>NZ_FNVA01000008.1 GCF_900108185.1 Bryocella elongata | reverse complement strand
AGCCCTTCGACTTATGTTGTCTTCAAAACCGCCATCCCCAGCGTTCACAGGGTCTCAACCGCTGAACGTCACATAACCGCGAGGACAACATAATCGGCATTATGTTGAGCACAACATAAGGCAGACTACATCCAGCTTTACCACGGCAATGCCTCGCTGCTGGCCGAAAGCTTGGAAGTGATTCAACAGACCGCCAGCATCATCCTTGCCGCATTGGAACCGCCCATCGCGGACGAAGCCACCGACGAGCTTGCGGAGGTGGCCGCATGAAGACCGTACTCGACATCCTTCGCAAAGGGGGAGGCTGGCGGCCTAGCCTCTACCTCAAGATTGAGAACCCGCCTTATATGGAACTCGTCATCGAGGCCGTTGATGAGTCCGGCCCCTGCGGTTTGCCCTCTCTGTCCGTAGCTCATTACGGCGTCCAGAATGGGGATGCCATGCGCGACCCGGAGATGTGCTTTGAGCTTGGCCTCGCAGGTGGCGCTCATCTGAACGTCTTCTACTACCGGAACGATTACGCAGGTATCGAGCAGTGGAGCCGCTTCATTCAGGAAGGCAACTACTGCTATTACACGCAACTCCACCAGCAGCACGAGGCGTTCGCCATGCTGTGGGACAACAATCTGCGTGTGCAGGGCTTCTGCGAAGTCTTCACGGACAAGTGCATCCTCGGCTAGTCCGCTCCCGTTGGAGCGGAACCATGCCCGACGTGTGCCGCTCTGTGACCCTTCACTCCTCAACCGCTCGAAAGGAGCACACTCTCATGGAAACCCAAGTCATCCAAGCCACCGAATACCGCAACGTCTCACTGTCGCTCTTGAATGAATCGAAGACCAATCCCCGACGCACCTTCGAGGAAACCGCCTTGAAAGAACTGGCCGACTCCATCCGTACCCAGGGCGTTCTGTCTCCACTGCTGGTGCGTCCCATCACGGAGAACGGCTTCGAGATCATCGCAGGGGCACGGCGTTACCGTGCCGCGCAGATAGCCGAATCTCCAACTGTTCCCGTACGCATCGTCAACCTCTCCGATGCCGAGGCGTTAGAGGCCCAATTGGTAGAGAACCTTGTCAGAAGCGAAATCCATCCGATGGAGGAGGCGCAGGGATTCCGCGCATTGCTCGATTTGGAGGAACCCAAGTACAGCATCGAGGAGATTGGAGCGCGTGTTGGGAAAAGCCCTGCTTTCGTCGCGCAGCGCCTCAAGCTGACCGACCTCATTCCGTCCGCCGTCGATGCCTTCTATGCCGATGAAATCGGCGTGGGACATGCTCTGTTGCTGGCGAAACTGCCAGCCGACCAGCAGGAGGAAGCACTCAGGGCTTGCTTCAAAGAGGTCTACAACGGAGCCTCAAAACCAGCGAGTATCCTGCTGCCCGTCCGCAACCTGCAATTCTGGATTGACAGCAACATCCTGCTTGTCCTGAAGGATGCGCCATTCAACAAGCGCGATGCGCAGCTTGTTCCCGCCGCCGGCAGTTGTGCCGATTGCCCCAAGCGGACAGGTCATAACAAACTCTTGTTTGGGGATGACCTCGGCAGACAGGGCGACCGTTGCACCGACCCTACCTGCTATCAGGCCAAAGTCTCTGCGCATGTAGCGAAGGCCATCGCCGCCAAGCCGGAGCTGGTGCAGATCAGCACGGCTTATGGTGGACAGAAGGAAGGCAGTCCGGTATTGCCGCGCAACAAGTACACCGCTATTCGGGATGAGAAGCCGAAGTCTACGGACGAAGCGAAGCGCCCGGAGTTCAAGGTGTGCAAGTTCACCACCGAGGCCATCATCACCGAAGGCTCCGATATCGGAACGCTCCATAAAGTGTGCGCCAATCCTGCCTGCCCGGTGCATCATCCGAAACAGAAGGCCGACCGCGACGATCAACGCTGGAAGGCCGAGCAGGAAAAGCAGCGCAAGGAACAGGCCATTGCGAATGCAACCGGACTTCGCGTACTCTCCGCCATCGGCTCCGCTGTGCCGGTGCGTTTGCTCAAACGTGACCTGCTGTTTGTCATCGAGCGGCTGGCATCGGTACTCGATGAGAGCCGTATCGAGCTGCTGGCGCGGCAGCACGGTATCCGGCGGAAGCGTGACGATGGAGGGTTGCAGAAGACCCTGAACGCCTTCCTTCGCCGTGCGGATGAAGGTACGCTCTCGCGGCTGTTGGTGGAGGCTTGCATCTTGTTGGCGGCCTCGCGTGGCAATCCAAGCTCCGTTCTCAAGGAGGCTGCCATTGCCTACAAAGTGGACACCGAAGCCATCGCGGCGAAAGTACGGCAGGAATTCGCGGTGAAGGAGAAAGCGAAGAAGGCATCACAGCCAGCAACCAAGACTGCAAAGAAAGCGGCCTAGATCGTTCCAGTCCTCTGGGGCGGCGGACCTGCCGCCCTACTTCTTGCGCCGAAAACGACGGCAGGGGGAACACATGCTGTTTTCCCCCTGCACCCTCATTCGCTTCACTCCGGCCCCCGCTCGCCGGCTGCGCGGCAAAGAGTCAAGTTCCTCCTCTTTGCATTCTTTCCCTTGGTCCTTTCTTCCTCCACCTGGCTCCCGTAATGTGCCGGCTTCGGCTCACGCTCACAGTTGAGGTCTTTGGAAGGGCCTTGGATGAATTGGCAGTTGACACCCTCCTACACTAGTAGTACCTTCAACCACAGAGGTAGTAGCGTATGCCAATTCCGAAGCTGTCGAAGCTGGAAATGCAAATCATGGACGCCCTATGGACGAAGGGCGAATGTTCCGTGCGCGAGATTCATGAGGAGTTCCCAGAGAAAGGGCGACCTGCCTACACAACTGTCCAAACAATGGTGAACCGCCTTGAAGCAAAGGGGGCAGTGGAGCGGGCAAAGAAGATCGGCAACTCCCTCATCTTTCGGGCGACGCTTTCACGTACTGCGGCACATAGAAGACTCGTGGATGAATTCTTCTCTTTCTTCGACGGCCGTGTTCAACCGGTGATCGCGCACCTCATCCAGTCGGGCAAAATGACAGGCGAGGACATCAAGGAAGCCCAGAAGCTCTTGAAAGAGCACACGGAAAAGAGGGAGCCGCGATGATGCCAACGAATCTCCAGCTACTTCTGGAGCAGTTCAGCCCGGCTCTCAGAAATCACCTATGGCAGTCTACGGCGTTTGGAGCAGCGGTAGCGCTGATCAACATATTGCTTCGAAAGAATGAGGCCCGAATTCGCTACTGGTTGTGGCTGACGGCCTCCCTCAAGTTTTTTGTTCCGTTCTCCTTCTTGATGGCTCTGGGCGATTCACTTCTGGCGCGACGAGTGCAGCAGTCAGGTCGCTCTGAGATCGTCAATGTCATACAGCAAGTTGCGACGCCATTCGTTTCAAGTGGCATGGGAAATACAGGCCCGACCGACTTGCAACCTGCGGTCGCGGCTGGGATGGCATGGAGTCACATCATTCCGGCATTGCTGATTGTTTGGCTGGCCGGTTTCCTTGTAGTGGTTCTGCTGTGGCTGAGGTCTTGGGTTCAGGCTGCGCAGATAGTTCGTGAGAACGAGTTCCTCGTTCAGGGACGTGAGGTAGACACTCTGCGGAAGATGAATTCTCGCAAATGGCCGCAGTTGCGTATCTCATCGTCAAAGACGTTGCAGCAACCCGGCGTGTATGGCATGTTCCGTCCGATATTGATTTGGCCTCAGGCAGTATCCGAACGCATCGACGACGCGCAGATGAGAGCAATTTTCACTCACGAGCTTTGTCACGTGCGCTGCTTTGACAATCTTTGCGCGGCGCTGCATATGTTCGTCGAAGCCGTGTTCTGGTTCCACCCTATGGTGTGGTGGCTAGGCCGAAAACTTGAAGAGGAGCGCGAGTGTGCATGTGACGAAGAGGTATTGGCTCTCAAGCACGCTCCGAAAGTGTATGCCGAAAGCATTTTGAAGGTCTGCGAACTATGCGTAACGCCGGAAACGGCCCTTGTTGCCGGTGTGACTGGCGCGGACCTGAAACATCGCATCGCGCAGATTTTACGAGGACAGCCGGGAGCGCGGCTCACTTGGCCTGGCAGACTACTGCTCTCGACCTTCACTCTAGCTTCGGTTGCAACTCCGCTAATGTTGGGCCAAGCGGAGGCTACTGAGCCAGCGTTGGTCGCTGCCCGTGTTCAGTCCCTGTCTGATATGTCGGCGCAACAGCAAAGCGCTGAACTTCCTAAGTACGATGTCTCTACTGTTCGCCCCAACAACTCTGGAAGTACCGACATACATATCAACGTAGATGGAGCTGTCTTCGAGATGGGTAATACCACCATCAGAAGGCTACTGCAGTTGGCATACGATATTCGGCCCGACCTGATTTCAGGTCTGCCGGCCTGGGCGGAATCAGAACGTTTTGATATCAAGGCGAAGGTGCTCGATGCAGATCCGGAAACGCTCAAAAGCTTAACCAACGATCAGGTTCGTGTCATGGCGCGCCGCTTGATTATGGATCGGTTTCATTTAGAGACGCACACCGACACCAAAATCATGCCGGTTTACGACTTGGTTGTCGCAAAATCCGGCGTCAAGTTCAAGCCTTCGTCGCAGGCCGGTGAAGATGACCTGATGCACATGCATGGGATGCAAGTCACAGCATCGAACCTCCACATGAAGGCGTTAGCCAATTATCTTAGTCGGCAGACCGACCGCGTTGTTATCGATAAAACCGGGTTGCCTGCGAGATACGATCTGACGCTCAAGTGGTCACCAGACCTCGCGCAAGCGGAACACAGCGACGATGCACCGCCTTTGTTCACTGCTCTTCAAGACCAGTTGGGATTGAAGTTGCAGCCGAGTAGAGGCCCCGTGCCGACGTTGGTCATCGACCATATCGACCGGCCAAAGGAAAACTAGCCGCTTCCTTAAGAACCTACGGTAAGTCGCACGGACCCACCCGACGTCAACGTCGCGCGTTGGTGCGCCCACGCGCGGCCGAATCATGGCTATTTCCCAGTGGTTGGAGAAAGTTAGAGGTCAGTCTAATGCCAACAGTGACCCGCTGCGCGTCGATTTTGTTGCTATGCGCGTCTGTCGTCGGAGCTTCCGCATTCGCGCAAGAGCATCGTGGGCGGGTTCTGGTAGATGGCACACCGCTTCCGGGCGTCACAGTGATTGCTAGCCAGAACGAACGGACGCTGACCACAGTTACCAATCTTGAGGGAGGTTTTCAGTTTCTCTCACTCAGTGCGGGAGACTGGCATCTGCACTTTGAGATGCAGGGCTTCAAGGCTGCCGATACCACGGTCGCTGTCCCTGAAACAACGCCGTCCGCAGCGGTCCAGATGGAGATGCTGCCGCTGTCCGACCTGCGCGCATCGGCAAAGACCGTACAGCCGTCCGCGCCTGCCGTTACAGACGAGTCAACAATGAGAACGAAGGACGGGACGGACGCACCCTCTCCCTCGGCTCCGCCAACAGATAGTGACGCGGACAAGGCCGCAGACGGCCTGCTGATTAACGGCAGCAACAACAACGCGGCCACTAGTAAGTACTCGCTGGCACAAGCGTTTGGCACGCGTCGTGCCAGCAGCAAGAGTTTGTACACGGGTAGCCTCGGCTTCAAGTTGAGTGCTTCGCCGTTCGATGCGCGACCGTACTCCCTCACCGGCCTCCAGACGCCAAAGGCGTCGTACTCCACCTTCACGGGTGTTGCAACGTTGGGTGGACCGATTCGTGTCCCCCATTTGTTTTACAACGGTCCGAACTTCTTTGCGGCATATCAATGGACGCGGAACCCGGAAGCCTTTACGCAGTCCGGCCTGGTGCCGACTGCAACGCAACGCGCAGGCATCTTGCCCACCGGAACTGTCGCCGTGACGCCGCAAGCCGCCGCGCTGCTGGCGCTGTATCCACTGCCAAACCTCGCAGGCAGCACGCAATACAACTACCAGACACAGGTGCTCAACAATAACCATGTTGACTCACTTCAGACGCGCCTGGACAAGACCATTGGCCGTCGCGACACCATGAACGGCAAGTTTGCCTTTCTGAACTCTCGTGCGGACACAACCAACCTGTTCCACTTCCGTGACACTACGAAGACATTCGGCATTGACTCAGACGTGACGTGGCAGCATCGCTTTCCGCACCAGTTCTTTGTGGCGACGACATACCGTTTCTCGCGTTTGAGCACTGACGTGACACCGTTTTTCGCGAATCTAATCAACGTCAGCGGGAATGCGGGAATTACGGGTAATTTGCAGGACCCTACAAACTGGGGACCGCCCACGCTGAACTTCTCCAGCGGCATAGCGTCGCTCACAGACGGCATAAGCGCCCTTGATCGTAATCAGACGGACGGTGTTGGCATCAACGCAACGTGGACGTACCGGCGCCATACCGTCACCTTCGGTGGCGACTTCCGACGGCAGGAGTTCAACCAGTTGCAGCAGGCAAATCCTCGCGGCACCTTTGCCTTTACAGGCGAAGCAACAGGCTCTGACCTGCGGGATTTTCTTACTGGTGTGCCGGACGCCAGCAAAGTCGCCTTCGGCAATGCGGACAAGTACTTCCGCGAATCTGTCAGTGACCTCTTTGTCACGGATGACTGGCGCGTGAAGCCGGAACTGACGCTGACCACGGGCATTCGCTGGGATTACAGCGCGCCCATCACAGAGTTAAAAGATCGCCTCGTCAACCTTGATGTCGCGCCTGGCTTCACCGCCGTGCAGCCGGTGCTTGGGTCAAATCCTGTCGGGCCTCTTACTGGGACGCACTATCCCTCATCTCTTGTCCGTCCGGACCACCGCAAGTTCCAGCCGCGCTTCGGCTTTGCGTGGCGACCACTTCCAGCTACGCCGTTGGTCATTCGCGGCGGCTACGGCATTTACGTGGACACGTCTGTATATCTCTCGGCGGCGGGCAGTATGGCCCAGCAGGCACCGTTGTCCAAGAGCCTGAGTGTGTCGAACAGCAGCACCTGCGCGTTGACGTTGGTAAACGGCTTCCAGGATTGCGCGGGGATCACGTCCGACAGCTTCGCCATCGACCCCAACTTCCGCGTCGGCTACGCACAAATCTGGAATCTGTCCGCGCAGCAGGACCTACCCGGCTCCATCGTTTTGACGGGAACATATCTTGGATCGGAGGGCACACGCGGCCCGCAGGAGTTCCTGCCTAACACTTATGCGCCGTCGTACGGCACCACCACGCAACCTGCACCGACATGCGCATCGTGTCCACGAGGCTTCCTCTATCGCACATCGAACGGCAACTCGATCCGCCACGCAGGTGAAGTGCAGTTGCGCCGCCGCCTCCGCAGTGGCTTCACAGCCACGCTGGACTACCTTTACGCGCACTCTATCGACAACGACGCCTACCTGGGCGGTGGTTCCACCACCACTTACAACTCCGCGCTAGACCCTTACAACACACCTTCTGACACCATCGCGCAGAACTGGGAGAACCTACAGGCAGAGCGTAGCCGCTCGTCATTTGATCAGCGTCACCTGCTGAAGTTCACCTTCCAGTACACCTCCGGTACGGGAATCGGCGGCGGCACGCTGCTGACGGGCTGGACTGGCAAGGTCCTAAAACAGTGGACGCTCTCCGGGTCGCTCAGCGCGGGCAGCGGTCTGCCGCAGACGCCCATCTACTACACCACGCTGCCAGGCACGGGATTCGCAGGAACTATCCGGCCCAACCGCACCGCTGCCGATCTGTACACCGTCAGCAATGGCTACCACCTAAACGCGGCGGCGTTCGCCACGCCGGCAGCGGGACAGTTCGGCAACGCGGGACGCTATTCCATTGAAGGTCCCAACGCAGTCGCATTTGACTCATCACTGGCGCGTGTCTTCAAGCTCCGCGATCCACTCTCGCTGGATATACGCATCGATTCCACCAACGTGCTGAATCACGTCGCGTTCACCGGCTGGAACACTCTCACCAACAGTACTACCTTCGGCCTGCCCGCATCGGCAAACGCCATGCGGGCATTCGAACTCAGTGGGAGGCTCCGCTTCTAATCATGAAAGCTCTCGGACTCATCACAACTCTGCTCGCACTTCCTGCCCTCGCGCAGACCATTGGCACTAACCAGCCGCAGGGTCAAGACAGTACCTTCACGCTCACTGTGAAGTCGCAGCTCGTCACCGAAGCCGTCGTCATCAAGGACAAGAGTGGCAAGTTCATCCCGGACTTGAAAGCCAGCGACTTCACCATCACGGAAGACGGCACGCCGCAGAAGATTCGCGTCTTCGAGCATGAATCGCTTCCCACTGACGCAGTACCACTGCCAAAACAAGGCCCCGACGAAGAGGATGTCAAGATCTATAAAAAGCTGGTACGCACTTCCTACTCGCAAGGCGCGCAGTACAAGGACAAGCGCCTTATCGCCATGTACTTCGACATGACGGCCATGAAGCCGGATGACCAGTTACGTGCGTTGCAGTCCGCGCAAAAGTTCATCCGCACTCAGATGACCGCCGCTGACCTTGTCAGCATTCTGCGCTACCAAGGCGGTTCGGTCGATGTGTTGCAGGATTTTACAGACGACCGCAACAAGATACTCTCCATCCTTGAGACGATGATCGTCGGCGAAGGTCAAGGCGATGATGAGGGTATCAGCGATGCGAGCAGCTCGGATACGGGCGCTGCCTTCGGTCAGGACTCCGGTGAGTTCAACATTTTCAACACGGATCGCCAACTCTCCGCGCTGCAGACCGCAGCAGCGATGCTAGGCGCGATGAATGAAAAGAAGACGCTCCTATATTTCGCCAGCGGCCTACGTCTGAACGGCAACGATAATCAGGCGCAGCTGCACGCTACTGTGGAAGCTGCGGTGAAATCAGGCGTGTCTTTCTGGCCCATCGATGCGCGCGGACTTGTCGCCGGCGCTCCTCTCGGCGATGCATCACAGGGCTCGCCCGGCAACCAGGGGATATACAACGGAGCGTCGGCGCAGGCTTCGAACGATCGCTTTCAACAGTCGCAGGACACGCTATACGCCCTGGCCGCTGATACCGGGGGTAAAGTGTTCCTCGATAACAACGATCTCGACGCCGGTATTGTGCGGGCGCAGAAGGCAGTCAGCGACTACTATCTCATCGGCTACTACACCAGCAACACCGCACAGAACGGGGCCTTTCGCCAGATAAATATCACCGTAGGAGCAACACTACAGGCATCACTCGACTACCGAAAGGGCTATTACGCCAATAAAGAGTTCGGCAGCTTCAACGGCACGGAGAAGGAACGCCAGTTGGAGGATGCCTTGATGCTCGGCGATCCAATCACTGAACTTACAGTAGCGATGGAGCTGAACTACTTCCAACTCAACCGCGCGGAATACTACGTGCCCATCACGGTCAAAATCCCCGGGCACGAACTCGCCCTTGCTAAGAAGTTCAGCTCCGAACACACCATCATCGACTTCGTCTGTGAGGTAAAGGATGAGATCGGCGGCAATACTGTCACCAATCTGCGGGACAACGTGGACGTGAAGTTGAGCGACGCCACCGCAGCCGAACTCAGCAAGCGCCCCATTGAATACAGCACCGGCATGACCCTGCTGCCCGGCCGCTACACCATCAAGTTCCTGGCGCGCGATGACGAAACGGGACGCATCGGCACCTATCAGACCAGCTTCACCATCCCCAATCTAAACAACGAGACGAAGAAGCTGCCCATCAGTTCGGTGGTGCTAAGCAATCAGCGTGTCGATAGCAAATCTGCGCTGTTCAATACGACTAAGGGCAAGCATCAGGTGAAGAACGACGCCGTTGATCCGCTGGTGAATTCCGAAGGCAAGCTCATCCCTAGCGTGACACGCCTTTTCCGCAAGGACCGCGAGATGGAAGTGCTCCTGCAGGCTTATCTAGGTGATAACGCGGGAAGCACCCCAGCGCCTCTGCCACACGGTCCTATCGTTGCCTACGTTACCTTCTTCCGTGGAGAGCAGAAGACCATGGAAACTCCAGCCATCGAAGCTGAACCAATTGCAGAAAGCAGTTTAGGCATCACGCCCATTCGCATAAAGGTACCGCTCAGTGGTATGCAATCAGGCGAGTACGAAGTTCAAGTGACGGCGCTGGACCCAAGTACCCATCGAATCGCTGTGTGGCGTGACCACATCATGATCGCCCCATGAATGAGCCTTCTCTCTCCGTGCAAGATGCAACGAGCCGACGGGAGAGCTATGAGAATGTCCGTCGGGAATGGTGAACGAGCCTAAATGAGCGACACCGGTATGCGATTTAAACAGAGCGACAAAACATTCATTCCGGCAATTCGCAGTTCTCAACTCGCTGTTGAGATCTTCCTGCAAGGAAAATGGAGAGTACATATCCTATGGAATCTCCGCCATGGTCCGGTCCGCCTTGGGCAGCTTGGAAGATTGATCCCCGGCGCATCCAAAAAGGTGCTGGCGCAGCATCTTCGACGCTTGGAAGCGGACGGAATTGTTGTGCGCAAAGACATGAGCGACATTGTGCTTCATATCGAATATGAGCTAAGCAGCGCTTATCGTCACCTTGTCTGTGGTCTTCTGGATCGGCTTTCAGAATCGGGTGCAATCTACCTCGCCAAGAGCGGTAATCATATCGAGAAGGGTTGATCTTCCCCGAGCCGAAAAGCTCGACGGTTCATTGAGGCCAGATGTAATAGTCACTTCTTGGTATCCGAACAAACCCAACACCCTTCCAAAAATCTCGGACATGTCGTTGGGCCGATGCCATCCCCTTCGGTCTTTTGTCGTTTGGCCCAAGACCGGAGAATTGGAGAGGAACGGGTACGCAGGTGATGACACCGCAGTTTTCCCCGAACTTCTGAATTGCCCGAAGTGCGACTCTCTTCCCGAGACCCTTGCCGTGGTACTCAGGAAGCAGTTCAAGCCGTTCGATCAGCATTATGTCCCATTGCGTCGCCCGATTTTCTGAGATCAACTGCTCCACTTCTGGTTTCAACTGTTCGGTTTCAGGATCGAAGAGATTGGCAAAACAGTCGCAGCTATCGCCATCCAGGCAGTCCATGACATCGAAGAGCGACATCCCCTCGTTCATGGCTCGGCCTGCTTCCACGATATAAAGGATGAGCGTTCCTATCTTTTGCTCACTGTCATCATCTGCCATTCCGATGATGTTTCCTTCGTAGACAGTGATGAAGTCGCTCGGGTCGCCCTCATGCTCTAAGAGACTCACCGCAAAATCAACGCGGAAAATGATCGGCGCCATCGGCCTCCTTCCGTTGCCGATTGTTGGTTTTGTGATGCTCATAGTGCTCCAGCATATCCGGCAGTCAATTTCCATGCAGTGCGGCTGACAATCAGCTTTTTCGGACCCGTGTCCTCTGCCTTGCTGCGGCAGAGGATTGTCGCCGTCTGTTCGCCTAAATAGTTGCGATTCGAGTCTCATTGAAATGGGCAGGGCAAAGGTTTGGAGGGCAGAGGTCGTGGGTCCGCTAAGGGTCCAATAACCGTTGCCGAGGGTCCAATAAGGCGCTCAGGGAGCCATCCGCTACGCCTAGTATCAACAAGTTACGCGATCCAGCTTAGCTGTCACGGCAGAGGTCGCGGGTTCGAGCCCCGTCGTCCCCGCCAATAAACTCCAGATTTCAGCGAGTTTGTGGCAAAGACCTCTTCAGCGATCCCGCTTCAGGGATGCTGCGGAGTCGCAACAAAGCCCCCTCAAAATTCCCTCGCAAGCCCGGTACCGAGCTATAGCATCGGCGTCGCTTTCGTTCTGCTGCTGGAGTCTTGCACCGCTGGCCGCATGCCGTCAGCTCAGGAACGATCGTCCGACGTCATCCTGCCTTCTGGGCGAGCGCTGCCCTTGCAGCGCTCGCCGTTGCCTCTACCCTCGCTCGGCCAGCGCCATCAGCGCTTACTTGTCCGTCGCCGGAGCGCCGGCCGCTTTCCCATCGGGTGCAGCGACTGCGCCCGGCGTCAGGTTCTTCATGTTCATCAGCGTGTTGAAGACCATCCGATACTCGCCAAGATTCTGCCAGCGCCACACCGGGTTGGTCATGAACATCACCACCTGTCCCTTGCCCTCCGGAGCCACCACCACGGACGCTCGGCCCTTGATGGCATCCGCCCCGTTGAACAAGCCGCTGAGAATCGACTTGTCTCCGCCAGGGAAGCGCATCAGCACATATTTGCTATCCATCTCCTTTGGCATCCGCAGCAGCGGCCCATTCGCGTAACGCACTGGCACCGTCTTGTCCGAGTACCCAAAGAAGATCGGGTTCTCCGGCCGGAGGATGTTCGCTTCCACCACCGGCCCCGGCGCATAGAACCTGCCCACAGGAGCCGTGACATCGATGTCCGGCAGCAGACCAAAGTCGGCAGGCAGTCCACTCGACGTACCCAGCGTCACCAGCAGTCCACCGCCTTCGACGAAGTGCTGGAACTCCGCAACCCCCGTCACCCCGAGGCCTCCGCCGATGTCCGGCGAGCTGCCATAGTCACCCAGGAACTTGAACTTGTCCGTCTTCTCATACGCGAGCGGCTTGCCCTCACTCGTGATGTCCGTGACAAGCTGCTTCGCGCTGCGCGCCTGGTTGGGGATCAGGATCAGGTCATAGTCCTTCGCCAAATCACCCTTCAGCACGCGCTCCTTGAAGATCAGGTCGTACGGCACCTTGTACTGGTCGAAGGTAAAGCGCACCCAACCCACATCCTGCGTGCCACTCCATGAGCTGTACATGGCCACGCGCGGCAGCGCAGCGGCATGGGCAGCCATCTGCGGAGCGCTCGCGAGCCCCACGACATCCAGCCCGAGCTGCATCGCCAGCGGCTTCAGCTGCGATGCTGCACTCACCGGCACCAGGAACGTCCCCGCGCCATAACTGTCGTTACCTACCTTGAACGGCTTCTCCGCAATCTGGATCGCGACGTCCTTCAGCCCATAGCGCAGCGTCACCATGTTGGGCGAGCCATGATCGGGCACGAGATACACAGCCGCGGTAGCAACGTCCTGCACCTTGCCCTGCGGCGTGAACGTATCCACCACATCGACAGCCGCGGCCTGCACCGCAATGTCCTTCGTCGGCTTGATCTCCGTATGCGTCATCAACGCCATCGTCCATGCCGAGTCGTCATAGGTCGTCAGGTCCGGATCGGGATCCACCTGCTTTTCCAGCAGCGTCTTCGCCAGTGGCCCATACGGCTGGTTCGTCTTCACCACAAACGACCCCGCCGGATACTCGCCATCGCTCAGCTTCAGCGGAGCCTTCAGCCGCCCCACCTCAATGCCCTGCATCCGCAGGATGTGGATCACGAACGCCACACGCGTCGGGTCTTCCTGCGTCGACGGCAGCACATACCCATACGGCGCATCCTTCGTGCCCGCCGCCACTGCATTGCGGCTCTTCGCATAGAAGTCCTGCAGCAACACCTGCGGAAAGCTCGATGCAAACTGCAGCGACGTCAGCACGCCCGTCTCCGCATAGTTCGTGTTGTTCCGCATCGACCACAACACCTGCTTGTACGGCGGGTTCGGCCGGTACCACTCGCGCTTCGAATAATCGCCGCCTCCACCACCGCCTCCACCCGAGATCGCAGGGTTCGGCGGCTGCGATACCGTCCGCTGCATCGTCGTCGCGCCTGCATTGCCAAAGATCTCGTAGAACCGCATCAACGCATTGTGGTTCGTCGCCATCTGCGCTACATACCCCGGCGACCACGCATCGACGTACCCGTGATTCCACACGCCAGGCATGCCATAGCGCGTCAACTGGCTCATATCCCAGTTCGCCAGCATCGGCAGCTCGCCGTAGACAATCGGGTCCCATAGCGGATTCTGCGGAGCCTGCCCGCTATACACATAAAGGAACGGCACCGACTCGTGCAGGTCATGCATCACCTGCGGATGCCACTGCAGAAACCAGCTCAGGAAGTGCTGGTTCGCCAGACCCGCATAGTTGATGTCGCGGTTGTCGTCATGCTTCGTGTACTTGCCCCAGTATGGCGCGCCCGACATCTTCTGGTAGTCCGTCACATCCACGTTGTGCGCGTAGTACCAGTCGATCGACCGGTCCCGCCCATCAGGATCAGCCACCGGAATCAGCGCCACCACCACCTCGCTGCGTATCTTCTCGATCAGCGGCGAGTCCTCCGTGATCAGCCGGTACGCCAGCTCCATCAGCATCTCCGGCGGCCCCAGCTCCGCCGAGTGCAGCCCACCCGACAACGTGTACATCGGCTTGGTCTTCGCGATCAGCGCCGTCGCCTCCGCATCCGTCACCCCCCGCGGGTCCGCCAGCCGCGCCAGGTTCTTTCGGTTCTCCTCCAGATGCTTCAGCGACTCCTCGGCCCCGATGTAGATCACGACCGTGTCGCGACCCTCTTCGGTCTTGCCAATGCGCTCCACCTTGATCCGCTTGGAGTGCGCAGCCAGCGCATCGTAGTAGCGCAGCACGTCCGCGTAGTACGTCAGCTGCTTCGGCGCGCCAATATGGTGCCCCAGCACATCCTTCGGCGAAGGCACCGCACCACCCTGCGGCAGATGATCCACCAGCGGGCTCGAAAACTCCGGCTTGGTCGTCCACTCCTTCACCCGCGCCGCAAAGTCGGCATCCATCGTCTGCGCCGAGGCCAACGAGCCCGCCACACATCCAAACGCAGCTATCCCTGCCAACATCAGCACACGCGAGCGCATCCGCATCGGTCCATTCCTTCTGGGTACGAGAGTTTCCAGTAAGCATAGCGCACCCGGAACCTCACGGGGCATCGCTCTCGACAGTCCCGCCACCCGCGCAACATGCGATCATAGAAGCCACCATGCGAGACGAATTCCCAAGAATCAAACGCCTTCCGCCTTATGTCTTCAACATCACTGGAGAGCTCAAGGCGGCGGCACGCAAGCGTGGGGAAGACATCATCGACTTCGGGATGGGTAACCCCGACGGCGCCACGCCTCCCCACATCGTCGAGAAGATGATTGAGGCCGCGCGCAAGCAGCAGACCCATCGCTACTCGCTCTCCAAAGGCATCCCCCGCCTGCGCAAAGCCATCTGCAACTGGTACGCGCAGCGCTACAACGTCGACCTCGACCCCGCCACCGAGGCCATCATGACCATCGGCTCCAAGGAGGGCATCGCCCACCTCTGCCTCGCCGTGGTCGATAAGGGCGACACCGTGCTGGTCCCCAATCCCAGCTACCCCATCCACATCTACGGCCCCGTCATCGCCGGTGCCGACGTACTCAGCGTGCCCATCACCGACTCCACCGACGACTTCCTCGCCCGCATCGAGGACGTCATCCCGCGCATGACGCCGCGCCCCAAGGTCCTCATCGTCAACTTCCCCGCCAACCCCACCGCACAGTGCGTCGACCTCGCCTTCTTCGAAAAGCTCGTCGGCCTCTGCAAGACCTACGGCGTCTGGCTCGTCCACGATCTCGCCTACGCCGACATCGCCTTCGACGGCTACAAGCCGCCCTCGGTCATGCAGGTGCCCGGCGCCAAGGACATCGCCGTCGAGTTCTTCACCCTCTCGAAGTCCTACAACATGCCCGGCTGGCGCGTCGGCTTCATGGTCGGCAACCCCACGCTCATCGGCGCTCTCACCCGCATCAAGAGCTACTTCGACTACGGCACCTTCACACCCATCCAGGTCGCCTCCATCCTAGCGCTCGAAGGCCCACAGGACTGCGTCGCGCAGATCTGCGACACCTACCGCTCCCGCCGCGATGTCCTCGTCAACGGCCTGAACAAGCTCGGCTGGCACGTGCCCATGCCCAAGGCCACGATGTTCGCCTGGGCAAAGATCCCCGAGCAGTACAGCCACATGAAGTCGCTCGAGTTCTCCAAGCTCGTCCTCGAGCGCGCCAAGGTAGCCGTCAGCCCCGGCATCGGCTTCGGAGAATACGGCGATGACTTCGTCCGCTTCTCCCTCATCGAAAACGAAGAACGCACCCGCCAGGCCCTCCGCGGCTTCAAGGACATGTTCCTGCATCCGTAGTTCTTGCAGGCAGCGCAGGAATTCTTATCTGAAGCGGAGCAAGACGCTGTCATCCTGAGCGAAGCAGGCCGCAGCATCGCTGCGGCCTGCGTAGTCGAAGGACCTGCCACGCCGATGGCCCCGAAAATAGCAAGGCGATTTCAGCCTCGAAACCAGCCTTACACGTACTCTCCGAGGCATCCACCAGGTCGCTTAGCGCTGGCTACTTTCCCGCCCCGTTCGGCGCAACATCAGCATCCACAATCCCGAGCACCCACTTGACGGCCCCCAGGTACATCCCCTGCACCCGCGGATCATCCCACGTCGCCGGCGCATGCCCTATGCCCGAATAGAACACCCGCCCTTTGCCATACATCTTCGCGTACGCCTGCGCATAGCTATCCCCCGCATGCACCGAGGGCCGCGTCTGGTCGAGCTTGCTCGTGTCCAGCCCCAGCACCACGTGGATCTGGTCCGCCTTGAAGTCCTTCAGCTGGTAGAACTCATCGTGAAAGACCTCGCCCGTCTTGAACTCCATCCCCGGAAACTTGGGGTCAACTACGACGAGCGGAGCGTCCGTCGTGTTCCACGGATGCTCGTCATACCGGCTGCCCACCATCTCGCCAAACTCCGGCCAGCTCATGAACGCGCCGATCCCCGTATGCACCGCAACGAAGCCCTTGCCCGCATCGTGCACAAACCACAACAGGTCGGCACGCCCCTGCGCATCCAGTTCAATCTCCCGATGCCCCAGGAAGAAGATCGCGTCCACGTTGCACAAGCTCGGCCCACCACTCGCAGGCTCACCCGTCGTCATCTTCGGCCACTTCGCAATGATGTTCGAGTCCGTACGGATGTAGCTTTCGTAAAGCCCTGACTTGTACCCCAGCTCCTCGATCACCGCCTCCGCATGAGCAATGTCATGCTGCGCAATCCCGTTGCGTGTATCCGCCCAGATCAGCAGCTTCTTCTTCGGAGGCCCCGCAGGTTGCGGAGGAGGAGGCATGTTCGCCGGCCGCGCGCCACCTGCGCCTCCCGGCCCGCCCGGACCGCGGAACATCCGCTCCCCCGGCGCGGGACATTCCGAAGGACTCGCAGCAACAGCCTGCGGCGCATCAACAGGAGCCTGCGCAACCGCAGTAGCAGCCAAAGACACGCTAACGACAAACAACCAACAGCTTCGAAAGATCGAGAACCTACGCACTTGTGACTCCTTACTCTTCTTTCGCATCACGCTAGGAATTCCTATGCTCCCGCGCATAGACAAAATTCTTCGGAAGCCCAGCCTCCGGCGTGTGCCCGTAGATCGGCTCACCCGGCAGCGCCTCATGCAGAATCGCTCGCGCCGCAAACAGCTTCTCCAGGTCAATGCCCGTACGCAGACCCATCGACTCCAGCAGAAACACAAGATCTTCGGTCACGATGTTCCCCGTCGCGCCCGGCGCATAGGGACATCCGCCCAACCCGCCCTGCGACGCATCGAACGTCGTCACACCCACCTCAAGCGCGGCCACCACATTCGCCAACCCCTGCCCTCGCGTGTTGTGGAAGTGCCCCGCCCCCGCCTTGTCGCCAATCTCCGCACGAAGCCGCGTAAACATCCGTCGCACCTGCGTAGGATTCGCATAGCCCACTGAATCCGAAAGCCCGATCGAGTCCACGCCCGCCTCAGCTAACATCACCGCCAACTGCATCACGTAGTCCTCATCCACATCGCCCTGGATCGAGCATCCAAACGCGGTCGAGATGCCCACCTCAAGACTTGTAGCGCGCACATGTGCGTCGATCAGCAGCCGCACCTGCCGCACCTGCTCCACCGCGTCTTCAGGCGTCATCCGCACGTTGGACATACTGTGCGCCCGCGACGCCGATACCGGCATCGAAATCACATGCACCCCCGAAGCCAGCGCACGTTCCGCCCCCTTCAGGTTCGGAGCCAGTGCAAGCACCTTCAGGCCAGCGATCTTCGTCGCCGCAGCCACCACCTCGGTCGCATCCGCCATCTGCGGCAGCAGCTTCGGAGAAACAAAGCTGCCCACCTCGATCTCACGCAACCCGGCTGCAGCCAGCGCTTCGATCCACCGCACCTTCGCCTCGGTAGGCATCGTGCGATGGAGGCTCTGCAGCCCATCACGTGGACCTACCTCACTCACAATCACGTCAATCTGTTGTTGATCCGTTCGCTCACCCATGGCCGAGGACAAGGCTACTCTCCCGCCCGATAGATGTCGTTGATGTTCCAGTGCCCCGGCGTCGGCGTCGGCACATTCACCATCGGTATGCGGATCAGCGTTGGTAACTCCGATGCCAACGCCGCTTCAATCGCGGGCTTCAGTTCGCTCGCCTCCTTGATATCGATTCCGTTCGCTCCATGCGCCCGCGCAATCGCCGCATAGTCCACGTGATACGGTTCGCCATCGCGAAGGAACTTCGTCCCGAACGTTGTGTCGTACTTCGCCTGTTCCAACCCCGCGATCACGCCAAACGCCGAGTTATCCATCACCAACCAGATCGCAGGGATCTTGGCTTCCATCGCCGTCGCGATCACCGACGGATTCGCGGCACAGAAACCACCATCCCCAATCAGCGCCACCGCCGCCCGCTCCGGTCGCGCCAGCTTGATGCCCAGCACCGCCGCCGCGCCAAAGCCCATCGTCGCCATCCCGCTCGGCGTAATGAACGAACCAACATGCTTGAACGGAAACTGCTGCGCGACGCCGTTCTTGTTCCAGCCCACATCGGTCACCACGTAGCCGTCTTCCGGAAGCACCGCCCGCAGGTCCGCAAGAATCCGCTCAGGCCGCAGAGGAAAGGCATCGGACGTATAAAACTCCGTGAAGTGCCCCTTGAACCGCGCATTGCTCTCCTCGATGCGCCGGCGCAAATCTCCCTCGCGCTTCGGACGCTGCTTCAGCTCCCTCGCCGCCTTCACCAACTGCTCCAGCGCCAGCGTCGAATCGGAGATCGCTCCGAGAAACGTCGGATAATTCCGCCCGATCTCCATCGCATCGATATCAATGTGGATCAGCTTCGTCGGAGGAATATTGAACGTGTACCGCGAGTCCCACGAGCTCGAGTTCGCCTCCGCCAGCCTTGTGCCGATTGCAAGAATGTAGTCCGCTTCCAGGCACAAGGAGTTCGCCACCGGCGTGCCCCAGAAGCCCGTCTGCCCCGCCAGCAGCGGATGCCCATCCGGCATGCAGCCCTTGCCCATCAGCGTATGCGCCACCGGCATCTCCAGCAGCTCGGCAAGCTCGGTAAACAACGCAGCAGCCTCCGGCACCAGCGCTGACGTCACCCCGCCGCCCCCATACAGCACAGGGTTCTTCGCTTCGACCAATGCCTCGACAATGCGCTGCGCCATCGCCGGCTCAAGGCATGGCTTCGCAACAAACGGCGGCTCCTTGCTGAAGGCATCAAAGAACAGATTCGACGAGAAGTGATCCATCGGCACATCGACCAGCACCGGCCCAGGACGTCCACTCACCGCCAGATGAAATGCCCGCTCGATGCAGCGCGGCAGATCGTCCGCGCGATCCACGCGATACACGCGCTTGCAGAATGGCCGGCACATCTCGAACTGCCCGCCATCCAGGTGCATGTTGAACTCCTGGTGCGGATGCCGTCCGAAGTAATACGAAGGCACATCGCCCGCGATCACCACCAGCGGAATCGAATCGAGCGCCGCATTCGCGATGCCCGTGATCGCATTCGTAAGCCCCGGCCCCAGATGCGTGATCAGCACACCGGGCTTGCCCGTCGCACGCGCATAGCCTTCGGCCATGTGCGCCGCGACCTGTTCATGCCTTGCCGTCACGTAGCGAATCTTGCTCTTGCTGATGGCGTCCAGCAGCCCCACCAGCGTATGTCCACAGAGCCCGAAGATCACCTCAACGCCAAGCCGCTCCAGGTACTCCGTCAACAGGTATGCCGCAATGCGCTCGGGCGTTCCAACAGGACGGCCATTCGCAGCGATCTCACCAAGCCTTCCGCCCGGCAGGACCAGCTCTCCGCGATCTTCAATAGGTACGTCCGAGTAAGCTCCGGACTGATGAACAAGGTTCGACATGCGGGCCATCATAGTGCAGCAAAATCAGGGTCTGGAGTCCAAAACGGTGTCGCCACGGTACATCTCAGATAAGTGACGAAGTTATCGTGCGATGTGGCTCATCGAAGCGTTCGACACGCTCGGCGGTGGTGTTGCGGCAGGAGGCGTGGCAGGTTGCGCGTCCTCTCCGAAATGCGCCGTAAGATACGTTGCAACCTTCTCTAAGTCGTCATCGCTCGCATCCATCCCCTTCGACATCATGTTGTCGATGATCTGATTCCAGTGCGCACGATCATGTCTCTGACGCGCGAACACATCCGTGCCATGGCATCCCGAACACAACTTCTTCGTCAGTTCCATGCCGTCGCCATCAGGCAGCGCGATCGCGCTCGTCTTGCTATTGCCTGCCGGAGGAGACGCTTGCGGTGAAGTTTGCAGAGCACGCAGCATCGGCGTGAGATCCAGCAATCTCCGAGCGCCGGATGCTGTCGTTGCCGATGCTGCGTGCACCGGCAACGTCAGCAAACACACACCTGCAACGGCAAAGAGCATTCGTCCAACAACCTTGTAGCGATTGATCATGATCGAGTCCCGAGGCCTGTACCTGGCGCGCCTACTACTTCGTTAGTGCAAACGCCGTAATGCTGTCGTCCGTGATCGGATCGTTGAGGAACGTGCCACCAGCCGAAGCAATCACCACATACTGCTTCCCTTCGCTCTCATACGTCGCGGGCACCGCATGCGCCGCAGCGGCCAGCTTGTACGCCCACAGCTCCTTGCCCGTCTTCGCATCGAACGCCCGGAAGCGCTGATCGTCCGTCGCTCCGATGAAGATCAGCCCACCAGCAGTCACGATCGTCCCACCAATGTTCGGACGCCCTGTCTTCTGCTTGCCCTCAGGCAGCGAGTCCGTCACACCCAGCGTCGTTGTCCACGCGATCTTGCCCGTGTTCACGTTGACCGCATAGATCTGTCCCCACGGCGGCTCCTGGCACGGCAGCCGCTTGGGCTCATCCCAGAACCGCCCCGTTACCGACCCACACATCCGATACGGGTACGGTCCACCATCATCGGGATAGAGGCCCTCAAGCTGAGCAAGGTTCTGGCTGTTCACAAACATCAACCCGAGCTTCGGATCATACGAAGCCCCACCCCAGTTCACGCCACCAATCGCACTGGGAAAGCTGATCAGCGTCTTCTCCTTCGGTAGCGGCGTAAACACCGGCCCCATCTGCAGATTGTTGTTCTTCACCAGCGCCTGGCAGAACGCTTCATGCTCCGGCGTCACCGTCGCAATGTCCGCCATCGTGAAGTCCGTCTTCGACACCGGGGGCGTCACCACCGGGTACGGCTGCGTCGGCGACATCTGCTCACCGGGCACATCGCTCGCCGGAACCTTGCGTTCTTCCACTGGATAGATGGGCTTGCCCGTCACACGATCGAGGAAGAACACAAAGCTGCTCTTGGACACAATCGCCACCGCGGGAATCGTCTTGCCGCCCTTGCGAATGTCCATCAACACCGGCGGTGCTTCCAGGTCATAGTCCCACTCATCGTGATGCACCACCTGGAAATACCACAGCAGCTTGCCTGTGTTCGCATCCGCCGCGACCAGCGACGTGCCGAACAATCCATTGCCCGGACGATCCGCACCAAAGCGGTCATACGCAGGAGTCCCGAACGGCATGTACACAATGCCACGGGCCGCATCCACTGTCATGAAGCCCCACACGTTATCGCCCGTGCGCTTCACCCAGTCATCGCCATGCCACGTCTCGTGGCCCACCTCGCCAGGTTGAGCCGTTCCATGGAACGTCCACACCAGTTTCCCCGTCACCACATCCCACGCACGCACGTCGCCCGCTGGACCTTGCGACGGCGACTCCGGCACAGCCGAGCCCGTAATGACAAGGTTCTTGAAGACAATCGGTGGCGACGTCATACCCATGCCGCGTGTGAAACCCTGCATCACCTCCGGCGTGCGCATGTCCACGACGCCGTCCTTACCGAAACTCGCCACTGGCTTTCCTGTCTTCGCATCGAGAGCGATCAGCAAACCCTCGCGGGTCCCGAAGAGGATCTCCGCAGCATGTCCCGCATCGCCTGCCCAGTACTCCACACCACGCAGCGACGGGATGCCCGATCCCTGCGGTGTCGCATAGCTCCACACCTCTTTGCCGCTTGCCGGCTCAAGTGCCACCACACGCGAGTAAGGCGTCGACACATACATCAGTCCACCGACCACAATCGGCGTCACCTCCGATGCAAGAAAGCGGCTCGCACGAGGAGCCGGACGAACACCCTCAGCACGCGCCTGCGCCGTGGCATTGTCCGGTGCGCCCGCCACCGCCGGCTTCTGCCCTTGCGCCGCGCCCGGAGCGGCAGCCCCAGGCCGCCGTCCTCCCGGAGGTGGCCCGCCAAACTGGTTCGCTGGCATGAACTCCGGAGCGTTCGCGGGCTTCATGTGATACGTCCATGCCACCTTCAGCTGGTCCACATTCTGCGGCGTAATCTGCGTCAGCGGCGAGTAGCGATCCCCGCCCTTGTCATGGCCAAACGTAGGCCAGTCCGTCTGCGCCGACATCACCGTCGGCATCACCGCCAGAACGCATCCGACAAATCCAGCCACTCCGGCAAATCTACGAAGCTCAAGCTTGCTCAACGATCTCTCCTACCGAAAACCAACATCGATGCGCCGCCCTGCACATACCGCAGCACACTCCGGGCGACTTTCTTATAGATGAACCGGCAACGCGTTGTACACGCTGGCGCGACTCTGAACGGTATCGCTACTGTTCGGGCCCACTCCTGCATCCCTCAGCGAGTCCATCGCACGCTCACTGCGATAGGCTGCTTGGCGAAGAAACATCGCTCGAAACCCCGCGCTCAACCCGGACGGACTGCCATGAGACTCGCGCTTCGCTTAGCCCTCGCTTCCCTGCTAGCCTTCCTCGTTCTCCGCTGCACTGGCTCGCGGGCGCAGGCCCCGACACCGCCGCAATCAAAGCAAGGCACCGCCGACCTCGGTATGCAACAAGGCCTCCGCGCAGGGCCCGGCATGAACGCCGCCAGCGTCGGCGACTACAGCTACCACTCCGGCTCACAACCGCATCGTATGCGTGTCCTCGCCTGGGGAGACGTCCGCAACGGCTACCAGCACGACGCCGTCTCCCACGCCATGGCCACCATCGAGCGCCTCGGCTACGAGACTGGCCTCTGGGACACCTTCATCCGCACCGACTCCCAGCTCATCACCAAGGGCAAGGTCCTCGCCTCCGACGGCACACCTTCGCTCTATGCAAAAAATCTCAACGACTTCGACGCCATCTTCTTCTTCGGCGTACGCGAGATCGACCTCACCCCGCAGCAGAAGGCCGACCTGCTCAGCTTCGTCCACGATGACGGCAAAGGCTTCGTCGTCGCGCACTCCGGCGCCACCGCCTTCTTCTCCTGGCCCGAGTTTGGCCAGATGGTCGGCGGCCGCTTCGACGAGCACCCCTGGGGCATCGTCCCTTCGCAAGTCATCGTCGAAGACCCGAAATTCCCCGGCATGCAATCGCTCCCGCACACCTTCCCGCACGTCGACGAGTACTACCAGATCAAGGGCTTCAACCGCGCCGACACCCACGTCATCCTGCGCCTCGACGTCACCCAGCTCAACCTCAACGCTCCGCTCGTGCACCATCACGATGCGGACTGGCCCCTCGCCTGGGCGAAGACCTACGGCAAAGGCCGCGTCTACTACAACGCCCTCGGCCACGACCCCAGCGACTGGGATGACCGCGCCATCCAGGCCATGTACTTCGAAGCCATCCGCTGGGCCCTCCGCCTCACCGACGCCGACATCACTCCACACCCCTTCACCGCGGCAAAGCCGGAGTAGCAGGGCGGACGAGAGCCTCAGCAGCCTCAAACTCGAAACCCGTAACTCACAGCTCAGAACTCGACCACGAATCTCTTCCTCCGGACACGCGCGGAAGCCTTCGGAGTCGACCCCGCTACGGCAAATTCAGCTTCTTGAACAGCGTCTTGTACCGCGCATCATTCCGAATCGCATCGAAACGCGGATCAATGTGAATCGTGATCAGCTCAAAGCAGCGGTCCGCAAACGCCTGCGTCAACAGCTCGAAGCCCTCATCACGACGCCCCAGGTTGAAGTTGATCAGCGCCGGCTCGAAGGGCGAGATGTACCGCGTCTCGCTCAGCTCCTTCAGCTGCCGAAGGATCGCCTGCGCTTCCTCACGACGTCCATCCTTCGCGTACACGCTGCCCAGCGCACCCAGCACGCGAGGATTCGGTGGGGACAACTCAATGGCCCGCTTGAACGCCGCGACGGCCTCATCCATCTCGCCGCGTCCCTCCTGCACCAACCCCAGCGTCCAGTACGCCGCCGCAAAGTGCGGGTTCTGCTCAATCGTCAGATCGCTCTGCTCGAGCGCCAGTTCCAGGTTGCGCTGGTAGTAGTGGATCAGCGCAATGTTCCGCGCCACAATCGACGACACCGGGTCAATCGCCTGCGCCAGCCGCACCTCGTTCAGCGCCTCGTCCAGCCTGCTCAGCGACGCCAGGCACGACACCCCATACCAGAGGTGCGCCACCGCATTCTGCGGGTTCAACGCAATCGCCCGCCGAAACTCCGCCTCCGCTCCAGCCCACTCCCAATCCTGCGTTGCCTTCAGGTGCGCCAGCGAAGCATGAGACTCGCTCGAAGCATCATCGAGCGTCACCGCCTGCGCCGCCGCCGACGCGGCCTTCGTCCACGTCTCCGATGGCGCCGACGCTCCATAGTGCGCCAGCAGGTTGTACGCATCCGCGAGTCCCGCATAGGCCACGGCCATCTTGGGGTCTTCTTCCGTCGCGCGAGTGAAGAACTCCAGCGCCTTATGCAGACCCAGCTCCGTCCGCTGCTCCAGGTGATAGCGGCCCTGCACATAGAGGTTGTGCGCGACGAGATTGTTCGTGTCCAGCGCACGTCCCGCGCTCGCCGCCCCCCGGTTCACGACCTCGTCGCGCAACACCTCCACCACCCGCTGTGCGATCTCCTCCTGCACCGCAAAGTCATCGCCCATCGCGCGATCGAAGGTCTGGCTCCACAGGTAGCAACCGCGCAGCGTATCCGTGATGTGCGCCGTGATCCGCAGCACCTCACGGCTGCGGCGCACGCTTCCTTCAATCACCATCGCCGCCTGCCGCGCGTGGCCCCCTTGCGCGCTCAGCACCACCAGGCCATGCACTCCGCCAACCGCCTGGATGACCTCCTGCGAGATCCCGTTGCAGAAGTAGCGCAGATCATGGCAGGGAGAATCGTCCTCAAAGCCCGCCACTGCAACCGAGTTCCGGCTCACCGCCGCGGTCGCCACAGCCTTCTGCGGAGCCTGGTTCGGCTCAACGCTCCGAAAGGTCGGCGTGTACCCGCCCTTCGGCATCTCAATCACAATCGGATCAGCCTGTCCTTCGTCGGCGTAATACGTCGCCAGTCGCATGCGCAACCGTCGCGCCTGCACCCGCACAATCGGATCCATCCGCGGATCGAAGCTCGGGTCCTTCGCAAAGACATCGACCCCAACCGGATACTCCTTGAGCGAGTCCCCACGCCCCGCCAGCGTCTCCTCCACGATGTACGTGAGGAATCGCTGCAGACGATCCACCTGCCGAAAGCTCTTGCTCTGAACAATGCCGTGCAGCACGCGGCGAACTGCCGTCTCATGCTCCGTTGCTCGACTCGCTGCCTGCTGCTTCACTGCCACGGCGTCATCTTACTCCTGCTCTTCGCGCACCGGTCTACGCACTCTGCCTGCAATGCGTCTCCGTCGTCAGGCTCAACAGCACCGACGCCAGCAGCAGCCACGCCACCAATAGCAGGAACGCGTGCTGATACGCCCCCACGCTGTATACGTGCACTCCCCGCGCCATCTGCCCGCTCCAGTAGTGGTCCAACACCTTGCCCACCGCGGGCTGCAACAGCATCGGTCCCACCATGTTGCCGATGTTCACGGTGCCCGAGATTGTTCCAAGGAACTGCGTCGGCACGCCCTCCTTACCAAACGCAAACCCGATCACCACGGACCCACTGGCCACGCACGTCACCGCGGCGATCGCGATGAACCCCGCCAGCGGCAGCACAGGCAGGAAGAACATGCAGCTCCATCCCGCGGCGGCCACAAGACATCCACCCACATAGATCGGCTTGCGCCTACCAATCTTGTCCGAGAGCGCCCCACACAATGGGCTCGACGCCGCCCAGCACGCAATCATCACCGAGCACACCGTCGCGGCCTCGGTCGGCGTCAGCCCATATCGCACCCGAAGATACGGAGTGCCCCACAACCCCGTGAACGTCAGGATCGATCCCACAATCGCTCCCTGCGACAGGAAGATCAGCCACGTGTTGCGATACCCGAAGATCCGCCGAAATCCCTTCAGCAGGTCGACCGTGCTCATGTGCCCGCGCTGCACTGCTGCAGGCGCATAACTCATGTACCCCGCATCGCTCGGGTCGTTGCGGACGAACAACAGCGCCAACACTCCCACGCCCAGCACCGCCGCGGCGGAGACCATCACCACCGGCCTCCAAGTAAACGCCTGGATCGCCATCCGCAACGGCACCTGCGCCGTCAACGCGCCTAGGTTCCCAAACAGCAGTCCCAGCCCCGACAACATCGCGAACCGCTTCGCAGGGAACCAGTGAGTCGTCAGCTTCAGCAGCACCACCCAGCCCACCGCCGTCGCCCCGCCAATGATCGCCCGCCCCAGACAAGCCAGCACGAAGGTGTGCGTAAACCCGAACAGAAACGTCCCCGTCGCGGCCACCAGCGAGCCGCCGATGAGCAGTTTCCGAGCCCCCCACAGGTCAATCAGGACGCCAGTCGGAATCTGCATCGCCACATAAAAGTAAAAGTAAAACGCCGACAGATTCCCGAGGCTCCCAGCACCAATCGCGAACGTGCGCATCAACTCGTCCGTCATCACCGCGGGCGAGACGCGCTGGTAAAACCCGATCAGGTAATACAACGCAGCAATCGCCCAGATGGATGCCGCCAGCCACATCGGCGCGGGACGAGCCATCGACAGGGACGGCGCGCTCGCCTCATTTGCAGCCGGATTGGAAGGGATCGAAGACACAGTCGCCATGAACGGGAGAAACACTAGCACCCGCAACGTAACACCATCAATGAGCGAACCGTATCGCCACGGTTAGGCACCGGAAACGAAGGATTTTCAGGGCTAGACTGAACCGTGGAATCGCCCGGCCGACAGGTCAAGGCACCGGGTATTGCAGGAAGGGATCGCCGCAAGTTATGGCAACAACCAAGGTCATCACAGAGGAACAGAAGCTGGAACTCGAACAGATGCTGGAGCGTGCCCGCGTCGCGCTCGGTGCCATCAAGGACTACGATCAGCAGCGCGTCGACAAACTCTGCCAGGCCATCGGCTGGGCCTGCGCCAACGAGACCACCTTCAGCCGCCTCGCCGCCAAGAGCATCGAAGAAAGCGGCCTCGGAGACCTTCCCACCCGCATCGCCAAGCGCTTCAAGATCCAGGGCATCCTCCGCGACATCCTCCCCGAAAAGAGCATGGGCATCATCGAGGAAGATCCCGCCAAGGGCCTCGTCAAGTACGCCAAGCCCGTCGGTGTCATCGCCGGCCTTGTGCCCGTCACCAACGCCGCACTCACCGAGGTCGGCGTCGGCATCTTCGCCATCAAGGCCAAGAACGTCGTCATCTTCTCGCCACATCCCGCCGCGAAGCAGACCACCATCGAGACCGTCAACATCATGCGCGAGGTCCTCCGCCGTGAGGGAGTTCCAGAGGATGTATTTCAAGTTGTGGCCCGGCCCAACATCCCCGTCGCCAACCACCTCCTCAGCATCTGCGACCTCACCATCGCCACCGGCGGTCCCGCCATGGTCAAGGCCGCCTACAGCTCCGGCAAGCCCGCCTACGGCGTCGGCGCCGGCAACGCCACCATGGTCTTCGACGAGACCACCAACGTCGATGAGGCCGCCCGCAACACCCGCATCTCGAAGACCGCCGACAATGGCTCCGGCTGCTCCTCCGACGGCAACCTCCTCGTCGAAGCCACCGTCTACGACGCCTTCCTTGCCAGGCTCCAGGACGAAGGCGGCTACCTCGTCTCGCCCGAGGAGAAGATCAAGCTCCAGGCCGCCATGTGGGACGATGAGCGCCATCGCACCGCACCCACCATCGCCCGCCCGGCAAAGAAGATCGCCGAGATCGCAGGCTTCTCCATCCCCGACGGCAAGACCTTCCTCATCGTCCCCGAAGACCACATCGGCAGGGACTATCCCTTCTCCAGCGAGAAGCTCTCGCCTGTGCTCTCCATCTTCAAATACAGCGGCTGGGACACCCTGCTCAACATGGTCACCGAGATCTACAAGGTTGGCGGCCGCGGCCACTCCGTCGGCATCTACTCCTTCAACGACGACCACATCGACCAGCTCGCGCGTCTCGCACCCGTAAGCCGCATCATGGTCCGCCAGCCGCAGTCGAAAGCCAACTCCGGCTCCTTCACCAACGGCATGCCCATGACCTCTTCCATGGGCTGCGGCATCTGGGGCGGCAACATCACCAACGAGAACGTCTCCCTCAAGCACTACATGCAGACCACCTGGGTCAGCCGCCCTATCCCCGAAAACCGCCCCACTGAGCAAGCCATCTTCGGCGAGTACTACGGCACGCAAACCTACTAGACATCCTCCCAATCCACTCCCCGGCCCTCTCCGTTTCAACGCGGAGAGGCCATTTTTTGCCCGCCCGCGTTCCATCTGGCAACTCGTAACTCGTAACTCGATCATCATTCTCTCGCCCGTACCTGCCCACAAAGGCAAGCGCCTGCACGAAGGCAGGCGCTTGGTTTGTGCAGCGAACTTCCTGCCGCTCGTTTCGCTAGAAGACGTACTTCAGAGCCAGCTGCATGATGCGTGGATCGGCAGCAGCAGTGAAGTTGCCGAATGTCGAGCTGTTCCTCGCTCCAACCTGTGCATTCGATCCCCCCGTCGCCGCTCCCGTAAAGCTAGCTTCGTTGGGAACGTTGAAGACCTCCCAGCGGAACTGCAGAAACTGATTTTCATAGGTATGGAAATCGCGCATCAGTGCCATATCCAGTTCGTAGCTCGAGGGCCCCAGAATGGTCAGCGGCCTCGTCAGCGCATACGTGCCCGTCGCCGGGCTCGAGAACGCCGTTGCCACGAGGTTGTTGTTCGCTCCAAACCGGCTGCGCGCCCCCGAGTACGGATTGCCCGTGATCACTGCCAGCTGGTTCGAGCTGCCGCTCAGCGCATTATCCGATCCCGACGTCACCGTTCCATAGCCGCCGCTTCGCGCCGTGAAGATCGTCCCCAACCCCCATCCGCCAACCAGCAGATTCGTCATCCGCCCCGCAAACTTCGGCGCATGAAGCACCGCAGACGCATTGAGAATTTGCCGACGATCGGAATCGCAGTTCGAGTAGCTATAGTTACGCCCATTTGGATCGTACTGCTCCGGAATGATGTACGACGGCCCTGTGAGCTCTGTCGTCTCCGCCATGCTCAGGCAGTGCGCCCACGTGTAGTTCAACACCAGGTCGACAGTACGCGTGTGCGTCTGTGCCGAGGCCAGCATGCCGTTGTAGTTGGCCGTGCCCGCATCGTCATACTGCCCGATCGTCGCGTAGTACTTGCCCTGCGAGTAATTCTGCAGCGACAGCACCCGGCGCTGCTGTGTGTTCGCGGTGCTGGAACACGGTTGCCCGCTCGCGGGAAGCCCGTTGCCCGCCGTTAGCGCGCCGCAGGATCCCGTAACGCCCGTCGATGTCCCCGCGATGTAGACGCCGGGATTGGCTTCATACGACACCGGCAGATGCGTCGTGGTATTGCCCAGGTACGTCACCGCCAGCAGGAACTTGCCAACCTGCTCCTGGAAGCTCACGTTGTACTGCTGCAAATACTGCGGGTTGATCTTCGACGGCATGTTCACGTACGTGCCGCCCGTGACGAACGGCGTCGCTGCACTCAGGTGCGATAGCGCCGGGAACGGATCCTGTCCTGCAGGAGTCTGCGGGTCGCCCGGATACACCGACCACGGATTGGTAAATGGAACATTACCATTCAGCGATACCGTCTGCCCAAACGGAGGTGCGTTCGAGAATCGCGTATCGAAGAACATCTGCGGCGTGTCATAGAACTTGCCGTAGCCCGCACGGACAGACATCTTGCCCCGTCCTGTCGGATCCCAGATCATGCCCACACGAGGCTCCAGGATGTTCTTCGTCCCGGCGTTGTAAGACCTGCCCGTGAAGCCCGTATCGCCCGGGAACGTCAGTCCCGCAGGAGCCAGCGGAAACACCGTGCTGATGCGGCCCGCCGTAAAGTCCGTCATGCTGAAGTGCTCGGCATGCGAGTTCCGGTTCCAGAAAGGAATGTACGGCTCCCAACGCAGGCCGTAGTTGAGCGTGAAGTTCTTACGCACCTTCCACGAGTCCTGACCGTACACACCGACGTAGTGGTACACATCGTTCTCGAGATCAGGATTGCCCTGCGTGAAGGTCGTGCCTGTACTCGTCTGTGTGCCCAGCAGGAAGTCCGCGTAGCCTAGCTTGCCTCCACCGTACAACGTACCCGCAAACGAAAACGTACCGTTCACCGGACGTCCGTTTACCGAGTTCATGTACGCGTAGAAGTAATTGCCGCCGAACGATATCTGGTGGTTGCCGCGAACAATATTTACGTCGTCCACGATCTGGTAGTCCGTCGTATTGAAGTAGCCCGGATTATTCCCGCCCTGTCCCAGTGAGAAGCCATTGGTGATGGCGATGCCCATGAACCCCTTGTCCGCCGGCGTCGTGTAGTCGTTGATGCCCAGCGACGAAGGATCGAAGAAGGGATAAAGCGTCCGCAGCCCCAGCGTGCGATTGCCCGTCAGCCGGATCGAATTGATGATGCGCGGCGTGATCGAGTACGTGTGCCCCACCGTCACCGATTGGTCCTGGTTGAACTGGTTGACCTGGTTCGCCTGCAGCAAATTGCCGCCAGCCACGGTGACAGGCGAGTTGAACCGCGCAATGTAGTACCGCGCGAACACACTCTGGCTCGGATTGATCGTGTAGTCCACGCGGCCGATCGCCTGCTGCTGCGTCGAGTTATTCGACAGATACACGTTGATCTGGCCGCAGCCAATCGTCCCGGTGTTGCCGTTGCTTACCGGGATGCCCGCCGCAATCGCGTTCAGTGCCTGCTGATTGAATAAAGACGGACTTACCTTGTTGCCCACGAACGGCGCCGGCAGCGTCAGCGCGGAAGACTGGCACGTCGTCGAAGCGATCGTCGTAAAGTCGCCTGCCATCATCGCCGGGGTAGGCACATACACCGCTGTCGGCGCCTGCTGCGACCGCACGATTGTGTCCTGGAAGCCGCCGAAGAAGAACAGCTTGTTCTTGATGATCGGCCCGCCGATCACGCCGCCAAACTGGTTGCGCTTCAGGTTGTCGCGTACCTTCGCACCCGTCGCCGAGTTATAGCCGAAGAAGTTCGCCGCATTGAACGCATAGTTCCGGACAAACTCAAACACATCGCCATGGAACTGGTTACTGCCGCCCTTCGTGATGACGTTCACCGCCGCCGTCGCATGGTCGCCATACTGCGCTGGCAGCGAATTGGTCTCCACCTTGAACTCCTGCAACGCATCCGGGAACGGAATCGGCAGGTTCAGGTTGTTGAAGATGTCATTGTGCATGCCGCCGTCCAGCACGAACGACACGCCGTTGGGCAGGCCTCCCGCCACTGAAAGCGTGACCGAGGGAAAGTTCTTGTTGCTGTTCAAGTCGCCTGCGGGGGCCGTCGTCGTTGCACCGGCCAGAGCGATCAGCTGCGTCGGGTCGCGGCCGTTCAGCGGCAGCTCCACGACCTGCTTCTGGTCGATGACCTGCCCGATGCCGTTGGTCTCCGTCTCAACCTGCGCCGTCGATAGAGCCTCCACTGTCACAGTCTCGGTCACCGCGCCGGCTTCCAGCTTTGCGCTGATCTGCGGGTTCGTACCGACCTGCAGCTGAATCCCCTTCGCGACATAAGCCTTGAAACCCGTTGCATGGACCTCGATCGCGTACGGCCCCAGGGGAAGGTCCGGTGCAAGGTACTCACCCTGCGCATTCGTGCGCACCGTTCGGACGGTTCCCGTATCCGTCTGCGTCAGCTTGACCTCGGCGTTCGGGATCGCCGCACCGGTCTGATCTTCAATTGTTCCGGAGATCTGTGAGGTATTGAGAGACTGCGACCGGCTCAAGCCGGGGACGAGCAGCAACATCATCACTGCCAGCGTCAGGCGAAAAACTTTCATGCATCCGACCTCAAAGAGTTGTGCCCTTGAGACTGGCGCGTGCGACCGCGGGTCCCGGCATCCGCTCGCAATCCTTCTGCGAGTCGCCGCGGATACTAGGAGTGGCCCTCCCGCGATGTCAACGAATGAACCGTGCCATCACCGTTCCATACCTGCTGTAACCTGCTCTGCACTGATAGCTTGTTCTACGTGGAAATTCGCCTCAATGAGCCGCACTGAGGTAGCAGATCTCCGCAGAGCCGCATGAACACTGGACACGCCTCGTTCCGTCAGCCGCCGAGCGGCGAGGAACTTTGAGGGTCTCCAGGTCTCTTCGCAGAACAGAAAACGCCCGCTTCGGTACAGGCTCCTGTCCTAAGCCGGCCGCTCTTCGACTCGGGGAGCGCACAGCCAGCCCAGCTGCGACGCGTGCGCCAGGCACTCCTGCACCACCTGCGCCTGCCGCCCCGCCGACACCGTCTTCCCCACGAACGCAGCGGTCAGCGACTCCGCCAGCGTCCGTCCCTCCTGCAATGCTCCCAGAAGCCGGAAGGCCTCCGGGCCGATGCGCCGGTAGTACACCTGGTCGTCATAGCGATGCACCGCGAGGTACACCGTCCGCCGCCGCATCGCCGGAAGCCTCAGCTCGGCCGGCCCGCTTCGCTCCTGCGATGCGCTGCTCGACATCTCCGTCTCCGGAGTCCCGCGACGCACCGCCAGCACCAGGTCTTCCACCGGATAACTCAGCTCCAGCAATCGAAGATGCGGCTGCAGCTCAAACCTCGACTCGGGACCGATCCCCGCCAGCTCCGCCAACGACAGCGGCTCCAGCCGCTCCCCGTCGAACGCATCCACATACGCCCATTCCAGCCGCGCGACATCCACCGCCAGACGATACCGCCGCCCAGCAAGCTCAGGGTGCTCCTCCAGGAACTCCGGCAGCTTCGCTCCCAGGTCCCGCAACGTCCACGAGATCGACGCATGCTCCTTGAGGTACGCCAGCACCAGCGCATCGAACCTGCGTTCGCCCAGCACAGCATTCACCGCCGGAAAGTCCTCCGACACCGCGCCGATCACCCGAAACCAGTACTGCCGGTTGTAGATCTCCAGTCGCTCGAAAGAACTCAGCTGCGGATTCGGCGTGATGTAACTCGCAGCACGCTCCTCCATCAAGGTTCCATCTTCCGTGACAGTCTGCATCGCAAAGCCTGCCGCCAATGGCCGGCGCACATCCTCCGCCATGCGACGCTGCAGCTCCAGCAGGCTCATGCCATCACCTCGTCGAGCTCCAGCGCCCGCGCGGGCTCGAGGAACCGCATCGCCTTCAGCGCCTCGGCATGCACCTCATCGAAGGAAGGGATGTTGTCGTCCCACTCCAGCAGCGTAGCGGTCGGTCCGCACCGCTCAATCGCACGTTCGTAAAGCTTCCACACAGGGTCCAGCACCGGATGATCATGCGTGTCCAGCGTGTAGCGCTCAAACTTTGAGTGACCCGCGATGTGCATCTGCGCGACGCGCTCTGCAGGGACGCTGTTCACATACTCCATCGGGTCGAACCCATGATTCTGCGATGACACGTAGATATTGTTCACGTCGAGCAGGATGCCGCAATCCGCAGCCTCAACTACCTCGTTCAGGAACTCCCACTCCGTCATCTCTGATTCGTGAAACTCCGCATAGCTGCTCACGTTTTCGACAGCGATCGGAATCTCGATAAAGTCCTGCACCTCGCGAATGCGCTGCGCCGTATTGCGCACCGCCTCGAACGTATACGGCAGTGGCAGCAGGTCATGCGTGTAACGCCCGTCCACACTGCCCCAGCAGAGATGGTCCGAGAGCCACGGCGTCTTCGTCCGCTTCGTAAGCTCTTTGAGCCTCCGCAGATGATCCCGGTTCAGCGGCTGCGCGTTGCCGAAGTACATCGACACGCCATGCTGCACAACCCGATATTGATCGAGGATCGCGTCCAGCATCCGCAACGGACGGCCGCCATCGATCATGTAGTTCTCACTGATGATCTCGAACCAGTCCACCACCGGCTTGCGGCACAGGATGTGATCGTAGTGCGGTACCCGCAGCCCAATGCCGACGCCGTAGTCCGTGAATGCGTTGAAGCGATTGGCTGGCATGGCTCTCCCTTGCAAATCGTAATGGCGGTCGCTGCAGACTGAAGTTCACTGCAGAAAAACAAATGGGAGGCCCATGATCCGGACCTCCCACCGGGGGAGGAAGTTAGACAGCCTTCGGCGCCTTGGAACCATCGGTAGCGCAATCGCCCTTGCCCTTGCAGGAGTTCTTGCCGGCATTCTTGCCGCCGCCCTGGCCCTTGCAATCGTTCTTGCCCTTGCAGGAGTGCTTCGCAACGTCCTTCTGGTCAGCCTGCGCCAGCAGCGTGCCAGCGGTGGCCGATACATGGCTGTTGCCCGAGGTCGTCTGTGCGTTCATGCGGACAGCGGTGCCGCCCATCATGCCAGCCAGTGCAGCTGCGAGTGCGAGGGTGTTTACGGTGGTCGTCTTCATGGGATTGTCCTTTCGGTTGGGGCCAGGCGGCCAGCCTGGACATGGGAGGAGTTGCGGTGGGGAGACCGCCTGCAGCTGCTTGCACTACGCTGCCTGGGCTCGCCTGGATGTCGGTATTGCTTTTTTCTTGTTGCCGCCGGTTTGAAGCGAAAAGACCCGCCGGGTTACAGAAACTTCCAAACTTTTTTCGCGGGCCCAGGACACTTGCAGGGAACGCTGGAACTATAGCGGCACAGTGACTGCCGCGACAATCCTTCCCTGATGAGGTTGCTGTGCGATCAACACGAGATGCCTCGGACTGGCTCCGCCGAGATCCGCAGGCAGGTTCACCTGTGCCGTCTGGTCGGAATCCCCGCTCAACGTCGCCACCTTCGCCATCAGTCTCACAACGGAGACATGCGCGAGTGTTCGCCCTGCATTCTCCCCACGCGCCACGCTCGAGTGATCCGCATCGTCCGCAATCACCGCGAGGATGTCGTACGCATGAGCATCCGGCGCCTTGAAGTGGAAGCTCACATTGAGCTTCCCACTGTCCACCTCATGCCCAGCGATCCCCAGCGCTCCATGCGCGAGGCCGGCGTCTTCATGCAGCGCCTTCTCCAGCGCCGGACCGTTCCCGCCCACAAACTCGGCCCTCCCGTTCACCACCATCTGGGGCGTGTACGGTCCGCGGCTCGAAAGCTTGTCCGCATACACCTCCTGCCGATCGGTAAAGGCCTGCTGCGAGAAGGGATCCTTCCACCCCAGCTGGTTCCAGTACGTCACATGCTCGCTGAGCCCGAGAATCAGCTCCCCCGAGTTATGTTGCAGGTTGATTCGGCGCAGGAAGTCGTCGGCAGGCGGGCAGCTCGAGCATCCCTCCGACGTAAACAGCTCGACCACCGCCACCGGCTCACCGCCCGGATTTGGCATCGCCGCCCATGGCTTCGCGGGTGCGGCAGCCACAAGGAAAAATGCAGGAAAAACATAACGTAGTCGCATAGTCAGCACCTCACATTGCCGAAGTCACCATCAGACGCACCTCCGCCACAACGGTTACATCGCCAGCCGAAGCAGATTGCCTGTAACCGAATCCCGACCGGTGTCTCTAACGAGGCGACGCTGGCAGTGCACGCCTGCCTCAATACTTCTTCCCAAAGGGAAAAACCATGAACAAGCTCATCGAACATCACCAGCGCGTCGTGCGTGCGCTCTGCCAGCTTCAGTCCCCCATGCTCCTCGCCGTCCGCCTCTACTGGGGCTTCCAGTTCGCCCAGACCGGCTGGGGCAAGCTCCACAATCTCGCGAAGATCACCGCCTTCTTCACCAGCCTCAACATCCCCTTCCCCGCCATAAACGCGCCCGCCGTCTCCACGCTGGAGTTCGTCGGCGGCATCCTGCTGATGCTCGGACTCGCCTCCCGTCCCGTCGCCTTCCTGCTCGCCTGCAACATGCTCGTCGCGTACTGGACCGCCGATCACGAGGCCCTCACCTCCGTCTTCTCGGACCCCGGAAAGTTCTACGTCGCCGATCCCTACACCTTCCTCTTCGCCTCCCTGATGGTGCTCATCTTCGGCGCTGGCTTCTTCTCGCTCGATACCCTCATCGCAAGGAGGCTCCAGGCCACCCGGTAGTTCACTCCCTCTGTAGGTGCAATCCAGGAGCTCGACTCCAGGGGCGTTTTCTCCCACCGAAAACGCCATCACACGTCATTTCCGGGATAATCAGCAACAGGGAAAATGCTCTAGACATGCAACCGCCGCCCACCAGGCAGTCCGAGACCGAGATCATCACCGCAATCCTTGCCGGTGAGACCCAGCTCTATCACGAGCTCATCCGGCCTCATGAGCGAACCGTCTACATGATGGCGTTGTCCTTTATGAAGAACGAAGCAGAAGCCGAAGATGTCGCTCAGGAGGCCTTTCTCAAGGCCTTCCGCGCCCTGTCGACCTTCCGCCTCGAGTCCCAGTTCAGCACCTGGCTCATCAGCATCACCTTGAACGAAGCTCGCAGTCGCCTTCGCAAGCAAAGCAACGTTCGCATCCAGTCGCTCGATGAAGACCCTGACGAAGATCGCCCCATCTCCCCCGCGCTGCTGCGAGACTGGCGCGAGATCCCTTCCGAAGCCCTCGAGCGCATGGAGGTTCGCACCATCCTGCAACAGGCCGTCTCCGCACTGCCGGAGATCTACCGCCAGGTCTTTCTGCTTCGCGATGTAGAAGAATTGAATGTAAGCGAAACCGCCGAGGCGCTCCAGATCAGCGTCCCGGCCGTAAAAGTCCGGTTACACCGCGCTCGGCTCATGCTGCAGAAGCAGCTCACACCCCTGCTGAAAGCAACGCAGCCCGCACAGAAAAGGAGGTGGATCCCTTGGTCATAGACTGCAAACACGTCTGGGGCTATATCTCCGAGTACATCGACGGCTCGCTCTCCGAAGAGACGCGCAGGATGGTCCAGAACCACCTCGACCACTGCGAGCTCTGCTCCGCTGTCCTCGACTCCACGCGCAACATCATCATCCTCACCGCGGACGAGCGCGTCTTCGAGCTCCCCGCCGGCTTCAGCGAACGCCTGCACGCCCGCCTTGACGAGGAGCTGCGGCCACCCTCGACATCACCCTGAGGAGCCTCTGCACGAGTCACGCTTTGTCAGGGCTGGGCTTCAGCCCCGTCATAAACGGCCGCAATCACCGGGCTTTAGCCCCTGAGGTGTCGAAGCTTGACATGGCGATGATCTGTGCAGAGCTACCTGAAGCGAAACCAGTAGCCACCATCTACGCGTTATGCACGATCCGATGCGTCACATACTCCGCGAGCACCAGCACCAGCGTCACGATCGCCAACACGATCTGAATCCGCTCCGAGCGCAACTGCTTCGACGTCGGCGGCACCATCCGCCACTGCGCCGCAGGTCGATTCCGCAGTGACCTCACCCGCCAGATCACGTATAGGTTGATCAGCGACCCGCCCACCGCAATCAGCATCATCGGAATCCGCAGCCCATCGCGATGAAACCCGCTGGCCGGCCGATTGAGCCCTGAAGCTGCGGCAAGCGCGCTCAGCCCAATAATCACCCGCACACCGCTGATCGTCATCACCGCGGTACAGGCGCTCTGCAGCAGAATGAATCCAAGGCTTGTCAGGCCAACAAGCCAGCTCCTGCGATTCGTCGTATCAAACGAAGGTTCGGACACGGGATCTCCCTCCGCCACTCTACCGCATTGACTTCAGATTCGCGCCAACAGCCCTTGCTCAGTCCATGTAGGAATGCACCTGGCATGGCAGCTGCGGATCGCACGCCGCACGCTGCGAGAAGTACTTCTCGCTCACCCCATCCCAGTTCACCGCATGGAAGAACGCCGCCACATACTCCGCCCTGCGGTTCTGATACTTGAGGTAGTACGCATGCTCCCACACATCGAGCCCAAGGATAGGCGTCACGCCGCGGCTCAGAGGGCTGTCCTGGTTCGCCGTCGTCTCGATCTCCAGCACACCCTGGTGCGATAACGTCAGCCACGCCCAGCCGCTGCCAAAGACGCTCGCTGCAGCAGCAGCAAACTTCTCCTGAAACTGTCCCTGGCTCCCGAACCGCGCATTCACATCGGCCTTCAAACGGCCCACCGGCGCAGCTCCACCTTTCTGCGACAGCAGTTGCCAGAAGAAGCTGTGATTCGCATGCCCTCCGCCCTGGTTCCGCACCGCCGTCCGCACGTCCTCCGGTACCGCGTTGAGATTCGTGACGAGTTGCTCCACCGTCTTCTGCCCCAGCTCCGGATGCCCTGCAACAGCCGCATTCAGGTTCGCAACATAGCTCGCATGATGCTTGTCATGATGCAGGTGCATCGTCTCGGCATCGATGTAAGGCTCCAGCGCGTCGTACGCATACGGCAAAGGCGGCAGCGTAAAAGGTCCGGTCGTCACAGGAGCCTGCGCCCCGGTAACCGCCTCCAGCCGCGCTCCCGCAGCTACAAAGCCCGCCGTCAATCCAAGCGTCTTGATCGCCTCACGCCGGTCCATCGCCATCTCCTGAAGCAGCATCCCGCCGCTTCATTCTATGAGAGACAGGCCCTGCCGGTCAGCGAGGGACCATAGGAGTCAGGTCCAGTACCGCCGTCCCCGCACCGACGTGAATCCCCCCACCATCGATCGTGCAACCCGACCGGCAACTCGCCCGCACTCCATCGAGATGGGCCAACACTCCGCGATCCGAATGCAGCGTAAGCACCGAAAGATTTGATGGACTCAACTCCGAGAGCAGGTCGACGGGCCCGTCCGCACGCAGCGAACCACCCAGCAACCCTTCGCTCCAGGTAGACACATCCAGCGCTGCGACACCACCCTTCCATCGCGCAACCACCGTCACTTCGCCGCTCTTTCTGTGCTGCGCGACGCTTCCGTCATCAAACGCCAGCTCCACACCTTCGCTCGTGACCTTCATCGTTGGAGCAGGACCATCACGCTCGCCGGGCTGGATCACACTCGCGAGATACGCAGTCTTCGTAGCCTCCCGTGTGCTGAAAAACAGCAGCTGCGGCCGGGACACAACCTTCGTCTCCGCAAGCTCATAACTCGTCAACGGCATCGGAGCTTCACCGCGTCGCGTCTCCAGTGCGGTCGACGCAGCCGCCTGCATCGTCAACCGCTCCGCATCATGCGCCAGAACAAAACGCCCATCCGCAAGGGACGTCTCCACTATGCTTTGCAACGGATGCCACACCTGCGTGAACCGATGCGGCTCCGCAGACGCAACATCATCCAGCACCACCAGCGTACCGTCACGCTTCCACAACAACGTCCGCGTATACCGCTCCAGCTTGCCGCGATACACCGAAGTCAGATCCGCCTGCAACAGCGCAGCCGTTCCTCCAAGCACAGCGTGCTCGATCTTCGGCGAAGCGCCAGCGACCGCATCCCCTGCCAACGCCTGGCTCTCCGCATCGTCATCCACCAGCAGTACGTTGTGCCCCAGCGCCTGGATGTTGTAGCTGTTGTACGAAGGATCCTTGTAGTAATCCGCGTATCCCGCCTCGCCGAGCCACAGCGTTCCACCGCGCGCATAGAACAAACTGCCCTCATCCGCGTGATTGTGATTGAAGTTCTCACCCGCACGCATCGCAATAACATTGGCATCGTCGTTCCATCCGCTCCGCAGCACGGCGATACCCCGCGTCTCGAAGACCTTCGAAGCCGGCTCTGTTTCGGCTGCGTCTCCGGGCTTCTGGATATCACCCTCCCACAACACGCGAGGCAACAACTCAGCCGTGCCCGTGTCGCGAAAGCGGAAGTAATACCTCGCCAGCGACTCCGATCGGTTCATCGCCGCGACGTACGCGAAGACATTCGACGGCCCCGCATCCACATGCGAGTCCCCATAGTCCAGCACGTTGCCTTCGTTGTTATAGACCGTATGTCGCAGATAACTATCTGAGCTCCGCAGTAACTCCTCATCCACCGGCACTCCAAGCAGACGCTTCATCGCAGCTGCCGCTGGAGCCGTCGTCTCCAGGTCGAAGCGGTGGTACGTCACGCCCTCGCCGTAACTGCCATCCGGTGTGTACGCCGCACGAACATGGTCCCGCTCCTTCATGGCCAGCCCCAGTGTGTAACAGCCAAGTTCGGGATCACGGCTTTCCAGAGCCGCCAGCAGCGCTGCGCTGACCGTATTGCCAATCCAGTTGCTCGTATTGAACTGCAGCCGATCCTCAAGCACATACTCTTCATAGATCGGCACAACAGCCTGCCTGCGCAATGCGCTCTCAAGCTCCCTGCGCTCCCCCATACCGAGGTCCGGCCCGAGAAACTCCATCGCCATCACCACCGACCGTGTCATCAGCCCAACGGGATAGTAGCTGTGATACCCATGCGCCGGAAACCATGGATGAACCCACAATGGCCACGCCGCCATCGCCTGCAACAGCCGCCGCGACTCCTCAAGCGACCTCGCGTCCCCGCTCTCGCGATAGTCGATCGCATCCATCAATGCCAGCTCCGATGGTTGCAGCAACAGATTGAAATACGAGGGCAATCCCGCCAGCAGCCAATGCGGGTCCATCGCAGCGATGTTCGCCCCTTCCTCCACATGCGTCTTCGCACGCAGCTCATCTCTGCGCCTGCGAACCGAGGCCAGCATCTCTGCAGAGATCTTCGGTGCTGCATCAAATACCAAAGCCCTTGGACTCTGTGGCCTCACGAGCACCAGCACTTCCGTGTCAGAATGTGCGCTCATCGCATGCAGTATCCACATTCCGACAGGCTCGTTTGCGCTAATCAAGTGGCTGACCTCAGCCCCATCGCCCCGAGCGATCACACGCTCCCCCGGCGCGGACAACGTCCATCGCAGTCCAGGTTCGCTGCTCTGCAACGCCACATGCAACGTCTCACCCGGCGTCAGCGACCGCTGCGCATAGTACAGCTCGCGACTGCCATCCCACAGGGCTGCAGGCTCTCTCACCTTGAGGTGCCGCGTCCCCATCGCCTCCACACGGACATCTTTCATCTCGATCCGCTCGAGACGCCCCACATGCGCCTCCGGCAGATCTTCCGTCAGAGCGATCGCAGTGACCGGAGCCTCCGAGCTCTTCAACGCCACGTCAATCGAAGTCCACATGTTCTCCGCTAGCGTCGCATCATGCCGCTCCTCCTCGCGGCCATGAAAGACGGTCAGCGTCACGTGCGTCGAACGATTCGCAAACGGTGCCCTCACCCACGCATGAAACGAAGCGTGCTGCCCCGCAACCAGCTGCACCCGGCGAATGAACCCGAGCGAAAACTCTCCGTCCTTCGTGGGTGCAGCCTCACGCACCAGCCGGCTCTCGCCCTTCTCCGTCAAGGGGAAGATCGACGGTTCGTACCCGGTCTCCTGCGTCGTGGGATAGCTCTCCCAACCATCGCGCGAACCCGAATCCGGATACGCTCCGGGGTTCGGTTCAAAGTGCGAACGGTACGTCGTCGGACAGGTCACCCCACGACAGCCAGCCAACTCCTGCGCACCGGCAGACATCAACGATCCGCACAGCAACACCCACGTAGCTGATCGAATGAACCCGTGCGCGGCCACGCCTAGCTCAGCCTCACTCGATTGCGCAGTACCCCAATACCCGTCACCTCGCATGAGATCTCATCGCCGTCCTGAAGCAGCCGTCCACGCGCCAGCCCTACACCTGCGGGCGTGCCCATGGCGATCACGTCTCCCGGCTCCAGCGTAAGTACGCGGCTGATGTACACAATCGCCTCAGCCACGGAGTGAATCATCGCCGTAATCGGCGCCCGTTGTACCTCTTCGCCATTCAGGTATCCGCTCACTACGATCTCTCCCGCAGCAAGCCCTGACATCTCATCCGAAGTCGTCACCCAAGGCCCCATCGGCGCCGATCCATCAAACCACTTACCCACGAGCCAATCGAAGAAGTCATCATTCGACCGCTTCTCCCGTGGCTGCATGCGCGAGTTCAACTTTCGCTCCGAGATATCGTTGACCACCGTATATCCCCACACCGCTTCCAGCGCGTTCTCCAGTGTCGCGTTCTTCACGCGCTTGCCCATCACCACAGCAAGCTCAGCCTCGTAGTCCAGGCCAACGTTCTCGCTTACAAGAGGAATGTCCGCCTCAGGATCAAGGATCGTGGTCGCCGGCTTCATAAAGAACTGTGGCGTCAGATTCTTCTCCGGCGCAGCCTCATACCCCGACTCCACAACATGTGCGCGGAAGTTACCCGCCAGCAGCAGGAACTTCGGCGGATCCGGCAGAGGTGCACACCAACGCGCTCCCTCAATATGCGCTCCCGAGCTCAGCAACGCCGCGCATTCATCTAGATTGCTCGACCACGTCTCGATCAGGCCACGCAGGCTCGTGCCTGCAACCACCGACGTGAGATCGACCACGCCCTCGTTCACCGAAGCCGCGACGAATCTCCGTCCATCCTTCTCCGCGATTCCAAGCTTCATGCCTGTACCGCCTTCTCGTACGCCGGCACTACCACTTCAATCAACGCAGCCTCAGCAGCCTCCAGCGTAGCCGCCACATCATCGTCCGTATGTGCCGACGAAAGAAACCAGTTCCCTCGCGGAATGATCCGCACACCTCGGCCAACGATGTCCGATACGAACGCACTGTACAAATCCTGATCCATCGTCAACGACGTCCGATAGTCCGTAATTGCCTGGCCTTCATGCAATGCGACTCCCTGCTTCGGGAAGCCCAGATAGAAGATCACTCCATAGCCTTGAACCACCAGCGGCAGATTTAGCTTCTTCGCCAATCCACGCAAGCCGTCGACCAGCGCCAGCCCTGCACGGTCCGCAGCCGCATACGCCGCGTGCTCGTCCTGCTCCAGCGCGTCCAGCGTCGCAATCGCACCCGCCACCGCCGGAGGAATGCTGTTGTACGTTCCGCCGTGGCCCACCTTGCCCGCCGCAATCAGCCTCATGTACTTCTCAATCCCCGCCAGGCAGCTGATCGGCATCCCATTCGCAATCGCCTTGCCGAAGATCGTCAGGTCCGGCTTGATCCCGAACCGTCCCTGCGCGCCCGCCAGCGACAGCCGGAAGCCTGTGATCACCTCGTCGAAGATCAGCACCACATCATGCTTCGTACAGAGCTCACGCATTCCCTCGAGGAATCCCGGCAGCGGCGGAATCACCGCCGTGTTGCACATCACCGGCTCCGTAATCACCGCGGCGATCTCTCCCCGATGTTGGTCGAGATACTGCTCCAGCGTCGGCAGATGATTCCACGGCAGCACCACCACGTGGCTCTCTTCGCCATCGAATTGACCCGGCGACTCCGCTAGCGTTCGTGGATGATCCCACTCTCCCGCGCGCGTGGGATCAGGCCCAAGGCTGTACAGAATATTGTCCAGCCAGCCGTGATACTGCCCCTCGAACTTGATCACCGTCTTGCGTCCCGTGGCAGCACGCGCCAGACGCAGCGCCCCATGCACCGCCTCCGAGCCAGAGATGCCGAACCGCACCAGATCCGCACACGGCACGATCCGGCACACGCGTTCTGCCAGCTCAATCTCCAGCTCATGCTGCGCCGCATAGATCTGTCCCATCTGCAGCTGCTTGCACGTCGCTTCGATCACGCCTGCATGGGTATGCCCCAGGAACAATGGCCCGCGCCCCAGCACAAAGTCGATGTACTCATTGCCGTCCACGTCCCACAGCTTCGAGCCCATCCCGCGCTCGAAGTACAGCGGAAACGGCTTGTCTCCCGCGCGCACATTGCTGCTCACGCCGCCCGCAAGCGACCTCTTCGCCCGCTCCAGGCTGGCAATCGACTTCGCATAACCGTGGTGCATACCTTCTCCCTCTTATGTCTTCGAAGCCTCTTCGGCTCTTGCTTTACTCGCCCGCCAGCGCGGGCACCCGGACCGTCTCACCACCACTCGCCAGCGACTCGTGCACCGCCGTCAGGATCGCCGTCACCCTGCGCCCATCGCGCACACCCACCGCCGGCGCATGGCCCTTGCGAATCGCATTCACAAAGTCGTCCAGGCAGGAAGGAAACGCTCCGCGCAGCGTGCCAAACACATCCGCCGACAGAAACGTCTTCGGATACGTAAAGCTCTTCGGCGTGCTCATCTCCAGGCTCTCGCGCTTGCGGTCGAAGTGCAGGTGCCCATGCTCTCCCACTACGCCGATAAACGAGTCCACCATCGTCGGAAATGTGTTCGGATGCACCCATCCCGACTCGAACGTCGCAATCGCTCCATTCGCGTACCGCACCTGCGCCTGGATCATGTCATACGTGTCGATGCCCTGCGCCACCAGCACCTTCTTCACGCCCCACGCCCGCGCCTCCACCGGCTCGCTGGCGAAGAACCACGTCACCAGGTCCATGTCATGGCAGCTCAGAAACCACGCCGGCGTCGTCTCCGCAGCCCACGAGATGAACTTCGTCGGCACAAAGATCGTGTCGTTCTTCCGCGCATAGCTCGTCAGCGGCATACCAATCTCGCCCGCCGCAATCGACGCCTTGCCCTGGTGATACGGAGCCAGCCAGCGATGATTGAACGCCACCTGCGCCACCTTGCCCGAGCGCTCCGCAATCCGAACCAGCTCGTCCGCTTCGCCCAGGTCCGTCGTCATCGGCTTCTCGATCAGCACATGCTTGCCGTGCTCCAGCGCGCTCTTCGTCGCTGCAAAGTGCTGATCGTCCGGCAGTGCCACGCACACCGCATCGATCTCGCTCGACTCCGTAATCGTCCGCCAGTCATCCGTCGCACGCGGCACCTCAAACCGCGTCGCGACCTCCTGCGCGCTCTCCAGCCGCCGCGCCGCCACCTTCGTCACGCGCGCATACGGGTGGTCCTGGTAGATCCGCACATACTGCTGCCCCATGATCCCCGCGCCGATCACACCAATGCGTAGCTTCTCGCTCATGCCGCGTTCTCCCTCTGCTTCGCCTCTGACAGGCCCTCGAGCATCTCCACCGCCGCCTGCTCCATCACCTCGCTCGCCGCCGTCGTCACACGCGCCGCCACCACCTCATATCCGATCGTCGCGTTGGCCTGCTCGTCCGGCACATACCCGATGTAGTCGTTCGCCAGCCCCAGGAACAGCGTCCGCGCAAACGGCGAACGCTCGCGGATCGCCAGCGAAATGCGCACAAACACCTCGCCCGGCAACGACACAAACACCGTGCTTCCCAGCCGCAGCGCGATCATCTCCACCGCCAGCGCCTTCGGCTCCGCCGCAACGCTCTCTTCATACAGCCGCGCGTAATACTCTTCGATCCGCGCAAACAGGTACTGCTGCTTGCTCTTCACCTGCTCCAGCAGCGGCGCGTCCACATCGATCGCCGCCTTCGTCTCGATCTTCCGCTCCGTCATCGCCGCCAGCGGCGCATAGCTCTTCAGCGGCAGCGCCACCTCGCGCCGAATCACCGCAATCTCCGCCAGCTCCGCCGCACACGTCGGCAGCACCTCCAGCACCGCATCCGCCAACCGCTCGCCCAGAGTCTTCGCCGTCGCGAACGTCCGGAACGAATCCACCACGCCCACCGCGCTCAGGTCGCTCTTGTGCCCGATGCTGAGGTCGCCCTCCGCTCCATTGAAGAACATCGCCATCACATCGCTGCCCAGCTCTGCACGCAGCTTCTCCAGCGTGTAGAACGGAAAGTCCTGCGTGAGGCTCAACGTATCCGGCCCCAGGCAGGTAGTGTGGCACGCGTAGTTCACCGCGATCGCCACCGTCCTGCCGTCCAGCTCTTCCACCAGCAGCACACCAGCGAAAGGATCTATCGGCAGTTCATCCGCTGTCCGTCGGTTCTTTGCAATGCCCTCAGCAGGCGCAAGCCCGACGCGCAGCGTGCGCGCCCTTCGTTCGCCATACGCCGCAACCGCAGCCTCCACGACCCCATCCGCCAGCTTCGCCAGATAGCCATCATCCAGCGCCTGCCCCTGGTTGAAGAAATGGTTCAACGTCACAGGGCCGCAGTGCGTATGCGTCGCGGACAGTACGATATGGCTCTCCGGCACTCCCGTTGCTTCGCGGACGCGCTGCCGAACAGCAGCGGAGAACGCAGCTGAAACCGCAATCACCTCGACGCTCACCAGCAGCGCCGTCCGATCACCGGCAGTCAGCGCCAGCGCCCGTGCGTGCAGGTCGTCATGCACCGACTCCGCCACGCCCTTGCGCGCGTCGAAGCCAGCCATCTGGCTGCCGAGTGACGGCGTGACCACTCGCTGGGCCACGCCGATCTCCCACACTGTGCGATCAGCCTGCAACGCTCTCCCCCGCGGTTGGGATGCGCGCAATCGCATCGATCTCCACCTTGATGCCCAGACCCAGCATCGACTGCACCGTCGTCCGTGTCGGCAGCACACCGGTGAAGAACTCCTGGTACACCTCGTTGAAGCGCCCAAAGTCCTCAATGTTGATCAGGTGCACCGTGCACTTCACCACATCCTTGTAGCTGCAACCGCCGGCCTTCAGCACGTCGCCGAGGTTCTTCAGCGTCAACCGCACCTCTTCTTCAATACTGCCAGCCACCGCCGCGCCTGTTGCCACATCGATCGGTCCCTGCCCGCTGCAATACAGCCAGCCATCAACGATCAGCCCATCGGAGTACGCTCCCGTGCTGGCCGCGCGATTCGGATTTGTTACCTGGACGAATGCCATCTTCTCTCCTGCGTGAGGTCTTGTCTCGAGCTTAGGGTACGCGCTCCAGCGACGCTACAACACCTTCGCGCACCCGGGTCGTCCACTCGGCTGGACGCAGAAGCCCGCTCCCCGCGTGCCTGCTTGACGTGCGCCCCTGTCCCCGCAAGACTGAATCCACACCATGCCATCGAAGCCCGCACGAAGCTCCGCCCCACGACGCTCCCCCAAGACAAACGTCGGCAGCCCCAAAGCTCCCATGCCGATCCGCACCGTAGGCATCATCGGCCTCGGCCTCATGGGCCAGGGCATCGCCACCTGCCTGCTCGCGCATGGTTTCGAGGTCATCGGTCTGGACACCGACAAGGCAAAGTTCCGCGCCACGCAACTGCACGTCGCGCGCGAGCTCAAGGAGCTCAACAAGCAGCTCGGACTCGCCCCCAAGATCCTCGCCACCTGGAAGCAGCGCCTCCATCGTGCCGAAGGCTACGCCGACCTCGCCTCTTGCGAACTTGTGCTGGAATGCGTCCGCGAGGACCTCGCCCTTAAGCGATCCATCTTCGCTGAGCTCGAGCAAGCCGTCCCACAGACGACCATCATCGCATCGAACACATCCAGCCTCCCTATCACCCTCCTGCAACAAGGCCGCCTCGCTCCCGGCCGCTACCTCGGCATGCATTGGGGCGAGCCTGCGCAGATCATGCGCTACCTCGAGATCATCCCCGGCAAGCAGACCAAGGCCGCCATCGTCACGGCGGCAAAGCGCTTCGGCATCGCCTGCGGAAAGGAGCCTGCGGTCCTCAAGCAGGACATCCGCGGCTTCCTCTCCAATCGCCTCATGTATGCGATGATGCGCGAGGCCTTCCACCTCGTCGAATCCGGCATCGCCGACATCGAGACCGTCGACCAGTCCTTCCGCAACGACATTGGCTGGTGGGCGCTCCTCGCTGGCCCCTTCCGCTGGATGGACCTCACCGGCATCCCCGCCTACGCCGCGGTGATGGAAGGCCTCCTGCCCGAGCTGAGCACCGGCACCGAGGTCCCGAAGCTCATGAAGCGAGTCGTCCGCAGCAAGGCCCTCGGCGTTGCCAACGCGAAAGGCTTCTATCCCTACACGCCTGCCTCCGCCAAACGCTGGGAGCAGGACTGGGTGCAGTTCACCTACGAGGTTCGCAAGCTCGCTGAAAGGTACACACCCACCGCATGAGCACCGCCGTCGCCGCTCCGCCCGCACAATCCAAGTTCGTCTCCTGGGTCCTGCTCTTCTCCTGCAATCTCATGTGGGCTCTGCAGTTCACCTGCATCAAGCTCGTGCAGGATCAAGCCGGGCCGCTCTTCACCGTGTGGTTCCCGACGGCCATCTCCGTACTCGTGCTCTACCCCTTCGTGCGCGCCGAACGCCGCGCGAACGCTGCCGCCGGCATCGAGGCCCCCAAGGCTACACGCGGCCGCCTCTTCGCCATCTATGCGATGCTCTGCGTCCTCGGCGTCATTCCCGGACAGCTCTTCATGACCTGGGGCACCCGCATGTCGCTCGCCACCAACGCGGCCGTCATCACCCTCGCTCTGCCGGTCACCACCGCCATCTTTGCCGTGCTGTTCCTCAAGGAGCGCATGACCGGCGTCCGCTGGGCCAGCTTCGCGCTCGCGCTCGTGGGCGTCGCCATGTGCTCCGGCCTCGACGTCCACGGCGTCAAGCTGAACCGCGATCAACTCCTCGGCAACCTGCTCGTCTTCGCCGCCATTCTTGGCAGCTCGTTTTACAACTCCTACGGCAAGGCCGCGCTCGAGCACCACTCCCCGCTGGAGATGCTCTTCTGGACCTACGTTGGCCTCACCCTGCTCATGTCGCCCTTCGTCATCGCACTCGAAGGCCAGAGCTTCCGCAACATCCCACACTTCACCGTCAGCACGTGGAGCGGCCTCGCCCTGCTCATGCTCTTCCACACCACGCTCTCGATGATCCTCTTCCTCAAGGCGCTCAAGTCCATCGACGCCATCCAGGCCGCGCTCTCTAACTACCTCATCGCCTTCTTCGGCGTCCCCATCGCCGCCTTCTGGCTGCATGAGCGCATCGGCCTCATGGCCGCACTCGGAGGCGTTCTGGTACTCGGCAGTACCCTTGTCATCACCGTGTTTGAGAAGCCGGCTCCAGTAGAGTCTGTCCTTCCCTGAGCACATACTCGATGCCCTCAGGCGCACGCTCCGGATCGTCATAGCTTGCATGGCTCCGGATGCGCTTCGGGTCGAAGATCGTCACGTCCGCCAGGTATCCCTCGCGCAACACGCCGATCTCCTTCATCCCGAAGCGCTCCGCCGGATACCCCGTGATCTTGTGGATCGCCGTCTCCAGCGGCAGCCATCCCAGGTCACGGCACATCCGCCCCAGCAGCTCCGGAAACGTTCCATGCAGGCGCGGGTGCGGACGCCCCTTCACATAAAAACCATCGCTGATGATGATCGCCAGCGGATGAGTCACATTCCGCCGCAGGTTCTCTTCGCTCTGGTTGTACTCGAGGATGTTCACCTCGCCGCGCTCCTCGATCAGCAAATCGAAGATCGCATCCTCAGCCTGACGGCCACGCGCTGCCGCAAGCTCTTCGATCGTCCGGCCTACACATCCGGCATTGCCCGCTGAAGCCACAGCGCTGACCAGCAGCTCGCTCCAGTCATTGGCAATCGTCGACCGCATCTCCGCAGCAATCCGCTCGCGCTCGCCAAGTTCACCAAGCCGGGCCAGCATCGCCTCCGTGCCTCCGGCCAGCGCCCACTGCGGCAGCAGCTGCGTCATCACCGTGCTTCCCGCGATGTACGGGTAGCAATCGAACGCCACGTCGATCCCACGCGCCCGCGCCGCTTCAATCCGCTCCAGCGCCCGCTCATTCAGCTCACGATTCGGCTTGCCCACCGCCTGCAGGTGGGAGATCTGCAGCCTGCATCCGCTACGCTCCGCCAGCACAATCTGCTCGTCAATAGCTTCGATCAGCTTGAATCCATAGTCGCGCATGTGAGTCGTGTAGATCGCTCCACACTCCGCCACCACCTTGCACAGCCGCGTCAGTTCGTCTTCGCCAGCACTCGACCCCGGCGCATACATCAAGCCCGTCGAGAACCCCACCGCGCCCTGCATCAGAGCCTCGCGGAGAAGCTCCTCCATCTGCGCGATCTCGCCTTCACTCACAGGGTCCATGCGATTGCCGCGCACCGCGATCCGCAGGCTTCCATGCCCCAGCAGCGAGTACACGCGCGCCACATGGGCATAGGCGTTCGCATCGGCAAGATACTCCCCAGCCGATCTCCAACCCCACGCCTGCCCACCACAAAAAATCCCATTCGCAAATGAACGTAGTTCCTCCGCATGGCCAGCGCTCGGATAGGGCGAGAAGCCGCAGTTCCCCACAACCTCCGTCGTCACGCCCTGCAGCATCTTCTCGCGCCGCGAGTCCAACACCTGAAGATCGGAGTGGCTATGCACATCGATGAAGCCCGGGCTCACCACCATACCCGCGCAATCAATCGCCACAGCCCCAGGCGCCGCACCGACGCTTCCCACAGCCGCAATACGGCCATCGCGGACGAGCAGGTCGCCGCGAAACACCGCCGCTCCCGTCCCGTCCGCGATCAACCCGCCACGAAGTACAAGGTCTTGCTTCATCACTTCAGCCTAGTCGATTACGCGTGCACCGAAGCCAGGCACTTTGCCACTGCACCAATCGTCTCGTCGATGTGAGCTTCCGTATGCGCTGCCGAGATGGAGCACTGCTTCACCGGAAGCTGGAAGAAGTACACTCCCTGGTCCAGTAGCTCACGCCTCAGATGAGAGTCCAGCTTCGCGTCATGATTCTCAATCAGGTCATGCCAGTCCACGGGCGCGTGATCCATGAAGTAGATGCAGAACGCCGAACTTTGCCGCACCACCACCGACTCAACACCGGCATCCTGCAACACACGCTCCAGGCCACTCTGCATGCGAGCCCCCAGCACCTCGAGGTCGCGATACACCTGGCCGTCGTTCGCACTCAGGCGATCAATCGTCGCGATGCCGGCAGCAGCCGTCACCGGATGACCGTTGTACGTTCCTGCCAGTAGCACGCGCTTCGAAGCATCCGGAGAGATAAACAGATCCATAAGATCCTTGCGTCCCCCGATCACACCCAGCGGATAGCCGTTGGCCACGGCTTTTCCATACGTCACCAGGTCGGGCGTCACGCCACACACGGTCGAGTACCCACCCAGCGCATGGCGGAAGCCCGTCTTCACCTCATCGAAGATCAGCACAAAACCATACTTGTCTGCCAACGCCCGCAGGCCTTCGAGATAGCCAGCCTGCGGCTTCACCACGCCAATGTTCTGCAGGATAGGCTCGGTGATCAGTGCCGCCACAGGATATTTCCGGCACACAGCCTCAACAGCCTCAAGATCGTTGAAGCCGACCGGATGAACCAGACCTTGGTGCGCTTCGGGAATACCGGCGCTGATCGGCAAAAACGGATACTCTTCGCCAGGCCGACGCGGTCCCAGCTGATCCAGCGGCGTCATCAGGTTGCAGGACACATCATTGTGCCAACCATGATAGCCACCCTGCGGCTTGATGATGTGGTCCCGCCCCGTGTACGCACGCGCCAGGCGAATCGCCTGGTACGTCGCCTCGCTTCCCGTGTTCAGCAGCTGCACACGCTCCACAAACGGCGCTGCCGCGCAGATACGCCGCGCCAGTTCGCCCTCAAGCTCCGTGCTGCCGGAGCCGAACAGGCTCCGGTCCTCGGCAATCGCTTGCAACACCGCCGCGTTGACCGCAGCATCGCCATGACCCAGGATGTATGGCCCGAACGCAGCGTGGTAGTCCAGGAACCGGTTCCCATCCACGTCCCACATCTCTGCGCCCCGTGCGCGCGTGAACACAATCGGCGGATCCACGGCCCGGTTCGTGCTAACCACTCCGCCCGGAATATAACGCGCGTTCTCGCGTAGAAGCGCTTCTGACTTGGTAAATCTCGACATGCAATTCTTCCAGAAGGGTTGAAGCAAACGTGAAATCACAATGCAGCGGAGCCCAGCCAGGGCCTACAGGCCCCATCTCCGCAGCAAGGCCGCGGGCGCGGAACCCCAGCCTCGACCGGGGTTCCGCGCCTGCCGTCACTTAGAACACGATCTTGCCGCCAATCTGTACCTGGCGATTCGGAGTCGTGCTGTTGATGCCCGAGATCACACCCGCATTCCCCACCGAAATGTTCGAGGAAGGAGTAGAGAAGTTAGGCGTGTTCACCGCATTGAAGGCATCGAACCGCAGCAGCAGGTCAACCCCGTCCCGCATCGTCGTCTTCTTCTCCAGGCTCGCGTCGAAGCCGATCTCGTGCGGTCCAAACAGGATGTTCCTGCGCGCATTGCCGAACGTATACGGCGTCGGCGCGGTAAACGCTGCAGGGTTGAACCACTTCGAGAGCGTGTGCGCCCCCGAGTAGTACCCCACACCCGGAACAATGTTCGGCCGCGTCGCATACCAGCCCACGTTGCCCACAATCGAGAACGTCGGCGTGAACGGAATACCCGAGCGCACCTGCGTCAGGCTGCTCACCGACCATCCATTCGTCAGCCGCGAGCCGAACCCCGTGCGATGAATCGGAAGCTCATACGTTCCCGAGAAGTAGAAGTTGTGATGACGCTCGCCGTCGCCGTTGCTGTAGTCCCCGGACGGGTCAGCCGGATTCTGCGGACCGTACGTGATCGGCACATTGTCCAGCGACTTGCCCCATGTGTAGCTGGTCTGCAGGTACAGCCCATGCCCCGTGCGCTTCGTCGCTTCAATCTGCAGCTGGTGCGTAATCGAGAAGCCTTCCGTCACCAGCGTGTAGATATCGCCCCACGGCTGGTACGGACGCCCCGACTGCAACGTCGTCAACGCACGCATCGGGTACGGCTCGTTCTTGTCGTAGTAGTACCAGGGAGCATGCGTGGCCTGGTTGCCCACGTACGACACCCGCAGTCCCACGTTGCTCGGCAGAGCCTCTTCCATTGACAGATTCCACTGCTGCACGCGCGTGTTCTTCAGGTCTCGGTTCACCGCGTAGATCGTCGGGTTCGCGCTCACCGTGCCCGTACCCGGGAACGGGTTCGCCAGCGTCAGCGTCGGTGTCGTCGACGACGACGCCGTGTAAGACTGCGTCAGCGTGAACGGGAAGTTCAGCTGCGAGATCTGGCGAATGCCAATGTACGTCGGCACAAAGTTGTAGAACATGCCGTAGCCGCCGCGCACCACCAGCTTGTCTCCACTCAGCGGACGATACGCAAAGCCCAGCCGCGGTCCCCAGTCAGACTTGTCCGTCTGCAGCACGCTCTGTCCCCAGCCATCCTGCTCTGAGGTCGTATACGTGTTCGGGTAGAGCGACAGCGCCGTCTGGTTCACCGTCGAAGGCAGCTGTCCGCCGACACTCCGGATCACATAGACGCCCTTCGCGAAGTCGAAGTTCGTGAACGCCCCATTCGCCTCCGTCGGCGACGTCTGCAGCACGTAACGCAGGCCGAAGTTCAGCGTCAGGCGCGGCGTCACAACCCAGTCGTCCTGTCCGAAGAACGCGTAGTTCTGGTACTTCAGGTAGATCGGGATCTGCGGCGTCGCGCGCGTTGTGGTGTTCGCGTAGCCCAGCAGGAAGTCCGCAAACGCGTTGCCCGTGGGATTCGCCGTATTCGCCGTGTACCGTCCCGTGAAGCCGAACGTTCCCAGCGTCGACGAGCTCGTGCCGCTCTTGATCGCCAGCCCGTTGAAGTTCACCGCCGCGCCGAACTTCATCGTGTGCTTGCCGTGAACCAGCGTCACGTTATCCAGGATCTGCTGCGTCGTCTCCGGCGAGTGACCCGAGCTGCCCGTGTCCCCAATGCCCGTGTAGCCCGTCATCGAAACCGTCGGCAGACCGCCGATCGCGAACGGCCCATAGAGCCCCGGGAAGATCGTGTACGGATCGAAGTTGCCGTTCTGCCCCTTCCGGATGCTGCGATGGCTCAGGTACGAGTAGTGCGCTTCGTTCAACAGGTGCGGCGTGAACACCATGTTGTCCCGCAGCAGCGCGGACTGCGTCGTGTAGCCCGCGCTCTCGTAGTTGCCGTACTGTGCCGGCGTACCGTTCGGCGCAAAATACGGATCGCCGATCGACAACGCTCCCGACAGCGTCAGCGTGTGCACGCGGTTCAGGTTGTGGTCCAGCCGCAGCGTGTAGCGCTTCACGTCATACTTCGTGGGCACGCTCTGCGTCAGGTTGTTCGTTAGTCCCGAGAGATTCGCATGCGGCACATAGGAAAGAATCGTCGCCGCGCGCGCATCGATGTACGGCAGCTTGTTGCCCGCGAACGGCAGACCCGTGTTGGGGTCCGTCAACGGCGCATAGGCTGAGAAGTCTCCGCCGCGCTGCGCGTCCGTAGGGACCGTGAAGGTGTACACGCTGCCCTGCCGCTGCAGCAGTGCCTCGGCCGCGCCAAAGAAGAACGTCTTGTCCTTCCAGATCGGTCCACCCAGCACGCCGCCGAACTCATTGCGGTTCAGCTGCGGCTTCAGCAGCGGCGCAGGAGAGAAGTAGCTGCGCGCCGCATACGCCCGGTTGCGGTTGAACTCATACGCCGTGCCATGAAACTTGTTCGAGCCGGACTTGGTCGCCACCTGGATCGCCGTGCCGCCCTCATACTCCGCCGGTGCAAGGCTGCTCTCCACCTTCACCTCGGCCACCGTCTCCGTCGAAGGCAGTGTCGTCAGGTTCGTGTTGTAGGAGTAAGCCGCCGCGCCGTTGCCCAGATCGTTGAACGGCACACCGTCCACCGTGTAATACGTTCCCCCCCAGCGCAGGCCGCCGCCAATATTCGGCGAGGACGGGCTGTCGCTCGTGTTGCCCGCAACATACGTCAGCACACGGTCAATCGTGCGGCCATTCAGCGGCAAACGCTCGATCGCCTGCGACTCAATCACATCGCCGATCGCGCCCGAGTCCGTCGTGATCGAGTCCGGAGATCCCGTCACATTCACCGTCTGCGCTTCGGATCCCACCGTCAGCTTCACATCATTGCGTACCGTCGAGCTCAACAGCAGCTTCACGCTCGACAGCGTCGCCTTCTCGAATCCAGGCGCCGCAATCGTAATCTCGTACATCGCAGGATCAAGGTTGGGCAGCGTATACGTACCGTCGCCGCTCGTCGTTACCGAGAGCGTCTGGTTCGTCGCGAGGTTCCGCACCGTCACCTTCGCGTTCGATACGGCAGCGCCACTGGCGTCCGTAACCTGCCCGGTGAGCGAGCCAGAGACTGTCTGTGCGGTGGCCATCGCCGGAGCGAGACCAAGCCAACACAGGGCGAACAGGGAGGCCAAAGCGTTGCGTTTCATGGCAGTCTTCCTCAATTCAAGATGGAACTACGGAACCTGAAACTTCGAAATCGTCACTCGCTTCCTTGCTGCACAACACAAGAAATGGAGAATAGGGTGCCCATGCGGCCGCATGCTGCCCCTTCCTTCTTCTCTGTTGCCGACGAGCGTTAACCCACTTTCGCGATTTCCCGATGAACAGCCAAGCAGAATCGCGTCACAAGAGCCCATTCGTCCATCGCCTTGGACAAAGCCCTCGCACAAGCCTCCCAACAGCGCTGTAACGCTCTCAACGCTGCACGCTGCGCGATATCCTCAGTCATCATGCAGCCGTCTCGCCGTTACACGATGCCCCGTCGCGCCCTCGCTCTGCTCACGGTAATCACCGCCGCCGGCGCGACGAACCTCGCCAGCGCCCAGCAGCCCACCGCCCCTCCGGTGTTGCTGCCCGCAGCACAGCAAGCCTCTTTCTCCAACGGCTCGCTTCCGCTCTGTGAGCTCTCGCTCCAGGCAGACCCCGGCGTCGATCCGCAGGCTCTCAACGCCACGCAGCAGCTCCTCCAGGCGCATTGCAACTCACACCCTACCGTCGCCTCGCTGCCGCTTCATCTCGTGCAGAAAGCTCCAGGCGGCCAGCTTCCCGGCATCAATGACGCCGCTTCGCCCAGCTCCCGCGAGGCCTATCGGCTCTCCATCTCCCGCACCGGCGTCACACTCACGGGCAACGCCTCCGCCGGCCTCTTCTATGCCGTCGAGACACTCACGCAACTCCTCAACACCACCGGCACACAAGCCTCACTGCCCTTCGCCGAGATCTCCGACCTCCCCTCGCTGCCCTATCGCGGCTTCATGATGGACATCAGCCACGGCGCCATCCCCACCGTCGCGGAAGTCGAACGCCAGCTCGATCTCTTCGCCCGCTTCAAGGCCAATCAGTACTTCTTCTACGTCGAAACCGACCTCGACCTTCGCGGCTATCCCTTGCTCCACAAGACCTCCAACTGGTCTGCCGCTGACATCCGCGAGATCGTCGCCTACGCCGCGGCCCGCCACATCGATGTCGTCCCCTGCGTCGAGCTCTTCGGTCATCTCCACGATCTCTTCCGCACCGAGCAGTACAGCGACGAGTCCGCGCTCCCGCACGGCGGCGAAGCCAATCCCGCTGATCCCAAGGTCCAGAAGCTCCTCGACGATTGGCTCGAGCAGTACGCCGCCCTCTTCCCCAGTCCGTGGCTGCACATCGGCTTCGACGAACCCTTTGAGCTAGAACGCGCGCACCACAACACAGCAGGAACCTCACCCGGAGACCTTTGGCTGCAACACCTGCATCACCTCGCCGCCAAGGCCGCAGCACTCGGCAAACGCCCGCTCTTCTGGGCCGACATCGACGAAGGCGCCTACATCTTCAACAAGTACCCCGGCCTCGCCGCCGGCCTTCCGAAGAACGCCATCGCCGCGCCCTGGTTCTACGACGCACGCTCTGACTACTCCGGCCTGCTCGATCTCTTCGCCGCCAACCACGTCCCCATCGTCGTCGCCTCCGGCATCTCTGACTGGGACAACATCGCTCCCGACTTCGACACCACCTTCATCAACATCGATGGCATGCTCGCCGCCGGTCGCAAAGCCGGAGCCATCGGCCTGCTCAACACCATGTGGTCCGACTCCGCGCAGGCCATCCATCGCGAAGCCGATGCCGCCATCGCCTACGGCGCCGCAGCCGCCTGGCAGTCCACGCCCATGCACCCCGGCACCTTCTTCGCGGCCTACGCGCACACCACGTCCACCGCAGCCGACGCTCCCCACATCGCTGCCGCTCTCACCGCTATCGCACAAGCGCAATCGAAGCTACGCGGCGCCCTTGGCTCCGAGACCAGCTTCCGCATGTGGGATGATCCCTTCCATGCCTCCACGCTCGCCCGCGTACGCACCCATCGCACGGAACTCCGCGACGCCCGCCTCGCCGCCGAATCCGCCCTCGAACATCTCGCCGCCACAAGCCCTGAGGCTCAGCAGACCACTCAGGACCTCCAGCTCGGCGCACGGATGCTCGACTTCGCCGCCATGAAGTTCGAGTACGCCATCGAGATCGCCGACAACTTCGACGCGCTCCCGCAGCAACCGAAGCCCGACGACATCTCCTATCTCCTCAAGCGCGAGACCAGCGCCCGCAACCACAGCCGCGTCGGCGATCTCCTCGATCTCTCCGGCGAACTCGAACAGGACTACAGCGCCGCCTGGCTCCGCTCCAACAAACCCTTCCGCCTCGCCACCGCACAGGCCCGCTGGCGCGCCGAGCAGGAGTACTGGCGTCGCTTCCAGGCCTCCGTCTGGACCGTATGCCGCGACTTCAAACCCGGCGATCCCCGCCCCACACTCACCGACGTCCTCGCCGTCCGCTAACGCGCAAAAGCGGGCCTCATCGAGGCCCGCGCCAGCGTTTCAGGAGATCTCTGGCCCTCGCTACGCCGGCCTGCGGAACACGCCCGCACGCAACGCCGCAAGGTCCTCATCTTTGAAGGCCGCGCCATGAAACAGCGCCACTCCCGGCGCGCCCATCTCCCGCGCCGCTTCAATCTGCTGCCCCAGCATCGCTGCCGTCGTATTGCCTGAGGTGGAGGCGAGCGCCATGCCCGCGTACACAGGGCACTCCGCTCCAATGTCATCCAGCGTCCGCTGCAACTGGCTCCGGAACGTCGCCACGTCCGGCACATACACCTGCGGGATGTAGTAACTCAGCCAGCCCGAAGCTCCCCACCGTCCCCAATCCCGCCCGCGAATCCGATCGTGCCGCCAGTCATGGCCGCCGTTCGCCGCGAGTTGCAGCTTCGTGCCCGTAAACATCGCCCGCAGCTCTTCGATCATCGCGCTGTTGCCCAGCGTGCGGAAGTCCTCCGCCGTGTCGCTGTCCAGCACCTCGGTCAGCTTGCGTCCGTGCAGCTGCTCGTAAACATGGCGGCACAGCTCGCAGACGCAGTAGCCCTTCGTCCCATAGCCCGGCTCTTCAATCTGCAGCCCATGCAGCTTGGGATACCGCGCCATCGTCGATTTCAACTGCGCCTGCATCCAAGCCCGCGCCTTGTAGTGCTGCGGACAAACATTCTGCTGATGCTTGTCCTCCAGCTTCATCAGCTTCTGGTCCGGCACCAGCTCGTCCAGCCGCTTCGCCATCCACGCAGGATCGCCCCCCAGCTTCGGATCGAACTCCGGCGAATCGGCCTCGCGATAGTCCGTGAAGCTGTACCACATGTCGACATCGAGGCCCTCGCGCGCAGCCTCTTCCACCAGCACACCCAGCGCATCCCAACGCGCCAGCGGATGCTTCTCGCGATACGCTTCATGCTCCAGCGCCGCCAGGTACCCGCTCACCGTCCACGGAAACAGCGTGTTGAAGTTTGCCTTCGCAAACCTCTGTACCATCTCCCGGATCTGCGTCTTGCCCTGCGTCTCATCCGCGGCAATGTGGGCCTCCGGATGCACCCAGATCGCACGCACCTCGCGCGCAGGACGCGGCGCAGTCAGCACCTTCGAAGGAACAGGCTTCGCGGCCTGCGGCGTCTCCGCTCGCAACACACCCGCGACGGACGCTGAAGAGACCAGCTGCAACAGACGACGACGGCTGACAGAACTTCCAAACAATGGCATGGCCGCACTCTATCGCATGCACGCCCACTCACGCTGCTGCTCGCAGCCCCGCAGTTCAACCCAATGGACGATTCGCTCCTACCCGATCCCCAGGCAAGCCAGCGTGTCCCGCTCGATCATCCCCTCGATCAGCTCCTCGCGGATCCGCGGCAGCCCCGAGTTCCCCGTGATGTGGTTCACGTTCCGCAGCGCCGCCATCGTGTCCCCCGGCGTCGTAAACGGATAGTCCGAGCCCAGCAGCAGCTTGTGTCCGCAGCCATACTCCTGCGCCAGCATCAACGCATTCCAGAACTGCCACGGCCTGTAGTACAGCGCCGAGATGTCCGCATACACATTGGGCTGCTTGCGGATCAGCACCACCGCATCCTCCACCCACGGATGCCCCATGTGCGCGATCACCATCTTCAGCTTCGGATACGCCATCGCCACATCTTCGAGGTCGATCGGCAGCGCATACTTCAGCGGCGCTCGCCGCGGAAACGTCGTCCCCTGGTGCACCAGCGCCGGAATCCCATGCTTCTCGCAGAACGCATACACCGGCTGCATCCGCTCATCCATCACGTGGTAGTTCTGATAGATTGGCGCGAGCTTCAGCCCGCGAAACCCATCCTTGAGAAACACCTTCTCCATCTCGTCGAGATAGTCCGGCTCATTCGGGTCCAGGCAAGCAAACCCGATCAGCTTCTCCGGATGCTTCGCCACATACGACTTCACGCGATCGTTCGGCACCACCAGCCCAAGGTGCTTGGAGTGGAAGCCAAACACAATCGCCTTGTCCACCGGGGCCATCGCCGCCCAGTGCTCCTCTTCGCTGATCTCCACCTGCGCCGGCCCGCCGCGTGCAATCGACGCCTCGCGCGTCATCTCTTCGCTCCAGTCCTCCGCACGCCACAGGTGTGTATGACAGTCAACGATCATCGAGGTCCCCTCCAGTTTGATCCAGGTTCGCGCTTGAGCCTTCAGGCTATCGCGCTCCACGCCCCTCGCCCCCACACCCACCCCCGCGCACCGTCCATTCCCGTGGACAACCCCTCCCTCCGCCCGGCACGCTCCCCGGCCTGCCCCGGCAGCTTCGCTACACTTCTATCCACCCCGTCTGCCTGAGGTCTCCGCTCCATGCTGCTCACCAACGCTCTCCTCTACGACGGCACCGGCGCTCCGCCCATCTCCGCCGACGTGCTCGTCGAAGGCGGCCTCATCTCTGCCATCGGCTCCTTCCCCGATGCCAGCCACCACGACATCCTCGACCTCCACGGCGCGGCCCTCGCCCCCGGCTTCATCGACCTGCACAGCCACTCCGACCTCCAGGTCCTCGAGAATCGCCTCGAAAAGACCCGCCAGGGCATCACCACCGAGGTCGTCGGCAACTGCGGCTTCTCGCCCTACCCCTGCGGCCACCACGCCGCCCAGCTCGCCGCCCAGAACGAAGGCATCCTCCACGGCGCGACATGCTTCTCCGGCGCAGCCGACTACCTCGCCGAAGCGCGGAAGCTCTCCCACCTCGTCCACACCGAGTCCCTCATCGGCCATGGTGCGCTCCGCACCGCCGTCCTCGGCGAGGACGCCAACACCACCGCATCCCCACGCCTCGCCGACCTCGAAGCCGAGCTCGACCGCGCCCTCGCCGAAGGCGCTATCGGCTTCTCCACCGGCCTCATGTACGCTCCCGGCTCGCAGGCCCCCTTCGCCGAGCTCGAAGCCCTCTGCCGCATCGTCGCACGCCACAACAAGCTCTACACCACGCACATGCGCAGCTACTCGTGGGAGCTGCTCGAATCCATCGACGAACAGCTCGAGCTCGCCCGCCGCACCGGCTGCCGCCTGCAGATCTCGCACCTCCAGGCCGTCGGCCGCGACAACTGGCCCAAGCAGCACGAAGCCCTCGCCCGCATCGAGCGCGCCCGAGACGAAGGCATCGACGTCGCCTTCGACTGCTACCCCTACCTCGCCGGAAGCACCGTCCTCACCCAGCTCCTGCCGCAGGACACCCTCAGCGGCGGACTTCCTGGCCTCCTCAAGCTGCTCTCCTCCAGCTCCGGCTACGCCCGCCTCGAAGCCCACCTCCGCGACGAGACCGCCCAGGCCTGGTCCGACATCTTCCTCTCCTCACTCCACTCCGACGCCAACCGTGCCCTCATCGGCCGCGACCTCGCCTCCATCGCCATCGACCGCAACACCTCGCCCGAGCGCGTCGTCCTCGACCTCCTCCGCGAAGAGGACGGCCGCATCAACATCGTCGCCTTCAACCAGTCCGACGAGAACCTCCGCGCCCTGCTCACCCACCCGCTCAGCTCCATCATCACGGACGGCTTCTACGTCTCCGAGCGTCCGCATCCGCGCCTCGCCGGGGCCTTCCCCACCTTCCTCGGCGAGTACACGCGGCAGCGCGGCTGGCTACACCTCGAGACCGCCATCCGCAAGATCACCTCCCAGCCCGCCGAACGCCTCGGCCTCCACGACCGCGGCCGCATCGCCCCCGGAGCCATCGCCGATCTCGTCGCCTTCGATCCCGCCACCATCGGCAGCCCCGCCACCTACGACCACCCCACCGCCGCCCCGGTCGGCATCCTCCACGTCATCAAAGCCGGTAGAATCCTCACCCCACCGTCCAGCTAATCGGACGCACATGATAACCTCCGCGCAGAGAAGGCAGTTTGGAGCGATGCTGGGTTCACCGTTCCATCGCAACTCTCCTTCTGGAGGACTGAATGACGACCGCTTGTCGCACGCCATCAGTGCCCGCCGTCGAACGAGCCTTCTGGCTCCTCGAACAGCTGGCAGAATCGAAAAACGGCCTCTCCCTCTCCCAGCTCGTCGAGAGCTCGCACCTTCCGAAGAGCAGCATCCATTGCCTGCTCCTCACCCTTGAGCGCGGCGGCTACATCCAGCGCAGCCCCCAGACCGGCCGCTACACCTACAGCCTCAAACTCTTCGGCCTGGCCAACGCCTCCGTCAGCGGCCTCCCCATCCGCGAACAGGCCGCTCCCCTGCTCGTCCATCTCATGGAGCGCACCGGCCTGACCGTGCACATGGGTGTGCTCGACAAGTACGAGGCCGTGCTCATCGCCAAGTACAACCCTCCCGGCTCCACCGGCCTCGCCACCTGGCGCGGCAAGCGCATGGCGATCCACTGCACCGGCCTCGGCAAGGCCCTCGGAGCCTACATGAGCGAAGAAGAGCTCAAGGCCCTCCACCGCGTGCGCAAGCTCCCCCGCCACAACGAGAACACCATCTCCAACTTCCGCCGCCTGCAGGAAGAGTTCTCCCGCATCCGCCAGCTCTCCTACGCCCTCGACGACGAAGAGGATGAGGTCGGCTGGCGCTGCCTCGGCGCTCCCGTCTTCAACGAAGAAGGCCGCCCCGTCGCCGCCGTCTCCGTCGCCGGCACCACCCAGATGATCCACGCGGAAAACATCCCGCGCCTCGCCGAGACGCTCAAGTCCTGCACCTCGGCCATCTCCTCCGCCGTTGGCTACTCCCGTAACTGAGGTCCGTTTCCCTGATGTTGCTGCATGAGCTTGAGACCCCCGCGGTCCTGATCGACCTGGACGTCATGGAGCGCAACCTCGGCCGCATGGCCGAATACACCGCCCGAACCGGCGTTGCGCTCCGTCCCCACATCAAGACCCACAAGATCCCCGCGCTCGCGCAGCGCCAGATCGCCCTCGGCGCCATAGGCATCGCCGCCGCCAAACCCACCGAGGCTGAAGTCATGTCCGAGGCCGGCATCCGCGACATCATGCTCGCCTACCCCATCGTGGCCGCAGCCAAGGCAGACCGCCTCGCGCGCCTCGCCGAGCACACCCGCATCAGCGTCTCGCTCGACTCCCACGAGGCCGCCGACTGCGTCGCCCGCAGCTTCCACGCCGCCGGCCGCAACGTCGACCTGCTCGTCGAGATCGACGTCGGCTTCGCCCGCTGCGGCGTTCAGTCAGCCGCTGCCGCCGCAGAGCTCGCGCTGCACATCGCAAAGCTCCCCGGCGCAACCTTCGGCGGCATCATGTTCTACCCCGGCCACATGATGGTCCCGCCCGCTGAGCAGGAACCTCTGCTGCGCGAGGTCAACACCCGCGTCGAAGCCGCCTACACTGCCATCACCGCCTCCGGCCTCCCCATCGCCCGCGTCAGCGGCGGCTCCACGCCCATGGCCTATCGCTCGCAGGAGTTCTCGCATCTCACCGAGATTCGCCCCGGCATGTATCCGCTCAACGACCGCAACCTCGTCGCCGGCGGCTTCGCCACCCTCGAAGACTGCGCCCTCACCGTGATGACCACCGTTGTCAGCACCGCCGTCCCGCAGCGCGTCATCCTTGACGGCGGCTCCAAGACCTTCTCCTCCGATCGCCTCCTCACTGGCGACCACATCGGCCACGGCGTCGTCCTCGCCGACCGCGACGCCACCCTCTATGGCCTCTCCGAGGAACACGGCCACATCGACATCAGCCGCAGCTCCCGCAGCTACACCATCGGCGAGCGGCTCCGCATCGTGCCCAACCACGTCTGCGCCACCATCAACATGCACGACCGCGTCTACGGCATCCGCGGTGACGTCGTCGAGTGCGTGTGGGACGTCGCAGCCCGCGGCCACGTTCAGTAGCCATCAACGCATCTCGAATCAACGGAGCCTCGACATGAAGATGCAAACCATCGGCGTCGTGGGCCTCGGCCTGCTCGGTCGAGGCATCGCCGGTTGCCTCCTCGCGCATGGCCTCCGCGTCATCGCCTTCGACCGCTCCGCGCAGGAACTCGCTGCTGCGCGCGTTGAAATCGCCCGCGCCATCGACGAACTCATCGCGCACGACGTCATCCCCACCTCTGTCCGTGAAGATTGGCCCCACCGCTTCACCGAAGCCAGTACCCTCGACGACCTCGCAGCCTGCAACTTCGTCATCGAAAGCATCACCGAGTCCGTTGAGTCCAAGTCAGCACTCTACGTCCTCCTCGAAGACATCCTCCCGCCCACAACACCGATAGCCAGCAACACCTCTGCACTCCCCATCTCGTCGCTGCAACGCGGCCTTCGCTATCCCGAGCGCATCGTCGGCATGCACTGGGCCGAGCCCGCCCACGCCACCCGCTTCCTCGAACTCATCCGCGGCGAAGCAACCTCCGACGCCACCCTCGAAGCGGCCTCGCAGCTCGCACTGCTCCTCAGCAAGGATCCCTGCATCGTGCAGCAGGATATCCCCGGCTTCATCGCCAACCGCCTCGGCTACGCCCTCTATCGCGAGGCCTGCAACCTGCTCGCCACCGGCGTCGCCGACGCCGAGACCATCGACCGCTCCTTCCGCAACTCCGTCGGCCTCTGGGCTTCCGTCTGCGGCCCACTCCGCTGGATCGACCTCACTGGCGGCCCCGCGCTCTATGGCAAAGCCATGCAGGGCGTCCTGCCCACCCTCAGCAACGCCACCGAAGTCCCCGAGCCCCTCGCCACCATGATGGCCTCCGGCCTCACCGGCGTCCGTGACGGCCAGGGCTTCCACACCTACACCTCCGAAGACGCCCATCGCTGGGAACAGATCTACCGCGAGCAGGTCTGGCGCGTGCACGCCGTCGCAGAAGAGGTCTTCCCCCTCCACAAGGACGAGCCCGCATGAACGGCATGCACCTCGCCGCGCCCGACCTCGTCGTCGTCCTCGGCTACTTCGTTCTCGTTCTCCTCATCGGCATGTACTTCCGCCGACAGCAGAAGACCGCCGAGGACTACTTCGCCGGAGGCCACCAGGTCTCCTGGTGGCTAGCCGGGATCTCGCATTACATGTCCGGCTTCAGCGCGTTCACCTTCGTGGTCTATTCCGAGATCGCCTACCGCTACGGCCTGGTCGCCATCATCCTCTTCTGGACCAGCGTCCCCGCCTGCATCCTCGGCGGCGCTCTCTTCGCAAAACGCTGGCGTCGCGCCCGCATCATCACCCCCGTTGAGTTCCTCGAGCAGCGCTGCTCCCTCACCGTCCGTCAGACCTTCGCCTGGGCCGCCATCCCCGCCAAGATCTTCGAGGACTCCCTCAAGATCTTCACCACCGCACTCTTTCTCTCGGCCGGCATGGGCCTCGGCATTGGGATGTCGATCCTCCTCTGCACGCTGATCGTGATCGCCTACACCGTGCTCGGTGGACTGCTCGCGCTCGTCGTCACCGACTACCTCCAGTTCATCATGAAGGCCCTCGCGATTCTTCTGCTGCTGCCCCTCGCCGTCTGGAGACTCGGCGGCCTCGCAGCCTCCTTCCACTCCGTCCCGCGTGATCTCCTCCACGCCCACGCAGGCCCCTATAGCTGGGTCTACATCCTCAGCTACCTCCTCATCGTGTGCATCAGCTACAACGGCAGCTGGTCCTTCGCACAGAAGTACTACTCCGTCCCCGATGAACGCTCCGGCCAGCGCGCCGCCTACCTCGCCGCCGCGCTCAACTTCGTCGGCACGCCCATCCTTCTGCTACCCGCCATGATGGCCCGCAGCCTCATGCCGCAATTTTCAGCCACACACAAACCTCAAGACGTCTACGTGCAGCTCATCTTCACGCTGCTTCCTCCCGGCATGATCGGCATCATCATCGCCGCGCTCTTCTCCGCCACCATGGCCACCGTCAGCGCCGACCTCAACGCCATCGCCGGCGTCCTCACCAAAGACGTCTACCAGCGCATCCTTCGCCCCCACACCTCCGAGCGCGCCCTCGTCACCGTAGGCCGCACCCTCACCTTCGTCCTCGGCTCGCTGCTCCTCTCGCTCAGCCTCTGGCTCGCGCACAGCCATCAGGACTCGCTCTTCCACGTCATGGTCACGGCCTTCGGCGTCCTGCTCTCGCCCACGCTGCTGCCCATGCTCGCCACACTGCTCTTCCCGAAGCTCACCTCGCGCGGAGTCCTCGCCGGCTTCACCACCGGCCTCGCCAGCGGCATCCTCACGCTCTGCGCCAAGACCTGGCTGATGTCCCACTCCGCCGGGCCCACGCAGGCACTCGACTACCAGCTCGAAGGCATCTCCATCTTCATCAACGTAGCCGCCACCTGCGCCGGCATGTGGGCCGGTAGCCGTTGGCTCAACATCACTCCCGACGAACAGGCCCGCACCAACGCCTTCTTCGCCCGCCTCCAGCGCCCCATCACCGCCGCCGAGTCCCACGTCTCCGAACGCCAGTCCGAAGGCACCAGCCACATCCTCCGGCTCTCCACCGCCTCCGTAGGAGCCCTCCTCGTCGCCGCCGGTCTGCTCTCGCACTCCCCGCAGGCCCGCTGGGTCGATGGCATCCTCGGCAGCCTCCTCCTCCTCAGCGCCATCCCTCTTCGGCAGCTGCGACAGCGCAGGAGCTGAGCCCACTTCGAGTAGGGAGAATGTGTCATCTCGACCGCAGCGGGACAGTCTCATCGTCCCGCGTAGTGGAGAAACCTGCATCTCTCCCAGCCATCGACAGGTGGCGCGGAACGCCCCGACAATGCGCTACTCTGAAGCTGCCTCTCATCTCACCAACACAAACCCGCGCCACGCGCGAAGGAACATCCGCATGATCACTCGCAGGTCCCTCCTCGGCGCATCCGCCGGAGCCGCTCTCTCGACCGTCGCCTCCCCCTTCGCGCTCCAGGCCCAGCGGCCCGCCGCCGAAGTCCCGCAAGGCCCAGTCCCCGAAGCCATCGCCAGGCTCCCTTCCTTCGCCGGCAAGGTCGCTCCCTTCACCAACGACGAGCGCCTCGCCCGCATCGCACGCGCCAAAGAGCTCATGGGTCAGCAGAAGATCCAGGCCATCGTCCTCGCCAACTCCACCTCCAACACCCTCTACTTCGCCAACGTCCGCCTCGGCGCCAGCGAGCGCCTCTGGGCCCTCGTCATCCCCGCCAGGGCCAAGCCCTTCATCGTCTGCCCCGCCTTCGAGCACGACCGCGCCGTCGAGATGCTCGAAGACACACCCTTCGCACACGAAGCCGAGATCCTCACCTGGGAGGAAGACGAATCACCCTTCGCCCTCATCGCCTCTGCACTCAAAGCCCGCGGCGTCACCTCCGGCAACGTCGGCCTCGACGAGAACATGAAGTTCACCTTCGCGAATGAGCTTATGAAGGCCGCACCCGCGCTGCACTTCGTCAGCGCCACGCCCGTCACCGGCGGCTGCCGCAGCATCAAGGACGAGCACGAACTCGATTGCCTCCGCACCGCCGGCGCGGCCACCCTCGCCGTCTACGAGGCCGTCTACCTCTCGCTCAAGGAAGGCATGACCACCCGCGACGTCCACAACCTCGTCCTCATGGCCTATGCGAAGACCGGCCTGCAGGGCGAAGCTTCGCTCAACATCGACGAGTTCACCGCCGTCCCGCACGGCTCACGCAAGCCGCAGACCATTCGCGAAGGCTCCATCCTCATGCTCGATGACGGCTGCGTCGTCGAAGGCTACACCTCCGACATCACCCGCACCTTCTGCTTCGGCAAGCCCACCGACAAGATGCGCAAGGTCTTCGACATCGTCAAGGCTGCGCAGACCGCCGCGCTCAAGACCGCACGTCCCGGTATCCCGCTGGCCAACGTCGATCTCGCCGCCCGCAAGGTCATCGCCGACGCTGGCTACGGTCCCGCCCACAAATATTTCACCCACCGCGTCGGCCACGGCATCGGCATGGACATGCACGAGTGGCCCTACCTCTCCGAGAACAACATGTTCCTCGACGACCGCGCTCCCATCCTCGCCGCCAACATGACCTTCTCCGACGAACCCGGCCTCTACATCAAGGGCGAGTTCGGCGTCCGCCTCGAAGACGAACTCCACATCACCGCCAACGCAGCCGAGTTACTCACTCCCCAAAGCCTCTCCCTCGACGAGCCCTTCGGCAAGGCCTAGAGCTATCGCCCTTCCTCGTGGCTCAAGCCCGCAACGCGGGCGACCTCGGTTCCTCGTACCTCTACAGAAACAACAAGCCCCGCACATGAGTGCGGGGCTTGCCTACTTCTGTCTTGACGTGCGCTAATCCCGGAACGTCCCCTTGTGACCCACCAGCGTTTCATCCATATCCGCCAGCACATACGCCGTCACCGCCAGCATCCCGATGTTCTTCCGGAAGTCCGTCAGGTCAACCTTGTCGAACGAGTCCGCCTCGGTGTGGTGCCAGTCGAAGTAGTGTTCACCCACCGTGTGCGGGCTCAGCGCCGGAACCCCCTCAGCCACAATCGGCCCAATATCCGATCCGCCGCCGCCCGGCGCCCACGTCGCCGCATCGATCGGCTTCAGCAGCGCCACGAGATCCAGCATTGCATCCACTGACTTCTTATCCTCTGGCGAAAGCTTGCTCATATCGAACCCTGCGCCCGGGTTCACGCGCGGAGCACCCGAAGCACGCCCACCGCCTCCACCACGCGGCCCGCCAAAGCTGCCATAGTTCATCCCCAGAGGACGCTCCGCGCCGCCGTCCATCTCGATAGCTGCAACATGCGTGGACACCTTATCGCCCAGCTCCTTCGCATACGCCAGCGCGCCCCGGCCCAGCGTCTCCTCGTTCACCCAGAAGACGATCCGCACCGTCCGCTTCGGCTTGAGCCCTAGCTTGTGCAGCAGGCTCACCGCCTCGAACGTCGCCATGATACCCGAGCCATCGTCCTGCGCGCCCTGGCCCACATCCCACGAATCGATGTGTCCACCCAGTACAACGATCTGCTCCGGATGTTCGCTGCCCGGGATCTCTCCGATCACATTGCCCGCCTGCACATCCGGCAGCCGCTGCGCATCCATCTTCAGGTGCACGGTCACCGGGCCTTCCTTCGTCAGCCGCTCGATCATCGTCGCATCTTCAATCGAGATCGCCGCCGCCGGAATCTTCGGAGCGTCCTCCGCATACACCAGCGTGCCCGTATGCGGCAGCTGCTGCGCCAGCGGAGTCGCCGCGCGAACCAGCACCGCCACCGCACCCTTCTTCGCCGCGCGCGACGCCGAACCCGTGCGATAGCCCGAGTTCACGCCATACCCATGCCAGCCCGGGTTCAGCACCACGATCTTGCCCTTCACCGCGCTGTCCGCCAACGCATCCAGCTCATCGAACGTGTGTACAAACACCACCTCCGCCGTGATGCCTTCGGGCGGAGTGCCCACACTCATGCCCAGCCCCAGCATGTGCATCTTCTTCTTCACCGGAGCCACAAACTCCGCATCCTCTTCCCCACGCACCCAGTGCGGCACCATCACCGGCTGCACATGCACGTTGCTCAACCCGGCCTTCTTCATCAGGTCCGCGCCCCACGCAATCGCAGTGTTCAGCTGCGGTGTGCCTGAGTTCCGGTTGCCAATGTGGTCGCACAGATACTGCAGGTCCGCATAGCCATCGGTATCGCTCATCGCCGCAGCAAGAATCTTGTCGGCCGTGGCCTGGTACTTCGCCGTCAGCGGACCGGGGACAGCCGGATAACCGGCAGGACGTGCAGGCTCCTGCGCCATCAACGACGCGGACGCGGCTGCAACACACAAGACAATGGGGACAAGACGCTTCATCGAACAGCTCCTGTTGCGGGAATGCTTAAGTAGAAATGAATTTGGCCGGCTGCGAAAGAGACTTCACAGCCGGCCAAAAAAACGCACCCACAGGCAGCCTTAGAAGATCAGCTTGCCCGCGAACTGCACGTTGAACGGCTCACCCGGCCCAATGCCAGGCGCTCCGCTGTTGTTGCGCGTCGCCGAGATCCGGCCGAAGCTCGAAGAGGTCAGCGTCGCCGTCGGATTCGCAAGGTTCGTCCGGTTGAACACGTTGAACATCTCCGCGCGCAGCTGGAAGTTTACCCCGCGATGCACCGGCGTGTTCTTCACCAGAGCCATGTCCGCAGTCGCGAAGGCCGGTCCGCGGTACGCATTGCGCGCCGAGGTACCAAACGTGTTCGCAGCATTCGCCGTCCATGAAGTCGGAGCAACCCACGCATAGTACGGGGCCGACGTCGCACTCGCGCGCACCAGCTGGCGAGTCAGACCCGCCGTCGGTGCCGCAATCTGGTTCGCACGGTCCTGGTTCTCGCCCGTGTGGCTGTTGTCCGCGCCCGACTTCACCGAGAACGGCGTGCCGGTAAACGCGCTGATGAACGCGTTGCCCTGCCATCCCTGCGTCAGCAGCTTCAGCTTCTCCGTGAACTTCGGCGCTTCATACACCACGTAGCCATTGAACGTATTGCGAACGTCGAAGTCGGCGTTCCCATACTCACCCGCCACGTTGTACGAGTTCTGCGGGGCAAAGCCACGCGTGCCCGACACCGTATCCAGCGCATGTCCGTACGTGTACGATCCCTGCGCCGTCAGGCCATGGAAGCCCGAGGTGCGAATGCTCAGCTGCAGCGAGTTGTAGTTCGAGGTCCCAATGCTGCTGATGTCGTTGATCGCAGCAATCGACTTCGCGTTCGTGATGTTCGCAGCCGTGTAGTACGGACGCCGCGTCTGCACGTTCGCCGTCGCCGTCGTGCCCGTCGGGCTCAACGTCGCCTGGTTGATGTCAATCAGCTGGAACAACCGCCGTCCCAGCGAACCCACATAACCTGCCTGAAACACCGTGTTGCGGCCCAGCTGGTACTCCAGGTTCGTGTTGAAGTTCTGCACATACGCCGTGCGGAAGTTCGGATCCACCGTCGCCAGGCCGAACACCGAGGGCGAAGCTGCACCGGAGAACGGATTCACGCCATTCTGCCACTGGTAGTACGTCGCCGTCAGCGTCTCTACCGGCGTCGCTCCGGTCGGGTTCGCCTGCACACCCGCCGCGGCGCCGTTGCCCGGACGGTTGTCGAAGAAGCCGTTGAAGTTGATCGCATCGAAGAAGATGCCATACGTGCCGCGAACCACCAGCTTCGGCGCCGCCTGGTACGAGAATCCAAACCGCGGTGCAAAGTTCGTGAAGTTGCCCGGGAAGATCTTGTCGATCCCCTGCCCCGGCTGCACCAGCCCATACGCATCCGCTCCGCTCGTGCCCGGACGGAAATCAGACAGCGTGCCCGGCGAATTGAACGGCGCGTTGTAGTCATAACGAATGCCGTAGTTCAGCGTGAACTTCGGCAACACCTGGAACACATCCGACGCGTACAGCGAGAACGTGTTCTGGTAGATGCTGCGTCGCAGGTAGCCCTGCGTAAACGTGGAGCTCGCAACATAGCCTGCCAGGTAATCGGCCAGCGCACGCACATCGCTTCCGCCATAGGTGGTGTCGTTGTAGTACGAGGTCGCGCCCGCCGGCAGCGTCACGTTCGGCTGGTTCGTCGTCGAGCTCACCTGCGTCGCTGTGCCGTTGAACGTGAACGTGCCGCGCACATTGCGCTGGTACTGCAGGTCCATGTAGTTGCGCCGGTACTCACCACCAAAGCGCAGCTGGTGCTTGCCGAAGATCCACGTCGCCGTGTCCGTCAGATGGCCCGTGTAGTCCTTGCGGCCCAGCGGCTGCGTCTCGCCCGTCACGTCCAGGCTCGTGATCGTGATCGTCGGCGCACCGAACAGCGAAGGATTCGTCACGCCATCCGCAAGTCCCAGCGACGGCATGTTGAAGCTGTGGTTCTCGTCGTTGAACGTCTGGTTGAACACGCCCACGCCCGCCACCAGGAAGTTGCTGATGTGCGGCGTAATCGCGATGTTGTGCGCCACCGTAAAGTTCTGCGTGATGTCCGGTGCCACCTGGTAGTAGTCGAAGACGTTCGTGCCCACTGCGGCAAACTGACGTCCCGTGCCCACAAACGCGCGCGCCGAAAGCGTCTGGCGGTCTGAAATCTGCCAGTCGATCTTGCCGATCGCGTTGTCGCTATACCCATGCTGCGGATGCGGATCGAGATAGTTGCCGCTCGAGTTTGCCGCGCCAGGTCCATTCGCGTCCGGCCACAACACCAGCAGGTTCTTCGAAAGCTGGTTCACGTTGAAGCCGTGCGCCGCCAGCAGGCTCGTCGCCTCGGTCAGGTACGCCGCCGTCGGCTCCACCGCATACGCACTGTTCTGGATCGTGTACATCTGGCGTTCGTAGTTCGCAAAGTAGAACAGACGGTTCTTCATGATCGGTCCACCGAACGATCCACCGAACTGCTGGTTGCGAAGCTCCGGCTTCCGCACTGAGGTCGCCAGGAACGGGCTTCGCGCCGCAAAGAACTCGTTGCGGTTGAAGTAGTACGCCGATCCATGAATCTGGTTCGTGCCGCTCTTGATCGCCAGCGAGATAAGCCCGCCGCCGTTGCGCCCGATCTCCGCATTGCCCTGCGACTGCACGCTGAACTGGTCGATCGCATCGATCGGCAACGTCACACCGGCAATCGAACCCACGCCGCCCTGGTTGGCCGCCGCGCCGTTCTGCCAGATGTCATTGTTGTCTGCACCGTCGATCTGATAGTTGTTCTGGTTCGTGCGCGTGCCGTTCAGCGATCCAGCTCCGTTGTAGCCCGGAACGATCTTGATCAGCTGCGTAAAGTCGCGGCCGTTCAACGGCACGTTCGCCACAGCCTTGTCGCCCACCACGGAGGTGTTCGTCGTGCTCTCCGTATCCAGCGTCAGCGCATTCGCATTCACGTCCACGCTCTGCGACGATCCCGCCATTGCCAGCTTCGGGCTCAGCGAGTACACCTCGCCCGGACGCGTCGTGATGTTCTCCACCTTCGACGTCGCAAATCCATTAGCCGTAATCGTCACCGTGTACTTGCCCAGCGGAAGGTCCTGGAACGTATAGTTACCGTCCGCAGTCGAGGTGGTCTCACGAGTCAGGCCCGTGTCCTGTCCCACCAGCGTGATCTTCGCGTTCGGCACCACCGCGCCGGACGGATCCTGCACCGTACCGGAGATTCCGCCCCGGAACGTCTGCGCCATCAGCGCACTGGACACCACAATTGAAGCGACAAATAGCAGACCGGCCTTACCAGGCCTCCGTAAGAAGTGTTTCATCGTTGTTCCTTTGCTTGCTGGTAGTGCGAAGACACAGCTGCGTCGTCGCAGCTGTCTGTTGAGAGACACGGCTGTGCGATGGCTTCCGGGTTACGGCTATGGGTAGACAAGTGCAATCACAACCAGGAGGTCATGATGACGTGATGCACCCTAACGACAGCGAAAGCAACGGGGGTGGTTGCTTGAAGAGAAAGAGTCGCAGACTCAAATCCGTTGGATCACATACTTCGAGAGCATGAGCCCCAAGGGATCTGTGTCAAATTTTTGATACGGTTCTGCCCAGATTAGGGCGATGTTACAACCATGTCAAGATTCGCAACTCTTCAACGCACCGTACATCGCACGCACACGAGCACCTTGACATCGCTTAGACGGCAATTCATGCTGTGGCCTGCTGTTTGCATACCCCAGAATGTAACACAACACACAGCCCCCTTCGCATCGAGAAGCGTGGACTCCATCACTCCCCCGGCATCCGTCAAAGCTCCGCGGCAGCCCGCTCCAATGTCTTGCATCAAATGGATTTCTCCTAAGTCAAACGCGTGTCTTCTTACCACTGCATTTGACAGGGCTCCCGTCCCTTCTTCATCCTCGGTGACGGAGATCCCACCGCATGCGCTTCGCTCCTCTCTTCGCAGCCTTCGCCTTCGCCGGTGTCCTCGCACCGGCCCATGGCCTCGTCCACTCCCCCTGGGACAATCGGCCGGTCACTTTGTCCAATGTTGCAACCAATTGCCCCACCCAGCCCGACCTCCCCGCCGACCTCATCACCGACGGCTTCTACCGCAAGGACGATCCCACCCACTCCATCGTCGACCCCGTCCTCATGAAGGCCTACACCGAATCCTCCGGCCCGGTGAAGAACGCCACCCACGTCATCGTCGACATGGCCGACCGCTTCCGCACCACCGGCTCTCGCGAGGCCGCGCAGTGCACCCTCAAACTCCTCGCACAGATGGCCCGCAACAACACCATGGCCGGCCACATGTCCTCGCAGCAGGCCTACTACGTGCAGGGCTGGCTCGCCGGTGCCATGGCCGTCGCCTACCTCAAGGTCCGCAACTCCGGCTTCGACACTCCGCAGCAGGCCCAGGCCATCGCAACGTGGCTCGGCAAACTCGGCGACTCCACCCGCGCCTACTACGAAGCCCAGGAGAAGAAGCGGCCCGAGCAGAACAACCATCTCTACTGGGCCGGTACCGAGATCGCCGGCATCGCAGCAGTCGCCAACCGCCCCGACCTCCTCGACTGGGCTCTCGCCACCTATAAGAACGGTGACGACCAGATTCAGCCCGACGGCGTCCTTCCGCTCGAGATGGCCCGCGGCCAGCGCGCCCTCCACTATCACCTCTACGCCCTTACGCCTCTCGTCTTCCTCGCCGAGTTCGGCGAAGCGAACGGCAAAGACCTCTACGCCGCCAACGACCACGCCCTCGCTCGGCTCGTCGCCCTCTGCGTCCACGGCCTCTCCGACCCTTCGTTGTTTGAAGAGCGAACCAAGGTCAAGCAGGAGGTCCCGAAGAACGCCAGCGGCGATGACGCCTGGTGGACGAAGCCCTACGCCGCACGCTTCCCTTCACCTGCCATCTCGGCCATCACGGAGCACGCCGACACCCTGAGTTCCTTCTACCTCGGCGGCCTTCCCCCGGAATAACGCACCAGAACATCTGACCCGTAGCTCATAGCTCGAAGGTCAATCAGAATTGTCCGCTCCTAAACGAACACCTGATCGGAAGAAGCGATGCTCCGGGTGCCCCACGTCTCGCTTCTGAGACGTGGGTTCGCAGGATGCCTGATGTCTTCACCATCCGGGTGCCCCGGATTCTCGGACCCGGGCTCATTTGTGGCAACCGCGGTCGTCAGGTACGACTCCTTCTGTCATCCTGAGTGCAAGGCCGCGAGCAACGATAAGACAACGACGTGACACGCAAACTCTGGACCATCGGCCTCACCGCCTTCTGCCTCGCAGGAGCCGCGGCCGCATGGCTCTTCCTGCACCCGCACCCCTCATCGACTCCCACCACAGCCTCCGCCTACGCCGATCCCCAATCCTGCGTCCGCTGCCATCGTGATGAGACCGCCGGCTACAACGAAACCGGCATGGCCCACGCCTTCTACGCGCCCACAGCCGCCACCACCATCGCCGCTCCGGCACAGACCCGCACCTACTTCCATCCCGCGTCCTCCACCTCCTTCTCCCTCACCGCGCACGATGGCAGGTTCTTCCAGCGCCGCTGGCAGAAGGGCTTCGATGGCCGTGACGATAACGTAGAAGAGCTCTCCATCGACTACGTCATGGGCAGCGGCAATCACGCCCGCACCTTCCTCCATCGCGAGCAGGACGGCACCCTCATCGAGCTTCCCCTCGCCTGGTACTCCCAAAACGGATCCCAGCAAGGCGGCGAGTTCGCCATGAACCCCGGCTTCGACAACGCCACTCCCATGACCCGCCGCGTCATCGCCTACGAGTGCATGTTCTGCCACAACGGCTACCCCGCCATCCCCGATCCCACGCATCGCGATCTCTCCGCCAAACCCGTCTACACCTCGCTCCCCATGGGCATCGACTGCCAGCGCTGCCACGGCCCCGGCGCCGCACACGTGCAGGCCGCCTCAGCCCGCAAGCCGGACACCGCAAAGATCCACGCCACCATCCTCAATCCCGCACACCTCTCCAACGAGCGCCAGATGCAGGTCTGCGAGCAGTGCCACCTCGAGACCACCAGCACCCTCCTGCCCGACCGCATCCGCCGCTACGACCAGCATCCCTTTGGCTACGATCCCAACCAGCCGCTCAGCACCTTCAACGCCTACTTCACCCGCGATCCCGCCCACGGCCCCACCAACAACGTCGAGATCGTGAACGCCGCCTATCGCCTCAGGCAATCGAAGTGCTATCTCGCCACCAGGGGCGCGCTCACCTGCGAGCTCTGCCACAATCCCCACGACCTCCACAAAGGTCCGCAGAGCACCCAGTTCTACGCCAACATCTGCCTCAACTGCCATGCCACCAAGCTCAAGCAGCTCGTCGCCACGAAGCAGCACACCGACTCGCAGCAGTGCACGTCCTGCCACATGCCGCAGCGCCGCACCGAAGACGTCATCCACGCCGCCGTCACTGATCACCTCATCCAGCGCAGCGCTCCTGCACGACCACTCGCCGAGCTGCACGAAGCCACCTCGCGCTATAACGGTCCCGTCCTCCGCTACCTGCTCGATGGCGAAACCCCGCGCCCCGACGATGCGCTCTACAACGCCGTCGCCCAGGTCATCGACTCCAGCAACAACAGCGCAGCCCCACAGCTCGCCACCCTCCTCGATGAGCAGAAGCCGCGCGAGCCCGCCTTCTACATCGAGCTAGGCGACGCACTGCGCCACAACGGCCAGCTTGACGCGGCCATCGCCTCCTATCGCAAGGCCCTCGAGCTCGACCCACAATCCTCCCGCGCCGCCCGCCGCCTCGGCGTCGCCCTCGCCGGCGCATCGCGCCCCACCGAGGCCCTGCAGGTCCTCACCACCGCCATCGCCTCCGATCCCACCAACGAGCTCCTGCTCTACGAACGAGCCCAGGTCGAAACCCACTCGGGCGATTCGACCTCCGCCATCTCCGACCTTCGCAAGGCCCTCACCCTCCGCCCGGACTACGCCGACGCCCTCAACAATCTCGGCTCACTCCTCGCCCAGGCCGGCCAGTCGCAGGAGGCCGAGTCCGCTCTCCGCCAGGCCGTCTCCATCAACCCCTACGACGCCGCCGCGCGCTCCAACCTCGGCAAGCTCCTCAGCGCCCAGGGCCAAACCGGCGAAGCCGCCTTCCAGCTTCAGCGTGCCGCCTCCCTCGCACCCTCAGACCCCGCCCCGCACCTCGACTACGCCATCCTTCTGCTCGGCAACGGCCACATCCCCCAGGCCAAAGCCGAGATCCACGCTGCACTCACCCTCAATCCCCACTCCGCTCTCGCGCTCGACCTCTCCGGACAGCTCGCCCGCCTTCGCGGAAAGCTTCCCCAGGCCCTCGCCGCCTTCCAGGCCGCCGCCCAGGCGGATCCCTCCTTCGCTCCCGCCCAGCTCGACACCGCTGAGACCTTCATCGAGCTCGGGGACCTACGTCAGGCTCTTCCCTGGCTCCAGAAGGCCAGCCTCTCCACCAACCCGGCCGTCGCCCAGCGCGCCGCACAGATACTCTCCCGCGCTACCCCCTCGAAATGATTGGATCATTTTGCCCCTTTCGAGCCGGGGTCAACGTTTGAGCTTTGCTCGATCTCAAGACTAACGTTTGACTAGCACCTGTTCATTTTGTCCAAGCTACGGATTATCGTTGACAATCTTGCTCGCCCTGCGTTTTTATAGTGGACGCTCCGGATCGAAGTTAAGCGATTGTCTTTGAACAATCGGAAGTCTGTCCGAAGCTCGTGTTTTGAGCACCAAAAGCCAAAACAGTCCATGGCAAACTGGCGCCGCGAGTTTTCGCAGCGCGTTTCTCGGAGGTAATGCAGTGATCTCTTCTTCTTTCCCAGTCAGGAAGTCGCATCGCGCTCTGCGCTTGCTCGGCCTTCCTTTGACCGCGGGCAGCCTTGTGCTGGGCGGTTGCGTCGTCGCGACCCCGTGGCTCCTTACCAGCCCCGCTCTCGCCCAGAACACCAACGCCACCATCCGCGGTCAGGTGCTCGATCCCGCCGGAGCTTTCCTCCCCGGCGCAAAGATCGTCATCCTTAACAAGAACACCGGCGTCACCGTCTACAGCGGAACCTCCGACTCCGCGGGCGCCTTCGTCGCGCCTCAGGTCATCCCCGGCACCTACAAGGTCACCGTCGATGCCACCGGCTTCAAGGAGTCCGTCGCCGATGACCTCGTCGCCACCGTCGCGCAGGTCGTCTCCATCAACGTCAACATGCAGGTCGGCGCCGTCAGCGACGTCGTCAGCGTCAGCGCTGAAGGCATCGAGCTCGAGCGCTCCAGCTCCGAGATCTCCACCCTCATCACGCCCGCCGACGTCCAGAACGTTCCCCTCGTCGGCCGCGCTCCGGAGAACCTGCTGGCCTTCATCCCCGGCGTAGCCCACGGCGGCGCCGGCGATACCCCCAGCACCTCGCAGCTGTCCATCAACGGCAGCCGCACCTTGAACTCCGACTTCCTGCTCAACGGTGTCTCGCTGATCATCGCCTCCACCGGCACAGCGCTCGCGCTGCCTTCCCCGGACGGCATCGACCAGTTCCGCCTGCTCTCCACCAACGCCCCCGCCGAATACGGCCGCACCGCCGGCGCTGTGCTCTCCGCCAACACCAACTCCGGCACCAACACCTTTCACGGCAACGTGTACTACCTCATGCGCAATGAGGACTTCGACGCCAACACCTACTTCAACAAGTTGAAGCCCATCGGCAACTCGCCCTACACGCCACGCGCCAAGGATCGCTTCTTCCAGGTCGGCGGCTCCCTCGGCGGTCCCGTCCGCATCCCCAAGATCTACAACGGCCGCGACAAGACCTTCTTCTTCGTCAACTACGACTACACCATCCAGCCCAGCACCTCATCCTTCACGGATACGGTCCCCACAGCCGCGCAGCGCACCGGCGATCTCTCTGCAGCTCTTGCCGGGACCTCCCCGGTCGACGGCTCTTCGCGCACGGCCGTCAAGGTCTATGCACCCGGCACCAGCGTCGCATACGCCAACAACCAGATCGGCCCCATCGATCCCGCAGCCGCGAAGATCCTCGCCCTCGTCCCGCTGCCCAACACCACCGGCACCTACGACAAGACCAACAATCGCTACACCAGCAACTGGACGACGCAGCAGAACAACACCTCGAACTACCTTCGTCTTGAGGCCCGTGTCGACGAGCAGATCACCACTCGCGACCGCGTCAGCGTCAACCTCTATCGCTACACCAACACCTCGCCCAACGCGGTGAACTACAACCAGGACGCCTCCGGCAAGACCCTTTCCTTCGCCACCGCGCTCCTCAACACCACCTGGGACTGCTCCTGCTCCAACGCCTGGCTGCCTTCGGTCGACTACACCCGCACCTGGTCCGACACCCTCGTCATGGACCTCAACATGGGCTTCTTCCGCTACGCCACCTTCCGCAACCCGCCGGGCACGCACCTAAGCGCTGCCTCCGCCACCGGCATCGCTTCGCTGCCCTTGGACCAGATGCCCGAGCTCACCTCGCCCGGCTTCAGCAACCTCGGTGCGGACACCAATACCAACCAGATCAACATCACCAACACCTACACGCCCTTCGGAAGCATCACCAAGATCTGGGGCCCGCACACCTTCAAGATCGGCGCCTCCCTGCGCAAGAACCAGTTCAACTCCTATAACCCGGCCTCCAGCCCGGAAGGCAACCTGAGCTTCGACGGCTCCATCACCAACCAGGGCGCCACCGGCAACGCCACCACCGGCCTCGCTGACTTCCTCCTCGGAAAGATCAAAACCGGCAGCTACGAGCAGCCTCAGCCGCCCACCGGACGACGCAACTGGAACGTCGGCGTCTTCCTCCAGGACGACTACAAGGCCACCTCCAAGCTCACCCTCAACCTCGGCATCCGTTGGGAGTACGAGTCCCCGCTCACCATCGCGCACAACATCTATAGCCGCTTCGATCCCGCCACCGGCCAGATGCTCGCCGCCGGCATCAACGCCAGCCCGTCGCTCAACATCAACACCCCGAAGAACGACTTCTCGCCCCGCGTGGGACTCGCTTATAGCGTCGACCAGAAGACCGTCATCCGCGCCGCCTTCGGCACCTTCTTCGGGACCATCTTCCAGAACCTCGGCGGCCAGGTCGCCTTCCCGGGCTTCGACAACAACATCAGCTACAACAACCTCGGCACCGGCGTCGCGCAGCCCTTCTCGCTCTCTCAGGGCTTCCCACTCACCGCCGCCGTCGTCACCAACGATCCTCGCCAGTCGCCCGTCTACCTGGCAGCCACCGACTCTTCGCCCTACAGCATCTCCGGCGTCGAGTTCAACTACATGTCCAAGATGCCCGTCGTCGAGCAGTGGAACCTCGGCTTCCAGCGTCAGCTGCCCCTCGCTCTCACGCTTGAGGTCAACTACGTCGGCAACCACGCCGTGCATCTGCCCTACAACGTCCCCTACAACATCGTTCCGCTCTCCAGCGTCGATGCTGTCACCCTCGCCAACACCACCAAGGCCTCGCAGGACGCCAAGCCCTACCCCACGCTCGCCAGCTGGACCGGCGTCGACCACGTAGGCAACTCCAACTACAACGCCCTGCAGGCCACCGTCCGGCGCGACTTCTCCAAGAGCCTCGCCGTCCTCTCCAACTACACCTATGCCAAGAGCATGGACGACGGCTCCACCATCTACAACTTCTCCGCACCCTTCGGCACCGCCAACGCGCAGTACACCGCCACCGGCGCCTACCGTGCGAAGGACTTCACCGTCTCCAACATCGACGCCACCCACACCCTCAACATCGTCATGATCTACACCACCGCCGGTCCCTGGTGGCTCAAAGGCTGGCACATCTCGCCGGTCTTCGTCGGCCACACCGGCCTGCCCTTCAACATCACGCAGAGCGGTGAGATCTCCAACGTCTCGCAGCAGCGCCCCAACGGCGATCCCTCGCACCTCAAGCTCGCCAATCCCTATCTCAACGGCGCTGCCCTCCAGTACCTCGACAACCCCGTCATCGACACCAGCAGCTTCCCGCTCACGCCCTCGGGTCCCGTCTACACGACCATCAACGGCGTTCGCACCCGCATCGTCTCCACCGGCTTCGGCAACGTGCCCAGAGACTCCAACCGTGCGCCCGGCGAAGTCGACTTCGACGCCTCGATCTCCAAGGACTTCCAGGTATGGAAGGCTCTGAAGTTCCAGCTTCGGCTCGACGCCTTCAACGTCATCAACCACACCAACTTCACCCAGCCCAACTCTTCGCTGTCCGTCACCACGACGGCCAACTCCACGGCTGCCACCTTCCTCAGCAGCTCAACCTTCGGACAGATCACCGGAACGCAGCCCGCACGTAAGCTGCAAATCTCCGGCCGCTTCTTCTTCTAGATCGCCTCAGCGGTGGGTAGCGTGGGTGCAGGCCTCAGCACCCACGTCTTCCCACCGTTTCTTTTTGCCCTACAAACGCTCAACCTTTGCGCTTCACCCATAGCTTCCGCCACAATGCTCCCGCCCTTTGGAGGCACCACGTTGTCGAGCTCTGTCCTTCGTTGCTTGAGCCTCGCGCTCGCACTCTTCGCTTCAGCCTCCACCTCGGCCGTCCACGCACAGTTCGTGCACACCCAGGGCGCTGAAGTCCTCGACGGCAGCAATCAGCCTCTCCATCTCAAGGGCACCAACCTCGGCAACTGGCTCGTCCCCGAAGGCTACATGTGGCACTTCGACGGTGGCCCCGCCTCCCCCAAAGAGATCCACGCCTTCGTCACCGAGCTCATCGGCCCCACCCGCGCCGACGCCTTCTGGCACACCTATCGCCAGAACTACATCACCCAGGCCGACATCCACTTCATCCGCGCCCAGGGCTTCAACATGGTCCGCGTGCCCATCCATTGGGAGCTCTTCCAGACCGACGACGCCGAAGGCTTCCAGCTCCTCGATCGCCTCCTCGGCTGGTGCCGCGCCGAAGGCCTCTACGTGATGATCGATCTCCACGCCGCTGAAGGTGGACAGACCGGCTACAACATCGACGACGGCCACGGCTATCCCTGGCTCTTCCTCGATCCCGGCATGCAACAGAAGACCATCGACCTCTGGGCACGCATCGCGAAGCACTACCGCAACGACCGCATCGTCCTCGGCTACGACCTGCTCAACGAGCCCATCCCTAACTGGCAGGGCTACGCCCGCTTTCACCCCATGCTCGAGCCGCTCTACAAGCGCATCGCGACCGCCATCCGCAAGGTCGACACGCATCACACCCTTGTCCTCGGCGGCGCCCAGTGGGACAACGACCTCAGCGTCTTCGGCCCTCCCTTCGACGCCAACATCATCTATCAGACCCACACCTACAACGTCGGCGTGAATCAAGAGAAGCTCGCCCCCTGGATCGCCTTCCGCGCCAAATACAACGTCCCCGTCTGGCTCGGCGAATCCGGCGAGAACCCCGACGAGTGGGTCGCCCGCTTCCGCACTTTGCTCGACGCCAACTCCATCCCCTGGGCCTTCTGGCCCTACAAGAAGATGCAGGCCACCTCCTCGCCCATGACCTTCGCTGCACCCCAGGGCTGGGACCAGATCGTCGCCTACGCCAGACTCGCCCACACCGGCGGAGACGCCGGCTCCAAGCAGCGCATCACCAGCCGCCCGCCACAACAGCTCATCGACGCCGCCATGGACGAGCTCCTCCACAACATCCAGTTCCCCAACTCCACGCCCAATGAAGGCTACATCCACGCTCTTCTGCCCAACGCTCCAGTCACTGTTGCGCCGAAGAACTAAATCTCAACCCACCGCATCATCCTCGTTACCGTAACGCCGCTGCCTTTGTCCCAACGCCGTACAGTACAATCCTGCTGATTCGCAAGAGCCTGTATTTCTCGTCTCTTGTCCAGGTCCCTCATGTATTCCACCTCGCTCCCGACGCACCAGAAGACCGCCACCAACCGCACGCCGCGAGAGATCAATCGCAGCCTGGTGCTCAACATCCTCCGCAAGCAGCAGCCCATCTCCCGCGCCGATCTCGCACGCGTCTCCGGCCTCCAGCGCAGCACCATCTCCCTCATCATCGAGGAGCTCATCGCTGAGCGTCTCGTGCTTGAAGGCTCCACCGCACGCCTGCCCCGCGGACGCCGCCCCACCTACCTCCAGATCAACCCCCAGCGCGCCATCCTCGCCCTCGACATCCATCCCGAGCAGGCCACCCTCGCCGTCTCCGACCTCTGCGGCAAGATCGTCGAGCAGCGCCTCATCAACATCCCCAGCGACAACCGCTCCGTCGCCGCCATGGTCAACGCCGTCAAGCGCACCCTCGCCGAACATAAGGACAAGACCTTCGACGGTATCGGCATCTGCCTCCCCGGACGCACCGATCCTCAGACCGACAAGCCCATCTTCGCCCCCAACCTCCACTTCCCCATCGCCGACCTCAGCAAGCGATTCATCGCAGCCACCGGCCTCCGCGTCGAAATCGACAACGTCGCCAACGCCTGCGTCCTCGGTGAAGTCTGGTTCGGGGGCACCGAGACCAATCACGACATCGTCGCCGTCAACGTCTCCGAAGGCATCGGCACCGGCATCCTCGCCAATGGCCAGCTCCTCCGCGGAGAGCACGGCATGGCCGGCGAATTCGGCCACGTGCAGCTCATGCCCGATGGTCCCCTCTGCGGTTGTGGCAGCCACGGCTGCTGGGAGATGCTCGCCTCCAATCGCGCCGCAATGCGCGACTACGCGGCCAATGGTGGCAACGGCATCAGCACCTTCCCTGCGCTCCTTGGCCTCGCTCAGTCCGGAGACAAACACGCCGGGGCCGCGCTCGAACGCATGGCCACCAACCTCGGCAAGGGCCTCCGCGTCATCGTCGCAGCCCTCGCACCCAAGGAGATCGTCATCGTCGGCGACATCACCTCCGTATGGCATCGCGTCGGACCCATCATCGACTCCACCATGCGCAAGGATCTCCTCCGCGCCAACACGAGTCTCCGCCCGGCCTACGACGGCAACCTCGCCCGCCTCCGCGGCGCTGTAGCCCTCGTCCTTACCGCCGGGGCCGTGAGCTAGGAAGCGAAAAGACCACGCGATCTCACCTCATCGCTCACGGCTCTCGACCTCATCGCTCATGGCTGTCGACCTCATCGCTCAACAGAACAAGCTGCCCCTCGCACTTCCTGGATACCTCGGCCCTCTACAGATCAGGCCTCACCCCACCCGCGAAACCCAAAGCACCGGCTGCCGCACCGGGAAGTTCCGTATGATCTCCGCCACCACCGGATCCGGGTTCAGCCTGCGCCACAGCTCGACATAAGCGCGATCCCTATACGCCAGCCCAGCGAACAGCAAGCTCGGCTGCCGCACCGGAAGATCGTCAAAGTACTCCACATCCTTCGCAAACGGCCACGCCGCCTTGTCACGGATGTAAGGCGCCATGAATGCCACGACACTCGCAATCCCCTGCCCCTGGGCAGTCTTGAACCGCCACAGGTCTCCCTCACCACGTTGGCCTTCGCTCAGGACCTGGCAACACGTCGCCAGCACATCCATGTTGAACAGCGAGTAGCTGTACGGCTTGGTTCGCGCCAGCTCCAGCGGCAGCCTGCCATCCGCTCCCACCTGCTCCGGAATCAGGTGCTCCCGGTACCGCGTCCTGCAGAACTCCATCCACCCGATGTCTCCCACATACGCAGCAAACGCCGCCACCTGCGCCACCCAGCACGTGCCGTGGTTGTTCTTCGCGTCGCGTTCTTCCTGGCCGTTCTTCGAAGTCATCATCCACCGGGTGTACTGCCGGAACCACTCACGCACTGCGGTCTGCGTGGCTGCATCCATCACGCCCGCATGCTCCAGCCACATCGCAGCCCTCGCCACCTCCACAAGGTGCAGCGTGTCGATGATCCCCACACCCCGCCCGGGCGTCACCCCTTGGATCGCCTGCGCATGTTCCAGGTTCGGGTGCATCAGCGTGTCTTCATCCACAAACCACGCCCGCAGATGCGCCGCCGCATGCTTCGCATACACGCTATTCTTCGTCAGCACCCACGCCGCCGTCAGCGCCGGCATCTGCACGCTCAGCCGGATCAACAGCTCCCGATGCGCGTTGAAGTTCGCAGGGTTCGAGTACCCATCGCGCCGCACATACGGCCCATCCGGATTCTTCTCATCCGGCCACCAGTAGTCGCCCTCAGAGAAGTAGTCGTGCGCCCCGCCTGTGCTCCGCGGCGACGACACCGACGTGATCGTCCGCGGCTCCTCGCGCAGATACAGCTCCGCCGCCTTCAGCACGCGCCCGCGGTCCACCGCGGCCGCATCCACAAGCGGCGTCTCGCGCGGACTTCCCCACGCACTCCGGCCCGCAACCGCCGCAGCGGCCAGCCCTCCAGCAAGAAACTCTCGACGTCGCATCCCGCGTAGTCTCCTCTCCGCCCCCATGCCTCGTCAACCTCCCTTCGCCTAAAAAGATTCGGTTCCATGTGCCATGCCGGATGCGGTATCCTTCCGCTGCCTGGGCTTTGTTGTATCTTCCAACTTTTCCTCGCTCGACGTCCGAAATCTTCAATTGAAGCGTTTGTCTAGCAAGAAACGCGGCTCTCATCAAATTTTCACCCATGACGGCGGAATTTCGCACATGAATCGACGCACCTTCCTCAAAAGCAGCGCCTCCGCCGCTGCACTCGCCGCCTTGCCCTTCCCCGCGCTCGCATCCGCACAGCAGGCCGAGCGCTCCGCGACCCATGACCTCGTCCTCGACAGCAACTGGGAGTTCTACCGCGGCCCGCTCGACGGCCGCCAGCAGGTCTGGCACAGCGAAGAGCTCGTCACCTGGGAGAAGGTCTCGCTCCCGCATTGCTTCAATCACTACGACGCCTGCGACCCCGACGCTCCCGCCTATCGCGGCCTCGGCTGGTATCGCACGAGGCTCGCCGTCGCGAACCCTTATTCCAACGGCCGCACCTTGCTCCACGTCGAAGGCGCAGGCCAGCAAGCCGAGGTCTGGCTAGGCGGCACGAAAATCGCCGAGCACATCGGCGGCTACGACGAGTGGATGGTCGACATCACCGACCACACCAGCGCCCTCAAGCCCAACGAGCCGCTCCAACTGGCCATCCTCTGCGACAACGGCCGCAATATCGACCGCATGCCCTCCGACCAGAGCGACTTCACGCTCTACGGCGGCCTCTATCGCCCCGTCCATCTCATCTACTTGCCCGCGGTCTCCCTCGAAGCCGTCCACACTCACATCGACTTCGAGCCCGACAAGCCAGCAGCCATCTCCATCACCGCACGCCTCTACGCTCCGCAGCCCGCAACTGGCGAGCTCGACCTCACCATCACCCTCCTCGACCCCGCCGGTCGCACCGTCCACACGCAGCACGTAACACGCGCTCCCTGGCAGGGCGAGATCGAGCTCACGAGCACCACGATCAAAGCCCCGAAGCTCTGGTCCCCCGGCGAACCCAACCTCTATCGCTGCGAGGTCACCCTCGGTACCGGCGCGGATACAACCAGCGCCTCGCATCACTTCGGCATCCGCCACACCCGCTGGCAAGACCACGGCCCGTTCTTCCTCAACGGCCAGCGCCTGCTCCTCAAAGGCTCGCAGCGCCACGAAGACCACGCCGGCACCGCCGCGGCCATGTCCGCCGAGCTCATCCGCGAAGAGTTCCGCCTCCTGAAGGCGATGGGCGCTAACATCGTCCGCCTCGGCCACTATCAGCAGCGCGCGCTCGTGCTCGAGCTCTGCGACGAGCTCGGCCTCTTCGTCTGGGAAGAGCTCTGCTGGTGCCGCAGCGGCATCGTCTCCGAGACCTTCGAAGCCATGGGCAAGCGCATGCTGCACACCCTCATCGACCAGCATCGCAATCATCCCAGCGTGCTCATCTGGGGCCTCGGCAACGAGGACGACTGGCCCACCGAGATCAACATCAACGATCACGAAGCCATCCGCCGCTACATGACCGAGCTGCGCGACCTCGCCCACGCCCAGGATCCCACCCGCATGACCGGCTACCGCCGCGGCGACTTCGTCAAGGACATCCCTGACGTCTACTCGCCCTCCATCTGGGCCGGCTGGTACTCCGGCGTCTACACCGACTACGCCCCCGCGCTCGAGAAAGCCCGCAACATCGTCCCCCATCTCCTCCACGTCGAGTGGGGCGCCGACTCCCACGCCGGCCGCTTTGCCGAAGAGCCCGATCCCGCCATCGCCCACGTCCCTCCCAGCAGCGACCCCGCCGAAAAAGGCCTCGCCTACAAGCCCTCCGGCGGCGACGCCCGCGTCTCCAAAGACGGCACCTGGACCGAGACCTACGCCTGCGACCTCTTCGAGTGGTACCTCCGCACCATCGACAACACGCCCTGGCTCACCGGCGCGCTGCAATGGTGCTTCAAGGACTTCACCACTCCCCTGCGCGTCGAAAACCCCGTCCCCCGCGTGAACCAGAAGGGCCTTATCACCCGCGACATGCAGCCCAAGGAAGGCTACTTCGTCTTCCAGTCGTGGTGGTCGCAAAAGCCCATGCTCCGCCTCTTCGGTCACAACTGGCCCGTCCGCTGGGGCGCGGAAAATCAGCCACGGCTCGTCCGCGTCTACTCCAACTGCCCCGAGGTCGAGCTCTTCGTCAACGGCGTCTCCGCAGGCAAACGCAAGCGCGATCCCAACGACTTCCCCTGCGCCGGCCTGCGCTGGAACGCCATCTTCCGCCCCGGAGACAACGAGCTACGCGCAGTAGCCCACACCCACGACGGCCAGCAACTCACCGACACCATCCGCTTCCGCTACGAGACCCGTCCATGGGGCAAGCCCGCGAAGCTCGCGCTCCAACTTCACAGCCTCTCCGGCAACATCGCCACCGTCGAAGCCGAACTCCTCGACACCAACGGCGTTCGTTGCCTCGACTCCCGCGCCCAGGTCCGCTTCGCTCTGGCTGGCAACGGCCGCCTCCTCGACAACCTCGGCACGCCCACCGGCTCTCGCGTCGTGCAGCTTTACAATGGCCACGCACACATCTCTGTAGCTACAACGAGCCCTGCTGTCATCTCAGTTTCCACGCAGGATCTTCCCCCTGCGTTCCTTACTCTTGCTGGCGCCCTCGCTGCCCATTCTGTTGGAGGATCCAATGCTTCATAACCGGTTGTCCCTGATCGCAACTGCTTCCTGCTGCCTCGCCGTCACCACCGCTGCCTTTGCCCAGAAAGCGCCTGAAAAGCCGATGTCCGGCAAGGACATCACCGCCGCAGCCGGCAACTCTGCCCCCGACGCCTCCGGCATGGCCAACCTCTCCCCGGCGATAAACAAGAAGGCCATCGACAAGGCCATCCGCACCGTCGCCGATTGGCAACTCGTCAACGCCAAAGGCAAGTTCAATCAGGACTGGACCTACGCTCCGCTCTACCTCGGCCTGCTCGCCGCGACCGATGCCACCGGCGACAAGAAGTACCACGACGCCGTGCTCGCAGACGCGCAACGCTACGAGTGGAAGCTCTGGAACAACCGCCCGCTCCACGCCGACGATGAAGCCATCGGCCAGTCCTACGAGAAGCTCTACGCCGAGAAGAAGGATCCCGCCCGCATCGCCGACACCCGCGCCACCTTCGACCGCCTCGTCGACTACCGCGACAATCTCGACAAGGACCTCTGGTGGTGGTGCGACGCCCTCTTCATGGCGCCTACTGGCCTCGTCAAGATGTCCGTCATCACCGGCGACCACAAGTACATCGACGCCATGGACCGCGAGTGGTCCCTCACCCAGAACCACCTCTACGACCCCAAGCAGAAGCTCTTCTACCGCGATGCCACCTACTTCGGCAAGCACGAAGCCAACGGCGAAAACATCTACTGGACCCGCGGTAACGGCTGGGTACTCGCCGGTACCGCAAACGTCCTCAAGGCCATGCCCAAGAACGACCCCCTGCGCCCGAAGTACGAAGCCCTCTTCAAGGACATGGCCGCCCGCATCGCCGAACTCCAGCAGCCCGACGGCCTCTGGAAGCCCAGCCTCCTCGACCCCACGCATTACCCTCTGCCTGAGATCTCCGGCTCCGCCTTCTTCGCCTACGGCCTCACCTGGGGCGTCAACAACGGCCTGCTCGACCGCAAGACCTACGGCCCCGTCATTGAGAAGGCCTGGGCCGGCATGCTCCAGCACGTCTACGCCGACGGCCGCCTCGGCTGCATCCAGCCCATCGGCGCCGCTCCCGGAGCCTTCACCGAAACCTCCAGCTACGTCTACGGCGTCGGAGCCTTCCTCATGACCGCGGAAGAGCTGAAACACTACGCCAGGTAGCAAAGAACGTGGGCCCGCATCTTCTCAAGATGCGGGCCCACTCACTCCTGTATCCAACCTGAATACCTCCTACCTCTACAGCCAGATCCTCTACCTCACTCTTTGCTCCTACCTGGACACCTCGCACCTCTATAGCTCAAGCCGTTCGCTCGCGCCCTCCGCTACTTCGCGCTCAGCGTAATCACCGTCACCGACTCATGCGGCAGCGTCACCTTCAGCGGCGCACTCTGCGGCACCACCATCCCAAACGGCACCGGCACCACACGCTGCGGCTCCACCTCATCGTTCATCACATAACGAGACGCCGCCGTAATCTGCTGCACAAACGCCTGCCCCGCCGCAAAGTTCCCCACATCGAAGCTCGCCGGCTCATCTACACTGATGGACCGGTTCACACAGTACAGCGTCAGCGTCTTCCCATCGACGCTCCGCGTCGCGGCAACGTCGATATACGGCACGTCGTTGGCATCCGCATACCCCTGCGTCCCGTTCTTCACGCTGTACGTGCCAGAGTCCGTCACCACAGGCAACACCGTCTGCCCCTGCGCCTGCGAGTACAGCCCGAACGCGTAGTACGCAGGCGTCCCAAATACCTGCTCCTTGCGCTTCCAGATCCCCGCAAACTCCATCAACCCCGTCATGTCCACCAGCTTGATCTCCTGGTTATGCCGGAAGTACGTGTTGAACGTCGCCGCGATCATCACCGCGCCGCCCTCATTGCGGCTGCTGGGGCTTTCGTTCGTGAAGTTCCGTTCGCCCTGGCCCTTGCTGTTGAACAGCCACTCCGTCACCGCGAAGTGCGTGTTTTTGTAGCCCGGCTTCGCATCCAGCTGCGCCTGCATGCGGTCAAAGTTCTTCCCCACCGCGAACGGCACCGCATACGCCGCCTGCGCCATAAAGTCCGGCGTATACGGCGTCAGCTTCACATGGTTGGTCCCCGTGATGAAGTGCGTCGTAATCAAATCCTGCGTCCCCGCCGGATTCGCAATCAGCGCCGCATTCCACCTCTCGAATCCATCGGGAGTTCCGCCCGTCGCCATCAGCGTCGCATCGCCAATCACCGGCCGCAGCGCTTTGCTGAACTCCAGCGTCCTCGGCCCGATCTCATCCACCGTCGGATATCCCACCTGCCAGTGCCCGTAGAGCTCATTGCCCATCTCCACGATCATCGGCCCGTGATACCGCTCGCGCACATACTTCATCCACTCCGCAGCCTCTTCCGGAGTGCCGCTGCCCTCGTTCACATTGAACTGCGGCTCCGCATGCACCAGCTGGCAGAACTGCAGGAACTCGTCGGTACCAAAGTTGTTGTACTCCGGTATGCCCCACGCGATGTTCTCCATCGTCACCCGCTTGTCCAGCGGCCCGACGCCATCCTTCCAGTGGTAGTAGCTCGAGAAGTTCCCGCCCAGCCGCAGCTCCTTCATGTGCATCGCCGCGGCCATGTGCACCACATCCGGATCCAACGTGCCCATCGCATCCGCAGGCATCAGCGAAATCTGGTCCACATCGATCCGTCCCGTGCCTTCCACCGATACCGCGAACCGCACCGGCTCCAGCCGGCGCACCTGTCCCGGCTTAAGTTCAATCGTCGCGGTGTACTTCGTCCATTGGTCCGCGCCCGCATCCACGCTGGCCTCTGCGATCACATCATTCGACTGCATCGCCCGCAGCGATAACGTGAGCCTCGCCGGTCCGCTCACGTGCTTCGCGTAGATCGATACGTTGTACTTCAGCGCGCGCGGCACCGGCAGGTATACCCTCTGCGCAATTCCCGTCAACTGACCCGGCACGCCCATGATCTCCAGCGACTGCCAGCTGTTTGCCGCGTTGCCAACATGCAGCTCATAGCGGTTCCCCGCCGCCGCATTCAGCGGCGCCCACGGAATCGGTATGCCCGTCTGGTTGCTGGATTCAATCAGCTCCGGTTGATCGCGATAGATCTGCTCCACCATCGCGTGGTTCCACAACCCGGCCTCCAGGCTGCCATCCACCAGCACCTCAGCCACAACACCGTTGTCGATCGAATAGTCGATCGGCTCAATGAACGTCCCAAAGATCCGTTCCGGAACCTTGCCGAGATCGCCGCCGGCATCGACATGCACGTTCACCACGGGCGGCATCGGCTTGCCTTCAGTCACCTGCGCTGAGACGGGCGCGGCAACCGCCAGCAGCGCGGCGCCAAGAGCAATGGGGAGCGAGGAAAGTATGAGGTCAGATCGCATATGTAATCGTTTACGCAACAACGCTAGGCGGACACGACGCACCTGTCAAGCGAACTCCTCCACTCCATACCCTTCGCATTCAATCCGGACTCCACTTTGTGTATGATAGCCATCAACATGCGCGCTTCTCTCTCGCTCTTCGGCATCGCTGGCCTTCCGCTAACCGCGGTGGTTGCCTGTTGTTGCCCGCGTGCCTGTTGTCCCTGCGCCATCTAGCGATCTCTTCAGGATCCGCTTCGTCACACGCCCCAGAGAATCTGTCGGACTGCATTCGCACGCCATAGCCGGGCCGTCTCACTGCGCATTTCCGCAGAAAGGCTTGTGACAATTTGCGTCTTGACAGTGCCGCGCGCTGGGAAATATGCTTCCGCCGATTTTGAAAACCATTACATTCTGTACCGGTAACGCTCCCTCTCAACTTTCAAAGCGTTCCTGAGTGCACTACACCTCGACTCGTCGAGGATTTCTGGAGGCAACTCATGAAAGTCCATTTACGTTACTGGATGCTGGCCGCTTCCCTCGCACTCGCCAGCGCACCGCTCGGCCGCGCACAAAGCGGAAGCTCTGTGGAAGGTACAGTCACAGACTCAACGGGTGCGGTCATTCCAAACGCAAACATCACTCTCACCAACACATCCAACGGCACCATCTTCAAGGCTTCGACCGATTCCCAGGGTGCATACTCCTTCCCTGCTCTTTCTCCCGGCCTCTATTCGCTCGAGGTCACCAAGGACTCCTTCGGCTCATACAAGGTAGCGAGCTTCAACCTCGTCGTCGGCCAGAAAGCCACTGAGAACGCCAAGCTCGGCGTCTCTGCTTCCGATCAGGTCGTCGTCGAAGCCAGCGGCCTCAGCAACCTCATCGACCCCAGCTCCAATGACATGGGCACCGTCATCGGACCGCAGAGCGTCGAGAACCTGCCGCTGAACAATCGCAACTTCCTACAGCTCGCCTTGCTTTCTGGAGCGGCCTTCAACAACTCCGGCGCTGCGAATAACTCCATCGCACAGACCGGCCACCCCGGCCTCTCCATCAACGTCGCAGGCAACGAGCCCGACTACACCATGTACCTGCTCAACGGCCTCGAAACCGTGGGCTCCCGCGCCGCAAATAACTCGCTGAATATCTCCACCGAAGCCATCGACCAGTTCGAAGTCCACTACGGCTTCTTCATGCCCGACCTTGGCCCCAACCCCGCCGTCGTCGACACCGTCACCAAGAGTGGTACCAACAAGTACCACGGCGAAGTTTACGAATATAACCGCAATAGCTACCTGCAGGCTCGCAACTACTTCGCCATCAGCGCCGGAGTTCCACAGCTCCCCGGCCCCTATAACCAGAACCAGTTCGGCTTCTATTTCGGCGGTCCCGTCCTTCACGACAAGCTCTTCTTCTTCACCAATTACGAAGGCTATCGTCAGATCCTTACCGCCGTATCCAACGCCGTCACACCTACTTCAGCCATGCTGGGCGGTGACTTTTCCGCACTCTCCACCCCCATCTACGATCCAACCACGTTCAACCCTGTTACCCTCCAGCGCACGCAGTTCCCCGGCAACAAGATTCCCGCCGCGCGAATCTCCAGCAGCATTCAGACCTTGCTCGGCTACTATGCAGCTGGCCCGGCTATCTCCACCTCGCAGGGCCGCTACTACGGCTCTCCCAAGACCACGCTCAACTCCGACCAGTTCACCGGCCGCATCGATTACAACCTTGGTCCAAAGCATCAGGTCTTTGCGCAGGGCACGTGGCTCAACTCGCCCTACAGCAACCCAGGCCTTTTTCCAGGACAGGGAGCATACTACCCCCTCGATACCGAGTACGTGGCTCTCGGCTGGAACTGGACCTTGAATTCGCGCATGGTCAATGAGTTCCGCGCCGGTGTCGTACGCGACGCTGTCTACGATGAAGGCGCCACCGTGCCGGGCCTCCAGCAGAAGCTCAACATCACAGGGACTGAAGATCCCAACGGCGTCCCCGGCATCAACATCTCCGGCGGCTACGCAGGCTTCGGAGCCTCCACCGGATTGCTTGGTGATATCGATAACATCTACCAGATCCACGACAGCTTCAACTGGCTCAAGGGCAACCACCAGATTAAGTTCGGCGCCATTATCCTCTACAGCCGCAACGTACAATCCAGCGCCAACGCCAACGCACGCGGTGTCTTCACCTTCAACGACACCTACACCGCGCAGCTCAACGGCACCAGCGCCTACACCGTTCAGGCCAACACCGGCAACGCCTTCGCCGACTTCCTGCTCGGTGATCTCAGCAGCGGTCAGTCCATCGGTATGCCCAAGACCCATTTCCGGTGGACCACCGCGTCGCCTTACATCGAAGACACCTGGAAGGTCTCGCCAACGCTGACCGCCAATGTCGCACTTGCCTGGTTCGGTAGCACCACCCCCAACCCCGTAGGCTCCGACAAGAACCTCATCCACAGCTTCGACTTCAACACTGGCCTCGAAACCTTCGCCGCCCTCGGACAGACCAACCCCGAGGTCTACCCCATGACCATGACCAACTGGGCGCCGCGCGTCGGCATCGCATGGTCGCCCACCGCGCTCAAGAACACCACCATCCGCGCCGGCTGGGGCCTCTACTACACCACCCAGATGGACGTGAACGCCCAGTACTCCGTCGTCAGCGAATACATCACCGTCAACAGCTCCGTCACCAACACGCAACCCAACCCCACCTATGTGCTGGGCGTCAACGCCATGCCCGCAGTCACTACCGGACAGATCACTCCCACCCAGGCGGCCAACGTCACCGGCGCCATCCAGTATCTCGGGGCCAACAACCGTACGCCATACATCTCGCAGTGGAACCTTGATGTCCAGCACAACTTCGGCACCAAGTACCTGCTTGACATCGCCTACATCGGCAACGAATCGCATCACCTCGCTCTGAACTTCGATCCCATCGACTGCTCCTCCGTCGGCTCCTACGCTTGCAATAACGCCAACAATCCCTATTACCCGAAGTATCCCTACATCCAGGAAGCCTCCAGCATTGGTTACGGCAATTACAACTCGCTGCTCGTAAAGTTCCAGCGCCAGTTCGCCGACGGCTTCAGCCTCATCACCAACTTCAACTACTCCAAGGCTCTCGCCGCCGCGCAACAGGGCTCCAACGGCACGCTCAACCAGAACCGCAGCTGCATCCGCTGCGACTATGGCCTCACCACCTCGGACGTCCCGCTCTCACTCGTCATCAGTGCTGTCGCTGAACTTCCCTTCGGCAAGAGCAAGCCCTTCCTTCACAACGTTGGTCCCGTCGTCAATGAGATCGTCGGCGGCTGGAGCATCGATGCCATCGCAACGATGCAGCGCGGTACTCCCTTCACCATCACCGCTCCCAATCGCACCGTCTGGTCTCCGGCAAACATCCACGCGGACGAAACCTGCAACGGCCACAAGGCTCTTGCGAACAAGAACGTCCGCACCAATGGCAACTTCTGGATGGCTCCTGCAGTTGCGAGCGTCTCTCCCTGCTACGCCGACCCATACCTCGATCACCCCGCAACTCCCGGCGTGATCGCCTGGTACGGCAACGCCGGCTTCGACGACGTCATCGGTCCTGGCCTCAACAACTGGGACCTTGGCGCACACAAGGCCTTCGCCATCTATCGCGATTGGAAGTTCACCCTTCGTGGTGAGTTCTTCAACGCCTTCAACCACACCCAGTTCGGCAACCCGGCCTCCGGCATCGCCTCCAACGCTACCTTCGGCCAGATCACCAGCACCTCCCACGACAACCGCATCGTCCAGATCGGTGGAACCCTCAACTTCTAACCTCAACCACGCAACAAAAGGCCCGCTGCCAACATGGCTGCGGGCCTTTTGCTTTCACTCTACTGTCTACTCTCTGCCCATCTAACTCGGCTTCGTAAACAGCTGCATATCTCCATTCATCTTCGGCAGATCGTCATACCGCGCAATCCGGAACTCCGCCCAATACCCAACCCATCGTGGATCTTTCTGCAACTCCGCACCCAGCGCTTGAATCATCTCCTTGCATACACCGGCATACTGCGGCTCATCGATCAGGTTCACCGCGTCCTCGCTGTCCAGGTCATACAGCTCATCGCAAGGCGAGCTGCAGTTGTACGCATACACATAGTGCCGTCCATCGCTCGTGCGACGTTCCAGTCCGCACGCAAAGTTCACACCCACATGCCATCCCCCGAAGAACAGCAGCCGGTTCGCGCGCTCCACGTTGCCACCCCCAATCACAGGCAGCAGCGACACGCCATCCATCATCGCTTCAGGACGAACACCCGCAACATCCAGCAGTGTCTGCGATAGGTCAAGGAGCGATACCGTGTCCTGCACCACGCGCCCCTTCGCCGCGCCCGGCACCTTGAAGATCATCGGCACGCGCAGCACGTCGGGATACAGATACACGCCCTTGTCCACCATCGCGCGCCGTCCGTTCATCTCCCCGTGATCGCTGATGAAGGCCACCACGCTCTCGTCATATAGCCCCAGCTTCGTCACCTCGCTGAGGAAGTACCCGATCACGCGATCGACCAGCTCCATCTGCAACGCATACGCCACGCGGTAGTCCACCAGCGCCTTCGCATCGTAGATGCCCCAGTACCGCCGATAGACGTTCAGGATCTCCGGCTCGTTGGCCTCGCGCTTGAAGTTGTTCTGCACCGCGCGCTCATACGATGCCGGCAGCTTCACCGCGGCACGCAGTTCCTTCTCGCGCTCCTCAAAACCTGAGGGAATCGAGAACGGCTGGTGCGGATCGAAGATATCCAGCTGCAGATATACCGGGTGCCGCGCAGCCGTGCCGTTCTCCATGTAGTTCCGCAGCGTATCCACCGCGCGCTTCGCCAGGTAGTAGCTGTAATGCGCTTCGAACGGAAACGCCTTGCCATCCTCCTGCACAATCCATCCACCAGCAGAGTTCCCAGGCGACACGCGATCCTGCTGCTTGAACACAATCTCCCGCGAGTACTTCTGCGGCTTCACGCCCAGCGATCGCTGATACGCAAGGTATCCATCATCGTCGAACACCGGGGGTGACCAGCGATCCCACGGATTGTCGTTCTCGCCAAACGCATCGAGAAACTTGTCCGATCCCACATGCGCCTTGCCCACCTGGCGCGTCTCGTATCCGCTGGCCTTCAGGTACTCCGGAAAGATCGTGTCATCGCGCCGAAGCTGCGTCTCCAGCCCTTCAGGAGCACGCTCTCCGTTGCCCTGGATGTAGCTGTAACGCCCTGTAAGATACGAAGCCCGCGAAGGCGAGCACAAGGGCACCGTGCAGAACGCATTCGCAAAAAACGTGCCATCATCCATCAACGCTCGAATCGCCGGCAGCTGCACATGGCGCGAGAACGAACGCTCAGGATGATAGAGGTCCGGGCCAACCATGTCGGCGCAGATCAGGAAGATATTCGGCGCGCGGCCCTGCCGTGTCCGCTCAAACGGTGCAGTGCCCCGTCGCTGATCCACGAAGGCCTCTTGCCCCCGCGTCTGTGCTGCTGCATAGGCTGGTGCAGCCGCACTGGCGGCGCTCCCACTGATTGTTGCCCCGGCTGCGAGTTCAAGGAAGCGTCGGCGGTCCATTACCACTCTCCGGGCACCACCATACGCGAGGAGAGCATTTCATGTAAAGGTTTACAACGGGGACCTTTCCCTCCGCCACTACCGCTTCAGCTTCCCCTTGCTCCCACCCACCGGCGCCGTCGACGAACGCACCACAAGATGCGGCAATATCACCGATGCATGAGCCTGCGGCATATCTTCCCGCCCCGCCTGCAGCGCATAAAACGCCCGGCTCGCAATCTCCTGGCGCGACAGATGAAGGCTCGTCAGCGCAGGCTGCACCGCCTCGCACAGAAACAGGTCGTCGAAGCCAATCAGCGACAGCGCATCCGGGATACGAACGCCGAGCTGGCTCGCTCCCTGCAACACACCCACCGCCATCATGTCGTTCGAGCAGATCAGCGCCGTCGGGGGCTTCGCCATCGAGAACAACTGCTGCGCCACCAGGCGTCCCCCTGCAATCTTGTGGTCGCCTTCAAACACCCATGGCTCTTCCTTGTCCATGCCACACGCGCGCATCGCCGCAAGGAACGCCTTGCGACGCCGTGTCGCGGAACTCAACGTCGGGGGCCCCGACAGGAACGCGATCCGCGAGTGTCCCAGCATCCGCAGATGGTCCACCGCATCGCGAAACCCCTTCACGTAATCCACCGTGATGTTCGGATAGTTCCCGATCACCGTGGGCTGGTTCAGAAATACCACCGGCGTGTTCGTCGCCCGCAGCCGGTCAATGCCCTCCCGGCTCAGCTCCGAGGTCAGTATCGCTATCCCATCCACGCCGCGCTCCAGCAGCCGCCGCACACCGTTCGAGAATCGCTCTTCGCTGTACCCCGTGTTCACGAACGTTACGTCGATCCCATGTTGCCCAGCGAGCGACTCAAAGTGCTCGATCAGATCCGGGAAGAATGGATTGCGCACATCCGAGATCAGCAGACCCATCAGGTTGCTTCTGCCCGACCGCAAACTCCGTGCCGAATTATTCGGAACATAGTTCAGCTCCGCGATCGCCGTGCGCACGCGCTCCGCGGTAGCCGCGCGCACCTTCGGGGACGCGTTCAGAACCCGGGAAACCGTGGCCGTTGAAACGCCTGCTTTTCGTGCAACCGCAAGAATATCCATGCTTCTTCTCGGGAGTATAGCCCTTAGAAAGGACAGGGGTTCTAGTCCCCGGTAGTCCATTTGTACTGATTGACAACGCGGCGACCGTTGTGACACCGTTTCGCCAGCAACAAATGTAATCCTTTGCAACTTCCGGGACAAAAAGTCATGACGCGTCGCCTGTGCCAAGCCGCTCCTTTCGTACTCTCCTGCCTCCTGTTCGCTTGCCCTGTCCTCGCGCAGCAGGCAGCGCCGCACCGTCCTCCAGCCGTCCCCCTCTTCGCCAATGATCCTTTCTTCAGCGTCTGGTCTATGAGCGACAAACTCACCGACACCGTCACGAAGCATTGGACCGAAGCTCCGCAGCCAATGACGGGCCTCGCGCGCATTGATGGCCACGTCTATCGCTGGATGGGTCCCGGCACGCGTCGCCGTGCGATCTCCGCCGACGACGCCATGCAGCAGGTCTCACTCGAGGTCACCCCGCTGCACTCGCGCTATCGCTTCGCCGCCGCAGGCATCGAGCTCCGCGTCAGCTTCTTCACGCCACTGCTCCCCGGCGACCTCGACGTCCTCTCCCGCCCCGTCTCCTACCTCACCTGGCAGGCCGTCGCCACCGACGGCAAGCAGCACGACGTCCAGCTCCTCCTCGACGTCGATCCCGTCATCGCCGTCAACGACGCCTCCGAGCAGGTCACCTGGTCCCGCAACCACACCCACGGCCTCACGGTGCTCTCCGTCGGCTCACGCGACCAGAACTACCTCAATCGCTCTGGCGATCGCGTCCGCGCTGACTGGGGCTACTTCCACCTCGCAGTCCCCGACGGCAACATGGCCTCCACCGAGCTATCCTCCGACGCTCTGCATCAGTTCGTCACCAATGGCCATCTCGACGACGCCGACGAGCTCTCCATGCCCAAACCCGCCGGCAGCTCCTCCGGCAGCGCAGCCCATCTCGCCGTCGAGATCCCCCTCGGCTCCGTCGGCACACAGCCCGTCACGCGCCACATCATTGCCGCCTACACCGAGACCTTCGCCATCGAGTACCTCGGCCGCCGCCTCCGCGAGTACTGGCAGCGCAACGGCATGACCGAGTCCGACATGCTCGGCCTCGCCGAGACCCAGCTGCCCTCGCTCGAAGCCAAAGCGGACGCCTTCGACCAGCAGGAGACCGCCGCCATGCGCAGGCTCGGTGGCGACGATTACGCCTACCTCACCTCTCTCGTCTTCCGCCAGACCATCGCCGCCCACAAACTCGTCGCCGACGTCGACGGCACACCCATGCTCTTCTCCAAGGAGAACGACTCCAACGGCTGCATCGACACCGTCGACGTCACCTACCCCTCGTCGCCCTTCTTCCTGCTCTTCAACCCCACGCTGCTCGAAGCCCAGCTCGAACCCCTCATGCGCTACGCCGCGATGGATCGCTGGAAGTTCCCCTTCGCCCCGCACGACCTCGGCACGTATCCTCTAGCCAACGGCCAGGTCTACGGCGGCGGCGAGAAGGACGAAGAGAACCAGATGCCGGTCGAAGAGTCCGGCAACCTCCTCATCATGATCGACGCGTTAGGCCGCGCCCAGGGCAGCTACGCCTTCGCGAAGAAGTACATGCCCCAGCTCACCCGCTGGGCCGACTTCCTCGCCGCCAAGGGCCTGGATCCGGACAACCAGCTAAGCACCGATGACTTCGCCGGCCACCTCGCCCACAACACCAACCTCTCCATCAAGGCCATCGAAGCCCTCGGCGCCTTCGTGCAGATCGCCCGCGGCGTCGGCGACAACGACCTCGCCGCGAAGTTCCAGCACATCGTCCAGCCCATGCCAGCCCAGTGGCAGAAGATGGCCGACGACGGCGACCACTTCCGTCTCGCCTTCGACCAGCCAAACACCTGGAGCCAGAAATACAACCTCGTCTGGGACGACTTACTCGACCTACACCTCTTTCCCGCCTCCGTCGCGAAGAAGGACTGGGCCTTTTACTCCACCAAGTTGCAGATCTACGGCCTTCCCCTCGACGAGCGTAAGAACTTCACCAAGCTCGACTGGGAGGTATGGACCGCAACCCTCGGCGACCAGGCCCAGTCCGCAGACCTCATCCACCGCCTCATCGTCTGGGCCGACGCCACAACCTCCCGCGTCCCCACCACCGACTGGTACAACACCGACGACGGCAAACAACGCGGCTTCCAGGCACGAAGCGTCGTCGGCGGCATCTTCATCAAGGCCCTCGCCGACCCCGCCATCGTCAAAGAGTTCCGCACCAGGTAGCTCGCTTCGACCAGCACAACACCCGGTAGCCATATTTCGAAGAGAGTGGCTACCGGAATGTCTTAGGATCGACACCAAATCTGCGGCCTCAAAGATCAGGGCCGCGCCCCGCCCGGCTCATCGACCGCACGGTAATCACTCAGCCTCACGCCCGGAGCATCGACCGCCACGCGAAACCTCTGCGGCGAACCATACTCCGTGAAGCGAAGCGCATCCCCCGCGCACACCCGGCCGCCAAGCGATAACGTCTCGTTCACCACCGGGTCATACGTGGTCCCCTGCGGTATCTCCAGCAGCCACGCTCCCACATGCATCGGCTTGCCCGCCACATTGCATCCCAACGACCCCGTCACCGCTTCCACATGGGTCGGCGTCCACGCTTGGTACGCGAAGCGGCAAACCACCTTCCCACGGGACAGGATGCAGTTGCCTCCCATTGGCCCTGCGAACCGCTCCTCCACCGTCACCTGCTTCATCTCGCTAACATTCAGCTCCTCCGCGATCAGCTCAAGGTGCAGCGTCAAATCCGTTCCCGCAACGCGGTCATAAATGTCCTTCGGCAGCGGAAAGCCAATCGCACTCTCGCTCACGCTCGCGTTCTGCCACGGCCCTGCATAGCGGACGCCGCCCGCTTCGAACGCCACTGCCACATTCGGCCGATGGATCCTTGCATCCGCAGGTAGCCCCTCCAATCGGATCGGCAACTTCACCTCGACGAAGTTCCGCAAAAACTGCAGGTCTTCCCCACGCTCTTCATACGGCACCGGCCCCCCGAACACCGCACGCAGGCCGCCGCCAGGCGTTGCATATTGGCTCCGTATCAGCTCCTCGACGGGCGCACCGAATCCTTGCCGGTCGTAGCCAAAGCTCACCACCAGCAGCAGCGCCAGCGTCGCCACCATCGCCACGCGGCACTGCATCGTACGTCGTCGCGCGTACTGGTAAGCGAGCATCGCCATCACCAGCACGCTGAACACCCCGCCATACACCACCACCTCAAACGGCGGAGACATCCGCGACAACGTGCCAGTCAGAGCAAACTGCTCGAATCCCGCGAACGCCACCAGCAACCCGGCCAGGAACACAAATGCCATCGCCAGTGTCTCGGTTACAGCGGCAACCAACATCATCGGCAGACAAGGAAGCAGCAGGAACCTTAGCAGCGACACCACCACGCGCATCTTCACAGCCCAGGGATGCAGACCTGCCGCCTCCAGCAGCCGCGCCTGCATCAGCACCAGGGGCAGCTCCACGCACGCCACCACAAACAGCAGCTTCGCTCCCAGCAGCGTTCGCCAGTCATACGGCCGCGTAATCCAGAACTGCTCCTCTCCCACCAGCCGGTCTGCATGAACAACGCTCGTGATCAGCACAAACTGCGAGGCGATCAGCAGCAACTTCAGCAACGTCACGAAGATCGCCAGAAAGCTGTTCGACGCGCTCCCCGGCCACGTCTGCGGAACCCCCCATCCATACATCGCCAGCAGCAGCGCATACGCGCTCAGCTGCGGCCACAGCTGCCGCACATCCTTCCAGACGATCAACCGGAGCTGCGTCATGCGCGCCCTCTCTCTTCCGCGCGAGGAGCCTTGTTGAGCGCCAGAAAGATCGTCCGCAGGCTCATCGGCTCCGACTGCACCTGCACCGCGTCCGGCATCAGCGCGCGGATCGCGCCCTCATGGTCCTCGACATGCACCCGCAGGTCCACGAACCGCAGCATCGCCCCGCTGGACTCCGCCGCAACACAACCCTCCGGCAGCTTCGCCCGCACGCTCGCGGCTACGTCGCCCTCAAACGTCACCGTCACCTCCCGGCAGCGCGTCAACAACGCATCGATCGGCTGCGCAAACAGCAGCGTGCCTCGCTGCAAGAAGCCCACGTGCGTAGCAAACGACTCCATCTCGTCCAGGTCATGCGAAGAGATCACAATGGTCGTCGCCCTCGCAGGGTCCTCCGTGTGCGTACGGTCCAGGAGCGCCTGAATCAGCTCCGTGCGCACCGCCGGGTCCAGACCGGAGAACGGCTCATCCATCAGCAGCAGCTCAGGACCGAACGCCAGCACGCTCGCCAGCGCGGCCTTCATCCTCATACCGCGCGAAAGCTCCCTGATCTTCCGCTCCGCAGGCAGATCAAGTTCCTCCAGCAGCCCCGCATCGTCCCATCGCGGATACATCGGTCGCAGGTGCGCCATCAACGCGCCCACCGTCATCCACTCCGGCATCTCCTGGCTCTCCGACACGTACCCGATGCGCGTGAACGCTTCGCCCCGCAGCTGGCTCGTCGGCATCCCCAGCACGTTCGCATGGCCTTCGCTCGGTTGCACAATATTCAGCAGCAGCTTCATCAACATGCTCTTGCCCGCGCCATTGTGACCGATCAACGCAAAGATCGCTCCCCGCGGCACTGTCAGATCCAGCGGAGCCAGAACCGTCGTCGCGCCGAACCGCTTCGCAAGCTGCCGTACCTCAATCGCAGCAGGTGCCGTCATCGGTACGTCCCCTCCACGCTCGACAACCGCTGCCAGTGCTTGTCGATCGCCGCCAGCACGTCGTCCCGCGAAATCGAAAGCCGCTTCGCCTCCACCACGAGCTCTTCAATGCTGCGGTTCAACAACGCCGCCCGCTCACTCGAACTCGAGCCCGGCCGCTTCGCCACCACGGTGCCAATCCCGGGACGAGACTCCAGCAGCCCATCGTTCAGCAGCTGCGCCACCACCTTCTGCGCCGTATTCGGGTTGATCTTCAGTTCACGCGAAAGCACGCGCACGGAGGGAAATGGATCACCCTGCCGCATCTGTCCCGCCACAATCGCTCGCGTCGCAGCATAGACCGCCTGCTCGTAGATAGGAACCCCGGGTTGCACCGTCAATCGAAATGGGATCATGTGTACTAGCACGCATAGTACACATGGCACACTCCCGGGTCAATCCTCTTTCCTGCCACACCGTCTTCACCGCAAGAAGAAGGGCCGGCAAACGCCGACCCTCCCACTGCCCTACTCTTAGCTATTCGCTATTCCGCTATTCGCTGCCTCTAGCCGTCACTTAGCCACCCCAAACGTAAAGATCGTGGTCGACCGCATCACCTGTCCCGGCTTCAGCTCCGTCGACGGAAACGCAGGATGATTCGGCGAGTCCGGAAAGTGCTGCGTCTCCAGGCAGAACCCATCATGCTTCACGTACGGCTTGCCGCCAACCCCAGTCGCGCTGCCATCCAGGAAGTTGCCCGAGTAGAACTGCACCCCCGGCTCCGTCGTCGTCACCGTCAGCGTGCGTCCGCTCTTCGGGTCTTCGACCTTCGCTGCAACATGCAACTCCTTGCCGCCATTCAGCACAAAGTTGTGGTCATAGCCACCCGCAATCTTCAGCTGCTCGTCATTCGCCTCAATGCGCGCTCCAATCGCTGTCGGCTTCAGAAAATCGAACGGCGTGCCCTTCACCGAAGGCAGCTTGCCCGTTGGAATCAGCCCCGCGTCCACCGGCGTATACCGGTCCGCGTTGATCATGATCTTCTCGCCAAGAATATCGCCGGAACCCTCGCCGCCAAGATTGAAGTAGCTGTGGTTCGTCAGGTTCAGAACCGTATCCTTGTCCGTCGTCGCACTGTACTCGATGTGCAAGCTCCTGCCCTCCAGCGTGTACTTCACATGTGCCGTCAACGTGCCCGGAAACCCCATCTCGCCATCTGCGCTCACGTAGGTCAGCTCCACCCCGTCCGCCAGCGTCTTGCTGCTCCACACCTTGCGATCGAAGCCCACCGTTCCGCCATGCAGAGCGTTGCCATTGTTGTTCGTCGGGATCTGGTAGGTCTTTCCGTCGAGCGTGAATACACCCTTCGCGATCCGGTTGCCATAGCGACCCACCACCGCGCCCAGGTACGCCTTCTTCTCCGCGAGGTAGCCATCCAAATCCTTGTAGCCCAGCACCACGTCGGCCTTCTTGCCTGCACGGTCCGGTGCCTCGATGCTCACAATGTGCGCGCCGAAGTTGGTGATCGTCACCGTCAAATCGCCATCGGTCACCGTGTACAGCTCTACGGCCTTGCCATCGGGGCCCGTGCCCCAGTCCTTCGACGTCACGGCGGCATGCACACTGGTTGCGGCCAGCAGCGCCAACGCTGCCAGAGTTCCAATCTTCGTCATCTCGTCCTTCATCCTCCGTGCCGGTTCATCCGTCCCTGGCCGCCGCATCGCCTTTCGCTGCCGTCCGGATGTAATCGTATTCCCAGCGGGATCATACCTGCTCTCATGCGACGCTGGCAGTCCCAAACCGCTGTACTTCCCGCCCCAGCTTCGGTACGTTGATACCACGATGTCAGCCGCCCGTACGAAGGCCACCGCAAGACGCAACACCGCCACCAGCAACGCCCCGTCCCCCGACCTCAACGACGTCTCAAGCGACGGCCGAACCAACTACTCCACACCCGCCCTCGAAAAGGGGCTCGACGTCCTCGAGCTCCTCGCCCGACAGCGCGACGGCCTCACCAAGAGCGAGATCGCCCGCCGTCTCGACCGCACCATCTCCGAGATCTTCCGCATGCTCGTCACACTCGAGCGCCGCGGCTACATCGCCATCGTCGATGGCGAACGCTACGCCCTCACCCTCCAGCTATTTCGCCTCGTGCAGGAGCATCCGCCCACCGAGCGTCTCCTCGCCGACGCCCTTCCTGTCATCGAGCGCCTCGCCCACGACGCACAGCAGTCCTGCCATCTTGGCGTCGTCGAAGACGCCCGCGTCGTCATCCTCGCGCAGGTCAACCCACCCACCCCCGTCGGCTTCTACGTCAAACCCGGCTCCGCCATCGACCTCATGGAGGCCGCATCCGGCTACGTCATCCTCGCCCACATGGAGCAGGCTGCCCTCCAGCGCACCCTTGCCGAGTGGACCCGCCAGACCGGCAGCAAACCGCCGCGCGACCTCGCCCAGCACCTCACGCGCATTCGCAAGGCTGGCTTCGAAAAGCGCGACAGCTACCAGGTCAAAGGTGTCGTCAACATCAGCTTCCCCGTCCTCGACAGCCGAAACTCCGCGATCGGTGCTCTGACCATTCCCTACATCCAGCAGAAGGACGCCGCTACCCCGCTCGCCAAAGTCATCGACCTTTCCCGCGACGCTGCCGCTGAAATCACCCGCGCCATAGGTGGACACGCATGAGCTCCGGAGTCAACGCCGCATGATCCTCTACGCTGCTACCTCCAACCCCGGCAAGCTCCGCGAGTTCTCCACGTCAGCCTCTTCCGCCGGCATCGACGTCCTCCCCCTCCCTGGCCTCAAAGACATCCCCGAGCCCGTCGAAGACGCGCCCACCTTCATGGGCAACGCCGAACTTAAAGCCGTCGCCTGCTCCCTCGCCGCTCCCGGCCTCTTCGTCTTCGCCGACGACTCCGGCCTCGAAGTCGACGCCCTCCACGGCGAACCCGGAGTCCGCTCCGCCCGCTACGCCGACGACGCCGGCTATCTTGCTCCCACCAATTCGGGTGCCCCACGTCTCTCTTCTGAGACGTGGGCTTCCGCTGAACCACCCCTCTCCAAGGACCAGCGCAACAACGCCCTCCTCCTCGAACGCCTCCGCGCCCTCCCCGCCAACACCCCCCGCACTGCAAAATTCGTCTGCGCTCTCGCACTCGCCCGCGACGGCCACGTCCTCCTCCGCGCTACCAGCGCCGTCGACGGCGAAATCCTCGACGCGCCCCGCGGCACCAACGGCTTTGGCTACGATCCCCTCTTCCTGATCCCCTCGCTATACCTCACCACCGCAGAACTCCCCGCCGACAAGAAGTGGTCCCTGAGCCACCGTGGCCGCGCCTTCCGCAGCCTCCTCGCCGAAATCGCCGCCTTCGGCCTCTGACTCCTCCACTCGCTCCTGGCTCTTACCTGGACACCTCACACCTCTACAGCGAACAAGCACCCGCACACACTCCAGCCCCCGCCACTCGCTCCTGGCTCCTACCTGAACACCTCGCACCTCTACAGCTCCGGAGCCCCAGCACCTGCAGGTCACCCACAATCCGCGAACCCACATCTCGAAGAGATGTGGGTTCGCGGGATGCTAAAGCTCCCCCGCACCGTGCTACTCTCACCCAAAGCCCTGCCTTACCTGAACTCCAACTGACCTCCTGCCCTCAATCGGCAGAGGTGCCTTCGCTTACCCGCGAAGCTCCAGCCTGCAGCACAGCATCAGCACCACCGCAACCGCGGCCCAGCGCCGCCCGGAGAATCCCATTGAAGCGTCTGCTCGCGCTGTTCTTCGTCGCCGTCCTCGTCCTCGCCGCTATCCTGGTCGTACGTACCGTGCGCCTCAAGCCCGAACAGGCCTCCGTGCCGCCCGCCACGCTGATCACTGTCGACGCCGGCGCCGTCGACCGCTTCGCCTCCGCCGTCAAAATCCAGACCGTCTCCAACTTCGGCCAGCCCATCGACGCCGACGCCATGACGGCCTTCCGCGACCTCCTCGCCACCAGCTTCCCCCACGTCCACGCCGCCATGACCCACGAGGTCCTCCCCTCCGGCTCGCTCCTCTTCACCTGGAAGGGCAAAGACCCCTCAGCCGAGCCCGTCATCCTCATGGGCCACATGGACGTCGTCCCCGTCGAGCAGTCCACCCTCGACCACTGGAAGCACCAGCCCTTCTCCGGCGACGTCGCCGAAGGCTCCATCTGGGGCCGCGGCACCCTCGACGACAAGGCCGCCGTCCTCTCCACCCTCGAAGCCGCCGAAACCCTCCTCGCGCAGGGCTTCACCCCCGCCCGCACCATCGTCCTCGCCTTCGGCGACGACGAAGAAAACGGCGGCTCGCAGGGCGCCTCCGGCATCGTCAAGGAGCTCGCCGCCCGCGGCGTCCACGCCCACTTCGTCGTCGACGAAGGCGGAGCCGTCGTCACCGGCATGCTCGCCGGCCTCGACCGTCCCCTCGCCGTCATTGGCGTCTCGGAGAAGGGCTACCTGAGCCTCAAGCTCAGCACCACCGGCACCGGCGGCCACTCGTCTGAGCCCCCCGCCCACACCGCCATCGGCGAACTCGCCCTCGGGATCACCCGCCTCGAGGCCAATCCCTTCCCCGGCGGTCTTCCCGAACCCTCCGTCAAGCAGTTCGAGGCCCTCGCGCCCTGGATGCCGTTCAGCAAGAGGCTCGCCCTGGCCAACCTCTGGCTCTTCAAGCCACTCATCGTCTCCTCAGGCCTCAAGGATCCAAAGATGGCCGGCGGCTACCACACCACCACCGCCGTGGACATGGTCACCGGCGGGACAAAAGATAACGTGTTGCCCACCACCGCCTCCGCCGTCGTCAACTTCCGCATACTGCCCGGCGAAACCACCGACTCCGTCATCGCCGCCGTCCGCGAAAAACTCAACGACCCCGGCATCAAGGTCGAGGTCACCGCCGCCGGCTCCGCACGCAATCCCAGCCCCGTCTCCCCCACCACCTCCGAAGGCTTCAACGATCTCCAGACCACCATCCACCAGCTCTATCCCACCGCCGTCGTCTCGCCCTACATGGTCCAGGCCGCCACCGACGCCAGCTACTACTACGCCATCAGCCCCAACGTGTATCGCTTCGCGCCGCTCGAAATCACCCCCGCCGGCATGACCATGGCCCACGGCTTCAACGAACACATCGGCGTCGACAACTACCGCCACATGGTCCAGTTCGAAGCCCAGCTCATCCAGTCCGTGAAGTAGCAGACCGTCAGCTCAAACGCGGCGAAGATGTGTCATCTCTACCGAAGCAGGACAGCTTTTTCGTCCTGCGCAGTGGAGAGACCCGCTTCTTTGCGTCGCGCACTCCGGGTGCCCCACATCTCGCCTTTGAGATGTGGGTTCGCAGGATCTGTCAGGACCACCACCACACCCGTCGTCCTGAGCGAAGCGGGTTGCAGCGAAGCCGCGATCCACGCAGTCGAAGGACCCCAACGCTCACCAACTAACCACAACAGCCCATGACACCCTCACAAACCGACAAGCGGCTCTCCACCTTCTGCTGGTCCACCCCGACGCCACCCGCTACCTCGCCATCGACGAAAACCAGACGAAAGACCCTGACCAAGCCCATCCTCACCGCTCATCGCTACCGCCCTCATAGCTCAACAGAACCCGCTCGCACCGGTACTTACCTCACTCCTCGCACCTCTACAGCTTTCGCCCTCACTTCCCCCACCCAGCTCAGCCGAAGCAACGAGACCGACTCCCCTGTCACATCCTCCGGGATCTCCACCTCTCCGTCCCTGACCTCCAGCCATCGCGGCGATCCCACCATCGCCAACTGTCCCGCCGCCTTCAACTTCATCCGCTGCTCCGAGTCAGGCTGCGGCGGAGACCCCATCCCTAACCATTCCGTGTACGCATTGCTATGCGTCCCGTCGATCCGAAACGCCTCCACCAGCACGCGCTTTACGCCCGCAGGAATTCCCTTCACCCCAACAACGGTCCTCGCGCCAGGCCCCGCAACAGTCTCATCCCGGTAGTTCCACACCAAAACCTCGGCCGAGTCGCGATCCCGCGTCGCCAGCGCATCCACGTCCGCCGCACCCCGCACTCCGCTCGCGACCATCGTATCCAGCGCCACCGCACCCGAGCTCGTCACCGCCACCCGCTCGCCGCCCATCATCCCCAGCATCCGGAACAAATTCAGGATCGGCTTGTCGATGCCATTCGTCGCCAGATCCCGAAATCCCTCGAAGTACTCCTTGTCCTCGAACTCGAAGCTCCAGCTCAGCATCGAGATCAGGTTCGTCCCATGCCGTGCGTTCAGGTCCAGCAGCGCCTTGTAAGCCGCCGCCGTATACGCCGGATACAGCGTCCCATTCCGATAGTTGTTCGCCGGGTTCACCCGCGAGCTGCACGCCGCGCACCCCTCCGGGTCCGCCTCGCTCAGGATGATCGGCAGCCCCTTGAACCTCGAGTAGCTCGCAATCAGGCCAAACCCCGCGTCCACGTCCTTCAGCTCCCGATCGATCCCCATCGTTACCGCAGCGCCCTGAATCGCCGGCGATCCCTTCGCATGGAAGCTGATGAAGTCCAGCGGCACTTTGCCTCCACCCGCATCGCTCTTCCCACCCTGCACGTGGTCCAGAAACGCCTTCAGGAATCCCCGCGCCTTCTCGCTCCGCGGACTCGTCGTCGCCGGCCCTCCCACGCGCGCCCCCGGCAGCGCCGCCCGCACGCCCGCGACCGCATGGTCATACAGCTTGAAGTAGTCCTCCATCGACCCATGCCAATAGTCAATATCCGGCTCGTTCCACACCTCGAAGTACCACCCCAGCACCTCGTCGCGCCCATACCGTTCCACCAGATGCGCCGTCACCACGCGGCAAAGCTCTTCCCACTTCGCATAGTCCTTCGGAGGATTGTTCGACGCCCCCGACACGGTCGACGCCGGGTAGTGCACCTGGTACGGCTCATGCCGGTTCGGCAGCACCGCAGCCAGGTCCTTCGGCATGAACCCCAGCTCCACCATCGGCTTCACCCCCGCCGCCTTCCACGCGTCGAAGATCCCATCCAGCAGCGTGAAGTCGTAATGCGGCCGCCCCTGCGCATCCTCCGTATACACATTCGTCGAGCTGAACTTCAGCTCGGCCCTCCCATCGCCCGAAGTCAACAGATGATGCGCCCGGATGTACACCGGCGCCGGAGTCAGGTCATGCAACTCACCCAGCAGCGCCCGGCCGTCCTTCATCGTCGTGTAGTTCGCCTCGTCATACCCAAACCACGCATACGCCGGCTTGAACGCCCCCTGCTTCGCGTCCAGATCCACCGCGATCCGAACCGGCTCCGCCCCAACCGGCTTCTGAGCTGCAATCGACAGACCACTGGCAACAACCGACGTCACGACCGAACACACCACCAAAAGATTTCGCATAAGAGACTCGACCGCAATCTAGCAGAACCGCAACCTCGGGCGTCACCACGAATCCGGGTGCCCCGCATCTCGAAGAGTTGTGGCCTTCCAGGGCTCATCATGGGCGCCGACGCCCCATCTCCGCACAGAATCTTCGATAACCGCGCGTACCTCAACCCTTTCCCTTGACGCTGCTTAAATGCCGGTGGAAGAATCGACCTGCCGCAAACGTGCCGTGCGGGTCCATCTCTTCCGCGCTCCAGCGTCCGTTTGCCCTCCCTCAGGACCTATAGGAGTAGAAGATAAGCATGGCCGCCACCGCACCAGCCCCGTCCTCCCGCTCGCCCCGTGGCGTGCAACCGCTCCGCGCCGGACAGGGTGATAGCTACCTGTGGCGCAAGCTGCACTCGCTCACCGGAATCGTCCCCATCGGCGCCTTCCTCCTCGAGCACATCCTCTCCAACTTCGAGATCCTCCACGGTCCCGTCGCCTACGGCAAGCAGGTGCTCTTCCTCAACTCCCTGCCGCTCGTCCGCGTGCTGGAGTGGGCCTTCATCTTCATCCCCCTGGCCTATCACGCCCTCTACGGCGTCGTCATCGCCTTCAAGGGACGCAGCAACGTCAACGTCTACCCCTGGGCCGGCAACTTCGGCTACATCGCCCAGCGCATCACCGGCATCATCGCGCTGCTCTACATCATTCAGCACCTGTACCGCGAACGCTTCACCGGCGTCAGCCTCCCCGAACACCCCGGTGCAGCCTTCGCCAAGGTCCAGCACGAGCTCTCCAATCCCTGGATGCTGGCCATCTACGTCATCGCCATGATCGCGACCTGCTGGCACTTCGCCTACGGCGTCTGGCTCTTCGCCGCCAAGTGGGGCATCACCCCCGGCGAAAAGGCCCGCAAGACCTTCGGCTACGCGTGCGCCGCCGGTGGCACCCTCATCTGCGCCATGGGCCTCGCCAGCATCATCGCCATCGTCATCGCCCCGCCAGCCCCAGAAGACGCCATGCCAGACGTGCACACCAGCATCTCGGCGCCCGCTTCCCCGGTCTCCCTGTCGCAGACACGATAGCCTTGTTTTGCTTGTCATTCCCGAAGGGAATCTGCGTTTGACTTGAATCGCCACGAACGGCAGGTCACGGCTTCAGCCGTGACACCAGAATAAGAACGAAAGGGGCTTTAGCCCCCGAGGTACGCAACCGAACGCTCGAACCCCGCGCCAACGCAAAGGGTTTCGGAGACAACCACCATGACGCTCCGGGTCCTGCAGACGCTCCTGATCACCGCCGTACTGATCCTCGTCCCGGGCTTCTGCCTCCTCGAGCACTGGCTCATCGCGGAGATCAATCGCTCCGGCCACCGATCCCCCGTCCGCCACTGGCAGGTGATCACCTGGAAGCAGTATCGCGAGCTGGAACACACCCACCGCGAGCTCTTCCCCGGCAGCTGGAAGCTCGACGCATTTCTGATGGTTCGGCGCCTCTCCATGGTCCTCGGCGTCGTGATGGTATCGGTCCTCTGGAGCATGCTCTCCAACAGAACCGCGCAGCATTAGTTGAAGTACGGCGCGCCGTACCGGAGTAGCAGCGGGCTTCAGCCCGCGGAACGCAGGCAACACCGAAGGGGCTTAAGCCCCGGAGCTTTGAAGGAACGTACGAACGGCAGGACATGGCTTCAGCCGTGCCGAAGAGACCCAAAGCGCGACGGGCTTCAGCCCCTGAGGGAAGCAAGGATGGCAGCAACCCCAAGCATCGTCACCTCCCCGATCGTCAGCCTTTCGCTGGCGCTCGCACGGTTGTCCGACGCTGCAGCCATCAACCTCTTCTGGCTGATTGGATCAGTGCAAGTCGCTGGCTTGCTGATCACACTCCCCGGCATGGGTTTTCTTCAGCGATCCATGGTGAACCAGATCAATCGCACCCAGCGGTACGCTCCGGTAAAACCAATGTGGCATCTTGGCATAGCTCAATGTTCCGAGCTCGAGACCGTATATCGAAATCTCTTCCCGGACAGCTGGAAAGCGGATATCTACGGCGTCCTGCGATCCTTGTCGATTTCGATGGGTGGTATCTGGGCGCTGGCCTACACCGGCAGTAAGATTCTCCACGTCTACGCACACCAGGGGCCTCAACCCTGACGAACCAAACCCCGGCAAGACCCACGCCGAGGCAAGAACGGAAGGGCCCGGTTTCAACCGGGCCACAAGAACGGCAGAGCGCGAAGGGCTTTAGCCCTGGAGGGAAAAATGGCAGCCAATCTCATTCGCGGTTTCGCCCTTCTCGTCGCTGGCTGCGCCGGAATTTATGCGATATTCCTTCGAGAAAAACTGATCGATGAACTCAAAGGCGTCAGGACCGTTAACCCGAGCGACTTCCCGCTCCACATTCCTCTCCTGCTCGAGCGCGCCCATCGATTTTCCTTTGCAGAGAGCCCCGTCCGAGCTCGGTTCCGCCGCGCATACCTCGCAGCGATGCTCGCCGCCTCTCTTGCAGCCCTCATGACCATACTCGTTGACCTTGGCCTTGGATTTTGATTCACGCTGGATTTTGATCTCTAGATAGGACCCGAACAATGGCAGCAACACCCCGCATCATCGTAGTCGGCGGAGGCCTCGCAGGCCTCTCGGCCGTCATCAAGATCGCCGAAGCCGGCGGCAAGGTTGACCTCTTCTCCATCGTCCCGGTCAAGCGCTCACACTCCGTCTGCGCCCAGGGTGGCATCAACGCCGCCAAGAACCTCAAGGGCGAAGGCGACGACGTCCTCAAGCACTTCGACGACACCATCTATGGCGGCGACTTCCTCGCCAACCAGACCCCCGTCAAGGCCATGACGGCCATGGGCCCTGCCATCATCGATCTCCTCGATCGCATGGGAGTGCCCTTCAACCGCACCCCCGAAGGCCTGCTCGACTTCCGCCGCTTCGGCGGAACGCTCTATCACCGCACCGCCTTCGCCGGAGCAACGACCGGCCAGCAGCTCCTCTACGCCCTCGACGAGCAGGTCCGCCGCTTCGAGTCCGAAGGCAAGGTCACCAAGTACGAAGGTTGGGAGTTCCTCTCCGCCGTCCTCGACTCCAACGGAGTCGCCCGCGGCATCTGCGCCATGGACCTCCGCACGATGGAAGTCCGCACCTTCCCCGCCGACGCCATCATCGTCTGCACCGGCGGCAACGGAGCCATCTTCGGCAAGTCCACCAACTCCGTCGTCTGCACCGGCTCCGCGCAGTCCGCGCTCTACCAGCAGGGCGCGTACTATGCCAACGGAGAGTTCATCCAGGTCCACCCCACCGCCATCCCCGGCGAAGACAAGCTCCGCCTCATGTCCGAGTCCGCACGCGGCGAAGGCGGCCGCGTCTGGGTGCCGAAGGACAAGCTCGACAAGCGCGCTCCCGAAACCATCCCCGAAGGCGATCGCTGGTACTTCCTCGAAGAGTGGTACCCCAAGTACGGCAACCTCGTCCCCCGCGACGTCGCCACCCGCGCCATCTTCAAGGTCGTCTACGAGAACGGCATGGGAATCGACGGCCAACCTATGGTCTACCTCGACGTCTCGCACCTCTCGCCCGAGCGCCAGCACAAGCTCGAAGGCATCCTCGAGATCTACGAGAAGTTCGTCGGCGATGACCCCCGCAAGGTCCCGATGAAGATCTTCCCCGGCATGCACTACACCATGGGCGGCCTTTGGGTGGACTTCGAGCAGCAGACCAACATCCCCGGCGTCTTCGCTGCGGGTGAGGCCGACTACTCCATCCACGGCGCCAATCGCCTCGGCGCCAACTCCTTGCTCTCCTGCATCTACGGTGGCTTCATCGCCGGCCCCAACGCCATGAAGTATGCGAAGACCCTTCCCGCAGCCTCAGGCGATGGCGGCCACGCCGCTGAGCTCGCCCGGCAGAAGATGATGAACCAGGCCCTCATCTCCAACCAGGGCAAGGAGAATCCCTTCCGCGTCTGGCGCGAGCTCGGCGAGACCATGACCAAGCACGCCACCATCATCCGCTACAACGCCGGCCTCGCCGAAGCCGACGCCAAGATCGTCGAGCTGATGGATCGCTACAAGAACGTCAACCTCTCCGACAAGAGCCAGTGGGCCAACACCAGCTTCGCCTTCACCCGCCAGCTCTGGAACATGCTTGAGCTCGCCCGGGTCATCGTTCAGGGCGCTGCCGCCCGCGACGAAAGCCGCGGCGCCCACTACAAGCCGGACTTCCCCGAGCGGGATGACGAGCGCTTCCTCAAGACCACCAAGGCCAGCTTCGTCGACGGCGCCCCGAAGCTCGAGTTCGAGGACGTCGACATCCAATACATCACCCCACGGCCACGCCGTTACGACGCGACCGCATAAGGTATCTCAAAGTAACTGCCGAAAGGAAAGGCTGGTTGGGCGAAGACTATCTCCCCCGCCAGCCCTTTTCTTGCGCTACGCCAACCATCCCGAGCGCGCTGATCCTGCTGAACCACAACCTGATCGATCCATACAATCCTGCCTGACAGGCACGTCTGGCGCTGCACCGTCACGGGTATCTCGGAATAAAAACCGACGAGCCGCAGGGATTACTTTGCCGCCATTTCCTGACTTGATTCCGTGCAACCAACGTGGCATCGCGCAGGAAAATATGTCCCTGTTTGATAAACGTGTGCGCTTGGAACGCCGTTAGGTCGTCATATAAAGTCCCGAAACGAAACCGACGGTTCGGGAATCCACAACAGTGGTAGGCAGCAGGAGTCCCCACAGCGCATCGAAGTCGTTAGCATCAACCTCGTTCGACCGGGCAGAGACGAAGGGTTGCAGAGAGAGGGCGTCATGCCGTCAAGACAGTTCGTCACGGCTCGCAGTCGCGATCTCGCGACCGCACTGCTCTGTGCGGGGTCTGCCCTGCTGGTGCACCTCGCCCTGCGTCAGTTTCTCGGTCCGCTGCCACCCTACCTGACGTTCTATCCCGCCGTAGCAGTCGCAGCGCTGCTGTCAGGCGTGTGGTCAGGTTTTTTCTCCGGTATCTTCTGCGGGCTCTGCGCGTACGCCTTTCTGGTGCCTCCATCCGGATCCGTCGTCTTCTCCAGGGCCACCACCGGCATCGCCTTCGCCACCTTCGTCGTCACCGCCTCGGCCATGGCCTGGCTGGTCACCACGCGCACGCGCAGGGAATCGGTTGCCGCTACAAAAGCCCGCGCCGAGGCGGACGCCTCCGCGATGCAGCTCGCCCAGGCAAACGCCCGCCTTCAGGCTGTCTTCGACAACCTCGAGGAAGGCGTGCTCTTCGTCGATGCCAGCGGGGCTGGTGTCACCGCCAACGCCGCCGTCACCCGCATCCTCGGAGTTTCGGCCGCTGCCTTCGCTAATCCCGCGACCGACCCACGCGCCCATTCTCTCGACGAGCAGGGGCGCGTCATGGCGCTCACGGAAATTCCCAGCGCCCGGGTCATCGTCTCCGGCGAAAGCGTCACCGACGTCCGCATGAATCTCCCCGACGCCAGCGGCAATCGCCACTGGCTCAAGGTCAATGCCCGGCCCCTGCGCGCCTCGGATGGAACGATCGCCGGCGCCGTGACCTCCTTCAGCGACATCACCGCCAGCAAGCTCGCGGAAGACGAGCTCAAAGCCAACCGCGACCGGCTCGAGCTGCTCATCGAGAACGCACCCGTCGGCCTCGCCATGTTCGACCGCCAGATGCGTTACATGAAGGTCAGCCGGCGCTTCCTGGAGGACTTCGACCTGGTTGGTAGGAACGTCATCGGCCTCGGGCACTATGACGTCTTTCCCGATCTTCCCTCCTCACTTCGCAGCATCCACCAGCTCGCTCTCGAAGGCGAGCAGCACGACTGCAACGCCGAACCGTTCCGGCGTCCCGACGGCTCCACGCAATGGATTCGCTGGCAGATCTACCCATGGCGCGACGTCAACGGTGCCGTAAGCGGCGTCATCCTCTTTACGGAGGACATCACCGCACAGCGCAAAGCCCAGGCCCATCTTGAAGCCACGGAAGAGCGCTTCCGCAAAGCCTTCCTGCTTTCGCCCTTCCCCGTCATCCTCATCAACTGGGACACTGGCGTCGTCATCGATGCCAACGAAGCTCAGCTGACCCTCATGGATCGGCGCCGAGAGGAAGTCATCGGCCGGTCCACCCCCGACTACGAATTCTGGGTCGACCCCGAACGTCGGGAGCAGCTTCGCCAAGCCGTCACCAACTTAGGCAGCGTCAAGGACTTCCGCATGAAGTTCCGCCGTGGCGACGGTGAGATTCGCGACGGGGTCATCGACGCCCAGCAGCTTGAAATCAGCGGCCAGCCCTGCGTCGTCAACGTCACCCGCGACGTCACAGACGAGCTGCGTCTCGAGCAGCAAACGGCCGACCTGCAGAAGACCCAGGCCATCGGCCGGCTAGCCGGTGGCCTCGCCCACGACTTCAACAACCTCCTCGGCGTCATCACCGCAGCCACCGAGCAGGCAGAGTCTGGCCCGACCGCCCAGCTCGACACCCAGCTCGATCGCATTCGCACAGCAGCGTCACGCGCCACCGAACTCACCGGCCAGCTCCTCGCCCTCAGCAATCACGATGCAGCCTTCCCCCGCGACCTCGACCTCAATGAAGTCCTGCAGCAACTCCGTCAACGCTCCGAATCGACGGATCCAACCTCCTGCCGCGTCAAGCTGGTCCCCGACCAAAAGCCCGCACTCATTCATGCGGATCCGACCCTCATCGAACGCGCACTCCTCACCCTGACCGCGAAAGCCCGCGAGGCGAGTGGAGACAGGCACGTCGTCGTGAGCTTGCATCCCGTACAGTTCACGCCCGAGACAGCCCGCGTCCTCCATCCCGCCTGCCGCGCGCGGTCCTACTATGCCATCTCCGTCACGGACTCCGGTCCAGGCATGTCACCCGAGCAGATCGAGCGAATCTTCGAACCCTTCGGCGCCACCCGCCCCGGAATGGAGGGCGACGGTCTCGGATACGCCGCGGTGCAGGGTATCGCGCTCCAGTGCGGTGGCTTCGTCGACGCCCATAGCGAAATGGGCCACGGAACGACATTCACCCTCTACCTGCCCACCCTTCACGCCGAGCCCCGCGCCGCAGTCGAGCCAGTCGTCCCCCCGCCCCCACCCGTGCAGGAGCTCGAGGCAAAGCCGGTCGTCCTGGTCGTCGAAGACAACGCTCCTCTCCGCGAACTCACCGTCGAAATGCTCTGCGAAGCCGGCTTTCAGATCCTCGAGGCTGATAGCGCCGAGTCAGCCATGGAACTCATCTCGCGCGACAAGCCCCGCATCGATCTCCTCCTGACGGACGTCATCATGCCCGGACGCAACGGCGTCGAGCTCCACGGCGACCTGGCCACCACCTACCCCACCGCCAAGGTCCTCTTCATGTCCGGCTACCCCAGCGACGTCCTACAGGGCCGCAACAGCGCCGCCACAGAGCACACCTTCCTCCAGAAGCCCTTCAATCGAAAGAAGCTGCTCGCCAAGGTCAACTCCATCCTGAATGGGGAAATCTCCGCTGCACACGCCCCAAATCCTCCCCGTATCAAAACGGCGTTCTAAACCTTCTCCCCTGCCTGCCGATAGCCCTGTTACCGATCTCCTCGTAACGGCGATAGCCTCGCCCACGAATGGAATATCGACGCAGGAGTGAAGCTGGATGTCGATCAAGAAGAAACTGTTGATGTTGTATGGGGCCGCGCTACTCTGTGCCATCATCATGGGCACCACTGCCGTACTCATCTTCCAGAGCACCACCGACGAAGTCCACCGCGTCGTTCATGGGGACTCCGTAAAGCTTGGCCTCTCCGGCGAACTGGAAGCCCTCGCGCTCCAGATCTCCTCCGCGCAGCAAAGCCAGCTCACCAGCGCCGTCCTCAACGACGAGCATGGCATCGCCGCAGCCCGCACGACCCTGGAAAAGAGCTCCGCACGCTTCAGTGAGATTCTCGAGCAGTTTCGCCCCCTGCTCATCACTGCTGAAGGCAAGCAGCTCGTCGCGACACTCGAGAAGTCCAACCAGGATCTCAACAACGAGGCCACTTCCCTCGCTGCCCTTGTCGACGCTCACCGCCTCCCGGAAGCACGTGCCGAGTACGCCTCGAAGCTCCTCCCCATCTCTTCCAACGTCAACGCACTCGCTGCAAAGCTCCAGAAGCGCGAAGAGGGACGCATCGCCGACATCGGCGCCACCCTCGAGAGCACCGTGCACAACGGCCTCATCAGCCAGATTGCGCTTGTCGTCCTCAGCCTCGCCGTCGGTGCCTGGCTCTTCGTCGTGATTCAGAAGCTTGAGAGCGACCTCCGCGAGAGCGTCCACGAACTCCGCGACGGCTCCTCGCAGATCGCGCAGGCCTCCAACGAGATCGCAACTTCCGCCCAGGCCCTCTCCCGCGACGCCAGCGAACAGGCAGCCCTCACCGAGGAGACCTCGGCCGCCACCGAGCAGGTCAGCTCCATGGCTCAGCGCAACTCGGCCAATGCCAACAACGCGCTCTCCGTCATGCTGGAAGCCGAGACCAACTCCGCCGCCGCCAACCAGGGCGTCGCAGACTGCGTCGATGCCATGAACGCCATCAGCGAGACTAGTCACCAGATCGCGCAGACCCTCCAGATCATCGAGCAGATCGCCTTCCAGACCAACATCCTCGCCCTCAACGCCGCGGTCGAGGCCGCACGCGCCGGAGAAGCCGGCATGGGCTTCGCCGTCGTCGCCGAAGAGGTCCGCAACCTCGCCCAGCGCTGCACCAAGGCCTCCGACGAGATCACCGTGCTCATCAACCGCTCCGTCAAGAACGCCAACACCGGCCGCACCCTCATCTCAGCTCTCACCGAGAGCGGCCAGCAGGTCACAGCCGCATTCTCCAGGCTCAAAGGCCTCGTCCAACAGATCACCGATGCCAGCCAGGAGCAGGGACGTGGCGTCGGCCAGATCGGCCAGGCCGTCCAGCGCATCGAGCAGGCCACCCAGCGCACCGCAGCTGCCGCCGAGGAGCGCGCAGCAGCCGCCGAAGAGCTCAACGCCCAGTCCGAAACCCTCCATCACGTCGCCGGTCGCCTCGGCAAGATGGTCGGGGTCGGCGAGTCCCAGGCCGGGAACTTCGCCCACCAGCGAACCTCCCCATCGCTCCGTTACGCCAGCTAGTCCCGCTGGACACCCAAATGCGCGGAGGCGACGAGAGCATCTCGTCGCCTCTGCGCGGTTCAAGCAACGCTTATATCTGTCATCCCAGGACGGAAAGGTAGTGGTCCGCCGTTGCCACCGTCACCTCGCCCCACAGGATGGACCTGTCCCGTTCACTCCAGTCCTCGCAGAACGGAAAGCCCGTGCTCCGTCCAAACGTACGCAATACCAGCATCGCTCCCGCGGCAGACGCTCGTGCCACCGCACGCATCAGCCGCTCGCGATAGCCCGCTGAAGCTCCATCCAGAATGTTCGACAGCGTAAACCCCTCCACGCTGCCCTCCGCCAACGCCTCCAGCACGCTGGCCGCATCGCCATCACGCCACGTCACGCTGCCGCCGCGCGCCATATCTATCGCCTGCTCCTCGGCTTCACCCAGCAGCAGCGCCCGCGCATAGGGATTCTCCGCATTCGGGTGACGTGAAAACGTCCGCTCCATGCGCTGGCACAGCACCTTGCCAAACTCAGGTTCGAGCGCGGCCAGCAACGGCTCCGAATACACCCTCCGCAATACTGCTCTCGACATCAGCAGCTCCATCCCTTTGCGAAATCTCCACGTATCCAGGTTGCGATGCCAGAACTCCGACTGCGCTTCCACATCCCGCATGCTGAGGAACTCTTCCAGCAGCCCGCGGCTCCAGCCGATCTGCGGCATCAACCTCCGCATCGCAGCCATCGCCCGGTCAGCATCTCCAACCCGTCGCGGAGCTCCCTGTCCACGCTCCCGCGCATACTCCAGCTGGACCGGGTTGATGTCGCATGCCACCACCTCATGCTCTTCTGCCAGTGCCAGTGCCGTATCTCCCGCGGAAGCGATGCAGAACACCCGCCCTTTGCCCGCGAATACAGCTCGTTCCACCTCCGCATCCTCGTACATGCGGCCAAAGAGGATTCGGCGTTCCCCCTGGCGGGCACCCAGCCGCCCGGCAGACCAGGCAGTATCAGCGATTGCCGGTGTCGGACCCGTGCTCGGCGGCGTCGCCACAACGCTCATGGCCGCACCCCACCCGCGGCGCCACACACCCATGCCAGCATCAGGAACGCCGCATTCTTCACCACCATGCCTGCCGGGTCATGAATCATGTTGCGAGCCCACAGCAGACCATTCGCATTCAGCGTCACCAGCAAGACCGTCTGCGTCACAGCGCACAGCCCCGGAGCGAAGCCCCACAACACCCATACGCCAAGTGCCGCTTCCACAACGCCCAGCACCATCAAAAACGGCGCAGCCCATCCGCCGAAACGAGGCACCGCACTCACTACCTCTTTTTGCGACGGCGCCTTCGCCAGCACCTTGCACCACAGCCCCTCATACAGCCACACCGCCGCGACGCCCACGCGCAGCAACAGAATCGGTGGAGACGGTATCGCCAGATCCAGCATTGGAACCTCCACTCTTCACATTCGCCATCGACGCCGCTCCCGGCCCCGCGCCGGGCCTGTTCAACGACCGCACCAGCCCGCGCAGCACGTACCGGTGCAGCGAATGCAGCACCCACGCCTCCAGCGGACGGAACAGCCACCGCGGCCCCAGCGTCGTCCGGTACAGCGTCGTCAGAACAATCTCCGTCCCGCTCTTCGCCCGCCGCAGCACATACGCTCCCTGCACCGCGACCGCGCAGTCCTCGATCCCCAGGTGCGACGCCACCACATCGAACACCAGCCGCGTCGGCGGCGAGACCTCCAGAATCCGTTTGGCCAGAAAGCCGCTCGTGTACACGCAGTCCACCTGCGCTCCCGGCCCCGACTTCGATCCCCGCGTCCTTACCGGCGCCGGGAGCACCCTCCGCAACAACCGCGGTGCGACCCCGGGAATCTCCTCGTAGAACACCACCGCCGTCCAGCACCGCTCCGGAGACTCCGGCAACGTCACCGTCGTCGTGATCAACTCCTCGGTCGCTGTGCCCTTGAACCAGCGCAGAACGCCCCAGAACAGGCGCAGCCATGGACTCAGGCCCGCTCTTACGCCTGCCTCGCCACCATCAGACGATTCCACCACGCTGCTCGGATCATCCAGGTCGTCCGCGCCCGGAGCCGCTACTGAAACCACCTCGCCCGTATGGAGATTCGTCTCCACAGGGATTACGGAACGTTCCATGCTGCAAAGTATTGGCTCGTGCCATCGCCATCGCCGTGATGCCTGTCACCGCCACAGCAAGGCAACTTCGGTTATCGCTCTTCGCACCGCGCCGGGTACCATGCATACAGCATGAATCTCGAGATCACCGTCGACGACCTGAAGACCCAGCTTGCTTCCGCCAACCCGCCTCTGCTCCTCGACGTACGTGAGCCCTGGGAGTACGACACCGCCCACATCGAAGGCTCCACCCTCATGCCCATGGGCGACGTCCCCAAGCGCGCCTTCCAGGAGCTCGACGAAGACAAGCCCATCCTCGTCCTCTGCCACCACGGCGCCCGCTCCCTCAACGTCACCGTCTGGCTCCGCAACCAGGGCTTCCCCTACGCCCAGTCCGTAGCCGGTGGCATCGACGCCTGGTCCCGCGCCATCGATCCCCACGTCCCCCGCTACTGAGCACGCCACTCAACCTCACACCTCGCTTTTACCTGAAAACCTCGCACCTCTACAGCTCAACAGCAACGCGTCCGGTCACCACCAGTCCAGCCCGCTAACACGAAGCGCCAACGGGCGCTGCCCGCTGCCCTCACCTCTCATACCCCCACTCGCTGATCATGTGAAATCCCCGCGTCATCAGCGGGTAGCTCGCCGGGGTAGCCACGCGATGAAACTCCATCGAAGATCCCTCCGTACTCAGAACCAGGTGATTCGCATCCGGCGTCTGCCACGTGTAGTTCACCGCGCCACTTCCGCCGCGACTCGTCATCTTCAGCTTGTGCTTCGCTTCGTCGTACGTCAGGTACATCCGGTACAGCTGCCCGTCCGTCGACCGCGCCATCCCGCGCGTCAGGCTATCGATCGAGATCGAGTACCACTGCGCCCCGCCGAACATCTTCGGCATCGTCTGTCCCGCATCCAGCTCCCATAGCCCGCGTATCGGCGAAGGCTTCTGCACCGACGCCAGGTACGTTGCGTAGCGTCCGCTGTCATACGCCGCCAGCGCCCAAACGCTCAGCACCATGTACGCAACCTCGAAGCCCACAATCGCCCGTCGCAAGCTCAGCCCCTGCGCCGGAGGCACCCACACGCCCACCGGCCGCGTGTGCCGCTGCATCACGAAGAACTCCCACAGCGGCTTCATGTCCGGCAGCATCACAAAGCACGCCATCGCCAGCAGATGAATCGCATACAACTTCACCGGCACATCGAAGAACAGGTTGTACAGCACCACGTTCGTCATCACGAACGCGCTCAGCATCGCTCCCGCCAGCGCCGTCCTCCGGAACAGGATCAGCACGCCGCCCGCAACCTCTGCGAAGCCGCACACCCGCTCATACATGGGCACCAGCCCCAACAGCGTCCACAGCAGCGTCATCGGAGAGCTGTTGCCCACCGGCTCATTCAGCACCGCCAGATTCGGCGGCTGCATCTGCACCGGAAACACCTTGTAAAACCCGTACTGCAACATCCCGATGCCCACATTCAACCGCACCAGGAACCGCAGCCACGCATACAGCGTGTCGTAGTTCGCCCGCTTGCGGTCCAGCACCGACCACACCGCCGTGCCCACCACCGCAATCACCAGAAACGTCACACACAGCAGGTAGTTCAGCAGCGTGTCCCCGCTGCCATCGCGATGCCACGCCGCCGCCATGCCCGTCAGGTGCAGCAGCCGCACCGCCCACCATTGCGTCAACGCCGCCATCGGCTGCGCCAGCGCCGTCGCCAGCGGCTTGTCGATCGACGGAAAGACCTCCAGCGGCGTGAAGATCGTCACGTTCCCGTTGCAGAACATATAGAGCGTCAGGTACAGAAACACCACCCGAAACGCGATCTTCCGCGGCAAGGACCACACCGCCGACGCAGGGTTCACAACCTCCACCGCTTCAATCGAAGACACCACGGCCACAGAACTGCTCATGCAACACACCTCCGATTCCCGCGCTCAATACGCTTGGAAACCCGCAGACGACAACAGGCAGAGCTATTTCAAAATCTGGTCAGGAATGTCCGTAGTGTACACAACCCCGCGCATACCCCAGGTGCCCCATGTCTCGCTCTTGAGACATGGGTTCGCAGGATGCATCAGGACAACCACCATCGGGTGGGCCCCTCAGCTACCAGCGCCCTCACACGAACGCGAAGCGCTTCCCGCGCAGCGGCTACCGGGCGAAGCCCGCTAACGGCGCAGCCGCTACCTCATATACGTATACGTCCCGCAAAGCGTCGTCGAGTTCATGATCGCCTCCGCCTTCAGCTCCGGCATCGCCGAGCCCGAGAAAAACGCCACGTGCAGCTCTTTGCCCACCACCGCCGTCACCATGTATTGCGTCTCTTCGTTGCCGCACAATGTGTTCTTGTGCAGCAGCTTCTTGCCGGGCTCGATGCTCAGGTGATACAGGTTGCCCACCACCGCGCCCTCAGGAGCATCGATGTCAAATACCGCCCGAGCCTGCGCCGCATCCACCTTGTGGATCTGGGCAATCGTGTACAGCGCGAAGTTGATCGTCACCTTCAGCGTGCCAATGCCAATGTCACCCGTCGTCGACTTCGCGGTCTCGCTGGAAGCACGCCAATAGCCGTTATCCTGCGCCCTCGCGCTCACTGCACTAACCGCCATCGCACCGCAAACCAGCAAACCCGCCAGAAACTTCATACCTCCAGCATGGCATCGCCAACCACCCAAGGCAACTGGCATCTGGAATCTGGAAGGTCCCCAACTCCCAAGCTCCTGGCTCCCAGCTCCTGGCTCGTAGCTCCCAGCTCGATCAAGCTATCTCGCTATTCGCTCCCAGCTGTTCCGCTGTTCTGCTCTTCAGCTGTTCTGCTGCAACTTAGCCCGCGGATGCGTCTCGTCATACACCCGCTGCACCTGCGTTACCGTCAGCTGCGTATACCGCTGCGTCGTCGACAGCCGCTCGTGCCCCAGCATCTCCTGGATCGCACGCAGGTCCGCGCCTTCCTCCAGCATGTGCGTGCCAAACGCATGGCGCAGCGTGTGCGGATGCACATCCGCCGGCAGCCCTCCACTCAACGCAATCCGCTTCACAATGCGCCCCACGCTCCGCGTCGTCAGCCGGCACGTCCCTCGCATCCGCAGATTCACCAGCAACGGACCCTCATGGACCAGCTTGCCCTTGCCCGCCCGCTCCAGCCTCGCCGCACGGTCCGGCAGATAGCCCCGGATCGCCTCCGCTGCAGCATCGCCCAGCGGCACCATCCGCTCCTTGCGACCCTTGCCAAACACCCGAAGCGCCTCATCCTTCCAGCGAACACTTACTAAGTCCAGCCCCACTAACTCCGAGTTACGAATCCCACAGCCGTACAGTAACTCGAAGATCACCCGATCCCGCTCCGGCCATGCTGTAGCGTCCGCCTCTCCGCCGTCTGGGCCCTGAGCCCTGGGCCCTGAGCCTTGTTCGAGAGAATCGAGAACCCCGTTCACATCCTCCATACTCGGCACCCGAGGCAGATGCTTCGGCAATCTCGGCGTCGTCACCAGCGCTCCAGGATTCGCCTCCACGACGCCCATCTTCGCCAGCCACTTGAACCAGCTCCGTATCGCCGCCAGCGCCCGCGCAATCGAAGCCTTCGTCAGCCCCTTGTCGTACAGCACCGCCATGTAACTCCGGATATGAGTGTGCTCAATCGACCGCACCTCCACATCCTCACCAAGACTCTCCACGAGATACGCGACAAATCCCCGCACCTCCCGCGAGTAAGCCCGCACCGTATGCTCAGAAGCCCCCCGCTCACCCCGCAACATCGCAAGAAACCGCTCCGCATAGTCACTGATCATGCTGCCTTCAGCTTTCACGATGTGACCTCGCCACATACCACTGGGCCGAACGTCGAATCATTCCCCGAAAACTGGGGTAGATGAAGACGCACCGGACAAGTAGGAAATAGAAAATCCACGCGGCAATAGCAAAAATGACAAGCCGGGCGTTGACGGGCAAACGCCCCAGAACTTCGGACAGCGGAGTAAGAGGCAGAAGCAGCCATAAGAACGCGACGCACCAATCTGGTGTTCCAGGCAGATGAAACCGGAGCGAAAGCAGCCCATACAGTAGTGGCCACAAAGCAGTCAGCAGGATAGCTGAAGCCAGAATCGCTGCCGTACGATTCGGCAGACGCTTCACGCCCCCACCTCAACATCGCCCTCTGGCCCCTGGGCCCTGACCCCTGACCCCTCTTTCATCCGCGCCCGCGGATGAAAGCTCCGATGCACCTGCTTCAACCGGTCAATCGCCAGGTGCGTGTACACCTGCGTCGTAGCAATATCCGCATGCCCCAGGATCGTCTGCACCGTCCTCAAGTCCGCTCCATGCGACACCATGTGCGTCGCACAGCTATGCCGCAACTTATGCGGGCTCGCCTGCGAGTTCACCCCGCGCACCATCTGCCACACCGCCTGCGTGGTCAACGCCCGCCCCCGCACGCTGAGAAACAGCTCCCGGACAACGCCACTGCCCGCCTTCCGCGCCCGCAACAACTCCGGTCGCCCCCGCTCCACATACCGCTCCAGAGCCGCAATCGCCGACACCCCGATCGGCACAATCCGCTCCTTATCGCCCTTGCCCCGAACCTGCACCGTAGCGCTCTGCAGCCGCAGATCCTCCTGCCGCAGCGCCACAATCTCCCCCACGCGCAGCCCGCCCGCATACAGCAGCTCGACCATCGCCGCATCCCGCAACGCCAGCGCATCCGCATCGTCCGCCCGAGCCGCCGCACCCAGTCGCTCCAGCATCTCGTTGACGTCATCCTCCGCCAGAGCCTTCGGCAGCACCTTCCACGCATTCGGGCTCTCGATATTCACCGTCGGGTCCCGCTGAATCCGCTTGTCCTTCAGCAGCCACCGGAAGAACCCCCGCAGGCAACTCAGCTTCCGCGCCACCGACCGCGACTCCTGCCCATGCTCCCGCAGATGCTGCATGAACCCCGCAACATCCTCCTGCGAAGCCACCATCAACGTCCGCCCGGCACCATCCAGAAACTCCGCAAACATCTCCAGGTCGCTCCGGTACGCCTCCACGCTCAGCGGACGCAGTCCCCGCTCCACCCGCAGATGGCTCGCGTACTCCCGCAGCAGCGTCACATCACTCGTCCCGGCAGCCATCTCTCGATTGTGTCGCCCCGCCGCTCCCCGCACCAGCCCTCACCCCCGATCCCGAACCAAGCCAGACACGAACCCGCCCCCACACTTGCCTTTCCCTTTGTGGTTCTTGCCTTTCTTGTTGTTATCCCCGGAGGGGATCTGCTGCTTCGACTCCCTATGCTGCTCTTCCTCATCCCTCCAGCGCGCCCCGCGCGCGACCTGACGACCTCATCGCTCTACAGAAATCCGCTCTCCTACATCCCGCCACCAATCCCGTGGCACACCTTAGCGCCCTCAGCCTCCTTAGCATTCGCCTTTCCCCGGAAACCGCATCCCGTTCCCCGTAAAATAGAAACTGCCATGTTCGAGACCCTCACAGACAAGCTCCAGCGCTCCTTCAAGTCCCTCCGCGGCCAGGGCACACTCACCGACGAGAACATCAACGACGCCCTCCGCGACATCCGCGTCGCCCTCCTCGAAGCCGACGTGAACCTCACCGTCGCCCGCGATCTCATCGAGCAGGTCCGCGCCAAGGCCATCGGCGCCTCCGTCGCTACAGCCCTCAACCCCTCCGAGCAGATCGTCAAGATCGTCTCCGACGAGCTCCTCAACGTCCTCGGCCGCGACACTGCCAAGTTCAAGTTCGCCTCCCAACCCCCCACCGTCATCCTCATGGCGGGCCTCCAGGGCTCGGGTAAAACCACCTCCTCCGGCAAGCTCGCCACCTGGCTCAAGAAGGGCGGCCACCGCCCCCTGCTCGTCTCCGTCGACGTCTACCGCCCCGCCGCCCGCGAGCAGCTCAAGGTCGTCGCCCAGTCCGTCGGCGCCGCCATCTACGAAGGCGCCTACGACGCCGCCACCGACAACAACACCGCCGCCGTCCTCCGCCTCGCCAAGGCCGCCTACAAAGAGGCCCGCAACTTCGCCCACGACATCCTCATCGTCGACACCGCCGGCCGCCTCGGCATCGACGAGGCCCTCATGGACGAGATGGCCGCCCTCAAAAAGGAGCTCAACCCCTCCGAGATCCTCTTCGTCGCCGACGCCATGACCGGCCAGGACGCCGTCAACTCCGCCAAGGCCTTCAACGACCGTCTCCAGATCACCGGCGCCATCCTCACCAAGATGGACGGCGACTCCCGCGGCGGCGCTGCGCTCTCCATCCGCCAGATCACCGGCGCCCCCATCAAGTTCCTCGGCACCGGCGAGAAGCCCGACGCCTTCGAGCCCTTCCACCCCGACCGCATCGTCGGCCGCATCCTCGGCATGGGCGACATCGCCACCCTGCTCGAACGCGCCGAAGAAAAGCTCGACAAGTCCAAGGCCACCGCCTTCGCCCAGAAAGCTCTCATGGGCGACGGCTTCACCCTCGACGACTTCCGCGAACAGCTCCGCCAGATCAAGAAGCTCGGCAGCATTCAATCCATCATGAAGATGATGCCCTCGGTAGGCCCCTTCGCCGGCATGCAGCAGGCCGCCTCCCAGGTCGACGAGAAACAGTTCGGCCGCGTCGAAGCCATCATCAACTCCATGACCCAGAAGGAACGCCTCAACTCCGCCATCATCAACGGCAGCCGCAGAAAACGCATCGCCAAAGGCGCCGGAGTCGAAGTAGCCGAAGTCAACCGCCTACTGAAACAACACGACCAGATGGCCAAAATGTTCAAAACCATGGGCTCAGGAGGAGGCAAAATGCAACAACGCCTCATGTCCCAACTAGGCGGCGGCCAAAAGTTCGGAAGGTAGGTTGCAATTCATTCCATCAGCCGAAACCAATCGCGCAGCGCGAGGCTAAGCCGTACCTCCTCATCCTCTGCGAGCGGGCAGCAGTGCGCGATGGGATTTCGTAAGGAATTTAGACTGCCGACCACCTTCTCGACAGCCTTCTTACTCGTGAAAATACCGCCGAATGAATTCCAATTTACGACGATTATCGTGCCGAGCTCGCCGAACGTCGTGAAGTCTAACTCATCGTCCGACCGCCGGCTTACGCCAGAATCTATTTCCGCCTTGATGCGACCGCTGACGTCTAGCTTGATCTGCTGGGGCACGCAGTCAGTCGCCCACCAGTCGTCCGTTCCCTTCGACTCGGTAAGCGTGACATTAACAAGGTCTCGGACAGACACCTCCAAACAATAGAAAAGCTCGTAGTGCCGCGCCATACGATGAGCTTCCGCCCTGATACGAGCAGGAAATTGAGGATAGTATGCGTCCTCAGCGGCATTGGCGCCGCTGGCGAGATGCCCGAGGTCGACCCCGTGCGCCGCCCCAATGCGCAAGAGATCATCCGCGAGCATCTGATTCGTCATTCCGAATTCCTTGATCCTGCCCAGGACTCCTGAGTTCTCATTCGCCATATGACAAGAGGTGCTCCTTTAGGCTACGGAAAATCGCATTAAACACGGCTTGATCTGTGGTGGCGGGTAAATTCAGATTGATGGTGTACCCCAAGCGCAGGCCAACGCCCTCGTATTTGCTTCGATCTGCCCCTCCGGGCCGACTGCCCCCGCTGCTCCCCTCTTGGATACTCGTCTGCTGAACTTCGCCGTCTCCAGGCTGCGCCGCAGCGAAATCGGCGTATTCCCTCAGCGCGTTCAGGGTGTAGAGAATCTGCTTCGCCGCAGAACTATTGAGTTCAGCCCCGGTGACTTCGACAATCAGATTAAGTAAGTCTTTGTCATCCAACTTGTAAAAATACTCTCGGGAGTCCCCTAGGGGCTTGTATCCATATCTAATGGCCGCCGCCATTGCGGCCCCTCCCGAGGTCTTATTGCGAAATCGCTTATACAGCTCAGTGGGACTGCCGTCAGATGCCACAAAGCCAATCTTCTTCAAGAACGGGATGACAGCGGCTCCTGTCCCGCCCTTCATCTTCAGGATGGTATTTACAAAATCGAGATGAACGCGTTCAGGCGCCGCCGCCTCCCTAATGCGATCGAGGGCGGTCTTGATCGAACCTGGAGATGCAAGATAGGGCAACTGGGTGCCGAGCTTCTTCGAGCTAGCCTTACCTGCGGCCTCCGTAGGAGCCACAACTGCCGGATTCGATACCTCTGCCATAAGCCGACCTTTCTTGAATCATCGCCATCATGATAGCCACTGACGGTACCACAGTATAAGAGGAATGGCACGCACCTGAAGTGGGATACGGCATTTGCTTGGCAAGCGCGAATTTCTGCGGTAACCTTTGTGCGAAACTGAGGAGGCGTCTTGGCCAGCACGAAGAATGCGGGGAAGTACAAGAAGCTCGACGTTATAGGCGGGAACAAATCGATAACTCTATACGTGGGTCCTAAGATCCACCACTCATGGGACATCGTCAGCGAAAAGCTTGACCTTTTCGCGGGCGCACATTTAATCAATTTACTTGAGGCTGCGCAGGAACAGGGCAAGAGGCTCGGACGCGCCGAAGTGATGGAGAAAATGACGAGCCTCCAGAACGAAATCGACAAGGAAATCTCCAAAATCGAGAAGACTACCAACTACAAGACCCCCGGCCGTCCGAAAAAGAATCCGAAAAAGAAATAGTTAGGCGGGTGGCCCATGTCTCCCGAAGGACCACCACAAATCGGGTGCCCATGTCTCGATTCTGAGACATGGGTTCGCAGGATGCCCCGCAAGACCACCCATCCCGAACCACCACAAGTCTCCCCCAAACACCCGCACCACCACCACGTCTCAAACGCGAGACGTGGGGCGCCCACTTACTCGGACTCAGGTATCTTCCTCACCCGTCCATCCGGCCCGAGCTTCTCTCCCAACCCGCCGCGCCTCCGCGCCAGCGCCGGATACTCCACCTCCACCACCCCAACCTCACCGCCCCACCACTGCCGGAAGCTCGACCACGCCCACTCCTCCGGCCCCGCGACCACCCGGAAGGGCCCGGTTTTAACCGGGCCAAAGAGCCCCCGCCGCAGGCGCTTCCGCTCTGCCGAAGGCTGGAGTGCAGGCGGAGCCGCAACGACGGAATTGCCTTTCCTCAACTCGGCTCTCCCGCTACGATTGCGGTCATGCTCTGCCGCTGTGCTTGCCAGGAAGAGTCAAAAACCGGCTTCAGGCCCGGCCACGATCAAAAACTCCGCTCGAAGCTCGAAACGCGCGTCGGGGGCCTATTGAACCTTGAGCGGCTCGTCGAGTCAGCAGAGGCCTTTGCGCGCGGGGACAAGGCGGCGGCGCAACTCGAGTCAGAAGTTCACGCCATCTTTAACCCACCGCTCCCCACGAAGAATCCCTGACAATCGGAGTTGCCTTCCCCCATGGGCCTCGACGCCGTAGAACTCGTCCTCCGCTGCGAAGAAGTCTTCGCCATCACCCTCGCCGACGACGAAGTCCGTGACATTCACACCGTCCGCGAGCTCTACGCGCTCCTCTGCGCCAAACTCAAGCTCATTCCCACGCCGAACCTCGTCACACCCGATCACCTGCCCGCCATCTCCACCATCACCGGCAGAACGCTCCTCTTCTTCCACAAGCGCGAGAACCTGCCGCCACCCGCTCCCGACACATGGACCCCGGACCTCGTCTGGTCCTATCTCATCGCGATCTTCGTCGACCAGCAGGGCCTCGATCCCGTCCAAGTCCTCCCCGACGCCGAGATCGTCCGCGACCTCGGCATCGATTAGCCGCGAGTCGCCCGCAGCCACGAGTCCAACCAAGCCCCCGCCCCTATCGCCATCAGGTACGCCAAGATATCCCACCACGAAAAGATCCGCCCCAGCAGCAGGATCCCCGCCAGCGTGTACCGAAACGCATCCAGCCCCGGCGACCGATAGAGCTTCAGAAACTCCACACCGGTAGAGATCGCCCCAGCTACCAGCGCGGCCGAATACAAATGCAACCGCGGCAGCAGCGTCGAGACGACCCAATAGATCGTCAGCGCCCACAGGCACGACCCGCCGTACTTAACCACAAACCCCGGCAGCCCCAACCGCGAGAACCGCACCGCCAGCCCGCCTGCAATCGTCGCCGCCATCAGCGCCACGGACAGCGCGACAGAACGTCGTGGCAACACCCCGCCCACCCAATCTCCATCCATCATCACGACCCCGCAGGAAGCACTCGGCTCGCAACCAGCATCATCACGCACTAATTACCAGTGTGCCGCCACAGCATCGTGACATACGCCTCACAGATCTTTAGCAGCACAGCCCACCTACCGCCGTCTCACCGCCACGGCCTCGGCGCCCACCATCGCGCTCAGCCCAGCCGCCACATCCCGCAGGCAGTCCGACTGCGCATTCAGCTGCTCTGCCGCCGCTGCGCTCTGTTCCGCATTGGCCGCGCTCTTCTGCGTCCCTTGCTCCATCCGTCGGATCGAGCGCCCAATCTGGTCGATGCCCTGCCCCTGCTCTTCGCTGCTCAGACCAATCTCTTCCACCAGCAGCTTCATCGACACAAACACCTGGTTCACCTTCTCGCCCGACTCCACCACCGTGCCCATCGTCGCCCGGCCCGCATGCGAATTCCCCACCGACTTATCGATCAGCACCGTAATCTCTTCCGAAGCTCCCGCGCACCGCTGTGCCAGGTTGCGGACCTCTTCAGCCACCACCGCAAACCCCGCGCCCGCCTCACCCGCCCGCGCCGCCTCCACCGCCGCATTCAGCGCCAGGATGTTCGTCTGGAACGCAATCTTGTCGATCACCTGCAGAATCTTCGCAATCTGCGTGCTCGACTCTCCGATCGCATCCATCGCCACCACGCAGTCCGCTACCGCGCGCTTCGATTGCTCCGTGCTCGCCACCGCTTCGTTCACCAGCGCCGTCGCATTCCGCGCGCTCTCCGTGTTCCGGCGCGCCATCGCATTCACCTGCTCCGACGAGGCCGACGTCTCCTCAATCATCGCCGCCTGTTCCGATGTGTCCCGCGCCAGCGACTGGCTCGACTCCGCCACCTGCGTCGCTGCCCCCAGAATCTGGTCGCAACCTTCCGCCAGGCTCACCACCGTCGCACTCAGGGAAGCATTGATGCCCCGAATGCTGTAGATAAGGAACGCCCCGATCACCACCGACAGCAGCATCAGCACCACGCTCAGCGTGCGCTCCGGGCCCACCGCAGCCGACGCATTGTCGGCATACTTCGAAGCTCCCTGGTTCTCGTTCTCTGCAAGCTTCTCTCCCGATTCCCGGATCGCCGCGACCACCGGCATCAGCTTCTCGTCGTAGAGAGCGTCCGCCTCCGCAAGCCTCCCGCGCTGCACCATTTCGAACATCGTGTGCGTGCCTTCGCCCACAAACTTCAGCTTGTCGAGAATCTCCTGCTGCGCGAGGGCCCTCAACTCCGGCCTGGACGTCTCGCTGATGAACTCATCGACGTACTTCGTCATCTCTGCGACATCTTCCGCGTAGTGCTCATCGGCCCGGCGAGCCGCCTCCAGGTCGTTCCTGTGCGCGCTCAGCAGCAGACCGTTGGTGGTCGCCAAACCGTCCGCGCCAATCGTATTCATGGCCCCGGTCAGGTAGATATTCCTCGAGTAGTGGTGCCCCAGCCGATCGACACTCGCCCCCAGGTCACCCACATTCCATATGGCAACGCCGCCGATAAACAGCGTCAAACCCAGCATTGCCCCGAAGCTCGTGAACAGCTTCTTTCCGATCGTCATGTACTACTCCAATTGCGCCCAGATTCTGGAACCGTTAGAAACCGCTCCACAAGCGGGCCAGTGATAGCTCTATCGTCCAATAACGGACATCGTTCACCGGCTCGCAGACACCGGCCCACGTCATCCCGCTAAGCCAGCGCGCTGACCTTGGCCATGAGGTTGCTTTCGGCCGACTGCACACGAACCGCTCGCGCTCGCCCCGGGCAGGTTCCCCACCGAAGCCGTGTAGGTTCCGCCAGAGCTCTGCACGCTCGCGCCATAGCTCTTTCCGCCCACGGTCACTGAGAACGCTGCCGCCACCTCGTCGGCCGACGAAACCGCCGCCGCATTCGCTGCGCCCGATCCGGCACCGCCCCCCGAGCCGCCTGATCCTGACGCTCCAGACGGCTTAGCCGAGCCGGAACCCGACGATTTGGACGAGCCCGCGCCTGCTGAACCGGACGCCGTCGAAGTCGCGGAGTAGGTCTCCGAGGCTCCTGAAGCTGGTGCCGTGGCGGCACTCTTCGTGGCAGCCGACGGAGTATACGTATCGACCGGAAGCGATGCCTGCGGGGATGTTGCAGCAGCCGGGCTTGCTACAGCAGGCGTCGCCGGGCTCTTCGCTGCGCTGATCGCCCCTTGCAGCTCCGAGGCGAGGCTGCCGACGCCGGACACGCTCGAGACCAGCATGATCTTCCTCCGACCGGCAATCGCGAGAGCCGGCACATCGCTCTATCGGCGGCCGCACCCCAGCAATTCACTGCAACACCAGCGAGAGACTCCGATCGCGCCGATACTCGGCCACGCCCGAAAGAAACTGTCCACAAATCACCATCCCGCAACACCGCTGCCTCGACACACGCATCGCCGCCCCGCTACCCTCATACCGCCATGCAGCCGCTCACCCAGCTCTCCGACGACGAAACTCTCTTCCGCGACACCGTCCGCGAATTTGCCCGCGCTGAAATCGCCCCCCTCGTCCGCCACATGGATGAGCAGCAGGCCTTCGACCCCGCACTCCTCACCCAACTCCACGCCCTCGGGCTCATGGGCATCCAGATCCCCGAGCAGTACAACGGCCCGGCGGGAACGCTCTTCCAGGCAGTCCTCGCCGTCGAGGAGATCTCCGCCGTCGACCCCGCCGTCGGCGTCCTGGTCGACGTCCAGAACACCCTCGTCATCAGCGCCCTCATGCGCTGGGCGACGGAAGACCAGAAGACCCACTGGCTCCCCCGCCTCGCCGAGTCCCTCACCGGCGCCTACGCCCTCTCGGAAGCCAGCTCCGGCTCCGACGCCTTCGCTCTCAAGTGCCGGGCCACCAGAGCGGCCGATGGCAGTTACGTCCTCAACGGCTCCAAGCTCTGGATCACCAACGCCAGGGAAGCCGGTCTCTTCCTCGTCTTCGCCACCATCGATCCTGCAGCGGGATACAAGGGCATCACCTGCTTCCTGGTCGAAAAAGGCATGCCCGGATTCTCCATCGGACGTAAGGAAGACAAGTTAGGAATCCGCGCCAGCTCCACCTGCGAGTTAGTCTTCGCGGAGTGCCGCATCCCAGCCGCGAATGTCCTCGGCGGCCCGGAGTTCGTCGGCAAAGGCTATAAGATCGCCATCGAAACCCTCAACGAAGGCCGCATCGGCATCGGCGCTCAGTTAGTCGGCCTCGCGCAGGGAGCGCTCGATCACGCCCTGAAGTACGCCCGCGAGCGCAAGCAGTTCGGCAAGCGTTTGGCCGAGTTCCAGGCCATGCAGTTCCAACTCGCCCGCATGGCCATGGAGGTCGAAGCTGCACAGCTGCTGGTCTACAACGCCGCACGCCTCAAGGACGCAGGCCAGCCCTATCTCAAAGAGGCCGCCATGGCCAAACTCTTCGCCAGCGAGGTCGCCGAACGCACCGCCTCGCTCGCCGTGGAGGTCTTCGGCGGCGCCGGCTTTGTGAAGGACTACCCCGTGGAGAAGCTCTACCGCGACGCCAAGATCGGCAAGATCTATGAGGGCACCAGCTTCATGCAGCTGGCGACCATCGCCAAGCTGGTATTGGGCGATAGCTGAGCGCCAGGCAAGCTGCTTCCAGCACCAGATCGCCCTCACGCGGTATCCTTGAGTGTTGACAGATTCCTGATGCCAGCCGCCATCACCACATCTCCGGCCATCCGCTCGCGCAGTGGTTTCTCCACGCTGCTGTCGGACTACGCTCTGCTGACGAAGCCGCGCGTCTCGCTGATGGTCATCATCACCGCGGGTGCGGGGTTCTACCTCGGCTGCCTGCGTTCAGGCATCAGCCCCTTCAGCCGCTCGATGGTTGAGGCGCTCTTCGGCATTGCGCTGGTCACAGCAGGTTCCAGCGCGCTCAACCAGGCGCTCGAGCGTCGTACCGACCGCCTGATGATCCGCACCGCGCAGCGCCCCATGGCGCAGCATCGCGTCGGCCTGGTGCATGGCCTGCTGATCGGCTTCCTGCTCATCTGCGGTGGTTCGCTGTACCTCTCGTGGGCCACGAACATGATTACGGGCACGCTGACGCTGCTCACCGCCGCGAGCTACGTCGGGGTCTACACGCCGCTCAAGCGCATCACCACGCTGAACACCTTCATCGGGGCCTTCCCGGGCGCGCTGCCGCCACTCATTGGCTGGACCGCCGCGCGCGGCATCATCGAGTGGCCCGCCGTCGCACTCTTCGCGGTGCTCTTCATCTGGCAGTTCCCACACTTTATGGCCATCGGCTGGATGTACCGCGAGGAGTATGCAGGAGCGGGTATCCGCGTGACCGCCAGCCAGAAGCCCCTGGGCTGGGCCGCCAAGTCCACCGCGATCCAGGCCATCTTCTATGCGGTGATCATGATTCCCGCCAGCCTGTGGCTCGTGCCGCTCGGAGTCGACGGCAAGTTGTACGGCGTGGCAGCGCTCGCGCTGGGCCTCTGGTACCTGACCGCTTCGATCCAGTTCGCAAAGATCGCCGGCGACCCGGAGAATCCCGACGCCCGCAAGCTCGCCCGGCACCTGCTCAAGGTCAGCGTGATCTACCTGCCGCTGCTGCTCGCTGCCATGATGCTGGATGCCCGCGGCCGCCTGTTCTTCTAACTCTGGCAACGCAGACCGATGACGGGCATGACTAGCATAGAGACCCTGAATCTCTGGAAGAAACGTCTTGGCGCCGTCCCCGAGCAAGTGTGGCAGCAAACCTGCATCCGCGTGCTCATCCTCGCCGACAACGACCTTACAGAGATCTCGCCCCAGATCGGCCGCCTCTCCAAGCTTCGAACGTTGGATCTGGGACATAATTTGCTTACCGAACTACCCGGCGAGATCGGTGAACTTCATGGTCTCAGCGACTTCCTTTATCTACATGACAATCAGATCACCGCACTGCCTCCGTCTCTTGCAGGACTGCAGCAGCTCCGCTATCTGAACATCAGTCAGAACCGGTTTGCGCATCTGCCAAAGTGCGTCGGTTCGCTCTCGAGCCTCGTCGAGCTTCGGGTGACGGATAACCACATCTCCGAATTGCCCAGCTCCATCGCAGGCCTGGTGAAGCTGCGCGAACTTCATCTTCGAAACAATGCCCTGCGAACACTTCCGGATGCCATCGCGGACCTGACGGAACTTCGCCAACTGGACCTGCGCGGTAACCCGATCGAATCCCTCCCGGATGCGGTGGCCGCACTGCCAAAGCTCGAAAAGCTTGACCTGCGTTGGGTAAACGGTCTCGAGCCGCCGTCGTGGTTCGACGCACTGGAGGCGCGCGGCTGTCTGATCTACCGTTAGCTGCACGGCCCTCCTGCCGGTACACTGAAGAAGCCATGACACCGCAGTCCAGCACGCTTCCCGGCGCGACGAGCGCACGCACACCCGCCTCGGTGGTTTGGGGCATCATCGCCGTCAGCGTAGTCGCCAGCCTGTTCATCTTCTGGCTCGTCTACGTGCATCCTCCCGTGGACGCCGCCGCGACCAGCTTCCGCTTCCTGCCCGGCCTCAACGCCGTGCTCAATGCGCTTTGTGCCATCGCACTGTTGGTCGGCCTCAGCAAGATCAGGAGCCGCGACATCACCGGCCACCGCAACGCCATGTTCGCGGCGTTCATCGTCTCCAGCGCCTTCCTGGTCAGCTACCTCGGCACCTACTTCCTGCATGGCGAGACGCGGCTGCCCATCGCGCACACGGGCTGGCTCTGGTACACCTACGCGATCGTGCTCTTCGCGACGCATATTCCGCTGGCTATCGTGTGCCTCCCGATGATCCTGATTACGTTCTTCCTGTCACTCACCGGGCGCTTCCCGGCGCACCGGAAGATCGCGCGCTGGACCTATCCGATCTGGCTTTATGTCTCCGTCAGCGGTGTCTTTGTGTATCTGCTGCAAGCGGTCGTGCACAAGTAGATGGCAGCCCAGACAGCAATCCGGCCCGACACACGTAAGCTGCTGATGACCGGCGGAGTGATCTTGCTGGTCGCCGCGATCGCGGCTCTGCTGCTCTATACCGTGCTGGGCGGCGTGACCAAGCAGGGCCCCCACAACAATGCGGGCTGGCTGGCGCTCATGCTGGTGATGGGGGCCGGGCCCACCGCGGTGCTCACACTCGTCTTGGGACTCGCCAAGCTCATCGGCGATCTGCGTGGGCGAGAGTAGGCTCTTCAGCCAAGGGTAAGAGTCCAAATTGGGAGTGCTGGGGCGACCGATGACACTACTTCGGATGGGTTTGATCCTGGCGATCACCGGTGCGATCGACGTGGCTGCTTGCTCGAGGAACACGATCATCCTCGGGATCTGCGGTCCTGTCGGCCCACTCGCAGGTCCCGCCGCTGCAGGGTTGCTCGCCATCATGGCAGGCGCGGGGCTTGTTGTCGCACACGGCGTCCGACTCACACGCCATCGTCGACGCTAACTCCGCGTTTTCCCGCCACCTTCCTCTGCTATCCTCAACCTGCGAAACGGAGAGTTTTCCAATGGCAAAGGGCGTTAACAAAGTCTTCCTTCTCGGCAATGTAGGCAAGGACCCCGAGATCCGTACGACCGCAGGCGGCATGACCGTCGCAAGCTTCTCGCTGGCCACCGCGGACCGGCAGAAGGACTCGACCGGCAACTGGGCCGACAAGACCGAGTGGCACAACCTCGTCTGCTTCCAGCGCACCGCGGAGATCGTTCGCGACTACGTGAAGAAGGGCACCCAGATCTTCGTCGAAGGCAAGATCCAGACCCGCAGCTGGGATGACAAGACCAGCGGCGAGAAGAAGTACCGCACCGAGATCCTCGTCAACGAGCTTTCGCTTCTGGGGGGCCGCGGCGAATCCGGCGGCTCCGGCGGTGGCGGATACGAGCGCAGCTCCAGCTCCGGCGGCTACTCCGGCTCGCGCGCTGCAGCCCCGGCAGCCTCCTCGCCGGACTACGGCGACGTGGGTATCACCGACGACGATATCCCCTTCTAGCCCAGAGGGTTGCGCGACGCCTCTCGCACGGGAGCCGCGCAACCCTTGGCGCTTCACCTGGACTGCCAACCTCCGATGATTCGCCGCAGAACCTCAGTCGCTCTCTTGCTGGCCCTTCTCTCTGTGGGAGGTGCGTCGGCGCAGCGGCATAGCGATGGAATGTCGCCCCCGACAGCCCCGCCGCGTTCCCAGCCGATCCTCCCCATCAGCACCGGGCTTGGCCCCCTGCAGTTCCAGCAGGTCGACTACGGGGTTCCCGCTCCGCAGGCGCTTACGCGGCAGCTGCAGGCCGATGACGACCGCACCCGCGCAGCAGCCCTCTCGGCCATCGGAGCCCCTGCGCAGTACCTTCAGCGCGGGCACATCCCCACGCCGCGCGCTCTGCAGCTCGAGTTCGCGCCGATGGGCCAGAACGACGATCAGGATGCGATCCTCACCGCCGAGCTCGACCAGCACATCGTCAGCGCGATCCTTGTCCCCGCAGACGGCCTGTGGCGGCGCGTAGGCACGGTGATCTTCCCCACAGCATCCGCCGACGCCACGATGCTGCCCTCCACCTTCCTGCGCGTCGCACGTTCCGTGCTGCAGAAGGGGCGTTATCGCGCGATCTTCACCGCGGCCACGTCGACACCATCAGGGGACGGCGCAGAGAATCAGGGCTTCATGCGGGTGATCAACAACAAGGCGGTTGTGGTGATGAGCTTCGTCTCCGAGCTGCGCACCTGCGACACGGGGCACGGCAAGGGCCACGGCGGATGTGACCTAACGCTGCGCTGGGTGCAGCCCGACCTCTCCGAGCCAGTAGGGCAACACACGATGCTGGTCAGCGGACTGGGCAAGCTATCGCCTCAGGAGGCAGCGAGCCCGCTCTCCCACGCACGGGAGTTCGAACTCACCCGTCTGCGCAGCTTTGTGTGCCAGCCCTTTGTTTTCAACGACGCATCGCAGCACTATGAGCCGTCTGCCCAACCTGCGTCCTGCAATCTGCCTCGGGATGACTCTCGCGGCCGCTGAGTCGCCGGAGTGGCCGTGGGCGTCTCCTTCCCTTCGAGTCGCGTCTAAACGGAGGGCATGTTTTCTTTGATGTTTCCTTCGACCGCGGACACGGTCCTGCTTCGCCGTTCCACTGCATCCGCTCTTCGCAACGCTGTCGTTCGTAGACTTGCTGCTCTTGTTGTCACTGCTGTTGTTGTCGCTGCACCTGCGTTGTCGGGCGCGAGGTTGGTCGCCCAGGCTCCGCTGATCCCCCACACCATCACCTACGCTCCCGGAAAGAGCATCACGCTGGCAATGCCCAGGGGGCTCACCGTCGATGTGGCGGCCACGGGGCTGAAGCGTGTACGTTTCCTGACGATGTCTCCGGACAATCGCGTCTTCGCGACCGGGATGTTCAACCTGGCGGACAATACGAATGGCTCGGTCTACATCCTCGAGGGCTGGGACGCCGCCACGCAGCGCTATACGCACGTCACGCATTACCTCGACCACCTGCGCAATCCGAACAACCTGGCGTTTTATACGGAGCCGGCAAGTGGCGGCAACCCCGGCGCGATGTGGCTCTACGTTCCGTTGACCGACAAGCTGGTCCGCTATCGCTACAACCCCGGCGATGAGGCCCCCAGCTCCGAGCCCGAGGTGCTGATCCGCTGGCCTGACTACGGCCTGAGCTACAAATACGGCGGCTGGCACCTGACCCGGACCGTCGCCGTCGCGAATTTGCACGGCCACACGCGCGTCTACGTCGCCACAGGATCAAGCTGCAACTACTGTCAGGAGCGCGAGGTGGCACGCGCGGCCATCCTCAGCATGAATCCTGACGGCAGCGACCAGAAGGTGGTCGCCCACGGGATGCGCAATGCCGTGGATCTTCGCTGGGTGCCGGAGGTTGATGGCGGAGCTCTGTTCGCGACCAACATGGGCGACGACCACCTGGGCGACCAGCTGCCGGAGGACACCTTCTTCGAGCTGGACTCCAATAGCCATGCTGGGCCCATCGCGGCTGCCACGGCTCCCAACTACGGCTGGCCCACCTGCTACTTCGCGCATGGGAAGGCAGTCCACGATTCGACCCCTCTGCCAACGACCAGCACCGAGAACGACCCCAAGGTGACCTCCGCGCAGACGCCGCAGGTGAAGGCCCACCGCAAGGCCAATGCGGACTCGGTGTATGGCTATCAGCAGGGTGTGGCCGCAGCAGGGACGAACCTTGCCGCCGGCGGAGGCCACGCGGACGGTGTCGATCCCAATGCCGCGCTGGGCAAGCCCCCAGCGCCCTTGTCGGACTGCTCGCAGGTGCCCGCCGCGTACACCACCTTCGCGGCGCATAGCTCGCCGCTCGGCATGGCGTACTTCGACGCGAAGTCGCCGATCCTCGGGGGGACGGGCGGAAGCTTCGTCGTGGCGCAACACGGCGCAAGCCACCCTCATATTGGAACGGGCTACCGGCTGGTGCGCTTCACCGCCCAGGACCGCACACCGAAGCCACTCATCACCGGTTTTCTTGGCGGCGGCATCACCTCCGCCAAGGTCGACGGAAGACCCTGCGGATTGTTGATCCTGGGTCCGGATACCTTCCTCCTTACCGATGATTACCTTGGCCTCGTCTACATCGTGCATCCCGTGAAAGCACAGTGAACGCCCCTCGATCGCACAAGGCCGGGTTGCGCTTCGCCCGGTTGCCGGTACACTACGAGTGAAAATGATCGACGAAGCTACCTTCCGACGTGAGTCCGACAGCGCCCTCGAAGCGCTCAAGCAGTCCCTGTTTCGTGCTGAAGAAGAAGGCGGTTTTGAAGCCGAAGAGAAGAACGGCGTGCTCAACGTCCTGTTTGAGGATGGCGGCACCAAGTTCGTCTTCACGCCCAACACGCCCGTACGCCAGATCTGGATCTCGGCGCTCACCTCCAGCTTCAAGCTGGAGTGGAACGAAGGCGAGTCTGCTTTCGTGCTTCCGAAGACCGGCGAAAACCTGATGAAGCTGACCCAACGCCTGCTGCAGGAACAGCTCCAGGACGACTCCATCACTCTTGCCTGAGCTCCGACGACGCCTATGCCGCTGCTCTCTGTTGCGATCATCACCCTGAATGAAGAGGCCAATCTGGCCCGCACCCTCGCCAGCGTCGTTTGGGCGGAAGAGATCGTCGTGGTCGACTCCGGGTCCACCGATCGCACCGTCGCGATCGCAGAGAGCTACGGCGCGCGCGTCATCCAGCGGCCGTGGCCGGGCTTCGCGGAACAGAAGAACTTCGCCATCTCGGAGTGCACCGGCACCTGGATTCTGACGCTCGATGCGGATGAGGAGCTGTCGCCCGAGCTGCGCGACCAGATGCGTACCCTTCTGGCCAGCAGCCCCCCCTACGATGCCTTCTTCCTGCAGCGCCGGAACCTGTTCCTCGGGCGTTGGATCAAGCATGGCGGCTTCTACCCGGATCCCAAACTGCGGCTGTTCCGCCGCAACGCGGCGAACTTCACGCTGACGCCGAAGTTTGAGAATCGCCCTGTGCATGAGATCGTCTCGTTCGATGGAGAGGCGGGGACGATGGACTTCGACCTCATCCACCACGCGTATCCGACGCTCTCGACCTATATCGAACACATGGACCGCTACAGCTCACTCGGAGCGGACCTGCTGATCGAACGCGGCAAGGTCTGCCGGTCGTGGATGGCCTTCGTCTTCCGCATCCTGCTGGCGCCGGTGTGGACCTTTTTCTGGAACTACATCATCCGGTTTGGCTTCCTGGATGGACGCGAGGGCCTGATGCTGCACCTGTACCACTCGGTGTACTCCAGCTGGAAGTACGCCAAGGCCTGGGAGCTGGCCCGGACACGCGAGCGCGAAGGCGCACGGACGCGACAGATTGTGATCTAGAGCATGTGTGCCGCAAGCAGTGCGCCGAGAAACATCTACCAGGCGATGGGTTTGCCGTCGTGGAAGAAACCGCCGGTAGGGCCATCCTCGGGCAGCGTGGCGAGCTCCACCTCGGTCTTCGCTCCGGCCTCGGCGTTCAGCGGCGCAGCGTCGCCGCCGAGGTCGGTCTTCACCCAGCCGGGGTGTGCGGAGTTCACCTTGATCTTCGTGTTGCGGAGCTCGTGTGCAAGCGAGATAGTGAACATGTTCAGCGCGGCCTTCGAGCTGTTGTACGCGAAGAGCTTGGTCGCATAGGTGGGTGAGCCGGGCGTGGCCTGCAGGCTGACCGAGCCGAGAATGCTCGACACGTTCACGATGCGCCCTGCTGCTGACTTGCGCAGCAGAGGAAGCATCGCCTGCGTGACCGCGACCACCGCAAAGACATTCGCTTCGTAGGTCGCTCGGAGGCTGGTCATATCCGTCGCGCTGGTGGAGTTCACCGTCCAGCTCTTCTCATGCATGACGCCAGCGTTGTTGACCAGCGCATCCAGCACACCGCATTCCGCACCGATCTTCTTTGCCGCGGCGTCGATGTCGCTCTGCTTCGTCACGTCGAGCTTGAGCACGCGGGCGTCAATACCTTCAGCGCGCATGCGGCGCGCGGCGATCTCACCCTTCATCGCATCGCGCGAACCGACGTAGACGATATAGCCCATTCGGCCCAGCTGACGCGCTGTCTCAAAGCCCAGTCCCTTGTTAGCTCCGCTGACCAGGGCGACCTTCCGGCCCTCGGTTCCTGCAATCGCATCCTGTGGCGTGCTCATGCGAGTTCTCCTCCATTGGCTCCGGGCTCGGAAGAGCCAGCCAGCTTGGCGATCCCTGATCCGGCGGCGTTTCCGTGGATCTCGTGCACCAGTCTCCGGAAGCGCTCGGCATACTCGGAAGGCAGCTCTGCTCTCTTGAAGTCTGGCCCCAACGCCATGTGCACGGTTTCTCCCTCGCACAGGACGAGCCTATCGACGATGCGGACGATGGAGTAACGAAAACGCACGATCGGGCCTCGAATGCCCGTCATCGTGGCGCGCACCGCTAATTCATCGTCATATTTTGCCGGAGCTTTATAGCGAGCGGTCGCTTCCAGCACGGCGAGCATCACATTGGTCTCGCGCTCCATGGTGCTGTAGTCCAGCCCCATCGCACGCAGAAACTCCACACGCCCTACTTCAAACCACACCAGGTAGTTGGCGTGGTACACGACGCCCATCTTGTCGGTCTCGGCATAGCGCACGCGTACGCGCGATTCCACGTACCCGCGCGCGGCGATCGCGTCGTCGAGTTCCCGGTCGACAGCCGTCTCGGGCGCCTCTTGTGGTTCAGTTGCCATCCGTAAAGTCTAGCGTTCGCGCTGTGCAAGACGCGTCCCTACGACGGGAGGGGGACTCCGGCTAGGTGCCTCGTCCCGATCCCCCGGCCGTCGCGCCCGGCACTCTACTGCACCATGCCGTACTTCTTCGCGATGTCCTTGCTCGATGCGATCAACCGATCCAGAGGTTCGAGATCGGGAAGCTCCGCCCCGAGGTGCTTCAGGGTCGCGATCAGCAGCTCGGTCGAGACATTGCCCACCAGCGCGTCCTGCGCGAACGGCACCGTTCCCGTGCCGCCAATCGTTCCATCGAAGCGCCGGCAGCCTGCGTCATAGGCGGCCTTGATCTTCAACGGAGCCTCTTCCACCTTCGAGTGCAGGTGCACCCCGACCTCGAGGCCATCGTGCACTCCCATGACGCAGGAAAGAACGTTGCGGATCGTGTCCGCGCTCGCCGTCCCTGCGGTGTCGGCGAGGGAGACCGCGAGCACACCCGAATCGACCAGGATGTCCACCGCACTGACGACCTCGTCGATGTCCCACGCGTCGCCATAGGGGTTGCCGAAGGCCATGGAGAGGTACCCTACGGTGTCCATGCCGGCCTTGTAAGCGATCTCGCCAATCTGCTCCAGCTGCTCGACCGCATCCTCCGGGGTCTGGTTCTGGTTCCGCTCGAGATAGGTGGGCGAGATGGAGTACGGAAAGGCCAGCGTCGTAACGCGACCGCTCTCGGATGCCCGCTCGGCCCCACGCGCATTCACCGCCACGCCGATGATCTCGACCTCTTCGGGTGCGTCCAGGTACTCGAGGACGTATTCGGAGTCCGCCATCTGCGGCATGGCGCGCCGCGACACAAAGCTCGCCGCGTCAATGTACTGAAATCCTGCCTGCACCAGCTGCCGCAGGTAATCTGCCTTCGCCTCGGGACTGATGATCTTCGGCAGATTCTGCCAGGCGTCCCGCGGACATTCGATGATCTTTACCAATTCACTCAACGTGCACTCCTGCTTCCCTGCGCTCCTGAACGCCGCGCACTCGCAAATCCCTGCGCCGCTTTCCCCAACGCACCATATCTCTGATGACGCTGAGAAGCAAACCGACTCCTGCGAAGAGCCAGGAAAGGGCAAGCAGCTTTTCCCACCAGTAGGTCTCCCGCCACATGAAGCACGGGTTGAATCCCACCTCTGGCGCGGCGTCGTCCTGCCGCGAGGCGGCTTGAACTGGCGACACACGCAGACCGGAAAACTCGCACGGGCCCCTCTGAAGCTGCGCATCGAGATAGAGGCCTCCCGTGAGGAGCAGCCAGGCAATGGACCAGATCACCGTCGATCACGAGATCACGCCACACCTCCCTTGACACCATCCCGGGAACTGTCATCCTATGCAGGTATGGCATCTACGATCAACATCACGCTCCCGGAATCACTGAGCAAGTTCGTTGAAGCCCAGGTAGAGGCGGGAGCGTTTGGCACGCCAGGCCAATACATCCGCGAACTCATCCAGGAAGACCGCGAGCGGAGAGTTCGGAAGCTTGAGGATCACTTGCTGAGCGCGCTGCACGACGACGAAGGATTTATCGAGATCCCGGAGGATGTGCTCGAATCCGGCGATGTTACCCCTTTCCTTGAATCGAGTCTGCATCAGCCCAAATGACCGCACAGAAGATCAAGATTCGAGTCGCGCGGATTGCTCGGATCGAGATCGCGGAACAATCTGCGTACTATCGCGAAAAAGCTGGCGAAGAGCTTAGTAATCGTTGGCGAACTTCGGTGAATCGAGCGATCCAGTCGCTGCGGATCCTTCCCGAACGAGGAGCTCCCGCCAAAGCCTCCCTGCCCGAACTCGCGGGCCTGCGCATGTTGCACCTTGAAGGTTTCCCCAAACACCTGGTGTTTTACGTTTACGACGGCAACATCCCGCAGGTAGACATCCTCAGCGTCGTGCACGGAGCACGCGATCTCTCGGCGCTGCTGCGGGATCCTTCCGAATAGGCCTGCCCTCACATCTGCGGCGCCGCAGCGAGTGGCCGTATACTGGGCACCCATGGCGACCCGGCAACCACACGACCAAGCCGAACTGATGCTGAAGCCTCGCGAGGCCGCAACGGCGCTCGGCGTCAGCTACCCCACGTTGAAGCAGTGGATCCTCTCCGGCAAGCTGCATACCGTGAAGACTCCCGGCGGGCATCACCGCATCCCGGAGAGCGCGCTGAAGCCGTTGACGCAGAGCCGCAGCGAAGAGCCGGCGCGCACCTCGCGCGAGCGCTATCGCAGCATCAGCGGGCGCAACCAGCTCGTGGGCCGCATCGCCGAAGTGAAGATCAGCGGCCTGCTCGCCAAGGTCGTGCTCGACATCGGCGACCAGCGCGTCACAGCCATCATCACCGCCGACGCCGCACGCGAGATGCAGCTGCGCCGCGGACAGACCGCGGCCGCCCTGGTGAAAGCCACCGAGGTCATGATCGAGCGCGTCTAGTGATCGATTCTCAGCCAAGCGCAAGTCAGCAGTAGACTGACAGCATGACGCCGCACCTCACCCCCTGCTCCACGGATTGCCTCATCGTCATCGACATGCAGCGCGACTTCCTGCCGCGTGAGGCTGGCTTCGAAGGCGCGCTCGGCGTGCCGCGGGGCGAGGAGATCCTCGCGCCCATCGAAGCGCTGGCAGCTCGCTTCGAGCACGTCGTCCTCACCGCGGACTGGCATCCTCAAGGACACATCTCCTTCGCGAGCACGCATGAGAGGCCGCCCTTCGAGAGCATCGAGGCAGCCTACGGACCGCAGATGCTTTGGCCGGATCATTGTGTCCAGAACACCAGTGGAGCGGAGATCGCGGTCGACATTCCGCACGCCGAGCTGATCCTGCGCAAGGGCTTTCGCCAAACCATCGACAGCTACTCGGCGTTCCTCGAGAACGACCACATGACGCCTACGGGGCTCGCAGGCTACCTGCGCGAACGCCAGCTGCATCGGCTGTTCTTCGTTGGGCTGGCGTATGACTTCTGCGTAGGATCCTCCGCAGTCGATGGCGCCAAGATGGGCTTCGAGTGCGTCGTGATCGAAGAGCTTACCCGCGCGGTGAACGTGCCCGTGGCCGGATCGCTCAGCTCCGTTGACGCCATGCGCCAGTCACTTGCCAGCCAGCACGTCGCAACGAGGACGGCCAGCCTGTAGCACGAAGCTTCTCCACTTTTCACTTCCCACTTGTCACTCACCACTCCCCGCACAAAAACGAAGGCCCCGGATCTCTCCGAGGCCTTGCTGTTGACGAGGTGCGCAAAGCTCAAGCGCGCCAGAGCTCGGACGGCATGTCGAGCTCGGCGTGGAGCGAAGCACTGACGGTGGCCGGCGGCATGTCCATGCACTTGACGAAGGCGGTCTGGAACTTCTCCATCTCCGGCTTGGTGCCGACGGTGACGCGAACATAGTTGGGCATCGCCGACCAGGAGCGGCCGATGACAACGCCTTCCTTGATCATGTTGCCCATGAACTCGCGACCGGGGCGGTTGACGTCGACCATGAACATGTTGGCCTGGGAGCCGGGGACGATCTTGTAGCCGCGCTTGTCGAGGAACTCAAGCGTGGACTCGCGGATGTCGGTGTTGATCTTCTTGCGCTCCGGAACCAGCTTCGGATCAAGCAGGCTGGCGTGCGCCGCAGCCGCGGCGAAGAGCGACACCGAAGCAACATTGCGCAGCGAGATCTCCGGAGAGATGGTCTGGAACTTGGCCAGCAGGTCGGGGCGCCCAAAGGCAAAGCCCGCGCGGACGCCAGCCATGCCGTAGATCTTCGAGAACGTGCGCATCACGATCACGTCCTGGTCGGCAACGACCTGGTCGATCACGGACTCATCGTTCGAGAAGTGGAAGTACGCTTCGTCGACGATGACCACGGAGCCCTTGGGCTTGTTCTTAATGAGCCAGAGGATGTCTTCCTTCGGCGTCATGGTGCCCGTCGGGTTGTTGGGGTTCACGATGTAGAACGCGCCGGCGTTCGGATCGGCTGCGAGCATCGCCTTCACGTCGTGCGCGTAGGTCTTGGTCAGCGGCACCATCTTCAGTGGGGCCTTACAAGTCGCTGCGGCGCGGGGACCCTGCTCATAGCTGGGATCGGCGCAGACCAGACCCTTGGACGGGCTGATGTTGGACATCAGCGCCATATCGAGCGGACCACCCGAACCCGGGAAGAGTTCGACGTAGCCCGGCTTGAGGCCGAACTGCTCGCTGATGGTCTTGACGGTCGCAGCAGCGACGCCGAAGCGGTCATAACGGCCGCCCGACACGCCCACCTGGCCGACGGCCGCCAGAGCCGAAGCAGCGGGTCCGAGGGGATTTTCGTTGGAGCTGATGATGACGGCGTCGGGAGGAAGGTGGCTGAAGTCCGGCATGCCGCTGCGGCGACGCGGCGTGGTGTCGGCGGCCATCTGCTGGGCAAACGCGTTCGGTGCGAGACCGGGAACCACCGCGGCAGCCGCGGCACCCGCGCTGATCCAGCGCATAAAGTTACGTCGCGAGACTTCCGAGCTACACTTTGTCACTTCCATTTGCCATTCTCCTGAGGTGGAACCGGGTGAAGGTGCGACGATGCGGACTCCAGGAGCTTGACGCCCGGATACACGGGGGCCAGCGTCCTGACAGAGGCGGGAACGGTCTGTTGGTGAAACGACGGCTGCGTTTCTAAAAGTTGGAAGGGTTATTCCGACTCTCACACTACCGCATTCCTCAACATTTGCAAAGCTGAAACACGGTGGAAACCCGCCTGTGATGCGGGATTTAGCCCGATTGCGGAGCGAGGGCCCAGTATTCACGCTGCTTCGCGGCACTTCGCGCCCGACGCAATCTGCGTCGGGCGAAGCACTTGCGATATCGCTGCAAGCCGTTTTGGCCACCCACGATTGACCCGCAGAAGGCTCAGGCTCAAGGCTTCATCTTCGCTTGCATGCGGCTGTAGAGCTCGGCCAGAACGTTGATTCCCTGCTCCGCATACGCGCGATCAGGAGCCTCGTTGGTGTCGTTCCAGCCTTCGTCCTCGCCGCCTTTGCTGTACTGCATCACGATGCCATCGCGGCGCGCGAGCATGTTCAGACCGTTGTAATTGAGCCCATACTGCGCGCCCTCCTGCGGGATGAGCCAGGCGATCTGACCACGCACGGGAACGATGCTGTCGTCGTTGAACAACGCACGCGAGCCATACCCCGTGCACACGACGATCACCTTCTCCGGCAGTGAAGCGAAGTCCTGCGGCGAATGAAACTCGCGATCTACAAACGTGCCGCCGGCAAGGAGAATGTCGCTGGTGAGCTGCCGCGAGTAACCCGCCACGTTGAAGCTCATCGAGGAGGTGCGGGCCACATACTTCGTCGGGAACGGCGTCGATCCCGGCGGCATCACCTCCTGCTTCGGCACAAGGTCGGCGATGCGATCGTCGAGATGCGCGAAGTCATGAATCTGCGGCACAGAGGAGGCGCGACGCTCTCCGGGCTTACGCTCTTCGTCCCAAAGGCTGTAGCGATCGGTCCACTCGATAGGCGCACCGGGCGTGCCGAGGAAGCTCTGGTAGTAGGCGAACGAGGTGCGCGCCATCGACTCCCACTTTGTGGCGAAGTCCGGGCCCATGGCGGAGCTCAGCGCGATGCGCGACGAAGGCGTCCAGCTGCCCGTAGCGCGCGAGCTGCGGGTGTACGGCGCACGCTCCTTCGCATAGACGGTCACCTTCGCTCCGGCACGCTGCAGAATCGTAGCTGCGGTAAGCCCCAGGGCTCCCGCGCCGATCACAGCAATCTCGCGTGCTCCCTGCGCGGCCTCCATCGCCATCTTCGTGACGACATCCGCGCATCCCCAGGAGAGCGACCAGCCGCTACCCCCGTGGCCGTAGTTGTAGACCACCGTCTTGTCGCCGATCTTCTCGGCTTCCATGCGCGGCCCCTGCGCTCGAAATGGACGCAGGCAGACAGTGATGCGGAAGATTCGATCTGTGTGAACGCGGATCGGCACGAGCGGCTGATACGCGTCATAAAACGGCAACGCTGGCGCCAGGCCCACCGCTGGGGACTTCGCGGTCTTTCCGCAACCACTGAGTCCAAGCACACTGGAACCAGCCAGTGCTGCCGAACCATAGAGAAACTGGCGGCGACTCACTTCCCCGCCAAACTTCGGTACTTCCCCCACAACGACCTCTCAGTTCCCGGTTGGGCATTTCTTGCACATCCTATGACCCCACGCAGGAACGCCGCATCGGTCCTGTTCAAGGCCCGATGCGGCGAACCATCACGCTTGCATCAGAAGCTGAGTCGCCCTCCCAGCTGAATGATTCTGGCGAAGCCCACCGTTGTCGTGATGTTACCGAATGTCTGCGACGACGAGGCTGCCGGTGTGGCCGTCACCGAAGCGGGAGTGCTAACCGTGTAGGACAGCGAGGGAGGAGCGAACTCCGGCGTGTTCATAGCATTCAGTGCTTCCGCACGGAACTGGAAGGTGAACCGCTCAGAGATTTTGATGTCCTTGAACACCGAGATGTTCTGGGCATCGTAGCCAGGTGCGCGGCACGGCAGCATGCGTGGCGCGTTGCCGTAGGTGTACGGCGCGGCGGGAGTAAGTGCCGACGACTTGACGTAAGGAGCTTCAGCGGTTGCAGCGCTACTGAAGTTCCCGAGGCGGGTCTGGGGCTTACCCGAACCGCAGACGGCATGGGCATCGCCCGCCAGGTTCGGGCGCTGATACGTGCCGCCGATACCCGTCGTGCCATACGTTCCCGAGCTCAGATCGGTCTGCTGAATGCTGAGCGGTACACCGTTTTGATCGATCCATTCGTCCGAGATCGACCATCCACCGACGACGGAATCGACCAGCCGGTTCGCGCCGGAGAGGTACTTCTTGCCGCGGCCGAACGGAAGCTCGTAGGTTACAGCGGCGGTCGCGCGGTTAGGAATGCTATTGAGCGAGCGAGCGTACTCACCTCGCGGGTTGTAGGCGTCCTGCGGACCGTAGGAGCTGTAGATCTGCGAGCCTGTGCTCCAGATGTTGTCCCAGTTCGCAGACCAGGTGTATGTCGCCAGCATGGTCAGGCCGTTGCGGGTGTGCTTCTCCGCCTTGAAGACCAGCGAGTTGTAGTTGGAGTAGCCCGAAGACCTCAGCACGTAGACCGCACCGAACTGCGGGAACGGCAGCAGCAGCTGGCCTTGTGCGATGGTCGTTGTGGAGACAGTGCCCGTCGCCGGAAGGCCGCCGATGGTCTTCGCGTAGAAGGGGTTCGTCACCTTGGTCGCAAGGCTCTGGCCATAGTTCGAACCGCCCTGAGCGTAGCTGGCCATGACCGTGTCCGACAGCTGATTGATGTTGGTGTAGTTCGCATAGTTGCGAGCATGCGCACCGTAGTATCCGACCTTGGCCATGATGCCCCACGGGATCGCACGCTCTACGTCCAGCGAATACTGCTCGACGAACGGGAAGCGCTTCTGGAAGTCCTGCAGGCCGGTGGTGAAGGCGTAGGTTGAAGAACCGGTGAGAGAGCTGCCCAGGCCAGTCAGCGGCCCGAGAGTGTTGCCCGTGGGCTGCAGCAGGCCCGACGGAAACGGATTCGAGAGGTACGCAGCGTTGCCAACCGCAACGCCGGCCGTCGCCGAGGTGATGCTGTAGGTGCTGGTCTGCGAATAGCCGGTAGTGGCAGCGGCGATGCCCACAGGAGCGAAGAAGATGCCATAGCCCGCGTGGACCACGGTCTTGCTATCGGGCGAGTAGGAGATGCCGATGCGTGGCGAGAACTTCGTATGGCTGTTGTTGCAGCAGTGGGTCGGCTCACCGTTCTGGCCGGCGAAGGCCAGAGCCCCGGTGAAGTTCACCGTGTTGCCGGCAGCGTTGACATAGCTTCCCGTCGCCTTTGGATCGAAGCCGACGTTATAGCGGTTGCGCTGCTCGGTCTGTCCAGGCTCGTACTCGTAGCGCAAGCCCGCATTGACGGTGAGCTTGCTGCTGAAGCGGAAGTCATCCTGCGCAAAGAGCGAGTTGTAGTTGATCTTGTTGATGAAGACGCCGGAGTTCAACGTCACCGTCGCTGACGACGGCTGCCCGACGAGCAGGTCGGCAATCGAGCGTGGCGAACCGCTGTCGGAGAGACCTGTGGAGTTGGTGTATTGTCCGTCGAAGGTGAACGAGCCCGCACCACCTGAGGTCGGATTCGTGTAGACGTCAAAGCCGCGATACTCGTACCCGGCCTTGATGGTGTGCCGCCCGAGGGTCTTGGACGCAACCGCTACCACGTTGTGCGAAGCGTAGACCGTAGGCCCGCCGTTCGATGCACCGATGCCGGCTGCGCCGCTCACGCTCGAGAGACTGATGGCCGGGAACGTTGCCGACTGTAGCTGGCTGGCGAAAGCTGCCGGGAAACCGGTTCCGCCGAAGCCTGTCGCCGCATTGAAGCCAGTCGAGTACTGGAACGAGGCGCTGTAGTAACGGTTGTATCCGTAGGCGACCGTGAGAAGCGTCGTGGGGTTGATGGTGAAGGTATTGTTGATCGCTGTTGCGTCCGTGTAGCGCAGCAGCTTGGTGCTGCTTGCGAAAGGCACAATCAGCGCGTTACCGCTGGGTTCCTGGATGGCCGAGTGCACATACGACGCGCTCGCCGTGTACCAGGGGAAGAACGTGTGCTCCAGCTTGCCGGAGTACGTGTCGTCGCGGCTCTTGAACGCGCTGCTCGGGTTGGAGAAGTTATACGACTGGCCGGTGGTTCCGTAGATGTAGCTGGCGGTCGGCGAGGGAAACTGGTTGACCGTGTACTGGCCGAGCGGGTTGATGTAGGACGCCGGGATCTTATTCGCTCCGGTTTCCTGAAGGAAAGACACACGCGGGAAGGTCGTCGGATCGTAGAGGATGTAGCAGTTCGACTGGGCCCCCGTGCAGGAGGTCGAGCTACCCGTGTTCGGTGCGTAGGCGGAGAAGTCGCCGGAGCGTTCGGCGGTTGTGGGCGTGTAGAAGCTGGTGGTGACGCCCGTCAGCGGCTGTCCCTGGCGATAGCCCGCTTCATCGAGCCAGTAGAAGGTCTGGTCGAGCCAGTGGGGTGCCTTGTCCCTGAGCAACGGGGGAACGAGCGGACCTCCGAACGCACCCTCGTAGATATAGGTCTCGTCACTCGGAGTCGGTGCTCCAGCTCCGCCGAAGGCGAAGTGGTTGAACCACAGATTGCCCGACCAGCCGGTCTGGCGAGTTTCACCGTAGAGCACACCGTGGTACTGCGAGGAGCCTGACTTCAGATCCGACGCGAAGATGCCGCCACCAGAGCGGCCAACCTCAGCGTCGTAGGTGTTGGCCTGGATCTTCGCGTCGGAGACAGCTTCGACGGTGGGGATGAAGGTGACACCACCCGATGACGTTGAGATCGGAATGCCATCGACCACGTAGCTGTTGGAGTTCGAAGGAGCACCCGCGAGCGAGACCTGCGAGCTGCCGGTCTGGTCCTCGGCGCGCACATAACGCGGGTCGCCGAGTGTCACGACGTTGGCGTCGAACGCCTCGAGCATGAAGGGATTGCGCCCGAGCAGCGGCAGATCCTCAACCTGCTGCGCGTTGTAGAGCTGGCCACCGGACGCGGTGGAGGTCTGCAGCTCGAGCGAGTCGGCGGTGACCTCAATGGTCTCCCCCTTGGCGCCGATCTGCAGCGAAGCATCGGCGGTCGCCGTAACGCCAAGCGAGACGATGTGTCCCGGAGAGTCGAAGGTCTTGAACCCCGGCATCGCGATCGTCACCTTGTAGGTGCCGGGATCGACGCCGCCAAACAGATACACGCCCGCGCTGTTGGTGACAGCGGAGCGTGTGATCTTCGTGTCTTCGTTGGTGAGGGTGATCTCGGCGCCGCTTATCACTGCGCCCTGCGAATCCTTTACCTCACCGCGCAGACCGCCGTAGCTTGTCTGCGCCGAGACGGACGAGAAGGCTGCTGCCAGAACAACCAGTAGAAGGCCGAATGTACGTGCCTTCGAAAACAACAGATTCATCATGAAGCCTCACTAAGTGGTCGTAACTCATCGGTCTTGCGATACACGTCACCTGTCCGCTGTCCGGAACAACGGTGCGTGCATGCCAAAATCTCGTTGCCGCCTACCGCTTCTAAGTGCGGAGACATAGAGCCGAGTCCGTCCGGAGGTTACCGGCGGTGGAGAGAAATCCTGTTCCCTTCAGGCGCGAGATACACCTCACCTGAGGCCACTGAGTTTCAGCAGCCGGAAGGAACAGACATCAGGGCGAAACGCGGTATAAAACCTGCCGAATCCACGTGGGGATCAACCGGCGAGAGCTTCCGGCTGACTATCCTCACGCTTGGTGCGCGACAACCAAAAAACATTGCTGGTACAGCAAAGACTGGTTGAGGGCCACATCTTCACGTCGTTCGTGAAGCATGGGGATCGGGGCTGTAGGTAGAGGATCTCCCCAGGTAAGGCGAGTCCAGAAACCGTGCAATCTGCGTTTGGAGTAGTTGAAGGCAAGCCTAAGTCAGATTTTCACTGCATGTCAACCAAAAGCTGAAACTTTCCACCGCTTTCGTTATGCGACAAGCGTAAAAGGACAAAACAAAAGTCCCCTCGCCTGGGCGAGGGGACTTACTCGCTCGCGGGTTAACGCGCGAGTGACGAATGCTGCAACAGCGTGACGGCAACCGAGTTAGACGGCGACCGCCTCACGTCCCTGCGTAGCGAACGGCGATGCAAGCCGCGCCGCCTTCACACGTTCCGTGAGCAGCTGTACGCCGCGGAGACCGCTGAGCGCTGCGCCCTCCTGCCATGCCACGATGTGGCTCACGTGATCGCCGATGAAGATGATCGGGCCATCGGGCTGGCAGAGCGTCTCGTAGCCCTGGTTGACCGAACCACCGGCTGCCGAAGGCTGCGTGGTGACCGGGTGCTCGGGCTGGCCGTAGCCACGAATCCACGAGCCCTCGTTGTAAGGAATCCGGCCCCAGGTAACGTACATCGGCTTCTCGAGCTCTTTGCCGAAGCCAGGGTGCAGACGCTCGATCGACTTGCGGCTCTCGTCAAACTTCTGCGGCATGGTCAGCTTGCTGAAGGGCGAGTTCGTCTCGTCCGTGTAGCCACTGACGAGGACGCCACGCGGCGAGAACATCTTTGCCGACGGGAACCAGATGGGGCTGCAGCCTACGTTGCAGAACTCGAGGCCGCCGAAGATGTTCTGATCCTGCTCCCAGAACCGGCGCGACTCCCACGCGATCTTGTACGCCGAAGCGTAGGTCGTCGCATCGATCACCTGCTTGTACGGCGCGCTGAGATCGTTGGGGATCTTCTTGAGCTGCGTCAGCGGAAGGCCGTTGAGGCAGTAGTCCGCGCTGATCTGCTTGCTTGCGCCCTTCTCCATGTAGGTGATGGTGACGCCCGCTCCGGTCTTGCGGATCTCCGTGACCGGGCACTCGTACTTGATGATCGAACCGAGCTCCTTCGCGAACGCATAGGGGATGCGGTCCATGCCGCCGACGGGCTGAAACATCGTCGCCTGCATGTCGAACTGCTGATCGAACATCATGCCCTGCCAGAAGCGTTCGTCGAGCAGCGTGTGCAGGTCGATGGCGGGGTTGATGGTGCCGGCCTTGTCGCCCGCTCCCGGAAGCTCCGAGTAGCCGGCGCGTTCGCTGCCGTTGTACTTGCCGCCAAGATCGAGCGGGCCGTACACGCGAAGGAACGACAGCATCTTGTCCTTATCCTCTGACGAGAGGTCCTGGTCGAGTGCGCCGGTTTTCACACACTTCGAGAGCAGCTGGCTGACGTGACCGCGTGTATCGTTTACGACGCGCCGCATCATCTCCGGCTTGCCGCCGTTGGCGTTGTCGTTCTGCAGGAAGGCCGAGTTGGTCATGTTGACCTCGACCTGCAGCTCGACGCCGAGCTTGTGGCAGTAGCCAAGGATGTTGGTATGGGCAGAGGGCAGGCGGGCAGGACCAAAGTTCTGGTAGCTTCCCTCGCCCCAGGTACAGGTTTGCGTCGTGCCGTCAGTGAAGGTCACCTTGTCGCCGCCGCGCACGGTCCAGTTGCGGCCGCCGGGGCGATTGCGCGCCTCCAGCACGGTAACGCTGTAGCCGAGTTTGCGCAGCTCATACGCAGCGACGAGGCCCGAGATGCCACCACCGAGGATGACCACCTTCGTGCCGTGCCCGGAGGCGGGAGCTGCCATCAGCTCGGGCACCTCTGTGGCACGTGCCTCCATCAGGCCGAGGCCCTGCATGGCGATGAACGCCGCGCTGTAGCCACCCGCATCGCCGACCCTGGTCAAAAACTGCCGCCGCGTCAAACCCATGTGCAACCTACCTCCGGAACGATTTTCAATTGATGGAACAGTGATTCGCGTCCACTTCGCGCGCCTGCGCGGCTTCGGAAACGACGACAAAAGTGCCTTGCCTGAGAGTGACCCAACTCACGATGTGGTTCAGCTGCGAGAGACTCGCGCGCGAGTCACCCAAAGCCCAATGTTGCGGGGAGATGTCTTGTACTTTACACGACTGTGATTTGCGAAAGTGGCGAGAATCCGCGTCAGGCCATTCCGCCGGCGTAAGGGATTGCAAGCATTGGCGCGTTCAGAAGAGCTTCGGGACGGGTCGGGTCGCGAGATGCAAAGAGAACAGGCTCCAGCCGGTAGTCGGCTGAAGCCTGTTCGTAGCCTCCTACATTGACCGGTAACGAGCGCCTAGTTCCACCCCGGGGCGTGGAGCGCGCGCAGCAGCGAGCCTCCCATCCACAGCAGCAGGAAGAATGGCACCATCGCGAGCGCCATCAGGCCTGCGCCGAGCAGTCCCATGAAGATCCAGTCGCGCCAGGTGTCCCGCGGGCCGGTCGCAAGGCTGCGCTCCAGCAAATGATAGTTGCGGCGATTCGCACGCCAGCCGATGTCGAAGAGATTGCCCAGGACCGGCACCATCCCGACGCCAACCTCGATCGCGATGTTCACCACCATGCGCAGGATGGTGATCATCGGTGCGCCGCGGAAGAAGGCAGCCAGCACGATGATGGTGCTCGCCAGTCCCGCCAGCACATCGCCGATACCTGGGACGAAGCCGATGATGCCATCCAGTCCGAAGCGGATATTCGTTCCGGGAACACGAAACCAGGTGTCCAGCAGCCTCGAGAGCATATCGAGGTTTTCATCGCGGAAGGCGCCGCCTGCCCCGCCAAGGCGAGGGTTTACGGCGTCCGTTCGAGGCCCGACGCCAGGCAGCAAAATCTGGGGTTCCACCGCTTTCGTTTTCATCGACCGCTCCCTCTTCACTCACTCCCCGGTTGGATGCTACAATTCAGTTGATACGGCGGCTATAGTTCAGTGGCAGAACGCCGCTCTGTGGCAGCGGATGTCGTGGGTTCGAACCCCACTAGCCGCCCCAATCCTTCCTCTTCAGCTCTTCGTTGAGTGATTGCAACCCGCAGGAGCCCAAAGCTCCGCGGTGCATCCTGCGACGCCGTATCAGGCGGCGTGTGTTCCCGAGGCGTGCTTGCAGCGAGCATCTCGAACCCCCGCAAAGTCACAGGATACTCCCCCGACCCCAACATTCTTCTCCGGGACATCCGGCTGGGCTTACCCTTCGTGGAAACCCGACTTCTATCCGAAGGATGTGCGCCCTCGCGACTTCCTTGCGTCCTACGCTTCGCGGCTTAACTCGGTCGAGGTGAACTACACCTTCCGTGCCCTGCCGACGACGGAGCAGATCGAGGGCTGGCTGGCAGCGACGCCCGCCGACTTCCGCTTTACCTTTAAGGCCCCGCAGCGCATCACGCATATCAAGCGGCTGCGCGACTGCGAGGAGCCTCTCCTGGCTTTTCTCGACGCCATCGAGCCTGCGCGCAAGGCAAAGAAGCTGGGGCTGATATTCTTTCAACTACCACCCAACTTCAAAGCTGACGTCGACCGGCTTGCGGACTTTCTCAAGCTGCGCGCGCTACGGCGCAAAGGGCTTCGCGTGTCCTTCGAGTTCCGCCATGAAAGCTGGTTCACGGAAGCGACCTACGATGCGCTGCGGTCTCGCGACGCAGCCTTGTGCGTCTCCGAGAGCGATGAGCTGATCACTCCCGATGTGACCACGGCGAGCTTCCGCTCCTATCGCCTGCGGAGATCGGGCGGCTATAGCGATGCGGAGATCGATCGTGTCGCCCATCGCTTCAACGCACTCGTCCCACAGAGCGAAACCTTCGTCTACCTCCGCCACGAGGAGCTTCCCACGGGACCTCTGAGCGCCGCCCGCCTGCTGGAACGCATGCTTGTCCTCCAGAGCAAGGGGGCCGCATGACCGCGCACGTCTCCGAGCTGCCGCAGCTTCCGGATCATCAGGACTCTCCTATCGTGGGCGACGACGCAGCGGCAGGCTTCCGTCCGCGACGGTGGCTCGCGAACGGCCACCTCCAGACCATCGTGGGCAACTTCCTCCCGCGGCAGCATGAGGGGCTTCCTGCGGCCACGTCGGAGCTCGTCGAGGTCTCGCCCGCGCACGGTTCGCAGATCTCCAGCCAGGTGCTGTGCGAGTGCTTCTGGCAGCCGGAGAGCATCCGCCGCGACCGTCCCACGGCCATCATTCTCCATGGGCTCGAAGGCTCGTCGCGCTCGCAGTACGTGCTGGGCAATGCCGATAAGCTGTGGCGCGCGGGCTGCAACATCGTGGCCATGAACATGCGCAACTGCGGCGGCCGGGACTACGAGATGGCTCGCCGCACGCCCACGCTCTACCACTCCGGGCTATCGAGCGACGTCGATCACGTGATGCGCTACTACCTCAGGCGGGAGCAGCTTTCCTCGATGTCGCTGATCGGCTATTCGATGGGCGGCAACCTCGTGTTGAAACTGGCTGGCGATCTGGGGGCGGACGCACCAAAGGAGCTCCACGCCATCGTCGGCGTCTCTCCCGCGGTGGATCTCAAGGAGTCCGCCGACGCGTTACATTCGCTTTCGAATCGTCTCTACGAGCAGAAGTTCCTGCGAGCGCTGCTCAAGCGCTTCCGCCGCAAGAGCATGCTCTTCCCGCGCGTCTTCGATCCTAGACTTGCATTGAACGTGCACTCCATTCGGGACTTCGATGAGTACATCACAGCGCTCTACTCGGGCTTCCGTAACGCCGACGACTACTACTACCGCGCAGCAGCCGCGCGTGTGCTCGACCGCATTGCAGTGCCCACGTTGATCCTGCACGCGACCGACGATCCCTTCATCCGATTTACCGCAGAGACGCGCGCGAAGATCGAAGACAACCCAAACATCACGCTGATCGAGACAGAGCATGGCGGACACTGCGCGTTCCTCGCGGAGCCGGATGCGAGCAACGACTACGACGGCTATTGGGCCGAACACCAGGCCCTCCGCTTCGTGCTCGAGCACGCAGGTTCCCAGAGATGAGACCTTCGGGGCGACGCAACAAGCGAATCGCACTGCTGTGGTTTGCAATTGTGTTCGTTGCCTTGATGGCCTTCTGGCAGACTTGTGTCCGCCCATATTACGTGGAGCCAGAGTACGCGGAGATCGCCAACACCACGGCGATGTATCACCCTCATCCCGCCGACTGGTTCCTTGGTCCCGTGAACCGTTACGCGACGACGTACACAGAATGGACGGGTCTCTCGCGTGACTTCATCCGGCCGGTCGTGGCGATGGACTACTACTTCTGGTCGCGCATCTTCGGGTCGAACTTTGCCGCGTACCTCATCGGGACGTATCTCTGCATGGCGGGCCTCTGCGGCATCGTCTTCTACATTGCAGCTGAGATCCTCGAGCTTCCGCTCGGGCTCTGCCACCTGTGTGCCGCGTTGGTCTTCCTGTCGCCCGCAAACCTTGAGCAGGAGCGCTTCCAGGCCACCTTTGCTCCGGATCCCATGGCGGCGTTCTGGATGCTCGCCGCAACGCTGTTCTTCCTGCAGCGGCGTTACGTCGCGGCATGGATTCTGATCGCACTCGCCGTCGGCACGAAGGAGACGGCGTGGCCACTCTCCATCGGCATGGCGTTGCTGTTCTTCCTGACGGCGGATCGCTCCAGGAGGGCGCGGCTGCTCGGTGGCATGGCCTACCTTCTTCCGCTCGCCACCCTCCTGGGGCTTCGGGTGCACGCCTTTGGGCTGCAGGGCATCGTCAAGGGAGATAAGACCGCCGCTATCATCCACAGCACGCCGTCGATTGTGTCAGGCCATCAGAGCGGGATCATAGCCATGGTGGCGGCAAAGCTGACGTCGGGCCCCCTTGGCTTTGTGGTGGCGAGGCTAAGCCGTTGGCCGTTTGGCCTCATGACGGACTCGTTCCAATACAACGATCGAATCGTACAGACCTTCAGCTGGTTCGGCAGCGCCTTCAATCTCATCTTCTGGGCGTTCGTGGCTGGCACCATCCTGCGATACGCGATCCGGCGGTTGACCTCCGACCACGAGCTCTCGGCACGAGAGTCTGTCGCGAAGCTCTGGCCGTCAACTCTCTCGCCTCGCTCCGTGCAGTGGACGCTTATCGCGCTGACGATCGCGAGCCTCGTCTTTCCTCTGCGCTTCGCATCACCTCCGCGCTATGGCGCCGGCACCTTTCCGCTGCTGATTCTTACAGCCGCGACGGTGATCGCGTCCCGCCCTCAAGTGCTGCGGCGCGTCTTTGCATGGGGCTATCTGGCTGGCGTCGGTACCTACGGTCTGGTGTTGATGCTCAGCGATGCGACCCACGGCGTCGCGGTCTATCACCGGCTTGGGCAGCTGGAAGCGAGCTTCCTTTCTGCGCTGAAGTCCGCGCACGGCCACCCGGTCTTTGTCGTGGATGATGTCGCTGGAGGAGAAAACAACTCCGAGGCCTTCCGCCGTGCCCTGGGGCAGGACGTTCAGGTGATTCGCGTGAACGACCTCTCCACGAGCTGCTGGTACATGCCCGAAGATGCCCCGAGCCCCGTACAGCTGTCCATCGACGCGTCACGCCAGGGCACAGACACACTCGTGATCCACTCCTCGATCACGGGATGCGGAGGGCACCAGTTCTTCGAAGTGCCCGGCCTTCCGCCCGATCCCATCGAACGAACAAGTGAGGGCTTCCACATGGCCTATCAGCTGAACCCACGCGAGAACTCACAGCCCACGGCAGGCCCCGCCCGCGAGATGACAGCCAGGATCGATGGCGTGCCCGCCGACGCAGTCGTGATCGCTCCTGACTTCAACCGGCACGCGTACGTCCTGGTTCCGATTCACTGACGCGGGTGCGAATGCGCCTTGGGCAAGTGAGTGGACAGCCCGTCGTTTCTACTGGACCTGTTGCGTATGCGTGTCGCCGAGGACCTGCTGGGCCTGGAGCACCTTGGCATTCCACTTCGTCCGCTCAACAATCTCCGCCTGGTTCGAAACCGTCGTGGGGCTCGTCCAGCATGGGTCATCGAAGGCTGAACCCGTCATGGTGTTGTTGTTCGCTGTGCTCAACGAAGGTGCCCAGTAGTCGGCACCCAGAGGTGCTCCCCCGACGGTCGCCGGCCGCACCAGGCCCCCGGTCGCGCCACTGATGTGATTGTTATAGAAATACGGCGACGTGAAGTTCGCGATGCCAAAGGCGATGCCGCTGAGCCCCTCATACCAGACACCATTGCTGTCGACGCCACATGACACCACGCGGTTATTTGTCTCGGTGATGTCGTGCCCATAGGCCAGACCGATCCCGTAATTGGCGGTATGCACCACAACATTGTTTGTGATCGTGACGAAGGCGTTCGTGAGCGCAAAGCTGGGATCGATGCCCTCATTCATGATGCCTCCGCCGGTGTAGTCATAGCCGCTGGTGCCCGTGGAGAACGCACCTTCAAGATAGTTGTCGTGGATGTTGATGGGATTCGCTGCCGTTCCCTGGCTCTGAGCGATATCGATGATGTCTTCCACGGAAGCTTCACCCGGTGTATCGATCACCTGGTTCCAACCGATGTCCGCTCCCTTTGTCAGCGGGACCTCGTTCAGCTGAATGAAATGTCCTTTCATCTCGCGCGAAGCGACCAGGTTGCCATTGCCGTCGCTCGGCCTGTCTTCCATGTTGAAGGCCATGTTGTTATCAAGCGTGATCTGACCAGCTGAAGCGATCGGCGCGACGTAGATTCCGAAGCTCACGCCGGTCATGGTGCAGTTCGTCACCGAAAGCGTGTTGACCTCTTCATCGCGAACGAACGCACCACGATGCAAGCCTGCAACCCCAGGATCAAGAGCTGTTCCGGTGACGTTCCGGATCGTCACATTGCTGCCGACGTGGATGCCGGCGGACAGAATGTGGATCAGGTCGCCGCGGCTGCTGAGCGTGGCGTTCTCCAGAATCACTGGAGCCGTCGTCAGGATCGAGACAGCTGGGACGTTGGGATCATCGCTGCTGAACGTACCGCTATACGTGCCGCCGGCGGTGATCATATAGCCATTCGTCGACGAAGCCACGATCGACGGAGCACTCGACGTGACGGTAGTGGGGGAGCTCGACGACGAGGACGAGGACGAGGACGAGGACGAAGACGATGATGAGGAGGCGGAAGAAGAAGCACTGGAAGACGAAGACGTGACGCTCGCTGCCGAGACGAAGCGGTCAGCGCCACAACCCGACAGAGCTGCAACTGCACACACAAGGAAGAGCATCGTTTTAGCGAAAGAGAAAGGGGTCGGATTGCACGCAGCGTCGTTCATGCTGCATGAATCGGCTTGAGGTTTTGGCCCCGAGATATATGACGCGGGACCACACAGACACGGGCCGGTACCTACGACTTATGATGCTCGACGATGAAATATTGCGACAGATGTGAACGTCTGAATGATTTTAACTTTGCCTTCCGTTCCATCATGGAAAACAGCATAACCAATTGAAGTATAAAGACTTATACCCGCGGTTCGCACTGACAGCAAATGACGCGCGTGTGACGGACGTCACATGACTCTGTTCACTCGACACACGACTCTCAGGTGCGTTTGCGCGTTGATAGCCAGACGTTGCACGCCGCTCCCTGTGCGATCACCGCTCATGTCTCATGGAAAGACACGGGCGTACCATTTTGGTACGACAAGCAACGCCCCTCGTGCTCCCCACACTGAAATGAATCACGCATCGTGCGCGGGATGAAACGCTTCCGAGCCAACATGGCTCTCGAGTGTCGACAGAAACGACACAATTGAAAAACCTGTTCGATGAACGAACGCCCTCCTCTCGCGACGAAGTTTGACCTATGTGGCCCCTGACAACTTAGAACGCTTCGCGGCACCGGCAGAGCCATCTTCGCGAGGGACGTCATGCCGCATCGCATGCTTTTCCAGCAAGTTGCGAATCGAGAGCGGCTACCGTCCCGTATGCTGGAATGAGATGCTTGCAGAGTGGAATGCGGAATGCGGCGCCGACGCACCCATGCTGGTCGTGCCGTGGAACGACCCCGCCACGGGAGCGCACTTCGTCGACCTTCGTGCTGACCCGTACGAGCTCGCAGAGATTGGCGAAGCGGAGCACGCGCCGGCGCTGGGCCGTGCACTTCGCTCGCTCAACGCGCAGCGATCCCCGTTTCTGACGGCCAAGTGCGATACCTGGTCGATGACCTGGGAAACCCACTCAGAGGAGCTCGCAACATTAGGTCTTGAAGCGGCACGCGCACCGGAAGAGTCCGCGTTTGGCTTCGGCTCGTATATCGACCTTGTCTTCCGCGAGCGCTCGATCTTCGCTTCCGCACACCAGCACCAGGAAAAGCTGGACCGCATCGTCAGGCGCGGAGCCCGCCTGGAGCACGATGACGCCAAGCTGGAGTGCGTCATGCGCCCCGCGATGCTGGACTTTTCTGCGACGCTCGAAGGCTTTGCTTTTTCGGTCTACGTCGTCGCAATCGGGCCTGACGAGGAGACCGCCGTGCGGCGCTGGGAGGCCGCGCTGGACGACGTCGTGAAGCTCCTGAGGAACCGGGAGCTCGAACCGGCTCGCGGCTCCGCTACAATCGATGCGGTGATGGGACACGCCGATACCGACTGACCGGACGGCCAGACCCAGCCCGCACACCACGGGCGAGTAGCTCAACTGGATAGAGCACCGACCTTCTAAGTCGGGGGTTGCAGGTTCGAGACCTGCCTCGCCTACCATTTCCAAGTCCGAAAAGTTCGGATTCGTCCCTTCGCAGTCGCGCGGACCAACGGAAGCAGTTGGCATCGGAGGCGGTATCTTGCCGACCTTTTACCGCAGCCGCTCCATGTACCAGTCGGGATGCGAGAGCGTTTGGAAGTCCAGTCCGCGGTAAAAGCTCTGTGCGTCGTGGGTGATCAGCGCGACGCGCTTTAGCGGCACGAGATCCGGATGCTCAAGCACCGAGCGGATCAGCCAGCCGCCCAGCCCCTGGCCCCGGCGGCGTTCCACGATGAAGACATCGCACAGGTAAGCGTAGGTCACGTAATCGGTGATGACTCGTGCCACGCCGATCTGTTGGTCGCCCTCCAGGAGGGAGAAGCATAACGAGTGCCGCAAGGCTCGTTGCAGTCTCTCTTCGGTCAGGTCGGCCCACCATCTGGTCTCAGCCAGGAAGCCGAAGACAGCCTGGGGATCGAGACGCTCAGGATTGGTGGAGATCACAAACTCCCCACGCTCCAGAAGAAAATAGTTCACATTCAAAACAGTACTCCCCGACGCCAACTTCGCTGCTGCAGAGCCAGGCAAACGCGATACCCACAAAACAGGAAGATAATCCCATTCCGTTCCTGCGGGAGGGGAAATGTTCAATATTAACAATTTCCGCCCTCCGGAAGCCTGCTCCCGGGTCTCTCCGGCTATACCGCGTAGTCGTAGCGGAAGATCATCACCGTGGCCAGGAGCACGATTACCGAGCCCACCAGGACGCGCGGCGCAAGTCGCTCGCCGAGCACGCAAAATGCGAGCGCCACGCCGAACAGAGGGACCAGATAGAGCGATGCCGAAGCTACGATCACATCGACCGAGCCCAGCGCGCGCAGGAACAGCACCATGGAGACTCCATACAGAAAGATCGCCAGATAGCCAAAAGCTCCCCACTGCCGCAAGGTCAGGTGCGCCAGAGCCTGCAGGCAGTGCGGCTCCAGGGCAAACAGCAAGGGAAGGCTGAAGAGGGTGGTAGCAAGGTAGCTGAAGAATAGGGTTTCGATCCCTGTGAAGGACTCCAGCAATCGCTTGGAATAGACGTTGTAGAAGGCTGATCCAAAGCAGCCTATCGCGATCAGGCAGTTCCCCGCGAGTTCATGCACCGGCATCCCGGCGCCCGTTGCGCGATGCAGCGGGGAGAGCAGGAACACCCCGGCGAAGCCGAGGAGTAACGCACCAAGCCGCAACGATGTGAGCCGCTCCTGCAGCAGCCACACGGCGATCACCGCGCCGAAGATGGGAATGAGGAGGCTAAGGATCGCGCCATTGGAGGCAGTCGACCAGGTCACGCCCAGCGTCATGCCGACCTGTGCCATCAGCTGGCCCGCGATGCCCGCGAGGACGAACTCGCGCCAGTGTGTGCAGGCCGCGCGAAGCCTCGCTGCGAATCCACCTCGCAGCGAGAGCGCGATCAGGGCGACGACCGTAATGCAGTAGAGCGGCGCCAGTGCGATCGTCAGTGGCCCGGGGCCACCGACGAGCAGCTTCACGGCGACGCCTTGCCCGGCCCATAGCAGGTTCGCCGCCATCAACAGCAGGATTGCCGGCGCGGAACATCTGCGTTCCAGACGCAGCGCTAGCATGCGGCCCCGGCCAGCTCCATCCGCAGAATGCGGGTGCCAAAGGCATCGACACCATCCGAACTGCCGCGGAAGAAGGATGCGTCGGCCCCATGTTCGCGGCTCCAGAGCTCGGCGATCCCCAGGGCTTTCTCGCGGTCCTCCGGCCGGCCCAACAGTACGACCACACCGCCCGCACCGCCGCCTGTCATCTTCGCTCCCGGCAGTCCAGCCTGCAGCGCGCGCCGCACCAACTCGTCGCATGCCTCAGCGCCGAGTCCACACTCGGCATAGGCATGGTGCGACTGAAGGAAGATCTCACCCAGCTGACGCAGTGTGCTCTCTGCGTCGCTCTCGCGATATGACCCCAATAGGGCGTGTACCCGTTGGACGCGCAGATTTTCCTCGACGGCATAGCGCACCGCAGCGCGCACCGGATACTCGGCATCGGGATCGATCTGCGTGAATGGGTCGACATGCTCCCGGTAGCCGGCGAGGAAATCACTGCCGCGCATCGACTCTGGCAACGTGCGTTCATGACGCGAGCGGAACTCCGATACCGCGAGGTTGGAGAGATAACCGTTCCACCGCACATCCGTCCAGCGAGGAATCGCTGAGCCTTCCTCGTGCACGACATCCAGCCCCTCGTTCGCGCAGAGGATGCGATACCCCATGAAGGCTGCAGCCCTGGCGCGTTCGTACGCGTGACCCGTGGTGGAGCGTGGAGTCATCGAGTCCAACCCCCAAAGACACACCCCGGGAGGCAGCTTGAGAGGCGGCGATGGAAGGCACGGCTGACAGAGGATGGGCAGAAGATGATCCTCCCGTCCAAGCACGATGGCGGCCTGATCCATGATGCCGCAGGCCGCGCCGGCGACCACGTTCTCCACCCATTGGGCTGCCGTCGCGAGCGCTACACCGTCGAGTGGGATGTCCCAGGCCGCGGCCATGGCGCGGAGTGAAGCCACCACCAGCGCCGCCGATGAGCTCACGCCCTTATTCGGAGGAAGATCGGACAAGAGGAAGAGATCGAGCCCACCTCGCTGTACGTTCCCGGCCATGCTTCCGTGACGCAGCAGGAAGCACACGGCGCCCAGCACATAACGTCCCCAGAAGGCTGCCGCACCGGAACAAAGGGCGGCGATAGCCGCTGGATCCTCGAGGCTGGCCAGTGGAAGCTCGAAGTCCCTCTTCCAGCCAAAGCTTGCTGCGCCGGGATTCAACAACCGCACCGAGCCATCGCCGCGCCGCTGACAGGCTGCCCATACCGATTCGCGGAGCAGCCCCTGCAGCACCATGCCGCCGGTATAGTCCACGTTGCCGCCCATCACATCCAGGCGTCCCGGCGCGCGCGCGAGCAGCACGGGAACTCCAGGCGCAAAGAAGTCATGCCCCGCCACTGCGGCGACGACGGCTTCTTCGTCCAGAGGTTCGGAGGGTTGTTCCCTGATCGCCCGCGATACCATTCGCCCGCTGAGGTTACAGGATCGCTGTGGATGGAAGATGAATCCTGAGGGTCAGTCCGCCACCTGGACCTGCGTCATGCGGCGAAGCCGCGACAGATCATCGGGCGAAATTCCGCTATCGGTCAGGATGAGATCGCATTCCTCGATGCCGCACAGCCGATAGGTAGCCTCGGTGCCAATCTTGCTGCTGTCTACAGCAAGGATGCGGCGCTTTCCCGCCCGCAGCAATTCATGCTGCGCGTCCGGATCGTGCACCATCACACCCCGGGCAAAGGAGATGGCCGCCGCGCCAAAGATGACCGTATCGGCAAAGATGGAGGTCAGGCTCTTGCCGACTGCGTGGCCGATCAGGTCGTGGCTGCTGGAGCGGTAGACGCCACCGGTGAGTTCCACGCGAATCCCTTCAGCTGACGTGAGCTCTTCGAGAACGGCAAGTGAGAAGGTGAACACCACGATGTTGCGGCGAGCCCGCAGCTCCCTCGCCACATAGAGCGTCGTTGTTCCAGAGTCCAGCACCACCGACTCGCCATCCGAGACCAGCGCACAGGCCGCCGCACCGATGCTGCGCTTGGCATGCGACATCTTCTGCAAGCGCTCGAAGAAGCTACGCTCCGCACCACGCCAATGCTCGATGCGCGCGCCCCCTGGGATGCGGATCACCTGGCCAGCCTCCACCAGCTTCTGCAGGTCGCGACGGATGGTCATCTGTGACACGTGGCAGGCTTCCGCGATCTCCGCGATCGACGCAGAAGTGTTCACTTTTAACATCTGCAGGATCGAATCGAGCCGGGAACGTTCGTTGCTCTCACTCATAGCGGTGCGCCCATCCTCATGAAGATACCGAGATTATAGAGGCCATTCAAGGCTGGAGTAGCAAACGATCGCTCGTTGCGCCTGAAGATTGCCCGAAGAATGAAGATCGCGAAGTTGTGAAAATAATTCACATAAACACAGCTCCATTTTGTCCGTTATTCACATTCGCTTGGTAGGGTCACACCCATCGCATCTTGATCGCCCTTCGCAATCCCCCATGGTTCATGCCTGGCGTGCGACGTGGGCATGGAACTCTCTTCACCCGTTTCTCTTCTGCTGCGAACTCAAGATCTGGAGTCCTTATGAATTGCGCTGTTTCTGTCTTCCGGCTTCTCCGTGGCTCTTCCTGGCGTCTGTCAGGCAGAGTCCTACGCGCGAGCCGGATCGTCCTGGGTTCTGTCGTGATGTTTGCGGTGCTCGTGGGGAGCGCCGCGATCCATGCCCAGACCTTCTATGGCTCCGTGAGCGGCATTGTGAAGGACTCGGATGGAGCTGTGGTCGCGGATGTCACCGTGACGGTCCACGAGAACAGCACACAGACCGAGTACAAGACCTCGACGAACCACGCCGGCACCTACCGTGTCTCGTTCCTGAAGCCCGGCAGCTATACGGTGCGGTTCGGACATGATGGCTTTGCACAGTACGTGACGCAACCTCAGAACCTGGTCCTGAACCAGGAACTGGTTGTAGATACGGTGCTGAAGCCAGGCGCGGCAACCGAGGTCGTGACAGTCAGTGGCGCAGCCGATGCGCTGAACACCACCAACTCGCAGATCGGTGGTGAGCTCAGCACGGCCGAGCTGATCGACCTGCCCGAAACGACCAGCTCCAAGGGAGCCAACGAGTTCCTGCTGACCAAGACCTTCGCGGGAGCTTCCAGCACCAGCCAGGACTACTCCAACGTCAACAACCTTTCTCTCGGTGGAGGACGTCCCGTCTCCAGCCCAATCATCATCGATGGCCTGCCCAGCAACATGGGCGTCGACGGAACGTATGGCCTCATCCCCACGCCGGACTCCACCGAGGAGCTGCAGGTGCTCACGGCTCCGTTCTCAGCGCAGTATGGCCAAAGCGGTGGCGGCGCCATCCTGACGACCACCAAGTCGGGCTCGGATCACTTCCACGGCTCGCTCTTCGAGTCCTACAACTCGCAGAACCTGACCGCACTGGGGTACTTCACGGCGCCTGGCTCCGTCGTTCCGGCACAGTCGTTCAACTACTTCGGAGGCTCGATCGGCGGTCCAGTGTGGATTCCCCACGTCTTCGACGGACGCAAGCATCGCCTCTACTTCTTCACGGACTGGGAAGACACGCTCAACAACTCCGCGAACACGCTGAATACCAACGTGCCCACGGCAGCGGAGCGCACCGGCGACTTCTCCGGCTCTTCGGCATTGGGCGGCACCACGCCTACGATCTACGACCCCAACTCCACCGTTGTCACCAACGGCAAGATCAGCCGTACGGCCTTTGCGGGCAACATCATCCCCAAGACCCGGCTCGATCCCGTCGGCATGAACATCCTCGCGTTCTTTCCGCAGCCCAACTGCAGCTATACGGTGGGCTCGGTAACAAACAACTATTGCGTCAACCCCGTCTCGCACAGCAGCTATCTCTATAACGCGGATCGCGTGGACTTCAACGCCTCCGACTATGACCACATCTGGGCGAAGTTCTCGCGCGATGGCCCGACCAACGATGCGGTGAACTACATTCCCAACGCTGCGAACACCTCCGCTACGGGCGGCTGGGTCGACGACCACTACGAGATCTCGTGGAGCCACATCTTCTCGCCGCGCTTCTCGAACGAGGCCCGCATCGGCTACGTGTCGGAGGTGAACTTCAGCTCGCCGCAACCGGCGCCAGCCTCAGCCATCGGCCTGCAGGGCGTGCCGCTTACACAGTTTCCCAGCATCTCGACCACGCAGTTTGCAAGCTTCGGTGCAGGTTCGTACTCAAGGACACGCGACGGTCACATCATCATCAACGATGCGATCGCGATGCAGTTCGGCCGCCACACCTTGTCGGTAGGCGGAGAGTTCATGCGCTACGCCTACAGCAACTACTCCCCGGGCGTGCTCTCCGGCAGCTATGGCTTCTCGGGCACCTTCTCGACGACCGGAGGCCAGTCCGGACTTGGCATCGTCGATCTCGAGCTTGGTCTGCCCGCCAGTGCAAGCATCAACACCACGGACACAATATTCCACGAGAACCTCAACTACTTCGCGGGTTATATCCAGGACGACTATCGCCTCTCCCAGAAGCTGACCCTTAACCTCGGTCTGCGCTATGAGTTCGATGGTCCCTTCTCCGAGGTGCACAACAACATGTACACCTTCAACCCAAACATCACGGACGCGACGACGGGCAAGATGGGCGGCATCCAGTTTGCAGGCTACAACGGAGCGCCGCACAGCCTGATCCCGAACGTCTATACCGGCATCCTGCCTCGCGTGGGTTTCAACTATCACGCATTCACCAACACGGTGGTGCGCGGCGGCTATGGCATCTATGAGCTGCCCAGCATCGGTTACGGCACCGCCGGGCTCACGTCGGCGTCCACGGTAGCGGTCAGCTTCCAAAGCTCGAACCCGGGCGTGACCGCGCCCTTCCAGCTCGACCAGGGTGTTCCCTCGTACAGCCCGAACGTCGGCCCCAACGGAACACCGCTCATTCCCTCGAGCCTCACCAAGCCCTCCTCCAGCCCCACACAGCTTCCGCTGAAGGCCACGCTACCGTATCTGCAGGAGTGGCAACTTAGCGTCCAGCAGAACCTGGGACACGAGTGGGTCGTCGAGGTCGACTACGCAGGAAATCATGGCGTGCACCTGCCGGTAACGCTGCCCAGCAACCAGATCGCTCCTTCCGCAGGCTGCTGCTTTGGCCTGAGCACAGCGCAGAGCCTTCGGCCCTATCCGCAGTTCCTCACCGTCTCGGACATGGTGAACGGTGGCGCTTCCTCCTACGCGGCGCTGTATGCCACGGTGAGCCATCGCTGGACCAGCGGTCTCTCCGTGCGTGGCGCCTACACCTGGGCCAATACCCTTGACGATGCTGATGGCCCTTCGCGAGCCGACGCGGCCCCCGTGCAGAACTACTACAACCTGCACGCCCAGTGGGGCACGGCGATGACCAACATCCCTCAACGCTTCTCGCTCTCACTGGTGGAGGCGCTGCCCGTCGGTGCGGGCGGAAAGTACCTCACTCACCAGCGCGCGATCGACCAGATCATCGGGCACTGGAAGGTGAGCGCGATCGCACAATTTCAGATGGGGTATCCCTACTTCATCTCGCAATCTAACCAGCTCGGTATCTTCTCGGGCGGACAGTATGTGACCAAGGTGGGCAATCCGGATCTGTCGCGGGGCTCACGCACGGTGTCCCGTTGGTTCAACACTTCGGCCTTCGCGATTACGCCTGCGAACACGCTCGGCAATGCGCCGCGTGCCGCGCTCTATGGCCCTGGGCAGAACGTGTGGGACATCAGCCTTCAGCGGGACTTCCCCATCTGGGAGCGCGTGGCCTTCTCTGTACGTGTCGACGCCCATAACGCCTTCAATCATCCGCAGTTCTCCGGCCTGGGAACCAACATCACGAGCTCCAACTTCGGCACAGTGACCGGAGCGAAGGACCCACGCATGTTGCTGCTTGTCGGCCGCCTGCGCTTCTAACAACCGAACGATCATCAAGAGAAAGAGCAGAACCATGCGCATTCACATTGCAACGATGAATCTACTCGCCCTGCTGGCAACGGCCGGGGCCGCATCCCACGCTCAAACAGCGTGGCAACCTTTGAGCAACGATGGGAAGATCCGCGTGATCGCCCATCGCGGTGAGCACCTGCATCATCCGGAGAACACACTGCCGGCATTCCAGGCCGCCATCGACGCCGGCGCGGACTACTTCGAGCTCGACGTCCGCACCACCTCTGACGGCAAATTCATTCTGCTTCACGACAGCAAGCTCGATCGCACCACCAACGGTTCGGGCGAAGTCCAAAAGCACACCTTCAACGAAATCCGCTCCCTCGATGCGGGGGTGAAGTTCTCGCCCGAGTTTGCCAGCACCAAGGTGCCGACGCTGGATGAGGCCTTCGATCTCGCCCACGGCAAGATCAACGTCTACGTCGACACCAAGGACGCGGACCCACAACAGCTCGTCGACACCATCGTGAAGCACGACATGCAGGATCACGTTGTGATCTACGGCAATCCGTTCTTCTTATATGAGGTGAAGAAGATTCGCCCCACGCTGCGCGTGATGCCCGAAGCGATGAGCGCGGACGTATGCAGGCTCATGGTGCGCGCCATGCAGCCACAGGTACTCGCCTTCGATGCAAGCGACTTCAAAGATCCGGTGATCGCATGTGCCAAGGCGGCAAACGCAAGGATCTTTGTCGACCGTCTCGGCGACGCGGACACCCCGGAGACGTGGCAGAAGGCCATCGACCTTGGCGCCGCGGGTATCCAGACCAACCGCCCCGCCGAACTCGCGCAGTGGCTCAAGCAGCATAACCTGACGACACACTAAGCGAACCGAGACTGCTCAACAGAGGGCTACCCTGCGAGAAATCAAGGGGTAGTCCTTTGGTCTCTGGTCCATGCCTACGCTGGATTCCTCATGACGCGGTGAAGCCTGTCGTTGGCAGCATTGACTCCCACAATCACTCTTCACGCCGCCGCCATCTCGTCTGTGGCTCCATGTATGGCGCCAGGCGCCTCTGCAATGCATCACCGATGCGGCCCTGGCCAGATCGCGCTACGCGAGCGCCCCGGAAGCTTTCCAGAGGCCTGTGACAGATTGTCCCTTTGGCTATGTCCCGGAAGCAGGCTTGCTGTTCTCGGCCGCGTGAGGCAAGGCATCCTTTGAGACCCACCAGGCAACTGCGCCGACCACCTTCCACTTGGATTGATCGGTGACGTCGACCGGAAGATACGTATGGTTGGCGGAGATCAGAATGTCGGAGGCCGGGAGCCTCTGAAGCCGGGCCACTTTGAAGCCCAGATCTCGGTGAGAAAACACAGCCAGCTTCTTGTCCAACTGCGCTCGGTCATTCAAACCGGTATCGACGGCGATGACTGAGTTCGGCGGGATGAGCGGCGACATCGAGTCGCCAACGAGCTGCATGCAAAGCATCTTTTCGGGATGAGCGCACCAGCTAAGCGGCGCCATCAGCACGTCCAGCACCTCAGCCTGCGCCAGGGTGACATGCGGTCCGGGAGGTACGCGATCCCCGTACGCCACAATGTTCAGGAGAGGGAGGACAACAGCGTTCGATTTGCTCTCCACGATCCCTCGCGTCAGCTTCATGCCCGACACAAGGGTAAAGTCCCTGAGATTCACTCGCAAGGACGAGAGCGTCGATTGCAGCTTGGTGTCGGGGAAGTTCGAACGATCAACCCCGGCCCGTTCCCAGAAGTAGCCTCCCTTGGGATGGCCGAGGAGGTTTCCCATCGCCAGGTAGGATGCGCTGGTAGGTTCGTGGCTCCCCTTGATCCATCGAGTGACGGTAGCCCGCGAAACACCCAATCGACTGGCCAAATCAGCTTGAGACAGGCTGAGTTCGTCCAGGAGGCTCCGGATCGGGCCGATCCACTCCGTGCTGGGTGTTGTGTGCTTTAGCATAGGGCCTGCGAATCATGGCTGTTTCACACATGCAATTTCATCAATGAAATCAGCAACATGCGAGCAACAGCAGGTATCGTATCAGCGTCCCAGAAGCTACGTGCGGAACCGACGAAGATCGTTCGCTCCCGGAACCTGCAGTTGGGTTGCCGTGACAGACAGGGACCTCGAAGGCACTCGCGAGAGGTAGCTTCAATGCTTCAGATGCACCAACTCCAGCGGGTGTTGATCGTCGACGACGAACGAGTCATCACCGACACTCTGGTGACCATATTTTCTGCCCGGGGATATGTCACACGAGGCGTCTACTCTGCTGAAGAAGCGCATGCGGTGATCCAGGACTGGCCCCCTGACCTCGCGATCATCGACGTGCGATTGCCAAGGATGAACGGGATTGACTTCGCCATCCTGCTCAAAGCCGAGTGCCCTGGGTGTCGTCTGACGCTATTCTCCGGCCACACTTCCACCGCGGAACTGCTTGAGTTTGCAGAGAGCCAGGGACACCACTTCGACATCGTCGCGAAGCCCATTCATCCTGAGCAGCTTCTTGCCTGGGCGGCGAACAATCCTGCTCCTGAAGCCCAGAGCACAGAGTGAAGTCTTCGTCGAACTCTCGATGCTCGTGTCGACCCCACTACTTTGTAGCGCAGCCACCAAGACTTGCCGCGCTCCCGCGCCTCGAGACGAACGCACCCAATAGTAGAGCGCCCTGTACCTATCAGGCTCTCCGAAGCATCGACGGCCCGGGGTTGCCAGAATTGGACCCGGCAGGTTGAGGCGTCGGCGCGGTTACCCTCTCCATCCGCGTTAACTTCTCTGCCAGGGCGAGGCAGATCAGATGATTTGCAGAGACTCCCTCTTCCTTTGCAATTTCAATAAGCTTCTTTTTCTGAGACGGCGGCATCCTCAATAGAAAGGACTGTTGACGACGTAGAGATTTGTCCATTCTTTCTCCGCAGGACCAAAACTGGTGCCAGAATACACGCCATGCGCCGCTCCGCGAGGAGACGCTGAATTCTCCATAGTTACAGTGGATATTCCACTGCGTGACAGAGGGACGGGCTGAAGGTGCGGGTGGAGGTGTCCTGCGAGGTGGCCGAAGTAGGCCCACGATCGCGACCGCCTCCTGGACGCACGACTTCTCAGCGTCGGTCATGCTCGCCGTCGTTGCCTCACGAGGTAGACGCTTGCGCCGGCGACGAGGATGAGTGCAGCGACGCGGACTTCGCGATGGAAGTTGGGTCTTGAGATGAGGATGAAGATGAATCCAGCGATGGCGAGCAGAGCTGGTAGGGGATAGAGCGGCATGCGGAAGCCGCGGAGCCTGCGTTGTTGGCGATGCTTGGGCAACATCACTGCGATGCCCTGGAGCAGGAACTGGAAGAGGATGCGCACGACGATGAGCGTGCTGATGACCTCCTGCAGGCGGAAGATGCAGCACAGCAGGGTCATGCCGCCGAGTGCAAGCAGCGCATGTTGCGGGATGCGGTGCTTCGGATGCAGTGCAGCGAACCAGCGCGGGAAGTTGCCGTCGCGCGCTGCCGCGAACGGGATGCGCGACTGGCTGAGCAGCAGCGCGAAGATGGAGCACAGCGCGGCCAGCGCGATGAGCAGCACCATGATGCTTGCGGCGGTGTGGCCGTAGAGCCGCTCGATGAAGACGGCCATGATGAACATGCGCTCGTGCAGGCCGCGCTCGCCGAGCATCTCGCGCCATGGAATGACGCCAAGTACGCTGACGTTCATCAGCACATAGAGCGTGGCGCAGATGAGGATCGACCCAATAACGGCGCGGGGAATCGTCCTCTGCGGCTCCCGCACCTCGCCACCGAGGAAGCACACACTGTAGTAGCCGCCGTAGTCATACACGGCGACGAGCAGACCTGCGCCGAGGCCGATGAAGAATGCCTGATCGAGATGAAATGCGCCTGCGGGAAAGTCGAACGCGAGCTGCGGATGAAAGTGCGTGAAGCCCGCGAAGGTGATGAACAGCAGCGTCAGCACGACAGCAATGCCCAGCCAGCGAACGAGCTTATCGATCTGCACGATGCTGCGATAGAGCACTGCCAGCGCAGTGAGTACCGCAGCCATCGCGATCAGTGTCTGGCCGCTGAGGATGATGGGCACGCCCAGAAGCTGCGTCGAGAGGAATGCGTGCGAGGAAGACGGGACAAAAAATGAGATGTACTGCGCGAAGCCGATGCAGCCGGATGCCATCGAAAGCGGCGAGCTGAAGAGCAGCTGCCATGCGTAAAGGAACGAGAACAGCCGCCCCCACTTCTTCTCGCCGTAGAGATGGCTGAGATACGCGTACGATCCGCCAGCCTCGGGGTAGGCCGTGCCCAGCTCGGCCCACACCATGCCATCGCAGAGCGAAAGTGCTGCGCCCAGCAGCCAGCCCAGCATCGCCTGCGGTCCGCCCATCGCCACAACAATCAGCGGAAGCGTGACGAACGGACCCACACCCACCATCCCAATCACGTTGATCCCCAACGCCGAAAGCGTCGAGATACCACGGCGAAGCTCAGGCTGCGGTGAGGGGCTAGATGGCATGGGAATGGAAGAGTGAGTTGCTGGCTTCGAGGGCTCGCTGGTCAGCGGCAGCAAGATTTGCCTCCGTCGTTGCAAGCCACTCCGCATCTATCTGCAGCTGCGCGCGTGCGCGATCGATCTCAGGCTGCAGCGCTTCAACCGCAGTGCCACCAGGTACACGACGCACTGCAACAAAGTTCGCAGCACTCAGTGCATTGAGCACCTTCTCGGGCGGAACCTTGGCCGCTCTCTCGGGCCATGCTGCCAACTCCGTCTCGACAAACTTCGCTAACGCATCGCGATCATAACCATCCGGAAGCGAACGCACCGCGCGGCTCACGATGCCGTGGGCTTCGTGGAAGCTCATGCCCGATTCACGCACCAGCGTATCGGCCAACTCGGTCACCGTCAGGAAGCTTCCCTCAGCGGCCTTCGCCATACGATCGAGACGGAAGGTTGCCTCACCCAAAGCCGCAGAGAGCAGCCGCATCGCATGCTCCGCGTCCTCGAGCGCGTGATACGCCTCTGGCTGCAACGGGTCCTCGGCATCATTCATATCCGCAAACGGAGTGTTGTGCAGGCATCCCAGCACCGACTGCGCGCGCGTCAACGCACGGCTGGCAAGGATGCGCACATGCTCCAGCGGCACAGGATTGCGCTTCTGCGGCATGATGCTGCTGATCTGAACGAAGCCGTCACTAAGGCGAAGATAGCCGAACTCGGCAGTGCTCCACAGCAGTAGATCCTGCGCAAAGCGGCCAAGGCTGACCATCGCCGTCGCAAGCACGCTACAGGACTCCGCAAGGTAGTCTACCGCCGCGATCGCTCCGTAGGAGTTCGTCTGCAGCGCTCCAAAGCCCAGCAGATCTGCCGTGTAATTGCGATCTATAGGGAAGCCCGTCGTCGTAATCGCACAGGCCCCGAGGGGACATCGATTCACTCGAACATACGCCGAGCACACGCGCTGCGCATCGCGCTCCAGGATCTCGACCATCGCCATCAGGTAATGACCGAGCGTCGTCGGCTGTGCCGGCTGATTGTGCGTATACGCCGGCATCAACGCCGCGCGATGCTCTTCTGCCAGCGCAACTAGCGTGCGGCGAAGCTGAAGCTGCGCGCCAAGAAAATCAAGCAGCCGCTGCCGCATCAGCATGCGGTACATCGTCAGATCGATATCGTTGCGGCTGCGAGCAGTGTGCATGCGCTCAGCAGCTTCGCCGGCCAACGCAGCAAGGTCGCGCTCCACCAGAAAGAAGAGGTCCTCAAAGGAGCCGTCGTAGGGTGTTGCAAGGATTGAGGGAATATCCAAAGCATCCAGGGCGCGCAAACACGCGGTAGCGTCCTGTACGCTCATGATCGCCTGCCGCGTGAGCATCAGCGTATGAACACGCTCGATGCGCAGCAGCGGTTCAAGAAAGTATTTCTTCGCGTCCGCAAAGATGGGTGAGAGAACCGTATCGCGATAGACCGGCGCTGGAAACGCCGGTCTATCGCTTTGTTTCGGGGTGTGCATGGTGCCCTTCGATTCAGGTTAGAACTCGATCTTGGCGCCGAACTGGAGTATGCGGGCTTCGAGTACGCTGCTGGTTGGAGCCTTGCTGGGGCCTGTCGTGACTGTGCCGATCGGGAAGGATCCGCCGGAGGAGGTGACGACGGTAGCAGTGGTATTGATGCTGGTGACATTGGTGCGGTTGAAGAGATTGTTGGCCTCGACGAAGATCTGTGGATTGACATGGTCCCAGTACTTGCCCAAAGAACGAGTGTACCGGGCGTCGTACTGATAGACCGCCGGAGCACGCAGCGAATTGCGGCCAACGAAGAGCGGGCGGCTGGAGGCGGTGGAGTCGCCGTTCAGCGAGGCGCTGACGGTTTCGTTCTGGGTATCACCGCTCATCAGATTACCGAGGAGTGCGAAGTTATTTCCGGTGGCGAAGCCATTCGCAAGCCTGTTACCGAAGTGAAACTTGGGGTTGTAGATCAGGCTGAAGGCCCCCGCGTTGGGGTGGTCGACTCCCGAGCGGCTGCGGTCGCGAAGCGGATTGCTTGGGTCTTCGACAGATGCCGAGAACTCGTAGCTGTTCGCTTCAGGCGTGTTGCTGATAGAGTGCGACCACGTGTAGGCCGCATTGAAATCGATCCCCCAAGCAACACGGTGCAGGTAGCTGACTGTCAGGGCGTTGTAGGACGAATTCGAACCGACGTCGATCAGCGTGATGTTGTTGTATTGCGGATAGAGTCGGGTGTTCGCATTGATTGCGCTGGAATAGACCGGACGGCCGTCCGCCAGAGTGCTCGTCGGGTTGATGAGGTTCATGTTGCGCAGGAACTGCATGTTGCGCCCATTGGTCAACAAGTACCCCACGGTCAGTGAGTCGCTGTTCGAGAGCTGCTGCTGGACCTGTAGGCTCGCGTTCCAGGTGTATTCGTTCTTGAAGTTCGGCGTCAGAGCAGTGATGCTCTGTGTTCCAAGGCAAGTGGCAGGCACCTGATTCGGGCTCTGGGGGAAGGTCGGCAGGCACGAGAGTTGCTGCGCTGTCGGTGGCACAGCGGGTGCAGTTTGGTGTGTGTTGTAGCCTGCAACCGAGGCGATGAACGATCCGGAACCTGCTGCGCCATTGTTATAAAGCGGGTTGTACCAGGTGTTGGTGGGCGTGGCCTCGTAGTACATACCACTGTTCACGCGAACCACGGTTTTGGGGAAGACCTGCCATGAGACCGCCAGGCGCGGAGCAAAGTTGCCGAGCGGCGTGCGGAAGTTCTGCGTGTAGACAAACGGCTCGCCCGATGGCGGCGTCGGGGCGCGGTACTGGTCATAACGAACACCATAAGACACAAGGATGTTCTTGCGAAATTGCCATGTATCCTGGGCGAATAAGTCGAAGAAGATGGAATGATACGCCGCGCCTGGCTGGCCGATGCTGGCCTTGACGTTGCTATAGCCGATGGTGGCGTAGGGATTGGTGGGTGTGCCACCGGCCTTGGCGTCGATCCAGTCCTGGATCGTACCGAAGGTGTACTGCGTGTAAACATCCGCAAGCTGTGTATCGAGGTTCTTCTGCAAGCCCGTGCCGAACTTGAAGCTGTGCGCGCCCTTGATCCATGTCACGTTATCGTTGAAGGATGGGATCTTCTCCTGGAACTTGTCCGCCACACCGTTGGAGCCACCAAAGTTTGCAACGCCCGAGATGGTGATCATCGGCCCGGGACCAGTAAGAGGATCGGCCACGTGATGCTCGTTGCGATAGGGCCATGAACCGCGGAACTCGTTGAAGAGGTTCGGAGAGAACGTGCTGATCAACTGGGCGCCGATGATGTGCGCGCGATCCTGAAAGTCCGATGCTGACGAGATAGCGTACAGTCCGCCAATGTTCGTGTTGAACGGGTAGTTGTTGCGGAAGTAGTTATAGCGGACGAAGAACTGATGCTTCGGCGTGATCGCATAGTCGCCGCGTACATCCAGCCACTGCGCGCGCTGCACGCTTGGCGCCGAGCCAAAATCGCTGGCGCTGACGCCGTTCGCGATCAGCAGCGTCTGATTTGCCGGCGTGATGGTGATCGCCTGTGGATTCGCTCGCTTCAGGTGCTCGTACGCTGCAAAGAAGAAGAGCTTGTCGTGCAACACCGGTCCACCGACGCGTCCCACGAAGTCATCCACGTGCAGGCTGGGCTTGGGTACATAACCCGTCGTGCCCACCAAGCAGTTCTGCAGAATCGGGCAGGCACTCGCGGCCTTCGGTCTCCAGATGTACTGCGCCAGGCCGTGGTACTGATTGGTACCAGAGGGCGTGATGACGTTGAAGGTCACACCCGCCGTGTTGCCAAACTCCGCAGGCGCGCCGTTCGCGATGGTCTGCACCTCGTTGGCATACGAGTCAGAAATGGCAAACAGGCGCAGGCCATAGCGATCCGTTTCCGTATCGACCATGCCGTCGAGCTGGTAGTTGATGCGGTCCACAAGGCCGTTGGTGTTGACGGTGCGCGGAATGCCATTCTCCGGGTTCGGATGGCCGCTGACCGCAGGCTGAAACAACACCAGGTTGTAAGGGTTGCGAGAGGTCAGCGGAACGTTCTGCGTCTCCTCCGGCGAGATGGTGCGGCCCACCGTGAGACGTCCCGGCTCCAGAATGGGCGTCGCCGTATCGACCTCGACCTGTGTCGCCACCGAGCCCGCCTTCAGTTGCTCGTCGATCACGATCTCGGCGCCGGCAGCCAGGCGGATGCCGCTCTTGGTCAGGGGTGCAAAGTTCGCTGCACTCGCGCTGACCGTATAGTTCCCCACGGGCAGGTCCGGAACAACGTAGAGGCCATCCCCGCCACTGGTGACCGTGCGTGTGTAGCCCGTATCGATGTTCTTGATGGTGACACTGGCCCCCGTAAGGGACGCGCCCGTGCTGTCTGTGACCAGGCCACGAATAGTGCCGTTGATGGACTGCGACTGCGACCAGGCCACCGGGCTCGTCATGCTGCCGAGGGCGGTCGCCATCGCGACGGCGAATACGGAGTGGCGAACATTACGAAGGTTCGACAAGGATTGCCTCCTGAAGTTGCCATCCGCAGATGGCCATGACCTGAAATTCGACTGCTGATGACGCCCTGCGCTGACCAAAACTTAGTAAAACGTGCTTACGAAGTGGCCCTGATCCTGGTTCCCAAAGATCGAGTTAGTAATAAATATTTACAAAGTAGTGATTGGCCCAAAGCATAGCCCAACATGACAGAGGCGTCAACACGAATTCACAGAGGGGTTAAGACAGCAGCTTCATTTCGCTGGCAGACAGGCTCACGGAGATCGCTCCATGTAGCTGCGCCTGCGGTCCCAGGGAGCTCTGCCGCAGTGCAGGCCGGCCGAATTCGTTCTCCGACAGCAGCTTGTCTGTCGCTCGACACAACTCCGCGTGCGACCCTACTCCTCCGCCCAGGATGACCATCTCGGGGTCCAGCACCAGCGAAAGCTCGCTGATGCTGTGCGCAAGGATCCGCGCCGTGTATTGCACAACTTCGCGCGCGAGCCGATCCCCTTCCGCCGCAAGGTCGAAGACCTCGGACGCACGCAGGCGCCGCAGTGCAGCATCCGTGGTGCGGCCTCGCTTCGCAAGCAGGCGATGCCACTCCTTCTCGATCGCGAGCCCGCCGATGATGCGCTCCAGCTGACCCACGGCGCGAATGCGCAGCGGCTCGCGCGGCTGACCTTCGACGCTCATGTAGCCGATCTCACCAGCGCTCCAGTTCGCTCCATGATGCAGGCGATCGAGCAGGAAGATGCCAGCTCCAACGCCCGTTCCCATCGCAATGAAGACGAAGTTCGCAACACCCTTTGCAGAGCCCCGCCAGTGCTCGCCTACGGCGGCGAGGTTGGTGTCATTCTCCACCGACACCGGCAGGTCGAGCCGCTCCTCCAGCATCGCGCGCAGCGGGACGCCGTTCCAATCGGTGAGGTTGGGCGCCGAGACCACAACACCGGTCTCGACATTCGTGATGCCTGGCGCCCCGGCGGTCAGGTGAAGCACCTTGCGCATCGAGCCGCCAATCTCCTGGCAGCAACATCGCAGGCCTTCAAGAATCAGGTCACACACCGCGCGCGGCGTCCGCTCCTTCTCCGTGAACTGGTGCGCCCATTGCGTCACAATGCGGCCGTTCAGATCGGCCAGCACCATCCGCAGGCGCGTTCCCCCAATATCCACGCCGGCAACGTGACCATGCCCGGCATGGAAGCGCAACATCTCCGGAGGCCTGCCTCCACTCGACTCCCCTTCTCCGAGATGCTCGATGAGGCCGAGGGTTGCCAGGTGAGACACCGCGCTCGACACCGTTGGCGCACTCAAACCGGAGAGACGAACGAGCTCTGCCTTGGAGCACGGGTTGTGTTCCCGTATCAGCCGCAGCAAGGCGCGAGCGTTCACCTGGCGCAGGTGCGACGGCCGCGACGGCTGGGGTTCGGAGCTGCCGGTGAGCTCGAGAGCGGGAGTGACGGGATTGGGGACGCGCATCGTTTGGGAGGGAGTGGGTTCGCAACTCATAATACAAGGGCTATCTTAGTAAACTTTACAAAGTTGTAAAGCCCATGCTATTCCTTAGCCACACTTTTTTCTACTTCGCTGGCTGGAGCGACTGCGCATGCCTTCCTCTTTTCTCCGTACCGCGACTCTCCGCACTTCGACCGCCGCGCTCGCGTTTTGCGTGGCAGCATCCCCGGCGTTGGCCCAGTCCGCGCAGACGATTCCATACGCGCAGCAGAAGATAGCCGCGCGCCCGTTGCCGATCGACCGTGGCTCTGCTGCTCTGGAGCAATCGTTGCGAAAGCTCCGCACGCGCGCCAGCCTCGCGATGGTCGTCGCTCACCCGGACGATGAAGATGGCGGCATGCTCGCCTACGAAAGCCGCGGCCAGGGCGTCGACACCACGTTGCTCACCCTCAATCGCGGCGAAGGCGGCCAGAACGACATGACCTCCGACTACTGGGATGAGCTTGGCATCCTTCGCACGGAAGAGCTGCTCGGCGCCGGCAACTACTATGGCGTGCATCAGTACTGGACTCGCGTCGCGGACTTCGGCTTCTCCAAAACCATCGAGGAAGCGCTGAAGACATGGGGCGAACAGCGCGTGCTGTATGACGCTGTTCGTGTGATCCGCATGACCCGTCCTCTCGTCGTCACATCGGTCTTCGTGGGCAACGTCTCAGACGGCCATGGACATCATCAGGTTGCGGGCTACACGGCACAGCAGGTCTACAAACTCGCCGGCGACCCGAACGTCTTTCCCGACCAGATCAAGGCCGGTCTTCTCCCCTGGTCGCCGCTGAAGGTCTATGCTCGCGTACCCTTCGCCCGGGTCAACGAGAAGGGCATCTACGACTACGCTACCGGCCACTACGCTCCTGTGCGCTTTCGCAACTACATCGACGGAACATGGATCGAAGGTCTGCCCAAGGCCAACGTGGAGGTTCCCGAAGGAAGCTATAACCCGCTCTTCGGTGAGAACTATATGCAGGTCGCGCGTGAGGGCCTGAACGAGCAGAAGTCGCAGAATGGCGGTGTGGCCGTTCCGTTGCCGCGTCCCAACAGCAGCCCATACCATCTCTACGCCGCCCGCTTTGCCACGCAGCCAACAGAGAGCACCTTCTTCGATGGCATCGACGTGACCTTGGAGGGCATTGCTTCGTACGCTCCCGCAGCGCAACGCGCCCAGTGGAGCGCCAGGCTGCATGACCTCAGCGGCACCGTCGACTCCGCCTCAAAGCAGTTCGATGCAACGAAGCCTGAGTCCATTGCCCCCCTGCTGGCCAAGGGACTCGCGCAGACCAACGCTCTGCTTGCTGAACTGGAGAAGAGCAAGCTTCCCGCCGAAGCGCGCTACAACATGGCCCACGAGCTCACCGTCAAGCAGGTGCAGTTCAACGACGCGCTCGCTCAATCGCTTGGCCTGTCTTTGATCGCAAACACCACCGAAGGCACTGGCCCCGCGCGTCCGGGCCCCTTCGGGGACATGTCCACGCAGCTGGCGACGCCTCAGACCGTGGTGCCCGGCCAGACCATCGACGTCGATGCACACGTCGCGAACCAGGGTTCCGAAACCGTGTCTCTGAGCAGCGTCGACATCGTCTCTCAGGCCGGCAAGGACTGGACGATCACACCGAAGGCTGCGACCTCGGGCACGATGCCTGCAGGCGAAGCACGTGACCTCGGCTTCACCGTCAAGGTTCCCGTCGACGCAGAGCTCACGCGCCCTTACTTCTCGCGCCCTGAGCTGGAGCAGTCCTACTACGACATCCGCGATCCCCGTTATCTCAACCTTCCCACTGCCCCGTACCCTCTGCTGGCAGTAGCATCCGTGCAGTATCGCGACGTCACGGTGCGCTTGAACGGTGTGGTGCAGACCGTGCAGCAGCAGAACGGCGTTGGCCCCGTGATGCAACCGCTGCGCGTGGCTCCTGCCATCTCGCTGAGCGTGACGCCACAGGCCGGCATCGTGTCTCTCACCGGCGAAGCCTTTGACCTTGAGGTTAAGCTCCACTCCAGCGTCAAGGGCAGCGCAAAGGGCACCTTGAAGCTCGATCTTCCCAGTGGCTGGAGCTCCACCCCTGCAGTCGCTGACTTCGCCACCACACGCGAAGGTGACGAGCGCAACCTGTCCTTCCGCGTGCAGCCCGGCCACGTGGAGCAGAAGCCATACAACATCACTGCGGTCGCAGAGCTTAACGGCCAGCAGTACAAGGAAGGCTTCGAGACCATCGGCTACTCCGGCCTCCGCCCCTACGTCAGCTACAAGCCCGCAAGCTACCGCGCTACAGGCGTCGATGTGCAGACCGCGCCAAGCCTCAAGGTCGCCTACATCATGGGCACCGGCGACGATGTAGCAACTTCGCTCGAGAACCTCGGCGTGCATCCCACGTTCCTCTCCGCGCAGGACATCGCCAGCGGCGATCTCTCGAAGTATGACGCCATCGTCCTTGGCATTCGGGCCTACGCGGCACGGCCGGAGCTCAAGACCTTCAACAACCGGCTTCTGGAATATGTGAAGGACGGCGGCTCGGTGATCGTGCAGTATCAAACGCCCGAGTACGATCACAACTTCGGCCCCTATCCGCTCACGCTCACCACCGACCCCGAAAAGGTCGTCGAAGAGGACTGCAAGGTACAACTGCTGGATCCCGGCGATCCGCTCCTCAACTGGCCCAACAAGATCACCACCAGGGACTTCGACGGCTGGGTCGAGGAGCGAGGTCACGGCTTCCTTCATGCGTGGGACTCGCACTACATCACACCCACCGAGATGCACGACGTCGATCAGGATCCACAAAAGGGTGGCCTGGTCTACGCGCGCTATGGCAAGGGTTACTACATCTACATGGCCTACGCGTTCTTCCGCCAGATGCCCGAAGGTGTTCCGGGCTCGTTCCGCATCATGGCGAATCTCATCAGCGCCTCGAAGAACCCACAACTCACAGCGGCAAAGTAGAATCGCTTCAGTACCTCGCCAACAGCGCAAGCCCGCTGTTGGCGAGGTTGTCTTAACCCTCAGAACCCACATGGCTGCACTCTCATGGGTCACACCGACAGGAGATCCGATGTTCCCGCGCCGACGTTTTCTCCTCAGCTCGCTTGCGCTCGCAGCCGCGGAGAGCCTGCCCGCAAGCATCCTCCGCGGCGAGGCGCCTGAGCCCAAGTCCCTGCCCGCGTGGGCTCCGGGTGTGCTCGAGATCCACCAGATCGCCACCAATCGCGGCAACAGCGCGCTGCTCATCCTGCCCGATGGCACCACCCTGATGATCGATGCCGGCGCGATCTACGGCTCCACGCCATACCTCAGTGATCCGCTCCCTTCGGCCCAGCATCGCCCCGGTGAATGGATCGGCCGCTACGCGAAGCGGCGGCTCCAGGCCGCCGGCCTCGCATCCATCGACACCTTCCTGCTCACGCATCTGCATGGCGATCACTTAGGCTATCTCGCGCCGGAGTGCCCCACCTCGCCCGATGGCGCCTACCGCCTCACCGGCGTATCCGACGTGGCCGCCATCGTTCCGATCCAACGCTTCGTCGATCGCGCATGGCCCGACTACACCTATCCCTCACCCGCCGATGCGGACTTCCAGAAGAACTATCGCGCGTTCCTCAAGACACAAAGCAGCGCCGGCAAGACGGTGGAGCGCTTTCGTCCCGGCGTCAAAGACCAGTTCACGCTGCAGCGCAACGCCGCTGCGTATCCCAGCTTTGAGATTCGCAACCTCATCGCCAATGGAGAGGTCTGGACGGGCAAAGGCGAGCAGACAAGGCGGCTCTTTCCCGAGCTCTCCACACTCAAGGCCGCCGACTATCCCGCCGAAAATCCCTGCTCCTGCGGCATCCGCCTACGCTATGGCAAGTTCGGCTACTACACCGGCGGAGACCTCACCAGCGATACCAACTACGGCCGCGATCCCTGGCGCGATAGCGAATCGCCCGCAGCCGAAGTCTGCGGCCCGGTCAGCGTTGCCGTCTCCAATCACCACGGCTACTTCAACGCCAACGGCGACCGATACGTTCGCGCGCTGCAGCCGAAGGTCTTTGTGATCCCTACATGGGACTCCGCCCACCCGACCGTCAATGTCCTGAACACGCTGTATTCCAGGGCCATCTATCCCGGACCGCGCGATGTCTTCGCGACCGGCATCAAGCAGGAAAATCGCATAGCCAACAAGAAGACCGATGACCTCAAGTCACGGGCCGGACACATCGTCACACGCGTCGAGCCCGGTGGGGAGACTTTCTCTGTGCACATACTCTCCAACACGGATGAGACGGACATGGTGACCGCCAGCTTTGGCCCCTATACCTCCTGAAGCCTGAGTTAGAGAATCGCGACGCAGCCCGGCTCGCCCTCGCGGTTTGCAGACGGTTCACGCGACGCGCGCATGATGACCCAGGAGAATCTCGCAGCCCCACTGGATTGTTCTGCGAGGAAATCCCTATGATCCTTTGCGCGATCTCTGGAGCCTCTACGTGAACGTCTGCCGCACCGCCTGCCTCGTCTTGCTTGCCTCCTTCTTCGGCAGTGCCTGCCTTGCCGTCGAGCCCCCCGCGGGTCATGCGAAGGACGTCTATCCCTTCCTCGGCGTGGACTGGGGCGGCAACACCTTCGTCGGCGCGGCGCTGCCCTTCGGCATGGTCAAGCCCGGACCGGATATGCAGACCTTCGACGGTCGCCCATCGGGCTTCGGCTACGTCAGCGGCGGCGCGATCGTCGGCTTCTCACACCTGCATCTCTCTGGAGCTTCAGGCAAGTACGGCAACATCCTCGTGATGCCTGCGACAGGCGACCTCACGCTCGACAGGATGGCAACTCCGAGAATGGATGAGGTCGATCATCCCGGCTACTACGCTGCGACGCTGACCCGCTACAACGTGCGCGCGGAGTTGACCACCACGCGGCGCGTGGCGATGCACCGCTACACCTTTCTTGCAGATGCGCCAGCACATCTCACCGTGGACATCGCACACTGCCTGAGCAAGGGCACCGGCTGGGAGGCGCAGCGCTTCCTCGGTGGTGAGGTAACCGTCGTCTCGCCGCGCGAGATCAAGGGCTTCGGGCGCTACACCGGCGGCTGGAATCGCGGTGGAGAGTATCGCGTGTACTTCGACATGGTGCTCGATACGCCAGCAAGCTCTGTCCGTACCTGGACGGGAAGCAGCAAGAGCAATGCCACGTTGAGCGACGCCGCCACGGCCCAGACCGGCGACGACGGGAAGCTCGGGGTGAGCTTTGAGTTCGCTGCCCACGCCAAGCAGGTCGTCCGCGCCAAGGTAGGCATCTCCTTCATCAGCACCGACCAGGCCAGCGCCAACATCGCCGAAGAGGCCCCGGCGTGGGACTTCGACGCATTGCACGCGAAGGCCACTGCCGCATGGGACAAGGCGTTGGCGGTTATCCAGCTGCGCGGTGAAACGGCCGAGCAGCGGACCAAGGTCTACACCGCGCTGTATCACACGATGCTGATGCCGGCCGACCGCACCGGCGAGAACCCCTACTGGCCCACCGACTACGCCGAGCACCCCTACTACGACGACTACTACGCCATCTGGGACACCTACCGCAGCTCCGCGCCGCTGCTCACGCTGATCGCTCCCGACCGCGAGCGCGACCTCATCCGCTCGCTCATCGATATCTACAAACACACCGGATACATGCCCGATGCCCGCAGCGGCAACGACAACGGCCGCACCCAGGGCGGTTCCAACGCCAACGTCATGGTGGCTGACGCTTACGTCAAGAACCTCGCAGGCATCGACTACGAGACCGCCTTTCAGGCCATGCTGCACGATGCCTCTGTGCCACCCAAAGATCAGCAGAAGGAAGGACGCGGCGGCATCCTCGACTACAACAGCAAGGGCTTCGTCACACTCGCCGATGAGCGCAGCGGTTCACGCACGGTCGAGTACGCCTACGACGACTTCGCCATCGCCGAGATGGCCTGCGGCCTGCACCACGACGCCGAGGCGAAGCTCTTTGCGAAGCGCTCCAACAACTGGCAGAACCTGTGGGACAAGGACCTGGAGCGCGAGGGCTTCAAGGGCTTCCTTCGTCCACGCAATCCCGATGGATCCTGGGCGGCGCCGTACTTCGTCGTGCGAGGCACCTGGCCGGACTTCTTCTACGAAGGCGACCTGTGGACCTACTCGTTCTATGCGCCGCAGGACCAGCGCAAGGTCATCGAGCTCGCTGGCGGCGACCAGACCTTCGCCCAACGCCTCGACTACATCTTCCTCAAGCAGCACTTCGACGTAAGCAACGAGCCAGGCTTCCTCATGCCCGTCCTCTACAACTGGGCCAATCGTCCGGACAAGACTGCGGACGTCATCACGCAGGAGCTGGAGAAGTGGTTCACCGCCGGCCGCGGCGGCATCCCTGGCAACGATGATTCCGGCGCGATGTCGAGCTGGTTTCTCTTCAACTCCATCGGTTTCTATCCCAACTCCGGCCAGCCGGTATATCTCATCGGCACACCGAGTTATCCCGATGTGACCATCGCTGTGGGCGCAGGCAAGACCCTGCACATCGTGGCCCGCAACCTCGACCCCGAGCACATCAACCGCTACTTGCAATCCGTCACGCTGAACGGCAAAACCGTCGAAAACAACTGGCTGCGTCACGAGGAGATCGCAGACGGAGGAACGTTGATCTTCACGATGGGCCCGGCGCCCAGCGCCTGGGGCCGCGCGACTCCCCCGCCGAGCATGTCGGACGCCCATCCGCCCTTGTGTTCCGCGGCACTTAGCCGTTAGAAAGCGCATCGAATCCGCACGAGGAAGCATGTCAGCGTACGAGCGCCCGTCCCATGTGCGGAATGCCACGCCCAGGGCATTACCTGTCTTCGGAGATTCCGTAGATTGCACCCTGTCGCGACACGGCTGGTGCGCCGATAGAACGCCCTATGGTCGCGCGCTCCAATACTCTCATCGGCAGCCTTTACCGCTGCGGTTCGCTCATGCTGGTGTCGATCCTGATCATGACGGGACTGTTCCTGGCCAGCACCGTCACCTCCCACTCGCTGATTGCGGTCCATGCGGAGAAGCGTTACCTCGCCGCGCGAATGGTGGGTGAGATCCTCGGCATGCGCGCCGACCAGCGCGGCCTCGAGCTCAATAGCCGCAACCATCTGCCGGCCAAGGTCATCCAGGTGCGGGACAGCTTCCGCGCGCACCACGCCAACGTGGTCGCCGCGCAGGAAGCCTATGCCGCGCTGGGCGGCACCGCCGAGGAGGTGGATGCACTGGCCACCGCGAAGGCGGCGCTCGCCGCAGCCAACGACTACGTGGAGAGGCTGATTCCACTCTGCGAGGCGGACGACGCCACCGGAGCCGCCGCGATCTCAGCCGCGAACAAGGTCTCGCCCTTCGACCAGGCCATGGCTCCCGCCAACCAGCTCTCTTCCATAGCGAATGCCAACCTCGAGGCAGCCGCGGCCAGCGCCGACCGCAACACCAGGCTGATGACCGAAGCTGCCACGGTGACAATCGTGGTCGGACTCGTCGCAATGATCTGGGTGTGGCTGACCCTGCGCCGCGGCGCCCGCCGCCTGCTCAGCATCTCCGGCGACATGGAGACCGGAGCCTCACAGGTTGCCAGCGCGTCCATTCAGATTGCGCAAACCTCGCAGACCCTCTCGGGAGAAGCTTCGCAGCAGGCCGAGAAGGTACAGTCCACCTCCGGCAGCTCGTCAGAGGCTGATACCGTCGCGCGTCGCACCTCCGAGGACACGTCCACCGCGATGCAGCTGCTCGATGAGACCTTGACCGAAGTGAAACGCAGCGTCGATCGCGTCGGCGATCTGACCGCGTCAATGGCTCGCATCGAGACCTCCACCGGGACGATCACCTCCATCCTCGCGGCCATCGAGAAAATTGCCTTCCAGACCAATCTCCTCGCGCTCAACGCTGCCGTTGAAGCGTCACGCGCAGGCGATGCGGGCGCAGGCTTCGCGGTCGTCGCCGACGAGGTCGGCCGGCTCGCACAGCTCTGCACCAAGGCCTCCTCAGAGATGGCGGTGCAGATCGACGGCGCCTCCAGGACCACCAGGGAGGGCCGCGAGCGCGTCGATGCCGTGACTAAGTCCATCGGCTCGGTGCAACGCTGCTCCGAGCAGCTGCGCGGCCTCATGGCCCGCGTCAGCACCGGCGCAACGCTCCAGAGCAGCAACCTGCACTCCATCCACAGCGAACTCTCCGTGATGGAGCAGATCACACTGCGCACGGCAGCAGCAGCAGAACAAAGCGCGGCAGCCAGCCAGGAGCTCAGCAGCCAGGCCAGCGAGATGCACGACCTCGCACGATCCCTGCGCGGATTCGTGGGCGCACGCTAGCTCGGCCGAAGGAACAACAACGAGGCCGGCGCCTTCGCGTCGGCCTCACTTCTTGCATCTAATGCGGCGTGTAGGTCTTGGTCGCCGACTTTGTCCTTCCGCCAGCACCGGTCACGGTGCCCGTCGCGGTGCTGGTGCCGTTTCCGTTTCTGGTGTTCGAGCCACTCGCCGAGGTCGTGCCACCCTTCGGGCCGGTCACACTGCCTGACCCGCTCGTCCCCGTCGACGTGCTCGTCACCGTCCCCTGCCCGGAGACCGTGTTGCCATTCGCGCCAGTCACAGAGCCCTGGCCCGAATGGCTGCCGCCGCCGTTGTTGGTCGTCGTGCCGCTGGCCGTTGTCGTGCCGCCCTTCGGTCCGGTCACACTGCCGGACTCGCTGGTGCCCGTCCTGGTCCGGCTCACGCTGCCGTTGCCGCTGACCGTCGCGCCGTTCGCGCTGGTGGCAGAACCCGAGCCGCTGACAGTGTTCCTGTTGCGGCTCGCGGTGCCGGTCGCGGTGCCCCCGCGGGCGCCGGTGACTGTCTGCTGAGCAAACGCTGTGGTGGCCAAAAAGCACGCCGTGGCACAGAGAAGAGTAAACCGATTCATACGTATCCCTTTCTTGTTTCGTAAGACTCTCGCGGTTGTAACTTCCTTCGTAGACATCGCACGCTAGAACTGGTTCTGCAGTGCGCTGAGGCGGTCCACCAGCTGCGAAACCCGTTCAGCACGCATCTCCTGGAGCTTCTCGCGCTGCTCCGGTGTCAGCACCTGCAGCACCTCGGTGCGGATCTTCTCGCGTTCGACGAGCACATCCTCGGCTGTGCTCTCATGCGCCTTAGCAAAGGCACGCACCTGAGCTTCATCGAAGCCGGGCTGCCCCTGCAGCTCTTCGTTCAGCGCATGCACGCGTCGTGCAAGATCCACGATGACAGGCTGTTCGGTCTTGACGATGCCGCGAATCTGTTCCCTCTGCCCGTCCGTCAATCCGAGGCGATGTTCCATGCGGCGCAGGACGAACTCCTGGGCGCGAGCCCCGGGCTCCTGGGCGCCAGCGGCGAAGACGGCCGTGGCCACAACGGCCCCGGCGCATGCGATGGTGATAGCGGTACGATTCATGATTCTCCCTTCCTCCCGAATGGTGACGCCGGATTCAGCTCCGGCACTCTGTCCATGGTGAGAAGAACACGAGTTGTGCAGCCCGCGATGTATGGAAGTGTCAGCGTGCGAACCGCCCCGTGTGCGACCCTCGAGGCATGCAGTTCCTTACAAATCGGGAGCGCGCGCCCGCTCCCGTGATGGGAGACTGAAGGGATGAGCCCGACGTCGCAGCCAGTGGAACCACAAAGAAACGTCACGGCGTTACCGCGTGTACTCATCATCGACGACGACCGCGCCTTGTGCTCATCGCTCGAGCGACTGCTGCGTCTCGAAGGCTACGAGGTCGCGCTCGCGCATACGGCGCCAGATGGCCTCGAGCGCGCCATCACCGAGCCCTATGACCTACTTGTCCTCGACGTCATGCTGCCCGGCGGCGATGGCCGCGTGCTCCTGAAGAAGCTCCGCACCACCTCCGAGGTCCCCGTCATCATGCTCACCGCGCGTGGCGACGAAAAGGACCGCATCCACGGCCTCGAAGCAGGCGCCGACGACTACCTTCCTAAGCCCTTCCACGTGCGTGAGCTGCTGGCGCGCATGCGCTCCGTCCTCAAGCGACGCATGGCAACGCCGGCGTCGCCGCAGCTGGTTAAGCTTGGGGACCTTGAGATCGATCCCGGGCCGCGCCTCGTCCGTCGCGATGGCGAAGACATCACACTGACCGGAACCGAGTTCGAAATCCTTCTTCTCCTGGTCAAGTCCTTCGGTCGCGTGGTCACGCGCGACGAGATCGCCGAAGCTTGCCTGGGCCGCACCATTGGGGCCTTCGACCGAAGCGTCGATAACCACATCAGCAACCTGCGCAGGAAGCTTGGAGCCACGTGGCAGGATAAGGAACGTATCCAGAGCCTGCGCGGCTCGGGCTACATCTACACCGCAGGGGACAGCGCATGAGACTGTTGAGCTCGCTCTACGCGAAGATCTTCGGCTGGTTCTGGCTCACCTTGATCGTCGGTGGGCTGCTCGTATTCCTTCTCACCGTCTTCACCGGCGCGCAGCCGCTCGGCCGCCGTTGGATGCGTCTCACTCAGGGCCTCTATGCACACAGCGCGGTGGACTTCTACGAGACTGGTGGCGATGCTGCGCTCGCGCGCTACCTCGACACACTGCGCGACTCTTCCGCACTCGACGCGCACCTGCTCGACGAACAGCATCACGACGTCCTCAACCGTCCACTGACACCAACGCTGCGTTGGCTCATCGCTGCAAGCGAGTGGGAGCACGGGCCGGTCTTCCACCTCGGCCGCATCTGGGGCGCGGCAACCCCTTTGGAATACAACGGTCACCACTTCCTCTTCGTCATGCAGGCGCACCCCATGCAGGGCTTCATCGATGGCACCGTGGCCTTTCCGGTACTCACACGAACGCTGCTCGCAGTGCTCATCGCTGCTGGGTTCTGTGTCATCCTCACGCGGCACATCGTCGAGCCCGTGCGTGCCATCCAGGCAGGCGCTTTGCGCCTTGCTGGCGGCGACCTCCGCACTCGCGTGATGCCGGCTGTGGCCCCGAGGAACGACGAGCTCGCCGACACCGCACGTGCCTTCGACCAGATGGCCGAGCGCATGGAGTTGCTCATCGAAAAGCGCCAGGAGCTGCTGGCAGACATCTCCCACGAGCTCCGCTCGCCGCTCACGCGCATGTCCGTCTCTCTCGAACTGCTGCGCCGCGGCGCTACCGATGTGCTTCCGCAGATGGAGGCCGACGTCGAACGCATGAACGAGATGATCGGCCACATCCTGCTGCTGACAAGGCTTGACCTGCAGCCTCCGCGTGCGCATCTTGCTGAAGTTGACCTCGCCGCAATGGTCGAAAGCATCGCGCGGGATGCCACCTTCGAAGCCCAGCGCGAGGCCAATCGCGAGCCCAAGCTCGTCACCGTGCGAGCGCCACAGCGATGCCTCGTGCGCGGTGATGCCGGGCTGCTTCGCTCCGCCATCGAGAACGTCGTTCGCAATGCACTCCGCCACACCGCTCCCCACACTACAGTAGAGATCGCGGTGGGCCGACTCGTGGGAGGTTCTGGATGTGAGATCGTCGTAACCGACCAGGGCCCGGGCGTGCCCGAAGAAGTGCTGCCCTTCCTTTGCGATCCCTTCTACCGCGTCTCGCAGGTCCGCGAGCATGAGCATGCCGGAGGAGGCCTCGGGCTCTCCATCTCGCGCCGCGTCGCAGAGCTCCATGGCGGCTCAATCACCCTGGCCAACCGTTCCAACACCACGGGTCTAACGGTTCGCATCAGGTTCGCGTACTAAGCGACCGATCTGCAACCCTGCAGACAGGAATAGGTGGTGCAGAGCTGCAGCTCTGCACCACCTATGAGAAGTCTTGTAAGCCATCGTCTTCGTTGCGCCCGGTTCAGGTCACACCGCGGGAGGGAGTTGATGCAGGGCCGGTGTTACGAAGCTTTGTTGCGCAGGGATGGTAGGTGCAACACCGGCCCGGCAGATCTGACAGAGCAGTTCAAAAAGCCCGCACAGGTCGGAAGGTCAAAGAACGGCCTGCAGAACACTGCGCCACAAGACTCTAAGTTGGTGTCTCAATCGCCAACACTTCTATCGGCGCTAAGGCGAATGTTTTCAGTAGAAGCAAATCAGATTTTCGTGCCATCGCGTGTGTTTCTCTTTGGGACTGGACGCCGCGCACGAAAGCTGTTGAGCTCTCAGCCATCGCTGTGTGCGGCCGTCACGCCGGCTCCTGCTCATGACGCGAAACCTTCATCAGCGCTTCGGCATGAGTGCGGCTGTAGCCGGTGAGGTGCACAAACCCGGCCATGCCGATCAGCCCCAGCGCGAGCAGGCAGACACCATCCCAGCCCCACCGCGACCACGCCTGCGAAGCCAGCGCCGAGCCCACCGCTCCACCCGCAAAGTACATCGTCATGTAGATCGTGTTGAGGCGGCTGCGATACTCCGAGCCCAGCCCGAAGATCCGGGTCTGGTTGGCAATCTGCATCATCTGCGCTCCCGTATCGAGTGCGATGACACCGATGAAGAGCGCGACCATGTGCACCATCATCGAAACGTGGGGCTTCTCGACCAGCCACAGCCACAGATAGCTTCCCGTGAGAACAATGCCCGCCACGGTAACCACCACGCGCGTTCCACGCTTGTCGGCCAGCTTACCCGCGATAGGAGCGACGAACGCACCCGCAGCTCCGACCAGCCCAAAGGTCCCCGCCACGGCAGGTCCCAGGTGGTGGTGCTCCTCCAGCATGAATGCGAGGGTCGTCCAGAAACAGCTGAAGGAACCGAAGGTCAAAGCGCCGAGCATGCTGGCTTCCCGAAGCAGCGGCTTGGTCCTCACCAGTGTCCACAACGAACGCATCGCGTGGCTGTAGGTGAGCGGCTCACGTGGCACCACCCGAGGCATGTACTTCAGCACGATCGGCACAAAGGCCATATTCAACAACGCAGCGACCAGGAAGACCGCCCGCCAGTTGGACAACCTCGCCAGCCAGCCCGCGAAGGTGCGCGCGAGAAGCACTCCCAGCAGCAAGCCAGTCATCACGGAGCCAATGGCATGGCCGCGACGCTCCGGTGGCACCAGGTCGGGGGCCATCGGCAAAGCCACATGAGTCACCGACGCCAGCACGCCAATCAGGGCACTGGCCACGATCATCCAGATCAGGTTTTGCGCGAACGCCGCCAACACCAAAGCCAGAGAAACACCGGCATACATCCGGGCCATCAGCGCGCGGCGCTCGGCCACATCCCCGAGCGGCACGAAGAACAGCAGCCCGACGGCGTAACCCACCTGCGTGGCGACGGCGACAAAGCCCATCTCCCGCGGCGCGGAACCGAAGCTCGCGCCCATCACCAGCAGCAGCGGCTGGTTGTAGTAAATCGACGCGACCCCGACAGCACACGCAACCCCTAGAAAAACAAGGGCCCATCGTCCGGTCATCTTGTGGGGCGAAGCATTGTCCATGGTGCGCAGGGGCGGGAAGAAACCGATTTGAGTGTACACACCTCTGACCGATCCTGTCAGACCGATCCCGACTGTCAGGGACAGGCAGATGCCGAAGTCCCTCTTGTCCTGCCAAGCGGACTATCATAGAGGCTGGGACGATGCCGCTCGATTGCTCCATCTCGATACCAGACATCGCCGACATCGCGGCGGCGCCGGACTGCGTCTCGACGGACCTGCTTGCGCCCGACGCCTCACTCGACGCTCCGGTCGCGATCGCCATGTCGGGCGGCGTGGACTCCTCCACCGTCGCAGGAATGCTGCAGGCCACCGGAGCGCCCGTCATCGGGCTGACCTTGCAGCTCTGGAACCAGCGCCGCCTTGCCGGCCGTCACGGACTTCCCGAAACATCACAGGGCCGCTGCTGCTCCATCGACGATGTCTATGACGCACGCCGTGTCGCCGAGCAGCTCGGCATCCCCTATTACCTCGTCAACGCGCAGCAGCGGTTCGAGGACGAGGTCGTCCGCCCCTTCGTCGACGAGTACCTCGCCGGGCGCACGCCAATCCCCTGCACGTTGTGCAACAACCACCTCAAGTTCGACCAGCTTCTGCTGACCGCCCGCCAGATCGGAGCCGAGCGCATCGCCACCGGGCACTACGCCCGCAATCGCTATGACGCCGAGCGTGGCCGCTGGATCCTCTCCCGCCCCGCCGACAAGACCAAGGACCAGACCTACTTCCTCTTCGGACTGACGCAGGCCCAGCTCTCGCGCACACTCTTTCCGCTGGGCGAGATGCAGAAGCCCGCCGTCCGCGCCCTCGCCGCCGAGCAGGGCCTCGAGCTCGCGCAGAAGCCCGACTCCCAGGAGATCTGCTTCATCCCCGGCGGAAGCTACTCAACCTTCCTCCAGGCTTATCTCGAAGAACAGGGCCGCACCATGCCAGACAGCTCCGGCGAGCTTGTAGCCGAAAACGGCGAGGTCATGGGCGCCCACGCCGGCATCCACAGCTTCACCGTGGGCCAGCGCAAGGGCATTGGCATCGCCAGCGCGGACCCGCTTTACGTGCTCAAGATTCATCCCGACTCGCACAAGGTCGAGATCGGCGCAGGCGAAGCGCTGATGTCCTGCACCCTGCGAGCGAACCGGCTGAATTGGATCGCAATCGCCGCGCCCGCCGAGCCGATTCGCGTGACCATCAAGATCCGCCATCGCCACGAGCCCGCCTGGGCCACGCTGCGTGTCATCGGTGAGGATGAGATCGAAGCGACCTTTGACGAACCGCAGCGAGCCATCACGCCCGGCCAGTCTGCCGTCTTCTATGACGGAGACGATGTCGTGGGCGGCGGCTGGATCTTCTAAGTCTCATCGACAAAGATAATCGGGCTTCGAGCTCCGGAGCGACCTGCAACAACTCGCAGCTCCCAGCCCGAAACCCGAAACTCGAAACTCGATCAATCCTTCTCTTGAAACTTCCGGCCTAGTCTCGCGATCCGAAGGGGAACCGGGAGATCAGCGTCTCGATTCCGGCCTTCACTCCCGCCACCAGACCGACCACCTGACGCAGCGGCATCCGAATCCCCTGCTGCACCGTGGCGGAGATGTCCTCGGTCGCTTCCATGGCGTCGGTAACGATGGCATCGGCACGGGCGACCTGCACCCGGGTACGCGCGTTGATCTCTTCCACTGTGCGATTGACCTGCGTCAACGTCACGCCCAGCTCATCCACCTTTTCGCGAGCCGTGTAGCTCAGCTGCTCCACGTTCTCGCTGATCGTGCGAACCTTCGGAGCGAGGTCCTCCAGCATCAGATTCGTCTTCTCGAGGATCGGGACGGTCCTCTGCTCTAAGGAGTTGCCGAGTTTGTCCAGCCGCTGCAGGAAGCGGTACGCATAAAACGCCACCGCGACCACGCCTGCGGCTTGAAACCACAGAGCCAGCGCAATCAGCCCCACAAAGACGCTCGCCCAGTGCACGTCGCGGTGGGATTCCACCTGCAGCATCACCATCGCCACACTGTTCACTTCCAGCATCTCCAATAGCTCCTTCTCAGCTGATCCTGCAATGCTTTGGGTGCGACCACGCCACCCGGTACGTTCTTCCTATTGTCGCCCATCTGCGGACAGCAGATGGGCCACGCCAGGCGCTCATGACGAAGGGCCGGACTTGCCGCCCGGCCCTCGCAGTCCTGAATCCCACCAGAGCCGGATCTTAGCTCTCTGCGATCTCGCTGGTCTTGGCGACGTACGCTTCCTTGCCCGCCTGCACCGCTTCGTTCACGGCATCGGCCTGGTTCTGGATCACGCCCTTGCCCTTCTCGACATACTGCGACAGCTGAGTCTTGCCCTTGTCGTAAAACTCGGTGCCCTTCTCCACGTACTCGCTGGCCTTCTGCTTGCCCTGCGCTACGTACTGGGTCACCTGTTCGCGACCCTGGGCAACATACTGCCCTACCTGTTCGCGGCCCTGGGCATACGCCTGGTTGGCGCGATCCTTCGCTTCGAGCGCGCCGGCTACGAGGTCATCGCGCGTCTCTTTGCCGGACTTGGGCGCATACAGTACACCCACCAGGGCGCCAATCCCCAGACCCGCCAGGAACCAGCCGAAGTTGCCCACTCCGTTATCGTTGTCAGCCATTCGAGTCCTCCATCTGCTACAAAATTTTGCTGCGAAACCTTTGTCCGCGTTCGGCCACGTGTGGCCGACGCCCTGTGCTGCCTATGAGATGCACATCCCGCTGGCCCGGTCCCCCGAAGGTTGACCACCAGCATACGTCACCGCGGAGACACCCGGCGGTGACAGCGCGACCGGTCGTAGAAAGCACCGCATCTCACCCGCCATTCTCTGGATGCCCAAAGACACGTCTTTGGATGCCCGGAACCCGCAATGGACGCCGTACCCGTAGCTATTCGGTTTGGCCCACTGGCTCCCGGATCGGCCCAGGTGAGTCACGGGCTGAGATTCGAGGCACAAAATCATCATTCCGGAGGTAGCGGCTTTCTCATCGTTGGAGCATCCTATTCCTCATCGGAGAATCAGGCCGCGCAGCCGCGCGGTACCATCCGGACTTCCGCTGGAGATCGTTGCCTATGACATTGAAGACTGCCCTTCCTCACTCGTTCCTGCCGATGCACCGCACCGCAAGCGTACGTCGAACCCTCACCGCCGTGGCGCTTCCCGCTGCGTTGGCGATGCTCGTCACCGGCTGCACGAAAAAGCCCATCGACGACGCGACGCTGACCACGAACGTGCAGTCCGCGCTCAGCGCAGACGCGGTCATCGGCAAGCAGCCTGTGCAGGTAGCCGTGCAGGGTGGCATCGTGACCCTCACGGGCAACGTCAGCGATGACACCGCCAAGCAGGTCGCGGCGCAGGATGCAGCGCGCGTGGCAGGCGTGAAGGAGGTCGTGGACAGCATGACCGTCGCCGGCGTGGCCGTGGCTCCCACCATCACCGAGGCCGCCCCCGCCGCTTCCAGCTCCAGCGCATCGCCGGCGCCTCCGCCGATGCCGCGCCCCACCACCCCGGCCGAGCGCGCCGCCATTGCGAACCATCAGCCGCTTCCGCAGCCGCTGCCTCCGGCCCTGGTCGCCTCGGCGCCGCAGCAGCCCCTCGTGAAGACGGTTCACGTCGCCGCAGGCCGCGTGATCCCCATCCGCATCACCGAGTCCCTCAGCAGCGAGACCACCCAGCCCGGCACGACCTTCCACGGCGTCGTGACGCATGAGGTCGACGCCGATGGCATGCTCGCGATTCCTGCAGGGTCCGCCGTCACCGGCACCGTCACCGACGCGAAGGACGCAGGCCACTACAAAGGCAACTCCCTGCTGTCCCTCACGCTTGACTCCATCCGCATTCGCGGCGAGCGGGTCCACGTCGTCACCGATGCCTACAGCGTCGAGGGCAAGGGCCGCGGAAAGAACACGGCCGAGAAGATCGGCGGGGGCGCCGCCGTTGGAGCCATCCTCGGCGGCATCTTCGGCGGAGGCAAGGGTGCTGCCATCGGAGCCGCCGCAGGCGGCGGTGGCGGCGCTGTGGTCCAGGGCGTAACACGTGGTCAGCAGGTCAGTATCCCGTCCGAGACGGTGCTGCACTTCCACACCATCGACCCGATCGCCGTCCAGACAACCGAAGTCCCCTATCCCGACCAGAACCCCGACGCTGCCCCGTCGGAGCCAACCCTTCAGCCACGCTAACGTATTGCCGTCACCACTCCACATCCGGGGCTGAACAAGTTTCGGATGTGGAGTTTTTCCCTTTCTGCGAAGATTTCTCGAAAGACTGAGCGATCAGCGCACGACTTTACGTGACACAGGACCCGGCCTGTGCGTCTCTTAAGACATTGGCGTGTCGATATCGGCGTATGGGTATCTCCGCGTTGCTTTGTCACGGGCCAGTGAGAGATCCGCAGCCTGATAAGAATCTCAGCCTGCGCAACTCGCTGTCTCCTTTCTCAGTAGCATCGCCCGGGCATCGGCCATCGTGGGGCCCGGAAGATGCCCAACGCTTCGTGCAATCGCACGCGACGTAATCGGCGCAAGACGCATCCAAGCGACAGGTAACGCGGCAGGCTTTCAACGACGCACAACAGGGACTGCTCGAAGCTGACACTCCAGCCCTGCATGATTGCGCCATTCAGGCTGCTGCATGGAAGCTCCTTACAACCTCGGAAGGAACCTGCTGCCTTGCACCTGCACGACCCTGAGATCGAATCGGAAACCGGCAGCCGCGGCTACCTGAGCTTCACCCTGCACGCTCATCTCCCGTGGGTGGTGAACCATGGCACCTGGCCCCACGGCATGGAGTGGCTGCACGAAGCAGCTGCAGAGACGTATCTGCCCCTGCTGCGGATGCTCGAGAACCTCGACCGCGACGGCATCGCGCTCAAGTGCAATCTCAACCTCTCGCCCATCCTGCTGGAACAGCTGGCGCACCCGTTTTTTCAGGCCGAGTTCCCTCGCTACCTCGAGCGCAAGATCAGCGCCGCTCGCGAGGATGAGTCCTTCTTCCTCTCGAACCACGAGCACGCCTACGCCGTCACCGCGCGTTACTGGCAGCGCTTCTTCGCCGCGGGCCTCGAACAGTTTCAAGAGCTCGGCGGGCGAATCCACGAAGGCTTCCGGCGCTTCCATGAGCGCGGCTCGCTGGAGATCCTCACCTGCGCGGCGACGCACGGCTACCTTCCCTTGCTCGGAACGGAGGAGAGCCTCCGTGCCCAGGTCCGGCTCGCCATCCAAGCCCATGAGCGCCATCTTGGCCTGACACCGCGCGGCATGTGGATTCCCGAGTGTGGCTATCGCCCCGCAGGCGAGTGGGCCTTCCCTGTCGCGCGTGCAGATGGCCAGCCATTCGGCCCCGCGTTCTCGCGACTCGGCATCGAGGAGATCCTCGGCGAGAGCGGCCTCGAGTTCTTCCTCGTGGATTCACACATCGTCGAAGAACCCTCCGCCCGCGTCGACGCGGTCCGTGGCGAGGGCGCTGCCGCTGCAGCAAGGTCCAGCCGGCCTTCGGCAGTCGGCAACTCCCGGCGCCTCGCCCAGGCGCCGCACCGCAGGCTCTACCAGCCGTACTACGTCGGAAGCGCCGGGCAAGGACACAGCCCAGTCGCCGTCTTTCCCCGCGACCCGCGCACCGGCCTCCAGGTATGGTCCAGCGACAACGGCTATCCCGGCGATGCGATGTACCTCGACTTTCACAAGAAGCGTTGGCCCGGCGGGCACCGCTACTGGCGCGTCACCGGCGCGGGCGTCGACATTGCGGACAAGCAGCCCTATGACCCCGAAGCGGCGAAGGAACGCATCCACAGCCACGCCTCGCACTTCGTAGATCTCGTCTGGAAGACGCTGGAGCCAGCCTTCAACGACGGCGTGCCACCGGTGCTCTCTGCGCCGTTCGACGCAGAGCTCTTCGGCCACTGGTGGTTCGAAGGCCCACAGTGGCTGGAAGAGGTCGCACGCATCCTCCACACCGAGCCCACCGGCCTGGAGCTGGTCTCCGGCTCCAGCTACCTCGATCGCGACAAGCCGGCAGCGACCATCCAGATGCACGAGGGAAGCTGGGGCGCCGGCGGCAATCACCAGGTATGGCTCAACACCGAAACCGAGTGGACCTATCGTGAGCTCTATGCCGCTGAGGTAGCAGTCCGTGAGATCTGCGAAGCCGGTCCCGGCCGTGTCGCTGGTCCTCAACGCGAGATGCACCACCGCGTCCTGCAGCAGCTCTGCCGTGAGCTGCTCCTGCTCGAATCCTCGGACTGGCAGTTCCTCATCACCACCGGCGCGGCCCGGGACTACGCCGAGCAACGCTTCCGGGGCCACTTCGGTGAGTTTGAAGAGCTGCGGTCGATGCTCCGCGTCCTCGCGGAGGGCGTCGATCTCACGGAAGCGCAGCTCACACGGCTAGCTGGCATCGAAGAACGCGACAGCATCTTCCCCGAGATCGATCCCGGCCTGTGGTGCCGCGCGACACAGCCTGTGCCCCATACGACTCTCATCCCTGACGACGATTTCACCGCGCTCGAACCGGAGCTTGAAGAGGACCGCGCGACCGTGATCGACGGCGTCGCTGGCGAACTGCCCAAGTTCCGCACCCACGGAGAGGCGTGACGGCCGGCAGCATATGCGCGAAAGCATGACAACCGTCGCGCGACAGGTTGAAATAGAAGCAGGCCTTTGAACACACGCGCCCTCTATCCTCCGGCCAGCCAGCTTCGCGTATCCACGCAATCGGCCCCACTGCGCGTGTCGGTTCTGGAACGCTGGCACCTGCTCTCACTCGACGCTCCCTGCGTCGCGACGCTGTGGGTCTGGTTCCTCGCACATATCGCTGGCGTTCCCACCACCGCCGCGACCCTGTCCGCCATGTTTCTGGCCGTATGGATTCTCTACGCTGGAGACCGCCTCCTCGACGCTCGTGCCGCGTTCCGCGGTGTCGACGCGGCACTCGAAGCCAGGCACCTCTTCCACGCGCGCCATCGCCGAGGCTTCCTCACGGCCATCGCCGTCGCGATCCCCACCCTCGCAATCGCACTGGCGCTGATGCCCCACCCCCTGCTGCACGCATACTTCGCCTTGGGCTTCACTCTCGCTGTCTGGCTCGGCGTCATCCACACCAGCCGCAGCCCGGCGCGCTTGCCCAAGGAGTTCGCCGTCGGGCCCTTCTTCGCGCTAGCTGTCGGGCTCCCAGCCGCATTCGCCGGAGCCAACCCAGGCGTCATCGCGGTCTCCATGCTCTCCTGTGCCGTCATGAGCGCAGCAAACTGCCTCTTCCTGCTCTCCTGGGAATCCTGCACGCCCCCTCAGCATCACCCCGTCCGGGCAAGCTCTGGAGGCAAGCGCCCCCGCATGTTCTCCGGAGCAGCCATTGCAGTCCGGCACCTTCAGCCGCTGGCCTCCGCCGCGGTCGTGCTGTGCGTCGCATTGGCCATCTCACTGGACATCGTCTCCCGGAACCTCGCCTCACGCTCCGCAGGTGCCCTCGAGCGTTCGAGCCTCCTCGCTCCGCTCACCTGCGGATTAAGCCTCTCGTTGCTGCTCCTCCTGCACCGCGTACGGCATCGCTTCGCTCCCACCACGCTGCGCGCCCTGGCGGACTTCGCCCTCCTCACGCCACTGGTGACGCTGCCGTTCGCCGCTCCCCTGCTGCGCGTACTGGCGCGATAGAACGTTCCTTATGGACTCCCAGCCGAACTTCGACCGTATCGCGCACCTCTATCGCTGGTCGGAGTACCTTGCCCTCGGCCGCCTGCTCGAGCAGGTCCGCTTCCACCTTCTGCCCCGCTTGCAGGACCGCACGAATGCCCTGGTCCTCGGCGATGGCGACGGCCGCTTTCTCGCCCGGCTGATGACGCAGAACCCTGCGCTGCACGCAACTGCCATCGACATCAGCGCGAAGATGCTCGACCTGCTTCGCGCTCGTTGCCTGCGCACCAGCCCGGCCGCCGGCGCGAGGCTCCACACGCTCCGCACCTCCGCGCTCGAGGCTGACGCGCCTCCACAAACGGACCTTATCGCCACCCACTTTCTGCTCGACTGCCTCACCCAGCAGCAGGTCGATGAACTCACGCAACGGCTCGCCGCACAGGTACAGCCCGGCTGCCTCTGGGTGGTGTCGGACTTCGAGGTGCCGCAATCTCCCGTGCTGGGCTTCTTCGGGGCGCTCTACGTCCGTACGCTGTACCTCGCCTTCCGCATGCTCACTGGACTGCGCGTCACGCATCTCCCTGACCCGCAACAAGCACTCGCCGCTGCAGGCTTCGCACGCATCGAACGACAGGAGCGTCTCGGCGGGCTGCTCTACACCGAGCTTTGGGTGCGGCTGTGATCGCGGTCACGTTTAACGCCATGCAGCGGTAGAATGGAGAGTCAGGAGCCGCAGCGAATCGGCCTCATCCCTGCGGCCCAGCCAGCAAATTGCGGTCGAGGAGAGCATGAGCGACGATTTCGAGACCGGACGTCCCGCGCCGCATCTGCCCACAGATGCCCTGCCCGATCCCGAGCCAGCAGCGCCCTCGCTGCCGGAGCCCGATCCCGGCATCTTCCAACCGGATCAACCCCCAGCCGCTGAGCCCAACACCTCGGCGACTGCAGAGAACAAGACACGATGAATCTGTACATGCTTCGACATGCGAGCGCCGGTGTGCGCCGCCTGAATCCTTTGCTCGACACCCGGCGTCCGCTGGATAAGGAAGGCAAACGCCACTCCCTGCAGCTGGCCTACGTGCTGAACTCGCTCAAGGTCAGCTTCGACATGGTGATCTCCAGCCCCCTCAAGCGCAGCCTGCAGACCGCACAGCTCGTAGGCACAGAGACCGGCTACGAGGCCAAGGTCCTGCGCTCGACGGCGCTCGATCCGTCTGCAACCTTCGACCAGTTCCAGCGGCTGCTGCGCGAGTGCTCCGCCTATGAGAACGTACTGGTCGTGGGCCACAACCCCAACATCACCTCGTTCGTCGGACAGCTCCTCGTGGGCCCGAACGGCGAGCGCACCACCGCGCCGGTACGGCTGCGCAAGGGCACCATCGGCCGCATCTCCCTGCAGCGCGGCCAGGCCACGCTGCAGTGGCTGCTCGATCCTCGCGTCGTCGCCGCGCTCTACGCTACCTCGACGAAGAGTGCGCGGCGGAAGACCTCCAGGAAGTAATCCGCTTCCTTGCGCAGCGACCACTGCTCGAGCTCTGCTCCCCCGCGGGCGCCGTGGATCTCGAGGATGACACGCTTTGGATACACTCGCGCCGTCATCCGCAGCGCCGCCGTGGCCTGATCCTGGTTGAGAGCCTGCACCAGACGCAGCAGCATCACCGCGCGTGCGACATGCGTGTGCTCATCGAGGGGAATCGCACGCATGGGCCTGTCCATCGAGTCCGGACGGCTCTTGCCCTGGTAGCGCGCAATCGCGGCCACGATCGCGCGCTGCTCCGGCGAGAAGCCGAAGATATCGGAGTTCGCGATGATGTACTGCGTGTGCCGATGATGCCCCTGGTGGTTCATGTACTTGCCCACGTTCTGCATCATCGCCGCGGCTTCCAGCCACGTCTTGTAGTCGTCGGGAAGCTCATGCACGCGCTGCAGCTGATCGAACAGCTGTGACACCTGCACACGCTCGGCCTCCTGCTTGCGCGCGTCCACCCCGTAGCGCTTGCATAGCTGCAGCACACCTTCGCGCCGCTCGTTCTCCACCGTGCGATGCACACTCGCACGCGTATCGACGTCCGCGAGCATCTGCGCCAGCACACCATCGCGCAGGCTCCGTGCCGAATAACGGAAGCCCTTCAGAGCGAAGCGCTCCAGCAGCATCGCGTACACCTGCGCGCCGCCGACGATGATCTCCGAGCGCTTCGGCCCGATGCCCGGGAAGTTCGCGCGCTGCTCGTTGGTCATCTTCATCAGCTGGTCCGCAACCAGCCGCACGTGTGCCGTCGGAACGATGTCGGCCTTGGCCCGCGCAGCCGCAGTCAGCGCCCGCTTCTTTCCCTTCGCGGCCGATGCTGCAATCGATCGGCTCGCCTCAGCCAGCGCCGAGGCCGTGCCCGAGGTCGCGATCACCAGCGCCACCCGCGGCTGCCCCAGCCTGCGCTCACCACGCTCCAGCTCCCGCCCGATGTACTTCCGCAGGCCCGCGATCTCTTCCTTGCCCGGAGGGTCCGTGTGCATGAACTCCTGCTGCAATCGCACCGCTCCCAGTGGCATGCTCACCATGGACCTGATCCGGCCCGCCTCGGAGAGCGTGACCTCGCAGCTTCCGCCGCCGAGATCGATCATCAGGCACCGGCCCTTGGCGCCTGGCTCATGCGTCACCACGCCAAGATGGATGAGACGCCCCTCTTCCAAACCGGAGATGACCTCGACGTTCCAGCCCGTCGTGCTCTTCACCCACGCCCGGAAGGCCTCCGAGTTGCGCGCATCGCGCATGGCACTGGTAGCCACCACACGCACGCGGTCGACGACATGCGTCTGGGTCGCCTTCTGAAACCGCTTCAGCGCCTTGATCGTCAGGTCCATCGCTTCGGGCGAGATCATTCCCGTCTCGAAGACGCTCGCGCCCAGCCGAACCACCTCACGCTCCTCGTAAAGCATCTTCAACCGGTGCTGTTGCACCGAGGCAATCGCAAGCCTGCAGGAGTTCGAACCGATATCGATGGCCGCAAAGGTGGGCATAGAGAGGACAGTCCCCCGCCGGAGAGGTTCATCCGGCTCATAAGCAAGATACATGGAAGCCGTGGCGAACCTGTGGCCCGGATCCGCAGCTGTTCGATATCAGCAACGCCTCGATCGATCTCCAACTTCGCCCGCCGACTCCGATATCCTAAAAGAGGCCGCAGATCTCCCGCCGCGAGGGCCCGCGAACCTTCTTGGCTCGCTCGCGGCACACGTGACGGAGCATGGCGACAAACGGCCTCGAAAGCCCCCTGAACACAACCTCGCGCTCGACTCCAGGGTCAGCGTCCTGGCGAAACCTGGTGTTTCTGCTCCTGCTGTGGGCAGCGATCTACGCTGCCGCGGTGCGGACACCCCCTCTGCTCGACGATGCCGATGCCACGCACGCACAAGCCGCACAGGCCATGCTGCGCACGCACGACTTCGTCATCCTGCACGTCGACGGCGTGCCCTATCTCGAGAAAGCCCCTCTGCCGTACTGGCTCACCGCGCTCAGCCTGCACTTGTTCGGCAATGGCGCTCTCGCCGTGCATCTGCCTCTCGCGCTGACGATCCTTGGGCTCGCCTTGCTCGGGTGGCAATGGTCGCGTCTCGCCTGGGGAGAGCTCGTCGGGCTGCTCGCAGGCCTGGCGACGCTCACCAGCTTTGGCGTCTTCCTCTTCACGCGGGTCTTTATCCCCGACGCTCTGCTCTCACTCCTCCTCGCGCTCACGCTCTACCTCTTCCTGCGCGCGATAGACTCGGGTTGCCGCACGCCGCGTCTCCACGCCTACGCCGCTTGGGTCATGCTTGCGCTCGCAGTGTTGACCAAGGGCCTCGTCGCGCTGGTCTTCGTCGGTGGAGCTGCCCTGCTCTACCTCGCCATCACGCGCGACTTCACGAGGCTCTATCGCCTCAAGCTCGGCTCGGGCCTGCTGCTGTTCCTCGCCATCGCCGCACCCTGGCATGTGCTCGCAGCCCTGCGCTATCCCGAGCGCCCCGGCCAGCACGGATTCCTTTGGTTCTACTTCGTCAACGAGCACTTCCTGCGCTACATCGGCCAGCGCCAGCCGCGCGACTACAACAAGCTCCCCGCGCTGGCCTACTGGCTGCTGCACCTCGTCTGGCTCTTCCCCTGGAGCCTCTTCGCTCCCGCTTCGTTGCTCCTCTGGTGGCGAGAGCGCAACGCAGCCACCGATGCTCGCGAACACGAACTCTCCCGCTTTCAACTTGCCCGCCACAAGCGCGCGCCCGCCAACGAGCCCAGCTTCACCCGGCGCACCGAAGCCCTGCTCACGATCTACGCCGCACTGGTGCTCGTCTTCTTCGCCTTCTCGACCAACCAGGAGTACTACACGCTTCCCGCCTATGTGCCTATACTGATGCTTCTCACCGCGCCACTCTCGCGCAGCATGGCACATAGACCGCGCTCCCTCGGAGTGAGAGCACTCTTCGCCGCGCACGCACTCTTCGTTATCTTCGGAGCAGCCGCGGCAGCTATCCTCGGCTATGCGCTCTGGACCTCACGTCATGCAACGGCAACCAGCGACATCGGCGCCTTGATGGCCCGCCGCGACGTAGGCGGCTACACGCTCTCCATGTCACACTTCTTCGACCTCACCGCCGGAGCCTTTGCTGCGCTGCGCCTTCCAGCCCTGGTCGCCGCAACTTCCTTTGCCCTCGGCCCGGCCGTCGCACTCTGGCTCCATGTGCGTACGAAGCGCACCGCCTCACTCATCGCGGTCACGCTCACCAGCAGCGCCATCCTCATCGCCGCGCACGTTGCGTTCGTCCGCTTCGCTCCACTGCTTTCCTCCTATGACTTCGCACAGAGCATCCGCGAGCTGCAGCAAGCCCATCAGATCGAGCCAAAGACCCAGGTCATGCTCTTCGGCGACCAGGCCGGAGGCTCGTCGATTCCCTACTACCTCGATCAACATGTCCTCCTCGTCGATGGCCGCTCGACCTCCATGCTCTTTGGCAGCACCCTTCCCGATGCAGCTCCGGTCTTCCTGACACACGACCAGCTGAAGTCCACCTGGGGAACCGGCAACCGCAAGATTCTGTTTGTCCCCGACGGCGAGCAGACCCACGTGGAGGCGCTGCGCCTCAGCCCGCGCTACCTCCTCATGACCGAATCCAGCAAGAGCCTCTACACCGACCGTCCTCTCGCGACGCCCTCGACGCAAGCCTCATTGACAACGCTGGGCCGCATAGCCGAAGCTCAGCCTGTCCTCCGGAGCACTCCATGACCCTCCCTCAGCGCCGCTGGCGCTGGCCCTCTCTTGCGTTGCTCACCTGCGTATGGGGTGTGCTGCAGCTCGGCGGGCTCTTCAGCCCCGGCCTGCTCGACGACGTCGACTCCGTCTACACGCAGATCGCGCGCGAGATGCTCGGCCGTCACGACTACGTCACCCCGTACATCGATGGCATCCGCTTCTTCGACAAGCCGCCCCTCATGTACTGGATGGCTGCCGGCTCGATGAAGATCTTCGGCCAGCATGACTGGGCTGCGCGTCTTCCGCTCGCGCTTGGCGTGCTCCTGCTGCTCTTCGCGGTCTATGCGCTGGGCATCCGCTTCTTCGCCGGCCTCTCGCCACAGGACGCACCCGACCGCGGCGGCCTCTACGCTGCACTTGCCGTCGCGACCTCCATCGGCCCCTATCTCTACACGCGCTTCTACATCCCCGACATCCTGCTCGCGCTGTGGATGACGCTTGCCATACACCTCTTCCTCATCGCGCTCGATCGCCTGCGCGAGGCCCGCTCGGCCATCGTCCCCATGCTCGGCTTCGGCGCCGTCATGGGCATCGATGTGCTCACCAAGGGCCTCATCGGCCTCGTCTTCCCGGTGGGCTTCGTGCTGCTGTACCTCGCGTTCACGCGGCGCCTGAAGCTGCTCGCAAGGCTCAGTGTGGTCCCCGCAACGCTCGCGTTCCTCGTCGTTGCCGCGCCGTGGCACATCCTCGCCGCGCTTCGCAATCCTCCCGTAGCGATGCCCGCGGGACTTGGCCTGCCCGCCCGCGCTGGCTGGGCGTGGTTCTATCTCTACAACGAGCACGTGGCCCGCTTCCTCGGCAAACGCATCCCGCACGACTACGGCCAGGTACCCATCCCGCTCTTCTGGCTGCTGCTCTTCCTTTGGCTCATCCCGTGGGCCGCGTTCCTCCCCGCGGCTCTGCGCAACGCGTGGCGCACCCTGCGCGCACCGCAGGACACCGCCGTCCGCTTCGACTCCGACCTCCACGCCAGCCACGAGAACTCTCTGCAGGAGCGGCTCACCGCAGTCCGCCACGAGGCTGCACTCACCTGCATGCTCTGGGCCGGCATCGTGCTTGGCTTCTTCACCGTCTCCTCGCGGCAGGAGTACTACCACCTGCCCGCGATTCCCGCGCTCGCTCTGCTCGCAGGTGGTCTGCTCGCCGCAGCCGACCGCAAGCGTACCCACGATCCGGGTGCCCCACGTCTCGATTCTGAGACGTTGGATCGCACGGCCCCATACGCCCAGGCCCTGCGCGGCGCGCTCTACATGCTGGTACCGTTGGGTACCATCCTCTTCCTCATCTGCGGAATCCTGGCGATCATCTCTCCCGCACCCAAGCCCGGGCTCACGCTGAACGATGCCCTCAGCTCCAACCCGGAGCTGTACAACCTGTCGCTGGGCCACGTCTTCGATCTCACCGGCAGTGCGATGGGCTTCTTCCGCGGGCCGCTCCTCGCGGTCTCTCTGGGCATGCTGGCGCTCGGCCCGATCGCTTATCTCGTCCGCCGCAAAGGCTTTCCCTTCGCCGCGAACCTCGCCGTCGCCGGTGCCATGACCATCGTCCTGATGGCCGCGCACGAGGGCCTCGCGCGCTTCTATCCCATCCTCGGCTCCAAGGACCTCGCCGAAGCCATCCTAAGCGACGATCCGGCACAGAAGACGCCCGTGCTCATCGACGGCGAACTGACCTCCGGCTCCTCGCTGCTCTTCTACTTGAACAATCCCGTACTGCTCGTCAATGGCCGCATCAACGGCCCATGGTTCGGCAGCTTCTGGCCGGATGCCCGCCCCATCTTCCTGACAGACGATGACCTGATGCAGTGGTGGCACAATCGCACGCGTGTCTACGTGCTCACCTACCACCCCGATCAACGCGTGCCGCAGCTTTGCCAGCAAGGCCCGGTCTACAAGGTAGCCGACAGCGGAGGCAAGACCATCCTCCGCAACAGCGCGCCCGGACAAGCGACCAAGGCCAGCCAACCCAACCTCTGCAGCCACTGACCTGCTAACCCGCTAACCCGCGGACTCGCCGACCAGCTAACGCCGAAGGCGCTAACCCGCAGGGCTACCGCGAAGCGCTAACGGCGAAGCCGCTGCTAGCTGGGCTCTTCCACTCGACCGCCGTCCTTCAGCTTATAAACCTTGCCGCGATAGTAAAAGTTCTCACCACCATAGCTGGCAGCCCACAGCACGCCACCCAACAAGTCGCGCAGGGGGTAGAGCAGTGTGTGCTTAAGCCACTTGTTATCGGCCAGCACTCCAAGAACCGCGCCCGCGAGCACCACGCGGTTCGCAGCCATCAGCAGCAGCCACATCACGCCCAGTGCTGCATGGCCGGAGAGCAGTCCCCACACCAGCCCCATCATCCCAAACGGCATCGCAAACGTGAGCCCCGTGCCCAGGTGTCCCCATGGTCGCGAGCGCCGCGTGCTCTGCATCCAGCGGAGCTGGTTGCGGAAGCTCAGCCAGAAGGGAGAGTCCTGCACCATCAGGCGAATCGTGTGCGACGCCATACGCACGCCATAGCCCTTGGTCGCCAGGCGATTGCCCAGCACAAAGTCGTCCGCATAGAACTGGCCCAGCTCATCGAACCCGCCAACGAGCTGGAAACCTTCCTTGCGCAGCACCTGAGTCGCGCCCAGCGCAAACTTCGTGCCTTCCAACATCGTCGCCACCAGTACGCCCGAGCTCATCTCCACGCTCTTGCCCACCGCATCCAGCTGCGACGAGAAGCCCGCGCCCTCATGCGCCGTCCCCAGGTACAGGCAGGAGGCCAGCATCATCTTGGGGTCGGCCAGCATCTGCACCAACCGCTCAAGATAGTTCGGCTGCACCCGCACATCCGCATCGCTGGTCACGTACGTCGCGTACTTCGCGACGGAGTCCAGCTTGGCCAGCGAATACACCTTGGCATTATGGAACTTCGGCATCGGTTCGCCGCAGGTGACGTAACGCGCCTGCACCTGCGGATACCGTTGGCCCACCCGCTGCGCCAGCTGCAGTCCCTCATCGGTCGGCTGTCGTGCGCAGAACAGCAGCTCGAAGTCAGCGGGATACTGCTGCTCGAAGAACGTCTCGAGGTTGCGCTCGAGCCCCTCCTCGGTGCCATGCAGCGGCTTCAGCACGCTGACGGGAGGAAGATACGTCGCGGGGGCGTGCTCCTCGCGCTGCTTCCTGATGCCAAAGCGGATCGCCGCCACCAGCACCATGCCGCAGTAGATGGAAGAGGTCACGCTGCCAACCAGCGCCACCCAATAGAGGACATGTAGGAGAATCTGCATCCGAAGAATTATGAGGTTTCCCGCATCCAGAATTTATGGAGGCGGCCCTTGGTTAGTGTATCGAAGTTGTCTCTCCTCAATCCGATACTGGAGGCTGGCAAGAACAGTTGCTACGATAAGGCCCATGCCCAAAGAGCAGACCGGCCCGCTTGTCAACTTGGATTTTGTTCGTTCGTTTGCGGTCGCTCTGGTTGTCATTTCGCACGCCTCCGGCTATGCTCACCGCCCCAGGGTCCTCGGCTATGACATTTGGTTCTTCGGCATCCTGGGCGTCTGCATCTTCTTCGTCCACACCACCTTGGTGCTCATGTGGTCTTTGCAGCGGGACGCAGATACGCTGAGTTTCTATTTGCGCAGGATCTTCAGGCTCTGGCCGCTGTGGGCGGTCGTGTTCGGCCTGTATCTGGGCCTGCACATCGCGGCCTCGCCATACTATGCCTTCGACTTCCGCTACTTCGCGCCAAGGCGCAAGGAAGTCCTCGCAAACATTCTGCTCGTCTTCAATCTCGTCTTCGGTGCCAACGTCGTAGGCGCCTCATGGTCGCTTCCAGTCGAGATGCAGATGTACGTTCTGCTCCCCTTTCTCTTCGCCTACGTCCGGGCTCATCGTTTGCTTTGGCCGCTGCTTGTACTCGATGCTCTGCTCTGCCTTACCGCCTATACCCAACTGCCTGCCATCAATACAAGCCTGCTGTTCTGCGGAGGCCTGTTCCTTCCTGGAGCGATGGCGTACGTCCTGTTTCAGAGGGAAAGAAAGTTGCTTCCATCGTTCCTCTTTCCGCCATGGGTGGTCGCCCTCGTTCTTGCGGTGAACACCTGGGGATCGAAGCAGCAAAATTCCATTCGCGGAGGCTGGATCCTGTGCCTCCTCCTGGGCCTTAGCCTTCCTCACTTTCGGGAGATGCAATCCGCCGTCATCCGAAACGCTTCGGCGATCATCGCGCGGTACTCCTACAGCATCTATCTCGCCCACATCCCTTGCCTGGCGGTCGCGATGCACTACTGGCCAAGAGGCGGCACGGTCGAGCGGACACTCGTCTTTTTCGTCACGCTGACAGCATCCTGCTATCTGCTCTATCACCTGATCGAGGCTCCGTTCATTCGCGTAGGAGCGCGAATCGCACGCCGCCTGAACGGCCGCTCGCGCCTCACGCTCGCACAGCAGACCACGGACCTCAACCCCGCACCCTAAGTTGCAGCTTCCGCTCTGCGTCTGAGCCCGGGCAAGACAGTAGCAATCAGCTCTTCTTCCGCGGCGTCTCCGCCGAAGCCTTCGTCACCACGGCAAGCGACCGCTTCACCGGCGTCAGTCCGTACCGTTCTGCGCCTGCGGCATCCTTGCCAGCATCTCTGTGCGCACGTAGCCCACAAAGATATGCATCAACCGGTGATTCTCTTCCCTGCCTCCGGGCATTTTCCGGCGATGTTCATGCCAGGATCGCGATGGAGCGTCTCATGCGGTGTAAAGTAGGCCTGCCGCAACCGCTGCCCACGGAGAGACACCCAGCATGCGCCGCTTCGCCCTTCTTGTACTAGCCCTCGCCGCTTGGACATCAGCGCACGCCGCCAGTTTCGACTGCAAACTCGCCAAGTCGCCACGCGAAAAGGCCATCTGCGCGGATCCGAGGCTCTCCGATCTCGACACAAAGATCGCTGTCGGCTACAAGACACTGCTCCAGCAGCTTTCCCCCAGGGCTGCTGGAGAGGTTCGCGACGATCAACGCGCGTGGCTGCGCTGGCTCGATCAGTCCTGCCCTCTGCCTGCTTCACCAGAGGACTTCAAGATCGAGACCTGCCTATCCAACGCCTACCAGAGCCGCTTAGAAAATCTTGCCCCTGTGCGAGCCGGAGATGGCAGCTCAGTCTTCTATCCCCGCGCAGCATTCGGCTACAAGAAGGAGAGCGGAGAGACACTCGCCCCCAACGATCCCGGCTTCGGCACCTGCGAGTTCTCCTGGCCGCAGATGGACGCCTCCACACCCAATGCCGCCGCATGGAACGCCGCGGCATACAAGGCCGCCCTCAATCTCGCCCAGGATGATGACAAGAAGCCTCCGGTCGACTTCGCCAGCTACGACTGCGGCGGAGGGACGATCGACATCGACTACGACCTGCTCGCCGCAAACCAGCACATGATCGATGTCTCCTTTTCGGTCGCGACCTACGGATACGGTGCGGCGCACCCGCAGGAAAGCCGAGTGAGCCTCCTTTGGTGGCTGGAACAACGCCGGCTGGTCCAGGTTCAGGACGTCCTCAGCAATGACAATGCCGCGCGAGCCAAGGTCGTCACTCTTCTGGTGTCGCGCTTAAAGGCCAGGATTCAAGACAGCGGCGCCGATGACAAATCCCTCAATGGCTCGACGACGGATGAGCTCGCCAGCACCTCAGAATGGACGCTCTCCAACTCCGGCCTGATGATCACCTTCAATCCCTACGAGGTTGGCCCCTGGGCGCTGGGAGCCCCAACCGTCTGCGCCTCGTGGGCAGACCTGAAGCCTGCGATGAATCCGGCGTTACGCACCCAGGACCTGCCCGCGCTGCTCCCACCTCGCAACGACTTCGCCCCATCCTGCAAAGACAGGAACTAGCTGCTTTTCTTCCGCGTCGCCGCCGGCGCCTTCGTCACCACCGCAATGGGCCGCTTCACCGGCACCAGCCCCGGAGGATTCTGCGCCTGTTGCATCCGCGCCAGCATCTCCGTGCGCACGTAGTCCACGAACCCCTGCATCTGCCGGTTCATCTCTTCCATGCGTTCGCGCATCTGCAGCACCACCGCGATGCCCGCGATGTTCACGCCCAGATCGCGTGCCAGGTTCAGGATGAACTCCAGCCGCTCCAGGTCCTCATCTGTATAGAGCCGAGTGTTGCCATCGGAGCGCGATGGGCGCAACAAACCTTCACGCTCGTACAGCCGCAGCGTCTGCGGATGAATCGCATACATCTCGGCCACCGCCGAGATCATGTACGCGCCCTTGGATTTACGTCGAGTCGCCATCGCGAAAAGGATATACCGCCCGGGCCTGCTTTGCCGCATCCTAATAGACGCATGAAGAACGCAATCACGTTGCTGAAGTCCGTCGCCATGGCCGGGGCCGCCATCACCGGCGCCGGTGTCGCAGGAGCCGTCGTCGGCGGAACCGTCATCGCGGGTCTGGCCTTCAAGGCCCTGCGCTCCCGTCCGCTGGCGGATGGCTCCGTCGTCCTTGTTACCGGCGGATCGCGCGGCCTCGGCCTCGCCATCGCGTCCCGCTTCGCCCGCAACAAGATCCGTCTCGCGCTCGCCTCGCGCAACCGCGCCGAGCTGGAGAAGGCCCAGGCGCAGCTCCTCGCCGAGCACACGCACTTGCGCGCGGAGGACTTCTATCTCATCCCCGCAGACCTCTCCGAGCGCTCCGAGTGCGAGCGCATGGTCGCCGAGACCATCAGCCACTTCGGACGCATCGACATCCTCGTCAACAACGCCGGCATCATCGAGGTCGGCCCCATCGAGTCCCAGACCCTTGAGGCCTTCGAGCGCTCCATGAAGGTCAACTTCCTCGCCGCGCTCTACGCCACCTGGGCGGCCCTGCCGTACATGCGCACCCAGCGCGCAATCAACGTATCGGGTGCCGGCAGCCGCACCCGTGCCCGCATCGTCAACATCGCCTCCATCGGCGGCAAGATGGCCGTGCCCCACATGCTTCCTTATTCCGCCGCGAAGTTTGCGCTGGTGGGCTTCAGCGAAGGCCTGCACGCCGAGATTCGCGAGAAGGGCATCCGCGTCACCACCGTCTGCCCCGGCCTGATGCGCACCGGCGGCGAAGCCCACGCGCAGTTCGTCGGTGACGTGAAGGGCGAGAAGAAGTGGTTCAACCTCGCAGCCACGCTTCCCGTCGTCTCCGTGACGGCGAAGCATGCAGCCAACTGCATCTATCGCGCCACCATGTCGGGTCGCGCCGAGATCACCATCAGCCCGCAGGCCTGGTTGATGGCCCGCACCGCGGGCGTCTTCCCCGAAACCACGCAGCTGGCCAACGCCTTGACCAATCGCTTCGTGCTTCCCAAGGCGCCTGCCGTTGCGCTCAAAGACTAGACACTAGTTCATCAATGGCAATGTGTAGCTGATCTGCGTCGGCCCATGCTGCATCTTCAGAACGAAGTTCCGCGCGCTCGGCGCCGTCACCACCACGAGGTGCTCCGCATCGCTCCACTTCACCGTCATCTTCAGCATGCCCTTTGCATCGGTGCCAGCATCCCCGTGGTTCGAGTCCGCGGCATACACGATCTCGGACTCCTCGATCTTGTCCGGCGAGAAGACGGCACCGGGCTGCAGCAGCGCAATCGTGGTCGTGGCAGCACTGGGGTCGCCGCACTCCTTCTCGTAGAGCACGGCCTTGATCTTCCCATCGGGTGATGGGTACTCCGATGACTCCCGGCTTACACAGCCGCTCCGGCAACCCGACAGAAGCCCTGATGCCAGAAGGCCCGGAGTCGCAAGGCAAAGTGCGATGGCAGCAGTCCGAAGATGCTTTCTCGACATATCAGAGACCTTAGCCCAAATAGAACGGGAAGGGGAGTTGCTCTCCCCTTCCCGTATTGGATGCGTAATCAGACACTCGTCAGCATCTCTTCGCGAGGATCTTCCGGATTGAGCTTCTGCAGCTCGCGGAGGATCTCCTTCGAGCGCTCGTCCTGCACCTTCGGCACCACGATCTTTACCTCGACGATCTGATCGCCCCGAACACCCTCATGCGTCGCATTCGGCACGCCCTTTTCGCGCATCCGCAGCTTCTGCCCCGTCTGCGTTCCGGGCGGAATCTTCAGCTGCGAGCGTCCCACCTCCGCGCCCGTCCCATCGATCGTCGGCACGTCAATCTTCGCGCCCAGTGCGGACTCCATCACCGTCACCGGGACCGTGATGTGGATGTCATCGCCGACCCGGCGGAAGAACTTGTGCTGCTCGACCTTGATGATCAGGTACAGGTCGCCGGCAGAAGCGCCTTCCGTCCCGGCATTGCCCTTGCCCGCGAGCCGAATCCGTTGACCGTCACGCGTACCGGCTTTGATGCGGAAGGTCAGCGGCTCCTTGCGTGTGACCACACCCGCGCCGCTGCAGGTCGAGCAGCTGTGCTGCACCTTCCCCGTGCCGCCGCACTGCGGGCACTGGATGTTGAACTTCATCCGGCCGCCCATCTGGGTCACCTGGCCGGAGCCATGGCACTCCGGGCACTCCATGCTGCCGCCCGTCACGGCGCGCCCTTTGCAGGTCGGGCACTGCTCCTGGCGCTGGATCTCCAGCCGCGCCTCGCCGCCGCGAATCGCCGTCCAGAAGTCGACCTCGACCTGGTACTCGAGATCCGTGCCCGGCTGCGGCCCGCGTGGCTGCCGGGCGCCGCCACCCGAAAACATGCTGCCGAAGACATCGCGGAAGCTTCCGCCGAATCCCTCGTTGGAGCTCTGCCTCCCCGTTCCTCCACCCGAAAATCCCGAGAAGTCGAAGCCGTTGAAGTCGAACGGCATTCCCTGCCCGCCCTGCGCTCCGGCCGCGCCGTAAGCATTCGCAGCAGCAGCGCCGCCCGAACGCGCATACGCTTCGGCCGTCGCAGGGTCGATGTTGTCGGAGTAGAAGCCCAGCTGATCGAAGATCTTCCGCTTCTTCTCGTCGCTCAGCACCTCGTTGGCTTCCGAGATCTCTTTGAACTTCTCCTCAGCCTTCTTGTCGCCCGGATTCACATCCGGGTGGTACTTCCGCGCGAGCTTCCGGAAGGCCTTGCGGATCTCATCCTGCGAGGCCGCCTTCTTCACCCCAAGTACGCCGTAGTAGTCCTTCTGTTGGTTTGCCGCCATAGTCGTCTCACTTACTGTACTGCTACGCCGACCTCGCGGTCAGCGTGTGGTCCTTGCTGGCACACCGGGCACCAGTACAACGTCCGGCCTGCAATGTCCGTCTTCAGCACCTTCGTCCCACAGACGAAGCACGGCTTGCCGTGCCTCCGGTAGACATAATGCGCCTCTTCCTTCAGCGGAAGTCCTGCCTTCTTCGTCGGGCGGTCCTTTGGCCGCGTCGTGATAATCCGCCGGTCGACCATGCCCGCTTTCATCAGCGGAATCGAATCCTTCCATATCCGCTTCAAGCTCGCCACAGGAACCTCGTTCCCCGGCGTCATCGGGTTCAGCCGCTCACGATACAGCAGCTCCGCCCGATAGATATTGCCAATGCCCGCGATCACATCCTGCTCCATCAGCAGTACGCAGATCGGCTTCTTCGTCTTCGCGATGCGCTCGAATGCAGGCCCAGGATCGTCAGGCACATCACCGGCAGGTTCTCCAGTAGAGCCCAAAGGATCCGGCCCCAGCCGCTCGATCAGCTGCTCCCACTGCGCATCCGTCCACACACTGCAGTCGGACGCTCCGCGCAGCTCCAGCCAGTCCACGTTCTCTGGAGCCACCGTGCTGGAGCCATCATCGCTCGAGTACCAGCCGTGCCTCGTCGTCGCCTCCGCCTGGTCCACGCGGGCCCGTGCTCCAGCCCGCCACATCCGCAGCCGCAGCACGCCCTTCACCTCCGCCAGCGGCATCTGGCCCTCAGTCCAGTCGCCATAGCGCCCCAGGTGCACATGCAGAATCCGGTCTTTGCCGAAGACGTAGCCCAGGTGCTTGCCATGCGCGAGCACCTTCTCCAGCACGCGACCATCCAACCGCTCCGTATCCTCGGTGCGGCCGTTGGGGCTCTCCACATGCATCTTCTTACCGACAAAGGCGGAGCGATGTCGCTCCGCCCACCGGTGAATCTCGTTTCCTTCAGGCACCTGTCAGTTCCACACACTCGCGGCCTTGATCGCCTCGACATTGAACATCTTGTCCGGCTCGCTCTCGCCGAGCCTCTTCGCGAACTCATCGGCCTCGTCTTTCGTGGCAAACAATGAGGTGCTGTACAACTTGCCGGCACGCAGCACGCGGCAGCGCCACATCACATCGCTTACCTGCTCGCTGCCAAATCCCAGGCGATAGTCGACGTGTCCCGGCCAGGCGTGATCCATACCGTTGTTGCGATCGCCGTTGCCCTGCTCGTTGATGTTTGCCATGGTACCCACCCCTTCCGGTTTCTGCGTCCTGCCTTGCTGCGCTTCCTGCTCCGCGGAACGTGGCTCGCGCCCTTCGCGGCTTAGTTCTTCGCTGCTTAGTTCTTCGCTGCCGACTGAATCCCGTCCTGCTTCCTCAAACCCTGATCCAGCCGGATCGTTCCGCGCACTGAGTCCGCCACTCTCTATCCGATGCCGCAACCCACAAGCCGTCTCGGAATTGTTCCTGGCTCTGCTCACCGCGCGATCAGAAGCTGGATCGCTCCGTCTCGCCGCGCGCGCAGGCTGCCTTTCCCCGAGATAACTCCGCATCCGGATCACCAGCGCGATGCTAAGCAGAAGTGCGAACTCATAGCCCCAGAACATGGAATCCAACCCCCTGATGCAACGAGGAGGATCTTTGCAACGTCTGCAAAGCTCCTCCTCGACTGTTACTCGTACTACGCACCAGATGGCCGTTTGGTTCTTTCAGCTCAGCGATTCCTTCGCGACCTTGGGGCGCTTGGCGAGCCTGTAAACACTGCGCAGGACATCGCTTTGCGGAAACTGCTCCCCAGCCTCGAACGAAATCTCTTCGAGATGCACTCCCTTAGGGCTGATCAACAGATAGATCCCGGTGTACGGAACGATTTCGCCAGGTCTGTACAAGCGGCCTCCTGAAATTTGTGCATTTGAGCGAGGCCCAATTGTACAAACCTGGCGAGCGGATCGGTGTTACTTGTGGTCCGCGTCTACGTATTCGGCGTCGATCACGCCCTCGTCCTTGGGCTGCTCGGTCGTTCCGGCAGCGGCTGCGCCGCCATCGGTCGGAGCCGCCGCATTAGCCTTGTACACGATCTCTGCAAGCTTGTGGCTGGCAGCGGTCAGCTTCTCGCGAGCCGCTTCCATCTCCGCCTTGCTCGGATCGCCCGAAAGCACGCTCTTGGCATCGGCCAGCGTCGACTCCACCTCGCTCTTGTCGGCTGCGGCAACCTTGTCGCCACCGTCCTTCACGAGCTTCTCGACGTTGTACACCATGGAGTCGAGCTGGTTGCGGGCCTCGATCTTCTCCTTGGCTTCCTTGTCCTCTGCCGCGTGCGCTTCGGCCTCCTTGGCCATGCGCTCGACCTCTTCCTTGCTCAGGCCCGACGAGCTGGTGATCGCGATCTTCGCGTCCTTGCCCGTCGCATTGTCCTTCGCACTCACGTTCAGGATGCCGTTCGCATCGATGTCGAACGTGACCTCGATCTGCGGCACGCCACGCGGAGCCGGCATGATGCCGCCCAGCTTGAACTTGCCCAGCGTGCGGTTCTGGTTCGCCATCGGGCGCTCGCCCTGCATCACGTGAACTTCAACCTCGGTCTGGTTATCAGCCGCCGTCGAGAACGTCTCCGACTTCTTCGTCGGGATCGTCGTGTTGCGCGGGATCATCGCCGTCGCGACACCACCCATCGTCTCGATGGAGAGCGTCAGCGGGGTCACGTCCAGCAGCAACAGGTCCTTCACGTCGCCCGAGAGCACACCGGCCTGCACCGCCGCGCCGATCGCAACGACCTCATCCGGGTTCACACCCTTATGCGGCTCGCGGCCGAACAGCTTCTTCACCAGCTCCTGGATCGCCGGCATACGCGTCTGTCCACCAACGAGAACGACCTCGTCGATCTTGCTCGCGTCGATGCCTGCATCCTTCAGCGCCTGCTTGCAGGGGCCAACCGACTTCTGCAGCAGGTCGTCGACGAGCGACTCCAGCTTGGCGCGCGACATCGTACGCACCAGGTGCTTCGGTCCGCTGGCATCCGCCGTGATGAACGGGAGATTGATCTCCGTCTCCTGCGCCGTCGACAGCTCGATCTTCGCGCGCTCCGCCGCGTCCTTCAGGCGCTGCAGAGCCATTTCGTTGCCCTTCGCCGTCAGGTCGAGACCCGACTCCGACTTGAACTCCGAGATCAGCCACTCGACGATGCGCTGGTCGAGGTTGTCGCCGCCCAGGTGCGTATCGCCGTTGGTCGACTTCACCTCAATGACGCCATCGCCCACTTCCAGGATCGACACATCGAACGTACCGCCGCCGAAGTCATACACCGCGATGGTCTCGTCCTTACCCTTGTCGAGGCCGTACGCGAGCGCAGCCGCAGTCGGCTCGTTGACGATGCGCTTCACCTCGAGGCCAGCGATCTTGCCGGCATCCTTGGTGGCCTGGCGCTGCGCGTCGTTGAAGTACGCGGGAACCGTGATGACCGCCTCGGTCACCGACTGGCCAAGATAGTCCTCAGCAGCCTTCTTCAGCTTCTGCAGGATCATCGCCGAAACTTCAGGCGCGGTGTACTCCTTGCCCTGTGCAACCACCGCAACATGATCGCCCTGCTGCACGACCTTGTAGGGCACCATCTTCATCTCGTCGTTCACTTCATTGGCACGACGGCCCATGAAACGCTTGATCGAGTAAATCGTGTTCTCAGGGTTCGTGATGGCCTGACGCTTCGCCACCTGACCCACCAACCGCTCGCCGTTCTTCGTGAACGCGACGATGGACGGCGTCGTGCGCCCGCCCTCTTCATTGGCGATCACCTTCGGCTCTCCGCCTTCCATGACGGCGACGCAGCTGTTGGTGGTCCCAAGGTCAATTCCAATAATCTTGCCCATGCTCTGATCTCCTGGCCCTGTTCGGGTCCTGCTACTAGCTCGGATGCGGGATCCGAGGAATTCGTGACTTCACCAGTCTCGCATGTGAGTGAGTTATTGTCAACTTTCATGACAAACATTTCCCTACACCCCGAACTCCCTCGCCACCAGAGAATATCGCGACCCGATTTCACCTCCGTCAGCCCCATCCGCACCGCCCGCACGACTCCACGACACCCCACGTATAGTCATTCCTAGGGCTTCCGAGAGGTGACTGCGAGATGGCTGGAAAGAAAGAGCTTGTGGCCCGGCTGGCTGCATCAGCCGGAGTAACGCGGCTCCTCGAATCCCGCCATACCCTGCCCGCACTGCTCGTCCTGAATCTGCATCGCGTGGGCGACGCGGCGGCCACCCCATACGACTCCGGGCTCTTCTCCTGCAGCACCGCGGAGTTTGACGAGCACGTCGCCTTCCTCAAGCAGCGCTTCCCCATCGTCTCCCTCGATGCGGCGCTGGAGCTCCTCCTCGGCGCGACGACGGCCAACGAAACCTCGATCCTCCTCACCTTCGACGACGGCTATCGCGATAACTTCGACGAGGCCTTCCCCGTTCTCACCCGCCACCAGGTCCCGGCTACGTTCTTCCTGCCTACGGCCTTCGTCGGCACCGGGAACGTCCCTTGGTGGGACTCGATCGCCTACCTCGTCAAGTCCTCGACCCGCCCCCGCATCACACTCACGTACCCGGAACCCCGAGAGTTCGACCTTGCGGGTTCCCAGCGCGAGGTCGCCATCCGGGAGATCCTCAACCTCTTCAAGAGTCCCGCGATGGACACCCCGTCGCGCTTTCTCGAGGAACTGGAGCGCGCCTGCGGCTCGTCCCGCCCCTCGACCAGCTCCGAGCGCGCCTTCCTCACGTGGGACGAAGCGCGCATCATGCAACAGGCCGGCATGAACTTTGGCGCCCACACCCACACCCACCCCATCCTGACCAAGCTGTCCCCGGCCGGGCAGTCGGAAGAGTGCGCCACCTCCCGCGCCATCCTCGACCACGAGCTGGGCCGTCCCACCCGGTCGATCGCCTATCCGGTCGGAAGCACGACCGCCTTCAACGGCGAAACGCAGAAGGCCGCCCGCAACGCCGGCTTTGAGATCGCCTTTTCCTTCTATGGAGGAACCAACTCTCTGCCGTCGGCCAATCCCATGGACGTTCGCCGCGAGGCGATCGACAGATCGCTAGGTCCCCTGTTCCGCTTCCGACTGGCATCGCTGGCGTCCACCGGAAGGTCCCGGCTTTGAGCACTCCGGCACTGAACATGCGCACGCAGCCGCGCCGCATTCTCGTCCTGGGAGATGACACCAAGTCCTTTCTTTCGGTGGTCCGCTCCCTGGGAGCAGCAGGTTACGAGGTCCATGCGGCGTGGTGTGCCTACGATCTCCCCACCCTATCCTCCCTGTATCTGCACCGCGTTCACCGTCTCCCGGCGTTCGAGCGCGGCGACGAGGCTCCGTGGATTACTGCCCTCGAAGCCCTCATCCGCGACTTCCGCATCGACCTCGTCCTCCCCACCAACGACCAGAGCGCGCTCCCGCTGCAGCTGAAGCGCAACCGCTTCGAGCCGTTGACCCGCGTCTACCTTCTTCCCGACGAGACCTACCGCCTCTGCGCGGACAAGAACCTCACCTGGGAGCTCGGCGCGTCGCATGGAGTTCCGGTTCCCCGGCAGCAACACGTTGACACCGTCGACCAGGCCTTGCAGGCCGCCGCTGGCTTCGGTTACCCGCTCGTCCTCAAGCCCACCACCTCGGCCACCGAGCAGGATCCCTTCCACCGCCGCCGCGTCCACAAGGTTCGCAGCGAGCCCGAGACCCGCGAAGTCGCTCTCGAGATGTTGCGTTCGGGCCCCGTGCTTGCACAGGAGAACTTCATCGGCGTTGGCGTCGGCGTCGAGGTCCTCTGCGATCACGGAGAAATCCTGCTGGCCTTCCAGCACGAGCGCGTCCACGAGCCGATTCAGGGCGGCGGAAGCTCCTACCGCCGCTGCGTTCCCCTCGAACCCGCCATGCTCGAAGCGACCCGGAAGATGATGCGCTCGATGGACTACACCGGCGTCGCCATGGTGGAGTTCAAGCGCAACACCTCCGACGGCCGCTGGATTCTGGTCGAGATCAACGCCCGCTTCTGGGGCTCGTTGGCGCTCAGCGTCGCCGCCGGCGTCGACTTCCCACTGCACCTCGTGCGTCTGCTCCTGGAGGGCGTGCGGCCCGCGCCGCAGACCTATCGCAACAACATCTACTGTCGCCACTGGTCGACCGATATCCAGTGGTTCCTCGCCAATCTTCGCGCCGACAAACGCAACCCCGAGCTCCAGACCCGTACCTTCGCCGCCATCGCGTCCGAGCTCTGGAACATCGTCACCCTCCGCGAGCGCAGCGACACCTTCCAGCTCCGCGACCCGCGGCCGGCATGGCAGGACCTCGGGCAGTATCTCGAAGAAAAGCTCTTTCGCGTCCTCAAGATGCTCAGCCCCTACCGGCAGCAACGCCAGCGACGCCTGCGCCTGCTCTTCGCAACCTCGAAGACCATCGCCGTCTGCTGCCACGGCAACATCTGCCGCAGCCCCTTCGCGGCGCAGCTGCTGGAGTCCTCCGGCCGGACGATCCTCAGCCGGGGCTTCCTCCCCTTGCCCGGTCGACGCTCGCCACGGAACGCCGTCACCGCGGCTGCCGCGTTCGGGGTCGACCTCGAGCCCCACCGCTCCGCCGTCCTGACGCTGGACGAAGCCCGTTCCGTGGACATGATCCTCCTCTTCGACCGCCAGAACTGGCTCTCACTCCGCGCTCTCGATCCCAGCCTTCTCGCACGGGCTGCCTTTCTGGGAGCTGCCGACCCCTCCGGGCCGCTCGAGATCTCCGACCCCTACGGCGGCGACCTGTCCGAGTTTCAGCTCTGCTATCAGCGCATCCGCGACGCTGCGCAGCAGCTTCAGAGCTAATCAGCCCTCCGCACTCAGGCTGCCGGGCCGGAAATCGGTCGTTGCGCGCCCCGTCCCGTCGCGTCCCTGTCCAAAGATGCATCTCATGGGAGACAACTCAGAACTGCGTGTGTCCGGAATGGCATTCTGCGCTTACGTCTCCGGCCCTCGCCCCATATCCCACTTGAAGCCCCGTATCTCAAATCACCTATGGCGACTCTTGACTGGGCCCCGCAGCGGACCGCAGCCAACCCCCGAAGTGTGAACCGTGATCCCGCGCTCGACGGCATGCGCGGCCTCGCGGTACTGGGCCTGCTCTTCATTGGGACCTGCGGACCGCTCGCCGACGGAACCTCCGGACACCCGCTCCTTCAGACCGTCGCCAGCCCCTTCTGGGCTGCGGGCCTTGTCTTCCTCACGCTCTCCGGCTATCTGCTCACCGGCGGTCTCTGGGAGACGCTGCACCAGCCCGACGGCCTGCACCCTGCGCACTGGCTCCGGAACTTCTACGCCCGCCGGGCGATCCGCCTCTTCCCGCTCTACTACCTCGTGCTGCTCGTCGCGACCGCGCTTGCCGTCGCCCGCGGCACCCGGCTCGCCGACGTAGGCCCGCTCAAGCTCTACGCCTGGTTTCTGCAGAATCTCCCCTTCCTCACCGAGCCCGCCAGCCAGCAGCCATCGCCTCTGCCGATCGGCCACCTCTGGATGGTCGCAATCCTCTTCCAGCTCGCCTGCGCGTGGCCGCTGCTCATGCTCACCGTCAATGCCCGGCGCAGCGCCATGAAGCTCGCCGCAGGACTCACCCTCGTCTCCGTCGCCTTCTGCTGGGCCGTCTGGGGACTGCCCTTTCTCGGGCCGATGGTCCGCAATCACGTCTTCGACCAGTTCCCACTCACCTACGCTTCTGTCTTTGGTCTCGGTGGCATGGTGTACCTCGCTCCGGGCTTTTCCTGGCATCGACGACTCGTATCCCGTCTGCCGATCCTGCTCATCACCGGCCTGGCGGGCTTCTACCTGGCAGGAGTCCTCGGCGGGCACTTTGCGCGAAACTCCCGGCCCATGTTCCTGTTCGGAATTCCTTCCGCCGGAATCGCAGCCGCCGCTCTCCTCGGACTCGCGCTCGAGGATGGCCCTCTTCGCCGCGCCCTCGGACGGCCTCCGTTGAACTACATCGGAAGATTCAGCTACGGCATCTTTGTCCTTTCACCACTCCTCCAGCATTCGACGAACAAGATCGCCGGTTACATCGCTCCCAGTGGGAGTGCACCCTTCCTCGCCGCACGCTTCGTCCTGCTCGTCGTACTCAGTTTTGCCGCTGCGCTGCTATTGTTTGAGCTCATGCAGGCTCCCTTGCTTCGACTGAAACGGCGATTTCCGATCCAGCCGGTTGTCGTCCGTCCATAAACCACTGCTCTTCTACAAGATTGGGCCCTTCGAAGTTCACGCTCCCCGAGTCCTCTTCCCGAGCTCCGCATCCAACTGGAGATCAGGTCGTGCCCCTCCAACCCAATGAACCGGAGATGCCCAGTCACCCATGGCTGCAGCTAGCGCAACCGCTCCTCCAGACCAGTCCCAGCTCGCCGCGCAGGGCGTAAATCCGTGGCTCATCGCAGCCTCGGTCATGCTCGCGACGTTCATGGAGGTGCTCGACACCGCCATCGCCTCGGTGGCGCTGCCCTACATCGCCGGTTCGCTCTCCGCCTCCAATGACGAAGCCACATGGGTGCTCACCAGCTACCTGGTCGCCAACGCCATCATCCTGCCGGCCTCCAACTGGTTCTCGATGAAGTTCGGCCGCAAGCGCTTCCTGATGACCTGCGTCCTCATCTTCACCATCTCCAGCTTCGCCTGTGGAGCCGCCCCTTCGCTGGGCTTCATCCTGCTGGCCCGCGTCGTCCAAGGAGCCGGCGGCGGAGCGCTGCAGCCTCTGTCCCAGGCCATCCTCCTTGAGAGCTTCCCACCCGCCAAGCGCGGTGCGGCCATGGCCGTCTTCGCCTTCGGCGTCGTCGTGGCCCCCGTCCTCGGACCAACCCTCGGCGGCTGGCTCACCGACACCTACTCCTGGCGCTACGCCTTCTACATCAACATCCCCATCGGCCTGCTTGCGCTCTACATGATCAACCGCTTCGTCCACGACCCGGCGTACATCAAGCAGGCCAAAGCGCCAAAGTTCGACACCATCAGCTTTGCCACCCTCGTCGTCTGGACCGGGGCCCTCCAGGTCATCCTCGACAAGGGCCAGGAGGACGACTGGTTTGGCGCGACATGGATCCGCTACGCCGCCGTCGCACTCATCGCCAGCTTCGCCTGGTTCACATACCGCTCCTGGACACACAAGGACGCCCTCGTCGACCTCAAGGTCCTCAAGGATCGCAACTTTCTCCTCGGCTCCATCCTGATCTTCCTCTTCGGCATCGGCATCTACTCCACCGTCACCGTGCTGCCGCTCTTCTACCAGGAGTTGCTCGGCTACACCGCCTTCACCGCTGGACTTGTCGTCGCTCCGCGTGGCCTCGGCGCGATCTGCGGTATGCCCGTCATTGGCTACCTCAGCAACAAGATCGACCCGCGCTACCTGCTGACCTTCGGCTTCGTCGTCTTTGGCTCGACCACGCTCTACTTCGGCTCCATCACCACCGACATCTCGCCGACGACGCTCTTCCTGCCCATCCTCATCACCGGCTTCGGCCTCAGCTTCGTCTTCGTGCCCATCTCCACCGCCGCCTACGGCACGCTGAAAAACGACCAGATCGGCAACGCCAGCGGCGTCTTCAACCTGATGCGGAACATCGGCGGCTCCATCGGCATCTCCATCGCCACAACGCTGCTCACCCGCCGCTCCGATGTCCACCAGAACGAGATCCTGAGCAACTCACAAAGCGTCGGCCTCGGCACCCAGCTCCACGCGCTCACCGGCTTCCTCTCAGGAAGCTACGGGGCAGCCAACGCCACCGCTCCGGCGCAGGCAACGCTCTACCGCTCACTGGAGCAGCAGGCCTCACTCTGGAGCTTCATCGACGTCTTCCGCTGGCTCTCGCTGCTCTGCTTCTTCTGCGTGATCGTGGTCTGGTTCTTCAAGAAGGTAAAGCCCGGCAAGGGCCCAGCCGGCGCCCACTAGCCGCGACGGACGGAGCTGTGAAGGACTCTGAGCCACCTCGCTCGCAGCTCAGCGTCCGCGCAGCGGGCGACCTCAAACCTCATCGCTCTACAGAAACCCTCGCCAATCAAGGCAACGCCCCGAAGGCCGTAAGCCCTATCGCACCGAGAACTCCGCCTTCAGCGGCAGCTCCGCCGAACTCGGCCCCGCCGCCACGCGATACACACCCGCGGGCTGGTTCCACTTCTTCGCACCCTCATCCCAAACACTCATCGCCGAGCGCTCGAGCCTGATCTTCAGCACGCGCTTTTCACCCGGCGCCAGCTCCACCTTCTGCCAGCCCACCAGCCGCTTCCACGGCTCTCCGGCAGAGCTCGGAATCCACGCATACACCTGCGCAACCTCCGCGCCCTTGCGACTGCCCGTGTTCGTCAGAGTCAGCGTCGCCAGCAACCCATCCTCGCTCACATGCAGATCCTCATAGCGAAAGCTCGTATACGACAGCCCGAAGCCGAACGGAAACAGCACCGGCCTGTTCTTCGACTCGTACCACTTGTACCCGACCGCTGCCCCCTCGATGTTGTAGTCCACCTTGAAGCTCAGCGTGCCGTTCACCACCGGAGGCGGAGGCTTCGCAATCGCCGCCCGCGGCAGCTCGCTCTCGTTCATCGGAAAGGTCATCGGCAGCTTGCCCGAAGGATTTACGTCACCAAAGAGAAGGTTCGCCACCGCATCCGCGCCCGAGCTTCCGGCAAACCACGCCTCCAGTACCGCAGGAGTCTTCGCGAGCCAGGGCATCGTCACCGCACTTCCAGTCTCCAGCACAACAATCGTGCGCGGATTCGCTGCCGCCACAGCTGCAATCAGCTTGTCCTGTCCATCCGGCAGCGACAGGTTCGGCAGGTCATAGTCCTCCGACTCCCACTGGTGCGCAAAGACAATCGCCACCTCAGCCCGCTGAGCCTGCGCCACAGCTTCGGCGTTGTTCTCACCCGAGGCAAAGCTGAACTGCGCCTGAGGAGCCTTCGCCTTCAGCGCCAGCAGAGGAGAAGTCGGAAACCACACATGCGCCTTCCAGCGGCGCCCCGCAGGCTCACCCGGAGGGTCCACCTGCGCCGACCCACCACCCGAGATCATCCCCGTATCCGCATGCATCCCGATCACCGCCACCGAACGCAGTGCGGCACGGTCCAGCGGCAACACACCGCCTGCGTTCTTCAGCAGCACCGCGCTCTGCTCCTCCGTGCGCCGCGCCACCTCGAAGCCATGCTTCACATCGACGACCGACTTCACCACCGGATCGTCCACAATGCCTGAAGCAAACTCCGCTTGCAGCACATGCAGCACGTGCCCATCCAGCTGCGCCATCGGAACCTGACCACTCTCAACGGCCTTCTTCAGCGCGGGCCCGAAGAACTCGTCGAGCGGCTGCTCCTGGTCCAACCCCGCAGCCGAAGCCGCCACCGTCGAGTGCGTCGCCGCCCAGTCCGAAACGACAAATCCCTTGAAGCCCCACTCCTTGCGCAGCACCTCGGTCAGCAGCCACGGACTCTCGCACGCGTACTTGCCGTCCACCCCGTTGTAGCTGCACATCACAGCGTTGGGATGGCCCTCCCGCACGCCAATCTCGAACGCGAGCAGATCACTCTCATGCGCCGCCCGTTCGCCGATCAGCGAGTCAACCTCCTGCCGCCCGCTCTCCTGCCCATTGAAGGCATAGTGCTTGATGTCGGAGATCACGTGCTGCTCGCCTTCGCAGCGTATGCGAGCGCCGCCCATGGTACCCGCCAGTACCGGATCTTCGCCCATGTACTCGAAGGTGCGTCCGTTGCGTGGATCGCGGGTGATGTTCACGCCACCACCCAGCGTCATGTTGTAGCCCTGCGCCCGCAGCTCCTGCCCGATCAGCGCTCCATACGCGCAGGCCGCCTCCGGATCCCAGCTGGCCGTCGAGCCCAGGTTCGAAGGCAGTGCCGTCGAGTAGCGCCCGTTGCTTGCGCTCGCACGCACGCCATACGCCGCGTCGCTCTGCTGGATCACCGGGATCCCCAGCCGCGGCACGCCCAGCACAAACCCCGCCCCGCCATTCGACATGTACTGCAGCGCCTTGATCGCGGGCGACATCCCTTGCCAGTCCCGCATGCCTTCGCCATGCAGCAATCCGATCTTCTCGTCGAGCGTCATCTCCTTGAGCACAAGCTCGGCGCGCTTCTCCGGCGCAAGAGCCTTGTTCATCCATGGCTGCACGTTGGGCTTTGCAGGCTGCTGCGCGCTCAAACACCCAAGACAAACGCTTAATGAGAGCACGGGCACGACACGTGGGAGAGAAAACCAAGGCATGCCCGCAATGATACACAGGCCGCACGATCCGCTGCCGACCTCGTAAGTCACCCCCACAAGTCATCGCGCCTCGACAGCGAACTGTCGAGGCGCGAGAGGTCTTCCGTTGATGGCCGTTGACGACAATTCCTAGCTGGGCTTCTCCGTCGCTCCCGGCTTCTCTTCGCCGGGGGCCGGAGCTGCCGCAGGCGCAGCAGGAGTGCGGCCGCCACCAGCCCCAGGTGCCGGAGCTCCTTCAATGATCGGGGGCACGGGCGTCTCCGCCGTCAGCGTCGGCACCCGCTTGTGCCAGTCCGTCGCCTGCTGGTACGCATACGCCAGCGCCAGCACCCTGCCCTCCTGGAAGTGCGGCGCCGCGATCATCAGCCCAATCGGCAACCCCGCCTTCGTAAAGCCGCAAGGTAGCGAGATCGCCGGCACACCAAACAGGTCGAACGCACGCGTGTTCGTGCAGCCGCCGCCCGTCTCGAACCAGTTGTAGACCTTGCCCGTCGGCGGGCCGCTGCGGTTCTGCTGCGCCAGTGAGTCGTTGATCTTCCCCGCCTGCATCGGTGTCGTCGGCACCACCACCACATCGAAGTTGGTGAAGTGCGAATCGATCATCCGCCGCGTCGTCGCCAGCTGCTCATGCGCCTTCACGCTCTCCATCGCCGTCGCAAATCTCGTACCCGGCGCCGGGTTCTCCATCGCCGCAAAACGTGTGCGATCCGGTCCCATGTAGTTGATGCCGTACTTCTCGATCAGCTCGTGGTGGTACTCCTCCTGCTCGCCCGTGGTGTCGCCGATCAGCCCCTCCCACAAGGGAGCTTCGGACGTCACACCCGCAGTAAGGCCCTTCAGCACCTCGAGCGCAGCCTTCACCGCCGCGTCGATTTCCGGGTCGACGTGATCGTAGTAGCTCTGCGGTGTGCCAATACGCAGCGTCTTCACCGGCTGATGCATCTCCTTCACGTAGTCGACTGGCGTACTCGGCACGCTATAGATGTCCAGCGGGTCATAGCCCGCCATCTGCCCCAGCATCAGCGCCACGTCCTCAACCGTGCGCGCCATCGGACCACAGTGATCCGCCGATGCCCGGCAAGGGATGATGCCGCGAATCGATACCAGGCCAATCGTCGGCATCAAGCCCACCGTGCCGCACCATGCGCTCGGGCAACGGATGCTCCCACCCGTATCCGTACCCAGCGCACCGGGTACAAGATATGCCGCCAGCGAAGCGGCCGAGCCCGACGACGATCCACCCGTGATGTGATCCAGCGCCCACGGATTGCGCGCGGGGCCAAAGTACGAGATATCGCCCGTGCAGCCAATCGCGAACTCATGCAGGTTCGCCTTCGCGATGATGATCGCGCCGCTCTTCTTCAGCTTCGCGACAATCGCGGCATCCTCAGTGGGGATGCGGTCCTTGAACATCGGGCTCGCCGCCGTCGTCCGCGTGCCGGCCGTGTCGATGTTGTCCTTCAGCGCCAGCGGAATACCGTGCAGCGGCCCGCGGAACTTGCCGGCCTTCTGCTCCGCATCCAGCACCTCGGCCTGCGCCAGCGCCTCTCGGCCCATCACGGTGACGATCGCGTTCACCTTGGGATTGATCGCGTTCATGCGCTCCAGGAACGCCTTCACCAGCTGCGTCGACGTCACCTGCTTCGCATGGATCATGTCCGAGAGCTCCGTCAGCGTCTTCGACGTCAGCGGGCTCGTCCCGCCCGCGACATCGGCCTCCATCGGCCAGCTGTGCAGCAAACCATTCGCCACCACCGCACCACCACACAGCCGCGTGAATCCACGACGAGTCAGCTTCATTCCTGCGCTCTCCTTCGACCTCAAAATCCAGATGGCACCCGCGCGATACACCTCTCCCCGGAAAGCATGAAGCCTTCATGAGGCCTGAAGAATCCAGACCAGCCCGGGGGAACATCGCTGCAAGTGTGGCTACAGGCTATCGGGTTGCGGACATCTCGGCAAGCGAGACAACCGCACCTCTCCTTATCTTTCGCCACAAACACCAAGGGCCGCATGCATCCTCTGCACACGGCCCTCGAAATCGGGATTCTAAAGCTGGGAGCCAGAAGCTAGGAGCGAGAAGCTCGCATCTCCCCTACTGATTCACGCCGCTAGCCAGGAACCCACCATCCACCACGATGATCTCGCCGGTCACGAACGAGCTGGCGTCAGATGCCAGATAGACCGCAGAACCCACCAGCTCCTCGGTCTTGCCAAACCGAGCCATCGGGGTGCGCATCAGCAGCTCTTTGCCACGATCGCTCTCATCCAGCAGCTTCTGGTTCAGCGCCGTCCGGAACACACCCGGAGCGATCGCATTCACCGTCACGCCCTTCGAGCTCCACTCCACCGCCAGCGACTTCGTCAGCGCACCCACCGCCGCCTTCGAGCACGCATACGCCGTCACTTCCTTCAGCGACACAAACGTGTTCAGCGAAGCGATGTTGATGATCTTCCCGAAGCCCTGCTCCAGCATCACCTTGCCGAAAATCTGGCACGCGCGCAGCGTTCCGGTCACGTTCGTGTCCATGATCGCGTTCCACTCTTCCTCCGGAAAGTCGAGGGTGGACGCACGCTTGATGCGGCCCGCGCAGTTGATCAGGATATCGACCTTCCCGAACTCCTTGATCGTCTCATCGCACAGCGTCTGCAGTGTGGTGCGATCAGCCACGTCGGAGGTCAGGCGAAGCGTCTTGCCGCCGGCAGCTTCGATCGCCTTCGCGGCCTCTTCCACCTGCTCCGCGCGACGCGATGTCGCCACGACGGCAGCACCAGCCTCAGCCAGGCCAATCGACATCGCGAGCCCAATACCCGAGGTACCACCCACCACAACGGCAACTTTGCCGGTCAGATCGAAGAGATTCTTTGCCATCGCTGTTACTCACTCCTTAGATGTCGGAACAAATCATGCTTTTGTTAAGGGCACGGCTTCAGCCGTGCCGTAAAAGCTCAAGAAGAGGTCGCGGCTTTAGCCGCTGAGGTACCCTCCGCACCCAACTTGCTCAAAATCTCATCCGCCACCACCTCGGGTGCACGGTCGTTGATCACGTGCAGCGCATCCGCAGGAGGCTCCAGCGTCGCAATCTGGCTCGCGAGCAGGTTGGGGTTCATGTATTCATGCTTGCGCTGCGCCAGCCGATCCGCGATGAGCTCCTTCGCTCCATCCAGCCACACGAAGTGAAGCTGCCCCTCAGGCAGACCCGCGGCCAGGGTCACGCGGTACTTCTCCTTCAGCGCAGAGCAGGCCAGCACACCACCCTTGCCGCTCTCTTGCCAGCCGCGCATCACGCGGTTCAACTCTTCCAGCCACGGCTGACGGTCGTCATCATTCAACGGATGCCCCGCCGCCATCTTGTCCTTGTTCGCCTTGGGGTGGTAGTCATCCGCATCGGCAAACACCGTCCCCAGCCGCTCCGCAATGAGCGTACCGATCGTGCTCTTGCCGCTGCCCGTGACTCCCATCAGGATGACAATCATGCAAAGCTCCAACGCCTATGAAGAAAGACCTTCCCCGCGCTCAGGATGACACCAAGAAATCGCAAAGTTGGCAAGGAAAAAGTTCGGAGCAACAACAAGCTCCAGACAGGCAACGGCGCGCCCCGTGAAAGCAGCGCGCCGTCCCGTGCTTACTTACCCAGGAACACCGGCACAATATGACGATCGTAGATGTTGGTCGTCACGTTCTTCGCGACCACATCCTCATTCGCCTCCAGCGCCTTCAGGTACTTGTCGCCCATCTTCGCCGCAACCTTGAAGCCCACATGCAGCAGCTGGCGGAAGCTCGAGTTGTAAGCCGGGTTCGACTGGTCATGACGCAGCGCGCTCGTGTACTGCTCGCTCGTCCAGCCATTCACCTCTTCCACGCTCGGCAGCTTCGCATAGTCGATGTCGATCACCGTCGCATACGGCTTGCAAAGCTCCTCCGCATGAGCAAAGGCCTCCGCATACACTTCCTTCGCGATCGCCAGGCCTTCACCACCAGCCTCAGCCAGGCCAATGAGCTCTTCGAGCCACGTCGTGCCCGCAGTCTTCAGATGAACGCCCGCGTCGAACTTCGTGATCGCCGTGTGGATCGCCTTGTAGATCGAGAACTTGTCCGAGCCCGAGTGCACGCTCAGCTTGAGATTGTCCGGCAGCCCATAGCGCTTGATCGCAAAGTCGATCGCCGCCAGGTCTTCCTCGAACTCCTTCGTGAACTGCGGCACATCGCCGACGTAGTCCACACCCTTGTTGAAGCGGCCCGTAAACTTCGGAGCAATCGTCTGGATCGGAATCTTCTCATCCGCAATCGCAGCAAGGATAATCAGCAGCTCCACTGGCGTCTGCGGCAGGTCGGTCTCGTCCATCGAAACCTCCGCCACAAACTTGCCTTCGCCCTTCGCTTCCAGAATGTGGCGATAGATCTTGCCCGCATCCTTCACCGCCGCCAGGAACTTGTTCGCCACGCCCTTCACAAACGCCACATCGGTCTTGAACGGCTCGGCGATGCGCGGGATGCGAACCTCGCCCACCAGCTCCGGATGCGCCGCCACGAACGCCTCGACATCAGCCTCAGCCGCGGGCTTGCCAATCTCTTCTGCCACATCGATCGTGTAGAAGTCGCAGGGCGCCAGGAAGCGGTCCACCGTCTTCAGCGTGATGTGATCGGCATCCAGGAAGTACTGGCCCTTGAAGCCCAGCTCCTTCACCGCAGCATCCGCAGCCTCGCGCGTCTGTGTGGGCTCCGTGCCGATGATCATGTGCTCGCGGTTCGACTTGTTCCATACGATCGCGATGTCGACGCCCTGCTCCGCCGCCTTCATCACCGCCGCTAACTGCGCCTTCGCCTGATGCGCAAAACGATCACCCGTGCCGATGCTGTACTTCGGCAGCTTCAATGCTTCCGCCATACCAATTCTCCTGCTGAATCAAAACTTGAGACGAGGCCCGAAGGGCCAGGGCCACGAGAGCAACGCTCTCCAGAATATGCCCACGCAGTCAGACCGCGCAATGGGAGAGTCAGACAGGTCGAAAATTAGCAGCTCCCCCGTCGATCCACGGCCCTACGAGGGACTCATCAGGAACACGGTCCGCTTCCTGCTGTCATCCAAAGGCCAGCCTCGCTCCACGCTCGAGAGCGGCAAAGGAGTCGTCGCAATCTTCAGCCCAGCAGGCACCGCGGCCTGCATCAGCTCACGCACCGAAGCCACCAGCCTCTCCATCGGTATACTCCCAATCCCGCACCCCATCAGCTCAATCGCCGACGACCGAAGCACCGCACCCGGCAACGACACCTCCGCCCCACCCACCGACCCGATGTGCACAAACCGGATCGGCACCGCCTCTGGAGCCTCCTTGGCCGCAGCAATCAGCACCGTCCGCGCACTCTCACCCCACAGATAGTCCAGCACCACATCCACACCCTCAGCAAACTGCTCCTTGAGCGTCTCCTCCAGACTCAGCTCCGATCCTTGGGTGGCCCATCCTTCGACAGCCCCACCGTCGAAGGGTGGGGTCCCATGCCCATGCTCTCCAGATAGCGGAATCACAACGTCGGCCCCCAACCCCGCCACCTCGCGCAGAGCCTCCTCATTACGCCCCGTTGCAATCACCTTCTTCGCTCCCATCCACTTCGCAATCTGCACCGCCAGCCGCCCCGCCGTGCCCGTCGCTCCATTCACCAGTACCGTCTCTCCAACCTTCAGCCGCGCCCGCTCCCGATACGCCGCCCACGCCGACATCCCAGGATTCGCAATCGCCGCCGCCGTCACGTCATCCAGCTCATCCGGCAGCGCAATGCACTGTTCCGGCCGCACCACCACCCGCTCCGCCATCGCACCAAACGGCGCGCGAGGCATCACGAAATACACTCGCTTTCCGCTCGCCAGCCTCCCCACCCCATCAATCCCTGCCACGAAGGGATACTCCCCTGCCGAGCTGTAATGCGACCCAGCCGCCCGGCTCTTCGTCACATGGCTCATCGACGACGCCGTCACCGTAATGAGTTCCTGCCCTTCCCGCACCACTGGCTCCGCAAACTCGCCATACACCGGCGTCTGCCCCGCTCCCTGAACAATCGCAGCCTTCATCGCACGTCTCCTCTTCACGTCAATATGTGTACAATGCACATATATCGGAGGCCCTGCATGGCGTCAAGAAAAAACGTGCAAACTACACATATTTCCACCCAGCTGCGCGAGCTGCACCGCGCCACACTCGACATCGTCAGCGCCATGAACAAGCCTCAGCGCGATGAAGTCCTCATCCGCGAAGCAGGCATCCCGCTCGATCGCGCCCTATTTCCCCTGCTTGTCGGAGTCGAACGCTTCGGCCCCATCGGCGTCGTCGATCTCGCCTACCGCGCCGGCCGCGACTACACCACCGTCAGCCGCCAGGTCGCCAAACTCGAAGAGCTAGGCCTCGTCAAACGCCAGCCCAGCAAGTCCGACCGCCGCGTCCGTGAAGCCGCCATCACGCCTAAGGGCAAGGCCATGACGAACCTCGTAGACGCCGCCCGCGAACGCCTCGGTCGAGTCATCTTCAAAACCTGGGAACCCGATGACCTCGACGACTTAGTCCGCCTCATGCGCCGCTTCGCCGACGCCCTCCAGCAGTAGCCACGCATAGGATCAGCACCAACCGGGTGCCCCATATCTCGAAGAGATGTGGGCTAGCAAGCAGCCCTCTACTCTCTACTTACTGCCCTCGACTCACTAATCCTTGAACCGTCCCCGATACGCCCAAAGCCCCAGCCCCGGGTTCGAGATATAAAAGATCTCTTCCCCATCCACCACGTTCCACCCATCCTTCAGCACATCGGGGTTGTACTTTGCGGTGTACTCGGCCAGGTCGCCGTACTCGAAGTGCACGCTCTCGATCTCCTCGCGCGTCAGGTGGCCCGGGCAGTAGCGGATCGTAAACCGCCCCTCGCTCGATCCATGAATCAGGTGCGCCGCCGCTGACAAATTCCCCGCCAGCTCCGGATCCGTCTTCACATACTCCAGCGTCTTCGGCGTGCCGCAGTACCCATAGCGCCGGATCAGCTCATCGATCTTCTTGTCTTCGCCGAACTCATGCACGCCCGGCGCCAGCACGATCAGCTCCGCGTCATCCGCCAGCGCCATGCGCGTGCGATACACACTCTTGTTCCCCAGCCACGTCGAGTGGAACTCATGCGGGTCGAGGAAGACCACCGCCTTCTTGATCTCGCGATCCATCATCAGGAAGTTGCACTCCAGGCTCAGCGCCGCCGCCTTCTCAAACGGCTCCGTGCCTTCCCCGATGTACAGCCCCCGCAACACCAGCTCGCCCTTATCGTTCTTGTTCACCACCGTCTGGATGTACACGATCGGTGGCATCTGGTCGCCGAAGTGCTCGCTCGCATAGTCCAGCACACGGCGCACCGGCGTGTCCGCGCGGCCCATCATGCGCTCCATTCCATACACAGCACCCAGGAAGTGCGAACGATGAATCCCCATCACGCCGCCCGTGCCCACGAAGATGTTCTTGCTCCCGTTGGCCATGCCCACCACCTCATGCGGCACCACCTGCCCCACGGAAAGAATCAGGTCGAAGCCACCATCGCGGAGCAGCTTGTTCACCTGCGCCGGCCACGTGTAGTCCAGCTTGCCCTCGGACACCTCGAGCATGAACTCGCTCGGAATCTCGCCGAGCGTCACAATATCATCCCGCCAGTTGTGTACCCGGAATAGCGACTTCGGCACCGCGCCGAACATCGTCGTCAGCTGCTCGTCGGTCATCGCCGTATGCGTACCCAGCGCCGGCAACACATCGGTCAGCGCGTCCCCGTAGTACTCCCAAGCCATCTCCGTCAGCACACCGCTCTTGGAGTGAAACCGCGTAAAGTCCGGCGGAACCGCAAGCACCTTCTTCCGCGCACCCAGCTTCGCAAACGCTTCGTTGAGCGCCGCACGCGTTTCATCCAGAGAAAGTTCCGTAGTAGGCGATCCAGCAGCAAACAGTAGGCTCATACCACATCCATTGTAGAAGCATGTGTCTCAGAAGTGATCCGACCAAAGTGGGTCTCGAACGAAGTCATAGATCAGCGCCGCAGGCTCTGCCCCCCGAATCGGATCACGGAGCGCCATCCCTTTGGAAATCGAGACACCCGCCTCTGCGCTCCAAGGGATCACTTCGCACGGCTCCAGGTCGCCTTCGCCGTAGCTTCCCTGCCTCGATGTCCATTCGGTGAAGAGCAGAGCGTATCGTTCGCCTTTCCGCATGCTCACCGGCAACCCGGGCTGGCGGGTATTCCGCCGCCCTATCGTACTCAGCGGAATGATCCTGCCCTGAAGACTTCGGGCTTCCCTTAGTATGGAAGTCGCTCGAACTAACACACCTGTGGAGTAAGCGTTGAGTTCGCTGCTCAGGTAAGGTGCCGAAGAATCGTCCAACGCCTCAACGACGGCTATGTTCTTGGCGTCGCGCGCACGAGCCTCTAGCGGAACATCACACTTGGATGTTGGATCCTGCTCATACATCTCGTCACCCGGCAGATCCCAGCCAAACTGATTTTCATGGCGCCAGAGGTCGGCACTCTGCACGAACTGGTCCAGCGACTTACACGGGCTCCATCCTGTTAAGCAATCGAAGCGGAACGTGCTGATCGTCTTGAAATCAGCGTCGCTGCCTGAGGCTAACGTGGCCCTTACGTGTGCGCACCCCTCGCACGGATGCGAGGTTACAGCCATGTTCGGGTGACTTGCAGCTTGATAAGCATCTTCACCCCTCCCCTCCAGCGATCCTCTCTCTGAGACCTGCACGATAAACCCGAGGGATGATCCTTCATCAGGACTCGAGAGATTCAAGACGGTACGCACAGACGAAGACTCCGCGTACAGCACCAATCCTTTCCTCCGAACCACACCATCCTGCACGAGGAACATTCCGGTCATTTCCATCAGCCCATCGCCGATTTGCAACGGGCTAACCCGCAGAAGCTCAAGACGAAACCAGAGCATTTCCAGTCTCGTCGGCCCTTGATCGTTGTACGGAGGGTATGCCGTCACCTTGACCACATACATGCAGTCCACCGCCGTACAACTCCCCTCGTACCGCCCCCACTTCCCCCACTTCGTCATCAGCCGCTGCGCATCCGCCCACGTGCTCTTGTGGTCCTGTAGTGACTGAATATCCAACATCAGCGCCTTCGCCCGATGCACCAGCACCCGCTGCCGAATCTCCCCCACGGTACAAAGCACGAGGAACACCACCACCAGCGTCAGCAGCGTCCAACCGGCAACACGGGTAGTCACTCGAACAACACGGCGCATCCGTACACCTCGGCGTGGAGTTGCGAACATCCTATCGCGATCAAGTCATCCAACGGTCCAAGAGCCGCCCAACAGCCCTCAAGCACGCCAACACTGCGCTTACCCCGCTACTTGTGGCCCCTATAATCTCCTCCATGAAGCTCCTCGCCTGGATGATCTTCCTCCTCGGCCAGAACCTCTCGCGCCTCGCCATCGCAGTCCGCTCGCCGTTAAAACCCAGCGACGGCAACCCGCTCAGCAAATGGCGCACCTGGTCGACCATCCGCTCCAGCCACTGGGGCGAGAGGTAAGTTCACTCTCGCGGCACAGTTTCGGGTTACGATACCCAAAACCATTCCACGCCAAGGCTCCCAGAGCATGAAAGCCGAAGACCTGTTCAAACGCCCAGCGTCCGAAGTCGCGGACGAGATCAACCGCGGCGGCCGCTTCGTTGTCTACCAGTTCGTTGTGTCCCTGGTCTTCGTGACCTTTCGACGCAATGCTCCCCTTCAGTTCATTCGCGCGGGTGAGAGCGCCACAACACAAGGCCTTCCCTGGACCCTGCTCACACTCGTCGCGGGCTGGTGGGGAATCCCGTTCGGCTTCATTTACACGCCCATGGTCCTCGCGAAGAACCTTCGCGGCGGCACCGACGTGACCGGCAACGTCCTGGCAAAGCTGCGACCGGCGGCGCCGTCGCCCGTTGCAAACATCCAGTTCGACAAAGCAATCTAGACCGCCGTAAACCGCATCCCCCGAAACGGCTTGCCACTCAGCCGGATCGTAGCCTTCCCCGTGTGCGTTCCTCCAACCGGAGTGATCGTCATCTCCATGGGATCGATGTACTCCGCCTTGAACGTCCCCGCCGGCAGAGGAAACTCATACCAGATCGGCGCATGGTCGTCGAAGAAGTAGAGGATCGTGCGCGCGGTCTTCTTATCCTGCTCGTAAGCCGTGGCGTTCAGGTAGTAAGGCTTCGCGTCAGCCTCCAGCCCAGCCCGAACCACCACCCCACCGCTGCTCTTCGCGCTCTCCTCAACCAGCCTTCGCAGAAACGCGATCTGCGCCGGGCTCGTGCCCTTCAGCGTGCCGCCATGCGACCACCACAACGTCGGCGTGGTGTTCTCGCTCATCTCCGAGTCAGCATCCAGCAGCGTCTCGCCGTGCGTCACATAGCAGCCGTTGATCACGCCCAGCCAGAAACGCCGCGTCATCTCATCGCCCGACAAGTTCCCCCAGCGCTTGTTCAGATTGCCCTCGTACTGCACCTCGTCAAACAGCACCGGCTTCCGCCAGTCCGCGAGATACAGCGTCGCCACATCGAACTTCGCCGACTGCATGCAGCCATGCGTCACCCACGGCCGCGAGTAGTCATACGCCACCACCGAGTAGTGAATCGACCGCAGATGCGCATACGGATCCTCCATCTCCACAATGTGAAACAGCCGGTCGAAGTCGCTCGTCCGCTTCGCCTTCATCAGGTCATACTCGTTCGCCATCGACCACCACACGTTGCGGAACGCACTGAACCGCGCCAACACGTAACGCAGATAGCGATCATCCACATCGGCAGGCATCGACTGATAACCCCACCGGTCGTACGGATGAAACAGGATCAGGTCCGCCTCAATGTTCAACGCCTGCAGATCCGCCAGCCTGTGCTCAATGTGCTCGAAGAACTCCGGATTGAACCGCGTAAAGTCGTTCTTCCAGTCAGCATCGCCCGGCTTCGCCCCCGTGTGCGGGAACGGATAGAACGGAGGCTCGTTGTGGTTGTATTCATAGTGCTTCGGGAACACACACATCCGAATCTTGTTGAACGGCGCACCCTTCAGCGTGTGTAGCGTCTCTTCCTGCAAAGCCTCGCTCTGGTGCACCCACGCGTAGCTCGTTGTTCCAAACGGAAAATACGGCGTTCCGTCCTCATACGCAAAGTGATGTGTATTGGCCACGCGCACCGGTCCATGCACGCCGGGCTTTGCCTCCACCACTCGAAATGTTCCACTGCGGCCATCGAGCTCCTTCACGTTGCTCCGCGTCGTGAAACTCCACTCGCCCACCGTGTCCGGCATGAAGCGGACCATGTACACGCCTGCTCCGTCGTAGAAGCCTGTGACCTCAACCTCGCGATGCCCCTGCCGGAAGGCGGCCTTGAGCTCGACGTCAACAAACGGATTGCCCTCCGCCGGCCCACGCACCGTGTAGTGAAAGATCTCCCACCGTGCCACCTCGGGAGATCGTTCCACCGGCAGCGCGGCGGCCTCACCCGCAGAGGAGACAACCGCCGCTCCAAGAGCAGCCGAGCCGAGCTTCAGAGCTTCGCGACGATTCAGCATATTCATGCCGATCAGCATATCCTCCTTTTCCCGCCCTCGCGATCCCGTGCCGCTCCATCCTCCCCTAACGTGCCTCTCAACCGGCTCTTTCGCAGCTTGCCCGCATCGAAACCTCCCGGTAGCATGGCCCGCAATGCTTCAAGGCAATCGTTTTTCCTTTGAAACCCTGCTCTTCGTCCTGCTCGGTCTCGCCAGCCCTGTCCCCGGTCAGAGCGCCAAACCTCGCACCGCCGCCCCACAGGCCAGCTACAAGCTCCTCTGGAGCGACGAGTTCAACGGCCCAGCCCACTCCCTGCCCAGCCAGACCGACTGGAACTTCGAACAAGGTCCCGGCCCCAGTTCCAACCATGAAGCCCAGACCTATTGCCTGCCCGGCAGCTCCACCGCTCCCTGCAGCGCCGGCAAGCCCAACACCTTTGAGGACGGCCACGGTCACCTGGTGATCCGTGCCATCCACTCCTCCGCCGGCTGGAGCTCCGCCCGCCTCAACTCCTTCGGCAAGCATGAGCTGCTCTACGGCCGCGTCGAAGCCCGCATACGCATGACCTCGGGCAACGGCTTCTGGCCCGCCTTCTGGCTCCTCGGCAACGACCACGCCACCGCCTCCTGGCCCCGCTGCGGCGAGCAGGACATCATGGAGTGGGTGCAGTCCTACACCGCGACCGCCACCTCCTCCACCGTCCACGGACCGGGCTACTCCGGCTCCCACGGCGTCGGCTCCACCTTCACCTTTCCTCATGGAGGCAAGATCGACGATCGCCGCTTTCATACCTATGGCATGACCTGGTCACCCAACCGCATGGAGTTCTACCGCGACGACCCTTCGCATCCCTACCTGGTCGTCACGCCCGATAGCCTCCCGACCGGCGCCACCTGGGTCTACGACCATCCCTTCTTCGTCATCCTCAACTTCGCCATCGGCACGCAGGGGTTCGCTGGCCCCACCGACGCCACCACGCCGAAGCAAGGTGAGATGCTGGTGGACTACGTACGCTTGTACCAGGCCCCATAGCGCGGCGACCCGCGGGCAATTCATTTAGCCTCAGGTCATGTCCATGGAGATCTACGTCTTCCTCGAGCGCTCCGCCATGCCCACGCCCGCGCAGTGGCAGACCGCCATCACCGCGGCAGGCTTCGCCGTCAGCCTCGACACCGACTTCGATCCCTTCACCTTCACTGGCTTCCTGCCCTGCCAGCTCAACGGCCACGCATCGGGCTTCGAGTACTACCTCCACCCCAAGGACCAGATCGCCGAGGAGTTCACCTACCTCGCCCCGCGCGTAAAGCCCTTCGATAGCGTCGTCACGTTCGTCTGGGGCAGCTCCATGGAAGAGATGGCGTGCGTGATCATGGCTGCCTCGGCTCTCGCCGCATCCACGCCGTCCCTGCTCTACGCTCCCGAAGACGATAGCGCCGTCGAAGGCGCAAGTGCCCTCGGTTATGCCAAAGAGCAGCTCCTCGCCGCCGCGCCGTACCTCAAGCACTAAGCGAACCCAGAAAAGCAAAAGGACCGCCGGGATCACCGGCGGTCCTTTCTTAGCTCTCCACAACGCGCCAGCCGCGAGCCCGCTAACGCGAAGCGCTGACGGCAAAGCCGCTAACTTGCTAGCCGCGAAGCGCTACAGCTTATACGCCTTCTTCACCAGGTTCACCGTCAGCTCGTGGATCAACTCGAATGCCTCATCCTCATCGATCGAGTGCTCCGCCACCAGCCGTCCCAGGAAAGCGCAGTCGATGCGGCGAGCCACATCATGCCGCGCCGGGATCGACAGGAACGCCCGCGTGTCATCGTTGAAGCCCACCGTGTTGTAGAACCCTGCCGTCTCCGTCGCCGTCTCGCGGAACCGCATCATGCCCTCGGGCGAGTCATGGAACCACCACGGTGGACCCAGCCGCAGGCACGGATAATGCCCAGCCAGCGGAGCCAGCTCGCGCGAGAACGTCGACTCATCCAGCGTGAACACAATGAACGTGAAGTTGGGTTCGTTGCCGTACTTGTCCAGCAGCGGCTTCAGGCTGCGCACATACTCCGTCGGGCTCGGGATATCCGCTCCCTTGTCGCGCCCGAACTTCTCGTAGACCTTCAGGTTGTGGTTGCGCACCGACCCCGGATGCAGTTGCATCGTCAGGCCGTCCTCGACGCTCATGCCAGCCATCTCCGTCAGCATCTGCGCCTGGAACAACTCCACATCGCCCGGGTTCATCTTGCCGGTATAAATCCGCTCGTACAGCGCTTCCGCATCGAGCAGCGAAAGGTCAGCCGTCAGCGCCGTCAAGTGACCATGGTCGGTCGCCGTCGCTCCGTTCTCGATAAAGAACCGCCGCCGCTTGCGAAGCGCGGTCAGGTAGCCCTTCCACGTCGACACATCCTCGTTCGCCGACTCCGCAAGCTTCTTCAGATTGTCCTGGAACCCGCTGTACTCTGCGTCGATCACCGCATCCGGACGGAAGGTCGGCAGCACCCGCCCGCCCCAGCCCGACTCGCGAATCTGCTTGTGATACTCCAGCGTGTCGAAGGCCGCATCCGTCGTCGCCAGTGCCTCGATCCGGAACCGCTCAAACAGCGCCCGCGGCAAAAACTCCGGCGTCTGCAGCTTGCGGTCGATGATGTCGTAGTACTCGTCGGCGTTATGCTCGTTCAGCCGATCCGTCAGCCCAAACTCGTTCTCGAACGTGTAGTCCACCCACTGCCGTGTCGGCGTGCCACGGAACAGGTAGTAGTGCTTCGCGAAGATCCGCCAGACCTCGCGCGGATCGGCCGACTCCTTGCCGTCCAGCTGCGGCACACCCAGCGACTCCAGGCTCACGCCCTGCGAGTACAACATCCGGAAGATGTAGTGGTCCGGCGTGATCAACAGCTTGGCCGGGTTCGGGAAGGGCTTATTCTCCGCAAACCAGCTCGGATCGGTGTGCCCATGCGGGCTCAGGATCGGCGCGTCCTTCACGGTCTCATACAGCTTGATGGCAACAGCACGGGCGGCGCTTGCCGCAGGAAAAAGGCGGTTCGGGTTCAGCATGGCAGACGTTCCTTCAAAGCGCGGGATTCACACCGCTACGCTTCGAAAGCCTATCAGACTGCTCCAACATCGGTCAGGCAGCCCTGAAATCCGCCATACAGCTTCCACCGCTCCGACCGGAATCTGGACCCCTGGGATCTGGCGCCTGAACCTCAACTCCCAGCTCCTGACTCCCAGCTCCAAACTCGATCGGACGTTCCTTCCCTCACGAATCAGGTGCCCACCTCTCGCTTCAGAGGTGGGGTCGGAGGACTTCGGCCAGCCTGCTCGGTCCAACTCCCCTTGGAGCCAACGCCCCAACCTGATCTACTACACCGTACGGCCCATCGCCGCGCAGGAGCTCCGCACCTTGTCCGAACACGCCGCCTCGTCCCTCATCGCCTCAGGCCAGCCCAAAGTCCTCTCCACCGTAGACTTCCTGCAGAACGTCCACGCCCTCAAACCGCGCCTCGCCGTCTTCGACTGCGACGGCACCCTCTGGTCCGGCGACGCGGGCTCCACCTTCATGTGGTGGACGATGGAGAACGGCCTCCTGAGCGCCGAAAAGACCGCCTGGCTCAAGGGCCGCTATGACGGCTACAACGCCGGCCAGGTCTCCGAGCTCGCCATCTGCGGCGAAATGGTCCAGGTCTACGAAGGTATCCCCGTGGCCGAGATGCGCCGCGCCGCCGCCACCTTCTTCGCCGAACGAATCGAGAAGAACATCTTCCCTGAAATGGCCGGCCTCCTCGCCGACCTGCAGCGCACCGGCGTCGAGATCTGGGCCGTCAGCTCCACCTGTGACTGGGTCATCGAAGAAGGCGTAAAGCGCTTCGGCATTCCGCCCGAACGCGTCCTCGCCGCCTGCGTGGAGACCGAGGGAGAGGGTAACGCCGCCATCGCCACCAGCCGCCTCATCGACGTACCCACCGACGCCGGCAAGGTCGCCTCGCTCAAGCGGATGGGCATCACCGCGCCGGACGTCGTCTTCGGCAACTCCGTCCACGACTACGCGATGCTGGCGATCGCGCGCGGACCATTCCCGGTAAACCCCTCCGCCGAACTCCAGCGCCGCAGCGCCGAAAGCGGCTGGAGCGTCTTCTGGCCCGACTCCGTAAAGCCCTCGCTCTGACACAAATTGGGCCGCGGTTATCGCTCGCCCCGGCAATCCAATGCGCCTCCAGGTTCGTCAACCGATACAGCCGCTTGCCGGGAGGCACGCGTCAATGGGAAGCTGGGTGATACCCTCCTGTCCATGCGGCGAATATGCCGCGTGGCGACGGGTGGGTCGTTGCCGTTGATTCGAGGAGCCTTGAAGGAGTCGATCCGCAAACTGCAGGGAAACCGCCGGCCGCCGCCGAAGACCCTTCGACGGGTCGTCGCGGCGATCATCGTGCGCGGCCAGGCCGCGGAGCGCGAGGTCTTCATCTGCCAGCGCAAGGCAGAACAGCCCATGGGACTCAAATGGGAGTTCCCCGGCGGCAAGATCGAACCCGGCGAGACCCCCGAAGAAGCCCTCGTCCGCGAGCTGACCGAGGAGCTGGGCATCACCGCCACCATCGGCGAGCTGGTCACCACCGTCCGCCACGCCTACCGCAACGGCCGCGAGATCGAAATCCAGTTCTTCACCCTCAGCCGCTGGGACGGCGAGATGGAAAACCGCATCTTCGAAGCCATGCAATGGACACCCCTCACAAGCCTCCCCGGCTTCGACTTCCTCGCCGCTGACCTCACCCTCATCCAGGAACTCGCCGAAGGCAAACTCCTCCCGCAGTAACTCCACACCCTGCACAATCCGGGTGCCCCGGGTCCCTCAAGGGACCCGGGCTTGCATAGCAATCACTTCCGCTAAGCCGACTTATCAGGACCAAAGTCGAGAATGCTTTCGGAGGAAGTTGTTGGCCGAAGTGGTCGCGTCATTGGATAATGGCGGTCATCACTCTAAGCGGAGCTTTCTCATGAGTTGGCGGTTTCGTCAGTCATTCACTGTTGTGCCTGGTCTGCGCCTAAGCCTTTCTAGCCGGGGACTGAGTGCCAGCATCGGCGGCTCGCCCCTCACGTTGAACGTCGGCCCTCATGGTGTCACCGAGACGCTTTCGATTCCTGGGACTGGCATTTCCTACCGTCATCACGAATCTCTGCCTTCAAACGGAAGGCCGTCGATTGACTTGCCCTCCAATCTCCCCCAGCAATCCCTACCGCAATTCACAAACACTGCCCCTGTCGAGCACATCCACAGCGCGAGCACAGAGCTGCTCACCAGCGAGACGCTGAAGGACCTCAAGCGCCTGATTCAAACCGCTTCCAAACAGCGAGACGAAATCAGCCGAGACCTGGACTCCGCACTCACAGAGAAGATTGAAGCGGTTAGCCGCTTCGACAAGTGGGACACCGGCTTTCTTTTCAAACGCGTATTCAAATCCGCCTTCGAGAAGCGCCGGGCAGAAGCCGGGACCGCGACCGATAAGGTTACTGAGTTGGAAGAACAGCTAAGGCTCTCGACAATCGCGACACATATCGAGATAGAGAAGGAACAGGCAAACCTTTACTACCTGCTCAAGGACGATTTCTCCGCGCTCTGTGAGTGCAATTCCATCTGGGATGTGAAGACGAGGCAGGCGACAGACCAGTATCACGAACGCACGATTGCTAATTCCAGGATTGAACGCGAGCGAGTGAAGTTCAACCTCGCAAGCTGTGACCTAATCGAGTGGGATGAGAAAGTCCCTCACATCCGCAATGCCAAGGGCGGCAGCTTCTTCTTCTATCCGGGTTTCATCGTATACAGGACGGCGCGGGAAGCCTTCTCCCTCATCGAATACCACGATATGAAGGGGAGAGCATCGCTGGTCCAATTTCAAGAGGAAGACAACGTCCCGTCCGACGCGAAGGTTATCGGTCAGACCTGGGCGAAATGCAATAAGGACGGAAGCCGTGACAAGCGGTTTGCGAACAACTACCAAATACCCATCGCACAGTACATCCAGGTGACACTGAAGAACGACAGCGGACTGTGGGAAGAGTTTCACTTCTCTAACCCTCAACGCTTGATAACTTTCCTCGAATCGCTGAACAACTTCACATCGTCATTTGAGGCGGTCGCCAATGGCTAGGCGGAAAGTCGGGAAAGAGTTCGCCGGTCTCGCTGTTCTCATAGTGATTGGAGCGGTCGTCCTCGCCGTATCGAAGGTCGTTGACAGCCTCGGTTTCACCGGCGCCGTAGTCGCCGCGATTCTGGTTATTGTCTGCATGGTTTGGGTCAAAATTGCGAAGCGGGCAAAGCGGCTAGCGTATCTGCGCGGGAAGTACGGAGACGAATCCGTAGTTCAGCACATCATGTCGAAGACCCTCTGGCAAGGTGAGACAGCCGAGCAGGTACGGGACTCTATCGGGCTGCCCTCATCAATGGACAACAACCTGCTTAAAACGCGAAAGCGTGAGGTCTGGAAGTACCATCCACACGGCAGAGGCCGCTATCGTCTGCGGGTCACGCTAGACAATGATGTAGTCATCGAAATCAAGACGCTAGGTCACTAGCGACGGGCCAGACGGACTATCGCATTACTCCTTATAAACGCTGTTCCTATCATCCGCCAGAATCCCGGCGCTACTACTTTCAGTGCTTCAGCGACGACAACGTCTGCCACATCCCCACCGCTGTCAGTCCCATCACAATAATCGACGTAGCCCACGCAATCCCATTGAACCCCCGCGAGTTCGTGTACTTGCCCATCAGCTCCTTGTTATTGGTCAGCTTGAGCATGAAGTACAGCACGAACGGCAGCAGCACACCGTCCAGCACCTGAGACAGGATCGTGATCGGCACCTGGTCATCCGGCTTCAGCAGGATCACCACCGCGCCGCCCGCCACAATCAGCAGCGTGTACAGCCAGTAGAAGAACGGAGCCTGCTTGAACGTCCGGTTCACGCCGCTCTCAAAGCCCAGCCCCTCGCACACCGCATAGGTCGTCGAGAGCGGAAGAATCGAAGCCGCGAAGAATGACGCGTTGAACAGCCCCGCCGCAAACAGGATCGGAGCATACCGCTCTGCAAAGGGCTTCATCGCCGCAGCAGCATCCGCTCCGCTGGCAATGTTCCGCACGCCATGCGCGTACAGCGTCCCCGCACACGCCACGATGATGAACCACGCCACCACGTCCGTGAAGATCGAGCCCACGATGACGTCCAGCCGCGAAGCCTTGTACTGCTTCACCGTGACGCCCTTCTCCACCACCGATGACTGCAGGTAGAACTGCATCCACGGCGTAATCGTCGTGCCGATCACACCCACCGTCATGTAGACGTAGTTGTGGTCCTTCCAGATCGACCGCGGCGGCAGCGTGATCGTCTGCATCATCGCGTGCTTCCAGTCCGGATGCGCCAGCACGCCCGCAATGATGTACGAGAAGTACAGCAGGCTCGCGACCAGGAAGATCTTCTCGACCGACTTGTAGTTCCCCTTCACCACCAGCAGCCACACTGCAAACCCGCACACGGGCACGCTGATGATCTTCGGCACCGCGAACAGCTGCGCGCTCTCCGCGATGCCGGCAAACTCCGCGATCACGTTCGTGAAGTTCACAATGACCAGCAGCACCATCATGATGAAGGTGAGCCGCAGGCCGAACTCTTCGCGGATCAGGTCCGACAGGCCCTTGCCCGTCACCGCGCCCATGCGCGCGCACATCTCCTGCACCACGATCAGCGCGATCGTGATCGGCAGCATCGTCCACAGCAGGTGGTAGCCATACTGCGCACCCGCCTGCGAGTACGTGAAGATGCCGCCCGCATCGTTGTCCACGTTCGCCGTGATGAATCCCGGCCCCAGGACAGCGAAGAAGAGCATGATGCTGATCCGCCAGCGCTTCCAGAAGCTCATACGCGCACCCGGCTCTCCTGCGCCAGCCCCGAACCGACGCGCGACCGCGCCGCGGCCGAGACCGTGGGACACAAGCGATGCATCGAGCGGCTGAACTGCATGGAAGCGCCTCTCCTGGGGAGACCCGCAGCCAGCGATGCCGCTTGGGGCCGAATCAATGGAATAGGATGCGCCGCGAGGACGCTCCCCCTAGACTAACTGCTCCGCCCCCCACTGGGGACACTCCGGGACCGTCTTTCCACATGCCCGTTTGAACATTTGGTTACGGCCGCAAGCTACCCGTCTTCGCCACCAGCGGCGAGATGCGATCCAGGATCAACGCCACCTGCGCATCGTTGCTGTAGCCGCTGCGCTGGGCCCGCTCGCAACCCGCCCGTGCGATGCGCTCGCGCGCCTCCACGTCCGGCAGGTAACGTCGGATCTTCGCCAGACACTCATCGAAGTCCGAAAAGAACACAGCTTCCTCGTCCTCCACAAACCTGGCCAGATGCCCTGGGGATCGCTCCGCCAGCAGAAAGCCCCCACACGCTGCAATCTCAAAGCTCTTGTGTACGAACTCGTCCTGGTTCGAGTGCGTCAGAAAGCTCAGGTTGATCTTCGACCGCCAGATGGCTTCGCGGTAGTCGATGCCATACAGCTCCGCTCCCGTAAATAACGCAGCCAGCGCCTCGGGATCGAGCTGCTCCCTCCACATCCAGTTGCCCGAGATCGCCACCGGCACACCATACTCACGCCACAGACGCGTCAGGAACTCCGCCCGCTGGTCATACGGCGTCCCGATGAATGACACTCCGCGATCGCGCATGCGCTCGTTCCACCTCGCAGGCGCAGGAAAGTGAATGGTCGGCTCATACGCCGTCTGAATCTTGATCACATCCCGCGCCCCACGCGCCTCGTAGTCCAGCACATTCTGGTCGCGCTGCGTGGCATGCAGGTCGAAGTGCGGGATGCACTGCATGTAAAGCCGCCAGCCCGGGTCCCGCCTCGGCCCGAACGCGTTATCGATCATGTAGCTCACGGTCGCGATGCCGATCGCCCGCAGAGCATCCAGCGTCGCCGGCTGCAGGCTCAGCAGCTTGTCCGCCCAGAAGACATCAGGCTTGTGCTCGCGGGCCATCGCCAGGATGTCCCGGTTGAGCTTCCCTACCCACGGCCCCATCTGCGTCCGGAAGACGATCTTGCGCAGCAGCTCGTTCCCCGGCCGGTACACGAGATCGTTGATCGTGATGACCGTGTGTCCCAGCCGCTCCAGAGCCCACGCGCGATACTGCGCCGAATCATTGGGGCTGAGCTGAGCTGCGTAGAGAATCTTCAATTTCTGCAATGTCCTTGGGCCGGGCCTTTGCCGCCCCTACGCCTCAAGAAGCTGCGCGATCACCTGCTCCGCGTGAATGGCGCCTGCAAGATGTCCGTTATGATCCACCACCGGCAGCGACCGCAAATTGTACTTGTCGAACAGCTCTGCCACCTGCTTGTGGCTCGCCTTCAGCGGACAGCTCACAATATGGCCCTCCCACAAGGTCGACAACTTCGTCTCCGGCCTCGCCAGAATCAGCCGCGGCAGCATCACCACACCCATCAGCTTCTCGTCAGCGTCCGTCAGGTACACCTCGGTGATCGTATCGGCATCGCCTTCGAACGTCCGCAGCGCTTCGATCGCTTCACCCACCGTCGCCTCGTTCGGCACGCTCAGGAAGTCCGTCGTCATCTGCCCGGCTGCGGTGTCCTGCTCAAACTCCAGCAGCTCTTCAACGTCCTGCCGCTCCTCGGGCTCCATCTCCTCGAGAATGGCCTCGGACTCCTCGTCCGAAAGCTCGCTCAGCAGGTCGGCCGCCGCGCCCGGGTCCATCTCTTCGATGATGTCCGCCGCACGCTCGGAGTCCATGCGCTGCACGAGCTCCTTCTGCATCTTTGGCTCGAACTCTTCCAGCGTCTCCGCCGCCGTCTCCTCCGGCAGCGAGCTGAACACCGCCTCGCGCTCCGCCGGAGCCAGCTCTTCGAGAATCTCCGCGATGTCGGAAGGATGCAGCTTGGCCAGCCGCTCGCGCCCGATCTTCAACCGCACCCGCCGCGCCGGATCGCGCTCGATTAGATCCACGCAGTTCCACGGAATGATCCGCGGCTTCATCTTGCCCGTAAAGCCATCCACCGCCGAGACCGGAAGCCCCTTGAGCAACCGCCGGATCGCGCCCCGATTGCCAACCTCCACGTCCTCGATACTCAGCCGCGTCGCCCCATTCAGCTGCCACGCCAGGTCCACATCGTTCACGCGAACCACCTTGCGGCCATCCACATCGATGATCTGCTGGTCGAGCAGGTCATAGTCCAGCAGCAGGAAGACGTGCGGACGAATCAGCAGCTCCGGCTTGACCGTGGCCTCCAGCGCCGCACCCAACGCCTCCGGAGTCTTCAGGTCACTGACCCACACCAGCAGATCCTTGCCGCCCATCTGCGGGTTCCGCAGCACCAGCGCGGCCACCTGGGTGCCGTCCCGGTTCACATCGATGGCAAGATCCCGCACCCGCCCCAGCTTCACTCCACTGGCGTCGACAACCGTCGTCCCCAGCAGGGCCGAGACACTCGTCGGAATGGTGCGCACTTCGCTCATCGCTACCTAACCTTACCCCATTCAGATGCATTGCAAGAGATCGATGGCGATCCGCACCATCCCCTCAGCAACACTCCCTCGTGGCTCAAAGCTCTCGCCCTCACAGCTCAACCGAAATCAGCCCCCACAGCCTCCCAGGCCGCTGGCAGGCACCACAACTCGCACCTCGAGACCTGAAGACCTCGCCCCTCTACAGCCCCGAGCATTTTCACTATCGGTCCCGAGCATTTTCTCTCGAGTGCGGAGCCCCAGACACACGAACGGCGGAGCCAAAGCCCCGCCGCACCGTTCTCTGAACCCTGGGCCCTGAACCCTGGACCCTGGGCCCTCGTCCCTAAGCCGTAACCGGCTCCAGCACTGCCGCAAAGCGCTTGCCTTCGCGCGCCGCCGCCGCCTTCTTGTGCCACGCATAGCCGGCGATCAGCGGGAACGCCATCGTCGCCTCGGCGTACACCATCTGCTCGAAGGTCAGATCGACCTTGCCCCAGCTCGAAGCTTCCTTCAGCGTCGACCCCGAAAGCGCGCCGTCGCGAGCATCCGCCACCGTCACCTGGATCGCGTACTTGTGCATCGAGGCTTCGACGCCCAAAATGTCCGCCGCCACCACGATGTCCTGCGCGAAGTTCTTCGGCACGCCGCCGCCCATCATCAGCAGGCCCGTCGTCGGGTTGGCCAGCTTCAGCTGCGTCAGCTCGTAAAAGTCCTTGCCGGAGTCGATCGACACCATCGCCTTGCCCTGGCGAGCATGCTGGTGCGCCACAATTCCGAAGCCAAACGAGCAGTCCGAGAACGCCGGGCAGAAGATCGGCACGTCCTTCTCGTAGCACGCCAGCACGATCGAATCGTTGTTGCCATGCTCCGGCGTGCGGCCGTTCTTCACCAGGTACTCGCCCATCGCCTTGATCAGCTCACGCGAGCTGTATGCCTTCGGCTCCAGCGAGTCGATGATCTGGTGCGTGACGTCGTCACAAATGCGCAGCTCTTCCTCGTCGATGAACGTGTCATAGATGCGGTCGATCATCAGCTCGCGAAGATCAGCGTCGCCCGCGCCGTACTTGTACTCATCTCCCGCGATGTAGTGCCGGTAGCCCAGCGCCTCGAAGAAGTCCTGGTCGACGATGTTCGCGCCCGTGGACACAATCGCGTCCACCATGTTGTTGCGCACCAGGTCGACGATGACCTTCTGCAGCCCCGCCGAGATCAACGATCCCGCCAGGCAAAGGATGACGCCGCACTCCGTGTCGCGAAGCATCATGTCGTAAATGGTGGCAGCGCGGTGCAAATCACGCGAGCTGTAGGCCATCGAACCCATCGCATCCACCAGCGCCACTACGTCGTGCTTGGTGATATCGATGTGCTCAATCTGCTTCTGGAGAAGTTCTTTCTTAGTAGCCATATCGGTTAACAGTTTAGCGTTTTTCGCCAGTACCCACGCGGAAATCTGTGAATTTGGTGTTTCAATCGACCCCATGAAAACCGCGGCGCTCCTATTGAGCCTCTTCGCCGTCACCCTCCACGCCGCCGAACCCTGCCAGACCTTCCACGGCCGCGCCCGGTTCTACTCCGCAGACGGCCAGCTCCGCATCTGGCACATCGGAACGCACCACGAGTTCATGCCGGACTACCGCTTCGACGATCCTTCGTGGGATAGAGTTGTCGACCGTTTAAAGAACGGGGCCGAGAGCGCAGGTGCCGCTGGAAACAACGATCTCTTCGCCACCTTCACCGTTTGCCCAACGGAGCCCTTCCGGCAAGGCGCTGCACAGACGGCTATCGTCCACTCCATGCGTCACCCTGTAATCGTTGCCGTACCCCACTGATCGACTACCGCGCCGATACTCCCGTTCCGATACACTACCCACGTCCCACCGGCACCTCTGGAGGTTCGTCATGACCCCATTCGATCGCATCACCCAGAATCCCGAGGTCATGGGCGGTCGCCCCTGCATTCGCGGCCAGCGGGTCACCGTCGGCATGATCGTCGGACAGATCGCCGCGGGACACTCGCCCGAAGCTCTCCTCGTTGAATATCCCTATCTCGAACGCGAAGACATCACTCAGGCCCTGCGCTTCGCCGCCTGGCGGGTGGAGGAGCGCGAAGTCACGCTACCAGCCGCTTGAAGTTGCTGATCGCTTCTGGACGAGCTTAAAGCTCGCGCCTATCGCATCGATCTTCAGCGCATTCTAGGTTCCGGAGTCAACGCCCTCAAAGAACGACGTATCGGCTGTCCTACCTGACCGCCATCGGCCTGCGTCCCCTGCACCATCTCATCCAGCCGCGCCGCCAGCACCTCGAGCATCTCTGCCTGCGCCGTCAACTGCGTCGCTGCCGCCGCACTCTCCTCCGCACTGGCCGCACTCTTCTGCGTCACGCCTTCCATCTTCTGGATCGCCCGCCCAATCTGCTCGATCCCCCGGCCCTGCTCCGTGCTTCCTTGAAAGATCTGTTCCACCAACCCACGCACCGACGCAAACGCCGAGTTCGCCTTCTGCCCTGACTCCACCAACGCCGCAATCTTCGTGCTGCCCACATGGGAGTTGCTCGCCGAAAGCGTCGTCAGCTCCGAGATCTCCTCCGCCGCCTTCGCCGAGCGCTGTGCGAGGTTGCGAACCTCCTCCGCCACCACGGCGAACCCCTTTCCCGCCTCGCCCGCACGGGCCGCCTCCACCGCGGCGTTCAGCGCCAGGATGTTCGTCTGGAACGCAATCTGGTCGATCACCTGCAGCGTCTTCGCAATGCTTTGGCTCGACTGCCCAATCGCGTCCATCGCGGCGACACACTCCTGCATCGCCATGCTGGCCTCGTCCGAACTCGCCGTTGCGCTCTTCACCAGCCCCGCAGCATTGCCGGAACTCGTAACGTTCCTCCTCGCCATCGCGTTGATCTCTTCCGTCGAAGCAGAGGTCTCCTCGATCATCGCCGCCTGCTCCGAGGTCTCCCGCGCCAGCGCACGGCTCGCGTCCGAGACGCCCGCAGCCGCCAGCGAGACCTGGCCGGCGCCCACCCGAAGCTCCGCGCTGATCGAATTCAGGCTGCCATTGATGCCGCGCGTCAGCCAGATCGCAAAGACAATCGCCACCAGCAGCCCAACCGTAAAGCTCACGCCGCCCAATAGAACCGCGTGCGACAGGCTGTCGACCATGGAGGAGCGCGACCGCTGCCCGAGTCCCGCACTCTCGCCCTCCACCGCCTCGGCGGCAGCGATCAATGCCGCACCCCGGGCAGCCCATTCCTTCACCTGCGCGTCGTAACCGGGTCCGCTGCGCTCTCCGCGAGCCACCATGGCCAGCGTCGGCCGCAAAACCTCCTCATACGCCGTCATCGCCCGTTGCAGCTCTGCAACCGCCGGCCGAACCTCCGCAAGAGCCGCCTCACTTTGCACGAGCTCCGCCAGCTTGGCAAGATCCTGATGAGCTGTCCGAAACCTCTCTTCGCCCTTGTCGATCGCTCCAGGCTTTTGGATCGTGACGTAATAGATGTAAAAGATGCGCGCATTCAGGATGTCGCGCTCAAAGTTCGTCGCCTCCTGCTGTGCCGGTACATAACTCCTGGACTGCGCACCTTCTCCCTGCATCACGTTGCGCATCGTCACGCTGGACATCAACGCAAGATAAGCCATCAACGCCAGCAATCCGGCAAAGCCGACTGATATCTTCCGGGAAATAGGCCAGGTTTTCACCCTTAACCTATCGACTCACTGCGGGAATCCTTTCTCTCATGGAAGTCCGATGAACGGCCAGCCCCATGAAGATCCCCGAATTCTGTGCCAGGCCCCGCATCGTCCGTCCCCGGAACCTGCTACCCGTGGTACTTAGCCGTCGTGTTATGACAGACATCCGGAACATCCCTCCACCGTTCCGCGTATCAGCTGGAGCACCTCGGAGAGGAAAGTTCATGCGCATCAGAACCGCAGGCATCGCAACACTCGTGACTCTTGCCCAGCTGACACTTCACAGCGTCGCCCAGTCCGCATCTCCCTCCGCCGGAGACCTTCGCACCCAGCTCCAGCAACGCCTTCCTGAATGGCTCAAGGCCAACAATGTCCCCAGCGCCGCCGTCGCCTACATCGCCGATGGCAAGGTCGCCTGGACCGTCGTCTCCGGCGAACAAAGCCCAGGCATCCCCGCCACCGGCCAGACCCTCTACAACATCGCATCGCTCACCAAGCCAATCACCGCCGAAACCATCCTGCGCCTCGCCTCGAAGAACCAGCTCACGCTCGACGAGCCCATCTCTCCCTACTGGGTCGATCCCGACATCAAGGACAATCCCTGGACCAAGGAACTCACGCCCCGGCTCTGCCTCACCCACCAGACCGGCTTCGCCAACTGGCGGCGCATGACCAACAAGGTCCTCACCTTCAAGTTCGAGCCAGGCACCCAGACCGGCTACTCCGGCGAAGGCTACTTCTACGTCGCGCGCTTCACCCAGAACAAGCTGCAGAAGCCCTTCGACCAGCTCGCGCAGGAGAACGTCTTCGGCCCCATCGGCATGAAGGACACCGCCTACACCACGCAGCCGTGGTTCACCGGCAGGATCGCCGCGCCTTACGGCCACCTTCCATCGGGCCAGGACGGCTACTTCGAGCCCCAGCTCACCTCCACCTGGAACGCCGCCGATCTCGTCCGCACCACCGTCGGCGACTACGCCAAATTCGTCGTCAGCGTCATGCACAACGATGGCGTCACCCCTGAGCTCGCGAAGCAGCGCCTGACCATGAGCCGCAACTGGGTCCCCGCGAAGGACTCCGAAGCCCTCTGCAAGCTCGAAGCCTCCAACACGCCCTGCCACTTCTCCGCCGGCATGGGCCTCGGCTGGCAGGTCTTCGATCACAACGGCGTCACCATCGTCGACCACTCCGGCTCCGACAGTGGCTTCCACACCCTCGCCTTCTTCGTCCCCGGCAAACAGATCGGAGCCGTCATCTTCACCAACGGAGACAATGGCCCCAAAGTCATCGGTGAGATCGTCCGCGTCCTCTATCCCGATCCCCTGTATGACGAGACCACAGCGCACTAGCGAGACCAGGGCCGTCGTCATTCCGAACTTTGCACACACAACATCGGTGCCCCTCGACCAAGGTTGTAGGGACAGGGCACCCTGAATCCCGGCCCAACAGGTATTCTCGAGATGTAATGAGGGGCCTGCGATGAGCGAACTTATGCATTGCATCTATGCGAGCGCAGCAGTGCACGATTACACCACGGTGGAACTTGCAAAGCTGCTCCAGCGCTCGCAACAGAACAACCAGCGCTGCGGCGTCACAGGCGTCCTTCTGTATGTGGAAGGTAACTTCTTTCAGGTGCTGGAAGGCCGCCCCGCCGACGTAATTCACACCTACGAAAAAATCAGCCAGGACTCCCGCCACACACGGGTGACCCGCATCATCTCGGAGTCCATCCACCGTCGTGCCTTCAGCGATTGGTCCATGGGTTTCCTGAGCCTCTCTCAGCAGCAACTCGCGGATATGCTCGGCGCCCGGGATTTCTCCGACCGCACTCAATCCATTCAGCCCATCGTGAACGGCCGTGCCCGCAAGCTTCTGGAAGCCTTCTGCGAGGGACGCTGGCGCACAAAACTGCCCGCTCCTCAGCAACTGTTCAAAATGTCGGCATGACCCCCAATCCGTCACCGCACCATGCAGACATCACCTTCGCGTATCAGCCCATCGTTGATGTCGTTGATCGGAAGACAGTCTCGTATGAAGCTCTGGTGCGCGGCCGGGCCAATGAGTCCGCGTTCAAAGTCTTTCAGCGAGTCGAAGCCGTCAATCTCCACTCCTTCGATGCCAGCTGTCGTGTCGCAGCCATCGAATTGGCATGCCACCTCGGCCTCCCTTGCGACCTGAATCTCAACCTGCTTCCCCGGAGCCTGTTTTCGTCTCCAGAAGCCATCCTCTCGACCATTCAGGCCGCTAACCTCAACCATCTCGCCCTCGATCGCATCACCCTCGAGGTCACAGAAGGAGAGGTCATCGACGATCACGCCCACTTCGCCCAGCTGCTTGACGAGTACCGTGGTCTCGGAATCAAAATCTCCATCGACGACTTCGGGGCCGGCCACTCCGGCTTGAACCTCCTCGCTGACCTCCAACCCGACCAGCTCAAGCTCGATATGACACTGGTGCGCAACATCGCATCCCTTGGACCGCGCCAGTCGATCGTCCGCGCCATCCTCGGCGTCTGCCACGATCTCGGAATCGACATGATCGCCGAGGGCGTCGAAACCCTCGACGAATATGCCTGGTTCGCGGAACACGGAGTCCGCCTGTTTCAGGGATACCTCTTCGCCCAACCCGGCTTCGAGTGCCTGCCCCAGCCGTCCATTCCGAACCCCAACCCCCTCTTGGCTTAACCGCTCCCTCTTCGCCCATCCGTCACAAGGGACCACGTCTTCCGTCCGCTGAGAGATCGGAGGCGCGAGCTGCAGAGGGAGCTGGCAGGAAGCTCACCCCGTTCCCCGCTTACTTCAGAAACCCTTCCACGACCGCATCGAACTTCGCCGGCTGGTCGTACATGATGAAGTGCCGCGAGTCATCCACCCGCACCAGCGTGGCATTCGGCATCGGCTGATAGCTCGACTTCATCAGCGCTTCGTACCTGTCCGCATTCGGCATGGTCAACGTCGGATCATGCTCGTACAGCACCAGCGCAGGCGTCTTGATCGACCCCAGCACCGGCCGCATGTCCGTCAGCATGTCTTCGACCATCGCGTTCGCCACCACCTTGCGGTCGCTCGACACCGACCACGCGCCCACAATCTTCGCTCCATCGGCATCCTTCACCAGCTGGTGCGCCATCATCGGGGCAACCATCGCAAGCTGCTCGTCCGGAATGGACAGCATCTGCTGCTTCATCGCCTCCGCCTGCGGCCGAACCGTCTCCACCGTCGCCTGCGAGCCGAACAGCAGCGCATAAAACGGCAGCGTATCCACAATCACCAGCTTCCGCACGTCTCCCGGATACCTCGCTGCCAGCATCAGCGTCAGCAGCCCGCCCAGCGAGTGCCCCATCACCACCGGATGCATCCCTGCCGCAGCGATGTAACCGTGCAGCTCGTCAACAATTGCCGGCAGGATCTCGCCCGTAGCGTTCGGCCCCGCAGCCTGCCCAGCAAAGCCGTTCACCTGCACCAGGTGCAGCCGATAGTTCGGCGCCAGCAGCTTCGCCTCGGCGTCCCACACAGCGCGCGAGCTCGATAGCCCCGGAATCAAAACCACATCGGGCGCGCCCGCCTTGCCCTCATCCACCACCGTAAAGCGCGTCGGCGTGAACTCTCCGCTCGACGCCTTCATCACCACAGCCGTCTGCGCCGGCGCCGGAGCGCACAACAGCATGATGCCTCCCACCACAAACGCAATCGTCGCCAGAATCTGCAGAAACTTCGTCACGCCTCGCTCCTTCAACCCTCGATGTACTTCATGCTCGCGCGGCCTCGCGCGCTGCACCATGGATCTTTGCCACCTAACGCGCATGACACTTGTCACGCGCAACGCCGCCGCAGCAACAATCCGACGCCCGCCGCAATCAGCATCCCCACCGCCAGCCCAGCGCACCACCATCCGCTGAGGTGGTGCCCAGTATGAGCGGAGTGCGTAGCACTCAATATCCCCACGCTCACCGCTACCCACGCCCCAACATTCCGTCGATCCCTGCAAAAGAACTTCATCACCAGCCTCCTCACCCTTGCCTTTGCCGTTGCTCTTGTCTTTCTTGTTGTCATTCCCGAAGGGAATCTGCGTCTGCCCTTACCGTTGCCGTTCTTGCTGTCCTTCTCGGAGAGGATCTGCTTCTGTACCAGCTCTCCCTCACGCACGCACCGCAAGGCCCCGCTACTCTTCCCGAAAGATCGCCTCAATCGGCATCCCGAACAGCTTCGCGATCTTGAACGCCAGCGGCAGCGACGGATCGTACCTCCCCGTCTCAATCGCGTTCACGCTCTGCCGCGAGACCTCCAGCTTCTCCGCGAGAAACGCCTGCGACCACCCGCGCTCCGCCCGCAGATCCTTCAGCCGGTTATTCATCGCTCTGCGTCCTGTTCATCAGGTACTGCACCAGCTGCGCCAGCCCATTCGCCACCGCGAAGATGGTGAACAACACGAACGGCCCAAAGCCCTGTGCATGCGCAAACGCACGCAGAAAGTCGTCGACCACCAGCGCCCCCAGCAGCGCCCCTAACCCCACCAGCAGAGCATGCATCTTCTGCAGCTTCAGAAACTCGTCTGTCTCTTCGCTCAGATAACGGCCCATCCGCACAATGATCCCGATGATCGGCACCGCCGGAATCACCGACCAGAAGTAGAGGAAGAACCGCTCGTGCCCGTCATGCTTCACAAACCACGACGCACACAGCAGCACCACCGCATACGCCACCAGGAACTGCACCACACTCCGCTGATACCGCTTCGCCGCCGGCGTCGCCGAACATCTCCCCATCCACCACCGCAACATACCCGCCTCCAGAATCATTCACTGACAAGCAAACTTTACGTCAAGGTCGCTTGTCATGTCAAGTACCCTTGTCACAAAATAAGACTCGAATCCCGACCAACGGGAGGGCCAAGCGAAGCCGAATGAAGGTGCGAAGCACCCGCCCCACGCGCAGTGGGCCCGTCCGGCAGGACCACGCATCTCGCATCGAGCATCTAGAATCGGTTTTCATGAACGTCAACTTCGCCGAGCGCGCGCACAACCACAACTGGAAGCTCGACCCCATCGTGCGTTCCCTGCTCGACACCGACTTCTACAAGCTCCTCATGCTGCAGTTCATCTGGAAGAACTTCCCCAATGTTCCGGTGACCAGCGAGATCCACAACCGCACCATCAAGGTCCGCCTCGCCGACCGCATCGGTGCCCAGGCCCTCCGCGACCAGATGGAGCACGTCCGCGGCCTCCGCCTCCGCAAGTCCGAGCTCGTATGGCTGGCCGGCAACACCTTCTACGGCGTCCGCCAGATCTTCTCGCCCGCCTTCCTCGAATGGCTGGAGCGCGACTTCCGCCTCTCCGACTACACCATCACCGAAGCCGACGGGCAGCTCATCGTCCGCTTCTCCGGCCTCTGGACCGAGGTCACCATGTGGGAGGTCTACGCCCTCGCCATCGTCAGCGAGATGAAGACCCGCTCCGCGCTCTCCACCCTCAATGAGCTCGAGCTCGACGTCCTCTACGCCCGCGCCAAGACCCGCCTCTGGGACAAGATCGAGAAGCTCCAGCACGTCGAAGGCCTCCGCCTCTCCGACTTCGGCACCCGACGCCGCCACAGCTTCCTCTGGCAGGAGTACTGCGTCCAGGCTCTCAAGGCCACGCTCAACCACGGCCGCGGCGCCACCGACTCCCCCGGCGAGGAGCGCTTCACCGGCACCTCCAACACCGCGCTCGCCTACAAACACGATCTCGAAGCCATCGGCACCAACGCGCACGAGCTGCAGATGGCGATGGCCGCGATGGCATCGCGCGGCTCCGACGATGAGCTACGCGCGAGCCAGTACAAGGTCCTAGAGCTCTGGCAGCAGAGCTACGGCGGCGCGCTCCTCATCATGCTGCCCGACACCTTCGGCACCACCCAGTTCCTCGACAACGCCCCAGCCTGGGTCGCCAACTGGACCGGCGAACGCGTCGACTCCAAAGACCCCTTCGAGGCCGGCGACGAGTACATCGCCTGGCTCCTGAAACGCGGCCAGGACCCACGCGCCAAACGCCTCATCGCCTCCGACGGCCTCGACGCCGACACCATCGTCAAACTGCACGACTACTTCCGCAACCGCATCCGCTTTTCGGCAGGTTGGGGTACTCTCCTGACCAACGACTTCCGCGACTGCCACCCCAGAGGCGAAGACACCCTCGAACCCATCTCCCTCGTCTGCAAGGTCACCAGCGCAGACGGCATCCCCACCGTCAAGCTCTCCGACAACCCCAGCAAATCCACCGGCCCCGCGAACTACATCGCCCGCTACCGCCGAGTCTTCGGCTCACCCGTGCTGGAAGAGACGCCGGTGCTGGTATGAGGGCCACAGGCCCGACAACATACCAGCCCAGGCCGAAGGCCTGGGTATGCACGCGCCAGAAATCTGAGCGCTGAAGGCGCGACACATCCGCCTCACTGCGCCGCGAAGCAATGGACCGGTCCCGCCAGAATCTTCCTCTGCGACTTCGGCGACAGGACCACCTCAACCGGATACCCGATGAGCGAGGGGTCCTTCGCGTCATTGAACAGATCGCCATCCTGTCCGTAACCCTTGCACTTCGGCATCGGCACATTCCCCAAGCCAGTTCTTAGCTTCACCTGACGCAAACACGACGCGCCGCCATTCGGCCCCGTATCCATCAGCGAGCACTTCGCGAAGTAGATGCGCTCATAGCGCATCGACACTCGTCCATCCGGCAACTTCCCGAATGCGGGCTCAACGTTGAACCGCAAAGCGTCCGCATAGATCTTTCTCTTGCTCACCAAATCAAAGGCGTCGAAGAGAATCCCGGCGCCTTCACCATCCGGTGCGAGGAGGAAAAGAAGCTCTCCCTTCGTTCCCCAGTAGCCGAATCCCTCTGCGGCAACCACCTTCTCCTCGCGTCGAAGCGCTCGCGCGCAGGCAGGAGCATGCTCCGACGACACGTGAAGCACGGAGACGCGCATCGACCCCTTGTTGCCGTCGTCATCCCACTCCTTCACCATGAACGTTGGGTAGTAGTAGCAGGAGACCCTCACGTGGAGATTCGGATAATCGGGCTGATTCGGCGATGGCCCAAGGTCAAGCACCACCTTCCGCACCGGCTTATCGAAGCCCTCGGCGGAGGACAGTGAACCTGAAAGCACCGAAACCAACGCGACAGCGGAAACAAGGAAGAAGCGGCGAACAAACACCCTGCGAGCCATGCGCAGCAGTCTACTCTGACTTCAGACTCGGTCGCAGCTTGCGGTTCTATGGTCGCTCTGATCTCCTGAGTGCATGTGCGGCCGCTACGCTCTCAAGTCCTCGCGCAAGGCCATCGCTGCCTGGTTCGGCGTCAATGAAGGCGATCCGCCTCCACACCACGCATCCTCAGCGCTACAATCGCACCATGGCGACGATACACATCCCGATCGACGAGGCCGTGCGGGATCTTCGTACGGTGTTGTCCCGCCTTACAAGTGACACCTCCGTCGTAATCGAGCGAGATTCAGTGCCCGTCGCCGTCCTCACATCCCCGACGCCCGAGCCCCGCTCGCTGGCGGAATGCATCGCCCTCCTCGAATCGAAGGAACAGGCCGTGCAGGACGAGACCTTCGCGGAGGATGTAGCCGCTGGCATCGCGTTACACCGCGAGTCCCTCGATTCGTCCATGATCCTCCACAACTGACCATGTGCGGCCGCTACGCCCTCAAATCCTCGCGCAAGGCCATCGCTGCCTGGTTCGGCGTCGATGAAGACTCGCTACCTCCGTTCGGCGCGAACTTCAACGTCGCCCCGCAGACCTTCCAGCCCGTAGTGCGTTTGTCTCCCACCACCGGAGAGCACGAGGTCGTGATGCTCCGCTGGGGACTCATCCCCATCTGGGCCAAGTCCAGCCGGGAAGGCGCGATGCGCTTCAACGCCCGCGCCGAAGACCTCGCCACCACGCCCAGCTTCCGCGAGGCACTCCGCAAGCGCCGCTGCCTCGTTCCCGCGGACGCCTTCTATGAGTGGCAGAAGCTCGGCCCAAAGTCCAAGTATCCCCACGCCATCGCCATGCGCGACGGCTCGCTCTATGCCTTCGCCGGCCTGTGGGATCGCTGGAAGGAGCCCGGCCACGGCGACGACGAGGGCGAGTGGCTCGAGACCTTCACCATCATCACCACCGACCCCAACGAGCTGATGGAGCCCATCCACAACCGCATGCCCGTCATCATCCCGCGCCGGGATTACGACCGCTGGCTAGGCTCCGAGACAAGTGAAGACGACCGCCTTCCGCTCGACCTCCTCCGCCCCTTCCCCGCCGAAGAGATGACCGCCTGGCGCGTCGGAGACAAGGTAGGCAACGTCCGCAATACCGAAGCCGACCTGCTGGAAGAGATCTCCGCCGACGAGATCGCATGCGAGGAGGAGCAAGCCGCGGAACAGCCAAAGCTCACCAAGCCAAAGCCCGCAAAACACCCAAAGAAGAACGATGATGGCGGACAGGGATCGCTATTCGGCTAAGCAGAACGACTAACGGCGAAGCCGCTGCCTTACACACTCCCCTTCAGCGGCCCATTCGCCGACGCGATGCGCAGCCCCACCGCGATCTCACTGGTCCTCTGTTCCGGCAGCGTGACCACCAGTTCGTCTCTCGTCTGCTCAAAGCGCAACGGCTCGCTCGAGCCCATCATCTCCACGCGAGCGACCTTCTTCACCGCCGTCGCATTCTCAGCGGCGAGTGACCGGATACGCAGCTTTCCATCCGCAGGCCAGCCCAGCGCATACGCATACAGCTTCCCGCCATTGGTCGTAAAGCGGATGTCCGTCGCATCGAATGGCCTGCGCTTCTCTTCGTCGAAGCCCGAAGCCTTCGCCTCGGCTACGCGACCCTCGCCATACAAGCTGAACGGCCGCGACCCGAAGATGCCCTCGGCATTGGGCCGAATCCACGCGCCAACCCCTTCGACAACCGCCCGCTCCTTGTCATCGATGGAGCCATCGCCGCGCACCGGAATGTTGAGGCACAGGTTGCCGTTCTTGCTCACCGCATCCAGCAGCGTGTGGATGACGAACGTCGGCGTCTTGTACTTGTTCTCTTCATACAGCGAGCGCCTGTAGTGCCAGTCGCCAATGCAGGTATCCACCTGCCACGGCTCGTCCAGCACACGATCCGTTCGTCCTCGCTCGAGATCCAGCACGATCGCGCCCTTGTACTCCGGACGAATGTGTTTGCCCGTGACCACCACATCCGCATGCCCATGCTTGGCCACGCTGCGGTTGTAGTAATGCGCTGTAACGTCGAGTCCCGCCTGCCCCAGCGGGAGTTCATCGTCGTCGAAGTACAGCATGTCCGGCTCATACGTATCGACAAGATCCTTGCAGCGCAGATACCACGAGTTCACAAACTCAGGATGCAGTGGCGGAGCGCCTTCATCCCACACGCGATCATGGGCCTCATGCCACTTGTTGGCCTCGGCGATGGTCTTGATGCCATCGGGCAGCGCATAGGTTGGTCCCACGTAAAGCTCATCCGCATCATGGCCGGACCACTTCGTGCCATTGCCCGCAACCCGTCCCTTGCCCTGCAGCTGGTACGCGTCATAGCGCACGCCAGCCATCGGTCCTTCGGGATCGTAGCCATAGCTCGTCTGCAGCCAGTGCCACGCGTGCGACGAATGGTTGCTCACGCTGAATCGCATGCCACGCTCGCGCACCAGCTTGCGCCACGTGCCCACGATGTCACGCTTAGGCCCCAGCCGCGCAGCATTCCAATCGTGGAAGCGCGAGTTCCAGCAGTCGAAGTTGTCATGGTGCACCGCGAGCGCCATGAAGTACTTCGCCCCGGTCTTCTGATACAGGTCCAGCAATTCATCCGGCCGCCATGCATCGACGTTCCACCGGCAGTCGATGTCCTTGAAGCCCACCTTCGACGGGTGGCCGTAGTGCTCGACGTGGAACTTGTTCGCCGCGTCGCCTTGCATGTACATCCTGCGCGCGTACCAATCGCCCTGCTCGGGGACGCACTGCGCGCTCCAGTGCGCCCACATGCCGAACTTCGCATCGCGAAACCAGTCAGGCGGCTGATAGCCCCCGCGCAGCGACTCCCACGTGGGCTGAAACGGCCCCGGCGCAATCTCTCGCTCCGCGCTGGTGGCGAGTCTGCCCTTGGGCATCGCGCGGCTCTGTGCCAGGGCACGCGCATCGAAGCGTGGCAGAAGTCCTGCAGCGGCCAGGGCAGCACTGTGTTTCGCAAAGCTGCGGCGGGAGATCGGCATAGGGAAAAGCTCCTGGGGGCGGCTGCGTTTCCGGAAAACTGAAACGCTAACTTTCGCCTCGCACGCACTCTACCCGGAGCTCGCAGAGTAGGTCAATCCAGCCCTCCTGTTTCTATGGAAGACGCTGCGTTATCAGCTCGGTGTGTGCGCACTCGCCGGGGAAGTTCTAAGGATTGGTGCCACGTATACGTCGCTTTGCGTTGGGCCTCGTATACTCCCGGTATGTTCCGCACCGCTTCCCTCACCCGCTTCGCCGTGGCCGCTGCGCTGCTTCCCCTGATCGCCGCACAACCAGCCTTTGCCTGGGGCCGCGATGGCCACATGATGATCAACGAACTCGCCGCCGCCGCCCTGCCCACCAGCGTGCCCGACTTCCTGCGCGACAAAGCAGCGCTCGAAGAGATGGCCTACCTTGGCCCTGAGCCCGATCGCTGGAAGCAGTACGACGCCGAGCCCGAGCTGGTCGTCACCCAGTCTCCCGATCACTTCATCGACATGGAGTGGGCCTACCTGGCAGCGGACACCTGCACCGATGGCAAGGACTGCGTCGATGGCCATCGCCTCCCGCGCCGCCGCTATGACTTCATCCGCGCGCTGGCCAAGGCGCAGGCGGCACATCCGGAGATGGCCAAGCTCACTCCCGAAGGCGTGGGCATGCTGCCCTGGCAGGTGGAAGAAGTCTGGCAACGCCTGAAGAGCGCGATGCGTGGCTATCGCGAGTTGAAGGAGCAGCACAAGGAGACCAAGCCGGTGGAAGAGGCGATCCTCTTTTACGCGGGCTGGCTTGGCCATTACGTCGCGGATGGTTCGCAGCCGCTGCACGCCACCATCCAGTTCAACGGCTGGACCGGCGAGAACCCGAACCACTACACCACCGAGCACCATATCCATTCGCAGTTCGAAACCACGTTCGTCTCGAACAACATCAAGATGAAGGATCTGACCCCGCTGGTTGCAGCAGCCCAGCCGCACGTCATCAACGATGAGTGGGTCGAAGTCATGCAATATCTCGATCACACCAACTCACTCGTCGAGAAGACCTATCAGCTGGAGAAGGCCGGCGGCTTCACCGACTCCGGCACCGCCGAGGCCAAGGCCTTCACGGAAGAACGCATGGCCGCGGGAGCCATCGAGCTGCGCGACCTGATCTACTCCGCGTGGGTGCACTCGGCAGACCCCGTCAAGGCCTACAACGGACCCCAGTAGGGCAGCAGAACAGCTGATGAGCAGAACAGCAGCGGACCAGCGAAGCTGGTCCGTTACCTTTTGCAGTCAACTTACACGAGCAAGCTGCCAGCCCATTGCACCGCGAAGCGTCTGTTCCGCTGTTCTGCTGTTCTGCTGTTCTGCTAATCAGCTGTCCCGCTGGCAACAGCCGGATGATGCAGATGCCGCGCGAGCTTCCGCATCAGCGGCGTCAGCAGCAGCTTCAGCGCAGGTGCTGCGACCACCGAGGCGACTCCCCACACAACGAGCGCGTGCCACTCCCATGTCCACAGAATGCGGGTCGTGTCCCAGGGATGATGCGTCACGGCTTCGATCAAGGCTCGCTTCCCCATGGGAAGTCCCGGCGTATGGAAGAGCAGCGTCCCCAGCCGGACCCACACCGGGAACAGCGCAAGCTGCACCGGATACATGATGTGGTTGCCAATCTGTGAGGCCACGAGGTTCAAGCGGAAGATGCCTGCAAGCGCCAGAGCGAGCAGCGTGGTCGAGCCCAGCAGCGGATTTACGCCGACAACGACACCGATCGCCAGCGACCAGGCCAGCGCTTCGGGCGTAGCCCCCATCCGCAGAAGATCCAGCAGCGGGTGAACCACCCGCCGGTGAAAGAACGTTCGCATCCATGCCAAGGATAACCGCCCGCGCTGCGCTGGGCTCCGGTGGCGATGATGCTTTCGTGAATTCGGCGTGGAGCGGCTCGATCCCATCTTGGTACCTTCGGAATTGGATGCGCTTCCAGCCCCCATGCTTCGCGATCCGCGTCGAGCTCGTCAACGGGCAACCCGGCAACCGTTCATTTCGTGCATTGAACTGCCACAACCCCTTGCTACACTCTGGAGCGAACGCCAAGCGGCAAACACCGCAGAGGGCCTACGCTTGATCTTCTTCCGCCGCATCTTCCGCCTGGTCGCCATCGGCTGGATGTTCGTCTACTCGATCGCCGAGTTGCTCATCACACGCCCCAAGTCACGTCCTGAGCGTGCTGCGTGGCTCACCAGGTTCTGCGGCCGCGTCCTTCGTGCAACCAGCATCCACATCCATGCCACCGGACCGATCCCGACGGAGGGCGCGGTCATCTCCAACCACCTCACCATCGTGGACATCCTCTCGCACTCGGCGCTGCGGCCTTGCGTCTTCGTCTCCAAGGCCGAATTGCGCGAGGTTCCGCTGATCGGCTGGATCAGCATGATGGCGGGCACGGTGTATGTCGTGCGCGGCGGCGGCGGCAGCGCCCAGAAAGCCGCCCAGGGCATGGCCAAGGGCTTTCGCGATGGCCTCCCGGTCACCTTCTTCCCCGAAGGCGGCACCTTCATGGGCGACGAGCCCGTGATGCCGTTCCGAAGCGGCCTGCTGGCAGAATCTCTGGCAGCGCAGGCGAAGGTGACCCCGAGCTTCATCCGCTACGAGCTCACGCCGGGTGATATCGCTGCCGGCCGCACCCCGCGCGAGGATGTGTACCTCGGCGAGCGCTCGCTTCCGAACATGGTCTGGAGTCTCGTCGGCCTCGAGCGACTGGACGTCCACATCGTCTTCGCCGGCCACGCCATCGACTTCCCGCCCGAGGCCTACGAGGACCGCAAGATCGCAGCGGTCATCGCGCACGCTATCGTGCTGGAACTTAGTGGTACCACTGCAGATCGCACCGGCCCCACAGCTTCTGTCGTCTAGCCCGTCGAAGTTGCGGCCGCCGGATGCAGGCTCATCACCAAAGATGGCGATGCAGCTACCTTGGTGCATCTCTGGGCGAAGAATCACCCATTTCCGCGGCTTCGGTGCGATAGCATAGAGTTTCGGCCTCGCATGATTACGTTTGTCATCACGGTCCTTGCGGTCCTGGTGGTTGTGCTCTCGGTGTGCTCGATTGCACTGGGCATCGCCCACGCTCGCACACGCCAGGTGTGTGACCGGCTGAACCGCGAGTTGGCAACCGCCCTGCGCGAGGCGCTCCACCAGCAGACGGTGCTCAAAGAGCGCCGCGAACTCGACACCATCAAAGACGAGTTCATCTCCACCGTCTCCCACGAGCTCCGCACTCCGCTCACCAGCATCCGTGGCGCTCTCGGCCTGCTGAGCTCCGGCGTGATGGGCAAGCTGGACGACAAGGCCGCGAACCTCCTCCGCATCGCCAGCTCCAACACCGACCGCCTCGTACGGCTCATCAACGACATCCTCGACCTGGAGCGCATGGACTCCGGCCGCGCCCCGCTGCACATCCGGCGGTGCGTCCTGCATGAGCTCGTCGAGCACGCGGTCGATACCATGACCGCACTCGCAGAGGCCGGAGAGGTTCGCCTGGACATCGTTCCCGAGCCCGCCGGCGACCCCATCACCTTTGACGGCGACCCCGATCGCTTCCAGCAGGTGCTCTGCAACCTGCTCTCGAATGCGATCAAGTTCTCCCCGGCTCTCTCTTCGGTCCGCGTCCTGACCGGATCCGACGGCGAGTTCCTTGTCCTCCGCGTGGAGGACCAGGGACGCGGCGTTCCGCCAGAGAAGATCGAGACCATCTTCGACCGCTTCAGCCAGGTCGAAGCCTCGGACGCGCGCCAGAAGGGTGGCACCGGTCTGGGACTTGCCATCTGCCGCTCCATCATCACGCAGCATGCGGGCAGCATCTGGGCGGAGCGCAACGATGCTCACGGCAGCGGTCGCCAGGGCACGACCTTCACCCTCCGCATTCCGCGCATGACCTCTGCTGCGGCCTCGGCTCCTGCAAAGCTCCAGGGCCGGATAGAATCCACCGTCCTCGTCGTGGACGATGACGACGCCTCGCGCCGCACCGTGGTGGAGCTCCTCCGCCGTCATGGCTACCAGGTGCAGGAAGCCTCCACTGGCGCCGAGGCTCTCGCCATCGCGGCCAACCAGCGCATCGACCTCATCCTCCTCGACCTCTACATGCCCGGTATGAGCGGCTGGCAGACGATCGAGCGCCTGAAGCACACCGAAGCCACAGCGGCCATCCCCGTCGTCGTCATCAGCGTGGTAAGCCCCACTGACTCCGGCGAAGAGCTGCCACTGATGGCAGCCACGGAGGGTTGGGTGAAGAAGCCGCTCAACGAAGGCCTGCTGCTGACTGAGCTGGCCCGCGTCCTGGACCTTACCCATGGCCGCGTTCCGCTCCTCGCCAAGAGCTTCACATATGCCCCAAGCTCGCGGCTCAGCTAAGCAGAGGACACTTCTCCTGCGGCAGGTTTCTCGATTCCAGCCATGTCTCGTTTCGGTAAGTGCATTGGCAGATACGCTCCGAAGGTGGCATAGGTTCGCAACGATCGTGCAGCGTAGAATGAGCTTCGAAGCGTTCATGGCTTCACTCCAAGAGCAAGGTACCGGCCAGTGCGACGCATCCTGATCATCGACGACGAGGAAGACATCCGCGAGGTTGCGGCACTTTCGCTTGAGTCCATCGCCGGCTGGAGCGTGAAGACCGCGTCCTCGGGCGCGGACGGTATCAAGGCCGCACTCGCGGACCGCCCGGATGCGATCCTGATGGACGTGATGATGCCCGCTATGGATGGACCAACGACCTTCAAGGAGATGCAGAAGTCTCCGGAGCTGGCGCAGATCCCCGTGATCCTGCTGACGGCGAAGGTGCAGGGAGTCGACCAGCGCCGCTTTGCCGGCCTCGGTGTCGCCGCCGTGCTCTTCAAGCCATTCGATCCCCTCACGCTGGCCGAACAGATGTCCGTAGCGCTGGGTTGGAACTGAGCGGTACCACCGCATTCTGTCTCATCTTTAGACAACCATTCGCTGAAGTGCAGCCAGCGTGGCCGGCCTTGCATAGGCCTGCCGAATATTGACCACTTTTCCTAAGTATCGCGCTACGTGGTAGAGACGGTCGCGGTACCCTGATCTCGTGACTGTCCCCACAGAAACGCAGGACCAGCTTCGCATCATGATGATGGCGATCTGGGAGCGCAATCTGCCTCTCATGCGCGAGCGGTTGGACCTGTTGGACCGCGCGACTTTGGCGGTCGAAGAGGGTTCGCTCGCCCCCGAGTTGCGTTCCGAGGCGGCAAGCACGGCCCACAAGCTGGCGGGTTCCCTCGGGATGTACGGCTACGCGGAAGGCACGGACCTCGCACGCCATCTGGAGCATGCACTCGCGGGCCCTGACGACATCAACGCGGTGGAGATGCACGACCTGACCAAGGCACTCCGCGAGACCCTCGGCCTGTAACAACCAGAGCCGTCAGCTGCGATCGCTGGAACTTCAGTCTCTCGGTCCGCTGGCCCGCGCAGCGTTGAAGCCGCTCGAGCCAGCAATCCGGTCAAGCTTTACTTCGTAGCTTCGCCCACGAGCCAGTGCGTCAGTTCCAGGCCACCAGCAAAGTTATCCTCGCCCAGCGGCAGCTTCCTGCCATCGGTGTACTCGTTGTAGATCCACGGATCGACGTTGGCGTATACGAGCCCCTTGCCCGCATGCGCGACCGCCATGAAGACATCGCCCTTTGCCTCTGCGGTGCCTTTGTCCGTAAGCACCGTCTTCGCGGCGCCGGAGACTGTAATCGTGCAGGTCTCCTTCATGATGGCCTTGTGGGCGTGGTGGAAGATGCCACCTGTGCCGGCAGGGATATTCACCACGGTGTTGTCGTAGACGTTATCCAGCTCGCGATTGCGGGTGACCGTGTTGTAGTGGATGCCGAAGCGATCCATCAATACGTCGAGATGCTGCTGGTCGGCATGTTCGGAGTCGTTCTCCATGACGACGAGCGTACCGCCAGCCTTCACCCAGGCCTCGATCGCATCCGCGCTCTCCTTGTCCATATAGTGCGGATTCGGATTGAGGGCAGGGATATCCGGCGACACAATCATGTAGATCGACACGCCCTTCAGGTCTTCGGCGCGCGGTGCATGCTCGAGCGTCTCGGTGACCATGCCGTACTGCCGGAACATGCGTCCCCAGACGCTGTAACCGCTGTTCGCTTCATCGGTCCACTTGTAGTGGAAGAGCTCGTCCTTGCCATTCGGCAGCTTGCGCCGCTGCGAGTTGAACCAGCCATCGCCCAGCACGACCTTGCGATGCGCCTTCCGCATCAGGTCGGCGGCGCGATCGCGCTGCACGATCTCGCTGAGCGCCATCAGGTACGCGCCCATGCCCTTGGCATCATCGTCACCCACGGGATCGTTCGCGTAGTACTCATAGGTTCCGCTGCGATACGGCGTGCCGCCGAGACCAGCGACCTTCACCGTTCCGGTCAGTGTGCCATCGGGCTTCACGAAGCGCTTCTGGATGCCCTCCCAGCCGCGTGTCACGGCAGGCTCTGCGTTGAGGCCCACGATGCCGAGCCGCGCAGCCTTCGCAAGCGCATAGACAAACATGCAGCTCGCCGAGGTCTCCAGGTAGTTGCCCTTCTCGCCGCCCTTGTCCATTACCTGCCACCACAGGCCCGTGGCAGGGTCCTGGTAGCGCATCACCGAAGCGAACAGCCGCTGCGCAACGGCCTGCACCGCAGCACGCTGCGGGTCGGTGGGAGACATATGCTCCAGCACCTCGACCAGAGCGACCGCGTACCAGCCGACACCGCGGCCCCAGATCTCGGGGCTCTTGCCGTCCTTCTTGTTGGCCCACGGCATCTGCATGCTGGCGTCCCAGCCGTGATGCAACAGGCCTGTGGAGTCGCTCAGCTTCGCGTCCATCAGCAGCAGCTGCGCCACCTCGGAGTCCATCGCGGACTGGTCCTGAAAAGTCGTAGCGTAGCCAGCCATGAACGGGCCGGCCATGTACGCTCCATCGGCCCACATCTGGTTTGGATAGATCTGCTTATGCCAGTAGCCGCCTGCCGAGTTCTTCGGCATCGCCAGCACCTTGTCGTGCAGGAACTGGATGGCGGTGTAGTACTGCGGCTTCTGCAACACGCGGTACACGGCAAGTACGCTGCGGCCCATCTCGATGTCGTCCAGCGTGTGTTCGTCGGCGGGAAAGGTCTTTTCGGGCGTCAGGTGAATGACGCCTTGAGCGTCCACTGCGCGATCGACGGCCTTCTTCACAAACTCGAAGTAACGCGGGTCGCCGGTGGCCCGCCACATCGCAAGGACGCCATCGAGCAGCGTGCCTTCTTCATAGCTCCAGTCCCGGTTGTTGCCGATCCGTCCGTCCGGCCACAACGTCATCGCGTGCTCGAGGACAGGGTACGGCCCCGAGGGCGGCAGGAGAACCGGAATCGGAAGCGCTCGCGTCGCGCCATCATTGCGGGGGGCGCCGCTCTGGGCCTGCGCACCGGAGACAGCCGCCGTCACTACCACCATCGCCGCAACCGCAATCCGGCGCAGAACCTGAACCTGCATGAGCACACCTCGACCGCAACAGAATACGTGAGCGAACCGGATGCGAGATACGAGATGCCCCGGCGAGGCCGGCAAATCTATTGGCAGGACAGCGATGTCCAGACGCCCGCAGCCGTGCCGGAGGCTCCACTGATCTGCAGATCGATGAACTGTCCCGGTGCGATCGCCACCGAACCGCTGCCGGTGCACTGACCGCTGGAGGTCGTGCAGCTGATCGCCGTACTGCTCATCGATCCTGGAACGCCCAGGCGAAGAGTCACGGTGATGTTGTTCGACTGCCTCGAGTAAACTCCGAGCGAGCTTGCGGTGCAGCCGTTGGGTACCCACGCCAGCACCGAATCGCCCTCGGACGCAGAGGAGTTTGGCGTGTTCACGGCATAGTACGTCGTCAGGTAGTTCACCGAGTGGTACATCGCCGCGAAGGTGCCGCTGGCGGTCGAACTCGAGCCTCCGGACCCCGCTGCGCCTGCAGCCCCCTGCGGTATGCCGAAGTTCAGCACCGCATTCTGTGCCGTCCCGCTGTTGGTCACCGTTGCCGCGGAACCCGCCGCGAGCGTCGTGACCGACCCCAGCGTCACGCTTGCTGCTGCCCCTGAAGGACCAGTCGGCCCTGCACCTCCGGCCTGCGCGATAACCTCCCAGAAGCCGGGGTAAAGATCAGGCTCGAAGTTGGAACCCGCTGCCGTCGCAAGGTAGCTCGAGCCTGCATACGTCACGGCATCGTTCACGTTGTAGAAGGTGCCGGACGTCCACCCGCCGCGGAAGTTTATCCCGGCCGCACCAGTGGAGCCCGTCGCCCCGGTGGGGCCTGTTGCCCCCGCTGGCCCTGCTGCACCCGTCGCTCCCGTTGCCCCCTGCGCCCCCGCAGCGCCGGTCGTCCCTGCCGTCCCGGCAGCCGCCAACAATGACCAGTTTGCAGCCGAGCTCGCAGGGTTGTTGCCGGAGTTGTTCCCTGAGAGCGAAAGGTACGCCGAGCCGTTGTACAGCACAGCATCGTTCGCGGAGTACGTTGTCGCGCCCGACCACACCGCCCTCCAGGTCAATCCCGGCGTGCCGTTCACGCCGTTCGCGCCGGTGGCTCCCGTCGCCCCGGTAGCTCCCACAGCACCTGTAGCACCTGCGGCCCCGGTGCTGCCGGTCGTACCGATCGCACCCTGGCCGCCGTTGGCTCCAGCTGAGGCCAGCACCGCCCAGCTCGTGGTGGCAACGTCCGGCCGCTGACCGGTGTTGCCCGCGACCAGCGAGAGGTACGCCGACCCCGCATAGCTAACCGCATCTCCCACGTTGTAGACCGAGGCGGGCACGTACGGCCCCTGCCAGTTGATCCCTGCAGCGCCCGTTGCACCGGCAACACCCTGCGGACCTGCCACCCCAGTGCTTCCGGTCGCTCCCGCAGGACCGATCGGCCCCGCAACACCCTGCGGCCCGGCGTCACCTTGCGGGCCGGTGGCCCCGGGATAGCCCAGCGGCCCCTGCAGTCCGGTGGGCCCCATGGCGCCGGAAGGGCCGATAGCGCCGGATGCCGCCAGCAACGACCAGTAGGCCGGACTCGCGTCCGGCTCGCGACCTGAATTGCTTGCGATCGCGATATAGCTGGAGCCGCCATAGCTCACCGCATCGCCCACGTTGTAGGCCTGCGAGGTCGACCACCCGCCCGCGAAGCTCATCGGGGCACCCTGCGCTCCTGTCGCCCCGGTCGCGCCCGGCGCGCCTGTGTTCCCAACCGCGCCGGTGGGCCCTTGCGGGCCCGCGGCCCCGGTAGCTCCCTGCGCTGCGAGAATCCCCCAGCTCGCGCTCGACGCCGGGTTCTGCCCCACGTTGCCAGTCGCGAGCGACACGTAGCTTGAGCCGCCGTAAACCACCGCGTCGCCGAAGTTGTACGACGTTGTAGGCGAGTAGCCACCGGCAAAGTTGACTCCGGCAGATCCTGTAGCCCCAGTCGCGCCCGTCGCTCCGGCAACTCCGGCAGGGCCGGTGGTGCCCTGTGCTCCTGTAGCTCCAGTCGAGCCCTGCAGTCCGATCGCACCCGGCGAACCCGTCGCGCCGGCCGCAGCGAAGAGCGTCCAGTTCCCAGGTGAGTTCGAGGGCGTGTTGCCCGTATTCGAGTCTGCCAGTGACACGTAGCCCGCCCCCTGCCACAGGACGCCATCCCCCTGGGCATACGTAGCCGTGGCGTCATACGCTCCCCGAAAGTTGAGGCCCACCGCACCGGCCGCACCGGTAGCGCCGGCCGCCCCTTGCGGCCCCGTGGAGCCGGTCACCCCCGGAACACCCTGCGCGCCCGCAGTCCCGGCCAATCCCTGCGGCCCTGTCGCGCCCGTCGCTCCCACCGCCCCGGAGGGTCCGCTCAACCCCTGCGCCCCCACCGGCCCCTGCGGTCCCGGCACGCCCTGCACACCTTGGCTGCCCTGCGGACCTGCGGGTCCTGTAGCCCCGGCAACACCGGCGACACCCTGCGGCCCCGGCGAACCCGTAGCACCCACTGCTCCCTGTGCGCTCAGGAGCCCCCACGCTCCTGGGTTCACGTCCGGTGCCAGCCCCACATTCGAAGCAGCCAACGACGCATAGCTTGAGCCGTTCCATACGACGACGTCACCGCTGGCATAGTTCGCAGTCGAGTCATAAGCCCCGCGATAGACCAGCCCCGGAACGCCCGCAGATCCTGTCGCCCCGGTCGCTCCCGTGGCGCCGACGGGGCCGATCGCTCCGGCTGGCCCCTGCGGCCCCGTCGAGCCAGCGGTTCCTGCCGCTCCGGTCGCTCCGCTTGCCCCCGCAGCGGCAAACATCGACCATGCCGCAGGTGACAGGTCCGGCCTATTGCCCTGGTTGGAATCGGCGATCGACACCCAGCCAGCGCCCTGCCACTGCACGCCATCGCCCAGCGCGTAGTTCACCGTCGAGTCGTAAGCCCCGCGGAAGCTCAGTCCCACTGGCCCCGCAGGACCCACCGCGCCTTGCGAGCCCGCCGGGCCCGTAGCTCCGGTGATGCCCGGCACGCCCTGCACTCCCGCAGTGCCGGCCAGTCCCTGCGGCCCCGTTGCTCCATTCGCTCCGACCGCACCAGTGGCGCCCGTTAGCCCTTGTGCTCCAGCAGGACCTTCCGGCCCCTGTACCCCTTGTGCGCCCTGCGGCCCGGCTGGTCCCAACAACCCTTGGAGCCCGGTAGAGCCCACAGAGCCCTGTGGGCCCGTCGCGCCTGCTGGACCAGCGCCGCCCTGCGCCGCCAGCAGCCCCCACGCTGCGGGATTCACCCCCGGCGTCTGGCCATGGTTCGAGGCCGTCAGCGACGCGTAACTCGCTCCCTGCCACACCACCACATCGCCGACGTTGTAGTTGAGCGTCGAGTCGTAGGCTCCCTGGTAAGCCAGTCCAGCCGCGCCAGTAGCCCCGGTAGCGCCACCGGCCGCAAACATGACCCAGTCCGCGGGCGACTGGCCGGGCGTGTTGCCCACATTGCTGTTCACCAGCGACACCCAGCCGGCGCTCTGCCAGAGCACGCCGTCTCCCTGTGCGTAATTCGTAGCCGAGTTGTAGCTGCCACGGAAGCTCATGCCGGCGGGCCCAGCCGCGCCCGTCGCCCCAACGGGCCCCTGCGGGCCGACAGCCCCCATCACCCCCGGAACACCCTGCGCACCTGCGGTACCTGCGAGTCCCTGCGGACCCGTCGCCCCGACTGGCCCCGCCGGGCCGGCCGCCCCCACTGCTCCGGCTGGTCCCACAGATCCGGTAGCGCCCGTAGATCCCTGCGGGCCGGTGACGCCCTGCAAACCCGCCGCACCTGTAGCTCCGGCCGGTCCGACGGGCCCAACAACTCCCTGGGGGCCCGTAGCCCCAGCGGGCCCCGTCCCACCCTGCGCCGCCAGCATGCCCCACGCCGCCGGATTCACTCCCGGCGTCTGGCCGTGATTGGAGCCCCCGAGGGAGGCCCAGCTCGCGCCCTGCCACTGCACCACGTCTCCGAGGTTGTAGTTCACGGTCGAGTCGTACGCCCCCTGGTAGACCAGCCCCGGAGAACCCGCCACTCCGGTTGCGCCGGTTGCCCCGCTGAGCCCGTTGCTTCCTGCCGCGCCAGTCGCTCCCGTCGCGCCGCTCAGTCCAATCTCGCCCTGGGGACCGATCGCTCCTGTTGCCCCAGCCGCAGCAAACATCGTCCAGTCGCCCACTGTGGTGCCCGGAGTGTTGCCGTGGTTGGAATCGTGCTGGGACACCCACCCGGCCCCCTGCCAGAGCACGCCATCGTTCGCTCCGTAGTTGATCGTCGAGTCATAAGCGCCGCGGAAGTTGAGCCCGACCGGGCCTGCGGCCCCGGTGGCACCGGTTGGCCCAACCACTCCAGTCGCTCCCATCACTCCCGGAACGCCCTGCGCCCCCGCAGTTCCCGCGACCCCTTGAAGTCCCTGCACACCTTGCGGCCCCACCGCTCCGGTCGCTCCGGTAAGCCCTTGCGCCCCCGCTGGGCCCTGGGGACCCTGCACACCCTGCGCCCCGAGCGGCCCCACGGGCCCCTGCGCTCCTGCAGGTCCCATGGCTCCCGTCGCGCCTGTGGCACCCGACGGTCCCGCAACGCCAACACCTCCCTGGGCCGCCAGCAGACCCCACGCAGCAGGATTCACCCCGGGCGTCTGGCCATGGTTCGATGCAGTCAGCGACGCATAGCTCGCCCCCTGCCAAACCACCACATCGCCCAGGTCGTAGTTCGCCCCCGAGTCGTATGCGCCTTGATAGATCAGCCCTGGAGCCCCCGTCGCTCCGGCGACACCCATCGCACCCGTCGCCCCGGTGACGCCCTGAAGGCCGTTGACTCCGGAAGCTCCCGCAGGCCCCGCTGGCCCGACAGCGCCTGTCGCACCCGTGGCTCCGCCCACCGCCATCAGCCCCCACGACCCCGTCGGCAGACTTGGAGTATTGCCGTGGTTTGCAGCCGTCAGCGAGAGATAGCTCGAGCCCTGCCACGTCACCACGTCCCCCAGCGCATAGTTGATCGTCGAGTCGTAGGTCCCCTGGTAGGTCAGCTTCGTCCCCGCCGCACCGTCCGCTCCCGCCGCTCCCGTGGCCCCTGTAGCACCGGTCGCTCCCTGCGGTCCGACGGCGCCCGTAGCTCCCGCAACGCCCATCGGCCCGGCCGCACCTGCCGTCCCTGTAATTCCCGCGATCCCCTGAGCCCCCGTCGCTCCGGTAGCACCCACCTGACCCGCAGGCCCTGTCGCGCCCGTGGTGCCTGCGATTCCTGCAGAGCCCGCCAGTCCTGTGAGCCCTTGAGGCCCGGTTGCCCCTGTGGCTCCTGTCGCCCCTGCCGCACCGGTAGCGCCGGTGGCTCCCGTAGCTCCGACCGCCGCCGAGCCGCCCGTCGCGAGCGCAATCACCAGCTGCGGCTCGTGAGAGGTCTCGTCGTTCTCCTTGCTGTCGAACTGCACCATCGCCGTGCTGGAGGTCAGCGCCACACCATAGTTGCTGCTCGGCGAGCTGAGCCACTGCTGCACCGTCCCCGTGACGTCGAAGGTGACGAACTGCCCCGGCGTCGCTGCTTGCGCCGTCTGGACCACGCTGCCGGCGTTCGGCAGAGTCCCGTAGTTCACCGTGGACTCGCTCCACGCTCCCAGCAGCGGAGCGACGGAGATCGCTCCCGCCGTGTCCGCGCGGTTCAGGTAGAGCTTCAAGGTCGCACGCGTGATCTGGCTCGCCGTCGTCCCGGGGGGCAAAACGCCAAGGTCAAACTGCACCAGCGCGGTATATCCACCACCCACGTTCAGGTTGCTGAGGCTGCCTGCATTCACCCCCGGCTGGGCGCTCGACACGTGGGCATCGCCCACAAGGGTGGCCTGCTGCGACTGCAGGCACGCGGGTAAAACCGCCAGCGCAAACGCGACGACGCCCCGCCAAAGACGGGTCTGCACCGACATCCCCGGACGCGTCCCTGGGGACCGCCTCAACACTCTCCTCAGCACCAGATCCCTGCTCTACATGGCCTCAAAACCCAGGCTGTCACAGCAACAAATGTTCTTTGCTGCCGATTGGGGCCGCCCAGGCTTCGGAAGGTTCGCGTGATTCGTTGACCGAATTGTCGCCTGTCATCCCTCACCCGACGCCCAGCTCAGTTCCAAAGTCAGAATCGCGTTCCCATTTCGGAACAGCGGCCAGGTTCCCCTTCGCCATGAGACGATGGCTCACAATGCCTGCCCTTCCAACGGAAGCAGCCTCCACCCCAGCGACGTCAGAGCAGTCCGAGCATGGCCTGCGCCGCCAGCTTGGCCTCGGCGACCTCATCTTTGCGCAGGTGCTCTCCGTCGTCGGCAGTGCCTGGGTCGGCATCGCCGCCGCCCTCGGCCACGCGCAGACATTCGTCTGGCTGGTCTCCATGGCCTGCTTCTATCTGCCCATGGCCGTCGCGGTGTACTACCTGAACCGAGCGATGCCTCTGGAAGGCGGACTCTATACCTGGGCCCGGCGCGGCTTTGGTGACACCATCGGCTTTCTGGTGGCATGGAACGTCTGGACCTACGCCCTGCTGGATATCGCGACGATCTTCTCGCAGCTGCCCAGCGAGTTTGCCTTCATGGTCGGCAGGAGGATGGCGTGGCTGCCGGAGAATCACGCGGTCGTTCTCACTGCGCTGATGCTGATCGTCGTCGTCATGGCCGTCGCAGCTCTGCTCGGCCTCGGTCTCGGCAAGTGGATCCACAACCTCTCTTCGGCAGCGATGATCCTCGCCTTCGCTCTGCTGATCGCCGCTCCCATCTGGGTCAAGCTGCACGGCGTGCCGATGCCCTACCATCCGGTGGAGCTGCACCTGCCCGCTGCGACGGCTACCAACCTCGCGCTGATCAGCCAGACGCTGATCGCCTCCAGCGGCCTGGAGTACCTGGCGATCCTCGCCGGCGAGACACACCATCCTCAGCGCAACATCAGCCGCTCGGTAGTCCTGGCTTCGCCCATCATCATCGCGATGTTCGTGCTGGGCACATCGTCAGTCCTCGCCTTCCACGAGTACACCGGAACAGCCATCAACTTCGTCGCGCCTATCCCGCAGACCCTGATGCTGGCCTTCGGCGACCACGGTGTCGGCTCGTTGCTCTCGCGGCTCGCCATCCTGCTGCTGCAGATTCGCATCCTCGGCGCAGCCAACTTCATGTTCGCCGGGGTCACCCGCCTGCCCATGACCGCTGGCTGGGACCACCTCGTCCCCGGCTGGCTCGCACATCTGCATCCCCGCTTCCGCACGCCCTCGAATGCGATCCTCGTGGGAGCCTTCGCCGTCGCAGGACTGCTTCTGCTCAGCTACGCGGGCTCCCACGCGTCGGAGGCCTTCGCCCTGCTCAACAACGCGTCCAACGCCTGCTACTCGCTGGCCTACGTCGCAATGTTCCTCATCCCCATCGCCGGCGCGATCGCGATCCGCAGCCAGATCCCCCGATGGGTCAAGTGGGTCATGATCCCCGGCGTCGTGGCGATGGTCTTCGCCGTCTGCCTGCAGGCCTACCCCTTCCTCGACGTCCCCAACCCGATGGTCTTCGCGATCAAGATCGTGCTCACAACCCTCGCGCTCAACGCTCTGGGCTACGGGTTCTATCGGATCCGCAACACGCGACGGGTCGCAGTGCTCTGATCCCTCCGACATGGGGAAGCATCTCATGGCGCAGCGCCTTCGTCCCCCACGATTGGCTGCCAAACTCCACGAGGTGTATTACCCTTCCCCCATGTCGATCGATACGCTCAACGACCCGCTGCTGAATACCCCCGGCCACCTCGCCTCGCCGGACAAGCTCACGAACCTTCCCCGGCTGGTGACCGCCTACTACGCGAACCATCCCGATCCGGCCAACCCCGCGGAGCGTGTGAGCTTCGGCACCTCGGGTCATCGCGGATCGTCGCTGCACTCCAGCTTCAACTACGCGCACATCCTCGGCATCACCCAGGCCATCTGCGAGTATCGCGCCGAGCAGGACACCACCGGCCCGCTCTTCCTCGCGATGGACACCCACGCGCTCTCTGAGCCCGCCTTCGTCACTGCACTCGAGGTGCTTGCTGCGAATGAGGTCACGGTCTTCATCGACAAGGACCTCGGCTATACGCCCACGCCTGCGCTCTCGCACGCCATCCTCACCTACAACGCGACCAACGCAGGCAAGCCGCTCGCCGACGGCATCGTCATCACGCCCTCGCACAATCCTCCCGACGATGGCGGCTTCAAGTACAACCCACCATCGGGCGGCCCCGCCGATACGACTGCGACCAAGTGGATTGAGAACCGCGCCAATGAGCTGATCGCAGCAAAGCTCCAGGGCGTCAAGCGCCTCTCCTACGCCAAGGCCCTCAAGGCCGACACCACACAGCGCTACGACTACATCAGCGCCTACGTGGGCGATCTCTCCAACATCATCGATCTCGAAGCGCTGAAGGGCTCGAAGCTGAAGTATGCGGTCGATCCGCTCGGAGGCGCGGGCGTGGCCTACTGGCCGCGCATCGCTGACCTCTTCACGCAGATGGGTCTCGACCTTGAGGTGCTGAACCCCTACGTCGATCCCACCTTCCGTTTCATGACGCTCGACTGGGACTCGCGCATCCGCATGGATTGCAGCTCGCCGTACGCCATGGCATCCATGATTTCGAATAAAGCCAAGTACGACGTAGCATGGGCCTGCGATACCGACCACGATCGCCATGGCATCGTCACCGCGAGCACAGGCCTGCTCAATCCCAACCACTACCTCGCCGTCTGCATCGAGTACCTCTTCACGCATCGTCCCGGCTGGTCCGACAAGGTCGGCATCGGCAAGACCCTCGTCAGCTCCTCCATCATCGATCGCGTGGCCAAGGGCCTCAACCGCCCCATGCTCGAGGTGCCCGTAGGCTTCAAGTGGTTCGTCGATGGTCTCATCGGCGGCACCCTCGGATTCGTCGGCGAAGAGAGCGCGGGCGCGACCTTCCTGCGCCGCAACGGCCAGGTGTGGACCACCGACAAGGATGGCCTCATCCCCGGCCTGCTCGCGGCAGAGATGACCGCCGTGACAGGCAAGGACCCCGGCCTGCTCTATGCCGACATCACCGCCCGCTACGGCAACCCCGTGTATCAGCGCATCGACGCCGAAGCCACCAAGGAGCAGAAGGCCAAGCTTGCAAAGCTCTCCGCCGCGCAGGTCACCGCCAAGGAACTCGCCGGCGAGCCCATCACCGCCATCCTCACAGAAGCTCCCGGCAACCACGCCCCTATCGGAGGCCTCAAGGTAGCCACGGAAAACGGCTGGTTCGCCGCCCGCCCCTCCGGCACCGAAGACGTCTACAAGATCTACGCCGAGAGCTTCCTCGGCGCCGACCACCTGAAGAAGATTCAGGAAGAGGCCAAGGCACTCGTCGCAGCGGCGATTGCATAAGCCGTATGAGATTGGCTGCTGCCCATGTGTCTACTCTTAGACATGGGTAGTAGCCCCCCGCCACGCGCCAAAGTGCTACCCTAGCCCCATGCAGGTGACGCTCACCATCCCGGACGAAGTCGCCGAGAGCTATCTCGCCGGCAAGGATCCCACGCGTGTCGCTTTAGAAGCCATCGCGATCGATGCATACCGTACCCAAAAGCTGACCGAGTCCCAGATACGCCGCATGCTGGGCTACGGAACCCGGATGCAGGTTCATGCCCTTCTCAAGGCGCACGGTGTGCCTTTGCACTACTCGCCGGAGCATCTCGCTCTGGACATCCAGGCCTCGGAACAGCCGCTTGCCCAGCGAGCCTCCGGCGCGCGGTGCAAGTGTGGAACCGCGCTGCCTAGCATGAAACAATAGCGGCATGGCAACTGATGTACTCCGCGGCTTTGTCTGCCGCGTCTGTGGCGAGCGCCACGACCTTCCCTTCAGCTACAGCTTCCAGGCCCCACTCGCCGTCGCGAACGTTCCGCCCGCCGAGATCGAATCGCGCGTCATCGTCACCAAGGATCAGTGCGTCCTCGACCAGCGCGACCTCTTCCTGCGCGGCCGCATTCTCGTTCCGGTGCACGGCTCGGACGAGCCCTTCATCTGGGGCGTGTGGGCCGAGGTGAGCCCCAAGAACTTCCTCCGCACGCAGGAGATGTGGAACGCTCCCGGCCGCGAGTTCGAGCCCGCCTTCCCCGGCTATCTCAACTCGATCATCCCCGTCTTCGGCAACACCCTCAACCTTCAGGTCGATGTGCAGACGCAGATCGTGGGCCGCCGCCCGCACTTCTTCGTCAAGGATGCGGACCACCCGCTGGCCCGCGAACAGCGCGAAGGCATCACGCTGGAGCGCGTCGAAGAGATCGCCGAAGAGCTGCTGCACCCCGACGACTAACGCGAAGCGCTGGACTTACAGCTTGCCCGCGAATTTCAGAAAGTGCTCGACGATTGAATGAAGTTTGGCAGGATCGCCAGCACCATGGAACTCGTTATCCCGCTTGAAACAAAACATCCAATCCGAGTCGCCATTGGCAATATCAATAGGCTCGAAAGAGACGTGTTCAAGCGCGGTTTCGCGGAGATTGACCGTTACATGCCAGCCGGGGTTGTCCACGGTATCAATGCTGACTCCGGAGCCATGCTCCCAGTCGCCGTTGCATTGCTCTGCGTACCACTCGGACAACTTCACAAGCAGATCGGGTTCCGCCATAGATATCCCTTCGATCAATGTGCATGCTAACTCGCTGACTCGCTAGAGCATTTCTCCTGTAGGTGTAGACCAGAGATTCGACACCGATGGGCGTTTTCCCCAATGAAAACGCCGCTGCACGCCACTTTCGGGGACCCCATCAACAGGAGAAATGCTCTAACGTGCGAAGCACGCCAACGCGAAGCGCTACCCCCGCTAACGCGAAGCGCTGCTGCCCACCACATCCGGCCCCAGTTCCACCGCCGTGCGGATGAGATCATTCGCCACCATGCGCCCAAACACCTGCTGCCCATGCGGGTTCAGGTGCGTACGGTCGAGCGCCGGCTGCGCCTTGGTTGCGTTCTCTGCCTTCGCATCCGGGTGCCCCTGCATATCGAATCCATCCGCCTGCTCCTGCGTCATCGTGTTCAGCAGCTTCGTCGACATGCTGTTGAGATCGACGCAGGTCAGGTCCTCCTCCGCTGCCACCTTGCGCGCTGCCGCGACATACTCGGTGAGGTCTTCCTTCACCTTGCCATCGACAAACGTCCTCCGGCTCAGCGACGTCACGATCACCGGCACGCCGCCGATCGCACGCACCTCCGCGACCATGCGCTTCAGGTTCGCGATGTAGTCCGGGATACTCGCATACACCTTCGGGCTGTTCACCTTCTGATCGTTGTGGCCAAACTGGATCAAGTAGTAGTCGCCATGCTCGGCGATGGCCTTCGTCCACAGCCCTTCATCGAAGAAGCTCTTGGTGCTGCGCCCGTTCTTCCCATCGTCGATGCACGTCACGTTGGGCGTCATCACCGCGCAGAAGCCAGGCCCCCAGCCGCCCTCGCTCGCCACGGTCGAGTCGCCGATGAGGATGATCTTCACCGGCCCGCCGTTGATGACCTTCATCGCCTTCACGCCCTCGGGCGGAAGCGCCGCTGCGTCCTTGCGCACATACTTCGCGAGCTTCGGCTCCGCATGTCCAAGCCCGACAGCCACCATGCGGCCGAAGACGTAGCTGCCCTGCCAGTTCAGGTGCGTCTTGTCGAAGATCGTCTTTCCGTCCGCATCCTTCTTCGTGATGCCGAGCTTGTTGCCCTCAGCTTCGCCCACCTTGTCGAGATACGCAATGCTCTCGTTCTGCAACTCGATCAGCGGGACATGCATCTCCTTCGCCACCCCGCGCATGCCATCGCTGTACGCCGTCAGGTCGGAGTGAATCTTGCCGTCCGCTTCAAAGTAGCGGCGCGTCAACGGAGTCACCAGCACCGGCGTGATGTGCGCCGCGCGCGCCTCCCCCACATAGCGCTTCAGGTTGTCGATGTAGTCCGGAAGCGGCACCTGCCGCGGAAGATGTTCTGGCGACACTGCATCGTTGTGCCCGAACTGGATCAGGATGTAATCCGGCTTTGTGGCGAGCACCCGGGCCCACAGGCCATCGGCGCGGAAGGTCTTGGTGCTCGCGCCGCCCTTGGCCATGTCGAGGCAGTCGACCTTAGCGGAGAGGTTGGCGCAGAAGCCCCGGCCATAGCCCGCGTTCTGCGTCTGCGTGGAGTCGCCCACCAGGTCCACGCGAATCGCGGTACCCGGTCTGCGCGTCGCTGCGATCGCGGGATCGAAGGCCCGCGCCGGATCGCCCTGCGCCAGCGCGAGAGATACGCACCCGAACATCATCCCCGTCAGTACTCCAGCCCTCTGCCAACGCGCGATCCACATGCCGTATCTGCCTTTCGCAAGCTCCTGGTCGACCCAGGCCCGCTCCGCGAATGAGTGTACGTCAGCGCTTCGCAATCCCTCTCAAGACCACCATCGCAGCATGGCCTCGCGTTCAACATGCGGAAACACGTGGCCGATAAGGTGAACTCGCTGCGTCGCCGAGGGCGCAGCATGCATCCAATTTCGGTGCGGGTTTCTTGACATAGAGAATCCCGCCCGATAGGCTCAAACCTGATGAAGCTGTCTCACACCTCCGCGACCTGTTGCATGTGTTGTTGCATGCTGCGCTGTCGCGCCGGTGTTTGTACGCTCTAAGGTCCGCTCCCAAGCCGACTCGCAAGCCTCCAAAAGCACCCGCGCAACAGCCGAAAGGCAGCGCGGGTTTTGTGCTTCTGGAGCCCTCGCCGCACCTTCCCCTTCACAACAACGCAAGTTGCAGCACGAGGAGATCCTCATGGTTCACCCGGTAAAGACCGCCAAGGCCGCCTCCCACAAGCTCATCTTCAACGCTGACGCAGCAGCCATCGCCATTGCGCTTTCGCTCGCCGCGCTCATCCGCCTGAACATCATCCACCGCATCGGCTGGTAAGCCGCTTCCGCCCTACCAGCACCCGAGACGATCATCCTGTCGACCGCAACCATCCCGCTCAGCAAGACCCCAACGCGCCACGTGCCCAGCCCGCGCGAGCTCGCAGGCCTGCTTCCCGGCACCGCGCTGCTCTTCGGCATCGGCATCGCCGGCAAGGGCATGGAGTCCTTCGGCATCTGGATGAAAGCGCATCACCACTACTTCCCGCACATGGAGTACGTGCTGTGGGCCATCATCCTGGGCTTGCTCGTCTCGAACCTCGGAACCGTGCCGCAGATCTTCCGTCCCGGCATCGCCACCTATGAGCTTTGGCTCAAGCTGGGCATCGTGCTCGTCGGCGCCAAGTTCGTCTTCTCCGATGTCCTCCGGCTCGGTGGCCTCTCGCTGGCTTTAGTCTTCGTAGAGCTCGCCCTTTCGCTCACGGTGATGACCTTGCTGGGCAAGCTTTTCAAGCTGCCGCCCAAGCTCACCTCGCTGCTCGCCATCGGCAGCTCCATCTGCGGCGTCACCGCCATCATGGCCGCACAGGGCGCCATCGATCCCGACGAGGAAGACACCTCCACCGCCATCGCCGCCATCCTCACCCTCGGCGCCATCGCCCTCTTCACCTTCCCGATGATCGGCCACGCCCTCGGCATGGGGCAGCAGTCTTACGGCATCTGGACCGGCCTCGCCGTCGACAATACCGCCGAGGCCACCGTCACCGGCGCGCTCTACGGTGACGTCGCCGGACGCTTCGCCATCCTCGCCAAGACCGCCCGTTCGGCCTTCATCGGTTTTGTCGTACTGGGATACGCCGTCTACTGGGCCTCCCAGGGACAGGCCGCCCGCGTTGAAAATAAACCACTTTTCCTGTGGCAGAAGTTCCCCAAGTTCATCCTGGGCTTCATGGCGATCTCGGTCCTGGCCACCGCCGGCTTCTTCTCCGCAGGCCAGCTCACCTCCCTCGCCAACCTCTCCAAGTGGGCCTTTCTTCCCGCATTTGCCGGGGTCGGCCTCCGAACCCAGCTCAAGGACCTCGTCAATCAGGGCTGGCGGCCAATATTGGTAGGCGTGCTGGGAGAGATCTTTATCGCTTTGGTGACGCTCGCGCTGGTATTTTTTGGCTATCATGGAGGCAGACCATGATGCATGCACTCCCTGCGCTGCTGATGGTATTCCTCACGAGCGAAGCCGGTGACCTGGCCACGCTCGCGATGATTGTTCTCGGCGTCTTCCTCGCCGCCCTCGTCGCCTTCATGACAATTCGTGGCCGCCGCTCTGCGATGCGCCGCCTTGCCGCAGGCACCGGTTCCACCTGTAGCTCCGTTACAGGTTGTTGTCGCCGCTAGTCATTCGCTGACGTAAGCGCACCCCGCACTCACTCCCCCCAACAACCCTAAGCAGCTACCTCGGGAAACCGATCCGCGAACTCGTGCGCCCTTCGTGCCGTAGAGCTGTAGTCCTGCGAAGAGAATGCGTGCAAGCGCGGAGCTGCACACCCTTCCGGAGATCCAATGAAGCACTTGTCCGCCTCGCCAGTTTCGTACGCATCCTCAAATGCGCCTTCAGCACGCGTTCGACATCGATCGCTTGCGTACCTTGCAGCTGCGGCGTCTCTTCTACTCGCACCAATCGCCCACGCCCAGGTCGTCGGAGGCACCATCTCCGGCGTCGTCACCGACTCCTCCGGCGCCGTGATCCCCAACGCCACCGTCATCGTGCGCAACGAAGACACCGGCACCCAGCGCATTCTCAAGACCAATGGTTCGGGATCGTTCATCGCGCCCTCCATCCCCGTCGGCCCGTACAACGTCTCGACCGACGTACAGGGCTTCGCGCACTATGAGCGCAAAGACATCGTGCTGACGGTGGGCGAATCGTTGCCGCTCACGCTTGCACTGCATCCCGCCGGCGCAGCCTCCATCACCGTCGATGGCAATGACCTCAGCCCGGTCAACACCTCCACCGAACAAAGCTCCGGCCTCGTCGACTCGCGCCAGGTCAAGGAGCTCCCGCTCAACGGCCGCAGCTACGATCAGCTCATCCTGCTGAACCCCGGCACCGTCAACTACACCAACCAGCGCTCCGGTGGCACAGGCTCCTCGAACAGCTCCGTCGGCAGCATGTTCTCCGTCTCAGGCCGCCGCCCGCAGGACAATCTCTACCTGCTCAACGGTGTCGAGTACACCGGAGCTTCGCTCATCAACGTCACTCCCGGTGGCACCTCGGGCCAGCTCCTCGGCATCGATGGCATCCACGAGTTCAACGTCGTCAGCGACACCTACTCGGCCAGCTACGGCAAGCGCGATGGCGCGCAGATCTCCATCGTGACGCAGCAGGGCACCAACCACGTGCATGGCTCCGCGTATGAGTTCCTGCGCAACAGCTTCTTCGACGCGCGCAACTACTTCGACGCGGCACGCATCCCCGAGTTCCAGCGCAATGATTACGGCGCTTCTCTCGGCGGCCCACTGCGCAGGGACAAGTACTTCCTCTTCGGCAACTACGAGGGCTACCGCCAGAACCTCGGCCTCTCGCTGGTGACGCTGGTGCCAGACAACGCATCCCGCGCCGCCGCCGTGGCCTCGGTCAAGCCATACCTCAACCTCTGGCCCGTGCAGAACATCGCCACCGATGTGCAGCCCGGCATCAGCGAATGGATCGGCACCAGCCCACAGCACATCCGCGAAGACTTCGGCACCACGCGCTTCGACGCAAACCTCACGCCCAACGACCTCTTCTTCGCCGTCTACACCGTCGATGATTCCACTGCGCACACCCCCTCATCCGATCCCTACTCCGTCGTCGACGAGCGGTTGCGTGAGCAGGTCCTCAGCGCGCAGGAGCAGCATGTCTTCTCCCCGCGCCTGCTGAACACGGCCCGCTTCGGATACTCGCGAGCCAGCTTCCTCTTCCTCGGCTCCGTGCCCGCCGACGTGCAGGCCAACACGCCCACCTTCATCCCCGGCCTGCCCACCGGAGCCATCGTGATCTCAGGTTCCACGGCATCCAACGGCGCCTCAGCGATCACCACTGCGGGCGCGAACGTCGGCTCCAACAACGCCATCACGCGCAACCTCTTCACCTTCGACGACCACATCTTCTACACGCTGGGCCGTCATCAGATTGAAGGCGGCGTGTGGCTGCAGAGGCTGCAGTCCAACGACAACCTCGCGCAGGATCAATACGGGCAGGCCTCGTTCGCTTCGCTCGCAACCTTCCTCGCGGGCACCATCAAGACCTTCACCTATGCACCGCAGGTCACGCCGCTGGGCTGGCGTTCGCTCTTCGTCTCGGGCTATCTCGAAGACACCTTCCACCTCGCGCCGCGTCTCGAAGTGCGCGCCGGTCTGCGCACCGAGTCATCGACAGGCTGGAGCGAATCGCAGGGCCGCGCGGGCATCTACACCTTCAGCGCGAGCAGCAATGGAAGCCCTGCCGGCGTCATCAGCACCAACCCCACCGTCGTCTCGAATGCCATCACCGACAACCATGCTCTGCTGCTCGTAGAGCCGCGCCTCGGCGTAGCCTGGGATGTCTTCGGCAACGGCCGCACGAGTATCCGCGCCTCCGGTGGTCTACATCATTCCCTGCTGGACGCGCTCGACTATCGCCTCGATCAGGCCGCGCCCTACAACACCGTCTACACCTACACCGGCGGCACCATCGCTTCGCCGCTGAGTGGCAGCAAGGCCATCTCGCCTTCAACAGTTGCGACCGACATCCGCACGCCCGCGCTCATCGCCTATGCGCTGAAGCTCGAGCAACAGATCGCTCCGCACACCTCACTGACCGTAGGCTATGACGGCTCGCACAGCTACCACCAGATCCTCTCCGGCGATCTCAACGAACCCGCCTTCACGCTGGTCAATGGCCGCGTCTTCTATCCCCAGACCAACAACCCCAAGGCCAACCCCGCGCTCGCCAACACGACCTCGTGGTGGTCTGGCGGTTCGGGTAACTACAACGCGCTGGTCGTCGATCTTCGCCAGCAGCTCGCGCATGGTCTCCAACTGCGCGGCAACTACACCTGGTCGAAGAACCTCGATGATGGCTCGGCCTGGAACACCTCGGTCTCAGCCAACACACCAGCGTTCGTCTCCGTGCCGCAGCTCCCGCATCTCGACTACGGCCGCGCCGCCACCGACCTCCGCAACACCGCCTCCATCAATGCAACCTGGAACATTCCCCTACGAGAAGTCTTTTCCGTATCTCGCATCTCGCATCTCGAATCTTCCCTCATCGACGGCTGGTCGCTCTCCACCATCGCAAGCCTCAACTCAGGCTTCCCGTTCTCTCCGCAGCTCGGCTATAACCCCACCAACAGCGGCGATTCGCGCAACCCCGTACGCCCCGACGTGAACCCGAACTTCAACGGCAAGCTCTACCCCGGTGGCAGCACCTCGCAGCGCGTCGCACAGTACTTCAACTCCGCAGCGTTCCTTGCGCCAGCCACCGGCTACGTTGGCAACGCCTCACGTGACTCCCTCGTCGGCCCCGGCTATGCGGACTGGGACCTCTCCCTGCTCAAATCCACTCGCATCATCGAAGGCACACGAGCAGAGTTTCGCGCGGAGTTCTTCAACGTGGTCAATCACACCAACCTCGCGCTGCCCAACGAGGTCGTCTTCTCCAGCGCCACTGCATTGGGGACACCCGGCGTCATCACCTCAACCGCAGGAACAAGCCGCCAAATCCAGCTGGGGGTGAAGGTGCTGTTCTAGAACCAGCTATCGAGACTCCTGGATTCGCGTCCAAGAGGACAAGACGCGAATCCAGGAGTCTCGAAGTGACCCTCACTGTGCTGTTCGAGGTGATGTTCTTTGTCTTCCAGATCACCATTGCTCTTGGTGTCGCGGCGCATGGACGAGTCGACTTGTGGGGTCATGTCGTCGCCTCAATCCTCGGATTGACCATCGGCGTCATCTGGATCGTGAGTGTGCAAACGTTTCTCATGCGCTGCGAGCGAGCAGCGCGAGGGCCGAAAAATCCTCGAATGAACTGGCTACTCACGCTCGCAGGAATCCTCTGCCTACTGTGGGAGATTGCAGGCGTTGCCTTGGCGGGATGGCTTTCGGCAACGCTCCTGCGCCACATGACCTAACTCGCCCGACGCCCCACCATCGCAAAATCAATAAACGCATGCTCCGGGTCCGTGTGGATCAGCTTCACATTCACCTTGTCGCCCACATCCAGTCCTTCGCCGCCATGCACCACGCGGCCCTCGAACGGCGGACGAATCACGCGCACGTACACACCCTTATCGCTCGCTCCCGTCACCACGCCAGCAAAGATCTGGCCGATGCGGTCGGCCATCGCCACCGCCGCAACACGCTTTTGCATGTTGCGTTCGATCTTGTGCAGCGCCTTGTCCGCAACGTTGCAGTGCGCGGCAATCGCGGTCAGATCATCATCCGTATACGGCGCGGGCTGGTTGTTGACCATCGCATGCAGCACGCGCTGCGTCACAATGTCCGGGAAGCGCCGGTTGGGCGCCGTCGAGTGCGTGTAGTCGCGAGCTGCCAGGCCAAAGTGCCCCGTCGGGTCATCATCAGGACGCAGCAGCATGTACTGCCCTGGCCCCATCAGCTTGATCACCGTCAAGGCGACATCCGGATAGTGATCGGGATCGCGCTTGCGCAGCGTCTCCAGCACATCGTTCAACGCGCGTGAGTCAGGATTGATCGGCAGATCGAAACCGCGGTCCTTGGCCAGCGATACGATGCGGTCCCAGCGCTGCGGCACGACGACCACGCGCTGCAGGCCCGAGCGGCCCCCTTTGCGCAGCGCACGCGCCATCACGCCATTCGCAGCCACCATCAGGTCTTCGATCAGCAGCATCGCTCGATTCTGCGTCGCGTCCTGCACATCGATGACACGACCATCGACGACCACCGGATCGGCCTCCGCCTTGTGGAACTCCAGCGCGCCCTTAGCCACACGGGCCGCATGCAGCCACTGCGCCGCCTCGTCCTGCAGCTTGAGCTGAGCCGCAAGCCAGCCCTTGACCAATGGCCCGCTCGTGGGCTCCGGCTTCTGATCCAGCTCGCCCACACCAATCAACGTCGGGTCAGGCTCATGCTCGCGCGCAGAGTCGGACCGCAGCGAAAGTTCGTCTGCGTCGATGGCGCCGGAAGCCGTCTTGTCCAGCCAAGGCCCCACGCGCGAGTACGCCAGCTGCGCGCGGTTGCGCACCACTGCCCGCGAGATCACCTCATCCACCGTCTCGCCTTCGGGCGTCACCGTAAAGCTCATCATCACTGCAAAGCGGTCGGCGTTCTCGTTCAGGCTCGTGAGCCCGGTCGAGAGCTCCAGCGGCAGCATCGGGAAGTTCTTCACCGCGGTATAGATCGTCTGCGTCTGATCTTGCGCATGCTTGTCGATGGGACTTCCCTGCTCAACCGCATCCGCCACGTCGCCAATAGCAATGTGCAGACGAATACCCTTGTCCACACGCTCGGCATACTCAATCTGATCCAGATCGCGAGAGGTATCGTTGTCAATCGACGACCACCCCTGGCCTCGCAGATCGTCCACACCCGGCGGCGGTTCAAACGTAGCGAGACGCGCTTGAATCTCTGCGACCTGCTCCGCGACGCCAGGGCCAAACTCGGGCTTGAACCCTGCCTCGTGCATCTCATCCAGGGCAGCCTGCGTCAGGTCGAAGTGGTGTGCCACCTGGGCGTCACGTTCAGGAGACTGGTGCGACGGCGAACCGCCGAAGTGCTGCCCTGCTCCTCCATGCGACGATCCGTGCGAACCGTGGTGTTCGTGCCGGCCGTGCGCCGGGCCGTGATTCTCGTGTTGGGGTTCCTGGGAGTGGGACGAAGACGCAGGCCGGTGATCGATCGGGGAGCTTCCAGACATGCCCCGCAGACTACCACGCAGAGAGAACCATCGGATAACCGGTTGCCCGGCCAACGATTCAGGCACATTTTGCGTCCTATCAAAAGTCCTCAACCCTGGTTTGATCGGTGCCCGGCGAGATGGAATACTCCCGATTTCAGACTGCCTGCCCTGGAGTTCCGTGAAGCCGCCTCCCGAACTCGCCAACACAAGCCTCCATCCGGAGACGGTCAGCATGCTCATGGAGCTTGCCGAATCGCTTCCGGATGGACTCGTCATCATGGATCGGGACTGGCGCATCGTCTACGCCAACCGTGAGGCGAGGCGCATCAGCCGCCTGCGTGACGAAGACCTCAACGGCCCCACGCATTGGGAGCTCTATCCCGACACCATCGGTAGCCTGATCGAAACGGCATACCACGAGGTGATGTTTTCCCGGAAGCCGCAGACGCTGCCTGCGTTTCATTACGAGCCCTTCGATCTCTGGGAGACCATCCACATCTTCCCCGTTGACGGCGGCATCGCTCTCTACTACCGCGATGTCACCGACGCGCACAAAGCTGAGGAGGCTCGCGATGCAGCCACTCGGGAGATCGATCGTCAACGGCAGGAGGCGGAAGCGGTCTATCGCGGAGCCCCCATCGGCATGGCCCTTTACGACGCGAAGAACCTGCGCCTGCTGCGAATCAACGACCGCCAGGCGGAGATCTTCGATGTCGATGCGAAGCGCGCCGTTGGCATGCGCTTCGAGGATCTCGTCGAAGGTGTGCCCACCGGAATTACCTACATGCGCCGGGCTGCCGAAGGAGAGCGCATCCTCAATATGTCCCTTGAAGGAGCCCTTGCCCGTCGGCCGGAGGAGCATCGCCATTGGACCGCGAACTACACGCCGGTATTCGGCGAAGATGGCGAGGTCCGCGCCGTGGCTACAGCCACCATCGAGGTCACGCACCAGAAGAAGAGCGACCTCGCATTGATGCAGTCAGAAAAGCTCGCCGCGGTCGGGCGCCTCGCTGCATCGATCGCCCACGAGATCAACAACCCGCTGGAGTCAGTCACCAACCTGCTTTTTCTCGCGAAGTCTGAGAGCAACAACCCCGTCGTCCGCGAATACCTGGAGATCGCCGACCGCGAGTTGCGGCGGGTATCCATCATCGCCAACCAGACGCTGCGCTTCCACAAGCAGCCCTCGGCGCCCCGCGCCGTCGACTCCGACGATCTCTATAACACCGTCGTAAGCCTTTACGAAGGCCGTCTGCGGCACTCAGCCATTCGTGTGGAAAGGCGTCGCCGGGCCGAACGCCGCGTCGTCTGCTTTGAAGGCGACATTCGCCAGGTGCTCCACAACCTCGTCAGCAATGCGATCGACGCCATGCCGACAGGAGGACGCCTGCTGCTGCGTTCTCGCGAAGCCACGGACTGGGCTTCCGGACGCGATGGCAGCGCGCCACGCAAAGGCCTCGTCCTTACCGTGGCGGACACTGGCTGCGGCATCGATGCCATGACCCTCAAGCGGATCTTCGAGGCCTTCTTCACCACCAAGGGAATGTCCGGCACAGGACTTGGACTCTGGATCTCCGCTGGCATCATGGAACGCCACCAGGGCAGCCTCCGTGTGCGATCCAGCACCAGCCCAACGCACCACGGGACGGTCTTCGCGGTCTTCCTTCCCTTTGATGCACCCTTGAGCCACTGACCACCAGCGACTACGCCATCACCCGCTCCCGCAAAGGCCCTAGACGCTTCTCCTCCAGCTCATCGCGATAGAACATGTTGTACGTGTCGAACGGTATCAGTCGCTTCCCATCCGGATGCGCGATGTGCACACACGTCTTCTTGATCGACCGCAGATCGAAGCTCTGCGCATCGATGAACTGCACGATCAGGATGCGGAACAGGTTGTTGTAGCCCAGCTTGCGCGGCGCCAGCACCTGCGGCAGGCAACACAGCAGCTCCCGCAGCGTGCTCGCCTGCGACATCGGCGAGTGGTTCGTCGCGAAGAGCTTGAACAGGTGCCCGCGAATCGCTTCGTCCTGCTCGTACACAATCGTGTTGCGCCCTGCGTTGATCAGCACATCCGGCTCGATCATCCCCGTCAGCGGCACCACCTTGCCCTCGAGCTTCATCGCATACGCCATTGCCAGGCTGTCCGGATGACACGGCACCGGGATCAGGTCCTCAGGCCGAAAGACGTTCGTCTGCTCGAGGATACGCCGCCTCACCTCACTCAACGTTAGCCGGTGCTGCTCGCGATCGTAGCCCGCAAGCCTTCCCGCCTGCTGCACCGGCTGGAACGTCACGCCGCGAACACAGGGCTGCTGCAGCGCGAAGTCCACGATGGCTCCCATCTCGTTGTCATTGACGCCACGTTCCACCGTCACCACGAGCGTCGTCGACAGGTTGAGTTTGTTCAGCCTTTCGAGAGCCTTCAACCGCACACTGCGCAGGTCCGCCCCCCGCAGCTGCATCAACGCTTCTCGCCCCAGCGAGTCGAACTGCAGATAGAGTTCCAGGTGCGGCATGTACTCCGCCAACCGCTCCGCGAAGCCGTCTTCCGTGGCGATGCGCACACCGTTCGTGTTCACCATCAGGTGCTTGATGGGCCGCTTCTTCGCTGCGTCGAGTACCTCGAAGAACTGCGGATGGATCGTTGGCTCGCCGCCTGAGATCTGCACCACGTCCGGCTCCATCTCGTTGCGCACCACAGCGTCGAGCATCCGCTCGATCTCTTCCATCGTGCGGAAGGTGGTGCGATGCGTTCCGCTCTCCGCGTAGCAGACCGGGCAATTCAGGTTGCAGGCATCGCAGATCTCGATCAGCGTCAGGCACGAGTGCTGCTCATGGTCCGGGCACAGACCGCAGTCATACGGACAGCCATACTTGATGGGAGTGTTGTACTGCTGAGGCATCTCCGGCTTCTTCAGAAACAGCTCGCGGCAGCGGCGATAGTAATCCACATCATCCGCCATCAGCACACGCTCGAACCCATGCTGCGGACAGCGCTTCAGCATCCAGACGTTGCCGTCCTCAAAGACGATCTTTGCGTCCACACGCTGAAAGCACGTGGTGCACAACGAGACTGCCGTGTCGTAGAAGAGATAGTCCCGTGTCTTTGCCATCGATGTTTAGCCCCTTCGCCTTGCGCTGAGAATCAACTCCACCACAAACACCAGGCCCCCGATGAGCAGCACCACCACCGTCAACAGGAAGACCCCGAAGCCGATCATGCTCATTGGGCCGCCGAACTCCTCGTTGCCGCGCCCCTGCAACGATCCCGCACCACACAAGCCCGCAGCGACCAGCAACCCGACCGCCGCGCCTGCAAGAATCTTCGGTCCAATCCAGCGAGGTTCGCCGGGGCGGTTGTTACGGTTTTGAAACTGATCGAACATGGCTCACCTACTCCGAGTTTCGCTGCGATTCCACGATGAGCACAATCATCCCCACGATCACCAGCACCGCAACCAGTCCGAGGCAAGCGATACCCGCCACAAATAGATACCCGCGGGCGCTCTCCGTCTTCGCCGGATTGAGCAGCGCTGCTCCGCACATTCCAAAGCTCAGCAGCAGAGATAACGCCGCCGCTACCAGGATCTTCGCGCCCCACGTTCGTCTTCCGTCTGCCATGCTCACGTTCCTCCGGCTCGCGCCGTATCCTCAGCGCGAAGCCGCCACACCCCGGTTCGAATTGCGCCGCACGCGATCACGCAAATCCCCGCAGCACACGCCCACTGGATGACATTCATCCCACCAATCAGCGGCTGCGGCTTAATGAAATCAATCGCCAGCCTCCACGCAAGATAGGCTGCCATGAAGATGCGGAAGAGCTGCCCCTCACGATGCGGCCTCCGCTTCATCCACCACAGAACCGCAGCGAGGATGGCGAGGGAAAAAAACTCATACAGCTGCGTAGGATGACGCCGCGCACCATCGCCAAAGTTCACGCCCCACGGCAGCGACGTCGGTGTGCCATACGTATCGTCGGCAAGCCCGGCGAAGAAGCAGCCCAGCCGCCCCACCGCGATGCCAACACACAGCGGGATCGCAAAGAGGTCGCCAGTGCGGCGCTTCATCTTCATCGCAAACTTCGCAAGCTCCACGCCTGCCCATCCACCCAGCAGACCGCCAACGATGGTCTTGCCTCCCGAGGCAAAGAACATGGCCAGATGAAGCCCCATGGCAGGAGCCTGCTCGGCCACGCCCAGCACCCGGCTGCCAACCAGTCCACCGACCGCCGCCGCCGCAATCACCATCCAGCGGCGCTCATCGTCGAGAGCGTCCCCTTGCCGCGACCGCAACCCGCGATACACTGCAAAGCCCGCCGCATACCCCAGCGACTCAAAAAGCGGGTGCAACGCGGGATGGAAGATCGTCGCCACGATGAGGTGCGAGCAGTCTACCTGCTCCGTGTTCGTTTGCCTTGCAAGGACCTCACAGCCGCGCACCGTAACCCTACCGTTTTCAGCGCTTCGTCCCTTCGCGAACAATTCTGCGGCCGTTTCTGCGGCCAAATGGCACAAACCAGCTTCGTCTTGTCGTGCCTTCGGGCGTGATTTCGAGGCCAGTTTGAGTGTGCGGAAATGCCACTATCTCGCCCGAATATCGGACGACACTCGAAAACACCATGTATGCAGGACTAACATGAGAGATGCTATGGCTACCTCGTCCGCCACACGACCTTCCAAGCCTTCCCCGCAGCGAGCGGAGTCCCTGAGAGACGACCTCGTACGCGAGACAGTGTTCGACGTCTTCCGCCGTTGGGGCTTCCTGCAGGCGTCGCTCGATCCTCTCGGCCAGTACCTCGCACCCGAGCCTTTTCCGCTCTCCATCCCCGATGGTCCCGAGTTTGAAGCCGTCGCCGCTGAAGCGCGTCGCGTCTACTGCGGCTCCATCGGCGCCGAGTTCATGCACATCGCTTCGCCTGAGAAGCGTGCCTGGATTCAGCAGCGCCTCGAAGGCCCGCAGCCTGAGGTCGATCAGAAGCGCACGCTCTCTCTGCTGATTAAGGCCGATCTCTTCGAGCAGGTAGCACAGCAGCGCTACCTCGGCACCAAGCGCTTCTCGCTGGAAGGCCTGACCTCGCTGATTCCTTTCCTCGATCAGATCTTCGTCACGTCGGCAGAGCTCGGCGTCACACGCGCCCTCTTTGCGATGGCGCATCGTGGCCGCCTCAACGTGATGGTGAACACCATCGGCCGCACCGCGGAAGAGATCTTCACCAACTTCGAGGACGTCGATCCGCGCTCCATCATGGGTGGCGGCGACGTGAAGTACCACAAGGGCGCAACCGGCGACCTGGTCACGCCCTCGGGCAAGACCGTCAGCCTGCACCTTGCGTCGAATCCCTCGCACCTCGAGGCCACAAACCCCGTCATCATCGGCCGCGCGCGTGCCTGGCAGGAACGTATCGGTGCCGAGGGCACGAAGCAGGTGCTGCCGCTCGTCATCCACGGCGACGCTGCCTTCGCCGGCCAGGGCATCACCGCCGAGACGCTGAACCTTGCCTCGCTCGATGGCTACAACGTCGGCGGCACGCTGCAGATCATCACCAACAACCTGCTCGGCTTCACGGCCAACCCCGAGGAGTCCAACTCCTCGCGCTTCTCGTCGGATCTCGCCAAGCGCCTGCCCATCCCGATCTTCCACGTCAACGCGGAAGACCCCGATGCCGTGCTGCGCATCGCCATGCTCGCGGCAGAGTACCGTCACGCCTTCGGCTCCGACGTCGTCATCGACCTCATCGGCTATCGTCGTCACGGCCACTCCGAAGTCGACGACCCGACAGTCACGCAGCCCCGCCGCTACGCTCTCATCAAGGATCACGCCGCGCTCTACAAGATCTATGCCGAGAAGATCGGCGTTGACGCTGCGCCCGAAGCGACCGCTGTGCAGCAGGAGATGCTGACCGACCAGAAGGCCGCCTCGCAGGCCAAGGTCAAGCCGCACCTGCACGAGCTGCCCGAGTACTGGAACAGCTTCTACGGCGGCGCGCTGCGTCCGGAAGACAATCCCAGCACCGCGATCGGCGCCGAGGAGATTGCCTCCCTCACGAAGACTCTCACCACAGCTCCCGAGGGCTTCCACGTTCACCCCAAGGTCGCCAAGCTGCTCGAGCAGCGCGTCGACATGGGCAACAACAAGAAGCCCATGGACTACGGCATGGCCGAGCTGCTCGCCTACTCGTCGCTGCTCAAGGCTGGCATCCCCGTTCGTCTCACAGGGCAGGACTCGCAGCGCGGCACGTTCAACCAGCGCCACTCGGTGCTGATCGACACGGAGACCGAAGCCCGCTGGTCGCCCTTGAGCAATGTCGCTCCTGAACAGGGCCGCTGGCAGGTGTACAACTCCATGCTCTCCGAGGCCGCTTGCCTCGGCTTCGAGTATGGCTTCGCCCGCGACTATCCCGAAGCGCTCGTGCTGTGGGAAGCCCAGTTCGGCGACTTCGCCAACGGCGCGCAGATCATCATCGACCAGTTCATCACCGCGGGCGAAGCCAAGTGGGGCCTGCTCTCGGGCGTGACCATGCTGCTGCCTCACGGCTACGAAGGCCAGGGCCCGGAGCATTCCTCGGCTCGCATCGAGCGCTATCTTCAGCTCTCCGCGCAAGCCAACATCCAGGTCACGCAGCCTTCGACAGCAGCCCAGTACTTCCACCTGCTGCGTCGCCAGGCTCTGCGCAAGTGGCGCAAGCCGCTCATCGTCTTTACCCCGAAGTCGATGCTGCGTCATCCCGACGCGATGTCGACCGTGCCTGATCTCGCTGCCGACCAGTTCCAGATGGTCATTCCCGACACGGTGGTCCGCGCGCCGCAGCGCGTGCTGCTGTGCACCGGCAAGATCGGCCACAACCTCCGCGTCGAGCGCGCCAAGCGTGGCCTCGACGGCAAGCAGGAAGGCAAGCCGCGCGTCGCCATCATCTTCATCGACCAGCTCTATCCCTGGCCCGAGGCTGAGCTGCAGGCGGCGCTCGACATGCACGGCCGCGCCCAGGAGATCGTCTGGGTGCAGGAAGAGCCTGCCAACCAGGGCGCATGCAACTTCGTGATGCCGCGCCTCAAGCGCCTCTCGCGAGGCCGCCCCGTGCTCAAGATCACGCGTACCGCATCCGCAAGCCCCGCAACAGGCTCCGCCAAGGCCCACGAGATGGAAGAGAAGACCCTCATCGATCTCGCACTCGGCAGCGCGTACTAATCAACTCATCTTTGCCTAACAGTAAGGGCACGGCAACCGCCGTGCCCTTACCTTTCATGGAGCCCATGAGCGACATCACCGCAAACGTTCCCGTAGCGCCACTTCCCATCCCCGCCGGCGCATTCAAGGCCTACCTCTTCGACCTCGATGGCACACTCGCCGACTCGATGCCGCTGCACTACAAGGCATGGATGCAGGCCGTCGCGGACTTCGGCGGCACCTTCCCCGAGGATGTCTTTTATGAGCTCGGCGGCGTGACCATTGTGAAGACCGTCGAGATCCTCAATGAGCGCTTCGGCTCGCACATGCCGCCCGAAGAGACCGCCCACCACAAGGAGCAGCTCTACTACGCCATGCTGCCCGAGCTGAAGCCCATCGCTTCGGTCGTCGCGCACGTCCACGCGATGCACGGTAAGATCCCGATGGGCATCGTCTCCGGCTCACCGCGTGCCTCGATCGCACAGACCCTCGAGCGCATCGGGCTCGGCGGCGAGTTCGACATCATCGTTGGCGCGGAAGACTACACCCACGGCAAGCCCGACCCCGAGCCCTTCCTCACCGCAGCGAAGAAGCTCAACATCGCGCCCGCCGATTGCCTCGTCTTCGAAGACGCCGACGCTGGCATCGCGTCCGCGATAGCGGCAGGGATGCAGTATGTCCGCGTGCCTAGGGGCAGCATCTCATCCTAGTCGAGTCGGCCTGCCGCTACGCTTCATCACGTGGGTCAGCAGGGCCGACTTCCGCAACCCAGACCTGGTGCGACACGCGCGGCGGCTCATCGCCTTCGTGCATCTCCCACACACGCTTGCGAAGCCCCTGATCATCCGCAGTCGTCCGCTCGCGGGAGCGCAGATACTCCAGCCAGCTCTCCATGATGAAGGTCTCGTTGATGTGCTCGGGGTTGGCAGCATCGCGATAGATGCCCCAGCGCACCGCGCCATCACGCAAGCGCGCGCCCTTCAGCTCATGGATCGCTGTGGCAAATGCAATGTAGTTGGCCTGCGGAATCCTGTAATGCACCGAGATGCGCACCGGGCCATCGTCTGGCTGCGGCGTCGCTGCCAGCGTAGGCAAAGGACGCTTCCACTCGTACGGCGTAAGGTCCGGCAGCGAGCCTTTGAGGATGTGAATGCGCGACGTGAACGGTATGCTCACCGCCATACCCACCGCAGCGCACAGCATCGCCACCCGCACCGAGCTGTGCTCCGCAATCATGCCCCACGTCACGCTGCCCAGCGCGAGCCCACCCTGGAAGGTCATCATGTACGTGCCCAGCGCGCGCGCATACACCCAGCCCGGCACCGATAGCTGCACACTCACGTTGAGCGTAGACATCGTCGAAGTCCACGCGAAGCCTGCTCCCAGCAGCACAGGGATAATGATCCACGGCTGCGGCACCAGAGCGAGCACCAGGAAGACAATCACGTAGTACACGCCGGTAATCGCGAGCAGCGTATCGGCATCGATGCGCTTGCGGATACGCGCCAGTGTCCCTGCAGCAACAACAGCCCCGAGACCAAGGCAGCCATTGAGGATGCCATACCCCATCGCCCCGCTCAACGAGCTGCGATGCAGGTCCTTCTTCGCCAGCACCGCCAGCAGCGACCACACCGCCGACACGAAGAACGCAAAGATGAACGCGCGGATCAACGGCCCCTGCACGTTCGGCGCATAGCGAAGATACCGCAGCCCCGAACGCACCGAACCCGCAATGCGCTCGGCCGGCAGTGCGGACTTGAACAGCGGCTTGCGCTTCCACTTCCATAGAATCCAGATGACTCCGGCAAAGGAGAGCGAGTTCAGAGCGAACACCCACGCCGCACCGGTACGCGCATGAGTAAAGGCCGCAACCATCAGGCCACCGAACGCCGGCCCCAACGCACGCGCAATATTGTTGCTCGCAGCGTTCAACGTGACCGCGTTGGGCAGCTCCTCGTGCGGCACAAGCTCCGGCACAATGGCCTGCCACGCGGGGTTGTTCATCGACGAACCGATGTTCAGCAGGAACGTGAGAAACAACAGCATCACCGGCGAGATGATGTTCGCAAAGGTCAGCACCGCAAGCAGCGCCACGGTCGCCAGCATCCACCATTGCCAGATGAGCAGCAGCCTGCGCCGATCGAAGATGTCCGCCGTGGCGCCGGCAAGCAGGCCGAGAAACAGCACAGGAAGGCTCGCAGCTGTCTGCATCAGTGCGATTAGTAGCGGCGACGACGTGAGCGCGGTCATCAGCCACGTGCCTGCCGTATCCTGCATCCACGTGCCGACGTTCGATACCGTGGCCGCGATGAAGCGATCACGAAAGAGCGGCAGCCTCAGCGGGCCAAACGCATCCCCGGAGTGGTCCGGCGGAGGGCTCGCGGGCGTACCGAGGTCAGTTGAATCGACGTGTGCTGTCTCTCCCACGCTGGCTTGGAGCTCCTTCAGATAGCAGATTCGCGGAGCTTCCAGGAACCACGGTGCGAGCGCGGCGAAGCCCCAGACTCTAGAATCGCAGACATGGGGTTGCGTGTCGCGCTACTGGTCTCCGTCCTTGTGAACATCGCGCAACCGCTGTCCGCGCAGGTCGCCGGCAATGAGGTGCAGCAACAACCGCCAGCGCTCGATGTGCGTGCATTAATGCTCGAGGTCGAGCAGAATCAGCGTCGCTTCGAGGCCGCGCGACGTGACTACATCTATCACGTGCACGAGGTCGAAGACGACTTCGACGGCCACGAGCGTGTGAAGAAGACCACCGTCACCGACTCCGAAAGCCTCAGCATCGATGGCGTGCGCGTCGACAAGATCGTCGCGAAGAACGGCCATCCCCTCACGCCGGACGAGCAGAAGAAGGAAGACGAACGCGTCGACAAGCAGGTTGCCAAGGCAAAGGAACGCCGCGCGAAGAATGATGGTAAAGGCCGCGAGACCGATCCGCAGGGCAACGAGATCACGCCCGTCTCCCGCATTCTCGAGCTCGGTGCCTTCAGCAACCCGCGCCACGTCGTCCTCGATGGCAGACCAGCCATTCTGTTGGACTACGCAGGCGATCCACGCGCGAAGACGCGCAACAGCTTCGAAGGCATCATCCGGGATCTCGTCGGGCAGGTGTGGATCGACGAAAAGGATCACGTGCTGGTTCGTGGCGAGGGCCGGTTTCTCAACGACTTCAAGCTCGCCGGAGGTCTGCTCGTGGACATCCACGCGGGCTTCCACTTCGAGTTCCGCACCACCAAGGTCAATGACGAGGTGTGGCTGCCACAGAAGATTGAAGGCGAAGGCTCAGCCCGGGTGCTCATCTTCGCGCACGTACGCGGTCACGTCGTCGTGACCACCTCCGACTACCGGAAGTTCCGCACGTCGACGACCATCATTCCTTCGAACCGGCTCATTGGCCCTGACGGAGAGCCGCTGCCCGAGCAGCCCACCCGGGAACAACCTGCATCGCAGCAGCCAGGCGGCTCCTCCCCATCGACGACGCCACCTCCGGTATAGCCGGAAAGGCCTCAGAAAGAATGGGGCACCGAAGACGCAAAAAGGGAACAGACCCACCTGTCCCCTCTTGCGAGAAATACATCAAATTGTTGGTTTGGTCGCGGATTCGCTCCGCAACAGACTACAGAGGCTGAACGTCGGAAGCCTGCCAGCCCTTGGGTCCCTTGACCACATTGAACTGAACAGCCTGGCCTTCCTGCAGGCTCTTGAAGCCGTTGGTCATGATGGCCGAGTAGTGCACGAACACATCTTCACCGTTCTGACGGCTGATGAAGCCAAAACCCTTGGCGTCGTTGAACCACTTCACTGTTCCCTGTTCCATGTCTCGCAAATCCTTGTGTGATTGATCTTTTGACGCTGAATCCAAATCGGGGCTTCGGCCAGGAAGGACCCTGCTGAAAACCAACTTGTTTCAAACGATGTGAGGATGTTAGCACGCTTGGCAAATTTTTCTAGCGAAAAATTCAATATCCAAAGGACTGCACCGCAGCTAGTGCAGCTGTGGCTCCGGAACGTGCTCTCTCACAATGGCTTCCGCGCGAGACAGCACCTCATCGAGAGTAAGTTCCGTCGAATCCAGCGTCACCGCATCCGGTGCAGCGCGAAGCGGCGATTCTGCACGATTCCGGTCGCGTTCGTCACGTTCCTTCAGCTCTTTAATGATTGCCTCTTCAGGCTTCGCGGCTACGCTCGGACCTACCTGCAGATAGCGTCGGCCGCCCCGGACTTCCGGTGCCGCATCGAGGAAGATCTTTACTTCGGCATCGGGAAATACAACCGTCCCGATATCTCGGCCTTCCATGACAACGCCACCCTGTTTGCCCATCACACGCTGCAGGTCAACCATCCACGCACGCACCCGGGGATGAACGCTGATCCGGCTCGCGGCACTTGTTACGTCCGTGTCGCGTACGCGTCGTGAGACATCCACGCCATCGAGAAATACCCTGTTGCCCTCGCGCTGCGGCTCGAGACCGATGCGCGTCTGTTCCGCGAGTTCCATCAGGGCCGATTCATCGGTGAAGTCGATGTCCGCGTCGATGGCCTTGAGCGCCAGTGCACGGTACATCGCACCCGTCTCCAGGTTCAGGAAGCCGAAGCGCCGCGCGAGGTGCGCGGCCATCGTGCTCTTGCCCGCGCCCGCCGGCCCGTCAATAGCAATCACGGGGCGGCGGCGCGTGGCAGTCGGTGTCTCAGTTCCAGGTACAGTCTGCGTCATCGGTCGGGGCTACTCTTCGGATTGTCCGCCACCGCCCTGTGGACGACTCGGACGGGTCGGGCGATACGCTCCCGGCTTCGCCACAAAACCGCCGCTCGGCTTGCCAGCGAATCGTCCCGCAGGCTTGCTGAACCCAGGCTTGGCACCAAAGGGCTTGCGGTCGCCAAACGACTTCCGCTCGCCACCAAACGACGGCTTCGAGCCAAACGGCTTGCGGTCACCAAACGATTTACGCTCACCGCCAAACGAAGGCTTCGCTCCGAACGGCTTGCGGTCGCCAAACGACTTACGCTCGCCACCAAACGACGGCTTCGCGCCTAACGGCTTGCGATCTCCACCAGAGAACGGCTTGCGGTCGCCAAACGATTTACGCTCACCACCAAAGGAAGGCTTCGCGCCGAAGGGTTTGCGATCTCCACCTGCGAACGGCTTGCGATCACCAAACGATTTCCGCTCACCACCAAACGAAGGCTTCGCGCCAAACGGCTTGCGATCTCCACCTGCGAAGGGCTTGCGGTCGCCAAACGACTTGCGCTCACCTCCGAAGGAGGGCTTCGCGCCGAAGGGCTTGCGATCTCCAAAAGGCTTACGCTCTCCACCGAAGGACGGTGCGCGGTCTCCGAACGGCTTGCGCTCGCCGCCAAACGAAGGCTTTGCGCCGAAAGGCTTCCTGTCGCCACCGCCGAAGGACTTGCGCTCACCGAACGGCTTACGCTCGCCGCCACCAAAGGACTTGCGCTCGCCACCGAACGAAGGCTTCGCTCCAAACGGCTTGCGATCACCTCCGCCGAACGGCTTGCGATCCCCAAACGGCTTGCGGTCGCCAAACCCACCAACGCGTGGAGCGCCGAAGGCCTTCTTCACAAATGGCTTGCGCTCGCCCGAACCTTCGTGGTTCCCGCCATAACGCGGGGATGGCTTCCAGCTGCTGCGCTCTCCGCCCTCACGGCTGTCGAAGCTGCGGCGCTCGAACGAACGTCCCTCATCCTCAACCGGCTTGGGCTTGTCGAAGCGGCGCTTCTCAGGCGGAAGACCCTTCTCTTCGCGCGGTCCAAGCTGGCGAGCTTCCTTGTCCGCTGCGGCAAATCGCGCGAACGGATTCGGCTTCGCCGACTTGTCCTCTTCCCACGGGCGCGTAAACGCGTTGTCGTTGGCGCGCGCCGGCCGTGCCGGACGGTCACCACCGTCATCGCGACGCGGACGTGCGGGACGATCCCCATAGGACTTGCTGCCGTAGGACGGCTTGCTGCCAAACGAAGGCTTGCGGTCCGACGATGACTTGCGATCGTACGAAGGCTTGCTGCCGTACGACGGCTTGCGGTCCGAGCTCGAAGCCCGATCCGAACCAGGAGCACGATCCGAGCCACCAGCTGCGCTCCGGTTGAACGGGCGGCGTTCGCGATCCGACGGCGGACCTTCACGGCGGGGACGATCGCTCGGCGCCCGGCGTGGCGCGCCCTCTGTACGAGACACCGGCTTGCCGCGAAGCTCATGGCTGCGGTCCGACGAGAAGCTGCGAATGCGCGGGGCATCCTCGCCCTCGGCGCCTTCAGAGGCCTCACCTTCAACCGCTGCACCCTCTTCACCTTCAACCTCGGCGCCGCCAAACTCAGGCAGCGCACCGGGGATGTACATCAGCGTCTGGCCTTCGATCACAACGGTCTCGAGCTGACGTGCGCTGGTCAGTGCGGTCAGCACCTCGTGCACGCGCGAACCGGCTGCAACGTTCGACAGGAAGGCTGCAATCTGTTCTTCGCTGGCCGCAACAGCCTGCGCGAGGTACAACGAAAGGATGGCAGAGAGCGCCGTCGGTACGCCCGCGTTCGCTCCAGCCTTGATCGGCTTCAGGAAGCGGCGGGTGGTCAGCTCCCACAGCGTGACTTCGGCGTTCTGGCCGTACAGCGGCAGCACGCGAAGTTGGCCCCAGAGCTCGACGAGCGCGCGGATGACCGCGGCTTCGGTCAGCTCGCGGCCCAGCTCGCTGGCTACCTCAGCCGCCGAAAGAGCACCACGCTCAGCGAGCACCTCGTAGACCTTCACGGCCAACGGAGTAACGGTGAAGGATCCCGACGTCTGCGGCGGAAGCTTGTAGCCCTTGTCGCCACGCAGCGTGAACAGGTAGCTGAAGACCTGCGCGCTCACGACGAAGTCCGGCATCTCGCCCGGAAGACCCGCCAGGTTCAGCGGAACGGCGACGCCCTCGCTGACCATGCGTGCGATGTAGCTGCGCGCCGCGTGGATCTGCTCCGGGGTGGGCTCGGTGTTGGCAGCGCCCAGAGTCGCCTCGACGAGCGAGGGTGCGGGAGCCTTCGTGAAGGCCTCAAACGAGACCAGGCCAAGCGGCGCAAGCCACTCTTTGACAGCCTCGAGGGTCAGGGCAGCATCGCCATCCTGGCGCCAGATGTGCGAGCGCGCTGCGGTGAGCTGCTCCTGGGAAAATTGCGGTGTTGAACTCAAAACTTGTATCCCTTCAATGCCGCGTCCCATCCTCCGCCATGGCTTTCGCTGGGCGCGTCGACTGCAGCTCGGTTTGACCATGGACGTCGGGCGCGCGGACTCGCTGCGCCGACGGGAAAAACAGGCTCCGCGCAAGCCCTTAGAGCTAGATGCGCTGGAACGCCCGTTGAATGTCTTTTAAAGAATACCGCAATGCGATGGGGCGGCCATGCGGACAGCTGGTAGGATGTTCAGTTTTTCCCAACTCCCGGAGCAGCCAGTCGATCTTCGAGGGTTCCAGCGGCGTGTTGATCTTGATCGCCGCGTGGCAAGCGATCGATGCCGCAATCCGCGTCCGGCGAGCCTCTTCGTTCTCCGCCTGGGCCGTCCGCTCGGTCACTGCCAGCACCTCTTCCAGCGTCCGTTCGAGCTCCCGCCCGTCCAGCCCCACGGGGGTCGCCTTCACCGCTAGCGTCCGCGGGCCAAACGGCTCCGCCTCAATGCCGTTGCGGGCCAATTCCTCCGCAATCTCAGCAAAAGTGACCAACTGCGCGGGCTGCAGCTCCACCAGGACGGGCATCAGCAACCGCTGCCGCTGCACCTTTTCGATCTCCCGCTCGCGCAGAATCTTCTCAAACAGCACCCTCTCGTGGGCCACATGCTGGTCTACAATCCACAGGCCTTCCTCGTTGGTCGCGAGGATGAACGAGTCCCGCAACTGCCCCAGGGGCCGTAGCGTCGCCAGCCCGTTCAGGGTCGGCTGCTGCTGTTGGTCGGCTGACCAGACGTTGCTCCAGGCAGGATTTCCCCCTTCGGCAGACGGCGCGGAAGGTATGTCGTATCCCACCGCAATTCCCGCGCCCTCAAACCCCAGCCGTCCCGGCGAAGGCGGAACCAGTCGCTCCGCGAGCGAAAATGCCTCCGCCTCGCTGGGATCGAGCGCGCCTTCGCTGAACCCCATAGCCTGCCCGGGCTCCAGCACCGCAGTCCCATCGCGGCCATCCTCCACCCGTTCCCGAGGATCGAACACAGCCGAATCCAGCCCGCTGATCGGACTCACATCCACCATCAGCGAAGCGCCCGCAGTCGGAGCGTTGCTCAGCGCCGCCACAAAGTTCGCCGCCGGCCGCGCCCGCATCAGGCCCGTTCGCACCGTGTCGCGGACAAAGTCATGCAGAAACGCCGTCTGCCGGAATCGCACCTCGGTCTTCGCCGGATGCACATTCACATCGACCTCTTCCGGAGGCATCTCCAGGAACAGCAGCACCACAGGAAACGACGTCGGCGGAATGATGTTGCGATACGCTTCGCTCAACGCATGCAGCATCAGCCGGTCCCGGATCAGCCGCCCGTTCACGAACACATAGATCGAGTTCCGGTTGAGTTTCTGCAGCTCCGGCTTGGAGATGAATCCGCTCAGCCGCAGGAATCCAGCTGGCGGCGCCTCATAGTCCGCCTCGCGCTTCCACGGCGGAGGCTCCGGGAGTCCCGACCGCGCGTAATCCATCTCCGCCGCGACGGGAATCATGTGCCGGTAGGTCTCGCCGCCGAAGAGCTGATACAGCCGCTCGCCTGCATCGGTGACCGCGGGTGCCGAGATCAGCGTCTGCGTCGACGTGTGCAGCTCAAAGTGCTTGTTCGGATGCGCCAGCGCGTAGTTCGTCACCAGCGCCGCAACATGGCCCAGCTCCGTCTGCTCACTGCGCAGGAATTTGCGCCGCGCGGGCGTATTGAAGAACAGGTCCCGCACCGCAATCGTGGTCCCCGGAGGCAGCCCCGCGTCCTCGACGCTCAGCATCTTGCCGCCGGCAATCTCAATCGCCGTGCCTACCTCATCGTCGGCCGCACGCGTCTGCAGCGACAGCCGCGAGACCGAGGCAATCGACGGCAACGCTTCACCGCGAAAGCCCAGCGTCGCAATCTTCAGCAGATCATCGGAACTCCGCAGCTTCGACGTCGCGTGGCGCTCGAAGCACAGCAACGCATCATCGCGCCCCATGCCATGCCCGTTGTCCACGATGCGGATCAGCTTGCGGCCGCCCGCCTCCACCTCGATCCGAATGCGCGTCGCGCCCGCATCGAGGGAGTTCTCCAGCAGCTCCTTCACCACCGAAGCAGGACGCTCGACGACCTCCCCGGCAGCAATCTGGTTCGCTACCTGGTCGGAAAGTACGTGAATGCGTCCCATAGAGAGAAGATACGAGATGCGAGATACGAGATGCGAGATAGAACGGTGGTTTCTGAAAGAAGCCGATAAGGAAACTGCGGAAATCGTCCCGTGCGATCACCTGCTGCAAGTGGTCAGGGAGCGGCCTTGGCACCTGGGCGGACAGTCCAACGCCTAAAGCGATTCTGCCCCTGGCTCGTTCAAACCCCGAATGGCCGAAGCCAGAATGCGACTGACCTCATCGCAAAGAGACTCACAGCGACCCAAACAAGCTCGCTCGCCGAGACCCACCTGTCCGCAAAGCAATAGCTGGGCCTCGACCTCGAACGCGGATCCTCTCGCTATGGAGAGAAAATGCGCCAACTGAGGACGCGTTCCCCGTCCATGGCCTTCCGCAATGTTGCTAACAATCGAGATGCTTGCGCGACGCAACTGGCTGGTCATGCCGTATAGCTCCTCACGCGGGAACCCGCGCGTTAGCTCATACACTTGCACGGACAGCTGCATTGCCTTTTGCCAGCCAATGAAATCAAGATAGGAACGATGCATAGCTCGTCGGTTCCTTTATGCGAGATGCGAGATGCGAGATGCGAGATAAAGCTACGCCTTTGTAGACGGCCCCTAGCAGGAATTCTCTTCGTGAGCCGCGAAATCTATGGCAGCCCAGTCTCTCGTCTTTCGCATCCAGTTCTAAGAATCTCGGATCTCATCTTTCGACTCCGTTCGAGCCAGCAGTCTCCTTCGTCAGCCGCTAACTTTAGACCAGCTTCGCATCTCGCATCTCGTATCTTCTTACCGATCCCCAATCACATGCAGCCGCATAAAGTTCGTCGCGCCCGACTTCGTCGCCGTGCCCGCCACGATACCCACAATCTGCTTCGGCTTCACATGGCCATGCGTCTCCAGAATCGTCTCCGCCATCTCCACCAGCTTGTCGGTGGAAGTGAAGCGCTCGCACTGGATAGGCTGCGTGCCCCACAGCAGCATCGCGCGATGCACCACGCTCTCGAACGGTGAGAGCACGAAGATCGGCGAGTCCGGGCGGTACTTCGAGAGCAGACGAGCCGTCGTACCCGTCTCGGTGAAGATCGCAATCGCTGCGAGATCGAGATCATCCGCCGAGTGCGCCATGCACTCGCAGATCGTCTCCGGGACGCTCAGCGTGCGGCGCTTGTGACGCAATGCGCGGTTGGAGACGAGCTCGATCTGCGACTCGGTCTCCATCACAATCTTCGCCATCATCGCGACCGCTTCGACCGGATACTTGCCCGCAGCAGACTCCGCCGAAAGCATCACGGCATCGGTGCCATCGTAGATCGCGTTCGCGACGTCCGAAGCCTCGGCCCTCGTCGGGCGCGGGTTGTCGATCATCGACTCCAGCATCTGCGTCGCCGTGATCACCGGCTTGCGGTACTCCAGCGAGCGGCGAATGATGTGCTTCTGGATCGCCGGAACCTTTTCGGGCGGCATCTCTACGCCCAGGTCGCCACGGGCCACCATGATGCCGTCGGATGCTTCGAGAATCGAGTCGAGATGATCGATCGCCTGAGGCTTCTCCAGCTTCGAGATCACCCACGCATCGAAGCCCAGCGCCGCGATGCGGCCCTTCACATACCGCACGTCATCCGCGGTCTGCACAAAGGAGACAGCGATCGAATCCACGCCTGCCTTCAGCGCGAACTCAAGATCAATCTCATCCTTCTCCGTCAGCGATGGCACCTTGATGGCAACGCCCGGAAGGTTGATGCCCTTCTTCTCGCCCAGCATGCCGCCGTTGATGATCTCGGTGACGACGTCAGCACCCTGAATCTCGATGACCCGCAGCTCGATCAGGCCGTCCGACAGCAGCACCTGGTCACCCGGTTTCAGGTTCTCGGCCAGCGTCGTGAAGACGGTGCTCACGCGCTCGGCGGTGCCTTCCATCTGCACAGGCGTGATGGTCAGGCGCTTGCCTGCCTCCAGCAGCACGGGCTTGTGGTCGACCAGCACGCCAGTGCGGATCTTCGGTCCCTGCAGGTCGGCGAGGATGCAGATGGGCTTGCACTCTTCCTTCGCCACCTTGCGGACCATTGCAATGAGCTCGGCCTTCTGCTCATGCGAACCGTGCGAAAAGTTCAGGCGGGCGACGTCCAGCCCCGCGCGTACCAGGCTCCGAAATACCTCTTCCGTGCTCGAAGCAGGCCCCAGCGTGGCGACGATTTTGGCGCGGCGCGACGTCATGGTCGCACCCTTGATTGTGGCTTCCATCAAACCCAGCATCCCCGCGGCCCGCCAGTCGGACCCGCTCTTTCCATGTGCAGTTAGTTGTCAGTCCGGTCAAACCTTCTACCGGCTATCCGTCTGACATTCTACCTGCGCCGCGCGCATTCGAGCGTGACCGTCTCCACCCCGGCGGCCAGCGCAGCGCAGCCAGCAGCTCCCGGGGATGCCCGGTAAAGCTCGGGCGGCCCTCCGCGGCGTTGCGGGAGTCCCTCGCCCGCTGCGCATTAAACTCAGCTCCCATCAGCACGCTGACGGCGATGATGTAAAGCCACACCAACAGCGCAATCGCCGCCCCCAGCGAACCGTAGACCCGCGAATAGTTCGCATATCGCGTCACATACAGTCCGAATATCAGCGTGGAGATGAACCACAGCCCCGTCGCCAGCGCCGCTCCCGGAAGGCTCGCGCGCCAGGTCCATTCCATACGCAGCAGGCTGAGCGGACGCCGCAGCGTCTCCCGGATCAACGGCTCGAGCCGAAGTTCGAGCCGCCGGTCCGGGTCCGTCCCAAGGTGGTAGATCAGTCCCAGGATCGCGACAGAGCCCGTCAGGGCTACGGTCCAGCGCAGCAGGACCGCAATCACATAGAACGTTCCCCGAAGATCGGTCGCGACCCACCCGGCGAGCTTCACCGTCAGGAAGTGCCCGAACATGACGAGCAGACTAGCTCCCGCCATGGGCAGAAGCGACAACGGCACCAGGACCAGCGCACGCATTCGCCGCGGCCAGAAGCTGCCGTGAATCTCCGGCAGGCCATGCGCACGGCGAAAGCCCTCCATCAGCGTGGACATGACATTCGCCGCACCGAACAGGCTCACCACCAGCGCGCTGAAGAGAGCCTTGGTCGTCTGTGGATTCTGGTGCGACTGAGAGAAGTACGCATCCAGCAGCGGCGCCACGTTGGAGGGCAGCACGCGATCGAAAAAGCCCGCCAGCTGCGAGCGCAGCGGCGCTGTGCCCGGCAACATTCCCACCACCGCCGCCGTCACGATCAGCGCCGGGAACAGCGCCAGGATGCTCGAGTACGCTGTCGCCTGGCCCACAGTAAAGACGTCGTGATCGATCGCCGAGAACACCGCCGCGCGCAGCAGCAGGATCCCTCGCAGGCAACGATGCATCGGCGTCACCACGAACCTCTTCAGGAGGTCCGCGGCGATCGTCTTGGAACCGTTGCGCGAAATGGTCTCGACTGCGCGCTCCATAGGGTCAGCGTTTGAGGCAGCTCACAGCAACGTGAGCGGTCCTCGTCAGAGTACTGCGTTTACTGCTTCCACTTATTCAGAAACGCCGTCACCGACTGCGCGTCCATGTGTCGCATGTCGGAGAACTCGTTGTTGCCCTGCGAATAAAGCAGCCTGCCATGTTCGTTCAGCACCGCCAGCGCCGGTACCCCCTTCGCCGGAACGCCGTAACGCTTGGCAATATCCAGGTTCGCGTCGATGTGCCCCACGTTGATCGGCACGATGATGAAGTGCTGGTTGATGATCTGCTGGTTCGGAGCCTGATGGAAGTACAGGAACAGCACCTGGCAATCGCCGCACCAGTCGCCACCGAAGTCGAGAATTACGCGCTTGTGCGTCTTGCGCGCTACCGCCAGGGCGTCGCGAATGTCACCGTTCGCCGCCTCGATCGTCGGATAGATGTGGTGCGGGTGCAAACCAACGGTCGCATCGTGCGGCAGGATCTGCGCTTGCATCGGCGCAGCCAACATCAACGGTGCCGCCAGCACTGCGGCCGCCAGCGCGGTGCGGAGTCCGCGAAGCAGTGTGTTGCGGGTATGTGTCTTCCCGGTCATGGAACTTCTCCTCTGTTGCTCGCCGTTCCCGCAGGAATCAAACTGCAGCGGGACTCGACGGCCCACCGTCGCTTCCTATCATCCGCCAACAGCACGGTACGCGCCATCGACCTGGAGCACGCAGGGTCTACCTTCTGGATGCTCCCGGACGTTGGAAGTTGCGGGCAGCCATGAGACGCAAGCCCGGTCTGACAGGTTACAGGTATGCTGTTGGGCCATGAGATCTCTTCCTCGTCTCCCCGGCGCAAGCTCCCTGCTGGCGGTCGTCGCCACCGCGGCCTCGCTCTTCTCCGCTGGCGCCCAGCAGCCGGCGGCATCGAACCTCGTCCACACGAAGATGCCCACCGGCTTCGGCATGATGCAGCCCCTGTGGGACGGCAAAGCTCCCGGGGCCGTCGGCGCCGAGGACGACGACCAGCCGAAGCTGTTCTGTTATCCCGCCACCGGCCCCGGACCGCACACCGCCGTCGTCGTGCTTCCCGGCGGAGGCTACAACCACCTCGTCATGGAGCAGGAGGGAGCCCACGAAGCGCGCTGGCTGCAGACCCACAACATCAGCGCCTGCGTGCTGCAGTACCGTCTCTCGCCGCGCTATCTGTACCCCTGGGCGATGGTCGATGGCCAGCGCGCCATGCGGCTGATGCGGTTCCACGCCAAAGACTGGGGCTTCCGTCCCGATGCCATCGGCGTGTGGGGCTTCTCCGCCGGAGGCCACCTCGCAGCATGGCTGGCCACCGCCGATCCGCATGGCGACGCGCGTTTCCGCGCCGACGGCACGTATGGGGAAGCGGTCCAAAGCGACGCCATTGACAAAGTCTCCGCACGTCCCGACTTCGCCATCCTCAACTACGCCCGCACCGACCTCGATCCCTCCATCCCCGGCACCAATGGCATGGAAGCCCTGACCGGCAAGAACGCTCCCCAGGTCCTCGTCGATGCCCTCAACCCCGTCCTGCACGTCACGAAGGAAACCTCACCGAGCCTCATCTACGCCACCGAACGCGACGAGAAGGTGAACTCGCTCAACGCAACCTCGTTCTTCAATGCGCTGCAGAAGGCCGGCGTCGATGCCGAGGTACACGTCTTTCAGCAGGGTCCGCACGGCACCCACATGGGCGACGATCAGCCCAGGTACCCCGAGCTTGCCGTCTATCCCCTGATCGTCGAGCACTGGCTCCAGCTGCACGGCTGGCTCACCGCGCCAACGGCAGAAAAGTAGGCGCGACCCGTCCCAACGCGAAACGCCCTGCAAAAGGAAGCCGTCCCAAAGGGCATGAATGATCGCGGTACCGGTTCGTCCACTCCCGATTTCCTGCTTGTGGTGATGCTTGTTTGCGCTCTGACGGGTGCGCTGACCAGCCTGGTCCCGACCTTCGTCCATCGCGGCAACGGCCAGGTGTGGTTCGGCCGCATTCCATGCCAGACCGAAAGCAACCGGGTTCGCTGCGATGGCAAAGACGCGCCGGGATTCGAGCTCGCCGATCCTACCGATCCAGCCCCGTGCGCCTCACGCGACGACGCCGAGATGGCCGATGCGAGTTGGAGCTCGGAGAACAGCTCCCAGCATCCCTGAGAGGCCCGGCGGCGGCTTACCGCGCCGCCCCCGTGTAGTACCCATCCCGCGTCTCGATCAGGGGCTTGCTCTTGCCAGCATCGCCGTTCAGCGTCAGAGCAATCGTGTGGTAGCCCTCTTTGGCAGCCTCGTCCGTGGGCGTAAAGCCCAGGCGGTACTGCGAGCGCAGCTCCTCACCGATCTGCGCGTAGATCGACTCCACCGTGTCCTTCTTCGACACCTCAAAGACCCGCCCTCCGGTCTCTCCGCACAGACGCTCCAGCACCTTCAGGCCATCGACGTTGGGCTTGTAGCCTCCACCACCCCCGTTGGGGTTATTGCCGCCGTTGGGATTGTTGCCGCCGCCATTTCCGCCGCCTCCGGGATAACCACCGCCACCGGGATAGCCCCCACCGCCGCCAGGGTAGCCACCGCCACCGCCCGGCCAGCCACCACCACCCATACCGCCGCGTCGCCCGCCGTTGCCGGGCCCACGATTCTGATCGCGCCTCTGCTCGCCCTTGTAATAGATCGCGTACACGATCGTGTCCGCGCGCTGCGCCGACTCAATCGCATCCGGCAGCCCTTCCTTGCTGCCGTTGTCCGCTCCATCGGTCAGCAGGATGATCGCCTTCCGGCCCTTCTGATTCGCCGTCACCTCGTCGTCGGCGAGGTACACCGCGTCATAAAGAGCCGTGCCGCCTCCATGCGCCCTGCGCCCTTCGCTGTCGACCTGCCCGCTGTTGTCCTGCGTCTTGAAGGTGGAACTTTCCGTCCCCAGCTCGCGCAGCGCTGCGGCCAGCTGCGGAACGGAGTCCGTCACATCGTTCAGCATCTCGATCTGGTGAGCAAACTGGATCACGAACGCCTTGTCAGCCGGGCGCGTTCCCTTGGCCGGCTGCAGCATCGTCTGCAGGAAGACCTGGCTCGCCTTGCGCTCATCGTCCAGGTGGTCCTGCATGCTGCGCGAAGCATCCACCACCAGCCCCAGCGTCAGCGGCACATCCGTGTCGTGATCGAAGTATTTGATCGTCTGCGGCTTTCCCGTCACCTGCAAGGCGAAGTCTGCCTGCTTCAGGTTGTTCTCAATAGCGCCCTTTTTGTCGCGCACCACCACCGGAACCACGACCAGCTTCGCCTCGACGGTAATCGTCGAAATAGGAGCTTCCGGCTTCTTCACCAGCACCGGTTTGTCGCTCTGCTGAGCAGGTGCTGCCAAGGGGGTTGACGCAGCCATCAGCAGGACACCCGCAGCCGCCAGGAAAGATCTATTCATCCGCATGTTCCAGTAGACGAGGGTACACCCGAAGCTGTTTCGCTCATCCTGCAGGCTGCCAGGTGCGCCGCGAACCGTACACTGGGGGAAGCAGATCCATCCCCTCCCCGGCGGGCTTGCCATGAGCCAGATCCGCGGCCTCGAAGGAGTCTGATTGCGACAACAGATCAAACGCATGGTGCCTAACGCCCTCCGTTGGCGGATTCACCAGCTCCGGTATTGGATCAGCGTCTTCCAGACCACGGCTCACGCAGGCGGGGAGAAGCGCTGCGTCATCTGTGGCTACACCGGCAAGTTCGGCACCGCAGGCATGCCGGTCCGCCCCGGAGCCGTTTGCCCCGTTTGCCGTTCAGGCGAACGCCATCGCCTGCTCTACAACACCATTGAGCAGCGCAACCTCCTCGACAACGTGAAGTGCGTCGTACACTTCGCGCCCGAGAGGTGTGTCGGCGAGATCATTCGCAAGCGCGTCCCTGAATACATCAGTGCGGATATCGTGCCCGGTCGCGGCGGCCGCGTCCTCAACATCGAGAAGATCGACCTGCCGGACAGCTCCGCCGAGCTCGTGCTCGCGCTTCACATCCTTGAGCATGTGGACGACAGGAAATCGCTCGCCGAGATACACCGCATCCTCACGCCGGATGGCGTTCTGATCACCGCTGTTCCCATCATCGAAGCCTGGTCCAGGACCTACGAAAACCCCGCCATCAAGACCGAAGCAGACCGCGAGCGTCACTTCGGAGCCTCCGACCACGTCCGCTTCTACGGTCGAGACTTCCGCGACCGTCTCGTCGCAGCCGGCTTCACCTACGAAGAGTGCATGGCCGGGGGCGACGACTCCGTGAAGTTCGGCTACGTCCGCGGCGACTGCATCTTTCTCTGCAGGAAGGCGTAAAGCCTTTTTCCCCGGGCTGCAGCTACCTTTGGTTTGTCATTCCCGCCGGGAATCTGCGTTTTGGATCGTGTGCGACGCCCCTGAAAAGACGGCGCTTTACATGTGGTGTATCAGCAGGTTATTTACGTTGAGTCCAGATCGGCTGATGGGAGGTTTTCGATCGAGGCTGGTATGAGGTCGATGCCAGTTGTACTGG
>NZ_FNVA01000007.1 GCF_900108185.1 Bryocella elongata | reverse complement strand
CGCTAAACCGACTCTTCTTCATCCTCCGTCCTCCCGTTCCCATTACGAGAGAACTCCAGATCCAACTGGCAGAGTTTGCTGGGGGCAGGTCACAGGACCTTGGCCAAATGCAGATGTACGTCAATTACTTCGACAGCTTCGTCAAGACGGAAGCAGAGAATCACACCATCGGCATCGTCCTGTGCACGAAGAAGAACGCGGCCCTGGTCGAGATCACGCTACCGAAAGACGCCAACATTCATGCACGTGAATACCAGCTCTACCTGCCAAGCAAAGAAGAGTTGAAGCGAAAGCTAGAGGAGTGGATCGATGGGCAGGCCGACTGATCGCTCAGACCTCGATGCCATTGCCCGCGACTTCTGAGCAACTCCCTACACGCACGATGGCACTCGCTCCTGTAAAAGCAAATCCCAAAAAGCACAATGACTTGGCTACTTCCGGGATTTCCTGGGCTTCCGTTTAATTACAGACTCTTGGGGCGGGCGACCGGTCTTGGGTAATGCTTCGAACAACTCTACTTCTGAGCGATGGAGCAAAATGCGACGGGCAACAGTGGTCGTTCTCAGGCGACCGCGCTTGATCAAATTCGCGATGGCCTGCTTTGAGACTCCGCGAATGCGAGCAGCTTCAGCTTGGGAAACGAGTTCATCGAGTTTAATGGTATTTGTGATTGTCGTAGTCAACTACTTATGGTATCGTTCCGCTCAAACGATGTTTGAGCTCCGTCGCCTCGATGGAGCCGTCCAATTTAACGGGACACGCCGATGTTACGAGCACCGGCGCATCCCTGACCACACCTCACCTTCCAAGAAAGGCGATGACATGGCTGTCTCCAAAAGTACCCGCAGGACGCCCTCCGATACAAGGCAACGTATCCAAGCTATGTTCCTCAAAAAGCCATGTCTCCGAAGAGCGGCGGCGTGCGTGGGAACTTGCTACAGCTACTGCTCGTAACGGGCCGGCGAGCCTCCGCTTCCCAGTCTACGAGCGTCTATACAACCTCAACGTCTGCGCCCAACAGATGGTCGACCTTGTGGGAGAGATCAGTTCAAGATTGAGCCCGCCTCCCGACGATATCCTCTACCACCAGCACCTCATCCAGCAGATCCGATCCTCCGTCACCAGCGATGTCCTGGACCGCATGGGCGACGTCGAGCACATCGAGAGTTGGCTGTTCGAGAACCTTCGCAGAACAGAAGAAATGAACCTCCGCGATCCTGAGGATGCCTACCTGATGGTCGGGGAGCAGGAGCAAGATCGCATACGGGCTGGCAAGCCACCGAGGGTGCAGTTCCTTGATGGCAATGGAGGATCTCGAGAGGCCGAAGGTACAGCTGCGAAAGTGGTGGCAAAGAAGCCTCGCGCATCACGGAACGAAAAGGCAAAACGACCGCGGTCGAATTAGCGCCCTCTGCTGGACCGGCGCCGAGGATCGGCAACCGCTCCTTCGCCAGCTTGAATGTCAGCGTTCGACTAGAGCCGGGAGCGTGACATCGAGCGCGAGTGCTATGCGCTCGAGCGCCCGAAGACCTGGCTCGACCTGTCCCGTCTCCAGCTTGTTGACATGCTCCCGCGATAGCTCAGAGTGGTCGGCCAACAACTGCTGCGACCAGCCCTTTTCCGTGCGCAACTCCCGTATCCTCTGCCCGACGATCACGCAAATATCCGGAGTTGCCATACCCAAAGAATGGCGGTAAAGTCGAGCTCAAGAGTGAAGCCTACTTCACACTACTTCGGCCGATCCTTCCCTCCACTTATGCACCTGAGGCGGCGGACTCTATGAGCACCTGGCCGATCGATCTCTCGCAAACGCAGCTCGCTGATATCCAAGAAGGTCGGTCCGCCAGTTGCTCTGGCCAGCAGTCGAGCTTCGCCTGCGCGGAGGCCACGGACGAGGCGCTCCTCGCCCTCGCTGCCGCGAACGATCGCTCTGCGCTGTCGGTACTATTCCGCCGCCATGCAACTGCCGTGCGGGCAGTCGGCTTCAGAATCCTGCGCGACGAAGGAGAAGCCGAGGATCTCCGGCAGGAGGTGTTCCTATACGTCCTTCACCATGCCGGTGTCTTCGCCCCATCGAAGAGCACAGCCATGTCCTGGATCATCCAGATGGCCTACCACCGGGCCTTTGATCGTCGACGATATCTGATGGCGAGACGCTTCTATGCGTCGGAAGAACTCGAGGACCGCCATCCCCCTGGTACGGGAGGCAGAGATCATGAACAGCAGATCGTTCAGAAGATCGATGGGCAAGAGATGCTCAAGCGCTTCCGTGAGGATCTCACTCCCGAGCAGTGCTGCGTCCTGGAGCTCTTCTACTTCAAGGGAAACTCGCTGCGCGAGATCATCGAAGAGACGGGCATGTCCTATGCGAGCGTGAGAGGCCACTTCTACCGGGGCCTGTCCCGCCTTCGTTCTCTACTGTTGCCGCAAAGTAAGCTCAATCATCAGCAGTGACTGCTGATTCTGCCCGGATTTCTCGCGCAGCGGATTCTTTGAGTACACCCGATCGTTACTTCCCGTCAGCAGCCTTCTTCGCTTCAGCCCAGCGGCGTTTCTGAGCCTCCGCAATCCGCTTGCGCCCCTCCGCCGACATCTTCCGCGGCTTGCGCTCTCCAACCACGCTCGAAACCACGTTCTTGCTGCCCTTCGGACGACCCCGCTTCGGGGCAGTAGCACTACCCGATAGAACGGCCAATGCCGCGCGTGCCGACTGTAACCTCGCGATCTCAGCATCGATCTCGGCGAGCAAATTCTTTACGTTCATCAAACCTCCATAGCCGCGCTTGAAATACCGCCGACTTCTTCCGATGCTATGACGAATTCCCTTCCCGCGGCCAGCCGCTTACCTCTCTTCGAAGATTCTCGGGAGGTGGGACGCGCGCCCCGTCCAGTCCCGCCTCTCCATCGCTCGCTCCTGATCTACCTACGAGTCTTCTCGACACCGCCTGCCAACCTTTCGGCGCACGACATCCCGGCGGGCGCTGTCCTCGTCGCATCTGCTGCTGCGCGCTCACTGCCCAAGCTCAGGTCCGTGCAACGATGAGCGAGGGTGAGGTAGAGAGACACCATCCCTAAGCCTGTCGGCTTAGGTGATGGCCGTCTTCGACAGCTTTCGAACAGGTCTCGTACGGAGCAAGACAGTGTTTGATCGCGTTCGGAACCTGTTCGGCCTCTCACGCTACCCGCTAGCTCTCGTCGCACCGGCAATCGCAGCACCGGGATCATGTAGTAGTCCACGTTGCGCGGAACAACGCCATGAACAACGCGGCATCCGCCCGTGTCCTTGTTGCAATGCTCCACGGCCCAATCTCCTTGTTTAGTAGTCGGAGCCTCATCCGCGGTGCGGCCCTGGAATCAAGATTAGAAGTGTCCCGCCGGTGATCCCGCTCCGACAATCACGCGTACCGAAAGCTCGCTCCCGTGTGCGTATGCCAGCGCATCGTCAATGCTTCTGTCAATCCTGGCTAGAAAGACTCGTCGCTATCGATTGGCGGATCGGAACGGCGCGATGATCGAAGGCAGTCACACCCAACCTATCGGAGCCCTATCTACTTCTCCGCCTCACGCTACCCCGCGACATGCAGTATCGACATAACTATTGCGGATATTCAGGCGGTCTTGCACGCAGCAGCCATCGGGCACCCTGCATTGGATCCATTTGGGTCAACTGAACCGCCTGTAGCAGTCGGGTCTCAACACGGGCTGGTGCTGCGGTGCAAAGCAAGCGCGTAAGAGTGGCCAACGGGATACAAACGAGCGGATATGGACTCTCTAGGCGTTGGTACCACCGTCCACCGTAAGGTTTGCGCCTGTAACGTAAGAAGATTCCGGGCCTGCGACAAACGCGACCAAGGCTGCGACCTCCTCAACGCGACCGTATCGGCCAAGCGCGATCGCCGCCTTCCATGCAGTCGACCGATGGCCATCGGAAGGGTTGAGATCTGTATCAATTGGGCCGGGTTGAACATTATTCACGGTGATGCCACGGTGGCCTACTTCTCGCGACAGGGCCTGCGTGAACATCCTGACTGCCCCTTTAGTGGACGCATACGCGACCAGACCCAGCAACATTGCGCGCTCACCCACGCAGGAGCCAATGTTGATGATGCGCCCATTGTCATTCATATGTTCCAACGCTGCCTGCGTGGTGACGAAGACTCCCCGCAGATTCGTGTCGATGATCCGGTCGAAGTCTTCGACGGTCGTCTCCTGGAATTTCTTCGGGATGGCCATACCGGCATTGTTCACGAGAATGTCCAAGCGACCGAGACTTGCGACGGCGTCTTCAATTGCGTGCCGCACGGCTGCGGCGTCTGTCACATCAGCTTGGATGGCCATTGCTCTGCCACCGGCGCTTTCGATTTCGCTGACCACCGCGGCCGCTCCGTCGGTGTCCTTCGCATAGGTAATTGCAACACTCGCGCCGTTTGCTGCGAGACGTTGCGCGATCGCTGCTCCGATACCACGCGATGCACCGGTCACGATTGCCACTTTCCCGATCAGTTGCGACATAGGAGCCCCTCATTCCGAGACTGTGGAATACGAACGATACAGCGCCGAGTTGCTAATACCAGTCGTTCTAGATTCATCATTGTGATTCTTTGCGTTAAGAATCTGATGTGGGCAAACGGGCACCCCGGGTGGCGGAAATAATGAATGCCCGGCTTCGTTTCCGAGGACAAGACCTGCCGATCAGATCCGCCGCGACGGGAGAGTTTACTCGCACCCCTGAGGCGATTGCCGCTCCCGACGGCATTCTGATGGTAGGGAAGCTCGTGAGTAACCCCCTGCACGGCGAGTGAACAAGTCTGTCATTTCGTCGCCATCTCGTCCTTCACGCGGAAAGGGTGAAGCTGGGGAGGTGGAGGCTGAAGAGCACCTATCAAGAGCCTGCGTGCACGATGGGCGCGTGACTTCGCAGCGGCCACGGTGATGCCCCTTCTGTCTGCGGAGTCCTTGATAGGCAGCTCCGCGTAGATCTGGTCCTCAGCAACCTCCCGGAGATGCGAGGGAAGATTGCGCACAGCCTCATTCAAACGCGCCCTCATGTTCGCGCTGCAAAATTGCTCTTCCGGATCGAGGCGCGGATCCGCGAGCGGAGGGAAAGAAGAAGCATCGCCGTCCGTTAGCTCCTCAAGCGAGAAGGCTGGCCGTGAACGTTGCCTCCGCAGACGCATCAGACTTGTGTTGATCGCTATACGGGTCAACCACGTTGAAAACTTTGAAGCACCCTCGAAAGTATTGAGCTTCTCCACCACCCGGAGGTAAGTCTCCTGGGCTGCATCTTCGGCGTCCTGGAGATTTTTCAGAATGGAGTATGCGGTGCGGCGTACAGCGCCATCGTGCCTGCGCATGAGCTCATTGAAGGCATCAGGATCATTGCGGCGAGCAAGTTGGACCAACGAATCAATATCGAGTTGTTGGGGACAGGACGCTGGATTGGGATCATTCATAGAGTTATCCGCTTCGAGACGCCGAACCGCATAGACCACCGGTACCAGACCGGAGACGAATGTGCCAGTGCTTCGCTATGGGGAAAAGCTGCTAGCAACGAATCTGGCTGACCGGACGAAAACAACTGGCAACATTTGCAAAAGCCTCGCCGGCCACCTTCATACGACGACTTCAGCTACTTGCTGATCTGCTGAATGAGCTCGAAGAGATTACCCCAGGGGTCCGCAAAGAATGCGACACGCAGGCCCATCGCAGGTACATCATGGGGTTCGCTGGCAATAGTCGTTCCACGGCGTTTGAGTTCCGCAATCGTGTCGTCGACACTGTCCACGCTAAAGCCCGGGTGGTGCCACCCGGACATTTTATAGCTTTCGTGCAAGTCCTTGTATAACGGACGATCTTCTGCGCCGGGGCCGGCAAGAAGCTCGAAGTGAAAACTGTCATCGCCCGCCGGATAGACGAAGGCGAATGTGACCCCAGCGAAGTTGAGGGATTGCTTTACACGGAAATCAAGCGTGTCCTGATACCAAGCAGCCGCGGTATCGAAGTCGGGCACTCGAATAGCTGTGTGGTTGATCTTCATCGAGGCAAACGGACTGGCTGTATGAGGGGCGGGCACCGGGGTCTCCTTGTCGACTTCATGGAAATGCAATCAGTGCCTGGTTGACCTGCCCAGACGTTTCCAACTGCTGCCAGTGTTCATCATCGCTGCACCACGCCATCCGTTCTTTGCCGCCTCGCTCATTTTTCGTGTGAGTCGGCACGACCGTGGATCTTGATACAACGGAGCCGCCCGCGAACCTGCCGCCTCACGATTGATTGCCCTGATGGTAGCGACGGTGCGAAGATGAGCCATCTGCGCCTCTCAGGGCGCGTCGCTGCTCGCGTAACCGGGAATGAAAATATGCCGAACCACCATCGCATCCGAGTGCTCTGTGCCGACGATCATCCGCTCGTCCGGGACGGGATTGCGTTTGCCCTGCAGCAAGAAGACGATATGGAACTCGTGGGAGAGGCCAAGGACGGCCAGGAAGCGGTGGAGTCATACCGAAAGTTGCTTCCAGACGTCACATTGATGGACCTTCAAATGCCTCGGATGAATGGAATGGAGGCTCTCGTCTCCATCCGCAACGAGTTTCCACTGGCAAAGATCGTTGTCCTGACGACGTACTCAGGCGATATCCAAGCCGCCAGAGCCTTCAAATCGGGTGCTTCCAGCTATCTGCTAAAGGACATGCTCCGCGATAATTTGATCGATACCATACGGTGTGTGCACGCCGGCCAAACGAAGATTCCTGCAGAGGTAGCGACGGGGCTGATGGAGCATCTGAACTCTGACGCCCTATCTCCCCGAGAGATCGAAGTCCTACAGAACGCTGCGGCCGGCTGCTCCAATAAGATCATCGCGGAACGTCTTGGACTGACCGAGCATACAGTCAAGGGCTATATGAAGAGCGTGTTTTCGAAACTGGGTGCGAACGACCGCACCCATGCGGTGATGATTGCGCTGAAGCGAGGCTTTCTCAACACATAATTTCGGCGCGAAGCCGGGGTCGACGACCAGACAAAGCCACTGGTTTTTCCAAATTCCAAACGAATCAGACAAGTTCTTGGACAGAGCCCCTCCTACTCTTGAATTGAGAAGCCGCGCCTAGCGCACACCGGCTTCTTGCCCGCAAGCGGAGGGATCATGGAATACCAGGAACATCGCATCAACCAGGGACAAGGTAATCTGCTTGTTCGCGACTACCCCGGAGCGGGACCTGCGTACGTAGCGTTGCATGGGTTTCCGGACAATCTTCACATCTTTGACGAATGGGCACCTCTCGTTGCTAAGGAAGGCCGCCGCGTCGTGACGTTCGACTTTCTCGGATTCGGCGGATCTGATAAATCTCCGCAATACACCTATAGCTTTGAGCAGCAGCTGAGAGACCTCGAAGCCGTAGTCGAGGACCTGAATCTCGACCAGGCGATTCCCGTTGCACACGACGCGGGTGGCCCGACGGCAATCAACTTTGCGTTGAAGCACCCGGACAGAACGGCCAGCGTCTGCCTCTTCAATTGCTTCTACGGTTCAGCGCCATCTCTTAAGCTTCCGGAGTTCATTGAACTGTTCGCGACCACGAGCCTGGCAGCCATGACGAGAGCTATGGTGTCGGACCCAAAGGAGTTCGCGTGGATCCTGAACTTCCAGCGCGGACAGTTCAAGACGGATCTTTCCGAACTCCAAGCGAAACACTACGAGGAGTTTCTGGCTCCCATCATCGATCAGAACTTCCGACAGACGCCTAGCGCTGGATTCGCCTTCGCGAAGTTGACCGGCGAACTCTTTGATGAAGTCGACCGAAACGACGCACACCTCCCGGCCCTGAAGCACCTCGACATACCTTTCCAATTGGTCTGGGGTGAAAAGGACCCATACCTGAATGTTGGCGTGGCTCAAGACTTGGTAGCCAAGCTTGCGAATGCGACCCTAGTCACGTTGCCCGCCGGTCATTGGCCTCAGGTCGATGCGCCCGAGGACGTGGTCCGAGCCATGCTGGCGGCTGACTAGTGATCGGCGCCGGCGCCAACCTGCGACAGGCTCGAAGAGATAGACGGCGCAGCAGTTCCGAGGATGAGATCTGTGAACCCCCGACGCAGAAACCGCCAGAAGAGCCTCAAACGCGACAGGTCTGCGTGGACGGCTGTCCAAGGGACGGAACCGGTTACCGAATCGCTTATTTCTCCCCGCGCTTTCCTAGGAGCTTGGCTGCCATCGGAGCTAGCCTCTTACCCGGCGGAGCGTCGCAAGAAGCCGCAGGAGAAGCTTCCCTCAAGGAGAATCCAGCTTGACCTCTCATACGTTCAGTACGCTCCGTCACACAACACGTTACTGGGAGGCAGGCCCAGCGGACGGCCCGCTCATGGTCTTCCTGCATGGTTGGCCCGGGATCGGTCTCGTGTGGCGTGCACAGGTCGAAACATTCGCGTCTGATGGTTGGCGTTGTGTCGCACCCGACATGCGAGGATATGGCGCATCGTCAGCCCCCTCGGGCCCTGAAGCGTATGCTCTCCGCGAAGTCGTTCAGGATATGGTTGAACTTCATGACCATCTCGGTGCGCATCCTGCTGTCTGGGTTGGCCATGATCTGGGAAGCCCAGTGGTTGGCGCGCTGGCAGCGCATCATCCCCACCGTATCCGTGGTGTCGTCTTTGTCTCCGTCCCGTATTTCCCAGCTGCCTTTGCTTTGCCGACTCTTGTCCCGCTCGTTGATAGGCAGCTGTATCCAGCGGATCTGTACCCGGATGGCCAATGGGACTATTACCGCTTCTATTTGACCCATTTCGATCAAACGGTCGCGGACTTCGATGCGGATATCCCCGCGACATTGGCGGCAATTTATCGCAGCGGGACCCCGGCCTCCGCGGGGAAGCTTTACCGGTCCGCGCTGGTCACTCGCAATGGAGGCTGGTTCGGGGAGGACCACCATGCTCCCGCTGTCGCGCCCGACCCCGCGCTTTGGCCAACTCAGGACTTCGATGCATTAGTCGCAGCTTTCCGACTCACAGGGTTTCGTCCGGGGAACTCGTGGTATCTGAATGACACCGCCAACCTGGCGTATGCTGACGCCGCTCCCGAGCAGGGGCGGCTCCACCAGCCTGTGCTGTTCCTCAATGGTGACTTCGATGGGCTCTGCGACATCAACCACAATCGGGTTGGAGATCCGATGCGCGATACCTGCAGGGACCTGTCAGTCACGAGCTTGCCTTCAGGCCATTGGCTACCGCTCGAATGCAAGGCCGAAAGCGTCCACGCCATCCGAACCTGGCTTGACGCCAAAAGGCTGTGACCCGGAGTTTCGTAGAACTGGTCGAGATGAGAGCCCGTGTCCTGAGAATCCCCTCCGCTGGTTCAACCCGCGGAAGCCGTGAGGTGAATGCATGAATGGCGACAAGATGAATCTATCGATGCGCTCTGGAGAGAGCCGCCTAACACCTAGGTGCACAGAGGAATGCCAATCCGCTCGAGTCTCGTCAATCTCACGGCGCTCCTTTCTCGCGAATAGCGCAGTGGTGGGCCGTGGCCGTCTGTTCGGCCGCGCAGCAACAGCCAGTACTCTTGCAAGGATGGACACTACTCCAGTGAAAGCGTTTGACGTTGCTACGAATGGTATCTCCCTGCATGTGACTGAACAGGGCGAAGGGCCAGCGGTGCTCTTTTGTCATGGTTTTCCGGACACGTCTTACACCTGGCGGCGACAGATGAAGGCTGTCGCATCCGCTGGATACCGAGCCATCGCTCCTGATATGCGCGGATATGGAAGAAGTTCAGCGCCGGCAGACCCAAACCTCTATACCCCGCTGCATACTGCGGGCGATTCTGTCGGCTTACTCGACGCTCTGAACATCGAGAGCGCTGTGATTGTGGGGCATGACTGGGGAGCTACTCACGCCTGGAACGCGGCGCTTATGCGTCCTGACCGTTTCAAGGCGGTGTTCTGTATGAGTGTTCCCTACGTTCCGCGTGGCGATGTGAGCGTCTTCGAACGGATGCGGCAGGCAGGCCACCAGAATGATTTCTACATGTTCGAACAGATAAAGCCGGAGGCAGATCAGATCTGGGCTGATGCCTCCGTTACAATCCCCGGGATGCTGTACTGGGCGTCAGGTTCTGCACCGTTCGAAACACGGTGGAATCCGATGGATCCTGCACGGAGTCTCCATCGGCCAGCCCCAGGGCCGTTACCATCCTGGGCCGACCCCGACTACGTCGGCCACAACATTACTGAATTCCAACGCACGGGCTTTCACGGTGCGCTGAACTACTATCGCGCGGCTGAGCCCTATTTCTATTTGTCCGCTGCATGGAAAGGAGCGAGGGTGAGCCAGCCGTCGCTTTACATATCTGGAAAGGCAGACGGTCTGGCCGCTTTGTATCCACCGTTCGACAAACTCCGGCCTGCTCTCCCCGGCCTCGTTGGCAATCTCGAGATCGACAACGTGGGCCATTGGGTACAACATGAAGCCTCGGCTGAAGTGAACGAACAACTTGTGACGTTCCTCCGCACCGTCAATCCAGTTTGAGAGTGATCTGAATACTTCCAACGCACCCCCCGGGCGCAACATGTGTCGGGCGGTTTCTCTTGTAACAGGTTTCGAGGCGCCCCCTGTGGCGTGCCGATGAAATCACTCCAACTCAATCTCCCATCAGTCGCAGCTCATAGCTGTCAGTCTACTGCTGGAACGCCCCTGGGTTCGGTCAAACGATCATGACGCTGCATTACGCTCAAGAAGCTCCGAAACCAACATCCTGATGTTTCTATAGCGAGCAAGCAGGGTCCGTTCGTATTCATTTGACGCGGCTTCCGGCATCGGCCACTCAATATTCGGAAGGACATTCTGTGCACCCGAACTGACCGCCGAAGCCATAGCAACAAGCCCGTTGCCGACCGCAGTCCATAACCCCGGATCCACTTGGTCTTTCAGTCGCAAATCTTCTGCGAGGTCATTCAAGAAAAGTACCTGGCCCCAAGCCAAGGCCGCGGTGGAAAGCGAGGCCTCAACGATCAGATCGCTCGTCACAGTTTGATCGTCAGGACCGGCTCCAAGGTCGTACTCCACTGTCTCATCTAAGACCCGTAGGGCTGCCAGATCTGACCCTATCCTCCGACGCAGAGTCTCTTCTTGATTCTTCCCCCCGTTCGGAGTTCCTGCGAGCCACAGGCTGACAAGATCGGAGGCATTCTTGAGCGTTGAAGCAAGGATCCCTCTCATTGTTGTCACCGTGCGAACCGGCCAGATCCAATCGAACACAACCCACATCACCAGGATCGCCAGCAGAATGCCGAACAGGCGATCCCGGGCAGGCGCGAGTTCTGTTGCAGCTCGAGGACCTGCCAAGGCCACAAAATAGAAGGCAAACGCAATGTTCGCACCGACCAGAGCGAAGCGCGTACCACCGGAGATCCACGCTATACCGAATGCCACGATGCCGACCAGTACGACCAGCGCTGTAATGGAGTCCATGAACGGGAATAGGAAAACGATCACACCCAGCCCGAGGAGCAAACCTCCCGTGATCGATCCCATCAGGCGAAAGCTAAGGCGCTGCTTCATAGCTGCGGTCGTACTGAGTCCGGTGACCATGACTGTCGTAACCGAAGTTGAAATTCCAGGCCAATCGACTGCGTGATAGACGATGTAGCAGATCGTCGCACAAAGGCTGATCTTCAGAGCAAACGCGACATTCTCAGGCTTTCTCATCGCACCTGGAATGATCAATGGAATCTTCCTGGTCGGAACCAACCTGAGGCGTTGATGGGGCAGCCGCTCCTTCGCGTCCGGAGGGAGACAGAGGAAATCCACCAATTCTTCGATCCTGGACAGTAGACGGTCTCCGGCCTCGCGATTCTCATAAGCCGGCTGCGATGGGTTCCCAGCTTCGGCCGCCAGTTCCGTGCATGTTGCTGCCAGACGTTTGCAGCGTCGCTGAAAAAGTGAATCTGAGACCGCCTCGTCCTTGAACCCAAAGGCGGCAGCTTCATCCATGAGACGTGCTAACACCATGATGCGGAGCTGCACGTTTGCGGGCAGCGATTTGGCCGGAAAATTCCGATCCACGATCGCGTGATAGAGATCAAGCATCCCATTGGCGCCGGCAACAGCCAAGCGCGACACCGCGCTCGCTGCTTCATGCCGCGTCGCAACTGGCACCTGTTCGCTGCAAGCGGCAAATAACGAAGCCAGCGAGCGGTACCGTAGGGCGAATTGCCTCCGGAGATCATCCACGGGAGTCCGGCTCCCGAAGATGTATTCGACGGAGACAGTGCAAAGCACTGAGAGTGACAACGCGGCCAGGAGCCATAGCGAGTTGCTCACGAGAACTGTCTCGGATACATGGCGATCCCACGTAGCGATAAGGAGACAGAATAGAAGGCCCCAGCTTGCCCCCAGGTTGGGCTTGGTCGTACACCCAACAATCATTCCCCCAAGGAAGGTCACGATCGTCACACTGAGGACCCGTGCGATTGGATCGTTATCGGTCAGAGAGACTAGCAACAGTTCAATACCGACGGCGATCGTGCCAGTGCCGACCAGCGCGATGCCGGTCTGAAGCGAGGCCGATGGACTCTCGACGGCTGCGACAAAGATGGCGTAGAGCCCGTATGCCATGAAAGGCATCTGGAGTACCAGCATGATCGTCAGGAGGAGAACCGTTGCAAGCGTGATTCGCAATGCTCTGGCAAGACGGCCTGGCGTCGGCTGCAGATCCCTCCAGAGGCGTTCGATGAAAGGCCTATCTCTGAGCGATGGCAGATACCGGGTGCGGTTATTCATCGCACAACCGTTACCGCAGTCGCACCGATGCGAAACAACTCAGGATCCGGGTCTTCGACGCGAATACGGACGGGAAATCGGGTCGACAGATGTACCCAGTTCAAGGTGCGATCAACATCCGGTAGGCCCCCAACAACCTTTCCGTCCTCCGGCAACACACCAAAGCCGACGCTTTCGACTTTTCCACGAAACTTGCGATCGGGATGTCCCATCAAGTAAAGATCGACAGGGTCTCCTATACGGATGTTCTTGATCTTGCCTTCCCGGTAATTGGCGATGACATACCAATTCCGTGAGTCGATCAGGGTGAACATCGGAGAGCCGGGCTTCGCATACGCGCCCTCGGAGATGTTCATGTTGGTCACATACGCATCAAACGGAGCTACGACTCTGCATCGTTCCAGATCGAGGCGCGCACGGTCCACCTTCGCAGCAAGCGAAGGCCGCATCGACATCAGGATATCCAGCGTGTCGACGACGTGCAGAGCTTGCCCAAGGAGCGCTTCGGATTGCGTCGCTTGATCGCTCGCGGATTGTTGACGAAGTTTCGCCTGCGTCTCTTGCGCCTGGGCTTCGCTGAGGGCAGCAAGTGATTCATCGTATGCACTCCGAGCGGTGTCTACGGCCGTCCTCGCGAGATCAACTTGATCGATTGTGACGTACTGCTTCGTTAGCAATGGTTCCAGCCGATGTAAGTCATTCTGCGCGTAGCGCCAACGCGCCTCCGCAGCAATCGTGGCAGCTTTAGCCCTCGATACAGTCGCTTGAGCAACCGCAATTCCGCTGCCGGCTGTCTTGACGCCCGTCGTGGTGTTCAGGACTGCAGCACGAGCCGCACCCACAGCGCTGTTTTGGGCAGCGATCTTCCTCCGGGCGTCCGAGATACGTTGCTCAAGATTGTCCTGGTCTGACAGCGCTTGCCGCAAAGCGTATTCATAATCGCGTGGGTCAATCACAAAAAGCAGGCTGCCTTGCTTGACGAACGTGTTGTCCTTGACCGGAAGCTCCGCGAGGCGCCCGCTGACTTCCGGAGCGATCTCGATGAGGTTAGCTCGTACGCTTGCATCGTCAGTGCGTGGGTTGCGATCCGTTGCGAGCACGACGAGAACAAGCAAAACGACGGCGAGCGAAACGACCACGAGTTGGAGGATGCGACCCACTTGACGGCGCTTTGGTATCCCTGGATCGGTGGGCATTCGTGTACTCCTATCGGAAGAAGATCAGCCACAGCAGGCAGGCGCAGAGAGTGAGCAGAGAGGGGTAGAACAAAGCCAAAGGCCCCACTTCCGTCTCGAGCCTGGACCGCACAAGCAGGATTCGCGCCACAAACGTCAGAACCGTTCCAATCAAGAGGCACAACATCCATACCGGAAAGAATGATCCGACAACCGAAATCGAGGGCGCGCGGCTACAGCCGATACAGAGGGTGCACGGAGCCAAGATGATGACTTGCTTGCGACGAACCATCATTGTGATAGGCCATCCTGTTTCTGAGATCTAGTCGCGGGAGGAAGATTTCGCAGAAGGTTTCCCGTCGTGAATTCCAGCTGTACAGCTTGCAGCAGTAGCTGAGACCGTGCACTCACGGAGGAAAGGCGGGCCAGGGCTAACTGCTTCTCCGCCGTGACGACATCGACCAGGTTCTTCACCCCGCTTTGGTATGCGTCCAGCGAGGAGCTGTACGATTCATTGGCGGAATGCAACAGGGCCACTGCGGCTTGCTGTTGCCGCTCAGCCGTCTGAAACGCGATGTAACTCGTCCACACCTCGCGCTGCGCTCGGTCGCGCAGATCACGGAAGGTGTCACCTGCCTCGCGTCTCTTCGAATGAGCTATGGCGAGTTCATTCTTCCGTGCTCCCCCGTCAAAGATCCGCCACTGGATACCGAGCGATACTGTCCAGGTAGGTTCGTTTGCAGAACCGAGGCCCGAATTATCTGCGGTTGGCCAGATCGCGGTTTGCGCCACATCGCCGGAGAGAACAATACTGGGGCGGTAGGCGCCCTTGGCAACTCTAATCTCCTGATCGGCGGCTTGAACTTCAAGCATCTGCGCCTGTAAGTCGGGGCGATCCGCTATTGCACGGTCTACGAGTGCTTTGATTGGAAGGTCCAGCATGTCGGGAAGGGGCGCGTTTTTCGTCGCGTCGATGCGAATGTCTGGCGAGGGCTCCGCGCCCAGTTCCTCTGCTAAAGCGACTCGGGCAATCTGCTCCTGACCGTCCGCAGAAGCCAGATCAAAATTCGCTTGTGCCGTCTCCGCCCTAGCGTTGAGCACGTCAGGCAACGTGGCACGCCCATTCTGAAGTTTGGCCTCTGCAGCGTCTTGCGTGGTTTGAGCTGTTTTGAGAATTGCCCTGGCAGCTTCGCTCCGTTCCTCGGCGGTCAAGAGATCGTAGTAAGACTTCGATACCGCGAACGCGACCTCCTGATTGGCGTGTATGAATTGAGATCCGGCCGCCAGTGCCTCCGCTCTCGCCGTCGCGACTTCGCCGCCCCTTTTCCCGAAGTCAAATAAGAGGTATTGAAGCGCGATCTGAGGTTGGGCCACCGGAGTTTCCACCATGGAGTATCCCCGCGGCAAAAGTGCTTCAGGGAATGGACTGACGAACCGCTGATCGGCGAAAGTGGCGATGCCGACGAGGATGGGGTAGTACGAGCTTCGTGCGATCCCCAATGTCTCCGCGCGCTGCTTCGCGCGTTCCCATGCGGCACGCGTCTCTGGATTATTGTGTTCGGCAATGTCGATGAGTTCCGCCAGAGAATAGTCCTTCGAAGGATCTAACTTTGCCACGGAGTCGCTTGGGACATTTTGAGCGGCGCACTCGAGCGCAGCCTTCGCCGTGACAGCAGTGGAAGCGCATTGAGCGAAAACTGTCCCGGGTACTGCCGACATCAGATAGCACGCCAGGCATACTGCTTGCTTCACGGCTTTGCCCTGTGGCATGACTCACTCCGAGCTAACGACGACCACAGAACGAATGAGACGAGTTGGCATCCGGGGTCCCCTTGATTGTTCGAGTGTCTCCCATGAGTTCAAGAGCAGGACCGGCGAAGTCGCACAGCCGGGAGCCTCAACTAACCGTACGTTTCAGCGCCTCTTTGGTCTTGGCCGAAAGTCTCATCCTTCGCTAAAAGGCGCATGATTCCGGATACTGTCCGGGCCGCTTAGAGTGGAACGCAGTCTGCACAACGGAGGCAACTTTTCTCACCTGCGAGGGAGGCAACGCGAACAACTGAAGCTTTCTCCGAAGAACGCACCTTTCGGGAAAGAGCGTGGAAAGGAGATTGTTCTAGCATGGCGTATCGCAACCCATCCGCATGGCGCCGGTGACCTGGCAGGTTCTTTGTTTGGACTTGGCGAGCGGTACGACGAAGCGAGAGGTGAAGAGTGTCTAGCCTGCTTGATGAAGTTGTCGAAGCTCACGGCGGATTGGGACGGTGGAATACACTCTCTGACCTCGTCACCGAAATTCAGATGGAGGGACACATTTGCCCTCCTCCAGCGTCATCGAACGAGATTCCGCCACGCCGAGCGTTCTTTTCCTTGCGGCAGCAGCGCATCGTCTTTCTAACGGACATATCCGGTGATTACATTATGGTCGAGCCCGATCTCGTCTCATTCCTCGCTCGCCCGGGTGGCCAGCCAAAGATCTTTCCAGTTTCCGAGAGAACACCATGGGTCACTTGCTCCGAAGGAAACTTGGATCTGCCACGGACCGCGTTCGTGCTTGGCTTCGCAATTCGACATTGCGTTACTGCCCCGTTTCTATATACGAGCCCAGGGTTCACGGTAGAAGAGATCGAACCTTGGCATGAGAAGGACGAGACATGGCGCGTCGTCAGAATTGGGTTTCCGCCAGAACTGGAGGTGCCTTCACGTGTGCAATATGCCTACTACGGTGCGGATAGGCTACTGAGGCGGACTCGGTACACACCGGGGAGAGCCGAGGGTACAGGCTGTGCCGATTACGCTTCCTGCTACCAAGAGATAAACGGCATCTTGCTACCACTGACGCACGAGATTGTGTCATGCGATGCTGCCGGGCAAGAGCTTCCTGGCGAGCCTCTAGCCCGCATTCGCCTGCAGAATCCATTCTTTTCGGAGTGACCGTCGCAGAGATCTTCCCATCTTCGGCGGATCGAATGCATGATTGCGATGTCTCTACGGCGCTTCGCAGCCTCGACTACCTACTAAAGAGGGTAGCGCTCTGAATCCCTTTGAGGCTTATCGAGTCAATGTTCCTAAGGGCAGCATGGGAAGTGCAAGTTCCCGTTGGGAGCGAACTGAGACAGGAGCCCCATATGCCCAAGGATGTCCAGAACCGTCCCATGACGCCGATGGAACGCTCACGTGAAAAGTTCGACGCGTTTCCGTTTCACATATGGCGAAATGACAAAGCGACGGAATTGCGAATCGCTCCGCGTGACAGAGTCATTGCGAGGCCAACCTTCCAAGAAGCATTCTTGTTTCGCTGCACCGTGTCATTCGAAAGCCAGCCAGCTGCGGCAACGACAGCCTTTGATGTCAGGTCAAATCCAACGGGAGTTCTGGATCTTCGAATCCACAAAACACTCCTTAATGTGAACTTTCGCGCGAGTTCATCCGCAGCAACCCAACATCGCATTCGCATTGACGACGCGATAGTTGGTGAGCTTGCCGTAAGCCTTATGACGTGCCTTCCCCTTCGGAGTCAGCGTTCATACGTTGCAGCCTGTATGACCAAACTGCTCTGCGCGCGCTTGGGGTATCTGCAAGCTGGCGACGATGGGAAGGATCGTTGCGGATTCGAGGAGTGGCAACTTTCTGCTCTTATGGAAGCGTTGGCCCCAGCGACGGGTGAATGCGCTTCAGTGTCGCAGATTGCTCGTCGTTGTCGGCTTTCGGTGTGCCATTTCTCCAAACTGTTCAAAACGACGTACGGGATGCCGCTCCATCGTTATCGGATCCACCAGCGAATCAAAGAAGCAAAGTCGCGTCTGCAGGAATCGAGCGATCCAATCTCCCAAATTGCCCTCGATTGTGGCTTTGCGGACCAGTCGAGCTTTACACGGCGGTTCACTGCCATCACAGGTGTTCCTCCGAGGTTGTGGAGAAGGAGTGCGAACCCACCACCAGCACAATCGAACTCCTCCGGATTCGCAGGCGCATGAGTTGACGGCATCTATGACAGAGCAAAAAGCCAAACTCCCGAGTACCAGCTTCACGCTTTCGCTCAATGCAGTGGGTGACCGAGGGAAATCCTCTCGAACTGGTCGCCCTGCCACGGAGGCATCTCTGAGAATCTCAACATTACCCGCCGGTGACATACTGACGGTATCTCCGCAATCCTTTGCTGCCCTGGTTCAGGTAGATGCGAAATGCCCAAGTTCCATCATGCTGTATCTACCAGATGGCTCGCGGAAAGAAGCCCTTCTACATCCAGGGGAACTGTTCCTCTTACCCCCCCGATCGACTGCCACCAATCTAAGCGCGTTAGACGGTGAGATCATCCGCTACGAGGTATCACGGGCTGCGCTTCGTGCGTTTGCGCAGCGAAGCAATCCACCCAGGACTGGGGTGCTGAGCGCTCCAAGTTTCGGTCCTGATGCCACGCTCACAACTCTGTCCAGAGCCGCCCGCCCGATACTGCTCGCGAAGCAACGGTGCCCGAAGGACGTCGCAGAGTATTTCACCTTGACCCTCTACTCTCACTTGCTTGATCGATACGGGATGACAAATCCTACGGAAGAACGCTTTACCGGTGGCCTCTCACCGAGACACAAGCGGACGATCTCCGAGGCCCTGGATGACCCGCTAGGTCAGAGCCTATCGATGGATGGGTTGGCGGAGCGATGTGGTCTATCGGTCGCACATTTTGGTCGAGCGTTCCGCCAAAGCTTTGGCTGTTCATTTCACAAGTATCTATTAGAGACACGAGTTGCGCGTGCACAGCAGTTACTGGTCGCGTCGTCCGCGAGCCTGACTGAAATCGCAGTCGCAATCGGCTATGCCGACCAGCAGACGTTCACCGAGAGCTTCAGACGGGTGGTTGGTTTGCCACCAGGTAGGTATCGTCGACGCTTTCGTCTCCAGGTGCCTGAGGCGCATAGACCGAAGGCAGATTGTCTCGCAGACCAGCGCGCCACCGTGTAACGCAGCAGGGCGCGGGAATGCGCACGCGCCAGGAAACAGGAGGACGATCCAATCATGTCAATCAGCACAACGGCCAAGACGCTCTTGCTGGCTACGAGCAAAGAGACATACGCGTACCGCCGCTTCGGAAAGGCATCTCAATGCCCATTGCTATTGCTCCAGCACTTCACCGGTACGCTCGACAATTGGGATCCAGCCATGACTGACGCACTGGCGAAGGAACGTGATCTCATCGTGTTCGATAACGCCGGCATCGGCCGCTCAACCGGTGTGGTTCCGAAGACTGTTCATGAGATGGCTGAGCACGTTCAGGTCTTTCTGGAAGCATTGGAGATTCAGAGTTGTGACGTCCTCGGCTTCTCCCTCGGCGGGATGATCGCGCAGCAGATCGCTCTCAATAACCCGAATGCATTTCGGAAGATTGTCCTCGTGGGAACGGCGCCACGTGGTGGAACGGACATCATGCATCTCGACAAGCCCAGCCTCGGGCGATACTTTCAGGATCGGAGCCTCAAGGGTTATCAGATCCTCCAGAAGGTCTTCTTTGCGCCGAGTGAAGCGAGCCAGCGAGCGGGTGGAGAGTTCATCAGGCGTCTCGACGAACGGAAGGATGACCGAGAGCCCGCCTCCGGACCTGATGTTGCTCAGGCTCAGTTGGCCGCATTCCGGGAATGGGAAGTACAGAAGGGTGAACCGTTCGCAGACCTGAGACAAATTCGGCAGCCGACGCTCGTCGTGAACGGAGTCCAGGACGAGATGATTCCGGCCTCCAATTCGTATCGACTGGTCGAGAATCTGCCGAATGCCATGCTGCTTATCTATCCGGATGCTGGGCACGGATCGTTGTTTCAGTGGCATGAATCCTTTGCGCGCCAACTATTGGCTTTCCTCGCTTCGGACTCTTCCCAAGCACCGTACTAGCAGATGGCCACGACACGGAGCAAGTCTCGATCAAAGAACTGCGGTCGTTGATAGAGGACTGCGGCCAGCCTTTCAGATGGAAGCATGATCGCCAAGCTTACCTCCCTATCCCCAGATCAGAGGACAAAGAAAAGCAAACCGCATGAATTCTTCGGTAGAAATCACCTTATTGCTGTATTTGTCTATGTCTTGTACGTATGTGCAGGCGCAGCAGAAATTTCAACTGGCCACGATCAAGCCGAGCGCGCCGAATACAGAAAGACACATGTAGAGCCGCGGAACCACATTTGCGACCAGCGGCACTACGGTAGAGGACTTGCTGAAGTTCGCCTACAACGTTCATGCGAGCCAGATAGTAGGAGGGCCCGACTGGGTTCGAACGAGACAATTCGATATCTTGGGTGATCCGGAGATGGAACGGAGGCCCTCGCTTGAAGAGCTAAAAACGATGACGGCTGATCTTCTAACCGAGCGATTTCTTGTCGTCTTGCATCGAGAGGTTCGTGAACTTCCCGTATACGCAATTGTGAGGGGCAAGCGCACGATCAAACTAAAGTCGCCTAGTTCTGATCCGAGCAGCATAGTCTCTGGAGGGCTTGTGCCGCCTGGAAACTTATACGTCCACGGTGGAACGGTAAGAGACTTCGGCATCTACCTGCAGCGATTCGCACCGCCGGAGTTGAATCGACCAATCGTGGACCAGACCGATATCCGGGGACGGTTCGAATTTGAGCTGCACTACACTCCGGATGGGCCGCAGAACGACGAACACAGTACCGATGCCAGTTCCAATCCTGCCTCATTTCCCGGAATCTTCACCGCAATGCATGAACAGTTGGGTCTAGAACTCAAAGCAACCAGAGCACAGGTAGACGTCCTCGACATCATCTCTGTGTCTCTTCCATCGCCCAATTAACCCCGGGGGTTGAGTGCAAGGCTCGAAGTTCCGTTTCTAGCGGCTGACGGAATGAATTGCTGACATGACCTCCAGGCACGAGCAAAGTTTCACTGCAAAGAAAAGAGGTAATTCGTGAACTCGGCCGATTCGAATGTCGGGGAGGTTCTTCTCACACAGAATCATTTAACTGCCGGGAAAGATGTTTCCCATTTCTGTTGAGGTGTGGAGATGTCCGGCGCAGCTCTCTTCTGGCTCAAGCGACCATCACTAGCACATCAATGGCTCCTAGCGTTCGGCTCTAGATGAACATCTCATCCTTCGGCCAAAGCCGCGTGATCCCGCCTTAGACCGGTTGCGGTCGGACGGGTTCTCATGAGCCGGCGCGACATCCCTTCGCAAGCTTTTCCGCGGCAGCGATCGTGTTCGGACCAAGGACCGGATGATCCTTGTCTTTCCCATACGCTGCAAGCCTCGTATATCCAAGCACGAAGTCGTATGGTGGGCGCCTGAGATAGGCGGTGAGCCCCTGCGCCCCGTTTTGTTCCACGATTGCTTTGGACATCACATAGGCAACACTGTACAAAACTCCGTGGCCGTAGAAGTCAACGTCGTAGACATCGTCAAAGGCCATCGCATGATCTGCCTGGAAGGACAGTACCGACATTTCTAGCAAGGAGGCCCCCCACTGGAAGTGTTGGACACCATCGGCTAGGTCTGTCTTCTGCCGCAGTCCGCCCTCCGACTGAACATGATCCAGCAGGGATACGTCGGCCACATACGTTGCCGTACCTTCCGCATACAGATCCATAAACAGATGAGCGGTCTTCAAACAGGCCTGCTCGTCGGGAGGCATATTAGTCGGTGGTGGGACTTCCGCGAGAACACCGCGATCCTTGTCAAAAGCTCCCTGCACAGCGTGGTAGAGTTCGTGAGTCATGATGCTCTTTGCACTTATGATCTCGTCAACTCTGCCAATATTGAGATAGAAGTCCGTTGAGCCAAACGTATAGCCTCCCCCGTCGCCGCCTGCGACAATAAATCCCTTCAAATGGAAGTCCGAACCTGCCGGCGTGAAGAGCGCAATTCGTCTTTCCACCTGCTTTTGAAAACGCTCGGGGTTCGTTTCTATTTCATGCAGCATCGCCCGATGCTCTGAACTCCGTTGCTTTACCGCGTCGAAGTCATAGATCCGCTTTTCAAGATCCGTCACAGGTATGCCGTGGGCGGCATCGTAGAGGGCATCGGCGAACAACTGATCGTTCGCCGTAATCTTGAATTCATTCGTCTTACCGATGATCCCTTGATTGCCAGGCATTGCAGCGATCTTCAGACATGTCTCGTGCGTCACCTGAGGATCTTCGAGGGCGTTCAGCACTGCTTTGGCCGAGTCCGTATCTACTGTCACAGTCAGAGCAAACATTGAGCACGTCGCGGTCAAGAGAAGCAGTGACGCAAGGGCGTGCGTCGCTCTACGAAACATGGTGGCAGCCTTTCCGCTGTAGTTCAGGAAAAGCAAGCAGAGCCCCCGAACTTCAGCACTCAAATGCTACGCGGATGATCTGGTGGAAACTTGTCTATTACCTTCGCTTTTCGGATATTTCGGCGAGGAACTACGGCTTCCGTGGATCGGCAACAGAGCGTTCTCCGGTCAACGAAAGAGTCTGCGGAACCGTTCCCGCAGGCCGCCAGGAGCATCTTTGTATGCCACGAATGCTGGCACTGCAACTTCGACCGTTGTCCCGGCTCCCAATGAACTATTGAGCGTAAATCGACCTCCGAGGCGTTCAGATCGCGCCTTCATGTTTCGAAGTCCCCAATGTTCGTCACGATATCCCCGAGCGAGAATTTGAGCGTCGATGCCGTTACCGTCATCCCGCACTTTCAACCTCAATTCTTCGGGCGTCGCGTTGAGTTCCAGCCAGACATGCGCGGCATTCGCGTGTTGGAATGCGTTTGTGAGCGCTTCGCGCCCAATCGTGCACAGTTCCGGGTTCACCACGGTGCTGAGGATTCGCTCTGAGCCTCGGACATCCACGAAGAACTCTGTCGACGGATACGTATGTCGCAGACTTTCACCTATCACCCGCAAAGAGTCCAGTAATGCTTCCGATGGTTCCTCCTTGGTCTGCAGTGACGAGATCAATTTTCGACCCTCCATCAAGACCTGATCAGACTGGACTAGCGTCGCCTCCAGAAGGGGTCGTACCGGATCATCCACGGGCAGTTTTCTTGCGGCAACTCCCACCTTGAACATCAAGGCCTGGACACTTTGGAGTAGCGTGTCATGTAGGTCCCGCGCAATGCGTTGCCGTTCTCCTAAAATTTCGTACATGCGGTTTGCGATGCGCTGTTTGGTCCGGTTCAACCGAATTCGGAAATATAAAAAGAAAAGGACTGACAGCGCCACGATTATGCACAGCCTAAGCCAGATTGTCTGAGAGAACGTTGGCTTGACCGTCAGCAAGATGGAAGCTCCAGAGCGGTTCCATACGCCTGAATCGTTGCAGGCAATTGCCTGGAAGGTGTAGGTCCCCGGAGGAAGCTTCGAATAAATCGCTTTACGGCGACTTCCGGCCTCGACCCACGCACTATCGAAGCCTTGTAGTCGGTAGCGAAACCGCACTCTTTCCGGAATCAATAGACTCGGCGCGCTGTAACTGATCTCGAGGTTCCTTACGTTCGGCTCAAGACGTAGGGTCTGCTCCCCTGGAACGAAGTCTTCATCCAACGTACGAACGTCAGTAATCCAAACTGGCGGCGGGATCGGATTTGTCGGAAGCCGATTGGGATCGATCCACTCCAAGGCGCCGTTCATGCCGAAATAAAGCCTCCCGTCCGGCGAGGCCGCTGCGGACGGATTGCCAAGGAGCGGGTTCGGTATGCCGTCCAGACCGTCAAGGTAATCCAGCTTTCTCCAGCGAACCGCATGCATTCGATCGGATTCCCACGCCACGAGTTCGTCGTGTTTGACTTGGTAGGCTCCAGATGCCGCGTTGACCCACAGGTCACCGTTGGGCAGAAACACGAGGCCGGTGACACCACGAACCAGTTCAGCTTCCCGTAACCGTAGGGGCTCAAACTTCCCGTTGTTATACACAACGACTCCGTGTTCGCCTCCGATCCAGATGCTCCCGTCCCTTTCATTCAACGTTCGAATGTCGCCGATGCTCAATCCATCGGACGATCCGAAAACGGTGACCCGTCCGGAACTGACCCGCGCGAGAACATTCTTTAGGAAACCGAACCAGAGTTCACCCCGGCCATCGCGAAGCGCCGCATACGCCGTCTTATCCGGCAACCCTACGTATCCTCCACGTCTAGCCCAAAGTCCATCCTTCAGACGGTACAGGCCGTTGTTGGAAATCGTCACCCAGATACCATGCGAGGAATCCTCTACCACGGTCTGAATGATTCGGTCGATGCCTTGGAGATCCACTGGAAGTGCTACGCGTGAGAACTGACGATTGACATATCGCCACAAACCATCGGTCCCTCCAACCCAGATCGTCCCATCGTCGCCACGGAACTCCGCGCGTGGTTGATGACCCGACTCGAACTCTCGCGTCAGCGGCGAATAGGTATCGGATGTCACGTCAACTAGACGTCGTGTTCCGATGATGAAGTGCGGCCATATCCCGTTGGTTGGAAGCGTCGTCAGAAATGCATCGAGGGTCACCTGATGTACAGGAACCATTCTGAATTGATCTAGTCCTTTGTCTCCGGCGACCCATACACTGCCTTCGCGATCCTCAAAGATCGTGGACGCTCTCTTTCCTGTCAAACCATCCTTATGGCCAAACACATCGATCTTTATTCTTGAGTTGCGCGCAAGCTTGTTCGATTCCGCATCAAAGCGCTCGATCCCATCCTTCTCCGTGCCCATCCAAATCGTTCCATCTCTTGCAGCGAGAAGGTCGAAAATACCGGAGGTGCCGGTAGCGAGCCGGCCGGACGAGACCTTTCCATGGGATACCGCCAGATGCAGGACAGGATCGCTGATTTTATAAGGCCAACAGATGACTCCGCCGTCGTGTGCTTTCACACACCCGGCGTACGGTCCGCGGAAAGCTACATTGAGTTGGTCCGATCCGCGTTCAAGAACTCGGATCGTATTTGCCCCCTGGGCCATCCATACATTGCCATCGCGGTCGACAGTAACAGATTCTCCGTAAATGTCTCCCTCTCCATGAGCTCCATGAAATTGGGTGACATGGTTTCCGCGGATGAATTGCAAACCTCGGCTCCCGATGATCCAGGTCCGTCCGTCTTTATCTTGACTGATTGCCCCTATGTGGCCGGAACGAAGACCGTCCTTCTCCGTGAAGTTGGTCAGCTGATTCCCCTTGATTCTCGTCACGCCCCCAAGCATGTAAGCGAGCCAGAGGCTGCCGTCCGGGGTGACCGAAACACTGTTCATCCGGTCGGATATAAGCGCAGTACCGGCGGGCGGTCGATAACGCTCAAAGGTGACACCGTCGAAACGAAACACGCCGTCATCGGTCGTGATCCAGATGAAACCATCTGGGCCTTGGATTGCGTCCTCGATGTTGTTCGGCGCTCCGTCCTGCACAGTCCAACCACGGTGATACATTTGCGAGAGGGGCGTCTGCGCTTGGACAGTTGGGACAAACTGCACAGCGAGCCACAACAAGAAAACGGCGAAGGCTCGCCGCTCCAGCCAGATGAGGAGGAACGAATCCATTTGAGGGCAGTGTTCCTGCTTTCTAATTTGGCGATGCCGTTGCTCCACCGGAATTGACCTTTCTTGCAGCGCGGCCTTGCGACGGACGTACAAGTCTCTTGTATAGCCTCGGACAGCGGTGATGGAATCTCAGTAGACAATAAACCTTCCAGCTTCGGCTCAGGCTGTCGAAGAAACCGTTGAAGAGTAGAGGAATTTCCTCTGAGGCGCCGTGCCGCGCCTGACGCAATCGCACACTGGATCGTTTCGCTTGCGAACTCAGAGAATGACTGGTCGCCGGACAGGGCGTTGGTATCGATGGTGTACTCGGTGTGGCATAGCTACACATTAGCCGGACAGACCGGCGACACCGGAACATTTGGCAGTCTTAGCTGCCGAAATGCTGCCGCAACCTGTTGGGCGATCGGACTGGGCGTGGGCGGACAGCCCGAACTGACGTTAGACTTCTGCACGATATCTTGCTGCAGGGTAGAGTACCGGAGACCATCGCTCCACAACAGCGTGGGGAAATCCCAACTTCACTTTAGCGACGTGGCTCGTCGAAGCAAGCAGGCCAGCATCCAGCAGCTTCGATACCACTATCCTGGCCATCGGCTCATTGCGACGCCGTCGTCGCAGGGCCGCCGCCTGTCGTATGTTCCGGAATGATCGCGTCGATTCGCTCCGCATACAACTCCATCGCGGGGAAGCACTTACGCTCTGACGCTCAGAAGGTATCGACTCAATGACCTGCAGCCGCCGTCTCAGATGCCCGTTGCGCCGGTTCCGGGAGGATATGAGCGACGGCAGCCTTCACATCCAGGGACCATGGTTGAGGAGGCGGCAGCCTCATCTGCCCATTGCAGTCTCCAGCGGCATCCAGACGTAGCGTGAGTCCCACAGGGTATTTGGCTCCGACCGATCTCCCATATAGATCACCGTTGTACCCTTCTTCCCCGCAACCTTCAACAGCATGCTCGATTGCGACACGTAGATGTTGGTCTCCGGAGGAGCAAGCTAACGCAGGATCAGATGTCGCCCCTCACACGAGAGGCGTGGATTGAAAACGCTCGCCCACCAGCACCAAGCAATCCAAATTGACTCACGCTCTCGCACGTCTACCGCAAGGCCATTCCCAGGCCAAAGCCTATGAGGAGCGCGGCAACCGTCACTATCGGCATCCACACTCTGAGCACATGCGAGTTGACGTCGTTGAGGAGCCGATCCAGTTGGTGCGCCCGCGACTCAAGAACCTGATTTAGCCGCCGATTGGCGTGATCGACTCGCGCCGCGATTCCGTCGTGTGGGTCGAGCATCTCCGTAAACGCGTTTGCTAAGTAATTCCTAACGTTCAGCAGGGTTGCCGCCACTTGTTCCAGGGCCTTTGCGGTCTCGGTAATTCCCGACTGCGTGAAGTGCTGTCGCAGACTCTCCCCCAGGAGCTTCGAGATCTCTTGTGGATTGAGCCCCGCTTCTACTTTAACGGTAAGCTGGGCCAAACGCTCATGGATCAAGCCCGCATATTGCTGCATGCTCTTCTGGGCGGCGCTTGGTGATGCGCGATGTAGCTGAAACAGTTCAGTCAACCGCTCGCGCTCCAACGCAATATCAGCCGGAGTGTGACGAGTGACGAGAGCAAGAATACCCATCGCCTCCAGGATGCGGAGCATCTCGTCATCGGGACTGAGAGACTTGGTGTGAGCGAGAACACGGTAGTACTGCCGCTGAAGATCTTGCGGAACCAGTCTTGAAAGCGCATCAAACAATGTCTCCTCTCCGGTTGGATCAATTTGCTCCGGCTCGACGCGACTCATGGAAGGAATGCCTCCTTCACTTGATCGAACTGCGCGAAGAGACGACGACGATAGCTTTGCGCCCTCATCACGAGCGAAGCACGCTTCAACTCCTCCACCTTCGCCTTGCGCTCCGCAACATCCCCGAGTCGAATCCCGTGCTGACGAACGGGATTCTCTAGCTCTGCCAGCCGGAACTCCATCTGCAGGATGGTTGGAGAGAACGCCTCGCGAAACTTCTTCGCCTGTTCCGTAGCAGTCCAGTAAGTGAAGTCGGATTGTGGACTCGTGGCGTTCTCGACGATAACGTACTCGACCCGATCCTGTAGTCGACTTGCCCAGGCGAGCACGCTCTCTACGCTCGCTGGGTCTGGAGTCACAACGCCGAGCGCTGTAAAGCTAACGCCGAGCGCTGCGACATCCTCGTGCATCGCTTCGAACCAATCAGCAGCAATCTGACCAGCCCCGGCTCCCATGTCCGCAAGAATGATCTCGGCTCCGGAGTCGAGGTGATCGACAAATGCGTCGAGACCCGCCGGCGTGTGGATGTTGACCTTGGTGACAGAGCCATTGAAGAAGTGTTTCAGAGAGCCGCGCGCCTTGTTTTCCGTGTCGAGATCGAGGAGCTTGGCTGTGATGCCGTTCGCTGTGAACCATTCTGCGAGCGCGACCATGACACCGGTCTTACCTACGCCGCCCTTTCCACTCATCGTGAAGATGACACGCTCGCTACTCATGCGAAATCTCCGGGTGCTTGAGAGTCAGGGGTTCGTTCTCGCGGAAGACGAAGCGCGGGCGCCCAGTCTGTGGGGCAGACGGCTTCTGCTTCAGAGCGGCTATGGGCTTGCTCACTGAGGAGGATGTGCTAACTATTTCGGGTGCGGGAAGTTCAAATTGAACTTGCTTGCGATGACGGGCGCGGACCTTCACAAAGGAGTGGAGCGTGCTGTGGGCCACCATCAGTCCGAGGCAATCTGCGAACAACTTCGAGATCTCGCGATAGGTGCGCCCTTTGCGACGGAGGTCGCGGATCAGCTCGCGATGCGGTTCGAGCTTGGAGCGAGGTGGCTTGGGAGGAAGGCTTGCGAGCTCCGAGATCAGCTTCGCCTGCGTGGCTGTCTCGCTTGACTCCAAGTAAATCGGATTAGTCTCGGACATGGATGCCTCCAGCGACGGCTCACTCGCCGCGTCATGCCGAGATCATGGGCGCGTTGTTCGACCTCGTCCAATAGTTCGTATTTATCGGGGTGATAGTTCGCATTTATCGCGGAGATGTAGACATGGATGCACTAGGCCTTCCGTCGAGAAGGTCGCGCGACGTAAGCATTCGCGCCCACAGATTGAGGGGGCCGCTTCGGCGGAAGAGAGTTGCGACCTGCAGAGGGCAGCTGTGTATCCCTGCCCTCGATTTGATGGAGGAGCCCCTGCGGCTGCCGAAGCTTTCGAGCAATGATCGGCGCGGTATTGGGGTGGCGCTCCCGGTGATATGCGATCGCGATATCGACGGTCCAGTCGACGCCGGCGATCGGACGTGCGACCAGTTCCGAGTCGAGCGCCATGCCTTCGCGAATGAAAGCGAAGCCGTATCCCTCTCTGACCAACTCCATCATCTCCGCCAGGTTCGAACCGCGTGCGAAGTGTTCGACCGAAAGTCCCACCTCGGCAAGGAGTTCAAGCAGCCTCGCATGCGCTCTGGGATGGCGTTGAGGATCATGGAAGACCACGGCACGGGACTTTAGATCCACCACTCTCAAGAGAGACTTGGTAGCGAGAGGATCGTCATTGCGCAAGCAGACGACGAGCGGCTCGCGGTGCAGCTGTTCAATGTGGAGCTCTGGATGGTCGACAGGCAATTGGACGAGGGCTGCGTCCAGGAATCCATTTGCAACTTCATCTGCCAGCTGCAGGGTGTCCCCGTACATCGGTTGAACGGTACAGGACGGCATCAGCTCTTGATGAAACTCACGCGCACGGCGGAAGAGTGTCGGATCCACCTGCGGAGCGCAGCCGAACAGAGAGGTTCTCCTGAAACTGCCTGGCCTGCACGCTTAGGTTGGGCTGCGTTGTATAGAGAAACTCCGCGGCAGCACGGAAGCCTTCCTTTTCGAGGATGGCAAGCAGATAGCGGAAGTGCCTGAACTCAGCCCAATCGTACATAGGTCAAGACTCTGCATTAGCGGTGACTGCGTACGATCCAACAAGTGTGGCCCTGAATCAGAAAGCCGCTCGCGCTGCCATCCTGGCCTGAGGAAGAACAAGTCACAAGAGAAATTGCGCGAAGTGGCCAAACTTACTCTCGCGCGTGCCCATCCGATACATGCCATATATCACCCGATAAATAGCATCAATTGGACTCGCGCTCCCCTCCACCTCATGCTGACGGCACCGGTACAACCGGCGAAGCCTACTTGAATCCACAGGAGATGCCCATGTCAGCTGCCGCCTCTACACAGCCCGCGCCAGATCGCGAGCCTCTGCTCACGGCAGAGGAAGTCGCCGCCCGACTCCACGTCAGCACCGATTGGGTCTGGGATCATTCCTCGCGCAAGTCCCCGCGGTTGCCGGTGATACGCATCGGAGACGGGACCTTGCGATATCGCGCGAGCGGTATCGAAACATTCATCGAAGAGCGGGAGCGCTTGAGCGTGTTGCGTCGACGCGTGAGGTGACGTAAAGCCTACCCCTCCTAACGGAGGACACACCTTTCCTGCCGATCTCCAACGATCCGAATCGTGGCGACCTCGCGTGGCCTATCTCTTTTCTCCAGCGGAAACCGCCGGTAAAATCGAGATAGGCCCTATCCTTTCCCGCCACAGAACTGAGGAAATGAAATGGGTACAACGCACCAACGAGGCTACGTCACGCCTCGCGGAAAGCAGTGGTATGGATACTACCGAAAGGTGGTGAACGATCCGGCCACGAATGAGCAGAAGTCCGTTCGCATTCCAGTGAGCCTCGGCCGAAATCGAAGATGACGAAGACCGAAGCCGGTCAGACCCTGGAACGTGAGATCACGAAACAACTGGGGCAGCCCGGTTCCCCGACCCGAATCATGAACGATGGGTCCGTTACCTTCGCATGGTTTGTCACGAACCGATTCCTGCCACTCAAAGAAGCCGTTTGGAAAGAAGAAACGGCTAAGACCAAGAAGTTCCTCATTCAGTCCGATCTCGTCGAACCCTTGGGCGAGATCCCGCTGGTCAACTTCGACAAGTTCAGCTTGCAACTCCACCTCAACAAGCTGGCCGTAACCGGATCAAAGGACCGTGTCTTGCAGATGCGTGCGTACCTTCGGGATATCTTTGCCGAGGCAGTCGATCAGGACTTCCTCGTCAAGGATCCTGCACGCAAGATCAAAGTGCCTGCACAACTGCGAGCAACGGACACGACAACACTCACATGGAATCAACTTCGGCTGGCTCTCTCGAAGCTCAATCTTCGAGATCGCATCTTGCTTGAGCTTGATATGACCAATGCGCTTCGTCCGAGCGAGTTGTTCGCGTTCCGATGGAAGCGCTTCGACTATGAAGCGTCCACTCTCACGGTCGCGGAGACTGTCTATAAGGGCAACATCCGTGACTGGGGGAAAACGAAGAAGAGTCTCACGGTCATCCATATCCCGCGTGAGCTCGCCGACGATCTGCAAGCGTGGCGACTTGAGTGCGAAGAGCGTGCTCAAGAAGCTGCGGCGAAGGACAAGACGAAGTCGCCGTCTCTGTCTGAGGAGGACTTCATCTTCGCTAATGAAGTCGGAGGGTTCCTGGACACGGACAACTATCGCAAGCGAGTGCTTCACAAACTTGCTCGCGATCTCAACTTGCCGAAGCTCACCTTCCAGGTCATTCGCAGAACTATCGCGACACTGGCCCAGAAAAAGGGGACTGTAACAGATGTGCAGGGGGTCATGCGGCACTCGCGTACCGCGACCACCACGGACGTCTATATGCAGGAGATTCCGGCGAGCGTGCAATCGACGATCAATTCGATTAATCGTGAGTTGCGCGGATTGAGTGCTCCGAATCGGAAAAAGTCGGATTCAACCGGCGCAGTGGTCGAGGGCCGGCGCAAGGCTGCAAAACGCGCGCAAACGTCTCTGACACAAAATGACACAAAGTCGCTAAGGGAAGGAGGAGTGCTGCTTCCTGTAGCTATTTGATTTGTAAGGGGTTGTTTGGTGGACCTGATCGGGATCGAACCGATGACCTCTTCCATGCCATGGAAGCGCGCTCCCAGCTGCGCCACAGGCCCACTCAAGGGAAGGACTTCATTTATTGTCGCTTCTCGGCCGCTTCAAGTCAAACCGGCCCACAGAGGAAAGAGCCTGTGCTGCTGCAACGCCTCTCATCCGCCAAGCCCTGCAGGCTCAGGATCACTTCGTCGGCGGCACGACTTCGATCTGATAGATGTGCTTCCACAGCTTGCCGGTAACGAACATCCTGTCGCCCTTCTGGTCATAGGCTATGCCATTGAGCACGGCCTCCGGGTCGCGCTCTTCTGCATCGGGCTCGAGCCCGGACAGATCAATCCATTCCAGCAAGCGGCCATCACTCGGTGAGATCCTGGCGATGCGATTCGTGTGCCACACGTTCGCGTAGATGCTCCCCTTGATGTACTCCAGCTCGTTCAGCATCGGGACGGGCTGCCCCGCATCCCGCACCGTAATCTGCCGCGTCACCGTGAAGCTAGCCGGATTGCGAAAGCTGAGCGTCGCCGATCCATCGCTGGTGATGATGTCGCTGTCATCCCGAGTCATCCCCCAGCCTTCGCCGCTGTAAGTAAACGAGCCCACCTGTTGCAGCGTTCGGTTTGAGTAGATGATCCCCCGGTGCGCCTGCCAGGTCCATTGGTAGATATACCGCCCCACATCCACAATTCCTTCGCCAAAGAGATCCGGGGAAAGGCCGGCCTTCAGCTTCAGGTCGCCCGTCTTCGGAAAGGTCACCCGCAGCTCCGAATGCCCCTTCAGTCCGGTGCTCTCATAAAACAGCCCGTTCAGGTAGAAGAAGCCTTCGGTGAAGCTGCTGACCGAGTGCGGCAGCGTGGCGACCACGCGGTAGCCCGACACCGGAGCTGGCCTCACGCCGGGCACCGAAGCCTGAACGCTGCTCTCCCCCGGCGTCCTGCAACCCAGCAGGGCCGCGCAGGAAAAGAGCAACTGGTTTGTCGCGGACCATACAAAGCGAGAGACGATCGATGGCATTCGGATCCTGGAAAACATATCTAACGAGACACGATCATCGTAGGGCATGCCCAAATCGCTCTCAGTCCTCGATCGGTGCGAATATCGGGAACAAATCGCTGATTCCCGGTGTCTATTGTGGGGGGTGAGCGAGCACCCCGCCGCCGGCGGCGCACCATATTTTGTGCAGATTCTCGATCTGAATTTCCGCAGCAGAGCAGTCTCAAATCGATGCACCTCCGGGGCGACGCTGGACAGCAACCGCATCGGGGCCCTACTTTAAGCGTCACCCCCCAATTTTGGGGAGACGCCGCTTCAAGCGTCGTGGCAACCGGGCGAGGAACGCGATGAGCGATCTGGCAAGCGCGATTGGAATTCGAGCGGAAGAGCAAAGCCTCGTCGAAGAGCTGAAGGCCGGCTCCGAGCAGGCCTTTGCGCTGCTCATCGCGCAGTACAGCCACCCCATCTACGCCCTCATCGCCCGCAGCCTGCGCGATCCCTCCGACGCCGCCGACGTCACCCAGGAAGTCTTCGTCAAAGTCTTCCGCAACATCCGGACCTTCCACGGCGAAGCCAGCCTCCGCACCTGGATCTATCGCATCGCCCTGCATGAAGCCAGCAACCAGCGTCGCTGGTGGGGACGCCACAAGCGCCTCGAGCTCAGCGTCGACACGCCACAGGAGAACGCCGACGGCGAGACCTTCTGCCTGGCTGACCTGCTGGCCGCAAATGACGCTTCTCCTTTCGACAACGCCGCCCGCAAGCAGCTGCGCGAGCGCGTCGAGGCGGCACTCGAAACCCTGCCCGAGACCTACCGGACGGTAGTGGTATTGCGTGAGATCGAAGGCTTCGGCTATGAAGAGATCGCAGACATGCTGCAGGTCAATCTCGGCACGGTAAAGAGCCGCCTGACCCGTGGCCGCGCCGCGCTGAAGGTCGCCCTGATGCCTCCCAAGGAATCCCCAAGAGAAACTTCGAGGGAAACTTCCACAGCGACTTCTTCCACCCGTCCGACATCTATCCTGAGAGCAGGTACAAGGTGAGTCTGGCAGTGCAGAACGTTTGGAACGAACACGACGCGATCGATGGAATCGATGCGGTGTGTCTCCACGTCCGCGCTTGCTTTGATGACTACCTCGATGGCACCACGACCGGTGTGGAGATGGCCTCCATCGCTACGCACCTTGAGGAATGCGCCCCCTGCGCCCTGGAGTTTGAAGAGCTTCGAAACATGCAGCAGGCGCTGGCCGCCGCTGCTCCGGTACGCGTTCCCGAGCGTCTCCAACAGGACCTTCGCAACGCTCTGAGCCTCGAGCGTACCCGCGGCACCCATCTCCCCCTGCGCAAACAGCTCGCCCTCGCCTGGGATCGCCAACTCGCTCCCCTGGCGCTGCGCTTGGCTGGCGGCCTTTCCGCAACCATCGTCCTGCTCGGCAGCGCTGTCTCGGTTCTTGGCCTCTCCAACGCGGTACTGGCCGACGACGACAACATGGCGCACCTGGTGCAGCCGAGGTACCTGTATTCGCAAGTGCCCCAATCGCCGGTCGAGACCCGCCACGATGTTCCGGTGATCGTCGACGCCATGGTCGACACCCACGGTCGCGTCTACGACTACTCCATCGTCGCCGGCCCCAGGGATCAGGACACCTCCGTCCAGATCGAGCGCAATCTGCTCACCAGCGTCTTTCAGCCCGCAACGTTGTTCGGAGTCCCGGTCAAGGGCCACGTAGTGGTCACCTTTTCGGGTATCTCCGTCCGCGGCTAGGCTAGCCGGTTCTTACCGCTTTCCCCCGGAATCCCCGTTTCCGTCCAGCCATGCGCTGCTTCCCATACACTGTTGGGGTGCGTCACACCTGTACTGTGTCCCGCTTGCTCCCGTTTGCGACATCGCCCTCCAAGGGTTCGTTCTTCCCGATGCGTTTCGCCGTCTCCTCCCTCGCCGCCGGTTCGCTGCTGAGCCTTTCGCTGGCTCTGCCGGCGCAGACCCCGTCAGCTCAAGCTCCGGCCACGCTGAGCAACCAGCAGAAGCCGCAGCCAGCCTCCTCGTCCAGCTCCGACGACCCAACGCTGCCTCCGGGCCAGCAGCAGGGCACCAGCTCTTCGTCCGGCCCCGGTGAGCGCGCCAGCGACCAGACAAACCCCGTGGCCCGCCCGCGCGCCGCGCAGATCCAGCCCGGCAGCTCCTCCGTAACGCTCGAGACCAACGAGCCGCTGTTCGACATGGCCGTCGCGCTCAACGTCTGCGGCTACGACCAGGGCCTCGACCAGTCCATGCCTGTCCGTGCAAAGATCCGCGCCGAGCTCAACAAGGCCCTTGAGGAGTCCGAGGCTGCACGCACCAGCCGCGACGCCGTCTGCCAATACATCCAGCAGCATCGCCAGAATGACTCCGGCCTCAACGTCGGCCAGTATGTCTCGCTCGCGCTCTACCTCTCGCCCCCGCCGGAGCTCACCCCCAACGCGGACGAGACCCAGCTGCCTCCGCAGGCCGCTTCCGTCATCAACATCCTGCCGAAGCTCCGCCAGTTTGCCGAAGACATCGACCTCCACCTGATCTGGATCCGTCATCGCCCTGAGTACGAGGCGCTGATTGCGCGTGTCCACGATCCCATGGCGCAGATGGTGCTCGACACCAACATCTACCTGCACCAGCCGGTCTCCACCTACGACGGCCGCCGCTTCCTCGTGCTGCTTGAGCCCATGCTCGCGCCCGAGATCACCAACGCCCGCATCTACGGCACCGACTACATCGTCCAGATGTCCCCCGACAACTCCGCCGGCGACCCGGTGAGGATGGACGAAATCCGCCACATCTACCTGCACTACACGGTCGAGCCCATGGTCTACAGCCGTGGTTCGGCAATGGAGCGCATTCAGCCCATCCTGCGTGGCGTGCAGGACGCCCCACTCGAGTTCTTCTACAAGTCCGATGCTCCGGCCCTGCTCACCGAATGCCTGATCAAAGGCATCGAAGCCCACCTCTACGTCGTGCCCGGACCGCGCCCCGTCAAGCCGCGCACCATCCACGAACGCTCCGACATGGACGTCTACGAGGCCGAGAAGACCGCCTGGGACAAGGCCAACGACCTCGCCCGCCTCAAACTCATCGATGTCGATGAGGCCCAGGGCTGGGTTCTCACTGAGTACTTCTACAACCAGCTCACCAGCATGAGCCGCATCGGCGATGGCCTGCGCGACGAGATCGCCCCCATGATCTACGGCATGGACGTCCAGCGTGAACTCCACCACGCCGAGCAGGTCCTCTTCGTGAAGACCGTCCCTCCCGACCCGCTGCGGCCGTCCATGCCCCAGGCCCGTCAGCTCACAGCGATGGACCGCGCCGAAATCCTGCTGATGCAGGGTCACGACGGCGACGCCGCCGACCTCGCCGACAAGGCGATGGCCGACCCCAAAGGCGACCACGCCCACGCCCAGTATGTCCTCGCCCGCGTGGAACTCATGCAGGGACACCCCGACGAAGCTCTTGAAGGCTTCACCAGGACCCTCGATCTCAGCAAGGCCTCTGCTGCTCCCGATCCCCGCACCGTCGCTTGGGCGCACATCTACCTCGGCCGACTCTACGACTCCGAGAGCACCCCCGAGCGCGCCAAAGCCGTCGCCGAGTACAAAGCTGCACTCGCCTCCCGCGACAGCCGTCCCGACACGAAGGCCGCCGCCGAGGCTGGCATCGCCAGGCCCTACAAGCTGCCCCAGCGCGCCCAGAAGTCCAGCTCCGACGATGACGACGACAAGGACTTCGATCCCACCGGTAAGAAGGAGAAGGACTCCTACCAGCCCGACCCACCGCCGTCCAAGCCGCCCGTCGGCACCCCGCCGAACTAGGCTGTATTGATCGATTCGGCGGGCTCTGGACTGATGAAATGCTGAAAAATGTGTCATCCCGAGCGGAGCGTAGGGAAGTCGAGGGACCTGCTGTTTGCCGGTGCGGGCAAACAGCAGGTTTCTCCGCTACGCAGGACGATGAAACTATCCCGCTCCGGTCGAAATGACACATCGTGGATCATTCGAGAAACCTGGGGCTTCAGCCCCTGAAGTACGGCGCCCCGTCCCGCGCGTAGAGTAGAAAGCTGAAGAGCGATGAGCACCCGCAAGCGCAAAGCCGAGCCCGAGCCGACCCCAACGGACACGCCCCCCTCGCGATGGGCGGAGCTCGAGGACCGGCTGGAGTACCGCTTCCGCCGTCCCGAGCTGATCGAGCTCGCGCTCACGCATCGCTCCTTCCCCTACGAAGGCGGCCAGACCGCCGCAACCCTCGCCATCCAGCAGACCAACGGCTGGCGCGAGCCCCGCAACGTTCCCGGCACCGACAACGAGCAGCTCGAGTTCCTCGGCGACGCCGTGCTCGGCCTCATGGTCACCGAAGCTCTCTTCTCCGAGTTCCAGCAGTGCGGCGAAGGCGACCTCACCCGACTGCGCGCCAGCCTCGTCAGCCGCAAGCGCATGGCCGAGATGGGCGAGCAGCTCGACCTCGGCAAGCACCTGCTCCTTGGCCGCAGCGCCGAACTCAACGGCATCCGCAAGAAGCCCACCGTCCTCGCCAATGCAGCCGAGGCCATCATCGCCGCCATGTACCTCGACGCCAGCGCTCCCGGCGGAGAACATGCCGCCACGGCAGGCTTCGGACCGGTCCGCCGCATCGTCGAGCGCTATCTCCTCGGCCCCGAGCGCGAGAACCTGCACCGCGAGCTCGAAGCCTCCGGCGAGGGCCGCGCCCTGCGCGACCACAAGACCCTGCTGCAGGAGCGCGTCCAGGCCGCCGGCTCCGGAAAGCTCAAGTACGTCGACATCGGCGAGAGCGGCCCGGCCCACCAGAAGCGGTTCGCCGTCGAAGCCCACCTCGAGACCGACGACGGCGTGCGGATCCTCGCCTCCGCAGAAGGTCCCAGCAAGAAGGAAGCGCAGCAGCGTGCCGCAGCTCTCGCTCTCGAAGAGCTTGGGCCAGCCGAGGTCGCCGCAACCCGGGGCGTCGCGTGAGATCCGGTCCGCACTACGGCCCGGTCGCGATGGTGCGCTCGCTGGCCGAGATGCTGATCATCGCGCTCTTCCTGCTCACCTTCGTCATCCAGCCCTTCCGCATTCCATCCGCTTCCATGCAGCCCACGCTCAACGTCGGCGACTTCCTGCTCGTCGACAAGCGCTCCTACGCCGCCGAAGGCAGGCTTGGCAGCATGCTTCTCCCCGCCACCCCGGTGCATCGCGGCGATCTCGCCGTCTTCCTCTTCCCTCCCGACCCGTCGCGCCACCTCGTCAAGCGCGTCATCGGCCTCCCAGGCGACCGCATCCGCCTCCGCGATGGCCGCGTGCTGGTCAACGGTCAGCCCATCTCCGAGAGCTACGCGGTCTATGCTCCCTCACGGCCTAACCTCTTTCGGGACGAATTTCCCAATCTCCGCGAAGCCGATCCCGACGTCGATGAGCATTGGTGGCTGATGCTGCGCCGGTCGATCGTGGGCGCGGACGTGGTTGTCCCCCCTGACCACTACTTCGTCCTCGGCGACAACCGCAACAACAGCGAAGACAGCCGCTACTGGGGCTTCGTGCCGCAGGCGAACATGGTGGGACGCCCGCTGGTGGTGTACTTCTCCACCTCCTGGAAGAGCGGCCAGACCGCCGAAGCTCGCCAGTTCGAGCCGACTCCGCCACCACCGGCCTCCACGCTTGGCCGCCTCGGCAAGGTCCTCGGCGATGGCTTCCGCGCCGCGCGCATCCTGCGCTAGAAGCCGTCCCAGGGCCCGTTCCGGCAACAGCAACTCGCTCTCAGCTCCGCGAATCTCCGGTCCCACCCTCCCACCCAGCGGTTACACTGAGGCGAGCCCGTTTCGCGCCCGGCGCGGACCCGCCAGGAGATTGGAACGACTGTGAGCACCACCCCCCTGAACCCGGTCACTGAGCCTCAGACGATCCACTCCACCGAACCGGAGCTGCAGACCGAGACCCCGCTCGAGGCCATTGCGTCCATCGCCTTCGTGCTCGCCATCGGCCTGTGGGTCATGGGCTTCGTCTTCCAGAACTTCGTCATCCCCTCGGGCTCCATGGAGAAGACGCTGCTCATCGGCGATCACGTCGTCGTCGATCGCGAGACGCTCTCTCCCGCAACCACCTGGGCGCCCTTCGTGCACTATCGCCCCGTACAGCGCGGCGACATCATCGTCTTCTTCAAGCCCAATCCCGAGAGCCCCGACCTGATCCTGGTCAAGCGCGCCATGGCCATCGCCGGTGACCACATCCACCTCGAGCACGGCCACGTCTTCATCAACGGCAAGCCCGTCCAGGAAGGATTCGCGCGCATGCCCGATGATTCTCAGCCCGGTGCGCAGGACGGCTACATCCCCTACCGTGACGACTTCCCCGCCATCACTCCGGACTACGGCCAGCAGCTGACCGAAGTCTGGCGGCAGGAGCTGCCCACACGCATCGTCAACGGCGACGTCGTCGTCCCCCCGGGCAAGGTCTTCGCCATGGGCGACAACCGCACCGAGTCTCTCGACAGCCGCTACTGGGGCTTCGTTCCCGTCGAGAACATCATGGGCCGGCCCCTCTTCGTCTACTGGTCCTTCCTCACCCCCGCGGACGAAGAAAACAAGACCAGCACCGGAGAGCGCGTCAGCTTCATGTTCCATGTCCTGATCCACATCTTCGACCAGACCCGTTGGTCGCGGACGCTTCACGTCGTGAAGTAGGCCGCATCTCCTGAAGGCGCGACACGAAGCCGCCGCCTTCACGTCCGTCCTCCCCGCGAAGACGGTGCGGCACGCTCGTTCAAGCTCTCAGCAACAGGAGATTCGTTTTAGATGTCGGCCTGGGGCAGTATCGATCCGGTCCTCGATGAAGATCTCGCCAGGGGCATGCGCCCACGGCGCTGGCACTGGCTTGTGCTGCTGGGCATACTCGTCCTGCTGGGATTGCTGATCCTTACGCCCCCGATGCTTAACGTGAACCGCTACCAGCGGCGTATTGCAGCCAGCATCAGCGCAAGCCTCGGCCGCCCGGTTCACCTCGATCGCGTCTCCCTGCACCTGCTGCCCATGCCGGGCTTCACGCTGGAGAACCTCGTCGTCAGCGAAGACCCCCACTTCGGATTCGAGCCCATCATCCGCGCCAACGTCGTCGAAGCCACCCTGCGCCCCAGCTCCCTGTGGCGTCGCCAGGTGGAGTTCTCCACCATCCGATTCGTCGAGCCCAGCCTCAACCTCGTCCGCGACGCCGACGGCAAGTGGAACCTCGAGAGCCTGCTCATGCACGCCTCGCAGCTCGACACCGCCCCCACCTCGCAGCCCAAAGCCGGTACGTCCCCACGCTTTCCCTACATCGAAGCCACCGGCGCTCGCGTGAACCTCAAGGTGGGCGCGGAGAAGATGCCCTTCTCCCTCACTGATGCCGACTTCGCCCTTTGGCTTCCTTCCGCGCAGCAGTGGCGCATCCGTCTCGACGCCAAGCCCGCCCGCACCGACACCAACATCTCCGACCCCGGCATGCTCCGCGTGGAAGGCTCCCTGCAACGCGCGCCCACGCTCGCCGGGGTCCCCGTTGACCTGCAGCTGACCTGGCGCGATGCCCCGCTCGGCGAAGCCAGCCGCATCGTCACCGGGCAGGACGCCGAGTGGCGCGGCACCCTGCACATCGACGTCGCCGTGGCCGGCGGCCTGGGACACGCCACCGTCCGTGCCCATGCCACGGTCAACGACCTCCGCCGCGCCGACTTCCTCCCCGCAAATCCGCTCGATCTCAGCATCCGCTGCGACGGCACGTTGAACATCACCGATGCGGGCCTCGAAAACGCCGCCTGTGGCGTCGCCACCCCCCAGGCCCACGGCTTTGACCAGCCCGGAGCCGTAGAGGCGAAGGCTGCAAAGCTCGACATCCTCGGCCTGCGCGGCTCAGGCCTTGCAGTCACGATGACCCACGTGCCCGACAATTACCTGCTCGAGTGGGCCAAGCTCTTCAGCCGCCGCATGCAGGCGATCCACGCTCCTGAAGGCGCCATCTCCGCCACCGGCGAGTGGATCCCAGCCGAGAACGGCCAGCCAGGCTGGTGGAAGGGCGAAGCTCACGGCGAGCTGCCGCCCGCCTCTGTGGCCGACCCGCGACTCGCCGCGCCCACCATCGCTGGCACGCCCCAGGGCTTCGCTCTGGGCGCCATCAACGTCGCTGCAGAAGGCAAGCCCGCCCTCAACCTCAGCGGCCTCGCCACGCAGGGCTCCTACAGCTTCACACTGACCGGCTCCGCCACCCCGCAGGAGATCCGCGACTACATCGCCATGGCTCCGCCGCTCGGCGACAATCTGGACCAAACCTGGGCCCCGCTGGCGCCCGCCAAGCCCGACGCAAAGGCTTCCGATGCAAAGTCCGCGGACACCAAGGCTGCGAAGGACGAACCCGCCAAAGCCGTGCCCATCAACATCACCTGCGGACGCCCCTGGGGCGGCCCTCAGACCTGCGTAGCCACTGCGCCCCCAGCCACCGGGAAGGCCAAAGGCAAGCACAAGCGTTAGCGAGATCGCGACAAGAGCTCTCCTACTTCAGTGGATGTCCCGGCAGCGTTCCCAGCCAATCCAGCACCGTCTGCGACAGCTCCAGCCGCTTGTCCGAGTACGAATGGTCCGTCGCGTAGTGGACCTTCACCACCTTCGTGTTGCCAGCCTTCGCAGCGGCATCAGCCATCGCGTTATCCGCATCCGCCAGCCCATCGTCCGACGACACCACCAGCAGCGGCACATGATTCAGCTTCGCGGCGCTCGTGCGGAAGGCCCACGCCACGCGATGCTCAATGGCTTCCTTCGCCAGGCTCTCGGGTGTGCACCCGGCCAACGGAGCCATGCCCTCTGCAGCCAGTGACTCAGCAACTTTCTTCTCTACGATCGGCATGGCCTGTGGCGGAAAGTTCTCCGGGATGCGCCCGGTCATGTCCGCTCCAGAGATGATCCCCACGCCCAGCAGATCATGGTCCACCGCGCCTGTCTCGAGAGCCATCCAGCCGCCCATGCTGTGCCCCACCACGGCGATGCGCTTGGGGTCCAGCCGCAGCTTCGCCGCGTTCGCCGGATCGCGCAGGTACGCCAGCGCCGCGGGCACATCTTCCATCGTGTGCTCGAAGCTGAAATCCCCAGGCGAGCCCCACGAGCCGCGATAGTCGAAGTAAAGAACATCCCAGCCCGCGCGGCGAATGTCCTGCGCCAGGTCGAGGTTCTTCTCGTTCCCTGGAAATCCATGCAGCAGCACCACCGCAGGATGCGGCCCGGCGCCCGCAGCCGTATACACGAACGCATTCAGCAAGGCTCCATGGCTCGGCAGCTGAAACGTCTCGATTCCTGCCGGAACCGGCCCGGACGCAGCTTGCGCAGCAACACAGGTTGAGGAGATCGCGACGGCAAGCAGCGAGCAGAAGAGCACAGACGAACGGCGGATCAGCATAGGTTGTCCTCGGGGTCTCCGAACATCCTAACCTTGACTCCGCCGTCTGCCATCGCTCTTTCAGCGCTTGTTCTGCGTCGGCCTACTTCGGTGCGACGTCCAGCGTGCGGATATGTTGCGACGTCCGGACCTCCGGCACGCTTCCATCATTCAGCAGCACCTGGGTTGGCGCTCCTTCCACCAGGATCCGAACCACCGCCTGCGAGTACGGCGGAATCCGCATCCGGTCCGCGTGCGTCAGGTTTCCCGAGCGCACCACCACCGGAACGTCCGCCGTCGCTCCACCGTCGTTCTTCACCGACACCGCCACCAGCCAGCCCGAATCGTGTCCCTTGCCCGCAGGCAGAGACCGCGGTGTCACATCGATGAAGCTCAGGTCCGGCAGCCCCGGATCATTCAGCACCCAGTCGTGGAAAAGCCACGACAGGTCCTTCGTGCCCGTCTTCTCCAGCAGCTTCTCAAACGCCACGGCCTGTTCTTCAGCGCTACCGTGCGAGGGAGGCTCCGTCACCAGTGTCTTGATCGCCGCACTCAGCGCCTCGTCCCCAATCAGCGAACGCAGCATCCAGAAAACCGCCGCCGCCTTGCGCCGGTAGTACACCTCCGACGTCGCCGCGATCAGCGGCTGGCCCTTTGCCGCATCCGGAGCGTTCGCAGCCTCCTGCGAATCGAACTCCGGCTCCGCAATCAACAACGGCCGCAGCAGGTCATTCAGCTGCGCTATGGCCGTATCGCGATCATGCTGGCTCTCCGTCACCACCAGCGAGGCAAAGCCCGAGAGCCCCTCGTCGATCCACGGCTGCCCCGTCTGCACCCACGCGTGCGCCATGCTGTAGACCAGCGCCGACGGATCTTCCCGCGAAGCCAGCGCAGCGGCCGGAGCAACCACCAGCGGCCCATCCTCAAAGGCTTGCCCGCGATGATCCACAATCGTGAGCGCCGAGAGCGGATGCGTCCCGAACCAGTCCTGGATCACCGGCGCAACGTTCTCCGCTGCGTCCCGAAGCTGGTTCGTGATCAGGTCGCTCGCGCCCGAAACCGCCAGCAACGGCGGCCCTTGCCGCCCTTCCGTTTCCGACGCCACGACCGGCTCCGGCTTCGCAGCTTCAACCACGGGAGCGGCCGCTGCACTTGCCCCGGCCGCACTAGAACCCGCCGCGCTCGAACTCTCCGTCTTCGCGCTGTACATCGGTGCCGCCGTCACCATCGGAGGCGGCGGCGCCACACCCAGCGGAAGCGCCGCGGTCAACGTCTCCTTGTCACTCAGCACAAACAGGCTGAGCGCGCGGTAGCCCATCGGCTCCGCGGCAAACTCTGTCGTGGCGATCCCCGCGTTCGTCGCCACCGGCGCATCCGCATTGTCCGAGATCGCCTTCAACTCCGCGCGCCGGCCGTTGAAGTACGCTGCCACAGGGGCCTCGCCCTGAAACTCCACCGCAAGACGCAGCCGCACGCTGGCCTGCGCCTCCCGGAGCCGCATCCGGCCAATCGCTTCGAACAGCTCATTGCCCTGTCCCAGGAAGTACTGCGGCGAGCTCACTGGGTACCACAGCACATCGCCGAAGCCCCGCAGCGCAATCTCGCGCGGCCCCGCTGAATCCCAGTCCGCATCGGCGGCCTGCGTGGCATTGGCGCCAATGCGAGCCAGCCGCGAGCCATTCTGCGTGACCGCGCCGGAGTAGAACGCATCCAGCTTCAGCGTCCCGCCCGGCGCCAGCGGCGCAGGCAGCGCCAGCACCAGCTCGTTGGCCCTTCCGGTGTGATCGGTGTCCGTCTCCAGCAGGTGCTGCGCTACGGCCAGCTTCTGCGTCCCCGCCGGCGTCACCAGCGACACCGAGTCCCACTTCAGCGTCGACGAGACCTGCAGCGCGAGCCGCGTCATCGGCTCTTTGCCGTCGTTGCGCACCGTCAGCACCGCACGCATCGCCAGCCGCGAACGCGCAGGCGTCAGCCGAGCGTCCAGGTCATAGCCCGTGATCGTCAGCGCGGACCGCTCGGCGTCACTCAGCTCCGGGCCAGTCGGCTTCTCTGCTTCGCCAATCTGCGCAGGAGCCGCATCCGGCTCTCCAGGATTCGACGAAGAGCTGCTGGACATCCCGTTATCAGCGCCCTGTGCGGGAAGCGGCTCCACGCCCGTCTGGTCCGGAGCCTCCGGCGCATCACCGTGACTCTGAAAGAGAACCTGACCTTTGGGAGGCGCCGGCGCCTGTTCGCCATCGGGCTTCTGCTCACTTTGAGGCGTCTGAGCCGGCGTCGTGCTGGGCGTGCTGCTTCCGGTGGAGGGCGCCGTCTGCGCCCCCACAAACTGCGTGGCGCCAGCGAGCAACATCACCGCCGGCAGCCGAAGAAATCCTTGCATCAGGAACCTAAACCCTTTCGCGGCTTCTTGGCTTTGGACTCCGCCGCCACGGGCTGGGCAGCAGAGCCCGGCCGCCGCTGACGCAGCGCCTCATACATCACCACCGCACCCGCCACCGACACATTCAGCGAGCTCACACTCCCCGCCATCGGGATCCGCAGCAGATAATCGCAGGTCTTCTTCACCAGATCGTGAAGCCCCGCACCCTCCGCGCCCAGCACGAGGCAGACATCCTGCCTGAAGTCGAAGTCCGAATAGTCCGGCGTGCCGCGCTCATCCAGCCCGACGACCCACACATTGCTCTTCTTCAGCACCTCGAGCGTCCGTGTCAGGTTCGTCACCTTGGCGATCCGCACATGCTCGCTCGCGCCAGCCGAAGTCTTCGCCACCACCGCCGAAATCGGCGCGGACCGCCGCTCCGTAAGGATCACCCCATCCACGCCCGAGCCATCGGCCGAACGCAGCAGGGCCCCCAGGTTGTGCGGGTCCTCGACCCCATCCAGCGCCAGGAAGAACCTGTGCCCCGAAGGCCCTGCCGGAGCTTCCAGCAAGTCCTCCAGCGCCAGGAACTTGCGCTCCTGCACGAACGCGACGACGCCCTGGTGCAGATCCGTCTTGGTGTGCCGGGTCAGCTGCTCCCGCGGCTCCGTGACCACACGCACGCGCTTTTCGCGGCAGAGCTCGAGAATGCGCTCCAGCTTGGGATCGCGCCGGGCCTCGCGCTCGCGAGCCACTGCCACGTGATCCAGCCGCCGCAGCCCGGAGCGCAGCGCCTCTTCCACCGGGTGCAAACCGTAGAGAACGTCCATCCCTCTAGTGTAGCCGCGACAGCTCAGCCGGGCGTGGTCAGAAACGCCAGTCCAGTCCCACCGCCGCCCGCACGTTGTTCTGCCTCTGGGAGTTGACCCAGAACGGAGTCCAGTCCGCCTCGAGACGCACCGCGCACCGCGAGGTGATCGGGTAGTCGAGGCCTCCGCCGGCATCCAGGCCGAAGTAGCCTTGCCAGCCCGTGCTCGCGGTCGTCGAGGCATCGGCAGCAGGCTCGCTCCCACTGCCGAGAACACGCGGCATGCCCTGCCCGTTCGTGCTCGCTGTGGTCGAGTTCGAAGCGCTCTTCAACACGCGCCCGAGCATCACCCGCGCGTAGGGCTGGATCCGCGTGACCCGCAGCGTCACCGCCGGGCCGCCCATCACGCTGTAATACTGAGAGTCTTTCCCCGGCTGGCTCACGTAATACCCACCCAGATCGACCATGGCGCCGATCCACGGGTGCGAGTCATAAGGAAAGTTCGCCAGCGTGGCATTCCAGCCCCCGACATTTCCCGTGGACGTGCCCGAAAGCACCCGCGCATACGATCCGCCCAGCGAAAAATCCCAGTTCGTCGAGCTGTCCAGGTACGCTCCGCCACCCGAGGGCGGCGCCTGGCTTACTCCCGTGTGGCACAGCAACATGGACGACCCGAACAAGAGGGCAATACGCATCAATCCTGAGAGCTTCATCTGTTTCTCCGCTTCGCTCTGGCGTTTCGGCGGCAACTGCCGCGCGAATCGCGCTTTTGCTCCACAGTAGGACAGAGAAAAACGCCCACAAATCCCACCTTGGTAGGCACCTGCACAACCTTGGTGGCGTTCCCGGCATTCCCCCGGCTGCGGGATCCCCGGACCGGCTGATATCCTCTATTGCAACCCCGTTACAAACCTTTACCGCACGATAACCGTGCTTCAGAGACTATTTCCATATGGGAGACGTCATACCGGACATGAGGGGCGCTGTTTCCAGTGCGATCGCTTTGGCCCACGCGGGCGAGCTGGATAACGCAGCCATTGCACGCGGACTCAAGCGTCATGACACCGAGCTGCTCGATTACCTGATCGAGACCTATCAGCACCGTCTGATGCGCTACCTGATGTTCCTCACCAGCCGCCGCGAGGTCGCCGAGGATCTCTTCCAGGAAGTCTGGATCCGCGTCCTCAAGCGTGGCTCGCAGTATGACGGGCGTGCCCGCTTCGATACCTGGATCTTCACGATTGCGCGCAATCTGGTCATCGACCTGTCGCGTAAGCGTGTTATGGCTTCCCTCGACGAGATGCGCGAAGGCGGAGACGACGAACGCCCCTTCGAGATCGTCGAAGACAGCCCAAGTCCGCTCGACCAGTTCGAGTTCCGCGAGAACGCCGCCGAGCTCCAGAAGGTCATGCTGACACTCGAGCCCAGCTACCGCGAGGTGCTCAGCCTGCGCTTCCACGAGGAGATGGCCCTCGAGGAGATCTCGCAGGTCACACGGGCTCCGCTCTCCACCGTCAAGTCCCGCCTCTATCGCGGTCTTGCCGCACTAAAACCTGAACTGACCCGCCTGCGGGCGCTGCGAATTTCGGAGGCTGATCGATGAACGACGGGCCACGCACTCCCGATAATTCCTTCATGAACGGTGCGCGATCTTCGGTGGTGAACCGCACCCACCGCGTCATCCGCGAACAGGCTTTGGTGATGCAGGCTCAGCGCCGCCGCCAGCGCAGCCTCTGGGTTCCCATCGGTCTTTGCTCCACCCTGCTGATCTCCATCTGCTATGCAGTGTGGTTCCTGATGGACAGCAACGACATCACCCCGACAGGCGTGCCGGATGCCAGCGACCAGATGTTCCTGATCACCATCTGGTCTCTCCCCATTACCGTCGCCCTGTTGCTGATGGTATGGTTCCGTCTCGGGCGCACACGCCACGCAGATAACTTCGAGGCTCGGTAATGAACGGCTGGTTGAGCGGACGCCAGGATAACGGCGCGAACTTCGGTGACGATGAGCTGCGGATGATCCCGCGCTGGGCCATGGTCGGCGCTGTACTCGTCTTCGCCGCCATGCAATGGGTCTTCCACGTCGTCATGCCGCACCACAAGCATGAGGTCCTGGCCCTCCGGCTGATGATGAGCTACACGTGGGGCGCCCTCTGGGCGAGCTACGTGCTCCTTATCGGCTACGTCAGCCGCGACACCCAGCGCCGTGGCATGAGCCCCGCCCTCTGGATGCTCGTCTGCATGATCCTGCCCGGCGGCATCGGCGCGGTAGTGTACTTCCTGCTCCGCCAGCCTGAGCTCTCCCGCTGCCCCAACTGCGCGACCTCCATCGCGTCGAGCTATAACTTCTGCCCGCAGTGCCAGTTCCAGACCGCCCCGGTCTGCGGCATCTGCCACCGCGGCGTGCGCATCACCGACGTCTACTGCACCCAGTGCGGGCACGACCTTGCCTCCGACGGCGCGCCACAACGCCTCCGCGTCTACTCGGACGGCGACTAATCCGCTAGATTCCCGGTAGACTGGCTCCATGCGTCATGCAATTCTGGGCGCCCTCCTGCTGGTTGCAGCCGTTCCTGCGATCGGCTGCCGGGCCCGAACCGTCACGAAGAAAGAGATGACCGGCACCTGGGTGGGAACCGACATCCACGGGCACCCGCTCACTCCTCCGGCTACACCTACCATCGAGCTTCATTCCGACGGCACCTTCTCCGCCAGATACATTCCTCCATCCGGCTCGGATCCGGAACCTTCGGCAGGTTCCGGCAAATGGACGCTTCCGGTTGAGGATCGCCAGCAACGGCTGCTCCTGGCATTTTCCGCAGGACAACAAGGCGTTCCAGCCGGAGGCTATGGAATGTCCCTCTTCGTCGATCATCACGCCGGCCAGATTCTCATCATTGAATACCTGGGCGATCCTGACGACGGCCAGCCTGTTGCCTTCGTGAAGCAATGAGGGCGGCCTGCTCACCCACAGGCCCGGATCCTTCATCAACGCGCGTAGAATCAGACTCGAGCCGCAGACAGCGGCCCCTTCCGATGGCCCCTCCGCTCACAGCGCTGATCATCGATGACGAGCCTCTGGCCCGGCAGGAGCTGCAGTACCTCCTGGACGCCGCCGGGGACGTGAACGTGCTCGCGCAGGTCTCCAACGGCATCGACGCCGTCGACCAGATCCGCACCCTCAAGCCCGATGTCGTCTTCCTCGACGTGCGCATGCCCGGCCTCGATGGCTTCGCTGTGCTCCGCAAGGTCCTCGCGCTCGACAAGCGCGCCCGCCTGCCCGAGGTTGTCTTCGCCACAGCCTTCGACCAGTACGCCGTCCGCGCCTTCGAGGTCAACGCCGTCGACTACCTGCTGAAGCCCTTCGATGCCAGCCGTGTCGTCAAAACGCTGGACAAGGTTCGCGCGCGGCTCTCAGCTACCGCCATCGATCGTGCCGCCGATCGCCCCCACGAGCCCGTACCCGAGCTCGCGCCCACCTTGCGTGTCACCGAGTCCGCCGAAGACGATGGCGACTTCGAGGAGACCGTCACCGATGTTGCTGCGGGCTCTACACGCGGCACCATCGCCGGCATCGTGGCCGGAGCCGAAGCCAAGCTCGATGCCCTGCTCCGCATGATCGAACGCAACGGCCAGCCCCTGCGCAGCGGCAAGGTCGTCGTCCGCACCCAGAACCGCCTGCTGCTCGTCGATCAGAAGGACGTCTGCTTTGCTTCCATCGAAGAGGGTCGCATCTCCGTCGTCACCAACACAGTCGAAGGCGACTCCAACTGCCGCACCCTCGAGGAGCTGATGGACCAGCTTGACCCCGAGCAGTTCTGGCGCGCGCATCGCAGCTACGTCGTCAACATCCAGCACATCCGCGAGGTTGTGCCGTGGTTCAAGTCGACTTACCAGCTCCGCATGGATGACCGCAAACAGACCGAAGTCCCGGTCAGCCGCTCACAAACGAAGCGGCTGCGCGAGCTCTTCAACCTGTAACGCTGCATCCGCGAGACTAGGGTTGCTTTGCCGCCGCTGCGGCGACCTTGCGGTCGTGACGGTGCTGCTTCCACTTCATGTAATCCGGATAAAACTCTTCGAGGAATGCCCCAAACGTTCCCTCAGCGGTCACCGTCAACCCTCGCTCGAAGGTCAGCCCCACGCCGCGCTGCGAGGACGGATAGTAAATGTTCGAGACTGCGCCGCCGATGATGTTGCCCAGGACGTTGGAGTAGTTCGGCTCCCACTTCCCGTTGTCGCCCTTGCAGCGGACCGTCGAAAGCATCGACAACATCAGGCGGTGCTTGAAGGTACCGGTGCCAATGCGGAAGTAACGCGGATCCTGGTGCAGCACGGAAGGAAGAATCGCATTGCCCCACAGGTTGCCGTCGAAGCTGTCCGCGTAGGAAGCACCGTAGCGCTTGGCAAAGCCAGTGAACCCCTGGTGCCACTCCGGATACGTATTCTCCGCCTGTTCGATACCAGAGTCGATCCCGGCGAGCGCAAACTGGAACGGGTCGAAGGCGCTATGGAAGAAGAGGTTGAACTTCTCCTTCGGGCCAATCGGGGCAGCCTGGCCGCTGCTGACGAGGTTGAACTCCGGCACGATGCCCAGCACGCGCTGCTTTTCCTGCTCGGCAATCTCGCGCTTGCGACGGGCATCTTCCGCCTCCGAGCCGTCCTGCGATTGACTGGTCTGCGGCTCCGCGCTCTGGGCGGCGGAGCTGGAGGACGAGCTTGAAGACGAGCTGCTGGACGGGGCCGCAGGCGCCTGCGGTGTTGCGGCCTGCGCGAGCTCTACCAACGGAGCAGAAACGAACGAGCCAGAGATCTGGGGAGCTGGTGCATCCGGCAGCAGAGCTGCAGGCTGCACAGCACCAGTCTGCGCCGCAAGCCCCATAGGGAGCGCCAGGACGGCGCAGAAGAAGCGAAATTTCATCACAGTGTTAGTTTACCCATGGCTATAGGACGTTTCAGCGACTGTCTGTGGTTCATCGACGTTCTCTTTGCCCTATCGGCTCGGACCGCGTGACGTTTCGCTCTTGCCGCGACTCGATGCCCGACGTGTCCGTCTGCTAGCTTGAAAGCATTCCGCAAGTGGGAGGTATTCGAATGTGGGCCAGATTCTGGCTACGGCTCATGGGACAGATCCTGCTCTGGGCCTTTGTCGCCGCACTCGCGGCCTATCCCATCGACTTCGCCGTCTGGAAGATCCGCGTCTCCCACGGCACAGGGATGGGGACAGTCGAAACCTTTCAATCGGTCGCCGCGGAAGAAAAGGGCAACAAGGAGGAATACTTCCCCCAGGGAGAAGCGACAACTCCCTGTAGCTTCTCGCTCTATCCCCAGGGCGGCAATGCACCGTGCTGGTGGCTCCGCGGTCACGCCGATCAGGTAGTGCGCTACTGAGTCCCAGGGTCCGACCGCATACCGCATTGGTGCTGTTTGCTCAGGAGATCTCCTATCCTGGAAAAATCCATTCGGCTCAGCGTCAAAGCCGCGGCGATAATGGAGTGGACCTGCCAGCCACAAGAGGACCTGCTTTGAATCACTTGACGCGCACGTTGCTTCGTTCTGCTGTCCTGCTCCTTGCCGCCGCATCGGCTGCCGTCCCTATGGCCAGCGCGCAGGCTCGCCCCACTGCGGATCGCCCCACGCGCTTCAGCGTCTTCGCTGGAGCCACTGGGACCTATACCGGTCTCTATGACGGACGCAACGTCGGCATCACTGCCGGCGCGGACCTTGAACTCCATCGTTTCTTCGGTTTTCAGCCTGCTATCGAGCTGCGCGCCACCTACCCGTTCTCCGATGGCAACTCGGTCGCGCTGAAGAATGCTCTTGGTGGTCTTCGGCTGGAGAAGAGCCTCGGCCGCATCCATCCCTACGGAAACCTGCTCGTCGGCCGCGGCGAATTGAACTACCAGAACGGCGGCCTGCTGAGTAAAGACGGCTCGACCGTCTACATCCAGTCGCTCTCCAACGTGTATGACGCCGGTGGTGGAGCTGACCTCGATCTCACGTCACACTTTGGGATCAAGTTCGATGTACAGCTCCAGCGCTACGGTTCTCCCATCACCGACACGGGCACCGAATGGGCGAAGGCCGCGACCATCGGCGTAGTCTACCGGTTGAGACTGAAGGGCTATCGCGGCGAACGGTAGCCTGATGCAACGTCCTCGCGACGTTGCTCCAAATCACGGCCTGCGCGAAACTTGCGACGACACCAAGGCTAGGCTTCGCCTAACCACATCGAAGTGCGGCCTAACCAGCCTGCAACGCCCGAAACGACACAGCCCAGGACCCCGAATCTGCGTCCATTTTTCTTATGCAGATGGCTGTAGCCGGTGGGCTCCGTAATTCCCGTTTCTCTTCGTTCCGTTCTTCGACGTACCGCCTGCTCAGCGCAGCCGCCGCAATCCTCGCGGCAGCAAGCTTCGCCTCAGGCCGCAGCGCCAGCGCCCAGGCCCACGCGACTGCGGAACGGGACGCCAGGATCTCCGTCTTCGGCGGCTTTACGGGCAGCTTCACTGACCTCGACAACGGGCGCAATATGAGCGTCACCGCCGGTGGGGACTTCTCCTTGATGAAGCTCTTTGGCCTGACACCATCCATCGAAGTGCGCGGAACCTATCCCATCAATGATGGACAGGTGGTGGCAGTGAAAGACATCCTGGGCGGGATCAAGCTCGAGAAAAAGGTACATTTCGTGCGGCCGTACGGGGACTTCCTCTTCGGGCGGGGGGCGATGGACTATCACGACCTCACCTTGAATCGGGATGGCACGCTGTACTACTACAGGTCCTACTCGAATGTATGGGCCGCCGGCGTAGGGTTTGACTTCTTGCTATCGCCGAGTTGGGCGCTGAAGCTGGATGGGCAGATGGAGCGCTTCAACTCCCCGATCACCAACTCTGGCGACCAGTGGGTGAAGGCGGGGACCATCGGCGTGAAATACACCATCCCGTTTCGCGGGACGCGCTACGGGCATTGATCGCGCGACTCGTGATGCGGGCTAGAAGTTCCGGAAGCGCCCACCGGTGACGAGGCGCAGCAGGAGTGTGAGCAGAACCGCGCCAATCACTGCGACAAGGACGGTGTACAGGAAGCCGCCGGAGCCGGCGTAGCCCAGGTTCACCATGATGAGCCCTCCGACGACTGCGCCGACGATGCCAACGATGATGTCGACCAGCGGACCGTAGCCCGCGCCGCGCATGATCTTGCCGGTCACAAAGCCTGCCAGCAATCCGACAATGAGCCACACGATGAGGCTGTGCGTACCTTCGGCGGACTGCACGTACCGGTTGATGTTGACCGAGTGGTGCTGGACGATGGTCACTTGTGTCTCCTCTGACTGCCTGCAATCAAATAGTCAGAGGGGCCCGGGCGAGGGATGGTTGTGCGGCGGAGCAGATTGGGCCGCATGATTCGTGTCGTGCTCGAATTTTCGATCTCCGGGAGACATTTATCCGGATGCGAAGCTACGCGGGGTGGTCCCCCTCCCCCTCCCTGTTTGGGTAAGTGTTGATTTGCTTGGGGTTAGGTGGGGACCTCTATCGCAAAGTATTGATTCCAAGGGCGATGTAGGCAAAGTCTTGTGCCGCAGCGAGTTAACGGGTGGGGGGTGACTTTGGTTTGCGTGCGTCCGGGCATGGGGGCGCCATGTCGCGGCCTGGAGGGTCGCAAGCGTGCCGCTGGCGCTGCGCCTAGTCCGAATCGGCTTCGAGGGGAACGGATGAGTTTTTGGCGGAGACGCTAGGGATGGGCTTTGACCCAGCTATGCGCGGTGAAGTCCATGGCGATGCTGGCGGCGAGGAGACCGAGGGAGATGGCCAGCGCGCCGAGGATCCAGCCGAGCTCGATGCGTCCCTTGAGCATGAAGTAGTCGAGGATGCCGAAGACCAGGACGAGCACGGCGGCCTCCGCGAAGAAGGCGGAGCAGCGGCGGGAGGCGATGAGGACCAGGTCGATGAGACGAGAGCCAGCGACCCCGCGCCCGGTAGGGGCAGGCATCACGTGCAGGTTGGTGGGGCTGGAGGCGGGTGTTTCGGGTTGGATTTCGAAGCGACGAACGATTTTGTGAAACATACAGAGACCCTTGTGGTGCTACTCAAGGATGCTTTGCAGGAGTGAGCAAGTCCAGTCAATTTCAGGTAAATGGTTGATATCGCTATGCTTACTGAAATCAGGCGAGCTTCTTTGTCCGATCGGCGATGGTCTTGAGGCTGCGGAGGGCTTCGTTCACGGCGTCGGAGTCGGGGAAGGCGTCCATCAGGTCGGCGTCGATGAGGACGACATTGGTGCCTGCGGCGATCTCGTCCAAGGCTTTGCGGCGGGCTGCGTTCCTTCTGGTGGCTCGCTGCTTTCGGCCCAGCTGCTTCTGCCCCGCCTCGTGCGCCAGCGCTTCGTCCGGCGTGGGAAAGGATTTACGACGCCTCCGGCCATGGCCGTCGCGCCAATCCGCGTAGTAGCTACTTCCCTTGGGAAACATCCTGACCTTGTACATCGATCTCAGGATGTGGATGCCATCGATTTACGGCCTGATGGGCACGGTGTCCCGATGCGGCACGCGAAGAGGTACCTCAGCGGCTAAAGCCGGATTGTGGGCGGCGTCGGGATGGCCCGGTTGAAACCGGGCCCTTCCGGTATTTGCTGTCCGGGATGGGGAGCCTGATCGAACGTCCACGTCTCAGAGGCGAGACGTGGGACACCCGGCAATCGCTGGCTCGATGGTCGTCCAAACGTGATCTATCGGTCTTCGTCTTCTGAATGCAGTTCGTCGGGGAATGTCTCCGCGAACGGGTCGGCGAAGACGGTCATGGCCTCCGCGAGCGAGGCTCCGTGCTTTTCCAGGTTGCTTGTGGCTTTGCTGGGGTCGTACTCGAAGGCCAGCGGCATTGCGCACGATACACGAAGCCCGGCGCGGGTGGTTTTCATGCGCATCCTGCAAACCCATGTCTCAGAAGCGAGACATGGGGCACCCGATATGTTGGTGAATCAGACGTGGGCCACCCGCCACGCGCAAGGGGCCCCAGCGGCTGAAGCCGGATTGTGGGAGGCGTTGTGACGGCCCGGTTGAAACCGGGCCCTTCCGGGATGTTCTTGTTCAGATGCAGCGTTGCTGTGAAAGCGCACCCGCCTTGCGAGGCGGGACGTCCAGCACTCCAACCGTCGAATATTGTCCGATGTGGACCTACCCATGACAAACTAGCGGAATTGCTTGATCGACTGTAACCACTCTGACACCGAGTTTTCTATCCAAATAACGGCATACAGCACCTGATCCAGCCGCCATTATTTCGAGGCGCCTTTCTGAGCTACAGCCCTTCTCCGTAGGCTCCCAGAAGTCAATGTCCTGCCCCACAAGAATGTGGGGAAACGCCTCTGCCGCCACCTCAATGAAAGTGCCTTCGTGCCGCGTTGAAAAGGGAAACCCAAGTTTAGTAGTCAGGTGTTTCTTGTGCTGCTGGTGCAGCTTTCCTGCGACAAATTCAATGTTGCCTTCACGGAGCCACTTGTAAAGATATTCGCCGAATACAAGGCCACAGGTCTCCAGCCACTGGTGCTGCATCTTCCCGCCAAGATCCAGCGCGAATTTGTGATGGGTCACGATGCCATCGATCAGGGCCTGTATCTCAGGATTCGATTGCGTCACCAGGTGCTCGGCGAACTGTTGCATGACACAAGAATCACAGGTGATTGCGCTCACGGCTAATTGCCCCCGCCCCGCATCAGAGGTGCTCGCGCGAGGTTGACTGCCTCGGTCAGCCTTTCTTCAAAAAACCCATTTGGCCATTTCTGCTGAAATATGCCTCTATCATCCATCGACAACGTCACTATTCGCTTCCCGTCTGGAGTAGGCTCCACATAATGAACGGTGATGTCCTCTTTGGGTATCTCTCCGAGCGCAACTTTCGTCTGAAGCCGCATAATCAGGTGTTCGCTGTGAGTCTCGAGAATCGTCTGAATTCCACGCTTATAAACATCGGCGAAAAACTCTCCGAGTTCCGCCTGAGCTCGGGGATGCAAATGGATTTCAGGTTGTTCCACCATCAGTAGTGAATCTTCGGAGATATCGTATCCGGCGACAAGAATTGGCAGGACTTGGGATGCACCGAACCCCACATCTGCAATGTTAGATGATTCCCCGGTTATTGGATGTTTCAACTGCACTTGGTAGTGCCTATCGCCAAGAGCCTCCACCGCGAGGTCACCAGCAATCTGCGCGCCGCGAAGCCAATTCTTTACCTTATTAGTTAATATGCCCTTCTTGTTACCGCGGCGAAAGAAATCGCTCATTAGCACATCTGTGGCTCCTGAGCCTGTTTCTCCGAGGACTGACGGCCGCTCACCGGTGAACGGATATAACCTTGCGGGGCTTTCCCTAAAAGGCCCTAAGTATTGAAGAGAAACTAGAAATCGATTCAAACGCACGAAGGCGCGATTGAGCTCAGAATACGGCTTACTAAAAAGTCCCAGCTGGTTCGTGGCCGCCGCCTCTTCTCTTGTCTGTGGCCCAAGCTTACGATACAAGCGGTCCAGTATAAGGGTACCTAGCCGCGGCATGAAATGCACAAATGGCAATGGCATTTTTGCTTTTGCGGCTTCTGGAAGACCTTTCAATTCCCTGATGAGCTGGTGCCCTGTGGAAACGGTAAACGCCGTCCTAAGCACTGGTTCTGGCTGCCCATCGCGAAACTCGCTGGCGACGAATTGCTGCAATACCACTTCCCGCCGTTGGACACGATATCCATAGTTCAGGTCGATACTCGATATCTTTCCGTCTAGCTCGAATTCCAGGTTGAAGCCTATTGACCGTTTTGTCTCGTGCCGGTAGACCGCGTCTTTGTACGTCCCCAGCTCCTCGAGAAGAAGACTGGTGTCAGGGTCGACGCTGCTAAGCGTATTAGACAAGACTCTCAAGGCGCTGATGATCGAGCTCTTTCCAGCGTTGTTCGGCCCCACCAAAATCGTGATCGGCGAGAGTCGCAAGGTTGCGCTCTCAAAGGCGCGAAAATTGCGCAATGTCACGGCCGTAAGCGCAATGGATCGCGGCATTCTCTCCTCCTGAGTGTGGATTACTCCACGGTAACACTCTTTGCAAGGTTTCTTGGCTGGTCGACGTCGCAGCCTCGGCGGACGGCGATGTGGTAGGCGAGTAGCTGGAGGGGGACTACTTCGAGGATGGGGAGGAGTAGTTCGTGGGTGGGGGGGATGCAGATGGTGTGTTCCACGAGCTGGGAGATTTCGTGGTCGCCTTCGATGGCGATGGCGATGACTCGGCCGGAGCGGGCGGTGACTTCCTGGATGTTGGAGAGGGTCTTTTCGTACTTGAGGACGGAGGAGGGGTCGGAGGGGTCTTTGGTGGCGATGACGACGACGGGCAGGGTCTCGTCGATGAGGGCGTTGGGGCCGTGCTTCATCTCGCCGGCGGGGTAGCCTTCAGCGTGGATGTAGGAGATCTCCTTGAGCTTGAGGGCGCCTTCGAGGGCGATGGGGTAGTGGATGCCCCGGCCGAGGAAGAGGAAGTCGCGGGCGGTGGAGAACTCCTTGGCTAACTTGCAGCAGACGTCGTCCGCCGTGCGGAGGACTTCTTCGAGTTTTGCGGGGATGCGGGCTAACTCGGTGACGAGGGCGAGGGATTGTTCGTCGGTAACTGTGCCGCGGAGCTGGGCGAGATAGAGCGCGAAGGTGAAGAGCGCGGTAAGTTGGGCGGAGAAGGCCTTGGTGGAGGCGACTCCTATCTCGGGACCGGCGTTGGTGGTGATGGTTCCGGCGGCGAGGCGAGTTACAGCGGAGCCGACGACGTTGCAGATGGCGATGGTCTTGGAGCCCTTGGCGATGAGCTCCTGCTGCGCGGCGATGGTGTCGGCTGTTTCTCCGGACTGGGTGATGAGCAGGCCGAGGTCGGTGGGATTTGGGATGGGGTCGCGGTAGCGGTACTCGCTGGCGTAGTCGACGTCGACGGGGAGGCGGGCGAGGCGCTCGATCATGAACTTGCCGGCGAGGCCGGCGTGCCAGCTGGTGCCACAGGCGGCGATGGTGATGCCGGTGGTCTTGCGGAACTCGTCTTCGGAGATGTTGAACTCGTCGAAGAAGACCTTGCCGGTATCGAGGGAGACTCGGCCGAGGGTGGTGTCGCGGATGGCGCGCGGCTGCTCGTTGATTTCCTTGAGCATGAAGTGCTTGTAGCCGGCTTTTTCGGCCTGGATGGGGTCCCAGGTGATGCGTTGGGTTTTGAGGGGTTTGAGGCCGCCTTCGAAGTCGGTGAGGAGGATGCCCGAGGTGGTGAGGGTGGCGACCTCGCCGTCCTGGAGGAAGTAGATATCGCGGGTGTGGTGGAGGATGCCGGGGACGTCGGAGGCGACGAAGTATTCGCCGTCGCCGATGCCGAGGACGGCGGGCGGGCCCATGCGGGCGGCGACGAGCTTGTCGGGCTCGTGCGCGGAGAGGACGCCGATGGCGAAGGCGCCGGTGAGGCGTTTGACGGCGCGGCGCACTGCCTCTTCCAGAGGCAGTGAGGGATTAGGGATTAGGGAATAGGGATTAGGGTCGTCCAGGACGGTTTGGGATTCGTTGCTGTCGGGGGCGTCGGTGGTAGCCCGGGTCCGAGAATCCGGACCCGGGGCACCCAATCCCTTCGACGCTAGTTCGAGTTCGTCCTGGATGACGTGGGCGATGATCTCGGTGTCCGTTTCGGACATGAACTTGTGGCCCTTGGCGATGAGGGCGTTCTTGAGGGCGAGGTAGTTTTCGACGATGCCGTTGTGCACGACGACGAGGGAGCCGGTGCCGTCGCGGTGGGGGTGGGCGTTTTCTTCGGTCGGGCGGCCGTGGGTGGCCCAGCGGGTGTGGCCGATGCCGTAGGTGCCGTGGACGGGATCCTTTTGGAGGATGGCGGCGAGGTTGCGGAGCTTGCCGGGAGCGCGGCGTAGCTGCAGCGGGTTGGGCTTGCCATCGGGCGTAAGGCCGCCGGCGACGGCGATGCCTGCCGAGTCATAGCCGCGATATTCGAGGCGCGCGAGGCCTTCCATGATGACGGGAACACAAGCCTTGGGTCCGATGTAACCAACGATTCCGCACATGCTGAGAGTGTACCTGCCTGAAAAGATTCGGCCTCGGGGTAGAGGCTGATGAGTTGGATGCGGGGGGGGAAACAGCAGGGCCCGTGCGACGGGAGGTCGCACGGGCCCTGGGTTGGGGTGGATGGGACGTACAGCCGTGTCGGCTAGAAGTTGATCTTGATGGAGCCCTGGAAGACGCGGGCGGCGTTGCTGGTGGAGCCGATCTGTCCGAAGGTGCTTGAGTTGAGAGCCGCTGTGGGGGTGGAGAAGTTGGGATGGTTTAGCGCGTTGAAGGCTTCGAGACGCAGGGTGGTGGAGAGGTTTTCGTAGATCTTGAAGATGCGCGAGATCTGCGGATCGAACTGGTATTGAGGGAGACCACGGAAGGCGTTCCGGCTAATGTTTCCGAAGGTGCCAGGTGTAACAGCGGTGGCGCAAGCGGTGGCGCAGAAAGCAGCGGGATTGAGGTAACCGCGGTTGACGGCACCAGAGCCCGCACGGTTGGCGAGGTGGGTGTAGATAGGGACTCCGGCGACGATGTTGGGGCGATCGTTGCCGATGTCGGTGAGAGAAACGTCGGTGCCGGTGGTGACGTTGAAGGGTGCTCCACTGGTGATGTGTGTGAGGGCAGCGACCTCCCAGCCGTTGACGACGGCGCGGACGATACCGTTGGTGAGATGGAAGCGGCTGGTCGCGACGAGCGAGATATTTTCCACGTCGCGATAGTCCGAGCCGCAAGGTCCGTAATCGAAGCCGGGGTTGGCAGGATTTTCAGGGCCAGTGCCAGCGTAGTCGCCCTGGGCGTCATAGATGTTGAGGCACTTGGACCACGTGTAATTGGCGAGCAGACTGAAGCTATCGGAGAGGCGATGCTGCAGGCTGGCGATCATGCCGTTGTAGTTGCCCATGCCACCGTAACCCACGAGCACCGAACCTCCGCCGCCACCGAGATACTGGTTGCCCTGCGCGGGGTTAGCAATGGTGAGAGCGAAGCGCGAGTTCTGGTTGGCGGCGGTGGAACAAGCTGTACCGGCGGCGCCAGGCTTTACGGCAGCCGCACCTGTGGTGACGATGGGCGAGCAACCTGTTCCACCGGCGCCCCAGACACCTGGAATAAAGACAGCAGGGCTGAGCGGTATACCCATCGGCATGTGGGTTGTCTTATTGCCGATGTAGTCGACCTGCAGCTGCCAACCGTGTCCAAACTGGTGCTGGACGCTGGCGGTCCACTGCGTGGTGTATGAGGGATGGAACTGGGTGGGCATGACGATGTACTGCGATTGTGCGAAGTACAGAGCCTGCGACGGAGTGGGGACAGCCGGTTGCGGGAAGGGGCTGGCGGTAAGCGAACCTACAGACCACGGCGAGCTAAGGCTGAGCGGACCGGAGGTAGAGGTTTGGGTTTCGCTGACAGCCGTGGCGAACGGGGGGTTCTGCTGCGTGCGCTGACCGGTGAAGAAGTTGACTTCGTCGTAGATCAGCTCGGCGCCGGCGCGGATGACGGTCTTGCCTTTGCCGCCGATGTCATACGCCAGAGCAGCGTTGGGAGAGAACTGCCACGGCGAGTTCTTGGTGAACTGCCGAGGTACTCCGGGATCGCCGTAGTAGAGTGTTCCCGCCGGAGCATTGGGATAGACGGTGCTGACCTGGTTGGCCAGGAAGGCGCTCATGCTGAAGGTGGTTCCGCGATTGAAGAAGTCGACGGGAATGAACTCCGGCGACCAACGGATACCGGCAACCAACGTAAGCTGCGGCGTAGCGTGGAAAGTGTCCTGTGCATAGAGGCTCGGCACGTTGCCACGAAGGGCGTTCTGCTGCGCCTTGCTCTGCTGGAAGGCGCTCATTGCGCCGCGAAGGAGGTCGAGGTTGCCGTCTCCGGTGATAGAACCGCCGGCGGGACCGCTGCCCGAGTAGACGCCGCTGAGGGTGAATACACCGTTCACCTCATACGAGTTATAGATGTTGAGCTGATTGTGGGCGAGTTCACCGCCTACGACGAACTGGTGTTTGCCGCGCAACAGAGTGACATCGTCATTGAAGGTGATGGTGTTGTCATTGAAGTGAGCGACTGAGTTCGTGCCACCACCGAGGGTGAACTTATTGGTGACGGCGAGATAGAGGCCGTTGGGTTCGCCCTGATACATGTTGATGCCGAGGGTTGCGGCATTGATGTCATTCGGAGCATAGCCACGATTATTAACGCGGCGCAAGCCAGTGAGATGAGCGCTGTTGACGGTACGGCTGCTGATGGTCCAGTTTTCGCCGAAGGTCAAGCTCTGCGTACGCTCTACGTTGCCTGAGGCCGTCGTAATGAGGACGTTGGTGGGCGAGAAAAACGCGGGTGCCTGGTAGCCGTCGATGAAGTAACGGCCGTAGAAGTTATGTTTCGAGTTGATGTTCCAGTCGACCCGGGTATCGAACTCGTTGTCGAAGACGTTTTGCGGGATACCGTAGCTGACGAGACCGCAATTGTTGACGTCGATGGCAGGGTTGATCGCGGGCAGGTACTTCTGCAGCGCCAGAGCCTGCGCGTTCCAGGCGGGGGTGGTGGTGTATTTGTTGCCGGGAAGCGCTACACCGGTGATGGGGTCGACGAGTTGAACGGTCTTGGTGGCGCAGGAGGTCGGAGTGATGATGGTACCGATTGCTGGATCGGTTACCGAGAAATCTCCAAGGAGGTTGGCCGCGGTGGGAACATGGGCCTGAGTGGTTGCTGAGAACTGCTTGCTGATGAGGTGCTGATAGCCAGCGAAGAAGAAGAGCCTGTCGCGACCGTTGAAGACCTTCGGAATCCAGACGGGGCCACCGAAGGTCCCGCCGAACTGATTCTGGTGGAGCTGATCTTTGCTGGTGGAAAAGAAGTTCGTCGCATCGAGGTAGTTGTTGCGGATGAATTCGAATGCGGAGCCGTGAAACTGGTTGGTGCCCGAGCGGGTGACGGCGTTTACGAGACCGCCGGAGTGCATACCATCCTGCGCGCCCAGTACTGAGGATTCAACGCTGAACTGGCTGAGAGCGTCCGGGAATGGGAAGGGGAGATTGCCGTTACCCATGTAGTCGTTGTTATCGCCGCCATCCAGACGCCAGAGGGTGGTGTTGCCGGCGCCACCGGCGACGGAGATGGAGATGGTCTGGTAGGAGTACTTGCTACCGGTGAAGTCGCCCGCGGGCGCGGCGGTGGCGCCGCCTGAGACAAGAAGAAGACCAGTGATCTGGCGGCTGGCGGAGTTGAGCGGAAGCTCGGTAATGTCCTGCTGATCGACGGTCTGCTTGAAGCTGGCGTCCTCGGTCTGGAGAGCGAGGCCTTCGGCCTGCACCGTAACGGTCTGGGTCTCCTGACCGATGGTCATCTTAACGTTGACGGCGATGTTGCTGCCGACCTCGAGCACGTTGTTCTTGCTGGCAAAGGTCTGAAAGCCAGGCGCCGCGACGCTGACGGTATAACTTCCGATCGGTATGTTCGGAAAGACGTAGGCCCCTTGGCTATCGGTCTGGATGACCTGGGTTACCTTCGTAGCTTCCGCCGTCAGCGTGATCTTAGCGTTGGGGATAATGGCACCTGCGGGATCCGTAACGGTTCCCTGGATGGTGCCGGTGCCAGCGACCTGCGCGGGGGCGGGCGCAAGCGCGAATGTCAGAACGAGCAGAAGTGCGGCGAGTCCGGTTGTTAGTCTCCGGACTGCACGGCAGGTAAATTCCATCGGGTTTGCCTCCAGGCAAAAAGGGTCGTTGAGCTGCAGCCATGGCATGCGGGGCGGATTACGCCGCGCTATTACCGTGGCAGCACGATGCATAAGTCGGTGGAGATTGAAATCGTGCTCCGACATCACTCATGTTGTGCGCCTATCGAGCTGAACCGGTATAACCACTCGCGGCGCAAGTCTAGCTGGTTCTAAATCGGCGAACATACTCCGCCCCGCGGAATTGTTTTGTCAAGGAAACTTCTGCGCCCGGTTCGCAGGGAGCACCACGAAGGTTTCGGGAGACGGAATCGTCACGAGGGACGCATCATTCCCGCTGGTTGGTAAGTTGAAACGTCGGGAGGAGAGGTGAGGACTGGTCTTGGGCGACGACTCGACCCGAAGCGCTGATTCTTCGGCGACGAAGTTTCTAAGAGAGTTGTCGACCCGTCACGCCGATGAACCGGCCTGACGGGTTAACAGCAGGAGCGTCGAACAAAGCCACGAGCATTTCCTTCGTGGCGAAAGCCGTGTCGATTTGTGCGGCTTTTCTCATGGCTGGAGCTGCGACCAGCCGTTCGTGCCACGTAATCGGGAGTTCTCTAACCCTGCGTTGAGTACAGGATGATGGCAGAGGAAGGTGGAACGATGCTTACTTCGCGGAAGCGCGACGGTTCACCAAGCTCGGCGCTGCGGGAGTCGAGTGCAGGCGCCGTGAGCGTGAATCCGAGCGAGTAGCGCGCCAGATCGATGGCCAGAGGCTGGGTGCGGTCCTTGTTGATGATGGCGACGGCATGCTGGCCGTTGGCGAGCCTGCCGGCGTAGGCGGTGGCGTTGACCGGGCCGGGATCGAAGTCGAGAGCGAAGAGTTGCGCGCCGGCGAAGATGCCGGCGAAGCGCATGCCAACGCTCACGGGCTCGGCCACATACTTATCGCCGATGTGAGCGATGGGTGTGTAGTACGGGTGCGGATGCTCGGCGGGATTGCCGTGGGCGGCGAGGACGAGCTCATCGCCGGGCAGCTTGCCGCCGAGGGAGTTGGCGACCATCTGGCCATCGCCGCCGTGCAGGTTGACGCCGGCGTAGCCGAGGGAGGCGAGCTGGAGCAGGTAGTCGGCCGACCAGAGCGCGGAGGCGAAGACGTCGGAGACGCCGGGCTTGCCGCCACGGTAGCAGGTGTTGCCTTCGGTCATGCGCCAGTGGGTGTCGAGCTTCTTCGCCGCGGCGGAGGTCATCTCCGCCTGCTTGAGCACGGTGGGGTTCGGGCGCAGGATCTTGTCGATGGTCATCTCGGGGTTCGAGGGCGGCCCACCGATGTAGTAGTGGTGCGAGAGGCAGGCGATGTGCGCGCGGATGGGATCGTCTTTGAGCTTTTCACCGATGGTGGCGAACCACGTTGCGTTGGAGGCGATGTCGGGCATACCGAACATGGCGTTGGGCACCTTCGCAAGGATGGCTTTGGCGAAGGTCAGCCACTCGGCGAGGAAGGCATCGACACCCCAGGTTTGGGGGTCGCGGATGGTGGAGCCGAAGCGGTCGGCTTCGTTGCCGATCTGGAGGTACTCGAGCTTGGGGCCGAGGGTTTTGGTGACGAAGGCGGCTTCCTCGGCGGCGAGCGAGGGGATGTTGGTGCCGAGGTTGATGCCGTAGAGGCAGGTCCAGCCGGTGGCGTCGAGGAAGGCGTTTAGGTTGTGGACGGCTTCGGGGGTGACAGCGTAGGCGGTGTTGGGGTCGGGGTCGCCGACCTTGTACTCGCGCGGCTTGCGCGGAGGCATCTTCGAGTCGGGCGTTGGCTTCCAGTAGCCGTAGTCGGAGGTGTTGCCGCCGAGGCGGAGGACGCCGTGCGGCGCAAGAGCGCGGAGCTGCGCGATGAGTCCCTTGTTCGCCGGCGAGAAGAAGGTGGGATCGGAGAGTTGCTGGGTCTCGTAGCTGAGGCCGAGGAAGTTGGCCGGGACGCTGGGCCCGGGCTGGTCGGGATGCAGCACGAGGGTAGCCCTGGTCGCAGACTGGGCGAGAGCGGTCCACGGAGAGGCAGCGGCCGAGGCGGTGGCGGCGAGGGACAAGGAGACGAAGCGGCGGCGATCGAGCGGGCTGCGGGGAGACATGTCCCCGCAAGGGTACATGAACGCGCAGGCCGCTGGCCGAGGCGTTTAAGCGTTGGTCTTCAGAGAGTGTGGCGGGGCTTGCAGCCGTGGAGCGGGGTCCAGGCCATCGTTCCGGCAGCTTAGTCGCGAAGGTGGCGAATGAGCTGCGTGGGATGGATGGGCTTGGCGAGCAGCTCGAATTGGTAGCCACGTTCGCTGGCGCGCGAGAGGATCTCGACCGTGGCAGCCTGTCCGCTGATGAGGACGATGCGGGTGTCGGGGCAGGCCTGGCGAATGGCAATGGCGGCCTCGACGCCGTCGATGTTGGGCATCATGACGTCGGAGAGGACGAGATCGGGGCACTCGCGCTGGGCGAACTCAATGGCGGCAGCGCCGGAGTAGACGGCGGTTGCGCGAAAGCCATTCTTATTGAGGATCTGGGCGATGGTATCGGCGATCAAGGTCTCATCGTCCACGACGAGGACGCGGGGCGTCTTTGGCTCGTGAAGCGGATCGCTGGCACGGTATAGATCTGGCGGCAGTTTGGAAGGCGTGCTCCCACCATCGAAGTAAATCGGAGTCATCATCGGGTCCTGGCGAGGGCACACTGCGACTGCAGACGGGTGCAATCCGTCGGCTCCGCTGGATGGTGCCCAGGCGGGAGATCGAACGCCCTCGCACGTGCAACTGGCTGTATCTCCGCCTCTTAGTCTAAAGGACAACACCGGTTTTGGGGGACGGAAAGGCGATCTGGCGACGACGAGCGGTGCCGAGGTGGGATATCAGGAAGGCGGGGCTGGTCGGCGGTAAGACAGATGTGGCGACCGGACTACCGGATAGCCCGTATGATGCGTACGTCCGAACAGGGTGAGGCAGCGGCGCGCCGGAGATGACGCGCGGCCGCGCCCGTTGGAGGAGGCGCAGGGTGCAGCGACGGAGATTTCTTCAGAACACGGCCACGGGGATTGCGGCGGCAGTTACTGGACTTGGGCGAGCTTCAGGACTCGGGCCGGAGCCGGCGAAGGCCGCGAGCAACGCTGAGCCGACGGCCGGAGGCGTGGAGCTGAATGTGCGCGCTGAGAGCTTTGGCGCCGTGGGCGATGGCGCGACCAAGGACACCGTGGCGCTGCAGGCGGCGCTGGATCGCTGCGCTGTGCTGGGTGGCGGTACGGTGGTGGTTCCGGCGGGCAACTACCTGACGGGTTCCCTGCAGCTCCGCAGCCACACCACGCTGCGGCTGGATGAGGGAGCGGTGATTGTGGGCTCGCCCGAGATGGCGGACTATGCGGTGTCGCAGGTGCGCTGGGAGGGCCGGTGGATTCCCGGGCATGTGGCCCTGGTGTATGCCATCGACGCGGTGAAGGTGGCGATCGTGGGCAAGGGGAAGATTGCGGGTTGCGATGCGCTGGGTGGCAGACCGACGAAGACGGCTCCGCTGCGGCATCCGGCGCTGATTGAGTTTCTGCGCTGCGATGGCGTGACGCTGGATGGATTTTCGACGAGTTATCACAGCATGTGGTCGGTGCATCCTACGGCTTCGCGAAATATTCGGATCAGTAATCTCTTTATCCGGTCGACGGGTGGGAATGGCGACGGCATTGATATCGACTCCTGCAGCGATGTGCTGATCGAGAGGTGTGACATTGCGACGGGCGACGATTGCATCTCGCTGAAGTCGGGCCGTGGCGAAGAGGCCTATGTGCTGGGGCTGGCGACGGAGAACGTGGTCATTCGCGACTGTACGTTTGCAGACTCGATCTTTGCTTGCATCGGGATTGGGAGCGAGACGTCGGGTGGGATTCGCAACGTGAAGATTGAGCGCTGCAAGTTCACCGGAGCGAAGACGTTCGCGCTGTACATCAAGAGCCGCGTGGGGCGTGGGCACTCGCTGGAGAACATTACTGCCGAGGACCTAGACGTAAGCCGCATGGCAGGCGGGTTTCTGCGCTTCAACCTGACGGCGAGTGGACTGCTGGGTGAAGATCCTGTTCCGGGGCTGGATGGGATTCCGAATGCGAAGGGGCTGGTGATTCGGAACGTGCGCGTGAAGGATGTTCCGGTGCTGGTGGATGGGATGAATGTGCATCCGCTGAAGCCGCTGGAGGGGTTCACGCTGGAGAACGTGACGGGAACTTGCGCGAAGGGGATCACGCTGACGCATGCGCGGCATGTGGTACTGAAGGACATTCACGTGACGGGTTATGCAGGGCCGCTGCTGTCGATTGCGGATGTGACCGGCAGGGGGCTGGAGGGTGCGGTGACGATCGAGGCAGCGAAGGCTCCGGAGGTGGTGGTTGCGCCGGCGGTGGCTTATAAGTTGCAGTGATGGGGGAATGAGGAAGTGCATCAGAGTTGAGGGTATTGATCCGCGGCGTCGCGTTTCGTGTCTCAATGGCGATAGGCCGACATGTCGGTACTTATCAACACCGACGGAGCTCTGAGTGCTTGCTATACCTCGCGCCCTGCGACAGCCCTGACCACGTCGCGAACGCAACGTCTCGACATCAGATCGAACGCTTTCGTTCCCTTCACGTCCACCATTGGTTTGGCCCCGTTATCGTACAAAAAATGCAATCCGCCCACCAACTGGCGCAATGTGTCGAGCGATTCCCCTAGCTCAGTTGAGTTCGTGTTTTCAAACAGTGCGCGGGCATCAATTCCTACTGATCGGTGCCCGTAATATGAACCTCTGATGGGCAAATAGTTCTTCTCGATCCGACGCAGGTGCAAAGAGACAGCCCCCTTTAGGGGCTTAAAGTCTTCCGCGCTCACGGGAAACCAGGCGTTTTCCAGAAGATGGTCCGCGAGACTATCCGTCAATTTTCGCTTTAGCAGCCTCATCCGCAGAGCTTCTTTCGAGAAGAACTCAGGATGCCCCATCGCGCCTGCAAGCACGCGACTTACATTGATCACATCGGATGAATTGTCGCAAAGCCTCCCCAATCCCATGAACATTGACTCTTGGAGGCTATCCCGGAAAACGTTCCAGAACAACGGAGTTGCATTGAAGGCACTTAGCGCGGCCTCGCTTTCATTGCTGAGTCTGGTTAGTTCCTCAAGGAAATTGAAGACGTCGAGCACGCGGGTGACTTGACCGCCTATGTGTTTCAATTGCGTTATCCAACCGTCCTCGGTTAGCTCATTGGTCGGCGTCATCTTTCCCAATTTCATCCTGTTTCCCATTTCTAAAGATTACCCGTATGAGATCCAATCCGCTTATGAGCACAATCTGCGGGGAATGCTTTGATCGAGACGTTAGTACGGATAAACGGGTTTCTCGTGAGCGGCCGCCGCGGTGAGTTACTTCCTGCCTGCCATCGATGAAGAGCGCGGGGGGTTCGTCGCTTTGGCAGGCGGTCCGGCGACAGCGGCTGTCGACTATTCCATGCTTGCCGGGATAGCGGCGACCGGTTCCCTGGCTCCTATGATCAGCAGCCAGAGCATGGCGACGATTTCGGCGAAGAATATCGGCTGGAGGTAGCGGAACAGAGCGTCCGTGGAGTCCGGAGCGAGGAACCAGGTGATGCCGACGATCACCCAGGCGATGCCGTCCACGAGGAGCCAGTATCCGAGCCAGCGAGGAAGGAAGCGGGAGCGGACGACGAGCGATCCGAAGGGCAACAGCCACAGGCCCCAGAAGATCTGGTTGATGCTGTTGGCCTGCGAGTGCATGCGGATGAGAAGCATCCCGACGGCCTGACGGGTGGGTTCATCGAAGCCGGAGAAGGAAGGGCCTCCGCGAAAGACGAGGAGAGCGGAGGCGTTGAAGACCAAGGTGACGAGGCTCAGGGCCGACGAGACCAGCACCAGAGCCACGAGTTGCCGCGCGCGGTCGCGGTCTACGTCTTCGAAGAGGCGATAGAGCGCGAGGCTGAGGGCAATGAAGATGACTGCGCCGAGCGATTCGGCGAGCATGCCCCAGCGAAAGAGGGTTTCGTGGGCGAGCACCTTCGCCGCCGTGGCGGCGGCGTCGTTGCGCACGATGGTGTGGGAAGGCACGTAGAGGAGATAGAACGGTCCCAAGGTGAAGCCCAGATACCACAGCCCGGCGATGCGGGCGGTTCGCTTCAGCGATGTCATCGGCGTCTCCGGTGTGGAAGAGAGTACGCGATGGAGAGGGATAAGTTCCGGGAAAAGATGCGGGGGAGCTGTGGGGCAAAGACGCTCGTTTGAGTCCCTACTCTTTTTGGGGAGAAGCGACTCGCAACCCCGATGGAGGGATTGTCCACCGGTGAGGGAGCGAAGAACGTGTGATCGAGTTTCGGGTTGTGGGTTTCGAGCTGCGAGTTGACTGCTTGGGGTTAGACCGTGGTCCCCACTGACCTTGGGGGCAGTGGGGACCGCGGGGCACCAACTTCGAAAAGCAGATTCTCTTCGAGGATGACAACAAGCAGAAGCTTCGAGTTACTTTTTGCCGGTGTATTCGACGAAGAGGTCGGGGAATTCGGATTTGAGGGTGGCGATTTTGGGGCGGTCGCAGACGAGGATGTAGGTGTCGTTGGGATTCTTGAGGGCGTAGTCCTGGTGGTAGTCTTCGCCATCGAAGAAGCCGGTATTCTTTGTGACCGCGGTGACGATCTTGTGGGGGAAGGCGTGGGCTTCATCGAGCTGGGCGATGTAGGCCTGGGCGATGCGCTGCTGATCGGGCGTGGTGAAGAAGATGGCCGAGCGGTAGCTGGTGCCGACGTCGTTGCCTTGACGGTTGAGGGTGGTGGGATCGTGCACGGCGAAGAAGATCTGCAGGAGCTTGCCGAAGGTGATCCTGGAGGGATCGAAGACGACCTTGACGCTTTCGGCGTGGTTGGTGGTCTCGGTGGTGACCTGGTCGTAGGTGGCGGTGGAGGCGAGGCCGCCGTCGTAGCCGGCGGTGGTGGAGATGACTCCGCGGACGCGCTGGAAGACGGCCTGCGTGCCCCAGAAGCAGCCGCCGGCGAAGATGGCTGTCTCGCGGCCGGGCTTTGCGGCTAGCGTGTCATCGACCTTTGCGGCGGGGATGGTGCCGTGGGTGGCGGCCTGGCAGCCGAGGACGGCGATCGATAGTAGAGCGGACGAGAGCAGCGTGCGGGTGGAGCGAAGGATGTTGGTCATGCGCGACCTCTGGAAATGAGATGCGGGGACGGGGGTGAGGTTACAGGGCTGCGACGCGAGGGGTTCTGGAGGACGAGCACCGAGGTGGCGGTGTGCATCCTGCGAACCCACATCTCTTCGAGATGTGGGGCACCCGGGTGTTGCTTGTCCAACGAGGCTTGTGCCGGTTAGCCCGGTCCGAGAATCCGGACCCGGGGCACCCTTCGTGCCTATTCTTTATTCACTACTCGCTATTCGCTATTCGTTTCGACGCTGGGGCCGAAGCGTTCACGGAGCATCGCTAGGCCTTCTTCGGGGGTGTGGATCTGGCCTTCGAGCTGGGCGTCTTCGGCGGCTACGAGCATGGCTTTGAACTGGGGGCCGGGCTTGTAGCCGGCGGCGATGAGTTCGCGGCCGGTGATGAGGAGCTGAGGACGGAGTTCTTCGTGGCCGAGGTCTTCGAGCTGCTCCAGCGCGTAGTTGTACGGGCCGAGGTTGCGGTTGGAGCTCATGACGTCGGCGTAGTGGAGGGTGAGGTGCTCGTCGAACTGCGGGAGGCGAAGGAAGCGTTTGAGGGTGGACTGCTTCATCTTCGTGATGTCGCCGAACTGCATGTGGTGCTTGATGAGGGCGAGGATCTGGTCGCAGTCGTCGTTGGAGAAGCGGAGGCGATTGAGGATGGTTCGCGCGATGGCGACGCCGACCTCGACGTGGCCGTTGAAGCGGATGCGGTCGCCGGGCTTTGTTGGGTCGGGCGGGGTGAAGGTAGCGGGCTTGCCGACGTCGTGCAGGAGCATGCCCCAGGCTAAGGTCGTGCTCGCGCCTTTCTTGAGGTGATCCAAGAGCATGAGGGTGTGGATCCAGACGTCGCCCTCGGGGTGGAACTCGGGCGGCTGCTCGACGCCTTTGAGGCGGGCGATCTCGGGTAGGACCTCCACCAGGAGGCCGGACTCATCGAGCAGCTCGAAGCCGCGGCGGGCGCCGCCTTCGGTGAGGATGCGGGTGAGCTCGTCGCGGACGCGTTCGGAGGAGACCTGGTGGATGGTGCCCGCCTGGGCCTGGATGGCGGCCATGGTTCTACGCTCGATGGTGAAGTTGAGGCGAGCGGCGAAGCGGATGGCGCGGAGCATGCGGAGCTTGTCTTCGTTGAAGCGGGTGCGGGGCTCACCGATGGCGCGGACGATGCGGCGCTCGAGGTCGCCGCGGCCGCCGACGAGATCGAGGACGCAGCAGGCGGTACGGCCGGGGTGCTCGACGGTGAGGGGATCGCCGTGCTCGAAGGAGACGGGATCGAGCAGCATGCCGTTGATGGTGAAGTCGCGGCGCAGGACATCGTGGCGTGCGTCGGTGGAGAAGCGGACGGAGTCGGGTCGGCGGCCGTCGGAGTAGGCGCCGTCGGAGCGGAAGGTGGCGACCTCGGTGGCGATGCGTTCGCCCGCAACTTCATTGATGACGAGGACGACGCCGAAGTGCGCGCCGACGGATTCAGTGCGGAGGAAGGCGGCCTGGACGATGTCGGGGGTGGCGGAGGTGGCGACGTCGAAGTCCTTGGGCTGGAGGCCGAGGAGGATATCGCGCACGCAGCCGCCGGCGAAGTAGGCGGCGTGGCCGAGCTCGTGCAGACGGCTGGCGATGGAGAGGGCAGCTTCGTAGGCCGGGTTGTCGAGGCGTGGCATCTCGCTGCTTCGATGATAGCCAGTTGGGGTGGAGTGGTGCCGGGGTACGTTGTCCGGAGGCGGAGGCATGGTGCGGCTGCGAGGGAATACAGGGGTTCCTCGGCTGCGCCTCGGAATGACGATTTTTTCGAACATGACGCTCTGCGAAGCCGACGCTTTGCGAACACACTTCTTTGCGAGGCCGCCTCTTTGCGAAGCCGACTCTTTGTTTGTCGAGGTGTGAGGTGTTGAGCGATGAGCCATGAGGGAGTGGGGTCGCTAAGATGGAAGGAGTGCAAGGACGGCTGATTCTCGGGATTGAGAGCTCGTGCGACGAGACCTCGGCGGCGTTGGTGCGGCAGGATGGCACGGTGCTGGCGAATGTGGTGGCGTCGCAGCTGGTGCATGCGAGCTATGGCGGCGTGGTGCCGGAGCTGGCGAGCCGGGAGCATCTGCGGGCGATTGTGCCGGTGACGCGGGAGGCGATGCATCTTGCGGGAGAGGCGGTACTGGCAGAGAAGCAGGTCCTTCGTCGCGTTGCTCCTCAGGATGACAACTTGCAAGGGCAGGATGGCGACTTGCAAGGGTTGAAGTATTCGGACCTGGCGGCGGTGGCGGTGACGGAGGGTCCGGGGCTGGCGGGAGCACTGCTGGTGGGGATCACGTTTGCGAAGTCGGTGGCGTTTGCGGCGGGCGTGCCGTTGATCGCGGTGAATCATCTTGAGGGGCACATCCATGCGGTGCTGATGGAGAGTGCGGGGGCGTTTGAGGGCAAGGCTCCGCTACTTGCTGTTGTCGTGAGCGGCGGGCATACGCATCTGTATCTCGCGAGCAAGGACGTGCAGGGGCTTTGGCGGTATCGCAACGTGGGGCGGACGGTGGACGATGCCGCTGGCGAGGCGTTCGACAAGGTGGCGAAGCTGCTGGGACTTCCCTACCCCGGCGGGCCGTGGATTGACGCGCTGGCGCGGCATGGGGTGGCGGATCGCGAGCTGTTTGCGGTGGCCCAGATCAAGCAGAAGGCCACGGGGCATGTGGCGCCGAAGCTGGTGAAGGATGCTGCGGCGCGAGAGCAGGAGCCTGACGATGCGACGCGCTTCGACCTGAGCTTCAGCGGGTTGAAGACGGCGGTGCGGCGATATGTCGAGCTGCACGGGATGCAGCCGGCGATTGCGGCGCGGTTTGAGGCATTGAAGGCTGCGGGGCTGGACAAGACGAAGCCTCGGGGTGAGGCGCTGGCGGCGGCGCTGGGGCATTTTGATGCGGCGACGCTGAACCTGATTGCGAGCTTTCAGGATGCGGCAGTGCGGAACATCGTGCGGGCGGCGTTTGGGGCGGCGGAGCACTTTGGGGCGCACGGGATGCTGATTTCGGGAGGCGTGGCGGCGAACAGCGCGCTGCGTGCAGCGATGTCGGCTCGGGCGGAGAAGCAGCGGATTGCGATTGCGTTTCCTTCGATTGCTTTGAGCACGGACAATGCGGCGATGATCGCGGCGGCGGCTTGGCCGAAGTTTGTGGCGGGAAGGTTTGCGGAGGACACGCTGGAGCCTACGCCACAGTTGCGGTTGGGGTGAGGGTAGTTGTGAGTTGTGAGTTGTGAGTTCTTGGGTGTTGGGTGTTGGGTGTTGGGTGTTGGGTGTTGGTGCGACAGGGGTGGGGTAGCATGCCTGCATGAGAATTTCCCGCATGCTGAGTTTCTCGTGTTGCATCATCTCGTTTGCTACTGCCATTTCAACGGTTGCCCAGACAAGGACCACTCTGCAATTCCCTTCGCGCACCTTTGCGACGAACGGCGGCGACGATGGAAATTTTCTGAATGAGTGGTTTTCTTCTGAGCTGAATGCACTGGGCGAGCGGCCGATGGTCGAGCTTACGACCGAGATCTCTGAAGAGTACCGATTTACACTGCTGCCTTCTTTTTCAAAGCCGATTGCCGTTCGGGTCGAGATCAAGAAGGACGGCACGGGGACGGCGACGTCCGAAATCGGTGATTGGGCTGGAGGCTACGCGCCGAAGTCAGGCGTCACGCGGAAGACGCGTGCGCTTTCGCGTGACGAGATTCTCGAGATACATGCGGTCGTGGCGGACTTCTGGAAGATCAGCGCTGTGGCTACGGGGGATCCGGGCGGAGAAGATGGCACTGAGTGGATCATGGAGGGGAACGATGGCCAGCGATACCATGCTGCCTATCGGTGGGAGGGATCAGTTCTGACGCCGATAGGGCGTTATTTCCTCGCCGACGTTGCCCAATTGCGGGACGAGGCGATGAAGGCTTCCGCATCGGTCGCGCGCGACCGGTGAGGTGATGGCGTTGCGGAGAGCCTTGGATTCCTAAGCCCGGGTCCGAGAATCCGGACCCGGGGCACCCAGAGTTGAGGTCATCCTGAAACATCCTGCGAACCCACATCTCAGAATCGAGATGTGGGGCACCCGGATTGTGCGGCTCTACAATAGAAAAGCGAATTTCGATTGAGAAAGTCCCAGACACTTGCCGCTTAAACTGTTCAACACACTCTCTGGTCAGGTCGAGGAGCTGTATGCCTCCGAGGCTGGCACTGTTCGCTTTTATTGTTGTGGACCCACGGTGTACGACTACGGGCACATTGGCAACTTCCGTACGTTCCTGCACGTCGACGTGCTGCGGCGGGCGATCAAGCTGGGCGGGCGGGGCGTGCGGCACGTGATGAACGTGACGGATGTGGATGACAAGATCATCCGCAACGCGACGGCGGCGGGGTTGCCGATCGGGGAGTACACGGAGAAGTTCACGCGCGCCTTTTTTGAAGATTCAGACGCGCTGGGGATCGAGCGTCCGGAGGCGGTTGCGAAGGCGACGGAGAATATTCCGGAGATGGTGCGCCTGATCGAGACGCTGGCCAGCGAGGACATTGCGTACAAGGCCGAGGGCGGCAGCTGGTACTTCCGGATTGCGAAGTTTCCGGAGTACGGCAAACTGGCGAAGAAGGACCTTGAAGGCATCGAGGACGGCGCGCGCGTGGATGTCGATGAGTACGACAAGGACGCGGCTCGGGACTTTGCGCTGTGGAAGGGCGTGAAGCCGGGCGAGACGAGCTGGGACACATCGCTGGGTGTGGGGCGGCCGGGCTGGCACATCGAGTGCTCGGCAATGGCGATGAAGTACCTGGGACCGAGCTTCGACCTGCATGCGGGCGGCGAGGACCTGATGTTTCCGCACCATGAGAACGAGATTGCGCAGAGTGAGGCAGCGACGCACAAGCCGTTCGCGCGGCACTGGTTCCATGTGCGGTTTCTTCTTGTCGAAGGCAGGAAGATGTCGAAGTCCGAAGGGAACTTCTACACGCTGCGCGACCTGTTGTTGAAGGGCCACAAGGCTTCGGCGATCCGGTTCCTGCTGCTGAGCGTGCCGTACAGCCAGCAGCTGAACTTTACCTTTGATGGACTGGCGGCGGAGACGGCGGCGGTGGAGCGTCTGCGGACGTTCTATCAGCGAGTGCTGGCCGGGATGAAGGCGGGGACGTTTGCGGAAGGCGATGCAGCACTGGCTCCGATGATTGCGACGAAAGAGGCTGAGTTTGTCGCGGCGCTGGAGAACGATCTGAATACCGCCGAGGCGCGGGCAGCAATCTTCGACGTGCTGCGTGCGGTGAATGCGGCGGCGGACAAGAACTCGCTGAGCAGGGCCGATGCTGAAGCTACGCTGGCGCTGCTGGCGAAGTTCGATTCGATCTTTGCGGTGCTTGAGGATCGCGATGGCGAGCTGACGAAGAGCGCGCTGGCTTGGGCCGAGGCGGAGGGTCGCCTGGATGAGGCTTCTCCTGAGGTGCTGGCGCAGTTCGGTGCGGGATCGCTGGGGGATGCAGAGATCGATGCGCTGGTGGCGGAGCGCACGCTGGCCAAGAAGCAGCGGAACTTCGCGAAGGCGGATGCGATTCGCAATGACCTGCTGGCGAAGGGGATTTTGATTGAGGACTCGAAGGATGGAGTCCGGTGGAAGCGCAAGTAAACTTGCGCGAGTGAGTAGAGGTCAGTGAGTAGAGAGTAGAGGGCTGCGGTGGTGAGATTGGCCACGTGTGTATTGCTCCTCGTTTGCTCACTAATCTCTTACCTCTACTCACTTGGCATTTGGCCCGATGAGCTGGCGAAGGAATTCTCTTGTGGCCCAGGGCGCTTTGTTGACGTAGCGAGTGATGAAATCGTTCCCTGCCCCGATGGTGACGCGGTCGGCGGTGAATTCGGGTGAGAGTGTGTTGGCGGTGAGGGCGTAGGTTGCGCCCGGACGCAGCACGAGGGCCTTGGCGCAGCCGGGTGGGACGGCGATGACCGGGCGCTCGCCGTGAGCTAGATCACGGCCGAGGGTTTGCTTCTCTACGTGGCCATCGGGATGGAAGATGTAGTAGTCGACGGGACCGCCTTCGATGAGGATGTGGGTGTCGGCTGGCTCGAGGCGATGCAGGAAGTTGATGGGCAGCGCGCGGGTGAGCATGTAGTAGTTCTGGCTCTGCACGCTGAGGGAGCGGCCATGCACGTCAGCCTGCAGAGGCGTGACGCCGATGATGCCGAGGTAGCCGGACTCGCGTGGCAACACGGAGAGATGCAGCTCGTGGATGAGCTCGCGCACGCGAGGGTTGGTTTCCTGCGGGCTTTGGGCGATGAGAGATGCCGCGATGAGAGTGAGCAAAGACAGCGATGCGCTACGAGGGAGCGTCATGCTGTGCAGGCTAACAGGCTGGGCCCGGATTTCGGGGCTGAGGTTGGCTGAATACTCACAGAGATGAGCGGCGTGGCGGGTCCTTCGACTCCGCAGGTCACTGCTGCGCAGCGACCTGCTTCGCTCAGGATGACAGCCGTTTCGTCTACGCAGATCGCCGCTACGCTGCGACCTGCGCTCAGTTATTCGACTGCCTGGCCCGAGGTCCCGACGATCTCGCGTTTGCCCAGGTCGAGACGGCTGAAGACCACCATGGCGACGCCGGCGACGATGATGCCCATGCCAAGCAGCTGCGCGCGCACCATGCGTTCGTGCAGGATGAGGAAGCCGAGCAGGACCGCGATCATGGGGTTGACGAAGGCGTAGGTGGAGACCTTGGTGACAGCGACGTTCTGGAGCAGGTAGGTGAAGGCGACCAGGCCGAAGAGCGAGCCGAAGATGGAGAGATAGACGATGGACGTCGCGCCCTGCCAGGTCCATGCGGCGCGATGGAAGCCGCCTGAGACGAGAGCGATGCAGAGGTTGAAGAGGCCCGCCGAGCCGATCTGCCAGCCGGTGGCGACGAGGGTATCGGCCTGGAAGCGGCAGCGGCGCGAGAAGACGGACCCGGTGGCGAAGGCGATGGCTGCACCGAGGAGAACGATGACGCCGCGGGTGGGGTTGGAGTAGCCGGCGATTCCCTTGTGGGCGAGCTCTGCGCGAATGGACGGCAGGACGAGAACGGCGATGCCGGCCATGCCGATGAGCGTGCCTGCCCAGCCACGCTTGTTGAGCGGCTCACCGCTGCGGCCGCTCATGACCATGAGGACCTCGATGATGCCGATCATGATGGGCGTGCTGCAGACGACGAGTGCAGCGAAGCCGGAGGGCACCATCTTCTCTCCCCAGGTAAGGAGCATGTTGTTGGCGGACATGAAGAGCAGTCCGGCGAGGGCGAGACGCCAGCCTTCGCCTTTGGGGACGCGCATGCTCCTGCCGGTGAAGAAGCAGATGAGGATGATGAGCGCTGTGGAGAGCAGCGAGCGGCAGGCGGCGACCACGGGTACGGGGAGGTGCTCCCCCGCGACATGGATGGCGAGATAGGTCGAACCCCAGAACAGATACACGCTGGCGAAGGCGAGGAGGATGCGTGTGTCGCGGGAACGCGCGGATGAAGAGGGTTGAGACATCGAGTGTCTATGGTAGACGGCTCGGGGAGCTGGGGTGGGATACGGTGTGCGTCGAGGCTGCGGAAACCGGAGTGCGAGCTGTAGAGGTGTGAGGTGTCCAGGGAGAAGCGAGGAGTGAGGCGTCGGTTGAGATGACAGGTTCCGGCAGGAATGATGGAAAGACAAAGGCCCGCTGGTGAGCAGCGGGCCTTTGTTGCGTTGTTGTGCTGGTTAGAAGTGGAAGGCGAGCTCTCCTGTGACCGAACGGGGCGTGACGTAGTGCGTTCCCGAGAACGTGGAGAGGAAGTTGTAGAGCGCGTACTTGTTCGTGACGTTGATGGCCGTGACGCGGGCGGAGAACTTGTAGCGGTCGTGGTGAAAGTGGAAGAGATCGTCATCGCCCATGGCCATGTCGAAGAGGGCGCGGGGTGCGATGCGCGTGGGGCTCTTGTCGGCATCCTCGGTACCGGATGCGGGAATTTTGATGAGGTTCGAGGTGAGCTGCGAGGAGAGGCACTGATCGAAGCCTGCGGTGGGTGTGGCCTTGACGCCGTTGCAGACGAGGCCGGCCTGGAACTGCTGGTCCGCGGTGAGGCGGCTGAGGTTGATGAGGGGTTGGCCACCCTGCGTCAGCGGGTTGCCGTTGGCGTCGAGCGAGAAGCCGAGGCAATCCGTGTTGGCGCTGGCGTTGGCGTTGTAGCAGGGCGCAGCGCCGGCGACGAGGCCGGAGTCATAGCGGAAGTTCACGCCGTACCAGAGCGACTTGCGGAAGGGCATGTTGTATTGCACATGCGTGGTCTCGTTGAATCGCTCGTCGTGGTCGATGCGGAAGGGTGTGTAGACGTTGGCGGTGGTGCTGGCCGAGGCGGGCACGGCGCCGACGCCGCCGATCTGCGGGGAGAAGAAGCGCGCGGCCACGCTGGAGGCGTTGAACTGGCCGGAGATGCCCTTCCAGTCGGTCATGGCGAAGGAGATGGCGTAGCCGGGGATCTTGGAGTTGTGCCACTCGATGGGGAAGGTGATGGGCGTGGTGCCGAAGACGGAGAAGTCGTAGGCGTTGTGGGTGTACTTCCAGAGGTACTCGCCGGTGAAGACGAAGTGACTGCCGATGGACTGGCTGATGCCCGCGTGGAACTCGTTGCGGAAGCCGGGATTGAAGGGCGTTGCGGTGTTGGAGGTGCAGCCGCCGGTGACGTTGAAGACCGCGTAGATGACCGCGTCCGCGCAGCCGGTGGAGCTGAGGACGAGGTTCTCGTTGAAGGGCGTCTCCTGGGTGCGGGCGTAGGAGATACGAAGGACGGTGCCGGTCTTCTTGATGGTGTAGCTGAGACCGGTGCGGGGCTCGGCCTGGCGCTGGATGGTGAGGCCGTTATAGAAGTCGCCGCGGACGCCGAAGTTGATCTGCCAGGGGCCGGCGGTGATCTGGTCCTGCGCGTAGAGGGCGAGCTGCTTGACGTCGGCGCGGCCGTGCCAGGAGTAGTAGCTGCCGCCGCGGGTGAAGTCGTAGCCGAGCAGGACGGGAGCGAAGGGTGTGGGCAGCGCGGAGGCGTTGGGATTGGCCGCGTTGTAGTTGGTGCCGTTGTTGGCGAAGTAGCCAGCAGAGGAACATTGCGTGGTGGAGGTGTAGCCGTTGACGGGGTTGTTGTCCGAGTCGAGGCAGGGAGCGTTGGCGCCGGGATCGGTGAGGCCGGTCTGCAGGTTCTCGCGCAGGAAGGTCTGCTCATACATGAAGCCGGCCTTGGCGTTGTGGATGCCCTTGACGTAGGAGATGTCGCCGTGGGCTCCGGTGTTCATCAGGGAGCGCTGCTGGGCGACGGACTCCTGCTGCTGGGAGGGAGCGAAGTCGAGCAGAGGGTTGTGGCTGGGGTAGTAGTTGTAAGAGTCGCGGCGGACGTAGAAGCCGAGGTTGGAGACGGCAGTGCTGGAGATGGTGTGGGTCCAGCTGGGGGAGAAGTTGACGGTCTCGATCCTGGAGCGCTGGTCGGTGTTGCCGAGGGTGTTGCCGTTCTGGTCCTGCACGCCGAGGTTCTCGAAGTCGTTGGGGGTTTGGAACCAGGAGCGGGTGTACTGGACGTTGAAGTGCAGCGTGTCGTTGATGCCGGGCTGCACGTCAATGCGGTCGAAGAGGTTGGTCTCGTTGCCCTGATCGTGGAGGACGGTGAACTCGGGGCTATCGAGGAAGCGGGCGGTATTGAGGCCGCTGGCGGCGATGAAGTTGCCCCAGTTCTTGCCGCCGTAGGAGAGATCGAACCCGACGCTGGAGGAGCCAAAGCTGCCGTAGCTGGCGTTGATCTCGCCGGTGGGGGTGGTGACTCCCTGTCCCGAGCGGGTGGTGGCCTTGACGACGAGGGAGGTCTTGTCGCCGTACTCGGCGGGCGGTGCGCCTTCGATGACTTCGAGGGACTGGACGGCGGCGGCGGGCACGGAGTTGGAGAAGACCTTGCTCTGCTGGTCGGTGATGGGCTGGCCGTCGATGGAGAAGGAGTTTTCGGCGTGGTCGCCGAGGCCATGCATCATGCCGTTGGAGTCCGCGGCGACGCCGGGCGAGGCCTGGGTGACGATCGCTGAGAGCTCGCTGGAGGCGCTCTCGATGGGCATGTGCGAGATGAGCGAGCGGTCGATGTCGGTATGGGAGGTGGGGTCGGACTCGACGAGGTCCATGGGAGCATCGACGGTGATGGTCTCGGACGAGGTGGCGATGGAGAGCGTGATCGGAATGGTGACGCCGACGGCGGAGTCCACCGAGACCGCCCTGGAGAAGGTCTGGAAGCCTGTCGACGCGGCGTTGAGCGAATAGCCGTGGAAGGGCACGTTGGGGAACTGGAAGTGTCCCTGGGCATCGGAGGTCGTGGCCTGCGAGTAGCCGCTGACGGCGTTGAAGAGCTTCAGCGAGGCGCCTGGAATGGCGGCGCCGGTGGAATCGGTGACGGTGCCCGAGACGGTACCGGAGTTCGACTGCGCAGCCGCGGTGAGGGCGAAGACGGCGGCGAACAGAAGGGTGCCAAGCGCACGGAAATGGCGGCGAAGGTGGCCGAAGGTCAGGTGTTGCACGGTCAAAGAGAGACTCCTGTGTGTGGCCGGCTGCAAGGCGTCGTACGCGTCGCATGCGCGGCGTCGGGGGCCCGGTGCGGAGAACGGAAGAACCGCTGCGGGGCCGTATGTGCGTCGGAGAAGGCCGTGTTGAGGGTCGCTGGAAGCGATGTTCCAGGGACTCGGCTGCAGTCCTTCCGGCGGGGGAGGCTCAGCATCCGATTGCGGGGCGGCTAGGGTAGGTCAGCTCCTTGAGGAGCCCTGACGATGCACCCAGGCGGAATGAATGTGGCACTTCCGCCTCCTGCCAGCAACGGGAGGAGCTATCCGAGCAGAACGGAGACCGCAGGTGGAGGCCGGGAGAACCCCGCGAAGTGTTCTGTTTCCTGGACACAGGCGAGGCGCCAGGGAGCGCTTTCTGCGATGACGAGCCGCGGCGGCGGGACAGCGTGGCGGGCGGCCACGGGCAGCGCCGAGTGCATGGCCACGCAGAGCGGGCAGACGGAATCGTCGGGTGCGACGGTTCCGGCGTGCTGCTTGGCGACCTGGGCGGTACGGCCGGGGAGGCCAGCGCCGTGGACGTGGACAGCCTGGGCGGTGCTCGCGAGCGCGACGAAGAGCAGGCAGATCAGCGCAACCCATTGCGTGCAGCGTCCCGCGCCCCGAGAAAACGGGCGATCGGAGCTCAGACGGGTTCCGAAGAGGGGTCGCATGCTGGTTGTCGCGTTGGTGGCCGCTGGGGCCAGTCTTACAGCATTGGACGCAGGAAGCTACGGGAAAGTTCTCCGGCCTGGCGTGGCATGCATGAAAGCTCCGTCATTCTGCGTCGATTGCGGCTGAGGCGGAGGTCATTCCGGGATGCTTTCGACCATGGCTTTGAGGCGGGACAGGGCACGTTCCCAGTGACCGGAGAACTGCTCGAAGAAGGCGCGGCCGTGATCGAGGGGCCGGGGATCGATGCGGTAGACGCACTCGCGGCCGAGGCGTTCGGCGTGGACGAGGCCGGCGCGCTCCAGCACGCGGAGGTGCTTGGTGACGGCCTGGCGGGTCATCTTCGCCCCCTCGGAGAGTTCGGAGATCGAAGCTTCGCCGCTGGTCAGGCGGGAGAGCAGACCGAGGCGGGTGGGATCGCCGAGGGCGCGGAAGATCTCGGCCTGCTGGACCGGCTGCGGGTTGTCACTCTGCATAGGACTTGATGCGGGCGACCTGGGTCGTCCAACCCCGGGAGTTCATGAGGTAGGCGGTGGCGCGGCGAGCCTCGGGGACGTGGTCGAAGCCGGACTCGACGACGGTGAGGAGGGTGCCGGTGGAGGTGGGTTCGAGGCGGAACTCGACCAGGGTGGGCTGCTCGCCGGAGTAGTCGATGGCCGGATCGATGGCGTAGGGGTGCCAGTAGAAGCTCAGCAGGCGTTCGGGCAGGACGTCAGCGACGGTGGCAGTCCAGCGGACGTGCTCGTAGCCGGGCACGGTGATGAAGCCGGTGCTGGGCTGTCCGGGAAGGAAGGGTTGGTCGAGCGCGACGCCGAACCACTCGCCGAAGGCCTTGTGGTCGGCGATGGCGGCCCAGACGCGGGAGACCGGGGCGGCGATTTCGATGGAGCGCTCGATGACGTTGGGGGTAGGTTCGGTCGGCATGCGCAACTCCTCGGTTGCATTTCCGAGAAGTCTAGCACGATGCGGGGGGCAAACAGCAAAGCGGCGAGCCCTGAGGGGCTCGCCGCGGAGTCTGCGTGGCGTTGGAGAGCGCCGGAGGCCGAAACTTAGTAGCTGAAGAACTCGTTGCTGCCGCGGCGCAGGCGCAGGCCGTTGACGAACGCGGTGAACGCGGCGGCCCAGAGGAGGAGATCCCAGTACAGCATGGGGTGAACCCAGCCAGGGCCGTAGGTGGCGTCCTGCCCGGCCCAGAGGGTGACGAGCGTGGCGATGATGGTGAACTGAAAGCCCATGACGAGCAGGAGCTGGCCGCGGCGGCGACGACGATCGAGGGCTTCGACCTCATCCGGGGTCAAGCTGCGTTCTTCCACGGGGATCAGCGTATTTGCCATCGTGTAGCTCCTGAGGGGTGTTGCGAAAAGCTGTGGCGTCTCGCGTGCGAGGCGAGGCATGCCTAGCGACATTAGATCACAAATGGAAGCGCTGGGGACGGCCGGTGACCGCACAGTCAAGCGCGTGGAGAGGATGGCCCGCAAGACTCCCTTGCAGGGGTCGACCGCACCCGTCAGCGGCTGAAGCCGCCTTGCGGCATGGCCTTTACGGCGGGGCTGAAGCCCCTCCCCAACAAAGCCGGGATCGGCCCAGCAAGACAAGACAGAGGAAGCAGGCACAGCCTCTATCTAGCCGCCGATGCGGCTTTTGCCGAAGGCGGAGCGGAGGCGGGCTTCGCGGTCCGCGGTGGTGCCGACGGGAGCCTCCTGCAAGGGGACGACGGACTGGAGGCCGGCGACCTCGAAGCGCTTGCGGCAACGGATATTTTTGCAGCCGAGCATGTCGTCGCGGCGGACCATGTAGCTCTGGGCCTTAGCGAACTTGGCGCGGTCGAGCTCATCGGCGCCGCGGGGTGCCTGGGCACGCTTGCGGCGAACCAGCCAGGTGACCTGGTATTCATTGGCCTGATTGCAGTGAGGGCAAGTGAGCTGGTGGTTCTTCTGCTCGGTCCGCTCTTCGAAAAAATCGCGCTCTTCCATCAGACTCCCGGGCTCCTTTGCCCGTCGCGCCTTGCGCCGCCGGAGCAGGATGGCCCGGGACCGCACTCGTCGCACGGGTCAGTATCCCATATCTGCACTGGCAACAGGAGTGCGGGCGGGCACTGCGGTCCTGATTGTGTAGGCTGGATGGCTAACGGAGGGTGTATGCCCAAGGCAAAGAAGAAGAGTGTTTTCTCGGTGACAGCGGCGGTGAAGGCGGCGGCACGGGATCACGTGGGTACTCCCCCGGCGTCGAAGGTGTTGCCCGATCCGAAGGCGAAGGCACTGGCCAAGCCGAAGCACAAGGAGACGCTGACGGACCTGCTGAGCAAGGATCCCGATGAGTAGTGTGGCCTGGGAGGGATTTCCTCTCGCGACTAGTGGTAGGCAATGGCGTCTAAGTGTTCATCACAGAGACGGATACGTCTACAACCGTCTCAGGAGGAACACATGATGAGCACTTCCCGGTTTTCTTTTGCTGCTGCCCTTCCCCTTGCGCTGCTGGCTTCAACGGTTCTTCCTGCTGCTGCCCAGATGAGCCAGTCCCCTGCGCTGGCGATCTCGAAGGACAATCGCACGCTGACGATCTCCGCGACCGAGAAGGCGGAGGCGGATGCCGAGGTGGCCGACCTCTCGGTGGGCTACACGGTGTATGGAGCGACGCTCGAGGCGACGTACAAGGCAGCGTCGGAGAGCTCCAACGGGATTGTGAAGGCGATGCTGGATGCGGGCGCGACCAAAGCGGAGATGCAGAGCCGCGCCCAGCAGGTGGCTCGGCTGAGCGACTACGAGCAGAAGCAGCAGAAGGGCGCGAAGTTTCGCGTGAGCCAGACATGGACCGTGAGCACGGAGCCGGGCAAAGCGGCGGTGATTCTCGACGCAGCGGTGCAGGCGGGAGCGAACCAGAGCGGAGACATCACCTGGCGGATGAAGAGCAATCTCGCGCTGGATGAGGAAGCTCTGCGTAAGGCAACAGAGCACGCGAAGGCCCTGGCGATGACGATGGCGCAGAGCCTGGGAGCTACGCTGGGCAAGCCGGTGTATGCGACAAACAACGTGACGCAGACGGTGGTGCGGCCGATGTATGAGATGAAGGCCAAGGCCATGTTCGCTGATGCGAATGCGCCGGCGCCACTGGCGATCTCGCCGGAGCGGGTGCAGTCAGAGGCTACGGTGCAGATTGTGTTTGCGATCGAGTAGGTGGTTCCTCTGGAATCCTGCGCACCCACGTCTCAGAAGCGAGACGTGGGGCACCCGGCCTTCGGCGAGTCAGAGCTTCCTGCTGTCGGAGAAATCCTGCTAACCCACATCTCTTCGAGATATGGGACACCCGGTTGTCGTTGAGCGCGGATGTTCGAGGTGAAGTTAGCCCGGGTCCCTTGAGGGACCCGGGGCACCCGGGATAGTGCCAGATCGATACGCGGGTATGAGGGACGAGATTCCCGTATTCTTGATTCCATGCCGCAGAGTCCCGTTGCCCTGGCCATCATCGTCTTCACGCTCGTGATGATGGTGTTTTCGATTTCACTGCATGACATGACGCAGGCCTGGATGGCGAACCGGCTGGGCGATCCGACGGCGCGCATGATGGGCCGCATCACCATGAACCCGATGGCGCACTTCGATGCGTGGGGCATGGGCTTGTCGCCGCTGCTTTCGATCTTCATTTTCCATAACCGGCTGCCGCTGGGCTGGGGCAAGCCGGTGCCCACGACGTATCGCAACTTCCATTCGAAGAACGGCGAGATGCTGGCCGTGCTGGCAGGCCCCTGTGCTCAGTTTGTTGCGGCAGTCGTTTCGCTGATTGTGATGGTGGTACTGAAGCATCATGCGGAGGGCGGGATCATCTCGCTGCAGGTGGCGCAGATTCTGGGCAAAGGTGTATCCGTCGATGCGCTGCCGCCGTTGCCGGGGATCTTTCCGGTGATGCTGCTACTGTACCTCTCGATCACGATGAACCTGATGCTGCTGTGCCTGAACATCCTGCCGTTTCCGTTCTTCGATGGTGGACGGCTGCTACTGCACTTTCTTCCCTACAACGCGGCCAAGAAGTATGAAGAGCTGGGCATGTGGATGCTGGTAGGGTTTTTCCTGCTGGCGGGGCCGATGATCTCAATCATCTTCTCGCCATTGATCGGGGTCTTCGACGGATTGCTGTCCTGGCTGTAGCTTTAGAGCCTGCACAACACACGAAGGAGCTGCACATGGCGGAATTGCCGCGGGAGTGGGTCGCTGTCGATGACTACGTAAGCGAGGTGCTGCTGGGTACCGACGCGGTGCTGGAGCAGACGCTTGCCACCAACGGCGATGCTGGCCTGCCTTCGATCGATGTGTCTCCGGCGCAGGGGAGGTTCCTGGAGCTGCTGGCGCTGTCGATGGGGGCGAAGCGGATTCTTGAGCTGGGGACGCTGGGTGGGTACTCGACGATATGCCTGGCGCGGGCACTGCCTAAGGGCAAAGGCAAGGTGATCTCGCTGGAGTTCAGCGAGCGGCATGCGGAGATTGCGCGGGGCAACATTGCTCGGGCGGGATTTGCGGATGTCGTCGAGGTGCGCGTGGGGCCGGCGCTGGAATCCATGCGCGCGTTGCTTGCGGAGAAGCCGGAGCCGTTCGACCTGGTGTTTCTCGACGCGGATAAGGACAACAATCCTCACTACCTGGCGATGGCGATGGAGATGGTGCGCGTGGGGTCGGTGATTTTGATCGACAACGTGGTGCGTGAGGGCGAGCTTGCGAATGCTGCCAGCGACGATGTTCGCGTGCAGGGCCAGCGGCAGGCGATCGAGCTGATGGGAAAGCATCCGCGGCTGCGTGGGACGGTGCTGCAGACGGTGGGCGACAAGGGCTATGACGGGTTCGCGATGGGTGTAGTGGTCGGGTAGGGGCGCTGAGGGTGGTGCGAACCCACGTCTCAGAAGCGAGACGTGGGGCACCCGGAGTGTGCAGGGTTCGGGTTTGCTGTTGAGCTATGAGGTGTCCAGGTTCTGAGCCATGAGGTAGGCGGTGGCACGAGCAGCTCTCGCGCCGTTCCTTCTCAGAGCGCAGGTGTTGCTGAGCCAGCACTACTTGCAGGTGTGGGTGTCTTTGGCGACGAGGCAGGCCTGGTCGTAGTACTTCACGCCGTTGAGTTCCTGGTATTCGAGGACGGTGTGCAGGCCCTCGGTGGTGGGTGTGGACTCCAGGGTCTTGTGCTCGCCGGCTGATTTGCTTTCGGCGGGCTTGCCTTCTTTGAGAGCTTCGGTAGCGACGCGGCCTTTGAGGGCGCCTGCCGAGGGCATCTCGATGCCGAGGATGTGGGCGATGGTGGGCACGAGGTCGATGTTGCCGAAGGGCGCGTTGTCGGCGAAGTGCTGCCTGAAGTCGGGGCCGATGGCGGCCATGTTGTTGAAGGTCTGATCGCGGGCGAGGCCGCCGTGCATGCCCTGGCCTTCCTTCAGCGCGTTGTCGGAGAGCTGGATGCCGGACTGCAGGTTGCCGGGCTCGAGATAGAAGTGTTTGAAGGCGACGGCGATAGCCGGGCGGGGCACGTTGCTGTGGCCGACGAGGCCGACAGCGCTCATGGGCAGAGCACCCGCGCAGACTGAAGGGTCCGCGCAGTACTTGTCGTCGACGAAGATGCCACCGACGTAGTCCATGGAAGCGAGCACGGCGACGGTGTCCTTGATGAGGGCGGTGTCGCCGGCCGGGAAGTAGAGCAGGTCGGAGCCGCCGTTGGTGGCGATGAGGATCTTTGCGTCCTGACCGTCGAGGCGGGTGACCTTGTCGCCGAGGAGAGCGCTGCCGCTGGAGGGAAAGTGCACCTTGTCGGTGAGGGGGACCTGCTCGTATACCGATGCGGTGGTGGTGGAGCGCTTGGCGGCGTCGAAGACGTGGAGGCCCAGCTGGGCGCCGAGATCGAGCGCGAGGAAGCCGGTGGGGAGCATGTGCTCCTGATCGTGCGCGAGCGGGTTGGCGACGTCGTCCTGCAGGTTGGCTGCGGGGGCCGAGGTGGTGGCGCCGGTCGCGTCGATCTCGCGGCGGCTGATGGTGGCGAAGCCGTGATCACTGGTGACGAGGACGTCCGTATTGGCTTTGACTGCGGGGTGCCTGTCGAGCCAGGCGAGAAGCTCGCCGAGGCAGTGGTCGGCGTTCTTCAGTGCCAGTGCTGAGGTGGGGCCGTTGATGCCGGGAGTGAGCGCGAGCGGGCTATCGCCCTGGTTGTGCTGCGTGGCGTCGGGATCGCGCGACCAGAAGAGGATGACGAAGGGAGCTTCCTTCTCCGCGGGGTCCGAAGGCGCCTTGGTGAACATGGGCAACAGGGCCTTTGTGGTGACGTCGATCATCCACTGCTGCTGGGTGAAGTTGGCCTGCAGGGTGCCAGGGTTCTTCGCGTCGCCGGAGAAGCCGTTGTTCCACTTCGAACCTTCGGGGTAGCCGTTGGAGCGGGTGGGAGCCTGGGTGGGAAGGCCGGCGGCCTCCATGGCTTCCTGCACGTCGATGGGCAGGGCGAGACCGGCGTCGGTGCCGGTGGCGTCGTCGATGACGATGGCGCCCTTGCTGTCGATGAAGCCGGTGGGGTCCCAGGCGAGGGAGTCGTTCTGCTGGATGGCGGTGGGGCCAAGCTTGCCGACCGACGCGACGTGGAAGCCGTGCTCGCGGGCGACGGAGAGCAGGGTGCGCTCGCCGAGGTAGTTGCCGTTGAAGATGGCGTTCATGTCGGCGAGGATCTCGTCGTTTTCGAGGAAGGGCGTGATGAAGCCCGCGCCGGTAACGGCGTCGGGACGGGCGAGCCAGGTGCCGGGCCAGATGACGTTGGAGTAGTCGCCGGTATCGCCGAGGCCGTGGCCTGTGGCGATGGCCGAGGCGTTGGCGGTGGTGAAGGTCGGGAAGACGGAGTGGCTGTTCTGGAAGTCGACGCCTTCGGAGCGGAGCTTGTAGAAGGCCGGCATGGTCTCCGGGGTGACGGAGTTGCGGCGCAGGCCGTCGGCCACAAAGATGATGACGTTGTGGGGCCTGGCCTGGGACTTTTCAGTCGACTGGGCGGAGGCAGCACCGGCAGCAAACAGGGACGCGAGAAGGCACGCGGAGGCGACACGCGAGGAGGCGTACAGGGGAGACATGGATCAAGGATAGGCAACGGCACGTGGCACCGTATGCGCGGCCGCCAATATTCACGCGAGTGTAACCGGCGACTCTACTGCCCAAGTGGGCGGCTTTGTTATGTATCATGATATATAGCAGAATACACGGAGGGAGGGCGACCCATGGCGACGCAGGATAAGGCCAAGGTGTTCATGAGCGGACGGAGCCAGGCCGTCCGCATCCCCGCCCGCTATCGCTTCAGTACGGACGAGGTGTTCATTCGGCAGGACCCGACGAGCGGAGACATTACGCTCTCGGCGGCGTTGCCGCGACGCCCTTGGACCGCGCTCTTCCGTGCGCTGGATGAAGCCGTGGCCAGGAATGGCGTTCTTGAGGTGCCTCGGGACGATCGTGAGGCAGCGGAACGGGATTCGTTGTGACGGCGGAAGCTCCTCTGTATCTTCTGGACACAAACATGGTGTCGTACCTCGTGAACGGACGCAGTCAGGAGGCGCGGGCCACGTTGATGGAGCGTGCAGGGCAGGCCGTGATCGCCATCTCGACGATCACGGAGGCCGAGGTCCGGTATGGCCTGGCGCGAAAGCCTGGCGCCACTCAGCTGCACAAGCTGGTGAACGAGTTTCTCGCTAACCTGCAGGTGCTGCCGTGGGACAGCGCGGCAGCCGCGGCCTACGCTGCGCTGCGTGAGGACCTTAGCCGTCGGGGACGCACGCTTTCCGCACTGGATATGCTGATCGCGGCTCACGCGCTAAGTGCTGGCGCGGTGCTGGTCTCAGCCGATGGGGCGTTCTCGCACGCGATGCCTCCGTTGCGCACGGAGAACTGGGCCCCCGACCTGTAGTCGATTCGGTCGACCGCCTGTTCTGCGCCGTACTCGAGACTGACTTGTGGGCGGCTCCTGTATTCTGAAGGTTCCACGCCCGCGGCTGGGTTCCTGGCAGGACCTGAGCCGGTCTGCGGCGTTCCCTGACATACGCATGATTGCTTCCACTTCCCGAATCGTTCCTCGCCCGCGCGTGCTCTCCGGCATGCGGCCCACGGGCCGGCTGCACCTTGGCAACTACATGGGCGCGCTGCACAACTGGGTGCAGCTGCAGCAGGACTATGACTGCTTCTTCTTTATCGCCGACCTGCACGCGCTGACAACGGATTATGCCGACCCCAGTCGGCTTAAGCAGAGCGTTTTCGACGTTACTTTGGATTTTCTGGCGGCGGGGCTTGATCCAGAGGTATGCACGCTGTTCATTCAGTCCCATGTTCCACAACACGCAGAGCTTCATCTGATCTTCAGCATGTTCACTCCTCTCGGATGGTTGGAGCGGGTGCCAACCTACAAGGACCAGCAGGCGCAGCTGGCAGAGAAGGATCTGAACACCTACGGATTCCTTGGCTATCCGCTGTTACAGTCAGCTGACATTCTGCTATACCGCCCCCACTACGTTCCTGTGGGAGCCGACCAGATCGCCCATGTGGAGTTGACGCGAGAGGTAGCGCGGAAGTTCAATGCTCTCTATTCTCCAAAGCGAGTTAGCTCTGGCTCACTGGGGCTTGACGCCTCGCGGGTTGAAATTGAGCTCGACCCGGACAGGTTGCTGCTGCGCGAACCCGACGTATTGCTCACGGAGACCCCGAAGCTACCGGGGCTGGATGGACGGAAGATGTCCAAGAGCTACGGCAACGCGATCTATCTCTCCGATCCTATGCCCGTTGTCATGCAGAAGGCGGAGAGCATGACGAACGGGGGGCAGCGTCCGACGCAGAAGGATCCCGGCGACCCAGAAATTTGCCCTGTGGGGGATCTGCATCGTGTTTTCTCCAAGCCTGAGATCGACCAGCAGATTCGGGAGGGTTGCCGTACAGCCACCCTGCGCTGCGACAGATGCAAGATGGTGATGGGGGCCTCGGTCTTCGCTCACTTGCAACCGATCCAGACACGTCGAGCCGAGTTGCAGGAGAAGCCGGGGTTCGTGTGGGAAGTGCTGGAGAAGGGCGCGCGGCGTGCTGAGCAGGCAGCTCTTGACACCATGACGGCGATCCGTAACGCTACGGGTCTCTCCCGCGGGCTTGAGGGAGTGCGGATTCATACTCCTCAGTGGCATACAGAAAACGCCCGCAATTCCAGAGACCTTTCGAACATGCAAGATTGGCGTGGCCTTGCCCCTGCAATCCTGCAGCGAAATGTGCGCGAGTTATGGAGAAAAGAGGTTCTGCCGACCGAGGCCGCTTTGACCCCGGAGAGCGAAGGGGTATGGCTAACGCAGAACAAGCGCCGCGTTCTGGTAGTTGCCGCGACACAAAACGGGCTCGATGAAGCATGGATATTTTCTACCAAGCCGAAGACGTACGAGATCATCGTTCTGTTGTGCTGGGATGATCGCGACATGCTGCATGACTTCGTTGTGCCGCAGAAGATCTTTCTCGGACACTGGGTCTTGGCAAAACGAGCTGCGGGCAAGGGGAACATCACCTTTTCGATAGAACGGGAAAACGACCGCTATTACCTGAACATCGGCGGATATACTCCGAGCTTCGACATCACGGAGACCGAGCAGGCTTATGGAATCCTCTAACGACGAACAGAGTAAAGGAGTCGCTCCTGAGCCCTCAGAACAGGAGGCCCGCGCTTTGAATGCTTACTTACAAGACGAAGCGAAGGCGGAAGCAGCAATCGATTCCGTCACGCCGCGCGAGACGCTGGTGCTGGCGCCGAAGCCTGTGCCTCCTGCGCCTGAGCCGAAGAAGATTGCGAAGGAGAAGCCCACGCCGGAGCAGGCGTCGCAGTCTCCGTTCTCGATCACCATCGGCCAGGTATATGACGGGCCGTTCGATCTGCTGCTGGATCTGATCCGCAAGCAGAACCTCGACATCTACGACATTCCTATGTCGAAGATCACCGCGCAGTTTCTGGAGTACACGCACCATCTGCGCGAGGCTGACGTCGACGCCGCGGGTGAGTTCGTCTACGTGGCTTCGATGCTGATCCACATCAAGAGCAAGACGCTGTTGCCGCGCGATCCGATGGAGGTTGCTGCGGGAACGGATGAAGATCCGCGGCGCGAGCTGGTGGAGCGGCTGCTGGAGCATGAGCGCTTCAAGGCAGCGGCGCAGATGCTGCAGCAGAAGCAGATGCTCGAGGACGCGAGCTGGTCGCAGCCCGGCATGCGAAGCTTCCTCCGCGAAGAGGGGTTGGATTCGCCTGACGGCGAGCGCGAGATTGCAGCGACCACGAACGATCTGCTGCTGGTCTTCCGTGACATTCTGCATCGGTTGCGTGAGCGCCCGGTGCACTCGATCAATGAAGACGCGGTCACCGTGGCGCAGATGATCGACTTTGTGAAGCGACGGCTGCTAATGGAAGACAAGCCGGTGAGCCTGCGTCGCATGCTGAGCAGCGTGAAGAGCGAGCGGGCGCTGATCTGCACGTTCCTCGCGATGCTGGAGCTGGTGCGCCTGCAGGCGCTGTTGCTGCATCAGACCGAGCAGAACGGCGAGATCCTGCTGAAGAAGACGGACCGCTTCGACAACGTTTTTGCGGACCAGGCCGCAGTGCGCGACGACTGGGGCTGAGGGTCTGCTCGGACAAACAGCAAGGGCATGGCATACGCCATGCCCTTACTGTTTGCGGCGCATCTTCGCTACAGGAAGAGCTCCATGAAGACGTCGGCGCGCTGGTAGGGCGAGGGTGTGAGCCGGTCTGCGGGGACGTCGCGGAAGCCGGCTGCGGTGTAGACACGGATGGCTGGCAGCAGCGCGTGGTTAGTCTCGAGATAGAGGCGCGTGGCACCACTGGCGCGGGCGGCTTCGACGGTGGCCTGCATGAGCTGGCTGCCGATGCCGAGTCCGCGCACGTTTGCGGTGACGCCCATCTTGGCGACCTCGTACTCGTTGGGTGCGATGGGGATGAGTGCGACGGTGCCCAGCGCGACGCCTTCGCGGATGGCGAAGAAGATGCGGCCGCCCTTCGCGAGGATCGTCTCCTCGGGATGCTCGAGGGTGTAGCGATCCTTGGGCTCGAGCTTGAAGTAGAGCGTGATCCACTCCTCGTTGAGGCGGCGGAAGTCGGCGGCGTCGCCGGGCTGGAACTCGCGGATGGCGATCTCGCTGCGGGTGGGCTTCACGTCTTCGGTCAGCAGGGGCATGCGTCTCTCCTCTATTTCCAAGCTACGCAAAGGGGTGTATATACGTCCAATAACTGAAATGCTGGTATTGATATGCTGGGCTTATGAATGAAGAGATCGAGCTGCGACACCTGCGGTACTTTCTCGCGGTGGCGGATTCGCTGCACTTTACGCGGGCAGCGCAGCAGTTGAAGATCGCGCAGCCCGCGCTGAGCCAGCAGATTCGCAGGCTGGAGGAGTTGCTGGGGCATGCGTTGTTCCTGCGGACGACACGTGGTGTGCAGCTGACGCCGGCGGGATCGCTACTCGCGCTGAGGGCGCGGACGACGCTGGCTCGGGTGGAGGATGACCTCGCGCAGGTGCGGCGCGTGGGACGCGGCGAAGAAGGCACGTTGAGCGTGGGGTTCAGCGGGTCCGTGATGTTTACGGAGCTGCCTGCGGCGATCCGGCGATTCCGCAAGCGGTATCCCAAGGTAGAGCTGCAGCTGCGCGAGATGTGGACTTCGGCGCAGGTGGAGGCGCTGCGGGACGGCGCGCTGGACCTGGGCTTTCTGCGCGATGGCGAAGGCAACGAGGGGCTCGCGACGCGGACGTTGCTACGGGAGAGATTCGTGGCGGTGCTCCCGGAGCGCCATGCGCTGGCGGCAAAGCGGACGTTGCGGGTGAACGACCTGGATGGCGAGCCGTTCATCCTGTTCTCGCGGGCGATGGGGCCGTTGGCTTACGACCGCACGATTGCCTGTTGTGAGCAGGCGGGGTTTGTGCCGGAGATCGTGCAGTATGCGCCGCAGTTTCCTACGCTGTTCCGACTGGTGGCGGCAGGCATTGGCGTATCACTGGCGCCGGCTTGCATGGCGCGGCTCTCGGTGCCGGGCGCGGTGTATCGCGAGGTGCGCAGCACAGCGCGGAGCACGGTGGATCTGGCGATGCGAGCAGGGTTCGAGAGCCCGCTGGCGGATAACTTTGTAGCGCTGTTGCGGACGCAGATCGGTAGTGAGGAGCGGCCCTGAGAGCCATGCTTTGGATGGTTCCCGCAGCAGCCTAGTGACTGGCAACTGCGGTCTCCAGCTCGCGGGCGGATGAAGCGGTTACCTCCTTTCCTTCTGCTACAGCGTGGTCTGCATCCTGCTCTAGAGAAAGCAGGAGCCCTTGAAACTCAGCCATGGTTTGAGCGCAGTGGGCTTCGGCGAAGATGCGTGCGTCGTGCTCGGAGGCTTCGGGAAAGAAGCGGCGATAGAGCTCGACGCGTTGCTGCGACGAGGCCTCGCCCATGTAGAGGCGATAGTCGATGCGGCCGGGACGAAGCAGCGCGGGGTCGAGGCTTTCGACGCTGTTGGTGGTCATCATGTAGACGACGTTCTCGGGAGCGTGAAAGCCATCGAGCACGTTGAGCAGGCCGGAGAGCGTGACGCCGGTGAGCGGGGGAGTCTTGTCCCGGTCATCGCGACGATCCTGCTCGTTGGCGCCGCCCATGCCGGCGCGGCGTTCGCCGGCCTTCATGCAGTCGATGTCCTCAAAGAGGATGACGGAGTTTTCGGGCACGTCGTTCATCGCCATCTTGAGCGAGCGGTCGTTGAATTCGGTGAGGTTCACCATGTAGATGGACATACCGAACTTCGCGGCGAGCGCGGAGACGAGCGAGGTCTTGCCGGTGCCCGGAGGGCCGTAGAGCAGGTAGCCGCGGTGGTACGGCACGCCCAGCCTGCGATAGCGCGGGCGTGAGTTGCGGAACTGCGCGAGGTCCTGCAGGACATGCTCCTTTTCACCGGGCTTCATCACCACGGAGTCGAGCAGCCGTGGCGAGTAGGCCGAGACGTAGGTCCAGCAATCGTCGTAGACGTAGAGATACGACGAGGTGCGGGCCTTGCGGCGATGGCACGCGACGATCTCCGAGGCAAAGTTCTTGAGGAACGCCTGCCTGCGGCCGACGGTGCGGAAGGTAAGCGATTCGGTGCGACGCATGCTTCGACCGCTGGTGTCTTCGCTGCGATAGAACCAGACCCAGAAGGGCCGACCCTGGTGCCAGAAGAGATGGCGTCCGGGTGCGGGAATGAGCGCCATGTCGGCGCCACGGAGGGTGGTGTCGAGGTCGACGCGGCGCAGGCGTTTGAGGAAGCTCTGCTCGAGCAGCCACTCCTTGACCCAGACGAAGGCGTCGTCGTCATCCTTGACGGTGATGGTCATGGTGGTCTGCTGGACGATCCACCACCAGGCGCGTTGCGGAAGCGAGCGCAGGAAGACTCCGACGCTGCCGATGGCCATCAGGAACAGACCGCCGGAGGCGAACTGATTCTGGGTGGCCAGTAGATGTTTGAGGAACTGAAACATAGATATTGCTTTCTAACGGCTCAGGCCGGATCACGGACAAACAGGGGGTCGAGCCCGCAGCGTGTGGGTGTCAGCGCGACGATGCGAAGCTACGCTGAGATGCTGCGGGGCATCGCACGAAAACTTACGGAGACGATGACGCCGTTGCGCGCGAGGAATACCACGTGCGGAGTCATCACTCCCCGAAGGAGTGCGAAGCGATAGGTTGTGCGTGTGAGCGTCGGGAGTCGGTTAGCGCGACTGGAACGACGCCACATCATGCTGCGTGTTGTGCGTTGTAGCTAGCAATGCAGGCGTCCTTTCCTTGGACAGATGGTTCAAGATGACATGAGTTACTGAGAAATGCAATGGGGAGCAAGAGATTTATTGGGGCTACGGCGATGGGGAGGCCTGCGGACGTGTTCGGGATCGCGCTGCGATACCCTAGGAGGACCGCTGACTACTTCCCTTCTCAGGAGACAACATGCGCCTCCCCTCCGTTCGTCTTGCTGTGCTCGCCGCTGCGGCGATGCTTGTGGCTCCCTATGCTCGTGCGCAGCAGAAGCCGTGGCCGATTCGGGCGGTGGTGATCGCCACGTTTGAGGTGGGCAAGGACACAGGCGATGTTCCGGGTGAGATGCAGTTTTGGGTGGAGCGTGAGCACCTGGACGAGGTGGTGGACTTTCCGGGTGGAGCGAACCTGCCTCCGGGACAACATGCGCTGCGCACCAACAAGGAGCACACCATGCTCGGCATGTTGAGCGGGACGACGCTGGTGAACGCGACGGCGAGCATGATGGCGCTGGGGCTCGATCCACGATTTGATCTGAGCCACTCGTACATCCTGATCAACGGCATCGCGGGCGTGGATCCGAAGTGGGGCTCGATTGGGTCGGCGGCGTGGGCTCGGTATGTGGTGGGCGATGTGGTGCGCGAGATCGATCCGCGCGAGATGCCGAAGGACTGGCCGTATGGCTGGTTTCCGACGGGAGCGACGCGGCCGAATCCGCCGAGCACGGATGCGCCGACGTGGCACCGCTCCAACCTGTATCCGATGAACGTCAAGCTGGCGGAGTGGGCGTATGCGCAGACCAAGGACCTGAACCTGGGCGATGACGAGAAGGTGAAGGCGTTTCGCGAGCAGTATGTGGGCTTTCCGAATGCGCAGAAGCCGCCGTTCGTAGGGCTGGGCGAGAGCTTTGCCAGCGACTACTACTGGCATGGGGCGATCATGAACCAGTTTGCCGAGGACTGGACGCGGATGTGGACCGACGGCAAGGGCGTGTTCGCGATGACGGAGATGGAAGACTCGGGCTTCATGGGGGCGATCGAGCGGCTGGGGCCGCTGCATCGCGTGGATGCGAAGCGGGTGATGGTGCTGCGGACGGGATCGAACTTCGATATGCCGCGGCCAGGGCATGAGCCGGTGGAGTCGTTGACGGCGCCGTACATCGGCGGCAAGCTGGCGCTGGAGTCGGCGTGGCTGTGCGGGTCTACCGTGCTGCACAAGCTGATGGCCGATTGGCCGAAGTATTACGCGCAGGTCCCGGGCGAATAGGCGCTACAGGCTTCCGAGTTACTTAAGGAAGAACGAATCGAGTGCCAAGGCTGCATAGATACAGGCTCCGGTCAGGATCGTGTCCCGCACCCTTGACTTGGGGAAAGGCTTGTCCAACGCCCAGCCCAACAGCCATGACAACGCTACGCCCGCGGCGATCACAAGAGATGCTCTCAGCCAAGTTTCGTGCATAGCGGCCATATTCTCATGCCAGTATGCAGAGTACAAGACCTGCAAACCAGACCGGGGCAACAGCACGGGGCCTGAACAAAATACCTTGACGCATCCCAGCGCTATCCGCTAAACAGCCAACATGGCAGAGTTCGAACGGCAAATTTTCGAGTTCGATCCGGAGAAGGCCTCTGCCAACCTCAAGAAGCATGGGGTCTCCTTCGCGGAGGCCATGACCGTGTTCGATGACCCGCTGGCTTCGACCCTTCCTGACGATCAGCATTCTGAGGACGAGTGCCGTTTCATCACAGTCGGGGCGTCTTCGCGCAGCCGCATTCTTTTTGTCGTTTAAACTGACAGCATCTCCGGCATCCGGATCATCGGTGCCCGCGCTGCCACCGCAGCCGAGATCAAACAGTATGAAGAAATCCCCTGAACTCGATCCTCTCGCACAGCGCCCGGATCTCGACTTCAGCAAAGGTGTGCGCGGCAAGCATCATGCCCGAATGCAACAGGGGACGAATGTCGTGCTGATTGCGCCGGACCTATTGGAGACGTTCCCGGACTCCGAGGCGGTCAATGACGCGCTCCGCAGCTTGAAGAAGATCGCTGATCGCGCCGAGCGCGCATAGCCACTTCACCCTCGAACCAATAGACGCTCATACATCTCAGCGGTGTCCGCGTCGAAGCAGACGAACTCGACGCGTTCGATGTCGGCTGCGTTCTCGCGGCAGGTGTTGATGGCGAGCTCGGCGGCTTGGTCCTTTGGATAGCCATAGATTCCGGTGGAGATGGCGGGAAAGGCGATGCTCTTCGCCCCATGCTCGCGGGCGAGGTCCAGGCAGGAGCGGTAGCAGCTGGCGAGGAGTTCGGGCTCGCCATTGTTGCCTCCGCGCCAGACGGGGCCGACGGTGTGGAAGATCCATTTTGCCGGGAGGCGGAAGCCAGGCGTCGCCTTTGCTGAACCGGTCTTGCAACCGTGCAACAGGCGGCAGGCGTGGAGGAGATCGGGGCCGGCGGCTCGGTGGATGGCGCCATCCACGCCACCGCCGCCGAGCAGTGAACTGTTGGCTGCGTTGACGACAGCGTCGACGGGGCGCCTGGTGATATCGCCGCGCACCATGAGCAGTTCGGGCATGCTTTGTCTTCTACCCTCTCCGGGCCGGGCGCTCGGTCCCGGCCGGCCGTAACGGGATGAAACCAGTATCCTTCCGGGCCCTTTTTCAAAAAGTCCCTGCACAGGATTTCCAGCGGGAATCCGCGGGAATTCCGTGGGGTTTTCCTGAATGTTCACGAGACTTTCAAGGTGGCGATGATGGGGCAGGACTAGGCTGGGTTCGCTCTCCCTCATCCTCTGTATGAAAGTGAACCACTGACATGGCTACCAGCCCTGTGACAGATCCAGTAGACGCATTGCTCGAAGAGCCCCAAGGATCGCTGCTTGATACGAAGTTTGCGCACAGCTCGCCCGGCAAGTGGGGCGTCATCGGCTTCGCCGCTGCGCTGCTTGCGGGTGTGATTTACATCGGCGCCAAGCTTTCGGCGGACCTGTCGGTGGTGCACTCGGCGAATGTGCTTCCGTTCCTGCTGCTGGGCATTGCGCTGTTCATCGCGCTGGGCTTTGAGTTTGTCAACGGCTTCCACGACACGGCGAACGCGGTGGCGACGTGCATCTACACGCACTCGCTGGAACCGCATGTGGCGGTGGTGTACTCGGGCGTGCTGAACTTCATCGGCGTGCTGCTGAGCTCGGGCACGGTGGCGTACTCGATCGTGCAGCTGCTGCCGGTGGAGCTGATTCTGAAGGTGAGCTCGGGCTCGGGCTTCGCGATGGTGTTCGCCCTGCTGGTCGCGGCGATCCTGTGGAACCTGGCGACGTGGTGGAAGGGTCTTCCCGCGTCGAGCTCGCACACGATGATCGGTTCGGTGATCGGCGTGGGCGTGGCGAACCAGCTGATTCACGGCCGCTCGGGGGTGAGCGGCGTGGATATGGAGCAGGTGACCAAGGTCTTCAAGGCGCTGCTGGTTTCGCCGCTCGTAGGCTTCGTGCTGGCCGCGCTGCTGTTCATGCTGTTCAAGCTGGTGGCGCGCGATCCGCGGCTCTACAAGGCTCCTGAAGGCACCGAGCCGCCGCCGTTCTACATCCGCCTGCTGCTGATCGGTACGTGCGGCGGTGTGAGCTACTTCCACGGTTCGAACGACGGGCAGAAGGGCATGGGCCTGATCATGCTGATCCTGGTCGGCACGGTACCGACGGCCTACGCTCTGAACCACACGGTGAGTGCGAAGGACGTGCAGACGTTCTCGGCGGTCTCCACGCAGACGCAGAATGTGCTGCACAACTACGAGACGGTCGGCGTGACAATCGGCGATGCTTCGGCCGAGCTGGAGCGCTACGTTGCGGAGAAGAAGGCTGAGCCGCAGACGGTGCTGGCGCTCGAGCAGATGATCGGCGACATCCGCAACGAGGCCCAGGGCTATGGCTCGCTGGCTTCGGTTCCTCCCGAGATGCAGGCGAACGTCCGCAACCAGATGTACCTGACGAGCGCGGCTGCCGGGCTGCTGGCCAAGAACGGCCCGAAGATGACCGCTGACGATGCGAAGGTGCTCTCGAACTATCGCGGCTACCTGGACCGCTCGACCAAGTTCATCCCGACCTGGGTGAAGGTGGCTGTGGCGCTGGCGCTGGGCCTGGGCACGATGATCGGCTGGAAGCGCATCGTGATCACGGTGGGCGAAAAAATCGGCAAGACGCACCTGACGTATGCGCAGGGTGCGGCGGCCGAGATCACGGCGATGCTGACGATCTGGGCGGCGGACACCTACGGCGCACCGGTCAGCACGACGCATGTGCTGAGCTCGGGTATCGCGGGTTCGATGGCGTCCAACGGAAGCGGACTGCAGATGTCGACGGTGCGGAACATTGCGCTGGCGTGGGTCTTCACGCTTCCGGCGGCGGCGCTGCTTTCGGCGGGTCTGTACTTTGCCTTCAACAAGCTGGCTGGCGGCTAGTCGAAGTTGCACCACCCCAGCAACCTGTTCCAGTGTCAAGGGCGGCCGATGGCCGCCCTTGTTGCTTTTGCAGGGGATGTTGAATTCGCGGGCGAAATTGGCGCGGGCCAGACGATACACTCGTTAGTGCACACGCATGAGCCTGAAATCCAAGATTGAAGCCGTCATCTACGCCTCCGAGGAGCCCGTAACGCTGGTCCAGCTGATTGGGCTGCTGAGCGAGGAAGCCCAGGCGGAGCTGGACGCCATCGCCGCACGACAGTCGCAGCTGGCGCTGGATGATGCCCCACCCCCTGTCCCTGCTGCCTCTGCGGCTCACGTTGACCCGTCGGACGAGGCCGATGATGAATCGACGAATGCGCCCGATGCGGAGGCGCTGAATGCCGAGGTTCTGGACGCCGAGGTACCGGAGGCCGAGGCGCAAGAGGCTTCTCCCGAGACGGAGGCTTCTCCCGAGGCGGAGGCTTCTCCCGAGACCGAGTCCGTCGCTGAGGCGGAGGTGGAGGACGCTGACAGCATCGCGGAATCCGATCCCGCCGGCGATGCCGATGCGGAGGAAGATGCCGCCGAGGCTGCGGAGGTCGACGAGCTGGTGGCAGAGGACGTTGAGCCTGCCGAAGCGACGGAGCCTGCGGTCGAAGCAGAGGGTGGCGCAGAGGCCGCTCCGGCGCCCAATGAGGGTGAAGCAGCTCCCGAAGAGATTGAGCCCGAGAATGAGGCTGAGGCCCGGCTTGCAGCTGTGGCTCCGCTGATGGAGCTGCGCCAGCCTACCCCGGAAGAGGACGAGATCTCGGCGAAGGCCTGGGCGCGGGCCAAGGAACGCGAGCTTCGGAACTACCTGCGATCGCTGGTGGACCAGCTGATTGCGGAGTACGCCAACTCTGACCGGGGCATTGAGATTCGTGAGGTTGCTGGAGGGTTTCGCTTCTCCACCAAGCCGGAGTACCACGACGCGGTGCGCGGGTTTATCAAGTCTCTGAAGCCGCCGATGAAGCTCTCGCTGCAGGCCCTGGAGACGCTGGCGGTGATCGCGTACAAGCAGCCGGTGACGGCGCCGGAGATCAGCGAGATTCGTGGCGTGGATTCGGGCGGCGTGGTCGGCTCTCTTATCGCGCGCAAGCTGGTGACGACGGCAGGCCGCAAGCAGGTGATCGGGCGGCCGATCCTGTACAAGACGACCAAGGACTTCCTCGTCCGCTTTGGCCTGAAGGACATCAACGAGCTTCCAAGCATCGAAGAGTTTGAGAAGATGGCCGGCGAGCTGGCCGACTTCGAGCCGACGCAGGAGGAGATTCCGATGGACGTCGTGGGAGATGCCGAAGAGGCCGACAAGGCTGCGATCCGCGAGGCCGCGGAGAATGCCGAGCCGATGGCGGACGAGCACGAGGCGCAGGCCGATGGTGTTCCGGATGCGGAGAGCGAAGAGCCCGAGCCTGGCGTGGACGAAGGCTCTGAGGCCGAAGAGGAAGCCATCGACATCGACGCGGATGAGAAGCCGGAAGAGCACTCCGAGCTGCCTGCGGAAGGCGCCGAAGAGATTGCTGCGGAGACCGCCAGCGAGCCTGAAGCCTCCTTCAACGTGGACGCGGACGTGGATGCGGACATTGATGCCGATCTGAAGCCGTTTGAACATGCGGAGCTCCCGGCCGAGGGCTCGGACGAGGCTTCGAGCGAAGAGACCGAAGGCAAGGAGTAACGTCCTACCGCGATGGTGCGGTACGTAACGACTGCACGGAGACCTCGTTCTTCTCAGACTGGTGAGTCTGTAGAGGAGCGAGGTCTTCAAGGTTTAAGGTGCGAGTTTGGGTTGCGGGCGATTCCCTCCTGCACGATTGCGGTGATAGCGTAAGCAGCATGTCGCCGCCCCGAGTTTCTTCCGCGGACAAGAAGCCGTCGCAGTCTCCCGAACAGATCGCGGAAGCGATCATCGCATTCCTTGCGGCGCAGGCTGGCGCCTCAGTTCTCGAAGATGGCAAGGTTGCCTTCGACCTGAGCACGGCGCAGTACAAGCTCTCCACCGAACATGGCCGTTGCACGCTGCACCTGTGGAGCGGCGAGCGCAGTGTCGTTCGCACGGTGGTTGCTGCGGAAGCGCATGGTGAGTCGTTGAAGCTGACCACGCAACGGCTGGGGCAGGCGCAGACGAAGCGCATGGAGTTGGTGGCCGCGCAGGATGCACGTGCGACGAAGCGCAGCCCTACGGCGCGGGATCGCGCGCGGCGAGAATATCAGCGAAGCGTGGAACGCATGTTGCCGCGGTACTTTCCGGATTGGGAGCCCGAGGGCCTGCGCACGGCGATGGACCTCGAGCGCAGCTTTGGGCCGGCGTACCTGCGGGGGTCGCTGGTGCGTGGATCGCAGGCGTGGGCGCTGGTCGCCGTCAGCGAGCTGGAGAGCATGGCGATCATCGATGGCGCGCTGACGGTGGGCATCCTGTGGCTGGATCATTGTCGCGAACATGGTGCGGGCCGCATGCAGTACGACGGCTTGAGGCTGATCGTGCCGCGTGGTGCGGCGATGCTGACCGCAGCCCGGATGGCCTGGCTGAATGCGAAGATCGCGCGGTGGGAGTTGTGGGAGCTCGATCGAGCGAGTGAAGAGCTGGTGCAGCGCGACCTCGAGGACCGGGGGAATTTGCGCACGCGGCTGATTCATCGTCCTGACGAACGCGCCGCGCAGGAGCGGTTTGCCAGCGCCGTGGCGGAGGTGATGGAGCTTGTGCCGCAAGGCGATGCCGAGCGTGTGGAGCAGCATCTGCGCAGCTCGACGGAGCTGGCGTTTCTGCTGCACGGTCTGGAGTTTGCACGGGCTCGTGTCGAGGTTGCTGCCACCGGGTTTTCGCATACGTTGAAGCTGACGGTGGGTGTGGGCGCAAGCGAGACGGAGCTTACGTCTGCAACGCACGAGGATCTGCGCGGGCTGGTTGCGGACCTGTTCGCGCGGCGGTGTGCAGGGATGCCTGCGGTCGACTTTGGTGCGCGGCGGGGTCAGCTGAGTGGGCGCATTGGCTCTGCAGCGAAGACGGAGGCTGCGCACTCGCGCATGAACCTGGGGACAACGGCGGGCAAGCGACGCATCCCTACGTCACAGGATCCGTTGTATCGCGCAGCACCCGAGAAGTGGCTGGAGAGTGTGCTGCGTGCGGACCTGAAGCCGCTGACGCGTGGGCTTGCGTCGCGGCCGGAAGCACGTGCGACATCACGAGCCACGGCACGCAATGCCAATGATCATGCGGATCTCGAAGCTGATACTCGAGGCAATCGCGCGGATGCAGATGGGGCTCGCGAGGTGAAGGCTGGTCACGCGTGGCCGAATCTTCGTGCGCGTGCGGCGCAGAAGGCGGGGATCATTCCGCGGCTGGATCCGCAGCACCTGTACTCACAGGTTTCGGCGATTGCGGGCGCGGGCGATAAGGGGTTGCTTGATCTGCTGGGTGTGACCCATGACGGACGACTTGCAGTAATCGAGATCAAGGCTGACGACGATATGCACTTTGCGCTGCAGGGGCTCGACTACTGGATTCGCGTGCGGCATCATCACGCGACTGCGCCCGATGCAGCGACGGGCATGGGTGAATTTCAGCGAAATGGGTACTTTCGCGAGGTGGAGTTATCGCCGATGGAGCCGCGGCTGTTCCTGGTGGCTCCCGCATTGCGGATTCATCCGGCGACAGAGACGGTGTTGCGGTATCTGTCGCCGCGGGTGGAGTGGGAGCTGCTGGCACTGGATGAGCGATGGCGGCAGCAGGTGCGCGTGGTGTGGCGGCGGGGGAGCAAGCAGGTCTGATTGTTGGCCTCATGTCTCCTGTGAAGGCTGATTCGGCGCGTAAAAGCAAGAATGTCGATTGAGTTTTGGGTTCTGAGTCTTGAGATACGAGTCGCCAGATGCCAGTCCCCCGGAGCTCTGCGACCTTCGGCAAAATCGCAAAAATCCCAACAGTTAACGGTTTGCGGTGGAGGACTCGTAGCGACTATGCTTGCTGCGATGAAACTCTCACGCAGATCCATGCTGATGGGCGCTGGCGCTGTCGGTGCTACGTCGATGATGAAGTCCCGTGCCTTGCTGGCGCAGACGGGCGCACCTGCGGGAGCGCCGGATGCGTATGCGCAGCCGAGGCCCGATCTTGCGGGGCCGGTGCTTCCGACGTGGGAGAGTGTGCGCGATCACTATGCGACGCCAAAGTGGTTCAACCCGGCGAAGGTGGGGATCTTCATCCACTGGGGTGTGTACACGGTGCCGGCTCATGGCAGCGAGTGGTATCCGCGTTACATGTATACGACCGATGTGAAGTGGCATACGGAGCACTACGGTTCGCCGGACAAGTTCGGGTACAAGGACTTCATCCCGATGTTCAAGGGCGAGCACTTTGATGCGGACGAATGGGTGACGCTGTTCAAAGAGGCAGGAGCGCGGTATGTGTGTCCGGTGGCGGAGCATCACGATGGCTTCGCGATGTGGGACTCGGCGCTGACGCCGTGGTGTGCGGGCAGGATGGGGCCAAAGCGCGATGTGATCGGCGAGATGGCGAAGGCGATTCGCAGGCAGGGGCTGACGTTTGCCTGCTCGACGCACAGGATGGAGCACCACTGCTTTATGTATCCCGCGCCGGGTGTGCCGAACGATCAGTTCGATCCACGCTGGGCCGGCTTCTATGGGCCGCCTATCGATGAAGGCATGAACGGGCCGCATGCGAGCGCGGCGTTCCAGGAAGATTGGCTCGCGCGCATCCAGGAGCTGGTCGACAAGTACCAGCCCGAGATGCTGTACATGGACAATGGTGTGAACCCACGGGAGTATGACCCAATCAAGCTGCGGGCCGCGGCGTGGCTGTTCAGCCGAGCGAAGGAACAGGGCTACGAGACGACCATGTGCACGAAGCAGTGGGCGTACCTGTTCGGCAATGTGTATGCGGCGGAGAGCAGTGGCGGCGCGCCGCAGTGGATCTATCCGGGGGCGTGGCAGTGCGACACGCCGATCGGAAATTCGTGGGGCTACATCGACGGACTGCGGGTCGCAGACGGGTACCAGCTGGTGAACCAGCTGCTGGCGATTGTGAGCTGTGGCGGGAACTACATGCTGAACGTTTCGCCGCGTGCGGATGGCGTGATTCCTGACGATCAGCGCGCGTCGCTGCACGTGATGGGAGAGTGGCTGAAGCGCAACGGCGAGGGCATCTATGACTCGCATGCGTGGGTGGTGCCGGGCGAAGGACCGCATGTGCCGCAGCAGGCGCCGCAGGACTGGCGTGGGTATCCGACGGCGATGGATATGCCGCGCATCAAGCGGGACAAGTATCCCGAGCGCAATCCGACCAGCGCGGATTTTCGTTTTACGCATAAGCCGGGAGCGGTTTATGCGTTTGGCTTGAAGGTGCCGGAGACGCATGAGGTGAAGCTGTTCACCTTCCGCAAGGGTGGTGCGAAGATTGAGAGCGTGTCGCTTGTGGATGGTGGGAGGCCGCTGAAGTTCCGGCAGACGGAGGAGGCGCTGGTGATCGAGGCTCCGCTGGAGGCGTTGGCGAAGGACATGCCGTATGGGTTGAAGCTCGAGGGCAGCGTGGCGATCTGAAGGTGGCTCCATCGAAAGACGCGCGACATTTCACAGCGGGGTTCGAGGTGGCGTGATAGCGTATTTTTCTGCCTGAAGATACGGGCGGAATCGATTGAGCGAGAGGAGCATGACCATGGGACTTCTGGAAGAGCTTGCAGGAGCAGCAGCAGCGGTTGAAGGCGCGAAGAAGCTGGACCCGGATGCGGGCATCATCACCGAGGGCGTCGCTGCCATCGCAGGGTTCGAGGGTGTTGAGGCAATCACCAACCACTTTGAAGAGAAGAAGGAAGAAGAACAGCAGTAGGGCTGTTTGAACTTCGCTATGCAAAGGCTGCCAACCCGGCAGCCTTTGTGTTTTCCGGGGCAGCTTTTGCGTGACGGAAGTTGATTCCGGGATTCGGTGGAGATCGGATGCGTCGTGGCCGCTGCGATTGTCATCGAACGAGGTACAAGGAGAAATTTTCCGATGGCGACAACGACGGCAGTAGCGAAGACATTCAAGCTGGGCGGCGAGTTGGAGATTCACCGGCTGGGTTATGGCGCGATGCGCATTACGGGTGAGGGCATCTGGGGGCCACCGGCTGACCCTGAAAACGCGAAGGCTGTGCTGCGGCGCGCGGTGGAGCTGGGTGTGGACTTTATCGACACGGCAGACAGCTATGGCCCGGCCGTGAGCGAGCCGCTGATCGGCGAAGCGCTTGCGCCCTACAGCAAGGGCACCATCATCGCGACCAAGGGCGGCCTAACGCGGCAAGGGAAGAACAAGTGGCTGCCCGTGGGACGGCCCGAGTACCTGACGCAGCAGGCGGAGATGAGCCTGCGGTACCTGAAGAAGGAGACGATCGACCTGTGGCAGCTGCATCGCATCGATCCGAAGGTGCCGGTGGAGGAGTCGCTGGGCGCGGCGGTGAAGCTGAAGGAGCAGGGCAAGATCCGGTTCATCGGGTTGAGCGAAGTTTCGGTTGCGGAGATCGAGCAGGCTCGCAAGGTGACCGAGATTGTGAGCGTGCAGAACGAGTACAACATCAGCAATCGCAAGAGCGAGGCGGTGATGGAGTACTGCACGAAGGAAGGCATCGCGTTTATCCCGTGGTTCCCGGTTGCGAGCGGCAAGCTGGCTGCGCCCGGTGGCAAGCTCGACGAGATCGCGAAGAAGCATGATGCGACGGTGTCGCAGCTCTCGCTGGCGTGGCTGCTGCATCGCTCGCCGGTGATTCTGCCGATTCCGGGGACGAGCTCGATTGCGCATCTTGAGGAGAACCACAAGGCGCAGGATGTCGTACTGAGCGAGGATGAGATGGCGGAGCTGGAAGCGGCTGCGAAGTAAGTGACGCAATGAAGACGACGGCCCCTTCCGGCGTGGAGTGGGGCCGTTGCATTTCCTCTGCAATCGCTATGGAGAAACTGTGGAAGAGTTGAAGCTTGAAGCAAAGACGACGGCGCTGGTGATCATCGATCTGCAGAATGCGATTATGGCGCGGGACACGAAGCCTTACGCGCCCCTTGCAGTGGCAGCGAATGCGGCAAAGCTGGCAGCGGCGTTGCGTGGAGCCGGTGGGACTGTGGCGTATGTGCATGTGCTGCTCAACGAGGTGCAGCGGCTGCCTGCAGACCGCGCGGTACCTGCGCCTGCGGAGCCCTTGCCGGCGACGGCGTGGGCGATTGTGCCGGAGGCTGGGATGCAGGCTGGCGACCTTGACATTGCGAAGCGCAGCTGGAGCGCCTTCACGGGCACGAGCCTCGATCAGCAGCTGCGGCGCAAGGGGATTCGCACGATCGTGATGGCGGGCGTGGCCACGAACATCGGTGTGGAATCGACGGCACGCGCCGCGCAGGAGCTGGGCTACGAGCTGGTGTTCGCGGAGGACGCGATGACGTCGCTCAGCGAGGCTTGGCACAAGTTCTCAACCGAGAACATCTTCCCAATGATGGGCAAGGTGCGGTCGAGTGCGGAGATCGCGGCGGCGATTCACTAGGCTTCCGCGGAAGACAGTGTTCCGGTCCAAGGATGCGGTTCGACCCGCCCTATGGAGGGTTTCGAGCCAGCGCGTCCATGGCTAGAATCTCTGCATGAGGCGGGTCGTCATCACCGGGCCACCGCCCGTGCAGATACTCGATGTTGCGGGGCCTCTGGAGGTCTTTGCCAACGCGCCGGGGTACGAGGTGCAGCTGGTGTCGGCGGATGGTTCGGGCTCGTTGCGAACGAATCGCGGCGTTGGCATGGGACCAGCGCTGGCGCTCGCAGACTGCACGGGGCCAATCGATACGTTGATCCTTGCGGGAGGACCGGGTGCCGAGGATGGGACGTACGATCCGGCACTGATGCAATGGATCGCTGCAGCGGCTACACGCAGCAGGCGCGTCGCGTCGATCTGCACCGGGGCGTTTGTGCTCGCCGAGGCTGGTCTCCTCGATGGCAAAGAGGCTGTGACGCACTGGAGATTCTGCGACCGCCTGGCGCAGGAGTATCCCAAGGTGCAGGTGCGGCAGGATCCGATCTACGTGCGGGACGGCTGCACGTATACGTCGGCTGGAATCACCGCGGGCATTGACCTTTCGCTGGCTCTGGTTGAAGAGGACCACGGGCACCAGGTGGCGTTGCAGATCGCGCGCTTCCTGGTGATGTTCCTCGTAAGGCCCGGAGGACAAGCGCAGTTCAGCCACATGCTCTCGCACCAGGCGAGCGCTTCGCTGCCGCTGCGGGAGCTGCAGGTGTGGATGCTCGAACATCTGCGCGAGCCGATGACGGTCGAGTCGCTGGCGGAGCGGCTGGGCGTGAGCGCACGCCACTTCACGCGGCTCTGTCTTCGCGAGACCGGCATGAACCCGGGGCAGTTTGTCGACCGGATGCGGGTGGAAGCCGCGCAACAGATGATCGACAACTCCAACAAGGGATTGAAGGAGGTTGCGGATGCCTGCGGGTTCAACACGGCGGAGGCGATGCGCCGAGCGTTTACGCGGGTGCTGGGAGTTACAGCCGCCGAGTATGCGAGCCGCTTTCGGCGATAGACGCACTCGTCGGAAGGTCGCGGAGCGGTGAAGCCGGATGTCCTAAATTGCAGCAACCGTGTCGTGGCGGCTGCGTGAGCGGAGGCCTAGCGTTGTGACTGTAAGCGATCCCCCAGGAGGGTCCGGACATGGCAACGACCGCTCAGCAAACCACCTCATCTTTTCGCGATGTCGCAGTTCCCCAGAGCACGCTCACGCAGCACATCACGGAGTTCATCCGTGACACGGAGACGGAGCTGCTCTTCAACCATTCCAGCCGGGTCTATCACTTTGCAGCGCTGGCCGGCGAGCGGCGTGGGCTCAAGTTCGATCGGGAGCTGCTCTATGCCGGAGCGATGTTCCATGACGTGGGGTTGATGCCCGCATATAGCAGCGCGACGGAGCGCTTCGAGGTCGATGGTGCGAACGCGGCGCGCTCGTTCCTGCAACAGCATGGAATCGACGCCGCAGAGATCGACCACGTTTGGACTGCGATTGCGTTGCACACGACGCCCGGCATTCCGCAGCATATGCATCCGCTGGTCGCGCTGGTGACGGCCGGCGTGGAGATGGATGTTCTGGGGATCGATTACCAGAACTTTGACGATGACGTGCGGGACGCGATCGTCGCGAAGTTCCCGAGGACGCCGCGTTTCAAGGAAGACATCCTGCAGGCGTTCTATGACGGCATCCAGCACAAGCCGGAGACGACGTTCGGCAACGTGAAGGCGGACGTGCTTGCGGACAAGGATCCGAAGTTCGTGCGTGGCAACTTCTGCTCGGTGATCCGCAACTCGGCGTGGATCGGGTAAGAAGCGCGGCTCTGAGAAAGACGATGGCGCGGCGGCCTGTTCAGGCGGCCGCGCCTTGTCGTGTGGTCATCCCCAGGATGCGGGCGTGGCAGCGAGCTCTTCATCGGGTTCGGGGGTGAAGTTTTCTTCAACACCGGAGGTCTCGGCAAGGCGGGCTCGTTCTTCGAAGAAGATCTCGATCCTGTCGATGACTTCAGCGCCGCGTTTGGAGTCGAAGATGCCGCGGCGCAAGGCCGCGCCGCCGGGGACGCCGTGGGTGAACCAGCTGGCGAACTGCTTCATCTTGCCGATGGCGTCGCGCTGGGCGGACTCGTGGTGGCGGCGGAGGCGCTTGGCTTCCTCGATCTGGGCTTCGGTGCCGGACTCGTCGTAGTCGGGGTTGGGGTGCTCGACGACCTCGGCCATGAGGCGATCGAAGTAGTCGCGGATCATGCGGTAGCGGTCGGCGTCGGTGGGGCGCGTGTAGCTGCCGACGCCGGTTGCAGCCTGTGACGCCGTGTACTCAGCGATCTGGCGGAAGATCCAGGGGTTGCCGGGGGCGGCGCGGCCGATCATGACGGCATCGCAGTGCGTGGCGGCGACCATAGCGACGGCGTCTTCGGGGGTGCGGATGTCGCCGTTGCCGATGACGGGGATCTTGACGGCGTCCTTGACGGAGGCGATCCACTCCCAGCGGGCTTCGCCGGCGTAGCCCTGCTCGCGGGTGCGGGCGTGGAGGGCGACGGCGTTGAGGCCACAGTCTTCCGCCATCTTCGCGAGCTCGACGCAGACGATGTTGGTGTCGTTCCAGCCCATGCGGAACTTGACGGTGAAGGGGATGTTGACGGCGGCGCGGACGGCCTCGAAGATGCCCTTGATCTTGGGGAGGTCGCGCAGGAGACCGGAGCCTCCGTTGCAGGCGACGACGCGCTTGGCGGGGCAGCCGAGGTTGAGATCGACGATGTCGAAGCCGGCGTCCTGGCAGACCTTGGCGCTTTCCGCGAGCGTGACGGGATTGGATCCGAAGAGCTGCGCGGAGATGGGGTGCTCGTCCTCGTAGTAGGTGAGGTAGCGCTTGCGCTTGGACTCGCGCATGCGGGAGAGGCCGTCGGCGGAGGTGAACTCGGTCATGATGAGGCCGCAGCCGGAGGACTCGTTCGACGCTGTCGCGTCGACCGAGGAGGGATTAGGGATTAGGGAACAGGGATTAGACGACGTACCTGACGCACCCGGGTTCGTGGCATACATGCTCGCGTTCTTGATGAAGCGGCGGAAGACGGTGTCGGTGACGCCGGCCATGGGGGCGAGCACGGTGGCGGGGGCGATGCGCACGGGGCCGATGTGGAACTCGGCGGGGACGCGAGCGTCGGTGGGGAGGCTGCGAGCCTCGGCGGCGAATTCAGATGTCCAGCGCTTGTCCATGGGTTCCAGATGCGAGATACGAGATGCGAGATACCAGATGCCGGCGGGTGACCGCGGGGTGCGGCGTCGGGGTGCGGGTGGAGACGGCCCGCGCGGCCATCCCTGTCTCTTCCAGTTTATCGCCGGTGGAGGTAGCGTGGCCCGGTTGGGGGAGGAGAGCGGTTGCGGTGTACTGGATCGATGCATTTCCGGGAAATTTGCTTTCTTTCGGCGAATTTAATCCATGGGACGCCGCAACTTTGCGTATTGGCCGGGTTGATGCCGGGAAGTATTCTCTGCAATTCAAGGAATACCGGTTGTTTCGGGCCCTGGTTCTACGGCGGAATCTTCGCCGCGGCGCGTCGCGCGTGTCGCCGGGTTGAGCTTGCAGGAGTGCCGCCGCGGCGGCCGACGGCGGGCCAAGGTCCGGCAGAGCGGTGAGGTGGCCGTCAGGGTCTGCCCACCGGGCGCCCCGTTCGTTGTGAGCGTCTTCAAAGGGTTTTGCCGTAGAGAAGTTCATTTCTGATTCGGGGGCTCGTCCATGAAACGCACGCTGTACCTCACACTTCTGGCGGTTGCGACCGTCACCTCCACCGCTGCCCGGGCCGACCAGCTTGTTCCTGCCGGTTCGGTGATTTCCTGCACGGTGGCCGAGAGCAAGATCTCCTCTAAGACCGAGCACGTGGGCGACCCCGTGCTTTGCACCCTGGGCCACACCGAGGCCTATGGTCGCGGGTCGTTTCCCTATGGGAGCTACCTCATCGGGCACTTTGCGGCGTTCAAGGACCCCGGGCATTTCGTGGGCAAGGGCTGGATGGAGCTGGACTTCGACCGCATGGTCGTGCAGCCGGACACCATTGTGCCGATCAACGCACGGGTGATCCAGGCGGCAAACTACAAGGTGGATGACCTGGGCCGGATCGACGGCAAGGGCCACGCGGTGAAGGACGTGGTGACGTGGCTGATCCCGGTGCTGTGGCCGATCGACCTGATCAACCTGCCGCGGCGCGGACCTCGCCCGGTGCTGAAGCCGGAAGACAAGCTGACGCTGAAGGTGATCGACGACTTCGGCATCCCGACGCCGCAGGAGAACGCGGTGCGCAACCCGGCGATTGCGAGCCGCGTGACCTCGGATGAGCCGACGTACCAGGACTACCAGTCGCCGCAGCTGCAACGGAGGCCGATGTACCAGGAGCCGGCGCCGGTGCAACAGGCGTACCAGCAGCAGCCTCAGTATGCGCCACAGCCGCAGCAGTATTACGCACCGCCGGTGCAGTACGCTCCGCGGCCGCAGTACCAGCAGCCGGTGGTGGTGAACAACTACGTGCAGCAGGCTCCAAGGCCGATGTACCAGCGTCCGCCGGTGGTGTATGCCTATCCGCCTCCGCCGCCGGTGGTAGTGGCGGCCCCCTATCCGTATGGATATCGCATGGGGCCGTACGGACCTTACTAGGAACGAAGTGGATCGAAACAGCAAGGCCTCCGCGGATGCGGAGGCCTTGCCGTTTGTGGCTGTCAGCGGGCGATGCGTGAGGCTGAGGACTTCTTTGCCGAGAACTTCTTTGCGGCCAATTTCCTGGCGGCGCGCGGTTTTGCCGGAGTGACCGGCAGCGACTCCACGTAGAGCTGGGCCGCGCGGAGGAGCTTGAGCGTGGTGGCGGACTCGGGATCGGGGACGACGGCCCACTCCCGCATGGAGCGCTGGCCCATGCAGAGCGGCTTGGCCATGCCAGCCTCGATGAGCTCCGCGATGCGTGGCTGGGGAAGCTTCAGCGCGAGATGACCTTCGCGCGTGATGAAGCAGAAGACCTTGCTGCGGTCGGTCTCGAAGGAGGCGTGGCCGAACTTCCAGCTGACCTCGCCGTCAAACTTGCCCTGCAGCCGCATCGCCACCGACTGGCGGAGGGTGAGGCCGTCTTCCATGGGCTGGGGTGTCTTCGGTTTGCGAGCGGGAGCCATGCGGACATAGTAAAAGGCCTCCGCGGGTGCGGAGGCCTTTTGTGTGAATCGAGTTGCGAAAGCTGCTTACTTGGTGGTGGCGGCGGCCTTCTTGGCTTCGGTGTCCGCGAACTTGCGGCGGAAGCGCTCGATACGGCCGGCGGTGTCGACCAGCTTCTGCTTGCCGGTGAAGAAGGGGTGGCAGGCGGAGCAGATTTCGAGGACGATGTCGCCCTTGTGGGTGGAGCGCGTCTTGAAGTTGGAACCGCAAGCGCACTTCACGGTGATTTCGTCGTACTGGGGGTGAACTCCCTGCTTCGGCATGATGTTTCCTTTTGAGGGCAGAGCCCTCGTGCTAACCCGCCCGAGAACGGCCCGCTTGCATCGACGTCGCCCGGAGGAGTCACGGTACGAGAGGAGCGATGCATCGGATTCCTGACGCGCTCGGAGCTTGGACCGCGTCTCATCGCGGCCTCAGGCGCTCTTTCTAGTTTAGCAGATGCCGGAGGAATGAGAAGGACTCAGGCGGGCCCAAGCAGCGGCGGCGTGTCGGGATCCTTGAGGGCGATGCCGGTGGCGTGAAGGCGCTGGGCCTCGCGGAGGTAGTGGGCGATGCGGGCGGCGGCTTCGGCGTAGCTGAGGCCCTCAGCCCGGATGTTGGAGATGCAGTTGCGCTCGGAGTCGGCGCGGCCGGGGCGGGGGTTCCAGGTGAGGTAGGCGCCGAGGGAGTCGGGTGAGCTGAGGCCGGGGCGCTCGCCGATCAGCATGACCGTGATGCGCGCGCCCAGGGCCTCGCCGATGGCGTCGCCGAGGGCTACGCGGGCGTTGGTGGCGATAACGACAGGGATTCGGGGGGAGGGATTAGGGATTCGAGAAGCGAGGGCGTCGAGGAGCGGGAGGGCGTGGCGCTCGACGGCGAGGGCGGAGAGGCCGTCGGCGAGGATGATGGCGAGGGTTGGGGACTCGTGGGACCCCGCGGGCATGCTGCGAACCCACGTCTCAGAGTCGAGACTTGGGGCACCCGGATGGGTGGCAAGCCGGCGGCCGAGGTCGGGACGGCGGAGATACTCGCTGCGGTCGCGGGCGGCGCTGTGAACGGTGATGGCGGGGATGCCGCGCTCGCGGAGGCCGCGCTCGAGCATGGGCACGTCGAGGGTGGCGTGGACGGCGTCACGGGCGAGGGCGTGATCGAGCTGGAAGCGGAGGTGTTCGGCCACGGGCACGGCGTCGCCCGTGCGGCCGAGGGCGATGCGGGCGGTGGTGGTGGGCGGCTGGCGGTTGAGGCTGCTGGGCATCGAGACAGGTTGTGATCGAGTTTCGGGTTCTGAGCCGCGAGTTGTGGGTTTTCGTGGGTGAGTTGGGGTTCAGGTCCCAGTTGGCCAGTTGCCAGATGCCAGAGGGAGCAGGGCTGTGGGATTGGGGCCAAGGCGCTTCAGGTCTTCGAAGTGCGGGCTCGCGAGCCAGGCTTCGAATTCGGGTGCGGGGCGGAGGTTGAGGGTGCGGCGGAGGTAGAGGGCGTCGTGGAAGCTCGTGGACTGGTAGTTGAGCATCACGTCGTCGGCTCCGGGGACGCCCATGATGTAGTTGACGCCGGCGGCTCCGAGCAGCGTGAGCAGAGTGTCCATGTCGTCCTGGTCGGCCTCGGCGTGGTTGGTGTAGCAGACGTCGCAGCCCATCGGCAGGCCGAGGAGCTTGCCGCAGAGGTGGTCCTCGAGGCCGGCGCGGAGGATCTGCTTGCCGTCGTAGAGGTACTCCGGCCCGATGAAGCCGACGACGGTGTTGACGAGGAAGGGCGAGAAGCGGCTGGCGACCGCGTAGGCGCGGGCCTCGAGGGTCTGCTGGTCGCAACCGTGATGGGCTTCGGCGGAGAGGGCGCTGCCCTGGCCGGTCTCGAAGTAAAAGAGACAGGGATTAGGGATTAGGGAATAGGGATTAGGCGTTGGCTGCGAGGGGTTGCGGTGGAGGGATGCGGCCATGGATTCAGCTTCGGCTAGGAGATCGAGCGTGATGCCGAAGCCTTTGTTGGCGAGCTCAGTGCCGGCGATGGACTGGAAGATGAGGTCAAGCTGGGCCTGGGTGCCTGCGGCTGCGGCCTGTTCTATGGCTCGCATTTGAGTCGTCACATGCGCTAGGACGCAGCTCTGCGTGGGGATGGCGAAGCGCTCGCGGACGTGCTCGATCATGGCGAGGAGCTTGAGTACCGACTGCGGGCTGTCGGAGGCGGGGTTGATGCCGATGACGGCGTCGCCGGAGCCGAGCAGCAGGCCGTCGAGGATGGAGGCGGCTATGCCTGCGGGGTCGTCGGTGGGATGATTCGGCTGCAGGCGTGTGGAGAGTCTTTGTTTGAGACCTACCGTGGTACGGAAGCGGGTGACGACCTCGCACTTGCGGGCGACGGCGATGAGGTCCTGCACACGCATGAGCTTGGAGACGGCGGCAACGATCTCCGGCGTGAGGCCGGGGGCGAGCGCGGTCAGCCTGTCGGTGGTGGCGTCGTCCGAGAGCAGCCAGTCGCGGAGCTCGCCGACGGTGAGGCCGGCGATGGGGGTGAAGGCGGCTTGAGCCGCGGAGGTCGCGTGGGTGTCGACGATGAGGCGGGTGACGTCGTCGGCCTCGTAGGGGATGAGGAGGTCTTCGAGGAAGGCGGCGAGGGGAACGTCGGCGAGGGCGTGCTGGGCGATGGCACGGGCTTCCGAGCTTTCTGCGGCGAGGCCGGCGAGCTGGTCGCCGGAGCGCAGGGGCGAGGCCTTCGCGAGCAGCTCGCGGAGGTTTGCGAAGGTGTGGCGCACGCCGCGGAGGGTGATGTCGTATGGCATCGCTTGCGGCGATTGTAGCGTGGAGAACAGCGGGCTGCGCCCGTCCGCGGCGCATCGCGCAGGGTGCGGCTTCGCCGTTGGCGCTGCTCGTTCGCGGGTTCTTTGCTATGCCGGGAAGCGGTCGCCGTGGCTGGGTGGCTGGCTGATGACGAGGATGCGGAGGTCGGCGGGGCCGTGGTTGGCGGCCTGGTGCGCGAGGCCGGGGGCGATCTCGATTCCCTTCCCTGCGGGCACGGTGAAGGTATCGCCATCGACCTCCATGGTCAGTTCGCCGGCGAGGACGTAGAAGAGCTGGCGGGCGATCTTGTGGAGATGGCGTGCCTCGGTGACGCCGGGCGGGAGGAGCTCTTCGATGACGTGCAGGCCGGGCTGCTTGACGAGGAACCAGCCGTCGGCCTGGTCGGCGTTGGGGCCGCCCCAGCGGTAGTGCTCGGCGGTGGTGGCTGAGATTACTTGCGTCAGCATATGGCTTGCCTAAATTGAAAACTCGTACCGATGAGCCTGGATAAAGTCAGTCAGGAGGGCGCTGAGATTATCTGGATAGGTATAGAACTCTGTATCGAGCTCATTCAGCGAATCTCGAACCTCGCTCGTCAGACCGTTCACGATCTCCCGTCGGCGATCCTCGATCGCGTAATCCTCCGGGAGTATGGCAACAGCCGTAAGCGCTCGGTCCACGAGGGACGCACAACGGTTTGCGCCAATAGCGCGCAATGCGTCCGGTGCCTCCGGCGCGTGCTCTCCCGAGAGATTGTAGAAATATTGCCAGAATCCTCCGTTATTGACTTCGGCCTCCAGTTCCCAAAGCAAAGTAAACACACGCTGGGCTGACGACTGCTCAGAGTAGGAGAGCCGCGAGAGCGACGTCTCGACGGCGAACAAAAGACCTTCGCTCATAGATCCTCTCGGGTAGCGATTTGCTAGACATCTTAGCGCGTGGTGCTCTTGATTCCGTGCGGGGATGCACATCAGGTCGCGCTTTGCCACAACGATCCACATCCCCATCGCCCACTCGTCAAACTGCGATACTGGTAGCTGGAGTTGGGTTGCGATGGAAGCTGTGTGCGAGATCTGCGGTGGAGCTGGGTTGCGGCTGGTGGAGCGGCCAGATGGGTCGCGTGCGGCCACCGAGTGTCGCTGCCGGATCGAGCGGCGGGCGCAGCGGCGGATTGAAGCCGCGCACCTGCCGGATCGCTACATGGACTGCACGCTGGAGGACTACGACACGCAGTTCCCTTCCGCGGACCGGTCGCTGGCGATGGCGCTGAACATCGCGAAGAACTTTGTGGACGGCTACCCGGTGGCGACCGACCGGACGGGGCTGATGTTTGTGGGCACTCCGGGGCTGGGCAAGACGCATCTGGCGGCGAGTGTGCTGCGAGGGCTGATCGTGGAGCGCGGCGTGCGCGGGTTGTTTGTGGATTATCGCGACCTGCTGAAGCAGGTGCAGAACAGCTATGACCCGCGCGTTTCGGCGACGGAGCTGAGCATCCTGAAGCCGGTGTTTGAGGCCGAGGTGCTGGTGATCGATGACCTGGGAGCTTCCAAGCCGAGCGAGTGGGTGTTCGATACGGTCGCGCACATCCTGAACACGCGCTATAAGGACCGGCTGACGACGATCGTGACGACGAACTACACGAACGCCCCGGAGACGAACCGCGATGTGCTGGCGCAGATGACCGACGCGCAGCGGGTGATGAGCGATCGCACGCTGGGCGATCGCGTGGGCAACCGCGTGCTCAGCCGCCTGCAGGAGATGTGCGTGGTGGTGGAGATGCGCGGCGTGGACTTCCGGCGGACGGTGAAGCGGGCGGACTTTGGGCGGGCATCGCGCGGCGTGGCGTCCATGGTGGCGCCAGCGCATGCGGTTCAGCCGGCGGCTCCAGCTCGGCCGGCGCAGCGGTTTCCCGCCCCTGTAGCGGCGGTGGTTCCGCAGCCTGCAAATGCGGAGCCCGCAGTGGTGGAAGACGAGTTTATCCTCAAGGCAGACGGCAGCCTGGATATTCGGCGTGCGGCGACGGAGAGCAGCCATGCTCCCGTGGGACGCGCGCGGCTGGGCCGCTTTGCAGCAAGGCACCAGCCACGCGACGATGAACGTCAGTAGGATGGTGCAGGAGCAGGACGGGCCGATGAACGGAAGCGACAAGAACAGGATGTTTGAGCCAGGCACCTCCCCAATGTTTGCGACTCCGAGAACCGAGCAGCGTAGCTTTCCGACGACAGCGGTGGCGATTGCCGCTGCCGCGGTGGTGTTCCTGGTGACGGCGCTGGTGCTGCTGGGGCGGCACAGCGAGGCCGTGGATGCGAATCTGAAGACCTTGCAGCCCGCGGCGGCCTATGCTGCGAGCCTGCCGGTTACAGGGCTGGCGATGAGCGAGTCGACGAGCTTTTCCGGCGCGAAGCAGCTGTACATCGATGGGCACATCGCGAACAACGGAAGCTCGACCGTGACGGGCGTGACGGTGCAGGTGGTCTTTGGGAATGTGGTGGGGAATGCGCCGCACATCGAGACGGAACCGATGATGCTGATTCGCGCGCGTGAGCCCTACATCGATGTGGAGCCGGTAAACGCAGCGCCCATCGCGCCGGGCAAGAGCGCGGACTTCCGCCTGACCTTTGAGAGGGTAGACCCGAACTGGGACCAGCAGATGCCGGAGATCCGGCTGGTTCGCGTGGGGAAGAAGTAGGGAGAGGCAGTGAGTAAAGGGCAGTGAGTAGTGAGTAGTGGTCTCCTCTCTACTCACTGCCCCCTATTCGCTAGCACTATCGCGCCACTGCGGTGTGGATCGCCAGCAGAGACTCCAGCACAGACTTCATATGGTTGAGATGCAGGGCGTTCGCGCCGTCGGACTTGGCGTCGGCGGGGTCGTCGTGCGTCTCGAGGAAGATGCCGTCGATGCCGGCGGCGACAGCGGCGCGTGCGAGCACAGGGATGAACTCGGGCTGGCCGCCGGAGACTCCGTTGGCCGCGCTCGGGGTCTGGACGGAGTGGGTGCCATCGAAGATGACCGGAGCGAAGCCTCGCATGATGGGCAGCGAGCGCATGTCGACGACGAGGTTGTTGTAGCCGAAGCTGGCGCCGCGCTCGGTGAGGCAGACGCGGGCTGTGGCGTTGGCCAGGGCGGCGGTGTCCGCGATCTTCTCGACCGCGTGCCGCATGTCGCTGGGAGCGACGAACTGGCCCTTCTTCACGTTGATGGCGCGTCCGGTCTCGGCAGCAGCGATGAGCAGGTCGGTCTGGCGGCAGAGGAAGGCGGGAATCTGGAGCAGCGCTTCAGCGGGACCAAGGGCGTCGGACGCCTGCTTTACCTGCTCGGGGGTGTGGACATCGGTGAGGACGGGGAGGCCGTTGGATTCGGCGATGAGGCGCAGGATGCGGCAGCCTTCGTCGAGGCCGGGGCCGCGGAAGCTGCGGATCGAGGTACGGTTGGCCTTGTCATAGCTGGCCTTGAAGACGTACGGGATGCCGAGGTCGGAGGTGATGCGCTGGATGGCATCGGCCATCTTGCGCGCATGCTGTTCGCTCTCGATGACGCAGGGGCCGGCGATGAGGAAGAGCTTCGGTCCGCCGACGGTGATGGAGCCTAGTTGAAAGCTGCCAGTCATGGTGTTCCTTTCCAGGGGGGACTCGGGCGAAGACCCAGGCGTTCCCTCAGCGGCTCAAGCCGCATCGTAATCGCTACCTTTACGGCGGGACTGAAGTCCCGCCCCAACAAAACACCGCCCTGCCCCCCTGCAAGAGGCCGCGCTTGCAGAGCGGACACTGAACAGAGGAGCTCTAACGGCGATGGGCAGGGTGAATGGCCTGCCGCACATGCGAAAGCCCGCCACAGGATCGCGGCGGGCTTTCGGCTTTACTGACTCACTACGGTCTACTCACTCGCCCTTACGGATTGACCAGCGAGCTGGCATGCGAACCGTTGGCTACCGAAGCGATGCAGACGGGCTGCGTCGAGGTCGGGAACGGGGAGTCGACCACACCCGAGAGCTGACCGGTGTTGGCGCTGAGCTGGCCACCGGAGATAGAGCCGTCGAGGTAGTTGGAGGTGTAGAGGTAGATACCCAGGGCCGGCTCGATGGTGACGCAGGTAGGGCCGGTCTTGGTGGTGAAGCCCGAGGTCGAGGCGATGGTGCCCAGCGAACCGTTGGAGCTGTTGATCGAGAAGCCCGACACCGAGCCGCCGTTGTAGTTGGCGGTGTAGAGGTAGTCGCCGCGGGGGTCGATGGTGAGACCCACGGGGTAGGAACCGGTGGTGTAGGGGCTCGAGGTCAGCGGGGTCAGCGCACCGTTGGAGGTGAGCGCCGAGGAGTAGCCGATGACTTCGTTGGAGGTCTTGTCCGTCACGTAGACGAAGCGGCCGGTCGGATCGACTCCGATGGCGCTCGGCGTGACACCCGCCGCGTAGCCGGTGCAGGTGCTGGGCGTGGTCGCCGCGCAGGTGGAAGAGCCGGCGACGGTAAGCGCGCCGGTGGCAACGTTCTGCGTGAAGGCGACGACGGTCTGGTCACCCTGGTCGACGACGTAGACGAAGACGTTCTGGTGGCCGGAGCCGTAGGTACCGGTGCAGGCGGGGTTCGTGGAGCCCAGCGCAGCGTTGGGAGCGCAGGTGATCGCAGAGACCGCAACCGCGGCGGGATACATACCGAGGTTCATGTTGACGGCGGTACCGAGCGAACCATCCGAGTTGATCGGGAAGATGGTGAGGCCGCCGGGGCCGGTCGAGACCGGGGTGTAGGCCTTCTGGTACTGGTAGGTCACGTAGAGGAACTTGCCGGTGGTATCGACAGCCGCGGCGGTCGGATAGGTTCCGGTGATGTTGTACGTGTTCGAACCGTAGAGCTTGCCGTCGGTACCGATGGCGAACTCTTCCACCTCGGCGTTCTGGGTGCCGCCGATGAGGTAGAGGAACTTGTTGTTGGGGTGCGTGACCAGCGTGACGGGGTTGGTGAGCTGGCTGGGGAACGGCGAACCGTTGATCTGGGTGAGGACGCCGCTCTGGTAGTCGACGCCGTAAGCCGAGATCGACCCCGTGGTGTTTGAGGGAGCATAGACGTAGGCCGCCACGTAATCACGGCTGCATGCCGTGAATCCGAGGCTGACGGCCAGTGCGGCAGCCGCTGCCAGCGTGGGGCGAACCATCTTGTGGAACATCATGTGTTTCCCTTGCCTGGGACCGCCGCGGCGGCCCGTGGTGTACCCGGCCTGAAGACCGGGATGAAACAGATTCGGGAGGGTGCGTTTCCGCACCCTCCACCAATACGGGGCTTAGTCGACCGAGCCGCTGAGACCGAGGCAGGTGGCCTGTCCGGTAGCCGCGAAGGTCGAACCGCGCGAGAGCGCCTCAAGGCGGCCCGTGGTCGGGTCGAGAAGCTTACCCGTCACCGTGCCGTCGTTGTAGTTCGAGACGTACATGTACTGGTTGGTCGGATCCTCGACCATGCACACCGGACCGGAGCCAACCGTGTAGGGGGCATCCGAGATGGGGGTGAGCTGGCCGTTGGTCGTGTTGACCGTGTACGCCGAGAGGTAGCTGTAAGCCTGGGTGGAGCTGCCGGTCGTGACCTGTGCGTGGTTGAGGACGTACAGGTACTTCGAGGTGGAGTCGAGCAGCGTGTAGACCGGATCGGACGCGCCGGACTCGTTGGCCACGCTGCCGCCAGTGACCGGGGTCAGCGTGCAGCTGGTACCGAGCGAGTACGGGATGATCGTGTTCGCGCTGCTATCGGTCAGGTAGACGTAGGAGCCGCTGCCGTTGATCGAGCTGATAGTCTTCGCACCGGAGACGATGTAGTTGCCGGTGGAGCCGGTGAAGTTCAGCTGACCGTTGGTGCCGAAGGTGTAGGGCGAGATGGAGTTGTCGGCCGAGTTCACGGTGAGCAGGCAGCTTCCCTGGCTCTTCATCATGAAGGGGCTTCCACCAACTTCAAAGAACGGCGTATTGAGGCCATTCCGCAGCACCGTCGAGTTGGTGACCAGGCTCAGACGCCCGGTGGTTCCGTCGATCGAGAACGCGGTGATCGCACCAAGGCCATCGGTGTTGGCGCCGGTGTACAGGTTCGTCGAAGCGACATAGCCGGGGGAGTACTTGTCCAGGACGTACAGGTAGCTGCCGGTGGAGTCCAGCGCCAGCCACTGGGGCACGTAGCCCTGGCTCTGGTAGGTGGCCTGGTAGGTGAGTGAACCATCGCCACCTACGCTGAACACGGCCACACCCGAAGAGGCGCCACGACCGGAAGCACTTCCGCCGGTGCCCTGGTTCAGCACGAAGACGAAGCGACCGCCCGACTTGACGGCAATGGACACGGGGTTCGCGCCCTGCGAGGAGAAGGGCGAATGCGTAACCGCGGTCAGATTTCCGGTGTAGTCATCCACCTTGAAACCTGCGACCTGGTTGTATTGCTGGCCGAGCACCCACAGATAGGCGATCGTACCGCCGCCGCAGCCGGTCATGCCCAGACCCAGAACCAACGACGCGAACAGGGCCACAGCGAGCCGGCCGAACAAACTCAACTTCATGCGTTTCCTTCGTCACCTTCCCATCGCAGCGTGTGCCGGATGGGAGGAAAACTCTCTCGGGGAGGAGATACAAACCTTCCCCTGATTGTAGAAGCTAGAACCTGTTTCTGCCAATTTGGACGCACGAGGCAGCGGTTCGTTTTGCTGCAGTGAGCGGATTCTGGCGGAGACGGACTCCGTAGCGATAGCGAGCCCCACGCACGGCGCAGCCGAAACCGCGGCACAACGTGGGGCTCTGTGAGATCACACCACACAGGCTACCAGACGCGGCAGCCCCCGGATACAGGCATCATTGGCTGCCCGACCTTGCAGCCGAAGGCCTTGCCGAACTCGTCGAAGTTCTGGACGGTGCCGTCGACGCGCCACTTTCCGGAGCTGTGGGGGTCGGTCTTGGCCCGGACGCGCTCGATCTGCTCGGTGCGGTTCTCGCACCAGATCTGCCCAAACGACAGGAAGAAGCGCTGAGACGGGGTGTAGCCATCGATCGACTCGGTGGCCTTCGCGTCCTTTGCCATGACACTGAGCAGCGCCTGGTAGGCGATGCGGATGCCGCCGTTGTCGGCGGTATTCTCGCCCAGGGTGAGGTGGCCGTTGAGGTTCTGGCCGGGAGCGACGTTGAAGCCGTCGTACTCACTGGCGATGCATTCGGTGCGGGCTTTGAACTTGGCGAGATCTTCATCCGTCCACCACTGGCGCACGTTGCCGTGGAGGTCGTACTTGGAGCCCTGGTCGTCGAAGCCATGGGTCATCTCGTGACCGATGACGACGCCGATGCCGCCAAAGTTCACCGCAGCATCCTTGGCGTTGTCGAAGAAGGGCGGCTGCAGGATGCCTGCGGGGAAGTTGATGTCGTTCATCGGCGGGTTGTAGTAGGCGTTGACGGTGGGCGGCGTCATGCCCCATTCGGTCTCGTCGACGGGCTTGCCGTACTTGCTGAGGTCGCGCTTGTATTCGAAGCTGCCGGTGCGCTCGACGTCGCCGAGGAGGTCTGCGCGCTTGACCTCGAGCTTCGAGTAGTCGCGCCAGGTGGCGGGATAGCCGATCTTGTGGCGGATGGCGTCGAGCTTCTTCTCGGCCTCGGCCTTGGTGGCGGGGCTCATCCAGTCGAGCTGCTGGATGTCCTTGCCGAGCGAGACCTCGAGCGCCTTGACGAGCTTCTCCATGTTGTCCTTGGCGGAGGGTGGGAAATTCTCCCTGACCCAGTCCTGGCCGACGGCCTCGCCCATGGACTGATCGACCAGCGTGGTGCAGCGCTTCCAGCGAGGGAGCTGCTCCTTCTGTCCGTTCAGAGTCTGCGCGAAGAACTCGAAGTTGGCATCGACGAAGGGCTGCGAGAGCCACGGCGCCGCGCTGTGCACGGTGTGCCAGCGCATGTAGCTCTTCAGGGCGTCGAGTGGTTCCTTCGCGAGCACATCGTTGACCGCGGTGACGTAGCCGGGCGAGGTGACGTCGATGGTGGGTGCGGAGGCCATGCCCACGCCGGCGAGATGAGCCTTCCAGTCATAGTCCGGGCTCAGCGCCTGGAGCTGGGCGATGGTCATGATGTGGTAACGCTTGGCGGGATCGCGCATCTCGACGCGGCTCATGGAGCCCCTGGCGAGCGCGGTCTCGATGCGCAGGACCGAAGCGGCTTCGGTGGCTGCAACATCCTGCGGGTCACCCATGAGACCGAACATCTTCGTCATGTGGGTGAGGTACTGCTCGCGGATCTTTGCCATGCGGGGTTCGTCGGAGAGGTAGTAGTCGCGATCGGGCAGCGAGAGGCCGCCCTGGCCGGTGGCGAGGATCTGCTTCGAGGCGTCCACCTGGTCTACCGTCACGCCGACGCGGAAGAACTCGGAGCCTCCACCATAGAGCTGGATGAGCTTCACGTTGACGGCGGCAAGATCCTTGCTGCTCTTGAGCGATGCGACGGTGGCGAGCTCGCCCTTCACGGGCTCAAGCCCCCTGGCATCGATGGCTGCGGTGTTCATGCAGGCAACGAAGAAGTCGCCATACTTCTTCTGGAGCGGGGTCTTTGGAGCGTCCGCGGCCTTCTTGAGATCGGCATAGAGCAGGTAGTTGTTGTAGTCGGCAAGTTCGTTGAAGCGGCCCCAGGTGGTGCGGTCAGCAGGGATGGGATGCTGCTTGACCCAGTTGCCGCAAGCGTACTGGTAGAAGTCCGTGCAGGGGTCGGCGGTCTTGTCGATGGCGGTGGCATCAAAGACGAGCGGCTTGACGGGAGCGGCGGTCGGCGCGGTGTCGGACGGGGCGCCAAGAGACTGCGCCAGGCACAGGGGCGCGGAGACGGCGAAGAGAGCGAGCGGAAGAAGAGCGCGCATAAAGCTCCTTGAGGCTGGGTGGGCTTCGCCAAGCATACCGGGAGCGATGCGCGGTGCCAAATGGTGGGATATCAGAGGGCGCTGATCGTGCAGCAGGAGTCTGCCAGAGACTGCGCTGGAGCTGAAGGGCGATGAGGTAACAGGCTCGTGCGGCGGCATACAGCCTAGAAGATCTTCAGGTGAATCGTCAGGTATTTCCTGGGGTCCTTGCGGATGGTCGTCACGAGGTCCGTGCTTGCGGTGAGGAGCTTGTTGACGTTGGTGTAGGCCGCGTCGTCGGTGGCGAACTTGCCCAGCGTGCCCTTGCCCTGATTGACGCCGGTCATGAGCGTGTCGAGCTGGGTGACGGTGTCATCGAGCTTCTTCGCGAAGGCGGGGTCCTTGGTGAGCAGGCCCAGCGTGCCCTTGCCTGCGTCGGCCTCGGCCAGCAGCGAGTTCGCGTGCTTGAGCGTGGAGTTCAGGTTGTCGTAAGCCTCGGAGTCGTTGAGGAGCTTGCCGACGGTACCCTGGCCGGAGTCGATCTTCTTCGTAATGTTGTCGAGGCGGAGCGTGGCGTCGTTGAGGCGGTCATACGCCTGGGGATCGGTGAGCAGCTTGCCGACCGTGCCCTTGCCACTGTTCAGGTTTGTCGAGAGCACGTTGAGCTGATGGATGGTGTCGCGGGTCTCGATGTAGAGCTGGGGATCGGTGATGAGCTTGCCGATGGTGCCCTTGCCTGACTGGATGTCCGAGACGACGCCATCGAGCTTGGCCAGCGTCTGATTCAGGTTCTGGATGGTCTTCTGGCCGGCGTCCATCAGCGAGGCAATCCCAGCGCCGTCGGCGGTGTGCAACTCGGCGCCGTCCTGGATCTCCGGGCCGGTCGCACTCTTGCTGTTGATGTCGAGCACGGTATCGCCGAGGACACCGATGGTGGTGAGGGAGGCAACGGAATCGGTGTGCAGGTCGGCGTGAAACTTGGGGTTGAACTCGATGGTGACCTTGACGGGTGTCAGCTTGCGGGCCGGGTCACCGATGATCTGAACCTTCTTCACCTCACCGATGGTGACGCCTTCCAGCCCAACCGGTGCGCCGACCTTGAGGCCGCCGGAGTTCGACAGGTAGACGTAGGCGCGCATCTTGTGGCTGAAGAGGCTGAACCCCGAGGCACTGGTCATCAGGAAGATCAGGATGCAGAGCAGCGTCGTCGAGACGATGACGATCACGCCGACCTTGAGCTGCGACCATTTGACTTCCTGCTGACTGGGCATAGCCCTCCCTTTCGCGTCGAGGTTGGCGGCGGTCCGGTGGCGCGCTTGCGGCCCCCTTCGACGCGAGTCGCGACGGGAGCGGCACGGCTTGTGCTTGGCTGGAGACAATCGTACCAGCGCGGCACGTTGCGCGGACCCCACGGATGGGGCGAAACCTGCGCGCAAAAACCCTACAAGCGAAACCTACAGACTGGAACATTTGGATGCCGCAACGCTGGAGCGAGATGCGGATGTTGTTTGGGCTCAGTCCTCGGCGACGACAAAGGCCATGGAGAGCTCGCGGGAGTGGGTGAGGGACAGGGAGAATCGCCGGATGCCCTGGCGGGCGGCGATCTCGGCGGCGCGGCCGGTGAGGTGAAGCTCCGGCCGCTGACCGGGACGCCGGCGGACCTCGAACTCCTTCCAGCTGACGCCGCGGCTGATGCCGGTGCCAATGGCCTTGGCTCCAGCTTCCTTGGCGGCGAAGCGGGCGGCGAAGCTCTCCGCAGAGGTTCGTTTTTTCGCCTGGCAATAGGCGATTTCGCCGGGCGTATAGACCCGGTGAAGGAACGAGTCGCCCAAACGCTCGAGGCTGCGTTCAATTCGGGATATCTCAATCAGGTCAGTGCCGAGGCCTACGATCATGGGCCTCAGTGTACCCCGGTCGAGGATGCCCCTCGCCTTTCGTGCGGCTGCTAAGTGTATGGCAATCATGGCATTGGCCGGCAACTGTCCCGATCTGCGACAGCGACCTGCCTACGTGGGACACGTTACGTCCGTTTGGGAGCCATCCTGAGACAGGGTTTGCGGTGCCTTCACACTCGCCGATAACCTGACGCATGATTCCGAGGGTCCATACCGAACCGCACGAACGCCCTGCCGCAGCTGCCGCGAGTGGCCTGTCCGTCGATGTTCGCTGCTTCAGCTACGAAGAGCGCCGCACGGTGCTCCCTGCCCTGCTGGACGCGGTGAGTACTACCGGGGGCTGGATCCTGGACCGCCAGGTGCTGCCGAGCGGCCGGGTGGAGTTCTGGTTCGAGGTGCAGCTGCGCTCCATCATGGAGCTCTATAGCGCCGTGGTGGGCGCCGGAATGGAGTTCACCCGCGCCGGCCACCGGGACCTGACCTCGCTGTGCACGCTGCGCCAAAACACACCGGTTGCAGGCTGCCATCGGCTGATCAGCATCCGCATGGAAGTCAGCTTCCTGGACGAGGACGAGCACAGCCTGCCAATGGTCGCTTCGCGGGCAGCGCTGGCGTAGGCGAGCGTTTCCCTGCCGCGGCTTGCAACCGGTAGAGCCTAGCGGGCGCGAGGCATCGACAAGTTGAGATCCGATGCGGTGAGGCGTTTGGTCGCGGTGATGATCTGCCCGGCGTGGTGATCGACGTGCCCGACGACCTTGTAGATGGCCTGCAGGATGGTGGGGTTGCGCCAGGTGCCGTTGGGCTGCGGGTCGATCACGATCATCAGGCGGGCGGGATCGACAGCGGCGAGAACCTGAGCGGCCTCGACGATGGTGGTGTCGAAGATGCGGCGGGCTTCGGCGGGTGATTCGCTCGGAGCGAGGGAGAACTCCGCATCGCGGGTACGGACGTCGGGATGGCCGGCGATGCCGTGCATGACCCACTGGCGCATGTTTCCAGCGAGATGCAGCAGCAGATTGGTCACCGAGTTGTCGAAGTCGCCTTCGCGGTGCAGCATCTGCTCGTCGTTGAGCTTGTCACAACAGGCGCCGATGACCTTCTGCAGCGCGAGCAGGTGGCTGGAGGAGTAGTCGAGGAAGGCGTGTGCGATGACGTCGTTCGAAGGCATGCGGGTAGTGTACGCAAGTGGATATGCTGGAGGGTATGCCTGTCTCCTTCGAACGAATGCGGAGCTTTGAGAATCGAAGAGTGTTCATGCGCTTCGATGACGACCACGAGGTGATCGCGCGGCTGCTGAGCGCGACCGAGGACATCGAGGGCAACCATCACCTGATCTACGACAACGTGGAGTGGGCCAACGATCCACGGGAGCTGGCGACAGCGAAGGATTCCACCGTCTATGCCGAGGGAGAATCCCTGGTGAGCATCGACGACACGGCGCAACCCAACTGCTGAGGACAGGCCATGCCAGAGCTTCCTGAAGTCGAAACCGTCGCCAATGGCGTACATGCGCGTGTTGCGGGGCAGCGCGTGGTGCGGGTGTGGACCAGCGGCAAGCCGCAGACATTCAAGTCGCCGGAGAGCGAGATCGTCGAGACGCTGACTGGGGCGACGCTGGCGCACATCAGGCGCGTGGGCAAGTCGATCGTGATGGACCTGACCCGACGCGGCAAGGCTGCGGGACAGTTCCTCGTTCACCTGGGAATGACGGGGCGGCTGCTGGTGTCGTCAGCGGAGGTGGCGCTGCCGCCACATACACATGCGGTGCTGTCGCTGGCGGACGGCCGCGAGGTGCGGTTCGTCGATGCGCGGCGGTTTGGGCGGCTGTCGGTCGAGACCGGCGCGGAGGGCTATACCGGGCCGGGCGTGGAGCCGACGACCGTGTCCGCCGAGGAGTTTGCGACGCTGTTCAAGGGGCGTAAGCTCGCGATCAAGGCCGCGCTGCTGAACCAGTCGATCCTGCATGGAGTGGGCAATATCTACGCGGACGAGAGCCTGTTTCGCGCGGGCATCCGGCCGACACGACAGACAGGCAAACTGACTCGCGCGGAGCTGCTGCGACTGCATTCCGCGGTGCAGCAGGTGCTGGCGCATGCGATTCAGTTGGGCGGGTCGTCGGTCTCGGATTACGTGGATGCGGATGGGGTGCGGGGATTCTTTCAGCTGCAGCACAAGGTCTACAGCCGGGGAGGCGAGGCCTGCCACGACTGCGGCGCGACGCTGAAGAAGATCGTTGTGGGCGGGCGGACGACGGTGTATTGCCCGAGGTGCCAGAAGTAAACGGAAGATGCTAGCCGTTAGCTTCCAGCAAGGTTGCTACCGAACCTGGGAGGCGGCCTCGATAGCGGCCTGGCCACGCGGATTGTGGACCCGGGTCGCCTCGAAGTTGGTGAGCTTCCAGGCACCGTTGGCGAGCTTCTGGTAGACGCGCGTGGAGCGGAAGCTGCCATGCGTGGGCTTGGCGTCCATCATGCCGTCGATATTTGCGATGGAGGTGACGATGGCGACGGCGCCGACCAGCTTGACCTTCACATCGGAGACATCGAAGCGGGTGAGAGCGATGGAGCGGCTGCGCATGCGGTCAAGCTGCTGCAGCTTGGTGACGGCCTGCCCGGTACCGGTGATGCCCAGGTAGTCGTCGGAGAGCAGCTTGTCCATGGCAGCGATGTCGTCAGCGAGGATCGCCGAGCGCCACTGTTCGTCCAGGGTGGAGACCTCTTCGCGAGCGAGGCGTTTCCCGTGCTTTTGCGCCAAAAGAGGTTGCGTGACCAGAAGACCGGCCAGCAGGAGAGCAGAGACCCGACGAAGTGGAGACACGCGATACATAAGCGACTCGCGATCTGTCCGCGAAACCCCGAGACCGACTGGTTTGCGGGCCAAATGCGTACTGGATACTAGACCGATCTTCGAAGCAGCGTCAAAACATCTTTTGGTAAAGTCCCTGCTTCACTACCTGTTTTGATGCAGGAACCCTTGTTGGCGTCCGATCCTGATACATGGAGCGCCGAATTCGTCCCTTCACGCATCCTGCGCGCGGACGGTCGACGTGCCAGTGATGGGCCGCACAGGCCCCCCACAGGGTAGACGCTGAGAGTTCCATTCTGGCTTCCCGGCCCAGGTGCCGCTTAAGCGACGGCGATCAAGGTTTCGACGTGGCGCTCGAGCATCTTCTGGTAAAGCCCGCCGACGGCGTACCTGGCGAAGTGTGGGGTGCCACGGTGGGCCTCCACGGCGGCCTCGTCCTTGTACTGCTCGTAGATGACGACGGTGTCCGGCTCGGACTCGACGAAGTGCGGGACGTAACTGACGCAGCCGGGCTCGAGGCGCGAGGCAGCGGTGAGCTGGCGAAGGATCTCTGCGATCTCGGCAACGTCGTCCTGCCGGAACTTCATGCGAACGGTGAATGAAATCATAGGTTTCAAGATACGAGAGTCGGGATGCCCGAGGCGAACGGTTTCCAGATGTGGCTGTGAATCTACGGTGAACGCGTTCTATTGCGAGATGCGGAGTGCCCAAAAAAAAACCCGGGTCCCTTAAGGGACCCGGGGCACCCGGTTTGAGTGGCTTGACTTACCCGAGCAGCTGCTCGAACTCCGGCAGGTTGATGGTCTGCACACGATCGGGGCCGGTGGAGATCATGCCGATCTTCGCTCCGGACTCCTTCTCGATGAAGGCCATGTACTCCCTGGCCTTCTGGGGCAGCTGGTCGTAGTCGGTGATGCCTTCGGTCGATTCCATCCAGCCGGGGAGGGTGGTGTAGATGGGCTCGATCTTGCGGAAGCCGACCATGTCGGCGGGAACCTGGTCGGTCTGCTTGCCGTCGATCTTGTAGCCGACGCAGACCGGGATCTCGGGGCACTCGTCCATGACGTCCATCTTGGTGACCACGAGCCACTCGGTGGAGTTGATCATGTTGGAGTAGCGGAGGAGCGGGATATCGAGCCAGCCGCAGCGGCGGGGACGGCCGGTAACGGCGCCGAACTCGTTGCCGCGGCGGGCGAGCAGCTCGCCCATGACACCGGAATCCTCGGTGGGGAACGGACCTTCGCCGACGCGGGTGACGTAGGCCTTGGTGACGCCGATGACGGTGCCGATCTTCGTGGGGCCGACGCCGGTGCCGGTGACCGCGCCGCCAGCCGTGGAGGACGAGCTGGTGACGAAGGGGTAGGTGCCGTGATCGATGTCGAGCAGAGCGCCCTGGGCGCCCTCGAACATCACGTTCTGGCCCTGGTCCATCGCGTCATTGAGCAGGTAGGCGGTGTCGGTGACGAAGGGGGCCACCTGCTCGGCCATGCGCGCGTAATCCTCGTACATCTGGCGCGGGTCGAGCGGCTCCGTGCCGAAGAGGGCGTGCGCGATGGTGTTCTTCTCGTGGCAGGCATTGTTGATGTGCGTGCGCAGGAGCGACGTGTTCAGCAGATCGATGACGCGGAGGCCGTTGCGGTGGACCTTGTCTTCATACGCCGGGCCGATGCCGCGGCGGGTGGTCCCGATGGGCTGGCGGCCGGGAGCCGTCTCGGCGGCGAGCTCGATCATGCGGTGGTACGGCAGGATGACCTGGGCGCGGGAGCTGACGAAGAGCTGGCCATCGACGGGCAGGCCGGCGTCCTTGAGCTTCTTGACCTCGTTGAGAAAGGCGGCGGGGTCAAACACAACGCCGTTGCCGATGACGCCTTTGCAGCCGGGGCGCAGAACGCCGCACGGGATGAGCTGCAGGACGAACTTCTTGCCGTGGATGATGACGGTGTGGCCCGCGTTGTGGCCGCCGGCATAACGTGCAACGATGTCGAATTTTTCGCTGAGGACATCGACGATCTTGCCCTTGCCCTCATCGCCCCATTGGGCTCCTAGAATGACGGCGGACGGACGGCGGCTTTTCTGCGCGGACTGACTCACGGGATGGTTGTCTCCGAAAAGGGTGGTGCAAGGGGGGAAGTGCGTGCTTCCACTCCGCGAGGGGAGGGCCACGCCCATGAGTCATTATACTTCGGGGACACAGGGAGGGCCGCAGAGATGGATTACGCCTTTGAGTTTCATGACTCCTGGCTAAAGGAGCTGGTGTGTGGTGAAGATGGGCACGGCTATGCCGTGTTTCACGCCTCCGTTTACCGGTCTGAGCGCAGGCTGCTCGATCCTCCCTACGAAAGCGGTTGGCAGAATGTCAGGTTTCAGTTTGAGGGAATGCGGATCGAGGGCCGGGTGGTCGAGCTGGATCAGAACGCCTCCGATGGCGATCTGTGGCTCGATGGCGAGAAGGATTCTCTGGTTCCGAATGCGTCGGGCCTGTTCAGACTCCCGCTCAACTTTCGGGGGAGTGTCCGCATGGAACTCTGCCTGGCGCCGGAGTTCAACATCTTCAGCATCCACGCCACGGCGGTCCGATCGCAGTTCGAAGGCGAGTTCGAGCTGGAGACGATCTGGAACGTCGACGGCACCATGACCGGTATGTGAAGGCACCCTTTGTGGCTGAAAAAGCACGTGGCACGGAACTATGGTCCGACCATCGGGGATTCTGGAAACTCACATCTCTTCGAGATATGGGGCATACCGTTCACCAGAACTTCCACCAGGGTCTCGGGCTAGCGAGCGTCTGCGCTGCGACCGAGGGTATCTCCCGAACGTGCACAAGGACTTCGAAATTTGTATTGTCGTCGCCAGCAGCGTCGTACCGGAAGCCGGTGAGTTCCTGCGCCAGCCTGACCGGAATGTCGAAGAGGAAATCCGTATCGGACTTCTCTCCTCCGGCTCTCTCGAGTTCGGCTGCGCACTCCTGCTTGATCGTGTGGAAGTTGTCTGGAAGGTCGCCCACTGTCTCCAGATTTGCGATTCCCCGTTGCGCATCGTGGATGACAGACCAGACCTGGACGCCGTTGCGCCATGCCTCAGCGGTACTCATCATGACGTGCTCTTCGATGTTGCAGGCGACCACCTCACCCAGGGCTGAGAGTTGTTGCAGAGTCCCGGGGCGGACGAGTTTGTGATCGCCGCGGTTCACGGCGAGGACGAACCATCCCGTCGAGAGGAGCTTACCCGAGACCGCCGATTCGGCCGGAAAGTCGTCGATCTCGCCGTTACGGGCCAGTTTCAGTGTCTCGAGGACGAGATCGGGAGCGACACCTTTGACTGCAAGCCAGGACATTGCAAAGCCCATTGCGAAGACCTCCGAAGCAACGATGGGAACAGCTTATGCGCCGGGAACCAACGATGCTGGCTACGGCTTCTTTTGTGTGTCTTTGAACATCGAGTTTGGCAGCTCGGGCTGGGGTTCGCCGGTGTTGTAGCCGAGTCGCAGGCAGACGAAGACCGGGTGATCGATGCCGGCCGGCAGAGGCGGAAACGAGTGAAGCGAGCGGACGGCCTCCAGCGCGTGCTCATCATCATTGGCGTGGCCCGAGGACACGGTGAGCTCCGGTCCGATGAGACTGCCGTCCGGCCGGACGCCATAGCGCACTGTCGCGATCTTGGCCGTGGCCCAGGCGTTGCGCTGGCCGATGGACATGTTGTGCACCCATTGGCCGTGAATCCGGTTGTTGACATCCTGGAAATAGCTGTCCAGCGCGCCGCGAAGGTTCACCAGTACCGGCTGATTGAAGCCTGCGAACTCTCCAACGGCAGGAGCGTGGCAGAACTCTGCAGCAGTTGACTTTGCCGGAACGGGTATGTCCTGGCCGGGCGGCACGTAGCTGGGCTTGGGCAGGGCGAAGCTGGGTTTGGCAGGCGTCGGAGCGGAGGGAGCCGCAGGGAGCGGGGCGTCGGGAACACCGGGGGACTGGCCTTGGGCGCGGGCGGGAACGGGGTTGAAGGCGAGGGAAAGGACAAGGGCGAGGCCCGGCATCAGCATGCGGAGAGATTCGGAGGCCATGGAAGTGGGTACAGGGTAAACGATGAAGGTTTCGCGTGGCGTTACGTTGTCCTATTCGGCCGGAGCTGAAGAGGCTTCGCATCGTCCTCTGACATCCTGCAAACCCACATCTCTTCCGGATTTGGAGATATGGGACACCGGGACTCGAGGCAGTGCCGTCGTCGATGGGAAGATCGACGGGAAGCAGGACGACCGCGTTTGGGAGGCGAGCAGCCGCCCGCGATACACTAGGCCTCGTGCCGATTATCTCTGCGCAGCACCTTGGAAAGACCTACCGTTCGGGCAAGCTGGAAGTTCCGGCTCTTCGCGATGTGACCTTCGATGTGGAGGCGGGCGAGTTTGTGTCGATCGTCGGACCTTCGGGGTCGGGCAAGTCGACGCTGTTCTACATCCTGGGCGGGCTTACGTCGCCGACCTCGGGATCGCTGCTCATCAAGGGGCAGGACTTCTCGCGGCTGTCGGACGGCGAGCGAACGAAGCTGCGCCGGGCACACATCGGGTTCGTCTTCCAGCGGTTCAACCTGCTGCCGACGATCTCGGCGCGGGCCAACATCGAGCTGGCGCATGACATCGCCGAGACCGGCCGCCCGTTCGACGAGGCGCTGCTGAGCAAGCTCTCGGAGATGCTGGGCATCGACGGGCGCCTGCAGCACCGACCCAACGAGCTTTCCGGCGGCGAGCAGCAGCGTGTTGCGATTGCACGTGCGCTGATCACGCGGCCGGCGATCGTGCTGGCCGACGAGCCGACGGGCAATCTCGATACCCGGAACTCCGATGCGGTGCTCTCGATGTTGCGGGAGTCCAGCCGCGAGCTGAACCAGACCGTGCTGATGATCACGCACAACCCCGAAGCCGCGCAGATCGCGGACCGGATTCTGCATATTCGCGACGGGCGGGTGCTGCGGATCGAGCAGGGGATGGGGCGGCTGCCGGAGACGATGCTGCTCTAGAACCAGGATTTTAGGGGCCGGTAATGCAGGCGCGAAACGGCAGCGCGACCTGCGTTGTAACGGTTATCGGGTAACCTCGGTCCTCGTAAGGTCTGTAGGTCCACTGACTCACCGCTTGTCGTGCTGGGGTTCGAAAAACATCAGGCCCAGACAGCGGCTTGGCAGTTTTTACCCTTCCCTTCGCATCAATGGCGACCTGCAGTACCACCGTGCCCGTCATGGAAGCGGGCTCTGTCGTGCAGCGGAGCCTCTCTGGAAGTATTGGGTCCGTGCGGTGAACGAGCCTCGATTCCATTACCTCGGGGGCGACGATCGGCCAGTCCCTCGGGGTCGCATTCTGCACCACCAGGTGGGCGGGGCCTCCCGGGTAGCTGAGTGCGAAGCCCGTCTCTACCCGAGTCGGCTCTCCGTTCAATAGATAAGGGCGGAACCGCCATTGCCGAACCGCCGCCAGGACCGCATCCCTCAGCGCCTGTGGCCCCCAAATCACGCAGGCCCCCTCGACGTGACCGTTCGCGGATATCTCTAGGCGCACCGCTACGGACTGAGCTGCGAGAGGCAGACTCTCTTGCGGGTAGGAGGGTTCCACCCTTGAGAGGGAGTTCCGAAGCACGATCGTCCCCGATATAGGAAGGTCTTGCGGAACATTCGGTGTGACGAATGACGCGGGAACGCTATGAAGAACACAATCAACTCCGGGGGGCGCGGGCGCAGGGCCGCCATTCATCGCGACGCTGATCGTCACGAGCGTCTCCGCCTCAACGGGCTGGCCGTTGACCTGAATGGGCGAGTAGGTCCAATGGCGGATGGCTTCGGTGTAGCTGGGTATGAGGAGCGAGGGGCCGGAGAGCGGCGTGACCTCCTTCACGTGGCCGTCCTTGCCGATGATGACGTGGAAGACGACGGTGCCGTTGATATGCTTCCTTCGAGCCGTCTCCGGGAAGACCGGTTGCACCTTCGTCACGATCCGCCCGGCCATCGCGCCACTGGGGACATGAAGCAGGGTCGGCTGGTCTGGCTGCGAAGGTGCGGGCAGTCGCTCATCGCCGTTTATGCGGAAGTTCATCGTTACGGTGATGTCCATCGCAACCGGCTCGCTGCCGAAGCGGTAAGGGACATATCGCCATTGGCGCACCGCCTCCTCGGAGGCAGGAATCAAAATCGGAGGTCCTGAGACAGGCTTCTCGTCTTTCACCTTGCCGTCCTCGCCGACCGAGACGCGGAGTTTCACCGTTCCAGTTATGTGTTTGGCACGCGCTTCTTCGGGATAGATCGGGTTGACCTTCGTAAGAAGCATTCCTGCCATGGGGCCAGATGCCAGATGCGGCCCAAGGGTTCCGGTCTGGGCGGGCGAGGTCTGCGCCTTAGAGCAGAGGGCCACACAGGGGGCGAGCAGAAGGGATGCGGCGAGACGGCTCAACGTGCGCATGGGGTCTCCGGGTTGTGTGCTCCAGCGTACCTCAGGGGCTGAAGCCCCTCTTGATCGAACGATGTGGCCCGACTGAAGCAGCGCCCTGCAGGTCGTGCTGGATCTTACTGAGGCGTGCCGACGTTGTAGCGGATGACCACGGTGGATTCGACCCAGGTGGGTTCGCCGTTGAGCAGGTAGGGCTGGTAGCGCCACTGCATCACGGCGTCCTCGCAGGCGGCGTGGAGCGCGAGCGGGCCGGAGGTTGCGGTGGCGGCGGCGACGTAGCCGTGGGGATCGACCAGGACCTGCAGCACCACAGTGCCGGAGACGGCTCCGGTGATGCGTTGCGGGATGACCTTATGCTCGTTCAGCCCGGCGAGGACGCCGCCGGAGATGCGGATCGTCGAGGGGACGTAGAGCACCTGCGCCGGCGAGCTGCCCTGGGCAGGCTGGAAGAGCAGCGGAATCGTCGTGACGATCGGTGTCGCTTTGCCGGCATGGATATAGGGGCGGAAGGTCCAGGTCTGGACGGCGGAGGAGGCGTTGGAGGTGAGGTCAGCGGGCCCGTCGACGCCGAGGATGTTGGAGACAGTTCCCTTCTCGTCGACCTCGATGAGCACCTTGACGAGCGCGCCGGAGGTGAGTTTGGCTGTCGGTGGGAAGATGGGCGAAGGGTGGCTTACGGCGAGCCTGCCAGCGGCGAGGGGCGTGACGCGCTGGATGTCGGAGCCGATGCCATCGATGAGCTTGCCGCCAAAGAGGACCTGATTGGGGCCGGACTGCTGGGCAGGGGCGGGCGAGGCCGCGAGGAGCAGGATGGCAGAGGTCAGGGCCGCCATGATGAGCTTCACGCGCGCCCCTGCTGGCCGGTCTCGTTTGTGCTGGGTCACGTACGCTCCTTCACGATCGTTTGGCGCAAATCTTTTGCCCCTGTCTTTACCGCAAGCATGCATGCCCCTGAAGAGAGGCCGCAGGCGGCTCAGGCGGAGTGTAGCGCAGCGCGAGCTTGCGCTGGATAGCTCGAGCGGGGGAGGCGGCGGAGTATGCTGGCCTGAAATCGGCACACTTGCAACGGAGCCCCACGCTATGCCGCGAAGGAACGCCCGAGGAACGGGAACGTCGAGGTCGCGATGGCGGCTGGCGGCTGTGGCGCTGCTGTTCGTGGGATTTGCAGGGCGCGGCGGGACGCAGGAGATGCGACCTCCCGGATACTACCTTCCCCCGCCTGCGGCTAGGAGCCCGGCGGGCGGGCATGTGGCCCCGGGCGGCCTGCTCGACCTGAATACGGCAACGTTTGAGCAGCTGAAAGCTCTGCCGGGAATGGGCGCCGAGTATGCCCGCCGGATCATCGCCGGAAGGCCGTATCACGCGAAGAACTCGCTGGTGCGCCGGGGAATTCTGCCGACGGCGGCCTACGAGCGGATCCGGGACCGCATCGTGGCGCACCGGGCGACGGCTACCCAGGGCGCTGGTCCAGCGTCGCAGCGATGAGGCGGCCGCCATGCCTGTGTTTGCGTCGGTATGGCACTTTTCCATCGAAAGATACAGGGTTTCAGGGATTTGCTGGCCTTTCGATAGGGGATCGCTGCAGTAGTGTGAAACCAGCAGCAAACAAGAGCTAGCCCTGCAAGTTGATGCCTTCAATGAAGGCTCCTTGCAGGGCTGATTTTTTGCCGCGCGGGGGCGCGAAGGGTCACCGTGACGCGCCGGGGGCGGGGGTGATTGCCTCGGCACTCCCCCGCGAGTGCCATTTTGCCCTCCACACAGGGTCGGGTAGCGTTACATTGGAGCCAGCCCGTCCAATGCACGAACCGGGGCCAGTGACCCTTATGCGCCGCCAGAGTACCCGCCAACTTGCCTCTCCGCAGCAACTCCTGCGCCTCGGCGCGGGGCTGGCTGTCATGCTGACGCTGTCCGGTTGCCAGGTCGTGGACGTTGGTTTCGGCAACTATGCGCAGGTGCGGTTCATCCAGGCCTCGCAGAACGCACCGGGCATCGACTTCTACGCCAATTCGGCGGCGCTGGCCTACAACGTGGGGTTTGACCAGGGCACATCGTACGTTCCGGTGAATCCTGCGGCCTACACCGTGACGGCAGATACCGCGGGCAGCAAGACGGCGCTGGCGACGGCGAGCCAGGGCATGGGAGCAGGCAAGCAGTACACGGTGATTCTCGGCGGCAGCCTGGCAACGCTGCAGGAGACGATCCTGACGGACCAGACGACGGCAGCGCCCAGCGGCAACATCTCGGTACGCGTGATCGACGAAGCGACCAAGGTGAGCGGCGTGGATGTGTACCTGGTGTCGTCGACGGGCAAGCTGGCCAGCACGGCGTTGATCTCGAACTACACCGCGATGACCTTTGGCACGAACTCGGGCTACGTGAACCTGCCTTCGGGAACGTACTCCATCGTGGTGGTACCGACGGGTACCGTGCCGACGTCCACGACGACGACCTACCTGACGGGACCGGAGCTGGGCTACAACGGCGGTTCGGTGCGGACGGTGGTGGTGATGGATGCCCCGAATGGAACGAGCAGCCCCGGCGTGTCGGCGTATGTGGCTGTGGACTACGACTCGCCCGGTTCATAGCGAATAGCTGCAAGCGAATAGCGAATAGACAGGTTCGATTCGATGGGATCGAAGTGCTCTTGGGCGTTGCGCGCGGACACGGTCGACGCCGAAATGTTGCTTGAAACCTCGAAAATATAGTCCCGTCCTAAGGCGCAACTCGCAGCGTTGAGAGTGTGTCCTTCTATCCGTACGCGCTGGCAGCATGAACCCAACCAGTGCGCGAGATTGAGAGAGGACACCGGCCATGAACATCAAGACGATCTTCCTTGCAGCATCGCTCGTCGCGTTCCCTGCGACCAGCGTTTTCGCGCAGACCACCTATGGCGAGCGACACCACATTGCAGCACGCAAGGGGTATCAGCAGTCCCGCATCGCGCAGGGCGATCGCAGCGGCCAGCTGACACCGCATGAGACGGCTCACCTGGAGCGTCAGGAGCGTGGCATCAACCGCGAAGAGCGCGGCATGCGTGCCCAGGACAATGGCCACCTGACGGCGCAGGATCGTCACACGCTGGCACGCCAGCAGAATGTGGAGTCGGCAAGAATCTATCGCGATAAGCACAATGCGGCGACCGATCCGGGAGTGCCGCCGCGGTAAGGCAGTGAGTAGTGAGTAGTGGACGAGAAAGGCCGCCAATTGCTTGGCGGCCTTTCCAGTTTCCTGAGATCTACTCTCTACTCACTGACCTCTACTCACTTAGTAGCGATAGTGGTCGGGCTTGTAGGGGCCTTCGACCGAGACGCCGAGATAGTCAGCCTGCTTCTTCGAGAGCGTCGTGAGCTTCACGCCGATCTTCTCGAGGTGGAGGCGAGCGACCTCTTCATCGAGCTTCTTGGAGAGCGTGTAGACGCCGACCTTGTAGGTGTCCTTGTTGGCCCAGAGATCGAGCTGCGCGAGCGTCTGGTTGGAGAAGCTGTTGGACATCACAAAGCTCGGATGGCCGGTGGCGCAGCCGAGGTTCACGAGACGTCCCTCGGCGAGGATGAAGATCGACGGTCCATTCGGGAAGGTGTACTGATCGACCTGTGGCTTGATGTTGAGGCGGACGGCGTCAGAGGCTTCGAGCTCGGCCATCTGGATCTCGTTGTCGAAGTGGCCGATGTTGCAGACGATGGCCTGGTCCTTCATCAGACGCATGTGCTCGAGCGTGATGATGTCGACGTTGCCGGTGGTCGTGACGTAGATGTCGCCGATGCCGAGGGTGTCCTCGATCGTGGTGACTTCGTAGCCTTCCATCGCGGCCTGGAGGGCGTTGATGGGATCGATCTCCGTGACGATGACGCGGGCGCCGAGGCCACGCAGAGACTTCGCCGAGCCCTTGCCTACGTCGCCATAGCCGCAGACGACGGCGACCTTGCCAGCGATCATGACGTCGGTGGCGCGCTTGATGCCATCGACGAGGGACTCACGGCAGCCGTAGAGGTTGTCGAACTTCGACTTGGTGACGGAGTCGTTGACGTTGATGGCGGGCACCAGCAGCAGACCCTGCTCCATCATCTTGTAGAGGCGGTGAACGCCGGTGGTGGTCTCTTCGGAGACGCCACGCCACTCCTTGGCGACGTTGTGCCAGCGCTGCGGATCTTCCGCATGCACCTTCTTGAGGAGGGCCTTGATGATGGCCTCTTCGCCGGAGTGCGCTTCAGAGTCGACCCACTCACGCTGCCCGGCTTCGAGCTCGTAGCCCTTGTGGATGAGCAGGGTGACGTCGCCGCCATCATCAACGACGAGCTGCGGCCCGAGGCCACCTTCGTGACGGAGCGCCTGGTCTGTGCACCACCAGTACTCTTCCAGGGTCTCGCCCTTCCAGGCGAAGACGGGAACGCCAGAGGCAGCGATGGCTGCGGCGGCGTGATCCTGGGTGGAGAAGATGTTGCAGGAGGCCCAGCGCACGGTGGCGCCGAGGGCGACGAGCGTCTCGATGAGCACACCGGTCTGGATCGTCATGTGCAGCGAGCCCGTGATGCGAACGCCCTTGAGAGGCTGCAGCGGGGCGTACTTGGCGCGAATCGCCATGAGGCCGGGCATCTCCGCCTCGGCAATCGTCAGTTCCTTGCGGCCCCACTCCGCGAGCGAGATGTCCGCGACCTTGTAGTCCAGCTGCTGCAAAACACCAGTCGTCATTGTGTCTCCAATCAAGGTTGAGGATATCAAACTGCCTGCGAGCGAATGAGCCCGGTAAGCATCTTGCGCACTTCCACGAGGTCATTTTGGATGGGGTCGTAAGATCCTTCGACGAGGAAGGTGAGGTCTCGGGCGAGGAGGAGCTGGTATTCGAGCTCCGTTGCAAATCCACGCGATTGGCGAAGGGACGCGACATAGTCGAAGGGTGTGTCCCGGCCACAGGCTTCTGCAATCTTCATGGTCATGTTCGCCGACCAGCGACGCATCGTTCCGCCAAGACCGGCCGATTCGGCCTTCGGGAAGGCTTCGGTCAAACGATGGATCTGCAGTGTCAAGGCATGGGATTTACGCCAGACATCAAGGGAACGAAAATCTCGCAAGGTTCCTCCGTGGTACGAGCAAGATGAGCTGTAGAGGCGCGAGGTTTGCAGGGGATCAGGAGCGAGGAGGAACTCTCGTGCCTCAAAGCCTGAAGACCTCGTTCCTCTACAGCTTCTGATTTCCCAGAGATTGTAGCGTCAGCCAGAGCTCATTGACTCTCGCCTCCAGTGAGGGGAGAGCGCCGCTGTTCTCGAGGACGAGGCAATGTGCTCTCTGTTCGGGAGTGATGGCCTGTTTCGCGAGGCGGGCGCGGGCGTCGGCTTCAAGCATGGCGCGTTCCGCTGGCGTGAGGTCGCGGCCTGCGGAGGAGCGCCGGACGAAGCGGGCAATCTTCACGGCCTCGGGAGCGGTCACCAGCACAATCGCATCGAAGCGATCCCGCCAGGGGGTTGCGCCGTCTCTGGCGGAAAAGATTAGCGCCGACTCGACCACGACGAGGGCGTTCGGATTGGTGCGCTGCAGCCCTTCGATCTGGCGTGCCTGCTCTCCAATCACGGCCGGGTGCACGATGGCGTTGAGCTCTTCCACGCGGGGGTGGGCGGGATCGAAGGCCAGGCGGGCGAGCTCGCGACGATCCAGCGAGCCATCGGGTTGCACGACGCCGGGGCCGAAGCTGGCGACGATGGCTGCATAGACAGGCTGGCCGGGCTGCATCATCGTGCGGCCCATCTCGTCGGACGAGAGCACGACAGCGCCGTGCTCCGCCAGCAGGCGCGCCACGGTGGACTTGCCGCTGCCCATCTCGCCTGTGAGGCCGACGCGGAGCATTCGTTGCCTAGGCGCGGCGCATGGCCGCGGCCTTTACGGTGTTGGACATCAGCATGGCGATGGTGAGCGCGCCGACGCCCCCCGGGACCGGCGTGTAGGCGGAGCTGATTGCGAAGGCTGCGGGGTCTACGTCTCCGATGATGGTGGAGCCGCGCTTGAGGAAGCCTTCACGGCGAGCCTGATCGGCAGAGAAGAACTTTTCGAACTCGGCTTCGCCCGTGATGCGGTTGATGCCGACGTCGATGATCGTCGCACCGGGGCGGACCATGTCTGCGGTGACGAAGCCGGAGCGGCCGATGGCAGCGACGAGGATGTCCGCCTCACGCGTGTAGTCGGCGATGCCTTTGGTCTTCGAGTGGCATACGGTGACGGTCGCCGAAGCGTTGATGAGCATGGCGGCGATGGGCTTACCCACGATGTTGGAACGGCCGAGGACCACGGCGCGCTGGCCTGCGACGGGGATGCCGCTGCGCTCGAGAACCTCCATGATGCCGGCGGGCGTGCAGGGCGCAAGCACTTCGGACTTTGGCGCGCCCGAGAGCAGGCGGCCTGCGTTGATGGGGTGGAAGCCATCGACGTCCTTGCGCGGATCGACCGCTTCGAGGAGCTTCGAGGTATCAACGTGGTCGGGTAGCGGAAGCTGGATGAGGATGCCGTCGATCTCATCGCGAAGGTTGAGCTGGGCGACGAGGTCGAGCAGCTCTTCGGTGGTCACAGTCGAGGGCGGAGTATGCAGCTCGGAGTAGATGCCGAGCTCGCCGCAGGTCTTGATCTTGCTGCGCACGTAGATCTGCGAAGCGGCGACATCGCCGACCAGAACCACTGCCAGGCCGGGGGTATATCCCTTGTCCTTCGCTGCGGAGACCTTGCCGGCAAGCTCCTGCTTGATCTCCCCTGCGATTGCCACACCATCCAGAATACGTGCGCTCACTGAAACCGCTCCCTCAACAACAGACGTCATAGGTCAAGGATATCGCGGGAGCTGAGATGCCGTTTGGTGGCCGTGGACGGTGTACGAACGCTGCGCAACACGGAAAATGAAACCCAAAGCGGTCTCCGAGTTCAAAAATCGCAGGGTTTCGCAGCACTTCCTTTGCATTTTGCTGCAACCCCGAGGCGGTGTCTGGGTTCTAACCAGAGACCATTCGCTGAAAGAGCGAGGCATACGCAGCACGCACCAAAGGTGTTCCGGAACACAGAGCAGGCGGCACCGAACAAGACACGATGCGGTAGCTAGAAATTCAGGAGGTGGTCCCGTGAAGCAAACCATGCAGAACGATTCCCAGGCAACGGCGCGCGAAGACCGCTCCCACGTTGAAAAATTCACTCATGCCGACCTGATGACGCTGCGCAGCGAGTTGCTGCAGAGCAGCGTGGATTCGTTCCAGGCGGCGGAGATTGTGTCGAACTTTCTTTCGGGGCGGGGCTACGGCGTCTGCTCGCAGGAGGCTCGCAAGATTGCGACCAGCCTCGAGATGCAGCGCGCTACTCCGGAATCGATGCAGGCGGAGCTGGAGCGCGTGGCGCGGGTGATGTAGGAGTTGTTCGTGGTGAGTTGCTACTGGATTTCGCCTTCGGGTTCGTCCGTGGGCGATTCGATCTCGGCGTTGAAGCCTTCGAGGAGGCGCTCCAGGTAGGCATCGCGGTCGAGGTCCTTCTTCGCGATCGCTTCGGCGTTCACGATGTGGCGGGCAAGATCCGCCAGCACGATGCCCCAGGCGAAAGGATCTTCCCAGACGCCGGAGCGAAGGCTAACGTGCTGGCCCTGCTCGGCGACCCAGACGCGGAGGAGCTCAAAGGCAGCCTTGTCGCGTGTGGCTGGCGGCGGCGGATCGAGAAACTTCAGACTGGCCATCGTTGCCTCCTGACTGGAAAACCCTAGCGGTTGGCGAGCGCGGCTTCGATGCTCGCGCCGACGTTCGCGCCGGCGAATTCGGCAGCGACGCGGATACCGTTCATGATGGCACGATCGTTGGAGGATCCGTGGCCCACGATGGCCGCGCCGCGGAGGCCCAGCAGCGGAGCTCCACCGTACTCGGTGTAGTCGAGGCTCTTCTTGAAGGCGGCGAAGGCCTTTTGCGACAGCAGAGCTCCTACCTGCGAGGTCACGGTGGACTTGAGGCTCTCGCGCAGGCTGGTGTTGACCAGCTTGGCCAGGCCTTCGGCGGTCTTGAGAGCTACATTGCCAACAAAGCCATCGCAGACCACGACGTCCACGCGACCGTTGAAGAGGTCGCGGCCTTCGACGTTGCCGATGAAGTTCAGCTTCGTCTCGCGCAGCAGCGGGAGGGTGTCCTTGGTGAGAGCGTTGCCCTTGGAGTCCTCTTCGCCGATGGAGAGCAGGCCGAGGCGCGGGTTCGCGATGCGCAGCACGTCGCGCGCATAGCGGTCGCCCATGTAGGCGAACTGCACCAGGTTTTCGGGGTCGCAATCGGAGTTGGCGCCTACGTCGAGTACGAGCGTGGGCGAACCGGTCGAGGTCGGGAAGACCGTCGCCAGTGCGGGGCGATCGACGCCAGCGAGCGAGCCGAGGACCATCTTGGCGGTAGCCATGGCCGCGCCGGTGTTGCCGGCGGTGACGAAGCCAGCGGCTCGTCCCTCACGCACCATCTTCAGGCCGACGCGCATGGACGAGTCACGCTTGGAGCGGACGGCCTGTGCGGCCTTGTCCTCCATGGTGATCCATTCGCTGGCCTGGACGAGGAATACGGGGGGGCGGTCCTGGCGGCGATAGCCACGCAGCGCCTCACGCAATTTTGGACGCAGGATCTCTTCCGGTCCCACGAGGTGGACGCGGACATCCAGTGTTCGAGCGGCAAGAATCGCGCCACGAATCTCAGGATCGGGCGCTTTGTCCGACCCCATGGCATCAAGGACGATGTCGATCGGCATGGATGCGCTGCGCAGTTGGTCTCGTATCTCTGGAATGGAACCGGGCCCGGCTGAACTTCAGCAGGACCCCGAAAGCGAAAGCAAGCTGCACCGTCCGTAGAGCGACGGTGCGGTCGACGGCTTACGCCGCGACCTTGGCCTCGCCGTAGGTGCTGCGGCCGTATACCTTGCACTTCTTGCAGATGCGGTGCGGCAGCTTCTTTTCGCCACAGTTGGGGCAAACCGAGAGACCGGTGGCGGTGAGGAAGTCGTGGCTGCGGCGCTTGGCGGTGCGCTGCTTGGAGTGGCGCCGTTTCGGATTAGGCATGTCAGTTCCTTTTGAGCTATGGCGGAGGACCTGAAACGTCGGGCCACACCATCCTAAGACTCAGAATCAAAATTCTTGCGAACCTTCTGGGCTCGCAGCAGGGATATTTCGGGGGTCAGGCTTTGGGCGCGGTCAGGTCGGCAAGCGCCTTCCACCGGCTGTCCACCACAGGCTGCACGCAGTCGCACTTGGTGCGGTTACGATTCGCGCCGCACTGCGGACACAGACCCTGGCAGTCCTCTTGGCAGAGCAACCGTCCGGGCAGGGCAAGTAGCACCTGCTCCCGTACGGCGTCCTCCAGCAACAGGCCGCTCGTTTCATAATACCCGATTTCTGTCTCGTCTTCGGTAATAGAATGTTCGCCCGGTTCGGCATCGGCACCGGCGGGGCGGAAGAGCAGGTCGAAGGTCGTCTCTACATGCTGCGGGACGGAGTCGAGACAGCGGGCGCAGGCAGCCTCAAAGTCCCCGGCGAGCTTCGCACGGAGGCGAATGTCGTCGACGAACTCCTTCGGCCCACGATGTTCGACAATGAGCTCGGCGCGGCCTTCGACCCTGAGGGGCGTGATCTGCCGGACCTCCGGCGAGTAGTCTATGGCTCCCGGTTCGAAGGTGACGTCCAGCGCTAGCGGTTCGTCGACGAGTTGCTGCGGTTCAATGAGCATGGCCCTGCCTTATTTTCTCACGTATTGGACGGCGGGGAGGAGGGAACGATGCAGCGCAGGGACCGGCCTAGCCGCCGAAGAGCCTGATTCCCGCGATGCCGGCGGCTCCGGCGGCGAGGCAGCTCGCGGCGTTTTCCGTGGTCACGCCGCCGAGGGCGAGGACCGGCGTCTCGCCAGCCGCGGCGCAGGCCTCGCGAAGAAGATCGAGGCCACTCCCCCCTCTCACCAGTTCACCCTGCACTCGCTTCTCAAAGACGGGGCCGAAGACGGCGAAGTCCGCTTCCTGCCCTACGGCACGGCGGACGTCCTCGACGGCGTGGCAGGAGATGCCGACGATGGGCCGCGGAAGTCCCGCGACGGCGTACAGCTCCCGGACCTGCTGCGCGGTGAGCTCGCCGGCGCGGGAGGTGAGATGGACGCCGTGGGCGCGGGAGGCGACGGCCACGTCTGCGCGGCTGTTGACGAGGAGCCGGGTTGCGGCGCCCACGGATGCGATGGCTTCGAGCATGGCCCGGGCAGCGTGGTAGAGCTCGCCTGCAGGCAGGGAGGGCTCACGCAGCTGCACGAAGTCGATGGCGGATGCGGCCCAGTCCCTGGCCAGCGCGGCCAGCTCTGCGGGGCGAGCGACCGTTCCCGGGGTAATGGCACAGCGCAGAAGAGTTTGCGGCGATGCCGAAACAGTCCCGGGTGTGATGCCGATAACAGCCATACTCGCTCCTGTCATGGTACCGAAGCTTTGAAGGGCTATGATGAGGACGGAACAAGCCTAGGCGGCCCCAATCCTTCGTCTTGAAGGTACTTGTGGCCGAGGGGAACCGGACCCCGGCCCGACGTGCTTTCAAAATTTATCGAGGAGATACCCACCCGAACGTATGCCAGGCGCCTACGACCTCATCGTGATTGGATCCGGCCCTGCCGGACAGCGTGCGGCCATCTATGCCGCCAAGATGGGCAAGCGCGTCGCCCTGGTGGAGTCGCGCGAGGTGGTGGGCGGCGCCTGCATCAACACCGGCACGATCCCCTCGAAGACCATGCGCGAGGCGGTGCTGCACCTCTCGGGCTACAACTACAAGTCGATCTATGGCATGAACTACCGCGTGAAGGAACGAATCACGATGGCGGATCTTGCCTTCCGCACGCAGCACGTGATCAAGACCGAGGTGGACGTCACCGAAGCGCAGCTCTCGCGCAACAACATCGAGATGCTGGTGGGTATTGCGAGCTTTGAAGACGCCACGCATGTGAAGGTGACGAACTCGCGCGGGTCGACCGTCTATGAGGCCGTCAACGTCCTCATAGCCACAGGCACCAAGCCTGCGACCTCGCCGAAGGTTCCCATCAACGGCACGACGATCGTGAACAGCGACCAGGTGTTGAACCTGAAGGAGCTGCCGCGCACGTTGATCGTGGTGGGCGGCGGCGTCATCGGCGTGGAGTACTGCTGCATGTTCGCGGCGCTGGGAGTGCGCGTGACGCTGATCGAGCGCCGGCCGCGGCTACTGGAGTTTGCAGACCAGGAGATCGTGGAGGCGCTGAGCTACCACCTCCGCGACGCTCGCGTGACCATGCGGCTGAACGAGGGCCTGGAGTCGGTGGAAGAGAGCGCCGAGTGCGCGGTCGTCGCGAACCTCGAGTCAAAGAAGAAGCTTTCCGGCGATGTGCTGCTGTATGCCGTCGGACGCCAAGGCAATGTGGATGAGCTGAATCTGCCCGCAGTGGGCATCGAGGCCGACTCGCGCGGGCGTATCCCGGTGGACAAGGACTTCCGCACGAAGTGTCCCAACATCTTTGCTGCGGGCGACGTGATCGGATTTCCCTCGCTGGCATCGGTGTCGATGGAGCAGGGCCGCATTGCGGCGGCGCGGTCCTTTGGCGATGTGCAGATTGTGTCGAACCCGAGCTTCTATCCGTACGGCATCTACACGATCCCGGAGATCAGCTTCATCGGCAAGACCGAAGAGCAGCTGACGGAAGAGGATGTGCCCTACGAGGTTGGCCTCGCGTACTACCGCGAGATCGCCCGTGGTCAGATTCGCGGCGATACAACGGGCCGGCTGAAGATCATCTTCCATCGCGAGACGCACTCGCTGCTCGGAGTGCACATCATCGGCGAAGGCGCGAGCGAGCTGCTGCACATTGGCCAGGCTGTGATGGCGCTGGGCGGCAAGCTGGAATACTTCGTGGATACCGTCTTCAACTACCCGACGCTGGCAGAGTGCTACAAGGTGGCGGCATTCAACGGCCTGAACCGCGTCGCGAGGCTGTACTAATTTCGGGGTCGGATTGACGACTCAACAACCCAGCAGCTACCGTCTCCTAGCCCGCGCCGCCCATGGCGCATCCGAGTTGTACGAGAGGATTTGACGATGAGCGAAGCCACATCGAGCGCTGCGACGACGATCGTAGGTGTCACGATCTCCGAGCGCCTGCTGGCCGGCATGGTGACCGGCCATGTGGTCGACGGCCCGATTCTGGCTTTCCCCGAGCCACGTTCCACAGACGGTGAAGACGACAATCCGCTGATCGAGCTCCCAGCCGATGACCTGGCGAACGCGATCAGCGACCTGGTCGCGCGGGTGATGAAGGGCCGCGAGAAAGAGCTGAAGGCGGTAGGCATCTCGCTGCCCGGCTACGTGAAGAACGGCGTCGTGGAAGAGGCGCCGAACCTGCCGCAGTTGAAGGGCGCGCGCTTCCGCGAGATGGTGATGGCCGGGCTGGCAGCGCGAGGGATGGAAGTGCCGGTGGTGCCTTCAAACGACGCGGACGCCATCGCAGCGGGGCTTGCCTCGCAGCGCGGCAAGCTGGACAGCACGATTCGTGTCTGGACGCTGGGCACAGGCATCGGCTTTGGGATGTACCCGTTCACCGGTGAGGTGATGGAGGGCGGCCACAGCGTGGTTTCGCTCGACGACAAAGAGAACTACTGCGGCTGCGGCGGACGTGGGCACCTGGAAGGCATCATGGGCCATCGTGCGATGCGGCTGCGCTTCCTCGACATGGAGCCGGAGGAGGTGTTTGAGGCCGCCAACAAGCGCTCCGACGCGCGTTGCGTGGAGTTCAAGCAGCTGTGGCACAAGGCGCTGGCCGCGGCGACCGCAAGCTCGATCCACTTCGCGGGAGCGGGCAAATTTTATCTCTCGGGGTACAACGTGCGCTTTGTCGATCTCCCGATGCTGCGCGACTATCTGCACCAGATGGTGAAGATGAGCTCGCTGCAGAGCTACTCGATGGAGATCGTCGCGGAAGACCAGGAGACACGGATCGTGGGCGCTGCGGTGTTTGCGGAGCAGGCGGAAGAGTAGCGCGGAAAGTATCTGCGGAAACGACGAAGGCGGCCCTGATGGCCGCCTTTGTTACGTTGGACTGGAACAGACTCTGAAGAACCTGCGTTACGCGACCTGCGGCTGCTGCGTCTTGAGGCCGCGTGGCGCACGGCGCACCACTGGCAGCGCGGAGGCTGCGGCGATGGCGGGAGCAATCACATTGAGGCCGAGGACGCGGCGCATCAGCGAGCGGGTGCCACCGGTGAGGCGAGCATCTTCAGGCTCGCCGGTGAGACCAGGAACCGAGCTGCGCAATGAAGCGACGCGGGAGGCGGGATCATCCATGGCGCCATCCTGGGGCTGACGGAAGCGCATCTCTTCGGGCCTCTGGGGGCGTGCGCTGGAGCCGTGTCCAGAGCGGCGCCAGCTCATCGACTCAGCCGTTGACTCACGGCCGTTCGAAGGATTACTGCGAAAGATAGGCATTGTTCCCTGCATTTTCCATGTCTCCTGACGAAGAAGCTCTGGATGAGACACCGCGGGTGTGCACGCCCGAAGGGGCGCGAAAGGAAGTTCAAGAAGGATCTGAAGCCAGGGCTTGTTCGACTGCTTCTGGGAGCGGCTCACACAAATGGGGCCGTAAATTGCCAATCGTCTCGATGTGCGTCGAGGTGCGCGAAGCACGCCGCACACGAATACGATGACGCGAGTGTGCTCCTAGTTGCCCACTTTTTTTTAAAGGACGAGTGAATTTCAGGCCGTCGAACCAAAATGGGCCACGGTAAAACGCTTGACGGAGCTTCAGCACGACCGCATCGCGGGCTGACGGCAGATTTCGCGCTGTGCCTAAGCCTCGAAAGGGATGGCAGCGAGAGCTTCGCGGATGCGCGTCCAGGCCTGATCGAGCATCTCGGGGAGGACGCGGGTCTCGGCGAGCACGCTCATGTAGTTGCCGTCGCCGTTCCAGCGAGGAACGACGTGCCAGTGGAGATGGTCGACGACCCCGGCGCCGGCAGCTTCCCCGAGGTTGAGGCCCATGTTGAGGCCGTGGGGTTTATAGGCCATACGGAGAGCAGTTTCGGCGCGGCGCAGGAGACGCGTCAGCTCATCTGCGGTGGCGAGATCGAGCGCGGACAGCGAGTGCTGGTGGACGTAGGGCACCGCCATGATGTGGCCGCTGTTGTAGGGATAGGCGTTGAGCACGAGGTAGCCGGTGCGGCCGCGTTCGACGATGTTGGCAGTCTTGTCGGCCTCGGCGGGGTCCATTCCCTGCTGGACCGCCCACTCGACGGCGCCGAGCATGTTGCAGAAGACACACTGCCTGTCGCCGGGCCAGCCGTGGAGTTGTGGCGGGACGCCGCGGCGGGGGTCGGTCTTCTCGCCGCCAACGACGTAGTGATAGCGCCAGGGGGTCCAGAGGTGCTCCATACGGCAACGATATAGGAGCAGGCTGAACTCTGGCAGGAATGTGCCGATGGAGTGATGGAGAGAGGTCGACGGCAGACGCTGGAACTTTTCGCGCACGGGTAGCCGGTTTTCGCACGATCTGCGAAGCCGGCAGGCCAGGTGCCGCGTCTATTAGCGAGTAGGCCTCGCTGTTGTTGATCCCGTTTTACAAGCTTCATTGACCGGGCTTGTGGCGGCTGCTACACTTCATTTGAACCCCTGTGTGCGGGACCCAGTCGCAGGCGGTTCTTCCAAGGCTTCAATTCTCGCTCCCGCTGACATCTTCGACCTGACAGCTAGCCTTCCCTTTGAAGGCGAGATGTTGTGCCGCCGAAAATGCCCAGTTTTTACAGCGGAGAGCCGGAGCCACTGGGTCCGGAGTCGCTAGACCGATGGCCGAGACCGACCAGATATCCAACCACGAGAGTATAGCCCTGAACACCACACTCGAAACCACGCCCGAATCTCCTGAGACGACCGCCGACACGACGGCCCCCACCCCGACCGCAGGCGAGCAGCAGTCCGTTGCCGCCGAGCAGCCCACAACCGTCCCCCAGGTCACAGCATCCGCCGAAGTAGCAGCAGATGTTGAGCCCGAGTACGACGCCGATGACTTTGCCAAGGCGCTGGAGAGCTTTGACCGTGAGCAGGCTGCAGAGACCGCAGCGGCCCAGGCACTCACCACCGATGAAGCAGTCGTCACCGGAACCGTCGTCAAGATCACCGACAAGCACGTGGTGGTCGACATCGGACTCAAGAGTGAAGGTCTGATTCCCCTGGACCAGATCGTGGACCACACGGGTGCGCCCAAGGTGAATGTGGGCGACTCGATTGAGGTCGTCGTCGAGCGCGAGGACAACGATAGCGGCGGCTACATCGTCAGCTACGAGAAGGCCCTGCGCCACAAGGTTTGGGACAAGCTCGAAGAGGCGTCGAACACCAAGACCCCGGTCAAGGGCATGGTTCTGGCCCGCGTCAAGGGCGGCCTGACCGTCGACATCGGCATCAAGGCGTTCCTGCCGGGTTCGCAGGTCGAGATCCGTCCGGTTCGCAACCTGGATGCGTACATCGGCCAGGAGCTCGAAGTCCGCGTCATCAAGCTGAACAAGAAGCGTGGCAACGTCGTGATCTCCCGCAAGGAGATTCTCGAGGAAGAGCAGAACGCGAAGAAGGACGTAACGCTTTCGTCGCTGGAAGAGGGCTCGGTGTTCACCGGTGTCGTCAAGAACCTCACCGATTACGGTGCGTTCGTTGACATGGGTGGCCTCGACGGCCTGCTGCACATCACCGACATGAGCTGGGGCCGCCTGACGCATCCGCGCGACCTGGTGAACGTTGGTGACGAGATCCAGGTGAAGGTGCTGAAGTTCGACAAGGAGAAGCAGCGCGTCTCCCTCGGCTTCAAGCAGCTGACGCCCGATCCGTGGCTCGATGCCTCGGAGCGTTACCCGATCGGCGCGCAGGTTCGTGGCCGCATCCTGTCGGTGACCGACTACGGTGCGTTCGTTGAGCTCGAGCAGGGCATCGAAGGCCTGGTCCACGTCAGCGAAATGACCTGGTCCAAGCGGATGAAGCACCCGTCGAAGATGGTGAAGCCGGGCGATGAGGTCGACACGATCATCCTCGCGGTGAACCCGAACGACCGCCGCATCTCGCTGGGCATGAAGCAGCTCCAGGACAATCCCTGGGAGCAGCTCGAGAACAAGTACCCCACGGGTGCTCTGGTCGAGGGTCGCGTACGCAACCTGACCGACTTCGGCGCTTTCATCGAGATCGAAGACGGCATCGATGGCCTGGTACACGTCTCGAACCTGAGCTGGACCAAGCGCATCAAGCACCCGTCGGAGGTCCTGAAGAAGGGCGAGAAGGTCAAGGCTGTTGTGCTCGGCGTAGAGCCGGAGAACCGCCGCCTGTCGCTGGGCATCAAGCAGCTGCAGCCGGATGTCTGGGATACATTCTTCGATCAGCACCGCGTTGGCGACGTCATCAAGGGCAAGGTTCTGCGCACGGCGCAGTTCGGAGCCTTCGTTGAGATCGCTGAGGGTGTTGAAGGTCTGTGCCACGTCTCCGAGGCAGTTGACGAGACCGGCAAGCAGATCACGCTGGAAGTCGGCGGCGAGCACGAGTTCAAGATCGTGAAGATGAACCAGGAAGAGAAGAAGGTCGGTCTGAGCATCCGCGCTGTCGGCGAGGAAGCCAGCCGCGCTGAGGTCGAGAGCTACAAGGAGACGCTGAAGGGTAGCGGCTCCAAGGGCTCGGCGAAGGGCTCGGGTTCGAGCTCGACGACGACCCTGGGCGATCTGCTCAACTGGAAGCGCGCCGAAGAGGAAGAGGGCCGCTAAGCCCGCTTCACTTCGCAAGCAATTGGAAAGGCCACCCTCACGGGTGGCCTTTCTGCGTTGAGGGCGTTGTTCGTGTCCGGGCATCGATGTCGGGCCTTTGGCCCTCAAGAGCCAAAGAGCGAACCCGGGCGGGGTTGCGCGGACTGGGAAACGCACTAGCGCTGGAGGGCGAAGTCCTTGATCGCCACCTGCGGGCCGGCAAGGGAGCGTGCCCGGGCGGGGAGGATGCGCACCGTGATCTCGTCCACGCTGCGGCCGCGGAGGTAAGACGGCAGCGTGAAGCTGACGCTATCCTCAACCGGCGGACGCTTCAGCGGCATCGGCGAGACGAGGCTGGTCTTGAGGTACAGCTGGCCGAGCGCTGCCTTCGACGGTTTTGCCCTGCCTCCGGTCCCAGGAACTGCGGTCTCGTGCAGGATCACCTCGATCGATATCGGCCCGGCGACGGTATCGGCGTTGGTGACGTCGATGCGCAGCGAGCTGCAGCAGGACATGGCGACGGGGCGGCCGAGCTTCTGGTGCGCTTCCATGACGAGCGGCAGGCGGTCGGTGGAGAGGACGCGGTTCTTGACCGGGTCTCCGTGCATGAGGTGCGGCGCGGGGCCAGGGTCGGCGTCGGGAGCCTTGAAGTACCAGTAGGCGCCGTCGAAGGGGATCACCTGGGTCTTTCCGGGGAGCTCGCTGGCGCCGGCGACCGTGGGCGCGACGATGGGATGCGGCACCGGTGGAGGCACGAGAATCAGGCCTACGTAGCCGCTCGAGTTGCCGTGGCCAAGGTGCGGTGCGCCGATCGGCCGTCCATGCGTATCGATGTGCATCATGCCGGCGATGACGCCTTCAGCGTAGGTGGCCATGAAGGGTGTGAGCGCGAGCACCAGCAGAAGCCAGACGACCACGGAGTTTGCGGTCGCGGCGCGGTTGGAGGTCCTGGCGTGATTCCGTGGGTCGCCTTGATTCGGCCTGCGGCTTTGCAGCTTGTGCAGCGGATACAGGGCTGCGATCCCGAAGAGGCAGCCGGAGGTCCAGGCGTGGTCTGCGACGAGGGCGACGATACCCAGCTCAAACGCTACGACGGCCCCCGCGGCGGGAAGAAGTGCGCGCCAGAGCTCCCTGCCGTCCTCCATCACGAGGGCAAAGCTGAGGGCCTCCGGCTTATGTGGCGGGAGTTCAAGCTCTGGCAACGCGCGCTCGCTGCGCCAGCGCAACAGGAGTGCCGCGAAGATCGCAGTCACGGGAATGATCAGCGACACCCACGGCGAACGCTCGGCCGTCAGAAGAGCCAGCAACGGCAGCCAGACGACGACGATCCATGCAGCCCAGATGAGCGAGAGGATGAGTGGCCAGTGGGCCGTCTCGGTCTCTTCGCGGACGCGGCAGACGCTCCAGACCGCGATGGCATGCACCGCCGCCGCCAGGAGGACATACGCCGTGGCGAGGGAGACGATCTGTCCCCAGGAGTGAAGCTTGTGCGACGGAGGTGAGCAGACGAAGCCCGCGACCAGGGCCGTTGCGACACCACTGACACCGAGAGGCCATGCCAGCGGCAGTGACCGCTGCCTTGCAGCTGCTGCACTCATGAGGAGCCCTTCCACAACGGAGATGGTCTGCGACAGATGCGTGCTACGGGTGCGTGCTCAGGGTGCGTGCTCAGGGTTCGTGCTTAGGGGGATGGTGCGAGCGGAACAGCTTGATGCTGTCACAGCGGCTTCAGCGATGGCAATGGGTAGCCAGCGCAAAAAATGAGCGCCGCTTTGTGGGGGGCGCTCGGGAGGAAGTGGGAGGGAAAGAGATTGCGAGGCGAGATCAGCCTTCCACGATCGTGCGAAGGTCCGTGGCCACGCCTCCGAGGAGTTCGGCCTGCGCCGAGAGCTCCTCGCTGGCCGCAGCCGTCTGTTCGGAGCTGGCTGCGTTATTCTGCGTCACGCGCTGCATCTCGTGGATCGATTGATTGATCGTTCCGATGCCGCGGGTCTGCTCGTCGCTGCCGTTGCTGACACGGTCGACCATGGCCCTGGCCTTGGCGGTGTTCTCGGTGATGGATTCCACGAGGCGGGAGATGGTGTCGAGCTTAAGGCTCCCGGCGTTGGCCTTCGCGATGGAGTCGGCGACGAGCGGAGCCGCGTTGTGTGCGGCTTCGGCCGAACGCTGTGCGAGGTTGCGCACCTCGTCGGCCACCACCGCGAAGCCCACACCGGCGTCGCCGGCGCGTGCTGCTTCTACCGTCGCGTTCAGCGCGAGGATGTTGGTCTGGAAGGCGATCTCGTCGATGACCTTGTTGAAGGCGCCGATCTTGCGGCTGGCCTCCTGGATGTCCGCCATGGAGCGATTCATCTCGATCAGCGCAGTGCTGGAGCGACGTACCTGCTCGTCGACACGCTCCATCTCGCTGGCGGCGTCGCGAGCATCCGCTGCGTTGCTCTGGGTCTTCTCGGCGACCACTTCGCTGATTCCTGCAGCCTGGGAGAGCGACGAGGCCTGTTGCGAAGCTCCGCTGGCGAGCGTCTGGTTGGACTGCGCGATCTCGTTGGTTGCGCTGCGCACCTGATCGGCGCTGTCAGAGAGGGTGTGCACCAACTCCAGAAGTTTGCCGCACATGCGTGAGAGCAGGAAGTAGATGCCGGCGCCGATGGCCATGGCGATGGGAAGCACCCAAAGCAGCGCCATCAGCATGCCATGACTCACCTCGGAGTCGACCTTATCCAGCTTGCCGCGCAGCAGGAACGCGCCGTGACGGTCGCCGGGCTTCCAGTTCTCCATCGTGAAGCCGACCATGTCCTTGCCGTTGTGGGTGGGGCTGGTGGCAGGATCACCGTGGCACAGCATGCAGTCCTGCGAAAGAACGACGGGACGAACGTAGACGACCTCGTTGGTCTTTTCGTTGACCTCGAAGTAGTCAGGGAGGTTATTGCGCTCCATCACCTGCAGGATGCGGTCTTCATCGGCGTTGGGCTGGTTGGCCTGGTTGCGCGGATGGCGTGTGGGAATGCGAAAGGTATATCCCTCTTTGTCCGCCATCTTGCGGAGTGTCTCCCACGCAGCGACGACGGGCACCGTGCGATAGAGGCTGGTGGAGCGGTAGTCCGAGACGCCAGCGGCCTCGGACCTGAGGGCTGCTTCGTCAAACATGTGCAAGCGCCGCATCTGGGCGACGGCTTCGCGGGTGTTCTCGGCGCCGGAGACGGCGGTCGCCATGGTGTCTCGCATCATTTCGATGCCCTGTTGACGCATGATGCTGCGCTCGACCAGCAGGCCGATAGCGGTACTCACGAGTACCGCCGCGATAGAAATCGTGGTTAGCTGTGTCTTAAACGTCATAAGCTCTCTTCGTCGAAGTCGCAGCGCCCGGTAACGCCGAATGTCCAACGGCTATCGGCGTCCAGTTGGTTGGGGTTAGGCTTAACCTTCCAGCTGAGACACTTGAGGAGTGGGGATTTCCCGCGATGGAACGGATTTTCGGCTCACACTAGATATCAGCGCGGTCAGTGTCCCAAACTCAGCCAATCGGAAGGATGCTAGGCTGCTTCACATGCGCGCTATCGCCTGCGGCCTTCTCTTCGTCTTCTTCGTCAACGGATTTACCCACGCCCAGCTGCCTGCGGATTCGCGCGCGAAGGTGGAGACTCTCGCAACGGAGACGCTTCGCACAAGCGGCGTTCCTTCTGCCTCGGTGGGGATCGTGAGTGAGGGCGAGGTGAGTTTCACGCAGGCCTTTGGGCTGGCGCACGTGAGCCCGGACGTAAAGGCATCCGCCGCGATGGCGTACCCGATCGGATCGATCTCGAAGCAGTTCACCTCGGCAGCCCTGTTGCTGTTGCAACAGGAGGGCAAGCTTTCCCTCGACGACAAGGTGGGCAAGTATTTTCCGGAGCTCACGCGGTCGAACGACATCACGATCCGCAACCTGTTGACGATGACGAGTGGCTACGAGGACAATGCGCCGCAGGATTACATCATCCCTTCGTGGCTGAAGCCCGTGGATCCACTGACGCTGGTTCGCCAATGGGCGGAGAAGCCGCTGGACTTTGAGCCGGGCACCGACTGGCAGTATTCGAATACGAACTACGTGGTGGCGGGGCTCATCGTCGAGAAGGTAACCGGGCAGCCGCTCATGAAGTTTCTGCGCGAGCGGATCTTCACTCCGTTGAAGCTGGAAGGCATCGTGAACACCTATACGGAGCGAGAGAAGCTGGAGGTGACAGGCTACGTCTCCTACGCGATGGCCCCGGTGCGGGAGCAGGCGCTGGAAGGTACAGGCTGGTGCCAGGGAGATGGCGATCTCGCGATGCCTGTTGCGACGCTGCTGAAGTGGGACCTCTCGATCATGAATCAGACACTGCTGAAGCCGGAGAGCTACAAGGAGCTGGAGACTCCGTTTGTGTTGAAGGACGGCAGAGACTCGGGCTATGGCCTTGGAATCAACGTGCGGATGGTGAATGGGCACCGGATGATTTCGCATTCGGGCGAGGTGGGAGGATTTGTCTCCGACAACGTGATGTACCCCGAGGACCACTTTGCGGTGGCCGTGCTGACCAACGAAGTGGCAGCATCAGCCGCGGCAAAGATCGCGAACGGTGTGACCGGCGCGATGATCCCGGCAGTCAGCCCCGCGAAGAAAGAGTCGGGCAACCGAGGCGATTCCCCGCGCAGGTTTGAGGCCGTGCCGGAGACCGGCGTGCTGAAGGGCTTTGGAGCAAAGCTTGCCACGATCCTGGATGAGCTGGAGAAGCGGAAGATCGACCGCAAGCTCTTCACCTTCGACTGCAATGCGTACTTCAGCGCGGATGCCTTGAAGGATTTCTCGGGGACGCTGACGCCTTACGGTCCGGTGACAAATGCGATTCTGACGGGAAGCGCGCAGCGTGGCGGAATGACCTTTGCCGCTTACGCCGTGAGCTTTGAGCATGGGCCTCCGGTAAGGGTCACTCTCTACCTCCAGCCGGATGGCGCGATCGAACAGCTGCTCGTGACCGGCAAGTTGTAACGCGCTTCGAGAACGTGCTGACGATCTTTCAGGCATTCCCGAAGCGGGCCAGCTGCGGCTGAACCGCAGAGGACAAAGCTGACGGCCGGCACGACGACGCCGATAGGCAATGGCATGTCGCGACTGCCGCTGCTACGTCTTGCCGCCTGCCTGATCCTGAGCCCCACAATGCTGGCTCACGCAACGCCGATTCCGGCGCCGGAGGTGCACGCCGGCGAGACAAAACCCCAGGCAAAGGAGCTCAGCGGTCGTGACCTGGTGCGGCCGAGGGCGGCCATACGCGACGACGAGATGACATCGATGGAAGACGGCCCGCGTGGTGAAGTTCGTCCGGCGCCGGGCGCAAACGATACGCCCCCGTTCTCGTCCGGACCGAACGAAGGGCTGCTCTGGATCTACGCGCTGGCCGGTTGTGGGGGCGTTGGCATGGTGGCCTTTCGCAGGGGCGGCAAGAAAGACTGATGCAACGGTTGTAAGGCCAGCGCGGCCTATGCCGTTCGCTCGCCAGAGTGTTCCCCGGAAGCGTCACGCTCTGGAAAATCCGAGTCGGCGTCCTTGAGCTCGGGATCCTGATCGCGATGCCCAAGCTGGCCGGCCATCGAAACCTGCGAGGCCTCCTGCCCCGAGCCGATCGGATCGTTCTCCACTGCGCCGAGAGAAGCGTCTTCGTCGGGCTGTACGAGAGTACGGGGATTCCTCATTGCGATACCTCCAAAGGGCAGACCTGAAGCTTGGATGGCTGAGCGGCCACCAGCGTTGTCGCTGCAGTCCGAGGAAGTGGAATGCGGGCGTGGATTTTCCTACAACTCCTAAACTTTTAGTTGACAGAAGCGAACTGCGCGCCTAATGTCCTAAGTTATTAGGAGACGCAATGGTACCCGGAGACGACAAGAGCGGTTTCACGAAGCTGGAGCTGGAGCTGATGCAGGTGATCTGGCGGCGCGGAGCCAGCACGGTTGCAGAGGTTCAGGAAGAGCTTGAACAGGAGCTGGCTTACACCACCGTGCAAACCATGCTGAACATCCTGGAGCGCAAGAAGAAGCTGCAACGCGAGCTGCGCGGTCGCGCTTTTGTCTACAGCGCTGCGGTGAGCGAGCAGCGCGCGACGGGCAATGCCCTGCGGGATCTGATCGACCGCATGTTTGGCGGGTCGAGCGAAGAACTGGTGATGAGCCTGGTGAAGACGCGGCAGATCAATCCCAAGCGGCTGGCGAAGCTGATGCGCAAGCTCGAGGAGGACTGATGCGCGCGACACAAACCTTCGTAGATACGGTCGTCCTCAACTATGCGCTGAATGCCGCGTGGCAGCTTCCGGTGCTGTTCTGTGCGGCGTGGGCCGCAACGAGAATGCTTCGTCGCGAGGGGCAGGCGATGGAGCAGCGCATATGGGGTGCGGCATTATTCGTTGCGGCGATTGCGCCCGCGGCCTCTGCGGCGTGGCCTTCGCTGGCGGAGCTCGCGACTTTCCTCACCAGTCTTCAAAGGCATCCTGCCGCGGCGAAGAACGGCGCCGTTACGATCCATACCGGGCCTGCCTGGACGCATGGCTCGCTGTCGTTCACGGGGCCGCTCGCACATGCTGTCAGCGCTGGACTCCTCTTCGTTACCGCATGCTTTGCCCTGCGGCTGCTTTGGTCGATGGTGCAGACGCGCCGATTGGCCAGAGAGGCCAAGGCACTCGTATTGTCCGCCGATGCTGCGGCGCGCTGGAAGCAGCTGTGTATCTCACTTCGCGTGAGGCCTCCACAGATCGCGACAAGCGCCACTCTCAGTGGGCCGGTTGTGCTGGGTGTGATGCGACCCATGCTGCTTCTACCGCCGGAACTGCTGTCTGAGCTTTCAGCCGACGAGTTCACCGCTGCGATGGCGCATGAGCTGGCGCATGTGCGGCGGAGAGACTTTGCACTTCACCTCGTGATGCAGATTGCGGCGCTCCCACTGCGCTGGCATCCGCTGCTCTGGCTGCTGCTCGCAAGGATTGAACAGTCGCGCGAGGCTGCCTGCGATGCAATCGCGGCTGATGCGCTTCAAGGATCGCAGGCTTATGCGCGCTCGCTGCTGAAGCTGGCTGCATGGATCGGCGAACGCAACCCAACCCCTAACCCGCACGCGCTCGGACTCTTCGAGAGCGGGCCGCTCGAAAGGAGAATCATGCTTCTCACTGAACGTACTTCCACTCTTTCCCGCCGCTCGAGCCTGCTGCTTCGTGTTGGTGCCGCAACCTTGCTTACAGCTTCCTGCGCTGCTGCGATGGCGCTACATCTTGGAGTAGGCGCAGCCGCAGCGCCTCATCAAGCTTCAGGGCCGGATGCTCCCATCAGCGTAAAAGGCGGCGTCATGGCCGGGCAGATCCTGACGAAGGTTGCACCAATCTATCCGCCTGACGCGAAGGTGGCGAAGATCCAGGGCTCCGTGGTCCTCGACGCGGTCATCGCGAAAGATGGAACCATTCGCGATCTCAAGGTGATTTCGGGGCCGGATGAGTTGCAGCACTCCGCGATGGACGCGGTGAAGCAGTGGGTCTACAAGCCGTATCTGCTCAACGGGAATCCCACTGAGGTGGAGACGAAGATCACGATCAACTATTCGCTGGCAAAGTAACTGGTGCATCGCAACATCGAGCAGGTGAAGGGCAGCCGCTAGCGTTTCTTGCGGCTGCCCTTTTTCTTTGCGGTGCGGTCTTTGGTCTTGCGGCTCTTGCCGCCTGAAGCGGACTTCGCCTTCTTCGCTTCGGACTTGCCGCGGCGCATGCCGGGTGCGGGTGCGCCGGTGTTAGCGATGGGCTCCGTGCCGGGCAGCAACGCGAACTGCAGTCTGCGCTGCTGGCGATCGATGCGATCAAGCACAACCTCAACGCGCTGGCCGAGATCGAAGACGTGTCCAGTGCGCGCGCCAACGATGGTGCGATCCGTGTCGCGGAAGGTGTAGTGATCCCCAACGAGCGATGTGATGGGCACGAGACCTTCGATGAACATCTCATGCAGCTCGACGAAGAAGCCGTACTTGGTGACGGAGAGAATGACGGCCTGAAAGTCGTCGCCGATCTTGTCGGCCATGAACTTCATCTTCTTCCACTCGATGAGCTCGCGCTCGGCGTCGGCGGCGCGGCGCTCGGACTGCGAGCTCTCGGAGGCGATGTCTTCGAGCTCCTGCACGGACATGGGGCCGTTGTCTTCGATGCGGGGCTTCTCGAACGATTTCCCTCCCCAGGGCTGCGGTTCACTGCCAAGGATCGGCGCACCTTCAGGGTCCGCATCGCTGCGCAGCATGGCCCGCAGCAGACGATGCACGATGAGGTCCGGATAGCGGCGGATGGGCGAGGTGAAGTGCGTGTACGCGGGCGACGCCAGCGCGAAGTGGCCCTCGTTCTTCTCTGCATAGCGCGCCTGCTTGAGCGAGCGCAGCATGAGGTACGCGAGGATGCGCTCCTCCGCGTGGCCGCTGATCCTGCGCACGAGCTTCTGGTACATCTGCGGCGTGACGGGGATGGCTTCGGGAACCTCGTGCTGCTGTGGTGCGCGGGTATCTCTTCCCCGTGCGGAGTTACTGCGCGACTCGCGACGATCGGACTTCATCGTGAACTTCTTCACGGGAAGGTTGCCGATACCGAGTGACTGGCCGAACTGCGAGGCGGTCTCCTCGAACTCGACGACGCGCTTGGGGTCCGGCGTCTCATGGATGCGGTAGATCGACGGGATGCCCTGCGCTTCGAGCCAATGCGCGACGCACTCGTTGGCGCTGAGCATGAACTCTTCGATGAGGCGATGAGACCAGCCGCGCTCGGAACGGACGATGGCCTTCATGTTGCCGTCCGGGTCGAACTGCACGATGGGCTCAGGCAGATCGAAGTCGATGGAACCACGGCGCACGCGTTTGGCATTGAGGCGCAGGGCAAGTTCAAGCATGGCGTCGAAGGCTGCGGGAAGGTAGGGGTGCTCGAGCCCGATGCGCTCCCGTTCGGCGAGGTCTTCGGCACTGGGTTCAGGAATCACTCGCTGCGCATGCTCATGCGAGCCACGTAGCTCGCCTGCGTTGAGGCAGTGCTGCACCGTCGTATAGGTGCAACGGCGCACGCTGCGGATGATGCCTTCCGCGAGGCGATAGGCGACGATATCGCCGCGGGCATCGATCTCCATAATGCAGCTGAGGACGAGTCGATCTTCGTTGGGCAGCAGCGAGCACATGCCGCTGGAGAGCTCATGCGGCAGCATGGGCACGGCGCGGTCCGGGAAGTAGACGCTGGTGCCGCGCATGCGGGCTTCCGTGTCGAGCAGAGAGCCGACGAGGACGTAGTCGCTGACATCAGCGATGTGCACCTGCAGTTCGGTGTGCCCGTTGGCGAGCGGACGCACAAGGACCGCATCGTCGAAGTCGCGCGCGGTCTCGCCGTCGATGGTAACGATGGGCAGGCCACGGAAATCTTCACGCAGCTCCTGCTCTTCCGGGTCGAGGGTGCCAGGGCCGTACTCGGCACGCTCGCGGGCCTCTGCTAAGACGTGGGCCGGGAAGGTGTGCGGGATGTGGTGCTTGCGGATGACGATCTCAACGTCGACGCCAAAGGCATCGGGCGGCCCCAGGACCTCGATGACGCGACCGCGGGCGGGCTTGCCAGCTGACGGGAAGGCAGTGACTTCAACGTCAACCGCCAGGCCTTCAAGAGGCCAGCGCGAGTCGGTCTCCCACCCTGCGGCCCTGGCTTCGTCGCCGAGGGTGCGGTGCGGAGAGTCTTCGGCGTGGGTAACGACTTCCGCGCCCGCCGGGATGACGATAGGGCCGCCGAGGCGCTCATCGATGGGGTGAACGACGTTCTCGTGGATTCCCGGGGTGTCCCAGTTGCCGCGGCGGCCGCCAGCGCGCGCGTAGCGGAAGATACCCACGATGGTCGGGTTGCGGCGCGTGAGGACGCGGGCGATGCGGCCCGACCGGCGGCCATCGCGCGCCGGAGGAGCTTCGTCCACCAGGACCTGGTCGCCCTGCATGGCGCCGTTGATCTCATTGGGAGGAATAAAGATGTCGCCGGTGGCGCCGGATGCGCCGCTGTCCTTCTCGGCGCGCACAAAGCCGAAGCCGTCGCGGTGCAGATCAAGGCGTCCGCTGACGAGGCGATCCCGGCCGGACCGCTGCGTCTCCTCGAAGCCGGCCCACATGCCTGGCCCGCTCCGGGACGTGCGTACCTTGCGGCCGGGATAGGCCTCGCCGGTGGGCCGGGCGGGGGTGGTGCCGTCCGGGTCTGGCCGCGGGACTGCCCACATCTCCTGGTCGACGCGAAGGAGCTCGCCGCGGGCGACCATGCGGGTGAGCTGCTCCAAGAGGAGACGGCGTTCGCGCCCGCCGCCGAGGCCAAGTTCGCGGATGAGCTGCTTGTAGCCCGCCCTGCCGCCGGCGGAACGGCCGATCCGGGAGATCAAATCGCGGTCGCTGCGGGGGTAAGGACTACGCGCCATGTGCCTTGAGCATACCCTTCGGGCGGGTTTGCGGGGCACTTCCGCAGGCAGAAGCGAGTCGATCCAGATGCGTCCTCTTCCGGGACATGGTTCCCAATTTGGCTGACACGGAGGGGCTTACGCCTCCTCCGGGACTGTCCTGAAATGGGATCGCGGGGTGCTTGAGGCTTGACTCTGACCCCCTTCGAACGTCATGTTACCTTAGTAACCCTTGTCCATTGCATATTCCGTTAAGTAGCTGAGCAGCATAGATTTGCCGCCTCCTGCGCCTTATGTTGTAGATGTCTACCACGGAAGGAGTAGGTGACTACCACCTGCGTGGGACGGTTGTGGATCTCGCCGCCGGGATGTTGGAGCCGAGCACCACATTGCACCATTTCGGAATTGGAACTAGGAGATAACAAAAAATGAAGATCACACTCGTGCGTGCCCTCGTAGTTGCGCTCGCCCTGGCGGGCTTCAGCGCCACCACCGTTTCTGCAAAGACCACCGTAAAGCCGGCGACCAGCGCAGTTCCCGTGCCGCTCTGCCCCCCGGGCGATCCGAACGGCTGCGGCATCGACTAACGGTCAAGCCCTATTTCGATAGGGCGTGAACCGAAAGTTGTACACTTTAGTTCTTGTCGAAACCCCTCACTCCCAAATAGCTTTGGGAGTGAGGGGTTTCGTGTATGCAGACGAAAGTACTGCTCGAATACGCCAACATCGCTGAGGTTTTCCTGAGCATCGTGGTGATGCTCGTGATGTGGCGGCGGCGCGTTCTCCGCAACTTCCCTGTTCTTGGTGTCTACCTCGGCGTTCAGACTTTCAATGTAGCGACTTCAACCGCTCTGATTTTCTTCCGCAAGGAGATGCACCTCAACAAGGTCATCGCATACGACATCTACTTCTGGACCTACTGGTTCTGCTATGCCGTCCAAGCCGTATTGCTCGTCTTTATCATTCGGAGTGTCTTCAGCATCGCGATGAAGCCGCTGGAAGGACTGCAACAGCTAGGCAAGATCATCTTCCGTTGGATTGTTGCGGTTTCGATTGTGCTTTCCGTTGTGGTGGTGGCCGGTAATCTGGTCTCTTGGGCAAATCGCTCCATGATGGAGGCGATTACGACGATCGCCAGCCAGGTCCACGAAGGCACTTGCATCCTTACCCTCTGCCTTCTCTTGTTTGTGTGCTTCGCGGCTCATCCGCTGGGGTTGACTCCTCGCAGCCGCATCTTCGGTGTAAGTCTCGGGCTGGGCATCATCGCGGCGACAAATCTGGTGCAGGCCGCCTGGTACACCAGCAACTCGGCCCACAATCTTTACTCCCCGGTGTACTTCATCACCATCGGCGGAAGTGTGATCTCGCTAATCGTCTGGGGCACCTATTTTGCCCTGCCGGAGCCGGAGCGCCGCATGATTCTGCTCCCGACGACTTCGCCGTTCTTCTTCTGGAACAAGGTTTCGGAGGCGCTGGGTGATGATCCTGGCCATGTAGCGGTTGCGGGCTTTACGCCGGACATGCTGGCCCCCGGCGAGCTCACCGTGCTGACGGCGATGAGCAAGGCGGCGCGGGCGCGAGACACGCAGAACTCGGCCGACGCGCTTGCTCACATGAACGAGCTCCACTCGGTCGCCCAGTAACGCGCTATGAGTTCTTGCAGAACGGGTCCGGCAAACGCTGGGCCCGTTTCGCATTGGCTCTTCAGCCGGATCAGGAACCAGGTTCCTGCGGGATCTGGCGGCTCACCGCGTCGGCCCGCACGCGGCGCATGTAGTCTTCCAGCCGCTGGCCTCGCTTTGGCGTGAAGGTGCGCGTGGCAAGGCTGAACTGCTCGATGCGATCCAGCCGGAAGGTGCGAAAGTCCTCGCGGGTTTCGCACCAGGCGGCGAGCGTCCAGACGCCGGACCAGAACGCCAGCGCAAGCGGCCAGACGAGCCGGGCCTCGGAGCGGGACTCGTCTTCGCCCAGCCGAGTGTAGCGAAACGAGACAACGTCCCGGCTGAGGCAGGCAGCGTGGAGCTTGTCGAGCAGACGGCGGTGGGCCTGCTGCATCTTGTAACCCGGAGCATAGAAGCGGATCGCTTCGAGCGGAGCGGAGAGCTCGGGCGGCAGGACAGCCTCGATGCGGGCCAGGGCCGACTTGGCGGCGATCACGGACTCCGCGCCACCCCAGGCCTCCACGAGGCGTGCGCCAAGGACCAGAGCCGTGAGTTCGTCGGGAGTGAACATGAGGGGCGGGAGATCGAAGTCGCGGCGGAGGGTATAGCCGACGCCGGCTTCGCCCTCGATGGGCTGGCCGGCGAGTTGGAGGTCGCGGACGTCGCGGTAGATGGTGCGCTCGGAGACCTGGAGCCGTTCGGCCAGGGCGCGTGCGGTCTTCAGGCGGCCGGAGCGAAGCATCTGCACGATGCGGAAGAGGCGGTCAGCGCGACGCATCGAGACCGCCCTTCGGGGGAAAGCAAGCCCTAGAACTCGCGGGAGTGCAGGCCAACATGGTTTCCTTCGGAGTCCTCGATGCACGCGAAGTAGCCAAAGCCACCGGGGATGGCCGTGCGCGGCACGAGCACCTTCGCGCCGAGCTTCTCGGCGCGCTTGACGGAAGCGTCGAGCTTGCCATCGGCGTTGAGGTAGACGACGGTGCCGTTGCTGTTGGGCTTAGCGTGCTCGCGATGAACGATGCAACCGCCGACGCCACCGGGCTGCGATGGGAACATGTTGCAGGGCTCGGGCCCGGGAAAGGCCTGCAGCTTGTCATCGAGCACGGTCTCGTAGAACGCGGTGGCGCGTGCGAAGTCGGTGGTCGGAATCTCAAACCATGTGATGGCATTGGTTTCGAACTTGTTCATGGCGCTCTCCTTCATCTCTCGTGCGGAAGTGAACTACGAGAGTGAGAGTAGGAGATGCCTGCTGACAGCATAGTGTCAGGAGCGTGTCAGGAGTGCACAAAATTCCTGGCGCGCTAGTACGCGTCGCCGCCGCCATCATGCATGGTGTCGAGGTTTTCGAAGCGAGTGAAGTCGGAGAGGTAGGCCATCTGCACGGAGCCGGTGGGGCCGTTACGCTGCTTGGCGATGATGATCTCGGCCTTGCCCTTCACGTCTTCGTTTTCGCGGTCGTAGTACTCCTCGCGATGGATGAAGGCGACGAGATCGGCGTCCTGCTCGATCGAGCCTGATTCGCGGAGATCGGAGAGCAGCGGCTTCTTGTCGCCGGTGCGCTGCTCACTGCCACGCGAGAGCTGCGAGAGCGCGATGACGGGCACGCCGAGCTCCTTCGCGAGGCCCTTGAGGCCACGCGAGATGGACGCGACTTCCTGGGTGCGGTTGTCGAAGCCCTTGCCACCCTTGTTGGAGCCGGTCATCAGCTGGAGGTAATCGATGATGATGAGGTCGAGGCCGTTCTCCTGCTGCTTGAGGCGGCGGACCTTGGCGCGCATCTCGGCGAGCGTGATGCCGGGGGTGTCGTCGATGAAGAGCTTGGAGCCCATGAGGCGATCCAGCGCGGCGATGAGCTTGCCTTTGTCTTCGCGCGGGATGAAGCCGGTCTGCAGCTTACGCGAGCCGACCATGGCCTCCGACGCGAGCATGCGTCGCAGCAGAGCTTCCTTCGACATTTCGAGCGAGAAGACAGCGACGACCTTGCCATCGCGCACGGCGCAGTTCTGGCCGATGTTGATGGCCCATGCGGTCTTGCCCATGGATGGGCGCGCCGCGATGATGATGAGGTCGGAAGGCTGCAGGCCCGAGGTCATCTTGTCGAACTCGATGTAGTGCGTGGCGAGGCCGGTGACCTCGCGGCCCTGCTCGTAGAGTGCGTCGATGGTGCCGAAGGAGCTGGCGACGATGGCCGGGATGCCGGAGAAGCCGCGCTGGATGGCGGAGTCGGCCACGGCAGCGAGCTGGACCTCGACGTCGTTGAGGACCTTGGTGGCTTCCTCGCTCTGGTCGGCGGCGGCGGCCATGCCTTCGGAGAAGATCGAGAGCAGCTGCCGCAGCAGCGACTTGTCCTTGATGATCTGGACGTAGCTCTCGATGTTGGGATTGCGCGGAATGCCCTCGGTGAGGAACGCGAGGTAGGACTGCCCGCCGACGGCGTCGAGCTCCTTGGTCCTGGAGAGCGCGTTGATGAGGGTGATGAAGTCGACGGCCTGCCCCTGCTCGACGAGTTCGAGGATGGCGCGGTAGATGCGCTGGTGGGAGTCGAGCGCGAAGTCGTCGGCGCGCAGCTTCGCCGTGGCGTCGGTGATGGCGACGCCGTCGAGCATCATCGCCCCGAGGACCGTGATCTCGGTCTGAATGGAGGCGGGAAGAGTTTCGCCGATACCGGCGGAGGAGCTGAAGGAAGCCATGTCTCTCTTCAGTGTAGAAGCGCGGGCGCGCGGACCTCTTGTGTGGGAATTTCGGAAAGCTCGTACGGCATTGTGCGCAAAAGGAAAACGGCGGCCCGAAAGCCGCCGTTTGGGGGTGGAGCGATGAACCAGCTTACTGCGGTTCCGTGGAAGCCTTGGCGAGCGCGAGTGCCGGCCATGCGGGCGATGCCACTCCCAGCAGCTTCACGACGACGCTGGCGCCCGGATCGGCGATCCAGACTGCTCCTGCGGCATCGACCTGCGTGCTGGCGGGAGAACCAAGTGCGTTAGCGCAGGAGGTGGTCTGCGACGTGGAGTTCGTGATGCGCAGCGAGCAAGGCTTCAGCGAGGAGAAGCCATCCGACTTGGTGTCGAATGGAATCAACGCGCCACCGGTGGCATCGGGATAGAAGATGACACCGTCTCCATCGACCGAAGCGTACTTGAGCGTGTGACCCGAAGCCGGGGTGTAAAAGCCGACGTTGTTCTCGTTCTGATCGAACTGCAGAATGCGGGCACCGGCGTTGGAGTAGGCAAAACCGGAGGCATCGAAGACGGTGCTGTAGGAGTCACCCACGGTGAGTCCCAGGTTCGCTCCATTGAGCCCGCAGAAGTCGGGCGGCGTGCAGGTGTTGGGCGATACGTACTTTTCATATACGTAGTTGACCTGCTGGTTGCTGGAGCCCAGCATGTTCATCCAGAGGTTCTGGTTGGTATCGAAGTTGAGTGCTCCCGGAACGCTGCTGGAGGTCGCAACGCTGGGGGCCGGAGACGAGGACAAGGTGATCTGTGCCGGGACAAAAGATCCGGAGGTGAGGTAGTAGATCGACGCCGCCGAGGAGCTGTCCTGCGTGAAGTAGACGGTATTGTTGCGGTCCACCGCCATGCCGCCCGGGGTGTTCACCGGGTAGGAGTGCGAGGCCGCGAAGGTGAGCGCGTCGTACTCGGTGACAGCGCCGCTGGTCAGAGGCTGATTGGCGAAGACATTCCCGGAGAGGTCGACTGCGAGCTGACGCTCACCGGGGGTGGCGGTCTGCGCAACGCTGGTGGTCACGGCGCCGGTGGTCGCGAGATCGATGAGCGTGTCGGTGGTTCCAGCGGTGTTCGTGGTCAGCACGACGACGTCCTCAGTCGGGCGAATCGCCACAAACTTGGGAGCGTCGAAGCTCGTGCTGCTGTTGGGTCCGGTGTAAGTGATGGCCAGCGAGAAATCATTCGGCTGCGCAGTCAACGCCGGCCCGAACGCGCTAACGGGAGCGCCAAGGGCATAGATCGGTCCAACGTTGACCGTGGGATAGGCAGCGATATTCATCGCGGCCTGGAGGGTATCGGTCGGGGTCAGCGAGCCGGAGGCAGTGTCGGAGAAGAGCTTGCCGCAAGCCGAGGAGTCGCCAGCCGTGCCGCCGCTGGTGTTCACGCAGCTCTGCAGGATATTGCCCAGGGTGTTGATGAAGGCGCGCGGAACGGACGAGGACGTGTTCGGCGTGGCGCCGCTGGGGTCGGTCAGCGTCGTGTTGGCGTTGCCGCTCGGCGTGCTGCCGTAGCCCACGGAGCTCACGATGTCCATCGCGGTCGTGAAGGCCTGGCCGAGGCCAGAAGCGGTGCAGGCGAGGGTGCTTCCGGTCCCGGAGCAGGAGCCCGCAGCCACATTATTCGCCGCCGGTGCTCCGATCCAGATCTGCTGTGAGCCCGTGCCGAGATAGGTCGGGTTTTCGCTGGTGAAGGCTCCGAGGGAGTACGCCATGGCGATGGTGCTGAGTTCGGTGACATTCACCGAGACGGAGCTCGGGAGGGTGGTGCACGCGCCCACCGGCGATGCCAGGACCGAGTTGGAGTTCGGGCTGTTGGAGGCCGTCTTGCCACCGGTGATCGTCACGTAGATGTACTCGCCGTTATCGCAGTTGAAGCTGGCGATGTTCCACATGCCCGAAGCATCGGTGGTGGTGCTGCCGATCTGGAATGCCGCGGAGCCATAGGTGCTGGCGGTTGCGGCGGTGCGGCCGGTCGCGGTGCCTGCGATGCCGGTCGTCCACGTCTCCCAAAGAGTGACGTTGGCGTTGGTGATGGGATTCGGACCGCCGTGTGCGGTACCGCTCATCTTGACCGTGGCAACCGTACTTGTGACTGCCTGCGTGGAGCCAAGTCCACAGCCGGTAAGAACAAGACTCAACAGCGAAGCCAGCGCTGCGCCGGCCAGGGGTAGAGTCGCGAGACGGAGTGATGGCTTCATGAAGCACCTCGGAGGAGACGTAGCCTGGTAGATCGGGAAAAGGTTCTTCGCGCTGCAGGAACGCCGCGCAGAGTTACGGAGTTTTTGGGCAGGGGCGCCCACTGTGCCATAGCCGAACCGACGATCGCCTGACGATCCGGGATGCCGTCTCTCAATCGTGAGACCCCGGCAGCGGAGCAAACCGCTGAAGCTTGCATCGCAGCGTCAATCCCTACGTCCTGTGTCTTGACTGGTCCCAATACTCAGGCTGAAGGGAACTCGACGATTCTTCTTTGGGTACCAAAGTTATCGGAAAGAATTGCCGTTTGCAATTAGCAAGAGCTTTTAAGTGTGGGGTTTCCGGGCTTAGTGTCCCGTTGGACCCGCAACGACGGCGGTCTTCGCTTCCGTGTCTATCCGATGAAAAGTCTTGGCCGGGGGAATCGGACGTCAAGCTCGATCGGCGGACACGAAAAAGGCGGCGCAAACCAGATCATCCGGATCAGGTCTGCGCCGCCGTTGTCCGAAGAGGTTAGGCGGTGCGCTCGGCGTAGACCTTCTGCGCGGCGATAAGGCCATCGCCGAAGCTCGCCTTGAGCTGGGGGATTGACTTGACGACGACCTGCTCAATGGCGCCGATGAGCGCGATCATGTCCATGTAGTCGAAGTAGCCCAGGTGGGCGATGCGGAAGATCTGACCCTTCATCTCACCCTGGCCGTTGGTGATGATCGCGGCGAAGCGGCTCTTGAGCTCCTTGACGACGAGGCCGGAGTCAACGCCTTCGGGAGCATAGACTGCGGTCGCAGCCGAACCGGGCGACTCGGTAAAGAGCTTGAAGCCGAGCGCGACCATCGCGGCGCGAGTCATCTCGGAGATGACCTCGGCGTTGTGCACGAGCTTCTTCCGGCCTTCGACGAGGTTGCCGGCGGGGTTGTCGGTGGTCGCGGCCTGCGCGGCGATCCAGTCGAACGCCGCACCCAGCGCGGCGATGAGCGCGACGGCGGGCGTGTAGGCACTCTCACCCTTGACGGCGTTCTTGCGCTCCTTGCGGAGGTCGAAGTAGTAGCGCGGGTTCTTGGTGGACTCCATGCGAGCCCAGGCGCGCTCGCTGATGGCGAGGTAGCTGAGGCCGGGAGGAATCATGACGGCCTTCTGCGAGCCACCGATGAGGACGTCGATGCCCCAGTCGTCCATGTCCAGCGTGGAGGTGCCGAGGCCGGTGATGCCATCGACGACGAGCAGAGCTTCGGAGTTCGTGTCCTTGAGGAGCTGGGCGACGGCCTTCACGTCATGCTGCGTGCCGGTGGAGGTCTCGTTGGCCTGCATGTAGACGACGCGGGTGTCGGGCTTGAGCGCGGCTTTGACCTTCTCCATGTCGAAGGTCTGGCCGTAGGGCTCGCTGACGAGGTCGATCTCGCAACCGAAGCTCTTGGCAATGCCGGTCCAGCGCTCGCCGAACTTACCGGCCGAGAGGACCAGGACGCGATCACCCGGCGAAGTCAGGTTAGAGACGGAAGCTTCCATCGCGCCGGAGCCTGAGGAGGACAGCAGGATGACGTCGTTGGAGGTACCGACGAACTCCTTGAGCTGGGCGAGGACGCGCGTGTACAGGGCGCGGAATTCCGGGGTGCGGTGATGAATATCCGCGGCGGCCATGGCGAACTGCGCGGCGGGAAGGAGGGGGGTGGGACCGGGCGTAAACAGGCGTGTTTTGCGGATCATCGTATGTCCATTTTATCGACTTTGAGAGAGACTCATCGCATGACTTCCTCCTTTGACTGGTTTCGCCTGGCGTGGCGCACGCTGTATTGGGCCTGGATCGCCTCCGAAATTCTGCTCGTGTTGATGACGTACACGCGCCGCAGTGGAGGCGAGGTAAAGGACCAGGGCAGCATGCGGCTGCTGTGGGTGGTGATCTTTGCGTCGATCAGCCTGGGCACGTGGTTTTCTGCGACGCACGAGGCCGAGGGTGCGTTCGGGCTGATGCCCGGCGGGCCGCACGCGGTGCGGGGCGTCGCGCTCGCCATGCTGGCGTTCGGGCTGACGCTTCGCTGGGTCGCCATCTATACGCTGGGCCGGGCGTTCAGCGTCAACGTGGCGATCCGAGATGGACAGCGGGTGATGCGCGCGGGGCTGTTTGGTTACATGCGCCACCCGTCGTATACCGGGCTGCTGCTCTGTATCGCCGCGCTGGGAGTGCGCAGCGGAAACTGGATCGGGCTGGCAATCATCGTGGCGCCGACGACGGCGGCGCTGCTGTACCGGATCTCGGTGGAGGAAGCTGCGCTGCGAACGGCGTTTGGGGAAGAGTATGTGGCCTACAGCGCGGAGACGAAGCGGCTGATCCCGGGGATCTACTAGGAAGCAGCGAGCTGAAGCTCGTTGAGCCCTTGGGGTTAGCGCTTCGCGTTGGCTGTTCCAACGGCTGCGCCTACGCGTCATACTGGAAGTTGAGAGTTTGAGAAGGAGACGCAACATGGCACAGATTGGAGACCGCCTGCAGGCGGACATTATCACCGCGATGAAGGCGCGTGACGAGTTCACGCTGACGACGCTGCGGATGGTGAAGAGCGCGCTGAAGTCGAAGGAGATCGACACCCGCAAGGCGCTGACCGACGCGGAGGAGCAGGCCATCCTGACCACGATGATCAAGCAGCGCAAGGACTCCTACGAGCAGTTCACCAAGGGTGGACGCGCGGAGCTGGCGGAGAAAGAGCAGAGGGAGATCGCGCTGATCGATGCCTATATGCCCAAGGCCGCGGGCGATGACGAGATCCGCTCGATCGTCGAGGGAGCTGTCGCACAGATCACGGCCGACAACGGTGGCACCAAGCCAGGAGCGAAGGATATGGGAGCGGTGATGAAGGTCGCGCGTGCCCGCTCGCTGGCCGATGGGCTGCGTGTGGATGGCGGCAAGCTGAGCGAGATGATCAAGGCGGCGCTGGCGTAGTCAAGCTCTGCGGCAACACAAAGGCCGCGCTCGAAGCGCGGCCTTTGTGTTGTCCGAAGACGAGATGCGTTATGCCAGGCGATTGCCGAGGCTCTGCGAGTCCATCGCTTCCGTGAGCTTCGCCGCCAGCACCGGCGCGCCGAAGAGCACCGCCGCAAAGAACGCCGTCGAGGCCATGTCGTTCCAGAGGAACGGCAGCGCCGCCACGTAGCAGGCCTTGAGACCGCCAAGCGTGTGCGGATACATCCTGAGGAAGGGCATGATGTCGGCAAAGACATAGAAGCCGATGCTGGAGGTGAGCACGCCCGCGGCGACGCGGAGGAAGCTGACCTTCTGCAGCAGTCCGCTGGCCAGCAGGCAGAGCAAACCGTACCAGGCCCAGGTGATCAGATAACCTTCGACGTGGAAGGCCATGCCATAGACCTTCGTGGTCAGGTAGACGTCGGTGAGCGCCATGGTCACGACGGCGAGGAGCGCCTGCCAGCGGGGGCTGCGCGAGCCGAAGAAGAGCAGGCCAGCGCCGACGGCCGTGAAGTTGATGCCCACGGCGTGGAAGTAATGGTGCGGCAGAAGGCGGCTCAGAGCCGCTGCGAAGAGTACGAGGAAAGCTGTCATAGGTGTCCGGATCTCCTCAAAGGAGTTCAAGGCTAGACCCCAATTGTACCCTTTCGGCCTGTACCGCTTTCAGCGGGGAAGGCCACCGGTGAGGGGGTCGCCGAGGACGCCACCGGCACTGCGGCCGTCGAGCGATTGGTCGATCACCCGGTTCTGACGGTCCAGGACGATCTCGCCGCTGAGCGGGCTGTGGCCTTCGCGATTCATGAAGGGGATATCGCCGACAAAGCGCAGATCGGTGAGCGTGACGGCGATCCGACCAGCCTCGTCGGGCTGCTCCTGCTCCAGCAGCGGAGCCGAGGACCAGTCGATGTACACGCGGCCCAGCGGGCTGGCGAGCGCCGCCCGGATCTGCGGTGTGGACTGTGCCTTGGCTCGGGCCACGCCGTTGCCGGAGAGGTTGCCATGCAACGTGTCCGCTGTGTCGAGTTCGTAGAAGGAGCCGTAGTCTCCGGTGGTGTACCAGCGGAAGGGACTGAGCGGGTCGGGACTGGCCAGGACGCGTCGTGCGGCTGCAAACGTGGGAGCCGGGGCAGGTGGCGCGGGGGCAGGCGTGGAATTCAGAGCGTCGGTCGCAGTGTCGGTCGCGTCGGTCTGGGCCGGACTGGCGGAAACGGGCACTGCCACGGCCTGCTGCATCACCATCTCGACGGCGTGGGCATGCTCGAAGGTCCGAAGGCCCCAGTAAGACACAATGCCAAGCAGGGCAACGATGGCCCAGCCGCGGGACCGGAAAGGCTGGCGGCGCGCGCCTACCTCACTGCCGATGAGCCCGAAGAGCCACGGCAGGATGAGTGCCGCGAGCAGGAGAAGAAAGATCAGCGGATCGAAGATGAAGACGATCGAGCCGGCATACCAGTGGCGATCGAAGGGAAAGAACGGCCGCAGACCGTAGTTGTTGGTGAAGTCCAGCAGCAGGTGGCTGAGCAGCGCCAGCAGCGCAAAGCCATAGAGCAGCCCCCAGCGCACCGGAGCCGCCGTGAGCGGGCGCACGTTGCGTTCGTCGGTGTAGCGGCCGTCGCCGTGATGGAACTCGGGCTCGGAGTCGGGGGGAGCGTCGGTGAGCCTTTGCTCATAGCGTGCGGCTCGCCAGCGATGCAGCAGCCACACGCCGCCCACGATGAACGCCGCTTCAAACGGGATGCCCACGAACGTGTGCGTGATGCCGCGATGGTGCGCGAAGCCGGCGACCGGTCCGCGCAGGCTCCACAGCGTGTCGATGTCCGGAAACTGCGCGGCGATGGCCATCGTCAAGGTCGCGTAGGCGGCCTTGCGATTGAGCCCTGTACGGGCAAGGCAAGCTCCGGTGAGGATGTGGGTTACCGGTTCCATGTGAGAAGTATCCTAACGCCCTCACAGACGCTGCCCGGAAAATCCTCGTCGCTCAATCCTGAATGCCTCATGGCTCTACAGACTTTCCTTGTTGCTCTGTAGAGCCATGAGGTCTTCAGCGGTGAGCTGTGAGGGCTGCCGCGCGGCGGCTACTCCGTCTCTCCCGGCGTGAGCTTGGGATTGATCTTGGCTTCGGCCCGGGGATAGGGACGGCCCTTGGCGAGGGCAGCTTCGAGCTCGCGATCGTAGCCATAGATGTCGTCGAAGAAGTTCACGCTGCCGTCTTCACCCACGTTGGCGGTGAGGTACATGATGGCGACGGGGAGCGGCGTCTTCAGGTTGTAGGTCTTGTTGTTGTTCGCTTCGTTCTTCATCATGTCGGCGACCTTGTCGGCGTCCCAGTCACCGTCGGGCTTGTCCGTGGAGAGCACCCACTGCGCCATCTGATCGGCATGCTGAAGGCGAACGCAGCCATGCGAGCGGTCGCGGCGAGTGAGGTTGAAGAGGTTCAGCTCCGGCGTGGAGTGCATGTACACGTCGTACTCGTTGGGGAAGAGGAACTTCACGAGACCCAGCGAGTTCTTCGGCCCAGGCTTCTGGCGCACGGCGTAGCGCATGTGCTCCACGTCCGCCACCGTGGCATTGGTGACGACCGTTCCGTTCGCGGTGGTCAGCTCGTAGTCGTGCGACGCGAGGTAGCCCATGCCGCTCTTCTGGAGATGGCCCACGATCTCCTTCTTCACGATAGAGCCGGGCAGATTCCAGTAGGGACGGAAGACCACGTAGCGCATGAGGCGCACGAAGGTGGGTGTATCGTGATTGCCCTTGGCTTCGCCATCGACGACGCGCATGGTGAAGGCGAGGGTGTGGTCCTCGCCGTAGGCACGCAGCAGGAACTCGGGCAGGTTTACGAGGATGCGAGGCTGCTGATAGTTCTCGGGCAGCCAGCGCCAGCGCTCGAGTGAATCGTTGATCTGCTTCACGCGCTCGGTCATGGGCACGTTGAGCGCAGCGACCGTGGCATCGTTGAGCTTGCCATCGGCGGTGATCCCGTGGCGCTGCTGGTAGTGCTTGACGGCGTCGGCGACGTCGGAGGTGTAAGTGTTTCCCTGCGCGGCCATGGTCCCGTCGCCTTCGCGCTGTAGCCGCACGATGAGCCCGGCGATGCCGGGATAGCTTCCTCCCACCGCAATGCCCTTCCCTGCCGCCGGCAGTGGCTCCAGCGGAGTCTGCTGGTCCTGCTGCGCAAGCTCGAGGTAGCGCGGCAACGCTTGCTCCGTGGCGGTGTACATGGGGTTCTTCGGCTCGACCGTGGAGACGATGCTGTTGACGTCATCGGCATCCACGAGCTGGTCGCCGACCAGCGTGGGCAGGTCCAGCTCCGCACGCTTCTTGGGCACGTCGATATCGAAGTTGAGTGCCTGCGGATTGATGCGGCCCACATGCAGGTCGGAGATGTAGCGCATCACAGAGATCGTCATCGCGACATCGAACTGCGCGACGGTGTCCTGCGCCGTGTCGGAGGTGTCGTGCTTCTTGAGGATCTGCGCGAGCTGGGCGGTGCGCTCGGTCCAGCGCGACGCGTCATAGTCCTCGGCGTTGAGGCCCTTCTTCGCGGCGTCGGTGAAGAGCTGAATGAACTGCGTGGCCGCCGCGGTGGGCTTGCCGTCGCGGGTCCAGGCGAGCTCGTACTCGCGATCGTCGTAGAACTGCTGCACCTCGGGCTGGTAGTCGGAGTAGTCGGCCCACTTGAGGCTGGCGAGGCGAGGCGTGCTCACCGCCGTCTGCACGTTGTCGGCAAAGTCCGTCGTGTTGGGCTTGGACTTCGACTTGCGATGGTGAAAGAGGTTGCGCACGGAGCGCACGGTGCTCTTGCAACCGGAGACGGGCAGCAGCAGAACGGCGAGCAGGGCGGCAGCAGCAAAGCGGCGCAGAGTTGCAGACGAGCGAGTCGCTGAAGGGCGAGGGTGGGTCACAGGTTGGGCCTCTAAAGGATCGAAAACGGGGTCGAGCTGTCGCATGGGTATGCAGCTTGGATGCAGCGGCTCCGGTTGCTGACATCCTAGCGCAGATGGATTTTCGCGACGATCTACAAACGGCCGGCCACAGACGCCCGCTTACAGGCGGCCGGCCATGGTCGCCCAGCACAGGCCCGCCTGTGCGGCGATCAAGGTCGCGGTGAGGGCCAGGAACAGCTTCCTCGCCCGGCTCTCGAGCGCGTCCGCGAAGACTCCGCCGATGAAAGTAAAGAGGAACGGCAGCGCCCAGAACCAGGGCGCGGTGACGACCTGCGTCGTGTAGAGCCAGCCGAGGGCCAGCACCATCAGAAGCGGTGCGGTGTTGCCGAAGTAGCGGCTGCGCTTCGTCGTCACGTAGAGGACCAGCGCGGTGAGCGCCGCGATGACGATGCCTGCGTTGCCGGGCGTCGTCGCGAAGAGCCGCACCGCGCCGTTCGTGAACCAGAAGCGCGCCGCACCGCCGGAGAAGATGTACTGAAACGCCGAGAGGCGCAGGCTGAAGCTGAACAGCAGCATCACCATCGCGCCGACCGCGGAGAAGAGCACGATCTGCATGACGTAACCGCGATTGCGCTCACACAGGTAGAGGCAGAAGATCGTCCCGGCGATGAGCCCCAGGCCTGCTGCCAGCAGGTGCGCCGCCGCTGTGAAGCCCAGGGCTACCGTGAGCAGGACGATCCGGAAGCGCCACTTGCGGCGCGGTCCCTGCAACGCGTGGGCCACGCCGATCAGTGTGTAGACCAGGCCATAGATGCCCCACATCGCGAGCACTTCGTTGTTGGGGTGCACGGCGTAGTGAATGACGGCAGGACAAAAGATGTACAGTCCGAGCGCGAGGGCTCCGCCGATAGGGCCGAAGAGACGCTTGGAGACCCACCAGAGGCCGCCGCCGAGCCAGATGGCGAAGAGCACAAACGGCAGCCGCAGCAGCCACGGGGCGAGGTTCAGCTCGCTGCGTGCCTCCCACAAGGTGCCATTGAGCGAACCGCCCTGGTAGACGCGGTTCTCCGGCTTGCGGAGATGGTCGGCGGCCAGCAGGATGTCGCGCTGCACCATCAACGGGAGTGAAGCCACGCGATACGCGAAGGTGCCGTCGCCGTTCATGTTCCCGCAGGAGGTGAAGTAACCCTGGATGGCACCCGGGCGCTCCCACATCTCACGGCCACAGCGGACATAGCGATAGTCGTCCGCGGTGAGCGGGCTATGCGCAATCGTCCAGCAGCATTCGGCAAACAGAACGAACAACAGTAGCGCTGCTACTCGCTGCGCCCGACCAATGTAGAAACCCTTCCATCGCATGACTGACTTTGAGGATACCTGCTTGCAGCAGGACAGCGGTTAGCAGAACAGCAGAACAGTCCGATCCGAACAGCTGTTCTGCTGTTCTGCTCCTCTGCTGTTAACTTGTTCCTATGGATTCTTTTACCTTCCGCCGGGGCAAGGCGTGGTTCTCTTCCGATTCTCCGAGTCCGCCGTGGGCGCTTGTCTTTGAGGACGAAGGCCCGACCGGCTATGTCTATGCCTACGACCGCACGCGTGCCGACGAGAGCGCGATCCTCGACGCGATGCTGGTCTACAACAACGGCGAGACCACCGATCCCGCGCGCGAGTACCTTGCCAGCGTGCAATGGTCGCGCGACGGGCAGGAGTGCGTGCTGTACGTGGAAGGCTCAGCGCAGGCGTACATGAACTTCGCCGCGCGGACGAGCTTCTGCCGCAACAACTTTCCGAACTTCCTCGATGATTCGGGCCGTCCGGGGGGATGGCGGGCCAGCAGCCATGCGTGGGAGGATGCGACTCTCTCCCGCTTCGAAGCTGCGCTGTACGAATAGCTGCGCCGAGCGACGCTTGCGGGGCAGCAGCTGCGGCCAAAAGAAAGAGGGCAGCCGGTTAGGCTGCCCTGCTTGCTTTGTGCCTCTGGCCGAGGCTGGCAACGTCGATCTCGTAAGAGCGTTGGGACTGTTTTTTCCCTGAGCTACTCGTAAATCTTTTCTTCGATGTGGTTCGCGCTTCCGATTCCTGTCCGCATTGCCACGAGGCAGGGCGAAAAGACCATCAGAAGGAACGCACCGGCAACCAATAGGTCATGCATCAGACTGGCCCCCTTTGTCGAACAAACTGTCCATGAACAGGTTGTCTCCGGGGCATCCTGTCGCACCATCCCCGAACGGGGACGGCTCGCGAACGAAGGTTGCACCGGAAGAGCCGCTGCTGTGCCGGTATGGCATCGCCGCGTCTTCGGCAGACACTTCATCGGCCAGCTGAAGCAAGTGCTTCAGGTTGTCGCGAGGAAAGACTCAGACCGCAGATGGCACTGTTCCCGATTGGAACGGCCACCTGCGGTCTGCTTGACTTCAGGAATCAAGATGTCTGGGAAATCGTTGGTGCCGAAGAAAGGACTCGAACCTTCACACCCTTGCGAGTACATGGACCTGAACCATGCGCGTCTGCCAATTCCGCCACTTCGGCTCACTCACTGCTGGCGCAAAAGGCGCTCCACTACGAGTGCTCTCTTAGTGTCCCAAACGCGGCGCGGGCTGTCAATCGAAACGGGCTGGAGTACACTTTCCCTCGATACGCGACGACTCATGTGAGGAGTGCCGGGACGGCCGTTACGGCGCGCCCGGGCCTCGTTCAACCGCAGACATCCTAACCACTGGAGCCGCTCGCCGCACCATGACGACACCCACCGGGAACAATCCCGAACAGCAGGCCATTCCCGAGGACCTCGCATTGGAGATCCGCCGCCTCGCGCATGATCTTTCCAATGCGCTCGAGATCATCGTCCAGACCAGCTACCTGCTCTCCATGGCGGACCTCAAAGAGCCTGCCGCCGACTGGCTGCGCATGCTGGACTCCGGGGTGCAGAAGTCCCTGGAGCTCAATCTGCAGCTGCGCGAATACATCAAGAAGCATACGGTGCGCTGAGAAAGTCCGTTGTTGGGTGTTGGGTATTCGATGTTGGGTGTGGTTCGTTCCTGCCGCGTCGCCGACCCGGACCCGACATCCAACACCGAACAACCAACATCCTGAAACAACCGCCGAGCCACGGCAGCTAAAACGCCCCCGCGATCGCCTTCACGATGGCGTCCATCACCTTCGTGTCCGAGCCGCCGTCGCTGGGAGCGTGCGTGTCGACCATGACCGAGAAGATGACCGTGCGGCCGCTGGCGGTTTCAAGGTAGCCCGAGAGAGCGCGGCTTTCGCCCAGCGTGCCGGTCTTGGCGAAGATGTGTCCCTTGTAGGGAGCATCGGGGAAGCGTGCGCGCAGGGTGCCGTCGACGCCGGCGACAGGCAGAGCGTCCTTCCACGTCGCGAACCATGGCTGCTTCGAAGCGTAGAGCAGGAGCTGCGCGGTGGCGCGGGGAGTGACGAGGTCCTTCGTGCTGAGGCCGGAGCCATCAAAGAGCTGGAAGTCGTCGCCGTCGAGGCCCACCTCGCGCGTGAGGAAGGCACGTTCCCACGCCAGAGCGGTGTGCAGATAGAGGCCTGTCATGCAATCGCGGTTGACGCCCATATTGCGAAGCATCAGCTCGGCGTGCAGGTTCTGCGACTCCTTCATGGTGAGCTTGAGGTCGACGGCAAAGGGTACGGACTGCTTTTCAGCAAGGAGATGCTCTTGGTCTGAGGGCTGGCCGACCGCAGCTGCGCTCTGCGCGTCGCAGTGGCTGTCAGCGGCTTCGGCAAAAGGGTTCAGCCCCGGAACCTGCGCTGCTGCGGGCAGAGCGTGCGAGGCCTCGAAGTCCGAGCCGAGGAACTGGGAGTGATAGTGCTGGGCGCGGATGCTTCCCTTCACCGTGATGCCGTGCTGCTCGAGCGCCTGCTTCAGCGCGGCGGCTGCGAACTCCGCCGGGCGATCGACCGCGAGCTCGTCGGTATAGGCGCCATGCCTGGCATCCACGTAGCCGAAGAAGTGGAAGTCGCGCGCGTAGGGCTCGCGGTCCTCGAGGACCTGGTTTCGTTTGAGATCCTGAGTACCGACAGACCAGACGTGGCCGTCCATGGGCGTTGCGTTCACCGTGTAGAACGGGACGGCGGGATCGAAGACGATCGTTGGCGAGGCCTTTGTGCCCGCAGGCGCGGGAGTGATGGTGAGGTCGAGCTGGCTGTCGTGCACGGTGAGCGCGCTGACGGGAGCACCGTAGCCCCACATCATGTCCTCCTCGGACCAGCCGGCCGGATAGGGCGCGTACTCGAATCGGGTATCGTCGCCGACGACGTCGCCATCGACCTCACGGATGCCCTTCGCGGCGATCTGCGCTGCGAGGTCATCGAAGTCGGCGAGGCCTGCAGGCTTTGCATCGGCGGACCGCTGCGCCTTGGGGGTGTACGGCAGGACGTAGCCGGAGGCGAAGTTGGCATCGCCACCACCCTTGAGGATGAGGTCGCCCTGGAGTACGCCGTTGGCGATGTCGCCACGTCCAACCACAGTAGTCGTAAATCGCTTATCGAGGCCCAGCATCTGCGTTGCCGCTACCGAGGTGAAGAGCTTGGCGTTGGAGGCGGGGCGGAAGTACTGGCCCTCTTCATAGCCGTAGAGCGGCGTGCCGTCGAGCGCCATGACTGCGACACCCCAGTGGGCGCGGCTGACCTCGGGCTGCGCGACGAGGCTGGCAACCTGTGTTCCCATTGCGGTGGAAGATCCTGTGGGGAAGCTGAGGGAAGGCGAAAGTTTTGTTGGCGCGCTCTGCGTCCGCGGAGTAGCATGCGGCATCTGACCGAGTACCTGGCTAGTTGTTCCCAAGCACACGCCGAAAAGACACCCCGCAACGGCCGACCGCCGCGCCCCATGTATCGCTATCCGTTTCCGCATGGGAGCGAGTCTACAACGGTCTGCCGCAACATCTGCCACCCGGCTGGTCTGGCATGAAGACTTGTCCTCCGGTAACTTTCCGGGGACGAGGAGAACAAATGTTCTCCGCGAATGCGAATCGGATCCGGTACGCCCGACGGAGCCTTGGCGTTTGATCCTCAACCACCCCTACTGAGCGCGCGGATTATGTCCAACCTCACCCTATCTACCGCCCGGCCCCTGTTTGAATGGCGGCTGCGCACCCGGTCCCTCCTGGTGGGAGACCGGACGCTGCTGATGGCGATCGTCAACCTGACGCCGGACAGCTTTTCCGGCGATGGCCTGCCCGGCAGCGGGAATGGCGCCGGAGCGAAGCTGGCGGCCGCGACCGCACTGGCCGCGCTGGACGCAGGGGCAGACCTGCTCGACCTGGGCGCGGAGTCGACCCGGCCCGGCGCCCACCCGGTCTCCACGGCAGAAGAGCAGCGACGGCTGCTCCCGGTGCTCGAAGCGGTGCTGAAGGTGCGGCCTGACGCGATCATCTCGGTGGATACGTACCACGCTGCGACGGCTCGGGCCGCTCTGGCTGCGGGCGCCGAGGTCATCAACGACGTAAGCGGACTGACCTGGGACGATGAGATGGCCGAGGTGGTGTCCACCACAGGCGCAGGGCTGATCCTGATGCATACCCGGGGACGTCCCGGCGACTGGAGATCGCAGCCTCCGTTACCGGCCTCCGAGGTGCTGCCGCTGGTCTTCGCCGGGCTGATGGAGCGCATGGCGCTGGCTGAAGCGATGGGCGTGGAACCACGGCGGATGATGGTGGATCCGGGCTTCGGATTCGGCAAGCGCGGCGCGGAGAACTTTACCCTGCTGGCGGGGCTGGGCAGGCTGCATGAGCTGGGTCGCCCACTGCTGCTGGGGCTTTCGCGAAAGGGCTTCCTGGGCGATGCCGTGCGCGAGGTGCTGCCGCGGGGCGAAGAGCTGAGCCTGGCCGACGCGCGCCGCACTGCCACCACCGCCGGCCACGTCGCCGCAGTGCTGGCCGGAACGCACATCCTCAGGGTGCACGAAGTCCAGCCGGCCCGCGAGGCCTGCGCGGTCGCCGATGCGTTGCTCATGGCCGGGCAGACGCTGATGTTCGAAGAAGAGTAGGTACCGGACGACAAAGGCACGCCAGATGGCGGGCCTTTGTCTGTCTGGAGGCGCACGACGTCAGATCGTCATGACTTCCTTTTCCTTGTTCTTGAACATCTCCTCGATCCGCTTGATCTCCTGATCGGTGAGCTGCTGGATCTCTTCGTTGGCGCGCTTTTCGTCGTCGGCGGAGATCTGCTTATCCTTGGCAGCCTTCTTGACGGCGTCGTTGCCATCGCGACGGATGTTGCGAATGGAGGTCTTGTGGTCTTCCAGGACGCCGGCGAGCTGCTTGACGGCGTCGCGGCGGCGCTCTTCGTTCATGGGCGGCACGGGCACGCGGATCAGCTTGCCATCGTGCATGGGGTTGAAGCCCTTGCCCGAGGTCCGGATTGCCTTCTCGATGGCGGCGACCATGGGCTGCTCCCAGGGCTTGACCTCGATGAGCTGGGCTTCCGGAGTCATGATCTGCGCCACCTGCGAGATGGGCACCTCCGAACCGTAGTAGTCGACCTTGATCCCGTCCAGCATGTGGACGGAGGCTCGGCCGGTGCGGACGCTCACCAGGTGGGCGCCATAGTCGTCAACGGTCTTCTCCATCCGCTTGCGCAGCTGGTCGTTGATTCCCTTCAGCGCCTCGATGCTTGCCATTACCGATGCCATGGGGGCGAATTCCTCCTCTGTTCCACCGACGATTGTACCTTTCCCGCTCACTTCCGAGGAGGGCGCCTCACAAAGAGAGGCCCTTTGAGAAGAAAGAGATGACTACCCTATGACTTTTCTTGACTTTGATTTCGGGGGCTCCCTAGTATGGAGACACTTCTTGGCTCCCGAAGATCCGCCGCCACCTGATACCGAAGGGGGCACGACTCTTTTGTGGCTAGAGATGACTCCGACCACGGGGGCCGTCACAAGCTCCCCACCCGAGGAACCGTCCGATGTCGTCGAAAAAGCTTTTTGCAGTCGCTGCTGTACTTCTCACCATGTGTGTACTTGCCCATCCCGCTCTGGCACAGCACAGCGTGGGAGGATGCGCGGACAGCTCTCCGGAAAACCCAACCGTGATTCTTGCGGGAATGGCGAGCGGAGCTTACGGCCTGTCTGAGCTGCGTCGTCGCTTCCGCGCACGGCGTCAGCCGCGCACGAAGTAAACCGACTGGGCTTAGCTCGCAGGCTTCAATGCCTGCTGGTTAGGCCCTGCTACCTGCAGGTGTCCCGTGTCAGAATCCCACAGCGCGATGGATTGGGCGGCGGCGCGTCAGCCAGAGCCCTCCGGCCGCGCTGAATCCCTACCCTCGTCTCTTCGTCTTTCTCTCATCCTGGGAACCGCAGGGCTCTCCTGGATTGCCGCCGGCTTCCTCGTATGGCCTTCGGCGATACGTCTCGCGAACTTCTGGCTTACAGACGACCTGAAGTCCATGGGGGCTCTAATTCCCCTGGTCTGCTTTGCCCTGATCCTTCGCGCTTGGCGAAGTGCGGGCTGGAACACGCGCGGAACCTGGTGGGGCATTGCTCTGCTGGTGTTCTGGGCGATGGTTGTCTTTGTTCGCGATCAGACACTGCTGGTCATCACCGTGAACAAGGGATGGCTTCTGCAGATTCCACCGCTGCCCCTTGTAGCGGTGATGTATGCGCTTGGCCTGGTGCTCGCGCTGGGTGGCCGTGATCTGCTCCGCCGCTGCTGGTTTCCTGTGCTGCTGATGTGGGCTGTGATTCCGGTGCCGCAGACCTTCAGCCGCCGCGTCGACCTTCCCCTGCAGTACATCTCCGCCCAGGTGGCGCGTTCGTTTGCCCACCTGCTTCGCACTCCGCTGACCGCCGACCGCCTGCGGCTGATGTTCACGCCCAACTTCGGCATGTTCATCGCGCCGGGCTGCAACGGCATTCGCGGATCGATCACGCTGGGCTTGGCCGCGATCGTGGTCAGCTACGTCTACCGGTTCCGCTGGTTCGTCTATGCGCCGGTAGTGCTGGGCTCCGTGATGCTGGGCTACCTGTTCAACCTGCTGCGGCTCTGCCTGCTGGTCGTCTACTACAAGATCGCGCTGCCCTATCCGTGGCTGCAAACCAAGGGCGAGATGGCCGACTACCTGATCGGCGGCACGCTGTTCATGATTGCGCTGGGCATCTTCTTCACGGTGGTGAACTACCTAAGGGAGAAGCCTTCGGACCTGCGGCCTGCTGCGGAGCCTTCTGCTCCGGACACGACACCGCTGCGGCCGTTCCTGATCCGTGGCGCCGCGTTGATCGTCCTCGGCGTCCTGTTCGCCGCGGAGTACACGCATCTTCACGCGGAGGAGCCGGTGACGGCGCGGGTGATCCCGCGGCTGCCCGATCACATTGGCAACTACCGCCTCGTGGACCGCTATGACGATTCCCTGCTGGACGGCGTCGTGGTGTACACGTGGGGCGAATACGCCGGGCCGGAGTCAGGCTCTCCGCACATCAAGCTTGGGTTTTCGCCCGTGCTGGACGTTCACGACGTTGAAGTCTGCCACATGACCCGCGGGCAGGATCCTGCGTGGCATGGCCAGATCGACGCCGACACCCCCGGCGGGAAGACACAATTTTCCGGATTCACCTACATGAGCGGCACGATGCAGTGGCTCGAGGCCTCTTCCGTCTGCGACGGAGGCACCTGCAGCGAGTTCAACACGTCGTCCAATCACGTCACCATGGTCTATGCCCGCCCACACCGGGGGCTTCCGCTCGAGGCAGATGCGTCGCGACCGGTACCGGTTCTTCTTCGCATCGACACAGGCGACACCAGCTCTGAGCCATCGGAGACGGCGGCAACGCTGTCCGTAGTCCTGCGCGACTTCCTTCGCCAGGCAAACCTCGTGGAGCTGAGCAAGCCCTACAGCCACCGCTGAGAGGGTTTGGCGGGTTTGCGGCTTTCTTCTGCCTCGGCCACACGTCGATCCTCAAGGTAATTGTCCAACCAACAGGCGATTGGTCCGCGCCCCAGGCGGTATTGGGGCAGGATGTGAGCCGGACCCGAGCCATACTCGGGCCGAACGCAATCTGAGGCACCCGGATGACCAACCGGATCGGTCGCCCGCGGTTGCGCCCGTCGCCTATAATCAAAGCTCCGCCTTCGTTTTCACACAGGGCAGCAGATCCAAGAAGCAGTGAGGGTGTGGTTATTTTTACCGGAACGCGAGTGAGCGTAAGCTCCGTGAACTCTACGACCCAGGCTGTGCGCCCGCGCTCGAGCCGAATCGCCCCCCGCAGCAGCGTCCTTTCGGGAACATTCCTGCGTGCCTTTGCGATTTCGGCCGGCGCGTTTACGCTGTTGCCCGTCCTGCATGCGCAGGTTGCGGCGACCCCCCAGTTTTCGGCCGCCTCGGCGACCCCGCAGATTCTCTGTGCAACCCAGGTGATCGGCAATCGCCGGATTCCGAAGGAATCGATCCTCGCGCGTCTGTATTCACGCCAGGGCGATCCTTTTGATTCGACGATCCTTGAGCGTGACTTCAACTCGCTCTGGAACACCGGCTACTTCGATGATGTGCGCATCGAGCGCGTGGATACGCCTTCCTGTATCCAGCTCGAGGTGTACGTCCGCGAAAAGCCCACGATCCGCGAGATCAACTACAAGGGCCTGAACGCCGTCTCCGTCTCCGACGTGCTCGACCGCTTCAAGAAGGAGAAGGTCGGCCTCACCGTCGAAAGCCAGTACGACCCGACCAAGGTGAAGCGCGCCGAGGTGGTGCTGCAGCAGATGCTCGGTGAGCACGGCCACCAGTTCGCGACGATCCGTACCGAGATCAAGACGATTCCTCCCGCCGCCGTGGCGCTGACCTTCAATGTGAAGGAAGGTCCGACGGTCAAGGTTGGCAAGATCCAGTTCCAGGGCAATCAGGATGTCAGCCCGCGCGTTCTGATCGAATCGATGAAGAACCTCAAGCCGATCGGCATTCCGCACTCGCTGATCCTCGAGAGCATCTTCCCGCGCACCTTCGACGCCTCCAAGCTGGACGAAGATGCCGAGCGCGTACGCCAGGCGTACCGCGAGCGTGGCTACTTCAAGGCCACCACCGGCGAGCCGCAGACCAACGTCCGCAACGCCGGCGGCGTGAACCCCTTCACCCTGCGGCCCTCCACCGGCAAGCGCGTCGACATCCTGATCCCGATCGAAGAGGGTGAGCGCTACAAGCTCGGCGGCATCACCTTCTCTGGCAACAAGGCCCTGAACAACAACAAGGCCCTGCGTGCTCAGTTTGCGAACAAGGATGGCGAGATCTTCAACGCCACCATCTTCTCCAAGGGCCTCGATCAGCTGCGCAAGTCCTACGGCGAGTACGGCTACATCCAGTTCATCGGGACCCCGGCGCCCACGTTCGACGAAGCCAAGAAGCTGATCTACCTGAACATCGATATCGACGAAGGCAAGCAGTTCTATGTCTCGCGCATCGAGTTCACCGGCAATACGATCACCCGCGACAAGGTCATCCGCCGCGAGATGCTGATCGAAGAAGGCCAGGTATACAACTCCCGTCTGCTCGATCTCTCGCTGCTGCGCTTGAACCAGCTGAGCTACTTCGAGACGCTGAAGAGCGACCAGGACGTGGAGACGCACCAGAACGTCGACCTCGGGACGGTGGACCTCCTCGTAAAGCTTCGCGAGAAGGGCAAGAACTCCATCGGTCTGAACGGCGGCATCTCGGGCCAGTCGGGTTCGTTCCTCGGCGTGCAGTACGAGACGAACAACTTCCTCGGCCTGGGCGAAACGCTTTCGGTGAACGGCAACCTCGGCGATCTTTCCCGCCGCGTCAGCATCGGCTTCAACGAGCCGTACCTGAAGAACAAGCCGATTTCGCTGGGCGTGCAGCTGTTTGCCACCAAGTTCGACTACAACCCGGCCAAGAGCTACGCCATCGCGAACGGCCAGAGTGCGAACCTGACCAACGCGCAGCAGTCTCTGCTGACGAACTACAACCAGTCTTCGACTGGCCTGACGATCTCCACCTCGTCGGCGCTGCGTGGCCTGTTCCGGCGCTCGGGTGTGGCTCGTATCGGTCTCAGCTACTCGCTGTCGCGGTCGGGCATCACGACATTCAACTCCAACACGCGTGACGTCTTCGAGACCCTGGCCTTCCGCTCCGGCATCGCCGGCACGAGCCAGCTCTCGGGCATCATCAGCTCGATCGTCACGCCCAGCTTCAGCTTCTCGACGCTGGATCGCGGCGTAGGACCGCACAGCGGCAAGGACTTGAACATCGCCTTCCAGCTGGCAGGCGTGGGCGGAAACACCAAGTACTACGCTCCCACGGTGGCCTGGCGTCAGTTCTTCCCAATGAAGGGCCTCAAGGTCAACCGCGAGGGACACAACGTTCTCGGCTACCGCGTGCTGTTCTCCACCGTTGGTGGCTTCGGCGGCGAAGTGGCGCCGCCAATGGCGCGTATCTACGGCGGTGGCGAGAACGACGTTCGTGGCTTCGACATTCGCTCGTCGTCGCCTTACACGTTCATCCCGACCAAGGTGAGCTTCAACCTCACCAATCCGGACGGTTCACTGACCCCGCGCGATCCTTCCAATCCGCAGCTGGGCAACGTCTCGATCCCGATCCCGGTCTATCGTCTCGCTTCCATCGGCGGCGATACCTCGTTCACCTCGAACGTGGAGTACCGCATTCCGATCGTGAGCCAGGTGACCTTCGCCTTCTTCACCGACTTCGGTCTCACCTTCAACTCGCAGACCGGTCAGCTTCGCCAGTCCGAGCTTGGCCTTTCGACGATCAACAGCCCGCTGTATGGCTGCCCCCAGATCGTGAACGGCGACTGCTTCGGCGGCCAGAAGGTAACCTTCCCGCTGTACCTGAAGACGGTGCCGGGAACGAACTTCGTACCGCGTATGTCGAACGGCGCCGAACTGCAGGTCATCCTGCCGATCGTCAACGCTCCGTTCCGCATCTTCTACGCCTACAACCCGCTCCGCCTGTACAAGGACCTGCCGCAGGAGCTGGCAGTGCCCAACACCTGCGCCGCCGGACAGACGCTCTGCATGCAGAACTTCTTCCCGAACACCGGCGCCGGTCTGTACAGCTACCAGCAGGTCATCCAGCTGTACGGCGCGGATTACATCCTCCGCGAACCCCGAAAGACCTTCCGGTTCACGGTGGCGACAACGTTCTAAGTACAGCGGAACAGCAGAGAAGCAGAACAGCAGAACAGAAAAAGCAACGGACCAGCGAGAGCTGGTCCGTTTTGCTTTGCACGCAACCCGCAGACGCCGGTGATCAAACGGTTTTACTGTTCTGCTGTTCCGCTGTTCCGCTGTTCCGCTGTTCCGCTGTTCCGCTGTTCTGCTGTTCCGCTCCGCGGCAGCGCTACTGCATCACCGCGGGTGCGCCGTTCGCTACCTGGTTCAGGATCTGCTGCATGAAGACCACGCGGACGTGAATGCGTTTGGCGAAGTCGGGCAGGAACTCTGCGATGAGGTTGCTGACCGGATCTGTGGCCAGCCCGATCCCGACGCGGCGGGCGGTCGACTTCGCATCGGTCTGCACGCCGGGGACGTAGAGGTTCGAGAGCTCGGCGCTGGCCGGGTAGGTGAGCAGGGTTTCGAAGTTCAGCATCGGGCGGCCATCGTCATGCTGGGTCCACAGGGTGTGGATGAGCGCGTGGCCGATGCGGTGGCGAACGGAAGCCTCAGGCATGCGGTGGTAGCGCGGGTCCTCATGCGCCAGCGACGAGATCATGTAGGTGCCGATGAACTCGCCCTGCGCATCCTCCACGAAGCTGTATCCGGTGAGCTTGCCCCAGCCACTGAACCCCGGGCCGTAGGCGGAGTGGGAGTTGGCCGCGATGGAGAAGCCCGCGCCAGCGGTCAAGACGAGGATATTGAACGGGTCGATGAAGTCCTTGATCGCGAGGTCGCCCTTTTCACGGGAGCTGAGCGGCCGAGATCGCTCGGTGACGATGTACTGGATCGGGTTCTCGCAGTGGGGCAGCGCCAGCAGGTCGCCCTGGTTCTCCGGATCGACCCCAGGCGCCTGGGGAGCGGTGGTGCGGAAGCTGACGCAGCCCGTGGGCGGTGGCAACGCCGGGGCCTTCTGTTCCATGCCATGGAGCTGGGTCTCGCCATTCTGGCCGGCCGCGCGAACGACGGCGAGGGGGTCAAAATCGGCGTCGCGATCGGAAGAAGCGGACGTCGAGTCCGGGAGGACCTCCACGCGAGGCGGAACTGCCACGGAAGGTGCGCTGTCATAGCGGGCCAGGAGGAAGCCCGGAGCGTCAGGAAGCGCCTGGGCGTGGCCCCGGCTGCAGCAGAAGAGCAGGCTGACGGAGGCGCACGTGACCACGCACACCTTCAGCCCAACGGTCTCTGACGACTGCCAGCGGATCCGCGCCATCTCCCTGTTGACCCGCTCCCTGACCGCGCGACGCTCGCGCAGCCTTACAAGAACCGAATATCGGCGAACTTTCTCGCCACCCAACCTATAACGGCAAAGCCGGTGATGCCATTCTGACGCTGTTTTCAATTGCTGAGGTTTCGTCTCCCGGAAGGTTTTATTCCGGGCGGCGAAGATGCACAGCAACGAGAACCTGCTCGGCGAACTCGCTGACGACCGCTCCCAGTGCGGAGCCGCCAAGCGAATCACCGAAGGTGATGGCGGTATCACGGGCATTGCGATTGATCGCCGGGTAGTACGCGTTCGTCAGCACGGCAGCTGCGCCATAGCCCAGCAGCAGCGAGCCGTTGACAGTCTGGCGACCGCTGTCGGATCGCGTGACCAGCGGTCGCGTGATCGCGTACAAGGTGCGGTGAACGATGCCATACTGCGGGCCGAGCACGTAATAACGGGGATCCTGATGCAGGATCGGCGCAAAGACCGAATCCGTCAAGAGTCCCTGGGAGGTTTCTCGCAGCGCTGCAGCACCCAGACGCTGGCCGTAGGCGCCGCGATCGGTGCCAAAGTTCGGCTGGCCATTGGTGAGGTGCGAGAAGCCCGAAGAGGCGAACATCGCACCAAAGTTGCCCAGGCTGTAGAGGTCGCGGAGGCCGAGGACGACCTTGTCCCGCGGACGCAGCGGCTGGGCCTGCCAGCCCGCCCAGATGTCCTTGGTGTAGAGCGGGGCGATGTGCGCAGAGCTGCGTGTTTCCGAACGATATCCAGCCGGCTCTGGCGCATCGGGGAGCGCCTCTGCTTCAGGTGCGTCGTTCCGGACCGAGGCAGCGAAGGGGGATGTCGCCAACGCCAGCTCCTGCATCGAGGTGGAACGTGCCTGGAACGTTGACGATGTCTGCGGAGCGAAGCTCCGGGAGGCGGAGTCCTGGGCCGATGCTGTGGAGGCGGACACGAGCAGCACTGGGGTAGCGATCAAGAGCAAAGAAGAGGATTTGAGGAAGCGTTGCAAGAACAGCGAGGTCATTCCGGGGCCTTTCGTCCTCCCCGTCGCAGTTCGCGACAGCGCCCGAGGCGCGTGCGGCGGAGGGAACTCTTTTGCAACGGACGCGCAACAAACACCCGGAGTTGTCCTTTCAAAGGGTTGCCCCGGCTTCGGGACTATTTTGCGAGGGGCACCCGGGCACACATAACCAGCTTGGCACAGCCCCGGGTCTGCGACCTGGGTTGCATTGACGGAGCAATGCCTCGCTGCGGATCATGATGAAGTGCCGCGTGTTTCGCCCACAGGGCGACGCCATGCGGCAACAGGACGGGAACAGACCCTATGCCCTTCGATACGAACCAGCCTCCGCGCCGCCCATGGGAAGAGAAGCTTCACGAGGCCACCAGCCGCATTGAGGAAGAGGTAAGCCGTGTCGTGAAGTATGTCGACGACGAGGTGCTCCCCGATGTGCGGCGTTCCAGTTCGGCAGCGCTGCGTGCCGCAGCAGAAAGACTCGCTCAACTCGCGCAGCACCTGGACGATAAAGCCAGTGCGGACGCCGACAAGGGCCAGAAGTAACATGGCGGCCGCAGGGCCCCAGCACCACGCCACGCGCCGGCAGCCAATGCCGGTGCGTGCGCTTTTTTCATTGGAGTGCATGCGAAGTCTGAAACGGGCCCTGGCCCTGAGTTCCACGGTGCTTTGCCTCCTGGCCACGGGCTGCCACCACAAGCAGAAGGTCGCCTACCAGCCGCCTCCCCCGCCCGCCCACAAGGGTCATCCTCCGGCTGAGCCTCGCCCCACGCAGCCAGCCGAGTTCGACGCGCACAGCATCGACTCCGAGATTGCAAGCGCCCCTCCGGGGTACTTCGACGACATCTCCGCCGGCCCCATCTCCAGCGAGGAAGGCATCGCGAGCTGGTATGTGACCAACTATCGCGGCCGGGCGATGGCTGACGGCACGATGGGCACGCAGGGCGCGATGACGGCAGCCCACCGCACGCTTCCCCTAGGCTCAACCGCGCGTGTGACCAACCTGAGCACCGGCCAGCAGGTGCTGGTGCGCATCACGGATCGCGGACCGTTTGTGCAGGGCCGCGTCGTGGATCTTTCCGAAGGCGCCGCCAAGGCGATCGGGCTCTATCGCGCCGGGGTGACCAACGTCCGCATTGAGGCCTACGCCCACCACACCGCCGACATCGAGGGACACTGGTGCGTGCAGACCGGCGTGTTCAAGGATCGCGGAGACGCCATCGATCTGAAGGCCGCGCTGCAGAAGCGCTACCCGGGGTCGCAGGTGATCGAGTTCGCCGGGCCCGATGGGTTCTGGGTGCGCATCGACCCGATCCACCGGGACAAGCAGACGGCGATGGCGATGGAACGCTGGATCGGCTCGCCCGACAAGTTCTCGCAAGCGTACCTGGTGCGGACGGACTAGGAACCGGCCGGCAGGCGAGTTCGATGTGGAAGGCTCCGTTGTATGTTGTGCGTTCTACGTTGTACGAACACGTAGAACGTACCACTCACAACGTAGAACAACACTCACTCAATTCCCCGGCGGAGCATAATACGGCAGCTTCGCCTGCTCCTGCGTGGCGCGCTTTACCGCGATATCTGCGAAGAGCAGCTCGGGCACGATTGTCGTCTCCGGCACGGGGGTTGCGGTCTGCGCGACGTAAGGCTTTCCGCCCGCGGCGATGACCTCGGAGCGCAGGGCGCGCTGGTCGAGCTCGTCAAAGACTGCCCCGCGCACCAGCGTGCGTTTGCCGCTGGGAGAGACACGATAGAGCAACCGGGGGACCAGGTCGCCCACCAGCGTCTCGACCTCGTACACATCACGCTGCTGGTCCTTCGCGAGTGCGAGCAGCTTCGCGTGCATCTGCTCCGCGGTGAGCGGCTGCGCGCTCTTCACGACGATGATGCCGGCCTTGGAGTGGGCCCCCTGTCCCAGCGCTGCGCGGCCGTGACCGTTGGAGACCGGGAAGTCCTTCACCGGCTCGCGGCCGACGAGGTAGTTGATGAGCTTGCCATGCTCGACGACGTCCACGGGAGCGACAGGCTGGCCTTCGTCATCGACCTCATAGCTGCCGACGAGGGTCTTGCCTTCGAAGGTCTTCATCGTGGGGTCGTCGACGACGCTGAGGAAGGTTGGCAGCACGGGGCTCTTCCAGCTCGACTGGTACGCACCCTGCGTGCGGGCGGTAGTGCCCATATCGGGGCGATCGGCCTCGACGTTGGGGATGAAGAGGCGGTTGAAGACATCGGCAGCGGCATCCCCGGAGAAGAGCACAGGGCCGTGATAATCCTCGGAGTCGACGACCGGCGCGAGACGAAGCTCATTGAAGCTCCTGAGGTTGTCAATGGCGCGCTTGTGCAGCGAGGCGGCGCTCTCGAGGCCTGAGGCAGTCGCCGCGCTGGAGCCATTGGCTCGGCCCAGCTCCATGCCGTCAGGAGCCTGGCCACCGACGGCGATCTGGTCGGAGTAGCTGGAGTAGCCGGTGCGCATCGCGGCGCCATCGGTGTCCACCGTATAGCGGTTCACGACGATGGCGTGCACGTTGGCGTTGGAATACTGGACCTGATCGGCGAAGCTCTTCACCTCGGGCGCCGTCGCGTACAAGCCGCTGGCCTCGATGATGCGCTTCTTCCACTCGGCGCGATCGAGCACGAGCGTGTGCAGCGGCTCGATGTGCGTGATGGGTTTGGCGGGCGTGAAGTCGTTGGCTGTGGGTGGGGTCTGGAAGTTCTTCAGCGCGGCCTGCTTGGCCGCATAGGCACGCAGCGCGGCCTTGTAGGCATCGTCGGTTGCAGTCCAAAGCGCGAACTTGAGCGCTGCGGCATCATCGTCGCCAGGAGCCAGCTCGAGCGTGCCATCGCCACGGGCGGAGCTGGAATCGGAGACGTAGTCGCCAATGCGCAGCTCGACACGCACAACGCGCTGCCGACGTTCGTTCTCTCCGGTAAGCGCTCCATAGCTCGCGGTGGCGTCGTAGCTCTGGATGTCTTCGAGACGATAGGCGATGAAGTAGGGCCTCTGCATGCCAGGGAGCACGAGTTCGGTCTTCTCCCGCTCCAGCTCGTCCTGCATGGCGGCCAGGATGGGATCGGTGAGCGGCTTGATTTGCGGCCCTTTGAGAACATGGGCGACCTGCGCCCCATCGCAGTCATCGCACTGAAATGGCGTGGCCGCCTTCTTCTGTGCAACGGCTCCGTAAGCTCCAAAGACGATCAACGTTGCGGCAAGCGAGCTAGCAAACTTCATCTACTGACCACCCTTCGCCGCGCTGTCGGTGGTCGTTGCGGCCTGCGACTGCTTGAGTGGCGGTGGCTCCACGATGGGAGGCCGTGCGGTGCCCTGCGACTGGCGCTGCGTCTCGATCTCCGAGACAAGCATCGCTGGAGCGACGGCGCTCACTGGCACGGTGCCACTTTCGGCGCCGCACTCGCCGTTGAAGATGTCCTGATGATCGCCTGTGGCAACGATGCGATTGAGCGCGGCCTGCGGTGTGCCCACGATGCTCACACCGCGCACCAGCTCATCGGGACGGCCGTCGACGTACACGCGATACACGACCAGCGGCATCACCTGAAACGCCTGTGGTGAGCGGCGCGTGGTGACCGCAAAGCCCGAGCTGATGTCCTCAAAGAAGAGGCCGTACGCCTTGCCCTGCTTCTTCGCTTCGGCCTTCAGCATCTCGCGCAGCTCGGCATCGCTGACGGTCTTGGTGGAGCTGACGATGAGGTTGCCTTGACGGCCTGTCGGCATCTTTCCTGTTTCCGCCCGGCCGTGGCCGTTCGACTCCGAGAAGCTTGCCACAGGCAGGCGCGACATGAGGAAGGTCTTCAGCACGCCATCCTTGATGAGATCGACCTTCTGTGCAGGCTGGCCTTCGTCGTCGAAGATGTAGTGGCCGCTAAGCGGATGGCCGTCGAAGGCGCTGATCGTGGGGTCGTCGGTGACGGAGAGGAACGTCGGCAGGATCTGGTGGTTGAGCAGCTTGGTGAAGGTCTGGCCCTCTTCATCGCCGCGCTGGCGCTGGCCTTCGAGGCGGTGGCCGAGGACCTCGTGGAAGAAGACCGCAGCCGCGCGGCCGCTGAGGATCGCAGGCCCGTTGTAAGGCTCGGTGATGGGCGCGACGCGCAGCTCGTCGAGATTCCTGGCGAGCGCTTCGGTCTTCGCGAGCACCTCAGACTGTGCGGGCAGATGACCGTCGGTGTCGGCCTCGAAGGTCTCGACGCGGAAGAGGTCCATGCCATCGGCGGCACGCGTGCGCGCAACGATGACGAGCCTCGCGACCGTGCTGGGCGCAGCCACGCGCGTGCCTTCGCTGGAGACGAAGTAGTCGGTCTCATGCGCTGCGCTGAGGATCGCAGTGTCGTAATAGATGTTGGGGTAACGGCGGAAGACCGCAGTGATCTCGCGCAGGCGCGACTCCCAGACTGCCTGGTCGATGCTGAGCTTGGACGCGGGCCTGAGCAGTTCCGACTCGGGTTGCTGCCTGGAGAAATCAGCCGAAGCGTCTTCTTCCTTGGCGCGGACCTGCTGCTCGGTCTTCACCTTCTCGAAGGCGTCGAGCGCCTTGCCGTAGCCGCGATTGGTGGCGAACCAGAGCGTGCGCTCGATGGACGGCTCGTCGTCGGTGAGTGGGAGCTGCATGGTGGTCAGAGCGCTGGTGCGGTGGTCGCCGTGGGTGTTGTCCATGGCGGGCGCGCCGATGCGCACCTGCACATCCGCAACGCGGGCGTGCGTGTCATTGGAGCCTGAGATCGCGCCGTAGGAGGACGTGATGTTCACGCGCTCGAAGTCCGCGACGGAGTAGCTGAGGAAGTAGGGCTTCGGCTGCGCTGTCACCTTCGCGGAGGCCTTGCCTGCGGCTGGCATCGCCTGCGTGGCGGTGGCTCCGAGTTCGGTCTGGGCGCGGTGAAGCTCCGCTTCCATCGCCTGCATGAGAACGGGATCTCCGGCAACGGGGCCTGCGAACGGAGCGGAAGGTGCAGGGCTGGCGAGGGCCGCGCTCGAAACCGACGCGACCGCAGCGTTCTGGGCGGATGCTGATTGGCTACCCGTTGCCATGGCAGCGGCCAGGAAGAGTGCAGTGGCTCCCGGACGCGCGAAGCGTGACCGCTCGCGGAGGCGCATGCGGCGAGCGCTGCGGTTCATGGCAATCGTGTTCTCAGGGAGAGGAGGGTGGCTCACGGCAGGCCCGCTTTCAAGGGGTGGAAGATTGGTTCCCAGTGTACCCGGAGACGGCAGCCACACCGGTCGGGCACGGCACGCACAGCACTCCGAAACTGGCTCCATTCCTATAGACCCCGAAATGGACGGTTTCGTTTCGCGGGCCAGCACGCCGACGGATTTGCCGCGGAGTCGCCGGGTGCTGCACACTCGACGCAGTCCGACCATGCGCCTTCGCTCGTTGCTGGCACTCAGCCTGCTCACCGTACTGCTGTCCCTTGCATCCTTCGCCCACGCCGCGCCAACCCGGGCCGAAAGCGTTGCGGACGCCTACGCGCGCGCGAAGATCGCCGCAACGCCACTGCACAGCAATCTGCCCGACTACTCCCTGCCCCCGGCGAGCCTCGCCAAAGCACGCACGCTGTCGGAGATCTTCACGCCGCTGCACTTTGTGCGCGAGGCCTGGGACCTGCTGAGCCTCTGGGCGCTGCTGCAGCTGGGCGTCATCGCCTGGGTGCGCGACCGCGCCGTGGCCTTCCGCAATCGTTGGGCGCAGGCATTTCTCTTCACCTTCGCGTGGATGCTTCTGATCACGTTGATCGACCTTCCGCTGAGCGTGTTTTCGCATCATGAGGCGGTGCACTTCGGGCTCTCCGTGCAGAGCTGGGGCAGCTGGTTCGGCCTGCAGGCGAAGGTGCTAACGCTGAGCTATCCGATCTATGCACTCCTCCTCTTGCTTCTCTTCTTCCTGGTCCGCCGCTTTCCCCGGAGCTGCTGGCTGGTGTGCTGGGTACTGTCGATTCCGCTGATCGCAGCGGCGTTTTATGGGACGCCGTATGCCAACAAGGTGATGAACCACTACGAGCCGCTGCAGAAGACCAATCCCGCGCTGGTGGCGAAGCTCGAGGAGCTCTGCGCCAAGGGGCACATGGATATCCCGCCCGAGCGGATGTTCCTCGAGAAGGCCAGCGAGAAGGTGACGACCCTGAACGCCGATGTCGAGGGCTTCGGCAGCTCGAAGCGGGTCGTCGTGTGGGATAACACGATTGCGAAGGCCACACCGGACGAGATCCTCGTGATCTTCGGGCACGAGAGCGGGCACTATGCGCTGGGCCACATCGAGCAGGCTTTCTGGTGGAGCGTGGCCGGATCGCTGGCGCTGCTGATGGCGCTCTTTGTGGGAACGCAGTGGCTGCTGAAGCGGCACGGGGCGCGGTGGCGCATCGCCTCCATGAGCGACTGGGGGGCGTTTGCTGTCTTCATGCTGATCGCAACACTGCTGACGATCGTCTCCGAGCCACTGGAGAGCCACATGATCCGGCAGCACGAGCATGCCGCGGATATCTACGGGCAGGAGCTGGTGCATGGGATCGTGGCCGACCCGCAGGGCGCCGCGCAGGGCAGCTTCCAGCTGCTGGGCGAGACCTCATACTCGGACCCCAACCCAAATCCGCTGTACGTGTGGTGGAGCTATGACCATCCTCCTACGGGCTACCGCGCGGCGTTCGGCAAGGCCTACGATCCGTGGGCGCGGGGGATGGAGCCGAAGTACTTCAAGAAGAAGTGAGTAGAGGACAGTGAGCAGTGAGCAGAGTTGCTCCGCAGTTCCCGTCTACTCTCTGACCTCCACTCACTCGCCTCTCGCCTCTCGAATCTCGTATCTTCTCCCTATGGATTGCCTCTTCTGCAAGATCGCTGCCGGCACGATTCCCGTGACGCGGCTGTATGAGAACGACCACGTGCTGGCGTTTCCGGACATCAGCCCGCAGGCGCCGGTGCACGTGCTCGTCATTCCAAAGAAGCACCTGGCCAGCCATGCTCATGGCACAGCGGAGGACGCTGCCGTCTACGGAGAATTGCTGGCTGCGGCCGGCGAGGTCGCGAAGGCGCAGGGGCTCGACAACGGCTACCGCATGGTGATCAACACGGGCGCGGACGGCGGGCAGACGGTGGGACACCTGCACGTCCACCTGCTGGGCGGCCGGCCGATGCACTGGCCTCCGGGCTAGAACGCGTCGATCTGGTGACGGGCTGGTATCTGCTGGCGGCTGTTTACCAACTCGCAACACTTCAAGTAGCGCACGAGCTGGGGGTAACTCTGGTGGTTCATCGTAAGCGGCTGGCCTGCAGCCAGTTAGCTCGCTTCGCGGGGTAGCGGCTGCGCCGTGAGCCGCTTCGCGGTTAGCGCGAGCCTGCACTCGGAATGGTGCAACCGTGTGGGGGAAGGCAGATCCTCTCCGGGGAGGCCAACCGGAAAAGCAACAGCAACGACGGGAGGCAGCGGAAACGACGGCAGGACGGGAGCCCAGTTCCTCCCTGACGTGCGAAGCACGCCAACGGCGAAGCCGCTACCATCCGCAGGACGCTATCGCGAAGCGCTCCAGCGGCCACCCCGAAGCGCTGTCCCCCTCGCATCTTCCCTGCCCTCTTCAGCGTCCAATAGGCCTATGGCATTCGCGACCCGTCATGAACCCATTCCCGCTCCTGTGCGGGACATCGTTGCTCCTGAGTCCGGCTGGGACGCCGGGCAGACCGACACTGCGATCTTCGCGGGCGGCTGTTTCTGGGGCGTTCAATCTGTCTTCCAGCGCGTGAAGGGCGTCGTGCACACCACCGTCGGCTACACCGGCGGCACCGCGCAGACCGCCAACTACCGCGACGTCTGCACCCACGAAACCGGCCACGCCGAGGCGATCGAGGTAATCTACGATCCCGCCAAGGTGAGCTACGGCACGCTGCTGCGCATCTTCTTCAGCGTGGTGCATGACCCGACACAACTCAACCGGCAGGGCGCCGACATCGGTCCCAGCTATCGCTCGGCGATCTTCTTCACCAGCGAGGAGCAGCGCCAGGTCGCCCTGGACTACATCCGCCAGCTCGATGCGGCACACCTGTTTCCGAAGCCGATCGTCACGCAGGTGGCCCCGCTCGAGGTCTTCTACGCGGGTGAGGACTACCACCAGAACTATGCCCTGAAGAACCCGCACAACCCGTACATCCAGGTCTGCGATATCCCGAAGATCGGCGAGCTGGAGCGGCAGTTTCCTGCGTTGTTTCAGGATTTTCGACTCTAGCTGCCAGATTCTGGCGGATTGTTGCCTGTTCGATAGAGTGCCCCAGATCCCTTTGCGGATTCGGGGCACTTTCTTTTTGCTCGGAACCGCTGACCGGAGCGTGGACTGACGCGAAGCGCCACCCCCAACCATCCACGTCCGGAAAGATGGCGTCTAACAGGTAACGCGCACAATGGCCAGCACTTCCCCGCGCCCTGGAAGACCATGAACGAACCTTTCCGCTCGACGCCGTACGTTTTTCTTCTTGCAGCTGCAATCTTCGCGACCTCGAACATGACCGCGCAAAGCTCCTCGGGAGCCGCGCAGCAGGCGGCCCAACAGCTCGGGGGCGGCGTGGGCTCGATGGGGGAAAAGGGTGCCCCGGCAGGCAGCCAGCCCGGGAAGCCGCAGGACTCGGCGTCCAAGCCGGCCTCGGCCAGCGAGGAAGCCGCTTCCACGACGAAGCTGAACCACGGCCCGCTCGATCCCAACACGGCGCCAACCGACCTGCCCACGGGGCGGCCGGTGATCGGCGTTGCGCTGGGCGGCGGCGGCGCCGAGGCGATGACGGAGATCGGCGTTCTGCAGTGGCTGGACGAGCACCACATCCCGGTGGACGTCATCGCCGGCACCAGCATGGGCTCCATCGTTGGCGCGCTCTACTCCACGGGCCAGAGCCCGAAGGAGATGCGGCAGATCATGACCGACGACTCGGTGGACCGTGTCTTCCGCATCCAGCCCTCCTACTCGGCCAAGAACTTCCGGCGCCGTGAGGACACGCGCGACACGCCCAACGCCATCGCCGCAGGGCTACGGCATGGCGTGAGCTTTCGCAACTCACTGCTGACCGATACCGGCCTGAATGAGCTGCTGGACAAGGAGTTCCTCCGATACAACGACCAGCTGAACTTCAACGACTTGCCGATCCCCTTCCGCTGCCAGGCCACGGACCTCACCGCGGCGAAGACGGTGACGTTCTCCCGCGGGTCGCTGCAGGATGCGGTGCGCGCTTCGGCGTCGCTGCCGGGAGTCTTCCGCCCCTTCGAGCTGGGTGGCCATCAGTTTGTCGATGGAGCGATCCTGGCGAACCTGCCTACCGAGGACGTGAAGGCCATGAAGGCCGACGTGATCCTTGCGGTGAGCCTTCCGCTGCAGCCCATCGGCAAGGGTGACCTGGACTCGATCGTGGGCGTGCTGCAACGCGCCTTTGCGGTGGGTATCGAAGCCAACGAGGACCGCGAGCGCAAGCTGGCCGATGTGGTCATCATGCCGGACGTCACCGGCTACACCGGCGCCGACTACCTGAAGATCAACGACCTGGCCGACCGCGGCTACCAGGCCGCCGAAGCCCACAAGGCGGAGCTGCTGAAGTACGCCATCAGCGACGACCAGTGGAGCATGTACATCGCGAAGCGGCGCTCCAAGGAGCGCGCGCCGGCCGGCAACATCCTGCGCGTCAAGGTGACAGCCCCGAACGCATCCGCGACGGCTGCGGTGGAGCGTACGTTTGCGCCGATCGTCGGCAAGCCGGTGAACACGGATCAGATCGAGTCGCTGCTGGCGGAGGTTCGCTCCGACGGAGCGTACGACGCGGACTATACGGTGGGCTACGAAGATGCCAACTCCACGCAACCCATCATCCTGGTGAGCGTGAACCACAAGAAGAACGGGCCACCCTTCCTGGCTGCCGGGTTCAACCTTGCGGCGCAGACGGCGGGGGTCACACGAGCCACCGTGGAGACACGCTTCCTGTGGCAGGATGTGGGCGGCTTTGGCAACGAGTTCCGCGCCAAGGTGAGCTTCGGCTTCGTCACCCATGCCGAGGCGGAGTACTACCGCCTGCTCGGCATCCATGGGCTCTTCGCCGCGCCGCGCATCGACTTCGACCGCACGCCGTACTACACGTACCAGAACGACTACCGGCTCGCCGAGCGGCAGTCGCAAACCGCGGGGCTGGGCGGCGACCTGGGTTGGACCGACCACCAGGACCAGGAGCTGCGTGTGGGCTGGCAGTTCCACAACGTGCAGTGGACGCAGACGACGGGAAATGACTTCCTCCCCGACTACAGCGGCAACTCGCAGAAGGCGCGTGTGCGCTACGTCTTCGACAACCAGGATCGCGGGCTGATCCCCCGGTATGGCGTGCGCTTTACCTCAGACCTGGGCTACATGTTTGCGACCGATGGCAGTGTCAACGCGCCGCAGCTCTTCAACCAGATCGAGCTGGCCCACACCTTTGGGGCGAAGAACCTCTTCCTGATGAACGCCGAGGGCGGCACGATGCTGAATCGCAATGTGCCGCAGCCCTTCCGCTACACGCTGGGCGGACCGCTGCGGCTCTCCGCCAGTGCGATCGACCAATACCGCGGGACGGACTACTTCCTCGTCACGCCGGGATACCTGCGGCGCATCGCCAGGCTGCCAGCACCGCTGGGGCAGTCGATCTACGTGGGAGGGACCTACGAGGCAGGGCAGGTGCGCGCGCCCGACCAGGCGAACATCTTCCGCCAGGACTTCTACTTTGGCGTGGTCGCCGAGACGCCACTCGGAGTCATTACGGTAGCCCCGGCGTTCGGCAGCAACGGGGAGCACAAGCTGACGTTCACGCTGGGAAGATTCTTCTAGAAAGCCTAGCTCCTAGCGGCTAGAAGCTGCTCTTCTACTTGCCCCCGCTCAACCTTGCGGCGAGCCGCTCGGGAAGGCCTGCTTCGCGGATGGCTGCCTGCGCCGCTGCGATGTCGTAGGGCACGCGGTAGAAGGTCACCGTCGCGGCGGCGTCATCGAAGATGGCGAAAGAGGCGCGGGGATCTCCGTCGCGGGGCTGGCCGACGGACCCGGGATTGATCAGATACCTTGCGCCTGCAGCGACCTCAAGCAGAAAGCTCTCCATGCCGCCAGTCTGCTGGAAGACGGGCCGGCTTTCTTCCCACTCTTCCTGGCGCTGGGAGAAGCCTCCCTGCACATGGGTGTGGCCAAAGAAGGTGATCTCGGACTCCATGCGCTGCAGGGGCGCCCAGGCGTCACGCATGGAGAGGATGTAGTGGTCTTCGTGCAGCGGAGAGCCGTGGGCGAGGAGCACGGTTTCGCTGGCACGGACGGGGCCCTGTGGCATCTCCCGCAGCCAGGCGAGGTTTTCTTCGGTCAGGGTGCGATGCGTCCACATGGCGGCTTCGGCAGCGACCGGATTGAAGCCTGCAGCGCTCGAAAGTCCGCAGCACACGCGATCGTGATTGCCACGCACATTGAGGGCGGCACGCTCACGCATCAGCGCTACGACCTCGTTAGGTGTCGCGCCATATCCGACGACGTCGCCGAGATCCCAGAGCTGATCGACGTCTGTAGCTGCGGCAAGAACTGCCTCGAGCGCGTGAACGTTGCCGTGAATGTCAGAGAGGATGAGGGAGCGCATGTCGGAAAGCGCTAGTGTACCGTGCGCGGGCGGCGGCGCGGCGAGTTTCGCAGGGCGGATCTCCGTCGCTAGGACCGGTGGTCCGTTCCTGGGCCTTCGTGGCGCTCACGTTCCGCCTGGCGCGCAACCCGGCCCAGCGGACGGTTGCGGTCGGTGGCCATGGTGGGCACCGCCGCCAGCAGGGACTGCGTGTACTCATGCTGCGGGTTCCGGAGCACATCGCGCGAGCTGCCCATCTCCACGATCTCGCCGCGCCGCATGACGGCGATGCGGTCGGCGATCTGGCCGACCACCGCAAGGTCGTGCGAGATGAAGAGCATGGACAGTCCATGCTCCTTCCGGAGGCGGCGGAGCAGGGCGAGGATCTCCGCCTGCACCGTAACATCGAGGGCCGTGGTGGGCTCGTCCGCGATGACCAGCCGGGGCTTGTTCACCAGCGCCATGGCGATGACGATGCGCTGCCGCTGGCCTCCCGAGAACTGGTGCGGGTAGTCGTCGATGCGGCGCTCGGGCTCCGGCAGAGCCACCTCGCGCATCGCGGCGAGCACACGCTCTCGCACCTCAGCGCGCGCCGTCTTCGGCGCATGCGCCAGCACGCATTCGGCGATCTGGCGGCCGATGGTCATCACAGGATTGAGCGCCGTCATGGGCTCCTGAAAGATCATCGCGATCTCGCGGCCACGGCTCCGGCGCATGTCGCGCTCGGACGTCGTCAGCAGGTCGCCGTACACGCTGTACCCGATGGTCGCGCGCGGGTGACTACGTTCCGGATGTGCATCCTCCCACTCCGGCAGGCCGACGTCTACCAGCCCGGCTTCGGTGCGAACCCAGTGCGCCGACGCTCCCGTCCGGCGATAGCCCAGGGCCTCCTGAGCTCCTCCGCTCGCAGCGGAATACAGCTTTACGCTGCCGCTGACATGCGCCGTCGAGGGCAACAGCCGCATCAGCGCCAGTGAGGTGGCGCTCTTGCCGGAGCCCGACTCGCCGACCAGCCCCAGCGTCTCGCCAGAGTTCAGCGAAAAGGAGATGCCGCGCACGGCCTCGCTCTTGCCAAAGGCGACGCGAAGATCTGTGACCTCGAGGAGCGGGTTCGGCGGCGCAGGTGCGTTGGAGCTCACACAGATCAGGATAGCGGAGGCGCAGGAGCGAAAGGGGCACCCGTCATCGGGGAACGACCACGAAGCTGCGCCACGGCGTGATGAGCAGCTCGCCGGCAGCGCCGCAGCTCCAGACCCGCCAACGATACTTCCCTGCCGACGAAGCGAACTGGGCGACCACACGGGTCTGCACGCGCGTGCCCCGGTCGCCAACCAGAAACAGGCGCGGATTCATCCAGCCGTTCGGCAGCTGGGTCTGCCACTCCACCACCTGCAAGCCGGCGCCGCCGAGGTTGTCCCACCATAATTCGGGCTGGGGAGCACGCGAGTCGCCATCCGGTGGCGAAGCGAGCCGCACACCACGAAGCCCCTCGGCCGCCTCCTTGCTGCTGGGAGGGCCTGTCACCAACAGCGAGCTGGCGGCGTTCGCCTGCGACTCCACCGACGGCGTGAGCGTGACGTGCAGCACGAGCCAGCGGCCGTCGTCCGCCCGGCGCAGCACCAGCAGCGGATGCGTGAGGCCGAACGCGTTGTCCCCGTCCGTGACCACGCGCGCCCGCACTAGAGCCAGCGATCCAGTGACGCCCACGTCGAGGATATCGACACGCAGGTGGTTCGGGTCCAGCAGGTGTGGAGTACCGGAGGTGACGTCCAGCACGCCCATCAGCATGCCGAGCGGGGCATAGAACTCAGCCATTGCCGGATCGGCGTTGCGGCCCAGCGACTCGCCACGCACCATTGTGAAGAGCGCGGCCTCCGCGGCCTTCGCTACCTCCGTGCGCATGACATATTCAGCCTGGGCGCGCTCGAACTTCGCGAGGAGCGTCGGGTTCGCTTCGTCGGGAGAGAGAGGGTTCGGCGGAAGGATGGGCGGGATGCCTCCGTGCCATGGTTCATACGCTTCGACGAAGAGGGCGCGCGCTGCACGCGCGTGCGGCGCATCCTTGAGCAGATTGAGGATTGGGCGACCATCGTCGGCAGCGGTTGGCAGGTCGCCTTGCGGAGGATCGGGAGCGACCTCCCGGGGAAGGAGGTGGGCGCGCCTGCCGGTGTAAGGCCACTCCGCGGGCAGATGGCCCACAAGAAGATCCGGGAAGTCGTCGCTGCCCTTCGCAGCCTCCAGCCGATCCGCCAGCTGGTCGCAGGGCAGGGTGACGAAGCTGACCGCAACGCGACGTGGACCGATTCGAAGCCAGTCGCGCAGCCGGATCAGGTCCGGCGTGGTCTGCTCGTGAGAGCTCCCGTTGAAAGACGCAAGGTCCCGCTTTGGAGAAGGTGCGGACGGCGCAGGCACATCGCCCTGCGCATCGGCCTGCGTCGCCGGCGGCGCAGCTTTTTGGGAGATCGAGCTGAGGGAGTCGCCGAAGCTCCCCGCGGCCTTGCCATAGCTGCTCGCCGGCGTGCTGGTGATGGTGGAAGGGAGCGTGCCCTTTGGCGCCGTCTGGGTCGCGGGCTGTGGCCCCGCCTGGGCTTGCAGGCGCTGATCGGCCAGCGTGACGGGCGAGGCCGAATCGCCGGTGGGATAGCCGCGCGCGTCGCACAGCGGAGCCCATGCGGTGACGCGCCCGCGCTCGCGGTCCCATGGACTGGGCGGGTCAGGATGGCGCTGCGGCGTGCGCAGCTGGCCTTCCCCGGCCACGCCAGACGCACCCAGGAGAGCCAACACAACCAACCGCCCAACTCGACTGGAAATCATGGGAGCTCCGGAGGGACCACGTCGAAAGCCACTATTGCGATGCAGTGTAATGGCTTGGACGCGCGACCCTGCGCGGAGTCTCGCCAGTCGAAGATTTATTCCCTCTCTCCTTCCCACTCTGCAAACGCAACAGAACACGAGCCAGAGTCCATTGCTCCGCGCCTGAATCCAATCCCCTGTGAGTGCCTCCAACAACCCGGCCCCGCTGCTTCGTCTGTCGGTTCTCGATCAATCCCCTGTCCCCGAGGGCTTCACAGCCTCCGACGCGCTGGCGAACTCGCTGGAGCTCGCGCAGCACGTGGACAAGCTGGGCTTTACGCGGCTCTGGTACTCCGAGCACCATGCGATGGACCTGCTGGCCTGCACGGCACCGGAGATCCTGGTGGGCCGCGCCGCAGCGGCTACCGAGCGTATCCGCGTAGGGTCGGGCGGCATCATGTTGCCGCATTACTCTCCGCTGAAGGTCGCGGAGGTCTTTCGGACGCTGCATGCGATGTTTCCGGGGCGCGTCGACCTGGGCATTGGCCGCGCGCCGGGTGGTGGCCAGCTGGAAGCCCATGCGCTGCGCCGCGTTCGGCAGGGGCCAGCGCCCGATGACTTCCCCCAGCAGCTCGCGGAGCTGCGTGCGTTCCTGCATCCAGAGCGCTTTCCCAGGGATCATCCCTTCGCCAACATCCGGGTGATGCCAAGCGCTGAAGGTGCGCCCGCGGTGTGGCTGCTCGGCTCGTCGATGTGGTCGTCGATGACGGCTGCGGTGGAGGGATTGCCGTACGCATACGCGCACTTCTTCTCCAGCTCGCAGACACGCCATGCGATTGAGCACTACCGGAGCCGGTTCACGCCGGGACCGGATGGCGATGCTCCCAAGGCGAGCATTGCGATTGGCACCATCGTTGCGTCGACGCAGGAGGAAGCCGACTGGCATTACTCGTCGACGCGCCTGCTGATGCGGCGCATCCGCATGAACGACCGCCGCCCCGTCGCGACGCCGGAGCACGCCATTCGCGAGCTGGCGCAGGTGCCGTCCTCGCCGGACACACTGGTGCCATTCCTCTCCGGCCCGCTGGACGAACCGGATGGCGAGTTCCCGCGTTACGTCGTGGGCACGCCGGAGAAGGTGCGAGACCAGCTGCTGCGCATCGCTCGCGAGCTGGAGCTGGACGAGCTGATCGTGAACACGGTGATCCATTCGCACGAGGCGCGGTTGAAGAGCTATTCGTTGCTGGCGGAGGCGTTCGGGCTGTAGCTGGAGATATCGCGTTATGCTGCTCGCATGCGTCGATCGTTTCGTATGGCCATTGCAGCTGTTGTAGTGCTCGCTGGAGTCAACAGTGCTGGGTGGTGCCGCGCGCAGCAGGCACCTCCTTCAATGGAGGGTTCTGACGTATGTTCTTTACCGAAAGCCCCACCAGGCAGCGTGATGCACCTACTTCGGGTTGTGGCGATTTCTGTGGCACCCACGGACGGAACGTATACCGATTTCGGCCGGGGACAGGGCGAGTTCGTCAGAGTTCGACTTGAGGCGGTGCTCTTCAGCCCGGAACGGATTGGCAAGACAAGAACATTCACGATCCATCCCTATCCGGGCGATTCGACGTTTCCTCCAGAGATGCTGAAGCCCGGATATAGCTATCTGGTCGTGTATCCCTTTTCGCTCGGATTCGCCCGCCATGAACCCATAGACACGATCGGTCTGACCAGATGCGGAGTCTTGGAAGACACCCTCGCGAATGAGCGTCGTGTATTGGCGCTTCTGCGATCTACACATCCAACGCGCTAACTTCGTACACTAGAGTCGATGTCCCCCATCGACATTCTCATTGTTGGCGCCGGGCCTGCCGGTTGTGCCGCGGCGTATGACCTGGCCGAGGCGGGCGTGCAGGTGTTGTTGCTCGACCGACGCAGCTTTCCCCGGCACAAGGCGTGTGCGTGCGGGCTGACTCGCAAGACGCTGAAGGCGCTGCGGTATTCGGTCGATCCCATCGTCGAGCATGCGTGCGAAGAGATCGTGCTGGAGGCTGCGGCGGGCGACTCGGCGAAGCTGCGGCTGCGCGACAGCAAGCCCATCGCGGCCATGGCTGTTCGCGAGCGCTTCGATGCCTTCTGCCTGGAGCAGACGCTCGCGGCCGGGAAGAACGGTGGCGGCGTGACCTTCCGCCGGATCGACAGCATCGCGGCGCTGCGCGAGACGGGCGATGGGATCGAGCTGGACGTGCTGACGGGTGATGACCGTGAGACTCTCCGCGCAGGCGTGCTGATCGGCGCGGATGGCTCGAACGGGCAGACGCGGCGGCTCGCGGCGCAGCTTGAGGCTGGGCGCACAGAAGCCGTGGTGACGCAGCCGTCCGAGGCTGCCTGGTACGAGCGGGGATTCGCGCTCGAAGCGACCGCGCCCTATGCCGTGCTGCCAGCGGCGCTTCCCGAAGGCGATGGCCCAAAGGATCTGCTCTTCGACTTCAGTCCGCTGCCGGGAGGCTATGGATGGCTGTTTCCCAAGGGCGATCACATCAACATCGGCGTGGGCGCCTTTGCTCCGGGAGATGGCGTTGCTGCCTCCAAGGATGCTGCGCTGAAGCAGGTGACGCGCAAGCTGCTGGCGGACTACACGCAGCGCAAGCTGGGCGTGGACCTCGTGCAGGCAGGCGGACCAGTCACGGGGCAATATCTCGGCATGGGTGGCCATGCGTATGCGCCAAGGGGACGTGTCCTGCTGGTGGGCGATGCAGCCGGGCTGGTCGATCCGCTGACCGGCGAAGGGATCCACTCGGCGGTGGTCAGCGGGCAGGCTGCGGCTGCGGCTGTCCTGAGTACGCGCGCGCAGGGTTTTGCAGGCATCGCGGAGAGCTATGCGAAGAAGCTGACGCCGCTGCAGGAGACGCTGGCCTTCAGCGAACGAGCGGCGCGCAGCTTCTATCGCGAGCCCGAACGCGGGTTCCGCGTAATGCGAACTCCGATGGTGGGGTGGCTTGCGCTCAAGACGTACACAGACGGGCTACCGGTGAGATTCCTGCGGCCAATGGTGCGGCTCGCGGCATGGCGCTCGAAGTAGGCAGGGGGCCGATCGACTCGCCTGACTCGCTTAATCGAAGCGCGGCAGGTGTTCCACGTCGCACGCCGGTACGGGCTCGAGCGGTCCGCCGGCCTTGATCCACGCCTTCAGGCCGCCCTGGATGACCTTGGTGTGGCAGGACTCGCGCTCCAGCATCTTCGCGACACGGACGCTGGTGGCCTCGTGCGCGCAGGAGCAGTAGAGGTAGATCTCGCACTCCGGCTGCATGAACTCGCGCAGCGCCACCAGCTCGTCGCGCAGGCGTGCGGGCTCCACGCGGATGGAGTTCTTGATGCGCTGCATGCCGGGGTCATAGTAGCCGTGGGAGCGCACGTCGGCGATGACGACAAGGCGGTCGTTACTTGGGGCATTCAGCTTTTCGAAGAGCTCCCGCGCCGCGACACGCTGGACGGTGGTGAACTTGGTATCGCGCAGGTAGCCGATCGTCAGCCACACGGCATAGATGGTGAAGATGAACATCATCGTGCCCGCGGTGGCCTGGCCCAGATGCTCCACGAGCGCGATGAGATGGTGCAGCGCCGGGGCGAAGATGTATCCCAGCCCCGACCACGCGGAGACGTAAAGGATGAGGCCGATCGCATCGTTGCGCAGGAAACGCCACAGCCGCATGTTAAGACTGCCCGCGAGAGGCGCCGCGATGGTCGCGAGCCCCGGGACAAACTTCGAGAACAGCAGCGTCTTCGCGCCGCGCCGGTAGAAGTTCTTCGCCGAGCTATGGATGCAGGCCTCCGGGTTGATGGAGAACCGGCAGATGCCGGCCAGCAGCCACCAGCCCGTGGTGCGGCCGCCGAAGAACATCATGGTGTCGCCGAGCAACGCCGCCCCACAACCAAAGAGCAGGATGAGCGGGAACGAAAGCACGCCACCGTGAGCCGCGGCGCCGGCCGCCAGCAGCACAACCGAGAGCGGAAGCGGCAGGCCGCAGGAGGATAGCAGCAGCACGATCACAATTGCGGCATATCCGTGGTGCTGCACTGTCGCAGTGAGGTTCATGGTCGTGCAAATACTCCGGGCTCGGGTCGCGAATCTATAGGCTCAGATGCACAAGACCGATGAGATGTTCCTGTGTCTTACGGTATCTTTCAGACGCACGCCGGCACCCGCCGGATTGCGCTGTATTGGGAATACCTGCTGGCTAGAACTGTATTCGCACGCCGATCTCGATCTGCCGCTCGCGGCTGAGCCCGGTGGTGGACGAAAGAGGCGTGCCGAAGGCCGGAGTCTGCACACCTTCGCTGGCGACCGTGGCTGCGTCCTGGAAGATCAGCGGTGTGGGCGCACCGGCGGTCGCGGGCGTGCCCACGAGGAACGCCCGCGTCTCCACCCGCGACAGGCTGACCGAGTTGGCAAGATTGAAGGCCTGCGCAAAGGCTTCAAAGTGCATCTTGTGGAGATGGAACTCCTTCGTAACGCGGAGGTCCACGCGGCTCTTCGCGGAAAGCCGCAGCGTGTTGCGCCCGACGGTGGGAAGATACACAGCCCCGCCCGAGCCGTTGATGGAGTCGCCGCCGCCGGACAGGTAGGAGCCGCCATAGATGCCATAGCTGAAGGGTGCTCCTGAACCTGCGATGGCGATGGCGCCGATCGTCCAGTCGGCGAGAATCGCCCGCAGCGGGCCGGCTCCATTCGCACGGCCCGTGCGGTACTCCAGAGCACCGGAGACATGCACCGGGAGGCTTAGGCTCGAGAGGCCCTTGTCGTAGCCGATGCGGAAGGGATCGAGCTGTGAGTTGAGTCGCGGCGTCGCGCCCTGCTGCGGGTTGTAGTCGATAGCACGCGAGAAGGCAAAGCTGCCATGCGCTGTGAGCCCGTGCCAAGCGCGCACGCCTGCCTCCAGCGTGCCCGCATGAAAGGTCTCGTTGGCGTGCGAGGAGAGCAGCGATACAGCGCCGTACTGCGTGATGGGCCGTGTGGTGTAAAGGGGCAGGCTGAAGATCTCGCCGTTGCGAACACCGATGCGGCCATCACCACCCTGCAGCTGGAATGTCTTTGTAGTGGTCGACGGCGCGATGTTGATGTCGGAGGTGGTCGCGAGCTGCGTCGCGTTCGCCATGGCATAGCCCATACGCAGCCAGAGGTGGCCGCCAAACGAGTGCTCGACTGTAAGCGAAGCGCGCTGGATGGCAGGCTCGCGGAAGTGGCTGGAGATCACGAGCGCCGAGGTCGTCTGAACCACCGCCGCCGGTGGCGCGCCGGTGTAGTCGCAGGGATAGCCGAAGCCCTGGCTCACGGTGGTGACCTGCGGGCATTGCGTGATGGTGGTCGGCCGAATTCGCACACGCTCGATCGAGCTGGGCAGTGCTGTGTCTGTGAGCGCCGCCGCGATGGTGGCTCCCGGCGTACGCCCATAGAAGACCCCATAGCCCACGCGCGCAGTGAACCATGGTCGCCCAGCGGACCTCGAAGAGGTTCGCGGACGCGGTGACCACGCTACGCTCACGCGGGGACCTACGTTGTTGCGGTCCTCGGGCATGGTGGCGGTCGCGCCCGCATCGCTGCGGCCCAGCGTGGCAAGAGCGGCATCGAGCGCAAAGTTCGGAGCCTGCGGCAGCGGCAACAGCGTGTACTCGTAGCGCGCGCCGAAGTTCAGCACGAGGCCGTCGCGCACGCGCCAGGAGTCCTGCGCGAAGCCACTCACCTGGTGCACCGCAAGCTCCAGCTGCTGCTCCCCGAAGCTCTGCGTGAAGGTGTGAAAGCAAAAGTAGTGCGGCGAGGCATACACACTCGGGCAGCCGCCGTTGGGATAGGCATGCACGTTGTAGGCGTAGTCGGTGATCCAATCGACCAGGCCACCGGCGTAGCCGTTGGTCGTCGCGCTGTTATAGCTGAAGCTTCCATCGGCGTTGTTGATGGAGTCGGTGCGATCGTCGATGCGGCTCCAGCTCGCGCCTGCACGAAGGAGGTGCGTGTGCAGGCGAAGCTCGAAGGCTTCGTGCACTTCGATGCGTGTCTCTTCGGGATAAGCGTTGCGGCCCAGGTTTGGCGGCGTGCCATACGCGAAGCCCTCAGGCGCGATGCTGACCTGCGGAGCGTAGCCTCCGGGACCGATGGCAGGCTCCTGCGCGAGCGGTGCGCGTGGAGATTCCTGGTTGAGCTCATGCGACCATTGCACGCTTGCCTCGTTGTCCATCGCTGAAGTGAAGCGGTGCAGCCAATGCGCCGCAACGGCATCCACGCTCACGGTGCGATCTCCGACGCTGCCCATGCCGCGCGCCACAACAGCATCGGAGCTCTGCCCAAAGGCCGCGCCCGCCGGCGAGTTGAGCCGATGCGCGGCGTACGTGAGCGCCAGCTGGTCTCGAGGACCTGCACTGAGATCCACACGCAGGAACCCGTTCAGACGGCGGGCTGAGCGGTGAATGACTCCAGTGAGGCTGTCGAGATAGTTGAGCGCCTGCTGCACCTGCATGCCGCTGACACCACGCACCGCGAGCAGCGTGCTCTGCGTGGACGTGAGCTGATAGAAGTTTGCGAGCTGTGGCGTCGAGGTGAGCTGATCGTGGTGGAGCTGCGCTTCGAGAGAACCAAAGATCCAGGCGTGCGGCGGGGCAGCATGGTGGTGCGCTCGCGCAAGTTGGAGCGGAGCTCCCGCACTGCCACCGAAGATCCAGGCCTCGCCGCCGGGCCGCGCGAGGCTGTTGCTCACGATGCCATTGCTGTAGTGCGTGACCATGGCGAAGGGGTTCGTCGCCGACCAGGCGCCATCCCGCAGCAGCGCGAAGGCGCTGCCGTGGAGCGCAGGCCCGCCGCGTATCGTGCGGATCGAGGTTGAGGCGCCTCCGGAGCCGGACGACTCGGCGGAGTAGTCGAGCGACCGCGCGCTGAACCGCTGCACAGCTCCCTGGGCGAAGCTTGCAGTGGACGCAGCCCCACCCGCAGCGCTGCCTCGCGGGCCGGAGCGGAAGTACTGCATCGCGCTCAGGCCATCGAGGCTCTGTCCGCTCGCCGTGATGGCGAGGCCCGCTTCGCTCAGCCCGGAGGCTGCAAGTCCTTCATCGCTCGTCGCGCGCGCAGCTCCGTCCGGCTGCGGATCGGTCTCCAGATCGGCGGCTCCGCTGCCTTCCGGCGCGGCGGAGGTTGCGTCGACGGACAGCGGGGAGAGCTCATCAAGCGCCGCAAAGGTCCGCGAGGAGACCGGCAGCAGCGAGAGCTCGTCACTGGCATGGGCCACCTGCGCCAACGTCTCTACGCCCCCACTCTGATCGAAAACACCAGCGCCGGAGTCGCGCGAAAGATCCAGGGTGATCTCCGCAATCTCTCCGGGCTCCAGGAGGATGGTCGCCGAGGCGCGATGGCCCGCGAAGGTACCGGTGAGAGTGTATGCGCCGGGTTGCAGACGCAGAAGGAAGAACGTGCCGTCGCGCGCTGTATGGAAGCTGTTGGCCACCCCAGCAGTAGATTGCAGCGTGAGATCGGTGTCCGCGAATCGACCGCCAGTGCCAACGACGCGTCCCCGCAGCGCCGCATCCATGGGACCCTGCGCCCGCGCGCTCACTGCGACAGCGAGGCCCAACGCACACAACAACGCCATGCGGCCACGCCGCATGATGAGACCACATATCTTTCGCAACCGCGTATCTCCGCTCCGGGGAACATGGGCCGGAGCACCCTCTACTCAGCTGGAGAATCGAACATCGTAAGCCGCACGCAAGAACCACGGCCACGAACAAACAGAAAGCGTAGCCGAAGGCTAGATGAGTTCTCCTCGTTTGGGAAGTGTTTCCTGCAGGGCTCAGTGCGATTTAAAAGCAAAACGCGATGGCCGAGGCCACCGCGTTTCGTGTTGGGTTGATCCAGAGTTAGAACGAGAAGCGGGCCGAAAGCTGCAGTTCGCGCGGACGATACAGGAAGCCGCTCGAATTGATGCTGGTCGGAACGCCGAACGTGGTCGGCTGGAAGGTCGCGGTACCCACCAGCGGCGTGGACGAACCGGCGCTGGAAAGCACATAGGCTGTGGTTCCTGCCGAGGTCACGTTCTCGTGGTTGGCTACGTTGAACAGCTCAGCACGCAGCTCGAGGTTGTAGCGGTCGGTGAATGCGAAGCCCTTGACGAGACGAACGTCGTCGACGAGGTCGCGCTTCAGCTTGAGGGTGTTGCGGCCCAGCGCCGGTACGTACGAGATACCACCGGCACCGTTCCATCCCGTCCCCACCGCAGCGTAAGAGTTGTAGCTGCTGGTGCCGTAGGAGTAGGGCAAGCCACTCTGGCCCTGGAAGCTGTCGTTGATACCCCAGCCGTTGGTGATCCACTTGACCCAGCTCTCGGTGTGCAGCTTGGGCAGGCTGTACAAAGCGTATCCGGTCACGCGGTTGGGAACGTTGAAGCTGGAGTTGCCATAGTTGACGCGCGGGTTGCCGTACGGGTCATACCAGTTGTTGGTGCTCGCCGTGGTCCCCGCATTCTGGTTGTAGTCCAGCGCGTGCGAGAACGTGTAGCTGAAGTCCGTGGTCAGACCATGGTAGTTGGTCGTCTTCACTTCAAACACCAGCGCGTTGTAGCTCGAATTGATGTTGCTGGTGATCTTGGTGATACCCACGAAGTTGGAATTGAGGTAGCCCGTGTAGGTGGGGACGGTGAAGACCGTGCCGTTGGCGATCGGTCCCTTGCCAGTGGTGTCGGCAACGGTGATCGTCGCGGTCTGCTCGGTGGCAGGATTCAGATTGACATTGAGGAAGTTAGGCAGCTCGCGACCGAAACCACCCAGGTAGCTGACTGCGAGTACCGTGCTGCTCGTCAGCTGCTGCTGCAGGATCAAGTCGAACTCGTTGACTTCCGGATTCTGGAAGTGCGAATCGAAGTAGTACGAGCTCGGGGTGGCGAAGGCGCCAGCCGGCTGCGTAACTGAACCCGAGGTACCAGCGGTAACGTTGGGCAGGATGTTGGCGAGCAGAGGTCCACCCTGCGTGTTCTTCAGGGAGGCGGTGTACTGACCAAGCGCGCTGCCGGTATTCAGGTAGGCGTTCAGGATCGTCGCATTGATGATGCGGCCGTAGTACATGCCGAAGCCACCGCGAAGAACGGTCTTGCCTCCACCGAACACGTCATACGCGAAGCCGACGCGCGGGCCAAGGTTGTTCTTGTCGCTGGGGCGATTGGTGAGACCAGCGTACGGGGTGAAGGTATAGAGCGTCGATCCCGCGGCGTTGGCCACGGTGAGCGGAGCATCCAGGGTAGCGCTAGGCTGGGGCAGCGACTCGTAGTCGTAACGCAGACCAAGCTCCAGCGTCAGGCGCGGCGTAATCTTCCAATTGTCCTGAGCGTAGAAGCCGTAATCCGTCGTATCGATCGCATACTGCGGGGTGAGACCGAAGCCCTGCACGTAGGACGAGTAGCACGGAAGGGTGCCGAGCGCTGAAACAGTTGCCGTTCCCGACTGAGCTGCAGTGCTGTTGCACTTGTCGCTGGTGCCGCCGGTGTTGCGGCTGTTCAGGTCGGCAAGATAGTTGCCGATGTAGGTGTAGGTGTACACGCCGTTGGCTTCGTACAGGTTGTTGATCAGGTCGTGGTTGTGCAGGATGTCCACGCCAAACTTAACATTGTGGTTGCCGTGCGACCAGTACGCCGTGTCGTAGACCTGCCACTTGCGCTCATCAGGATAAGCAAAGCGATAAGAGTAGTAGGGCGAACCGAGATAGACACCACTCGTCGACTCGGCCAGGTTGACCTCGGGCACGTTGCCAGCGGAGCTGCCAGTACCCAGCAGGTTGGCCTTGGTGTATGCACTGTAGGGCTGCTGCGTCTCATCGTCCAGCTCGCGACCGTACTGGTAGCCGAGCTCGTTGGTGATCGAGTTAGTGATCTGGCTCTCCAGCTTAGCGACGCCATAGTCCAACTTGACGAAGTCGTTGCCGAAGGTATCGATCGCGTAGGGCACGGTGGCCTGGGTCTGCACGCCGCCCGGGGAGTCCCAACGGAGGCGGTGGTACAGGAAGCTGACGTGCTCCTTGGGGGTGATCTGGTAGTCCAGCTTCGGGGTGTTGATCTCCTGGAAGCCGATACGCGGCGTGTAGCCGAGGTCAGGAAGCAGGGCTGCGAGACCGGCGGAATACGCGCTTGCGCCAGCCGCATAGCTGGTCAAGCCTTCGCGAGCAGCCAGGGTGCAAGCCGACGGATCGTTCGCCAGGGTACCGGTCGTCCCGTTGGCGTTGAAGTATCCAGTCGCCAGGTTGCAGGTAGAAGCTCCGGGGAGCGTGCTGTCCGGCAGAGCGAAGAAGGTCGCAGGATTTTGCGGCTTGCCGATACCGGGGGTGATATGCGAGTGCTGATCGTAGGTGTAGTACCAGAACAGTTTGTTCTTGATCAGCGCGCCGCCGGCCGAGAATCCGTAGATCTTGCGCTCGTCCTTGGGCTTTAGCGGAGCAGTCGTGAAGTTGTAGCCACCGGTGCCGTTGGGCGTTGCAGTGGTATTGGTCACCAGCGGCGTGTAGGCTGCCCAGTTGCTCTCGCGATCGTAGAAGTAAACCTCGCCATGGAGATCATTGGAGCCGCTCTTGGTCACCGAGTTGATGACGGCGCCAGCCGCGCGGCCATACTCAGCCGAGTACACGCCCGTGTTGACGGCGAACTCTCGCACCGCGTCTTCCGAGGTCGAGTACGCTTCACGCGTACGTCCGCGCTCTTCGGAGAAGTACGCCTGGTTGTCATCGGCACCGTCGATCTCGACGTTGTTCAGCAGTGTGCTGATACCGCGAACGCTGACCAGGCCGAAGCCGTTGGAGTCCGAGACCACGCCGGGGGTGAGCATCGCAAGAGACGACCAGCGGCGGTTGTTCTCAGGAATGTTGACGAGGGCCTTCTGGTCGATGACCGTCGACATGTCAGGGCTCTCGAAGTTCAGCACCGGAACTTCGGCCGTCACATCGACCGACGTGCTGTCGGAGCCAGCCGAAAGCTTCGGGGAAACGTTGGTGACCTGGCCGACCTGCACGATGACGTGGGTAACCTTATTCCCGAAGCCGGTCGCACTCACCGTCACGGTGTAGGTGCCAGGGTCGAGCAGTGGAGCGCTGTAGAAGCCGCTGCCGTCAGAGGTCAGCATCTTCTCGGCATTGGTACCGTCGTTGTGGATGGTGATCTTCGCCTGCGGAACGACGGCCCCGGTCGGGTCCTCGATCGTTCCTGAGATGGCACCCTCGGTCGTCGACTGCGCAAAAGCAGCCGGGGCGGCTAGGATCGCGGCCAGCCCGAGGGGCAGGCAGCGAAGCAGAAAGCGGTTCTTCATCAGCACTCCTTAAAAGAAGACAGCAGAAAACTAGCTGCAATGGTTATCGGGACCAACGCGTTTGGTGAACCAGAAGAGCCTGGTTCCTCCAAAAAGCTCTGCGACCCCTTCGAGCGGGGTTCACAGGCAGCACAGGTTGCTGTGCCGCGTCAGATCTTCCATGAAAGACTCAATAGTGCGATTCTAGACTGTGGGCTGCAAGCGAAAAATGCAGGCCCTCGAGTTTTCACGAGGCCTTAACGACGATAATCGGCCAAATTCTGGTCGAAAACCGGTCAGACTGCCCCGCATTTCGCTAAGTTCTAGAGATATCGAAGGAACAAGATGTTTATTGATGAAGCACGCATCCGTGTAAAGGCCGGCGATGGCGGCAATGGCTGCATGGCGTTCCGCCGCGAAAAGTTCGTGCCCAAAGGCGGCCCTTCCGGGGGCGACGGCGGCCATGGCGGAGATATCGTCATGCGCTCGTCGTTGTCGCATAACACGTTGATTCATTTCCGTTTCAACCCCGAGCATAAGTCCGAGCGCGGCGAGCATGGCCTGGGTTCCAACATGTCCGGCGCCTCGGGCGAGCACACAGTATTGAAGGTCCCCGTCGGTACCGTGCTGTACGACGACGAGACGGGCGAGCTGATCCACGACTTTACCCGGGTCGACGAAGAGATCGTGATCTGTAAGGGCGGTCGCGGTGGGCGTGGCAACCAGCACTTTGCCACGTCAACGCACCAGGCGCCGCGCGAGCACGAGCTGGGCCGCCCGGGCGAGGCACGCAACTTCCGCCTGGAGCTGCGCCTGCTTGCCGACGCCGGTCTAGTCGGCTACCCCAACGTGGGCAAATCGACCCTCATCTCCCGCATCTCGGCCGCAAAGCCGAAGATCGCGAACTACCCGTTCACCACGCTCGAGCCGAACCTCGGCGTCGTGCAGGTAGGCGACTTCCCGCACACGCTCTCGTTCACCATCGCGGATCTTCCAGGGCTGATTGAGGGCGCAAGCGAAGGCCACGGGCTCGGGATCCAGTTCCTGCGGCACATCGAGCGGACCAGCGTGCTGGTGCACCTCATCGATGTCTCGGATGGCAGCGGCCGCGAGGACCCCACCGAGGACTACAAGGTCATCACGGCGGAGCTGAAGAGCTTCGACCCCGAGCTGCCGAAGAAGCCCACGCTACTGGTCGCCACCAAGGCCGACGTAGCGAATCCCGATAAGCTGAAGAAGCTGACCACCTTCGCCAAGCGCAAGAAGCTGCCGCTCTACCTCATCAGTGCCGTCAGCGGCGAGGGCATCGAGAAGCTGAAGTTTGCGATTGCCGACTTTGTCGCCAAGCACCGCACGGTGAACCTGACGCACCCGGACAAGCCAGCACCCGCGATCGAAAAGGCTCCGAAGCGGAAGCCGAACTATCCTCCGCCGGCGCCGAATTCAGCGGGCAGCAAGACGAAGTAAGGCTAAGCAGTGGGCAGAGGACAGCGAGTAGAGAACAGAGCGTAGCGTTCGACTCACTACTCACTGTCCTCTACTCACGTTCTCTTTCAGTTCACCAGCACAGCTGGCTCGCGGACTCCCGCGGCCGGTAGCGTGATGCGGACGATGGTGCCGCGGTACTTGCCACGCGTCGCGGAACGCAACTGCAGCGTTCCGCCCTGCTCTTCCACGATGCCGCGCGTGACCCATAGTCCGAGTCCCGTGCCCCGCTCCCCCTTGGTGGTGAAGAAGGGCTCGAAGACGGTCTGCAAGTTGGCTCCATCGATACCGTGGCCGGTGTCCGACACAGTCACAACGGCGTGGCCATCGCGGATGCGGGCACGGATCCGGATGCGGCCGCCGCTCGTCTCCATGGCTTCCAGCGCATTGCCGACCAGGTTGGCAAAGACCTGTCGTAGCGCCGGATCGTAGCCCGTCTGGTCGATACCCGGGCCGTAGAAGCTATCCATGTGGATCTGGTGTTGCGTGGCCCTCGATTGGAAGAGCTGCACGACCTCCGTGAGCAGGGTCTGCAGGTCGAGGGTTCGGCCCGGCATCTTGCGGTAGAAGCTCAGCGTCGAGCGAGTGATGTGGCCGACGCGGTCGAGTTCGCGCGCAGCGATGGCAATCAGCTCCTGGCCCGCCAGCGTGAGCGATTCCTTGTCGAGCAGATAGAAGATGTTGGTGAGCGCCTCGAGAGGATTGTTGATCTCATGCGCCAGCGTGTTGGCCATGCGGCCCGCCGCCGCCAGCCGCTCGCTGTTGATGAGGCGCTGCATCAGCTCGGAGGTCTCGCGCTCCGCTGCCTTGCGGGCGGAGATATCTTCCACGACCCAAAGGACGCTGGACTCGGTGACATCGTGCCCGACGCTGCCGTGCAGGAGAAGCGAGACGGTGAGCTGCGCCGGAAATACCGAGCCATCGTGGCGCATCAGGTTCCGCTCAGAGCGGTAGCCGGTTCGCCTTCCCTCCACAAGCTCCGCGTAAAGCTCCTTGTCGGCATCGCGTTCGCTGGGCAGGATGAAGTCCTTGAGATTGAGCGCCAGCATACGATCGACCGGCACCCCCAGCAGCTCGCTGAGGCGCTGATTCACCAGAACAAAGCGTCCGTCCGTGGTCGTGTGTGCCATGCCCACGGCGGCCTGATTGAACGTCGCCGAGAAGCGTTGCTGCAGAAGCTGCAGCTCTCGCTCGGTACGCAGACGTTCGCGGCGCTTTTCGGCATCGTGCAGCTCGCGCTCGATCGCCGGAATGAGCCGCTCGAGATGCCCCTTGAGGACGTAATCATGCGCCCCGGCGCGCATCGCGTTCACCGCCGACACCTCGTCGATGGTGCCCGACACGATGATGAAGGGCACGTCGATGCCGCGCTGCTGCATGAGCTCCAGCGCCTCGCGGGCGCCGAATCCCGGCAGCGTGTAGTCGGCGATGATGAGGTCCCATTCCCGGTCGCCGGACAACGCGTGCCCCAGAGCCTCTGCAGTCTCGATGCGCAGCGCGTCCACGCGAAAGCCGCTGCGCCCCAGGTGTCGCTGGAGCAGCAGTGCGTCCTCTTCGTAGTCCTCGATCATGAGGACCCGAAGTGGCCGGGGAGCCGTGTTTAAGAGGCCGGAGGACATTGATTCAGCAGCAACCAGTACATGCCGAGCTGACGAGTCGCTTCGGCGAAATCGGTGAAGTTGACGGGCTTGCGGATGTAGCTGTTCACGCCCAGGCGATAGCTCGCGACGATGTCCCGCTCTTCATCGCTGGAGGTGAGCACCACGACCGGAAGGATCGATGTGCGGTCCAGGGCGCGGATAAAGCGAAGCACCTCGAGCCCGTCGACCTTCGGCAGCTTGAGATCCAGCAGCACGAGTTGGGGAAGCGGATTGTTCTCGCCGATGCTCTTCAGGAAGTCGATGGCTTCTGCGCCATCGCGGGCTACCTGGATTTCGTTGACGACGTTGGCCTTGCGCAGCGCGCGGATGGCTAACGCCTCGTGATCGGGATCATCTTCTACAAGCAGAATGACTGGGGTCGTTGGCATCAGGATCTTTCCGGTCAGGCCCGTGCGTTGACATCCGCGCCTGGGCCACCAAGTGTGAAGTAGAAGGTAGCGCCCTGGCCGATCTGGCCTTCTGCCCAGATCGATCCATGATGGCGGCGAATGATACGTGAGACAGTGGCCAGGCCAATGCCCGAGCCCTTGAAGTCGCGGTCGCCGTGCAGCCGCTGGAACGCCGTGAACAGGCGGTCGACGTACTGCATGTCGAAGCCTGCACCGTTGTCCCGCACAAAGTATACGGTGGTTCCTTCGTATTCGCCCGTACCCGGCATGCTGCCGAACTGGATGAGGGCGTTGGGAGTCTTGGAGGTGAACTTCCAGGCGTTGCCCATCAGGTTCTCCAGCGCGATGCGGATCAGGCGGGGATCTCCCACCACCAGCACCCCGGGCTGCGCCACCAGCTCAACACTGCGGTCCTTGTCCAGCGCTTCGAGTTCGCCGAAGACCAGCGACGCCACCTGGGAGATGTCAAAGCGCTCGCTCTGCAGGTCCATACGCGTCACGCGGCTGAGCTGGAGCAGCGAATCGATGAGCAGGCCCATGCGCTGAACGCCACCACGGACGCGCGTGATGTAGTCGCGCCCCGTCTCGTCGAGCTTGTCGGCGTAATCCTCGGAGAGCGCGAGCGAGAAGCCGTCGATCGTACGCAGCGGCGCGCGCAGATCGTGGGAGACCGAGTAGCTGAAGGCCTCGAGCTCCTGGTTGGTGTTCGCAAGCTCCTTGGTTCGTTGTTCCACCCGTTCTTCCAGGGAGGTATTCGTGATCCTGAGCTCTTCGTTGAGCACCCGGATCTCCGCTTCGCTGTTGATCAGCGCCTGACGATCACGGACTGCGCGAATGCCAAGCTCCGCCGTGGCGCCGAGCAGAAGGATAGCGAGCAGAGAGGCGGCGACAAAGGTCCAGACGACGACGGATCGCGCCCGCAGAGACGCTGCCGTTCGATCGTTGAGGAGCCGGTTCTCTTCGTTTTCCATCTGCTGCAGGCAATAGGCAACTGTGGGACCGTGATCGGGCGAGTCGGTAAGGACGGCCATCAGCGAGACGGGCCCCAGCATCTCGTGGGTGGCATCGCGCATCGCAATCCCGGTCTGCAGGGCGCTCATGCGCACGAGGATCCGCTGACGGGTGTAGGCGAGCCGCTCTTGCTGGGTATTGTTATCCACGGTGAGCGTCTTGATGGCATCCAGCTCGCGGTCAATATCTGCCGTCGCATCGTTGTACCGGCTCTTATACAGCGGGTCGCCCGAGATGAGGTACGCCCGCACGGCCGCGGTCGATTTGCTCACGTCGGCTTCGACCGTCTTGGTGTGCACCAGGACCTCAAAGGTGTGGGCGCGCCAGTTTTGCACGTCAAAGAAGGCATGCAGCGCGCGAATCGCCAGCCAGGCGTTAAACGCGACAATCAACATCGCCGCCGCCATGGCGAGGCGGTACTTACCAGTTCTCATTGCAGCAGAAGCTCCACTGAGGTAAGAAGGCGACAGTGCTGTTCGAGTTGTATGGGTTTCCACGAAGAGATACCGCCAGCGCTGACCCCGGTGGCCCGGCGCGGCGTTCTGCCGCTACGCAACGAGCGGCCGCGCGTCCACTTCTTCCTCTTTGACATAGGCGGCCATGGCCTGGGCCAGCTGAGAGTCCACCTCATCGGCGATCGCCATCACCCCCACTAACAGCAGGCTGAAATTGACCCGGTGCAGGTTGTTCTGCAGCGTCTGGAAGATGCTCACTTGCAGCATCCGGGACTCTTCGACCATCATGGCGGCAGTGTAGCCTTGCCTTCTTCGCGACGATCCGTGTTCCACCGCCGCGGGGGAGACCAGAGCGCGGCTGCCTAAAGGCAGCGGCTGTCTCAAGCGGTGAACCAGGTCGGCGAAGAGTTGAGGAAGATGAGCGCAGCGGGCGCTATCGTCCAAATCCACCGAAAGAACCAGGCGATCGTTATCGACGCGAACAAGCCAGTCGCTGATGGTTCTCAGCGTCTCTTCCTCGAGGATCGTCGCAAGGCTCGCAGTGATACGAGGGGTTGCCGGCACAGCCTTCATTTTGTCTCGAATCAAGGCGACCAGTGCGCCTGCCGTTGTCGGTTTCACGAGGATGTCGTCCGTCTGCGACAGGATGGCCGCCGCTGCAGCCTTCATCTCAGGATGGGCGCTGAGGATGATGGTGATTGCCCTCGGATTGGCGTGGCGCATCGCACTCACAACCGTGAGTCCATCGCCCTGTCCAGGCATATGCAGATCGCTTACCAGCACGTCGAAGTGATCCGAGCCGATGAGCTTGAGCGCGTCATTGACGTTGGAAGCCGCTCGTACTTTAAAGCCGCTCCTCTCGAGCATGACGCCGACGGCTGCCCGTAATTCGTCATCGTCGTCGACGAGAAGGAGCTGTGTCTTCGTGGATTCGAGCATGCGCGGGCCCCTCACTCTATGGTGTTGCTTTGGATGCTGCGGTCTGCAGGGCAGAGAGGTCTGTCTCCTTTTGAACACATCCGCATGACAAATTCCCGATTCGACCCGCTTGCAAGGTACCCCGCCGGCGATGTTTCCCGCAGCAAGAAGCGGCGCAGCCCGGAGGCTGCGCCGCTCAACTTTTTCCCGCACGAAGAGCTACTTCGCCGCCGCTGCCATCTTCTGCTCGTACTCCTCGTACGGGCCCTTGAAGTCGGTGATGCGGAAGTCGGCCGGTCCACCGTCGAAGTGCCAGATGCGCGTACCCGATTCCTCGATGAGGTCCTGGTCATGCGTGACGAGGAAGACAGTGCCCTCGTACTTCTGGATCGCCTGGTTGAGCGCGTTGATGCTCTCGAGGTCGAGATGGTTCGTCGGCTCGTCCAGGATGAGCATGTTGGGCTTCATCAACATGATCTTGCAGAAGAGCAGCCGCGCCGCTTCGCCGCCCGAGAGGGCCTCGGTCTTCTTGTTGCCCTCTTCGCCCTTGAAGAGCATCTGGCCAAGCAGGCCGCGGATGTCTTCCTTGGCTGCCTTCGGATCGAAGGAATGCAGCCACTCCGCCGCGGTGGTGCCGTGCGGAATGGAGCCCTTGTGGTCCTGCGCGAAGTAGCCGATGGAGATCTCGTGGCCCCACTTCACGGTGCCTGAGTCGATGTCGGCCGGGTTAGCCTCCTCGAGCCGCGCGGTCTGCCAGCCGGGCGCATTGGCGAGTAGCGCCTTCAGCAGCGTGGTCTTGCCCTGGCCGTTGCGGCCCATCAGGATGACCTTCTCGCCGCGCATGACCGACGCGCTGAAGCCCTGGATCACGTGCTCGGTCTTGCCATTCGGCTGCGCGTAGCTCTTGTTGACGGCCTCGAACTCCAGCGCGTGCTTGCCGCCGGGCTTTTCCACCTTGAAGGCGATGAACGGGCGCTGGATGTTGGAGCGCGCCAGCTCCGTGGTCGCCAGGCGCTCGACTTCCTTCTTACGCGAGTTCACCTGCGACGAACGTGTGCCCGCGGAGAATCGCGCGATGAACTCGTTCAGCTGGGCGATCTTCTTCTCACGCTGCTCGTTCTGACCCTCGATGCGCGACCGGACCTGCGTCTTCTGCAGCACCATGTCGTCGTAGCCACCGGTGTACGTGATGATCGTCTCGTAGTCGATGTCGGCGATGTGGGTGCAGATCGAGTTCAGGAAGTGGCGATCATGCGAGATGGTAATGACGAGACCGTTGTAGCGATTCAGGAAGGTCTCGAGCCAGTGGATCGAGTCGAGATCGAGGTAGTTCGTCGGCTCGTCGAGGAGCAGCGCATCGGGGTTGCCGAAGAGCGCCTGCGCCAGCAGCACGCGGACCTTCTGGCCGCCCTGCAGCTCGCTCATCTTGCGCTCGTGCACCTCGTCCGGGATGTCCAGGCCCTGCAGCAGGATCGCAGCGTTGGACTCAGCCTCGTAGCCGTCTTCCTCGCCAACGATGCCTTCGAGTTCGCCGAGACGGATGCCGTCGTCGTCCGTCATCTCGGGCTTGTTGTAGATCTCTTCGCGCTCTTCCAGCGCGGCCCACAGGCCCTTGTTGCCCATGATGACGGTGTCGATGACGCGGTAGGCGTCAAACGCGTACTGGTCCTGGCGCAGGATGCCGAGCTTGCGCGGGCGCACGACGACGCCCTTCTGGGCGTCCAGTTCGCCGGTGAGAACCTTCATGAAGGTCGACTTGCCGGCGCCGTTGGGGCCGGTCAATCCGTAACGGCGGCCGTTGATGAACGTCACGGAGACGTCCTCGAACAACAGCTTCGAGCCGTAGCGCATGGTTACATTCGAGACAGAAATCATCTCTTATATTTTCGCATGATTGGCGGGCAAATCGACGTGAAGACACGAATGCCGCGCCCCGGGACATCCTGCCCGGAGCGCGGCATTCACTGTTTTGTCACGGTTTTCGGCGCGCCTGCCGGGCGCGGTCGCTTACGAGTTACAGGGGTCGCCGCACTCCTGAGGAGCGCGAGCCAGCTCCTGACGGCGCTGACCGTAGGAGGTGAAGTACTGGGCGACCACGAGTGCGATGGGGAGAAAGAAGATAGCGGCGTCCATAAGAGCCTCCTTTATCGGTCTTGCGCTGATTGATACGGGTTCGTCGCCGGGAATTTCGGCGTCAGAGGAAAGAAGTGTGAGACCTGTCCCATTTCAGATCTTGAGACGGGACAGGTCTCGGGGTTGTTAGCGGAGGCCGCCACCAGCCTGGAGCAGAGCGCCGGTGACCCAGCCTGCATCGTCGGAGGCGAGGAACGAGGCGACAGTCGCGAGATCCTGCGGCTTGCCGAGACGGCCAAGCGGAGTCTGGGCGACCAGACCGTTCTCGAAGTCGCTTCCAGAGATGCCGGCAGACTGAATGCCTTCCGTCCCGGTGATGCCGGGGTTGAGGGCGTTCACGCGGATCTTCCTGGCGCCGAGCTCACGAGCGAGTACGCGGGTGATGGCGTCCACCGCACCCTTGGAAGCGGTGTAGATCGAGGACGCGGCGGGCGTGGTCTCGGAGACGATCGAACCAATGTTGATGATGCTGCCGCCCTCAGCCGGGATCAGCTCAACAGCGGCCTTGGTGGTCAACAGGAGCCCACGCACATTGGTATCGAAGATGCGGGTGTACTCTTCGATCGTGAAAGCCTCGATCGGCGCGAAGGAGTACACACCGGCGTTGTTCACCAGGATGTCCACCTTGCCGTAGGCCTTCTTAGTCTCGGCGAAGAGCTTCTCGACGTCTTCCGGCTTGGTGACGCTGGCGCCTACGGCGATGGCCTTGCCACCGGCCTTGACGATCTCAGCGACGGTCTTCTCTGCACCGGCCTTGTCCGATGCGTAGTTCACCACAACGCTTGCGCCATCCGACGCCAGCTGCTTCGCGATCGCTGCGCCGATACCCTTGGACGAACCCGTTACCACTGCTACCTTGCCCTGAAGCTTGCTCATGATTGTTTCCTTTCGTGTTTCCGTCTTGCTTCCGATTTCATCGCGCCGGATATTTCGACGCACATCGAAATGGATGAGGTGGAGAGGAACAGGATTCAGAAATCTTCGACGATCATCGAAACGTTGACGAAGTTGTCTGGAATTCCCTGGGGATGCGACTCCCGGCGCGGCCGATGGCCACGGACAAGAAGCAGCCTAGACAGGGTCTACTGACAGCCTGCTGTCAGCAACCTTCGAAAGGGGTGGTTTTGACCGCCTGCTTGGAGGCAAACACAGCACCCCCATCGGCGTGCAGGGCGAGGGGAGGGTTACAGAGAACTCAGCTGCGAAAGGTAGGCATCCCAGACGTCGCGGCGCAGCGTAAGGTGCGCACAGCGGCCTTCGCGGGCGACTTCGACCAGTTCGGCCTCCGTCAACTCCTTGATGTGGTGGGAGATGGTGGCCGGGCTGATGGTCTTGTGCTCTTCAAGCGAGCCACAGCCCATCGTCGGCTGGGCGGCAATCTGTTTCAGGATCGCAAACCGCCGCGGGTCCGCCACAGCTCGCGCGATGGCGTCGAACTGCTCCTGCGTGAGGCGGTTTTTCTTTGCGACCGGCATACAGACACCCTCATGGTAGATGATCCGGCGGCACAAAACGATGCGACTCCACGCCCCGGATGGAAGAGGGCTTCATTTGCGGAGCTTGAAAACCTCGCGCTGACTCTTGACAACGATCGCCCGCGCGGTGTCTATTGAACCAATTGGTTACATAACCTATTGGTTATCTGCAATCGACCCATGAGGAACGAGATGGACACGATCAGCCACACCTTCGCCGCCCTGGCCGACCCGACGCGTCGCGCGATCCTCGCCCGGCTGGCGCTGGGAGAGACCTCCGTCACCGAGCTGGCCGCGCCGTTTGAGATGAGTATGCCCGCCGTCTCCAAGCACCTGCGGGTGCTGGAGAAAGCCGGTCTCGTAGAACGCGGGCGAGAGGCGCAGTTCCGGCCCTGCCGGCTGCGTGCGCAACCACTGGAGCAGGCCGTTGGGTGGCTGGAGCAATACCGCCAGTTCTGGGAGCAGAGCTTCGACCGGCTCGACGCCTACCTGCAGCGGATCCAGGCCGAGCAGGCGGCTACATCCCCACCGGGATCGCCTCCAACCCCTGCAAAGGCAAAGCAAACCGCCACAAATAAGACCCGCAATACCAGCAAGTCCCAGGTCCCACACAAGGAGAACGGTCATGGAACTCGATCTCGCAAGCCTTCCTGAACTGGCGTATGACGAAAGCGCTATCTTTAGTTCGCGCGTCTTTCGCGCTCCTCGCGAGCTGGTCTATGAGGCTTTTGTTGACCCCCGGCAGGTGGTGCAGTGGTGGGGGCCGCATGGCTTCACCACCACGATCCACGAGATGGACGTCCGCACGGGAGGCAAGTGGAAACTCACGATGCACGGTCCCGACGGCACGAACTATCCCAACACCATGACCTTCATCGAGGTGGTCCCGTACAACCGTATTCGCCTGGGGTTGTTTGGCTGCCGCGAAGGTGCTGAGCCGATCCGGCTGAACAAGACCTTGACCTGGGAGGACGCGCCCGAGGGTACATTGATGACCTGGCGCATCGACTTCCCCAGCCGCGAGCAGCGCGACGCCAACGTGCGCGAGTACGGTTCGGTGCAGGGGCTGCGCGATCTCTTTGAACGGCTGGAGAGTCTTCTCTCTGCAGCCAACCCCTGCAGCAACGAGGAAGAGGTAACCGCATGAGCACGAGCGCAATGCCCGTCGAGATTCAAACTCCCGCCGCCCACGAACTCAAGATCAGCCGCATCTTCAACGCACCACGCGAGCTCGTATGGAAGGCCTTTACCGAGGCGGACATGATGCAGGAGTGGATGGGACCCCGGGGTTTTGGCGTCACCTCCGTGACGTGGCCCGCGGAAGCTGGCGGCCAATGGGCCCGCAAGATGGAGGGCTGCGCTCCCGCGACGCAGAAGATGGCGTATCTCGGCCAGAGCGGGACAGTGCTGGAGATGCGTCCGCCGGAGCTGCTGGTCTTCACCTTTGCCTGGGACGACCGCAACACTGTTGGACTCCCGCCGAGCCCGTACCAGGAAAACACCGTCACCGTGCGCCTCGAAGAACAAGGCAACAAGACGGTGATGCACTTCACGCAGGGGCCCTTTGCTTCTGCGAGCGAATGCAACGGGCACACCGGCGGCTGGAACAGCTCCTTCGACAAGCTCACGGACCTCCTCAGCACTCAACAGCCAGGACGCACCGAGGCCGCGGGCGACATCCCGACAGAGTTGCATCTGCAGCGCGTGTTCAAGGCGCCGATGGAGACCGTCTTCGCTGTGTGGACCAACCCGGCGCATCTGGCCCAGTGGTGGGGGCCAAAGGGTTTTACCAACCCCCACTGCGAGTTCGAGCGGCGCAATGGCGGCCGCATCGAGATCGACATGCGCTCACCGGATGGCGTCATCTACCCCATGGCAGGTACAGTAATCGAGTTCTATCCGCCGCATCGCTTTCATTTCACGGCGTCGGCGCTGGATGCAGAGGGAAACCCTCTCTTCACCAACTGGAACTCTGTGTTCTTCGAGGAGGTCGGTGGTGGTACACGTGTGACGCTCGACGTCCACGTGATGAACCAGACCGCGCAGGCCCCGCAATACCTCAAGGGCATGCGCGAAGGCTGGACGATGAGCTTCGGCAAGCTGGAAGAGTACCTCGCGGCCATCGCCTGACACGGTGGGTCGTTTCACCGCCCGGTAATGCCCTGGAGCTACAAAGCTTCTACTCTTGCACGACCGTCAAAGGAGACGCTGTATGAAGACCGACCTGCATGTGAACTTTTCCGGCAACTGTGACGAAGCCTTTTCGTTCTACGAGACGGTCTTCGGCACGAAGCGCCTGATCACGATGACCTACGGCGAGGCGCCCCAACCGGCGCCGGTCCCCGAGGACTGGAGCGGCAAGGTGATGCATACCTCAATGCCGGTAGGCAGCATCACGCTGATGGGCTGCGACGCTCCGCCGGACCGTGGCGCCCCGATGGGTGGCTTCCAGGTCTCGGTCAGCGATGCGGATGAAGCCGAAGTGAAGCGCATCTACGCTGCGCTGAGCGAAGGCGGCAGCATCGTGATGCCGCTGGCGCCGACGTTTTGGTCGCCGCTCTTCGGTATGTGTTCGGATAAGTTCGGCATGAACTGGATGGTCAGCGTGCCGGGACCCGAGATGCCGACAGCCTAGCCGCAGAGGACGAAGCTCGGCAGTCGTGCCGAGCTTCGCGCCTTAAGAGCTCCCGATCAGTACCCCCGCGGCGAAGACCAGACCTCCGCCGACGATGACCTGCAGGCACGACACCGCGAAGCTCGACTTGAAGTACTTGTAGCGGATCCAGGAGATGAGCAGCAGCTCCACGCCTACGACGAAGTAGGCCCAGATGAGGGCCGTGTGCACGTTGGGGATGAGAAACGGCAGCGTGTGCAGGAAGCCGCCGAGGAAGGTCATGGCGCCCGTGATCAGCCCACGGACGACAGGGCTGCCGCGGCCGGTCAGCTCGCCATCGTCGGAGAGGCCTTCACTGAAAGCCATCGATATGCCTGCACCCACCGCAGCCGCCGCGCCAATCAGGAAGACCGTATGCGACTTGTGGGTGGCGAAGGCCGTGGCGAAGATGGGAGCCAGTGTCGAGACCGAGCCATCCATGAGGCCCGCAAGCCCGGGCTGCACGACGCGCAGCAGGAATGCCTTGTCGTCATTTGCGAGAGCCACCAGATCGTGCGCGCTCGCGATCTCTTTTACCTTGCGCTTGGCTGTAGCCCTCACCTGTCTCCTGCTCGCTGACCGCTATGACCGCGGCTTCATCGCCGCGACCTCCTGCGGGATCGCATCGGTATGGATCTCCACCTGGAAGTTCTTCCCGAGCCAGCGGTTATCTTTGGGCCAATATAGCGTGAATGTGATGTTGCCGGTGTGATCCTTTGCACTTTCGATGTCGGCGAAGCTGCCCGGCTTTCCGACGTTCTGCGACACAGTGGTGTTGGTCGTGGCCCAGTTGTCGGGCGACCAGACGACGTGGAAGTCTTCGTGGTCGACGATGCGCAGCGTGCCACCCTGCATCATCGCGCTGATGGGCCGGCCGAGCTGGAAGATCTCCATGCGACTCTCGAAGGTGCGGCTCTCCTTCGGCACCGCGTAGCGCTGTTCGACGATATCGATGCGATCGAAGACACGGCCATCGGCGACGGAGCGCAGCAGCTTGATGTACTCCGCATGCGCCCAGACCAGCGGCTGCGCCGAGCCTGCCGAGCGGCCGAAGTACATGCCTTCGGAGGGCATGTCGGCATAGTCCCACACCTGCTCCGGCAGCATGCCGCCGAAGCTCGAGAAGCGCTCCATCGCCTTGATGTAAGGGCGCACATCGCCTCCCGCAGCAAGCTCGTAGTGCGCACGCTCTCCGGTGAGGATAGGCCACGCGCGGCCCTGGCCGAAGTGGATGAACGGGCCGCCATCCTTCCGCTGGCCGTAGCCATCGTGGTTGTAACGACGCCAGCAGGGGCCATACGGCGTGTCGATCTTGAGCACATGATCGACGACCTTCAGCGAGTTGATGATGAGCGGATCGTCGGCGCGGCGGATGCCGTAACGCACCAGCTCCAGGAAGCCGCCATCGATGACCTCGCGCGCCTCGAAGTCGAACTTCTCACCGGGACCCCGGTTGTTGATGTGGATCATGCCCGGAGCGATGCCCGGATTGTGGAAGGGCTCGCCCTCGGCCGGCGGGCGGATGCGCATGTAGTGGCGCGCGATCTCCGGCAGCAGCACACCACGGAACGTGGTGGTCCACTCATCGAGATGCGCTTCGATCCAGTCGGCGTACTCCTCGAGGAACGTGCCGAGGACCTCGTCGCCGTGCCTGCGCAGGACGTCTGCAGCGCAGATCAGCGCCGCGATGACCGCGGCGAGGGTCGACGGGGAGTAGCCCGCGTTCTCCTCCCAGCGCTCCTGCTGCGTCACCGGAGCGTACCGCACGAGGAACGACGCGGCGTTCTTGACGAAGGGAACGATGTCGAAGCTGCCCAGGCCATCGACCTTCCAGAGCCGCCACGCGAGCATGATCGGGAACGCAACCTCATCGAGCTGGATGCCCGACCAGTAGGGCGTTCCATCGATCCAGAAGTTCTGGGAGAAGCCGCCATCAGGATGCTGCGTGCAGGCGAGATAGACAAGGGCGCGGCGGGCGGTATCCACGCGCTCGCAGGCCAGCAGCGCCGTGGCGGAGTGGCACATGTCGCGCGTCCACACCAGGTGATACCCGCCGAGATCGTCGTCGCTCTTGGCCGCACCCCACGGAATGGATGCGGAGGCGATGAAGGCGCCGGGGTAGGTCTTGTCCTCATGCGTGAGGATGACGTTGTGCGAGATGCGCATCAGGCGGCCGTCATCACCGGAGACCGACGCGAGGCGCTCCGGCGAGCCGGCACGCCGCCACTGCTCGATGAAGCGCTTGCGATGCAGCTCGTAGGGCGTGGAGAGCGTCTGCATCATGCCCGAGAGCGCGGAGTGATGGCCGTCGCCGAGGGCAATCGCGATGGTGAACTCCCGCGTCCTGGCCACATCGATCTCGCCCATGACCGCAATGTTGCCGTTGAGTGCCTGGCCGAAGTTCCAGGTCATGCGCATGTGCGTGGAGAGGTCCTGGAAGCCATCGCTCGACCCCACGTACCCGCAGCTGGAGCGGGTGAAGCCGCAGTCTGCGCCGAAGGCCAGCGAGATGCCGTTCTTCCACGCGAGCACGCAGCGACGCCCGGCCATATCCAGCGAGCGGGCGTTGTTGCCTTCGCCGCCGCCATCGAGGTGCGGCGCCAGCAGCGCGTAGCACTTGAGCTTGGAAAGAACCTCTTCCTCACCCTCGATCTTGACGTTCATCAACACCACGGGATGATGCGGGTCGGTGATGAACTCCTTGGTGACGGTATAGCGGCCGCCGAGGTCGTTGGCGACCACGCGTACGGCCATCGCGGACGTATCAATGTAATGGAAGTCGTACTCGAAGTCACGCTTCTCTTCGTGGAAGAAGGTCTCGCCGTCAGTGAACAGCAGCTCCATGTCGCGGATCTGCGGACGGTCGATGGTGGGGTAATACACCTCGTTCAGGGTGCCGTGCGAGGCGGTGAACCAGATGCGGCTGGAAGCGGCATAGGCCGTCGCTACGGTGTCCTTTTTGCTCGATGTCCAGCGGGGTTCGAGTCCCGGTGCTCCAAAGGCTGCTCCATCGTCGTCGAGCCACTGATACGTTCCGCTGAACACACTCATGCCACCTATTCGACCACAGAGGCTCGCTCCGCGGCACACACGGAAGTGATGCTCGTCACCGTATTGGCAATCCCCGGGGCGGATGCTGATTGTGGACGATGAAGCGCCTCTTCCAACTCGCAGTGGTGGCAATCTGCCTCTGGCTCACGCCACTGCCCGGACTGGCTCAGGTGCTTTGCGCTGCGTCCGAACCTGCTTCGATGCCCTGCTGCCGCCATCATGCGGAGACGGATTGCGGGCAGATGCAGGCGACGCGCAGCAACGTGTGCTCGCGACCGTGTTGTGCAGGCAGCCAACCCGCTGACCCTGCACCCCAGCTGGCGGTCATCCCCCCTGCCGCCGTGCTGCAAAGGACGGCCGCGAGCCCATGGGATCGTCTGGTCTACGTCTCGGCCCCGGTGCGGACGCCCCCTCCGCCCGGGCCGCAGCAACGCACCGCTCGATACGTCCTGTACCGCGACCTGAGACTCTAGCCGGCCACGCCGGCGTCACGACCCGATGTCGTGGCCTGCGATGTGCGGTTTTCAACCCTCAGGAGACATTTTTATGCAACGTATTCTCGGTTCCCTTGCCGTTTTCTTTCTCGGCGCTGTCATGACGGTCTACGGTGTTGCCCAGGGCACAGGCTGCTGCATGGGCCACTGCGGTTGCGGCGAAAACGCCACCTGCACCAGGTCCGGCCACTGCGACGAAGGCTGCAAAGATAAGAAGTGCTGCGGCAAGACCTGCGCCAAAGGCTGCTGCGAAGGCATGAGCGCCACGAAAGATGGCGCGAAGGACGCTAAAGACTGCGCCGGCATGTGTGCCCAGATGCACGGCGACAAGGCGCCCAGCGCTCCGGCAAAAAATTAGCCGCACCCAGCGGCCGCTGAATCTTTGCAACTCATCAGGACCTCAAGGGCCGGGAGACACCTCCCCGGCCCTTCTTTTGTCCCCGAAGCGACTCGTTCGCGACCTGTTGATGCCCGTTGCGCTATTCTCGACCTCGGGGATGCGTCGCACGCCCTCCAGCGCGCATCCAAACTGTCACAACCGGGCGAGACCCCTTTGGCGCGGAGTTGGCTCCGCGGAAACCCCCAGAAAGTTTGCGCGGAGTCGACCTCCGCAGCTCAACCGAGAATCATTCAGGAAAAGGAGCAACTCCCGTGGCTTTTGAACTGCCTCCCCTGCCCTACGACTACGCCGCCCTCGAGCCGACCATCGACGAAGCGACGATGAAGCTGCACCACGACAAGCACCACCAGACCTACGTGACCAACCTGAACGGCGCGGTGGAGAAGCACCCTGAGCTGGGCACGAAGACCCCCGAGGAGCTGATCGCCGACCTCGCCAGCGTTCCTGAGGACGTGCGCCCTGTGGTCCGCAACAACGGTGGCGGCCACGTGAACCACACCATGTTCTGGGAGATCATGAAGCCCAACGGCGGCGGCGATCCCACCGGCCCCATCGGCGAGCAGATCAAGGCCGATTTTGGCTCCTTCGAGGACTTCAAGAAGAAGTTCAACGAGACCACCGCGAAGCAGTTCGGCTCCGGCTGGGGCTTCCTGGTCTTCAAGGGCGGCAAGCTCGAGATCGTGACCAAGCCCAACCAGGATTCGCCCATCTCCGATGGCCTGTACCCGATTCTCGGCAACGACGTCTGGGAGCACGCGTATTACCTGAAGTACCAGAACAAGCGCCCCGACTACCTCGCTGCCTGGTGGAGCGTCGTGAACTGGGACGAGATCAATAAGCGTTTCGAGAAGGCGAAGGCGTAAGCCGGTTTTCTCCTGCAATAACCAAGGCCGCCTGCGGGCGGCCTTGGTTGTGCACGGTGCGTGCGCCTGCTATCGCAGCTCCGCCATGACCGGCGTGCCCTTCACGTAGGCCCGGGCATGCTCCATCTCCGCGCTCGGATCCCCATCGCGCCAAGCTTCGAGAAACCTGCCGTACTCCTCGCGAGCCTGCACCGGCTTCTTGCCCGCCTCACTCGCGAGAGCCATACCGTACAGCGGAAATCCAGCGTTGGGCCGCTCGACGAGCGCCGCGGCGAACGCCGCATGAGCGCCTTCCGCGTCGCCCGCACGCAGCAGCGCGAAGCCCTCCGTCTCGCCTACGGGACGGATATACATCGGCGGCTCGCGATAGCCAAGCTGCTTCTCTTCATGCGTGGCCTGGGCGAAGAGCTTCTTCGCTTCGGGCAGGTCTTTCTGCTCTGCGAGGATCGAAGCCCGCAGCTCCAGCGACATGATGCTGAGCACCGAGACCAGAGGCGCGGCCATCGCATCCGGCGACATCGTGGTCATCACGGGCTTCATCGCCTCCGCCTTCTTTGCCGCATTATCCTTCGCGCTGTCGGAGCTGGCATCGTCCTTGTGCTCGGCAACAACGTCCTTCAAGCTCTGCGACTTTCGCCACAGCGTGGCATCGAGCGCGTTCGAATCCAGCTGCGCCGCCGCGACGTTGTTGCTCTCGAGAGCGATCATGCCGTGGGCGAAGGTCTTCAGCTCGCCGGAGAGAAAGAGCAGGTTCTCGAGCTTCGCATCGGGCTGGCTTTGCGCGAGCAAAGCCTCGACGCCGCGCCAGTCGCCCCGCCGAAGGGCAATGGGCAGCATCGTGTTGATACGCGTCATGCCGTCCCGTGGAGCTCCGATGTAGAGGGTGTCCGCCCGAGTGCCGCGCGCCCCGGCAAGCTTCGCAGAGAGCGTGGTGGCCTGCCCGATCTTGCCTTCCTCCATGAAGTTGTCGATGGAGTACATCAGGTTGTGCACGTAGTTCCAGTCGTCATCCACGGAGACGTGCGAGCGGCGCATGTAGGCCTCATCCACCTCGGTCGACGCAACGAACCAATGCTCGGCCTGGGCGTAATCGCCCACACGATAGAAGATGTGGCCAGGCATGTGCACCATGTGGCCCGAGGACGGCGCGAGGCTCGCGAGCTTCTTTGCGCTCTCGATCGCACGCTCCGGGTGCGAGCTCGGCTCCATGGCGTGGATCCAGTAGTGGTTCACCGCGGAGTCATCAGGCCACGCCTTCATCACCTCTTCGAGCTGCGCAATCCCCTGCTTCGTGCCGGCGTGTGGTTCGCCCTTGTCGTCAAAGCCATCCATCAGCGACTCGGCGAGAAAGATCTTGCCCTGCGGCTCCGCCGGGTCCAGCTTCACCACCTCGCGCCACTTCGCTGTCGCCGCGGACTCCTTCGTCGCTCCGTTACCGTGCGATGCGGGCGAGGCTCTCTCGTCGAGCTCCAGCGCCGTCGCCTCGATCATCAGCTGCTCTCGCTTCGTTGCGTGCGACTTCAGCTCCTGCGCCTTGTTGATCGCAATCTGGGAGTAGCTCCCGCCTTGGTTATGAGAATTTGCCAGCGCCTCCGAAAGTCCCCACTCGCACATGGCGCACTTCGGATCGACGCGAATCGCCTGCTCAAAGGCCTTGGCCGACTCGAAATCCCAGAAGTCGTGCAGCAGGTTCAGACCCTGGTCGAACCATGCCTGCGCTTCGGGCGAAGCTGTGATCTTTAGATGTCCGTTGCCAATGCCAGACATCTTCAACGGTGCGGGCAACGTCTCTGGAGGAGGGACGGGTTGCATCGATCCCATATCATGACAAGCAGTCATCTGGGCCCCTGCATGGCCGGCTGCGAGCGTCGTCATGGAACCCATCGCCGCCAGCATCGCCGCAGCACACATCGTGTTTCTCATCGTTAGCTTCCTCGAAAGGTGGATGCGCCGGACCTGCGCCTCATGTTCTGCTCTGCTAGCGAGCATATCGCGCCAAAGTAGCGCATGACCCTCCCGATTGCGCATCCGGAGGCTCATCTGCAGCATCGAACATCCGCCCTCTTGTGGCATCGAACACCCCAACCGAACATCGCCCACAACGCCGATACCGAGTCTTCGATACACTTCGAAGAGTCTACACAGACTGAGTAAGAGCCAACCCCAACCACAGCTGAGGCTGCCGCATGTGGATCGTCCGGCTGGCACTGCGCCGCCCTTATACGTTTGTCGTCTTCTCGATGCTGATCGCCATGCTTGGCATTGGCTGCGCGGTGGAAGCTCCCAAGGATATCTTCCCCTACATCAACATCCCAGTCGTCTCCATCGTGTGGACCTACACCGGTCTGACACCCCAGGAGATGGAAGGTCGCATCGTCACGGTCTGCGAACGCGCGCTGACCACCACCGTGAACAACATGGAGCACACGGAAAGCACCAGCTACCAGGGTGTCGCCATCATCCGCGTGTACTTCCAGCCGGGTGTGAACATCGCCGTTGCGCAGGCGCAGGTCACGTCCATCGTGCAGACCATTCTGCGCGTACTTCCGCCCGGGGCCTTCCCTCCGCTCATCATCAAGTACGACGCCTCGTCCGTTCCCGTGGTGCAGCTGGCACTCTCAGGCCAGGGGCTGACCGAGGCTGACCTCTACGACGATGGCCTGCAGTTCGTGCGGCCGCGCCTCGCCAACGTCGAAGGCGCGAGCGTGCCGTTGCCCTATGGCGGCAAGGTGAAGCAGGTGATGGTCGATACCGACCCCAACCTGCTCTACGCACATCACCTCTCGGCCTCGGATGTCTCGACCGCGCTGGGCCAGCAGAACCTGATCCTGCCGGCCGGTACCGCGCGCCTCGGAAACCGCGAGTACGTCGTCCGCACCAACTCGAGCCCAGACATCCTCGCCTCGTTCAACGAGATGCCGATCCGCGCCGCCAACGGCGCCGTCGTCACCATGAAGGATGTAGCCCAGGTCCACATGGGCTACGCCGTGCAGACCAACATCGTGCGCGAGAACGGCGAGCGCTCCGCCCTGCTGACGGTGCTGAAGAACGGCAACACCTCCACACTGGACATCGTAAGCAACACGATCGCGATGATTCCGCAGCTTACGGCCGGCCTCGGCAACCTCACGATCAAGCCGCTGTTCGACCAGTCGCTCTTCGTTCGCACGTCGATCAACGAGGTGGTGCGCGAGGCCGTAATCGCGGCTCTCCTCACCGGCCTGATGATCCTGCTCTTCCTCGGCTCGTGGCGCTCGACGCTGATCGTCTGCGTGTCGATCCCGCTCTCGATCGCAGCTTCAATCTGCATCCTTACCGCGCTGGGCGAGACCATCAACGTCATGACGCTCGGCGGCATGGCGCTCGCCGTCGGCATCCTCGTCGACGATGCTACCGTGGAGATCGAGAACACGCATCGCAACATGGCGGAGCGGCGTCCGCTCACGCAGGCCATCCTGCACTCTGCGCAGCAGGTGGCAGCACCCGCCTTCGTTTCGACACTCTCCATCTGCATCGTGTTCATCCCGGTGGTGCTGCTCACGGGCGCGGCAAAGTTCCTCTTCACGCCGCTCGCCGAGGCCGTGGCCTTCGCGATGATGGCCAGCTACTTCCTCTCGCGCACGCTCGTTCCCACCATGATGCACTTCCTGCTCGGCGCGGAGATCAAGCTCTACCAGGATCCAGCCGCGGCTGAAGCTGAAGAACGCCGCAGCTTCATCTGGCGCATCCATTCCAAGTTCGATCGCCAGTTCGAGAAGATGCAGCACCAGTACAAGCATGCGCTGGAGTGGTGCCTTGAAAACGCCGGCCTCACCATCCTGCTCTTCGTCCTGCTGGTGGTCATCTCGCTCCCGCTGTCGCTCTTCATCGGCAAGGACTTCTTCCCCTACGTGGACTCCGGGCAGCTTCGCCTGCACGTCACGCCTCCGCAGGGATTGCGCATCGAACAGTCCGAACAGTACTTCGCTTCGATCGAAAACGAGATCCGCAACGTCATTCCCACGGATCGTCTCGACCTGATCCTCGACAACATCGGCCTGCCCAACAGCGGTATCAACCTGGCCTTTGGCGACTCCTCCACACTCTCAAACTCCGACGGCGAGATCCTCATCTCGCTGAAGCCCGGCGCAAAGAAGACGCAGGAGTACATGCGCGCCCTGCGCTCCGACCTGCGGCAGAAGTTTCCCGACGGCGAGTTCTTCTTCGCACCCGCAAACATCACCAACCAGATCCTCGACTTCGGTCTCCCGGCGCCGATCGATGTACAGGTGATCGGACGCGGCAAGAATAACTACGAGATCGCAGCGAAGCTGGCACGGCAGATCCAGGACATCCCCGGCGCCGTCGACGTGCACATCCGTCAGAAGGTGACCTACCCGACGATGCGCATCGACGTGGACCGCACCAAGGCCCGCCAGATCGGCCTCACCGATCAGGATGTGTCGCAGGCCACGCTTGTCTCGCTCTCCGGTACCGCCCAGGCCGCGCCAAACCAGTGGCTGAACCCGCTGACCGGCGTGAACTACCAGGTGGTGACGCAGACGCCGCAGTACCGAATCAACACGCTGGACGCGCTCTCACGCACCCCGGTGACCTCCAACCAGGGCAACGCCACGCAGCTGCTCGGCAACGTCGCGAGCTTCCGCCGCGATGAGTCGCCAGTGATCATCAATCACTACAACATCCAGCCGGTGTATGACGTCTTCTCGGATGTCGATCGCCGCGACCTGGGTGGCGTCGCCGGCGAGATCGACAAGATCGTCGCACAGGCCCGCAAGGGTCTTCCGGCGACGACGCGCATCGAAGTCGTGGGCGAAGTGAAGACGATGAATGATTCCTTCACTCGTCTCGGCATCGGCATCATCTTCGCCATCATGCTGGTGTACCTGCTGATGGCGGTGAACTTCCAGAGCTGGCTTGACCCGGTCATCATTCTGATGGCGATCCCATGTGCGTTCTGCGGCATTCTCTGGATGCTGTTCGTCACGCAGACCACCTTCAATGTGCCTTCTCTGATGGGCGCGATTATGACGATCGGCGTGGCCACCGCCAACTCGATCCTGCTCGTGGTCTTCGCCAACGATCAGCGCCTCGAAGGCAAGGATCGTCGCGAGGCCGCACTGCTTGCCGGACACACCCGCCTGCGCCCTGTGCTGATGACCGCACTCGCCATGATCATCGGCATGTTGCCCATGGCGCTGGCCTTCGGTGAAGGCGGCGAGCAGAACGCGCCGCTGGGCCGCGCCGTCATCGGCGGTCTGCTGTTCGCGACGCTCGGCACATTGTTCCTGGTTCCGACGATCTACTCACTGCTCAAGAAGCACCCGCCCATTGACTACTCCCAGGAGATCGAGGAGGAAGCGGGCACCGAGCTCTATCCGACCAAACATCATCCCCACGGCCCGGATGGGTCGCAGGAGCAGCACGCCTGATGCCAGACGATCTGAAACCCAACGACCATCGCGACAATCGCGATGAACGCACGGTAGGCGAGTCCTTCGCGGACCCCAACGCGCAGGATGACATTCGCCTGGGCAAGAGCTTTGAAGCGACCAACGCGAGCCGCAAGCCAAAGCATGCGCGCGAAGAGCATCCGCAGGAACCGGGCAGCCGCCGCATCCTGTGGATCGGCATCGCCGTAGCCGTCGTCATCTTCATCGGCGCTCTGCTGCTGGGCGGACTGCCCCGGCTTGCGCGCGACCGCGAGCTGCAGAAGGACGCCAGCGCGGAGAAGCATGACAAGCCCGTGGTGGTCGCCGAGCGCGTGGATGCAGCTCGCACCGGTGCAGCGCTGGTACTTCCCGGTACCACCATCCCGCTCACCGAGGCCTACGTCTACGCCCGCTCCAACGGCTACCTGAAGACCCGCTACGTCGACATTGGCGATCACGTGAAGAAAGGTCAGCTACTGGCTGTGATCGAAGCGCCTGACCTCGACGCCCAGGTGGACCAGGCGCGCCAGCAGCTGCGTCAGGCAGAGCAGCAACTGGACAACCAGAAGTCTCAGCTCGACCTGCAGAAGGTCACGCTGGATCGTTATCGCGTTCTCGTCACCAAAGGGGTCTTCAGCCGCCAGGTCGGCGACCAGCAGGAGACCAACTACGCAACCCAGGTAGCCAACGTCGCTGCGGCCCAGCGCAACGTACAGGCCTTCAAAGCGAACCTCGATCGCAACATCTCGCTGCAGGCGTATGAGCAGGTGCGCGCGCCGTTCACCGGAATCATCACGCAGCGCAACGTCGACGTCGGAGCTCTGATCTCCGCATCGGGTGGCAGCAGTGGCGCAGCCAGCGGCCCGGCTCCCACTGGGCAGTTCTCCACCACCGGAGGCTCCGAGCAGGCTGGCCAAAGCAACAACTCCGGCGCCAGCGGAAGCATCGGAACGGCGGCGACGCCAGCGCAGTCTCCCGGACAGGGCGGACCGCTCTTCGGCATGGCCGACCAGAGCCGCCTGCGCATCCTCATCTCCGTGCCGGAAGGCTACGCCACCGCCATCCATCCCGGTGCCGTTGGGAAGCTCGCCGTGCAGGAGTATCCCAACGCCAGCTTCACCGGCGTGATCACACGGACGTCCAACTCCATCGACCCCAACACCCGCACGCTGCTGACCGAAGTGCAGGTCGACAACAAGGATGGCAAGCTGCTGCCCGGTATGTACAGCACGGTGACGTTCCCCCCAACCGCTGGCGTGCAGGGCCCGCTCACGATCCTCGGTGATGCCATCATCGTGCGCCAGAACACCACCACCGTGGCCAAGATCGTCAACGGCCGCGTGCACTTCACCCCTGTCACCCTGGGCCGCGACTTCGGCGACGTCGTCGAGATCGTCTCAGGACTGCAGCAGGGCGACATCATCGTGATCTCCGTGACCGATGACGTCACCGAAGGCCGCGAGGTCGAGGCACGCATTCAATCGGCCACCAACCAGTCGGAGGGCGGCAACAACTCCACCAGCCCGAAGGCCAGCAACGCTCCAAAGGCGCAGAGCAACGGTTCCGGCGAGAAGCAATCCGGAGGCCAGCGATGAGTCCGCGCCTTCAGCACCGTAGCCTGCGAAGCGCCGCGCGAGCCTCATTGTGGGCGTGCACTCTGGCTGCGTCAGTGCAGGCGCAGGTCGCCTCTTCGCCACAGCTACCAGGCAGTGGTCCGACGCAGCAGATGACACCGCCCGACGTTCCGGCCATCAACGGCCACGTCGCGACACCCGATGCTCCCGCACCGCAGATCACACAGATTGCGAACGGAAGCTCCATGCCACAACGCAACAGCGCGACGGGGCTTACGCCAAACTATCTCGGATTCCTGGGGCCGTATCGCAAGCCCATCGTGCCGCCGCTGTTTCCAGGCTCGCAAACGCGGCTCGAATCCCTGGTGCGTGACGGCAAGCTGTACCTCACGCTGCAGGACGCGATCGCGCTTGCGCTCGAGAACAATCTCGACGTCGAGACCGAGCGCTACGATCTCGCTGCGGCCCGCACCGATGAGGTTCGCGCCGCCGGTGGTGGCAGCCTTCGCGGCCTCGACTTCAGCATCGCTGAGCCGCCCAACGGCGTTGGTGGCCCGGGCTCGCCGCTGCTCAATGCAACCACGGTGAACTCCAACCCGACGACGCCTGCGGTCACGGACCTTACCAGCCTGAACTCGACCGCACAGAGCAGTCTGGCACTCGCACAAACCAGCCAGGGCTTCACCTTCGCGGCCGGCCCCAACGTTCCGCTCTTCGATCCGCAGTTCATCGCCGAGGCCGGATACCTGCATCGCGGGACCTCCGCTCTGCTGAGCACGACGACGACAACCACATCGACCAGCCCGGCTCAATTTACCGAGCTCAACGCTTCCTACCTGCAGGGGTTCGCCACTGGAGCACAGCTGGAAGGCATCGTGAACAATGCTCCGGCGGTACTCTACGGTTCGAACTCGCAGATCGATCCCTTCCATTCGCCAAGCACCTCGCTCACGCTCACGCAGCCGCTGCTGCGAGGTCGTGGCGCGGTGAATGTTCGCTACCTGCGGATTGCGCGCACGAATGAGAAGATCTCCCGCCTGCTCTTCGAGCAGCAGGTGATGGACACCATCTACGGCACCTCGCGCGTGTACTTCGATCTCGTCTCCCTGGGCGAAAACGTCCTCGTAAAGCAGGAGGCGCTGCGCGCGGCCAGCAAGCAGCGCGAAGACGAACAGGCCCAGGAGCAGCTCGGTACACTGGCGCCCATTGACCTCGCACAGGCCGTGGCGCTCGAGCGCTCCAGCCAGTTCGACTTCATCCAGGCGCAGGGCTTGTATCGCCAGGAAGAGATCATCCTTCGCAACCTTTTGCTGCGCACGGCCTCACCCGCCTTCACCGCGCAGTTCAGCGAGATCGTCCCGACGGATCGCATCACCGTGCCGGATCAGCTCGAGCCGCTTGATGTGAATGCGCTCGTGCAGCAGGGCCTCGCGCAGCGTCCCGACCTCGCGCAGGCAATGATGCAGATCGACACCAGCCGCATCAGCGTGAGTGCGAGCCAGAACAGCACCCGACCGCAGCTGAACGTCTACGCCAACGTGGAAACACGCGGCGCCACAGAGCAGCCTTATGAGCAGCTGGGCTCAACGGGCACGGGACTGCCCACGACTCCGCAGGCTCTCGCCACGGGTGGGCAGCGCGTATCCACCATCGTGCAGGGCGGCATCCAGCTCACACTGCCGCTGCGCAATCGTGTAGCCGAGAGCGATGCGGCTCGCGACGTGATCGAGCTCCGCAAGGTGGAAGCCCGCACGGAGAAGCTCTCCGCACAGGTGCGGGAAGAGATCGAGACAGCCGTCGTGGCCCTCGAGACCGCGGAAGAGGCGTACCGCGCCTCGTCAGAGAGCCGCACCTACCAGGAGAAGCTGCTGGAGGCCGAACGCGACAAGCTCTCTGTCGGCCAGTCGACGGACCTCCTCGTCATCCAGAGCCAGGCGTATCTCGCCCAGGCGCGCTCGACCGAGATCGCGGCGCGCAGCAACTGGATGAAGGCGCGGCTGCAGCTAGACCACTCGCTGGGTGACCTGCTCGACAAAAACCACATCCAGCTCGACGACGCCATCGCAGGCAAGCTCCCGTAACTCGAGTGCTAGAGCTCAAGCTCCCAGGTCTGCGAAGTAAGCTGCTTGCCGAACTGGAAGTTATCCTGCTCTGCGACCAGCGTGAAGCCTGAGCGCGTATAAATCTGCCGCGCTGCACCGAGAATGCTCTGCGTCCACAGCGTGACCTTCCGGTAGCCGGCTTCGCGCGCGAAGGCGATGCACGCAGCCACGAGTGCAGCTCCTACGCCGCAGCCGCGCGCTTCGGGCTCGACCAGTAGCAGCCGCAGCTTGGCGGTGTGCTTCTGCTTCGGATGTTGCACCAGGAAGATGTGTCCGGCGTGGCGGCCGTCTTTCTCGGCGATCCAGCAGCGCTCGCGTGCCGGCTGCAGATGATCCACGAAGTCCGCGACGATGCGCGCGACCAGCGCTTCGAAGCTGGCGTCGAAGCCATACTCCTGCGCATAGAGCGCGCCTTCGCGGCTGACCACCAGCCCATAGTCACCGGGAAGCGGCGCTCGCAGGATGAAGCGTGGTGCGGCTTTGTCCTGCGCCACAGCCCCGTCCTGCTTCGGACGAGATAACAGCAGCGACTCGATGGTGCCCATCGCCGCAATCATCCGTTGGCGTTCTGCGAGACTCAGAGGTTCGAGGGTCTGCAGCGCCTGGGCCTCGGACAGACTGTTGAGCTTGCGGAAGAGCGTCTTGCCGCGGCGCGTGAGCGAGAGCTCTGCGCGGCGCGCATCCTGCTTCGACCTTGTCCGGCGCAGAAGATCCGCAGTCTCAAAACGCGTGAGCACACGGCTCAGGTAGGCCGGGTCGACGCCAAGGGTCTGCGCGATCTCGCTCGCATTCGAGGTTCCCCGGGTCGCGAGTTCGTACAGGATGCGGGCCTCGGTGAGGCTGAAGCCAGTCTCCAGCAGGCTCTCCCCAAGGATGCCGATGAAGCGCGTGTAGAAACGGTTGAAGCCGCGAAAAGCGGTGATCTCGGTCCTTAGCACGGAGTCGTGGGCTGAATCTTCGCTCATGACGCATCATCGAACCGATTCGTTGACTCTGTCAACGAATCGACACGAAGCGTGACGCTCGTCACAGCCGGATCGCTTGAAGCCCGATAGCCTTCGTCCGGTTCCCCTGCATGAAGGTCAACATCGCCAGCACTGCCGCTCTGATCGCCTCACTGATCATTCTGGAGCGCGAGACGAGGAACGCGCCGTGGGATGGCCTCCGCGGTGCGGGCGCGGTGGTGGGCCTCGTTGGCATCACGGGCGTGGTGATCGCTCGCTTCCAGCTGCGTCGACCGCTGGGAGACACCTCGACTCCCACCAGGCTCGTCACCACCGGTCTCTATGCCAGGCTCCGAAACCCAATCTATACCTTCGGCATGTTCGTGATCGCGGGCGTCGCCATGTTCATTCACAAGCCCTGGATGATGCTGGGCGTCGTGGTGCTGCTTCCCTTGCAGCTCCAGCGCATCCGGCGCGAAGAGCGTGAACTCCTCGAGGCCTTTGGAGACGAGTACGTGAGGTACAGGCAGAAGACCTGGTTCTGACCCGATTCCTTGTTCTGCAAACGCAAAAAGGCCCGGAGCAGTGTGTGCTCCGGGCCTTGATCTGTAAAGCGAATCAACTAGTCGACCGGCTGGTTCTTCTTGGGGCGGCGGTTCACCTGAAGCACCTTCTTGCGCATGCGCAACGACTTCGGCGTCACCTCAACCAGTTCGTCATCGGCGATGAACTCGATGCACTGCTCGAGCGTGAGCACCTTGAACGGAACGAGGCGGACGGCATCGTCCGAACCGGACGCGCGCATGTTGGTCAGCTTCTTTTCGCGAACGCAGTTGACGTCGAGGTCGTTATCGCGCGAATTTTCGCCGATGATCATGCCCTCGTAGGTCTCCACACCGTCGCCGAGGAAGAGAACGCCGCGCTCCTGGATGCCATCGAGAGCGTAGAGAGTCGTCGTACCCTGACGGTCGGAGATGAGCGCGCCCGTGGGACGCTGCGGAATCTCGCCCGTGTAGGGGATGTACTCGCCCGCGATGGAGTTCATCACGATCGTGCCCCGCGTCTCCGTCAGCATCTCGTTGCGCAGGCCGATGAGGCCTCTTGATGGGACTTTGAATTCCATCCTTACGCGTCCAGACCCGTGGTTCGACATCTTGGTCATCTCGCCCTTCCGCGGCCCAAGACGCTCGATCACCGTGCCCACAAAGCTCTCCGGGATATCGATCGTAAGGACTTCGGAGGGCTCCATCAGCTTGTCGTCGATGCGCTTGGTGATGATCTGCGGACGCGAGACCATGAGCTCGAAGCCTTCGCGGCGCATCATTTCGATGAGCACGGAGAGCTGCAACTCGCCACGGCCGAGCACCTTGAAGTTATCGGGCGTGCCGGTGTCCTCGACGCGGATGGAGACGTTGGTAAGCAGCTCGCGCTCCAGGCGCTCCTTGATGTTGCGCGAGGTGACCAGCTTGCCTTCGCGGCCGGCGAACGGTCCGTTGTTGACCGAGAAGACGATGGCGATGGTCGGCTCATCGATGGCGATGATGGGCAGCGGCTTGGGGTTCTCCAGCGCGCAGAAGCTCTCACCGATGGTGATGTTCTCGATGCCCGCGATGGCGATGATGTCACCGACGGTAGTCTCGTCCGTGTCGACGCGCTTGAGGCCGTCGTAGGTGAAGAGCTTGGTGATCTTCACCGTCTCGAGCTTGCCATTGGCGCGGGAGAGGTTGACCTCCTGCCCGTTGCGCAGCGTGCCGTTGAAGACACGGCCGATCGCGAGGCGTCCGAGGTAATCCGAGTAGTCGAGGTTCGTCACCAGGACCTGCAGATCGCCGTCTGCGGTGCCGGGCGCTGCGGGAATCGTCTTCACGATCAGCTCGAACAACGGCTGCAGATCGGTGCCCGGGGTCGCCATATCCATGGTGGCAGTGCCGGCCTTGCCGTTGGTGTAGATCACCGGGAAGTCGAGGATGTCTTCGTCGGCATCGAGATCGATGAACAGGTCATAGACCTCGTTCAGGACCTCGGCAACGCGAGCGTCGGGCCGATCGATCTTGTTAATGACGAGAATCGGGGTCAGCTTGGCCTCGAGGGCCTTGGACAGCACGTAGCGGGTCTGCGGCAACGGACCTTCGCTGGCATCCACCAGCAGGACGACGCCATCGACCATCTTCAGCGCGCGCTCCACCTCGCCGCCGAAGTCGGCGTGACCGGGGGTGTCCACGATGTTGATCTTCGAGTCCTTGTAGTGGATAGCCGTGTTCTTGGCCAGAATGGTGATGCCGCGTTCCTTTTCGAGGTCGTTGGAGTCCATCACTCGGTCGACGACAGCCTCGTTGGTGCGGAAGGTGCCGGACTGGCGCAACATGGCGTCGACCAGCGTGGTCTTACCGTGGTCAACGTGGGCGATGATGGCGATATTGCGGATGACGGTCGAAGGGCTGCTCACTGCGAAGAGGTGTCCTGTTCTGTAAAAGTCTGTGGGGCGCTGCTTTGGGCGATCGACCAGCGGCGAATTGCGCGCCGGGTTGCGCGCCAACGGCCTTGCGATAGACCGTTCCGGGCCGTAGGAAAACTGATTCTGCGCGCCTGTACCAGTTTACCCCACCCGTGCCGCCGGCAGGTGTTTCGTGACGACACGGTGAATGCGGGGGGCGGAAGTCGTCCGCCGGTGCCCTATACTGTCCGAACCCATGGATAATCTCGAGCAGGCTGTGACTTCCTCAGCGACGGACCCTCTCTCGCTCGACGCGCTTCGCGATTACCATCTCGACGAAGCCTACGACGAGATGTTCGAGGGCGAAGGCGCCCTCCACGAGCACTATGGGCCGCTGCTCGAGCATTATGCAGGCCTTCCCCCCGAGGAAGTGCAGCGCCGCAAGCAGGCCGCCGACCTCAGCTTCCTCAACCAGGGCATCACCTTCACCGTCTACGGGCGCGACGAAGGCACCGAGAAGATCTTCCCCTACGACATGCTGCCGCGCATCATCACCAGCGCGGAGTGGGAGCGCGTCGAGCGCGGCCTCACGCAGCGCATCACCGCGCTCAACCTCTTCCTCAAGGACATCTACAACGAGGGCCGCATCCTCAAGGACGGCATCGTCCCCAAGGAGCTGATCTACGCCTGCCCGCAGTTCCGCCGCCAGATGAAGGGGCTGCAGGTGCCGCGCAATGTGTACGTCGCGATCTGCGGTACCGACCTGATCCGCCTGCAGGACGGCACCTTCGCCGTGCTCGAGGACAACCTCCGCGTGCCCTCCGGCGTGAGCTACATGCTCACCAACCGCCGCGTGATGAAGCGCATCTTCCCGCAGCTCTTCCGCAACTACAACGTGCGCCCCATCGAACACTACACCCAGGTGCTGCTCAGCACCCTGCGCGCGCTCGCCCCCGAAGGCAGACCAGAGCCGAACATCGTGCTGCTCTCGCCCGGCGTCTTCAACTCGGCGTACTTCGAGCACGCTTATCTCGCTCGCCAGATGGGCATCGAGCTCGTCGAGGGCCGCGACCTCGTCTGCCACGACAACATCTGCTACATGCGCACGACCAGCGGCCTGCGCCGCGTCGACGTGATCTATCGCCGCGTGGACGACGACTTCATCGACCCGCTCGCCTTCCGCCCAGACTCCATGCTCGGCGTCGCCGGCCTGTTCAACGCCTATCGCGCGGGCAACGTGACGCTGGCGAACGCCTTCGGCACCGGCGTCGCGGACGATAAGGCGCTGTACGCGTATGTGCCGTCGATCATCAAGTACTACCTGGGCGAGGACGAGATTCTCCCCAACATCAAGACCTTCCTCTGCCGGGACGACAAGGAGCGCGGCTACGTGCTCGCCAACCTGGACAAGCTGGTGGTCAAGGCCGTCGGCGAGTCCGGCGGCTACGGCATGCTGGTCGGCCCACACTCGACACCGAAAGAGCGCGAGGTCTTCGCGGAGAAGATCAAGGCCAACCCGCGCAACTACATCGCGCAGCCCACGATCCAGTTCTCCCGCGCCCCATGCCTCATCGGCGACGCCTGGGAGCCTCGCCACGTCGACCTCCGCCCCTACGTGCTCTACGGCGACAAGGTGACGATCGTCCCCGGCGGCCTCACCCGCGTCGCCCTGAAGAAGGGCTCGCTGGTCGTGAACAGCTCGCAGGGCGGTGGGTCGAAGGACACCTGGGTCCTCAGCTAGCGCCAATGGCGATCTACTTCGAGTGGGACCCCCAGAAGGAACGCATCAACATCCGCAAGCACGGCATCGGCTTCGAGCTGGCGCAAACAGTCTTTGAGGATCCCGGCCTGGTGCTAATGCAGGATAGGATGGTGGAAGGCGAACCTCGCTGGCAGGCAATCGGCATGGCCGCCGGCGAGATACTTCTTCTGGTAGCCCATACCGTTTTCGATGGGGAACGCGATGAAGAAATCATTCGAATCATCTCGGCCCGGCGCGCCGACAGAAACGAACGTGAACGGTATCGTACGTTCGATGTATAAGCCCGGAGACCCGCTCTCTCCCGAGGCGTTGCAGCAGCTTGAAACCCTGCGCCATAGGCCCGACAGCGAAATCGACTTCTCCGATATCCCGAAGACCACCGACGCTCAGTGGCAGCACGCGATTCGCCTGCGCTCGCTGGTGCGTTCCGGCACCTCACAGTCCCAGCCGCTCGTTCGCCGTACGTTGACGCTCCTGCAGCCGCCGGCCAACGCCAGCGTGGACGTTGAGATCGGCCCACTGAAGGATGAAGGTGCGGACTACTCGTGCCATGTGCGGATCGCAGCACCGGATAAGGAACTCAACTTCGACATCCACGGCGTCGATGGCGTGCAGGCGCTGCAACTGGCCCTCCGCTTTACCGGCAGCGAACTGGATCGCATCGGTGGTGACCGTTGGCTGTACCACCAAGAGCGAGGCCACGGTTTCGACAGGCTCAACGAGCTCAAGAGTGCCTAGGAATTCGCCCATTTCCTGGCTCGCTTAACGGTCAGCTACTCTTAAAGCAGCGTCGTCCAAGCATCAGCATGGGTGCGCGAGAGGAGTCTGGGTTGCGGAGTGCAGTCGCTTTCGTTCGGGCGTTGATCCTGAGTCTGGTTGCGTTTGGTGCGGTGTGCTCTTCAGCCCACGCCGACAACCTGAAGCCGCGCGTCATCGTCTTCATCCACGGCCTGCATGGCGACAAGGAGACCTGGCGCGCAGCCAACGGAGCGTATTGGCCGGACCTCGTCCGCACCGACCCGCACTTTTCGCACTCCGATGTCGTGGTGGCTGAGTACCCAACGCCCTCCATGCATGGGCACAACTCGACGACGCAGCTCTCCGAGATCCTCTACCAGGGCCTGAAGAAACAGCGCGTCTGGGACCACCGCGAGGTCGTCATCATCGCGCACTCGCTCGGCGGCCTCGTCACCGAGCAGATGCTGCTGAATCACCCCGCCGACGCAAACCGGGTGCAGTTCATCGTCTCCTACGCGACGCCGCATCAGGGCTCCTTCGTCGCCAGTGTCGCCAAGGTCTACGACAGCGATCCGGTGCTGCTGGACCTGCGCGATGGCGACGACAACAACTTCCTCATCGACCTCGAGCAGCGCTGGCGCGGCACACCCGCAGCAGCCCGCATCCATCGGTACTGCGCCTACGAGGGCGTGGACACCGCGAGCGGCGCCGGCGTCGGCAAATATCTTCGCGCACACACTCGCGTGGTGAGCTACTACAGCGCGACCTTCGGCTGTGACGTGGACACGCCTCCACAAAAGGTGATGGCCGACCACATCGACATCGTGAAGCCCGCCAATCGCAACGCCGATGCCTACACCTTCTTCGCGAAGGTCTATCACAACAACCCCATCATCGACGTCGTCGACACCGTGCGCGACAACAAGCTCGCCGGCCTGAACGTTCCCTGCAACAAGGTGAACTCCGGCACTGATCTGCAGGTGCCGATCGCGCTGAACCCTGCACAGCATGAACAGGTGACAGCCGCCGAGGCCGAACTTGTCGATACCGAGAAAGTCCGCGACATCACCGGGCCAACCGTGACAAAGATCGACCCCAACGGCATCGCGCACATCGCGTACTCCTTCAAAGGACAAGGCCGGGGTCTGGGTGTCTTCGGCTGCCCGACCGGGCACGCGTCCGTGCTGGTGCACTTCCACGTACACAGCCAGGTGCCGGAGATCGAGTAGACCGCAGCCAGGCTGCGCGCCGGCGGGTCGTCCGTTATGCGACGCGGACGGGGCGGAGATCCAGCTGCCGTGCGGCGACGGCCCGACCGAGCATCTGTTTCGTCCTGCGGTTGAGCAGGTCCTCGAACTGAAGTCCGAAGTCCAGCTCGACGGCGATGGTGAGTGGGGACAAGAGCCAGTCAACGGTCATAGGGCACCCTCCTGAATCGGAAATCTGCCTGCCAGGAATCGCCGACAAGCAATCTAAGCACTGCTTAGACAGTATAGGATCGTTCCTGTGTCCGCACAAGCCGCGAAAAAACGCACATCCACACCGACAAAGCCCACCGTCGCGAAGTCCACAGCGCCCAGGACTCGCAGCGCCCCTGCGTATCACCATGGGGACCTGCCCAAGACGCTTAAGCTCGCCGCGCTGGAGGTTCTCTCCGGTCCCGAGGCGCATCTTCTATCGTTCCGGGACCTTGCTCGCAGGCTCGGTGTCACGACAGCCGCGCCGTATCACCACTTCAAAGACCGCACGACCCTTCTGGTCGCTCTGGCGATCGATGGCTACAAGCTGCTGTATGACGACTTCCTGCAAGCTGCCCAGGAGAGCGAGCAGTACGCCGACCGGATCAGGTCGCTGACGCTGGCCTACCTGGGCTTCGCGCGACGCGAGCGCGGCTACTACGCCGCGATGTTTCTTCCCGAGGTCTCTGCGGCTTCTTCGCCTGAGCTCAAATCGGCAGCCAACCTCAGCTTCGATCTGATTCGCGACCTCATCGCGGAGCACAGGCCCGACCTGACGCGCGAGCAGGCGTCGGAGCGCACAGTCTCCATCTGGTCGTTCCTGCACGGCATGATCGTGCTGAGCGCAGCTGGCCCGCTGAGCCGGAGACTGCCGCGCAAGGAGCAGGACCGCTTTGCCGTGGAGTCCATCGAGCGCTGGCTGGGCAGCGATCCCGCGTAACTTAGCTGGCGGTTCGAGTGAAGATGCGCAAGCTGCGATACCCTGCGGATATGTCCCGCATTCTCTCCGGTCTTCTCTGCCTGCTCGCTCTCGCGTGCTCCGCCGCCCGCGCGCAACGCCTTGTCCTCATCGATCAGGATGGCTCCGGCCCCGGCGGCTCGAACCAGATGGCGATGATGGTGCTGCTGCAGTCACCGCAGGTGAAGGTGCTCGGCATCACGATGGTGAGCGGCAACGCGTGGGAGCCCGAAGAGGTCGCGCACACGCTGCGCATGCTGGAAATCACCCACCACGCCGATGTGCCCGTCGTGCCCGGCGCGATCTTTCCTCTCCTGCGCACGGAAGCCGATAGCCTCGCCGACAAGGCGCGCAACGGCACACAGCCCTGGTATGGCGCGTGGGGCGATCTCGCCCGCACTCCCGGAGCCCAGTCCACGAGCGCGCAGCCGTATCACGGACCTTACGTGGTGCCAAAGCTCGAAGAGGGCGACCCCACGACGAAGCCGCTGGATGAGGACGCTGCGCACTTTCTTATCCGGCAGGTGCATGCGCATCCGCACCAGGTGACGATCTATGCCGCGGGACCGCTGACGAACATCGCGCTCGCGCTGACGATCGATCCGCACTTTGCGGAGCTGACGCAGGGCATCTACATCATGGGTGGAGCGCTGGCACCGGTGACGGACGATCCGGAGTTCGCGACGCACCCTCGGCATGAGTTCAACTTCTGGTTCGATCCCGAGGCCGTACACATCACGCTGCGCGCGCCATGGCCGCGCATCGACCTGACCACGGTCGACATCAGCGTGAAGACGCGCTTCACGAAGGAGATGCTCGCGGAGATTGCGCAGTCGAACTCGCCGAGCGCGCAGTATCTCGCGAAATACACGCACGAGTTCTACTACCTGTGGGATGAGCTAGAGTCCGCGACGCTGCTCGATCCGAAGATCATCACGAAGGAGCGCGAGCTCTACGTGGACGTGGACCTGAACCCCGGACCCAACTACGGCGACACTCTGACGTGGACGAAGGCGAACAAGCCGGAGCGCTTCATGCCCGTCGTGCATGTGCAGGATGATCTCGACGCACCGCGGTTCTACAAGCTGTTTGTGGAGCTGATGAAGGCGCAGCCGGGTAGGTAGCGGGATGGTTGTTAGTTCGCAACTCGCAACTCGCAACTCGCAACTCGCAACTCGCAACTCGCAACTCGCAACTCGCAACTCGCAACTCGCAACTCGATGAGACGGTTTCACCATGCGGCACGCCGGCCGTACGCCGTTCCCAGTTCTCATCCGGCTGCGATACGCTCATGCACATCATGCGCACAGCTCTCGCACTTGCCCTCTGCGTTACGTCTCTCTCCGCGCAACAGCCGGCGCAGCCCGCTGCGAAGCCTCCGGTGAGCGTGCAGTTTCACGAGCCGCGAGCCTTCGACTTCGACAATCACGAAGGCTTCACGCAGATCTTCGATGGTGTATCGCTGAAGGGATGGGATGGCGATCCTGCGATCTGGCGCGTGGAGAACAGCGCCATTGTCGGCGAGTCGACGTCGCTGACGGTGCGCCCGCCGAACACCTACATCAGTTATCACGGCAGCGGCCCCAACGATCCGGCGGCGATCGCGCATGACTTCGACCTGAAGCTCGAGGTGAAGGTGGAGCATGGCGGCGGGACGGGCATCCAGTATCGCGGGACGGTGGGGCAGCCGTGGATTCGCGCGCGTCCCGGCCAGCCACTGCCCAAACCCGCATGGCTGATGACCGGGCCGCAGGCGGACTTCTGGTTCCCGGTCGACCCACAGCACGAGCAGTACAGCGGCCAGTTCTACTCCGAGAACACCACGCTGGGCATCCTCACGTGGCGCGGCCAGGTCACGCAATCGACCACGACACAGGGCGGGGACACCACGAACAACGCCGTCGTTGGCACCATCGGCGACCGCAGCGCGCTGGGCGGCTATGTGCGCGACAACGGCTGGAACCAGTACGAGATCATCGCCCGAGGCCCGGTGATGATGCACATCCTCAACGGCCAGCTGATGGCGGTGTTCATCGACGACGATCCGAAGTCGTCGAACAACATCGCGGGACTCATCGGCATCGAGCTCGAAGGCACGCCAACGACGATCAGCGTGCGGAATGTCTGGTTGAAGAAGATCAATTAGCTATAGTAGGGATCTTGTTGTCAGGGGCAAAGCATCTATCGAAGGGCCTTGATGTTGATCCCAGAGATCCCCAGCGACAGCCAATTCAGGTCCACGGTGTAGACATCAGCCTGGAGCGCAATTGCCAGAGCCAGGCACGCTCTATCCCCGAGCGAAAGCCCCAGATGCCTGGTCGACTCCCGCAGGGCTCCGGCCGTCCGAGCCTGTCCATTCGTGAACGGGACGATCTCTTCGAGTAGTTCCAGGAGAGCGGATATCTTCTCCATGGCTTCGGAGGGTGACGGTCCTAGGTCGCTAAGTTTACTGAACACTTCTGCAACATTGACGGCGCTCATATAGCCGCCCTGGACAAGATCAAGAGCTCGTTCGTCGATCCGCTCCTCCTTGAGGAGGGCCAGTATGACGGAGGCGTCAAGAACGACCTTATTCACGGTCCGCTTCGGCTCTGCGTTCATCGAGCAACTCCGCCGCCAGGTCGCGATTCAGCGGATTCGCATGCCGAACGGCGGCGCGTGCCTCTCGCAAAAGCGCCAGAGCCTCGTCACGGGTTACGCGGCGCTTGCTGGAGGAATGAGCTCGAGCAGCGTCCAATGCGGCGTCCAGTACGAAACCCTCCAGGGAGCTCCGCTCGCGCTCCGCAGCCTCGCGCAAGAGCATAAGCTGCTCCATGGTCACGTGAAGATCGATCGGATTGACGACACCGGAGGTTCCCGCCATGGATCAATTCTGGGAAGTTGCATGGCCCAAGTCAACAGATTTCACGCATCCGAAGACACTCAAAGCGAGTGACTGGACCTTCGACTTGGCCTCGGCTTGAGTTGCCCCATAGACCATGACGCCCGGAAGCTCGGGCACCTCGGCGATCCAGCGGCCATCGTCTTCGCGTTCCATCTCAATGCTGAAGTCCATGCCACACCTCGCGTGCGTCCACTTTACCGCAACACGGCGATCAACTCTGCACGCGCAATCTTCTTCTGCTCCCCGCTCGCGAAGCTCTTCACCGTTGCGGTCTGGGTTGCGACTTCGTCTTCGCCGAGCAGGATGATGTTGCGGGCCAGCGAGTCGGCGACGTCGAAGCTCTTGCGGAGTTTGAAGGCGCCATCGCCGACTTCAACGGTGAGGCCGGCGGAGCGGAGTTCGTGCGCGAGGGCGAGGGCTGCAGGGTTCTGGGCGATGCCCAGCGGGGCGATGTAGGCGTCGAGCTTCTTCGCTGCCCATGCAGGAACCCAGGTCTCAGAAGCGAGACTGGCTCCAGAAACAAGGGCACCCGATTCCCTGGCCACGCGAGCGTCTTCCTCGGCCTGGGCCTGCAGGGTGAGGATCAGGCGATCTTCGCCGATGGCGAAGCCGATGCCAGGCGCGCGTGGGCCGCCGAGCATCTCGCTCAAGCCGTCGTAGCGCCCGCCGCCCAGCAGGGCGTTCTGCGTGCCCAGGCCGGTGGTCACGGTGAACTCGAAGGTGGTGCGGGTGTAGTAGTCCAGACCGCGCACGAGGCGCGGATTCAGGTTGTACTTCACGCCGCAGGCATCGAGCGCGGCGAGCACCTGCTGGAAGTGCTCGCGCGAGTCTTCGGCGAGGTAGTCGGCTATCTTGGGCAGGCCTTCGATGATGGCCTGGTCGTTCTCGTCCTTGGAGTCGAGCACGCGCAGGGGGTTGGTCTCGGCGCGGCGCTGGTTGTCAGGGCAGAGCTGGTCTTTGACCGGTGCGAGAGCGGCGCGCAGGGCTTCGTTGTAGCGGGCCCGATCTTCGCTGGAGCCTACGGAGTTCAGGTCTAATCTCCAGCCTCGGATCCCGAGTTCGTCCAGGAGGGCGGCGAGCATCTGCAGCACCTCGGCGTCGCGCAGCGCGGACTCCGAGCCCGACGACTGCGGGCCGATGACCTCGGCGCCGATCTGCCAGAACTGCCGGTAGCGGCCCTTCTGCGGACGCTCGCGGCGGAACTGCGGGCCGATGTAGTACAGCTTCTGCAGCTGGCCGGTCTCGCCCAGCTTGTGCTCGATGTACGCGCGGACGACGCCTGCGGTGTTCTCGGGGCGGAGCGAGACCGATTCCGATTTGGCCACATGGCGACCGCTCAAGGCCTCGACCCGAATACCTGCATCTTCATAGGCGGTCAGATCCAGAAGGTCCATCCGCCAATTCGGGACGACTACGCGGTGAAGGGTCCCCTGGTCCTTAAGTTCAGAATTTCTCTTCTTCAGCTCGAAGTCAGGAGTCTTAGGAACCAGAACTCGAAATTCCACGAACGTCAGGTTGCCTTCAATTGTTGCAACCGTCCACGCGATCGGCCTCGCGGTAAGTGTGAAGGTACTTTCAACGTCTAACAAATCTGCGTGGACTCGTCGCCAATCTGACTCAAGCGACCTTAGGTCCTCACGCAACCCGTCTTCCCACGTAAACATCTCCTTGCCGACGATGTCGGTCTCCTCGCCCACAGCGCGGGCGAAGAGGGAGGTATCTTCGAGGATCGGCGTGCGGATCTCGCCGAAGCCGTAGCGGGCGAAGACGCCGCGGGCGGTGGCTTCGACGAAGTTCCAGAGCGGAGTCTGGTCGGGGAGGAGATCGCGGGTGCCGCGGACGGCCTTGAGGGTGGGGCGCTTCTGCGGCGCGCCGGCGTTGGTCGACATACCCTTCCAGTGTATCGGGGAGCCCGTGGGAGGTGTCATCCCGAGCGAAGTCGAGGGATCTGCAGCCTGTTCGCCTGGGCAAGATGCAGGTTTCTCCACTGCGCGGTGCGATGAAGCCGCACCGCTCCGGTCGAAATGACACACCCGAGGGAGCCGTATACGTTGATAGAACCTAGGCCACGTCTGACGAGGAGGAGGAGCTGTTCGACTCGCTCATCTCCTTCGACTGAAGCCTGGTGTCGATGAGGAAGCCGAGCCCAATGGCCAGCGGGACGAGGCCGACGGCGGCGCCGGAGAGCACCTCGCGCTGCTGCAGGATGGCCGAGAGCGCGATGAAGAACGCGACCAGGCCCACGCCGGCGGAGAGCACGACGATGCCGGAGAGCCGGATGTTGGCGCGGCGGCGGACGCGGTCGGCAGTGGGTTTGCCGTGCATGATGGCCAGCTCCTCGGCGGTGGGGGGCGGCGTCACGCCTCGGGCGATGCACTCCAGGCGCTCGCGGCTGCGCATCTCGTTGGCGCGATTGCTGGACCACACGCCCGCGATGACGATGCCGAGAATCATGAGGCAGCCGGCAACGGGAACGATGAACGGACTGTCGAGGCCGGACTCGTGGAAGAGGAAGAGTGCGAGGGAAAGAAGCGGCATGGTGGTTCTCCTGAATTTGGATTTCTCTGGGCTGCCGGGGGTCCCGCCGTTGCAGCCCGAAACTTGATGGACCCTATGACCGGGGAGGGTTGCGAAAGTTTCAGCGCCGCTCGTGAAACTTTTCGATTTCCCCACGGTCTGAGGTGGGGTCATGATGGTTGCGGGACTGGAGACGTAAGTTTGCGGAGAGACCTGACGAGTCCAGAGGGGTTCGAATCGCTGGTGCGCGAGCACCAGGGCATGGTCTTTCGCACGCTCACGCGCATGACCGGCGCAGGCACGCACGTCGAGGACCTGGCGCAGGAGGTCTTCCTGCGGCTCTATCGCGCTCTGCCGGAGTTTCGCGGCGAGGCCATGCTCTCGACCTACCTCTACCGCATCGTCGTCAACGTGGCGCAGGACGAATGGAAGCGCCGCAAGAAGGAGCGCGAGCACATCGCGGAGGTTCCCGCCTTTGTCGAGGACGAGGGCGAGAGCGCAGCATGGCTGGAGAATTTTGCCGGGGATGCCGACGCCAGCGAGCATGCCCGCACCCCGCACGATCGCATGGAGCTGGCCGAGATGGAACGCGCGCTCGAAGCCGAGCTCCAGGCGCTGCCCGAGATGGAGCGAGCTGTGATCGTGCTCTACCACCAGGAAGAGCTGAGCTATGAGGGCATCGCCTCGGCCTTGAGTCTGCCGGTAAACACCGTGCGGACCCACCTGCATCGCGGGCGCAAGCGGCTGGGTGAACGATTGCGAGGAGCCAGGGACGGGCGGCCAGCGTCGGCTCCGGCTGCCGCACCGGAAGCCCTGCCGGTCGTCGATGCACCCAGAAAGAGGCTCTGGCGATGGGCGTGACAGCACAAACGAACGACCGGCCAAACTACCGCACGATAGGATGGAAGTTGCTGAAAGGAGCGAAGGCGATGCAGCAGAACGTACCAGTCGATTTCAAGATGACCGCAAGCGAAGACGCTCTGCTCAATCGCACGCTCGAGCGCAAGCCGCAGATCGCGGTTCCGGAAGGCTTCGCCGCTCGCGTGGCCGCCGCGCTGCCGCCCCAGTCGCCTCGCCGCGCTCCACGCAGCTTTGGCAGCCTTATCTCGCTGGGAGCGGCGATGGTCGTGACGCTGGTGATGTTCGCTCTGGCTCCTGCCGCGCACCCGGTGCTTACCAACTTCGCCTTCGATATGGAGCTGCTGATGCTCGTGCAACTCTGCGCCATCGGATGGTACTACGCTCTCCGCCGCGAGATGTAGCAGCTGCGGTCTGCGAAGATCAATGCAATAAAAAGGCCTGCCGCGATGGCAGGCCTTTCTGCGTTGCTTTCACCTTGGAAGTTACTCGTCAGCGACGCCGGGATCGGGCGTATCCTCGCCCAGCGCGGTCGCGAGCGCATTGAGGTGGTCGGCCTCGTCGCGCAGGATCTCGCGCAGGTCCTCACCGATGGCATAGTGCGACAGCTCCTCGGCCTGCTTCACGCGCCGGCGATAGTTGCGGATCGTCTCGCTCTCGTTCTCCAGGTCGAAGCGCAGCATGTCCTCGGCCTTCTCGCTGGTCTTCACGGCCTTGGGCTTCACACAGGGCATACCGCCGAGGTAGTCGATCCAGAAGCTGAGCTTCAGCGCATGCGAAAGCTCTTCCTCGGCGTGCTTGGCGAGCTCGGCCGCGATGTTCATGTACTGCGCGCCCTTCAGCACCTGCGAGTAGTTCACATAGGCGATGACGGCCTGGTATTCGCGGGCCAGGTCTTCGTTGAGCAGATCGATGAACGCTTCCTTGGTGATGGAGCTCTTCTGGGTCGACATGAAATACATCCTCTTTTTCTCCCGCGGGGAGGCGGGTCGAACGCTGCAGCCACGGCATGAACCAGGCTTATAAGCGGTAGGATGCACGCGACGGGGATGAGGTCTCCCGGAAAATGAGCGTAGAGCTACTGGTGGATTCCCTGCGAATATCCATTGGATTCCTTATGGATCGCTTAGGGATCGCTTGTGAATCGCGAAAGGAAAACGCGTGCAGGCGCTACTGCTGGGCCTGCGTCGCGACGTCGTTTGCGAGCTCCAGCACCAGGTCGCACTCCTTGTCGTTGTGGCAGCTCAACACGCCGCGCCGGATGAGGTGCCCATGGCTTGCAGGCGGTACGCCAAGCCCGAGATCGAACCCCTTCACGGCATCGAGCTCGGCATCGCGATCCGCCACGGAGCCCGCATCGCTGCCACTCTTCGACGAGTCCTCGATGAACCGCACCGAGTTCGTTCCCTGCGCGGTGAGATCCAGCTCCACCTCCGACCAGAACGCTCCACCCTTCTTCGCACGAGGCACCTTGTACGTCCGCTGCTGCTGCAGCGTCGTGGCGAGATCGCGGGCGTCGTTGCTCGCCGCCGGATGCACACCGGCGGACTTCAGCGCTGCGATCCGCTGCTTGATGGTGTCCGCGAGCTTCTCGCCGCCATCCGCCTTCGCCGTCGTCGCAAGCTGGTAGACCGCAAGCGCCTGAGGCTCGTGCTTCGTCTTCTCCAGCACCTGGCCAAGGTGCATACCGGGCTCCTGCGCGAGGCCGTTGCGCCACGCCGCGCTGATCCACGGCAGGGCCTCGTCATATTTGCCGTCCTGGTAGAGGATCCAGCCGTAGGTGTCCCAGGTGTTGATCAGCAGCTCGGAGCGGAAGAGCATCGCGCGGCCGGTCTCGCCGGTAGCGCTGGCTTCGTCCAGCAGGTCCAGCGCCTTCAGAGCGGCCTTCTCTGCCAGTGGAATGTCGAAGGAGTGGTTGGCGAGCTCATACGCTGCGTTGTTCAGCTGGATCGGGTCGCGGACCTCGTTGATGATCGACTCCAGCAGGGGACGAGCCTCGGCCTGACCTCCATCCTGCATCAGGTCGGAGCCCAGCTCGAGCTTGATGGGGACGCTCGTGGGGTTCTTCTCCAGCGCGGAGCGGAGAACCACCTCCGCGCCCTTGAGATCTTCCTTGGTCTTCAGCATCGATGCCAGGAACAGCGCTGCGCTCTCATCGCCCGGGTTGCGATCGAGGAACTTGCGCATCGTGTCGATGGCGCCATCGTTGTCCTTGCGCTGGAACTGCGCGGTCGCGAGCATCCGATAGGCGAGGCCTTCATCGGGGTGGTACTCAATCTCTTTCCTGAGATCCTCGGTGGCCTTCGTGGGCGCTCCATAGGCGAGCTCCACCGCGGCGTAAGTGCTCCAGAGCCGCGCCTGGTGCTCGTTCAGCGACTTCGCCGAGTCGAGCTTCTTGCGTGCCGCTTCGAGGTCCTTCTGCGAGATCAGCTCGGACGCTTCCTGAATCAGCAAACCCGCGCTCTCGTTGTTCACCGTGGTGTGCCCGGTCGCGCGATCGAGCTGGATGTACAGCTCACCGTCGAGGCTCGCATCCTTGAACCACTGGTGATAGGTCTTCCACTCTGTCGCGGGAAGGTGGTCGGTCAGAATCTCCACCCGGCGATCCACGATCAGCGTGCCGTGATCGAGCTTGTAGGTCTTGTCCAGCGTGGCGAAGCTGGCATGCGCGTGGATGGGCAGCGGCAGCTCCGCGGTCCAGCCCGGAGGAAGCTTCATCTCCGAGTGGGCGATCTGCACATTGGGCGAGCCAAGCTCGATCGGTGTCACGGGCGGATCCTTCTCGTCGACGTCCCCGATCCCCGCAGGAGGAATCTGCGGCACAATGCGCAGGTTCTCCCAGTCGCCGCTCTTCTCCCGCGTGTAGCTGTAGGCGATGTGCAGCGGTGTACTGAGGTCGTCCGGACGGCTGAACTCCGCATCCGCCACCTTGCCCTGGAAGCCCAGCGACTCGCTGATCTTCTGCATCAGGTCGTCCCACTGCGCGGGCGATACCGAGCGCGCGGCCTGGCGGAAGAGGATCTCCGCATCGCTGTGCAGGTCGAGGGTGATCTTGGAGTGCGCGGTGCCCTGCTCATCCAGCGTGCCGATGGAGACGAAGTGGTCCTCGAGCGCATACGGCGCCTTCGCGGGCGTGGTCTCGAGGTGTGCGTCCCCGGTGGCCGGAATCACCAACGCCTGCTTCCCGCGGAGCTGCGGCATCAGCAGGCGGAAGGAAGCCACCTCGGCGGTCGCATCCAGCCAGTTCTCCTTGCCGTCGATGTGCGCCACCGTGATGACATGGTTGAACCAGCCCGGCGAAGGTACATCCGGGCTGATGGCCTCGCCCGCGCCGATGAGCGCTGCATCCGCTTGAATGCCGACGGCCGACAGCATCGCGGCCAGCAGCGTGTGCTTGTCCTTGCAGTCGCCGTACTGGTTCCGCAACACATCACCGGACTCATGCGGCTGATAGCGCCCGATGCCAAACGCCACACCGATGTACCGCACCTGCGGGCCGACGAAGCCATATACCGCGCGGGCCTTCTCCTCGGGAGTCGTCTTGCCGGCGATGAGCTGCTGCACCTTCGCCGTAACGTCGTCATCGGGTTCGACGCGAGCAGCCTGCAGCTTGCGATACCAGGCGCCCACCTCCGCCCAGGAGTGGAAGGTCGTCCACGCGATGGCCGGCAGCCGCGGCTGATCGTTGGTCCCGAGGTCAGGCAGGTTGTCGAGCTTCAGCAGCGTCGCCTTGTCGTTGCCCACGATGGGCGTGAGCTGCGAGCTATGCCACGTCCAGGTCTTCTGGCCGTTCGCCGTCGCGATCTCCGGCGTGCGTCCCGGACTCCAGACCTGCACATACTTGGCCGCGGGAGCGCGGAGGATCACATTCTCGGACAGCGTCACCACGCCGCTCGACGGGATCATCAGGTTCTCGCTCTGCCAGAACTGCCCCGGAGCTTCGGCGCGGGTCCGCACGAAGCGGATGTGGTACTCCAGCGTGTCGCCGGGCCGGATGCTCCGCACCGGAATCTGCTCATCCTTGAGGTCGGAGTAGAAGGGAGCTTCGCGCGTCACGGGCGCAGGCTGCTCCTGCACGTCTGTCGCCGGCGTATTCACGACCGTGCCATCAGCGTGGCGCACCCGGACGTAGTCGATCTCGACGTGCTCCGAGCCCGAGGCAAACGGAAAACTGAGGACACTCAGATCTTTGACGCCGGCCTGCGTCTGCACATGCACGATGCCCAGCAACTCGCGCACCCCCGTGCCATCGTCGTTGTAGGTATACGTCCGGTCAACGCGCTCGAAGTAGCTCGACTCATTGCGGTAATCGGCGACGGCAGACGCGGCAGCCTGCCCGTGCATCCTTCCGGCGATGCCGGTGAGCGCAAGCAGGAGAGACAGGACGGAAAGCGGGCGTGCGGGGAACGAGCTCTGCATGAGGTATCTGGGCCTGACTATGGAATGCTGCTGGGGGTGCTGTTGGAGGAAAGATACACCTTCAGGTAGTCGAGGTAGTTGTTGCCGTAGGTTCGGATCAGCGCGATGTCCTCCTCGGTGATGGCGCGGCGCACCTTGCCGGGCACGCCTGCCACCAGCGAACGGGGAGGAATCACCGTGCGCTCCGGGATGACCGCCCCGGCCGCGATGATGGACTGAGTACCGATGTGCGCCCCGTTCAGCACCACGGAGTTGATGCCGATGAGCACCTCATCCTCCAGCACGCAGCCGTGCACCGTGGCATTGTGCCCGATGGTGCACATCTCCCCCACGGTGACCGAGTAGAGATAGCGCTGCCCGTGAAGCACCGCGCAGTCCTGCACATTGGACCGCGCCCCAACCCGGATGGAGTTCACATCGCCCCGGATGACGGCGTTCATCCAGACGCTGGCGTGCTCGCCCAGCACCACGTCGCCGATAACCTGCGCGCTGGGGTCAACATAGGCGGAAGCCGGGACGGAGGGCAGGATGTTGTTGAAGGGACGGAGCATGAAAGACAGGGTACAGGGATTAGGGCTCAGGGCTCAGGGCCCAGGGTCCAGGGTCCAGGAAAGCCTTCCGCGGAACACACACGCCGTCTGGGCCCTAAACCCTGGGCCCTGGACCCTCGCCTTTCCCTGCTCACGTTTTCCACCACCCCCGCGTCTACCAGAACAGGTACGTACCCTGACTTCCGGAGTCAGCAACAAATGAACGCTTCCGATGCGATCGTCCTCCCCGGCGACGTAGGCCGGCGCCGCAGTCCCTTTGCTCTCGGTTTGGAGGAGACGTTGACGCAATCGTCTACCCTGTTGGCGGTAGAATCGCCCTCAGTGCCCAGAGCCGTAGCCCAACCCGGCGCCCGCGCCCGGCTAACCGCCGAGCAGATGGAAGTGCGCCAGCAGCAGCGGGCTGAGGATGACGAACTCATCCGCCAGGCCCAGAAGGGCGACCGCGCCGCCTTCGACACGCTGGTGCGCCGCTACGACCGCAGCGTACTTCGACTCGCGCTGCATATGCTCGGCAACGAGCAGGACGCGCAGGACGTGCACCAGGACGCCTTCATCAAGGCGTACCGGCATCTTTCGAACTTCCGGTTCGAGTGCTCGTTTTACACGTGGCTCTACCGGATCGTCACTAACCTCTGCCTGGACCAGCTTCGCCGCCGCAAGAGCCGCCGCGAAGATCCCTCCACGGCCACCGACGCTGCAGGCGAAGAGATGGACCTGCTGGCCAACATCACCGACGGGCGCGCCGGAGCGAATCCAGCCCGCGAGCTCGAACGCAAGACCATGCACACCGCGATCCAGAGCGCGCTCGATGAGCTCACCCCCCGGGAGCGCACGGTCTTCGAACTCAAGCATTACCAGGGCCTCAAGCTTCGTACGATTGGCGAGATGCTCTCGACGACTGAGGAAACGGCCAAGAATACGCTCTTCCGCGCCACCAGAAAGCTGCGAGCCAAACTCGCGGAGGTGCGGTAGCGCAGCATCGGCAACACCCCGCTCAGAGTGCCGACGACAAATGATCGGCGCCGGGCAGCAGCAACAAGGCAGCACCCACTTCGGATAGGCCACTGAGGTACGCACCATGAACTGTGAGACTTCGCAACAGACGATGATCCTCGCGCACTACGGAGAGCTGCCGGACGAGATGCAGCTCCCGCTGGAGCAACACCTGAACGGGTGCGCGGATTGCCGGCGCGAATGGAACGCGCTGATCGCCCTGAATGAAGAGCTGGCCACGCTGCCGGTCGTCGAACCTTCGCCCAACCTGCTGGCAGCCTCGCGCATGCGGTTGGACGAAGCCCTCGACGCCATCCCGCCGCGCTCCGCCGGACAACGATTTCTGGGCCACGCCTTCCGTTGGCTCGGCTTCCTGCAGGGCGCTCCCGCACTCGCGACGCTGCTGCTCGGCGTCGGCTTCCTCAGCGGCAACATCCTGAACCGCTACCAGGTCGCCCACGCGCCCAGGCTCCCGTCGACCGTCGTTCTCAACGGCGGCACCGGCCCCATCGCCAGCGTCTCCGGCATCGTGCAGACCCCCAACTCCGAGGTGGTGCAGGTCAACTACAACCGCCTCGTCCCCGAGAGCGTTCAGGGCTCGCTCGACGATCCCCAGATCCGCCACCTGCTGATGCTCGGCACCACGCTGGCAAGCTCCGGTGAGGTCCATGCAAACTCCGTGGACCTGCTCGCGAAGGAATGCATCGCCGGCCATGACTGCGAGAGCAGCGGGCAGCCCGACGGTATCCGCGGCACCCTGATCACCTCGCTGCGCAGCGACAGGAACTCCGCCGTACGCCTCAAGGCGCTCACCGGCCTGCAGCCGTATGTGGCCGACGACGAGAACGTGCGCGACGCCGTGCTCGATGCTGTGCTCCGCGACCACAACCCCGACGTCCGCGCCCAGGCCATCAGCATGCTGACTCCCGTTCACGCCGACACCAGCGTTCGCGAGGTCCTCCGCTCCGTCTCGACACGCGATGTGAACCCCGCCGTCCGTAACGCCAGCTTCCAGGTCCTGCAGGGGGCGTCAGATATTCAGTAGGCTTGTGACCGTGCTCGCTCATCGCGATATTCTTCGGCCCGGCGTCCCCCGCGCGGCGCTCCACCGCTGCGCGCAGACGGTATGCCTGTATGCGTGCATGGCTACGGCTTTATTTCCCGGTGCGAGCTCCAGTGCCTTCGGCCTCGCAGCGCATACCGGCCACACCCAGCCGCAGCACACCTCCGGCTACCTCGGCATCGAGTTCCACGACCTCTCCGACGCCGAAGCCACTGCCCTGCACGAAAAAGGCACCCGCGGCATCTTGATCGTCGCCGTTGACCACGACGGCCCAGCCGGCAAATCCGGTCTGCGGCCGCAGGACGTCATCGTCTCCGTCAACGGCCAGAACTCCGCCAGCGCCGATATGCTGCGTCGCATGATCCATGACGCCGGCGCGGGCTTCAACATGGCGCTCTCGCTGGTCCGCCAGGGCCGGGACGTCCACGTCAACACCGTCCTCGCCGATCGCAGCCAGATTGAGAAGGACGTCATCGCGCACATCGGCGTCAACAACCAGCCTGCCATCTCGACCAACTCCGCCTCGGACCCCGTCGACGCGGAAGAGGCGCGGGCCGACTTCGCCGATCCAGCTCCACCGCCTCCGACGAAGGCGATGCGCGGGCAGACCTTCCTGGGCACAGTGCTCCACACCGGCCCGTTCACCGGCCTGGAGCTCGAAGTGATGACGCCACAGCTCGCCGGGTTCTTCGGCGTCGCGGACGGCAACGGCCTGCTGATCCAGAGCGTCGCGCCCAACAGCCCGGCCGCCGAGGCAGGACTCAAGGCCGGAGACGTGCTCCTGAAGGCCGACGGCGTAGGGCTGCGCACCACGAACCTGTGGAGCAAGCACTTGCGCACCGCCAAGGGCCGCCCCGTGGTCGTCACCCTGCTGCGCGAGCGCCACGAGCAGCAGATCACCCTCACGCTGGAGGCGAAGAAACACTCCATGCTGGAGTGGCCGCACGCCTTCAAGGGCGACGAGTAAGACCTACACCGGCAACGACCTTATCCCTCCAAACCTGAAGACCTCGCACCTCTACAGCTTTCGCTGTCGAGGAACGAGGTCATTTTGGTCACCGAAATTAGACCTTGAGGGAACCAGCGAGGTCTACTTCGTGTTCCCGACCGGCTTGCCTTCCTGCACGTAGTTCTTGTTCCACGAAGGAATCTCGACCAGGTACGTGCCGGGCTTTTCGATGACAGCCTGGCAGCCGAGGCGCGAGTTGAGCTGCAGCCCCGGCGCGAGGTCGAGACGGTCCAGCTCCTTCTCCTCCGCTTCCGAGAGGCTGCTGCCGCCCTCCTTCACGAAGAGGTGGCAGGTCGTGCAGGCGCAGACGCCGCCACACGCGTGGTCGAGGAAGATGCCGTAGTTTTCGGCGACATCCAGCAGGCTCATCGGCTCGCCGTGGCCGTCGTACGGCAGCGAGCCAAACGGGAACTCAACGGTCTTGCCTTCAGGCTGGAAGGTCACACGGACCATGTTCTCCGCGGGTGGCTTGGAGAGATCGACTTCGGGGAGCGGGTTGGACGCGTGATCGGACATACAGCTTCTATCTTACTTCGCCGCACGTTTCCCCGCCGTCAAAGCGCGCCCGGCAGATAAGCCATCCTTATGACGCATCATCATGTCCGCACTTGGAGTCTGCTCTGATACGGGCAGAGGGATTAGCCTGCTCGATGAGCCCCGCAATACCGGCGAAACGCCATCGAACCACCGAAACGACCAAGACCAGAGGACCTCCTGATGAAACGAAGCCTTCTCACACTCGCCCTCGCTGGCGTCGTCGCGCTCCTCGCGGCGCAGGCGATCAGGCCCTCGCTGGGCACGCCCGCGGGACCCCAGGCCGAGATCGCCGCTCCCCCTGAGGTGCGAGCCATCCTCGAGCGTCGCTGCTACGCCTGCCACTCCGACACCCCGAAGCTCGAATGGTATGACCAGATCGCGCCGCCCTACTGGATCGTCGCCAAGGACGTCCGCAACGCCCGGGCGCATCTGAACTTCTCGGAAATCGGCGCCAGGCCCGCCGGCGCACAGCGCGCCACGCTCTTCGAGGCCGTCAACATGATCCAGCTTGGCGCCATGCCGCTGCCCAGCTACCTCGCCGTGCATCGCGACGCAGGTGTGACCCCGGCGGAGCTGGCGACACTGAAGGCGTACCTTGCACCGTTCACACCCTCCACATCGCCTACCCCGGCAACGCCCCCACCGGCGAGTTCCACCGCGACGGAGCGGCCCGCAGGCCCGTCACTCAACGGCGTCCCCTTCCCCGCTGACTACAAGAGCTGGAAGATCGTCAGCACCACCGACCGCGGCGACAACCACACCCTGCGCCTCATCACCGGCAACGACATCGCAGTGAAGGCCATCGAGGCCGGAAACATCAGCCCCTGGCCCAACGGCGCGGCCATCGCCAAGATCGCCGTCCAGGCCGTCGACGATGGCAAGGGACACATCACGGCGGGCAACTTCATCCAGGTCGAGTTCATGGAGAAGGATGCCGAAAAGTACAAGTCCACGCAGGGCTGGGGCTACGCACGCTTCCGCGGCAACGACCTGAAGCCCTACGGCGCAGACGCGCACTTCGACCAGGAATGCACCGGCTGCCACGCTCCCATGCACGACCACGACTACGTCTACAGCATGCCGCTGCCGCGCGGCGGAGGTGCCCAGTGAAGCTCGCCTCGACCCTTACCTTTGCTGCAACCCTCGCCCTGGGCCTGCTCAACGGCTGCACCCGGCATCAGCCACCCGCGACGAGCGACCTGATCAACACCGACGCCACGCTGCACGGCCAGCTGCCCTATCCCATCCTGTCGTGGACGCCCCTGGTGGTCACGGTCGATCGCACCATGGGAACGACGTCAACGCTCTTCACCGACGGCACCTCGCGCGCTCTCGTGACGTGGTCGCAGCGTGAGGATCCGCACTGGTTCGGCGCGCGTATTCCCGGCGCACCGCAACGCGTCGAGCTGGTGGACCCCACCAATGGTACCCATCAGTACCGCGTCTTCTCCGGCTCGCCCCTCACAGAACAAACCGTCAGCGGAGATCCGACCGAACGCATCGTCGCTATCGCCGCCATGCAGCAGATCGAACTCCCCTAGGCCGGCGCGGTGAATCAACCGAAGACCTTAGTCTTCGGTTGATTCACCCGGCGTCTCTGGATCGGCTTCGGTCTTCTCGATCGCGTCCGGCGTGTGGCCTTCGTCGATCTCGGCCTTGCGGAACGGATGCGGAGCGCTGGGGGCGTTGCCCTTCGCTGCGATATCCTCGCCTGCCGCCGCCATCGTCTTGCCGCTCAGCGCTCCGCTCACGGCGGTATCCATCATGATCTCGGCGAAGCGGCGCGTCTTCTGATCCAACGTCTCGATCGCCTTGCGGATGATGCGATAGTCGCCACCGGCCAGTGACGCCTTGAGCTCAGTGACCGCGGCATGAATTGCCTCATGCTCATCGCTTGTCAGCATCTGCCATGCCTGCGACTTCGCACCCTTCTCCACGGCCTCGAGGATGGTGTTTCCCTCGTTCTGCGCTTCGATGACCTGGCGCGCGGTGAGGTCCTCTTCGGCGTAGTCGAAGCTCTCGAGGATCATCGTCTCGACCTGCTCGTCTGTGAGTCCGTAGGTGGGCTTGACCTCGACCTGCGACTCCATGCCGCTGCGCTGCTCGCGCGCGCTCACATGCAGAATGCCGTTCGCATCGATGAGAAACTTGACCTCGATGCGCGGCAGACCCGCCATCATCGGTGGAATGCCCTTCAGATCGAACCGCGCCAGCGACCGGCAATCCTTCGCCAGCTCGCGCTCGCCCTGCAGCACGTGGATCGCAACGTTGGTCTGCCCATCGACACCGGTGGTGAAGTGCTCCGTAGCGCTCGCAGGAATCGTCGAGTTGCGCTGAATGATGCGGCTCATCACGCCGCCCAGCGCTTCGATGCCCAGCGACAACGGCGTCACATCCAGCAGCAGCAGATCGTTGGTCGCGGCGTTCTCTTCGCCGGAGAGGATCTGCGCCTGCACCGCGGCGCCCAGTGCGACGACCTCGTCAGGATTGAGTTCGGTGTGCAGCTTGCGGCCACGGGCTTCGAGGTCGAAGATCTTCGAGACCAGCGTGCGCACGGCAGGGATGCGCGTCGAGCCGCCGACCATCACCACTTCATCGATCTGCTCCGGCTTCAACCCGGCATCGCGAAGCGCCTGCCGAACCGGCGCAGCCGTGCGCTCCAGGATCGGAGCGACCAGCTGCTCGAACTGCTCGCGGGTGATCTCGCGAAGGTAGTGCTTGCCTTCGCCGAGGTCAAGCTGTAGTCGCGTGGAGTCGCCAGAGCTTAGCGCAATCTTCGCGTCGATAACGGCCTTGCGCAGCGACTGCACCAGCTCGGGGTGCGTCGTGACGTCCACGCCGAGATCGCCGCGAATGTCGTCGATCGCAACGGCAGTCAACAGGTTGTCGATGTCATCACCGCCAAGATGCGTATCGCCGCCGGTCGCAATGACCTCGAAGATGCCCTCGTGCAGCTTGAGGATGGAGATATCGAAGGTGCCGCCGCCAAAGTCATACACGGCGATCACGCCATCCTTGTTCTGGTCGAGGCCATAGGCCAGCGCCGCGGCCGTCGGCTCATTCACCAGCCGCAGCACCTCAAGCCCGGCGATGCGGCCCGCATCCTTCGTGGCCTGTCGCTGCGCATCGTTGAAGTACGCGGGCACCGTGATCACAGCCTTGGTCACCGGTGCGCCGAAGAAGCGCTCGGCGTTGCGCTTCAACTGCAGCAGCACATAAGCCGAGATCTCCGGCGCAGTCAGCGTGAGGCCGCCGACGTTGAGCTTCAGCACCTCACCGGGCTTCAAGCCTTCGGCGAGATGGAACGGAAACAGCTTCAGTTCCGGCTCGATGTCCGCGAGGTCGCGGCCCATCAGCCGCTTCACCGAATACACCGCGTTCGAGGAGTTCGTGAGCAGCACGCCACGCGCCGCATTGCCCACGCTGAAGCCATCCTTCGTCTCCTGGTCGAAGGCCACGACCGAAGGCACGATGGGCGAGCCATCTTCGCCCGGAATGACGGTGGGCGTCGAGCCCTGCATGTAGGCGATGAGCGAGTTGGTGGTGCCAAGGTCGATGCCCACCACGGGGCCGGCCGACTGGCCTGAGATCTGTACGAGTTCTGCCAAGCTGATTCCTCTCGAGGGGGCTCCGCGCGTGCTGCGCTGCGAACGGCCCATCTCCTATTCTCCGTCAACGGACGCCCCTGATGGTACCAAGGGCCTGTTGAATGGATGCGCCACGAGAGGATGCGGCTTCGGTCCTGCACTCAAACAGTGCGTCGCGAAGCCTGCCACCATCGGCTTAGCACCAGCACCCCGGTATACAACAACATGACCGCCCAAAGCTCGAGGAGGAAACGGTAAAAGGAATCCGTCCTCGCCTCGCCCGGAATGAGGCTCTGGCCGGCAAGGACGAAGCCCCCATCCGGCAGAGAACGCCCCGCCAACGCCACGCGCACGCCGTGCTCCGGTTGCCAGGTCACCTTGTACATCCCACGCGCGCGGATCGTCGCGAAGATGCCCTTCGGCGGCTGCGGCAGCGCGCCCTCAAACTCCGCGTTCGCGGCCCAGACCTTTCCTGAGGCATCGTACAGCGCCAGGAAACTGCTCGAACTGGACAGCCACTCCGGCGAAGAGATTTCGTGGCGAGGCCAGCCAAGCCGCGCCGCAGCGCTGTCGGGTTGCGCCGCCACCTGGGCCGTCAACGCCTCGGGAGCCTGGTCCGCGCCGCGCCTCAGCCTCTGCTGCCCAAACAGCGCCACACCCAGCAGGAGAAAGCTGAAGAACATCACAAACCCTGCCAGCATCACCGGACGCACAGGCGTCGCACGCAGGTTCTCACGGAAAACCGACATGGCTGTGTCTCCCATCAGCACGACAGCAAATCGAAGCGGTCTCTTTGCTGCCGCGTACTCGCGGCTGGCGGTGTCCAGCATCTCCGCGCCATAACGCTCGCGAAATGCCTCCGGATACAGTTCGAGCGAAGCGGCATAAACCCGCATCAACACTGGCTGCCTCTTCATGCCCGCACCCCTATCGGCTTGATTCCCTTGCGCCGCGCCCTCGCCAGGTTGGCCTGCATGCGCGCAGCCTCCGCATCGAGCGCGTCACGGCCCGCACCGGTCAGCCGGTAATAGCGGCGGCGCTCGTCGTCCGTAAGTCCCGTCTCCTCGATCAAACACGCAGCCAGCAGGCGGTCCAGCGATCCGTAGAGCGTTCCAGGCCCCATCGGCGCATGATCGCGAACCTCCTGCATGATCCCGTAGCCATGCTTCTCTCCATCCGCCAGCGCGAGCAGGATGGAGAAGACGGCAGGGCTGAGCGGAGACGGTCCCGAAGCAAGAGTCTTTCCCATGCCGTCGAACATATATCCGTCACGGATATATCGTCAAGAGGAATATTGGCGCCGCTCCAGGCTTGCTTTCTTACGGAACGAAGACCAGCCGCGTTGTGCCATCCTTCTCGCCCCAGCGCTCGGTCACCTCGGCCAGCGGCACAGCCTTGTAGCTGAACTCAAACTTCTGCGTCGCGGCGAGCTGAAAGAAACCACCAATGGCCTCGGCGATGCCGTTCATCGACCCCGAACCGAAGCCCGAGCCCAGCAGCTCAATGTTGGTGCTGCGCAACGTGTGTGCCGGCAACGCAATGGTCTCGCCCGCGAGGTTACCGATCTGCACGAAGCGCACGCGGCCGCCCGGCTTCACCACGCCCTTGGCTCCCAGAGCGTTCAGCGCAGCCTCCGCCGGCGAACCCCACAGGTAGTCCAGTACCACGTCAACACCGTTGGCCAGCATCGCGTCACGCAGCGAAGCGACCAGCGCCTCCGTCGGCTGATCGAGCGAGACCACCTCATCCGCGCCGAGCGATTTCAGCTTCGCCAGCGCCTCGGGATTGCGCCCCGTCGCGATAACCTTGCCCGCACCGCGATGCTTCGCGATCTGCACCGCGAGCTGGCCGCTGGTGCCGGTCGCGCCGAGGATCAGGACGCTCTGTCCCGCCACAAATCCTGCACGATCCAGCGCGAACCAGGAGCTCATCGCGGGGTTCGCAATCGCTGCGGCCATCGCGTCGTCGATCGACTCAGGCAAAGGAATCACCACCGCCGGGGTGATCACGGTCTGCTCGCACATCGTCCCATAGGGAAAGCGCGCGCCGCCAAAGTAATTCCGCGAGCCATCGGGGAAGATGCCCACGCCGTCCACACCCGGGATGAACGGGAACTTGCCCGTGCTCATGTAATGCTTGCCCGCGGCGATGGAGCGCACGATCTGGTGCAGCCCGGCGGCGCGGACCTGGACCAGCACCTCGCCCTCGGCAGGAATGGGGTTATCGAAGGTGGTGTACTGCGGCGGCTGGCTATAGCTGGTGACGACGGCGGCGTTCATAGGCTTTTGATGTACCTCCCTGTTGTGTGGATGCGGGTTCCCGGAGGATCATGGTCGCATGAGCGCCTCCGTCAACGGATCAACCATTATCCCTGCCATTCGCTACGTCGATTGCAACGCCGCCATCGAGTGGCTCTGCACCGTGCTCGGCATGACCCGCAGGGCCGTCTATCCCGGCCCCGGCGACACCGTGGCCCACGGCGAACTGACCTACGGCGGCGGCATGGTGATGCTCGGCTCGGCCAGCAATGGCGGCGCATCGGCGGGCCGCTGGATCAGCCCGAAGGACGCAGGCGGACGCGAGACCTCGCACGTCTGCCTGATCATGACCGACGACCATTGTCGCGCGGCGTATGAGCGCGCGAAGGCCGCGAACGCGCCCATCGTGCAGGAGCTCACATCGCCGTCGCACGGTGGCCTCTCCTTCGGCTGCGAAGACCCCGAAGGCCACACGTGGTGGGTGGGCAGCTACGATCCATGGGCACATCCAGCGCAGGAAGACCTGCAAAGCTAAGATCAGAATCAGGAGAACCCATGGCAAAGATTCCCTATCTCGATGTGCTCGGCAGCGACGATCCGCTCGAAACAATTCGTTCCACCCCAGCCCGGCTCGCGAAGGTCTACGACGCGCTCACACCCGAGCAGCTCGAGGCCCGCTCTGCGCCCGGAAAGTGGAACCTCCGCGAGGTCATGGCGCACCTGGCCGACTGCGAGGTCGCCTGGGCGTGGCGCCTCCGCTTTGCCTATGGCGCGGAGAGCCCCGTCATTCAGCCCTTCGACCAGGACTCCTGGGCAAAGCCCTACAGCGCCTACACGCTGGCCGAGGCCCGGGCAACGCTCGCCGCCCTGCGTGCCTGGAATGTAGCTCTGGTAGGCGCGCTGACAGACGCCGACAAGGCCAAGATCTACACGCATCCCGAGCGCGGCGAAGAGCCGCTGTGGACCATCGTGCAGATTATGGCCGGGCACGACCTGCATCACCTCAAGGTACTGGAAGCGCTTTAGCCGCTGAGGGAAGCTGTCAGCGCAGCAGCCCGCGCTGCTGCAGGGCCCCTCGCGTCCACGCATCGCGTCGCGCCACCCAGCTCTCCTGCGTGTTGGCGACAGCAAAGGCGTGCGCCGCTGTCGCCATGGCCTTCAGGCGCGGACGATCCGCATCCAGCTCTGCAAGCCTCGCCGCGGCCTGATCAACATCCGGCCACGCAGTGCAGCTTCCAGCTCCGCTGGCGGCGAGCTCGCGATAATACTCCGTGTCGAACGCCAGGAACGGCACTCCAACGGCCATCGCATCAATCGCATTGCGCGGCGTGTCTGGCGTCAGCGGCATCCCCAGCAACAGATGGTGTTTCGCTACAGCAGCGAAGAGCTCCGGACCATACGGTATCGGTTCATGCCACAGCACGTGCTCGACGATCTCGAGCTCAGCGGCCAGCGCCATGAGTTCTCCGCGCTGCGGTCCGGAACCGTAGAGGTGCAGCTCCGCATCAACACCTCGAGCCCGGGTCGCCGCCAGCGTGCGCAGCATCTCGGCGATGCCCTTTCGCTCCACGAAGCGGCCGAAGTAGACCAGCTCCAGCGGGCGAGTGCGGTCGTCGTGTGACGCAACCTTCGCCGCCAGCGCATCCCCCGGCAGCAGGTACTCCGCCGAGTGCGCCGCGTCGAGGAAGCTGTGCACGTTCGTTCGCCCCTTCGCGTACTCAGCGGCAAAACGCTGTCCCTTGAGCAGCACCACCGAACACAGCGAGACAGCCAGCCGCAGCTGCATCAACAGGAAGCGCTGAAAGACGCTCGGCTTCGCGCACGCCGAGCCGTCCATCCGACCCTCGCCGCGAAAGTCGATATCGACCACGAAAATCGTGACCCGCCCGCGCGCCCAGCCCATCAGCCACGCAGCAAACTCCGTGGGATGCCTGATCGCGAACGAAAGTCCCGTATGCACCACGGCGGCCTGCGCCGAGGCCGCGCGCAACGTGTTGAGCGTCTTCCCGAATGATCCCGACGCAGACTCGAGCGTGATGACCTCAATGCCGGTGGCCGCTGCATCATGCGTCGCCAGCGAACTGCCTGCCTGTTCATACGCGACGGCGCTCATCGGGCGCATCGCCACCACGAGCCGCAGCCCCAGCGCGGCGGCGCGGTCGCGCAGCAGCAACAGGTGCTCGGCAAAGGCGCTCTCCAGCGCCACATGGTTCGCGTCCAGCCGGTAGTGCTCGACGGGAAGAACCATCAGGTACGTGCGGCCAGACATGCCCTGAACCTAAGTTCCCGGGCCGTGGGAGTCAATCGAACGAACGAGTCAGGGCGATATCGTTCGCGATCCAACTCAATGCTTCGCCCCAGCGGCCTCAGCCGTCTGCTTCGCCAGCGCCGCGTCGAACGTCTTCTCAGCATTGGTGACAAACGCCTGATACCCCACGGGATCGACGAAGACCTCCGGGCCTTCCTTCGGATAGCGCTTCAGCTTCGTCTCCAGGTCGAAGTACTTGCCATGCTCGCCGAGAAACACATCGCACGGCAGAGCGTGCAGCACCGCGAAGGTGTGCTCGAAGTCCTTCGCGATGCCGGGGTAGCTCTCCGGTACACCGGGCCGCGCGACGAAGTGGTACTCGCTCCAGAAGCTGGCCCCGCCCGCGATGACGACGTTGCGCAGCAGGCCCGCTGGCTCACCCGGAAGGTGAGCGCGCATGGTCCAGGTCGTGCAGCCGCGCGTGTGGCCCGGTGTCTTGTGCGCCACCAGCGTCACGCCGCCCAGCGTCACCTTGCTGCCGTCATGCAGCACGCGGTCCACATGCGCGGGAGGGAACCTTGTGTCGAAGTGCCAGTTCGCCTGGAAGCCCTTCGCCCCGCCGGCTTCCGTCGTCTCCACATCGCCATCCATCACCATGTTCTTCGCATGCGTTTCGAGGATCACCGCCGCCGCGCCGCCCATGTGATCGGAATGCGCCTGGCCATTGAGCAGGATCTTCGTATCCGCCCACTTGAAGCCGAGCTTCTCCACACTCGCGCGAATCTGCGGCGGCGAGCTTTCGAGATTTGCATTGATGAGGATGTTGCCCTTCGGCGTGACGACCAGGAAACTCGCCAGGTCCTGCGAGCCGACGTAGTACAGGTTGTCCGTGATGCGAAAGGGAGTGACCTGCGTCGTCCAGGTGGGGTCGATATCGGCACGAACAGCCGGAACGCAAAGGCAGGCGAGGACAAACGACAGCAGAAAGGACAGGCGGCGCATACATGATGGGTATCGCATGCCCCGCCTGTGTAGAGCTGTGAGGAACCGAAGAAGTTACTCTCCGCGCCTCCAGTTACGGCTTCGGCGCAAGGAACTGAGCCTCACCGCGACCGAAGCTCCAGTCTGCCGATTCGTTCTCGCTGAGCACGATCATCACGTCGTCCGGTGCAATCCCCGCGCGTTCGCCGAAGAGCTTCGTCAGCTCCGCGTAGAACGCTTGCTTCAACTCCGGCGTGCGCCCGCGCCTCAGCGTCACATGAACCAGCGTGTACCCTTCGGTACGGTTCACGCCCATAAAGTCCGGGCCGATGAACAACTCGCCCTCACCATGTGCGGTGACGACGATGAAGCGGTCGCCTTCGGGAATGCCGAAGGCCGTGCGCATGGCGTCGTAAGCAGCGTCGGCAAGGATGCGGCGCTTCGCAGCGTCCACGTGCTGATGGACAGAGATTCGTACGAGTGGCATCAATAGCTCCTGTTAGTTGTCCAGCGCTGCGGCCCTAATCTAACGCCGCGTTCACGTCGCGCACCAGGTTGCGGATGTAACTCCTGCGATTCAGCAACGCGACCATCGCGTCCTTCGCGGAGGTCCTTCCCGCGTCATCCTTGGCGTCGACGGCGGCGTCCCACTTCGTCCACAGCTCCTGCAGATCCTCGTTCGTGGCTTCGAGCATCGCGGAGAACTTCGTCCGCTCGCCTTCAAGCAGCTGGCGGGCATCGGGATCGTCGCCCATCTTCAGCTCTTCGAGCGCCATGTTCAGCTCGAAGGCCTCCTCCAGCAGGTCCGGCGGCGCGACCTGCTTCTTCTCCGTGCCTGCGGCCTTCGCCGCGTCGGTGGCCGCGCGCGACTGCTCTTCGAGCTGAACACCTTCGAGCCCCAGCAGATACTCCGTCCGCGCAATAGGATCGCGCAGCGTGCGGTAGGCATCGTTCAGGCGCGAGCTCGCGGCCAGCGCCGCCTCCTGCTCAGCTGCAGGCTTCGCCGCGAAGCGATCCGGATGCAGCTTCCGCGACTGCGCGTAGAAGCTCTTCTCCAGCGCTGCCGTATCAATGTGCATGTGAAGCGGCAGTTCAAACTGCGTGAAGTAGTTGTTGTGTCCGTCGTGGCTCATATTCGATTCGATCGTCCCCGACCCATTCTAGTTGCGACGGATTTCGTTACGATGCACCGGGCCGCGGCCCTTGGCCCTTGCTACACTTCCGCCATGCGACTCAACAAGCTTCTTCCTGCGGCCCTGCTGCCGCTGTGCGCGCTGGCCGCGCTGGCGCAGGCTCCTGCCGCGGCAACACCAGCAAAGCACGGCATGACGGTCGACGACATGCAGAAGATTCAGCGGGTGGGCGCGCCGGCGCTCTCGCCCGATGGAGCCTGGATCGCCTACACCGTCTCGCACGTCGACGTGGGCGACGATAAGTCCATCAACAACCTCTGGATGGTCAGCTGGGACGGCACGCAGCACGTGCAGCTGACCTACGGCAAGGACGGCGCGGGCTCGCCGCAGTGGAGCCCCGACGGCAAGTTCCTCGCCTTCACCAGCGGGCGCGAGGGAGACGCCAAGGGATCGCAGGTGTGGGTGCTGGACCGCCGTGGCGGCGAGGCGCACCAGATCACCGACGTAAAGATGGATCTCAGCGGCTACAAGTGGTCGCCCGATTCGAAGACCCTGCTGCTGACGCTGACCGAGAAGGACGAGCCCGACGCAGGCCCGGGAGCCAAGCCCAAGGCGCCCAAACCCATCGTCATGACGCGCTTCCACTTCAAGGAAGACGTCGAAGGCTACCTGACCGACAAGCAGCCGCACCTCTACCTCTTCGACATCGCGACGAAGAAGCTCTCCAAGCTCACGGATGCCCCCGCGTCCGGCGCGAAGGCCTACGAGGAGGAGTCAGGCACCTTCAGCCCTGACGGGACGAAGGTGGCGTTCGTCAGCAACCAGACGCAGCCCGATCCCGACCGGTTCGCTAACCCGGACATCTTCGTCGTCGATGCCAAACCGGGCTCGCACCCGAAGCAGCTCACCACCTTCACCGGCCGCGACAGCGGGCCGCTGGTGTGGACGCCGGACTCGAAGTCCATCGTCTTCCACGAGGGTGTGAGCCCGCACTACTCCATCTATGACCTCTCGCAGCTGGCGATGGTCCCCGCAGCCGGCGGCCCGGTGCAGCTGCTCGCACCCAAGTACGACCACTGGACCGGCGGCGGGGTGATGAGCCCCAAGGGCGACGCCGTGTTGGCCGCCGTGCAGGAAGACCGCCAGGTCTTCGTCGCGAGCTTTCCGCTGGATGGCTCGGGTCCGGGAGCTGGTAAAGTCCAGCGCATCACCGAAGGCTCCGGCGAGGCCAACGGCCTGAACGCCGAGGGCGGCCACGTCGCCCTCACCTGGACCTCCGACACCGCCGCGGGTGAGATCTACGCGCTGGAGGATGGCAAACTCCGCCCATTGACGCACCACAACGATGCTCTGCTGGCCACGCTCAACCTCGCCACCGTGACCGACTTCTCCGCGAAGACCAAAGACGGCAACGAAGTCCACGGCCTCTTCACCTTGCCGCTGGGCTACGTCGCGGGGACGAAGGTTCCGATGATCCTGCGCATCCACGGCGGGCCCACCTCGCAGGACGGCCACGGCTTCAACAGCGACACGCAGCTCTTCGCCGCGCACGGCTACGCTGTGCTGAACGTGAACTACCGCGGCAGCACCGGCCGAGGCGAGGCCTACAGCTTCGCGATCAACAACGACTGGGGCAACAAGGAGGTCACCGACCTGCTGGCCATGACCGACGCCGCGGTCGCGACCGGCAAGATCGACGCCAACCTGCTCGGCGTGGGTGGGTGGAGCTACGGCGGCATCCTCACCGACTACACCATCGCCTCCACCACACGCTTCAAGGCGGCCAGCTCCGGCGCGGGCATGGGCAATCTGCTCGGCTTCTACGGCATCGACGAGTACATCCTGCAGTACGAAAACGAGATCGGGCCGCCGTGGAAGGCGCTCGACCAGTACGTGAAGATGTCGTACCCGTTCCTGCACGCCGACCGCATCAAGACGCCAACGCTGTTCATGGGCGGCGACAAAGACTTCAATGTGCCGGTGCAGGGCGGCGAGCAGATGTACCAGGCGCTCAAGAGCGTCGGCACGACCGCCGAGCTGATCGTCTACCCCGGCCAGTTCCACGGCTTCACCCGCCCCAGCTACATCCGCGACCGCTACGACCACTGGTTCGAGTGGTACGACCTCTACGTCCGCGGCATCCAGCCGAAGCCAAAGCCCGACCCCAAGGCGACGCCGAAGAACGACGGCGAGCCCGAAGCCAAGCCCGCGACAGACGACACCAAGCCAGCGACCAAGCCGGACGACCAATAAGCCGGAGCGTCGCACCTGAGCGCGCCTCGTTCCTTCAGTCGTCGCCGAGAACGGAAGGGCACGGTTTTAACCGTGCCGCAAGAACACGAACCAGACGATGGGCTTCAGCCCCTGAGGTACGTTCTCCAACGTCGCTCAGCGGTTGAAGCCCATCGTTCCGTCACCGTCGCTGTAGATTACCGTTTGGCCTCGGCCCATCGTCCAGCACATCCTGCGCGATTCCCTGCTTCACCTGCTCACGAGTAGCAGGTGTGTCGAGGAGCGGTTTGCACGAGCTTAGCTCGAACCCATCTGAAACCATGGTGATCTCGCCACCTGTAGGCAGCAGTAGACCCGATCCAAGCGGAAGCGCCTCGCCAGCGACCTCCAACTCATCGCCCGACTTCGGCTGGATGAATGCCTGCCGTTGTTCGGCGGGGCGCTTCAGCACCTCGCGCACCCTTACCCGCGTCCATGTCTGCAGCTCAGGAACCGTCTCGTCTGGTTTCTGCTCCGTGCGGATGGGCTCAACCGCCAGCACATAGTTCGAATCGCGGCCCACAACAAGCCCATTCACGCGACATGGCGGTGAAGGCTCTTCCATCGCCTGGCCGCTATCCCGATAGACCGTATCATGGCGCGCCCACTCGCGGTCCGTCGCCTCGTCAAAGGCGCGGAGAGCGGGCAGAAGGTCGCTTGGCTTGCGGCACGTATTCAGCCATAAGGCAAAGCAGGAAAGATCGAAACGCCGATAGCGATCTCTGACGTCCACACTTGCAAAGGGGGTAAATGCAACTTGGTCCATCACGCAACCCGAGCAGATTCCGCGACCAACCATATAGTCCGGGTGATCGACGAGGTCCTCCGAAGCATTCGGCATGAACTCATTGTCCTGCCAGTCTTCTGCTTCCTTATCTGCAAGGGACACAGCCAGGGTGTAGCGCATCGTCGAGGACGCCATGACTCCATCCGCTCCCCACACCGTCGGAATGATCGAGGCAACGACGGCATCGAAGATCACGCGGCCATGGTGAACGTGCATCCCAAAATACATCGCAGCCTCGCGATACCCCAGCCAGTGCACAACACGTAGAAACGCCTCGGAGGTCACAACGTTCCAGAGATGCTCGTTCATCCCAATGATGTGTCCGAGGATCGGATCGGCCACCTGGATCGTGTACTGGCAATGCTCCGCGGCGCATGTGCCCTCGTAGTGCCCCCACGCTCCCCATCGCGTCATCAGTCGCTGCGCGTCCGGCCACATGGGCTGCGCTGGGAGCGCCTGAACATCCTTGAGCAGCGCCCGGGCATGCCACCAGTTGATCCAGTTCGAAGCCTGAATCAACCCCAGCAACAGCACCAGCGCGCCCATCAGCACGACGCCAACAGCTTTCAGTCCGGTCACAAATCCGCGGGCGAGACGGCGGGGCATTCTCCTTAGACACCTCAACCCAAGCCCTTGTTCCCGGATGTTGCTGATTTCACGTCCGTCCTTTCCGCGCTGCACCAGCTTCAGTCTCGACCGGACCTCGCGTATCCCACCTTTGTGGGGGTTACCTCGGCCCGAGTATCGAAAGACCGCATGCACAACCCGCCGCATTCAACCGATAGGCGATACCTCGAAAGGTGCGCCGCATCACCGAGGAGCTTCGGGCGGCAGAATCGGGCATCAGGATGTCAGAGCTCACAGTGCGGTATCTTCCCTGGCTGGTGGTGGCTTCCGTTGCCACCTCCATCGCCTCAGCCTACGCTGCGCTGACGCTGGCCGACCGCATGCGCGCTTCGACCACAGTGCTGCAGCGCACGATCTGGCTCTCCGGTGGGTCGATCGCCCTCGGCGGCGGCATCTGGAGCATGCACTATCTGGGCATGCTGGCCGTGGTGCTCCCCGTCGAGGTGCTCTACCACTGGCCCACTGTCATTCTCTCCGCGCTCATGGCAGTCGCTGCCTCGGCCGTTGTGCTCGAACAGATCAGCCACGCGGAAACGACCCGCCGCCGCCTGCTGGCCAGCGCTCTGCTGATGGCCGCCGGCATCGGCGGCATGCACTACACCGGCATGGCCGCGATGCGCTCCCGCGCCATGGAGGTCTACCAGCCGTGGGGCATCGTGCTCGCCGTCGCCGCCGCTGGCGTCTTTGCCTGGACCTCCCTCGCCGTGGCCTCCCGGGCCACCAATTGCACCCGTTGCCGCACCATCCTGCGCCGCACGCTGGCGTCCTCGCTCATGGGAATTGGCATCGCTGCCATGCACTACACCGCGATGGCCACGGTGCACTTCCATGACATGGGCGCAGAGCCTGACCTGGCGCACACCATTCACGTCGGGCTGCTCGGCTCCTGCGGTGTCGGTATTCTCACTGCGATTGTCCTGCTCGGTACACTCGCCGGAGCCGCCTTCGACGAACGCCGCATCACAGCCCTCAGCGAAGCCCATGAACAGCTGCGCAAGGCCCATGAGCAGCTCAGCGATGCCCACAACCAGCTGAACTCCGCCAACGAAGAACTACGCATGATCAACGAGGAGCTCGAAGGCACCCAGCAGGAGCTCCTTCGCATGCAGGCCTCCCTCTGCGAGATGACCGTCGAGCTCAACGAGCTCTCCATCCGCGATGGCCTGACCGGGGTCTTCAATCGCCGCCACTTCGACCGCATGCTCACGACCGAGTTCCGCCGCGCCGTCCGCCGTCAGGGACCGGTCGCGCTCATCATGATCGACCTCGACCACTTCAAGCACCTGAACGACACCCACGGCCACCAGCACGGCGACCACTGCCTGAAGGAGATCGGCAAGATGCTCCTCGAGGTCCCCAAGCGCGGCTACGACATGGTCTCCCGCTACGGCGGCGAGGAGTTCGCCATCCTGATGCCGGAAGCCAGCCTGGAGAGCGCAGCCCGCAAGGCCGAAGACATCCGTCAGCGGGCCCTTGATCTCAAGCTGCCCAACGACGGCAATCCAGCCGCCGGAGGCGTCGTCTCACTCAGCATCGGCGTCTGCGTCCTTTGGCCGCAGGTCGGCGATCACCCCGAGCTCCTGATCCACGAAGCCGACACCGCCCTGTACCGCGCCAAGCGCGCTGGGCGGAATCGAGTGGAAATGGCTGATTGCGAGACCGAAGCCGCCTGAATGGTGGCGGAGCGCGTTACGCCGAGAAGCTGGAACCGCAGCCGCACGACTTCGTCGAGTTCGGATTGATGAAGTTGAAGCCCTGCCGCATCAGCGTCTCCTCGAAGTCCAGCACCATGCCAGCCAGGTAGAGGAAGCTCTTGGGATCGACGAAGACCTTGACGGCCTTGCCACCGGAAGGATCGTTCGGCGTCTCGAGACCTTCGCCAAACACGAACACCCGGTCGCGTTCACGGGGCTTCGTATCGAAGCGGATGTTGTAGCTCAGACCGCTGCAGCCGCCGCCCTGGACACCCAGCCGCAGACCGCCATCGTCGGGCGAAACGCCTTCCTTAGCCATGGCCACGCGGATGCGCTTGAGCGCATTCTTCGTGATCTCGACAGCGTTCTTCGCGCGAGGGGCAAAGCCTTCCGCAGGCAGCAGCACCATCCCCGCCAGCGGGTCCTTGGACTCAAGACCCGCGCCGGGCTTCGGCGCGTTCGTTCCGGGTTGGAGTAGCGTGCTCGCCATAACGTCTGTATTTGATTGTACCGGGTAGCCCGGGGATTCAGCTGGCCGATAGCAACCCGAATCCCGCGCCTCAAGACCCGAATCCGGGCCAGATTTTCTGCGGATCGTCCTTAATACACCCTACCGGCCGGGCAACCAGAGCGTTGTGGCAGCATAGACAGATGGCCGAGGCCGACAGTACACCCAAAGAGAACGCCGCCCACTCCCGGGGCATGCTGCATGCCCTGCCCCCCACCATCGCCTGGCGCTACCGCGACTTCCGCTTCTACTCCGCCGCGCGTTTCCTGGGGACGATGGCCGCCGAAGCCCAGGCCGTCGGCGTCGCCTGGCAGATCTACCAGCTCACCCATTCCGCGATGGCTCTCGGCTACACCGGCCTCGCGCTCTTCCTGCCCATGATGCTCTTCACCCTGCCAGCCGGGCACGTGGCCGATCGCTACGACCGCCGCACCGTCCTGCTGGTCTGCTACTCCGGCCAGCTGACCGCCTCCACCCTGCTGCTCGCCATCACGCTCCACGGCGTGCGCAACGTCTGGGCGGTCTACGGTGTGCTCGCCATCATCGGCACCTGCCGCTGCTTCGCCGGGCCGGCCGCCGGGGCTCTCGTGCCCACACTGGTGCCCAAAGAACACTTCGTCAACGCCGTCACCTGGGGCGCGAGCATCTTCCAGATCGCCAACGTCACCGGCCCCATGATCGGTGGCCTGCTCTTCGTCATCGACCTCGCACACGACTTCTCCGGCCGCTTCGCAGTCGTCAACGGAGCTCCGCTCGTCTACTGCTTCACCATCCTCGCGCTCGCTACCTTCCTCGTGATGATCCTGCAGATCCATCCCCGCGGTGCAGGCGAGCAGAAGGGCTTCACCGTCGACACCATGCTCGCCGGGCTGCGTTACGTCATCAGCACACGCCTCTTGCTCGGCTCCATCTCGCTGGACCTCTTCGCCGTGCTGCTGGGCGGAGCCGTCTCGCTGATGCCCATCTTCGCCGACACAGTGCTGCACGCCGGGCCACACGGCCTGGGCCTGCTGCGCGCGATGCCCTCGGTCGGCGCGCTGCTGGTCTCGCTCAGCCTGCTCGCCCGGCCCATCCAGCGCAGCGCAGGACGCACCATGCTCATCTGCGTCGCCGGCTTCGGCGCAGCGACGGTCCTCTTCGGCCTCAGCCGCAACGTCTGGCTCAGCTGCCTGGCGCTGTTCATCGTCGGAGCGACGGACATGATCAGCGTGGTCGTACGCTCGTCCATCCTGCAGCTCGCCACACCCAACGAGATGCGCGGCCGCGTCTCGAGCATCAACTGGCTCTTCCTCGGCGCCTCCAACGAGTTCGGCGAGTACGAGAGCGGCCTCACCGCCCACTGGTTCGGAGCCGTCCGCGCCGTGGTCCTCGGCGGCATCGCTTCCCTCGCCGTCACCGGCCTGTGGTCGGTCTTCTTTCCCGCCCTGCGCCAGGCCGACAAGCTCACAGCCGAAGACCTGATCGAGGTGGAGAAGCAGTTCTCGTCGATGGAACCGGTGGGTTAGCAGCGGTTGGCAGTCGGCGCTGCATCTACTACCTTGGTTACGAAGAAACTCCGTCACGAAGAAACTCCGCAACGAAGAAACCTGAACCGCCAGACAGGGAGAACCACACCACGATGACGAATGGCTTGAAGATCGGACTCGGCGTCGCCGCTGTCCTTGCTGCGGTTCTCGGCACACGCGTCTACTTTGCATATAAGGCGCACACGGACGACAGTGGCCCCGCTACAAAGGTCATCGCAGATCGCCCCACGCTCTCCGACGACGACACGGTCTTCCCGCGTAAGCTGCGGCCCGACTCGCTGAAGGACGAGCGCGACCTCATCGGCAAGACCATCTGGGTCAGTGCCGGCGGCCAGCTCGACTACTTCAAGGACACCGGCAAGCACGTGGATTACTCGAAGCCCGTCGACACGCTATGGGCCGCAACGCCGCTGGAGATCAAAGACGTCTTCGAGCAGGTGCCGCCGAAGAAGGGCAACGCCACCTTCCGCATCCCCGCAGGCCAGAAGCATGTACTGCTCGCCTTCACGATGCCCAACTCCGCGGACCCGAAGCAACTCTATGCAACACCCGTCGGCTATTACGACGCGGGCCAGTACACCTTCTACACCGACGAGATCATGTTCTACGACGATCCGCATCAGCTCTACAAGCACTGGGGCCCTGAAGCCTGGTCGCACGTGGACAAGCACGAGGTCGTCCCCGGCATGACCTTGAACCAGTCCATGATGGCCCTCGGCCAGGTGATGAAACCCAGCAGCAATGACTTCGGCAACAGCACCGTACACTTCGCGAACGATGGCCACCCCATCGACATCGAGTTCGAGAAGAACAAGGCCGTGAAGGTTACGCCGGAGAAGCAGTAAGAAGCGAATAGCGAATAGCTCAGAGCTAGAAGCCAGTAGCTAGGAGCTAGGAGCCGAATGTTCTTTCCCCCATGGTGCCCGCATGAACCGTCGTGAACTCCTCAAGTCCGGATCGATCGCGAGCACCATGTGGCTCGCGCCTCGCCCGCTGCAAGTCCTCGGGCAGACCTATGCCAACGATCCTCTCGTTGCGCATACCGGCAACGGCCCTGTGCGTGGCTATCGCACCGCGGAAGGTATGGTCGGCTTCAAGGGCATACCGTACGGCATGGACACGGCGAAGACACGCTTCGCCGCGCCGCAGCGCCCCGACGAGTGGTCTGAAGTTCGCGACTGCCTGGCATGGGCGCCGCGAGCGCCGCAGGTCGTCGGCGCGCGGCCTGCGTATGAGAGCGGCAAGCGCGACGCACCTCCACCGACGGGCTATCACCTGCCTCCCGATGAAGGCCCGCAGAGCGAAGACTGCCTGCACCTCAACCTGTGGACACCATCACTGCAATATCCCGAGGGCCGTGCCGCGCCGCGCCTCCTTCGTCCCGTGATGTTCTACATCCACGGCGGAGCTTTCGCCAACGGCACAGCCAACGCCGCGCTCTACGACGGCTCACGGCTCGCGAAACGCGGCGATGTGGTCGTCGTCTGCGTGAATCATCGCCTCAACGCCTTCGGCTACATGTACCTCGCCGACGCGGTGCCAGGGCAGGGCTTTGAAGACTCCGGCAACGCTGGCCAGCTCGACCTCATACTCGCGCTGCAATGGGTGCGCGAGAACATCGCGCACTTTGGCGGCGACCCCAACCGTGTGATGATCTTCGGCCAGTCCGGCGGCGGAGCCAAGTGCGCCACGCTGATGGCCCAGCCTCCGGCAAAGGGACTCTTCCATCGCGTTCTCTCGATGAGCGGCCAGCAGGTCACCGGCGTTGAACCAGCGCACGCTACGCCTCGCGCACAGGCTGCGCTGAAGGCTCTTGGCGTCGCGGAAGGTGCAACTCCTGCCGAAGCCGCGAAGGTGCTACGCTCCGCGAGCATGGAAGAGATCCAGCGCGCGACACGCAGCGCAGGCTACTTTGGCCCGGTGCGCGATGGCCGCTCGCTGCCCGTCGATCCCTTCTCGCCGACCGATCCGCAACAATCCACTAGCATCCCGATGATCCTCGGCAACACGCACGACGAGACACGTGTGCTCATTGGCGGCGGCCAGCCTGCGCTCTTCTCGCTCACGTGGGAAGCCCTGCCCGCAGCACTCGAGAAGAACGATCCCTTCCTGCGCAGCGACACCGTCTCGCTGCCCGCAGCCGAGGTCGTCGCGAAGTATCGCGAGTGGCATCCCGATTACTCACCAGCCGATGTGTTCTTCGCCGTTACCACAGACTCGCGCTCGTGGCGCGGCGAGGTCATCGAGGCCGATCGCCGCGCGGCCGATCCCAAATCGCAGCCTCACACCTGGGTCTATCAGTTGAACTGGAAGAGCGGCGTCGACGGCGGCAAGTGGGGCGCGCCACACACGCTCGACATTCCGTTGGCCTTCGACAACGTTGCGCTCTCGCCAGGCATGGTGGGCGCAAGCCCAGCAGACCAGGCACGCGCACAGCACATGGCCGAGATCGTCAGTGAGACCTACATCGCCTTCGCGCGAACGGGCAATCCCAACAACCCGAAGCTGCCCCACTGGCCCACCTTCGACCTCAGGCAGCGAGCCACGCTTATCCTCAACGACCCACCACGGATCGAAGACGATCCGCGCGGCCGGGAACGTAGCTATCTCGGCCAGGTACCGTACGTGCAGCCGGGAACATAGGAGTAGCTCTTAGCTCTTAGCTCTTAGCTCTTAGCTCTTAGCTCTTAGCTCTTAGCTCTTAGCTCTTAGCTCTTAGCTCTTAGCTCTTAGCTCTTAGCTCTTAGCTCTTAGCTCTTAGCTCTTAGCTCTTAGGGGATTTTTGCGCAAGTCCGGATTGTTAGGGCAGGGCTTCAGGCCCGCCGTTAACGCTCCTAAATCACCGGGTTTAGCCCCAGAGGTGTATCGGCTGATTGAGCATGCGAAGGCCCGCATAGAGCTTCGTTCTACCGGAACAACATCGGCGCCACGTGCACCAGGTTGTCGCGCCACACCACCCATGTGTGCGCACCCGGAGTTTCCACCGCATTCACATCGAAGCCCTTCGTCTTCGCCCACGTGATGAACGCGCGGTTCGGCGTCACCAGCGGATCGCTGACGCCGCAGCTCACCCACAGCAGCTTCAGGCTCGCCTTCTTCGCATCCAGCCCCGGCCACGTCTCGTCGTAATGAGCGCCCTGCACCGCAGAGCTCATCGCGACCACATACGCGAACTGATCCGTATGCTTCAGGCCCACGGACAAGGTCTCCAGCCCGCCCATCGAAAGCCCTGCAATGGCGCGGTTCTCGCGTCCCTTCGCCACGTTGTACTCGTGCTCGACCGCAGGCATCACCTCCTGCTCGAGCATCTGCTCGTACAGGTGCACGTTCTCGACCACCTTCGCCGGGTCGCTCCACACACTCATGCCATGCGTCGCAAAGTCGAAGTTGCCATAGCCCAGCGGCATCACCACAATCATCGGTACGGCTTTGCCGTCGGCGATCAGCTTGTCGAGGATCATGTCCGCCTTGCCGACGCCAATCCAGCCCGTCTCCGGGTCGCTCCACCCATGCAGGAGATACATCACCGGATAGCCGCCCTTCTTGTGCTCGTCATATCCCGCTGGCGTGTAAACGATGTAACTGTCCTGATTCTGCGGGATGTTTGTCGCGATATGCGTCGTGTAAGTGTGATGATCCACGCGGCCGTGCGACACGGCGTTCATCTCCCAGGGCGCAGGCGGAGTTGCAGGCACAGTGACGTTGCTGAAGTACGAGTTGTAGTTCGGTCTCACATCGCTGTTGCGAGGGTCCAGGTGCTGCACTCCATCGACGAGGAAGGTATAGCCGTAGACCTCCGGCGTCAGCGGCGGAGTGGTCACCGACCACATGCCGCTGTCGTCGCGCTTCATCTCGAGCGGCTTCAGCGAAGCATCCGTCGCCACTACCACCTGCTTCGCGCTCGCATCCGGATAGCGAAAGGTGATCGAACCATCGGCGTTCACCTCGTGCGTCTTGTACTCGACGGGCTTGTTGGGCATCAGCTGGGCTGTTGCGGTGGACGCGGCAACGGTAAGGGTCCCGGCGGCAAGGACAGCGGCAAGCAGACCAAGCTTCATGCGAAACATTGAGCCACACCAACGGGCTGATAGTCTAGCCACAACTCATACCCCATCGCGGAGTTTCCATGCTGGACGTCCACGCCCCGGAGCACCCTATCAACGGTACACGCGAGTTTTTCGTGCATCTCGGAACGATTACCGTCGGCCTGCTGATCGCGCTCGGGCTCGAGAACGCTGCGGAGGCGGTGCACCACAGGCATCAGCGCATCGAGGCCGAAGAACAGATTCGTCAGGAACTGCGCGAGAACCGCAACCACGTGGTGCAGCTGCAGGGCGCCATCGATAGCGAGATGAAGGACCTGGTTGCAGTGATCCACTACATCGACGGTCGTCTCGCGCACAAGGCGATGGACTCGCACCAGCTGCGGCTTGGCATCCAGGAAGGCCCACTCCGCGACGCGGCCTGGCGCTCCGCCTCCACCACCGGTGCGGCGTCCTACATGGCCTACACCCTCGTCGAAGACTTCGCCGAGTGCTACAAGGAGCAGGAACAGTACGAGCGTCAGGAAGAAAAGACCCTCGATTCCTTCCTGCGCATCGAAAGCTTCGTCGCCACCTCGAAGCCGGATGACTTGCGGGACGAAGACCTGCGCCAGGCCGAACCCATCGTTCGTGAGGCACTGGCGAATCTTGGGGCGCTACGCGACATTGGCAATGGCACGCTCCAAACCTACGATGCGGCGCTCAAGTAGCATCAGCCCGTATTGCGCAACCCAGCGCTGATGCCGTTGATCGTCGCCGTGATCGCTCGATCCAGCTCTTCGCTGCGCTCGCCCGCACGCTTGCGGCGCAGCAGCTCCACCTGAAGCAGGCTCAAAGGGTCGACGTACGGATTGCGCAGTCGAATCGAGTTCGACAGCACGGCGTTGCGCTCCAGCAGCTCCGTCTGTCCGGTCACCGCCAGAACCATGCGCTCCGTGCGGTCGAACTCCGCTTCGAGATTGCTGAAGACCCGCTCGCGCAACGCTTCATCTTCCACCAGGCCCGCATAGAGCCGAGCTATGCCGAAGTCGGCCTTGGCCAGCGCCATCTCCACGTTGCGGATCATGTCGAGGAACAGCGGGAAGCTGCGCATCATCTGCTGCAGCAGCGCCAGCCCATCCTCATGCTTCGCGATGAAGCTCTCGATCGCATGCCCCACGCCGAAGTAAGCGGGCACCACGTGCCGCGACTGCATCCAGCCGAAGACCCACGGGATGGCTCGCAGATCAGCCAGAGAGCGCTGCTTCGTTGCGCTGGCATCCACGCGCTTCGCAGGCCGCGAACCGATGCGAGCGTGCTCCAGCTCAGCCACCGGCGTCGCCTGATCGAAGTACGTGAAGATGTCCGGGTTGTCGATGATGTGCTGCTTGTAGAAGCTGAAAGACGACGCCGACAGCTCATCGAACGCAGCCTCCCACGCGGGGAGAATCTCGCCGGTAAGGTGCGCCTGGCAGTCCGGATTCGCCTTCTTGTCCGGCCGCGCAATCGCATCGAGCGACGCCGCGATCATCAGCTCCAGGTTGCGCTCCGCGAGCACCACGTCCGAGTACTTCCAGTTCAACACCTCGCCCTGCTCGGTGAGGCGAAGCTCGCCGGTGAAGCTGTCAAACGGCTGCGCGTAGATGGAGCGATGCGTGGGCCCACCACCGCGACCTACCGTGCCTCCGCGGCCATGGAAGAGCCGCAGCGTGACGCCGCACTCCCGCGCCACCTCATGCAGAGCGCGATGCGCCTTCCAGATCTCCCACGTGGACGCGATCATGCCGCCATCCTTGTTGGAGTCGGAATAGCCGAGCATCACTTCCTGCGTCCCGCCCCAGGCCTTCAGCAGCGGCTTGTACAGCTCGCTCGACCATAGCTCGCGGCAGATACGCGGGGCCTGCTGCAGGTCCTCGATGGACTCGAACAGCGGCACGGGCTGCAGGCCCGGATCGTGGCGGCCATCGGCATCGCCACCTTCAACATTCACATTGCCCATGCGCGCCAGCCAGAGCACGCGCAGCGCATCTTCCGCTTCACTCGCTCCACTGATGACGTATTGGCGAATCGCGATGGGCGAGCTCTGCTTCAGCTCGGCGATGGCGCGGAAGGTCGAGAGGACCTCGGCAGTCTCCTTGCTCAACGGCGTTGCCATCTGCTGCGAGCTCGTGGACGCGCTCAACTCTTCCACCGCCGCAGCGTGGACGCGCGCATGCTGGCGAATATCCAGCGTCTGCAGATGCAGACCAAAGGTACGCACCGTGAGCAGCAGCGGATCGACATACAGCTCTGCCAGCCGCTCGCCGCGGTTCTCCTCCAGGGAGTCGCGCAGCAGCGTCAGATCGTTCAGCAGCTCATCGGCGCTGCGGTACTCCGGCAGCGTCGCGCGGCTGGTCAGCGAGAGGTTGCGGTGCATCGTCGTCGGCGGCGTTCCACCCAGCCGCAACGTCACGCAGGCCAGGTGCAGCCGCACTGCCTCATGCGGAAAGCGATCGCCAAAACTATGCGCGCCCGACGAACGCAGCTGCGCCAGATACTGCTCGAGCCGCGTGTGCAACGCCGCGGAGATCGGCGCCTGCCGCGTCGACGATGCCAGCTGTTCAAACAGCAGGGACAGCCGCCCGAGGTAGTGCTCGCGCAGCAAACCGCGAGCCATCGCCATCGCCTCCTCTGTCGTCGATGCCGTCACGAACGGATTGCCATCGCGGTCGCCGCCGATCCACGAGCCAAAGGTCGCAACGATGGGCAGCTCGGACAAGCGCGTCGGCCGTTTCGCCGGATACTCCGCATCCAGTGCGTGCGCAATCTCGGCGTAGAGCACGGGAATCGTCTCGAAGATCGAAGCTTCGTAATAGTCCAGCGCCATGCGGATCTCATCGCGCACCGTCGGCCGCTCGGAACGTACATCGTCGGTCTGCCACAACGCGGTGATCTCCGCGAGCAGCGCCGACTCCAGAGCTTCCATCTCATTGGCCGGGAGCGGCGCAACGTCCAGCGCGGCCAGCAGGTCGGAGATGCGACGCCGCTTGAACATCACGCTGCGGCGGGCGACCTCGGTGGGGTGAGCAGTGAAGACCGCAGTCACGCAGACCCGCTGCAGCAGCTTCAGCGCCTCAGCGCGCGTGACGCCCACGGCCTTCAACCGGCGGAACGTGCCCTGCAGACTGCCGCGCTGCGGCGGTGTGCTCTCATCCAGCAGCGAGGCCCGGCGGCGGCGCTTGCGATGGTTCGTCTCCGCGAGGTTGATCAGCTCGAAGTAGAACGCGAAAGCCCGCGCCAGGCGATAGGCCGCCGACGGCCGTCCGTGCTCGCCCGTCTGCAAGTCGCCGGCTGCCTGGTGCACCTGGTCCAGCGCCTCGTCGAGCAGACGCTGGGCCTCAGGGTCGTGCGCGGGGCCCTTGGCGTCCGCCTCACGACGGGCGATGGCGGTGCGGCGCAGGTTCTCTACGGCATCGAAGATCGAATGATTCGGCAGGTCGCGGGACTGCTCGCGCAGCACCTGACCCAGCAGGGCTCCCAACGAACGCACATCACGACGCAGCGGCGCCTGCTTGGCTTCTCCCGTGCGGGCTTCCAACTCGGCCAGACGTTCCGACCAGCTGGCCGGGCTCCAAAACGAAGACATATCCGATGATGACATGCCAGGCACCGCTTTGCCGCTGCCCACAGTCCTGCCGAGTGTAGGGCGTCCATAAGCGGGGTCGGACGGCGCGCCAGCTCTATCCCTTACTGCGGCGGGCCGAATACACGCTCAGCTGCGCATAGGCGGCCGTCACCAGCGGCGCAGCTACGCCCTTTTCCTTGCCTCGACGGATGAGGTCGCCCAGGATCTGGTCGGCCTCCACAGCCGCTCCACGCTCCAGGTCGCGATACATCGACGCCGTCAGCGGAGAGTCCTTCTTCAGCACCCGCGACCTCGTGTTCTCCAGGAAGGCCTGCGGCGTGGGATAGCCGTTCGCCGTGGCGATGGCATCGGTCTCATCGAGAATCGCAGCCGCCGTCTCGAGCCCTCCGGGAGCCGCGGCGACCTCGCCAATGCTGCCGCGCATCAGGCACGTGATGCCGCCCAGCGCCGCGAGGAACACCCACTTCTGCCACATGAAGGCCAGCACGTCCGGGGCCAGCTTGTCGTCGAAGTTCGCTCCGTGCAGCGCTGCGGCGATAGCCTGGATCCGCGGCGTCACGCTCTTGTCGCGCTCGCCGAAGACGACGTCATGCAGTGGCTCCAGCTGATGAATGCGCCCTTCGGCATCCATGTCCGAAACGATGCGCGTGGAGCCGCCCAGCACCGCATGAGCGCCGAACCGGGCCTCCATCGCCTCCAGATGGCGCATGCCATTCAGCAGCGGCAGAATCGACGTCTGAGCCCCCACGGCAGGCGCGAAGTCCTCCATCGCAGCCTCCAGCGAGTACGCCTTGGTGCTCAGGAGGATGAGGTCGTAGGGCGTGGGGTTCGCGCGCAGCTCCGCCGCCGTCACCAGCTTGGGCTGCAAATGGAGATCGCCAAACGGGCTGATCACCTGCAGCCCATGCTCGCGAATCTGGGCCGCCCGGCCCTCACGAACCAGCAGCGTGACATCACGACCCGCCGCCATCAGACGTGCACCGAAGTATCCGCCGACCGCGCCGGCGCCGACCACAAGAATGCGCATGGCACCCATGCTACCAACGCCAGGCCAAACTGCGGGTGATGGGATGCACCAGCGCGAAAAGAGTTAGTGCCCCGTCAGCACATCCACGATCGGAGGAAACGTCAGCGCCAGCCCCAGCAGCAGCATCGCCAGCGCCGCCCCCAGCGCCGCACCGAGCTTCGGTGCCCGCGCCGTCCACATCCGCTCCAGCACAAACCAGCTCACCAGCCACAACACCACCGCCAGCGTCGTCTCACCCGAAAGCGCACCCGTGGGGTTGTAGATATTGAAAGCCTTGTTCATCGCCTGGCTCGCGTCGGCCAGCACATCCGTTAACCCGAGCACGAAGCACCCGAGGCCCGCGCTCACCAGCGCCGCGCATACGCTGCCCTGTACCGCCGACGGCGCTCCGCTGTAGCTGTTCTCCATCTCAGCCATGGTGCCCTCCCATCACGGTGTAGGTCGCTCCGCCGACGACCGGCGCCGTCTTGTCCAGCATCGCACCGAAGAACCCCGCCACCGCCGTCGCTAGCAGCCCGGCACAGGCGAATGTCAGCACCGCGCGGCCCAGGCGCTTGTCCACTCGCAAAGCCGCTGCATGACGAATCATCACCACCGCCAGCATCGTCGCAACGATCGGCGCGATCCAGCCGGCGTGCTCCTTCCACTCCATGCCAAAGCTGTGCCACGCTGCCGTGTTCGGGCTCGAGAGCAACAGGCTTCGTGGATAGTCCGCCAGGTTGGCGCCCGCCGGAGGCTTCGCCCGATACCACGGGTAGATCACATACGTGCCCAGCAGCACCGCGATCCAGCCAAAGGCCGCCATCTTGATATAAGCCGCACGCTCGAAGAACCGGCCGAGCGGCGTCAGCTCCGCAGGCCGCACCATCACCTGCTGCCGCAGTAGCTCCAACACCGTCGCAGCGATAGCAATGAGGAAGAGGCTGCCGAAGAGCAACCCGTGGATCGACGTGACAAGACTGCGGAAGGTTGTCTGCATAGCAATGACCGCGAAGACAGCGTGACCATCCTACCCGTCAGGAGCTGAAGACAGGATGAAGAGAACGTCACCTGACCTTCCGGAACCGTCAAAGGCCGTCGCCAACAAATGTCGCCAGACGTTCGTTATCCTCAAACCTCACCCCGCGGATTGCCCGCGCGGAGAAAGAGAGCTGCCCATGCCCGACGTCACCCCCATCACGCACACCGTGCAGGGCATTGCGCTCTTCGTGCTGGTGCTGGTCGCGCTCTTCGGTACGCTGGCGCGGCGCTGGAACGTCTCCTACCCGATCCTGCTCGTCTGCGCCGGCCTGCTGTTGTCGTTCGTGCCGCACATCCCGCACGTGCGGCTGGAGCCGGCACTCGTCTTCAACGTCGCCCTGCCGCCGCTGCTCTACGCCGCTGCGTGGAACACCAACTGGCCCGAGTTCCGCCGCCAGATCGTCTCCATCTCCATGCTCGCGACGGGGCTGGTCTTCTTCACCGTCTTCGGCATCGCTCTCTTCGCCGACCGCTTCATCACCGCCTTCGACTTCCGCTCCGGCTTCCTGCTGGGCGCCATCGTCGCAGCAACCGACGCCGTCGCAGCAACCTCCATCGCCAACTCCCTGGGCCTCGAGCGCCGCCTCGTCACCATCATCGAAGGCGAATCCCTGCTCAACGATGCGACGGCCCTGCTCGCCGTAGAACTCGGCACCACCATGCTCCTCAGCGGGCACGAGCCCACCGTCGGCAGCAGCCTGCTCCGACTGCTCTGGCTCACCATCGGAGGCCTCGGCGCCGGCCTGCTGCTGGCCCTCGCCATGACCTGGGTCGAGCGCTGGATCGACGAGGGCCCCATCGAGATGGTGGTCAGCCTCATCGTCCCCTACGTCGCGTACTTCGCCGCCGAGGAGCTGCGCGCCTCCGGTGTGCTCGCGGTCGTCGCCTGCGGCATCTTCCTCAGCCGCCGCAGCGCCACCTACCTCTCCCCGCAGGCCCGCCTGGAGCTGCTCAGCGCGTGGCGCGTGCTCGATTTCCTGATGAACGGCACGCTCTTCGCACTCATCGGATTGCAGCTCCCCTACATCCTCGATGGCATCCGCGGCTACAGCGTGGGCGCGCTGATCAAGTACGGCATCGCCTTCAGCGCCGTACTCATCGCGCTGCGCATGGCATGGGTCTTTCCCGGAGCGAAGGTCTCCTTCTGGCTGCGCAAGCGCGTCTTCAGGACCTTGCCCGCGAATACGCCGCTGCCCCCGCCGCGCTCCATCTTCATGCTCGGCTGGATGGGCATGCGCGGCGTCGTCTCGCTGGCCGCGGCACTCAGCCTTCCCGAAACACTGCCCAACGGCCAGCCCTTCGAGCAGCGCAACCTGATCCTGTTCCTCACCTTCACCATCATCTTCGTGACGCTGGTGGTGCAGGGCCTCGGCCTGCCACCCCTCATCCGCCTGCTCGGCATGGGCGGAGACGATCACATCCTCGCCGAAGAGCGCCGCTACGCCATGCGCGTGCTTTCAGAGACCGCCATTACCTTCCTCGACGCCAAACGCGTCGATGCCGACCACGAACTCGCGCACGACATCGACGACCTGAAGCACAAGTACGAGCATCGCCTCGAAGCCACGCGCCATGGTGCAGGAACCATCGATGAGCAGGAGGAACAACGGCTCGCCAACAGGGCCCGCCAGCGCCTCGACCTCATCCGCGGAACCATCCTCGTCGAACGCGACGCGCTGATGGAGCTGCGCAACGCTTCCAGCGTCGGCGATGAGGTCATCCGCCAGATGGAGCGTGACCTCGACCTCGCGGAAAGCCGCAGCGAGTTCAGCGAAGGTCAATCTGCATAAGCGTGTGCGGGCTACGGACGCACGATCATGTCCGACACTGGCACGTGAAACATCTCGCCAAGCTGCTTGCGATAAGCATCCATGGGCGGCAGCATCACCTCGGCCCTGCGCTTGTCCAGATTCGCAGAGTCCTCGACCGCGATCATCATGGCCTGGCCATCCACAAACTTGAACTGCGAACCATACCGCTGCGGCTTGCCTTCGGAGACAAGCTCCTTGTCGACGGCCACGGCAACCTGCGCCCCGTCGATGCGGTCAGCGTGCGCCAGGCCTTCCAGCCGCGGCAGTAACGCCCGCTGGAACCCATGATCCGGCGAGTGCGTGAGAATCACCATCGCGGCCTGCGAAGCGTCATACCCCACCATCGCGATCGTCGGCCAGCCATGCGCGGCGTAGATCTCCCGCAGCTCATCGGTGAGCTTATGATCCACCGCAGAAAGCTCCGCCGCGGTCGCATTCTTCTCGTCCGCTGGCGCGTTGACGTTGCGAAAGCGCACACTCTGGTCCTCTTTGCCCATGGCGAGCAGACGGTCGCGCAACGCGGCATCGGTGCCCGGGCCATTCTTCGCGACCAGCGCATCGTGCCGCTGGTGCAAGGTGACCTCCCAGGGCTGCTGCGCGAGCCCTGGAAGCGTGAGCAGCACAGCCGTGACAACGGCCATTCCCATCCGAGTCTTGATCTTCATCGCCTTCTATTGTCCGGCCTTCGAGGGCTCTTTGCGCCAGGCGAACTTCAGCCCGGACCAATCCTGATTCACCGAACAAACCTTGTAGTCGACGAGACCAACGGCCAGCCCGGCATCGCGCACGTCATTCTGGCTGAAGTCCGGCTTGGCATGCGCCTTGGGATGCGCCTTCCGATGCATGATCCACACATGCGCCCTCATCGGCAACTGCGCCGTCAGCAGCTCCATCGTCGCCGCCAGCTCACGCTTTGATCGCACGAAGCAGAGTGCCAGCGCACTCGCAGGTCGTAGCCTTGTCTGTAGCAAAACGCCTTCAGCCGCGCCGACTCCACCCAGCAGTTCGCGAAAGCCATCAGGCTCCCCGAGCAACGCAACCTCGCCCACGCCACCCTTCGCCGTCACCAGGCCAAGCTTCCGCTCCAGCGGCGTGCCGGAGTAGTCGCGATGCGGTTGCGGCGATTTCGGCGCCTTCGAAGGACTCATGCCTGCCCTCGTGTGTACTACGCGGTCGCCTGTTCCTCAAGCTGCATCGCCAACTCTTCCCACTGCGCTGTGCGGGCGGCGTGCTGTTCGCGCAGTCCTTCGATCTCCGCCGCCAGCGTGCGCGCGGCTTCAGCGTTCGTGAAGAAACCCTGCTGCCCCACAGCCGCCGCAATGCGCGACTCGAGATCCGCCAGCTCATCTTCCAGCGCGCCCACACGATCCTCAAGCAGCTTCAACTTGATCGGGTTCAGCTTCTTCACATTCGACTTCGGCGTGGGCACGACCGCTGCCAGCGAGCCTTCGATCTCATGCGTGCTGTTCGCGCCTGCAGGCTCAACGGCCGAGACAAACGGAGCGTCATCGAATCCACCGTCGATGACAACCGCCTTCACCTGCACAGCCGCCGGCTCCTTTGCTGGAGGCGTCTTCGCGTCGGCCGTTCCGGTCTGCTTCACCGGCTTGATCATCCCCGTAGCTGCATCCACCTTGGCGTTGGCAGAGTTCTCGCTGCCCAGGATCTTCGCTGCCGTCCCTGCATGCGCGACACTGCCGCCGCTCTTGCGGAACATGTAGTCCTCGTAGTTGCCGGGATAGATGTGCACCCGCTTGTTCTCCACCTCGAAGACCCGCGTCGCGAGCCCGTCGATGAAGTAGCGATCATGCGAGACGAACAGCACCGTGCCGTTGAAGTTCTTGATCGCGTCCAGCAGTACATCCTTCGCGCGCAGATCGAGATGGTTCGTCGGCTCGTCCAGCATCAGGAAGTTCGAAGGCGACACCAGCATCTTCGCCATCGCATAACGATTGCGTTCGCCGCCCGAAAGCACGCCGAGCTTCTTGAACACATCATCGCCGGAGAACATGAAGCAGCCCAGCAGCGAGCGCAGCGTCACCACATCGACCTTCGGGTTCGCACCCGTGATGTCGTCCAGCATCTCGTGCGAGTGATCCAGCACCTTGTACTGGTCCTGCGCGAAATAGTCCGGCAGCACGTTGTGGCCGAGCTTGATCTGTCCGCTGGTCGGCTTGTCGAGGTCGGACAGCAAGCGAATCAGCGTCGACTTACCCGCACCGTTCGCCCCCACCAGCGCCACGCGATCCCCGCGCTCGATGGTGAAGTTCAGATTCTCCAGCACGCGCTTGGTGCCGCCATCCGGGGTCGGGAAGTCCTTGCAGAGGTTCGTAACCTCAACCACCGTGCGCCCCGAGGCGATTGGCTGCGGGAAGCTGAAGTGAATCGTCGCTTCCTCCTCCGGCACCTCGATGCGCTCGATCTTTTCGAGCTCCTTGACGCGCGACTGCACCTGCTTGGCCTTGGTGGCCTGCGCGCGGAAGCGATTGATGAAGGCCTCCAGCGCCTCGATGCGGTCGCGCTGGTTCTTGTACGCCGCCATCAGCTGCGTGCGGCGCTCTTCCTTCAGCGTCAGGTACTTCTCGTAGTTGCCGTGGTACACATGCATCCGCTTGTTCCAGACCTCGACGATCTTCTTCACCGTCATGTCCAGGAAGTAGCGATCGTGCGAGATCAGGATGAACGCGTTCTCGTAGCCGTTCAGGTACTCCTCAAGCCAGTTACGCGACTCGATATCGAGATGGTTCGTAGGCTCGTCGAGCAACAGCAGCGAAGGCTTCTGCAGCAGCAGCTTCGCCAGCGCGATACGCATCTGCCAGCCGCCCGAGAACTCCTCGGTCTTGCGCTCCCAGTCTTCCTTGCTGAAGCCCAGTCCGCCCAGCACCGCACCCACCTGCGCATCCAGCGTGTAGATGTCGTGCACGTGCAGATGTTCGGCAATCTCGGAGTAGCGATCGGCCGCCGCGGCATACTCCTTGCTCTTGGGATCGGCGTCGGAGAGCACATGCGTCAGCGCTTCGCTCTCCTTCTCCATCTCGCGCAGTTCGTCGAAGACCGAGAGGCACTCCTCGAAGACCGTCTTGCCGCGCATGGCCAGGCCATCCTGTGGCAGGTAGCCGATGGTCATGCCCTTCACCAGCGTGCGCTGGCCGTAGTCCAGGCCCTCGAAGCCGCCCAGGATCTTAAGCAGCGTGGATTTGCCGGTGCCATTGCCGCCCACGAGCCCCGTGCGCTCGTTGGGGGTGACCAGCCAGTTCAGTTCTTCAAAGAGGAGTTTGTGGCCGAAACGTTTGCCGGCGCCTGAAAGTTGAAGCATGCATCTTCATTCTCTCATTGGCCGCAAGACCGGCCCGTTTCACGGCATTCCGCACCTTCCGCTCACTCCACGCAACGGGGATCGCCCGCGCGCAGTCTAATCGTCCTGACAGCACGTGGAAGGGGCACGACCTTTGGACGCGACGGAAAGCACGGGCACGGCGGGAAGCAGCAACACCTCGGGAAACAAGACAGCAGGCACACGGCGCTGGTGGCAGCGTGCGTGGTTCAAGTGGTTGCTGGGCAGCATCTTGCTCGTCGTGATCACCCTCGGTATCGGGGTGGAGTACGTGCTGCAGCACGCCGGCCCCATCGTCCGCAAGCGCGTCGTCGACACCCTCTCCGCCCGCTTCCATACCCCCGTCGAACTCGATCAGCTCGACATCTCGCTCTTCAAAGGCATTGAGGTCGAGGGCACCGGTCTGCGCCTGCCCTTCGGCTCTCCCGCACACACCATTCCCGGCCCGGAGAGCGACGCCAACGCCGCACCGCAATCATCCACGCCACGCGCCTTCATCAAGGTCGATCACTTCAGCTTCCGCACCACCTTCAAAGGCCTGCTGCACGAGCCAACGCAGATCGGCCGCATCCAGGTCGATGGCATGGTGCTCGATCTTCCCCCGGGCTCGGAGCGCGGACAGCTCTTCCGCAACTCCGACGGCCGCAACTCCAGCGGCGGCAACTCCAGTGGCCAGCTCGAGCCGAAGTCGCGCGTCAAGCTCGCCTTCACCGCCGAAGAGATCGACTGCCGCAACGTCAAGCTCATCCTCGAGACCTCGAACCCCAACAAAGACCCGATGGTCTTCGACATCCAGTCGCTGACCCTGACCAACGTCGATCAGCAGGCCGGGATGCACTACGACGCGCAGCTCACCAATCCCAAGCCCAGAGGCGACATCCACGCCGCGGGCCACTTCGGTCCATGGAACGTCGATGCTCCCCGCGAGACACCCCTCGACGGCGACTACCAGTTCCGCCACGCCGACCTCAACACCATCAAGGGCATCGGCGGCATGATGTCCTCCGACGGCCACTTCGCTGGCGTGCTCGAAAAGCTCACCGTCGATGGCGCCACCGACACACCCGACTTCTCGCTCGACATCTCCAACCACCCGCTGCCGCTCAGGACCAAGTTCCACGCCTTTGTGGACGCGACCAGCGGTGATACGCAGCTCGACCCGGTGGACGCCTGGCTGCGCAACACCCACATTCTCGCCAAAGGCATGGTCGCCAAGGTCGACCACCTCGGCCACGACATCGCGCTCGACGTCACCGTGCCCAGCGGCCGCATGGAAGACCTCCTCGAGCTCGGCATGAAGAGCGAGCCTCCCGTCATGCGTGCCCCCGTCACGCTCAGGGCGAAGTTGCACATCCCTCCCGGACACGTCCGGGTGGCTACCAAGATTGAGCTGTCCGGAACTCTTTCCGCCCGCAGCATCACCTTCGGCAATCCCAAGGTGCAGGACAAGATCGATGGCCTCAGCATGCGCGCGCAGGGCCGTCCCGAGGAGTCCAGGGACGCCGGCTCCGACCGCAAGGCCGAGGTCAACTCGCAGCTTGCCACCACCTTCAACCTTGCCCACAGCCAGGCGCTGTTCAGCTCCGTGCACTACCAGGTGCCCGGCGCCGACATCCAGCTCGTGGGCGCCTACCTCATGGACCACGACCGCTACGACTTCCGCGGCCACGTCAAGACCGACGCCAAGCCCTCGCAGATGGTCACCGGCTGGAAGTCGCTGCTGCTGAAGCCCGTCGATCACTTCCTCGCCAAGGATGGCGCCGGCATGGAGCTGCCCATCGAGATCTCCGGCGAGAAGAAGGATATGCACTTCGGCCTCGCCCATCACGGCCGCGCCGACGCTTCCGCTGCGGACATCGCCGGAGAGATGAAGCAGCAACCCGCCCCCGCTGCATCCTCCTACCCTCCAGCCAGACCCGCAAGGTAGCTCGTAAGGCAGGGCGAAGGGCATCGCTGCGTTTGGTCAGCGATGCTCAAACTCTTTTGCGATGTGCGGCTTCCGTTTCGCCCAGAGCTTCGTCCCTCCCAAAGCCCGCCAACACCTTCGGGTGTCCCTCCCCAATCCTGAACCTGCTAACGTGGATAGGATGTCTTTGCAGTCCTCCAGCGCATCCCAGACCGCATCGCCGATGAGTTCCCCCGGCCGGGCCCCAAAGGAACCCGTGGCCCCTGCGCCTGTGTGGTTGCAGCGGATGAGCCTCGTGGTCTTTGTGCTGTTCTGCTTCTACATCGGCGGCATCCTCGCGGTGCTGCCCTGGTCCCCGCGCTACTGGGACCAGAACGGCTGGCTCATGGCCCACCCGGCCATCGACGCCATCGCGATCCAGGGCTGGATGCGCGGACTCATCTCCGGCATCGGCCTCGTCGATGTCTGGATCGGCATCAGCGAGCTGATTCACTATCGGGACTTCAAGGGCTGACGCCGCGCGGCCTCAAAGGCTAACGCGCTCATTTCCAGCCGCGTACCATCCCCCCGGCGCACCAGCGCATCACAGAACTCCTGAGCTTCAGGAGCCTCACACGATGCCGCACAACGCCCCCTACACCAAGGTCGACGAAAAGATTGCCAAGAAGAAGAGCATTCCCGCGCAGGTCGCGCTGTGGCTCGTGATCCTCGTGCTGCTCTATGTCTTCTACGTCGCGGTCGGTGGTCATCCCATCTCGTTAGGGCATAGATAAAGCTTTCGCGGATGGTGATCTCGACATGACGCGTCATTCATAAAGTGCCGCCAGGTACAACTCACGCACGCCCATGAAGCTCTCACCTGCAGGTCTATCAGGTCTATGCAAGCGCGCTGGCGTTCGTTCCTCCTCCTCTTCGTGACTCTGGCGTTCTTTCCTGCTCACCCGGCAGGAGCCTACTCGTTGCTCACCCACGAGCAGCTCATCGACCTCACCTGGGACTCATCCATCGTCCCCCTGATCAGGAGCCGTTACCCGACGATCACGCCCGCTGAACTGGAGCACGCCCGCGCCTACGCTTACGGTGGCTGCGTCATCCAGGACATAGGGTATTACCCCTTCGGCGATGCCTTCTTCTCCGACCTCACCCATTACGTCCGCTCAGGTGACTTCGTCATCAACCTCTTCCGCAACGCCGGCAACGCCGACGAGCTCGCCTTCGCCGTCGGCGCGCTCTCGCACTACATCGGCGACTCCGTCGGCCATGCCACCGCCACCAACGTCGCCGTTCCGGTCGAGTTTCCCAAGCTCGCCAAGAAGTATGGCAAGAGCGTGAACTACGCCGAAGGCGCCCATCAGCACGTACAGACCGAGTTCGCCTTCGACATCGACGAGATCGCGCAGCACCGTCTAGCCCCGGTGCATTACCTGCGCCACGTTGGCCTCGAGGTCCCCGTCCGGCAGCTCTCGCTGGCCTTCTACCAGACCTACGGCCTGCGCGAAGACTTCACCGACACCCGCCACCATCGCATAAACGTGGGCACCTACCGCTGGGCCGTACACGGCTTCATCCCGCGCATCGCCTACGCGGTCACCATCCTCCACCGCAAGCACGAGCCCACGGAGCTCGACAGCCCCGACGTACAGCGGCTCATCCGCGAAACCACCGCCGTCGCGCAGAAGAACGATTGGGACCAGTACCGCCGCAAGGCAGGCATTGGCACCTACACCCTCGCGGGCTTCCTCTACATCCTGCCCAAGGTCGACCAGCTGAGCCTGGCTGCCGTAAAGGGGCCCACGCAGGAGACCGAAGCCCGCTACGTCCACTCCGTGCTGCTCTCCACCGATCTCCTCAACGGCGAGCTGCGCCGTTTTACCCCGCCCCCGGCGACACGGTCGACGGCGACACTCGCCGCCGCCAGCGACACCCACTCCGACCCGCCCGCCTCCGATCCGCTTCCCGCCCAGCCCGGCGCCGAGCAGACGATCCCCCGCGACTCCAACGACCCCCGGCATCCCCTGCTCAATCGCGACCTCGACACCGGCAGCCCCGTCCGCCCCTCCGGATACCGGCTGACCGATGACACCTATGCCACGCTGCTGCATCGGCTTACGCTGACGCCCGCAGCGCCCGTGCCGCCCGGAATCAAGGACGACATCCTCGCCTACTACGCGAATCTCGACCTTCCCTTCGCGACGAAGAAGAAGCCGGAGCTCTGGGCCCAGGTGCTGAAGGACCTCGATACCCTGCGGCCCATGCCCACCAGCACCGAGCCCATCCCTTTCCCCACCTACGCCGACGGCAGCGGCGACCCCGGCCCCGCAGGCGGCCATCCCACGACGCCTTCGGACCCCACGCCGTCTCCGGCAAAGCCTGCGTCCCCGGGTCAGGCTCCTGGCCCCGATTCCAGAATGACCCGCTAGCCCAATCGGACAGCCTCCTGCGACCTTCGGGGGAGTGTCCGATTTTGCCCCGCCTCAACCTCGGACAGAGTATGGCCGATAGGTGGGATACGACACTGGGCAGGGAAACGGATTCATGGGCTTTCAAGACAAGCAGCGATCGACGACGGAAGCAGCGCTTCCCAAACAAATGTTCTTCACCGACCGTTCGCAGCAGCGTCGCGGAGCGAAGGCTCCCGCTGCTCCCAACGGCATCGCCCGCGCGGCCGCTCAGGCGGATGCCGGCCAGCAGGCCCGCTTTCACGCACGCATGAACGAGGGCGTTACCCACCTCCGCGCGGCGCGCTGGCGGGAAGGCGCGGCCAGCCTCGCCGCAGCCATCGAGATCGACCCCCGCTCCGCGGACGCCGTGTCGAATCTTGGGGTTGCGCTCTACTATCTCGGCGACGCCGAACGCGCCCGCGTCTGTTATCTCAAGGCCCTTGAGCTGAACCCGAAGCTGGCCAGTGCGCACAGCAACCTCGGCCAGGCGCTCCTCGCGCTCGGCCGCAACAGCGAAGCCGCCTCGAGCCTCATCAAGGCCGTCGAGCTCGATCCGAAGCTCACCGACGGCTGGGTCAACCTCGGCGCCGCCCTCAACGCCATTGGCAAACACGCCGCTGCGGGCGAGGCCAGCCGCCACGCCCTCGAGCTCGATCCCAACAACCTCGAAGCTTCCCTAAACTTCGGCAACGCCTTCAAGCAGGAAGGCATGCTGCAGGAGGCCGCGCAGTGCTACCGCCGCGTGATCGCCCTCAATCCCCGCGATCCGCGCGGCTACAACAACCTCGGCGAGACCCTGCGCGACCAGGGCGAACCCAACATCGCCTCACGCGCCTATGAAGCTGCCCTCGCTGTGGATCCGCGTAACCCCGTCGCCTTCTCCAACCTTTTGTACCTGCACGCCTTTACCCGGGATATCCCCGCGGAAAGTGAGCTTGCCCTGGCTCGCCAGTTCGAAAGCTTCCTCCTCACCGCCGAAGAGCGCAACGCAGCCCGCGCAGCCTCCTGCCCCTGGGGCGGAGCCTTCCCCGCCGAGCCCCTGGGCGCCGGTGTCGCCCGTCGCCGCCTCCGCGTCGGCATCGTCTCCGCCGAGCTCGGAACCCACGCCGTCGCCGAGTTCCTGGAGCCCATTCTCGCCACCCTCGACCGCTCCCGCTTCCACCTCACGCTCTTCCCCGTCACCGGCCGCTACTGCGAGCGCGCCGCCCGCATCCGCGAGCTGGCCGATGGCTTTGTGCCGCTCACGACCCTCAGCGACGCCGCCGCCGTCGAGCGCATCCGCCGCGAGCACATCGACGTCCTCATTGACACCTCCGGCCACACGCTGAACAACCGCCTCGGCATCTTCGCCCGCCGTGCCGCCCCGGTGCAGGCCACCTACATCGGCTACTGGTCCACGACGGGCCTGACCGAGATGGACTACTTCATCGCCGACCAGGACCCGCCCGCTTCCATCGAAGCTCACTTCTCCGAGCGCTTCTGGCGTCTGCCACGCATCGGCGTCTGCTATCGCGGCGACCGCGACCTCGACCTCGGCTGGCAGCCACATCCCGAAGGCAAGATCCGCATGGGGGCCTTCGCCAAGTTCGCCAAGATCCGCGAGGCCACGCTCGCCCTCTGGGCCGGCGCCCTGAAGGCGGTGCCCAACTCCGTCCTGCTGCTGGAAGACCGAGGCAACGCCGAGACCGAGTCGCACAACCGCATCCGCACCGGCCTCGCCGTCCATGGCATCGCTCCCGAGCGCGTCGAGTTCCTCTCCTACGAGCCCGGCCACGCGCGCCACATGCGCATGTATCACCAGCTCGACATCGCGCTCGACACCGTGCCCTTCAACGGCGGCACCACCAGCTTCGACGCGCTCTGGATGGGCGTTCCCACCGTCACGGTCGAAGGCCAGACCGAAGGCGCTCGCATCACCGGTGCAGCGCTCAACGCGCTGGGCCACCCCGAATGGATCGCCCGCGACGCCGCGGAGTTCGCCGGAATCGTCGCCGCCATCGCCCGCACCTGCACCGACGACAACGCCTCCCGCACGGCCATGCGCAGCGACCTCCGCGAGCAGATGGCCGCCAGCCAGCTGTGCGACTCCGTCTCGCTCACGCACTCCCTGGAAGATGCCTTTGAGCAGATGTACGTGCGCTGGCTGAACGGCACGGAGCAGACTCGCATTCCAGCGCAGTCTGCAGCAAAGCCGGTTGCATCTACCTACCTCGGTCTGAAGAGAGCCAGCGGATTCTAGACGACAACAGCTAAGCCGCCGGGACCTCCACCGGTCGCCCAATCGAACTCATAAACAGCAGCACCAGCCCCGCCACCAGCATCAGCCCCGCGAGGTAAAACGGCGCGCCCTCCGTGGGGAACACCGGATGCACCCCGAGCGAATCCGCGAACACCCGCGTGAACAGCGATGGCCCAATCAGCCCCGCGATACCGCGCAGCGAATTCGTCGCTCCCTGCAAAGCCCCCTGCTGGTTCGGCGGAATCACCTTCGACATGATCGACTGCGCCGCCGGCCACGCGATGCTCATCAGGTTCAGCAGCGGAATCCCCAGCCAGACCAGCAGGCCCGTCTTCGAGAAGCCGAACATCCAGTACCCGATCGCCCCACCCACATACCCCAGCAGGATCGACCGCCGCTCGCCGATCCACTTCACCGCAGGCTTCACCAGCATCGCGCCGTAGATCCCCGTGACGATGCCCACCACCGCCAGCGACAGGCCGCCGGTCTGCGCCGTCCAGTGATAGCGCGAATAGACGTAGATCATGTAGGCGCTCATCAGCGACTGCTGCGCGATGTAGCCCAGCAGCAGCAGGAACGCCAGCGGAAGCACGCCCTTGACGCTGCGGAAGAGCTGCAGCGAGCCAATCGGGTTGGCCCGCTTCCACGAGAAGCGCGAGCGGTGCTCGGCCTTCAGCGACTCCGGCAGCACGAACAGCCCGTACATGCCGTTCAGCAGCGAGAGCACCGCAGCGATCCAGAACGGAAGCCGCGGGTTGACGTTGCCCAGCACGCCACCCAGCGCAGGCCCGAGCACAAAACCCACACCAAACGCCGCGTTCAGCATCCCAAAGGCGCCGGCGCGCTTCTCCGGCGGAGTCACATCCGCCATGTAGGCCATCGCCGTAGGCACACTCGAAGCTGTGAGACCCGAGATCACCCGCCCCAGGAACAACCACGGAAGCGTGGGCGCCAGCGCCATCACGATGTAGTCGCAGCCCAGGCCGAAGTTCGATAGCAGCACGATGGGCCGGCGTCCATACCGGTCCGAAAGCGAACCCAGCACCGGCGAAAAGAAGAACTGCATTCCCGCAAAGAGCGTGCCGAAGATGCCCAGCCACGTCGCCGTCTTCGCGTCGTTTCCGTTGACGAATCCCTCGATCAGCTTGGGCAGCACCGGCAAAATCATCCCCATGGCGAGCATGTCCAGCGCCACGGTGAGGAAGATGAAGGTCGCAGCAGCGCGGCGGCCCTGGGGCGCTTCAATCCCCGGCATCCCGGTCCCGACTCCCTCAGCGCCGACCGCCTCCACCGTCTCCGGCTCGCCCAGCATCGGATTTGGCTGCTCGGACGGATCGATACCACCATTAAGATCCGGCGGAATCGGTTCGGTGAGGTTGGAGGGGTTGTCGCTCATGGCGTCGAGTATAGCGGGTGCGATTAACGGCTCTTGCAGCGCGAATAACACGCCTGCTTTCCGAGAGATAGGCATTCCGCCTCCATCGCGGCTCGTCGCCCTGTGGACTTCCGGAGACATTCGCGTCTCCGGCCCTATTCGGAACGAACCGGAAATGACCTGTTGCGGTCCACCAACACCGGTGAAATCCTGTGATCCGCGTCACAGACGGGCCGCAATATATTTGCGCACCGAAACAGTCCGAGTTATCATCAAACCCAGCGAGGAACACATCCATGGCTTACAGCGACAAGGTTGTCGATCACTACGAAAATCCGCGCAACGTCGGCACGCTCGATAAGAGCTCGTCTGAGGTTGGTACCGGCCTGGTCGGCGCACCCGAGTGCGGCGACGTCATGCGCCTCCAGATCAAGGTGAACCCTGAGACCCAGGTCATCGAAGACGCGAAGTTCAAGACCTTCGGCTGCGGCTCTGCCATCGCGAGCTCATCGCTCGCCACCGAATGGGTGAAGGGCAAGACCGTCTCCGAGGCTCTGCAGATCTCCAACACCGACATCGTGAAGGAGCTCGCGCTTCCCCCGGTGAAGATCCACTGCTCGGTGCTGGCAGAAGACGCGATCCGCGCCGCCATCGGCGACTGGAAGAAGAAGAACAACGTGGCCGAAACCGAGGCCGTTGCCGTCGCTGCTCACTAAGACGCGACGCAGCACCAATCGATCGGTTTGTCTTGATTGACCGCTCGTTGCACACAGATCACACAGGCCAGCCCGCAAGGGTTGGCCTTTGTCTTTGCCGAAGATATCGAGCACACCAACGACGCGAAGCGGGAGTAGCAGCGGGCTTCAGCCCGCGGAAAACAAATACAAGGATTCGGGGCTTTAGCCCCGGCCCACGGAAAGCCAATCGGGCATCGCGTCCATCTCACCCATCCGGCTGGCCGAGGAATACGCATACCCCGACGCGCTCGCGACCAATCCGCCCTTCACGGGATTCTGGTGGATATAGGCCAAGGTCGTCTCATAGGCTGCAAGGTCCGGGACCCGCTTGTCGAAATGCCCCCGCTCCCAGACCTCTTCGCGGCTGTGCAGCCTGAAGGAAAAACCACCCCGGATGAACTGTAGAGCCTTCTCAAATGAGACCTCCGGTGCCGGAGTCAGAAGCAGATGTACATGGTCCGGCATCACCACAAAGGCGTGCAGCGCAAATCGGCCTTGCACGCGGTAGTGCATCAGCGTCTCGACAAACAGCGCTGCTTGGGCAGGAACAGCGAAGATCCTGCGCCTGGCCGCCGTTGAAAACGTTGTGAAGTAGGTACGCAGTACCTGTGGTGCTCTATGCATGAGGACTGCCCGAGGCTGAAGCCTCAACTGGTTTGGCTGAATCCTACCGCGGGCTGAAGCCCGCTGTTACTCCCGTTTCGCACAGCGCGCACACGCCCTGGTGCCAGAACCGGAAGCGCGCAGATCCACGCAGCAGGGCTATTTCCGCAGCCACCCTCACCTTCAGCATCGGTGGGCCGATATGATGGTTGAGTTATGGCCGCTCCCGCAAATGTCGATCTCGCCAAGCTGGTGACCGAGTCGCGCAACCCCGCGACCAATCATCTCGATGAGCTCCCGACCCTCCAGATGCTGGAGCTGATCAACGATGAGGACGCCAAAGTCGCGCATGCTGTGCGCAACGAGCTTCCCTTCATCGCCAAAGCCGTCGACGAGGTCGCGTCGCGCTTCGAGCGCGGAGGCCGCCTCTTCTACATCGGCGCAGGAACCAGCGGACGCCTCGGCGTGCTGGACGCCAGTGAGTGCCCGCCCACCTTCAACGTCTCCGCAGACCTCGTTCAGGGCCTCATCGCCGGTGGCGACGGCGCGCTGCGGCTGTCCAGCGAGCACTCCGAAGACTCTCCGGAAGAAGGCGCACGCGACCTCGGTCGCGCCGGCTTCGCGCGGGAGGGCCGCCCTGACGTCGTCGTGGGCATCGCCGCCAGCGGCCGCACGCCCTACGTCCTGGGCGCGATCAACTACGCGAAGATGATGGGCTGCCTGACCATCGGCCTCAGCTGCGTGCCGCACTCCGAACTCGCCATGCAGACCGACCTCGCCATCACGCCCTTCGTCGGCCCGGAGGTCGTCACCGGCTCCACGCGCCTCAAGGCCGGCACCGCCACCAAGCTCGTGCTCAACATGCTCTCCACCGGGGTCATGGTGCGCACCGGGGCCACCTACGGCAACCTGATGGTGAACGTGCGCCCGACCAACGCCAAGCTGGTCGCCCGCGCGCATCGCATCATCGCCGAAGCCGCCGAGGTCTCACTCGAAAAGGCCGCCGAGCTGCTTCCTGAAAGCGGAAGCGACGTAAAAACAGCCATCGTGATGGGACGGTTGAACCTTCCACGCCGCGAAGCCGAAGCTGCCCTGGGCCACGCCCACGGCGTGCTCGCTCGCGTGCTGCATCCCGAAAAGTTCAGTCAGTAGTACTCGCACAGACACGCTCGCCAGTCACGCCGCGCTTCGTCACCGTGACCTTCACCGCTTCAAGCTCCCGCCCAACCCACAGGACGGTATGCCGGCAACCTACTTCCTCACTACGCTGCGGCTGGGCTTCCGGCACTGGTCCCTCGAGGACCTTCCTCTCGCCCGCGAGCTCTGGAGCGATCCCGGCGTCATGCGCTTCATGGGTGGCCCCATGAATGCCACCCAGTCCCTCGCCCGCTTCGAGCTCGAAATGAGCCGCCAGCAGCGCTTCGGCTTCTGCTACTGGCCCATAGAACTCCTTGCCGACGGCAGCTTCGCCGGTGTCTGCGGACTTCGTCCCTACCATGACAGCACCAACGTCCTCGAGGTCGGCGTGCACGTGCATCCCCGGCACTGGAGCCTGCGTCTCGGCGAAGAAGCCGCACGCGGCGCGATCGCTTATGCCTTCGACACGCTCCACGCCGAAGCTCTCATCGCCGGCCACGGCCCGGGACATACCAACTCGCAACAGCTCATCGAGCGCCTCGGCTTCCGTTTCAGCCACGAAGAGCCGTGGGGCGCCGATGGTGTCCTGCATCCCTTCTACGAGCTGCGCCCGGAGCGCTGAGCTCGTCCTCCCGCACCCGCCCGGCGCGGTCGCCACAGGGTTTCCCATGGACTTCGGCAGATAATCCCCGGATAATTGAGGACTCCATGACTCCCATGATGGAAGACACCGGGCTCGAAGTGTTGGATCTGCGCTGCGATGAGGCATTCGCCGCCAGAGAGTTGCACCCACGCGACATCACCATGGAGCTTGACGGACTGCAGCGGCTCTCCCGCGCCATGCTGCAGCGCCCCGATGATATCCTCCAGGAGCTCGTCCGCGCTGCGGTGGATCTCTGCGGCGCCGACAGTGCAGGCATCAGCATCGAGCGCGTCGGTGGGACCGACGAGCAGTTCTACCATTGGGTCGCAACTGCCGGAAACTACTCGGGATTTCTCGACGCCATACTGCCGAAGTACCCCAGCGCCTGCGGTCTTTGCCTGCAGCGCGGCACCGCACAGCACTTCACCGTGGACAAGAGGTTCTTCGACATCCTCGGGGTCGAAGCGCCGCTCGTGACAGACGGCATCCTGCTTCCGTGGAGCGTGGATGAAACCCGCGGCACGATCTTCATCATGGCCCACACCCGGGCCGACGCCTTCGACAAGAACGACGTCCGCCTGATGACCATGCTCGCCGACTTTGCCGCCATGGGATTCAAACACCAGCGGCAGCACGCCTTGATGATCATGCAGGAACGCACCGCCTCCGCCGCTCGCATGGCCCACGCCCTCGCGCACGAGATCAACAACCCGCTCCAGAGCATGACCAACACCGCGTTCCTGCTCGAGGAAGGCGCTGATGTCGACTCCAGGGCCCTCGGCCGCGATCTCTCCAACGATCTGCGCCGCCTCTCCGGCCTGGTTCGACGCCTGCTCGCTATCCCCTTCGACAACACGCGCAGCAGTACGCTGTGATTCTTCGCCACCCGCGCCTCCTCGACGATCTGTCACACCCCACTGCGCCATGTCGCACCATCGCGGTCGCAGTAACCCGCGACCCGTTGCCCACGACCCGTTACTTTCTACTCAACCTTCACGGCTCACTGCTCTATGTACAAAGGTCGCCTGGCTCCATCTCCCACTGGCCTGCTGCACCTGGGCCACGCACGCACCTTCTGGATCGCCTGCGAGCGAGCCCGTGCAGCCGGCGGCACACTCCTGCTGCGCGATGAAGACCTCGACTTCCAGCGAGCCAAGCCCGAATACTCCCACGCCATGAAGGAAGATCTTCGCTGGCTAGGGATCACATGGGAAGACGAGCAGCGTCAGAGTGATCGTCTCGAGCTCTATCGCGACGCCATGATGCAGCTCGTGCGCAGCGGCCACGCATACCCCTGCACCTGCAGCCGCAAAGACCTCGCCCAGGCCATGGCCGCACCGCACGAAGACAGCACCACCGCGCCCAATGATCTGCAGCCCGACCCCGACGACGAGCCCGTCTACAACGGCCGCTGCCGTCCGCACGTAGCTTCTCCATGGAACGGCTCTTGTCATCCTGAGCGCAGCGAAGGACCCGCTTTGCCGGCTCAACGGCCGGCCTTCAATCCCGCCACCAACTACCGCCTCCGCGTCCCCGACGGCGAAGCCATCAACTTCCTCGATGGCCACGCCGGCCCGCAGTCCTTCGTCGCAGGCTGCACACGCGAAGCTGACTTCGGTGACTTCCTCGTCTGGCGCAGGAAGCTCACAAACGATCCTCGCGATCACGGCCTGCCCAGCTATCAACTCGCTTGTGTCGTCGACGATGCAGCCATGCGCATCACCGAAGTCGTCCGCGGCCGCGACCTGCTCAAGTCCACCGCGCGCCAGATCCTTCTCCAGCGCGCGCTCGGACTTCCCACGCCCGCTTACTTCCACACCGACCTGATGCGCGACGACCTCGGCGTGCGTCTCGCCAAGCGTCACGATGCCCTCGCCCTGCGCACACTCCGCGAACAGGGCCACACGCCCGCACAGGTCCGCGCCATGTTCGAGAGTTCCACATCACAGACGCAGGACCCGGCCAGTGATAGCGTAGGCCTGACATGAGCGACCTCGCCGCGAAGCCAGCCATCATCACCGAAGACGAGATCACCCTGCTCGTCGAGACCTTCTACGCCCGCGTGATGGAAGACCCGCTCCTGGCGCCCATCTTCGCCAGCCGCATCCACAGCTGGGACGCGCACCTTTCGCTGCTGCGCGACTTCTGGTCCAGCGTGCTGCTCGCCAGCGGACGCTACAAGGGCCACCTCATGCTCGCGCACTTTCAGCTGCAGCTGCAGCCGCAGCACTTCGCCCGCTGGATCGCACTCTTCCGCGCGACAGCCAAGGATGTTCTCCCGCTACCCGCTGCAGAGCTCGCAATCCTTAAAGCCGAAGGCCTCGCCACAAACATGCAGCGAGGCCTCCAGATCTACGGCATGCTCGACGAATCCGGCGAAGCATAACGCCCTTACGGTTGGTCCCCTTCCACCTCAGGCCCAAACGCAGCCCGCGCCGCCTGTGCCGAGGGCGTCATCGTGAAGTCCGTTGGCGGTGTGCCGCCAGCAAGATTCTGCACGAAGTAGTCCCAGCGCCGCCGCATGATGTACGGCCCCATCGCCTGGTAGCCATGCGGCACGTTCGGCACAATCAGCAGGTCGAAGTTCTTGTTCGCCTTCATCAGCGCATCGACCAGCATCAGCGTATTGTTCGGGGGAACGTTGTCGTCCATCGAACCATGCACCAGCATCAGCTTGCCCTTCAGGTTCGCTGCATAGTTCTGGTTGGCCTGCGCATCGTAGTTGCTCTTGCCGTCAGGTCCAATGACTTCGAGCCCGGCCCAGCGCTCATCCCAGTCGTCTTCATAGTCGCGGTTGTCGTGGTTGCCGCTCTCCGACCAGCCCACCTTGAAGAAGTCCGGGAAGTGGAACAGCGCCGATGCCGTCGCATTGCCGCCACCCGAGTGGCCCCAGATTCCCACGTGATCGAGATCGATCCACGGATACTGCTGTGCAAGCTCCTTCAGCCCAGCCACCTGGTCCGGCACCGTGTCTTCGCCTATGTCTTCCGGCTTCGACGCGTGATAGTCGTGGAAGCTCTTCGAGCGGAACGGATTGCCCATGCCCTCGATCGAAACCACCACGAAGCCAAGGTCCGCCAGCGCCTGGTCATCGCCCAGCGAAGCCGAAAATCCCAGGGCGCCGTGCACCATCACCGACCCGCCCTGCGGCCCCGGATAGATCACATCCACCACCGGGTACTTCTTCGCGGGATCGAAGTTCGTCGGCCGCCACGCATAGCCGTAGATGTCCGTCTTGCCGTCCTGAGCCTTCATCTTGATCGGCATCGGCGGCTTCCATCCCGCCGCTATCAATGCTGAGATGTCCTGCTTCGCCAGCTCCAGCACCACCTTGCCACTCGCGTCACGCAGCACCGTCGTCTGCGGATGATCCAGCGAAGAGTACACATCGACGAAGTAGCTTCCATCCGCCGTCGCCGTGATCGCGTGATCCAGATCCTCCGGCGTCAGCAGCGTCTGGTCCTTGCCATCGAGCTTCACGCTGTACAGCTTGCGATAGTACGGGTTCTCCGTCTTCGCCTTGCCATACGCCGTGAAGTACAACGTGCGCAGCTTGCGGTTGAAGCCCACGATCTCCGCCACCGGCCCTTCACCGTGCGTGATCTCGCCCTTCAGCTTGCCGTTGCTCAGATCGTAAAGATAGTACTGCGCCCAGTCCTTACGCTCCGAAGCCCACACGAACTCGTTGGAATCCCACAGCACCTTCCAGTCCGTCTTGGCCTCGTTGCCGTAATACGTGTCGACATGCTCGTGATACACATCGCGCACCTCGCCCGAGGTCGTGTCCGCAACCTTCACCCACTCGTCCTTGTGGTCGCGCGACGTCGAGACAAACGCCAGCTTCGTGTCATCCGGCGAGAAATCCACGTCGCTCCACTTGCCATCGCCGTCGCAACTGATGTCGTCGCACTCCATGCTGCGATGCTGCATGGGCTCGATCTTCAGCTTCGTCATCGCGCCCGACGCCACATCGATCACCACCGGCTCGATCATCGTCACATCCGTATCGCCCACCAGCGGATAGCGCCACGCCTGCAGCTTCGGATGACGGTTCGTCACCGGCACCAGATACATGAAGCCTGTCTTGCGCTGGTCCTGGCGGAACGTCGCAATCTTCTTCGAGTCCTCCGACCACGTCACAATCGCCTGGTCCGAATGCGTCCAGCCCGCGTTGTCCGTCGCGTAGCCATAGTCCTCGATGCCATCCGTCGTGAGCGCATGCTCCTCACCCGTACCGAGGTCACGCACCCACAGGTTGTTCTCCCGAAGAAACGCCGCAAAATGGCCGTCCGGAGACACATTCACCGATTCTCCACCACCCCGGCGACGCCGTCCCGCCGGAGGCGCGCCCGCAGGCGGCGTCTTCGCCTGGGCCTGCGGCTCCTGTCCGCGAACGTATGGCGCAGGCACCGCCACCCTGCTGCACGTTGTCGCAGAACGGTCGCAGCTGAAGGTTCCTTCACCCGTCGTCACGCGAAAGCCATCGGCCGTCGGTTCGTAGGTGCTCACATTCAGCGTCGCGCCCGTGATGGGGTATCGCGTCACAGCCGTCAACGCAGTGGCCAGCGCATCGCGATCGAACGCCGGAGCCTTCGTTCCCTTCTTCGGATCAGCCAGCATGTACATCGCACCCGCCGCCTGCGAGTCGCGATAAAACACGCGCCCATCCGCAAGAAACGTCACGTTGCTCACCGTGTGCGAGACCAGCGGACGCGTGTTGTAACTCATCCAGCGCTCAGCCTGCTTGTAGTCGCTGGCCGTATACACGCGCTGCGCCTGCGCGCTGACCGCAGCAGTTGGAAGTACGGCAACCATGCATACCGCGGGAAGAAGAAAGCGGCGGACGAGACTGCCACGCACAAAGCTGCGAGCCATAAGACAAAGGGGGGCGTTCTGCATCATCAGGAAGAGCACTCCGGGTTTCACCAACTATTATGCGACGCAAGTTGCCCCACACCACAACGCGGCAGCAGTATCTCTGCTGCGGCGGTCTCTCTACAGACGAGTCCCACGCCGGATTCGTTACGCCAGGTTACTCCGCAGCCGCGCCTGCGCCACGCAGCCGTCGCAGCAGCGCCGCCGGACGTAGGCTCTCCGGCCAGTGCAGCACCGCGCGCAGGAAACCCGGCCACGTGTCATGCGAGATCTTCAGCGACGCCGGCAGCACATACACATCCATCACCAGCTCAGCCAGCATCAGCGAAGCCGCCGCGCCATACAGCCCAAAGTGCCGCGCACAAGCATAGGTCACCAGCACCGTGCACCCCGTGGCGACCGTGTACACCGTCGCCAGCCGCTCATGCATATTGATCGCGGAGACCAGCGTCGCGCTCGTGGACCACAGCGAGTACAGCACCACCACCAGCAGCAACAGGCCGATCAGCTTCATGTCGGCGGGAACCTTCCCCATCGTCCAGTGATGCAGGAACGGCGGTCCCAGCGCGGCAACAACAACCATCACCGCCAGCGAGAAGAACAGAGCAATCTGGCATGCGCGCCGATGCAGCGTCCGCACCAGCTCCCAGTTGCCCGAGCCAAACGCAATCGAAAGCTCCGGCCACACCGTGTTCTTCACCATCTCCACGGCCTGCAGCGCCAGCCGCGACACCGTGCGCCCCGTCGAGAACACCGCTACAGCACCCGGCCCCAGCGCATAGTTCACCGCCATCTGCGACCCCTGCAGATTCAGCGACTGCCCCAGCGGAAATCCCATGAACGCAATCGAAGGCCGCGTCAACCGCTTGATCTCCGCAAACGACGCGTGGTTCCAGCCATAGCTGATCCACGGAATATCGCGCTTCACCAACACGCACAGGATCAGCGTGATCGAGATGTTCGCCAGCGCGAAGACCATCGCCACCGTGCGCGGCCCATAGCCCATCACGATCGGCGCAATCTGGATCGCAAACGCGATGATCGTGAACATGCTCTTCAGAAAATTGCCGTAGCTATACCGAGCGATGCAGCGATAGCTGGCCTGCAGCAGCGTCTCCAGCTGGTTGAACAGCATCGAGAGCCCCAGCCAGAACAGAGCCCAGCTCGTATCGTGCTCGCTGATGCCATCCAGGTTCAGCAGGTGCGCCATCGGCAGCAGCCAGATCGCCACGCAGAACACCACGCCAATGCATCCCATCATCAGCGAGATCAGCCACCAGCAGCTCTGAAAAACACCCAGCGCCTCGTCCTGCTCGCCACGGGCCATGCGCATCGTCATCTCGTTGCCGGCAACGGTGCCAAAACCCGTGTTCGAGAAGCTGAGATATGCAGGCAGGCCCGTCAGGATCGCCCATACGCCAAACATCGTCTGGCCCCAGTAATGAAACATCACCGGAACCTGCACCAGTTGGATCAACGTGCCCGAAGCCTTGGAGACGATGTTGGTCAGGAAGCCGACGAGCAGCCGCTTGCGTACGTGCTCATCCATGCAGGGCACTCCGCAGGCCACCCCGGCACGACGCAACCTGCGCGCTTCGCAAAGAGATCATGCCACGTGAGACGCCTGCCGCAAGCCAAACAGCCATGTGCTCGATTCTATCGTCGGACATCGGGTGCCCCGGGCCCGGATCTTCGGACCCGGGCTTGAGTTTGATTGCAGCCCCCGGCAGACACCGGATCCTTCCAGTGAAGATCAACACCATCGGAAGCCAAGCGCACATTTCAGCTTCTACCGCTTGCGCTCGCGATCCAGCCGCATCTTCTCCTGCGCCAGCCGCATCAGCTCCGCCTCATCCCCACGACGTTGCGCCTCAGCCATCTGCTGCCGGATCTCCCGCAGCCTGCGATCGACGTAGTCCGCGTGCAACCGCTCCAGCGCATGCTGCACCCGCTCCGCTGTAATCTCGTCGCCAGTCTCCGACGCCGTCAGCAAAGCGCTCGCCAGCAGCGCACGCGACGCCTGGTCCGGCGCAGCCTCCAGCGGATTATCCGGCACCGGCGCATTCGCCAGCACCTCCAGCACCGGCGCCGACGCCAGGTCCGAGTACCACTCCGGATACGCCCCCAGCTTCTCCGCAGCCAGCGCCCGCGCCGAGTCCGCGTCCGGCAGCACCAGCGCCTTCAGCAGAATGCGTTCGACCTCCGTCACCGCACGCGGTTCGGCGGCCTTCACACTCTCCAGCCGGTGCTGCGCGGCGTTCTTCAACTCCTGCCGCACCAGCGACGATTCAATGCCCAGCTTCTGCGCCGCGTTCTCCGCAAACTCCGCCCGCGCAATCGCGCTGGGCAGCCGCTTGATGTGCGGCAGCAGAAAGTTCAGCGCCTTCTGCTTGGCCTCACCCGTACGCGTGCCAAACTGCGCGCGAGCCCGCTCGATGAGGTAGTCCGCATAGCGAGTCGCTCCACGCACCTGCTCCGTGTACGCCGCAATCCCATTCTCCAGGATGAACCGGTCCGGGTCGAGGCCGCCGGGGAGAGTCACGACGCGCACCTCGAAGTCCTCTTCGACGAGCATGGTGAGCGTCTTCTCGGCAGCGTTCTGCCCCGCGTCGTCAGGGTCGAAGTTGAGCACGATCTTCTTCGCGAAACGCGACAGCAACCGCACCTGCGCTTCGGTAAACGCCGTGCCGCTGGTCGCAATCACGTTCTCGATCCCGCTGGTGAACACGCGGATGCAATCCATTTGGCCTTCGACCAGCAGGGCAAACTCCAGCTTGCGGATCGCAGTCTTCGCCTTGTCGAGATTGAACAGCACGTTGCCCTTCGTATAGAGCAGCGTCTCCGGCGAGTTCAGATACTTCGGCCCCGCCTTCGGGTCCACATCGGACGAATCCAGCGCCCGCGCCGTGAACGCAATCGTCTTGCCCTGTTCGTTCGTAATGGGAAACGTGATGCGCTTGCGGAACTTGGCATACATCGGCCCCGCGCTCCCGTCGGCCTGCTCCTTCGACGAGAACAGCCCGCTCTGCCGCAGCACATCGTCCTTGAAGAACTTGCCCAGCCGCTCGCGCATGTCGTTGAAGCTCTCCGGCGCATAGCCGATGCGGAACTTCTGGATCGTCTCCGGCGTCACCCCGCGGCCCGTCAAATACTCTCGCGCTCGCGCCGCCTCCGGCGAGCTCAGGCTCTGCTGGAAGTACTGCGTCGCCGCCTCATGAATATCGATCAGCTGCCTGCGGATTCCCGCCTCCGCAGCCTCCTGGGGCGAATCGAACGTCCGCGCCGGGATCGCGATGCCCATCTTCGTCGCCACCGCACGCACTGCCTCCGGAAAGCTCACCGAGTCCATCTTCATCACGAAGCTGAAGACGTCGCCCTTCTCGTGGCAGCCGAAGCAGTAGTAGTACTGGTGCGCCACGTTGACCGAAAACGACCCCGACTTCTCCTTGTGAAACGGGCACAGCCCCGTGAAGTTCTGCGCGCCCGACTTGCGCAGCTTCACATACTCGCCCACGATGCGGACGATGTCGGCCTGCTGCTTCACGATCTGGGAGAAGGATTCAGCCATAAGGGCTCCTTCCAGTGTAGTGGTGTCGCCTCAGGCACTTGTCCGACGCCCCTCCTTGCACAAGACTTGAGGCATGGCACGTGCAGCAAGCTCGCAGATTCAGCAGCGCGAAGTTCGCAGACCGGGCGCGCAATGACCCAGAACGAAGTCCTCCTCGTCGTCGCCGGGCCTGTCGCCGTAGCGGGCCTCGCGCTCCCCTGGTTCGGGCACGCCCACGCAGGCGTGCTCTTCGGTGTCAGCGTCCCCGGGAACTTCGAGACCTCCAGAGAGGCCGACCGCTCCATCGCACGCTACCGCCGCGACTCCATCCTGTGGGCCCTCTTCCTCCTCGCGGTGATCTACACCTGCGTCCGCTTTGGCGGCGACACCCTCTGGCTCATGCTCGCGCTCAGCGCCACCGGCCTTCCCCTTGAACTCACCGGCTGCTTCTACCTTTGGCATCGCGAGCACGTCCACATCGCCACCGCTCGCGGCAAGCTCGCCGAACTCGCCGCCACCGAAGGCCTAGAGCTCCCGCCCGGCAGGAAAGACGATCTGCCCACGCCCGACCGCCCCATCGCTCCGCTGCTCATCGCCGCCACAGCCTTCCTTCCGCTGATGGCCGCCTCCATCATCCTCGAGTCGCACTACCCCACCATCCCCGAGCACTTCCCCCAACATTGGAACGCCTCCGGCATCGCCGACGGCTGGGGAGAACGCACTCCCGCGACGGTCTTCCTTCCACCCTTGATCGGCAGCGCCGCGGTGCTGCTCGTGGTCGCGGCAACGGTGCTCGTGGGTCTGGCCTCAGGCAGCGGTTCCCGTCACCGCATGCGTACTCTTGCGCCACTGGCCGCGCTCGCGTGGATGCTATCCCTCATCTTCGCCGTCGCCAGCCTCCTGCCCCTGCATAACGACCTCTCCATCTCGCATCTCGGCAGCATCGTCGTGGGCATGATTCTGGTCAGCGTCGCAATGGTTCTCTGGCTCCTCATACGCACCGCACCCGGCCTGCCTGGTGCTCAGCCCCTGCATCGCTCTACCAGCTCCACCAGCTGGAGCCACTGGCACGCTGGCGTCTTCTATGCCAATCCCGCCGACCCCGCGCTGCTCGTCCCCAAACGCTTCGGCTGGGGTTGGACCTTCAACTTCGCAAGACCAGCCGCGTGGATCTGCATGCTCGTCATCCTCGCCCTCGCGACCGCCATGCTCTGGCTCCCGAGAGTCATCACGCACATCGCGAAGTAAGCAGCACAGCGTTCCCACACGATGTCTATCGACCGCAACGTGCCTCACTGGAAGGTTGCCCCACCGAGGGAGTATCTTCAGACTCCGTCGCATACATCCTTCGTACAGAAGAGCTTGCGGCGCGACCTCTTTGCCCCACGCATGTCCAGTTTCTGCACTCGGGCCTCACGTCTCGAAGCAACATGCCACGGAATCCTGTGTTCCAACAATCGCGAGCCCGAACGGCAAGCGGACGGGTACTGGCTCTGACCGCCGAGAAGCGGGTCAGCCTCATCAAGGAGAATGAAGATGATTTCCCTCAAGTTGATTCGTAATACGGTTCTGGCTTCGGCCACTGCGCTGGGACTGGCTGCCATGCCAATCGCGCAGGCTCACGCTGAAGCCCCGGTCTTTGTTGGCATCTCGATTGGCATTGCACCTCCCGCGCTGCCGGTGTACGCTCAACCGCCTCTGCCTGGCCCTGGCTATCTCTGGGTCCCCGGCTACTGGGCCTGGGGTGACGCCGGCTACTACTGGGTCCCCGGCTACTGGTCGCAGCCCCCGCAGGTGGGCCTGCTCTGGACCCCCGCGTGGTGGGGCTGGGAGGGCGGCGCCTATGTCTGGCACGGCGGCTACTGGGGCCCGCACGTCGGCTTCTATGGCGGCGTGAACTATGGCTTCGGCTACGGCGGCATCGGCTTCGCCGGCGGCGAGTGGCGCGGCGGTGGCTTCTTCTATAACAGCGCCGTCGTCAACGTCGGCGGAGCTCACATCACCAACGTCTACGTGAACCGCACCGTCGTCGTGAACAACACCATCGTCAACAACAATCACGTCTCCTTCAACGGCGGTAACGGCGGCATCCAGCGCCAGCCCTCGCCGGTGGAGCAGCAGGCGATGCATGAGAACCACTTCCAGCCGACGGCCCAGCAGACCCAGCACCAGCAGTTCGCTTCGCAGGATCGCGCGCAGCTGGCCTCGGTCAACCATGGCCGTCCCGCAACGTTCGCTTCAGCCAACCCCGGAGCCTACCGCGCGGTCGCACAGCAGCACGCACAGGCCATGCCGATCTCCGCACAGGATCGCCAGGTGGGTAAGAGCTACAACCCCAACACCCGCGAAGCCAATCAGGATCAGCGCATCGCGAACGGCCTCAAGTCCGGCCAGATGACCTCCGGCGAAGCGGCCCGCGCCGAAGGCACACAGTCCCGAATCGATAGCCAGGTCGCCCGCGACCGCGCTGCGAACGGAGGGACCCTCACCAACCAGGAGCGCAACCAGATCAACCGCGAGCAAAACGGGGCTTCGCGCCAGATCTATAACGACAATCACAACGGCGCCACCGTCGGCCAGAACCAGGTCAACACCCGCGAAGCCAACCAGGAGCAGCGTATCGCCAACGGTCAGCGCACTGGACAGATGACCTCTGCGGAAGCGGGTCGCGCGCAGAACACGCAGTCCAACATCGCAGGCCAAACCCACAACGAACGCGTAGCCAACGGCGGAGCGCTCAATAACCAGCAGCGTCAGCAGGTCAATCGCGAGCAGAACGGAGCCTCGCGACAGATCTACAACGAGAACCACAACGGACAACAGACCCGTCCCGCGCCGCAACAGCGGCCCGCGCCCAAGGCCCCGCCCGCCGAACACGGCGGCGAACACGGCCACCGCTAAGAGCAATATGCCTAAGCAACAAGCAACGGCCGGCGAGCAATCGCCGGCCGTCCTCTTTGCGCTGTATCCGCGTTTGAGATCCGCGTTGACACCCGGGCCAGAATCCCCGCTGCAATCCAACCTAGAATAAAGCCTGATGCTTAGCTCTCTTGAACGCGCACACTTCACCGTCATCCTCGTTGGTGCGCGGAATCCCGGCAACATCGGCGCCGCAGCCCGCGCCATGCACGACCTCGGCTTCACCGACCTCCGCGTCGTGAACGACTTCGCTCCGCCCTTCGAAGCCGCACAACTAGCCGCACAGGCCATCGATTCCGACACGAGCGATGCAGGCCCCAATACCGTTCTCGACGCCACCGTTCTCGACGCCGCAACCAAGTCCGCCGTCCACTCCGCGCATGTCCTGCAGTCCGCCCGCCGTTACGATGCGCTCGAGCCCGCGCTCGAAGGCTGCACCCTCGTCGTTGGCACCACAGCCATCGGCGAACGCGAGGTGCGGCTGCCAATCCTTCCCTTGAAGGACGTCGTCCCGCAGATGATCGAAGCCCTGCGTGCCCTTGCCGCTGAAGCGAAGAATACCGCGGATGAAGAACCCGCCCCAAAGCGAGTCGCTCTCCTCTTCGGCTCCGAGAAGACCGGCCTCACCAACGAGCAGCTCAGTCACTGCCAGCTGCTCACCACCATCCCCATGTACGCTCCCGTGGACGAACACGGTCGCATGCTCCGCCATCTCTCCATGAACCTCGGCCAGTCCGTCGCCGTGTGCCTGTATGAGCTCACACGCGAAGGCTTCGAAGGCTCACGCGAGATGCCATACGTCAACGACACGGCCGCCGACTTCGCCGACCGTGAGCGCATGACGGCGCTGCTCGACAGCGTCATGCGGGCAACGGACTACACACGCCGCTACCCGCACAACAGCTCGATCGAAGAGGTGCGCGCGCTCGCAACGCAGCTTGCGAGCGGACACCATCGCGCCATGACATGGATGGGAATTTTGCGCCAGGTGCTGCGTCAGCTCAAGGCCGCACAGCCGGATACAGTTCGCGATCACCGCGAAGAAAAGTAAGCAACCGCCCTGACACCCCGGCGCGATGCTTTCCTTCGCATCGCGCCGCTGCCCGCGTGGTCACTCTCGCCCCGCTACAGGCGGCTGGCGACCTTGTTGCCATGGTTCGTGTTGCTTGTGTCTGCACTGGCCCTTGAAGACCGCGCATTCATTCCTGGGTGTTAGCGATACTCACAGCTGTTAGCGAAAAACGATGCTCGCTGCTTATTAGCGAAAAACAATGCTCGCCGCCTGTTAGCGAAGAACGATGCTCGCATCCGAGATGGCGCTGGTCGCAACCACAATCACCGTACCTACGGCATAGTGTGCAGTCGAGTTCGCCGCCAGGATCTTCTCGCCATCGGCCGCCTTCACATTGCTCGACGCGCCTGGTGCGATATCCACCGTGCCACCGTTCACCGAGACCTGAACCATCTCCTTGGTCTCATTGCGCAGCGTGAATCTCACCATCTTGGTCTTTGCGAAGATCGCATGCACCGGCACGTGGATCGCCGCCGGCTGTGCATACACTGCCTCGCTGCCAATCAGCGAAGCCATCATCACCATGGTTCCAACAATCATTCGACGATTCATACATCCTCTTTTCTGGTGCTCAGAATTTCTCGGGTTGAAGTGTTGCTGTTGTGCTTCGTTTGAGAGCGCTTCAAGCGGTCCGCCATGGTTCGGATCACTCGTTGCAATGTTCCCTACGCGAGAGACGTGCGAGTGGTTCCATGGTTCGTTCCCGTTCACACAACATTTTTCTTCATCACTTTTCTCGTGACCTCCCACCACTCACAACGTCAGAGATTCATCCTGCTTTGATCCGTCAGTGATGGGTCAGGCATCCACCGGGCCCGGGCGACTAAAATAGGAAGGTGCCTGACCTTCTCGCCAATATGAATCCGCAGCAGCGTGAAGGCATCGTCTCTGTCGACGGCGCCGTGCTGCTGCTCGCCGGTGCCGGCTCCGGCAAAACCCGCGTCATCACGCATCGCATCGCGTACCTCATCCAGGAACGTGGCGTGAATCCCGACTCGATCCTCGCCGTCACCTTTACCAACAAGGCCGCGAAGGAGATGCAGGAGCGCGTCGAAAAGATCCTTGGCCACAGCACGCTGGCCAAGCCCACGCTCGCTACCTTCCACAGCTTCTGCGTGCGCGTGCTGAGGCGCGACATCGAAGCCCTCCGCGTCGGCAACGTAGGTCTCACCCGCAGCTTCGCCATCTACGACGAGAACGATCAGCAGGCCGTCGTCAAGATGGCCCTCAAGCGCCTCGGCATCGACGACAAGTCACTCAAGCCGCGCGTGGTCCTCGGCCGCATCTCCTGGGCGAAGAACCACATGATCGACCCGCAGGAGTACTTCCTCGCCTCTTCCAATCCCATGGAAGAGAAGATCGCGCACATCTTCGAGATCTATCGCAAGGAACTCGCCAAGAACAACGCGCTCGACTTCGATGACCTGCTCCTCGAAACCGTGCGCCTGCTCAAGAGCTCCGCCGAAGTCCGCGAGCGTTACAACCGCAAGTACCGCTATCTCCTCATCGACGAGTACCAGGACACCAACCGCCCGCAGTATGAGCTGATGAAGCTCCTCGGCAAGCATGGCAACGTCTGCGTCGTCGGCGATGAAGACCAGTCCATCTACAGCTGGCGTGGCGCGGACATCAAGAACATCCTCGACTTCGAGAAGGACTTCTCCGACGCGAAGACCATTCGCCTCGAGCAGAACTACCGCTCCACGCAGGTCATCCTGGAAGGCGCCAGCGCCGTCGTCGCGCAGAACACGCAGCGCAAGGGCAAGAACCTCTTCACCGAGCGCGAGGGCGGCTCGCTCATCGGCTACTACGAAGCCCCCGACGGCGAGAACGAAGCCCTCTTCATCGCTGACCGCATCGCCAAGTACTTCCGCGACGTCACCGCCGGCACCGAACAGCCCTCCGAGACGCCGCGCTGCGCTGTGCTCTATCGCACCAACTCGCAGTCACGCCTCATCGAAGAAGCGCTGCGCCGCTACCAGATCAAGTACCACATGGTCGGCGGCTTCAGCTTCTACGAACGCGCCGAGGTCAAGGACATGCTCTGCTACCTCAAGCTGGTGCAGAACCCGCATGACTCCATCGCCTTCCAGCGCGTCGTGAACTCGCCGCCGCGCGGCATCGGCAAGACGACGATGGACACACTGGAACGCATCGCGCTGACCTCCGGCAAGAGCACCTGGGACGCCATCAAGGTCGCCAACGCGGACAAGCTGCTGCCAGCCCGCGCCCTCACCGCCCTCGTCAACTTCAAGCGACTCATCGACGACGCCCGCGCCATGATGGGGCCCGACTTCCTCGGCGCCCTCACCGCAAGTGCGGAAGGACATGAAGGAGCGAGTGATGAGCTCCGAGTTTCGAACTCCGGGTTTGACCCGCAACTCGGAGCTGACAACTCACAACTCGATCCCGATTCTTTCGTCCCAGAAGCCGACGACGCCTCCACCAACTTCGACTTCGGCTTTGGCTTCGAAGCCCCGGACGCTCCCGCACCCGCCAGCGTCACCGCCAACGACGCCAACTCCGACTTCGATACCAGCTTCAACTTCGGCTTCGACTTTGGCCCCAGCGAAGAGATCTCCACCATCGCCCCCGAGAATTCGGGTGCCCCGGGTCCGGATTCTCGGACCCGGGAAAGCGCCGCGACCACCTTCAATCCCTTCGCCCCGAAGAAGCTCTCCCCCAAGGAAGAGGCCGACGAGCGCGCGAAGAACAAGGCGAAGCTCGCAGCCATCGTCGCCGCACAGGGCGGTGCGCACGAGGACGCCAACGTCGAGGACGCCCGCGCCTTCCGCGCCCCCGGCGATCCCGCCACCCTGCCCGAGCTCATCAAGTTCCTCAACGACCGCTCCGGCTACATCCGCGCCCTCGAAGATGAAGCCACGCCCGAGGCCATCTCCCGCATCGAGAACCTGAAGGAACTCGCCAACGCCGCGCAGGACGCAACCTCACGCGGCGAAACGCTCGCAGAGTTTCTCGACCACGCAGCCCTCGTCTCCGACGCCGATCAATACTCGGCCGAAGCCCGCGTCACGCTGATGACCCTCCACGCCGCCAAGGGCCTCGAGTTCCCGCTCGTCTTCCTCTGCGGCATGGAAGAGGGCCTCTTCCCGCACTCCCGCACCCTGCAGGACCCCACGCAGATGGAGGAAGAACGCCGCCTCTGCTACGTCGGCATGACCCGCGCGATGGACACGCTGCTCATCACCCGCGCGCGCTACCGCCGCCGCTACGGCAATGACATGCCGGAGAGCTCCATGCCCTCCCGCTTCCTCGAAGAGATTCCCTCCCGCCTCGTCGAAGACCTCTCGCCCAGGAGCTACGGCTTCGCCCACGGTGACGCCTACGCCACGCCCTACCCCCAGCGGGGCGGCCGGAAGGGAGGCGACGACTACTCCAACGACTCCGGCTACAGCTATGAAGACGAAAGCCAGGAACCCGGAGCCAGCCGTCAGGCCCAGGGCTACGCTTCGCAGCGCTTCGGCGGGGCCGGCAGGGCCTCCGGCGGCGACCGCACCGCCGGCTTCTTCGGCAAGGGTGGCGGCTCCAGTTCAGACTCCTCAACGGGTTACAAGCCCGGCGGACAGCGCTTCCCGGCCCGCCCCAAACTCGACATTCCCAACCCCACCGGCAAGACCGGCATCGGCAAAGGCGTCCGCGTCCGTCACCCCAAATACGGCGAAGGCATCATCTTTGCCCGCGAAGGGGATGGGGACGACGCAAAGGTTACAGTACAATTCAATAGTCACGGTGTGAAAAAGCTGGTCGAGAAGTTCGCCCAGCTCGAGCGCCTGTAGCCTTCCCTTCATGCCAACGCACAGACGGCAGGGCACGGCTTCAGCCGTGCCATCGGAGCTGGCTACGATCCGGCTTCAGCCGCTGAGGGACGATTCCTCTGTACGGCACAAATTTAGACAATTTAGCAATTTTAGACAGAGAGAAGACTCCATCATGCCTAACACCAAGACCCTCGAAAAGACTGAGCGCAAGGCTGCCAAGCGCAAGGCCCGTGCAGCTGCTCCCGCCCTCGGCGAGCGCGATTACCCCCGTGGCAGCAAGAAGCAGAAGCTGAAGAAGCTGAGCCGCGGCCAGTCCAAGCGCTAGTTTCCCCGGCGAAGAGATGCCGGTGCTTCGGAACCTCATCGCCATCACCGTTCTCGTTGGGAGCTGCGCCTCGTGCGCAGCTCCCAATGTTTTTGCGGCGACTCCTCGCCGCTGGGCCCTCAAACTTCTGCTCCACGCCTGATGCTTAAGATCCTGCCCAAACTCCTCCTCGCACTGGCCCTCGCACCCGCACTCGCCGCACAGATCTCCTCCCACCAGCCCACAGATTCAACCGCGGCCACAGCCACCGCTCCTACCTCGAATGACGCCGCGCCCGCGCATCCCTTCCGGGAGGTCGACTGGCAAGCCATCGAGCTCGGCCCCGAGCGCGCGCTCTCCATGGAGCCCATTGACGTCGTCGGGCGACAGCTCGCCGCCCTGAGCCGGCTTCTGCAGGGCGAGCGCGAGGTACGTCGCCAGGCAACACACCGCCGACGTTCTGCCGAAGCAGCCAGCCCGGCATCGCCAGGTCCCTACCGCGCCATTCTTCTTCCAGCAGGCAAATCCGACCTCGTGGTCTCCACGGCCGCCCCGAACGGGGAAGATGGTCTCTGGTTCCTCGCCGACCTCAGCCCTCAGGCCCACATCATGGCCAAGGTCACTGCCTCCATCTTGTGGGTGCAGCCCGTCACGACCAACGGCCTCTACGACCTCGTCACGCTCCGCTTCGTACGCAAGGTGCCCACCCTCGCCTACCTGCGCTACAACGGGCGCGACTACGTGGATCTTGGCACCCATCCCCTGCTGCCCTGCCCGGTCATCCCGGGCCTATTCCATCCCGGACTTTGCCTGCCCAACGGCCGCGCCCTCCAGATCCCGCAGGAATCCGGTGCTCCCGTCAGGACCAGCGCCCAACCCGGGATGGGCATGATGCCTTTGCCCCGCTAGCTACCGCATCGGCGCGGTAGCCACGCCCACAAACGAGTCCGCCGTCCCGTAGTACATCCACCACCGCCCGCGGAACACCACCAGCCCCTCCGCAAAGGTCGTTCCCGCCGCATACTGCCCGCTGCGCTCGAACGGCAGCTCCGGCCGGAACACCGGGTCCTCGGTCCGCGCCAGCATCTTCGCGGGGTCGTCCGCCGCAAACAGCGCTTCCTCGACGCTGTACGCCCCCGCCGCCAGCCGGGCATCCCCGCCCGCACCCTCCGCGTTCTTGGCGTTGTACAGAAGCACAATCCCCCGCCCCGTCCGCACCGGCGGCGGCCCCGTCTCCGGAAACCCGCTGTCCGCCTTCCCTTGCCGCGCCCGCAGCAGCACCTTCGTCTTCCCCGGCGACTCCTCCACCGGCGTCCAGTGCACCAGGTCATCCGACCACGCCAGCCCCACCTCAATCTCGCCCCAGTACATCCAGTAGTGCCCATGGATCTTCGCGGCCACCAGCTTCGCGGCCGCGCCGGAACCACGGACCTCCGTCACCACCCCCGCCGACTTGTACTTCAGCTCGTCGTACCGCCCGCCCAGCGCCCGCGCAAACGCCGGCCCATGCTTCGTCCAGTGCTCCAGGTCATCGCTCGTCGCCACCCCGATCGAATAGCTCCCCCGCTCCCGCGACCATTGCGTGTACATCATCACGTAGCCGCCGCCGGGCGACTCCACCACCCGCGGATCCTCCACCCCACCCGGAGACTCCCGGCTGCGCTGCGCATCATCAGCCGGATAGAACACCGGCTGCGGCCGCTGCACAAAGTGCACGCCATCCTCGCTCACCGCCAGCCCCAGCCGCGACACATGCCCGCCAATCGCCATCGCGCCCGAATCATCCTCCGCGCGATACAGCACCCACACCTTGCCCCCGCGCACCACCGCCGCCGGGTTGAACGTATGCAGCGCCTCCCAGTGCACCTGCGCGTGGGTCAAAGGGTCAACAAACACCGCCGCCGCATCCGGCCGGATCACGGGCGCCGTAGCCGCCCGCGTCCACGGCGCGATAGCCCAGCTCGCGGCCGGCGCCCAGCCCTGCGCAGGCTTCTCCTCCTGCGCCAAGGCCGCGCCCCAGGACATCCCCACCCCAACCGCCGCCGCCAACACGCCGCACCGAATCATCCGCATCGCGCAACAGGCTACGCGCCCCACGCAGTCTCAGCAATCGCCCCGCGGCCCGCCACCGCGCCAAGGCCGTACAATCGTTGCAATTCCGCTAAATTTTCTGCACCGGAGACCCCAGCCCTGCCCCGCCAGATCTTTGCCACCAAGTCGATCGACAAGCTCATCAGCGATAGCGAGGTGCCAGAGACCGCGCTGACCAAGTCGCTCGGCCCCGTCTCCCTGACCGCGCTCGGCATCGGCGCCGTCATCGGCTCGGGCATCTTCACCGTCATCGGCACGGCCATCGGCGGAACCCAGTCCACCACCAGCAAGCTCTCCGAAGCCCCCATCCTCGACATCGTCGTCGGCGCGCTGCATCACGACCTCGCACACCTCGGCGGACGCCCCGGAGCAGGCCCCGCGCTTGCTCTCTCGATGATCCTCGTCGCGATCGTCTGCTGCTTCACCGGCCTCTGTTACGCCGAGCTCGCCAGCATGATCCCCATCGCCGGCTCCGCGTACACCTACACCTACGCCACCCTTGGCGAGCTCATCGCCTGGATCATCGGGTGGGACCTCATCCTCGAATACGCCTTCTCCAACATGAGCGTCTCGGTAGGCTTCGCCGCGCACGTCGTCGATCTGCTCGACTGGCTGGGCATTCATCTCTCGCCCAAGTGGCTCTCGCCCGCCTATCTCCCGCTCGGCCTGCAGGACCTCGCCGGCAACGACATCTACAAGCAGGGCTGGCACTTCGGCTTCAACATCCCGGCCTTCCTCATCGTCATCCTGCTCACCATGGTGCTGGTCCGCGGCATCCGCGAGTCGGCCCGCACCAACAACATCATGGTGCTCATCAAGCTGGTCGCGATCCTCGCCTTCGTCATCGTCGGCCTGCACTGGATCCACCCCACCAACTACACACCCTTCTCGCCCAACGGCTGGTCCGGCGTGCTCGCCGGTGGCAGCATCATCTTCTTCACCTACATCGGCTTCGACTCCGTCTCGACCGCCAGCGAAGAGTGCCGCGACGCACAGAAGACCGTCCCCACCGGCATCATCGCGACGCTCATCATCTGCACCATCCTCTACGTCGCTGTCGCGCTGGTGCTCACCGGCATCGTCCCCTGGAAGTCCGTCATCGGCGACGCTGCGCCTGTGGTCAACGCGCTCAAGCGCCTCACCATCCAGACCGGCTCGCCCACGCTGCACTGGACCCGCCTCGTCGTGCTCCTCGGCGCCATCATCGGCATGATCTCCTCGATCCTGGTCTTCCAGCTCGGCCAGGCCCGCGTCTGGTTCGCAATGTCCCGCGACAGGCTGCTGCCCGACGTCTTCTCCAAGGTCCACCCGAAGTTCCGCACACCGGCGTTTGCCACGTGGGTCGCAGGCATCCTCGTCGCCATCCCCGCAGGCCTCTTCGACGTAGGAACCCTCGCCGAGCTCTCCAACATCGGCACCCTCTTCGCCTTCGTCCTCGTGAGCATCGGCGTGCTGGTCCTCCGCAAACGCCAGCCCGAACGCCACCGCGGCTTCCGCGTCCCCTGGGGCCCGGTCTTCCCCGTCCTCAGCGTGATCTTCTGCGTCCTCCTCATGGCCGGCCTCCCCGCCAGAACCTGGGAACGCTTCTTCATCTGGCTGGTGATCGGCCTCGTCGTCTACGTCTTCTACTCAAGGAAGCGCAGCGAGTTCTACAAGGGGTAACTGACGATGACCCGCAAACAAGCTCCGCTGCTAGTTGCTCTGGCCGCCCTTGTCTGTTTAGCCGTTTTTGCGTACTTGCGCTTGGAAGATACCTTCGCTGCTAACGGCCTACCCTCTGGAGAACAGAAAATGTCGCTGCTCAACAGGCTCCTCCAACCGTGGAAGCGCAAAGGCTACGAGAAACTCGACACCTACGACTCTTCGAAGCCGTACGAGGGCGATCTAGCGGTACTCGCGCAACTGAAGGCGCGTGGTGCGAACCTCACTCGTGAGCGGCACATCGTTCACTATCTCTACTTCGCAACGGTGGCCGGGCGCGCTGAAGCCGCCGCCCAACTCAAAACCCATCACTACGAAACCCGTGTGGGAGACACAACAGCCGAAGGCGATCACCCGTACATGCTCGTCGCCGAGCGCACCGGCCTCGTAAACGAGACGGAGATTACCCGCGAGCGCCGCCTGCTTTCTTCCATCGCGGAAGCCAACGGTGGCGACTACGACGGCTGGGAAGCCGCACTGGACTAGCTCCCCACGCATCAGCACGAACGCCACGTCCCGAACCGCCCCTACCGCTGAAACATCCGCGGATCGAACCGGAACGGCTCCGCCCCAAGCACCTTCAACTTCCCAAACTCCGCGTGCTCCGGATTCAGCAGGACGTTCCACTCGACAGCGACGACCGCCGAGGGGACCAGCATGACGGCCGACTCCCCCGCCGCGAGAAAGGCATCGCCCAGCAGCCGTGTGGCCTCGACCTCCTCGCGCCACGATAGAGGCACCGCCTGGCGGATGGCTCCCTGCATCCGGGCACCCTCTTTCGCCGAGACCGGAAACTCCGCCTGGACCGCGACAAGGTCGTCCGGCGCACTGCGATCGACGAGGTGCACAAACATCTCCAGCGCCGCCAGCGACAGGTGCTCGGAGGCATAGGCCATCGCCATGCCCCTCGAATTCCACCTCCCGCCGAAGAGCCGCGCGCCCTCCCCGGAGAAGGCATGAGCCGCATGCTTCGCCTGCACGATGCGCCAGAACCGCACGAGAGCAAATCTCCTGTAGGTGTACCGCGAAACCAAGATCCTTATGTACGTTTTTTCTCAAGAAAAACGTTGCCGCACTCCCGTTTCCACTTCACAGCGACAGGAGATTTGCTTCAGCTGTACACGCCCCACTCAATGCGGCCGAGCACATCCGTCACCCACTGCGCTCCCAGGTCCGTATCCAGCAACTCCAGCGGCGTGTGGTCGGCCAGCGCCAGGACCGGGCTCTGCATCCACCGTGCGGCCTTCTCCGATGCGCCCAGTACGTCTTCAGCCCGCGCGAACACCCGCGCCACCCGCATCGTGCGGTCGCTCTCCTCCAGCGTCAGCCTGGCGTTGGCGGCGATCCGCCGGCTCAGGGTCCGATCACTGATCCCAACCACCTTCGCCAGCGTCTTGAGGTCCACTCCCAGCTTCTGCGCCAGCTGCGGCAGCGTCGCGACCGGTATCCCTTCGCGCGTCACCACGCGCAGGTCCATGTCCGACTTCACCGTCCGCTTGAGCGTCTTCCGCCCACCCAGCACCGTCGCTATCGCCGCAGCCGTCATACGCCAATTGTCCGCTTCCATCCGCCAAATGGCAATCGCAGAAGAGCGTATCGTGAGATCAGCATGTCCGTCTTCCTCACCGCCGAGTGGCGCAAGCTCATGATGGTCCAGTACGCCATCGACCCCGGCATCCTCGCGCCCTACCTGCCCCATGGCGTCGAGCTCGACCTCTTCCGCGACAGCGCAAACCCGGCAGAGCCCGCCAGGTGCTTCGTCTCCCTCGTCGGCTTCCTCTTCGACCGCGTCCGCGTCAAGGGCATCGCCTTCCCGCTCCACACGCGCTTTCCCGAGGTCAACCTCCGCTTCTACGTCAAGCGCACCGAGACGCTGCCCTCAGGTCAAATCGAGCTCCGCCGCGGCGTCGTCTTCGTCAATGAGTTCGTCCCCACCCGCAACCTCGCCGTCGCCGTCATCGCCAAACAGCTCTACGAAGAGCCCTACCGCGCCCTCCCCATGCGCCGCAACATCAGCTCCACAGCCGAATCCCTCGACGTCAGCTATGGCTGGCGAACCGGCCGCCGCTGGCACACCATGTTCGCCGCAGCTGATCCAACCCCACACCCCATCGCCCCCGCCAGCGTCGAGGAGTTCATCACCGAGCACTACTGGGGCTACACCAGGCGCACCACCCGCAAGCCCGCCGGGCGAACCTCCGCCTACCAGGTCGAACACCCCCGCTGGCAGGTCTACCCCATCCACGACTGGAAGCTCGACCTCGACTACGCCAGGATGTACGGCCCTCAGTGGGAGTTCCTCACCGACACCTGGGCCGACAACGTCCTCCTCGCCGAAGGCTCCGCCGTAAAGATCTACACCGGCAGCGACCTGCCTCTTTCAGCTGCATAGGTACCGCATTGAGCGGACGCAGCGCGATAATGCTCGCATGACCACCGCCGCAGAGTGGAAGCTCAGAATTGAAGAAGCCTGCGCCGAACCGGATCCCGCTCGCTGCAACGAGCGCATCACCCTCCTCCATTTCTCACTCTCGGAAGCCTTGGCTGACGCGCTCGGAAGCGATGCCGGCCCCAACTTCCACTCGTGGGCCGTATGGGGATCGCGCAAGGCTGGCGTCACCATCCGGCAGGAAGACCTCGGCGATGCCATCCGCAACGCTACCATCACAGCCGGTCTCTGCGGTCTTGCCCTCGGGCTCGCCACCGGCTTTGTGTGTGGCCGGCTCCTGCACTGGCATTCCGGGCTGGCAAATGGCGCTCTCGGGGCTCTGCTGGGAAGCTTTTTAGGTGGTGCCACAGGCCGCCAGATCGCGATCTGGAGCCGCGCCAAGGCCGCCCGGCTCGTCCTCGAAGGCAATCGAACCGTACTGGAGGACATCGGCGAGCAGAGCGCACGGTTCCTGGACCTCCTGCAAAGCGGCGCGTCCTCGGCCGACCGCGAGGGCTTCTTCGCAGGCCTTCGTGCGGGCCCGTCGGAACGTAGCGGACAGGACCGCCTTGCCACAGCCTTCCAGAACTATCTCGAGGCCTTCGACACTCAGGATCCCGCCTTGAAGCGCGAAGCGATGATCACCGGAAACAGCGCCATCGTCTTCCACGAACACATCCGCCTCGAACCATATATCCGGGGTGCGATGCCCTTCATCGTTCGCCGGTGCGCCACCCAGCGCATGATGACCTATGAGATCGGCGATACGGTCCTGACTGTGGGTGAAGACGTCCCGGGGATCGCAACCCCAACAGCCGCAAATGATTGGACAAAGATCGAAGAGCGCATGCGCTACGTCTTCGCGCTCTTCCGGAAGTATCACGACGCACCCGGCGTCCTCCTGGCGCCGTTTCCGGATCGTTAGCCCAACGCCACAATCTGAGTCCCCACGACTCACATCCCGCGACTTTCCCTCCCCTGCCGCGTCCAATACAGTGAAGTCTGAGAGGATTTAGGGTAGCTCCCATGCAGATCATCGACGCCCGCCAGGGCATTCAAGTTCTCGACACCCGCTCGCCGGCCAGCCTGCTCTCCAAGGTCCTCTGGATCACCACGGTCGGCTTCGTCTTCACGGCCGTGGGCACGTACCTCGCGCCGCCCTCGCTGGGCATCGGCATCATGGCCATCTTCCTGGTCAACATGGCGATGATCTTCGCCATCAGCTACGCCGCCCGCCGGTCCAACGCCCTCGCGCTCACGCTCTTCTACGCCTTCACCCTGCTCATGGGCGTCCAGATCAGCCCCATCGTGAACGGCTACCTGCACACGCCCAACGGCCCCACCATCGTCTTCAACGCTGCGGCCACCACCGCGCTCGGCATGGGCATCATGGCGGTCGTCGCGCAGTTCGCGACCTTCAACTACATGAAGGTCGGCCGCATCGCCTTCTTCGCGCTCATCGGCCTCGTGCTCATCGGCCTGCTCGGGATGTTCGTGCACTTCGTCTCGCCGGGCCTCTACGCCTGGGCCACGCTGGGCATCTTCAGCGTCCTCCTGCTGGTGGACTTCATGCGCCTCAAAGACCGCGGCCAGGACTTCGGCCCCGTCCAGATGGCCCTCTCCATCTACCTCGACGCGCTGAACATCTTCATCGCCCTGCTCCAGATCTTCGGAGGCGGCAACAGCGATCGCCGCCGCGGCGGCGGCTGGAGCTAACGCCTGGCTACCATCGGGTGCCCCGGGTCCGGATCTTCGGACCCGGGCTTCGTTTAAGCCGCATCTCGATTCCTCGCACAACTCCTTCGAGGGACACACAGACCCAGCAACGGGTCTTAGCCTCGAACCCAAGCGCCTCGACCAATCCCTAATCCCTGTTCCCTAACCCCTCATCCGTCTGCGCTACACTGCAGCCTTCATTTCAACCGGAGAGAACACCGTTATGCCGCTACCGCAGGATGAACGCATCGTCGCCCTCGCCAATGACCTTCTCGCACAGTTCGAGCAGCTCTTCGGCGCGCATCCCGGGCACCGCCCGGCCCACGCCAAGGGCATCCTGCTCAAGGGCACCTTCACGCCCAGTGCCGAGGCGCCTTCGCTCTCCAGCGCCGCGCACCTGAGCCGCCCCTCCGTGCCCGTCTTCGCGCGCTTCTCCAACTCCACCGGCGTCCCCGTCATCCCCGACAGCGATCCCAACGCCAACCCCCGCGGCCTCGCCATCCGCTTCTATCTCGCCGAGCACTCCCACACCGACATCGTCGCCCACTCCACCGACGGCTTCCCCACGCGCGACGGCTACGAGTTCCTCGAGCTCCTCAAGGCCATCGCCGCCAGCGGCCCGGACACGGCCTCGCCCAAGCCCGTCGAGCTCTTCCTCGGCTCGCATCCCACCGCGCTGGCCTTCGTACAGGCGCCCAAGCCCTTCCCCGTCTCCCTCGCCACCGACACCTACTTCGGCGTCACCGCCTTCGAGTTCACCAACGCCGACGGCAAGGTCACCTTCGGCCGCTACCGCATCGTGCCCGAGGCCGGCAACCAATTCCTCACCGGCGAGCAGGCTGCCGCCCTCGCCCCCAACGCGCACTACGATGAGCTGCCGCAGCGCCTCGCCGCCGGCCCTGTGCGCTTCCACATCCTCGTCCAGCTCGCCGAAGCAGGCGACGTGACGGACGACGCCACCCAGCACTGGCCCGAGTCCCGCACCCTGCTCCCGCTCGGCACCCTCGAACTCACCGGGGTCGTCCCCGACAACCCCGCCGAGCAGCAGAAGATCATCTTCGATCCCATCCCCCGCATCGAAGGCATCGCGCCCTCCGCCGACCCGCTCCTCGAACTCCGCGCCGCCGCCTACCTCCTCAGCGGCCGCAAGCGCAGAACCGCGCCGCCAACGGCGTAAGCGTTTTTAGTCTCGCGCCCTCATGTGTTCGCGGGAATCCGGTGCCCCAGCTACTTCCTCTCGCCCAGGAATCTTGCGGTGAGGATGGCTACCCGTTCGCCCAGGAGCTCGCCGGTGCGCAGATCGCCGGCGGGCGGGGCGAGGTCGGCGACGAGCATCACGCTGGACTGGGCCATCGCTCCCATGAAGCTGCCGAGGCGGTTGATCGTCTCCGCGCCCGGGCCGTTGAGGTCGTCGGAGGCGGGCGGGTGCAGGCCGAGGCTGATCCAGATCATGCCGTGCTGCATGGCGGCGAGCATGATGGTCGTGAGCGTGTTGAGCTTGTCGCCGGAGAGGTTGCCGGAGTTGGTGAAGCCGGCGGCGAACTTGTCCTTCCAGGCGTGGCGGACCCAGCGCTGCGAGGTGGCGTCGAGGAAGGCTTTGAAGGGCGCAGAGACGCCGCCCATGTACGTGGGAGCGCCGAAGATGATGGCATCGGAAGCATCGAGAAGCGCCCAGCGCGCCTGGCTGGCGGGGCCGGGTTCGTCCGAGTTGAAGGCCTCGACAGGGAGCAGGACGGCCTGACCGCCGGCAGCGAGGACGCCGCGCTCGACGGCTTCGGCGAGCTTGCGGGTGTGGCCTGCCCCGCTGTGATAGACGATTGCGATACGCGCCATGAGATGGTCCAGGAGCCCTTCTCGCCTGCGCGGGCGTGCCTTGCGCTGGGCGGGACGTGAGAGGCAATACGGATCAGGGGACGACAGAGCATTTTCCCTGTCGATGGGCCCCGAATAGCGGTGTGCGGTGGCGTTTTCATTGGGGAAAACGCCCATGAACAATCGAGGAGCTGGAGTCAACCTGCAGGGAAATGCTCAGGCCCCTACTGTACGCTGCGTAGTTTGTCGGCCTGCGACGCCGTTGCGATGGTCTGAAAAATCGTGGGAGGGATTCAATCGGGTACCCCCTGGCTGGGCCGATGAGGTATCCACGGCGAACGAAACTATACTCGGAGAGACTTTAGGTGTACGGAGGCAGTTCAATGGCGGCAGCGACGATCAGCGTGGACGAATTTCAGGCGCTGGAACAGAAGGTGTTGCTGACGGTTGAGCTGATCAAGAAGGAGCGCGAGCTTCGTGCAGCTGCTGAAGCGAAGCTCCAGCAGCTGCAACACGACTTCGCCGAGATGGTGAGCGCGCATTCTGCGGCAGTCGCCGAGGTGGCGGAGCTGAAGGACAAGCTTTCGGCGAGCAGCGAGACGGCCGGCGAGCTCGATGCGATGAAGCGGGAGCGCGAAGGTGTCCGCCAGCGCGTGGAAGCGATGCTCGCCCAGATGGATGAGCTGTTGTAGCGGGATGACAGGTTGCAGCATCCAGCCGTGAGGCGGGATGGGATGAGAAGAGGTACAGCAGTTGAGTGACATGCAACAAAAGAGCGCAGCGGAGCAATCGCGCGCCGAGCTGGCGGCGCGGGAGGCTGGCGCCGTCGTGGTCGAGATCTACGACCAGATCTATCAGCTCAAGGGCCCGGATCCGGTTTACATCGAGAAGCTCGCTGCCACGGTGGACGACAAGATGCGGGCGGTGACGTCGCAGGGCGCGACGGTGGATTCGCTGCGCGTGGCGGTGCTGGCAGCGCTGAACATCGCCGACGAGCTGGCGACGCTGCGGGCGCGGTACGAGCAGCTGGCAGGCAGCGTGGCGAACAGTGCGAGTCAGGCGCAGAGCGCGCGAGCCAAGGCGGGGAACCTCGCCGGAATGCTGGACGCGGTGTTGGACGGCCGCAAAGCGGGCTAGAACGTCTTGAGCCGTTGCGGGGACAGCCGTGCTTCGGGACTTCGGGACTTCGGGACTTCGGGACTTGGGGACTTGGGGACTTGGGATGTTCGGAACCGGAAGGCTCCGGCGACGTGCTGACCTTTCTCCGCAGGTTGTTCGCTGGAACGACAGATTGAGGTTGCGCGGGTAGGACCATCGCGGGATGATGGAGGGCGAATCCTCTTGATCCGGAGCGCCGATGAGTCTTACTCGCTTCCTTCCGTTTGTCTTCTTTCTTGGCAGTGTGGCCCTTTCGGCGCAGACAGCGGTCGATGCGGGAGCGGTTCCTCCTGCGCCTGCGAAGGCCGCGGCGAGCGCGCCGGCTGCTACGGCGGCGCCTGCTTTGCCGGTGTATGCGCAGGACCCGAAGTTCCTGGACATACTGCGGAAGGCGAAGGCGGAGCTGGCGCACCGGCAGATCCTTCAGGCCAACGAGGATTACAAGAAGGTGGTGAAGCTCTCGGGCGGGCAATGTGCGGCGTGCCTGATGGGGCTGTACGACACGCAGGTCGCGATGGGTGAGTGGAAGGACGCGGTGGCCACGGCGACGACGCTGGTGCAGGTCTCCCCGAGCGTCGACGGCAAGGCCGCGGCGCAGGTGATGCGGGGGCAGGCCCTGGTGGGCCAGGGTGGAGAGAAGCCCAAGCCGGCGCAGCTGGCCGCAGCGCACGAGGCCTTCCAGGCGGCGATTGCGCTGGAGCCGAAGAGTGCGGCGGCGCTGTATGGCGATGGCCGGGTGCTGGCGCGGATGAATCGCATGGACGAGGCGAAGACCTCGTTCGAGCAGTGCGCGGCATGCGTGAGCCCGAAAGACCCGGCGCGGCTGCGGGCGCAGCACTTTGCGGCAGACCCGGAGCTTTCGCTGCACAAGATGGCTCCGCCGTTCGAGGTGACGTCGCTGGACGGGGCGAAGTTCAATCTCGACGCGATGGGCGGGCGGGTTGTGCTGATCGACTTCTGGGCGACGTGGTGCGGTCCGTGCAACGAAGAGCTGCCGCACATGAAGAAGATCGCGAAGGAGTTTGCGGGGCAGCCGCTGGTGATCCTGAGCGTGAGCTGGGATGCGGACGAGGCGAAGTGGAAGCAGTTTCTCGTGAAGAACGAGATGACGTGGGTGCAGTACCGGGACGCGGACCACAAGTTGAGCGACGCCTTCGGCATCAATGCGATTCCGCACTACTTCACGATCGACTCCGATGGCGTGCTGACGGCGGAGATGGTGGGATCGGGATCGGATGTGGAAGGGCGGCTGAAGAAGCTGCTGGCCAAGGCGCGTGAGGCGCATCCGGCAACGACATCCGGGGTTGCGTCGGCGGCGGGGCAGTGACGGCGGGGCCGCGCTTTGCCGGACGCAGGCAGGCTACCACGTCTGTCAAGTTGCACGATCCACGGCGGCACATTAGCATCCAATCCAGAGACCGGCCTGCAAAGCAGGTATGGCGATCTTCGCTGGTTGAACCAACATTCATTGAACCAGGGGTTTGGCTCGTATATATGGCTCGGTGTGCTATGTCCGCCAGTCCGGAAAGCCTAAAGAGCCACGGCTGAATCCCGAACGTCTTAGGACGGGTTCACCAGCGCGTCGCGGTACGGCCCCGTGGGTCGGTCTTCTCTTTGAAGCAGCGCTGCGCGTTCGCGGGCTTCGCCCGGATAGCGCTTTGCGTCAGCGGCGTGGCCGTTAGCTTGCCGCTCGACCGCGTATCCTTGTGAATGCATGGGGAACGCACTACACGCTGCACTGTTGGCTGAGATACCGGGGATGCTGCGCGTCGGCTCGATGCGTGTGCCTGTCTTCGGGCTGCTTGCGGCCGTGGGAGTCATCGCTGCGCTGCTGTTGAGCCAGTACACAGCGCGGTTCGTTGGTGTGGCTCCGGGGCTGCTGTGGGATGCGGGCATGACAGTGGTGGTCGCGGCCTTTGTGGCCTCGCGGCTGATCCTCATCGCCGCCGCTCCGCCCACCTTTACAAAGTTTCCGATGACGGTTCTGTTGCTGCCATCGCTGACGCCGCTGGGACTGTTGCTCGCGGGCGTGGCAACGTATGCGTGGCTGCGCTGGAAGAAGCTGCGTGTGCTGGAAGTACTGGACGCATTCGCGCCGAGCGGCTGCGTGCTGGCTGCGGTGCTGGCCTTGGCGCACTTCGTCGAAGGCACCGAGGCCGGCATGCCCACGCGGCTGCCGTGGGGCGTGGTGACGCCGGGCGATCACATCCTGGGCAAGGTACACCCGGTGCAGATCTATGCGCTGCTCTTGTGGCTCGCGATCGGGGCGTGGTCGCTGCGGGTGCTGATGCAGCGCAAGCGTGTCGGCGAAGCTGCGGCGTGGGTGCTGTTGCTGGGCGGCGTGGTGACGTTCCTGCTGGATATGCTGCGGCAGCCGGTGGAGAGCCAGGGCTCGGCATGGCTTGATCCGGCGCAGTATGTGGCGTTAGCCGCGATCCTCGCGGGTGCCATTGTGAGATTTAGGCCCAAGCCTTGGAGTGTCACTCGCATTGAGGCCGCAGAGATCCTCGAGGAATTTCTGGATGGCACTTCCGGAGGGTGGGGACATGAGACGTTGGAATATGCAGTGGTGGTCGATCCACTCATTCTTGAAGTGCAGCGTCGCTTTGTGAGTCTTCCCAACGAGTTCCCTCCTGCTCCCGGGTCGAGAGCCTATTGCGGCCCAGAGGGATTTCTGGTCTTGCGGGAGTATGTAGGAAAACTCCGGCAGGAACCAAGTTTTGATTTGAAGGAGACGCGCTGATGCCGTCGAAGAACATGCTGCCCAAGGGCAAGCGACGCCAGTCGGTGCGTGCGGAGTATCGCAAGCAGCGCACGATTGCCGAAGAACAGGCCGAAGCCGAGAAGGCCAGGCTGGCTGCTGCGTTTCTCGACCTCGAGGTCGAGCCCAAGAAGAAGAAAAAGGCGAAGCGTACCGAAGGCGATGGCCTGGCGACGTTCATCTTCCTCGAAGAGGAAGATGATGGCGAGCCGACGCTCGAGGAGCGCATCGCGAAGAACGACTGGATCACCACGCGCGGAGCTTCGGGTTCGAAGGTCGCCGCCGAGACCTACGCTCCTCCGCGGTATGCCAATCCCTATGCGGAAGCGCAGGCACAGCAGGCGAAGCCTCCGGTCGTCGAGCGCAACATCGCGAAGGCGAAGCTGAAGGTCGTGGGTGAGACCCGGAGCTTTACGGCAGAGGTTGCGGCCAAGGGCATGCGGCTGGATGCGTACCTCGCGAAGGCGTTGCCGGATGTGAGCCGCGGCCGTGTGCAGGAGCTGGTGGCCGCGGACCTGGTGCGCGTCGATGGCAAGTCCGAGAAGGCCAGCCTGAAGCTGCGCGGCGGCGAGACGATCGAGATCACGGGCGAAGCGCAGCGGCCTCCGCTGCGGGCCGTGGCGGAAGACATCCCGCTGGATGTGATCTACGAGGATCAGGACCTGGCGGTGGTGAACAAGCCGGCGGGGATGATGGTGCACGCGGGTTCGGGCTCGACCGAGCACAACTCGGGCACGCTGGTGAATGCGCTGCTGTTCCGCTTCGGCAACGACCTGAGCCACGGCGCGGGTGAGCTGGAAGACGAAGACGCGGATGCCGAACCGGACGCTGAGGGCGAGGAAGAGAGTGTTGAAGCGGAGGAGATCGTCGCGGCTCCGCAATCGCATCTTGCCGAGCTGCGGCCCGGCATCGTGCATCGTCTGGACAAGCAGACGAGCGGGCTGATCGTGGTGGCGAAGAACGATGTCGCGCACCGCAAGCTGGGCGAGATGTTTGCGGCGCGGCAGGTGAGCAAGACGTACCTGGCGCTGGTGCAGGGTTGGGTGAAGGACGACGAAGGCACGGTGGATCTGGCGATCGGGCGCGACAGCGTTCGCCGCACGCGCATGACCACCAGGCGTGGCGCCGGGAACATGCGCAACGCGGTGTCGCACTGGCTGGTGCTGGAGCGCTTCGAAGGGCCGTATGGCAAGTTCTCGCTGGTCGAGGTGAAGATCGAGACCGGGAGAACGCACCAGATCCGCGTTCACATGACGTCGATCGGGCACCCGGTAGTGGGCGATACGCTGTACGGCGCGGCGACGGTGATTGTGCCGGAGGCGGCGAAGCCGGGAGTGAAGAAGTCTGCGGCGGTAAAGGCTGCGGCGGCAAAGGCCTCTGCGAAAAAGGCTGGCTCTCCGAAGGCGGGTAAGAGCGTCGAACCGAAAGGAACCCAAAGCCCACTGGACGAGTCGTTCTCGGTTACGCGAAACTTCCTGCACGCGGCGGAGCTGGTATTCCGGCATCCGCGGACGGGGAAAGAGCTGACGCTGGAAGCGCCTTTGCCGCTGGAGCTGGAGAAGGTGCTGGAGCGCCTGCATGGCGGACAGTAGAGATAGGTCGGGCTACGGCCGGGAATCGGCGTGTGGATCGGCGGATGGCGGGAACAGCGCCAAGGACAACTTGATACGATGACGGATATGAAGATTGATGTAACCGCGCGCTGGTCCGGTCTTGTGACCCGGCCCGCGGCCCGGCTCGCAGGTGCGGGCATTCTGGCACTGGCGTGCCTTGTTTCCGCGACCGCGCAGACACCCGCTGCCCCTGCCTCGTCGACCACCCCGGCTCAGCAGCCGACCTCCGCGCCCAGCGCTCAGCCGGCCACCGGGCAGACCCCTACGGGTTCGCCCGAGGAAGCGGCGCCGACCGACCCGAACATCCAGACCATCAGGGTCAGCGTGAACGAAGTCGACCTGGTGTTCACGGTGGCGGACAAAAAGGGCCGCTTCGTGACGGGGCTGCAGCAGCAGAACTTCGGCCTGCTGGACGACGGGCGTCCTCCGGTAAAGGTGCGGCGCTTTGTGCAGCAGACGAACCTTCCGCTTCGCGTGGGCATCATGCTGGATACGTCGAGCTCCATCCGGTCGCGCTTCCAGTTCGAGCAGCAGGCCGCGACGGACTTCCTGTTGCAGACACTGCACCCGGCCGACCGCGCCTTCGTCGAGGGCTTCGACGTGCAGACGGATGTCTCGCAGGGCTTTACCAACCGCATCGACATGCTGGACACGGGCATCCGCAAGCTGCGGCCCGGTGGCGGCACGGCGTTGTTCGATTCGCTGTACAAGACCTGCCGCGATGAGATGCTGACGCTGAAGCAGGACTTCGCGGTCCGCAAGGCGATCGTGCTGGTCTCGGACGGCGACGACGACTACTCGCGCGCCCTGGAGTCGGACGCGATCAAGATGTGCCAGCGCGCCGAGACGATCGTCTTCACGATCTCGACCAACGTTGGCCCGTCGAAGGACAAGGGCGACGATGTGCTGCAGCAGATCGCCGACGCGACCGGCGGCCAGGCGTTCTATCCGACGCGCATGGAAGATGTAGCCACCGGCTTCCATAACGTGGAAGAGGAGCTTCGCAGCCAGTACCTGTTGGTCTACACACCGGCGAACTTCAAGCGCGATGGTTCGTTCCGAACGATCTACCTGCAGGCCCTGGACCCGCGCTATGCCGTGCGGGCGAAGAAGGGCTACTTTGCTCCGAAGGACGAGTAAATCAGGAGTCAGCGAACAGGATTGGGTCCGGGGCTATGCCTCGGACCCTTTCTTTTGCTGAAGTTGGGTGGCCCTCGTCGGCGGGCGAGACAACGTCTTTCGATGGAATGACCGTTCACACGCCCAAAGCCACAACTTTTTCCCGCGAATCCCGGTCTATCTCTGTATGCGGGGTGAGGCGATGAGGACTCGTGTGTCGTTGGGGCTGATGGTTGCCAGTGTGGTGTTTTCGTTGAGCGCGGTGGCGCAGATTCCGCAGCCTCCGGGCGCGATGGAGGCGCTGGAAGGCATCACGAGCGAGCACGCCAGCCACACGGCGTTCACCTTCGACCGCGACATGATCCAGTCCGCCGCGCAGGCCTTCGACAACGGCCGCGGGCTGACGCAGCCCATCGCCGGGCTCAACAGCATCACCTTCCAGACCTATCGCTTCCATGAGCCGGCCTTCTACATCCCCGAGAATGTGCACGCGCTGATGCATGCCTACAACATGGCGGGCTGGACGCACCTGGTCGACCAGAACGCGCCTGCGAAGGACTCTGCGTCACCCAGCAAGCCACTGACCGACCTGTGGCTGCACTTCAGCGGCGTGAACGTGGACGGCGTGACCGTGCTCATCCGCGCGCCGAAGCAGATGACGGTCGTCGAGGTCAGCGGCATCCTGAAGCCGCTGGACCTGCTGCACCTGAGTGGACACTTCGGGATCCCGAAGATCGACTCGGGCGCCCTGATGGTACCGGCCCCCCCGGAGCGGTGAGGCAGCGGAACAGCGAATAGCTATCCGTATCGCTGTCGCCCTACACCAGCTCCTCGATGACCTCGTAGACCATGCTGCGCATGCCGGGGCTCAAGGGCTGCAGGTTGTCGGTGATGTCCTGGGCGGAGACCAGGCCGTGTGGGCTTCGTGCTGCGGCTCCGAAGGCATCCATGTCGTCGAAGTCGAAGCCTTCCACGAGGAAGACGGGGACGCTGCCGCGGATGAGCATGGGCTGGTGGCCGAAGAAGTGCCGCCTGATGCCTGGAACTTTCCGCGCCAGAGGGATGTGCACCTCGTGAAAGTGCTTCAGGAAGGCAGCTTCGTCGAGGGGCATTTCATAGAGGATGAGAAGACGGACCATGACCCTCCTGATCTTTCGGATCCGCGGGGCGAGCGTGATGGATTACCAGCCGTAGTGTTCGATCTCGGCGAGTAGCGCCAGCTTGCGCTCAGGTCTTAAAAAGCTGGCTTCGATGGAGTTGGCCGCCAGCTCCCGCATCTGCTCAAGGGAGAACTCGAACTCCTTGTGGACGAGGACATATTCTTCCAGCAGGTTGGCGCCGAAGAACGGTGGATCGTCGGAGTTCAGGGTAACCATCAGGCCATCTTCGAAGTAGCGCTTGACCGGGTGGTCGGGCACGTCGGGGCGGTCCTGCAGTGGGGGACAGCAGCCGGTCTTGAGGTTCGAGGTGACGTTGAGCTCCAGGGGGATTTGGCGTTCGGCCAGCACTTCGACGAGGTCGGGATCCTGCTCGGCGGTAAGGGCATGACCGATGCGCTCGGCGCCGATGTTGATTGCTCCCCAGATGCTCTGCGGGCCGGTGCTTTCACCGGCGTGGCAGGTAAGGTGCAGACCGGCCTCTTTGGCCTTCGCGTAGACCTCGCGGAACTCCTGGGCAGGGCCGCGGGCTTCGTCGCCGCCAATTCCAATCCCCACAACAGATGGAAGTATCCGGCTCAGCTCCGCGGCCTTGTCAAAGACCTTCGCGCAGGCCTCGACGCCGAAGTGCCGGACGGCGTCGATGATCCAGAGCAGAGAGACGCCGAAGTCCTTCTCACCGCGCACGCGGCCGCGCTCCATGGCCTCGACGACGAGGTCGACATCCAGCCGGTTCTGCCAGTGCAGGATGCCGATGGAGATGTAGGCCTCCGCATGGCGCGCGCCCTGGGTGGAGAGATCGCGCAGCATGTTGTAGGTGATGGTCTCGTAGTCGGCGGGCTTGTGCAGCCGCTCAGTGACGGCCTTGAAGCTCATCAGGAAGCTGGGGAAGTCCGTGTAGCTGTAAACGCCACGTGCCTGCTGCATCGTGAGCGGCACCGCGTCGTTCTGGCGGGAGAGTTCAACCAGCGTCTCGGGCGTGATGGAGCCTTCGAGATGCAGGTGCAGCTCGGCCTTGGGAAGGCCCTTGAGCCATTCGACAGGGTCGAGCTGCGCGTCGGGTTGTGCGGGGGGAGTCGTACGGCGAGCCACGAGATTAAGTGTACGCGCTGGCCTTGCGAGAGGACGCTCCTGGGAGCCCCACCTATGCTCGAAGAGTGTTCCTCATGGCTGGGGCGCATCTACTCTTGCGACCACTGCTCCCAGCTCTGATAGAACTTCGTCGTCGGCCACCGCGGGTCCGATTCCTTTCGCCAGGTCATGTGAACAACCGCGAGCGGCGCATCGCCTCCAGTGATTTCAAACAGCACGTCATCGCGATCCGTACGAGCACCCACCGCCCTGAGCTCTGCACCGCAGAGCGGATGACTGGGCGAGATGTCCGATAGGAGTTGTGCGGAAAGAAGATCGGCCCTGGGTCGATCCTCTTCGAGAGAACGCCATGGAGCGAGGATCTGGATGTTGCCAGGAATCGACACGATAGCGCCGGGGTCACGCGTCAAGCTCAGGAGAACTGATGATAGGCCAAAGGAATTGCGACTGCCCTTCGCTACCCGCCACCCGCCACTCGCTACTCGCTACTCACTACTCACTACTCACTACTCACTATTCACTATTCACTATTCACTACCAAACTAGCTTCTCTGCACGCCACCCACGCCCGTCAGCGCCGCAACAATCTGCGAGCTCCACGCGCTCAGCTCGTCCTCGGTCAGCGTGCGCTCATTCGACTGCAGCACCACCCTCACCAGCATCGAGTAACTCCCCTGCGCAATGGCTCCGCCCGGCTTCGAAGGCACAAACACCTCCAGCGGCGCAACGCTCTTCAGCTCCGCAATGCCCAGCTCGCGCACCGCGCCCTCGACCGCAAGCCACTGCACGCTCGCCGGGAAGACGAACGAGAAGTCCCGCTCCACCGCCTGGAACTTCGAGAGCTCCTTCGCAATCGCCGAGTACAACGGCCGCGCATAGAGCGCCGTCGCGTTGATCTCACCCGCCACGCACACCTGCTTCAGCTTGCGCCGCTCCGACTCCGCGCCACTCAGCTCGCCGAAGACCGCAACCTCCGCGCCCTCCAGCAGCACACGCGCGCCACGGCCCGCCGCGATCCACGCAGGCAGCCCTTCAGCAGTGAAGCTCACCGCGCCCACAAACTTCGCCAGCAGCCCCTCCAGCGCGCCCTTCACCTCGAAGAACAACGCATCGCTCTCCGCATACAGCGCCGTCGCACGAGCTCCGCCGGTAGCGCCCAGCGACACCGCCGTGTGCTCGAACACTTCCTTCGCCGAACCCGTAAACGCCGTGCCCAGCTCAAACATCCGCACCTGCGCCACACCGCGATTCAGGTTGTTCGCCAGCATGTCCGCCATGTTCGGCACCAGCGACGGCCGCAGCATCCCCGCCTCTTCGCTCAGCGGATTGCCCAGCTTCACCGCACCCGCCGCGCCACCAAACAGCTGCGCGCTCTCCGCCGAAACAAACGTGCTCGAGATCGCCTCGCTGTACCCCAGCGCCCGCAGCGTCTCGCGCAGCACACGCTCATGCTCCGCATGCGGCAACCGCACCACACCACCCGCAAACGCCGGCAGCGTGTTCGCAAAACGGTTGTAGCCATACACCCGCGCAACCTCTTCGATCAGGTCGATCTCGCGCTCCAGATCCAGCCGCCAGCTCGGCAGCGCCACGGCATACGCACCCGCGCCCGTCGGCGTCAGCTCACAACCCAGCGCCTTCAGGTACTGCTCGACGATCGCAGCATTCAGGCCCGACTCGCGACCCTCAGCCGCCTCCAGCGTCGTGCCCAGGTGCCGCTGCACCTCGCTCACCCGCAGCTCCACACTCGCACGCCCCGCCGTCTGGGCTTGCAGCGCGGGCACAATCACATCCGTCAGCGGCCCAACCACCACGCCGCCACCCTGCTCGATCACCAACCGCGTCACCAGAGCATTCGCCACCGGCGCCGCGTTGAAGTCCGCACCCCGCTCAAACCGATGGCTCGCATCCGTATGCAGTCCATGCCGCTTCGAGCTCGCACGCACCATACCCGGATCAAACCACGCCGCCTCCACCAGGATGTTCTTCGTCTCCTCGGTCACGCGCGAATCCCATCCACCCATCACGCCAGCCAGCCCATGCGCCTGCTTCTCATCGGCCACCACAAGGTCATCCGCCGTCAGCGTCTTCTCACTGCCGTCGAGCAACCGCAGTGTCTCGCCCGCCTTCGCCCGCCGCACCACAATCGAGCCCGACAGCTTATCCAGATCGAACACGTGCGTCGGCTGACCCATCGCCATCCAGCCAAAGTTCGTCACATCCACCGGGCCCGAGATCGGCTTCTGCCCCAGCGCCGCAAAGTACTCGGCAATCTTCCCGCTCGCAGGCTTCACCGTAACGCCACGAATCACCCGCGCCGTAAACCGCCCGCAAAGATCCTGCGCTTCAATCCGCACCGGATACGCGTCACCCTCCACAACCGGGTGCCCCACGTCTCGCTTCTGAGACGTGGGTTCCAAACCATGCACCTCCGCCAGCGACTTCAACGGCACGTCATAGATCGCCGCCGCCTCCCGCGCCACGCCATAGTGGTTCATCGCATCGACGCGGTTGGTCGTGATGTCCATCTCAAAACGCGAGCCGCCAGGCGCATCAAACACGCCCTCCACGGCAATGCCACGCAGCGTTAGGTCTTCAGCGAGCTGACGGTCGTCAACAGGAATCTCCACATACGTGCGGAGCCAGGAAGTCAGGATGTCCATTGCGGCTTAAAGGCTTTCTAAAGCAGTATCAGAGGCCCACGCCAAGCGCAGACCATTGCCTCTCCATTGTCTCAGAGGCCCGGAAGCGCCGAGGCCGCCCCTCGAGCCGAGAAATGCCGGGTGCCCCATCCGTGACAGCTTCATCGTCACGGGTGGGAAACACAGGTGCCTTGCCAGGGCGGGCTTTGTCAGGGCGGGGCTTCAGCCCCGCCATAAAGTGCCACCAGAAACGCGGCTTCAGCCGCTGAGGGACCTTTTCGTTGAACGCGACTCGGACTCAGATGGCATCCGCTCTACTGCCACCCCTTGAAATGCGGGCCGTTGCAATTGGTGGAATAGGTCCCTGTCAGCCGGTAGTCGCGTCCGCTGTCCTCATCCTTGAGATAAACGAGATCGTTTACAGCGAGACGGCCGCGTTCCTTCACCAGCTCGACCACTACCCGCCACACATCCCAGGTCGGCGGATGGCCGTCATACCGCACCTTCAGCCGCACCGTTACAAGAAAACCTCCGTGTCCATCGGGAGCGACGCGTTCAACGTGAAAGAACTGAGGCCAGCTGCGATCAGCAGAACCGGAGAACATTCCTTCTTCGCCAAAAGGGCCCTTGACCGGCTCTCCCGGATGCTTCCTGTCCCACTCGCGATTCCACTCGCCCCAGTCGCGCTCGCAGGCAGTGTAAACCTCCGTCCGGCGGCGTAAATCATCGCTCAGGTAGGGGCCGAAGAGCCGCACGTCCTTGGGCTCTGATAGGTCCGCCGGGCTATCGTGATGGACTATCCGATAGAGGCTTAGGACGAAGGCCCTGGGATCGCGCGGAAGTGCGGGAGATGCCAGACGCGGTGCTGATTGACCAACGGCGGCGACAGACATCCATAGGACCGACAGCAGCAACATCGCAGGTTTCAAAGCTCACCTCGCTGTAGCAACAACATCCTATTCCGGCTTACTCTTCCTGATCGCCCGCATGTACCAGCCTCAACGGACAAGGATGGCAACGCCGAGGCCCGCAAACGACAAAATCATCAGCACCCGATAGATCCGAGGAAGACTTCCCTCCGGAAATACCTCGCTGTATTCCTTCCGGATTTCAGAGTAGGAAAGCCGATTCCACGCCAGCGGATCGCGCATTCTCTTGCCCGTTCGCCTCTCCGTAACCTGACGGATCATCCGCTGAAAGACGTAGTTGCCAGCCACAACACCAACGATCACAATCGCCATCGCCGCGCGATAGATGCGATGGTCCTGATGAAGGAACATAAAGCTCTGCCTCCTCCGACTTACTTCTTCACCATCTCCGGCCGAGCCCCATCCGCCACCGTCCCCACCAGCTTGTAGAAGAACGTATCGAACTTCGTCGCCGCGTCGAAGTCCATCGGCTGCGTCAGATCATCCTGAGGCCGGTGATACCTCACCTGGTACCACTCGCGATAGCGCTTCTCCGCATCCGTGCCCGCGTCGTAGCCGAAGATGAACCCAATCGCCGGCACGCCCTTATTGAGGAACGGAAAGTTATCCGCCCGCCGAAGCAGCCCACGCTCCGGCTCCATGTCATCGCGAATCTCAATGCCCATCGGCTTCCCAACCGCCCGCGCCGTCGCGCCCAGCGTCGTTATATCGACACCCGGAGCCGTCAGGATATGCAGCGGAAACAGCGGCCTTAGCTGATCAAGATTGATGTCCGCCACGATCTTCGAGAAATCAATCGTCGGGTGGGCCACAAAGTAGTTCGACCCCAGCAGCCCCTTCTCCTCGCCCGTGAACGCGCACACCAGCACACTGCGCTTCGGCTTCGGCAACCGCCCCGCCTTCACATCATCCGCATACTGGATCACCAGCGCCACGTACGCTGCATCGTCCAGCGTGCCGTTGTACAAGTTGTCGCCCTTCACCGGCTCGCCGTAGCCATAGCCATCGAGATGCGCCGCGATCACCAGCACCTCATCCTTCAGCGCAGGGTCCGAGCCTTCCAGCAACCCAATCACATTCGGCGAGCTGATCTCCTTCGCGTGCTTCTCCAGGTGCGCGCTCAGACTGCGACCCGTCAGATCAAAACTCGGCAGCGGCTGCTTCGCTCCTCCGGCTTTGAGAATCGCAGCAGCATCCTGCCCGCTGCCCGCCAGCATCTTCGTGAACGCCTCCGCACTCAGCGTGAAGCTCACGAACGGCTTGCCTCCACGACCCTCGCGCGGAGCCGTCCCAGCCTCATGGATCGTCACCGACCGCGCATACGCAAACGGCCAACGCGGCGGCTCAATCGAAAAGTAAGGATCATCCACATTCACGATCGCGACACCGCCCGCGCCCTGCACATTCCGTGCCCGTTCCGCTCCACTCGGCAGCCCCTCACGCTTGGTACCGAAGCACACCACCACCTTGCCCGCGACATCCGCACCCAACGCATCCTTGCCGCAGTAGCCGCGGAAGACGAGGTCCCCCGTCGTATCCACCGGCGTCGCCTCATTCACCGCTGCAGTGATGTCTTCAAGAAACCGCAGTCGAAATGTGTTTGAGCTCTTCTCGCCCTCGTTCACCACAATCCAAGCCGTCTTCGCATCGATCTCTACCTGGTGCAACGGCACATTCTGCAGATAGCCGCCGCTCTCGCCCGCAGGCTTCAGCCCTGCAGCCTCAAACCGCTTCACCACATACGCCGCCGCGCGCAGGTACGCCTCCGAGCCCGTATCGCGCCCCTCCATCCCATCGTTCGACAGCGCCTCCGTCGTATGCCACCACGCCTTCGTGTCCACATCGTGAATCGCACCGTCGCGCGGATGCTCCTGCGCATACGACGAAGAGGCCGCGGCCAGCAGCACGCCGCAGAGAACACCGGAAAGAGTTCGCATGATGCGTTCGATCCTACCGCAGGCAAACCGGTTTCCGGGTGTTGGTTGTTGGGTGTTAGGTGTTGGGTAAGACGTTGGCGGATTGCATCCCACGATCCTCGACGACCGGCGCTCGACCACGCCCAACACCTAACACCTAATACCCAACAACCAGCTCCTCCCCCGGTTCCCGCTACGTAACCACTTCCCCTCAAGTAACCGTTTCGATATCGAAATTCTTTGTCACCTTCTCGACGCCCACGCATCTTTACCCGTACAGTGAAGACGCGCGCAGCTCGCCGGTCCCGCACCGTTCGATTCGCCGCCGGATTCGCCCCGGACCCTATCTTTCGCACAAGGATGAACTACGCCATGATGACTTCGAAGCTCTCGATCGCCGTATTCGGCGCGGCGCTGCTTTCAGCACCCGCCTTCGCGCAGACCAACAACTGGACCATCGATCCCAACCACTCCCAGGCAGGCTTCACCATCCGCCACCTCGGCGTCTCCAACGTCCACGGCACCATCAGCAAGGTCTCCGGCACCGTCGTCTGGGACATGGCTGACCCCAGCAAGGACTCCGTCGTCGCCGACATCGACGCCACCACCATCGACACCACCGTCACCGCACGCGACACGCATCTCAAGTCGCCCGACTTCTTCAACATCGCGCAGTTCCCCACCATCCACTTCCAGTCCACCAAGGTCTACAAGGGCGGCAGCGGCCTCAAGATCGAAGGCCTCCTCACCCTCGCCGGCGTCACCAAGCCCGTCACCCTCGACGTCGACGGCCCCGTTCCCCCGCAGAAGGGCATGCGCGGCGGCTTCGTCAGCGGTCTCTCCGCCACCACCGTCATCAAGCGCGCCGACTTCGGCTTCGGCCCCAAGTTCGCTCCGCCAATGGTCGGCGACGAAGTGAAGATCACCATCGACGCCGAGCTGGGACAGAAGTAACAGCAGCGCTGGCGCGTTAGCGTAACTCGCGCGCCGCGCTTGTTACGTTAGCGCCCGCGGCGTTAGCGGGCTTCGCCCGTCAGCAAGAGCAAGAACAAAGGCCACCGAGAAATCGGTGGCCTTTGTCATTCCATTCTCAGCATCGAGCACTGTGTCGCAACAACGAATCGGGTGCCCCGGGTCCGGATTCTCGGACCCGGGCTTTTGGGCGGGCTATAGCTACCTGTCCACGCGATACCGTTCAGTAAGTCTCGCAGACAGTCTTCAGCCCATCGACTTCAAGGTCGCAAGAGTCTTGCTTGTATTCGGACATCCCATGGTCGGTCGAAACATAGATCGCCTTGTGACGGATCACAAGATGCTGATCATCGCCCCATCGAATCTGGTCGCCATCGGCCGGTGTGCCCGGCCACTTCGCAACGCGCTCCCAGGAGGAAAACCAGTTCGTACGGGTATCCAACAGCACCATATCGTCGCCAAGTGCTCCAAGAGCCACGTACCGCAGACGCGCAACCCTATGACCATTCGGTGAGCGGACAACCTGATCGGGATAGGGATAAGGATCGAACCGAGATATGAAGTAGCCGAATGCTGCGATGGCGACGCACGCACATCCGACCATCATCGCCATCACGCGAAGCGTCCACCGTAGCCATGCCCGCTTGGATCTTCGTGATACCCACCATCCGGCCAGCGCCCCCGCACCAAGTCCTACTGGTATCAGCCAGAACAGCAAGTCAGAAAGCTCCACGCAGCGCTCCTAAGCGAATTGAGAGAGAAAGCGAGTATCCCCCGAGAACAGCAACCCAATCTCACTCACGCTGTACTTCATCATCGTCATTCGGTCGATGCCCATGCCGAACGCAAAGCCTGAGATCTTCGCGGGATCATACTTCGGCTCCAGCCCCAGCTCGATCCGCCGCGCATCCACGGCCTTGAACACATTCGGGTCCACCATGCCGCAGCCCAGCAGCTCAATCCAGCCCGAGTGCTTGCACTTCCTGCAGCCCTTGCCATTGCAGAACGGGCACGAGATCTGCACGTCCGCGCTCGGCTCCGTGAACGGAAAGAACGACGGAAAGAACCTCGTCTTCATACTCGAACCAAACAGCGACTTCATCGCATGATCCAGCGTGCCCTTGAGGTCGCTGAACGTGATGTTCGTATCCACGCACAGCCCTTCCACCTGGTGGAACATCGGCGAGTGCGTCGCATCCTGCGCCTCGTTGCGATGCACCTTGCCCGGGATCACAATCCGCAGCGGAGGATCCTGCGCGAGCATCGTGCGAATCTGCACCGGCGACGTATGCGTACGCATCAGCAGCCGCTCGCGCAGCGGCTTTTGCTCCTGGTCCGCCAGCACCAGCGTGTCCTGCGTATCCCGCGCCGGGTGGTTCGGAGGAAAGTTCAGGCTCTCGAAGTTGAGGAAGTCCGTCTCCACCTCCGGCCCAATGCCCACCGAATAGCCCATCCGCTCGAAGACCGACACCAGCTCGTTCATCGTCTTCGTCAGCGGATGCTCCGCACCCGGCCTGTGCGCACTGCCCGGCAGCGAGATGTCCAGCGACCGGACCTCAACCTTCACAGCCGTCGCAGCGCTCTCATCGACGAGCGCTTCCACCTGCTGCTTCAGCTCGTTGAAGCGCTGCCCGATGAGCTTCTTCGCCTCCACAGGCGCGGCCTTCAGCCACGCATCGCTGATCGCCTTCAGCCGACCCTGCTTGCGGCCCAGCCAGTCCAGACGAAACTGCTCGCGATCGAGGTTAGGCTCAGCCGCGCTGCGCTCAGCGTCAGCACGCACTTGGGAGAAGGCAGCGTCCAGCGACGCCTCATCAAACTGCTTCAGTTCAGGGATTCCGTTGCTCATTGCGGTCCTATTCAGGATACTTGACCCGGCTTAGCAACTTCAGATCAATGGACGCAGAGCTACAATTTGAGGTAGGAATTATTCCTACCGGAGGCTCCCGTGTCCGCAATCGACAAGATTTCCATCGCACTGCCCACCGAGATGGTCACGCTGATTCGCGATGCCGTCGACGCCGGAGAGTATGCCTCCTCGAGCGAGGTAGTGCGCGAGGCCCTTCGTGAGTGGAGCTACAAGCGCCAGCTTCGGGAGCACGGCATAGAAGAGCTGAGGGCCATCTGGCAGCAGGCGAGGACGAAAAACGGCCCCTACGTCCCGGCTGCGGATGTGCTGCAACGCCTTGAGCTCAAGTATCAGACATTGGCAGATGCAGCAGGCGAGTAATGCGGATCGAGTTCTCTGAGTCCATCGAGACCGACCTGGAAGCGATTGCCGAATACATCGCACGCGACAATCCACGCCGGGCCGTCACCTTCCTGCAGGACATTCGTGCTGAACTTCAACGCATCGGCGATGGACCGTTGCGATATCAGCTACGACCTGAACTCGGCGACGATGCTCGGCTTGGAGTCGTCGGTCGGTATGTCATCCTCTTCCGCGTCGCCCAGGACGTCGTGTATGTCGAACGAATCGTTCAGGGCAATCGACAGTTGACGAACCTGTTTCAGTAGCTGGGTGATCGACGCCTCACTCCCCTACAGCGCGAACCACACCACCGCCGCCACCACCACACCCAGCGCGATGCTCCGCTTGTCCGTGATCGCCCACACCACCGGATCGTCATGCATCTGTCCGCGGCTGGCCAGCATCCACACCTGGCTCAGCCACAGCAGCAGCACCGGGATCACCAGCCACAGCAGGAAGGCGTGCTTGTAGAGCTGCGTCGTCGCACTGTCCCGGATGTACAGCGTCAGGATCAGCACCGCCGCGTAGGACGCTCCCGTGCCCAGTGCCCGCACCTGCTCCAGGTCGGCCACGTGGTAGCCCCGACCGCTCGTCACCGCGCCACCGCGCTCGCGAATCAGCTCCAGCTCGCTGAACCGCTTTACAAACGCCAGCGACAGGAAGAAGAACACGCTGAAGCCGCCCAGCCACGAGCTCACCGGAACATTCGTCGCCGCCGAACCCGCAAGGATCCGCAGCGTGTACAGCCCGCTCAGCATGAACACATCCAGCAGCAGCTTCCGCTTCAGCACAAACGAGTACACCAGCGTGCTCGCCGTATACAGCGCCAGCCAGCCCAGGAACGCATGCGGCAGCCGCAGCGTGTAGCCCGGGTCCACGGCCTTGATCAGCGGCAGCAGCAGCGCGGCGATCGTCACCGCCAGCGCCATCAGCACCACCACAGCGGTAACACCTGCGATCGCCGAAAGGTCCCCTGCGGCAAACGGCCTGCGCCGCTTCCGCGGATGCTTCCGGTCCGCCTCAATGTCCAGCAGGTCGTTCACGATATACGTCGCCGACGCGCACAGACCGAAGCTGAAGAACGCAAACACTCCGCCGGCAATCGCTCCCAGACGCAACGTGTGCCCCAGCAGCATCGGCACGAAGATCAGCGCGTTCTTCGCCCACTGGTGCAACCGGATCGCCTTCAGCCACGCCTTCAGCGGCGTCGCGCGATCGTCAAACGTCGCTACCGGAATCGTCCCTGCAGCCTTCAGGCGCGTACTCAGCGCACGGTCCGGGTTCGCCACCATCGGCGACTCGCACGCCACCAGCAGCTTCGCATCAGGCTTGGCGTTCCCGATGTAGCAGAACCGCTCGCCAAACTGCTCCCGGAACGCGGCGAGCTTGTTGCCGCCCGCCAGGTTCGTCTTCCCGTCCGAGGCCAGCACCCCGGTAAAGATCCCCAGGTAGCCCGCCACCCGCTCCGCGAACGCCCGTTCGCTCGCCGTCGCCAGGTAGATCGCCCGGCCGTTGCCATACTGAATCCGCAGCCACTCCAGCAGCGGCCGATTCCACGGGAGATGCTCGACATCCAGCGTCACATGCTCGGCGACATGCCGCTTGAACTGCGCCTTGCCCTGCGCGATCCAGCCCGGAATCCGCACCAGAGCCTGCGGATGCTGTCGCACCATCGCCAGCACAGAATCCACCAGCGTGTCCGACTTCACCAGCGTGCCGTCCAGATCCACGCAGATCGCCGTGCCCGCGGCAACCTCAATCGCCCGGATGCCATGGCCCTCAGCCGTCGCGACTACGGGCTGAAATTGTGTCTCCGACGCTGCCATCCGGCTCCCTTTGCTCGTTCCAGGTGTTCGCACCATTCCACCACGGCTTCGTAAAAGACCAGCACTACATCCCGCAACAGAACACGAAAATCTGGGTGAGTCCCCATTCTACCGGGCCAGCAATCAGACACCGCGTTACGCTCCGGCGCTCCAGGGCTCCCGTTCTCGCCGCTGCTGCCACTCTCACGCGATTGGATGCCGGAAGTCCCTACAGCCGGCCAGGGCTCTCCCCCAACCGTCCCAATTCGCTCCCACCAATCTCCCCCAACCGATACCTTTGCGTAATTCCCACAACGGAATACGAAAGGCAAAATACCTCCATCGCAAGCCTGAAGGCCCACCGCTTTGCGACGATAGGTTGCGCATGCATCATCCGTTGCTGATCCTCGGTCTCACGCTCACCTCAGCGCTCACCGCAGCGCTGGTCTCGGTGCGGCCGAACCCCTCCCCGGGTCCTCAGCAGCGCCATCAGGCCGAATAGGCCCTTCTGCACTGACGCAAGGCGGCCGCCAACAATCGGCCGCCCTTCGCCTTTAAGCCACTCGGCATGTCCTGCCCTGCGCGTAAAACTTCCCTCCACAACCCGCGTCTAACTGCAGCAGCCGCTGAAAGCGGCATGCCACCGTGCGCGTATCCACATCGCACTCCGTCCGCCATTCCGCTCCACCCGCGCTATCCCGTACCATCGCCGGGGGAGCACTCTCGACCCAACGCTGCCTCTACTCGGCTATCTGAATCAATGACCCGCCTGCCCAGCCTCCGATTCGCCTCCGCCCGCCTGTCTGCCCTCTCCGCGCAGGTCGCCGTCTCCCTTGCGCTCGCGGGCCTCGCCGCTACCAGCAACGCGCAGATGCACAAGGTCGAAGCCCCGGAAAAGGTCACCCGCGCCATCGGCGTCTACGAGTGGACCGGCGAGCTCGGCAAGCCCTCCGCCATGCGGCTCATCCCCATCTCCCTCTTCATCAACGGCCACTTCGAGGACGCCGGCGCCTACCTCGCCCGCCCCGTTCCCTGGGTCCTCGACACCGGCAATGAGTTCTTCATCGAAAAGGCCGGACAGCACGAAGGCACACTCGATCTCGAGTCCGCCCGCAACCTCCTGACCATGCGCGCCATCGCCGACGACAACCCCATGGGCGCCTGGTACGGCTACGGCAAGTTCCTGCTCCCCGCCGCTGAGCCCAAACCGAAGGCGCTCAAGCCCTCCCGCGTCACACCCTCCATCGAAGGCTCCGACGACGACTCCCGCCCGCACATGAGCCGCCGCAATCCACCCGCCGTGCCCGCAGGCAGCAAGACCCCATCCGACACCGACCCCAACGCGTCGAAGTCCACCAACGAATCCACCCCGGCCGCGGACTCCGACCGGCCGACCCTCGCCCGCCGGTCTTCGGCGTCCTCTGCCCCCAGCACCGACAGCGGCTCCGGTTCGACCACCACCGCCTCCAACAGCTCCGACACCTACGATCCCGACCGCCCCACCCTCCGCCACAAGGACGACGACTCCGGCAAGAAGAAAAAGAACAACAAGCCTCAGGGCTACGTCTCCGGCCCTGCCGACTCCCTCAACGACGATCCCGACCGCCCCAGGCTTCACCACGGCGTCGCCCCCGGTGAAAATGAGACCGCGCCCCTCACCGGCATGCCCGCCCAGCTCCATCAGGCCGTCGCCGTCTCCGACCCCGTCACCCACCCGGCACACATCTTCACCCGCGCCTGGGACTCACCCACCGAGCGCACCGAGGTTCTCACCGCCCTTCAGGCGCAGGCGCGCACGCGCGTCACCGCGTACCTCGCCGCCAACAAACTCACTCCCGGCATCCCCGGCGCGGCCTTCGCACCCACCACGGCTCCGACACCCGGACAGCCCATGACGCCAGCCGCCAGCCCCACTCCCGGCGCCAACGGCGATTCCAACGCCGACCTCACCTATCGCCCCGTGCTCCGCACCAAAGCCTCCGCCGACGCGGCAGCGGCAGCCGCAGCGGCAGCCGCCGCCAGGAAGCCCGCCACCACCCCGGCCACGGCGCCTGCAACCGCACCACCAGCACCAGCGACAGCCGCCGCGAAACCCGCAACACACCTCGCTCCGGCCCAGGCCGCCGCCGCGCGCCGGGCAGCAGCCCGCAAGAAGGCCCTCGCCGGCCCACCGCAGCTCGCTCTCACCGGCGAGCAGCTCTCCGGCTATGAACTCAGCTACGGAGGCCTGCCCACCTTCATCTATACCGCCGAAGTCCCGACCGCCCAGTTGCTCGCGCCGCAGGTCACTACCGCCCAGCCGGCTACAACCCATGCCCCGGGTACGCACTCCGCCACTGCACACACCACAGCCGCACACACCACAGCCGCAAACCCCCCGGCCACACAGAACTCCACCACCCCGGGCCCCACCGTCTACGTCACCCTCGTTGCGCAGAAACTCCCCTCGGGCGAGTTCCAGGTCGCGCTGGCCTCCGTCACCGACGCCAACCACCTCAACCGCACCCCCTGGATGCGATCCATCGACGTCGTCGATCCCGACAACGAACACCGAGCCAGCCTCCTCATGGAACTCCGCGCCCAGAACTCCCGCCAGTTCGCCCTCTACCGCCTCACCGGCCCCCAGGCCGAACAGATCTTCGTCACCGGCGTCATAGAGTAACCCCACCAAACTGGCGTCTGGCGCGCTGGGATCTGGCGACTCGCAGCTCAAGACCCGCAGCTCGAAACTCAATCGGCATTCGCTCGCTGTTCTGCTGTTCCGCTGTTCCGCCGTTCCGCTGTTCTGCTGTTCCGCTGTTCCGCTGTTCCGCTGTTCTGCTGTCTTCTAGCTACACTTACAAGCGATGAGTACTCCCACCTCTCCCCGCATCGCGCTTCTCTTTCCCGGCCAGGGCTCCCAGACCGTCGGCATGGGCAAGGCCTTCTACGACGCCTCTCCCGCCGCCCGCGCCGTCTTCGAAGAGGCCGACGACGCCCTCGGCTTCGCCCTCTCGAAGCTCATCTTCGAAGGCCCCGAAGACCAGCTCAAACTCACCGAGCACACCCAGCCTGCCATCCTCACCATGTCCATCGCGGCCCACCGCGTCCTCGCGCCCGAGCTCGCCTCCCGCGGCCTCGAAGTCGCCTTCGCCGCCGGCCACTCCCTCGGCGAGTACTCCGCCAACGTCGCCGCCGGAACCTTCTCCTTCGCCGACGCCGTCCGCACCGTCCGCTCCCGCGGCCAGTTCATGCAGCAGGCCGTTCCCGCAGGCCTCGGCGCCATGGCCGCCATCCTCGGCCTCGATGCCAACCGCATCAACGACATCTGCGCCTCCGTCTCCGACGAGCTCACCGCCGCGCCGCCCGCCACGGGCCCCGTCGCGCAGTCCGCCACCGTGACTGACGCCATCGCCGACCCCGCCAACCCCGCCGACACGCCATCGCAGGCCGCCGCGCAGGTCTCCGCCATCGTCGCGCCCGCCAACCTCAACTCGCCCGACCAGACCGTCATCTCCGGCTCCAAAGATGCCGTCGAGCGCGCCGCCGCCCTCTGCAAGGAGGCCGGAGCCAAGCGCACCGTCATGCTGCCCGTCTCCGCGCCCTTCCACTGCAAGCTCATGCAGCCCGCGCAGGACCAGCTCGCCGCAACGCTCGAGTCCATCGCCTTCACCGACCCCACCTACCCGGTCGCCGCCAACATCGATGCCCGCCTGCTCGTCCGAGGCATGGAGATCCGCGACGCCCTCATCCGCCAGGTCACCGGAGCCGTCCGCTGGGTCGAATGCATCCAGCTCCTCGCCGCCTCAGGAGCCACCCACTACATCGAAGTCGGCCCCGGCAAGGTCCTCTCCGGCCTCAACCGCCAGATCGACAGAGCCCTCGCGACCACCAACGTAGAAGACCCCACCAGCCTCGACAAGACCCTCGCAGCCTTCGCTCCCACAGAGGACTAGGTTCCATCGGCATAGCGATTCAGCGAAGGTGTCTGACTTACCGGAAGATTGTCATCCTGAGCGAAGCCTCTCGCAGCTTCATCGCGAGAGGCGCAGCCGAAGGACCTGCTGTCTGCTCGCCCCGACACCCACGTTTCGCCGCTTTCAGCCCCCGCAATTCAAGCCGCCGGTCTCTTATTACGCCCGCTCGCCTACTTCGTCTGCCCCAGCGTCATAGCAAACGTCGGGGCCGGCGTCTCTTCAAACGCCGTCACCACCATCCGCGACTGGAACCACGGATACGCCGGGCTCGGCCCCAGCGTCTGGTAGTTGGCGTTGAAGTAAGCCTCCACCTCCTGCCCGTCAGGCACAGGGCTGGGCATGTGATCCAGCACCACATGAAAGACCGGCATCATGCGCGGCACCACCGTCGCATCCGCCTCGCGCCAGTACGCCATCGCGATCCGGTCTGCCCCATACTCCGTCGCATACGGCTTCGCGTCCTGGTGACGGCAGGCCTGCCACCAGTGCCCCATCTCATGCACGAAGATCCACCGGTGCGACGCGCGATCAAAGAGCTCCTGCACCTCGGCATCCGTCGCATTTGGCCCGGCCAGCATCTTGAAGAACGCCTTCTCCCGAGGTTGCAACAGCGTCCACTCCGACGTGCTCAACGTGTTCGTCTCCTCGTTGTAGTTCCCCCACGACGGAATATCCGTCACCACAATCGCCGGCGGCGCGATCGGACACGAAAACCCCGCAGCCTTCACCTTCGCCACAAAAGCATCGCGCATCGCGATGGCCTTGGCCCGCGTCGCCGCAACCTCCGCGGTATCCGGCGTCGCGACGGACGCGACCTGCTGCGCCAAACCTGCCGGCGCGGCGCATAGAGCACTTACCCCAAGAACCATGAGCCCACAGCCCATACGACTGCGCAAACGGAACGATGACAGAAACCACCGAAAACTCGGCATGAAGCACTCCCTGATACGGAACCCGCTCGCGTTGCGACCAGCGCGATGCCTCATCTTTCCATACAAACGATCAACCGGGTGCCCCATATCTCGAAGAGATGTGGGTTAGCAGGGTCTCAATGCCTCTTCCTCAGAACAGGCCCTGCGACCCACCCCACCGCCGCACATAAGCCCCCGAATCAAACTTCTTCCCTGTACTCGCCCCGCTCATATACCGCCGCTTCCCAAACACCGGCCGGTCGAACCACGCCCGATCGAACTTCCCCAGCATCGACCACGCAATCCCCGCATACCCATTCGGATCGCGCCCATCCAGCTCGTACTTGTCATTCAGATGGATCGCCACTTTCATAGCGACCGACACATTCGGCGTCCACTCCACGATCTTCTTCGCCCAGTACATCCGCATATAGTTGTGCATCCAGCCGTAGTCCACCATCTGCCGCTGCGCCGCGTTCCATAGATCGTCGTAGGTGTGCCCGGCCTCCAGCACCTTCAGCGAGTACATCCTCTCCCGCGCATCCAGGTCATGCTCCCGAATCGTCTCCCGCGCCCAGTTGTCCGCGCACTTCGGCGAGTCATACTCCGGCTGATAGCGCACAAAGTTCACCGCCAGCTCCCGCCACGTCACAATCTCGTTCACAAAGCTGTCCCGCGCCGCCTGCAGATGCGCCTTCTCCGCGCCAACCGCCTGCTCGACAGCCTCATCCACCGCCAGCAGAATCGTCATCGTGCTGATGTTGCCAAAGTGCAGGTACGGACTCATCTTGCTCGTGCCGTCCGTCTCCGGCTTGTTGCGGTCGCGGTCATAGCTCTCCAGCATCTTCGCAATGAAGACCTTCAGCCGCTTCACCGCCGCATGATGCCCACCCTTCCACGCAGCCACCGGCTCCACGCTGCGATCGAAGTCCACCCAACCCCGCGTGATGTCCAGCTTCGGATCGTCCGTCAGCAATCCCCGCGGCTTCTTCCACTCATGCTGCGCGTTCGGATTCGCATACGGCACAAGAAACTCCGGCAGCGCGCGATAGAGCCTCGGCCGCGCCACCGCCGCGGAGAACTGCGCCTTCTCCAGCAGCTTCGAAGGCACCACCACGTCAGCATCCACCGTCCAGAAAGGAATCTTCAGCTTCTCCGCAACATGCTTCCGCCACTGCTCCGGCGCGCGCATCGGATTCTCGTCCCCAATCACCATCGCCGCGTCCACATCCGCGAAGAACCGCAGGTGGTCCTCATCCGGAGGCCGCCGCATCACGAACCCCACACCCCGCGCTTTGCACTCCTCTTCCACATCCCGCAGCCCTTCGTTCATGAACGCATAGTGCCGCAGGTTCGCACTCTTGAAGTTGGAGATGCACGCGAAGTACACCACGCACGGCAGCCCCAGCGCGTTGGCCACATCCACGGCCTTATCCAGCGCATGATTATCGCGCCCCCGCTGCGCCCGCTGCATCCAGTACACGACCGCCTTGCCCCGCGCCGGAGCACCACCCCGCCGCACCGTTACGCGCGCGTCCTCGGCCAGCACCTTCAGCGCTTCGGGCACAGCAGCGTCCTTCGCCAGCTCCTCGGCCAGCCCCGCATACGCGGCATCCTGCTGCTGCACCTCAGTCAGATCCTTCTCACTCATAGCTCACAACCCGCGACTCGCAGCTCAATCATGCCTTTTCCTTCGTTCAGCATGCAGACTATCGCTGACACCTGAGCCCTAACCCCTGGACCCTGAATCCGCTACCATCGCAGGCAGAGAACCCACCATGTCCATTGATCCCGTAAAACAAGATCCCACAACCACCTGCGCCCCCGCCATCCCGGGCCTTCCCGCCTCCGAGCCCACCGTCGAGCCCGTCACGCTCCGCCGCGCCACTCCCGCCGACGCCGCCGCGCTCGCCCTCGTCAGCGCCGCCACCTTCCTCGAAGCCTTCACCTGGATGCTTCCCGGAGCCGACATCATCGCCCACTGCGCGAAGAACCTCACGCCCGAGGCCTACGCGAAGTACCTCCAGCTGCCCGAGACCCGCATCACCCTCGCCACCGTCGGCCTCGACACCCCCGTCGGCTACGCCATGCTCTGCACGCCCGACCTCCCCACCCTCAAAATCGGCCCAGGCGACATCGAGCTCAAGCGCATCTACCTCTTCTCCCGCTTCCGCTCGAAGAACACGCCCGTCACCAACCCGCCCGCCGGCTCCCCCGCCGACGTCCGCGTCGCCCAGGCCCTGATGGACGCCGTCGTCGCTGACGCGCGCGCCCTTGGCAAGACCCGCCTCCTCCTCGGCACCAATGAAGGCAACGACCGCGCCATCGCCTACTACCGCCGCAACGGCTTCTCCGATGCCGGCCGCCGCACCTTCCAGGTCGGCAGCCAGCAGTGCTGCGACCTCGTCATGGCCAAATCCCTGTAACTTCTGCCATTGTCCGATGAGGAACCGCTGCATCTTTCCGCTGGGTTTCACGTCTAACTTAGTGATAGACTGTGTTTCGCTGGAGTATTGCGCCTCCGAGTTGCTGAAGCCTTCCCTGACCGGCTGGTCCCGTGTTCATATGTGCTTTCGCCTGCGCCCGCGGCCCAGACCGCACCTCACTACCCAGCGTTCCTGTAGAAACCAAGGGATTTCCACGCGCTCCCGTATCGTCGCGTCGTGATCCCGCGAATGTTTTGACCCCTGCCCGGGTGCGCCTGGGGTCCGAGGAGTGCCTCTATGGCTGAAGAACTGGATTCTTACCAAGAAGACGTAGACCGGATCATCGAGACCGGCAAAGAGAAGGGTTATCTGACGTACGGCGAGGTCAACGACCTGCTCCCCGGAGACATCACGTCTCCCGATGAGCTCGACGACCTGATGACGACGATCAACACCCAGGGTATCGATGTCCTCACCGAAGGCCGTGGCGGCCGTGGTGCTGGCGACAACGAAGACGCCGAAGCCGGAGAAGACTCCGACGACGTCGAACTCGATCTCTCCCCCGGTCAGCTCGAAAAGACCAACGACCCCGTCCGCATGTACCTCCGCGAGATGGGCACCGTTCCCCTGCTCACCCGCGAGGGTGAGGTTGAGATCGCCAAGCGCATCGAGCGCGGCCAGCTCCGCGTCATGAAGGCCGTCTCCCGCTCGCCCATCGTCATCCGCGAGATCGTCGGCCTCGGCGAAGACCTCAAGCGTGGCGTCCGCAACATCAAGGAAGTCGTCACCTTCGACGAAGAAGAGCTCACCGAAGAGATCCTGCAGGCCCGCGTCAAGGCCACCGCCGCCAAGATCGACGAGCTCGTCAAGCACCAGAAGAAGGCTGCCGAGAACGAAGCCAAGGCTGCCGATCCCCAGGGCAAGGACGCCAAGGCCAAGCAGAAGTTCACCCGCAAGCATCGCTGGCTCATGGGCCGCGAGATGGTGTTCGTCGCGCGTATCGTCCGCGACCTCAAGTACACCAACGGCGAAAAGAAGCGCCTCCTCGACAAGGTCAACAAGACCGTCGACTCCATGCGCACGCTGGAGCGTCAGATCCGCTCGCTCGAAGCCAAGTTCGAAGCTTCGCGCTCCGAGGAGCTGAAGAAGGAATACAAGCGCCAGCAGAAGAACTGCCGCATCGATCTCGAGCGCGTCGAAGCCGACGCCGGCATCCCCCTTGAAGACCTCAAGCGCACCCAGCGCGAGATCATCCAGGGCGACATGGACGCCGAGAAGGCCAAGCGGGAGCTCATCGAAGCCAACCTTCGTCTCGTCGTCTCCATCGCGAAGAAGTACACCAACCGCGGCCTGCAGTTCCTCGACCTCATCCAGGAAGGCAACATCGGCCTGATGAAGGCCGTGGACAAGTTCGAGTACCGCCGCGGCTACAAGTTCTCGACCTACGCCACCTGGTGGATCCGTCAGGCCATCACCCGCGCCATCGCTGATCAAGCAAGGACGATTCGTATTCCCGTCCACATGATCGAGACCATCAACAAGCTCATCCGCACCTCGCGTCAGCTGGTGCAGGAGCTTGGCCGCGAAGCCTCCTCCGAAGAGATCGCCAAGCGCATGGACATCCCCGTCGCGAAGGTCCGCAAGGTCCTCAAGATCGCGCAGGAGCCCATCTCGCTCGAGACTCCGATCGGTGAGGAAGAAGACTCGCACCTCGGCGACTTCATCGAGGACCGCATGGCCGTCAGCCCGTCCGACGCCGTCATCTCGGTCAACCTGAAGGAGTACACCTCGCAGGTCCTCCGCACCTTGACCCCGCGCGAAGAGCGCGTCATCAAGATGCGCTTCGGCCTCGAAGACGGCTCCGAACACACCCTCGAAGAGGTCGGCCAGTCCTTCCAGGTCACCCGCGAGCGGATCCGTCAGATCGAAGCGAAGGCTCTCCGCAAGCTCCGCCACCCATCCCGCTCGCGCAAACTCCGCGCCTTCGTCGACGGCGTCAAGGAACTCTAAGTCCTCACCGCTCCACAACAACCTCGAAAGACAAGGCGCGCCCCGCAAGGGACGCGCCTTTTTCTTTCCCACCTTCACAGCCAGCCTTCGTCGCCCAACAACCTTTCGGGCTCCCAAAAGCTCCCGCAGCTCACTCCCCATCCGCAGCTTCTGAAGTATCCTCAGGGCACACGATATTCCTGAGCACTTCAAGGCCCCCAATGCGTTTCAAGCCGCGTTTCAAGCCGCGTTTCAAGCCGCACCCCAAGCTGCGCACCCTGCTCGCCCTTGCCTTCCTGCTGCCCCTCGCCCTCGCGACCGCCGCGCTCCACGCGCAGACCACCCGCAACGTCGGCCAGGGACAGACCTACACCACCATCCAGAGCGCCATCGACGCCTCCACCAACGGCGACACCGTCCTCGTCTACCCAGGAACCTACTACGAGAACATCGACTTCAAGGGCAAGGCGATCATGGTCACCAGCACCCCCGCCCCCGCGGGCGGCGCAGCCAACACCATCATCGACGGTAACAATACCGGCCCGGCCGTTTACCTCGGCACTTCCGGCAGCTCGACGACGCCTTCCGACCTCTATGGATTCACGATCCAGCACGGTGTGCCTGTCGCAACCTTTGGCGGCTACGGAGACACCTCGAATAACGGTGGGGGCATCGTCGTCACTGGAATCGCAATCATCCAGAACGTCATCGTCCAAAACAACGCCTCCTGTGGAATCGACGCGCTAACGGCCGGTGCAGATATCAGGAATGCCCTTGTGCAGAACAACACCATCTCGCCCGCGCTAGGCGGCGCATGTGCGGCAGGCATGGGTATCTATTTCGCTTTGAACGATTCTCCGGTCAACATTGTGAACTCTGTTTCATCCAGCACCATCGAGGCAAACTCCGGTGGGGGCATTGCGGCGTCGACTGGCGTCGGCATCGGCATCGAGATTCAACAAACGATCATCCGCAACAATTCTCTCGGATCGTCTGCCAATGGCGCAGGGATCGCCATGGCCGGCACGGGCACCGTCTACATTGCCAACGGTCTCATTTATGGGAACGGCGGTCCCGCCGTGCTCGGTACCGGGGGGAACCTTACCCTCGCGAATGACACCATTTACGGCAACCGCCAAGCAACGCCCGTGCCCACCGCGACAGACGCCACTGAGATAAGTGTCACTTCGAATGTCTTTATCCAGGCGACAAACAATATCATTGTGGGAACCGATGCGATTGGCCCCGTGATGGTTTGTGGTATTTTCCCCGCAGAAGGCGGCGGAAGCACTCCGTCCGGCCGTTTCCCCGACATCTGGGACCACAATCTCATCTTCAATACGGCAACGCATTCCGGTTCGATACCTTGCGACTCGGACTCCGGCACCTACGGCAACCTTTTCATTGACCCGAACTTTCGGAATACGGCATCCGCAGACTTTCATCTGGCCGCAGGCTCACCGGCCATCGATTCCGGAAATAACTCTGCTGCCAGCGACCCGCTTATACTCGATCTCGATAACACAGCCCGTGTACAGAACGGTTCGGGACGTCCATATCCGGTCACAGACATGGGCGCATACGAATATAGCGGCCTCGCTCCCGCATCTTGGACCTTCTCCGAGATCACGGCACCAGCCTTCCAACCAGCCGGCTCCTCGCCGATCTGCGGGATAACAGTCAACGCGTACCTGAACATCCCTTCCGGCTTCTTCACGACCGGCCCGGCCACCGGTACAGTCACACTGCTCGAAGATAATCAGCCGATAGGCACCGCGGTCATAGATCGGAGTGGCAACGCTAACTTCATCCTTCCCCCGCTGACGCCTGGACTGCATGCATTGGAAGGCGTGTATCCAGGGCAAGGCAGCTACATCCCAAATGAGTCCGTCCGGACATGGATCAACGTGACCGGGGTCGCGATCGGACTTACCCTGGCCGCCTCACCGAATCCAGTCGCCGTCGGCCAGAGTGACACCATCTCTACCTCAATCACCTCACCCGATGGCGCCATACTCTCCCCTGTCGTCATCACCGACTTAACTACCAACACGCAAATCGCTTCCCTCACACCAGCGTCCAACGGCGCGGCGAGCGTGACCACCACCTTCGCTTTGCCGGGCACGCACATCTTGCAGGCCTCTTATGGAGGCGACGCAACGCATACAGCCGCAACGACGAGCACCTCGCTTGTCGTGAATTCACTTCAGCTCTCCACCACCACCACCCTCACCTCCAGTTCCAACCCCTCCCCCTACGCCCAGCCCGTCACCTTCACCGCCAGGGTCGCTGCCACCGGAAGCACCTCCATCCCCTCCGGCGCCATCCTCTTCTCCGACGGCCACACGACCCTCGCCACCATTCCCCTCGACGCCTCCGGCAGCGCCACCTACACCACCAGCACCCTCACCGCCAGCGATCTCGGTACCAGCGCGTACCACCAGATCGCCGCCGTCTACGTGCCCGCCGCGGGCTTCACCACCTCCAGCGCCAGCCTCAACCAGGTCGTCAACGGCCTGCCCAGCGTCGCCGCGCTCACGGTCACTCCCGGCTCCGGCACCACCTCCACCAGCTTCACGCTCACGGCCAACGTCAGCTCCGGAACGCCCTCCAGCACTGCTATTCCTACCGGGCGCGTCCTCTTCTACACCAGCGCCCAGACGGGCGTCACCGGCAACCTCATCGGTTACGCCGACCTCACCAACGGCGTCGCTACCTTCACCTCGACTGGCTTCCTCGGCGGCACAGATTACATCCTCGCGGTCTACATGGGCGACACCACCTACGCCCAGGCCAACTCCAACTACGTCACCCTCACCATCACCGCTTCGCCTTCTTCGCTTACCCTCAACCCCAGCGCCACCACCCTCCCCGAGCTCACCCCGCTCACCCTCACCGTCCAGCTCGCCACCACCTCCGCGGGCTCCTCCCTCGTGGCCAACCAGCCCGTCACCCTCAAGATCGTCCCCCAGGGCGGCGCAGCAACCTACGTCCAGCTCACCACCGACGCCACCGGCAAGGCCGTCTACACCACCAGCAGCCTCTACGCCGCCGGAGTCAACTCCCAGATCTATAACGTCTCGGCCTCCTTCAACGGCACCGCCTCATTGCAGCTCTCCAACACCAACAACATCGCCATCACCGTCACGCCAGCGCCCAGCACCACCACCACCGCCCAGGTCTCCCCGGAACCCTCCTACTACGGACAGCGCACCACCTTCAGCACGCACGTCACCGGAGCCAACGGCCCCACCAGCGCCGTCCCCACCGGCCAGGTCGAGTTCGACTTCTGCCACGGCGCAACCTACCGCGTCACGCTCGACGCCAACGGCAACGGCAGCTACACCGCACCCATCGGCGCCGCGATCGCCGAACCCGCCGGCTCCTGCCCCTTCACCGCGAAGTACCTCGGAGACGCCAACTTCCCCGGCAGCACCTCCGCGGTCACACCCTACATCGTCCTGCCCTCGGGCTCCTCGATGACCCTCACGACCTCCGCCTCAAGCGGCTACGTCACCCAGCCCATCACCTTCACCGCGACCCTCGCCGGCAACGCAGCTCCGGTCCTCGGCCCCGGCGGCGCCATCCTCCCGCCCGCCGCCATCGGAGCCACTGGCACGGTTCAGTTCCTCGCCAACGGCAATCTCCTCGGCTCTGCGACCATCATCAACAACGTCGCCACACTCACCACAACAGCGCTGCCCGCCGGAACCGATGTCGTCACGGCCGTCTATGCCGGCGACGCCGACCTCACCGGCTCCTCCGCAGGCCCCGTCTCCGAAGTCATCGTCCTGCCCGACTTCTCCGTCGCCATCCCGCAGCCCTCCGTCACCATCGAGACCCTGCACAAGAGCACCATCACCCTCAGCCTCGCCTCCATCAACGGCTTCAACGGCACGGTCAACATCGGCTGCACAGAACCCTACCCCGCCTACCTCACCTGCACCGCGCCACCCGTCACGCTGCCGCTCAACGGCACGGCCAGTGTCACCATGACCGTCGACACCTCCGGCGTGCCCAACTTCTACGGCGCCGTTGGCCCCGGTCCACGCACGCAACAACGCCAGCCGCTGCGCTCCCTCGAGCGCGTCGCCCTGGCGCTGCTCTTCCCACTACCCTTGTTGTGTCTCGGCTCGCGCAGTCGACGCCTGCGCCGCCTGCTGCCGCTCGTCCTGCTCGCTCTCGCAGTCACAGGGCTCAGCTCCTGCAGCAACCACCTGCCCAACAGCGTCGAGCCCGGAAGCTACCAGGTCACCGTCACCGCAGCCGGACAATCCAGCCAGGTCACCGCCCCGGTAAGCCATACCGCCAGCTTCACGCTCAACGTCACGCGGTAACGGAACGCCCACGCTGCGGGCTCCATGCCGCACCGGCCTCAGAGATCACCGCAAGCTGCTCGACCTCCGGCCTGACGTCCCATCGCCTCGCCGGAGCATATCGCTCCTTCAGCCGCAGAATCGGAGCTTCGAGCAACCTGTAGCTGAGCGCCGCAACAACCAGCGTCAGCAGCAGGTGCAACATCGGAGCCGCACCCGCCAGCTTCGGGTTCAGCACCGTCAGGAACCTACCGTCAGCGCCCAGCCAACCCGCGTAGAAGTACACCCCATAGCTGATCGTTCCCACCCCGGCGAGCCAGCGCAACCGCAGCATCCGGCTCAGCCACGTCGTCTCATCCAGCGCCAGCAGCAGCACGCCCGCACACACCAGCGCGTTGAGCGACAGGCCCACCGTGACCGTGAAGGGGTTCGTCGCCGGGTGCGCCCACGCCATGCCAATCCTGCCATCATTTGCCGCCATGCGAGCGCCCTGGATCAGCTGCAGCAGGCTCGGCACAAGCATCAGCCCGGCCCCGGCAATCAGCCCGCAACCCAGACCGCGCAGCTTGCTTCGCGTCAGCTTCTCGCCACGAAGCCACAGCGCCAGCCATGCGCCCACCAGCAGCGTGTCGCAGCGCGTAAAGCTGCTCCACAACAGCAGGAACCCACCGATCTCGCGAGGCGGCGCCGTGAGATACGCCGCCGTACGAAACACAGGAGCCACCATAAAGATCACCGCGCACAGGCGCATCAGCGTGCGCCTGTCGCGCACAAACCACACCACCGCTGGCCACACCAGGTAGAACTGCTCCTCAACACACAAACTCCACAACGGACCCAGATCACACACCATCGTCCAGTGGCCACGCACCTGCATCAGCACCTGCGTAGGGTTGTGCCGCACAAGGTCAAGAAACGGCACCACAAAATTGCCGCCATAGCCCAGGTACGCCAGCGACCACAAGCTCCATCGCAGCCGCAGCAACGGTGTCGCCACCAGCAGCAACGCAAACGCCAGGTAATAGATCGGGAAGATCCGCAGCGAACGCCGCACATAGAAGTTGCGAAAGTAACCCGGCCGCTCCAGCGAGTCGAACAGGATCCCCGTAATCAGAAACCCCGACAGCACGAAGAACAGGTCGACACCCATCCATCCCATGCCGCGCTGCACATCCGCGAAAGGCCCCATCGGCGTGTGGTGCAGCGTCACCGCAAGCACCGCGAGTCCACGCAGGCCCTGAAAGCTCGCATAGTGGGGCTTCACCCAGACCTGGGCAGTATCCGCGACGGCAGCGGCTCGCTGCGGCGAAGACGCCACAGAAGCCCCGCACCTGATGGCTGGGGAAGACATAATGAGGGTTTCTCTGCTGGAGCCCGGAATATGCCCAAACCTCTGGGAATATCCCCATGCTCCTGCCAACAACCCTCGCCCGGCAACGCTACCGTTGTGTTAGTCGCCGTGGCTTTGGTGGTGCAGGTACCTCAACCTCCATCACCGCCACATGGGTACGCCGTGCAGGCTAAGACCAAAACGGCGTCCCCCGGAAAGCCCCCGAAGGCCCCTCTGAACAAGCCCCTGTCTTGTTACTGCGGGACTCCAGTCCCGCCGTAAGCGGCATCATTTCAACGCGGCTTCAGCCGCTGAGGGAACGTTCGAGTCCTGATCAGACCTTCCTTACAACACGCTGCGCCCGCCATCCACAACCAGGTTCTGCCCCGTCATGTAGCTGCTCGCATCCGAGCACAGAAACAGCACCGCGCCCTGGTACTCATCCTTCTTCGCCATCCGCGCCATCGGGATCAGCGCGTGCAGCTTCGCCGTGAACTCATCCGGTTGCCCGTTCGCCACCCCTCCCGGCGAGATCGCATTCACCCGCACACCCTGCTCTACCCAGTACGTCGCCAGATACCGCGTCAGCCCCAGCAGCGCGGTCTTCACCACCGAGTACGTCACCGGCTTCACCGGCTGCTCATGCTCCGGCAAACCCTCCTGCCGATACAGCCGCTGATCCGGCGCAATCACCGCCAGGTCGCTCGCCACATTCAGGATCACGCCTACCCCGGCCTTGGCCATCTCCTGCCCGAAGATCCGCGCGCACAGAAACGCCCCCGTCAGCCCCACCGCAATGTCGTCGTTCCACGTCTTCAGCGGAAAATTCTCCAGCCGCGACCATGGCTTGCCCGGCTTCTGATCTTCCACCTTCGGATTGTTCGCCGCGTTGTTGATCAGGATGTCCACGCGCCCAAACTCCGCGAGAATCGCCTTGCAGGCCTCCTCAATCGAGTGCTCGCTGGTGATGTCCACCGCCAGCCCCAGGCACTTCGGCCCATGCGCCGCCTGCAACTGGTCCGCCCGCAGCGAAGGGTTCGCCGCCGCCAGATCAAGCAGCACCACGCTCGCTCCAGCCTCCGCCAGAATCGCCCCATGGTGATACCCCAACAGCCCCGCGCCACCCGTAATGATCGCCACACGCCCTGTCAGATCGAAGAGTTGTTCCACACGTCCCTGCTTGCCACTCATGCAAGCAGTATCGCAAACCGCGCCTGCGACCGCCCGGCACGGCACCCCTCAAACCTCCAGCCCGCCGAGCGGGCGCCCTGACGACCTCATCGCTCTACAGCTACAGGCTCTCTCTCGCTCCCACCCATCCACGCAGGCTGCCCCATCTCTCAAAGAGCTGCGCGTTCGCAGAACATCTCCGGCCAACACCTCGCCCGCCGCTCCCCAAACTCGTAGAACGTAGAACGCAGAACGGAGCCCCTACACCACCCGCGTCTGCCCACCATCCATCACGTAACAACTCCCCGTCGCAAACCCCGCCTGCTCCGAGCACAGATACACCGCCAGCGACGCGATCTCCTCCAGCGTGCCAAACCTCTGCTGCGGCACCTGCGTCTTCAGCATCTCTTCCACACCCTCGCGATTCGCCGCGATCCGCTTCTCCCAGCTCCCGCCCGCAAACAAAATATTCCCCGGAGCGATCGTGTTCACGCGAACCTTGTCCACCGCCACCATCCGCGAGAGGTTCTTCGCATAGTTATTCAGCGCAGCCTTCGCCGCCGAGTAAGGCAACGGCGCCGGCGTAGCCTCCACCGCCACAATCGACGAGATGAACAGCACGCTCCCGCCACGCTCCTTCAGGTGCGGCAGCACCGCCTGCGTCAGCCGCACGCTCGCAAAGAAGTTCGCCTCGAACAACCGCGTCCACTCCTCTTCCGGCTGGTCCCAACCCGGCTTGCCCGCACCCGTGCCCAGGTTCGCAATCAGGTGATCGATCCGCCCAAAGTGCGCGACCGTCCGATCCATCGCGCTCGCAATCACCGCGGCGTTGGAGAGGTCTCCCGCAATCGGCAGAATGCGCTCATAGTTCGAAGCGTTCGCCAGGTCCCGCAACGTCAGCTCGAGCGCCTCATGATCGCGCCCCGTCAACACCACGCACGCGCCCTCGTCCAGCAACGCCGCAGCAATCGCCCGCCCAATCCCCCGCGAGCTGCCCGCCACGAAACAAACCTTGCCGCTCAATCCCAGATCCATCGCCACTCACTTCCGAGTTGCTGTTCCTAGCTCTTAGCTGTTCTGCTGTTCTGCTACTCAGCTGTTCTGCTGCTACACAGCCGTCCATCCACCATCCACCACAACATTCTGCCCCGTCACATACGTGCTCGCATCGCTCGCCAGAAACACCAGCGCCCCGCATAACTCAATCGGCCGGCCAATGCGCCCCAGCACCGTATAGCCCTTCAGCTTCTGCACAAACGGCGAATCTTCCTGCACCGCGTTCTGCCCCATGCCCACATCCTCCGTGTTAGAAAACGGCCCCGGCGAGATACAGTTCGCACGCACACCGCTATGCCCCCAGAAACTCGCCGTATATCTCGTAAACGCCAGCAGCGCCGCCTTCGACGCTGAATATCCCGGAGGATTCAGCGACTCCGTCCCCTCATACAGCTGCGGCCGCGGAGCCACCGTCGCATACATCGTCGCGATGTTCACAATCGACCCGCGCTTCTGCGCCTTCATCTTCACGCCCAGCGTCTGCGTCGTCTGCACCGCCCAGTACACACCGCCCTGCAGGTTCCGTTGCCACTGGTCAAAGGTCGAGTTCTCCAGCGAACCCTCCGGCACATTGAACCCCGTCGCCGCGCCCAGCTCATGCGCATTGTTGATCAGCACATCGATGGTCTTCTCCCGCGCGGCAATCTCGCCACACAACCCAGCCAGCGCCTCGCGGTCGTACATATCGATCTGCTCCACCGCAATCTTGTCCGCGCCAAACTCCGCAGCCCACTTCGCGGCTTCGATCTTCAACCGCTCGCTGCGCCCCAGCGCCACCACCCGCGCTCCATTCGCCAGCAACGCCAACGCAAACGTCCGCCCCAGGAACCCCGAAGCTCCCGTCAACACCGCCGTCTTGCCTTCCAGCGAGAACAACGACTCTCGCTGCAGATCCTCACGCGTCAACGCCAAACCACACCCCGATTCCTGTCTTCCTCAAACCTCAATCGCTCAAAGCTCACCGCTCAACAGAACCCAGCCCCGCCCAAAAACCTCGTGCCTGCAGACCTGAGCACCTCGCCCCTCTACAGCAACGAAGCACGTACCACTTACCAGCACCTCTTACTCCAGCCCCCCCCGCACAAACTCCGCCTGCCCCTTCAAAAACTCCACCTCATCGCCCGGCACACCACGAGCCACCTGCAGCGTGAATCCACCGGTATACCCAATCGACTTCACCGCCCGAAACACATCGTCAAAGTCCGCCGAGCCCGTCCCCAGCGGCCGCGTCTCAATGCCGCCCTCCGGCTTCCGGTACCGGTCCTTGATGTGCACCGAACCCACACGCGCACCATACGCCGCAAACTCTTCGCTGGCCACAAACCCCAACCCCGACGAGTTCCCCGAGTCCCAGTTCACCTTCAGCATCGGATGCGGAATCCGCGCGAGGAACTCAGCAAACTCCGCCGGACCAAAGTCGGCCTCCAGATGCAGCTCCACACCATGCCGCTCCGCCACCGGCAGCGCCCGCTCCAGCACACCGATCATCTGCTGCTTCTCATCCTCGTTCGTCATGCGCGACTGGTCCACAAACGGCAGCACCATCTTCACCGCGCCAATCCGCTTCGCGATCGGGATCAGCTCGTGCAAATGCCGCTCACGCTCCTCGCGCTCTGTCTCTGTGCAACGGATCAGCGGAAAGTCCATGAACCAGTCCCCGCACAGCGCCGGCGTAGCAATTCCCGTCTCCGCCTTCAGCAGGTCCATCGCCGCCAGGCCCATTTCGCTAAAGATCGGATTCGCCCCACCCACATAGACCCGAGCATCCCCAGCCTCGCGCAACCATCGCGGGTCGGGCGCTCCACCCCACGTCGCACTCCCATCCACTCGCGGCGCAGCCCCATACGCATCGTGGATCCACTCGATGTACGCCAGCCCTGCCGCCTGCGCCCGCGCAAACTCCTCGCGCCACGCCGCCCGCGGAAACGACTGAAACCGTCCATCCTCTGGCGGAGCCAGCCTGCCCTGCATCACGCCAATCGAACCCGCCGCCAATCCAATTCCTGAACCCGTCGACATAGGCCTCAAGAATACAGCGCACGCCCCACCGCTTCGTTCGCTCTACCGCTTCAGCGCCGAAGCCGGCACATCCAGCGAGCCCAGGTGGTCGCTGGTCAGGTCATGCACAAACAGCCGCAGCGTAATCGCACCATCGCCCGGCAGGTTGATCTCCTGCGCATAGCGCGCTCCATGCTGCACCGCCGTGGAAAACTGCTCCGCCGTCCACGTCATATGCAGAGGCCTGCTGTACGACCGCAGCACGCGGCCCTGCGCGTCATACGCCAGCGCCAGGAACTCCACATGCGCCATGTGCTTCCCATCCTCACCGCTCGTAATCGTCAGGTTGCTCAGGTCGGTCGAGTACTCAATCCGGTAGCGCCGGCCCTCGCCTCCCTCAGCGTCCTCAATCGGCCCGTTGCGCGGCCCGCGCCGGCCCGAATCCGTAGCCTGCCGAAGCGAAGCCCCAACCTCGCCGCCACCCACCGGAAGCACACGCGCAAAGAACCCGATCTGCGTCGATGGCGGCGCAAGGAACGCCGCAGCCGCCTTCACCGTTGAGTCCGCAACCTCTTTCGCTTCGGCCTTCACAGCATGGTCCGCAACCACCGCGTCATACCCGCGACGATACGAAAGCTTATACCCGTTCGACGGCGTCACCTCCACATGAATCGGGCGGTACTCCCCATGCGCCTCCGCATCCGTCGGTACATACGTCAGCGTGTAGTACTCCGACCCCGCCGCCACCACGTTCGCTACAGCCTGCGCAATGCCATTCGTGTTCAGAAACGCCTTGCCGCCCGTATCGTCCGCGATCTCCATCATGGCCGACTGTGTTTCCACGTTCACATCGCTGAAGTCAACCGCCGTCCGGCTCCGCGACGACGTCACCAGCGGCGCAATCTCGATCCCCCGCGAATCCACCGGGTAGATCGCCACCCGGCTCCGTGTCAGCAGGTCCACCGTCTCGCGGTACTCCTTCTCCCACTGCGTGTCCCCTCGACTACGGTTCCATCGCGGCAGCAGGTTCAACGGAAACGCCGACGAAAACCAGATCAGGTTCTTGCGCCCCGGTATCCCCGCAAGATACAGCGCCAGCTGATGAAATCCCTGCAGCGAAACATCAGCCCTCTGGTGCTCGTTGATCTCCGTCCACGCCGGATTCTCGCGGAACGCATCCCGCGCCTCCTCCGGAATCTGCGTCTTGTCGAACGCGCGGTCCACATCCCCATTGCCCGTCGACGAGGCCCTCGGCTGCGCCTTCTCCAGCGCTGCACGCAGCAGCGTCGGGTCCGACGTCAGGTTCTGCAACATCACCAGCCGCGTGTTCAGGACGCAGATCGCCGTTCGCCCGTTTGACGGAGCCGTCCGCAGATACTCCAGCAGCTTCTCCTTCACCCAGCCCTGGCTCGACAACGGTGTATTCAGAAAGTCGATCAGCAGAATCGTAGGCGGAGCCGACTCGGGCGTTGCGGACACCACGTTCGAAAACACCCCAGGCTGCAGCGGCAAAGCCTTCGCAGCATCCGGACTCCTCGGAGCCGTATGCTCCTCCACACCGCTCAACACCTGCGCATGCCCTGACTCCGTCAGCTTGAACGCGGACTTCGGCAACGAGTGCACCGGCGCTCCATGCGAGTCCGTCACCGTCACATCCACCACCACCAGCCGCGAGTCCACATGCAACACCTGCGTCGTGGCCGCAGACTCCTGCGCCCCCAAAGGCAGCGCACACAAAAGTACAACCGCACAACCCCAGGGCGACAAACGCATGGCAGACCTTCACAAATCAGAGGTGGAAACCGGTGGCTCGATCTTACTCCGGCTGACACCGGCCACACCTTGCACCCTGTACGTTCATCGCAGCCGCCCCCGCTGCTGTTCGCCGGGTAACTCCCGGCGCACACCGCACCACCCGGAGTAACTCGCGCGGGTCCATTCACAATCAGGCTCTGTTCATGCGAAAAAGCAGCACAAGCCGCAAGCAGCAACACGCGAGCCCCCCCCAACACTCAGACCACAGCCATCGCCATCCGCACCGCCCTGTCGAACTCCGATCGCTGGTAAGGCTTTCGCAGGAAGCTTCCATCCAGCGTCGGTAACCCGCGGCCCGCCATGGCATTGGCCGGATAGCCCGAGCTGTAAATCACCCGAATATCCGGAAACTGCTCCCGTATCTCGCGTGCCAGCTCCACACCATTCATCCCGCCCGGCATGATGATGTCGGTAATCAACAGATCGAGCTTCTCCTCCTGTGCAGCAATCTTCAGCGCCTCCGCCGGCGTCTGAGCAGCAAAGACGGTATAGCCCAGCGCCTCCAGGTAGATCTCCGCCAGCTCCACCAGCCCCGGCTCATCATCCACCAGCAGAACATTTCCGCATTGCTGCGCAGCCGTCGCCGAATGCACCGCGGGCGACTCTCGCAGTGTGCCCCCATCCATCAGCGGGAGATACACCGTCACCGTTGTGCCATGATTCTCTTCGCTGTAAATCCGCACGGCGCCGCCCGATTGCTTCACAAATCCGTACACCATCGCAAGGCCCAGCCCGGTTCCATGCCCCGGCTGCTTGGTGGTGAAGAACGGCTCGAAGACCTTTTCCAGCGTCTCGCTCGACATCCCGAAGCCCGTATCGGAGATCTGGATGCACGCGTACGTGTCTTCCTTCAGCTCCCTCGCCCGCACCAGCGGATGAGTTCCCTCCAGGTGCGTGGAGCGGGTCGCAATCGTGATGACCCCTCCGCCGGGCATCGCGTCCCGAGAATTCACAATCAGGTTCAGCAGCGCGCTCTCCAGGCCGGAAGAATCCACAAGCACCGGAGGAATCGATGCATCGACCTGCATCGCAAATTCAATGTCGGGCCCCATGGTCCTTGCCAGACCGACAACATTCGCGATGCTTCGATCAAGCTTCGTGGGGGATGGCTTCAGCTCCCCGCTCCTCGAAAACGAGAGCAGGCGCCGGGTCACATCCGCGCCGCGCTCCGAGGCCATCCGCACCGTCTGCAGACGCTGCTTTGCCGCCTCATCGCCCGCCAGCATCACCTCCAGAAGTTCCAGGTTGCCGAGGATGATCCCCAGAAGATTATTGAAGTCGTGCGCGATGCCGCCCGTCAGCTGGCCCACCGCCTCCATCTTTTGCGACTGACGCAGTTGCCGCTCCAGCTGTCGCTGCTGTGTGATGTCCTGGAAGACCCAGATCCTGCCCAGATACTTTCCCGAAGGGTCGGTCACCGGCGAGGTGAACCGGCTCAGAAGTGTCCCGTTCAGCAGCTCACACTCGTCCTGCGTGACCATCTCGGGATGAGCGTAGATCTCCTCTACCCGCTGGATGTGCCTCTCCGGATCCTTCGCTCTCAAGCGTACAAACTCCCGCCGCAACGACGACTCGCCACGCGCCACCTCCTGCGGCAGGTTCCACACACGCGCAAACTGCTGGTTCTGGAAGATCACTCGCCGGTCGACATCCGTCACGCTGATGGCGTCAGGCGACGACTCCAGCAGCGCCTCGAAGAACGTCGTCCGCCAGCGCAGCTCCTCCTCCACCTTCAGCCGTTCGTCTTCTCGCTGGCTCAAGTCCATCGCGTACGAGATATCCATCGCCATCTCGTCCAGCAGCGCCAGTTCCTGCGTATCGAAGAACCCCGCTTCCTCCGCATAGAGAACGAACACGCCGCAGACCTCATCCTTCAGCCTCAGCGGGAACGATGCCATGGAGCCAAATCCGCTCGTCAGCCCTTCGTCCCTCCACAGCCGGAAGCGAGGATCCGTAGCGATGTCGTTACACACCACCCGCTCCCCGGTGCGAACAGATTCCGTGGCTGGGCAGTCCAGCATGCGTGGATCATCTTTGCCCACGCCGACCCGCTCCAGGTACCCGTCGTCATCCCCACTGGACGTCAGCACCGAGATCCGGCCCGTGGCAAGATCGATCACCCCGATCCACGCCATCCCGAAGTTGCCCCGCTCCACCGCAATGCGGCAAGCCGCAGACAACATCGCTCCCCGGTCCTTCTCACGCACGATCGTCTGGTTGATATCGCACAGCACCGCATAGGTCCGGCCCAGTCGCTCCAGCTGCTCCTGCGTCCGCCTCCGCTCCGTAACATCCTCGCTGAAGACGATGATGCCGCCGACCTCGCCATTCGTATCGATCCAGGGCCGTATCTCCCGATGCAGCCAGCGCACGCGGCCGTCCGGGCTGTCGAACCTCTCCGCTTCACGCTCGATGGTCTCGCCCGTAAGGCCCCGCCGATGCTCTTCCTTCCATGCCTCAGGCAAGCCGGGGTAGACCTCGTAGTGAGACTTGCCGCGCGGATTCGCGACATCCAACCCAACGCCTGACATCCAGCGCTCGCTGGCGCATACGTACCGCATCTCGCGGTCAAACATCGCCAGCGCCGCCGGAGCGTACTCCACAAACAGCTGCAGCCGCGCCTCGGCGGACTCCGCCAGCTTCCGTTGACCGCGCCGGTAGCGCTCCGCCACCACGCTCATCAGCAGGCCCATGCCTCCAAAACACACCATGGACACCGCATCCGCCCGGTTCACAATCGACAGGCGGCCAACCGGCGGCAGCAGCCAGATATCCACGGCCACCGCGGAGAGACCCGTAGCAAGAATCCCCGGCCACACCCCTGCAAACAGGGCCGCCAGCATCACTGCCGGATAGAACAGAAGATAAGGAGGAAGCGGCCCAACCAGTCGCACCAGCAGAAACTGAAGCCCAAACACCAGCGCAACGATCCCAGCCGCTGCCCCGAACCGCGCAGATCGAGACGTGAGGCCACGAAAAGAGACGGTTGCCATGCCAGCGCCTCAGCGGCCCCGGATGATAGGGACAGCGGCCGCCAGTGTATCCGCCGCAAGCCTATCTCCCTGTGACCCAAGTCACGCCTATGGAACATCTGAACAAGTTCTCGTCTTGTCAGGGCAGGACTTTGGTCCCGCCGCACGTGGCATCATTTCAACGCGGCTTTACCTGTGGTGTATCAGCAGGTTATTTACGTTGAGTCCAGATCGGCTGATGGGAGGTTTTCGATCGAGGCTGGTATGAGGTCGATGCCAGTTGTACTG
>NZ_FNVA01000005.1 GCF_900108185.1 Bryocella elongata | reverse complement strand
CCACGCGCTACTGCAAATACGCTGCCACCTTCGCCAGCACGGTCAACATCGCCTGCGCCGCTCTACACCTCAAACAATATGTCGATACAGCCTAGTCTCAGATGACCTTCGCATGCTGGAGAAGGCCGAGATCGGCGAGGCCGTTGACGAAGTACTGCACGGCCAGCGCGACCAGCAAGAGACCCATGATACGGACCAGGATGCGGATCCCGGTCTCTCCGAGCAACTTGCCCACCCTTGCTGCGGAGCCGAGCACAAGAAAGCAGATCAGCGACGTCAGAGCGATGGAGCCAAGGATCGCGAGCAGTTGCCAGCGCGCCTGGGCCTGCCCCACCAGCACCATCACGCTGGTGATGGCGCCCGGGCCGGCGAGCATCGGGATTCCCATGGGCACAATGCCTACGTCATCCTTGTGGGCGGCGGCCTCGGTATCGGGCGGGACTTCCTGTGTCGGTGAGCGGCGGGCCTCGAGCATATCCAGGCCGATCAGCAGGAGGATGATGCCTCCCGCGATCTCAAAGGCCGGCAGCGTGATCCCGAAGAGCCGGAAGATGTACTGCCCGATAAAGGCGAAGATCGAAAGCACCACCAGCGCGGTGAGCGAAGCTTTACGCGCCGTGCGCACCCGCTTGGAGGGCGACTGGCCAGCTGTTACCGCAAGGAACGTCGGCAGCGCAGCGAACGGGTCGACGAGAAAGAGGATGGAGCTGAAGGCCAGGAGCGAGAAGCTCATGTAGGACGAATCCTGCATACGCACCAGGGCAACACTCGCGACTGTGAGGTGGGCCAACATCCTGCCTCCGATTCTTGCACGGGCCCCGATGGTTTCATCGCCGCTCCGCGAATCGCCCCCAGGGTCCAAGAGCAATTTCCTTTGCGGTCGCGGCTTCCCGATGTTGCTCTGCCTGCGTCCAACGGGCATTCGTCAGCTTTCAGCACGTATAATCACTGCACGAAAGAGGAAAGCTCGGATGCCTATCACGCCTACCGCCAATATCTGGCACAACGGTCAGCTGATCCCGTGGGAGAGGGCCAACATCCATGTGATGAGCCACGTCGTCCACTATGGCTCGAGCGTCTTCGAAGGCATCCGTACGTATTCTCAGCGCGACGGCAACTCGATCTTCCGGCTCACGGAGCACATGCAGCGCTTCCAGGACTCGGCGAAGATCTACCGCATGCCGCTTCCCTATTCGCTCGAGCAGCTGAACGATGCCGTGATCGATGTGGTCCAAGCCAATGGTGTCGCGCCCTGCTATATCCGTCCGGTCGCGTTTCGCGGCTATGGCGAGATTGGCGTGAACCCGCTCAAGTCGCCGGTTGAGGTCTATATCGCGAACTTCCCGTGGGGCAAGTATGTGCCGGGCAATGATGGCGCGGACGTCTGCATCTCGAGCTGGAATCGCCTTGCTCCCAACACCATGCCGTCGCTGGCGAAGGCTGGCGCGAACTACATGAACTCGCAGCTGATCCGCATGGAGGCTGAGGTGAACGGCTACGTCGAAGGCATTGCCCTCGACCACAATGGCACCCTCTCCGAGGGATCAGGCGAGAACCTGTTTCTCGTGAAGGGCGGCACGCTGTACACGACGCCTCTCGCGAACTCCGTGCTCAATGGCATCACGCGCGACTCCATCCTGACGCTGGCCCGCGAGCTGGGTATCCCTACCGTAGAGCAGGCACTGCCCCGCGAACTTCTCTATATCTGCGACGAAGCCTTCTTCACGGGCACCGCAGCAGAGGTCACACACCTCCGCTCGGTCGATCGCATCCTCGTCGGCGATGGCACGATGGGCCCCGTCACCACGGCCCTGCACAAGGCCTTCTTCGATATCGTCAACGGCCTCGCCGAGGATCGTTATCACTGGCTCACACCGGTCAAAGTACGAGAAGCCGTCACGGCCTAGGCCGTGTATCTATGGCTTCACGCACCGCAGCACAAGTTTCTTTGAAGGACTGTTCTCGCATGAAGGGTAAGTTTCTCGTCGCGGCACTGGCGTTCAGCCTCTCCGCTATTGCCGCGAAGGCCCAGGTGGGCGTTTACTTCAACCCCGTCGTCTCGCGCATCTCCAACTCGGCAGATACAGGGTCTTTCGCGTTCCTGGGTTCGGGCAAGACGTCAAACATCTTTGGTGGCGTCGATTTCGGTGCGTATTACGACTTCTACCACCTGGATAAGTTCGACGCGGGCGTGGACGTTCGGGAGACCGTCGAGCATGGCAACAGCGCAAACCTCAGCACGTTCCTCGTCGCCCCGCGCATCACGCATCACTACGAGCGGTGGAGCCCGTATGCTGAGATCGCTTTCGGCGCGGGACGCACCAAGTCGCCCCTCAGCACGGTGCACGTGACGAAGCTCGCGGTGGAGGGCCTGGTTGGCGCCGATTTCCGGCTCAACAAGCACGTCGATGTACGCGCCATTGAGATCGGCTATGGCACGGTGGGTACCATCTCCAGCGCGACCTACGACAGCTCGAAGTCGATTCCCTCTGCCAAGATGCTGAACTTCTCGTCGGGCTTCATCTTCCACTTCTAGAGCGAAGTCTTCAGACAGAGCAACGCCCGCGAGTAAGGCTCGCGGGCGTTGCTGTCCGTTCTCCACGAATGCGAAAGATCAGGCTGCTGCCGTAGCCTTGTGCTTCTTCAGCTCGGGAGCTGCAGCCTCCTCATCTTCCTTGCTGAGACGAGCCGCATACTTCTCCTTGCCATCCATCGGCTTCTTCTCCTCAGCGGGCTGCTTCGCTGCAGCCTTCATCAGAGGATCAGAGAGTGCGGTAATCTTCTTCGCCGCGGTCTCTTCCTCCTTCAGGGTCGCGCTGAGGAGGTTAGCTGCATCGCTGAGACTTAATGTATTCGCCATGGCGATCACTGCGCTGTAGCCTGCAATCTCATAGTGCTCCACGCGCACAGCACCGCCGGTGAGGCCGAGGTCGAAGGACGGTCCCTCCGCATCTTCTTCCAGCGCTTCATCGCCTTCTTCGATGAGGCCTTCCATGCCATTGCAGTGCTTGCCGGTCGGCTTCTCGTCCAGCATCTCGAATATCTGCTTGAGGCGCTCGACGTGCCCCTTCGTCTCTTCGAGGTGGTCGGCGAACAAAGTCTTCAGCTGCGGATCCTTCGCACCCTTGGACAGCTTGGGCAGGGCCTTCACCAGCTGATTTTCAGCACTGTACAGGTCGCGAATTTCATCCAGAAATACATCCATCAGGGCCATAGAACACTCCGTGAATCGCTTGGGCGTCCTCGTCTGGCGGCCCGCATCGTTCACGAGGCGCACCTGACGCCAGCAAGTCTGCTGCTATAGGAGCGAAGATACGATTACCGAGTTGGCTGCCCGGTTGAACGAAGAACTTCATCTCTCCAACGCCGTTTGCTTGCGATTGCAAACCTGATGAACTACGCTTGCGCGCATGTACCCGTTGCGATCGATTGCGGCCTGTCCGGCCATCCTCCTTCTTGCTTTTCTATCTCCAACTGCAGTGCGGCAAGCCGTGGCGCAGGATATGCCCGGCATGCCCGGCATGGCCCACCATCATCACAAGGAAGAGGCCGTGGGCGCGGAGAAGCTTGGAGACGTGCACTTCCCCGTATCCTGTGCCGCAGCGCAGCAGCAGGCCTTCAACCGCGGCATCGCGCTGCTGCACTCCTTCGGCTACACCAATGCGGAGGCCCAGTATCGCGCCATCGCGAAGGCTGACCCCACCTGCGCCATGGCGCACTGGGGCATTGCGATGACGCAGTATCACGCGCTCTGGAGCCGTCCGGACGCCGCTGAGCTGAAGACCGGAGCCGAAGAGATGGCCCAGGCCCGTGAGCTTGCTGCCGCGCATCCTGTCACACCGCGCGAGCAGGAGTACATCGCCGCGCTCAGTGACTTCTACGAGCAGGCCCCGCAGGACTATATCCAGGGCATCGACGCCTACACAGCGAAGATGGCCAAGCTACATGCCGACTTCCCCAACGACATCGAGGGCGCAGCCTTCTATGCGCTGGCGCTGCTGGCGGACGTTGCGCCCAATGACACGTCGCTCGCCAAGGAGCATCGGGCGCTGGCTGTCCTGCTTCCACTCTTCAAGCAGTATCCCGAGCACCCCGGCCTGGCGCACTACATCATCCACACCTGCGACACACCGTCGCTTGCGCAGGATGGCCTGGAGGCTGCGAAGGTCTACGCGCGTATCGCTCCAAGCTCGCCCCACGCGCTGCACATGCCCGGCCACATCTTCGCCCGCCTCGGCCTGTGGCAGGAGGACATCGACTCCAACCTGGCCTCGGTCAGGGCCAGCGAGATGGACGATCACATGCACATCCCCGGCATCGCTCACCAGATGCATGCGGATGAGTTCCTCATCTACGCCTACCTGCAGACGGGCCAGGACGAGAAGGCCCACGTCCTGACCACTCGCATGGCGCCGTTGGGTGCGCGCATGGCGGCCATGCCGATGATGGATGACATGAAGGATGATGGAGCGTTCTTTGCCAACGAACTCAATGTGATCTACCTGATGGAGATGCACGACTGGAAGGCGCTCAGCAACGTTCAGGCGCAGCCTAATTCTCCTCCGGAGCAGAGCTTTGAGATCCCCTGGGGCCGCGGCGTTGCGGCCGGCCATCTCAAGAACGCGGCGATTGCAGATCAAGCTATCGTTGACTATGAGAAGTTCGAGAAGGCCGTGAAAGCCACAGGCGACACGTACTTCGTCAGCATCGTCCTGACGCAGCACGATGAGCTGCTGGGCTGGCAGGCCTACGCGCATGGAAATACCGATGCGGCGCTCGCGTCGATGCGCGCCGCGGCCACGCAGCAGGACAAGCTCGGCCAGGCTGAGGTCGACATACCCGCGGACGAGATGGTGGGTGACCTGCTTGTGCTGCTCGGACGCAAGGAAGAGGCTCTTGCGGCGTACAAGCTCGCGCTGCACTACAGCCCCAACCGCCTGAATACGCTGCTCGATGCCGGGGAGATGGCGGAGGCGCTCGGCCGGAAAGCCGAAGCCGCCAGCTTCTACGCCCAGGCCGCCCACAACACCAGCGGCTCGGCAACGCGTCGCGCTGATGTCGCGCATGCTGTGGCATTCAGCAAGGCCAATCCCATCGACACGAAGGCAAGCATGCAGTAGGGCTGGCACCCAGCGCCTGCCTTGCAGAAAGCCCGTGGCCGCGAAGCCGAAAGGCATCGTCTCCACGGGCTTCTTCGTGCAACGGAAGCTAGCTCTTCACGACGACCTCGGTGTCGCCTTCTTTCTTCACCACATCTTCCTTCGTCAGGGCGTCCCAACCCGGCAGGTCCTGCGATCCCACGATGAGCCGCACTCCGTCGCGGAAGCGGATGTAGGTGTAGGCCCAGCTGCGGAAGACGCTCAACCGGTTCCGGAAGCCGATCAGGAAGAAGATGTGGACCGTGAGCCAGGTGAGCCACGCCATGAACCCCGACCAATGCGCCTTGAACGGCCATGCAATGCGCGCAACCGCCGCCTTGCGACCGATCGTCGCCATGTCGCCCTTGTCGAAGTAGTGGAAGTCCTTCTGCCGCTGCGCCGCCGCGGGATTGCTGACCAGCAACCCGATGCGCTCGGCCGCGTAGTTTCCCATCTGCATGGCCGGCTGGGCTACGCCGGGGACCAGTTTGCCGTTTTCTTCATAGTGCGCGAGGTCTCCGCAGAGGAAGATCTCGGGATGCCCCTTCGGATTCAGGTGGCCGTCCACGATCACGCAGCCGCGCCGGTCGAGGATCGCAGGGTCGCCGAGGCTGTCCGCCAGCGCCTTGCCCAGTGGCGAAGCCTTCACTCCAGCGGCCCAAAGCGTGCACACGCTCTCGATCTTCTCCGCATTGGGGGGATCGCCCACCATGACGTAGCCCGGTTGGACATCGGTGACCTTCGCATTGGTACGCACCTGGACGTTGATCTCATTGAGCTGCCGGACGGCGCTGTCCTGAAGGTCCTGCGGGTAGGCCGCGAGGACGTGGGGCGAGCCCTCCAGGATGAGCACCTTCGCGGACTTCGGGTCGATGTGCCGGAAGTCCTTCTGCATGTAGAGCCGCGAGATATCGCTGATGGCGCCCGCCAGCTCCACGCCGGTGGGACCACCGCCCACGATCACGAACTGCAGCGGAGGGTGCGATCCCTTTTCGACCATCTGGCGCTCGGCGAGTTCGAAGGCCAGCAGCACGCGTCGCCGGATTTCGGTGGCGTCCTCCAGCATCTTCAGTCCGGGCGCGACCTTCTCCCACTCCGGGTGCGCAAAGTAGCTGTGCGTCGAGCCGGTCGCGAGGATCAGGTAGTCGTAGATCACGTCCGTCCCCGAGCCCAGAAGGAGCTTCTGAGCCCGAGCGTCAACGTCACGAACCTCGTCCATCAGGATTTCGATATTGTCGTGACCGCTGAGGATCCTGCGGATCGGCTGAGCGATGTCTCCCGGAGAAAGCACAGCCAGCGCCACCTGGTAGAGCAGGGGCTGAAAGGTGTGGTGATTCGTCTTGTCGATGACCGTGACGTCCACGGCCAGCTTGCCTAGCCGCTGCGCTGCGTTGATGCCGGCGAAGCCAGCCCCGACCACCACCACCCGGGGACGCCGCGTCGCCGTCAATTCCGAAGCCTGCATTCCTTCCTCCTCGGCTCCGTCACTCCTGCCGGAGCTGCTCTCTGATTCGGTCTCACCCATTCGATGCGGCTGAGCGCGAACTGTCCTCAGCACTTTCGGCGGGTCGATACGGGCCCGGATCGGTTCCGGTAGCGCTAATCGAAATAGATGGCCGATTAGCGCCCGGACGAAACGGTGACATCAACGACAAATAGCCCGGCACGCTGCTACCGTTGCAAGTTACAAGTGATTTTCCCGGTTCGCAGGAGGGGAAGCGAATGGCCGCAGCTGTACGCAACGCAACGATGGCATCCACCAAGGTGCTGACCACCAACAAGCACCTCATCCGCTGGGTGGAGAAGATGGCAGACCTCTGCCAGCCCGCGGCGATCCACTGGGTCGACGGCTCGGACGCCGAAAACGAATATCTCTGCCAGAAGCTGGTCGACGGCGGCACCTTCGTCAAGCTGGACGAGAAGCTCTGGCCCGGCTGCTACTACGCGCGCTCGTCTCCCAATGACGTTGCCCGGGTGGAAGACCGCACTTTTATCTGCTCGCTCTCGAAGGACAACGCCGGTCCCACGAACAACTGGGAAGACCCGTACGTGATGCGCAAGCGGCTGAAGGACCTCTTCCGGGGAGCGATGCGCGGCCGGACCATGTACGTGATGGCGTATTCCATGGGCCCGATTGGGGCGGAGTCTTCGCAGATCGGCGTGCAGCTTACGGACTCCGCCTATGCCGTGGTCAACATGCGCATCATGGCGCGCGTTGGCGCGGCTGTCTTCGAGGAGATCGATCGCGACCGCAAGCGCGTTGTGCCCTGCATGCACTCCGTTGGGGCCCCGCTTGAGCCCGGACAGCAGGACGTCTCGTGGCCACAGAACGACACCAAGTACATCGTGCATTTCCCGGAGACCCGCGAGATCTGGAGCTACGGCTCCGGGTACGGCGGCAATGCACTGCTGGGGAAGAAGTGCTTCGCGCTGCGCATCGCCTCGAACATCGCTCGCGATGAAGGCTGGATGGCAGAGCACATGCTCATCCTGGGCGTCGAAGACCCCAAGGGCGAGAAGACGTACGTCGCTGCGGCCTTCCCTTCAGCCTGCGGCAAGACAAACTTCGCGATGCTGATTCCGCCGACGGGGTTCGATGGCTACAAGGTGTGGACCGTCGGCGACGACATCGCCTGGATCCGCCCCGATGCCAATGGCCAGCTGCGCGCCATCAATCCCGAGGCCGGCTTCTTTGGCGTAGCTCCTGGTACGGGAGCGCACACCAATCCTAATGCGATGGCCACGCTGTCCAGGAACACCATCTTCACCAACGTCGCGCTGACCCTGCGCGATGGCAGGCCGGAGGGCGTGTGGTGGGAAGGCATGACCGATGCGCCCCCGACAGGAGATGGACTCGCGATCCAGGACTGGCGCGGCAATGAGTGGGTCGCCGGCACGGCAACTCCCGCGGCGCACCCGAACGGCCGGTTCACGGCTCCTGCGAAGCAGTGCCCTGTCTTCGATACCGAGGCCTGGGAGTCTCCCGAGGGCGTTCCCATCTCGGCGATCATCTTCGGGGGCCGCCGCGCCACCAACATCCCGCTGGTATTCCAGGCGTTCAACTGGTCGTCGGGTGTCTATCTCGGCGCCACGATGGGCTCAGAGACCACAGCGGCAGCGGGCGGGGCGCAAGGCAAAGTTCGCCGTGATCCCATGGCGATGCTGCCCTTCTGCGGCTACCACATGGGCGACTACTTCCGGCACTGGCTGAAGATGCAACGGGAGCTGAGCTCCACGCCGCGCATCTTCCATGTGAACTGGTTCCGCAAGGACGACGACGGCAAGTTCCTGTGGCCTGGGTTCAGCGAGAACATGCGCGTACTGAAGTGGATCGTCGACCGCGTCCGCGGCCGCGCGCTGGGCAAGGAGACTCCGATCGGCTGGACACCGTACTTCAAGGACATCCACTGGGAAGGCCTCGCCTTCTCCGAAGAGAAGTTCAACGTCCTGCAGACGGTCGACCGCTCGGCATGGCGCAAGGAAGTGATGGACCACGAGCAGCTGTTCCTCGAGCTTCACGATCATCTGCCGCCCGAGATGATCTACGAGCGCGAACTGCTCATCTGCCGGCTTTGAATCTGCTCCAGTAGAAACACGAAGGGCGTCCCGATGGGACGCCCTTCGTACTGATGCATGATTTTGTCGAGCTGCGCAGAAGCTTAGGCGTTGAAGAAGCGGCGACGAAGCAGGCCTGCGGCTCCGAGGACGCCGGTGCCCAGCAGAGCGAGGCTGGACGGCTCAGGAGTCGGTGCCGGAGAGCCCAGCAGCGTCAACGAGAGATCATCGGTGCTGCTGGAGAGCGAAAAACCCGGAGTTGGCGGATAAGAATATGCGAAGCCATCTCCTGGCCCCGTGCCTGTCACCCAGCCAAACGTCGAGGTAGAGCCGTCGGCCACGATGCTTACCCAATACTCCACCGATCCGTAGAGGAGCGTCGAAGGAAGCGAAGCTGAGTAAGAATAGGTCTCGTCGCCGTTGGTCACGCTGTCGGTGTCGGTCACGGTGGGAGTCACATCGTACGTCGCAATCACCGAGCCAGGCAGACCGCTGCTGTTGGTGTAGAACGAGATGGTAAACGTAGTCGGTGTTCCAGCCCCATAGACAATGCCATCCCAGGAGATCGCCTTCACCAGGCTCGATGCCGAAAGCGTGAAGTTGTCAGCGTTCGTTTCGGCAGAGATGTCTGAAGGATTCGAATCCGACTGGTACGCGTTGGTGTTGTTGTAGGTCTGGTTGTAGAGAACGTTGTAATTCGAGGCGAAAGCAGGAGCAGCTGCCACGAGGGTAGTTCCCACAACTCCCAGAGCCAAAATGAGTCGATTCAAAACGATCTCCTTCCGAACGTCTCTCGGATTCTTCGGGGACGACAGCTTTTCAGCGGGTCATCCGATTGAACGGCTAGCGTACTCAATCCGGTAGCGAGAGGCTGTATCTGAGATTGCCGGGTCGGAGCGCTAAAGTCAATGAATAATTGCAGCTATAGCCAATCTGTCACGTAACACCAAGGTTGTGTGGTCAACATTGCTCAGTGCGGGGAGCCCCAACGCCTGCGGTTCCGCGCTCCAGGATTTCGATCGTCTCCTCGAGTGCCTTGCGGGGAACGCCGCTCCACATGCGGTCTTCGATCTCAATTGCTGCCTTTTGGCCGATCGCGAGGAGGTTTTCGCCCTCAGGGGTGAGGGACACCGTCAGGATCCTGTGATTCCGCTGAGTCGTCCCGCGAACTATCCAGCCCTCCCGAACCGCCCGGGTGAGCATGGCCTGTAGCGTCTGGGGTGTCACATGGCAGAGCCGGGCGATCGTGGCGGCGCTCACTTCGTTCTGCTCGGAGACGGCATGCAGCATCCGCAGCTGGGGGAGGGTGAGCCCGTGAGGCCGCACCGCCTCCTCCAGCGTGGCTTTATACGCCAGCAGGAGGTCCCGCACGGCATGCGTGAGCCTGCGTGTCGTGGCGGCCTTTCCGATCACTTTTTTCGTACTCGTCATATCAGTGCACTGATACACTATATCAGTACACTGATATGGCCGCAGCCGCAATCCCGTTCCAGGCGCCGTGGAAGCCAAAGCATAATCCCTGGCTTATCGCTCTCACGGTCACCATCGCGACCTTCATGGAGGTCCTCGATACCTCCATCGCCAATGTCGCATTGCCACATATTGCGGGTTCGGTCGGTGCGTCCCAAGAGGAAGCCACATGGGTGCTGACCAGCTATCTGGTCAGTTCGGCGGTGATCCTGCCGATCTCGGGCTGGCTCTCCAACCGCATCGGGCGCAAGCGGTTTTACATGAGCTGCGTGGTGATGTTCACGGTGTGTTCCGTGCTTTGCGGCATGGCTCCCACGCTCGGCACGTTGATTATTGCCCGTGTGCTGCAGGGACTTGGCGGCGGCGGACTTGCGCCCAGCGAGCAGGCCATTCTCGCCGACACCTTCCCTATCGAGAAACGAGGCCAGGCCTTCGCACTCTACGGCATGGCTGTCGTCGTGGCGCCGGCCATCGGCCCGACACTGGGCGGCTGGATCACCGACAACTACAACTGGCACTGGATCTTCTTCATCAACCTGCCGTTCGGCCTGCTCTCGCTCTATCTCTCGAACCGCATGGTCGAGGATCCACCAGAGGTGCTCGCCCGGACCAAGCGCCGGGACAAGGTGGACTTCACGGGTCTCGGACTGGTTGCGCTGGGCGTCGGCCTGCTGGAGTTCACGCTCGACAAGGGCCAGGAGAAGGACTGGTTCGGTTCGGTGGAGATTCGCACTACGCTGACCGTCGCGGTCGTCACGCTGGTGTGCTTCGTCTTCTGGGAGTGGCAACATCCCGACCCCATCGTGGATCTGAAGCTGCTCAAGAACCGGAACTTCGGTACGGCGGTCTTTCTGCAGCTGGTGCTGGGTATGGTGCTGTTCGGCTCCACGGTGCTGTTGCCGCAGTACCTTCAGACACTGCTGGGGTACACGGCGGAACGTGCCGGCATGGTGCTCTCGCCAGCCGGGTTCGTCATGATGGTGATGATGGCCGTCGCTGGCCGAACGCTGGGCAAGATCGGCGATCCACGGCTCACCGTAATGCTTGGGTACATCGCCGTGGCCGCAGGACTCTACAACCTCACGCACCTTGACCTCTACACCAGCTACGGGACAGCGACGCTGTGGCGCATGCTCCAGGTGGTCGGGCTGCCGTTCATCTTCATTCCCATCAGCACGCTGAACTACGTGGGCGTGCCGCGCGAGAAGTCCAACCAGATCTCGGCGCTCTCCAACTTCGCGCGCAACATGGGTGGTTCGGCCGGAACGGCTCTGCTGACCACGTTTCTGGCGCGTTCGCAGCAGGTGCACCAGACCGCGCTGGTTGCGAATCTCTCCCCGGGCTCCTACGCGGTCACCAATCGCATCTCCGAATTCGCAGCAGCCACGCATACCTCGTTCAATGCAGCTCGCGGGCTGGCGCTCGCGCAGATCTACGGCGAACTGCAGCGACAAGCCGGAATGCTGGCCTACCGGAGTGCGTTTTTCATCCTGGCGCTGACGGTGTTCATCCTCTCACCGCTGGTGTGGATCATGCGCCTGCCCCCAAAGGCTGGGAAGGCTGCCAAGCCCGACCCCGAGCAGCTGGCGGCACATTAAGACCGATCGCGGTTCATCGATACAGTCACACGCGGCGCCTTCGGGTGCCGCGTTTCCTGTTGTCACGGCAAGAAGCTGGTGCATCCTAGAGACATGAGCACGACACTCGGAACCACTCATCAGCTTGGCAACTCGGATATGCAACTGACATCCATCGGCTTCGGTGCATGGGCAATCGGCGGCGGTGACTGGCAGTACGGCTGGGGGCCGCAGGATGACGACGACTCCGTCGCGGCGATACGCCGCGCGATCGACGCTGGCATCAACTGGATCGACACCGCCGCGGTGTATGGCCTCGGCCACTCGGAAGAGGTGGTGGCGCGAGCGCTCGAAGGCGTCAGCAGCAAGCCCTACGTCTTCACCAAGTGCGCGATGACCTGGGGCGAGGACCGCAAGATCGTCCAAACGTTGAAGAAGATCCGCCAGGAGTGTGAGGACAGCCTCCGCCGCCTCAAACTCGAAGCGATTGACCTCTACCAGGTGCACTGGCCGGTGCCGGACGAGGAGCTGGAAGAGGGCTGGCACACCATGGCCGAGCTGCAGAAGGAAGGCAAAGTGCGCTGGATCGGAGCATCGAACTTCTCCATCGCGCAGTTGGAGCGAGCGATGGAGATCGCTCCGGTCACCTCGCAGCAGCCGCCGTACTCGATGATCAACCGCACCTATGAGGCCGAGAACCTGCCCTTCTGCAAGGAGCACGGCATCGGAGTCATCAACTACGCTCCCATGCACTCCGGCCTGCTGACCGGCAAGATGACGAAGGAGCGCGTCGCCAGCTTCCCGGCAAACGACTTCCGTCGCAACTCGAAGTCGTACCAGGAGCCCGTGCTGACGCGGAACCTCGCGCTGGCGGATCTGCTGAAGGAGATCGGCGCGCGCCACGGTGTCGTGGCTGGCGTCGTTGCTATCGCGTGGACGCTGCACAACCCAGCGATTACCTCCGCCATCGTGGGCGGACGCAGTGCGGCGCAGGTGGAGGAGATCCTGCCCGCAGCGACCTTCCGCCTCAGCGAGGACGAGTTCAGCGAGATTGGCAAGTTCCTCGCGGAGCACCCGTAGCCTGAACGTGATGCAACGAGAAAGGGCGTCCGCGATGGACGCCCTCTCTCTTGTTGCAGAATCTCGATACGCCTAGTTCGTCAGGATCAACGGTCCATCCTTGGTGATGGCTACCGTGTGCTCGTAGTGGGCGCTGAAGCTGCCGTCGATGGTGACGGCCGTCCAGCCATCCTCGAGCACCTTCACTTCGGGGCCGCCGAGGTTGATCATGGGCTCAATCGCAAGAACCATGCCGGCCTTCAGCCGCGGGCCCTTGCCGGGGCTGCCGTAGTTGGGAAGCTGCGGATCCTCATGCATGTTCTTGCCGATGCCATGCCCCACGAACTCGCGAACGACACCGTAGCCCTCGGCCTCGCACATGCTCTGTACAGCGTGCGAGATGTCGAAGAGCCGGCCACCCGGGACGGCTCTTTCAATCGCCGCGTAGAGGGAAGCCTCGGTGACCTTCAGCAGCTTGTCGACAGCGTCGCTCACCTTGCCGACGCGATGGGTCACAGCAGCGTCGGAGTAGTAGCCATCGACGATCACGCCGGAATCAACCGAGACGATGTCTCCCTCTTTCAGCACGCCTTGATCGCTGGGCATGCCGTGGACGACTTCACTGTTCACCGATGTACACAACACCGCCGGATAGCCGTGATAGCCCTTGAATGCGGACTTCGCGCCAAGCTCTTCCATCTTCGCAATTGCCGCGCGCTCAAGATCCATCGTCGTTGCGCCAACGCGCACGACTGCCTTCACGGCTTCATGAACCTGGCGCAGCACGATGCCCGACTTGCGCATCTTCTGAATCTCGGCTGCGGTCTTGATGATGATTGCCATAACACTTAGATACGAGATGCGAGAGCCGGGATGCGAACCGAGCCCTCCGCGGTCGCGGCGCTCCGTTCGCAGCTTGCATCTCGAATCTTGCCTTTCTAGCTCACTGTCTGCTGCCGCATCGCTAAGAGCGCAGCAAGAATTCCTTCTGTCACAACGTCGACGTTGCGATCGCCATCAACCTCGGAGAAGCGTCCACCGTGATGGCGGTAGTACTCGATCACGGCAGCGGTCTTGGCCTCAAAGGCCTTCATGCGGTCGTAGAAGACAGCCTCGCTGTCGTCGGCACGCTGCTCGAGCTTCGCGCCCTCATGATCACACACACGATCATTCTTCGGGGGGTTCGAATAGATGTTGTAGATCGTGCCACAGACCGGGCAGATCAGGCGACCGGTGATGCGTTCCAGCAGCACCTTCTCCGGGACCACGATGTTGATGGCAACAACCGGCAGCAGCGATGTGGCGAGCACGCCATCGAGCCACTCAGCTTGTCCCAGCGTGCGGGGAAACCCGTCGAGGATGTAGCCGCGAGCCGTATCCGGCTGCTTGAAGCGCTCTGCCACCATCTGGTTCACGAGGTCGTCCGGAACCAGTTCGCCGCGGTCGATCAGCTCGTCGGCAAAGATCCCCAGGGGCGTGCGGTCCTTCCGGTTCTGGCGGAGCAGGTCACCCGTCGAAATCTGCGGAATGCCAAAGCGCTCCATCAGTCGCTTGGCTTGTGTGCCCTTCCCTACTCCCGGCGCGCCCAGCAGCAGCACAGGGCCGGGCAGAAACTCGTTCGAATTGGTCAACGTATCAGACAATCTCTGAAACCTGCTAAAAAAAGTAGGCCAGAGCTACGGGGTAAGTGTCCAGACAGAACATCCTCTGAACGCCAAGCCCGTAGCCCTGGACCGTTGTTTCGTTACCAGCTACGGCGGCCGCGAATGCGTCCGGACTTCGGCGTGAAGCCATCGTAGTGACGCATAATCAGCTGCGCCTCGATCTGCTGCACCGTGTCCATCGCCACACCCACGACGATCAGCAGCGACGTGCCACCGAAGTAGAAGTTGAGGCCGAGACCGTTCGTCATCCAGGGCGGAAGCTGATCGAAGAAGCTGCCCACCAGCCAAAGATGGTTGAAGTGAATGCCTGAGATCAGGAACATCGGAATGATCGAGATCAGGCACAGATAGATGGCGCCAACCAGCGTGATGCGCGTGAGGACATCGTTGATGAAGTCCGACGTGCGCTTGCCGGGGCGTATGCCGGGAATGAAGCTGCCGTACTTGCGCATGTTGTCTGCGATGTCGTCCGGCCGGAAGATGATCGAGATGTAAAAGTACGCGAAGAAGATGATCGCGGCGATGTACAGGATCACGTACCAGGGCTCAGCGGGCGCCAGATTGCGGAAGACCGGACCAAGCCACTTGTTGTCGCGCAGCGGACCGGAACCGAAGAGGCTCACGTTCTGCAGCAACAGCGGAGCCGACAGGATCGATGCAGCAAAGATGACCGGCATGACGCCGCCGGAGTTCACCTTAAGCGGAAGGAAGGAGGACGAACCCTGCGAGAGGGTACGGCCCACCATGCGCTTCGCGCTTTGCGTCGGGATGCGGCGCTCCGAGCGCTCAACGTACACGATGAACGCAACCACGCCCACCATCATGGCGAGCAGTGCGACGATCGCCAGGGGGGTCAGCGCGCCCCAGGTGTTGGTGCGGGCCTTGTCGTACAGATCGCCGATCGCGCGGGGCAGACCCACCACGATACCGGTGAAGATCAGCAGCGACATGCCATTGCCAATGCCACGCTCGGTGATCTGCTCACCCAGCCACATGATGAATGCGGTGCCGGCGGTCAACGTGATCACGCACAGCGGGAGGAACTCGCCCTTCGGCAACGTCACCATACCGCCAGCCGAGGTTGACGTGAGCGAGATACCGATGAAGAGGCTCTGCACCACTGCGAGGAGCACCGTGACGTAGCGCGTCCACTGAGTGATCTTGCGACGACCCAGCTCGCCTTCCTTCTGCAGCTTCGCCAGCGGCTCATAGATGACGGTCAGCAGCTGAAAGATGATCGATGCCGTGATGTACGGCATGATGCCCAGCGCGAAGACCGTCAACCGGCGGAGGTTACCGCCGTTGAACAGATCGAACAGGCCCAGCGTGGAGCCGGCGTTCGAGTTGAAGAAGTCCGCAAGCTTGTTCGCGTCGATCCCAGGCGTGGGGATATGAGCCCCAAGGCGGTAGACGGCCAGCAGTCCCAGCGTGAAGAAGATGCGGGTCCGCAGGTCTTTAATTCGGAAGATGTTGCTGAGTCTCTCGAGCATCGATGAATCTGGCCTTCAGAGCGGGTATGGCTTCGATTGTACGCGTTTTGGGCCTGTCCGGAGAGATCACGACGATTCAGTCGCGTGCACTCCGCATCAGGCCGTAGATGCAAAAATGGCCGGAGCCCTCAGGCTCCGGCCGGATTGCTTAGGCAGCAGCAGCTTCGGAGCCGATCGTGATGGCCTTCCCGCCGGCCGCCTCGATCGCTGCCTGCGCAGCCTTGGAGAACTTGTGGGCGTGAACGGTGACCGCGGTCGAGATCGCGCCGTTGGCGAGAACCTTGACGAGGCCGTTGCGCTTCTTGAGCAGGCCAGCAGCCACAATCTTCTCAAGCGTGAGCTCGGTCTCGCCAAGCTCGGCAATCGTGTCGAGGCTCAGAACGGAGTACTCCACGCGGAAGATGTTGGTGAAGCCACGCTTCGGCAGGCGACGGTGCAGCGGCATCTGGCCGCCCTCGAAGCCGCGCATCAGGCTGGAGCCCGAACGCGAACCCTGGCCCTTGTGGCCGCGAGTCGAGGTCTTACCCATGCCCGAACCCATACCGCGGCCGACACGCTTCTTGTTGCTATTCGCGCCCTTGGGACGCTTCAGGTTGCTGAGATTTGTTGCCATGTGAATCCTCGCTCACGCCGGGATCGCTCCCGACTCGCATTTGGGGCAAAGCCGCCTGGGCTTTGCGATATGTTCCCCGTTCCCGGGGAACGCAAACTACTCGACGATGCGCACCAGGTGGGGGATCTTCTTCACCATGCCGCGGATCGACGGTGTGTCCTCGCGCTCGACGATCTGGTTCAACCGAGTGAAGCCCAGGCCCTTAACCACAAGCTTGTGCTTCACCGGCGTGCAGATCTGCGAACGGAAATACTGGATCTTGATCATGCTCGTCGCTGCCATGTTTCTTCTCCCAGGATCCGGGGCTCAGAGCCCAGGGTCCAGAACTTGTATTGCGGACGGGACCAAGGCCTTTCAGCCTCGATCCCTTGTCCTTAGAGCTCTTCCGCTACCTTGCCGCGGAGTGCAGCCACTTCGTTCTTGTCGCGCAGCTGCGAAAGCGCCACGAAGGTCGCCTTCACCACGTTGTGCGGGTTCGCCGAACCAAGCGACTTGGTCAGAACGTTCTGCACACCGGCAGCGGTCATCACAGCGCGGACCGTCTTACCAGCGATCACGCCGGTACCTTCCGGAGCCGGCTTGAGCAGGACCTGGCCCGAACCGAAGCGGCCGATGGTGTCATGAGGAACCGTGTACGAGGTCAGGTTGACCTTGATCAGGTTCTTCTTCGCCGCTTCGATGCCCTTGCGGATCGCCTGCGGAACTTCCTTCGCCTTGCCCGAGCCGTAGCCCACAACGCCCTCAGCCGGGTCACCAACGATGACCAGCGCTGCGAAGCTCATGTTTTTACCGCCCTTGACCACCTTGGTCACACGGTTGATCGCGACAACCTCGTCCTTGAGGTTCAAGCGATTCGCATCGATTCTCTTCTTGATTGCCATGAGGCACTCTTCCTTGTTTTGTATTTGTCCCCGGCACACCGGTCCGGAGCTGCAGCCTCGCTGGGCTGCGTTATTCGGGGCTTGAGCCCTCTTGAAAACTACGTTGTTAGTTGTTGGGTATTTTATGTTGGATCCCAACAACTAACATCTGACAACCAACGTCGGTCTTTAGAACTCCAGGCCAGCTTCACGAGCGGCGTCGGCCAGGGCCTTGATGCGACCGTGGTACAGGTAGCCACCACGATCGAACACGACCTTCTTGACGCCAGCGGCCTGAGCGCGCTCAGCGATGAGCTTGCCCACTGCCTTCGCAGCCTCGACATTGCCGCCAGCCTTCTTCTCCTCGCCCTTCTTCTGGACGGTCGAAGCCTGCGCGATGGTCTTGCCGGTCGCGTCGTCGATCAGCTGGGTGTAGATGTGGTTCAGCGAACGGTACACGTTGAGGCGCGGGCGCTCAGCAGTACCCGTCATCTTGGAACGGATGCGGGCGTGGACGCGCTGGCGAATCGTATTGCGTTGCGGCAGAGCAATCATGATGTGTTTCCTTTCCTAATAGCGTCGCTGACCTTCAACGACGTTCGGTGATTGAAGGGACCAGGGTCCAGGGCTCAGGGTCCAGAAAGCTTTGCCTTCTGAACCCTTGGCCCTGGATCCTACGCCCTATTACTTGGCGCCGGTCTTTCCGACCTTCTTCTTCAGCTTCTCGTTGGAGTAGCGAACTCCCTTGTTCTTGTACGGATCCGGCTTACGCAGCGAGCGCATGTCGGCGGCAACCTGGCCAACCTTCTGGCGGTCGATGCCCGAGACCGTAACGTGCGTCTGCTTGGGGTCGATGGCGACCTCGATGCCGGTGGGCAGCGGGAACTCGATGGGGTGGGAGTAGCCGAGCGTGAACACGACAACATCCTTACCCTTCATCTCCACGCGGTAACCGATGCCGACCACGTCGAGTTCCTTCTTCCAGCCGTTCGTGACACCTTCAACCGCGTTGAAGACCAGAGCGCGCGCCAGGCCGTGAACGGCCGCGAACTTGTCGCTCTCGCGCTCCACGGTCAGGATGCCGTCCTTCTCCACCAGCGAAACACCGTTGGGGAGCAGAGCCTGCGTCTTCCCCTTGGGGCCTTCCACCACGACTACGTTCGTTCCGACGGTGTACTTGACACCCTTCGGCAGCGTGATGGGCTTCTTGCCAATACGTGACATAAGTCAATCCTTTTGTGGCTTGCGAGTCGCAGAGAGGCTAAATTCCAGCCACTGGCTCTTAGCTTCTAGCCAAGAACTCCGTTCCACTGCAGCCGGCGGTTGCCCGCCTTACCTCAGGGGCCGAAGCCCCTTGAAACCTTACCGGCAGATGTCACAGCTGAAGCCGTGACCTGCCGTTCGTGCAACGTCGTGGCCCCGAAGACGGGAACCACGGCGTGCTTACCAAACTTCGCAGAGAATCTCGCCACCAACGTTTTCGCGGCGAGCCTGGCGGCCGGTCATGACACCTTTGGGGGTGGTCATGATGCTGATGCCGAGGCCGCCCTGAACGCGCTTGATCTCGTCACGGCCGATGTACACGCGGCAACCGGGCTTGGAGATGCGCTTGAGGTCGCGAATGACGGACTCGTTGTTCGGACCGTACTTGAGGTACACACGGAGAACGCGGCGGCCATCTTCCTCGGCTGCCTTGTAGTTGGCGATGTAGCCCTCTTCCTTGAGAATGCGGGCAATCTCCGCCTTCAGCTTCGACGCCGGAACGTCAAGCTTCTGGTGGCGGGCGCCTTGCGCGTTACGGATGCGCGTCAAGAAGTCTGCAACTGGATCGGTCAGATTCATCGTCTATCCTTTCATCCTCCGTTCGCTCGGCGCGAATCGCGCGGAGAACCAGCGAGGATGGTTGTGGCGCCCTTGAGTCGATCAAGCACGCCGGGACTATGTTGCTCGCCACAGACTCACACCCGCATCAGCGGACAGGTCTCTGCGGCGCAGAGCCTTGGTTCTTGCTTACCAGCTCGACTTGACGACGCCCGGGATCTCGCCCTTGAGCGCCAGGCCGCGGAAGCACAGACGGCAGCAGCCGAACTTGCGCAGGAACGCGCGCGGACGACCGCAGATCTGGCAGCGGTTGTGCTGGCGCGACTTGAACTTCGGCTTGCGTGCGTCTTTGACCTTCTTAGCAGTAGTTGCCATTTGATTCCTCTGAGGCTCACGCCTCTGCTTTCTAAGCCCTCAACGCGGGCCACGAAACCTGAACTAGTTACCCTGGCGGAACGGCATACCGAAGGCGCGGAGCAGAGTGCGGGCTTCGTTGTCGTCCTTGGCCGTGGTCACGATCGTGACGTTCATACCCTTGGTCTTGTCTACCTTCGAGTAGTCGATCTCCGGGAAGATCAGCTGATCGCGCAGACCGAGGGTGTAATTGCCGCGGCCGTCGAAGCTCTTCGAGCTGACGCCGCGGAAGTCACGCACACGGGGCAGAGCCACGGAGATCAGGCGATCGAGGAACTCGTACATCTTGTCCCCGCGCAGCGTGACCATCGCGCCGATCGGCATGCCTTCGCGCAGCTTGAAGGCCGCGATCGACTTCTTCGCCTTGGTGACAACCGGCTTCTGGCCGGCGATCGCAGCGAGATCGGCCGTCAGCGGGTCCATGATCTTCGCGTTCTGCGTTGCTTCGCCGATGCCCATGTTGATGACAATCTTCTCGAGCTTCGGCACGGCCATCAGGTTCGTGATGCCCAGTTCCTTCTGAACTGCTGCCTTGATCTCGGTCGCAAACTTCTCTTTGAGACGTGCTGCCATGATTCGTCTTCCTTTCTCACGGTGTCGGAGTGGATACCGGTTCGTGAGGTGCTCAATTTCGTGGAGTGAGTAGATTACAGTCTGCAGTGAGTAACCCTATCTGCTCTACTCTCTGCCCTCTACTCACTACTCACTCGTTCTTTCTTACTTGGCCTTCGGCTCCGCAATGTTCGCGCCGTTGGAGCGGGCGATGCGGGTCTTCTTGCCACTCTCGGTCGAGAAACCAACACGCGTCGGCTTGCCGTCAGAGTCCACCACCATCACGTTCGAGATGTGGATCGGAGCTTCCTGCTTGACGATGCCGCCCTGCTGGGTCTGCGTGGGCTTCTTGTGCTTGGTGACGATGTTGACACCTTCAACCAGCACGCGGTTCTTGTCGGTCAACACGCGGAGGACGCGGTGGGTGCTTGTGCCCTTGTTCTTGCCCGCGATCACGACCACCAGGTCATTGCGCTTGATCTTTGCCATTGGTACTTCTCCTTGGTGCAACCTCGGCCATCATTGCTCAGTGAAGAGCGCGGAGCCGGAATCCGCTAAAAACAGTGAATAGTCGTTAGTGAATAGTGAAGAACGCTCTTGGTTACTTCACTATTCACTCCCTCACTATTCACTCGCTACTAAATCACTTCTGGTGCAAGCGACACGATCTTGAGGAACTTCTTGTCGCGGAGTTCGCGGGCAACCGGTCCGAAGACGCGGGTACCGACGGGCTCCATCGAATCGTTGACCACAACAGCCGCGTTCTCATCGAAGCGAATGTAGGTGCCGTCCTTGCGGCGCGTCTCCTTGTGGAGGCGAACGATGACTGCCTTCACAACCTTGCCCTTCTTCACGGTGCCGTCCGGCGAAGCTTCCTTCACCGCAGCTGTCACCACGTCGCCCAGGCCGGCCTTCTTTCCGAGTCCGCCGCCAAGCGGCAGGATGACCTGCAGCTTGCGAGCGCCGGAGTTGTCGGCCACTGCGAGGATGGTGCGCATTTGAACTGCCATGGATGTATCTCCTTGCGCTTACGCAACTAGCTTTTCATCCCGAGGAGGCGGTATCCCGCTCTGCCTTCAGGACGCCGGCCGAAGCCGGCCGAATACTTACTTCGTGGCCGACTCGGCCGCGACAGGCTTCTCGTCCGCGATCGCGGAGAGCGAGGAGCGGCGGATGATCTCTTCGAGGTTCCAGCGCTTCAGCTTCGACAGAGGACGGGTCTCGCGAATGCGAACCACATCGCCGACGCGGGCCGAGTTCTGCTCGTCGTGCGCGTAGAACTTCTTGTTCGACTTCATCACGCGCTTGTACTTGGGGTGCGCCTTGCGCATTTCGATCTCGACCACGATGGTCTTCTGCATCTTGGTCGAAACGACGTTGCCGACCTTCTCGTTGCGGCGGGCCGCTTCGGGCTGCTGCGTGGTGGCGTTCTGCGTGTTCTCAGCCATTGTTATTTGCCTCCCTTGGCGGCAGCCAGCTCGCGCTCGCGAGCTACAGTCTTGAAGCGCGCGATGTCGATCTTGAGCGAGCGGATGTTCTTGATCCCTTCGGTCTTACCCAGGGACTTCGAGAAGCGAATACGGAAGAGCTGCTCGGCCGACTTCTTCTCTTCGGCCTTCAGGTCCTCGTCGCTGAGACTACGGATCTTGTCCAGTTCCATTTCATTTTCCTTCCGCCTGAACGGCAATGCTGATACTCAGGAAATTGGTACTACGTGTCCTGCAATGGCTTCGCTCGAGAGGTAACCCCCTCGAGCGAAGCCGAAACTTTACTTGGCGACAACCTCAGGCGTGAAGCCCGGGCGAACGACAAAGGTGGTCTTGAGGCCGAGCTTGTGGGACGCCAGACGCATCGCTTCCTTCGCGATGTCCACCGGAACGCCTTCCATCTCGAACAGGATCTTGCCGGGGCGAACAACCGCAACCCAGTGATCCGGAGCGCCCTTACCCTTACCCATACGGGTTTCGGCCGGCTTCTTCGTGATCGGCTTGTCCGGGAACAGACGGAGCCAGACCTTGCCACCGCGCTTGATAAAGCGCGTCATCGCGATACGCGAAGCTTCGATCTGGCGGTCGGTGATGTAACCGCACTCGAGAACCTTCAGGCCGTAATCGCCGAACGAGATATCCGAACCGCGCCACGCCTTGCCGCACATGCGGCCGCGCTGTTGCTTGCGGTACTTGACCTTCTTGGGCAGAAGCATTGTTTCAATCCTTATCGTTTCCCCGGAAATTCCTTACGGCGCCCGAGGGGTAATGCCAGGCCTTCTCCAAAACAGGAGCGAGCCCGGAAGATCGAGCCATAAAGATCGTGGCTGATCCAGCGAAGAAGCAAAGATCGCTTCGTGAGTCTTGCTTGGAATACCCTCGGAGCTTGCCGCATCGGCCCGGAGACGGGACTGGCGCAGGAGATAAGCCTCAATGCTTCCGGCTCATCTATAAGCTCGACCGAGGTCTCTGCCGCTCGCCGTTAGGCACGGGCAGACTCAGGGCCAAACCAAATTAGTGTAGCAGAAATTCGCGCCAGGTGCGAATTTCGTAGGGTTCGGGGCCCAGGGTTCAGGTTCCAGAAAGCTCGTTGCCTTCTGGGCCCTTGGCCCTGACCCCTAAGCCCTTGTGTTTAGAACGCGCCGGTCGTCGTGACGTTGTCGCGGCGCTTCTTCTGCTCGTAGATGTCGCCACGGTAGATCCAGGTCTTGACGCCGATGATTCCGAAGGTGGTCTTCGCTTCGGAGAAACCGTAGTCGATGTCGGCGCGCAGCGTGTGCAGCGGCAGACGGCCCTGGAGGTACCACTCGGAGCGAGCGATTTCGTTACCGTTCAGGCGGCCCGACACGCGGACCTTGATGCCCTTGCAACCGAAACGCAGAGCCGAATCCACGCTCTTACGCATGGCGCGGCGGAACGAGACGCGCTTCTCGAGCTGCAGAGCGATGTTCTCGGAGACGAGCTGCGCGTCGAGCTCAGGCTTGTTGACCTCGAGGATGTCGATGAACACCTCGCGGTTGGTGCGCTTCTGGATGTCAGCCTTGAGCTTGTCGATCTCGGCGCCCTTGCGGCCGATGATGATGCCCGGACGCGCGGTGCGGATGATCAGGCGCAGCTTGTTGCCCGGACGCTCGACCTCGACGGAGGAGACGCCGGCGGCCTTCAGCTTGTCGCGCAGCTCAGCCTTGAGCTTGACGTCCTCGACGAGGAGCTTGTCAAAGCCGCGCTCGGTGAACCAGCGCGACTTCCACGGCTTATTGACGCCGAGGCGGAATCCATACGGATGGACTTTCTGTCCCATATTTCCTTCTTTTCTCGCCGCTTCCGGTTGAGCCGGAGGGCGCAGACTACACGGATTTTGTGGCCGGAGCAGAGATCGCTCGCTGCACCGGCACACTCACCAGGTGGTTCTTTGTTCACCGTCCGTCGTGGGCGCAGCCTTTCGGTCAGCGCACATCGCAGGACGCAGAACGGACTTCGTTACTGCGCAACTGCCTTCTTAGTCGCGGACTTCTTTGCGGCCTTCTTGGCAGTGGACTTCTTGGCCGCCTTCTTGCCAGCGGTCTTCTTCGGCGCAGCGGCTGCGGGAGCCGATGCGGTCTCCACCTCGGCGGCCTTCTTTTCGGCCACCGTGATGATGATGTGTGCGATGCGGCGCTGGTAGCGGTACGCACGGCCCATCGGGGCAGGGCGGATACGCTTCATGCGGGGGCCTTCGTTGGCCACCGCGGTCTTGACGATGAGGTTGTCCACATCGACATCGAGACCACGCTCGTCGGAGAGGTGCTGCGCGTTCGCGACCGCAGAGCGGATCACCTTCTCGACCACTGGCGCAATGCGCTTGTTGGTGAACGCCATCGTGTTGATTGCGGCTTCCACGTGCAGACCCTTGATGAGGTCAAGCACGAGCTTGGCCTTCTGCGGGCTGACGCGCTGGTTCCGGGCTTCAGCGCGGAACTCAGGAGCAGTTGCTGTTGTCTTTGCCATCTTCTTATCCCTTACGGCTGGAAGCTGAGAGCTTGTCGCTGGCAGCTTCGGCCTGATCTTGTTGGCCTGATCCTGTGGCCCTGACTACTTGGCCTTTGCCGTATCGCCGCCCTTGGCGGTGTGGCCCTTGAACGTGCGCGTCGCGGAGAACTCTCCGAGCTTGTGACCGACCATGTTCTCCGTGCAGTACACCGGGATGAACTTGCGGCCGTTGTGCACGGCGATAGTGTGGCCAACCATATCCGGGTGGATGGTCGAGCGACGCGACCAGGTGCGGATGACCTTCTTGTCATTCGCCTGGTTCATCACGTTGATCTTGCTCATCAGGTGCTCGTCGATGAACGGGCCCTTTTTTGTGGAGCGTGACATGTAAAACTCCTTGGTGCTCGATGTGACGAATCGCAGGAGGAGAGCTGCGACTTGGTCTTGCCCTTAATGCGCCGATGCCCTGACGCTCCTCCGGGTGGCGATGTGCCGTTGTACGCTCCACGTTGTACGTTCTACGTTGTGCCGTACGCTTTGACGTACAACGTGGAACGTCGAACGCGATTACTTGCCCTTGTTGCGGCGCGAGACGATGAACACGTCCGTACGCTTGTTGTTACGGGTCTTGTAGCCACGCGTCGGCTGACCCCACGGGGTCACCGGGTGACGTCCACCCGAGGTCTTACCTTCACCACCACCGTGCGGGTGATCGACCGGGTTCATCGAGACACCACGGTTGGTCGGGCGAATGCCCTTCCAGCGGTTACGGCCGGCCTTGCCGATCGAGACGTTCTCGTGATCGGTGTTGCCAACCTGGCCGATGGTCGCCATGCAGTCGATGAGCACCTTGCGGGTCTCGCCGGAGGGCAGCTTCAGGAGGGCGTAGTCGCCTTCCTTCGCGATCAGGTTGACCTGAGCGCCGGCCGAGCGGGCCATCTGCGCACCCTTGCCGGGGCGAAGCTCGATGTTGTGCACCGTCGTACCAACGGGAATGTTCTTCAGCGGCAGCGCGTTGCCAACCAGGATGTCGGCCTCAGGACCGCTCATCACCTTCTGGCCAACCTTCAGGCCAACCGGCTGGATCATGTAGCGCTTCTCGCCGTCCGCGTAGTGGATGAGCGCGATGCGCGAACTGCGGTTCGGATCGTACTCGATCGTCGCAACCGTGCCGGGGATACCGTACTTGTCGCGCTTGAAGTCGATGAGGCGCAACTTCTGCTTGTGACCGCCGCCATGGTGACGAACGGACAGCTTGCCCATGTTGTTGCGGCCGCCGGTGCGCTGCTTGGGAACCAGGAGCGGCTTGTGCGGCTCATTGGTCGTGATGTCGTCGTTGACCAGCTTCGTCTGGAAACGAAGGGTCGGGGTAATCGGACGGAATGTTTTGATCGGCATGGTGCCTTTTCTCTCTTCTCCGCGCCGCGTTGGTCGCGCGCGATAGGTGAATCAAGAACCGTTGTTGGTTCTCAGGTGTTGGTTGTTGGGCGGTGCGGGAGACCCAACACCAAAAACCCAACAACCAACAACGGACTAGATCTCTGCTGCGAAGTCGGGAACCTTCTCCCCGGCCTTCAGCTTCACGTAGGCCTTCTTCCAGTCAGGAAGGAAGCCGGCGAAGCGGCCACGGCGGCGCTCCTTGCCCAGGACGATGGCGGTGCGGACGCTGGCAACCTTCACATTGAAGAGCTGCTCAACAGCCTGCTTGACTTCGGTCTTCGTCGCGGTCGAAGCCACTTCGAACACCAGCGAGCTCTCGGTCTCACGTGTCGTGAGAGCCTTCTCGGTGATCAGCGGGCGGCGGATGACTTTGTATAGGGTCGACATAATTTAAGCGACCTCCTTCTTCGACTTCTTGCTGACGTTCTTCTTCAACGTCTCCTGCAGAGCCTCAAACGCAGCCTTGGAGAAGATGGCACGCTCGTAGCGGAGCAGATCGTAGGGGTGAACCTCGCTCGAGAGCACCAGCTCAACGCCCGCCAGGTTGCGCGAACCGAGATAAAGCTTCTCTTCGAGCTGCTGGGTCGACTCGACCAGCAGGGTGGTCTTCTTCGCTTCGAGCTTGTTCAGCGCGGTGCGGAAGATCTTGGTCTTGGCCTCGGCCACCGCGAAGTTCTCCACGATGGTGAGCTTGCCGTCGGCCAGCTTGGACGCGATCGCCGAGCGCAGCGCACCGAGGAGCTTCTTCTTCGGGAACTGGTACTCATAGCTGCGCGGCTGAGGTCCGTGGACCGTACCACCACCACGCCAGAGCGGGGTGCGGATGCTGCCGACGCGGGCGCGGCCCGTGCCCTTCTGCTTCCAAAGCTTCTTACCTGCGCCCGAAACCGCCTTGCGGTTCTTGGTCGCGTGCGTACCCTGGCGGAGCGAAGCACGATAGTGCTTTACAGCCTCCCACAACAGGGCCTCATTGATGTCTCCCGAGAACAGCTCGTCGAGCTCCAGCTCGCCGACCTTTCCGCCCTCGAGATTGACCACCTGAATGCTTGCCATCTCAACTTCTCTTTTCCGTGCCCATGAACGTTGCCATGGGCCCTCACGTTGTTAGGCTGCGTAACTCGCTATGTTCCGCGCGCAGCTTGTGCTGCTGAAGCATTGCGGTGCAGCGCTGGCGCCGAAGGCGCGTCCCGCCGCACCGCAGGTGCCTACTTCTTCTTCGGAGCGGCCTTCTTGCTGGCCTTCAGTGCGTCCTTGGTCTCCGTACCGGCGAAGCCACGACGCTCGCGCGGCGGAGCCTTCGACTTCGAGACGAGAACGTAACCGTCCTTCGCTCCGGGGACCGCGCCCTCGACCATGAGGAGGTTGTCCTCAACGTCGATGCCGCGAATGCGGAGGTTGCGAACCGTGATCTGCGCGTCACCGAAGTGACCCGGCATACGCTGGCCCGGGAAGACGCGCGAAGGGAACGACGAAGCGCCGATCGAACCCTGGATCTGGAACATGTGACCGTGCGACTTGGGACCGCCGCCGAAGCCGTGACGACGAACAACGCCCGCGAAGCCGCGGCCCTTGCTCTTGCCGATCACGTCAACAAAGCGAGCATCGTTGAAGATCTCAACGGTGATGCGGTCGCCAGCCTTGGCCGTCTGATCACCCTCGGCGCCCGTAACGGACTCGAGAGCAACTTCGCGAACCTCACGCACCGGAGGGGCGGAGGTCTTGGCGAGGTGGCCGGTCATCGGCTTGTTGATCTTGGAGGCCTTGATGAACTCAACAAGGCCGATCTGGGCGGCATCGTAACCGTCCTTGGCCTTGGTCTTGAGCTGCGTGATCACGCAGGGGCCAACCTGGAGAACGGTGATCGGGTGAACCAAACCCTTTTCGTCGAAGATCTGGGTCATGCCGATCTTCTTGCCGAGAATACCTGTTACTGACATTGCTTTCTCTCCTCATCATGCGCCGGCAGCTTGTGCCGGGCACTGTAGGTATTGCTTCCAGGGTCCAGGGCTCAGGGCCAAGGGTCCAGAAGGCTAACTCTGATGCGCTTTTGGCTTCTGAGCCCTGAAACCTGGGCCCTGAAACCTAGCTCTTACTTCGTAACTGTCTTGATCTCGACGTCCACGCCCGCGGGAAGATCGAGCTTCATCAGGGCGTCCACCGTCTGCTGCGTGGGCTCCAGGATGTCGATCAGGCGCTTGTGGGTGCGAATCTCAAAGGCCTCGCGGGACTTCTTGTCCACGTGGGGCGAGCGCAGAACGCAGTACTTGTTCTTCATGGTGGGCAGGGGAATCGGACCTGCAACCTGCGCGCCGGTGCGCTTTGCGGTCTCGACGATTTCTCCAGTGGAGGTGTCGAGAACACGGTAGTCATACGCCTTCAGGCGAATGCGAATGCGCTGCTGAGCCATTCGGGAACTACTTTCTGACCTTCAAACAAAGATCGGTTTGGAGTATCTTGCGCGCGATCATGATTCTGGACCGGACGCGCAAGTCTCGTTTCGTGGAAGAACCGGACTTCAGATGTTTTGCGGGGGCTTCGCGCCAGCTTCAGATTCGAGCAGGCACAACGTACCGCGGACGCAGTACGCCCAACCCAATAAGCATAGCTGGGAGAATCTGATTTTGCAATATTTTTCGCCTAAGGCTTTGGATTTCCTGCGGGGTTGCTGCTAGGAGGCGGCGCTTCTGCCCGTTCGTGGACCGTTTGCTCAGGCGATATCGACGAATCCCCAGAAACGATATACGCTACAGCCGCGCCGACCAACGCCGGGATCAGAAATGCGTGGCCACCCGTGGCCTCCGCCACGAAAACCACCGCAGCCAGCGGGGTTTTGTAGGCTGCCGACAGAAAAGCCGCCATGCCCACTGCGGCGTAGAGATCCGGCTGGCTGCTATGCACGAAGCTCTGCGAGAAGGCCACGCCCAGAGTTCCACCGCTAAGAAACAGCGGCACGAACATCGCGCTGACACCACCTGCTCCAAGCGTGAACGCCGTCGCTCCCAGCTTGGCGGCCACAAACGACAGCAGTTCGCGGGTCCCATGCGATTGATCCAGGATCATCCCCACGGCCTCGTAATTTGGGCCCAACGGAATGAGCCGACCGGGATAGCAGCGGAGGAATCCAAGGCCAGTGAGTCCCGTGAGCAATCCACCCACCGTGAGCTTCAGGGCGTGCGGCGCCTTCAACTTCACGACAGCGAAACGCAGCCGTCGGAACGAGATCACGAAGGTCATTGCCGCGAGGCCCACGAGCGCTCCCAGCAACGCACACCACCACAGATCATGCATCGTGTAGCTACCTGTGCTGTGGAAGTCGAACAGCGGCTCACCCCCAAGAAATGAACCCAACGTGACGTAGGAGACCACCGAGGCCAATAGCGAAGGCAGGAGGGCTTCATGCGCGAGGTCATCCTTGTAGGGCATCTCGAGCGCAAAGACGATGCCGGTCAGCGGGGCGCGAAACACCGCTGACATGCCTGCCGCAGCACCGCTGATGAGAAGAATGCGCCGGTCCCGGTCCGTCAGGCGAAAGGCTTTAATACGCCGCAGACGCTCCCACAGCCAGGATCCCAATGCACCGCCGCTGTAGATACTTGGGCCCTCCAGCGCGGCGCTTCCTCCCAGTCCTACTGTTAGCGCTGCAGCCGCCAGCTTCGCGGCAAACGGACGCATGTCCACCCTACCCTCGTCGTGGTGGTAGGCGTGGAGGATCTCTTCGGTGGAGTGCTCGTTGGGATTGGGCGTCCAGAGCTGCATCACCACCCCGGCGAGGCCGCAACCCGCGGTAACGATCGGCACGATGGTCCATGGATGCGCGAGGAAACAAGCCAGCACGGGCGACCACATCCGCCGCAGAATGATCTCGCTCACTGCCGTCACCGTGAGGCCGACGGTCACGCCCAGTAAGGGCGCAATCAGCAGCCACTTGTGCAAGTCGCGCGCGTAGGTGTTGTCGAGGTCCTCGCGAACCAGCGGCATTAGCCTGCTGACGAGCGGGTATCTGCGTAGCTTCGCGGTCATCGGTCTCCTTCCATCGCAAGAAGGCGCCGAAGCGAGTCCACCAGGTCGGGCACGCGCTCGCGCAGTTCGGCAGCATGCGCCTGGGAGAGCTTCGTCAGGATCTCTTCCCCCTGTGACGTCAGATGGAGCGAAACGCTGCGGAGATCTTCCTCGGAGGCAATCCTCCGCAATAATCCTGCGCTCTCGCACCTGTTGCACAGCTCGACGACACTGTGGCGCCGCAACGCCAGGCGGGTGGCAAGATAGGTGGGCGTCACGTCCGTTCCCTCCGGGGCACCTGCGACCTGGAGCAACAGCTGGTGCTGCTGTGCCGGAAGGCCATTGGACTCGGCGGCCTGCTCGCTAAATGCGAGGAAGCGGCGGAGGAGGAAGCGGAATTCCGCGAGTTCCTTAACGTCCGGAGGGATGGAGGGATGATCTTTCTTCGCACTCACATCTAGATCGTAAAACGATCTAGATGTGAGCACAAGTTGCGACGGTGGAAGAAGTGACACATGAGAGGGCGTTCCCCATGACGGTCCCAAGGGATGATTGTTTGATGGAAACCCAAAGAACCGCTGTTGAAGTGGGTACGACGAGGCCCTTCACAAGACGCGATATTCTCCGAAGCCTGAGCGCAGTAGCGGGTTCTTTCGCTTTGCCCGGGTGGTCCCCCGTCCCCCACGTTGCGTCGGGAGCCTCGATTCACTGCACCCCTGCGCCAACCTTTCCGGTACCGCTAACAGTGGGAACATGGCGCAGTGAAGCATTTCCCGTCGGGAAGCACGACTACCACGTATGGCTCAATGTTGATCGGCGGTTGCCCTTGGATCAACTCGACTGCGATCTGGGACCGCCGCGCCCCAATCACCGATGCGACACACCGCCCCTGCTTCACGTCGAATGGAAGGTCTGGGACGGAGATGCCCCGGTCCGGAGCTACAGTGCCAATCCGCCTAAGGCCGCAGGCTGGGGCGCAGATGCGACAAGCTGTTTTCTCGGAGATTTTGAAGGCAAGTGGAAGGGGATGTTCACCCTCGAGTGGAACGTCCTGCAGGATGGTGGGCGACTCAAGGACCTGCATCCTCGCATCGAGATCGTGAAGAACCCAGGCTATTGGTGCTGGCTATAAAACAGAAACGCGGTCAGCCGAAGCTGACCGCGTTCTTGTTTCCTTCGGATCTCCGGGCCAGCGCCGGCTAAAGCCGGTCGCCTGCCCGTAGCTTTTCCCCGAAGGGAAAAGCTACTTGATGATCTCGGAGATCGTGCCGGCGCCTACCGTACGTCCACCCTCACGGATGGCGAAGCGGAGACCCTTCTCCATGGCAACCGGCGTGTGCAGGGTGACATCGAGCTGGATGTTGTCGCCGGGCATGCACATCTCGGTGCCCTCGGGGAGCTTGGCCGAACCCGTTACGTCCGTGGTGCGGAAGTAGAACTGGGGACGGTAGCCGTTGAAGAACGGAGTGTGACGTCCGCCTTCTTCCTTCGAGAGGACGTAGACCTCACCCTTGAACTGGGTGTGCGGGGTGATGGAACCCGGCTTGGCGAGAACCATGCCGCGCTCGACGTCTTCCTTCGCGGTACCGCGGAGGAGGAGGCCGGCGTTATCGCCCGCGAGACCTTCGTCAAGCTGCTTCTTGAACATCTCGACGCCGGTGACGGTGGTCGCCTGGGTGTCGCGGAAGCCAACGATCTGAGCCGGCTCGCCGACCTTGATCTTGCCACGCTCGATACGGCCGGTGACGACGGTACCACGACCCGAGATCGAGAAGATATCTTCGATCGGCATCAGGAAGGGCAGGTCGACCAGACGGTCGGGCTGGGGCACGTTCTTGTCGACGGCTTCCATGAGCTCGTCGATCTTGGCTTCCCACTGGGCTTCGCCGTTGAGCGCGCCGAGAGCCGAACCACGAACCACAGGGACGTCGTCGCCGGGGAAGTCGTACTTCGAGAGCAGCTCGCGAACTTCCATCTCGACCAGGTCGATGAGCTCTTCGTCTTCCACTGCATCGCACTTGTTGAGGAACACAACGATGTACGGAACGCCAACCTGGCGAGCGAGCAGAACGTGCTCCTTCGTCTGGGGCATCGGGCCGTCGGTAGCCGCAACCACGAGGATCGCGCCGTCCATCTGCGCTGCACCGGTGATCATGTTCTTGATGTAGTCGGCGTGGCCCGGGCAATCGACGTGAGCGTAGTGGCGGTTCGCCGTCTCGTACTCCACGTGGGAGGTCGAGATGGTGATACCACGCTCGCGCTCCTCAGGAGCGTTGTCGATGGTGTCGAACGAGCGGAAGCTGTTCTTCGGGTTGTGCTTCGACAACACCTTGGTGATCGCCGCCGTGAGGGTCGTCTTGCCGTGATCGATGTGACCGATCGTGCCAACGTTCACGTGCGGTTTGCTACGGTCAAATTTTTCCTTCGCCATGATCTTCTCCGTCTAAGAATTACTGCTGATTCCTATGTCTTGCGCACGCTCGCGGTACAACTGAGCTCCAGTGCGCGGCTTGCTGTGCTAAACCTTCGCAACGATCGGCACGGCTCCCGCCGTGCCTGCCCGTTACTTATCCTTGCCGCCGTTGTTCTTGGCGATGATCTCTTCGCTCACCGAGCGAGGAGCCTCCTCGTACTGCTTGAACTCCATGGAGAAGTTCGCACGGCCCTGCGTGGAACCACGCATCGAGGTAGCATAGCCGAACATCGTGGACAGTGGCACCGTGGCCTTGATGGCCTGAACGCCGCCGACCATCTCCATGCCTTCAATGCGACCACGGCGAGAGTTGAGATCGCCGATGATCGTGCCCATGTACTCCTCGGGCGTCGTCACTTCCACCGCCATCACCGGCTCAAGAAGAACCGGCTTGGCCTTGCGGGCGGCTTCCTTGAACGCCATCGAACCGGCGATCTTGAAGGCCATTTCGTTCGAGTCGACATCGTGATAGCTGCCGTCATACAGCTCCACCTTGATGTCCACCATCTCGTAACCGGCGAGCACGCCACCGAGCAGAGCTTCCTGAATACCCTGGTCGATCGGCTTGATGTACTCCTTCGGGATGGTGCCGCCCTTGATTACATTGATGAATTCATAGCCCTTGCCGGGCTCGTTCGGAGCAATGCGGATCTTGGCGTGGCCGTAGTTACCCGAACCACCGGTCTGGCGAATGTACTTGCCTTCCGCTTCCGCGGTGCTGCGGATTGTCTCGCGGTAGTTCACCTGCGGCTTACCGACGTTCGCTTCGACCTTGTACTCGCGCATCATGCGGTCGACGATGATCTCGAGGTGAAGCTCACCCATGCCGGCGATGATCGTCTGGCCTGAGGTGACATCGGTGCGAACCTTGAAGGTAGGATCTTCCTGCGCCAGCTTGGCGAGGGCGATGCCCATCTTTTCCTGGTCGACCTTGGTCTTCGGCTCCACGGCCACTTCGATCACGGGGGCCGGGAAGTCGATCGACTCGAGCACGACCGGGGACTTCTCGGTGCAGATCGTGTCGCCCGTGACGAGGTTCTTCAGGCCCACGCAAGCGCAGATATCGCCAGCGAGGATCTCGGTGATCTCTTCACGCTTGTTGGCATGCATCTTCAACAGGCGGCCGATACGCTCCGTCTTGCCGGTGCGCGGGTTCAGGACCGAGTCACCGGTCTTGAGCTGGCCCGAGTACACACGGATGAAGATCAGCTGGCCGACGAACGGGTCGGTCATGATCTTGAAGCCCAGCGCCGCGAACGGCTCACTGTCGTCGGCGTGACGAATCACCTTGACTTCGGTGTCGTAGGGGTCGATGCCTTCGATCGGAGGAACATCCAGGGGGCTCGGCAGGTACGCCACAACCGCGTCCAGCAGGGTCTGAATGCCCTTGTTCTTGAACGCCGTGCCGCACATCACCGGGAAGATGTTCATCGCGATGGTTGCCTTGCGGATCGCACGCTTCAGTTCCTCGGTCGAGATCGCCTCGCCATCGAGGTACTTCATCATCACTTCCTCGTCAGAGTCAGCGACTGCCTCGACGAGCAGTTGGTGCATCTCCTCGGCCTTGGCCTTGAGGTCAGCCGGGATCTCGACGACCTCGTACTTCGCGCCCATCTCTTCGTTCGTCCAGACGATACCCTTCATCTCGACGAGGTCGATGACGCCCTGGAACTTGGCTTCTTCGCCAATGGGCCAGTTGATCGGGATCGCACGTGCGCCGAGGCGGTTCACGATCGTCGAGGTGGCGTACTCAAAGTTCGCGCCGGCCTTGTCCATCTTGTTGATGAAGCAGATACGGGGAACCTTGTACTTGTTGGCCTGGCGCCACACCGTCTCCGACTGGGGCTGAACGCCCTGCACGGAGTCGAAGCAGGCCACCGCACCATCGAGCACGCGGAGCGAACGCTCCACCTCGGCCGTGAAGTCCACGTGGCCGGGCGTGTCGATGATGTTGATGCGGATGCCGTTCCAGGTGCAGGTCGTCGCGGCCGACGTGATCGTGATGCCGCGCTCCTGCTCCTGCTCCATCCAGTCCATGGTGGCGGTGCCCTCGTGCACTTCGCCGATACGGTGGTTGACACCCGTATAGAAGAGAATGCGCTCGGTCGTCGTCGTCTTGCCGGCGTCGATGTGAGCCATGATGCCGATGTTCCGACACTTAATCAGAGGTACTGTGCGAGCCACGGTAGTTCTTTCTGCAGGCTTGACCTGCGGTGATGCGATCTCGTTGTACGTTCTACGTTGAACGTTGCACGAGTGCGCCTACGTACAACGTAGAACGCACGACGTACAACGGAGCACCGTTACCAGCGGTAGTGAGCGAACGCCTTGTTCGCCTCAGCCATACGATGAACGTCTTCCTTCTTCTTCATCGCGGCGCCACGGCCATTGGCCGCATCCAGCAGCTCGGCCGTCAGCTTCTCGACCATGCCCTTTTCGCCACGGGCGCGGCCGTAGCTCACCAGCCAGCGGATCGCCAGCGAGGTGCGGCGCTCGGGAGCGACCTCGATCGGCACCTGGTAGTTCGCACCGCCAACGCGGCGGCTCTTGACTTCGAGGGCCGGCTTGACGTTCTCAACGGCCTTCTTGAACAGCTTGAGGGCCTCGTCGCCGCCCTTCTTCTCGAGGTTCTCCATCGCCTCGTAGAAGATGGCCTGCGCGGTGGACTTCTTGCCACCCCACATCATGCTGTTGACAAACTTCGTGACCAGGGTCGACTGGTAGATCGGGTCCGCAGGGACCTCACGCTTGGCGATGTAGCCTTTTCTCGGCATTCTCTCTCTTCTTTCTTCTTCCCCCGGTGCGGTGACTTCTCACGCTGCCGGGCCTGAATTGCGTTGTACGTGGTGCGTTGTACGTTCTACGTGAACACAGCCTTAGAAGCCGTACCGTAGAACGTACAACGTAGAACTTGTTACTTGCTCGAGGCCTTCGGGCGCTTCGCGCCGTACTTGGAGCGGCTCTGCTTGCGGTTGGCGACGCCAACCGAGTCAAGCGTTCCGCGCACCACGTGGTAACGGACACCCGGGAGATCCTTCACACGGCCGCCACGGATGAGCACGATCGAGTGCTCCTGCAGGTTGTGGCCGATGCCCGGGATGTAGGTGGTGACTTCGATGCCGTTGGTCAGGCGAACACGGGCGACCTTACGCAGCGCCGAGTTCGGCTTCTTCGGGGTCTGGGTGTACACACGGGTGCAGACGCCGCGGCGCTGGGGCGAACCCTGCAGCGCAGGCGAGGCAGTCTTGTAACGGGTCGGCGTGCGGCCCTGCTTGACGAGCTGATGGAATGTAGGCACTTCGAAAAACCTCTCTCTTCTTGCAACACCGGCAGCTGCGTTGATCGCAACCTCCGGGCTTTCGACTTCTCCCTCGAACGCACTGCAGGGCAGCACCTTCGCTCTTCTCCGCATTCACACCAGCGCAATACCACCGGCGCACACGCGAAAGGCGGAGCTCGCTGCTGGTCTCCCAGCGGATTGCCCTCCTCTTTTCAGGGGAGTCTGCAACCCAAGCTCCGGCGAAGTTCTGAATCCTGCACGCGGCCGTACTGCTCCCAGACCGCTGCTGGGTACTGCAATCACTGCTCAAGGCTTGAGACAGGCGACGGTGGCTGAAGTCATCTCTCCGCTTGCAGGCTCGCGCCCACGCCCAAAGATCCGCCCAACTCCGTATCGCGCTGTTCCGGCCCGCAACTCCCGTCCCTGGTTGAATCCGCTGATGCTTTCTCGCGGAAGGAGGGTGGCGCAGGCTCTCAGACAGGTGGTCCCGCAAAACACACGGAACCTTCACACTCTACCAAGAGCCAGGGGGTGAGTCAAGAAAACGAGACCCTCAAACAGAGGGACAGGGGCCAGTCTTTCCCGCCATTTGCCCCATTTCCGGGGCAGCCCGTCGAGGCCTGCCGACCACTTGCTATCGTCTTTCCATGCCAGACGCTCGCCCCACTCCCCCGCCCGAGGCCACCGACGACCGCTTCGCCAACACGGCGCTGACTGCGCTGCGTTCGTCGCAGGCCCACCTGGCGGATGCTCCGGGCGAACATATGCTCCGCTACCGGCCCGATGTCTCGCCCTTCGTCTGCCTGCTCGGAGACCCCGAGGCCGGGCTCACCGAGCTGGCAGGCCGCATGGCTCCCGGAGAGCTGGAGTGGGTGCTGCACCCCACCGCCGATCCCCTGCTTGCAGAAGACCGCGCGGGGGCCTGGGCCGAGGCCCACGGCGTCCGGCTCAGCGGCTTCGGCGGCGTCAGCCAGATGGTCTTTCCCGCGGAGGCACCGATCCCCGAAGGCCCCGGCGACGACGAGGTCGTCCCCATGAGCGGCCCCGAAGCCGGCCAGGAGATGGTCGACCTCACCACCGCCGCCTTTCCGGGCTTCTTCCGCATCCGCACCAACGCCATGGGACCTTACTTCGGCATCCGGCGCGAGGGCCGCCTGATCGCCATGGGCGGCGACCGCATGTGCTTCGGCGAGTTCCGAGAGGTCTCCGGCATCTGCACCCTACCCGAGTACCGCGGCCAGGGCCTCGCCTCCGCCATCATCCGGCGCATCCTGCGCGAGCATCGTACTGCGGGGTATCGCAGCTACCTGCACCTTGGCAGCACCAACACCGGGGCCCGCCGCATCTACGAGCAGCTGGGCTTCGTCTTCAATCGCGAGGTCTTCTGCACAAGGGTCTTCAAGCCCGAGGAAGCCGCGGGCTGACCCAGCCATCTCACTCCGGTCCCGAACCCATTTCGCCTCAATCTGATATGTCAAAATGGGCTGCGAGCGCAGATCGTTGGTAGGCTGGACGACATGATCCGCCGTTCAACCGCTCTCCTCTCATGCGCCTCACTGGCTGTGTTCACCTTCTGCGCCGGGGCGCAGCGCCCAGGCCGGGTGCGCACGCCGGGTGCCGTAGCTATCTCCCCTGACGGTGCCCTGGTCGCCTGGACCTTGCGTGGCGCTGGCACCGAAGGCCTCCGCTCCGGAGGTGCGTCTACCTTGTACGTGACCGGGGTCGCGAATCCGGGGCAGGACAAAATCATCGCTCCCGGCGGGCCCCACTGCACCGACTCCGATCCGGTCTGGTCGCCTGACTCCCAGACGCTCGCCTTCACCGTAGGCTGCCCAGGCACGGACGGTAAGGGCGCACAAGGCGAAATCTTCCTCTGGTTCCGCAGTAGCGGCGAGATCAAGCAATTGACGCGCATTACCGGCATCTTCAAGCAGGCGACCTTCTCGCCCGATGGCAAGACGCTCGCCTTCCTCTTCGTGAAGGACGCCAGCCGCCAGGCCGGTGCCCTCGACGCGATGAAGCCGTGGGCCGGCGTCATCGGCGAGGACAACCTGGAGATCCAGGGCGTCTATGGCGTGGACACCAACAGCGGAGTGGGTTCGTGGCTTGTCGAGCCCACGCCGCAGCGATATGTCTTCGAGTACACCTGGGCGCCCGACTCAAAGAGCATTGCCTTCATCGGCGCTGCAGCTCCTGGCGAGAACAACTGGTGGGTAGCCAAGCTATACACGGCGACTGCTGGCTCGACGGCGGAGGTCATCTTCAACCCCAACACCACCAGGTCCGCGATGCATGGCCTGCAGATGGCCGTGCCGCGGTTCTCGCCGGACGGCAAGCGAATCGCCTTTATCGGCGGGCTGATGAGCGACTTCAGCTCCAACGGCGGCGATGTGTGGGTGGTCAATGCGGACGGCAAGGGCGAGCCCATTGACGTCACCCCGAAGATCGACGGAACCCCCACCTATGAGGCGTGGCTGAACGACAAGACCATTGGCTTCATCGAGGATCGTCGCGGACACATCGTCGCGCCCGACTACGACGTCACGACGCGCAGGGAGATTCCTGGTTCGGCCACCGATCTGGGAGAAGTAGCTGTCTCCGGCGGCCCGCTGAAGAACGCGGTTTCGTTCACGAACAAGGGCGTGTTTGCGTTCGTCAAGTCGGGCCTCACCGCACCGCCCGAGGTCTACGTGGGCCCGCTCGACAAGTTGCAGCAGTTCACCCACCTGAACGACGGCGCGAAGCCTACCAGCCGCGTCGAGTCCGTCGAGTGGGAGAACGAAGGCTTCCACGTGCAGGGTTGGATCACCTACCCCAGGGACTACGACCCCGCGAAGAAGTATCCGCTCATCGTGACCGTGCACGGAGGACCGTCGGCCTCGGTCGGACCACGCTTCAGCACGACGGCAGGCTGGGCTGACGAAGGCTACTTCGAGTTCCAGCCCAACCCCCGCGGCAGCTACGGCCAGGGCGAGGCCTTCACCATGGCCAATCGCAAGGACTTCGGCTACGGCGACCTGCGCGACATCCTGAAGGGCATGGACATGCTCGAGGCGAAGCTGTCCATCGACAAGAACCGCGAGGGACTCACCGGCTGGAGCTACGGCGGCTTCATGGCGATGTTCGCCATCACCCAGACGCATCGCTTCCGCGCGGCCGTCGCCGGCGCGGGCGTCAGCAACTGGCAGAGCTACTACGGCGAGAACTCCATCGACCAGTGGATGCTGCCTTTCTTCGGTGCCAGCGTCTACGACGACCCGGCCGTCTACGCCAAGAGCTCGGCGATCAACTTCGTCAAGAACGTGAAGACCCCGACGCTGATCATCGTGGGCGACCGCGATGGCGAATGCCCCGCACCGCAGAGCTTTGAGCTGTGGCACGCACTGCGCGCCGAGGGCGTGAAGACACAGCTCGTCGTCTACCCCAACGAAGGCCATGGCTTCAAGGATCCCGAACACCTCCGCGATCGCCACGACCGCGAGGTGAAGTGGTTCGCTGAAAACATGCCGGCAAGCCATTAGTTCGGTTGGCAGGAACAGCAGATCGCGGCATCAGCCGTGACACAAGCCCGGCACGACCCAAAACACCCACCCCACGGGGCCAAAGTTTTCACTTTGGCCCCGTGCTCTTTGTGCAGTAGGCTGGCGAACATCCGGGGACGTCGAGACAGACTGCGGCGGGCCTTCACCTGCTCCCGGCGGAGAGTACGTGACCTACCTGATTCAGCGCGACGGCCAGCAGTTTGGCCCCTACACCCTGGAGCAGCTGCGCGGATACGTCAGCGCAGGCTCGATCCTGCCGACCGACATCGCGCTGCAGGCCGATAACGGCGCGATGTCCACTGTCGCGGCAGTGCTGGAGAAGGCGACAGCGCTCCATCCTCCGCCAGGCTATGTTGCGCCCGCTTACGGCTTCCTGCGTCCGGAACACGTGCCGATCGTGCCGCTGCCGCCAAACCTCCATTGGGCCATCGTCCTGGTGATCAGCCTTGCCTTCAGCCTGTTTCCACTCGGCTGGCTCATCTACCAGATGGTCTGGGTGCGCAGCCTCGACCTGGCCAACAAGGCGCTGGTGTACCTCCTCGCCGGGTTTGGCGTTGGGCTGGGCGGATGCCTCGCGGGTGGTCTTTCGATGGCATTCGCCGGCTCGGACCACTTCCCGGTCCTGGGATTCGCCGTAATCATGCTGGCCATCTTTGCGATGTGGGCGCTGAACATCCTGTCGGTCTTCGAGGTCCGCCGCTCGATGCTGGCGTACTACAACACCGTCGAACCCATCGGGTTGCGACTCTCCGGCGTGATGACGTTCTTCTTCAGCCTCTTCTACTTCCAGCACCACATGTCGAGGATTGTGACCTGGAAGCAGACCGGCTACCTGAGCCCGCAGGGCTGATCCGATCACCCGGACTTTACAGGCTCTGCCCTCTGTGGTCGCAGGGGATACCCGGCTGCCGCAGGAGATGGCCGGCCACCGATGGGCCATCCGGAGGCAAAGGTTGGAGTGTGCCACCTTGCCGCTTCTTACGTCCAACCCCTAAACTGAATTCTCGGAGATTCAGCGGGATTGCGGTTTACCGCTCAGCGTGAGTTCCGGTTGAGCGGGGAGGTTCTTAGTGCGTTTGGTGGTTCATTCGACAGCGAGGCGGATTCTCGGCCTGGCGATTCTTCTGTTTCTTGCCCTTCCCTTCGGCATGTCGGTCACGGGATGCTCGAAGCATGTGGCAACGGTCTATTGCAATGGTCTCAGCTCGGGTCCGGTCGTGGGACAGGTCGCCAGCATCACGCTGTCGCCCACTCTGGCCACCACTGGCCTCTCGCTGAACTATGGACAGATCGGAACGTCCCTCTCCGCCACGGCGGTGGATTGCAAGAACAACAGCGTCTCGGTCTCCAAGTACACGTACGCGTCCAGTGATATGTCGGTGGTGGACATCAATCCGTCCACCGGCTCGACCTGCGCTGGCAGCTGGAACCGCAACACCGGCGGCGGCGTTGCCGACTACACCATCTGCACGGCGCCGGCGACCGTACCCAGCACGCACCTGGCCTACATCACGGCCACGGCAAGCGGAGCAAGCTCGAACGCGATTCCGGTCTTCGTGCATTCCACTGTCACGAGCGTCACGCTGGGGGCCGCGAGTACGGACTGTATCAACGACCCGGCGACCAACTGCACCTTTGCCGGTCTGCCCGCACCGACGACCTCCGCAACGCCGTACCTCCAGAACACCTGCGTGTCGCAGACCCAGACCGCGCAGCTCATCGCTCGCGTCTACGCCGGCACGACCAACATCACGGCGCAGGTGGGTCACCTGACCTTCACCGCGCTGACCTCGTCCTCTGTCGGCACCATCGACGAAAACGGCGTCGTCACGGCGAATATGCCTGGCTCTTCAGCCATCGCGGCTTCGATCGCAAACTCCTCGACGGCATCTGAGGTCGGCTTCTTTTCGACCTGCCCGCCCACGTCGATCGTGATGTCGATTCCCGGCGCCGCGACCGGTACTTCCAGCATCAGCGTCTCGCTGAACACCACCCAGTCGCTCAACACCGTGGTGTACGACAAGAACGGCCAGCAGCTCACCGGCCTGACGCTGGGCTTTGAGTCCACGACGCCGCAGACGATCCCGGCCAGCTCGGGCTCCGCGACGCCCAGCTTCCCCGGGTCGGCCCTCATCAACGCCGTCTGCATGCCTTCGTCGTGCAACCCTGCGCCGTTCAGCCAGATCGGCTACCTGGGCAATGGCGTGCCGCTGACCTCCAACGGCATCACCATCAACACCACGGGCACCAGCGCCACCGTGCTCTTCATCGGCAGCACGCAGTCGCAGTACCTGTACCCCTACGACACCACCACCGGTGCGGCCAGCTCGCTGATCAAGCTGCAGTTTGTGCCCAACACAATGGTGATGAACCAGGGCGGCACGGAGATCTACCTTGGCAGCGCCCAGGGCATGATGGTCGTCTCGACCGCATCTCTGGCACAGACCAGTGCTTACACCTCGCTCCAGGGCCAGGTACTCTCGGTCTCGCCGGATGGAAGCACCGTCGTCGTCACCGACCCGAACCGCCAGACGATCTCGCTGGTCTCGGCTTCCACCGGCGCGGTATCGACGAGCTACAACGGCGTCGGCACCAGCGCCGCCTGGACCCCGGACAGCTCCATCGTCTACATCACGACGACCGCAGACACCCTGCTCAAGTACTCCGCCTTCACCAACTGGCAGTCTGACACCACCACGGTTCCCTACTCGGCCGTAGCGGTGACCGTCCCTGCCGTGGGCGCGTACTTTGCGGGCCAGAGCACCCCCGGCGCCGGTACCACCGATGGGCGCAGCTACTGCCCGTCGCAGACTGCAGCCACCGGCACCACGCCGCCCTCCATCACCAACGACTTCATTCCGCTGGCCGACACGCAGCCTGGCGTCATCAACGATGTGCTGGTGGCAACCAACGACGGTGCGCGCATCCTCGGCGCCACGGCGGCCTCCCCAGCCCGCATCAACGACCTCGCCATCACCCTGCCCAAGAGCACCGGCTACGGTTCCACGGTGGTGGTTCCGGCGGTCTGCCCGACCACAGTGGCCACCGGCTACTTCTCCAGCACCAACACGCCGCACAACATCACCGGCCCGACGATCACCTCGATCACCGGCGTCGTTCCCTCTCCAAACTCGGCGTTGGCCTTCGTGACCTACAACGGTTCCGGCGGTCTGTTGCCCGAGTATGTTCCGGCGACCGGCACTGTCTCAACCGTGACCCTGGCCAACGGCGCAACCTCTGCTTCGGCTCCGGTCGCAGGCGTCTTCTCGAGCGATAACCTGACCTTCTGGGCTGGAACCTCGAGCGACGACCAGGTGCACACCTTCTCGATCAGCGGCACCACCCCGACCGAGACCGGCGTCATCGTTCCGAAGCTGCCCTGCAGCATCGGAAGCAACCTGACACCGACCCCCACCTGCACCAGTGGCAGCTACGTGATGCCGAACCTGCTCAGCCAGCATCCGAAGAAGTCGCTGAACTAAGGCAGCGGAACAGCTGAGTAGCAGAACAGCAGAACAGAAAAGCAACGGACCAGCGAGAGCTGGTCCGTTTTGCTTTGCATACAACTCGCAGAAGGCAATGGTCCAATCTGCTGTTCTGCTGTTCTGCTGTTCTGCTGTTCTGCTGTTCTGCTGTTCTTAGCGCGAAGCGCTGCCATTCAGCCGCTGCTCCAGCAGGTCGCGCCCGATGGCATCGAGCACGCCGTTCAGAAACTGCAGGCTCTCCGGCGCGGCGAAGGCCCGCGCGATCTCCAGCGTCTCGTTGATGATGACGGCTGCGGGCGTCTTCGGGAAGCCCAGCATCTCGGCGGTAGCGGCACGCAAAAGGCTGCGGTCGACCACTGGCATGCGCTCCAGGCGCCAGTTCTTGGAATGCGCCTGGATCAGCTTGTCCACCTCGTCGATGCGGGCAGCGGCGGTGCGGTGAATGTCATCGGCAAAGCCGCGCGTTTCGTCATCGACGTCGTCGCGCGACTCCCAGAAGAGCTTCTCTACCTGCTCGGGTGTCTGCTTGCCAAGGTCGCCCTGGAAGAGCATCTGCATCGCCAGCTCACGGGACTTTCTACGGGTTCCCATCAGGCTGTCTGCTCCGCGGGTTCGGGCTGACGTGCAGCCAGTTTCTGTTGAATGGAGGCCATCTCGATCGCGGCAATCGCGGCCTCGAAGCCCTTGTTGCCTGCCTTCAGGCCAGCGCGATCCAGTGCCTGCTCCAGCGTCTCGCAGGTCAGCACGCCGAAGGCATGGGGCACGCCGGTATCCTGCTGGCTCTGGCCAATGCCGCGCGAGACCTCGTTGTAGATGGCCTCGTAGTGCGCCGTCTCGCCGCGCAGCAGCACGCCCAGCGTGATGATCGCGGCAAAGCGCTTGGACTCGGCCAGCATACGCGCGGCGCTGGGGACCTCCCACGCGCCGGGAACACGGACGATCTCGATGTCTTCCTTCTTCGCTCCGGAGCGCAGCAGCGCGTCCAGCGAGCCCTGCAGCAGGCGATCCGTGATCACCGCGTTCCATCGCGCCACCACGATGGCCCACTTGCGGCCTGCCGCGGAGAGATCGCCTTCCAGCGCTACCGGAACGCCGTGCAGCACGTTCTCCGACTGCCAGAAGCCGACCTCGAGGTCAGCGTCCAGCTTGACCGTGAACAGCCGCGAGTTCCAGTGCGTCAGCTCGACGGAGCTGATCTTCGCGGGCACCTCTTCCGTGCGGAGGCGTCCCTGTAGCCAGGCCTCGACCGTGGTGTGCACCTGGTCCAGCTGCGTGGTTTCGATGAGCAGGCGGGGCACGGCAGGCTGCCGCCCCGTCACGAGCTCAAGGTTCGCCAGCGGCGCAAGAAATGCCGCGCCCCGGCCCGTACCGTCGTTCCAGTTCTTGCCGGGCTCGAAGCCCAGCGCGGCCAATAGTTCGCCCAGCGCGTCGAAGGTCTCCGACGACGCGACCGGCGTGACCGCTGTAATCGCTTTAATCATGACTCTTTGATTGTATCGCCCGGTACGATCTCCAGCCTCGAAGGGCGCGGCCGCCAACGCGCAGCGCATAGCGGGTACCGGCGGAGCCGCTGCCTCCTGCTATCCTTTCCCCGTGCGTTCCCGCTACCTCTCCCTCCTGCTTGCCCCGGCGCTCCTGTTGGCCGGTTGCCACAGTCATCCGCCCTCGCTCAGCCAGCTCGAGCAGAAGAAGGCCGAGCAGCAGGCCCTGGCCAATGCGCAGCGCTCCCAGCTAGAGCAGATCCTTCCCCCCTCGAAGAACCGCTACATGAATATCCACAGCTTCGACGAGTGGCAGAACCCCTACATCACCGTCCAGCCAGGCATGCTACAGATCCACATCATGCAAGGCGACGCGACGCCGGGGGCGTTTGGGTCGGGAGGCATGTTGCGACCGGCCGGAGCCCGCCGCCAGGAGGTCGATATCGCCTTCGACAAGCTCGGTGAGGCGGTGACCTCGATCCCGCAGAACGCGTGGCCCTACGGTCGCGTGGTGGCGATTGAAGAGGCCAACCACACGCCCAAGGCCGCCGAACCCCTGGTCCGTAAGAATATGGAGCAGGCCATCGCCACGCTCAACGACCTTGGCATCGAGGTCTACGACATCGGATCGGGGAACCTCCGCTAAACCGTAGTCTGCGACGACGTTGGCCGCTGCTCCGAAACGAGAAACCGCCCTGCGACGCGGCGGAAGACGCAATCCCATTCCAAGATGGGACGCTCCGGCCCGTTGGACCAGACCGGATGAATAGCCTGCGGCAGGAACCCCAATGTCCGGCAGGAGGCGATGACCTCTTCCATGTTGGGCGTGCCTTCGTACAGGCACAAAGCGGAGAGCTCCATCTGGAACTGCGGCACGCTCGGCAGGATCCCACTCGCGCCAGCAAGCACCTGCAGATCGTGCCCCTGCGTATCGATCTTGAGGTACAACCTTGTGTTGGCGGCGTCGATACCCAGCTCCGGCAGCAGCGTGTCGAGGCGGCGAATGGCGATCGCCTCCGTCCCGCCCGGTTCGAGGTGACTGCTCAACCAGCTTGCCTCCCCGAAGGTGGACGGAGCGTGCAGTGAATTGAACTCTGCGGCCTGAAAGCGGAGCAGTTCGGCAGTGCCGTCGAAAGCGCCGGCACACAGCCGATGCACCTCCCAGTTCCCGTCCGCCGCGCATACCGGACCGATGCACCCATACGCCTCCGCCGAAGGCTCGAAGCTCACGATGCGCCCTTTGTATCCCAGCGAGCGAAGCAGCGAGCCGAATTCGCCGTGGTGCGCGCCCACGTCGATCACGCATTCGATGCGACCTTCGCGAAGTGCCTCCTGCAAGTGGCGGGCGAGGGTGTTTCGTCCCGGCAGCTTTGAGATCGTGAACCCAAGGCGCTCCAGCCCAGAGTTCACTACGGCGGCAACTCTGCCCATCGGTGTTCGCTTCATCGGAACCTCTGAGCTACCCGACTGATTCGGCAACCCTTCGCTGTTGTATGGGACGGTGCGCCGATCATACGTGCGACTTCGGCAGATGCCAATGCCCTCCCGAAGCTCGCTTCGCGGCCCTGCATGGACTGGTACCATACGCAGAAGCTCATCTCTTCAAACCATGATTCTGCATCCGACCGCGCTTGGCGTCTTCATCCTCCTGTTCCTGCTAGTCACGATCGCGGGCTTCTGGGCCGCACGTTGGCGACGTCCCGCAGCCGGGCTGCATTCGCTCGAGGAGTGGGGGCTGGCCGGGCGCAGCTTCGGCACGCTCATCACCTGGTTCCTCGTCGGAGGCGATCTCTATACCGCTTACACCGTCATCGCTGTCCCGGCGCTGATGTACGGCGGCGGGGCGAACGCGTTCTTCGCTGTGCCCTACGCGGTGATCGCGTACCCGTACATGATGGTGGTGTTGCCGCGACTGTGGCGCGTGTGCCATCGGCACAGCTATGTCACCTTCGCGGACTTCGTGCATGGGCGTTACGGCAACCGCTGGCTGGCTGCGGCGATCGCCATCACCGGCATCCTCGCGCTGATGCCTTACATCGCGCTGCAGCTTGTGGGCATGCGCGTGGTGTTCGAGGCCATGGGCCTGGGAGGCAATGGATGGAAGGGCGAGCTTCCGCTCATCATCGCCTTCATCATCCTTGCGACGTACACCTACTCCAGCGGCCTGCGCGCGCCAGCGGTCATCGCCATCGTCAAGGACATCATGCTGTACGTGATGGTGATTGCCGCGATCATCATCGTCCCGTTGAAGCTGGGCGGCTACGCGCACATCTTTGCCTCGGCACAGACTGCGCTGGCAGCGCACAAGGCGTCGACGCTGCTGCGGCCGCCGCAATACCTCGGCTACTCGACGCTGGCGATCGGCAGCGCCATTGCGCTGATGCTGTACCCGCACACGGCGACCGCGGTCCTCAGTGCCAAGGACGAGAACGTCGTCCGCCGCAACGCCGCACTGCTGCCGGCCTACAGCTTCATGCTGGGGCTCATCGCGTTGCTGGGCTATATGGCGCTCGCTGCTGGCATCGTGACAAAGGATCCCAACACGGTCGTCCCTCTGCTGTTCCTCAAGCTCTTTCCGGAGTGGTTTGCTGGCTTCTGCCTCGCAGCGATTGCGATTGGCGCGCTGGTGCCCGCGGCGATCATGTCCATCGCCGCAGCGAACCTCTTCACGCGCAACCTGCTGGGCAGCTTCCGCCGGTCGGAACTCACCGACCGCGAAGAGTCCTCGCTGGCCAAGATTGTCAGCCTTCTCGCCAAGGTAGGCGCTCTGTGGTTCGTGCTCAAGATGCCCACCACCTACGCCATTCAGCTGCAGCTGCTGGGTGGCATCTGGATGGTGCAGTTGCTGCCCTCGGTCGTCGTGGGAGCCTTCACGCGCTGCTTCCATCCCTGGGCGCTGTTCGTGGGCTGGATGGCCGCGATGGTCTCCGGCACAGCGATGGTCGCGTCGCTGGGATTCAAGGCCAGCGTCTATCCGCTGCATCTCTTCGGCCATACGTACGCGATGTACGCCGCGGTTCCTGCGCTGCTGCTGAACCTCGCGCTGAGTATGCTGCTCACGCCGCTGTTCCGCGCCGCGAACCTCGACAATGGCAGCGATGAGACGGTGGCCGAGGACTACGCCTGACCTCTCCCCGTTGCGGGACACCACGCGCGATGATCGCGCGTCTGTGACGAGAATCATTGTCACCTCTAAAATCGCGGTGCTATGCTTCGCCCCAGAATTGACGCGGGTTTCCGCACGTTTGCGGAGCCTTGCGCCACGCGCGGGCGCGCAACCCAAACCTCCCCGCCCGCGACCCCGAAAGGCGAGGACTCCTCATGCAGACCAGCTACAACGGCATTCCCGTGCCCACCGACGGCGCAGCCATCCAGTACACCGACGGCCAGTACCAGGTGCCCGATAACCCCATCATTCCCTTCATCGAAGGCGATGGCACCGGCCGCGATATCTGGAAGGCCTCGCAGCGTGTCTTCGACGCCGCGGTCGAAAAGGCCTATGGCGGCAAGCGCAAGGTGGCCTGGTACGAGGTGCTCGCGGGGGAGAAGGCGTTCCGCCAGACGCAGAACTGGCTGCCCGACGACACCGTCAAGGCGACGGTAGACTTCCGCGTCTCCATCAAGGGACCGCTGACCACACCCGTCGGCGGCGGCATCCGCTCGCTGAACGTCGCGCTGCGCCAGCTCATGGATCTCTACCAGTGCATCCGCCCGGTGAAGTACTACGCCGGTGTGCCCAGCCCGGTGAAGCATCCTGAGCTCGTCGACATCGTCATCTTCCGCGAGAACACGGAAGACATCTACGCCGGCATCGAGTTCCGCGAAGGCACACCCGAGGCCGAGAAGTTCATCTTCTTCGTCAACAACGAGATGCTGCAGGGCACCAAGAAGAAGGTCCGTCTTGACTCCGGCGTGGGCGTGAAGCCCATCTCCATCACCGGCTCCAAGCGCCTGGTTCGCGCCGCCATCAAGCATGCGCTCGAGAACAAACTGAAGACCGTCACGCTGGTGCACAAGGGCAACATCCAGAAGTTCACCGAAGGCGCCTTCCGCGACTGGGGTTACGAGGTCGCCACGCAGGAGTTCCGTGATCAGACGGTCACCGAGCGCGAGAGCTGGATCCTCGGCAACCTCGACGCCAACCCCGGCCTGACCGCCGAAGCCAACGCCGCCATGATCGAGCCCGGCATCGACTTCGCGCCCAAGGCATTCAGCGATTCCATCATCGCCGAAGTCAACGACGTGATCACCAGGATTGGCGCCACGCATGGCAACGGCGCGTGGAAGTCGAAGATCCTCGTGAACGACCGCATCGCCGACTCGATCTTCCAGCAGATCATCATCCGGCCCAGTGATTACAGCGTGCTGGCGACGACGAATCTCAACGGCGACTACATCTCCGACGCCGCAGCGGCGCAGGTCGGCGGCCTCGGCATCGCTCCCGGAGCCAACATCGGCGATGGCTACGCGGTCTTCGAAGCCACCCACGGCACCGCACCGAAGTATGCCGATAAGGACGTCATCAACCCCGGCTCGGTGATGCTCTCCGGTGTGATGATGTTCGACTTCCTCGGCTGGAAGGAAGCCGCACGCATGATCGAAAGCTCGATGGAGAAGACCATCGGGCAGAAGTACGTGACCTATGACTTCGAGCGCCAGATGCAGGGCGCGACGAAGGCGAAGACCAGCGAGTTTGCTACGCGGATGATTGAGAACATGTAAGGGCAGTGAGCAGTGAATAGTGAGTAGAGGCAAGACACAAGGGCTGACGAATGCCGTCAGCCCTTGTGCTTTTCTTCACTACTCACTACTCACTACTCACTGATCTCTACTCACTTCAACACCACATCCACCGTCTGAATCGTCAACGCCGGCACTGTATGACTCCATGAGCTGCCCTGCACCTGCGATGAGGACAGCAGTGGCCGTACAATGCTGGGCTCGGTGATCGTGTTCGTGGCCTCGTAACTGGCCCCATGAAGCGACGTGAGCTTGGCCACATGCAGGCCGGTCAGACCTGTCAGCTCCACCTCGAGCGGCTGCTCCTTGTCGCTCGCGTTCACGAACTTCAGGTGCAGCGTGCTCGTCTTCGAGTCCACCGTCGCGGAGTAGTAGAACCTCGGGCCGGCCTCGGTGATCGTCGACTTCGGCACACCATCGCCCAGGTGTTCCGCAAACATCACCTGCGCGTAGTAGCTGGGTGAGCCGAAGCTCGTCTGCGCATCGAAGCCGATGAGGTTCGTGCCCCACTGCGAACCCTGCGGATTCACGTTCACCAGCAGAGGAGCATACGCACTCATGATGATGAGATCGCTGTTGCGCTCCATCGACGTCATCCACGCCGAGTCCGCCAGCGCCGCACCGAAGTTCGGCGTCGGCGAACCTGCCAGCGTCGCCCACTCACCCACGAAGATCTTGGGCCCGGTGCGCGGCGCATCGTCGTAGTGCTTCGTGAAGTCCAGCATGTCCGCCGTGTGCTTGTAGTAGTGGTCGTCGACGACCTCAGGCTCTTCGAGCTTGTCCGTCGCCTTCACCGGCTCGGTCGCAATCAGCTTGTACTGCGGATACTTCGTGTGCAACGCGCGTGCAAACTGCGGCCAGCGCTCCTTGTAGCTTCCACTGTGGTCGAGCCAATCCTCGTTGCCCACCTCGATGTAATGCAGCGGGAACGGCTTCGGGTGGCCATCCTTGGCGCGCTCTGCACCCCACTTGGTGCTTACGTCGCCGGTCACGTACTCGACCTCATCCAGCGCCGCCTGCACGTAAGGCTCCAGGTCTTTGCCCGCCTTCACGTGCTCGCCCTTCAGCGAGTAGCCCGCATACACCGCCAGCACCGGTTCCACCTTCAGGTCTTCACACCACTCGAGGAACTCAAGCAGGCCAAAGCCATCGGTCGACCAGTAGCTCCATGGAGCCTGATGCCCGGGGCGATCCACGAGCGGCCCGATGGTCTCCTTGAAGTCGTACCAGTCCTGCAGCTTGTCGCCTTCGAGATAGTTCCCGCCGGGCAGACGGATGAACGTCGGCTTCATCGCCGCCATCTTCTCCATCAGGTCGATGCGGTTGCCGTTCTCGCGATTCGCATAGGTGGGCGGCATCAGCGAGACGGACTGGAGCCACAACGTGCCCGGCTGTGAGACCGTGAACTCGATGTGGTTCTCCGCTGAGGCCGCGATGGAGCCCGTCTTCAACGTGTAGGTGTACTGCTTCCAGTCTCCCCCTTTGAGGTCCACCTTGGTCTCGGCCATTGTGAGGCCACTCTTGTTGCCAATCAGCTTCACGGTCAGCGGACCGCTGAGGCTTTCTGATTTGGCATAGAACGAGCCTTTGTATTCGGTGTGTGCCTTCAGGCCAATGCCCCACCAGCCCGGATTGCCCAGCCCCGCCACGTTGCTTTCCGTCGCCGAGGCCACCACCAGCTTCGCGCTGTAGTTCAGGGCAGCGCTCGGGCCCGTGGTCTTGTCGATCGAGAGCGTAGCCTCAGCGTTCCCGTGACGCGCGATCTCCCAACGCTGCAGGCCAGCCCAGTCGCCGCGGAAGGTGCGGTTCGAGATCAGTTCGGCGTAGAGACCGCCCTCGTACGAGTGGTTGATCTCCTCGGTCATCAGGCCATACAGCATCGGACTCACCGGATGCACGATGTCCTTCACATCAATCGTCAGCTTCGCTGCATCCGGATGCGACTCCTGCGCGAAGCCTGCTGCGGGCGATGCCATCATTACCGAGGCGCACATCACTCCAAGCCACTTGCTGGTCATGTTCTCTCCGTTCTCAATCTCTTGGGAAGTCTTTTATGCTTCACGCACAGCGTCAGGGCTTCGCCATCCAGCCGTGGATGCGCATCCATGTAGCCAGTTCCTCGGTCCACGCCTCGACCCCGGGCTTGCCGACCGCGAGTCCCATCCCGTGCGGCCCGTGCTCGAAGAGGTGCATCTCCACTTCGACATGATGCGCGGCGCAGGCCTCGTAGAAGCGGACCGAGTTGATCACCGGCACGGTCTTGTCATCGGTCGTCGCAAACAGGAAGACCGGAGGGGTAGTGTCCTTCACCTGCAGCTCGCTGGAGAACAGAGCCTGCATCTTTGGATCCGCCTCCTTGCCCAGCAGCGAATCATGAGAGCCCATGTGCGTGATCGCCGGATCCATGCTGATCACCGGGTAGGCCAGCGCGGCAAACGCCGGCTTGTCGGAGAGCTTGTCGATCGCGTCCGTCGGGAGCGAGGACGTGTCCGGAAGCGTCTCATCGAAGTGCGTGGCCAGCACCGAGGCGAGATGCCCGCCAGCCGAGAATCCCCACACGCCGATGCGGTCCTCACCGAGGCCAAACTCCGTCGCCCGCGAGCGGATCACACGCATCGCGCGCATGCCGTCCAACAGTGGCGCGGGATAGGTATAGGGGGCCACGCGATAGTGCAGCACGAAGGCCGCGACCCCACGCGCGTTGAGCCACTGCGCGATCAACGTGCCTTCCTTGTTGATCGCCTCGTGCGTGTAACCGCCGCCCGGGATTACCAGCACCCCAGTCTCCGTCGGGTTCTCCGCAGGAAGAAAGACATCGATCGACGGGATGTCGGTGGTGAGGGTCTCGGTGCCGAAGGCTGTACCCTTGGCGAGGGGTGCGGGGCCGTCCCACAGGGGCAGGTTCCGGGCAGGTGCCTGGGCCAGGGCAGCGCCAGGAGCAGCCCCCAGCATCGTGGCGGTAGCCAGCGCTGCCAAGAGGGCAAACCGCGCAAGAGAGGGGCGGGACAACGTTTTCTTCATCAGGGAGGATGATTCACCCAAACCCCAAAGCACGTCAATACGAAGCGCTAAAGTGCACAGGCTGCGCCAGTTTCCTGCGCAGCCTGTGAGTGGAGGCCATTGCCCTGTTTGCATGTCGATTGCAGCCTCTAAGAGGCCGGTGGAGCTGCAAAGCCCGAAGCCGGGACGTACGCAGGCGCCGGAGGCAGCAGCGGCTCAAGATACGCGCCCACCCTGGGATAACGTCCGCCCAGAAAGTACAGCGCATAGGCTTGCAGGAACGTATACAGGTAGCCGAAGAGAATGATCGCCGTGACGACGATCAAGGCGACTGCAACGAGTCCAAGAACTCCCGCACCGGTGTACAGAACGGCATGGCCGGCCACGCCCGAGTGGCGAAGGATCGCCCAGAGCACCGCCCCCGCTCCCCCCAATGGGATCACCACCACCACAGCGAAGATACCCAGCACGAGCCCGCCGGCCATCGCTCCCGCCAGTGACAGCAGGAAGTTCATCAGCAGGAACAGGAAGATATCCACCGGCTCCGCCTGCGCGAGGTTGAAGACCCGCCGCACCGTCTCGCGCAGCGTTGTGCTTTCGAGCGCCATCGATGGCAGCGCGAAGCTCACCAGCAGGCGATACGCCGCTCCCAGCAGAGTTCCCACGACGAACAGCACCATGCCGTAGCCCAGCATTCCCACGAAGAACCCGGCGATCTGCCGAGGGTCTTTCGAAAGGTGAGGTAATGTGCGCAGCATATGCACGAGCATCGGCACCAGCACGGGAGCAAGGGCCAGCAGCACCACCGCCAGGAACGCCAGCTTGAGCGCGATCCAGCGCCACGTCGCCGCGCTGTACCGGCTCCAGATCGGCCCGATCGTCGTATCCCGCCGCAGCACCACCTCGAACAGCACAAACTGCATGCGCGAGCCGACATAGAACAGCACAGCCCATATCACCAGGCCGGCGATCACCAAGGCCACGATGCCAGCCACCAGCGCGGCAACCATCCCCGCAGGCAGGCCGGTATGAGCGCCGTGCATGGGCCCGTTCATATTCTTGTTGCCAGAGAGATTGAAGCCGGCCATCTGGGCCAGCACGGCGACGAGGCCGACCTTCAGCAACAGCCGCCAGCTCCGCGGAGCCCACAACAGGTTGCGCGTGTGATTCCACGCGGGAGAGATCGCATCAATCGCAGAGAGAGGACGCATGCTGCACCTCGAGGAGAGATCGGCCTGCGGGTGTGAGTCTAGTCCAGTCCAGGTCCGAACGCTATCGTACGCATTGTTCTACGCAGAGAGCACGCTCGTGGTTCCGCGCCAAATCCTACTGCGATTCGGATGGAGCGGGCGGCGGCGGAGGAGGCCACATCCCGATGGGAGACCGAAGGGGCTCTGCCGGAGTCGACCGTTCAAGAGCTTCCGCCAGCAACGGATAACGCCCGGCAAGGAAATATGCGGCATACGCCCGGTCAAAGGTCAGCAGGATTCCGACCCCATAGATCATGAAGTAGAACATGCTTCCGTACAAAATCGGTATCCCGATCACCAGCCCGATCACCAGCATCGCGTTATTCCCAACTCCCAGCGCATGCAGCACAACGTAGCCCAGGAGCGCGACGACGGCCACCACCAGGAGCACCAACATCAGGACCAAATTGACCGCCACGCTCAGGCCGATGTAACCGCCAAGGAACAGCACAAACTTCATTGCGATGTAGCCCAGCAGCTGGCCGGGAGACGTTCGGGCAAACACCCAGAGACGGCGGAAGGCCTCAGCAAGTCCGGCATCTTCCAACGCCAGAGGCGGCATGACGAAGTCCGAGAGCAACCCGCCCACAAGCAGCATGATTCCCATGACAAGAAGCAGGCAGAGCTCGAATCCGAAGATTGCGCCGAAGAGGCGCGGATCCGGCGGGTGGCCAGGAGCCAAATTCAATCGGGGAAGGGTTTGCACCATCTTCACGATGATTTCGCCAAATGGCACGGCCACGACCGCGGAGATTGCGGTCCCGACTGCAGCCTTCAGCAGCGACCATCTCCACCGGGCAGGGGCCGTCCGATGCCACGCCGGCGCGACCATCTCGCCACGATGAACCACGATGTCAAAGAACGCCAGCTGCAGGCGGGAAAAGACGAGATACAGCCAGAAGAACAGCGCCGTGAACACCAGGGTACCGACGACCAGAAAGACCCTGAACCCAACGGGGACCCACGGAATCGCCGCGAGGTACAGCAGAGGCCACGGCACAAAAAGTGTCGAAGCGAAGCCCAGGTAGGCGGTCGCGCAGAGCTTCCACGTGCGCCCGACGCGGAACGGCGTAAACAACACATGCCCGGTACGGCGCAGCGCGGGCGAGATGGCCTGGATCGGGTCGAGGGGCAGCATGGACGTGTAGCGGGAGGCTATCACGCCGCCCTGGCGCACGCTACGCCGTCAGCGCTGCGGCACTCCGCTCCAGCCAGACGTCCCAGGCCTCCAGCGCGCGCTCGCACTGAATCCGGTGGCGTACCTTCTTGTCGCGGATCTTCTTGCGCAACTCTTCTTCGAGTGGCACCAGCAGGTCGAAGGTGATGTTGGCCGGCTGGAAGGTCTTCCCCTCGGCGTGGGTGATGTAGTGCGAGAGAGCTCCATTCGCGCTCAACCGCGGCGCAGGCGCAGGCTGCACGCCGCGAGCCAGCGCCGCCGCATATCGCCCGGCAAGCATCCCGCTGGCGATGGACTCCGTATAGCCTTCAACGCCTGAGAGCTGGCCAGCGATCATCACGCCGGGATGCTCGCGCAGCTGCAGCGTCTCCGTCAGCAGCGAGGGAGCATGGATGTACGTGTTGCGGTGGATCTGCCCGTAGCGCGTAAACGTCGCCTTCTCCAGCCCCGGAATGAGCCGCAGCACCTTGTCCTGCGCGCCATACTTCAGCGAGTTCTGGAAGCCCACGATGTTGTAACTGTCCGCGCGCAGGTTCTCCTGCCGCAGCTGGACACAAGCGTAGGGCCAACGGCCGGTTTTGGGGTCGGTGAGACCCGCAGGCTTCATCGGGCCAAAACGCAGCGTGTCGCGCCCGCGGCCTGCAAGGATCTCGATGGGCAGGCAGCCCTCGAAGTACGAGGGTTTAGGAGCAGAGGGTCCAGAGTCCAGGGCCAAGGGTCCAGACTGCGCACGGTTGCCGGCCACAGGGTCGCTGTCTGAGCCCTGGGTCCTGGGCCCTGGCCCCTCTTCGACGCGCTCCCATGACTTATGCGGCACACGCTCAGCCTCGATCAGCGCGTCGATAAAGGCGTTGTACTCATCTTTCGTCATCGGGCAGTTGATGTAGTCCGCCGTGCCCTTGTCCCAGCGCGCAGCCATGTAGACCTTGTCGCGGTCGATGGTGGAAGCATCCACGATGGGCGAGATGGAGTCGTAAAACGCCAGCTGCGACGCGCCTGTAAGCCGCGTCAGCTCGGCCGTCAGCGCAGCGCTTGTCAGCGGCCCGGAGGCAAGGATCGTGATGCGGTCAGGATCGTTCTCTTCGAGCTTCGTAACCTCTTCGCGACGCACCTCGATGTTGGGATGCGCTGCAATCGCTTCTGCCACGCGGCGCGAGAACTCCACGCGGTCCACCGCCAGCGCGTGGCCAGCCGGAACCGCCGTCGCATCGGCCTCACGCAGCAGGAACGAGCCCGCACGCCGCATCTCTTGCTTCAGGAGCCACGGCGCGGTGTTCTCGCTCTCGCTCTTCAGCGAGTTCGAGCACACCAGCTCCGCAAAGTCCGACGTGAGGTGCGCTTCCGTCGAACGATGCGGCCGCATCTCGTACAGCACCACCTTGCAACCCGCCGCAGCCGCCTGCAACGCGGCTTCCGGGCCAGCGAGCCCACCGCCAATTACGTGAATCGTCTTCATCGTTACTATCGTTTCATAACGACTGGCACTTCATCCCCCAGAGGCGCCCATGCAGAAGGAACGGATCGCACCCAAAGCCGGCTCACCCGGCAACGTGTCTGCCGCACTCTCCATGCTCTGTGCGGCTCCCTACCTCATCCTGCGCGTGGCCCAGGCTCCTGACTGGATGGCGCCGGCAGTGATCTGGACCCTCTTCACCGCGCCGTTCTTGGGTCTGGTGCTGGCTCTCATCGCGGTCCGATGGGACAGGCGATGGCTTGTCCTCGCCCTCGCGTGGGGCGCGTTCCTTGCGTACGGCTGGTGGTGGGAGCTGCACCATCCGTTTGATCTGTAACGCCGTTTCATCGCGAAGCCGCTTGATCTATAAGACCGTTTGATGGCAAAGATCAGCTGCTGCGATCCATCCGCGCCATCGCGTGCAGCGCCTCATCCGCCAGCCGCATAATGCGCCACTCCGTCTGCACCCATGCGCCGATGCGTTCATACACCGCAATCGCCGGCGCGTTCCAGTCCAGCACATCCCACTCCAGCCGTGGACAGCCCTCATCCACCGCGATCTTCGCCAGCCGCGCTAGCAGTGTCTTGCCCACACCATGCTTGCGCTTCGCGGGCGTCACGTACAGGTCTTCGAGACGGATGCCATGGTGCCCACGCCAGGTCGAGTAGCTCCAGAAGTACAACGCGAAGCCGACCGGCTCTCCATCGAGCTCGCCGATGAGTGCTGCGAAGCGGGGTCGCGACTCGCCAACAAGTGGTGTCACTCCATCGGCACCGAGTCCCCACCCATCGCGTAGGAGATCAGCCTCGGTGGCAAGCACGGCATCCGGCTCGCGCTCGTACTCGGCGAGCTCGCGGATGAAGCGCAGCATGGTGGGGACGTCGGAAGGCTGTGCGGGGCGGATGTGAATCATGAGTATGCGAGATGGCCTCGTGGCGGCAGAGCTCTTAGCTTCTAGCTAAAAGCTAAGAGCTAATGGCTCGCCTTTAGTGGCTATCCTTCCCTTCCACCGTCGGATGCAACGCTATCTCAAACGTATCCAGCGCCTGCTGCGAGGTCGTCCAGCGCACCTTGCGCAGCTCCAGCGTAGCCTTTTCGAGCACAGGGTGGTCGAGCCCCTGCATGTCGTAGAACAGGTAGCCCGCGACCGTGGAGTGCGCCTTCACCGTCGTCGTCTTGAAGCCGAAGTCATCCAGGTCAGCGAGGATCTTCTTGTCGACGTTCTTGTGCACGGTGATCGGCGGCAGCGGCAAGGGCAGCGGAATCTTCTTGCCCATTGCGTCTTTAAGGCCCACCAGCCTGCGCTGCAGCTCGTCGTCGGTGGCCGCGGGCACGGTCGTGTTGTCTCCGGCGATGAAGTGGATCCGCACATCGTCCAGCGTCAGGTCCTGGTCTGAGTTGTTGGTCACGATCACCCGGATCGGCATCATCTCGCGGTCGTAGTAGTCCACGCGGGTATCGGGCCGCGTCTCCTTCACATCGCCAGGTTCGGCGGCAATCGTCACTTTCTCCAGATCGTGCGTCTCGTGCATGGAGTACTTCGCTGCGTCCTGCGGAGGCACCGGCACACGAGGCTTCTCAGCCTGCACGGCGAGCGGCAGCGCGAACACCAGCGCAGCAAAGGCGAGACCCGGCGCGGCGAAAGTAAGACTCGAGGTGCGAAGCATATCCGATCCATTATCCTTTGGTTGATGTTCGAGAAGCAAAGCGCGCGCCTGCAGGGTGTCTCGCCGCACGCGGACGCCGCGGCAGCGGGGACGCGATGATGCCCGCCTACAGCCTGCTTCTCCTGCTCGCTCTGACGTTGAGCGCCCCGTGGTGGTTGACGCGCATGTTGACCACGCAGCGCTATCGCGAAGGCCTCGCGCAACGCCTCGGGCGCGTTCCCGCCACCCTGCGCGAGTACGCCCGCGGCCACCGCATCGTCTGGCTGCACGCCGTCAGCGTGGGCGAGGTCCTCGCCGCTACGCGACTTGTGGCGGAACTCGACGCCGCGCTCCGCGAGCAGAAGAACGACAGCTTCCGGATCGTCATCTCCACCACCACACGCACCGGCCAGGAGCTTGCCCGGCAGCGATTTGGCGCAGAACGGGTTTTCTACTACCCGCTGGACCTTGCCTTCGCCGTGCGCGCGTACCTGAACGCCCTGATGCCCGACGCCCTAATCCTGATGGAGAGTGAGCTATGGCCGCGCATGCTCGCCGAATGCCATCGCCGCAGCATTCCCGTCAGCGTCGTCAATGCCCGCGTCAGCGACCGGTCCTTTGCCCGGGCGCAGCGATTTCGCGCGATATGGTCGCGATTGCTCGCGAAGGTCACGCTCTTCCTTGCTCAGAGCGAAGAAGACGCTCGCAGGCTCGTCAACCTCGGCGCACGAGCGGATGGGGTGCGGACGAGCGGCAACTTGAAGTACGACGTGCGAGCGCCAAAGCAGAGCAAAGTTGCGGATCTGATCCGGATCGTCGCGAACGGACGGCCAATCGTTGTCGCCGGAAGCACCGTCGCCAGCACCGAGGCGCGAGTTGCCCCGGAGGAAGCACAGGTCGTCGAGAGCTGGATGCGGGGCGCTCTGCCGAGCGATGCCCTGCTCGTGCTCGCACCCCGTCACCCAGAGCGCTTCGAAGAAGCATGGCAGATCGCCTATGACTTCCCATCTCTCCGGGCTACCGACCTTCTCGCTGGGAAGAGTGCGGAAGATACCGTGCAGCGCAATCAAACTGACGGCCACAGCCTGGATGCGCCAGACATTGTGTTGCTCGATACGATCGGCGATCTGGCGGCCGTCTACGAATTAGCCGATGTCGCCTACGTTGGCGGTAGCATGTTCCCCCGAGGCGGCCACAATCCTTTGGAGCCGGCACAATTCGGCGTACCCGTCGTCATGGGCCAATCGTTCGAGAACTTCAGGGATATCGTTGGCAAGATGCGCGAGGTTGACGCGATTCGAATCGTCCGTGACGAGCTGGAACTCGAAGAGGTCTTCCGATATCTCATCGAGCATCGAGACGAAGCCAGGTCCATCGGTGCACGCGGGCGCAGTGTCTTCGAGCAACAGCAGGGCGCCACCGCCCGCACCGTCGATGCCCTGCTCGCACTGCTCTCCGGAGCCTCCCGATGAGCGCCCGTCGCCCCTGGGCGTGGCCCCTGGTGCCCATCTACGCCGCCGCGCTCAAAGCCAAGGACGCCCTGCGCCGCATGGGCCTGCCCGCCACGAAGCGGCTCACCTACCCCGTGCTCAGCGTCGGCAGCATCTCCGCCGGCGGCGCGGGCAAGACGCCGGTCGTGATCACGCTGGCGAAGCTGCTGCGTGCACGCGGCTGGCAGGTCGACATCCTCTCGCGCGGCTACCGCCGCGAGAGCCGCGGCGTGGCCCACGTGGAGCCCACGGCCGACAATGCCGCCGCCATCTACGGAGACGAGCCCGTGCTGCTGGCGGAACGTACAGGGGCTCCTGTCTGGGTCGCCAGCAAGCGCTACGCCGCCGGCCGGGCGGCCGAAGCAGCAATCAAGCCCGCCCCCTACGAGCTGGGTCCATCGACGCGCGCGCTGCATCTGCTCGACGACGGCTTTCAGCACCGCCAGCTCGCGCGCACCCTCGACATGGTGCTGGTCACTGAAGCCGACCTCGACGATGCGCTGCTGCCCGCAGGCAATCGCCGCGAGCCTCTGGCCGCGATTGCACGCGCCGACTTCATCCTGCTGCGCGAGGACGAGCAGGAGCGCATCGAGAAGCGCGTCCGGCTTCTGATGCGTCCGGCAACCCCGCAACGGCCGGCGGCTTTGATCTGGACGCTGCGGCGCAGCCTGCACTTCGCCTCGCCGCTGTTCGTCTTTGGCGCAGGCCTGCGGCCTGTCGCCTTCTGCGCCATCGCGCGACCGGAAGGCTTCGCGGTCATGCTCACGCAGGCGGGCTGCGGCATCGCCGACACCATCTTCTTCCCGGACCATCATCGCTACACGATGCCCGACATCGAGAAGATCATCGAGCTGGCGCAGTCGCTCAAGGCCACGGGGCTCGTGACCACGGAGAAGGACGCCGTCAAGCTCACCCAGCCCATGCGCGAGCGCCTCGCCACCATCGGCGCCATCATGGTTGCCGAGCTCAACGTCGACTTCGTCTACCCGGAGCGCCTGATGCGCGAGGTAGAATCTCGCCTCGCCGACGCCGTCACGCCCCAACCCCAAGGGGCCACGCTGTGAAGATCCTGCTGGTCCGCACGGGCGCGATGGGCGACGTGATCCACGCCCTGCCCGCGGTCGCCGCACTGCGCCGCGCGCGGCCCGACTGGACGCTCGACTGGGTCGTCGACCCGCGCTGGGCCCCGCTGCTTACTGCCGTAGATTCTCCCGGAGCCAATCAGGGCCGCGGCGGTGGACTGGGGCCCGTCGTGGATCACGTCCACCTCGCCGAGACGAAGCTCTGGTCGAAGGCGCCGATTTCGCTCGCAACACTGCGGTCGATCCGCCGGCTTCGCTCCGAACTGCGCTCGAACGCCTACGACCTCGCCGTCGACCTGCAGGGCACGCTCCGCTCAGCCATCATCGGCAGGTTCGCGAACGCGGTAGCCTTCGCCGGGTTCTCCGCCCCACGCGAGCCGCTCGCCGCTCGCCTCTACTCCCAGCGCATCCCCCGCACCGGGGAGCACATCGTCGCCATGAACACGCAGCTGCTCGGCGCGGCCACCGGCGTCGACCTCCAGCCCGAGCCCTTCGCCCTCCCCGTGGAACCCTGGGCCGAGGATTGGGCCGAGCGCGAGGCGGTCCTGCGCCGTCCGCTCGCGCTGCTGGCGGCTGGTGGAGGCTGGGCCGCCAAACATTGGCCCAACGCCCGCTACGGCCGGCTCGCGCAGGAGCTCCAGACCCGCGGCTACGACGTGGTGGTCAACGCGCCCCGTAAGGACGATCCCACCGCCCTCACGGTCGCTTCAGCCAGCCAGGGCGCGGCGCGCACGGTGGTGTGCAATGTCTCCGGACTGATCGCCCTGGTCCGCCGCGTCGACCTGGTGGTCGGAGGCGACACCGGCCCGCTGCATCTCGCTGCAGGGCTTGCAGTTCCCACCGTCGCGCTCTTCGGTCCGACCAGCCCCGAACGCAACGGCCCGTGGGGTCCGGGGCCGAAGATCATCCTGCGCGATGCGGCTTCTCCGACGAGCTACAGGAAGTCCTCCGAGCCCGACCCCGGCCTCGCTCGCATCACCGTCGAGCAGGTACTCGCAGCCGTCACAGAGGTCGCCGCACCCCCGCCCCAGCCGTCAATCTGAGACAATCGACCGAATGAGCTCTTCGCAGTCGAACAAGACCAGCTGGCAGCGGATCGCACGCCGCATCCGCGTCCCCTTGGGGTTCGTGCTGGCGGTGGCGCTCATCCTGCTGGCGCGTCCCAGCTGGCAGTCCCTGCTCCTGAGCCTTCCGCTGACTGCCGCCGGGCTTTGGCTGCGCGGTTATGCCGCCGGCTATGTCAAGAAAAACGCTGAGCTTACGCGTACCGGCCCCTACGCACACACCCGCAATCCGCTGTACCTCGGCTCGATCCTGATCGCCGCCGGCTTCGCCATCGCGGCAGGCCGTTGGCAGATGGTCGTCCTGCTGGTCGGGATGTTCCTCGCCATCTACTGGCCGACGATCCTGAGCGAAGAGACCTTCCTGCGGGCGACCTTCCCGGGGTTTGACGACTACGCCCGGCAGGTTCCGCGTCTCGGCTGGCGGCTCACCCGGCCGCACTTTCCTGACGTCCAACTCAATAGCGGCGGCTTCGACCCTGGGCGTTACCGGCACCACCGTGAGTACAATGCCCTGATAGGCGCGGCTGCCCTGTACGCTGTGCTTGCAATAAGAATGTGGGTCGGCAGCAGCGCCCACTGGCGAGTCTGAGCAAGGCCTTCCGGAGCACTGCCGTCTAAGGCACTGCCTCCACGCAAACAGGAGACCATCACGTTGAAGGCCAGCAAGGTTCTACTCGCCAAGGCAGGGTTGTGCGTTGCCGCCGCAATGGCGCTCGCGCAGGCAGCCCCGGCCGGAGCGCAGTTCCTCGGTGCGCCCAGGACTCCTGCCCCGCAGAAGCCGATTCCCCCTTTGACCGCTCCAGATCCCGCCTTCACCTATCCGCAGCACGAGACCCTCAGCTTCACCGTGGACTGGCGCGTCTTTACCGCCGGGGTCGCGGTCTTCAAGCTCGATCAGGTAGGCAGCGACGTCAGGATCTCGACCACCGCCGACACGGTCGGCGCGGTCAACATGCTCTTCCCTGTGGTCGACCGCTTTCAGTCGGGCTTCGACCTCAAGACGGGCTGCTCCACGGGTTTTCACAAGCAGATCCAGGAAAATCGGCGCAAGATCGCTACCGACCTGACCTTCGACTACGCCCACGGCAGGCAGCTGCAGGACGAGCGCAACCTGGTCAAGGGCACGGCGACCCACAAGGAAGCCAACATCCCCGCGTGCGTCACCGACGACATGTCGGCGATCTTCTACACGCAGTCGCAGACGTTGACGCCGGGCCAGACGGTATCCTTCCCGCTGGCCGATTCCATGCGCACCATCACCGTCGGCATGAAGGTCGAAGCCAAGGAAGAGATCAAGACCCCGGCCGGAACATTCCAGACCGTCCGGGTGCAGGCCACCGCCGATGAAGGCGTCGTGAAGAACCGCGGCTCCATCTGGATCTGGTACACCGACGACGCACGGCACATCCCGGTGCAGATGCAGGCGCGCCTCTTCTTCGGGACGATCACCTTCCACCTGCAGTCCATCGACATCAAGTAAACGTTCGGGCGCAGGCAGGCGATCGAACCGCTGTTTCCTCGTCCTTCGGCCACGTCTCACCTCTCCTTGTCATCCAAGCTCGAAGAACCAGGAGCATGCCATGAGCCTCACCCCCGAAACAACCTCCGATGAGCAACTTGTAACCGTAGGGACCTTTACCGACCTCGCAGGCGCAGGGCTGGCGAAGTCCGCGCTGGAGTCGGCCGGGATTCCCGCCCTGCTCCGCAGCGCCAACGCCAACAGCCTGATGCCCTTCGCCTTCGAGAGCCAGGTGCAGGTGCGGGTTTCCGATGAGTCGGCAGCGCGTGAGCTGCTGGAGTCTGCAGAGGACACACCTCCCACCGAGGCCGAGGTGACAGCCGCGGAAGAGACACAGGAAACTCTTTCGGAAGAGGGCACGGAAGACTGATTCGCGGCGTTTTTGGCGCCGGGGCATCCGGCGTGCGTGCGGAGTTCGCGCAGCCTCCGCGCCCAAGGTTGAATTGGGCGAGCCGTTCCATGTAACTTGATCGTGCTGCTCACCCGGCGCGATTTTGCGGCGTGGTGGGCCGGGTCCGCCTGCTGCAAGCACTGTCAGGCCTTCACCCGGCCAGGACTGCAAGGGTTGTCCGCTGGGCATCTGGACTGGCTTCTGGACCGGGCCACACGCACGCGCAGATGCCGCACCCGGCCGACTCCAGGCCACACATAGAAACCCGGGCCGCCCCAGGCGCCCCGCAAGAGAAGCACCACGCGAGGAAGGTTCACCGACCATGAAGACTCTGAAGGGCAATCTCTGGACCGCGGCCGCTGGCGCCGTTCTGTTCAGCTCGACCTTGTTTGCGCAGGCTCCCGCCGCCTCCACCACCACCGCTCACGGCCACGTGCAGAACGCTGCGGGCCAGCCGATCCCAGGCGTTACGGTCGAGTTCACCAAGGACAAGTCTGTGGCCTACAAGGACGCCAAGATGGCGGCCAAGGTGACGGGCGATGCGAATGGCAACTACACGGCGCCCGGCCTGACGCCCGGCGACTACTTCATGTATGTCTCCCAGGGCGACAAGCACATCGATCAGATCGAAGTGACGATCAAGCCCAACACGCCGGACATGGTCGTCGATGACGACATGACGCGTGCGGATTACATCGCGAAGATGACTCCCGAAGAGAAGAAGCAGATCGAGGAGTTCAAGAAGAAGAACGCCGAGATCATGAAGTCGAACTCGGTGATCGCGAACCTGAACAACACGCTGAAGCAGGTGCGCGCGGACCTCGCGGCGGCTGCCCCGACAAAGGGTGACGTCAGCAAGGACGTCGCTGACATGAAGCAGGCGACCGACCAGAAGCCCGATGAGCCGCTGCTCTGGCTGAACTACGGCGATGCCGCTGCTGCGCAGGGCGACCACCTCGCCGCCGCGGACAAGGCCGCCGGGAAGGTAGCTTCCAGCGATCCCGACACGATGGCGATGTACGACACGGCCGTCACGGCGTACAAGACGGGCATCGACAAGGACGCCGCCAGCAAGAAGCCGCTGCCTGTGCAGGAGGCCGTCGGCTACGGCCAGATGGGCAACGTACTCGCCAAGGAAAACAAGATTCCGGAGGCCACCGCGGCGTACGAGAGCGCTGCCAAGGCTGATCCCACCAAGGCCGGCCTCTACTACAACAACGAAGCCGCTGTGATGCTCAATGCCTCGCAGTCGGAAGCGGCTCTCGCCGCGGCGGAGAAGGCGATCGCCGCCGATCCGAACCGCGCCGATCCCTACTACATCAAGGGCCAGGTGCTGGTGCAGAAGGCAACACTCGACCCGAAGTCGCAGAAGCTCGTCGCGCCTCCGGGCTGCATCGAGGCCTACTCGAAGTACCTTGAGCTGGAACCGAACGGCAAGTTCGCACCCAGCATCAAGGAGGTTCTCGCAGCCTTCGATCAGACCCAGGTCACCAAGTTCGGCGGCAAGAAGAGGTAAGCCCCGTCTCAACTCAAGAGCCCCGGCCAGCGCACGCTGACCGGGGCTTCTCTCTTAAGCTGAAAGCACCCGGGCGGTCGCCCGGAGGAGGAAGATCATCGAACGCGTACTAAGCTTTCCCGATGCTCTGGCGGAGGTTCTGCGCCACGCTCGCACCTTGCCAGCTCCCCTCGAGCGAGAGCGCATCGGCCTGCGCGACGCCGATGGCCGCTTGCTGGCGGAGCCGATCTATGCCGACCGCGATCAGCCGCCGTTCGACCGCTCCACCCGCGACGGTTACGCGGTGCGGGCTGCCGAGTTGTCTGCGGGCACGGCGCTGCACATCATCGGCTCGCTGCGCGCGGGCGAGCTGTGGAGCGGCCCGGCGATTTCGTCGGGCGAGGCACTGGAGATCATGACCGGTGCGCCAGTGCCGGAAGGCGCAGATTGTGTGGCGATGCTCGAGCATGTCCTGCGGAATGGCGATAACCTCTCCGCACAGCCAGCTCGGACCTGGAAGCCCGGCGAGAACATCGTCCCGCGCGGAGCGGAGGCGCACGCGGGCGATGTGGTGCTCCCTTCGGGCCGCACCGTCGGGCCCGCCGAAGTTGCGGTTGCCGCAACCTCGGGCTGCGCCACCCTCGAGGTCTATGCGAGGCCCAGGGTCGCCATCATCGCGACGGGCGACGAACTGGTTGGCATCGCCCAGCAGCCTGAGCCGTGGCAGATTCGCAACTCCAATAGCTGGTCCCTGGCGTCGCTGGTGAGCGCAGCAGGTGGTTCGCCGGAGCGTCTCGCCATCGCGCGGGATGAACTGGACGATCTTCGCGAACGCATTGCACAGGGATCGATGTGGGACCTGCTGGTGCTCTCCGGCGGGGTCTCGATGGGCAAGCATGACCTCGTCGAGCAGGTGCTGACCGAGTGCGGGGCGGAGTTCTTCTTCACCGGCGCGTGGATCCAACCGGGCAAGCCGGTGGTCTTCGGGCGCCTGCCGAAGAGCGGCATCGTGTATCACCCCAGCCGCGCCCGGGAGTTCGAAAACTGGCAGGGCGAGTGGACGTACTTCTTCGGTCTGCCGGGAAACCCAGTCTCGACCGAGGTCTGCTTCCACCTGTTCGTCGCGCCGCTGCTGCGAGCTCTTGGCGGACGTGCGGACCTGGCTCCGGCATTTGTGGAAGCTCGGCTGGCCGAGGACGTGAAGGGTGCAGGGGCTCGCACGCGGTTCCTTCCAGCGCAGCTGACCAGTGCGTGGGACGGCGTCACCGTGAAGCTGGTGCCGTGGCAGGGCTCGGGCGATGTGGCCGCCAGTGCGCGGGCAGGGTGCTTCTGCGTGCTTCCGCCGAGCAGCGAGGCGCTGCGGGCCGGGGATACGGTCCGCGTGCTGCTGCGGTAGCTGCTGGCTGCGATAGCATCAGGTTCATGGCGAAACGAGGCAGAGGCAAGGCGTTCTTCGGCGGGGTCCTGACGGGCATCGGCCTTAGCTGCTACGTCTTTGGCTTCTTCGCGGTGTGGATGATGCAGCACGTCGTGACGGCCGGCGTGAACACATTGCTGATGGTGATTGTTTGCCTGCTGCCGCTGCTGATCATCGGGCCGGGGCTTTGGATGGCGCGAGATCGGGCTGAAAAGGGACGGACGGAGAAGAATGAGCAAGGATCCTGAGGTGCCGCCTGGGGTGCGTCCTGATGCGCCGGAGAAGCTCTCCCACTACGACGAGGCCGGGCAGGCCCACATGGTCGATGTGAGCGCGAAGTCGGCGACGCGGCGCGAGGCCGTGGCGAGGGCTTTCGTGGAGCTGAACGAGTCCGTGCTGGCGGCGCTGCCGGAGAACCCCAAAGGCAATCCGCTGGAGGTGGCTCGCTTTGCCGGGATCATGGCAGCGAAAAAGACTGCTGACCTGATTCCAATGTGCCATCCGCTGCCGTTGAGCTTTGTGGACGTGCAAGCGACGGTCGTTGCCGGGGGCGTGGAGATCCGAGCGACTGCAGCGACGGTCGCGGGCACAGGCGTCGAGATGGAAGCGATGACGGCAGCGTCCGTCGCGGCGCTCACGGTCTATGACATGACCAAGGCGCTGGACAAGGGCATCCGCATCCGCGAAGTTGTGCTCGAGTCGAAGACCGGCGGCAAGAGCGGGGACTACCGCCGGACGGCTGAGTAGCAGAGCAGCGAATAGCCTCTGATGCCGTATTCTCGCGCGGGCTGGATGAGGTCGAGGTGCGTTGCGCTCCATCGCGGTTTTTCGACTTCGTCAGACGCGACGAGCGCGTCAGACCTCGCTCAGGATGACGCTTTCTCTGGACCGATCAGGCCACGCGGGCGAGGGTCACGGCGAACCATTGCCTGGGATCGTTCCAGGTGCGGGAGACGGTGAAGCCTGCCTCCTGGAAGAGTGCCTGCAGGGAGTCCGCGGAGAACTTGTGGCTGTTTTCGGTGTGGATGGTCTCTCCGGCGGCGAAGCGGATGGTCTGGCCTGCGATGTGGACGGTCTGTTCGCAGAGACTTTCGAGGTGCATCTCGATGCGGCTTGCGGCTTCATTCCAGCGCGCCACGTGGGAGAAGGAATCGAGGTGGAAGTTGGCATCGAGCTCGCGGTTGAGGCGGACGAGGACGTTGCGATTGAACTCCGCCGTCACCCCTTCGGCGTCGTCGTAGGCTGCCTCCAGCTGCGCGATGGTCTTGCCAAAGCCGGGGCGGAGGTCCGTACCGAGCAGCAGGCCATCGCCGGGCTGGAGCTGCGAGCGGAGGTTGCTGAGGATCTCGATGGCCTCATGCGGGGCGAAGTTGCCGATGCTGGAGCCGATGTAGAGCGCCATGACTCGACAGGCGCCCTCCTGCGTGAGGTCGCGCTCGATGGTGTAGCCGTCGGTGATGTAATTAGCGACGAGCGGCCTGATGCGCACAGTCGGAACCTTCTCGCGGAGGCTGACGGAAGCTTCTTCAAGTGCAGAGGAGCTGACGTCGATGGGCTGGTAGAGGACGCCGTTCTGCTGATGCGAGGCCGCGCAAAGGAGCAGCCCGGTCTTGGTGCTGGTGCCGGCGCCGAGCTCGACGAAGCTGACGGGGCCACCGAGCGACGCGACGATCTGCTTTGCGTTGACGGCGAAGATCTCGCGCTCGGTGCGGGTGAGGTAGTACTCGTCGAGGCGCGTGATGTCTTCGAAAAGCCGGGAGCCGCGCTCATCGTAGAAGAGCCAGGGGGAGAGGGTCTTCTGCTGGCCGGGAGCGACACACAGGCCCTTGAGGGCTTCGTTACGAACGGATTCCTGCAGGGAGTCGGTGATCTGGATCATGATTCGTCCGCGCCTCTTCGCGCTGGTGGTGCCTTCGGGTTTACGGGCTGGCTTCGGGCTTGGATGCAAGCGGGCGGGCGAGAAGATCACTCATTGCGTGAAAAGGCTCGAAAGCCCTCTATCGAGGGGTTACGTGTGTAGCCGAAATGTCTACTTTCGGAAGTCACATTGGGATCGTCGATCAAAGAAGACTGATTGAGTTTCGAGCTGCCAGTTTCGCGTTGCGAGTTGCCAGTTGCGCTACCCGGGGAAGCAGATCTTGTCCGAGGATGACAACACGAAAGCCAGCAGTGTCTAGCCTGGACCGTCCTGGGCGAGGCGGAGGCCGCTGAACTGCCAGCGGATGGAAGGCTGGAAGAAGTTGCGATAGGTCGCGCGGATGTGGGTCTGGGGTGTCGCGCAGGACCCGCCGCGGAGGATCATCTGCGAGCTCATGAACTTGCCGTTGTACTCCCCGAGAGCGCCGGGAAGCGGCTTGTAGCCGGGATAGCCGGTGTAGGGCGAAGCCGTCCACTCCCACACGTCGCCGAAGAGCTGCTGCGGCTGGCCGAGGTCCGCACTCGCGGTCGCGGGGTGCAGGTAGCCTGACTCGAGGAGATTGCCGGCCGGGTGACATCGCGCCGCAACGTACTCCCATTCGAACTCGGTGGGCAGACGGTGACCGCTCCAGCGGGCAAAGGCGTCGGCCTCGAAGTAGGAGAGGTGGCAGACGGGCGTCTCGCTCAGCTCCGCCAGGTCGCGGAAGCCGCTGAGCGTGAAGACGCTCCAGCCGGACTTCGCCTCGGCGTCGCGACGCCAGTACATCGGAGCGGTCCAGCCCTGGTCGCGCATGGTGTCCCAGCCCTCGGAGAGCCAAAGCTCCGGGCGCTCATAGCCGCTGTCCTCCATGAAGGCCAGGTACTCTGCGCAGGTGACCAGGCGCGAAGCAAGGCGGAAGGGCTCGAGATACACCTTGTGGCGCGGCGTCTCGTTGTCGAAGGCGAAGCTGGTGAGCGCAGCCGGATCGGGCGTCACCCCAATCTCGACGATCCCGGGAGCAAGGCCGGCGACCTCCGGCGTATAGCTGAGCCATTCCAGCGGAGGCGAGATACGCTCCTCATGCTCCGTCGGGCTTTCTAGGCGATAGGCCGGGTGCAGCGGGTTGGTGAAGAAGGCGTTCTTCACGTCCGTGACGGCCAGTTCGAGATGCTGATACTCGTGCTCGAGGCCGAGGACGATGCGGCGCATGGCCTCGTCCTCCGGCGTCTGCTCGAGGAGCTGGGCGATGCCGGCGTCGACGTGCTGGCGGTAGGCGAGGATTTCGTCCAATGGGGGCCGTGAGAACGAGGCGCGGAGCTTCTTCGCGGGCATCTCGCCGAGCGCCTTGTAGTAGCTGTTGAAGAGCCAGCGGAAGTCGGGATTGAAGGGCTTGTACTGCGCGACGAAGTCGGAGAGGACGAAGGTCTCGAAGAACCAGGAGGTGTGGGCAAGATGCCACTTGACGGGCGAGGCCTCGGCGCAGGATTGCACCATCATGTCCTCCGGCGTGAGGCGCGAGGCGAAGTCCATGGTGGCCTGGCGAACGGAGCGAAAGCGCTCGAGGAGCGAAGCGGCGACCGGCTGCTGAGTCAGCATGCGAAGAATCTCCAATCGGCGGTGGGATGCTCCGCTGGCACGAGTTGTTGCTCTTGCTCGTGGCCACGATGCGTTGTCCCTGTTGCTGTGGTTTGGATGCCGTGTTTGCCTTACGGTTACGAGGAATTAGACAACGCCCGGATGTCTGCTGACACAGGAAAGCGTAGTTCCTGACACCTTGGTATCGGTTGGCGTCGAGCGGCGAGCCCGCGAGCTGCCATTATGCGCCGTGGCTGTTGAGCAAACGTGCCAGGACGAAGGCCACGGAGGCGGCGAGGCCGCCGATCAGCACCGTCTGCACCGCGCTGCGCAGGATGTGCGAACCCAGGAGACGGCCCTTGAGGCCACCGAAGATCGCGAGAGCGATCAGGGTGATGACGACGGAGGTCTGGAGGGCAGCGGTCATGCTGCCGAGGAGGAGATAGGGCGCGAGCGGGATGGCGCCCCCTGCAATGTAGCTGGCGGCGATGGTGGCGGCGGAACGCCACGCCCGGCCCTTCTCCTGCTCCTCCAGGCCGAGCTCGAAGCGCATCATGAAGTCGACGTAGGCTTTGGGATTGGCCTGGAGCGAGCGAAGGACGGGGGTCGCGGCGGCGTGCGGGACACCGTACTTCTCGAAGATCTCATAGATCTCGTCAGCTTCGTCGCCGGGCTGCTCGACGACCTCGCGCTGTTCGCGGCGAAGCTCGGAGGCGTAGTGCTCGGCGTCGCCACGCGCAGCGAGGAATCCTCCGAGGCCCATGGCGATGGAGCCGGCCGCGATCTCGGCGAGTCCGGCGACGACGACGAGGCGCGGAGAGGAGACGGCCCCGGCGAGGCCGGCAGCGAGCGCGGAGGGGACGGTGAGTCCGTCGGCGAGGCCGATGACGATGTCGCGGACGGTGTCCGAGGACTGGAAGTGGTGCTCGTGGTGCTGGTTGGGGGAGATGGCGTTGGCGAGGGACTCGGGCATGAGGCGAGTGTAAGACGGTCGCGGTAGGGCGGCCAGCCTACGGCGATGAAATCACTAGGCCGGGTGGTTAGCTCCCCGCGTTGAGGTGCAGCGTCGGAAGATCGGGAGGCTTTACAAATTGTTACCCCCAGGGCCGCGTCTTCCGGCGGACAATGGCGTCTACCCGTGCAGAAGGTCACTCCTATGTCGAATATGTCGAAGACGATTCAGACGCGCTTGATCGCAGCCAGCCGCAGCCTTGCGGTCGCCGCTCTTACCCTGGGCCTGCTGGCCGTTGCACTTCCCTGCCGCGCGCAGGATGCGGGACAAGATGCCGCCGCCGGAGGCGGGCGCCGGTATGGCGGCGGGCAGGGCGGACCGTATGCCGGCATGCAGCGCGCTGCGGGCGAGGTGGTGTCGGTCTCCGGGGCGAACATCACGGTGAAGACCGAGGACGGCAGCACCTTGACGATCGTGACGACGGACAACACCCGCGTGATGAAGGGTGGAGGCCGGATGGGGATGGGCCGTCAGGGTGGCGGCGAGAGCGCCCGGCCGGCAGGCGCGGCCGATGGCGCCGGCCGAGGAACCATGATGACCGAGGCCAAGGTGGGCGACCTGAAGCCGGGCGACGGTGTGACCGCGATGGGCAACCTCGACGCTCCCAACAAGGCGCTGCATGCGGCGCTGGTGATGGTGGTGGACGCGGCCACCGTAAAGGCGTTGAAGGAGAACCTGGGCAAGACCTACATCACGGGCCGGGTGACGGCGATCGACCTGGACAACGCGAAGCTGACGGTGGAGCGGCCGGACAAGGTGTCGCAAACGATCGGGCTGGATGAGTCGACGAGCTTTCGGCGGGGACGCCCGGGACGCGGCGGCGCCGGCGGGATAAACGCGGGCGGCATGCAGCCCAGCGGCGCGCAGGGCGCTGCGCCGGCGGACGCAGGCGAGAGCATCACGCTGGCGGATGTGAAGGTGGGCGACCAGGTGGCGGGTCAGGGTGAGTTGAAGAGCGGAACGTTTGTGCCCAAGCAGCTGGTGGTGATGACTCCGGGCCAGGGCGGAGGACGGCGTCGGAACGGGGCCGAGGGCGCTCCTGCCGGGGCTGGGGCGGGGAGTGCTCCACCGCCTCCCGGGATGTAACGGACGGCTGAGGGCTATTCGGACCGGCTGGTGGATTCAAGCGCATTGACGAAGAGATTTCTGGCTCCAACCACTGGCCTGAGGGCTGGTACGGGAGAGGTGTTCTTGCCAAGTACGCACAAACTCGTTCGCGCCGGAGCGCTGGCCCTTGCGGCCGGAGCCGCAGCCTGCGCGCAGGTGGTCCCGGCAGCGCCGCAGGCAGCGGCAGCGGCACAAGCTCCTGCCGCGGCGGCGCAGAATCCGGCGGCAGCGCAGTCCCCCGCCCCCGCGCAGGGCGGCACGATCCGCGGCAAGGTAGTGGCGGGGACGACGGGCAGGCCGGGCGGCATTCCGCTGCCGGGCGTGAGCGTGACGGCGACGAACACGCTCACCGGGCGCAAGTACACCTCGGCGACGGACGTGGACGGCAACTACGAGATGAAGATTCCGCGCAACGGCCGCTACGTGGTGAAGGCTGAGCTGACCGGCTTCACCACGCCCACGCAGGAGGTAGTGCTGACCGGCGTGGAGGCGCAGGCGGCGACGCAGGGCATCGTGATTGCGGCCAAGGCGACGGACTTTGGGCTGGAGCTGGCGAGCCGGGCTGCGGCGGCCGAAGCAGCGCAGACACGCGCCACGGCGCGCACGGGCAACGGAACGCAGTCTCTGGCGCTGGCGCAGGGCGATACGGATGTGACGGACGCGAGCTCGGGAGCAGGCAATGCGGGAGCAGCGCTGCCGTCCCTGTCGGGGCTTTCGGACAGCGTGACCGGGCCGGGAGCCGCGGCAGCGGACGATGCGATCGCGGTGAACGGGCAGGCGGGACAGACCAACGCACTGGCCGGAGTAAGCGAAGACGATATGCGCGACCGCATTCAGAACGCGATGGATAACGCTCGCCAAAACGGAATGCTGCCTCCGGGTGTGGATGCGAACCAGATCGTCGCCGGAGTGATGGGCGGCATGATGGGCGGCGGAGGCTTTGGCGGCCCGGGTGGCGGTGGTCCCGGCGGGGGTGGAGGACGCGGTGGACGTGGCGGCGGAGGTGGTGGCGGGTTTGGCAACTTCCGCAACTTCAACCCGGCGCAGCCACACGGCAGCTTGCAGTACCAGGGCGCGGACTCTGCGCTGAACTCGTCGGCGTGGTCGCCGACGCAGACCTCGGTGCCGAAGCCGCCGGGGTTCCAGAACAACTTCAACGTGACGCTGGCAGCCTCGCCGTATATCCCGGGGCTGACGAAGCCGAACACGAAGCAGTTCATGTTCCTGAACATCTCCGGCAAGAAGAACCTGACGCCGGAGGTCTTCAACGGGATTGTGCCGACGGCGGCGGAGCGTGCGGGCGACTTCTCTGCCTCGACGCTGCGGGGTGGAAGCTCCGCGCAGCCGGTGACGCTGTATAACCCGACGACAAACGGCGCAACGACGATCCCGAACAACTGCCTGGTGGCGCTGTGCGGAGCGAACGCCGGCGCGGGACTCACGCTCTCTCCGCAGGCGGTGGCGCTGCTGAACTACTATCCGCTGCCCAACATTGCGCCGAACTCCGTGGGCCAGAACTACCAGACGGTGACCAACCAGGCGACGAACAGCATCGCGATCAACACGCGGTATGTGCGGACGCTGGGACAGGCGACGAATACGCCGTTCGGGCGCTTTGGTGGCGGTGGTGGAGGCCGCGGCAATGGCGGTGGTGGCAATGGCCGCAACGGGCAGCAGAACCAGAAGCCGACGCTGCGGCAGAACATCAACGTCGCCTACAACTACTCGCACTCAGCCAACGATGTGCGGCAGATCTTTGTGCCGCTTGGCGGAGCGACTTCGAGCGATGGCAACGGGCTGAACGTGGGCTACACGATCAGCTATGGCAGGCTCTCCAACAACGCGAGCGTGAACTGGAACCGGCTGTCGTCGGAGACGCACAACTACTTTACGAACACGGCGAACAATCCGAGCGCGACGGCGGGCATCACGGTGCCGAACAATGCTTCGGGGTTTGCGAATCCACGGTTCTACAACGGCCTGCCGTCGATCGGGCTCTCGGGCTTTACGGGGCTTTCGAACACGACGCCGACACAGAGCATTCAACAGACGATTGCGTTCTCCGACTTCGTCGCGTGGCGGCATGCGAAGCACAACTTCCGCTTCGGGCTGGACGTGCGGCGGGTGCACGCGGACACGGCGGGCGGCAACACTCCGCTGGGCAGCTTCAGCTTTACGGGCTATGCAACGGCGAGCGCAGCCGACCGCAGCGCGGGCTCGGCCGGTGAGGCGGGCGGCAGCGGCGATGCGTTCGCGGACTTCCTGCTGGGATCGCCGCAGACGACATCGATCCAGGCGAACCTCTACAAGACCTACCTGCGCGAGAACGTCTACGACTGGTACGTGATGGACGACTGGCGGTTGAGCTCGCACATCACGGTGAATGCGGCGGTGCGGTATGAGTACTTCGGGCCGTACACGGAGAAGAACAACCGGCTGGTGAACCTGGACCACGATGCGGGACTCAAGAACTTCGATGTGGTGCTGCCGGGAGCGAATGGCACCTATGGCGGCAAGTATCCCTCGAGCCTGGTGAACCCGGACCGTACGATGTATGCGCCGCGCATTGGCGTCGCGTACCGGCTTCCCAATAAGGGGCTGACCAAGCAGGCCGTGCTGCGCGGGGGCTACGGCATCAACTACAACACCGGGCAGTATGCGGTGTTTGCGCAGAAGCTGAGCGGACAGCCGCCGTTCGCGGTGACGCAGACCAACACGCTGAGCAACTCACCGAACATCACGCTGGCCAACGGCTTCCCGACGACGAGCACGGTGATCGAGAACAACTGGGCGGTGGACAAGAACTACCGGCTGGGCATGGTGCAGCTGTACAACCTGAACCTGCAGAAGACTGTGGGGATGGGAATCGTGCTGAACGTGGGCTACAACGGCACGAAGGCCTCCAACCTGGATGTGGTGGGTTCGCCCAATGGTGTGCCGACGAGCGTGGCCGCGAGCGGCAACCTGCTGCCGGCGTTCGCTCCGTTCGACTATGAAGAGTCGGCAGCGTGGGCGCACTCCAACCAGCTGGTGGTGAGCGCGCAGAAGCGGATGCAGAAGGGGATCGCGCTGGGAGCGACGTACACATACATGCACGCGATCGACAATGCGAGCGGCGTGGGCGGAGCGGTGGGCGCGCCGGTGCAGAACCTCTTCAACCTGGCAGCGGAGGAAGGCAACTCGAGCTTCGACCAGCGGCATAACCTGTCGGGCAACTATGTGCTGGAGCTGCCGTTCGGACCGAACCGCGCGTTCTTCAACAAGGGCGGCAAGGTGGCGTACATCCTGGATGGGTGGAACCTGAGCGGAAGCTTTGTGTTTGCGAGCGGGACCTACTACACGCCGCAGTATGCGCAGAGCTCGGTGACGGCGCTGAGCGGCAACGTGTACATCCAGCGGCCGAACCGGGTGCAGGGGCAATCGACCAAGGGCGCGGGCACGGTGAAGCAGTGGTTCAACACGGCGGCCTTCACGGCCCCGCTGGTGAACGGGCTGACGGTGTACGGCACGGCATCCCCGGGTTCGATTGAAGGCCCGGGGACGCTGACTCTGAACTCGTCGCTGTCGAGGACGTTCACGCTGGGCAGCACGCGGTCGCTGGAGTCGAGGCTGACGGTGAGCAATCCGTTCAACACGGTGCAGTACAGCGGGATCAGCACGTCGTTGAACTCGAACAACTATGGTCAGGTGACGAGCGCTGCGGGGATGCGGTCGATCACATACCAGATGCGGTATCGGTTCTAAGGACGTTGCAAGTTGTCAGTTGTCAGTTCTTCGTTCTTCGTTGTTGGGTGTTGGGTGTTGGGTGTTGGGAGCGAATGGTGGCGCGATCACGATGACGGTAGCCTCGATGCGAAGCATGGCGGTGGTGGGGTTGACGCTGGTGGCGTCGTTGCAGCCGTGGGCGCTGACAGCACAGACGGCAGCGCCGCAGCAGGTGCCTGCGCCGGCCGACGCGCAGGCGCAGTACGACAGGAACGCAGCGCGGCAGGGCGCGAAGGGCTTCACGCTGAGCGTGAACGCGGACATCGTGCTGACCAACGTGGTGGTGCGGGACAAGAAGTCGGGGCTGCCCGTGACGGGGCTGAAGGCCTCGGACTTCACGATCATCGAAGACAAGACGCCGCAGAAGATCGTGAGCTTCGACTACCAGAACGTGGACCAGGCGGCGCAGCTGGCGGAGAAGTCCACAGTGGTGGGCAAGGCCAGCGTGGCGGACCTGCTCGAGAAGAACTTTGCGGCCGACCCGAAGGCTCTGCACGATCACCGGCTGATCGTGCTGTTCTTCGACCTGAGCTCGATGCAGGACGAGGACATCGACCGGGCTGTCGATGCCGCTACCGATTACGTGAATAAGCAGATGGCCCCGGCGGACTTGGTGGCTCTGGTGAGCATGTCCACAGGCCTGACGATGGACCAGGACTTCACCAGCGACAAGGCTGCGTTGCTGCGGGGGATCAAGCGCTATAACGGCGACGACGAGACGGGCTTTGCGAACGGCGGCACGGGTTCGACGGACGGCACCGGCGACGACGCGACGGCGTTTGCAGCGGACGATTCGGAGTACAACTCGCTGAACACGGACCGCGAGCTGCTGGCGATCCAGGCGATCTCGAAGTCGCTGGAGCATGTGGACCAGCGCAAGTCGATGCTGTACTTCTCGGGCGGGCTGACGCGCCAGGGCGTCGAGAACCAGGCGAGCCTGCGCGCGGCCACGAACGAGGCCGCGAAGGCGAACATGGCGATCTATGCGGTGGACACGCGCGGACTGCAGGCGCTGCCTCCGGGCGGTGCGGGCAACTCGGGCTCGGTGCGTGGGACGAGTGCGTACTCGGGATCGTCGATGACTGCGCAGCTGGCCTCGAACTACAGCTCGCAGGAGACGCTGGATACGCTGGCGCGCGATACAGGCGGCAAGGCATTCTTCGACGACAACGACTTTGCGCCGGCCTTTCAGCAGATCCAGCATGACACCGAGGCGTACTACATCCTCGGCTTCCACTCGACGAACAAGGCGCGCGATGGCGGCTATCGCCACCTGACGGTGAAGGTGAACCGGCCGGACGTGAAGCTCGAGTTCCGCCCCGGCTACTACGCCCCCGCGGACTTCCAGCACCAGAAGACCGAAGACCGCGAGATGGCGCTGACCGAGCAGATGCGCAGCGACCTTCCCGCAACCGACGTGGCGCTGTATCTCCAGGCGCTGTACTTCCGGCAGAACGAGACGCTGTTCTACGTTCCGGTATCGCTGGTGATCCCGGGCTCGCAGATTCCCTTCACGACCGTGAAGGACATGAGCAAGGCATCCATCGACGTGATGGGCCGGGTGCAGAACGCGCAGGGCGTGACCGTGGGCAATGTGCGCGATACGGTGAAGCTTTCGCTCGATGCCTCGCAGCACGTGGAGCGCAAGAATATCCAGTACGGTACGGCGTTTACGCTGGCGCCGGGACGCTACCACCTGAAGTTCGTGGTGCGCGAGAACCAGACCGGAGCGATGGGAAGCTTCGAGACGGACCTGCAGGTGCCGGACATCAAGAAGCTGCCGATCAAGACGAGCTCGATTGTGCTGGCCAGCCAGCGCGTGCCGGACACCAGCAAGAACAGCGGCAGCAACCTGCTGGTGCGCGATGGCCTGAACTGGGTGCCCAACGTGGCGCACGTCTTCCGGCAGGACCAGCACCTGTACTTGCTGTACGAGGTGTATGACCCGGCGCGCGCGAAGGATGCTCCTGCGCCTGCTCCGACGCCGGGGATCGTGCGGCGCGATGCAGGGCCGGTGCATGTGCTGACCAGCATCGAGTTCCTGAGCGGCGGCGTGAAGGTGTACGAGACGCCGCTTGTGACCGCCGACGTGGTGAACGTGCCGACGCGCGGTGCGGTGGCGTTCCAGTTCGATGTGCCGCTGGCGCCGCTGAAGCCGGGGACGTACATCTGCCAGGTGAACGTGATCGACGATGCGGGCGGAAGCTTCACGTTTCCAAGGATGGCGGTGCGCATCCAGCCGGCCGCAGCAGCGGCGCAGGCTGCGGCGAGTCCGGCGCCTGCTCCTACCGCGCATTGATGAGTTTCGCAGGCTGAGGATGAGCCGTGACCGGCTCATCCCTGCTCCCAGAATCGGGACCCGGAGCACCTCTGCGGCGTAAGTCCGGAAGGCCAGGTCGAGAGAAGGCTTGACGCGCTATCGGGCGCGGCGCATGATGTTGGGCCACCGACAAGGAGGGGCCCTTCCATGCGCCCACTTCGCTGGCTCTCAACAACGTTTGGCCTTTCGATGCTCGTTGTGGTCGCGCTTACGGCGACCGTCGCTGCAGCGCAGAAACCTGCAGCTTCGACGTCTCCCGAAGAACGCGCCAGCCTGCATAGCGGCCCGGAGTGGGACTCGATCGCACCACATCTCCCTGATCCGAAGACCGCGAGCGCCGCACAGCTGGAACTCGCCGGGGATGTGTTGCGAGCCCGGCGCTTCCCGGAAGACTCGCTGGACTACTACGAGTTTGCGGTGCAACGTGGCGGCGAGGTAACGCACCTGCTGAACAAGATGGGCATTGTGCGCCTGGAGCTGCGGCAGAATGAGCTTGCGAGGGAGCTGTTCCTGCGCGTGGTCCGTGTGAACAAGAAGAACTCGCAGGCATGGAACAACCTCGCGGTGGCGGAGTTCACACAGAGCCATTACGGCTCGGCGATCGAAGATTACAGGAAGGCGATCCACTACGACCGGCGGTCCGGGGTGTATCACGCGAACCTCGCCATGGCCTACTTCGAGAAGAAGGACATGGAGGGCGCGCAGACGCAGCTCGCGGCGGCGCTGAAGCTGGATCCGACGATCATGCGTGCACGCGAGGCGGGTGGCATCACCGCGCACGTGGTGGGATCGCGGAACTATCCGCAGTTCTGCTTCGAGCTGGCGAGGCTTTACGCGCGGTCGAAGCGGCCGGCCCTGGCGCGCGAATGGCTCGCGAAGGCCAGCGAAGGCGGCTACGACGTGCGCTCCGAGATGGCGGACGACGATGCCCTGCGACCGTATCTCAACGACCCTGAGGTGAAGTTGATGCTGGCCAACGCGGATGAGCTGCGCAAGCGACGCGTGGCGGCAGCAGGAAGCCTGCCGGCGCTGGGCAGCCCCGCGGCTGCGCGACCGCAGCCGGAGTCAAACTAGGCCGATTCACGCGGTCAGGATCGAACAGCCGGAGTTGAAGCGCCGATATCTCGCTGTGCAGCCGCGATGCGGTCTGGCCAGCGGGGTATCCCATGGACTTTCGATCAGCCGTCACCTCGCATTCGGAATGGAAGGCGAAGCTGTCGGGATACCTTTCGCAGCCGAATGGCAGCCTGGACGCAGCCACGGTAGAGCGCGACGACCAGTGCGAACTGGGCCTATGGCTGCATGAGGAAGGCATGGAGTGGCATGACCTGCCGGAGTATGCTGCACTGACTGCTGACCACGCCCACTTCCATGAAGCTGCAGCTGAAGTGGTGCGCCGCGCCGACGCCGGCGAACGCCTGAACCACGAGACCGTACTTGGCTGCGGCAGCGCCTACATGGATGCGGCCAAACGCATGGTGATCGCGCTGATCCGGCTGAAGGCGCGAACCGAAGTCAGCCAGCAGACGCCGATCCCTCTTCTTCAGAATAGGGACAGTGACGGCAGCCATTGCCACAGCAGTAGCCACGGCGAAGCAGGAAGCTCGCGGTAAAGACGACAAAGCCGTCTTCAGTGTAGAAGTCCTCGTCGGCGTCGGCCGGGGCGGGATTGCTGCGCTCTGAGGATGGCGGCGGCTCGGAAAGGCTCACGAGAACAATCGTAACGAGTCGTAGCTCGCGGCAACAGGCTGCGCGGTGTTGGCTTCAGAACGAAGCAGGTCGGCCATGGAGCGGGTGCGAGCCTTCTTTGGCGGAAGTCTAGCCGCGACCGGCTGCGCGGATTCGTCTTCGAAGACGGCACCGTCGATGAAGCGGACCGCTCGTCCGGGAATGGCTGCAACGCGCTCGCCGGGAACGAGGATGCCGGCGAGGTTGAGGGGGTCGGCGGCGGCGACGGAGAGGATCCGGGGCTCGGCACCAGCAGAACGGGCGGAGCTCTGTTTCCGAGCTGCGCGGAGGGAGTCGACGGCCTCCTTGAGGGCATACTGCTCACCGAAGGGACCGGAGACAAAGCGGCCGCCGCGAATCTCGCCGCGGGCCTCGAGGCGCCGGAGGATAGGGACGAGATCGCGCCACTTGGGGGCGTTTGACTCGCGCGCAAGGAGATCGCGGAAGAGAACGCCGTAGCGCGTGAGCAGAATGCGGGCGTGGGCGTCGAGGGCGGCATCGCGGGACTTGGCGTGGGCGATAGCGCGTGCGCGAACGTCCTGCGAAGCCCACGTCTCAGAAGCGAGACGTGGGGCACCCGGAGCTGCAGGTCTCTCCGCTCCGGCCGCGAAGTGCGCGTCCTCCGGTCGAGATGACACATTTGCCAGGAGGGACCAGCGGCCGGCGGTGGTGCGGGCGAAGGCTCGTTTGCGGAGGCTGGTGGCCGGCGTTTGCGCGATGGAGGCGGACTTGCGGCGGGGGTCCATCATGGCCCGGAGCTGGTCGAAGCCGTCGGCGGAGGCGAGACCTGCCGTCGCGAGCTCCCAAAGGGCGGTGGTGGTCTCGAGCTTTGTGAGGCCGGACTGGCGCTGGAGGTCGGCGGTGAAGGCCGCGCCCCTGTCGTGAAGGAGCGCGCGGATGGCCTGGGCCTGTGGCGAAAGCGACTGCGCGAGGATGGGCTCATCGATGCACTTCTCGGCGAGGGCGTGATGCAGCCAGTCGGCGGACTCGCGGAGGAAGAAGGTGATGGGCGCAGCGGAGGTGGGGATGACTCTACGTGGCCCTTGTGATGCGGAGGCGGGTTGGGCTCTCTCATCCCGGGTTCCCAAAGGCGAGGGACCCGGGGCACCCGAATCGTTCCACGCGGGGTGCGGAGAGATCCGGCCCCAACCTACGATGCCGGCGAGGCAGAGGTTATCGAGCCAGGTGGGGTCGTAGTGGGCGACGCGCGAAGGGAGCAGGGTGCGCTCCCATTCAACGGCCGGAGCTTCGAAGCCTTCGAGCTGTTCGATCGCCGCGAGGACGCCTTCTTCCCCGCTGAGTTGGGACTCGGGCGTGACGTGCTGCCAGGTGCCGAGCCAGTCCATGAATACGGCGGGGGCAACGGGCTCAATGGCCTTGCGGAGGGTGCCGAGGGTGAGGCGATGAATGCGCTGGAGGATGCGGCGCTCGCACCATTCGATGGAATACGGGTCAGCTTCGCTCGGCTTGGGGCACTCGAAGACGCCACGCATGGCGAGGCCCTGGATCTCCATGGCGAGGGCGGACTGGAAGAGCGTCGCGGGGTCGAGCTGGAGCAGCGCGCCCAGCCCGGCAGGCGTGAGCGGGCCGAGGATCTGCAACCAGCCCTGCGTGAGGGCGAGGGCCGCAGTGTCGCGCGGAGCGAAGGACTGGGGCTCTCGGTACTCAGTGCCGGCGAGGACGAAGTCGCGTGCGGCTGCTCGGGGTGCTGGCAGGTCGAGGGCAGCAAGCTCGGGCCAGAGGAGCTTCGCGTCTTCGAGGCGCTCGGCGGCGATCCAGAAGTGGCGATCGCCAACGGGGAGGGCGAGGGCTCGGCCTTGTTGGGCGAGGCGGTCGAAGAGGGTGGGCCAGTGACGGGCGCGGTGGGATGAGGGTCCAGAGTTTAGGGCCCAGGGGCCAGCGTGCGGAGTCGTTGCAGTCGCCGGTGGAGAAGCAGGTCTCTCCGCTGCGCTGTGCTCCGGTCGAGATGACACATTTGCGGAAGAGTCCGATTGCGATGACACATTTGTTGTGGGGTCGAGACCGATGAAGTTTGTGGGAAGGGCGACGAGCTGCAGCAGGAGGTCATGCAGCTCGTGTTCGTCGCGGATGTCGGGGAAGAGTTCCTCGCGAATCTTTTCAATGGCTGCCGGATCGAGAAGGCCTTCGCCATCGGCGATGTTGTCGGGCAGGGTGCGCCGGGTGGTCACGTTGCGGGCGCGGCGTTCTTCCAGGCCGGCTTCGTCGAGGTAGGCGTAGGGCATGGCGTTGATGAGCTCATGCGCGAAGAGCGAGGGCACGGGCGTGTCGACGGCGAGGCATTGGATGGCGCCGGACTCGATGCCGGCGAGGAGTTCTTCGAGGCCTTCGATGTCCATGGCCTCGGTGAGGGTGTCCTTCATCACCTCGCGGACGAGCGGGTGGTTGGGGATGACGATGTCGCCGGTCATCGTCTCCGGGCAGGCGGAGGCGTGGGGGAAGACGCTCGCCAGCAGGTCATCGGATCTCGTTCGTTGAATCTGAGGCGCGACGCGCTTGCCTTTCTGCATACGGAGCAGCTGGAGCGAGCGCCCGGCGGCCCAGCGCCAGCGGTTCTTGAAGAGCGGGTTGGGGATGCAGGCCTGCTCGAGCAGCTCGCGCGCGGTGTGCACCGAGAGGAAGCGGAAGACGTCGGAGAGCGGGAAGCTGTGCTGCTCGGCGAGGGAGATGTTGATGCCGTTGTCGGTGGCAGCGGCCTGAAGCTCGAAGTTGAAGCCGCGGCAGAAGCGCTTGCGCAGAGCGAGGCCCCAGGCCTTGTTGAGGCGGCCGCCGAAGGGAGCGTGCAGGATGAGCTGCTGGCCGCCGCCTTCGTCGAAGAAGCGCTCGGCGATGATGGTGGTTTTTGTGGGAACGGCGCCGAGCACGGCGCGGCCGGTGACGATGTAGGCGATGAGCTGGCGTGCGCCGGAGTCGGAGAGGAAGCAGGTCTCGCGGAGCCAGGCGATGGTGGAGAGGAGCTGGTGGTGAGGGGATTGTTTGGGTTGTTGGGTGTTGGTCGTTGGGTGTTGGGGTTGAGATGCAGGTCTCTTCGCTGCGGCCGCAAAGGGCGCGGCCTCCGGTCGAGATGACACCTCAGGGGTAGGTCCTTCCCACATCTCTTCGAGATATGGGGCACCCAGATCGTTCGGCTTCAGGTTGCGGGTGCGGACGTCGATCTCATGACGGAGATCACTGACGCCGTCGCTGAGGACGGAGGTGCGCTGCGGGGCTTCGCCTTCCCAGAAAGGGATGGTGGGTGGAGCGCCGTGGGCGTCTTCGACGAGCACCTTGCCTGCCGGGTCGACGCGCTGGATGCGCCAGCTGGTGTTGCCCAGCAGCACGACATCGCCAGGAGAGGAATCGACGGCGAAGTGCTCGTCGAGGGTGGCGATCTGGACGTTCTCGGGCTGCAGCATCACAGCGTAGTTGGCCGTGTCGGGGATGGCGCCGCCGTTGGTGATGGCGATGGACCGCGCGCCGCGTCGAGCCTGCAGGCGGCCGTTTACGCCATCGTGCAGCAACAGCGCGCCATAACGGCCACGCGTGCTCTCGATGCCGGAGTGGAGCAGACGCACGACCTCGTCGAACTCGGTGCGGGTGAGGTTGCGATAGGGCCACGCGCGGGTGACCAGAGCGTAGAGCGCATCTTCCTCCCACGGCTCCGCACCGCAGGCGGCGACGATCTGCTGCATGAGGACGTCGATGGGAGCTTCGGGGACTTCGAGGAGGTCGAGCTCGCCGGCGGTCATCTTGCGCAGAAGCGCGGCCTGCTCCATGAGGTCGTCGCGGGTGAGGGCGAAGAAGCGGCCCTTGGGGATGGCTCCGCGCCAGTGGCCCGCGCGGCCGACGCGCTGCATGGCTCCGGCGACGTTGCGCGTGGTCTGGATCTGGCAGACGAGATCGACGGAGCCGATGTCGATGCCGAGCTCGAGCGAAGCGGTGGCGATGAGGATCTTGATCTCACCGGCCTTGAGGCGCTGCTCGGCATCGAGGCGCATGGCGCGGGAGAGCGAGCCGTGGTGCGCGCCGACGGCGTCTTCGCCGAGGCGTTCGGTGAGCTCAAAACTGATCTTCTCGACGAGGCGGCGGGTGTTGACGAAGACCAGCGTGGAGCGATGGCCCGTGGTGTAAGCCGCGAGCTTGTCGTAGAGCTCAGTCCACATGGCGGTGGAGGCTACGGACGAGAGCTCGTCGGAGGGGATTTCGATGGCGAGGTCGAGGGTGCGGCGTTGGCCGACCTGGATGATCTGGGGGGAGGGGCCAGGGTTCAGGGCCCAGGGGCCAGGGTTCAGGGCCCAGGGCTCAGAGGGCGCTGTGGCGCACAACTCCTCCGGGGCTGAAGCCCCTTCAGTGCGGGTGTGCGCTTCCGCGGGCTGAAGCCCGCTGCTGCTCCCGAAGAGGAAGTTGGCCACGAGCTGGATGGGATTCTGCGTGGCAGAGAGGCCGATGCGTTGTGGGGCGCGGGCCATGCCGGTGAGCATCGCGCCGGGGGAGAGACGGTTTTCGCCACGGACGAGGGCATCGAGGCGTTCGAGGGTGAGGGCGAGGTGGGAGCCGCGTTTGTCATCGGCGACGGCGTGGACTTCGTCGACGATGATGGTGTCCACGCGGGCGAGGTTCTTGCGGGGCTTCTCGGCCGTGAGCAGCATGTAGAGCGACTCAGGCGTGGTGACGAGGATGTGCGGCGGGTGGCGCAGCATGGCCGCACGATCTTTCTGTGGGGTGTCGCCAGTCCGGACGCCGGTGCGAATCTCCGGGCAAAGAAAGCCGCGCTGGAGTGCCAGTTCGCGGATCTCGCGCAAGGGGCCGTCGAGGTTCTTCTGAACGTCGTTGGAGAGCGCCTTGAGGGGCGAGACGTAGAGGATGTGGGTCCAGGGAGCGAGGCTGCCCGAGAGCGCTGCGCGCAGGAGGCGGTCGATGGCCACGAGAAACGCGGCGAGGGTCTTGCCGGAGCCAGTAGGCGCGGAAATCAGCGTGGGATCGCCGCGGAGGATGGCGGGCCAGCCCGCGATCTGGGGCTCAGTGGCGGAGCCGAACCTGGCGAGGAACCACTCGGCAACGACAGGGTGCGCCCAGGCGAGAGCCTGCGCGGGGTCGTCCACGCAGATGCCTTCGAGCAGCACTCTGTTGTCGAGCAGTCCCTCTGGCGAAGCCATGTGCGATTGTAGCGCTGTTCGTGGTTTGTTCGCCTGGCGGGAATGTGTTCGATCCGGAGAACGAAATGGCCCCGGCGAGCATTGCTCGCCGGGGCCACTCCCTCGTCAGAGAGGTGCCGCCTGCTGGTTCTGTGTTGCTGAGACGTGGATCAGCTTAGCGGGGGTGACCGCCGCCATGATAGTCGTGATCGACATGCTCGGCGTGGCCGTCGTAGTAGTGGCTGGCGTGGAAGTTGTTCCAGTGATCATCGGGCTCGCGATAGGCCCCGCCGCGCTCCGGGAAGGGGCCACGATAGCCGTAGTGGGGGTCATAGGCGTGGTTGATGTGGCCGTGGAAGTGATCTCCGCCGTGGTACCAGCGACCTGCGCCGATGAAGACGCCGTTCGAGAACCACTCCGGGCCATAGTAGCCGTACGGAGCGCAGCGATAGGGCGCGTAGCCGTAATAGCCGTACGAGCAGACAGGCGGAGCGCCAATGTTCACGCCGAAGGTCACCTGAGCCTCGGAGGCCCTGGGAGCAGCTACCGTCAGAGCCAATGCTGCCGTTGTGAGAGCAGCCAACTTGAAGAAACTCATCGTTCGTACCAACCTTTCGTGATTCCTGGAACGCTGTTCTGTACTGGGTGCTGGGCCTGCGCAACAGGTCCAATTTGGACACCGCAGCGGGCCAGCTGCGCTTGTGCCCCGGCCTCTGAATGATATGCGTCGTCCCGGCAGGAAAGCTGACCTGTCAGTAAGAGGCCACGCAGGCTCCTGCGGTTGTGCGGAGGCGCGAGAAACCTCTGTGCTTTCCCACTAGCCGCGGCTGCGGCGAGTAGGCGGCTTCGGTCCGGGACGATTGCTGGTGGGCCGCTTTCGCTTTGGCGCGACAGGCTTCTTGAGCTGTGCGGCTTCGGGCATCACCTTCTTGCGCTCGACCTTCTTGCCGGCGGCGGCGCGGCCCAGGGCCATCACCTCACCCATGGTGAGCTCGCGGAAGGCTCCCGGCGGAACATCCAGAACGAGGGCTCCGTATCCGATGCGCCGGATCTTTTCGACGTGATGGCCGACCTCTTCGAACATCTTGCGGAGCTGGCGGTTGCGGCCCTCGGTGAGGGTGACCTCGAACCAGGGGTTGTCGCCGCCCCGGACGCGCTCGACCTTGGCGGGTTGGGTCATGACCTTGACGCGCTTGCCCTTGGCGTTGTCGGGCGTGATGCGACCACGATCGATAAGAACGCCGCGGCGAAGGATATCGAGCGACTCCTCTGTGGGGATGCCTGCGACCTTGACGAGGTAGGTCTTCTCCACGCCGGCCGAGGCCTTGGAGAGCTTGTTGGCGAGGTCGCCATCATTCGTGAGGATCAGCAGGCCTTCGGAGAGATAGTCGAGGCGGCCGACCGGAAAGAGACGCGGCATGCGCTTGTGCTCGCCGGTAACCTTCTTCTGCGAGTCCTGGCTGATGAGGTCCAGAACGGTCTTGCGGCCTTCGGGATCTTCGTTCGTGGTCACATAGCCGCGCGGCTTGTTGAGCATGAAGTAGCGCACGGCCTGGCGGCCATGCAGCAGCCTGCCGTCGACGCGGACATGGTCGTGCTCGAGGTCGGCACGGGTGCCAAGTTCGGTGACGGTCTGGCCGTTGACCTGAACGCGGCCCTCGAGAATGTACTGCTCGGCGGCGCGACGGCTGGCGATACCGGCTTGTGCCAGGATCTTCTGCAGCCTGTCGCCGCGGGGGGTGTCTTCCTGCTTGCTCTTCATATTTCCTGCCTCTGCGCGCTCTCCGCGCTTCGTGGTGTCCTGTCCAACGAAAAGGAGCGCCCTGCCCTTCGGCAAAGCGCCCCTTCTCTTTCGCCAGTCCGTGTTGAGTTTAGAACGGGTTCAGCTTGTCGAGCCCCTTCTTCTTCTTGTCCTTGCTGGAAGACTCGTCGGCCTTGTCTTCCTTGGGGGACTTGGTCTTCTTCTTCTTGCCCTTGGCATCGGTCGACTGATCCGCGGCCTGGGCAGCCTGCGGCTTGCCCGCAGCCTCGTTGATCTGGTCAGGAGCGTCGGCAGGCTTCTCAACATCCGGCAGCGCGCTGGTGTTGGTTGGAGCCGCGGTCTTGAGGCCGAAGTTGGGATCGGCCTTGCCCGTAGCTGAAGGCAGGTCGCTTGCCGGAGCAAAGGCGGGCTTGGCCGTCACAGGAGCTGAGCTGCCGCCGTTGGGCGAAAGAACCTCAACGCCAACGCCCGTTCCGGAGGCGCCACCTTCCGTGGCCGGAGTCATCGGAGCGACCGTGCTATCGGTGGTGCTGCCGCCCGGGCCCGGGACGTCCAAGAGCGAAGGTGCCGCCGTCGAGACAGGTGCAGCGGGAGCCGCCGGGGTATCCCCTGCAGCATCGCTGACGGGAGCGTTCGGAGCCGCGCCCGGCTTGGGCGCGTTGGGATTCAGTGCGGCGGTATAGGCCTCACGAATCTCCTTGAGGATGCTGGGAGCGGTGGTCGCCGGTGGATCGTCCAGCGGCGGTGCACCGATCTGCGCGGCCGTGACGGTGTCAGGGCGATGCATCATCAGGAGCTCGAGGCGACGGCGGATGTTGTACTGAGCACGGCTGCCTTCAAGGGCGTCGCTCGCGGCGACCTGCTCCGCCGTCGGCGTCGGGATGGGCAGACCCATCGACGCGAGGCGCTCCTTGGCGTCTTCGACATGCGGCGCCGCAGCGTGCTCGAGCACGACCTTGCGGTAGGCATCGGCGGAAAGGCCATCGTCATACTGCAGGAGTCGGGCCTTGATGTCTTCGGAGAGGCACGGGCCCACTGGCTTGACGTTCGGAACGCAGGTAGGGGTATTACGGACAGCCCGAGCCTGCGCGGCGTACGCATCGCCCTTGCCGATCAGGGCGTCATCGAGGTGGCTGTACAGAGGGTAGCTGTCGATGACGGTGTCGTAGCGGGCGATGGTGGCGGCCCAGTTCTCGTGCGAAGCGTAGAAGGCAGCGATCTCAGATTCACGCGTGGCGAGGATCTCCTGCACCTCGCGCAGCTTCTGGGTAGCCTCGTCGCGAACTTCCTTGGGCGAGTCCGGGTACTGCTTGAGCATGGTGCGGTACGCCGCTTCGGCCTTGTTGGCCTTGGCGTAATCGCGGTCCGGAACGTCCATCTGCTTGAAGTAGATGTCGCCGATGCGCATCTGGGCTTCGGCGGCTTCGGGGACGTTCGGGAAGAACGTGATGAAGTCGTTGTACTCCTGCTCGGCCTGGGTCAGGGAGGCTGTGCCGCCTTCCTTGTACCAGCAGTCGGCGACGGCGAGCTTGGCGCGCATCAGGTACTGCGAGTCAGGATAGGTGTTGAGCAGGGTCTGGAGGTCGAGGCGAGCTACGTCGAAGTGGCCGCTCTTTTCCTGAGCGAGAGCTTTGTCGTAGAGCTGCTTGTCGGGCAGGGACGCGTCCTTACCGACGAGAATCTTGTCGCGGGACTCTTTCTTGATCTCCCGGCGGGTGTCCTTGGTCTGGGTGACGCGGTCCTTCTTGTCGACCTTGGGTGCGTTGGCCTTGGCCTCTGCAGCCTTGGCCTTAGCCGCCTTCGCCTGTTCGGCCTTGTCCTGGTCAACCTTGGCCTGTTCGTCCGGCGTGCGGACGCGGGCGAAGATGGGCTTATGCTTCTTCGGCGCCGGCTGGTCGTCCTTCGCAGCAGTGGATGAGGACGTGCCAGAGGCCGGGGTGCCGGAGGTCTGCTGCGAAGTTGAAGCTGGCGCGGCAGCATCCTGAGCCTTCAGCGGCAGGGAGACAAGGGCCACAGCCAGGGCCAGACCAGCAAGCTGGGCTGCCTTGCGGCTGGGGAAGAAACTGGACATCGTAAAGCGCATGAAGACTCCGGAACCTCGTGGAGCGCCGCCCGCAAAGGCAGACACACCTGTCCATTGTAGCCGCCGGATGGCCGGGATCGCATCCTGCCGGGCGGCAAAGTTGGCGTAGTGAGGGGGCCGCAGAGCCCCGTAGATGTGGGACGGGCGGGAGCCGCCGTTGTCAACGCGCCTTGGCGATCGACTTGGTGGCCTGGGGCGGCGCGATGAACGGGTGTGCCGCAGCCTGGGCAGGAAGCACTGTGGCGGCAGGCGGTTACGACCTTCGAGGGATAACCCGTGCAGGCCGGCGATGCGATACAGATACGGTGGCCACCTACAGAGCTCCAGACGCCCAGCCGACCTACCAGTTCCGCAACCCTCCGGGCGACGACCCGGGCGGGTTCTTCTCCCCGCGAGGGCCACGGCGGCCGTTCTGGAAGATTCTCGGCGTGCAGATCGCCGCAGCGGTCCTCATGTACCTCGGACTGACGGCGGGGCTGATCTGGGGAGTCCTCCGGTTTCTTGGTGATTTGGCCAACATCGGCTCCGAGGCGCGGTCGTCGCTGCTGGTCCACAGAGGCGAGATTGCTCCGATGTCGGCGCTGTCCGGAACAGGCCGGATCTATTTTGTTCCTCTGGGACGGCTGTCAGGCCGGTACTCTCTGGAAGAGTTCGCACTGCAGCTGCGTAACAAGTATGCGCTGGAGGTGGTGGTGACGGAGCCGATGCCACTCGATACGAGAGCATGGAACGGCAGCCGCAGACAGTACGGCGCGCAGCTCCTGATGGATTCCATCCGGCAGGCAAAGCCCGAGATCGCCGGAGAGAAGGATGCGACCGTGATTGGGGTGACCGACGCTCCGGTCTACAACATCGTGTCCCGCGGAAACTTCAGCATCACGGCACGGCGGGAGGACGGGTACGCGATCGTCTCGACGGCTGAGCTGGACGCTTCGCGGTCACGACGAGCCCTGGATCGGCACAATACGGAAGTAGCCAAGCTCAGGATGCGGATGGAGCGCTCGCTGCTGCGGGACATCGGCGTGTTGCACTGGCACCTGCCGCTGAACTTCGATCGCACCAGCCTGCTGTACTGGAACTTCGACCCGGACATTCCCGCGACGGAGATCTTCGCTTCGGACCTCGATCCGGTCGAGAGCGGCAGCGGAAAATTCTTTCGCGAACCGTGCGTGTACGTCTCGTATTCGGCGAAGACGGGGACGGTGGATGCCACCGGTGAGCAAGTCCGCGAGTGTGGCGACCTGCCCACCGATGAGGCCGACGAATCGGTGGAGACCTTCGAGGTCAACCTCGAACAGCAGGTGATGTCGGTTCGGCATGTAGACCTCTACCAGCCGGGACCGATCCCGTTGCGCTTCGGGAGGTCGATGCGAAGCGACTGGCAGAAGACGAACGGCTTTGGCGTGAGCGGAGACAACGACTACGACCGGTACCTTGCGACCTCCGACGCGATGCGGCAGATCGAGGTGGTGGATGCGCAAAGCACCGTGTGGCTGAAGCGGCTGCCGACTTGGCTGAATATCCTGCAGTGGAACCACTGGGTGGATGAGTACGACTCCGGCTATGAGCAAAGGATGGATTGGGTCGGCGGGCGAAGCCGCTTTGTGCTGGCGCGTTATGACGGCGAGCGGGAGTGGTATCTGCCCTGCGATGACTCGACGGTGTGCTATCTCGATGCCGTGGAGGACGGCAACGGACACAGCATTCGCATGGAGCGGGACGCGGTGAATCGCGAGCTGGCGCGGGCGCAGGCGTCGGATGGAAGATGGCTGGAGCTCAAGTACAACGGCCAGAGAGACATCGTCTCAGCGACCGATAACCTGGGGCGCAAGGTGAGCTACACCTATAACGCTGCGGACCAGCTGGAGAGCGTGCTCTTTCCCAGTGGCGAGACGCACGCGTACACGTACGACAAGGCCGGCCACCTGCTGAGGTTCCAGGCGAATGCGCAGGCCACGACGCAGAAGCAGGCGGCGCAGATGGAGATGGCATACGACTCGAAGACCGGCTATCCACGATCGCAAAAGCTTGCCGATGGGACGGTGAACACCTTCGACACTCTGCTGGGTAGCAACGGACAGATCACGCAGGTGAATCTCCAGCTGGGCAGCCGGAGATTCCGGGTGGACCTATGGAAGGGCGGCGGCGGGGTACTTCACGCGGTGGACGCTGCAGTCCCCTCAGGACGCAACGGAGCCCCTACGCGATGAGCGACGCCGGATCGGCGGCGCGGGCGATCTCGAGAAAGCGCTTGGCGTTCTCCTCGGTCTTGCCGGGCTCGAAGATGGCGGATCCGGCGACCAGCATGTCGGCTCCGGCCTGAACGACGCTGGCCACGGTGTCGTCAGCGACGCCGCCATCGACCTCGATGCGATAGTTGAGGCCCATCTCGGTGCGCAGACGGGCGAGGTGCGCGATGCGGGCGACCGAGCGCGGGAGGAACTTCTGGCCGCCGAAGCCGGGGTTCACGCTCATGACGAGGACGTGGTGCACCATGGGCAGCACCTCGACGAGCATCTCGATGGGCGTGGCGGGGTTGAGGACAACGCCCGCGAGCATGCCGTTGTCGGTGATGTGCTGCAGAGTGCGATTGAGGTGACGGCAGGCCTCGATCTGCACGGAGATCATGTCGGCGCCGGCCTTGGCGAAGTCGGGGATGAAGGCGTCGGGATCCTCGATCATCAGGTGGCAGTCGAGGGGAAGCTTCGTGACCGGGCGGATGGCCTTGACCACGGGCGGCCCGAAGGTGATGTTGGGGACGAAGTGGCCGTCCATCACGTCAACGTGGACAATGGTGCCGCCGCCGCGCTCGGCGGTGGCAATTTCGTCGGCGAGATGCGCGAAGTCCGCAGCAAGGATGGAGAAGGCCAGCTCGATCATGAGGCCTTCAGTTTAGCAGCGGGGGGATGCATGGCGTTCAACCGCAAGGATGTGCACGGGCGGGATAATGGGCCGTGCGTTCCAGGACGCTGAGGGGGTTCCATGGCAGACACGAAGAGTGTGATCGAGCAGGCATACACGGCGTTCAACGCGCGGGATATCGACGGCGCACTGACCCTGATGACAGAGGATGTGAGCTGGCCGAAGGCTTCCGAGGGTGGGACGGTCGTCGGAAAGGATGAGATTCGCGCCTATTGGACACGGCAGTGGAGCGAGTTTGATCCGCATGTGACGCCGACGGCCATGAGTGAGGGAGATGACGGCAAGGTGCTTGTGCGCGTGCACCAGCTCGTGAAAAGCCTCGCAGAAGATGTGCTTTGGGACGGCGAGGTGGTGCACACCTTCACGATGGTCGATGGGCTGATCGCAGCAATGGAGATCGGTGGCCCTGGCGATGAGGCTGAGGCGGGGCCATCGGCGGCGTTTGCGCATCGGGGATGATTTGAGGTGGCCCCGGAAGGCTCAAGCCATGGAGCATCCCTTGCGGACAAATTGCGGATGAGGGTTATCAGTCCGGCTGCCCATCGGCATCAGGCTCGTCTTCCTGGGCAGGACTTTCGAACCTCTTCCAGGGAGCGCCGACATGGTCGCGCATCGCGTACCAGCCGTGGGGCAGGTCGTGCAGTTGGCGCAACGTAGGGTCTTTGTCGATGGGGTGATGGAGGCAGGAGAGCACTGGGCCTCCGCCATCGGACATCTTGTCGCCGAGAAACTGCCAGGCACCGTCGTCGGCGTCGTGCGAGACATAGGTGACGGGCTCTTCACCATCGTTGACAGTCTTCGTGAGGTAGGAGTTCGTGTGGGGATCGTCGGGAAAGGGCCAGTCGGCGAGGTATCCGGGCGAGAGTCCGTGGCGATCCGACTTTGGTTCGTTGCTATACCAGAACCGCCGTTCCAGCTCCCCTTCGGGTTGCCCCGGTTGCAATAGGGGCTGCGCGTAGTCTGAATCGAAATCGTCATCCCAAGGAAACCGATTCGCGGCGTCTGGGTAGATGAGTTGGAGCACTGGGAAAGCTTCGCCCCCGTAATACCAGTTGGTGCGAAGCATGACGTTCGGAAGCCACTTTGGATCGACCGGCCGAAAAACCACATCCACGTTGCCGAGGATGCCGGATATCGGTCCATGGGTGAGGTCAGCGCCCTCGCGAAGGAGCTCTGCGGCGCGGTTCATTGCTTTGAGCGCCCCACTTGGGGCGAGCGCAACGGAAAGAAGCTCGGGCTGACCGCAGGTGTCAAAGACACCTACGGTGTATGAGAAGGAGTCTGGATGTGAGCTGGATTCGCCAACGCTCCACACCTCCAATCCTGTGGACTCGATACGATCCAGTGTCTTGAGGAAGCTCCCCCGTGTTTCTTCGGCGCGCCACCGAGCGATGCGACTTGTAGTGAAACTCACTGGGACTCCTCGACAACCTGAGATGGCAGGACAGCTTTACCTCGACGGCTTCGCTTGGGCAGGACGGGGACAGTGCGCTCTACGCCTTCGCGGCCTTCGTGGAGGGTGCGGGTCTTGAGGTCTTTGGTGAGTTCTTTGGCGGCTTCTCGCTGGACGGGTGGGAGCTCGGCGGGTGGGCCGAGGACGGCGCGGGCGGCGGCGTTGAGGATGCGGCGGATGGGCCACTCCCCTGCTGCGTTGGGCAGGAAGGGCTCGCCGGATCGCTGCCTTTCGGGGCGGTAGTACCAGCGGCGGAAGAGGGAGAGGAAGTCGCAGCGCTCGGAGATCTCGGGGTCGCCGGCAGACTCGGCCTGAGCGTGGAGGTCGGCGAGGACGGCGCGGGCTCGGTCTTCGGGGGACAGGGTGAGGGCCGAGGGTTTAGCGCCCAGGGCCCAGGGTTCAGGGGGGACTGCCGGGAACGGTGTGGGTTGTGCGGGAACCCGCGTCTCAGAATCGAGACCCTTCGACGAGCTCAGGGCAGGCTCTGGGGCACCCGGATTTGTGATGGTCCCAAGATCCGACCCTGAGTCCATAGAAGAAGCAGCTCTCTCCACTTCGGCTTCGCTTCGCTGCGCCTCCGGTCGAGATGACACAGGTTGGGACGGCTCGGGAGCTGGTTCGTCGAGGGGGATGGCGGCGAGCATAAGGGGCTGCGCGAAGAGGCTGCTGCCCACGGCGGTTTGTTCGCGGACGGCGCGGACGCCGAGGGTGGAGAGTCGAGCGGGGCCGAGGATGCGGCCGCGTTCGAAGAGGAAGATCGCGGCGTCGAGGCTGCTGTCCTGCGAGGCAGGTGCGGCCGGAGATGCAGGTCTCTCCGCTGCGTCCGCAAAGAGCGCGGCCTCCGGTCGAGATGACACATTTTGCGGGGAGTCGACAGCCGGTTCGAGATTGGCAGGCGCGGCCTTCTGGACGATGAGGGCGCGGAGGTCAGGGGCGGGGCGGACGATTTCGTCGGCGAGGTTGGCAGCGGCGCGGGCCTTTTCGTACTGGGCGTGGAGGGCGGCGGCTCGCTCGAAGTCCATGGCCTCGCTGGCGGCGTCGCGGTCGGCGGCGAGCCGGGTGAGCATGGACTCGCCGCGCGTGGTGAAGAAGGCGGCGACCTTATCGGCCTCGGCACGATAGTCGGCGTCGGTGCAGGCCTGCTGGCAGGGGCGGAGGCACTTGCCCATCTCGCCGTAGACGCAGCCGGGATGGTCGGGATAGGGCGCGAGGTCCTCGTAGCAGCGGCGGAGCTTGAAGAGCTCGAGGACGGCGTCGCAGTGGCGCTCGGCGGCGGCACGTGAAGGGTAGGGGCCGATGAACTCGGCGAGGCTGCGCTTGGAGAGCTTGTTGGTCGCGTAGACGCGCGGGTAGGCGTTGGTCTGGGTGATGCGGAGGAAGTAGGGCGCGTGCAGGCGGAGGCGTTTGCGAGCAGCCTCAGCACCAAATGTCGAGCGCGTTGCGCAGTATAGGACGAGGACGGACTCGAACTCGGAGCCGGTGCGGGTCCACTCGATGAAGCGGACCTTGTTGCGGAGGTTGAGGCGTTTCGACAGCACGGGTTGGCCGGAGTCAGCGCTCAGCTCGGGCGGGGCGAGGAGGCGCTTGAGACGGCGGCGGATGTCTGCGGCACGGGTAAGGTAAGGCTCAGCAGAGGCGTCGGCGCCACGGAGAGCGAAGACGCCCGCGGCAGCAGGCACCTGGCGCAGGATGCGCTCGGCATCTTCGGGGTCGAAGGCGACGTTGTGCTCGAAGTGGAAGGCCGCGCTCACAGGTTGGATTGTAGTTGGAAGCGGCTACGCCGTTGGCGCGTTGCGTTAGCGGCTTCGCCGGTAGCCGCTTCGCGGTTAGCGGGGATGGAGGCGCTGCGGAAAGATGGGGCATTCGGACGTATACTCTCGCCATGGCGATCCAGCTAAGTCCGGAACTCGAGAGCCGCATCCAGGAGAAGGTTGACCGGGGATACTTCGACTCGGCGGAGCACGTGATCGAGACGGCGCTCTATGAGCTCGAACATCGGCGGCTTGCCTTACCGCCCGCGGATGAATTGGAAGCGTTGCTGGATGAGGCAGAAGCCGAGTTTGCTCGTGGCGAGTTTTATACGCCGGAGCAGGTACGGGAGCACATGGATCGCGTAAAGGCCGAGCTCAGGCGTGGCTAGATACATCCTGGCGCCTGCTGCTGCACGCGACCTCGAAGCGATCTATCGCTATCTCCTCCAAGGGGCAAGTCTGGCGGTCGCCAATCGCGTAGAGACCGACATCTACAAGGCATTCGATGATCTCGCGAGCCTTCCCTCAATCGGGTATCGCCGCGAGGACATCCGGCGCTCCGGGTTTCTTTCTCACACCGTATTTCAGTATCTGATTCTTTTTCGCCGTAATCCGGAGCTGCGTATCTATCGCATCATTCATGGTGCGCGAGACATTCCGCGGCGTCTTTAGCTGCCTGCAACCGTCATGCCGTCGATACGCACCGTGGGGACAGCTCCGGAGCCTCGGAACTCGAGGTCGTTGCCGATAGCGGTGACATTGCGGAACATGTCTTTGAGGTTGCCGGCGATGGTGATCTCTTCGACCGGGTAGGCGAGTTCGCCGCCGTCGATCCAGAGGCCGCTGACGCCTAGCGAATAGTCACCGTTGACGAGGTTCACGCCGAAGCCCATGGTCGAGAGCACGTAGAGGCCCTGCGGGATATCCGCGATGATCTGCTCGGGGGTCAGGGTACCGGGTTCGAGGAAGTAGTTTCCTCCGCCGATGCCAGGAGCTCCTGCGAGGCCGCGCGAGGCTTTGCCGGTTGAGGCCATGTTGAGCTTGCGGCCGGTGTAGGTGTTGAGCATGAGCTGCTTGAGGATGCCGCGCTCGATAACCACCGTGCGGCGAGTGGGCAGGCCATCGCCATCGTAGGGTGAGGTGCCGAAGCCTCCGACGCGAACGCTTCCCTGCTGGCCGCCGAAGAGCTTGTCGCCTCCGAGCGAATGCTCGAAGACCATGGTGCCGTCGTCGACCATGGTGATATTTTCGCCGCCCACCTGCTCGCCGAGCTTGCCCGCGAACATTGACGCGTTGCGGTAGATGGAGTCGCCATCGGCAGCCGAGAGCAGGTTGCCCATCAGGCTGCGTGCGACCTCAGGAGCGTAGACGACCGGGCACTTCTGGGTGGGCACACGGCGGGCGCCGAGGCGGCGCAGCGCGCGTTCTGCAGCCTTGCGGCCTACGGACTCCGGCGAGTCGAGCAGGCGGGCGGTGCGAGCCGAGGAGTACCAGTAGTCGCGCTGCATGGCGCCGCTGGCGTCCTGCGCGATGGGGGTGACGGAGAAGCCGCAGTAGCTGCGCCGGTACTCGCCGCGGAAGCCACGGGAGTTGACCATGACGCGATGCGCGGTGGAGGCGTCGAAGTCGGCGCCGACGGAGTTCTGGATGCGGGTGTCGTGAGCCAGTGCGGCGGCTTCGCAGCGACGGGCGATCTCGATGCGTTCCTGGGCGGGGATGGCGTCGACGTCGTCGAAGTAGAGGCAGAGATCGTCGATGGCTTTGGCGGAAGGCTGCGCGAGGAGCTCGCGCTCGGGCAGGCCGGCGAAGGGGTCAGCGCCGGTGACTCTGGCCAGGCCGACGGCGCCGTCGATGAGTCGCTTCAGGCCATCTTCACTGAGGTCGGAGGTGGAGGTACTGGCGGTGCGCTGACCGTCGGGGCTCTCGAAGAAGACACGCAGCCCGACCGCGCGGGAGCCGGACTCGGTGAGCTGTTCGACCTGCCCCATGCGGACGTGGACGGCGAACTCTTCTCCCGCGAAGGCGACGGCTTCTGCATCACAGGCTCCGGCGGCGAGGGCGCGCTCGACGGCCTGCTGCGCCAGAGCATTTAACGATTGAGCCCGCTCGGCCGGCTGTATGCTGAAATCCACGAATCCCCCTCGCAGCGGAGCCGAATGTGATCCAACGCGTGATTCACGGTGAAAGACTGCGGGTGCGTCGCTACTTCCTTATTGTAGCGAGCGTCGCGGCGGCGATGGCGTCCGGCTGTGGCCGCACCATATCGATTGCCGTGGCAACATCACCGGTCGTGGTCAGCACGCCGTCGACGCCACGGGTGATCTCTGTTGTACAGAACTTCGGGGACTCGATCACCTGCGGCTATGTGTCTTCTCCAGCCGACGGAACAGGGTACATCTACTCCAACGAAGGGTATGCGGGGTTGTTCGATACGTTCCTCGCGGTACCGGCGACAAACCTGTGCCGGTCTGAGGACCAGGCTGCGGATATGAGCCGGGTGTGGGTGTATCCCAACGCCGTGCCAGCGGCCGGCGCAAGCCAGCTCTACACGGTGATGATTGGCACCAATGATGCCAACAGCTGCGGGGGGGCGTCTGGTTGCATGCAGAACTGGGCGCAGGCCCTGGAGGCATCGCTGGCGTGGCTGGGGCTTCCGCCGGGGGACAAGGCGCTGGCATCCTCCGCCACGACGACCGGGAAGTGGACCGCGGACCTGGGGTTTGGCATGGCGACGAGCGATGCCGCGGCTTCCATCACCTTCAAGGTGAACCAGGCGGTAGCGGGGCGGCGGTTGTATGTCGCTTACAGGGTCTTCGATGCGGGGCAGGTGACCCCGGGCAACGCGGCGCTGACGATTGACGGCGTGGCCACGGATACCCTGCACACGCAGGTCGCTACGGGCCATGCCATTAGCACGCTTCGCGGCACCACGGACACGATCTTTCTCGAGACGGCTCCGCTGGGGGCTGCTGGAGTGCACACAGTGACGCTGACGACGTCGGCGGCCGGCGGGTTCTTTTCCGTGTTGTGGGCAGGAGCCTCAACTCAGAACTATGCGAGCGTGAGTGGTGCACCGCGCGTGATGCTGGCGCAGATCACGCAGACGCCGGTGGATGCCTTGAACCCGACGGTGATCGCATACAACGCTATGCTGGCGCAGATCGCGACTTCGTTCACCGGGGAGGGCTTGTATCTGACGACGGTACCGACCTATGGGGCATTGGACCTGTACACGGATATGGCGGATGGGCTCCACCCGAACGCGCAGGGGCACGCCAAGCTCGCGAAGGTCTTCGAGTCATCGCTTTGAGACGGAGCTCGCAGGCTCCCGAGCCTTAGTGGCCCGTACCGCCCACGGTCATGCGGTCGAGCTTGATGGTGGGCATGCCAACGCCCACGGGGACGCTCTGGCCGGCCTTGCCGCAGGTGCCGATGCCTTCATCGAGCGCGAGGTCGTTGCCGACCATGCTGACGTGCTTGAGGGCCTCGGGGCCGTTGCCGACAAGGGTTGCGCCCTTCACCGGTGCGGTGACCTTGCCGTCTTCGATGAGGTAGGCTTCGCTGGCCGAGAAGACGAACTTGCCGTTGGTGATGTCCACCTGGCCGCCGCCGAAGTTGACGGCGTAGAGGCCGCGCTTGACGCTCTTGATGATGTCGCCGGGATCGTCTTCGCCGTTGAGCATGTAGGTGTTCGTCATGCGCGGCATGGGGATGGCCTGGTAGCTTTCGCGGCGGCCGGAGCCGGTGTTGGGCATGCCCATCAGCTTCGAGCTGAGCTTGTCGGAGAGATAGCCGCGCAAGATGCCGTTCTCGATGAGCACGGTCTCCTGGGTGGCATTGCCTTCGTCATCGACGTTGAGCGAACCGCGGCGGCCGGCGATCGTGCCATTATCGACGACGGTGACCTTGCTGGACGCGACCTGCTGGCCGATGAGGCCGGAGAAGGCGGAGGTCTTCTTGCGGTTGAAGTCGGCTTCGAGGCCGTGGCCGACGGCTTCGTGCAGCAGCACGCCGGGCCAGCCGGGGCCGAGGACGACCTCCATCTCGCCTGCGGGTGCAGCGACGGCGCCGAGCTGCAGGATGGCGGTGCGGGCAGCTTCGCGGGCGAAGTGCTCGGGGGACTTGTCGCCGTCGAAGAAGTCCAACGTCACGCGGCCGCCTCCGCCTGAGGTGCCGCGCGCGGTGTTCTGGGAGTCCTTCGCGATGACGAAGACGTTGAAGCGGGCGAGGGGCTGGGTGTCGGCGGCGTAGGTGCCGTCCGAGGCCGCGATGAGGATGCGGCGGAGCTCGTCGTTGAGGCCGGCGCGGACCTGGGTGATGCGGGGATCGAAGGCGCGGGCGGCCTTGTCGGCGCGCTCGATGAGGGCGATCTTGGTGCTCAGCTCGGCGTCGCTGCTGAAGCCGGCGATGGGATAGAGCTGCGGGGTGTGGGCCTCGCGGAAGCCTTCGACTCGCTGCGTCTGCGGGCCGCTGGCGATGAGCGCCGCGGTGCGGGCGGCCTTGAGCAGGCGCTCGGGCGAGAGATCGTCTGTGTAGGCGAAGCCGGTGCGTTCGCCCGAGAGCACGCGGATGCCGCAGCCCACGCTGATGCCCTGCGCAGCGGTCTTGAGGATGCCTTCGTCGATGCCCAGCGAGGTGGAGGTGACGGCCTCGAAGTAGAGGTCCGCAAAGTCGCCGCCCGCGGAGAGCGCTTCGCCGAGGCAGCGCTCGAAGAGGCGCTCGGTGAGGCCGAGGTGGGAGAAGAACCAGCGCTTGTGATCGAGAACTTCCGGGGCGGGCGTGTGCGGTGCAGCGGCCATCGTTCGATTGTAAGACTCTGGTTCGATCGGTGCTTGCTGTGAGGGCTGGCCGGGCGCACGGAAGCCCTCAGTGCTGCCAGTTTTTGTAGACGAACTCCAGGCTGTAGCCGTCGGGATCGAAGACGTTGGCCGCGTAGTAGCGGGGATCGTAATAGAGGCGAATCCCGGGAGCTTCCTTCTCGCGCGCTCCGGCGGCGATGGCCGCAGCGTAAGCGGCGTCGACCTGCTTGCGGCTGTCCGCGACGAAGCCGATGTGAGCGGCGTGGCTCGCCGCCTCACCCGCCTGCAGCCAGAAGAAGATGCGGCCGTTGGCGCCGAAGCCGAAGAGGTCAGGATGGCCGGGAGGGCCGTCGGCGCCGTTGTAGTCGTACATGTGCGTGACGCCGAGGGGAGCAAGCGCTGCGGTGTAGAACGCGATAGAGCGTTCCACATCGCTCACGGTGAGAAAAACGTGGTCGAGCATGGCCGTCCGATAGGGGGATTATGCCGACTGCGGAGAGTCAGGCGTTGAGGGGGATTCCAGGCGGCCGAAGAGCATCGGAAGCTCGACGTGGATGGGCGTTCCCGGAACCTCAAGGCGCTGCGCGGAGACCCAGCCGGAGGCGCGGCAGATGCGTCCGGTGCGGGTGCGGGGATCAATAACCCAGACGGTCTCGACGCCCATGGTCAGGTAGTCCTGGCAACGCTCTTCGAGAGCGGTGTAGGTGTCGTCGGGGGAGAGAATCTCGATGACGAGCAGCGGAGGATCGGTAAGGACGTCGGGGTGCGGACCCGGGCGCACCGCAACCAGATCCGGAACGCGCACGCGGGTCTCGGTGACACGAGTTCTCTGTTCCGTGCTCACCAGAAGATTCCAGATGGATTCGTGCATTCCCAACCATTGCGCCAGCAGCGCTTGCAGCCTTGCGTGCTCCCACTTGCCCACATTGCGCTCCAGTACCTCGCCATCGACATACTCGCGGTCGGGGCGGTAGGTGGTTTGCAGATACTCGGATACCGGAATCTGGACGGCGCTTGCCATGGCTGCAGTGTAGTCCTGAACAGAATGGGTGAAAACGGCCAATAGTGTTGCAATGCTCAGCGGCCGTGCGAGGGATCGGGAGAACTGGCGATATCCATGTCCAGCAGCACGTCGGAGAAGCCAGGAGCATAGCAGTTGCCATCGGAGGAGTAGGTGGCAGCGCAGGCTTTGGTGATCTCCGGGCGGCGCGGAGACTGCGAGTACTGCCAGGCGGTGAGGTCGGGCTCGCCGGCTTCGCTCAGCGGCTTGGCGCCCTTGACGGTGCAGCCGGGAGCGGGCGGACACGCGTCCTGCGTATCGAACATCGCGATCCCGTGCAGATGCCCGGCCTTCACGCGCTCGCGGATGTCGCGGATGGTGTCGATCCACTTGCCGGGATCGTCCTGCACCAGCTGGCCGCTAGCGTAGACGCCGGGGCGGAAGCTGGACTGCGCGACGGCTTCGGTCCAGGCGAGGAGGTACTGGGCCTGTTCGTCGAGGAGCCGTCCTCCCTCCTCCTGGTCGAGGAAGAGGATGGTCTGCGCGGGAAAGCCCTCAGCCCGAGCCGAGGCGATGGCCTTGGCCGCGTCCTGCTGGCCGAGCTGTGCGGCGGTAGTTCCCTTCTTCTGCGCGGCGAGGATCTCCTTGTCGAAACGGCCGTCGGCGAGGACGAGGAAGCCCCAGTCCTGCTGCTTGAGCAGGAGCCGCTTGCCGGCCCAGTTGTTGGCCTTCTCGCCGGGGGGCGGAGTGACCCAGTAGCCGGTAAAGGCGAAGGTCTTCTTCATGGCGGCCATGGTGGCGTCGCCGGGATAGTCGTTGCGGTCGAAGCCGGCGTAGCCACCGGCGACGGCGCCTATTGCGGGGTCGATCATAGCGCCAGCCGCTGGATTCACGGTCTGAGGCTGGCCTCCGGAGACAGGAGCGACCTGGCCATCGGGCACGAAGGTGCCGGGCGCGGGCGTTGCTGCCGGGGTGGCGGACTTGCAACCGGCGACGAGCACCGAGGCAATGACGGTCAGGCGGATCCAGCTCATGCGTTCTATCCTCACTGCGCGAGTGGGAACTCGCAACTGGTTCAGACGCGATTGACGGAGAATTCGTCGGCCAGCAGCGGAAAGAGGTTTGATCGGGTTTCGAGCTGCGAGTCGCGAGTCGCGATCGCTTACTCTAGCTTCTATGGCAACCGACCTCGCGTTCGACCCTCGCTTTCCCGTTGGCGACTTCCACAAACCTGCCTCCATTTCGGCCGACGACCGTTTGGCGGCGATTGCCACGCTGCGCGAGCTTCCGGTGAAGCTTCGCGAGGCTGTCGCCGGGCTGGACGATGCGCAGCTGGACACGCCGTATCGCGAGGGCGGATGGACCGTGCGGCAGCTGGTGCACCATGTGGCCGACTCGCACATGACGGCCTTTCACCGGATGCGCAAAGCGTTGACCGAAGACTGGCCGGCGGCTGCCGGGTACGACGAAGCGAGGTTCGCGGAACTCCCGGACTCGGCGCTGCCGATTGACGCCTCGCTGGCAATCCTCGAAGGACTGCACACGCGCTGGGTGGCGATGCTCCAGGGCCTGAGCGAGGAGCAGTGGCAGCGCGGCATCACCCACAGCCAGAACGGACCGCAGTCGCTGGACCTGCTGGCACTGCTCTATCAGTGGCACTCGCTGCACCACACAGCGCACGTGACGAATCTGCGGAGAACGAAGGGCTGGTAGGGCATCCTGCCCACCCGCATCTCTGCAAGCCGTGCGGCACCCGCACCCGATTGTGCCACGCCAACACCGAACAACCGACACCCAGCAACGTTGCCTGCGCCCTACCCTGCTACCCTTAAGGGCAGTATGAGTCACGAACTTCCCAAGGCATACGATCCCTCGTCCATTGAAGAGAAGTGGGCGAAGTTCTGGATCGACGAGCGCCTCTTCGACGTCGCGACGCCGGCTGATGGCCGCGCGCACAACCCTTTCGTCCAGCTGCTGCCTCCGCCCAACGTTACGGGCCGTCTGCACATGGGCCACATGCTCAACCAGACGGAGATGGATGTGCTGGCGCGCTGGCACCGCATGAAGGGCGACACGAGCGTGTGGGTTCCGGGCACGGATCACGCGGGCATCGCCACGCAGATGATGGTGGAGCGGCAGCTCAAGTCCGAAGGCGGGCCAGGCCGCAAGGAGATGGGCCGCGAGGCGTTCACCGAGCGCGTGTGGGCGTGGAAGCAGCAGTATGGCTCGGCGATCACGGACCAGATGAAGCGGCTGGGTGCGAGCGTGGACTGGTCGCGCGAGTACTTCACCATGGACGAGAAGCTCTCCGTCGCGGTGAAGGAGACCTTCGTGCGCCTGTGGGAGCAGGGCCTCATCTATCGCGGCGCGTACATCGTGAACTGGGACCCGCAGATCCAGACCGCCGTCTCCGATCTCGAAGTAGAGAACGAAGAGCGCGCCGGTCACCTGTATCACGTGCGCTACGACTTCGCGGATGGTTCTGGCTCCATCACCATCGCAACGACGCGGCCCGAGACGATGCTCGGCGACGTCGCCGTGGTGGTGAACCCGAGCGATGAGCGCTACACAGCGTTCCTTGGCAAGATGCTGGTGCTGCCGCTGAGCGCGGTGAACGGCGGAGCCAATCGTGAGATTCCGCTGCTCGCCGATGAGTGGGCCAACCCCGAGTTTGGCACCGGTGCCGTGAAGGTCACTCCGGCACATGATCCCAACGACTTCGCGATCGGCCAGCGGCACAAGCTGCCGCAGCCTTCGATCATGGATGAGCAGGGCCGCATTGCGCTGGCGGGCTCGCCATATGACGGGCTGGATCGCTTTGAGGCGCGCAAGAAGATCGTTGCTGATCTCGAAGCCAACGGACATCTCGTCGCCATCAAGGACCACACGCTCACGCTGCCGGTATCGCAGCGCACGGGCGCGATCATCGAGCCGCGGCTTTCGATGCAGTGGTTCCTTGCAGTCAACAAAAAGCCCGGGAAGGACGGCGCGCCGACGGGCGCAGCTTCCATCGCGGAGAACGCCATCGCCGCAGTGCGAGACGGCCACATCAGGTTCACGCCGGAGATGTACTCAAAGACCTACTTCGAGTGGATGAACAACATCCATGACTGGTGCATCTCGCGCCAGCTCTGGTGGGGCCATCGCATTCCCGCATGGCACTGCAACGCCTGCGGCAAGATCACGGTGTCGCTGGATACGCCGGGCGCGTGCTCGGGTTGCGGCATCACGGACATCCACCAGGAGACCGACGTGCTGGACACGTGGTTCTCCTCGGGGCTGCTGCCGTTCACGGTGTTTGGATGGAACAGCACGAATGAGCTGACGCCGGACCTGAGCGCGTTCTATCCCACACAGCTGCTGGTCACAGGCTTCGACATCCTCTTCTTCTGGGTGGCGCGCATGATCATGCTGGGCTCGCACTTCATGCTCGATGTGCCGATGCCGGATGGCAGCAAGCGCATGCTGGCCGATGCGGTTCCCTTCCGCGAGGTGTACATCCATGCGCTCGTCCGCGATGCCGACCGCCAGAAGATGTCCAAGACCAAGGGCAACGTGATCGATCCCATCGAGATCATCACGAAGTACGGCACCGATGCGGTGCGGTTCACGCTGGCTTCGCAGGCTTCGCCGGGCACGGACATTGCGTTCAACGAAGGGCGCACGGAAGGCTATCGCGCGTTCGCAAACAAGATCTGGAACGCGGCGCGATTCCTGCAGATGAACATCGAGCGGGGCAAGGAGGCGGCCTATACGGCCTCTCTGGGCTCGCACGATTCATTCTCACTCGAGTTGCCCTCCACCACACCGTTAGAGACGCGTTGGATCTTCTCGCGGCTCGCGACAGTAAGCGCTGAGGTGGATCGCTCACTGGCTGCGTATCGCTTCGATGAAGCGGCGCAGGCGGTATACCAGTTCTTCTGGGACGAGTTCTGCGCCTGGTACCTGGAGCTGGTGAAGGTGCGGCTGGACTTCGAGGCGCCGAAAAACGATGTGACCGCGCTGACACTCAACGCTGTGGTGAGCGTGTTTGAAGCGGCGCTGCGATTGCTCTCGCCGTTCATGCCGTTCCTCACGGAAGAGCTGTGGCACGCGCTGTATGCGAGTGTGGACATGCCCTCACCAGCGAAGTCCATCGCGCTCACGCGGTATCCGCAGGCTGCGGACTTTGCGGCCGATGCGGCCTCTGTCGAAGCGATGAACACGCTGCAGGAGCTGATCGTCACGGTGCGCGGTCTGCGCAAGGACCTCGGCGTTCCGGAGAAGGAAGCGGCTCCGATCCTGCTGCACGCCAGCGACAAAATCTCCGCGCTCGCGCAGGCCAATGCCGACATGCTGGCGAAGCAGGCGCGTGTCGCTTCTGTTGCACTGGCCTCGGCTCCGCTGACAGGCAACAACGCGCGCTCGACAGCGAGCTTCGATGTGGCGGTGATCTACGAGCGGCAGATCGACGTTCCCGCCGAGCGCGAGCGCCTCACCAAGGAGATCGCGAAGTTCACGAAGGGTGTGGAGTCCGCGCAGAAGCAGCTGGGCAGCGAGAGCTTCCTGGCGAAGGCCCCGGTGCACATTGTGGATGGCCTGAAGAAGCAGGCGGCGGAGACGCAGCTGCTGCTGGAGAAGGCGCAGGCCGCGCTCGAAGCATTGCCTCCGGCGTAGCGCAGACGCAACGCAGACACCACAAACAGGGGCGGTCCCACATTCGTGTGGGGCCGCTTTTCCTTTGGCAGCAATCAGCAACGCGCGGGGGCGCAGTTGCGTCCTATTCACATTGTGAAAACAGCGAAGAAGTCTCACGGGGACAGCAAGATGGGTGGGGAGACGGCCGCCGAGTACGCGGAACGTCTCAAGATCCTCGAACAGGCGCAGCGCCGCAAGATGGCGCAGAGCGCGCACCGGTACGTGCGCGGCAGCACGGTGCAGTTCTACGAGTGGCTCCAGCGTGGACGGCGGCAGGGCGTGCCTGAAGGGCCGCCGGTGTGGATCTGCGGAGACTGCCACCTGGGCAACCTGGGTCCGGTGGCGAACCATGAGGGCAAGGTCGAGATCGAGATTCGGGACGTCGACCAGACGGTGATCGGGAATCCAGCGCACGACCTGGTGCGGCTGGCGTTGTCGCTGGCTTCAGCCGCGCGGGGCAACGATCTTCCCGGTGTCACCACGGCGCACATGATGGAACACATGATGGAGGGCTATCAGCAGGCGCTCAAGCATCCCAGCGTGCAGCGCGGCCGGACAGCCAAGGGAGACGATCTTGCGCCAATCGCCAGCGCCCTGCGCCTCTCCGTGCGCCGCCGATGGAAGCACCTCGCGGATGAGCGTATCGAGGGCGTCGAGCCGGTGATCCCGCTGGGAAAGCGCTTCTGGGCGCTGCGCAAGGAGGAACGCGCCGCCATCGACAGCTTGTTCACGGAAGAGGCCACGGTCGCGATGATTCGCAGGCTGGCGGGCGACGATGCGCCGAAGAAGGTGACGGTGGTCGACGCAGCCTACTGGATGAAGGGATGCTCTTCGCTGGGCAAGCTGCGCTATGCGGTGCTGCTGGGCCTGGGCAAGGGTACGAACCGGCGCTATCGCCTGATCGACATCAAGGAGGCGGTCGCGCCCGCCGCGCCTGCGACTTCGCGCGTGGCGTTGCGGAAGGCAGGCCTGACGCAGCCTGAGGACTTCGCTGAGCGGGTCGTCATCGGAGCGCGTGCGCTTTCGCCGTTTCTCGGCGAGCGGATGCTTCCGGCTACGCTGCTGCGGCGGCCCGTGGTACTGCGTGAGTTGATGCCGCAGGACCTGAAGCTGGAGCTCGACCGAATGACATGCGATCAGGCCGTGGCTGCAGCGCAATTTCTCGCAGCTGTCGTGGGGAGAGCCCACGCGCGGCAGATGGATGCAGCTACGAGGCGACACTGGAATGCGGAGCTGGAGCGTAATCGGCCAAAGAGCCTGGAAGCTCCAAGCTGGCTGTGGAACAGCGTGGTGGAGCTATTGAGCGAGCACGAGGCGGCGTACCTGCAGCACTGCCGGCGCTATGCTTTGTCGGCGTAGGCTGGCCTAACGCTTGCTCGCATCCTGCGTTGCAGGCTCGGGCAGTCTGGTCTGCTCAACGGCGATCTCGACGTTCTCATGCTTGATCTCGAGCCGCAGCCGGTTGAAGACGCTCATGTAGACGTTGGCGACCCACACCAGGGCGAACCACGCGACGACGTAGCCGCGCCAGCCAGCGTAGAGGAGCTGAAAGCGGAAGAGGAACAGAGCAAGCGCGGAGACATAGTGCGAGAAGCAGTACTCGCACGTGAAGAGGTAGAAGAACTTTCTCTCGACGAGCCGGTGACAGCTCTGGCTGCGGCTCTTGCAGAATTCGCGAGGCTCGCGAAAGACCTCTTCGTGGGTAACGGTCCACGCGATGCAGGCGATGGGAACTGCGAGCAGCAGCAGCATCGCAGTCTGGTGCGACAAGGGCGTGTTGAGTTCGATTGGCATAGGAGGTCTGTGGCAGGCCGGAAGCATTCGCGTAGGGCTCCCGCAGTTGTCTCCCGTTGGATGCGGAGAGATCCTGGTGAGCCGCTTGTAACCCAGCACGGCGTTCGGCGCTCTGCCGTACGATGACTACGGTGGCTTCGTCTTCCAGCTCGAAAGGTGCAGACCTGAACCCTGCGGCGCTCAATGTGGCACTGATGGGCACGCGCTTCGCGGGGCGAGTGCATCACTTCGCACACATCGGTTCGACGAGCACGGCATTGCTCGAATCTGCGGCAGAAGGCGCGCCGGAAGGGACCGTGTACCTGGCCGACGAGCAGACCGCGGGCCGCGGGCGAGGTGGCCATGCATGGCACTCGGCGCCGGGAGATGGCCTCTACCTCAGCGCGCTGGTGAAGCCTTCGCTGGCGCTGCGTGATGCGCTGCTGCTCTCGCTGGCGACGGGCCTCGCGGCGTGGCAGGCGATCCATGAGGTGAGCGGCGTGAGCGTCGATCTGCGCTGGCCTAACGATCTGCTGGCATCACGCGACGGTCGCAGCCGCAAGGTCGGCGGGATTCTGGTCGAGACTTCGGTTGAGCCTGGAGCGGACCCGCTGCTGCGCTATGCGGTCATCGGAGTTGGCATCAATGTGCATCATGCGGGCTTTCCGGCGGAACTCGCATCGCTGGCCACGTCCCTGGCGCTGGAGAGCGAGCTGCCTGTTTTTCGCGGCCCCATTGCGCTCTCTCTGCTGCGGCAGATTGATTTGGAGCTGACGCGGCTGGAGCTGGGCGGCGGCCAGAAGGACCTGCTCGCCCGGTTCACGGAGCGCTCCAGCTGGGTGCTCGGCAAACGTGTGAGTGTGCCGGAGCAGGGCGGATATACTGGCGTCACCGCCGGACTGGACGCCCAGGGCTATCTGCTCGTCGATGGGGATGACGGCGTTGTCCGCACGGTTCGTTCCGGCGGTGTGCGCGAGATCGAGACAAACTAACCCCGGTGACTGGGGCTCCTGGAAGAGACACATGCTGCTGGCCATCAACGTAGGAAATACGAATACCGTCCTGGGTCTCTTCCATACGGGCGAGCCGGGCAAGCCTGCTGAACTTGCCGCGGACTGGAGGGTGACCACGCCCTATGGGCAGACCTCCGACGAGCTCGGCCTGCTGTTCCGCACCCTGCTGGCGACGCGTGGCTACAGTGCGGAAAGCGTGACGGGTATTGCAGTCGCCTCCGTCGTGCCACCGCTAGACTCGGCGCTGCGGCAGGCTGCAGAAGCACTCTTCAGGATCAGGCCCCTGTTCATCGAACCCGGCATCAAGACGGGGCTGCCGATCCTGGTCGACTCGCCGAGCGAGGTGGGAGCAGACCGCATCGTGAACTGCGCCGCTGCGTTCGACAAGTATGGCGGACCAGCGATCGTGGTGGACATTGGCACGGCAACCAACTTCGATGTGGTGTCGCGCAAGGGCGAGTTTCTTGGCGGCGCGATCGCACCGGGGCTTGGCATCTCCGCGGATGCGCTGTTCGCTCGCGCTGCCCGGCTGGCTCGCGTCGAGATTCGCAAGCCGCCGAAGATCGTGGGGACGAACACGACGGACAACCTGCAGATTGGCTTGTACTACGGCCACATCGGCGCAATCGATGGCATCCTCGAACGGATGATGACGGAGCTGGGCCCGGACACGAAGACCGTGGCCACCGGCGGCTTCGCGACGCTGCTGGCGCCGGACAGCAAGTTCATCCAGAACGTAGATCCGATGCTGACCCTGACCGGGCTACGGCTCATCTACGAGCGCAACCAGGATCGACATAGAAGGAAGTAAGAAAAGATACGAGGTGCGAGAGACGAGATGCGAAGGCAGCCTCACTCGCGTCTCGTATGACTGCGTATCCAGATGAACTACTACGAATATTTCAGTGAAGTCGAAGAACGCTTCAGCCGGAGGCGAGGTGCGGTGTTGCTGCTCTCGCCCCTCGACTGGGCGGTGATTGAGACGTGGCGCGAGGCAGGCATACCGCTTGAAGCGGTGCTGCGCGGGATCGACAACGCGTTCGACAAGTACGATGAGCGGGCGCTGCGCAGCAACGCAAGGACGCGCAAGGTGAACGGGCTCGCGTGGTGCGCGCAAGCGGTGCTGGACGCGGCGGAAGAGCTGGTTGAAGCTTCGACCGGCGAGCCAGCGCAACGCCCACAACATGAGCAGGAGTCGGGCTTCGAGGCGGAACGGGTGGCTCGCTATCTTGAGTCCACCGCGATGCAGCTTGAGGCCGCAGCTTCAGGGACGGAGCCGTGGACGGCCAAGGTCAGCGCCACCGCGCAACGGCTGCGCGAGCTGGCGGCATCGCTTCGGCTCGAGCCATCGCAGCGACTTGAGGATCTCGATCGCACGCTGACGGTGTTGGAAGAACAGCTTCTGTTGGCACTGCAGGCTTCCGCGAGCGAAGCGGAGCTGGTGGCGTTGCGCGAGCAGGCGGACCGCGAGCTCGCGCCGTATCGCTCGCGAATGTCCGGCGCGCAGCTGAAGCAGGTGCAGCAGCAGTTTCTGCACAAGCGCTTGCTGGAGATGCGGGCCATACCGCGGTTGAGCCTCTTCTACATGGGGGTGGGCGATTGATCGACCTGACGCAGATCCTCGATGCGCCGGCAGAGGTAGATGCGCGATGCCCACACTTCGGCGCGTGCGGCGGGTGTCAGCTTCAACACCTGCGATATGAGACGCAGCTGGCCCACAAGCAGACGGCGCTACTCGCGTTGTTTGCCGAGGCTGGGCTGGATGAAATCCCAACCATCGTGCCGCATTCTGCCGGGCCGTGGCACTATCGCAATCGGATTCGCCTGCGCATTGAGCGGGTGGAGGGCCAGTTTCGATTCGGCTACAACCGCCGGGCGAGTCATGTGTTTCTGCCGGTCATCGAGTGCCCCATTGCTGCGGAGCCGCTGTGGGGCGTTGCCGCTGCGCTGCTGGAACTCGCCAAGACGGACGCTACGGCCGAGGCGTTGCTCGACGTGAGCGCTGAGCTGGAGCTGTTTGCGAACCACAAACTGTCGCGGCTGCAGCTCACCTTCTTTGCCCGGGACAAGCGGACGAAGTCGATGCCGCAGTTCGAACGCGTGATGGTTGCCCTGCAGGAGGTAGTCGGCATCGAGCTGCTCGACGCCGCAGCGCTGGTCTACGCCGATCCCCAGTCGGGACGAATCGTGCGCACGTTGAGTGAGCATGGCGCGGATGGCCTGGGGTACCGCGTGAAGGATGAATCCTACTGGATCTCACGCGGGGGCTTCTTCCAGGTGAACCGCTTCCTGCTGGATACCCTGGTGGACCAGGTGACGAGGAACGGTGGCGCCCCTCGCGCGGGTGCGCTGGCGTGGGATCTGTTCTCAGGTGTAGGTCTGTTCTCGCGGCCACTTGCGCGCAGCTTTGATCGCGTAACGGCGGTGGAGGCCAATCCAACTGCTGTAGAGGATCTTCGCCGCGCACTGAAGAAGATCAGCCCAGCGAGCACCGCTATCGCCGCTACGACGGTTGAGTTCCTTCGCCGCGCCATCGTCGATCGCGACAGGCCCTCGCTGGTGGTGCTCGACCCTCCGCGTGCCGGTGCGGGCGTGGAGGCGTGCGAGTTGTTGGTAAAGCTCGCGCCGCAGGAGATCGTCTACGTCTCCTGCGATCCCACAACGCTGGCGCGCGACCTCGCTGTGCTGATGCCGCACTATAAGCTCACCGGGCTGCACATGGTGGACCTGTTTCCGCAGACGGTGCATGTGGAGAGCATTGCGGTACTGAATCACCGCTGAACTCCGATCATCGCGGCGCGTGGCGTATGCTGGCGATGCAGCACACATCCTGAACGTACTTCGGTAGCGCTTTCCCATGCAGAGCAATGGTGCTGCCCGCCCGTGGGTTGTCCCGCGCTCGCCTGTCGAGCTGCTGGCGTTTCGTCGCGTGCCTATGTTCGCGGCGGCGGTTGCGTTTGCCGTGGGCGATGCCCTGGCGCGGCGATGGCATACACCTGCGATGCTGCTGGCTGAGACCGCTTCCCTGTTGCTTCTCGCAATGCTCGCGCTTCGGTTCTCTCTGCGCCTTGCCTTGCTGCCAGCGCTGGGATTCTGGATCGCGGTGGGATGCTGGTGCGCGCAGCTTGAGCCGCAGAACACTCCGCAGACTTCGCTGGCTCCATACGCCGATGGTCTGAGCCGTACCTTTCGTGTGCGGGTGAAGCGCATACGCGAGTTGCATACGGCTGATGAGACCGAAGAGAGCGCTCCGGACAGATCGTGGATGCTGGAGGATGAAGCGTGGGAGGCAGACTCACGCCCTGCGGTGCAGTCGCTTGATCTCGAGGTGCTTGGTGCGGAAGAGGTGACGCCCGATGCCTCCGTCATGCGTGATGTGCATGGTGGAGTCCGCATCACCATTACCGGTGCTGCGCTGGACGCCCGCTGCGGTGATGGGATCGAACTTCCGTTGCGGCTGCGCGAGCCTGAGGTCTACCGCGATCCGGGCGCGTTCTCCTACGCGGATGTGCTGCTTGCCGATGCCATGGGGTATCTGGCTTCGGGCACTGCCGACAGCGCGCATGTGCTCCACGAGCGCCGAGCCAGCGTGCGCTGCGAGTTGTACGCGGCACAGAGCTGGGCTTCATCCCGCGTAGCAGCTTTTCTGGGGTCGAAGGAAAACCGCCTGCTGCCAACGGCGGTTCGCATCACACGGGAAGACGCAGCGCTTCTCGATGCGATGCTCTTCGGCGATCGCCTGCAGCTGACTCAATCGTTGCGCGTTGGCTTTGAGCGCACGGGGACGTTCCACCTGTTCGTGGTCTCAGGCGTGCACGTGGCACTGCTCGCAGCCGGGGTCTACTGGCTGCTGCGACGCCTGCGTTTCCGGATCGTTGTGGCTCTGCCCATCACCCTGGCCATTACAGGTGGTTACACGCTGCTTACAGGCTTCGGTGTTCCTGCGCAACGCGCGCTTTGGATGACGGCGTGCGTGCTGCTTGCGCGTGGCTTGCGACGCCAGGGGTCTCCTCTGAATGCCCTGGGATTTGCAGCGATCATCGTGCTCGCGCTCAGTCCACGAGCTCTCTTTGAGAGCGGATTTCAGATGACCTTCCTGGTGCTGCTGGCGATCGCAGGGATCGCGGCACCGCTGACGGAGCGACTGTTCTTCAGGTTCTCGCTCTCACTGCGGCGCGTCGATGATGTTCGCCTGGACGCATATCTGCCGCCGCATGAGGCGCAGAGGCGCGTCGTGCTTCGCATGCTCAGCGGGCTGGTGGCGGGCCTGCTGCATCCACGACTGGGGCCGGTGCCTGTCTGGGTCCTGCGAGGGAGCGTGCGACTGCTCGAGCTACTGCTCTTCGGGCTCATCACCGAAGCCGTGATGGTGCTGCCGATGGCGATCTACTTCCACCGCGCCACGCTGCTGGCCCTGCCCGCGAACATCGTGGTGGTTCCGCTGGTGGGTGCTTTGCTCGCAGCGGCGCTGCTGTTCTTCGTCTGCGCGGTGGTAAGCCCGTGGCTTGCTCTGCTGCCCGCAGCGTTGGTGGGTGCGGTGTTGCATCTGGTTGAGCTACCGCTGGGGCATCTGAATCGCAGCGCGTGGGCGGACGTCCGTATCCCGGCGCCCGAACCTGTCGCCGTGATGGCTGCAGGCGTGCTGCTTGCCTTTGGCTGCTGGGCTCTGCGCCGTCCTCAAGCCGCAATGGCAGCGAGTGGCGCGCTGGCAGTGGCGTTGATCCCGATGCTCGCGCTGTGGCCGGCCAGTGCGCATCTGCATCCGGGGAGGTTGGAGCTGACCGCGATCGACGTTGGCCAGGGAGACAGCATTCTGCTCGTCTCACCGACGGGGCAAACCATGCTGATCGATGCGGGAGGGCCGAGCGGGTATGCAGCGTTGATCCAGTCGAGGGAGCACACGGCCGGCCCATGGGACGTCGGAGAGAACGTAGTCGCACCATACCTGTGGTCGCGGCGCATACGCCGGCTGGATGTGGTCGTGATCTCGCATGCGCATTCGGATCACATCGGCGGCATGGCTTCGCTGCTGCGTGACTTCCAACCGCGAGAGCTTTGGCTTTCGATTGATCCCGGAGACTCTCCTGCGCTGCAATCGCTGCTGGAGCAGGCACGCACGCAGCATATGATCATCCGGCACATCTCGGCTCCGCAGCAATTTTCGTGGAGCGGGCTTACGTTCGAGGTGCTTGCTCCTGAAAGTTCCTATGCCAATGCGGGCAAGCCAACGAACGATGACTCCCTCGTTCTCCGTAGCAGCTTTGGGCGAGCCAGCGCTCTGCTGGAAGGTGACGCGGAAGCGCCGAGCGAGCACGAGATGCTCGAGCATGGGCGCGTGGAGGCTTCGACGCTGTTGAAGGTCGGCCACCACGGCAGCCTCACCTCTACCGGGCAGGGTTTTCTGGATGCCGTGCAGCCACGCGATGCGGTGATCAGCGTGGGACGCAGCAATACATTCGGGCACCCTCGCGAGGAGGTGCTGCAGCGCCTTGAAGCTGGCCACGTGAGAACGTTGAGGACGGATCGTGGAGGCGCTGCGACCTTTCTTCTCGCCGCTGACGGCAGCATCGTGAGCGAAGATATGGCGTCCCATCCGTAAGAAGCTGGATGGTTGCTCGCACTGAACTTTCACCGCAGGACTCGTCCGCAACCGAAGGAACGCCCTCAAGTGCTCACAGATCATTGCCGGCGCGCGTAGTGCAGCACTCGCGATGTTCCCCGGCAAGGAACTCGCGTATGACCTGATCTGGAGGCCGCGCCTTCAGCGACTGCTGCGAGAGCGCTACCGGATCCTGTAGCGTTGGCGGTTGAGTCTAAGCAGGCAAAGCAGACGGCCACTCCCGTCGGAGTGGCCGTTCGCTGTCGTGATGGTTGTGGGTTAGAAGTTGAGGCGAGCCGTCAGCTGTACCGACTTACGCGGCGCCGAAGCGTTCGGAGCGACGGTGCCGAAAGCCGAGTTGCCGACTGCAGTGCTGCCCATGGAGAACAGCGTGTAGTTGGTGACGTTGTACCACTCAGCGCGGAAGTCCAGCGAGGAGTGCTCGAGGTGCAGAGGGACGGTCCGAACCAGCGCGAGGTCGAGCTGGTAGAGACCCTGGCCGTACAGGTTATAGGCTGCGGTGCGAGGTGCATTGCCGAAGGTGTATGACGGCGCGTAGGGGGTGTTGAGGCAGGACGTCTGACCGGAAGGAGCCGCCGGATTGATGAACGGCCCGGTGGGAGGCGTGACAGTGCTGCAGACGCTGGGTTGAATGAAGTAGGTCGACGCGTAGTTGCCGTATGTCACGCCCGAGCCCCACTTCCCGTTGATGCGGGGGTTGCCGCTCCAGCTGGGGTTGAGTGTCGGTTCGCAGGTGGACTGTGCCTGGTTGGTCTGGCAGGAGGAACCGGTGATCGCGAGGGGCGAACCGGTGTATGCCTGGAAGACGCTCGACAGCTTGAAGCCGCCGAAGGCCGCCCGCTCCCATGCGTGGTTTGCGAAAACCTGCTTGCCGAATGGCAGCTCATACACGGCAGTCGCTACGAAGTGATGCTTCTGGTTGGTCGTGGAGGTGGTGCGCTCGATGCGATCCGCCGCCCAGGAGACGTTGGGCTCGTTGGCGATGGTGCCAGCCGGAATGGCATACCCGGTCCGGAAGGTGCCGCCATCATCGATGGAGTGAGCCCACGTGTAATTGATCATGAAGGTCAGGCCGTGCTGCGGACGCATGTTGGCCTGAAGCTGCAGGGCGTTGTAGTTCGCGTTGCCCACATAACCGAAGCTGTCGCTGACGCTCTGGAACGGGAAGGGCTTAAGCGCGACGTTCAGCTGCTGGCCCGTGTTGAAGTTTGACGGGCAGGCCAGCGAGTACGTGGTGCAGTCTGCAGTTTCCGTCGCTCCCGTGTCGGCCAGGTGCGATCCCAGGTAGAGGTACTTGGGATCGAGCTGATCGGCGTAGTAGCCGCGGGGATTACCGCCGTCTGTGGGCAGGAAATGACCCTGCGATCCGACGTACGTCATCGTCGTGGTGATGGCCGTAGTCCACTGGTGCTGCATGCCGAACGTCCAGTTGATGAACTCAGGAGCCCGCGAGCCGAGATACGGATCGGTGTAGCCCATGCTCTGAGGGGAAGAGGTCAGCGCCGGAGACGCCGTATAGCTTGAGCCATAACCAGGGCCCGAAGCGACTCCGGTTGGGAGCGTATATCCCGGGAGGACATAGCCAGAGGCTGCCGTTAGCGGAGCTGTGCTGAGGAGCGAGCCGCTTGCGGACTGGGAAAGACCACCCGAGAAGCCCAGGGTGCCGAGGCTGGTGGCCGAACCGCCAACCGCACCACCATGGGTGAACATGATGCCGTAGCTGGCGCGGAGAACGGTCTTGTCGTCAAGCTGGTAAGCCAGACCGAGACGGGGTCCGAAGTTCTTGTACCACTTCTGGACCGGCGTATCGCAGTTGCAGGTGTTGGTGCCATAGCCAGTGAACAGGAGAGCGCCATTTGCTCCAGTGACGGGGTTGGCGGTTGTCGGCGAGAAGAAGCTGCCGGCGTCATGCACTTCGCGGAGGGACGGGAAATAATCCCAACGCAGGCCCACGTCAAGGGTCAGCTTGCTCGATACCTTCCAGTTGTCCTGGACATACGGCGAGATAGGACGGAAGCGAGCGCCATAGATCTGCTGAAGGTATTGCGTGAAGCTAGCCTTATCGATCTGGCCGATGAGGAAGCTGGCGTAAGAGTATCCAGTGTTGGCGATGCCCGTGTAGGCGTTGCTCAGCCCTTCGGTTTCGGTTACTGCCGTGGCGAGAGTGAGATCGGTCGAGCCGCCGGTTGCGTTATTCACGTTGTAGAGGAGCCAGGCGATCTGCGCACCGAAGGTGAGGTTATGGCGCCCCTTGACCCACTGGACGTTGTCGACCAGGGTGTAGTTCTGGGCGATGGTAACGCTGGGTGTGGTCCCAGCCCACTGTGTAGGAGCGTTGGTACCAGCGAAGGTGGTGATGGGGAACGCCTGCGAAGCGGGACCGGACGGGAGACCGGGGGACGCCTCTGAGATCCCCATAGCCGTAGCCGCATAAGCCGGCGACTGATCGGCGTCGAAGGTAGGACCGTTGTAGCGGGCGTAGCCGTACTTGAGTTGGTTGACGACGTTTGGTGTGAACGTGTGGGTCAGCTCGACGATGCCGACAGCGGTCTTTGGCGCGTAGGTCTGACCGTAGTTGTAAGGAATGGGGCCGACGTTTCGGCCCGAGGTCGTCTGGCCGACGGGGTTCGAACTGGCCTGGCGGCCAATGGCGGCCATGAACGTGACGTTGTCCTTCTTGCTTGCGACCCAGTCGATACGGTCAGTGGTCGACCAATTCACGAGGCCCGTCTTGTTCTTGGCGATGAAGTTGTTCTGGTTTCCTGTACCAATGCCCGAGGGGAGGAAGCTCTGCATCTTGAGAGCCACGGCAGAGAATTCGCTTGCCGGGATGACGTCGACGCCCGCGGCGCCTCCGGGACCCAGAACCGGGTCGCCTGCACTGGCGGCGGCTCCGGTGCCTGAAGTAGGTGTTCCACCATAGACATAGCCATAGCGGTAGCGGCAGGGCTTGCCGCCGTTGTTGGCGGTGCACTGGGTCTGCGTGTTGGGATCGAAGATGCCGCCCGTCACGACGCCCTGGAAGTTACCTTGCTGCTGCGCGAGCGTGGGGAATGTGATGGCGGTGGGCGTCTCGCTAGCGTAGCGGAAGCCGTTGTAGTTGCCGAAGGCGAAGAGCTTATCGCGCCACTTGCCCACAGGGACGAGCGGACCGCTGAGGTTGATGCCGTACTCGTTGGAGTTCTCGATCGGCTTCTTGACGACGCCGGTTACCGGATTCGGAGCGGGGCCGAAGAAGCCCCAGGTGTCAAGCGCGGTGTTGCGGAAGAACTCGTAGAGGCTGCCGTGGTAGCTGCGACCGCCCTGCTTGATGACGTAGTTCTGGATGCCCTGCCCCTCGTACACTGCCGAGTAGCCAGAGGTCTGGAGCTGGAACTGATCGACCGCGTCGACCGAGATCGCGGTCCATACGTAGCGGGGATCGCCGTTGCCGCCCGCGCGAACGAAGGCCACGCCGTCGACGTAGACGTCAGAGACAGCGCCCTTGGAACCGGAGCCGTTGACGATACCGGTATTGGTGGTGGGGTTGCCGCTGGTGTTGTTGCCCTGCACGCCAGGCATCAGGAACGCGAAGTCCGTGGCGCGGCGCTGATCGGCCTGGCCGTAGGCACCCATTTCGATCGGCAGCGCGGAGTACATCTCGTTCTCCATCGTTGCGCCGAGGGTGGCATTGGTCGTTTCAAGCTGGGGAGGAATCGTATCGACGGTGACCGAGACGTCGGTGCCGCCCACGGTAAGCTTGGGGCTCAGGGAGACAGTCTCGAGCGCGTTGACCGTTATGTTGTTCTGGACGAGCTTCTCGAAGCCTGAAGCCGACACCGTGACGGAATAGGCGCCAGGATCGAGGGAGACAGTAAAGTCGCCAGACGAAGTGCTGACGGCCTTCGTGGAGACGCCGTTGGCGATGCTGGTAGCGGTGATGGTCGCGCCCGGGACAGCCGCGCCCGTCGGATCGAGCACGGTACCGGAGATCGCGCCCTTACCGGCAAGCTGCGCGAGCGCGGAGCCGCCCGAAAGGAGCAGCAGCGCCAGGAAAAGCGCCACTGCATACCGAAGGGTCTCGGCTGGTTTCTTGATTAGAGATGGGAAGGTCATTTGGCTCCTCAGAAAGTTGCAGTCATGCGCAAACCGCCTGGACGGCGTGATTACCGTTCTCGTTGCGGTCCACCTGCTTCTGCGACTCGAAAGCCTCTACCCTGCACAACACAGCTGTCAAGCTAACCGGGAAGCCAGTCATACAGAAATGAGCGATGCCGGCGATACGTCGTGCGACAAATATCTACTTTTCAATGACTTACGTTGAGTTAACAAAAATTCACAATCCGCACTGACAGCCTTGGAGGATTAGCGCTAACTGTCAGACCGCCTAGCCAAATACGTACCGATTTGGCGCCGACCTGTCAGACTGCTCTCGGCGTCCGAGTTTGGGACAGGCAGTGAACGATCGTGGCCGGCGCGATGTACCAAAACAGAACAGGGAGCCTCGAGGCTCCCTGTCAGTCAGGTCGGGCGGCTTGCAGAATTCAGCTGGAGGTCGAAGCGGCGCGCTCCGAGTGTCCACTGAGCTCGGCGGCGCGAGCTTCCGCGTACGCAGCGGCCCCCAGAAGGGCGCACGTGTCGTCGAGGATGATGCGTACCGGGACGGCATGCAGCAGCGGCGAGAGACGCCCCTTGTCGAGGAAGGCCTTCACAAACTCACCGTTCTGCATGGTCTTCATGATCTTGGGAGCGATGCCGCCACCGAGGTAGATGCCTCCCATGGCGAGGACCTTGAGAGCGACGTTACCGGCCTCGGCTCCGTAGGACGACACGAACATCTTCAGAGCTTCGGCGCAGATGGGGCTCGAGCCGTCCTCGCCGCACTGGCCGATGACGGCGTTGGGATCTTCCTTCGCGATGCGCTCGCGGAGCCACTCGGGCTCTTCCATCTTCTGGTCGTCGCGGAGGAAGGCATAGATGTTCTTGATGCCGATCCCCGAAACCACGCGCTCGTAGCTGACACGGCCATTCAGCGTCCGCTGCAGGTAATGGAGGAGAGCGATCTCCTGGTCGTTGCGTGGAGCGAAGTCGGTGTGGCCGCCTTCGCTGGGCAGGGGGTGATGCTGACGGGATTTAGGGTCCCAGATGAGGAGGGCTTCGCCAAGACCGGTGCCTGCGGAGACGAGGCCCCGGTGTCCGACGACGGCGGGATCGCCGGCATAGAGCGTGAAGACGGCCTCGGGAGCGAGCTCGGGGATGCCGTAGCCGTTGGCTTCGAGGTCGTTGATGAGGAAGATGTGCTCGATGCCGAGGGATTTTGCGAGGAGGCGCTGGTCGAGCTCCCAGGGAAGGTTGGTCAACTTGAGGCGGCCATCGCGGACTGGGCCGGGGCAACCGAAGCAGGCTGCCACGACCTGGGCGACTTCTTTGCCGTCCTGCTGGGCAAAGAAAGCCTTCACCACGTCGTCGAGGCTGGCGAACTCACCAGCAGGGAACTTGTGGTCCCGCACTGGGGCAAGTCTGCCGTCCGCAAAGTTGTACAAAGCCAGGTGGACCTTGGTCCCGCCTACATCACCAGCAAGAATCATCGAGCCTCAGTTCCAGTCGTGTCAGTCAACGCGCCAACCTTATCATCTTTGGCGGACTGGATTCATCGGCCTTTCGGACGATTTCCCGGGCACGACCCCGGTGGACAAACGATAGCTCTAACCGCGATGTTCAGCCGGCTGAACCTTAGATCTCCAGTGTGCCGACCCTGGGCTGCCCGTCATTGAGCACCGATGCCGCTGGCAGTTTGGCGGCAGCAACCTCGTCCAGCAGCAGGAGGAGCTTGCCGTTGGAAGGGCGGATGAGCTGCGAGGGCAGGCGGTCGACGTCGCGGGGGCCGGTGAGGACCTTTGCGAGGACGTCGGTCTTCTCTTCGCCTGCGATCTCGAAGACCACCTCCGCGCCCTGGTTGATGACGGGCGAGGTGAGCGTGATACGCCAGGTGTCCTTCTCAGGCACGTAGTTCGCGACGCAGATGCGGCCAAGCTCGTTGATGGCGTCGGTATGCGGGAAGAGCGAGGCGGTGTGGCCGTCCGGGCCCATGCCGAGCTCGATCATGTCAAAGTGCGGGCTCTCAGCGCCTTCGAGCTTGAGGGCGTTGCGGATCGTCGCCTCATAGCGCGAGGCGGCTTCCTCGGGATCGAGCTCGCCTTCCATGCGGAAGACGTTGGCGGCGGGGATGCCGACCTTGCTCAGGAGCAGATCGCGGCAGACGCCGTAGTTGGAGTCAGGATGCGAGGGCGGGACGCAGCGCTCGTCGACCCAGAAGAGCTGCAGCTTGTCCCACGGGATTGTCGCGGCGAACGGGTGCGATGGGTCGGCGAGGATCTTGAACATCGCCTGCGGGGTAGAGCCGCCGGAGATAGCGAGACGCGCGATGCCGCGCGAGGCTACTGCCTGCTCAATCTTGTGCGCGAAGCGAGTCGCGGCAGCGAGGGCCATGGCCGGGGCGTCGGGGAAGACTTCGTAGGTAACTTGGACGGGACGAGGCATGAGTGAGGGTCCAGAGTTCAGGGCTCAGGGCCCAGAACGCTCAGCGTTGTGGCGAGGACGCCAGTTGTCGTTGGATGCGAGACCGCAAAAAAGGGATTGGGCCCAGGATTCGAAATTCTGAACCCTGAGCCCTGGGCCCTACACCCTGTCTCTTACAGCTTGCGCCACTTGCGACCGTCGGCCTTGAGCATGGCATCGGCCATGACGGGGCCCCAGGTACCGGCAGCGTAGTTGGGGAAGTCCTTGACCGGATCCTTGGCCCAGGCCTGGAGAATCGGGGTCATGAGCGCCCAGGTGGCTTCGACGCCGTCGCGGTGAGCGAAGAGCGTACCGTCGCCGAGCATCGCGTCCAGCAGCAGACGCTCGTAGCCGTTGGCCGAGCTGGCGCCGAAGGCATCCGCGTAGCTGAAGTTCATGTTCACCGAGCTCATGCTCATGTTCGGGCCAGGGACCTTGGCCGCGAAGCGCAGCGCGATACCTTCATCGGGCTGGATGCGCATGGAGATGACGTTCGGCTTGATGCCTTCGCCACCCTTGCCTTCGCCGTCCTTGAAGAGCATGAGCGGCGGCTGCTTGAACTGGATGGTGATCTCGGTGACGCGCTTGGCCATACGCTTGCCGGCGCGGATGTAGATGGGCACGCCAGCCCAGCGCCAGTTGTCGATCTCCACGCGAAGAGCAGCGTAGGTCTCGGTCTGCGAGCGGGGATGCACACGGTCTTCCTGGCGATAGCCGACGACGGCCTTGCCATCGACGAGGCCAGGGCCGTATTGGCCACGCACCGTATCCGCCGGATGGATGGGCTTGATCGAGCGCCAGACCTTGACCTTCTCGGTGCGGACGGCATCCGCGTCGAAGCCAGATGGAGCTTCCATCGCGATGAAGGACAGCACTTCCATCACGTGGTTCTGTACAACGTCACGAAGCGCACCGGCCTGCTCATAGAACGGGCCGCGGCCTTCGATGCCGATGGATTCGGCAGCGGTGATCTCGACGTGGTCGATGTAGTTGCGATTCCAGACGGGCTCGAAGATACCGTTGGCGAAGCGGAAGACGAGGATGTTCTGCACCGTCTCCTTGCCGAGGTAGTGATCGATGCGGAAGATCTGGCTTTCGTCGAACACCTTGTTGACTTCATCGCTGAGCGCGCGGGCCGACTCGAGGTCGTGGCCGAAGGGCTTTTCGATGACGGTGCGGACCCAGTGCTTTTCACCGGCGCCAGGCTTGTTCATGCCATGCTTGCCGAGGAAGCCCACGATGTCGGAGAAGTACTCCGGCGCAACGGAAAGATAGAAGAGGCGGTTGCCCTTGGTGTTGAACTGGGCATCCATGTCCTCGAGCTTCTTCTTGAGGCCGGCGTAACCGCCCTCATCATCGAAGTTCATGGCGAAGTACTGAACGCGCTCCATGAAGGGATCGAGGTTGGGGTCGTTGGTCTCGACGCCGCCGCCCTTGACGATACCGTCCTTCATGTCGTCAGCGAAGGTCGCGCTGAGATCGCGACGGGCAACACCCAGGACTGCGAAGTCTTCCGGCAGGAAGCCGGACTGCTCCAGGTGATACAGAGCGGGGAGAAGCTTGCGCTTGGTCAGATCGCCCGATGCGCCGAAGATGACGACAACGCAGGGGTCGGGCCGACGGTCGAGGTGCTGGCTGCGCTCCAGCGCCGCCGGACTTACGTTCACTTGGGTAGTTGCCATTTCGTTCTCCTGGGAGATCGAGTATCCGGGAGGCGGGCGACGAGATGCGAGGGAGGCCGAGCCTCGATCGTATCGTGCATCTCACCCGCAACTCGTATCTCGCATCTCGCGATTGCTATGCCTTCTTAACTGCGTGACCGCCAAACTCATTGCGCATGACGGCGAGCATGCGATCGGTGAAGTTGTTCTCTTCACGCGAACGCAGACGACGAATCAACGACTCTGTGATGACCGGCGCGGAGACGTTCAGATCGATCGCCTCGTATACCGTCCAACGACCTTCGCCGGAATCGGGGACATAGGCCTCTAGGCCATCCAGCTCCGGGTTCTTCTTGAGCGCGTCTGCCGTGAGATCCAGCAGCCACGAGCGAACGACCGAACCATAGCGCCAGATCTCGGAGATCTGCGTGAGATCGAGGCCGAGCACCTTCTTGGCCTTCATGATCGAGAAGCCTTCGGCATAGGACTGCATCATGCCGTACTCGATGCCGTTGTGAATCATCTTGACGAAGTGGCCGGAGCCCGAAGGTCCGACGCGTCCCCAGCCCTTGTCGGGTGCAGGCGCGAGCGCTTCGAAGATGGGACGGAGGCGCTCGACGACATCGTCGTCACCGCCAATCATCATCGAGTAGCCCTCGGTGATGCCCCAGATACCGCCGGAGGTCCCGCAATCGAGAAACTCGAAGCCCTGGGGCTTGAGCTCGTCGTGACGGCGCTGCGTGTCCTTGTAGTTGGAGTTGCCGCCATCGATGAAGATGTCGCCCTGAGAGCACATGGGCTTCAGCTTCGCGATGGTCTCGTCAACCGGATCGCCGGCGGGCACCATGATCCAGATGGCGCGAGGCGCCTGCAGGTTCTTTACGAGGTCTTCCAGCGTGGTCACACCCACGGAGCCCGCATCGTTGAGCCGCTGTACCGCTTCGGCTGAAAAATCAAATCCCACGACCTTGTGGCCGGCGCGGCGAAGACGCTCCGCCATGTTGCCGCCCATCTTGCCGAGTCCGATCAGTCCAAGTTCCATTCACCTGTCCTCATGACGCGTGGAGCGCCATATAAAGAGTAACCGTAATCGTCGTCAAACGGGGCCGTCCGCTCATCGCCGGATCTCGTGAAAACGGTCTCTTCATGCAAATTTTCAGCTTTGGCCTGCTGGTCCGGCCAGGCCCCTCCTGGGCTGACTGGGACGAATGCTCTACTCAAAGTCCGTCGCGGCCCCAAAGGCTTCCCACTGCTCCAACTCCGTGCCAAGCGCCGTAAGCTGGTTCTTCCAGCGCTGAATCGCGATCTTGCCGAGGACGAGGTGCTTCGGCGGGTGGGGCGCGCTGACTGCGGCGACGATCGCCTCAATGGCCTTCTGCGGATCGCCGGGTTGCAGGCCGGATTGGGTGCGAAGGTACTCGCGGGCCTTGCCAGCGGTGGCGCGGTAGTCGTCGATCTCGACGGCAGCCTCCTGCCCGGACCGGCCGAGGAAGTCGGTGCGGAAGGGGCCGGGCTCGACGACGGTGACGTTCACACCGAGCGGCGCCATCTCGCCCGCGAGGGCCTGGCTGAGGCCTTCGACCGCGAACTTGGTCGCATTGTAGTAGCCCCATCCGGGCGAGCCGATGAGGCCGCCAATAGACGAGAGATTCACGATGCTGCCGGAACGCCGCGCGCGGAACTGCGGCAGAAGCGCCTTGGTCACGCCGAGCAGGCCGAAGACGTTGGTCTCGAACATGGGACGGAGCTCGTCCTCGGAGACCTCTTCGATGGCGCCATTGACGCCGTAACCCGCGTTGTTCACCAGCACATCGATGTAGCCGAGCTTCGCGAGCGCGCTGCTGACGGCTGCCTCGATCTGCCCGGGCTTCGTGACGTCGAGCGCCTCGGGGAAGACGTTGCCGGGATACTTCGCGGCGAGGCCCGCGAGGGACTCGGGCTTGCGAGCCGTCGCAATCACCTTCGCGCCGAGGGTCGCGAGGTATTCGGTGAGCAGGAAACCGAAGCCTGTGGACGCACCGGTGATGAACCAGTTCTTGCCGCTCTGCGAGGTGGGATCACCTGCGAGGGCTGCCTTCGGAGAGGGTTCCTCGAATGCCATGCGTTAAAAGACGCCCGAGACCACCGCAACGATGCAAACGTTGCCATCTGTTCATGTGGCCAGTGCCGGCATTCCTGCGCAGGACAAACGTTCGCTGGCGCGTTTTGCAGTACGCTGACCGAAGGAGACCCAGACGTGACTTCGGCGGGCAAATCCCTGTTTCCACTCTTCCCGATGGTCGACGCGGCGCTCGCGTCCGCGGCCGAACGCTCGGGTGCCTGGCTGGCTTGCCGGCCGGGTTGCCATCAATGCTGCGTGGGAGTCTTCCCTATCTCGCCGCTGGACGCAGCCGTGCTGCGCGAAGGCCTTGCGGCTGCGGCAGAGGACGTCCGCCAGCGAGTGATCGCACGCGCCGAAGCGAGCCGCGAGCGGCTGATCGCGATGGGCTTCCCGGGAGATGCTGCGACGGGCGAGCTCTTCACTGAAGATGGGCAAGAAGAGGCGTTCGAGGACTACGCGAACGATGAGGTGTGCCCGGCGCTCGACCCGGCCAGCGGAACCTGCGACCTGTACGCGCATCGCCCGGTCCAGTGCAGGACCTTCGGACCTCCGGTGCGCGATGAAGACGGCGCGCTGACGGTGTGCGAACTCTGCTTTGTGGACGCACCCGAGGAAGAGGTCGAACGCTGCGAGATGGACCAGAGCTGGCGCGGGCTGGAGGCTGAGCTGATCGAGGAGATCGATGCGGAAGATCGTCCTACTTTGGTGGCGTTTGCGTTGACGGCCAGAGCTTAGCTGTGGAGAGCGCGGTCTGTCGCTCGCAAGTGGCCCGGGGAAATTGCAGCCGGTTAGGGCTCCGTCGTTCTGGGGATTCGCAGACCTGTTTTGTTGGGGCGGAGCTTCAGCCCCGCCCAACAAAGCGATTTCGGTCAAGATGCTGTTCGGATCATGCATCTCGGCGCTGCTACGCTTCCCTCTCCTCCACACCATTCTCGCCCGCAATCAGCACCTTCGAGGCCATGCCGAGGAAGAGGCCGTGTTCGACGACGCCGACGATGGAGCGAATCTCCGCGGCGGTCTCTTCGGGGTCTTCGATCACACCGCAGTGGCAGTCGAGGAGGTAGTTCTGCTCGTCGGTGAGAACGGGGCCGCTGTCGTCTTTCTTCCTGCGGAGGACGGGGTTGAGGCCAAGGTCGGCGAGGCGGCGCTCAACGAGTGGCCTCGCCATCTTGATGATCTCCACGGGCAGAGGGAACTTGCCGAGCTTGGGGACCATCTTCGACTGGTCGACGACGCAGATGAACTTCTCTGCGGCGCTGGCGACGATCTTTTCGCGCAGCAGGGCGGCGCCACCGCCCTTGATGAGGTAGAACTCGCCGTTGGGGCTGATGGCGACCTCATCGGCGCCGTCGATGTAGAGATCGAGCTCGGGGAGCTCTTCGAGCGTGACGACGTCCATGCCGAGGGAGCGGCCAAGCTCAGTCGAGGAGTCGGAGGAGGCGACGCAGCGGATCTTGAGGCCTTCGGCCTGCACGCGTGCGCCAAGCGCCTTGATGAACGCCACCGACGTGGAGCCGGTGCCGAGTCCCACCCGCATGCCGCTTTCGACCATCTCCGCGGCGCGTTTGCCTACCAGTGCCTTTGCTTCGTCCTGAGTCATGCGGCGATTCGTCCTCACCTCAACGATACAGCCTAGTTTGCGGTGGGGTGTTCGACGTGCTTCACGACGTACACCTTGGTGGAAAGATGGGTGGCTTCGACCTTGAGGGCGAGCTGCTCCTGGATCGCGGTGAAGAGGACAGGAGGCGCGTTGGAGTCTATCGCGGGCGGAGCGTCGTTGCGGGTGAAGCTGAGCCGGAAGTCGAAGCGGCCCGAGAGGTCGGTCTTGTTCACGACGGGGCGGTCTTCCCAATAGGAAAGCTCGCTCGCGAACTCATCGAGCGAGATGTTCTCGTAGACGAAGCTCTGCACGCCGTTGTTGCCGTTGCCGTTGACGTTGGGCAGCGTGTTGCCGGTGGCGCTGGGCGTCAGCTTCGGCGCGTCCTTCGTCTTCACGAGGGCGTAGACGGGAATCTCGCGCGCCTGCTCCTCGAGCACGAGACCGAAGCGATCGGCGAGCAGCTTGCGGAACATGTTGCGGAACTGCGCAAGACTGGGATCGCCGGGCGTGTCGCTGATGCCGCTGATCTCCCAGCGCTCGCTCTTGATCCACGAAGGCGCATCGATGATCTGCGTGCGGTGGATGTTGTAAGCGAAGTCAATGATGGTCTCGAGGTTCTGGTTGTGGGCGCGGGAGCGGGTACCGTCCTGCTGAAAGCCGGTGTTGTGCAGGTCGGGGTCGGCGAGGCGGATGGTGGCGACCTCGAAGGAGGGGTCGGCGGCGGGGTCCATCGCTGCGCTGATCTTCGGGATCTCCCAGGCGGCATCACCGGCGACGTGCGCGAGATTGAGAGGAACGGATTTGCCGCGGACGGTCCAGGTTCCGGTAAGAGAGGCATGGTCGGCGCTGAAGGCGCCGCTGAAGGTGGCCTCGATGTTCGAGAGGCTGAACGAGACGGCGGTCTTCGATACCTCCAGTGTGGAGGTTGCGTGAGCACTGGAGGAGTTCTCCTCGTCGAGCAGGTAGACGAAGCCACGTTTGGCGGCGACCTCCGGAAGGAGAAGGACGACGCGCTCGGGCTTCTCGCCTGCGGTAGTTCCCTGCCACTGGCCCGTTGCCGGGGCCTGGGCGTGGGCTCGGATCGTTGCTGCGCCGAAGCTGAGAATCGCCAGCACGGCCGCCAGGACGATGCGGGTCACGAGGAGGGCGAGCGAGGGCTTTTGGTCCGGCCGCTGGCTCGTTGGTTGACGGCTGGTGGTCATGCGCAGCTCCGGGAAGACAGGATCTGCTGCCAGATACGCGAGGACCGTGCTGGTTGTTCCAGCTTGATTGCAAAAGCAAAAAGGCCGGAGCGAACGCTCGCTCCGGCCTTCGTGTTGACTTCGCTTACTTCTTGACCAGCCCCTTGGCAGCTTCGACGACGTGAGCGACCGAGATGCCGAGCTTCTCCAGCGCGATGGGACCGGGAGCCGACGCGCCGAAGCGGTCGAGACCGATGGCCACACCGTTGCCGGCGATGTACTTGTACCAGCCCATCGTGGCGCCAGCTTCGACGGAAACGACCGGCGTGCCCTTGGGGAAGATGCTCGCCTTGTAGGCCTCATCCTGCTCCTCGAAGATCTTGAAGCTGGGCATGGAGACGACGGTCGCGCTGATGCCTGCGCCCTTCAGCTCTTCAGCAGCCTTCATGACCAGTTCGACTTCGGAGCCAGTAGCGACGAGGACGATGTCCGTGCCCTGCTCGAGGATGTAAGCACCCTTCGCAGTGCCTTCGAAGACCTTGTACTTCGCGGCATCGAGGACCGGGAGATCCTGTCGGGACAGAGCCATCCAGCTGGCGTGCTTGCGCTCGAGAGCGAGCTTCCAGCAGGCAGCCGTCTCGTTCGCGTCCGCGGGACGGAAGTCGGTCAGCTGCGGGATCGCGCGCAGGCTCATCAGGTGCTCGATCGGCTGGTGCGTAGGACCGTCTTCGCCGAGGCCGACCGAATCGTGCGTGAAGATGTACAGCGAGTGCACGCCCATCAGACCGCCCATGCGGAGGGCCGAACGGCAGTAGTCGGAGAAGGTGAAGAAGGTGGAGCCGAACGGGATGAGGCCACCGTGCGCCGCCATGCCGTTGACCGCAGCCATCATGCCGAACTCGCGCACGCCGAAGAAGACGTTGCGGCCCTTGGCATCGGAGTGGAAGTTGCCAGAGTCCTTGAAGATGGTCTTGGTGGAGCTGGTGAGATCGGCCGCGCCGCCGAAGAGCTCGGGCAGCACCGCACCCACCGAGTTGAGGACGACCTGGCCGGCGTTACGCGTGGCCACAGCCTTCTCGACGGGGAAGGTGGGAACCTTGGACTCCCAGCCTGCGGGAAGCTGCTGTGCGAAGGTGCGCTCGTACTGAGCGGCGAGCTCCGGGAACTCAGCCTTGTAGGCATCGAAGCGCACCTGCCACTCGGCCTGGGCCTTCTGTCCCTTGGGGATAGCCTCACGCCAGACCTTCAGCGCGGCATCGGGAACAGCGAAGCTCTCTTCGGGATCGAAGCCGAAGAACTTCTTGGTCGCCTTGGTGCCTTCGACGCCGAGTGCCTCACCGTGCACGGACTTGGTGCCGGCCTTGGGAGCGCCGTAGCCGATAACGGTGCGGACGCGGATCAGCGAGGGGCGAGTGCGCTCCATCTTCGCAGCCTCGATGGCGAGGTTCAGCTCGTCGAGGTTGTTGCCGTCGGAGACGAACTGCACGTGCCAGTCGTAGCCTTCGAAGCGCTTGGTGACGTCCTCGGTGTAGCTGAGGTCGGTGGGACCATCGAGCGAGATGAGGTTGTCGTCATAGAGCACGATGAGCTTGCCGAGCTGCAGGGTGCCAGCCAGCGAAGCGGACTCATGCGAGACGCCTTCCATCAGATCGCCGTCGCCGCAGAGGACGTAGGTGTAGTGGTCGACGACCTTGTACTTGTCGTTGTTGTAGACCGCGCCGAGGTGCTTTTCAGCGATCGCGAGGCCGACGGCCATCGCAAAGCCCTGGCCGAGCGGACCGGTGGTGACTTCGACGCCGGCGGTCTCACCGTACTCCGGGTGACCGGGGGTGTGCGAACCCCACTGGCGGAACTGCTTGAGCTGCTCCATCGGCAGGTCATAGCCGGCCAGATGCAGCGACCCATAGAGCAGCGCGGAAGCATGACCGTTCGAAAGCACGAAGCGGTCGCGATCGCTCCACTTCGGCTCCGTCGGGTTGTACTTCATAAACTTGTGGTACAGCAGGTAGGCGATGGGGGCGCAGCCAAGGGGGGCGCCGGGGTGGCCGCTGTTGGCCTTCTGGACCTGGTCCACGGCCAGAAGCCGGAGGGTATTGATCGCCAACTGCGTGACGTCCGCTGTCAGCGGCGTAGCATCCTGATGCTGTTCGCTCATTCCTATCCTCAACGAAAAAATGTCACGAGCCGCAGCCGCACCACGGACGGGGCGGCCCGTACCTCACTCGCAAACCGTGGCTCTAGTGTACTCGCCCTCTTTGCGGCGGCGTGAATCTCTTCCGAGTTGGCAGCCGATACCACGATGGTGCGGGAACGAAGGGCGAAGGCGGCCCGGACCAAGGGGCTCAGACCGCAGTGGGCGGCCTGCTGGAAACCTGCAGTGGAACCAAAACGGAGAGTCCGTCGTATGCTGATCTGCACCAGCAGTCTGGCGGAGCTGCGTCTCCGCCACGGAGGATCCATGAAGATCACCCTCGCCGCCGCTGTCTCGGCCACATTGATGCTTACGCTCGCCACCGGCTGCCGTGTGAGCAGCGAGGAGCAGGGCGACAAGAAGAACGTCAGCATCGCCACGCCGTTCGGCTCGATGCATGTGAACACGGACGAGAAGCCGGACACGACCTCGATCGGACTGGCGGTCTATCCCGGCGCGACGCCCTACAAGGACCCGGGAAGCGACCACAAGGACAGCGGTTCCGCGGATATCAACATGAGCTTCGGTGACTTTCACCTCGGGGTGAAGGCCGCGACTTTCATCACGCCGGACTCGCAGGACAAGGTGCTGGCCTTCTACAAGAAGGAGCTGGCGAAGTACGGCGACGTGATCACCTGCCGCGGGGATTCGACACTGGGCGAGCCCACCCGCACGGCGCAGGGCCTGACCTGCGATGAGGACAAGAAGAACCACGTCACCTCGTCGAACATGGACTCCGGCGACCTGGAGCTTCGCGCCGGTAGCCAGCAGCACCAGCACGTGGTGGGAGTCGAAGACAAGAGCGGCAAGACCAAGATTGGGCTGGTCGCGCTGGATCTGCCGGTAATTCACGACAAGAAAGACGTGGAGTAGCCTCCACGGGGATCAGCAGGGCTTGCGAAGCGGTTCGGGCCGCGGGACGCCAGTTTGCCCCCGGCCCTTCGCACGCTTACCCTGTGAAGAGTGATCGCCCGCACCTGCCCCCGCTGCCACACCCACCTCGAGCTCGAGGAGTCTTCGCTGGTGTTCTGCTTTCATTGCGGAGCGCCGCAGGTCTTGCTGAGCCAGGAGCTGCGGGACGTTGCCGAGCAGCAGCAGGCTCCAGCCGACGGCGCGGATGGGGCTGCCACTCCGGCGACTCAGCAGCTGGATCCGACGGTCATCCAATGGCAGCCGATGCTGAAGCTGGTTGCCGGGGTGAGCGCATGCTTCGGCCTCTTCAGTTTCCTGCTTCCCCTATCGCTGTTCGCTCCGGCGATCGCCATGTCGCTGTACACGAGCCGCTTTCGGCAGGCCCGCGTGACGGCAGGGCTGGGCGCGCGGATCGGGCTGTTGTGCGGGATCATCGTGTCTGCGGTGACGGGGACGATCGGGGCTATAAGTTCGCTGATCCTGCGGGTCCGCAGCCACGGCGATTCGGCCTTTGACGACGCCTTCCGCACGCAGATCCAGCAATTCCGTGACCAGCTGACGGCGCAGCACACTCCGGATGTCGCGGGGACGACGGCGTTCCTGAATATTCCTGAGTTCCGCGCCGGGATGATGCTGTGCGGTGCGGCGCTGATGATCGCGATCTTCCTGGGCGTCATCAGTGCAGCAGGAGCGCTGGCGGGCTATACCCGCTCCCGCGCGCCGGGCCGGGCGGCACTTTAGGTCTGGCCGAAATTCGACGCCAGGCGCTTTCCGTGCCGTGCAGCAGATCACCCAATCCACGGTGCAGCGCTGCTATGATCGGAGCCATCATGAGTGAAGTAACCTCCGCCACGCCTGAGAGCCGTTCGCCCCGCCTTCGCGAGAAGGGCCGCCTGATGTCCGCCTCCGAGATTGAGCGCACGCTCGTTCGTCTGGCCCATGAAATTGTGGAGCGCAACAACGGAGCCTCGAACCTTGGGCTCGTCGGCATCAAGCGCCGCGGCGTGCCGCTGGCGGCGCGCATCGGTACGCTCATCGAAAAGATTGAGAAGACCCCGGTTCCAACGGGCACGCTGGATATCAGCTTCTACCGCGACGATCTGTCGACCGCAGGCCCGCGGCCGACCGTGACGCAGAGCGAGCTGGGCTTCGATGTCAACGGCAAGGACATCATCCTGATGGACGATGTGCTGTACACGGGCCGCACGATTCGCGCGGCGCTGGATGCGCTGTTCGACCACGGCCGCCCCAAGAGCGTGCAACTGCTGGTGCTGATCGACCGCGGCCACCGCGAACTTCCCATTGAGGCCCGATTTATTGGCCGCACCGTCCCTACAAGCCGCCGCGAGATTATCGAGGTGAAGCTTCGGGAAGTAGACAACGACGAACAGGTGATCCTCGTGGAGCTGATCGACTAGATCGCTTCCCTTCCCTATCAGGCGAAGGCCCTCCACGCAGACCAGCGTGGAGGGCCTTCCCTTTTTAGCTGCTACCATTCCTTCACCCCATTCATCCAGAAAGTTCTGACCATGGAAGAACAGAGCCAGAATCCTGTCTTCGACGAGACCGTCGAGGCCACAGAAGCTATACCGATTCCGCAGCCGACCGCCCCGGCGGAGCCGCTATCGATGAATGCCGTGCTGCAGATCGCTCCGCTGCGGCGACTCTGGTACGCCCAGATCGTCAGCGTCTTCGGCGACTTCCTTGCGCTGTTCGCGATCATCACCATCATGACGTTCCAGATGCATGCAACGCCGCAGCAGGTGACGGGCCTGAACATTGCCTACCTGCTGCCGATCGCTGTGCTGGGCGTCATCTCAGGCGTGTTTGTCGATCGCTGGCCGGTAAAGCTGACGCTCGTAGGCAGTGACTACATCCGCGCCTGCCTGTGCCTGCTGCTGTTCTTCGTGCACAGCATCACGGGGTTCTACATCGTGATGGCGACGATCAGCATCTTTTCGAGCTTCTTCTCGCCGGCGCAGGGCGTGGCGCTGCGTTCGGTGGTGCCGATGCACGGCCTGCGCTCGGCCAATGCGCTGATGCAGCAGGTCATGTTCATCATGCGCATCATCGGCGGCCCCATCGCGACGACGCTGGTTCATTACACGACGCCGCGGCTCTGCTATGGCCTCGATGCAGCGAGCTTTCTCGCGTCCGGTTCGTTGATTGCATCGATCGCGCTGACGATCCCGAAGAGGCCCGCGGTACCGGCAGCAGAGGGAGCCGCGCCGAAGTCGAAGGTGGGTAGCATCCTCGAGGACATGAAGGTGGGCGCGGGGTTCATCTTTCACCACGCGGCGCTGCTGTTTGTGATCGTAGCGCTGGCCGCGGGCATGTTCGTGATGGGCTGCTTCGGTCCGCTGATCGCGATCTATGTGCGCGATACGCTGCGTGCTTCGACGAACACCTTCGGCATCACCAGCGCGGCGATCGGCATCGGCCTGCTGATCGGCGTGAATGCGCTGAACGCCTTTGCAAAGCGGATTGCGAATACCACACAGGTGTACCTCGGGCTGGGCGGCATCGCGCTCGGCACACTGCTGCTGGCGCTGGCGCCGATTGCCGGCTTCACGGTGCTCCACGTCGGTGTGCCGATTGCGATCACGGTCTTCGGCTGCTTCCTCATCGGCTTCTCCTGCGCGGGCATCATTGTGCCATCGCAGACGCTGATTCAGCAGGAGACACCGCAGGCACTGATGGGCCGCGTGGGGTCAACGACGATGTCGGCGATCTTCTCGGCGCAGATTGCCGGTTTGCTGCTCTCGGGCATCCTGGCGGACCACACCAGCGTGCGCAGCGTCTTCGCCATCTGCACGGGAATGCTGGTCGCCCTGGTGATCGCAGGCAAGCTGTGGATGGAACCCGAGCCGCACGCGGCTTGAGCGGGCTGTTTGCTGTTCGTTGCAGCCGCATTCCTCGTGACCTGATGGCCTCGCCCCTCTACAGCATCTTTCTGTAGAGGGGCGAGGCCTTCAGGTAAGGGACGCTGCTACCTGGTGACCGCCTTCAGGGCTTCCTTTGCAGCCTCCAGCACAGCGTGGATCTCCGCATCCCCGATTGCCGTGGAGACGAACGCGGCTTCGTACTGGCTGGGCGGGAGCCACACCCCGGCGTCCAGCATGGCGCGATGGAATCGGCCGAAGGCGGCGGTGTCACTGGTGCTGGCGGAGGCGAAGTCGGTGACCTTCTCCGGCGTGAAGAACCAGGTAAACATGCTGCCGATGCGATTGGTGGTGAGCGCGATGCCCTGCTCCGCCGCGAGGCGCGCGACGCCGTCCGCGATCTTCGCCGTGGCGGCTTCGAGTTGCGGATAGATCGTGTCCCTGTGCGCGAGGATCTCCGTGAGCATGGCCTTGCCTGCAGCCATCGCGAGCGGATTTCCGCTGAGCGTGCCGGCCTGGTAGACAGGGCCGAGCGGGGCGAGCATGTTCATCACGTCGAGGCGCCCGCCGAACGCGCCCACCGGCAGGCCTCCACCGACGATCTTGCCCAGCGTGGTCAGGTCCGGAGCGGCCTCGCCGCGATCCATCCCGAAGCGACCCTGCGCTCCGCCCGAGGACAAGCGGAATCCCGTCATCACCTCGTCGAAGATCAGCAGCGCGCCGTGCTTGCGCGTGATCTCGCGGAGTCCCGCGAGGTAGCCTTCGGCGGGAAGAATGGTTCCCGCGTTGCCCACAACCGGCTCCACGATGACGCAGGCGATCAGGCTGGGATGCGACTCAAATGCGGCTTCGACGGCGGCGAGATCGTTATACGGCAGCGCGAGCGTGTGCATCGCGGTCTCGTCGGGCACACCGGCGGAGCCCGGGATGCCGAAGGTCGCGACCCCGGAACCGGCTTTGACGAGCAGAGCGTCGGCGTGGCCGTGATAGCAGCCTTCAAACTTGATGACGAAGGGGCGTCCCGTAAAGCCGCGCGCCACGCGGATGGCCGACATACAGGCCTCGGTGCCGGAGCTCACGAAGCGCATGGACTCCATGGACGGATAGCAGGCATTGACCAGTTCGGCGAGCTCCGCTTCGGCAGCGGTGCTCGCGCCAAAAGACGGGCTGCGGCCAGCGGCATCGCAGATGGCCTCGACGACGGGTGGCCAGGCGTGGCCGAAGAGCATCGGTCCCCAGCTGCCGAACAGGTCGACGTAGCGGTTCTGGTCGGCGTCGACGAGATATGCTCCCTCGCCACGCTCCACAAAGGGCGGATGACCGCCTACGGCGCGGAACGCTCGTACCGGCGAATCCACGCCACCGGGCAGCCAGCGCTGCGCCTTTACCTCGAGAGCTGCGGATCGCACACGCTCGTTCATCTTTCCCATGCCGTAAGTATAAGAGCGGCTGGTACACTTCCCGTGAAGCCAGGCACTGAACCCTTCGCAGTAAGGTGGTTGTTGTGAGCAGGTTTCCCGCAGATGCCAATCCTCCAACCACGCCTTTGAGCGAGGAAGAAGAACGGGCAGCGCGCGCCACCTGGTTGGGCGACAGGTATATCCAGTCCAACGACCGCATCAAGGGCCTCGCCCGCCGTACCTTCAACAAGCAGGTGCTGAGCGAGCTGGGCGGCTACTCCGGCCTGTATGCGCTGGATGCCGAGCGCTATCCCGAGCCGATCCTTGTCGCGTCATCCGCGAGCATCGGCCCCAAGCTGGAGTTCGCCGCGCAGATGGGGCTGCATGGCGTGCTGGGCGCGGACCTGGTGAATCACTGCGTCAATGACGTCGCGGTCCAGGGCGCCACGCCGCTCTACTTCATGGACTACTTCGCTGCCGGGCGGCTTGATCCGCAGGTGGTCGAGCAGGTGATCAGCGGGCTGGTGGACTCCTGCAAAGCCAACGGCTGCGCGTTGCTGGGCGGCGATACCGCAGAGCGTCCCGGGCTGCTGCGCGAGACGGAGTACGAGCTGGCCGGCTTCCTGACCGGCGTCGTGAGCCGCGCGCGGCTGCTGGAGCCGGATCACATCCAGGACGGCGACCTGATGCTCGCGCTGCCTTCGAACGGCCTGCACAACACAGGCTTCGATCGCGCCCGCCAGGGGCTGCTGGAGGTCGGGCGATACCACATCGAGCAGTATGTGAACGCGCTGCAGGACAAGGTGGGTGCAGCGTTGCTGCGGCCGCATCGCAGCTACCTGGCGCCGATCCGCAAGCTGCTGCAGGCGGAGTGCGCACACGGATTCGCGCACATCACCTCGGGGGGCGTGACGGACAGCCTTCCCCGGGCATTGCCCCGGGGACTCGCAGCGCATGTCGATCTCTCCAGCTGGGAGGTTCCGCCGCTCTTTCAGCATCTGCGGGACCTGACGGAGATCGATCAACAGGACATGCTGCGGGCATTCAACATGGGTGTGGGGCTGGTCGCGTTTGTGCCTCCGGCGCTGCTCCCCAAGGCCCGGGCCGTGCTGCACCGGATCAACGAGCGCAGCTGGATCCTGGGTCGCGTGGTGCGCGCGCCACAGCGCAGGGTGCTGTACGTGTAGGAAGGCGCTGCTACCCTTGAAGGGATGAGTTTGACGACCTCTCCAGACAGCACCCGCAACGGCACTCGTATTGGCATCCTGATCAGCGGTCGCGGCTCCAATGCGATGGCCATTCTCCGCGCGGTACAGGAAGGCCGTTTGCCCGGCTGCGAGATCGCTGTCGTCATCTCCAACATTGCCGGCGCCGGTGGGATTGAAGCTGCCCGTGGTGCGGGGGTTCCTGCGGTCGCGCTGGAGAGCAAAGGGCGATCCCGCGCGGAGCACGAGCAGGCCGTGACGGCGCTGCTGGAGAAGTTCCGCGTCGACCTCGTCTGCCTCGCAGGGTACATGCGGCTGTTGTCGGCGGAGTTCACGCAGCGCTGGGGTTCGCGGATGTTGAACATCCACCCGTCCCTGCTGCCGGCCTTCGCCGGGCTGCATGCTCAGCGGCAGGCGCTGGAGTATGGCGCGCAGGTGACAGGCTGCACCGTGCACTTTGTGAACGAGGTGATGGACGGCGGCGTGATTGTGCTGCAGCGGACCTGCGAGATCCTGCCGGAAGACACCGAAGACACACTCTCAGCACGCGTGCTGCGGGAAGAGCATCAAGCGTATGTCGAAGCGATCGCGCGGGTCGTCAGCGGAGAGTACGAGGTTGTGGGGCGGAGATATCTGAAGAGTGAGGGATAAGGGATGAGGGACTGTCGCGGCGCGCTCGCAAGACTTGTAATCCCCAATACCTGTGCCCTGATCCCTGCTCTTACATTCCCGGAACCTGCGAGCGCATCAGCAGCGCCCCCAGCGCAATGATGAGCACCTGGAAGATCACGAAGATCCTGCTCGGGGTTCCCTCTTCGGCAACATCGCGGCCGAGCGCCCGCCAGCCCATTCCAACAGCAAGAACGAGGAAGATCCAATGGGTGTTTGGGCCCATGGGATTGGCGTCTATGTTCATGCTGACGGTGAGGCCGAAGAACAACAGACAGGTCGCGGCGACCAGGATGCGCTGCATGCGGGTGAGAGCGATGGTAGCCTGGGCTCCGTCGAAGGCCACGATGAACGCTACCGGAAACAGGTTGAGCAGGTTGATCCAGGCTCCCAGATACGCCATCAGGTGGAAGAACGGCGGGTGGGAAGGCATGACGACGAAGATCCCGTAGGCGATCAGCGCGACAGCGAGGCCCATCATCGGTCCGGCGAGAGCGATGATGCCGAGGTCCTCGCGAGAGACGCCTGAGGCGTACCAGCGAACGTAGGCGCCAAAGCCGGGCAGGAAGACGGGGAGGTCGACGGGCAGGCCGCGACGCTTGACCGCGATGTAGTGGCCCATCTCATGCAGCGTGACGGTGAGCACGAGAGCCAACGCGAACGCCCAGCCAAAGAGAGCCCAGTAGATACCGAAGTAGGCGAGGAAGCTCAGGAGGAACTTGGCCTTGAAGAGCAGGAAGAGCCAGCTCTTGGCCTTGATGAGGAACAACGCGATAGGAGCAAAGGGCCCAAGACGCTTGGTCCACCTGGCCTTCTGGTCCTCCTGTGCGGCGAGCCTGCGGTCGATCTGTACGATGTGTTCGCGGATGCTGGCAGCCTGCCGGGTGTCCTCCGGGAGCCAGGGAAGGGTTTCCTTCCAGCGCGCGCGGGCTTCCGCCCACTTCTGCTCCTGCTCCAGCTGCTGGGCCTGTGCGGCGACCTGCGAGAGGTGTGCACCGTAGGTCAGGGTTTGGCAATCCGGGCAGGTGAGGGTGCCGTCGGGCAGCCAGTGACTGCAGCTGGGGCAGCTATGGATCACCTCCGGTGCTACATTTTCGTTTCCAGCCACCGTGGTGGACATCATTCCAAGCCTCTGAATCCATTTTATTGGACTCGCGGCACATGGGGGAACGTCTTCGGCCGGGGATGGCGATCGTTGCGTCCAGGCTGGGCCATCGCCAGGGCGCTTCCGGGCGAGCTGGCAGAGACGTTCAGGCCTCCAGCGCCCCGGCGCGATAGAAGAGTTGGAGCATGCCGTTGAGGCCTCCCTCAATGTCTCCGGGCGGGATCTCTGGACTCCTCGCCGCGAGCTCGCGGGCCAGGTCGGCATGATCGCGCGTGCCATCGAGGAGCTGGAGGAGCTTGAATACCAGCGGCTCTTCGGTACTCAGCGTCGCGTGCAACGGTGTGACGATGAGACCGCCGCCATTCAGGAACACCAGGCACAACGGGCTTAGTTTCGGCCGATCAGGGACGCCATGAGCCACAGGCACAGGCACAGGCACAGGCACAGGAGACGCCTCAAGAGTGATAAAGCGGGCGATGACGAGTTGCAGTAGCAGGGTAAGCAGCTGCGTCTCTGATGCGAGGCCCTGCGCCACGATCGGTCCGGTGATTTCGGCGAACGGAACCGCCTCCGGAAAGCGATCCGCAAGACCACCCAGCAGTGCGATGAGGCCAGGATCCTGCGCCTCGAATCGCACCAGGTCAGGCAGTGAGAACACGCACACCCCGTCACTGCGACGCTCCACGGAAGCCTTCGAGGACAGCCAGAGATGACGCATCGGCTCCAGCTGCGGATCGACCTGGAACGGTACGCCCGCGTGGCAAAGCAGTGACTCGCGGTAGGACCGCATCCGGACGAAATCGAGCGCCTGCTCGTTGGCGAGCGAATCATCGCCGACGAGCTCCTGAATCTTCTTCCGAACCTCGGCGCGATAGCAGGGGTCGGTCGGCGGAGGAATCTGGGCATCACTGAAGTGCTGCAGCGTATGGGCCTGCGCGTGGAGGAAGAAGTCCTGAAAGCTGACGGGCTTGTACTCGGAGGCCATCTCATCGTGGAAGACGACGGCTGGGCCGCGCCTCTCCATCCCATGGATCTCGCGCTCCAGCAGGACGCGAAAGCCGTCACCTTCCGGACGCGACGCCGCGATGAAGCGGAGGACATCGAGCCCCTTCTCAGGAACGTTCTCCGTCCCATGGCCTTCAACGGCGAGGAGAATCTCCCGGCTCAAAAGGCGGAGATACCCACCGGGAAGCGCCGCGTAGCTGATGAATGCGATGCCGTGCGGCGAGAGGCGCTCGTTGCAGAAGCCAAGCAGGCGGTCGCGGACGGCGTCAGGAACCCAGCTGTAGAGCCCGTGCGCGATGATGTAGTCGAACTCGCCCTGCAGCTCGGGGAGTTGGTCGGCCTCCATCAGGTCGGCCTGCAGGAGACGGATGTTGCGAAGCCCCAGAGACTCGATGCGCCGCTGCCCCTCAGCAATGGCTCCCCCGGCAAGGTCAAAGCCGGTGAACTGGCTGCCCGGCAGAGCATAGGCCATCGGGATCAGGTTCGCACCAGTGTTGCAGGCGATCTCCAGCACACGACAGTTGTCCGGGGCAACCGCGGGAATACCATGCAGCCTGGCTATCGCTGCAAGGCGGCGGGGATGCGTATCCGGATGCGTGGCTGCCGGATAGATCACGCGATCATAGATGTTCTGGCTCGGCATGGTCCTGGGTTCGTCTTCAGCAGAAGGCAGGCAGCGGCAGCGGACCGTGCTTTGAGTGGTCGCCAGGAAGGGAAGTTTACGCTGGGCGAAATCTAAACGAGCCCGGTTCCGGGGTCAATACGAAATTCCGCGTCCGGGACGGGCCAAGTGGAAGACTCAAAAGGAGAACCTCTGTTTTTCCACCGATCTCCGGCGACGCGACCTATACTTGCGGTGAGACGGATGGCTGTTCAGAATCCAATTCGGAAGAACACGGCGAAGACGCCGGAGATCCCCGACAAGCTGTACTTCCGCATCGGGGATGTGGCTCGCATCTGCGAGGTGCCCGCATACGTGCTGCGGTTCTGGGAGAGTGAGTTCCCTCACCTGAAGCCCAACAAGGGCGGCACCGGCCAGCGGCTGTATCGCCGCAAGGATGTCGAAGTGGCGCTGCGCATCAAGACCCTGCTTTACGACCAGGGCTACACGATTCCCGGAGCGCGACAGGTCTTCAAGGGCGAGGCCAAGCCGAAGGAGGCCGCGTCGTTTGCCGCGGAGCCCGTGATGGCCCCAGCGGCGCCTGCGATATCCATGGCAGCGCCCGCCCCGACGCAGATGCCCGTGCGCGAACCTTTGCAGGGCGCTCAGGTGGCCTCCATCACGACGCTTCGCCGCGAGGCAGCGATTCAGTTGCTGCGGGATGATCTTCGTGCGCTGGCCGCGATTCTCGCGCGACCGGTGAACATGGACGGCGAGACCGCGACGCCGGGACCGACCAAGGTGCGGACCATGAGGCCGCGACTGGTGGAGCGGAATACGGAGAAGCCCGCAGATCGCGGCGAGCGATTCCAGGGCGACCTGTTCACAACCGAGTAGCGAATCCCTCGCACACTCAGCCCGTGCCATCCCACTCCTCCCTACCTACTTGGTATCGTCAAGATTGAGCGCATGGTGGCAAACACGTGCCGCGCGGAACCCTTTGCCTTGAAGACGACGTGAGCGAAATTCAGACGCCCCCCGCGGCCACGACCGCGAAGACAACGAAGACCCACACGGCCGGTTCGGCCGCGATGCTGCTGATGGCGAGCGCCCTGCTCTCCGGCGTTCTGGGCCTGGTGCGGACTGCGTATGTGAACTACCTGTTTGGCGCGGGAGCGCAGCAGGACGCGTATCGCGCAGCCTTTGCGTTGCCGGACTTGCTGGCCTACTTCCTCATCGGTGGAGCGGCCTCAATCTCCGTCATCACGATCCTGAACCGGTACCTCACGGCGGGCGATGAGCGCGGCGCGGACCATGCGCTTTCGGTGATCCTGAACAACATGCTCGTCGTGCTGGGTGTGGGCGTGCTGTTGGCGGAGATCTTCGCGCCGCAGTACATCTGGCTCGCGAACGAGGGTTTCCGTGGCGATGCGCTGCGCAGCAGCCTTGCGACGACGATGACGCGAATCATCCTGCCCGGGCAGATCTTCTTCTTCTTCGGCAGCGTGATGGGATCGCGGTTGCAGGTGCGCAAGATCTTCATCTACCAGGCCGTCGCTCCGCTTCTCTATAACGTCGGCATCATCGGCGGGGCGTTCCTGCTGCACAAGCAGCTGGGGGTGGTGTCGCTGGCGGTGGGCGTGACGGCGGGCATGCTCTTCGGCAATGCGCTGCTGAACGGCATCGGCGCGCTGCGCTCCGGGCTCCGGTACTCACTGCATATCGACTTCCGCGATCCGGCCTTCCACGAATGGCTGCGGCTCTCGTTGCCGCTGATGATCGGCGTTTCGCTGGTCATGTTCGACCGGCAGTTTCTGAACTACTTCGCTTCCGCGCGCGAAGGCGGCATCACCCTGATCGGCAACGCGAAGGACCTTTTCAATGCTCCGTTCAACGTGATCGGAGCCGCCGCCGGAGCAGCGTCGCTTCCCTTCTTCGCATCGCTGTACCAGCGCAAGCTGGAGTGGGAGTTCTCGGCGTCGGTGACGCGGGCGGTGTCGCGGCTGGCCTCTGTGGGCTTTCTCGTTTCAGCGTGGATGATCGCGCTGGCGCCATGGCTGATGGACCAGTTCCGCCGCGGCGCCTTCAGCCGCGCGAATGCGTCCACCACAACGCACCTGTTTATCCTGCTCGCGTTCACGCTGAGCATCTGGGCAATTCAGGGCATCTACGCGCGGGCGTTCTACGCCGCCAGCGACACGAAGACACCTGCGATCATCGGCACGACTGTGACGGTGCTCTCGGCGCCGATCTACTGGGCGCTGTTTCACACGCTGGATCTCACAGGCCTTGCGATCGCTTCCGACCTGGGCATCCTGGTGCAGACCGGCACGCTGGCGATCCTGCTGCACAAGAAGCGGCTCGTGTCGCTGGCGCAGCTGGAGTTTGGCGAGCTCGGCCGCGCAGCGCTGGCGGCGGTACTGTCATTCGGCGCGGCTTATGCCACGGCACATGCGCTGCCGGCAACGACGAGCCATCGCGGCGGGCTCGTGATCATCGCGGCAGGGTCCGTAGCGTGGGGTCTAGTCGCGCTGGTGGTGCTGCTCGCGTCAGGGTCGAAGCTGCCGAAGCAGCTACTTCGGAGAGGCAGATAGTAAACAGTAGACAGTGCGTGGGTCGCTCGGCCCCACGCAACTGTCTACTGTCTCGCCTCTACTGTCTCGCCTTATCCTTTCGCTTCCTCGTACTCTTCATGCCAGGCGAGCTGGATGGCTTCCAGGCCCTTCTCGGTGGACTTCATGGGGTCGCCAACGAAGCCGGGCAGCTGCGTCACCCACTTGTGCAGGTCCGTGAAGCGCACGGTGTAGGGATCGGTGTCGGGGAACATCTCCAGCAGTTGAATCCCAATCTCCAGTACGTCGGTCCAGTCGATCTCGCGCGGCATCGTTGCTCCCTGTCTTGCTTCTTCAGCGTTCTCCTTCAGTTTACGACTACGAGGATCGTGAAACGCTACGGCAGCACGCTGAAGCTCTCATGCAGCGTGGCCTCGGAGCTGTCACCCACCCACACGTCGAAGTCGGAGGGCTCGGTGACCCAGCTACCCTTCGCGGCGCTGAAGTAGGTGCGCTCCTTCGGCCCGACGGTGAGGCTGACCTCCTGCGACTGGCCGGGAGCGAGCGTGACGCGGCGGAAGCCCTTGAGTTCGCGCACCGGGCGCGAGCCGGAGCCGTAACGCTGATGCAGGTAGAGCTGCACAACCTCATCCGCGGCGACCTTGCCGGTGTTGGTAACAGTGACGGTCGCGGTCGTGGTGCCATCCACCGGCGAGGACTTCGCGCTCAAGCGAAGGTTGCTGATGCTGAAGGTCGAGTAGCTGAGCCCGAAGCCGAAGGGATACAGCGGCGACGTGGGCAGGTCCCAGTAACGCGAGGTGAACTCCGGCGAATCATAGGGCTTGTGCGATGCGGTGTGCGCATAAAAGACAGGTACCTGGCCCACGTTGCGCGGCCAGGAGACGGTGAGCTTGCCGCCGGGGACGGCATCGCCCGCAAGCAGATCGGCCACGGCATTCCCGGTCTCCGTGCCGCCGAAGAAGCAGTCCATGATGGCCGGCACGTGCGACGAAGCCCAGGCCAGATCCAGCGGCCGGGTGCTGAAGAGCAGCAGCACGACGGGCTTGCCCAGCGCCTGCACGGCCTGGAGCAGCTCCTGCTGCCGGCCGGGAAGCTGCAGCGAGGAGCGCGAAGAATACTCAAAGTCCATCGCCGCAAGCTCGCCCAGCGTCATCACGACGACGTCGGAGTTGCGCGCGAGATCCAGCGCGGCCTTCCACTGCTTCTCGGCCTCCTCGGCGGACCAGGGCGTCTCGGGCTTGGGGCCGAACATGCCATCGAAGGAGGACGGAAACTCCTTGATGAGCTGCACTCCCGGAGCGAAGCGCACATTCGCGCCGACGAACTTGGTCTTGAGGCCTGCGACGACGGAGACGGTGTCCGTACCCTTGGCCGTGAGGCTCCAGGGACCGTTCATGTCTTCGGCGCGGTCCCCCATCGGGCCGATGACTGCGATGCGCTTCGTGCTCTTGGCCAGCGGCAGCAGATGGCCTTCGTTGCGCAGCAGCACCGCGGAGCGCTCGGCAGCGAGACGTGCAGCCGGGCGATGCTTGGCGAGCATCTCGGAGTGGGTCTGTCCGGTCGCGTCGGAGAAGGGATGATCGAAGAGGCCGAGGTGGTACTTCGTCGCGAGGATGGGCCGCGCGAGGTCATCGAGCTGCGACGTAGGGAGCTGCCCCTTGTCGAGCAGCGCCTTCATCTGGTTGAGGTACGTAGCCGAGCCCATGTCCATGTTGACGCCCGCGATGGCTCCTCGCTGAGCGGCGTCCGCGGGGTCCTTGGCGAAGCCCTGGGTGACCAGGCTGCCCACAGCGAAGGCGTCGCTGACGACGAAGCCGTGGAAGCCCATCTGCTCGCGTAGGATCTCGCGCAGCAGATGTACGTTGCCGCTGGCGGGCACGTCGTTCAGGTCCATGTACGCGCTCATCACGGAGCCTGCGCCGGCCTCGACACCCGCGCGGAAGGGTGGGAGATAGACGTTCTGCAGCTGCTCTTCGGAGATGTAGGAGGCGTCGTAGTCGCGGCCGCCTGTGGCAGCGCCGTAGCCGGCGAAGTGCTTCAGCGTCGCGAGGAAGGGACGCTCCGAAGAGCCCTGGAAGCCGAGCACCTGCGCCCGCGCCATCGCCGCGCCGAGGAAGGGATCTTCGCCGGCGCCCTCGGAGATGCGGCCCCAGCGCGGGTCGCGCGCGATGTCTACCATGGGAGCGAAGCTCCAGCGCAGGCCGGCGTGCCAGGCCTCTTCCGCGGCCATCGCCTGCGCACGCTGCACCATCTCAGGGTCCCACGAGGAGGCCGCGCCGATGGGCACGGGGAACTCCGTATCGAAGCCGTGGATGACATCGAAGCCGAAGAGGATGGGGATGTGCAGGCGCGATTCGTTGAGCGCGATCTTCTGCAGCCGGTTGATCTCGGCAGCATCCGTGAGGAAGAGCAGTGAGCCGATCTCGCCGCGCCGAATGTGGTCTTCGTAGGAGACGGGGTCGGCCTTGAAGCCGGCAATCGGCAGCTTGAAGTAGAAGGGCTGATTGAGCTGGCCGATCTTCTCGGCTGGCGTCATCTGCGCGAGGAGCGCGTCGGCTCGGCGAAGATCGTCGGTCGTGAGAGCCGATTGCGCCGGGGCCTGACCGGCAAGAAGTGCAAGGGCAACAACAGAGGGCAGGAGGGCGTGGAGCTTGATCATGGGCAGAGTCACGGGCCTTGGGCTGCGCGCGGAGAAAGAGACCGCTAACGGAGACAGATAGTAGCCCCTGCTCGCAACCTCTGTCAGCACGCGGGTTAGAGGGTCGTGGCGTGACTTGCTTCGCTGTAACCAGAACGGAACCGAGACCGCCGCAGAGCGAAGCTGGCCCGTCTCTGGCAGGCTGTTGACCGCATCGCGATAGAATGGAGCGTTGACTATGGACACCACAGCCCAGACCCAAACGGCCCCGAAGACGGAAGCGCGCTTCACCCCTCCGCCTGCCGCAGCACGTCGCATGACCGCGAAGCGCCGCCTGATTGCGGCCTCGCGACGTATGCGCGAGCTTAGCTCGATCGGCTGGGCGCTGGCCGATACGGCGCACCCGTACATGGCGCAGATCGTGCCCATGCGCCGCTGCAACCTGGCGTGCACCTACTGCAACGAGTATGACGACCACTCGAGCGCGGTGGATCTGGCCGAGATGGAGCGCAGGATTGCGCACCTCGGCAAGCTGGGCACGTCCGTCATCACCATCTCCGGCGGCGAGCCGCTGCTGCACCCCAACATCGAAGGCGTGATCCGCGCGATCCGCAAGACCGGCGCCATCGCCGGGATGATCACCAACGGCTACCTGTTGATGCCGGACAAGATCAAGGCGCTGAACGAGGCTGGCCTCGACCACCTGCAGATCTCCATCGACAACGTGATGCCCGACGATGTCTCGAAGAAGTCGCTGAAGGTGCTGGACGCCAAGCTGCGCATGCTGGCCGAGCACGCCGACTTCCACGTAAACATTAACAGCGTCGTGGGCGGTGGGATTGCCGATCCGAACGACGCGTACCTGGTGAGCACCCGCGCGCTGGACCTCGGCTTCTCGTCGACCATCGGCATCATCCACGATGGTTCGGGACAGCTGAAGGCCCTGGGAGCAGACGAGCGCAAGACCTGGGACGCCGTGCGCAAGCTCACGCGGCGCAGCTACTCGCGGTTCAACCATTTTCAGGAAGCCATCGCAAACGGCAAGCCGAACGACTGGCGCTGCCGCGCGGGCTCGCGCTACCTGTACGTGTGCGAGAACGGGCTGATCCACTATTGCTCGCAGCAGCGCGGCTACCCCGGCGTGCCGATCGCGGAGTACTCGGTAGAAGATGTGAAGCGCGAGTTCCTGACGGAGAAGTCCTGCGCTCCGAACTGCACCATCAGCTGCGTCCACCAGGTGAGCTACATCGACCACTGGCGGGGAGAGCAGGCAAACGCGATTACGCCGGGCGGCGCGGGGCATGGCGCGGACTCAGGGCTGGTTCAGATTCAGTAGGGCCAGTCGTAGGCCAGCGGCTGCGAGCGGACCGTGCCTACCCAATCAGACGGATCAGGATTTGATGCAGGGGGCGCCTCGGTGAAGACCGCCGTGATGCTGTAACGGGCCGCGGGCATATCCTCCAGCGGTATGGGGTGGGCATTGTCAGCGTGCCCTGGTCCCCCTGGAAAAATGAAAAAGTTCCACAACACCACATCGCCCGTCCAGGTTCCGTGGGGAGGAATCGTCACTTCCACCCTTCGCGACACGCCCGTGATCGGCATCGCCAGGTACTCGAGCTGGTACTGCTTGCCGTCCTGCGAGCGCATTTCCAGAGAAATGGCTGTGAGGTAGTCATAGCCGCGGTCGTCGCCAGCGCCAAGGCGTAGGTGCACGTTTCGTTCGGACTCATTTTGCAGGCCAACGCGTAGGAGGCCAATCATCCGTGTCCTTGCAAGAGTCAACTTCAGCGGGACGGCATCTGCCTGCTGTGACCAAGCAGCGCACGGGACGAGGAGAGTAACGAGCGATAGGCATTGGAGTGGGCGCATTTTTCTTAGACGGGCGCGGATGAAAGTGGCACCGGACTAGCGATGCGTTGCGACATGGCACCGCGGGTCAGCCCACTTGAGAATGTCGACCTTGTCGCAAGCTCTCACCTTGAGCACCGAGCTGTGCTTGATCAGTATCCCCGGATACTCCCAATGGAAGCCAATGACTGTTTGTCGAACCGCCACCACCGCGGATACGGTCAGAAGAAAAGCGGGTAAGCAGAAGTCGCAACAACATTGTGCTCTGAGCAATGAAGAAGGCCCGACGCGCGGGCCTTCAGGTCGTAAATTCTCGGTCTCCCTACCGCGCTGCGTTCCTATGCGCTGCTGGAGCTCCTCCTTCACGCGCGGCTTCGGCCTGGGCCTGGTCGATGGCGGTGTAAAGCTGCATCACGTCCTTCACCTGGATCCAGTGGCGGTTGGTGACCACGAGGATGGTCGGGGTCTCACGCAGGCCAAGCTTGTCGCCGAGGGCAGCGTCAGCCTCGACCTCGCGGGTGAATCTGCCGCTCGGGTCGACGACGAAGGGCAGCGACTTGCCGCCGTGGTTCTTGAGGTACGCCTCGGTGAACTGCTTCAGGTCGTCCGGGCTGGCGATGCGGAACTGCGAGGCAAAGACCTGGCGGCGGTAGTCGGTCGCGTAGTCGAAGCCGATGGTGTCTTCCATCCAGCGTGCATAGATGGCGGCGGTGCGGCTCCAGGTGTGGCCGGGAATGAGGAAGTCATGGCGCACCAGGGGGATGTGGTACTTGGCGACAGCCTCATGCACGATGGGAAAGGCGTGCGCGCAGGCCGGGCATTCGAGGTCTTCCCACTCGATGACAGCGACCTTTGCCCCGGCCGGCGGCTTGAGCATCGAGGTGTCCTTGTAGGGCGCAACCTCGTTGGGAGGTACAGAGGTCTGCGCAGCTGCGATTCCGCAGCCGGTTGCCAACGCTACAGCCAAAGCCAATGCACGATTCATACCCATCTGACGCAATTGCCGGTCCTTTGCGAGCAAGCGTGCTCTCACTGAATATTTGAACACAGCGTGCGGAAATTGCACTCGCTAGTGGGCCGCGCTGGCGCCAGAAACCTCGGCAGTGGCGCGACTCAGAACGATCTGCTCCTGATCGGCGGTCGCGATGTCGCCAAAGTACTTCCGAAGCGTCGGATAGTCGTCGATGGGAAAGTCCATCGTGCTTACCGCAAATACACGGTCTAGAAGAAGGACGTTCGGATCGGAGCCGGGTGTGCCGGCCAGATGCCCCTTCTTGATCTCCGAGGCGTAGTCCAGCGAGGTGCGAACGTTCAGCGTGTGCCCATCGGGCGTGAAGTCGATCTTTAGGCCAGCGGGCATCCGAATCTTCACTTGATCGTGGCTGCGGACGATTTCGGGAAAGCTGATCGGTAATTTGCGCTCGGCTTCGGTGAAGGGATTTGTCTCGTTCGTTTGAAATAGCTGCGCAGGCAGAAGGAGCCGCCGTGGAGTCACGGTTCCTAGCTTGCCTGACACCTCAAAACTGGCGATCAAAGGGGCTTCTCCATCCTCCACACCCTCCAGCTTGGTGAGCTTCACCTGGAAGGCTGAAGGAAGGTCGCTCCGCAGCGATTCCTCTAGTCCCTTCTCCATTGCGGTCGCATCTGTGGCGCGGGCGACGAGGCGTAATGCGATGCCGCCACCTCCGACCCAAGCCTCAGTCACAGTGCCAGTCACAGATCCATCGGGCGCAAGCAAGAGGTTTGCGGCACGCTCCCGGCGATAGTTAGCGGGACTGAAGGCCGGACTGGTGATGAGCGACATGCGGTCGGTCGAGGCGGCAAATCCGGCGGCCTGCAGATGCCACGGCGCGAGAACACCGTAGGGGCAGGCAGGCATCCCGGGATCGAGGAAGAAGAGCTTGCCCTTGTAACTCACGACAGCAAGAGTGGAATCGAGCTGGCTCCAGGTGAGGACCTGCTCGTCGAAGCGGGTACGGTTGCGAGACGCGACGACCATCGGAAATGCATCGAAGCCCGCGACGCGAGCCATTGCGATGAACAGCATGGCAATGGCATAGCTGGTGCCCCGGCGGCCGATCCAGACGTCGTCGATGAGACCTGTGGTTCGGATGCCGCTCTTCTTGTCCTCCCGCGCGGAACGCTCCCGGGTAAAGTCGGTGTTCTCCAGCGTCATGACGGCTGCGTAGAGGCGGCGCAGCTTCTGATCTTCCGTATCTCCCTCGTGAAGGAGCCCGTGGACGGCTGCCTGAAGGTCTTTGCCCGCGATGAGCTCATGGTTCCAGTCATCGCGGGTAGAGGTACCGGTTAACGCCCAGAAGCTCGCAGGGTCGCCCGCAAAGTAGAAGAAGCGGACACGATAGACGACAGCATCGGCCGGAGGCATGAAGGGCTCGGTCTGGTAGGCGGGCACGTCGGCGAGATCGAGCCGCACGGTCTGCTTGTCGCGGACGAGATCGGCACCGGGAGGGAGATGGGATACCCAGCGCGCTCCGGCGGAGTTCTCGCGGCTCGCGAACTTGAGCAGAAAGTGTTCCTGTTTCACAAAGAAGGTGCGCTGCACGCGCCAGATCGGAGCGTAATAGCGCGCGAGTTGCTGATAGATGCGGTTCTGGCTGTCGAAGTGACAGATGTATTCGAGGATGCTGCCAACCTCAACCGAAGGCATCGAGATAAATGTCTTGTCGGCGTCGCTGTTTTCAGACTGCTGACCATGATGCGGCTTCCCATTGAACGGAATAATGGTTCCATCGGCGTGGATGGTGCGGGCGACGATGTGCTCGCCATCAACGTCGTAGTCGAAGATGCGGGGCGGCAGCTCGATGGTGCCGGAACGGAGTCCGGCTTCCGTGAGGATCTTGATCCGGACATGGATGGTGACTTCGGCCGAACTGGCGTCGTCCACCTCGTCGTACGAGAGCATGACGGAAGGTGCGCCGGGAGCCTTCGGCTCGGCCGTCATCTTTAGCTCGTCTGGGGTGGGCGCTGTCCATGCCGGAGAAGAGGCGTGAGCGTATGGAGCGAAGATCGCATGCAGCAGACCCACGAGGCTCTGGAGAAGGACACTTCTCACGGCACGGTGGCACAGAGCAAATCGATTCAGGGCAATTCTGGTCACGGCAAACTCCGCGGGGAAGGACCGAACCCGCCGCCCCCCAAACCGAAATCACCTCTACTGGACGTGAGTGAGCCGACCCGGGATGGAGTTCCAGCACGCCACGAATCCGAAGAGGAAATGTCTGCCAAGAGTAGCGTCGCGATCGATGCCTGACAAGTAGAAGCCGAGACGCCGAGACCCAAAGCGATTCCGCAATTCCCGGTGCTATTCTCCGATCCAGGCTGTTAGCGAAGGAAAACCGAAATGCTGCCCATTCTGATTGCTCTCCAGATCGTCACCCTTGTTGCCCTGATTGTGCTCTGGATTGCCTCACGCAAACCGGCCGCGAACGTCGCCGATCCGCGGTTGGAGTCGTTGCTGGCCGCCGATCTGCCCTCTCGGCTGACGCGCCTGGAGACGCAGGCTGGAGGCACCGAGCGTGCGTTGCGCGAGGAGCTGGCGCAGACGCGGCAGGAGGCTTCAGGAGCCGCAGAACGAGCCAGAGTGGCCGCAGACAAATCTTCCCGGGAGTTGCGTGAAGAGCTTCTGGGCACTGTGAACACGCTCGGCAAAACGCTGGCCAGCGGCCTGGAAACCTTCCGTGGCGATAACAAGACAGGCAGCGAGGCGCTGCGACAGGCCGTCGAGGCTCAACTGAACACGCTGACGCAGCGCATGAATGCGTTTGCCGCCGACCAGGCACAGTCGCAGACCAGCGGGCGCGAGGCGCTGCAGCAGAGTCTTGAAGCGTTGAGCACGCGGCAGGCCGGCGAGCAGGAGAAGCTGCGCGAGACCGTACAGCAGCGGCTGGACAAGCTGAACGCGGACAACACAGCCAAGCTGGAGGAGATGCGCAATACGGTTGACGAGAAGCTGCAGAAGACCCTGCACGACCGGCTCACCTCGAGCTTCGGTGAGGTGACAGACCAACTCGCCAAGGTGCACACCGGCCTCGGAGAGATGAACACTCTCTCGGCTGGAGTGAACGACCTGAACCGCATCTTCTCCAACGTGAAGTCGCGCGGCGGCTTTGCCGAGGTGCAACTGGGTAAGCTGCTGGAGCAGGTGCTCGCGCCGGGACAGTTCCTGGAGAATGCGCGGGTGAAGGCGAACTCGCTGGAGGTAGTCGAGTATGCGGTGAAGTTTCCGGGCTCAACGGGAGCAGACGTGCTGCTGCCGATCGATGCGAAGTTTCCGCGCGAGGACTGGGAGCGGCTGGAGACGGCCTACGAACACGGCGAGCAGGCGGAGATCGAGCAGGCCCGCAAAGCGTTCGACAACGCGATCCGGACCGAGGGCAAGCGGATCTGTTCGAAGTACATCAACGAGCCGGTGACAACGCCCTACGCGATCATGTTCCTGCCCACCGAGGGCCTCTACGCGGAGGTGTTACGCCGCGACGGCCTGCAGGCCGAGTTGCATCAGCAATGCCGCGTGATGGTGGCCGGCCCCTCGAACCTCTATGCCCTGCTGACGAGCTTCCAGCTGGGCTTCCGCATCCTCAACCTGCAGAAGAAGGGGAACGAGGTGTGGAATGTGCTGGCGACCGCGCAGAAGGAGTTCAAGAACTTCGAGGGCCTGATGGATTCCATGGAGAAGCAGGTGGGGACGGTGCAGAACACGATCCAGAAGCTCGGCGTGAGGACGCGCGCCATCAACCGCACGCTGCGGGATGTGAGCTCTGAGAGTGCGTCTGGAGGCGCAGACGCGTTGCCCGCTGCGGCTCAGGGGAACTTCGACGGACTATTGCCGATGCTGGCGGCGAACGAGGAGGAGTAGCAAAGCTCCTCAGTTACATTTCACCGCGTGTGTCGTCCAACGATCACACAAGTCGGAGATGTCAGTCGGCGGGCGACTGGCTTTCGGTGTGTTCCTGATCGCGGCGGTCGTGGGCTTTGCGCCGGAGTTCGGAGTGGCCGTTATTCCGCAGGAAGGTCTTGCGCCGGCACATGGCGCACTCCCACGGAAAGAGGCCAAGCTTGGGGAGCAGTGTCTCTTCGAGAAACCCTTTTCGATTAATGCGGCGCATTGCATTGGAACCGCAATGCATACAGGTCTTGTGCGTCAAGGTGTTGCTCCGCCGCCCGGCCTTATTCGGCCACGCCTCAGGTACCGGGTCGAAACCCATGCTACCGGAAATCGGTTCGGCCGGAACAATTTCCTCCTGCGGTGGGCGGAACGGGGGTTCGGTTTGCTTTACACCCGCAGACCACGTCTATATGCTCTTTCCTTGAGGCTTCCAGATGGCTCTGCGGCCAGAGGGCCCGTATCCCACTCCCACACGGAACCTGATTAGGAGATTTGCAAGATGGCAGCAGTAGACGAGAAGGTAAAACAGATTATTGTCGAGCAGCTTCAGGTGGACGAGGCGGAAGTGACGCCGGGCGCGAGCTTTCAGGAAGATCTCGGCGCTGACTCGCTCGATGTCGTTGAGCTCGTCATGCAGTTTGAGGAAGCGTTCGACATTCAGATTCCCGACGAAGACGCCGAGAAGATCAAGACTGTCAAGGACGCCGTCGACTACATCGAGAAGACCAAGAAGTAGTCTTTCCACGAATTTGAAATTGAGGTTCTGAAAGCAAGATGTTGCAACAGCGTCGCGTCGTCGTGACCGGCATGGGCCTGCTCTGCGGCGTGGGTAACACCAAAGACCACGTTTGGGAGTCGGTGCTTGCTGGCAAGAGTGGCATGGCTGAGATCACGCAGTATGATCTCGCCGGCCACTCCGTTCGTTTTGCTGCTGAGGTGAAGGATTTCGATCCGCACCAGTTCGTGGACAAGAAGGAGGCCCGGAAGATGGGCCGCTTCATCCACTTTGCTCTCGCTGCCGCCCATGAGGCCATGGAGCACTCGGGACTCAAGGTTACCGACGAGAACTCGGAGCAGGTGGGTGTTCACATCGGCTCGGGTATCGGCGGCTTCGACATCATCGAGCGCGAACACACGCAGTTGATGAACCACGGCCCGCGTCGTATCTCGCCGTTCTTTATCCCTGCATCGATCGTGAACCTTGCCGCCGGACATGTGTCCATCCGCTACGGCGCCAAGGGACCGAACGAAGCGACGGCAACGGCCTGCACCTCGTCAGCTCACTCCATCGGCGACGCCTTCCGGATCATCCAGCGCGGCGATGCCGACGCCATGATTGCCGGTGGCGCCGAAGCTGCGATCACACCGCTTTCGGTGGGCGGATTCGCCGCGATGAAGGCTCTCTCCACCCGCAACGACGATCCGACCCACGCCTGCCGGCCCTTCGACAAGGACCGCGACGGCTTTGTGGTGGGCGAAGGCGCAGGCATCCTCATCCTTGAGGAGCTGGAGTTTGCCAGGGCGCGCGGAGCGAACATCCTGGCCGAGATCGTCGGCTACGGTATGAGCGCGGACGCCTTCCACATGACCGGCATGGCCCCCGAGGGCGACGGTTGCCGTCGCGCCATGATGGCGGCCATCAAGTGCGCTGGGATCCGGCCGGAAGAGATCGGCTATGTGAACGCCCACGCGACGTCCACACCTCTGGGCGATGCACTGGAGTCCCAGGGCATCGAGAACACCTTCGGCGAGCATGCCACCAGCCACAAGCTGCTGGTCAGCTCGACCAAGTCCATGACGGGTCACCTCCTGGGTGGCGCCGGCGGACTGGAGGCGGGCATCACGGTGATGGCACTCATCAACCAGATCGTCCCCCCGACGATCAACCTCGAGAATGTGGATCCGGCCTGCCGCCTGAACTACGTCCCCAACAAGCCGCAGGAGGCGAAGATTAACTACGCGCTCTCCAACAGCTTTGGATTCGGTGGAACAAACGGCTCGCTGATCTTCAAACGCTGGACTGAGTAGGCTCAGCGGATCCAGGAAGCTCGAAAGGGCCCCGGCTTCGGCTGGGGCTTTTGTTTTGCCAGAGGGATTCACCAAAACGTGATGCCACGCCCTGCCAGGAATGCGTCCAACAGCTTAAGGAGAACCAGAACATGCCTTACCTGAAAGTTGGCGAGGAGAACTCCTCGGACATCTCGATCTACTACGAAGACCGCGGCACGGGCCGCCCCATCGTGCTCATCCACGGCTGGCCGCTCTCGGGCGCGAGCTGGGAGAAGCAGGGCTCGGCGCTGCTGGCTGCCGGCTACCGCGTGATCACGTATGATCGCCGAGGCTTTGGCCGCAGCTCGCAGCCTTCCGAAGGCTACGACTACGACACACTCGCGAAGGACACCTATCATCTGCTCGAAGCCCTGGACCTGAAGGACGTGGCGCTGGTCGGCTTCAGCATGGGGGGTGGCGAGGTGGCGCGCTACATGGGCAAGTACAACGAGGGCCGCGTGACGAAGGTGTGCTTCATGGCCTCGATCGCTCCTGCGCTGCGCAAGGATGGCAACAATCCCGAGGGCGTTCCTCCGGAGGTCTTCGAAGGCATCAAGCAGGCGATCGAGAAGGATCGCTTCGCGCAGCTGGAGGGCTTCCTGAAGCTCTTCTACAACAAGAAGCTGGTGGGCGGCACGGACATCTCCGATGCGGCGATCCACGCGAGCTTCAACGTCGGCTGCGGGTCAAGCTACATCGCGTACCTGAGCTGCGTGGACGCCTGGCTGGAGGACTTCCGCGAGGACCTCAAGCAGATCACGGTGCCGACACTCGTGATCCACGGCGACGAGGACCAGATCCTGCCGATCGACGCGACCGGAGGACGGGTGCCTGCACTGATTCCGGGATCGAAGCTGCACGTGGTGAAGGGCGGACCGCACGGCCTGAACTGGACGCACGCGACCGAGGTGAACCTGGCGCTGCTGGAGTTCCTGAAGTAGACAGACGCAGAAAGGGCATGGCCCAAGCCATGCCCTTCGGCTGACAGCGTGTTCTCTAGCTCATGGCTGCGGTAATACCAGCGGTGAGCAGCAGGCCAATGACCCAGATCCCGCCGATGATCATTGCCGAAGACGAAACCTTCTTCTTCGAGATAATCGCCATACCCAGGATCAGCAACCCCAGTGACCAGAGGCCCAGAACGTCGAAGAACTTTCCGCCGGCCTGCATCCACTTGGGTGCTTCGCTGAGGTAGTAACCGAGGTTGGTGCCTACGGGATTTTGCACGTCGAAGTTGTCTCCGCCAACACCCGCTGCCATCAGGATCATGCTGAGCACCCACGTGAGGGCCCGCGGCAATCCAGCAAAGGACACGACAGCGAAGACCTGCGGGAACGTCGTCTTCGCTCCCAGTCCGAAGTTGAAGGCCGCCCACAGGAGCAGAGCCTCGATCAACATAAAGACGATGACGATGATGAAGCTGCAGTAGGTGATGGTCCGGGTGAGCTTCACCCCCATCTCGATCTGGGCGGCGCGCTGGTCAGCGGGCAGGCTCTGCAGCTGTGCGGCACGTTCGGGATTCTTCGCCATCTGAACCTGCATGACGGTATCAAAGCCGATCGTCTTATCGATCGTCGCCGTCCACGCAAAGGTAAGAACGGCCATAAGAACCAGAGGCAGCCAGCAGTTAGCGCTCTTCAGGATGTCTTCGAAGGTCTTCGACGGCGCTACGAACGTGTCGATGACGCGCATGGGCTGCGACATGGGGGGTGTGATTTCAAGGGAAACGGCCGCATCGGACATGGGGCTGACCTCCTTCGCCGGCTTGAGTTGTCGGGACGAAGAGAGTGTACCGCGCGTTCCCCGGTCCAGAGAAAAAATCCCAATGCCTGCCTGTGCTGAAGGTGCGGCGACCGAGTCTACTCGTGGTCCCGCTCTTCCTTCGGGCGCATGGCGCGGCCCATGGAGGTCAACATCCCGAGCATGGTGGCCATACCTCGGCGGGCGTCCTTCGACGTGGCACGGCGGTAGAGCTGCCACAGGCTTGGCGGCTCGGTTGTGGGATCGCGGCGAGCGTGGACAGCGAAGGCCGGCCGCGGAGGCGTAGAGCTCTCCGTGCCTGCCGAGCTCAGCGGGGCGGTCTTGGCGACGGCGGTCTCCTTCTGGCGCTCGAGGATGGGCGCAGCAGCCTCGGCCATGGCGCGGGACAGGCCGTGCAGCATCTCGGGGTCGATGGAGGCGAGGATGCGGGTGAGCGCGATGGTGTTGCGCAGCGCGGCAATGGTCTCCGGCAGAGCCATGCCCGCGCCGACCTTCTCGGCGATGACGTCGCGTCCACCCACTATGGCGCGCAGCAGGTCGAGGATGCCCTGGTCGTGCGCGGACTGCAGGAGCTCATAGGCGGAGAGCAGAGCCTCGGCGTGCTCGCGCCGCGCTTGTTCGAGCTCGCGAACCAGCTCGTCCTTGGGATCGATGGGCTGCGGTTTGAACGTGATCGGATGTGCCATGGTTTCGTGCCCTCTGCTGTCAGCCTGTCTACTGTCTGCCCTACGCCGAGCGCGTGGTCTTGATATGCACCAGTTTGTCGGCGGGCCTGGTACCGGGCATGTGATAGTCGGCGCGGGCGCGCTTGCGCTCGACCTCGACGCCGGTGGTGGGGTTGCGGGTGCCGTAGCGGAAGTTGCGGCGCGGCAGAGGGTTGGGCCCGAGCTCGTCGAGGAGCGTCATACGGACGCTGCACTCCTTGTAGGCGGGGGTGTGGGTGGTGCGGTCCACGTGCAGGCTGGTGAGCTTGTTGACGGGATCGTCGACGGAGATCATGCCCATGTAGAGCTGCTTGCCCGTAACACGGGTGGTGATGACGACCGGCACACGCACGATGCCGTACGGGCTTTCGAGCTTGACCCAGCGCCCCGAGCTCAGCCCACGCTCATCCGCCAGCTCGGGTGAGACCTCCACGAAGTTCTGGGGCGTGATCTCGCTGATGCCCTTGCTCCGGAAGGTCATGTTGCCCTGCTGGAAGTGCTCGAGGAAGCGGCCGTTGTTGAGGTGCAGATCGAAGGTCTCGCTGACCTCTTCGCTGGGCCCGACGTACTGAAGCGGCCAGAAGGTGGCTTTGCCGTCGGGCAGCGCGAACTTCTCCGTGTAGAGCACGGGTGAGTCCTTGCCGTCTTCGCCGACAGGCCACTGCAGGGAGTTGTAGCCTTCAAGGCGCTCGTACGAGACGCCAGCGAAGGTGGGCGTGAGGTCGGCGACCTCGTCCATAATCTCGGAGGGGTGCGTGTACTTCCATCCGCCTGCGCCGCCGAGCTTCTGCGCGATCAGCTGGATGATCTCCCAGTCCGCTTTCGAGTCGCCGACGGGATCGAGGATCTTGTAGAGGCGCTGGATACGGCGCTCGGTGTTCGTGAAGGTGCCGTCCTTCTCGATGGAGGCGCAGGCAGGCAGAACGAGGTCAGCGTAGCGGCAGGTCTCGGAGAAGAAGATGTCCTGCATCACGAGGAAGTCGAGCTTGGAGAAGGCGTCGGCGACGTCGTTGGCGCTGGCGTCGGAGGTGATGGTGTCTTCCCCCTTGATGTACATCGACTTCAGCTTGCCTTCGTGGATGGCCTCGATCATCTGGCGATTGTCGAGGCCGACGCTGACCGGCAGTGTGACGCCCCAATAGGCCTCGAACTTGCCGCGGATGGCCGCATCGTCGACCTTCTGATAGCCGGAGAAGGTATCGGGCATCGAGCCCATATCGCTGGCGCCCTGCACATTGTTGTGGCCGCGCAGCGGGAAGCCGCCACGGCCCGGCTTGCCGAAGTTGCCGGTCGTCAGCAGCAGGTTGCAGATGGCGGTGGAGGTATCCGACCCGCCGCAGTGCTGGGTGACGCCCATGGCCCAGCAGATGGCCACGCCATCGGCCGCGATGATGTCTTCAGCAACCTGCCGGAGGACAGCAACGGGGATGCCCGTGACGGCCTCGGCGTGCTCCAGCGTGTAGCCTTCGAGCGACTGCTGGAACTCCGGCCACTTGTTCACCCACCGGTCGATGAAGGCCTGGTCGTGGCGACCGGTGTCGATGATGTACTTGGTGACGGCCTGCAGCCAGACCTCGTCGGTGGAGGGATTGGGCTTGAGGAAGATGTCGGCGCGTTCGGCCATCTCGTTCTTGCGCAGGTCGGCGACGATGAGCTTCTGCCCGCGCCACTTGTGGCTGCGCTTGATGCGCGTGGCCAGCACGGGATGGCTTTCGGCGGTGTTGGCGCCGACGATGATGACCAGGCCGGCGGTCTCGATATCTGCGATGGAGCCGGAGTCTCCGCCGATGCCGACGGTGCGCGAGAGGCCCTTGGAGGCAGGCGTCTGGCAGTAGCGGGAGCAGTTGTCGACGTTGTTGGTGCCGATGACGGCGCGGGCGAGCTTCTGCATGAGGTAGCTCTCCTCGTTGGTGCACTTGGAGGAGGCGATGAAGCCGAGAGCGTCGGGGCCGTGCTGGTCCTTGACGCGAGTGAAGTTGTCGACGACGATCTGCAGCGCCTCGTCCCACTCGATCTCGACGAAGGTCTCGCCCTGGGATGTCTTCACGCGCTTCAGCGGCTTGCGCAGGCGGTCGGGGGAGTTCACAAAGTCCCAGCCGAACTTGCCCTTCACGCAGGTGGAGATGCCATTAGCTGGGCCTGGGCCGGGCTCCACCTTGAGGATGTGCCGGTCACGGGTCCAGATGTCATACGAGCAGCCCACGCCGCAGTAGGTACAGACCGTCTTGGTGCGCTTGACCACCTGCGGACGCAGGTGCGACTCGATCTCGGAGAGCTGCAGAATGGCCGGATAGCCGGTGGAGGGCTCGACGCCTTTGACGGCATCGATCATGCCGTCGAGGGCCTTTCTGGGCAGGCCGGTAAGATACCCCGCCTGGCCCAGCATGGACTTCTCCATGAGCGCGTTGCAGGGGCAGACGGTGACGCAATGGCCGCAGCTGACGCAGCTGGAGCCTTCGATCTGCTCGCCGCCATCCCAGAGCACGCGCGGGATCTCGCGGTCCCACGCGATGGAGAGTGTCTCGTTGACCTCGACGTTCTGGCACGCCTCCACGCAACGGCCGCATAGGATGCACTGGTCCGGATCGTAGCGATAGAACGGGTTGGACATATCCACCGCGTAGGGCTTCTTCCGGTAGGGCCGGGCGTTGTGCTTCACCTCGAGGTCGCTGGTGGTGTTGTGCATGGTGCAGTTGCCGTTGTTGTTGTCGCAGACGGTGCAGTAGAGATCGTGATTTTCGAGCAGGCGATCGAAGGCTTCACGCTGCGCGACGTCGGAGCGCTCCGACTTCGTCTGCACGCTCATGCCCGTGGCGACCCGGGTCTCGCAGGCGCGAACCAGCTCACCGTTCACCTCGACCATGCAGGTGTCGCAGCTGCCGATGGTGCCCATTGCGGGCAGATAGCAGACGTGGGGCACGCTGGGCTGCTCGAGCATCTCCGCGGCACGATTGACCGCGTCGATGAGCCGCTCACCGGTCTGCGCATAGATCTCATAGCCATCGATGCGGATCTGAACGTCGGGGAAGAACTCCCGCGGCGTGTTCATCAGGGGCTTATGGTTTTGAAGGCTCTGCGGAGTGATCGAGCTATGGTCAGCCATGTTGCCTAGGATGCCACCAGGCGGCGGGAGGATGCGAGTCCGCTTTTCTGGGGATGCCCCGTGCGATCACCGGAGTTACAATCTCGGCGACTGCGTGTCGAGGATCTGTTCCGCCGCACGGAGTCCGGAGCGAATGGCCGCATGGACAGTGCCCCAATGGCCTGTAACGTCGGTATGCTCTCCAGCGAAGAAGAGCGTGTTCTGCTCGGGTTCGGTCATCGCCCGGGGAGCATCGATGCCACCCGCCGCCACGTAGCTGTAGGCTCCGCGCGAGAACGGGTCTGCGGTCCAGTCATGCGTATGCGCGGAGAGAAGCTCGCTGCGAACGAGGAACTCGTCCATCTGGAAGATCTTCGCCAGCGTCGAACAAGCTTCGGCGGCGAGCTCGTCGGTGGTGCGGCCACTGAAGATCAGCGATCGCGGGCCGCCCGACCAGCCGGTGAGCGTCGGTGCAGGTTCGGCCTCGGTGCGTGCCGTCCACCACACGCTGGGTAGCCGATCGCGTGTGAGCAGGAAGCCCATCTGCTGCAACTCTTCGGGGGGCGCGGCGGAGCCTTTCTCCCACCAGCGCGAACGAAAGACCAACGTGACGCGAGCGGCTTGGCCCATCTCCATGCGATGCGACTGTGCGATGGCCGCAGGCTGAGGTTCGATACGGATCCCGCCCTCACGATTGACCTGCTGCAGCACGCCAAGGGGAAGCGTGATGCCACAGCGCGGAGCGCGGAAGGTGCCCTTCGATGTGGTGACCTCAACACTCCCCTGCTGCCACGCGATGGACTCGACAACGCAGTTCGTCTCGATCCGGCCATGTTGCGCCACCAAGCGCGTCGCGAGGTAGTCCGCAAGCTGCACGTATCCGCCGTGTACATGCCAGGAACGGTAGCCTTCGGTCTCGTCCTCGGCTTTCTGCTGGATGCCAAGGCTCTTGATGCTGATCTTCGTGGCGTCGGCGGCGTTGAAGCCTTCGACGTAGGCGGTGACGGCGGCGCGGGAGTCTTCGGGCACATCGCTCGTGTTGAGCCAGTCGGCGAAGCTGAGGTCTTCGCCTTCGTAGCCTTCGAGGTTTTCGAGCGGAGCGAAGATGTCTTCGCCATGATCTTCGGCAGCGTTCAGGCCATCTGAAGTCTCGCGCAGCATCACACCATCGCGCTCGGCTGTCGTGACTCCGGACTCTTCGATGAGCGACCACAGCTCCGGCGCGCGACCGTGGATGAATTCCGCGCCAAGCTCGACGACGTCGCCTGATAGAGCGCGCTGAGACCAGACGCGGCCACCGATGCGGTCGCGGGCTTCGAGCACGAGGACGCGCATGCCGCGCTCCCCAAGCGCACGTGCGGCCGCAAGGCCGGACATACCAGCGCCAAGGATGAGGAGGTCTGCGTCGAATTCGTGCTGCACTTGCATGAGGAGTCAGATGCGGCGAAGCGCGGTTCGGCTCAGTGGGTCTTCTTCCACGTGGCGTACTCGGCGAGTGCCCTGGCCGGACCGTTGCCATACCAGGCGTAGCCGTTGCGGCGTTCGAGCGAGATGTCCATCACATCATCGTGAATGCTCTTGTCGCGATCGCCGAAGATGGGCTTCTGGGTGTCGAGGGCGTAATAGCGGGACCAGATGGGGCCCGCGCCTTCCTTCGCTTCGAGATGACGCCCGCCCGGCGTATTGCGCCCGCCTGTAAAGATGTAGCCCATGATCTTGTGAGCTTCGAACCATGTGGCGGCGGCGCTCACAGAGCGCACGACCTGGGGCGAGGGGTGATCGAGGTCCATGAGGTACTCGATCACTTCGGCGGACTCACCGGAGCTGAGCGAGGGCATCTCGTAGTTGCGGGCCGAGCAGGGCTCAAGCGTCAGCGGATCATACTGCTGGCCCCAGATGGTGAGAGCCTTCGGCTGGCCGGGTGCTGAGGCGAGCTGCACCTGGGTCTTCAGAATCACGTCCAGTGATTTCGTGACGGCAGCCCTGGCGCGAGCGCGCAAGGGCGCGGGGACGAAGCTCCAGTCCTCCGTGCTGGGGTGCTCTTCAGGGAGTTTGCGGCCCATGCGCTCGAGAGCAGCCCTCGTCTCGAGGTCGATGGCCTCGGGGTCGCTCGTGACGCGCGCTCCCTTTGCCGCGGCCGCGAGCACCTGGGTGGTCTCGATCTGCGCGCCGTCGTTGAAGGTGATGGCGTCGTGGTAGCCGCCTTCGAGCGGATAGACCTGGGGCCAGCCGCCGTTGGGATATTGCGCGGCGAGCAGATACACGATGCCATGCTTCGCTGCAGCGCGGTACTTGTCGCCTTCGGGCCCGGGCAGGGCGGCGCTCAGTTCGGCGAGGTAGTGCAGCTCGGTGTTGGTCGCGTCGTTGTCGAGCGTGGCGATGTAGTGCCAATGCTCATCGGCAGGATGATCGAAGTCATCGGCGCTGCTCTGCGTGGGCGCGGCGTTGGCGGTGGCATAGCTCTGGCCGGGCAGGCGGGGTGAAGCGCCCATCTCCAGGTTCTTCGACCACCCGCCGGAGGGCGTTTGGAAGCTGAGGATGACGTCGCCGATGTGCTTCGCTTCGTCGCTCGCGTAGAAGCCGGCCTCGCGATGCAGCGGGATGGTGTGCGCGGAGTAGCTCTGCGTGGGCAGCGGCGGAATCGTTGCAAGGCCCTTGCGCTCGGCCTCGATGGAGGCCTTGTCTGCTGCCTGAAGGTCAGCGGAGTGCTTCAGGTAGGTGAGCCAGGCTCCGCGCTGGGCAGCGGGCACGATCGTGTTGATGCGCTCGACGGTGAGCGGCTCCACGGGTTTGCTGACACCGATGACCGAGGCATGAAGGCCTGCAGCGACTGAGAGAACGAGGAGCGTGCGCATCCGGATCATCCTAAGCCTCCGCGTCAGAAAACGATTCCGCTTGCCGGCTTCGGGAGGAAAGACGTTGCGTTTCGATGAAAAGCCTCCGGGATTTCCCGGCTTCGGACCGTAAGAGCGGACCAATTCCGTACCTTGGGCGGAACCTGCCCAAGATTGAAGGCATTTTCATACTTCCGACACCTTCAGTGCATGGGCGCTGGCGATTCTGTTCCCAGCACCGCAAGAGCGGTAGCGGGTAAGTCGGCGCAAGGGGGCGCGACACGCATGCAACTGACGTCCAGAATCACGAACAACTGGGACGAGCCGCTGGCAGGCGGCGAACTGACCACGGGCGTCTCTCTGCACAGCCACACCAGCGTGTCGGAGGAGACATTGAACTTCATCCACGCGCTGAGCCAGTGGATCCCTGGCGTAAAGAACATCGAGAGCCACTACCGCAAGCATGTGCGCAACAAGTTCGGGATCGAGCTGGACTTCGATCGCGCCAACTGGCGTCCGCCGCTGCAGCCGCGCATGGCGTGGGACCTGGAGTGCGGGCAGATCGAGAAGCTTGGCTTCCGCTCGCTGGTCTCGATCACCGACCATGACACGATGGATGGCTGCTTCACCCTGCGCACGCTGCCCGGTTCGCGCCACATCCCGATGTCGGTGGAGTGGTCGGCCCCGTTCGGCCAGAGCATCTTCCACCTCGGCATCCACAACGTGCCTTCCGCCGACGCTACAACCTGGATGCAGCGCTTCGCCGCCTACACGGCGCAGCCCAACGACGAGATCCTGCTGAGCATGCTGCGCGAGCTGCACGAATCACCGCAGATTCTCATCGTGTTCAACCACCCGCTGTGGGATCTGCACAAGGTGGGTGACTGCCTGCACACCTCCGAGGTGCTGCGCTTCCTGCAGCGCGCCGGCGACACCATCCACGCCGTGGAGCTGAACGGACTTCGTCACGCACAGGAGAACCGCGAGGTGATCCGCCTGGCGCGCGACACGAACACGCTGCTGATCTCGGGCGGCGACCGCCATGGCCTGGAGCCGAACGCGGTGCTCAACCTGACCCGCGCCGCCACGTTCACGGAGTTCGTCGAAGAGATTCGCGTGGAGAAGCGCAGCCACCTGCACATCATGAATCAGTACCAGGAGCGCTGGGAGCAGCGGATCGTCCGGTCGACGCTGAACGCTGTGACCAACTTTCCGGAGTTCATGCCCGGCTGGCAGCGTTGGGACGAGCGCGTGTACCACCCGGATGCGAATGGCCAGATGCAGACGCTGCACTCGCTGTGGGCCGATGGCCGCCCCCCGCTCGCGGTACGAACGGCGATTGGTATCACCCGGCTCTTCGGCAAGGGACCGGTCTCGGCGCCGCTGAGCCTCGCCTTCCCCCGCGTGAACGACGCGACGCACGAGATGGAGTGGATCTAAGAGAAGTGAGCAGAGGGCAGTGAGTAGAGAGTAGAGATCGAATCTGGAATCTGGAGTCTGGGAATCTGGGAATCGACCTGCATCACCTGGCCACCGGCAACCGCCGGTGGCCTTACTCTTTCTGCAGTTCATCCCACGAAACGAAATCAAAGTAAGCGCCGAAAACAGAAGCCGCCGGGAGTCTTCCCGGCGGCCTCAGTCTTTCTCTACTCTCTACTCACTGCCCTCTACCCACTTCCCTCTACTCCTGCGTCTGTTCGCGGATGTCGATGTGGGTCTCGGTGAACGGGCGCTTCATGAAGGTGGTCCAGAGGTAGTTGATGGAGTAACGCGCAGCCATCGTGAACATGCCTTCCTTGCGCAGGCGGCGGGCGGAGGAGAACATCTTCAGCTCGAAGGTGAAGCGGACCTCGCCGACGTCGTTGAGGCGGCGGGCGATGTCCGTGTCCTCGCCGTAGAAGGTGATGTCGGTGTTGAAGCCGCCGATGGAGGCGAGCCCCTTTCGCGTGACCACGAAGTTGCCGCCCTGCACCATGGAACCAACGCGGAGCACGTAGCGGTTCAGCGCATAGGTGCACCAGGCCAGCATGTAGAAGCCATGCACAAAGACCCGCTGCGAGGGCGTGAGATCGAAGTAGAGGAACGGGCCGGAGAAGGAGACCAGCGGCCGGTCGGCATTCTTCGGAGCTTCCTCAAAGGCGGCGATCACCTTGGTGAGCCAGCCCGGAGTGAGGCGCGAGTCGGAGTCAATGTTGGCGATGAGGTCGCCAGTAGACGCGGCGAAGCCCGCCTGGCGGGCATAGGTGAGGCCCTTGCGCGGCTCATCGACCAGCTTGACTCCCGGATAGCGCAGGGCGACCTCGCGGGTCCGGTCCGTGCTCGCGTTGTTCACGACGATGATCTCCGTGACGTCCCGGAGTTCGGGCGTGATCTGAGCCAGAATCGATTCCAGGCAGGCAGGGAGGTAGGCCTCTTCGTTGTAGGCCGGTATGACGAAGCTAAGTCGCATGGTCTTCAGGCTAGTCGCCGTTGATTACAGCGTCGCAAATTCTCGAGGAGAACATGTACCGCAGGCGGCACCGTTCGACTCCGGGACGGGCGGCGCGGGATCGTCGCCAGTTGATGCTATCCTTCCGCAATCCAGCACATCGCGCCGGCCCGGTTCAACTGCCGCCGCGTACCCCGGAAGATTTGCCGGGATACGCCAGGCCGACCGCTTCGGTGGAGTGGAAGGAGTCTTCGCATGGCGTCAACCCCGTGGAGCCCGTCGCCAGCCCAGCCGACTGCGCCGCCCAACACCTCGCAAGGTGCGGCCTTCGAGCTGCGCCCGCTCTCGCTCGGCGAAATTCTCGATCGCATCTTTACCGTCTACCGTTCGCGATTCTGGCTGTTCTGCGGGCTGCTGGCGACCCCGGCGCTGATCCGGGTTCTGATGGCCGGCATTGTCGTTGCGGTCGCGCACTTCATGCGAGCGCGGGCCACGCAGGCGACCATCTCGCTGGTCTCTCTGGCCATCAGCTACTCGGCGAGCGTCCTTGGGTACCTGATCTTCTCGGTGGTGCATGCGGCGGTAGTTCATGCCCTTTACGAGACCTATCAAGGGCGCGACGCCTCCATCTCGGAGTCGATGAGCGCGGTCTCCTCAAAGTGGCTGCGTTACCTCGGCATTGGCGCGTGGCAGTTCTTCGTCAGCGGCGGACTGTATTTTCTGTTCGTGGTTCCGGGAGTGGTTCTTTCCACACGCGCCACGGCGAACAACAACCCGACGATGCTCATCGCCGCCGGGCTGTTGATCATCCTGGGAGCGTTCATCGCCATTCCGGTGGGTGCGTTCCTTTATCTGCGTTATGCGCTGGCGATCCCGGCTTCGGTGCTGGAAGACCTTCCGGTCCGGGCGTCGATACGCCGAAGCAAGGTGTTGTCCGCCGGAACCAAGGGCCGGCTGCTGGTGGTGCTGCTGGTGGTCGTCGCCATGTACATGGTCGTCGCCGCGCTGGAGGCTCCGCTGGGCTACGTGGCCGTGAGAGCGGCCATGCGGCACCAGGAGGCTCTGTGGGCGCAGGCGATCAACCTCGTCATCTCGTTCCTTGGAACCTGCATGGTCGGGCCCATCGGAGCGCTGGGCATCGCGCTGGTGTACTTCGACCAGCGGGTGCGGAAGGAGGCCTGGGACCTGGAACTTCTGCTGGGAGGCTCCGCAGCCGCAGGCACTCCTGCACCGGTGGCGACGCAGAACAACGGGTCGTGGGTCCAGCCAGAGCAACCCAGGTTCATCACCGCAGACGCAGTGCAGCCCGCGCCGGATGGAGGCATCTACCAGGCGCTGGTGGCCAGGCCGCGAGCTCCGCTATCGACCGACGCACCCGCAACGCCCCCTTTGCCTGAAGCAGAAGCTCCTGGCTCAACGACTACATCTGACATCCCTCCGGGCACCGATGGTCACAGCGAAGGCCTCTAACTCGCGCACCTCCGCCGGGCTCCTTGCTGTCCTGCTGGCGGCGGCGACGGGGATGGGCTCCACCGCCCTCGGCGAGTCCCTGCCTGCAATCACGGCGGGGGATCTTCGCGCGCAGATCGGGGAGATGCGAGCGCTCGTCGCGGCATGCGCGGCAAAGGCGGAGGCGTGCGACTCCGGCAAGGTCGCTAATGATGGCAACGTGGGCGAGCCCGGCAAGGATGGTGGCTACGCCCAGCACTGGATCTGGCTGCGCACCACCCTGGATGAGGCCCGCAAGGCCAAGCCGGACGAACGTGCTACGGAGATGAAAGGCGCCACCGCGCGACTCGACGAGTTGGAGAGTGAAGCGAAAGCGCCCGCCACCGCGCCTCCGGCGGAGTCCAACGCCCGCCGGCAGGTGGACGCGATCCTCGCACGGCCGGAGTTCCAGCACGTGAAGGGCACGTCCTGGATGGACCGCTTTGCTGCTCGCTTCTGGCAGGCGATCAATAGCCTCTTCAACGGTGTCGGCAAGGTGGGCCGATCGACACCATGGATAGGCCCTCTGCTGGAGTGGGTCTTCTTCCTCGGCGCGGCAGCGGGATTGGCTTTCGTGATGTTACGCGCGCTGGCTCAGCAGCGGCTGCAGGTAAAGCTGAGCGCGGGTTCCTCCGCCCACGCGGCGATCTGGGACCGCGAATCCACGGACTGGGCCGAACACGCGGAGAAGTGCGCCGCAGCTCACAACTGGCGGGAGGCGCTGCATGGGCTGTACTGGGCAGCGATCCTGAACCTGGAGTCGCGGCGGATGTGGCGTCATGATCCCTCGCGGACGCCGCGTGAATACGTCCGCCTGCTGGCGCCGGGGAGTGAGCAGCGGGAGGCTCTGGCGAAGCTGACCCGAATCTTCGAGCGCGCCTGGTACGGCCTCGAGAGCTCGAATGGCGAAGAGTACCGCGAGGCGCGTGCCTTGTACGAACGCCTGGCCACGGCATCGGCTCAGTCGCCTTCCGCACCGGAGATCGCCGCCGGGGAGGCTGCATGAGCTATCGCGTCAGCCGTCGGGACAAGTGGATGCTGGGTTCGATCGCAGGGGTCACGCTGGTGCTCGTGATCGTGATTGCCCTGCTTGCGCCCGCGAGCTCGGACAATGATCCCCGCCCGACCACGATGAACGCCGGAGACGGGGGCGCCAAGGCGGCGTACCTGATGCTGCAGGCCCTGGGCGTGCCCACGGAGCGCTGGGAGCGACCGATGGCAGAGCTGAGTGATGCGGACGCCCCGCACACGACGCTGATCCTCGCAGACCCGAGCTTCACCGACCAGCAGGGCAAAGAGCTTGCCTCCGAGCTGCACCGGTTTCTCGAGCACGGCGGGCGCGTGATTACCACGGGCTGGGGTGGGGCGCAGCTTCTGGACGGCAAGGTGGAGTTTGTCGGTCAGCTCGCCAAGGGTCTTTGCCTAACGACACCGGAAGGTCCCGGCGAACTTGCCGCGGCGGGTCACGCGCAGTTCCAGGCCTACCTCCGCTGGGCGAAGCCGGGGCCGCAGTATCGCGTGGAGCAACGGTGCGGACTCGATCCCGTGGTGGTGCGGTTTTCTGTGATCGGAAAATCGGGTGTGGGCGAGGCCATCTGGTGGACCGAAGCGACTCCCCTGACCAATGGCGGCCTGAAGGACGATGCGAACCTGAGGCTGTTCCTCGCCAGCCTGGGACCTGACCTGGGCCATGGACGCCGCGTGTACTTCGACGAATCGCTGCGGACGGTTCGCGAGTCGTTGTGGGACTACGCGCGCGGCCTGCCGCTTACGTGGCTTGTACTGCAGGCGATGGCCGTAGGCGCGCTGCTGCTCTTCAGCTTCAGCAGACGCCGAGGGCCACTGCGTCTGCCGGTGACTCTGCCGCGCTCGTCGCCGGTCGAATTTGCCGAATCGATGGGCGACCTGTACGAGAAGGCCGGCGCGCGGATCGCCGCTATCGGCGCGGCACGGCGACGGCTGGATCGTGTGCTGACACGCGAGGCCGGGCTGCCGCAGGCCGTCCTCGCAGAGGGGCCAACAGCAATCGCCGCTTCCCTCTCCAATCGCCTCGGAGGCGAATGGACGCTGCTGCGGGATCTGCTTGAACAGGCTGCCGAAGCGGACGAGAAGAAGCTCACGCCACGCAGCACCCTGCATCTTGTCCGCGGCATCCACGAGCAGGAGATGCGCCTGCACGCCATCCTTCATCCCACCACTGAAATGGCAGCACAGCAAAGAAAGTCAGTGGCTCCAGCTGCGAACAGCAGCGGATAGGACCGACCGCCTCCGCTGACACGAGTCAGGCGCTGCCAACGAGAACGACGCGACACCGCCTTAGTGCAATACCGCTACAACACAGCTAGCAGCAGGAGATACGACCAGCATGGCCAGTCACGAAACCGGCGCAGTATCAGGAGTTGGAGCAGGAGTCGCCGCCGCCACGGAACTCTTTACACGCGGCCGCGATCAGATCGGGCGCATCATTGCGGGCCAACAGGAGGCCGTGGAGCAGGCGCTTGTGACCATGCTTTGCGGCGGTCATGCGCTGCTGGAGGGCGTGCCCGGCGTTGCCAAGACGCTGACGGTGAAGACGCTCGCGCGCTTCCTCGGCCTCGAGTTTCGCCGCGTGCAGGGCACCCCGGACATGATGCCCGCCGACATCCTCGGCACGAACATCTTCACGCCTGCCTCCGGCGATCAGCCCGGCGGCTTCCGCTTCCATCCCGGCCCCGTGTTTACACAGTTCCTGCTGACGGACGAGATCAACCGCATGCCGCCCCGCACGCAGGCCGCACTGCTGGAGTCGATGGAAGAGCGGCAGGTGACAGCCGATGGCGAACGACGTGCGCTTGACGATTTCTTCACCGTCTTCGCAACGCAGAATCCGGTCGAGTTCGAAGGCACGTATCCTCTGCCCGAAGCGCAGCTCGACCGCTTCCTGCTGAAGATCATGATCGACTACCCGAGCGCAGCGGAGGAGCGCACGGTGCTGGAGCGGCACCATGCCGCGCACACCATGACGGCCCTCGCGGATACTCCGATCGAGCCTGTGCCGGTTGAGTTGCTGAGCGCGGCGCGAAACGAGATCCGCAGCGTGCGCGTGGAAGACGATATCTTCGACTATCTGCTTGCCGTTGTGCGTCGCACCCGCGAGTGGCCGGCCATCTCGCTCGGTGCAAGCCCCCGTGCGAGTGCAGCGTTGCTGCTTACATCGAAAGCCTTTGCAGCTCGCGAGGGACGCGACTTCGTGGTGCCCGACGATGTGAAGGAAGCTGCTCTGCCGACGTTGCGCCATCGCCTGGTGCTGCGGCCCGAGGCTGAGCTTGAGGGCATGAGTTCCGACCGCGTGCTGCGGGATGTGCTCGCCGCAACGCCGGTGCCGAAGTAGAGACACGATGAGGACGCTGATCCCACCTTCGGCCTCGGCCGCCGCGCAGCCCTTGGGCAAGCGGATCCGCTGGATCTCATTCGGCCTCACGCAGCGTGCCCTGCTGCTGCTGGCTGGCGGTCTGCTGCTATCCATCCCGGCGTTCTATCACCCGCGCGCCATCGGCTTCATGCTGTTGTGGGACACGCTTGTGCTGGCGCTCGCCGCACTCGATCTGATACTGCTTCCGCGAGCTGCGGCGTTCACCGTGCGCCGCACGTTTCTCGATTCCCCACAGCTGGGCGAACCGACGCGTGTAGAGCTGGGCGTTATGCACACCGGCAGCGGTGTCCTGCACGTCGTCGCTATCGATGACCTGCACGCTGGGCTCATCCTTCAGCCCGCAATGCAGCAGATCGAAGCCTTCCCGCAGGACGAGAACCTCAGCATCACGACGCTGAGACCCGGCCAGCGGGGCGACTTCGCCCTGGGCAAGGTATATCTGCGCTATCGCAGCGCGCTGGGGCTGATCGAACGCTGGGCCGCTGCGCTGCCTGTCGTCCAACGCATCGAAGGTCCACAGCCGCAGCCCGTGCGAGTCTTCCCTGCGCATGAAGACAGCCGAGGCACAACGCAGTTCTACCTGCTGCGCGCGAGGCAGATCGAGATGCAGCGGCGCAAGCTGCAGATGCGCGGTATCGGCCGCGACTTCGATTCGCTGCGCGACTACCAGCCCGGCGACGAGCTCCGCAACGTGAGCTGGACGGCGACGGCGCGGCGTGGCAAGCTCGTGACTCGCCAGTTCACGGTGGAGCGCTCGCAGCAGGTGTGGGTGGTGCTCGATGCCGGCCGCCTCTCGCGCACGGCCTTCGAACTGCGGCGATCGGTGAACGAGGTGGTTGCCGAGACGGATGCCGAGCGGGAGCGCGCGCACGCGATGACGGTGACCCAGCTCGACCAGGCGACCACGGCGGCGACGATGCTGGCGCAGGTGGTGTCCATCTCCGGCGACAAATTCGGCATGATGACGTACGGCCGCAGCGTGCAGCAGCTGCTGATGCCAGGCGCGGGACCGATGCACGTTCGACTGCTGCTGGACCTGCTGAGCCAGACTCGCAGCGAGGCTGCCGAGGCGGATCATCTGAATGCCATCGCGAGATTGAAGAACGTACAGCGCCGTCGTGGGCTGATCGTGTGGATCACGGAGCTCGCCGACGCTGCGGGCACGCCCGAGCTGGTGATCGCCGCGACGGAACTTGCACGACGCCATCGCGTGGTACTGGTGCTGCTGCACCATCCCGAGCTCGATGCCCTCGCGGCGAGCGCACCCACGACGAGCTCGCAGATGTACCACGCAGCCGCGGCAGAAGAGATGCTGGAGCGCCGTCGAGAACGCATCGCGAAGCTGGAGCGCTCGGGCGTGCTCATCGTAGAGACCACCGCCGAAGAGATCGGGATACGCGCGGTGAGCCAGTATCTCGAAGTGAAGGCGAAGGGAATGGTGTAGGGGCGGACAGTAGAGGTTAGACAGTAGTGTGCAGGCAAGAGCCTTCGATTGCTTGTCTGCTGTCTACGCTCTACTGTTTGCTGTCTCAGTCGCTCGTCCGCCCAGGTACAGCCACAGGCAAAGCCCGACGAACAGCACGCCGCCCACCCCGAACTTGATGCCCACAGCGATGTGATTCGGAGAGAGAAAAGCCTCCAGCGTGCCGGCGATGATGAGCAGCGGGATCGTGCCGCTGACGATCTGCACGGCGTCGGAGCCAGCGATCGCCATCGAATCGCGGCGGCGCAGGTTGCCTGGGAAGAGAATGCCCGCACCGAGGCGTAGCCCGGCCGCGCCCGCGAACATGATCGACGGCAGTTCCAGCGCGCCGTGTGCGGCGATGAAGCTCCACAGGCTGAGTGCCATGTGATGCTGCGCGCAGATGACCGCGATGACGCCCAGCATCAGCCCGTTGTTGAACAGCGAGTACAACGTGAAGAGGCCGCCCGTGATGCCACCAATGAACGTAAGGAAGCACACCATGATGTTGTTGGTCATGATGCTGGAGGACTCTTCCGGCTTCACGCTGAGGATGCTGTCCGTCCACATCTTGTGCTTGTCGAGGTCGGCGATGCGTTCTGCGCCGAAGAAGGCGACACCGAACTCCGGACGCACCATGGTGATGATGGCGCCCAGGGCCGCCGTCAGCAGCGTGATGGCAATCGCCGCATAAACGTAGCCATTGAAGCGGCGGATGACGCGGGGGTAGCCGTGCACGAGGAATCGCCATACGGTGAGCGCCGAGAATCGCTGCCCGGAGTAGACATAGTTATGCGCGCGGCTGACGATCTGGTTGAGATATTGCTCGATGGCTCGCGAGCCGCGGTCTGCGCGTGCCGCCGAGAGATCCGCCGCAGCCTGCCGGTAAAGCAGGCCGAAATCGCGAAGCTCCGGGTGCGACAGCGAGCGCACGCCGAAGGTCTCGGCCTGCCGGGCGAGCGTCTCGAGCCGACTCCAGTTATCCTTGCGTTGACTGATCCAGGAATTGCTCAGCACAGGTCTACCGCCGCAGGTCACCGCAGAGATTCAAAGCAGAGGGCACAGCATGGGAAGCTTCGAGCGCCACCACTTTAGCGATCAGCTTAGCATCGACACACCGGAGCGGGTCGATCTTCGTTTCAATATTGCCGGCATCGGCAGCCGCTTCGTCGCGGCGCTGCTGGATGGCCTGCTGATCCTTGCGTTCTTCTTTGCGGAGATGCTGATCATCTTCGGGGTGGCGGCCGCCACAGCCGTCACGCGGGCCGGAGGCAGGGGCGAGACATGGGTCGAGCACTGGGCGACGGCCATCCTGATATTCATCAACTTCGTCATCGTGTGGGGATACTTTGCGATCTTCGAAGCGGTGTGGCATGGTCAAACGCCCGGCAAGCGCGTGATGAAGCTGCGGGTGCTCAAGGATTCGGGCCGCCAGATCACATTCTTCGAGGCACTGGCGCGCAACCTGATGCGATTTGTCGACTATCTGCCCAGCGCGTACGTTGCCGGGGTCATCGCCATGCTGTGCAACAAGCAGAACAAGCGTCTGGGCGACCTCGTGGTGGGTACGATCGTCGTGCATGAGAGCCTGGCGGAGCAGCCGCTCATGGTGCAACCGACGCTTCCCCTCGCGGCTGCCGAAGCGCCCGCATGGCAGTCGCAGCCGGTGCCGGCTGTGTTCCCGGCCGATGCCATTGCAAAGCTGAGCCAGCAGGACCTGATCGTGATCGATGCCTTCTTCGCACGCGCACTGGACCTTTCGCTCGAGACCCGGGCAACAATGGCGCAACGCATCGTGCAGCAGATGGCAGCGCGGATGAATGTGCCGCTGCCGGAGGGCAACCCGGAGCGTGCACTGGAGTCGATCCTGTACGGGATCCGTGGCGGGGCGCACACGCTGCGATAGGCTGCGCGGCGGCACAAGCTCTTCACATCGCACCAACTCGCTTCGTCGTGGACGCATCTGAGGTTGCAGGAGCGACCTTCGCACGGTCAAGGAGCCGCCCGCGCGGTGCAAACGCAGGCATCGCGCCGTAGAAGGGCCCCGATGCTTTCCTCCGATTCAGCCTCGACCAAAACGCAACCCGCAATCGAGATAGGGCCAGCGCGCGAACTCGCTCCCGCCATTGCGCCAGCTATCCCAACGGCACATGCACCCGTCAACGCGAAGGACCACACCATAGCGCACGTCGACCCGTGGGCGCAGCGCATCTGGGACCGCGTCTCGCACTCGCCGCTGCACAGCCTTTGGGACCTGCAGGGTGTTCCGCCTTCGCTGATCGCGAAGCGCACGCTTGCCGCGCTGCTGGACGACAACCTGCTCTCCCGTGCAGCGGAGATGGGCTACTACTTTCTCTTTGCGCTGTTCCCCACGCTGGTGTGCGCGAGCGCGCTGCTGGGCCTTGTGGCACGACGCGCAGGCGAGTTCTACGACCACCTGCTCCAGTACCTCGCGCTGGTGGTGCCGCACACCGCCTACAGCATGGTCATCGACACGTTCAACCAGACGACAGCTGCGGCGACGCGGGGCAAGCTGACCTTCGGTATCGTGGCTGCGCTGTGGTCAGCGTCGGTGGGCTTCTCTGCGATGCAGGACGGGATGAACACCGTCTACAAGGTGAAGGAGACGCGGCCTTACTGGAAGGCCCGCGGTGCGGCGATCCTGGTAACGACGCTGCTCAGTCTGCTCGTCACGGGCAACCTCGCGGTGCTGCTGGTGGGTGATGCCGCGGCGAGGTTTGCACATCTGCGCATCCACCATCACTGGCTGGAGTGGACAGCGATTGTCCTGATCCACACCGTTGCGACCGTTGTAGCGCTGGCGTTGCTGATGCTGCTGTTTGCGGTGATCTATTACTTCGCGCCCGACCTGAAGAACAAGGTATGGCGATGGCTGACGCCGGGCGCAGCACTGGGAATCAGCGGCTGGCTGCTCACATCGATCGGGCTGCGAATCTACCTGCACTACTTCGACACATACTCGCTCACCTATGGCTCACTGGGGGCTGTCATCGTGCTGCTGACCTGGTTCTACCTGAGCGGGCTCATGCTGCTCCTGGGTGCGGAGGTGAACTCGGAGATTGAAGCTGCGGTGGCCGAACGCGGGATGAAGCGCGAAGGCGCCATCCCGCAACAGGTGAGTGCAGAACCCGGCACGCAGCCGACTATGTAAGTTTTTCTACTCCCTACTCACTGACCTCTACCCACTCCCCTACTTCACCATCGGCTCCACGATGTCATCGAGGCGGTCCTTCGTGCCGGGTACGCGCTCGAAGTGCGGATACTTTTCGCCGTCGTGGTAGTCGAGGTGAATCATCTTGAAGTAGCCTGTGTTCTCGACGATCAGTTCGACTGCGGGACCCTTACCCGCGGCATCCTGCAGTGCCTGATGCATCAAGGCAGCGGAGTACGCCCGGCCATTGACCGCGACGATGTGGAAGCCCGGAGCGACACCGGCCTTGTATGCCACGCCGCCTATGATCGCGTCCTGCACGATGCCGTTGGCATCCACCTGCAGACCCACCGAGTAGCGTGCATCGATACCACCAACGCCCGCCGAACTCTCCGTCAGTTGCGACCAGTAGTCAGGCTTGTCGGTATAGATGAGCTTGTAGCCGGAGAGCGCATCGATGCCAGCCATCTCCGGTGCATGGGACTCATTGGAGTCGAGGCGCGCGCGCAGGAAGGCCTCCCAGTCGTTGGGCACCACAGCGTTGAGGCCCTTCACTACATCGTTGAAGTCATACGGCACGACCATGGGACCGGTGTTGCCATTGAGGCCGTGGAACGCCGCAGCGAAGTCATTCAGCGACTTCTTGCCATCGGTCTTGGAACGGATGGTGAGATCGACTTCGAGCCACAGCAGCTCGCCTTCATCGTAGTAGTCGGTGTCGCGGCGGTAGTTGTCATACGCTCCGCCGGTGAGATAGAGCACCTGCGCGAAGGTCGCGGTGTCCTGCAGGTCGCGCCATGTCCGGCCAGGGCGGGCGTCGTTGAGATACGCCGCAATCGTGGCGAGCCTGTCGCGATAGATCGCGTTGTTCCAGATGCCGCAGCGGGCCGCGAGCACATCGCCGAGATACTCGGTGAGGCCTTCGTACACCCACAGCAGGTCGCCCTTCATCGGGTCTTCGTAGTTGCCTGTAGCAAGCCCGATGGGCCGGCGGTACTTGCCGTTCCACGAGTGCGTGAACTCGTGCGGCAGCAGCAGGCCATTGCCGATGAACTGATCATCGTCGACGAAGGTCTTCTCCGCAACGCGATCGTCGGACGACTGATGATGTTCGAGGCCGAAGTGCGCCACCTGGTCAGAGAGCGTCACGAGGAAGTGATACGAGTTGTAGTGGCGCGACTTGTAGAGAGCGCCCGTCTCGCGGATGAGCCGAGAGAACTCATCGATATGCTCCTGCGAGAGCTTGATGTCTTCCGGGCCATCGCCGGCGAGATCCAGGTAGTGCTTCGGAGTGATCTCCGCAGCCAGCGGGATCTCGCGGAACCAACGGCCAGCGAGGACAGGCGAATCGATCAGCTGATCCATCGCAACCGGCTTGAAGCTCGTAGTCTGACCCTGCTTGCTGGTGGCCTCCAGGGCCGTGCCGAAGTTCCAATCCACCGGGACGGTGACCGACGGCGTGAACATCACCTTCGCGGGATCGGAGCCCTTCGGGGTGACGAGCAGCGTGTTCCAACTGAGCAGCGCAAGGTTGTTGCTGGTCGAGCCACCCGCCGTGAACGACCCTCCCGAGACCGCGAGGAAGTCCATCTTGATGTTGAGCGTGGTGACGCCCTGCGGCACCGTGACGTGATACGCAAACATCTCGACCGGGTCACGCTCCCACTTCACACGCTCTCCGCTGGGCGTGGTGATGATGAAGCCTGCCTGGTTCTGGATCGGTCCGTCCGGCATGTGCTCGCCGGGAATCCACTTGGGATACATCAGGGTGAGCGGGCCCGGCTGCACGGTGAGCGTCTCGGTCGCATGCAGGATGTGCCGGGAAGCGTCGGTGAGATCGACCGCGAGCGTAGCTGAAGGAGTCTGCGCGAAAAGGCTGCCGGCGGCAACCGCAAGGAAGGCTGCGGAGAAAGACCGAAAAAGCATGAGGTTTAGTGTACGCGCAGCTTCTCGGCAGCCTCCTGCTCCACGGCCATGGTCTTTGCGGCCCATGCCTCATAGGTGAGCCGATCTTTCACACGCTGCCAATCGGCATCCGGCAACACCATCAGATCTCCGCGTGGGATGCCCGGCAGGCCCGTGCCGACAGCATCGAGGCCCCCTTCACGATCTTCGCGGAAGTAGTTCTTCGAGATCGCAACATGGTTGGCGGTGATCCATGTGCTGACGTGCGTGGTGCCCTGCGCTTCGATGATCGCGTTGGTCTTCCAGAACGGAAAGTGCAGCTGGCTGTTGAGCCACTCCACACCATCGCGATTGACCCACGACGTGCGATGGCTGATGCCCGGATAAAAGACCGCCTGAAACATCGCGCTCTGCGGCAGGCCGAAGTCCTTCATCGTGCGATCGTGCAGCTCCTGGAACCACGCCGCGTTGTGATGCGGGATGTCCATCACCGTGTCGTTGTCGCCATTCATGATCAGCATGGGATGGTGAGAGCTCGCGATGAGCGCATAGAGGATCTCGCCACGCGCAGGTTCGCCCTTGATCTTCAGCCACGGCAGCAGCGCACGATACGGCGGCGCTTGGCAGGGGTTCCTGTTGACGTCGAAGTAGCCGCCTGCGGCATCGTCATACGTTCCGCCACCCGAGAGCACCACGGCCGCGATGCGGTGGTCGTAGTAGTCCATCGCAGCCGCCAGACCGGTGATGAAGGCGCCCATGCTGTAGCCGGCCACGCCGATGCGCTTCGGATCGACCTCAGGCTGCGCACGCAGGTAGCTGATCGCCTGCGCGAGGTCCACCTGCATCAGCCCGGCTAGCCTCTGTCCCCAATCGTCATGGGGAATGGGAGCCGGCGGCGTCACATCGGCATCGTGAGGCGAAGGGTTCTCCATGCTGGCCTTGCGGGCGTTGCGCTCCCCTTCGCCGATGGGGTCGTACGTGATGACGACCGCGCCGGCCTTGGCGAACATCATGCCCGAGTAAAACGCGTACCAGCCAAACTTGTCCGAGCCGTGGCCGTTCACGATGACGATGCCCGGCAGCTGGCCCTTGTACTTCGTCACCTTCGGATCCGGACGGTAAACGATTGCCGGGACCAGCATTTCCGATGCCGTGCTGTAGGTCACGCGGTCTGCCAGCACGCCAGGCGTCGGAGAAAAGGTCGACCACACCTTCGCGTCCAGCGCGGGAAGCTTGCTGTCATATGGCGTATGGAGGACATCGTGCATCGAGGCCTCCCAGGCGTCCTGAGAGTCCTGCGCGGCGCATCCGATCCCCACCGCCATGACACTCACCGCAGCCAACCAACGCACGATTCGCATACAGGAAGCATAGCTCCGGAAGCGGCCATCTTCACTTGGATCAATCTGCCGGGGCGATCACGGTGGGTGGGCAGGGAAATGCTCTAGAATGGCCCCACCCATGACTCTCTACGTCATCGTTCTTGGTCTCATCGTTGTCACGCTGCTGGGCGTGTCTCTCGCGCGCCTTGGCAAGACCAAGACGAAGGCGGACTACCTCGTGGCGGGCCGGTCGCTGCCTGCCTTCGTGCTGGTGTTCACGCTGCTTTCCAGCTGGATCGGCTCCGGCTCGCTGCTGGGCGGAGCGGAGAACGCCTATAAGCATGGCTTTGCGGCGCTGTGGCAGGCCGCCGGCGGTTGGGCGGGGCTGGCGCTGATCTACTTCATCGCGCCGCGAGCACGGAAGTTCGCGCAGTTCACCATCCCCGACCTGCTGGAGTCGCGCTACAACCAGACGGCCCGGGTGCTGGGCGTCATCGCGGTGCTGTTCACCTACACGGCCATTACCAGCTACCAGTTCATCGGCGGCGGAGACATCCTGCACCTGATCTTTCCCCAGGTGACCGCAATCCACGGGCGCTACATCCTCGCTGGCTTCGTGATCCTCTTCACCGCGATCGCGGGTATGGGCTCGGTCGCATACATGGATGTCGTGATCGGCATGCTCGCCAGCGTGACGCTGATCGTGGCGCTGCCGGTGCTCATCCACCTGGCCGGCGGTTGGAGCGGCGTGCAGGCGGCGCTGCCTGCAACGCACTTCCAGCTCTTCGGCGACCTGCGGCCGATCTCCAGCTATACGCGAACGCTTCCCGACGGGACCCACGAGCAGGTCAAATCCGCGCTCGCAATCTTCCTGCCCACCTGCCTGCTCATGTTGGGCAACCAGTCGATGTACCAGAAGTTCTTCTCCGCCAAGAGCGAGAAGGACGCGACCCGGGCGACGCTGGGCTGGATCGTCGGCACGGTCATCCTGGAGAGCGTCATCGTGGGCGTGGCGGTGGTCGGATCAGCGATCTTCCGCACCGGTGAGGTGGCCCAGAGGCCGCGCGAGATCCTGGCCTACACCGCGACCCACGCCTTTAGCGGAAGCCCCGCGCTGCAGCTGCTCGGAGCCCTGCTGGTGGGGGCCATCTTTGCCAAAGTGGTCTCCACGGCCAACAACTACCTGTTTTCCCCAGCGACGAATTTGGTCAACGACATCTTCGTGCGCTATCTTCGCCCAGAGGCTTCGAACGGCGAGGTGCTGATGGTCTCCCGTGCGATGGTCATCCTGCTAGGGATATGGGCGCTGGTGCAATCAATCGCGGTCACCAGCGTGCTGGAAAAGAGCCTGCAGGCTTATACGATTTACTCTGCGGCGCTGACACCCGTGATCCTGGCCGCGTTCTTCTGGAAGCGAGCCACGGCCGGGGGTGCTGTCGCCAGCATCGCCGCTGGCACCGTCATAACCCTTGCCTGGGATCGCCTGGGGCCGCTCTTGCCTCCGGCGATCGGCCAGCAGGATGCGATTCTTCCGGCGCTGGTCGCCTCACTCGCTGGACTGATCGTTGTCAGTCTGATCTCCCCTCGGCCCACCCAGGAACAGCTTGCAAAGTTTCAGCCGTAAGTCGTCACAACAGTTGGCCTAAACTCAGGCAATAATATTGGGGCGGATCGAACCCCGCCGCATCTAAACCCGCACGTGGGAAGTTCCCACGAGGAGACGATCGATGTTTTCCATCCAGCCGCTCACCGCCTTGGACCTGACCAGCCCACTGCTGCTGGCCCTCGCCGGCAACTCGACCGCCCAGTCCACAGATCCCGTCCAGACCTCTTTCCTGCCCCCCACCGAAGCAGCCGAGCCCCTCTTTGCCGCGTATGACGAAGATGAGGACGAGGAGGAAGAGGACGAAGAAGATGAGGACGACGACCTCGAAGACGACGACGATGAGCTCGACGAGGAGGACGATGAGTTCGAAGACGATGAGGATGAGGACGACGAAGACGACGAGGATGAGGACGAAGATGAAGACGAGGAGGACGACTACGTCGACTACGACGACGATGACCCGGACTCCGAGGACGAGGACGACCCGACCATGACCGGCGGTCGTCGCAAGCGTCCCGGCTACACGTTTTAGCCCTGACACGTCCATGCAGCGCGCCCGGCCCGGGCGCGCATCTCACTCATCGTGCAAGATAAAAAGCCAACCCGCTCGCTCTCCAAAGCTCTCATCGCCGGTCTTGTCGCTGGCGTCGTCGCCACTGCGGCCAAAAGCCTGGCCGAACGGTTCTACCCTCCGCGTACGCATGGCGAGCCTGAGCCACCCGAGGAGCTCGCCGAGCGCATCGCAGGCCACAAACTTTCCCCGCAGACCAAGCACGTCGCTGCCGAGAGCCTTCACTGGGCTTTCGGTGCGGCTGCCGGCGCAGCGTATGGAGCGCTTGCCGAGTACTATCCCGCGGCGACTGCCAAGGAAGGCGCTGCCTTCGGCATGGCGCTGATGACCCTGACCCACGAGGCGGCGCTGCCCGCTCTGGATCTGGGAGCGGCCGCCGAAGACCAGACGCCACGCGAACACACCAGCGAGATGGCATCGCACGTCCTCTACGGCGTGGTCGCCGAAAAGGTGCGCGGCTGGGTGCGGCGCGCCATCGACTAACGCCGGCGCCGTGAGTGTTTTGTGGTGCGTCTGCGCCCAAAACACGGCTTCTATCAGGGACCGACAAACCAGAGAACCGAATCCCTAATCCCTGATCCCTAATCCCTGCCTTACTCGTAGTAGCGAGCGAAGCTGGTATCGGTCTCGTAGAGGGTGCAATCCTTCACGCGAACGCGGCCGTCGGTCATCGCCTTCACGTGGTCGCTGGTCTTCTCGAAGAAGTACTTCGCCAGGTTCTCGGCGGAGGGGTTCACGACGTCGAACGGCTCCAGCTCGTTGATCATCTGGTGGTCGAGGTACTCGACCGTGGGACGCAGGACGAGCTTGAGATCCTTGAAGTCCAGCAGAAGGCCGCTCGCGTCTAGGTCCTGGCCGACGAGCGTGACCAGCACGCGGTAGTTGTGTCCGTGCGGGTTCTCGCACTTTCCCTTGTAGTTGCGCAGGAAATGCCCGGAAGAAAACCCTGCCTGCACGGTGACTTCAAACATCACTCACTCCAACGACGCCAATCGCGCCAATACCCATTGTAGAAGCTCGGGACACTTAGCGTGCCCTGCGCTGGCGGCGTTCGGTGCGCTCGCGCTGGCGCTGATCGGCGGCGCGACGGTCCGCCTGTTCAAACAGCGACGACAAGGTGGCTCCCAGGGCGGACATCAACGCGAACAGAATCAGGCCTATGCCCATCATGCGCCACATGGGCGCGTCGCTCGGCGAGCCCACGGTGTGCACGAAGCTGCTGAAGGAGATCAGCAGCGAGAGCAGGCCAAGGCCGCCGAGTGTGCCAGCCAGGATGTAAAGGTTGCGTCCCATAACGTCTCGTCTAGTTTACCGGCTCGGGGCGCGGTCTACCGGCTTGCACGCGATCACTTCGTGCCAGCGGGTGACGGTTCCTCGAAGAACCGCTCCACATCCGTAATGTCATCCGTCCGCCGATACGGCGGCAGCGACTCCAGGAACGTCGCACCGTAACGCGTAGTGCGAACGCGGGGGTCGAGCAGCATCAGCACGCCGCGGTCGTTCAACGAGCGGATGAGCCTCCCGAAGCCCTGCTTGAGCGCGATGACCGCCTGCGGTACCTGAAGGTCCGCAAAGGCATTGCCGCCGGCCGCTGCGATGGCGTCGGTGCGGGCTTTGAGGATGGGGTCGCTGGGCACGGCGAAGGGCAGCTTGTCGACGATGACGCAGCTCAACTGCTCGCCCTGCACGTCGATGCCCTGCCAGAACGAACTCGTGCCGAAGAGCACGGCGTTGGGGGTATTGCGAAACTCCTCGACGAGCACGTGCCGGGGCGCGGAGCCTTGCAGGAGCAAGGGAAAGGGCAGCTCCTGCAGCAGGCGGTCGTGCAGGTCGCGCATCTGCGCATAGCTGGTGAAGAGGCAAAACGCACGCCCCTTCGTGATCTCCAGCACGCGGCGAATCTTCTCCTGCGCCTGGCGCACGAACTCGGGGTGCCGCGGCTCGGGCATGGAGTTGGGCAGGTACAGCAGCGCCTGCTTCGCGTAGTCGAAGTGCGACGGAACAATGAGCTCCTTGGGCATCGGCACGCCGAGGCGCTTGCGCAGATGCGTGAAGCCCGGCGTGGTCTCGCCTGCGACGATGGCGCTCTTCTCCGCCACGGCCAACGTTGCCGAGGTGAGGATGACGCTCGGATAGCTCATGTAGAGCGAGTCCGCGAGCACGCCCGAGACATCGATGGGCGTGGCCTGCACATGCGTGGAGTAGGCCTGCGCGGCATCGCTGGAACGCAACAGCCGAGCGGCGTTGCGCATGTTTCCCGTTGGGCGGCGCTCGATCCAGAAGACGTTGTTCGTCTCCTCGCTCTCGAGCAGGAACTTCATGTGGGCCTGGATGTCCTGCGCGCGCTTGCGCAGGCCGCTGGCCTCTTCCACCTCGCGCAGCCGCTCCAGCTCACCGCTGAGCTTCTCCAGCGCATTGAGCGCGCCCATATACACATCGCCGCACTCTTCGAGGAAGTCCTCGCGGTCGTGAAACTCCATGCGGCCCATCGGATTGCCCGACGGCCCGTTGGGCATGGGCAGCGCAGAGAAGAACAGCCGCGCGCGTTGGCGGATCATCTCGCACGCACCGGGGATGGACGCCGTGTACACGCCCTTGGCCTTGAGCAGCGCCTCGACATCGCGTGCGAGCTCCTCGAAGCGGGCATTCGATAGCGCCACGCCGAAGTACTGCGAGGCCACGTCCTCCAGCTCATGCGCCTCGTCGAAGATCACTGCCGCCGCATCGGGCAGGATGCCGGCATCGCGCGCGCCATCCGACTGCTGCTTGATGGCGAGGTCCGCGAAGAACAGGTGGTGATTGACGATGATGATGTCGGAGTCCAGCGCCTTGCGCCGCATCTGCGTGATGAAACACTGCTCGAAGCTGGGGCAGCTCTGGCCCAGGCACACCTCGCTGCGGGCATCCATCTTGTGCCACAGTGGCGAGTGCTCCTGCAGCGTGACCAGCTCGGCGCGGTCGCCGGTCTCGGTCTCGCGCTCCCAGTTGGAGATGCGGTGAAACTGCTCCACCTCCTCGAGCCCGCGCAGCAGCGGGTTGTCGCGCAGCGCGTAGAGCTTCTGCCGGCAAAGGTAGTTCGCGCGGCCCTTCATGTAGCACACGTCGAGCGGGCCCAGCAGCGATTCAAGGAACGGTACGTCCTTGAAGAAGAGCTGCTCCTGCAGGTTCTTGGTGCCGGTGCTGATGATCACGCGCTGCCTCTGCTCGCGCGCATGGCGCAGCGCGGGCAGCAGGTACGCGAGCGTCTTGCCGGTGCCCGTACCGGCCTCCACGATCAGATTGCGGCGGTGGGTCAACGCTTCCTCGACCGCCTGCGCCATCTTGTACTGGCCGGGCCGGTGCTCGAAGGCCAGCGAGGAGTCCGCCAGGATGCCGCCGGGGCGAAAGAACTCATGCAGCGAAGGCAGCCGTCGCCGCTCGGACGCCGCGGCCTCGAGCTTTTTCTCGAGCTTGCTTTCGATTGGAGGCGGTGGCGGCATCAGATCTCATGATAATCGCCCTTTCTTCGCCTTCCAGATGAACCACAAGATTCCCTGCATCGCGAGGTAGCCGATGATCCAGAAAGCGAGCGGCCATGCGAGGTCTCGCGCTACCTGTCCGAGGGGAAAATACGAGTCATTCAGCTCCGTGCGCAGTGCAACCGCGACGACAATCGCACCGACGACGTAATGCAGCACAAGCAGCATGGGCAGCATCCACTTGGCTCCCCGCGCCGCCACATATCCTGTGTTGCCCCAGTAAATGACGACCAGCGGAAGGCCGTAGTACCCCATCCATTGGACGGGTATCGGCGCAGCCATCAGCAACAACGGCTCAACGAGTCCGTGTCCACCTCCTCCGAGCACAAGGGCCGCCGAGCCAAGAAGGAAATAGGCGGCGGTGGCGCTCAAGATCGCGGTCGGGATGGGTTTGGCTGTCATGAATCTCGAAGAAGGTGTCAAGGGAAAGGTTATTGCATCTCGTTACAGGTAGGCCTTGAGCTGCGGCAGCGTTGCGAGGACGAACTCCAGATCCTGCGGATCGAGCTCGGCCAACGGCCGCGGCTTGTCCTGCGGGCGCAAGCCTTTCTGGTTGATGCGATTCATCAGGCTCCAGTTCTTTGCCGGGTGCTGCGGGCTGGGGTCGGGCGGCTCCTGCGCGGGCAGGTCGTAGCGGGTGAGATCGATGACCTGGCGCGGGGTGTTGCTGTGCCAGTCGCGCAGCAGGGCGAGGCGGAAGCTGCGGTTCATGAACCACTCGATCTCGAGGTTGTTGTACGAATCGCCCAGCCCGGAGCCTCGTTCGAGGAAGCTCACATTGAGCTTGTCGTTGTTGGGGAAGGTGCTGCGGTACAGCGCGCCGTACTCGCCGAAGGTGACGAAGCGGGCGTCGGGCCAGCGTTTGCGCGTGTCCGTCACCCACATGCGCATCGCGGAGCAGACGAGGTCCATGCCGAACTCGTAGACCATCTGCGCCTCCCAGATGTTGGTGACCCAAGCGAAGCCGTTGCGCTGGAAGCCTTCGTCGAAGTGGATGCTCTGGGTGTGCATCACCTCGCGATGGCCGAGGTCCAGGCCCCAGCCGACGTAGGTCTCGATGGGCCCGACGCCCCGGCGGCTGTTGTAGCCGGTCAGCTTGTGGTCCAGCGCCCCGCTGCGGCGGGCGCAGATGAAGTCCATCGTCCAGCCATCGAGGTTCACGCAGTCGATGAAGTCGGCAGCGCCCTGCGCGGGCTTACAGAAGTGCTCCGTAGAGGGATAGAACGGGTACGACGGCGAGCCATCCGCGCCTCCGCCGTCGATGGCATGCTGGCTCCAGATGACCGCGTGCGCCGCGTGGATCTTCTCCTTTTCGGCCAGGTAGCGCAGCGTGTCGGCGGAGAGAAAGCCGCCCATCACGCAGCCGGGGCGGTAGCCCTCGCCAACAAACGAGGTGATGATCTGGAGGGCCTCCGTCATCTCGCGGTTCACGCGCTCGCGCGGAAGGTACATCGCGGGAAAGTAGCCGGGGAAGTAGGAGATCTCGTCGCCGAAGCGATGGTGGCACTCGACCGCGTAGGCCCGGATCTGCTGGTAGTTCTTGCGCTTGTCTTCGAGCGCGTTGAGCGTGAAGCCCCAGGTGAGGCGGCCGTCGGGATTGCCTGTGGCGAAGGCCTCGCGCAGCGCGCGCACGCCTTCCAGCGTGTGCCAGGCGGACTCGTCGCGATCGAGCAGCTTGACGTCGCGCGAGACCTCCCATGGCGTGGTGCGGATCATGAGGCAGAGCGTGATGAGCCGCTGGCCGCGCACGGTCGTCGCGGTGGGTTGCGGAGCAAGCATCGCCGGGATCTTCTGCGCGCGCGAGGCGGCGGCGGCACCGCTCCACAATGCCCCTTGCAGCCAACGTCTTCGATTCAACCTGTCACCTCGCGCAACGCCAGACGGAGTGGAGGACTGGCCCCCGCATTCTACGGAAGGCCGCGACAGAGGGAAACAGAGGCCAACATGGAGCCTCGAAGAGCCGCGAATGGCGGCCCGACGGGGCCAAACGTGCGACCATAGAAGAGATATGGCTCCGAAGCGTGGAACGACAAAGCGGTTAGGCAAGAAACACCGGCAGGCCAGCACCCGGCCCAAGCTGGGCCGCAACCCGAAGCAGGGAGCCGACAAGACTTCCGCAAAGACCGCGGCGGTCTCTCCGAAGAAGCGTAAAGAGATTGCTGCGAAGAAAGCTGCCGCCGAGAAGGCAGCGCGGATCCCTGCGCGCAGCCCCGAGTTCGAGCACAAGAAGACGCTGGCTCCCGGCAGCAAGGCCGGCGCTGAGCCGACGCGCGCACGCACCCGCCGTCCTCTGCTGAGTGGCGCCGTGGGCACAGGCGATGAAGAGCGCGACTGGAAGGAAGCTGAGAAGCTTGCCAGCCGCCTGACGCTGGTCCCTGACGCGGGCCATCGCGACCCGTACCGCATGCCGCTGGTCGCCATCTGCGGCCGCCCCAACGTGGGCAAGTCCACCCTGTTCAACCGGCTCACCGAATCGCGCCGCTCCATTGTGGGCGATGAACCCGGCATCACGCGGGATCGCATCTACGGCGAGGTCGAATGGTCCGGCCGCACGGTGCGCCTGGTCGATACCGGCGGTGTGATTCCTGACGATGAAGCCCTGATCCCCAGCGAGATCTTCCGGCAGGCGCAGGTTGCGCTGGAAGAAGCTGACGCGATCATCATGGTGGTCGATGGCCGCACCGAACTGGCCTCGCCCGACCGCGAGCTGGCACGCCTGCTGTTGCGCAGCGGGGGCAAGAAGCCGCTGTTCCTCGCGGTGAACAAGGCCGACTCTGCGGAGATGTTTGCGCAGGCCGAGAACTTCCGCCAGCTGGGCTTCAAGAACGTACAGCCCATCAGCGCCGAGCACGGCAATGGCATCGGCGACCTGCTGGACGAGGTGTGGGCCGCGCTGCCGCCGGAGTTTGTCGCCGAGGAGCCCGAAGAGAGCCTCGACACCGAAGAGACGGAAGAGCTTGAGGACATGGACGGCGGCGGTGATCCTCTGCCGGGCGCCCAGCAACCGCCCGACGAAGAGACCGGCACGCCGGAGCGCAGGTTGCGCTCTCATGCCGAACATGTACCGACCGAGACGAAGGTCGCCATCATCGGCCGCCCCAACGTCGGCAAGAGCACGCTGCTGAACGCGCTGACCGGCACCGAACGCGCAATCGTCTCACCCATCGCAGGCACCACGCGCGATGCGGTCGACGAGGTCGTGCATCGTGATGGCCACGACTTCCGCTTCATCGACACCGCCGGCATCCGCCGCAAGGGCAAGACCAAGCTCATGGCCGAGAAGCTCTCGGTCATCATGAGCCGCAAGCATCTTGAAGCTGCGGACGTGGCTCTGCTGGTGATCGACGCGATTGAAGGCGTCGCCGCCGCCGATGCCAACATCGGCGGCTACGCGCACGAGAGCGGCCGCAGCGTCATCATCATCGTCAACAAGTGGGACCTGATGACCAAGGCCGGTCCTGACGGCAACCGCGCGTTCGACGGCGGCCCGATCGCCGACAAGAAGGTCTATGAGCAGCAGGTGCGCGACGCTCTGAAGTTCCTGGACTACGCTCCGCTGTTGTTCATCTCGGCCGCAGAGTCCAAGGGCATCGGCGAGGTCTTCAAGAAGATCGAGCTGGTTGCGCGCGAGCGCCGCAAGCGCGTGTCGACCGGCGCGATGAATCGGTTCCTCGACCGCATCGACTTCCAGCGCGCCAGCGTGCCGATGAACAAGCGCGTCAAGATCTACTACATGACGCAGGCCGCCGTAGCTCCACCCACCTTCGTGCTCTTCACCGACCGCGATGTGAAGCTGCACTTCAGCTACGAACGCTTCCTCGCCAACGAAGTGCGCGACAGCTTCAAGTTCATCGGCTCACCGATCTGGTTCAAGGTGAAGTCGCGGAACAAAAAGAAGGAAGAGTAGCTCCGTTCCGCCCTAACCCTGTCAACCCCACCCGTCCCGCCGGCAACGCGCAAACCCGCGTCAATGCAGCTCAAATCCATCACCTGCGGCCTGGCGTACTCCCCCCTCGCCAGCCGCTATCATGGAAGAAGTGCTCGAAAAGCAGGAGACGCGTCGCAGCCTCTTCCGCGAGGACTGGGCCCCGGATCGTCTGCGGCCTCAAGCAGCGCAGCCAGCCAGGGGTAATCCCCGCCTCTATCCCGATTGCGATCAGGATTTTATCGACACCCGGGGGTAGGGGGGTCACCGCTCCCCGGCACGTGCAATCATCGTCGCCGTATACGCCGCGCCAAAGCCGTTGTCGATATTCACCACCGTCACGTTCGGGCTGCAGGAGTTCAGCATCCCCAGCAGCGCGGTGACTCCACCGAACGAAGCTCCATAACCCACGGACGTCGGCACAGCGATCACCGGCACTCCAACGAGCCCGCCAACGACGGAAGGCAGTGCCCCCTCCATCCCCGCGCACACGATGACCACGTCTGCGGCATCAAGCTGCTCGCGAACAGCCAGCAAGCGATGGACGCCAGCAACGCCAACATCATAGAGCCGCGTCACCTCGGCGCCGAAGGTCTCGGCTGTTACAGCAGCTTCCTCCGCAACAGGAAGATCGCTCGTTCCTGCACAAACCACAGCGATGTGCCCGCGCCGTGCCGTCTCGCTTCGACGCAATGAAACGGTCAGCGCCAGCTCGTGATGCTGAGCTGAGGGATGTTCCGCGAGGATCGCCGCAGCAGCCTCTGCAGCAACGCGTGTCGCCAGTACATCGACACCGCTCACTGCCAACGCACGGAAGATCTCCAGCACCTGCTGCGTTGACTTGCCCGCCGCATAGATCACCTCCGGCAGCCCCGAACGCAGGCTGCGATGATGATCGACGCGAGTGTGGCCGAGATCTTCGTACGGCAGCGAGCGAAGGCGCGACGCTGCATCTTCCGGCGATAACGCACCCCGCTCCACCTGTGCCAGCACCTCAAGCAGTTGCGGCTTCGTCATCGGGACTCCGCCGACTTGTTCGTCCAGGCAGCCATCGCGGCCTGCTGCACAAGCTTCACCGCGACGTCACGAGCCTCTGCTGCTGCACGGCAGTCTTCGAACTCCGGTGCGGCATTGAAGACCTCACTGCCACGCAAGCCAAGCTTGATGCGAATCTCTCCAAACTTCGTCGCAACCGTCTCGAAGCGCCGCTCGAGGACGATGCGTTCATCACGCCGTATCCGCAGCCCGAGCGAGCTGGTCTCTCGCAGCAGCAGCGACTGCAACGCTTCGGTAGTCGCATCGCTCGCGAGCACCGTGATGAGCGTACCTGGCCTTCCCTTCTTCATGATGACGGGCGTGAGCATCACATCGAGCGCACCCTTTGTCAGGGCAAGCTCGGCCACGTTCGCCAGCAGCTGCGGCGAGAGGTCGTCGATGGCCGTCTCAATGACGGTGACCATCTCACTCACCTGTGCCAGAGCTTCACCGAGGCTTAGCCTCAACACATTCGGGAAGCCATGCGGATTGCGCGAGCCCGCGCCATAGCCGATGCTCTCGATCTGCATTGCCGGCTGCGGTCCAAACTCGGCATCGAGCACACGCAGCAACGCGGCGCCGGTCGGCGTCACGAGTTCCTTCTGCACATGCGCCGAGTACGTTGGCACGCCGCGCAGCAGATCGGCCGTCGCAGGCGCAGGCACAGGAAACGTGCCGTGCGCGCACTCCACCATACCGCCGCCAACATTGACCGCCGAGCTGAACCATTTGCCCACGTTGAGGTGATGAATCCCCGCGCTGGCAGCAACGATATCGACGATCGCATCGACAGCTCCTACTTCATGGAAGTGGATCTGCTCCACATCCACACCATGGATCTTCGCCTCGGAGGCTCCCAGCAGTTCGAAGGCGCGAATGGCTGTACGCTTGACCGGCTCCGCCAGCGAAGCGGCCGCGATGATGCGGCGAATCTCCGTCAACGAGCGGCCATGCGAGTGGTCGCGACTGTGCGTGTTCGTCTCATCATGAGCGTGCTCGTGAGGTTCGTGGTCATGATGATGGCCGCCCTTGTGCTCATGCTGCGTCTGCGGATGATGCGAGTGCGTATGCTCCTGCTGCTCCGGCATCGCGTCGGATGTGGCATCTTCAGCAAGCCGCTCGCCTTCCATCACATGCACCTTGGTGGACATAATGCCGCTGCGATCCACACGCTCCACGCGCAGGCTCGCACCGATGTTCAGAGTGGCTGTGGCTTCTTCCAGCACGGCGAGCGGCACACCCGCATCCAGCAGAGCGCCGAGAAACATGTCACCGGAGATGCCGGCAAAGCAATCGAGATACGCAATCTTCATAGGTCCTTGTCGTTCTTTCGCGCGACTCAACGCGCGGGCCTTACCGCCGAGACTGGCAGCACATCATTCATCGAGCCGGAGCGATACCCCTGCGTGTCCAGCGTGGTGTAGGTAAAGCCAAGTGGCCGCAGCGCGTGCGTGATGGCATCGAACATCTCGACATTGAGCGCACGTGCAAGATCTTCGCGAGCGATCTCTACACGGGCGAGATTGCCGTGATGCCGCACGCGCACCTGCGCAAAGCCCAGCGCGTGCAGTGCATCTTCAGCCTGCTCCACCTGCGCGAGCGCCTCCACCGTTACCGCACGTCCATATTCAATGCGCGAGGACAGGCAAGCGCTCGCGGGCTTGTCCGCGAGACTGAGTCTGGCCTCGCGTGCCAGGGTGCGGATCTCAGCCTTGGTCAACAACGCCTCCGCCAATGGAGCAACCGCATGATGCATCGAAGCCGCGCGCTGACCGGGCCGGAACTCGCCATCGTCATCGAGGTTGCGGCCGTACGCGAGATGCGCGAAGCCCAGCTCCGAACGCGCTTGCTCCATGCGCGTAAAGAGCTCGTCCTTGCAGTGAAAGCAGCGCTGCGCATCGTTGCGGGCGTAGTCTTCGCTCTCCAGCTCAGCCGTCTGCAGGATGCGCGTGGGGATTCCGTGCTGCGCCGTGAAGTCGAGCGCCGCCGCCAGCTCGCGTCGCGGCAGGGAGGGCGAGTCCGCGATCACCGCGAGCATGCGATCTCCCAGCTCCCGATACGCCTTCCATGCCAGGAACGCCGAATCCGTGCCGCCCGAGTAGGCGACCAGCACCGAACCGAGCGAACCCAGCTGCTCCGCGAGCTTAGCCGACTTGTCCTTGAGATCCATTTCTTCCTATCGAAGGAGGCTGCCGCGTGCGCCGCTGCAACCATCCTCCTTCAGGGTATGCTGGAGGCGTATCCACGGCCAAGTTTTCCGTCCTTCTGCGAATCGAACCGATCCGCAGACGTTCGTGTATTCCGTGGCTGTACCGAAGGATCTTCCGCGAGGAGTGTGACGTTGCACCACGAGACCGCAACCATCAGCGACGGCCCCAAGACCTCGTTCTCCCCCTCGTTCGGCCTGCGCGAAGGCGCGCTTTCGCCTCTGGAGACGCTCGCGCAGTCCATCTCCACCATCGCGCCCAGCACCTCGCCCCCGGCGACGATTCCGCTGGTCTTCGCGCTGGCAGGACAGGGCACAGCCATCGCTTACCTGGTCGCGACCGCGCTGATGATCCTCGTCGGCCTGTGCGTGGCGGCGTTCGCGCGTGAGTCCTCATCGCCCGGCTCGCTGTACGTCTACACCCGGCGCTCGCTGCCGGAGGCCTGCGGCGCCATCACCGCCTGGGCGCTCTTCTGCGCGTACATCGCGACGGCCTCGGCCGTCATCGGCGGCTTCCTCAAGTTCTCGTTCGTCTTCCTGGACCGCATCCCCGCGACCGCGCATCTTCCGCGCACTCTCACCTCCGTGGCACTCGTCGCCATCGCGGCGGCGACGGCCACATGGGTCGCCTATCGCGACGTGAAGATCTCCGCGCGCATGATGCTCTATATCGAGGCCATCTCCGTCGTGCTGATCTCCATCGTCATCGGGGCGACGCTCTTCCGCCACGGCTGGAACCTCGACCACCGGCAGTTCGCCGTAGCCTCGCTGCTGAAATGGCCGGCCTCGCGCGGCGTGGGCCTGGGCGTGATGCTCGCGATCTTCAGCTTCGTCGGCTTCGAGAGCGCCACTACGCTGGGCGCGGAGGCACAGAACCCGCTCCGCACCATCCCGCGGGCCGTAATCCAGAGCGCCATCCTCTCTGGCATCTTCTTCATCGTCTGCTGCTACGGAGAGGTGATGGGCTTCGCCGGCTCACCCATCGCGCTGGACCAGAGCGATGCTCCCTTCCACTACCTTGCGGGCGCGGCACACATCGGCTTCGCGGCTTCGGTCATCGATGCGGGCGTGCTGGTGAGTGCGTTCGCCGCGACACTCTCCTGCGTCATCGCGTCTTCACGCGTGCTGCTGCTGATGGCTCACGACGGCATGGCGCACAGCAGCTTGAAGCACACCAGCGCGGTGCATGAGACTCCGGGCTTGGCCAGCCTGCTCGCAGGCGCGCTGGCCTTCCTCCCGGCCGCACTGATGGCACTGCGCGGCGCGACGGGCTCGGACATCTACAACTGGGCTGGCACCTTCGCGGTCTATGGGTTCCTCACCGCGTATGGCATGGTCGCGGTCGCGCTGGCCTTCCACCTGAAGAACACCGGCAGGCTCACCGCAGTCACCTTGCTGCTCACAGGCGCAGCCACGCTCGCCATGCTGGCTGCAATGGCGAGCAACTTCTACCCCGTGCCGCCAGCTCCGCTGGTGTACTTCCCGTACTTCTACGCGGCATACCTGGTCGTAGCTGTGGGCTGGGTGATGATGCACCGGCGACGCAGCCGCGTGGCTTAGCCGAGCATCTCCAGCAGCTTCGCTTCGTCGATGACCGCGACGCCGAGCTGCTGCGCCTTCTCGAGCTTCGAGCCAGCCTCATCGCCTGCGACGACGTAGCTCGTCTTCTTCGAGACCGAGCCTGAGACCTTGCCACCGGCAGACTCGATCCGCTCCTTGGCCTCATCGCGAGTCAACGTAGGTAGCGTGCCGGTAAGCACAAAGGTGAGGCCCGCGAAGGCCGTGCCGATCTCCTTCTTCTCGGCCTTCATCTCGACGCCCAGTTCGCCCAGCGCGCGCACCAGCTCCACATTGCGCTCGATGGAGAAATACTCGCGGATGGCCTCGGCCACACGTGGTCCCACCTCGTTGACTGCCATCAGATCGTCGAGGCTTGCGGCTTCAATAGCTTCGATCGTCCCGAACTGCTGCGCGAGTAGCTGCGCGGTGCGCTCGCCAACGAAGCGAATGCCGAGGCCTACGAGCACGCGTGCAAGGCCTGCCTTCTTTGAGCGCTCAATTTGCGACAGCAGAGCGTCGGCAGTTTTCTCGCCGATACGTTCAAGCCCCAGCAGCTGCTCACGCGTGAGCCGGTAGAGGTCTGCGATGCTGTGCACGATGGGCTCGCGCTCGATGACCGGTGCGCCCTCTTCGCTGACCTCTTCTTCTTCACCCAGCAGCGACGCCTTCTGCCCCAGCAGCTGCGCCACCATCGACTCGCCCAGGCCCTCGATGTTCATCACGCTGCGCGCGGCCCAGTGCAGCAGCTCCTCGCGCACGCGGGCCGGGCAGGCGTTGTTCACGCAGCGCCAGTCGACCTCGCCCTCCGCCTTCACCAGCTCCGTGCCGCAGACGGGACAGTGCGTAGGGAAGACGATCTCCTGCGTGCCGCGCTCGTGCTTCGCGTCGCTCACGACTTCGGTGATCTTCGGGATCACATCCCCGCCACGCTCGACTGAGACGCTGTCACCGATACGAACGCCCAGGCGCGCAATCTCATCCGCGTTGTGCAGCGTGGCGCGCGTGACGGTAGTGCCGCCGATAAAGATCGGCGCAAGGCAGGCGACAGGCGTGACCTTACCCGTGCGTCCCACCTGGAAGAGCACGCCTTCGAGCTTCGTGATGCCCGCACGCGCCGGAAACTTGTACGCGATCGCCCAGCGCGGAGCTTTGCCCGTAAAGCCCAGCCGCCGCTGCTGCGCCACCGAGTCCACCTTGATCACCACCCCATCGATCTCATAGGGCAGCGAGTCGCGGATGCCCTCGGCATCAGCGATGAAAGCGAGCACCTCGTCGATGGTCACAACGGTCTTCGCGTGCGTATTCACCAGCAGCCCGCAGGCCCGCAGCGCAGCCAGCGCAGAGCTCTGGTTGGCGAGCAGCGGCTCCCCCGCGTTCTCCCCCGGGCCACGCAATAGGAAGTAGGCGAACATCTCCAGCCGGCGCTGTGCGACGATGTTGGGCTCCAATGTGCGGATGGTGCCTGCCGCTGCGTTGCGCGGGTTGGCTGCAGGGGCCATGCCCTGCGCGACGCGCTCCTCGTTCATCTTCTCGAACGCCGCCTGCGGCAGCACCACCTCGCCGCGCACCTCGAACTCCTGCGGCAGTCCGACGTCCTTCAGCCGCTTCGCGCTGATGTGCAGCGGTACAGAGCGAATCGTCCGCACATTGCTGGTCACATCCTCACCCACCGTGCCATCGCCGCGCGTGACGCCGGACTTGAGCACAGCCTCACCCTTGGCGCCGGCGATATACGTCAGCGCCAGCGAGAGCCCATCGAGCTTCAACTCGCAGACGAAACGCGGCGTCTCTCCGGCAGCCAGGCCGCCCTGCACTCGCTCCGCCCACGCGCGCAGCTCGTCGCCGTTGTAGGCGTTGTCCAGCGAGAGCATCGGCCGCGAGTGCGCGACCTTGGCGAAGCCCTCCTTGGGCTTGCCACCCACACGCTGCGTCGGCGAGTCCGCCGTGACCAGCTCGGGATGCTCGGCCTCGAGCCGCTTCAGCTCGTTCATCCGCGCGTCGTACTGGGCGTCGGTCCAGGTGGGCGCGTCCAGCACGTAGTACTCGTACTCATGCTGGCGCAGCTCCTCGCGCAGCGCTTCAATCTTCTGGTCGGGAGTCAGGTCGGAGGTCGGCTGGGAGCTCATGCACTTCGGATTATAGGGAGCCGGAGGGCTGTCAGAATCGGCGCAGGCCAGCGGCATGGCCTCGGCTTCACGCCCATCGGGTAAACTGGAGTACGGAGGAAGCGCACGATGGCTCATATGGTGTTTTGCACGAAGTATCACGCGGAGATGGAGGGCCTGGACGAGCCGCCATTTGACTCCGACTTCGGGCAGAAGATCTACAAGAACGTCTCCCAGAAGGCCTGGACCGAGTGGCTGGAGCGCCAGAAGATGCTGCTGAACGAGTACCGCCTGCAGCCCTGGACGCGCGAAGCGCAGGAGTTCCTCGTGGAGCAGATGAACGAGTTCTTCTTCGGCGGCGGCGGTGAGCTGCCCAAAGAATACGTGGCGCCCGAGAAGTAGGCAGCGAGATGCAGCTGGAGATTGGCCTGCCCGGCTGGGAAGTTCGAATCGAAGAACGCTCGGCCAATGTGTGGCTGGTGCGGGGCCGGCATGCCTCTGGGGCAAGCTTCGAATTCACGACATCTGCCTCCGACCCGGCGCAGCGAGCGCGGGCGGAAGCTCTAGAGATAGAAGCGCATCTCCGCATCCGCAGTCTGGTGTAGACTGGTTGTACCCCGCGCGAGGCGAATGCCTGGCGCTACAAGAAAGAAGTCGGGACGTGGCTCAGCCTGGTAGAGCGCACCCTTGGGGTGGGTGAGGTCGCTAGTTCGAATCTAGTCGTCCCGACCATTTACTTTCAACAACTTGATCAAAGCTTCTAGATCCTCTGGGTGCAACCTCGGGTGCAGAGGGGTTCAGTTATGCTGCCGCGCCTGAATCAGCTTCATTCAACGCTACCGCCGGCCCAGAAATGAGCGCCGCCAGGGCGTTCTGAGCCTGCCGCTTCTCTTCCGTAATGGCCTGGGCATACAGCTCCATCGTGATGTCGGCAGTTGCGTGTCGCATCAGTTCCTGGGTTGTTTTCAACGACGAGCCGGACGACATCAGTAGCGTTGCTGCCGTGCGCCTGAAGGTATGCCACCCAATCCGCTTCCGAATACCCAACCGCGTCGCCGCGGGCAGGATGTGCCGACGCAGCATCATGTCCGGCCAGTAGGGGAACTCACCGAAAGACACGGGGCTCGCAAAGACCCAGTCTTCGGGTTGCGCGTAATCTGTGCGCTCCCTCCAGGAGGAGAGCGTCACCGCGAGGCCGTCTGACATCGGCAGAGGTTTCCGCGATGTCTCCGTCTTCGGCAATCCCTCCACCTGATCCACTAGGCTGCGCCTGATGTGGATCGCTCGACCATGGAAGTCCAGATCCTGCCACTTCAGCCCGAACAATTCGCCGCGCCGCATCCCCGTGATGGCGGCGAGCTTGGTGACGGTTCGTGCCGGCTCAGAAAGCTCCGCGACGATCGCCTGGATCTCAAGGGGAGTGAGGATGTCCGGCGCATTCACCCGCTTGCTACTGCTGCGCACGAGCGCGATCGGATTGGTCGCTACCCATTGGTAACGCATTCCATGACGGAATAGCGTGCCGAACACTCCCTTCACTTTCGTGCGTGTGGCAGGGGCGTACGGCAATTCAGCGAGCCACCGTTCCACCGCCACTGGCGTGACGTCTTGCAAGCGGTAGTCGCCCCACCTCGGTAGGATCAAGTCGTTCAGGTTATGCTTGTAGACCTGTCTTACGCGAAGCGTATGCTTGCCGCTGGCAAGCTCCACTTCTTCGTAGTGTGAAATTAGCTCCGCGACTGTGCGAGTCACGGGCATCTTCGTCACCTCTGCGTTGATATCGAGCTTGAGACCTTCGATAGCCTTGTGAGCCGCGGATTTTGTCCGCAACTCACTCACCAGCCCGACTATCCGCTTTCGGTACGTCGACGTCCCGTCGCTCCGATACTCGCGCCAGCGATAGATCCAAACATCTCCGCCGGTGCGACGCTTCTCGATTTTCAAAGAACCAGCTTGGTAGCGTTCGCGCGTGTGCGTCATCTTGTTCATGCTGCCTGCCTTTCGGGTTGGGCGGCACGAACGGCTGGATCAGTGTACCGCGAGCTCAGCCACGCGTTGATCTCCGTAGGCAAGAAGACGATCTTGCGCGCGCTCAGGCGAAGGTGTGGGATTCGGCCCTCTCGCGCCCAACGCAGGATCGTGACGGGGTGCAAGGGGATGATCTCTGAAAGCTGCTGTGCCGTGATTGGCTTCTCAATGTTGTTAGACACGTGGTAACTATCCTTGCGGTACTGTGGCCTGGGCCGTTGGCTCCTGGCGTACCAACTGCATCCGCCGCTCGACCTTTTCGGAGGAGTTCTGCCGGGCTAGCTTGATACGCAGTGTTCAGACTGGCGAAGTAAGCCGTACGAACGCCATCGTCGCGTGATACTCGCGAGCGACCCGCTCTGCCTTCATGTGGAAGTAGCGCTGAGTTGTTGCGAGGCTTGAGTGCCCCATGAGCTCTTGAAGCACCGGTGTTGACATACCCGCGTTGACGGCTCGGGTAGCGAACGAGTGCCTAAGCTGGTGCGGATGGATGTGGGGAATTCCGGCGGCTTCGCACGCAGAAGACAGGATGCGCTGGATACTACGGGCACTAATGCGTTCGCCGCGCTCGGAAAGGAATAGTGCAGGGTTAGAGTCATCTTCACGATCCTCTGACATATAGATCGCGATCGCCGCCAAGGCCGGAGGGCCCAGCCGGAAAGACCGACGCTTGTTACCCTTCCCTGTCACTTCACCTTCCCCGAAGTAGTCGGAGCTCCCATCTGGGAGTGATACGCAACGTGCGCTAATGGTGTCTCGGTTGAGACTTCGCAGCTCCGAGAGTCGCAGTCCTGAATACAGGAAGAGCAAGATGATCGCCCTGTCACGTCTGTGACTCACGCTCAACAGAAGTGCCTCGAGCGTGACGTCGTCCACTGATCGAATCCCGACGTTGCGAACTTTGGGACGACGCACAATGCGCGCCGGATTGAGACCGAAAGACTCTGAGTCCTGTTGCGTCCAGTCGAAGTAATCCGACACGACCGCTAGCCTTCGCACAATCGTGGCTGGAGACAGCGCTTGCCCGCGTAGCCGCTGACTCTCGGTGTTTAGGTGCGCCACGTAAGACTCGATCGTCGAAGGCCTCACCTGGTCTATTGAGAGGTTGTTGGTATGGAGGAAGAGCTGGAAGCGCTGAAGATCCTGGCGGTATGCCCGAAGCGTTTCGACGCTTCGGGTCCTGACGGACAGTGACAACATATATTCTTCGATCCGCATAAGTCCTTTGTTTTTAATTGATGGCGGGTAAGCAGTGTTACCCGCCATCCTGTGACTGGTGGTCTACGCCGCCCTGCGCCGGGCATACTCGTTCAGCGAGATGACCGGAGCGATGCGCTCCTGAGGCCTCGCCGAGAGCTTCTGGAATGCCTCCTGGTACTGGCGCTGGATGGTCTCCGGCATCACCTGGATGTACCGCTGCATCGAGGTGAGGTCCTTCCAACCGCCAAGCAGCTTGAGCACCGACAGTTCCAGACCGTTGTTCATCAGCTTCGTGGCCCAGGTGTGGCGGAGCCGATGAAACGAGAAACCATGCGCAGGCGAATCCTGTCGGAGGAAGAGGTTGTGAAACTGCATGCAGAGTGTGCTGTTCGAGTAGGGCCGCCCCCTCAAAGAGAGGAGCAAGTGGTCGTCCTCTCCGCATGGCAGACGACGCTCAAGCCACCGGCTCATATGCAGCGCGACCCGGTCATGATAGGGGACATCACGTTCTTCCAGATTCTTGGTGGGTAGTCGCACATGGATGGTCTGCCTTAGCGTGTCGACATCGACAACCCGAATGTTGGCTACTTCACCGATGCGGAGCCCGCACTCTTCGCCAATTGCGGCCGCGAGCATCAGTTCGAGCCGCCCGCTTCCCTCGATCAGATCGCGGATCCCGCTCAGCTGCTCGTCGGTATAGGGCCTCGGAAGCCTCTGCGGCCTCTTCTCGTAATGCAGCCTCGAGATCACCGGGTTGCGCAGCATCATGGAATCGTCTTCTGCCATCAGGTAACGGTAGAAGGTACTCAAGAATCCGATTGCGTTGTCTGCGGAGCGCTCCCGCCGACGCTCCGAAGCGATGTACCGCGTTACCATCGACGGCGTGATTTCGTTGACGGTATTAGCGCCTTCAACGCTGTGAGCATAGGCGAAGAAGGACACAAGACCAACCTTGACGGACGTCAGGGTCTTTCCCCTGTAGTGAAGAGCGCGGCCGAGATAATTCTCGATTACGGACCTGAACGGTCCCGCCGGAGCAAAGTTCTCATCTTCGATGCCGAGAATCTGGTGTTCTCGCGAGCAGTAGACACGCTTGCCCACACGACCGCGACTATCGAAAATCTCGGAACCGCAGTACCGACAGTGGCCCGCCAGATGTGACTCCTTGTGATACTTCGCCCGGCACTTTGTCGAACAGAACGCCAACCTATGGCGCTTGATGACCATAGCGGCCCGGACGATGACCTCGCATCCACGCCGATCGCACTTCCGGGCCGGGCGGTAAGTAGTCGGGATCATCTTGTTGCGCTGCACAATGCGCTTCGCCCCGTGTGGGACGGTGCGGGCCTCAGGCTCGGTGTTCTGCGGCTCGACCGGCGGCAGAACGCTATCCAACTGACTTGACATCCTTCGTCCTTTCAGCAACTCGTTTGTATGTTTCGATCAAGACTTCGAGATCCTTCGAATCGAAGCGAACCTCTCCGCAGAGCCGAATGCCTACAAGCTGACCTGTATTGATCAGCCTGTCTACGTCGTGACGGCTGATGTTGAGTAATTCCTGTACCTGAGCGGCGGAATAAAGCCGCCGCTCCCTCGTGGTTGTCATGCACACTCCCAGTGGTCGTATCACTGCTATCGCGAAGTGAGCTTCGCAGTCGCAAAGGTGATGCTGCCGTTCTTGCTACGCAGGAGGGGAGCACCAAAGGGTGCCCGCTAAATGGGTGCGCGGCAACCACGCAATGGTTATGCCCCCGTCCTGTTTCCAACACTGCTACGGGAGGGAGGGGCTACCAAAATGTCCAAGTAAATCCAACGCATTCGCGGAAGGTGCGGTACGACTCGAGTTGGCTGGCGACCAATCACACAGAGCGAAGGGCGGTTAGTTGCTCGCTGGGATTTTCTCGTCCTGATCACTGAAGGCGTTCTCCAGCTCAAGGCCGCCGGAAGACGATTTCGAGAGTTCGGCGATCCGAGCTAATGCGCGGCAACCCGAAGTAGCGGTCAGGCAACTTCCGACCAGCCAGCCGGTGCAAGGCTTCGTAAAGAAAGCGAGCCTCTTGCTGCGCTTCGGCGCGGATCCCCGCCAGATCACGTACAGACCATCTATTGACAGTTGTGTTCAGCCGGACGTCGTAGCGGACAATGTCAAGCATTTCTCCCAGGTCGTCCAGGGATGGACGGTGCAACACGGGGCAGTTTCCCCACATGGTTAGCACTTCCACAATGTCGTGGCTGAAGAAGCGCTGAAGATCAAACTCGTCTGCCGGCCGTATCCCCGCAAGCAGGGACCGCTGTCGCACCCAGGACATCGACTTCTCAACGGAGTCTAGCCCGATCAGGAGATCGCGAGGCTTTAGAGCATTCCAGAATGCCCTGAGAATTGCAGGCTCGTAGTCGCTGACGAGAGAATGCTCCGTAAGCTTCTGTCCGTCGTCGATTAGCAAGCTAATGGCGATAACAGGTGGATCGGCAGGTGCACAGTCGTAGCGTAGCGCCTGAGGCAATGGTCCGAGGGTTTGGACGTCTAGTGCCACGTAGCGAAGATCTTCTTTTGGATCGATGTTCATTAGTTCCTCTATTCGTTTGGTTTGGATGGGCCGGGCAATCTGGGTCCTATCCTGCTTGAGTTCACATGGGCGTCTTGCAGATGCCGGCGAAGCAACTCGACCGCGACCAATTCCGTTGAGCAGTCTTGGCAAGAAGAAAGGGCACCCAATGGGTGCCCTTCGCAGACCGCATTCCTATTTATTCGGACTCTGCCCAGGCTGCAAGAACTCCGTAGGGGCGCTCTGCCTGAGCAACCGCTGTCACTGTGTCCAACTGCGCCTGACGAACGGAGTCGATCGCACTGAGACGCCGATGATCATGAAGACGCAACCACTGCGTCTGCTCCTGGGAGGTCATCCAGGACCCGCGTGCCGAATCGTTCACGCTGAGGCAGTCGCTGAAACTGGCCAAGATTGCACAATCCTTACACCCTTCGGCGCCGGCTGGCGGTTCCGTCGCATCGATCAGCTTCCTAACCTTGCGAAGCAGCGGTTCAACGATCTCGGCGGGATTGCAGGTGAGTTCCTGGATTACCGGCTTGAAACGCGCAAGCATAGAGTCGCTACTCGTCATCTCGTAGAGTTCCTCGTCATCGAGGCCGGAGATGGCGTAATTGAGCAATGCGAGCCTAGTTGGAGCATTTTCGGGGTCCATCATGGCAATCACCATCGCGTAAAAATTCAGCTGCGCGACATACATTCCATAGAGCGGATGATCCGGATCCTTGGGCTGGGCCGTCTTGTTATCAATAACGAGGACCTCGCCGGACTGAAGCCGCAGCACTAGGTCAGGCAGGCCATAAAGATCGAGACCCGTTTCCTCGTGGCGCCCCGACACGGTGCGCATCGGGATGATCTCGACAACGTCACGGAATGCGCCGAAGTACTTTGGGAGGCGTTCGCCGCGGGAAACGAATGCCTTAACGAGCGCCTTTTCCTGGGCGTCGAGCGTGAACATGATGCCAGGCATGGGGAAGCTGAAGGGCTTCTTGAACTTAGCGCGAAGCAGAGTCCAGAAGCAGCGCAAACAGGCATTGGGGTTGGAGAGCACGCCGATCTTTGACGGGCTCATGCGGGCGTTGGACCACTCACGTGCTGGGGACATGGATTTTCCTTTAGGTTGTGACCGTCGACCTGCGGACGGCCAGACTCTGGTTGCGAGACCATTCGACAAGGTCTGAGGCTTGGAGGTGTGAGAGTCCGCTCCTATGGAGCAGCCCCAGGATGAGAGTGTTTAGGGTGAGCTGGCCCTCATTGATCGGGGCGAATATAAAGGGAGACTTCTTGTGGGGAAGCCGGTTGAACAGGGTCTGAAGGTAGGGAGTGATCCACAGAGAGCCGTACCCGTTACCGCACGGGTAGGCCAAGATGGCATTCCTCCGGTCTAGTTGGTTCCATCGGAGGCGATTGAGGACGGCGATCGAAGTGCCTTGGGAGAGCATTAGCCCAAGCGCAGGTAGTGCACGCTGGTCCGGGCATTTATCTGCCTCCCTCCAAAGCCAGCGGACTTCGTCGTCCGACGGCGTTATTGAACTTCTCATCTTCCCTCCAGTCGAGCGTGGGCTCTATTGCCACATTGCAGCAAAGCAGGAGGGCTACCAAAATGTGCAGGGTAGATACGCAAATAGAGCCGTCCTGATTGTCATAGTTGCGACCGCGCTCGAGCACTAGATTGCCTTTGACGCTTTCGCCAGCAAGCGACAGGGACCGGATGAGCAAGAGGTCGCAACGCCGCTCTTCAGCGGCTACCGATCGGCTATGAGGCTGGGTACGCACGATACCCAGCAAATCCGCGATAGGTCGACGTAGGAGTTCGAGATCATCCTGCCGACAAGAGGATTCAGATTTCGTGGGGTAGGCCTGCCAGCATCCGACCGGCAGGCCAAAGATCGCGGGGGCTTAGCTAATCGGACTCACAGGGATGTCATAGCGAAAGTCACCCCGATGGGACTGCTCATGCTGCCGGCGCTTTGCAGCGATTCGCTGCATGCGACGTATCTGGGTCTTCGTCGGAGGCAGGCGGCGCGATCCAAGTGTGTCAATCAGACCCCAGGCGTCAGGGTCAATGTGATGATCCTTGAGCATGTAGTATGTCGCGGAAATGCTGGAGACGAACCGTACGATATACGCCGATCCCCCCATAGTCTCGTTGACGTCGACACCGCGCCTTTGCTCATTGCCCTTACAACGCTTTCCGCCGTAACAAGCACGTTCCCAGTGGGCTTTCACACGACTGGGATCCATATCTTTGCATTCCAACAGCAGGTGGAAGTGGATTCCGTTACCAGCGAATCCCAGTCCTGACGGTTTGCTCTCTTCTACCCAGAGGATCGCCGTGATGTGGCAATACTCGGCGACCTCTCTGAAGAACGAGTCCCGGAGACCACGCGCAACGGCGGGTGTAAGGCCACGATCCATCGTGAGCGTCACATACCAATCCCACGTAAAGATCGGCGCATTGAAGAACGCTGCAAACTCCTGTCGGAGTTGCAGCTCCTTGCGGGTCGGGTACCGCTGGTAGAACTTCATCCATGTTCCTTTCAGGCATACCGAGTACATCCTGCCGTCTCGGGCAGGTGCCGGAAATCCGGTGGGTTTCGACCGCGGCCGCATATGCGGCCCCTCGTTCTGAAACCCTTCGAATCTTCTGAGGTGGTTGCGTGGGCGCTTTGCCCACTGGTTAACCCTGAGGTACGATCGTGAAGGTGCAGAAGGTGGGTGTCTTCTCTCCGTTCATCGCCCCCGATTCAATCCTTGCGCTTTGGCGCTCTCGGCAGCAGAGAGCGCTATAAACACATTGACATCGCTGAAGAATTGGTCATACGTCTCTTCAGGACAATGTCCCCTTGGGCCTGTTCCTCGGGCCTCGAGAAATGAGCAGCTCAGGGGAAGCCGCTCCAGCGCCTCTAGACGCGGTCAATCGCATTCAGAGCAAGTTGATGTAGCCGGATCACTTCATTGGCTGAAGGTCCCAACGGGACATTGACCCGGGACTTTCCCGAGTCGTCGGCCGGCAAGTCCTCCCCGGCACCTGATCGAGAATCGGCTTCGACGTTCAGGATGGAGATATCCAGCGAGGGGAAGCGCCGCATCCAGGAACGATGCAGGAGCAAGGTCCACCGGGCATCAATTGCGGTTCCCCCAATCGCCACGTCATTCGGCTTCATCAGTTCCCAAAGGCGGCTCAGCAAGTCATCCTCCCTCCGCTCCTCGAGGTGATGTGTGACAACCTGTACGCCGTTGTCGATCAGCATCGCGATGGACGCCACCCTATGAGTCAACCCAACGAAATTTCGGTACCCCGGGGTAAACCCCACGGGGGCAGACCGGATGTCCAGGACGACCCAGCGCCGACGAGGCGTTGGGGGTGCAAGCATATGTGCCTCCAATGAGAAGAGGCGGCTCTAGGCCGCCTTCTCTGTGTGCGTTGATGGTTGCTCTCCCGCCTTTCTTGCCAACGATTTGTTGCAAGCAGGTCTTGGCGGAAAGCGATGTAATACGTTGACTTACGAGGTAAACTCCTACTCAACGCCTATGCAGTGGATTGCCCCTTCCGAGAAAGATGCCGGCACCACGACGCTCGAGAAGCGCCTGTGGGACGCCGCCGACCAGTTCCGCGCCAACTCTGACCTTGCTGCCTCCGAGTACTCGCAGCCGATCCTTGGCCTCATCTTCCTGCGCTTCGCCGGCGTGCGCTTCGACGCCCAGCGCGCCACGCTCGAGAAGGCAGCTGCCGGTTCGCGACGCAGCTCTCGCGTTGACGACCCCGCCGCTTATCACGCATCCGGGGTTCTCTACCTCCCGCCGGATGCTCGCTTCGATTACCTCCTTTCGCTGCCCGAGTCCGCCAACATCGGCAAGGCCGTCAACGAGGCCATGCGCGAGATCGAGAAGCACAATGACCAGCTCGCCGGCGTCCTCCCGCGCACCTACAGCCGCTTCACCAGCACACTGCTGAAGGAGATCCTCAAGCTCATCTCCGAGATCCCTGCGTCGTTGGACTACGACGCCTTCGGCCGTATCTATGAGTACTTTCTCGGCGAGTTCGCCCGCACCGAGGGCCAGGGCGGCGGCGAGTTCTACACCCCCTCCCCCATCGTCCGCCTGCTCACCGAAGTCATCGAGCCCTACCACGGCCGCATCCTCGATCCCGCCTGCGGCTCCGGCGGAATGTTCGTCTCCTCGGCGCGCTTCGTCGCCGAGCACAAGCACAACCCCGCCGCCGAACTCTCCATCCATGGCGTCGAGAAGACCGACGCCACCGGCCGGCTCTGCCGCATGAACCTCGCCGTCCACGGCCTCGAGGGCGACATCAAGCACGGCGGCAACGTCAACACCTACTACGACGACCCGCACTCCGCCATCGGCAAGTTCGACTTCGTCCTCGCCAATCCTCCTTTCAATGTGGATGCCGTCGACAAAGAACGCCTCAAGGATGCGGTCGGACCCAACCGCCGCTTCCCGTTCGGTCTTCCGCGCGCAGACAACGCGAACTACCTCTGGATCCAGCTCTTCCACTCCTCGCTAAACGCTAAAGGCCGCGCCGGTTTTGTCATGGCGAACTCGGCCGCGGATGCACGCTCCTCCGAGCAGGAGATTCGGCAAAAGCTAATCGAGTCCGGCGCGGTCGACGTCATCGTCGCCGTCGGCCCAAACATGTTCTACACGGTCACGCTGCCCTGTACGCTCTGGTTCTTCGACAAGGCCAAGGCCACGACGTCGCGCAAAGACACGGTGCTCTTTCTTGATGCGCGCCACATCTACCGCCAGATTGACCGCGCCCACCGCGACTGGAGCGCTGCACAGATCGGCTTCCTCGCCAATGTCGTAAGACTTTACCGTGGCGAGAAACTGGACTACACCTGCGGCGGTGTTGATGCGGAGGCGAAAATCAAGGATATCTTCGGGACGAAACCGAAGTACGTCGATAGCCTCGGACTTTGCAAGGTGGCCACACGACAAGAAATCGGGGAGCAGGGATGGTCACTCAACCCCGGCCGGTATGTTGGCGTGGCTCCTGGAGAGAGGATCAGCGATGTGGATTTCCATCAACAGTTCGAGGCGCTAAATGAACAGCTCTCATCCCTTAATTCCCAAGCGCGTGAGTTAGAAGTAACTATCGCCCGCAACGCTGCTGAGATCCTTGGAGCTTAAGAATGCCCGAATCTTGGAAAAAGATGGAGATCGGGGAAGTTGGCAGACTAGTCACGGGCCGTACCCCTCCCACTGAGAACCCTGAGTATTTCGGGAATGATTTTCCGTTCATCACCCCTGGGGATATGCATCAGGGTAAATACGTCAGATCGACAACGAGGAGCTTGTCGGAGAAGGGCGCCGCGTTACTCTCCAGGATCAAAGTCCCAGCAGGAAGCGTCTGTGTCTCCTGCATCGGTTGGCAGATGGGTGAAGTTGTGATGACGGAGACGGACTCCTTTACCAACCAGCAAATAAACACAGTAGTCCCGCATGATGAGGTGAATGCCAGCTTTCTTTATTATTCTTTGCTGCCAAGAAAGCAGCAACTTCTGTCGCTGGGCTCCGCAGCTGGAGTCAGGACCCCAATTTTGAATAAGACGGCCTTCAGCAAGCTGACCCTTCGCATGCCGGAGCCGCCAATGCAGCGACGAATTGGGGCCTTGCTGTCTGCCTATGACGATCTGATTGAGAATAACCAGCGACGGATCCGGATACTGGAGAATATGGTCCGCAGTGTCTATCGAGAGTGGTTCGTCCACTTCCGCTTCCCCTGTCACGAAAACCATCCTCGCGTTCCATCACATCTCGGGCAAGTCCCGATGGGTTGGAAGCCGGGAACAATCGACAATATCGCCGCATTTCTCTCTCGTGGCATTTCGCCGAAGTATGATGACGACGGAGAGTCGTTAGTTATAAATCAGAAGTGCATACGTGACCAACGTCTTTCACTCGGCCCGGCCCGCAGGCAATCGAAGATGATCCCCAAAACCAGGATCCTGAGCGTCGGCGATGTGCTCATCAATTCAACTGGGGTCGGAACTCTTGGTCGGGTAGCGCAGGTAGTAGATAAAATCGGCCCCGTCACGGTTGACTCTCACGTAACAATCGTTCGGCCTACACCCGGCACCGACCAACACTATTTCGGGTGCGCTCTTCTTGATCGCGAGACCGAGTTTGAGCGTCTAGGAGTCGGTGCAACGGGACAAACTGAATTGTCGCGAAGGGCTATCGGACAGGTCGAAATGATTATTCCCCCTCTGGAAATTCAGACCGCTTTCGGAGGGGTAGTTGGACCGCTCCGAAAAGCAGTTGTCAGCTACCTGAATCAAAACGAGAACCTTAGAGTAACGCGCGATCTACTCCTTCCCCGCCTTCTTTCAGGTCAAATCAAGTTGGAGGCTAACTAGCCCATGCCACCCTTCTCCGAAAACCTTCTCGTCGAACAGCCAGCCATCGAGCTGTTCCGCTGGATGGAGTGGGAGACGGCATCGGCGGCGGAGGAAACCTTTGGAGCCAACGGTTCGCTCGGTCGCGAGACGAAGAGCGAGGTCGTGCTGGTGCCGCAACTGCACACTGCACTTGAGCGTCTGAATCCCGGCGTGCCTGCGGAAGCCATCACTGCGGCTATTGAAACCCTCATGCTCGACCGTTCGGCGATGCTGCTGCCCGCGGCCAACCGCGAGGTGTACAAGTTACTGAAAGAAGGCGTTCTCGTCACCGTCCGCGACGGCGACCACCACGGCCAGAAGCAAGAACGCGTTCGAGTGATCGACTGGGAGACGCCGCAGGCAAACGACTTCCTGCTGCTCAACCAGATGACCATCACCGGCACTCTCTACACTTGCCGGCCCGACCTGATCGGCTTCGTCAACGGACTGCCGCTCGTCGTGATCGAGCTGAAAAACGCTGGGGTCCCGGCCCGCGCCGCCTTCGACGACAACCTGACGCATTACAAGGCGCAAATCCCAGCCCTCTTCTGGTTCAACGCCCTGATGATCGCCTCGAACGGTACAGACAGCCGCGTCGGCTCTCTGACCGCCGACTGGGACCGCTTCTTCGAGTGGAAGCGCATCGAGAGCGAGGACGAGAAGCGCCGAGTCTCCATGGAGACGATGCTCCGAGGCACCTGCGACAAGACCCGTCTGCTCGACATCGTCGAGAATTTCACGCTGTTCTCCGAGGCCAAAGAAGGCATCGTCAAGATCATCGGCCAGAACCACCAGGTTCTGGGCGTGAACAACGCCATCGCCTCGACCCTGAAGGCCCGCGACGAACGCCACGGCCGCGGCGGCGTCTTCTGGCAGACCCAGGGCAGCGGCAAAAGCTACTCCATGGTCTTCTTCGCGCAGAAGATGATGCGCAAGCAGCACGGCAACTGGACCTTCGTCATCGTCACCGACCGCGTGGAGCTCGACGACCAGATTGCCAAGACCTTCAAAGCCACCGGGGCGGTAAGCGAGACGGAGAGCAAGCAGGTCCATGCGGACAGCGGCAGCCACCTCCGCGAGCTGCTCCAGGGCAACCACCGCTACGTCTTCACGCTGATCCAGAAGTTCCAGTCGCCCGAGCCGCTGAACGACCGCTCCGACATCATCGTGATCACGGACGAGGCGCACCGCAGCCAATACGACACTCTGGCGCTGAACATGCGCTCCTCGCTGCCGAACGCGACCTTCCTGGCCTTTACCGGGACGCCCCTGATCGCCGGTGAGGAGCGCACCAAGGACGTCTTTGGCGACTACGTTTCGATTTATGACTTCCAGCAGTCGATGGAGGACGGCGCCACGGTACCGTTGTTCTACGAGAACCGCACGCCTGAGCTGCAACTCGTCAATCCCGATCTGAATGAGCAGATCTACGACCTGGTAGAAGATGCCGATCTTGATCCGGAGCAGGAAAAGAAGCTGGAGCGCGAGCTCAGCAGGCAGTATCACCTGCTCACTCGCGACGACCGCCTGGAGACGATAGCGAAGGATGTCGTGCGGCACTTCCTGGGCCGCGGCTTCGCGGGCAAGGCCATGGTCGTCGCCATCGACAAGGCTACTGCGCTGCGGATGTATGACAAGGTCCGGAAGTACTGGAATGAAGAGGCTGCTCGTGTCGACATGGAGGTGCAACGTACCGATCTCAACGAATCGCAACACGGCGAACTGTGGCAGCGGCAAGAGCTGCTGAAGTCGACAGATATGGCCCTGATCGTTTCGCCTGCGCAGAACGAGATCGCGGAGATGCAGAAACTAGGTCTGGATATCGCGCCGCACCGTAAGCGGATGAAGGAGTCCCAGCCCGGACTTGACGAAAGATTCAAGGATGCGAAGGACCCGCTCCGCATCGTCTTCGTGTGCGCCATGTGGCTGACGGGCTTCGATGTGCCGAGCTGCTCAACGATCTACCTGGACAAACCGATTCGTAACCACACGCTGATGCAGACCATCGCCCGCGCGAATCGCGTGTACCCCGGGAAACACAGCGGCGTGATCGTGGACTACGCCAACGTCTTTGCATCGCTCGAGAAGGCGCTTGCGATCTATGGCGCCGGCAAGGATGGGAAGTCGCCGGTCAAGGATATCGGGAAGCTCGTCGCGGATCTGGCGGTTAGCCTTGAGGAAACCAGGCAGTTTTGCGTGAACCATGGTGTCTCGATCGACGAAATCGCGCAGACGCCGATCGGCCTCGAGCGTTTGGCACGGCTGGATGATGCGGTGAACGCGTTGATCTCGCCGGACGCGGTGCGCCGCGACTTCCAGGCCCACGAACGGCTGGTGAACACTCTTTATAACGCCCTGAAGCCAGACAAGGCAGCCCTGAACTTTACGGAGTCTGTTCTTTGCTTGAGCGCTATCGCTGAGGCGATGCGTGCCAAGCTCCATCCTGACCCAGTGAACATCTCGGCCGTGATGGCAGACATTGGCGAGCTGCTGGATACATCGATCACTGGCGTCTCGATGCCGAAAGCAGGCGGGGTCGTTTTGGACCTTTCCAAGATCGACTTCGACGCGCTCCAGAAGAAATTCACTCGAGCGAAGCACAAGAACACCGACTTGGAAGTCTTGAAAGCAGCCGTCCGGGTGCAGTTGGAAGAGCTGGTCCGCCTGAACAAAACCCGAGTCGACTTCCGTGCGAGGTTTGAGCAGTTGATCGAGGACTACAACGCTGGGAGCCTCAACATCGAGGAGCTATTCCGCGCGCTAGTAGAACTGAGCCGCAGTCTGACCGATGAGGAGAAGCGGCATGTCCGCGAGAATCTGTCTGAGGAAGAGCTGGTCATCTTCGACATATTGACGCGGCCAGCACCAGATCTATCCACAGAGGAACGAGCGGAAGTGAAAAGAGTCGCGAGGTACTTGCTGGAGCGGCTCAAGAACCTTCTCGTCCTCGACTGGCGGAAGACGCGCCGGGCGCGAGCGTCTGTCGAGGATGCGATCAAGGATCTGCTAGATGAGGGGCTGCCCCGGGCCTTCTCAAAGGATCTCTATGAGCAGAAGTGCTCCGCCGTTTTCGAACACTTCTACGAGAACTACCCCGATCGAGATTTGAATGTCTACCAGTAACGCAATGTCAAAGGCCGAGTTTCCTAGCTGGCGAGGCTGAATAGTCTTGCAGCGAGAAGGCCGACCGGTGGCGGTTGCCCGTGTCATCTGGTGCCGCGACAGGTCAGGACCGTAAGATCGCGAAGTATCATGGACCGCAACGCGCCGACCTTAAAGGATCATGTTGACAGAGAGGCGATGAGTTGCTCACCTGTGTTGTCTTCCGAATCTGCAACTGGTGTGAATCCTTCTTTCGCGAGCGTAGCCCTCGCCAGTTCCTCTCTTCTTGTCATCAACCGATCTAAGAGCTCATCGAAAGAGTCCCTGATCTGACCCGATGGGTCGTAGAGAATTGGTAGGTAGACGCTCACCGGGCGCTGCTGACCTCTCCGATAGGCGCGGTCCGTAGCCTGCGACTCCAGTGCAGGATTCCACCAGCGACCGTAGTGGATGACATGGTTTGCCTCGACGATCGTCAGACCAACACCGGCGACGAAAGGCGACAGCACAATCACGCTGAATCCGGTGCGTTGTTTGAACTCGTTGAGAAGCAACCGACGAGTCTGCGTCGCACCGTTCCTAGCCGAACTTGAGGTTGGTGTATCGCCGTTGAGAATTCGCACGGGGAGGTCGAACTCGTCAGATAGGACCGATGCCAACATGCGTTGTGCGTCCTTATGACGCGCGAAGATCAGAACTTTTTCTCCCTTCTCCCTAATTCGATGGAGGAGATCAACCACGCCCCGCAGTTTTGAGCTGGATGCTCGAAGAGCGGAGCTGGTCTGGTCATCTCCAGAAGACCGTAAGAGAGCTGGATGTTGGTAAAGCCGTGCGAAGTCATTGAGAAGAGTGAGCTTTTGTTTCTTCGCCCCAGCTGATGTCATCCCTTCCGACAGGGTCTTGTGTGCTTCAATCTCCTCCGGGGACATCGGGCACAGGAGCCGCTCCACAGTCTTCTCCGGCAGGTCGAGAACCTCCTGTTTGTTTCGGCGGAGCATGAATGCGCTCGGACGCTGATAGAGGAGTGCCTTCTTGAGGGCACTCACCCCTGACGCTCCGACAGGAGTTTCGAATCGTTGAACAAACTCCCGAGCAGAGCCCAGGAGCCCGGGCTGTGCCGCATCAAAGATGTTCCACAGGTCCAACAGACGAGTCTCTACTGGAGTACCGGTGCATGCCACTCGAAAAGGAGGATCAAGCTTCTTCATCGCATGGGAGATCCGAGAATTCGGTGTCTTATACTCCTGAGCTTCGTCGGAGATAACCATGGACCACAGAGATTGCCCCTCAGGATGGTAAGCAAAGCTGAACTCGTAGTCGCGCAGCGCTTCATAGTTTGTGATCACAACTCGATGCTGACGAATCCGATCAAGGTCGAGGATTGGCTGTCCAAGGACACCCTCCGTGCCAGCGAGGTCCTTCCGCCGAAAACTCCGAAGCGCTGCGCCATAGAGCGGCAGTACCGGGAGGAAGATGTTGCCTTGTTCCCTGAAAAACCGCTTCATCTCATCCTCCCAAGTCTGGTTCTCTAGGAGGATAAGTGGCGCCGTGATCAGAATGGGCCGGTACGGTGGGCGAGGTCGAGAGAGCTCCGGGAACATTCCGCTCTCAATGACCCAAGCTATGAATGTCAGGATCTGGAGTGTCTTACCCAACCCCATGTCGTCGGCGAGCAATACCCCGCGCCGATCGGAAATTTGGCTGCATCGTTGCAGCCATCCAACACCATCTCGCTGATGCGCATCCAGGCGGCAGTCAGTTCCTAGCGCATTGGGAGAAACGAATTCCCAACCGTCGAGGCCAGCGGCGGCCCGAGCGGCCTCGCCAACGTATTCGTCGTCTACTTCGTCTTGGTTGGTGCGGATCAACAGAGTCTTGCGTGGGCTCGAGGATTCAGGCGAGCCTTCCTCAGATTCACCGCCCTGGGGACCACCGTCAGAACCCCAAAGAGCAGCTAGGCTGCTGTCGTCATTCGGAGCTCTTGGTACGGGCTCATACTGGAATGCCCCGATCCCTATTACCCGAGCACTATATGAATCCGGTAAGGTCACATCTCCCGCGATTCCATCGAACACTTGGAGGGGGTCTCGCTCGAGCGATTCCCTGAGCGGCCCTCTTACTCGCTGCACTCGCTTCATCCGTCGGAGGATTTCTTTCTGACCATCCGTCAGCACGACCCGCACTCGCTCACCGCCACTACGCTGCACCGTGTAGAGACCGTGGGCATCGCGGCTCTGTTGGAAGAGAGTACGGAACGTCGCACCATCGAGTGAGGGCGACGTAGGAACGAAGCTGAGAGAGCCGTCGGTCTCCTCGTAAAAATCGAGCCCAATCGAGGAGGGCACGATGACATCGTTACTAGCAAGCCAAGTGTCTAGGGATACATTTACCTCATTCGAAAGTCGTTTGACGTCGGCGAATGCCAGCCAGCTGGCTTGAGGTGAGCGCTCCTCCGCCGGTAAGGAGTTGAATTGTCTGAGGGCTCTGACAAGAGCGTATTGAGCACTATCGAGGTGGAAGCACTCTCCCGTCGCCACACGGCGAAGGTATGGGCCCGCGATGTCCAAAGGAATTGGGGCTCCCCCTAACAGAAAGCTAATTTCGTAGTGGAAGTCCGGCCTACCCAATACACCCCTGCGACCGATCCGAAGTAGGAAGGGACTGGGGTTCGTGAAGAGCCGATGGAGCTTAAGTTCTTCGCGCTCGAGGCTTTCAAAATTCGTGTACGGGACCACGAAGTCTCCGCCCAGGACATCGCCCAGTCCCATCTCCAGAGCCAACTGGACGTCGAAAACCAGCCTTCTTCCCGTAGCGCTCTCGCGAACAACCGCTGGCCACGCCTCGGAAATCTCCCAGGGAAAGCTCGTGCCTCTGTGCGTCACCAACAGTGCATCCTCCGCAGCGCTGATGCGGACAGTCCCATTGAAAACCCGGAGGTCTATCGTCACGGTACGATTCCTATCTTCCGCAGCTTCATCGCCGCGGGATGCTCCCATGCACCCAGGTGGTTAATGCTGTCATCACGTCGTTTGGTGTCGCGAAGCTCTGACATTCCAAAACTTCGCCGTCGGAGAGTCGCGCCATTCGACTCGAAGATAGTCTTCCTGTAAATGCACGCAGCATTACCGGTTTCGCTAAATTCAATGATGATGTAGCGCTCACCCATCGCGTGAAATTCCATGAGGAACGCGCTGCTCGCGTTGGAAGCCGCACTGACGCGTGCCCACATCAAGCCTTTCGCCGCGGGCACACCATCAACCTTTCGCAAGTCTTCGGCTGAAACCGCGACCTGGAAATCTTTGATCGAGCCTCTTCTCGCCGCGTACTTCAGCCAAAAAAGCGCGCGCCGACGATTCTCGTCACTGCCTGGAACGATAAGGTTGAAAAATAGCTGTATGTACTGCGCGGCAAGCCAAGAGACCAAGGTCTCTTTTGCCTCAACCGGAATCTCGCGCCAGTTCGGACCGTTTTCTGGGAGCCGCGGATCACCGAGTTTCGTATGGCGGCCGACAACTTGAATAAGCAGTTGTCGGATCTGCGAATATCGATCGGGCAGATCGCTCAAGATCAAGTCGGCTATACATCGCCGAAGGGTGCTAGGGTCCAACGCGTCCTGGAATACCGTTTCCACAAGCCATTTCGCCTGCTCGCCAACGACAGCATCGGTAGCCACTTTCGGAGTTCTCATAAGAGCATGGGTGGCTCGCAATGCCACCAGGTCGAGACTCTTCACCGCAAGCTGGGATGTTGGCTCCACATAGGCAGACTTCACCACCTCGGCAACAGAAGACCGCTGACGCATCACACGATCAGCAACCCACCCGGTGCCGTTTACGCTAAATAAAGCAACCGCAGTCCTCCAAGAGACTAGAAGAGGGCTCTTGCTCTCTCGATAGCGCGTCTCGAGGCGGCTCACGATGAGGTTCTCAATGTCACCCGGCGGTGCCATCGATTTATGCTCGGGCCGCCAATACCTGAAATAGGCGGCCGCAATTCCTAGGAAGTTCGCCAACCTATCTAGGGGCTCCGGTCGGGCTTGCAGTTCGGCGATGAGTTGCGAACGGAGACAGGTCAGGGGAGAGCCGCAGAGCGTTCTCATCTCTCGGGATGAGAGCGCGTGAGGTCGGAATCCGACGGCGGCCCAATCCTTCCAAACAGTCTCGGGGTCAAGACCAGTGGCTTGGTGGAATCTTGGCGAGCGCTTAGACACCGCATCTGTGAACCTGACCAAGTCCCTTAGACATCGACGCACTTCGATATCATCGAGTGCGGGAATTGCTAAGCCCGTGAGCTGTACCTTGAGTTGTGCGAAAGCCTCCTCTAGATGCTTCATCGGAGCTGCTTCTCTATATTCTGTTCATTTGTGGCTTTGACTCGAATGCGGAAGATCACACGCCGACTCTCTTCATCTGTAGGTTCGGGATCCCGCTGTCCTCTGCCAACAGCCGAAAGCTTTTCCAAGAAGCAGTCCCGCTCCTGTGGACGCGCCTCCAGCGAATGCAGTGCCTCCTTCACGACTGCCATAGATCGTTCCTGACTCAGGGCCAGATTGGCGTTTTCACTCTCTACCCCTGGTTTGCCGGCCCAGCCCTGCTTATCCGTATGCCCCTCGACGACGATGGAGTCTACGCTGGGGGCGTACTTCGCCGCACAGAGAATGGAAGAGAATTTTGGAATGTTCTCGTCGAGCCAGTCGCGTCCTTCAGACCTGAGGTCCGACTTCTGCGTCTCGAATCGCATGAGGTCGCCGGGGACGATGACGAGGATGACATTTTTGTCCCGGGGATCGAGCTTGAGCCGTTCGTTATCGATTCCCTGAATTTTCAGATCCTTTTGCAGCTTCTTGAGAAGAACATCCGCAACAGCCGCATCCTTCGATGCCGTGTGACTGATGAACGCGAGTAGTAACAGGATAAAAATGACCATTAGCGATGTCATCAAATCCGTCAGCGAGTTGCTGAGATGGTCAGTCTTAGCGGACTCTTCCATCGCCCGCTCCCTTGACCTTCTTAATCTCGTCTTGAATGGCTTCTGTGAAGCCTGTCATCTGCTCAGTGAATTCAGCAACGCGCGTCTCCAAGCCAGTCGAGGCCCGTGGGATGAGCTCGTTGGCGATTTTCACGATGCTGTCGAAGTTCTTTGAAACGCTCGCTTGGTAGTCATTGAATCCTCTGCCGAACTCCTGTAGGACGGCTGCGATTCGCTTGTCCAAGTCTTCCATGACCTTCTCAAACTGTTGGAGGCTGGATGCGTAGCGATTCAGACGCGCCTCTTGATCGTTCAGGGCCTCTTGCACCTTCGTCGCCGCCCCGGAAAGGCGGTCCGCGACAGAAACCTGCCCACTCACAACAGTGCCGAGTGACTGAGCTTGCGCACGAAGATCGGCCGTGTAGCCGCGAACCTCCGCACTTGCAGCACCGAGTTGTTGGAGGGCCGTACCATTCTGTTGCAAGAGTGCTGAGATAAAGCCTTGCGCAGCGGTCAGCTGCTGACTTGCATGCTCGAAGTCGGAACTACGATCCTGAAGGCTGTTCAGCACTCCTTCAAGACGGTCGGTCATCGCTTGGGACGAGGATGCCGCCTGTCCGAGAAGCGTCGACGCAGAATCTTGTGAGGATCTGGTATGAAGCTCGACCTGCGAAACAAGTTGGTCGATCGTCTCCTTCAGTTGATCTCTCAGGGTTTGCATATTGTCCGCAGTTCCTGAGGTAATGCTTGCCAGAACGCCACGCATTACCTGATGCAGTTGTTCGGTTTGTTCGCGTCCGGCCGCCACCTGCTGCATCGTCGTCTCTTCCGCTCGTGCGATCACCCCGTTGAAGGATGCCTGCGTGGCGCCAAACTGGTCGTTCATGGCTGACAGCATGCCGCGCGTAGCTTCGAGCGTAGCTTGCATGTTGGTAAACTCATGGCGCGCGGATCCCGATAGCGCATCTTGGAATCCGCTTGCCATCTTCCCGAGAGCATCCGTCATCGATCGTTCGAGCCCATGCAAGAGTCGCTCGAACTCACCAGTGACTGATGATTGCTTCTGGGCTTCAAGGCCCACGATCGCACCCTGTAGGGTGTCTAGGGACCCCGTCATCCTGTCGAGTGTTGGGCTGAGTTGTTGTTGGAATGCGCCAGCAACCCCGGAGGCCATGGAAATAGCTAACTGAGGAACAACCTGGTCGTTCAGCGCGTCCGTAAACCGCGCGACGACATCAGAGCTTATGTGCTTAACCTCGACGCTGGCATCCTCTGACGACTTCCGAATGTCGAGCAGGATCCGTGCTGTCGTTAAACGCGGGATCACCGCCCGCAGTGTGCTGATCGTATCGGCGTACGCTTTTCTTGCGCGAGCGGACTGAGAATGTTCAAAGAACGTGAAGAGAATACTGCACAGCAGGGCGACGACGGAACTGAGAAACTTTCCCGACAATCCATTGATAAGAATGTCGATGCCAGTAATAGGTTCGACCGCGTTCGCTTTGTCGTAGTGGACGCCGTGAAGTGCCGAGAGAATGGAAACAAAGGTTAGAAATAGGCCAGCACCTGTCAAGACTCCTGGGAGCGACCGATAGAAGTCTCTAGCGATGGATGCCATTACAGTCTCGAATGGCAATACCTCTGTCGGTGGATCCGTAAGGAAGTAGCCTTCGTGCCCGTCGAGACCTTCATATGCTTCAGCGGCGTCTTCACAACGCTGCCACCAAGCCATCAGTGGCCCTGATAATGATCCGCCCTCGGTTCTCAACCGATCAAAGACCTGAGCCGTAGCTCCAGCGTGATGGGCATCGGGTACGTCGTCAACCGAACCGAGGAAAAGGCAAAACTGGCGCATCAGCTTTACAATTCGACGCGTTCTTGCGTACAGGCTCACGGCCCCTGCTGCGGCCACAAGAGCCACCACTGGCGTACCAATCTTTATTGGTAACGGGAGAAGACGGAAAAACTCAACAGTCGGGTTCAGCATGGGAGTGAGTAGAGATTACGAAAGATGTCGCCCCAAGAGAAGAGAAATTCGATCCGACCGTTAGCCGGAGGTCGCGGATGCCAGCTTGGGAGCTATGGTGGGAGCAAGAACCGTGAAATAAGGCTTTGGAGCCCTCTTGAGCACAGTCTCGCGGGCGTGCGGCTAGGCTGCGACTTGTTGCCCGGGAAGAGCTGAGCCGGGTTCCTGTATAGACCTAGCATGGTTGTCAAACCTTACGACAACCGTCTCAATCGTTTCCTTGTGTTCATCCCGACGCGTCCGCATATTGTCCGCTGTTCCTGACGCGATGCTGGCAAGAACAGCACGCATGACTCGATGTACTCGTGGGGAGCAATTAGCAACACTCAAGCCTATTGAGGGTAGGCTTTATCGACATCCCGCTGGAAGGACTCGATCGCGACCACCCACTTTTTCCGACCGACATCCGTCAAGAAGTTGACTATTTTCAGCGGTCCAACCCCAACACGATGCAGTCCCCATCCTTTTCCAGAAGCTGCTTGAGCGACCGTCGCCGTGGGAGTGATTTCGGCAAGTCTTTGTAGGTATGCACGGCTTTCCTCGATCAGGTTCAGGTTCCGAGCCTGCTGCGAGTGGTAATCCATCCAGAGTGCGCCATCATTGTGAAACGTACCGAGGTTCCAGTTCACCCGGTCAGTAGTCCATCGCAGCGTTAGCGTCTTGGCCTTGAAGTCCGGCTTGACCCCAAGAATATCCAGGTCGGCCAATAGCGCTTGCAGGCCGGCGCTCGCACCAGGGGCCGCAGCATCTAGGCTTTCGTAGAAGCTCTCCGAACTGATGCTACTGGGCTGTGCAACCACTCCCGGTTTCGTAGGAAGTGGCTTAATAGAGATGCGTGAATCATCCAGCACCACGATGCCACGCTCAATGTTTGTAGTCCTCCCCACGATGCGCGGCTGTGCAATGATCGCGCCATTGCTGTTGGGGAGTTCAAATAGAGCCAACTCGACCAAGCACAGAGTGAAATGTAGTCCGGCATGCTGCTGGAGGAAGCCAGCCATCGTCTCCAATCCCTGTCGAATACCGTCTCCTAGGATGATGATCAGAATCCGACCGCGGCGAAGGGTCTCCGTCACGGCATCGTGGAAAGCTGCCTCATCGACACCCTCCCCTTCCGTCACCATCTCAAAGAGCGTACTAGCCCCCGCTGGAGTGTCATCTTGCACCGGTTCCGCTCTCCGCACAGCGGACTCAAACTCTTCATAGCTGAGCTTGCTCAGCTCACTTGCGTACTCAATGACCTGAGCGATGACGTTACGACGCGCCTCGGCATTTCGCCACAATTTACATTCGACGATCGCGATGTGACCGTTGGGGGTCACAAAGACGTTGTCGACAAACCGATCTCGGATAGGCAGTTCCATGCAGATCGGAACCATAGATTCAAACACCGGTTCCACCTGCGAGATTGGCAGCAAGCCTGGATGGGTCATGATCAAGCGTTGCAGCCAACGTTCACTGCACTTCTTATCAGTTTCCCCGGGTTCCAGTGCTAATCGGGTGAGCTTCTTCGCTTTGGAGCTATCCGACAAACTCTCGATAAGAACGGTGTCGCCGTAGTGCGATAGATCAGCCATGCTGCTGACGCTATGAGACCCGCGCCCTTTCGCCTATACCACCAAAGCGGGAATTCATTTCCAGGCTCAATCGCCACAGCCGCTCGGCCTCAGGCTCAAGGGCGTGAAGCACGACAACCTGTTACAGAGCGATGCGCAAGTTAAATAGAAATTAGCGACGTCAGGCCAAGTGACGTCGCCTGTACCCCAGGAGCTTGCCTGGATCCATGCCACGATCGCCGTCGACTGGCGGTTCGTGGTGGCCGTGGTTCTTCTCATCGTCGTGCTGCTCATGAAGTAGCACATAACTCCGGGGATCGGTGTTCTCGCGCCTTCCCCCGAGACATTAACCTCATTCGATGACGAGGCCCTGTCAGTTGTCAATGTCCCGCACGGCCTCGCACTCGGCTTCGTCGACGCAGCGAAATGGCTATCGACTGCGGCATATATGAATCAGAGCCAGGCTGGCGTTGCCGTTCGTGCCGCGTGGTCGCGGTTGCCAGCGTGGGTGCAACTGTGGGTGCAGTAAAGGTGCAATATGGGTTTTGAAGCGCTTTTTGGCGCTCTTCAACGTGCCGAAAAATCCAGCAAAGTTGAGCAAATTCCCACTATTCCGGGTTTGGGGTGGGTGAGGTCGCTAGTTCGAATCTAGTCGTCCCGACCATTTATCCAACCAACAGCGAATGCAGCGGGTCCTCCATTCGTGGTCCGACGGCAGGCGTTCTGTCCGTGCGAGTGGGTTGGGTGCGGTGCAGTCATCACGCCACTAGGCTGCGCAGTGCCGTCTCCTTTCGCCGTTCGCAGGAAAACACGACGACGACAGCACAGAAGCCAGCTAGCATGCCTCATCGTCCCGGATCTTGGAGCCTCTCGGGCGCACGAGCTATGCTCGCGACCACGATCACGGAAGCGCTGTGCGCTGCCTGGGCATGGCAAACGGATCACGCAGGATTGCCACCGCGGTTCCACCGCAATGCATGGCAGTATCGGCCGAGCCCTCGATTTTGCGGGCTTCGGAGGCGATGCTCTGCGGCTAGTTACTGGATGAGGCTATTGCCGTCCCGTTGTAGAGCGGACCTGGCAGGCGATCTAGACCATACCGCAAGAAGCGGACGAAGACTGCCGGCATCACTCCTTGGCGTCGTAGAAGCTCCAGGCGACCCGTTCTAGAAACACAATCGCCCTGGCCGTCGCCAGGGCAGATTGATAGAGCCAGAGTATATTGCGGATTACCGGTTCAACCAACTAGGCGCCTTGTCGAGGCCCTTGAAGTTATAAGAGACTCCGACGGACGGAGATGGCTTGCTACGCAGGCCGACGTCGTTGATCGGAACAAGAACGTTTCCATAGAGCACGAGGCCGCCTCGCACGAACGGCTTCCACTTGATACCACCACTGAAGTTCGCGGTCGTGAAGGTCTTGTTGACGATGTTCGCAGTGCAAAGGGTTGAGACAGCCGTCAATGCCACGACGCCGGTCTGGCAGGACGCAGTAGAAGGCACGGTAGTGCCAGTGGCGCCGGCGCCGGCGACCGTACTGCCATACTGCACAACACTGATCGATGGCGAGTTCTGGAACTCATTCGACACAACATCGGCCGAGATGGTGAAGTGACGGGTGGCCCCGAAATCCGCGCCCACAGCGGTCTGAAGTCCACCAGGAAGCCGCTGATTCTGCCCTGCAGCCCCGGAGACGTTCAGAAGCACCGAATTGGTGTTCCACTGGTAACCGATCTTCACGTGCGTCGAGAAGCGGCGCTTGTCGGCAGCCAGAGCGTAGACGTTATATCCATACGCACCTGAACCGAGGTAATTCAGCGCATCGCCAGTAGGAAGGCGAAGCCCGAAGCCCGTTGAAACGGACATTCTGCCCTCGTCACCACCACTCCAGAGGACATGTTTGGCGTTCAGCACGATATCGCCGATGCCCTTGGCAAATCCTGCGTTGTAATGACCTTGCGCGGTATTGACAGAGCTACTGGTGTAAACGGCAGTTGGCGTGGAGGTCGCGCCGATGGCGATTCGGTTATAAGGGACAGTTACGCTGATATCCGTCTTCTTGGGGAGTCCAAGGATGCCCACAAACGTATATTGATTCAGCCTGATGTCGGCCTTCTCTGTCTGCTCATACGTTTGCACGTTGGAGCCGGAGCCTTCAACAAAAACCAGAGGAACAGCGTTAATGGGAGTACCGTCCAGGTGGTCAAACCTGTACTGCTGTGCACTGAAACCGACAATCAAATGCCCTTGCCCCACACTGTCCGGACGATCGATCAGAATTGGGCCGAGGTTGTAATACGGTTCGGGATTTCCGTGGATGGTCAAGATCACCGTACCTGGAGCAGACGACGCCGAAGGTAGCTGGGTCAACTGCGAGCCAATGGGAGCGTTGAAGATCGACGTCGTGGGAATTGCCGTGCCATTCGTCTGATTCGCCGCGCCGGTGCCATACGGCACAAGGCACACTAGTTGGGTGGCTGTGCTGCTCCCGCAATTCACATATTGGCCGTCAGCCCCCAAAACCGCCAGACACCCGGCAGCCATCACAATCATCCTTCTAATAGCTTTCATCCCTGCGCTCCGTCGTTCTGCGGTCATTTCGCTCACCTGGCGTTCCGGTTCATTCGTCTGCGTATAGCGAAGCGGTCTGGGCCCTGAAAAAAGGATCGCTTGGGACCGCTTCTGGAGTCCGTCTGGCTTGGCCAAGGCATCCGGATCAATCCTGGACAACGAATGGAACTTCAGCCACCGTTGCTCCGCTCGTCGACTTGATGTTTATCAGATAAGAACCATCCAGGGCGCCAGCGCCGTTGGACCTGACAAACCCGCCGCTACTGCACCCCGTGGCCTGGGACAGAATAAGTCCCACGATGAAGATCAGTGCTCCCTGCAACAGCGCCTTGCGCGATCTCCGCATCCTGGGAAGCAGGCCGAGCAACAGCAGGAACGGTGCGGCCATATAGGCCCACTCAATCTTTCCACCGCCCTTTTCCAGGAGGGACAGCTTGGTACCTGCCGTAAGCGTGAAGGTATAGGTTCCCGCTGGATTCTCGGCGAAGTTTGAGCAGGATACGTTGATGTTGCTAAGCAGGCCATCGTCGACATACGTGCCACTTACCAACGAGTAGACTTCCGTCCCGCATTGGAGGCCCGTCTGGCCAGCCGTCGCCGTGAACTGTGCCGTCACCGTGCCGACAGACAAGACATTGACCGAAGCTGGGAAGTTGACGATGGTAAGCGGCTGAGTCGCCGTCATCTTCAAATTCGAGTTCGCAGTGTCTGTAACTGTGACATTCAGAATGTAGCTCGTGCCAATAGGAGTTACAGTGCTCTGCGAAGTTGGGCTCACCACAACCGTCTGCCCGGAGATCGTGCCCGAGGCAGGGGTTGGCGCGCAGGTCAGGGTCGAAACCAATGTGCCGCCGGAAGTGACAGAGCATGCCGTGATCGCCAGGGGGTCGACGAAGCCGGAGGTCGTAGCCGCGGTCACCTTGATCACCGCAGGGTTGAACGGATCAGAGGCGCTGGTGTATCCCTGCGCAAAGCTGATCGTGGAACTCTTGGACGATACAACGACGGTCGGCGTGAAGGTTTGAACAGCCACGGTGACCGGAGTTGCAGTGACCGCGTTGTAGTTGCCGTCTCCACCGTAGGTGATGGCGGCCTGGATGGTACTGGAGCTCGTCGCGGCTGTGGGTACGACACAGGTATAGGTGTATGAAGTGACACTTCCGGTCTGCGTCGGATTGCTGCAGGAGTAACCGGCCGGGCTGATGCTGATGCCTGTGGGCAAGTTCGTCGGCGTATCCGCAGTTTGAGCACTTGGGAACGACAGAACCGCAGTGAAGGTGACCGACTGAGTCGCTACGATGCTTGTCGCGGAGGGGGTCAGCGTCAAGGTCGGCGTTTCCAGTGCCACGGATACGGTCTGCGGCGTCGGTACCGCGCTGGACGAGAAGTTCCCGTCTCCGCTGTAAGAGGCGCTGATCGAGTGGGATCCTGACGAGATAGGCGTCAGGGAGCAGGATGCTACTCCGGTAGCGGCGACCACATTTGCGGTGCACGTGACGGTTGGATTGTTGAGGTCCGTGATGGTGACCGTCCCGGTAGGCATCGCGAGCCCCGAGGCCGAGTCAGTGATCGATCCCGGCAGTGAAACGGTTGCGGTATATGTCCCGGCGGTATTGATGGCAGCGCTCGTTGGCGTTACCAGCGCAAGGGTGGTTGCCGTCTTCGTTACCGTCTGACTGACTGCTGTGGGAGAAGCTGGCGCCGAGAAGTTCGAATCGCTGGAGTAGGTTGCCGTGATGGTGTACGTTCCCGTCGCCGGGAGCGGACCGCTGCACGCAGCAGACGAGGTGCTTGCAGCCGTGGTGACTGAGGCAGTACAGATCGTGGTCGCGGCTCCTCCGCCAAGAGAGTACGCAAACACCACCGATCCACTCGGTGTGGTGGCTCCGGACGTCACTGGCGCCACGGTTGCTGAGAACGCAAGAACCTGATCGGTTGTCGCGGTGGCGCCAGCCGTCGGCGACGTGATGCTCAACGTGGTCGCAGTCTTTGCCGGTGTGACCGTCACGACGTTCGACGTGAGCGTTGAGAAGGATGCCCCTCCCGGTCCGGGAGTGAAGATAGCCGAGATGGGGTGCTGGCCCGCCGTTGCGAACGCGTAGGAACAGGCCCCTGGAAGAGTACCTGTCGTCGAGACTGGCACGTTGGAGCAGGTAGCCCCGCTGATCGCGGTGGAGCCATCAAAATAGGTGATCGTTCCGGGTGAGGAGGTCAGACCTGTTGGGAAGGTGTTGAAGCTCGCCATGAAGCTTCCCGACTGATTCACCGTGATTCCCGAAATCCCGGAGGCGGTGAGAGCGAGGCCAACGCTGGAGGTCCCAACCGTGATCGTTGCGCCCGTCATAGCCGACGCCAAGGTGCTCGCAAAGTTATTGTCGGTGGAAGTGAAGCTCGCCGTGATGACGTGTGTGCCGAGGGATGCGGGGGCGTAGGAGCAGGTCGATTGGACGACTCCGCCGGAGACTGGGGAGCTGCAGATCGACGTGGTCGGATTCACCGAGTCGTAGAAGTTCACCGTGCCGGATTGCGGCGTCTGCGTGCCCGGATAACCTGCGCCGGAGTTCGCCGCTGTCACGGTGGCCGTGAGAGTGACATTCTGATTGACGCCTACCGAGGTCGGGTTGGAAGTCACTGCGGTTGCCGTCGGCGCGGCGAGAACGGTCTGTGCCACGGTTCCGGGAGTTCCGGCGAAGAAGTTCGCGTCGCTACTGTACGTAGCGACGATGTTCGTCGAAGAGAACGACGTGGTGAAGTTGGGAGCGCAGGATGCCGTACCGGTGCCTGTTGCGGAGTTCCCGGCCACCACGACGGCTCCGCATAGCTGCGTGCCCCCCTTGGAGAAGATGATGCTACCGGTTGGGACAACACCTGCCCCTGAGGCTCCATTCGGCGTTACGGTCGCGGTAAATGTCACCGTCTGATTCACGACCGCAGTGGTCGGCAGAGTCGAGCTGACGCTGATGACAGGGGTGTTCTTGGCCATCGTCTGTGTGACGGGGGCCGCGGTGGATGCCGCAAAGTTCGTATCGGGGGTATAAGAAGCTCCGATCTGGTCGGCAGGGGCGACCAGCGAGCTCGTGGTGCAGGTCGCTGTATGGCTGGTCCCGCTAACGCTCACAGCCGCGCAACCGGGGATCGTTACGCCGCCTGCCGTAAATCCAACGGTACCGCCTGCGGTCAGGGGGCTAAAGCCTGACGTTGAGGACAGGGTCGCGGTAAAAGTGATCGCACTATCCACGGTTGACGCAGTGGTCGGTGACAGCACGAGGGTTGTCGGAGCAACAGCGACCGTCTGGACTACGCTGCCTGAGGTAGCAGTGAAGAAGTTGCTATCGGCCGCAATCGTGGCCGTTACCGAGTTGGATCCGAGGCCAAGGGTGCTGGTCTGGCAGGTCGCGGTCAGGGTGGGGCCCGCGGCTGAAACCAGGGCCACCGTGCCGCAGTTGGCGATCGTCGATGTCACTCCGCCCAGCACCGTGTTGAATGCGACCGTGCCGCTCGGCGTGATGCCGCTATTCGGCGTCACGGTGGCCGTGAGAGTTACCGGCATGTTTACCGTGGTGTTCGCGCCGGAGGTGCCGAGCGTGATAGCTGGAGTCCCCTGCGCCACGGCCTGGGTGATGCTGCTCGAGGTGACCGAGACAAAGTTCGTGTCCGCCTGGAGCGTTGCGTTCACTGAATTCGATCCCGCGACGAGGCTGGTGGTCGTGCAGGTCGCCGTCAACGTCGGGCCCGCAGATGCCACCAGCGCGACCGAACCGCAACCCGAGATCGTCGAAGTCGCGCTGCCGACGGTGGTTGAAAACGCGACCTTGCCCGAAGGGGTGATGCCGCTGGTCGGCGTCACAGTCGCCGTCAGGGTAACGGAGCCATTCACTGTGCTCGACGCACCCGAAGTTCCAAGTGCAATCGTTGGCGTTGCCTGCGTGATCGTCAGCGTGGTACCGGTCGTGGCGCTGTTGTAATTGCTGTCTGCGGCCGAGTTGGCAGTGACCGCATAGGTATTTGCGGTCAGGCTGGCAGTGTTGTAAGTCGCCGTGCACTGCAGGGGCGAAGACGATCCCGTGCAAGTCGCCGGGATAGCGGCTCCCGAGTTCACCGAGAACGTTACGGCGCCCGTAGGTGCCGGGCCACTGCCGTACGTGAGCGAAGTAGACAACGTCACGGAGGCGGTGTTGACTGGCACCGACTGCGTGGACATCGCGAGCGTCACGGTTCCGGGTGTCGCCTGGCCAGCAAGTGTGATGGATTGGGTCGACGTCGTCAGATTGAGATTGTTGTCCGTGATCGCGAGAGCGCCGCTGATCGTTCCTGCCATGAGCGGCGAGAAGCTGACGATATTCGTGCAGCTGGCGCCGGGAGCGAGCTGCGCCGGCGTGGTAGCCGTCGAATTCGTCTGCGGGCACGTGGACGCAGCGCCGATTGTAAAGTTCGTCGAGATGGCAGGGTTGCTGCCCGCCCCCGGGATCGCGAAGATGAGCGGGTCCGTGCCCGTGTTGGCGATCGGCACTGTCACCGGGCTATCCGTGCTCGTCTGGCCAACAGCTGTGGAGGCGAAGTTTACCGTCGGCGCAGTCTGCGCGTTCAGTTCTGCAGCTGCGTTGCCACCGGTATTGGTGACATAGAGATCGAAGCTGCCATCCACCGCCAGCCCGGAGGGCGACGTGAATCCGCTGCTCAGCGTGACGATGGTGGGGCTGGCAGGGATTGCCCCGGACACGGCCAGGATCTCCTTGACGGCGTTATTACCCGAGTCGCCCACATAGACGTTGCCGTTGCCATCAACCGCCACTCCCGTCGGAAGCTGGAAGCCTGTGCCGAGGGGAGTAATCGTCGGGGTGGCGGGAATCGCGCCGCCTACAGCGACGATCTCCTTCACCGCACTGTTATTCGTGTCGGCGACATAGACGTTCCCGCTCGGATCCACGGCAATGCCGGTCGGCATGGAAAACGCGCTGCTCAACGTAACCGGAGTAGCGGCCGCCGGGATGACTCCATTCACCGACTGAATCTCTTCCACTGCATTGTTTGCGGTGTCGGCGACATAGACATTGCCACTCGCGTCCACAGCAACGCCGGAGGGAGAGGAGTAACCGCTTCCGATCGAAACGATCACAGGCGTCGTCGAGACCACTCCGTTGACTGCGACCAGTTCCTTGACCATGTTATTGCCAGTGTCGGCGACGAAGACGTTGCCTGCGCCATCGACGGCGACGGAGGTAGGCCCCGAAAAGCCGGTCCCCAGCGTAAGAGGCGAGGGGTTCGCCGGAATGACGCCGCCCACCGCGACCAGCTCGGTGATGGTGCTGTTGCCCGTGTCGGCAACATAAACGTTTCCGCTGCCGTCTACCGCAATGCCCTTCGGGTGCAGGAAAGCATTGGCGAGAATCGTGGGTACGCTGGAAGCGCCCAGGGGGTAGCTCACCTGCGGGCCCGTGCCAGTTCCGACGAGATAGATATTTCCCAGGAGAATGCCAGAAGAATCGGAAAGCGAGATAGCGCCGTAGCGTGTCCAGGGCTTCGACGGGGCAAAGGTGAAGCTGACCGTGCAGGTCTGCCCGACGGTGTACATCGTCGTCGTGGCACAGGTACCACCGGCGACGAAGGCGTAATCCAGTCCGGCTGCGCCTTGCGTCAAGACATTGATGTTCGCCAGCGTACCCGCCGTCGTAATGGTTACCGTTGCCGTCTGTGTCGCGCTGGTCGCTCCAAGAGCCGTCGTGGGAGCCATGGCTAAGCTCTGGGCCTGCACAGAGACCCCTGTCCCCATCACCAGGCCTGACACGACGACAGAAAGAATGGCGGAAGCGACACTGCCACAGACGCGGAACCACGGACGCAAGTTCATAGAGATCTCCAAACACCAGCTGCAGACTTGACGCAATACCAACAGGAGTCGCCCAGGCATCCAGCGGACCGTGGGAGACGGCGATTGGGCATACCTCACCCACCGGCTCATAAGCCGGGTAGAGCTTTCCCATAGCGAACGATCTGGCAAAACAGAAACTGCGGGCAACTCAGGATGACCAAATCGATCACCTGCCGCGGGCCCGAAACACACTCGCTGCGATTCGAGTCGCCAAGCGCTTAACGCGCTTACATAATGAACGCAGCAACGTCTAATGCATGGCCTAAAAATCCTGGTCGTGAACCTGTGCAGATCAACCTAGCATGCAGGGTAAGGCAAGTCAAAGCATAAAAGCCCTCAACTTACATCTCGAGAATCCCGTCTCGGCACTGCATTCACACAAGCGACATGCTGACCCAACTTGGTGTTAATCGTTCCCAAGATAGGCCCCGTTGCGTGCGGCCCAGCTAGTGCTGCGGAGTACTGTCGAGCTGGAAATGCCGCACACAAGATCGCCCCGCTCCCCCTGCTGCACTGCCCAGGGAGGGAAAGTCGACTGTCAAATAATGCGCCCCATCGGATTCACGGAGATATCGCTCGTTGGAAGATGCCGTTGATACCTCCTTTTGCAGATCGACCTATATAGCTATCGCCGGCACGGCGTTTCAGGGAGCTGTCATCCTAACCGGCGAAGTCGCGGGAGCCGACCATACTACTCCAGCCCAGAGATAGTGGAACCAATTTTTTCTTCCCCGTCATATCTCAAAGGTGCAGCTAGCCGGTACCGGTTTCACCTGCTGCGAGAGCGGCGCTTCCGCAAGCCTTCCAATCCGGAGCATGGAAGCCCTCGCGCGCAGCGTGACGAAGAGGACCTGGGAAACGCAATCGCGCCAGGAATGCCGAAGTTGCGGACGCCCAGGCTGGTGCCTTCACCCGTGTTTGAGTTCGTGCGGAAGTTGACCTGCCAATCACGAACGTGAGGTGTATATTTTCCGGTAGGAATCCCACATTCAATGACGGATACAACGATCCAGGGGAAGTACAGCTCATATCACGTCATTAAGAGTCTTAAGAGCGGTGGCATGGGCGAGGTTCTTCTCGCCCGGGACGACAAAGAACGTCGCGTCGCCATTAAGCGCCCCTTCCTGTCAGCGCAGGAAGACGGTCTCGCGCGCTTCGAACTCGAGGCCAAAGCCTCCGCACTGGATCATCCGAACATCGCGAAGATCTACGAGGGCGGATTCTCCCCGGACGGGAGACCGTTCCTCGCGATGGAATTTGTCGACGGCGAAGAGCTGAAGGAGATGATCGACTCCGGCAAGCCGATGGACCTGCTTCTCAAGCTCAGCATTATTGAGCAGGTCTGCGCCGGACTTGGATATGCGCACCAGAAGGGCTTCATCCATCGCGACATCAAGCCGGGCAACATCATGGTCACCGCCAATGGCGTGGCCAAGATCATCGACTTCGGCATCGCGAAGATGGTGGACCTGGAGCGCACCACTGATCTGACCCAGACAAGCCAGGTGATCGGCTCCCTGCATTACATCGCGCCCGAGCGCTTCAAGAATGAAGCGATGGATGGGCGCGTCGACGTCTTCTCCACCGGCGTCATGCTCTACCTTCTCCTCACCGGGCGGCTTCCGTTCTCCGGCGGCGAGATGACTGCGGCGTATCAGATTGTGAATGAGGCCCCGACGCCGCTGCGGGCACACCTGCGCGATTACCCCGAGGCGCTTGACTCCATCATGGATCAGGCCCTGGCGAAGAATCCCGATCAGCGGTTCCCTACAGCCGAGGACTTCGCGGACGCTCTGCACGAGGTGATTGAAGACATTAAGGAGACCCGCATCCTTAAGCTCTTCGACGATGCCGAGCGCCTCACCGTGGAGACACGCTACGAGCCTGCGCTGGATCTGCTCGACGAAGCCCTCAAGCTGGACCCATCGAATACGCAGGTACGCAAGCTTCGCAAGATCGTCCGCGAACACCAGGACAAGCGGAAGCGGACCGAGAAGCTCAGAGAATATTTTGTCCGTGCCGATGAACTCCTCGCGGTCGAGAACTATGCCGAGGCGCTCGCCCAGCTGAAGGAAGCGCTACGCGTCGACCCTGCATCGCCGGAGTTGAAGGCCCGCATCGCGTCGGTCGAAGAGACCAAGCAGCGCTATGACAGGTGCATCGCCTCTATCAACGAGGCGGAGGCGGCAAAGAGCCGCGGCGACATCACCGGCGCCCTGCGCATCTCCGAAGCTGCCGTCCGCGAAGATCCCGACAACACGCGGCTCCTCGCACTGCGGGCGGCCATCGCCAAACAGCTGGAGCGCGAGGCCCAGGAAGCCCAGCTGGCAACGTTGTTCGACGCGGCAAGAAGCGGGCTCGCAGCGAAGAACTTCGACCAGGTCGCGCAGATCCTCGCGGAAGCCGAGGCGGTCGACCGCTCGCATCCGGTTCTCGACGAGTTGCGCCACGAGTTGGCTCGCGCACGGGAACGGGAGAGCCGCCGCCAGCTGCTCGAAGAGATTCACCGTCACGTCAACGAGTTCCTCCGCGCCGATAACTACGAGCAGGCCACGGACCTGTTGAGCCGCGCGATCGACAAGCTACCCGACGAGACCATGCTCCATCGGCTGAAGCTGGAGGTCGATACCGCGGCGCAGAAGTTCGACTCGATCCGCTTCGTGGACCGCGCGGTGGCTTCAGCACAGGAGGCCTTCGCCTCCGATCCGGAAAAGGCCATCGACATCCTGAGGCAGGCGCTGCAGCATCGCCCCGGGGATGAACGCCTGATGGCGGCCGAGCGCTCGCTGCGGCAGCAGGCCGATGCAGCCCGCGAGAAGCAGCTGCTCGACGAATCACTGCGCGAGGCCCGCGAGTTCCTCAAGGGCGAACAGTTCGACAAGGCGATCGGGGTGCTCGAGGCCTACCAACTCGAACATGGAAGCCATGCCGAAGTGGACCATCTGCTGATATTGTCCCGACAGGAGCTGGCCAATCAGCGTCGCAGGGCGCTGGTGGAGCGCACCGCGACCGAGGCACGCTCTTTGATGTCGCAGGAGCGGCTCGAGGACGCCGCCCGAGCACTGGAGTCCGCCCTCCAGTCCCCGGAGATTCGTGACTCCGGCGACGCGACTTTGTCAGGCCTTCTGGAGGACGTTCGCACGCAGCAGCAGGCGGTTGTTCGCAAGCGCGACGCGATCCTGAAGCGTGCCGTCTCGCATCGGGAACGCGGCGAGCTCGACGACGCGATCAAACTGCTCAGCGACTATCTCGCGACTGGTGCGCACAATCCGGACGCCGAGGATCTGCTCCACTCGATCGAGGCCGAGCGCACCCGTAGGCAAGTCACAAAGCAGGCGATCGCCACCTCGGAGGCATCTTCGCAGCAGGCCAACTTCCCTGCCGCGCTTGAGTCCCTGCAGGCCGTCGTGCTTGCATACGGCGAATCGGACGAGCTGACCAAAGCTGCCGAGGCCGTGAAGCGTGCCCGTGTCGCCCACGCGCAAAAGGTAGTTACCCAGTCGATTGAGACCTCTCGCGCTGCGTTGCTCGCAGGCGATGTCAACGGCGCCATGACGGCGCTCCGCTCCGCCAATGAGATGGTGGAGTTCGCCGATGCCAACCGCCAGGCTGACTGGCGTCGAATCGGGCAAGCGGCCAAGAAGGCGCAGAGCGCTCCGACCGGAACCATCATCGTGGATCCGCTGGCGGACCTGCCCGACGCGCCCGCGGCTCGCAAGCCGGTTTCGCCGCTCATCCTCGGCCTGGGCGGCCTGGCGGCCTGCGCTGTGATCGGCGGTGTGGGCGTGCTCGTCCTGCGCAAACCGCCACCAGCAGCGCCCGTCGCTCCGACCGAGTCCCGCATCAGCATTGCGAAGGCTCCCGCCGGAGCGCTTGTTTCCATCGACGGTGGCACACCTCGCGCAGCCGACGCCAATGGTTCATTGTCGGTGCCAGTGAGCCCCGGTACCCACCTGCTGCAGGTGACCAAGGATGGCTACGATCCCTACAACGACAAGCTCGAGGTAAAGGCCGGCGACGCCGTGGTCGACAACATCGCCATGGCGAAACAGCCTCCCGCCAGCAACTCCGGCACTCTCGTGATGGAAAGCAACCTGCCCGGATTCAAGGTCATGGTGGATGACCATTCCCGCGGCGAAGTCCTGAAGAAGCAAGGTACGCTCACCCTCGAGGCTGGATCGCACACCATTCAATACCTCAATGAAGATGGTTCGGACACCACACCGAAGCACACCATCCTCATCGCAGCCGGCAAGAGCCTGACGGACGCGTTCACCCTGAAGCAGCCGGTCAAGGTGGCGCCACCTCCCGCGCCCACGCCAGTAGCCTCGGCGCCAGGTAGCCTCATCGTCCAGACCAGCCCCGGCGCTCTCGTCACGGTGGATGGCCAGGCGAAGGGACATGCGGATCAGTCCGGTTCACTCACCATCAACTCCCTGAGCGCGTCGAACCATACGGTCGATATCAGCCTGGATAACTTCGAACCAATTTCGGGTCGCACCGTCACGATTACGAGCGGGCAACCTGCGTCCTTCCGGCAGCCGCTCTCACCGATGGCGCCGGCGACCGGCATCCTTTCGATCCAGACCACGCCCGGCGCGCAGGTCTCCTTCAACAATGGCCAGAGCAGTGGCACGGCAGACGGCTCAGGCATCGTCAATCTGGCGAACCTCAAGCCCGGCCCCTACTCGATCGATATCAGCAAGGACGGCTTCCAGCCCGCACACATGACCGGCAGGATCAACGTCGGCTCGCAGTCGGTGCTCGCGAACCTGATGGCGAAGGCCGCTCCAGTCCAACCGGCCACTGTCGTCCAGCCAGCAGCGCCTGCCGCCGAGGATCACAGCGCCGACTACAAGGGAATTCAGGCTGCGGTTTCGAACTTCGTGGCCGCCTTCCAGAGCCGGAACATGGGCCAGTTTCAGGCAGCGTGGCTCAACGCGGGAAGCCAGGGCAAGAACTTCAAGGGCGTCTTTGAATCTGCATCGATGGTGAAGATGAGTGACAAGTGCCAGGGTCAGCCAAACATCAACGGCGACACCGCAACGCAGCGCTGCGATGAGACGACCCAATACGACAAGAGCGACAGCCCAAGAACCAACCCCTTCAACTACACCTTCGTGAAACAGAATGGGAAATGGGTGCTGAAGGACAGGACTTCGCTGCGGTAAGACGTTTCTCGCAACCCACGAAGTAACAGCTTGGAACCAGGAGCGGCGTCGGGGAAGTTATCTCCCGACGCCGCTGCAATTTCAGAGCTTCAGATACGCCTGATCAGATAAGGCCTTGGGCGGAGACGATCCTGCCCAACCCGCTGGACATGAAATTATGGCGTTGAGATGGTATGCGGGGTTGTCTCGAGGCTATCGTCGGTCAGCTTCATCTCGAGCACGGTCCCGTGAGATTCAGCTTCGACGAGCCAGGAAAACACTGCTCCAAAGAAGATCCTCAGCTCCTGCGCGCTGGTGCTCGGAAGAAACTCCCGCAGGACCCTGGGATCGTAGAACCGGAACGAAATCTCATTTCCGCCCTCGAGCTGTGCCAGAAGAAACCGGCGGAAGTGCTGACGCAGCTCCTCGAACGGAGCAGCGGAGGTGAAGTAACTGGCCCAGCCCTTGCCCCAGCCCTGCCGGACGAGCACATCCAGAAGCGGGCCATCGGGGGGAAGCTCGACAAGGTACGGCGCCCATTGCGCCATCGTCTCCGCAGCCTCACCGTCGTAGAGAGACTCGTGGTTTTCCGGCGCCAACGCCAAGAGGGCTGGGATGACTTCGCTCGCGCCTGCGTCCAGCAGGCAGTACAGCGGCCTGCGGCAAAGGCTGCGCACCAGCACCGAGGTGGGACTCAGTGCGGCCCTCTGTTCGCGGCGCGCCGAGTCTGAAAGCTGCGGCGATCGCACCGCCTGCACCGGCCGAACCACCGAGGTCTTCCCTGAATCGCTGAACGACCGGGTTACTGGGACCTGCAGCTCGAGCGACATCGCGCCTTCAACCCGCGGCAACGCCGGCACAACTTGAAGGGTCAAGCCCCCTAGCTTCACAATGTCGCCGACAAACGCCATGGCCTGGGCGATAGACTGGCCATTCAGCTTGGTGCCATTGGTACTTTGCAGATCGATCAGCAGGACACCCACACCTGCGGTCTGCACAGACAGGTGATGGCCTGACATGAAGCTATCGGCCGGGAACGGCAACGGAGCGTCCGGGGCGCGGCCAATCACCAGCGGCTGGTCCGTCAGCGTAACGCGACGTCCCACCTGCGGCCCCTCGAGAACGATGAGTTCGAGCTTCATTCGTGTCTACCGTACTCCCCTGCTATCGTCCCGTTCAGCGGCGGTATCACCACCAACAGAAAGATATCGTTTCAGCCGAGCCCGATTTCTATCGCTATCGATCTTTGCGTCCGCTGTTCGAGTACGCTCCGCACCTTCCGTCGCCTCACAAACACTCACTGTACCCGCTCATACGGTTGAGACGACGATTTCAAACTCCATGGTACGCGGCGAACACAACTCTATGTCCCGAGCCTGCCGATGGAATCTCCATCATGCTTCAGGACATGGTGCAGGATTGTAAGAGCCTTCGACAATCCTGTATTCCAGTCAGCAATGTTCTTTACTGCGAAGGGTCCGATCTTGATGGTCTCCTTCACACCCTGCGAGAGAGGCCACTCCTGCTGAACCTGCAGCCGCAAGATCTGGAGGTCTTTGATCTCTTCCTCAACCGCTGCATCCGGAGTCCTTGCCTGAGACTCAATACACCACGCGATGACACGATCAATCGCCGCCACCACGTTGACCTTCGGTACGAAAATCGCTTGCGTCATATCTGCTTCACCGATTTCTGCCAGCCCGGCTCCAGGATGTACTGCGGTCCCCCGCCCTTGCCACCCACGCCCTCAACCTTGCCGTTGTCGAAATCCTTCGCTGTGGACTTTACCACTTTGATATCTTGCTGCACCTCGTACCGCTCAAGGTGTCGCCCCTCGACGATAATCCCGATCGTCTTTGGGTCGGTCCCGGGCTCGGTGGCATACATATTTGGCTTGCCTCCGTCGCGCACCCACACGTCGAACGTATCACCCTTCTTCAACGTCTCGACAGTTACTGGCTTGTCAAGGTCGGCACCGTCGACATGGCTCTCCTGGTCTATCGGATCATTGATGCCGTAGGCGGCGCAGATCACTTTGATCTTCTGCGCCCTTTGGATCGGCGTCTCAGATTCAGGCGCAAGCGCCGCGCCCGCTGAGTTTGCGGTGGAGTACTTCGACGTGTTCTCGACGATCGGAGTGTCCGCCTGGCTCTGCGTCAGGCCGATGCTGATGGATGCCGCTCCACCCGCGCCGCCTCCGCCGCCAGCGCCACCCCCACCACCGCCCGCTTCGCCGATCATCACCGTCGGGCAGCCGATCACGATGACGCCGCCGTGCATCGTAGGATCGCCGAGGCGCGCGGCCATCAGGTAGCCGATCAGCACGGTCGGAGATCCCATCGCGATCGTATCCGGGGGGCCGACACACACCGCCATATCTGTCGCGCGAGCGGCAGGCATGAAGCCAATCAAGACGGTCGGTTCGCAAGGCGGAAGAATCGGACCGCCTACGTGTGGGATCGGAGGGACTCCGGGTGTGACCATCGGGCAGACGTGCATGTCTCCCAATCGGGCTGCTGGCGGCATCGGGTTCCTCCTTTCCTCGTGGTCGTCTTCTGCGCTTCTTCGGGTCTTCTACTGCAGTTGCTGTGGGGGCGCTGGTGGTTCGGGCGGCAGAATACACAACCCCTTCACAAACGCATCATGGTCCGGGCGTATGGTCCGCAGCATCGGTTCGGCGACCGTGAGCGTGACGATTCCGATCCAGGTCCCGACGCGCACGTAGTTCTGCACGTGCAGCATGTCCATGCCCATGGGCACGCGATGGCGCACCAGCAGAAGAAAGCCTTCTTCGGCGTTGGGGAACGGCGACGGCTGCGGCCCGGCGATCTGCGCCTCGGGATAGCTCGCCGCGATCATGGTCCGCTGCGTGGTCATGTACTCGAGGAGTGTCTTGCCGGGCGGCAACGGGTCGTGCGACAGCACGATGCTGCTTACAATCGCGCGAGGATCCTGCGAGAACTGGCGTGCCCCCAGGTTCGGGACGATCACCCATCCCTCGGGCAGGACAGTAATTCCCCACCGTCCCACGCGGGGGTAATTCCAGACCGCCTCGGGTTGTCCTGCTGCTTGCGTCAAACCTCACCGCCAGGTTCACATTGCGCCTCGTGGAGAGAATCAGTGGGGTCGCGCTACATCTTGCCGCCCTTGGTCCCATCGTCGGCCTTGTCGGGATCCTTGGGCGCCGTGGGTGCCGTGGGTGCGTCTGGCTCGGTAATGGTTGGGGGCGAGCCTGAACCGGCCGCACCACCGCTGTTGATCAGCACCATCGTGCCGGAGATGGCCACGCCCGCAGGCCCAATCGTGATGAAACCACCCGCAGCCTTCAGCGTGAGCTCCAATCCTGCCTCGATCGTCACGCTCATGCCGCCCTTGATGTAAGCCTCCATCCCGGCATCGAGCGCATAGTTCATGCCTACTTTTTCGCCGAGGTTCTGGGCAATCTTCAACGACATGCTGTCGTCGTACTGCTGCGCGACGGCGCCGGTGACCTTCACGCCGAGCTTGCCATCGATCTTCTCCAGCACATCGCCGGAGACCTCACGGCCATAGTTCGCGTTGTACTTGTGCGAGACGTTCCCCGTAATTTGCACGTCCTGTTTGCCGGTTGTGGACTCCACCGCATCGCCCTTAATGCTGCGGTTGTAATTGCCGCCAACCTGCTCCAGCTGATCCTTGTCGACGATGCGGGACTCCTGCCCCATGACGTAGGTCCGCAGATCGTTCTCGATGCGGTGGTCCATGTCCATCTCGGCGTTGAGAAAGATCTGCTCGCTTCCCTTCTTGTCTTCGAAGCGAAGCTCATTCGCGTTGGACGCCCCGCCCTCCTTGACGCTGCGCGTGAGGAAGCCTGACCGCGTACTCATATCCGGCAGAGCATACTTCGGGACATTCACGCCGTTGTACACCGAACCGATCACGACCGGCGCGTCCGGATCGCCGCTCATGAACTGGATCAGCACTTCGTCGTTCTTGCGAGGCCAGAAGTACGATCCCCAGCCGCTGCCGGCCCAGGGCTGCGCGACACGGACCCAGGTGTTGTCCAGCGTGTCAGGCTTACGCTCGCGGTCCCAAAGGAACTGCACGCAGACCCTGCCCAGCTTGTCGACATACAGATCTTCTCCCGACGGAGTGACGACCAGAGCGGACTGCGGACCCGCGATCACCGGCTTTGGCGTGCGTGCGACCGGGCGAAAGAGGCGGTTGCTCTCGATCGCGGTGAAGCGGCCGGCGTACGGATTCGCTTCGTGTTCGTTGCTTAGATAGCCCGGAGACTGCCGCACATGGTGAATCACCTCGGTGAGCAGGTAGTCGCGGTTCCAGTCACCTCGAGGATGCGATCCCAGCGTGAAGAGGCCGCCCGGATAGAAGTTCCGCGCAGTCATCGAGCCATGAAACGTGTTGAAGCCAACATCGCCGGCATCGCGCTCTGCAATGAGAACATCCCCTGTCTTGGACTTGGTCTTCACCTCGGGAATATCGCCGAGTTGCTTGATCGCCGCATTGCCTTCAGCAGGGTAGGCGTAGACCTCGAACATGTTCTTGCCGGCCACCTGTTTGCTGAGCTCGGGGCCGACCTCCATCGCCTGACGGGCCGAGACGTCATAGTCGCGATAGCTGTACTTACCCGAGACCATTACCGCCGTGGCCCGGATGTCAGTGACGAGAGCGCGATAGAGCTGTTCGGAGTTCTGTCCCTGTGCCGCGTATTCGACCTTGACCGGATCGGGATCATAGCCGGTGGTGGAGTTTCCGAAGACCACCGTGTGGTCGCCGTTTTCATGGTCGAACCAATAGTAGATGCCGTACTTCTCAGCAATACGGCTCACAAACGCAAAGTCGGACTCGTTGTACTGCGTACAGTAATCAAGCGAAGGAGCGCCACCGTCCGTCTGATCCTTGAGGCTCAGGCTGTACTGCTTCAGCACCTTCTTGATGATGTCCATCGGCGTCTGGTTTTGAAAGACGCGGCAGCCGGAGGTCAATGTCAGCTGCCACATCGAAGGCACGATGTGGGCGCGATAGTTGTCGAAGTTTTCGTCGCCGCTGGTCTGCTCAAACGCTGCAATCAGGCCGTTGATATAACGCGGATCGTCCGAATCCACGGTCTTGATGGCGATCGTGGCCTTGGTTCCCACCAAGGCCACAGGGTTCACCGTCTCTCCGGCTTCTACCAGCAGTTCCACCTGGAAATCGAACAGGCGCGACATGCCCTCGACGCCCTCCAGCGAATCGATCAGGAGATCGTCCTGACCGAGCACGCTGGCAAACTGCATGAGTCTATCGGCTTGTTTGTACGGCATGATTGCCTCTCTTCCAGGCTGCGGTTGACCGAACCTTCAGCCTATCCCCAGACGTATGCGAACTTACCGTCATCAATCGTTACGTTGACTGAAGCGGCGGAGGTACCCGAAGCGAGGCGGCCCAGAATCTGGCGACTCATCTCCGGAAGCAGCGTGTTGGACAGAATGTTGTCGACGTTGCGGGCGCCACTCTCCACCTCGGTGCAACGGTCCGCAACCCCGTTCAGCAAAGCGTCGTCGTAACCCATCTCAATGTGATGAGTTTCGAGGAGACGGCGCTGAATCTTGCCCAGCTTCAAGCGGATGATCTTCTTCAGATTCTCATCGCGCACCGGGAAGTACGGTACGACGAGCATTCTTCCGAGGAACGCGGGCTTGAAGATGGCATTCAGCTCCGGCTTCATCGCCAGCAGAAGGCCATCTCCGTTCGGCATCGTCTCGGGATCCGCTGTAAGCTTCATCAGCGTGTCCGTCGCAGCATTGCTGGTCAGGATGATGACCGTGTTGCGGAAGTCGATCTCGCGCCCTTCACCATCTTCCATGCGGCCCTTGTCGAAGACCTGGAAGAACAGTTCCAGCACGTCGGGATGCGCCTTTTCCACCTCGTCCAGCAGCACGACGGAGTAAGGCCGGCGCCGTACGGCTTCCGTCAGCACACCACCTTCGCCGTAGCCCACATAGCCCGGAGGCGAACCCTTGAGGGTCGACACCGTGTGCGCTTCCTGGAACTCCGACATGTTGATCGTGATCATGTTCCGCTCGCCGCCGAAGAGCAGATCCGACAGTGCGATCGCGGTCTCCGTCTTGCCGACGCCGCTGGGCCCGACCAGCATGAACACGCCAACAGGCTTGACCGGATCGTCCATGTTCGCGCGCGAAGTGATGATGCGCTGCGAGATGGCTTCCAGCGCGTGGTCCTGACCGATGACCTTCTTCTTCAGGTGCACATCGAGCGAGAGAACCGTCTCGATCTCGTCCTTCATCATTTTGCCGAGAGGGATACCCGTCCATGCACTGATGACTTCGCCGACGATCTGCGCATCGACCGCAACGCGCATCATGCCCGTCTCGCCCTGGAGGTCGATCAACTCCTTTTCCAGCGCAGAAAGCCGTTCCTTCGCGCCTTCCGGAGCAGCTTCCTTCTTCGAGACCGCATCTTCCAGCGTGGCCTGGATGCTGCGAATTTCGGAGACGATTCCCTTCTCTTTCTCCCACTGCCCTTCGAGAATCTTCTTCTCTTCGTCGCAGATGGCAATGTCCTTGTCGATGGCCGCGATCCGCTCATCGTGGTTGGCGCCGATCGCTGTCTCACGCTCCAGGATGCGACGCTGGACGTGAAGACTATCGATGCGACGCGAGACCTCTTCGAGGGTCGGCGGCTGCGAGTTCTGTCCCAGCGACAAGCGCGCGCATGCCGTGTCCAGCACGCTGACCGCCTTGTCCGGCAACTGGCGTCCCGCAAGATAACGGTGCGAAAGCTTCACGGTCGAGGTAATCGCCTCGTCGAGGATGCGCAGGTTGTGGTGCTTCTCCAGCGAGCTTACGATGCCACGCAGCATCGTGCAGCACACCTCTTCGGTCGGCTCCTCCACCTTCACCACCTGGAAGCGGCGGGCCAGTGCGGGGTCCTTCTCGAAGTACTTCTTGTACTCGCTCCAGGTCGTGGCGGCGATGGTCCGCAGCTCACCACGGGCGAGCGCCGGCTTCAGCAGGTTGGCAGCATCGTTCTGTCCGGCCTGTCCTCCGGCTCCGATCATGGTGTGCGCTTCGTCGATGAAGAGGATGATCTTCGCCGTCGAGCTCTTGACCTCGTTGATGAGCCCTTTGAGGCGGTTCTCAAACTCGCCCTTGACGCTGGCTCCTGCCTGCAGCAGAGCGAGATCGAGCGAGTGCAGCTGCACGCCCTGCAGCGCCGGGGGCACATCGCCCTCGGCCACGCGGTTGGCGAAGCCTTCCACAACGGCCGTCTTGCCCACGCCGGCCTCGCCGGTGAGGATAGGGTTGTTCTGGCGGCGGCGCATCAGGATATCGATCATCTGGCGCACTTCGGCATCGCGGCCCAACACCGGATCGATCTTGCCTGCCTTGGCGTTCGCCGTCAGGTTCACCGTGTACTGGTCGAGGTGCGGCGTCTTGCCGCCCGAAGGCGATGCCGCTCCGCTGGGACCGGACGTGCTGACGGGACCACCCGAAGCAACGCTCGCACCGAGAGGCGACTGACGCTCGGCCGAATTCGACACGATGTCGTAGAACGCGACGCGAAGGCCCTCCGCTTCGACCTTGCGCAGCTCAGTCGTGGTCTCACGCAGCACGCGAGCCAGCTCCTCGTTCGAGAGCAGCGCGAGCAGCGTCAGGCCCGTACGGATCGAGCCCGCATCGAACTCGATCGACGCCAGCGTCCAGGCTTCGCTGAGCGTCTTCACCAGCAGCGGGCTGAATGCCGGCGAGCGCGCATTGCCGCTCTTCAGCTTGTCCAGGCTTCGCTGCAGGTCAGCTGTCAGGCGCGACTTGTCGATGCCGTAGTGCCGGAGAATTGCGGCGATGTCGTTGTCACTCGACTCGAGCGTCTTGAGCAGATAGTGCTCGATCTCGATGTCATAGTGCGCACGGGACACGCAAAGTCCGGCAGCCGCCTCAAGGGCGCTCCGGGTCGTGTCGTTCAACTTGCTAATCAGCGACTTCAGATTCAGGCTCACTTCAGTTCCTCTCCCCTTCGATCGTGATCCCACTCTTGCGACGAACTGGCCCGCTGGCGAACAGTGCCTTTGCTATGTCAGCAGGAAGATTGCATCCCCTGGATCGCCCGCGAGGGGCCTGGTCTTCAACCAGCTCACCAGGCCGAGGCGCGGCTCATCCTGCCCTCGAACTCCCAGCTGCACTCCGGGTGCATCCTTTGCCACAAGCACCAGTTGTATCTCTGCTTCGTATTGGCCCGACGAATAAAACTGGATCCAGTCACGCAACATCAGGTACGCATCGTTCCCTGGAAGAAACTTGACGTAGCGATCAAACTCCATCGGGCCGAGAGTCACGCGAATGCGCCCATGATGATCCCACACCTCTTCCCCGATGATGGTGCCCACTCCGAGCAACTCCGAATCCTGCCCCGTGCCGTTCAACTCGCTTCGATCCTGCTCCGGAAGCCGACGCCAGGTACCCGCAAACTGATGCACCGCTACCTGGACTTCGAAGTAGTCCTCCAGAATCTGCCGCAGCGACTCCGCGGATCGAACGTGACGTGCAAGCAGACCGGCATAAGACAGATACGCTTCATCCGGAAGAACTCCACGGTTCCGCTGCCCCTCTGTGCCCAGACCCAGCAGATCATACAGACGCGGCGACAAGCTGTCAGGGCGTCCGCTCTCCAGGCCGATGTAAAACCGATACTTCTCCCATCCGCGATAGAACAGCGAGATCAGTCGATGGTTGAAGATGTCGAAGAACTCGGCGGTGGCCTTATCCCCTTCGCGCTGGATGCGGAGCATGTGCTCCACGTAGGCATCCGGCATCACCGAAATCGTCGCAGTCAGGCCCATGAAGTGAACCCGCATGTGGTACTGCCCATGCTCGTCCTTCTCAACTGTTGCCAGCTGACTGGGAGGAAATGCGAGCGTCGACACCGAGGAGAACCGCAACACCTCGTGGTTCGGCGAGTGAAAGTAGCCGACGGGCTTCTGCGCCGGGTGCATGAGCTGAAGGAGCCTCACGGCCTGGAAGAACTCGAACAGGAAACCCTGCTCCTGCAGCATCTCGCGCAAGGTACCGAACGGATCGCGCTGCCAGGCAGGCGGCTCCGAAGGGTCGATTACAACAACGTCTGTCGTCCCGACCGTGGTCTCCATGCCTGCAGGTTCTCCTTTCGCAGATTGGTACGTGCCGTGGTCTGCGCAAAGCTGTTCACGGAAGCATAGCCCGAGAAGAACTGCTCCAGCACCGCAGCGAAAAGATACGCGCTTCCGCCGGCAAACTGCTGCTCATCGAGCTCCACCAGAATTGCATTCCCTCTCGCCGGCATCAGCCCGTAGTCCGACGCGACCATGGCGAAGTGCGGAGAGACGGTGAGTTTCTGGATCGCGCCGATCTGGTTTTCGGTCGTCGTCGCTCCGGTAAAGTTATGCAGCCGCAGAATCTCCTGCAGCGCTCCCTTGCCCTCTTCGCTCAGCGAGAGATAGTTCAGCGAGAGCAGTGAGATAAGCCGCCAGACCTGCCCCGGTCCCGTGGGCGGCGAGTACGAGTCCGTCGGTTTGCGCAGGCACGAGATCTTCTTCGCCGCAGGAAACGTCGGCGCCCGAAGGTCGCCGTCGGCAATCATCACCGGCAGGCGGGTCGGCAGATCGAAGTTCGTGCAGGTCGTGCGAACGGTAAGCGACTCGAAGCGTGGATCGGTCAGCTCGCCGTTGATGTCTACCACCGACAGACTGACATGGGTAGGCGTCGACTCGCCCAGCTCGCTGCGCTGCCTTGAGGCGCTCCAGAACGCCAGCCGGTTCTCCGACCGGGTCTGGAATCGATACCCGAAGATGGGCTCCAGCTTCATGGTCTCGCCCATGCGGACGTTCGTGCCGTGAACCTCATCGATCGAATACACCTCAATCGAATCGCCTGCGCGCGTGTCCGGGACAACGGTATAGGCCCCGCGGCGCTGCGAGAGCTGAATCGGTTCAGCCACCTTTTCAAACAGGTTGATCGCGGGCGTACAGCTCAACCGGAACGTCGTCTCGTTGAGGTTCCGTTCCAGGATCTGGTGCCGCTCGGAACGCTCGAACCGCGAGAACAGCAGGATGATGTCGACCTCGTTGCCGAAGTCCGTGTTCGAGAGCTCTTCGAGGCCGGAGAGATCGAAGAAGAGGAACTTCTCCGGCAGCGCAAAGTACTCCTGCAGGAGCCGATGGCCGTCCATCGATCGCCGGTCATACGGCAGCAGGCAGTCCTCAGGAGAGAATCCCACCGGCTTCAGGCAGCTCGGATCGAGGACGATCACTCGCCTCTCCCCACCAAGCTCGTGTATCTGGATCTCGATGCAGTTGCCGGACAGCAACTCGTAAAGCGCATACACGACCGGTGAATCGCCTGCCAGATAGAAGCGCAGCCTGGTCATCGGCAGGCCGCTGAAGTTGACGTCCGGCAGGCAGGTGAGACGCAACCTTGCTGCGGCCGAAGCCTGACGACCACCTGTGGGTCGAGGCTGGCGCGGAAGCTGTTCCGGCATGCGCCACTCCGCCTGGGTCACCGAAAACGGCCACAGGTCCACGTCGTACGCGGTACGGAAGTCCACCTGCACACGGTCCACAGGACGCGACACCATCTGCGTTCCCTTGGGGATTCGCATGCCCGCCGTCTTCTTTCCCAGCGCAGGATCGGGCGTGCACTCCACAATGGTCATCGACGGCACAGGCCGCAGGAACGTGGGATAGAGCAGGTTCAGCAGAGACTCGCTGAGCAGGGGAAAGTCGTCGTCCAGGCGGCGATGAACACGCGCCGCCATGAAGGCCACCCCCTCCAGCAGGCGCTCCACGTGGGGATCCACGCAAGCGTCGCCACTAAGTGTCAGCCGGCTCGCGATTCCCGGATATCGGCGCGCGAAATCCCCGCCCATCCGGCGAAGATAAGTGAGCTCATTTTCGTAATATTCTCGAAGCTCCTCGCGCATGCTCTCCTAAGTCCTCACCCGCGCCGGATGTCGCCGCGGGTTGGGTCGGTAAACTCTCCGTTGACGGTGTCCAGCAACGTATCGAAGCTGATGTCTTCCTCGCTGTTTTCGATCATCACCGTGCCTTCTACGTGAAAGCGAAAGCTGCGCCTCAGCTTGTCCTCGCGGATCAGAGTGATTCGGGGATCGCGGATGCGGGGCTCGTGCACCTTCAGCGTCGAGCGAATCGACTCGAGCACCTGCGTTGGGCCAACGACGCCCGCGCCTAATTCAGCGATGTCCGGCAGTCCATAGGTGGCTACAGAGTTCAAGGCCTGCGGACACCGCTCCAGCGAATCCTCGCCGGTACGCCGCGTATTCAACAGCCACTCGATATCCCGCCGGATCCCCGCTTTGAAGACGGCGATCGACGCGGCGCGCGAGGTCGGAGCCTCAAAGCCCGTGTCCAGCCGATCCAACAGCGACTGCGTAACCGGCGTGTCTGTCCGTCCTCTCGGTGCCATATCCCCTCCGGTGCGTTTGCGTCGTTAGTGGCGGATGCTGAGGGCTGCTTCGGGATCGAGGCGGCACAACCGCGAAAAGATGACTTCCTTCTCCTCGCTGCTGGCCTTGCGCGCATCCATGCATCGCAGCAGCAGGCTCAGCGGCTGGGCCAGCATCTCAGCCGCCTCCCAACTCTCGAGTGACCGCCGTTCCATCTCACTCGACAGATCGAGCAACACCGGATAAGCAACCGCAGACTTGTCGGCCGCAAGACAAAGCTGAGCCATCTGCACACGGCGCTGGAAGCGCATTCGTCCGCTGGGTTGCAGTTCGGAGTCTCGCACCAGCAGCGTGATCGCTTCGTTCACTCTTCCCTGCTTCAGGATATCCAGCGCGGTCCGATAGACATCCGGAGCTTCGTCCGCTGCCGCAGCCACAGCAGGGACCGGCTCATAACGAGGTGTCTCCTCGGCCTCGCTCGCATCCTCCGAGACAACCACTTCGGGCGCCGGCGGAAACACCTCGGTATCGAGCCACTGCTGCGTCTCGGGATTGGCCGCGGGAGTGTCATCGTTCAGCGTGATGCGGCGAACGCCCGGCTTGTCCTGCAACAGGCCGCGGACCGTGCTGATGACCGCAGCTGCGACGTCGTACTGGCCCATCTCCTGGGCCGCCCGCCAGAGATACCGCTGCACATCGAGCCATACACGACCGCATGGCTCCGCCAGCGCCTTGAGCCCCACCTGCATCAGCTCATCCCAGCCTGACTCATTCGCCAGACGGCGAAGCTGCTGCCGGGTTTCCGTAGGAGGCGCTACCGCAAACGTGTAGTCGTCAATGTCCGCATGACGCGTCTCGCCCAGGCGAAGCGAAGAACAGAGCAGGTAGGGGATGGGCGAATAGTTATCTTCGTTGCGCAGGAACTCTGCAGCCGCCAGTACCGCCGCATAGGCGCTCTGCTGGTCCGTGACGGAGATTCCGCCACCTCGTGGCCCTCTTGCAGCAGGCGCTCCCTGCGCGACCTGTGCGGTTTCCTCCCCGCCAGCCGCACCGGACGAGGTCGAATCGAAGTTCGCCCAGGGATCGACGTCCTCGAGAACCTCCTCTTCCACCACTGGAGCGTCCGTCGGATCGGGATCGGTCTTGCGCTTTTCAGCCAGCGACGACCCGATCACGCGCTTCACATCTTCAATCGCCGCCTTCAGCTTTCCAAACGAAGGCTGCTCCACGGGATACTTCTCTTCGTGGAAGATATCCAGCTGGTCGAGCTCCTCCAGAGCCGTGGCCAGCAAAGCCTCCGTGTCCTTATAGAACGCCTTCGGGGTCAGCTCGATGGCTTTGATCAGATCTTCTTCGGTGGGACGGCCACGCGCGATAGCGTCTTCGCGCATCTCCCGCCGCTCGTCGGAAGTCGCGGACTCCTCCGTACCGATGGTGCGCGCATCCTGGTACTGAAGCCAGTTGAATCCCCGTGCCACCGGGATCTGGCGCATCGACAACGCGATCAGGTTCGCTGAACTCTCCAGCGCGCCGACACGAAGATCGGGGCTCTGATCGTCTTCATCCAGCTGCGGATGGACTGTGTCCCAGAACGTCTGCTGGAGTTCGCGCAGGAGCGTAAGGCCGGGCTGAAGGATAGGGAAGCCCTCCTTCCGCAGGAGAGATTCCAGGTACCAGCCCGCGAGACGGATATCCTTCGTCTTGGTCGCAAGCGCTTCGCCCGCAAGCTTGATGACAAGGTTGCGGTCTGCCTTCTTCGGCGCTCTGCCCCAGACGCCGGCAGCAAGGGACTCATCATCCTCCTGCCGGGCTTCCTTGATCTGGTCGAAGAGCTTGTCGTACTGGAGATTCGGTCCCGATGGCGCCTCGGCTGAGATCGGTGTCAGCAGATCATCACGAAGCGGCATCTTCAGGCTCTCCTACAGGATTTGCTTCCGACTCGTCCTCGGACCCCTTGGGCGAATTCCACACCAGGCTGCGGAACTCGAGTATCGGAATCTCTTCTCCATCCACCAGCAGCATCTTCTGCCCAAAGAGGCGTTCACTGCCATCCGGCTGGTCTTCCCATACACTCGTCCGTCCCAGGCGTACCGAGTTATCACTTGAGGTCCAGCTCAGCGGAGCGAGCACAGGCAGCAGAATTTCACCAAGATCCTGAAGCCGAAACTCAGGGCTTGCTTCGATGCGCGCACGGGCCCACATCAGGTCGCGCAACGCTACGGGAGCCTCGATTTCGAGTCGACGCACATAACTCGTCGGGATCCAGGTGTAGCTTCCCGCAATAAACACCTCCAGATGGTCGCCAATACGGGCATCGGCGTCCTGCAAGGATTCAAATGGCTCATCGTTCCAGGTTCCACCCTGGGCGGCGATCTTGGCGACCGACGCCGGCAGGACACCGGTCTGGAACATCTCCTGGCGCGTGCGCTCCGCATGCAGCGCACTCCGATACACCAGGTAAGCCATCTGCGTCTTGGGGTTTTGACTTTCGAGCACGGCCAGTTGCTTCTCAGCGCGGTCGTACTCGCCAGCAAAGCACAGAAGTTCGAACAGGAAAGTACGGCGCTTGGCGTCGAGCGGCGCGGACCGCAGCTCTTCGCCAAGCGCCTTGATTGCCTGGTCTAACTCCCCAGCACGGTAAAGGTCCTGTGGAGTCATGAACCTCTTAGCTGACCTTGTTCGCCTTCAGATCGTAAGTCACCGGCGACTTAGCCGCGAGCTTGCCCGTCTCGTCCTGCTGCCAGTACTGCATCTTGATCGTGTTGTAGCTGAAGGAGACCGATTCCATCGGGATTTCGCTGGAGCCGCTGATCTGAATGCTGGTGACAAACAACTCGCCCAGATTTACCTGGAGGAAGGGAGCTCCGTTGGCGCCGGACTTGACCGCGGTCAACACGCCAGTCTTGATATGCGTGCCCAGACACATCGCCTTGAACAGCGGGGTGCTCGCCGCGTCATAGTTCTTCATGATGCTGAGGTCAGCCAGGCTCACTTTACCCGCACCCGAACCGCCCGAGCCGGAAACGGAAGTCACCTGCGATCCGCCCCAGCTAAAGGACATGACCGTGATCTCTTTCGGGTGCTTATCGTCCGCCGACTCGCCATCAATTCCATCCAGTTTGAGGAAGAAATCTACCGCCATGATGCATCTCCTTTTTCGCCTGCGCATGGGCAGGGTTCACGTTATGAGTTTCGCTTCCCTTGGCCCGACCCGTGACTTACTTCGCCGGGGCCGGAAGCTCCGCAACCAGGCGGAGAGAAACGGTGAGTTCATCCAGCTGGAAGTGCGGACGCATGAAGGCCACAGCACGCAGGGCACCGGCGTTGCCGGGCACCTCCATGACCTCGATGCGAGCCTCGCGCAACGGACGCTCCGCCTTCGCGGACTGCGACGCATTGTCGTCGGCCAGCACATACTGCCGGACCCAGGTGTTCAGGTAATCCTCAGCCTGGCTGCGGCTCATCGCGCTGCCAAGCTTGTCACGCATCATCGCCTTGAGATAGTGCGCAAACCGGCTCATCGCCAGGATGTAGGGCAACTGCGCCGACAGCTTTGCATTGGCATTGGCCTTGTCGTCGTCGTAGACCTTGGGCCGGTTCACGGTCTGCACGCTGAAGAATGCAGCGTAGTCCGTGCCCTTGCAATGCACCAGAGGAACAAAGCCCTGGTCGGCAAGTTCCTTCTCGCGCCGGTCGGTGATCGAAACCTCCGTCGGGCATTTGAGGGCAATGTCACCGTCATCGGTCTTGAAGTTGTGGGCCGTAAGACCCTCAACCAGACCGCCACCTTCCACGCCACGAATGGAAGAGCACCATCCGGACTTGGCGAAGGAGGTGGTCAACTTCGCGCCGAGAGCATAGGCAGCATTTCCCCACAGGTACTTGGAGTGATCGCGGCCGTCGACGTCTTCTTCGAAGTCGAAAGCTTCCACGGGACGCGTCGCCTTGCCGTACGGATCACGCATGAGCACGTGAGGGAGAGTAAGAGCCACGTAACGCGAGTCATCCGAATTCCGGAAGCTCTTCCACTTCGCATACTCTGTGCTGTCGAAGACCTTGCTCATATCGCGAGGCGCACCCAGCTGGGTGTAGTCCGCCAGGTTCATCATCTCCGCCGAAGCAGCCGAGAGGAATGGCGCATGCGCCGCAGAGGCAACCTGGGCAACCTTCTCCAGCAGCTCGATATCTTCCGGGCCGCGTCCAAACTCGTAGTCTCCGACCAGCGCCGCGAACGGAGCTCCACCGAACACGCCGAACTCTTCCTCGTAAGCCTTTTTGAACAGAGCGCTCTGGTCGAACTCCGACGCCTTCTGCAGGTCGCGCAGAAGCTCCTTCTTCGAAACGTTGAGGACCTTGATCTTCAACATGTCGCTGGTTTCGCTCTGGTCCATCAGGTACTTGATGCCACGCCACGTTCCTTCCAGCTTCTGGAAGGCAGGGTGATGAATGACCTCGTTCAGCTGCAGGGAAATCAGCCGATCGATCTGAGCAATGCGCGCCGTGATGGAGACTTCGGCATCCTTGGACAGGGACATGTGGCCATCGAGAACCTGGGCCACGAACTCCTTGACCAGATTCTTGCCACGCTCCAGCGATGCAGTGTCGCGATCAAAGCGGCCCGTCGCGACGATCGAATCAAGCAGCGAGGTCGACGACTCTTGTGTCTGTTCGGCGGCTACTGCGGCGGCAGCTGCCGGGCTGGCTGTATTACTCATTGCCATCCTCCCCTGTGGTTCCAAGTTCAGACCGCAGCTTGTTGCGGGACTCCGTGTTGGAGACGGCGTCGAACAACATCTCGTCGAGCTTGTCGTTGCCCTGCAGCGAACCGCGCAGATCCGAGAGGCGCGTGCGGAGATCCAGAAGATCCTTCAGCGGCTTCACCTGCTTCGCCACGTTCTCCGGAGAGAAGTCTTCCATGCTCTCGAAACGCAGATCGACCTTAACCTGGCCAGCGTTCGGATCATCGCTGAGTTTGTTCGCCACCGAGTACGCCAGATGAGGCTGCATGCCCTTCAACACCTGGTCAAAGTTGTCGGGATTGATCTCGACGAACTTACGATCCTTCAATGCAGCCAGAGGCTTCTCCGGCTGTCCTGTCAGATCACCGAGAACTCCCATCACGAAGGGCAATTCCTTCATCTCGATGGCGGAGCCCACTTCTACGTCGTAGGTAATTTGAACGCGAGGTGAACGCACCCGGTCCAGCTTATGCTGCGTGTTGGCCATACTTCCCCCTGGAGGAGTTGAGAGGCAGCACGAGACAAAAGTCTTCGCGCCATAGACGTGCGGGAAAAATACTTACTCAAGGAAACACAGGATTTCGTACATGTAAAGAGAAATAAATGTAGCAATTGCTGGTGGCACAGTTCAGCTTCACTGACGTAGCCCGACCATCGCGTCCTGCGAAATACCCGCGGAGAGATCCTCGCTGCAAAATAGAGATGGCGTCAAGTCTTTCCGCACTGAACTTCTCCCTCCCGGTGCGCGCAGTGTTGTACATTGGGCCCACCTGCTGAATTCCCTGGCATCCGCCAGTCCTGCCTTCACGGAGCCGAAGCTTAATGCGACAGTTACAGCCCGTCGTCTGGTCAAAAGGAACGTTTCTCTCGCCGCAGCACCTGCAGGCCCAGGAGCGATTTGTTGAAGAATCGGTGCGTTTCTATCTCGACTCTCTGATTGAAAATGCGTGGGGTTTCTCCCAGCTGCGTGTCGATGCCAAGGCGCTCTCCGAAGGTAATCTCGCACTCTCCGAAGCAAGCGGTGTATTTGGCGATTCGCTTCCCTTTGAATTTCCCGGCGCTGATCCTATTCCCGACGGTCGTGCTTTGGCAAAATGCTTTGAGCCCGGCCAGAAGTCCTGCACGTTCTATCTCGCGATACCGGAGTATCGTCCGGGCGGTGTTAATGTGGCGATGGCTCCTGGGCCCAGTACCCGCTTCTCCGCGCAGCAGCAGATGCTTCGAGACGAGAACAGCGGAGATATGCGCGAAAAGCCGGTGCGGGTCGCGCAGAAAAATCTAAAGCTCATCGCTGAGGGTCAGCCGCAGGACGGATTCGTCGTCATGCCCTGCGCGCGCGTGCTCCGCTCGGACACGGGGAGCTTTGCTCTTGATCCCAGCTTCGTTCCGACGCTCATCAATGTGCGCGCCAGTAATCTGCTGGAGAATATACTCCGCGGACTCGTCGAGATTCTAGTGGCACGCAGCACAAGATTGTCGGGCAATCGCCGGCAGAAAAATCAGAGGCTGGCTGACTTCTCCAGCTCCGATATTGCGGAGTTCTGGCTGCTCTATACCGTGAACACGCATCTCCCCGGCTTCCGGCACCTGCAGGAGTCGGAACGTATTTCGCCGGCGCAGCTGTTTACCCAGATGGCAGACCTGGCTGGCTCCCTGGCGACGTTCTCGAACACGCTCGTGCCGCGCGACTTCCCGGTCTACGTGCACGAGGAACCTGGTCCAGGTTTCATACGGCTCGACGAGATCATCCGCAGCCTGCTCGACACTGTGGTGCCGACCAACTTCGTTGCACTGCAGCTCAAGTTTCTGCGCGACTCCATCTACGCGACCTCTATCGACAAAGATGAGTACCTGCACAACACGCGGTTGTATCTTGCGGTCTCAGCGGACATGCGTGAGCCCGACATCATCGATCGCGTACCGAAGCTGATGAAGGTGTGCTCCGCGACGCACGTCGAGCACCTCGTACGGCAGGCGCTTCCAGGCCTCAAGCTCTCGCATGTGCAACGCCCTCCGCGCGGAATCGCGCTGAAGGTCGGCCATCAATACTTTGCAATGGAGCAGAGCGGTCCTGTGTGGGAGTCGATCCAGCGCGCCAGAAACTTCGCGGTCTACGCGCCGCAGGACTTCCTCCGGCCGGAGATGGAGCTGATCGTGCTGCTTCCCAGCGCCGGCGCGAACTAGTCTGCCACCAGAAACGGAGAAGGCGCGCCGTGGCGCGCCTTCTCCGTTTCTTAGCCTCAATCGAGCTTACTTCTTCACCATCAGAACCACCGCGAGCAGGATCGCAACCAGCAGCACAATCACGATGATGAGCAGGATCGGCAGCATCTTCTGCATCGCCGAAGGAGGGGCTGCGGCCGGGGTTGGCGGCGCCGGTGGTTGTGGCATCTGCATCTGCGGCATCTGGTACATCGGCATCTGCGGGGCTTGAGGCATCTGTGGCGCCTGCGGCATCTGCATGCCACCACCACCGCCCGAAGGCATCGTGGGCATAGCAGGCATCGTTGGCATGGAGGGCATCGTCGGCATCGCAGGCATGACGGGCGACGCACCTCCGGCCGCACTCGCCGCCGGGGGCCTCGGCGTCTGTCCCGTGTTGCCCGTGCGCTGGCTCTCACGCAAGGCCGACATGTTGATGATCTGGGTGAACTCACTCGGACCAGCCGCTGCTGGAGGTGCGGAAGGAGGAGGCATAGACGGACCACCGGCCGGTGCGCGGAAGACCGACGTCGAATCCGCAGCGAAAGACGAGGAAGTCGGCGCAGCGGGCGATTGCGGCGCAGTTGGCCCTGGCCAGGAGGGCGCTGCGGCAGACGGCATAGGAGCCGGAGGTGCGGAGTATGCCGGAGCGGCCGGTGCAGGAGGAGGCGCAGAACTCGGCTGCTTTGACTCAAGCGTGCGCAGGATCTGAGTCAGGCCTCCCGATCCCGTTGGCGAGGCACTCGAGGATGCGACAGGCGGCGTATACGGCGTTGGAGCTGGCGTGTATGACTGCTGCGGCGGGTACGACGGCTGCGACGGCGCTGATTGCGAGCCCAGAGTGCTGAGCAACTGCGTCAGCCCCGACCCGCCAGTGGATGCCGGGGGCGGAGGTGCGGGGTTCGAAACCGGCGCGGGAAAGCCTTGCGACGGCGCACTTCCCGGCTGCCCCATCACGTTCAGAAGCTGCGTGAGACTTCCAGCGGCAGGCGAAGACGCGGGCCTGGATGCGAACGGATCGTCGGCAGGCGCAGCGCGCTGCACCGGCGCCGGAAACGCTGCCCCTGACGGCGCTGCTGGAGCAATGGGAGGAAACGCGTCGGCCTGACTACTGGCGCGGGCCGAGGGTGCGGCAAAATCCCCTGCATTGAAGAGCTGCGTAAAGCTGGAGCTGGCAGGCGTACTCGGAGGTGCGGCAGCTGGAGGTGGTGATGCCAACGGTGCGGCTGGAATGGAAGCTGCCGGGGTGAATGCTGGCGGCGCAGGCATAGGCGCTGGTGGAGGGACTGGCGCAGCCGCAACTGGCTCCTGCGCGACCAGAGGATGCGAACCCGTGACCGGGAGCGGACGCACGGCTGGAGGGGCGACAGCCTTGTCGAGCGCTCCCAGCAGCTGCGTCATGCTGCTCGCATTGACGCTGCTTGATTGCGAAGGTTCGATCGGGGCGGTCGCCTTGAACGCGCCGGTAGACGACTTCGGCGCAGAATCGAGGGTCCGCAGCAATTGCGTAAAGCCCAGGGCTTCGGCCTTAGCAGCCGGAGGAGGCGGTTCGGTAGCAAATGGAACCGCCGGCACCACCGGTGCACCGCTGTAAGGAGGAGGCGCGGGCACGAAGGCTGGAGCCGCAGGGACTACCGGTACAGGCGCTGCCGGTGTAGCGGCTGCGGGCGCCGGGCTATCCAGGGTGCGGAGTAACTGCGTGAATCCCTGGTACCCACCGGGCGATGGAGCTGCGGGAGCCGGAGCTGCAGGCGGAGCCGGAGGATACGCCGTAGCAGGCTGGCTCTGTGCCACGGGCGGCGCGATCGCGGGCTCTATAGCGATGGGCGGAGCGGCAGGAGCCGCCGGCGTATTGATCGTGCGGAGCAGCTGCGTGAAGGAATCGGCTGCCGGTGTGGATGAGGCGACCGGAGCAGCTGAAGCCATAGGCGGCGGAGGTACAGGAGTTGCAGCGGAAGGCTGCGCGAAGACAGGCGCTGGCGGAGTCGATGGACTCTTGCTCTCGATGGTCCTTAACAGTTGCGTGAAGTTCTGGAACTGGTTCGGGTCGGGCGTTGGCGCCGGAGCGGGGGCTGAACCTGCTCCAGGACTGAAGGCTTCCGCGGCAAATGGATCTGCGGGCGGCTTCTCTTCGCTCATGACGCGGAACAGGTCCGTCACGCCCGAGGACGGAGAGCCCGCTCCATGCTGATCTGGCCGTTCCTCCATGCTGCTGTCCTTCATCTCCAGCTACCTCGCGCGGTGGACTTCTGCAGGATCGCTCCTGTATCGGGGAAATGAATTGACACTCAGGAGAGTAGTTCCTAGCATAGCCCTAACTTCCTCGACGAATCTGCTTGGGGCGTCGCACCGTTACAGCATAATATCGCTGTGCATCAACACTGCGCCCTGCAACCGCGGAATGTTTTCGATCCGACTTCATCCACGAGCACGGCTTTGGCATTCCACGGATAGGTTGCATTCATGAAATGCTTGTCTCGCGTCGTGTGGTCGGAAGGCATGCACCTCACGCCGCAGCACTTCCAACTTCAAAGCCGCTACTTCGAAGACCTGCTCTGGTTTCTCAACGGACAGCTCCACAATCATCCGTGGGGCCTGTTGAGTTTTGGCCTGGATACGGATCTGATCCGCAATGGCAGCGCGGTCCTGAGCTTCGGTTCGGGCATCTTTCCCGATGGCCTTATCTTCGATATTCCAGATAGCGACCTTCGTCCGCAGCCGCTGAATCTTCACGAGATCTTTACTCCCATCGACAGCGACATGATCCTTCATATCGCTGTACCGCAGCGTGTCGACCAGCAGATGACGACGGATCTGTCTGACACCAAGCGCACTCGCTTCGGGGTGGTGGAGAAGGTAGTTCGCGATGAGACGATCAGCACCGAAGAGTATCGGATCACGCTGTCGCGCAAGAATCTGCTGCTGCTGGGAGCCTCCCAGATCGACAAGAGCCTGATCTCGATTCCCATCGCGCGTGTGGTCCGCGATGGCAAGGGCGGATTTGCGATCGATCCCACCTTCTACCCTCCGCTGCTCCGTATCGGTGCGGTAGAAGATCTGCTGGTTCGCGTGCAGCACATGATCGAGGCGATCGAAGCCAAAATCCTGATCACGCGCTCCGGACAGAAGCGCACCGGCAGCTTCGAGATAGGCTCGTCAGCGCTCGACGTGGCGAGTTACTGGTTTCTGCACTCTCTGTGCACCGCGATTCCGCCTTTGCGGAACCAGCTAAGTGCGCGGGACGGGCATCCCGAAGAGCTCTATCTGGCTCTATCGAGCCTCGCCGGTTCGCTGTGCACGTTTGCACTCGACGCAGATCCCTCGGAAATTCCTGCATACGACCATCTGCAACTCAACGCGGTCTTTTCGCGGCTGGAGAGGCTGATCTACCGCAATCTTGAGGTCGTCGTACCGTCGAATACGGTCACGTTGAACTTCACGCAGACCGAGCCTGCTATCTTTACCGCGCCGGTACTTGACGAGCGAAGCTTCCGCCGATCGCGCTGGATCCTCGGGATTCGCTCCAATCTCTCCGAATCAACGTTGATCCGGCAGGTTCCGTCCTCGCTCAAGATCTGCTCGGCGGAGGGCGTGGTGAAGCTGGTGCAACGCGCATTGCCGGGCCTTGAATTGAGTCATGTTCCTGTTCCGCCCTCGGCCATCAGCGCGCAGGCGGACATGCATTACTTCAGCATTGCCAGCGCCGGGCCATGCTGGCAGCACATCCTCGCAACCAGGCAGGTCGGCGTCTATCTGCCGAACGAGCTTGGCGCAGCTGTATTTGAGGTCACCATCATCACCGAGGCATAGCATGAGTGCTACCGAATCACCGCGGAAGTTCCCGACCAACAGCCTTGCCTTCGAATTTCAGGATGTCATCACCGTGATTCTGCGCGTGCGCTTCCGCACGCAACGAGTGGCCGACGTCGCTGCCTTCCGCAACAACGTGCGGCAGATGATCTCCACCGCAACGACCAACGCGCGGGCCCAGGGCTACTCCGACCCGGCCTCCAAGATGGCGCTCTACGCCATCGTCGGCTTCCTGGATGAAAGCGTCCTCAACTCCGGTGACCCCACCTTCAGCACCTGGTCGCAACGCACCGTGCAGGAGGAGATGTTCGGCAGCCAGTTCGCCGGCGAGTACTTCTTCCGCCACATCGAAGAGCTGCTGCACGGCCCTGACTCGAACGAGACCGCGGACGTGCTCGAGCTGCACGCCATCTGCATCCTCCTCGGCTATCGCGGTCGCTACGCCTTCAACGACCGCGGCGAGATCCAGAACATCCTGCGGGCGATCCGCGAGAAGATCGCGCGCATTCGTGGGCCGGAGGTCCTGTGCCGCGTTCCGCCAGCACCTGAGGTCCCCACCGTCTCGCAGAAGGATCCCTGGATCCGGAGGCTGTTCGTGATCACTGCCGCAACTGCGGTGTTGGCACTTGTAGCCCTGGCCTGTTACAAACTCATCCTCGATACAACCCTGGCTCACGTGACGATGCTTCACATCACACTGCCGTTTCAGCAACGCACCGTTGCAGCACTGGCTTCCGGCCTGAAGGGACGGGCGTAATGAAGAAGGCCCTGCTGATCGGAATTCCCTGCCTCCTCGTTTATCTGGTGCTGATCGTCCTGTTTGCGTTCGCTGCCCACCTGGAAGGCATGCGCTTCGGCATCTTCGTCGGGGTGATGTCCGTCGTCGGCATCGCTGCGCTGGTGGCGATTGTGATCTACCAGAAGAAGATGGAAGGCGACGCTCTTCCCTCCGATCTGACCGCAGCCGAATCCTCCAGCCTCGATTCGCTGGTCAAGGCTGCAGAGCATAAGCTCAAGGGCTCGTCGACCGGAAAGTCGCTCAGCGGCCTTCCCCTCGTCTACCTTGTCGGCGACTCCAACTCTGCCAAGACGCACACGCTCGTGCAGTCCGGCCTCGACCCCGAACTGCTCGCGGGCGAGGTGTATCGCGATGGCCAGATCGCGCCCACACCGCTGGCGAACATCTGGTACACCGGCCATGGCATCATCGTCGATGCCGGCGGCGCACTGCTGGACCAGCCCAGCCTCTGGGCAAGGCTCGTCCGCCTGACGCAGCCCAACAAGTACGGCGCCGCCCTCGCGAAGGGTGGCCTGCAGCCCACACGTGCCGTGCTGCTCTGCGTAAGCCTCGAGCATCTTGCACCGGGACAATCGCCGGATGCCGCCCGCGTGCTGGGACAGAAGCTCCGCGAGAGCCTTCGCAAGGTCTCACAGACGCTCGGCATCTCGCTGCCCGTCTACGTTCTCTTCACCAAGCTCGATACCGTAGGTTCGTTCGCCGACTACGCGACCAACCTGACCGAAGAAGAGGTTCGCCAGCCGCTTGGCGCAATGCTCGCGCGTGTGGATGCCGATGCGGGCCTCTACGGCGAGCGCGCGGCAGCGCAGACCACCTCTCGCTTCGATGAGCTCGTCTACTCCCTCGGCGAGTTCCGCCTCGAGGTTCTCGGCCGCGGCAGTGCACCCGAGCAAACCGCCAAGGCCTACGAGTTCCCCCGCGAGCTGCGCAAGCTGCGCGGCCCCATCGTCGACTTCCTGGTCGAGGTGGGCCGTCCCAGCCAGCTTGGCGTAAACCCGTTCCTCCGTGGCTTTTACTTCTCCGGCGTGCGTCCCCGCGTCATCGAAGACTCGGGTCCCGTCAGCCAGGCCGCTGCGCCCGCTGCCGCGGTCGATCCCGGCGCGACGCGGGTCTTCAGCTTCAACGCAGCACAGATCCCCGCAATCCCCACACCCGTGCAGCGAGTCACCCGCCGCGTGCCGCAGTGGGTCTTCCTGCCGCACCTGCTGCCGCGTGTCATCCTCAGCGATCGCACTGCGCTCGACACGAGCCGCGCCAGCACCAAGGTCAACGTCGTCAAGCGGGTTCTCATCGGGACCGTCGCGGCATTCTTCTTCCTCTATTTCGTTGCCCTGACTTTGTCCTGGCTCAATAACTCGGGCCTGGATGACAAACTCAAGGAGGCCTCCGCCGCAGCGGTTGCTCCGACAGGCCAGCACGAGGGCGCGTCGGTGGCCGACCTGCAGCATCTCGAAGCGCTGCGCAAGGTCTTCATGCAGATCGACGACTACCACTCCCACGGAGCTCCGCTGGCCTATCGCTTCGGTCTCTACGGCAGCGAGCCGCTCTATGAGAAGGCATGCACGCTTTACGGTGCGCGCCTCCGCGCCATGCTGCTGGAACCGGCCCAGGCCAATATCCTCGCGCAGATGAGCGCGCTGCCTGCGGCCTGGGACAAGAACAGTGCCTACTCGGACACCTACCGTCCACTGCGGGCCTATCTCATCTCGACGTCGAATCCCGAGAAGGCAACGCCCGACGTCGCCGACGACTTCGTCCATGCCTGGGTGGGCGCGCGCAGCGTCTCGCAGGAGCAGACCGACCTCGCCCGCACGCAGTTCCAGACCTACGCTGCGCTTCTTCCGCAGCCCAAATCCTGCATGGCCACCCTCGGTGGTGAACCACACATGTCCGCCGTCACCCAGGCCCGCAACTTCCTGCGCGGCGCCGATGGCAGCGATCAGGTCTACCAGAGCATGAAGGCCGCTGCGGATCGCAAGTTCCCGGGCGTCAACTTCAACCGCCAGTTCCCTGCCTACGTCGCGTACGTGAGCGACAGCTATGACGTGGAAGGCGCCTTCACCAAGGGCGGCTTTACCTTCATGCAGGACGCCATCCAGCACCCCGAACCCTACGCCAGCGGCGAGGAGTGGGTGCTCGGCTTCCGCGCAGCCAATACAGTCGATATCCCATCGCTGCGCGCGCAGCTGGCGCCAAAGTACCTCAATGACTTCCTCAATGCCTGGCGAAGCTACCTCAAGGCAGCCCACGTGCTCACCGGCGGAGACCTGCCCGAGGCCAAGAAGAAGCTGCACGTGCTCGCGGGCTCCGGCTCCCCGATGATGCAGGTCTTCAAGCTCATCTCCGACAACACGGCCGTCAACATCGACGACTTCTCCAAGCCCTTCCAGGCGCCGCAGATGGTCGTTGCGCCCAACAGCCTGGCCCTTCCGCCGTCCTACACCGGTGGGCTCGAAGCGCTCGACAACGCGATTCCGGAGGCTGGAACGCCCATCACACCCGCGGTGGCCGATCCGGTGATCCAGGCTGCAAATGCCGCCTCAGCCGCGGTGAACACCATCCGCAGCGCCTTCCCGCCCGACCCGACCGGAGCGATGGACTCAACCTCCGAAGCCCTGCTCCAGGCGCCCATCAAGTCCGCCCTGGCAGCGGCAAAGGGGTTGAAGGACGCAGCTGCTGGCGGCGGAGCGAAGGTGCTCTGCGCTCAGATGGCGCCGCTGCTCAACAAGTTCCCCTTCAACCCCGACGCGCACGACGACGCGGACCCGTCCGAGGTGGCCAGGATCTTCCAGCCCGGCTCCGGCGCCTTCGCACAGTACGCCCAGACCCAAAGCGCGAACCTGACCCTGATCGGCAGCCAGTTCACGGCGAATCCGACCGCTAACCTAAACCCCGCCTTCGTCACCTTCATGAACCACGCGCAGCAGCTTTCGACCGCTCTCTTCGCCACGGGGGCGACGCCGCAGCTGGTCTTCAGCCTCACCGAGGAGCCGCCAGCCGCAGGTCAACCGCCCGCTGTCATCGAGATCAACGGCACGGCCCTGAGTGGTCCGGGGCAGAAATCCTTCACGTGGGTCTCGTCAGCCGGTTCGACGACGAAGATCAGCGGGCCACAGGGCCAGTCCCATACCTACCCGGGAAATTGGTCGGTCTTCCACTTCGCGTATGAGGCGAAGCATCCGACGCAGTCCCAGTTGGAACTCATCTTCCAGGAATCCATCAACGGTCACTCAACCGGAACGCCGTATGACTATAAGCTTGACGCTTCGGGCCCCGGCGCTCCGTTGCTCAACCCTGCGTTTATGCGGCAGATGCATTGCACGACCAAGGTGAACCAGTAATGCCATTGCCAAAGGTGAAACAACCGCAGAGGCTTCTGGAACATCCCTTTTGCAGGACTCAAGCTCAGGATTTTGGAGGCGTCTGACATTGCCAGCGAAGATTGAGGTGGCGGCGCTTAGTGACATGGGCTGCGTCCGCACCAACAACGAAGATAATTTTGGCTACGATCCCGCCAACCAGCTCTATGTCGTCTGCGACGGTATGGGCGGCATGGCAGCGGGCGAAGTCGCGAGCGCGATCGCATGCCGCACCCTCATTGAGGTCTTCGCCGCGCAGCCGGAGCCGACGGCGGTCGACGTCAGGCTGTTCACTGCGATTCGGGCCGCGAACGACGCCGTATGGGCCGCCGGACAGCTCCCCGAGCACAAGGGCATGGGGACCACCACGGTCGTCCTGGTGGTTCGCGACAACCGACTGCTCGTCGGCAACGTGGGTGACAGCCGCGCCTATCGCATCAAGGCCGGGAAGATCCTGCAGATCACCCAGGACCACTCCTACATCAATGAGCTGATCCGCATGGGCACCGTCTCCGAAGCCGACCGCCACACCGTCGACCTCAAAGGGATGGAGACGGTCATCACCCGGGCCATCGGCGCCGCTGCGACCGTTGAGCCGGACTTCTTCGGCGGTGACCTGACGCCCGGGGACATGATCCTGCTCGCCAGCGACGGCCTCACCCGCTACGTCGACAAGGAGCACCTCACCGAACTCATCGGCAATGACAGCCTCGAGGCTTCCTGCCAGCGCCTGATCGATACGGCTCGCTCCATGGGCGGAGCCGACAACATCACCTGCATCCTGGTGCGATACCTTGGCCTCGAAGAGGAGCCGGCGTTTGCGCCGCAGGGTAACGTGGTTGAGCCGACGGTCACCCATGACTTCGAGCCGGCCATCGAACACGCCCTCGAGTTGGCTCCCGAACCCGCTCCACCGGTGCCGGCTTTTGTGCCGGAGCCTGACGTCGCGGAGCCGGCCGTCGCGGAACCCTACGTAGAAGAGCCAGGTTACGAACCTGTCCTCCACACAGGCATGGACGAACCAGCCCCAGGGCCCGCTCTTGAGTCTGCTGCTGCAGTTGCTGAAACATCACTCGATATGCCAGCGTTCTCCCTCGTCTTCGAACCGGAGAGCGCAGCGCCTACTGAGCCGACTGATCCGTCGTTGAAGCAGGGCAGCACCGAATCGGAAGACGAGCACGAGGCCATTACGCCCAAGCCCGTGAACGGAGAGCCGCTATAACCCATCACAGACGTGGCGCGGGGACATGCGAATCAGCTCGCATGTCCCCGCGCCATTTCATTGCTTCAGGCAGCACTTCCATTCGGCTGCGACCTACACCTTTGCCTTGACAGGCTCCGCAGGCGCTTCTTCAGGCGCAATATGCGGTGACTCCGAACGGCCCGGCATGCCAGCACGCGCTGAATATACGCGCCACTGGCGCTCGACGTCGTCCTGCGCCTCCTCCAGAAGCTTCGCAGCCATCTCCGGATTGCTCCGCGCCAGCATGGAGTACCGCGCCTCGCGATAGGCATAGTCCTTCAGCCGGATCGTCGGCGCCCGCGAATCCAGCTGGAACGGGTTCTTCCCTTCCTCGCGCAGCTTCGGGTTGTAGCGCATCAGCGGCCAGTATCCAGACTGCACCGCCAGCTTCTGCTGGTCGAGCGAATGCACCAGGTCATAGCCATGCGCGATGCAGCTTGCATACGCGATGATCAGCGACGGCCCGTCGTGGGCCTCGGCCTCCTGGAAGGCCTTCGCCACGTGACTGTCATTGCCACCCAGCGCGACGCGCGCCACGTACACATAGCCGTAGCTCACGGACTCCATTGCGAGGTCCTTCTTGTTCATCGTCTTGCCCGCCGTGGCAAACTTCGCCACCGCGCCGCGCGGGGTCGACTTCGAAGCCTGCCCGCCCGTGTTCGAGTAGACCTCGGTATCCATCACCAGCACGTTCACGTTCTTGCCCGATCCCAGCACATGGTCGAGGCCGCCGAAGCCGATGTCATACGCCCAGCCATCGCCGCCCAGGATCCACACACTCTTGCGCACCAGTGAGTCCACCACCGCGAGCAGGTTGCGCGCGTCGCTGGAATCAACAGCAGCGATGCGGTCGCGCAGCAGCTCCACGCGCTTGCGCTGTGCGTTGATCTCCTCTTCCGTGCCCTCCGGCGCGTTCAGGATCTCGTTCACCAGCACCGTGCCCACGGGCTCTTCCAGCCGCTTCAGCAGCATACCGGCAAAGTCCTTCTGCTGGTCGAGCGCGGTCCTCATGCCAAAGCCGAACTCCGCATTGTCCTCGAACAGTGAGTTCGCCCACGTCGGCCCACGGCCTGCAGCGTTCTGGCTATAAGGCGTCGCCGGAAGACTGCCGCCATAGATCGACGAGCACCCCGTCGCGTTCGCAATATACAGCCGGTCGCCAAACATCTGCGTCAGCATCTTGATGTACGCCGTCTCGCCGCAGCCCGGGCACGCACCTGAGAACTCAAACAACGGCTGCAGCAGCTGCAGGTCCTTTACCTGACCATGTGAAAGCTTGCTCCGATCGCTCTCCTGAATCGACAGGAAGTAGTTCCAGTTCTCGCGCTCCGGCACACGCAGCGGCGCCTGCGGCTGCATGTTGATCGCCTTGTGCTCGGGATTGGTCTTGCTCTTCACCGGGCAGATCTCCACGCACACACTGCAACCCGTGCAATCTTCCGGCGCAACCTGCAGCGTGTACCGCTCCTGCTCGCGGCCCTTCCACTTCGGCGTCGCGGACTTGAAGGTCTCCGGCGCCGCAGCCGCGAGGTCCGCGCTGTAGACCTTCGACCGGATTACCGCGTGCGGGCACACCAGCACGCACTTGCCGCACTGGATGCAAAGCTCCTCATCCCACACGGGGATGAACTGCGCGATGTTGCGCTTCTCATACTGCGAGGTCCCCGTAGGGAACGCTCCACCTGCCGGGAACGCGCTCACCGGCAACGCATCGCCGCGACCTGCGGCGATCTCGCCGAGCACATGGCCGACGAACTCCGGCGGATTGCCCGAGAGCGACGCCGCAAGCTCCAGCTCGGAACTTGCCGCTGAAGGAATCTTCACCTTTTCGAGATGGGCCAGCGCTGCATCAACGGCAGCGAAGTTCTTCTCGACCACAGCCTCGCCGCGCTTGCCGTAGGTCTTGCGGATGGACTTCTTGATCTGCGCGATCGCCTCCTCACGCGGCAGCACGCCGCTGATAGCGAAGAAGCATGTCTGCATGATGGTGTTGATGCGCGAGCCCATGCCCGCATCGCGCGCGACCTTCGAACCATCGATGACGTAGAACTCGATCTGCTTGCGCACGATCTCCTGCTGCAAGGTGCGCGGCAGCTTGTCCCACACCTCTTCCGCGGAGTACGGCGAGTTCAGCAGGAAGACCGCTCCGGGCATCGCTGCTTCCAGCACGTTCAGCCGCTCCAGGAAGGTGAACTCGTGGCACGCAAGGAAGTTCGCCTGCGAGATCAGGTACGTCGAGCGGATGGGGTTCGGGCCGAAGCGGAGATGCGAGGTCGTCATCGAGCCGGACTTCTTCGAGTCGTACACAAAGTAGCCCTGCGCGTAGTGGTCGGTCTCGTTGCCGATGATCTTGATGGAGTTCTTGTTCGCGCCGACGGTGCCATCCGAACCGAGGCCGAAGAAGAGAGCGCGCACCGTCTCCGGATCTTCAGTCGAGAAGCTGGGGTCGTAGTCGAGGCTCAGGTTCGTGACGTCGTCGTCAATGCCGATGGTGAAGTGGTTCTTCGGATCGGCCTTCGTGAGTTCGTCGTAGATACCCTTCACCATCGCGGGCGTGAACTCCTTGGAGGAGAGGCCGTAGCGTCCACCGATGACCTGGGGCTTGACCACGAACGAAAGCTTGTCGTGATGCTCGGCGAGCACCGTGACGATGTCCTGATACAGCGGCTCGCCCGCGCCGCCGGGCTCCTTTGTTCGGTCAAGCACGGCAATCGAGCGCACCGTCTCCGGCAACGCCTTGAGGAAGGCGCTGGCATCGAAGGGCCGATACAACCGCACCTTCAACACGCCGACTCGCTCGCCATTTCGCCGCAGGGCGTCGACGGCCTCTTCCACGGCCTCTGCCGCAGAACCCATCACGATGATCACGCGCTCGGCGTCCGGCGCACCGTAGTAGTCGAACAGGTGATACGCGCGCCCGGTCAACGCAGCGAAGCGATCCATCACCGACTGCACGATTCCCGGCGCCGCCTTGTAATACGGATTCGCCGCCTCACGCGCCTGGAAGAAGACATCCGGGTTCTGCGCCGTGCCGCGAATGCGCGGACGGTCCGGGCTCAGCGCCTGCTTGCGGTACTCGATGATGTACTTGTCGTCCAGCAGCGCGCGGATCGTCTCATCGGAGATGGGATACGCCTTGTTGATCTCATGCGAGGTGCGGAAGCCATCGAAGAAGTGCATGAACGGTACGCGCGACTCCAGCGTGGCGATCTGCGCAATCAGCGCCATGTCGCCCGCCTCCTGCACGGAGTTCGAGCACAGCATCGCCCAGCCGGTCGAGCGGCAGGCCATCACGTCGGAGTGATCGCCGAAGATGGACAGCGCATGCGTGGCGAGCGTGCGGGCAGTCACATGCATCGTCGTCGGCGTCAGCTCGCCGGCGATCTTGAACATGTTCGGGATCATCAGCAGCAGGCCCTGCGAAGCCGTGAACGTGGTGCCAAAGGCCCCTGCCTGCAACGCTCCATGCAGCGCGCCCGCAGCTCCACCTTCGCTCTGCATCTCTTCCACGATGGGTAGACCACCCCAGATGTTCCTGCGGCCATCCGTGTGCCACTGATCGGCAGCCTCCGCCATCGAGGACGACGGTGTGATTGGATAGATCGCGATGACCTCAGACAGCCGGTACGCGACCGACGCTGCGGCGTCATTTCCATCCATGACCTGGGGTGATTCAGCGCCCACGGGGTTTCCTCCAAACGGCAGATTGCGCCGCGAGGTCAGTGTCATTGGCGAGGCCGCAGGAAGCTGTGATGGCAGACACCGAGCGACGGCTCGCAACAGCAGCGGTGGCGTTGGCGGCAAGTCCCGAACCGGGACACACGGCTGCCAATCCCCCGGGAATAGGCCGCATATCCCCGAAAACTCCGTCTGAGATGCCGATTAAGAGTTGCTATGCTCCGCCCAGCCACCAGAGCGCTCCTAAGAATCTTCTGTTTGGTTCTGCTGGCTCGTCCGCTCGTGGTCCTGGAGGGACAGGAATACTCCTTCCGCCACTACGACGCGTCGGACGGGCTCAATGACCTGGGCGTTCACTGCATCGTGCAGGTCACCGCGGGGCCGCTCTACACGTGCACGGATGGCGGTCTGTACCGTTACGCCGGATCACGCGTCCATCGCGTTCCGCTGACCGTTCCGGGAGACTCCTACGTAGCGGGAGGCACCGAGGGCCGGAGTGGCGAAGCCTGGTTCGCCACGATCCACTCGCTCTATCTTCTGGATGCTGGCGGGATGCACGCGGTGACCTCGCCACCGGAAGGATTCGAGTTCGACCTCTTCGCTTCTCTCGCAGCCAGCCGTACGAGGGATGGGCGAATCTACTTCGTAAGCCGTCATCAGCTCTATCTCGCCGAGCGCGCATCGACCGGACAGTGGACGGTGCAAGAACTCTTTGGGGACACGCTTCGGGCCCAGCACCCCGGACTCAACAACGTCTCCTTTGTCTACGCGGCCCCGGATGACACCCTGTGGCTCGGCTGTGACAGCCAGGTCTGCCGCTATGACGGACGCTCCCTGAAGCTTTACGGCACGCCACAGGGCCTTCCTGCTGAGTCGTGGAGATCTGCCTTACTCGATAGCCGCGGCAGGCTCTGGGTGCGCAGCGAGCATTCCATCTACAGGCTCGATCGCGACGCGGAACGCTTTCACTCGCTAAGCGGCGCTCTCACCGGCGAGTCACTCACCGTGCGAGGGATGGACGTCGCGGAGGATCCCCAGGGACGCGTCCTGATCAACTTATCCAAAGGGCTCGCGCGGTTCGAGCAGGACAGATGGCGCGTCTTCGACCGGTCCTCCGGAATTCCCCCCAATGAGATCGACGCTCTTTCGTTCGACCATCAGGGATCGCTCTGGTTGGGACTCAGCGGTCACGGCCTGGCGCGGTGGCGCGGATACGACAGCTTCGAGAATTGGACCTCCGCCACGGGACTCAGTTCAGACGTGGTGTGGAACTTCCTTCGGGACCGACGGGAAAGGATGTGGGTAGCCACCGAAGGGGGCCTCGACGAGTTCCGCCCCGGCGCCCATGCGCCTTCGCCCGCCACCAGCACAACGGGGCGGGCAATGCGCCGCGTTCAGACGCTGGCGGAGACGCCCGACGGCCACATTTGGGCGGGCAGCGATGACGGCAGCGTGGTTGACTTCGACCCGGACACGCATCGGACGCGACCCGTGGCACAACTCAGCGGAATCTTTCAGCTCCTCTTCAGCCACTCGGGCCGCATGTGGATCTGCTCCATACCGGGACTGTACGTAGTCGACTGGAACTCCCCCCAACGCAAGCCGCAACGGGTCGCGGCCGTGCCGTCACTTCAAGGGCATCTTTACGAAGGCGTCGAAGATGCCCACGGCGGCCTCTGGTTCATTGGTGAGAAGGGACTCTCGCACTTCGTTGACGGCCACTGGAGCCAGATCCGTCTCCCCGCCGGTTTTCAGCCGGTGCTCTCCTCCCAGATCACGCTGGGAAAGGACGGGAGCCTCTGGCTCTCGGGTGCGAAGCCTTCGCTCGCTCACCTGCGGGTCGTGGGCGATCACGCGGAGCTCATCGAGTCTGCGCCGTGGGCCACCTCCGAGGACCTCTCGGTCTACCTGATCGCCTCCGACCATCGCGGCTGGATATGGGTGGGGACAGGCCAGGGCATATGGGTGTCAGACGGCAAACGCTGGATCCATGTCACCGTGGACGACGGTCTGGTCTGGAACGACATCAACAGCAGTGGCTTCTATGACGACCACGACGGCTCCGTGTGGATCGGCACCAGCGGAGGCGCGGCGCGACTGCCGAACCCGGAGACGCTCTTCAGCGCTCCTCCCCTCACGGCAGCCATCGACACGGCGAGATGGGGTGACCATGTCCTGGACCTCAGGATTGACAATGAGATCCCCTTTCGGCATCAGGCCCTGACCGCACATATGATGCACTTCGATTTTCGCCGCGAAGCCACCATCCACTTCCGTTATCGCATGGTGGGACTGGAGGAGGACTGGCAGGATTCCACGGAGCCCGACATCCGCTATCCTCCGATGCCACCGGGATCGTATCTCCTGGAGATCAAGGCGATGGATGAAGGCGATGGACGCACCTCCCAGCCCGTTGTGCTGCGGTTCCATGTGCTTCCGCCCTGGTGGCAGACCCGGAGCGTCTATCTGCTGGAACTGCTCTCTGCACTCCTTCTCGGACTCAGTGTCTGGCGATGGAGCGTGCGCATGCTGGTCCGGCGGCAGCGCCTGCTCGAAGACCTGGTTGCCAAACGCACAGCCGAGCTCCAGCGCGAGACCCAGGAACTGGTGAAAGCGCGCAACGAGTTGCAGGTGCTGGCGATGCACGACTCCCTGACCGGCCTGCTCAATCGCGGAGCCATCATCGCGAAGCTCGAGGAGGAGCTCCAGCGCAGCACTCGTGACGAGTCTCCGCTCGCTCTCGTGCTGCTGGACATCGATCACTTCAAGCGCATCAACGACACGTGGGGCCACACAACGGGCGACGCAGTCCTGAAGGAATACGCTCGTCGCATGCGGGAACTCGCGCGTTCCTATGACGCGGCGGGTCGCTACGGCGGAGAAGAGATGCTGGTGCTGCTGCCTGGACTCCGAGAGACCGACTCCAACGAGCGCCTCAGAGAGCTCCATACCGCTCTCTGCCAGCCGATCGAGGTCGGCATCCTCACGCTGACCGTGACCTGTTCCATCGGCGTGACCTGGCGGAATGGAGCCTCTGACTCAGCGCACAGCCTGCTCGAACGAGCCGACAAAGCCCTCTATCGCGCCAAGAACGAGGGCCGGAACCGGATGGCATTTGCGGCCCTCACAGGTTCTCTTCCCGAAGCCGTCCCTGCACAGCTGGGTTCGTATGAAACGCCGGCCCCACAGGATTCTCCTTCGCTGCAGTAAGCGTTGACAGCTACGTTCCCGCACCATCTACTGAAGTGGCCATGCGTCCAACCAAGCCTGCCCTCCTTCTGCGCGCCAGTCTCCGCACCGGCATCCTGCTAGCCACGTCAGCCGCGCTCGCCGGCGGCGTGACGCCAATCTCCCGCGCCCAGCGCACTGCCGCCGCACCACCTCCGCCGCCGCTGATGCTGGGCGATGCCTGGTACCCCGAACAGTGGCCCGAGTCGCGCTGGGAGGCCGACCTCACCCTCATGCAGCAGGCCCACATCCAGGTGGTCCGCATTGCGGAGTTTGCCTGGAGCAGCATGGAGCCCAGCGAGGGCGTCTACAAGCTCGACTGGCTGGAGCGCGCCGTGAATATGGCCGGCAAGCACGGCATCTACACAGTCCTCGGCACACCCACCGCGGCGCCGCCCGCATGGCTCACGCAGAAGTATCCCCAGACCCTGCGCGTGGACGCCAATGGCAAGCGTGACGAGCACGGTGGACGCCAGCAGTTCAGCTTCGACGACCCGAAGTATCGCGTCTTCGCGCATGAGATCGCGCAGAAGATGGCCGAGAAGCTCGGCCACAATCCCTACGTCATCGGCTGGCAGATCGATAACGAGCTTGCAGCGGACAGCTTCGATGAAGGCACGCAGAAGCAGTTCCAGCAATGGCTGAAGAAGAAGTACGGCACGCTCGACAACCTCAACACGCGCTGGACGACCTCCTACTGGTCGGAGACCTTCCAGGACTGGTCGCAGATTCCGCTGCCGAAGCACAACGGCGTGGACGCCGGAAACCCCGGCCTGATGCTCAACTGGCGGCTCTTCGTCTCCGACACCTGGCGCAGCTACCTGAAGAACCAGATCGACGCCATCCGCCCGCTGGCCGACAAGCGCCAGTGGATCACCACCAACACCATGGGTTACTTCGATCAGTACGACCACTACGTGACCGAGGACATCCTCGACATCGCGGCATGGGATGACTACATGGGCGATGGGAAGATCGACCAGGTAAGGAATGGCTTCGCGCACGACATGGCGCGCGGCTTCAAGCGCAAGAACTTCTGGGTGATGGAGACACAGCCGGGCTTCGTGAACTGGTACCCGGTCAACATCGCGCTGAAGCCCGGCGACGAGCGTGCGCTGATCTGGCACGACATCGCCCACGGCGCAGACGCGGTGAGCTTCTGGCAGTGGCGCTCGGCCCTCAACGGGCAGGAGCAGTACCACGGCGTGCTGGTCGGCGCAGACGGCACGCCCGTCCCTGTCTACGACGAGATCAAGCGCACCGGCGAGGAGCTGGATCGCCTCGCACCTGTCCTCGCAGGCACCACGCCGCACGCCGACGTGGCCATGCTCTACAGCTACGAGAGCCGCTGGGCCATCGAGTGGCAGAAGCACACCAACAAGTTCGACTCCGTCGAAGAGATCGCCCGCTACTACGCTCCGCTGCGCCGAGCCACGCAGTCGGTCGACGTGCTTTCGCCCGATGCTGATCTCTCGCAGTACAAGCTGGTCATTGCGCCGGCCTTCAACCTCGTGACGCAGAAGCAGGCCGATCACCTGATGGCGTACGTCAAGGCCGGTGGCAATCTCGTGCTCACGGCCCGCTCGGCGATGAAGGATGAGGACAACTCGCTGTGGCCCGCGCGTCAGCCGGGACCGTTCGTCTCCATGCTCGGCGGCCGCGTGGAGCAGTTCTACGCGCTGGATAAGCCGGTGGCGATCGAGGGCGCGACCGCTGCACCGGGAGCCGAGGCCACGATCTGGGCCGAGCAACTCTCGACCTCTTCGCCGAAGGCGGAGGTTCTCCTTCATTACGGCGAAGGCAACGGCTGGCTCACGGGGCATCCTGCGGTGATTCAGAACAAGGTCGGCGCAGGCAGCATCACCTACATCGGCGCGGTGCTCGATGCAAAGACCACGGCGTCGCTGGTCGATGCCCTGCTTGCCCAGGCGCACGCTACACCTGCAGAGATCGCAGTGCCCGAAGGCGTCGAGGCCTCCACCCGCTACAGTGACCACACATCCGTGCACATCCTCATCAACCTGAGCGACAAGCCGCAGACCGTCGCCCTGCCACGTGCGATGAAGGACGAGCTGAATGGCGGTCAGGCGCAGTCCGTCTCCCTACCGATCAGCGGCGTCGCTGTACTTTCAGAGGTGAAGTAGCGCGCACCGCACTCGCAATACATGACGGGCAACGATCCACACGGTAAAATCGGTCTCACTCCACGATGCCCAGTCTTCCGAAGCGACTTCCCGGCTCCTGCTGCCGACTGCTGGCCGCAGCGCTCTGCTGCGCCTCGGCCGCGGTTGGGATCGCGCAGAAGCCAGTCGCCCCGGAGACGCTGAAGGGCCCGCAGGGCACCACCGAGGTAGGCCTCATCGACGGGGCGGCTTATCGTATCGACATCCCTCCGGACTGGAACCACAACCTCATCGTCTACTACCACGGCTACGCGGAGAACAGCGTCAGCTACCACATCGCGGAAAAGCTCACCGGGCGGCCGCAGCCCATGCTCGACCGCCACTACGCCATCGTCGAGAGTGGCTACTCCGAGGGTGGCTGGGCGCTGCAGCAGGCCTATCCCGAGACCGAAGCGCTGCGCCGCTACTTCGTGAAGAAGTTTGGCCAACCCAAGGAGACCTATCTCGTCGGCACGTCGATGGGTGGCATGCTGGTCGCGATCTCGCTCGAGATCGACGCGCAGGGCTACATGGGTGGCCTCGACCTCTGCGGCTCCGTCGGTCCGAGCTACGTCTCGATGGATCGCCGCTTCGCCCAGCGGGCCGCCTTCGACCGCTACTTCCCCGGCATCTTTCCGCCCCTCGTCATGACCCCTCCCGACTATGAGCAGAGCTCTGCGATGCGCGACAAAGTCCTGGCCGCGTTGAAGGCCAATCCCATCGCGGCCACGTCGATGCGCGCGCTCACCGGGCTGCACAACGATCCAGACCTCGCGTGGGACATGGACTACTTCACCTTCAACATCGCGGATCTGCAAAAGCGCGCCAGAGGCAATCCCTTCGACAACCGCAACACGCTCTACACGGGTACGGGCGGCAGCGCCTCCGACTACGACCTTAACGACAAGGTCCGGCGCTACGCCTCCAATCCCCTCGCTCGCGCCTACCTGATCGCGCATTACACGCCGAATGGCCACCTCGGCAAGCCCATGCTGGCGCTGCACACGCTGTACGACCCCATCGTTCCGCCGAACACGCTGACGCTTTACACGAACATGATCCTGGCCGCGGGCGAGAGCCGCCACTTCGTGCAGCAGTACGTCCACCGCGAAGGCCACTGCAACATCACGGACGAAGAGGTCGGCCGGGCCTTCGACGAGCTTGTCGCCTGGACCCACAATGGGCCACAGCCGACGGCAGGGCTGCTTCCCGAACCGCAGCTGCGTTAGGAGATACCGGGAGGCGGGATTCGAGAGGCGGCCCGGGACCAAGAGTCAACTCCCTGCCAGAATCTCCAGGGAAACAGCGGCGGGTCTCGAATCTAGCATCTCGCATCTCGTATCTAACCGCTCTCATCTTCAAAGCCCTCGTATAATGAACTATGGCTCTCGCTCGGCCCGAGGTGACTTCCTCTGGCGCTGACCTATCTCTCGAGCCCACCCTCAGCGAGACCGGCATGGAGCTCGAAGCTGCACTCCCGGACCCGCCGCACCCTGCTGCGCCGAAATCTTCCGGCCAAAAGCCTGCGAAATCCGTAAATGGAGCTGCGCCCCTGGCAGCCCATCCCGCGCCCCCGCTCGATGGCCCTTCGGGCGAATTCGCTCCCTCGGCCGGCACTGCGGCTGCTCCAGATGCGACCTCCACGCCGAATCCCACCGCAAACGACCCCGTCATCGACCGCAACTTCGCGGAGCTGCTCACCGTCGTCCGCACCAATCGACCGAACGACGATCTCGACCTGATCCGCAGCGCCTGGGCCTTCTGCATCGAGAAGCACGCCACCCAGAAGCGTGCCTCCGGCGAGCCCTACATCATCCATCCGCTCGAAGTCGCGCATGTCCTCGCAGAGTGGAAGATGGACGCCACCGCCATCGCCGCAGGTCTGCTGCACGATGCCGTCGAAGACACCGACGTCACCGAGGCTGACATCGCGAAGAAGTTCGGCAAGCAGGTCGCGCTCATCGTCGATGGCGTCACCAAGCTCGACAAGATCAAGTTCGCCAATCGCGAAGACCACCAGGCCGAGAACATCCGCAAGATGCTGCTCGCCATGGTTACCGACGTCCGCGTGGTGCTCATCAAGCTGGCCGACCGCCTGCACAACATGCGGACGCTCAGCTTCCTCAAGCCTGAGAAGCAGGCCCGCATCGCCCGCGAGACGCTGGAGATCTACGCTCCGCTCGCGCATCGGCTCGGCATGGGTAAGCTGCGCGGCGAGCTCGAAGACCTCGCCTTCCGCTACGTCGATCCGATCACCTACAGCCAGCTCAGCGACGAGGTCAACGCGATCCGCGGCGAAGGCGAAGCCTTCCTCGACCGCACCGTCGCCAGGCTCGAAGAGAAGCTGCGCGAGGCCAACGTGCAGAGCCGCGTGCAGTCGCGCATCAAGCGCCTCTACTCCATCCAGCAGAAGCTCAACGCGCATCACGTTCCCGTGGGGCAGGTCTTCGACCTTTTCGCTATCCGCGTGATCACGCAGTCCGAGCAGGACTGCTACGCCGTCCTCGGCCTGCTGCATGCCACCTGGCGGCCGGTCCCCGGCCGCTTCAAAGACTTCATCGCGATGCCGCGGCCCAACCTCTACCAGTCGCTGCACACCACGCTCATCGCCGAGGGCGGCCATCAGTTCGAGGTCCAGATCCGCACCGAGGACATGCACCGCGTCGCCGAGGAAGGCATCGCCGCGCACTGGAAGTACAAGGCCTCCGACGTCGTCAGCGCCAAGGATGAGGCCCGTCTCGCCTGGGTCCGCCAGATCATGGAGTGGCAGCGCGAGATGACCGACCCCAACGAGTTCATGTCCACGCTCAAGATGGACATGTACCCCGAGGAGGTCTACACCTTCACGCCCAAGGGCAAGGTCATCGTCCTTCCCAAGGACGCAAGCCCCATCGACTTCGCCTACGCCATCCACACTGACGTAGGTCACGCGACGACCGGCGCCACCGTCAACGGTCGCATCGTGCCGCTGCGCTCCAAGCTGCGCAACGGCGACATCGTCAGCATCACCACGCAGACCGGTCATTCCCCTTCGCGCGACTGGCTGAGCATCGCCAAGAGCTCTCGCGCGCGCAACAAGATCAAGCACTGGCTCAACGAGCACGAGCGCGAACGCGCCACCGAGCTCGGCCGCAAGCTGCTCGAACGCGAAGGCCGCAAGTTCAAGATCTCGCTCGACCGCTTCAAGGAAGCCGACTTCGAACGCGTCGCCAACGAATACGGCCTCGGCGGCGAAGCGGACCTGCTCTCGGGCATCGGCTTTGGCAAGATCTCCCCGCGGCAGGTGCTCAACAAGCTGGAGCCCGGCAGCACCATGCCGGTCGAGGAGACCCCGGGCGAAGCCACCCCGGCCACCGATCCGCTCTCGCACCTCTCGCCGTCCGCCAAGCGTGTCTACTTCGGCAAAGGCTCCGAGTCGCTCACGGTGGAGGGCCAGGACGATCTGCTCGTCTACCGCGCGCGATGTTGCAATCCCATCAAGGGCGAGACCATCATCGGCTATGTGACCCGCGGCAAGGGCGTCGCCGTGCACGCGCGCAGCTGTCCCAACGTGCAGAACCTGCTCTACGAAGCCGACCGCCGCATCGATGTGGAGTGGTCTGAGCCACCAGCGGCTGGCCAGCCCGGCGCTCCCAAGGCCACCACCTACCCGGTCAAGCTCATCGTGACCGTCGACGACAGGAGCGGCCTGCTCAAGGAGTTCGCCGCCATCATCTCCGAGGACGGCACCAACATCCGCAGCGTGCTCACCCGCCCGGCATCGGACGGCCTCGTCTACGTGGACTTCGTCATCGAGACCACGGACATGCGCCACCTCGACCGCCTCATCCAGAACCTCCGCAAGGTTCCCGGCGTGCGCGAAGTGCAGCGCGTGCAGAAGATCTAAGCGCCGAACGAGCACCTGGAACCGTCAAATTCATTAGTGGCTGACTACTTCTGACCTTCTAGAGTTCTAGGCAAAGACGACGAAGTCGTTGGGACGGTCGTCTGAGACGCCTTTCGCCTTGATGCCGTCAGGATGAGCCCATAAAGCTTCTTCAGGGTCCTATCGCCGTATTTGAGGCATCTTGCGAGCACCGCCGCGTCGAGAAACTTCTCAGTGGGGTAAAGCGCGTCATGAAGTATCTTGATCGTTCTTTGCGAGTGCCGTGGCGCTCCATCCTTTAGCCAAGCTTTTCTGATTGCTTCCTCGGCCAGAAGGTGTACCGAATAGGTTCCCTGCTTCCCCACGGAAAGAAAGAACGTATCGCGGCCAACATCCGTTGCCGATTCCGACATAAATTTGGCGGCATAAAGGTGATAGGCGCAAGCATCCATATCGGAATACCGGCAAAAGCCGTGGTGGTCTGCCGCAAAGCTCAGCGACGCGAGTGCTGCCGGCGCACCACTCCCGATCGCAGCGAATCCCATCGAATCGAAATCATGGGGAGGTTCGCCAGCAGATACGATCCGAATATGCGGCTTATTCTTAGTATCGAACCCGGCCACTAAAAATTGAAGACTTAGATTCTCTCGATCAATGCGGCTACAAATTTCGTAGAAAACCTGATCGGTAAAGCTCTTCCTTCCTTTATTTACAAACTGTTCAACAGTGAGACCGTATTTGCTGAGAACCTTCGCTTCGATCACACGGTTCTGGGTCTTACAGAGTTCTTCGTAGAGAATTTCTGCTGTCTCATCTGAATCTTTAATCGAGTCTTTGGCTATCCGCTTTCTAGCTCGCTGGATAGTCGGAGAAGCGAAGACGACATCGTTACCGGCTATTAAAACGATGTGTCCATTTCCCAAGTGCTCATGCTTGATTGCCCCTTTATCGGTAGAAAAGTCTCCGAATGCAGCCTTAGAGTCCGATACAACGCAGATTTGTTCTTCATGATTGGCAAACGATGCGATGCATACTGTCACTGTGATTGAACTCCCGAAACGCCAAGGACGTCTCTGTAGAAAGCGGTAGGGACCCACGACCCATGCAAGTCCCCTTTTCATTTTTTGTCAAAGCGGCGCAGCTGGCCGACCGCCCTCTTCTTGAAGCTCGCGATGGAACTCCCACCGCAGACCTGACGTAGCATGTTCCTGACGGCGCGCGGTCGCGGAAGACCTGCGCGTCAGGGAGCTGAACCCATGCAAAGCCGCATCGTTGGAACCACCATGCCCGTGCTCGAGCTTCTGCTGCAGCCCGGCGAGAGCGTCATCTCCGAGGCTGGTGAGTTGAGCTGGATGACCCAGACCATCGCAATGAACACCCACACCCAGCTCGGCGGTGGCGGAGGCTTCTTCGGCGCGATCAAGCGCATGGCTGGCGGCGGCACCCTCTTCATGACCGAGTACACCGCGCAGGGCTATCCCGGCGAGGTCGCCTTTGCGGCCAAGATCCCCGGCCACATCCTTCCCATCGAAGTTTCCCCCGGCCACGAGTTCATGATTCACCGCCATGGTTTTCTGTGCGGCACGCCGCAGATCCAGCTGGGCGTCGGCTTCCAGCAGTCGCTCGGCGCGGGCATCTTCGGCGGCGACGGCTTCCTGCTGCAGAAGGTCACCGGATACGGCACAGCCTGGCTCGAGCTTGGCGGCGAGATCGTCGTCCGCGACCTGCAGCCCGGCGAGACGCTGCGCGTACATCCCGGCCACGTGGGGGCATTCCAGTCCAGCGTGAACTTCCAGATCACCCGCATCCAGGGCATCCGCAACATGTTCTTCGGTGGCGACGGAATCTTCCTCGCTGCGCTCACCGGCCCGGGCCGCGTGTGGCTTCAGACTCTTCCGCTTGCGAACCTCGCGCATGCGCTGGAGCCTTACCTTCCGCACTCCAGCGGAGAGGGCACACGCAACGTCGGCACCGCCGCGGTGGTCGGCGGCATCGTCGGATCTCTGCTGGATCGCAACAGCTAACGGCAGCTACGGTTGGAGTCATCTGCATCTCGAGGGCGTCTGGTCTACATACCAGGCGCCTTTTTGCGTCGTGGCATGCCTGAAACTCCCAATTCGCTCGCCCGGAGTGTTTGCTCGCGGCTCCTGTCTTCCGACATGCCTGTCCGCTCACTTTTCGCTACCGCCGCCCTTCGGTCCGTGGTATCACCACTCTGTCTCAAAACCACCCTCGGCCCAGCAGTCAAAATTTGTATCGACGGAGCAATGCCATGGAGAACGAGACCGTTCAGGCCACCGGCCTCAGCGACAACGCTGCAGCTGCACTCGCCTACATTACGATCATTCCTGCGATCGTCTTCCTGCTCGTAGCCCCCTACAACACCAAGAGCTTCATCCGCTTCAATGCGTTTCAGTGCCTTGGCCTGGCCGTTTGCTGGATCGCGCTTTCGATCGTCCTTGTGATCCCATTTCTTGGCTGGATCGTCAGCGGCATCGGCTATATCGTGGCATTTGTCTTCTGGATTCTCTGCATCGTCAACGCCTCCAAGGGGACGACGTTCAAGATCCCTGTGATCGGCGACTTCGCAGCCCAGCTGGCCCAGCACTCTTAGCTTGCGACGCCGGCCGGTAAGCGGCCGGTCGTCGCGGCGCCATCCCGTCGCGTCTTCCGCTCTTTACCCTGCGTGACATACACTCTGCGCCATGACATTCCGTCCCCGTATTCTGCCGCTGACCGCACTCCTGCTTGCCACCGCCGCGCCCCTGTGCCACGCGCAGGACTGGGCGAAAGCCGCTCTGGCCAAGAGCCCGCGCCATGGCGAGTTCGTCACCATCAAAGAGCCCGGCGGACGTGCGCTCGAGGCCTGGGTCGTCTATCCCGAGATCAAGGACAAAGCTCCCGTCGTCGTCATGATCCACGAGATCTTCGGCATGTCAGACTGGGCGCGCGATATGGCCGATGAGCTCGCCGGTGCGGGCTACATCGTCGTCGAACCCGATCTGCTCAGCGGCTTCGGGCCGATGGCCGTCGCGGCTCCCATGGCCAGCATGCCTGGCATGTCCGCTGACGACCATTCGCACATGGCTCCGGCGAGTGGCGGCGCGGCCTACGCACCCGCCTCGCCCGGAGGCACCAGCGCCTTCCCGGACCAGGGATCGACCACACGCGCGGTCTCGTCGCTGCCTGATCCCCAGGTGCTCGCCGACCTCGACGCCGCAGCCGACTATGGCAAGAAGATCGCCGCATCCAACGGCAAGACCTACGTCGCCGGCTTTTGCTGGGGCGGCGGCAAGAGCTTCCTCTTCGCCACGCATCGCAAGGATTTGAGCGGTGCATTTGTCTTCTATGGCCCGCCGCCCGCGACGGAGCTGATGAAGAACATCGCGGCCCCCGTCTACGGCTTCTACGCCGGCAACGACGCCCGCATCAGCGCGACTGTACCCGCGACCGAAGAAGCGATGAAGGCCGACGGCAAGAAGTACGAGCCGAAGATCTACGATGGCGCCGGCCACGGTTTCATGCGCGCTGGAGAAGCTCCCGATGCCTCCGCCGCCAACACGGCGGCCCGGCAGGAGTCCTTCCGCCGCCTCGTGGATCTGCTCGGCGGCGTGCACTAAGACATCAACATCGGAATCCTCTGGACTTGAGTGGCCGTTCGCATCTCGCAGCGTTCCTCTGCAAATCGGGCGGTCGTTTCTCGTTTGGGGAATGCATCCCTTGGGGAACCTACTTCGCCGCGGCCGCCAGCCCGGGCATCCCGGCTTCGGATGCCTGCTGCGGAAAGACACGCGGCCACCAGAGGATGAAGCGGGTGCCCTTGCCCAGCGTGGACTCCACGCGGATCGTTCCACCGTGCCGTGTGACGATGTGTTTTACCGTCCAGAGGCCCATGCCGTTGCCCTTTTCGCCCTTGGTCGTAATGCCAAAGGTGAAGAGATTCGGCAGAATGCCCGGCTCAATCCCCGAGCCCTCGTCGGCGACCACGATCTCCACGCCATCACGCTCCCCGGTCAGCGTCACAGTCACGGCGCTGCCGTCCTTGGGCGTCGCCTCGCAGGCATTGCGGATGAGGTTCAGGAGCACCTGGCGCAGCTCGCCGGGAAGCGCTTCCACGGTGAGGTCTCCGTGGCCTTCGACCTCGAGTCGCAGATTCCGGCCAGCAAAGACGACGATCAGCAGCGCACGTACGCTCTCCGCAGCCGCCATCAGATCGGTCGCCTCCGGCGTATTCGAATGGCGGAAGAAAGCCAGCGAGGAGCGACTGATCTTCACGACGCGCTCAACCTCTGCTCCGGCAGTGCGGGCCAGTTCCGCGATCTCCGGCGTCGCGTCCTCGCTGTGGCTGATGAGGTACACCAGGTTCTGGATCGCCTCGAGAGGGTTGGAGATCTCGTGCGCCAGCACCGCGGACATCCGGCTCCAGTCGTCGAGCTTGCGGGCGGTCAGCAGGCTCTGCTCAAGCCGCACCCGCTCACTCTCACTCGAGACCAGCCGGGCGGCATAGTCATTGATGCTGAAGGTGATCTCGCCCCGCCGGCGCACCAGCATCACGGCCACATACGCAGAAAGCGCGGCCGTAACGATATTGGCGGTGGCGTCCAGCCAGAACCACGGCACCCAGGTGGTGACGACCTCCATCAGGTGCGTGGAGCCGCAGGCCACGATAAACAGCGCAAAGCCGACGACAAACCATGCCCAGTCCCGCGCGATCACACGCTTGGTGCGCCGCACCATGTGCAGCAGCGTCAGGCAGATGCCGGAGTAGCTCAGGAACGTGATCGCGTTGGTCACGACCATCGTCCAGATCAGCTGAGGATCAGCTCTCCAGCAGACCGCGTGCGGCATCAGTGAAGACGGAGCCATGCTGGGAGAATCCCTCACAGACTAAGAAGCAGAATGGCGCGTTCGGGTTGACCGCCCATTTGGAGAACATAACTTAACTGAAAGCTGTTCCATCGTCCAGCCGGACCACCCTCGATCCCCCCGATCATACCCGTTATGCGACAGGTAGTAGCCTGCGCAATGTGCTATAACTGGGCCTGTCCCGTGAGTATTTCGCCTTCCCTCCGTCCGGCTGCGGCCGATTTTGGCCCTGCGCTGCGCGTTGGCATCGTTGGTTGCGGCAAGATTGCCGACGCCCATGCTGAGGTGCTCACCTTTCTTCCCGGGGCCACCCTCGTAGCCGTCTGCGACCGTGAAGTGCTGCTCGCCGAGCAGTTGGCAAAGCGTTTCGCGGTGCCACGCTACTATACGGACGCCGCGGAGATGCTAGCCGCCGAGAAGCTCGACGTGGTGCACATCACTACGCCGCCCGCGGCCCACCTCCCACTCACGAAACAATGCGTCGAGGCCGGAGCGAACGTCTTCCTCGAAAAGCCGCTGACGCTCACCGCGCCCGAGTCCGTCGAGCTCATCCGCGCCGTGGAAGCCGCAGGCAAACGCCTCGCGATGAACTACTGGCCAAACTTCGAGCCCCAGATGATGGAGTTCAAGCAGCGTCTCGCAGCCGGCGAGTTCGGGGAGCCCGTCCACATCGAGGCCTCCATCGGCTACGACCTGGGTGGAGCGTATGGCCAGGCCCTCATGTCCGACCCCAACCACTGGGTCCATCGCATGCCGGGCAAGCTCTTCCAGAACATCATGGACCACATGTTCAACCGGATCGTCCCCTTCTTTCCTGACGGCGATCCCGAAGTCCAGGCCTTTGGCTTCAAGTACCGCACCGAGATCCGTAACGACTCCACGGACGCCCTGCTCGACCAGCTGCGCGTCGTCCTGCGCTCCGGCCGCCTGTCGGCTTACGCGACCCTCGCCAGCCAGGCCCAGCCCGTCGGCAACACGCTCAAACTTTATGGCACCAGGGCCACGGTTGAGGTCGACTTCAACCTGCGGACGGTCGTCACCACAGGCTCGCAGCGCTACCCCAGCTCGCTGGGCCGGTTGTTTCCACCCTTCCAGCAAGCGATGCAGTACCTCCGCCAGGGCCGTAAGAACGTTCGCGCCTTCCGCCAGCACCGCTTCCACTTCTTCGCCGGCATGACCGAGCTGCTGACCCAGTACTACGCGGCGATCCGCTCCGGCGGGCCGCTGCCCATCTCCTACGCCGAGATGCTCTCCACCGCCCGCATCATGGACGAGGTCAACGCGCAGGTCTACCCGCAGAACAACACCCCGAATGCGACCGACGGAGGTGCCGCGTGAAGATCCTCATCACCGGCGCCGGTGGCTTCCTCGGCAAGCGCATCGTGGAGCGCCTGCTCGCCCACGGCCAGACTGACCTCCGCTGCATGGTCCGCGACGTTGCCAAAGCTCAGGGCCTGCGCGACCTCGCCGCGCGGCACAACGTTGAGTTCGAGATCGTCTCCGTCAACATGCGGAATGCGGCAGAGATTCCAGCCGCAATCTCAGGCTGCGGGCTCATCATTCACGCAGCCGCCGCCCTCAAGGGCAGCCCGGCAGAGATGTTCATGGACTCCTGCGTGGCCAGCCGCAACCTGCTGGATGCCGTCGCGGCCATGCAGGCGACGAGCCCCGTGCGGGTCGTGCAGATCAGCTCGTTTGGCGCCATTGACGTCAACTCGCAGCCGCGCGGCGCACTCCTCGACGAGCGTGTCCCCATGGAGCCACATCCCGAGAAGCGCGACCTCTATAGCTACACCAAGCTGCGCCAGGAGCAGATCTTCTGGGAGTACCAGCAGCGCTTCCGCTTCGAGCTCGTGGTGCTGCGGCCCGGCGTCATCTATGGCCCCGGCGGCGGACGCTTCTCCAACCGCGTCGGCCTCGAGCTCTTCGGCCGCTTCATGCACCTGGGTGGAAGCAACCTGCTGCCGCTCACCTTCGTCGACAACTGCGCGGAGGCCATCGTCGTCGCTGCCCTGTCTCCACAGGCAGCAGGTCAGATCTACAACGTGGTCGACGACGACCTGCCCACCTCGCGCGAGTACCTCCAGCGCTTCTCGCAGCAGGTCCAGCCCATGCGCGCGGTCCCTGTACCCTTCTTCGTGCTCATGGCCGTGTCCCGCGCTGTGGAACGGTACTACCAGCGCAGCAAGGGGCAGCTCCCGGCTATCTTTACGCCGTACAAGACGATGGCCATGTGGGGCGGCAACCGCTTCACCAATGCCAAACTCAAGGCGATCGGCTGGAAGCAGCTGATCCCGACGAACGAAGGCATCGCCCGCAGCTTTGCGTGGTTCCGCGAGAACCCGGTCGCGAAGAAGTAGCCCTCTCGGTATCATCGGTGGCGTGAAGCCTTCAGCCTCTTCCATCCCCGCGACGCGGCTTACGCGCCGTCGCATGCTGCAGCTCAGCGCCCTGACCGGTGCAGCCGCAACGCTGCCCCCGGCAGCGTATGCCATCGCGGGAGACAGGGCCGACACCACGCGTGCCTCCGCGATCGCCGTACTCCTCGGCAACGTGCGCAAACTGCCCCAGTATGACGTGCCCATGCTCGTGGAAGGAGCGGTCTACCCCGGCGTCTGGATGGAGTGCGGCCCGCTCGAAGCCCTCGTCTACGCAAAGCTCGGCAGGATCATCCCGTCAACGGCCGGTCCGACGCCTCTCCAGGTCGCACGCGCCAATCACATGGCGTTCTTCAAGGTGCAGCATGAGGACGGACAGATTCCCTCCAGCATCAAGCTCTCCGGTGAGGTCGGCTTCGGCCAGATCCAGATGGTCGTCCCCATTGCGGCAACCGCCTGGGAGCTCGCAAAGATGAGCAAGGACGAGGAGCTCCTGACCACGGCCTACGCCGCCTGCGCCAGGTGGGATGCCTTCCTGCTGCGCTATCGCAACACCCGCGGCACCGGCCTCACCGAAGGCTTCTGCACCTACGACAGCGGCATGGACAACAGCCCGCGCTGGGCTGGCATTCCCAACCGCTGCCCCGACAACGACGCGCGTAAATCGCCACCCATCGCATCGATGCCACGCCTCTGCCCGGACCTCTCCGCGACGACCTACGGGGCTCGCATCGCTCTCGCGGCCATGGCGCGCGAACTCGGCAAAATGGACGATGCTGCCCGCTGGGAGGAGTCCGCCGAGCACATCCGCACGCTGATCCTCGACAAGCTATGGAGCGAGGAAGACGCTTGCTTCTTCGATCTCGATGCGCAGGGCAAGTTCGTCAAGGTGCGTTCCATCGTGAACGCCCGCGTACTGAGTGAGCACGTCCTCAAGCTGGAGCACCCGCGGGACCGTTCTATCTTTCAAGCCCTCTGGACCCGCCAGCTCGGCAACCCCGAAGCGTTCTGGACGAAGTTTCCCTTCCCGTCCTCCGCGCTCAATGAGCCAACCTTCGTCCGGCCAATTCCGCGCAATAGCTGGGGCGGAGCTTCGCAGGCGCTCACTGCGCTGCGCACCTCGCGCTGGATGGCCCACTACGGCAAGCAGAAGGAGCACGTCACGCTCATGCGCGCCTGGGTCGAGGCCATCGAGCGCTCCGGAGGATTCCGCCAGCAGATGGACCCGCTCACGGGCGACTTCACCATGATCGATCCCAGCGGCTACTCACCCGCCGCGCTGGTATATCTCGACTTCGTCCGGCAGCTCAATTCCCACACCAACGGATGATGTTACCCGGACCCGTTCTGAGGTAGCATCGCTGCAACGAATCGTCGCCATCGCAAGCCGCACTGGAAACTATCGGCACAAAGCATGGGTCTTCTGGAAGCTTCGGGAGATGATGAATCGCTGCGGCCACTCGAAATCAGCCGCACCTTGGATCGTCCCTGCATCACGGTAACCTTCAGCAATTCCCGGCAACGCCAATACCTGCTTCACGCTTTTCTGCATCCCATTTCCCTGCGAACACGAAAGAGGACAACATGCACGGCCTCATCTGGTGGATTCTCGTCGGCATCATCGCCGGCTGGCTGACTGGCAAGATCATGAAAGGATCCGGCTACGGATTCCTTGGCGACCTCGCAATCGGCATCCTTGGCGCCATCGCTGGCGGCAGCATCATGGAGCACCTCGGCTTCAATAACTCCGGCGGACTCATCTACACGATCCTCATCGCCACGCTGGGTGCGATCGTCCTCGTCTTCCTCTTCCGCCTCATCTTCGTCCGCCGCTAGCCCATTCGTCCGACAGAAGCCCAGCGGCAAACTCTGCACCTCCCCGGCTCGGGGAGGTGCAGCAAGTTCAGCGCGAATCACTGGGCCGGTGGCGGTGGGGTCGGCGAGGCCGCCGGAGCAGGATCACCCGGCTGAGCCGCCGGTGGCGCCGTCGTCTGTGGTGGAGTGTTCGCAGGCGTCGCGTTGACTGTGGGATTCTGTCCATCCGAGCTGACAGTCGTTCCGACAGTAAGCGGGAAATCTGCCGAACCCATGTGCCCGGTAGCCTCCACACGCACCACCATCCGGGCCCGAACGGCCTTGGGATCAGGCTCGAGCTTGTACGGAAAGCGCACCCCCGACTCATAGCGGCCCCGCGCTGGAGCAGTCATCGGGGCCTTGAACTCCATCCGCTTGCCTTCGGTCTTCAGCAGCTTGTTCTTCTTATCGAAGGTCGTCACCGTAACCAGCAGCCGTGTCGACCGCGGCTGGTCTGCCGTACCGAAGTACCAGGCGAGGCCCTTGGGCATCACCGTCACCATCCACTGGTGCACATCTTCGGGAGCGATCGCCAGGACGAACGGTACAGCGTCGTAGACCATGTTGCTCGCGCTCGCGCTGACCAGCTCCGTCGCCAGTTGGCGGCCGACGCGGCCATCCTGGGTCGGCCGCGCCGGGCCACCCTGCGGATAGTATCCCTGCCGCGTCACAAAGGTGACTCCCGGCCTGTCAACGACCACCTTGATCCGGCGGAACTTCTGCGGGTCGTAGGTATTGTTCGTCGGCCTGTAACTCATCGAGTACAAGCTCGCACCATCGCGGATGGCGGTTCCAATCATGGCGTCCACATCGTTGCGGCCGTGAATCGGGCGGCCACCCGTCGCCACCGACAGCGCTTCGAAGTTAGGTTCGCCCCCAAACGGCGAGAAGGTTCCCGCGAAGTTTCCGTAACTCCCGGGATCGATCTGCAACCCGGCCGGATCGATGGTGTACAGCGTCACGCGGGCATCGCGCAGCTGATTCACCGTGCGCTGCACCGCGTTGTGCACCTGGCGTTCGCCATCCACACCCGCGTTCTGCAGGTTGATGTTCGGAAAGCCACGCCCCAGCCAGATCATGTCCTTATGGCCCGGATGCCCGGAGCTGGCTTCGGCAACACGCATCAGCGTGATGAACGCGGTCGAGAAGCGTTCCGGCACCCAGCTGAAACTGTGCGACTGCCACGGGTTCGCCGCAAAGTGGTGGTCGAGCGCGGAGATGATCTGTTGCTTGTCCTGCGTGTAGTCGCGCAGCACCTGGAACTTGTCGATGCTCACCGCGATCAGCATCGTCGGCTCGTCAAGCTTGCCCGGCTGCTTCTCGAGCCACTTCTTCAGGCTGTAGCGCGCGAAGGCCATGTCCTCGAAGTGCGTGTTGAACTCGTCCAGCAGAACGATGTTCACCGGAGCTTCCGGAGCCAGGCGATCCAGATCCGCCGTGGACTCAATGTCCACATTGGCGGGCGGCATCGTGCGGCCCGGAACCTCGAACCTTCGGATCGTCTGGGGGGCGTCGTCCTCCGTGATCTTGAAATCGTCCGCCTTCAGGTCGAGAACCGGATTCCCCTTCGCATCGAGCGCCACGCCATCGAGCACGACCACCGTCGAGTACGTACGAATCGTGTTCGCCGCGCTCTGCGGCGTCACCTGCCCCGGCTGCGAAGGCGTCATGCCTCCACCTTGCTGAGGAGGAACCGGCGATGCCGGAGACCCACTGGGAGCTCCGCTCATGGGCGCAGACTGGCTCTGCGCCCACGCCGGGCTCACACCCATCACCGAAAGACACACCAAGGACGACCACAGGAGATTCTGCATAGAAGACTCTTTTCCCGTCCTAACCCGGAATCTAAGGAAATGACTTGCCACGATGCATAAGTGTTTCAGCTTTTCAGAGAGAATCCCGCAAATCTTCAGACGCATGTAAACCGTTTTGTCATGAGCGGCGTCCATTGCATCGGTCGACGTCGCGCAACGCAGGCCGTCATGGTCGGGCCCAGATGCTCACTCAGCTCCTCCAGGTCGGTCCCATGAACACTCCTCGTCTCGCCGCTTGCCTCGTTCTCCCGCTGTCGCTTCTCCCCCTGGGAAGCTGTAGCTCGGCCGTCACTGCCGCCAGCAGCACAACCTCCACCGGCAATTCCACCACATCGACCACCAACACCTACGCGGCCGCCTATCAGGCTGTGACGTGGGCCTCGGGAGTGACCGTCGCCTTCACCTCGAACTGCAGCATGACCGTCACCAGCAGCGGCATTCCGCCGTTCCACAACACGTACTATCTCACGCCCGCCACGGGCAGCCAGACCGTCGTCGCGACCACTGCCTCTGGGATTCAGCTCGCCGTTGCAGCCTACGCGACCTCAGGTATCTCCACGGTGAACAAGGTCTCCGCGACCTTCAATATCTGCCCAACGAAGGCCACATCCACCACGGCCACGAGTAACGGCCCCATCGGGATCATGACCTCGGGCGAAGCCATCTTCGATCCTTACGAGGCCACAGGAGTGGTCGCGATGGCAGACAACGCGTCTTACACCTTCACCTCCGGTGGTGTGAGTTACACAGCGTCCTTCATCGACCAGTGCAACTCGCACGCTGCCGGAGGCATGGGCGCTAACTCCGGTTCGACCTGGCACTATCACGCCGTCCCCACCTGCTGGACGACCACCGTGGACGGAGCGACCGGCCCGTCGCACATCATCGGCATCGCGCTCGATGGCTTCCCCATCTATGGCGGCCGCGACGTGAACGGCAGCATCGTCGATCCCACCACGCTCGATGCCTGCAATGGCATCACCAGCGCGACGCCCGAGTTCCCTTCAGGCGCGTACCACTACGTTCTGCCCATCACCTCAAGCGGGGCCGCGATCACCACAAAGCAGTCGTCGCTGACCTGCTACGCAGGCACCGTGAACTCCACTGTGGTTGCGACAATGAAGAAGTTCGGCTGTAACATGCCCTTTCTCCTGGCCGACGGTAACGCCCGCCTGCCCGATGGGCGCGAAGTAACTCGGGCCGAAGCCGCCGCATGGCTAACCGACATGAAGAAGCAGATGGCCGGTATGCAGATGGCCACCGATAAGATGATGCCGGACGATATGCCGCACCACAATGCGATGCACCATTCGAGCGAGTGATTCCTGTTATGTACGAGTTACTGAAGCTATGAGTACTCGAAGCCCGAAACTCGAAGCCCGAAACTCGATCACATTTTTCATTGGTTCAAGACAGCGACATGGCCGTCCGGAGGACTTCCGGACGGCCATGTCGCATTGTTGAGGAAGCGCACAAGATCAATCCTTGTAGGGATCGAACTCGTTCGCTCCGGCCATCGCCACGCCCACCGGGGTGAGCGTGTGCAGCACGCGGATGGTTCCCGCATGTGACGCCAGTACCTCGTTCAGGCGCTTGTAGCAGTGCGGCGACTCATCCAGCCCGCCACCCTTCAGCACCACGTTCGAGCGGGTCATCCACTCGTGCATCATCTCCGGCTTTACGAGGCCCTCGCGCTTGCAAGCTCCGGTCTTGCGATCGTAGACGCCCGCAGCCTGCTTGCGGCCCATGACTCGGCCAGCACCGTGCACGGTCGAGTACAACGAAGCACGCTGCGACGCAGCCACGATGCGGCCCTCCTCAGTGCTCTCATCCGGCGCTACGCCTTCGAGAATCACCGACTGCTCGCCCATCGTTCCGCCGACGAAGCCACGCTGCCCCGGAAATGCAGGCGTCGCCCCCTTGCGGCACACCCACAGCTTGCGACCCTCGTGCTCTTCGAGCCACGCGAAGTTGTGGTGGTTATGCACCTCCTCCATCACCGGCGCACCGAGCAAGCGAGCTACGCGCTCGCACACCCAGTCGCGGCCCGCATACGCGTACGCTCCGCCCAGCTGCATCGCAGCGATGTACTGCGCGCCGAGATCGCTCTCGACATCGAGGAAGACAGGATCGACCATCATCCCATCCTTCGCTCCCGCAGCCTTGAGGAACCACGTCGCAATGCCATGGCCGAGACCACGCGAACCGAAGTGCACACCGACCCACACGCGATCCTGTTCATCGGTGAAGAGATCGACATAGTGGTTGCCAGAACCGATGGTGCCAAGCTGCGCTTCCGCCTTGCGCTTCAGCGGCTTCGCAGCTTCCGTGTTCCAGCCATCATGCGCGTTACCCATGCTCTCGTCATATGCGAAGAGCTTGTGCTCGACGCGCTCCGCGTTCTTCCGGCCGACACCGAAGCTTAGCGTACGGAAGATCTCTTCCATCAGGCGATGGATATTCGCGCGCAGCTCGCCGCCCGGCATATCGAGACGCACCGCCTTGTTACCGCACGCGATATCGAAGCCTACTGCGGTGGGCGAGATGCGCGACTCGCTCGCGATCACGCCGCCGATGGGCACGCCGTAACCAAGGTGGCCGTCGGCCATCAGGGCGAAGCGGTCCGCATGACGCGCACACATACGCGCCTGCTCCAGCGTGTTGGCCTCGTGTTCTCCGAATACAGGTATTTCGTCAATCATCTTCATTGCTATGTAATTCCTTTCTGGCTGGACGGTTGGTTGAAACCGTATCCGGCCGGGTTGGGTTGCAAGCTTCGCGCAAATCGCGTTGCAGGCAAATAGAAAAGCCCAGGCTGTCGCCCAGGCTCGTGAGGTATCACTCGGAATCGTGCTAAGTCGTTACTTAGGACGCCTCCCGCGTTGCCGAATCCCACGATCGGGAAGAGGTATGCAGCGCGCGCGGATACCGCGGCACAAACAATTTCGCGATTTGGAATGTATCTAGGCGCATCGCTTCCTCATGCCGTCGCAGGGCTCAAAGCCTCGCGTTCAGCTCCACGAGCATAACCCAGGGAGATACAAAGTTCCAAGAAGATTCTGGCCTCGGAGGAATAGCGGCGACGCACCGTACTGTCCAGCTCCCGCGCCATGAGGCATAATATTTCGCATGAATCCAGAGGCTTTGAATGCCCCCGGGACCGCAGAAAACTCACCGCCGGCCGGAACTTCCATCACGTCCGGCGAGGGACCTCGCGGGCAGACACGCGGCAGGAATCTCTTCCTGACAGTACTGCTCCTGCTGGGCTTCATCTGTATCTGCAGCTATCTCTCCTGGAATAGTGGGTTCTCCGATCTTGCGCCGGAGTACCTTGCGGCTCGATTCCTCGCCACTGGCCGAGCGGACCACTTGTACGTACTCGACCCGGGCCAGTTCAACGTCACCGATCCTGTGTGGCTCTCGGAGTGGCATCGGTTAGGCTACGCGTATTCGCCGGCGCCATTCGTTCAGACACCGCTGCTCGCGTGGGCCCTGGAGCCAGTCTGCACGCGGCACAGTTATCTCTGGTTAGCTCATGTGGTTACGGTACTCTCGCTGGTGGCCTCCGCGGCCATTCTTTGGATGATTGCCTCCCGGTGGGCGCCACGATTCCTGGCTCCCGGCCCAATGCTGCTGGCCTGCATCCTCCTCGCCAGTTGGGATCCGTTTCGCTATTCTCTGAAGCTTGGCCAGACGCACATTGTGGTCGCCTGCATGGCCCTGGCCGCACTACTGCTCGTGGATGCAAACTACGCGCCGATCCGGCCCGCCTGGAGGAATGCCCTACCTGCAGGGCTTTTACTCTCCATCGCGACGGTTATCAAGATCACCCCGGGATTTCTCCTCCTCTATTGGCTTGCGAGGAGACAATGGCGTGCTGCCTCTTGCTTTGTCGCGTGCTTGCTGATGCTGTGGGGCGCGACCCTGCTGCTCGTCGGGCATCCCGTAACACGAGAGTTCGTCCAGACAGTGCGCACGATATCGAACACCGTCTTTGTCTCTTACAACAACCAGTCACTCGCAGCGTGGTGGATGGGACCTCACTATCCCCAGGAGGAACTGCTGCGGTGGCGGATGTTGCCTTTGCCTGTGTGGCTGAAGCAACTCTCCACTGGCCTGATGGCTGCAGCCTGCCTGATCGGCGGGTTCATGGACTTCCGGTCGAAGCCCTCCTGCAATCCAACCTCTTACGGAGCAGCGTTAGCCATTGCAGCCTCCACGGTCTTTGCTCCACTCTCCTGGTCACACTATGGCGCGCTGCTCGTGATCCCGTGTTTGATCATGGCCGATTCCGCCTTCTCGCCGAAGATCTCCACTCGACTGCGACTGTGGCTGGCTGCGGTGATCGTTGTCGTCGAGGTGCTCAACGTGCGCGTCTGGGCGGCCCTGGGACCGCACCCCTTCCATATCGGCGGCTTCACGCCGCGTATTGTGCGGACACAGTTCTATTGCTGGATCCTTGCGATCGTCATGATGGGAGTGCTGTACCTCCACAGCCGGCCAGGAGCATCGAAGCTGGACTCGTGATCGGCGCCATCGCCTCCCAAAGATCGTGCAGGCGTCCACCATCTCCGCGATACTGGAGAGTATGCGCAAACCGATCCTGGCGCTGACGGCTGCGGCCTTTGGCATTGGCACCACCGAGTTCATCATCATGGGGCTGCTGCCGCAGCTGGCCTCGGACTTCCACGTGAGCATACCGCGGGCGGGGCTGCTGGTGTCGGGGTATGCGCTGAGCGTCACGATGGGATCGCCTGTGGTCGCGCTGGCGCTGAGCCACATGGATCGCAAGCGTGCGTTGCTGATCCTGCTGGGGCTGTTCATCGTGGGCAACACGTTGTGCGGGCTCGCGCCGAGCTTTGGCTTGCTGCTCGCGGCTCGCATCCTTACGGCGCTGGCGCATGGATCGTTCTTCGGCATTGGCTCGGTGCTGGCGACGCAACTTGTTCCGAAGAACGAGCGCGCGCAGGCGATCGCGCTGATGTTTACAGGACTTACGGTGGCGAATATTCTTGGCGTTCCTGCGGGTACCGCGCTGGGGCTGGCGTTTGGTTGGCGCGCGAGCTTCTTTGCGCTGGCGCCGATTGGGCTGATTGCGGCGGTGCTGCTGGTGAAGTGGGTGCCGCATCAGAAGCCGGAGCCGCTGCACCTGATGACCGAGCTTCGCAGTGTCCTTACAGCTCCCGTGCAGCTGGTGCTGGCGATGAGCACGGTCAGCTCGGTCTCGATGTTTTGCGTGCTGACTTACATTGCTCCGATGCTGGAGGAGGTGACGCACCTGTCTCCGCATACCGTGACGTGGGTCTTGGTCCTGTTCGGGCTTGGCATCACGATCGGCAACACGCTCGGCGGCTGGCTCTCGGACTGGAAGCAGCTGCCGTCGGTGCTGGGCGGGTTCGCGATGCTGGCGGTGTGCTTCGCGGCGATGCCGTTCGCGATGGGCAGGGCGATTCCGGCGGTGATCGCGGTGTTCGTGTGGGGGCTGGTGCACTTCGCTGCGGCGGGCCCGTTCCAGCCACGCATCGTGGAGAAGGCCCACAGCGCGAACCTGGCCAGCACGCTGAACCAGAGCGCGTTCAACTTTGGCAACGCGCTGGGCGCAAGCCTCGGCGGGCTGGCGCTGACCAGGGGGCTGGGCTATGCGCAGCTGCCGTGGCTCAGCGCGGGGCTGGCGTGCGTGGTGATCGTGCTGGCGCTGGCGGCGCGGCGGCTGGACGGGGTGCTCCCCTCCCCCCGGGTATCGCCAAAATATTGATCCGATAGGGGTTCGTGAGTGGTATCTCCCCGCCGCTTTGTGCGCACCGTAGGCAGGGCGAGATACCTCCTATTTCCATTGTAGTTAGTGGGGAGGGAAGATACGCCAGGTTCCCGCGAGAAAGTCTGCGGCGCTTCCCATCAGGGATGGAGGAAGAGCCGGCTGCCTGATGGGTGCAGGCCTTACGGCACGACGGAAGTCGTGCCCTTCCGCCCTTGCACATCGATCAAGAGTTTTCCCGAAGCATCCTGCGGAATGCGGCGGCGGCGCGAGACGCCGAAGAAACCGAGGATTGCGGCTCCGCCGGTGGCTAGGAGCGCTAGCGATGAGGGTTCCGGGGTCGCGGCGACGAAGGTAGTTTCTAGCGTGCAGCCGCTGCAGACGGGATCGAGCTGCGTGGCGCCGCTATAGGTGCCGTAGTAGGCTCCGGTCGCGACGGGGCCGAACTGCGGGCCGTTGATGTCGTCGTAGAACTGCATCCCGTTATAGACGGGGCCATCGGTGGGCAGCGCGCCTCCGAAGGAGGTCTGCGCCCAGAAGGAATCGAGCTCGGTGAAGGTGTAGGCGTAGTAGTCGGTCTGGTTCGGGGTTACAACGTCCTGCGCTGTCCACTGCACCTCAATCTCGGTCCAGGTGGCGTTGTCGCCGACGCCGCTGTAGTTGTCGAAGGAGTAGGTCACGTCGCCGGTGGGGTTGCCGCTGGGCGTTGCGGAGAGGGTCGTGCCGTTGGGGTTGCCGAGGTCGGGGGTGTGGACCAGCGTGAAGCTCGCACCGTTGGGCAGGCCGAAGACGTAGGTGTAGGTCCCGTTGGCTCCGCCGATGGTGTCGGCGTGCGCGGAGGTGGACGCGAGGCCGGGCGAGAGGGCCACGGCAGAGAGAAGCAATAGACGTCCGATGGGGTTTCTCATGAGTTTCTCCTGGGAATGCTTCCAAAACCTTCGCGGCGGCGTGCTCTTGCAGATTGGCGCGCAAGGGTGGCTGCTTAGATCGCGTGAAACGCGGGGAGAATGACTCATGGGAAGGTGAGATTTGTGAGAGGAGGTAATGGAACAACTGGGCATGGGCCACCCGGTGTACGCCCCTCCCTACGGTCTCATTTCCGAACGACGTGAAGGATCGACTCGGAATTCATCACAGTCATCTTTCTTGGGGCGGCCCCCTTTTCGGTTAGGTCTTGGTCAGCCAAAACGCGAATCAGGGTCTGGAAGTCCGATTTAGTTCGAATTTCGACCGGCAGTAGCCGGTCGAGTTCGCTTCCGTCTAGCAAGCACTTCATCACGTGGTCTACCGCCACTCCATTTCCGGCGACCACCGTACAGTCTTTGGTTGAGCTTCTTGAGACGACTACATACTTCACAAGATGCTCCGATTGCGTTCGGAGTGGCAGGTGGTGCTCGGGGAAAAGCATCTTGGCATCAGTGTCGTCTTCAAATGGGGCAGACGGCACGTCTCCATAGATTAGCGACCACGTCGAAGGCATTCGCCGGTAGACGAAGCTGCACGGCCTATAGTCTCCATCTTGTGAGGTCCTGATTGGGCGATCTTGCAGGAGCTGCTGGAGGAGTGTGGTATTCACTGCGGGGCTCAACAAAAAGAGCCGATGGTAGTTCGTAACCTCAGGCAAGCTATGGTATGTGGCCTTGTCATGGACTCGCGACGCTCTTGAGCCGTAGCCCACACTTGAGAGATACTCCGCAATCCTGACGTAAGCCTCAAATAGAGGCGCGGCGACGAACGAGGGTCCTTCCGCTAGATCCTTCTTAAGTATCTGAGGCTTTCCTATCTTCCGCCGTGCACTTTCATCTACTCCAGCCGACAGTTCTACGATTCTTTCAATCTGGTCGGCTCCAAGGTCGGTCTTCGTATCGCGTATCAGCGCTCCAGTTTGCTTGTGCCGGACAAATATGGGAGATGAACAAACTACTTCTAGATACTGTCGCTCTTTGCTAAGCGGCCAGAACAGTTCGACGTCGTCTGCTTCCGGAGCAAACGATGACGTAGCGATTATCAGTCGCAAATGGTCGCTTGTCGGCTCCTCAAGGCGCAGAGCGTAAATGTCGCCAAAGTTGAGGTGGCCGTAGCAACACAGCACCGCCCTCAGATTCGAGGCCATCTGCTGGAACGGCTTCCGATTGTCGCGATCCTTCCCGCTCCCCTCACCACGCTTGACCTCATCGACCAGTTTGAAGTCCCTAATTCCATACACCTTTGGAAGGGAAGGGTTCTCAATGTAGTTATCGAAGAGGATTCCCAATATCTGTCTCTGCCGCTGAGGGAAATCATCCGGAACGGCCTTAGAGATGCTCCTCGTGTTCTCAGTTGTTTCCTTTTGAGCCGCGCTTGTGTTTCCGCGTGCGTCTCTCGGAATTCGGAGCTTGCCAGCCTCTACATCGCACTTGAGGGCGGCGCGCACTTCTTTAGTGAATTCCCATTCAACTATTTGAGCGCGAAGCTCTTGGATGTCACTCTTTCGAACTCTCCGAAGCATCTTGAGAATCTCTCACATCTATTTCTTTTCCTCAATAGAGAAAGGAACGCTCCCAAACGAATCGAGGCCGGCTCTTCTCAGTTCACAGCCTCGGAAAAGGCTCCGTCGATGGTCGGTGTGTCGAATCTTTTCGGGAGATGAGGAAGAAACTATGCATCTTTGCTCCCAGATGCGAGCCTCGGAATCGTGGTCGAGCAGAATCAACTGAAGATCACAGGAGGCGTCATCATGAAGAATCCGAGGCTTGCCGACTCACTCATGCCGATCCTTGCAACGGTAGAATTTGCGGTCGCGGGCCGCTTCACCGGACCTGCCGCTTGGTTCCTTACGAGCTATGCGACAGCCAGCATGATCAGCTATTTCACAATGCGCCATCGCCTGAAGAGCTTCACCGCTTACCACTGCTTGATCAGTATCGCGGTAGGCGTGAACATTGCGCTCCTCGTCACGAGTGGTGTCTATATCGTGCCCAAGCTCCTTTAGGAGACTTCGACTATTCGGAGGAGGCAAACACGAAAAGCCCGGCCAATGGCCCGGGCTTCGTGTTTCTGCTGATGATGGAGGTTGTTACTCGGCAGCTTCGGTCGGGGCTACTACCTTCGCGGCGGCTACGGTGAAGTTGGGGTCGCCTACCTTGAAACGGGCGAAGCGCTTTACGGAGATGTTCTCGCCCATCTTGGCGATCTTCTGGGCGATGAGCTGCTGGATGGTGAGGGACTGTTCCTTGATGAAGGGCTGCTCGAGCAGGCAGACTTCCTCGTAGAACTTGCTCATCTTGCCTTCGAGCATCTTCTCGATGATGTTGGCGGGCTTGCCGGAGGCAGCAGCCTGCGCGCGGTAGATCTCCTTTTCCTTCTCGATGTCCTCGGGCGTGACTTCGTCCTTGCCGACGAAGCGGGGATCAACCGCGGCGATGTGCATCGCGATGTCCTTGAGGAGGGTCTGGAAGTCGTCGGTGCGGGCTACGAAGTCGGACTCGCAGTTGAGTTCGAGCATGACGCCGATCTTGCCGCCGGCGTGGATGTAGGTTCCGACTGCGCCCTCGTTGGTGGTGCGGCTTGCCTTCTTGGCAGCCGAGGCCATGCCGCGCTTGCGCAGCACGACGAAGGCGTTTTCCATATCGCCCCTGGCTTCTTCGAGGGCCTTCTTGCAGTCGCCCATGGGAGCGCCGGACTTCTCACGGAGTTCCTTGACCTGGGCAGCGCTGATCTTCACGGTTTCAGTGGTGGACATAGTTCCATTCTTTCTCGCCTGTGTGTGAGGCGCGTGAAAAGGGGCGCGGAGCTGGAGCAGAAGAGCTCTGGCGCCGCGCCCCCGAAGTAGATCAAACGGTGTGGCTTACGCGGAGATGACCTGCTCGAGGTCATTGGCGGTGGGCTCTTCGAGAGCTTCGATGGCAACGGGAGCCTTGCGGATTCCGCCGCCAAGGACTGCGTTGAGGTCGATGTTCTCTTCCGGAATGTCCTCGGTGGAAGCCTCGGCGATGCCGGCCGACTCGTGAACCTCGGCGACGGTCTCATCCTCGTCCACCAGCATGTGCGCAGGCAGACCGGCGGGGGTGACGTCGGCGAACTCCTCGGTGAAGGCCTTGTCCGAGATCATCTGCGTTCCCTCGAAGGCCGCGTCGGCGATCTTGGTGGTGAAGAGGCGGATGGCGCGGAGGGCGTCGTCGTTACCGGGGATGACGTAGTCGACCACGGTGGGATCGCAGTTGGTGTCGACCACAGCGACGACCGGGATACCGAGCTTGCGGGCCTCGGAGACGGCGATGGCTTCGTTGTTGGAGTCAACGACGAAGATGGCGTCCGGCAGGCGGCGCATGTTCTTGATGCCCGAGAGGGAGGTCGAGAGAGCCTTGCGCTCGCGCTCGAGCTTGATGACTTCCTTCTTGGTGAGGAGCTCGTACCGGCCGTCGACTGCCATCTCGTCGAGCTCCGCGAGGCGCTTGACGGACTTCTGGCAGGTGACCCAGTTGGTGAGCAGGCCGCCGAGCCAGCGGGAGTTGATGTAGGGCATACCCGCACGCTTGGCCTCTTCGGCGACGGCATCCTGCGCCTGGCGCTTGGTGCCGACGAAGAGGATGACCTTGCCCGAGGAGGTGAGGTCGGTGACGTACTTGGAAGCTTCCTTGAACATCTTCAAGGTCTTCTGGAGGTCGATGATGTAAATGCCGTTGCGCTCGCCGAAGATGTATTCCTTCATCTTGGGGTTCCAGCGCTTGGTCTGATGCCCGAAGTGTACGCCTGCTTCGAGCAGCTCCTTCATTGTGATGCTGGCCATGATGGCTCCTGTCTGGGCATCGCTGTCTGTGTTCCCGGCCGGCGTCAGAAAGGATGACGGCCTCGGCGACAGACGATTGATCCCGGTTGCGCCCTTTGGGGCGCGGGGTTGGGAGATTTACTACGGGCCGACGGCGAGGTGCCGGCGGGTGATGCGGAGGTGAAGCGGTTTTGGTTTTTCGGTGTTGGGTGTCAGGTCAGTAGACCCAACACCCAACATCCAAAACCCAACAACCGCGAAGCGGATTAGCGCTTCGAGAACTGGAACCGAGCGCGAGCGCCCTTCTGGCCGTACTTCTTGCGTTCCTTGCCGCGAGCGTCACGGGTAACCATGCCGCCGGCCTTGAGGGCCTTGCGGAGCTCGATGTTGAACTCCATGAGCGCGCGGGCGATACCGAGCTTGACGGCATCGGCCTGGCCGTTGACGCCGCCGCCCTTGACGGTGGTGAAGACGTCAAAGGTCTCGTTGATCTCGGGGATGCCGAAGGGGGTCTTGGCCGCGACGCGCTGCGCCGGGGTCACGAAGTACTCTTCGAACTGCTTGCCGTTGACTGTGAACTTGCCCGAACCCGGGCGAAGGAAGACGCGCGCGATCGCGCTCTTGCGTCGGCCCGTTCCGTAATACTGTACGAATTCCGCCATTTGAATCCCTCAGGGCCGAGGGCTCAGGGCCCAGGGCTCAGAAATCTGTTGGTCGCCTGAATCGGCGAGATGTTGCCTACCTGCCGGATCCCGTGGTCTGGACCCTGAAACCTAAACCCTGGCCTCTACGCCAGCTCGAGCGCCTTGGGCTGCTGAGCGTGGTGGGGGTGATCCGCACCCTTGTAGACCTTGAGCTTGGTGGCCATCTGGCGGCCGAGCTTGGTCTTGGGGAGCATGCCCTTGATGGCCTCTTCGAGGATCTTCTCGGGGCGGCGGGCGAGGAGCTTGACGAAGCTCTCTTCACGCAGGCCACCGGGGAAGCCCGTGTAGCGGCGGTACATCTTCTGGCCGGCCTTCATGCCGGTGAGGTGGATCTTCTCGGCGTTGATCACAATGATGTGATCTCCCATGTCCATGTAGGGCGTGTAGAGGGGGTTGCGCTTGCCGGCGAGGACGCTTGCGGCGACCGAAGCCAGGCGGCCGAGGGTCTTACCCGAGGCATCCAGCACAAACCACTTCCGCTCAACGTTCTGCACGCTGGGAATCGTGGTGGTCTCGTTCAGGTTCACTGTTGATACTCCTTCGTTCTGCCGTCTTCGTCTCGCCGAGCCCGGCTTGAAGCGCGAAGACTATCTGGGCTCTAAACAACCGTTATGCGGCTGCCAGGCGGCGAGCACGATGCCCGCGACCCGAAAGCCGTCGTTCACAGCAAATTGCGCACAGAGACCCATGAAGCTGGGTGCTGGGGAGTGAGGATTCGGTTGCCCTGCAGTTATTTCCCTGCCCTGCGCCAGTTTCCCGGCTGCATCTGGCTGAGGAGAGAACGGCGTCTGCCCCGGTGACTCACCACGGTGTCCCGACGGCTTTCGCCTCCTCGACGCCTAAGCTGCGGACGCACGGAGACGAATGCGCAGGACTGCGCGAGCTTTCAGAGTAGACCAAATGTGAGTTGGCGTCAACCGGAGGGCGGGAGTCTCACGCAAGCCGGCACGGCCTAAGCCAATTGTAGCCACGGCCATTCCAGCGCAGCGTGGGATGTCGCGAGGCTAGAAGCTGAAGTTGGCGCGAAGGAAGAGGATACGGTTGGCGGCGCTGGTCGACGAAAAGCTCGTGTCCTGGGCCAGGGAGCGACCGAAGAGCGACGAACTGAGCACTCCGACCGGGGGGAGCGCATTCACGTTGTTGGTGAGGTTGTCGGCTTCCGCGGTAAAGCTGAGCTGCGTTCCGCCCTGCCGGTGTGCGGTCTTGCCGCTGCCTTCCACGCGCCCGCCGAGGGTGAAGGCGCGCGTGATCGAGGTGGAGAGGTAGAGCAGGCCGGGACCGGTTCCGTAGTTCACGGGGATGACGCTTTCGCCGGCGACGGGGCTGGTGTTGAAGGTGCCCCAGCGGGTGGCGACGACGGAGGCGGCGGGGCTCGCGCTGGTGGCGAATGTTGGGCGGTCGTTGTAGATGGTGTCGCCGTTGAGGTCGGTCCCAGTGGTGATGTTGAAGGGCATGCCGGACTGCCACGAGAGGTAGCCGTTCAGCGAGAAACCCCATGGCAGGGTGACCATCGCGCCGCTGAAGAGTTGGTGGCGGCGGACGGCTTCGCGGCCAAAGTCCTGGCTGACGTTGTAGGAGTTGGAGGCGAAGTCCGTGGCATGCTGGGCGCTGCCCTGCTTGCTCTGGTTAACGTAGAGGCCGTAGATCATCACCTTCGGCGTAGGTGTGATTCGCCAGTTGACCATGCCGGCCTGATCCTTCTCGATGCCCCGCCCTGTGAACTCGTAGATGTCTGTCGTTCCGCCGTACGGGCGGACCCCGGTGCCGGGCTCAGGAGCGTTGGCATTGATGGACAGGTATTCATGGATGCCGCGAGCCCAGAGGTACGTTGCGGTCACGGAGGCGTAGTGGCTGAAGCGGCGCTCAGCCGAGACCGTAGCGATGAGCTCATGGGAGACCTTGAGGTTCGGGTCGACGCGATAGACCATGGGCTGGGCGGCGCCGAGAGAGGCCGAGGTAAAGCCGTACTCGTAGAGCTTGTTCAGCGTGGCCGGGTCAGTGACGTAGCCGCTCTGCTCGCGGACGCCATTCTGGTGTTCCGCAGTGAGAAGGTTTTCGACCTCGAAGCGATTGAAGAAGACGCCGGCTCCCCCGCGCAGGGTGAGGACCGGGGTCTTGGACAGTCCGTGCTTCGGAGCCCAGGCGAGGCCCGCGCGCGGTGCGACGTTGAAGTGATCCGGGATGCCGGTCTGGGATTCGATACGGACGCCGTAGTTGATGGTGAGGTCCTTCCGGGCCTTCCATTCGTCCTCGGCGTAGATGCCGAGGTCTCCTGTGGCAGCCGAGGCAGCGGGATCGCCTGTCGTCAGGTTGAACTGTGCAGGCAGCGCGGCGGCGTAGTTCGCCAGCGAGGTGAAGACGAACTGACCGTTGAAGGCGGCGGTCGAGGTGTTGGATTCGCGGGTCCAGCGATAGCGGACGCCGGTGCGCAGAAAGTGCGAGCTCAGTTCGATCGAGAGAAAGTCCTCGCCTTCGAGATGGTCGCGATGGTCGTTCAGAACGCCAGCCGGATCGCCACCGCCGGCGAAGGAGCCCTGCACGATGACGGTACAGGAGGCGATCTGCGCCGTGGTGCAGGGACCGCTGGCCGTCTGCTCGGGGCGTTGATCGAGCCGGGTGCGGATGTATTCAAAGCGGGCCTGGTTGACGATGCGGGCGTTCGCAATGCTCTCGTGGGTGAACTGCAGGGTCTGGTTGGTGGACGTGCTGGCGTGACCTTCGGACGGAAGCACGAGCTGGCCGACGCCTCCATTGGTGAGCGTGACGCGGTCCAGCTGATAACGCATCGTGAGCATGCTGCGCTGGCTGAACTGGCGATCGCCGCGCACCGTTGCCGAGGAGGTCTTCTGCGGGTTGGGCACCGCCGTCGAGAAGAGCGTGGGGATGAGGGCGTTCACCGCGGCGTTGTTCTGCTGATCGTTGTAGACGCCGCTCGCGAAGAAGGTGCTCTTGTGGTCAACGGGGCCGCTGAGGCTCGCATCGGTGTTGAGCACGTAGTACGCGGGCTGCGGCGATGGGGAGAAGGGATCCTGCGCGTTGAGTGCCTGCTGGGTTCCGCCGACGCCGACAGAACCGTGCAGTCTGGGGCCGCCGGCCTTGGATTCGATCTCGATGCGCCCGAAGCCCAGGGCGTCGTATTGCGCTGAGTAGGGATCGTGGTTGATCCGTACGCTGAGGATGGAGCTCTTGGGCGGAATCTTTCCGCCCGTAAAGCCATCGACGTACACGCTGGGAGAGTTGCCGAGCGATCCAGCCATGGCGAGGAGCTGCTTCTGAAACGTGTTCTCGTCGTCGGAGAGCGACATCAGCTCGCGCTCCCCGATGACCGTGGCAGACAGGTTGTCGCCGGAGGATGTGCTGCTGCCGTCGCGGTCAACCTCGATGTGCTCGTCCTTGGTCGCGATGGCGAGACGGATGCCGAGGTTGTGCCCGGCCTCAAGCTGAACGTGGCCCACTTCGGTCTTGACCCGCCGGAAGCCCGTCGCTTCGACGATGACGTCGTAGTCGCCATCCTGGAGCCTGACGCTGAACTCACCGAGATCGTTCGTCTCGGTATCGATGTGAACGGAGGCGCCGAGAATGGAGATGGCGGCATGCGGCACCCGCGCACCGCTCGGGTCCACCACCTGGCCGTTGAGTGAAAGTTCCGCGCGGGTTTGCTGTCCATCCGCTGCACCCATGAAGAGGGCGGCGAAGCTCAATGCAAGATGACCAGCCGTGACCCGGGGAAAGCTCAACATGAACCCAATCACTGGAGATGCCCCCAAATCGATACGACGAGGCCCGAGAACTTAGAGCGCGGGGAGGGTTGGGTCCATTGTTACCTTTGGGCAAACATTTGACAAACAATTCGCACGGTACAGAAGGCGCATGATTATTGCCTCCTAAGGTTCCAATGGGCTTGCATGGAGTACACGCAAGGGGTGCATGACTCCAACACGGACACCGTTGGCTGATTGCTGGTGACGATAGTCGCTATTCAGCGATTGAGTTACCCAGGTCTTCCATATATCAAAGGCGGTACTGCTGGGTACCAGAATGGCCCAAACGGGCTATCCTCGGACCTCGATGGGTTGTCCGACGGTATGTCGTGCAACACGCTGGCCGAGTTCTGTAAGACGGCGGAGTGAGAGTCCCAGCAGCATGGCATAGCCGGCGAGCAGAAGAATCTCCAGCACCATCAGCTCGAGCGCGTTGCGGTTGCCCTTCAGCAGGAGCGCATGGAGCTCGACCGCGGTGGGCTGGCCGAGGATGGAGGACCAGAAGCTGTGCTCGACTGCAGCGACGAAGAGAAAGACCGCGAAGCCCCAGGTGTAGATGCGCTTCGACTGCAGCACAGTGAGGCAGATGGGGTAGAGCGCCAGCAGCACGTAGGTGGACCAGGACTTCTTGGAGAGCAGAAGGACGGCCATGGTGACGGCAGTGGCTCCGTGCACGAGCAGGAAGAGCTGGGCGCTGCGAGTCCGCTCGGCGTCGACGCCACGCAACGCACGCTGGGCAAAGACGAAGAGTGCGCCAGCCACGGCGATGACGGCGAGAGCGGTAAGGGCGTCCCAAATGGCGCTGCGCAGCAGGCGGCCGAGGAAGGTCTCGATGACGAACGGGATGCAACCTGCGCCGCGATAGTCACCTTCGACGCCAAGCGGGATGAGCACGTTGGCTCCGACGGCGATGAAGACGCCGTAGACCGCGGTCATCGTCGCAACGAAAGTGAGTGCCCAGAGCCACCAGCGGCGCACCACAACGATGAAGAGCGGGACATAGAGCAGCGCGAGAAACTTTACCGCGCAGACGGAAAGCGCGAAGGCCACGCCTGAGAGCGCGGTCTTCTGCTTGAGCAGCACGTAGACGGCGAGCGCAAAAAAGAGGGCGATCAGCACGTTGTCCTGGCCGTCCACGGTGACGAAGAGGACGCTGAGCGGATTGACGAGATACAACGTGAGCGCCTGCCGGCGGAGGTCTTCGCCAAGATAGCGCTCGGGGATGGCGCTCCACACGGCCATCAGAGCGAGCTCAAAGGCGATGGCGAGCAGGATGATCGAGTGCGGTGCGTTGTGCAGGCGCAGCGCCGCGGCGTCAAGATAAGCATGCAGCGGGGCGTAGCTGGTTACGAAGTCGAGATAGGGGCGCTGGCCGGCGAGGATGCGGGTTGCTTCCGGGAAGTAGTAGGCCGGGATATCACCCCGCGGATCGACGTGGAGGACACCGAACAGGAGGCCGAAGACGAGGAGCCGGGACAGGCCAAAGAGCAGCAGGAAGATGCGATTCCAGCTCACTCTCTGCGCCGAGGGAAGCAGCCTGTAGCGACCAGCGAGGACGGTCGCGGTGGCTCCGATGACTCCCAACGCTCCACGCGCAGCCAATGTCTGCGTTCCGGTCATGCTCCCCCTCAGGCTTAGAGACTCTCAAGACACTCTAACCTTGAAGCGAGCGAATCCGCGGCAAGATCACTGCACACCCGTCGGGATGCCTGCGGTGCACGAACGATGGCGAGCTGCGGGTTTCTCCACTGCGCAGGCCGATCAAGCCGTACTGCTCCGGTCGAAATGAAACACTCCGGGGCTCTATCTGTCGATACGGCCTAGTGTTCCAGCTGGTCGACGCTGGGCTGCTGTCCCAGCCTGGTGCGGAGGGCTTTGGGCAGAGGCCGGCGGCGGCCCTTGACGGGCGGCGTGGCGTCCTTCGGGTCGAGGCGATAGACGATGAGCAGGTTGCGGTCGGGATCGTCCATGGCCGGGAACGCAGCGACGCGCTGGATGCGGTAGATCGTGGAGAGGGCGTCCATCTTGTCGTCGTCGAGCTCGTTCCAGGCCACGTACCAGCCGGGACGGTAGGCCTTGACGCGATCGACGAGTTCCATGGTGCCGAAGTCATCGTCGATGGACCTGAGGCCGGTCATCATGGTGATGTCCGACCCGGAGATGGAGAGGATGAGCTCCGGGTGCGAGGGATCGGACAGCACGACGCTCCTGACCTCCTGAGCGGCGTGAAGCAGGGTGTACTCGGGGTGCAGGACGTAGCCGATCTGCTGGATGGCGTCGGGCACTGCGATGGCGAGAACCGCGCAGGCGGCAAGGATGCCTCCGAGGATATCGGCGCGACGGGCCGAGGCCTGCCGGAAGGCGTCGATACCGAGGGCGACGATAGCCGTGAGCGGAGCGGCGACGACGGTGTAGTACCGGGGCTGCAGGTTGTTGTGATAGCCGAGGAACGCGAAGTATCCGCCGGCCCACAGCAGCAGAGCGACGAACGCGGGATTTGCAAAGAGCCTCGGCCGCCAGAAGAGCGAAAGCCCCAGTACGACGAAGAAGGCGGGATAGAGCACCGGGCCCATCCACATGCCGTCGGTCAGGGTGTTGAGGACGACCTTCTCCAGGGGATCGAGCATGATGCCGGTGTAGCCGTTGGCCGAGAAGAGGTAGTGGAAGTCGGCGAGGTAGTGCGGCCGCACCAGCAGGACAAAGTAGGCGAGCCAGAGACCGAGTGCCAGGCCCCCCGGGAGTGCGGCCAGCTTGAGTGCGGGGCGGAGACGATACCCTGCGCGCGACCACACCATGTAGGCGACCGCCGGCACGAGGAAGAGCGCAGTCGTCTTGGTGAGGATCATGCCGACCAGCAGCAGCCCCAGAGCGATGGACGGAAGCCAGTTCTTCCAGGGCCGGAGGTGAGGCGGGTGCAGGTGCGCCGCGGCGATGAGCGCCCAGACGGTGAGCGTGACGACCAGGGGCTCGAGGATTGCTAGCCGCTCGAAGACGAAGAAGTACGGGCTGACGCAGAGCAGCAACACCGTAATGGCAGCGGCGAGGGGCCGACCCGAGCCTTCACTGCGCGGGCGGGTGAACTTGCAGATGAGGACGTAAAAGCCAGCGATGCCCAGCGCGAAGACGCAGAGCGTGAGTGCGCGCGCGGCCACGATGCTGACGCCGGTGGCCTTGAAGAGGGCGAACTCCAGCAGGGGCCAGACGGGGAGAGCGACGGCGGGGTTGAAGTCTCCGGCGAAGTACCAGTTGCCGAAGAGCATCTTGCGGGCGGCGGCGTCGCCGTACCAGCCCTCATCGGTGTACTTGGACCAGTCGACCCAGGGCGAGTGGTTGGGGAAGTCGGCCGCGAGATGGACGAAGTGCAGCGCAAAGAAGATGGCCGCGACGACGAGCATCAGGCCGCTCAGGACCGTGGAGAGCTGCCACCGGAAAGCGGAGCTTTGGGTACGCCGATGCTCCGTGGATTGTCCGAGCTCGTCCGCCATCTTCCTCGCAGGGGGTGTTGCCGCATGCGCCCGACCCCCATGCAGATAGGTCAGGGCAAAACTGAAACGATTGGACGCCAGCGGACGGCCAGGCGATGGATGGCCTCCCGGGGAGATGTCTTAGAGGGCCTTATGAAGCGTCATTATAGGAACTTCGGCGGCCCGATCCAAGAAAACCGACGGGGGAACCTTATGGGCTACTGGATGGAATCGACGTCGGTGGCGTGCTCAGGCGGCGGGAGCATCGACGCCAGCGGCACGGCGAGGCCATGGGAGGCCAGGCAGACGCGCTCGGTTGCGTTCGGGGATGCTACGAGGAAGTGCTGGTCGTGGGTGCTGAGACCCTGCACATCGAAGGACTGGCAGATGGACCAGGCGGAGAGATCCATCTGGAGCGCGAGGTCGTTGACCTGGCGCTGGTCGAGGAAGGCGAAGTCGGGGCGGGCAGCGACGCAGGCGTGAAGGCGCTCCGGGTAGTCGTCCGGCGCCATGCGGGCACCCATGGGACGCCCTGGATTACAGATGGGAGCGAGGGTGAAGTAACCGACAGCCCCGGGGTCGTCGGCGATACCGTGGAGGCCGACGAGGAGGCCGAGCGGATGCTCCTGCATGAGGCGGAGCTGGTCGCGGCGAGAGTGCATGGCGCGGAGGACCAGGGGGCCTTCCCAGGGCAGCGAAACGCCGAGCAGCAGGACGAGGGAGAACGCTGCGATGGCTCCTTGAACCACGAGAGGCGCCGCGACGGTCTGATCGCGCTCGGCGGTGGAGATCTCGAGGATGTTCCAGAGGATCGCGAAGAGGATGGGCCAGGCGAGCTCTGCGGCGAAGGAGATCTGCTCTCCGCGGAGGATCAGCGTCAGCAAAACAAAGATGGGGAGCAGGTTGGCCACGCGCGCTACCTTGACGCGGTGAGGGATGCGGTAGAGAAGCGCCGCCGAGACGATCCAGAGCGCGAGCAGGCCCCAGCCGAAGCTGCGAGCCTCGAGGAGCGAGAGCCATGCTGAGACGGCAGCCCAGCCCCAGGAGACGGGCCACAGGGTGGCGTGCAGAGGGAGGCCGATCTGCAGGACGAGCCTGAGGATGATCAAGGCGGCGAGAGCGCAGACGCCGGCGATCAGAGGCGTCTGCCAGGGGGTGGCGACGGCGCTGCGGCGAGACCGAGCGGGTTTGCCCCCGACCTCATCCGTAGCCCACAGCGAAAGCATGATACAGACCGCCATGGCGCCGTAGAACATCTCGACCCGAAGGAGGACAGCGGCCACGCACCAGAAGGCGAGCGGCCAGCTGCTGCTGGTGCCGTGGCGCATCACGCGGCGGGTGCGCATCACGATCATGAGCACGATGAGAAGCCCGAAGGAGGTCTCGGTGCCGTCGTTGAGCCAGAAGACCGCCGCCGGGGTGCAGAGGACTGCGACGGCGAGGACCGAAAGCAGCAGCGTCAGCGGACCGGCGCGCCGCACTCTCTCGGAGAGACCCAGCGCCAGCCGTGCGATGAGAACGACGTAGCCGATCGTCGAGACCACCCGCAGGGCGACGGCGTAGTTGAAGAGGCTGTGCACCAGCATGAGCAGGGGCACGTAAAGAAGACTCAGGCGGCCTGTTCCCCAGTCCGACCCGCCAGCCCAGATGCTGCGATTGGCGTCGAGATCCGTGGCAACGCGCAGGTAGGTAAGCGCGGTGTCATGCAGGGAGTCCCAGGGAAGAAGAAGCCACACAGCGAGCCAGAGGCCCAGCGCCACCATGACGGCGGTGTAGAGGCGATCCAGCTGCTGCGAGGACAAGGCCTGCCGCGGGGTTGACCATGGCGGCCGCTGGGGAACTCTACTCATACGAGAGGGCGTCGATCGGGTCCTTCGCGGCAGCCTTTGCCGCGGGATACAACGCGCCCAGCAAGGCGCCGCACATGGCGATACAAACAGCTCCGGCAACCCAGCCCGGAGTGACCTGGAAGCTCAACGTCGGGAAGCGATTGTGCAGCACCGAACGCAGGACGTAGGTCGCCCCTACGCCGAGGATGACTCCCACGGAGGCCAGGATGCCGGTCTCGCGGAGGACGACGGAGACGATGTCGATCTTTCCGGCTCCCATGGACTTGAGGATGCCGATCTCGCGGGTTCGCTCCATCACAGCTGTGTACATGGACTGGAAGATTACGAGGAAGCCAATCACGACGGCAATACCGATCACGACGCGGAGACCGATGTTGAAGGCCGGAACGTGCTCCGGGGTGAGCATGGAGAGATACTCTTCGGCGGTCTGGACCTGGTAGTCGCCGAGGCCGTCCGTGGCGAGGATCTCCTTGCGGACCTCTTCCTGGAACTTTGGCGAGTCTTCCGTCTTCAGGTAAAAGAGGGCGGCCCTGTTGGGAGTGCCGTCGAGGTCATCCATGGTGGTGAGGGGGATGAACTTGCGGCTGCCCTTGCCATGCTCGACGATGCCGCAGACGGTGAAGTCCTTGCCGAGGATCTTGATCTTGTCACCGACCCTGGTGCCCTTGCCGGAACGTGCCTGCAGGTCGTCAATGATGACATCGAGGGGCTGCTGAAAGGGACCGCCCTCGAGAAAGACAAAGGGGCGCAACGCGTTGTAGGTCGCGAAGTCGATGCCTGCGATGTTCTCCACATTGCTGCTGACGGTGAGCTTGATGTTGGAGGGCGCGACGACCTGGACGTGGGGAAGGCCGCGGAGAACATCGGCCACGCGGATGTCGGCTGCGGCAGCAGAGAGGTTGGCCAGCGTTCCACCTGCGCCGGGGCGGACGATCATGTCCATGCCGATACCGGTGGTCTGGGTGCGGCTGCCGTTGAGGATGCCGAACATGACGCCCGCGATGGAAAGGATCATCACGACTTCGATCGCTACCGCAAAGGCCGAGATCATCGAACGCAGGGGCCGGTGCACGAGGTTGCCCACAATCAGTTTGTTCATAGTCTCCGTAATTTCATCATGCGCCGGAGGTGCCGGCGGTAAAGCTCGAGCTCAGCTGGCTGCAGCGCTGCCGATGGCTGCGCTTTGATACTTGCCGGATTCGCGGCCTCCTGCGAGCGGAGCCCCGATAAGGCTACCGAGCAGGGGCGCTACGTAGACGCAGAAGGTGATTGCCAGGCAAAGGCTGATGTTTCCGTACCATGAGTACCAGATGAGGCCGCCGACGAGGCTCTCCGGGGCGAGATGGGCAAAGTAGAGCATGGGTAGAAGTGCCCAGGGCCCCGATCGAAGGCTACCTGCGACGATGTCCGTAATGATGAAGAGCGCCAGCCAGAAAGGTGGCGCGAGCAGAAAGACACCTTGCCAACCGGCGATGGCGAAGCACTCGCCGAGAAACCCGAACGAGATGCCCGTGGTCACGTCCTCTGAGCCGAGGAAGCCACCGGTGCGATGGGCGTACCAGTTTCCGCTGTAGTTGATCTCGTTTTCGCCCTTGCCCGGGAGGAAGACGCGGGGGATCAGATTCTCGATGTAGTACCCAACGGGAGCGTAGCCAACCGGCTCATTGCGGGCTGTCCAGGAGATCAGGTCGTCATCGATCTGGAACATGGCGAGCCGGTCTCCAAGTCCGAGATTGCGGTTGAAGTAGCCGTGGTGGCCCTCGAGGGAAACGCTGACCTCGTAGGCCTCGTCCTCGGTTTCACGGGTCTGCTGCAACGTGGCAGCCAGGGAGAACGCGATCTCCAGGCGGTGGACGAGGCTGGTGTCCTCGGCGAGGGTCCGTCCTACCTGCGAGATGGGTGTGAGGACGCTGGACATGAGGAACAGCGAAACGATCACCGACACGACGTGGATCGTGCGAACCCTGAGCCCACCGTAAACGGCGCCGATGCCCCAGGCCAGGAACGGGGTGAACATACCCTGTTTGGAAAACGTCCCCAGGCCGATCAGGAAGGCGGAGAGAAATCCGAAGATGGAGATTGGGCTCAAGCTGCGGCGTCCGCCGCTTCGGGAGACCACGTCCACCGTGGCCAGGATGAGCCCCAGGGAAAGAAAGACGTTGAGCTGATTGAGGGCGCTGAGAAGCGAGGCTGGAAGTCCGAGGGGGACAAAGTCCAGCACAAAGATCAAGAGGCCTACGAGAATGCAGCCCAATCCGCTGAAGGTGAGGTTGACCTGCCGCCAGCCCAGGAGATTGCCAAGGCCGTGGACCTCGCCGGTGAGGCGGCGCGCGAGGATCACCGTGCCCAGCAGCAACACCGAACCGACGGTGTAGACGGACATGGTGAGCATCGGATCCTCAAGATTGGAGTCCGCAGGTTCGCCCACCAGCGCCTTCAGCGTGACGGCAGCGATGACGGTCAGGAGAGCGAAGAAGAGCACGTACGCGCCGGAAGGACGGGACATCCCGCCGGCGACATTGAAGGTGATCGCGCTGACCACGGTAAAGCCGAAGAAGAGAAGGCTGAAGGCGAAGCCCGTGTGCTGAAACTGCTGCACGACCACCAGGGTGCCCGCGAAGAGCACCGTCATTGGGATCGAAACCCGTGTGGGAAATTGCAGACGCATTCCCTTCCATCCTTACATATCCCCCCGGGGCTTTGAGGCAGCGGACCCCACCCCGGCACCCGGGGCGAGGGTGCGCTGGGCAGAGGTGGAAGACACGGGCTAAGATGATGCGGAGCCGTATCATTCAAGATCGATAGCGAGTCGGCAATCGCTCCCTGCGTTGGGTCACGCAGGGCGACGGCACTTCCCCGACTCGCCGGAGAGGCGCGTGTCGTTCGGCAGGGATCTGCAACTGGAGCGCGAGAGGCGCGGAATCACGCTGGAAGCCGTGGCGGAGGGCACGAAGGTGTCTTCGCGACACCTTCGCGCGCTGGAGGCCGACGACGCGGAGAACATGCCCGGGGGCGTGTTCAACCGGGGTATGGTGCGAAGCTACTGCCGGTTTCTGAACCTTCCGGAAGAGGAGTGGCTGGAGCGGTTCAGCGGAACGGACCGGCCAGCTCCAGAGCCGGATCTGGCTGAGTTTGCGGAGAATGTGAAGCGCAGCCGCGTGCCAGGGCCCCCGAATATGCGTGGGCGATGGCTGGTGGCGGCCCTGCTGCTCGTGATCCTGGGCGGGGCGGGGTACGCTTCGTGGAAGTACGTGATCAGGCCGCGGTTGGGTGCTCCCTTGTCGACCGTCCCGGTGGATTCGCGGCCGACGCGGTAGTTTCCGGGGTCTCCCTGCGACGAAAGTTCTTTTGAAACCCGGGGTGCCGGGTGCATAATTCTTCATTAACAGGACATACGACGATTCTTAACACTTGGAGGCAGCCCTTTCTGTATTGCGGCGCCTTATGGGTGGAATCCGTTCGTTGATGTTGATGGGCAATCGTTAGCCCAATCCGCTCGTCACCGCGTGGGAGCAGAAAAGACCCGCCCCGCCCGGAACGATTTTCCATTCTCCGAACGTTTCGTTCGATTTCGAGGAGGCAGGATGAGCCAGTTCCTTTCCCGCACCCGCATCGCCGCGTGTATCTTCGCGACGTCGCTGGCGCTCTCAAGTCCCGGGGCATACGCCCAGGACGCTACCACCGGCAGCATCAGCGGCACGGTCACCGATTCGACAGGCGCCATCATCAAGGGCGCGACGATTACGCTCATCAATACCGACCGCAACCACGTGGAGCGCACGCTGACCACGAACGGGGCGGGCTTCTACACGGCGACGGGACTTCCCCTCGGCACCTATTCCGTAAAGATCTCCGATCAGGGCTTCAAGACGAACACGGTGACGACGCTAGCCCTGCACGTGGGCGACGCATTGACGGTCAACCGGGCACTTTCCGCGGGCGATGCCTCAGAGACCGTGACGGTGACGGCAGACGAAGCGCTCGTGAACCTGCAGGACGCAACCTCGGCAGGCCTCATCAACGCCGAGCAGATGAACGAGATGCCTCTCGTTACGCGTAACTACGAAACGCTGCTGAACCTGCAGCCCGGCGTAGCCTTCGGTGGCGCGACAGACGACCTGACGCGCGGGCCTGCCGGCCTCTCCGGAGCTTCGAGCACGGTGGCTTTCTCGGTCAACGGCGGACGTACGACGTCCAACGGATGGACGATTGATGGCGCGGACAACCTCGACCGCGGCGCAAACCTGACGCTCTATGTGTACCCCAGCCCCGATTCCATCTCTGAGTTCAAGACCCTGCGCGGGCAATACAGCGCGGAATATGGTCGCAATGCCAGCGGGCAGGTCGACGTCGTAACCAAGTCGGGAACGAACAAACTTCACGGCAGCGCGTACGATTACATCCGTAACGACGCTCTTGACGCGAATGGCTACGCGAACGACTTCCTGGGAACCCACATTGGAGCCTACCGCTACAACGTGTACGGCTTCTCGGTCGGCGGCCCGGTTGAGATTCCGAAGGTGTACCACGGCAAGGACAAGACATTCTTCTTCGTCTCGGAAGAGTGGCAGCGCATCATCCAGAACCTGCCCGCGACCTCGGCTCTTGTGCCGCAGGCCTCGGAGCGCGCGGGCGACTTCTCGCAGTCCGGCTATAAGAATTCTGCCGGTCAGTGGACAACAGGCCCGATCACGGTCTGCACGGCGTATACGACCAATCCCGCGACCCAGGTGAATACCTGCACGGCTACGGGCACCCAGGTGACAAACATCTCGCCGACGGCGCAGCAGTACCTGAAGGACATCTATAGCAAGATCCCGGTGCCAGATGTGACCTACAACATCGCGCACAACCTTGATCCGCACACGATTCTTTCCAGCTTCAAGAACACCTTCAACAATCTGGACTCGGTCGTCCGCATCGACCAGGAGTTCGGACAGAAGATCAAGATCTTCTACCGCTATGTGCACGACACCTTCCCTGAGATTCTTCCGCAGGGCCAGTTCACGACCGTGCCGATCCCTGGCGCGAACACCACGGTGGCAACCAACCCGGGTACGCAGCACCTGGCGAAGGGTCAGTACATCTTCAGCCCGACCGCTTTGCTGAACGTCGGCTACGCGTTCTCGAACGGCAACATTGTGTCGACGCCGTCCGGCTTCCTGGGCTCGTCCAAGTCGCCTGACGTCAACCCGTCGCTGGTGTATGCCAACACGGTTGGCGTGGTTCCCACGGTTTCGGTCAGCGGCATGACCAGCCTTGCTGGCAGCCTGGCGTACACGGACCACGGCACCAACCACCAGGTCTTCGGTGATTTCACGAAGATCCTGCACAACAACACGATCATCGCGGGCTTCAGCTACAACCACTACCAGAAGCTGGAGAACAACACGACGGGTACGCAGGGTGCGTTCTCGTTCGCGACGGACGCGGCGTTCACCAACGTTCCTTCCAACACCGCCGCGGGCGCGACCGAAGCACAGGCGTACGCCAACTTCCTGACCGGAAATGCGAACGGCGGCTTCAGCCAGCTGTCGCGCGATCCGGTGACCGACATCAAGGGCGCTCTGTATGAAGCCTTTGTGCAGGACAACTGGAAGGCCACCAAGCACCTGACCATCAACGCTGGTGTTCGTTATGCCTACTACGGCCAGCCGTGGGACGCGAACCTGCTGCTGAGCAACTTCGATCCGAGCCAGTACTCGGCGTCGAAGGCGCCGACCATTGCGACCACCGGTCTGATCTGCTTCACCGGAACCTGCAGCCAGGCCAACAGCAATGCCGGCCAGTCAACGACGCCGAACCCGGCCGCGGATTACGCCGGGATCAACTACATCAACGGCCTGATCTACAACGGCCCCAACGCAAACAACAACAACCAGGCATCGCAGTTCGGCAACAAGGTAGGCAACGCACAGAAGACCAACTTCGCGCCTCGCTTCGGCTTCGCTCTGGATGTCTTCGGTGATGGCAAGACGTCGCTCCGCGGCGGCTACGGCTGGGCCTTCGACGATGCCGAAGTGAGCTACTACGAGACGACGGTCTTCAACAACCCTCCTGCTGTGGCAACGTACTCGGTTGGTCAGACCTCGTTCGACTCGCCTGCTGGTGGCGCGACGACCGCGCTCTCGACCACACCTGGCCGCATTCAGGCTGTGCCGATCGACTACAAAACGCCATACGTACAGCAGTACTCGCTGGACGTGCAGCAGCAGATCACACCAACGCTGATGCTGGACGTAGGCTACTTTGGCGATCACGGCACGCACCTGCTGGGCGCTCTGAACGAGAACCAGCCGGTCCCGGGCTCGTGGGTTGGCAAGGTGCTTCCGGCAAACTCGGGCAGCGCCTGTATCGACCCTGACACCAACGCGCAGTCGTTCCTGAACTCCACCTGCGACCGCGTGCTGAACCAGATCAAGCCATACCTCGGCTACTTCTCCGTGGATTCGCTCCGCACCATCTTCAGCTCGAACTACAACGCGCTGCAGGCCAAGGTGACGAAGCGATTCAAGGGCAAGACCTACATCGACGCCAACTACACCTGGTCGCGCGACCTGACGAATGCGCAGGCCGACTACTCAGGTTTTGACGAAAACATCTACAACGTCAACGGCGACTATGGCCGCGCGGCGGTCGATCGCACCAACATCCTGAGCATCGACGGCGTATACGAGCTTCCGTGGTACCGCGACCAGAAGGGCCTCGTCGGCCACCTGGTGGGCGGATGGGAGATCTCGGGCATCTACGCGATTGACTCGGGTCTGCCTCTGACGGTCTCGGCCAGCTCGGCATATTCGCCGAACTACAACCTGCCCGGCGGCGCGGCCAGCGTCTTCAATGGCCGCACCAACACCGGATACATCACCGACAACGCGGGTCTGGGTGCGCTGGGTAACACCAACGCGGGCCTTCGCCTCAACCAGCTCGGCGATCCGAACCAGGGCTACGGCACGAAGATCCACAACAAGGGCTACAACGCTCTGTGGTTCTACTCCGGAGCTTTCGCCGCTGCGCCTCCGAGCCAGACCAACATCGCCCCGACCGCGAAGCGCGGCACGATCCAGGGACCAGGCTTCAACCGCCTCGACCTGGGAGTCCACCGCAACTTCCGTCTCTACGACCGTCTGACCTTCCAGTTCCGTGCAGAAGCGTTCAACGCGGTAAATCACACCAACGTGCAGAGCATCAACACGGCGGCTGGTTCGACCGGAACCTTCGGTGAAGTCACCGGCTACCGCGATGCGCGTATCCTGCAGTTCGCGGGCCGCATCGAGTTCTAAACTCAGCGCGATCTCTACCCCAACGGCGTCCGCTTCGGCGGGCGCCGTTTGGGTTTTTGGGTGTGGAGGGGAGGCTCGAGACCCATTTCGTGACTTGCCTGTAAAATAGTGAGGTTCCGCTGCATCGTTTCCTTTCCAGGAGCCCTTGCGGAGCGACCGGGTTGTCTCGCCAAGTCTGCCGCCGTTTTTGCGGCGAGCGTGTGCGGCGAAGTCCGGTCGTCGGGTCCTTCGACTTCGCTCAGGACAGGCGCTTGCCTGCCTCCGCGCGAGCTGGACGTCCGGCTATCTCAAATCAGGAGCAGCAACGCTTTGTCGACCACTGATCGTTTCCTTTTCACTTCGGAGTCAGTCACCGAAGGCCACCCCGACAAGATCGCCGACCAGGTCTCCGACGCCATCCTGGATGCCTGCCTGGCGCAGGACCCGATGAGCCGCGTCGCCTGCGAGACGCTTACCTGCACCGGCCTCGTGGTGGTCGCCGGTGAGATCACCACCAAGGCTTATGTCGACTTCCAGACCATCGTTCGCGAGACGGTTCGCGAGATCGGTTACGACGATGCCCTCAAGGGTTTCGACTGCGATACATGCGGCGTGATCTCGACGATCAACCGCCAGTCGCCTGACATTGCGCAGGGTGTGGACACCGGCGGCGCGGGCGACCAGGGCATGATGTTCGGCTACGCCACCAACGAGACGCCGGAGCTGATGCCGACGCCGATCTCGCTGGCGCACAAGCTGGCGGAGAAGCTGACCGAGGTTCGCAAGAGCGGCCTGATGGGCTACCTTCGCCCCGATGGCAAGAGCCAGGTGACGGTGGAGTATGACGCCGACCAGAAGCCAGTGCGTGTGGATGCGGTTGTGATCTCGACGCAGCATGCGGAGTTCTCGGACCGCGATCCTGGCTCGACGCTGACCAACGACCAGCTGCATGCGGACATCCTGAAGAACGTGATCCAGGCTGTAATCCCGGCCGAGCTGCTGGACGAGAACACCAAGTACCACATCAACCCGACGGGCCGCTTCGTGATTGGCGGACCGATGGGCGATACGGGTCTGACGGGCCGCAAGATCATCGTCGACACCTATGGCGGCATGGGCCGTCATGGTGGCGGCGCGTTCTCGGGCAAGGACTCGACCAAGGTCGACCGCTCGGCGGCGTATATGGCGCGGTACGTGGCGAAGAATATCGTCGCTGCGGGCCTTGCTGATCGCGCTGAGGTCCAGCTCGCCTACGCCATCGGCGTGGTGGAGCCGGTGTCGATCCGCATCGACACGTTTGGCACGGGCAAGGTCTCCGAACAGCGTCTGATCGAGCTGGTTCGCGAGAACTTCAAGCTGACGCCGAAGGGCATCATCGAGAGCCTGAACCTGCGTCGTCCGATCTTCAAGAAGACCGCTGCTTACGGCCACTTTGGCCGCTCGGGCGAGAGCTTCACGTGGGAAGCGACCGACAAGGCCGAAGCGCTGAAGGCTGGCGCGGCGGCTGAACTCGCGGCGAAGTAAAGAAGCAGATCCTCTCCGAGGATGACAGCAAGAAAGACATAGACAGCACAGCGGCGGGCCTTCGGGCTCGCCGTTTTGCGTCAGAGGCGTCCAGTGCGTCTGGCTGCGGAGGCTGCAGGGGTTACGAAGGTACCGTTGCGCCGTCGAAAACCGCAGATTCGGGACAGAAGTGCGGACCGTGTTCCGCAGAAGTGGCATTCCGCGCGGGTGTCGAGGACCGTTTACTGGGTGCTGTACGGTAGCGCCATTCACTCGCGAAGCTTATCTCCCCACGCGTTCGCGCAGAGGTCAACATGCGGTTTGTCTCACTTCGGTCCCTGATCCTTACGTCTTCGGTCTCGCTTACGGTTGGCTTGCTCAGCGGTTGCGGGATGAGCGTGAAGGATGCTTTGAGCACTGCGTTGCTTGCAAGTCAGACCAGTCGCCTGAGCGGCAAGCTGCATGGCGGCCCCAACCCGATCCAGCAGGCCAACATCACGCTGTGGGAGACGTGGACGACGGGCATTGCCGGCAATGGCGCCGGCGGCACGGGGCGGGCTGCGGCCTCGGCGAGCACCTATGGTTCGGCGGCTTATTCGCTGGGCACGACGACGACCGACTCCAATGGCTCTTGGACTCTTGCGAGCTTCAACTGCGATGCGGGCGAGTATCTGTATGTGACGGCGACGGGCGGCAAGACAGCGTCCAACTCGGCCAATCCCAACGAGGTGCTGGTCGCGCCGCTGGGGGCATGTTCCGATCTGCCGACGGCAACGGAGACGCAGGTGAACATCAGCGAGCTGAGCACGCTGGCGATGGCGTATGCGCTGGGCAACTTCACCAGCGAGGATGCGGGCTATCTTGGCGGCGGCGTGCAGAAGGTGTACATCGGAGCGCCGGCGACGAACAACGCGGCGACCGCTGGCTGCACAGGTACGGGCTCCTCCATGAGTTGCGTTGCGAGCGGGCTGGCAGAAGGTTTCGCGGACGCGATCAGCCTGACGAACTCGACGAGCTACACGATCAACTTCCCTGCCGGCGCGGCCAATACTGTTCCCACGGATGCGAACGGCAACCCGACCAATGCCACGGGATCGATCCCCGCAGCGATGATCAACACGCTGGGCAACGTGCTGCAGAGCTGTGTGAACACCAGCGGCGGCGCGGCGCCGGATAGCTCGAACTGCGGCAAGCTCTTTACAGCGACGACGGCGGGCGGCAACGTCCCGACCGACACGCTGCAGGCCGCGATCAGCATCGCGCAGCACCCGGCGAACAGCGTGCACTCGCTGTATACGATCGCGAGCACGGTCGGCATCTTCACGCCTACGCTGACCGCGGAGCCCAGCGACTACACGCTGGCTATTACCTACACGGGACAGAATGCGTCGAATGCCGCGTCGTTTGGGCAGCCGATCGCTCTCGGTCTGTTGGCGAACGGGCAGATTGTGTTCTCGGAGATCGCTTCGGGCGGCTCTGGCAAGATGACCGGGATCGACACGAATGGCGTGCAGTGGGCGAATGTTGGCGCACCGGCTTCGGCGAGCGTGATTCCGGATAACGCGGGCAACGTGTACACGTTCCAGCAGGGATCGATCTTCCGCAGCAGCTCTTCGACTCTGAGCCTGACCACAACGATTGCGTCGGGAACGACGACAGTGAAGGGCGGGGCGGTGGACCTCAACAACAACTTCTACTCTTCGCCATACAACGACTCGAATGCGCTGGCGTATGTTTCTCCGAGCGGCACGACGGTGACGAGCATCTCGGGGCCGACGCTCTCGGGGTCGCCTCTGGCCGCGGGACTTGCGTTCGACGCTTCGCAGAACCTGTGGGCGGGCATCGGCAACGGATCCACGTATGTGACGCAGGAGTTCGTGACCAACGGAAGCTGCGTGCCGCCGGCGTTCTGCGCGACGACGCTGGGTTCGGCGACGACAGCTCCGGCGAGTCCCATTGCGGCGGTCGCCATCGCGGCGGACGGTTCGGCCTGGGGTACGGGGCTGACTTCGCTGTACCACGTGGGCAGCAACGGGGTGCTGCTGGGGACTTACAGCCTGCCGACGAACGCGCAGGACTACACGCTTGCCATGGATGGAACCAGTGCTCTTTTCTCGGCCGATGCGATTGGGGGCGGGATCTATCGCTTCGATACGACCGCGCTGACAGGGCAGACGCTGAACCCATGCTCGCTCCGCAATGGAACCTCCGCCCAGCTGACGGTGTGCAACACGGGGATCGTCAGCAGCACCTCGGTGCAGGTGGACGCGGAAGGCGCCTTGTGGGTGGCGGACTACTCCGGCTCGCAGATGACCAAGGTCCTGGGCGTGGCTGCTCCGGCATGGCCGTACCTGGGGTATGCGCATCCGGGCGTGAAGCCGTAGGGAGACAGAGGGTAGACAGTAGAGGGTAGAGAGTCGAGAGTCGACGGGAAAACAACAGTCATGCGGCGGGCCTTCGGGCTCGCCGTTTCTTTCTGGCGAAGGCATTGCGCACAGGCGCCCCGGCGTGTTCGACTCCCTTTGACACCACATTCATGGCCGCGACACGCAGGGCCTGATAGGGTCAGTCATCACAGCGAGCGGCGCGCTCCCACGCCGCGCAAGGAGAACGCAATGGCAGATCTGGATACGTTGAAGGCGAAGTATCAGCCTGTACTGGACACGATTGATAGCTTCAGCGAGTTTGGCGCGAAGGTGGACGATGTTTCCCTCGACGGCGACAAGCTGGTGATCAAGGGCGAGGTTCCGTCCAAGGTGATCGCGAACCGCGTGTGGGATGTGATCAAGGAGTGCGATCCGACCTTCGCCGACCTGGAGCACCAGATCGCGACGACGGGCGGCGACGATCAGCCGTACACGATCAAGTCCGGCGACAACCTGAGCAAGGTCAGCAAGCTGTTCTACGGCTCGGCGAACCACTACACGACGATCGCGGAGCACAACGGGATCGACAACCCGGACCATATCCAGGTAGGCCAGGAGATCAACGTTCCGCCGCTGGACTAGTTGCACCGGAGTTGTGAGACAGAGGAAGAGGCGAGCCTGATGGCTCGCCTCTTTGCGTTGGCGCGCGAAGACGCTTCGCGGTCGTGCCTTTCGTTGGTTTCCGAGGTGAAAATCGCGATGGATGAATCAATACGGCATTATGCTGTAAATGTCGTAGCACGCATGCTCGGGTTTCCCGGGCGCTATCGTGCGACTTCACTTCGGGCCCCCTCGATCTCCTTCCTCCTTCCTCCATCCTCAGAAACTCCAACACAACCGCGCCCGTGCGCAGAGGTGTCATGCGGTCTTCTTCGTCCCGCTTCTTTGTCTTGGCCACTACGCTTTCACTTTTCACCAGCCTGGTCACGGGCTGCGGTATCGGTACCGGCACCTCCGCAGGCATGGCGACCCCAGCCGCTAGGCGATCTGGTGTGGGTGGGAAGCTGCATGGCGGCCCCAATCCGATCCAGAACGCCAGCGTAAATCTATGGGAGACCTGGACGACCGGCATCTCCGGCGCGGCTACTGGGCGATCCGCAGCGGCATCCAGCACGTACGGATCCACGGCCTACCAGCTGGCGACGACCACAACGGACAGCACCGGAAGGTGGAACATCGCCAACTTCAACTGCGATCCAGGCGAGTATGTGTACGTGACGGCGACGGGGGGAAAGACGGCATCCAATTCCGCCAACCCCAACGAGGTACTTATCGCTCCGCTCGGGGCGTGCGCCGCCCTGCCCACCTCCACGGCGACGCAGGTGGACATCAGCGAGCTCACCACGCTGGCCATGGCGTACACGCTGGGCAACTTCATTGGGGATGTGGGCGCGTCGCCGGCGATCGGCGAGCAGGAGATCGATATCGGCGCCCCCGCGAAGAATAACGTCGCGACAGGGAGCTGCAGTGGCACGGGCTCATCAATGACCTGCGTGGCGAACGGTCTGGACGAGGCCTTTGCGGACGCGATCAGCCTGGTGAACGCCACCACCTACAACGGCGCGAAGCCCACGGGCAACGCCAACACGGTTCCCACGGACGCTAACGGCAACATGCCGAACGCTACAGGCTCCATCCCTGCTGCGCTGCTCAACACGCTGGCCAACACGCTGCAGAGCTGCGTGAACACGAGCGGTGGCATCGCGGGCGACACGTCCGGTTGCGGCAAGCTCTTTACCGCTACGACGCTCGGCAGCAATATTCCGACGGACACGCTGGAGGCCGCGATCAATATTGCGAAGGCCCCGGCCAGCAACGTCCACACCCTCTATACGATTGCAAGCACGGTGGGGGCGTTTACTCCGACACTGACTGTGGAGCCGTCCGACTACACACTCGCCGTTACCTATAAGGGCTCTGATGCGACCCACCCTTATTCCTTTGGCATGGTGATCGGTCTTGCGCTAACGCCCAGCGGAACCGTCATCATGGATGGCTTCGCGACCGGGCTTACGGTCAACCTGATCGGCGTGAATCCCGACGGTTCGCAGTGGGGCTCGGGTACGGTGAACGGCATAGGGGGAGTTCACCTGGTGGTCGATAACGCAGGCCACGTGTACTACCCGAACGGGTCGAGCATCCAGCGCATCGACGCGAGCTCCTTCTCGGTGCTCTCAAACATCACGACCAGCGCGTCTGTACAGGGCTTCGCGGTGGATCGCTTCAACAACCTCTACACGTCGATCATTACGGCAGGTGCACCGTTGTATTCGGTCAGCGCGACGGGAACCTCCGTGGCGGCGGTCGGCACCACAACGACCTCATCGGTGCCGATCGGAACGGGAACGGCGGCAGGGTACAGCCTGTTCTTCGATTCGAGCGAAGGGCTGTGGACGAGCATCTATAACCCCAGCACCGCGATCGCGACCCAGAACTTTACGTCGGGCGCGGGCTGCACGCTGCCGGTCTTCTGCTCGACATCGACGTCCAGCTCGCCGACGATCCAGACGGTGTTCAACGGGGTCGTAACGACGGCAGACGGCAAGGCCTGGGCGACCACTTCGGGCGCAGTCTACGAGATGACTTCGAACAACGTCTACGTGACAAACTTCCCGTATGCGCCGGGGCTCCTCAGTGGGCCGAGCATCGATGGCGCCGGGACGCTCATGATCCCAGACGGCGGGCACTCCGCGCTGGTGACGTTCAATACCTCGACGGGGACGTTTACTTCGCTCACACCGTGCAGCCTTCGCACCGCGGGCTCCGGCAGCCAGAACCCTACGTGCAGCAACGTCTTTGCGAATGAGTACATGACGGCGGTGTCGGCTTCGGGCGCGGTTTGGTCGGTGGATGACTTCCAGCAGACGCTGGTGAAGGTCTTCGGCATCGGTACACCGGCGTGGCCTTACCTCGGATACAACCACCCTGGCGAGATGCCGCAATAGTCCGGTTGCATCCGCACAACGAGAACGGCGGCCTTCGGGCCGCCGTTTTTCTCTCCTGAAGGTGAGTTACCGCTGCGAGCGAAATACAGGGGTTCCTCCCCTTCCCTTCCCTTCACTTCGTTCAGGGTCAGAGTCAGGGTCGGAATGACGAGGGTTGCGTACAGCCTCGGCTATTTGCTGATCGTGACCCGCTTGATGGTGATGGGGACGAGGGGTTTGTCGTGGTCGTCGCGGGGGATGCGGGCTGCGGCTTCCACCACCTTGACGCTGGCGTCGTCGCACTGGCCGAAGATGGTGTAGCTGCCATCGAGCCGGCGGATGGGATGCTCCGTGACGAAGAACTCGGTGTTGTTGGTGTTGGGGCCTGAGTTGGCGTAGGCGAGGCGGCCGGGGCGATCGAAGCTGAGGCCGGGGACGATCTCGTTGCCGAAGTGGAAGCCGATGTCATGATCGCCCTTGGGATCGAAGGGGCGGTCGTTGTTCTGGATCATGAAGTCGGGAATGACGCGGCCGAAGTGTAAGCCATCGTAGAAGCGGCGGCCTTTGACCTCGACTCCGGTAGAGGGGTTCTTGAAGGACTTCGTGCCGTTGGCCAGGGCGACGAAGTTCGCTACGCCGATGGGAGCTTCTTTGTCGAAGAGCTTGCAGGAGATGGTGCCGAGGGTGGTTTCGATGATGGCGGTCGGGCCGGTGGGGTCTGGAGCCGGGACGGCAGGTGCTGGCAGCGGCGGAATGGTGAGGTCGGCTTCGCCTTCCATCGGCGGCGCGGGTGGTGGAAGCTCCTGCCCCGCGGCCACGATGGCGACACGGCGCAGCACGACGGGATGCAGCGGGCGATTGTCTGCGCTGAGGAGCGTGTGAGCGATATCCGCGGCCACCGTCACGGAGGCGTCGTCGCACTGGCCGAAGACCACGCCGCGTTTGCTGAAGTCGGCGATGGTGTGGTCGAGCACTACGAAGGATGCGGCGTTCTGCTTGCCATCCTTGACGACGGCGACGAGACGGCCGGGACGCTCCGTGTCGAGGCCGGTCTTCTCTGGCTCGACGGCTGGACCGGCGTTGCCCTGGCTGAAGGCCTCGCGATCGCCGCCACGAAAGCCGTCGGTGACGCCGATGAGCTGCGTGGCATCGTAGAAGGGCTTGCCGTGCCGCACGGTGCCGTCGGCGCCGGTCCAATCCTTCTCACCCTTCGCGAGCGCGAGGAAGGTGGCGACGGTCTGCGGGGCCTGCTTGTCGTACAGGCGGCAGACGACGCGGCCGGAAGAGGTGTCGAAGACGGCGGTGGGGCCGGTGGGTTCGACAGGCGCGGCGTGCGCAGGAGCGGCGTGGGATGCGGTCGCGCGGTGCGTCTGTGCGATCAGCGAGGATGATGCAAGGCATGCGAGGGTTGCAATCAGCGAGGGACGCATGTCTCAGTGATACCACTGAGCAGCGCTGCGCGTTTGCGGCTGCGCCTTAGCCGCTGCGCGGTTGGCGCTGCGCTTCAGCTTGTTCTGCTGTTCTGCTGTTCTGCTGTTCTGCTACCCGATGATGGTCTTGATCTGTGGCGGATGCGTGAGGGTGTTGTGCAGGATGCACTTCTCCACGGCGGCATGGACGCCTTTGCGATGTTCTTCGCTGAGACCTTCGGGGACCGTCACGTGCATGCTGATCTCGCCAAGGCGTGCGGGGTTCTTGGCCTTCTCCGCGTGGGCGGTGACGTGCGTGCCTTCGAAGGGCAGCTTGTTGCGTTTGAGATAGTCGACGGCGTAGTAGGCGGCGCAGGCGCCGAGCGCGCCGAGAAAGATCTCGGGCGGGGTCATGGCCTCGTCGTAGCCCTTGTTGTCTTCGGGCTGGTCGCTGTAGATGACGTGGCCGCGGGTGGCGATGGAAAACTGCACGTCGCCCATGTGTTGAATTTCGATCTTCATGACTTCCTTCTGCTCTTCTCGTTGCCCTGGACCACTCCGGTGAGGACGGCGTCCAGGTGTTCCCGCACCATGCGACGGGCACGGTGCAATCTTGATTTCGTCGCAGCGAGTGTGAGCCCAAGCTGCGCTGCTGTCTCTTCCCCGCTGCGCTCGTCGAGGTCACGCAGCTCGTAGACCTTGCGAAGGTCCTCGGGCAGCGCGTCGATGGCGGAGCGAACGGCGGAGCGCAGCTGCTCGGCGGAGGCGAGCTCCTCGGGCGACCGCTGTGCGTCTTCGACCGGCTCCCAGCCCTGCTCGCCCAGCTCTTCGAGCGAGAGCGCCTCGCGGATGCGCTGCTGCGACTTGAGGTGGAAGCAGAGGCGGCGCGCGATCTGTGCGAGCCAGCCACCGAAGGCTGCGCGCTCACGCAGGGTCTCGATGCGCCGGAAGGCTGCGAGCAGAGCGTCGGTGAGCACATCCTCCGCGTCTTCGCGATTGCCGCAGAGGCGAAGCATCTGGCGGTAGACGTGGTCGCGATGCTCTTCGGCAAGGCCCTCGAACTCGGTCGCGCTTTCGCTGCTCATCCTCCTGAACGTATGCGGTTCCAGGGCATCCGCGCAAGCAGGTTGCCCATCATGCAGATGTCGGTTGCTCCCGCGAAGACCAGTCCGCAGCCTACGAGGCCGGAACACACGAGGAACCATGGACTGACCGAAGCGGCGAGAAGCGTGAAGACCACCACCAGCAATCCTGCACCGAAGCGGACCTGGCGCTCCAGCGACCAGTGGCTGACGGTGGAGCTCGAGACCGGGAGGCCTTCGCGCTGCCAGCGGTCCATGCCACCTTCAATCACGGCGGCGTCAATCCCGCAGAGGGACAGGCGGGCCTGCGCGAGTCGCGCGCGGGTGCCTGCTTTGCAAAGCAGAGCGATGCGGCCCGGCGGAAAGCTGCTAGTGTCGAGATCTACCGTCTCGAGCGGTGCGTGGATCGAACCTGGGACGCAGGCCACCGCGCGCTCGCCGGCGGAACGCACATCGATGATGATCCAGCCCCCGTTGTGGGCCTCTGCTGGCGAAATGGCTGACATGACTGGTCTCTCGTCCTCCCTTAGCAAGAGAGCTGAGGGAAGGAAAAGGATTCACCCGGGGAAGAATTCCTGGGCTGGCTCCGCTGCTGGCGCGTAAACCCTTTGCTTGCAGCACCTCGACTAGTCAGGCCGGCTACGAGGTCCACGTTCAGCGAATCACGGCTCAGGAATCCTCGGGTTTTGCATCTGATAAGGGTGCGCTTTGTAAGCGCAGGGGTACTTTTCTTGCTGATTGAGTCCGAGTTCGACATCCAGTTTCATCTTCCGCAGCCCATTGCGATGGTCGCGATGCTGCACGTCCATCCATCCATCGAGCCCCAGCTCGTCACCGAGGACCTGATCCGGGTGGAGCATATTGGGCCTTCCGACGGGGGCGACGGCGTGCGCGAGCTCCCGGTGCTGGAGTATCTGGACTGCTTCGGCAATCGCTGCACACGTTTCCTTGCGCCGGCAGGAGCCATCCGGCTGGCGGGGCGGCACATCCTGAACGCGAGCGAGACGCGAGACCCACAAGGGTACGGACTATCTCAGACGCCGGTGGAGCAGCTCCCCTCCGAGACGCTGCAGTTTCTGCTGGCGAGCCGCTATTGCCAGGTGGATCAGTTCGGCGCGATCGCGCAGGACCTGTTCGGGCACATGGGGACGGGCTGGGCGCTGGCGGCCGCCATCCGCGACTGGGTGCACGCCAAGGTGACCTTCAACTACGGTGCGGCGCGGCCGACGAAGACGGCAGCCGATGTCTTCAGCGAGCGCATCGGTGTGTGCCGCGACTTCCAGCACCTGGCCATCACGCTGACGCGGGCGATGAACATTCCTGCACGCTACGTGACGGGGCAGCTGGGCGACATTCGCGCACCATACTCGTCGCCTGGGGACTTCAGCGCGTGGTACCAGATCTGGCTGGATGGCCGGTGGTGGGATATGGATGCTCGCCACAACGAGCCGCGGCTGGGCCGGGTGCTGATGGCGGTGGGTCGCGACGCTGCCGATGTGGCGATTACGACCAGCTTCGGCCGCGCTGACCTGAAGCACTTCTACGTCGAGTCCAACGAGATCGACTCGGAGGGGCGGAAGGTTCCGCTGCCTCCGAAGTTGCCTGCGACGACTGAGCCGGTTCTCTCGTCGCAGACGACCTTTCCCGCAAGTCGCTAGAAGTTGAAGCCGGCGTGCAGCACGATGGAGCGGTTGGCCGAGGCGTTGCCGCCGAAGTTGCTCCCGATAGCGATGGACTGGCCGACGTAAGGCGAGGTCAGCACGCCGATGGGCGCGGCGCGATTGACGTGGTTGAAGAGGTTGTCGAACTCCGCGCCAAAGCGGAGGCGATATTTCGCGTCGCCGGGCCTGGCGGGCTTGCCATCCTTGTCGGGCTTTCCGGCAGGGCGAGGGCCGAAGCGGAAGTCGCGCGAGATGCTGGACTCCGTGTAGACGACTCCAGGGGCACGAGCGTAGTTGAAGGGGATGATCGTCTCGCCGGCCTGTGGGGTGATGTCGAAGTTGCCCCATGGTGTCTGGCGCAGCGAGGCGGCAGGCGTGGCGCTGGTAGCGAACGAGGGGCGATCGTTATAGATGGTGTCGCCGTTGTTATCCGAGCCGGTGGTGATGTTGAAGTAGGACCGCGAACGCACCGCGAGGAACATATTGACGTTGAAGCCTAAGCCGGGTTTGGCGTTGAAACCGGTATAGAGCTGATGTGGTGAATAGCCGGTGATCGGGCCTTCGTCCTGGCGGATGTTATACGAGTTGGAGACGAAGCTGGAGCTCGAAAAACTGCCGGTGGTGCTGGTCTGGCTGCCGATGCCGTAGAAGCCCCAGGCATTCAGCCTGGAGCCGATGTTCAGGTTGCCATTGATCCCGAAGGAATGGCCATCGGAGATGCCGTCGGAGGAGTACTGGTAGATGTTCTGCGTACCGCCCATGGGGCGCAGGCCGGTGACAGGCATGGGAGCGTTGACGTTCTCGGAATCGAACTGATGAATGCTGCGGCGGCGATAGTAGCCGACGTTGATGTTGCCGTACTTGCCGAAGGCGTGCTCGCCGGAGATCATACCCTGGTAGGTGACGGGCGAGGTGAGATTGGGTGCGATGCGGTAGGGCGTTGAGGTGCTCGCGGTGAGTGAGTTGAGCGCGCCCGCGCTGGCGCCGGCGGCAAGACTCGTGAAGTAGAAGCTGACCGGGCTGGTGTCTGTGGAGCTTGCCGCGGAGAGGTTATAGCTGAGCTGCGAGACGCCGTTCTGGCGCTGCGCCGTTAGCAGGTTGCCCGACGGGAAGCGCGTGTAGAAGAGGCCGAAGCCGCCACGCACGACGAAGAGCGGAGCCTTGGCCTTGGGCCGGGTGTAGGCATAGGCGAAGCCGAGTCGCGGCGCGGGATCGAAGTGATCGGGGATTGCGGTCTGCGACTCGAAGCGAACGCCGTAGTTCAGCGTGAGGTTTTTGGTGGCCTTCCACTCATCTTCGGCGTAGAAGCCGAAGTCGGCGGTGGTGAGTTCCGCAGCGGCCGTGCCCGTTGCGTACTGGAAGAGCGTGGGGCGGGCGTTCGCAGGAAGATTCGTGACGGTGCTACCGGAGCCGAGTGCTGCGAGGGCATTTGTATACGTGGTGAGGTCCGGAAAGGTGAACTGGCCGTTGTAGTTCGAGCGCGAGAAGTTGGCGTCGCGGTTGGCGCGGAAGCGCATACCGGTGCGGATGAAGTGCTTGCCCTCGGAGATGGAGAAGTACTCCTGCAGCTCCCATTGATCCTGGTGATCGCGCGACTGCTGTGACTGCGCTCCGCCGCCGGTGAAGGCGCCCTGCACGGTGACGCTGGGCGCGGTGGACACGGGGGCCTGCGTGAGCACAGTGCGGATGTACTGCAGGCCGGAGTCGAGGATGACCTTTGCGTTGAAGATGTGCGTGTCCGAGAGCTGCACAATCTGCCGGTGCGTGACGCTGTTGCTGCCTGCCTCGGCCAGCACCAACTGGCCAACGCCGGAGTTCTCTGCGGTGGAGTTATTGAAGCGGTACTGGCCGATGAAGGTATCGGTCTTGCCGAACTGATGATCGATGCGTCCGCGATAGCTCTGCCAATGGCTCTGCGTCGGAACGGCCTGTGTGATCTGAACCGGCAGCAGGGTTGCGGGATCGACACTCTTCGCGTTGACGCTGGCGTTGCTGTTCGTGTTCTCGACGAGCACGTTGGCGAAGAAGGATGTCGTCTTGTTGACGGGTCCTGTGAGTGAGCCATAGATGTTCTGGCTGTCATAAGCAGGCAACGTGCCAACGATGTATGGGTTGCGCGCGTTCAGGGCGGAGTCGCCCCACTGCGTATCGAGGTTGCCATGCAGCTTGTTGGCGCCGGGCTTGGTGAGGATCTCGATGCGTCCCGAACCGAACTGGTCATAGACCGCGGAGAAGGGGTTCTGATTGATGCGTACTTCGCGAATCTCATCCTTCGACGGCATCTGACCGCCGGAGAAGCCATCGACATAGAGCTGCGGAGGATTGCTGGGATCGCCGCCGCTCAGCGATTCGAGCTGCTGCTCCATCACATTGGGATCGTCCGAGAAGGTGTCGAGCTGCTCGTTCTTGAAGACGAGCGCGGAGCGGTTGGCGGAGGAGGATGTGTCGGCAGCCTGCGAGGCATCGACCTCGATCTCCTGGTCCGAGGCAGCGAGAAGCTTGAGGGTAAGTGCGCTGTTGTGGCCCGCGACGATCACCACGTTACTGCGATGCAATGTGCGAAAACCATTGAACTCCGCGGTGAGAGTGTAAGTGCCGGGAGCGAGCGAGACGGTAAAGTGGCCGATGTTATCGGAGACGGCATCGGCGTCGGCCTGGTCGGAGTGCAGATGCACGGCGGCGCCGGGAATCGCAGCACCGGTTGCATCCAGCACGTCGCCGGAGAGTACAGGCAGCTTCGAAGTAGTAACGGCAGTGGGTTTTGCCGTCTGCGCGAAGGCAGCCGACGAGACTGGGCATGAGAGGGCGCACAGCATCAGCGCGCGCACAAAGCACGTCGAGACATTCATAGGTAGACCGGCACCGTTTCCTGGAGGCTCGTTGCTCCTGCTTAGACCTCGGTGCCCGTCACACGTTAGTCAATTGAATATGTCTTTTTACGGATGAATCCCACAACCAGTTCCACAGAAACGCTCGAATTTATTTTCAAGCTATGCGGCAATGTTAGTCGGCATTGGCTGAGGGCACTTTCGCGTTGATGGAGAATTGCGACCATGGGCCAGCCTTCATGTCATGCAGAATGGGCTTTTGCCAGGCGAACTCAGGATGCGCTTTGAAAAAGGGCTCGGCGAGAAAGTTATCGCCACAGGGATGTCCCGCACGGACGATCATGCTCATGTTGGCGGCCATGGTGTCGTCCATGACTTCGCCTGTTACTGCACCCGAGGGAGAATAGGGCGGATTGCCCCACACCTTCTCACCTTCGGCCGAGAGCTCCTCATGCCCGCACAAGCTCCGCTTGCCGATGTCAATCTTCTTCTCGTAGCTGTCGTAGTGATCGGACAGAAAAGCTTCGGCGAGCTGTGCATCGAGCTTGCCGTAGTGCGTCTTCATGAACTGCTCGCCCGTAACGCGGCGGGCATTCATGCTGCTGCTGAGATCGTTGGGGTTGAAGCCCGGCGTGTCGTCGCGAATCAAGTCAGGATCGGCTGCGAAGTTGGAGCTGACGAAGTAACCATCCTTGCGGCGCGTGAGCGGCGTGTGCCTGAGGCCAAGCTCGAGATAGGCAATCTCGCCGGTCTTGCGGTCGCCCACGAGCCATGAGTTGGCATAGCCGCCGTTGTTTCCCTTGCGCATGATCGCGGCGTAGTCATCGATGCTGCTGGCGTACTGCAGTGCCTTGCGCGAGCGATCGAACTCGGCGACGCCGTTCTTGTCGAAGCCGGCGGCCATGGGCAGCGTCGTCTCAGTCATCATGATGCCGGAGGCGTTGACGCCAAAGTCGTCCTGGCTGGTGATGACACCGGGAAGGCCATCCATGAGGATGCGATAGCCGTGCTGCGGCTGGATGTCGAACATCATCGTCCAGCGCTCGCCTTCGGCGTAGCTGGACCAGTTGGAGTGGGCGATGACGATCTTACCGTCCTTCGTGGCGGAGCCCGTGGCGATGAAGGCGCTGCACTTACCGGGCGCTGACGCAGCGGGAGGGTTGGGCCTGTTCTCTTTCTTGTTGAGCGTGGGGATGTAGTAATCGCCGATCTCGAGCACACCGTTGAGGGCGACGACATCCCAGAGGTCGAGGCTGGAGCCATGCGCCTTGAGGCCTGCTGCGATGCCCTTCAGCTCCTCCTTGTACTCGGGGTCGAGGTTCTCCCAGAGCTGGGTGCGACCGGCCTCGCGGAAGAAGGCCCAGTCCCGCTCATAGGCATGCGGCGCCTCGACCTGGTAGACCTTCACGTTGTCTTCGATCTGCGGCGTGAGCAGATAGCCGTGCTGAAAGCCGATCTGCCCAGGCGTGCCTTCGAGGTGCACATAGGTCCAACCATCGTGCCTGAAGGTGTAACCACCCTTCAGGCGCGCGTCCTCCGCTTGGGATGTAACTGGCGAGAGGCAGAGGATACCAAGGGCGAGGGCAATGAGAAGTCGCAAGGGATTACCTCAAGGGCGAGGGTTCGCCGGAGTGCTGGATTGCCAGGGAGCAGGGCCGAACTGCGTGCCCGCAGTATATCCGGGGGCGAACGGCAGATCATGAGGAGTTTGCGTGCAAGGTGCGGAGTGTGGCGTGGCATCACCATGGCGCAGGATACTGTTCATGGCAACTGCAATTCTCTTCCCCGCTCCGATGACGATACCCGCAACCATGACCGATTTTTCGCACAGGCCCATCGACGAGACTCACGCCTGGCAACAGGTGCTGGCGCGGGATGCGAGCGCCGATGGCAGCTTCGTGTATGCCGTGACGTCGACGGGCATCTTCTGCCGGCCGACTTGCCCCAGCCGACGGCCGTTGAAGGAGAACGTGCGCTTCTATACAACGACTGCAGAGGCCGAGGCCGCGGGTTTCCGCGCCTGCCAGCGCTGCGAGCCTACGCGCGTGGCGGCGAAGGGCGATCCGCATGCCGCGGAGGTGCGGCGCGCGGCGCGTTTGTTGGCGGAAAAGAACGGAGAGGCAGTCCCACTGGAGGAGCTGGCATCCGCGGTGGGACTGAGCCGCTTCGCGCTGCTGCGGAGCTTCCAGCGCGTGCTGGGAGTTACGCCCGCAGAGTATGCGCGACAGCAGCGGCGCGAGCTGCTGCGAGGCACGCTGCAGGGCGGGCAGCGCAGCGTGACCGAGGCTGTCTATGAAGCGGGGTTTGGCTCGTCGAGCCGGGTGTATGAATCTGCTAACGCCACACTGGGTATGAGCCCGACGGCGATGAAGGCCGGCGGCCAGGGCGAGATGGTGCGCTATGCGCTGGGCGCAGCGTCAGGATCGGCGCAGTCACCGGAATCTTCGCTGGGTCGTGTGCTGGTGGCAGCGACCGATAAGGGCCTGTGTGCCGTGTTGTTCGCCGACGACGATGTAGCGGCCCTTGCAGACCTGCGCGGGCGGCTGCCGAAGGCTGAGCTGATTCGGGACGATGCCGCGTTGCAGCAGGCGTTGACCTTTGCGCTCTCGCGGCTGACGGAGAGCCCCAGCGCGGTGATGCTCCCATTCCACGTGCGGGCGACGGCGTTTCAGCAGAGGGTATGGAGCGCGCTGCTCGCGATCCCTCGTGGAGAGACCCGCACCTATGCGCAAGTGGCTGAGGCCATTGGAGCACCAAAGGCGATTCGGGCTGTGGGGACTGCCTGCGGAGCGAATCCGCTGGCGGTGGTGGTGCCTTGTCACCGTGTCGTGGGGGCCTCCGGGGCTCTGACGGGGTATCGGTGGGGCAAGGAGCGCAAGCAGAAGCTGCTGGAGATGGAGCGGGGTGGCTGACAACCAGGGCGGATTTCCTGATCGTGTGCATGAGGTCGATATGGCGGGCTTTCAGCCCTCGGTCTATCGCTGGCACCTTACCTAGGCCTTCGGCCTAGGCTACGACCCTGCGGGCCTTCGGCCCTGAGATTCACACCTACAGTCTAACGGCTCTAGGCTCCGGGGCAGGTCCCGGAGGTAGGCTGGGGGGCAGCGGGAGGGGTGCTCCTCTACAATTTGTAGCGTGCGCAGCCTGCGTTCGGATCTCCGGCGTGGGCGAGCGTGAGGAACCCTCCCCGATGAAGCTTCGCCCTGTTCTGCTTGTACTCGTCATCCTGAGCGTCTTTTACTACCTCTCCACGCGGCTGTGGCCCAGTGGAGCGCTGGCCAGCCTGGTGCATCATGGCGCGCTGAGTACCAATGCCACGGTGACCAATGCGTTGAGCGGCCCGCTGGGCAGCTTTTCGCTGACCGAAGCGGCAGCCGCGCCGGAGTTCGACAGCGAAGAGCAACAGAACATCGCGGTGTATAAGCGCGGCATGCCCTCGGTGGTGAACATCACCAGCGTGCAGGTGGCGTGCTGCGACTTCTTCCTGCGGCCCGTGCCGGAGGAGGGCCAGGGCTCGGGCTTCATCATCGACAAGGATGGCCACATCCTGACGAACAACCACGTCATCGAGGGAGCACAGACCGTGGAGGTCACGCTCTCCAACAAGAAGAAGTACAAGGCTGCCGTGGTGGGTGTGGACTCCAACCATGACCTGGCGCTGCTGCAGATCAAGGGCGTGCCGGACCTGCAGCCGGCGGTGCTGGCGGACTCCAAGAACCTGATGGTGGGGCAGAAGGTGTATGCCATTGGCAACCCGTTTGGGTTCAACGGCACGATGACCAGCGGCATCATCTCGGCGATCCGCTCGGTGGCGATGCCTTCGGGCAACAAGATCGAAGACGCGATCCAGACGGACGCCAGTGTGAACCCTGGCAACTCCGGTGGGCCGCTGCTGAACTCTCGCGGTGAGGTGATTGGCGTGACGACGATGATCGCCTCCAACCCCAACGGTGGCGCGGAGCAGTCGGCCGGCATCGGGTTTGCGATTCCCATGTCCACCGCGAAGGCGGTGCTGGAAGACTTCGCCAAGTATGGCCGCGCTCGCAGGCCGTCGCTGGATATCGTGACGCTGCCGATCGGTCCGGACATCGCGGAGCAGATTGGCCTGCCGGCGGACAATGGCATCCTGATCGAACGCGTGCTGCCGGGCGGGGCAGCCGAAGCCGCGGGCCTGCGCGGAGGCATGCAGCGTGCCCTGATGGGCAATACGGTGGTGATGCTGGGCGGGGACCTCATCGTGGGATTTGACGGCCAGGCCATCGAGACGCCACAGGACCTTTCGGCGGCGATGAACTCGCACAGGGCTGGCGATGTGGTGACGCTGACGGTGTTCCGCGGCCGGCAAAAGCTGAGCGTGAAGGTGACACTGAGCGAAGCTCGGCAGGTGCTGAATGGGCGGAATACGTAGAGGCGGGTTGTTCGTTCTCGGTTGTTCGTTGTGAGTTGTTGGGTGTTGGGGCTGCCAGCCGAGCTCACACCTGAATCGTTCCTTCTTGCATGCAGCGATAGCCAACTCTGCCAAACGCACAATGGCCCGGACGATTGCTCGTCCGGGCCATTGTGTTGGTGGGTAAGGGTTAGAAGAACAGCTTCGCGGAGAACTCCATCTGGCGGGCCGTGTAGAGACCGCTGTTGGTAGCCGAAGCTGCGCCGAAGGCCGAGAGGCCGGTGCCGGAGTAGGGCGAGATGCAGCCCTGCAGGACGGAGCCGGTCGGAACCGTGGCCGCAGTTGTAGTACCCGCAGCCGTCGAGCAGGCCGAGGTGGCCGAGGTCGAAGACGTCGCGTACTGCGAGTAGGTGCCGTTTACGGACGTGACAATCTTGTGGTTCAGCAGATTGAAGGCGTCCGCAGAGAACTGCAGATACATCTCCTTGTAGATCGGGAAGTTACGCTTCACGCTGAAGTCGAAGTCGTTGAAGCCCGGTCCGATCTGGGAGTTGCGGCCGATCTGGGGAGGACGGCCCGTGGTCGGCGTTCCCGAACCCGAGCTGATCGCGCCACCATAGATGCCACCGTCGTCGCCATAGCTGGTTGAGTTCGTCGAGCCCGCGTATACCGTGCCGCTCATGGAAGCGAAGATGGGCTGGCCCCCAGAAGCGATCTCGGACCCGGCAAAGGTGAATCCGTCCACCACCTGCTTCACAATCTTGTTCGACTCGAAGAGGTGGGGCTGGTAGACGAGGGTGAGTGTGAAGCGATTGCGGATGTCCGTATCGGACAGGCCGTTCTCGCAACGGATGCAGTTCGGGTCGAGCGGAGTATCGCCACCGTAGAAGGTGCCGCTGGAACCAGCAACCGCGCTGGTGTCGCTTGCATGAGCCCAGGTGTAGTTCAGGATGTACTCAAGGCCGTTGGCGAAGGGACGGCGGACCGTCGCAGCCAGCGAGTTGTACCAGGTATTCGCGACCGAGAAGCCGGTGTTGAAGCTGGCCAGCGAGGTATTGCGGCGGTCGGACGGCAGGTATACCGGAACCGTCAGCGTCTGGATCACCGTGTTGCTGGCGTTCAGGACGTCGTAGGTGCGGATGCCGTGCGGGGTCTGACCAACCAGGTTGGAATCGATGAAGACGGGAAGGCGCATGCCGCGCGTGCCAACATAGCCAACCTGCAGAGACATCTTCCAGGGGAGCTGCTGCTCGACGGAGAGATCAGCCTCGTGCGTGTACGGCGGAGCGAAGTTGGGATCGAGGCCGTGGAAGCTGTAAGCCGGTGCTGCCGTCAACGCGGTCACTGAAGGAGTGGTACCACCGGTGGGGTGCAGCGAGCCGGAGATCGACGGGCCGGTCGGGGTGAACGGAAGGTTCGGGAAGGCAAGGCGGGTGCCTGCCGTCGGGACCGTAGCGCAGGAGCTGGTGGTGGTGCCGCTGGTCGGGCCGCAACCGGAGTAGTTGTAGTTCAGCTGAACCACGCCGTTTTCGACGCGATCCGCATAGTACGTGGAACCCTGGTTGAGTGCCGAGAAGATACCGTAGCCGCCGCGAACGACGCTGCCGGTGAAGGGCTGCCAGCTGAAACCAACACGCGGTTGAATGCGGTTGGTGTTCTTGATGGTCTGCGTGTAGTAGCTGGAGATAGGTGGGAAGAGATTGTTCACCAGCGACGGAGGCGGGGTGACCTGGATGTCGTACCGGATACCCGCGGTAAGAGTGAAGTTGGGGCGAAGCTTCCAGGTGTCCTCGGCGAAGCCGTCGAACATCTTCATCCAGAAGTCGTCCTTACCCTGGGTGCCGGCAGCCGTATTCACCAGATCGACCGTCTGTACGAACGAGGTGTAGTGGTAGCCCTGGAACGGATCGGTATTGCCGGTCTGACCAGCGAAGGCATCCTGCGACCACGACTGGAAGTTCTGGAGCGAGGTCGAACCGGAATAGGAGTAAATACCACCGCCCTGGAACAGGTTGATCATGACCTCGTGAACGATGTTGACGTCGCCGCCGAACTTGAAGGTGTGGTGCCCCTTCGTGGTCGTGAAGACATCGGTGAGCTGGATGCGCTTTTCGTCAGGCTCCGCAATACGTGGCAGAGCGTTGGGCATGCCGTAGGTATCGACACCCATACCGACCGAAGGTCCGGGCGCGTTGGCGCCAGCGGTCTCGAGATCGCGCCCCCACTGCCAGTGCACTTGGTTGACCGAAGCCTTACCGAGCTGCGTCGTCAGGCCGCCGACGAGGAAGCGCTCGTGGTAGCTGGTGGGCGCGTTGGTCGAAGGCGAGCTGTTGGAGAAGGTATTCGCCGAGCTGTAGCCGTAGGTGGAATCGTAGTCGACGAAGTTGAAGTCGACGAAAGCGTCGTTGCGATTATTGATGTGCCAGTCGAGACGCGGGAAGAAGAGATTCTCCTTCAGGAAGCGTCCCGGAGCGGCGGTGGAAGTCGTCTGCAGGAAGCTGATCGCGTTGGTGCACTGTGTTGCGGTCAGCGTCGTGGGGCACTGGGTCGGCGTGATGGTGGTGGTCGAAGTCGTCGTCCCGGATGGTGTCAGGGAGATGGTGTTCGAGTCCGTGTACAGCACGCGACCGGCGCGACGGAAACCGTCATAAGTGAAGAAGTAGAAGAGACGATCCTTCATGATGGGACCGCCGACCGAGCCGCCAAACTGCTGCTGCTGGTGAACCGGCTGCGTAAGCAGGAAGGCATTGCCTCCGTTATGCAGCGCCTGATACTTGCTGTACGGATCGAGGGCGTTCATGTCCGGGTAGCGCAGCTTGTAGAACGCGTCACCATGGATGGCGTTGGTGCCGGACTTGGTGATGGCGTTGACCTGGCCGCCAGCGGCCTGGCCGAACTCGACGGAGTAGTTCGAGGTCTCAGCCTGGAACTCCTTGATGGAGTCGATGGAGTACACGTACTGTGCGCCCGACGAACGGCCACGGGCCTCGGAGAACAGCATCTGGTTGTTGTTCGAACCGTCGACGTAGTTCTGGTTGTAGAGGCCGGAGATGCCGTGGAAGCTGACCAGGCCGGTGCCGCCATCCTGCACCACGTTGGGCGTGTTAAGCACGAACGCGCTCCAGTTGCGGGTCGCGACGGGGAGATTCGCGAGCAGCTGGGGATCGAAGGTCTGCGAGACTTCGGTCTTCTCGGTATCGAGGATCGGGGTATCGGAGCTGACGTCGACCGAGGTGGCGACGGAGCTGGTGTTCAGCTTCGCGTCGATGGTCAGGATCTGACCGACGGTGAGCTGCAGGTTCTTGCGGTCGAGGGTCCCGAACGACGGAGCGGCGATGATGACCTCATAGCGGCCGGGAATCAGAAAGTTCGCCGAGTAGATGCCGGCCGAATCAGTGGTCAGGCTGCGGGTGACACCGGTGTCGAGGTTCTTGACGCTCACGGTGGCATTGGGGACGACGGCGCCCGACGGATCCGTGACTGTACCGACGATGTTGCCGTTACCGGAGGTCTGGGCGTGCCCGGCGAACGTGGCAGCAGCTGCCAATGTCAGCGTCGGAAGAACCGCGCGCAGTCGTTTTGTGAAGGAAAGAGACATATTTGGAGAGACTCCTGTCATGCTGGCGTAGTGAAACAAAGGCGAAGGCCGAAAAACACCACTGCCGAAGTCGGAAGTTCGCCTTCGGCAGGAATATCGATGTAGTTATTACTTAAGAGCATCGCCGAGGCGTCAACGCCGTGTCAAGAAAGAACGTCACGGGCAGCGCTGTCGATTGACTGACATTTGATCGTGCTACAAGGCAGCTTCGAGGCGGTTGCAATGGCACACCTGGTCTCGATGCAAGGGGCTGGGCCCCTGTTTGACCGAATGGGAGTTACAAGCGACGCGAGTCTAACTGCTCCAGGCCGGTTGAGAGGCAGGCAGAGGATGGTTATCGCAAGTTTTATGCGGTTTGCTGCTGGTGATCGGGCTACTGCAAGGTCTTGGGGATCACCGCGAACTGCAGCAGGATTTCGAACGGGACGACCTCGAGGGTCGCTTCGTGAGTCGCTTCCAGCACGACTGGGCAGGCCGCGCCGGCGCGCTGCACCTGCAGCCACCGTGCCGCACAGACGCACCAGCGATCGCCAGGCTTGAGGCCAGGGAAACCGAACTGCGGCATGGGTGTGAGGAGATCGTTGCCCAGGCGCGCGGAGGCTTCCAGAAACTCCTGCGTCACCACGCAGCACACAGTGTGCATGCCCACGTCGGCGGCACCGGTGTTGCAGCAGCCATCGCGATAGAAGCCCGTCAACGGATCGGAACCGCATGACTCCAGCGGCTGACCGAGAACGTTCTTCTGTGTGGAGATGAGCTGCTTACTGGCGTCCATCACTACCCCGTACCCTACGAGCCCTGACTGCGCCCGGGGAGATCCCGGGCTGCAGCGTCCGCACTAGAAGTGCGGCTGGAAGAAGATGATGCCGAGAACGCAGCTGACACCAAACGCAATCAGCAGAAACATCCAGTACTTGTCGATCCAAAGCTTCTTGTCGGCCTCGTGCCCCATGCAAATCCTCCAGATGATTCGATGCTACCTGAGTAGGCGGTTTGGCACCAAGTACGAAGCTCGATGATCGGCGTTCCGGGTGCTGCGTGGGGAGATCCGCTAGCTCTTCGCCCGAAACCGATTTGCTGTAGAGAACTCCTCGCGCAGCTCGGGCGTGCGGAGGTTCTCGCGCAGATGCTGGAGGCGCTGTTCAAGCGCGAGGAGCGTGGCGGCGATGTTGTCGGTGTTGGTCATGGCAATGTCGCGCCACATGCTGTAGGGGCTGGCGCCAAGACGAGTGGTCTCGCGCAGGGCGCGGCCCCCGATGGCCTCGACGGCGGCCATGCCGGCTGGGTCGGAGGCGAAGGTATCGACCAACAGCGCGGCAAGAGCGGTGGAGAGCATCTGCGGGAGATGCGAGACCCAGGCGCAGACCTCGTCGTGCTGCTCGGGGTCGATGTCGCGGACGTTGGCGCCGAAGGCGGTGACGAGGGCACGCCATTCAGCTTCGATGGGGGTCGGCTCTGCGATGGGAGTGAAGAGCCAGGTCGCTCTCTGGAAGAGCGAAGCTTCGGCGAGGGCGGCTCCGCCGGACTCCTTGCCTGCCATGGGATGACCGGGGAGAAATGCTGCGTGGCCGGGCCCGTTGTAGAGCTTGTCTGCGAGCGCGCAGATCTCGGCTTTGGTGCTGCCAACGTCGGTCACAAGCTGGCCTTCGTGAAGCACAGGCGCGAGTCGCTTGAGCCAGTCGAGGATGGGAAGCACAGGCGTCGCGAGGACGTAGATGTCGGCGGAGTAGGGCGCGAAGGCCTCGTCGCTCGCGGCAAGCACGCGATCGAGTGCGCCGATCTCAAGGGCCTTTGCGGACTCCGCGGGGTTCGCATCCCAACCGATCACCTCTCCTTCGAACGAGGCGAGGTTCTTCAGCGCGAGTCCGATGGATGCGCCGATGAGGCCATTGCCGAGGATGAGGACGCGGGTTGCCATCGCGTCTACAGCTTACGACGATGGGTGAAGCTTCGTCCGTCCGCTCCGCGGTAGTCGCCAGCGGTGTGGCCTGCGCCGCGAAGGACGTATTTGTAGGTGGTGAGGCCTTCGAGGCCGACCGGGCCGCGGGCGTGGAACTTCGACGTACTGATGCCCACCTCGGCGCCGAAGCCGTAGCGGAAACCATCTGCGAATCTTGTGGACGCGTTGTGGAAGACGCCTGCGGCATCGACCTCGCGCAGGAAGCGCTCGGCGGCAATGGGGTCTTCGGTGAGAATGCTCTCCGTGTGCGACGAGCCATGCGTGTGGATGTGGTCGATGGCCGCATCGAGCGAGCTGACGATGCCGAGCGAGAGCTCCAGTTCGCCATACTCGGTGTGCCAGTCGTGGACAGGCAGGATCTCCATGCCACGCAGGATCTGCTGCGTGATGGCATCGCCGTGCAGGGTGATGCCCCGTGCGCGAAGGTGCTCGGCGAGCTTCGGCAGGAACTCGGTGGCGATCTCGCGATGCACGAGGACGGTCTCGACGGCGTTGCAGGCAGCCGGGTAGTCGCTCTTGGCGTCTTCGATGACGCGCATGGCGAGCTCTTCGTTGGCGGCGCGATCGACGTAGATATGGCAGATGCCTTCGCTGTGGCCGAGCACGGGAATACGCGAGTTGGCCATCACGTAATCGACGAGCTGCTTGGAGCCGCGGGGGATGGCGAGGTCGATGAGGTCGTGCATCGTGAGCAGTTCGTTGGTGCGCTCGCGCCCGACGACGAGGGCGACGGAATCCGCGGGAAGATCGACGCTTGCAAGCGCTTCGCGCAGCACGTGGACGATTGCCGCAGCCGTGCGCTCCACCTCTTTGCCGGGCTTGAGCAGGACTGCGTTGCCGCTCTTGATCGCGAGCGACGCAATCTGGGTGACGGCGTCGGGACGGGCTTCGAAGATAACCGCCAGCACGCCGAGGGGGACGGAGAGCTTGGTGAGATGAAGGCCTGCGTTTGTGGCAGGCTGATCCCGGTTCCCCAGATGCGAGGGACCCGGGGCACCCGAAGTTGTGGAGGGATCCTGGTCGTCGAGCTCGATGGCGTCGAGGGTGCGGCCGAGAGGGTCCGGCAACGCCGCGACGGAGCGCACCTGCGCCACCATCTCGGCGAGCTTGGTTGCGTTGAGCTTGAGGCGCGAGAGGGTTGCAGCGGGAAGCTTCTCGGTCGCGTGCTCGGCGGCGAGTACGTCTTCGGCGCTTGCAGCAAGAAGCTCCGCGGCATGGGCCTCAAGCGCATTCGCCATCGCTTCCAGCGCAGCGTTGCGACGATCTTCGCTGAGCGGCGCGAGCCCACGCGAGGCACGCTTGGCGGCCTCTGCCATGGAGCGCGTGGTCACGTGCGTACCCTCGGCGCGTGTTGCGTCTTTCGCAGCGGCGCTCACCACTGGTCTCCTTCGAACGCGCCAAGAGGCAGCGCCGCGAAGCGAGTGCCGATATTCTGGCCTGCGACGATCTTGTCCAGCACGCCGGGCGTGCGGCCGTTGGCGATGACCACCTGCTTGCCCGCGCGCAGCACAATGCGCGCGCTCTCCAGCTTGGAGATCATCCCGCCTCGGCCGCGACCGTTGCCGCCCACGGCGAGCGCCAGCACGGAGTCGTCGATGACATCGACGTGCTCGATGAGCTTCGCGTCCTCAGCCTCGGGGTTGCGATCGTAAAGGCCATCGACGTCGGAGAGCAGCACGAGAAGGTCCGCGCCAATGTGCTTGACCAGCAGCGCGGAGAGCTTGTCGTTGTCGCCAAAGATTCGTTCCGGCTTGTTGGCGCCTTCGGCGGGGCGGTCGAGTTCCATCGTCGAGACGGTGTCGTTCTCGTTGACGATGGGGATGACGCCCATGGTGAGCAGAGCGTCGAGCGTGGCGCGAAGGTTGGCGTGACGCGCGGGATCGCGGAAGTCATCCTCGGTGAGGAGAACCTGCGCGATGGGGCAGCTGAGGCGGTCAAAGACACTGTCGTAGAGCGCCATCAGCCGCGACTGGCCAATGGCCGCGCATGCCTGCACCTGCGCCACGTTGTTGGGCCGTGTATGGATGCCGAGGCGATCCATGCCGAGGCCTACTGCGCCGGAGCTGACGACGAGGACCTCGAGGCCATCGGCGCGAAGGGCGGCCATCTGTTCGACAAGGCCGCAGAGAAGTCCCAGGGCCACGCGGCCATCGGGCCGCATGATGACGTTGGTTCCGAGTTTGACGACGATGCGACGCAAGGTGGACGGTCTCGACACGGTGTTCGTTCCTTCGATCTTAGCAAGCAGGCGTTAGGTCCTGGGTGCGTGCTGTGGTAGCGTGATACCCGCCGTACAACCAACTGCAGAGGGGTTCACGATGAAAGTTGCACTGCTAACTGCTGCCCTGCTGAGCTCCGCCGCGATGATTGCCGGAGCGCAGGCTACGCCCGACTCGATTACCAAGGAGATCCGTGGACTGCGCGCGTTGCCAGAGGCCGAACGCGGGCCTCGGACGGGCGCCATCGCTCGGGAGATCGCGGCACTTCCTGCGGGCAAGCCGAAACTCTCGCTGGCCGTGGGGCTGGCGCACCTCTCGACGGAGGGCGACCCCGGGCATGACAACCTGCAGGCCGTCACCGATGCACTGAGCTCTGCGCTCGCGGAGGCGCCCGTCCCTGAGTCCGCGCCAGGAAAGCCGGCGGAGCCGTATCACGAGCTCGCCGAGCTGGCGCGCTACGAAGGCATGCACGTAGGCGGCCCGGCTACGCAGGACACTCAGTACGACGCGGCGATGAAGGGGCTTGAGCATGAGGATGACGATGTTGCGAAGGCTGACTTCACGTTGAAGGATGGCAAGGGCAAGAAGTGGACGATGAGCGAGCTGCGCGGCAAGATCGTGCTGCTGAACTTCTGGGCGACGTGGTGCCCTCCTTGCCGCGTCGAGCTGCCAAATCTTGACGTGATCGCGGAACATTATGCGTCGCAGGGACTGGTCGTGCTTTCGGTGACGGACGAAGACGAGATGAAGGTCTTCAACCTGCTGCATGGATCGTTCAACCACATCAACGTGATCTATGATCCGGGCCGCAAGACCGAGGACCGATACCACGTCAACAGCCTTCCCAGAACTTACGTCTTCACCCGCGAAGGCAAGCTGGCAGCGGTTGGCATGGACGGCCGCACGCAGAGGCAGTTCCTGCTGATGCTGCAGAAGGCTGGACTGAAGCTCTAGCGACGATCACGCAGGTACCGCCTGCAAACGGCCGCAGACGAAGCTTGTCTGCGGCCGTGGCCTTTGCGGCACTTACGCGTGCGCCGGAACGACAGCAGGAGCGAGCTTGCGATCGACCACCGGCGCGAGCTGATGCAGCTTCGCCATGAGCTGGTTCAGCTGCTCGGGGAACAAGGACTGTGCGCCATCGCTCATGGCCTTGTCGGGGTTGGGGTGCATCTCCATCAGCAGGCCGTCGGCTCCGGCGGCAACGGAAGCGAGCGCCATGGCGGGGACGAACTCTCGCTTGCCCACGCCGTGCGAAGGGTCGCCGAGTACGGGAAGATGCGTGAGCTTCTTGAGCACGGGGATCGCGGAGATGTCATACGTGTTGCGGGTGTAGGTCTCGAAGGTGCGGATGCCGCGCTCGCAGAGCATGAGGTCGTAGTTGCCGCCGGAGAGGATGTACTCGGCGGAGAGCAGGACCTCCTCGATGGTGGCGGCGATGCCGCGCTTCATCAGCACGGGCTTGCGCACGTTGCCAAGCTCACGCAGCAGGTTGAAGTTCTGCATGTTGCGCGCGCCGACCTGGAAGCAGTCGATGTACTCGAGCATGGGCTCGATCTGCGAGATCTCCATGACCTCGGTGATGACGAGAAGGCCGTATTCATCGGCGGCCTCGCGCATGATCTTGAGGCCTTCGAGGCCCATGCCCTGGAAGCTGTAGGGTGAGCTGCGGGGCTTGTAGGCTCCGCCACGAAGGAACTGGCAGCCCGCGGCGGCAACCTGCTTCGCGCTGAGGCGGATCTGATCGCGCGACTCCACCGAGCAGGGGCCGGACATGACGACGACCTCTTCGCCACCGACGACGACGCCGTTGGGGAAGGTGATGCGGGTGCCTTCCGGGCGGAAGCCGCGGCCCGCGAGCTTGTAGGGCGAGCTGATGCGGTAGGCCTGGTGCACGCCGGGCAGCACCTGGAACTCGGTGACCTCGAAGTGGGCGGGGGTGCCGACGCCCGCGAGGATGGTTTGCGCTTCGCCTGTGGTGCGGTGCACGTTGAAGCCAAGCTCCACCATGCGCTCAATTACGGTTGTGATCTGTTCATCCGTTGCCTGGTCCTGCATTGCGACGATCATTGCTTTGTCCTTTTCTTCAAGCTTGTCTGTCACGGCGGAGCGTGACCTAGCGTTGGTTCTGCCGGGGAATGTAAGGCTGCTGCGGGTGCCGCTTGTCTTCGCCGGCCTGGGCTGTATCCGCAGGCTTCTGCAGCGAACGCATGACGTCCATGATGCGTTCATAGATGTCCTGGATCTGCGTGCCGGAGAGCGACTCGGGCTGGCGGCTGGCGGCCTTGGCGCGGGCGCGGTCATAGACGACCTGTTCGCGCTTGGGCTCGTAGACGGGCGATGCGGCCTGTGCCTTGAGCTTGCCGATCTCGATGGCGGCAGCGGCTCGTTCGCAGAGCAGGGCCACGATCTGCTCGTCCAGTTCATCGATCTTGTTACGCCAGTCTGCGATCTCCATGCCGTCCCCTGCCTCGGAGCCTTCGCGGCTCCCGATGTGATGGCGCGCCCTGCGACGCGCGAAAGTTGTCTCTGTGGGTCGATGATAGAAGTTTCGCGCAGTGTTCATGCGGACGAATCTCCTTGAGCCTGGCTCCTGGCGTAGACGCTTCCCGGCGGAATTCCGGGTTCAATTGCTACGCGCATGCGCTTTGCCGAGATGAAGCCGTTGAGTCCGTAACAGTGTTCCAGCATGAGCTTCACGCCGTCGCTTGCCACCTCAACATCGAGGCCCGCGAGCACATTCTGGTGATTGAAGCCGTTCAATTCCGAACCCGTAACATCCTCAAGTTTAAAGATCACCGTCGCGTGCTTCACCGTTCGATAGTGACCGGACGATGTAACTTCGCTCGTCATCTCGAATGCGTGAACCCGCACCTCCGACTCGACTTCCCTCTTAAGACAAAGCTCCGTGACCTCGGCATCATGAAAGGATGGCCAATAGCCGAACCACTGCCAGAGGGTCTCGAGTCCCGGAACCGTTTGTCCCAGCCCATCGAAGCTCACGCGACGCCTCCTCTTAGACTGGCGACGAATGCTCCGACTGCCGCAGGAGCTTCGGCTGCGAGCGTCTTCTCGATGAGCGCGACGATGGCCGAGCCGATGACGGCTGCGTCGGCGAACTCGCCTACGGTCTTCACGTGCTCAGGCGTGGAGACGCCGAAGCCGAGCGCGACGGGCAGTGTGGTGAATTGCTTGATGCGCTGGACTAACTCCTTGGCCCCGACGGCGAGCTCCTGCTGCGTGCCCGTGATGCCGGTGCGGGAGATGGCGTAGACGAAGCCCCCGGAGTTTTCGGCGATGGCTTTGAGGCGAGCGTCGGGCGAGGTGGGCGCGGCGAGGAAGACGGGCGCGAGGCCGTGCTCGTGCATCACGCGGAGATAGTCGGCGGCTTCCTCGACGATCATGTCAGTGAGTAGCACGCCATCGGCTCCGGCTTCTTTCGCGGCCTTCGCGAATGCGTCCATGCCTATGCGGACTACAGGATTGGCCTTTTGAGCTGCCTCCGTGAACGCCATCGAGGCCGCAGCACGAAAAGCGGTTGGACTCGACTCAATCTCGTGACTTGAACCACCCGTCAACACGACTCTGATATCGACCCTCTCGTGTCCAGCAGTCATGCCATCGCGAGCGGCGTCTCGTACAGCAGCTTCGATCTCTGGAATATATTCGGCGCTTATCGGGCTGATGCGCGGATCAGAGCTGAGTGCATCAAATCCTGTGGCAAAATCAGGAGCAACACTGAAGTCCAGCCCCATACCTTCGGCATTCGGCTCGATCCGAAGTTTTACGTGCGCATACATGCCTGAAGGACTAATGACCCGGACGTACTTAGCTTCTCCTTCGGCTCTGGCGTCGATTTCCCCAGCGATTTTCTGCTGGACTTTAGCGAACTGCAATACAGGATTGAGATAGCTGAAGAGGATGAGGCCGGCGTTGGGACGGGCGGCGCGGATCTCTTTGCAGATGCCGAGGACGTCGGTGAGGCGTGTGCCTCGTGCGACGGCACGCTCGGACGCGCGTTGGATCACAGGGCCATCGGCGAGGGGGTCGCTGAAGGGCACGCCGAGCTCGATGACGTCGGCGCCGTTGTCGATGGCGGCGATGGCCATGTCGCGCGTGGTGGCGAGGTCGGGATCGCCGGCGGTGAGGTAGATGACGAGGCCGGGTTTGTTGGAGAACGTGATAGGCATTTAGGCCCGCCCCTCCACTTGGGTGTCGATGAAAAGGTTCAGCTGGCCGAGTATTGCATTGCCTTCCTCGAAAGAATGGCCAGTTCTCGTATCGAACTCTTCGATTCCAAGTTCCTCGAGAACGACGGCGAGAGCATTGCGAAAGAGACGAACCTCTTTCAAATCGAGCATTATCCTTGCTTCTTTGGAAAGGCCACGGAGAGAGACAACAATCGATTTGAAGTCGTCCTTGGATATCCCAATGGTGCTCTCGAAATCAATCACTTCAAAACCATTGAGCACTTCGTTCGCGACATTCCAAACCAACAGATCCATGGTGCCCTCGTCGATCTCAAGGCGCATCGGGGTCGTCATTTCTGCGCTCCTTCCAAACTCATCTCACTACGCAGAATGCCGATGTCCTTATCGCCACGACCCGAGACGTTGACCATGAGGATCTTGTCCTTGCCCATCTTCGGTGCGAGCTTCATGGCTTCTGCTACGGCATGCGCGGATTCAAGCGCGGGGATAATGCCTTCGGTGCGGCTGAGTACCTTTACCGCTTCGAGGGCTTCGTGGTCGGTGGCGCTGGTGTAGGTGGCGCGGCCGGAGTCGTGCAGCATGGCGTGCTCGGGGCCGACGCTGGCGTAGTCAAGGCCCGCTGAGACGGAGTGGGTTGCGGCGATCTGGCCGGCGTCGTCCTGCAGCACGTAGGAGAACGTGCCCTGCAGCACGCCGGGTACGCCGCCGCCATTCTTCTGGAAGCGCGCCGCATGTTCTCCGAGTGCCGTCCCGCGGCCACCCGCTTCGACGCCGATGAGCTGCACGTTCTTGTCGGGGATGTACTCGTAGAACGCTCCGATGGCATTCGAGCCGCCGCCGACGCAGGCGACGATGGCATCGGGAAGGCGGCCTTCATGCTCCATGATCTGGCGCTTGGACTCCTTCGAGATGACGCGATGGAAGTCGCGCACCATCGTCGGATACGGATGCGAGCCCAGCGCGGAGCCAAGGATGTAGAAGGTCGAGCGGACGTTGGTGACCCAGTCGCGCATGGCCTCGTTGATGGCGTCCTTGAGGGTGGCGGAGCCGGAGTTGACGCCGCGCACCTCCGCGCCCAGCAGGCGCATGCGGTAGACGTTGGGCTCCTGGCGGCGCATGTCTTCCTCACCCATGTAGACGACGCATTCCAGCCCAAACAGCGCGCAGACCGTCGCTGTCGCGACGCCGTGCTGGCCTGCGCCGGTCTCGGCGATTATGCGCTGCTTGCCCATGCGGCGCGCGAGCAGAGCCTGCCCAAGCGCGTTGTTGATCTTGTGCGCGCCGGTGTGGAGCAGGTCTTCGCGCTTGAGGTAGATCTTCGCCCCACCCAAGGATTCAGACAGACGCTTGGCGTAGTAGAGCGGTGTGGGACGGCCGACGTAGTCCTTGAGCAGGCCATCGAGCTCGGTGTGGAAGGCGGGATCGGCCTGGGCGACGGCGTAGGCCTGCTCAAGCTCCTGCAGCGCGGCCATGAGCGTCTCGGGGACGTAGCGGCCGCCATAGATGCCGAAGCGGCCGGGCGTGCTGGCGGAGGGGAGAGAGACCGGACTGGTGAGCTGGGCGATGCTCATTGTTTCCTCGGGACCTCAGGGGCGAAAGCCCCGGTTCATTCGTTCGTTCAACGTCACGTAGCGCACAAAGCAAAAGCCGCAACCTTTGGGAGGTCGCGGCTCGGGGGCTTGATACAGAATCTTTGCTGAGAACTTGTCAGCGCAGGTTCAGACCGCCGCGGCCGCTACCGGAGGCCAGTAGCGGAACGGAAAGAAAAACGGGCTGAACACCTTGCACATTGGGAACAGCCTACACCCGCGCCATGAAAGACGGCAAGAGGTTGCCCGCGAAATAAGTGTATTTGGTGCATCTGGTGCGCGGATGCGAGGCATCGGACCTGATTGTTGCGGCTTTATCACGAGACGCCTTGGAATGATGAGACGTCCAGCAAGGCGAAGGCCCGGGCCGCGACAAGGAGAGTACTCCGATGACAATTCCGACGATTTCTCTTGCTGCAAAGCGTGCTCTTGCTTTGGCTGTGGCTTCGGCCACGCTGGCGCTTCCCATGACCATGAACGCGCAGGAGTCCCACGAAGACGCCGTTGCGCAGACGCATCGGCACGATGCCCGGCACCACACCAAGGCCAAGTTTGTGGCCGGCGGCGCCGTGGGCGGCGCGGTTGTCGGTGCGAAGGTGGGCGGCCCGGTGGGCGCGCTCGTCGGTGCTGGTGCTGGCGCAGGCGCTGGCCTCGCGCTGAATAAAGCGCATCGCCACCATGAGATCAAGAAGCGCGAACACTATGGCGATCCGTACCAGCGCTAAAGACCAACACTAAGGCGCTTTGCGCTCGAAGTGCTTGATGAGTTCGACTGAGTGGCGGCTTCCTTCTGTCCTGGCCATTAGGACTTGAGGAGCCGCCATTCGCCGTTCGTGAGCTCGACGTTCATCGTCTCGGTGTTCCGGACGCGGTGCACATCGTCGTAGGCGCGGAAGTTCGCCATCTTCTCGTGTGGCGTCCACTCGGGATAGAACAACGTGTGCCGCAGCGCCTGCATGAAGTGTCCGTGCGTGAAGAGCAACACGCGCTCTTCAGGTCGCTCCGCAAGCGTTGCAAGAGCAGCCTCGGTGCGGCCAAGAAGATCGCGGAAGGTTTCCGTCTCCTTGGCGTGGCGATAGTCGGGATCGGCCTTGCGCCAGAAGCGTTCCACCATCTCGAAGGTGTCGTCCGGACCAGCGTCCCAATAGGCCGGATCCCAGAAGGTGAACTCGTGGATGGGCCAGGTTTCGACGGGAACGCCGGGAAAGCGCGCGATCGTCGGCGCGGCTGTCTGCTGCGTGCGCAGGTAGGGCGAGACGACGATGAGGTCCGGCGTGAAGGCCCACTTGTCCGCGAGGATCTCGGACTGCCTCTCGCCGACGTTGGTCAGCGGAATCTCCGCGAAGCCGCCGTCCCATTGCCCGATGTTGGCCATGCTCTCGCCATGGCGGATAAACGTTGCGCGGCGCGTCACAGCGCTGGCCGCACCGGAAGCCCGGTCGATATCAATCATCACAGCTTCAAGTTTACGACGCGGGCTTTACGACGCGCTGCGAACCTGCTTCGCGTGGCGCGCATTCACAAGGAACTCACGCAGCTTGACGGGGTCCTTGGCACCGGGAGAGGATTCCACTCCGCTGGCCACGTCCACGCCCCACGGGGCGAAGGTATGGATGGCTTCTGCCACGTTGTGCGGGTTGAGCCCGCCCGCGATGAGGACCTGGCCACCGGTCTGCGTCTGCACCTTGCGCACGAGGGCTGCGGTGGCGTCCCAGTCGAAGGTCTTGCCGGTTCCGCCAGAGGCGCCGCCATGCGAGGCGTCGAGTAGCGCGGCTGCGACGCAGGGATGCGTGAGCGCTGCATGAAGTTTGAGGCGCAGCTCCTCGGGTGTGGTGTCCGCAGCAACGTCGATGACCTGAAGCAGCGTGAGTTTGCCCTCGGTGCGTGTGGTGATGGCTTCGAGGAGCTGCGGGTCGAAGGCGCTGTGCAGTTGCACCATCGTGAGACCCGCGCGCTTGGCGGCGTCCACGATCTCGCCGGGATCGGTGGTGGTGAAGACTCCAACCTTCTCGACGGTGGCAGGCAGGTGCGGCGTAATGGCGGCGACCTGCTCTACGGTGACGATGCGCTTGCTGGGCGCGAAGACAAAGCCGACAGCGCTCGCGCCGAGTTCAGCCGCGAGAGCGGCGTCTTCGAGGTTCGTGTTGGCGCAGATTTTGAGGAACATATGCGAGATGCGATTGAAGTTAGAAGTTAGAAGCTAGAAGCTAGAAGCTGTTTGAGTCCTTCCCCAGGATGTTCGTTGCGCATCAGCGACTCGCCGATGAGGAACGCTTCGTAACCGGAGGCGATGAGGCGGTCGACGTCGGCGCGGGTGCGGATGCCGGACTCGGCGACGCGAACGACGTTGGCGGGGATGTGCTGGCCGAGCTCGCACATGCGATCCATGGAGACCTCAAAGGTGCGCAGGTCGCGGCTGTTCACACCGATGCACTCGCAGCCGAGGGCCTTCGCGCGCTCGAGCTCTTCGGCGTCGTGCACCTCGCACAAGGTGTCGAGGCCGTAGCGGCGGGCGGCTTCGCGAAGGGTGAGCAGTTCGGCATCGGTGAGGGCGGCGACGATGAGGAGGATCGCATCGGCGCAATTCGCGCGGGCTTCGAGCACCTGGAACTCGTCGACCATGAAGTCCTTGCGCAGGCATGGGATCTTGACGGCGGCAGAGGCGAGACGGAGGTTTTCGAGCGAGCCCTGGAAGAACTTTTCGTCGGTGAGGACGCTGAGGACGGCAGCTCCGGCAGATTCCAATTCCTTCGCGAGGGCCGCAGGATGAAAGTCTGCGCGGATGAGGCCCTTGGAGGGTGAAGCTTTCTTCAACTCCGCGATGACGCCGATACCTTCACTCGCGGCCTTGGCACGAAGGGCCTTCGCGAAGCCGCGCGGCGTATGGGCTGCTGCATCACGCTGCAGCGCAGCGATATCGGCGTTAGCCTTGCGCTCGGCGACATCGGCACGGTGGTGCGCGAGGATCTCGGCGAGATACATGGTTTTGGTTTCGGCGGCTTCGGTCGCGGAACTCATCTCTTCGATGCTACGGCAACTCGCGGTTCCGCCGCTTGCATGATCGCCATGCGGCCCTCGCCGCTGGTGAGCGTGACCCGCAGGGAGGCACCGGGCGTCAGCCTGGGATAGACCCGTGCTGTGTGGGCTGCAAGGTCGCCGACGAAGATCTCGATGACCGACGCATCCACGTAGAGGATGAGCGTGGCATCGGGACGCGAGAGCTCGATGGCCCTGTCTTCGACGTGCAGCGTGTTGCCTTGGCACGTGATCTTCAGCGCATCGATTTCGCCCATGCGCAGCGTGAGTGCACCACCATCGTGCAGCTTCGCTTCGATCTTTGTCTGCAGGCCGGGGACGGTTGCGCCGCTGCCGATGGGCTTCATCCTGCCGGCAAGCTGCTCCACCTGTGGAGCGACGCGCATGGTGAGGTTGCCGTCCGCGTCCACGTGCAGCACACGCGGCAGTGACATGACGCCGGACCAGCCAGCGGCGATGTACTCCTCCTTGGGTCGACGCTCGGGGATCCAGCCCCAGAGAACCCTCTCGCCGTGCGGGCCTTCGAAGCTCTTCGGAGCATAGAACGCTCCGGAGTCGAGCAGGCCGCGCTTGCCTGGAGTGAAACGCATCGTCGCCTTGTCGAGCGTGCCCGTGAGCCAGTAGACCTTGCCTTCGGTGGAGTAGAGCAGCACGTGGTGTCCATCGAGCGCGAAGAAGTCGGGGCATTCGAACATGGTGCCAGCGCCAACGGTGTCGGGCGTCTGCTTTCCGTTGCCAGGCGCGGTGTAGAGCGGGCCGACGTAGGTCCAGTCGGCGTCGTCGCCGGTGGGCTTTGTGGCCTTGTAGAGCAGCACGACGCCCGCTTTGTCTTTGGTACCGGAGCCGACGGCCATCCACCACACGCTGCCTTCGCGCCATACGGTGGGATCGCGGAAGCCGGCGATGGGTTGAAGCTCGGCGGGCGGGCTGGGCAGCAGCGGCTTGTGCTGGCGGGTGAAGGTGGTCAGGTCGCCGCGAGAGATAGCGACGACCTGCTGCTCACGCAGGCTGGTGCCGGGATCGGAGATGGTCTTGAGGTCTTCGGGGGACTTGGAGACGGCGGTGTAGAAGAAGAGAGCTCGGTCGCCGTCGGCAATGGCCGACCCGGAAAAGACGCCGTAGGAGTCCGGATCGCCGGGCCCAGCGGCCACTGCCGAGCCGGTGCCAGCGGGCTCGAGGACGTTGGCGAGCAGCGTCCAGTGGACCATATCCGGGCTGACAGCGTGCGCCCAGCTGATGTCGCCCCAGTCGGCTCCGCCGCGAGCGTTGACCTGGAAGAAGAGGTGGTACTTCCCTGCCCAGTAGATGGGGCCGTTGGGATCGTTCATCCAGGCATGCGCGGGCATGAGGTGATAGCGCGGGCGGAGGGGATCGGCCGCGGTCGCGGCCTGGGCGAGGAGACGCGGTGTGGCCGCGAGGGCGGCGGCAGAGGCGAGGAACTGGCGACGGGTGGCGGACATGCGAGGTACCTGAGTTGCAACGGAGAGAATGCTATCGCAAGCAAGGATGGAGGCGCCTAGCGGAAGCGGCGAACGCTGGCGCCATAGCGGGCGAGCGTCTTGTCCGTGGTCATTAGCGTGAGGCCTTCGGTGCGTGCCTGAGCAACAAGCAGACGGTCGAAGGGGTCGCGGTGATGATGGGGGAGTTTGGCGACAGCGATGACATGTGCGCTAGTGATGAGGAGTTCCCGAAAGCCAATGCCGAGCAGGCCTCTGCGGAGCGCTGAAGGATCGGCAAGGTAACCCGGTTTGTTGAGGGCCGCTTTGATGGAGACTTCCCAGATGGACGCAACGCTGAAGAAGATCTCATTCTCTTCATCCTTCAGCACTGCCGCCGCCTCTGCGGGCATCCGGATCGAATCCTCTGCTATCCACAAGAGGAGGTGGGTGTCTGGAAGAACACGGCTCATTTGCGTTTCTTTTTCAGCGCAGATTTACGATCTGAGAACTTATCGGGGTTGCCATAGAACATCTCTTCGATCTCTTCACGGCCAAAGTCCTTGAAGTTCTCGGGAGTTGTGAACTGGCCCTTGAGGAAGCCGAACTTGCGCTTGGGCGGCTCGACTGGCGCGATGGCGCTTACCTGCACGAGGGGTTTGCCCGCCTTGGCAATGATGAACGGCTCGCCGTTGACCGCCTTGGCGATCAGCCTCGAAAGATGGGTCTTGGCTTCGTGGATGTTGACGGTTTCCATGACGGCCTCGCGAACTTAGTTTACTGGACTTAGTTGACCTGGGCAATCTACCCGCTGCTGCAAACGGGCACCCTGCCTAGAGATCGACCCGCTGTCTCCAGCGAAATGCCTGCACCTCGTAGCTCATCCTTCGCCACAGGATGATGCTGTACATCGCGAGGGTGAAGGGCACAACGACAAGGAGCCAGGTAAGCAGGATGGTCCAGCGGTCGCCCAGCCAGCCGAAGAGAGCGGCTAGACAACAATAGAGGCAAGCGAGCCAGCGCAGTTCGAACCAATGCTCGCGCCAACGCCTCCAGTATTCACTGCGACCTGAGGGAGAGTTGAGCTTCCACGGCCATTCGAGCAGGATGCGACGCCGATCCTCTTCCCAGCGTACTTTGCGCTCTTCATGGCGTTTCTCACGAAGGTCAGGATCAAAGAGATTTTCAATCGCTTCGATTGCAGCCACTCGTGCCTGTTCCTCTTGAGCAGCGGAACCTTCGACGTTGTAACCGACGTACGGTTCATCAAACCACCCCAGCTCAGAGAGTTCGTCGGGATATCCGGCTTGCACGAAGATGTGATGGAAATATCCCAACGAGCCCAGGGGATCTTCTCCAGTATCAAGAATGCGACGACCTCGAGCCTTCGCGAGCAATACTGCCGCTGCGCCTCGCTGGGCCGTTCGACGCCTAGCTCCCCGAAGACTTTGGGGATGAGTTGATCCGTCTCCCAAGCGGAGGGATCGTCGAGGATCGCGAGCCGCACGATGGCCGGGCCATCGAAGCCCGCTTCGAGTGCATCCTGCGCGGCAGGGGGCATGTCTTCGGAGTGAAGCTCTCCGAGAATGACTTTCGCCGCAAACTCTTGGGGATCGAACGGCATGGGAGACAGGCTATCGCACGCGGGCTCATTCGCGGGCTCTGGATGCGGAGAAGCAGATCCTCTCCGAGGATGACAACAAGAAAGGCAAAGGCAAGAGCGGAGTGGTGTGACCTCGTGAAGACTTGCCACTACATAGCCCTGGTCCGAGAGTCCGGACCCGGGGCACCCGGATTTGTGTGGGAATAAAGGCAAGCGGCGAGCCCTAGGGCTCGCCGCTGTGCTTTCGCTATTCTGCAGTTCTGCTATTCGCTATTCGCTGCCTTTAGGCTTTTCCCGCCAACTGCCGCAGCACGTACTGCAGAATGCCGCCGTGCTGGTAGTAGAGGATCTCCTGCGGAGTGTCGATGCGGACCGTCGCGTTGAACTCGATGGTCTTGCCCGCTTCGTTCTCGGCGATCACTGCGATCGTCTTGCCCGATGCGAATTTCGAGTCGAGCATGTCTTTGAGGCCGACGACCTCGAAGATCTCCTCGCCGGTGAGACCGAGCGATTCGACGTTCTGGCCTGCCTCGAACTGCAGGGGCAGGATGCCCATGCCGACGAGGTTGGAGCGGTGGATGCGCTCGTAACTCTCGGCGATAACGAACTTGATGCCGAGGAGGCGCGGGCCTTTTGCAGCCCAGTCGCGCGAGGAGCCTGAACCGTACTCCTTGCCCGCGAGGATGGCGAGCGGGGTACCGCGCTCCGCATAGATCACCGAGGCGTCATAGATCGACATCCCCTCGCCCGAGGGCAGGATGCGCGTGACGCCGCCTTCGGTGCCGGGGGCGAGCTTGTTCTTGAGGCGGACGTTGGCGAAGGTACCGCGCACCATCACCTCATGATTGCCGCGGCGGGAGCCGTAGGAGTTGAAGTCCACGGGCTTGACGCCGTTCTCGGCGAGGTACTTGCCGGCGGGGCCGTTGGCCTTGATGGAGCCGGCGGGAGAGATGTGGTCGGTGGTCACGGAGTCGCCGAGGACCGCGAGCACGCGAGCGGCCTTGATCTCCTGCACGGGCGCGGGGGTGGCAGGCATGCCCTCAAAGTACGGAGCCTGCCGGATGTACGTCGAATCGGGCTCCCAACCGTATACGTCTCCGGACGGAAACTTCAGGTTCTGCCAGTTCTTGTCACCATCGCTCACGGTCGAGTACTGCTTCTGGAACATCGCGGAGTCGATGCAGCTGGCCACGGTCTCGGCCACCTCCTGCTGCGTCGGCCAGATGTCCTTCAGATAAACGGGCTGACCATCCTTGCCCTTGCCCAGCGCGTCCTTCTCGAAGTCATGCGAGATGTGACCCGCCAGTGCATAGGCCACAACCAGCGGCGGCGACATCAGGTAGTTCGCGCGAACCTCAGGCGAGATGCGGCCCTCGAAGTTGCGATTGCCGGAGAGCACCGACACAGCCACAAGGCCATTCTCCTCGATGCTCTTCGAGACATCGGTGGGCAGCGGGCCGGAGTTGCCGATGCAGGTGGTGCAGCCGTAGCCGACGGTGTTGAAGCGCAGCGCGTCGAGGTACTTCGAGAGGCCGGCGCGATCGTAGTAGTCGGTGACGACGCGGGAGCCCGGAGCGAGCGAGCTCTTGACCCAGGGCGGCGTGGTGAGGCCTGCCTCAACTGCCTTCTTCGCCAACAGGCCGGCGGCCATCATCACGTAGGGATTGGAGGTGTTGGTGCAGGAGGTGATGGCGGCGATCACAACAGAACCATCGGAGAGGTACTTGTCAGGATCGACGCCGAAGCGCTTCTCGACGGAATTGATGAGCGCTTCCTTCGGAGACTCCTCGACGGCGGCGCCGACGGAGCTGGTGATGTCGCCGTTGGCCGAGGCGTGTCCGCCCTCGCCTTCCCAGCGGACCATCTGGCGGGCGGCGGAGCGGTTGGCGTTGGGGCCGAGCAACGCAGGAAGCTGCTTGGCGAAGCTAGCGCCAGCCTGCGAGAGCAGCACGCGGTCCTGGGGACGCTTGGGGCCGGCGACGGACGGCTCGACGGTGGAGAGATCGAGCTCGAGCGTGGAGCTGTACTCGGCCTCCGGAGCATCGGCAGTGTGGAACATGCCCTGCGCCTTGTAGTAGTCCTCGACGAGCTGGATCTGCTCGGCGGGGCGGCCAGTGAGGCGGAGGTAGTTCAGCGTCTCCTTGTCGACCGGGAAGATGCCGCAGGTCGCGCCGTACTCGGGCGCCATGTTCGCGATGGTGGCGCGGTCGGCGAGCGGAAGCTCGGAGATGCCGGAGCCGAAGTACTCGACGAACTTGCCGACGACGCCGTGCTTGCGCAGCATCTCGGTGACGGTGAGGACGAGGTCGGTGGCGGTGGTGCCTTCCTTGAGCTTGCCGGAAAGTTTGAAGCCGACGACCTGCGGGACGAGCATCGACACGGGCTGGCCGAGCATGGCGGCCTCGGCCTCAATGCCGCCGACGCCCCAACCGAGGACGCCGAGACCGTTGACCATGGTGGTGTGGGAGTCGGTACCGACCAGGGTGTCGGGATAGGCGGTGGTCACGCCGTCGGTGGTGTTGGTGAACACGACGCGGGCGAGGTACTCGAGGTTGACCTGGTGACAGATGCCCATGCCGGGAGGCACGGCGGAGAAGTTGTGGAACGCCGTCTGCCCCCACTTGAGGAAGGCGTAGCGCTCGCGGTTGCGGGTGAACTCGAGGGCGGCGTTGAGGTCATACGAGTTGGCCGAACCGTACTCGTCCACCTGCACGGAGTGATCGATGACGAGCTCGGCGGGGACGAGGGGATTGATCTTGCTGGTATCGCCGCCCAGCACCTTCATGGCATCGCGCATGGCAGCGAGGTCGACGATGGCCGGGACGCCGGTGAAGTCCTGCATCAGCACGCGGGCGGGCATGTAGGCGATCTCGCGGCTGGGCTCGGCCTTGGCCTCCCACTTGGAGAGGAACTTGATGTCGTCGGCGGTGACGGTCTTGCCGTCCTCGCAGCGCAGCAGGTTTTCGAGGAGCACGCGCAGCGAGAACGGGAGGCGGCTGAGCTTCACGCCGTCCTTCTCGAGGGCTGCGAGCGAGAAGTACTTTACGGTTTGCGCGCCGGACGTGAGCTCCGCCGCTGCGCCAAAGCTGTTGGGGTGGTTCGTGGATGCCATCGAGGTTCGTCTCCTGTTGCGCCCGTGAGTCTACCTCCCGCTGTGGGGCGCGAGCCAGAGAGAAGGCGCGTCGCAGGCAGCGTGAGGGAAGAGCCCGGGCCAGCTTGGGCCACCGTCAGCGTCACGCCCTGTTGCGCGTGACGAGACCGGCGGCCAATTCGTTCCTTGGTATTACCGGATTTGAGCGTGTGCGAATGGGGATGGGGCTGAACGTCGAGGAATCAACGTCCGCGGTCGTGGCGGCCACGACGAAAGCGCTTGATGGGAGCGCACTCCATGCGGTGATTTTACTCCGCGGGATCGTGTGGCTTGAAGAGGAATCTGTTCCCCGGCGGATGATTCCAAGTTGAACTGGCCAACGCAGGCAACCTTTTCCGCGCGCGACGTTGCGTCAGCATTGGTGTTTCTTCATCCAGCCCGCGTGGCGTGGACGGCATCTGAGCTAGGAGCAGCAAGATTGCCTGCGCCATCCGTCGAACGGCATGCGCGGAGCAGGAGCGACAAGTCATGAGCACGAGCAAGCAAAATCTACAGCGGCTGGCCTTCACCGGCGCTGCTTCCCTTCTGGTGCTGGGCCTGGTGGCCTGCAAGAGCCAGGATCCCCAGCAGGCAGCGATCATCCAGCAGGCTGCCGACAGCAGCACGGACCCAGCGCTGGCGAACGTGTGCCCCACCGGAACAACCAGTGCGGCGGCTCCCACGACCTCGGGCGCTGCGCCGATCACGCGGGTGGGGGGCCAGAGTTCGGCCTACACGCCGCAGCAGCAGAGCCAGGAATATCCGCAGCAGCCTGTTGCGGACCAGGACTACAGCTACAACAACACGCAGGACGAGAGCTACGCCGACCCCAGCTACAACGATGTGGACTACAGCGCCGAGGCCGACCAGCCCCCGCCGCCGTTGCCCGTCTATGAGCAGCCGCCTTCACCCGGCCCGGACTACTACTGGACGCCAGGCTACTGGGGCTGGGGCAACTCCGGCTACTACTGGGTCCCTGGCGTGTGGGTCGCGCCTCCGTCGTATGGTTCGCTTTGGACGCCGCCCTACTGGGGCTGGTACGGCGGTCACTACCGCTTCCACCGCGGCTACTGGGGCCCGCACGTTGGCTTCTATGGCGGCATCAACTACGGCTTTGGCTATATCGGCGTAGGTTACTTCGGCGGTTTCTGGCACGGGCGCGACTTCTACTACAACCGCGCCGTGACCAACGTGGGCCATGTGACCAACGTGTACAACCGCACGGTGGTCTACAACAACGTCACCTACAACAACACGACGATCAACCGGGTGAGCTACAACGGTGGTCCTGGCGGCATCAACCGCGCCCCGGCGCCGTTCGAGCGGGTAGCGATGCGGGAGCAGCATGTGGCCGCAGTTCCGGCGCAGCAGCAGGCTCATCGGTTCGCAGCGGCGGATCCGCAGCAGCGTTTCGCGGCCAATCAGGGACGTCCGCAGCAGACGGCCTTCAGCCGGCCTGAAGCTGTGACCGAAGCCGCGACGCGCAATCACATCAACGTGGCGGTGCCGATCAACAATGCGCGTCCCGGAGTTGTGAACGGTGCACCTAACCAGCCGGGTAACTTCAATCGTCCCGGTGAAGTCAACCGGCCCGGGGTCCCGGCTAATGAGGCGAATCGCCCAGGTCAACCTGCTCTACAGCCCAATCGTGGAGCGGAGATGAACCGTCCGGGTGAGATGAACCGCCCGGGAACGCCCGGCGCGATCGCCCATCCCAACACCCCAGCCAATCGTGGTGGATTCGAAGGCCGTCCGAACACCCCGGTGAACCAGCCGGCGGTGAATCGTCCTGAGACGACGCGTGGCGGCTTCAACAACAACGCCGCTCGCCCGCAGCCGACACCTCAGCCGCAACGAGTGGCACCGCAGGCTCGTCCGCAGCAGGAGCGTGTGGTGCCGCAGCAGCAACGCCCGGAGAACTTCCAGCGCCCAGCGCCCCAGGCGGCTCCTCGCGCAGAGGCTCCGCGGCAGGCGCCGCAGCCTCACGCGGAAGCTCCGCGGCCGGCACCGGCACCTCATGCAGCTCCAGCGCCTCACCCGGCGCCTGCGCCGCATGAAGCTCCGCGCGGCGGGGGCGAGCACGGGCACCGGTAAGGATAGACAGTAGAGAACAGACAGTAGACAGAGGCCCGCCATTACTGGCGGGCCTTGTTGTTTGTCGGGAAGGCTGCAAGCTAGCCCATCGCCAGCTGCACCACGAGCACCACATTCAGCGCGACGATGATGCCTGCAACAACCCAGCCCGTGACGCTGGTGCGAATCGCGCTGACGAACTCGCCCATCACATCGCGGCGCGCGGTGAGCAGCAGCAGTGGGATAAGCGCGGCGGGCAGCGTGAAGCTGAGCAGCACCTGCGAGTCGTTGAGGATGCGGAGCGGGTCCCAGCCTGCACCCATCACGATGAGCGCGGGGACCACCGTGATGAAGCGACGCAGGAAGATGGGGAACTTGATCTCGAGGAAGCCTTCGATGATGACCTGCCCGGCCATTACCCCGACGGTTGAGCTCGAGAGGCCAGAGCACAGCAGTGCGACCGCGAAGACCACCGCGGCACCGCGGCCAAGCAGCGGCGCGAGCGTGTGGAAGGCGTCCTGGATGGTGGGTGAGTAGGAAGGCCCACGGAACATGGTTGCCGCAGCCATGACGATCATCGCGGAGTTGATGATCCACGCGCCGTTCATCGCGACGAAGACGTCGACCAGTTCATAGCGCAGGTACTCGCGAACGATGGCGGGCAGGATGCGCTTGGGCGGCGGCGGCGCGAGCGTCTTGAGGCGCGGCTGCACCAGCGCGGAGTGCAGGTAGATGACGTGCGGCATCACCGTTGCGCCCAGCATGCCGACGGCGGCGTAGACGCTTTCCTTCATCGCACCGTGATCGAAGGTAGGCAGCAGCGTGTGATAAAAGGCCTTCTGCCAATCGGGATGCACGAGGAAGACTTCGAAGCCGTAGCAGAGGCCGATGATCCCGACGAAGCCCATGATGCCGCGCTCCAGCCACTGGTAGCCGGCGAGATCGAGCGCGAGGATGGCGAAGACCAGCGCGGTGGAGATGGCTGCAGAGATAAAGAGCGCGGTGGTATGACTGAGGCCGTGGGCGAGTAGCGCCGGGCCAATGAGCAGATCGAGCCCCATCGCGGCGCCGAGGAACTCGGCGAGGTCGGTGGCGACGGCGGAGATCTCCGCGCAGACCCAAAGGAAGACGCTGGTGCGCTTCGAAAAGTGCTTGCGGCAGTTCTGCGGCAACGTGCGTCCGGTGACGATGCCCAGCTTGGCCGAGAGGTACTGGATGAGGATCGCCATGGCGTTGGACCACAGCAGCACCCACAGCAGGCGATAGCCGAACTGGCTGCCACCAAGGATGTTGGTGGAGAAGTTGCCGGGATCGATGTACGCGACCGACGCCACGAAGGCGGGGCCGAAGTAGCTCCACATCTGGTCGCGACGAAAGGACTTGAGGTTGGCGAAGCGGCCGGGCTTCTCGGCTGGCACCAGCCCGGAGGAGCCGACTGCTGCTGTCGCGGGCGAGAGCACCGCGTCGCGCGACGCGGCATCGGACACACTACTCCCCTCGAGTTGAGCGGCCTCATCGGGCCGCGGATTGTTTTCCGGCATGACAGGTTAGTGTACAGGTGCCGTGCGACGAGCTTGAGAAGCAGCCGCGCGGGGTGAATCCCCCGGGATACATCCTTCGGTGCAAACTCGTCGCGAACGACGAGATCCCGCCACCTAAACGCCGGTTGACCCGAAGCCGCCCGCGCCGCGCACGGTCTCATCGACGCAGGTCGTCTCTTCGAAGATGGCCTGGATACGTTCGACGATGCGGAGCTGCGCGATGCGATGCCCTTCTTCGATGACAAACGGCTGCGCGGAGAGGTTCGTGATGACCACCTTGAGCTCGCCGCGATAGCCGGGGTCGATGACTCCCGCCAGCGTGGTGATGCCTTTGACGGCGAGGCCGGAGCGATCTTCCACCAGCGCACCGTGGGTCGAGGGAAACTCGAAGGCGAGGCCGGTGCGGACGAGGTGCGTGGAGCCGGGCTGGCCTGTGGGCGCGAGCGTTGCCGCCTCGGCGGCGTAGAGGTCGGCGGCGAGGTCGCCGTAGTCGCCGACGTGCGCGTACTTCGGCACATTCGCGTTGGGCAGCAGGCGCTGCACACGGATGCGCGGGGAGGTCTTTGCGGTCTGCATGGCTTCGCTCATCGTCGTTCCCTGGCGTTCCTGTCTGAAGAAGGTATGAATCAGTTTCGAGTTGCGGGTTGTGAGCCGCGAGCTTGAGCTATGGAAGCGTCAGACCTCAAAGCCCGACGCCCGTATCTCGCATCTGGTCCTTACGAGATCCACTTCAGCAGCCGAATGATGCCCATGGGCGCCGCCTTCGAATGCGCCGAGACGTCGCTGCGACCGTGAATCTGGCGGCGGTTGTCGCGGTAGTAGAGGAAGGCGCGGAGCATCATCTGTTCATTGGTCAGCGTGGGTTGCCAGCCGAGCTCGCGCTTGATGCGTGTGGTGTCGAACTCGAAGCTCTTCGAGATCATGCGGTAGTGATACGGCCCCAGCGGCGAGACGCCCAGTTTGTGCGCGAGCTGCATCAGCGCGAGCGTTGGAGCCTCCGGCAGCGTGGCGACACGGGACTTCGTTCCTGCCTGGCGGATAACTCCCTGGTACATCTGCGCCATCGTCGGCACCGCGTCGCTGCCGATGTTGAACGTCGCCGACTTCTCATAGTTCAGGCACATGAGGCAGGCCAGTGTGAGGTCTTCGGCTGCGATGAACTGGTAGCGGTTCTGGCCTCCGCCCACGACCCACACCTTCTTGCCGTCCTCGATGAACTCGAAGAGGATGGCGAGCAGGCCGAGACGGCCGGAGGAGATGATGGTAGGGCAGCGGATGATAACGACCTGCAGCTCGGGACACTCCGCGTGGGCGTGCTCCAGCTCGAGCTCGGCCTCCCACTTCGACTTGCCGTAGACCTCGATGGGCGCGGGCTCATCGTCCTCGGTGACGGGACGCTCGAAGCCTTCAGCCCACAGACAGTTGGTCGAGGTGAAGATGAGCTTGTGCACGCCGTGCTTGATGCAGGCGTCGGCGACGAGGCGCGTGCCGTCGACGTTCGAGGTCCACAGCTGACGCTCGTCCTTGATGTCGTGCGCGAGCATCGCGGCGACGTGATACACGGCAGCGAAGTTGTGCTGCGAGAAGAGCTGATCGAGCAGCGCCTCGTTGCGGATGTCGCCCTGAATGCTGGTCAGATGGGCGTGGCGATCGTCATCCGCGACGAGATCGATGTTGGTGACGGCGAAGCCTTCGTCGAGGAGGCGGCGCTTGAGAATGCCGCCGAAGAAGCCAGAGCCACCGGTGACGAGGATCTCGTAACGGGGGCTCGATTGTGTGTCGGTCATACCCTTCCAGACCACGTTCTGCTCGTATCGGCAGAGCGGAACAGATACACCGCCAGCACGGTCATCAACGGCTCAATGGGATGCCGGAAACGCGGCTGCACGGTGACCCCGTAATAGACCAGGGGCTCCATCAAGAATATCAGCGCGATGAGGCCGGCCCCTGTGATGCGCTGACGGAACATGAGCAAGAGTCCCAGCACGCCGCACACGGTGATGAAGCTGTAGTTCAGCTGGCGCACGAACTCCTGCGCGGGCTTGCGATCTTCAGGATGCGGCAGGCCGAACCAGTAGTACTGGAAGCGGAGTGCGGTCCAGCGCCAGAACCGGCCGGGATAGTCGTGGATGCGCTGCTGGCCGATGACGCCCATGCGCTTCGAGTACTCAACCTCGCCAAGGCGGACGTAGTCCTTATACTCCGGCGCGCCCGCGAAGAGCGGCATCGACGTACCCCAGGGCATGCCGTTGTTGACCTCGAGCGTGCTCTGGTAAAGCTCCACCCCCAGGTTGCTGCGGGTGGGGACGAAGGCATGCATGGCGCGTTCGTTGCGGAGGATCCACGGGGCGAGGCAGGCGGCGCAGAGTGCGCCGGTGATGACCGTGCCGGCGATGAGCTGACGCAGCGGGGCGAAGTTGAAACCGCTCGGGGTTCTCAGGCGTTGCCACGCAAGCCACAACAGCTCGGCCGGAAGGCAGGTGCTGAGCGAGGGGTTGGTTAGCATCAGAACGCCCCAGGTGAGGCCGAGTGCGATCCACGTTCCCCAGCGCGGCTCGCTCTGGTTGGCGAAGGCCTCGCTGGTCGGGAAGCAGACCTGATCGGGTGTGGCCTCGCCCGTGCGCGCGAGGCGCAGGATAAAGACGATGGTCCAGGTAAAGAGCATCGCCGCGATGGACATGTCCCAGAGCCAGTGGATGGCGTACTGCAACGCTGCGGGATAGAGCGCCCAGGTCCACGCCGACCACCACGCGATGGGAGCCAGTCTCGTCGACGCGCGACGACCGACCCCACGCGAGTCGAAGCAGCGGGCGGCGATCTCGTAGATGGCGGGAGCGATGGCCGCGGAGAAGAGGCTGTCCACCGACTTGACGAAGAACGACGCCATCTTTGAGTACAGGCCGAAGAGCTTGAAGGCCAGCGCCAGTAGCAGAGGGTAGCCCGGCGCGATCCAGGCTGTGGGGCCTGTGTGGCCGTTGAACGGGTCGGCATAGCCGTGGCCCGTGACCAGGGCGCGGGCGATCCGTCCGGCCTCGAAGCCGAACTCGAAGTTGCCGCCGATGGGATTGACCCGCCAGGTGCGGCCGATGACGATGACTGCGATCCGGAGGCCGAAGGCCGCCCAGAAGATCATCGCCGGGGCGCGAAAGGGGCTTTGTTTGCTGGAATTCCGCTGCATCACCGGGGTCAAGTCTACCTTGCGGAGGCGCGTGGGAAGGTTGGCGAAGCCGCCGAAAATGGGAAATCCCGCAATTGTGGCGGCACCATGGTTGACCTCAGGGGCCGATTGCCGGTAAACTCATCTAGTTTGGCGATGCAGCCCGTGTCTCTGGCTGCAGGTCTGGCAAGCGTAGGGCGTGAGCATGTTTCGATTGAATGCCAGCCACCTGCCGGTCGGGGCAATCCCCTCCTGACACACAATCTTTCAGGAATACCCTGGAAAAGACACGAGCCGCGGCAGATGCCGTGCGCGTTTTGAGGTTCATCATGTACGCAGTTCTCCGCACCGGCGGTAAGCAGTACCGCGTCTCCCCCGGCGATCAAATTCGCATTGAGAAGACCGAGCACCAGGATGGTGCGCTTGAGTTCTCTGACGTCCTCGCCGTTTCGGGCGAAGAGGGCAAGTTCGAGAGCGAGCTCTCGGGCGCCAAGGTTCTTGCCTCTGTCGTGAGCGAAGGCCGCGGCAACAAGATCCTGGTCTTCCACTACAAGCGCAAGAAGCAGTACAAGAAGCTCCAGGGCCACCGCCAGGACTTCGTGGAAGTGAAGATCAACGAGATCCTGGTCAACGGCAAGAGCTTCAAGGCCGAGGCCAAGTAAGTCTCGCTCTACCCTGAGCAGGGTTCCTAGCGGACCCACCAAATTTCGAAGCGCCCTCGCAAGAGTCCGGCGCGAATAGAGGCAAATCGAATGGCACATAAAAAAGGTCTGGGCTCTTCCAAGAACGGCCGCGACTCAAACGCACAGCGACTTGGTGTGAAGAAGTTTTCGGGTGAGGTCGTCTCCGGCGGCAGCATCCTCGTCCGCCAGCGCGGCACACCGCTGAAGGCCGGCAAGAACGTCGGCCGCGGCTCCGACGATACCCTCTTCGCGAAGGTGTCGGGCGTGGTCAAGTTCCAGGACCGTGGACAGCACGGCCGCTTCGTTCACATCGAAGCTGCCGAAGTGATGTCGGTTCCTGCGTAAACGTAAGTCTTGCCGGGTCTGCGAAGACCTCGGCTGCAAGATCGAAAGGCCCTGCTTCGGCAGGGCCTTTCTGTGTCTGTGGTGCGCCACGCGCCGTTACTGCAGCCTGGCGACCTTCTCCTTCACCTTCGACTCCCACTCCTCGCGGGCGTCGGGGTCCATGGTCGCGATCTTTGGCAGTGCACGCTCATAGGCCTGCCGGGCTTCTGCATCGCGATGGGCTGCAGCCAACGCATCGCCATAGGTGACTTCGGGCCACACCTCGCCGGGAGCGGTCTGCGCCCCGAGCTGGGCTTCGGCCACGGCGGCCGCGGTGTTCTTCTTTGCGAGCAGCGACATCGCCGCTACGACGTGGCCCATCGCGCTGTCGAGAGACACATCGAACGAGCCGTTGTAGACGAAGACGCCGTCCTGGATGAAGTCGGTGGGTTTTGTCTTCTCGAAGATCTTGTACGGACTCAGCGCACTCGAACCGAACTCGAAGGCGTTGAGGGTGCCCGCGCTGATGAAGACGGGGCCGTCGATGTGCGGCGGCACAACGTAAGCCGTGCCGGCCCAGAGTGTGTCAATGGTGTTCAGCGACTTGCAGGGAACGCCGTAGTCCTGCGGCAGGAGCATCGGGTCGGCGAAGTACGCGAACCAGCACTGGTGGATGTTGTGCGAGCGGGTGTAGTCGGCCACGGCGACGAGCTGCTGCGCCCAGTCCGTGTTGGAGTCGGACAGGTACTTGTAGGTGTTCCGGGGGCCACCCCAGGCTTCGTTCGCATAGGCCATGTAATTGGGACTCGAGGCGATGGACGTCCCCACATGGAAGAGCAGCAGCACGGCAGCAACGGCCCGCCAGGCTCGGCCATGTTCGGAGAGCGCCACCAGCGTGGCTCCGCAGAGGACGCAGCCGAAGACATAGACCGGCAACACATGGCGCGCGCCGATGTTGAGATGCGAGGTCATCGCGACGATGAAGTAGATGGCCATGGGCAGAATGAGAAAGAGCAGCTGCGTGCGGTCGCGCAGCCAGCCGCGGGCCATAGCGAAGACGCTCAGCGCGAGCACGACCAACATCGCTAGCGTCATCTTGATGGTGATGAGCACCGGGAAGTACTGCCACACCCCGTGCGCATAGACGTGGCCGAAGAAGTAGCTCGGCATGCCGTTGGCCATGCGCCGGACGTCGGTGAGGCCGTAGAGATAGCTTTCGGGAAGGACATGAAAGCGCGCCAGCAGCAGGATGCCTTTGGCCTCCGCGGGAGCCAGCGGCTTCACGTAGTCGGCCAGCGTGGGGTCGAGCGCCAGACCTGCCGGCCGTGCCGCGTAGTGGAAGCCGTACCACGCCCACAGCACGAGCAGGGCCACCGCTGCGACTCCGCACAGCGAAGCTGCAACGCGGAGCGACTCCGACATCGCTGCCTTCATGCGATTCGCCGGATACGATTGGACCCGTTCGATCACGACCACGACAGCTAACGTAACGAGCATCGGCACGAGCAGCACGGTTGAGTGCTTGGCCGCCAGCGAGAAGCCCGCGGCGACGCCCGTTACGGCGAGGCGCCCTAACGTGGGCCGCTGCGACCATCGCCAGAAGCAGTACACCGTCGCGAGCATGGTGCCGCTCGCGGCCATGTCGGTGGTGACATAGGCGGAGTGCGCGAGCACCGTGGGATCGAAGACGAAGACTGCCAGTGCGGCGAGGCCTGCGAGAGGCGAGAACATCTCGCGGGCCGTACAGAAGACCACCAGCGCACCGAAGAGGCCGAAGACCATCGCGAACAAGCGCACGCGCAGCGTAAGGTCGCGGGCTTCGTAGTGACCGCCACTGGCAGCCCCATTGCGGAAGAGCAGCTCGCGGCCGTCGAGGTAGGCTTCGAGCTTGAAGTCGCGGCCCTGCAGTTGCGGCACCTTGAGCGGCAGCGAGAGCAGCGGCAGTGTGGCCACCATCTTCACCATCGGCGGGTGCTCGGGATTCAGGCCGTAGTCGTGGGTCTTCCACTGCGAGTAGCCAGCGAAGATGTGATCGCCTTCATCCCACGTGAGCGACTGACCGCGAATGGCGTGAACGACCTGCACGATGTAGACGAACAGGAGAAGAGCCGCCACGAACGGCGCGTTGCGGGCGGCCCAGCCCTGCATTGAAGACAATCGTTTTACTTCTGGGACGAAACGTCCTGCTCCTGATCCAGCGGCCATGTAAGACGCTCCATGACGAACTGGTCCCCCGTGCGGCAGTAGCCTCCGGCTCCTGCCATGCGCCCAATGAGCTTCAGCTTGTCGGGATCAATATACAACCGGTCGCGGTTGGCGAAGGCGTCGGATCGAATGGCCGCATGCAGGATCTCGCCGAGCACCATGACGTTGCGGCCGATCTCGATCTCCTTGTAGAGCCTGCATTCGAAGGCCACCGGCGACGCAGCGATGCGGGGCACGCTGACCGTCTTCGACGGCACCATCTCGAGACCCGCCAGGGCCGTTTCGTCGACGCCCGCCGGAGCGTCGATGGCGGTGATGTTCATCTGCTTTGCCAGCTCTTCGGGCACGAGATTCACGACGAACTCGCCGTGCGTGCGGACGTTGAAGAGCGTGTCCTTCCAGTGGCGCTCGCCGTAGGCCGAGACCGAGAACATGAGGATAGGCGGAGCAGACCCGACCGCGTTGAAGAACGAGAACGGCGCGGCGTTCACCATGCCCTCCGCATTGCGTGTCACCACCCAGGCAATGGGACGCGGCAGGACCGTGCTGGCGAGAATTTTGTAGCGGTCGCCGCCACTCATGGAACCAAAATCGAGCTCTTCAAAACCTTGCATCTCTCTCCCTTGTAACTTCCAAACTCTGTACCTCTAGCTCCTGGCGATTCGCTATTCGCTTCTCGCTTGTCACCTGCTATTGCCCTCGCCTCTCTCGACCACCGGCTTGCCTTTGTCGTTCCACGCGAGCTTCGCCATGGGCGTGTGGTGGTCGTGCGGGAAGAGCACGAGCCAATCTTCGCTAATCGAGGACTTGAGGAAGCGCTTGCGTTGCTCGATGCAGGTGATGGGGTCGAGGTCGTAGCCCATCACCCAGGTGGCATCGAGGTGGTGGCTCGTGGGGCAGAGGTCTCCGATGAAGCAGGCATGTTCATTGCCGGATTCGATGTGCACGGCGAGCATCGTCTCGGTGTGACCAGGGAAACGCTCCACGCGAATGCCCGGCGTGATCTCGAGGCTCGTCTGAATGTTGACCGGCGGCAGTTCCCTGCCCTCCGCGTCGACAGCCTGCAGCCGCGCGTCGGTGGGCGTGAAGCGATCGATGCCATCGGGATCGATGAGCGTCAGCTGACCGGATTGAATGAGCGGATTGTAGTTCGGGCCGAGGTAGCTGACGCGGTCGCGATCGAGCTGCAGCCGTCCATGGGCGAGCTCTCCCGCGGCGGCGAAGTAGCGCGCGTTGGGGAAGGTGGGGCGCACGATGCCGTCGTCCCCGAGCGTGGTGTTCCAGCCGCAGTGGTCGAAGTGCAGATGCGTGTTGACGACGTGCGTGACCTCTTCGAGCCCGAGGCCGGCGGCGGCATAGGAGTCGAGCAGGCGCTCGTGGTTCTGGTGGATCTCGCGTGACTTGGCCGGCAGCTTGTTGCCGACGCCGGTCTCGATCACCACGACCGCGTTGCCGGTCCTGACGATCACGGAGTTGAGCCCGAGGAACACGCAGTTGTTGGCGTCAGCGGCCATGCGTCGCGACCACAACGTCTTGGGTACGACGCCGAACATGGCTCCGCCATCCAGAAGGAATGGACCGTCGCTGCAGATCGTCAGGTCGAAGTCGCCAAGGCTTCGGTGCGCACGGACCAGGTCGTCATCATGTTCGGTAGCAGCGGGATGCATTGGCAAACAGTCTACCGGGCACACCGGCGGCGATGAAACACGAACGCCGCCCGGGTGGGGCGGCGCAATCTCTACGGGGAAGGTGGAGCGAGGGGCTAGGCGTCAGCGGTGGCTGAGGGAGCGCTGAGGGGCATGGCTTCGGACTCGGACTGCGCGGCCTTGGTCTCGGCGATGAGCTCGGTCGGAATGCCCACGGGGAGATCCACGCGTTGCTCGGCGAGCGCCTGATCGAGGGCGGCGTTGGCCTGAGCCTCCATGGAGCCGGGGGCGTCCATGGTTGCGACGGCCGCGACGGCGGAAGGGACACGCTTGAGCTGGAAGCAGGATCGACAGAGCACCGGCCGGCCTTGCGTCGGCTTGAAAGGAACGGTGGTCTCAATGCCGCAGGCCGAGCAATTGGTGCGGGTTTCGGTGCGGGAGAGCGGAAGAGTGGACGCCCCGGCTGCGGTGCTACGGCCGAGACCGGCACGCTTGGCCTTGCAGAGCTTGCAACGTTTGGGGTCGTTCTTGAACTGCTTGTCGGCGAAAAACAACTGTTCGCCAGCCGTAAAGACGAAGTCGTTGCCGCAGTCGGCGCACTTGAGAACTCGGTCTACGAATTGCATTGGGGCCTTCTCCCACCGTACGGGATAAGGCTGAAATCGCTACCGGCACGCAACCCCTGCGCTCCGGCTGAGCGGGTTCAAGCCTGATAAGACTGATCAATTCGGGCCCGAGTGAATTTCCGCGATGCCAGCGAGTTCTGCTGGTTGCGGGGTAAAGTTCGGAGGAGTCCACAAGCTGTGAACTCCTCCGATGACTTCTGGTTTGGACTGGCCAGTCGCGTCATCGCATGAGCGACGCTGCTACCGGCGTGGAACTAGTCCTGTTCCTTACGAACCTTCTTGCGATTCCGCTTGCGCGCGAGGGCTTCCTTGACGCGCTTCTTTTCACCCGGCTTCAGGTAGAAGGAATGGCGCTTGACCTCTTTGATGATGTCTTCGGTCTGCACCTTGCGCTTGAAGCGACGCAGTGCGTTCTCGAGGGGCTCGCCCTCCTGAACTCGAACTTCGGCCATGTAAATACACCTCCCGACCCGCCTGAGTGGCTCCTCACAGGATACCGCTTTGGCCCCATAAACGAAAGGAAAAACACAAACTTACGCCGTTGTTTTCCGTGCCATCGAATCTGTCGTGGGGAGTGGTTCCGATCCCCTGTACGAGCCCTGCGAATCAGCTACTTAGGAGAGAACTTCGGTCGCTACCGAGGCTAACGTTTGCCGAGTCCCAAAAACCCAGTTCTCGCCCAGGGAAGCGCGGGTGAAGTATGCTCGGGAACATGTCCGGCAGCACCCCTTCCCTCTTCGCCAGCAGTGCCAAATCATCGTCCTCCTCCAGCAGCCCGGGCGGAGCGTCCTCGGGCTGGGTGACCGCCAACACGGATGGCGGCGCGCGCGGCAATCCGGGCCCGGCAGGCTATGGCGTGGTGGTCGAAGCCGAGAACGGCGAACGGCTCGCCGAACTGAGCGAGTTCATTGGCGTCAAGACCAATAACGTCGCTGAATACTCTGCCCTGCTGGCCGCGCTGGAGTGGGCGGAGGCCAATGGGCACAGCAAGTTACGTGTCATCTCCGACTCTGAGCTGATGGTTCGCCAGATCCAGGGGAAGTACAAGGTCAACTCGCCGGACCTGAAGCCCATGTGGGAGGACGCGCGCCGCAGGATCGGCAAGCTCGACCGCTTCGAGATTCAGCATGCGCTGCGGCACAAGAACAAGGTCGCCGATGGGCTCGCGAACCGGGCGATGGACAAGGCGATGGGTCGCAACCCGGAGGGCCCGGCGTCTTCGCCTCGGCCGGCGGCTCCGGCACGGTCTGTATCGTCTTCAGGAACAGCTGCGGCCCCGGCCGCTGCGTCCCGGCCGGCGGCAAGTCCGTCTCGTTCAGCCCCGCCTCCGCAGCCGGGGAAACCGACGATGCTGCGGGGGTTTGTCCGTGATGGCGTCGTACATCTGCTCGGCGGAGCGACGCTGCCTAACGGTATCTTCGTCAAGGTGATCCCGGAGGAGTAAACCTGCCTTCCCCACACGACACAAACCCAGAGCCAATGGCCGCATCCAAGCCCAGCAGGATGAGTGGCGAAGCGAAAAGGATGGGCCGTCCCCTGGCCCTGGCAATCGGCATAGCGATGGCTGCTACGTTGGCCATTGGACCAGGGACAAGGTCAGTACAGGCGGCACGCCAGGGTTCGGACTCGGGAGCGCTCCAGGCCGTGCGAGCGGCGGTGGAGGCGGAGTTGGAAGCCAGCAACACGGACCACACGGTGTGGACGTACCGCGATCAGGACCGGACGCCAGGCAAGGACGCCGTGTACCAGACCATCGAAACCCCGCACGGAAGCCTGCGACGGTTGCTCGAGTTGGGTGGGAAGCCGCTGAACGACGCACAGACCGAGGCCGAGACCCGTCGCATCGTCGAGTTTGTGAACAGCCCCAGCGAGCAGGCCAAGGCTCACCGCAACGACCAGCACGACGATGCCCAGGCGCGCGCCATGCTGAAGATGCTTCCGGATGCCTTTCTCTGGACGATCTCGAGCCAGGACGCTGATGCGATCACGCTGAGCTTCATACCCAATCCGAACTTCAGTCCACCGGACATGCAGGCCCGCGTGATGGGCACCATGGCCGGGACGATGGTCATCGCAAAGAACGGGAACCGTATCCGCACCCTGAAGGGTGCACTCTCCCAGGATGTGAACATCGGCTGGGGGCTGCTGGGCAGGCTGAACCAGGGCGGGACGTTCCAGGTGGAGCGCCGGCTGGTGGGCAACGGCCACTGGCAGATCACCGAGACGCATGTGCACATCGGGGGCCATGCCCTTCTGTTCCATACGATTGGCCAGCAGGAGGACGAAGAGAAGACGGAATGGAAGCTCTCGACCGAGCTGACGCTGGCTGACGCGGCCCGCACGCTCCACGCCATGTAATCGTATGGGGCCGGTAGCTCCACGCGGGAAACGCGCCGGCGGCGAAATTTGCGCATCGCGACGGCGTCCGCCACACTCTAAAGAGTTGTAAAGGCGTAGGCGGATTTAGCTCCGCGTGCCGACCCCCTATTGGAGTTGATGGTTCGTTGCAGACCCGCTGGACATCTCTTGCGCTGACGACGGTGCTGGCCACCGCAGGCGCCGCCGTGCCCGCGATGGCGCAGAGCGGCTCTTCCTCCTCCACGGGCTCGATCGTCCAGCAGGACGAAGCGGCCGCCGCCCGTGCCGATAAGAACCTTCCCAACGACCCCAGCGTGCAGCTTTCGATGGCGGACGAGAAGCTCTCCCGCGATCCCGGATCGAAGTTCTCGTTGAAGCTTTCGACGACCCCCGCGCCGGGTGTCGCCATCGAGCAGGCGGCGTCCGGTCCGGTAAGACTCTCCATCGATGACGCAATCGCCCTTGGTCTTGAGCGCAATGTGCACCTGAAGTACGACCGCGCCAACCAGATGGCCGTGCGCGGCTACGTTGGCAGCCTGGTGGAAGCCCTGATCCCGAACCTTCGCGTGACGGGTTCGACCGCCGCACAGCAGATCAACCTTGCAGCGCTGGGCTTCAAGCCTTCAGAGATCGCGAGCTTCGGTCTCAACCCGGCTGACTTCCCGACTATCGTCCACGTCAACGTGACGCAGGCGCAGATCAGCGCTAGCCAGACACTTTTCAACCTGACGGATCTTGAGCTGCTGAAGGCCTCGAAGAACGAGGTTCGGGTCATCGACCTGCAGGCTCTCAACACCGAGGGCGATGTGGTGCAGGCCGTCGCGACGCAGTACCTGCGCGTGCTCTCCGACCAGGCCAACCTCGCCAACACCCAGGCCGAAGAGGCGGACGCGAAGAGCACCTTCGACCAGGCTACGCAGAAGCTGAACGCGGGCGTAGGTATCCGCCTCGACGCCCTGCGCGGGCAGGTGGAGTACCAGCAGCGGCAGCAGCAGGTAGCTGCAGCCGAAGGCACGCTGCTCAAGGACATCATCCAGCTGAACCGCATCATGGGGCTGCCGGCCGATCAGGAGATCCAGTTGACGGACGTCGTGCCGTACAACGAGCTGGACAACATGGATCTCGATCGCGCCAAGGACACGGCCTTCCGCCATCGCAAGGATTATCTCGGCATCGAAGAACAGATGCAGCTTGCCACGCGTGAGCTGCGCGCGGTGAAGTACCAGCGGCTGCCGACGCTCGCCTTCGGCGGCTACTACGGTGTCATCGGGCAGACGACGGGAAGCTACCACGGGGACTTTGTGGCGCAGGGCACGCTGGAGTTCCCGATCTTCCACGAGGCTGCGCAGCGCGGGCAGCAGCAGAGCATCGACTCGCAGATGATTGGACTTCGCCAGCGTGAGCAGGACCTCCGCGTCGCGATCGACGCCCAGATCCGCACAGCCATGCTCGACGTCACAGCGTCGAAGCAGCTGGTCGCTGTGGCGCGCTCCAATGTGACGCTCGCCGAGCAGGAGCTCAGCGACGAGCGGGACCGCTTCAAGGCAGGTGTCGACGACAACCTTCCGGTGGTGGACGCTGAGGCCACGCTGGCCGGCGCGAACTCGCAGCTGGTGCAGGCTCTCTACCAGTACAACGTGGCCAAGCTGACGCTGGCGCGCAACACGGGTGTCGTCGAGACACGGTACCGGAATTACCTGGGCACGAACTAGGCATCGTCACGGCCGAAGCCGGCCTGCCGTTGCTGCAACCGGTTGCAGAGTACCTAGAACCTGACCGCAAACCCAAGCGAGATCACAGGAAAGAACCGCAGCGGCTTGATGTCATCATTGAGCAGCTGCTGTTCTTTGGCCTCATTGGCCTGGAATGATGGGTCGCTGTTGACCGGCCCGCAGCCGCCGTTCTGGCAGGCGTTGCCGGACAGGTTGATCACCACCTGCGGATCGCCGACGTACTCAAAACCCATCTCAAATGGCACCGAGAAGTGCCGGCCGCTACGCGGGATCATGTTGCCCCAGCCAATCGTGACGCCGGGCGCGGTCCTGCGTCCGAAGACCATGCTGAAGTCGCCGTGCAGCGGATTCGTGGGATCGCTGGTGTAGTCCTGACCATTGAGCGTGATGACGTTGCCGCCGGGTACCGTCGCTGTTCCGTTGATGTGGTTGCCGTTGTAGAAGGTGAAGCTCGGGCTGATGTGAAAGCCGCCACCAAACGGGAAGTAGTCCACGCCCACAGTGCCCGTGCGCAGCAGCAGGTGAGCCGCTACAGGTATCCCATCCTCTTTGACATTCAGCGTGTAGCCAAGAAATGTTCCTCCAGCACGGAGGTTGAACTTGCGCGCCAGCGGGGTGGCGATATCGAAGCCCACGCCAGTGACTCCTGCTTTGACTCCGACGGCGACGGTCGAAAAGGGCTTTGAACCTCGCACGGAGCCGGAGGCCTGTCCCATGCCGCCCATCGCATAGCCGTTCGCGTAGCCCTCGACGGGCGCGGCCGGACCGGGCGATGGAGTTTCGGGGGAGAAGGGATCTACCCGGTCAACCGGGTAGGCAGGGAGAGCGGTGAGCGGAGCCGGCCCGTCAGAGCGCGGCGCTTCTGCACGGCAGGTGGGAGTCTGCAGGGCCATTGCGAGCAAGACAAGCGAAGAAGACACAGCTGAAGACACGACTACACTGACACGTCCCACGGGATCCTCCGGCGAAGTGCGTTGAAGACGTTGTGCTGAAATGATTTCTGAGCTGCTTGCCGGGTACGATGCAGTACCAGAAGTGCGGGCTGCCCGCTACCCCGCATCCGGGCGCGGTACACAAGGCGGCCCCTGTGCGCCATCGATGGCACCCTTCGTACTGATGGCGTGCAACCGCCGGGTCAACTTCAGCCTGCAATCACTGGACATGCTGGCAGGTCAGCGCGGACAATCGAGTCCGAACCTGGACATTCAATCCCAACGCACCTGCTCACCGGAGACCTCCGATGAAACTCTGCTCCGCCCTCCTCCTTGCCGCTACGGCGGTGGTTGCCATTCCAGCCGTAGCGCAGATGCCCTCCATGCCATCACGGCCATCCGTTCCTTCGGTGCCGTCAGTACCTTCTGTACCGTCCGTGCCTTCTATGCCTGGGATGCCCGCCATGCCCGACCAGACCAAGAACCCAGTGATGTGGAGCTCCGACCAGATCTACTACCGGCAGGCGAAGTTCATCGCAGCGGCGGCTGATGCGATGCCTGAGGACAAGTACGGCTTCCAGCCGACGCCGGCGCAGCTCACCTTCGGCGCTGCCATTCGCCACCTGGCTGGCTCCAATGGCAACATCTGCGGCTCAATCTCCGGCATGCCCGCACCGGCTGCCACCAAGGTTGCCGAGACCGCAACCAAGGACGAACTTGTCGCGGCGCTCAAAGCATCGTTCGAGTTCTGCGATGCTGCCATGGCCGGGGCGACGGATGCGAAGCTGGGCGACCAGATTACGTGGCGTGGTGGCAAGGCTCCCCGTGCCCGCGCGGTGATCGAGCTGGTAGCGGACCTCGAAGACCACTACTCGCAGCTGGCGGGCTATATGCGGCTGAACGACATCCTTCCGCCTTCGGCGACGCCGAAGAAGTAAGTGGCATTGAAGAAGATTCTGCTGAGCTGGTCCGGTGGCAAGGACAGCGCGTGGGCGCTGCACCTGCTGCGATCACGCGAGGAGTTCGCTTCCCGCTACGAGGTCGTTGGGCTGCTCACCACCATCAACGATCACTTCCACCGCGTGGCCATGCATGGCTTTCGCGAAGAGCTGCTTGACCTGCAGGCCGAGGCAGCGGGACTTCCTTTGTGGAAGATCCCTCTGCCCTGGCCATGCTCGAACGAGATCTACGAAGCGCAGATGGCTGCAGCCTGCGAGCGCGCGGTGCGTGAAGGCATCGGAGGCATGGCCTTTGGCGATCTCTTCCTCGAGGACATTCGCGCCTATCGGATCGAGCGGCTGGCGCCCACGGGTCTCGAGCCCATCTTCCCCTGCTGGCTGCTTCCCACGGACCAGCTGGCCCGGGAGATGATCGCGGCGGGGCTCGGCGCGCGTCTAACCTGTGTGGATCCGCGCGCGTTCCCTGGCGTGGATGCCAGGACCTTCGCGGGCCGCGTGTTTGATGCGGACCTGCTCCACGAACTTCCAGCCAGCGTGGATCCCTGCGGTGAGCGGGGCGAGTTCCACACCTTCGTGACCGATGGCCCCATGCTCTCGCGTAGCATCGAAGTACATCGTGGCGAAATTATTGAACGCGATGGCTTCCTGTATGCCGATCTTCTTCCGGCGTGAATTGCCGGCCCGACTGAACTGGTTGACGCTGACACGGCCACTGGCCGCGCTGGCACTTGGACTGAGCTGTGCCGCGAGCTGCGTTCCAGCGTCGAGCGCGCAGACGCTGGCGCACCGTAACTGGGCCGGCTCGGGCATGAATGCCGAGTCGTGGTGGCGCAGCGCGGTGTTCTATCGCATTCAGCCCACCAGCTTTCAGGACTCGTCCGGCGACGGCGTGGGTGACCTGAAGGGCATCGCCGAGCGCATGAGCTACATACGCTCGCTGGGCGTCGATGCGATTGTGCTGCTGCCGCCGTTCGACCGCAACGACTCTGAAGGCCTCGATACGCTGCTGAGCGCGGCGAGCCAGAGCCGCATCCGCGTCATCGTGGGCGTACGCAACGATCCCGCAGCGAACCCGGTGGCCGATGGCCGCTCCTGGCTTGCGCGCGGAGCTGCGGGGATCGAACTTGAGGCCGACACCGACAACGCCAATCCTGCTCAGGTAGCGTCCACGATCGCGGGCCTTCGCAGTGCTGCGAAGAGTTACCCGGGCGAACGTGTGGTGCTGGCGTCGGTGAGCAGCGCCGTGGCTGCGCAGCTGCGCGGCCAGCGTAGCGCCGGACAACGGGGTGCTGGCGAACGGGGCGCTGGCGCTGACCTGCTCTCCGTGGACATCGACTCGGTGGCACGCAAGGACAACTCGCCGTCAGCCCTGGCAACGTCCCTGCGGCAGTCGCTTCTGGCGGCGCAGGAGGTGACCAGCCCGCCGGCGCCGATGCTCTTCTCCGACGACACAGCGCGTTCGGCGATGGTGTTCGCTCCGGCATCTGCCACACACGATGCGGACCGCTCGCTGGGACTGAACGCCACGATTGCAGCGATGCTGCTGACCTCGCAGTCGAGCGCCGTTTCGCTGCTCTACGGGCAGGAGCTAGGCATCGAGAGCACAGACTTGGACGTGCGCATGCAGTGGACGCCGACCAACATCACGCCTGCGAGCTGGAAGCCCGAAGACCAGCGCGCGGAAGAGGCTGCCAGGGAGGCTGCGGCTCATCCCGCGCCCGAGCCACCGAAGCCTGCCTATGATCCGAACCAGTACGGCGGGTACGTTCCTTACGTGCCTCCGCCGCGCAAGCCCACCGGACCTGCGCCGTTCGATCCCAATGCGCAGCGCGGCTTCAGCAGCATGAACACTGGGACCGCGGCGAGTTCGAGGTCGGCTCCATCGTCGACCGTGCGCGATCCTTACATTGCAGCCAGTGTCGACGCGACGCGCAGTGCGGCGGTCGAAGAGCACGATCCCCATTCGCTGCTGAAGTTCTACGAGAAGCTCATCGCGCTGCACCGTGGGTATCCGGGGCTACGCGCGGGCACGCTGAAGATCTTCGACCATGATGCGCAGAATGCGCTGGTGTGGGTGCGGTTGCCCCCCGCGGGCGCGGTGGGTGCTTTACCCGTCGTCGTCGTGTGCAACCTCGGCGACACGCCGCTGACGCTCTCCATCACCGACGATCTGAAGCCACTGCACATCCGCTACTACGCGATGCGCAGGATCATCTCTTCGCCGGATGCGCTGTTCGAGAGCGTAGAAAATATCTCGATGCCACCGCACGCGGTGTACTTCGGCGAGTTGTATCACTAGAACGCGAGCCGAGGTGGACGCAGCAACGCGCCTTCAAGATTGAGCAGATACTGCTTACGTTCAAGGCCGCCACCGTATCCGGTGAGGCTTCCATCCGCGCCGATGACGCGATGGCATGGAACGATGATCGAGATCGGATTGCGGCCATTGGCGGCGCCCACCGCCCGCGTTCCCGTCGGCATGTTGAGCGCCTGCGCGAGCTGCAAGTAACTCCAGGTCTCGCCGTAGGGAACGCTCTGCAGCATCTTCCAGACGCTGAGCTGGAAGGGTGTTCCCTTCGGTGCGAGCGGAAGATCGAACTCCGTGCGTTGCCGGACAAAGTACTCGTCGAGCTGCCGCGTGACCTCTTCGAAGCCATGCAGCACCCGCGGCCCGATGGGCTCTTTCGGCGGATGGCGGTGCTGCTCAAGATAGAGGCCGCTGAGTACGCCATCGCTCTTGACCAGCAACAGCGTGCCCACGGGCGATTCGTGCAGCAGATGATCGATGACACTCATCGCCAATGCGGCCTCAATCTCTCGCTACAGCAGCTATAGCGTCTTGGCGATGTCCGGCCCCAGCAACGCCTGGATGTTGGCGTCGGGAGTGTCGGGCACCTGTGCGTCACCGGCGGTGGGTTCCGAGAGATGGTTGCGCGTGAGGCCATCCTTGAGGATGCGGAAGGCATCCTCGGGCGTGTCGGCCCACTGGAAGAGGTCGAGATCCTTGATCGCAATGGCGCCTTTCTCCGCGAGCAGTTCGAGGTTGATCACGTTCTTCCAGTAGCTCGAGCCGTAGATGACGATCGTGATCTTCTTCGCGAGCTTGTGGGTCTGGTCGAGCGTAAGGATCTCGAACATCTCATCCAGCGTTCCGAAGCCGCCGGGAAAGACCACCAGCGCCTTCGCCATGTACGCGAACCAGTACTTGCGCATGAAGAAGTAGTGGAAGTTGAAGTTGAGCGCAGGCGTGATGTAGGGGTTCGGCATCTGCTCAAACGGCAGCTTGATGTTGAGGCCGATGGTCTTGCCGCCAGCCTCATAGGCTCCACGGTTCGCGGCCTCCATGATGCCGGGACCACCGCCCGAGCAGACGACGAAGCGGCTGCGACGGCCCGGCAGCTTCATGGTCCATTCGGTGAGCAGATGCGAAAGCTTGCGCGCGTCCTCGTAGTAGCGCGCCATCTCCACGGCAGCCTCGGCGAGGTTGCGCTTCACCTCGCTGGTCTCGTTCTCCATGTCGCGGGAGGGCTGCTGATCTTCGGGCGCGGCCTTGGCGGAGTAGCTGTTCTCCAGCAGCTCCAGCTCGTGACTGGCATCATCCATCGCACGGAACCGGGCCGAGCCGAAGAAGACAACGGTGTCCTGAATGCGCTCCTTGCGGAAACGCGAGAGCGGCTCGTAGTACTCGGCCATGATGCGCAGCATGCGGCCATCGGGCGAGTCGATGAAGTCCTTGTTCTCGTAGGCAAGGCGCGCGTTCTCGAGCGGCGTCAGATGGTCCGCGTCATCGCCGAAGTGCTCGGGCATGGGATCGACGAGGGAGTTGGCTTCGTGGGTGCTGTCTGACTTCGGCATAGGCTGTTTATTGTCTCGCTCTTGAGTGAAAAAGACTACACCCTGCCGCAGGGGCAGGGTGTAGTCACAGCAGTTGAGATGCGATCTGGGGGGAGCGGATAGCTGGTTCAGTCCTAAGATGGATGCGACCGCTACAGATCTTCTGAAGTGTCGCGTAGAGTGACGTCGCTGTTCCTGGAGATGGAAGCTGCGAATGGGGGAGCTTGCGTCTGGCTAAGTTCTACCATCCTAGGAAGCGCCCTTCTGAGGATGGTGCCCATTTCGGCTCCGCCGAAGTCGTTCCGCGAAAAGTAGAAGAACCTCAGCTTATTGCGCTTAATCGCTTGCCGTTCTAGCGCATTCAGGCGGATGCGCGCATCCGCCGTGAGGACGATCCATCCGTGCTTGGCAACGATTGGAAGCCACACCGTATCCTCGATTCCGCGAGGAAAGTGGTCGGTGTGCTTTTCGTAATCAATCTTCAATTCCTGAAACACAGCGTGAAGGTGTTTATTCCCGCAGTGATTTTCATCTAGAAAGAAGACGATCTGCTCTATGCAGCCTTGCCCTTGAGCATCTCCCATCGAATGGCATCCTCAAGCGCGCCTATCTCCACTGCATACTCTTGAGCCAAATCCGTAATCGAGTCGTCAGCCATAAATCTACCCGCAATCACGGCGGTTGAGATACCTGTGTCGGCAAGCACCGGCCGACCGAATGCAATCACGGGGCTGATGCTGATGTGACGAGGTGCGTCGGCAGATTCGTTCTTGATAAATGGATACAGCTTCGCCGCTTGACCATCTTGGCGCTGAATGCGATCGCAGTACAGGTCAACAAACTCTCGCATCTCTGTTTGCAGCTTCCGGGTCAAATTCACCACGCGCCCCTCTTCTTCGATACAGAGGCTAACGCCATCGGTACGGAACGACTCATCAAGCAGTGGATGAGGGGTACCGTGAATGAGCGCTAGTTGCTCTAGCGCCTTGCGAATCCCCTGCATAGGGAGTTTGTGGTGGCGACGCATAGCGCGCAAGACATGCGCCTCCGCGAGATTATTGAAGGAGAGGTTTTTAGGCTTCGGGGTCATGATGAGGCCGCGAGGACCGACCCAATCGCGGAGGGTCGCAGTCGGCAAACCGACATAGTGCGCCGCTTGAACGACGCTATATGCGGGGGCATCGTACAATTCCGGATTTCGCCTTTGCGCCTCTTGTCTCACACGAACACCTTACTACCGAACGCGCTTCTTGCAATCAATAAAGCAGGGCGAGCACACGGCTCGCCCTGAGTCCGGAGGTGGTTCAGTCTCCTAGTGAGCAGCCCACTCGATCTTGGTCAGGTCGATGCCTTCCTTGACCATCTCGTAGAGGGGCGAGAGCTCACGGAGGTGCTGAACGACGGAGATGATCTTGTCCGCCACGTAGTCGACCTCTTCCTTCGTGTTGAAGCGGCCGATGCCGAAGCGGATGGAGCTGTGCGCGACATCATCGCCCAGGCCGAGGGACTTGAGCACGTACGAGGGCTCCAGTGTGGCCGAGGTGCAGGCCGAACCCGAGGAGACCGCGATGTCGTTGATGCCCATCAGCAGGCTCTCGCCTTCCACATAGATGAAGCTGATGTTCAGGTTGCCGGGCAGGTGGTGGTCCATGTTGCCGTTGACCTGGGTGTAATCGAGAGCGGCCTCGAGCTTGGCGCGGAGGTAGTCGCGCAGCTCGACCTCACGCACAGCCTCTGCAGCCATCTCGTTCTGGCAGATCTCGACTGCAGCGCCGAGGCCGACGATGCCGGGGACGTTGAGGGTGCCGGAACGCATACCGCGCTCGTGGCCGCCACCGTTGATCTGCTCGGCGATCTGCACGCGCGGGTTGCGGCGGCGAACATACAGCGCGCCCACACCTTTGGGGCCGTAGATCTTGTGGCCGCTGAGCGAGAGCACATCGATGTTGTCGTCGATGACGTTGACCGGGATCTTGCCGACGGCCTGCACGGCATCGGTGTGGAAGAGCACGCCCTTCTCATGGCAGAGCTTGCCGATCTCGCGGATAGGCTGGACAACGCCAATCTCGTTGTTCGCGTACATGATCGAGACAAGAATCGTCTGGTCGTCCATGGCGCGCTTCAGGTCTTCGATGTCGATGAGGCCGTCAGCCTGCACGGGCAGGTAGGTGACGCGGTAGCCCTGCTTCTCGAGCTTCTTGCAGGTATCGAGGACAGCCTTGTGCTCGGTGACCTGGGTGATGATGTGGTTGCCGCGCTCGCGGTACATCTCCGCGATGCCCTTGATGGCGAGGTTGTTGGACTCGGTGGCGCCGGAGGTGAAGATGATCTCCTTGGCGGAGGCGCCGATGATCTTCGCGACCTGCTCGCGGGCCTTGTCGGTGGCGCGCTCCGCTTCCCAACCGAAGCTGTGGTTGCGGCTGGCGGCGTTGCCGAAGATGCCCGTGAGGTACGGCATCATGGCTTCGAGCACGCGCGGATCGAGCGGCGTGGTCGCGTGGTTGTCCATGTAGATGGGCAGGGTTACGCCAGCCGGGAGCGGCTCCTTGCTCTGCGTGATGTTCATTCCGAGTGTTTCAGCCATGGTCGTTTGCTCCAGATGCAAAGGTGCTAGATACGAAATTCGAGGGGCGGAGCGTTTCCGCCCGCGGAGAAGTGCTTAGAGAGCGATGCTTACGAGGCCGCCACCGATAGCCGACGCAACAGCCTCAGAAGGCTCGACCAGATCCGAGATGTGAATGCCTGAGAGCAGCTCGGTGATGGAGTCGTTGACCTTCCGCAATGGTTCTTTGATGGTGCAGTGGCCTGCGAGGTCGCAGGTTCCGTGGATCGTGATGCAGCTTGTAATAAACAACGGGCCATCGATGGCGCGGATGACCTCGAAGGCGCTGATGTCCGATGCCGGACGGGCCAGCGCATAGCCGCCGTTTGCACCTGCGTGCGACACCAGAATGCCGGCGCGAGCCAGCGTCTGGAGGATCTTGGCGAGGAGCTGCGGCGGAATGTGATACGCCTCGGCTACGTCCTTGGCAGACTGCGCAACGACGGCCGAGCCGGACACGAGACTCTGCTCTGCCAGGTACTTCAGGGCCATCAGCCCGTAATCCGCTTTTTTGGTCAGTCGCAGCATGGGGGGTTGGGACGCCTCGTGCGCAGGGATTGCGCCGATTCTGCCGTACTTAGTGTACGACCGGGGCTCGCCGGGAAGCAAGACCGTTTCGGTCTGAGTTGGGCTTCGGGGCGCGTCCCCGGTGATTCCGGCTGGGTAGATCGCCCGGCAACCGGTGCTTGCCCCGCTACGATAGCCAGCTACGATAAACAGATGGACCCTTCCCCTGCCTCCTCCCTGCACCTGCGGCCGATCCGGCTGGAGGATGCCGCTGAAGTTGCCGTACTGTCTGGCGATCTGGGCTACGAGCGCACTCCGGACGAGATTCAGGCATGGATCGACCGGCTGACCGCAATGAACGCCATCGCCGCGGCGAACCCCGGCGTGGTCCCGGCCCAGGCCGTCATCGTGGCCTGCGAGGGGGTGAGTTCCACGGCGAAGGTCGTTGGCTGGATCGAAGTCTCGATGATGCGCCATCTGCAGTATCCCGATACGGCACTGATCGGCGGACTGGTGGTGAGCGCGACGCAGCGCAGCCAGGGGACGGGACGGGCGCTGTGCCGCGCGGCCGAGGACTGGGCGCGGGAGCAGGGCGTCAGCGGAGTACGCGTCACGTCGCGCAGCACCCGTGAGCGAGCGCACCAGTTCTATCTACGCGATGGCTATGCGCGCGTGAAGACGTCTGAGGTCTTTGAAAAGAATCTCGACTGAGTCCAAGTGCGAGCGATCAGCAAGTCAACGCGTTTCTTTGTTCGGCAGTCAGCGGCAAACTGCCTTATCCTCTGAAGACGGACTCCAAGCGCGGTGGCGAGCATAGCCAACGTGAAGCACTGCCGGCGAAGCCGGCGGCGTGCGGGTTCGCTCACTGCTTCTCTTGACCGTCTTTCGACAAGTCCGTGCGACACCCAACCTTCTCACGATGGTCAGGCTCTTTGCACTTCCATTTCTGGTGATCGAGATTCTCGATAACCACTGGAAGATGGCGTTCCTGCTGCTCTGGATCGCTGGCACCAGCGATGCCTTCGATGGCATCGCAGCGCGCCGGCTGGGCCAGGCGACGCGTCTGGGACAGTACCTCGATCCCATCGCCGACAAGCTGCTGCTGAGCACACTCTTCATGGTGCTGACGCACGTGGGCCTGATCCCACGCTACGTCACCGTGCTGGTCTTCAGCCGTGATCTCGGCATCCTGCTGATCTGCACACTGCTCTATGTGACGAACGTGCTGCGCGACTTCCCACCGAGCTGGCTGGGCAAGTGGAACACCGCGGTGCAGATCGTAGTTGTGCTGACGATCATGACGGGGCAGGTGGTGCACATTCCAGGGCTGGAACGCGCGGTGTGGCTGCTGTTGCGCTTCATCGCTGTGCTGGCACCGATGTCAGCCGCACAGTATGCGTGGATCACGATGCGCAAGGTGCAGACGCAGGGTTCCGAGATCGCGGCCTCCGCGCCGTAGCGCGAACAATAGACGAGCGCTGTCGCGCAAGCGATTCACCTCTTCGGCGACACGTTTCCGAATCGTCATCCCTCTGTGTTTCCGCACTTCTCTCGAGCAACTTTCTGAAGCCATCCTGCATAGGCGGACATCTTTATAGATGTCAACATTCCGCGCTTGCACCCGTCACAGCATGTTGTGCCAGACGGAGGCACGCAGGACTCGCCGAACGAAGACGGTGCCTGCTTCCCGCGAAATATAAGGGCTCCGCGCCCATCTGACTTCCAGCGAGAAGCGTTACTTCTCCGGAGGAGGTATCAGCGGATGACTTCTCTCAAGGCCATCTTGGAACGTTCAAACTCGTCTCTTGCCGGTTGGACGCAGCGCGTCTTGCGCAGCAGCTCACAGGCTCTCCGCGTGACGGCTGTGGCACTGCTCGCATTGCAACCGGCGATGATGTCGGCCGTGACGCCGACGCCGCTGCGCATCATCACGCTGCAGGTGCTGGATGCGAACACAGCGCGACCGGTAAGCGCCGACTACGTTGAGGTGCAGTGCCGTGAAGGCCTGAGCCAGTGCAACACCTTCCACGTGATCCCCGACGCTACGGCGGCTGCACGCGGCGAGCTTCGCGTTGAGGTCCCGATGCAGGCCACTGCGTTGATCGTGAACTCAACCGCAACGCATATTCAGCAATGTGGCAGCTATGACGATGCCGCCACGGTCTATCGCGTGAGCTCGATCGAGAACGATGGACTGATCTCGCCGAACGAGTGCCACGATCTTTCGGCACACAAGCTACATGCGCTGGCAGCGCAGCCTGGGCGGCTGGTGGTCTTCATCCATCACAAGGCAGTCTGCCGCCGTCAACTTCCCTTCTGCTGAGACCTGACGCCAAGATGAGCGCGTTGGGACATGAAACCACCGGGAATCCCCCGGTGGTTTTTTTCTTGGAGCGCGAGGGGCAGCATGGTGCAACCAACGTGTCATTTGTCATGGAGACACCCCCACATATCCTCGTCTCACGAACGAAATTGCCCCACGGCACCCCCACATGCCGAAGGAGACACATGATGCACCTTGCAGTACCTCTGACTCTTGGATGGGACCGAATGGTTTCTTTTTATATCGAGGAGAACGGCCAGGACCTGATCGAGTACGCCCTGGTCGCGGGACTCATCGGGCTCTCGGCCATACTGTCACTCAACACGGTCACAACGAAGATCAAGAATGCATTCAGCAACATCGGGTCGCAGCTTACCAGCGCGGTCTAGGCATGCCAGGACGACCGCTTCGGCGGAGGGCGTTGCTCTGTAGTAGAAGACCTGGAAACGCAGGCGGGGGCACAGAGCGGCAATCCCCAGAATCTCCTGAAGGGCGGGCATGCCGTCCGCTGGCAAATGGTGGCCAGCGGCGGTGGTGCCCGCTTTTATTTCCCGCTTCAGCGGGCCGAAAGAAAGAGTGAAAGAACAACCTCGCGTGAGCTTGCCGCAAAACGCAATTCCGCGCTAAACTGAGGTGTACGCATTGCAGGCGCGTAGCTCAGTTGGTTAGAGCGCTACCTTGACACGGTAGAGGTCGTTGGTTCGAATCCAATCGTGCCTACCATTCCCCCTCCAGATATGTGAGAACGGGATATCGGACTGGAAGAGATGTGTCCGCGGTTCTACCGCGTTCCAGCCGAGAAGAAATGCGTACCGCGTGGTCGGATCGAATCCAGATCATGCCTTGAATAAGTTTTGAATTGGAGATCTGGTCATGGCACAGGTATGTGAAATTTGCGGCAAGGGTCCGCAGTTCGGTAACAACATCTCGCACGCGCACAACGTCACCAAGCGTCGTTGGAACCCGAACCTTCAGTCGGTAAAGGCACTGGTCGCTGGCCAGGGCAAGCGCGTCAAGGTTTGCACCAGCTGCATCAAGGGCGGCAAGGTTACCAAGGCCGCGTAAGCGGCCTTTGGCCCGGATTCCTCCGGGCTGTTCGGTCCTCCGGATCTCTTCCAGAGGATTCCGATAAAGATCAGGCAAACAAAAGACAAAGCAAAAGACGGCCCACCGGCCGTCTTTTCGTGTTGCCGTTTTTGGCTTTCTGACTAGAAGATGATGCGGGCCCGGGCGCCAATCAAGGCCGTTGTGTATTCCTTCCTGGCATAGGTCGGATGAACATCGACCTCGAGGTCGGGGCCGAGTTCGAAGCTCTTCGTCAGCCGCGCACGGTAGAAGGTCTCGAAGAGCGCCTCATGGTGCAGGCCGCCCGCGCCGTAGCTGGGCTCGGTGAGGTCGACTGCCGCGCCGAACATATCGCCGCGGCGACCGAAGGGGCGGATATTCGCGCCCCCCAGGCTGATGACGCGGCGAATCGACGTGCCCTTGTCCGTCGCGAGGCCGAGGCGGCTGAAGGCGACCCAGCCGCTTGCAAACTCCCAGTCCTCAGCGAAGCCCACGCCATGCCCGCTGCCGCGTTTCGCAGTGTCATCACGCCATAGCGAGGCGCGGAAGACGTGATTCTGCTGCGTGGGCGCGCCTTCCTTCCACTCCACCTCAATCGCGTTCATGTACTTGCGATCGGCAAGGGTCTTGATTCCGGTCTGCTGCGAACCTTCGGTATCGACGGTGACTGCGTGCACGAAGAAATGCTCGGTCGCCTGGTACTCCAGCGCGGCTCCGCCGGCGTACGCTCCATCGGAGCTGATGGTGAGGTTGCCGTCGTTTTCGCCGTTGAGAAACTGCGTGCGCTCGTCGTTGTTGTACATGCTCAGGCTGACGAACTCGTTCGGATGGATCTTGCCGATGTAGAACGCCATCTTCTTCTGCCAGAAGTCCTGACGGTAGTAGAGGACGTTGAGCGAGATGGGCTGCTGCGCTCCGCCGCCAGGCAGGCAGTTGAGGTACAGAGCCGAACCAATCCTGTCGCTGAGGTTGAACTGTTCGCTGACGCCGAGGTTGGTACCGGAGCGTACCAGCAGGCTGAACGAACCCGCCGAGCCACCGTGGTCCCACGCCTTCCAGCCACCGTTGAGATCGAAGCGGCCCGTGCCCCAGTCGTGGCGCACACCTGCGGGCGTGGCGGTGGCGTACTGGTTCAGCAGCGTGTAGGTGGCGCTGAAGCTGAGCTTCTCGGCTTCATGCAAACGTGTGAGCTGGGCATCGAGCGGGGCGAGCACCGGCGATAGAGGATCGTGGTGGAAGAGAGGATCTGGCGGCACCCTGGCGAGCACGGCAGCGTCCCAGTCGAGCGCCTGTCCGGACTGCACGCGATGTTGTGCGGGCTCAGGAGCGTCGGGGATCTGAGGCTGTTGCGCTGCTGCCGAGGCTTGCGCTAAAGCGGAGGCTGTAAGCAGGACGGCCTTCACCGCAAAGGCGGCGAAGGCACGTACTGTTCCAGTGCGGATATTCTCCGCGGCAGGCTGATGAGACGTACAAGAGTCCACGAGCGTGTCCTTGCAACGGATGAGAACGTGCGGCTGCGAGCCCGGCGAATGGCCCAGCAAAGATCGGTCCCAAACCCTGCGGGCTTACTTCTTTTCGAAGCCCAGCGAAGCGGAGTTGATGCAGTAGCGCTCGCCGGTGGTCTCGCGGGGGCCGTCGGGGAAGACGTGGCCGAGGTGCGAGCCGCAGGTGGCGCAGGTGACCTCTACGCGGCGCATGCCGTGGCTGGTGTCTTCATGCAGCACCACTGCGGTGGGCGAGATGGGCTCCCAGAAGCTGGGCCAACCGGAGCCGGAGTCGTACTTGGTATCCGACTTGAAGAGCGGGGCATTGCAGGCGGCGCAATGGTAGATGCCGTCGTCGTGATTGCTGTAGAGCTTGCCGGTAAAGGCACGCTCGGTACCCTTCTCGCGAAGAACGTTGTATTGCTCAGGCGTGAGCTCCGCGCGCCATTCGGCCTCGGTCTTGAGGACCTTGGCGGGCGTCTGCGGGATGTTGCCGGAAGTCTCAGACATAATGGATCTCCTTACAGCTACAGATGCGGGAGACGAGAGTCGAGATGCGACTTCCGGCTACAGGCAAGCTACTTCTGCGCGATGCACTCGATCTCGACGAGGGCGTCCTTGGGAAGCCGAGCCACCTCCACCGTGGAGCGTGCAGGAGGAACGACGCCCTCCGGCGCAAAGGCCTTCGCATAGATCGCGTTCATCGCCGCGAAGTCGCCCATATCCTTCAGGAAGACGGTGGTCTTGATGACGTGCGAGAGGTCCAGGCCAGCGGCGGCGAGAACAGCGCTCAGGTTGGCGACGACGCGCTCGGTCTGCGCCTCGATGCCGCCTTCCACGATGGCTCCTGTGGCTGGGTCCAGCGCCACCTGGCCGGAGGTAAAGATCATTTCGCCCACGCGTACGGCCTGCGAGTAGGGGCCTATGGCGGCGGGCGCGCCGGAGGAGGAGATCACAGTCTTGCTCATGACGACATTCTAGTCGGGGCGGACGCCTATCGGCTGTCACGGTGCAATTTGGTCGCTGTCCTCTATCGCAGGTGGTAAGGTGTTGTGAACTCCGGGATCACGACCGATTGAGAGGCAAGATATGGGGCTTTTGGATTCCCTCGAAGGAATGGCTGCGCAGGCGATGACTGGCAGCGGAAACGACACGATGAAGGTGGCGGGCGGCCTGATGGAAGCGCTCAACAATCACCCGGGCGGCCTGGGTGCGGTGGTAGATAACTTTCGCAACAACGGCCTGGGCGATCACGTGGATGCCATGCAGAACGGCCAGACTCCGGCGCTGAGCCCCGACCAGGTGCAGGCCGGGCTGAGTGGCACGGGACTGCTGGAAGCCGCTGCCGCCAAGGCGGGCGTATCGCCCGAGGTCGCGCAGCAGGTGATGTCGACCGTGCTCCCGCTCGTAATGTCGCACTTCGTGCAGAACGGTACCGCTCCGGAGCAGGGCATGCTCGGGGGACTACTTTCCAAGCTCCTGTAACCGGGCCGGCCTGGTTGGCCGTCGGAGTTCCCGTAGCGATATAAATCCAAATCACAACGGCAGGAGCGCGTGACTCGCGGCTCACGCTGCAAGAAGCAAGACTAGCGATGACCGCTCCTGCCATTACTGTTGTAGTCCCCGTGTTCGATGGCGAAAACTATCTCGCCGCGACACTTCGAAGTGCGCTCGATCAGACTTACCCGATAGCCGAACTCATCGTAATCGACGATGGCTCCAGCGACTCTACCGCTGCGATCGCGGAGAGCTTCGGAGCAGCGGTGCACCTCCACCGCACCGCGAATCAAGGCGTGTCGGCGGCGCGGAACCTCGGTATTTCGCTCGCGAAGACCGAGTGGGTTGCGCTGCTGGATCACGACGACATCTGGGAGCCAAACCACCTGGAATGCCTGGCTGCGGCCATCCAGCGCCGGCCTGATGCCGATGCGGTCTATGGGCGGGTCAGACGCTACGTGATGGAGCGCAGAATGGACTCGGCGCAGGGACAGTTCGTCCTGGCGGATGCACTTCCCTTCCCGGACGAAACCAAGGTTGCCCGGCTGTTGATGGAGCGTTGCCCGATCCTGACGAGCGCCATGGCTCTGCGGCGTTCCCGCATCCTCGCGCTGGGAGGGTTCGACAGCTACTTCTCCAACGCGCAGGACTGGGATATGTGGGTTCGGCTTGCGAAGGCGAAGGCTGTGTTCGTGGGCTCGCCGGAGATCACCACGCTGTACCGGGTCCATTGCGAGTCACGCACCCATAATGCTCTGCGGGCGCTGGGCTATTACCTCGACGTGCTCGAGCGGGACATTCTCCCGGCCTTACCGGCGTGGAAGCGCCTGCCGCATCAACTCCGCGTCTCCAGCCGCCTGGAGTCAGAAGCTGCCATCATGATGCGCGAGCTGAAGCAGCCGGGCGCGCTGCGCATGATGCTTCGCTCGGTTGCACGGTGGCCGATTGAGGAGTCTCGCCGCTACATGATTCTGGCCAGCATGCTGCTGCGGGTACGGTCGCGCCGCAACCAGTTTCGGTCCAACCGTCGTACCGCCTGATGCCGTATTAAAAAAGATCAGCCGCGAGAACCTGATGCGTGAGCATCGCGGTTCCCGCGGCCGAAACGTTCTTCCAGTGCTTACGAGCGACGGCGGCGACGACCGCCACCGTTGCCGGAGCGGCTGGAGCTGCCGTGAGCGCGTCCGCCCGGACGGCCCGAATGAGCACGGCCGTGCGTTGCATCGGAGCCACGCGGGTGCTGCTCACTGTGCGTGTGGGGAACGGACTCGCCCGAACGCCACGAGCGCGACTCGAGCTTCAGCAGGTCATCCATACCCGCCTTGCCCGCTGCAGTGCCGAGGTCGATGGGGCTGTTACGCTCTTCCTTCGCGAGGTTCTTGTCGGCTTCGATCCACTGGAACTTGATCTTCAGCTCGCGCTCCAGCTTCAGCGTGTCCTTCTTCTCAAGCGGAGTGACGAAGGTCGACGCAACACCCTTCTTGCCGGCGCGGCCCGTGCGGCCGATGCGGTGCACGAAGTCGTCGGAGGCATTCGGCAGGTCGTAGTTCACGACGTGCGCGATGTCCTGGATGTCGATGCCACGCGCGGCCACATCGGTCGCGACGAGCACCCGGCTGCGGCCGGTCGAGAAGGACTTCAGCGCTGCCGAGCGCTGCGACTGCGAGCGATCGCCATGAATGATCGCCACCTGGTGGCCGAGCTTTTCCAGCTTGCGGCCGATACGATCTGCGCCGTGCTTGGTGCGCGAGAAGACGAGGTACGTCCCCTCTTCCTCACCCAGCATCTTGTCGAGCTGCGAGAGCTTCTGGTCCTGCATGACCGTGTACACGCGGAGTTCGACGCGATCGGAGGGCTTTGAGGTCTGACCGATCTCGATGCGGACCGGCTTGCTGACGTAGTCCTTGACGATCTGCTTGATGTTCTCGTCCAGCGTGGCCGAGTAGCACATCGTCTGGCGGTCCTTGGGGAGCGCGCCCACGATGCGACGGATCGCGGGAAGGAAGCCCATATCGAGCATGCGATCCACTTCGTCGAGGACGAGCATGTCGACGTCACCGAGCTTGACGGCGCGGCGGCGAAGGTAGTCTTCCAGACGGCCGGGGGTCGCGACGATAACGCGCGGGCCGCGAGCGATCTGCTCCAGCTGCGTGTTCTCGCTGAGACCGCCGCAGACGAGCACAGCGTCGTTCTTCAGGTTCGGGCAAAGCTTGTGGTACTGGTCCAGCACCTGCATGGCGAGCTCGCGCGTCGGCAGCAGGATGAGCGCGAGGATGGGGGTCTTGTTGGCGCGGTTGGAAGGGTCAGAGATGTCCTCGAGCCGCTCAATCATCGGGATGAGGAAGCTGAGGGTCTTGCCGGTGCCGGTGGAGGCCGTGGCGAGGATGTCTTCGCCTTCGAGGGCGGGAGGAATGGCTCCTGCCTGGACAGGGGTCGGCGTCTTGTAGCCGGCAGCGGTCAGGCGCTGTTTCAGGGAGTCGGAGATCTTGAAATCCGTGAACTGGAGCCCGGGGTTTTCCGTCGCAGTGACGGTACGGGTGGGCTCAAGAGGGGCAGGGTTCAGGATTGAATCGAGGGTAAGCGTGGACAAGGATTTCCTTTAGAAGAAGTAAACGAACAAGAAGGAATGCAGCCGGTCGCATCGTCGGCACTGAGTGCCTGACGGGGCTTGGATTCGGTGTTCAGCATTGCCTGTGGGTCGTTAGCCCGGGTCATGAAAAGCAAACGCTGCTGCACGGCGAGGCCATCTTCCGGTGAAGGGCCATCTAGCCAGAGCAACCCGCCTCGCAAACTACATGAGCCGGGAAGTTGACAGTCGCGGTCTCTGGCCAGACTCGAATCCACTCGGGAGTCATCTGCCCGCGACGTCCAGCGTCTACACTTGACGCTGGACCTAGTATACCACGCACTTCCGTGTGAGGTCATCAACCTTCCGGGTTAAGCTATTTCCATGCCGGAATGGACCAAGCAGCTTCGGGAGACGAGGCACTTTCACGCCCACGAGACGGCGCGCTTTGATGCACTCAGCGGCCTGCAGCTGGCCAGCTTCAAGCAGCGGTTCTGGGCGATCGCCATCGACTTCGCCGTCATCTACGTCGCCAAGCGCTTCCTCGGCATCCACGGCAAGCACCACGGGGCAGAAGGTCCGATCAACTTCTGGTCGCTCTGCGTGGAGTTCGTCCACGAGATCGAAGAGCTTATCGAGGCGACGCTCTACTTTGCCATCGCGCTGAAGGTGGGCAACGGGCAGACGATCGGCAAGAAGTTCATGAAGATCCGCGTTCTCTCGCTGACTCATCACGAGGTCGGCTGGTGGCAGTCCACCGAGCGCGCCCTGGGCTACGGAGCCTCGTTCCTCGAAGGCGGTTTCGGCTTCGTCCAGTACTTCATCAACCGCAACCGCCAGACCGTCCATGACCGCATCGCCGAGACCATCGTGGTAGACGAGAGCGTTGCGGCCAAACGGCTGGTGAACGAGGACTGCGAAGTGGTGCCGGAGAGTTAGCGAGCCTCTCGTTCCTCACCGATAGCCCTGCCAGACATACTCCAGCGCCTCGGCTAGCGTCTGCTCCTTGGTCGCATGATCGGTGTGCCCCGCGTTGCGCGCAAAGACGAACTGGTAGTGATACCCCTTCGCCTTGAGAACCTTCGCCATGCGCTCGTTCGCATCGACCCAGTCGTGGAAGCCATCGCGCATGGCGTTGGGGTTCAGCAGATCTCTGTCGCCCACCTCCATCCAGATACGAATCGGCCTGGCGGGCGAAGACGGAATGAGCTTCTCATGGAACTCCCACGCGCCGTGCGGCAGTGCGGGGTTCCATGGCCATTGCTGGTTCACGAACGTTCCCGAGTAGCTGAGCACGCGGTGGTACCACTCAGGGTGATACCACGCCATGATGAGCGAGACCGCCGCGCCGGAGCTTCCGCCCATGGCAGCGCGGCCGTCGGGGTTGTGCGTGAGCTTGACGAGGCATTGCGTCTCCACGCGCGGCAGGACCTCGTGCTCCACCCACTCGGCGTATTTGCCGCTCATGGTGTCGTACTCGAGCCCACGCTCCGAGCCCTGCGCATCGCCACCGCCGTTCTGGATGGAGATGGCAATCATCGCCGGCACCTTGTGCTCCGCGATGAGGTTGTCGAGCACGGTGAAGAGCAGCTTGTCCGGTCCATCGGCGCCTACGAGGATCGGCGCCTCGGTACCTGACACATACTGCTGCGGCACGTATACCGTCACCGTTCGCGTCCAGGGAGCAGGATGGCTCGTCGCGACGATCATGCGCGACGGCTCGCTCGGATCCGGCTTGCCGAAGGTATACGGCTCGCGAGCGATGCCGGGATAGTAGCGGCTATCGGCAGACGTCATCGTGAAGGTGGTGATGGTACCGTGCGGTACCGCCGGAGAGACCTTCGCCTCCGCTGCAGGCTCATGCGTGGGGCCGATGATGAAGTCGCCGTCCAATGTTGGCGAAGGCAGAGTGCCATCAGGAAGCTCTGTCGCGGTGACGAAGCCCGGCCCATGAGGATCACGCACAGGAAACGACGGCCGGGGCGGATGATCCGCGGTGCCGGGCTGCGGTGCGGTCCCCTGCACAGGATTGGGTGAGGCAGAGGGCGCCTGTGCGAACAGTAATGCTGCCGGAGACACTGCTGCTGCAAGAAGGATGAGCCGGGAGCGTGCGCGAACCATGCGTAGAGTCCTCGCGAACAATTTACATCGCGCGCGGGAGAGCTCGCTCTACATATAGTCCACGCCATAGCGAACAGGAATCTGCGTGAACGCAATCCGCGTCGGCGCCGACTCCCGTGCGGGCAGCATTCCGGCGAAGTGCAGCGTGGTGTGGCCGTACTTGAGATTGAGCTTGTCCATCGTCGCGGAGAGCTCGGTGCGATGCCCCGGCTCTGCGAAGAGGCGTTGCGGGACATCCTCATCGTTCAAGAGGTTGCGCAGGGTCACGCCGACGAAGAACGGCTTCTGATGCTCTGCTCCGTTGGGCCGCTGCGCCCACAAACCGCGCAGGACCTCGAGCAGCGTCAGGGTGTCGTTGGAGTGACGGAAGCGAGCCTCCATGCCCCAGCCGGTCTGCGTGATGCCGGAGCTGTGCTTCTTCACCCGGGCACGCGCCGGTGATACCGCCGGGCCCTCGTCTTCACTGTAGCCGCCGCGCGACGACACCGCCTGCGCCTGCTCGCGCGTGAGCGAGTACTTGATCGTCAACGCCATCGACGCCGCGTGAAAGTGCTCCATGCGCAGCCGCATTGCTGCCTTGTGCAGCAACTTGTGCGCGACGGCCCAGGCTCCATCCTGCGAGCGATGCTCCGGCCCCAGCACATGCGAATGTCCCAGCGACTTCTGCAGGTCGCTGGCGACAGGCGCGCCATCGTCTCCGGTGTCATGCCCGCGCAGCCAGTGATACAGCCGGTCGCCCCAGACGGAGTCCCAAAGCGTATGCATGCCGTTGCGATCGAGCGCGAGGAGCTCCGGCATCGTGCGGATGCCCTTTGCGTTGAGCCGCTCTTCCGTGCGCGCGCCCACGCCGGGCAGGTCGCGCAGCTCGAGGTGCGCGATGGCTCGCGGCAGCTGCGAAGGCAGCAGGCCGATGAGGCCATCGGGCTTCTGCATGTCGCTTGCGATCTTGGCGAGGTAGCGATTCGGCGCCATACCGATGGAGCAGTTCAGCGTCTCGCCGACGTCCTCCTTGATCGCCTGCTTGATCGCAAGCGCGATCTTCCTTGCTGCGGGAGGCTGCCGCTCGCGGCCCATCAGTTCGCACACCATCTCGTCGATCGAAGGCGTGTGCGCGACCGGGCACACGCGCTCCACCGCCGCGGAGATCTTGTGCGAATACTCCGCATAGACGCTGTGATTGCCATTGACGAGGATGATCTCCGGGATCTTCGTGCGCGCCTCGCCCACCTTGGTGCCGGTCTTCACCCCAACGGCCTTGCACTCATAGCTGGCGGCGATGAGCGTGGCGGTGTCCGCAATGGGGCCACCGACAACAGCCGTCGGCCTGCCGCGGTACTCGGGGTGCAGCTGCTGCTCGACCGAAGCGAAGAAGCTGTTCAGGTCGATGTGCAGGTGCGTGAAGAGATCGGTAGTTGGGAGGGCGTCGGCCATGGCGGGTAGCCTTCGTGCGCTGCGACGATTGTACTTCGCCTGATCTTCGCTTTGCAGCGCGACCACACAAAAGCGAAGGCCCACGCGCTGAGCGTGGGCCTGTCGCCGCAAGAGCGATTTTGTCTACTTGGTGATCTTGAGCTGAAAGTGAAAATCGTTGCGGTTGTCGAACGAGCTGATGGTCTTCGACTTGGATTTGATGCCGCTGAACTGTGCCCAGATCTCGTAATCGGCAGTCTGGGAAAGCTCGCCGAAACGAAAGTGCCCAGCATCGTCGGTCAGGTAGCTCTTCACCGCGAGCGTCTTCGAATCCTTGAGGTACACCACAGCGCCGGAGACCGGCTTGTCATTTCCGTCGATAACGCTGCCATCGACGACGCGTTGCGCTGGCTCAGCGGCTGCGGGCACAAACGGGCTGGCCGCGGCCTGCGCCATGGCCGGAATCAGCAACAGAACGAGAGCAAACAGAAAAGCCCGGCCCTTCAGGGTCCAGGTGAGGTGCTGCATAGGGGTACTACTCGTCTTCGTCATCTTCCTCCTCAGTATAGTCGTCATCGTCGTAGCCCTCGTCATCTACGGGTGCGAGTTGCAGGGGATCGACCGAAACAATCTCGAGGTCGGTGCCACACTCATCACATGTGACGACTTCACCCTCTTCAACGTCATCGACATCGACAACCAACGGATTGTCGCACTCGGGACAGACAACTGACATAACCCACTCCTGTTCGTGAGGTTGCGCGGCGCCCTTGTACCATGGAGCCAGACGTTCGGGCAGCTCGCTCTTAGTTCTAGCCGGGCTCGGACTTCGCGTCAATATGACGCAGCGCGAGATGAGAGCGGTTACTTGACCGCAAGAAAATTGCGCGGAAAGATTCGAAGCCGATGGCCTTCCGATCCAATGGTCCGGTGATGCTGGCTCTGCCGGCGTTTCGTGGCGTGACACGACAGCTCGTGCTGGCGGCAGTTATCGTCTACTTCGCACTCGCTGTACTCGGGCTCGCCGCGCCGGCGTTTGCGGGTACCGTCGTCGAGCTCTTCTCGCTGAGTCCGGCGCACGTCATCCCTATGCTGTGGCAGCCGGTTACGTACTCGTTCCTCAACTTCGGCCTGATCGGCACCATCTTTGCTCTGCTTTCCATCTGGTTCTTCGGCTCGGTGCTGGAAGATGACCTTGGCGGCCGCTGGCTGGCCGAGTACTTCTTCGTCTCGACGATCGCGGGCGGCGCGCTGGCGTGCGTAATCGCGGTGCTGCTCGGGGCCCAGGGCGCGTGGATCTCGCGAGCGAGCGCGACCGCCGGTATGTGGCCTGCGGTCATGGCGATCCTGCTTGCCTATGCGCGCTTCTATCCTGACCAGCCGCTGCAGCTGATGTTCGTCCTCAGCGTCAAAGCGCGGCATCTCGCAGCGATCTACCTGCTGGTCTATCTCGCGATGTCCCTGATCAGTGGCGACCGCTTCAGCGCCGTGACCGTGCTGTGCGTTGCACTGGCCGGCTTCCTCTACATCCGCTTCACTCCCAAGCGCGGCGTACGCTTCCTCGCCAGCGAGACGATCTTCGGCTGGCGGAATGCCTGGTATCGCGCCAAGCGTCGCCGCGCTGCAAAGAAGTTCCAGGTGTACATGCGTAACCAGGGCCGCGACGTGAACATCGACTCCAGCGGACGCTACGTGGACCTCGACGACGAGAAGCGAAATCCTCGAGATCCGAACGACAAGCGGTGGATGAACTAGGGGAAGGCAGCGAGGAGTGAGTAAAGGGACTGAGGCCCGGCGCGCGGCGTCGGGCCTCTTGCCTTTCTCTACTCTCTACTCACGATCCTCTACTCACTGTTTCATCCCGCCCTTCACCAGCGGAGCGTACTCATCGCGCAGCTTCGTCTGCCGCGAGACCATTGGCACCGCGATGCCATCGATGAAGACCTGCTCCACATTGGTGCGCACATCCAGCGGGTCGCCGTTGGCGATGACGACGTTCGCTGTCTTGCCTACATCGAGCGAGCCGAGCTTGTCGCCAAGCCCGAAGATCGTCGCTGGAGTCAGCGTGATGCTCTTCAGCGCTTCGTCATAGGGCAAGCCATAGGCCACGGCATAGCCCGCTGCGTAGGGCAGGTTGCGGCTGTCCGCCATGCCTTCGCCACCGGTCGAGATGGCGACCGTGACACCGCGCTTCGCCAACTCCGCCGGCAGCGAGAACACAGCGTCGTAGCGCTCGTTCGCCATCGGCGCATCGTAGATGGGACCAACGATGACCGGCACGTGATAGCTCGCGATCTTGTCCAGCACATCCTGCGTATGCGTCAGGTGATTGAGCGCGACCTTGAGATGAAACTCCTTCGCAATGCCCATCGCGACCTCGACCTCGTAGCCCTCTTCGCACGAGAGCACGACGAGCTTTTCGCCGTGCAGGTACGGCAGCAGCGCCTCCAACTTCAGGTCTCGCTTGGGCGCCGGGCCCTTCTTATCGCCCTTCAGCGAAGCCTCATACGCTTGTGCATCGAGGAACGTCTGGCGCAGCTGGGAGGCCACGCCCATGCGGGTGCCGGGGAACTTTCCACCACCGCCTGGACCTCCGCGGCGGCGCACATCGCCCATGAAGTTCATCGAGAGCGCCGCGTCTTTCGAGATGAACATCTCGTCGCGGTCGCGGCCATAGAGCTGGATCACGCTGTCCTGCCCCGGCAAGGAATCAGCAGGCTCGGGCGAGATCAGCGCATTGGTCACACCGTTGATGCGCTGCACCGGAATGCGCTCCGTCTCTGCATGGAACGCATCGTAGACATGCATCTGCGGCTCGATCTCATCGGCAGTCTCGACGAGGTCGCGTGCATTCGCATCCGAGCCCACCTCGAACAAACCAAGGTGCGACTCCGAATCGAACAGCCCCGGATACACCGTCTTCCCTTTGGCATCGATGATCGTCGCGCCCGTGGGGATCTTCACCGTCGCGGGAGTACCAACAGCTGCGATCTTGCCGTATTGCAGGATGACCGTGCCGTTCTCGATGGTGCCGTGCGAGACCGTAAGCAGCTTGCCGCCGATGATCGCAATGGTTTGCTCGTCGGCTGTGCTGGTGAGGTTCGGACCTACAGGAGCCTGCGCAACGGCAAGGCCGCAAGTCGCCATCACGGCGAGGCCAAGAAGTGCAGTCGCTGAATTTCGCATCGTCATTACCGTGCTCCCTCTCCGTCTCCGATTTCATCGTCTGCGCCGCTGAAGCCAGCGTCGCTCATCACGCCGTGGAAGTGCGGCGTGCCAAAGCCTGCGATGGAGCTATCAAAGAACAGGTCGCCATCGATATACACCTTCTCCGTGCGTGCATACGTAGAGAGCGGATCGGTGTTCCAGATGACGAGATCGCCATCCTTGCCGACATCGATCGAGCCGACTTTGTCGTCCACGCCGATGATCCAAGCGGCGTTGAGGGTGATCATGCGCAGCGCTTCCTCTTCGGTCGCCCCGCCGTAATGCACCATCTTGCCTGCCTCCTGATTGAGCCGGCGAACATAATCATTCGAATCCGACTTGAGCGCCACACGCACACCTTCGCGCATGCTCATCACGGCGTTCCATGGGATCGCATCCCAGGCCTCATCCTTGAAGCCCCACCAGTCGGCGAAGGTCGCAATGCCCGTGCCCGTCGGAGCGATCTTGTCGCCCACCTTGTACATCTCCAGCGCGTGATGGAAGGCGCGGATCTTGTAGCCGTACTCCTTCGCGAGAGCTTCCTCCGTGAGGAACTCGTCCGCGCGATAGCAGTGGATCTGCACGTAGATCTTGCCGCGCAGCACATCGGCCAGAGCTTCAAGCTTCAGGTCGACCTTTGGCGCCACCGCGGTTTTGTCGCCCTTGGCGACCTTGTCGTTGTAGGCATCCCAGGTGGCCATGTAGTGCTTCGCGTCTTCGAAGGCCTCACGCATCACCTCGAAGTTGCCCATGCGCGTGGAAGGCACGATGCCGCGGCTGCCGTAGACGCGCTTCGGGTTCTCGCCGCTCGCGAACTTGATGGAGCGCGGAGCGTTGGGGAACAACATGCTGTCGCGGTCGAGGCCAAACTTGTTCTTGATGACCACCGCCTGGCCGCCGATCATGTTCGCCGAGCCATGCAGCAGCAGCTCCGTCGTCACGCCACCGGCCAGCGCCTGGTACAGCGCCTTGTCCGTGTTGGTGAAGGCGTCGATCATCATCATCGACGGGGTCACCGGGCTGGTGGCTTCGTTGACGTCATTGCCGAGCGCGGAGTGCGAGTGCGGATCGATGATGCCGGGCGTTACATACTTCCCCGTCACATCGACAACCATCGCACCAGCAGGAGCACTCACAGTCGTACCCACACCGGCGATCTTGCCGTTGTGCACCCATACGCTGGCGTGCTCCAGCGTGCCGTGCGTCACGGTCATCACGGTAGCGTTCTTCAGGACGAGGTCCGCAGGCGTAGTCGCGGTCTGGGCTGAAAGCGCCATCACAGAAAAGCCGCCAGCCAGGCCAGAGCAGGCCAGGGCGGTGAGAGATCGAAGCAGCCCCATCGCGGGCCTCCGAGCAGATAAATTGTGAAACATGCGGCGAGCATAGCACGCTCCGCACGGCCGCACATCGCACGATTGCATCCTTCCAGTCCTCCAAGGACTCCAACAGAACTGAAGGAGAACTTCGACTCATGGAACTGCGTTCGCTTGGCAAGACTGACTTGCAGATTGTGCCACTCGTGTTGGGCGGCAATGTGTTTGGATGGACCATCGATGAAGCGCAGTCCTTTGCGGTGCTGGATGCCTTCGTGGATCGCGGCTTCAACTGCATCGACACCGCGGACGTGTACTCGGCGTGGAAGCCCGGCAACAAGGGTGGCGAGAGCGAAGCGATCCTCGGCAAATGGCTGAAGCAGACCGGCAAGCGCGACAAAATCGTGCTGCTGACCAAGGTTGGGATGAAGATGCCCGACGTCGGCGAAGGCCTTTCGAAGCAGTACATCCTCAGCGAGGTCGAGGCCTCGCTGAAGCGCCTGCAGACCGACGCCATCGACCTCTACCAGTCGCACAAGGATGACCCCAACACTCCGCTGGACGAGACGCTGGAGGCGTATCAGCAGCTGATCGCACAGGGCAAGGTACGCTTCATCGGAGCGTCGAACTACAGCGGCGAGCGGCTGCGTGAGGCCGAGAAGATCTCCGCCGAAAAGAAGCTGCCCGCCTACGCCACGCTGCAGCCGGAGTACAACCTCATCGACCGCGAAGCGTACGAGAAGGACCTCGCACCGGTGCTTGCGGAGCTCGGTATGGGCTCCATTGTCTACTTCTCGCTGGCCTCGGGCTTCCTCACCGGCAAGTATCAGACCCTCGAAGACACCAGGGGCAAGGGCCGCGGCTCGCGCGTGGAGAAGTACTTCAACGACCGCGGGATGAAGATCCTCGCCGCCCTCAAACAGGTGAGCGCGGAGACCGGAGCGCAGCAGGCGTCCATCGCATTGGCCTGGCTGCTGGCGCAGCCCACGGTAATTGCACCGATCGCCAGCGCGACATCGCCGGAGCAGCTTGAGGCACTGTTTGCAGCGGTCAAGCTGAAGCTCAGCGAGGCACAGTTGAAGACGCTGACAGACGTCAGCGCGTACTAGAGTTCAGGCGATAGCCTGAATCGCACTAGCAGTGAATGGCAAGAAACCAAGTCCTTCGCTCGGCTCGGGATGGTAATATCCGCGCCGAGCGAAGGACCTTTTTCATACTCACTTGAGCTCAGCGATCTGCTGCTTCGCGGCTGCGATGGCTGACTCGCGAACGTCAGGGCGGCCGACGCCTTCAGCGCGGATGACCTCAACCTCGGTGATGCCGAGGAAGCCGAAGACGAACTTGACGTACTTCTCCTGGAAGTCGGCGATCTCGTACGGCGAGCCCGGGCCGTACTGCCCGCCGCGGGTGCTGACGAGGATTACGCGGCGTCCACCGGCAAGACCCTTCGGGCCTTCCGCGCTGTAGGAGAACGTCTTGCCGGGGACCGCGAGGTAGTCGATCCAGCTCTTCAGCTGGCTGGAGATGCCGAAGTTGTACATCGGCACGCCGATGACCACGACCTCCGCGGCAAAGAGCTCGTCGAGCAGGGTCTGGCCGAGAGCGACCTCGAGCTTCTGCTCGGCCGTAGCGTCAGGCCCCAGAGCGCTGGGTGTGCGGGCGGCAGCGGTGTTGTGCGGCAGCGGCTCGTTGACGAGATCGCGGTACGTGACCTCGGCGCCGGGGTTCAGCTCAAGCAGGCGAGCCACGGTGGCCGCCGTAAGCGGACGGCTGATGGAGTTCGCGCCGGTCACGCTGGAATCAAGATGGAGAATCTTCATCGAATGTCCTTCGTCGTTGTGGCAGCCGGATGGCCGCGCCCCTTGGTTCTGGAATTCCGTGTTTCGTGCCTCGCACGTCGATCCTTGGTTACTATAAGTAAGTACCCTGCGCTTGCGAAGTAGGCACTTTCGCGTAAGCAGGCACTCCAGCGTAACCAGCTCTCCAGGAGGAACCATCATGGCAGCAAAGCATCAGGACGAGATCCGGAAGCCCACCGCGGAGATCACTGCCGGCTGCGCCATGGGTGGCCTCTTAGAGATGCTCACGCGCCCCTGGACGCTGCATATCCTTTGGCTGCTTTCGCACAATGGCGCGATGCGTTTTGGCGCTCTGCGCCGCGCGGCTGAGGGCATCAGCGCGCGCATCCTGACGCTGCGCCTGCGGACGCTGGAGGAGAAGGGCTTCGTGTCCCGCACGGTGAAGCCGACAAACCCGCCCGAGGTCACCTACGCTCCCACCAAGCGCATGGCCGAGATGGACGGCTTCATGGCCCAGCTCCACGCCCTCAGCGACAAGTGGAAGCGCGAGGACATCGGCAAGTACCTCCACGCCGCAGACCCCATCCCAGCCACGCAACCCCACTCCGAAGAACACGACGCCGCAGCCTAGCAACAAGCCAGACATTCGGCGCACTCTGCCCAAGCCGGAGCTGGAACTCGCATCGCCCGTCATCAATCCACTCACTAGAATGGCCGTTCGTCGCCAGCCAACGTTTACCGTCCATCGCTAGGGTCGCCGTTGCTACCCCGCGAGGCGGACCCCATGGGAAGCAAGAAACCGAGAATTCCACCGAGAAATAGCACCACGCTGCGCGTGGCTGCCAGCAGCTCGAGAAGTTGGTGCTGCTCGCGGCCGACATACACACGGCCTCCATGCAGTTGCAAGGGATAGATGTAACCCCTGACGGCATCCATGTGCTCTGGGTAGCTACGAGCGAACTGGCCGACCAAGTAGTATTCCGCGACCATTAAGGCGACGAACACAAGTCCTGCGCATGGCACGAGGAAGGCCAGGATCCGTCGCACGGCGGTGGGCATCAAGAATCTCCGTTTGGTCCATTATGTTATTCAGGCGTCCCGGGTCGGGACCTTCGGCCCCGGGCTCATGCGGCCTTGATGCTCACGTCCATTCGAAGACATCGACGCAAGCAAGCCCGGGTCCCTTGAGGGACCCGGGGCACCCGGATTTGAGGTGAGTCGAAGGCGGGTCTGGTGCTGAGTCGTTCGCGGCGCTGCTAGCTCCGCGTGTTGACCTTCAGGTGGAGGTCGCGGAGCTGGATGGCTGTCGCTTCGCTCGGTGCATCCACCATCAGGTCGATGGCCTTCGCTGTCTTGGGGAAGGCGATGACTTCGCGCAGCGAGTTTGCTCCGGCAAGGATCATCACGATGCGGTCCAGACCCAGAGCGATGCCGCCGTGCGGGGGCGTGCCGTACTCCAGCGCGTCGAGGAAGAAGCCGAAGCGCGACTTCGCTTCCTCATCGGACATCCCCAGCGAGCGGAAGATCTCCGCCTGCACGTCCTTGCGGTGGATACGGATCGAGCCCGAGCCCAGCTCGGTACCGTTGAGTACCACGTCGTAAGCCAGCGCGCGGACGGAGCCCTTGTCGTTCACCAGAGCGCCCGACTTGATGTCTTCCTCATGCGGCGCGGTGAAGGGATGATGCGCCGCGTCCCAGGTCTTCGACTCCTCGTTCCACTCGTACATGGGGAAGTCGGTCACCCAGAGGAACTTGAAGTCCTTCGCGGTGCCGGTCTGCTCGAAGAGCTTGTGCTTGTCGGCGTACTTCTTCGCCAGTTCCAGCCGCAGCGCGCCAACACGCTTCCAGATCCACTGACGATCGAAGTTCCACATCGCCGGGGTGTCGAGCTTGGGGGTGACAACGACGGCAAGATCGTTCGCGCTGAGCGTCGCTCCGTTGAAGGCCGTCAGCGCGGCGGAGATCTTCGCAGCGCAGGCATCGGCGAGCGGGACGAACGCCTCGTTGGTGCGGAGGCGCGCGGTGTCGAGCACGTCGAGGCCGCAATCGCCGAAGATCGTGCGGATCTCCGAGAGCAGCTTCTTGCGCTCGGTGCCGGAAAGCTCGCCAACCTTCGGAATGACGAAGCCGAGCACGGGCAGGCCCTGCTCGATCTTCAACGTCGTGCGGAGCTCCGGCGTGAGCTCTTCGCTCAGGTCCGCCATCGCGGGCAGGCGCATGTCCGGCTTGTCGATGCCGTACTTCGCGATGGCCTCGTCGTAGGTCATCTGGATGAAGGGCTCGCTGGGCAGCTCGATGCCCGCCGCCGAAAACGCCGCGTGCAGAAAGCCTTCCGCCGTTGCGAAGACCGTCTTCATCTGCGGGAAGCTGATCTCGAGATCGATCTGCGTGAACTCGGGCTGGCGGTCAGCGCGAAGGTCTTCATCGCGGAAGCAGCGGGCGACCTGGAAGTAGCGGTCGAAGCCGGAGACCATGAGGATCTGCTTGAAGATCTGCGGCGACTGCGGCAGCGCATAGAAGTTGCCGGGATGGACACGAGAGGGCACGAGGTAATCGCGTGCACCTTCGGGGGTCGAGCGCGTCATGAACGGCGTTTCGATCTCGAGGAAGCCTTCGCCGACGAGGTAGTTGCGAATCGCCATGGCCACGCGCGAGCGGATGGCGAAGTTCTTCTGCATCTGCTCGCGGCGCAGGTCGAGGTAGCGGTACTTGAGCCGCACCTCTTCGTTCGCAATCGCGTCCTCGGCCGGCGAGAACGGCGGGGTCTTCGCGTCGTTCAGCAGCAGCGTCTGGCCAGCGACTACTTCAATGTCACCCGTCAGCATGTCGGGGTTCTTCTCGTCGAACCCGCGCGGCGTGACTTGGCCTGTAACCGCGACGACATACTCCGGACGTGCCGCTTCGGCTTTGGCATGAGACTCTGCGTCTAGGCCCTTGTCAAAGACCACCTGAGTGATGCCGCTGCGGTCGCGGAGGTCAAGAAAGATGAGGTCGCCGTGGTCGCGGCGGCGATTGACCCAGCCCATGAGGGTTACGGTCTTGCCTTCGTCGCTGATGCGGAGGTCGCCGCAACGATGCGTGCGCTCCAGAGTGCCTAGAAAATCGAGTTTCACAGTGCCTTCTATTGTACGAAAGCCCGGCCGGCACGGAGCCCCAGGTGCCGCTATATCCCGTCGGGAGGCAGAATCGGCGTTTCCTCGCGGGTTTGCGGGAGGAAACGCTGCGGTTTGAAGACCAGCCACAGGACGTCCACCAGCAGCGCGAGCGCGCCGCCCAGGGCCGTGTTGAACAGCCGGAGATGCGCTGCGGAGCTCTGCGAGAAGCCGCCGAAGCGGAAGAGGAAGACGATGTACAGCGTCAGGAAGCAGGAGAACGCCGCGTAGTTGACGGCCTGCAGCGCGTAAGACGCCCACGCCGCCACGATGATCAGCACGAAGACCAGAGGCTGCGGGAACGGCGTGAACTGGGCAAGAAAGAGCGCGAACCCCGCAGCGACCATGGTGCCCAGCAGCCGCGCGAGGCCGCGGCTCATCGTCCCGGTCCACTGCGGTCGCAGCACCAGCACGGCGGTCATCGGCGCCCAATAGCCGCTGCGCACGCCGTAGTGCTTGTAGACCCAGGTGCTGAGCAGCAGCGTGAAGGCGAGCCGCAGGATATAGCCCAGTGTCGCGCCGCGCAGCTGCACGTCATGCAGCAGCTCATGCCAAAGGACCAGGATGCGCCCGCGGATCTGCCCCAACGTCGGGCCGGGCTGCCGTCGGATCGCCGCTGGAGCGAAGATGCGGAAGATCGCTGTCACGGCCATCTGGATCGTGCCGCCCAGCAGGATCATGCTGGAACGGCCCAGCGCGAAGTGCAGCCCGTTGGGGAAGTAGGTCGCGATGATCACGTAGACCGCGCACTGCTGGGCCATCCATCCAGCCGTGGGGCCAAGGTTGGAGGCGATGCCGTAGTTCACGGCTGCGATGCCCACGACCAGCAGCGTCGTCCAGACCCACGGTGCGGCCAGCGAGCCGATCAGGGTCCCCGACGCAATTCCCAGCGTGAGGAGGAACATGCTCAACAGGTCAGAGGCCAGGGCCTCATGGAACGCGGCGAAGCCTACCGTATAGGCCGCACCGGCTGCGATCGCTCCGGCAGCTTCATGCCCGGTCGCCGCGCCGATGCCCAATGCCACGCCTACAGGAATGACGATGCGCAACCCATGCACCGGCGTGCGCTGGTGCCACGGGAAGGCCATGGTGTCCTGAGCGATGATGTCGAGGCCAAGCACGGAGACCTCTCGAGGATAGAGCCTCGCGCCCTGGGTCGCCCTGACTTGCCGTAAAAACCGGCAGTGTACATTTGAGTATGCTTTCCCGCGTTGCCGACTCTCTCTACTGGATGTCGCGTTATCTAGAGCGCGCAGAGCACACGACGCGCCTGCTCGAAGTCAACCTGAACCTGATGCTGGACGAGAGCTCCACCAGCTCCGACCACCGCTGGCTGCGCGTCTTGCAGGCGCTGGGCAAGCCCAAGCGGGTCAAGTGGGAAGGTAACCCTTATGCCTTCGCCAATGCGCTCACCTTTGACACGGTAAACAAGACCTCGGTGCTCTCCTGCATCATGTCCGCGCGCGAGAACGCACGCCACGTGCGCGAGCAGATCTCCACCGAGCAGTGGCAGCGCCTGAATTCGCTCTACCTTGACGCAACGCGCCCGGAGATCCGCCAGCTCGGCCAACCTGCCGCCTTGCATGATGCCACCGAAGCCCAGTCCGCCTTCCTGCAGATGGTGCTTGATTCCGTCCACCAGTTTCAGGGCGTCACCGACTCCACCATGAGCCACGGCGAAGGCTGGCAGTTTATCCAGGTGGGTCGCTTCCTGGAGCGCGCCAGCGCCACGGCCATGCTGCTCGAGGCGTATCACGAAGACCTCTGGTCGCAGCCCGATCGCGTGGCCGAAGGCAACGAGTATCTGGAGTGGATGGGCCTGCTGCGCAGCGCCACCGCGTTCGAGGCCTACTGCAAGGTCTACACCGCCGACCTTACTCCCGAGCGTATCCTCGAGTTCCTGCTGCTCGACGAAGAGTTCCCCCATTCGCTTCGTTTCTCCATCCAGAGCGTCGAACAGGCGCTTCAGGCTATCCAGAAGGTAAGCGGGAAGCAGCGCGCCGAAGAGCTCCATCGCATCGCCGGCCGCCTCAGCGCGTCTCTCGCCTTCGCGTCCGTCGACGAGATCCTGAACGGAGACATCGTGGGCTATCTGCGCGGCATTCAACGCCAGTGCAGCGCCATCCATGACACCATCTATCACCTGTACGTGGACTACTCCGTGCAGGCTGCCCTGGCGGGATAACCCGCGGGACAACGGAAAGGTACGTTGCAGCATGGAAGTGCAGCAGGAGCCGGAACTCATCTATCGGCACGAGCAGGGGGAACCGATGTACTACTCCATCCGTCATCTCACCAAGTTCGCGTACAAGTCGCAGGTCAGCGAAAGCATCATGGAGACGCGCATGCATCCGCGCTCGGATGCGAACCAGCGCTGTCTCACGTTTCATCTCTCGGTCTCGCCGCGCTGTCGCGTCTTCAGCTATCGCGACCACCTTGCCAACCACGTACACCACTTCGATATCCCCGGCCAGCATGGCCAGCTCGTCATCGTCGCCGAGTCCCTCGTTGAGGTCGAACCCGCCCTCGAGCTTCCTGAAGCATTGGACGAGACGGCCTGGGAGGACATGGACCGCGAGGTCCACGAGAGCGATTTCTGGGAGATGCTGCTGCCCAGCGCCTTCGCCGAAGCGACGCCCGCGCTCGAGGCGCTGGCCACGGAGTTCGACCTGCGTCGCAAGGACGATCCGCTGACCGTCCTGCGCACCTTGAACAAGCAGCTCTACGAGTACTTCGACTACAAGCCCAAGTCCACCAAGGCAGATTCACCCATCGAGCTTGCGCTCTCCACCAAGGCCGGCGTCTGCCAGGACTTCGCGCACATCATGATCGCGCTGGTGCGCACGCGGCTGCAGATCCCTTGCCGCTACGTCTCGGGCTATCTCTTCCATGGCGAAGGAGCGCACGACCGTTCGGTCGCCTCCGCAACCCATGCGTGGGTCGAGTGCTTCCTGCCTGAGCTTGGCTGGGTGGGCTTCGATCCCACCAACAACCTCCTCGTCACCGATCGCCACATCCGCACCGCCATCGGCCGCGACTACGCCGACGTTCCGCCTACGCACGGCATGTTCCGCGGCCGGACCAAGAGCGAACTCACCGTAGCCGTGCGCGTCGAGCCGAGCCTGGGCGTTCCGGAGCTCGACCGCGAGCTTCCCGTGCCTGAAGACTGGTCGATCCTGGTCGAGAAGGCCCAGGCGCTGCCCGAACAAGCTGCACCCGCGAAGCGCAGCAACCAGCAGGCCCAACAACAACAGCAGCAGGCACGCTAGCCATGGCGCGCAGACCGGAAGCGAAGGCGAAGCTGCGTTCCCCGCAGCCCGCGGCAATCCGCGACGCAAGGTTCGGCTTCGGCACGATGATGCTGTGCTGCGCTGCGTTGGCCGTGCTGCTCATCGCGGCCTATGGCAACAGCCTTTCCAACGGCTTCGTGTGGGACGACCACCAGCAGATCGTCCTCAACGAGAACCTGCGCACGGCATCGCCACTCTCGCGCATCTTCACCACCGACACACGCTTCGACTCGCACTCGCAGTCGCTCCAGGGCGTCGATTACAGGCCCTTGCAGATGCTCACGTATCGCATCGTGCTGGGAGCCTTTGGGCCGCAGGCGGAACCGTTTCACCTGGTGAGCCTGCTCTTCGCCATCGCTTGTGCGATCGCTGCCTTTTTCGTCGCACGACGTCTGCTTGGACGCTGGCAGGCGGCCTTCGCGGTCGCAGCTCTCTTCGCTCTGTATCCGCTCCACACCGAGGCCATCGACTGGATTGCCGCACTGCCTGAGTTGGGCTGCACCCTCTTCCTGCTGATCGCCTTCGCGCTCTATCTGCAAGCGAGAGGCACGACCGCGCGGCGTCGTCTGGTTGTGGTCCTCGGGAGCCTCAGCTTCTTCCTCGCCCTGCTGTGGAAGGAGACCGCGGTCATCTTCCCGCTGCTGCTCGTCGCGGCCGAGGTTCTACTGCCATCCGAGTCCTCCACAGACCCGCGCCAGCGCAGCCTGCGCGGCATCCTCTTCTCGGTAACGCCTTCCCTCGCCGCGCTGCTGCTCTACTTCGGAATCCGGTTCGCCGCACTCGGTGGGCTTGAGTCGGGCCGTCGCGACTGGCTGCTCAATCCCCTCACCTTCGCGCTCAATGACCTCTGGCTGCTGGTGCAGTACGTCGGCAAGCTCATCCTGCCGTTGAACCTCAACGCCTACGTTCTGTTGCAGCCCATCCGCTCGATCACCGATCCGCGCGCGCTCGGCGGACTGGCATTCTTCGGTGTGTTGATCGCCGCCATGGTGTGGCTCATCCAACGCGCAGCCTCAGCACAGACCGGCATCACCGCCACCACCAGCAAGCTTCTCCCTGCGATCTTCGGGCTCGTATGGACGTTGGTCACGCTGCTGCCGGCGATGAACCTCAGCGCTCTGGGACGCAACGCCTTTACGGAGCGCTATCTCTTCCTTCCGTCCTTCGGCTTCTGCATCGCGCTTGTCGTCATCGCGAACGCTTTGCTGGAGCGGGTTCCGGAATCACCTCGCCGTTACGCTGCTCCCGTGCTGCTTGCCGTCACGCTGATCGGCTTCTGCGTGGTCATCGTCACACGCAATCCCGATTGGAAGGATGATGCGACGCTCTTCGGCGCCACGCTCGCAAAGTCGCCCGACGCGCCGTTTGTGCGCGTGATGGTCGCCAGCGCGCAGGGCAACGAACCGAGCAAAGCCAGCGACGCCGAGGTGAACTTCCGCGCTGCCATCCAGCTTGCCAACGAGGAGGTTCCCACAGATCGTCCCGACCTGGTCACAGCTTCGCGCGGTCTTGCGTGGATCGAGGCCAATCGTGGCGACCTGCAACAGTCGCTCGCTCTGCTCGACAGCGCCTCCGCTATCGATCCTGCCAATGCCGACACTGACGGCGAGCGCGGCCTGATTCTTCTTCGAGCAGGCCAGCCTGCCCTCGCACAGCCATTGCTGGAACGAGCCATCGCCGCGGAGCCCAACAACGAGAATGTCCTCTCCGCTTTGGGTCTGCTGGCGCGCGACTCGGGCCATGATCCCGCGCGCGCAGTCTCGCTCTTTGAGCGCGCCCTGTCTGCACATCCGGGCGAGGACGACTTCGCTGCGGGCGAGCACAACAACCTCGCCGCGGCCTACGCCGACCTTGGCAACTGGCCCGCGGCCATCGCGCAGGAGCGTGAGGCGATTCGTATTCAGCCCACCGATCCCGAGTTTCACGTGAATCTCGCCGGCGCGCTCGCCGCCTCCGGCCATCCCGACGAAGCCCGTGCCGAGGCGACAGCGGCGCTGCAGGTATCGCCCAACGATCCTGCCGCAAAGTCACTGCTCAATGAGATCGACCAACGCTTCGGCCCCGCAAAGTAAGCGTCGCGGCCGTCAGCCTTAGGGCGCAGCTTGTCCCATATGGGCGGGAATCCAGGCGCTCATCAAGCAGTACAGCAAGGCCGCGCAGGGCAATCCGGACTCCACCTTCTACTCGCTCGCGAAGATGGAGTTCGACGCGCAGGGCAGCACCAGCTGCAACTCCAATAACGGCGCCACCTCAGGCTCGACCTGCATCTTCCATGACGTAACGCTCGGAGACAACGACACGGTGTGCAGCACGCTCTCGGGCGTCGCCCACAACTGCTACAAGCCCTCCGAGACCTACGGCGTGCTGTCGCTCTCCAATACCACCTACAGTCCGAGCTATAACGCGACCGCGGGCTATGACTTCGCCACTGGCCTGGGAACACCCAACGTGTATAACCTCGTGCACGCATTCGCGGTATCGAAGTAACAACAGAGTTTCCAACGCAGGGAAAGCACGAAGGCCGCCGTAGAGGCGGCCTTCGTGTGTTTGGAGATCCGATACGCGAAGTCGACGCCTACTCCGCGCCCAGGCTGAGCTTCTTGAACACGCTCTCCGGAATCAGCTTGATCACGCCCATGATGATCTTCCAGATGCCGGGCACATAAAGCACGTCCCCGCCTTTGTCGATGGCACCCACGATCGTCGCAGCGACCTTGTTCACGTCAGCGAACTTCTCGCTGCCCTTCATGCTCTCGGTCATCGCGGTCTTCACCGGACCGGGCAGGATCGTGAGCACACGCACGCCTTCGCGATCGATACGATTCCGCAGCCCGCTGAGAAACGCCGTCAGACCTGCCTTCGCCGAGCCATAGACATAGTTCGACTTGCGGCCGCGCTCACCGGCTACCGACGAGATGACCGCAAGCGTGCCCGTGTGGCGCTGCGCGCAGTAGTTCGCCAGCCACGTCAGCAGGCTCGCCGGAGCGATGAAGTTGTTGTGCAGCACGGCGTCCGCAGCGTCAAAGCTGCGCTCCGACTGTGCCTGCTCGCCCATCGTACCCATGGCGACGAAGGCAACATCCAGGCCGCCCAGCGAGTTGATGGCATGCGCCAGCAACTGCGGATGTGCAGCCGTGTCGTCGAGATCGGCCACGGCGCTATCCACGAACGCAGCACCACGGACGCGGGCATCATCCACCACCACACCCACTTTGCTGGCGGTACGGCCGACCAGGTAGAGCATGTCGCCACGTTCGGCCCAGCTGCGAATACAGGCCTCGGCGATGCCGGACGTCGCGCCCAACACGAGGATGCGCTTTGGCGTGTGAGCCGTGCTCGCCTTGCCCGCGCTCATCGGCCAACCGTCCTGACGCTGCGTCCGGTAAAGCTTGCGCCCACGACGCGCTCCCAGAAGCTCGACGTAATCGCCGGGTCCTTGAATCGCGCAAACTTCTCCCACTGCGGATAGAAGGCCTGGAACTGGTCTGGCGTCATGCAGGCATCCTTGGCCGAGTAGAGTCTGCCGCCGTACTCCTTGGTCATATCGCCAAGCCGCTGCATCAGTGGCATCGTGATGCCGGGCTTGATGGGGAAGTCCAGAGCGAACATAAAGCCTGGCATCGGGAAGCTCATCATGCCCAGCGAAGGAACATCCCCGAAGGTCTTGAGCACCGCGAGAAAGCTTGCGAGTCCGGACTTCGTGATCTCCTGCAGCATCGCGATCGTGCCTTCCTTGCTTGTCTCCCACGGCAACGCAAACTGGAACTGCACGAGCCCGCGCTTGCCGTACATGCGATTCCAGTGCAGCACCTTATCCAGCGGATAGAAGAAGGGCTCGTAGTCCTGCTGCGTCTTCACGTGGCTCTTGATCTGCTTGTGAAAGAAGAGTGTGTTGAAGGCGGTGATCGATAGCTTATTCAAAGCGAACGCCGGCGCATCGATGGGGAAGACGAGCTTCGGCTCGGGGCTTGACTTCAACTCGCCGGGCTCCTTCGCGTGTTCGCCCAGCATGTAGACGCCGCGCGCGAAGTTCCTGCCGGTCGAGACGCAGTCGAGCCACGCCACCGTGTACTCCACGTTCGCGTATTGCTTCTTGATCGCGATGAACTCATCGATGCCGTGGAACTGGATTCCCTCGTAATCAATCAGCCGCGAAGCAATCGGCTTGAGCCGCAGCTGCGCCCACGAGATGAGCCCCGTAAGCCCCATGCCTCCGATCGTCGCTGCGTAAAAGTCCGGGTTTTCCGTCGGCGTGCACAACAGCCGCGTGCCGTCGGAGCGCACCAGCTCGAACGCCGGTACATGATTGCCGAACGAGCCGGCGCCTTCGTGGTTCTTGCCATGCACATCGTTCGCAATCGCGCCGCCCAGCGTTACGTACTTCGTCCCCGGCGTCACCGGAAGGAAGAAGCCGCGCGGCACCGAGAAGTCCAGGATCTCGGCCAGCGAGATGCCGGACTCCGCCGTGAGGACACCGGTCTCGGCATCGAAGGCAAGGAGCCGGTTCATCGCTGTCGTCTTGACCAGCGTGCCATCCTTGAGCAGACCCACGTCGCCGTAGCTGCGGCCAAGACCCACCGGCAACACGCCATGGTGCACCCCGTCGATCACGCGCGGATAGTCGCCCTGCCAGTGCAATGACACGACGTTGGCGTTGTAGTTCGGGTATCGCCCCCACGACTCCAAGGGCGCCTTGCCAGTGAACGCCGGCTCGGTTTCCGAGGTGAAAGCCGGAGGAAACTGAAGATCATCAGTCGCAGGCATGCTCCAAGGATAGACCATGGCACCACCCCGGTCTGTGATCGTGCGTTGACGTGCCAGAACGTTTTCTCAACTGCGAGGCAGCCTCGGTGAGCTGCGCGGCGCTTTGGGGATTAGCCTGTTCCCTTACGAGGTTTGTTCCAATGCTTGAGAACTTTCGTCTCCGGGTCTTCCGCGAGGTCGCCGCGCGCAGCAGTTTCCGGCAAGCCGCCGAGGCGCTCTATGTCACGCAGCCCGCGGTGACGCAGCAGATCAAAGCGCTCGAAGAAGAGCTTGGTGGCGCACTGTTCGATCGCACCGGAGGCCGGGTGCAACTGACCCCCATGGGCGATGCCCTGCTGCGTAGCGCCGAGGCCTCCCACGAGGTGCTGGCGCTCGCCGAGCAGAGCATCGCCGCATTGCAGGGCCAGGTCCGGGGAGGACTGCGCATCGCCGCCTCCACCACCATCGCGCAGTATGTGCTCCCCGGCGTGCTGGGGCGCTTTGCACGCAAGCACCCGAAGGTCGAGTTGGAGATGGAGAGCGCCAACACCGCCCGGGTTGCTGAAGCCGTTCTCGGCGGCGATGCTGCGATCGGACTCGTCGAAGGGCCGGTGCATCGGACCGAGCTGCAGGTCGGCGAATGGGTGCAGGACGAACTCGTGCTCATCGCAGCTGCCTCGCATAGCTGGGCCGGCGGGACCATCGCGCTCGCCGATCTCCGGCGTGCGCCTCTACTACTACGCGAGCGGGGTTCAGGCACCCGCGAGGTCGTCGAGCAGGCGTTGCAGGCTGCGGGCCTCAAGCCCGGTGACCTGAATGTCCGCATGGCACTGAGCTCCACCGAGGCCATCCTCGCCTGCGTGGAACAAGGCGTGGGGGTGGCCTTTGCTTCGCGCTTCGCCCTGCAACGCCAGCTCGCCTTGAAGACCCTGAAGACCGTGCAGGTCACCGGCCTCACCATCGCGCGCAGCTTTCATCTCGTGCGACGCCGCCGACCCGCACTGCGTGGTGCGGCGGCCGAGTTCGCGGACGAACTCACCTTGTTCGCCGACGAGGTGGCTCGCGAGCAGAAGCGTCGCAAGTAGAGGCATCCGCGGATCTACGGGCCGCCCTGCGTCGCTCCGCGAGCCTCACCGGGATCCACTCAGCCTCGATCCGCAGCCGATAAGTCCAGCTTATCGGGCATGACAATTGCTGCTTCGACACCGCGCCCGTGCGGTTCCACACTCATTCTTGTCTGGAGGCAAGTATGAGTCCGATGGTGATTCTGATCTGCGCAGTAATTGTTGCGGCGAGCGGCCTGCTCTCGCCTGCATTTGCTCTGTTGCTGGGCCTGGTGCTGGCACTCGTAACCGAACATCCCTTTCGCACCGAAGCGCACAAGCTGACCAAGTTCCTTCTGCAGGCAGCCGTGGTGCTCCTGGGCTTTGGCATGAATCTCGGAGCGGTCGCACGCGCTGGACGCATGGGCTTCGGTTATACCGCAATCAGCATCGTCTTCGCGCTGTCGCTGGGATTGCTCCTCGGCAAGCTGATGCGCGTAAAGCCCAGAGCGTCGCTGCTGATCGCCGCGGGCACGGCCATCTGCGGCGGCAGCGCCATCGCCGCCATTGGCCCGGTCTGCGAAGCCGGTGAGGATGAGATGGCCGTCGCGCTTGGGACAGTCTTCAGCCTCAACGCCGTTGCACTGTTGCTCTTCCCCTTCGTCGGCCATCTCGTCGGGCTCAGCCAGGCTCAGTTCGGACTTTGGTCAGCATTGGCGATCCACGACACCAGCTCTGTCGTGGGCGCGACTGCGAAGTACGGCCCACAGGCGCTGGAGATTGGCACCACCGTAAAGCTGGTCCGCTCGCTCTGGATTGTGCCGCTGGCGCTGGTTGTTGCCTTCTGGACCAGCCGCAACGGACGGCTTGCAACGGCAAGTGGCGAGCACACTGCGAAGACCAACGCAAAGATTGCGTGGCCCTGGTTCATCGCGCTGTTCCTCGCGGCGGCCGCTGTACGCAGTTTCTATCCCGAAGCCACGGGGGTATGGACGAAGCTCTCTGGGCTTGGACGCAACGCGATGGAGGTGGTGCTGCTGCTGATCGGCGCAAGCCTTTCGCCTGCGATGCTGAAGCGTGTGGGTTGGAAGCCCATGCTGCAAGGCGTGCTGCTGTGGATCGTCGTCGCGACATTGTCACTCGTCGCGATCCACCTGCACTGGATCAACGCCTGAGTCGCGGGGCTTGGGAGACAGCCCTGCGCTCAATGCCCTTCGGGTGCCTTACCTGCAATCGCGAACTTCTTGATGAAGAAGACCAAAGGTAGTGCGAGCGCCGCCGTCCACGCGATGATGCGGAAGCAGTCCATGAAAGCCAGCATGCGCGTCTGTGCGGAGAACTGCTCGTAGAGATTCAGCGCTGCGGCCCTGGCTGCATCCGCATGCGAATACCCCGCAGCCTGCAGCTGCTGCGTGAGGTTGTTGGTCGCCTGCTGCAGCGCATGGTTGCTGGGAGAGAGTGCTGCGCTGAGCCTCTCCTGATGGAAGTTCTGGCGACGCTCGCTCATCGTCGTCACAAAGGCCACGCCCACGCTTCCACCCCAGTTGCGGAAGAAGTTGGTGAGGCTCGATGCGCGGTTGTTCTGTTCAGGCGTCAGCTGCGAGTACGCAATCACGTTGAGCGGCACGAAGAAGAAGCCGTAACCGAGCCCCTGGAAGGCGCGTGCCAATGCGTAGTGAGTGTAGTCGCTCTGCAACGTCATGCCGCTGTAGTACAGCATCGACGCGCAGATGGTCGTGAGGCTGAACGCCAGCAGCACCTGAGGCTTTACGATCTTGCGCTGCACCAGCTGCGCCGCTATCGGCGCCAGGACCGTGATGACCAAGGCACCCGGCCCGAGCACCAGACCCGCATCGATGGCGCGATAGCCATAGAGCGATTGCAGCACCTGCGGGATCATCGTCGTCGTCGCGAACAGCGTGAAGCCAAAGAGGAACAGCAGCGCCACCGCGATGGCGAAGTTGCGGCTCTTCAACAGCCGCAGATCGATGATTGGGTCTTTGGTGCGCAGCTCCCACCAGATCGCAACGATCCAGCAGATGGAGCTGATCACCACCAACTTCACAATCAGGGACGAGCCGAACCAGTCATCGATCTGCCCGCGATCCAACACGATCTCAAGGGCCGCCGAGCCAAGACCGACGAGCGCGATGCCGGGGACGTCGATCTTGGGCTGCTTCTTCTCAGCTTTCAGCCGCATGCGTTCCGCAGTGAATGCCGGTGGGTCCTGGATGAGGCGATTGGTCAGGTAAAGCGAGAGCAGCCCGATGGGAATGTTGAGAAAGAAGATCCAGCGCCAGTTGTAGTTGTCCGTGATGTAGCCGCCGATCACCGGCCCGATGGCGGGCGCCGTGACGATCGCCACGGTGTAAAGCGCGAAGGCAGCAGCGCGCTTTGCAGGAGGGAACGTATCGACGAGGATGGCTTGCTCCACCGGGGCGAGGCCACCCCCGCCAATGCCCTGCAGCACACGCGCCACCAGCATGAACTCCAGCGACGGCGCGATGCCGCACATCAGCGAGGTGATGGTGAACAACGCCACGCAGGCCATGTAGTAGTTCTTGCGGCCGAAGGTGCGGCTCAGCCACGCACTCATCGGCAACACTACGGCGTTGGCGACGAGGTACGTGGTCAGCACCCACGTCACTTCATCGAAGCTGCGTCCGAGACCGCCAGCGATGTACGGCAGCGAGACATTCGCAATGGAGGTGTCGAGCAGCTCCATGAAAGTCGCCAGCGTAACCGTAAGTGCGATGATCCAAGGATTCACCACGCGGAATACAGGAGCTGCGGGCCTCGCAGCGACCGGAGCCTCAATCTCGAGTGTGGCCGTAGCCATCTCTCTCACCTCTTCGAGGGAATGAGACCGTGCGGTCTCTTTTAGAGAGATTCACGCCAGCGAGGAACGATGCAGATTTGTCTCAGGGCGAGATCACGGAGCGGCTATCCCCGTCGTACTTTGCCCGATGCACGTACTTCGCTGAGCAGCCAGGAGTCGAGCAATGCATGCGTAGAGTGCAGCACCGCCTGGTTCCGTTCGATCCGTGCCAGCATCACCGCACCCTCCAACGCGCCGATGATCCGCGTCGCAACCTCCTGCGGATCAAACGTTTCGCGGACGCTGCCTGCGGCTTGCCCCTGCTCCACGATGCCCACGATCATCGCGCGCCAGCGCTTCACCGCACCGCGAACGCGCTCGCGCAGCACAGGGTTGCCGTCGTCCGCGTCGGTGGAGGTATTCAGCACCGGGCAACCGCCCGGGAAGCCAGTCTTCTCCGTGAAGTTCGCTACATGCCGACGCAGCTTGTCGACCGCATCGTCGATCTCGTCCATGCCGCGCGTGCGGACAGCGAAGGCTTGCCCCCACGCGTAGTCGAAGGCCTCGGCAGCGATCTCTTCCTTGCTGTTGAAGTGGCGGTAGATGCCGCCCTTCTCGAGGCCCGTGGCTTCCATGATCTCGCGCAGCGCACAGCCAGCGTAGCCACGCCGATTGAACAGCGCCGCCGCCTCTTCGATGATGTGCTGCCGCGTGACCTCGCCCTTACGCAAGACCGGCCTCCCTGAAGCCCATTCCATCTGAGCATAAAGGAGACCGGCCGGTCGCAAAAGGTTGTGGCTTTGGAAGTTTGCTTAGTAGATGTCGAACTCGTCCTCGTCACCGATCGGCATTCCCGGAGGAGCTTCAATCGGCTTCACCGGAACAAACTTGTCCGGACTCCGCTTGAAGTCCTCGATCCGCGCGATCATCGCCTTGCGGTGGATCGCCTCGGCCGAATCCGTCGGCATCGGCTCCGTCGTCCACTGCTTCAGCAGGTCTTCGATGTGATACAGCGCGATCGCCCGCACCTGCGAGCTCGCCGCCGGATCAACCGCGAGGCCAAGCATCGTCTCGAGGCCGCGGAACTCGACTGCACGCTCCACCTCGGACGACATCGTGTGCCCGCCATCGATGCGACGCGCCGTCTCCTTCGACACCGCTTCCATCAGCACCCGCAGCGAGGTCTTCGACGGCGGGTTGCGCATGTGGTACTGCACGATGCGCGAGTCGCGCTCCGGGTTGAAGAGCTCCTGCAACGTGAGGTCGGCAGCTGATTCAGCCACAGCGATCGGGTCGAAGGTCATCCCCGTCTCCGCAGCAAACGACTCGCGCGTCTTCTGCGTGCCCACAGGACGCGGCGGAAGGATCGCGAGCAACGACTCGGGGATCGTCAGCACCTCGGGAGAGAGCGTCTTCAGCGCAGCATCGATCGCCGCCTGCTGACGCGCATCCGACACCACCGTCGGCATCATCTGCCCATCGCCGCGAGTGTTCGCGCGGTAGTCCAGGCCGCCGATCTCCTTGATCGTCGCCTCCAGCTGATAGCGGTGGAAGAGATACAGCACCACCAGCTTGTCTTCGAGATCCGCCAGCGGTTCGCCGTTCTTGATCGCGTTGATGCCGAAGTTCTTCATCGCCACTTCGCGAACCTGCAGCGTGCGCAGCAGCTCTTCGCTGGGCTCCGTGCCGTTGTCCCAAAGGTGCGCGATCGGCGAAGGCGAACCCAGCGGACGTGCATCCTGATCCGTGAGGAAGACCATACCGGTCTTCTCCGACTTCTCAAGGATGGCCTCAAGCGCTGCGGGATCTTCCACCGGCTTGCCGCCCTTGTCGAACTCGCGATAGCCGTAGTCGATCGCGGTCTTGTCCCAGATGCCGATGTTCACCGGGTACGCGTGCGAGGTGTCGATCTTGCCTGCCTTGTCCACCGTGATCCATGGATGCGGATACTCCATCACGCTGGTCGTCACGTCCTCCGCATGCGGGAACGTGCTGGCCGCGTAGTTGTGCGCCAGGCCGATGGTGTGGCCCGTCTCATGCGCTGCCAGCTGGCGGATGCGCTGCAGCACCAGCTTCAGCATCGGATCGTTCGCCGGGTCCAGCGCCTTGCCATCCTTGTACGGCGACAACATCGCTTCCGCGATCATGTAGTCTTGCCGCGAACGCAGGCTGCCCAGCGTCACATTGCCCTTGATGATCTCGCCCGTGCGTGGGTCCGTGATCGACGCACCATAGCTCCAGCCACGCGTGTAACGATGCACCCACTGGATCATGTTGTAGCGGATGTCCATGGGGTCGGCGCCATTGGGCAGCACGTCTACCTTGAACGTCCCCGGGGCCCAGCCCGCGGCCTGGAACGCCTGGTCCCACCAGCGCGCACCTTCCAGCAGCGCACTGCGGAGCGGTTCCTGCGCTGCGTTGTCCACGTAGTACTGGATCGGCTGCACTGCCTCGCACGAGGTCTTGCAGTTGGGGTCCTTCTTGATCAGGCGGAAGCGAGCGATGAGCTGCTGTTCCATGTCATCGCCCTGCGGCACCGTGTAGTCGCGATAGCTGTGGTCGCTGAAGCCCGAACGCGGAGAGAACTTGCGCGGCGTAAAGCCGGGAGGCGGCAGCTCGATGAGCATCTGGCGCTCGTGCACCGTCATCGCGCTGGGGTTCGGCGTCACGTCCCGGACGTAGCGTCCCGTCATGCCGCCTTCGCTGGCAACGGTGATCACCGACTCCACCGCAATGTTCTTTGGGAACGACTTGATCTCGTCCGGCACCAGCGCGGAGCGCGCCGGGTCAAAGCGATACTGCCCCTGCTTCATCTGGTTCAGCACCTGCGCCGCGCCGCGCGCATCGCGCACGAAGAAGTCAGTGGCATCGAGCAGCAGCGTACCGTCCGGACCTTCAGCCTGCACAGTAAAGCCGGCCATCACGCTCTCAGCAAAGCTGTCGGTAACGCCCTTCACGACATTGGGATCGTCCGAAGAGCTGCGGAAGCGGATGTTGGGCTGCATCAGCAGCACCTTCGGCCCGCTGCGCACAAACTTCACCAGGCTGCTCGAAGGCCCTTCGCCCACGCCGCCCAGCTGCCCACGATCCATCCCCAGGTCGTTCGATCCGGTGCCATGCACCAGCGTCGTCGCATAGATGTACTCCGGCGACTCCGTGTGCGCGGAGTTCCCCGTCATCGGGACCTCCATGTACACCTTGCCCGCGCGGGCGTCATAGTCCAGGGCAATCATGCCCGGCTTGTGCTGCATGTTCGCCGTACGCGCGGCGATCGTAGCCAGCGGCTTGCTGGAGTCTTCAGAACTTCCACCACCGCCGCCAGGGCGCTGGGCAAAGATCGGCTGCGCAACAACACAGGCAAGTGCGAGGAGCGGGCACAACATTCGATTGGGGGACATGCAAGTGTTGTAGCACGATGAATCACGTCTGGCGACGATCTTCGCGCACTCTGATATCCCAGCCCACCCGAATCGACGCGTCAGCCCATCACCCGCTTGAACCACCGCCCGATCGCCGTCCGCGGTCCCGGATCCGCGGCCATGGGAGCATCCGGGAATCGCCTCCGGAGCAGCGCAATGATCTCCTCCGCCTGCTCCTGCCCGATCCCCTTCAGAATCTGCGCGTCCTTGGTGAGCTGCCGAAGTCGCAGCGACGACGATTCATTCTCACCGCCTCCGTCATACTCCAGCCGGTAGATCTGGTTCCAGCGATAGAATGTGCGCTCCGCGAAGATCCCATCCGGGTCTGCCGCAATGACCAGCTGCTTTTCCGATAGCGCATCCCAGAGAAACATCACAGCAAACAACAGGCAGAATCCCGCCCCCAGCCAGCTCCCGTACCCCGCACACAGGGCAGCACCGCTGACGCAACCACCGGCTAGCAGCAGGTCGACTCCGCGACACTCCCGCCGCAGCACGACCGTCATCTGCCGGCCATCGTCCGTGACCGTCTTCGCATACGCTGGCCCAAACCATCGCATAGCCGGAATTGTCGCAGATCATTGCGTTCCCGCAAACGAAAACGCGTGGCCCGAAGGCCACGCGTTTTCTCACTGTCTACTGTCTATTCTCTACTGTCTCGCCCGCTTACTTCGCGGCGAGTCCAGCCTTCGCCTGCTCGGCGAGCGCGGCGAAGCCGGCTGCGTCGTTGGCGGCGATGTCGGCCAGGATCTTGCGGTCCAGACCGTTGCCGGCCTTCTTCAGGCCGTTGATGAAGGTCGAGTAGCTCATGCCGTTGATGCGGGCAGCGGCGCCGATGCGGACGATCCACAGCGAACGGAACTGGCGCTTCTTCTGCTTGCGGCCGATGTAGGCAAACTTCAGGCCGCGCTCGACGGCTTCCTGGGCTGCCTGGTAGAGCTTGCTCTTGGTGAGGAAGTAGCCAGACGCGCGCTTGAGGATCTTGCGGCGGCGGTCGGCGCGCTTTGTACTGCGTTTTACACGAGGCATCGTGTGCTCCTTTTGCGTCGTTCGTGATTCGTACCTTTCGGTACGGCCCGGATGGAGGTAAGGGTGGCCTCTTCTCTCAGGCGTTCAATTTCGAATCTCGGTGGGATCTGGCTATCGCCACTCCCAGGGGCCTGGAACGATTGACGGCCCTTCGGCTCCCGCCTTTCGGCTTCAGCTCGGCTCGATTCGAAAAACTCTGTCAGGCGGCGGCCTTACGCTCTAGGCGTAAGGAAGCATCCGGGCGACCTTCGGGGTGTCGGCAACCGACACAAGCACGATTCTGCCGAGCTTGCTCTTGGTCTTCGAATCCTTCGAGGTCAGGATGTGGCGCATCTTGGACTGCCCGCGCTTGAACTTGCCGCTGGCGGTCTTCTTGAAGCGCTTTGCCGCGCCCGAGTGGGTCTTCAACTTTGGCATGGTGTTTCCTGCTTTGCCGCTCCCCTTTGCAGGCAGCCCCTGACAGAAACCTGTCCGGCCCAGCCCACGGGGAATCAGCGATTGGACAACAGCTGTCAGTATAGCAAAGTCTCCAGGTTTTGGAGACAAATCCGCTCCCCAATCCGCCATCACCTCGCTCCGCGCCCCTCCTCGCGATACGATGGGGGCACTTCAGAGCCATCTCTGAGCCTTTTCTGAACCCCCTTTCTGGATCTTCAAGGAGCTGCCGTGTTCCGTCCCGCTTCGCTGGCCCTCGCCGCCGGAATCGCCGCTGGCCTCGCGCTTGCCGCCGCCACCTCGGCCCTCGCTCAGCAGCCTGAGCCCAAGCCGCTCACCGCCATGCCCTACTCGCCCTCGCTGGACGTCACCAGCATGGACCGCACGGTCGATCCCTGCACGGACTTCTACAAGTACTCGTGCGGCGGCTGGATGAAGAACAACCCCATCCCCGCAGACCAGGCCTCCTGGAGCGTCTACGGCAAGCTCACCAACGAGAACCAGCAGTTCCTGTGGGGCATCCTCGAGCAGGATGCAAAGCTCGCGCAGCGCAATACGGTGCAGCAAAAGATTGGCGACTACTACGCCGCCTGCATGGATACCTCCGCTATCGACGCCGCAGGCATCAAGCCCATCGAAGCCGCACTGAAGCGCATCGACAAGCTCAGCACGCGCGAGGCGATCCTCACCGCGCTGCCGTACCTCGAGCACGAGCTGATGGGCACCTTCTTCTTCAACTCCGGCGTGGAGCAGGACGCGGAGAACAGCGATGTGATGATGGTCGGCATCGGCGCCGGAGGGCTCGGGCTACCCGACCGCGACTACTACCTGAAGACCGACGACAAGAGCGTCGCTCTACGGACCAAGTACGTCGCGCTGCTGGTCAAGCTGCTTGTCGACTCCGGCGAGAGCGAAGCCCAGGCCAAGGCTGACGCCGACGCAACGATGCGCATCGAGACCGCGCTGGCCAAGTCGCAGCTCACCCGCGTCGAGCGCCGCGATCCGCACAAGATCTTCCATCGCACCTCCATGGCTGACCTCCAGAAGATGGCTCCCGCGATCGACTGGCCGGTCTACTTCCGCGTCCAGGGCCCGAAGTCGGTCACGACTCTCAACGTCTCGCAGCCTGCCTTCGTGAAGGAGATCAACGCCGAGCTGAAGGACGAGCCCGTGGACGCCCTGCGCGGCTACCTGCGTGCCCACGTCATGCTCGGCGCGGCTCCCTCGCTGGCGCAGCCCATTGCGCAGGCGCACTTCGACTTCTTCTCCACCACCCTGCGCGGCACACCCTCCATGCCTCCGCGCTGGAAGACCTGCGTGCGCGCCGTCGATCGCAACCTCGGCGAGGCGCTGGGCCAGGAGTTCGTTGCCCGCACCTTCACCCCGCAGATGAAGGCCGACACCGACCGCATGACCCAGCAGATCGAAGCTGCGATGAAGCAGGAGATCGAGGGCCTGGACTGGATGACGCCCGAGACCAAGAAGCAGGCGCTCGAGAAGCTCCATGAGGTGCGTAACAAGATCGGCTACCCCACCACCTGGCGCGACTACACCGCGCTCGACGTCGAGAAGACGGGCTACTTCGGCAATGCGCTGCGCGCCAGCCGCTTTGAGGAAGCTCGTGAGTGGAACAAGCTCGGCAAGCCCGTCGACCGCAACGAATGGGGCATGACGCCGCCCACCGTCAACGCCTACTACGATCCTTCGATGAACGACATCAACTTCCCTGCGGGTGTCCTGCAGCCACCACTGTATGACCCGAAGGAAGATGCCGCGCCCAACTACGGCAACACCGGTTCGACCATCGGCCACGAGCTGACGCACGCCTTCGACGACGAAGGCCGCCAGTTCGATGGCAAGGGCAACCTGCGCGACTGGTGGACTCCAGCCGACGCCAAGGGCTTCGAGGACCGCATCAACTGCATCCGCGACCAGTACGCCGGCTATGTCGTCGTCGATGACATCCACATCCAGTCGAAGCTGACCAGCGGCGAGGACGTCGCTGACCTGGGCGGCACGCTGCTGGGCTACATGGCGTGGAAGGTGCAGACCGCCACGGAGAACCTCGAGGACAAGGACGGCCTGACGCCAGACCAGCGCTACTTCGTCGGCATGGCCCAGTGGGCCTGCGAGAACGAGCGCCCCGAAAATCAGCGAGCCAACGCCCTCACTGACCCCCATTCGCCCGGCTGGGCCCGCGTGAACGGCGTCGTCGTCAACATGCCGGAGTTCCAGAAGGCCTTCGGCTGCAAGGTCGGCCAGCCGATGGTTCACGTGCCCGCCTGCAAGGTCTGGTAACCAGTCACACGCCGAGGAACGTCCACACGGAAGGAACTCGTGTGGTGAACTAAGAACGTGGCTTCAGAACGAGATCACGTCAGGCAAACAGGAAATGGCGAGCCAGAGGTGAGTGGAGATCCAGCCAGGGCTGGCTGGATCTCCGCCCCCATCGGCAACCTCGCGCCCCGCTTCAGGGGTGCGGTGATCGCGCTCGCGACCCTCGCGGGCTCGGGGTATGCGGCGTGGAAGGAACTCCACTACCGCAGCCCGTTCTACATGGCCGACATCTGGTCGTACCTTTCAATCGCCCGTGGGAATGCCGCAGGGCTGGTGCAGCCGTTTGCCTCACGCCAGCTTGGGCCCCTCATTGTGCGCGGCCTCGATGCCCTGCTTCACATCGACGCGCACCGTGGCTTCGAGATCGAAGCCACCGCCTCCCTGCTCGTCCTGGTCGGCGTTCTCTTCGCCCTGGCCGGAAGATCCCGGGCCCCTTGGTGGGTTCTGGTGGCGATTGCAGTCGCTCCCATGATGCCCGACACCATGCTGGGCATGGTGCTGCCCGACCTCTTCTATGCGGCGCTGCTCGCCATCTTTCTGATTCTGCTGGAGCGCGAGCTCTGGGTAGCCGCCGCCCTCTGGATGCTCCCCCTCATGGTCGCCCGCGAGAGTACCTCGCTGACGCTGGCCTGCCTGCTGCTGGCGGCTTGGCGTCCGCTGCGGTTGCGTGGGTGCCTGCTGGCCATCGCCTCGGCCGCTGGCGGGGCGGGGATCGTGCATTACCTCTCTCGCTCCAGCCCGGGAAATCCGCAGCACCTGCCCGAATCGGTGTACATCCTGCTCAAGGTGCCATGGAACACCGCGCAGAACCTCTTCGGCGTCGAGCTGTGGAACAACATCAACTACGGTTGCGGCACCCCGGTTTGGCAGCACGCGTTTCACCTGGGCTCGATCCATTCAGTTGGCTTCTGCGGCTTCAATCCAGCGCTGCCCCGGATCACCCTGATGGCCGGACTCACCGAGTTCGGACTCCTTCCCCTGCTGGCGGCATTCGTCCTGTGGAGGCGTCGCAGCCGTCCGGCGGCGCCAGAGGCCAGGACCGAGGGCTACGCTACGATGCTCCGTTTCGCGACCATTTACGGTACGGCCTACTTCCTTCTTGGTCCCCTGCTGGGTACGGGAGTTCCCCGACTGATGGGGTACGCGTGGCCGCTGTTTTTCGTCGTCCTTCCGTCCTGGATCGGGGAGTCCGGCCAGTCCTCCTGGGTGCGCTCCCGAAGGGCAATCTGGGCCGTTCCGCTGTTTCTGGCGATCCACTGGGCCATCTCCTGGGTCTATTGGCAGGAGGTCTACCTTCCGGAGATTTTGCTCGGATGGGCTGTCGCGGCGGTGCTGCTGACCTTCTGGTCGAGGGCCGAAACGCCAGCCCCCGGGGATGACGCTGCGAGTCGCTCCAAAGCGCTCCCGGCCGATGCCCCGGCAGGAGCGTAAACCATAGATTTTTCGCGGGTGCGCGCGAGTTTTGCAGGCCCCGGATTTGTGTTGCGGCGTGGTAAAATTAGCACAGGGAAAACCCTTTGCAGGCGGCCCCTTCCCTGGCTCAAACACCGCATCGTCGCGGACGTCTCCCGAGCCACGACACCCCGCCGTCTGCCGGAGTTCGATTGTCCACCCAACCCACTTTGCCGGATCCCCAGGATCCGTTGGCCCCGAAGGCCCCCAAGGCCGCGCCCGCTGAGGGCAGCTACACCGGCGAAAACATCACCGTCCTCGAAGGCCTGGCCGCCGTCCGTCTGCGTCCCGCCATGTACATCGGTTCGACCGGTGAGCAGGGACTGCATCACCTCGTCTATGAGGTCGTCGACAACTCGGTCGATGAAGCCCTCGCCGGGCACGCCACCAAGATCGAAGTCACCATCCACGTCGACAACTCCATCACCGTCGTCGATGACGGCCGTGGCATCCCCGTGGACAACAAGACCATGCCCAACGGCGAGGTCCTGCCCGCGGTGCAGGTGGTGCTCACCGTGCTCCACGCCGGCGGCAAGTTCGATGCTTCCAACTACAAGGTCTCCGGTGGTCTGCACGGCGTCGGCGTCAGCTGCGTCAACGCCCTCTCCGAGGCCTTCGACGTCGAGATCTGGCGCGATGGCTTTGCCTGGGAGATGGACTTCTCCAAGGGTGACCCCATCAGCCCGCTGCGCCAGATGGGCCCCAGCAAGCGCAAGGGCACCAAGGTCCACTTCCTGCCCGACAAGTCCATCTTCACCGTTCACGAGTACAACTACGACACGCTCGCCAACCGCCTGCGCCAGCTCGCCTTCCTCAACAAGGGCATCGAGATCATCCTCTCGGACGAGCGCACCGTCGATGGCAAGGGCGAGATCAAGTCGCAGACCTTCAAGTACATCGGTGGCATCGCCGAGTTCATCAAGCACCTGAACAAGGGCAAGCAGGTTCTGCACGAGAAGCCGATCTACATGGAGGCCGAAGTCGGCCAGCTCGTCATGGAGATCGCGCTGCAGTACAACGACTCCTACTCCGAGACCGTCTTCAGCTTCGCCAACAACATCAACACGGTCGACGGTGGCACCCACCTCTCAGGCTTCCGCACCGCGCTCACGCGCACCATCAACGTGGCCGGCCAGCAGCTTGGGCTCTTCAAGGATGTCAAGGAGAACCTCTCCGGCGATGACGTCCGCGAAGGTCTCGTCGCCGTTGTCTCCGTCAAGCTGCCCCAGCCGCAGTTCGAAGGCCAGACCAAGGGCAAGCTCAACTCCGACATCGCCGGCCAGGTGCAGGCGTTCGTGAACGAGCGCCTCGGCGCCTTCCTGGAGCAAAACCCCCAGGTCGCCAAGAAGATCATCAACAAGGCCATCGACGCCGCCCGCGCCCGCGAGGCAGCCCGCAAGGCCCGCGATCTCACCCGCCGCAAGGGTGCGCTCGATGGCGGCGGACTTCCCGGCAAGCTCGCCGACTGCTCCGAGCGCCGTCCCGAGATGTGCGAGCTCTACCTCGTCGAGGGTGAGTCGGCCGGCGGTACCGCCAAGCAGGGCCGCGACCGCAAGTTCCAGGCCATCCTTCCTCTCAAGGGTAAGATCCTCAATGTCGAGAAGGCCCGCTACGACAAGATGCTGGGCCACGAGGAAATCCGCGCCATGATCACAGCCCTCGGCTGCGGCATCGGCAAGGACGACTTCGACATCGCCAAGCTGCGCTACGGCAAGCTCATCCTGATGACCGACGCCGACGTCGACGGTTCGCACATCCGCACCCTGCTGCTGACGTTCTTCTTCCGTCACATGCGCGAGCTCATCGACCGCGGCCACGTCTACATCGCGCAGCCGCCGTTGTACTCCATCAAGAAGGGCCGCTTCCAGCAGTTCATCAAGGACGATCGCGAGCTGGAGAAGATCATGCTGCGCCGCGCCAGCGAAGGCCTCAGCATCCGCTACGGCGATGCGGGCGCCAGGCTCGAGGGCAGCGAGCTGCGGCACTTCATGTCCGCACTCAGTGACTACAAGACCTACTTCCTCAAGCTCTCCAAGCGCCTCCGCAACGACGACGTCACCCGCTTCTTCATCGAGGCCTTCGCCCACAAGGGCAAGGACGCAGAGCGTCGCGCCGAGTTCGAGACGCCTGACAAGCTGAAGGCCCTGCGCGACCGCCTCAAGACCATCGAGCGCCGCGACCAGTTCAAGGCCATCAGCGAAGTCACCAAGGACGAGGAGCACAATCTCTACTGGCTCAGCTTCACCGATGCCCAGGGCGCCGAGCGCAAGATCGACTGGACGCTGGCGACTACCCCCGAAGGCCGCCAGCTGCTGCTCAAGCACGCGGACATGGGCGGCCTGCTCCAGGGACCGTTCCTCATCGAGTACCAGGGCAAGGACGCGAAGGCCAGGACCGAAGCGGCTCCCACGCAGGAGGAGCTTGACGAGGCCGCCGCCGTAGAGGCGGAAGAGCTCGCAGCTGCCGCACCCGATGCCGCCGCTCCCGACGCTACGGCTGAGGCCAGGCCTGCGCCCCGCAAGGGTCGCGAGGCCCAGGACCCCGTTGAGAAGACCAACCCGATCGACCTCTTCGATTACGTCATCGAGCAGGGCAAGAAGGGCTACGACGTGCAGCGCTACAAGGGCCTCGGCGAAATGACCGCGACCCAGCTGTGGGACACCACCATGGACCCGACCCGCCGCACCCTCCTGCAGGTCAAGCTCGAGGACATCGCCGCGACGGAAGAGATCTTCACCACCCTCATGGGCGAAGATGTCGAAGCCCGCCGCAAGTTCATCGAAGAAAACGCCCTGGACGTCAAGAACCTCGACATCTAGACGACGTCGATCCACGCGATACAAAGCCCGGCCATCTGGCCGGGCTTTGTGTATTTGCAGCCCAGAAATCGGGTGCCCCACATCTCGATTTTGAGATGTGGGTTCGCAGGATGACTGTTACACCGCCACCCTTGAGACAAACTGGGTGCCCCGGGTCCCTCAAGGGACCCGGGCTAGAGCATTTTCCCTGTAGGTGTAGCCCAGCGCATTGATCGTCATGGGCGTTTTCCCCAAAGAAAACGCCACTGCACGCCCTTATCGGGGGACCCATCAACAGGGAAAATGCTCTATGCCGCCTCAAGAGCTCACGGAGTCCTTCAACCCCCTCCCGTCGTATCCTCAATCACAGTTCCCCACTTCTATCCCTCCTTCAGGAGCCCCCGTGACGCTGCGTCCTACGCTTGCCGTTCTGCTCGCCTCTTCTCTTACCCTCGTAGCGCAGGCGCCCGCGAAGCCCGCGAAGGTCATCGTCGTCCACGCGGCGCATATGTTCGATGGCATCAGCGGCAAGCTCACCGGCCCGGTCTCCGTCACCATCACCAACGGCGAGATCACCTCCGTCGCCGAAGGCACAACCTCCGCTCCCGGAGCCACCGTCATCGACCTCGGCGCCGACACCCTGCTGCCCGGCCTCATCGACGTGCACAAGCACATGGGCGGCGGCCCGCGCCTGGCGATGAACGTCTTCCAGTCCCGCCTCACCGTGTCGCCGTTCGAGAACGCCATCGGCGCAGGTGTGATGGCGCGCAAGCTGCTCGAAGAAGGCTTCACGACCGTGCGCAACATGGGCTCCGGCGGCGGGCTGGACCTCGCGCTGAAGCATGACATCGACCGCGGCTGGATTCCGGGCCCGCACATCATCGTGTCTCTTGAACCCCTCAGCGTAAGCGGCGGTCACAGCGATCCGAAGAACGGCATCGACCCCACCTGGACCAACTCCACCTGGGGTGGCAGCGTAGCCGATGGCCCTGAAGAGTTCGCCAAGATCGTGCGCGAGCATCGCCGCGAAGGCGCTGAGGTCATCAAGATCATGCCCTCCGGCGGCGTGCTCTCCATCGGCGACGACCCCAAGGTCCAAACCATGACCAACGAGGAGATCAAGGCCACCATCGACACGGCGCATAACCTCGGGCTCAAGGTTGCAGCACACGCGCACGGCAAGGCCGCGATCGACAACGCGGTGCGCCTCGGCGTCGATTCCATCGAGCACGGTACCTGGGCCGACGCCGAAAGCTTCAAGCTGATGAAGGAGCACGGCACCTACCTCGTGCCCACGCTGCTGGTGGCCGACCAGGTCCACGAGACCGCGCTGCATCATCCCGAGATGCTCAACCCTTCCGCCGCGCAGAAGGCCATCGAAGTCACCCCGCTGATGGCCGGCATGTTGCACGACGCCTACAAGGCGGGCGTAAAGGTCGCGTTCGGCACCGATACCTCCGCCGGCGCCAACGCCCATGAGTTCGCGCTGCTGGTGAAGGCTGGCATGACACCGACCGATGCGCTGCTCGCCGCCACCCGCAACGCCGCCGACCTGCTGAGCATGACCGGCAAAGCCGGTTGCATCAAGGCCGGCTGCTACGGCGACCTGGTCGCCGTCTCGGGCGATCCGCTCGCCGACATCACGACGATGGAGCACATGCAGTTCGTGATGAAGGGCGGCATCGTCTACAAGCAGGACGGCAAGTCCGTAGCCCAGCCCGTCGTAGGCGCCGGCGACGCCGCCGCGGACTTCGACTACTAGCGCTCCAGCCGTGCCTCAGAGCGGCGCTCATTCGATGCTTCCACCTGCAGAAATGGGTGTGCGGTTCGATCTTCCCGGGAAGATCGAACCGCTCCCGTCTTACACCGGATTCCGGGCCAGCCACTCCATCGGAGCGACTCCCATCCGCTTCGAAAAAACCCGGCTCAACGCGGTCGAACCCGCATATCCCACCGCGGGCGCCACCATCTTCAGCGGCTCGCCCTTGCGCAGCAGGGCCTGCGCTGCGCCGATCCTCCAGTCGGTCAGGTAATCAAACGGCGTCGCTCCCACCACCTCATGGAAACGCGCCGCAAACTGCGGACGCGACATCCCCGCCAGCCGCGCCAGCTCCACCAGCGTCCACGCGTGCTCGGGGCGCTCGTGCATCGCGGTGATGGCCTTGCTGAGCCGAGGGTCAGCCAACCCACTCAGCACCCCCGCCTGCACCTGCTGATGATCCAGCGCGGAACGCAGCAGCAGCACCAGGAAGTACTCGGCCAACCGGTCCACGGCGGCCTGCCGTCCCGACCGCTCCCCGAAGGCCTCCGCGAACAGCAACTCCACCGTCGGCGCAAGCTCACGCATCGAGGCAAGCGGAACAAGAAGCAGCTCCGGAAGCGACGATACGAGGGGATTCAGGAGGCCCGCGCCGAACTCGATCTGCGCGCAGACCAGCTCCGGCCCATCCTCTTCGCTCGCCTGGAACTGGTGTCGCATCGGCCGCGGATAGAACAGCACGCTCGGCTCACAGATCACCTGCATCGGCTTGCCTGGCCTCACGATCCGCAGCGTGCCGCTTCGCAGAACGTGCAGGTGCCCCGCCCGTTCGCTCTCATGATCACTGGAGATCCCGCAGAGCTGCCCGGAGTAGAAGACCCGGGCCGAGAGGGCGAAGCGGGCGAAAAAGGGCGAGAGCTGATCCATTGAGACGGACGGGTATCGTAAAGCTACTATCGAGCTCAATGAGTCTCGCACGGAGGCGCATGATCTTCCTGTTGGCCCCTGTGGGGCAGACAGAAACGGAGATCCACGATGCCTCGCATTTCCCCCGTCACCGCTCCTGAACCAGATTCCCCGATCGCCGCCTTGCTGGCGCAGATCAAAGCCAGGTCGGGCAAAGTGATCAAAGCCTATGCCACCATGGCCCAGTCGCCCGTCGCGCTCGAGGGATACCTTGCCTTCTCGGCAGCGCTGCAAAAGGGGCGTCTGACCGCCCGCCAGCGCGAAATCCTGGCCCTGCTCATCTCGCAGAGCAACGAGTGCCAATACTGCCTTTCGGTGCACAGCACCACCGCCAGGATGGCAGGACTCACTCCGGGACAGATTCGTCAGGCCCGGACCGCCAGCAGCGACGATCCGCTGGAGAACGCCATCGCAACGTTCGCACTCAAGGCCATGCAGCAGCGTGGACAGGTCTCCGACGCGGACATGGCAGCAGCTCGCGAAGCCGGTGTGGACGACGGACTCATGATCGAGATCATCGCCAACATTGCGCTGATGACCATGACCAACTACGCCAATCGCCTGGCCGATCCGGTAATCGATTTCCCGGTGGTCCAGGTCCAGCTGTAAGTCGAAGTTACACCGAAAGGAACGTCGTCATGTCTACCCCATCTGCTACCACCGCAACGGTTGCCAACCAATCCGCCGTCACACGTATCTTCCAGCAGGCAGCGCGGCTCGACCGCTTCGGTATGGGCCTGCTGCGCCTTGCATTGGTCGTCGTGCTGCTCTGGATCGGTGGCTTGAAGTTCGCCGACTATGAAGCGGATAGCATCGTCCCGCTCGTCGCCAACAGCCCTGTCATGAGCTTCATCTATCGCTCTCCCGCGCCCGAGTATCGCCACTACATGAACAAGGAAGGCGAAGTAATCCCCGCGCATCATCAGTGGAACGAAGCCAACCGCACCTACCCCGTCTCCTATGGCCTGGGCGTCGTGATCATCCTGATCGGCCTCCTCATCGCGTCCTACCCGTTTGCACCGCAGCTCTCCGCCATCGGCAGCTTCCTTCTTATCGGAATGGCGCTCACAACGTTATCGTTTCTCGTGACAACGCCGGAGGTGTGGGTTCCCGCCATAGGCTCCTCGACGCACGGCTTCCCCTATCTCGCTGGCGGCGGACGGCTGATCATCAAGGACTCCATCATGCTGGGCGCAGCCGTCGTGACACTCGCAGACTCCGCCCGAAGCTGGCTGCGCCGCCAACAGTAACGTATTCGGCTCCAAAGACGTCTCCCCGTACGTACCAGGCGCAGCATCTCTCCCAGGTGTAATGTCCCGCACCCGCCTGCGTCTTCCTACACGACGAACGGCCTGAAGCCGAGTCACGAAGGAGATCCACGCCATGACCACCCGTTGCAACAACTGCGCCTGCGGCCCCACCTGCACCTGCCCCGACTGCAACTGCCCCGGCACTGTGCCGAATCTGCCATGCTGCTAACAGAGACTGCGGTCCGCCGGGGCAAAGCTCTCGCGGACCGCAAGCCCCTCATTCCCTCTGCGATGGCCACGAACGCGAAACTCGAAGACCTGCTCACCCGCCGGTCGCGCTTCCTCGCCTTCGTCGCCCGCCGCGTCGACGACCGCGCCCTCGCCGAAGACATCCTGCAGGCCGCCTACATGCGCGCCCTCGAGCGCTCCACCACCCTGCGCGATGACGAGTCCGCCGTCGCCTGGTTCTTCGCCGTCCTCCGCAACGCCATCATCGACCACTTCCGCCGCCGCAGCACAGAGAGCTCCGCCCTCGAACGCTGGACGCAGGAGCTGGCACACGGTGCAGCAACCAGCATCCAGACCCACGACCTCGTCTGCCACTGCATCGCCTACGTGCTGCCCTCGCTGCGCCCCGCCTACGCCGAGATCCTGCGCGAGGTCGATCTGGCCGAAGAGCCGCTGAGCACCTACGCCACGCGCCACCAACTCACCCCCGGCAACGCGGCCGTACGCGCCCACCGCGCCCGCGCCGCCCTCAAGCGCGAGCTCGCAAGAACCTGCGGAGCGTGCGCCCAGCACAAGTGCCTCAACTGCGACTGCAAGCGCGCGTAAGCCGCGGCATCACCGATGCAGGAACACATGCATCGGCGTCAGTTCGTAGTGATTCAGCCCGGCCTTGATCGTCGGATCGCCCTCGATCATGGCCCGCGCTTCGGCCTCGCTCGCCGTTTGCAGGATCCAAATTCCGTAGGCGCCCTTCGGATCCATCACCCGGCCCAGCAGCAACACCTTGCCGGTCTTGAACTGATCGGCCCAGTACGCTGCATGCTGCTGCATGAGCGCCATCTCGGCGGGCGTCATGTCCTGCGCAAACGTCGCACGCGGCGCGATGAGCCGCCCGAAGAACTGTACCGTTGCAGACGCCGTTGCGGGAGCAGGGGTCGAAGCAGCCGGGCTCTGTGCGCGCGCATCCTGCGCGACAGCCGCCACCATTGTGGCAGCAACCAGCAGAAGACCAAGGATGGAACGAGCTTGTGTACGGAACATGGGACACAATCTAGCTCATACCCATTTCCGTGCAAACGTAAAAGCTGCATGCCTCCCGCGCCCCATGGGATGATTGCCCCTATGGACTCCTTCAACGAAGCCAGGCAGGTCTCCCGCCCCGGCGTCTCCCGGCGCAGCATCCTGCAGGCCGCCAGCGCCGCCGGCCTCGGCAGCACGCTCTTCCCCGGCGCCCTGCTCGGCCTGCTGTCCAGCTCCAGCACCGCCGAGGCCCAGCAGCTCTCGCCCTCCGACCTCCGCGGCTGGCCCATGATCACACCCGAGATGATCGACGCCGCGGGCGTCATCGCAGCGATCAAAATCTCCGACGAGCAGAAGCAGACGATGCTCAACGACCTCGTCGGCAAGCGCAACTCCTGGCTGCGCATCCGTTCGCTCAAGCTGCCCAACAGCGTCGCGCCCGTCACGGTGACCCTCCCCATACCGCCGCGCGCTCCGCAAAAGGACCCCGCCACCGGCATCCACGGCCTCGGCCACGTCGACCTGTCCAGCTACACCGGCGTCCTCGAAACCAACGGCATCGCCAGCGAGCAACTCGCCTTCGCCACCGTCACCGAACTGGGCGCTCTGCTGCGCGCAAAGAGGGTCACCCCCACCGGCCTCACGAAGATGTACCTCGCGCGCCTGCGCCGCTACGATCCGCAGCTGCACTTTGTCATCACCTACACCGAAGAGCGTGCCCTCAAGCAGGCCGCCGCAGCCGACGCCCGCTTCGCCGCGCACATGCCCCTCGGCCCACTCGACGGCATCCCCTGGGGATCCAAGGACCTGCTCGCCGTCGCCGGCTACCCCACCACCTGGGGAGCTGGGGGGTATGAAGCCCAGCACTTCGACACCGACGCCGTGGTCGTCCAGCGCCTCGCCGCCGCCGGAGCCGTCCTGCTCGCCAAGCTCTCCCTCGGCGCGCTCGCGCAGGGCGATCTCTGGGGAGGCGTCGACACCTTCCAGCGCACCCGCAACCCGTGGAACCCGCAGCAGGGCAGCAGCGGCTCCTCCGCCGGCAGCGCCAGCTCGGTAAGCGCAGGCTGCGTCGGCTTCGCCATCGGCACCGAAACCCTCGGCTCCATCTCCTCCCCCTCCACCCGCTGCGGCGTCGTCGGGCTGCGCCCCAGCTACGGCCTGGTGCCCCGCACCGGAGCCATGGCCCTCAGCTGGTCCATGGACAAGATCGGTCCCATCGCCCGCAGCGTCGAAGACGCCGCCCTCGTGCTCAACGTCATCCAGGGACCCGACGGCCACGACCTCTCCGTCCAGCCCGCAGGCTTCTCCGCCGACTTCTCCCTCGATCTCAGGAAGCTCCGCATCGGCTACCTCAAGTCCGCCTTCGACGAGCCCGTCTTCAAGCCTTCCTCCGAGGACGACCTCGCCAGGCTCACGCCCGAAGAACGTACCAAGAGGACTGAGTCCGAGAAGACCTACTTCGCCCGCCGCGCCTACGACGCCAAATTCGACCGCGCCACGCTCGACAAGCTCCGCGCGATGGGCCTCACGCTCACCCCGTGCGAGCTGCCCAGCTTCCCCTTCGGCGCGCTGGGCACGATCCTCTCCGCCGAAGGCGCCGCCGCCTTCGACGAGCTCACCACCTCCGGCCGCGACGCTCTGCTCGCCGGCCAGAGCCCCGGCGACTGGCCCAACAGCTTCCGCGAGGCCCGCTTCATCCCCGCCGTCGACTACATCCAGGCCCAGCGCGCGCGCTCCCTCGCCATGCAGCAGATGCACGACCTCTTCGCCCAGTTCGACGTCATCGTCGCTCCCTCCGGCGGCATGCAGCTCACCGCCACCAACCACACCGGCCAGCCCGCCATCATCGTCCCCAACGGCCTCCGCGGCGACGACGCACCCGCCTTCGTCCCACCCGACGCCAACGACCCCGTCCCCTCCTGGGGAGGCCCCGGAACGCCCGTCTCCATCACCTTCCTCGCGCCTCTCTATGCGGAAGGCCCAGCCCTCGCACTCGCCAACGCCTACGCAAAGGCCACCGGCTTCACCAACCTCCACCCGAAGCTCAAGTAGAGCAGTCCGAGCAAGATGAGCGATGAGATCGTCTATCTGTATCGCGGCGTCCACGTCCGTCATCCGGCTCTGGATGATGCCCGACGGGGAATTGTGCGGCCGGCTAAGCCAGACGGAACGATCTCTGCTCGCGAACACAACTTCGGCGGTATGTCTAAAGTGAGCCCTTACACATCGTGGACGAGGCGACTGGAGATTGCCCAGTTACACGCTCGGCAATATGGCCCAGGAGGTCTTGTTCTCCGTGTTAGAACGGGCAGCCCAATGCCTGAAGCAACCTGGGAGTGGGTTTACTCTGACGATGAATACGGAGAAGATGAAGTCTTGTTGCGCGGGTTTAGACTTGATGTGGAGGTGATAGAAGCATGAGCCTTCTCCGAGAGAACTCAAGTCCGGCAGACCACACCGAGTCGCGAGGTGTTCCTTCGTCTGTGACCCTCCGGCATCGGCTTCTCGCGCAGCGCGTTGCTGATCGCCTCCTCGGCGATCGCCCCTTATCTGCGCTACCGAAGATTCTTGCTCTCGCCTCCAGTGAGGACGTTGAGATTTCTGAAGCGCCCGTAAATTCTGCTCAAGAAGTGCTTTCTACGTGGTATGCGCGCCTAGTGAACGCAACTCTCAATGAGAAGAGAGTCGTTGGACTCAAGTCCCTGGTTCAAGCACTCCGCAGCCTACCGGCTGACGAGACAATCGAACAGATCAACGTATTCGCTAAACGTCGGACCGGCATCGTCTTCTTCAGCCTGAAATCAGGAGAGCTCATTGGTGCGATCTTTAGTACGCGCACGGATGCGGATGACCGGCGTTCCCAGAGGAATTTCCTTGCGGCAAACGCCGAGTCTACAGCTCCGGATCAGCAGGTGGTCAATCTCCGCTTCATGCACACCAAGTAACAGACCTTTTCCGCGCTAGCCTCATCGCGTCGCCCGCTCGTGTTTCGAATGAGCCGTCGCGGGTCTCCAGAAGACCATCCGATTTTCCCCCTGAAGCCATCTCCCATCGCCTGGCATCGCAACCATCCTCCCTCCCGCGCGTCCTATCTCCGTCCGCCTTGCACGCAGTCCCTTCAGGAGTCCCCGTTGAAGCTCTCACCCTCCGCACTCGCCGCGCTCCTGATCGCCACACCTGCCATGGCCTGCACCTCGGACTGCCCGATGATGAAGTCGCTGCACCCGGGAACCCCCTGCGAGCCCATCTCCGCCGCAGCCGCTCCCTCCATGGCCACGGCTCCCGCCACCCCGCCCATGGTCATGCAGGCCCGCAATCTCATCGAGGCCCAGCTACAACACGGCTCCAGCGGCACCAGCATCGAGCCCGCCTCCACACCCGTCTCCATGCTCATGACCTCGGGCCACGGCTGGCAGCTCATGCTCCACGGCACCGCCTTCGTCGCCAACAACCAGCAGCAGGCCGCCAAAGTTCCAGGCCAGGCCGAGCGTGGCCGCGACGCCTTCTTCTCCACCAACTGGGTCATGCCCATGGCCGAGCATCGCGTCGGCCCCGGCACGCTCACCCTGCGCACCATGCTCTCGCTCGAGCCCGGCACCGTCCACAACCGCGAGTACCCCGAGCTGTTTCAGCAGGGCGAGACCGCCTACGGCACACCCATCCTCGACGGCCAGCACCCCCACGATCTCTGGATGGAACTCGCCGCCATCTACGACGTCCCGCTCGGCAAGCGCGCCCTCTTCGAGCTCTACTCCGCGCCCGTCGGCGACCCCGCCATCGGCCCAACCGCCTACCCGCACCGCGCCTCCGCCGGCGAAGATCCCCTCGCCGCGCTCGGCCATCATCAGGAAGACTCCACCCACATCGCCTTCAACGTCATCACCGGCGGCCTCACCTACCGCTGGGCCCGCGTCGAGCTCTCCGGCTTCCACGGGGGAGAACCCGCCGAAGACCGCTGGCACTTCCAGCCCTCCACCAACGGCCACAACGTCGACTCCGTCTCCACCCGCCTCACCGTCTCACCCACCGCCGACTGGACCGGCCAGTACTCCTTCGCCCACATCCAGCACCCCGAAGCCCTCTATCCCACCGAAGACCAGCAGCGCCAGACCGCCAGCATCATGTACCACCACACCTGGAAGCACGCAGCGAGTGACAACGCTATGGGAAGCATGGACATGAGCGGCGACATGGCTGGCATGGACATGGCAGCCATGGATATGAAGCACAGCGCCGCCATGCCCGGCATGTCCGCCGAGCCCAGCACCGACCTCTCCGCCACGTTCGTCTGGGGACGCACCAAAGCCGAGCCCCTCGCACCCACCAGCGCGTCCGAGGTCGCCAACAGCTACCTCGCCGAGGCCCGCTTCAAATTCCTCACGAAGAACTACGTCTGGACGCGCCTCGAGAACGCCGCCCGCACCAGCGAGTTGGAGCTGACGCCCGGAGCTCCGCTGCCCATCGGCTTCGACGAGCAAGGCGTCGGCCACGTCGCCGCCTACAGCTTCGGCTACGACCGCGACTTCGCCGCCGGCCCCCACCTCGTCATCGCACCCGGCACGCAGATCAGCTTCTACCGCACACCCGACGCGCTGAGGTCCATCTACGGAAACACACCCACCGGCGAAGCCTTCTTCCTCCGCCTGCGGTTGCGTTAAAGCGAAGATGCAAGATTCCGCCCCTACTCCTCCGCCGGCAGCGGCTCTCCCTTGCGGCGATCGAACAGCTTCCGCACGATGTAAAACACCAGCGCCAGCAGGATGGCCACGGCCACGCCGATCACCACGCTCATGTGCGTGTGCATCACGTGCTTCAGGCTATGCATCAGCGTCGGGCCGAACCAGATCGTCAGCAGCGAGCACACCAGGAACTGGATCAGCTTGCCCGTGAAGATCGCCAGCACGAACGGCAGCGGCTTCATCTCGAACACACCCGCCGCAAACTCGAACAGCTTCAGCGGCGTCGGCGGAGGCAGCATCGCCGGCACCATGATCGCCAGGAACTCCTGCCGCTCGAAGCGATCGCGAATCTTCTCATACCGCTCACGATTGATCCGCTTCAGCAGGAAGAACTCGCCGCCCGCGCGCCCGATATAAAACGGCACCAGCGACCCGATCGCCGAGGCCAGCGCCGCCACCAGGCTGTAGATCAGGAACCGGCTGTGGTTGCTCGCCACATACCCGATCACCACCCCGTCCATCGAAACCGGGATCGGGATCAGCGCAGAGTCAATCAGAGCCAGACCACCAACGCCCCACACACCCAACGGTTTCATGACCGCCAGGATGCCGAGCGAGAACTTGTGCAGGAACGCTATGGGAGTAATCTTCACCGACCTTCTATTCTAGTCGGCTAAAGAGCAAACGCGTTTCCATGGCATGACATCGCGTCCTCCCTGCGCAACAATTCTCACCCCTGATGAGCGTGGTCCGTGTGCCCGGCCAACAGGTCCAGCGCATGCGGCAGCAACGGCAGAATCACTCCCAGCGCATGCTTCGCACCTGCCGGGCTGCCGGGAAGATTCACGACCAGCGTCGCTCCCAGACATACCGCTACGCCACGGCCCAGCGACGCCATCGGCGTCTCCCGCACGCCCTCGCGCCGAATCAGCTCCGCCAGCCCCGGCACCAGTCGGGTGGCCACTGCCAGCGTCGCCTCGGGAGTGACATCGCGCGACGCCAGCCCGGTTCCGCCGGTCGTCAGCACTAGCTCTGCATGGCTGGCCGCCGCCTTCAGCCCCTCTTCGAGCACATGACGATCGTCCGGCAGCACCATGCGCTCGATGACCTGCGCGCCAGACTCCCGCAGCATCGTTTCGATCGCCGGCCCGGAGACATCCTCCTGCGTCCCTGCGAAGCACCGATCGCTGGCGGTAATGACGATGGCCTTGCGGCCCGAGAGAGGGCCGGACGCGAGGTCAAGCGACGAGGGCTGGGACGTATCTGCGTGCGAATCCATAGTTTGCACCATGCTCTGGAAAGGATACCGCCAGCGGCTCACCGTCGCAGCCTCTGCGTCCACCCGGGATGCGACAATGGAGGGAAGGCGCGGGCAACCTGCTGCGACCCCATGGACATAGCTGCTTCGCTATCGAAGGATTGCGCAACCTTCGGTACGGTTCATCCGTCCGAGCTTAAGACCCGATGCCGCCTATCACCCCCACCGATCCAAACCGAATTCAGAGCGATACAACGCCGCAGGGCGGTCCCGATGGGGCCACGGAGTCTGGCGGTCAGAACGACGCGAACGAGCACGGTGAGGTCCGCCCGTCCTCTTCGAAGCAGCCGGTCACCTTCATCCCCCATGCGCCGGATGGCTCCGTGCCCTCCAGGCCGGTCATCGTCCGCAGCGCCCGCTATGGGGATCTCGAGGCCCAGGAGCTGCTGCACCTCCTCGACACCATCGAGGACGAGCGCGCCCGCGGCCGGTTTCGCGAATCGATCTACATCTCGCTCTTCATCTGGGTCGTCATCCTCTGGGTGCTCTTCTATGGGCCCAAGTATCTTTGGCACGCGCCGCAGCTCGTCTCACCCGCCGCTGCGCTGCACGACAAGGAACTGACCATTCTCAACGCTCCCCGGCTGCCGCACCCTGCGCCGAAGCTCCCTGAGAAAGCGCTCGACAACAAGACACTGGAGAAGCTGCGGGCGATGAATCCCAAGCCCGCTCCGGAAGCTCCACGGCCGGCGGCCGAAACGCCCCCTCCGCCGACAACGACACCGATTCCGCCGACAACTCCGCCGTCACTTCCCACTCCGGTCACGGCGACCCCCGTGACCCCGCGGACGACCTCGCCCATCGTGGCGGACGCTCCGCAGCCGCAGCCCAGCACCCACCCCAGCTTCAACACGCCCTCCACCAGCGACGCGATGCGCAACCTGGCCGGAGACGTAGCGCGCAATCCCAACGCCATTGGTGGCGGCGGTGGACGTCGCGGCGGCAGCGGTGGCCCGCTCAACATGGGCGGCGTCGAGGTGCTCTCGCCCAACCCGAACAATGTGGACCTCGGCCCCTACCTTCGCAAGATCATGGCGGACGTCTACCGCAACTGGTACCCGCTGATCCCCGAAGAGGCCCAGCCGCCGATCTCCAAGCAGGGTGAGGCCCTCATCCGCTTCACCATCAATCCGGATGGCAGCATCACCGCGATGCACCTCGATGGCTCAACCCACGACGACGCCATCAACCGCTCCTGCTGGGGTTCCATCACCAGCGAAGGCCAGTTCCCGGAGCTGCCCAAGAACTGGAAGGGTCCGCTTGAGCTCCGCTTCCACTACCTGGTGAACAAGCAGCCGTAAGCTCGCCGGTCACAGGCCGGGTGCATGGCCGTAAGCTATTCGGGATGGATCTCGATCCCAGCTCACCGGCGCAGGCCAGCCTCTTTGAGGAAGGTTCTGGCGTTGCGGACTTCACCGCAGCGTGGACCGAGAACTCTGACCGCGACGCCGCCACACGAGAAGCCGAGGATCGGGCGGCTCACGCCCTCGAGCGCCGCCGCATGATCCGCGGCCTGCTGCTGGTTGGTGTCATCGTCCTGCTAGCCAGCCTGGCACGTGCAGGCATCGGCCGAGCTTTCTACTCCGGCTGGTGGAGGCAGTGGTGAAGAGCGGATGGTAAGTGGTAAGTGAATAGTGGCAAGTGAGTAGTGAAAGACAACAACAATTCACAAGGAGCAGCGAAGACAAAGCTGGCATCTGGTAGCTGGCCGCTCAATATCAAGAACCCGAAACCCGAACCTCGGAACTGAATCACAACTTTCATCTTTACCGTTGCCGTTGCCGTTGCCTTTGCCTTTGCTTTTGCTTTTGCTTTGCTTTTCACTACTCACTACTCACTACTCACTAGCCACTACTCACTCACCACTTACCACTTCTCACTTCTCACTTCTCACTTGTCACTCACCGCCAGCATCCCCGCCCCACTGATCGTCCTCGCCGGCCCCACCGCCAGCGGCAAGACGTCGCTCGCCATTCATCTGGCCGAGCAGCTCAACGGGGAGATCCTCAGCTGCGACTCTGTCTCCGTCTATCGCGGCCTTGACATCGGCTCGGCGAAGCCATCGCTTGAGGAGCGGACCCGCATCCCGCACTACGGTCTCGACTGGTACGCTCCCAACGAAGAGGCCACCGCCGGCGACTACGCCCGGCGAGGCCGCATCGCTCTCGCCGACATCACATCACGAGGCAAGCTCCCCATCGTCGCCGGAGGCACCGGCCTTTATCTGCGTGCGCTGATCGAAGGCCTGGCCCCGGCACCGCAGCGCGACGAAGCTCTGCGCGACCGTCTCCGCGCGCGGGAGGAAAAGCGCCCCGGCTCGCTGCATCGCCTGCTGACGCGCTTCGACGCGCGCGCCGCCGCCGCGATCCACGCCAACGACATTCCCAAGGTGATTCGCGCGCTCGAGATGACGCTGCTCGCGCAGGCACCCCAGACCACGCAATGGGCGGCAGGCAAAGAGGCGCTGGAGGGTTACAGCGTGCTCCGGCTCGGCCTCGATCCCCCGCGCGCCTTGCTCTACGAGCGCATCAACGCGCGCGCTGCCGCCATGTTTGAGCGTGGTCTCGTCGAAGAGACCGCTGCCATTCGCGCAGAGTACGGCGAAGCCCTGCGCTCGATGGGCGCCCTTGGCTATGCGCAGGCCAGCGCGCTACTGCGCGGAGAGATCACGCGAGAAGAAGCCATCCGCGCCGCGCAGCAGGGCCACCGCAACTACGCCAAACGGCAGCTCACATGGTTCCGCCGCGAGCCAGACATGCGCTGGCTGCAAGGCTTCGGCGACGCGGCGAACATCCAGCACGAGGCCCTCGAAACGACGCTCGACTTTCTGTCAGCTGCGAATGGGCCCTACATACAATCTCTGCAGGAAGACGACAAAGCATAGACTGGCTACGCTCGTGGGTTCTTTGCTGCCGTCGCGCTTTAACCTCGGCCCTTCTGCTGCTGGCTCGCACACGCACGGGCCTCCGAACTCCGCAAGAAGGTCTCCCATGCTTGCCTTCCCCACAATGTTGTCTCGACTTAGGCAGCAGCACGGAGAGCTCGTGCCGCCGCCCGCGCAAGGCCCCTTCGCTCTCGTGATGTGGGAGAACGCCTGCTATCTGCTGCCCGACACCCGCCGCCAGGAGGTATTCGACGCGCTGCGACAGAAGGTAGGCATGAGCGCCGCAGCGATCGACAGCGCGTCCGACGCCACCCTGCTGCCCCTCGCGCAGCGAGGCGGCATGCGGCCGGAAACCCGCGTCTTCCGCTGGCGCGAGATTGCGCGTATCACGCTTCAACAGTTCGGCGGGGACCTGGACACCATCCTCACGCGCCCCTACTCCGAAGCGAAAAAGGCCCTCAAGCAGTTTCCCAACATCGGCGATCCGGGAGCGGAGAAGATCCTCCTCTTTTGCGGCATGGCCTCAGGTCTGCCACTCGAATCGAACGGTTTGCGGGTGCTCGTCCGCCTCGGCTGGGGAAGATCGCAAAAGAGCTACGCCGCCATGTATCGCGACGTGCAGCAGAACATCGCAACGGTGCGGCCACGAAACGCCACCGCGCTGCAGGAGGCCTTTCTGTTGCTGAGGGAACACGGCCGCGCAACCTGCAAGGACAAAGCTCCCCACTGCGACCGATGCTCGCTGGCCAAAGGCTGCGAGTACGCTGCGCACAGGGTCGCCGCCTTCCTCTCATCCGCGGGCTAGCCAGGCGACTGTTGCGAATCAAGCCGCCGGTAGCACACGTACGATCCCGCCCAAAGCACGCCTGTCCCGACAGACCAGCCCCACGCCGCGACACCATCTCCCACCGCAAGGTGCGCGATCAGCGCCGAGATGAGCGTGATCGCGAAACCCGCGTAGGCCCACTCTTTGAGACGCGGTGGAACGATTGGGACGAGAATGGCGACCAGCCCTGCAAACTTCGCCCAGGAGAGCTCCACGCGGAAGTAGCCCGGGAAACCAAGGTGCGCGAAACTCTCCGCCACCTGCGGCAGCCGCAGCTGCGCATAGGCCGTGAATCCCATCTGCAGCGCGAACAGCACGGTCGCCATCCAGAAGCCGATGACTGCACCTCGGGAGCTTTTCATTCGGCCCCCAGTTCGCCCACGACCTTATCCATGGCGCCAAGGAACTTCTGCCAGCCGTACATCGCGCCCTTGTAGTTGGCGTCGCGATCCATCGGAAAGCCCGAGTGCTCCATGTGAACGAGTGTGCCACCCTCGGTCGGTGTCAGCGTGAAGTTCACGACGGTATCGAGCCCGAAGGTGCTCCAGCGATACGAGAGCTCCTTCAGTGGCTCGACCACCAGCACCTCGCAGTCGATGATGCCATCCCAGTTCGGCATCGGTTCGCTGCGCAGCTGAAACCTTCGCCCAACCTCGGGCTCGAAGTCGTTCTTCATCAGCCACTGCGCGACGAGCGCCTTCTCCGTGAGCGCCCGCCACACCTTCTGCTGCGGATGCGCAAACATCTTTTCCATCACGACGGAACGACTGCTCTGTATCTCGCTGCTCATTGCTTCTCTCTCCTTTTCGCGTGATTGCCCCTCACGGTTCCATCCCATCCAGCAAGGCTTCCAGGCGGTCGAATCTCTCGCGCCAGAAGGTACTGTAAGCACGCAGCCAGTCCGCCATCGGCGCCAGCGCTTCGGGTTGCGCGCGATAGTGGGTCTCGCGCCCGGCACGCCGATGCCGCACCAGCCGCGCCTTCTTCAGCACCGTCAGGTGCTTCGACACGGCAGGCTGTGAGACGCCGGCAAAGCTCGTCAGGGCATGCACCGTCTGCTCGCCCTGACGGGTCAGCTCCTCGAAGATCGCCCGCCGGGTAGGGTCGGCGAGAGCGCGAAACACGTGCTGGGGGCTGGCTGACTTCACAACGGAATCATCACCATTTGGTTATGAGTTGTCAAGCCTTGTATCGACTCATTTTCAGCCCTCTGAGTTACAGTGGCAGCACGATGTCGGGCCCCGTCGCAACGTTGTTCGTTCGAGCCAACGCTTCCCCGGAGAGTGAAAGCAATGCCAAAGAACATCGTCCTCTGCGCCGATGGAACGTGGAACACGCCCCACGGCCCCTCTGCGGCCGTCACCGATACCAACGTCCGCAAGCTGTACATGACGCTCGTCAACAGCGACTCGCAGCTGAAGTACTATGACAGCGGCGTCGGTACCGATGGCACACCGCTCGATCATCTCGTCGGCGGCGCCATGGGAGAAGGCCTCTTCCAGAAGGTGCAGGACTGCTACGCCTTCCTTGCCAACGTCTACGATCCCGGCGACAGCATCTATCTCTTCGGCTTCAGTCGCGGGGCCTTCACCGCCCGCAGCATCGCCGGCATGATCGCCGGCTTCGGTGTGCCCTCCATCAACATGGATAACCGCACCGTCAGCCAGATCTTCGCGGCGTATCGCGAACCCGACCCAACCACGAAGGCTGCGCTCAAGAAGCAGCTCACCTCTACCTACGGCCTGCAGGACGTCATCGTCGAGATGGTTGGCGTATGGGATACGGTGGGTTCACTTGGCATCCCCGGCATCTTCTTCAACATGTTCAACCAGAAGAAGTATGGCTTCCTCGATACCAGCATTCATCCCTGCATCAATCACGGCTATCACGCCGTCAGCATCGATGAGCGCCGCGCGCAGTTCCTTCCCACGCTCTGGACGAACCCCGATGGCTCGCCCCTGGTCAACAACGCGCAGGTCGAGCAGGTGTGGTTTCCCGGTGTGCACTGCGATGTGGGTGGCAGCTATGTCGACTGCCAGCTCGCAGACATCACACTCAGCTGGATGCTGCAGAAGGCCATCAAACACGGGCTACAGATCTCCGACGAAGCGAAGGCGGTCAACCTCACGCCACCCATCACGGACATCAGCGGCCACACGCATGACGAGTGGAAGCTCATTCCGTGGGGGCTGCCGGAACATCGTACGGTACCGGGCATCGCCACCATGTCCAACACGGTGCAGGAGCGCCTTGATCTCGTAAGCGACTACGCTCCTCCGAACCTTCAACTCGATGGACGCAAGCTGCACGGCTACGCCATCGCACAGGTGCTGCCCTACGCCGGCTAATCCTGGTTCTCTCACGATGAAGACAGAACTCCTGCGATTCAACGGCGCCGTAGCGCACGATCCTGCGATCGATGCGTGGCTGTGGCAACATCAGGGCGCGCTCGGAGACATCGCACGCCACTGGTTCCACGCGATGCGCCGATGCGGCGACGAAGTCCGCGAACTGCTGCATGATGGCTGCCCTGCCGCGTGCCTCGGAGACGTTCCCTTTGGCTACGTCAACGTCTTCACCTCGCACGTCAACGTGGGCTTCTTCCAGGGAGCGTCGCTGCAAGATCCAGCAAAGCTCCTGCAGGGCTCCGGCAAGCGCATGCGCCACGTGAAGCTGAGGCTCGACGTCCCCGTGGACGCGGTGGCCCTCCACAATCTCATCGAACTCGCCTGGGATGACATCAAGGCCCGCGTCGAGCGTGGCTGACCGAAGCGCTTCTCTCATCGGGGAGGTCTTGGAACGGCCTCCGCCTCGGGAAGAGTTTCAGCATGCATGAACAGCGTGCCTTCGGGACTCACTACCGCGCGTCTACCTCGATCTCCTGCGCCACAGAGATACCCAGCGTCACATCCTCGTGGGTCACCTTGTCGGTCACCACGGCGACGGCTTCGAGCGCAGGGGTGAAGCCTGCGGCATTGATGCTGATGGTATAGCTGCCGGCTGCGAGGTTCGCTACGTCAAACGCTCCACGGGCGTCGCTCTTGAGCGTGTGCGAAACACCGTCTGCATTCGTCACCGTGATCTCCGCCCGCTGAATGAGAGCGCCGGAAGGATCCAGGACCGTGCCGTGGATCGAGCCCAGGTTCGCGCTGTCCGTGGACTGAGCCATTGCGGTTGCAGTGATGCCGCTCATCAGAAAGCCGAGCGCGAGAATCGTCGAAGTCATTGTCTTGGTCATTGAGTTTCTCCTTGAGAGGTTGTCAGAAGCTTTGTCTGAAGCTTCTCCAGAAGAAATCATGCGCGCAGGCCGTGCTGTCGCATTGCGTAAAGCCATGTCACGCTTTGTCACTCGAAGCGTAGTGCTGTGTCACGAAGCAAGGTCACACCTTTCACAGAAACGACCATCCTACGACGCCTCGCTTCTGCGCATCGCCGCGCGAAGGCCCCGGCTGCTGCCATCGAATAAATGCTCCTGCCATCTGCATGCGCTTCCCATGCATCACAACAACAGCGCAGTATTTCCCGGCGCGAAGTCATTCACGGGGTCTTCATGAGCCATCGTTCCATGCTGCGTTCGGCCGGATTCTCGGCGCTGGTTATCGCCTCTTCCCTCACCGTGGCCTCTGCCCAGATGGAGGTGAAGCATACCGTCGGCGCGTTGCATGGCTTCCTCGTGATTCGCTCGGAAGGTGGCGTCGATATTGGCTCCGGAGAGGTATCCGAATTCGCCGAAGGCGACCGCGTCACGGTGAAAACGGTCTATCGTTTCCGCGATGGTTCGCTCGACGAAGAGACCGCCGTCTTCAATCAGCGCAAGAGCTTCCAGTTCGTTAGCGACCATCACATCCAGAGCGGGCGCTTCTTCCCGAAGCCATCCGACATCACCATCGACGCCAGCGGTCAGGTGACCATGCGTTCCACCGACAAGGACGGCAAGGCCAAGGTCGAAACAACGAAGATGGATGTTGCACCAGGGCTATCGAACGGAGTCATGGGCACCATTCTGCAGAACATCGCGCCCAACGCTCCCGAGTTCAAGCTTGACATGATCGTTCCCGCAGGCAAGCCACGCGCTATCAAGCTCGACGTCGCTCCCGCAGGCAAACAGTCCGTCCGCATCGCGGGCCTGCGCCACGAGACCAGCGTCTTTCGTCTGAAGACCGAGATCGGTGGCGTCGCGGGAGTGATCGCGCCCATGGTCGGCAAGCAGCCGCCGGACATCTTCATCTCCATCATTGAAGGTGAAGTGCCGGTGATCGTCCGTATCCTCGGGCCACTCGGAGAAGGTACAGCTGTCGTGGACATCCAACTTGCCGGAGCGACCTTCCCACGCAGCCCGGCCTCGCACTAACGCGCTTCCACGGGCTATTGCGGAGGCACCGGAGCAGCGTTCTTCGGCAGGTCCGGAGTGTCGCTGGGTGTCACCTCGGGCGCGCCGTTCGGGTCATCAATCCAATATCCATTGCGGGCTTCGACCCTCAGGTTGACGTGATCCGGCAATGTGAGCTGGATCGTGTGAAAGCCTGTCGTCGGACTTGAAGGACGGAAGCTGAGCACGTAACGATTCGGCACATGATTCGCAATCGTCAACAAAGCCCGCTGCATCGACTTCTCGTTGTTGAAGCTGTAGTACTCGCCGCCAGTCAGCTTTGACACTGTCTCCGGCACATTGCGACGCATGCTGTTGCCCAACGCAATCGCCGCCATCTTCGCAAGGCGCAGCGGAGGAATCAACTGCGCGAAGCAATCGAAGTTCTGTTGCGAGCGGGTGGGCTGCATCGCCGGTGCGATCGTGTCATCGTGCGCGAAGCAACCGTGCGCGGGCCCTGGATCGTGCGAAGAGCTGATCGCTCCGCCATGCTTCAGTTCGGCCTTGGTCGAATTGAAGCTCACCGTGTAGATCGTTGTGTTCGTGTCCGCAACGGCATGCAGGGTATCCACAAGAGACGTATGGCTGCCATGATCCAGCGTCTCGCTGAAGAGCAGAATCGCGCGACGGTACGATGTCGGCTGCTTCCGCAGCATCTCCACCGCGAAGCTCAACGCATCGTAGATCGCGGCCTTCTGATCGCCCGGCTGCAGGCTGCCCAACGTAATGTTCACCGCATTCAGGCTCGGCGTAAAGGGCTGCTCCACCGTCGGCGCGGAGTCGAAGCCCACAACCGCCACCTTGCGCGGCACTGCGCCGATTACGTTGTCCAGCAGAGCGCCTAGCTGCCCGTACTGGTGCAGCTTCTCCGCTCCATCGCTGCCCGTCTCCACAACGATGACAAGCGCCAGCGGCTCGCCACCCGTATCTTCCTCAAGCCGCAGCTTCTGCGGAATTCCGTTGTCCGTCAGCTGGAAGTCATCCTTGCCCAGCGTGAAGACGATGTCGCCGCTCTTGGTCTTTACCAGTGCAGGCACCACCACAAGGTTCGACCGCACGCTGATCGTCGCCGTCTGCGCATCGCCCGCGGGCTGGGCGTCAACGGCTGGCGTCGTCGAGTCTGTCTGCGCCGATGCCACGCAGGCTACGGCGGCAGACATCGCCGCCAACAGGGTCGTGCGCACATGGGAGGTGGAAGGAGTCATCATCATGCGGTTCGAGACAAGCTTACCTGTGCATTGGACGCACGAGCCAACTCTCTTGGCGCATCGCCTCTCGAGCGAGCCGCTCCGTGCTCCGCACGCTACCTGTCGCTGTGCTTCCGGCCCGTCGTCACGTGGTTCAGCACGAACTCCTGCACCAGGTTACTCACGCCGTCGAGCCCTGCCTGCAACAGACCGTTGGTGATCGTCAGTGGCGCCGAATGCCGGCTTCCCACCGGGTAGTACAGGTTGGAGATCGCAGCCGCGGCCATGTCGCCACCGATGCCGGAGTAGCTTGGCTGCCACTTCCCGTTGTCGCCCCGGGCAATCACCGCGGTTGACAGCGCATACAGCGCACGGGACATCACGCTGCCTGTGCCTTTGTAGAAGTAGCGCGGATCCTGCCGCAGCAACGTCGGCAGTAATGCCCCGCCCACCAGGGTCTGCACTGCGAAGTCGCCTTCGATGGCCCCAAAGCGTTTGCCAAACGACGCTGGCCCCGAACCATAGCCGCTCATCGAATTTGTGGCTTGTCCGACGCCGGCGAAGCCCAGGTTCACCAGGTGGCTCACTGGGTCGATCGACGTCTTCCACGCCAGCTCGAACTTCTGCCGCGCCGCCAGTGGCTGTGCGTTCCAGTCGTAGGTGACAAAGTAGTTCGGCAGGACTCCCAGAAGCCGTTGATGCTCCTCTTCCTGCACCTGGATCTCAGCCATCTGCCGCTGCGAAATCGCATCCACCGAGTCATGCGTCGACGCCTGCAACGCCAGCGGTGGAAGCTCGCGGTTTCCCGCTTCGACGACGAAGCCGTTCAGCGAGCCGTCCCCGAACCCCGCAGCCGAAGCCCGCAGCGAATAAGTTCCCGCAGGAACGTTGGTGAAGGCGTAGCGCCCGTCTCCGTTCGTCTGTTGCTCACGGCTCGGGCCATCCGCCGACAGCAACCTCACCTTCGCGCCTGCGATCGCGGCGCTCTGCGAGTCGGTGATGATGCCGCTCACGACTGCCGAACCTTCGGCAGCAAGCGTCTGCTGCGAGCACCCACACGCGCCGTCGAACCACGCGAGCGAGAGCAGCATCAGGCAGAAGATCGGGAAGGCGCCACGACGCGCGCGAGCAGGCACAACGGCATGCAGCGCGGACTTGGGCCACGTGCGCTCAGGATGGCAGCTTGCAAGGGACACATCCACAGCATACCGCCCACCGTCGAAAGGAGTGCGTGCGACCCATCACGATGGAGAATGGGATACCCGTTGCGAAAGAAAGGCCCATCCCCGGTAAGAGGATGGGCTGGAGAAGTCATGCGTTGTAACAACTGGTGTTGAGTCAACCACTCCTGCTGGTGCTAGTACTGAACCACCAGGTCATCGGCAAGGCGGAAGTGAACCACCGATTCGGCCGGGAGCACGATATCGCGATTGCCCGTCGTGCCGGCGAGCAACGTACCGGCGCCCGCGCCTGCGGCTCCGCCAATTGCAAGCCCAACGCCGCCGGTAGCCACGCCACCGATGAGCATGCCCACGCCCGTCATGCCGCCAATGAAGCCAGCCGTACGACGGCCCTTGCCGCGCTTCGCATTCACATGCTCACGGGTATCCAGCGAGTAGGTGTTGCCGTTGAGGGTCATCGTGGTCAGGCGCAGTTCCAGCACCGAGGCGCCTTTGAAGTGACCGCGGCGGTGCGCTTCATCAATGCGACCGGCTACGGGCGTGCCACGAGGAACAATCACCGTCCCGCCGCGCGAGATGGGCTCAGCCACCTCACCCGTAAAGCGCTCACCCGCAAAGGCATGCTTCACGTTGATCGTCTGGTTGATGCGAATCGCCAACTCGGTACCGGACGGTACCGAAACATTCTGCGGAGCGTAGTTCGCGGCTGGCTGCGGTGCACCCTGGGGTGCAGGCTGCGTGCTCGTTCCGCCATTCACCGGGTACGAAGCCACCGCGTTGTTCAGGTTGTCGCCCTGTGCGGGAGCATTTCCATTGGCGCTGAGCATGTCAGCCGGAGGCGGAGCTGCGACCGCGCTCACCATCGGCTGCGTCGCTGCAGGCTTCGGAGCTCCCGCGGGAGGGGGAGTTACGGTCGTCGAGATCTGCTCCGCAGCGCCGGGAGTCGGAGGCGGCTGCACCGTCGTCGTCACGGTCTCGCCGCTCGAGTTCACATACTGCACCTGCTGCGGAATGTTGGTCGACGCGGCCTGTGCCTTGGCCTGATCGATCGCCTTCTGGTTCGCGCTGGTGCAGCCGGCGAGAAACGCGAACGAGAGCAATGCGGAACCCGCTACCGCGGCGCAGCGCGAGAAACTGCTTTTCGAAGTCTTGTGATCGAAAGTCATCGGTCGTATCTCCTTCACGCGACTCCCCACGAGTGCATGCCGCGTCTGCGGCGAAAGTCAGGGCTGGTGTCCCGGTGCAATGAGACGAAATCTGGATGTGGGGGCCCGTGTTACTAGAAAGATGGATGCCGCGCCATCGCGCCCTGCTGCCTGCGTGGAACACAGAAAACACCCGTCTCGAAAGGTTGCCCTGCACTTTTGAAGACAGACCGAATCTTCCCGGGAGTAGCATCGAAGGTGCCATGAGCACTGCGACAACCCTTCCCGAACCGACCGCGTCGAAGCGCCCGCAACTCGCCCATCTCACCGCCGTCCTCGACGATCTGCGCGCCAAGGGGACCTTCTTCCGCCTGCGCGTCCTCGACGACCAGCAGGCCCCGGTATGCCACTACGACGGCCGCGAGGTCATCAACCTCGCCAGCAACAACTACCTCGGCCTCTGCAATCACCCCAAGCTCATCGAGGCCGCGCTCGAAGCCACGCGCACCCTCGGCGTGGGTTCCGGAGCCGTCCGCACCATCGCCGGCACCATGAAGATCCACATGGAGCTCGAAGAGAAGATCGCCGCCTTCAAAGGCGTGGAGGCCTGCGTCGTCTTTCAGTCCGGCTTCACCGCCAACGCGGGCACGGTCTCGAGCATCCTCGGCAAGGAAGACTTCATCCTCTCCGACGAGCTCAACCACGCGAGCATCATCGACGGCGCCAGGCTCTCGCGCGCCAAGATCAAGGTCTTCCGCCACAAGGACGTCGCCCACGCGGAAGAGCTGCTCAAGGAGGTCCAGAACGAGCCCGGCCGCAAGCTCATCATCACCGACGGCGTCTTCTCCATGGACGGCGACATCGGCCCCATCCCCGCGCTCTGCGACCTCGCCGACAAGTACGGCGCCATCATGATGGTCGACGACGCCCACGCGAGTGGCGTACTCGGCAGGAACGGCCGCGGGTCTGTCTCACACTTCGGCTGCACCGACCGCGTCGACATCCAGGTCGGCACGCTCTCGAAGGCCATCGGCGCGCTCGGCGGTTACGTCTGCGGCAGCCGCGACCTCATCGACTACCTCTACCACCGCGCGCGCCCGTTCCTCTTCAGCACCTCGCATCCGCCTTCGGTCGCAGCCACCTGCATGGCCGCCTTCGATCTCCTCGAAGCCGAGCCCGAGCGGATCGACCGGCTCTGGGCCAATGCGAAGTACTTCCAGGACCAGCTGCGCTCTGCGGGCTTCAACATCGGCGGCATCACCACCCCCGCCACCGAAACCCCAATCACGCCCATCATCATCGGCGATGGCCGCGCCACCATGGACTTCTCGCGCGCCCTCTTCGATCAGGGCCTGATGGCGACCGGCATCGCCTTCCCTACCGTTGCCGAAGGCAAGGGCCGCATTCGCTGCATCATGACCAGCGAACACACGAAGCCGCAGATCGACAAAGCCCTCGAGATCCTCACCGCAACCGCCAAGAAAACGGGCGTAGGCCTCGCGTAGCGCCACGCTCTCCTCGCACCTGACACCCTGAGCACCTCGTACCTCTACAGCTTCACTATCGTGCCTGCCGTAACAAAGAAGACCCGAACGGAGACAAAGAACAAGATGGTTGCAATCGAAATGGAGTACCTCGGAGACCTGCACTGCAAGGCCACACACGGCCCCTCCGGCACTACCCTCGAAACAGACGCCCCCAAGGACAACCAGGGCCGCGGCGAATCCTTCTCCCCGACAGACCTCGTCGCCACCGCGCTTGGCACCTGCATCCTCACGACGATGGGCATCCTCGCGCGCAACATTGGCGTGGACCTCGCCGGCGCCTCCGCCTCCGTCACGAAGGAGATGGCCACTGTGCCCACGCGACGCCTCGGAAGCCTCGCCGTCACGCTCAAGATGCCCGCTGGCGTCTCCGCAGAGAATCGGATCAAGCTCGAACGCGCCGCCCACACCTGCCCGGTACACAAGAGCATGCACCCCGACGTGGCAATGCCCATCACCTTCGTCTGGCCTGATTAGCTCCCTCCCTGAACCGTCATTCCGAGCGCAGCGAAGAACCCCTGTATTTCCTTCGCAGCTGCACAGATCTCAAGGCTCACCCCAGCGCTTCGGCTTGGGCACAAAATCGGATGAGAGCGGCTCTACTGGCTTACCCCATTCCAGGCTCAAATCGCGCCACGCAGGATTGCTCGCCACAATAAGCGCAATCTTCCTGGCGCGATTCCACTTCTTCATCTCGGTCTCGCGCGCGATCGCCCGTAGCCGAACTCCCAATCAGGTTCCACCCCCCGCATGTCACACTGGAAGTGTCCCCGCGCCCCGTGCGCGTCCAAGGAGCCTTCCCCTCTTGAGCCTCAAGCGACTCGTCCCCGCCCTCCTCGTCCTTGCCCTCTCTGCTCCCGTCGCCACCCGCGCCCAGTCCCCCAAAGACTCGCCGGACGTCACGCGCGCCACGCTGAAGAACGGCCTCCGCGTCGTGCTCATCCGCAATCGGCTCGCGCCCGTCGTCACCGTCGAAGCCAACTACATGGTCGGTGGCGATGAGACTCCCGAGGGCTTCCCCGGCACCGCCCACGCGCTCGAACACATGGCCTTCCGAGGCTGCACCGGCATGACCGCCGACCAGACCGCCGCCATCTATGCGCAGCTGGGCGGAGAAAACAACGCCGACACCCAGCAGAACATCACGCAGTTCTTCGCCACCGTGCCCGCCGCTGACCTCGATGTCGCGCTCGAGGCCCAGGCCAAGTGCATGCTCGGTGTCGACAACACCGAGGCCGAGTGGGACAAAGAACGCGGCGCTATTGAGCAGGAGGTGTCCCGCGACCTCTCCAACCCCACCTACAAGTTCATCGCCCGCCTCAACGAAGACATGTTCGCAGGCACGCCCTACGCGCACGATCCGCTCGGCACGCGGCCTTCGTTCGACAAGACCACCGGCAAGATGCTCGGTGACTTCTACAAGGCCTGGTACGTTCCTTCGAACGCGATCCTCATCGTGGTCGGCGACTTCGAACCGGCCGCGGCCATGGCCAAGGTCAAGGCCCTCTACGAGACCGTTCCCGATCACAAGGTCGCCGAGCACCCGGTAATCAATCTTCAGCCCGTCAAGCCCGAAAGCTTCACGCTGGACTCGAATCTCCCCTACGTTCTCGGCTTCATCAGCTATCGCCTTCCCGGCACGGACTCGCCCGACTTCGCCGCCGCCAACATCCTCGCCGACGTGCTTGCCAGCCAGCGCGCCGATGTCTACGCGATGGTCCCTGCGGGCAAGGCGCTCGCTGCCGAGTTCGCCATGGAGGAGACCTACCCCAAGGCCTCGGTCGGCTTCGGCCTCGTCGCCCAGCCCGCCGGCGTGGATCCGAAACCCGCACTCGATGAACTGAAGAAGATCCTCGACACCTACGCGAAGAATGGTGTGCCCTCCGAGCTTGTGGACGCCGCCAAGCGCGCCGAGCTGGCGCAGGCCCAGTTCCAGCGCAACTCCATCCCCGGCCTGGCGACGGTATGGTCGTCGGCGCTCGCAGCCGAGGGCCGCAACTCCCCGGACGAAGACATCGATGCCATCCGCAAGGTCACCCTCGACGACGTGAACCGCGTCGCGAAGGAGTACCTGCTCAACGCTCCGGTGATCACCGCGACGCTGGTCCCCAAGCCTACCGGCGAGACAGCCTCGGCCAAGGGATTCGGCGGCGCCGAAAGCGTCACCCAGGCTCCCACCAAGCCGGTGGTGCTGCCGGAGTGGGCCGCCACCAAGCTCGACGAGCTGAAGGTGCCGTCCACGCCGCTCGATGTCTCGGACACGACGCTCGCCAACGGCATCCGGCTGATTGTGCGCACCGACCGCACCAGCCCCACGGTCACGCTTGTGGGCGGCGTGAAGCATAACGCCGACCTGCAGACTCCTGCCGGCAAGGACGGCGCTGACGCTCTGCTGGATGAGCTCTACAGCTATGGCACCACGTCGCTTGATCGCATCGCCTACCAGAAGGCGCTCGACGACATCGCCGCCAATGCAAGCGCCGGGTACCACTTTTCGCTCACGTCGCTCAAGGAGAACTTTGCGCGCGGCGTGGAGCTGCTCGCCGACGATGAACTGCACCCCGCTCTGCCGCCACAGGCCTTCGCCGTCGTGCAGCAGCAGACGGCCGAGTTCACCGCGGGCAACATCCAGAGCCCGGGTTACAAGTTCGACCACGCCCTGCAGCGCGCTCTGCTTCCGGCCAACGATCCGCAGCTGCGCGACGCTACGCCCGAGACCATCAAGAGCGTGACGCTTGCCGACGTAAAGGCGCTCCACGACGCTACACTGCGCCCCGACCTCACCACCATCGTCGTCATCGGTGACATCACTCCCGCCGAGGCCCGCGCCTCCATCGAAAAATACTTCGGCGCCTGGAAGGCCACCGGCCCGAAGCCTGAGACCGACCTCGGTCCGGTTCCCGTCAACAAGGCGTCGGCCACCAACGTTGCGGACGCGGAGCAGGTGCAGGACACCGTCGTCCTCGCCGAGCAGCTCTCCCTCAACCGCTTCTCGCCCGACTACTACCCGCTGCAACTCGGCACGCACGTACTCGGCGGAGGCTTCTACGCCACACGCCTGTACCACGACCTCCGTCAGGTCGCAGGCTACGTCTACTCAGTCGACGTGGCGCTGAGCGCCGGAAAGACCCGCGCTTCCTACGAGGTCGAGTACGGCTCCGATCCCGACAAGGTCTCGAAGGCCCGCGCCCTGGTCGAACGCGACCTGAAGCAGATGGCCACCGAGGAGGTCTCGCCGGCAGAGCTCCACCAGGCCAAGGCCCTCCTGCTTCGCCAGATCCCGCTCGGCGAGTCCAGCGAAGAGGCCGTCGCCGGCGGCCTGCTCGCCCGCGCCCAGATCGGCCTTCCACTGGACGAGTCTGTGCGCTCGGCGAAGATCTACGCCGGCCTCACCGCCGCCCAGATCAAAGCCGCCTTCGCCAGGTACGTCGATACCGGCGTGTTGGTGCAGGTGGTCCGGGGGCCAGCGCCTCAGTAGGGCAGCAGAACAGCTTGCCCTCCGGCCACTGTTCTGCTGTTCTGCTTCTCTGCTGTTCTGCTAACTAATTCGTTAGTTGACACGTCACATTGAGTGAAAGATGCCGCGCAAGCCCTCCAATACGCTGACCGAAGCCGAACTCAGGCTGATGAACGTCCTCTGGGACCGCGGCGAATCCGCCGTGAGCGACCTGGTGACGGCTGTGTCGGAAGAGGCCGCCCTAGCCTACACCTCGGTCCTCACCACCATCCGCATCCTCGAAAAAAAGGGCTACGTCCACCATCGGCAGGAGGCCCGCGCCTTCCTCTACAGCCCCAGCGTGGGCCGCGACGAAGCCTCCCGCAGCGAGGTCCGCCACGTCCTCTCGCGCTTCTTCTCCAACTCCCGCGAAGGCCTGCTGCTCTCCCTGCTCGGCGACGGCGATATCACCGCCGAGGAGCTCCAGCGTCTCAAAGCCGCCATCGCAGCAGCGCCGGACGACACCACCCCGCGCGCCGGCGCACCGCAGCCCACCGCACCCGGAAGGGCCCCCACCGCTAAGGAGGTCCGCAAATGACCCTCCTCACTGCGCCACTCGGCACCGCTCTTCCTCACAGCTCGTCGCTGATAGCCTCATCGCTCAACAGCGTTGCTTATAGCTCCTCGCGAGCCGCATCTGTGCTGGACAGCAACCTCCTGCACAGCAGCACAATCCTCCACGCTGCACCGATGGCCGCCGGAGCCCTCATCGCCGCGGCCTGGCAGGGCGTCATCCTCGTCAGTTTGGTCGCGCTGGCGCTGCGCCTCCTCCCGCGCCTCTCCGCCACCGTCCGCTCGCTCATCTGGACGGCCGTTCTCGCGCTTGCCGTCCTGCTCCCGCTGCTGTCCTTCGCGACCCACACCGCCCCCACGCACACCGCAGCCACCCCCCACGCCACACTTCACCTCCCCGAGACCTGGAGCTTTGCGCTCGCCGCTCTATGGGCTGCGATCTCGCTCTTCAAACTCGTTCAGCTCGCCCGCAGCGCCTGGCATCTCGCCGCCATCTCTCGCCGAGCGGTCGAAGTCGACCGCGAAGACCTCAGCTCACTCGACCCGAACATCAGCGTCCTCCTGCACGAAGGCCGTCGGCAACCGCGTCTCTGCATCTCCGACGAGGTCGACCGCCCCTGCGTCGCGGGCTTCTTGTCCCCACGCATTCTCCTCCCCGTTGGCCTCCTCGAACGCGTCACGCCCCTCGAACTCGAGCAGATCCTCCGCCACGAGCGCGAGCACCTCAACCGCAGCGACGACTGGATCAACCTCGCCCAGAAGCTCGCCCTCGCCCTCTTTCCGCTCAACCCCGCGCTGCTCTTCATCGAGCGCCAGCTCTGCACCGAGCGCGAGCTGGCCTGCGACGACACCGTCCTCCGCGAGACCCACGCCGCCAAGGCGTATGCGCTGTGCCTCGCCAACCTCGCCGAGATGTCGCTGGCCCGCAAGTCAGCGCTGCTCGCGCTCGCTGCGTGGCAGAAGCGCAGCGAGCTCGCCCGCCGCGTCGAGCGCATCCTGCTTCCCAGCGTCGCCGCCATGCCCCGCCGCGCCGCAGCCACCGCCGGCGCCCTCGTCACGATGCTCGCCATCGGCTCCGCCGCCACGCTCGCCCACGCCCCCGCACTGGTCAGCTTCGTCCCGGCGATGCCTTCGGCCAACACTCTGGCGGCAAACGATCTGCAGGTCGTCCCGCCCACGCAGTCCTTTGCTTCGCGCATGTCCCCGGTGACTCCGGCGGCCACTTCGATGGCATTTCCCGTCGGCGCCAATACGCCTGGCATGCGCCGCGCCCATGCGACATCCTTGCTCATGACGCTCCCCGCGAAACGAATCACCGCGAGGCCGGTCACCGTGACATTAGGAAAGAAGCCTGCGCACCACGCTCCGGTTGCGCGTGAGATTGCAGCGCTCGATCCTCCGCACCTGCAGCAGCCGGCGGAAGCGACGCTGGTCCGCCAGGTCATCGATCCCGAGGAAGGCACCATCACCAGCTGGTACGTCGTTGCCAGCTACGATGCCCTGGGCAGCTCTCAACCTGCGGCGGCCCAGCCTGTGCAGCAACCGCGTCGGCAGCCACACTATGTTCCCACCTACGCCGCCTTCGCGACTCCCGCAGGCTGGCTGGTCGTAGAGATGTAACCCCAACTTCAACTCGGAACGAAGAACTCGCAACTCATCACTCTGAACCCGAAACTCAAACCAAAACCTACTCCCCAAAGGTGCCACCCATGTCCACACCAACTAATGAATTAGTAGCTTCCCTCCGCAAGCAGCTCGCCCGCACCATTGCCCCCGCCGCTATCGCCACCACCTTCGCCCTCGGAGCGGTCTTCGCCGTCAACCACACCAACGTCCACGCAGCGGAGGTCTCCCCGCTCGACGACCACTCCGTCGCCGCGCTCACCGCACTCGACAACGCCATGGAGTCCGTCGCGGCCAAAGTGACGCCGGCGGTCGTGAACATCGCCGTCACCAGCAAGGGTGACGCCGACGAGGACGGCGACGATCAGCAGGGCAACAGTTCCGCACCGCAGCAGGGCCAGCAGCTGCCTCCCGGCCTCGAGCAGTTCTTCGGCCAGATCCCCGGCTTCGGTGGCTTCGGTGGAGGCAACGGCCGCCAGTTCCGGATGCAGCCCCAGCAGCCGCAGCTGCAGCACGGCATCGGCTCCGGCGTCATCATCTCGCCTGACGGCTACATCGTGACCAACGGCCACGTCGTCAACGGCGCCACCAACGTCAAGGTCACGCTGCATGACCGCCGCATCCTCAACGCCAAGGTCGTCGGCGTGGATAAGCTCACCGACATCGCCGTCGTGAAGGTCAACGCCACCGGCCTGCCCTTCATCACCTGGGGCGATAGCGGCAAGCTCATGCCCGGCCAGACTGTGCTCGCCTTCGGCTCGCCCTTCGGCTACTTCCAGTTCTCCGTCACCCGCGGCATCGTCAGCGCCGTCGATCGTCAGAACCCCTACTCCACCGACGCCCGCAAGCCCGGTGGCTACATCCAGACCGATGCCGCCATCAATCCCGGCAACTCGGGTGGCCCGCTGGTGAACGCGCACGGCGAGCTGGTCGGCATCAACACCTTCATCATCTCGGACTCGGGTTCGTTCGCCGGCGCAGGCTTCGCCATCCCCTCACAGATGGTGCACTCCATCTCGCAGCAGATCATCAGCACCGGCAAGGTGGAGCACGGCTACCTCGGCATCAGCATGAACGATGTGACGCCCGACAACGCCCGCTTCTTCCAGCTCAAGGACGCAGCGGGAGCAATCGTCGCCGATGTGACGCCGGATGCGCCCGCAGCGAACGCCGGCATCAAGCAGGGCGACGTCATCCGCTCGCTCAACGGGCATGAGATCGTCAACGGCAGCGCGCTGCAGGTGGCCGTCAGCCAGGATCGCCCGGGCACGAAGATCGAGCTTGGCATCCTGCGTAACGGCCAGCCGTTGACGATCAACCTCACGGTCGGCGAGTACCACGCGAAGGGCGACGTCCAGACCGCTGACAACGATGGCGACGGCACGAACGGCAAGCAGACCGGCAAGCTCGGCCTCGCTGTAGCCAACCTGGATGGCGACGCTCGCCAGCAGCTGCAGATCCCCAGCAGCGTGAAGGGAGCGATCATTGAGACCGTTCGTCCCGGCAGCGCTGCGGATGACGCAGGGCTGCAGCGCGGCGATGTCATCCTCGAGGTCAACCGCAAGCCGACGCCCTCGGCGGACCAGTTCGTCGGAGCCGTCAAGTCCTCCACCGATAACCGTGACCTGCTGCTGCTCGTCTGGTCGCACGGCAACGCGAGCTACCGCACGCTGCGTGGCGATTCCGGCCAGAACGGCTAAGAAGACGAGGGCCCAGGGTTAGGGCACAGGGTCCAGACTGCGATGCGATGTCAGACCACAATCGCAGTCTGGGCCCTGAGCCCTGGACCCTCAACTGCCCGCTCACTTTCCCGTCCCCACGGGCTGCAGCACCGGCGTGGCAATATCCTCCACCCCCGCTTTGCCATCCGTGCGTCCATGCCACACGCCGCCGCCAAAGGTGTTGATGTACACCCAGCCCGGGCGCACCGGGTCCGCGGTCACGCGATGCCCCCAGAGGAAGTTGTAGCCTTCCATCCGCCGCCAGTGCTCGCCCTTGTCGCTGGAGATCCACGCCGAGGACTCATAGCCCGTCGCATACAGCTCATCCGGGTTCTCCGGATTGCACGTCACCGAGAAGATGTGCTGATTGCGATCGAAGATCAATCGCCAGTGCGCGCCCGAGTCTGTCGAGAGAAAAATGCCTCCATTGCTGCCTTTGTTCCCTACCGGCCGCGGCCATGCTGCAAGGTACAGCCGTGTTGCGTCGCGCGGATCGACCAGCACCTCGTAAGGATCGTTGACCCCGTGCGGAAGCTCTACGCGATGCCAGCTCTGCGCGCCGTCGACCGAGTGATACATCTGCCCGTCGGTGTCCGGTCCTGAGAGGTTCGCGCTCGTCTTCCGTGGAACCGTGACGAACAGCGATCCATCCGGCGCCAGTACGATGCGATAGGTCCGCGGATACTCGTCGGCGATCCCTTGATTCATCAGCTTCCAGCTCTTGCCGTCGTCCACGGACTTGGCCACTCCGCGCCCCAGCACGGACGCATACAGCGTGCGTTGGCCTACCGGACTCTTCGGATCGAGCACCAGGCTCGTCACCGCTCCGGGAGGCACTCCTGCGAAGGTGTTCGTCCACGATCTTCCACCGTTCACGCTCAGATACACCGCACCGCGAAAGTGCGTCACCGGCCTGTTGCGCCACACCCTCGGCGACGGAAGATCGTGCTGGTCGCTGTAGGCCACCCACATCTTGTTGCGCACTGCGGGATCGAAGACGACATCGTACGCCGTGTTGGCCAGGGCGAACGGAACCCCTTGCCGCGAAGCCCACCACGACTCCCCGCCATCCTCACTCCGGAAGAGGCCGATGTCGGTGTAACCGACAAATATCCTTCGCGGATTAAACGGGTCGAAAGACACAACGTAGTTGTTCAACACGTCGAGCCCGTTCGTTACTGCGCCACCGTCCGGCCCTGAATGCGAGTACACCGCCTCCCAGTGGTCGCCGCCGTCGGTGGACTTCATCGCCCGCCCATCGTCGGTGGAGTACACCGTTCCGTGCTTCCCCGGAGCCACAGCGATTCCATGCGGCACACCGCCCCACATACTGCCCAGGAACGGCGTGATCCACGCATCCTGCACGTTGTCCGCACCCGGACCGGAGTCCTTCCACACCAGGGTCCAGGTCTGTCCGCCGTCCTGACTCCGTGCGATACCGTCCCACGTCTGCCCGGCGTCCTTCAGATCGGAGAACGCAGCGAAGATCGTCTTCCCGTCGTGCCCTCCTGCGGCCAGCGCGACCTTGGCATCGGTCCCCGGCAGCTCCGCCTTGTGCCATTGCGTGGGCCCGTCCTTGCTCGCGTTCACCACGTACAACACATCGTCGTGGACGCCCATCAGCGTGACTGGCCCCGCGGCAGCTTTGTCGGGCCCATCCAGCGCCACGCTCGACCAGTAGTCCGTCGGGCTCACGCTGGGAGCGAAGATCTTCTTGTCTGAGAGGCGCCAGAAGCCCTTTGGGCCGGCCAGCCAGACCCCGTCCGCGGCCACGAGAAGCCGTTCCACCTTGGCTGGCAGCATCTTCTCCTCACGCCAGTGCGTCCCGTGGTCAGCCGAGCTCCACAGCAGCTCCGGAACTCCCTCGGTAGCAGCCCACAGGCGGCCATCTCGCGGGTCGACCGCAATCGCAGCCACGCCCGGAGGTCCCTGACTGCCGGGCGGCGCCGGAGAGCGAAGATTGATGTCAGCGTCGTCCGAGCTGTCGTCGACCCCAACGATCTGCTTGGGCGATGGGAGCACCAGCTCCCACGTCGCTCCCTCGTCCACCGAACGCCACAAGCCGACAGTCAGCGCGTACATCACCTTGCGGTCCAACGGATCGAAGGCAAAGTCTCGCGCAGCTCCCAGCAGGTTGAACATCCTCCAGTGGAGGCCACCGTCGTGGGTGATGTATGACCCGCTCATATCGCAGCCCACCAGCACCGTCTGCGGGTCGATGGGGCTGATCGTGGGGTGAAACATTGCTCCACCACCGCCGGGCCCAATCACGGCAAAGTCCCCGGCACGCTGCGCGGCGGCTGGGGCGCAGCTCGTGGCGAGCGGCAGCGAGACGAACGCCAGCGAAAGCATCCAGAACAGACGCAATCTGCTGGTCCCCATAGGGAAAACCACTGCGCGACCCGCTCTGCTCATGCTTCTCCTTGCCACATTGTTGTTTCCTGGAGGGCGGAGACCATTGTCGGTCAGCGCAACGCCCGGCACAATCCGTATGGCGCTCCCCATCCGGCTTGCGGCGATCCCGGAAGCCCTCCCTGTACACTTGAACCTGACATGTACAAGCGCGTTTTGCTCAAGATCTCAGGGGAAGCACTGGCCGCCGGTCGCGGCTTCGGTGTCGACGCAGTCTTCATCAATGCCATCGCCGAGGAGATCGTTGACGTCGCGCGCAGCGGTTGCGAGGTAGCCATCGTCGTCGGTGGAGGAAACTTCTTCCGCGGCGTCGCCGAGCAGGCGCAGCACATGGACCGCGTCGCCGCCGACCACATGGGCATGCTCTCCACGGTCATCAACGCCGTCGCCCTGCAGGACGCCATCGAGAAGACCGGCGTCTACTGCCGGGTCATGAGCGCCATCGCGATGCACCAGGTCGCCGAGCCGTACATCCGCCGCCGCGCCATCCGCCACCTCGAAAAGGGCCGCATCGTCATCTTCGCCGCCGGCACCGGTAACCCGTACTTCTCCACCGACACGGCCGCCAGCCTGCGCGCGATGGAGATCGGCGCCGACGTCCTGCTGAAGGCCACCAGCGTCGACGGCATCTACACCGCCGACCCCAAGAAAGACCCCACCGCCGAGAAGTTCCAGACGATCACCTACATGGAGATCATCAAGCTCGGCCTCCGCGTCATGGACACCACCGCCGTCTCGCTGTGCAAGGACAACAACCTCCCGATGATCATCTTCTCGATGCGCGAGAAGGGGAACATCCAGCGCGTCGTCCACGGCGAAAAGCTCGGTACGCTCGTCACTGCCTAGACACCAGAGCAGCAAGGATCCGGGTGCCCCGGGTACGGACTCTCGGACCCGGGCTCAGGACTGCCGGCCATTCCCACGGCCGCTATCAATCTGACGGCGTCCTCGCCTGAATCTCGCGTCAACCCCGCGCTATCATTTCCCTCGTATGCTCGCCGCGATCCCCCAAGCCCTCCGGAGCGTCCTGGCCGTGCTGGCCGGCTTCGTCGCTATGGTCGCCCTGGTCATCGTCTGCACGCTCCTTGCTATGCAAGCGATGCACCTCAAGTCGGGCCATCCCACGCCTGGCTACCTCGTGATCAACGCGACCTATTCGCTGCTGGCCGCTGTCGCTGGCGGCTGGATCGCCGCAAGGCTGAGCCGTTATAAGCCGTTGCACCACGCGCTGGCGCTCGCCATGATCGTGGCCTTCCTAAGCCTCGTGATGCTCATGAAGCCTTCGCTCTCGCAGTCCTACACGTATCAGCTCGCAATGGCGATCGTGCCGCCGTTCGCTGTACTTGCCGGAGGTTGGCTCGCCTCCCGCCAGATGGGCCCGGACGTCGCTGCCTGAGCCCATTCCGCTGATCGCAGTTACTCTGCCGCGATGATCTCGCCGTCCACGCTCTCGCTGCGCTCCGTTGCCGCAATCACTGCGTAGCCCAGGAACATGAGGATGTAAGGGACCGCCGTCAGCAGAGACGCGAGTACCTCGAGCACAAGCCGCTTCTCTTCCGTAGCGCTGCGCACAATCGCCGAGCTCTGGCCGATGAAGAAGCCCATCGCCAGCGCCACAAATCCCAGAACCAGCGCCATCAGGCGGGCGCTCCGCGCTCCATGCTCCGTCGGAGTCTTCTCCGTCAGCACCTTCAACGCGGCATTCGAAAGCACTCCCACCTGCAGCGCCACGACCACTGCCGCGAGGCCCAGGCGGAACCAGATGCTGTGCAGCAGCGCGGGGTTCGCGACCAACAAGTAGCGCGTCAGGTAGGTGTTGCCGACGGCCGCGGCCGCATACAACGCCAGCGCTCGCAGAGCCAGCAGTGTCGCACCGTTGACGCGTGCGCTCAGTGCCGCCACAGCACCGTTCCAGCTGTTCCTGCGGCCAGCGGTCCACACCAGCCCAGCGGTCAGCACAAACGCCGAGACGTACAGCAGGATGCGCACGAAGTTCGTCGTCCAGCCCAGCGCAATCGCATAGATGTAGAGCTGCTGCGCGGCCTGCATCGTCAGCCCCTTGGTCGCAACCGTGCCGCCGAGCGCCGAGTGGAACTGCATACGGTGCATCGCGATGGCGTGCATCAATGCACCCTGCCCAATGTTCAGCAGCGAGCCAATCAGGTCCGCCACCAGCACCGGCACCCACAGCAAAGGGCGACGGAAGAAAAGGTCTGAGGCGTCAGCCCAATAGCGTCCCATCGATACAGGTTGCGTTGCCATGTGTGCGTTCCAACTCCCGGAGCCTTCGCCCCCAAACTTCAGGAGCATTCGCTCCACTCCTCATGATACCGGGCCGGCGGCGGGAAGCTCACCCATCTGCAGCATCTCCAGCTCCTTCACGCGCACCCTCCTCGGCACAACCAGCAGAGCGAAGGCGACAAACTCAGGAACCTGCGGCAGATCATTCACAATCGTTCTTGCCATCGACGTCCACAAATGCGACGAAACATCTCCCGGGAAGCTCCATCCGATGGTGTACTGCGCCCGAACGATCGCGAAGACGACGAGCGACGCCGCCACAGCGACAACCCGCGACGCCAGCTTCTCCGGCGCACCGAGGGACTGATCCGAAAGCATCCATAACCAGAGTGGTGCCAGCAAGCCCTCCAGCGCGAGAGCCACTGCGTAGGTAACAAAGGCGAACATGCCGCCCTTCAGACTCGGCATGAGACCGTACAGTACCATCACCAACAATAGCGGGAGGAGGACGAAAGCCAGCACCTGAACTCCGGTAAGTCCCAGGATCCGCTTGAGGTTCCAACCTCGTGGAAGGTCTGTTGAAACATCCGCGCGATCGAGCTTCCAAACCGCCTGGGCCGTGGCGACGCACGCCACAACCGTGCAGAGAACACTGGCGGATCGCAGCAGGAATCCAACCAATCCCCCGACAAGCGTCAGCCCGAATGGCGTCGCCAGCACTGTGAGCATTGATCCATGATTTCCCGTCAGGACGGAACGCTCCCCCGCGTTCTGGAACGCGAGCCAGCGTAACCCGTCTCGCATGAAGCTCAATCGTGCAAAGAGAAGAAGGTCCTCCAACACGGAGGCAATGACGACCGGCACCCAAACCGCAGGATGCCTGCGGCATATCTCAAACGTGCGCTTCCAAAGCTCGCCCACTTCGATATCTCCATGCAGGGCATTGGGTAACTGCCGCCCATCCTACAAGAGTTCGAAGGAATACCAGGTCGCGAGTTACGCAGACTCCGCAGCTGCCCGTTCCTTCTGCGCCGCCCGCTTCGCCTTCCACCAATCCTTGATCCAAACCTGCGCCGGATGCTCCACCCACTTGCGTGCAGCCACCGCCACGCACACCACCAGCACGTAGCTGATCCACGGATCGAAGCGCTTCAGGTGCAGCGCTTCCATCACGTGGTGCTGCTGCAGCAGCAGCATGCCGTTGAAGTGCAGCAGGTACAGCGCGTAGGTCGAAGTGCCAATCACCAGCAGCGGCGGAATCCCGAAGATCCTCTGCCACAGCCCCGGCCCGGACAAGCTGAGGATGATCAGCGCGAACACCGGCGTCAGCAGCCCGCCGTGCACCAGGATGTAGGGCATGCGCGTGACCAGGTGATACACAATGACGTACGCCGCGCCGAAGCCAACGATCCCGACGATCGTGCGGCTGCGGCTGGATAGCGGCCACCGTGCGTGGTTCTTCCACTGCTCGTGGATGTGTCCCAGCGTGAGGCCGGCGAAGAACGTGCACACATACGGCAGCGGTGTGTACTTCAACGTATTGAGCCAGTAGCCGCCCGAGTACCGGTCGGCCATGCCCGCCAGGTGGTCCGGGTTGCGCACGATGTAGATCGAATGCGGAACGAGCCCTACCGCCCAGAAGCCGAAGAACATCAGCAGCAACGTCGGCAGGCTGCGCGGCCACTTCAGCCGCACCAGCCAGGGGAATGCGAGGTACAGCATCACCTCGCACGACAGCGTCCACGTCACCGTCATCCAGAAGGTCGCGAGGTCCGGAAACCAGCCCTGCATCAGCAGGGGGGTCGCAATCGCGCCCTCCCAGAACTGATGGTGCGAGCGAACATGCCATTCGTTGAGGAGGAACGGAATCGACACCAGCATCGTCAGCAGGTAGATCGGATACAACCGCGACATCCTCGCCATCCAGAAGTCGACCGGATTCACAGGCTTGTCCCGGAAGGCGTAGTTGTAGGAGAGGATGAACCCCGAAATCAGGAAGAAGAAGCTGACAAACACATATCCGATGTCCACGATCGGATAGAGCGACACCCACGGGTGCGCCTCCCAGCGAAGCCCCGACGGCGTGAAGTGAAACAGCAGAATCGTCAGCGCGAGACAGGTCCGGATACCCGTAAGTCCCGGCATCGGTTGACGTCGCGCCTCGGTGGCAGCTGTCAGCGGCTTCGGCTGCAGGTCTCCCGCAAGATCTCCGGTGGAGGTCGGGGCCGTATCGGGGACGGGATCTGCGATTTCGTGAACAGCGAGCCCTGGACTCATGATTCCTCTGACTTCTTCCATGAGACGCAAGCCTTCGCCGCGCAGTCGCGCCAGCCCCGGAATTATCTTCAGACGCGCCGCAGCCCTCATGGGCCTCGATGCGCTGTCTGCCGGGCTTTCCCCTCAGGGGGTGACGCGGGCAAGTGCATGACAGCACGCAAAATAGGGCCCTTCTAGGATACATCCACCAACCAGGCGGCGGAGGTGAGGATGTCGCAGAACGACGACACCAGCCCGCGGGCCACGCCGCTACTTCACGTCCACATGCGCGAATCCCAGACCCTCGAGCATCGCCGTCACGGTTGCTCGGGCGTTCTTTGACGCCGCATCCAGAATCCCGTCCGTCAGCGCCGCCTGCTGCAACTCGCCCTGCGCCTTCTGCCGCACCGACGTCTCCAGGTTCGGGTCCGCCTTCACCAGCAGTCCTGTATCGCGCTGGTAGACACGCGTCTTGCCGTTATCCAGCGTCGTCAGGAACACCTGCGACGCCGGCAGCGTCAGGTGGATCGTCCGCCCGTCCTTGCCCTCGGTAATCTGCACGCTCTCCGGCTTCAGCTGGCTCAGGTCCACGCCCGCAATCGTCTGCCCATGCACGATCATCAGCAGCTTGTCGCCGGCCAGCGCATCCGGCAGCACCGGGTTCGACTCGTTACCTTCGACGACCGTATCCATCGAGTAGACGACGGTCTCCAGCCGGCTCAGACGCTCAATCTTGTCGATCACATCCGGCGCCGTCACAATCGTCATCGGCCGGCCCGTAATCATCGAGACCAGCCGCCCCGCCAGCCCCGACCGCGCATGGTGAACAAAAACACCCAATGCCAGAGCGCCCAAAGCAATAGAGAGCAGCACACCAAAAAACGCCCCGCCGCCCCGCCGCTGCCCATCCCGGTAGTCGTATTGCATCGTCATCACGAACTACTCTACAGCCAACCGGCCGAAATGCCATTTTGAAATGGTAAAATGGTATTCATGAATGCCACGGTAGAGATCGACAAGGCCGGACGTATCGTGGTCCCCAAGAAGGTCCGCGACGCCCTTGGGCTCAACGCCGGCACGCAAGTTGAGTTAGAGGTACAGGAGGATGCCGTTGTGCTCCGCGCCAAGCGACAGCCGAAGGGCCTCTGGAATGACCGCGGCCTCTGGGTCTATGACGCTGGCGTTCCGATCACGACCGACGAAGTCCAGCGGTGGATGGACGAGCTGCGCGAACGTCGCATGCGATTCGTCTCCGGCGAGAGCCTCGAGCCATGATCTTCCTGGATACGTCTATCCTCATCGCGGCTGCGCAGAGTTCACACATCCACTACGAGAACAGCGCCGAATTGCTTCGAGCAGCCACTCGTACCAACACAGCATGTGGCTCTCATTCCCTCGCAGAAACCTACTCAAGCCTGTCGGGGATGCCTAAGCCCTTGCGGCTGCCAATCCCCGCAGTCATGCAGGTCATGTCCCAGGTTCGCGAGAGGGTCAAGATCGTCAGCCTGACTGATCGAGAGTATGCCTCTGTGATCGAGCACACGGCTGCGTCAGGATTGATTGGCGGGATTATCTTCGACGCGCTCCTGATCGAGTGCGCCCGGAAGGTAAAAGCGACGCGCATCTACTCTTGGAACGCGCGCCACTTTCGCCTGCTTGCTCCGGATCTTGCCAACCGGATCTTTACGCCCTGACCTCCGCCTTCACCACATCCTCGGCCTTCTTCAGCCCACGATTCGCGTAGCTGGCCTTCACGAAGTTGCGGAACAACGGGTGCGGCTCCAGCGGCTTCGACTTGAACTCTGGGTGGAACTGGCAGCCAGCAGGTTGACACTCCAGGTAGCGTCGCTCGGCCTTCTGCACTACGATGAACGCATGCGGGTGACCATCGACATCCCGGAAGCAACATACGAAACTCTTCGGGCTCTCGCTGCCGCCCAAGAGGTTCCCGTCGATCAAGTTGTCGCAGATCAGCTACGTAAGCTCGCGGGAATTCCTGCCACACCGGAAGAACTCGCAAAACGCTTCCCGCTGATTAAGTCGAAGCACCCGAATTCCATCACATCGGAGCAGGTCGCGGAGTTCGATTTCCTTGATCCTTCCTGACGCAAACGTATGGTTCTCGCTGAGCACGAGCGGACACGCCAGTCACACATCCACGGCGAAATGGTTGCAGTCCGTCGCTTCCAGCGAGCGCATATTCTTCTGCCGCCTCACTCAGCTCTCTCTGCTGCGCCTGCTCACCACCAGCCAGGTAATGGGTGACGACGTGATGACGCAGCGAAGCGCCTGGCTATCCTTCGACTTTCTAATGCTGGACCCACGCATCGAACTTCATCCGGAACCAGAAGGCCTTTCCATTGCGTTCAGGAATCAGTCCAATCGCAACGAAGTTTCGCCAAAGCGTTGGGCAGATGACTATCTTGCGGCATTCGCAAACGCCGGCGGTCTTCAGCTTGTCACTTACGACCGCGCTCTGGCCGCGAGAGTGCAGGGCGCGTGCCTGCTTACGCCCTGACCTCCGCCTTCACCACGTCCTCCGCCTTCTTCAGCCCGCGATTCGCATAGCTGGCCTTCACAAAGCTGCGGAACAGCGGGTGCGGCTCCAGCGGTTTCGACTTGAACTCAGGATGGAACTGGCAGCCCAGGAAGAACGGGTGCCCGGGGATCTCCACGATCTCCACGTAGGTCGCATCCGGCGTCGTGCCCGTCAGCTTCAGTCCGCCGCCCACCAGCACCGCCTCGTACTCGCGGTTGAACTCATACCGGTGCCGATGGCGCTCGCTGATCTGCGTCGTCCCGTAGGCCTGCGCCGCCAGCGATCCCGGCTCCAGCACGCAATCCCACGCACCCAAACGCATCGTTCCGCCCATCTCTTCCACGCCCGTCAGCTCGCGCAGCTTGTAGATGATCCGGTGCGGCGTCGCTGGATCGAACTCGCCCGAGTTCGCCTTGCCCAACCCGCACACGTTGCGCGCGTACTCGATGCACGCCGTCTGCATGCCCAAACAAATCCCGAAGTACGGCACCTTCTGCTCACGCGCATAACGAATCGCCTTCAGCATGCCTTCGATGCCGCGCTTGCCGAAGCCGCCCGGCACCAGAATGCCGTCGAAGCCCTCCAGCTGCGAGTGAAAGCTCGTGTCCTCGGGACCATCGCCTTCCAGCCCCTCGGCCTCCACCCAAACCACGCGCAGCTTCAGGTTCTCCGCCAGCGCGCCATGCACCAGCGACTCCTTCAGGCTCTTGTACGAATCCTCATACTCCACGTACTTGCCCACGATGCCGATCACAACCTCGTCCTGCGGGTTGTAGGCGCGATGCACGATGTCCTGCCACTTGCTCAGGTCCGCCGGCTTCGCGTCGATGCGCAGATACTTGAGCACCAGCTCGTCCACGCCCTGCGCCGCAAAGTTCAACGGCACCTCGTAAATGCTCGGCACATCGCGCGCGATGATCACCGCCGCCTGCTCCACGTTGCAGAATGCCGAGATCTTCTCCCGCATATCGCGCGGGACTTCGCGATCGGCACGGCACAACAGAATGTCCGGCTGGATGCCGATCGACAGCATCTCCTTCACCGAGTGCTGCGTCGGCTTGGTCTTCAACTCCTGCGCCGCCGCAATCCACGGAATCAGCGTCGTGTGCACGAAGCACGTGTTGTCACGGCCCAGCTCCTGCCGCATCTGGCGGATCGCCTCCAGGAACGGCAGCGACTCGATATCGCCCACCGTGCCGCCGATCTCCACCAGCACCACATCCACATCGCCCGACGCCGCCACCTTGCGCGCCGCGTTCTTGATCTCATTCGTGACGTGCGGAATCACCTGCACCGTCTTGCCCAGGTAGTCGCCCCGGCGCTCCTTGGTGATGATCTGCTCGTAGATCCTGCCCGTCGTCAGGTTGTTGTCCCGCGACAGCTTGGCGTGCGTGAACCGCTCGTAGTGCCCCAGGTCCAGGTCCGTCTCCGCACCGTCGTCGGTCACAAAGACCTCGCCATGCTGGAACGGGCTCATCGTGCCCGGATCCACGTTCAGATACGGGTCAAACTTCATCATGTTCACGCGGAGTCCACGCGCTTCCAGCAAACAGCCGATCGAGGCCGCAGCCAGGCCCTTGCCGAGGGAAGACACAACTCCGCCCGTTACAAAGATGTACTTTGCTGACATTGCGGCGACCTCTTTAATTGTGAGTTTGGTTGGTGCTTGGTGGGCACGATCAAGTATACCGTAGCCCGTCTGTGCATTCCCCCAGACGCGGAGTATAGTGACCGCATGGCTGCTCTCGCCCAGATCACGCCGCAGCAGGAGGCGATTCGTGAAGCGCTGGCTTCGCTCTCTCTGCCGGAAGGCGTTGCCCTCCAAGCGGTGGAGCTCAGAGAAAACAGCTTCGGTGAGCCGTCCTGGTTCATCATCTACGCCGTCGCACCCATCCACCTCTCCGACGAAGATCGGGCGAAGCAGCTGTCCGATCTCATTGATGACACTCTCCGGGCTCTGGATCGGCTGGATCTGCCATTGTTTGAATATGTAGACTTCGTCGTCGCGTAATCGTCGTCACCCAATCTATGCCCCTGCACGAAGAGTTGTTGCTACAGGCGCGAATGTTGGCCACAGCGGATAGCTCCAGCCGCCCCATCGCGGTTCCGCTCCAGGCGAACCTTCGCCGCGCCATCTCTGCGGGATACTATGCGGTCTTCCATCTGCTCATCGCGGAAGCCGTCGGACGGCTTCTGCCCACGGCTCCGCCGACTCTTACCGCCCGCGTCAGCCGAGCCTTCGAGCACAGAGAGATGAAAAAGGTGTGCGACTGGTTCGTAAAGCCGCAGTTGCCCGATCAGCTTCGCGATCTCCTTCCAGGCGGCGTCTCTCCCGAACTGAACCGGGTCGCTAAGAACTTTCTTCAGCTCCAGGAAGCGCGCCATAGAGCCGACTACGATCTCCAGTTTCCTCTGGATCGCCAGATCGCTCTCGCACGGGTTAAGGAAGCGGAAGATCTCTTCCGCACGTGGAATAACGTCCGCGATGAGGAAGACTCGCGCATCTTTCTTACGGCGCTGGCGTTCGGCGGTCGGTGGTCCAAGTGAACCTCTCATCCACACGCCGCAATGGCTTCCTCACCCTCGAAGCCCGCCTCTACACCCGCCTGCGCCGCCTCGCCGACGACCGTCTCGCCGCTCGCGCCCTCCGCTTATGCAAGCGCCCCAAACCCGAGCACCTCCTCACCGGCGAACGCGGCGAGGATGCCGCCTTCTTCTGGCTCCGCGAGCGGGGCTGGCAGATCACCGCCCGCCGCTGGCGCGCTCCCCGGGGTCCCGGGGACCTCGATCTCGTCGCCTGGCTCCCCGCCTCGCCCGAATCCCCGCACCCCACTCTCGTCGTCTTCGAGGTCAAGGCCCGCACCCGCCGCGACTTCTATCCCGCCCAGTCCCAGGTCGATCCGGCCAAGCAGCGCATCCTCCGCCGCGTCGCCCGCGCCTACCTCCGCCAGTATCCCGAGACTGAACGCGAGCAGCTCCGCGTCCGCTTCGACGTCATCGCCGTCTACCTCCTCGGCGACCAGCCCGAGTGCGAGCACTACGAAAACGCCTTCGCCCTGCACGACGACCGACCTCGCCGTCGCAGCTAACCGCGAAGCGGCTAACGGCGACCCCGCTACCCACCAAAGGTGGCTAACGACCGAAGGTCGCCGTCTCACGCATCCGTTTTCCCGCTCTCCGGTGTCTAATAATCTGCGAACACCCTTTCGCCGCCTGCGCGAAGGGCCACGACATCGACGAACGAAGGAAGACCTCCATGAGCAGCCTGATGAACGCCCCCGCGTTTAACCCCGCGAAAGAGAAGCAGAACCGGAACATCCTCATCGCCATCGCCGCGTCCATCGTGCTGCTCATCGTGCTCACCTTCGTGGGCTACGTCACCGGGCACGGCTGGCTCTTCTCCAACTACCCCTCCCAGCGCAAGGTCGACAAGTTCCTCAACGCGATCGAAGCCAAGGACTACGCGAAGGCCTACGGCATCTATAACAACGATGCCGACTGGGCCTCGCACGCGGATAAGTACAAGGACTATCCCCTCGCCCGCTTCACCGAGGACTGGACCACCCACAGCCCCATCGAAGCCCCCATCACGAGCCATCACGTCGACGCTTCCGCCACCGACGGCAGCGGCACCTTCGGCACCGGCGTCATCGTCGCGGTCAACGTGAACGACAAGAAGGAAATCTTCATGTACGCCCTGCGCTCCGATGGAACCCTCACCTGGCCCGCACCGCATGAGTTGACGCGCTACTAGGGGAGAGCGGCAGCACGGACAGGAGCCGCCACCAGCCCCAGGTGGCTCCTGACCTCTGCCTTCGCCCCCGCGAGCTCTCTCTGGAAGTCGGGCGATGCCGCAATCAGACCATACAGCGACGTGGCGATCAGCCGTGACGCCGCGACATCACTTGGATAGTGAACCCCGCACACCACGCGGTTCTGCGTGTACTGGTCCAACCGGTGAAGGATCTCGGGCGACCGCTCAGGAACAATCTGCGTGAGGGCAAGCGCCTCCAGCGTGCCCACCATGCTGTGCCCGCTTGGATAAGAGTTGCTGGCGGTCTTCTCGCACACGGGATGAACCTCCGCAGAAGTAACAAACGGACGTGGCCGCCCGTAGTACACCTTCATCGGATTGTTGATCACCGCAGAGGCATCGCGGAGGTGCTGCGAAAACGCCGCCGTCAGCGGCAGCTCCGCTGCACTGAACTTCGGACCGAGGACAGTCGCAAACGCGAACATGTCTTCTTCCTTATCGTCCGCCTGTGCCTGCTGGATCTGCGCCGCTGTGCGGGTGCGCTGTTCGAGCAGAACTTCCTTCATGTCCTGCCTATCGAGCTCCGAGCCCGGCGCCGGCGGAGCAGGAGTCAGCGCGACGAAGTCGATGGTTTGCGCTTTGAACCATGGGCTGGTCCGCGGCGCCTTCGCGGTAGGAGACTGTTGCGCACCGGCAACGGAAGTAAGGATGAGGAGAAAAACCAACGATCGCATGGGACGCTCTCACGGATGACGAGGATAGGAACGGGCAGGCCGGAAGTTACCGGCCTGCCCAGGCTGAGCCACAGGAAAGTTATTCCTTGTGGCGAGTAAGGCCCACCTGAAAGGAGACAGTGATGCTGCGGCCCGGAAGCAGCGTGAGCGTGTCGCCAGCGTTGGGAGTGAACGTGGTCCCGGCCGTTGCGGCAGTGAGCCCGGTGATGCCCTGAGCATTGAACAGGTTGTTGAAGCTCAAGCGCAGCTTTGACTCTCCGAAGTACGGGAGCTGACGGACGTTGTAGTTCAGGAACAGATTGGAGAGCGTGAACGGATCGATGGGAATCACCTGGCTGGCGGTAATGCTCGTGCTGCCCGAGACCGTGCCATCGGTGTAGTTCAGCTTGACCGTCGCCTTGTTGTCGTTCCACATCGGTCCGATGCGCTTCGTGAGCCAGCCGAAGTCGAAGCCATGCGAGTTATACGTCAGTCCCCACGTCTCCGTGTTCGCCGGTGTGCTGGCGACAGCCGCGCCGTTGTTGGGATTGATGTAGTACTTGTTGCCCGTCGAAGTACCGGTGAGGATCGTCTGGCTCGTATAGCGCGCCGAGCCGACCGTGCCGTTGGTATAGAGAAGAAAGCCGTGCGTGAGGGAGATGTTCGCTTCGCCCTCGAAGCCCTTCGTCGTCGAGTTGCCCGAGCTCTGGTACTCGTTCGCGCCGGCAGCCGTGGGGTCCGGCGAAGCCGTGTAGCCGTTACCGAACAGCACGTAGTAAAAGTCGCCGTCGAGGGTCAGGCGGCGAAGCTTCAGCACCGAGCCCGTCTGATACGTGTAGGCCTTCGTCTGCTTCGGGAGCACCGTCACCGGGTTCACGAGCACACCACTCACTACGTTCGGCACATCGAACACGCTCGACGGAGGAATGAGGCTGCCGGTGCCGAACTGCGCGTAGGCCGACCAGTTCTCACGGAAGCGATAGTTCACGTCCGCCGAAGGAAGAACCGTGTTGAACGTGGCGTAGTGATAGACCGCGGTCTGCCCTGCCGGGAGCGTACCAACGGCGCCGCCGTTGTCGGAGAGCTGCTTCAAATCGAACGTGTAGCGCGAGAACTTCGCTCCGCCGGTAACCGTAAGCTTCAGCGTCGGATGCCACTCGTACTCGGCAAACGGCTGGTAGCTGTTGGTGTGGAAGAACTCGTTGAAGTTCGGCAGCACCGTGTCCTTCAGCGTGATCGGATCCTGCGGAATCTGATGGCGCGAGGTCGTCGCCCACTCGTACCAGAGACCCGTCCGGAAGATGCCATACTTCGACACCTGGCTCACCGTGGTGATGTCGCCGTACTTGCGATAGCTGTTCAGCTTGTCCACGCCGCAGGTCTGCGTGCCCTCCGGCAGGCAGTTGGTCGACGAGATCACACCCGTCTTCGGCGTCGAAGCATAGTTCTGCTGGTTGTAGTAGCTGTACGTGTACTGCTTCGTGTCCACATGCCAGCCATGGCCCAGCGGCATGATGAAGCCCACATACTCGAAGTCCGAAGGGATGTGGTAGTAGTTATAGCCCGCATAATCGGAGCGTGTATTGTCCGTGTTCTGCAGCAGGTAGTTGTACTGCGCCAGATACTGGGTACGCGTCGGGCCCTTGGTGTTCGGCGTGTTGGTGTCCAGCAAGCCAACGCCGCTGTAGCCCGTCAGGATCTTCTCGTCGTTGAAGCGGTACTCCACCTTGATGTCGCCGGCCGAGCGCATCTGCGCGTTCCAGGTCTGAAAGCCATCCGAGGTCAGGTGGTTGAAGTCGGCAAGGAAGTGCGTCTTCTTGTTCGCGCCCAGCGGGCCCGAGTTCACCTGCACGTCCGTCAGAATCGTGTTCCACGATCCATAGCTCACCGAGCCGATGATGTCCGGGTTCTGGCGCAGCGTCTTCGACAGCATGTTGATCGAGCCGCCGAAGGGCGTCGGTCCAACCGTCGACGCGGTGCCCGGCGAGCGATCGAAGTCCACACTGCCGATGAAGGGTGCCGGGAAGAACGCCCACGAATGATGCGTCGGCGAGTTCGTGTCCTCGTAAGGGATGCCGTCGAAGGTGATGTCGTAGTTGCCGTCCGAGAAGCCGCGGAAGAAGTTCTTCGAGTCACCCAGGCCGCTGCCGTTGGGGTTCACCGAGAACGTGCCCGGCGCGAAGAAGATCATCTCCGTGTTGTCAGCCGTGGGCGTCGTGTAGTTCTCGATGAAGTGCGACGTGATCTCGGTACGCGCCGATCGGGCATCCAGACGCGCGTCCATCGGAGCAAGCTGCGCAGCGACAGAGTTCGACGCATCGGCCTGCACTTCGACCATCTGCTCCAGGTTCCCGATGCGCAGGGTCACGCTGAGTTCTGTGGCCTTGTCGCCCGCAACAGTCACGCTTGCCTGGTGCGTGGTCGCAAACCCGGGCGCGTCGGCGTCGAGAATATAGTTACCAGCCGGCACGTTGCTCAGCGCAAAGTGACCCGCCTCATCCGAGAGGGTGTTGCGGGTGACCTTGTTATCCGGTGAGTGGAGTGCGATCTTCGCGTGGGCGACGAGCGCGCCCTTACCGTCGACAACGGATCCAGCCACGGATGAGGCTGTCTGGGCCGAAAGTGTAGAAACAAGAAGAATGCTGGCCGTGAAAAGCGCAGCGAATTGCAAGCGTGCAGAGCGCACAGGCGGGTCTCCCTCAAAGTGGTGATAGGAGGAAGCTATGCAGCTTGTATAGACCAACTGTGAGTCTGGAGTTACAGCACGATTTCAATTCCCTTACGGAAACGTCATCTTCGAAGAGCGCGGCCCGTCCGGATACTTACAGTCACCAACCGGCACTAGCGCCGGCGAGCGCCTCGGACGGATCCCGCATCGCCCTCGCTCTCATTCGCGCCTGCGGCGCCTTCTGTCGACCGTAGCCAAAGCACGCCTTGCAATCGTCGCAAACGGTGACCCACGCCACAACATTTCTTTGCGCTGCACCCGCCTCTGTCAGCCTGACAAAACCACAGCCGCACTTGCTGTTCACAGTCCTTTAACCGTGGATTCACAGTCTGCTCACTCTATCCATTCACTCCGCTGACACACTTAGGTCACTCAGGTGATATCTGGGCGAACTACGACCTGCAAAGGCCCGGTCCGCGCCGCAGAGTGTCCGCTTCAAGGATGCCGGCGTGCGAACGAGATCAGGCCCCTGTGCGCCAATGAGACGCCGTAGCGCCGTTACAAATAGACCCGGGTTGCTGCCCCGTGAGTCAACATCCGCACCACTTTGAACCACTGCCCTACAAGGGGAAGGAAATCGCCAGAATGATGATCGTTCGAGAACACTCAGAAGACCTGCGTCGCATCGTGCGCCGGGTCAACCAATCGCTTGCAGGCTTTGCCCTGCTCGCAGTGAGCTTGTGCAGCGCGAGCTCGGCATTCGCTCAGGCTACGGGCATTGAGGGCACCATCACCGACTCCAAGGGTGGTGTGATTCCCAAGGCGACCGTCACCGCGAAGAACGAGAGGACCGGCAAGACCGTCTCGGTCACCGCCGACAGCCAGGGTCACTTCTCCTTTGCTTCTCTGCCAGATGGCGCCTACGATATCGACGCGATCTCTACTGGCTTCGGCGTCGCTCACCAGGTTGCCGTGCACGCTCCCGCAAGCCTGATGCTGGCGCTCCCGATCGGGCAAGCGACCACCGACATCACCGTCGACGCCGACCAGACCCACTCCGTCGCTGCGGCCCTCGCGCCCATGGACGCTCTCCTCTCCGAGACCTCCGCCCGCACCGAGATCACCGGGACCATGATCAAGAACTTCATGTCCCCCGTCGCCGACTACGGCGAAGCCGTCGAGATGGCTCCCGGCACCTTCACCACCAACGGCAACGGCGTCGGCCTCGGCCAGTCCAAGACCAACTTCCGCGGCTTCCCCGATGGTGACTACGACATCAAGTTCGACGGTATTCCCTGGTCCGATACCAACAGCGTTTCGCACCACTCCTGGGCATTCTTCCCGTCGCAGTTCCTCGGCGGTATCGACTTCGACCGCTCGCCCGGCACGGCTTCCACCATCGGCTATGCTCCCTTCGGCGGCTCCATCAACCTGCTCTCCAAGCCGTTCTCTCCCATCGAGAACGTCCGCGGCAGCGTCTCCTACGGCTCCTTCAACACCAAGCTGTATGACGGCGAGTATGACTCGGGCAACTTCGGCCCCGGCCACAAGTTCAACCTGAACATCGACGTCCACCACCTCGGCTCGGACGGCTACCAGACCTACAACTTCCAGACCCGCAACGCCGGCGACATCCAGGTCCAGTACAAGCTCTCCGACAAGACCACGATCACCGGCTTCTCGGCCGTCATCTGGCTCGACGCCAACACCCCCAACTTCAACGCCACCCGCTGCCAGATGTACGGCGCCGGGGCGAACTACACCTGCACCGGAACCAACGCTCCGTTTGCCGGCTCAGGCATCAATTTTTACCTGACCAATAACGCCGATCCGATGCTCTATCTGGACTACCAGTACAACTACTACCATGTGCCCACGGACTTCGAATACGTCGGTGTTCACAAGGAAATGGCGCACGGCTTCATCCTGGACTTCAAGCCTTACACCTACAACTACGACAACTCCGAGAAGTACTCCAACGCTGTTCCCATCACCGACAACGCGGCGCTCATCGGCACCACCTACGCTCCTCTCGGCGTCAAGATCACGGCCCTTTGCTCTGCTGGCGGATGCGGCGTCGACAAGTACAACAGCTACCGCACCTATGGCGAAACCTCGCAGCTGAGCCAGGTATCGAAGCTCGGTATCTTCCGCGCCGGCATGTGGTACGCGTGGTCCAACACCAACCGCCATCAGTACCCGTCCGACCCGTTGACGAACTGGACCGACCAGGCGCTACCGAACTTCAAGGAAACCTTCGTCCAGGACTCCTACCAGCCCTTCGCCGAGTACGAGTTCCACCCCACCTCGAAGCTCCTCATCACACCGGGCGTCAAGTTCTCCTACTACACCATCGGCACCAAGCAGTATGCCGACAACGGCGGTAAGATCGGCGGACTCGGCACCAACAACCCCGCCAGCTTCATCGCCAACGGCGGAAGCTACTTCGCCACGCTGCCTTCGGTCGCTGGCAACTACCGCATCACCAACAACTGGTCCGCGTACGCACAGTACGCCACCGGCACCATCGCTCCCCCGTCGTCGACCTTTGACTTCACCCAGTCCTCGACTGGGACCCCCGTCGCCACGCTTCCCAAGCAGCAGAAGACGACCACGTACCAGACCGGTACGGTGCTCAAGCTGAAGCGCGTCACGCTGGATCTGAGCTACTTCAATATCCACTTCGGCAGCGGCTACTCTTCGTTCACCCCGCTCAACACCGGCGAGCCGGTCTACTACCCCACGCCGCCTTCGATCACCCAGGGCGTCGAGGCTGAGAGCAACATCTCCCTCACCCACGGCCTCAGCCTCTACCTCAACGCCAGCTACGACGACGCCAAGTACACCGGCAGCGCCATCACCTACTGCACCTCGTCCGCGGCCGGCTGCACCTCGACCACCCCGACCATCACCACCCCGACCCCCAGCGGTCTCTGGGTAGCGAGCACCCCGTCCGACATCCTCACCGAGGGCCTCACCTACCAGCACAGCGGTTGGGACGCGGGCATCTTCAACAAGACCGTTGGCACCCAGCGCCTGGACGACGGCGGCTTCCACAACGAGGCCACGATCTCGCCCTTCACGCTCACCAACCTCTTCCTCAACTACACCATCCGCGGAACGAGCCACTTCAACAACACCAAGCTCCGCCTCAGCTTCAACAACATCTTCGACGAACACAACATCACCGGCGACAGCATCTCCACCAAGGCCAAGGCGAATACCATCACCGCCAACGGCACCAGCTACGCCGATCCATTCAACGCGAACATCTCTCAGGCGCCAGCCGCCGGAGCTGACGCCATCACCATCCTCCCTGGACGCAGCGTGATGTTCTCGGCAACCTTCGGCTTCGGACCCAAGGGACGCTAGACCAAAGCACCACCTGGCGGAAACGCCACAACGCACGAACAGCGCAACAAGAGACGAGGGACGCCATCTGGCGTCCCTCGTTTTGTCTTTCCCCCAAGGAAAATTTCGTCCGCTCGCCTCGCTTTATCGCGGCGGTCCTGCCTGGCCGCGCGGAACCATGTAAGGCGTCGCGGGGCGGCCTGTGCCCGTGCGGAGTGCTACACCCGGCGTCGTGGCAGGTGTCGAAGGCAAACGAAGCGACATGAGACCATCTGCTGACCTCTGCTGCATGCGGCTGACCTTCTCCGCCAGTGCAAGACCGATGAAGTGGTTGAGTGAGATACCTTCCTCCTGCGCGATTGATGCGGCCTGCTCCCGCAGCGTGGGAGGAAGACGCAGGAGGAAGCTCTGCTTCCGGCGAAGTGTGACATCCATCATGGGCCTCCTGTCGTAATGAAACATTCGCGGGCACGACCGTATTCTGTCGCGACGCTGGCTATCACAGGAGGATCGAAGAACCTCCCCACGCAGCCAGCGATATCACCACCACTTACAACTCCCAGCGGTATTGCTGGGGCTATGCACCGGAGAATACGCGCAAGCCGCAGCAGCGCTCAATGGTGCAATCCAGATAATCCGGGCTCGTGATATCACATCAGCTCGTGCGGACGTGGTCATCGCGATAGCAATGTCGCCGTCTCCGCGTCGGACGATTGGTCCTGATGGCGCGCCCACATCCAGCGCACTCCATATCCGCAATGCGGTTTGCATAGCGGGCCGCGCAGACGCAAACCGCCTAGCCTTTCAGCCTGCTCGCCCACGGCACATCAAGGAAGCCTGGCTGGACATCACGAAAAACCGCCTCTCCCGCAGCATCTACGCGCGATAGCTTTTCTTCGATGGCCTGGCTGATGAAGAAGTTGAGCGAGACGCCGGCGCGCTGTGCAATTTCAGCTGCCTGACGCTGCATGGATGGCCCAAGATGGACCGGAAGAGACTGGTGGCGGACGCAATTCTGTTCCATGGCTGATCTACTCCTCTGGGTTGTTGCAGCCTACCGTGCTCCTCACCTCGACCTCGAGGAGGGCCCGACGAGCACAGTCTTTATTGGTTTGGATGTGACGTCGATCACCAATTCGTGACACGAGGTGATATCACAAACAGCCTTTTCCCAATTGGGGAATAAGTGTTGTACATTACGGGTGATATCACCTCAACTTCAGGCAACGTTGAAGGCAACTAGTATCCAAAGCGCTGCATCTCTGCGGTACTGGTGATCGTCGGTTCACGGGAGACCGTGGTACAAGCGAGCAGCAATCGGGGCTGCGTCGCTGGTGCATCAGCTCACCTCGGTGGGCGGACTCCGAAGTTCGTTCGAAGCGGTGGGTCGTCCGGATAGCGCGGCAGGAACCTGGAACATTCCCTCGGAGGAAGTCCATCCAGGCGAGATCCTCCGCTTCGAAGTTTGCGAAGCACTTCATGACAACGAACCGGCGTCGGCAGAGCTTTCCACTTCGTTTATCTCCCCATGCGCGTACTCAGGCCTCCGAGCAGGCACGGCGCGAGGGCATCTCCCTGAATCACTTCATCAGCCTCGCTGTGGCTGAGAAGATCAGCCGCACGGAGCAGGACACGCTGCAGCGCCAGCAGCCGCCGGAACCCCGGCTGCGGACTGAAGCGCCCCTTCAGTCCCCCGATCGCCACGCCTCCGGGCAGTGAGCAGAGTCGCAGGTCTAGGTCCGCGCATGCGATTCGTGCGGCGGGACTTACTCCCTGCGTGCCAGGATTTCTTGAATCTCCCCGTGATATCACCGTGCGCGATTACTTATCGCGCCGCCGTGGAAATGACTTCTCAGCGTGCTTAGATATCCTTCACGCGGTCCTTCGGCCGAGTTACTTCGGTCACCGGAGCCGCGGGAAAGGCAGCATCGAGCATGTCAGTGCGCAGGTTCCTCCGCGACCAGACCGGACAGGCCCTCATCATCAGCGCCATTGCGCTGTCGATGGTCGTGGGCTTTCTGGGTATGGCCGTCGATGTGGGACATCTGTGGCAGGTCAAGCGCCAGCTGCAGACCGCAGCCGACTCTGCGGCACTCGCCGCGGCCATGGAGATTCGCACCTGTGGCTCCCTGCCGAACTGCCAGGCGATGCAGGACGCTGCCAGCAGCGCAATCACTGAGAACGGCTACAGCACGCCGACCGTCTACACCAACTGCACGAACGTCACCAGCACCGGCCTCTCGCTGACCATCAACGATCCTGTCTGCGCGATGGGCGCCAGCGATCCGAACTACGGCAGCACTCGCGCGGTCGAGGCCGTCGTCACCACCTATACGCCCACCTACTTTGCCCGCATCTTTGGCTTTGGGAACTTCAAGGTCGGCGCTCGGGCAGAAGCCGCACGCACCTCCGCCGGATGCGTGTACGCACTCGATCCCAGCGGCGACAACGCCGTCACCATCGATATCGCGCTGATGGCGGCGTGCTCCATCATTGATGAGTCGGCATCGCCCTACGCCCTCACCTGCCTGCTGTCGTTCACGGTCACGGCGCCGCGCATCCGCGTCACAGGGGGCGATGCAGGCCTGCTCTGCGGCATCGTGCCGCATCCCCAACTGAACGCGGCGAGGCCTACGCCCAACGACCCGCTCGCGTATCTCACTCCGCCTTCAACAACAACCTGCGGCACCAGCACGAGGTCGCCTTACTTCGGCTCCAGCTCCATGCTCACGCTTACGGCTCTCAATGGGCCCGTGGTGCTCAATCCTGGAACGTACTGCGGCGGTATCAACATCGCAGTCCTTGCCAACGTTACTTTCAATCCCGGAACGTACGTCATCGAGTCGAATAACACGGGATTACTAGGTCTGCCCGCCGGAGGACTTAGTATCAGTCTGCTCTCGACCGTCTCAGGCAGCGGTGTGACCTTCTATAACTATGGTCCGGTCGGCGGAATTACCTTCCTTGCACCCAGCGTGCTGGGACTGCTTGGCAGCGTCAACCTCACCGCGCCGACGACGGGAAGTTATCCCGGCATCCTCTTCTGGCAGGATGCCAGCAACACCACTCCCGCGACCATCCTCGCCAGCGGACCCTGGGGATCGAAGCTCGAAGGCGCCTTCTACTTCCCTTCCGCTTCGGTCAACTACGCCGTCGATGGAGTCGCCAATTACAACATCCTCGTGGCCAAGGACATCGTCTTTCTCGCGACCATCGGCAGTGTCTTCAACGCGAATTACAACTCGTTGCCCGGCGGTTCGCCGCTGAGCGACGATAGCGCGGTGCTGGTGCAATGACCATGACGCCCCCTCTGACTACCCGGCACCGCGCTTCCCTTCTCGCGAAGCATCTTCGGCTCGATCAATGCGGGTCCGCGCTGATCGAAACGGCGCTCGTATCGCCTCTGCTGGTTCTCCTGTTCGCCGGCGCCATCGACATTGGCCGCGTCTGCTACGTGGCCATCGAGGTCTCCAACGCCGCACAGGCAGGAGCTGTGTATGGCTCGCAGGCCCCGGAAGATTCCACCGGCATCGCCTCGGCTGCCCAGGTCGGGGCGCCGGATGTTTCCAACCTCAACGTCGCCGTCAGCACTGGCTGTGAGTGCTCAGACGGAAGCTCTCCGGTAGTCAACTGCACGTCCACCCCTGTCTGCGGACACAACGTGGTCCATTACGTCGAGGTGGACACCTCGACCACCGACTATCCCATCATCCTCGTGAACACGCTGCCAGCCTCGTTTCCTCTCTCCGGGAAAGCGCGGATGCGTGCAGCTTACTGACGGGCCAGCCCCCTGGGAGTAAATCCATGACCCAAACAATTCACGGTTCTGTCCGCGCGTGCATCTGCTTCGCCACCGATACCGCTGGCAATGCGAGCATCGACATCGCGATCAGCATGTCGCTGTTCCTGATGGCGCTCTTTGGCATCGTGGATTGCTCGCGGCTCGCCTACATCGACCACTTCCTCGCTACGGCGGCGAGTTCCGCCAGCCGCTACGCGATGGTTCGCGGATCCACCTGGAACGGCGCCAGCTGCACCAACACCATCAACGGAGGCTGCACCGCCACGTCCACCGACGTGGCGACATTTGTGAAGGCACTCGATGTCACGGGCATCTCGTCGAACAAGCTCACCGTAACGACCACCTGGCCCGGAACCGGCCCCACGGGCCTCGCCTGCGGTACAGCCTTCGGAACCAACGGCCCCGGCTGCGTGGTGAACGTAAGTGTCACCTACGCCTTCAACTTCGCGTTACCGTTCCTTCCAACCGGAACGATGAATCTGCACAGCTCCGCCTCCGAGACCATCGTCCAGTAGCGCAACGGATCTGCCAGCGCGACAGGACCGCAACCGACGGTTTCGCGCTTCCCCAGGCAAACACGGCATACTGGTAGGCGTACCTCCGCCGCCCACCTCGGGCGAATCGCGTGGAGGGGCCTATAGCTCAATGGTCAGAGCAGGGGACTCATAATCCCTTGGTTCCAGGTTCGAGTCCTGGTGGGCCCACCACACTCCTCTTGCCGCGCGGTCATCGCGTGCGTCCGCGTCAGGGACGGCTCAGCAGTTTGTCCGCTTCCACAAATTTTTCTGCCGGCACCGGGCGGCCGAGAAGATATCCCTGCAGCGAATCGCAACCCAGCTTGGTCAGGAACTCCTGCTGCTCTGAGGTCTCGACACCCTCCGCGACAATCCCCAGCTTTAGCGAACGGCCCAGCGCCACAATCGCTGAGACGATGGCGGCGTCTTCCGTGTCGTGCGTCAGGTCGCGGATGAAACCCCGGTCGATCTTCAGCTCCGTCGCCGGCAGCCGCTTCAGGTACAGCAGGCTGGAGTAGCCCGTGCCGAAGTCGTCGATGGAGATCCTTACCCCCATCGCGTGCAGCTCCGAGAGGATCGCGAGGCTCGACTCGACATCCCGCATCGCCGTCGATTCGGTGATCTCCAGCGTCAGGTAGTGCGGCTCGAGTCCGTGGCGCAGCAGCGTCTCGGTCACCATGCGCACCAGGCGATCATGGCTGAACTGTAGCGGCGAGAGGTTCACTGCGATGGTCCACTCATCGTGCCCGGCGTCCACCCACTCGCGCATCTGCCGGCAGGCCTCATCCAGCACCCACTCGCCGATCGGAATGATCAGGCCCGTCTTCTCGGCCAGCGGAATAAAGCGGTCCGGCGAGATCAGGCCCCGCGTCGGATGGTTCCAGCGCAGCAGGGCTTCGGCCCCCAGAACGGGCCCGGCGGGCGCCTGAAACTTGGGCTGGTAGTGCAGCACCAACTCCCCCTGCGCGAGCGCATGCCGCAGGTCCTGCAGAAGCTGCAACTGATCATGCGCGTTGACGTTCATCGAGTTCTCGAAGAAGCAGTAGACGTCCCGCCCCTGCGCCTTCGCGTGGTACATCGCAGCATCCGCGTTGGTCAGCACGTCATGCTGCGTCTCGCCGTCTCCGGGATACATGGCGATGCCGATGCTCGCGGAGACCTGCAGCTCGTGGCCGTCGCTTTCCACCGGTTCGCGGATCACGCGGAGCAGCTTGTCGGCAAGCGCTGCGGCTCCCGTGGGCTCGGAGATATTCGCGACCAGCACGAACTCGTCTCCCCCGATGCGCGCCACCGTATCTTCACTTCGAACGCACGCCTTGATGCGCACCGCGATCTCGACCAGCAGGTTGTCGCCTACGTGATGCCCGAAGGCATCGTTCACACCCTTGAAGCCGTCCAGGTCCAGGAACATCACCGCGATGCGGCTGGCTCCTCGCCCCGCACCCAGGATCGACTGGTGCAGACGATCCTCCAACAGCAGCCGGTTCGGCAGCTTGGTCAGGCTGTCGTGCAGAGCCAGATAGGTCAGCTCCTGGTTGGCCTCCGCAAGCGAGGACGACAGCGCCGCCGTGCGAAGCTCCAGTCTCAGATCGAGCACAGAGATGATCAGCGCGATCGCAAGCACCGCCAGGGTGGCAATCACGATCACCATCGCCATCCAGTTGCTGCTCGCTCCGGAGTGCATCGCCGCGCAGCTGCTTCCCATCGGGAATCTTGCCGCGGCCATACCCGTGTAATGCATGCCGACGATGGCCACACCCATCACCACCGCTGCGCCCGCGCGCCGGGCCCGCACCCTCGTCCCATGCTGACGCAGCTGGAAGGCGATCCACAACGCCGCACCCGACGCGACCACCGCGATCACGATGGAGAGCGAAAACAGCAGCGGGTCGTACTTGATTCCGGGAGTCATCCGCATCGCGGCCATGCCGGTGTAGTGCATCCCGGCGATGCCCGGGCCCATCAGCAGAGCTCCGCCGACGACCCGCCGCAGAGGGAGCTCCTCCTGGCAAACGAGCCATAGGGCGAAGGCGGACGAGGCGATCGCAATCCCCAGGGACAACAGCGTGATCGTCAGGTCGTAGCCGATCGGGACCGGAAGTCGAAACGCCAGCATCCCCACGAAGTGCATCGACCAGATGCCGACGCCCATCGCGCAGGCGCCACCAAGCAGCCACGCCTTGGCGACACTCGGCTGCGCCGCAGTGATGCGGCCGGCCATCTCTAAAGCTGTGTAGGAAGCCAGAATTGCGACGAGAAACGAACACACAACAAGCAGGGGGCTGTACGAGCTGGGCATCATCATGGGTAGTCTTTGTCCCCGCGCCTGAACTGCTCATCATTAAAGCGTCTTGGGTTCTATCGACTATCCGTTGTGGCCAATCAAAGAACGAATCACCATTGCGTTGTATCCGCGTGTCGTTTGCGAGGGATAGCGACGCGGAATTTTCATCGGACAAAAGATCCCGGCCCTTCATTACCGCACCCTGAAGCTTCGGCCCGTGGCCTCGCGGCTACTTCCAGTTCGTCCCCGGCGTCGTGCCCGTCTCGCCAGGTGCCGACGGCTTGACCGTCTCGGCCGCCTGGTCCGCCGCGCTCTTATTCACCGGCGTCTCAGAAGGTGCAGGCTGCGGAGCCTCCGGGCCGCTTCCCCAGCTTTCCTTCGCCTTGGGCATCCTGGATGTCCTGAACCTCTCGGATGTTTCAGTACCTGCGCTCATCGATTTCCTCCTCGCCGGGGCTCCAGCGTCTTTCTTCGATGCCTCCCGCCGGCCCTTGTGCCGCCTATCCCTCCCCGCAATGGGACTCGACCCGTTACGTCCTCGGCAACCCCTTGGTCGTAGCCTTCCCTTCCGGCGCTATGCTGGTGCTACCGCGCAGGTTCATGGTTCGGGGCAAGCGCGGCTCTTGATTGCAACCGTCCCGACAGGAACTGCGCAACACCGCCTCCACGTGTCGAAAACGCAACAATTTCCAACTCTGCCCGTTAGATACAAGCAGGAAAGAATCCTCGCTCCTGCCCCAACTTCTATCAGTGCCTCTCGCACGGCTCTTCTTCTGAGGAGCTGTACTCCCGGAGCAAAAGGCCTCGTCCAACACGGTACGGTCGCGGACCAGCCGCCAGTTCGTCAGGAGCAGATCCGGCCGTCCGTGCTACCCACAACCTCCACCGCACGTTTGCCAGCCTCCGCCAGTGAGGGCCTCCACAGGAAGACATGCTCCCCATGAGAACCAGTCATCGTTCCCTTTTTCAAGCCGCTTCGGCCGTACTCGTTGCCGTAGCCGTATGCGGAGCCTCCGGGCAGGCCCAAGCTCAGACCCAGACCAGCCGCTCGCGCATCACCGCAGCCATCGACAACGGGCAGCGCACCACCCTGGCGCACTCGCGCCCGGCTCGCGCCGTCGCCGACTTTGATCGCGGCCAGGTGGATTCGAAGCTCCAGTTGCAGGGCCTTGAACTCACCTTCAACATGAGCGACGCCCAGCAGGCGGATCTCGACGCCCTGATCGCCGCGCAGCAGGACAGTTCTTCCGCCCAGTACCACCAGTGGCTAACGCCCGCCCAGTTCGCCACGCGGTTCGGCATGTCCGACGCTGACCTCGCCAAAGCGGAGGCCTGGCTCTCCTCGCAGGGCTTCTCGGTCACCGGCGTCAGCGCCAACCGCCTTGGGATCACCTTCGACGGCACCGCCGCCCAGGTCGCCAGCGCCTTCGGCACCTCGCTGCACTACTACCGCAGCTCGAGCGATACCGAGAGCCACTATGCGCCCTCCAGCGATCTCTCGATTCCTGCTGCGCTGGCTGGCGTCGCCGCCGGTGTCAGGCATCTCTCGAACTTCCGCGTCCTGCCGCACACGCAGCTTCGCAGCCCCGTCAGCGTTCGGCCCGACTTCACCTCCAGCCAGACCGGCGGACACTTCCTCACGCCAGCCGACGTCGCCACCGTATACAACATCAAGGCTGCCTATAACGCCGGATACACCGGGACCGGCCAGACCATCGCCGTGATCGGCCAGTCGGCGATCGTCGCCACCGACATCACCAACTTCCAGACCGCGGCAGGCGTCGCCGTCCGCGCACCCACACAAACCATCCTTCCCGGAACCGGCTGCCCGCTGGTTTTCACTGACGACGAGGCCGAAAGCGATCTCGACCTGGAGTACTCCAGCGGCATCGCCACTGGCGCCACCATCAACTTCGTCTATGCCGGCGGCGGCAACTATAACAACTCAACCGGATGCGGTAACGGGACGGCGAACGAAGGCGTCTTCGATGCCATGGGCTACGCGATCCAGAACAAGCTCGGACAGATCATCACCGTGAGCTATGGAGAGTGCGAGTACGTTGCGAGCAACGGAACCTCACCCGCACCGGCGGGAAGCGACGTTGCTACCTATGAGCTTCTTCTGAAACAGGCCGCGACCCTCGGCGAGACCGTCATCAACTCCTCCGGCGACGATGGCTCGACCTCCTGCGCTGGCCAGTACGGCACCTCCGGCCTCAACAGCACGGAGCTCGCCACCGAGCAGACCCTCAACGTCAGCTACCCCGCGTCCAGCGCGTACGTCGTAGGCGTAGGCGGCACGGAGTTCCCGGCAGCCGATACAGGGACCTCCGCCACCACCTACTGGGCCTCGGCCAGCGGCTCGGATGTCATCAGCTCGGCCCTCTCCTATATCCCGGAGCAGGTCTGGAACGACGACACGGCTGGCTCCACGACCGCCACTCTGGGCACTTCGCTGAGCAACTACCTGTCGTCCAGCGGCGGCGGCGTCAGTACGCTCTTCGCCCGTCCCAGCTGGCAGACCAGCATTGCGAGCACCAGCACAGGCTTCTACCGCCTCGTGCCGGATATCTCTCTGGCCGCTTCACCCAGCTACCCCGGCTACCTCTACTGCTCCAGCGACACCTCCACCGGGATCACCGGCAGCTGCTCGCACGGCTTCCGCGACTCCACCAGCACCTACCTGACCGTCGCCGGCGGCACCAGCTTCGCCGCGCCGATCTTCGCCGGACTCGTCGCCATCATCAACCAGTACAAGAACGCCACGACCGGCCAGGGACTCATCACACCGGCCCTGTACGCGATGGCCTCCAACTCCACCACGTATGCGTCCGCCTTCCACGACGTCACGTCGGGCGGCAACGAGTGCACCGTCGGCGTCTCGCTCTGCGGCAGCGGCAACGACAACCTCTGGTACACCGCCAACACCGGGTATGACATGGCAACCGGCCTCGGCTCGCCCAACTTCTACAACATGATGACGGCCTGGACCTCCGGCAGCTCGACCTCCGGCAAGTCCTTCACGCTCGCGGCTTCGCCCACCACACTGACCATCGCATCAGGCTCCACCGGCACGACCTCCGTCACCGTGACCCCCGCCGGCGGCTACACCGGCACCGTCGCCTGGAGCATCAGCTCCAGCCCGACGCTCAACTACGCCTGCTACACCATCCCCACCGCCACCATCACCGGCACCACCGCCACGAGCGTGACGCTGAGCGTCATCGCTACCAACTCCGGCTGCCAGGCCGGCGCGGCCTTCAAGTCCGCCGGGACCACGGTCTCTGTGAACGAGGCACCAGCAAGCAAGGCGCCGGCTAGCCCCGCTCCCGGGCACAGCAAGCTGCCAGAGGGTCTCGCCCTGGCCGGCCTGCTGACCACCGGCTACTTCGGCCGCCGCTCCCGCAAGCTGAAGGGCCTCGTCGCCATGGGCCTGCTGATGGTCGGCGGACTCTCCCTCACCGGCTGCTCCAGCGGCACGGTCAACACCTCCACCAGCACCGGCACTGGCACCACGACGACGACCTCCGTGAGTCAGACCGTGACCACCGCTACCAAGGGAACCTACACGCTCACCATCACCGGCACGGACACCACCAACTCGGCCATCACCGCCAGCACTACGCTGACGCTGACAGTCGACTAGCAGCCTCGTTCCGCCGGAACAACCGACGCCTCCACTGCGGTGGGGGCGTTGGTGTCTCTGGCGTCTCCCATTCCGGGGCTGGAGCGCGATCTCGCGGTGATCTCCGGACACCCGCCTGCTTCTAAGCCGGGTTTTGCACGCTCAGAGATTGCTCTCCACAACACCGTTTTCGGTACCCTGAAATTGGCCATTCACGGGATTGTCACAGAATCCCGCAACTGTGGCGGATTCCCAGCGGTTTCCACAAGAAAACCCCAAGAAAACCGCACTTGGAAGACCAAACCACCGCGTGGGTCACAGCTTCCCGGGTATCTGCATTGGCACCACAACATCTAGTTGCTTTATACTTGACTCGTACCAGATAGGGCGGTACTTTCACACTCACCGCTGGTTCTGGTGAAGCCGCCTTCTGGGCCACACCGCTTGCAAAACAGGCCCTGATTTCGGTTTCGGTCCCGGCGACTCTCGCGCGGGCCATGGGTTCTGCTGCGCTTGTGGACGGGAGGAGACTCTCCCAAAACCCGTGGCAAAACTCCGAGTCGCGGTCTGTTCCCCGACCTTAGCGTCCAACTTCTTAGCCCGGCCGGTTCTCCGGCCCTGCGCCACTTTTTGTCGAAAGCCCCAATCCGCCGGGAGGTAACACACACGATGTCCGAGATCAGCTCCACCGCAATCCACGCCCTATCTGCACTCGATGCAGCCGCTATCACCACCAGCCCCGCGCCTTCGCGCGCCAAGTCGGCTCCTGGCCTCACCTTCGAGCGTCACTTCACGCGCCCGGGCGTTTCGCCCATGGACGAGGTCGCGTGGGAACTCCGCGACGCCGTCATCCAGGACTACAAGGGCAAGCTCATCTTCGAGCAGAAGAACGTCGAAGTCCCCGCCGACTGGTCCATGACCGCGACCAACATCGTCGCCAGCAAGTACCTCCATGGCCGCGTCGGCACGCCCGAGCGCGAGTCCGGCGTCCGCGCCCTCATCAGCCGCGTGGCTGAGTCCATGCGCGACTGGGGCATCCGCGACGGCTACTTCGCGACCGCCAACGATGCTCAGATCTTCTTCGACGAGCTCACTCACCTGCTCGTGAACCAGAAGGCCGCGTTCAACTCTCCGGTCTGGTTCAACGTCGGCTGCGATCGCCTCGAGCCCAACTCCGACGCCCAGAACTGGCACTGGACCGCCGAGCAGGGCAAGGTGCTCTTCAGCACCACCGGCTACAGCAACCCCCAGTGCTCCGCCTGCTTCATCAACTCCGTCGGCGACTCGCTCGACTCGATCCTCACCCTCGCCAAGACCGAGGGCATGCTCTTCAAGTGGGGTTCGGGCGCAGGCTCCAACCTCTCGGCGATCCGTGGCAGCATGGAGACCCTCTCGGGCGGCGGCACCGCCTCCGGTCCCCTCAGCTTCATGCGCGGCTTCGACGCCTTCGCCGGCGTCATCAAGTCCGGCGGCAAGACCCGCCGCGCCGCCAAGATGGTGATCCTCAACATCGATCACCCGGACATCGAAGACTTCATCCAGTGCAAGGTGAAGGAAGAAGCCAAGGCCTGGCACCTGATGCAGGCCGGCTATGACGGCTCCGGCCCCGACTCCGAGGCCTTCGCCTCCATCTTCTTCCAGAACGCCAACAACTCCGTCCGCGTGACGGACGAGTTCATGCACGCCGTCGAGACTGACGGCTCCTTCACCACCCGCACCGTCAAGAACCGCGAAGAGGTGAAGGAGTACAAGGCCCGCGACCTCATGCACCAGATCGCCGAAGCCACCTGGCAGTGCGGCGATCCCGGCATGCAGTTCGACACCACCATCAACCGTTGGCACACCTCCAAGAACACCGCCCGCATCAATGCGTCGAACCCCTGCTCGGAGTACATGTTCCTCGACGACTCCGCCTGCAACCTCGCCAGCTTCAACCTGATGAAGTTCCTCACCCCGGCCGGCAAGTTCGACGTGGAGTCCTACCGCCACGCCATCAGCGTCGTCACCACCGCGATGGAGATCATCGTCGACGCCGCCGGCTACCCCACCGAGCAGATCGCGAAGAACTCGCACGACTACCGCCCGCTCGGCCTCGGCTACGCCAACCTCGGCGCGCTGCTCATGAACTTCGGCCTGCCCTACGACTCCGACGCTGGCCGCGCCTTCGCCGCCACCGTCACCGCCATCCTTTGCGGCGACGCCTACGCGCAGTCGGCACGCATCGCGGCCACCTGCCCGCCGCTCGGTGCCGCCACCCCGCTCACGCAGTCCACCGGCGTGCAGGGCGGAGCTTGCCCAGGCTTCTACGTCAACCGCGAGCCCTTCCTCGATGTCGTCCGCATGCACCGCGCTTCGGTCAACAACATCGACAGCAGCCTCAAGGTCTCCGGCACCAGCTCCTACGTCGACAACGCCGGCTTCATCGCTCCGCAGCTCGAAGAGATGAAGGCTGCCTCCCAGGCCGCATGGGACGAAGCCCTCGTCCTCGGTGAGAAGTACGGCTACCGCAACTCGCAGGTCACCGTGCTCGCTCCCACCGGCACCATCGGCTTCATGATGGACTGCGACACCACCGGCATCGAGCCCGATCTCGCCCTCGTCAAGTACAAGAAGCTCGTCGGCGGCGGCATGATCAAGATCGTCAACAACACCGTCCCCGGCGCGCTCTTCAAGCTCGGCTACAACGAGCATGAGGTCGAAGGCATCGTCAACTACATCGACGCCACCGGCACCATCGAAGGCGCTCCCGCCCTCAAGCCCGAGCACCTCGCCGTCTTCGACTGCTCCTTCAAGCCCGCCAAGGGTACTCGCACCATCTCCTGGCTCGGCCACGTCAAGATGATGGCGGCAACACAGCCTTTCTTGTCCGGGGCGATTTCCAAGACCGTCAACCTCCCCAACGACTGCTCCGTCCAGGACATCGCCGACGCCTACATGGAATCCTGGCGCCTCGGCCTCAAGGCCGTAGCCATCTATCGCGACGGCTCCAAGGGTACCCAGCCCCTCAACGTCTCCGCCCAGACCGACGCCGACAAGAAGGGCACCAGCGTCACGGCCACGAAAAACGCCGTCATTCTGAGCGGAGCAGAATCGCAAAGCGATTCCGCGAAGTCGAAGAACCCCGACCCCGATCGCCTGACCTCCGTCGTCGAGAACCTTTCCGCCGACAAGGCCGCTCTTTCTCAGCAGCTAGCCGAAACCGCTGCCGCCAAGTCCGCCCTCGAAGCCCGCGTCGCCGACCTCATCGCCGCCGCCACCTCCGCCCAGGACGCCACCGACCAGACCGCACCGCCCCGCGCCGTGCGCCACCGTCTCCCCTCCGAGCGCGCCTCCATCACCCACAAGTTCCGCATCGCCGACCACGAAGGCTACCTCACCGTCGGCCTCTACCCCAACGGAACCCCGGGCGAGATCTTCATCCGCATGGCCAAGGAAGGCTCCACCATCTCCGGCCTCATGGACTCCTTCGCCACCGCGGTCTCCATGTGCCTCCAGCACGGCGTCCCCCTCAAGCTGCTCTGCGAGAAGTTCGCGCACACCCGCTTCGAGCCCTCCGGCTGGACCGGCAACGAGCAGATCGGCTACGCCAAGTCCATCATGGATTACCTCTTCCGCTGGATGCAGCTCCGCTTCCTCAGCGGCCAGCAGCTCGACCTCTTCGCCAACCTCCGCCCCGCCACCCCCGTTGAAACCGTCATTCTGAGCGCAGCCCCTGACCTCGCGAAGCGAGTCGAAGGGGCGGAGTCGAAGAACCTGCACGACACCGCGCCCAGCACGCCCTCCGGAACCCTTTCCGCCAGCATCTTCGGCGACGCCCACCAGCAGTTCAGCGGTACCAACGAGCCCACCGCCACCCACCAGCAGTCTGAACCCTGGGCCCTGAACCCTGACCCCTCGTCCCTCACCGACCGCCGCGCCCCCCAGGGCGGCATCGCAAGCGAGCCGCAGGCGACGATCGCAAAGGACCTCACCGCAGCCAGCGGCCTCTCGCAGTCTGGAACCTGGCCCCTGGGCCCTGGACCCTCCACGATCGAAGATCGTGGAATCTACCACGCCGCCTCCGCCATGAAGGAAATGTACGAAATGGGCGACTCCCCCAGCTGCTCCACCTGCGGAGCCATCATGACCCGCAATGGCAGCTGCTACCGCTGCATGGAATGCGGCAGCACCAGCGGCTGCAGCTAGGCGCAGTCGCTGGTGAGATAATCCAGCCTAAAAGGAGCGCAAGCGGAATGGCAGTCTACGTGATTGGCTACGACTTAGATAAACCGGGCCAGGATTACTCCAGCTTGATCGCGGAAATTAAGGGCTTAGGCTCTTGGTGGCACTGCTTGGATTCGACCTGGATCATCAATACCCAACTCACTGCGACAGAGGTGCGGGACGCGCTCAAAGCAAAGATGGATGCGAATGACAAACTATTGGTCGCGGCTGTCGGAGCTCCTGGGGCGTGGAGCGGCTTCGACAAAAATTGCTCAGATTGGCTGCTGAAAAACTTACACTAGCGTATCGATTAGAGGACCGCAGGGCGTATGAGAGTACGAAAGCAAACTCAAAAGCCCATAAACGGGCAGACAGTGCGCGGCGAAGACCTCGTCGCGATCGCCCAACGCAGCCCGCTAGTCTTCGTGAGTCATGACAGCCGCGATGCGGCACTTGCTGAAGCATTTAGCAAGCTATTATCCGGCATTAGCGCAGGCATGCTGAAGTCATTCCGATCGTCGGATAAAAAGGGCACCCAAGGCATCGAGTTCGGAGTCGAGTGGTATCCAGAAGTCATGTCGCGAATCGACGAAGCCACCGATGTGGTTTGCCTTCTCACCCACCGCAGCATCGAGCGTCCTTGGATCCTGTATGAGGCTGGCGTTGCGAAAGGAAAGGCCAACACCCCGGTTTATGGCGTTGCGTTAGGAATCTCGCTATCTAAGGCATCCACAGGGCCCTTCGCTCAATTCCAGAACTGCGGTGACGACGCAGAGTCATTGACGAAGCTTGTGAAACAGCTGCTCTGCCGTATCCCGGGAGCAGAGCCGGACACCGATACGATCACCATGCAGGTCGAGGCTTTTCGGACAAAGAGTGCAGCACTGGCACAGGAGGGTCAGGCTCAAGGTCCGCTAACGAAGGAGCAAGATGGGCAGCTAGCTGATGCCTCCGTCGCCAAGCTCTTCGAGGAAGTTAAGGTAATGTTTCGTGAGCTGCCTACTGCAATCGCCAGACGCGAAGAGAGGGGTTCCAGATCCAAGTTTCACCGGCTCCCGCCCCGGATGATGTACCAGCTCATCTCCGACCGAATCGGCTTTCAAGGCGATTACATGGGCCTCTTGATCCTAAGTTCGCTGTTCCGGGATGAGATCCCATGGCTTTATGAACTCGGGATGGATGTCTACCGTCACGTAACCTCGATGGGCCCACAAGCGGCGATTCCGGTGGCGCAACGACTGAAGGCAGCATGCGATGTCATCGCACATAGCCCAGAGATTTTCGGCAGCCGCGAAGAGACATTCCTTGCGGCCATGGAATTGCGGTCGATCGCCGAAACCCTAAATCCATCGCCACGGAGAACACAAGCGGGCAAAATCAAGCCTTCCGACGGCGAAGAACCAAAGAATGCAGGCGCCTGAAGGCGGATGGCCCACCAATTCCGGGTGCCCAACTCGTGGGGGGCCTCACCATTACAGATGGGAACATCAATCGCTGGCGCAACCCGGATCAATGATCGCTAATCCCGCCTCCAAACTCCCCCCCAACACCACGTCCCGTTAAGGGCACGACTTCAGTCGTGCCGTAAGCTGCAAGATCTTCCCCGCGCTTTAGCGCCTGAGGTACGCTTGGCAATCACCAAACTCGCCTCCGCGCCTGAAGGCGAACCTGAAGCGACCCACAACGGCACGACTAAAGTCGTGCCCTTAACGAAGTCGAGCGACTCGAAGAGCGATATTGAGAGATCCGAACTTCCGACGCCCACAACGGCACGACTGAAGTCGTGCCCTTAACGAGAAGCCCCTCACGCATTCAGCAAACAACCCCAAAAACACATACCGACAATGGCTATCCCCTCCAGAGCAGCAAGCCATGGAACGTTCTTCGTCACCAGCCGCACATACAACGGCACTCGCCTCTTCGTGGCGCCAAAGAACGCCGAACTCTTCCTCGAAACCCTCCAGCACTACCGCCGCGAAGGCCACTACAAACTCCACGCCTTCGTCGCCATGCCCGACCACGTCCACTTACTCCTGACGCCCACCGGCATCACGATCGAACGCGCCATGCAACTCATCAAGGGCGGCTTCTCCCACCGCCTCGAATCGAACTTCCCCGTCTGGCAACGCGGCTTCACCGACCACCGCATCCGCGACCGCGACGACCTCCTGAAGCACCGCGACTACATCCACGCGAACCCCGTCCGCGCCCGCCTCTGTCAACTCCCCGAGCTGTACCCCTACTCCTCCGCCTACACCCACGCACACGCGGCTTCGGCGACTGAAGCCTAGTAACGCCAACCACAACGTCAAACCCCAAATCCTGTTAAGGGCACGACTTCAGTCGTGCCGTAACTCGCCCCTCTTCCCCGCGCTTTAGCGCCTGAGGTACGCTTGGCCATCCCAAAGCAAAGCCGCAAACCACGAGCCACGGCAAGCTACCTGCTCCCACTCATTTCCCCCGCGTGAGCAGCCGCTGAACGACGAACACCACGCCCGCGACCAGCAACCAGATCGCGACGCACGCTTCCATCGCGCCTGCGAACGCCGCAAGTCCATCCTGCCCATCATGAGGCGCTTCGCGCACCGCTTCAGCCAGATAGTGCTGCTCGAGAGGCCCAAACGCCGCCGCACACGCAAGGCTGCCGACGACAACCGCAACTCCCGCGTGCGCCCATCCAGACCGAGGCCATTTCGCCATTCGCAAAGCATACATCCGCACCTAGAGAAAGCTCCGAGTTGCTACTATCCTTCGCGCTCTGCAGCGCCTGGCGTCACGCTAGCCGCAAATCCCAACCCACCACGTCCCGTTAAGGGCACGACTTCAGTCGTGCCGTAACTGCTGCCCCCTTCCCCGCGCTTTGGCGCTTGAGGTACGCTTGGCCATCGCCAAACCCACCTCCGCGCCTGAAGGCGAACCTGAAGCGACCCATAACGGCACGACTGAAGTCGTGCCCTTAACGAGTAACTCCGCTCCATCAGACGACGATCCAAGCATGGCGATCCCCTCCAGAGCAACAAGCCATGGAACGTTCTTCATCACCAGCCGAACGCGCAACATCCACCGCGTCTTCAAGGCCTAAGAACGCCAACCTCGTATCCCGCCCCAAAACTCCCCACGCAAGCACCACCCGGAATGACACGGCTCGAACCAGGCCGTGAGCGTCCCCTCGCGGACTGATATCGCAACACCTTCCATATCTCGCAATCCTTTTTCCGTTGCTGTAGGGGTCGATGATTCCAATATCTCCGCCCGAATCTGAGGGCCATGCCCGTCTCGGACGCCGTCGGCTCCTTCAGCGACCGCGCCGCCCGTGCAGCGCAGGATCATGAAACAGCTCGTTCAAGCCGTCCTGGCAGCTTCTCTCTTGGCTGGCGCGCCCCGCGCCCTCGCCGGGACCATCTCCTGCACCTGCAGCCCGTCCCTCACCCTCACTCGTCTACCCGGCAGCCTGTCAACCCCAGCATCCCCCTATCTCACTGAAAACAGAGCCACTGCGCATGGCGCACCGGCCCCGCCCCAGGGCCTACACTGGAGATAGCCCCTGAATCCAAAGCCCCGCGTCCACGCCGAAGCGTACGCTGGGCCGAAACCCAACGCCCTCAAGACCCGGCGCCCAACTCCTGACGGCTCAGGATTTTACGAGATACCCCCAGATAACTCCCCTGCTCTCAGGATCTTCCCCACACCCGGGGGGAGGGGCCCACACCTGCTGCGGCGACAGAGTTCCCCGGTCCCCGCGCCTGCATCGCTCGCAAAAAAGCGCGCCGCCGCTTGGAATTTTTCGTCGGCTACCGCTACAATTTCGTCACACTCCCGGGCCGCGTTTTTCGATCCAGACAGTCAATTCCACTTTCGGGTGATCCCCCTCCATGCTGAAGATCGCTGGCCTTCTGGCTATGTCCGCTTTGCTGTTCAGTGCCTCTGGAAGCGCGCAGCTCCAGCACCCGGCCAGCTCATCCCTTTCGCTCCCCTCAGCGACGCTCGCCGAGCGGCAACTTCCGCAGCCCATCCTGCTGGCCGCAAACAGCGGCCCGGCCGAGGCCGACCGGATCTTCCTGCCGGGACTCGGCCCCGCTGCGATACGACCTATCCACCTCGGCTGGAATCTGCAAACCAGTCTCAATGACTGCAAGAACAACGCCGTGAACAAATGCACCGCCGGGTGCGCGGACATTGGAGAATGCATCTTCGGTTGTGAGATTGGCGGCATTAGCAGTGTCTCTACGTGCAACTCGAGTTGCAATGGCTTAGGAACGCCGTGCGTCAACAGCTGTTTGAGCACAGTCAACGACATCATCACTTGCTCGCCGCTGCAAATAACGGCCTTCAAGGTACTGTTCGGTTCTACTGCCTACACGATAAGCACCGCCTCTCCGGCGATCCTTCCCTGGAATGTGACTGGGATCCAGGTGACCTTCTCGGAGCCGGTTGTCACGGGAACCATCAACAGTTTGGGTGGAATTACCGCAACCGGCTTTAGTGGCGTGGGAACAAACACACTCACCTGGACCATTGCGCCAACTTCGAGTGCCAACGTGACCCTCACGCTGGCTACCACCGGAATCAACATGTTGAGCGATGCCAGTGGCAACGCGCTCGAACTTGGCAATCCCTTCTCGCAAGGTCTGAAGGTTCTGGCGGGAGACGTGAATGCCGATGGCGTCGTCAACGCCAGCGACCTGGTGCTGGTCAACAGCGGGATCGCCCAGCAATACAACATCCTCTATGACACCAATGGCGACGGAGCCGTCACCGCCGCCGATGTCACTGCCGTGAAAGCCAAACTGAATACCAAGCTGCCGACCCCTCCACCGCAATAGACCAGTGCCCCGCGTCGTTCGCGGGGAATCTCCTTCCGCGGGCGGCCTCTCACCAGGAAGACGCCACGACACTCCAGTTCCGAACGAAATGGCAGCGGGGAAATCCGCTTTCAGAAGGGGCTCATGCTCAACACCAGACGTACGATCGCGATCTTGTCCACGGCAATCTCCATGGCCTGTGTCTTGTCTGCTCATGCTGACATCATCTTCTCGGCTGCATCGACCACTGCCTCCGCAGGCAGTACCGGGAACAGCTTCGAAGTCGACATCACCAATACGGGCTCCTCCGCTGTGCAGATCGGCGGCTTCGTCTTCGAGATCACGACAGCGAATTCGGCCGTGACGTTCACCGACGCCACCACCAGCACCACGACCTACGACTACATCTTCGACGGCAACTCGTTCTTCGGCCCCGACATCTCCGCTTCGGGCTCCGGCCAGACCTTCGATGCGACCGACATTGCCTCTACCCCTTCGAGCTACACCACACTCGTGGCGGGAGAGACGCTCGGGCTTGGCGAGATATTCTTCGACCTCGCATCGGGAGCATCCTCGGGGACGGTATCGTTCAATCTCGATAACTCCAGCCTCTCCGACGGGGACGGCAATCCGATCTCAATCGACAGCACCAACTCCGGCCTGATCACCGTTTCGAGTGTTACGCCCGAACCCACCAGCCTGCTTCTCGCAGCCACCGGCGCACTTGCCCTCTTCGGCACATCACGCCGGCGACTCCGGCAGCCGGCCCGCACGTAACGGCACACGCCCCCTCTTCACCAGCTAAGGCCCTTCGGGCGCTTCGCGTGCACGTGCCGCACCCGTGATGGTGCCATCGTCACGGGTCGCGACCCGAATCCCCCAGCAGGACAGGGAGATCCCCCGTAGGGGTGAGTGGTCTACCGCTCTCGCACTTCGGGTTCCGGACGCAGAAA
>NZ_FNVA01000013.1 GCF_900108185.1 Bryocella elongata | reverse complement strand
ACTGAGACTCGCTCAACTCGTAACGCAAAACTCCCATCCACTCATCGCAACAAATCAAAACAACTTGCAAAAGTGAATATGTCGATACACCCTAGTTCCGATGGCTCTCGCGCGTCACCGAAAGGGGGTCGTTTTGACGACGACGCGATACCAAAACGGATGCGTAGTTCTGTCCAAGAATGGCAGCGGAGATGCTGTATGGTTCTTTCGCTGGTATGAGATGCAAGCGGACGGAGAGCGCATTCGTCGAAAGAAACGAATTGGCACACTTGACCAGTACAAGAACAAAGCAGCAGCGGAAAGAGCTGCGACTTGGTTCCGGCTGGCCATCAACTCAGGAAAGAGAAACGAACTCAGCAACACGGTCACCATGTCACAACTCGTCGCACACTTTCGGGAAAGAGAACTTGCCGATCTTGGTGAGGACGGCCGCGCGTATTCCACGCGCGACCGCTATGAGTCGACACTCAACGCCTGGATTGAACCAAGGTGGGGCAAGACACGGATTGACGAGATCAAGGCTCCGATGGTCGAAGGTTGGCTCCGCGATCTGCGCTGCAAACCTCGACGCAGTAAAAATCAGGCCCTTCGTCCAAAAGTGAAGGCGAGCGACATGAAGCGACTTGCGCCGGGGACGAAGGCTAAGATTCGGAACCTAATGAGCGTTCTCTACAACCACGCAATCCGATGGGGCCTTCTTGAGTTCAATCCCATCTGCGGCCCCGTGAAGGGCTCCGGCGTTCGCCAGAGTTCCAAGCGGGAGCGGGTACCGGACATCCTCGAAGTCGAGGAGATCCAGAAGATCGTCGCCAAGCTGGATCTCCGCGAACGGGTACTCCTTTTTCTGGACATGGCCAGCGGCCTGCGCAGAGGGGAGTTGGCCGGACTCAAGTGGATGGACTTCGATTTCGATACGCTGGATGCAAATGTCCAGCGATCAATCGTCGATCAGGTCGTCGGCCGTTGCAAGACCGAGGCATCGCAGAAGCGAATCCCTCTGGATGAGCATACGGCAAAGGACCTGATGGCCTGGTATCAGGTGACGCCGTTCCGAAAGCCCGAAGATTTCGTGTTCGCGACAACGAGCAATCGTGCGGGAAAGAAGCGCGGAAAACAGCCGATTTGGCTGTCTACCGTCATGCGGTACCACATTCAACCCGTAGTGAAGGAACTCGGCATCAACAAGCAGGTGAGTTGGCATACGTTCCGCCGCACCTACTCGACGCTCCTGCAGACCAATCGCGAGGGCGTCAAGGTGGTGCAGGAACTGCTGCGGCACGGATCGGCGAAGGTCACGCTGGACATCTATGCCCAGGCTCAAATGCCGGCCAAGCGAGAGGCACAGCGGAAGGTCGTCGTGATGATGCGCACGGAGGCGGTCCAGTCCGCAGCTCTGGGTGCCTAACCTGAGGGTCCCCGATGGGTCCCCGGCGTTTTGGGGTATTTTTCGCTAAGTCTTTTGGAATGTTTGGCGTCCCCGACGGGATTCGAACCCGTGTTACCGCCGTGAAAGGGCGGTGTCCTAGGCCACTGGACGACGGGGACGCTGACTGCCAGCCGCAGGACGCGGAAGGCACTTGAACTAGTCTACTAGGCTCTCGCGAAGGAATCAAAGGGGACGCTCGAATTTGCATCCTACGTGTTCGATTGACGCCCCAGGCCTCCCCCAGCATCGCAGGTCCGCGCCACAACCCGCGCACCGCGAAGATGGCGACGACGCGAAAGATACGCGCAAATCCCTGTGCCAGCCGGAACTGCGAGGAACAATTCCCATGCAGATACATTTCAGTCACTCGACTGGATGCGATACGCTCCCGTCATCCAATACGACGATGGCGCGAAGCCCGCACTTCTGAGGAGCTCAACCAGAGCAGGCAACTGAGGTCCCGCGTTGAACGCGGTGACGACAGTCGCGACCACCGAGAGATTCCGGTGAGAAGTGCACGTGGCGCTCCATCGGCAAGATGATCCTCGCTTCGTCTGCGACGTTATGCCTGCAGGTGGATCAGCTTTGCCTGCTTCTGAGCGCGAATCACAAGCTCGGCAGCAAGCAGGCACTGGGTCTGATCCTGGGCAATGTGCGTCCGGTTCACCACGTCCGCAACAAACTGCGGGCCGAACGGCAACGTCAGGCTGTTGCAGTCCATGTAGCGAGCTTCCTTGGCATCCACCAGAAACAGGTTGTTGCCGGTGTGGCTGACCGCGACGTTGGTGTACTTGCGAAGCTCGATATAACCCTGCGTGCCTAGGATGAACAGGCGCCCGTCGCCCCAGGTGCCAAGGCCATCTGGCGTAAACCAGTCGAGCCGCACATAGCCGCATCCCTTGTTGCCGCGCAGGACCATATCACCGAAGTCCTGAAAACGTGGGTGCTCCGGATGCGCCACATTTGCGATCTGCGACTCAACGACCTCGGCCTCCGTAGAGCCGGTGTAGTACAGAAACTGGTCTACCTGGTGCGATCCGATATCGCAAAGGATCCCGCCGTACTGGTCCGGATTCCAGAACCAGTCGGGACGCGGCACGCCGCCGCCTGCATCGCCGCTGTGCTGGATGATCTGATGCGGTGCGATGTTGATCGTCTGAATCACCTTGCCGATCGCTCCGGCCTTGACCAGCTCGCCGGCCTTGACTGCAGCCTTCACCTCAAGACGCTCGCTGCAGAGGATCGCGTAGATGCGGCCGGTCGCGGCAATCGTCTTGCGAATCTCCGCAAGCTGCTCCAGCGTGGTCGCGCCAGGCTTATCGGAGAGAAAGTCCTTGCCCGCGCGCATCGCGCGGACGCCGAGCGGAGCACGCTCGCTCGCAATCTTGGAACTCAAGACCAGCTGAATCGACTTGTCATTCAGGATCTCGTCCTCGGTCTTCACAACCTTGACGCTCGGATAGCGTTTGGAGAACATCGCGAGCTTTGCGGGTTCGTCGCTCTGGATCGCGACCAGCTTGCCGCCACCGCGCTCAATCGCGCCCACCATGCCGTAGATGTGATCGTGGCTCATGCCTGCGACCGCGAAGTTGATGGTGTACTTCGGCGCGGCCAGGTCCTGCGCCGCCGGCAAGGCAACCTCATGTGCGATGGGACGGCCCTCAAAGCCGTGCGCAAGAGCCGCGGCGGGCATCATCGAGAAGGCGCTGGCCGAGCCCATGGTCTTGAGGAAGGAACGGCGGTCTGAGGAACGGGATGTCACGATGTAGCTCCTGGCTTGCGCAATAGAAAGCGCGTGAAAACTCCCTGCCATCACAACGCCTGAGATGCGGCACAGGAGTTGGCTTCCACTCTATTGAAGCTTGTGTTTGGCTGGCAAACGAAACAGGGGAAACTCTGTCGGATACCTAATGCACGGCGATCGCCGGTGCCGTAGCTTCAGGCACTCTCCCTCCCAGGGCGCGCCCCGCAAAGCAGGCGATCCCCAGGTACACCACGGCCGGAACGACGAGCATGGCGCTGACGTTGCTGCGGTCGACCAGCAGGCCAGCCACCAGCGGGAAGATCGCCCCACCACACAGCGCCGTGGAGAAGATGGCCGAGATCATCGGCCCCTCCATCGGAGATGCCGTCTCCACGGCGAACGCATACGCAGCAGGAAAGACCACCGCATTGCAGAGCCCCGTCGCGAGCACCAGGGCTCCCCCGACTGAAGCCCGCAGCAGGACCGATGCGACCACCAGCGTGAGCCCCACGACTCCAGCCAGCCGCAGCAATGTCATCAGCGGAACCGACCGCAACAGACGCACGGAAAGTACACGTCCCGTGAGGACTGCCCCCCAGTACACAGCCAGAACGTCGGTGGGCTCCAGCCAGATGCGGCGGGAGCTCGCCAGCAGCAACGGCACGGCATGAGCCAGCACTGTCGCTTCGACTCCGATAAAGGCGAAGGAGATGACGAATCCCACCACGACCCTGCGACGCGTCAACAGGCTCGTCCAGCTTCCTTCGCTTCGGCGAAGCATGACCGGATGCAAAGGAATCGCACGTCGCACAGAAAGGAGCAGCAAGACACCGATCACGAAGGATAGTGCATACAAAGGGATGAGGCGCGGGGGATCGCTTCTCGCTCCGACTCCTGTAAACCACCGCGGCAGCCGTGCAAATAGCAATGGGCTGGTCATCGCGCCCAGCGCCTGGAAGCTCTGAGCGAAGAGCAGACGGCGAGCGGTATCACTCGCCGCGCCGAAGGTGCTCACAGCGGAGTTCCCTGCGGTCTGCAACGCCGCCACGCCCACACCAATCGCAAAGACTCCAGGGAAGCATCCATTGAACGAATTGTGCACCACAGCAATGGCGCATAGAGCCGCCCCGAGCGTCAGCACGATCACCGCCAGCCCCAGACCCCAGCGATGACCGTAGCGCTCGATCATTCTTCCAGCAGGAATGCAGGTGATGACATACGCCAGGAAGAACGCCGTGTGCAGCAGCATCGCCGTTGCAAAGTGCAGCGTGAGTCCCGTGCGGAACGCATTCACCAGGAGGTCGTTCAGCGACCGCAGCAATCCCCACAGCAGGAACGACACACAGATCCAAGCCATCGCACTGGTAGCGATCGGGCTGGCCGCAGTGGGTGGATTCCCTGCTACTCCTCGCGATGTCGCGTGCTTGTGGATCAACATCTCGCCTCAGCCACGCATTCTAACGGGAACAACCCGCCATAGCGCGCCGCGGTCTACCGTCATGGGCTCTAATACAACGTCACGTTGTCCAGCTCAAGCCAGGTCTTCGTACCGGCAGGACGCTCAGCGATCAGTTCAATCTCAGTGATGTCGTCACCTGTCCACGTCGTTAACGTCGCCCCCTCGCGCGCACGTCCGATGTGGTGGAGCGAGGAGAACGGGATCTCGACCGTCTTCCACGAACCAGCTCCATCGATACCGGCTGCCCAGGCTCCGTTGATGCCGTTTGCGCGAAGCTCGTACGGTCCATCGCCGCGCAGCTCGAGCCGGACACCGTGATAGCCGCGAAGATCTGCCGGAGCAATCGAGCCCCTGGTCAGGGGGAAGATCACGCTCGCCGTGGGCTTCTCCTTCGCCGACATCGATGCCGTCATCAGCAGTGCGTGACCACCGCTTTCGCGGGGTAGCACCTGGATCATCTCCGTGCTGCGATCAAGTCCGCCATCGGGATTCGTCACCACCAGTGTGTTGAGGTTCGAGCGCCCATCTGCCCGCTCAAAATCGTCAATCAATGCCGCAACCTTCACCGTGGGCATCGGCACATCGAGGTTCGCGGGCGGAGCGCCGGGCCCTGCAAGCACCCGGCCATCGACAAACACACGATCTGTCTTCTCGACATCCTCAATGTGCTCCCACGGGGTTCCCTTGATGAGCACCAGATCAGCTCGCTTCCCCACCTCGATGGTTCCACGATCTTCCAGCTCTCCCATCACACGCGCACTGTTGGCCGTGCCCGCAATCAACGCCGCGTCCGCCGGTAAACCGGCCTGGACCAGCAGCTCCATCTCGCGCAGCGTCGCTTTGCCATGCGGCGTGCCCGGCATGCCCGCATCTGTTCCCAGCGCAATCGGAACGCCAGCGTCATAGAGCCGCTTGGTGTTGTGCTGAGCGAACTCCCACTTCCGCATCGACTGCTGATAACGCGGATCCGTCGGGGGAAACGTGCTGTGATGGCCCGGCTTCGTCGGCTCATACACCGCAAGCGTGGGCGCGAAGAAGCTGCCGCCCTGCTTGATCGCGGCAATGGTTGCGTCGTCGATGTCGCGATCCTGCAGCGCATGGTCGATCACGTCAACATGCGCTTCGCCAGCTTCTTTCCCCTTTGTGACTGTGACCGTGTGCGTCAACACAGGAAGATGCCGCGTGTGCGCCTCTGCCACCAGCGCGGCAAGAGCATCCTCGTTCATGCTCGTGTTGTCGGGAGCGGTGCCGTAACGCCAGCCATCGGTCATCACTTCGCCAAAGCAGTTCGGTTCATACGGAAAGATCGCGTCAATGCCTGCCTTGGCGCCAGCGGGCGTCACCACCCACTTCGTCGTCGCCGTGTCCGCCCAGTCGGCTCCATGGCCCCCCGGCGTGCTCAACCGTCCGCAGAGGTTGACGTGCGGCGCATTGATCGATGCCAGCCACGCGCGTCGCGCCTCAAAGGACTCGGGTGATGCGTTGAAGTCCGCGACGGTCGTCACGCCCGCGGCGAGGTCCGCGTTTGCAATCAGCGGCGTTGTGCCTGGCTCACCTGCAGTCCAGTGCGTGTGGAGATCGAAGAATCCAGGCAGCAACGCTTCCCCTTTGGCTTCGACCACCGTATAACCTGCCGGGATCCTGAGGTGTGCTCCGACCGCCGTGATCCGTCCATTCTCGATGAGCACCGTCTCCACCGCAGGAGCCGCGCCCGTCGCGTCAAACACCGTGGCATCGACAATCGCAACGCCGGTCCCGGCGGTGGGCTTACCCGCAGCAAAAGCCAGCGCTCCGGCAAACAGCCCCGACACTACGGCATAACGGCTCGCGCGTGCCAACATCCAACGACCTTGCTCCATGAAGCTCCCCTGAAGATGAAATGCCCCCACCCAGCGCCGGAGTCGCGCTCGTCGTACCCCTGAACTCATGGTGTGGCTGAGATGCCAGTCTAACGCAGGACAGAAGCGATCCATCCCCGGCGCCGCCATTGCGAAACCGGGTGATCTGCGAAAAGAACATCCTTGCGTCTCACGGAATCCCAAGAGACGCATCCCCTTCACACGTCGCCGCGGTGATCAATCTTGCTCAGAACTCAATACAACGAAAGAGCTATGGTGAATTCGGTCCTTACAAACGAGCGCGGAAACCGTCTTGGCAGTGAATGGACAGTCGATCTGTCTCGACAAAGTCAAACAGGAATTCAACGCCCCCGTACGCCCTAACGCTGCATGAGTTCGACCATACCTGCAGGGTCAGCCGCAACTCACCCGCCGTGTCCTAACGTAAAAACCCGGCCCTCACGGACACACAGGAGTACCTCTTGAAAAAGTTAGTACTAGGAATCTTTGCAGTCGCTACGGCTTTCAGCCTCTCGTCGGCGGCCTCCGCCACACCCATCACCGGAACCGTTGGCGTCACCGGCGGCAACGATCAATGGAACGCCAACCTCGTCTCATTTGCCAACACGGCAGCCACCGCTCGCGACGCGACTGGAAGCCTGGGAACGGTCCTTGGCACTTCCCCGGCAACCAACCCCGCCACAATCAATTCCTCGGTCTTCACGTTCTCCAGTCCTGACGTCCTGGTGTTCACGATCGGAACGTCTGCCGCAACCTTCACCATTACAGGGCCCGTCACGGTCTCGCTGGATAACGCGAATTTTCTCGATATCTCCGGCACCGGCATCCTGACCTTGACTGGCTACTCTGCCACGCCTGCCACCTTCAGCTTTGACAGCACCGATTCGTCCGGCAACTCGGGCATCACTGGCTCTTCCACGTTCGGCTTCGACGTAAGTGCCAACGCTGCGACTCCTGAGCCCGGTGGCTTGTTGCTCCTGGGCACCGGCCTCGTCGGTATGTCTACCCTGGCGCGCCGTAAGTTCTTCGCCTAGTCATTTCCGTCGCCTGAAGGACTTTATGGCTCTCGTGCTGCTTCATCGAGCATGGGAGCCATCGCTTTTCGGAATCCCAGCACGGAATGCCAGTGCGGATTATTGACGCGTGCCACCGCTCAAAGCCGGCCAGCATAGATTGGAAATCACTGCGGACCGCGAAGGATACGAACTTGGGATTCGACGGAGTACGCTCAAAGTCAGCAAATAAGAGCCGGCACGCGACTGCGCAGGCAGCGAATCAGGCCAGCGCGCCCGGAACACCCGGCTAACTTGCCATCCTGAAGATCATGACCAACTCGGTCATGGGAATTCTCACCTGTAAGTGCTTGATAATTATGGCTCCTGAGGTAGGACTCGAACCTACAACCCTTCGGTTAACAGTTAGGGATTCCCTCTTTTCAGGGTTGCTCATTGGCGCTCTATACTGCTCATAGAAATAGACTTACGGCACTTCTTAGAAGTTGCCGGACTGTGGGTATTACCCGTTATTACCCACCTTTTTGAGGCAGGGTACCCACAAAACTACCCACACTTTTTGAGGCTCAGTTTCAGTCCTCCGTTGGGGAATGCGAACTCCCTACCCCATCGTGATTCAGTCGCAAACATCTGATCTTGATCATCGGCGGCGCTAATAGAGCGGACCGCTATTAGCGTTTCTCCAGCAAGGCGCTAATAGCGATGGCGAGTTTATGCGTTGCACTCGACAACGCGCTAGCTTGCAGTCTAGCGCGTCAACCCGGATAGCGGGGTTCAAGTCCCGTCCTTCGCACCAATGTGAAAGTAAAGGACTTACGAGATGGCCAGCCCTAACCGGCTGGCCATCTTTTTCGTCATTGTAACCATTTTTGTAACCATTGCGAGATGAGAGCAGTTTGGCCGCTCTTCCCATAGCGTCTGTTGGCTTGGATGACGGAATCAACCAGTATGCACTTGTTGTGCGAAAACGCTACCAGCCGTTTCCGGCCAGAGACGCCCCAGAGGTAATGACGAGGTCGGCATTTATGATTGCTAATATTCTTGTGAAGGACAATGAGTATTCGGAGCCGTCAGTGTCCCCGGCCGTAGATCTCTCCGGTCATGAAAGAGGTTGCCCTGCGTGATTCAGGTCTATCCCAATTTGTTCGTAGGTTCGCAGGATGACTACGAGATGGGTCGCAACGAATTCGGATCGTGGCTGGTGATCCAGGCCTGCAAGGAACCGTATCATCGTCAAGCACTCGGCTACACGGGCCGAGCGGTATCCAAAGACCACCCGGAATATCTGATTGCCAAGCGGGACAACCGGCTCATCCTGAATCTTGTGGATGCTGCCGATCCTGCGTATATCCCGGATGAGATTATGGACACTGCGATTTCGGAGATCCATGCTGCTCTCGCGCGAGGGCAGCAGGTCTTCGTTCACTGCAACCAGGGTCATTCAAGATCGCCCGCGATTGCTATGCTGTATATGGGAACACACACGGATGTTCTACCACTATCGTTCGAGGATGCGCGCGTGACGTTCTCTGGCATCTATCCACCGTTTGCACCAGCGGGCGGCACATCTGGCTTCTTACGGCGCCGCTGGCTCTTGCTTCGCTGATACCGATCAGTCCAGATAGCCGTCGATCCGTAGGGGCTCGGTCGCGAACAAGAATGTGGCAGATGGAGCTTGGGGGGCGCGTGACACAGCGGTTACGGCATACAGTCATCGCGCACGGCCGACTCGCGATGCGCGAGATCCGCCTCGCCGCTGCACGGGAGCGGCACCACGGCACCCAGATCATGAACTTTGAGCAACTCGCAGCGCGACTGGCTGGGGGACTTTCCCAGCCAGTCGCTGAGGAGACCCTACGATCTATAGTCCAGACGTGCTTGCCGGAGACGGAACTCGGCGAGCTCGATGCCCTGAGAGCACTCCCCGGTATGGTGGGGGCCGCCGTCGATACGCTACACAAGGCCTGGCGCGCGGGGGTCGATCTTCAGGCACGCGCCGCAGAGCATCCCCGCTTGGCGTCGATCGCCGCCCTCGAAAAGGCTATTCTGAACGCCATGCCAGCCGCCATGCTACGTCCCACCGACCTTGTCGAGGCGGCTTTGCAGCGGCTCGACCATGCCGAGACGCTGTTCGGGCCAATTGAGATTGTTGGCATCACCGAGTTGTCGCCGTGCTGGCGTCCCTTGCTCCATGCGCTGGCTGAGCGCATTCAGGTGAGGTGGATCGCCGGTCCGCGGTCCGTTCCTGATTGGCTCGATGGCCAGCGAATAGAGATTGTTCGCACAGAACCGCAAGCGCCGACAATTGCCACCGTCAGTGCAGCCACTGCTTTTCACGAAGCTATCGAAGCCCTTCGGTGGGCGCGAGAGTTGATGGCATCGGAGGAGGCTGAACCAAGCGACATCGCCATCGCCTCCGTCGCGCCGGCAGAGTACGACGACCACTTTCTGACATTGCGAGCCGACGCCAATATCGATCTCCATTTCGTTCATGGCGTGAAAATCACGGCGTGCCGGGAAGGGCAATCGGCAGCGGCACTAGCAGACATTCTGCTACGCGGGTTGTCGCAGACGCGGATGCGCCGGTTGTCGGCACTCTTGAGCGCCTATCCTGGGCCGTTCCAGGCGCTACCGGAAGGCTGGACGCGCATCCTGCCGGCCGATGCCCCCCTGGCATCTGCCGAATCCTGGGCGCGGCTCATTGGTCGTACAACAGCCACCGATTGGCCGGATGCAGTCGATCATGGAGCAACTTTGCGGGACATTGTGGCGCTGCTGGTCCAAGGTGCGCAGGCGGCTGAGGCAATCGGTGAGGCGCTGCTGCACGGTCGGGCATTGGCGATATGGCGTAAGGCTTTGCTCACCGGTCCGGCTGCTTCCCTCGACCTCACTTTGGAGACGTTGAGACAGGATGACGGACTAGATGCCTGCGTCTCGCTCGTCTGGATGCCGGCGAGTTCACTTGCGGCTTCACCACGTCGCTTTGTTCGGCTGCTCGGCCTCAATTCCTCACGCTGGCCTCGAGGAATATCCGAAGATCGCCTGCTTTCTGACCACATCATTCCCACCGCAGAACTCGATCCCCTTCCAGTTGGTGCTGCGGACCGTCGAGATTTCGCGACGATTCTCGCCACCACCGAACGGCAGGTTGTTCTTTCGCGCGCTCGGCGCGATACCGACGGACGCCTCCTTGGCCGCAGCACGCTGCTACAGGGAGAGCCGATGGAAACCTATCTGCGGCGCAATGCTGTGCCTAATCATGCCTTCAGCGAAACCGATCGTCTGATGGGACGACCGCAGGAGTTTCGCGGCCTGCCTCAGGCGCTCTCGGCCTCCGCCTCCTGGCGCGACTGGATGCGCTCGGAAATCACCCCACACGACGGGTTGGTCCGCGCAGATCATCCGGTGATGCACGCCATCCTCGGCCGCACTCAATCAGCGAGTTCACTGCGGCAACTCCTGCGTAATCCCCTTGGATTTGTCTGGCAATACGGCCTCCACTGGCGGGCGCCTGAGAGCGGTAATGAACCGTTGGTGCTCGACGCCCTCGCGATTGGGGATCTCGTCCATTTGACCCTTGATCGGGCGCTGAACACCTTAGAGTTGGCGGGCGGGCTCACCACCGCCACTTCTGAGCAGATTTCAGCGGCGGTGGACCTCGCCGCCGTTGATGTCGCCCGTGATTGGGAGATGAAGCGCGCTATACCGCCGAGCGTCATTTGGGTACGCACGCTGGACAATGCGCGGGAGCTGAGTCGCTGCGCACTCGCGTTTGGCGATGAAGTGCTGCCTGGCGCACGTTCCTATAGCGAAGTCCCGTTCGGCGGTGAACAGGCCAAGGCAGACGTCACGCTGCCCTGGGACCCGACGGTAAGCGTCGAGATTCCCGGTGCGGGGTTCCGGATCAAAGGCTCCATCGACCGACTGGATATCGGCGGCGGCGGTCGGCGCGCTTTGGTGCGGGATTACAAGACGGGACGTAAGCCCAAGGACAGCATCGTCCTCGACGGCGGCAAGGAGCTGCAGCGCTGCCTCTACGCCTTTGCGGTCAAGGCGATGCTCGGCAATGATGTCGAGATCAGCGCCTCACTTCTCTATCTTCGGGACGGGCTCGATTTAAGACTCGCCGATCCGGAAGCTACCCTCATCGAAGTTGCCACGTACCTGCGTGAAGCCAGAGCGAACCTTCTCTCCGGCGGAGGTGTGATCGGGATCGACACGGGAGGGCCTTATGATGACTTCGCGTTCGCACTGCCGGCCAACGCGAATGCCGCTTACTGCAAACGCAAAATCGGCGCGGCAACCGCGCGTCTCGGAGCCACGGCGCAAGTCTGGGCGGCTCAATGATGTCCGCGCCGATGAAATCGCTCGCCGATGACGCTTTCCGCCGCGATGCTATGGCGGTTCATGATCGGGCCTTCCTGGTCGAGGCCGGCGCCGGCTCGGGAAAAACCGCGATCATGGCCGGTCGCGTCGCCTTAATGTTGTCTGAAGGCATAGCCCCTAAAACGATCGCGGCGGTGACCTTCACCGAGCTCGCGGCCAGCGAACTCATAATTCGAGTGCGTGAGTTTGTCGGTGAACTCAACGCCGGTCGCATCCCAGCCGAGTTGCATGTTGCTTTGCCCAACGGCCTCGCCGATCGGCATCGGTGGAACCTCGCGGTCGCCAGCGAAACGATCGACGAAATCACCTGTTCAACAATTCATGGCTTCTGCCAACGCCTGATTAAGCCTTACCCAGTAGAAGCCAATATCGATCCCGGGGCTGCGGTGATGGATCGCAACCAATGCGATCTCGCTTTTGTCGAGACGACCGAGAACTGGCTTCGTGAGGAACTGGCGGGCGACGGCGGCAGTCTCCTCGCCGAGATGGTGATCCGTGAGCCGGGCGAAACCGTCGATCTTATTCATACCATCCTGCGTCATCTCCGCGGACGACGCGTGATGACCGTCGACGAGCCGAGTGCCTTGGGGCCGCTGGTGAGCGCCTTTCGGCAGGCGGCCGATAATTTCTCCGCCTTCGTGAGGGATGCCACCGCCGATGAACCGGAAACTGCCGCGATGGCTGCGCGTTTCTCCGAGATGGCTGAGGACGTCGCTTTTGCTCTCACCGCCGAAGCACCAGTTGATCTCGTCCGGCTGTTGATCGCGCGTCCGCACCCTGATCTTTGCACGGCTACCGGGAGCTTTCGTGTCTATAAGAAAAAGGGGAAATGGGGCGAAGCTGCGAAGCGAGTGGGTCTCTCGAAGGCAGATGGCGACCGGCTGAATGCCGCAGCCGAGACTTGCAATGCAAATTCCTGCGAAACATGGACAAGGCTGTTGCAGGCGGTTGCGGCGCGCGTTCTGGCTGACCTCGTACGCCTCGTGCAACCGGTAATGGACCGGTTCCGGGACTACAAGCGATCTGCAGCGCTTCTTGACTTCGATGATCTGATCTTCTCCGCCCGCGATCTGCTGCGCGACCACGAAGCCGTACGCCACGCGCTTGCCGCCCGGTTTTCGTATGTCCTCGTCGACGAGTTTCAAGACACCGACCTGCTTCAGACCGAAATCTTCTGGCGTCTTTGTGGCGAGCCGCCGCCCGGAGTGGGTGGCGCCGACTGGACGGCGTTCTGCATTCGGCCGGGCGCGCTGTTCCTGGTGGGCGATCCCAAACAGGCGATCTATCGCTTTCGCGGCGCTGATGTCGCAGCTTATATGCAGGCGCGCGAGGCCTTCCTAAGCCAGGCCCCCGAAAGCGTGCTGCCAATCTCTACCAACTTCCGCTCATGTGCGCCAATCTTGAAGTACGTGAACGAGCGTTTCGGAACCCTTCTCTCGGTCGAGAACGGTCAGCCAGGCTTCACCCCCTTGGACGCTTTTCATCCCGAGCGCGATGAGGGTTTGTGTGTTGCTGCCCTTGACGTTGCAGTCGCCGACGAGAATGGCAACGCATCGGCAGAGCAGAGGCGGGACGGCGAAGCTGAAGCCATCGCCGATATGTGCGCACGCCTCATTGGCAGCGATGCGATCTTTGATCGAAGAACCAGCGAGCGCCGACCATGCCGGCCCGGCGATATCGCCCTGTTGGCACCCACGGGAAGTGATCTGTGGCGCTATGAAGAGGCGCTGGAGCGACGTGGCATTCCGGTCTCAACCCAAGCCGGGAAAGGTCTGTTCCGCCGTCAAGAGATTCAAGATCTCATTGCAATTACCCGCGTCCTGGCGGACCAAAGGGACACGCTCGCACTCGGCGCACTGCTACGTGGCCCACTCGTTGGTCTAAGCGAAGAGGAGTTGCTTGATATCGTCTGGGCGTTGCCGCGCTCAGAGACTATGCCCGACGCTCTGCCGCGGCTCGATCTTGGCATTGATTCCGGGCATTTAAGTCATCCCCTTGTTCGCGACGTAATTGGTAGGCTACAGGCGTTGCGTCGCCGGATCAACTCCACTACGCCATATGACCTCCTATCGCAAGCCGTCGACGTACTGCGGATGCGCCCGATCCTCCTAGAGCGCCATCGCGGGCAAGCGGAACGTGCGCTCTCCAATGTCGATCTCTACCTGTCTCTTAGCCGCTCCTTTGCAGTGCGCGGCTTACGCGCCTTCGCCGAAATGATGACCGCAGCCTGGACCGACGAAACACGCGCCATTGAGGGCCGCCCGGACGCCGAGGAAGAGGCTGTGGCGCTTTACACTATGCACGCCGCCAAAGGCTTGGAATGGCCGATCGTCGTGCCCATCAATACTATGACGCAGATCATGGTACCGGAGAACGCCGTCACTGATCGCACTAGCGGACACTTCTATTGTCCCGTCTTCGGCGTCAAGCCAAACGGCTATGAAACCGCGCGCGATGCCGAAAAAACCGAACTCGACCGCGAGCGGATCCGTCTCTGGTACGTGGCTGCGACTCGCGCGCGAGAGCTGCTCGTCCTGCCTAGATTGGACGTCGCCGCCAGAAGCTCCGCCTGGATCTCGCTTCTCGACCTCTCCCTTCCTGACCTTCCCAGACTTGATGTCAGCCATTTTGCTGCCGACAGCGGTACTGGCGCGGCCGCGCTAGAAAACGGCCAGACCCGCGAGATCTTCGCCGCCGAAGCTGCGGCAATCGCTGCGCGGCAACGACGCATCGTATGGCTCGCGCCAAGCAGGGATGAGTTAGAGGCTGGACCGGTGCTGGAACGGGAGGGACCGGACATCCTGCTAGCTAATCGCGAAGGAGACGCCGCCGAAGAAAACCCGCCGCTCAATGTTCAGGGGGGCCGCGAGCGTGGCCTCTTGCTGCACAAGCTGATAGAGGAAGTTCTAACCGGAGAAACCGGAGAAACCGAGAAGGCGCTCCGTGCCCGCGCCGTTACTCTGATCTGTGCGTTGAATCGTCCTGTCGTCGACGATCCTGCCCAGGGAATCGCGCCGGCGGAACTCGCTAGCACTGTTATGCGAGCGCTAGCCCTTCCGGAGATCGCGGCGCTACGTCCAAGCTTGATGCCGGAGTTTCCGGTCTACGCGTCGGTCGTGACGGAACAACAGGAAGATGCAACAGTAGGTATTGCAGACGCTATCGCGTTTAGTCCAGACGGTGCGCCACAGGTTGTAGTGGATTGGAAAAGCGACATTGCCCCATCCGCCGAAATGATCGAGCGCTATTGTGCACAAGTTGGCGCTTATCTCGAAATGACAGCCGTCGAGCACGGGCTGATTGTCCTGGTTACGCCTGGAACCGTCATCGCAGTAACGCGGATGCCGCACACCTAAAAATCACTAATCCTAGCCGATGGCTGGGCCCGATCTGCTGGGCTCTCGGTTAGGATCGAATCGGGCACCGAAGAATGAGTTTCTTGAAGCAGATTTTTGGCGTGACGAGTAGCCCTGCACCGCGTCGGCATGATCGTCCCGCCCGAAGCGAAACCGAAGCCGGCCGAAGAAAACCGGATACACTCAACGAGACTTGGGGGGCTTTAGCCTGTTGGTAATACGGCCTCCCCCGCCTCCAGTCTCGACAGAATAGGATAAAATTAGTACAACAGGAAAAGATAAATTTCGTGCAGCGGAAAAAGCTAAGGGAGCAACATGGCCACACCGTCTGAGAAACTTGCGCAGTCCTTGGAGGCCCTTGCCAAACTCCAGAGAGCAGACGGTGACGTAGCGATTCGTGCAAGGATTCTGTCTCGCACACACAGGGAGCGGCTGCTCGCTCAGGGCTTTCTCCAGCAGGTTCTCAAGGGCTGGCTCATTCCGAGCCGCCCGGACGATGCAACGGGCGAGAGCACGGCTTGGTACGCTTCATACTGGCGGTTCTGCGCGGTCTACCTCCGAGAGCGTTTCGGAACCGAATGGTGCCTCTCCCCCGAACAGTCGTTGTCGCTCCATGCCGGTAGTTGGACAGTGCCGCGCCAACTGATGGTGCGTGCATCGAAGGCCCGGAATGCCGTCACAAAGCTCCCGCATGGCACTTCCCTCCTCGATCTTCGCTCCTCCCTGCCCGTAGCTGCTGATCGGCAGGTTGTAGACGGCCTGCAGGTCTTCTCGCTGGAGTCCGCCCTGATCGAGTGCTCTCCCAACTTCTTTACCCACAACTCGACGGACGTTCGGGCTGTCCTGTTGATGATCCGCGATGCCCCTGGGCTCCTGGCTCGACTGCTGGCGGGAGGGCACACCATCATCGCGGGGCGTCTGGCCGGGGCCTTCCGCAACATCGGGCGTGATCGCATCGCGGATGACATTGTGAAGACGATGACTGCTGCCGGTTATGCTGTTCGAGAAAACGACCCATTCACCGATAGGCCGAATCTGGTTCTCCGCACCCGTGAAACATCCCCATATGTAAACCGAATACGACTGCTTTGGCTAAAGATGCGAGAGCCGATTATTGAGCGATTCCCCAAAGCACCGGGGACCCAGCCCAATATCGCGGCCTACTTGAAGCGTGTCAACGAAACCTATGTCACCGACGCTTACCACTCGCTGTCCATCGAAGGCTATCGGGTAACGGCAGACTTGATTGAGCGTGTCCGCACTGGTTCATGGAACCCTGAGACGAATAAGGGCGACCGTGAGCAGCGGAACGCGATGGCGGCGCGTGGATACTGGCTGGCGTTCCAGGCCGTGCAGCAAGGCGTTGGACAGGTTCTGCGCGGCGATAATCCCGGCCAAGTCGCGGACGACGAACATGGGGCATGGTATCGGGAACTCTTCGCGCCGAGCGTTGCATCCGGCATCTTGAAGCCCGCAGACCTTGCCGGGTATCGAAACAGCCAGGTCTACATTCGGAAGTCCATGCACGTCCCGCTCAACCGCGATGCGGTGCGGGACGCCATGCCAGCGTTTTTCGATCTCCTCCGCGAAGAAACTCATCCCGCCGTGAGGGTCGTACTGGGTCATTTCCTCTTCGTCTACATTCATCCCTACATGGACGGAAACGGCCGCATTGGGCGTTTCCTGATGAACGTGATGCTGGCATCGGGCGGATACCCCTGGACGGTCATACCGGTTGGGGATCGCAACGCTTACATGAGCGCCCTCGAACGTGCGAGTGTCGGAGAAGACATTGTTCCCTTCGCCGACTTCATTGGTGGCCTGGTGCGAAGGGGTCTCGCGGGCGAGCCTTTGCCGGCTGTGCCGAAGTCTTCCTGATGAACTACACCCGTGCGACCGGACGAGCCGATCGACTAATCGTTAGGGTTCAAGGCCCATTGACTTCGCTATCACCTTTGCGGCGAGGTCACTGCCAACCTCTTTAGCGAAGTCCAGCAGCCCTTTGCCAGCCTTTGAAAGCGTCTCCAGCACTTTGCCGCCGTCCTGCTTTTCCGCTTGTTCTTCGGCTTCCGCTAACAGCCCGAGTTGCTGAAAATCTGAGCGCGAGGATGCGGTTTTCTGTAGATGGGTTCTTACCTGCTCAAGTTCAGCGGCCAGTGCATGAAGATTCGTTTGACTTCCAATCTCAGCCCATTGCTGTTGATAGTTGATCGTTCCGGTTGCACCACGTCCTAGTGCTGCCGCCTGTCCATAGTTGATGATCTGATCCCCATGAATCACGGCATTCGGTGGCGAAGTCTGTTGCGCTTTAACTACCAAATGCTTCCGCCCGTTGGCGGTTAGTTGGATGTTCGCCATTGCAACCAGTTTTCGATCAGAGCGAAGAAACTTACCGCTTACCAAGTCTTCGAGTAGCAATGCGTCTAGTGCGGTCAAGAGTGCATCATCGCTCGGCTCAGGGTTCAATGAATGCTTCAACTCAGCGTCCGTGGTGGGATATGGAAAGGATTTATTGAGTTCAACTAAAACCGCTTGTGCGAGTTCCGCGTCGTAACCACCCATCGCTCTAGCTCCCTCTGTCTCTTCATAAATCGCTGCGACTTGCTCCATCGCTTGCTGGATCACAACTTCCTGCCAACCACCCGGCCCGTTGTATCCGTACCGCCAGTCTTTCGGAACTTCAACGACCGTAAAACCATGCTGCTGAAGTAGCTCGCACCTTCTAAGCGATTCAGAATTCAGCAAGCCGGTCTTTACGTTGAAACAGACATTCCTGTCCTTCGACTCGCCGCAGATGTTCGCGCTCTTACACATTTGTCCGTTAGCACCGAGATATGGCTCGGTCTGAATGCTCTTGATTGAGAGGGCTATGAGAACGGGTTTAGGTGATTCCACGAATCCTCCCTGCACTCCCACTATAGCGAAGACAAGGCGAAGCATAAAGCGATGGAGCAATCCCAGTTCTCGATCTAGCTCGCCCGTGCGACCTGACGAACCGGTCGCACGAAGGTTGCGGTGAGGAGTGGGAGGGTGGCGATGTTGTCTGGCTGGGACTGCGCCTGGACGACCAGCTTGATGCGAGTTCCCTTCTGGAGAGGCTTGGCGAAGTGGCCCTGCTTGCCGAAGGCAACGACGTTGTAGTGAAAGGCCTGGAGATTGCGGTCTGAGATGATGGCGACTCCGAAGGCGGTGTACTTGCGGCCGTTCTTGGAGATGCGGCTGGTGGCTGAGTTGCTGACGGTGCCGAAGAGGGTGATGGTCTGTTGTGTCTGCATGGGGTTTCTCCTTTTGCCCGGTCGATCGGGACACATCCCAAAGGGCGCAAAGGTGCGCTGCTCCCAAGTCGCGGCATCGCCGCGTTGCCAAGAGAAGAAGTTTTTGGAAAGGGACCCGGAGCCTGCGAGGGGGGAGGAGTCCGAAACCCGAAGGGCGCGGTACGCGAGTTCTGAACGCAGAGCCGAAGGGCGCAGCTCCTGCACCGAAGCGGTGGCCGAGTGAACGTGCAAACAGGAGATATGCAAAACCGCCACACTCAAAAGCTAACGCTTTCAGAAGCCAGTCGAAGTTGCAAGGTGAAGGCGGAGGGTTAGAGGCCGGTATTTTTAGCGCCAACCTCCCATAGGAACACGTCGAAGACACGTTCTGTGAACCATGTCTCCTTCGCCATATCCAGCAGTTCTCGGTCGGTGGGTTCGCATGAGCGCATGAATATGCGGCCCTTCGGGAGGGTTTCACAAGCTACACGGATCGACCCCTGCGCGCGAGCAAACTCTTCGCGCCACGCAACGGAGTATTCTTTGTAGTCGGCAAACTTACGCCCAAAGTGACGAGACAATGCCTTGACCGCACGGGTGTCGTAGATGATGAAAGGCTCTTTGCAGGAGAGCCAAAGGAGTTTCGATGCAGCCGATAGATTGAACCGATGGAAGCACATCTGGAATTGCCCGGCCAGCGCTTCTACCTTTTCATGTGGCATTGTGAGCGTTGGGTCGTTACGTACGTCGGTCAGGGCCTGCAGGATAAGCGCAGTCTTGCCCGGACTATCCAGACCTTTGAATGTTCGCGCAACCTGAAAATACGCAAGTGCCTTGCGGATTGCGCTTTCAGTCGGGGCCGAGCTGATGGCCGCGTGGAGAGCGAACTCACTCTCCAGCCACTGGCTCAGGAATCCGAAGGCGCAGAATTCATAACTGGGAATTGAGTTCATAGTTGTCCTTTGCAGTTTCGGGGACGTTTCGGGTGAGACTAATAGATGGTGTCGTCGGACTGTGAAGGCTAGGTAATCCAGTTCTCAATCTTCTTGCTGATATGGTGGCAAGAAAACCCAGGGCCAGCGACTCCCTTGATGCGGTCCGAAGCGTCCTTAGCTGGATTAACAATGATTACCTCAGCGGGGCCAGTAGGTTTATGCCGAGTCCCATCAGCTTTGAGACGCCCGTGAATCTGGTTGTAGAAGCCACAGCGACTGTGTCTCTGATCCTTGCTTGAGCACTTGGCGGCATTGTGGCTCCTGTTCTTTTCTGAAACGCTACCTGCCTAGAACTCTACGGATTGAAGCTGTGTAGTGACATCTCGAACATCTGGCGCGTTCCAGATGTCGTCGCGCAGGAGAAAGCGATGGCTGTTCGTATGGGCAACATACGTGGCCTTTGCCAAGGCTACGGCGTGCGGAATCAAAGCGGCACGCAGCACGGTGTAATCTTCATTGAAGAGGATTCCGGCAAGATAATCAAAATGGCTTCCCGCCATATCGCGGATCGCGGAAAGCTGACGTGACTTGTTAAAGCGGGTAACGCGACGGCCCTTAATCTGGAAGCGCTTGCCATCTGATCCTATAGCATCGACGTTGGCTTGCGAATTGCCCGCTTGCGTCCACCCAAACGCTTTGCAGAACAGATATTCCGCGAGGTCGCCGGTCGGGTTGTTGGAACTGCGCGTTATCCCGCGGTCGCGAAGCTCATCCGCGACCTTTGAATGGAGCAGAAGCAATTCCGGTGGAGTGAAGCGGGTGAGGTCCATCCTTGTGTGCCTTTCATGGTTTCTCAGTAGGTCGCAAAGAAACTTGCCGACTTCTCTGGATTGTATCCGCGTCGGTCGTAAAGCTTGATGGTGCCGGTCTCGCGGTGGCCGGCGGCGCGCTGTACGTCCTCCAGGGATGCTCCGTTTTCGAGCGCGGTGGGATGATGCTGAAGCTCTGGAGACAATCTTCGGTCGCGGTGTCTCGCTCCTCCAAGCCCGTCGGGTGGGCAGAACATGACGCTCTCGCACCTAAGAGAGCGACCTTCAGGGTGGGAAAGACGGGCCGGCAAAAAAAGATGCGCCTGTCCGAAGACAGGCGCATTCGAGTATTGCGGTTCTTAGGCACTCTTCTTCAATGCCTTCGGTGCTGGTTTCGGCTCGGTCTTTGCAGCGGACCTCGCCTTCTCCTTTGCTGTGAACTCATGCTTTACCTTGAGGGCAATCGCATCGGGGTCTACCTTGTACGCCTGGGCTGCGGCGCGGAGAATCTTCCCTCCGTCCGCTTGCTTGCTGGCCGAAAGCAGGATGACGGCTTCGACGATCAGCTTGCCGACAATGCCTTCCTCGGCCTTGCGGAGGAAGGCGGATAGCAGCTTGGCTGCGGACTCGCCTTCCTTCGCTCTGATGCCTCGGTTCCGGGCGACCATCTCCAGCCGCTTGTCGTCGAGCAACGGGAGCATCTGTTCGGCGATGAAGAGAAGATCTCGCTTCATCAATCGGACTGGAACGGCGGCGATGATGGTTTGCAGTACGCGCATTCCGGTGGCGTTCGCCAGTGCTTGTTCCTTGCGGCTCTTGTCCTGCTCCGCTTTGAAGCTGGCATCGGCCTTGGCGGACTGCTTCTTGGGGTGATGAATCGGGCAATCCGCCTCGGCGCAAACCCTCCGCACTTCGCCCTTGTCGATGCCTTCGGAGACGATGGCTTCGGTGATGAACCTGCACGTTTTGAACTCCGGCCACTTCGCCTTCTCCGGGGTATCGGGCTTCTCCGACTTGATCTCGACGTACTTGCTGCGGGTGATGATCTTGCTGCCATCCTGCGTCTTGCCGTAGGCAGTGCTGATCTGCACTATCTCCGGCTTGGCTGCAATCTGCTTCTGAACGTGCGCCTCCAACTTCGCGGCATGGCAGGTTGGATCGGTACACGCATCTGCGTTCCCGCTGACATCTGCAAAAAGCAGCTTGTTGTGTCCTGTCCGCTTGGGGCAATCGACGCAGCTTCCGGCGGCGGGTAGCAGTTGGGCATCCCGCTTGTTGAAGGGTGCTTGTTTCAGGAGCAAGAGGACGTTGTGTTCTATCCAATACTGGAGATGCCGGACGGGAAGGACGATGCGCTTGGCCTTCCCTGCCGCTCCTCCCCAATCCTCACGAAAACAGCTAGCGAGAGCAGCTTCCTGTTGGGCTGGCTGGAGCTTCGCCAGTAGCAGAGCGTGTCCAACGCCGATCTCCTCGGCATAGAACGCTTCGACCACTGCCGGGATAAGCTCCGTCAATCGGGCGCGGCTGGCGACGTATGCAGGTGCCTTGCCCACCTTGGCCCCGATCTGTTCGATGGTGTACTTCGGTTCCTCCAACTTTAGGAGCGCATGAAACCCATGCGCCTCTTCCAACGGGTGAACATCCCGACGCTGGAGATTTTCGACTAGCTGAATCTCCAGCACTTGGGCATCTGTCAGGTTGCGAACGCTGCACGGTGCATCATTCTTGCCAGCCTTCTTTGAAGCGGCGAAACGCCTCCCTCCGACGACAACCTCAAAATCCCGCTCGGTGACAGGGCGGACAATTAGAGGCTCAAGAACTCCGTGAACGCTGATGCTCTCAGCAAGCTCTCTGAGCGAATCATCTTCGATGATGCGACGCGGGTTGGTTTTGGATGGAATCAGGACGTTAAGGGGAAGGTTGCGGTATTCGGTGGCGGTGTTGGGATTCATGGTGGTTCTCCTTGTACGGTTGGGCGTTCGGGGGCGTTGGAGCGAACGGCATCATGCCGTCCGCCCATGGAGAGGGGCTTAGTTGTCTTGGGGCTGGCCTCCCGCTTCCGGCTCTGTTGTCGGCTCTTCCGTTACCGGGTTCTCCAATGCGGAGAGGATGACGGCTGCGGCTTTCTGGATTACTTCAAGGCTCTCGGTGAGCAGTGCGGCGTTGCCGTGGTACAGGTGGATGTAATCGGCATTATGTTGAGCACAACATAATGCCGATTATGTTGTCTTCGCAGTTATGTGACGTTCAGCCGCTGAGGTCTTATGAACGCTGGGGATTGGCGTTGCCCAACGTCACATAAGCTGGGCTAG
>NZ_FNVA01000016.1 GCF_900108185.1 Bryocella elongata | reverse complement strand
GATTATGTTGTCTTCGCAGTTATGTGACGTTCAGCCGCTGAGGTCTTATGAACGCTGGGGATTGGCGTTGCCCAACGTCACATAAGCTGGGCTAGAGTTGGGCGAGGAAGGTGAGCAGGTCAGGATTGTCCCGCCAGCGTTTCCTTCCGGTTGGTTGGTTTTGTTCACACATGCCGAGCGCTTTTGCTTTCATATCGAGGTCGGTCTCGGCGTAGACATTGGTGGTGTCGAGTGAGACGTGTCCAAGCCACGCGCGGATGGTGTTGATGTCCACTCCGGCGCGGAGTAGGTGGGTTGCGGTGGTGTGGCGGATGGTGTGCGGGCCGATTTTCTTCTTTTGCATTTCGGGGACGGATGTGGTCGCAGTTCGTGCATGGCGTGTGACGATGTCATGCACGCCGAAGCGTGTCAGCGGCTTGGCCGTACGGCTCAGGAACACGCGCTCATGATCCTCCCGCCCGCGTGTAAGCTCGCGCAGTGCAACGACGGTGGAAGCCCACAGCGGACAGAGGCGGACTTTATTTCCTTTGCCTTTCAAGCGCACCGACGACAGAGTGCCGCTGCCGGTGCCACACAGGGTCATATCGCCTATCTCCAGTTGCGCGGCCTCATCGGCACGCGCTCCGGAGTTGTAGAGGAACAGTAGCAGTACATGGTCCCTATGCCCAGCCTTCGTCGTGCGGTCGGGTGCGGCCAGCAGAGCATCGATTTCGTGTTTGTCGAGATAGCCGACAGCAACGCGTGTCGTGCGTTTGAACTCCACCGACCGCAGTTGTGCCGACCAGGCGAGATCCTCCGGGCTGCGCTGTCCGACGAAGGCAGCGAACGCATGGCAGGCCGCCAGCCGTTGATTGCGAGTGGAGATCGTGCATCCACGTTCCTCTTCGAGATGGCGCAGGAAGACCCGAACAAGATCGGCATCGATGTCGGCGATGAGAAGCCTGTCCGCCTTCTTCCGCACCTTGCCTGCCGCGAACACGATCAGAAGACGCAACGCATCCCGATAGCTCTGCTGTGTGTTCCGAGACAGGTTGCGATCATCGGGCAGATGCTCCAGCAGGAAGCGCCGCACCCAGGGGCCGAGAGTACGTTTATCATTCATCGCTGCCTCCGCATACATAGCGTTCGAAGCGACGGTTCGCCTCTCCCAGAAGCTCCGGCGTCATCGTCAGATAACGTTGCGTTGAGTGCAACTCAACATGACCGAGATAGGTCGACAGAGCAGGAAGCAGAGCCTGTGCATCGTCACCCTTTCGATACCACTCCGTCAGCCGGTGGACCGCGAAGGTGTGCCGGAGATCGTGGATGCGGGGCTGATAGGGGCTGCTCTCGTCCCGGCGAACGCCCGCGAGATTGCACAAGATCCGGAAGCGCTTTTCAACCACCTGACGTGGAACCTGCTTGTGTAAGCGGGATTGGAAGAGCGGTTGATCGTTGCGATCCACTCTCCCCGGCAACGCAAGATACGCCCGCAGATGTGCGTGAACATCCGCTCCAAGCGGAACCAGGCGTGACTTATAGAACTTCGTTCCCCGAACGGTGAGGATGCCATTGCCGAGATCGACATCGCCACCACACAACCGCAGCGCTTCACCGATGCGCATCCCCGTGCCGTAGAGCAGAAGCAGCAGAGCACGGAACGTGGATGCCGACATAAGGCACTCATCTCTCCGCTGGCAGCAAGGAACGGCAGAGAGCAACAGCCGCAACTCAGAGACAGAGTAAATATAGGGAACGAAGCTGGTTGTATACTTCGGGGCCGGTGGCGGTAGTGGTGCCATGCGCAACTCTTCTCGCACGCGCCAGTGCTTGAAGAAGACCCGCAACGTGCCGTACTTGTGCCGCCAAGTTGCAGGGCCAGTACGTGGGCCAGCCAGGAAGGATGACATCTGGTCCGGCGTAAGAGAGGAGAGTTCTATCTCCCCATGACTACGCGACAAGGCGCGGAGCACAGCGGCTGGGCTATAAAACTTTTCGCCCATCGCCTGACGCTTTGCGATGTATAGATCGATCGCTGCAGATAGTTTCATAGCAGACCTCCCAGATCGAAGTCCGCCACACGCCGCAACATGGTGATATCGACCTTGGCATAGATGCCCGTGGACATCGCGCTCCGATGCCCCAGCAGGTCGCCGATCTCCTTCAGCGACAAGCCCTCCTGTAGCAGATGCGTCGCGCAGGCATGACGCAGACTGTGCGGTCCGTTTCGTCGGCAGAGTATCCCCGCTGCCTTGAGCCGATGGCTTGTCAGCCTCCATAAGCTCGAAGTCTCGACACGCCGATGAGGCATATGAAGCGTCACGAACAGATGCCGACAGTCGGTGCGCGGCCGGGCCTTGGTGATGTACTCCAGGATCGCTTCGCCCACCTCGTTCTGCAGAGGGTATCGCTGCGTTCCGCCGCGCTTGGAGTGCGTCACCGCGAACGTCTCCGCCGACCAGTCGAAGTCGCTCAGCAGGAGACGCGACACTTCGCCGCTGCGCAACCCATAGATCGCGAACAACGACAGGATCGCTCTTGCACGGAGCGCGGAGGCGCTCTTGCCCTGGATGCCTGCGAGCAACCGCTGCACTTCCGTCCACGTCGGCCCTTCCGGTAGTCCCTCATGGACGTATCTCCGGGGGGCTGCGATCCCTTCCGCGATGCCGCATTTACACCATCCGCGCCGCTCGGCATGACGGAAGAAGGAGCGCAGTGCCTGTGCGGCCACCGTCACCGATGTCCGGTTCCAACGGGTACTGCCCTGCAGGATCAGGAACTCATCCACATCCTGAAGCCGCACACTCGCCAGACTAGGATGCTTTCCAGCTAACCACGTCAGGAAGCGCGAAGCCTTCCATTGATGCGAGCGCACCGACAGCGGCGATAGCCCCTGCTCCTCCGTCATCCACCGAGCGAAGTCCTCAAGGTGATCCGTGAACCATGGGCGTGGCGTGGGAGTCGACTTCAGCCTGCCCGCAAAGCGCAGCCAATTCTTCGCCACATACTCGAAGTAGCTCTGGGTCCGAACATAGCTGCGGGCCTTGGCATTTGCTCGCTGCTGTTCCCCCCAACGCCGTGCGGCCTCCTTGACCTCGCCCAGCTCGACATCTCGCAGCGTTTTCAGCTTGAGCAGATCGATGACATGCAACATCTGCCCAGACACATTCCGCAGCGCTACGCGGCTTGTCCCTCGTTCCTGCAAATACTTCAGAAAAGCCAACCGCTCCTCCAGTAACGGAGCGTCGCGGTGACGGTTGAGTGCAAACGGAAGTTCCAACAGCGTATCCAGCATGATCGGGGTCTCCTTGATCCCGGCTCATGCTAGCCCTTCGACTTATGTTGTCTTCAAAACCGCCATCCCCAGCGTTCACAGGGTCTCAACCGCTGAACGTCACATAACCGCGAGGACAACATAATC
>NZ_FNVA01000010.1 GCF_900108185.1 Bryocella elongata | reverse complement strand
AGCCCTTCGACTTATGTTGTCTTCAAAACCGCCATCCCCAGCGTTCACAGGGTCTCAACCGCTGAACGTCACATAACCGCGAGGACAACATAATCGGCACTCGCGGAACCCGTCACAAGACCAACGGCTTTGCCCACCACAAAGGCGACGGCTTCGGCCTCCGTCTCGCGTACCGTTTTCGTCGTGGCCGTGCGGCGTTCTGCCTTGTGCAGGAGTTCATGCGCCGTTTCATGGACAAGGGTGGCGAAGGTTTCGGCCTTCGACTGTCCGGGCAGGATGGCGATGCGTCCGCCGTAGCTCATGCCGAGCGCGGGGGCGATGTTGGGGTTATAGACAAGCTGAATCCCTTTGCTCTGCACGAACGCGGCCAGCCTGTCCAAGTTCTCACCGGGGTCGCCGGAAACCTCGCGCATCTCCGGCAGGTCTACGCCGTCGGTCTGCGATACGTCGAAGACGTAGGCGTTGCGGAATCCCAACAAAACCCGCTCGTTCTGCTTCGTAATGTCCTTGTTGGCTTCCCCGTTCTTCTTGCGGCGAACGCCGACGATGGGGGCAAGAATGCGGATGCCTTTTTGTCCCGCTTTCACGCTGCGTCCAAGGTTCTTCCACGTCCAGAACCCGGCCACGCGGGTGGCCTGTGGCATCTGTCTCGCGATCTCCAAGACGTTCCCGAAGGAATACGAATGAAAGCGGCTCATGGCGGTGAGGTAGTTGGTAAGGGCTTCGGAGTGTCCTGCCTCCAACTGCTCAATCAGCAGCTTGATATTGGCGGCGATCAATTCCTGTTTGGTGGAAGGCTTCTTGCTGTCGATGGTGGCGAGTTTGTTGGTGGTGTTGGCTGTGCTGCTCATGGTGTTGTCTCCTTTGCGGTTGCTTTTGCTTTTCATGCCATGCGTGGCATGTACCTACATGCCGAAGGCCTCCTGGCGAAGGCGGGGGGTAGCAAGTGCAAGGAGAGGGGGATCACCCACCCTTGCAGCGCAATGCAATGGAGCGGAAAGGGCGAAGCGTAGCGGAGGGCTGCACAAGCCGCAGGCGCGGAAGCCTGGGGAGACTCCTTGCGCGCGCGAGGGGGCAGAGCCAACCTTAGGAAGGCTTGTCTACCGCATGGGTGCGCGTCAGCGCACAGGGACTATCAGGGGCGGGCGTTACGGGGCCGGAACAGGCCCCGTTGAGGAGGGTGGCGGAAGACGCTGCAAGCGGCTGGAGACAGGGAGGAAACCCGTCCTCCCTCATCGGTGAAGTTTTGGGACGCCCTTGCGGACCTGATGATGGACCACGACTGGATTGTGCTCCGTGCTGAATTCGAGATCGGAGCTCTTCGAAGTGAACCCATCCGTAGAAGGGACGTCCTCGAGGGCGCTTCTCAACATTAGTTACCATGCAGTCCGCAACTTCTTGCATTGCCGCTTTGAGTCCCGTACGTTCGTGTTTCGATTCACCGGGTGGTGCGCTTTACGACCGGCGGGCAACTTCCACGGCAGAGTAAATTGTTTCCGATAACCCGTCAGACGCGCCGCGGCAGGAGCACCAAGTCGGCCGCTTCCTCAGCATCTTTGAGGAGTGTCTTGCGCGGCGTGCCTATCCGCGCACGCATGGTCAGGGCACGAGCAAGATCCGTGACTTGGACCGCGCGCACGGCTACCGGAAAGTCAGGCGGGATGTCTCCCGCAGAGATCCCATCCCGGAAACGGCGCTCCAGCAGCGCCGCGCCGCCAGCGGCCGCATGCTGCAGGAACCGCTGAACCTCAGCGTCGTTCACAAGCGGCGCGACGCACATCAGAAGGCAGCCCCGGGCGGACCCTTTCTCGGTTGCACTTTCGACGGTGTACCTCAGAAAGTCCGCGATCGAATCGCGAAGACTCTGTTCCGAGAGGAGTGCCTTCGCGGCTGATGCGCCCTGCCGTTCCGCGTACGCCCTAAGGACACGCAAGAATATCGCCCGCTTGTCCCCAAAGACGGCATACAGGCTTGGCCGTCCCACGCCCATCCCGACGACGAGATCATCAATCGTCACTCCGTCGTAGCCCTTCGACCAGAACACCTGAGTGGCCTTTTCCAGAGCCCCCGTCTCGTCGAAGCTGCGCGGTCGTCCTCGCGGCCTAGCGGTATTTTTAATCATTTAGTTCAAAACTCCTTGACACTCACATTGTATCAATATACAACCGAATAGTTCGATATTAAAAAGCTGGCTCTGGCCTCGCGCTTTCCGGCTCTGTTTTGCCCTTTCACTAAGGAGCCAGTCATGAAACATTCGATCGCTCTCGTCACCGGGGCCACCTCCGGGCTCGGTCACGTCGCAGCCCACTTGATCGTCGGGGAGGGCTACCGCGAGGTCATCGTAACCGAGCGCAGCGTGACTCGAATGCTGGAGATGGCCGCTCAGCCCGAGGCTGAGACGAAAACAAGGGTCTTCACACCGATGGAGCGGGATCTGAACGCGCCGCACATCGTTCAGTCCCCGCTCGTGAACGGTCATCATCAACTGACAGTCGAATTGCTCCATTCCGCAAATAACTAAGAACCGAACAAGGAGAAGAAAATGATCGAAAGTGTCTTAATAACCGGAGCAAATGCTGGGCTTGGGAAAGAGACTGCCCGCCAGTTCGCGTTGAAACAAGAAACCAAAAAAGTGATCCTTTTCTGCAGAAATCGAGCGAGGGCGGCGGCAGCGAAAAAAGAGCTTGAGGAGAACACGGGGAAGAAGATTTTTGACATCGTTATTGGGGATGTCACGGACGCGGATTCCGTAAGAAAAGCTGTAGAGGAGATAAAGGAGCCGATTGACGCGATTGTCTTAAATGCGGGTGGAGTAGTGGGTAAAACGGCCGCGAAATTTACGCCTTCCGGCATGAATGAATTAGCTGCTACGAACATTTTAGGCAACGTAATTCTAGCGGAGGAATTGATTAAACGAGACAAGCTACGGAAAGCAGTTCTGGCAGTCAGTGCGGAAGCTGTTCCAGGAGTAAAGGCGCTCGGAATAAAACGAGTTTCAATGAAGACTTCTTCTGTAGATGAGTTTGCTGCGGTTCTTGATGGATCTTATTTCGGTAAGAAGTTCGTTGCATTGAATGCATACGCATATGTCAAGTACGCAGAAACCATGTGGACGTTATCCATGGCCAGACAATATCCCAAGCTAAAGTTTGTTGTTGTGAGCCCAGGAAACACAACAGGAACTCTAGCGCCAGATAGTCTTCCGCCGCCAATGCGGTTTATGTTGAAGTTTGTGATGATGCCTATCGTATTCCCATTAATGGGCGGAATGGTGCATTCGCTGGACGTAGGCGCAAAGCGATTTGTAGATGCCATTTCAGATGACCGGTATAAAAGCGGCGTGTTTTATGCCAGTAAAGAGGGCAAGTTATCCGGGGAGATGGTGGACCAGAGCACATTCTTGACTGATTTGAAAAATACTTCGTTTCAAGATAACGCCTACGAGGCAATTCACCGTTTCACGAAGTAGGTCTGGAAACGAAGTCTCAGAGCAATCGTTCCGGCTCAAGGGGAGTTGACGGATCCAATTGAGGCGAAGCACCAACCACAGCTCCACGATCGCGTAGCCAAGCAGCCGTGCGGCGGGCCGTAGTCAAGGTATGCGGTATCGGCTCGTCAGCCGTCATCCTTGATGAGTTGCAGAACGAGAAGGAAGAGAAAATGCTTGCTTTAAACAACAAGGTCGCCGTCATCACGGGCGGCAGTAGCGGAATAGGACTTGCCATCGCAAAGCGCTTCGTGTCGGAGGGCGCATACGTCTTCATCACCAGTCGCCGCCAATCCGCATTGGATAAGGCAGTGGCTGAGATCGGCAAGAACGTCACCGCGGTGCAAGGCGACGTTTCAAAGCTAGAGGATTTGGATCGGCTCTATTCGACCGTCTCTGCTGAAGGGCGGAGGATCGATGTCGTCGTCGCTGGTGCAGGTTTCGTCGTAATCGCACCCCTCACAACTGCGACACTCGATCAGTTCGATCAGACTTTCGATACGAATGCACGCGGGGCATTCTTTACCGTCCAGAAAGCGCTCCCGCTGATGAACGACGGTGGTTCCATCATCCTCATCGCTTCAGCCGGCAAGAACAAGGCGACTCCTGGCCGAAGCTTGTACAGCGGGACAAAAGCAGCACTGCGTGCTTTCGTTCGCACTTGGACGATGGAGCTGAAGGATCGCGGTATCCGCTCGAATGTCCTCAGTCCGGGTGCCACTGAGACGCCGATCCTCGAAGACTTGTTCGGCTCGAAAGAGGCTGCTGAAGCGGGAAAGGCGCAATTCGCATCGGCGACTCCGCTTGGCAGGATTGGCCGGCCCGAGGAGATTGCGGCGGCAGCGCTCTTTCTGGCATCAAGCGAGGCCAGCTTTGTTGCAGGCATTGATCTGGCCGTCGATGGCGGATTGAGTGCTGTCTAAGCGTTTCAACCAAAAGACGGTTGAACAGAACAGGCAGCAGGCCGTCATCAAGGTCATATGCAAATCAACATCGCCACATTCCTAACTTGGGGTTACGGCGACCAACGAATAACAACCAGTCACCAGGAGAATGAACATGAAACGGTATGAAGGTAAGAAAGTGGTAATCATCGGCGGCACGAGCGGCATGGGACTCGCTACGGCGAAGATGCTCCTCGATGGAGGCGCCCGCGTTGCGGTGACGGGTCGCTCAAAAGAAGGCCTGGAATCGGCGCAGAAGGAGCTTGGGAATGAGGCAATCGTGGTTTCGAGCGACGCACGGTCGTTGACGGACATCGACGCCCTCGCCTCTCGGGTGAAGACCGAGTTCGACACCATCGACCTGCTTTTCGTCAACGCCGGTTTCAGTATTCCAACGCCTTTCGAGAGCGTGACCGAGGCCATCTACGACGAGATGTTCAACCTGAACTCCAAAGGACCGTTTTTCGCGGTCCAGAAGTTCGCGCCGATGATCAGTCGGGGAGGCTCCGTCATCCTCACGACCTCGATCGCAAACGTCAAGGGAATGCCCAACCAATCCACATACGGAGCCGCCAAGTCTGCGCTGCGGTCATTCGCCCGGGGGCTTGCTGCTGAGCTTCTTCCTCGGGAAATTCGCGTCAACGCAGTGACGCCGGGTCCAATCGACACGCCGATCCTCGGCAAATCGTTTCCCGCTGAGGCAGCCGCTCAGATGAGGGAGAAAATCCCTGGGATGGTCCCGATGAAGCGTTGGGGAACGTCAGACGAAATCGCGAAGGCCGTCCTCTTCCTGGCGTTCGACGCGACCTTCACGACCGGCGCTGAACTTCCCGTCGATGGGGGCTGGTCGCAACTCTAAGGTGCTGGGCCGTCCAGGAAGGTGCTCACATCGAGGACGGTCTTCGATGACTCGCGTACCAGAGCGCACTCGATGCGGATACGGAAGGCGGTGGCGGCGACTCGGTCGTCGCCACTGCTCCCTCAGGGCAATTCCAAGCCAGTTCGTTGTAGCACAACCTACGGAGGAAACAATGAAAGTGATAAAGCAGATGGTGGTTGCGGTAAGTTTAGTTGGCATCTCCGCGATGGCACCGGTAGTGAGAGCCCAGCAGGGGTGGGAGAAGGTTGCTCCCGGGACAATGATTGCGCCTGCCGAAGCGCTCAACTCGCTGCTGAGTATGACTGAAATCCAGATGATCAGTCTGGTGAAAGCATTGCCTGCCGACAAGTATGGATTTGCACCAAGCGCGGCAATTTTTGCACCTGGGCAACGAACTGAGTACGCAGGCGTCCGCACATTCGGGGCATTGGTCATTCACGTCGCGCAGGCGAATTACGCTTTGGGTTCGCACTTGAGTGGACTAAAGCCCGATATCGATCTAACCCTGCTCCCTAAGTTGAAATACAAAGATGAAATTATTGCGGCTCTCGAGGACTCCTTCGCCTTTGATCATAAGGCGATAGGGACAATCACGAATGCAAACGCGTTTGAAGATATAGGTGGTCGAACTCCGTCAGGAGCAACCATCCCGTCTACGCGCTCCACACAGGCCGCGTACATCGCGGTGCATGCTTCCGATGAATACGGGCAGATGGTGGAGTACCTGCGAATGAACGGTATAGCTCCTCCTGCCAGCGGCGCTCCTGCTCCGCCGAAGAAGTAGGTAAGTGTCGCAAGCACCATAGAGATGGAGTGCCCCCAAACTCTTCATCTCTATGGCCGCAAGCCAAGCAGGAAAGGGACGAGAGGTGGAGGTGGCTGAGAAGGTTATCGTCGTTACGAATGTATGGTCGGGTCCTGGGCTTGCGGCTGCCATTCTACTTTCTCGCCGTGGTTTCAAGGTCTTTGGCGCAGTTGCCGAGTACGTTTCAACGACGGAAGAGCTTCCGTTCACACAGATACAACTGAAACGAGGCGATACGGAGGCCGTCAGAGACTCAATTGCGACCCTTCTTAGCGTCGCTGGGTGTGTCGATGTTCTCGTAAACATATCCGAGACGTACACAATCGGTGCATTGGAGGAGCTCAGCGAGGAGCAGACGAATCGGCATTTCGCGGATAGCTTCTTTGATGTTCTTCGATTGACTTACGCGGTCATTCCGTTCATGCGGGCACGCGGCATGGGACGAGTGGTCAATATAGTTTCTCCGTTTGGCACCTCTCCAGCTCCATTTATGGGGATGTACGCAGCCTCTCACGCGGCGCTTGAAAGCTGGTCACAAAGCCTCAACACAGAGTTGGAAGGGACTGGGGTTCAAGTCACGGCAGTGATGCGCGGCCTTATTAGGCGCGTAGACAATGAAATTCGTTTGCCGGAGCGGCCTTTGCGGCGCTATGACCAAGGCACTGCCAAGACGCTCGCTGCGCTTGCATCAGATTCTGACAGGTGGATCGGGGATGAAATGTTAGCCGAGCACATTGAGCGCGCGATCACGGATAGAAAGCCGAGGACGATTTATCGCACTGGCTTCGAACTGAGAATGTTTTCTACTGCTCTCCGTCTCGCACCACGATTACTCCAATTTCTCTTCAAACAGAGAACCTGAGATTGAGAGGAAATGATCAATCAATCTATACAAACGAGGACACATGAGCCACCTGACCATCTACTACATCGCCACCTGGACGAGCGCACTCATCGCGCTCACGACCGCCATTGTTTACTTTGCAAGACCGAGTGTGATCCTGCAAAACTTCTCGTCACTCGGCTTTCCCAGCTACCTACCCATTCTCCTCGGGATTTGGAAAGCTCTCGGCGCGATTGCGCTAGTAGCGCCTGTGTCTCCGCTACTTCGTGAATGGGCCTACGCCGGCTTCACCTTCAACTACACAGGAGCTATGTTCTCGCACCTTGCGACCAAAGAGTACCCGAAGGTATTGCCACCATTGATCATCTTCGGCATCCTTGCGATCTCTTATTTCTTCAATCCAAACCAACTCCACTTCTAAACTCTCGTCATGGCGAGCCTCAGCCGCGATAGAACCTGACCGATGCAGAGGTCGGGCGAATCCCGTCGCACCTCACTGCGTCGAATCAGCAATGGCGCGAGTTCCGAATGCTCTGAAAGGAGATTGTCATGATTGATTGTAGAGAGCTAGCCGGAAAGGTAATACGCTCGCTTACGATCTTTGAAGATGGACGCCACGTGGGGATGTAAGCAGCCTCTCACGCGGCGCTTGAAAGCTGGTCACAGAGCCTCAACAGAGAGTTGGAAGGGACGGGCGTTCATGTCACGGCAGTGATGCGCGGCCTTATTAGGCGTGTAGACAACGAGATTCGTTTGCCGGCGCGACCTTTGCGGCGCTATGAGCAGGGCTCTGCCAAGACGCTTGCTTCGCTCGCATCAGATTCTGACAGGTGGATCGGGGATGAAATGTTAGCCGAGGTTATTGAGCGCGCAATCACAGATCGAGACCCGAGGACAATCTATCGCACTAGCGTGGAAGTCAGAGTATTCTCCATTGGTCTCCGTCATGCACCTCGGCTACTCCAATTTCTCCTCAGATCGAGATCCTGAAACTGCCAGCGCTATCTTCACGATGGCGTAGCCATTCGCTGCGAGATAAGCGGCCTCAACAAGTTCACCACTACGTTGTGCGTCTTTCTAGCCCTCTCCTTACCAGCCTCCATCTCCGCGTCGATCCTCGCCTAAGGTGAGGTCAGCGCCGGCAATTCATACCGGCGCTGCGCGACCAATCGAGGCACTGTTACCAGTGCCAAACTGTCGGTTCCCAGTTTCGCACTAGTCCCTGCTGGGTAATGTGGCCTAGTCCTGGGAACGGAAAATGAGGCACCAATACCAACGATTTTTCGGCAATGACCTGATTGAGCACTCTTAGCCGTGTGCGTGCCCCTAGTTCCTGGTCGTTATCGAATCCGACATGCCACTCGGGATGCACAATGCTGAGGGCGAAATGATGCAGGGCGTCCGCAGAATAGAAGAGGCTCTCCGAGCCCGATGAGATATTGAAGGCGAGCATACCGGGCGTGTGGCCGAACGCTTCTACGGCGGTAATGCCGGTCACGACTTCCTGGCCGGGCTTCACGAATTCGACTTGCTTCTTAATCCCGCCGAGATGACGTTTCGCCCCCGCAACAATCATTTGCTTCCACTCATCCGGTAGGAGATTTCCGAGCTTGATGTCTGGCTTCATCCAGTACGCCCATTCCTGCTCCCCAATCACATAGCGGGCATTCGGAAATACCTGGGAGTCATCGGGAGCCAATGTGCCAAACACATGATCCAGATGTGCGTGCGAGATGATGATGGTGTCAATTTCTTCGGGAACAACACCGAGGTTCCGCAGATGTTCGGGCAGGTGTCCACCGGATGGCCCAAGATACGGTCCCATTCCGTTGTCGATGAGAACCTTGTGTTTACCGGTATCTACATACAGTGAGTTGATCTGAAAGTAAGCAGATGCGGAGGGGAGAAACTTACTCTCCATAAAGGCCTGAAATTCTTTTTCACTAGCTCCCGCCGCGATCATGATCCTGGGATTATCGAACTGGAGAAACCCGTCGCTGACAGACGCAACTTCAAATTCTCCAATCTTGAAACGGTAAAAGCCAGCGCCCTGTTCTTTATTCATTGCGGTCTCCTTTGGTGCCAATTCCTTGCTGTTCACTCGTTGCTGCGCCGTCAACTGCGGGTAGTAATATATCGAACACTATAGTATGCTCGACATGTTGTCAATTTTGTATAGCTATCGCTACACAACTGCACGATCCCACAGGAGAGCACACTATGCCAGCACTACAGGGAAAGGTCGCCATCATCACAGGCGGCAGTAGCGGAATCGGACTCGCTATCGCAAAGCGTTTTGTATCGGAAGGCGCATACGTCTTCATCACCAGCCGCCGCCAATCCGAGTTGGATAAGGCAGTGGCCGAGATCGGCAAGAACGTCACAGCGGTTCAGGGCGACGTTTCAAAGCTGGAGGATTTGGATCGGCTCTATTCAGTTGTCTCTTCTGAGGGACGGAAAATCGATGTCGTTGTCGCAAATGCGGGTTTCGTCGGAATGGGCCCAGTCGCAACTGCAACAGCTGAGTTTTTCGATAAGACCTTCGAGACGAATGCGCGCGGAGCATTCTTCACTGTCCAGAAGGCGCTGCCATTCATGAACGACGGTGGTTCCCTCATTCTCATTACCTCCGCAGGTAAGGACAAGGCGACCCCAGGCCGAAGCGCGTACAGCGGCACGAAAGCAGCTCTGCGATCGTTCGTTCGCACTTGGACCATGGAACTGAAGGAACGAGGCATCCGCTCGAATGTCCTCAGTCCCGGAGCCACGGAAACACCGATCCTCGACGGCTTATTCGGCTCTAAAGAGGCTACGGAGGCGGGAAAGGCGCAATTCGTCAAGGCGACACCGCTTGGCAGGATGGGCCGTCCCGAGGAGATCGCGGCGGCAGCGCTCTTTCTGGCGTCGAGTGAGGCCAGCTTCATTACAGGCATTGATCTGGTTGTAGACGGCGGATTGAGCGCTGTTTAACCGAAACGAAGCATTCCAACCGAATCAGGAGAGAACAAAATGAAGATCCAAAGAATCATCACGGCTGAGGGCAAAACTGGCGTAGCCACCAAAGTCGATACCATTGACACAGCAACAGTCGACTTCCTTACCAACATCTGGGGATTCGACAAAGTTCCCGAATTGCCGCTAACGCCAGAGCAGGTTTTGGGCGAATATAAGCCGTCGGGGATGTTTGGCCCGCTTGGCGGAATTCGGGCCGATCTCTTTACGCTGGCTCCGGAGACGCCAGAGGGACCAGCGCCGCTTGAACGGGCCGCCTCAGTCGACATGGGCACCCCAGGAATGGTCCCGGGCAAAGAAGGTGACGGGATGCATCGCACCGACAGCATCGATCTTGCCATCATGTTGGATGGCGAAGTGAACGCCGGATACCCAGGCGAAGATGGTCAGGTACACGAACTTACGCTCAAGACAGGGGACCTGATTGTGACTAACGGAACGTTCCATAGCTGGCATAACCGTTCCGCCAAGCCTTGCACCATTCTCTTTGTCGTTCTTGCAGCCGAGCGCAAAGCGTCTTAGCAAACTCCATGCCCGGTTTGTCCCTGTGAGGAACCTGCTTGCAAAACGTGGACGCCTCAAAGACGTGAGGCGTCCATGCAACGCCTGCGTCCTCGCTATCGAATGGAAACGCCACGCTGAGTAACACAGCCACTACTGCCGAATGCGCGAGGATGCGCTTTTACGGCTAGTCGGCCTCTGTTCCGGTCTCGTAGCAGCTGCTGAAGGCCACGCCGCCAGACCGACGGCGATCGCGCTGTACAGGTCTTTACGTTTCGCTCCCGATTGAGCTTCCACCGCCAGGCCCCACGCAGTGACTGCAATATAACGCGCGAGCACATCGGGATCAGCATTTACGGGAAGGTCGGTGGTGCCACGGGCCTTGGCGATTCGTTTACGAAGTCGCACGATCAACTCGCCGCGCAACTTGGCCAACCAAGCGCGAACCGTGTCGTCTTCTGCAGAAGGAAGAGAACTATTGAGAGCGAGGCAGCCAGGCGCGTGAGATGACCCGGTGAGGACGTCGGCATAGCCATAGAGAAACTTGGCCGCGACACCTCGCACAGTCGATTCCTGAAGCGCACTCTCAAGAAGCTCTAGCTGTTTTTCGTAATACTGCTCGATGACTACCCGGAAGAGCTTTTCCTTATTTCCAAAAGCAAAATAGAAGCTCGGCGCGGTAATGCGCATAGCACCGGTGAGATCACTGAGCGATGTGCCTTCGTAGCCCTTTCGCCAGAAAAGTTCAGTCGCCGTCTTGACGGCCGTGTCGATGTCGAATTCGCGTGGACGTCCCATGGCTGCTCCGTACTATTCTATACCACGCACTACATAACATTGACACCTATCGTCCGTGTACTATATCGTTCGATATAGTATTGCTGGCGCGGACGACTGACCTATCTCGGTCCGGTTCGCGTGAGCACTCACACAGTTTTTCGGAGGTCCGAGAAATGCCAGATACCACTTACGAAATGTTTCCCCGCACGGGCTTTACCGTAACGCACTTTCTCGTTTCGGCGAACATAAAGAAGTCGATGGACTTCTACTCGCGAATCCTCGGCGGGAAAGTCGTCATGGACGGCGAGAACGGCAAGCCCTGCGTCGTACAGCTAGAGAACACATGGGTCATCATCAATTTGGGCGGCGGGCCGACCGACGACAAGCCGGACATTTACCTTGCGGCTCCGAAGGATGGCGAGGCTGTCAGCAGCTTCATGAACATCCGCGTCGCAAACATTGCAGAATGCTACGAACGTTGGAAGGGTCTCGGTGCGGAGTTCCTAACCGAGCCCAAGGTTCACGAGGCCGAGACGCGGTGCTACATGCGCGATCCGGACGGCCACCTCATCGAGGTCGGCGAAGCGAAAAAGTAGCGTCGAACTGCTGGCGCGACTGGCGTACGATCTCGGTGCGATTCGCGTCAGCACATACAGTTTTTAAAGGTCTGAGGTGCTCTCAATGGACGTTCCTGTTCTTGTAGTCGATGGTGTTGTAAAGCTTCCTTCTGAAGCAAACGGTGCCGTCGTTGTTGGCGGCTCGAATGCCACGGCTTACGCGGCGTACTACTCGGCTAGAGCCGGCGTTCGTGCCGCCATCCATCATGACTGCGGCATCGGCCGGGATGAGGCCGGGGTCAGTGGTCTGCCTTGGGCGGACAAGCATGGCATGGCTATGGCGGCCGTTGCGACGGACAGCGCCCGGGCGGGCGACGCCGAAGACATGTTCCACCGAGGGATCATCAGTCGCGTCAACAAACTTGCGGCCAAGTGTGGTGTAGAGACCGGTCAAACCGTCGCACAAGCAGTAGAGCTATTGAAGTCTGCCCCCTGGCCTCACGCAGACGTGGAGGCACCGGTAGAGGAACGCGCCTTTGTTGACGGCATCCTCTGCATAGGCTCCATCTCATTTGCGACTCCAGAAGATGCAGGCTTGGTCGTGGCAAGCGGTAGTCATGGCGGCAGAAGCGCTGCTCCATTTACGCGTTCCTTCAAGCCACGCCTTGTTTTCTTCAATGATGCCGGTTTCGGCGCCGATCGCGCTGGTGCCGCCTGCCTTCCTCTTCTCGATTCCGATGGGATTGCCGCCGCTACGGTCGCTGCGGATTCGGCCTGTATTGGTGATGGCGAGTCAACGCTGACGCAGGGCATTATCTCGGCAGTGAATGAAACGGCATACCAACTGGGCGCCAGGGTCGGCATGCGGGCCCTTGATGTGGCGCGCACAGTAGGGGACAAACCCTAAATAGTCGACGTAGAGATTGTCACTCAGGTCTGCCGAATTCCAACCCCTACAGCGTGCGAATCCTACACAGAACCCGAGAGGATGTTATGCCCCAACGTGATGCAGTGTTTCCCGCTAACCCGGATGCCCTATACGAGAAGTACGGATATTCTCCCGCAGTACGATCAGGCGACCTATTGTTCGTGTCGGGTCAGGTTGGCAGCCGTCCCGACGGTTCGCCCGAACCCGATTTCGAAGCACAGGTTCGCCGAGCCTTCGCCAATCTAGAAGCCACGCTCGCGGCAGGAGGATGTACGCTGGACGACATCGTCGACCTGACGACGTTTCATACGGATTCGGAAAAGCAAATTGGCGCGGTCATTGCAGTAAAAAATGAGAAGTTCCCGAAAGCCCCGTATCCTAACTGGACCTCTATTGGGGTTACCCGGCTTGCGGGCTTTGATTTTGAGATCAAGGTGATCGCACGGATTCCGGCACGTGCCTCAACGTCAGTGAGCCGGCGCAACCCTCCAACGATGTGGGATATGGCGTCGCTTGGGTACTCGCACATCAGTGTCGTTGAACCTGGCCGCCTTGCGTTCCTGTCCGGCCAGATCGCAGCGAAGCCTGGCCGTGAGGACGTGCCCAAAGACCTCGCCGGCCAGGCAATGCTTGCGACTGCCAGCCTCGCCGCCGCACTGAAGGAATTGGAGGCGTCTGCGCAAGACATGTCATGCTGCGCGTCTATGTCGTGAATGCGACTACAGAAGCGTTCCAGCAGGTCCTCCCCACTCTACGTGAACTGCTCGGGGACGCAATGCCGAGCATCACGACGATTGGCGTTCAGGCACTCTATACGCCGGAGATCAAGGTCGAGATTGAAATGGTGGTGCGCGTCCCCTAGAAGGGAGATACAGGTCACGGCCATCGAACTTCGGTGGGCGTGTCAAAGGTGAAAGCGGATGTGTCGGGCCGGATTCGTTGGGGTCGAGATTCGTGCGGCGAATGGATACTAAATCGATCAATTTGTCCGGACACAAGGGGAAAGTGCAAACCAAGTGCAAGGAGAGAGGGATCACCCACCCTTGAAGCGCAATGCAATGGAGCAAGGGCTGCACAAGCGGAGCGCGGAAGCCTGGGGAGACTCCTTGCGGGCGCGAGGGGGCGGAGCCTAGTAGGTACCGGGGACATGGTTTACACGCAGTACCGGAGACAGCCTTTACAGATATGGAGAGAATGGCTCTTCAACGAGGACCAAGACGCGGCAAGATGCGTTAATGTCCTGGAAAGAGAGTCGCGTTGTGGATCAACGCCTACAATTTTTATCGAGCTATCAAAAAGAGGAGATGTCACTGACGGATTTGTGTCATGAGTACGGCATCTCGCGCCCTACCGCCTACAAATGGATCAAGCGATACAACGAGGTTGGGCCGGAAGGTCTTCTTGATCTATCGCGCAGACCGCGCAGTTGCTCGCATGCAACACCGGAAGAACTAGTCAACGAAGTACTCGCGTTACGGAAGAGATTTCCGTCGTGGGGAGCGCGCAAGCTCAAAGCCCGACTTGAACGGATGAACCCGAACGTAGCATGGCCGGCAGCGAGTACCATCGGTGAAATTCTTCGCCGCTCCGGTTTGACAAACCCTGTACGCAAGCGGAGGCGGACCACACCTTATTCTCAGCCGTTCTCCGAAGTCACCGCGCCAAATCAGTTGTGGTGCATGGACTTCAAAGGCTGGTTTCGGACAGGCGACGGTCAAAGATGTGATCCCTTCACGATCACAGACTCATACAGCCGATATCTGATCCGTTGCCAAGCGATCACTCGCATGGATACGGCGCATGTTCGTGCCATCTGTGAAGCAGCCATGCGCGAGTTCGGAGTTCCAGAACGCATACGCACCGACAACGGAGCGCCGTTCTCGGGAACCGGCATTCTGGGGTTATCACGTCTTTCGTTGGAATGGCACAGACTAGGTATCCTTCATGAACGAATTCAGCCCGGCAAACCCCAACAAAACGGTCGGCACGAACGGATGCACCGAACGCTAAAGCAGGACACGACAAATCCTTCGGCGAAAACAATCAGTGCTCAACAGAAGCGTTTTGATGAGTTCCGCCGTGTGTATAACCACGAACGGCCTCACGAAGCGCTGAATCACGAAACGCCAGGTAGCTTATATGTTCCGAGCACTCGGCTTCTGCCTCGCTACACCAAGGCTCACACGTATCCTTCACACTTCCAAACAAGACGAGTGAACGATGCGGGCGATATTAGTTGGCACAAGAGCCGTGTCTTTATCAGCGAAGTGTTCCGTGGTGAAGATATCGGTCTAGAAAAGATCGAGCAGGATTTCTACAAGGTTCACTTCTGCAATCTGGAGGTAGGCGAATTTGATGTGAGCGATCTGCGGTTTCGACCAGGGCTGCGAGCATAGACAAAGGCAGGAATGGAAGCGCAGAATGCGCTCCATTCCTGCCTTTCAGAAGCTTTTCCGCAACCAAAAGCGAACTTGGAAGGGTTCAACCGGATGAAATACGTCGGTGAAAGCAGAGGTTGCCGTAGGCGTAATGCGTGACTCATAGGCATAGTCGATGTCATGGTCTCGACGATCCAATACGTTTAGGAATTCAGCGGAAGCACGCCAGTTTCTGAGGAACGTGTAGCCGACCTCACCATTCAGCATCGCAGTGTAATTCGAGCGATAGATGCCGTCTGAAGTAAGGTCGCGCGGGCCAAAGAGGCGCAGGCGCAGGCTTGAGGAGAGGCCATGCATGTCATGCAGCGTTACCCCCGAGGCGATGACGAGGCCAACGGCCTCCGGCACGCGCTTACCGCCGGGGCTTCCGGGTGCAGCATCATCGGTATCCGGGGCCGTAAAGAGAGCCTTTGAGTTGGCGAGGTCGAGGTCTACCGTGACGTGTTCAGCAGGCGTGTAGTAGTTTGCCCACTCAAAGCCATAGCGCTCGCTGGGCTGTTGCGAGGCCGTCGTCCCACCGGTGTCGCCAGACTGCTGCAACTCCGACGCGCTGTGAAGGTACCACACTGAAAACGTGCTCTTAAGATGCGGAAGCGCGGAGGTACGCAGTCCGAACTCACCACCCTTCGTGGGGATCAACGCCGGAATCGGCGTGGCGGCCGTGTTCGGGTAAGGATTGTCGCCGGAGACAGGTTCGATCGTCAGCGTCGTCCCGCGCCCATCGTTAGAGTGGAAGCTGAAGCCCGCCTGCGCGTAAAGCTCCGTCTTGCCCCCAGGGCTGAAGATGAGGCTCATCTTAGGACTGGGCAACACCTTAGCGGTCATGCCGCTATTCGCTGAGGTGATAAGGCTGGTGACGTTGAAGACCTGGGCGTCTCCGCGCAGAGCGACTACCGAGCGGAACCAGTCGGTCCATTGGATGCGGTTCTCTGCGTAGAAGCCAACCTGCGTATCGGTGAAGTGATCCGCCTGCGTTGTTGCGGGTAACGTGTTGCCTGTGCCGGAGTCGGTCTTATCCACGCGGACGCGACCCTGCGACTGGAACAGCCCGTTGTGAATCCAGTCGTTGCGCACTTGCAGACCGAAAGTATTCTCCACCTTACGGCCGAACCACTCGCCGTCGATCCTATGGTGCGCATCAAGTCCCGCAGCCCAGCGGCGGTCGTTCTGCTCGAACTGGTCGCCGCGATTCGGATCGGTGAGATAGTAGGTGAAGTCGGAGAACAGATCGAGGTCGTAGTAAAAGCCATACGCAGTAATCTGAGTATGCGAGCGCTCGCTTTGGCGATGCCAGTCGCTTTGCAGGCTGTATCGCTGCGAGTGGCCGCCATCCGTGGGGTTCAGTGTGCCGAATAGGCCGACTAGTGGTACAGCATTGTCGGCGATCTGGTCGCTTGAATGCCATTGACCATGGTATCCGCGGGCACTCATGCTGAATCCGCTCTCAGCGCTGCCTTGACTATAGGTGAGCAGGCCATTGAACTTGTAGTAGTTGTCAGGATGCGTCCACGGACCGTTGTCATGGTACGCCTCCCCGCCGTAGAGCAAGTTTCCAACACCCAGCTTATGGGATGCACCGAAGACGAAGCGACCGTACCCAAACATGCCGCCTTCGACTTGCGCGAAGTTCTGCGGTAGCGTCTTGAAGAATTCGAGGTGGGCGGAACCGGCAGAGCCATAGTTGCCTACGTCCGCGTAGTAAGGTCCTTTTTCGTAATTCACGCGCTGCACTAACTCCGGAATGACAGTGTTCATGTCCGAATAGCCTTCTCCGTGCGCGTGCGAAGGCAGATTCAGAGGCATCCCATCGATGAAGATGGCGAAGTCCGTGCCATGGTCAAGATTGAAGCCGCGAAGGAAGTACTGGTTCGCCTTCCCGCCACCAGCATGTTGCGTGATGATGACACCAGGGATAGACTCCAACACTTCGCCTGAGCGAAGGATAGGGCGATTTTCAATTTCTTTGGCTCCGACCGTTCCCTGTGTGCCAGAATCGGCGATACCGCCCAAATCATCTTCTCGGCCATGAACCTGGACGGTGGTGTTCACAGGATTCAATCCTAGTGTGATGCTCAGCGAAACCGTTGTCCTGCCATCGCGAACGACTAATGGCACCTCACGGATCTGAAAGCCTGGGCTCGACACGACAAGCTGATAGTCACCTTCGGGCAGCGCTAGCGAAAACTCGCCATCCTTTTTCGTGAATGTCGTCTTTAGCGCAGCACCATTCGTACGGAGAACACGTACAGAAGCTCCACCGATCCTTGCGCCGGATGCATCGGCGACCATGCCTCTCAGCGGCGCTTGCGAATTATCCGCCTGTTTCGCCGCTTGCACATCCGCTACGCTTGGTATCTGAGCAACCACAGACGCAGCAGAAAGAGTTGCAAGTAGAAGACAGGAACTCTGTAGCGATCGAACGTAAGTCTTCCAAGGGGCGCGAACCTTCACCGTGAATGCCTTCATGTTGGCCAGGAAATTCGGAGTGAAGTGGTTAACCACTTCACTCCTACTTGATTGTGCCACAACTCCTAGAGAAAACGTGCAGGAGCCAATGATAAGTGCTAGAGTATGCTCTGCTGACACTCCGAATCGCCTATGCCAGAACTCGCGTCCACGTCTCCAATAGCCAACTCTCAACCGCCAGTGGTTGACCAGATACGCGATTGGATTGCGGTAGAACAGCTCCGATCGGGCGACCGTTTGCCCGCTGAACGTGAGTTGGCAACCAAGCTTGATGTAAGCAGAGGTGAAGTTCGCAGAGGCATCGGGTATCTCGCAGCTCTCGGCATTTTGGACGTTCGACACGGAGTCGGAGCATTTCTCGCCGAGACGCCAAGCGGGCTGGGTGAAGCGCCGCTTCAGTTCATGCGCACTCTAGGAACCTTAACAACGGAACATCTCTTTGAGACGCGGCGTGCTCTAGAGATCACGATTGCCGGGCATGCCGCAGAACGGTGCCAAAAAGAACAGCTCGTTGCGATCTCAGAAGAACTGACCGAGATGTTCGCAACTGCTGACGATCCCGAGGCTTTCCTTGTTCATGATGTCCGCTTTCATCGCGCGATAGCTCAGGCGTGTGGCAATCCAATTTTGTTGGCCATGATGGACAGTATCGTTGGTGGTCTCTTTGAAGAGCGGCGTCAACGAGCAGGAACATTGGAGAACCGACAAAGTGCATTGCTCGCTCACCGCCGCATCTACGATGCGGTACGACGTCACGATGCAGACTTGGCGCGTCGCGCGATGGATGAACATCTCACGACAGCAAAAGCTGAAACCTCCCGCCCGAAAGTACAGAAAACAAGGCGAAGCGCACAGCCGGGTTCAACGCGCAGAACTTCAACCCGAAAGTAAGCGTTGGAAATGCCGAGTAGTGGAAAGCATGGAAAGCCGAAAAACCGGCTTCCCACCCTTCCCAGCACTCTTGGAAATCCCTGCGGGATTCCCACATTCCCAACGCTACGGCTGCGAGGAATATCCTATTTCAAGACCGGGCTTAGCCAGCCATTCACCAATAACCGAGCCGCACTCTCCGCAAGGGGCTTGTAAACCCTCTCCCCGGTACAAAACGTAAATCATCTCCCGGTACACTCAGCCAACCTTAGGAAGGCTTGTCTACCGCGTGGGTGCGCGTCAGCGCACAGGATTTGTCAGGGTCGCGTTGCGGCAGGAACAGGCCGCTGAGGAGGGTGGCGGAAGACGCTGCAAGCGGCTGAAGACAGGTGAGGAGTGGAAAACTCCTCCCTTAATAGGCTATTTACGAGCATCGAGAATGGCTCAAGCGACTGGAAGAATACGAGGGTTTCACGGACATCGAGTTCAACCCGCAAAAGTCGATCAACTGCCAAGCCCGTTCCGTCGCTCTGTTCATGACCCTGATGAGACGCGATCTGCTGGAGGAGGCAGTGCGTTCTCCGGAGGACTTCCGCAAGATCCTCTTGCAATACCACTACGCCCCGAAACTGCGCGAAGACGGTGCGGCACAGCATGTCCTATTTACTCCTGCGGTTCAGCGGGACGAAACGAAGGAACAGTCAAAGGACGAACAGAATCCTCGTTCCGCCTGACAGGATACCTACAGGGAATTGGACACATCTCCGCCGAAGGGGGGCTGGCAAGTTTTTAAAAGACGCCATGATAGCGTGCTGACCGCTATCATGGTTTGCATCTTTGCATGACTGCTAAACTCTCTGCCCGTCTCGATCTCGATGCCCTTGTCCGTTCGGTGGCCGTCAACCCGAGCCAGCCGATGAGCCTCCTTTTGGGGGCAGGTGCTTCGATCTCTTCCGGGATGCCGTCGGCGGAGCGTTGCATCTGGGAATGGAAGCAGGATATTTTCGGGACGAATAATCCGACGCTTCGAGAGATCGTCGGCGAAATCTCTCTTCCAGCCAGCAAGAGACGGATTCAGAGCTGGCTGGACGGACGCGGTGGGTATCCTCCACTCGGGGCGGAAACCGAGTATTCGTTCTATGCGGAGGCGTGTTATCCGACTGCGCGTGACCGACGGGTTTTTTTCGAGAAGTACGTCAAGACTGCGCAGCCTTTCCTCGGCTACAAGCTGCTCCCGCTGCTGGTTCGGAACGATATCGTCCGCTCTGTCTGGACCACGAACTTTGATGGACTCCCGGCGCGTGCGTGTGCGGCGGTCAACGTCCAGTGCGTTGAGATCGGGATGGACACCCAACACCGTGTGCTCGCTCCCGCAAGCCGCGGTTCGCTGCGTCTCATTTCCCTGCACGGGGATTACCGTTACGACGCGTTAAAGAACACCGAGGTCGAATTGCAGGAGCAGGAGGCTCAGCTCCGCAACGCCCTGGTACACGATATTCGCGAACATGATCTGCTCGTGATCGGATACAGCGGACGCGATCAATCTCTCATGACAGCTCTTGGTGAGGCTTATTCAGGGGTCCAAGCTGGGAGATTGTACTGGTGCGGCATGCAGGCGCAGCCGGGTAAAGAGGTTTCTGACTTGCTCGCCACAGCGCAAGCCAAGGGGCACGAGGCGTTCTATGTGTCGATGCAGGGCTTCGACGATCTCGTCGAACGGCTTGCTCTACGGATTTTGCGCAACGAAGATCTTGAAGTTGCGAAGACGATCCTTGCCGAAGGCCGTTCTATTTCCAGCCACAAGGCTCGGTTCAGTGTCGGCAATGGCTCCCTAACCTCGTTGGTCAAGAGCAATGCCTATCCCCTGACCACACCAAGCGAGGTGCTGAAAGCAGATTTACGTTTTCCCGAGGACGAGAGACCAAAGCGGTGGCTTCTGCAAGCGATGACCGGCCAACAGGGAGCGTGGATTGCCACCCCGACCGGAGGACTCTTTCTTGCAACAGCCGCTGATATTCGGCAAGGTGTCGGGAGCGCACTCCTCGGTGTTCCGGTAGCCGTTCGTATTTCTCCTGAAGACATCGCCGCAGACCCGCAACTCTTTGCCTTGATGCGTATCGGCCTTGTGCGGAGCGTGGCCCAGACGCTCGGGCTCGATCAGAACGGCAGGACAATCTGGGAGAAGAAGCCTTATGAGCGCAGACCCCTCCAGCAAGGTACATTTGCTCTCCATAAGGCACTGTCGTTTCGCCTTGTCAGCCTCCAGGGACGGTTACATACCCTGCTGACTCCCGAGATCGTAGCCAAGACGTTGACAGACGAGTTCGCAGACCAGGAGTCCACCAAAATCCTGCGTAACGCCGTTTACGGCTACCAGCACAATCACATCTACGATCAGGACATCAAGGCATGGACGAGCCGGATCACGGACAAAGATCTGTTGGACCGCGGCGGTCAGACGTTCCGTATCGGAAAGGTGCCGATCTATGCAGGTCTGGCCCAAGCAGAGCGGCGCCCTTTGCCAGGACAGTTCCAGCGTTATGCGACGTTACGAGGGACTGTGCTCCCGGATGCGAAGCTGGTGTTTGCTTCTGCATCGGGTCACGCCGAAGTCAAAGAGACGAACCCGCTCATGGGTTTGATTCAGAACAAACCCTGGGACTATGCCCTCTCGTCTACGGCGCTCGCACACTCCACCGAGATTGCCGCAATCTGCCCTTCGCAATTTTCCCAGGCACTCTCCCGCTTCATCGGTAGCCTCAATAACGGTAGTCAAGCGGCTGCCACAGAGAAAGACTACCTCCAGGATTTTCCCGGATTCAGCGCAGCTTTCGGTCTCGCACTCACTTCGTCGCTGCCGACCGATCCCGCCTGGCATAACCTCCAAGTTGATCTCAATGGCAATGAGTTGGAGGTCGCCAAACGCATTGCACGAAGTATTTGCGCGGGGCTCGACCAGATTCGAAGCATCAAGCCTGGAGCCATCACCGCCATTTTTGTTCCCGGCACATGGGCTTCGTTTGAAATCGTGAATCAGGCGGACGAGCACTTCAACCTGCATGACTCCGTGAAAGCCTATGCTGCGCGCAACGGTCAGAGCACACAATTTCTTCGGGAGAAGACCGTCGTCCCAAACGTAAGCTGCCGGGTCAAATGGTGGTTGTCCCTCGCGTTATATGCAAAGACCATGCGAACACCGTGGAGACTGGAATGCCTCGATGAGGACAGTGCGTTTGTGGGCATCGGATATAGCTATGATGCCTACGCTCCGAAGACGAGTCAGATTCTTCTAGGGTGCAGTCATATCTATAGCGCGCGTGGTGAGGGGCTTCAGTTCCGCCTCGGACGGATCGAAAATCCTATCATTCGGGGACGCAATCCCTATATGTCACTCGACGATGCTCGGCGAACAGGCGAAACAATACGACAGCTCTTTTACGAATCCCGGATGCGCCTTCCTCGCCGCGTGGTCATTCACAAGAGAACACATTTTACGGAAGACGAGCAGCAGGGATTGAGCCAGGGACTCGAAGGGGTTCAAAACATTGAACTCATCGAGATCAATACCGAAGAATCGATCCGTTTTCTCGCCTCCAAGGTAGAGGGGCAGAATCTCGTTATCGATAAGTTCCCGATGCCACGCGGCGCGGCCATCGTTCTTGCCGACAATGCCGCACTGGTTTGGGTGCATGGCTATGCGCCTAGCGTTCAGAACCCTCGGTTCAAATATTTTCAAGGCAAGCGAAGGATTCCGGCACCGCTCTACATTACGCGGTATCGTGGCGATTCCGACCTATCCCAGGTAGCCACGGAGATATTGGGATTGTCGAAGATGAATTGGAATCACTTCGACTACTATTCAAGGATTCCGGCGAGCCTCGATTCGGCGAGCGCAATAGCTCGCGTCGGTCAGTATCTTAGCCATTTCGGAGCCGCCCCGTATGACTACCGCCTACTAATCTGATCTACCGACCCATAGCGAATCAGCCGAGATTGTTCGCAAAGCTGAAAGTGAGCAAGCCGCGACTCGGTTCATTGCGCAATCTAGGCGCAGCATAGGAGCGTCGTGGAGCATTCAGCGCGAAACGGGCGTCGTGGAATAGTCCTTCAGCAATTGCGGCTGGCCGCCATCATCCCGAGTCACCGTGGCTTCCAGCGATGTGGACATCTTCAAGCAGGAAGAAAATACGGTGCCATCGGTGAACTCGATACAAATCTCTGGCCCATCAATGGTGTCTTCGTAGATCGTGAATTTGCTTACGACCTTGCCAATGAACTCCATACACTCGATCATTCCAACTCCTCCCTCATTAGGGATGCGGCAAATAACGCATCGTTTGGTCGGCAGGGTGCATTCGGCCCGCCATCAAGACAAGCCGCAAGACCGGGGATGGCCCATGGGAAATCTGTTCGCGAAACGAAAAAAGGATAGCGCAAGATGCCGGGAACCGGCATCGCTCATGGTCACAAATCCGAATCGAGGCAGGCAAAGGGGGGCTGGCGGTGACGCAGGGAACATGGAATCCGTCTCCTCAACCGGATTCAGGGGAAAACATTTGCGGTGCGCCCCCGCAAACAGCCCTTAAACCCGTGATCGGGGAGTTGGAAAGCCGAAGTAAGCACGGCTCCTGTGACCTTTAGCTTTAGGGGCCTGGACATACGTCACAGGCACCCCGACCGCAAAGGCGTAGGGATACGTCGGCACGGTTGAGCGTGCCTCTTGCTTACTTTGGAGTTTCCACACTCCAGGACGGTGCGTGCCCGTCCCGCATCCATGATTTCGGAATAGGGAGCAAAATGCAAGGCGTCCATGGACGCCTTGGCCTTACCGGAGACTGTTGGAAGAATCTATGTACCGTTACAGGCGCGTAAAGTCAGGCCGCTCTCACTGCACGGGACTATCCAGTTTCGGTATGAAGCCAACAGAAGCCAGCTCTTCTTCCGTCGTGTCTCCCTGAGCAATAAGCACATGGCCCTCTTGCGCTTCCATACTGACCGGTTCTGAATCGGGATAGACCAGCTCGGTCAGGGTAACGAAATCCGTCATCGGCGTGGTGGTGATTCCAGGTTGCGGTGTGATGGTCGTACTGGCCGCGGTGAGACGAGTCGCAGTCTCAGAATCCAGAAAGCCAAGCGAAACGAGAATGCCTGCAACCTGCTCTATACACATAACCTGCATTTCCCATGCTTGCGGCGGCTGGGTAAAAGGCAGAATGGCGATCATGCGGAATCTCACGAATACATCCGTGACCATAATGGTGGCTTTCATGGTCCCCCTTCCGCAAAGGCAGTACCCTCATCGCATGAGCAAGCAGGGTATGCACTATAAGGATGAAACAGGAGAATGGCTCAGCGCAAGGTGAGAGCTAACCCCTTCACCGCCGCGTTGCTTTGTGCATTGCCGAAATTGAGGGACCCTAGTGAACCGTACCTAATTGCTCACTCATGACATAGCCAGCCTCTGTGCAATCATTGATAAGCATGCCGCCTACCTACCAAGTTGCTGAATACATTACGGATTTGCGAGCGATTCGCTCGACCGGGTCGGCGACGGCGGAAACTTCGTTCTACCCGCCGGTGGATCGACTTCTTAATGGCGCAGGCCAGGCGCTCAAGCCGCCCGTCTTGTTTTCTTCTCAGCTCCGCAATAGCGGGGCAGGCATGCCAGATGGCGGATTTTTCCCTCAGTACAACCGACAGCGAAGGAATACGGAGCCTCAGCCTCTTACCAATCCTGAACGCGGGGTGGTGGAGATCAAACCAGTCGACTACAGCCTTGACGCGCTAACGAACGAGCCGCAGACAATTCGCTATCTACGGCAGTATGGCCTAGTTCTGATTACGAATCTTCGGGAGTTCCGACTTCTTAAGCTTTCAACGACGGGTGTTCCACAGACTCTCGAATATTACATTTTGGCGGACAGTGCGGCTTCACTATGGTCGGAACCGATCGGGTCTTTTGAACGGCACGCTGAGCTCCTTCCTGACTTTCTTCGCCGTGTGATGCTTTATCGCGCGCCACTTACCCAACCCAAGGACGTGGCATGGTTGCTTGCGTCTTATGCCCGCGAAGCACGCGCCCGGTCTGAAGATCATCCGCTCGCCAGTTTTGAGGCCGTCAAGAAGGCTTTGCAGGAGTCCCTGGGAATTCAGTTCGAGGGTGAAAAAGGCGAACACTTCTTTCGCTCGACGCTCGTTCAAACGCTCTTCTACGGTATCTTCTCGGCGTGGGTTCTGTGGCATCGTTCTCCAGAAGGACGAGCTCCAAGCGCACGATTCGATTGGCGAGTCTCGGCCCATTACCTCCGCGTGCCTGTTTTGAGAAAACTGTTCGGCGAAGTCGCCGATCCAGGTGCGCTCAACTCCTTGCAGCTCCAGGAAGTATTGAATCTCGCAGGAGAAGCTCTAAATAGGGTTGACGATTCGTTCTTCGAGACCTTTCGCGACGACGTTGCGGTTGCGTACTTCTACGAGCCGTTTCTTGAAGCGTTCGACCCGGTGCTACGCAGAGAGCTCGGCGTATGGTATACGCCGAAAGAAATCGTGCATTACATGGTGGAACGTGTAGATTTCCTCCTCCGTACAGAACTGCATCAGCCACTGGGCCTTGCCAGCCCATCGGTTCGGATTCTCGATCCCTGCTGCGGGACCGGCGCTTACCTGACCGCCGTGTTGAACCGTATTCACAGGACACTGATGGAAGAAGCGGGGGACGACAATGCGCTGGTTCCGAACGACCTGCGGACCGCCGCTCTGACTCGCGTTTTCGGCTTCGAAATCATGCCAGCGCCTTTTGTCATAGCCCATCTCCAGATAGCTTCTCTCTTGGAAAACGCGGGGGCACCGCTTGTTGACTCAAGCAGGGCGGGAGTCTTCCTCACCAATGCGTTGACAGGCTGGGTCCCTGAACGCCATCCTCAGTCTTCTATATTCGAGGAATTCCGCCGCGAACGCGAGGATTCAGAGAATATCAAACAACACAACACTATTCTCGTGATTCTAGGCAATCCTCCATACAACGGTTATGCGGGGATTGCAAAGATAGAGGAGGAGCGAGACCTCACAACGGCATACCGAACCCCCATACCCGGTATACCTGCTCCTCAAGGCCAAGGACTAAACGATCTTTATGTCCGTTTTTTTCGGATTGCTGAGCGTCGCGTCGTCGGCGACGTTCATGTTGCCGGAAATCACGATGGCTGCGGTATCGTGTCGTTCATTTCGAACAATGCGTGGCTGGATGGACTCTCACACCCTTCAATGCGGCACAAATACCTGACCACTTTCAACTCGGTATTTATCGATAATCTTAATGGCGACAGATTCCGAACGGGAAAGACTACTCCAGACGGCAGACCTGACCCCAGCGCATTCTCCACGCCGCAGAATCCTGAAGGCATCCAGCTCGGTACGGCTATCACCACTCTAGTGCGGAGCTCGCGAGCAAGTACTGGATCTACGATTGAGCTCCGCGATCTGTGGGGAACAGGAAAGCTCGCCCAACTAGAATCTGAATCGTTCCACGAAACGGAGCTTCTATACCAGACCTTCTCTCCAGTTTCTGGCCTTGGACTGATATTCGCCGAACGGGCTCATTCCGCCAACTATACGAGCTGGCCACGTCTGACTGAGCTATTTCCATATTCGTTTCCAGGAATCAAGACCAGCCGCGATCCTCTCGTCATAGATATAGATAGGGAGCGCCTTGAGGAAAGGATGGGCAAATATCTGGGCCGATCTGAAAGCGACGAACAAATTGCAGCAATAGCACCAAGCTCAATGGAAAGAAGCGCCCGATTTGACCCGGTTTCCACTCGCAGGACACTCCAAGAGAGAGGTTTCCGTTCGTGGCAAATCGTGAGATACGTCTATCGGCCTTTTGACCTACGCTGGCTCTACTGGGAGCCGGAAACAAAACTCCTAGATGAGAAACGGGATACCTACATGGCTCAACTTGTAGGCAATACCACTTGGCTGGAGGCGCGCCAACGGGAATCAGGAGATACCTTTTCTCGGGGCACAGTCGCCAACGGTCTGGCCGATAATTTCGGTAACGGTCTATCAAGTTTCTTCCCTGAAAGAGTTTTATCGACCGCAGGGTTATTACTCTCCGACGTTGAGATCCATGACAATTTAAGTGTTGCGGCAGAGCGCTACCTGTTACCGAAGAATGGATCGGGTTCGGACTTATTTTTTCATGCGCTTGCGATCATGCACACACCCGCATACCGGGCGGAAAATGCTGGAGCCCTTCTCGGAGATTGGCCCCGAATTCCGCTTCCATCAACCGGCGAAGAACTTAAACGATCCGCTAATCTCGGAAGGTTTGTATCTCGGCTGCTGGATGCCGAATCGCCACTAAATATGACTGCGGAATGGTCCTTCCTTGGTAGACTCAGCCTTCCTTCGGAACACGACATCGAGACGATTTTGGCTCTCGAAGCGGATTGGGGTCGGTTGCAAGGCACGAAGGTTATGCCTGGAAACGGTCGAATCGTGACGCGTGACTGGACTGACGCTGAGCTTGGGAAGATCAACGCGCTAGCGGCAACTGAGTCAATTACGGTCGATGACGCATTAGCTCTTCTTGGCGAAAGATGTGTGGACGTCTACCTGAATGGCGCGGCGTGCTGGGCTGCGGTCCCAATCAACGTCTGGGCATACACACTAAGCGGTTATCAGGTTCTCAAAAAGTGGCTTAGCTATCGGGAGTCGCGGCTTCTCAATCGAGCCTTGCGTCCTGAAGAAACACAGTATTTTGCCCAGGTCGTACGGCGAATCGCAGCCGTTCTGCTACATGGAATTGCCCTCGATGCGAACTATCTAAATCTGATTCGAACCGCAACCGGGCTGCCTCACTAGCACTGAACTGAGGTTTCGTTTTTTTTTCGCTTCTTTGGGAGGAAACGGGTATGATGGATGCTTTCGAGGAAGATGCGTGAAAAGGATTAGCGTAGCCGTCGGAGCGGACCATATTGACAGTCTGGCCCGAGCGCGTAAGCCGCTCTTGGCACTCATCGAACTCATTTGGAACGCTTTAGACGCCGACGCGAAAAAGATAGCTGTCATCTTGACCCCAAACGGCCTCTCTGGATTGGATTCAATCCAAATTGAGGACGACGGGACGGGCATACCCCCCGAAGAATTCGACAGCGGTTTTGGTCAACTCGGGGACTCGTGGAAGAGACGAAGTGAGCGCACGAAGGTGTTAGGCCGTGCGCTCCACGGGAAAAAGGGCATCGGGCGTTATCGGGCTCTGTCTCTTGGCGGACGTGTAATTTGGAACACTCGATTTGAGGTGGACGGGCAAGTACTGCAGTATGAGATTGCCTTTGACGCCGGGGATAGACGTACCGTCACAGCTACTGATCCTGCACCGTCAAGTGATCGCCCCGGCACCATCGTTACGATTTCGGATCCTTCGCCGAAACTTGAGACGCTCGAATTCGATGCAGTCAAGCCAGAGCTTACGGAGCATTTCGCTCTATACCTACGACAATATCCCAACGTCGAGCTTCGATACGATGGCGCTGTCGTCAATCCGGCCGAGCTCATCTCTCGAACGACAGATATTCCGTTTGATTTCATGACCGAAGATGGTCAGCTCGCCCCACAAACGCTGACCGTGATTGAATGGCGGGTTCCGCTGGAACGCGCACTTTTCCTTTGTAGCCGAGATGGTTTCAGTCTTCGTGAAACTGTCGCAGGGATTCAAGCGCCGGGGCTTCAGTTCACCGCATACTTACGCTCGGAGCTATTAGAAAAACTGGAAGCACAGGATGCTATCGAGATTGAATTGGGTGATCTCGGTAAGCTTCTGGAATTGACGCGAGAGAAACTGCGGGAATACTCCGCGTCCAGGCAGGCTGAGCAAGCAGCCGAACAGGTTGAAGAGTGGAAGCAAGAAGAGATTTATCCCTACGAAGGTATAGCGAACGACGCTGTTGAGGTTGCTAAACGACAGGTATTCGATGTAGTAGCTCAAAATGTCGAAAAGTATCTGCCAGACTTCAAGGGTTCAAAAAAGAAAAGCAAACAATTCACTTTCAATCTCCTCAGGCAAGCGATTGAGACAAGTCCCTCGTCGCTCCGAAAAATTCTAGAAGAGGTCATTGGCTTGCCGAAGGAGAAGAGAGACCAACTGGCGACTCTGCTGGAAAAAACCTCTCTTGTTTCAATCATCAATGCGTCAAAGATTGTTTCAGATCGGTTGGAGTTCATCCAAGGACTTAAATCGATGCTGTATGACAGTCCCTACCGGGACAAGCTCCTCGAACGCAAGCAACTTCAACGTCTCGTCGCAGAGAATACTTGGCTTTTCGGAGATGAGTACTTACTCATGAATGATGATGAAAGTTTGCTGAATGTTCTCAAGAAACATCTAGGCAACGGCGGCTATGTGATCGACGAAGGTCTTATAGATTTTACAGAGGATGTCACTTTTGAAGGCGGCGGTACGGGCATCGTGGACCTTGCGCTTACTTCTGAACCACCCGCTGATGAAAATCTGCCAGGGACAGTTTTAGGGAAAACCCTTCCCCGTTCAGGCGTCGATCCTGTGCATAATCTCGTCATTGAACTCAAGCGTCCGTCTCAGAAGATAACTCCCGCAGTTCTCAAAGAGGTTCGCGACTATGCGTTCGCTATTGCAAGAGATGAACGCTTCCACAGCGTCCCCGCAAAGTGGACCTTTTGGGCGCTCTCAAACGCAATTAGTGAACAAGCCCAAGAGGAAGCAATGGTCAAGAACTTGCCTCCAGGCGTGGTATACCAGAGCGGAATTGTGGCGGGAAGAAACTATGAGTACACAGTTATTGCGAAGACATGGGCACAAGTTCTAGACCAAGCAACTCAGAGGCTTAATTTCTTTCGGACCCACATCGGTTACAGTCCAAGTTTCAGCCAAGGTCGAGAATATTTGAACGCCGTGTACCGTAAGTTCATTCCGGTGGAAGCTCAAACATCAGGCGATAGCGCAACTCTCGTCGAAATCAAGTAAATTGAAGCGCGCCGGTCCGAGGTACGACTACGCGACCCATCTGCGAATGTTCACCGAGCGACTAGAGCCAACCCCTGCGCCATCGAATTGCTTTGTGCATTGCCGAAACTGACAGCCGCGCTCTTGCTCACGTCCTGACTCAGTTTGCCGACGAGCGACGCAGCATCGTTGGTATAAATCTGCGCGTCGTGCGAAGCACGCGAGACAGAGACATAGGCAAACCTGCTGTTTATCAATTCTGGATGAACCGCCGTATCCATGTTCACCAACACACGCTCGGAGGTAAGTCCCTGCGAGCTCTGCGAGGTGACAGCATAGCCATGATCGAAGTGCCGCATCGCGCTCGCATCGAAGCGGACGGTACGCTCTTTTGTCTCAACCATGCGGACGCTGATCTTGCCATCGTCACTGATGTGTTGGATGATGCCGAGGTCGCGATTGGCGACCTGCAAATCCCTAGACGGAGCCGTGAATTGTATTTTGTCGCCAGTAGCAAACTCGCGCTCGATCTCGCGGTAAGCGGAGATGCCGTGCAGCCGTGACGGATCATAGGTCACTTGCTGGCCGTCACCTTTTCGCACCGTAACGAGGTTTTCATCCGGGTTCGTGGTGACAACCTGGGCATAGCTTTTTGCCTCGATGCCATGCTCTTTGCTGCCGCGAACGTAGTGGAGAACATCTCCAGGCTGGTAACGTGCGGCCCATTCGCGGTCAGCCCCGGTCATATCGTTGCGTGGCGCGAGAACTCGCATCGAGTGATCTTTGCTGTCCACGGCGCCTAGCGTTTGCAGCTCCTGTCGCACAGCCTGATTTATGGCGCGGCGCGAGGCGTTATCGGGTGAGACGATAAGCGTGTTTTCCGGGTGCGCGGCATACTCTTTAGCGATGGCCGAGACGCGTTGCTGCGGGTCTACAATCTCTTTTATCCGTCCCCGCTGCGAAAGCATTTCAACCCCGAGAGCGGTTTCGTTATTGGACAAATGCTCGACGGCTTTGAGTAGAGCTGGGTCCTTCTGGCGCATGATCTGGTCAAGCTGGGCGGTCTTCATGCCCGCTTCCTGCAACTGCTCGAAGGGCTTTCCGGCGTCAACGCCCTGATGCTGGCGGGTATCGCCAATCAACAGTACCTTGTCTTGTGGCCCGATCTTGTTAAGGAAGTCTCGCATCTGTTGGGTCGACGCCAGCGAGCTTTCATCGACCATGTAGAGATGCTTGTTCGCGGGATCGTCGGCAGCCTGCAGGCTGCCGCCCGCGAGGAAGCGTTGCAACGTGTCCGCCTGAATGCCAGCATCACGGAGCTGCTTCGCAGCCCGCGAAGTCGGCGCAAAACCTTTCACGGCGTAGCCATTCTGTTCGGCTCCTTCGCGTATGAGGGAAAGCACGGAAGTCTTGCCACTGCCTGCGCGCCCCTGCAATCCCTGCACCTGATCGCGTGAGGTGAGAACATCTTCGACCACCCTTTTCTGAGCGGCATTGAAGTAAGAGCGTGAATCCGCAAGCGGGACTGCGGACTCAATCGGCATGATCTGTGGTGCGCGGCTCTGCCCGTCATGCACCTTCTGAACGATTTCACTCTCGGCTTTGATGGTCGCCGCCGTCGTGAACCTGCGCCCGGTATCGTGCGCGGCATTTTCAATTTGGCGGAACTCGCCGGAGGCGACACGCGCCTCGAAGCTGGCGCGAACCTCCGGGTACGTCATCCCGCCCATTCCCCGGCGCAACGCATCGACATAAAGCGCACGTTCGTCCACGACCGCCTCCCGCTCGAAGCCCTTATCGCGGGCAAAGGTGACTGCCTCTCGAACTTGCTGGAGACGTTCTTTCTCGAGCTGTGGTGTTTGTTCTTTTCTGCGCTCCCGCGCCTCGGCCACCACACGATCCGCCTGGTTGCCGAACTCATCGGCAATTTGCTTGTGCGCGGCCAGGATTTGATCGGCAGACAAGCTGACTTTCTTGTCGCGGGTGTTGTGCGCCGCGATCTGCGCTGCCTCCGGGCCTACGAAACCACTGCGGGAGAGGGCTTCCTCGATCTGCTGGCGGCGCGGACTGGAGGCATCCAAGTAGTCCCGTGTGAAACCCTTGATGTCCGGGGCACCGCTCTTGCCAGCTTCGATTTCATAGCCAAGCGAGCGGAGGTTGTACGTGAGATGGGACTGATAGACAGCGGTCGCAAACTGCTGGCTCTCAAACAAGGAGTGCGGCTGCAAGGCCCCCATCTTGCCGTTGTCCCTTTCGGTCATGTTGAAGATGACAACGTGTGTGTGGAGCTGCGGTGCGGAGTATCCGTCCACCGGACGGGCGGTATCATGCTCGAACTTTGCCGCCACAAACTGCCCGGTCGTCTCGGCGGGATTGTTGCCGCCGATGCGGGCCTGCGTGTACTTCTCCAGTTCGTTCAAGGCAACGTTGACGGCTTCGCGGTGTGCTTCGCGCACCCGGTCGTCGCCACCGACAAGCGCGGTCAGTGATATGGACTTAGGTGCGGAGAATGTCGCATCCCAACCGGCGCGATGCTCTACGGGCGATACCATCTTTCCCTCGGCATTTCGGTATTCATGGACGGTGCGATGGGATACCAACTGCGCGCCGGTTTGCGGATGCTGGCCTTCGGAGAGGCGGGCGAACTCCTCGGCACCCACAGCACCGGACAGGCCAAAGTTCTCCGCCAGATTGCCATGCCACTCGCCCTGAATGGTGTCGCCCTGCTTCCAATAGTTCTGTTCGGCTGCGGTGAACTCCTTCGCATGGTAGGTCTGTGCCTGCGATGCGGAGAGCGGTTTCGAGATGTTCAACATGGCAGCCTCCTTATCCCTTGAACGTAAGCGTCTGTTGTTCGGTGGTATCGTCTGGGACGGTTGTCTCCGGCTGAATCTCGTGCGCCGCGGCAGGTTCGTTGGGTTGTGGTTGCGGCTCAGTGGGGGCTGCGGAAGGCTGCGGCTCCTGTGCCAACTCTTCCGTGCCGGGTAAGGTCTTCGGGACATACGGCAGCCTGTCATCCGGGCGTTCGCGCAGCTCGAAGGGCTTCGCCACCTCCGGCATATCGAAGTACGGAAATGAAAAGAACGTCACGTAATTCTGGTACTTCATAAAGGCGTGAAGGTCGGCGAGGCCGGAGATTTCCGACTCCAGAACCAGCGGCTCAACTTGCCGTTCGATGGTGAAGTTATGCCCGGAACGTGTCCCATCGAAGTGTGTCTCACGCAGGCGCTCGATCTCGACCTTGCCGATGAACTTGGACACCCATTCCCCGGCATTCGGTTCCTTGGTCGTGAGCCAAACGCTGGTCGCAGGCTGCGACAGCATCACCTCGGCGAGATGGCCGTACAGATACTCAAGCTGCGCCTTGCCCTGGAAGCCAAGCAGCACGGGATTCTGACCCTTTCTTCCTTCGGTGATCGCCGTGTGAAGCTGCGGCAACTTCTGCAAGCTCGCCAACTCATCAATGACGAACCACACTCGTTTTTGCTCCTTCGTTGGCTCATTCAAGAGCCGCAAAACCAGCCAATCGATCCATAGGCTCTGCAAAGGCCGGAGGGCTTCCCGCTCTGCCGGAAGAGAGGTAATGAAGATCCATCCTTTCCTCTTTTCGGTCCATTCCGTTGCCGTCCAGGTGCCGTTGCCTTCCTCTTTCTTCGGAAGCAAACGCAAGCTGTCCGCAACCAATCCGAGAGAGCCGAGCACACCGGCACGCTGCTGTTGCGCGCGGGGATCGATCAGGTGGGCGTGCTCCGTGCCTTTCAGTCGGCGATCGATCTCATCGGGGTTCGACATCCACTGCACCAGCTCGTCCGGAGTAGGCCGATAAGCCATCAGGAAGGCGAATATTTTCTGCGGAGACTCGATGAAGAACTCGCCCTTGCGATCCTGCGGTGGCTGGAAGAGCGACGCGGCCAACGCCTTCGCTTCGGAGCGGCTGCGCAGGTCTTCGGCTGGTCCCCAATAGGGGCAGCGTTTGTCCAAAGGATTCAAGATGACATCGCCACGTGACGGGTCATAAAACCGTTTCACAAACTCGCGGGCGGGGTCGTACACGATGGCTGAATCACCCCGTCCCTGCACCTGCCGGAGCACCTGAAACAGCAGGGCGGACTTGCCTGAGCCCGTATCGCCGATGATCTGCATGTGCTGGGCTTCAGCTTTCGCAGGAATGCGAATCATCTCCTTCATGTCGTCGGTTTTGAAGCCGATGCCGTTCCCTTTGACCGTCCGATTGAACTCTTGCGGCGTGAGCCGTTCGGGGCCTTTCAGCCGCCGCCCGTACTTCAGCGATTTCTGCCGCTTCATGTCCTTGGTGACGGCAAACGGCAGCACCACCAAGAAGATTCCGGCACCACCGAGCAATGGGATTTTCAGGATCGCGGACAGGTCATCTTTATAGACAGCAACCTTCAGGTAGTCGCACAGCCGGGCATCCACGTAGCTGCGTATTGGCCCGCGGAAGAGCAGGTCGTCGCCACGCTGGAGCGCAGCCGGAGAAAGCGCCAAAGGAATGATTCTGCCGCCGGGCTCCACGGTTTTTCCACGCACCACGTCCTCACTCATGGTAGGGCTGGGCTTCCTGCCATGGCCGGTCAGAAAGAGCATCCGATAGTCGCTGCGGTGTGTCCGGCTGAATGACCCGAAGATGGAACTACGCACATAGACCGGCATGTAGAACCGCTGTAACGGCGTGCCGATAAAGCGAAGGCGACCGTACAAAAATACGGCCGTCAGAAATATGGCGATGAAGATAGCACCATAGGTATAGATGGGCCGATGCTGCGGCCAGATGATCGTCTCTTTGCGACCCCACGTTGTCTTTGCCATTGCGTTATCTCCTTCCTTCAGCCATGATTTTTCCGGCCAGTTCATGCTTCGCCGTGCCGATCTGATCCAGCAATTTGTCGAATGCTTCCGGCGTCATCGTTTGCCCGATAGCAACCGACCGCAGCGCGTTCACCAGCAGCAAACGAACGCCAACGATCTCCGGCAGCACGACGGTTTCCGCGCCGGGTTCAGTCCGGGCCGCGACGGCCTCCAAAGCCAGGTCGCGTAGCCATTCGCCGGTCGTCTTGGCTTCCGCGCCTGCGGCGTCCTCCACCGCGCGATATTCCGTCGCAGTCACTTTCGTTGTGAGGGTCTGATTGCGGCTCTCGCGGCCACGAATCTTGCCGCGCTTCACAGCCGTTTGCGTATCAAGAATCGCCATGCAGGAGTGCTCCAATTCTCGAAAATCGCAGGGAGCTAACAAGCTCCCCGATTTTCGTAACTGATGTCTTTTGTTACGGAACCCATTAGCTCCCACAGGGAGCTAAACAGCTCCTTACTAGGGGTGGAGTGTCGAAATACACCCGGTGCGCAGCACCGCTCTGGTACTGCCACGGATGTAGATGGAGGATCATGCTTTCGATCCCGCCACAACTGCCGGTGCTTGGGATGAAGAAGACGCTGCGGAAACCGGCTTCTTCACAGGCTGTTCCGCTGCCTCATTTGCGGATGCTCTACGCACGCGCAACGTGGGCGTAACCTTCTGAGCTTCGGGCGACTTCAGGTACTCCTGAAAGTCGCGGTCTTTGGAGAAGACATAAGCGAGCGCCTGTTCCACAACATCGTTCGCAGAAGCGTGGATGAATGCGGCGTACTGATCGACCTGGGTTGCGGTCGTATCCGTCAACCGAATCGAGGCGCTGAGGTGGCGGGTTTGAGTGACTTCTAGCAGGGGCATTGCATTCTCCTTTTGGTGTGAAATCAAGCGGACTTTCTGTTGGCGATCATGTGTTGTGCTGTGGTCGCAATCTCCCGAGCACGAGCGGAGCAAACTGCGGCGGGAATCTCACTGCAACGCCGGGCTTCGAGCATCGCGATGATGTCGCCAAGACTGCTGCCTTCGATGAGCCAGAGACGGGCGGAAGCCACGTCGATAGTGCGCTGCGCGTAGTAGAGAGGATTGGGCTTATCGGAGCGGCGCGAAGCCAGCTCATGCGTGAGCGTTACGGCATCTTTGCCCTGAGCAAGCTCATGCAGAACCCACGCCCAATCCGATTCCGAGTGGCTGTGCTTCAGCGGAGGATTTCTGTAGCCGGACGTATTGCCGGGAAGCATCGCATCGACCGCGCCTGCCTCAAGCTGGAAGTCATTCGGAGTCCAGACGGAATCGTCGGGATATTCGACGGTGACTTTGTAAGGCGGATCGTACTTCCTATTCAGTAAACCGGGGACACGCAGAACACGGTTGCAGTCAGTGCAAGCTGGATCGCCTCCGAAGGCGAGGGCGAGGAGCTTGAGCATCTGTTCCTGCTGTACAAGGTCGAAGCCTTCGACGCGCCAAAGCACCTGATACTTGCCGGGCGATGTCGAGAGAATCGAGGTCGCCGGTGGCACCAACTCCGATGCCCGAAGCGCAGCGAGCCGGACATCCCCATCCGTGTCGATATCGAGATAGAGATGGCGGACGGATGCAATGCACTCTTTTGTGCGCTTGCGGCTGCCGGGGCGAAGCGGATTGGCAGCGACGTAGATGTTGTTGCGGCCATGCTGGTTTTCATATGAGAGCCACGCCATATACCGGCTCTCTAGCACCTGTTCCACTCGCACGACCCGCTGCATAGGAGCTGATCCATCCTGACTCCGCAGCAGGAGGGCTATAGTCTCTTCCGGGGCAAAACAACGGCGGAGAAAAGTAGCGGCAATCTGACTCATCGCGGCACCTCTTGCGAGTGGGAACGTTCGGGCCTTTAGCAGAAGAGAAGCCCGGCTTTCACCGGGCTTCGGCATGGAGGAAATGGCCTATGCGGCCACGTCCTCCTCGAAGGTCTCATCGAACTCTTCCTCGGCGGCAACCCGCTCTGCGCGATCGAGCTTGAGGATCGAAGTCACCCGGATCGTGTCGGTCTTCACGCCCTTGTATTCGGAGTGCTGAATCTTGCCCTCGATCTGAATGTGAGCGCCCTTCTTGAGCTTGCCGGCGAACTCGGCCAGCTTGCCGAAGACGATGAGGTTATGCCATTCCGTGCGCTCGTTGTACTTGCCGTTCTCTTTGTCCTTATAGGACTCCTTGGTTGCAAGGGAGAGCGTGGTGAACTGCTTGTTGTTTTTGCCGGTACGAACGACGGCATCGCCGCCGAGGAAGCCCATGAGGATTGCTTTGTTCAGGTACATGATTGTGTCTCCGTTTTGAAATTCCCGATCTGCTCGGGTCACACCTGGCGGAGCCTAGCGAGTGGGTCCGACTCCCAAGGCCGAAGTTCTGCATTTACGGAGGGTCCGTCGTAGATGGAAACCGTAACCGAAGGCGGCGCCAGCCGAAGCAGAAGAACGAGCCTGCCGCCGGGCGTCGGTATGACCCCGAAGCAGTGACCGTGCAGAAAGCGGGATAGCTATGGGAGACACCCGCCTGAACAATCCTCTTCATCCGCTTCCTGGGGATGCCATGTACTGGCAAGAATGGTTCACTCGTCCCCACCAAGAGCTGCGCAAAGAGCCGCAAGTCAGCGCCGAAACCGAATGTCTCGAAGCTGCCTGTGCCATGCTCAGGAGCGCACGTTCTGGTCGAGAGATTCAGCGCCGGGATATCGGTGAGAAGCACCATAACGATTCCTGTTCCATCCGCGTCTCAAGCCGCCGCTGCCGCAGAGGGAGCGCGATAGATCTCCTCGGTCTGGAAGGACTGATCCGCGTGGCTGTAACCCGTCACACGAATCAGCTCGCGTACCCTGCGTCGGCCCGCATGGTCGCGCTCGCAGTACAGAACAAAGTCGATGGCCTCGGCAGTCTCCGAACGCACGAAAGAATGGTTGAGATTCGGTCGCGCGCTTAGAGCGAGATCGGAGAGCCGATTCAGCGCGTCCCACGCGCTCTTGGCATGGATGGTGGAGAGCGTTCCACCGTGCCCCGTGTTCATCGCTTGCAGCAAGTCATAGCCGCATTCATCGCGTATCTCGCCCATGATGATGCGGTCGGGACGATGCCGCAGTGCGGCGGCAACAAGCTGGCTTGGAGTCACGGCAACCTGACCTGGAATGGCCTCAACTGCTTCCCATCGAACGGCGTTCGGATGGGCTATCTTTAGCTCGGCGGGCTGCTCAATGACGATGAGCCGTTCCTGCATCGGCACATGGTCGAGCAAGGCTTTCATCAAAGTCGTCTTCCCACTCCCAGTTCCACCGCTGATGATGCCGTTCTTCCGCTCTCCAATGAAGCCGACAACAACATCTCGGATCTCCACCGGCAGACTGCCCGATGCAATCAGCTCATCGGAGGTAAACCAGCGGTTGAATTTCCGTACCGTGAACGTCGGACCATTGATGGATGATGGCGAGCCGACGACGGCGACTCGGGAGCCGTCCGGCAGGCGGGTATTGAGGATGGGATTCTGGCTGGTGAGGTCTTGTCCAAGCAGGCGGGCGACACGCTCGATGGCTGCTTGCAAGCGGTCGTTGGAGTAGGGAGTGGAGAGCACGATATGCTCCACCACGCCGCCACGATCCGCGTAGACGCCGGTGGTCCCGTTAATCATGAGATCGGAGATGGACGGGTCCAACAAGAGCGTTCGCAGCTCGTCGGGAAAGAACGGTAATATCAGATCGAAGCTCATCGAACCACCAACCCGCCAGAAAGGACGCTATGGCAATCAAGACCATCTCGTACGACAGTATCGCCAACGAACTGATGACCAAGGCCAGCCGCTCCCGAGCAAAGAAGCGCGCCAAAGCCATCCTCGAACGCATGGGACTCGACGAATTGCGCGAGGTTCGCAAGGTGACGCAGGAAAACCTCACACCTTCTAAATAGCGCAACCACTGGTCCCGGCTGGCAGGGTCGCGTGGATGATGCTTTGCCAGGAAGTCTCATCGAACTCCCCCATCGGTCGTTGCGACGGTGCCGCGAGTAATGGGATCAACCGAGACGCGGTTTTCGTGGAACTCGGTGATGGTCAATCCCAATGGATTGATGAACTCATATTGCGGGTAAATCTTGGCCTGGTCGCTGACCTGTTTGGGATTCAGATAATAGGTCAGACTGAGCATCCAGTGCTCGGCCCTCGGCTGATGCGAGTGGCTGGGAGAATACAGCTTATCGAACGCCAGCAATGCCGTGCCACGCGCCATCAAAGCACCTTGCACGGTCTCTTGCGACATGGACGTGATGGTGACGTTCTTCACCTCCACATCGCTTTGCTCGATCTGGCCGCCGACCACCTGAGAAACAAGGTGGTTGGCATTGTCTTCTGTCATCAACTGCGAAGCGAGATTGCCGGACAGGAAGTAGTAGTTGAGGGGGTACTTCTTGGCGATGGTGTCGCGGCTGATCGTGTAGCGGTAGTTCGCCCAATCGGTGAGATAGGTTCGTACCTCTCCCTCGCGCGGGCTGTAGCTCAAATCGCTGTACTGGATCGCCTGGGCGCGCCCCATCTCGTCGATGCGGATGTAGCGGTTTACCAGTGGACGGCGGGCCAGCGAGAGATTGAGCCACATGGAGCCGCAAAGCAGGACTGTTCCACAGGTGAGGATGATGCGGTAGGCTTTGCGCTCAGCATAATGTGAGGCGTAGACCTCATTGCCAATCTGATCCGTGAGCAATGCTTGCTCCGGCGTTAGGTGTTGCTCATGGACTACTGTGCGTGTGGACATGGGAATGGCTCCTTTGCTCAACCGCTTGCAAAATCACGTAGGTGTAGATAACTCCGGCTACAGCAGAACCGAGAAGGATGAGAACAATCGCCAATCTGACGACCCGCAGCCGCAATATGCGACGAACAAATATGACTTGTAGGGCGTAGTCGAACATGGGCCTTATCCTCCTCCTGACATTCCTAACGATGCAGCCGTGCCAGCAACTTTCGTGATGCTTTCAGCCATTCCAGCCGCCCCACCGAAGATTGCTTGAGTCATGCTCGGAATGAAGAGCATGTTCACGATGAATGCGACGAATACCATGATGCACGGAATGAGGTTCGCAAGCCACATTTCCATGGAGTAAGTTCCGTTGAATGTCTGCTGGATAAAGGCGTTCATAAAGCCGCCCCAAACAAAGATGAACGCCGCTGCGACAGCGCGAATCATGGCGAAGCTAATCAGCACGTCAAGGAAGTGAAAGAACTTTGCCCGAAAGGTCTTGGTCATCAGCAAAGGGATGAAGACGGGACCAAATAGAGCCGTCACGCCATAGAGGATGAAGGCGCTGCAATTGATGACAAACAGGATGGCGGACGCGATGCCGAGAAGTGCTTGCACAACGAAGTAGCAAAGGATCTGCACCGGAGCCGTGAGCGACGGCATCGCGGTATTATCGCCAGCCGTTTTGAAGAGCTGCAGGAGATTATCGAGCGAATGCTGGTCGAAGGCCGCCACCATCGCCTGCGCGATGTACGAGAAGAAGTGGTTGATGCCGAAGCTCGCGCCGGGGAAAGGGTTCACCCAGTAGTTCTCAAGCAGGCAGCAAATGATAAGTCGCAACAGGAAGTTGACGAGATCGCCTGCGTGGACCGGCTGAGCGTGAAAGCGAAACGTCATGCTGGTGGTATTCCAGTTAATGACCAGACTGATGAGCGTGAAGAGAGAGATGCAGGCCAGCTCCGTCAATCCCAGTTGCGAGAGTGCGCCGCCATTCTGCGTGGTGAGATTGGTCAGGTTGTTGGTGAACTGATAGAGCCAATCGACCCCGGAACTTGTGCTCGGCAGTGCTTGTGCTAACAACGCCACGGAAACCATATCGCTACTCTCCCTCGGTCACAGTTACGGGATGTACTTCTGCCAGCTCTTGCCTTCATGTGCGGCAGCGGAGTTGTGCTTCTTCTTGGCCGCTTCGACACGCTGCCGGAACGCCTCATCCTCGGCCTTGCGGTCCTCGGCTTCCTTCTGCTGTTGCTGGAGGATGGCCGCAGCTTTGGCGGCGGCAGCGGCGGCTTTCGCCGCCTCGTGCCGCTGGTAGGTGAGCGCGCCACCAATCGCGGTGAGAGCCGCGAGGATGGCGAGCAGGATTTTGGTATTGATCGCTTTCAACATCGCGGTCTCCGCTTAGGGCAGATAGCTATCCCAGGTGCCGCTTTCGTTGGCGGCGCTGGTGTCGTTGACGGAACGTTGCTGCTGGACGAAGACGGCGGTGTTGAGGTCTTCGACGTGGGCGTTACGACGCTCCATGTTCGCGACCGTCATCTGCGAAGCAAGGCAGGCGTGCAACGTGCCTTGTGATTGCATCTCGCTCAATCTCTGCGCCTCGGCGGCATTCAGGAGATTGAGCTGCTGTACCTCACTGTTGGTGCTGTCGCCACCGTCGAACTGTTGCGACAGAAGCGAGCTGTTCGCCGTAGCATTCTCGCTGCGTGCGGCGCGGTACTGGCCCACGGCGGTAAGGCAGTCGGGAGAGACCGAATCGGCCGTCTCGATCATCGCCAGTTGCGAGCTGCGGGAGCTGCCGAGAGACTGGCTGGCGAGGTAAGTCGGCGCACTGCCGTTCATGGTGACGGTGGCCGCCTTCCATGCCGTACTCGATGCACCCGGCGAATTGGTATTGAGCGCAATGCTCATACCCGCTGTCTCGCCGAACATATTGGCGACGTTCACGTTCTCAAGAGCATGCAGCGTCGTCTGCCACTGCTGCTTGGCCGAGAAGTGCGTAATGTTGTTCTTCAGCATGTTGTATTGCGTCTGAAGAGTCGTCAGTTGCGATACAAGACTGGCATAGCTGGTGGGATCGAACACAATGTCACCGATGCCGAACAAGGCGAAGCTGGGAGTTGCTGTGAGCAACACCGCCGCGCCTCCGATAAGCCACTTGCGACGCTTGCTGAGAGTGAGTTTCATAAACCCTCCTGTCATTGGGTTGAACTACATGCACTGCGGGCAGGTCGGGTCCAACCTGTCCAGGGGAAAAGTGCGGATGTGGGTTGCGTTTGTAATCGCTTCGGCGGACTGGAGGTAGATCCACCCAAGCGCATCTCTACCGGAGGTTGTACCCACCAGCAGCAGGGCGAGCACAACGGCGGAGAGAATTCCGGAGACCTGGCAAAAGCGATGGACGCCGACTCTCTGCATGGCCTTCACTCCTCCTCTGCAAGTTGCCGTGCAACCTGCGGAATGATCGCGAGCCATTCGGGCCCGCTGCGTTCAATCGCTTCGGGGATCGTGTAATCGATCTCGGCCAACCAATCGGCACGATTGAGGACGAACGCCACGGCTACCTTTTCGCCGGTGGACTGCACGGCCCATGCGTCATGGCCGCCGTGCTTGGCATCGCGCGATTTGCGGAGCAGATGGTCATAACGGTCATTCATGGCAGGCTCCTCTCTATAGCGTGGGATCGACGCGATGCTCCGCATAGGCTGGAATCAACAGATCAGTGCCGATGTACACGCGAGCGCGGGAACCTTCCTTGAGCGTGATGATGGGCAGGCGATTGAGGAAGTGATTCAAAACCTGCTCGCCTTCCACGGCAGACTGCTCGGAGATGCCATTCCGAATCTGTACCGAAGGATCGAGAACACTTCCGCCATTTCCGATCTGCGCCAAGCCGCCTAAGCCGCCGATGGCAGCAGCGGCTGCGAACGCCTGCAAGTAGCCGTGGTCTACCTTGGTGGCAAGTCCGGTCGTGCCGATCTGGTCAAGGCCGATGTACTTGGCGAACTCCAGCGAGAACCCATCGGGGCAGATAGCGCGGTGGAAGGTAACGAACATCTTGCGCTGCTGCGCATTGCCGACGCTTTGCACGTAACCAAGCAAACGTGTGCCTTGCGGCAAGAGAAGCTGCTGATGATCGTGGGAATACAGGTCAGTCGTCAGCGACACCATGATGGGGCCGCTGAAACCCCCGTCAATATGATTGGTCACGACACCTTCCAATACCGTGCCCTCGAAGATGCGATACAGACGGCCATCGTAGGTATCGAAGTCATACCCAGCCATCGCATTGCCTTTGCTGTCTTTCTTGGCATCTACGCTGGCTGACTTTGCTGGAGCCGCGCCGCCGGCTGCGGCAGCAGCCGTCTCCTGCGCGGCCCCCGCCGTGGCTGCCGGACTGGTGCGCTCGAAATCAATCGCAACGGTGTCGCTATTGATGGCGTCCTGCTGCTGCTTCTCTTTGGCGAGCTGCTTCTGTTTGGCTTCGGCCTGGGCCTGCGACATATTCGAAGTCCGCTGCGGGGCATTTGGACTGTCACCATAGATCGCAGAACGCTGCGCAGCGGTCATGGGCGGGGCTCCTGCGGCCTCCGGGCCGGGCGCACCTTCCGTCTGCTGCAACTGTTGGAGGGCAGCATTCAGCTCCCGCTGATGCTGCCGCGCCTCGGCATCGCGTTGCGCCTGCAACTGCTGCTGCGACTCAAAGCTGTTGACCTGCTGTGCGTTCGGCGCTGCCGGACGCATGGGCAGGGCGCTGGCTGGCGCATTCCTCTTGTTGCCGCTCAACAGGCTGGAGAGATTGGAGATTCCGATAATCCCGATGATGACAACTAGGGCGATAACGACCGGCATACTCTTCCGCAGTGGGGGCTTGCTTTCCGGTTGTTCGGGAACGGTCGCAGGGAGATTCTGATTGGGCTCCGGCATGACTACCTCGCTTCCTCGGTACGGTGAAACTCAACCTTCTGTTTGCCGATGGCGAGATAACCGTTATCCAGCTTCTTGGGCACGGTATAAAGGCCATTCGCGAAATCGAAGTTGATAAGCGATGGCTTCTTGTCCTTCACCTCGTACAGGGCAGGCGTCTCCTGAAACTGCCCGCGCAGGTAGGTGAACTTGTCATCGCGCCAGATTGCCTGCAAGCCAAGCTCCTTGCCCTTCGGCTTGTCCCACGTGTAGTCAAAGTGGAGTGAGCCGGGGTACTGACTGCGGTAGGCTTCCTCTTTACTCTGCTCAGCCTTCAAGGTTGCGGCTTCGGCTGCTTTTGCGGCTGCGGTTTCCTGCTTCGCTTTGTCCAGTTCGGCGGCGGGAACGAAGACAGGCAGTTCGGCCAGCCGGTCTTTGGCGGCTTTGTCGCCAGGTGTAATGAAGATCTTGGAGTCGAAGTGGGGATCGTCGTCGCCGGAGACCTCACGCAACTGCAAGGTGTACTCGTTGCCGTGATCGGAAACGATGTGAACGTCGGTGGTGCTGTTCGCAAGCTTCGGCTTGATGCTGATGAAGCGCGATGCAACGCGTCCGCCATCGAATACCCAATCGACGGTATCTCCAGCGAAGACATTCGCAACCTTCTCCTGATCGGGAAGCAGAATGAGGGTCGATTGCAAAAGTCCGGCACGGACCACAGGCGGCGTGTCCGTCTCGGACACGGTGATGGCGCGTGGCGCGTTCGCTTGTAGATGCTTTGCGTCGGAAGTACCAGGGCCGGAGGCAGAGGCAGCGGAGGCAACTAGGGCGAGACTGCTGGCGACGAAGATAAGGAAGGGTGGTTTCATTGCTCTCTGTTCCTTTCGGTGGTTAGGCGATCTCACCCTGGGCGAACCGCGTGATGCCCTCGGTGAGTCCGTACTTGGCGATCAGCTTCGACCGGCGCACCCGGTCCTTGGGCTTGGTGGAGAAAGTCGCATAGCTGCGACCGTCGAGATTGAGGCGAACAACCTTGGTGAGGCCGTCACGGCGCATGTAGAGTGCTTCGCGGTCCTGCAAGCTCTCAAACAGTGCGAGCTGCTGTTCTGTCATCTTGAACAGCTCCGCATACCGTTTCCGGTTGAAGGTCGCATCCTTCAGAAACAAGAACGACGTGCAGGAGTTCACAATGGAATCGGCGTTCTCGCCCAAGTCTTCCGCAGACTGTCCAATCATGGTGACGCCGCCGAGATTCTTTCGGACGGTCTTGATGGACGCGAGAGAGCCTTCAAGCAACTGCCGATTCTTCATAGAGCTGAAGATTTCTTCGATGAGGATGTGCTTGGGTACGCCGAGATTGGCAGAGTCATAGAGCACATCGTTGATGCGCCGTAATAACCACACCATCAGCGGCTCAATCAGGTCGGCATATTGCGCGTTATTGACGCCCTGGAAGTCGAAGCACTGCACACGCGAGAGCGAGAGGCTGTCTTCGACGTTGTCGAAGATGGCGCTGTAGACGCCTCGCCCAACCCACTTTGAGAGATACCTGTCAAGCTTCTTCGGCAAGAAGAGATTGGAGAGACGGCGGTTTTCTGGGTCGAGCAGGTAGATGTCCTGCACGGCCTTGTGGATCACGTCGTCGTCTTCTGGTTCCAGCTTCGCGCCGCCGTTGGTCAAGAGCAGCTTGATAAACGAATACAAGAACTTGATGTTGGCCTCGGTCGGCTCCAGAGAAAAGAGGGCGACACGGGGACCATCTTTGCCGATGCGGTCAACACGACCGCCGTACAACTCGACCACGCTTTCATAGCTGCCGCCGATGTCGAAGATGTACGTAAAGCCACCATACTTCTGCTCAAGCGCAACGGTGGCATTGCCGATCACGCTCTTGCCTGAACCTGTAGGTCCGATGATGAGCGAGACCCGCACGCCCTCCACGTACACATCTTGGAAGAACGGCGTCCGTGTGCGTGTCTCGAAGACATTCAGGTACTCGGAGTCCAGGTCTTCAGAGTGCGGGTGGCCGATGTGCGGAGCGAACACAGAGGACAACCGCGCATGATGTTCTTCACTGAGCCACATCGGAAAGACATTGAACTTGCCGTTGCCGGGGAACATGGCATAGAAGGCGCATAGATTGCCAAGCGTCTCCTCGATCACCTGGGCGCGTGCATCGACGAAGATCCGATGCACAGCGGGCGCGGTATCGCGTAGCTGGTCGGCGCTGTTGGCCGCCAGCATCAAGCGCAGCGAGTATTCTCCCTGCGTCTTCTTGTCCAACTCGCGGATGACCAGGCTCAAGTCATCGACACTGCTGTTAGCGGCCTTCGCACCCGCGCCTGTGTCAAGCGAAGCAGTATCGCGCCCGCTCATTACTCGCGTCAGAACACCCACTTTGAAAAACGAGATGAACTTTTCCTGCGCGTCGATCTCGCTGCGGGCCGCGGTGGTGGACTTGGGGCGCCATGTCGAGCACAGCACGCTATCGCAATCCAGTGCCAGCAAGCCGGAGAAGAGGCAGGGCCGCGATGCCTCTGGCGTCGTCTTGAGGGAATACATCTGCACATACCTTTTACCGACGCGTAAATGATCGCTATGCCATGCAACGGGATTCCTGACAATCTGCCGGTCCACACCCGCATCGTCGCGGAGCTGCGCTTGTGAGGCCCACTCTTCGAGATTGAAGAGGTACGAAAAGAATTGGAATGCGTCCGCCTTGTCGAGCAATCGTAGCCCCAACAAACTTCCCAGATGACCTCCAAGGATCGTTGCGGCTTTCTGTAGTTCTGCGAGCATCCGCGAGCTATCTGCGACGTTCTCCTGCGGCTTGCGCTCGAACGCTTTCAGCTTCGAAGCCTCCAACGTGAGGCACCAATGAAGGTCGATGCGTCGAAAGCCTGCGGTCTTCTCAAGGAAGGTTAGCCGGTCGTCCACGAAAACCTGCGTGACGGGATTGCTGTACTGCTTCTGTCGCGGCAATTCATAGCCCGACATGACACGGGAGTACTGATAGAGACATGAACCTTCTGGCAGGCCGCGCAGTGCACCTTCAATCGAGCGCATGCGCGACTCTAATTCCTGGTCGGTCAAGCCCTCTTCGTCGATGCCGGTCAGCGTGAACAGGCATCCATATCCGCCGCCCTTCAGGGCGAAGATATTTGGCCCGATGAAGCGTGCAATCGGAACGATGCTGCACGCGGCTCCGGCCTTGGCGAACCACGGAACGAATTTGGCTTGCTCAGTATTTGCGCGGGTCATAGTAGCTCTTCTGGTTGAGGCTTAGGCCCCAGAGCTGGAACATCTTTGGGTGTTTGCGGATGATGAGCCATGAGCCCACGGCAAGCGTGGGGAAAGCCATCATCGCCAGCAGGCGAAACCCAACGAGGAAAACCGTCACGCAGACGAATAGGATCGCCATCCATGCTGTAAGATCGAGACCAAGCTTGGCCCTCGGTCGATTCAGCGCCTGATTGATCGGTAACGGCTCTCCTCGCTTGGTCATGGTCGATGTCACCTCCTACATCGACTGTCCGGTCAGGCTGCCTATCCATCCGGCTCCCCAACCGAGCACTCCAGCGCCGAAAAGCGCGCCGAAAAGGCCTGGAATCGCGTCCTGGAACCGTCCACTCATCATGCGAATTCCCGCAAAAATGAGCCCTCCAAGGCAGATAACGGCCCCAGCGTACATTGCGAAAGTTTTGAAGGTTGTCATCAGCGTTTGAGCGCCAGAGAAGTCCATCGTTCCTTGAGCATGAGCGACGCCGCTTCCGACACCCGCAAAGACGAGTGCAGTAAGCGTCGGTCCCATCACATGAAGAGCGTGGCGCAGGGATTGCTTTGAGAGGGGGATTGCCCACCATTTAGTGGGGCGATTGAAAGACCGGTTGAGGGGTTTTCCCAACCAGACTGCGCGGCGGATTCTGAGCATCTTTGCACCTCCGCTGACTCGGTGTCAGCATGGCGCAAAGCTAAGATCCTCCTGTCCATCGCGTCCAATAACGAAACAGAGTTCGGTCATTACGAAATGGAATAGTCGATCCTCTAAACCTTCTATGAAGGCGGGCCTATTACTCGAGGTCTACGCTTTCGTAAACAACCCTCTTATCTCCCGTATGCCGGGTGGTCATTGCGGCGATATTTCGTAGCCGGTACATAGCCTGAGCAGCCTCATCCTCGGGCATCACGCGAATCTTTGTCGATTTGTCGACACCGAGACTATTGAAGCTGGTTCCAAAATCTAGACCGGTCTTTCCGCAGCACCACCAGCGGTCGTGGATTAGCGGATCACCTTCTGCGCCAACCGCAACGACTACGATTCTCGTCATGGGAGCAGATTGAGAGGACGTTTCTGTCCATGTGGACCGGAACTGATCTGCAAATGGAGCTACAAAACGCGCACGTTGAAGACCTACCTTCGACGTGATGAATGTCAAAGCGAGTTCGGGTTTAGTCTCCAAAACCATTTGCAGAATGGTCCCCACGTCACTTGGCATTAGATACGGATCGTGAATGACTAGCTCTTGGCCTTCCACAGAGGTCAACCACTGCCTGATGTAATTGAGTGCCTTTTCGCGTTGGTCGGGGTCTACGTAACAGAAAGACCTACTATCCTCAGTCAACAATGGGGGTTGACTGGGTAAGCTGGTTGCACTTCGTTCGGCGAGGAAATAGAACAGGTCAGCCGAAACAGAAATGGATCGATAAAGTCCACGAAGGCTCCTCTTCTCTTCGGCGCGCTCCTGAGGTCTCCGAATGGCGTTCTCTATTGTGTATGAATAAATTGAGAATGCGGAACTAAACGGTAGAGCAGCTGCATGTTCCAGGTAGGCTCGCGTGAGCATTATCTTTAGGGGCACAATCCGGCCCGAATTCAACGAACCTAAGAGGCCCCAGCTCGCTTCTGAGAGACGTCTTTTCGCAACCGGGGGAAGCTCTTCGGTCTCGTCCCGTTGCTCCATCAATTGCCGGCGCAAATCAAGTAGCTCTATTCTCGAAGAGACGCCGCGCTTTGCACGCCTGGCGTAATCATCATCCATTGCGGAAGCAATACTTGTGGCCAGCTCCGGATTGACCTGATGTGCAGAATCGATGATGTCACGCCGGACGTCATCGTACTCCGGTGCCGTATCGCTCGCGGTCATTAGCAATGCCCGCGTATATAACTCCTTCGCGAGCACCTTATCAAAGTCGTATGCCTCACGCGCCATCGTCTGAAGCCGCTGAGCTCTGTCCAGAGCAGACGGGATCTCCTCGGCGTATGACTCACAGTCCTTCAGAATAGATGTGGCCCAATTCCTGTCATGCTTCGAAAGCATACCCGCAAGGTAGGCGAGCACGAGGCAGCGGTCAGCTACGTTCGGTATGCCGATAGCCTGCGTCAGAACAGCCTCCCACCTATCTTTAGAAAAACGCTCAAGTTGAGTGATCTCGATTGAGCACAGGATGTGGTAGCCCATGTGCTGAATAAACTGCGGTGTCGGGAACCTCTGATCCCGGATGTTTATCAATTTGGATATTACGTCCAGCCTTTGGTTGCTGGTAATCGTCCTTTTGGCCTCCTTGGTTTGTAACGAGGCAGCTACAGTGCTAAGTATCCAATAGATTGTCGTATCTACAGTTGCTCGCATCGCCAAATCACATAGATCAAACATCTCATCTATCGTGAGTGCAAACACATGATGATGCTTTGTTTCAAATGGATCCCATGCTGGCTTTTTCTTGATAATGAAATTAACCGTCTGCGCAACAGCGCTATTCAACCACGATGGCGGCAGTTCTCTCATTAGCCCGATCGCTGTGACTCTGCTCGTGTGGTAAAGGAGCGGCAGAGTAATTATGAGGGCGCTGTACCGCTCGCACGTGTCCACCTGATAGTGAGCCAATCGTTTTTGAACTTGGTCTTTGACAATTGCTTGCGCTTCGGTCAGCTTTCCGCAACTTAAAATGCGCAGAGCCACGTCAGTCCAGAGGATCAGTTGCTCTGTAAGAGACGGTATACGCGCAATTAGACGGTTTAAGACGTCTAAGTCCTCTCGCTGGTCCAAGCGCTTCAGAACGAGTCCCATGTAGCTGCGGGAGAGCAGCAATAAACAATGCCTGTATGGATCAGAGGAGGATGAGATTGTGTGACTCGATCTGCACGCCTCCGCCCGTTTCAGCCAGATATCTGCCATATCGCGATCTGCTGATGCAAAACGAGCAGAAACAGTAAAGCCAAGCGATACCTTATCTTCGTCCAAACTCAATCGCTCCCATGCACTTAGCATCCTTTCTTGCAGGGATTGCTTTAGTCGATCAGAGCTGGTTACGTTGAAGTGCCTCAAACACAAGAGAGCTGCACAGCAGGCCCTCACCTGGCGATCGGCATCTTTGAATTGCAACGCCGCGCCTGCCAAGAATAATATTGCTTGATCCAAGCCAGATCGATTTATAGGCTCTGAATCATGGTTTCTAATCCGCTCGAGAACTTCACAAACTGCCACTTCCGCATCGTCAGGATCATAGAAAGACTCGATGACTTTATTTATATTTGTGAGATCTAGATATTCTGCTTGCACGCGAAGTAAGGCAGAAACAAGCCAACTCAAGGCATCATCTCGCCGGTTCGCTACATTCAATGTCAAGGCAACCTTGAGTGCAAGAGGGACATTGCGCGGGACAAGAGCAGCTAGGATGTCTCTTGTTGCATAGGTATGATCCGCTGTTGAGCGGAGCAGTGCATCTAGACTAGTCTCAAAGGATTGCAATGCCAGCTCTTCCAACCCCTCACGTTTTCGAATCTTCCCTTCGGTGTCCACCAAGGGAAGAAGATCCAATAGTCGTGCTAGGCACGCTGTCCTTACGGCGAGATCCTTGATCTGCAATATTGACGAATAAGATTCAACCAATCTGTTGGCTGCTGCTGTATTGTCGACCTTTGCCTCTGCAAGTGCGAGCAACATCTGCAGATAGTGATAATCGGTGGTGGGTCCGACAGCTTCAACTGAAGCATGTTGAGCATCAAAGCGGCGAATCAGATCTACTATTTGCTGAGGATCGATGAGGCTTCTCAGCGACTCTGCGAGTTCTCGGAAATCAGTGGCAGTCGGAGTATATTCGGTCGCCCTAATCGCAATATCCAGGGCAAAAGAGACCACAGCATAGGCGCCGTCCTTTGCGCGGGAGTGAAGGCTCCATTGCCGTAGCAAATAGAGCTGCTCTTTGATTGTATTAAGCTCCCGGACTTTATCGATGATCTCAGCTGCATCTACACCGCGCATGATCGACGCAAGGGCATTAAACATCGACAGGAATCGCGGATTCTTGATCGCCGCTCGAAGCCGTTGAGCATTGTCTTTAGCGGTGCTGTCCTGGCTGGTTTCTGCTGCCATCGATGCTGAAGCGAGAGCGAAATCTAGCCTCATCGATCCGGTCTTATTTTGAGAGGTCGCCCGTTCAAGAGCCTGGGTTGCTAGTTCTGGCCGAACATAGACCAGATCTGCCGCAAGGTCGTTCAAAGCGCTTGGATCAAACTCTTTCCAGTCAGCTCGCTGGAAAAGCGACTCTATTTCTGCCAATAGATCTGGCTGCAAGCTTTCCCCGCGCTCGCGTTTGAGCTTCGCTATGACGGCAAATAATCTCAGCCGATCGTTTATCAGGACGGCAGCCTGGGCCAAAGCGATGCAAGAGGCTTCGTCTTGTAGTTGCATACGGGCCGCGATTTCGGAACGGGACGCAGTAAAGCCAGAGTACTCGGAGAGTGCGGATGCCTGGACTGCGAAGCGCATCATTTCGCTGTAGCTCTTTAGTTCGCGGGCAGTTTCAAGTCCAAGAGTAATTTTTTGACGGACGGGACTTATTTCATGCTGCGAGTCGATTAATTTAGCGAATCGTTCTGGAGAGAGATATTGCAGTAACTTCCTATTGTGTCCAGCCTGTTTCAGGTATGAGGGCAAAAGAGCAACTGAGTCGATGCTGTCTTGATCGCTTGACAGCTTATCGATGATTCTTTGCGTTATCTTGTCCCGCAGCGATGAAAGCTTCCCTGCCACAAATTCTCGGAAAGGTTCGGATACAAAGTCCACGTCGCCAGAATCAATTGTGGGGAGGCTCACGAAGCGCAGGCGGCTAAGCGAGGATCGGAGGTTGCCAACAGACGTCTGCGAGAAGATAGCCAATTTGCTCAGGCTATGCTTATTAGAGTCGTGAGCAAGTAAGGCCAGTGCATCTATCAAGTGGACATCTGCTTCGTCTACCGAGCGCCACTCAAGAGAGAAGATATCGGGAAGGCTGGCTGGTAGGATCGATAAGAGTCTTTCTTCGGTGAGACCAGTATCAAGCAGCCGCCTAATTCCTGACAGATAGCCCGGTGCGCCTCCGCAAGTCGCGTGTATTACACGAGCTTTGTCGGATGATAGTTTCCCGTCGAAATAGGCTAGCGTTTCCTCAGTAGAGAACGCGGGGACGAGCCATTCTTTAGCGCCTGAGCTTACTCCACATTCCGACTTGGAAACGGACGTAAGTAGCTTAATGTAGTCCAGTCCAAGAGGCAGTTTGGATATCAGCAAATCCTTGAGATCGCTTTGTTCTTCCGGTATCTCTGCGAGTCCATCGAGGATGAGCACAAGCGGCTTGCCTAAACGAATGCTATAGGTTCGAAGCTTATACAAGAGGCTACGAAAGGTGGCGTCTGTAATTTCTTCCGTGAATGGCGGTTCTTTCCTTTCGATCAACCAATACATTTGAGCTGCAAGATCGTGGAGCAGAAAGCCCGGATCATAGGTGAACCAGCTACTCCGTTTGGCAAATACGGATACGGCGCGATCTTTTCGGGTTTTTGCGAATTGCGCAAGCAATATCGACTTGCCGGATCCGGACGCCCCTTCCAGGTGAACGGATTTGATATCTCTGCCGTCAATCATGGTTTCGAGGGTCTGGAGGATATTGTCTCGACTGATTTCACGTCCCTCTACCTGAGGCAGTGTACTTATAAAGCTGGTTGTGCCAACCACCTCACCTGAGTGTTGGAACTCTGCCATGGCAATTCACCTCGTTCATGAGTGAAACGTTAAACCGGACTATGAGAGCACATTGTTGTTTCAAGCAGCATTGTTACTGCTGTTGGTTTTCGGAACTGGAGAATACGTCACGACTGACAATAGTATTACGACAGAGGTTGGATCGCTTCACGTAGGAGGGGAATTGATTCCATGTGGGTTGTGACTTTGAATCGTGCCGCTTCGTCCAGCGGAAGCTGTTTCTGAAGTACCGGCCAGACGCTCATCATTTTGTCGGCGGTTTCTCTGGCGGTATCAAGAACCAGCTTGCTCGGGACTTGCGCCTTGCGGGCAAAACGTTGCAACAACTCGATGTTCAACTCCTGCGGGGATTTTTCTTTAGCAATCGAGAGCGCCAGCCGGTCGTCGGCGATATAGCGGACGGTCGATACGAAATCATAAGCGGGAGCGAGCCGTGGCGTATGTCCGTCCGCGTAGATAAGAGACCAGTTCTTCAGGTGCATATCGTTGTTGCCAATGGCCACGTTGAAGATGAGCCGACGAATGAACTCGGCGAACTGTGTCTCATCCGTCAAACGCCATAAATCGTTAGCCATATTCGTATAGCTGTAGTTCTTGTATTTGGCTTCCGGGAACTGGCCATAGAGCTGATTGAAATCCTCGATATGGATGCGTTTGCCATGAGAACCACGATCAAATCGCCGAATGTAATACGCGTTTCCTTCAAGCTGCTGCCAGGGCTCCGGAATGCCGGGAATCTTGTCCAGTGGAATCAACCCGATTTCGGGCACCTGAATCCCTATTGCACGCGCAAACTCCATCATGGAAAACTCGTTCTCCGGTAGCCCCGGATACGCGTGCGACGGCAGTTTGACAATCCAATGGCCGCCCACGCTGGAGGCGGGGATGGAAAGCTGACGGTGCGGGTTTCCGATGGCGGAGAGTTTCAACTGCACGCCCGCCAAGGAGAATCGCAGTACGTCCCGGCCTGTGCGCGCGCGGGCGACGGTGGGATTCTTTTCCGACGGGGGCAGGGTGCGGCCCTCCGCATCGCGCACCGTCACAGCGCCAGGAAGATCGTTTCCCAACAGCCAGAGCAGGAAGAATTCTCGCTGTGCGTTGACTTCGCCGTGCTCGGCAATGAACTGCCGCAGTGCGCCTTCGGGAAGAAGGTTGGAGAAGAATGGCGGCAACCGGCGCGTCACGGGGCGAACGTTCGTAATCGGATTGCGGTACGCATCGTAAAAGCTCAGGCTTAGGACGGGACGGTCCGCATCGGCGACATACGCCGAATCGAAGACGAAGAGGTTCTGGTCGTTCGGCAGATTAGTGATGGTACCCACCAGGGTTTCTGCGAGGCGCACTTCCAGTACCGAAGGCCGATTCGTATTATTCGCTGTCTTCGGCATCTTCCGGCGCTCCGCCTACCAAGGGAATATTTACGTCTGAGGCAGGAACCCCGCTCCGGCCCATGGCGTGGCCGACAAGAGCCTGCACGCCTGGAACCAGCTGCTTCGGGATCAGCATGGGTTCCATTTCCAGAACGCGGGCCATTTCCAGCAGAGTGGAGACACGGAGGTCGCCGCCACGCTCGATACGGGAAACCGCGCTTTGGGGCTGACCGATGCGCGAACCGAGATCGGCCTGGGTGAGGCCTTTCGATTCCCGTGCTATTCGAACCTGTCCCTGAATATATGCCATGAGGTATACCCATGGAGAATTATATGTCTAAAGTTATGTTTGCGCCCTTGTGCCCACGTTTGCCGAAACATGCAAAAACAAGGGCGCAATTGTGCCCATTTCGTACTCTCTTCGCTTTTCAGGAGCGGGGGTTCGCCTTCTATTCGATTTCCATTTTGCGGAGCCTCTGCCGATATCAGGCAGAGGAGAGGGGTGGAAAACGCGAATAATGCCGCAGGACGGCAGAGGTCTCAGGTCGATTTTGAAGGGTTTAGGAGCGTTTTGGGGAAACTTTGAGGGCACAACATGGACACAATAACGGTTCCTCGGTGTACCTTTTAGGGCCTATTGGAGCCACCCATTGCCCGGCGTTTCTATAAGTTACGGGTTTTAGGCTCACTGTCACGGCAGAGGTCGCGGGTTCGAGCCCCGTCGTCCCCGCCATACATTCCAAAAGACTTACGGAATATATGGGACCTAAGTGACAAGCAAATCAGGGTCCAATAAGGGTCCATTAAGCTCCAACCTGAGCTTTCTGCGGGTCCATCTCACCCGCTTTCTGACCCACGCCGGGAACCATCATCCTTACAACCTTGCTTTGTGCGGCGCGCTTATTGGAGCCCACTGCCTGGGTATACACGTCCAGTGTGATCCTGCTGTTCGCGTGCCGTAAAAGCTCCTGTACCGTCTTCACATCTTCCCCGTTCGCCTTCAGCAGCGTGCCGAAAGTGTGGCGGAATGTGTGCCAGCCGATGTTCTTGTAGATGCCGTTCGCCTTCGCGATCGGCTTGATGTACCGCTTCATCAAATTGTCCGGCCAATAGGGTTGTTCTCCCTTCATGGTCGGGCTGGCGAAGACCCAATCCTCTTGCAACGGATAGGGACTCCTCTTTCGCCACTGAAGCAAATCCTCTGCCATATAGCCGTCGAGTGGAACCGGCTTGGCCGAGGCTTCCGTTTTGCAGTCTCCGATCTTCTGATGCCATATGGATCGAGTCACACGAAGTTCAAGGCTGTCGAAGTCCACATCTGCCCATCGAATCCCTAACAACTCACTTACGCGTAGTCCTGTGGCAGCAGCCAACAGAACTAGTGTGCGTTCGCGCGTGTCGAGCTTGGTGAGAAGAAGCTGAAGCTCTCTCAGTTCGAGAACATCAGGAACGCGCTCTCTCTTCGCGCTCTGGCGCACGAGCTTGATCGGATTTTTATCCGTCCACTCGTAACGCATTGCGTGACTGAAAAGAGCGCTCATGAGATTCCGTAGCTTGGCTCGTGTGGCTTTTGCCCGCTTGATCCCTCGCAGCCACTCTTCGACTGCTACGGGTTTTACCTGGTCCATCTTGAGTCCACCCCAACGGGGCAAGATCCAGTTTTCCAGATAGCTTTGATAGGCAGCTCGTGTCGGAAACGACTTTTGGCTGTGGCTGTCCTCGTTCAATTCCTTGAGACGATAATGAGCAACCAAGTCCGCGATTGTTTCCGGCCCGCTCTCTGCCTGCGGGGTTTGTGCGTTAGCGTCGATGCGCAACGCGCGAGCTGATCTGAGTGCGATTGCTTCGGTGGGCAACGTGAGCACATTGCCCACGATCGCTTTCCTCCGCTTGTTCGCGCCATCAGAGCCAGGCTCCCACCAGCGAAAGACCCATACATCAGGTCCACTCTGGCGCTTTTCGCGCTGCACGCTTCCATTCTGATACCGTGTCCGCCTAGACATTTTCTCTCCTGTCTTCGGCGCAACGGATGGCTGTTATTAGGCTATCGCTACGCCGGGCAAAGGTCGAGACATTCTTGGATTAACTGGCGAGCTGACGCTGAATCCAATCCTCAATCGTGGAGGCTCGGAAACGCCATAGCTTCCCCACATGTACCCCACGCACGATACCTTTGCGCGCGAGCTTTTGGAGAGTCTTGGGGTGGACGTTCATAATTTTGGCTGCTTCATCACTATCAAGCAGCCGTTCTGGAACGAAGCCTCCCGCAGAAGCGGGAGGCTTTTTGCCTGGAGCATTCTGGTCCTCGATACCATACAGATCTGAAGGCATGTACACCTCGCTTATGGGATATACCCGGTCCTCAGAGTGCCTTTCGATTCTGTAGGAGTCCAATACTTCTCATAAATACCACTCAAAGTTTTTTGCATAGATGACTGATCAAGGTAGGAACCATTTGGTGCCTAGTTACCTGTCTGGGTATCCAGATACGCAAACGAAACTAATTGACGCATCCGGTTCCTAGTAGAACGATTTAAGGAGCAACATCGACTCTCGTCCCCCCGAGGGAGATGTGGAGTCTTGACGTCACTGCCAGCGGAGTCTTAGGGCCATGTCAGACATCGTCGAGTTTCGCCATCTGGAATACTTGGTTGCGATTGCAGAGCGCAAGAACTTCAGCAAAGCAGCCGAGCATGTCTTGCGATCACAACCTGCCGTCAGTCATCAGATCAAGATGGTGGAGGCTGATATTGGCTATCCACTCTTGATTCGCGATGGACGCAACGGGGTCCATCCAACGCCTGCCGGAGAGTTCGTGCTCGCATGGGCCAGGATCGTCCTTCCACAGAAGAAAGAGACCTTCCGCATGGCGAAAGCCATTCATGACGGAACGGTCCCTCTGCTCCGAATAGGTTTCTCGTCATTTGTGAATGGCTTCCTTCTCGACAACTTCCGCCTTGCCTATCAAGCCATGTTTCCAGAGTGCGAGATCAACCTTTCGAGCGGAAATACAAAGCACAACCTGGAGCGTCTCGAGAACGGGACTCTCGATTGTGCTCTGCTCCCCATGCCTATCGACAAGGACACCTGGAATGTTCGACAAGTAGCGCACTCGCCGCTTGTGATCTGTATGCGCTCGGATGATCCCCTCGCTAATGAGGCTTTGGTGGACATACACGAGGTTGCATCACGGCTCAAAGTGTTCCGCGATCCTGAACTACACCCTGCGGCTCATACACGTCTTTCGGAGATGTTTGCGGAGGTTGGTGTGCCTTTAAACATCGCCAGTTCCGCAGCAACTCCGGCGGACATACAACTAATGGTCAAGCAGGGGTACGGACTTGCCCTGATCGATCAACTCTGGCCACTTGATGCAGGGCTGATTACGAGGCCATTAGCGGGCCTGCATTGGACCGCAGATGTCGCCTTCGTTACCCCAAAGGATCGCAGGCATATGGCCTTGATGTTCATCGAGCAGTACCTCGATGAACACGGCCTCGGAAACAAGCGCAAGCAGCCGCAACCCGCTGCGGTTCGCCATCCCAAGCAACTCGCGCTTATCGGTTGATTGCCTATCTATAAACAGAATCTTGAGCACTATAAAAATTACGTCTTGGACTTTGCGGATCTCCTGACCTTACCTTCCGTGACATGGCGAAGCAAAATCAGCCATCAGGAGATTGCCTATGTCACTCAACTCGTATCGTCGTTACCGGATTACGCGGGGATTCCTCCACGTTGGACGCACGCTTCTGCCTGCGCTCTTCGCCCTCACGTGTGCCGGCGTTGCCCACGCACAAGGGACGATGGACTTCTCAGGGGCGCAAACGCTCATGGGAACGTTTAAGACCTTTGCAATATACGCTGGGGCCGTCATCTGCTTTGGCGGCCTCATTTTCGCGGGAATTCGCATGATGAGTGGGCGGTTCCAGGATGCAATTCCAGGACTCTTCGGCGCGTTGTTCGGCGCCGGAGTGCTCGGTTGGGGTGCCGGTTGGATCGGTAGCCTGACCGGCCAGTCGATGTAGGAGGTGACATCGACCATGACCAAGCGGGGAGAGCCGTTACCAATCAATCAAGCGCTGAATCGACCGAGAGCCAAGCTTGGTCTCGATCTTACAGCATGGATGGCGATCGTATTCGTCTGCGTAACGGTTTTCCTCGTTGGTTTTCGCCTGTTGGCGATGCTGGCTTTCCCGACGCTCGCGGTCGGCGCATGGCTCATCGTCCGTAAACACCCGAAGATGTTCCAACTGTGGGGCCTGAGCCTCAACCAGAAGAGCTACTATGACCCGCGTAAACACTGAGCAGCTCAAACATACTCCGTGGTTCGCCAAGGCAGGAGCGGCGTGCAGCATCGTTCCGATTGCACGCTTTGTCGGGCCAGAGATCTTTGCTCTCAAGGGCGGCGGTTACGGATGCCTGTTCGCTCTCACCGGCATCGACGAAGAAGGCTTGACGGACTTAGAGCTTGAGTCGCGAATGCGATCCATCGAAGGTGCGTTGCGCGGCTTGCCGGAGGGCTCGTGCCTTTACCAGTACACGCGCGTGATGTCTGGTTTCGACCTTCCGCGTCAGGAGAAGTATGCGAACCCCGCCACGGAAGTCTTCGCCAGTGACCGTCTCACATTCCTTGAGAACACGGCGGCCTTCCGCCGTATCGACCTGCACTGGTGCCTCACACTGGAGCCGTCGAAGGTGAAGCCGTTCGAGCGCAAACCGCAAGAGAATGCCGCGGACACATCGCGGATGCTAGCGGACCTTGAGAAGACCGCAACCATCCTTCAGAGCCATCTTGGCAGCGCCATTGGATTGCGGCTCCTTGGTAAGGACGAAACCTTCCAGTTCTTCAGCTATCTGTTCAACCTTGAAGAATGGGCAGAGCGTGACCAACTCCGCAACGATACTGGCGTGGACCGGCAGATCGTGAAGACTCCGATTGCGTGGCATAGTGATTACCTCCAAGTCGGCAAGCGCCATGTGCAGATGTTTTCGCTGAAGACGACACCGGAGGCTTCGAGGCCGTGCCTCTTCTCCGGTCTGCTGAGGCTCGATTGCGATAGTGTCCTGTGCTCGACATGGAGGGTGAAGCCTACATCCTCCGCCCGCAGCGAGATCGACGCGCAAGAGAAGTTCATCTCCTTTTTCAAGGTCGGTGTACTGACGCGCGTGATGAGCGGGCGCGACACCGCATCGCTTGAAACCGGCGCGGGCGCGAAGGCTGCCAACAACAATGTCGATGACCTGAGCGAAGTTATCCGGTCGCTCGATAAGAAGGCCCAGGGCGAATACTCCTTACGTTTACTGCTGGCAGCCCGAAGCCCCGAGCAGCTTCGCAACATCGTCCCCGCCGTGCATCGCATCTTCGTCGATGCCCGAGCGCAGGTGATGGAGGAGACGCTTGGGAATCTGTCGGCGTTCTATGCGATGTTCCCCGGCAATCACAAGTTCAACGTCTTCCCGCTGTGGCTGGCGGAGGACCATCACGCGCGGCTCTCCTCTGTGTTCGCTCCGCACATCGGTCATCCTCACTCGGAAGACCTCGACAACGAGTACCTCAATATCTTCGAGACCCGTACCCGGACGCCGTTCTTTCAGGATGTGTATGTGGATGGCGTGCGGGTCATGCTCATCATCGGTCCCACGGGGTCGGGCAAAAGCGTGGTGGGTAACGCCACCGTCGCACTGGAGCAGAAATACGGCGGTTTTACCTACATCTTCGACATCGGTGGCAGCTACGAAAGTGTGGTGGAGTTGTACGGTGGCAAGGTTGATCGCGTGGGCAAAGACGGCCCACGGGTGAATCCGTTTGCTCTGGAGCCGACCGAAAGCAATATCAAGTTTCTCTACTCGTTTATCAAACTCCTGCTCACCAACGGCGGCGCAGAGCTGGAGCCGGAAGACGATGACGTGATCCACAAAGCCGTGCAGGATATGTATCTGCTCGATCCTGAGAACCGCCGCCTGGCAAATCTGTTTCTGCCAAAGAAACTCGACCGTTATCTGTCGAAGTGGGTTGGGAAAGGCATCTATAACGCCGTCTTCGACAACGTCGAAGACAGTCTCTCGCTATCCCGCCTGCAATGCTTCGACTTCCAGGGCGTGAACAACGAGCAGTATGCCGACCTGATCGAGCCGCTGATGGTATGGCTTCTTCGGCGTATTAATGACGTTCTCTACAACCCGGCGAATCTGGGCGTTCCCAAGCACATCCTCATCGAAGAGATCTTCTCTTCGATGAAGAACAAGCAGCTCCTTGATGGCGCGCTTGCTTCCATCAAGACCGTTCGCAAGAACCTTGGCGGCGTCACCATGATCGGCCAGTCCGCCGACGACCTGGGTGCGAACGCTGACAGCATCGTGAACTCTTGCACATCGTTTCTGTTTCTGAAGGATGCGACTTTCAACCGAAAGCGCTACGCCGAGTTGTTCAAGATGAACGAACAACAGATCGCGTTGTTCGAGAGTTTGCAGGACCGCGAGGCGCTGTACATGCGGCGCGACGGCATTACGAAGGTCGTCACGTTGAACCTCGACAAACGCAGCTACGCCACGTTCTCCACCAAGCCGAAGGACCGGGTGCGACGGTCAAAGCTTATTGAAAAGTATGGACTCACCGAGGGCATTGATCGCTTTGCCCAGGGAGAGACTGTGTAACCAACCCAACCGAAGAAAGGCCAGTGCCATGAAACCACTTATCCCCATCGTCGTCTCCGCCGGACTAGCGCTGGCCTCTGCCCAGTGCCACGCCGTCGATACCCATCCTCTCCAGCCGAATGCACCGCGCACCGTCACCGTGTCCGAGGCGGACACGCCTCCTGTGATCCGCGCTGGCCTGCTGCAATCGACACTGATCGTCCTTCCCGTTGAGGAGAAGGTCGCCAACGTCTTCGCCGGTGACACTGTCGATTGGGTCTTCGATGGCGGCCATGTCGCCAGTCGTTTCATCAGCGTTAAGCCCAAAGTTGCGAATGGATCAACGGACATTCACATCGTCTCCGACCACGGGAACGAGTACACCTTGCAACTCCATGAAGTCTCCAGTGAGCCGGATGCCCACTTCGATTCCAAAGTCTTCATCGCTCCCGGCGACCAGGCGGCAAAAGATAGGCTGACACAACTTCCTGTGTTTGTACCTGCCGCAGAACTGGATAAGGCCAAGCAGGAGGCCGCTACCGCCAAAGCTGCCCAGGCAGCAGAGCTGAAGGCCGAAGAGACGAAGGCCGAGCAATATCGGAGCCAATATCCCAGCAACCTCCACTTTGATTACACATGGGATCAATCAAAGGGTAAGGCTCTTGGCCTTCAGCAGATCTGGCGGGATGACAAATTCACCTACCTGCGCGGCCAGTTCCAGGAGACGCCTGCCTTGTATGAAGTGAAGGACAAGAAAGGGTCGCTCATCAACTTCGATTTCAGCAATGGTCTTTACACCGTGCCGAAGCAGTTGGACAACGGCTATCTCGCCATCGGTAAGCAGAAGGTCGAGTTTCATCGCGTGGGAGGGGCAAACTAGCCATGACTGAGCCGAATCAGAATTCCCCCGCCACTGTCCCCGACCAGCCGGAAGCGAAGTCGCCACTCAAGAAGGGTATGCCCGTAGTGGTAGTCCTCGTTGTCATCATTGCCCTGATCGGCGTCGCCAATGTGTCCAGCTTGTTGAGCGGCAACAAGAAAGCGGCCCCGGCAAGCGCAATGACCATGCGCCCCGCTTCGCCCAATGCCCAACAGGTAAACAGTTTTTCGACGCAGCAGCAGGTGCAGGCACAACGGGACGCTGAGGAGCGGCAGCATCAGCAGGAGTTGGCCGCTGCGATGCAGCAGCTCCAGGCCGAACAGAGTGTCCCCGGTCCAGAGGCCGCCGGGACACAGCCAATGACGGCAGCGCAACGCGATGCGATCTATGGCAATAGCCCAAATGCACCACAACACACCTCGAACATCTCGCAGGCTCAGGCAGAGGCGAAGCAAAAACAGATAGCGAAGGAAAAACAAACGCAGGACGCGATCAACAGCGACACCGTCGCTATCGACTTCGCCCACCCGGGCGCAGCGCCCGGTGCTGCTGTGCCGACGCAGCCGGCAACGGCTGTATTGGGGGAGCATGAGGAGGTCCATCCCCAGGCGGTCGCGGAAGTTCCAAGCAGTTCATCTACCAGTGGAGCGAGCGACAAATCCGGTGTTGTGCAAGTGCCTTCCGCGCAACAGGCCAAAGCTGTTTCCAAGACCGACGCGATGGGTGGATACGACTTCGATAACTATCAAGGCCGTCTCTATCGCGTCTTTGAGGGCACGGTTCTTGAAGGGGTTGTCACCAACCACATCGACGGTGGGTTGAGCGGCCCGATCCTGGTCATGCTCACCACCGACTACTACTCGCATGACCATCAGCAGCTTCTTATGCCGCAGGGTACTCGACTGATCGGTACAGTACAGAGCGTGGGCAATGCCCAGCAGCGAAAGATGTTTGTGACCTTCCATCGTGCCGTTTGCCCCGACGGCTTCTCACTCGACTTTGATAAATACATCGGCCTTGACCCACTTGGCACGACCGGCCTTGCAACGAAGGTAGACCACGGCTATCTGATGGCCTTCGGCGCGGCGGCTGCCGTGGGCGGTTTAGGTGGCCTGGCACAGATCGGTAATAACGGCAGCGTGCTTACGGCGTCGTCTCAGATACGCAGCGGGATCTCCGAGCAGTCAGCCACTGAGGGTGAGCAGGTGTTGAACCACTTCCTGAATCGCCTGCCTGTCATCACGCTCAAGGAGGGTTCTCGCGCCCGCATCTACGTCGGGCGCGACATCCTCATCCCGTCCTACGCGAAGCATCGCGTCGACCCCACCATGTGAACGCTTTTCCGAGAGGCAATTCTATGGATGAGAGGAATCCGAGATACGCCCATTTGTTCCGCAAAGCGCAGGATGCCAAGCGCGGCGGTCACGACGCCTGGGCTGTCCAGTCCACTGGCGAGAAAGTCGCTGTTGCTCTGGTCCTCAATCGTGCCGATTGGCTTATGGAACAGGGATACACCATTGCGGAAGCCATCGAGCGGTCTGGTTCCGAGTGGGTTGCAATGATTCCGCAGATTGCCCGCCAGCTCGTGGATCAGGAATAGGAGGTTGTGCTTATGACCACACTCACCATTACGAGACGCAACAGGCTCATTCTCTCAGTCAGTGCATCCATGCTGGCTCTCGCTCCTCTCGTCTCGCCGGTTGGACGCAGCTCTGTCGCCAGCACACTCGATTGTTTTGTCCAAACTGTGGATGCCGTGGCGAAGTTCCCGTGCCGGATCGTGAACAATATCAGGCACTTTTCCCTGGACAGGTTGGACCCCACCTGCCCGCAATGCTTCTAGCTCTTTCACCCAAAGGAGGCTGTATGAAACTCGTGATGACCAAACGCAACAAGTATCTTCTAACCGGCGGTCTGCTTCTGTTGACCGCGACACCCAGCTTCGCTCTCTTCGGGATCGGCGACATCGTCTTCGACCCGACCAGCTACGCCAGCCTTGTTTCCCAGCTCACAACGCTGGAGTCGCAGTACAAGATGCTCCAGAACAACATCACGCACTTCTCACTCAAGCAGCAGTGGCAGACGACCTTGAATGCGATGAAGAACGCCAACGTCGCCAATATGCTTGGCGAGACGAGCGGCATGAGCATTGCTCTCAATACGAACTCGCCCAGCGCGTCGTCCACGGCGTGGACAGCCGGAACGATTAAGGTGAGTGGAAACACAACCACCTACCTACAAGGGCAGACGTCGGGGAGCGCCCAGCTCTCGCAACTGGCCATGATCGAGGCATCGGACTCCATCTCTCCCGACTGCCTTACCGCAGTCGGCCAGTACAGGGGCGCGAGGACACAGAACGTCACCGCGAACAACACGCTCGCCTCGCAGCAGCTCGACGGGAGCGATGGCACGAACACTGAGGTCGAACAGCTCAACCTTCTGAACGCAGCAGAAGCGCAGAAGATGTCGGAGATGCAGTCGCAGGGCGTCTTGCAAGCCTGCCTCGCTTCACAGATGACCGTCACGAACATGCAGCAGCGGAACGCTGCTGCGCAAGACCTGAATACCGCCGCGTTCGTTCAGCAGCAACGTTCGACCAACAACGTGAGTGCGGCGAACGAAAGCAACACCTGGCAGACCTATCTTCCTTGATTCGGAGACGCAATGTTGAAAGCGATCAACACCAAGATACTGCTTGCGATTCTTGCGGCGCTGACTGCCATTGGCAGCGCCGTGATTTACCAGAGCCTTGAAGCTCACAAGGCCGCCGCCATCCTTCAACAGCAACAGCACGACGCCGAGGAGCAAAGAAGTCGCGATGAGGCGTTCCGCAGGCAGGTAGAGCAGGACAAGAAGCGGCATAATTCCGCCGCTGGTAAAGAAGGCAAGACATGGAAGAGCTATATCCCCTGATTTCACCGGAGACCGATATGAGCATCGCCGTTCTCGCACAAGCACTGCCGTCCGCATCGTCGGGCATGGACTGGCTCTACCAGTTCACCAACAATCTGACCAACCTCACCACGCAGAACGGCGGCGCGTTGACCCAGTTCGGTTGGACCGAGCTGAGCTGCATCTCTCTCTTCACCCTTGTGAACATGGTCATCAACTGGAACACCAGCACGATGACGTTCCGGCTGCATCACCATCCCGTGCGTGCGGGCGACCTTACTCACTTCCTACTCAAGCTCATCGTATGCAGCTTGCTGCTGAACTATTGGGTGAACCCGTTCCCAGGAGCGAGCTTCGGCATCAATCACTTCTTCAGCTACATCGCACAGGCGATGGTCGCAGCCTTCGATCAGCACTCGCTTGACCAGCTGCTCCAGCTTCTCAAGAACGCCGGCGATGGAACGTCCATGCCGTCTTTCACCGCGCCAGTTCAGATCCTTTGCTATGTCCTCGTGCAGATCATGCTTGGCTTGGCATCTGCCATCTTGTTCGTGATTAATTGCAGCGCCTTCATCCTCTACGGTGTTACCGCGCTCTTTGGGCCTGTCTTTGTGCCGCTACTCATGACACAGACCTTCAAGGCGAAGTTCTTCCACTTCCTTGATGTGCTCATCAGCTTCGCTATGATTCGCGCTGTCGCGGCGGCGTTCATTTATGTGTGGGCCGGATTCATGAACGGGTTTCTGCAGCAGACCTTCAATGGCAACTATTCGATGGATATGTGGATCGCCAATCTAATCCCTTGCTTAATGGTCTTCGTCGCTTTCATCATTAATATGCTGTTCATTCCGAGCATGACCCAGGCCATCTTTGGCGGGGCGGCTGGGTTGGTTTCTTCGGCTCAGAATGCTGCGGGTGGCGGGGCGATGCTACTCGCAAAATTGGGAGGTGGCTAGTGAGGAATTGGTTTTGGATTCTCATGCTAAGCGATGGCAAGTTGCGGTGGCCTCGTTGGTTCTCCGCCTTGTTGGTCATTATTTTGATCGGTGCTCTCGCAGCCGGGTTGATCTACGCCATCGTTGTCTTCCATGCAGTCGAGGAAAGGAGTCAGGATCCCCATGTCCACACACACAGCACCCGTTGAGGGCGCGCTCACGCCGGAGCAAGCCCTGCTCACGGACCACATCGGGAATGAGGTCTATGCCTCCCACTATGCGGAGCGCAAAGCCTACCGTCTCGTCATTGGTTGCGGAACAGTAGTGCTACTTGGTTCGATGTGGCTTAACTTCTCACTCGCCCATCGCCCAACTGCGAATCGCTACATCCGCATCGATGAGATGGGCCGCGCCCAGGCAATCCAATACACCGACCTCAACTACAGTCCACGCGAGGGCGAAGTACGGACGTATCTCACCGATTGGGCCAACTACCGCTACACCATTGGCCGGGACACCATCGCGAAGAAGTATCCGCTCAACTACTACTTCTTATCGCAGACACTCGCCTCGCAATTGATGACGGCCGACAACGCGAATCATCTTGTTTCGCAAGTGGTGGCGGGGCAGATCGAGACCAGCGATGTGCAGGTGAAGAACGTCACCATCACGTCGATGTCAGATGAGACTGTTCAGGGTACCCGAATCGCGCGTGGAACGGCCCTTGTAGCCATCGACAGGTTCTACTCTGCCCAGAACTCCCGCGAGCCCCGCACCGAGCATTGGATGCTGAGCATTACCTATTATCTGAACCCCAAGCAGGTCAGCGACCAGGCACGTATCTTCCCGCAGTTCGAGACGATCAACCCCCTTGGATTAACCATCACGGAGTTCCACGAGAACCGGCTCTCCGTCGATCCAATCGCTCCAGGAACCAATGCAGCGTTGCCGGCACTTCCGGCAACGCCCACCACGGGAGCAAGGCGATGAGCTATCACCTAATCCTCCCATTCTTTCCCGAGGAGTTGCGGGCTCTGCTCCTAGACCCGTCCATCTCCGACTTGATGATTAATGGCACCACCGGCGTCTATGCGGATCGCAATGGCGTCATGGAGCATATCCCTCTGGCAGCGCCGTATACCAATGACCGTCTTCAGGCGGCTATCGAGCGCGTAGCGCGCATCCTTGGGCAAGACCTCACGACACAGAATCCGATCCTGAATACACGCTTGCCGGACGGCTCGCGTGTGGCGGTGGTAGGTGCTCCATCTTCGATCAATGGGCCGACGCTGACCATCCGCAAATTCAACCGCTGGTACACCTCTGATGAGTTGATCGCCGCTGGCAGCTTGCCCGAGCCGGTTCGCGACAAAGTCATCAGCTTCATCAACGAGCGAAAGAATGGCATTATCAGCGGCGGAACCAGTTCGGGGAAGACGACCTTAATGAAAGCGCTGCTTGACCATGTTCCCCAGCATGAACGTCTGGTAGTTATCGAGCAGCCCGCCGAATTGAAAGTGAACCATGCCAACGCTGTTCGCTGGGAGGCCGTTGAGGCGATTCCAGGCCAAGTCGCCATCACCCCGAGCCAGCTCTTAGCCGCCGCTCTGCGTCATCGTCCCGACCGCATCATCATGGGAGAGATACGCGATGAATGCGGCTATGACCTGCTGCAAGCCATGAACACCGGGCATGGTGGAACGCTCTCCACCATCCATGCAAAGTCGGCGTGGGATGCCCTGAATAGGCTTTCGGATTTGGCCCTGAGTGCCAGGGCTAATTTGAATCACGCATTCATTCGCTCGGAGACGGCGGAGGCCATCGACTTCGTTCTGTACTGCGAGCGTGATGCCACGGGCCGTCGCCGGGTGCGCGAGCTGATTATCGTGAACGGATATACCCACGCGGACCAGAGTTTCCAGACGGAGGATATCTATCGTGCTTCCGCCGCCTGAGCATCAGGCATACAGCTAGAGAACCGAACCCGAATCGAGGTCACTTCGATGTACCGTCATGCTGCCAAACCGGCTGCACAGCCCAACTCGTCTCTGAAAGCGCCCAGCGTGGCATTCCGGCATAGCCGAGAGCGCAACGGAGGGTGCTCTGAGCCGCCCTTCTATGGAGCCTTTGTAGCTCGGAAGATAGCTGCGGTCTGGGCAAACTTCAAGCGCCGGGATCGAGAGTTTGACTTCGGTGCATCGGGGAGCCTTCCGCCTCGTATCCCGTCCTCTGCTCGGGGTCACGCTTCGGGGCCAAACCGGCGCCCTGCGGCTCGGCGTCGTTCTGCTTCGACTACGTCGCCCCTACGGGGTCTCGGTCCCTCCCAAAAGAAGTTTGAGAGCCGCGGCCAAGAACACCGCGCAAACTTCTTTCGGGCCCCACCAAGAAAGCACTCCTTGGCACTTGGGAGCCGGGCCCACTCGCTGGCTTTGCCAAGTGTGACCCGAGCAGGATACGGGAAATTCAACGAAACGGAGATCACCACCATGTACTCAAACAAAGTCACCCTCATCGGATTCACGGGCGCTGATGCAGAAGTTCGCACCAACAACGACCGCAGCCTCACCACTCTCTCGCTGGCAACCAAGTCCTCCTACAAGAAGGACGGCAAGTACATCGAGCACACCGAATGGCACCGTTGCGTGGTCTTCGGCAAGCTCGGAGAGTTCGCCGCCACGCTCAAGAAGGGCGCTCATATCCAGGTCGAAGGCGAGTTGCGCAGCCGCAAGTACGACAGCACGAAGACCAACACCGAAGTGACCATCTGGGAGATCCGGGTGAACTCGATTCTCAAGCTGGACCGCGCTGCCAAAGCGGCGGCGGAAGACGAGGATGAGTCCACCGAGGAAGAGGCCGCATAGGCCCCTTCCTTTCTCCGAAGGGTCCGGCATCGTGCCGGACTTCTTCGGCTGCTAAAGACCCATGGCATCGCGCACGCAGTGCAGGTCGGATTGGAGGTATCAAGATGAATGGAACAGCCCAGGACTTTCTCACCCGTTGCTTCGCTCCGGGTGACACGATCGCTCTCTTGCTTCGCAACGAGAACACCGCGAAGACACAGCAACGCGTCGTTTCTTTGGAACGTGCGCTCGCGCCTCGTTACCGTGGCTGGCTCGCCCATGAAAACCATAGCGGCACGAACATCTACGTGGCTGCGAATCCGTTGCTCGCCGGCAGCCGGAAGCGCACCAAGGATTGCATCGCTTCCATTCGCCATCTCTATATCGATATCGACGTGAACGGAGAAGCCCGGCTCGCTGCGCTGCGGGCTTCCGAGCTTGTGCCGGAGCCGAACGTGATCGTCTCGACATCGGCGGGCAAGTACCAGGTGTTGTGGCGCGTGGATGACTTCGACTTCTACACGCAAGAGATGACGCTCAAGCTCCTCGCAATGGCCTTCCACGGCGATATCTCCTGCACGGACTGCAACCGAGTTCTTCGCATCCCCGGATTCAGGAATTGCAAGTACGATCCAGCGCAGCTCGTCACCGTCGAGTACCTCTCCGATGCGACCTACCAGCCGGATGACTTTCACCTGTATGTCCTTCGCGAAGCCTGCCTGATTCCGCCTATCCCGCAGCAGCCGATTCGCCGCGATATGCAGACCAACTCCGAGCATGATTGGGCTTGGATCTCGCGTGAGCTTGCCCACGGCAAAGATGCCGTGACGCTCACGCTGGAACTGGCTTCGCACCGCTCCGATAAACCCAATCCCACCTACTATGCGCAGCGGACTGTTGACATGGCTTCGGCCCGTCTCTGGCTGATGGAGGGCACATCCATCGCGGACGTAATCGCCATGCTTGAGAGCCGCAGACAGTCTGAGCTTCCCGCGGCACTTTGCTCCGCTCGTGCGCGGGAGATTGCGGCCACGGCACAGCGCATGATTGCACGCAACAAGGTCGCCTGAATTCATCACCCAAAGGAGAACAGCAATGCCACTACTCGAAGTCATCCAAACCCGTCAGGTCAGCGCCTCTATCCGGCTCACTGACTCAACCGCTACGCAGGTCGATCAGTACGCCGCTTTCATCCACGCAGCAGCGGATGACGTCGTGGAACAGGCGCTTGCGTATGTCTTCTCAAAAGATCGCGACTTCCAAGACTTTCTGAAGACGCCACAAGCGAAGCAGGCTTCTTCGACGCTTCGCATCCGCAGAGCGCCAGCTAATGATGCAGCGGAGCCGCCCGCGAAGAAGCCGGTATCCGCTGCGTCATCGCCAGCACAACCAGCAGCATTCGTGGCGGGATCGAAGGCATGATCCCGCTGCTAAAGCAGTGGCAGAGCCACTACGGTGCTGCGCACCGGAAGAAGATTGACACTCCATCCCTCGGATGGGTGTGTTTTGGGCGACGTGCGTATGCAGTTGTCTACACCTTATCGCTCCAGAGCTTACAGGCAGTCCGTATGCAACTGCATACATCACGTATGCAATTGCATACGTGATGGAGGTATCAAATGCGAGTGCTCCCAAACACTGAAACCAGAACCTTAGAAGACCGGCTCTCTCGCTCGAAGAGCCGTCCGGCCAGAGCATATGTTGCACAGGCTCGCGTTACGGGCCCTGAACAACATGAGTTGGAGTCGGCTGCGCGCCGTCAAGGCAAAGCTCTCAGCGAATGGGCACGTGACGTGCTGCTGCGGGAGGCGCGGCACTCTTCTGGAGATGCCGTCTTCACCGAGTTGATTGCCACTCGGATGTTGATGGTGAATCTTCTCAAGCCATTAGCACTAGGCGAAAAGGTTTCTCCCGCGTGGATCACCGAAGCCATGACGATGGTCCGCAAAGAGAAGCATAAGGCCGCGCAGGAAGTGATGCAGCAGTACACACAAGCGGCAGGAAAGGAATAATCCGATGGCAACACAATGGGGTAGAAAAGAGACGATTATCTGGCCGCCGCACGTCCCGCTGATGAGCTATTGCGCTATCGCCGGGGCACTTCTACTGACGGTTTTCTTCGCGTGGGAGCGGTTCGCCTTCCAGCTTCCGCCGCTCCAGAAAGCGTACTGGACAGACTACGTTCGGGCGGGAGTCGGCAGCACCTTTCACGCCCATCAGAGTTACCGGCTTCTTTACCTTGGTGGCTCGAAAGCCAAGCCACGTACTGCGTTGCCGGTGGACTTTGTAGACGGCACGATGACACTACCGGATGGCAAACGGATGCCGTTCGCCCTGTCAGAACTTGCCCAGGTACAGGGCTATCGGTTCCCGTTCCGTGGCCCTGCCGAGAAGCTGGCCGATGCTTCGATGTACCGCTGGCTGCACGAGGCGGTCTTTGGCAACAAGAGTCCCTGGCTGACATTCTCCGTCGGCTTCATTGAGGGCGGTATCTGCCTCGCACTCCTGCTTGCTTTGGCTGTCCCGAAGGATATCCGGCGCTTCAAAGAGATGAAGTATGGCCGTGTGCTGCGTGGCCCCCGGATGCTTGACCCGGCCGAGTTCAACAAGGTCCAGAAGGGCGAAGGGCTTGGATTCAAAACGACCGAGTCCGACAAGATGATGCGGATTCCATTGCAGAAAGAAGCGCAGCATCTCCAACTGATGGGCGACACCGGCGTGGGGAAAACTCAGCTCATCATGCAGTGCCTCCGCCAGATCAGGGGACGGGAGGATTCGGCCATCATTTATGACCCTGCCTGCGAGTATATCCAGCGATTCTACGACGCCAGCCGCGGAGACATCGTGCTCAATCCACTGGATGCCCGCTGCCCCTATTGGGGACCGGCGCAGGAGTTGGAATCTGAGGACGAAGCCTATGCCATCGCTACATCGCTCTATGCGCCGAAGACGGATAAGGTGGATGAGTTCTTCCACGAAACACCTGCTCAAATCTTCGCGCATCTACTGAAGCGTGGGCCTACGCCGCACCAGCTCGCCGCCTGGATGTCGAGCGATACCGAGCTGATGAAGATGGTCGATGGAACGGAGATGGCCTTCTATATCGACCGGAAAGCAGGGCCGCAGCGAGCCGGCGTTCTCTCCTCGCTCGGGCTGGTCGCCAAGTCTTTTCGGATGCTGCCGGAGCGAGGCGAACAGCGACCAGTCTGGAATGCTCGCATCTGGTCCAAGAAGCGTGAAGGGTGGATCTTCATTACGTCTCGTCCGCCCGAGCGGGACACACTGCGACCGCTGCATTCGCTCTGGATTGACCTGCTCGTCATGCGGCTCTTGACGGCACCCCAGCCCGGGCAAAAACCGGTATGGTTTGTGATTGACGAGCTGGCAAGTCTTCAGCGGTTGCCTCAGCTTCATACCGCGATCACGGAGAACAGGAAGTCCAAGAATCCGCTCATCCTTGGCTTTCAGGGCAAGGCCCAACTTGAGGTCATCTACGGTCATCTGGCCGAGGTCATGCTCTCTCAACCTGCGACCAAAATCTTCATGAAGACGGCGGAGCCGAAGGCTGCCGAATGGATATCGGAGGCAATCGGCAAAGTTGAAATCGAACGGCTGAAGGAGACCAAGTTTGACGGTACCCGCTCCGGTCACAACTTCACAGTGGAGCGTCAGATCGAGCCGCTGGTCATGGGTTCAGAGATATCCGGCTTGGATGATCGTCACGCGTATCTCAAGCTGGGGAACAGCGTTGCACGGTTCGCCTTCGACTACCTAGACCTGCCAACGCCGACACCGGGCTTTTTGCCTCGGAAGACCGCCGGCGGACTTCGTTTCAACCCGGATACGTTGGAGCAAATTACACCTACTTCCGAACCGGAAGAAGAGTCACAGGACCCAGAAGAGATGCCTGCCGCGACCGAGAGTGACGGCCCACACGACAAGGAACGCGCGCCAATTGCGTGGCCGACCCCCGCCGCCGCGCAGCAGGCAGAAGAACAGAAGCCCACTCTTCAAGAGGAGCAGGAGGAGCTTGAAGAAGAACAGGCGCTCGGTCCAGCCCTGATCCGGGAGACGTAGACATGCTCGATATCTCCAAACCGTTGAATGCAGCCCAGGCGCAGAACTATCACAAGCTCGATTACACCTCGCCGACTCAGAGCTACTATGCACAGGGTGACGCAGTAAAGGGCGAGTGGCAAGGCAAGCTGGCCGAGTCGATGGGTGTCTCTGGCGAGGTCTCCGCCCTGGAGTTCTCCCGCCTCACCGAAGGCCAGCATCCGATGACCGGCGAACAGATGGTGCGGCATCGCATCGCTACCGAATACGCGAATCCCGATGGCTCGACAACCAAGGCCGTTGCGCACCGTGCTGGTTGGGACGCAATGTTTGCGCCGGCGAAGTCCGTCTCCTTGACAGCTCTGGTCGGAGGCGATGACCGCATCCGCGTCGCCCATCGTGAGGCGGTGACAACTGCGCTGGAGGAGTTGGAGAAGTATACGCACGCCCGTCTCGGCGGCAACAAACCGGCTGAGCAGACGGGAAAGTTCCTGGTCGCCAAATTCGAGCATGACACTGCCCGCCCCGTAGACGGCTACGCCGCTCCCCAGCTCCACACCCATGCCGTCATCTTCAATGTGACCCAACGAGCGGACGGCACGACACGAGCCTTGCAGGAGCAGCCGTTCTTTGAGAGCCAGAACTTCATAACGGCGGTCTACCAGTCGGAATTGATGTTTCGGTTGCGGAGCATTGGCTACGAGATCGAGCCGGGAGAAAGTGGCGCCCCTGAAATCAAGGGATTTTCGACGGACTATCTGAAAGCGTCCAGCCTGCGTCGCGAAAAGATCAAGGAAGAGATGGAGCGGCGTGGCGTCTCCGGCCCCGAGGCCGCGGAGATCGCTGCCCGCTCCACCCGCGAAAAGAAGCATACGCTGACTCCAGCCGAGGTTCTGGCTGCCCATCGAGAGGTCGCCGCCGAGTACGGCAACCAGCCCCAGCGTGTGGTTGCCGAAGCCCGCCAGCGGGCACAGGCGCAGCAGCACAATCCCGATCGTGTTGCCCACGCGCGTGAAGCTGTCACCTATGCGCGGAGCAGTCTATTCGAGCGGGAGGCCGTGTCGGACGAACGTCTGTTGCTTCGGGATTCTCTACGACGCGGCATGGGCGAGACGACCTACACGCAGGTGCGCGCAGAGTTCGAGGCACGGCAGCAGCGTGGCGACTTCCTTCACGTCGACGGGCACAAGTACGCTTCCAGCCGTAGCTTTACCACACCGGAAACCATTGCAGCCGAACGCGCCAACATCGCCCAGGTGCAGGCCGGAAAGAATACCGTCCAGTCGATCATGAGCGCGGAGCAAGCGCAGCAGCAGGCACGTTCGCAGGAATTTCTGAACGACTCTCAGCGCCGCGTGATCGAGGAAGTTCTCAACTCCACCGACCGCATTCAGGGCTTGCAGGGCCGAGCCGGGACCGGGAAGACCAGCGTGCTCCGTTCTATCCGGGAAGGTGCAGAGAAGAGTGGTTTGATTGTAGAAGGTTTTGCGCCTACATCGCGTGCCGCCGGCCAGCTCCGCGAGGTAGGGATCGAAGCCAGCACCTTCCAGAGTTTCCTTGCTCGGCGGACTGACGGTGCAGCCCCGGAAACTGCCGTGCGCCATCTTTACATGCTCGATGAATCGAGCCTTGCCAGCACCCGGCAGATGCGCGACTTCTTCCAAAAACTCACGCCCAACGATCGCGTGCTGGTAGTCGGAGACACCGCCCAGCACCAAGGCGTGGACGCAGGCCGACCCTTTCAACAGATGCAAGAGGCAGGAATGCGAACGGCGCAGCTTGACCGCATCATGCGGCAGCGCGACCCCGAATTGCTGAAGGCCGTCGAGCATCTATCGAAGAGCGAAACCCGCGAAGGCATCACCCTGCTGCATGAGCAGGGACGCATTACGGAGGTATCGAATCGCCAGGAGCGCATCGCGGCCATTGCGAAGGACTATGCTGCACGTCCAGAGAACACCATCGTCGTCTCTCCTGACAACAAGAGCCGTCAGGAAATCAATGAGGCTATCCGTTCTGAGTTACGTCAGATGGGCAAGCTGCAGAACGATGGCCAGAGTTTCCGCACCCTATCCCATCGTTCCGACATGACCGGAGCCGACCGCACCTGGGCCGCGCGATACAACGTGGGTGACGTGCTTCAGTACAACACCGGCAGCAAAGAACTCGGCATCGAACGCGATAGCTTCGCCAGAGTGCAGGCCGTCGATGCGAAGGCGAATCTGTTGACCGTCCAGCGATCCGATGGCGAGACCGTTGCCTATGATCCTCGCCGGCTGCGTGGCGTAAATGTCTTCCGCGAACAGGAGCGCGAGTTCGCCACAAACGATCGCTTACAGTTCGTCGCTCCGCTGAAAGAGCTTGGTGTCGCCAACCGCGATCTAGGCACTGTCCAGAGTATCCAGAACAGTCGCATGACGGTTCTTATGGACGGCAAGGACAAGCGGGTTGTTTCATTCGACACAGCGAGCGTTCGTGTATTCGATCACGGATACGCCGTGACCTCGCATAGCTCCCAGGGACTTACGGCCGGGCGTGTACTCGCGCACTTCGATACTGAAGGCCCGCGCGCGCTCATCAATCGGCGCCTTGCCTACGTCGCTATCTCCCGAGCCTCGGAGGACGCCCGAATATATACGAACAACGCCGCAACACTCGGCAAACGGCTCGCTACCGACATCTCCAAGACGGCTGCAATTGATCTTCATGAATCGAATGTTCCGGCCGGAATCCAACGCGTAGTGTCGTCCTTTCGGGACAATGAACCCGCTATGGCTACCGCGATTCTGCAGCAGGACGGTAAGGTTCATGAATACGCCAGCAGTGAGCACAGGATCGCCGCGGTCGCGCTTGCTTATGCAGCCCAGCAGGATCGTTCCATCGTCTTTGCCCCTGACCCGGATGAGCGTCATGAGCTCACGACATTGATTCGCGATGAACTACGGCAGCGCGGACTCCTTGCTCCTGAAAATCACGTATTACCTGTGCTCATCGAACGCCAACTCGGCAATCCTCGACTGGCTGCCAACTACCAATCCGGCGACGAGATTCACTACAAAGCTGGCAGCCCTGTAGATCATGGCATCGCAGATCACAGCATCTCTACCGTGCTAACAGTTGACGCCAAATCGAACCTACTCACCGTCGCAACCCGCGATGGAAGTGAGGTCATCTACAATCCCGCTCTATTGCGAAAGCAAACCGATCAAGCCCGCGTATTCCGTAGCGAGGAACGTGAGATAGCCAATGGAGAGCGCATCCGCATTACGGCTTCGATGCGGGAATTACACGTCCGCGCCGGCGACTTCGCGACCGTAGAAGCCGTTGGAGACGACCATTCCGTTTCTGTGCGCCACGACAGCGGCAGAATGCTCGCTCTCTCAGAAGAGCAGGCCCCGCATATCGAATACGGCTACACAGCAGGACGAATTCCGCAGTCCTTCAGTGGACGAGTGTTCGCCACCGGAGAGGCACAATCCCTCGCGCAACATGCGCAGGATTTTGCTCGACTCTCCGGCCAAACGCGGGATCTCGTGCTCTATACCTCAGAGGGCGGCCGATTCTCCCGTGAACAATCCATCGCAGCCGATGCAATCGGTCAAACCGTCTCCATGCCGGGTCTGCCTTCAGGCGATCGTGCGTCCGTGGAGCTTTCCGTGGAGCAGTTCGGTAAAGGGCGCTAAGGCTGCCGCCGGAATATCCGCATACAAACATCTCACTGGGTAAAATATCTGAAACTGGCTGAGGCTGGCAGCGGTCGGCACCCTCCAGTGCGCTCATAGAGCTATGAGGCTAGGCGGTCCTCAGCAGTGCCAAATGCAGTCAGCACAACACGCTCAGTCGGACAGAGAAGGCAGGTAGGCGGTGCTGCCATGCAGGGCGGGGCACGCTACCAGAATCAAGTGACGGCATGGCTGGCGTCCAAGATGCTCGCCGAGCGACCGGCCGCTCCGATCCTCGGACGTGGCACGCTGACCTATATCGCAACAGAGTCCGGCGAAGCCGTCGACGACGCGTTGGCAGGCACCGATCAGGGCAGTTTCGCGTTCGTGCAGGCCAAACGAAAACTCTCACTTTCTGCGCGAGACGGCTCAGACCTCGAAAGCGTGGTGAACCAAGCTGTCCGGCAGATCGCGTCCGCAGTCGAGCCGGGCAAGCGCCCCTGGTCGAGAGCGCTGAATCCCGACTCGGATCGTCTTCTGCTGGTCACGTCTTCGGATTCCCCGGCGACGATCAAAACACACCTACGAAATGCGCTTCAGCGAATCGGCGGACTACATCCCGAACAGACCATCATGGATGCCGCAAAGAACCGCCAAGAGGAAGAAGCGCTGACGGACTTGGTTACGCTCCTCAATCGCGAATGGGAGAACGTCGCAGGAACCGCGCCGACCGTCGACGAGCAGAAGCTCTTCCTGAAACTCTTCGATGTGGAGGTGCTCGATCCCGACGACGGCGAAACTCATGAGAGCGGAGCGAAGGGGGAACTTGCTGCCTTTGTGCTCAAAGACAGCTCCCAGGAACATCTTGCCTGGACCGCGCTTGTCGCGATCTGCGGAACGAGCGCAGCACGGCAGACGGGTTTCACCCTCGAAGGACTGCGGCGTAGTCTGCGCGCCGATCATATCGCGCTCAAGGCGGTTCCCAGCTTTGATGCCGACATCGAGGCTCTGCGCCGGCATACGAAGAGCACGCTTGATCACCTTGCGGGACTATCCCGCATCCAGATCGGAGGACAGGAGCTGAAGGCGGATCGGCTCGCAGTCACCGAACTAATCCGCATTGCCGAGCAAACATCGACCCTGATTGTCGGTCAGCCTGGGGCAGGCAAGTCGGGAGCGACCTATGACACCGCCCGGCGGCTTCAGGAGCAGGGCTACGATGTCATCTGCTTCGCCGTGGACCGGCTCGATTTCACTAACCTCTCCCAGGTGCAATCCGAAGTCGGGTTAAGGCACAAACTCACCGACGTCATCAAGGCGTGGGACGGCAACGGGAAAGGCATCATCCTCATCGATGCGCTGGACGCAGCGAGGGGCGCGGCGGCCGGCGAAGTCATCCTAGGGCTGATCCAGGAGTTAAAGAACGGCTCGCGTTGGAACGTCGTCGCGAGCGTACGCAAATGGGACCTCCGCTACAACCCCGATCTCCGCGCGATCTTCCGCCCGACGGCTGCGATCCACGTCGCGGCAGAGCTGACCGACACGGAGTTCTACGACGTGACCCACATCAATGTCCCCGTGTTCTCCGCCGAAGAGCTGGACGCGATATGCTCGCGGTCCACGCCACTACAGACATTGAAAGAGAGCGCAAACGCGGACATGATTGCGCTGCTTCGCGTTCCATTCAACCTGCGCCTTGCCGCAGAGTTGCTCGACAGCGGGATGGAAACCGCAGAGTTCTCACCACTGCGTGATCAGGTCGGGCTACTTGAGGCGTACTGGAAGCGAAGGGTCGCAGTCGTACCTGATGGTGACAGTCGCGAGCAGGTGTTGCGCCTCTGCCTCTCAGACATGGTAGCGAACAGACGCCTGCGCACCAGCCGCGCGAAAGCGCTCGAAGGTGGGGGCGTAGAACCGCTCCGACAACTGCTGAGCCTGAATGTTCTCAGCGAGTGGCAGGCATCGTCGGCAAGCAGTCCTAATCGGCAGCTCCTGGCCTTCGCACACAATGTTCTCTTCGATTTCGGAGCGGCGGAGCTCTATCTTCCCCACGAGCCGGACGATTTTCTCGCGCTGATGGCAGCACAGCCAGATCTGGCGTTGCTGCTTCGCCCGAGCCTGCATATGAGGTTCCAGCGACTCTGGATGACGGACAAGGCCCTCTTCTGGGATTTGACCTTCCGACTCTGTGCGAATGAGAGCCTGCCGGCCCTCTTACAGTCATGTCCGCTGGGAATCGTCGCCCCGAATGCAAAGGCAGCAGAGGACGTCGAGCCTCTCGCTGCGCAGCTCCGCAAGCCGCCCGAAGATCAGCCCCCCGGCGCTGCACGAGCCTATCGCCATCTGGTTGGTGTCCTCGTAGCAGGCGCCAGCGATAATCGACCCGATCTCGGCACCGACGCCGGGCCCTGGCTCGGTCTTGCTGCGGACGCCCTGATTCCCGTCGATGCGAGCCAGGCCGTGGACGTGCAATCGTGGCTCGATTCGGCGCTCCAGAGATGGGGGACGCAGACCCTCGATCAAATGAATCGCTTAGGGACGTTAGCCCGCACCCTCCTCGACCGAGTTTGGTCCGCGGAAGATCGGAACGGGCCGTGGGCAAAAGCTGCGATTAAGAATGTCGTGACTACCTTTGGAAGCGACAAAGAGGCGTCAGCGGCGCTGCTTCGCAGGGCGTTCGAAATCGAACACCTCATGCAGTACGGCCATGAAGAACTCAACCCAATGGCCCGGGAGGTAGCTCGCCTCGCAAGGCTCCATCCTGCGTTTGTCCGCGATCTTTACATAGCCACTTTCGGCTGGCAGGAAACCTCGGACGATCGGACGTCACTCAACCAAAGCCGCCTGATGGGCTTTTTATCGAACCGGGCGCAGGATTACAAACACGCTCGCTGGGAGCTGGCACAGAGATACGGACGCTTCCTGGAAGCAGCGCCATCCGCAGCAATGCAAGCGCTCTTCTCGATCGTTGAAGGGGAGTGCCGAACGAAGCACCGCGATACGTCGAAGGTCGTTCCATTTACGGTTGCTGGAATCGCTACCGGCATTCGCGAAGACCATTCCCACATCTGGGACACGGGCTACGGGATGGATGAGAACGCCCATGCCATTCTGAACCATTTCTTCCACTATCTGCAGGAGTGCTTGCAGGACGCTGAGCTCGCTGAATTCACGGCGGCGCTCGTCCGCTACCTCATCACCGGCGCCAGAGACGCAGTGTTATGGCGGCGACTGTTAGAACTCGCTGCGAGGTTCCCGGTGCTCGCGCAGCAGATTCATGACGCAGCCTCGGCCGAACCACTGCTCATAGCGTCTGATACGGAGCGGCAGGTGTACCTGTTCATCGAAGCGCTTCACCCCCTGTCCACCCAGGACGAGCGAGAGCGGATTGAGAAAGCCATCATAGCGCTCGGCAACCTTCCCGAGCCGCGGCGGCGATGGGGAGAACACCGGCGCGACACCTATCTTGCCGCTCTGAAGGACGATGCCATCGTGACGCAACAGTCTCGGACACGGATCGAAGAGCTACGCGCTGCTTCCAGGTTGCGCACCGGCGCCCCGATGGACCCCCGAGCGCAAGGCGGCGCCGTCGCAATCGATCCCGAGCAGTTCTATGAGATGGCAGGTGTCTCCACAGAAGGCCCTGCGAATCAGCGCCTGGTCGACCTATTGCGGCCCGTGCGCGGGTTCTGTGGCAATTACTCGATCAATGGAGACCCTCCCAACCTCGATGCGGCCCTTGCGGTCGTGCCGGCGCTGAAGGCGCTTGAGGCCGCGCTTCGCAGTTGCGAGCCTTCCGCTATTACTGATGACATGATTCATACCGCGCATGGCTATCTCGTCGAAGCGGCATCGAAGATCGCTCGGGTTACGGAGTTGGACGCTGCCAGTGACCTCGGCATGCTGGTACAGCGAATCCTGGATGAAGGTGTAACAGCCCACTGGCCGGCTGACGGTGCCGACGCGGAACACTACGAAGGCGGCTGGGGCTCCCTGCCCGGAAGGATCGAGGCCGCCGAAGGCCTCTTCTACCTCCTCGCCAATCCCAGCTTCGACGTCGAGCGCATTCTCGCCAACCTGCGCATCCTGGCCCTGGACCGTCTGCCCGTCGTGCGGTTTCAAGTCGCATGGAGATTGTTGCTGCTTTACGATCGTGCTCCAGCGGCCATGTGGGAGTTGATCGAGTTGCTGTCATCTGACCCAAGCTACAGGGTCCGGCTCGAAGTCGTTACCGCCCTGGATCGGTGTGCGCGAGCACTACCGGACCGCGCTTTGGCGCTGATGACAAAGATGCTGGACGAATCCGGCACCGCTCTCGGTAAGCCGGAGGAAGTCAGAAACCACTGCATCGCCTGCCTCACTTGCTGCTACCTGTGGCGTGACGACCCGACCGCGAAGGTCACAGTTGATCGGATCGTCGAAGGGATACCGGCGACGGCGCGTGAGGCTGGCAAGATGTTTCCCACGCTCCGCAACGCATTGCAGTACGTCGAACCCGCGCACTCCGAGCGAGCCTTACGCACCAGAGAACGGGCAGCGAAACTCTTCAACGAAATCACAGGCAAGGCAGTTCCGTTGCTGCGCGAACTCATTGCGAAGCGATTGCGGCGTGAAAAGCCTACGGAGGCGGAGGAAACGCAGTTTGATGATCTTGAACGTTTGCTCGTCACGTGCAGCACCGAGCTCTTCTATGCGTCGGGAGCGTTTCAGGAACTACGTCATGGCTTGCCGCCAGAGCTGACCACCGCAGAGCAGAGGGAGCTCTATCCCGCTCTTGGGCCAAGCTGGAATCTCCTCGCGGAGATCGGCTCGCCGAATCTCGTTCATCACATGGTCCAGACACTAGAGATGTACATCCCGGTCGACCCCGCCGGAGTGTTTCTCCTGGTCGGCAAGGCGGTGCTGGCAGGCAGGCTGTGGCGCTATCACTTTGAAGATCAGGCCGTGGACCTTGTCGTCCGGATCATCCGCACCTACATTGCGGAGCATCGCTCGATCTTCGAGAAGAACCCGGAGTGCCTTCGCGTGCTCCGAGAGCTGCTCGACTTGTTCATTACGGCGGGATGGCCGTCGGCCAGGATCGTGGCCTACCGCGTCGATGAAGTATTTAGGTAGAGTGGCGCAGGTCGGGAAAGTGCTAACACTCGACTAGCCTGGAACTAGATGAACGGTCTCCAGCAGCACGCAGCCAGCCTCTGGGGTCGTCATATCGCGGACGCGGAACTCAACGCGTTCGCCCGTCTCCGCGTTCGTGAATGACACGTCGGTCGGTTTCCATCTGATACCGTCAGTTGCACCCCGCGCGACACCCTCCACCCACAGAGAACGATCCTGTTTCAGGCTGCGCATGACATGACGATCCGCGCCGACATCATCCGGGTAGAAGGTCGCAGGCACTTCCACGACTCCCGAGCACTTGATCGTAAGCGAGTCTTTCTCTGCATTCATGTATACGGCCTCAAGCAGGATTTCGTTTGTCTTCCAGCGTGTGAAGGCACCTAGTCTGTCGGATGTCCTGTACCCGGCATCCGTTACATGGTAGGCAGATCGATCGGACGTCGTAGGTTCAATCAGACCTCGCTGTTCGAGAGCTCGCAATGCTGCTAACCATGCGGCCTTTGCTCGGCGGCCACCCGACGCCAAGAACGACTTCCCGTTTGCTACGAGCAGTTCATCGGCGTTGGACTTGGTGTGGCGTATCTGTTCATCGTGATCACGCACTGCGGCGTCCAGGAGTTCGTGCTCCTTTATCGAAAGCTCCTCCGGCAAGTCGAGCCAGGTAAACCGCGATGCCTTCGTGACAGGCTCATTGATGATGCTTTCTTGTGGCGCCTCTTCCTCCTCAAACGCAGGCGCTGGACCCAGGGCTGGGGCGGCCGCATTCTTTCGATGCAGAGTCTTCAAGAGCTCATGGAATTGATCTTGCCGATACGGCTCGCCGCTCAGGTCGCACCCAACCGCGAACTTGAGCCAGGCGGGAACCGCGGTTTTCCAGTCTCCCGACCGAAGAACAGGGATGAACTTCTGCTTACCCGCCTTTTCCGCGATTCGACTGGTGATGATGTTGGATTCGTATCCGACTCCGCCAGAACGTTCCTCCGAGCGTTCAGCGTAGGTGGGTGTACAGATCACAAGCACGAACTCCGCGCGGGTGACAGACTGCTCCATAAACTGGAACCGGTTATCTCCCAAGCCGAGATCCCAACGATCGAGCGTCACATTTACCCCCTTGCCACGCAGACCTCTGGCGAAATCGAGCACCCATCGCTTAAGCTCTTCCGATTCCCAGGCATAGGAGATAAACACCCTGGGGCCGCTGGTCTCCTCTGAAGTCTCCGGCTCCATAAATTCATCTTCTGAACACTCCTCGGCGTCTCCTGGCGCAAATCCTTGCGCCGCATAGAGTGTGATCGCATTGTTCAGGCGCTCTTTCATCCTGGCCCCGGCATCTTTCACCTGCGCGTCGATCGCGGTAAACCGGTCCGACATCGGGGTAACAAACGACATGCAGAGGTTGCGAGTGACTCCCTGTGCTCTCGTAGTCTGCTCCGTCAGCCTGACCTCGAGAATCTGCCTCAACTGCATCTCCATCAACGGATCAAGGCAACGCGCGAAGCGGTCCAGGTAGGTTGACCGAAAAATCTGCTCAACCTGCCGGAAGGCTTTTAGAACGGCGTCCGCAGCTTGCCGCGCAAAATTGCCAGCTTCCGCAATGCCGGCGTTCTGATACAGCCTCGTTAAGCCTCGGTTGTGCTCGATGGCTGGCTCATAGATCTCGGAGACAGTATCGTCAAACTTCATCTTTGCGAGTGCCTCGAACGTCGGAGCTGGCGCGGAGGCGCTGTTGCGGGCGATAGCGGCACGTTGCGCCCACGCCGTGGCGGGATCGACGATCTTCAGCACTCCTTCGGCGATGGTGAAGGACGCTATCTGGCTGCCGTCCGGAGAACGGCCGTAAGACTGAACGGCGCCGAACTCGCCCACCACCAGATAGAGTCCCAGGCTGATTTCATCGGGGTCGATTGAATCGTACCTGGCTCGCGCCCGCTCGATCAGCTGCTCGAGCGTGTACTGCGTCGAAGATTCGTCCACCTCGTAGAGGTTCGTCAGCGTATGAAGAACCTTGAGAACTCCGTCTCTGGCCTTGACGTACTTGGGATCGTCCTCGTTGAGGATCGCGAAGGTGCTGAGAGTCGGGAAATACTCCGTCCGGTTTATCTCTGCCCGCACCAGGCTTCGGTTTTCCATTTCATCAAGAATCCCCCCATCCCGGATGAGAACGGCCAGCGGTTTTCGCGGGCTTGGCTGTCGCATGTTCAGAAAGCGAGTGGTCATTCTCTGCGCGACATCGACTTTCACAGGGTCAAGGGGCATATCACTATTGTCGCCGATCCCTGCCCCGAAAATGACGTTAAGCACGCGGTGCTCCCTCAGATCATGCTCGCAGACGGTTAGCTTCCTCAATATGAGCCTCCGCCGGGTCGGGCACGCGTGCGGGGCTTTATCCGGCTTCGACCGGAATCGAACAGCGTCCTGAACTCTGAATGAGTTCGAATCGTCTTTCAAGTTACTCCTCAACAACCGAAACTCGCTAAGTTGAGATTGATCGAGGAGCTCCCCACTGCTCCTGCGGAAGCTCTCCTAGAATGAATGGGGGCCGCCGATGGCAGCCTTGCGGGTCGATTCGAAAAGTAGATGGGGCATCACGAATGAGTAAAGATCGCGGGAAGAGGATGTCGAAGAGCAACCAGACTGGGAATCAGGGCGAGGAATATTTCGCGTACTGGGCGTCCAAGCACCGGCTAGCGGCTACAAAGGCCAAGACAGACATCGGAGTGGACTACCTCTGCCAAGTATTGGCTCCGGTTGATCAATCAGAATCCTGGGAAGGTACCGGCTCCATGATCGGCGCGCAGGTCAAGACGGTTGCCGACTCACCTAATCCGAACCTCAAACTCGACAGGAAAGACGCAATGGATCTGTTGCGCCAAGCGCAGGCTACCTGCCTCATTGGCGTCTTGCTGGCCACGGAAGAGGTCTACTTTCGATTCCTCGATGAAACGGTGATCGACCTGCTCCTGGATTTTTTAGCGACAAAAGACAAAAGCACATCTTTTAACTTTGACCAAATGTCGAATGATCCCAAGGCATTTGAGGAGGCACTTCCGGACATCACGAATTCATTTCGTCAGGCTCAGCTCAGGGTATATCTGCTCAAACAGCGAATCCACCGCGCAATTCCAGGGTCTGATGTCGAAGTGGTTTCCGGCTCACAAGCGACGACTTCGCATGTCCGCGTGCCGTCCATCAATGATGTGTTTTCGATCCGTCCGGAAGCACACGCAAGCGTGAGAGCACAGATTTTCGAGGATGGACTGATCGACCCAAATACCGTTGGAGTCGATTTCCACGAGGAGATTAGAAGGCTCATTGCACAAACCCGAAGCAGACAAGTCACTATCTTGGGAGCCGCTGAAAGTGTTGAGACTGTCACGCTCACCTCGGGAGCAGATACGGCGAAGCAGATATTCGCCCTCCGCCAATTCGGAGACGAGTGGGCACTCGTTCACGAAGCCGGCCTCCGATTGACGCTCTCCTCTGCGCGAAAGACGAAGAACGGTTACGTGCACTTCGTGGAGTCGACAATCTTTGCACCGAAATTTGCGCATCCCCTGAATAAGGCCACTTTTCGCTTCTTTTCTCTACTCAAGCCCGGCGCCTCTCTTTGTATCGGGCAGGGTAAGCCTTTTCCCCTCGCAACGTTCGGCACGAGTGCTCAGACCATCGGTCCAGCCGTCGAGGCATACTTACTCCTGGCGGAGGGCCTCGAGATTAGCTCTTCAGATTTTCAACTTTCTGATCTTCTTGACGAAGAGTTCGCTCGAACATTGTTCGTCCTCGATCAACTGCTGCTCAAGGGTGCCACCCTGGCGCACATTCTGCCTGGCTTCGTCATCGGTCCCGGAGCGCGGAATCCCAAAAAGAAACTGCCGACTGAGCCGGTAGAAGCACGAATTCCTCTGGTGCTGAACTGGAAAGCTATTGGCATCGAAATCTGGGTGGAGTGCACTGCTGAAGCCTTTGTCTATGAAACAAAATTTTGCGGATTTCGTGTCGTAAGCCAAAGAAGTTGGACGATCCAGAAGACCGAACACTGGAAGAAGAGTATCTATCCGGAAGCTTGGTTCTTCAGTGACTGGCCTCCCATACACATCGGATCGAAAGTGAAGCCGGTGTCAACCTGGACTCCTAGCGAAGGCCTTCCACTCGAAGCGGAGATTCGGCGCGTGAGCGCCGATCAGGAAACTGAAGCTCCATAGCCATACGCGGGGAACAATCTCGGCAGTTAGGCTGATAAAGTCCATCAGGGAGGCTCCAATTCGAACATCGGCTCAACGTCCGCCCATCGGCTTTCTCGACTTTTGCCGGATCTTCAGCATCATCTCCTGCGTGCTGGAAGAGCATTGTGATCTACCGCACGCCTGCAATCTCTTTACGATGCTTGGTGCATACATCTTGCGCGAACACTATCGCCTGAAGGCCGAACCGGTCAGTGGAGCCGCATTCTTTTGTCTCAGCCCGGACCTTGAGCCACTTGCTTTTGCTGAGCGTCGCGGTGGGAGCATCCAAGCGGGTCTCGATGGTTTTCATTCCTGGATCGAATGCAAAGGGTACGCGATCGATTTCCTGTCTCCGCTGTTCCCAGACAATGTTGCCGAGATTGATCCATCGATCACGATCCCGCGACGGGCCTTCATCCGCTCACTTGCTTCGATGTCGCTGAGCTTACCCGCTAGGGGAGATGCCGCGGGAACGTTCTTGCTCATACCTGACGAAGTTTGCCAGACGAATATGTTCAAGACCTTCCTGGAAAGGCCCATGCTTACAGACTTGTCGCGCATCTGCACGACTTGGTATCAACGCCCCCCGAAGAAAATACAGAGTGAGTTCCAGATACGAGATGATCGAGGGAAAGTGACCACACTGCGTAGGAAAGACATCGGAATCAGAGGCCTGTGGTAATGCGAATGACGGGTCGCTTCAAGGTCGTGTGAAAACGGCTGATCGTAGGCAGGCATGCAGAAGTATCGAATCAAATCAAGGAGCGCGCAATGGTCTGTGTAGATCCGTCTGTACACCCTCTGACTGCCTTTATGCTCGGCCGGTATGTCTCTTCCTGTGAAGACCCAATCAACTTTCCCGAGGATGAGGTCAGCGCGATTCTGGATCGTTATGAGGTCCTTTTCGCCAATGTGCTGACCGCATTGAGGCTTACTAAAGAGCAACTGCGCAGAAAAAGCGAGTTTAACTTCAGCTCCTGCGATGCCGCCAACCTGGAAGGCGGCATTGCGATCCTGCGTGTAGTCGAAGCGCTCCGGCTGAGAGGCTTCACGGAGTTGACCTTAGTTGCGCCGATCAAGGGCCAGCAAGGTGCAGATATTACGGCGATGTTCGCTGGCATCAAGGTATGCGTAGAAGTCAAGGCCGTTACCAAGCAAAGCCGCGGTCGTGAAGAGCTGTTCTTTGAAGATCAACTCTATGAAAAGGTCAGAGAGCATGCGACGAAAGCCTCAAGGCAACTTGCGATCTCGGCCGAGCAGCTGCACTGTGAAGTCAAACTCATTGCGTACGTCGTGAATTGGTTCGCACAATCCATTTATTTGATGGAATCTGACTACCAGCAGATCGTGAACAAGCTTGAAAAGCATGGCGACGTGGAATCGCTCGACGGCGTAGACGGCGTCCTCTTCATTACCAAGATGGGCCAGGAGTTCCTGTTTTTGAACGAAGTGGGAAAGCGAATCGACGTTGCGCCCAGAAGTTAAAGTGGAGAGTTCGGTTCAAAGGGCGGTGCTGTAGCTCCTCATGTTTCCTTGCAAAACGGCAGGGGTCCCACGCCTTGTTTCTCTCTGCTCTTGGTAGCCAACTAGCTTGGCTCACCTCCCCCTCGCGCACGGCCAGCAGGTTTGCGCGACCAATATGCACGCCATCTGACACACCTCGCCCGAGCGCAGAGGCAGCTTCTGATCTGCTATGAGTACGACCAAGCCTGCACAGAGGGGCCACCTTTTTCCGTGCCGGCAGACGCGGTGAAGCGGCTGTATCAAGCGACGTTTGCGTTAGAGCTTTTAGATACCGATAGTGTGCAGGGAGTTCAATCAGACTTTTGCCAGCGAGACAGAGCTCTCCGCGCAGCTTCGAGTGCCGTTTCGTCTTCGTACATGACGATCTTCCATTCTTCTTCATGTCGGACAAACATCATCCCATGCTGCGCCATCAGTTCGCAGATGAGGTCGTAGATCGGGGCGAAGACTTCAATCGAGTCCCATGCAAATTCGGTCAGCCAGAGCTTTTCCAAAAGACGCTCCAGTCGGAACACTAAATCCGCGAGTTTCGGGTTGCGGAGAAGTTCGCTTTCGTGGCTGGCGAGGTGTTTGGAGAGATTTGTCTCCAGGCCATGAACATGGCCCAACAGATAGCCCCCATAGATGAACACGTCGCCGAATATCTGTTGGAGTTCGCGGAAGACAAGAGCGGCACCGCGACCCTCGCGGTAAGCCTTGATCTGTTCCAAAGCCTTGCCGGAGCAGTCTTCGACGGCGCGACAGAAGATTTCTTCAAACTCTTCGACCGCCTCGGGCCGGAACGCTGCGGAAGATCGGCAGGCTGCATACTCGCTCCATACGTCCATCGCCTTGAGGAAGGTCTGCCGAGAGCGGTCGCCGCACTCCAGAGGCTTTCCATAGCTCTCGGGGAAGGTGCGATAAAGATGGCTTTCGTGCTCGACGTGAGCGGCTTCGTGGGCGATGCACGCTTGTGCAAGCCGCTGCATCGCTTTGTCCGGTGAGATCGCCATAACGCTGAGGCCGGGGCGCACAACAATGTGGAACTTCAATTCACCGTCACGACGAACCGCCGCTGTCCTCGCCAGTTCCATCGATTCCGGCTGCGGGCTCAATTCGAGAGGCACTTGTCCTTCAGGCATATTCTGGAGAGCGCAGGCCGCAGCGCGGCAGTCAGGCGCTACCGTAATGCCGTCGAGCGCCTTCAGGTCGATTCCCGCGTAAGCCGCTACATACAGGCTTTCTTCTAGGGCGAAGGACACAGCCTCTTGCACTTCCGGTTGTCCCAGGCAGGAGACATCGACGGTGCATCGGCTTGGCAGTGGAAGTTCCGCTTGCGCACCCACATCGAAGATCAGTTCACGCACGAGATCCATTGCCATCCATCCTTGTTCTCCAGCCGGAGAAAGATCAGGGCAGACAAAGCGTCAGCAACGGCGGAAAGCATCCGCGTGCCAGCGAGCCGAGGCAAAAGGGGTTCTACCGGGACAGACCGGATCAGCATACTCCTCCAATCCGAGGCCGGGAAAAACGTCTGCGGTGCGCCCCCGCAAACAGCCCTTGTAAACCCTCGTCGGGGAGTTCGAAAACCGGCAGAAACACGCGGTTCCATGGACCTTTAGCCGTGAAGCCTGGACATACGTCCATGGCTCCCCGACGCAAAGGCGTTGGGAATTCGTCCCGTGACTGTCGCCAGCGCACGGTGTTTCTGCTTGGGTTTCGACACCCAGGACGGTGCGTACCCGTCCCGTATCTATGATCCCGGTTCGAGCTGGAAAATGCAATGGAGTGGATTTGAAGGCGGCTGGCTCGTTCGCTGGTGCAGGAACAGGATTACCGCCGGGGACTACGCGTCCGGATCGGAGACAGAAGCTACCCGTTGTTCGTAGAACTCATGCAGTTTCGCTTGCAGCAGCTTCTTATCCGGCAGTTGGGTCTGATATTCCGCGACCAGTGCCGGGGAGAGACTGCGGCTCAGGGCGTACTCCACGACCTCATCGTTCTTGCTCGCGCAGAGCAGCAGACCAATCGAAGGCTGTTCATGGTTCTTGCGAACCGTCCTGTCCAGCGCCTCCAGATAGAAGTCAAGCTTGCCCAGGTACTCCGGGCGGAACGCATTGATCTTCAGCTCGATGGCGACCAGGCAGTTCAACCCACGATGGAAGAACAGCAGATCGAGCGCGAAGTCCTGCCCGCCCACCTGTAACGGATACTCCGAACCGACGAAACAGAAGTCCCGGCCCAACTCGATCAAAAAGTCTTTTAGCTTGTCGAGCAGGGCACCATGCAGATCCGCTTCGGCGTGGACCTCCGGCAGCCCCAGAAATTCCAGGTTGTAGGCATCTTTGAAGATGCTTACGGCCTCGGGATGGAATTGTCGCACCGCCGGTGAGACTTTTGGCGGACTGAGGACGACCCGTGCAAAGAGTGCGCTGTCCAACTGCCGTTCCAGCTCCCGTTTGCTCCAGCCTTCCTGAATGGCGGTTCGGATATAAAACTCGCGCTCTTCGGCGCGCTTGCTCTGGCCGAGGATGAGCAGGTGGTGCGACCACGGCAATTGTCGTACCAGTGGTACGACTTTCTCATCGTCCCGATAAGTCTCGTAGAACTGCCGCATCCGAAACAGGTTGGCCCGCGTAAAACCACGGAGTCCGGGTTGCGTCCGCGCGATATATTCCGCGAGTTGCCGCACGACGCCATCGCCCCATTCCGAAGAGGCTATCTTTCCACTGATGATCTCCCCGACCCTCCAATAAAGATCGATCAGAACCGTGTTGACCGCTCGAAGCGCTTTTTCTTGAGAATCTGCAATGAGCTGCACAATCTCCGAAAAGATGGATTCCTTTCCGGATGGAGTGCTCAAACGAGACGGATTGGGCTCAGACGAGGGCATGGTCTTCCTGATCCATGATAGCGAAGGGTCGATAGCAAAGGCGCTCTACGGAGGGAGGGGCTACGCCCCTCTCCTGTCTCCAGTCGCTTCCAGCGTCTTCCGCCACCCTCCCCAGCGGCCTGTTCCTGCCGCAACGCGACCCTGACAATCCTGTGCGCTGACGCGCACCCATAAGGAAACCAAGCTTTGCTAGTGGGCTCTGCCCCCCGCGCTCTGCAAGGCCGTTCGCCCGCCGGGTTTTGGCTCCCCCACGCTCAAGCGCGGTCCCCCCAAAAAGCTCCGCTCGAAGACCTTTCCGTTTGCTACCCCCGCCTTCGCCAGGAGGCGTTCGGCATGTACATGCCGCGTTTCAACGCGGACGTGCAAAAGCAAATGCCGACAAGGAGAAGCCACCATGAGCAGCAACGCCAATACCACCATCACCGCCATCGACAGCAAGAAACCTTCCACCAAACAGGAACTCATCGCCGCCAACATCAAGCTGCTGATTGAGCAGTTGGAGGCAGGACACTCTGAAGCCCTCACCAACTACCTCACCGCCATGAGCCGCTTTCATTCGTATTCCTTCGGGAACGTCTTGGAGATCGCGCGGCAAATGCCGCAGGCCACCCGCGTGGCCGGGTTCTGGACGTGGAAGAACTTAGGCCGTTCTGTGAAGGCCGGACAAAAAGGCATCCGCATTCTTGCTCCCATTGTCGGCGTTCGCCGCAAGAAGGACGAGGAAGCCAATAAGGACATTACGAAGCAGAACGAGCGGGTTCTTTTGGGATTCCGCAATGCCTACGTCTTCGATATTTCGCAGACGGATGGCCTAGACCTGCCGGAGGTGCGCGAGGTCTGCGGCGACCCCGGCGAGAACTTGGACAGGCTGGCCGCGTTCGTCCAGAGCAAAGGCATTCAGCTTGTCTATAACCCCAATATTGCCCCCGCTCTCGGCATGAGCTACGGCGGACGCATCGCCATCCTGCCCGGACAATCGAAGGCCGAAACCTTCGCCACGCTTGTCCATGAAACGGCGCACGAACTCCTGCACAAGGCCGAACGCCGCACCGCAACCACAAAGACGGTACGAGAGACAGAAGCCGAGGCCGTGGCCTTTGTGGTTGGCAAGGCCGTTGGGTTGGTGACAGGTTCCGCGAGTGCCGATTATGTTGTCTTCGCAGTTATGTGACGTTCAGCCGCTGAGGTCTTATGAACGCTGGGGATTGGCGTTGCCCAACGTCACATAAGCTGGGCTAG
>NZ_FNVA01000006.1 GCF_900108185.1 Bryocella elongata | reverse complement strand
CTCGCTCAAGCTCAACCGCCCAGCCACAACCGCCTTCGCCAGCTGCTTCCGAATCGCAAACGTCGTCCGAGCCAAAGGATGAGATCGCATCAGAAAATCTCCCTGAAAAGACAATAACCTGATGCAAACTCACAGCTAGGCCCATCTGTCCGAACAGGTTGGCCAGCATCGCGACTGCCTGCAACTCACCCGCACCGGTGTACCCATTTTCGTAATAGAGCTCCCCAGCCCGGGCGATCAGTTCGGGATTGCTCGCAAATTGGCGAGCCAGATGCAAATCGACAAGCGCCCCGCGATCGTCGCTCGCGCCTTGACGATAGCGGAAGAGATCGTTCGAGTTATCCAGCAGAAATACCGCATCTGGATAGGCAATGACTGGAGTGGGATCGTCCCCGGCGAAGCTCGCCCAGAACGCCTTCACAGGGTCCTGGCCGGCGGCAAATGCCTGCATGGATCTCGCAGATGCAATATCAGGATTGGGATCGGGCCGATGCCCGCCTAGCCACCAACCAGCCGCAAAGACCGCAGCCAATGCGACCACCCCTCCTGCAACAAGTCGATGCGGGGACTTCCTCGGGTTCAAGCCCTCGTGATAAGCCTGTGGCGCTCCCACGGAAGGTGTGACCGACGCCTCGCTCGTGACCGGCGCCTCGATCTCCGATAGCTTGTCCCCCTCATGCGCTGCTTCGAAGCGAGGAAGATAATGCCCTTTGGGAATCTCGACGAAGATGTGGTCGCTGCGCCCCTCCCCGTCGTAGTACGCCTTTAGCTTTTGACGGAGTCTGTGCGTCTGGACCCGGACGATCGTGTCCGTCTTCGGATCAAAATCCTGCATCTGGCCAAAAGCCTCAACCCCAATCGTGTACTCCTTGAGCGGCTCGCTCCCGCCATCCAAGGCGCGCGTCATCAGGAATCGACAGAGTTGCTGCAGCGTATTGGCATTGCGGAACACCTCTGATTGCAGGATGCGCTCCATCTGGAGATGGCACTCCGCAAGGGAAGGTCCTTCGCGCCGATACGTTCCGTTGTCAAGAGCCACTGCTTCTTCCTCCGACAAGATGGTACTAGGTATCAGGAAGATCGACTGTTCAGATTGCGCCCGCATTTTCGATGAACCCCCGACGGGATACGCAGACCAACCTCGAACGAGGAGATCTCACATCGATCGATTCGGCTAACTCTGCTTCGAGCATGCAGCCCCCAGGCAACTTCGGCTCGAAGCAGCTGGTGTCCACTGAAGCGCAGCTCGGCATACAGAGAGATCGCGCTATGAGTACCATCTGATGGTGCGTCAGGAATATCTTTGCGCGCTTCGGCCCCTCCTAGAACTCACCCTCTAGACGGAAGAAAGGTTGCGGTTGGCCGAATGCTGGTAAAACCATGTTGAAGTGGGACTCGCCCCCCTGTACATCAAGTGGTTTCCGGGCAGCGCGAGACCCGTGCCGAGACCGATATTTGTGCCAGTGATTGGCACACGAGATATAGCCTCCATCCATCTAGCGTCACGCCAGGAACAGGGTTCGAATACTGACCACGACTGCCCCGGAATATCCCGGGGTTGCTAGCGGCATACCGTAAACCCGGGAGAGCAACGGCGCTCACGGGACTCACTCCCTATGGATGCAACAGGCGGAAGAGGAAATGCTCCATCAGTCCACCACGCTCCATTATGTGGCATCGACTCACCAACGTTCTAAGCCCGCTCGTGTATGTCCTGAGCTCCAGTGGCGGCGCTGAGGGGAGTTAGAAAGACACTTGCCCTGGACTGCAAAGGTTTCTAACGCTTGCTCACGCGCGGCGCACCTGTAGAACTTCGCACCACCAGCGACGTACCTACGGTGTATTGCTTCCCTACTCTGTGTGGATCCGTGCCGAAGCTGGTAAGCGCTTCATAGAACGTCGCGGCGAGCTCGGGGCGAGACAGCCGAATCGTTGTCAGAGGAGGAAAGATGATATCGGCCAGATCGATGTCATCGAAGCCAACGACAGAGTAGTCCTCGGGCGCACTGAGTCCGTGCCGCCGAATGACGCGCAAGGCACCGATTGCCGTGAGGTCATTCGCGCAAAGAATTGCCGTAGGCTGTTCCTTGAGCTGCAGGATCTCTTCCATCCCGGTTTCTCCTCCGGAGATCCGATCGTTGCCGATCCGAATGAACTCCGGCCGGACCTTCAACCCTCCCTCTGACACGGCCATTTTGAAGGCCTCGACACGATGGTCGAAGGTCGCGGGGGCCGGCGACCGGCCAATATACGCGACTTTTCTATGACGGAGTTTCTTCAGGTGTTGTATTGCGGAACGCATGCCGCCCGCGTAGTCGATGGAGACATCGCTCAGCCCACGTCCGGTTACCCGTCTGTCCATCGTCACCAGCGGGACACGATGGTGAATCAGAGCTTCGATTGGTTCCGTCTCGATCTCCGCCGCCAGCAGCGCCACGCCATCGACCTGGCGGATCAACATACGGCGGATCGTCTGCTGCATCTGCGAGTAATGGAAGTCCGTGGTCGCCATCAGCATGTCCTGATTTCGCTCCACGAGGATGGCTTCAAAGCTGCGGATCACCTCGGGAAAGAAGGGGTTCCTGATGTCAGGAATAATCAAGCCATACGTGCGGCTCCGCCCATACCTCAGCGTGGTTGCGCTGCCATTGGGAACAAATCGCACCTCTTGGATCACTTCACGTACCCGTGCCGCAGTAGCTGGCCTGACAACCTTCGATCCGTTGATGACATTAGACACAGTCGCGCTGGAGACGCCCGCAAGTTTCGCAATGTCTCGCATGTTCATAGCCGACCGCCCGCCAGTCAAAATAAGATAGGTGCCTTCTGTTCACACGGCTTCTGCAGACAACCGAGGTTGACGGCATTCTCACCAAACAGGCGTTGATTTTCGACACCCCAGTGCAAACCCGCAAGATAGTGAATGGCGTGTAGAAACAAGTGACACCCTCGACCACAGCTACTCGCAGATACAGGACGATGTGCAATCACCGTTTCTGCTGAGCTGGCGTCCTATGGAATCACGAGCGCTCCTCGAGAAGCTGGACTGCGTAGCCCAAAGGATGAACTCACCAGCATTTTGTCGACGACAACTTGCGAACCTTGCAATTACTAGAAGAGAAGCCTAAGGAAGAGGGACCGCGCAACTGTTTTAGGGGCAGAGTAATCCTCCGCTCATCACGGATGCATGAAAAGAGCAGACTATCCAGGAGGAAGAGCTGGCACAGCGACTTGCTGTGCCAGCCGCATCGAGTTACTGCAGTTTATAGATCGTGCTTTCTGCTGCGCTCAGGTTTACGGATAGGCTCCCGGTGGTACTCGAAGTTGCGCCCGTCCACAGATCCGTGACCGTGTACTTTGCGGAACCATTCAATCCAGCATGCGCCAGATCGATATTCTCCACGAGCGGATTGGAGCCGTCGTAGTTGAAGACGGCGATATAGTAGACGCCACCTGCCTGAGCTACAAGCACCGAAGTGGGATTCTGCGCCGTGCTTCCGTCCACTGGACGGAAGTTCAGCTTGAGCGCAGCCAGACCATTGATATTGCCATTGGTCAGCCACTTCTGCGCAAGTCCCGGGGCCACGGAATCGGTGAGGTCGTCTCCATCGATCATGTAACCCTGGATCGCCGTCGAGGTAACGCGGCTCTTGTTTTCGTTGCTTGTGAAGCCCTCCAATACGATCTGATCTGGATCGTTGAAGTTATACAACCGGCCCGCAAGCCACCAGCCATAGGTGGCTGAGTTCATCTCGTAGGAGGTTGTGCCACCGCTGTTGACGGTGGGGCTGCCGATCCCGCCGAAGGTATCGCAGGAAACACGTCGGGCATGCGCATACTGGTACGGGAAGATCGGAGAGATCGACTCATCCATATACATCGTCGCTCCAAACTTTTTCGACAGATAGCTCATGCCTTCGTTGTATGCCTGGACTCCGGTATGCACTGCAGGATCGTAGAAAGCGCCATTGTTGGAGCCGCCTTCAACGATGCCATGACTCAGGAAGTCAAACTTGATGGAGTCAAAGCCGTTTGTGCTGAATTGAAGGTAATAGAAGTCGATGCGCTGCTTCGTACCCGGATGCGTGGGGTCGACGGCATAAGCGCCATCGATCGTCCTCAGCGGATTGCCGTGCTGATCACGCATCACGATGTCGCCGTAGGTGTACTTGGTGCCCTCGACGGTCTGGGTCATATCGGTGCCATAGTATGCCCAAGGCACCCAGTAGATACCGGCCTTCTGGCCCTGATTATGTGCCGTCGTGATGAAATCCCTACTGGCCGTGTCGATGAAGCCCCCATTGGCGTCGAGATTCATGTAGCTCACGCCCTGGTTGTTGAAGTTAGGAAGCTTCTGATGGAAGTAGTCAGCATCGGCGACCGCAGTGGTCTCCGACATCGCCGTTTGGACATGGCCCCAGCTGCTCCATCCCATCGGTGCGGGGTTGTTCCAACTGAGCATCGGAACGACTTGCGCGTTGGCATTGGCAAACGCCTCAAGGCCATCGCGCCAGTCGCTATAGAAGCCCACCATGATTGTCGGCGAAGCGATCGTGTTGCCGGTGACCGAGCCATGCGGCAACTGATCCTCAGGTCCGGCAAAGCCGCCCACCACATCGAGGGTATCGAGCGCGTAGTTGCCATAGGCTGAGTTGGCGATGATCCCCGTCTTCCAGGTGTCGTGGGTCACCGATCCGAGTACGAGGCCGTTGCGCGTGCCGCCGTCGTGGAAGACGCCAACCTCATAACTGGCTGCATTTTCCAGACTGTTGTACACAGAGGCGTCGTTGTAGGTACGGAAGCTGTCGTTGTCGAACGGCACCAGCAGGAAGCGCGGGTCAGACACGGTGGGCAACTTGATCGAGCCCGGCTTGGTGGTCATGATGGGCGCCATCGAGTTGCTGCTGAGGATAGCCCCATTCGCGCCCAACAGCTCCACCTGCATCAGCAGGTAGTTGCTGTTGACGATGATGAAGCGCTGCACCATGGTCGGTGTGCCGTCGGAAGCTGTCAGTGTCACGTCGGTCTCACTATTGGAGCCGGCGCTGATCTTGCGCGTGTAGCTACCGGAGGTGCTCGTCACGGAGGCGCCGCCTAGCATCACCTGGCTGTAGAAGTTGGAGATGATGGTTGAGCCGCTGTAAACGAACGACGCCAGGCCTGTGTTCAGGTCATAGTTGATCTGGACAGGGCCACTGCCGATAGCCGTGAGCTGCGGTTGCGGGCTCACGACGAGGTAGTCGAAGCCTGGTCCGTAGTCATAAAGGAAACTGCTGATTGTGATCGAGTTATTGCCCTGGTTCAGCGGCAGCTGCAGCGATACGCCCGGCGCCGTCGCATTCCAGTTGTTATTGCTGATGTTGATCGACGCCGGAGTTCCACCGTTCACAGCGACGCTCATCGTCCGATAGCCAGGGGCATCGCCGTCGACTCCGTACACCGTGACGTTATATGTTCCGGCGACGGGGGCATAGACGTTATTGACGATTACACCTCCATAGCCATTGTCAAGCCCGACGATCTTGTAGCCTTCTGAGCAACCGCTGCATCCAGCTACCTGACCGTTGCCGAACAAGGTATTGCTGGCGCTTTCGCCGTGGTACACGCAGATTGCGCTGGTACACGGCGTGGCCGCCGCCAGCGTGTTCGGGCTGACTACGATGTAGTCCAGATCTGGAGCGTAGTCATTGGCGTTACCGAACTGGATTGAGTTATTGCTTCCTTTGGTCAGCTGCACTTGAATCGTCTGCGGAGCAGAGGTCGCGTTCCAGTTATCGCCACTGATTTGGACCGACTGTGTCGATCCTCCATTCACGGCGGCAGTCATGGTCCTATAGCTGCCCGACCCGTCGCCATCCACTCCATAGATCGTAACGTCGTATGTTCCCGTCGCAGGCGCATAGATATCGTTGATGGTTACAAAGCTCGGGCCGCCCAGGTTTCCGACCTTCAGACCTGCTGAGCAGCCACTGCAGCTTGTAATGTCCGCATTCCCCGTCAAGGTGCTCTGCACGTTCTCCGCCTGGTAGATGCATACCGTCCCCGTGCAGGTCGGGGCATTCGACACCGCGGGCGCAGTCGGCGTTGCCAGGTAGGTCAGCGCCTTCGAGAGCGTAACCGTACCATTGATCGGGCTGCTCACCACCACATCTACAGCGCCCGGGGTACTACTGGCTGGCGCGATTGCCGTCAGCAGCGTTTCGCCGCCGTAGTTTGCCGTGGCTGCAACGCCGCCGATCGTTACCTTGTCGTCAGGGCCAAAGTTGTTGCCTATAAAGATGACCTGGCCGCCGGTTGCGGGGACCGTGGACGGTGTTAGACCTGTAACGATGAGGGGTTTGGTACCACCCCCGGAGCAACCGCTGAGGTGAATCATCGCCACCAATGCCAGCAGTTGCCAACCAATCAACGTCAACCATTTTCTATTCGAGTGATGCATAAGACCTCCTCATTGGTTAAGGCGCGCGTGACTCTGAGGCACACGCACGGGACTTACCAGATCACCTTGGCGGCTAGCTGTACTTGACGGGGCACGTTCGACTGCCCATTCTGGCGCAGGATCGTTCCAAACTGCGGGTCGGATGGGTTGCCATCATATCCCTGCTGGAAAGCTGGATGGTTCGGAACGTTGAAGCCCTCCAGGCGCAGCTGCACGGTGAAGCGGTCTGTCGGATGGAAGTTCTTCGATAGATTCGCGTCAATCTGATAGAAGTTCGGGATACGAATTCCCGAGTAAATGATGTTCGGCTGCGGACCATAAGGCGCTTGCGAAACGAAATCGTAGTCTGTCACCCCAGCCGCATTACGGCATAGGTTCTGCGTCACCTGGTACGGCACGATCGTCCAGCTGTTGTAGGACTGCTCGTTCCATTCGCCGACACACGGCTGCACGCCGCGGATCGCTCCCGGAACCCTCGGATCCACGTATCGCTTCACACCTGCGTTGTGCAGGTAGTCCATGCCGCCGAAGCTCCACGGATGACCCGTCTCATAGATGTAGAGGGAGGCAAGTTCCCAGCCACCGAGAACAGCGTCAACCAGCCGGTTGCTATCGGCCAAGAAGCGACGTTTGTGGCCGAACGGAAGCATGTAGACACCCGAAAGAGTAACGCGGTGGGTGACGTCGTTGCCGTCGATGGTTCGCGACAGGATACGGTAGTTGCCATCGGCGAAACCGCCCGAGTCCATGGTCTTCGAGTAGGTCCACGTGCCATGGAAGGTGAGGTTGTCGCTCATCCTGTGTGTACCTGTGACCTGCAGCGAGTTGTACCAGGAACGTCCTTCGTTCAATTGATACTCAGTGACATCGCTGAACGCTGGATTCGCACGAGTGAAAGCGCTGAACGAGATAAAGGCAGAGCTGTAATAGCTGCTTCCCTGGAACGCCGGCACATCGAAGAAGGGATTGGAGACTTGCGCATTGCAGGACTCCGGGTGACCGCCCAGCTCCGGATTGCAGAGCTCCAAGATTGCCGTGCTGACGTGGTTGATGTTGTCTGAACTGTCCTGCCGCGTGCTGCGGCTTCCCGAGTACGTGACGTTGATCAGATCGTGCTTGAGGAACTGCTGCTCGAAGCCAAGCGAGTACAGTTCGAATCGCGGAGTCTTATAGTGTGGGTTGATAAACCAGGTGCTTTGCCCGAGTCCCGTCTCGAGTCCCAGAGATGATCCTGTGGGCTGAATGATGCCGCCCGGAAATGGGTTGTCGATCGTCGTGCCATTTTGGTGGATGCCGTTATCGAAGGTCCCCACAAATTGCGTGTTTGCGGAGAATCCCAGGTTGTTATCGCCAGGGATCGGATTGCGGTACATGATGCCGTAGCCACCCCGGATCACTGTGTTGTTGAACAGCGAATACGCGAACCCAACGCGCGGCTGGACGTTGGTCTTGATCATGGGAATGAATGAACGGGGATTGCCGTTGACTCCTAGAAACGTCATCCCTCCGAGGATCTGCTCACCCGTAGGCAACAGATTGTGATTGACCTGCGAATTCACCGGATTGAGCGTGGTCGTGTCGAATTCGTAGTTGCCGCGATTGTGCCGCTCAGACTGTGGGCCATTCAGATCCCAACGGAGTCCGAGATTGAGCGTCAGCTTATTGGTCAGCTTCCAATCGTCCTGCAGGAACGGGGCATAGTAATGCTGCGACCAATAGGTGGTGGAGTTGATGCTCACGCCGCCGGAATCCGGAGTACCGAGGAGGAAAGACGCGATCGAGTTGCCGGACTGGATGTTGGATGCCTGGTAGCCATAGGCATTCTGCGTCCACGATGGGCCAGTGCTGAAGCTCGCGCCACCCGACACCTGGTGCGTTGTCTGCTGAAGGAAGCGAACGTCTGCACCACCGTGGATGCTATGGCGGCCCTTGATCCATGTCAGCGTGGGCAGCATAGCCAGGGAGTGGGCAGGGCTGATGTTGCCCCCCGAGTTACCCAGCTGCGCATATCCGCTCAGGCCAATGCTGGGAAAGTAGTTGTTGAAGCCGTTGTACTGAGACACCAGGCTCGCAGGAAATCCCAACGTGGTCTGATCAAAACCTTGCGCTCCACCCAGGTTGATCTGAACGAAGGTGGTCACCACAGCCTTAAAGTCCAGCACCAGGTTTGGGGTAAAGGTGTGGACTTCTTCCATCGCATAAGTCTCGTTGCGTGATCCGTTGGGCCATACATCGGCTACGGGACCCGACAGCCCGTTGGTGTTCCATGCGCCGCGGCGCTCCCAGTAACCGAAGCGAAGCGTAAAGCGATCGCGAGACGTGAGGTTGTAGTCCACCTTGCCGAGTAGATTGCGATAGATCTCGTGAATGGGTAGCGACACCACGTAATTGCCCGAGTATGGATTCTGGCTGGCTGGCGGGGTGAAGTTCGGAGCCGGGTAGTAGGAAAGGATCTTCGCGGCAGTCGGACTAATCCGGTTTGCCGGTATGATGTTCCCGGGAAATTGGCTGCGGGTATACAAGCCTGAGGTGGGATTCTGGGTGACAGTCAGCGGATCGTAGATCAACTCCGGACCCTGCCCGACGTAGGTGAGCTTGCTGAAGTCGCCCTTGAGCCATGCGGGATCAGGTACAGAGGTCGTGATCAGGTTTGGTTCGGTCTCGTCGAAGTTTTCATACTGCAGGACAAAGAAGGCGCGATCGCGACCGTTGTAGAGCTTCGGAATGAGGATGGGCCCGTCCAGTTCTGCTCCATACTGGTCTACCTTGTGTGCGCTCTTGTTGAGGCCGTAGTAGTCGTTTGACCAGGCGTTGGCGTCCAACCATGACCGCCGATAGTACTCATAGACCGATCCATGCACCTTGTTGCCGCCCGACTTCAAGGTCATATCGATCACCCCACCCTGACCGCGACCAAACTGCGCGTCGTAAGGGTTGGTGATGATCTTGAACTCCTGCACGGCCTGGATGGGCGGGATGTACGCCACCTGAGCGTTGCCCTGCGGGGACTCGTTCGAGACGCCATCCAGCATCAGCACCGAGTTCCCTTCACCACCGCCGTTGATGGACAACGCTCCTTGCGTCTGGTCAAACGGCCGCGTGTACTGCTTGGATCCATACCAGGCAACACCCGCACTTAGCTGGGCCAACGTGCTGGGATCACCAGCATTCAGTGGCAACTCCGTGATGCGCTGGTTCTCGACCACCTCGCCCACGTCGGCCTTGCCCCTGTCTAGCAAAGCATCGGCAGTCACGGTGACCTCCTCCGCAGTCGAGCCGATCTTCAGAGTGAAGTTGATTGTCGCGGTCTTATCAACCTCGAGCGTGATGTCGGTCTTGTTCTGCTTCTGGAACCCGTCCGCCTCCACACTGACCGTGTAGAGTCCCGGCTTGAGGTACGGCACGGTGTAATCACCGGTGTGGGTCGTTGACGTGGTGACATCCACATTGGTCAGCTGGTTGTGGATCGTGATCGTGGCCTTCGGCACGGCTGCGTGACTCGGGTCAGCGACGTGACCCGTGAATTCCTGGGCCGTGAGCGAAGAAGCCGACAGCAGGATCCCGGATGCTAAGCAGAGTGTTCGGTAATGCATGAGTAGAGCCTCCATAACATGACGCAGGAACAAGTCCCCATCGGGCCGGATAAAGCTACCGGCAGGTTCAGTGGCGGACAGGCTCTCCCCGGAGAGCTCCAATCCGCCTCTTCGACGACCCGAGGATTGGTGCGGACTGGATTACCGACTCGCTCTGAATTCACGATGAACAACGAATATGTATACGTATACAATTGCAGAGCGAAATACTACTCACGTCGCAACTCATCTGTCAAACTCATATTTCAGGCATGAAGGAAGGGCTTTGTCGCGAGCTGCAGAAAGCCACACGGAGGCTGCAAGTGCAAGAAGACGCGACTGTGCGGGCTCGACGAAATAGCATCGAAGCGAACCAATCTACCTACTTTACTCATGTAACCCAGGAGCCCGGCGCTACTTCCTAACAAGAGCCGCACGAATCAACTGTGTTGCCTGCTGCCCTTGAATGACAGCCCCCGCAGCGTTGAAATGCACATGGTCCGCATACTGATCCCCATGATGTGTCATCAGCTGGTATTGGTCGTCAACCGCGATACCAGCAGGTCTCACAAACGACAATGCGATCTTGTTCCGCTCTTCGATGCGCGCATTGGTCGGACCCGGCTTGTCTTCCGCCTTCACCGGCGTGATCGACCCCCACAGAAATGTGGCCTTCGGTGCGACCTTATGCAGTGCGCGAAGGTAGCCCGGAAATGCGGCGCGATACTCGTCTTCTGTGTACGTCCAGCCGTGCATGCCGTTATTGAAATGCACGACTCGAAACGGGACCCGCTCCATTGATGCGAACTCCAGGAGTTCGTGACGGAGCCGTGGATCTCCCACACTGGTCGATGCTGCGAACAGATAGACGTTCGCTTCATCAACCAGCTCACGCTGAACTTCGGGGTAATAATTGCGCGTGATGGAGTCGCCCACCAGAAGCACATTTGGGAGGCTGGCGTTGACATGCCCCGGACGGACCTCCCACGTCCACTCCACTTCTTCCGGTTTTGCGGACGCTTGTTGACCGAGCGCTCGCGACGCCAGCAGGCCTGATGCCAGGAGAGCGAGCATCGTGAATTTGGTGAGAGACGACTTCATGTGATGACTCCTTTCGATCCACGCCATCAGCCGATATGAAACAGCGAAGGATGCAGCTCAACCTCACGGCCTGGCAATAGCGTGCAGTGCGTGACGCCATCATCGTAGCGCACCTTGTGCGTTCCACTCCGCCTGCCCTTCAGGGCGACACGGGTGAGCTTCCCATTGGCCCAGGACAGCGAGACCTCGACACCGCCCCGCGCACACAAGCCGCGCACACTCCCACGAGGCCATGCCGACGGAAGCGCTGGCAGAAGATGAATCTCTCCAGCCTGCGATTGCAGCAACATCTCGGCGACACCCGCCGCACCTGCTGTGTTCCCATCCAGGGAGAAGATATTTCCCTCCGCTCCGGCGACTCCACCCCGTGAGTATGTCAAGAGAGAATCCTCAGCCGCCTTCGAGAGCAGACCGGTGAGATGCTCATGCGCCGAATCTCCGTCCAGCAGGCGGGCAAAGTAGTTCACCAGATTTGCCCGGCTCCATTCTGAGTCTTCCCAGTTTGGTTGATGGATACGGCGCTCAATCGTAACCCTCGCGGCCTTAGCGAGAGCAGGGGTTGTAACAGGCGCGATCTGGTGCTCTGGATAAAGAGCAATGAGATGACATGTGTGTCGATGGCCAGGTTCAGCTTCTTCAAAATCCTCAAGCCACTCCTGCACCTGCCCATGCTTCCCTATCTGCAGCGGTGGTAAGCGATCCAGCGCGGTCTTCGCTCTTACACGAAGCTCCTCGTCGATGCCAAGCGTCGTACAAGTCTCGATGCAGGCATTCAGCAGCGCGAAGACAAGTACGCGATCACACGTAGGCCCCATGGACTCGGAGCAGCGCCTTCCGTCAGGAGTAAGAAATGTATTCTCCGGAGAGTCACCCGGCCCGGTCACCAGCCATCCATGCACCGGATGCTCGACCATATACGCCAAGAAGAAGTCGGCCGCCTCTTTGTATACCGGATAGAGGCGCTCCCTGAGGAACTGCGTGTCTCCCGTGAATCGATAGTGCTCCCATAGCTGAAGTGCGAGCCAGACGCCTCCGGTCGGAAACATGCCCCACCCAAGCCCCCAACCGGGAGCTGTGTATCCCCACGGGTTCGTCACCACATGGGCGACCCAGCCCGGAGCTCCATACATCGTCCGAGCTGTCGACCTGCCTGCAACCCGGAGACCGTCGACAAAATCAAACAGAGGCGACTGGCACTCGGAGAGATTGCCGACTTCTGCCACCCAATAGTTCTGCTGCGTGTTGATGTCGAGATGAAAGTCGTCCGTCCACCCCATGCTGGAAGCGAGCCCGTCGTTCCAGATTCCCTGCAAGGCAAGCGGCAGCGGCGAATTGACACGTGAACCGGCAATGGTCAGATATCGTCCGTACTGGAAGAAGAGTGCTGAGAGTCCCGGGTCCTTCTCGCCAGCCTGAACAGACTTTCGTCGCTCATCGGTAGGCTTCCTCTCCGCGGCGGGACTGTGTCCAAGGTCAATCGCTACCCGGCGAAACAACGATTGGTGATCTTCTATGTGCGCTCGTCGAAGTTGCGCGAAGGACTTGCGTCCGCTACGCTCCAGGAGCTGCGAACATCTCGCCGCCGGATCGGTGCCGCGAAAGTCTGTCGCCACGGCGACATGCAACGTAACACTGTCTGCGGCCTCCACACGCAAGGTGGAGCCCTGCGCACTTATCTGCCCGCCCTCCGCCAGCAGACGAATCCACGCTTCAACGGCAACGCCTTGCTTGCCGTCGCTGTGCAGGCGTTCAAAAGCATTTGCCCGCAGCACAAGGGTATCGTGGCCACGCAACGTCACGACTCCCGGGATCGACAACTTCGCAAAGGAGACCGTGAAGCTAACCGACTTCGGCCGCTCAGCACTTTGTCGAACGATAAGAACATCATCAGGGTTGGAAGAAAAGACCTCTCGATGGAATCCACACCCATTGCGTGTGTAGTCGGCATGAGCTATCGCATCATCAAGATCAAGCGAGCGACGATAACCCTCCTCGGAGGCATCTCCGTCGAACGCCATTTCCAGCGCAGCCATCGGCAGGTTCGTTCCAAAGGAGCTTGGCCGACCCAGCAGATGCTGCTCACAGAGCGCCGCGCCTTCAACATACTTTCCCGCGAACATCAGTTCACGGATACGACCGAGATTCGCAAGAGCAGTCGGGTTGACGTCATGGTCGCTCGGTGCACCCGACCATACTGTTGATTCCGTCAGGTCGATGCGTTCGATGGAAGCGCCACCGTAAATCATCCCCCCAATTCGGCCATTGCCTACAGGCACAGCCTCCATCCAGCGGGCCGCCGGCCTGGAGAACCAAAGCTCAGTCTTCGCTGTCCCTGGCTCCCCTGCAGCAACCTTCAGCCACGGCGGCGAAAGTGCAAGCGCCGCCGAGCCTATGGCGAACTCGCGTCGTGTCGTTCTCATATTCAATTCTCCGTCGATAACACGCGTTTTCTATTTCCAGCGCAGTTCTAGAAGCGTCGACGCCGATGGCGCCAGTTTCACGTTCAAGTCGGCACGCGGCGCAGTTAGCTCGTCTCCAGATGCCACGTCAATCACTCGGATGGATGAAGAAGCCTCTAGCTTGCTGTCGATGCGGCCCACTGGAATCGCAAACGTCCGCTGCTCCTTCTCGTCGTAATTGAACACGGCAAGATACGCACCATGGTCCGAAGGGCAAACGAAGACTGCCGTCGCCTTATCCCCGGTATCACCTTCAACCGGACGGAAGGTCTTGCCCTCTGCCGCGACTGACAGCCAGGAGCGATTGCTATAGACCGCTTCCGCGAGTTGCCGCGCCTGCGCATCATCCGCCAGTGGACTGCTGTCGAGCATCATGCCGCCACTGATGATCGCAGAGAGCAGACGGCTCTTGCCTTCCACCACGCTGCGTGCGCCGAGATCAGCCTTCTCCCCAAGCACAACATGATCCGGGTCGGTGATGTAGAGACTCTTACTTGTCCACCACCCATAGGTGAGCGAGTTCAGCATGTATTCCGTGGATTGATCGCCCCCGCTCATATGGCCCTTCGTGTCGCAGGAAAGCCGTCTCGCATGTCCATATCCCGAGGGAAAGAGCGGTGCGATCGACAGGCTCAGGAACATGCGGTTCCCCGTTTCATCGATGACCTGCTGCATGCCCATGTTGTATGCCTCGATCCCGGTCTGAATCGCGGGGTCATAGTGGACTCCCTCCAACGCACCATGGGACAGAAAATCGATCTTCAAGTATTGAAAGCCCAGCTTCTGAAACTGCTGAAGAAAATAGGAAGCGCGCGCCTTGGCTCCAGGGTGCGATGGGTCTATCGCCAGACCGCCATCCACCTTCGGCAATACCGATCCATCCGGCGCCTTCAAGAGGATGTCGCGATATCGGTACTTCATATTCGTGCCTTCCACATAGGCATCGAGGTCATCCGACCAGTACGCAAAAGGAGTCCAGTAGATACCTGGTTCAAATCGAGTTCCGTCCGGACCATGCATTGCTTTGATGGTGGCGACGGCGTCGCTCAACTGAACTGCATCCAGCTTCGACCAGAACGCGTCGAGATTGATGTACACGACTTTGTGGTTACCAAAACCCAGCGGAACCAGCTTGTCGCGCAGGAAAGCTGCCGAGCCCAGATATCGCTTATCGTCGATCTTGTCTCCGTAGGCTGCCCAGCTGTTCCAGCCCGTTGGCGCACCCGCGACCCACTTCAAAGGTGGGTGAATCGCGGCGTTTGCAGCACCGTAGGCTTCCAAGCCATCGCGCCAGTCGGAGAAAGAGCCGATGAAGATGCGCGGCGAGACAACATGCACCCCACGTACGATGCCATGGGGAACCGTATCGTGCGTATCGGTCCGAACACCAGTCGGAGAGGAAATGCCGCCGTAGATATCGAGATCGCTGATCCGCCCATCCGTCGCATGCGCCTCAATGGCAGTCTTCCATACGTTGTGCGTCACGGAGCCCAGAATCAAAGCATGTCGGCTCTCATTGTCATAGATCGCCGTCACCTCCTCACTGGTAAACGTTTCCCGTGGCCCTAGGCTCGCAACGTCCACGCTGTTAAAGCGGAACCACATGTCGTTGTCGAAGGGTACATGGAGCACACGAACCTGCTTGCTTCCTTCAATCAACACGCTGTCCTGGCCATGCACTACCACCGCATCGAAATGCCGCGTGCCTACGGTCCCGGTCTGCGCGACCAGTTCCGCGTCGATCGCAATTTCGGGGCGTCCATCGCGGATCCATATGTGCTGAAGAATTGTAGGCAGGCCGGCAGCCGTGCTGCGAATCGTATATTCGTGCCCACCGGGAGAGTTTGAGAGTGTCTGCAGCTTCTCCAGTTCGTGCGCTGTATACATGGAAGTGGAAATTGCCCGTCCATCTTCGAGTTGCGCTGCGCTGGTAAGGCCGAGCAGCTTTTGCCCGTTGCGCCAGATGACATCCATGGAGCCCGCGCGGCGATCGTAGCGAATCGATAGCAGATCGTTGTGAATTGCTATATCGGCTTGAGGGAGCCTCACCTCCGATTGTGAGGCCGCCGTCGCGGGTGCGATGCACGCAGTTACGGCAAACCCCATTGCAGCAGTGAGCTCTACAATTCGCTGCACGCCTTCGCCATTCCTCATGAAATATCCTCGGTCGATTCTTATTGATACCGGCACCGTTCACGGATCAAGGTTTGCACCTCAGTCGCGCTCCACGCACCGCAATCTGCCATTCCGATTTGCTATTGGCTTCTTGCGATATGTATACGTATACACGTTGCACGAAAATCTATGGGAGCGGCCATGCGATTGTCAACCGTCTGCGGATCATAGCACCACACCTGGCCCTCCAACGAGCATCGCCACACCCTCGGTGTGGAGATGCCTCCACACTTCTTTCAGACAGACCCTCCCCCGCTTCGCTACCGCAGACCACTCATCCCCAGGTCCGACGGCACTTGCAATCGTTCCAGCCCAACTCACTAGCCCCTGCCATTCTCGGAGGTTACTTCGCTATCACGATCCTCGTCGGTTGGCTCTTCCGCCGCAAGGCACATTCCACTACCGACTTCTTTCACGCTGCGCGGACTCTGCCAACCGCCGTCACAACCATCGCCTTTGCAGCAGCCAACTGCGGAGCTCTCGAGGTTGCCGGGATCGTCTCCGGTTACTGGTGCACGGATTTCGTACTGATCCAGCGGGCTCTTGCCGCACGCAGCACGGCGGGCGTCCTGAACACACCTCTGTTTGCGGTGTTTCGAACAGTGCTCGTAGCCAGACACTCAGCGGTTCCCACATCGTTTGCCATACAACGACGGGACCGAGCAAAATCAGATGCACTTGGTGTATACGTGTACATAGATTTTCTAAGCCATAGGCCCCGTCTCTGCGGAGAATCCGGTACCGTCGATTCGTTCGCCCGGCGCTCTCGCGAAGCTTGGCCCCTCTCGCACACGATTCAGAAGGAAGGAGAACAACAGCTAGATGGACATGCGTGGGATCGCCAAGCTAGCGGGGGTATCGAGCGCTACTGTGTCTCGCGTGATCAATGGCTCAAGTCTCGTACGCCCGGAAACCGTGGAACGCGTACGTAAGGTCATCGAGGAAGCTAAGTTTTTTCCTAACAATAGCGCGACCACATTGAAGTACGGCAGAAGCGACACCTACGGCGTTGTGATTCCGGATATCACCAATCCGTTTTTTCCCGAGTTCATCAAGAACTTTGAAGGAATTCTCGTCGGAAATGACAAAGACATGCTCATGGCCACGACAGAATTCGACTCCAGCCGGATGCAGCAGTGTATTCGCCGCATGTTGATGCGCAAGGTAGATGGAGTCGCGCTCCTCGCGTCCGAAATCGAGACTCAATCCTTTGAAGACCTCATCCACAACCGCGTTCCGCTCGTCACCATGGACCGCGGACACATCGGGAGAGGACTCAGCGATGTGAGCATCGACAATAGAAGTGGAATGGACCAAGCTTTGCAGCACCTAAAAGGGCTCGGCCACAAGAAGATTGGCTATATCGGTGGTGTCGAGGGTCTCACAATTTCAGACCACCGCATCGACGCCTTCATGCACGCGCTACAGAGGGTCGGCCTGGAGACGCGGCCCGAGTTCATCAAGGTAGGTAACTACCGAAGCGCTGGCGGCATGAACGCTATGACGGAGTTGCTTTCGCTCAAAGATAGGCCGACCGCGGTCCTGGCAGCAAATGATCTATCGGCTATTGGTGGCATGCGAGCAGCCATGAAGTTGGGCGTCTCGATTCCAACCGATCTATCAATCGTTGGATTCGACGATATCGAGTTGAGCGAGATCGTTCATCCTCCTCTTACGACCTTACGACTGCCTAGACCTGAACTGGCCTCTGTGTTTTTCTACGCCCTCGAGCAGTTGAAGAGCACGCCTCACTCGAGGGGAAAGCACTACACCGTAAAGACAAGTCTCGTCGTACGGGAGTCAACAGGCCCGGCACCGAAGCGTCGGCGAGGTACCTCATAGTTGCAATTGACCTCGTCCGAACCACATCAGTGCATACTTTGCGGACACGCCCAATACCCGTAATTTCCATTGCGGCATGTAACCGCGGCTCGGCATCGATCGAACGCAGAAGCTGACCAGAAAGCAGGCGGGAACCTAACACTTTCTGGCGCCCCACAACCCCGCATGCCGACGGTGAACCGTCGCATCCACCATGGATCTTTTCAATGACGATCACAAATGTTTCAACGCAGGACCGTCGGTTCAAGCTGAATGCAGGCGCGGGTTCGGACGCCGTGCATTCCGACCCCGTCTACTCGTTCGCCGTAACTCTCATCCGACTTGATTCGGGCCTCAGCGGTACAGGGCTTGTCCTGACCATGGGCAGAGGCAATGATATGGTGTGCCGCGCGATCGAATTGCTGGGCCAGCAGCTGGTCGGACGAGACATTGAAGAGTTGATGGCTGACTTCGGATCCACCTTCCGCAAGCTCGCCGATGACGTGCAGCTTCGCTGGCTGGGTCCACACAAAGGTGTGGTCCATCTTGCGCTCGCATCCATCACGAATGCCTGCTTTGATCTGTGGGCAAAGTCTCGCGATGTCCCACTTTGGAAGCTCCTCCTGACACTTTCCCCAACCGAAGTAGTGCAGCTTCTCGACCTAAGCTATTTGGAGGACGTACTCGACCGTGCTGAAGCTCTCCGCGTGCTGGAAGCAGAACTTCCAGCACGCAGTGACAGAGAGAGCATCCTCACAACCGGCTATCCGGGATATGACACCAGTGTGGGCTGGTATCAGTACGACGCCACGCAGCTGGAACAGAACATCAAGCGCAGCCTCGATAACGGCTTTGGAGCGTTCAAGCTAAAGGTAGGAGGCCCACTGAAATATGACCTCTCGCGAGCGCATAGTCTCCGCAGGGCGGCGGGCGAGAATGCCACGATCATGTTCGATGCCAATCAACAGTGGAATCTCCCCCAGGCGCTGACGGCTTGCGAGGAGCTCAGGGCATTTCGGCCCCTGTGGATCGAAGAGCCAACTCACCCGGATGATATTTTTGCCCATCAAACTCTCGCAAAGGCCATTGCTCCGCTTGCCATCGCATTGGGCGAACACGTGCCGAACCGTGTGATCTCCAAGAATTATCTGCAGGCGGATTGCGTTCGATTCCTGCAACCGGACTGCACTCGCCTCGGTGGCATCAGCGAGTTCATCACGGTCAGCCTCCTCGCGAAGAAGTTTGGCGTGCCCGTCATTCCCCACGTCGGCGATATGGGGCAGATCCACCAGCATCTCGTCCTCTTCAACAGGATCGCCATAGGCCATCCAGAAGAGTTTCTTGAATGCATTCCGCATCTCTCATCTCACTTCGTTCATCCTGCGAACTTGCGCGATGGTCGCTACCAGACTCCGCAGGAACCGGGAAGCAGCGCGGACCTGCTATGACATCGAACATGCTGGGTATTGGACTAGCACTCACAGGCGGGCTGCTGGTCGGAAACTGCATGCTTCCGCTCCGGCGAATTCGCAGGTGGCCGTGGGAGTGCTCCTGGCTTGTTTTCAGTATCGTTTCGCTCGCGGTTGTGCCCTGTCTCTCGGCTTGGATCGCACTGCCGCATTGGCCAGCGATCTATCTCTCTACAAACCCCTCCGCACTTCTTCCACCGTTTCTACTCGGAATGGGTTGGGGTGTCGCACAGGTGCTGTTTGGGCTCGCTGTCGTTCGTCTCGGGATGGCTCTCGGCTTCACGCTCATCGTGGGACTCGGCACCATATTCGGGACGCTGATTCCCTTCTTCGCTCACCACGAATCCAACGTTTCCAGCAAGAGCACGATCATGCTCTTTACGGCTTGTGCCCTCATGGTGCTAGGCGTCGTCCTTTCAGGATGGGCTGGCAGGCTGCGTGAAGCTCCAACGGCTACGGAACAGTCGACCTCCTACGGCGCTGGGCTCCTGATCGCCGTCATCGCGGGTGTACTTTCGTCGATGCTCAACCTGTCGCTCTCATTCGGCCACCCCCTGGCGCAAGCGGCATTGCGAAATGGAGCGGCACCCGCTTTCGCTGTCCTCGCAGTGTGGCCAATCGCGCTGGCGGGAGGACTCATACCAAATGCCGGATATTCGCTCTATCTGCTCGCGCGTCACAGAACATGGAGTCGATTCAAGCCGTTGTCTCCCGATCTCTCCCTCAGCATCCTGATGGGTCTGCTCTGGATCACTGCGGTCGGAGTCTACGGCCTCGCCACCTATCAGCTCGGACGTTTCGGAGATTCCGCTGGATGGGCCATCTACCAGGTCACCATGGTTGTGACTGCCTGTGCGGTTGGTGTGCTCACCGGTGAGTGGAAGTCTGCGTCCCGTTCATCAATGTTCGTCTTCGGACTGGGCATCCTCGCGCTGACTACCTCCGTAGTCATGGCCGCGGGATCGACAAAAACCTGAAGTTGTTTCACAATCATCGCGCGCATTCCCGACAGAGAGTGAGTGCCTTGCAGCATTATCGTCACCACAGCTTTCTCGCCTGACCTACACGCTTCGCCCGGAGTCTACCTTGCACCTGTCCCTCGTCGATTGGCTCATCATGCTGGTGTACTTTGTCTTTGTGCTCGGTATTGGCTTCGCCCTCAAGCGATACATGCGCACCAGCACTGACTTCTTCCTCGCCGGACGCTCGATCCCTGCATGGGTCTGCGGCCTCGCCTTTATCTCCGCGAACCTCGGTGCGCAGGAAGTTATCGGCATGGGTGCCTCCGGAGCGAAGTACGGCATCATTACGAGCCACTTCTATTGGATCGGCGCCATCCCGGCCATGCTCTTTGTCGGTCTCTTCATGATGCCTTTCTACTACGGTTCGAAGGCACGCTCCGTGCCGGAATACCTACGGATGCGCTACGACGAAAAGACCCGCGCGATCAACGCGTTCTCCTTTGCCATCATGACTGTCTTTAGTTCCGGCATCAGTATGTACGCCATGGCGTTATTGATTCAGTCGCTGGGCCTGCTGCATGGAATTGTGCCAGACCATTGGGTCTTTCATGTGTCCATCGTGCTGTCAGCCGTTATTGTCCTCGGATATATCTTCCTCGGTGGCCTTACCAGCGCGATTTATAACGAGGTCCTCCAATTTTTCCTCATCGTCGCGGGATTCCTTCCTCTCGTCTGGATCGGCCTGCGCAATGTAGGCGGTTGGCAAGGCATTCAGCATCGACTTCCCGCCACGATGACTCACTCGTGGCGAGGAATGACACACGCCTCCACCAACTCACTTGGCGTCGAAGTCGTCGGCCTCGTCATGGGTCTGGGATTCGTGCTCTCTTTCGGGTATTGGTGCACGGATTTTCTCGTCATCCAACGCGCCATGGCTGCGGAGTCAGAAGAGTCTGCGCGGCGCGTACCCATTATCGCGTCCATCCCCAAGATGTTCTTTCCGTTCCTCGTCATCCTTCCGGGACTCATCGCGGTCAGCGTCACCTCTCACGGCGCCGCCGCAAACGCATCGCCCTCCCTCTCGCAGCAGGCAATGCCGCTCGACGATGCTCATCCGCACGGCATCATTCCGCCGAAGATTGACCCTATCACCGGCAAAGCCACGCTCGACACCAACGGTAACCCCGTCTATAACTACGATCTCGCGATCCCTGTGATGTTGCTGAAGTTCTTCCCGACAGGGATCCTCGGCCTTGGATTGACCGCTCTTCTTGCGAGCTTCATGTCGGGTATGGCTGGCAACGTCACGGCCTTCAATACGGTGTGGACCTATGACATCTATCAGAGCTATATCCGCAAGGGAGCGAGCGACGAGCACTACCTCTGGATGGGCCGGATGGCCACGGTCGGGGGCATACTCTTGTCCATCGTGGCCGCATATGCGGCCACGAGCTTCAACAACATCATGGATGCCCTGCAGCTCATCTTCTCTATGGTGAACGCCCCGCTCTTTGCTACCTTTCTGCTTGGCATGTTCTGGAGGCGCACCACGGGGCATGGCGCGTTTGCAGGGTTGCTCAGCGGAACCGGCGCGGCACTCATCCACCATGGGCTCACGCGTCCTGCCGACGCGGCAGTCGGCCTCCACGGAGGTTGGATCCACACCATCCACTTTTATCCAAGCGATATGGCACAGAACTTCTGGACAGCGATCTTCGCTTTTTCGGTCAATCTCATCGTGACGATCGCCGTCAGCCTCTTCACCAATCCCCGCCCGGAACATGAGCTCGTCGGCCTGGTGTACTCGCTTACGCCAAAGCCCGTGGAAAAGCATATGGTCTGGTACGAGCGTCCCATCGTGCTCTCGATCAGCGTCATCGCCGTCCTCGTTTTTCTCAACCTAATCTTTGCCTAGCAGTCGCTCGGCAGAAAGGAACTCGACCTATGGGACTGGACATTCGCCTGCCGCTCGGTCTTCTCTTTCTAATTCTCGGTGTGATCATGGTCGTCCATGGCGCCATGACACGAGGAAGCGACATCTACGCCAGTTCTGGAGGCATGAACATCAATCTCATCTGGGGCCTTGTCATGCTGCTCTTCGGACTCATTATGTTTCTTGCTGCCCGCAGAAGTTCGAAATAAGGCGCGGGCCAGGTACCCGAGACCTTTCGTCAGAACTTCCCCTGCGAATCGCTACACGGAATGGCTAGAGCGGAATATCCGATCGTATAGAGTTTGATTCTTTGCGGGGTTGGTTTGCGGGTCGAAATTTAAGAGATGGCGCGACCGTATTCTGATGATCTGCGAAGGAAGTTGTTGGAAGCCCACGACAAGGGCAACGGAAAGTGGGCGATCGGGTCGGTTCGCCGGGGAGCCGACCAGCATGGCCTCTCAGCTGTGACCGACCATGATCAGAACCAGATCGATGACCTCCTGAGGTTTCACTTCTTAGTTTCTCGTGCGGTTGCGATACACAAATTGGCCCATATTCAAACTTGACTCCCAGTCTTGATTCCTGTAGTTCCATACGTCCTGGACGCATCGGAGGATATCGGGGCTGAAGTTGCGACGTTGTTAATAACGGAGTGATCTGGACGCCGCCTGATCGAGTTGGGTTCAATGGTCAGCCCGGATGACCTTGCTCAGCAGTTTGGCGAAGTTCTAGGCAAAGAGGTGCGAGCGCAGGCTATTCCGCGAGACGCATGGGTTCGCAATCTCGCCGGGATGGGAATACCCGAAAGGGATACGTGGGCATTCGAAGAGATGGCAGAGAGTATCAACTCCGGATGGATCGGCTTCGGCGTGGAAGGCACCAAACGCGTTGATGCGACCATGAATGCAAAACAGTAGGTCGCCAACGTGGCCATAGCTGCTGCCGGCTTGCTCCAAAGAAAGGCATCTGGAACCCGTGGGGGGTTCCAGATGCAGTCTTCCCTTGCTTCGTGACGTTCTTACCAGGTGACCGGAATCTCAAATTCGGCGTTCTGGTTGTCCGCAGAAGGCAGCGTCATGGTGTATGTGGATGAAGCCGTTGAACTGCCATTGAAGTACACGGTCCGATTGGTGCATTTCAGGGTGAAGGTCTCGTAGACCGGGATCTTGAAGGTGGTGGGATCCACAGCGGTGTTGGCGAGGAAAACTGCGAGAGTGGAACTGTTGCCGTTGAAGTAGCCGGACGTCACTGCGAATAATCCGTCGGCAGAGATGGCGTTGAAGAGTTGATTGTTGGCCTTGCTGATCTGCATGAAGTCGCCGCGGACCGTTGTGATGGGATTCCACCAGACGGCTCGAGCAATTCCCTTTGCCGTCCCGTAGTTGAGGGCGACCATGGGTTCCGCAAGCGAATGAATTTCCGGCAGCCAGATCGCCAAGCCGTCGGTGTCCCTTGCCTGGGTGAGGAAGGTCTTGAAATCGGCCAGAGGCGTCCCCCCAATGGCGTGGGTTGAGGCCTTCGTAATCGCAAGTGGAGTTGAACTCTGGATGGGGACGTATGACGTTTCGCACAGGCTGCCGCCGCCCATTGGTTGGGGAGCCTGGATCGAGGACGGGCTTGCTCCCAGCCACAAGGCTCCATCGCCAGCCCGGAAGGTGTCGGGGCCTTCCTGTACAGCACTTCCCCAGCTTCCGTCGAGCGCGTTCAGGATCGTGCCGAACGTGGCGGAAGTGAACTGGCAGCCGGTATTATCCGGTTCGTTTTCAATGCCGTTGTACGCGATGGTCGCGCTATTCGCGCTGTAGGTGTTCTGGTAATAGTCTCGCGACAGTTGCATCGCATCCACCCATTTGGTTACATCGATGGCAGGCGGCGTGCTGCTGTCGTAGAAGGCTGTATCCAGGGAACCCGTCTTCGGTGAGAGAAAGAAATTGAGGAAGGTGCCCGTGGTGTGCTCGATGAGTGCGGCATTGGAGGCTTCGTAATCGAGTTGCGACTGAGCGATAGGATTGAGGGCCGTATTGCTCAGGAGCAACGGATACTGTGGGAACCAGGATACGCGGACGCCGGTGAACATGGTTGCTCCGCCAGCGTTCGCCACGTACGTACTGATATTGCTGCTGGACTCATCCTGCTTCAGATCAAAGGACCAACTGGCAGCAGCTTTGTTACTCGTGCCCGTGCCCGTGGTCGCAAAGCTGGCGGTGGTGATGGTTGTCGAGACACCGATGGTATGAGAAGCCCCATAGGTCGTTCCGCCATTACTTGTGGCCAGAACCTGATAGTACTCAATTGTGCCGGATGCCGCAGTCGAATCGACGTACGTAGTGCCGCTTTGTGGAGTCGACAAGAGACAATTAGACGCGGGACAGGTCCAGGGACCGCTCGTCGAGGTGCTGCGCACGATGTTATAGGCTGTAGCGCCGGGAACAGCGGGCCAGGAAAGAGACACAGTTGCCGTCGCGCCGCTCGTCGTCATCGACGTTACGGACGGAGTGGGTCCCAGGGGGTCGCCAGAGGGCGCGGCTGAGACGCTCGCGGAATCGGTTTCACTCAGGTTGAAGGTGCCCGTCACTGCAGCAACCGCGTAGTAGTAGGTCTGTCCGCTTTGCAGTCCGAGACCGGTAGGCCCTGCTTTATCGGTGTAACTCATCGCACCGGTCGTTCCCGATATATTCGACTTCACGGTTGTCCACGTGCCGCTGGAGTTCGACGCAGCATAGACGTTGTAATTAATCCCGTAGGTTCCGGTCCAGTAGACGGTTACCGCCTCGCTGGCGCCTGCAGCACTTACCGACGTGGGTACGGGAGCCGTGGTGACGGCAACCTCTGGTGAATAGCCACTCTGTCCGGTGGTATCGGTAGCGGTGACCACATAGTAGTAGGTTGTGCCGGCTGTGGCGGACACATCCACGTAGGTGGGCGTGACCGTTGCGGCCGCTATGCTGGACGCGATCTCCGTGTAGGGTCCACCACTTGTTGTGGAGCGGTAGACCTGATAAGTCATGCTCCCCGTCGCGCCCGTTGCTTTCCCCCAGTACAGGGTCGTCTGTGGGGATGTGGCGGTGGCCCCGGGGCTGGCAAGGATCGCATTTGTCACCGCGAAGTCGATCGTCGCAGGTGCAGACGGGGCCGCCAGGCAAACGGCTGGAAAACCTATGAGTAAGAGAAATACCGGGCCCCACAGGCTTACACATACTTTGCGAAGTTGGATCGGTAAAGCCTTCATTTGGAGTATCTCCTTCATGGCGCGGTTGTTCGTCGGGTGGGGAGTTTGGCAAGCGTGCTGCCTCATTCCGTGCAAGGCTGATCGCCTGGCGGCCTGTCTGCCCTATCTGACTTAGGGAGAAGCAGCGCGCCGCGGCCACATCACGCGATCGTCGAGGACTATTTGTTGGTATCTTTCAGGCAGGGCGCAGGACTTCGAATATGCACTGCATGAAAGATCTTGCCCCGCACTCGCTGGGCGCGTGCAAGGAACAGCATCCACAGCGAGCCGGAGATATCGTTGTCGAGCCGTTGTGGATGGGAATGATTCATGATTCACCTGACCGCTGACGCCTTTGTCCGGCACGAACTGACCGATGTCTTTGGTGCGCGGCTCTGCATCTTCACTGCGCCTCAGCGCTACGTGACCTGCGGCCCTGTTGCGGATGTGTATCAACGGCGAGAAAAGGGGTTTCGCGGCAAAGAACAGATTGCGCTAACTCCTGCAACCTGTTGTTCCTTGCCGAGGAAATTACCGGGAGCTAGAACACATACTTAGCCGAGAGTTGGAAGAACCGTGCATCGGGTGCAAGCGACTGGATGGTTTGGGGCGCCGTGATCTGCCCACCGGTAGCGGCATCGCTCGACGTGGAAGGGCGGCCATACGACGGGGTGTTGAGGAGATTGAACGCATCGGCTCTCACCTCAAGACGCTGTTCGCGGAACGTAGAAAACGACTTGAACATCGAAAGATTGACGCGCTCGAGTCCGGGAGCCGGAGGTCCGCTCAACCTGCGTCCACCGAGATACGGGAGGGCGGCCAGGCCGGTGATCTGCGTGCTCGCGGTGGGAAAGGAGGCGATTGGAGGATTGGCGAACGCACACGGGTTGTACCAATGCTGAATGGTCTTAGTCTGCTGCGCACAGGTAATGGTTGGATTCGTGGGATCGGGACTTCCTCCCGCAGCGAAGGGATCGCGTACCTTGATTGCCTCCGCTGTGCCACCGTTTGGCCCGGAGCTGCCGAGGTTGGTGGAGACCGTGATCGGAGGCCCTGTCTGCGCCGTGAACACGAGATTGGCTGCCCAACTACCCACGATGCTGTTCAGGAGCGCGCCGTCGCGCAGATACTTCTTGCCATGCCCAAAGGGCAGCTGGTAGTACGCGTTGACCGTGACCCTCTGCCGTATGTCTTGAGGAGAATTGCTGTAATCGTTGTTGATGCCGATCAGGTTGTAGGCGCGGTAACCGGTATCGGGGCCATAGGTAGTCCAGTCGTCCGTAGCATCGTCCAGTGCGTGAGCCCAGGTGTAAGTCGAAAGGAAGCGGAGTCCGTTGGAATAGGACTGCTCCACGCGTGCCTGGAATGAGTTGTAATTGCTGGCCCCTGCGTAAGTATCCAAGGTGACAGCTCCCAGCGTCGGAAACGGTTGTACCGTTTTCACAGCGAGGCCTGGTTTGATAAGAGCGGCCGCGGAATTCGGGGCTCCGGGAATTTGCAGATGGTGACTCGTTGAGCCGACGTACGCGAGGCTGAAGACGAGCTTGTGAGTAAGGGATTGCTCGAGGGTCAGGTTGTAATTCTCCGCATAGGGTGTCTTGGTGTTCTGATCGACACCGTAGAAGACTGGCTGCGAGAGAAAGTTATTGAAGCCCTGACTGATCTGCTGCTGAAAGCCGGTTTCCAGGTTGAGGCCATCGGTGAGGCAGGATCCCGGAGTGCAACTTGGTGAGGAGAAACTCGATGAAAACTGAAAGGGATAGTTCGCCAGAAAGTTCTCAGGGCCGTTCGACTCCAACCCGCCATAGAAGATGCCGTAACCCGCCCGAATCACGGTCCTGGGATAGAGATTCCAGGCGATACCAAGGCGTGGCGCAAAGTTCCACTTCTGCGCATTGGTCAGCGAAGGATTGTTGGTGTATTGAATGGAGACGTTGTTCTGCGTCATATACGTCAGGAAAGCGGGCGCCAAACCAAGGTTGGCTTCCTGGCTACTGACGTAGGTCATCGTCGCCTGTCCGCTGCCTGGCAGAAGCGGTCCCGTGGGATTGAAGCTTGCCTGACGCCCGTTGATCTCCTTCGACGGCTGATAGAAGTCGTAACGGAGTCCCAACGTCAGAGTGACAGTGGGGGCTACCTTCCACGTGTCCTCGGCGTAAGCAGCACGGTACCAGCGGGAATCGTGGAAGAGATTGACGGTGGAGACGGACGCAGAATCCATCATGTCCGAGAGGAAATCTGCCGCGCCGAATCCGGTGTTAGCTGTGCCGGGAAGACTTGTAAAGCGACCGCTGTAGGTATAGGACCCGCGTGGATTCTGGTTGGTAATCCGGTCGCGCATACTCTGAAAGAAGACGCCCATCCGAAGCGAGTGCTTGCCGAGATTCTTGCTGACGTTGTCCATGATCTGGAACGAATCTGCGAAGTTCGTATTTGGCGCCGACGCGGGCGATCCAAACAGGCTAAGACCTGTCACCGTAGTGTGCGGAAGTCCACCCTGGCCCGGCGTATAGGGGATGCCTCCGAGGCCAAGGTTGGCGGCAGCATTGACGTTGCTGTCCGGTTGGAGCGCGAGATATTTGAGGTAGTTGAATCCAAACCGGAATTCGTTGACCAGCGTGGGGGTAAAGATGTGTGTCTCGCTGAGGGAGAGCGAATCGTTGAAGACCTGAAGCGATCCATCCGTAGGGTAGGAGCCCCCATCCAGGGGAAGACCGAAGGTTGGCGAGTAGTCGGCTACTTCGTTCGAATAGGTGTAGCGCGCAAACGCCTGGTCTTTGGGAGTTGCATTCCAATCGACGCGGCTGCCCCACTGCCATACGTTCTGGTGGAAGGGATTGTTGTTCGTGTAATTGTTATAGGTGTTAGCGCCGTTCGTGTTGGGCTCGGGATAGAGCGCCAGGATGCTCTTCGCAAGCGGATTCACGTTGCCGGGGCAAATGACATTCTGCTGCGTGCCGCAGACAAGCAACTTACTCCCGTTTGAACCGGGCGCGTAGAGTTTGATCGCTGTGCCGGTCGAGGTGAGTGCGGGGTTAAGAAGCTCGCTGAAATCGCCTGTCTTCATCAGGTCGGTGGGAACAGAGCTGAGACTTGTGTTGGCATAGGTGATGCGATTGGCTTCGGCATAGCCGAAGTAAAAGAGCTTGTTACGGATGATCGGTGAACCTAGCGTGGCGCCGAATTGGTTTTCCCGATAGTCCGGGATAGTCGTCGAATTCCAGTTGCGGGCGTCGAGGGCGTTGTTGCGGAAATACTCCCAGACATCGCCATGAATATCGTTCGTTCCGGACTTGATGCTCGCGTTTACGACGGCTCCTGCAGAGTGGCCAAATTCCGCGCTGAAATCCGCGGTCTGCACTTTGAACTCTGCCAGCGCGTCGGGTGGAGGCTGCACAGCATACGACGTTCCACCGGAAAAGTTGAACGAGCCGTTGTTGTCGTCAAAGCCGTCCAGGATGAAGTCGTTCTGCTCAACGCGCTGACCGTTTGCAGAGAAGTCTCCGTTGCCGGCAGCAGGAGATCCTGTGCTCGGCGTTACGCCTGCAGCCAGCTGTGCGATGAAGACCCAATTGCGCCCGTTGAGCGGCGTGTCGTTGATGGTCTCCGTGGTCATCACCTGTCCCACAGAGGCCTCCTGCGTCTGCAGGGGAGGGGGCGCGGTGCTCACGGTAACCGTCTCGGATACAGCCCCCGGGTTGAGCTTCAGGACCACATTCAACCTTTGCTGCACATCGAGACGAAGGTTTTCCTGGACCGTGGTTGAAAAGCCGGCCGAGGATGCCGCGATCTTGTAATTGCCAATCGGCACGGGAGTGAAGACATAGATGCCGCTGCCGTTCGCGTTGGCATGCTGGACAAGCCCGGTATCGGTGTTGGTCAGCGTGACAGTCGCCCCGGGAATGACGGCTCCTTCTTTGTCCTGCACGACGCCGGTGATCGTTCCCTGGTCCATCTGGGCGATGGCAGGCAAGGCCATGAGGAGCAGAAGAAACGGAATCCACACAAGCTTAAGTTGTTTCCGCACGCGCCGCGCGGTCTCAGATCTTGACCAGTTCATCATGGCTCATCCCCTTAGAAGTGCTTCCAAATCGAGCAGATCGGTTCCTTGCGCGGTGAGGCGTTCGTGACGGTTCAAGCTGCACCGGAGCTACTGCAAACGTTTGCAATATGGATCCCAGTATGAGACCGATGTGCGAACCTTCCGACAGGCGCAGCCATAGTATGCAAGCAGCATCCTTTTTGTCAAAAAGAACTGCATCTCTTCACCAAAGATAGGCTTCTTTCCGCCAAAGGCGGTGATACACCCTGAGCGAACGAAGCCCGCGAGTTCCCCGGCATGCGCCGGGAGGGCGACTCTGATATCGTTTGCAGGATGGCCGGTCCCGCAAGGAAAAGGATCGGGAGAATTGTCCGGCGGGAGGCGCCGGGCGGCTACCCTCGTGACCAGGGTGCTTGCCCGTACTAGCGCCAGTACACATTCAGCGCAATGGCAACCGATAGCAGGACGAACGACAGGCACCAGAGAGGAAGTGTGCGAACGCCGAACGCGACCGAGGAGTCAAGAGTGAGAACCCTTTGTTGTATGTCTCGGGTCTCCCGCGGACTGGCTAGCAGACCGACGACTATGGCCGTGGTGAATGAATAAATCGCACCGTGGAAGGTCATGTTCATGACAGACCCATATCGGATCCAGCCAGCCCCGAAGGCAACCAGATGGGCGAGCCCGATACTTGCACCGCTGATGAGACCGGCGATCGCTCCTCTCGCGTTCACACGCTGAGCAACGATGCCCAGCAGAAAAACGGCCCAGAAGGGCGAAGCAAAGATCGAAAATATCAGTTGGATATGCTCCATGAGATTTCCAAACAGGATCGTCAGATAGGAAGCGGAGCCCCCCACGATCGCGGCGAAGAGATACGCGAACCTGCCCATCCATACGTAATGGGACTCGCTTGCGTCTTTCCGGATGGACTGCCGGTAGATGTCCTGGGTCCATAACGCCGAGAACGCGGAAATGTTCGCGGCCAAACCAGACATCAGGCCCGCCACGAGGGCAGTCAACCCAAGACCGAGCATGACCGGGCCATAGGTCATGCGCATGAGCAAAGGCAGCGCCTGGTCGTAGCGCACCGAATGTCCAAGGCCTGGAATCCTGGAGACTGCGGCCAATCCCGGCAGCACGCCGATCATCGAAAAGAGCAGCTTTGCGAAGCCGGCCCAGACAGGAACCATCCGCGCGGCTTTGTCCGTGCGCGCGGTGAAAGCTCTCTGCATCAGCACAAAGTCCGTGCACCAGTAGCCGAAGCTGAGGACGAAGCCCAGACCGAGGACGACGCCAATGGCATCGAAGGTCGAGGTGGTTGAGTTGAGCGGAGTGGAAGTCCAGAGGTGGCCGCGCATGCCGCTGTCCACGAGAGGCAACGATCGTCGGCCCTTGGCGTAATGCAGCACGAGAGGCACGAGACCACACAGCATCAGGCCCATCTGCAGGATCGAGTTGTAGATGGTGGCGCGTATGCCACCTAACAACATGGAAGCAAGAACTACACTGCCGGACAGCAGTACACCGGAAAGGAACGGGAGACCGAGAATTGCCTGCAGGACCTGCGCCATCGCGTACAGGTTGATCCCGCCCAGCAGGAGTCTCATGGTCGCGACAACGCAAGCGTTCAAGAGACGAACATCCGGCCCATACCGCAGTTCGAAATACTCTGGAACACTCCGGATGCCGCTGCGCCGATACATGGGCATCACCCAGATCGACAGGAAGATCATTGCCGGGATCGCGCCGATCCAGTAGAAGTGAAACGCCTGGACACCATACTGCGCGGCAGCGGCGTTCAGGCCGAGGATCTCGAGCGCGCCGCTGTTCGCCGACACGTAGGACAGGATCACAACCGGGAACGGAAGGGCACGCGTTGCGTTAAGAAAAGAATTCGCCGATACCCTGGAACGCAGCGAGAACCATCCGATGACGACCGTCACCGAGAAGTACGCCGCAAGGATGAAGATCCCGGCGTGTTGGGTGAAGACGTCTTTCATTCGGGAACATCATACAAACAATGCTTGATCGTGCAGCTCCAGCCTTCGCGCGGCTCCATTACTGCGTCGGCACGACTACGTCTGGCGTATCCTTCCGCAGGTAGCCGATCGACTCCAGAAAGTGCATGACCGCATTGAGTGTCAAGCTTCTGTAGGGTTCCTTGTTGGCGAAGCCATGCGGTTGTCCGGGATAGAAGTCGAGAACGCACTTCGCTCCGGCTGCATCGCACTTCGCCTTGAAGTCCTTGAGTTCATCCGGTGGAACGAGCTTGTCCGCACCTCCGCCTTCGATGATCGTCGGGGGAGTATTCCTGCTGACGTAGGCTTCCGGCGAGTACTTGCGCGGATCGTCTCCGAAGCGGTGCTGGTCGTAGTAGCTCGGCCCCACATTGACGACCGGGAAAAACAGCACGAGCGCGTTGGGCTTAGGCGAGACAGCCAGATCGTCCTTGGGGTCGTCCCAGCCGGGAACCAGGGCCGTCGCTGCGGCAAGATATCCTCCAGCGGAGCCACCACCAGCGGCGATCCGGTGAGGGTCGATTTGAAATTCTTTTGCACGCGAGCGTACCCAACGCATGGCTGACTTCGCGTCTTCCAGGCAGACCTGAGGGCTCTCCGTGCTGGGCGCCTTCGCAACGAGGCGATACTGGACGTTGACTACCAGCATTCCACGTTCTGCGAGCTCCTTCGTCTGCGCATCGAACTGCGTTACGGTTCCTCCGGTCCAACCACCACCGTGAAAGAAAACCACGGCCGTGTGCGTCGGCTTGCCGGATGGCTTGGCAACCCAGAGGTGAAGCTCCTGACCATCCACCGTCTTGTAGACACGATCCTCACCAGGGGGGACAGCTTTATCCTGAGCGTGCATCGCCAGCCCAGAGATGCCTAAAAGCAATGCAGCGGCAATCGTCTTCATCATCATTCTCCTGTAAGGATCAGGCGTAGAACTCGATAGGCGTAATCGTTGGCTCCGGCTCTCCGTTGGCAACGATCATGTGCCGCAGTTGTTCGCGCAGGCCGGCGGCAATCGTTTTGTACTGGGGACGGCCCACCAGGTTGACCTGCTGGTAGGGATCGGCGGCGTTGGAGTAGAGGGCGAAATCCACGTATGTCCTGCTCATCGCCGCCTCGCCCTTTGCGATTCCAGGGTCATAGCACGCATACGTCCAGTCCGTTGTGCGTATGGCCCGGCCGCAGATCGCCTGGCTCAACTGGATATATGCGGCATTCTTCCATTCGCGGCGCATCTCCGCAGAATCAAGCATCGGCTTTAAGGCGCGCCCCTTCATCGACGGAGGCACAGGCACGCCGGCGGCCTCCAGTAGGGTGGGCGTAAGATCCAGCAAAGTCACGAGCTCGGAGATGGTGGTCGAACGCTCAAACCCGGGCCCGGCCAGAATGAACGGAACGCGAATCGAGGAGTCGTGCGGGCAGCGCTTGTACTCTCCAATTCGTGTTCGGAAGGTGCAGCCATGATCGGAGAAGAAGCAGATCACGGTGTTCTCTAACTGGCCGGAACGTTCCAGCGAAGCGACGATCTTGCCAATCGAGTCATCGATCGCCTGCACGCAACCGTAGTAGCCCTGCAGATGGGACCGCCAATCCCCAGGTAGATTGCGCAGGTCGTGTGGAACGAAAGCATCCGCGTAGTTCTTCGCGTACCGTTGCGGCGGCACGAAGGCTTCCATATCGTTCTGCTGATGAGGCTCAAGTTGAGAAAGGAATAGAAACCATGGCTTCTCGTGCTGCTTTTCAATAAACTCGCACGCCCGTCGAGCGGTGAAGTCAACGCGGTACTCATCATGAAAATGGAGGTCCGTTCCGTCGTCGGCGTAATAGTGCCCCTCGTCTGGATGAGAGACCAACTCGGTAATATTGGCGCCTTCCCATAGATCATCAAATCCTCCGCGCGTGGGCCCCGGAGGCAGCCAACCTAACTGCGGCGTTCCTTGCGCATCATTCTTTGCCGATACATGCCACTTCCCCATGAAGTTCGATGTGTATCCGGCCTTGCGGAACTCGGTAGCGATCGTCGGCAGCGTGTGATCCAATTCAATCTCGAGTGCCCAGACCCTGGTTTCGGTAGCGTACCGGCTGGTAAGAAACGAGGCGCGCGATGGCGAACACAATGGCTGGTTGCAGACGGCAAACTGAAAGTTCGTGCCACGCCTGGCGAGAGCATCAAGGTTGGGCGTGAGCACCGACGGATTCTGCCGGTTGATGCCAAGAAAATCTGCGCGAAACTGATCCGAACAGATCATCAGGACGTTGGGCCTTTTCGCAGGAGGCGTCACTGCTGAAGCCGCGCCATTGCCTGTAACCATCGCCGTCGACGCAAGTGCCGCATTGCGGAGAAAGTTGCGACGCGAGCTTTCCTTCATCGTTACTCCTTTGTCCAACTGCGTGCGCCTGCCGGAAGACAAGCACCGCCGTCTAAGAACTTCCTGCCGTCGTCAGCTGTTTCTTCGCGGAAAGAATGCCGCGACCGCGATAGGGGCCGGTCGATTCCCGAACGATCAATTCGGGGTCAAACGTGGAGTCGGTTGCCTCCGCGTCTGGTGCTGCGGTCAAGGCCTTGAAGATCGTGGCCGCGATGCTATCGCTGGCAATGGACGCGGTCGTCAGCGAGGGACAGCAGAGATGAGCGATCGGGATGTTATCGAAGCCTGTAACCGACACATCTTCCGGACAACGGATGCCCAGATCGCGAAGGGCGCGAAGGGCGCTTACGGCGGTCATATCGTTCACGCAGACGATGCCGCTGGCGTCGAACCCAAGCGAGGCCAGCTTACGTACCGCGTTGCGGCCGTCTTCCCAGCTCTCCCGCGATGGCATCGCAACATGGACGAACTCGACATGGTGTGCCTTGCAGGTCTCTTCGAACGCGACTCGCCGTTCGTCAGTACCGCCCTTGTAGGTGCGCTCGTGGCTCAGGTATGCGAGCCTGCGATGTCCAAGGGATGCGAGATGGCCGACGAGTTTGCGCATGCCGGCGCGAGCGTCGACACGAATATGCGAAAGCCCGGGAAGCGCCTCGTTGGTGTTGACGCAGATCACAGGGGTCTTCGCAGCCAGAAGTTCGGATACCTCCCGGGGCAGCGTCTCCGACGCGGCGATGGCGATACCCGTCACGCAGCGGCCCTTCATCATTCGGAGCGTCTCCGCCAGGCGAGCCGGTTCATAGTTCGTGTTCGCGACGATCAGTTCGTAGCCGGCCTTCGCGGCATAGCCTTCCAACCGGTGGAAGAGGTCGACGAAGAACGGATTCTCCAGGTTGGAGACAACGATGCCCAGGATGTTCGACTGCCCCGAGACCAGCAGCCGCGCCTGCAGGTTCGGCGTGTAATTCAGCTCTTCCAGCGCCGCGAGGACACGCCGGCGGGTCGCTCCCGAGACCGTGTTCGTCTCATTGACAACCCTTGAAACCGTGGAGATGGAGACGTTTGCACGTTTCGCGACATCTTCAAGACGCATTAGGATCGACCCCCTTTCCCAGCTTAGGCCATACCGTTTGTGGCAACAGAATCATCGATCCTGGGCTCATCCACCGCGGTCGGTGCGTCGGGTGGCCCCAAACACTACTGGTGAAATGGGCTAGAGAGACGATGAAAACCTTTGCAGCTTATGATCATTTTCAGCGATATCGTGATGCACTTCCTGGCCGCCACGTCATAGTAGGCAAGGGCCATCAGAATGTCAAAACGGGCTTCCCCGGACGCGGTGGGACGGCCTGTATCCGTCCAGTGTCCGGCTTTGAAAACGTAATCGAACCTCGAAAATATCCAAGAACTTGACACTTTTGTACGGTAGCCTCTAGCCTTCTCTTCGAATTCGCGCTGGTCTGCATACGCCCCATACAACGCGCGTCGGCGCAGTGAAAAGGAACAGCTCGTGACGAATCGCAGGGTACTGACAGCGCTTTCATTATTGATTTTCCTGGCCAGCGCCAAGAGCATGCTCTCCCAGGAGGGTGGACCCGCCACCGTGGTTTCCATCGACACGACGCACCGCCTCGCTGTGCCATCCCGGAGGCATTTCGCGGGCGGCAACATGCAGATCATGTTTTCCGGTCAGAGCTATGCCGATCCAAAGATGAGAACCATGCTTGCCGGTCTGGACCTTGGCTGGATGCGCTTCCCTGCCGGCACCATGGATGACGCCTGGGACTGGCGTACAGGCCAGATGAGGCCCGAATGGATCGCGAAGTTCAAGAACGAAAAGGTGGAACTCTACCAGCGATTCGTGTTCGCCGACCAGGTGCTCCGCGGCAAGGGCGGCAACCCGCTTGACGGCTACGCCAGCCTCTTGAAGACGCTTCGGACGGGCTCTGCGACGTCGCCGGGATCGGAAGCCACGCACACCATTGGCGTCGTCAACACCTTCACCGACACACCGGAGTCCGCAGCTGCGCTCGCGCTCGAAGCCGAGAAGCAGGGGCTGCATGTTGACGTCTGGGAACTTGGCAACGAACCGTTTTACTTCAAGGATTTCTATCCAACCGGGGCTGACTATCTGAAGTCTGTAGAGCCGTACGCCGCGGCGATCAAGGCTGCAGTACCGTCTGCCAAGGTTGCCGTCTATGTTCAGCGCAACAATGAATGGCTGGAAAGCATGGCCTCTTACAAGAATCGCTATTGGGATGAACTGTATTGGCACCCCTACCCGGGCGCAAAGGATGCGGGCGACGTGGCCGCAAAGATGGCGTTTTACAACGAATTTCTTGCCGACACGACCAATCGCTGGGTCGACCAGGATGTGGGCAAGCTCTTCGGACCCGGCATGCAGATGGAGATCAGCGAGTACGGCATTGGCGCCATGCGGGGCACGCAGTACGCCGCAGTCTTCCTCGCGGAGTTCATGTTGCGGTTCTCGTCGGATCCCCACGTGACCCAGGCCGGCATGCACATCCTTGTTGGCAGACAGGGCAACGGGGACAATGCCATCGCGTTGACGAACGATCATACGGCCGAGCTGGTGGCGGCTGCCAAAGCTGGTGAAACCGTGGACACCACCAGGCTGGACTACGGCTTCTACTACACCCCGTACGGCCTGGAGATGCAGTTAGTGGATCCTGTCATCGGAACGAGCGATGCGGTATTCCCCACCGTTGTAAAAGGCGGTGCCAGTGTATCTGCTGGGACTGCGACTATCAGCGCCATTTACGCTCAGGCTTTTCGCGGAGCGGACGGGAGCAATCATCTTTTGCTCACCAATAAGAGCGGCGTCCCGCAAACGATCCAAGTCGTCATGGACGGCAAACCGGTGCATGCGACCTTCCACACGCGGAGTACAGGGTCAATGAATCCCGAGGCAGAAAATTCGCCACAGCAGCGAGACGAAGTGAAGATCGTTTCTTCAACATTTCCCAATGCACCGGTGGTCCCGCCTTACGGCGTCATGGATGCAGTGTGGGAAAGGTGAGGATCGAGCCATTGCGTCGAACCATTCGTTGGGCCTTTGTGACACTCACAGCGGCAAGCCTCACGGTCACTGGCGCTGGCTGTCGCGCCCAGACCGTAACCGAGCCGCAACCACCCATATGGCTCGGCGTCGCCTGGTATCCGGAGCAGTGGCCGGAATCGCAGTGGGACGCGGATCTGGCGCTCATGGAGAAAGCACACGTGCGCTTTGTGCGGATGGCGGAATTTGCCTGGAGCAGCGTGGAGCCCGCCGAAGATCAGTATCAGTGGGACTGGCTGGACCACGCGATTGCGGCCGCCGCTCGGCATAACATCTATGTGGTCCTGGGAACACCCACGGCAGCTCCCCCGGCATGGCTGACGCAGAAGTATCCACAAGTGTTGCGTGTGAATGCTGACGGCTCCGTGGAACAGCACGGCAATCGGCAGCAGTTCAGCTTTGCGAGCCCGAAGTACCTCGAACTTTGTGCTGGCATCGCCGCGCAGATGGGCAAACGCTATGGACACAACCCGGCGGTGATTGGCTGGCAGATAGACAATGAACTCACCACGGAATCCTATGACGCCGTCGCCAAGAAGGACTTTCAGGATTGGCTGAAGGCCCGCTATCTCACCTTGGACAATCTCAATCGCCGCTGGGCGACAACATACTGGAGCCAGACGTATTCTGCGTGGTCACAGATCCCTCTCGAAGCTGGGAAGGGCAACCCTGGACTACTGCTCAGCATGCGTCGATTTGACACCGACATGTGGCGCAACTACGCGAAGAATGAGATCGATGCCCTGCGCCCGTTGACGGACCCTCGCCAGTTCCTGACCACGAACGTACTTGGATGGGGACAACAGACGTACGATCACCGTGCGGTCGCACAGCTCATGGACTTCATCTCCTACGACGATTACTTTCCGCAAGGTGAAGTCGATCTGGCGCGCAACGGGGCCGACGACGATATGCAGCGCGGCTTCAAGGATCGCAACTTCTGGGTGATGGAGACGCAACCGGCGTTTGTAAACTGGGGCGGCGTCAATCAGGCACTTGCAAAAGGTGAGGTTCGTGCCGTTGCCTGGCACAACATCGGTCATGGAGCCGACGCCATCGGATACTGGCAGTGGCGCAGCGCGCATAACGGGCAAGAGGAATATCACGGGACCTTGGTTGGAGCAAACGGAAAGCCCGTACCCGTGTATGACGAAATCGCTCAACTGGGCGCAGAATTCGCAAAGGCCGGCCCGGCGCTAGCCGGAACCGAACCACGTTCCGAGGTGGCCATCCTTCATACTTACGACAGCTTCTGGGCGATCAACCTGCAGCGTCACAACAAGGACTATGACCCGGTCGATGAGCTGGTGAGCTACTACCGCCCCCTGAAGGATTTGGCGCAGTCCGTCGACGTCATCGCCCCGACCAACGATCTGAGCCACTACAAGCTGGTCGTCGCTCCAGGGCTCAACGTGCTGAGCGATGCAGCCGCTAAGAATCTGATGGCGTACGTCAGGGGTGGCGGCAACCTTGTTCTGGGCCAGCGCACCGCGATGAAAGACGATGACAATGGACTCCAGCCCCAGAACCAGCCTGGACCGCTGGTGGACCTGCTTGGCGCTGATGTCGTGCAGTTCTATGCGCTGTCTAATCTCGTGCCCGTGCAAGGGAGCTTTGGTCCCGCCGAAAGCAAGCTGTGGGCCGAGCAGCTCAGCTTGAATGCTCCCGACACAGCGGTATGGGCTCGGTATGGCAAGAGCAATGGCTGGCTCGACGGACAACCGGCAATCGTGTCCCGCAAAGTCGGCGCAGGAACGATCACCTATGTCGGCGTCTGGATGGGGGATGATGGCATGAAAAAACTTGCTGAGAAGCTACTCGCGATGAGCGGCGTCGTCGCGCCCTTTGGACCGGTGCCCGCAGGCGTCGAAGTCAACCCTCGCTACGCGGGCGATCACACTGTCTACATCCTGGTAAATACGTCCAGTGAGACGCATGTGGTGCAAACCGAGCACGCTATGACGGATGTGCTGCTGGGCGGAACTACCAAGTCCGTGACGCTTACGAAGTTCGGAGTCGCTGTACTCGCCGATCGACATTGAGTGATGATCAGATGCTATGACGGATTGGCTTCCCGCCGCTATCCGTTTACGCCTCTGGAAGTATCTCGGGCGATGCGATGTTCGCGATCACTTTCGTTGCCGGTACCTGAGTGGCCGGCTCGTACCTACGGTGGGGCGGTCACAGGCTATCTGCCGACACATGGTCTGAGGCTCCGGATCGCCACGATACGCCGTCGGCTCAGCATGAACATCATGCAGCCACAGCCACTCGCCGCCCCAGGCGTCCGCAGTGGCAGGTAGGGAAGATAGCCACATCCCTAAGCCTGTCGGCTTCGGTGGCCTGGCTGTCGTAGCCTTTGTCGGCCAGCGCCCACTCGGCCTTGGGCGAACCGAGCAGAGAGATGGCCTGGGTGCAGTCGTTGACCTGCCCGCCGGTGACCAGGAAGTCGACCTGCAGGCCAAGCTCGTTGGCGGGCGCGCACGATGGTCGAATCGATCATCAGATACAGGTTCCTGCGGTTAGCCACCAGGTCGCCCAAGACCTTGTCCCACAAACAGTCCAGCGGCTGCGTCGCTGTGGACCCCGAGCCACTGCGCATCGCTCAACTCATATCGACCCACACCTATGCGGACAGCACAGGAAATCAAACACCAGACGCAAAGTCTATATGTCGATACTGCCTGGGTTTCGGCCAAGCTATCCAGCGCGCGGCAGAACATCGTCACGAACGGCCACTCCGTCCCGGAGTCATCGAGAAGGACCACTGCGTCACCGAAGCTCTGTGCATACTTGCGACCGAGGCAGGGGACAAGATCATCTTCCAGGGCGGGACGAGTCTCTCCAACGGCTGGAATCTGAGAGATGCGAGTCCTGCAGACCAGGATCGCCGGCACAGCACTTGTACAGCAGGGCGCCGTCAAGTGAATCGCAAGTTGTTGATTTTATGGAGCCGACGAACGGACTTGAACCGTTGACCTGCTGATTACGAATCAGCTGCTCTACCAACTGAGCTACGTCGGCCTGCTCCTCTGTCATTGTAGCGAACCTCGCGCCCCTCGCCAACCGCGCACGAGGAAATCCGGCCGCGCAGCGTTCCACAAACGCCGCCAGTCCTCACATCTACTGGTATGGAACGAACTTGTCCCGGCACGGGTCGGCCGGCAGCATGTCGTTGTGGATCGCTCCTGTCACCGTCACGTGGTTCTTCGTCAGCTCAGGCGTCAGGGGGATATTCGTCAGCCCCGCCGTGATTGCCGCATAGTCGAGATGCACCTGTGTGGGCTGGATGCCGTGGATGAAGACGTGGTCCAACTTCACTTCGGTGGTGTGGCCCTCAAGGCCCGCAATCAGCACGTCGCCCGGCGTGGTGGACCAGATGTCCTCAAGCGTGATCGCCTTGTAGTCGGGCACCTTGTCCCCCGTGTACTTCGGATCCTCAAACGGCTCGACGGTCTGGTTGGTGTAGTACGGCGAGATCGCGATGGGGATCGGCACATCGCGCATGCAGATGCCCTTGTAGATCAGGTCATGCACCGGGCCGCCGCGCTTCACGTTGGACTTGATGCGGATGCCCGAGGTCGTGTGGTCCTCTGTGATGTCATGCACCACCAGGAAGCTCTGCCCCAGCACCGTCTCCGAGCCAATCGACATGCCGTGCCCGGAGTAGAAATGGTCGTGCACCACGCTCATGTGGCTGACGCCCTGCTTGATCGCCACGTTGTCGTCGCCATTGTCGATGAAGCTGTTGGTGATCGTAATGTTCTGGCTCGTGCCCGGGTCGATGCCGTCCGTGTTGCGCGCATCGTTGTCCGTGCCGATGAGCTTCTTGTTCACCGGGGTCTGCAGGTGCACGCCCCAGGCGGTGAAGCCGTCGGTCTGCCCCACACTCACGTGATAGTTGATGGAGTTGTTCAGGTGAATCCCGTAGAGGATCAGGCCGTCGGCGTGGCTCGCGACGATCATCCGTACCGAGTAATAGAGGTCGTCGTTGGGCTGCGACTTGCGAGCGAGCTCCCACCAGCTGTCTTCCTGGCCGATCATCTTCGCGTAGCCGCGGCCGTCGATGGTTCCCTGCCCCATGATGGCCGCATTCTTCGCGTTCACCGTGATCAGCGAATGGCACCCCCCGCGCGGACGAGACGCAGCGTTGACCGAGAACGTCGGAAAGCTGGTCGGACGAGGCTCCCGTGTGCCGCACTTCATCGGGTCGCCAGGCTTCGCCACATCGAAGACCTTCGGATCGCGGGAGGCAAAGAGCGTGACGCCCTTGTCGATCAGCAGGGTCACACCGTCGCGAAGTTCGAGCGGACCCGTCAGGAAGGCGTCAGCGGCAGGGTACTGCGGGCCGGATGTCGCGATGTGCGGGTCGTGGACGGCGAGAGCCAGCTCTACGGCCTTCCCTGCACCACAGGTGTCGAGCGCCTTCTGGATGCGCTCGGTGTCGAGCTTTGACTCGTCCTCTGAGCGCAGAGCGCCACCGTTTCCATCAGGAGTAGACCGAAGGCGCGCTTCCAGCTTGACGCAGGCTGCTGGGATCACCGGCTCGGTCACGGTGCGCGTGTCCTGCGCTGCGGCAGCGCCTGAAAGTGCAGACCCGGCGGCAAACCAGAGCGAGAGAAAGGCGGCAGAACGGACCTGGAACACGGAAGAACCTCCTGAAAGGGTCGCCAGCCAAGCTAGCACAAACCTGTCAGGCAGGTATATCAGTTGAGAGGAATGCTGGAAAGACACCGTGAAGACGGCAGGTTGGTCTTGCCAGAGCGAGGCGTGGCACAGGCTCGCCCCTCTTACGCAAGTGCGCAGAGATGTCCGGGAAGAGATCTCCTGGGGTTAGCGGCCGCCTTCGACTCGCGAAGCCAGGACAACGGCGCAGGGAGCAAGGACCATCAACAGGCAGGACATTGAAACGATCACTTCATGCATGGGAGAACTCCAAGTGTGGCGTGCTTTGGGCCTGCGCGACGCGGTCGCGGTTACGTTCGGGCGCCCGTTCTATGGCCGGGCTGCTCGAAGCTTCCCAGTCCGCCCTTGTGATCGCCGCGGTACTGGTTCTTGTTGCAGACGGTCTATCGACGTTCCCGCCGGAGGCTTTCACACCGCGTCGATACGCGACAAACACTCACGAGGCCATTTCAGGACTGCCCGAGTTAAGGACACGCTCTGCACACAGCGGGAGTGTTTTCCACAAACAAAGAAGCCGCCCGGCAACAGGGCGGCTTCTTTTCTATGGGAGGCAGTTCCAACGGAGGCAAGGCCATCGGAACTCTCTGACCAAAGAGTATGGTTCACCTCCGGTGCTGTCAAGGATGTTTTCGGAGAAAGGGCAACATCCCCGTTTTCAGCGATTTAGCTACATTTACCCCGGTTTCCCCGGGTTTCGAAGCGTTTCTTCCGACGGCACCTCGTGGGGAGCCGGGACAACGTGTTGCAGTCCGGAGAACGCCGGCAGGCGCGATCCTGTCAGATGACCCAGGCCGAACGGCGCTTCGGCAGCCCGCGTGCAAGGAGAATTCCGCGAGGGCAATGCGGACGAACCCGGGGACTCGAGCGCGGGCGCTACTTCTCCGACTGAAACTTCGCCGGAGCGTTCTGCGGATCGAGGTGAAGGCTGAGGAACTCCGCTTCGACAGCCGGAGGCTTGCCGCGAAGAGCACGGACCAGCGCCCGGCCGCCGCCGAAGAAGATCGCGAGCACCAGCGCGGCGACCATCAGCGCACCCGAGAAGATGGTGATGGAGACCAGCAGGCTCGCGGTCTTGTGGACCTCGACGTTGAAGTCCGGCGGCGGGCTGCCTTTATCCACCGAGAGCTGCTCATGCAGGTGCACGCTGTCGATGAGCTTCTGCGCGTCGTCAGCGGTCCATGGACCGGAGGCAACGACCATAAGGATGCGCTCGCGGCGCGCCTTCGCGTTCGTAAACTGTGGCCCCAATCCGGGCATCTGCGCCTGAACACGCTTCGTGACGGCCGAGGCGATCTCCGGCGTGGGATAGGAGACGACGGTGAGCGTCTCGCGACCACCCTTGCCGCTGTAGGTGGCCGTGATGGCTTCAGCGCTCTTGTCCCACTCCAGCGACTGCGCGGGGATCACACCACCCTGCGCCGCATAGGTGTTCGCACCGAGGGCGTAGCGCAGCGAGCCCGCAACGAGGTTCGTCTTCGGCGCCAATGAAGGCAGCAGGGGTGCAATTCCCGTGTTGCCGTAGGCCTTGGGCAGCGTTGCGACGAGTGGCGCGAAAGTCTTCAGGTCGGCTTCCGTCGCAGGCGTCACCAGTACGAGCGAAGCGTCGGCACGAAAGAGGATAGCGTCCTCGCCGACGGAGTCCAGATCGCCGATGGCCTTGCCCTGCTTCATGTCGGGCTTCGCGACGAGCGAGAACGCGCTCTCTGCGCCAGTGCGGTCGTTGAACTCGATCGCTTCGACGTGGATCGTCTTGCCATTGCGCATGTAGTCGTGAACCGCAGAACGTTGCGGCCCGCACTCCTGAAGCGCCGCCTTGCTGACAGTCGTCAGCGATAGGCTCGAGGTTCCGCTCGGGCTTCCGGCCGAGGTCGTCCACTCGCCGAAGCTCGCGGGCAGCAGCGGCGCCTTTGGCTCGTTGATCGCCACGGTTCCCTGCGCGTTGGAGCCCAGGGCCCAGCCCATTGCAATTGCTATCGCCCAGCCGTAACGCAACACCCGCCTCATATTGCGCAGACTACACCAACTAGCCGAAGGTAAGCACGGAGTGCAGCGCAGGCTATCGCCCGCGTTCGCCGCTTCGCGGGCAGTGCTTCGCGTCAGAGGCTCCGCGGTTGGCGGAATTTGGCCGGAGAGATGCAGATCAATGCCTCAGCGCGGAGCGCTCGCACGCTCGAGGTGAGCGCTCTTCGACGCCGGTGCAGGCGTCGCCCCGTTCACCGCGCCCGCATACTGCGCCACGCCGCGATAGAGGCTCTCCGCCACGCGCTGACGATAGGCAGGATTGCGGAGTTCGGCGGCATCGGCCTTGTTTGTCACGAAGCTGATCTCCGCCAGGATCGACGGCATGTTTGCTCCGATGAGCACCACGAACGGCGCCTTCTTCACACCGCGATTCCTGAGTCCGGCGTTGCCGTCGGTCAAGCCACCGTACAGCGAGCTGTCGACATCCGCCGCGAGGTCGCGCGACTCCTCGACCTTGTCCTTGAGGGCGATCTTCTCTACCAGCTCGCTCAGCTGGTGCACGCTCTGCGTCGAGACCGCGTTCTCGCGAGCCGCGACCCGCATCGCCTCGGCATCGTTGGTGAAGTTCAGGTAGTAGACCTCGACCCCGCGCACGGTTTTGTCCGCGGAGCTGTTGGCGTGGATGGAGATGAAGAGATCGGCCTGCGCCTTGTTCGCGATGGCGGTGCGTGTTTCGAGCGGCACGAAGGTGTCGCTCGCGCGGGTGTAGACCACCTCCGTGCCGAGCCGGTCGTGCAGCAGCTTGCCCAGGCGCAACGCAACATCCAGCACGACATCCTTCTCTTCGATGCCACCGGCGCCCAGCGTGCCCGAGTCGTGACCGCCGTGCCCCGCGTCAATGACGATGCGGCCGATCTTGAGGCCCAGCGCCCGCATCAGCGAGGTCTGGCCGTCAGCCGCAGGTGGCGGCGCGGCAGTCGGCCTTCCCGCAACGTGCGGTCCCGCCTGTTCGGACAGCTCCACGTCGGCGTCCGGCACGGAGCTCTTCGCCGCGACGGGCTTCGAGGTCGGGCGGCGGGTCGCCTCCATCTTGCCGGGCTGGCTGGAGACGGCCGCGACCTCAGCGCTGGTCGCGCTGGAGCTGGTGGAGATGGTGTTGGGTACGGGCCGCGCCGCCGTGGGCTCGGAGGCAACCACCACTCGCGGCCTTGCGACTGCCCCACGGGAACCGCCACTCGGCAGGCCGAAACCTTCGCTGCCGTCCGTCACAGGCATGGGAGGAAGGCTGGAGCCGGCAAGATCTGCGCGTTGAGCAGGCTGAGGCTGCGTGACCTGAGACTGCGTGATCGGCGGAGGGACGCTCGCTCCGGCTGCCGCTGGAGCCGGCGGCGCATCCCGCTTACGGCCGTGGATATCGATGATGAGGCGATCGGGATTCGGCAGGAGAAAGGCCGAAAAGTCCGTGATCCGGTGGACGTCCAGCACCACGCGGACCGTATCGGCGTTGTACTGCGCGGCGCGGATGCGGGTCAGGAAGCCATCGTCCGTGACGTTGAAGTTGTGGCCTTCGATCCCCGGAGCGAGATGCGTGTGGTGGAGATCGAAGAAGATGCGGGTCGGGCTTTCGACGCGAGCCGCCTCATACTCCACGTCCGCGCCCAGATCGATCGCGACGCGCGTGTAGTCCGAGGTGGACCAGTGCCGGATGCTGGTCAGGGTCGCCAGTGGAATATCCGACCCACCCTTGTGGTGCAGCACCTGCGATGGGGGCGGCGGCGCATCCTGCTCGGCGACGCGCTCGACAGGCGCCTGAGGCGCGGGAGCTTGCGGCACCGGGGCCGGTACCGGGGGATTAGGCACGCTGGCCGAGGAATCGTGGCGAAGCGCGCGGGCTTCGCGGGAGCCTGGGTAGTCGTTCACCAGCTCCGCCCGCACCTGGGCTGCCTGCCGGGGATCGTTCGCGAACGCAGGCCCAAGATACTCGGCGGCGTGGCCAAGCGCTGCCGGAGCTTCGTCTCCGCCAGGGTAAGCCTTGGCGAGGTACTGATACTGCCGGGCGGCGTTAACAAACTCGTGCTTGTCGTGGAACTCGCGGCCTTCCTCGGCGAAGAGCTCGGCGACCTGCGCGACAGCGGCAGCCGCGTGTGGACCGCCGGGATCGTTGTGGTAGATCGCCTGGAACGCGAGGATCAGGTGCCCATAGCCCGGCTTACGATGCGATCCGGGCGGCATACCCTCGAAGCTGCGGCGCGCTCGAATCGCTGCCGTCCAGGCATCCGGGTGAGCATGCGCAGCGGCAGGAGGCTGGCCGAGAATCCCGGCAGGCGTCATCGCGCACGAGGCCGCGAGCACGCCGCTCGCGCTCCACCTGCGCCAGCCTTCTCTTTTCCGGGTCATCTGCATCGCTGCTTCTCAGTGTAGGTTTGGACACCCGCCTTTGCAGTGGATTCGGGGTGCTCAGTCGGATACCTGCCCATCCTCGCCGCCTATAATCGTGTCGATGTGGTCCTCCTGGAAGCTTGTCGCCCGTTCTGCCCTGTCGCTGGCAATGTTCACGTCCGCGGCGGCGGTGTGCGCGCAGTCGCCCGGCGGCCGGGTGGTGCTGGTACTGCCGTTCGAGAATCGCTCCGGCAATCCATCACTCAACTGGATCGGCGACAGCTTTCCGTACACGCTGGATAAGCGGCTCGAGTCGGCCCGCTTCCTCACCATCTCCCACGATGACCGGGCGTACGCCTATGACCATCTGGGACTTCCCGGCGACTTCCGACCGTCGCGGGCGAGCACGATCCGAATCGCACAGCGGCTCGATGCAAACTACGTGATCGTCGGCACCTTCAACGTCATCAATGGCCAGATCACCATCCAGGCCCGCGTACTTTCGGTCGATGGCCTGCAGCTATCCGCTCCCGTGGAAGATGGCGCCGAGCTCAACAGGCTCTTCGACGCCGAGAACGCTGTCGCCTGGAAGGTCGCCAGGGTGATGGATCCCCACTTCAATGTCACCGAGCAGACCTTCATCACCGCGGGTGGAAACGTACCCCTGGCGGCATTTGAGGACTATATCCGTGGCTCGAACGCACCGACCCCGGCCGAGCGGATCCAGCGTCTGACCGCCGCCGTGAATCTCGTCCCCACCTACGCCGACGCCCTTCTGGCCCTTGGCAAGCAGCAGTACACCGACCGCGACTACGCGGCTGCTGCCGCTTCGCTGGCCAAGGTACCGAGCTCCAGCCGGGTTTCGCTGGAAGCCAACTTCTACCTCGGCCTGGCACGCTTCAACTCCGCCAACTACGCTGGCGCCGAACAGGCCTTCGCCACCCTCGCAGGCCAGCTGTCTCTCCCCGAGGTCGTGAACGACCAGGCCGTGGCCCGCAGCCGACAGGGCAAGGATGCCGTCGCTCTCTTCCAGCAGGCATCGACCGCGGATCCCAGCGATGAGGACTACCACTACAACCTCGCGGTCTCCCTCTTCCGTCGCGGTGATACCGCCGCGGCGCTCCGCGAGGCCGACGCGGCGCTCAAGCTAAAGCAGAATGACAACGAAGCCGGAGCTCTCCGGGCGCGCCTCAGCCTCGCGGCCCCCGGAACCAGGCTCTCCAGCATCCCGGAGACGGTCTTCAGCCCGGTCGAACGCGTCCGCCGCGACTACTCGGAGACCGGCTTCCGCCAGGCGGCGTTCCAGCTCGACCAGATGCGCGCCCTGCAGCTGGCCATGCTGCCTCCCCAACAGCGCGCTGAGCAGTATGTGCAGCTTGGCAACAGCTACCTGAACCAGAACCTCCTTCCCGAGGCCGAGAGTGAGTTCCAGAGCGCCCTCGAAGCCGACCCGGCCTCCTGGTCCGCACACATCGGCCTCGCCAACCTGCGCGACCGAAGTGGAGACGCCGTCTCGGCCCGCTTCGAGGCGCTCGCCGCCCTCAAGGTCAAGCCCTCGGCGGCAGCATTTCTGGAGCTCGCCCGCCTAGACCTCGCGGACAATATGCTCTCCGCCGCCGCAAGCGACGTCACGCACGCGCTTCAACTGGAGCCGCAGAACTCCGCCGCCCTCGCAATGAAGCTGACGCTGCAGCAGCGCGGCCAGCAGATTCCTTAGTCCGGTAGACGCGGCGATGTTCTCTACAACTCACCTGGTCCTTTCCCACATGGTACCCACCACGCCTGACGGCGTCGTCTTGCTCTTCACCAGCGGTGTGGCGCTGGGCGCCGTCGAGCTGAATCGCCCCGGCCTGGTGATTCCAGGCAGCATCGGCCTGACCTGCGTGCTGCTGTCGCTGGCGGCTCTCCCACACCTTCCCGTCGAACCGGCAGGCGCAGCGATCACACTGGCGGCACTGGCCGTCTTGACTACAGGCTTCCTGAGAACTTTGCCGGACCGGGGCCTGGCCCTGGCCGCTTCGATCTATGCCGTCAGTCTGACGTTTCTCTTCTCCCCGGCTGCTAACCCACCGCTGCATCGCAGCGTCTCCCTCCCATGCGGGATCGTCCTTGGCGTCGGTCTGGCCCTGCTTGCGACGGTTGCGCGACGCGCCCGGCGGAACAAGGGTTTAGACTAGGGCTCGGGTGCGTCCGCGCCTCGGAGCCATTTCGACTTGATGCATAAAGCTTCCCTCCTGTTCTGTGCAGCCGCTCTCGCCTGCAGCGTTCCCGTTTCTTCTCTTGCTCAGGCCAGCACACCACAGTCGTCCTTTTCCCGCGTGATGTCGCGGGTCGACCTCGGGGTCTCCGGCGCCGGCATGTTCACCCACACCGTTACCGGCCCGATTATTCCGCCGGAAGCTCCTGACTACGGTTCCACCGTGGAGCAGCAGACCTCGAACACCCTCGGCGCGATCGTGACGATCCGTTATCAGCAGCGCCCGTGGGTCGGCTTCGAGTTCAACGGCAGCTACGCTCGTTACACCGAGAACTTCATCAGCGTCGCTCCCAACCAGGTCCAGACCCGCGCCAGCGAGTACACCTTCGGCTACGTCGCACAGCCTCTGTTCACCGTCGTCGGCCTGCGGCCCTTCTTCGGCGCCGGCGGCGGCTTCCTCGAGTTCAAGCCGACCGGACACGGCGGCCAGGGTCAGCAGACCGAAGCCCGTCCGATGGTCTACTATTCGGCTGGCCTGCAGAAGGACATCAACGGATACCTGGGCATCCGCGGCGGCTTCCGCCAACTGTTCTTCGAAGATCCGGACTTCAACGCCAACTACCTGACGCTTCAGAAGCGCACCTACACTTTGCAACCCACCGTCGGCTTCTACCTCAAGTTCTAGCCTTCGGGCAGGGCCGGGGCCCTCTGCATGAGCCACCTTCTTGACGATGATGATGACCTGGGAGCGCCGCGTGACCGCGAGCTGACTCTCTCGACCACCGCTATCCTTGGCATCTTCTTTGGCCTCGTGGTGCTGTGCGGGCTCTTCTTCGGCTTCGGCTATTCGGTGGGAAGGCACAAGCCCCCTTCAACCGACGTAGCTGCGGCTGAGGGTGGCAGTGCTTCCCCGTCGACGAACTTCACCACGTTCAAACCTGCCGCCGGATCGCCGGCAGGCGGTGGGTCCTCTTCGGTTGTGGCTTCACCCGCAGCACCTGCCGCACCAGCTCCTTCGGTAGTTCAGGCGAGGACCGAGACCACGACCTACGTCCCAGCCTCGTCGCCGTCGGCAACATCCTCTCCTGCTACCGCTCCGACGACCGCACCCATCGTCCGACAGCCTCCCGTGAGTGCTCCCCCGCAAGCCGCCGAGCCCAGCAGCCCTACGGGAACCGGCAGCTTCTTCATGGTCCAGATCGCCGCCGTCTCCCACCAGGAGGACGCAGACCTTCTGCTCTCCGCGTTGCGCAGCCGCGGTTATACCGTGATGTCCCGGACCTACAGCTCCGATCCGCTGATCCACATCCAGGTGGGCCCCTTCAACACGCGCAAGGATGCCGACGCGATGCGAAACCGGCTGCTCGGCGATGGCTACAACGCGATCGTCAAGTAAGAAAGACAGACAGTAGAGACGAGACAGTAGACAGTCAGAACTGCCGCCCGTCCTGTCCACTGTCTACTATCTGCCGTCTGCCTTTAATGCCTCTTCCATCGCAGCCCGCACTCTCTTCGCGAGCTCGTCCGGCGTCTCGCCTTCGCTGGGACGAATCGGCTCAAGAAACTCCACCTCTGCCCTGCCGGACTTCGACTTCAGCGTTCCCTTCGGCATCATCGCGGAGGTACCCCGCACGATCATCGGCGCGATTGGCGCCCCGGACTGCACAGCAAGGTAGAACGCTCCTTTGCGGAACGGGAGCATATTGCCATCAGTCGAGCGCGTGCCTTCAGGGAAAAGGAAGATGTTATAGCCACCCGCGAGGACCTTCGAGGCCGCATCCACACTGGTGCGCGCCTCTTCGCGAGACTTTGCCCGTGCCACCGGCACGAACTTGCCCATCCTCATCACCAGCCCAAGCAAAGGGATCTTCATCAGCTCTGCCTTGAGGAAGACACTCGTCTGCCCCGGCACCAGCGGCAGCAGCACCGGCGGATCCACGTTCGAGATGTGGTTGCTCACGACAATGGCAGCCTCGCCGATGGGGAAGCGCTCGCGGCCACTCACGCGTACCTTCACGCCACCGGCCCACAGCCCGAAACGCATCGTGGCCATCGCCCACCCGTACATCATCGTGGTATTGCCGCGCAGCAGCGACCACGGAATCCCTATCACTGCTCCAGGCAAGCCGAGCAGTAAGAAGGCGAACAGCATTCTCAACGACACAAACATACAGACTCAGGATAAAACGTTCTCAAGCGGCGGGTGTGCGTGAGACCACCGCGCTATCACGCGAGATGTTTCGTGATCTCCGCGGGCAGCTTTGTGTAGATGCCTCCAAAGCCGCCGTTTGAGAGGATCGCCACGACATCGCCGGCCCTGGCTCGAGGTGCGAGCTCTGCGACGATGGCGTCCGCATCCACAGCGAGCACCGCATGCACGCCACGCTGGTTCAGCGCATCCACCACATGCTGCGGCTCCATGCGCTCACGCTCTGGAATCGCCTCGCTCTTGAACACCGCAGCCAGCACCACCTCATCCGCCAGAGCAAGGGAGTCCACCAGCTCCTGCTCGAAGACGTTGCGGCGCAGCGTGTTCGAGCGCGGCTCCAGCACCGCGATCAGACGCCGTCCCTTGTACGCCGCACGCAACGCACGTAGGGTCTCGCGAATCGCCGTCGGATGGTGCGCAAAGTCGTCGATGATCGTCACGCCACCCACCTCGGCCTTCACCTCCAGCCGCCGCTTCACGCTGCGAAAGCTCGCCAGCGCCGCAGCGACACGCTCCGGTGGAATCCCCTGCCCCAGCGCCACCGCGGCAGCAGCCGTCGCATTGAGCGCGTTGTGCTCCCCGGCCATGGGCAGCGTGAGTGCGAGCGAAGCTCCATCCGACTTGCGTAGCAGGGTCCATGCCGTCGTGCTTCCGTGCTGCGTCAGCACCGTCATCCGCCACTCACTGCCCTCGCCGAAGCCATATCGCTCAACCTTGCAAAACGCCTTCGCCGAGCACTCGCTCACGTTCTCGCTGCCATCGAACGCCACCAGCCGCCCGCGCCTCGGGATGAGATTCACCATGCGCTTGAACGCGATTTTCACCGCATCGAGGTCCTTGTAGATGTCGGCATGATCGAACTCCACATGCGTGAGGATCGCGACGTCCGGAAAGTAATGTAGAAACTTCGGGCCCTTGTCGAAGAAGGCCGTGTCGTACTCATCGCCTTCGAGGATGAACGTGCGCGTCCCCTCCTGCACATGAAAGCTCGTGCCGAAGTTCTCCGCCACACCACCGATGAGAAACGATGGCTTCCACACCTCATCACCCTGCGCAGCGCTCTCATAGATCCACGCCAGCATGCTCGTCGTGGTCGTCTTCCCATGCGTTCCACACACGATCAGCCGCTCGCGCCCATCCAGAAACTCGTCGTGGATCAACGCCGCCATCGACGTCATCTCGATCCGCTCATCCAGCACCCGCTCGAGCTCCGGGTTGCCGCGCGAGATCGCGTTGCCCACCACCACCAGGTCCGGCCGCTCGTCGAGGTTGCGTTCGCTGTATGGCTCCATCACTGTAATGCCCATCGCTGCCAGCTGATCGCTCATCGGAGGATACGCCGCCGTGTCCGAACCGGTGACGCGCCAGCCGCGCGCCTGCAGCATGCCGGCCAGCGACGCCATCGCCGTCCCGCAAATCCCAATCAGATGTACATGCTTCGCCATCGTCTCTCTAACTCTTCTTTGCTCTTCTTCTTTGTCATTCCCCCAGGCTTGCTGACGGGGAATCTGGGTCTGACTCGCGACTCGCAGCCCGTTACTCGAAACTCGAACGTACTATTTTTCTCGCAAGGACGCACCATCCATCCCAACCCACGCACCCAACGGCGTCGAACGGTTCTGCCGATCAAGATGCCCGCACTTCAGCCCAATCGTAATCGGTCCCTCGAAATGCCGCAGCGCATGCAGACATGCGCCTTCGAGCAGCGCCATCTCCTGCGGCTCAACATTGGCGCTCATGTCGCCCAGCACGATGCCCCGCACATTCTCCATCATCCCCGCAAACTTCCAGTGCTGCAGCAAGCGATCCCACTTATACGGCTTGGTCCCAATGTCTTCGCAGAACAGGATGCACGGCTCCTCGATCTGCAGCGCATAAGGTGTACCAAGCGCCTCGCACAAAATCGAAAGGCATCCGCCCAGCAGACGCCCCTCCACCGCAGCGCCCTCGCACAGTACGCGAATCCCATCGCTGGCATCGACGCTCCACGGCGCAGCGCCTTCTACCGCCGTGAGCCACGTAGGCTCATCCACACCATCATCCTTCGCCCAGTCCGAAGCCACCATCGCTCCATACACTGTAGGGAGGCCGCATTCGTTCCACATCCAAGCATGCAACGACGTGTGGTCCGAATACCCGATGAACGGCTTCGGGTTCGTGCGAACAATCTCCGGATCCAGCAGCGGCAACAACTCCGCAGAGCCCCAACCGCCTCGCGTGCAAACAATGGCGCCAATGCTCTCGTCCGTATACGCCGCATGCAGATCGGCCACCCGCTGCTCCGCCGTGCCCGCGTAGTACAAGGGTCCACGCTCGCGAGCGTTCGGCATCACCACCGGCTCATAACCAAACGCGCGCAGCCGCGCGACTCCACGATCGATCAGCTCCGGCTGCGCATAAGACGCCGGCGACACAATCGCCACGCGCCCTCCACGCTTGAGCGTGGGCCTAGAGGAGATCAAACTGGACCTCCGCCTCGCCAGTACAGATGATCTCCGCCGGACCCGTCAGCATCATCTCCGCATCATCGCTGGGCCATTCGACACTCTGTCCACCGCCCTCCGCAATCGCGCCGAGCTTACGCGCGACGCCGCGAAGCTTGATCGCCGCCGCACTCGAAGCACACGTACCTGTGCCGCTCGAAGTCGTCGGCCCACATCCGCGCTCGAAGATGCGAAACTCGATCTCCTCCGCACTCTTCACCCGCACGAACTCCACGTTGGTGCCGAAGCGAAAGAGCGGATCCACCGCAATCTTCGCGCCCAGCTGCTGCCACGTCATGCCGTGGGAACTGAAGTCTTCCGCCTCCGGAAAGATCACAAAGTGCGGATTCCCCACGTTCACCATCGCGCCCGCAATCGGCCCGTCAACACCGGCGATCTCAATCGTCCGAGGCATCACGCGCGGCACACCCATTGCGCTCTCGATCCACCACTCCGCACCTTCGCGACGCACCAGCTTGCAGCGCCGCACACCGCCATGGGTGCCCAAATCCACTTCCTGGATACCCTCGCTCTGCGCCAGCCAGGCAGCCACACAACGCGTGCCGTTGCCGCTCAGCTCGGCCTCGCTGCCATCCGCATTGAACAGCCGCAGAAAGATCGAACCATCCGCGCGACGATCCACAAACTCGATGCCATCTGCGCCAATACTGGTATTGCGCGAGCAAAGCTTGCGCGCCAAGGCAGCATGCTGGCGGTGCCCCAGCACCGACTCAACTGCAGACTCTTCGATCACCAGGAAATCATTGCCGCGCGCATGCGCCTTCACAAACGAAATCAAACTCACTCCGACTCCTCATCCTGAAACGTCACCACCTTGTCGGTGTCATCGCTGGCGCGCAACTCTGCCAGCATCTTTGCATGCTCCGCGCGCGTGGCCAGCACCCAGAACGATATCCGCGCCAGCCCCGCAATCGTGTCGCGGTTCAGCACATCCAGCTTCAACCCTGCGCGATCCAGCACATCCAGAATCGCGGTATACATGCGGTGCTGCGCCGATTCAATCTGCCCCGCAAGAGCCTCCGCACGCGCTTGTCCCACAAGCTCCGGCCCCAGTGCCTGGCCCACATTCGCACGCACCTCGTACAGCATCGGAAACCGCTTCCAGCCGAGCTTCACCTCGAGTGTCCCGATCAGCGTCAGCGCCACCAGCACGATCCCCGTCGCAATCGCGGCCTCCAGGTACATGCCCGCACCGCACGTCATGCCAATCGCCGCGACCACAAACACCGTCGCGGCACTCGTCAGCCCCAGGATGCGGCTCTTGCCATGCAGGATCAGCCCCGCTCCCAGAAAGCCCACGCCCTGCACAATGTTCGCCGCGACCTGGCCCTTATTCGGCGTCGAATCCCCCGCCAGCACCTCGCTCATCAGCGTGAACAACGCCGCAGCCATGCAGATGAGCATGTTCGTCCGCAGGCCAGAGTCCTTGTGGCGGCGCTCGCGCTCCAGCCCGATCAGTCCCCCCAGCGCGCAGGCAACGAGCATGCGCACCCCCGCAGCCTGCATCAGCAGGCTGTGCGGAGCGGTCGTCGGGTCCACCGGACACGGAGCAGTCATCGAGCCAGCATACCGCGCCCTGTGCGGTGGATGAAGGTGTCCGCAGAGGTTCTTGAATGTCCTGCCTCTCCCGCACGGAGACGAAAATGGCCTGCACCCGGGTGGGGTGCAGGCCATCGGCATTGCCAGGAACCCGGCGCGTCAGGCCACCGGGACCTCTACGTTGATCTGGCTCGCCAGCGCCGTCAGCTTCGCGTCAGCCGCTTTCTCTTCCTCCAGCGTCCGCTCGAGTACCTCGGCGTGCTCCCGCTCGCCCAGCACCTCGGCCCAGGTCCGCAGCGTGCCGTAGACGGCGATCTCGTGATGCTCCACCTGGTTTCCCGCGGCGATCAGCACCACGTCGCGCAGCATCGGGTCCGTCGCGTCGCCAACCTCCGAGTAGGCGCTCGAGATCAGCTGAGAGATCACCTTGCACTTGCCCTCGTTCGCCTCACCTTCGACCTCGTCGAGGATCCGCTCCAGACGCTGAATCTGCGCCTGCGTCTCCTGCAGGTGGGACTGAAACGCGGACGACAACTCCGAACTCGTCGCCGCCTTGATCATCGCTGGCAGGCCCTTCTCCGCGATCTGCTTCTCCATATTCAGCGCGCGCTCCAGCTCTGCTTTGTAGAGCTCCCGCAGCGTATGCACATCCGGTGTAAAGACTCCCATGGAACTACTCCCTGGCCCGTCATCGCGTGGCCCGTTGATCGAGCATCGAGATCGTCCGCTGCCATTAGCGCGCGCGGAACATCATGGAGGCAGCGTCGTGGCTCCCCTGCATCGATCTCGGTTGTCTGTTTTCCTTCGTCCGGAGCTCCGATGGAACTCCGGGCCCTCTGCGTTCCTGTACTGTGATGCAGGCCCTCGCAGACGCGTTTTCGCCTGGTTTCCATACCATCGACGCCACCGCTACGACATCATCGATGCCGCCGCAGCCCGTTCTACAACATCAGTGCCCGGCAGGCTTCCACGTGGTCGACTGGTAGACCTTCGCGCACGGCTGGCCGCTGGTGCACACCACGCTGATCTCCGTCAGCCCCTGCGGATGCTCCTTCACCGCCTGCGCCACGCGATCGTTTCCGATGGCGATCACGAACGCAGCGTACTTCGCCGGATCGGCAAGTCCCCACTCCCAGCTCTGCTCGTCGCCTTCGCTGATCATGCTCTTGAGGTCGCGACCTGCCACCTGCACCGCGCCCACGTGATCCGTCGTGGACATCATGACCGGCTCATCGTACGGCAGCGTCTCCATCTCGAAGGCCAGCGCCTTTTCCAGCGCCATGCGCGTACGCGCGTTGACCATCGCTTCCTTCAGCACGAGTGGGGTACGCACCATCATGCCCACGCAGTTGAGCGCACACAGCGCCAGCGCCACCTTCGGCCACAGCTTCGCAGAGGTCACCGCCCAGGCATCCGACCGGCCACGCAGCCACTGCTCCAGCATCTCTGCTGCAAGCGCCGTATAGATCGCGAGCACCGGTAGCATCTCCATGCCATAGCGAGCGTTGTAATACGCATGCGGCCACAGCTGCGGAATGAAGATCGGCACCGAACCATACGCCACCGAGTACACATAGAACGGCAGCGGCACCCACAACAGCAGACCCAGCTTCACGTCGGAACGCAGGGGTTGCATGCTCTCCGCATTCTGGACCCTGAGCCCTGAGCCCTGGCCCCTAGACCCTGAGCCCTTGGCCTTCAGGCTGACCCACATCGCCCACAGCGACGCGTACATCGCCACGAAGCCCATCTCCCACGCCGCCGCATCGATCTGTGCCGTCCGCGTGTAAAACAACAGAGCCCACGCCGGATTGTGCCACCCGCGATAGTGCTGCCCCGGAGGCGCCGTCCTGCGCTCAATCTGCTTGGCCGAGTACGGCCCGCGCATGAAGTCCAGCCAGTCGCCCGCAAAGTGGTGGTTGTACCAGAACCAGAGCAGCGGCCCCGCAGCCACGATGATGGTGAAGACCACAAACCACGTCCGCAGCCGCGCCTTCATCTCCGGCACACTGTTCCACCACGCATATGCAAAGCAGCACCACACCGCAGCCCCGAAGATCCAGCCGTCGTACCGCGTGAACACCTGCCCCATGATGAGGAAGCCTGCGAGCATCATGCGGGCCCGCGCCACCACCGGCACGTTCGCGCGCATCGCTGCAATGCCTTCCATCGTCGCCACGATGGTCCACACGAACAGCGCGAGGAAGACCGCCTCGGTCATCGCTGTCGTCGCGAGATACAGCAGGTTCGGATTCAGCGCGTAGAACGCCGTCGCCACCAACGCCCAGCGCTGACGCATCAACCGCCGTGCCAGCCGCCAGATGCCCGCAACGCTCGCGGCATAGCTCAGCATCGACATCGGCGCGCCCGCAAGGCCCGTCTGCCACATCGTCATGTCGCGGACGAAGGGCACCATCAGCAGATGCGGCAGCGGCAGCCACACCCCACCAAGCTGCGCGAGCCCCGGATAGCGAGCATCGAAGATGCGGCGCGCGATGGCCAAGTGCGCCACAGCATCGCCATAAAGCAGCACGAAGCCACGGTGATAGCAGACCGCAAGCGAAGCGAAAGCAAAAATCACGCCGAGTGCGAACAGAGGAAACGTCTCGCCACGCCCCACGGGACGCACGACCTCGGGATCGCCGCCAAACAGAGGCTCCGCAGCAACCCCTTTGGGGTCGGCCCCCATTGCACGCTCGATCATACGCACGCGCCTAGGACTGCGCTCCAACCTCGTCTCCGTCTTTGCGCTCTTCTCAGCCATTCCCAAAGTCAACCCGAAACACCATCGATCTTCGACTCTTTTGCTAACGCGAAGCGCTAACGGCGAAGCCGCTGCCCTACTACAGGTGCGTCAACTCGATCAGCTTCTGCACCTGCTCATCGATCTCCGCGCGCGTCGTGCGCTGCATCCGCTCCGTGCCGAAGTCCTGCACGTTCAGCGAGCCGCACACGCAGCCATAGAACATCGCCCGGCGGAAGACCTCTTCCGTGAGCTCACCTTGCGAAGCAAGATAGCCATAGAACCCACCCGCAAACGAATCGCCAGCGCCCGTCGGATCGACGACCTCTTCGAGCGGCGTCGCCGGCGCGCGGAACATCTTCCTGCAATCGCGCGTGCGGAAGACCTCCGGCGTGAAGAACGCAGCCGAGCCATGCTCGCCATACTTCACCACCAGCGACTTCGGCCCGAGATCCAGCACGCCCTGTGCGGCCTTGAGACCATTGGCCTCGCCCGTCAGCAGCCGCGACTCCTTGTCGTTGATGATCAGGATGTCGAGCTCACGCAGCACCGGCAGCAGGTTTTCGCGATGCGCGTTGATCCAGTAGTTCATGGTGTCGCCCGCGACCAGTTTCGCGTTCGGCATGGCTTTGCGCACCTGCAGCTGCAGCACAGGATCGATGTTCGCGAGGAACAGATACTCCGAGTCCTTATAACTCTCCGGAATCTTCGGCTCGAAGCTGCCGAACACATTCAGATCCGTAGCCAGCGTGTCGGCCTCGTTGAGGTCGCGCAGGTACTCGCCCTTCCAATGGAAGCTCTTGCCCTCCGCCCGCTCGATGCCCGTCGTGTCGATGCCCCTCGACGTGAGCACAGCCTCATGCTCAGGAAGAAAGTCATCGCCCACCACACCAACCACACGAACCTTGGTGAAGAAGCTCGCAGCCAGCGCAAAGTGCGTCGCCGCACCGCCCAACACACGCTCCCGCTTACCGCTGGGAGTCTCCAGCGAATCGAACGCAACCGAACCTACTACAAGAATGGACATATCTTCCTTTGGAAGCAGCTTCTAGCCATTCGCTTCTGGCTTCTAGCTCGCCTCGCAACATAAAATCTCCGCGACTCGCGCGGTCATCTGCCGATCAATCATTGAGGAGATACTGCCGCCGCACGGCCACAGCAAAGCTAGCAGCGAGAAGCTAGAGGCTAGCAGCTAGCCCGTTACCAGTACTTCCCAAACAGCAGCTCCAGCTTCGCCTTCGTCTCCGCCGGAATCACACTGCGATCCGTCATGATCGCAAACTTCGCCGCCGTTTGCGCCGGGCTCGCACTCAGGTCAGCGGGCATCAGCTTCACCGCCGCCTTCACGACCTTCTGCGCGTTCTCCGAGTTCTGGTGCATCACCGCGATGACCTGGTCAACCGTCACCGCATCGTGGCTCTCATGCCAGCAGTCGTAGTCGGTCACCATCGCCAGTGTCGCGTAGCTGATCTCCGCCTCGCGAGCCAGCTTGGCCTCCTGCAGGTTCGTCATGCCGATAATGTCCGCACCCCACGAGCGATACAGCTTCGACTCCGCCTTCGTGGAGAACTGCGGCCCTTCCATGCAAACGTACGTCCCGCCCAGCTTGCCGACGACACCCACCTCCGCGCACGCATCCGCAAATACCTTGGCAACGATCGGACACACCGGATCGCCAAACGCCACATGGCCCACAACGCCCTCACCAAAGAACGTCGACTCACGCGCAAACGTGCGATCAATGAACTGATCCGGAATCACAAAGTCCGTGGGCTTGTGCTCTTCCTTCAACGATCCCACGGCCGATACCGAAAGAATCGACGTCACGCCCAGCGACTTCATCGCATAGATGTTCGCGCGAAAGTTCAGCTCCGTCGGCAGGATGCGATGCCCCTTGCCATGCCGCGCCAGGAACGCCACCTTGCGGCCCTCCAGCGTGCCCAGCACAAACGTCTCGCTGGGGTCGCCAAACGGCGTGCTGATCTTCTCTTCATGAACGTCCGTCAGCCCGGGCATGTTGTAAAGCCCGCTGCCCCCGATGATGCCAATCTCAGCCTGTGCCAATGCGTGTTCCCTGCGAAAGAAAGTGTGCGCAAAGCGCGCCTCTGTAAGTATATCGCCCGGTGGCCTTGGAAGCCCCCGGAGGTTCATGCCTCAGGACCTAGAACCCCAGCTTCTCGCACAGCCGACTCACCCGAGCCTTCACCTCATCCGGCATCTCCATCATCGAAGGCCATGGCCGCGTGAATCCCTCCGCCGCCCACTTGCGCGTCGCATCAATCCCCATCTTCGACCCGAAGTTCGGCAGCCGTGACGAGTGGTCCAGCGAATCAATCGGCCCCAGCGTGAACTCGATATCTCGCTCCGGATCGATGTTGTTCGTCGTCCGCAGCACCACCTCGCCGAGGTCATGCACATCGCAGTCCTCGTCCAGCACCACGATGATCTTGGTAAACATCGCTCCGCCCAGCGACCAGATCGCGTTCATCACCTTGCGCGCCTGCCCCGCATAACTCTTGCGAATGCTCACGATCATCAGGTTGTGGAACGCGCCCTCCGGCGGAATGTTGATGTCCACGATCTCCGGAATCGTCAACTTCATCAGCGGCAGAAAGATCCGCTCCACCGCCTTGCCCATGTACGTGTCTTCCATCGGCGGCTTGCCCACAATGGTCGCCGCGTAGATCGGGTCCTTGCGATGCGTGATGCACGTGATGTGGAAGACCGGGTACTCGTCCTGCATCGTGTAGAAGCCCGTGTGGTCGCCGAATGGTCCTTCCGTGCGTAGCTCGCCGATATCGACGTAGCCTTCAAGCACGATCTCCGCCGTCGCCGGCACCTCAAGATCCACCGTCTCGCACTTCACCAGCTCCACCGGCTTGCCGCGCAGGAAGCCAGCGATCAGAAACTCCTCCACCTCCGGCGGCGCCGGCACGATCGCCGAAAAGCAAATGCTTGGGTCCGTGCCAATCGCCACGGCAACATCCATCCGCTGCCCGCGAATCTTCGTGGCAACATGCTCAGGGATCGATGAACCCGGGTGCCCCGCATCTCGCTTTTCAGATGTGGGTGAGGCAGCCGACACCGTGCCTCCCGCCGTCAGCGCCATCAGATCCACCGCGCCCGACGCGCTGCCTGCGGCCTTCCGCAACCGCTCGCGCAGATGCTCCGCGCCGTTCTTCTGCCGCTGCCAGTGCATGCCCGTCGTCTTCCCGTCATACACCTGCATCCGGTACATGCCGACGTTGCGCTTGCCGCTGTTGGGGTCCTTCGAGATCACGTTGGGCAGCGTGATAAACGGCCCCCCATCTTCAGGCCACGTCGTCACCACCGGAAACTTCAGTAGGTCGATCTGCTCGCCGCGCAGGATCACCTCCTTGCACGGTGCATCCTTCGCGCTCACGATCTTCGGAAACACGTTGCCGATCTCCGCCAGCTTGGGCAGCATCTTCAGCTTGTCCATCAGGCTCGTCGGGGCCACCGGCTGGATCATCGTCTGGATCCGCGCCGCAATCGCATCCAGCGAGTCGGTCTCCAGCGCCATCTCCATCCGGCCCAGCGAGCCAAACTGGTTCATCAGCGCCCGCGCTCCGGGATAGCCCTTGATGTTCTCGAACAGCAGCGCCGGCCCACCAGCCTTCGCCGTTCCCTTGCCCGACTTCACCGCCCGGTCCGCGATCTCCGCCATCTCCAGGTACGGCGAGACCTCTTCCTTCACACGGACCAGCTCGCCCGCCTTCTCCAGCGCCTTGATCCACTCCCGCAGACTCTCGTATGCCACGTTGTTTCCTCACCCTTGAGCCTAGCGAAGGGCGAAGAGAAATGCACGTGGGCCGGCATCTACATCCTGACGAAGATCTTCTTCCGCCAAAGAATCCAGTTCGGAATGAAGCACACCGCAACAAAGCACACGGCCCACGCTAAGGACGTCCACACCGTGCTTCCATGCGCTGCAAACACCGTCTTGTACAGCCAGCTCAGCAGCGACACGCTCTTGCCGTCCGGCCCCGTGTGGTGGATGTAGATCAGCGCCTTCACCAGCACCACCGAGCTCGTGTACGCCACAATGGCGTTCGATCCAAATACCAGCCACGGCCACGTGATCACCCGCAGCCACGTCGGCCACGGCTGCGAACGGTAGTCGACCAGGAGGCTCATGATGCCCAGCGCGATCATCGCCGCAGCGGCCGTCACCAGCACGAAGCTCGAGGTCCACAGGTTCTTGTTCATGGGGAACGCGTTGTTCCATATTCCACCCGCGAGCACCAGCATCAATCCCCAGCCGAAGAGATACCCCCGCATGCGCAGCCGCGCCGCTTCTCCCTGCTGCCACTCCGGACGCCGGAAGTGCAGGCCGATCAGCGCCCCAATCAGCGTCGTCGCGACAGACGGCAGCGTGCTCAGCAGCCCCTCGGGGTCGCTGGTCTTCCGATAAAGCGCGCCCGCCCCAAAGAAGAGCTTGTGCTGCCAGACAAGCGCCCAACGATCGACGAAGGCCGTGAGGTTGTTCACCTCATCGTTGATCGGAAACCCATGCGTCGGCACACCCACACCCGGGATCGGCACGAAGCGCAGCAGCGCCCAGTAACCGACCAGCAGCACGATGACGATGACCGCAAGCACCTTCGGGTTGCGCGTAAAGACCAGCACCATCCCCGCAATCAACGAGCACAGCGCAATCCGCATGATCACCCCATACAGCCGCATCCCCTGCCAGTGCATGCGCGGGAAGTAGTTCAGCGCCAGCGCCAGGATCACGAGCTTCGCGAACCGCGCCCACACGTGCCCCGTCAGCGATTTCCGGCAGTTACCCCGCGCCACCCGTGCCGTAAACGAGAAGACCATCGACACGCCCACGACGAAGAGAAACGTCGGGAAGACCAGGTCCGTCAGCGTGAGGCCGTTCCACTCCGCGTGATCGAGCTGGATAAAGACGTGCTTCCAGTCGCCCGGATCGTTGACCAGGATCATCAGCGCAATGGTGAGCCCGCGCAGCACGTCGACCGAGAGCACGCGCTGCGGCTTGCTCACAGTCGTCGCCATCGTTGCAGTCGTAGGAGCATTGGAAGCAGTAGAAGCCATGTGCGTTCCATCATCGCGTGAGCAGCCCTATGCCGTCACGGGATTTTGTGCCGCCTCAGACGCCGCCGCAGACCTCGCACCTGACAGCCTGAAGACCTCATACCTCTACAGCCCCGCGATAGAGCCGCAATGAGCTCAGGGCGACGACGCATGAATCGCCCTGCTCACCCTGCATCGCGGAACACTTTGAGCCGATCCGGTGTCTATGCCAGCACACGCATTCCTGCTGGCTCGACTCCTGCCGGATGCGCCAACGATCTTCAGGTCCCAACCTGATTCGAGGTGCATCATGTTCGAGCAGTCCCTGGTCGAGTCCACCGCGATGCTGCGCACCCGCAGCCGCAAACCCGTCTACACCGCCATCGCCGTGCAAGCCTCTCTTGCCGCAGCGCTGCTCAGCATCCCCATCCTTCATCCCGAGGTGCTTCCGCTGCACGCTCCGCAGATGACGCTCACAGCCCCAGCGCTCCCAAAGCCCACCCCACCGCCGCCGCACGTTCGCATGCAGCAGGCCGCACCGAGCGCAGGTCCAACTGCACCGACGGCGGCCCCACAGTCCCGCATCAGCAACTTCATCCGCAACCTCACCAGCTCACCGGTAGACGCGTCTCCGCTGCTACCAACAACCGGCACAGTGATGGCGGCCACCTCTGGCCCCGCGGTGTGGGCTTCGTCTCCGGCGGGATCCAGCGTCAGCGTGCGTCCTGCCCCCGCAGCGCGCTCTGATCGTATCGCGATCTCGGGCGGCGTGATCGCCGGCATGCTTCTCGCGCCCATCGTGCCGGTCTACCCCAGCATCGCCAAGGCGACTCGCACGGAGGGCACAGTCGTCATCGAAGCCGTCATCTCCACCAGCGGACGCATCGAGAGCGCCCACGCCATCAGCGGCCCCGCGATCCTGCAGGCCGCAGCGCTCGAAGCCGTGCGCAGCGCCCGCTACAAGCCGTACCTGCTCAATGGAGCGCCCACGGAGGTACAGACGACCATCACGGTGAACTTCAGGATGGGAAGCTGAGGACGGCCAGCGACGCCGTTCTAGATGACGCCCACGCCATCGACCGGGAAGCCCGCGTCACGCCAGCCCTGCAACCCGCCGCGCAGCGGACGAACCCGGCGCACTCCCATGCGACGGAGATCCATCGCCACCTTGGCGCTGGTCTCCTCGCTGGGGCAGGTGCAGTACAGAATGATGTCACGATCGCGCGGGATCAGCTCATGCCGCTGCCGCAGCTCGTCCGGCCCGATGCGCAGCGCTCCCGGTAGGACCAGAGGCTCGGTCAGCACGTCCAGCGGATGGCGAAGGTCCACGATGAACGGGGGCTCCTGGCCCTCGCGCTCGGCATCGCCGATCATCGCCATCAGCTGGGCAGGCTCAAGCCGCAGGCCGCGAAGTTCGGTGACGAACTGGCGGCGCTTCATGAACCGGTAGACGACCACACCCAGCGCCATCAGCACAACGAGCAGCACACCGAGGTGTCCGAGGGTCGCGAAGAACTCGTGCGAACGCTTGGCGACGTCGCCGAAGAAACGCCCCGCAAACAGCCACACCGAAGCCCAGGCCAGCGTACCGGCCATGTCGTAGATCACGAACTCGCCGAACGGAATGCCCGCCTGCCCGGCGATAGGCGCGGCGACCGTGTTCAGCCCCGGCACCCACTTCGAGAACAACAGCGTGATCGCACCGCGCCGGACCACGGTTCCCTGGGTCTTCTCGACGCAGGTCGCCGCCTCGAGCGAGAACTTGCACAGCAGGTTCAGCACCCTGCCGCCAAAGCGCTTGCCCAGGTAGTACCACGAGATGTCGGCGATCATGCACGCAAATAGAACCAGTGGGAGGGCATACGCCACATGCAGCTTATGAGCGGCGCTCATGGTTCCAACCGCAAGCATCACGGGAGCGCTGGGAACAGGCACACCTCCCTGCTCGACCAGCACCCAGACGAACAGCACCATGTAGGTGTGTCCGACCAGAAGATGGAGCAGAGATGGCATAGCGTTGTAGCCCTTTCGCTGCGGTAGAGGGGAATTTCGCCCTGGACCGCTGAAAACCCGTGGAAGATCCTGTGAGGAATAGATGTTTCGAACGCAGCCAGCGTTGCAGACTGTTCTGCGGACGCGCAGCGCTCGAGTGTATGACAGAGCTTATGACGGTCCGACTGTTAATTGTCGAGAAGAATTGTTAACAGACATCGTAAAGGTTACGTTCCGGACCGGAAACAGACTTCGACCACTCGAGAGCCGCACTCCTGACAATCGCCTGCAAAAGCCGGCGGGAGGCCCGAAGGCCTCCCGCGTGGCGCCGCAATAGCAGCTTGAAGCTACCGGACCTTGACGGTCGGCGTTACACTCATGCCGGGACGCAGGGCGTAGTCCTTGTTTTCGTCCTTCAGGTTGGTGAAGTCGATGCGGACCGGGATACGCTGCACGACCTTCACATAGTTGCCGGTCGCGTTCTCGGGCGGGAAGAGGCTCAGCTTCGAGCCGGTTGCGCCGCCGATCTGCGTAATCGTGCCGGTGAACTTGCGTCCGCCGAGCGCATCGATCGCCAGCTCAACCTTCTGGTCCTTCTGCATGTGATCCAGCTGGGTCTCCTTGAAGTTCGCGGTCACCCACAGATCGGTCAGCGGAACCAGCGTCAGGAGATCCTGGCCTACCGAGAGGTTGTTGCCCACGACGACGTTCTTCTTGCTCACGATGCCGTCCGTCGGGGCCACGATCTTGCAGTAGCTCAGGTTCAGCTGCGCCTGGTCCACCTTCGCCTGCGACTGCTTCACCGAGGCAAGGGCAGCCGCTGCACGAGCCTGCTGCACCTGGTTCTGCTTGGGGCCATTCAAGGCGTTCTGCTGGGCCTGCGAACGCGAGTCCGCCAGCTTCTGCTGCGCCTGGTGCACCATGTCCTGCTGGGCGCGAACATTGCGCTCAGCCTCCTCCAGCGAAGCCTGATCGGCGGTAGCCGTGGCCACGGCAGCGTCGTACTGCTGCTTGGAGATGACATCGTTCTTCACCAGCGGCGTATAGCGGTCAACGTCCAGCTGCGCCTTGAGGGCGTTCGCCTTGGCAGCCTGCACCCGGGCGATCGCGGCCTGCGCCTGAGCTTCAGCCTGCGAAACCGAGGCCTGCGCTCCGCTCACATCCTGGCCGGCCGTCGTGATGTTCGTGCGAACGTTCACGCTGGTGATCGGCACGTTGGCAACGGCCTCCTCGTACTCGGCCTGCGCGTTGACGAGGTTCGCCTGCGCCTGCTCAAGAGCCACCTGGTAGTCGCGCGGGTCGATGTCGGCAATCGGGTCGCCCTTGTGGACGAACTTCTCGTCCTCGACATACACGTTGATCACCTGGCCGGAGACACGCGAGCTCACCTGGTACAGGTTGCCGTCCACCTGGGCGTCGTCCGTGTCTTCAAACTGGCGCGAGTGCATCCAGTAGAAGAATCCACCAACGACGAGCACCAGGACCACCAGGATGAGGATGATCCGGCGGCGGCCGTTGTTCTTCGGCGCTTCCTCGGCTCCGTTGTCTGCCGGCGCGCCCTGCTTGTTCTGATCTTCGTTCGCCACTCTACTTCCCTCCGAGATAAGTCTTCGAATCGCTCGCAGCTACACCCAGCGCACGCGCCAGACCAAGCTTCGCAATATTGTGCTGGTACAGCGCACTGATGTACTGATCGTTGGCCTGTTCTTCCGTAGCCAACGCCTGCGAGACCGGCAGGCTGTCCGCCACACCGGCTTTGAACCTCTGCTGCGCTTCACTCAACGCTTCGTGCGCGAGATCGACGTTGCTCTTTGCCGCTTCCACCAGCTTGGCCGCGGTCTGGATATCCAGAATCGCGTCCCGGACGTCCGCGTTCACCTGCTGCTGCTGGTCCGAGAGCTTCGCCCTGGCCTGGTCCACCTGCGCCCGCGCTACCTGCTCGTCGCCGTGCGTCTTCGCGATCTGCAGAATCGGGGCGGTCACCTCTCCGGTCGCCGTATAGGTGCCGTGCGAATGGCCGGGGGTCTGTCCCAGATCGCCATAGTTCGCAGCGACGTCCACGGAAGGCATCTGCTCGTAGAACGCAGCCTTGCGGCTGGCCTCGGCGCCCTTCAGCGTCTCCGCAGCTGCCGCCAGATCCTTGCGAGCCTTCAGCGCAGCCTGGTAGGCCACATTGGGATCGGGCGTATCGAGCGCCGCGAACGGAACATCGTTGCTCAGCTCGAACTTCTGCTCCATCGGAAGGCCGATGGCGCGGGCCAGGGCGATCTTGTCCTTGTCGAGCTGGTTGGTCGAGGAGATAAGCTGCTGCTCTTCGCTCTGGTAGTCCACCTGCGCGCGCAGCACATCGAGCCGGGGGCTCGTCCCGGCATCGTGATTGGCCGTCGCCTGATCCAGAGAGACCTTCGACTCCGCCATCTCAGCCTTCACAGCCGTAATCCGCGCTGCGTCCGCGATGCACAGCAGGTACGCATTGCCCACGGTCAGGACCACCAGGTCCCGGGCATCCTGTGCGGTCAGCTTCGCTGCTTCAAAGTTGTGCCTGGACGCGATGTAGTTCTCGAAGGCCTGCAGGTTCACCAGGTTCTGCGAGAGATACGCCCGGAAGTCGACCGTCTGGAACGGTCCTACGATCGGGTTGATCCCCGGAAACTTGAGGCCATAGGCAGCCAGGTCCAGCTGCTGCACCTGGATCGCTGCTGCGCCCGTCACAGTCGGCAGAAGCTTCTGCAGGTCCTGCAGGCGGCTGCCGTTCGCGGACATCACGCTGGAGGTTTGCAGGATCAGTCCAAGGTTGTTGCGCAGACCGCGCTGCAGCGCATCGTCCAGCGTCAGCTGAATGACGCCATCGGTCGCCTTGTCGCGAACGATACTGCCGCGATAGCTGGGATCCTGCACGCTCGTCGTCGTTCCCTGGGGGCTCGTCGATGGGCCGGGAGCGCTAAGCTGCTGCGTCGCTCCCACCACGAGTCCGAGGTTCTGATCGGAGCTCGTGATTCCGCCCGCTGGCGGTTGTCCCGCCGATCCCGGGCTGCTCGAGCCGGGACCCTGCGCCGTTGCCGTGAGGCATGCCGCGAGCAGAACGGCCGCCGCCACATGGCGCGCACTCTTGCTGTCTTTGACCATAACCACCATGCTAAATCGTCATCCCGAGAAGCCACCCGCAGGAACCCTGCGAATCCGCCGGGGAACCGGCGAGTCCCGCCGCGAAGCGCGACTATTTTTCTCTGTCTCAAATACAGATGCGGACGAAACCCGCAGGTATGCAAAAGTTCCTCTCAAATTCCACACCTTTGGGGCGTGCCATTGCCCCTGAAACAGTGCAAAGCCTCCGGTGACCTGCATGACAGGTTGCGAGTACCATGTCTGCCATGAGCATTCGCACAGCCATGAGCATCAATACCGCTGTCCTCGGCTACGGCCTCGCCGGGAAGGTCTTCCACTGCCCCTTCGTCAGCGCCGTCCCCGGTCTCGAGCTTTCCGTCATCGTCCAGCGCACCGGCGACACCGCCCGTGAGCGCTATCCGAACGCCCGCATCCTCAAGTCCGCCGAGGAGGCCTTTGCCGACCCGAACATCGACCTTATCGTCGTCGGCCTGCCCAACGATACCCACTACGCGATGGCCAAAGCCGCCCTCGAGGCCGGCAAGCACGTCGTCATCGACAAGCCCTTCGCCTCGTCCAGCGCAGAGGCACGCGAACTGATCGACCTGGCCAAAGCCAAGGGCCTCGTCCTCGCGCCCTTCCACAATCGCCGTTGGGACGCCGACTTCCTCACCCTCCGCAAGATCCTCGACGAAGGCCACCTCGGCCGCATCGTCGAGGTCTTCTCCAGCTACGACCGCTTCCGCCCCATCCAGCGCCCCAATACCTGGAAGGAAGCCGCCAGCCCCACCAGCGGCATCCTCTTCGACCTGGGCCCGCACCTCGTCGACCAGGCGCTCGCCCTCTTCGGAGCCCCTGCGCGCGTCACTGGCTCCGTCCGCGAGGACCGCGACCAGACCGACATCAACGACGCCGTCGACATCACCTTCGAGTACGACTCCACACCCTTCTGGCCCGGTAAACCCGTCCGCTTCATCTGCCACGCCACCATGCTGGCCGCCGACGCCGCACCCCGCTTCCGCGTACACGGCACCCACGGCAGCTGGACCAAGTACGGCCTCGACCCGCAGGAAAACGCCCTGCTGAACCTCGGCGCAGTCCCGCCGCAGGTCGGCTCGTCTGAGCCCTGGCTCCCGGAGCCCGAATCCGCCTGGGGCACCCTCACCCTCGCCACCGAGCGCAAGGAGCCCGTCCAGCTGGAGAAGAAGCCCTACCCCTCCGTCACCGGCGACTATCGCAACTTCTACGTCTCCGTCCGCGACGCCATCGCCGACGGCAAACCCCTCGCCGTGCCCACCGAAGACGGCTACCGCACCGTCCGCCTGCTGGAGCTGGCCCAGCAGTCCACCAAAGAACGCCGCACCCTGTACGTGGATTTCAAGTAAACAAGGTTGTTAGGTGTTGGATGTTCGTTGTTGGGAGCGTGGGCCCTGAGCCTCTCCCAACACCCAACAACGAACGACCAACACCCGGCCCCTTTTCGGGCCGATCACCGCCCCACACCCGTGACACTCGTCACCGCTTCAATTCCGCGCCACGATACACTGATCACGTGCCAAACCTAGCGACAAAGCGACAGTCCCCCGTCAAGTTCCTCATCGCCGCCGCGGTGATCTTCTGCACCGTCGCCTGGCTCGCCGTCTCCGGAGCCCGGGACACCAAGAGCTACTACGTCACCATCTCCGAACTTCAGGCGATGGGCTCGGGCGCCTACTCCAAGAACCTGCGCGTGGCCGGCAACGTCGAGCCCGGCACCATCCAGCGCAACGGACCCAACGCTGAGTTCACCCTCATCGAGCAGGGCAAGACCGTCAAGGTCTCCTATGTAGGCTCCGAGCCGCCGCCCGACACCTTCAAGGACGACGCCCAGGCACTCGCCATCGGCACCTTCGGCCGCGATGGCACCTTCCACGCCACCCAGCTCCAGGCGAAGTGCGCCTCCAAGTACGCCCCAGCCAAACCAGGCGAGGCGCCCACAGGAAACACCGCCCCCATGGGTATGAAGACCTAGCGAGATCGTGATCCTTGTAGCAACGAAGAAGCGGCAGCCAATGGCTGCCGCTTCTTCGTTGCATGCAGTTTCTCTGGGCGCGCTAAAGGGATTTGTCCTGCTCCACCGGCACCACCAACGGCGCCGCGTTCAGCCCGAGCGAATACCCCGGTGTGGTGTTCACCTGGTCGAACGAGAAGGTGTGCAGGTGATACTGGAAGTAAATCGGCCCAAAGAAGAACGTCATAATCGCCCCCAGGGAAAGTCCGACCGGCAACTCCTCCAGTTCGCTGCGCAGGGTAAAGATTGTGCCCAGGTTCAGGATCAGGACCGCGAGGAAGACCAGAACACCGAAGGTCGCAAGCATCGCGCTACTCTCCGTCGGGTCGACGTGCAGCAGCGTAGTCGCAACGCCGATCACCGCACCCGCAAAGATCACGACCGGCCAGACCGCAAGATTCACGATGGACCATACGAAGGCCTTGCTGCTCCCGCGAACCTTGCGCACCCAATTCGCCTGCACCAGAAGCCACACGGCACCGAACAAACCGCGAGTAAGCAGATGCAAAGCCAGAACCCAGCCCCAGTGCAACCGCGGAGGGTTCGGCAAGACGCGCACCAGCGGGGGCGTCGACGGATAGGCGTAGTAAGACGGATAGTTACCCATGGTTGGGCCATTCTCCAAGAGCGCCCCAAAACCTGCAACGAAAATCGAACGCCGTCCGATATTTCTCAGGCAGCTCTTCCGCGCTAGCGTCCTACTCCAACGCCTTCAGATACAGGTAATAGAACTCCACGCTCTCGTAAAACGCCTCCACCCGAATACGCTCATCCCGCCCATGCGCCCGGTCGTCATCGAAGTCGATCCCCAGGCCGCCGACGCCATAGCTCGGCAGCCCCGCCTGCATCGTGTAGATCGAGTCGCTCGCGCCCGCGCTCATCACCGGGATCACCGGAATCCCAGGCCACATCTGCTGCGTCACCGCCCGCAGCGGACCAAAGACATCCTCGCGCGGCGCCGGGGGAGGCAAACTGCTGCGCCCCGGCGCCGTCGCCGAGATCTCGCCACCATCCGACATGTATGCGATCGTCAGCCCGGGATCGCCGAAGAGCTTGATCAGCTCCAGTCGCACATCCTCCTGCGAGTGCCCCGGCAGTATCCTGCAGTTCACATTGGCCCGCGCCAACTGCGGCAGCGCATTCGGGGCATGCCCGCCGCTCAGCATCGTCGCGACACAGGTCGTCCGCAAGAGCGCGCTATCCTGCGGGTCCGACGAAAACGCCGCCAGCGCACGCGCATTCATCGGCTGCGCCAGAACGCCACGAATGTTCGCTGCCCGCGCGGGCGAATCGATCTTCGCCGTCTGAGCCAGCTGCTCCCGCGTCACCGGGTTCAGCTCAATCGGAAACGGCGTCGCTTCGAGCTTCGTGAGCGCATGCATCAGCTCATAGATGGCATTGTCCGGCCGCGGCTGCGAGCTGTGTCCTCCACGATTGATGGCCGTGACGCGGAAATCCGCATACGTTTTCTCCGTGGCCTCGACGTCCATCTCCGTCGCGCGCCCATTGCGCAGCTCCACGCCGCCCGCATCAGGATTCAGCACGAACTCCGCCCGAATCAGCTCAGGCTTGTTCTTCAGTAGCCAATCGACACCATTCGACTTGCCACCCTCTTCATCCGCCGTGAACGCCGCGATGATCGTGCGCTTCGGTGTCCAGCCCTCGCGCTTCAGCCGGATCAGGCTCTCCGCCACGTCCACATCGCCGGACTTCATGTCCTGCGTGCCGCGCCCGTAGAAGAAGCCATCCTTCTCGATCAGCGTGTACGGATCGCTCGTCCAGTCCTCGCGCCGCGCCTCCACCACATCGATGTGTCCAATGATGAGGATGGGCTTCAGCGACGCATCGCTGCCCGCGACGCGCACCACCAGGTTCTGCTTGCGGTCGTTCGGCCCCGCCAGGATCAGGTCGCTCTCTGCAAACCCCGCTGCGACGAAACGCGCCCGCAGCGCCTCGGCCACCGCCGTCACGCTGCCATTGGAGTCCTGCGAGTTGATCCCGATGACCTCCGCCAGCATCGCCCGCGAAAGCTCGCGATCCTGCGCCGGCAACTTCGGCTGCTGCGCCGCCAATTCCCCTGCCGCAACGCTCAACAGACCCGCCACGCAAACCAACGAACGTCCCCACAAAGTCATCGCCATCCCTCTCAAGCGCACACTTTCTTCGATCTACTGTCTACTGTCTGCTCTCTATCTCACTTGTAGTTCAAATTCGGCCCCAGCCAGCGTTCAACCTCGTCCACGCTCATGCCCTTGCGCTCGGCATAGTCCTCCACCTGGTCGCGATCGATCTTCCCCAGCGCGAAGTAACGCGACTGCGGATGTGCAAAGTACAACCCGCTCACGCTCGACCCCGGCCACATGGCAAAGTTCTCCGTCAGCTTCATCCCCGTGGCCTTCTCCGTATCCAGCAGCTTCCAGATCGTGCCCTTCTCCGTATGGTCCGGGGACGCGGGATACCCCGGCGCAGGCCGGATGCCGCGATACCCTTCCTGGATCAACTCCGCCGGCGTGAGGTTCTCGGTCAGCCCGTAGCCCCACTGATCGCGCACCCGCTTGTGCAGGCACTCCGCAAACGCCTCAGCCAGCCGGTCCGCAATCGCCTCCGCCATGATCGCCGAGTAATCGTCGTTCGCGGCCTTGAACCGCTCCACCACCTCCGGCAATCCAATGCCGCTGGTCACCGCAAACGCACCCACAGAGTCAGCAAGCCCCGTCTCCTTCGGCGCGACAAAATCCGCAATGTTCCGGCAAGGCTCCGAGCCTTCGCGATGCACCTGCTGCCGCAGCCCGTGCAGCACTGCGAGTTCTTCGCTGCGCGCATCGTCTTTGTACAGCACAATGTCATCGCCCACAGCATTCGCGCGGAAGAAGCCATACACACCACGTGCCGTAATCAACTTGGCTTCGACGATCCGCTCCAGCATCGCCTGCCCATCGGCAAACAACGCGCGCGCATGCTTGGCCTGCTCCTCCTGCTCCGGCTTCTCAGCATTGAGAATGCGCGGATAGATCCCCTTCATCCCCCAGGTATGGAAGAACGGCGACCAGTCGATAAACTCTCGCAGCGTCGAGAGCGGAAAGTCCTCCAGCGTATGCACACCGAAGAACTCAGGCTTCGCAATATCCTCATCGCGCCACTCGATCTTCGTGCGCCGTGCGCGAGCCTCGGCCAGCGGCAGAGCCTTCGCCTTCGGCGCATTGTGCGACGTCCGAATCGCCTCGTAGTCCGAACGGTGCTGCGTCTCAAAGTCCTCGCGGCCATCGACACTCAGCAGGCTCGTCGTCACCGGCACCGCGCGGCTCGCGTCCAGCACATGCACCACCGGTTGCGAGTAATGCGGCGCAATCTTGATCGCCGTATGCGCGCGGCTGGTAGTCGCTCCACCGATAAGCAGCGGCACCTTGAAGCCCTGCCGCTCCATCTCGCGCGCCACATGCACCATCTCATCGAGCGACGGCGTAATCAGCCCGCTCAAGCCGATGATGTCCGCACGCACCTCCTTCGCGCGCTCGAGGATCTTCTCCGCGGGCACCATCACGCCCATGTCAATGACTTCGTAGTTATTGCAGGCCAGCACCACGCCCACAATGTTCTTGCCGATGTCATGCACATCGCCCTTCACCGTCGCCAGCACGATCTTGCCCTGTGCCTTCACCTCTTCGCCCGCCGCAATCATCGCGGCCTTCTCCGCCTCCATGAACGGAAACAGATACGCCACGGCCTTCTTCATCACGCGAGCGCTCTTCACCACCTGCGGCAGAAACATCTTGCCCGCACCGAACAGATCGCCCACCACCCCCATGCCCGCCATCAGCGGGCCTTCGATCACCAGCAGCGGCCGGCCCAGCTTCGCGCGCGCCTCTTCCGTATCGATCTCGATGTACGCGTCGATGCCCTTCACCAGCGCATGGCTCAGCCGCTCCTCGACCGTCCCGTTGCGCCACTCTTCGGCCTTCTTCTCCGCCGCCTTGTCGCCGCCTGCTCCCGCGGCCTTCAGCGCCTCGCCAAAGTCCACCAGCCGCTCCGTGGCATCGGGCCGCCGATTGAGCAGCACATCCTCCACCAACTCTTTCAGCTCGGGATCGATCTCCTCGTACACCTCGAGCATGCCGGCGTTGACGATGCCCATGTCCATGCCCGCGCCGATCGCGTAGTACAGGAACGCCGAGTGCATCGCCTCGCGCACCTTGTTGTTGCCGCGGAAGCTGAAGCTGATGTTTGAAACACCACCCGACACCTTCGCGTGCGGAAGGTTCTGCTTGATCCACCGCGTCGCGTTGATGAAGTCCAGCGCGTAGTTCGCATGCTCTTCCATACCCGTCGCCACGGTCAGGATGTTCGGATCGAAGATGATGTCTTCCGGCGGAAATCCGATCTCGTCGACAAGCATGCGGTACGCGCGCTCGCAGATGCGAATCTTGTCCTCATACGTCGCGGCCTGGCCCTGTTCATCGAAGGCCATCACGACAACCGCAGCGCCATACTTCAGCACAGCCCGCGCGTTGGCCCGGAACTTCTCCTCGCCTTCCTTCAGTGAGATCGAGTTCACGATGCCCTTGCCCTGGATGCACTTCAGCCCCGCCTCGATGACCTCCCACTTCGAGGAGTCCACCATGAACGGAACCTTCGCCACATCAGGCTCCGAGCCCAGCAGCTGCAGGAAGCGCGTCATCGCGGCCACGCCGTCGATCATGCCCTCGTCCATGCAGATGTCGATGACGTTCGCGCCGTTCTCCACCTGCTGCACCGCAACGCTGACGGCCTCTTCGTACTTGCCTTCCTTGATCAGCTTCGCGAACTTCGGCGACCCGGCCACGTTCGTGCGCTCGCCGATCATCATGTAGACGCCCGGCTGCTGCACGAACGGCTGCGACCCCGAAAGCCGCAGCGGCTTGAACGGAGTCGTCTCGTCGTTATCGTTGCCTTTCTGGTTGTCATCCTCGGAGAGGATCTGCTCTTCGCCATCATTCCCCTCTGCTTGCCGCATGGGAATCTGCGTTTCCGCACTCTGGCCCCTGGACCCTGAGCCCTGGACCCTGGCCTCATTGTTGTCATCCTCGGAGAGGATCTGCTTCTCGTCCAGACTCAAGCCGCCACCTCAATCAACGCAGCTCCATACCGCCGCGGAGCCACACCCTCAAGCGCCTTCGCAATCGCAGCAATATGATCCGGAGTATTCCCGCAGCAGCCGCCCGCAATGTTCACAATGCCCTCGCGCCCAAACTCGCCCAGCAACCGCCCCATATCATCCGGCAGAAGATCGAAGCCCGTAGGAGCCAGCGGATTCGGCAGACCCGCATTCGGATAGCAGCTCACAGCACACCCCGCCTTGCCCGCAAGCTCCGCGAGGAACGGATGCATCAGGTCCGGCCCCAGCGAGCAGTTCAGCCCCACCGACAACGGACGCGCCTGCGCCACCGCCGTCCACATCGCCTCCACCGTCTGCGCGGAGATCATCGTCTCTCCACCACGTCCCACTGCCGCGCTGATCTGGATCGGCAACTCCTTACCCGCAGCGGTGAGCCCATCCTCATCGAACACCTCGCGAATGGCCACCAGCGCCGCCTTCGCATTCAGCGAATCGAAGATCGTCTCCACCAGCAACGTGTCCACGCCGCCCGCGATCAACGCGCGAACCTCCTGCTTGTACGCAGTCAGCACCTGGTCGAACGTCACCACGCGAAAGCCCGGATCATCCGCATCCGGCGAGTTGGACAGCGACACCGTCAACGGCCCAATCGCTCCGGCAACAAACCTCTGCCGCCCGGTGTCATTGCCCACGCGATCCGCCCATTCGCGACACTGCCGCGCGCTCGTCTCGTTGATCTCCCACGCCAGATCACTCAGCATCGTGTCGTCGATGATCTTCTGATAGAACTCAGGGTCTTTGCGCCCGCCATGTTCCCGCGGGTCATCCACAAAGAACTCGCTCTGCGAGATCGTCGTCGCACCAAACGTATTCGTCTCGATGATGTCCGCGCCCGCTTCGAGGAAGCGGCGATGGATGTCGCCGATCATCTTCGGCTGCGTCAGCGAGAAGATGTCGCCGTTGTTCAGCATGTCCTTCTTCGCGTTGGCAAACCGCTCGCCTCGGATGTCGGCTTCCGTCATCCCATAGGTGCGGATCGTCGTTCCCATCGCGCCATCGATAATCACGATGCGCTCTTCCATCAACTTCGCCAGCGGGTGCTTCGGCTGTGTCTTCCTCACGATGCCCATCCCTTCAGCATATCTCGCAGCTTGTTTCCTAATCCCTAATCCCTGTTCCCTAATCCCTAGCTCTTCTAGCTCTTCGGCCTAATCAAGGTCATCCCCACCTCGGGATCGAACTCCTTGTGCAGACCCTTCGGGTACTCCGTCACGATCACCTCCAGCGTCGGTCGCGTAAACGCTTCGATCAGGTGCCCACCGGTTACCGCCCCATCCTGATGCGCGACGGTGAGGTGCAGATGCACGCTGGGCTTGCCGTTCAGCTCCGCAATGTCGCCCAGCATCGACGTCACCTCCACCTGGTCGCTGATCACAATCGGCTTGTACGCCTTCTTCTCCAGGTCAAGCCAGCCCAGCGTCGCATGGCTGATCGCCCCGATCCCCGTGATGCGAGCCGCCGCGATATGCTGCCCTTCCGCAAACTCCGTGATCCCCGCCAACAGCTCATCGCCGGTGAGAAAGATCACCGCAAACGTCCGCTCGCCATTGGCCTCCGATACGAGCTGCCACGTCATCCGCGGAGCCTTGCCATGCTCCAGCTTCCGCACGGTTGGGATGTACCCCGCAGGCACCTGCGCGGACGGCGCAGGCGTCTGCCCATCGCCCAGTCCCCCCGACACAGCAAGCATCACCGCCGCCAACGATCCTGCCAACATTCCTGCACGCATCCGGACTCTCCCTTCAGATCTGCCAGCAAAAAACGAAAACGGCGAGCCATCGGCTCGCCGTCCATCGTACTGAACCCTGGGCCCTAAACCCTGGCCCCTGCCTCTACGCGAGCACTTCCGCCTGCTCTTTGTCCGAACGCGGAAGACCAGCCGGAACAGACACCAGCAGGTCTTCCTTGCGCATCACCATGCCGGTAGCGTTCAGGCTCGCGAGCTCAAAGCCATGCCCATGCGTAATCGCATCGGTCGGGCAGGCCTCCACGCAGTAGCCGCAGAAGATGCAGCGGTTGTAGTCGATGTTGTACACCTGCGCATAGCGCTCGGCCGACGAGATCCGCTTGGCTTCGGTGTTATCCGCCGCCTCGATGTAAATACAGTTGGCCGGGCAGGCAGCAGCGCACAGAAAGCACGCCACGCACTTCTCCAGGCCGTTCTCGTCGCGCTGCAGCTGGTGCTTGCCGCGGAAACGCTCCTGCAGGACCGCGCCACGCAGCGGCCCCTTGCCGTCGGGGTAGTTCTCGACCTCGGTCGGCTGAAAGCCCTCGCGGAGCGTGATGCTCATTCCCTGGGCGATCGCGGCGATGTTCTTCACAATCGACATGAGAAAAGTATAGGGCACATCGCCAGCCCGGCCAATCATCCCCTCAAAAATGGAAACCAAGACCCGCTCGGATCTCCTGCGTCTGCTCCGTCAAACCGTGCACCACATAGGAGCCTCCAAGGCTCGCGGGCTCATGGAACGTGGAGTCGCCGCCAAACTGCAGCTTGTCAAAGGCCTCATAGTTCAGCGTGAGCCGGCGGGTCACAGCGATCTCGAATTTCCCACCAGCCGCGAACGTCGGCACGCTGTAGTTGCCATACGTAGGATTCAGGTTTTCATCGATGCCATTGAACCCGTTGACCGTCGTCCTGCCCCCGGCCACCACCCCGTACACGCCGAAACGCTTGAACGTCCAGCCACTGCGCACAAACCCGTACGCGTATGTCAGGGGTTCACCGATCTTAAAACTCGTCAGCCTCAGAACCTGTGTCGAATCGGACGCGGTAACCCCTGCACCGGCCCCAATCCAGCGCCGAGGAGCCCACGTATACTCCGCGCCCCCACCGATGTACTTCGAGTTATCCAAATAGGCCAGCGAGGAGAAGTACCCCTCCACCTCTTCATGCCGCCGCAACGCGTCCGTCTGTGCCGCGACACGCCGCACGCTCAGAAGCGAGAAAAGAAACACAAGGCTATACACGATCCGATTAGGCATAAACTCCTCTGCCGCCTGGAATGTGAACGTGATGAATTCTGCGCAGCATATCATGATGCTCAGCCAGCATCGGTACAATCGCGGAATGCGCACAATCTTCCTTCTGCTGTCCGCACTCATCCTGTCACCTCAACTGGTGGCTCAGAGCAGTATGCCGATGGCCCACGGCGGCCACGGCGACCACACCCACCAGCCCGGCCCGGTTTCCACCGCGCTCTCCGTCATCATCGACGGCAAGGTAAAGGTCTTCACCCTCGCCGACCTCAAGGCCCTGCCTCAGGTCAACGTCACCGTCGTCGACGGCAAGACCAAGAAGGACATGACCTGGACCGGTCCCCTCGTCTCCGACGTCGCCGCGGCCTGCGGCCTCGTCGACACGCCCGACACCGAGCATCACCTCATGCACCGCTACGCCGTCGTCTACGGCACCGATGGCTACGCCGTCGTCTACTCCTACGCCGAGCTGCTCAGCACCTTCCACAAGGGCCAGGCCATCATCGCCATCCAGCGCGACGGCGCGCCCCTGCCCGACACCATCGGCCAGTTCGCCCTCTTCGACTCGGCCGACATCAAGACCGCGCGCCGCATCAGCAACGTTGCCTCCATCGAGATCCGCAACGCGACCGACACCCGGCCGTAGGTTGTAGGCTGTATCGACCATCTTGCGAACCATCCAAGATGCGTCATTTCGACCGGAGCGGGACAGTTTCATCGTCCCGCGTAGTGGAGAAACCTGCATCTTGCCAGCACGGCCAAACACGAAGAAATCGCTATTGGCAACCGTATAGGAACGGCGCGGCGTATGCTGTCTGCATGACGCGCCGCCTCTTCGCCGCAACCCTCGTCCTCGGTTCCCTTTCGCTCGCGCCCCACGCGTGGGGACAGGCATCCACGCCCGCGCAAAGCGGCGTCGCGCCAATGCCGATGAAGCCCCCGGTCCCGGCATCGAAGTCCCTCACCGTCACCTTCGAAGGCCACACCACCGTCTTCACGGTGGCCGAGCTGATGAAGATGAAGCAGGTCACCCTCAAGGTCAAGAACGAGCATCGCGGCGGCATCGAGGAAAGCTACACCGGCCCGCTGCTCTCCGACGTCCTCGCCTCCTCCGGCCTCACGGCCTCGCGCGAGACCCAGCCGCTGATCCTGCACTCCTCCATCATCGCCACGGGCACGGACCACTACTTCGTGCTCTACTCCGCGGCAGAGGTCGAGCCCATGTTCTCCACCGGACAGGTCATCGTCGCCATCATGAAAGGCGACAGCCTGCCCGACACCGAAGGCGGCACCATCCAGCTCGTCAACACCGTCGACGCGCGCCCCGCCCGCTGGCTCCACGGCCTGGCGAACATCAACGTCATGAGCTTGTCGCCGACGAAGTAGGCTGCATTGAGAACCTCAAAGTGCCCCGAGTCAATGACTCCCTGAAAGATGTGTCATCCCGAGCGGGTGAGAGGGACCTGTAGTTTGCCTGCGCTGGCAAAGATGCAGGTTTCTCCGCTGCGCGGGACGATGAAACCGTCCCTCTCCGGTCGAAATGTCACATCTCTTGGTCGTTCTGGATATATCGTTCGGGATATGTAGATACGTCGGGCCCTACTGCAGCACCGCGCGAATCATCCCAAAGCGCGCGAGCTCCGCTCCGAAGCCGGTGAGCAGCTCGCCCCGCGGCACGAGAGTCTGCGCACTCTGGACCCTGGGCCCTGACCCCTGACTCCGGTCATTGCTCGCGCTACGAATCGGCCCCGTCCCCTGCGCGCCTTCGACCATCTCCCGCAGGTTGCGCGCCAGCGGCATCTCGAAGCCTTCGCTCACCCACACCCGCTCGCCTTCCACCGACAGCACCACATCGCCCTCGCGCGTCGAATACACCCGCTCATCGTCGCCGGTCTCGTCCTTCTGCCGGCGCTCGAGCCCGTCATACTGACGACCCAGCTGCTGTTCGAAGACCTTCATGAAGCTCCGCGCGGCGTTCTCGTCCTTCCACTTCGAGCTGTACAGCAACGCGATAGACCTGGTCGTCTGCTTCTCCGCGGGCGTCGCATTCCTGCGCTGCGCGGCGTAGTAGATACCGCCATCCCACTGCGGCGCCAGCGCCTCTGCCAGCGGCCGCCCGCCAAACAACTCCGTCGTCATGCGCACATCCAGCTCGCCCATCACGCCAATGTCGTAAGGCTCATATCCTGCCGCATCCAGCAGCGGATGGATGTTCGGCATCGCCATCACCGGCACCGGATTGTGCTGCATCCACGACGCCGGGTTCATCACCTCGTAGCTCGAGTTCGGCGGGTTCGCGAGAACGCCGCTGAACGCCTCATCCACGCCCTTGCGCAGCAGCACCGCCTGCTCGAACGCCAGCCCCTGCGTGTACGGGAACAACATCGCCTGCTGCAGTACCAGCGGAGCCCTCGCCAGCACCGGCGAGTCCGACACATCACCCGCGCCGTTGGAGATCTGCTCGCCCACCTGGGGTGCATCCCTCAGCGTCTTGCCGGGCTGTTGTTGGTTGATCAGGTAGTCCGCAAAGGAGACCATCGCCTGGCCCTCGACCGCGGCCTCACGCGCGGTGCCTGCCTCGTCGGTCTGGATATGCAGGTTGTCCTCCTGCATGTTCTTCGCGACACCCTCGGGCTGGGGGTCCTCCCACTTGTCCAGGTTCACCTTCTGGTCCTGCAGCGCGTGGGTCAGCTCATGCGCCATCACCGGCTTCTGTTCTTCGATCGGCACCCAGTTGAGCAGGTTCATCGTCTTGGTCTTCGCGTCGTAGAAGCCGGCAATCTGTTCCGTGAGCAGGCTCAGCAGGAAAGGCCGCAGCTGGAAGTCCGGATCGAGGAAGCCGAACTTCTTCAGCACCAGTTCGCTGCGCTCCATGCGCTTGTTGCCTTTGTCCTCGTCGAACTTCTTCCGCAGCTCCGCGTTCACCTCGTCGCGGGAGATGAAGACCTTCTTCACCTTGTGCTGAATCGGCAGCCCCGTCACCTTGGAGGCAAACTTGAACAGATTGTCAGCGTCCGCGAGGATGTCGTCCTGCTGCTTCTTGCTCAGGACGGTCTGGATGGTGACCATCTGCTGCCCGGCAGTCACCTGCGGAGGCGTCACGCCGGGATCGGTCGCGTGAACCGGCGGCTGCGGATCCTGCGGTTGACTCGGCGTGCCGCTGCTCTGTCCCAAGGCGCCCGTGGCCATCATGCCCGCGAGCAATGCACACCCAACTCCCACCATCCCCAAACCTACCCGCTCACCACTCACTCGTTCAAATTCTCCTGATCCTGCCGCACCCCAGTGTACGTTGGGTAATCCAGGGCTGGCCCGCCCAGTCATCAGCACTCTGAGCCCTGGGCCCTAAACCCTGAACCCTGGCCCCTTCGGCGCGCATCCTCTTTCCATAGACGTAGAAAAGTCCCAGACTATTACCTGGCCCCAATATGACGAGCATCTCCAGCACCGACCTCGACGCCATCCGCCACCACGCAGCCTACGCGCTGATCACGGACCGCGCCTTCCTCCGCATCACCGGCTCCGACGCCACCCGCTGGCTCAACGGCATGGTCACCAACAACATCAAGGACCTCAAGCCCGGCGAAGGAAACTACAACTTCCTCCTCAACGCCCAGGGCCGCATCCAGGCCGACGCCATGATCTACCGCGAACCAGGCGAAGGCGACCCGACGTACCTACTCGAAACCGACAACTCGCAACTCGAAACCGTTAACCAACATCTCGACAAATTCATCATCATGGACGACGTCGAGCTGACGCCTGCTTTGACCGACAAGACTGGCGTCCTGGTCGTCGGTCCTGGCGCTCTCGCTTCTCTCGATGTCGGTAATGCGTGGCCGACGACCCCGGTCAGCATTTCGCCAGCTCGCGATATATTTGGTGATCCGACGAGCATCGACGGTGATCCGTTGATCCTGAGCGTGGCAAAAAACCACTACGAGTTCTGGGGCGATCACACGACACTCGATTGGATTCGCAGCATTGGCGACCCCGAAGCCTCCCCCGAGGCCCTCGAAGCCCACCGCATCCTCTCCGGCATCCCCAAATACGGAACCGACATCCGCAACACCGAAACAGCCAAGGACCTTCCCCAGGAAACCGGCCAAACCCACGCCCTACACTTCTCCAAGGGCTGCTACCTCGGCCAAGAGATCGTCGAGCGCATCCACTCCCGCGGCCAGGTCCACCGCATCTTCTCGAAGTTCACCCTCACCGGCGCTCCTGCCGCGCTGCCCACCCCGCTCACCGTCGACGGCAAAACCGCAGGCGAGCTGACTTCCGCCGTCGAGGTCGATGGCCAATGGCACGCCCTCGGCTACCTACGCCGCGAGTTCGCCGCGAAGCCGCTCTCCTATGAAGGCGGGACGGCGTCTGCCAAGTAGTTCAGGAGGTCCAACAGCTGGGCTGCAGTTACATATTCCAACTCATCAAAAAATGTGTCATTTCGACCGAAGCGGGACAGTCTTATCGTCCCGCGAAGTGGAGAAACCTGCTGTTGGCCAGTACCGGCAATCAACAGCTCCCTCGAATTCGCTACGCTCCACTTTCATTGAGCGCCAACGGCGCGGCCATATACCAGCTTGGGGCGAAGCCCCAGGTACCGTACCACCAAAGGGCTCCGAGCGCTGAAAGCGCGACATATAGACCCCCTTCAACCGCCGAGCCCATTTGGCATACTTCCCCGCCGCACTGACTACAATGGACTTAGGGCTTCCTGCATGCGCGCCACGCCGCCAATGCGGCTGGGGCGAGGTCCAGACCTAACCACCTCCGAATCAACATTTGCGTATTCAAGGGAGGAGGGGGGACCCTGGCACCGATTCACCGCCCGCCGCATCGAAGCTGGTAGCCTTAACGAGAGAGTGAACCGTACCCATGCCTGACAAGCCATTCGTCATCAACGACCGCCGCAAGTTCACCGCCGACGGCGAGCTGCGCCACGACACCCCCTCCGCTCCCACACCGGAGCCCACCCACGAGACCCCGGCCGCAGAAGTAGCCGCAGAAGCTCCTGCAGTGGGCGGTCCGCGTCTCGTCACCGCTCCCGACGAGGTTCCACCAGCCGAGCCACAGGCTGAAGCCGGTGAAGAATCCATGGGCTCCGCAGAGGACGCCGCCGACCAGCTCCCTGCCCTCACCGCCGACCAGATCGAGCAGGTAAAGCGCGCCTACGACGACACGCTCGACCGCCTCGACACCGCGATCCGCTCGCAGAACCTGGGCGCCGAGCAGCCCCCGCCGATCACCTTCCAGAGCGTCGTCCAGACCCTGTTCATGCAGGCCCTGATGATGCTCGGGGGCGCAGCCGAACCCGGCCAGCCGGTCTCGGTCGATCCCATGGGGGCGCGGCAGATGATCGACATGATCACCGCCGTCGTCGACAAGGCCAAGGGCAACCTCTCCCCCGACGAGGAGAAGTTCTGCGAAAGCGCCCTCTTCGAGCTCCGCATGGGCTTCCTCGACGTCACCCAGCGGCTCGCGCGCCAGGCCGCGGCCCGCGCCGGACAAGGAATGCCCGGCGCTCCCGGAGGCATGGCCGGCGGCCCCAGCATTGTCCGCTAACCGAGAGCCTTGAACGCGAAGCTCACATTCCTCGGCACGGGCACCTCGATGGGCGTTCCAACGCTCGGGTGTCCGTGTGCCGTCTGCGCCAACGCGCGAGTCCCAGGCTCGCGAAATCGCCGCACCCGGCCGTCGGTGAGGATCAGCTATCCGGACGCCGCGGATCCCGCTCGCACCCGCAACGTGCTCATCGATACCGGCCCCGACTTTCACGCCCAGGCCATCGCCTGCGATGTGTGGGGCGTCGATGCCGTGCTCTACACCCACGGCCACGCCGACCACATCCTGGGCATGGACGACCTGCGCCCGCTCTCGTTTGCCCAGCGCGAAGGCCTGCCGCTCTACGCCGACGAGCCCACCGCCGACACCATCGAGCGCATCTTCGAGTACACCTTCCGCAAGGAAAAAAGGTACCCCACGAGCGCTCGCGTGCACATGAACCGCCTGCCCGATGAGCCGGGCACGAAGGTCGACCTCTTCGGCGCTACGTTCCTACGCGTCCCGGTGATGCACGGCCGCCAGCGCATCGCGGGTTATCGCGTCGGCACCGCAGCGTACCTGACCGACATGAGCGACATCCCCGAGGAGAGCTACCCCCTGCTGCAGGGCCTCGACATCCTCATCCTCGACGCCCTCCGCCGCGAGCCCCACCCCACCCACTCGCACCTCGAGAACTCCGTCGCCCTCGTCGAAAAGTTCGCGCCCCGCCGCGCCTACTTCACCCACATCTCCCACGACCTCGACCACGAGCCCACCAACGCCGAACTCCCCGCCCACATCAAGCTGGCCCACGACGGCCTGACGCTGGAGTTCAACATCGCGCCGGAGTCCGTATGAAGATCTACCGCTCGCTGAGCGAGCTGCCCCAAGACGCTGCCCGCTCCGTCGTTACCATCGGCAACTTCGATGGCGTGCACTGCGGACATCGGGCTGTGATCGCTTCGGTGCAGGAGCGCGCACATGCCCTCAACGCACAGTCCATCGCGGTCACCTTCGATCCGCATCCGGCCGTCCTGCTGCGGCCCGACAAGGCGCCGAAGCTGCTCACCCCAACACCGGTGAATCTGGAGCTGCTGGCCGCGACCGGCCTCGATGCCACGCTGGTGCTTCCCTTCAACGAGGAGCTGCGTCATTGGACCGCCGAGCACTTCGCGCGAACCGTACTGAGCGAAGCTCTCGGAGCCGTAGAAGTGCACGAAGGCGAGGAGTTCCGCTTCGGCTACGACCGTCAGGGCGGCATGGCAACCCTCATGGACATGGGCCGCACGCTCGGCTTTGAAGCCCATCCGCATCAGCCCGTGATGGCTCGCGGCGGGGCGATCTCGTCCAGCCGTATCCGCGCTCTGCTCACCGAGAATCTTGCGACGAGGCCGCAGGCGCTGGCCGAGGCTCGCGCCCTGCTGGGCCGTCCCTTCAGCGTGCACTCCACGCCCGCGCATGGCCGAGGCTTCGGCACCAAGTACGCTGTGCCGACCATCAACATCGCCAGCTACAGCGGCCTGCTGCCAGCGAATGGCGTCTATGTGACGACCCTGCGCATCGGCGCGGGTGCGGAGGCAAAGCTCTTCCGCGGCGTAACCAACGCGGGCAATCGTCCCACCTTCGGCGAGGACTCCTTCGCCGTCGAGACGCACCTCTTCGGCTTTGAGCCCGTCACCCTCTTCGAGGACACGCCGCTGGAGCTGACCTTCCTGCTCCGCCTGCGTTCGGAGCAGAAGTTCGACTCGCCCGACGCGCTCAAGACGCAGATCTTCCGCGACGTGAAGCGCGCCCAGCGCTACTTCGCGCTGAGCGATTTACTCGCGCCACGGCCCTGACTACCAGTCGCCCGAGTCGTTGTCTTCGTGATTGCTGATGCCGTGCACGAAGACCAGCTGCCGCGCCTCCACCACGATGTCGACGGACTCGTGATACCCATCCGCCAGCGGCCGGCGGCACTTGTAGCGGTACGCCCCGGGCTTGCGGTGCGACGGCAGGGTCTCGCAGCTCCAACCCTGCGCACCCAGCCGGTCGGCATACGGCTTCACCTCTGCAGGATCGTACGCGCCTTCCTTCTCGAACTCGTAGACATAAACATCGGAGGCTCCGTGGCGACCATCGGAGCCCTTCCCTTCCGCCCTCTCGAGCGTGACCGGGCCCTTCTCCACCTGAACCACCGAGACCGCGTTCTTCGCGAACCTCTCCACGCCTGCAAACAGAGGATCCCGCACCGTGAACCCCTCACGCTGTGCCAACCCTGCCATCGGAGCGCAGCAGGCGACCGCCATCACCACCGCCGCCATCCCTGCCGTCCTGTTCCATCTTCCATGCATCGCTTCACTCCGTAAGCCCGCGCGAGATTCCGCTGCTCTACTGGGTAAAACGAGATTCTCCGGGCATGGGAATGCAAAATCTGCGGCTGAAGGGCAGAGGCTAGCGCGGAGGCTGCGCTGTGGTTCTGGGCGTTGCCGTCGTGGCGGGCGGCGTCTGCCTGACGATGGGAGCCGCGCCTGGCGTTGCCGGCCTCGCTACCGGAGCAGCCTGCCGCACGATGGGAGCCGCCGAGGAGGGCTTCGAAGGCTCGTCGTTGGGCAACGCATCGTTCGCCGGAGGAGGCGCCGGCGCCGAAGGAGAAGGAGTCGCCGGTTTGGAGTCCGCAGGAGCCGTGCTGTCAGAATCGCCTGTGTCGTCCGAGTCATCTGCAGTCTTTGCCTTCGGGAGCGCCTCTCCTTCGTCCGTCGTCGGCACCTGAATCTGCTTCTTGGGGGCGCCTGCCTTCGAGAACTGCTCATTCGGACGGTCCGCAATGGCCACCTTCATGAAGTCCATCCAGATGGGCAGGGCGGCGCGCGCGCCGGTCTCCTTCTCGCCGAGCGAGACACGGCTGTCATACCCGACCCAGACGCCCGCGGTGATGCTGGGCGAAAAGCCCAGGAACCAGGCATCGGTGTAGTTGTTGGTCGTGCCGGTTTTGCCGCCCAGAGCATGTTTCATCGAGGCCGTCGCCGCAGCCGTTCCATGCGCCGTTACGGCCTGCAGCAGGATCATCATCTGCCGCGCCGTCTCCAGCGACAGCACCTCCTTCACCTCGGGAGTCTTCTGCTCCACGGGCGAACCATCCGGCATGGAGACGCGGCGGATGTAATGTGGCTGAATGCGGATGCCGTCGTTGGGGAAGACCGAGTAGCTCGCCACCTGCTCGGCCAGCGTGATGTCCGCCGCGCCGATGGCAACTGGCAGGAAGTTGGGAATGTTGCTCGTGACACCGAAGCGGTGCGCCACGGCTATGACGTTCTTGATGCCGACTTTGTCCGCGAGCCTCAGGGCCGGGATGTTCCTCGACTCCGCGAAGGCATCGATCAGCGACATCGAACCTGCGAAGCTGCCGCGCTCGTAGTCGTGGGGCGTGTACGGGCCGTTCGGCGTGTAGAAGGTTGTCGGCACGTCGGAGACGGAGTCGTAGGGCTTCATGCCGGCCTCAAGCGCGGCGACGTAGTCGTAAATCTTGAACGACGAGCCCACCTGCCGCTGCGCCTGGGTTGCGCGGTTGAACTGCGAGAGATCGGCGTCGCGACCGCCGACCATCGCCAGCACCTCGCCGTTGGAGTTGTCGACGGCCATCAGCGAGCCCTGCGCTCCACTGTCCTGCTCCAGCACGACGCTGGGCGCCGCACCTGCGGGAGCCGCGGTCACGCGCACATAGGCGATGTCGCCCGGCTTGAACAGATCGGTCGCCTTGAACTTCTGCGTCCACGCCCAGTCCGGCGGAGTGAGCGTAGCTTCCTGCTGGCCGAGGCGCACCGTCAGCTTCGTCGGCGCAACGGCCGTCACCAGCACGTGGAAGTACGACCCCACCTTGACCGGTTCCACCCAGTCCGGATGCTTGTAGTTGTTCAGATCGGGGTAAGCCGCGCTGACGTTGTCGATCTTCGCCTTCCAGCCATGGCGGCGCTCATAGGACGCGAGTCCGTCCAGCAGGGCCTTCTTGGCGGTACGCTGCAGCTCGAGATCCATCGTCGTGTACACGCGCAGCCCCGCGCCGTGCGCTTCTTCGACGCCGTAGTCCCGCTCCAGCTGGCGGCGGACCTCTTCGACGAAGTACGGTGCCTCAGTGTTCGCGGGGGGCTCGATGTGCAGCCCCAGAGGCGCAGCCTCCGCGACGGCGGCCTGCTCGCGGGTGATCTTGTGGTCCTGCACCATCTCCGACAGCACCAGGTTGCGGCGCGTCATCGCGCGCTCGGGATGCCGGATCGGGTTGTAGTATTCGGCGCCCTTTGGCAGAGCAGCCAGCAGAGCCGCCTCCGGCAGCGTCAGGTCGTGCACATGCTTGCTGAAGTAGTATTCGCTCGCAGCCTCGAAGCCATAGGTGCCGCGGCCCAGGTAGATCTGGTTCGCGTACAGCGTGAAGATCTGATCCTTGGTAAAACGCCGCTCGATCTGAAGGGTGAGGAAGATCTCCTGGATCTTGCGGCCGTAGGTCTTTTCGCTGGACAGGAACAGGTTGCGGGCCAGCTGCATGGTCAGCGTGGACGCTCCCTGAACCTTCCCGTGGGAGTGGACGTCCTCGTAGGCGGCCTCGGCCATGCGAACCAGGTTCAGCCCGGAGTTGGTGAAGAAGTTCTTGTCCTCAATGGAGATGATCGCGTCCTGCAGCACCTGGGGGAACTCGCTGTAGGGCTCGACGACGCGGCGCTCCAACGCGAACGACCCAATCACCTCGCCGTGGACGTCGTAAAGCTCGGTCGTCGTGCTGGGACGATAGTGCTCCAGCTCGGCCATCTGCGGCAGGTTGATCGAGTACACCAGGACAAGCCCAACCATCACGCCGAAGACAGCGGACGCAGCCATCAGCAGAGCGAATCCCGCCCGGGCCGCCAAGGGACGGTTGCGGAAATCAGCCTCAAAGAACGGGAACCGCCGCACGGCGCGCCAGAAATCAAGCTCCGGTCGCAGCGGCTTGCTCTCGGGCTCAGGTTCGCCCGCAGCGGCGACGCCGCCTTTGCCGGGCTTTTCAGACTCCGGCCCGTTGAGGTTCAGCATACTCGGCACAATGCTCCCAAGGTACCACGCAGGGGTATAGGCCAAAGGACGCTTCGATGTGGCGCAAAGGCTGCCTGCGAGGAGCAAATCAGGCAAGGAAAAAGGCCCGGATCGCCGGGCCTCGTCCCATAAGATTTCTGTTCCCGGCTAAGCGGCCTTGGCCTTCAGCAGATCCAGGCCCTTGTTCAGCACGTTGTCCTGCGCCGGAGTGGGCTTCTTCGGCGGCGTGGGGGTCTTGGTGGTGCTGTCGCTGGAGTCGCTGTCCGCGCTGAGGTCATCATTCGCAGCCACCACCGTCGCCGGCGTCACCGCGTCATCCTCAAACTTCTTGCCTGCGGGCGAAGCGTATTTGGCGATCGACAGGATCACCGCGCCACCGTCGGAGAGCTCGAAGGTCTTCTGCTCCGTGCCCTCGCCGAAGGTCTTCTCGCCGACGAGGTCGCCGCGGTGGTTGTCCGCAATCGCCGCCGCAAGCAGCTCTGCCGGACCGGCCGTCCCGCGGTTCACCAGGACAACCAGGGGCGACGTCGCATCGGCAGCCTTCGAGGCGTCCGCACCGAACGTCTGCTTGGGGAACTTCTGGCCCTCAAGCGTAGCAATCGTGCCCGACTTCAGGAACAGGTTCGCCGCGCGAACACCCTCCTCCATGCTTCCAGCCGAAACTTCACGGAGATCCAGCAGCACCTTGCGGTTGCTTTTGGCTGCGGTCTTCAGCTTCTGCTCCATCTGGTTCACGTGGTCCTTGTCGAGGATCCCCGGCGCCAGGTACACGATGGAAGAGTTCTCATACAACGTCTCGCTCACCGCCGGCTCGGAGATCATCACTCGGCTCAACGTGATCTTTTCCGGCTCGGCCTTGCGTGGGCGGATTACCGCAATGTGCAGCTCGCTGCCGGGAGCGCCCTCAAGCATCGTTTGGATCATCGCGAGCGAAAGGTCGCGCGTGTCCTGGGTTCCGATGGCTTCGATGATGTCGCCATCGGCGATGCTCGCCTTGTCTGCGGGAGAGTTCGCGATGACCGAGACCACGGTCGCGTAGCCGTAGCGCTTGGAGATGTTGATCCCCACCTGCGCCTTGCCGCCCTTGTCCGACCGGTAGGCCTTGTAGTCCTCCGGGGTGAGGTAGCTGGAGTCCGCGTCAAGCGACTCAAGCAGCCCGCGCAGCGCACCGTTGGTCACGTTGTGCATGTTGGGATCGACCACGTACTCGGTCTCGATGTGCTGCAGAACCTCGCCGTAGACGTTGATCTGGCGGTAGGCGCCTTCCTGCTGGGCATCTCCGGCCGCATGCACGCCACGCGCGTTCACTCCGAGGAACACGCCAACTACGAGCATCACGGAGACGGCGAGGAGGGAGATCTTGAGGCTCTTGGGCATAGTGACGGTACGGCTCCAGGGGAAAGAATCGCGACTACCGGGGTTAGACGCCCCCCGTAACAGAAGATCATATATCCCGGCGGGGCGTCACGACAGACCGAGCCATCCCGTTCGCCCGGCGGCCACTTCGGTTACGGCGCGATCTGCTCGCCCTCGCGCTCCACGGCAGAGGCCCGGCGGCGGCCTCCTGCGAACCGAGAGATCCAGCTCCGCGCGGGATCCTCCAGGGCCACAAACGACACGTAACTGAAGCAAAGAAGCACCAGCGCGCCGACACCGATCAGCGAGTTCCACGCCCAAGGCGCCATCCCCCGGCGAAGGAGCAGCGGCAGAATCGTCGCGAAGGGGACGTGCCACATGTAGATCGAGAAGGTCAGCTGACTCAAGGGCGCCACGTTCCGGACGAGCGCCGAAGCGCCACCCCGCAGGTCAGCGACAAACGCCAACAGCGGAATCGCAAGGGCCAGGGCGTAAAGATGGACGTAAGCGACTCCAGCCAGACTCAGACCGAGGGCAAGCGCCGCCAGCACAGGAACGACGGCCCCGGGGATTGCGAACCTGCGCAACTCAGCCCGGTGAAGCTGAGCTCCCATTCCGACGTAGAACCCCAACAGTCCGCGGATGATCGCAAAGTGAAACACGCCTTCGCCGACCCGTACCGGAGAAAGCGAGAGCACGATGGGCATGCAGCACGCCGCGATCCATGTCCATCGCTGCTTCCGTTGCTGCAGGCAGAGCATCGCCGGGAACAGCAGGTAGCACAGCCATTCCACGCTGATGGACCATGCAACGATGTTGAAGCTGAGACCGAACCTCCACCACGCATTGACCAGGAACAGGTTCCGGAAGAAGCTCGCCAGGGTGTCGTCTCCCAGGATTGAGAGCCCAAGCGCGGAGGCCTTGAGCGCCAGAACGGCCATCAGCACAAGCGTCAACAGGTGGACGGGGTAGATTCTCGCGATGCGGCGGATGAGGTACTGCCGATAGCTTCTGCCGTCAGTCACACGCTCCGCATACACCCGGGCGATGATTACTCCGGAGATGACGAAGAAGATGTCTACGCTCAACTCAAGGAACTGCAGGCGAGGCAGTGCGCTGCCACCGGGAAGCCCCACCCGGCCAGGCAGCAGCAGCGAAGACTTCCAGTGGTGGAAGACCACGCACAGGGCTGCCACGAATCGAATCACGTCCAGACGCAGGAACTCGCTCGACTCGACCTTCAGCCTGGGCAGGGACATGCCGCGATTCTTTCACAGCGCCACGATGCGCCCGTGGCTCGACAGGACCGCCCGGGATGCGGAGCGATGCGGCTTGCGCGTGCGCAGCAAACCGAACCGTCTAGAAACGACAAGTTGAAAAGGTATTGGTGGCGGTGACTGGAATCCACCGCGTCGAAGCTCGCGAGGCATAAAGCATCTTTCGCGCTTCCGCTATCGATTCATGCCCCCAGATATGCCCCCAACTTATCAAGCCCGGTTGTACGGCGGCAAATCTACGGTGCCAACCCTTCTCTGTCGGCGAACAGTTCAAGCGTCGAACTATTGAAGCTCGCAAAATCCAAAACCGCGCAGGTGTTGACGGCCATGCCGTTGATTGCTGTGACCACCGATGATGGAACGTGGACCGTGCTCGGGAAGGTCACCGTATACGTAGTCGAACCCGTGGCTGGCTGACAGATCTGCAGCCGCAGGGACGGGATCGGCGTAGTGAGGTTCGTCAGTCCGAAGGTGGTGTTTGCGCTGAGGGTGATCGTCTCGAGGCCACGGCCGCCGTCAATATTGTTGCTCTGCACCGTCAGCGCAGCTTCGCGGTAGATGAGCGGGAGCGAGAGAGACGGTGTCTGCTCAGGCATCGCGAGCGTCGGGTTGAAGCATGATCGAAGGGAGTGCAGCGTCCAGGTCGACGGCAGGTTCGCCATGCCGGACGGCAGGCCGTCGTAATACCCCCAGTAGCCCGAGTACTCGAAGTCCCCCGAGTTGGTACTCACCGGGTTGGGGATCTGCCCGCCGCACGTCTCGCCATCGATAGAGATGACCGAGCTGGAGTTCTGGATATAGATCTTGACCGCACCAGGAGCAGGCGTTGTGGCATAGACCCAGTTCGTCTTGCTCATCTGCGAGTTGCAGCTATAGCAGAGGTAACCGATGTGCGCGAACGTATCGAAGTCCGATGCGATCCACTGGCTCTGGCCGCCATCATAGGCGCAGACCCAGGGGCTCGACCAGCAGTGCGCGTGAGTGTGAGCTCCGCTGCCCAGAGTCATGAAGGCGGTATCGAATATCCCCTCGACCTTTTCCCCGTCAGCCTCGAAGTCCGTCGCGTTGGCGGGATACCAAAGGCCCGTCGTGGCATTCGGCTTGAGGGTGACATAGACATAGACCGGCAGATTACAGCCCGAAGCGGTGCCCGAAAGGGTGAGGCTTGAAACGGTGTACGTCGTCCCGCTGACCAGAGTCATGTTGGGCGTTGCGACCGGAGTGCCTGTGGTGCAAGGGGCATTCAGGCCCTCGTACAGCGAAGTGATGTGCACCTCAACGCCGTTGTAGTTGTTCTGCGAGTAATCGAAGCTGCCTCCAACAAAGGTTCCGCTCCCGGAGGTGCCTCCGCAGGTATAGCCTGTTCCGGCCCATACACCACTTGGAGTGGTGCAGCGGTTGTAACTCACTACCTGCCCATAATCGGAGTCGCCCACGATGCGGAGGTTTTCGATGTGGTGCTCGACGGCGCGGCCATGGCCTACAACCTGAGTGCCGTTCGGGTCTGCCAGCGCCGCGCCGAAGCCCTTGGCGTGATAGATCGAAACATCCCGGATGATGGGCGCAGACACGTCCCCGATCTGCAACCCTGCCGTCACGTAATACGCGTCGATGACGAGCTTCTCTATCTCTACGTGGTCGAGGCCACTGCCCACGGACGCAGTGTCGCCATGGTAGAACGCCGCCACAGAGGGCACCGTCGAGCCCGTCTCCTGAATGATGGTGACGGGTGATGTCCCTGATAGCACCGTGTTGGCACCGGCCGCACCGCCTCCGACTCCGCGATAGTGAGTCGTGGCGTGGTACGTGTTTACAGGCATCTGCCCGATGCATCCGGGGTCGAGGTAAGTGCCGGGGCCGAAGCCGATGAGCAGGGATGTGAAGTGCGACGCAAACCAACTGGTGACATCGTTGCAGGCGTTCTGCATCTGCGTAGCGGAGAAGGGTGTGCCAGCCTCGCAGTCGACGCGGAGCTCACCGAACGGGTTAATGGCGCTCCCTGCAACCATGGAAGCTCCGCCGCACAGCGTGGTCTTGAAGACTGAGATCAGATTGAGTGGCGTCCCACATATCGGCGCGGTGCTGGAGCTGCTGTCCATGTAGGGCACGCAGTTATTGCCGTTGACCTGGCCCGCTGTCCCAGCGGCCGTCGCGACGGCGAAGCCCGGAGCCGTCATGGTCGACAGCTGGAAGAACTCCGTCGCGGCGTGCGTGGCTACACTGCCGAGGCCAAGGTTCGTTCGAGCCGTCGAAGCGCTGGCAAGGTCCGAGAGGTTCGACGACCGCTGCAGCGATGAGGCTATCGCGGTCGCTTGTGCAGTCGCCGCTGCATTGGCCGCGTCGTAGACACCCGCCCCGACGGCCGCGACGATATCGGCCGATGCCGCGCACGCAGCGGTGCCACTGGTCGACTTGACGATGCCCGTGCAGTTAGGAGCGGGTCCAGCTGGGCCCGTCGCTCCTGCGGTTCCCGTGGCCCCAGTTGCTCCCGCCGCACCGGACGCTCCGGTCGCACCTGCAGGTCCAGTGCTGCCTTGCGGGCCCGTTGCACCCGTCAACCCCTGTGGACCCATTGCTCCTGCGGCTCCAGTCGCGCCCTGTGGCCCCCTGAGGTTGCCCTGCAGAACCCAGACGCCGGCGATCCGCTCGTAGACGTTCCCGCCGACGATATCGAGATCGAGGTCTCCGTTTGCGCCAACGCCGTTCGACTGGGCTCCGCTGGAGGTCCACCAGACGGCTCCATTCGCTCCTGGAGCGCCCTGGGGGCCTGCGATGTAGGTTGTGGTCGCCGCGGCCGGCGCATAGCGGTCCAGCGGCCAACTGGTACCGCAGACACCGGGCACCACCTTCAGAGTGAAACTTGCGCTGGTGACCGTGTTGCGGATCTCGATGTTGTAGTCGATGTTGGCCGGCGTGGTAGCGCAGGCGTTGGGCACCTGGCAGCTGCCAACGATCGCGCCGTTGACGAGCGAGCACGAGAAGGCGGCGGGGCCGTTCAAGCCTCCGCCGCTTTGCACGACGGGCCACGGCTGGCCGGTCTCGGTGACGGGCGTAAGACGCACCGTTCCCTGCGCGATAGGGACTCCGCCCATCGAGATAGAAGAAGCCGTGACGGAGGTCAACGGGGTCTGGGCGCACGCGGGCAGCGCCGCCGCCAGGGCGAGCAGGAGAGCAATTCGCTTCATAGTGTCCTCTGGGCTTCTGGGGAATGGATCAGCGGCTGCTTACCACCACATGCGGACGAAGTTCGCGATCGCGGCGCCGAAGAAGTGCTGGAAGCTCGCGGTGGTGGGATGGGTGTTGTCGATGGTCAGGGTGCTGATGGTGAGGCCATTCACGCCGCCAACCTTCGTCAGATCCAGCACCGGATCGGCGTAGATCTGCGCCGTCGCCACGATGGCCCCCGCAGTCGCGAGGGATGCCGCGTTGTAGCCGGTCCCGCCGACGTCAGCACCGTTGGTCACGATAAGAAGGCGCATCGCCGGGTTCGCAGTGTGAAGCGCGGTGATGAGCCAGTTGAAGTTGCCGTACTGCGTCCCGGCAGAAGGCGCGTCGGTGATGGTGCCGATGGACTGAAGGCCTGTGCCGATACCCGTCACATCGTTTGTGCCAAGCTCCAGCAACATCACGTCGACGTTGGCCAGGTTCTGCGCCAGCGTCAGGCCGGTCTGAGGGTAGGGCGCGATCGAGCTCGAGTTGTAGTTGCTGCACGCCTGCGACGCATACGAGCCATAGGTAAGCGGGTTGGCGGCGTTGTAGTTGCCGATCGTTCCGGTCGGGGTCGACGCCCCATAGCACTCCATGGCGTCCGCGTACAGGCGTCCGGGCCGCGCGTCCTGGTACTCGAGGGTGCAGCCGGTTCGCGCCTCGACCACGTTCTGCCAGGCCTGCCCGAAGATGCTGGAGATGCTGTCGCCTATCACACCGATCCGGCAGCCCTTAATGGGGGAAGCCATGTTGGTCTGCGCCTGCACCAGGGGCACAAGATCCGAGGTGGTGAGGACATGAGCCACCTGCGCGAAGGGGACGTAGCTCGAAGGAACTGACGACCCGGCCACGAACATCTGCGTGCCGGGTCCCGATCCCGTGAAGCGAATCCAGTACGCGCCGGCCGGCGCGGTGAAGGTCTGCGGCGACGTGAAGGGAAAGCCATCTCCGGTGTGGTACGTGGTGATGGGCGTCCGATTCAGCGTGTACCAGCTGATGCCATAGGCCGCGTTGGTTTCGCTGTCACCCACGGCCATCGTGTATTGCGAGCCCGGAGTCACAGCGATATAGCCGGAGACGTAGTGTGCCGAGTCGGTCTCGACGACGCCAGCGCCATGCGCGGGAGCGCAGCAGTAACTCGCGTTGTCCAGCAGCCCAGGGACCGCGGCATTTACGTCGAACAAGTTCACGGCCGTAGGCTGGCTCGCTGCGAGGATCTGCTGCGACTCCGCCGCGCTGGGCAGCGTTGCTTCCACGGCTTCGGCCCGCGCCGTCTCGGTGGCGATGTTGGCATCCACCGTCGACGCAGGGTAGACCGAGAAGCTCGAGTACGACGCTGGCAGCGATGAACCGGTCACGATCTCCTGCGCGGCGAAGCCAGTGCTGTTGAGGTACGAGCCGCCGGAGACCGCCCAGGAGACGCGGGCGTACGCGATCGTCGCGCCGGATGGCACCGTGAAGGTCTGCGGCGAAGTGAAGGGAAAGCCCTGTGAGGCCGCGACGGGGTTGAGGTTGATGTCGAAGTAACAGAGCCCCAGCCCTGCGTTGGTGTCGCCATCGCCAAAAGCCGTCGTGAACGCGCCGCCCGGAGTGACCGGGATATAACCCGACGTCGTGTATCCGCTCAGGCTCTCCAGCGTCCCGGTCGACGTGATGACGGTGTTACTCACCGCCTGCGTTGGATCGTAGAGGTTCGGGCCGCCCTGCTTATACGTGGCGATCAGCTTCTGGATGTTAGTGCTGGTCCCGGCCGCATTGGTGCCGGGAGCGCCAGTCGGCCCGGTCTGCACAACGACAAGCGCCGGCTGATTCACCGGGAAGTTATCGAAGTTGCATGTGGTCGTGCCACTCGCGGTGGTGCACCAGGCGGACTGTGCCGAGGTGCTCGAGGGCTGCACGCAGGAGTGCCCCGAGAAGGGCAGCTGCTCGCCGCTGACGTTGTCCTGCAGCGACGCTGCAAAGCAGACGTTGATGGGCTGCGTCAGGCTCGTGTCCGGAAGCGAGATCGTGAACGCGCCCGCGGTGACAGTCGCTGTCACAGGAGAGCCCACCACCTGGCCAGCGCTCGAGCCCGCGGCGCGATAGCTGATGGGCTGGCCAGCGTTATTCACCGGCGCAAAGGTGATCGTCGCGTTGGCGACCGGCGTCCCGGTCGAGTCCTGCAGATGTGCGGCGCTGACGGTGATCTGCGCCGAGCCAATGGCTGCGATCGAAAGCAAGCACGCGGCCGCGGCCGCTCGAAGAAGGCGGGTCATGGAGTTCTCCTTGGAAGGGTTGAGAGCGGTGATTCGGCGTGAAGGCTAGGCGATCTGCAGATTGGAGACGGTGATGCGGGCTGAAGACGTATGCCCCGCCGCAGGAGTCGCGGAGAAGGCGCTGATTGAGACGACGACGTTCGACAGATCCGTTCCGGATGGTACCGAGGCGCTATAGCTTGCTGAGGCAGTCGTGGAGGTCTGCGCCACGAGGGTGCTCCAGGTGGAACCATCGAGCGTGTAGGTGATGGGCATATAACCGGCCCCCCCGACCGCAGTGAATGCAGCCGTCAGCGACAGGGTCTTCGCAGCGGTAGTCGTCCCAGCCCAGCCGTAGTAGTTGATGGACGCGTTCGACTCCGAGCCACCGTCGACGTCATAGAGCGGCGCAGTGAAGGCGCTCCCAGAGATACCGGCCGTCTGCCCGCTCAGCCATGCACCCTGCGGATTCGTCGTCGGCTGCGAACCGACATCGTCATAGTCGTCCGGAAGAAGAGCGGTCGCACCGGAAGCCGGCGTGGTCGTCGAGCCGATCGCAAGCATGGTGAGCTGGTCAGCCAGCCAGGCATTGCGATCGGTGTAGATCACATAGGCCGACGTCGCTGGATTGAAGTTGATGCCGTACCAGGTGCCAAGTGCCTCGGTTGCCCAGCTTTGAGCTGGCAGCGTGACGGAAGCCCCATTGGCCAAGGTTCCCGTACCGCCATCGGTAAGAGCGCCGCCCGACTTGTAGACGGCTACCGTTGCCGTGGTGCCTCCGGAGTTCGCGAAGCTGCGCACCGTCACATTGGTGGCTGTCGACGCGGAGGCTCCGAGGTTGATGGGGTAGGCCTGCACGTTCGCGAGATCCTGCTCTTCGTTGCCGTAGAGGTTCCAGCTGGTGAACTTGAGATAGATCACCTGGCCCTGCAGCACAGGATCGACGGAGTACTTGGTGATGGCGTCGTCGAGCCGAACGAAGACCTCGCCTGCGGAGTGGGCCTGCGAGTTCCCCGCGAAGATCCCGCGCCTGAGATATGTGCCGAGGTCGTAGTTATTGGTGGTCGCCGTGGAACCGGTGAGTGTCGCGGTCTCGTAACTGATGAGCTCGGAGCCGATCAGCGCGAGCGTCGCGAATGCATCAGCATCCGCTTGCGATCCGCTGCTGAGAGTGCCGGAGGTGCTGATGCTGGCAGTGTTGGTGGTGTCCGGATCGCTGCCGGCCGCGAGCGCGTTGGTGAGGACGCCAGCGCGTGAAGAGCCGTACTGCTTTGCGATCTCCGCATAGCTATTACCGTCCTTCGATAGCCAAACGCGGCAGCCGCCCCAGCTCGTCCCACCGGTGAGCGCAAGCCAGAGCTGGTCAGATCCACCCGTAAGACGCGTGTTGGGCTGAAACGCGGCGAGAAGCTGAGTCGCGCCGGGGAGGTCGTGAGCGCCGGGCTGATTGCCGCCGGTCGCTCCCTTGGGATACTGCACGCCGCCGGCGACGCCGTAGAGGAAGTCTTCCGCGATGATGGCGAGCTCGTCGTCTTCGTCTTCTTCCACTGACACGATGCGCATGGGCGTGGCACCGAGGTTCCCCGTCGTAAGGTTGGCGACGATGATGTCCATCGGCTCCAGGAGCTGGTAGTACCAGGGCAGCTTGAACTGATACTTGCGCAGAGCAACACTCTGCCGGCGCAGCATCATGTTCATGGCGATCGCGGCGTAGAGCTGCACGCGGTACATCTCCGCATTCACCGTCTTCATCGGCAGCAGGGTGTTGGTGAGGATCGAGGCCTCGTCCTGCTCATGGATGATTTGCGTGTTGTAGTTATCGTTCGCCGCGGAGAACTGCCAGGTGACGCGGTTGTAGTTGTCGGCGAGATCCGTATCCGGGATCTCCAGAGCGTTCTTGCCAGGCTCGCAGAGGAACTCCGATTCATCGATCTCGTAGACAGGCTGCGTGGGCGGCGTGAAGGTGCGGCCGTTCGCGGTGGCGGAGGTGTCCCCGTACGGGATGATCTTGAGCTGCGAGCCGCTCCACACCGGGGCGGCGTTGGTGAGGTCGCAGATCTCCTGCAGGAAGCTGAGGGCCTTGCGTGCGGAGTCCAGGAACGGAGAGACGAAGAGATTGTTGGCTACGTAGAAGTTCGAGAGGACGGTCAGGTCGCCCAGGTAAGGCCAGTTGCAGCCAGCCTTGGCATCGGTGAGAAAGTCTGCGATGACGACGGCGGGATCGCAGTCGGCGACGCCGGAGCCAAAGGCCTTGCCACGGCCGTTGATGACCTCGACCGAGAGCGATGGCACCGTCGCTCCGGTGCCAAGATCCATGGAAGAGCAGACCAGGCGAGCGATGCCCGCATAGGCAAGGGCGCGCGTGGGGTACTTCGACACCATGTAGCCCCACGGCGTGCCAGCATCGCTGCCGAGGATCGCGGTGATGGCATAGCGCTGCAGCGGGCTGAGCGGAGAGTTGGTGCCGGGTCCGGTGTTGATGTTGGAGAGATCCGCCGTGGTGTAGGCGTAGGTGATGGAGACCGTCTTGCCTTCGTCGGCCGCGGCGAAGGTATAGAGGCCGGTATTGCTGTGGGTGTACTGGAGCGCTGACGGTGAGCCGCCGGTGTAGGCCATCGGCGCAGGCTGATTGCCGGTGACAGTGACAGAGCCATCCGAGCCGAAGTCGTTGGCCGTGAGGCTGTAGTCCTTCGCGTAGGTAACGCCTTCGTCGTAGTAGAAGGCATCATCCCCATAGCCGCCGTTGGTGACCTGGTAGGTGCCGCCTCCGGAGGGGATGGTGAACTCTTCCGTCGCGCCTACGAGCGAGGAGGCACCGCCGCCGTCATAGACGTCGCCGAAGGTGTCGATGGGGCCGTGGCAGATGAGCGCATCGACGGCTGCGTAGTACTCGTAATCGAAGTTGCCGCCGCCGCCCTTGCCGCCCTGCGTTACTTCCTGGGAGCTGAAGTCCGCGAAGTCCAACAGCTTGATGGGAGCCTTGAAGCGGCCCCAGCCAATGGGGATGGCTACGCCGTACTCGCTGGTACCGACCTGGATGGTCCCCAGGCGGTTGGGCTGCTGCGAGCGCGATCCCAATCCAAGAAACGCCATGTGGCCTCAGTCGATCAATCGAAGGTGAAGAACAGCGGACGAACGATGCTGGAGCGGCTCAGCTTCGAGTCGATCGAGACATCGCAGCGGACGACGCCGGCAGGGTTCTCGGCATGCACCACCTGCGGCCACGCCAGCACGATGGCGCCGTGCGAGTACACGCGGCCGAGCCGGAAGAGCGCGAAATCGCCAGGCTCCGGAGAGTCGATCTCGCGCACGCCGGGGATGGCCCGGACGTACTCGAGGTAAAGCTCCTGGCTGCGATGAAGGTGCCATTGCGAAACGTAGCGCGGTGGCCTTGGCCAGCGCACCGCAAGGGCCTGCTGATACACCGCGAGCGGGAAGAGAGCGCAGTCCGCCCCACAGCCGCATACGGCAGCGTTGGGGTGGTACGGCGTTTTTTCCCAAGCAAGGGCAGCAGCGAGGACAGCGGCGCGGTTCATGCGACGTCGAGATTGCCGGTCGCTTCCGCCCAGTCAGCAACCTTCGTCTGCGCCTCTCCCAGCAGGATGACGGCTTCCGTCAAGAGCTGATCAGCCCCCAACATCTCGATCGCCAGAATCGCCTCGCGGATGACCTTCTCACCACGCGTCTGCAGATCGATACGATTGCGGCGCGGGAACCCATTCACTAGCTGCATAACATCCCTCCTGATTTAGTAAGTAACTGTCGGATCCGGCACGTAAGGCTTGCCGCGGAAGAACGGGGCAGTTCCCGAGCTGGAGTCATAGCCGAACTTCGAAGTACAGGTGGCCTGTGTCTTGTCGCAGCCGGCGGAGACGCTGAAGGCATCGCCCGTTGCGGGTGCGGCCAGGAAGGGCGGAGACGGCACGATGACGCCGCCGGCGTAGCTCTTGACCAGGTAGTGAGCCCCGCTCATCGCGCCGGAGGTGAAGGACAGGACGCCCTGGGTGAAGTAGTCGTCGGCGTTACTGAGGCCGGTGATCAGCTTGTTCTTTGTCGACCCAGCACCAGCAGCGCCGGTGAAGGTGTAGGCTGCGGGATTCACGCCGCAGCGGACATCGAAGACGACGGCGTTGCAGTCCGCCTCGATGACGTCGAAGGGATAATCGCGGTCGAGATCGTCCAGCATGGACTTGACGGTGAACTTGGCCCCGCTGGCCGTGACGTTGCTCTCGTTCACGCGGCCGAAGAAGCGGACGATCGGCGAGGTCCACTGCAGGGTTGAGTCTGCCGCGAAGATACGCTGATGGGTGAAGATGGCGCGCCGGAAGAAGCCCTGCGCGACGAGGCCCACCGTCGAGCCGTTGGCCTCCTGCAGCTCGAGGTCCTGCGTGCTGACGCTTGTTCCCCGCTCCACGCGGATGTTGCCGCGAACGATGCGAGGCGTGGGCGAGTAGGTGTTGCCCGCGACGACGATGGGCCGACGCCAGTCCGTATACCGCAGCGTGAGGCCGCTGGTGAGCGCGAAGGTGAAGAGGTTCGCGCGGAAGGCGAAGCGGGGCCGCGAGGCCAGGAAGGCCGCCGTATCTGTGGGTGCGTCGAGGGGCATCAGCGTTCTCCCTTCCGCTCTCTCCGCGTCCTCTCCTTTGCTGCTCGCCAGTCAAGGTCCATCCCGAAGCACCAGTTCCACATAGCCACACGCAAGCGCCAGGGAAGAAAGCGGTAGGCATCAAGCCAAAGCGATGCTCGGTTCTTGCCAACGATCCGCCAGTCAACATCCATCCTGAAGCACCAGTTCCACAGAGCTATATGCAGACGGTGCGGTAGAAAGCGGTACGCATCAAGCCAAAGCAAAGCCCGATTGAGATAGAAAGGCTTCCCCATGAAATAGAAGCGGGGAAATTGCGATGATTTTCCCGGCATAATCCCTCCGTGGCTACCGCTTGTCCTGAATCAACTTGACGCTATCGGCCTCGTAGAGGTCGAACATGAAGGCCTTGAACTGTTGCGAGCTCTGCGCAAACCGCACGCTCCAGCGCCAGCGAAACGAAGCTGTGATGACAGCCGATTCAGCCGGAGCCGCGGCAAAGGTGATGTCCCCCTTCGTGCCCAGGGTCCAGCCAGAGACGACAGCCCCGTTGACCATGACCTTGACCGATCCCGGGATGGGGTCCTGGACCTCCATCGCATAGCCGCCCAGGTCCCGCACGAGATAGAAGACAGTCGTCGCTCCATCTCCCGTGCCGATCTGATGGGCCGCAACGGGCTCGCGCTTGCCCGTCAGCAGCTCCGGATCGAGCAGGAAGGTATCCGCGTTGCCGCCGCGCTGCAGGAAGAAGCCTACGAGCTGCTGCAGCTCGGGATAGTTCTTCGGGTTGCGGGGCGTCGCCACCTGCCCCGGAGCGTCGCGCAGGAACTCATAGCTGAGTTCGAAGCTCCACTGCGGATAGGGATCATTCATAAGCACGGTGACCGCGCCATTCTTCGATCGCTGCTCGACGTTGTCGAAGCTGGGCGAATAGGTGATGTCCCAGGTAAGCCCGGGAAGGATCGGAAACAGTGCATCGCTCATTCGTCTACCCCTTCAACAGCGATCGCGATGATGGAACGCCGTCCCTGCCCCGGAAGGTCTTCTTCACGGTGCGCTGAAAGTTGCGCTCAAAGTCGCCGTAGCCGCCCTGCTCGCCGTGGAAGGTCTGGCCGCCCATGTTGAAGTGATTCGTAATTCCTCCGCCGCCCATGGTGTTGTTATTCACGAGGCGCTCGAAGTTGTTGGTCTGCGTGGCGGTAAGAACGCGTTCGCCGGCGTGGGCCAGGATCGGGACGCCCATTCCCGGAGTGCCGTCGACGATGCCGCCCTGCTCGAACGCCGCGAGAGCCATGACGCCGGCGAACGCGGCGCCCGCGGCGATCGGCGCAAGCACCGGACCGACGACGGGAATACCGGAGACAGCCTTGAAGGCCCCGGACGCAGCCGACTTTGCATCCATGAAGATGCCCTTGAAGGCGCTCTGCTTATGGATCGCGTCGGCGATCGCAGCCGACTGCCCATCGCTCTCGTTCTTCTGAAGGTTGGAAGCCCGGTGCGCCGCCACCTGCCGAATCTCCGATCGCACGAAGTTGGCAAGCATCTGTTCGGCGGAACGAGCGGCGCTCTGCACCAGGCTGAGGCCCATCTCCGCAAAGTCGCGACCGATGCGGCGATTGCCCTGGATAAGATCGTTCTGCACCTTCAGCCAGCCGTTGTTGATCTGGTCGAATGCGGTGAGGTACGGCTTCGCCGTAGCTGCCGTGATAGCCGCCTGATCGCCCAGGGACTGCTGGCCACTCTTCGCCTTCGAGGAATTGATCGCGTTCTGCGCCTGCTGGATCTGCGCGGCGAGTTTGGGATCGTCCAGCGCTCCCGTGGTCGGATCATGCTTGGCGCCGGCCATCATCGCGTTCAGCCGCTCGAGTTCGGCCTCGAGGACCTTCAGCTCGGCAGCGTGCTCCTTCGCGTGCAGCGCGGCCTGTTGCTGCGCTGCGGCGAGCGGACGCAGAGCTCCGGTCTGCTCCGCCATACGGAGCTGAGCTTCCTCCATGGCAAAGCCAGCCTGGACCTGCTGCTCTTTCCCCTTCGCGACTTCGCGGTTGTAACTCTCCCAGCGCTCTCCACTGCGCGTGACATTCTGAGCCTGCTCCAGCGATGCCTTGTTCGCCTCTGCGAGCGAGCGCCCCAGCGCCGCGAGGCTGGTAGCTGCTTGATCAGCATCCCTCGCCTCAGCTTCCTTGAACTTCTTGATAACCTCGGCAGCCCGCTTCGCGCCTTCCTGATCGATCGCCGTGATCTTATCCATCACGGTCTTGTACTGAGACGGGAAGTCCGCGAATGAAGCCTTGCGGGCCTCCCAGAAGTCATGCTCCTCCTTCAACGTCACGGAGTGCATCTGCTTCATTTGGTCGAGTTCTAGCTCTGCCGACTGCAGCGCTTGCTCACCAGCCTTGGAAGAACCGCCATGCGACGCGGACAGCACGTCCTTCTGCTGACGCTCATGCTCCTGCCTATACTCTTCTCCAATCGCCTTTTGCTCTTCGAGCAAGAGACGCTGGGCACCCGCGAGCATCTGCACGTTGTTTCCGTTATCGACCGACGACGAAAACGAGAGGCCACCCCCACTGAATGTGGAGGCCGCGCCAAAGCTAGCCGCGGGTGAACTCCGAAAATCCTGTGCCGCCTGGGCTGCCTTTTGCGCTGCAGCCAGTTTCTTCGATCCCTCCTCATATGCTTTTACGAGGTGCTCTATCCGGTGCTCCTCGGCCTGAGCGATGTTCCCCTTGTCGCCGCTCTCGCGAGCACCGGCAACAACGTCGTCGGCGGCCTGCCGCGCCTTGTCGATCTCAGTCTTGACCTTTGTCGCGAGATCGCCGGCGTCACCGGTCGTCCCCTTCCCCGAGATCAGACTCTGCCACCAGTTGACAGAGTTGTCCTTCGCCAGTTGCTTGACCTTCTCAACGTCCGCGCTGAGAGCATCTCCGAGCCGCTCCGCCGCAAGCTCGTCTTCGTCAAGCGCCTGCTTCAATCCATTGCCAGGCTTCTTCTCCAGCTTTGCGATCTCGGTCTCAAGCTTATCGTTCGAGATCTCCATCTCGAGGTTCGTCCGATGCAGTTCCCCGTTCACCTTCGCGAAGCCATCCTTGATCGCTTCGGCAGACTGCTCCGCCTTCTCCTTCGCCGCCATGAATCCTTCGCCGATGTCGAACACGATCTTTGCAAACGCGAGCGCTCCTATGATCGGGAAGATAGTCTGCAGCAGCGGCCCGAGACCCAGGGTGCGCCCGACGAAGACTTCCATGGCACGAATGCCAGGATTCCCCTCAAAGGAGCGGATGGCCGCGCTTGTTGCCTGCACGTCCGTGACAGCTTTATGACCCGCGCCCGCAGCCATCTCCTGAGCGCCCGCGAATCCCACCCACTGCACCTTCGTCGCGGCCAGCGCCTCAGCCTGCTCCTTCAGCAGAGTATTGACCCGAGCTTCAGCCCAAGCCACCTTCTCTTGAGCTGCAGCAAGCAACGCCACAGCCTTTTGCTCGTCATAGTGGCCGTTTACGACGAGCTTCATCGCGGCGGCCTGCTCGCGCTTCGCCTCCGTGACGGTTGCCGTAGCTTCAGCAATCCGCTTCGATGTGTCCGAAGCAGTTTCGGCCGCGGCCTTCGTCTCATCCGAGATCTTCCGGAGGTTGCGAGTGGCATCACTGGCCACCTCTCGAAAGGAAACACTCATCTGGAGCGTGGCCTGCTGCACACCGTCAGCCGACACCTGCATCCCGGTGAGGATTGCATCCGTGTCGACAGATGCTCCAATCTTTACCTCGTTATCGGCCATTTTTCTTCCTGTCAGGGCGGCACTGGATTAGCATGGAGCGCACCCTAACAATGGAGCGCAGGCGTGAACACTACTGATATCGAGATCCACACAGGCGGCGTGGACCGTCCTTACAAGTCCCTTGGTGAAATCAAAGCCAAGTGCTCGGCGGGATCGCTGTTTTCGGGCGAACCCACAATCACCGACGTGAACAGCAAGCTCCAGGAAGCCGCGATGCAGCGGGGAGCCAACGCGGTTCTCTATGTGTCCTACGACCGCGGGATGTCCCTCACCTCGTACAAGAACCTTTGGGCGACGGGCGAGGCCGTAATCCTCGAAGCATCAGACAAGGCGTGCCCACTGTGCGCGGAGATGATCAAACGCGCAGCTATCCGATGCCGGTATTGCGGGGGCGACGTTTCCGCCGCCGCCCGTTAGGATGCGAGCCCTGCGCGCTGCTCCCACTCTCTTGCCCAGGCAATCTCCGCGAGCACTCCCGGTGTGGGCGCCCTCGCTCCCCCTACAAACTGAGATAGTTCCGAGACACCCGATCCTGTCTTCCTGTCGGCCTGCTTCAGATGAACCGCTCCCAGAATGACGTAGTCGGGCGGATGCTCGGCCAGATGCTCGAGGAATGCAATGACATCGCACGCGGGCATTTCGGATATGTGCCCGTAAGTCCAACCGGTGTTTCGGGCGAGGGTGGGATAGACCCACCCAAGCCCCGAGCCCATGGCACCGGCTACTCTTCCCCCGGCTCGACGGTCTCCATACCACTAACGCCCTGCACTGCCATGATGAGATCTGCGATGTTGCTGAGATCGATATATCCCCGCAACTGCTCATCGGTGACGCCAGGATAGTTGCGACGGAGCGCGTCTCCGATGATCGGGCCGTACGTCCGGAGTTGCTCACGCACTACCGCAGCGCCTTCTCCAGTGACAGGGGCAACGAGCGCATCATAGTGCTCCTCAAACTGCTCCCAGGACAACGAAGGAAGAATGTATTTCTGGCCTCCCAGCTTCACGACGACGCCACGGAACCGGGGCTTGGATGACTGATTGACCGCGGCCGCAATGCCGTCGTTGATGGCCGCGACCATCGATCCTGTCTTTCTGCTCATGATGCGAATCTCCAAGCGGAGCCGCCTGTGCGGCCCCGCTGCTGTGATAGCTGCTGCGTTGAAAGATGGAAGCTCTTAGTTCGCGTAGAGCGTGCCGAGGGTGCCGCTGGCGTCAGCGCAGGCTGTGAAGTCCACGTCGGCGACCCAGAAGTCATCCTGTTTGGTGGGCAGCGACCAGGAGCCGAAGGCCACGTTGTTCAGCTCCAGCGCGACGAAGCTGCTTTTGGTGGAGTTGAAGAGCATGAGCTTCGTGATGACGGTGTAACCGATCTGCTGTTGCGTGAGCGCGAGGGAGCTGCCGCCCGTCGTGGTGGCCGTGTAGTTGAGCGCAACGTGCGAGGCCGTCTCGGAAGCATTGAACCCGTAGCTTGCAGCCGTCGGAGACCCGCCAGTTACTGCGGGAGTGAAGGTGTACTGGCCGACGGCAGGAGCGCTGGCCACCTTGACCATCTGGTCGCCCGTGTCATTGTTGATGACGCCGAGGTCCTCGACCACGGTGAGCCCGGCGCCGACCGTTGGGGTGATGGTCGCCCCGATCGCATGGATCTCATCCATGACCGGAAGATTGCCGCCGGAGGTCTGCGCAGTCGCGAAGTAGATCTGGTTGATGTCCGCGGCACTGAAACTCGCGATCTTGATCTTGCCGGTGACCTGCACCTTGCCCTTCGCGATCAGGACCGCATACATCTTGTTGCCGAACAGCGACTTCAGATCGCCCTTGAAGTCCACCTGTGCGTCCTGCATCACCTTCAGACGCGTGGGCGTCGGGTTGGCAGGCAGGTTGCCCGCCACTGGAGTGACCGTCACCACTCCCGATCCAAACTGTGCATTCATGGCCGTCCCTCCTCAGAGACTGGGGTTGAGGTTGCAAGAAAAACGGCTGCCCCAGAGAGGGCAGCCGCAACGTGAATTAGCGAAAACTTCTAGGGAAAGACCATCCGGATGGGAACAATCGCCGCACCCTGCGATGTCTCGATGCCCGGGTCGACGTCGGCGTCACCATCGATCCAGCAGTTATCGACCAGGCCACCAAGGGTGAGCTTGTTGGAGCTGACGCTGTCGGGTGAGAGCGCCGAAGTGATGGCCTTCAGCATCCCGCTCAACACGGTGCCACCGAAGCTGGTCTCCTGCCCGATCTTCTGGTCGAGCGGATCGGGACACTGGAAGTAGAGGATCAGGAACCCGACGGCCGTCACCTTTTGAAGGCCGATCTTCGGCTGCCGGAACATGTACCGAGCCTCGACGACGAAGAGTGCGGGCTGCAGCGTTTCGTCGAGGACCGGCGGCTTGGTGTGACGCCGGGACATGGTGGTGAACATCGCACCACACTTGACCTGCAGCAACTCCAGCAGAGCTTCCCATGCGGGCTCGGGATCGAATTCGTTGGTCATGCTGACTCCCCTATGGCCGCGTCGATACGCGCCTCGATCGTTGCGATGATCGCTGGCTGGTACTCCTGCAGCGATGGGTTCATGATGGGGTGCGGCGCTACCTGGAAGGCATTGTGGCCGTGGGTGAAGACGCTGCGGCCATCCGCAGAGAAGAAGCCGAAGAGAACGCCCTCGACGGCAGGTACGCTGGTACCTTCGTCGAACCAAACACCCATAGGCTTGCGGCCGACCATGCTGGAGACGGTGCCCTTGATATAGCCGTCGCTCTGCGTGACCTTCGGGCTACCCAGGACCGCGCCGACGAACTGTCCACTGCGGCTGACGATGGGATCTCCGCCCGCATGCCCGGCGACGACATAGGCCAGCCCCTTCATCGCGTCAGCCATGCCCCCGCGGATACCTGCGAGCACGTTCGCTTTCACGCGATCGAGGTAGTCGGGAATGCCCGAAGCGTCGACGGTGAACTGAGGAATCACGCTAACTTCTCCGTCATGGTTCGGTTGATGCGGGTCACACGATAGTCGCGATCGTCCTGGCGCTTGTTGTAGTTCGGCCAGCTACGCTTATAGCGCTCGATGACGTCCAAAGCGGAAGGCGGTGCGGGAGCCTGGGCGTCATAGGTGACGTGCTCGCCGCCGGCGTCCCGCTGGGACGTGATTCCCGTGCCGGGACGGCCCCTCCAGCGCAGCGATACCCATTCCAGCACCGCCTGCACCACATCGGCAGGCGGCGTCGCGTAGCCGGCGTTGTAGGTGACGCTGACGGCAGCTCCATCCTGCATGGTGGACCCGCCAACGAAGAAGATGTCCCGCAAGCGCTCCGGATCGGGCTGCTGCACGATGCTGTATCCAGCGGCGATGCCATCGGGCGAAGCAGAGACCGCGGTCCCGGCAACGGTGAGGGCTGCGACGCTATTGATGGGCCAGTGGCGCAGCGAAAGGTGCGTGCCTCCGTCGCCCTCACGAACCTCGGTGTAATCGGCGGCGAGGAAGTCGAAGCGGTCAATCGCGCGAAGGAAGTCGGCGCTGGTGGCCGTGATGGCGTCACCCATGGCCGAATCAAAGTCCGTCGCGGCATCCGACTTTCCGTTCCACGCCTTCAACTGTTCGATTGTGATGAGGTCGCCGGTGGCCATCAGGAGATCCTGTTCATTTCCGCGCTCAGCAGACTGAGCGCAACCTGCGGAATGCCCTTGCTGGCAGGGCCGTTGTCGTAGAGATCCTGGACGATGAAGAGCAGAGCCTGCCGGATCTTCATCGGAAGATCTGCCGGGGCATCGCCATAGCCGCAGATGAATTCGACGATGACGTTGTTGGGTACGCACTGGAGCGGCGGCCAGGGCGTGGCGTAGGGCGGAAGGATGCGGGCCGTCTGTGGACCGGCGCCCTGGTCGACGAGCTGGTAGCCCCAGTCGGTCATGCCCTGTGACGCTCCAGAGACGTCGGTATAGGTGAAGCTCACGATGGACTGGAAGGGCGGCTTAGGCAGCAGGAGCTCCGAGTAGCCTTCACGCCCGTAGCGCATATTGCGCGAGGGCCAGCCATCGCGGGCCCAGCGCCAGGTCTGGGTGATGAGTGCGCAGTGGATCTCGTCTTCGACGAGCTCGCGCGCGGTTGCGATGAGTGGCCGGATGCGGCTCGAGAGGATACGCGCCTGCACGGGATCGGCATCTTCGCGGGGATCGAGGCCAAGCTGGACCTTCGCGTCGTAGAGCGTGACGGGCTCGACGGCCGGCGGCGTGATGCAGATGAGGGACATGCGGGCTCGCTAAGCGGGAAGGATTGGGGAGGGGCCTAAGCCCCGCTTGAGTTGCCGGGAGGAGCGAGGCCCCTCCCGGTGTTGTGGTTTAGACCAGGACGGTGGGCGAAGACTCACCGGCGTAGCGGCCTTCAGAGAGGACGAGGATCACCGTCGCCAGCGTGGAGTTCGCACCGGCGGTGATATGGACCCGCAGGTAGCTGGAGCCGGCGGGCAGTGCGTCCGCGTCGATCTCGATCTGGTAGAAGATGTTGTCGTTGCCGCTGGGCGTGATGCCGGCCGCGGTCGCGGTCAGATGTGTGCTGAGCACATCTCCATTGGCCGTCTCCTGCGAGTAGTAGTCGAAGGGGATGGCCGTGGCGCCGTCGCCGGCGGCGTCAGTGCAGGCCTCGAGCAGGATGGCCGTGGGAGCAGCTGCCGTTACGCCCAGCGCGACGATGATGGAGGCGTGACGCCACATGCTGAAGTTGAATGCCGCGGAGGCTTTGCCGCCGGTGGCATCGACAGGGGGCAGCAGAAGGGCCGTGTGGCCGCTCTGCGCTGCGTAAAAACGATCTCCCGCCATGGGGTGATGTCCTTTCGGCTCCGGAGAGCCCGTGAGAGGTTCAAAGACCAGGCGGCGAGGGGTTGAGCCTCGCCGCGATCTCTCCTATTGCCAGCTCCGCTTAGGAGCGGGTCTGGAGCTGGATGAAGGGCGACTGGAGGTTGGTGCCGTTCTTGGGGGTGACGGGCTTATCCCAGAGAGGCTGACCGGCGACACGCATCTGCCAGCGGAAGGCCTGCTCGCCGGTGAGGAAAGCGACGTGAATGGAGGTATCCGCCTTGACACCGCCGCGCTTGCCCAGCATGTACTCGTTGAAGTTGGCGAGCGTAATGTCTCCCTGCGTACCAACCGTCTGCGCGTATTCGATCGGGATGACGGGCAGACCGAGGAGCACGCCGTAGCTGTTGTTGTTCCCTCTCATGCCGGGAGGTGTATAGAGCAGCTCGACGGCCGTGCCAGAACCGCGGGTAAGCTCCCAGAGCTGATCTTCCGTGTCCTGGTTGATGAAGAAGGCGGCAGCCGCACGCAGATAACTCGGCATGCGGGCATACATCTTCTCGACGTTCTTCGTAACGATGGTCGCGGCAGTCTGGCCTGTTTCCTTGGCGATTGCCAGCATAGCGGGCGATTTGGCGACGCCAATGGGACCGCTGCCGTTTCCGGGGTTGTTGAAGATGGCATCGCCGACCCGGAAGCCGAACTCGTCCGGCACCACGGCATCGACGTAGGCCTTCCAGGCCGGACCGTCCTCGAGCTGCTCATCGGTGGCGTAGGTGAGGACCGTGAGCTTGTCAACCTGCAGCGCCATCTCGCGGAACTTCGGCTTGCTGCCGGTGTACAGATTCGCCTCGCGCGTCCAGAACGAAGCGATACCACCGTTACGCTGGCCGTCAGCTCGGCTTGCGTCCGTCGCACCGTTCATCACGAGGCGATTGGAGCTCATGGGCTGCTGACGGCAGCGGCTGGCCACGGGATCGGCCGCGAAGGTGCGCCGGATGATGTCCGGAGCGAACTCCGCCGGCACCAGGATGCCGCCTTCCGCATCGACGAGCTCATTGCCACCCAGAGCGGCCTTGATGCGGACGTCTGCGGTATGCGCATTGACCTTTTCGTTGCGGACGGCGGCCATGAACTCCGCGAGGGACTCCCAGGGCTTGTCTTCCGCGTTGTTGTGGCCGACCTGGACGGCGCCGGGGCCGGAGACCTGCACGCCAGCGGCGTTGCGATCGAGTTCCATCAGCGCGAGGGCCGCGGTGAGATCCTCATTTGCCTGCATCGCTGAGGCAATGTGCGCCGTATAGGCGGTGCGCTCTTCCGCCGTGAGGTCGCGGTTGCCTTCCGCGACGGCCTTATCGTGGATCGCCTGCGCCTTCTGGCGCTCGGATGCGATCTTCTGCCGCAGTGCATTGATGTTCATCGTGGCCCCTCCTGGGGTCGTGGGTTGGAGTTGACGGAACGCGCTGCGGCAGGCACGCCTTGGGGCGCACGTTGCAAACGCACGAAACCAGCGGCTTAGGCCGCCGGTGATGTCACGGGGCACGCAAAAGGCCCCGCCGAAGCGGAGCCTTGAGGTGTCGCGGATTACAGCCCCCTCGCGAAGGATCTGCAACCCGCTTCGGCGATCCTCCTGCCCGGAGGCCGAGGAGGCATTCCGATCTAAAGTGCGGCTAACTCAATTTCACGCTGGCGAGCCTTCGACTTGCGCTCACTGTGCTTTGCGCTGGCCGAGCTGCAGGTGCATCCGTCCGCGCTGCAATCGGTGACGGTGCAGCCGTCGCAATCGCCATTACCGCAGGGATCGCAGCTGCAGGTACAGGTGACGGTGAGGTCGCTATCGTCGGCGGAGTTCTTTACGGCGCTCTGGCTATCAAGCCGCTCGCGAAATGTACTCATCTGGGTGCTGGGCGAATCCACCGAGACGCCGAAGCGCGCCAGCACGTTATCGAAGGTGTCGATGGAATCGACCATGCCGAGCTTCAGGGCCTGTTTCGCCCCAAAACATAGCCCCTGGCCGAAAGTGTCATGCACGGTCTTCTTTGAGACCTTGCGGCCCGCAGCTACTGCGGACTCAAAGGCATCGCCAGCCTCATCGACGGAGTCCTGAATGTGCTGCTTCGCGGCGTCGGACAATGGCTCGTACGGGTTGCCTTCGGCCTTGTTTTCACCGAACTTGATCAGCGTGTTGGCGATTCCCTGCTTTTTGAACCACTCGCTGGCGTCCTGATGCACGCAATAGACTCCGATGGAGCCCGTCTTCGAGCTGGGGCTCGCGACGATCTCCGTCGCGCCAGCCACGGCGTAGTATGCGGCCGACGCGCAGAGCATGTTGACGCAAGCGATGGTCTGTTTCTTGCCTCGCGAGTTGCGGATCTCCGTTGCAAGCTCGTCCACGCCCTCTACCGTGCCGCCAGGCGAGTCGACGTCGATGACGATGGCTGTAACGTTCGGATCGCTCACCGCGGCCTTGTACTGCCGCAGGAAACGCATCGTGGAGGTCGCCTGTGGGCCACACATGTCACCCATGGCCGAGCCTCGGTGCAGGATGAGGCCATAGAGAGGCAGCACGGCCACCGATCCGGTGCTCGCGGACTGCACCTTCTGCGCTCGCGCGGCCTGCAGCTCGGTCTCAGCCTGGATCTTCGCGAGCGTATCGGCCGAAGCGGAACCGCCTAGCGCCTTCATCTCGAGCACGGCATAGATGCCTTCGAGATATTCGGGCATGACGGCCCAGCGCTGGGTGCGCATTGCGGCCAGAATGGCGCTGTATTGACGCATCTAGATGCCCTCCACGGCGAGTTTCGCGAGCTTTCGGGGCTCGGTTGCTGCAATCTGCTCAACCCACACCTGCGCGGCAGCGAGGAACTCGTCATCCTCGTCCGCGAGGTGCATCGCCAGCTGCTGGCCGCGATCGTCACAGGCAGACCGCACTTCAAGAGAGATCTTCGCGTTCAAATGGAAGATTTCAGCTATCCACGCCGCATGCTTCGTGTAGAACTCGGCGACCTCCGACCCGGCGGCGCGGCGATCGATCATCTTGCGGACTTCAGCGGTCTCGCGACGCACACAACGCTCCGCCTGGGAGAGCGCCAGCATCTCGAACTGCGCGCGCTTTGTGGGATTCATCGCCTTCGGATCGGAATCGCCTCCCGCGCCATCCTCCGGGGCGTCGTCATCGTCCGATTCATCCCCTGCTGCTGGCTCCGGCTTGGCAGGCGCTTCAATCTGCTTCAACGGCAGCAACGCCGCCAGGCGCCAGTAGACCTTACCCGCACCATCCGCGATCGGATTGAGGTCCTCCAGCTCGCGAACATCGTCCGGAGAGAGCCAACCGTGTTCGATCGCGGTCGCATAGCCAGCGAAGCGCGTCGCGTTGTCGCCACGCATGAGCGCGGCCATCGAAAGATGGCTATATTCGGCGTCGTCCAGCAGAAGATCGCGCTGCACCGCCTGCTCCCACATGATGACCATGGGGTGCACGACGTTCTGCGCGCGCATGATGTTGAACTGCTCAACAGAGGCGTAGGTTGCAGCCTTGCCGGCATCGATACCGATGACATGGGGATACTCCCCCATGATCGAGCAGATCTCCTGGTCGGAGACCTTCTTCCCCTCGATGAGCTGGGAATCGACAGGCGTAACTCCCATCTGGGAGACCGTCATGCCCTTCGGAGTCCACATGGGACGGCCGCGGTTGGCACCCGTGCCACCCGCGCGCATCTTTTCAACCCACTTCTCTTTCGCCTCGTCGTCCTTGAAGTCTCCTCCAGCGAAGACGATGCCTGTGCGAGCGTCATTCTTGAACCACCGCGACATGTAATCCTGCCGCGCGAGGGCCACACCGAAGGGATCGAGCCCCATGGTGATGCGCGACTGTCCGGTGTAACCGTTATCGCTCCAGTCGCGGAGGTGAAAGACCTCTTCCTGAACGAGCCGACGCTCTTTGTTGAGCAGCGGATCGTTGTAGATGTAGATCAGCCTTCCGGTCTTTGGAATGACATCGACGCGAACGCGGTCGGGATGCATCGGGAGCAACTGCTCCGGATAGCCCTGGACATTCCCCACCTTCTCCGCATAGCCATTGCCGCGCAGATCCACGTGAGCGTTCAGCATCAGGCGGAAGTCATAGGGGGTCTGGAACGAGTTCGGGCGCTTTGCGATGAGCCGCCAGACCGGATGGTTTGCGATGACCTTGCTGCCGCCGCCGCGAAGATCCCGACGCACCTTGAACGGGAGCATAGCGATGGTCTTGCCGCGTGACGAAGCGCACGCGATGACGACGCCGAGCTTCTTCGAGGTCTCCGGCGAGACGCGGATGCCGGCGGCGCTGTTGCGACCGCCGATGGGCTCATACCAGAAGTCGTCATAGGCGCCGGCGGAGCCCGAGACATCGGATGCGAGCATGCGCATGCCGGAGAACATGGATTCGATGAGGCTCAATTACTTCTCCCGTTCTGCTGCGCGCGCGATCGCAAGTGCCGGCAGGGCGATAAAGAGGCCCGCCACGATGAACCCGCCAGGACGCCAGGCGAGCGCGACACCACGGACGATGAGCGCGAGGCCCACGAGGCATATAGCCAGGGCGATGAGCTGCTTGCGGAGTTTCTCTTGCTCTCGGGTCATAGGTAGATCACGTCCGAATCGATGTACTGAGGCCCGGCGACCTGCATGCCACGGCCAAGGGCCATGATGGTTGCGACGATGCCGTCGATCTTCTCTTTCGACTTCGCCTTGTCCGGCTTGATGTTGCCGGCGGGGTCTAGATAGGCCACCGTGTTGCGCGCCATCCAGCGCAGAACGGGGCAGTTGCCATGGTTGAACTCGCGACCGAGGACGAGCTCCATGAGGCGCTTCATCGGCGCGTTCATATCGTTGAAGCCCTGGCCCCACTTGACCATCTCGAAGCCGTCTTCCTCGAGGTTGCGCACCAGATCCGTGGAGTTCCAACGGTCGTAGCAGATCTCTTTGAGGTCGAACTTCTCCGCGCAGCGATTGATCTCCTTGCGCATGGCCTGGTAGTTGATGACCGAGCCCGGCGTAAGAATGAAGCGGCCCTCCCGCTCCCAGACGTCATACGGCACGCGATCGCGCTTGACGCGGGCCTGGAGGTTCTCCTTCGGAAGAAAGTACTTGAGCAACACGGCCCACCGGTCGTCGTCCTCAGTGGGCGGAAAGAGCATGCAGAACGGCGCGATATCCGTCGTCGTCGATAGATCGAGCGCACCGATGCAATGCCGGCCTGCAAGCTCATCTTCGTCGAGCGTCCCACCGCACTCATCCCACCGATCCATAGGCATCCAGGTGGTGTGGCCCTCCGTCCAGCGCGAGAGCCGGAAGCGCAGGAACGAGTTGAGCGCAGAGGGATCACCCTTCGCTACGGCAGCCTTCTGCCGGAGCTCGTCCATCGATACGCAGATGCCGAGGTTGGGGTTCGCCTTACGCCAGCAGGTTTCATCCTCCCAGTCGTCTTCGTCGTCGATGCCGCAGATCCATACGAACCACGTGTCATTGCGGAAGCTGGTATCGCCGGAGATCTCGGCATCCAGCACCTTGATGGCGTATTCGCGCTTCTGCCAGCAGACCGAGTTGCGATCGTAGCCGGAGTTGGTGATAGCCCAGAGCAGCGGCTCGACGCGCTTGCCCATGGCGGACTCGAAGACATCCCAGACGCCGGAGTTGGCATGCACATGAAGCTCATCGAGCGACGTGAACTGCGGCCGCAGACCCAGCAGGTTATCGCTGTCCGAAGCGACAGCCTCAAACTTGGCCGCAGTCCCCGGAACGTGCATGTTGGCGATGCCAGCACGCTTTTCGATGAGCTCCCGCAGCTCGGGATTGCTCTGGACCATCTGCGCGGCGGTGTCCCACACCAGGCGCGCCGTCTTCTTATCGGTGGCCGCGGAGTAGACCCACGCACCGACTTCTCCGAAGGCGATGAGTTCGTACAGGCAGAGGCCTGAGACGAACATCGACTTGCCGTTACCTCGTCCCTCCTCGTTGTAGACAAACTGAAAGCGCCGGATGTACCGGTTGCGCTCTTCCGACCAGCGCTGCCAGCCATAGACGATCCACACCTTCGCCTGCTGATCGGGCGTGAGGTGGAACGGCTTGCCGGCGAACTCGCCCTCCTGGTGCGTAAGGAAGGCGGGAAAGAAGTCGATGCAATGCTGTGCCGCTTCGGGGTCAAACTTGAGTCCCCGGTCGGAGCCGTGCTCGAGGTCCTGGAAGTGCCTGCGGGCCGCCTGACGAACGAACTTAGAGGCGACGATCTTGCCGTCGACGATGTCCCGGAGGTATTGCTCGGCGGGGTGAACCTTCGGCTTGCGTGGCTCCCTGGGCTTGCGGGGCGTGGCTTCGGCAGCGCGGCGTGTCTTCCGCTCACGCTGAACCGTCGCCTTGGTCATCCCGCTCTGCGATTCACGAACGCAGCGAGCTTGCCGACAGGCTTCGCCGGTCCGGCAGCGTGCGTGTTGACTTTCTCGCGATCGAGCGGCGTCATGCCGAAGAGTCGCAGGATCTTGGTGACCTCCGCGATGTAGCGGAGTTGCATCTTGCCCGGACGCCGGGACTCGTAGATCGCAGTGCAGAGCTGCTCCAGGAGAGCCCGATGCTCGACGGTGAGCAGACCCGGAGGGAACTCGGCTACCTTCTCATGCCAGATGGCCTCGCGCGCGCCAGGCGGGATACTGCAGGGCGTCGACCAGTGCGCCGGAGGGTCACCTACACCGCCGCGGGCTGAGGCGACATCAGCAGCGGCCACGCGGGATGCGTAGCGCTTCTTATCGTGCGACGTGGAGCCCCTGAGCTCGAGTACCTTGATCGGTTGACGAGGACGGCCGCCCATTTTGCCCTTCTTTCAGGCCCTCCAGAGAGACCACGAATCCCGCGCATAGCGGCCTCCACAGCCGTTCGGGACCATCCTGGAAACCTTTTTCGGTACTTCACTTGGTGGCCTATTCCGAGTGAAATTTCTCCATTTTGCGGACGCCGAAACGTGGCTAAAACACGGTCTCAGGGTCCAGAGCCCCAGACATTTACCCCCACCCGGGTCACCATGCCAGGCCGTGCGCGCACACGAGTCGCAAGTGAGGCAACGACATTACTTACACGACGCCGCTATCCGCCTCGCTTGCGAGCGTTGCCGAAGCCGCCATCTTCCAGTGCTGTCTTGCGGCTGTGGTCAGAGCGCGTCAGCCCTTGCCAGTTGCTCTTATCGCGGAACAGCACCACATCGCCGCGATGTGGCTTCTTATGGTCCACTACCTCAGCAGCGAACAGCCTGCCATGATGCTCACCGAAGATGTCCACCGCGACGGGATTCTCAGCCAGGAACGCCTTGCTCTCGCGTCGCCACCACGCATCGTAGAGGCGAGCTGCAGCAGACGGGCGGGTATCCTTCCCCGCTCCATCTGCCTCGCAGCCGTCACAATACCGCTTTGGCAGCTCGACCAGCTTGTTACAGCCAGTCTCACGCCACCGCGCACACACTTGCTTCGGCATTCGACTCTCTCACCACAAACATCGCTTCGTTACGATGCACGCCAGTTTGACACCCGTATCGCCAGCACTTAGCACACGCTTCCACCACGGCTGCGGAGCCATCAAGCGATCGGACTCGATGCGCAGGTTCGTCACGATCCTGCCACCTTGCTCGCTCGTTACTGCGGCTCCGTCCAACGCTCGCTGCATGGCCGGATACAGCGCGTGATAGTCGTCCATCACTTGCTTCGCCGACACCAGCACACCGTGCGCATCATCCGCCGTCGTTCGCTCCTGAGCGTTCAGCGCATCCAGCTCGGCGCTCTCATGGCGTAATGCAGCTTCCACCTCGCCAGCTGTGCCACGAAACGTGGCCAGCGTACGATCCAAGTCTGCTAGCGTCCCACACGGCGCTTTCGATCCGCACGGCCGGTTGATATTCGCGAACGTCGCTCCAAGGTTTCCACGCGTCTCGTCTACAAGGCCTGCAGCTTTGTCTTCGACCGTCACAGCGCGATCGCCGACCTTCGTGAAGCTCGTCAGGAGAGCGTCAGCACGTTGCGGCAGCGACTCGCTCGCAGCCGCAACGTTCGACGCATGACTCAGAAGCGGTGCCAACCCGCGATCGGTGGACCGCACCAACACGCGCACCTGTAGGGCAGCCACGCCAATGGCGATAAGGGCAAAGATCCCTGCACCAACCAACAGCGACTTCCCCGCACGGCACGCGTAGATCCACCAGGACGTCATCGCGCTACTTTCCCCAGCCGAACATCAGGCCAATGACAGGCTGATATCCCGTTCCACCACCAACGCTGGACTTGATGACACGCACCGTCGGCACCAGGAACCATGCGCTGCCATCACTCTTTGGCTTGAAACGCAAAGGCACGGCGACACCCGTAGACCACGCCCAGCCTGTATTCACGCCCGTAAACGAGATCCCCGCCGATGTCGGAGCGAGCACATCATGCCCCGCAATCGTCGCAACCCGCTGCGCGATCCCAGCACTGATGTTCGTCGACACCGTAAACGGCTTCGTCCCATTGGGCAGGATGTCCAACATCGTGAATGCGTATGTCCCGCCAGCATAGCTATCGGGGCTGATGGTGAGCTGATGAGCGTACAGCGCCGAGCCCGCAACCGCCGGCGTAGCACCCTGATTGAACGACGCTCCAGCGGCATACAGATTCGTCACGCTGGAGCCCGTCGACGCCGTCTGCGCCGAGCACGGAAGCGCGAAACCGCCGAACAGCAGAATCCACACCAGCGCCTTATCTGGACCGGCTCCAGACGCGTCCGATGGGGCCAGCGGCGACTTCACCAGCAGAGCGGCAACGGCCAGCGCCGAAGACATTCCGCAGACAGCCAGGAGATGCTTCAGGCCATCAGCGGTGAGGTTGAACGTCGCAGGCGACGTGAGATTGGCGATCAGCGCCGAACAGAACGACGAGATCGCAATCGCGATGATGCTATGCAGCCATGCCTTCATAGTGCTTCTCCTTATCCGCCGTTCGGCGGTCGTTCCTGCCTTACTCTCTCCAGGCCCGCCAGCTTGGCCCATCCAGCAACGTTCAACCCAACGCCACACTCACCGGCGAATCGCCGATCCGCTCGACATCCATCCCATCGAGCACCATCCAGCCCAACGCCACCGAGTTCTGAAACCTGCTGCCGCCGTAAGGACCGCCGAACGCGCACAACCTGCGCACGCCATTCGCCATCACCACTCCGACCACAACGCCCGGCAGCACCTGCACATCGCGGAAGCTCACAAACTTCGCGATCGGCTGGCGCTCAACGTATCGCAACAGCGCAAGCTCTTCCGGATGCATCAGGCGCCATGGATGCATGCGCCGGTACCGCACATCCCAGGTGCGCACCGACTTACCCAGCGTCACCAGCTGCGTTGCCATCTACGCCACCGAACCTCGCAGCTGCGAGTACTTCCCCATCAGGTCGACCATCTTCTTCCCGCCTGGCTGCGCATACGTGTTGCCCGGCATGCTCGCCCAGATGTTCGAACACGCTGCAATCGCTTCCTGCACGCGACCCTGGCCCAGCAGCCTCAACGCGCCACGCTCACGCATCAGCTCCAGCGCCGCACGGTCCTGCGACAGCGGAGAGAAATCACCCAGCTTCAACTGCAGCGCCAGCTGGATCCAGCCACGACGCATGAACTGATACCGGCCAGCCGCGTCCGAGTACAACGGCTTCGATCCAGCCACCAAAGGGTTCGCCGCGCGAATCAGCTTCGGCGAACGATTCATGAACGGATGCTCGGAGAAGTCCGTGAAGATCTCACGACGCCCATCAGCACCGGTGACGATCACGTTGTAATCGCTTCCTTCGCTCCAAGCGATCAGGTCCAGGAAGGCGACCAGCTCCGCTCCGCCAGCCTGCTCTGCAGTGATTACGGCCATCTCGCAACTCCACACTCGAAACGGTGAAGGCCTGCACGCGGCGAAGCGTACAGGCCTTCGGCAGTCACCTTGGCAAGTGACAGGTTTTCGCGGCAGGTTCTCCGCGAAGCTTAGTGACGTGTGGCGTGAACGATGACATCCACGGTGCCCGTGATCAATGCCGCGACCAGCAGCCACACGATACGCGAGAGATGACTCCGGATCTTGCCAACGCAATCTTCCACAAGGGCCATCCTCGTCGTCAGTGATGGGTCGTCTTTCCCTGAGCCCTGGTACAGGTCCACATCATGCTTATCGACCTGCCTCCGCATTCGGGCAACGGTCGATCTTAGTTCGGCGAGCGTCTCCGCCATCGCTTCGCACCAACCTCTCTGCGTCGTGTGGTCGGCTGCGTTTCCGCGTTAGTGCACACCGAGATAACTTCTCACCTTGTCCTGCGCCGCCTCGATCGCATCCACGTCGGTCCAGTGCCGCCGGATACGCTCAACCCGCTGCTCGTCCGTAAGGTGCGCCGTCTTCGAAACACCGCGCAGCCCAGCGTTGGCTTCGACCTCGGCTCGCGAGATCGCGCGGCAGGACTCTCTCTGCTGCGAAGCCACAATCGGAAGCATCCCCAGACTCGCAGGCCTCAGCTTCGCCGGAGCTCCCTGCGTCGTACGCAGCTTGAACCCGATGAGCACACCACTTGCGTCTTCCACGCGTTCCGCCTTGCGCTGTCTCACCAGCAGATCGCCCTCGAAGAGGGTGACATGCATCTGCACCCGCAGATTGCCGGTACGGCTGTCTTCCACACACAGCTGAAAACGCTTCGACACGATCTCGTCTCCATTCAGAGGAAAGCCCGATGCACTCTCGAGCGCGCACCGGGCCGGCGGGGATGGATAAGCAGCGATCAGGAACCCAACGTCACTTCGAGACGCACCGAGGCCGCAACTTTACGGCCACTACGACCCGCTTCTCGCACGGGTAGCGGATGCCTCCGTTGAGGCCTCCACGCTGCTCTCGCAGTCACGCTGTTACCTGCTCAACAAACAATGCAGCATCGCGGCTGGGTCTTCAATGTCACTTCTGACATAACGAGAAATCGCCAATAGCCATGCGGCCCCAGAGCATGCTTCCAGATTCCACGCAAACACTTTTCCACATCACATGAGCAGCCGAGTGTCGAGTTTCTTGCCGCTGGCGAATTCGTAGAACAGATATTTTCCGCCCCGCCGGATCGGGCACGCGCGAAGCTCATGCTTCATCCACGGCCACATCTTCACGTCTGTCCAGAAGCCATCGGCGTAGAACCGGCGCACGTCCGGACAGCGCACCTGCAGCAGGTACGGCTTCGCGGCGAGGTACAGCGACCACATCTCTCGCATCACATCGCCGCCCACCGCCGGCGCACACTCCTGCTCGCTGCAGAACCATTCCAGCGCTCGCTGCACCGCCAGGTACAGGCGACGACGCGCAGCACCCGGAGCTATCCCGGTGCACGCCAGCACCGCAAGAACCTCCCGATGCACCTCGGGATCGTCCGCCTCCACCGGCGCGCGCTGGCGACGCTGCCCGCGCGTTGAGGCCGCACGCACCGCCTCACCAGGCCAACCCGCTATCCCAGCGCTCTTGTCCTTGCCGTTGCTGTTGCTCTTGCAGATCTCCGCAGCGACGGAAGGGGGTAAGGGGGATGGACAGGTAAACTCCTCACACTCACTACAAGTACTCGAGGGCAAACATTTTGTTTGCCCCCCACAAACATTTTGATTGCCCCCGGCAAACATCTCCACGTCAAAAAAAACGCCTGCACGCTCCGTATCCACAGCCCCAGCCGATGAATCTTCCACACCCTGGGCGGCCGTTTCAACCGTCGTGCAGCTCGCGACAAACGACGCCGCGAGGTCCTCCATCGTTGCCCCAGCCGACAAATCCAACCTGCCCTGGGCGGCAACGTCCCGCACCTGCTTACTTCCAATCGGCACCACGCGTGACTTACGGCCGCCACGGCGCACGCTCACCTCGGCGTTGGTCCTCACACGCCGCCTACGCCAGTACCTGTCGCGGTTCGCCTGCGACCGCTTGAGCTGGAGCCACCGCTCGCGCTCTTCATCGCCCATCGCATCCAGCAGCCCGGGCAGCTCGTACTCATTCGTCGAGCTCGGCTTCACACCACGCTCAGCCTCCACTACCACGGCAAAACGTAGCACCATGCCCCGGCGCTCAAGCTCCGCCAGAACTCGCCGGCAATGTCCCGGAGAAAGCATCGCTTTGCCGGCCATGTCCGTAATGTTCTCCCACGAGCACCACACCGCCGCGTTGTGCTGGAAGCACAGCCGCTCTAACACGCGCAGCTCCGCCGGCGAAAGCGGATTCCCATCCCGGCCCATGCGGCTCGCCGCCAGGCCGTTGTAATACCACATGTCTTGCACACTCACGCGAACACCGGCCCCTAGCTACTGATTCCCTCAACCACGCTCAACCCTGCAGCGCATCCACTGGCCCTTGAGAGCCTTGTATGAGAACCGGTCAAGAGCGACGGTCTCCACGATGTCTCCACTCTCATCGAGTACATCTACGAAGTGGCTCTGGAGTTCCCCGTTGACTTCGACAAGGCCCGAGATCGACGCCCGAGTAAGAACGGTCAACACTCCCGCGCGGCCTGCTCCGAACCGGATACTCTCGCAGAGAATGAGTTCATCACCCGCTATGCGAGCAAGGCGCAAGCCAACCGCGTTCGCGGGGAGCATCTCAGAGAGAGCCGCGCTCATTCCCCACCCCGCAGCAGATCTCCCAGCACCTTGCGAGCGTCCAGCTGGCGGCCACGATGACGCTGGAGATCTTCAGCGCGCTCGAGGATCTGCGACGCCGGCAATCGAAGCGCGTACGCGAGACGCAGCAATGTCCCCATCTGCGGACACAATGCATCCTGCTCGTACCGCGCATAGTTGGCCTGCTCGACATCAGCACGCCCCGCGGCCTGCGCCTGGCTCATCCGGAGCTCAAGCCGCCGAGCCCGCAACACCTCGCCGATCGGCAGCTGCGGTTGCACCGCCGCCGGCCATGGTCCTTCCGCGTTCGCCATACTCCACCCCGCCACGCTCATCGATCCCATTGCACTCATCGCACCCACGGCCTATCCCACACCACGCTGGCAAAGAAGTCCGGATCCTCCGGCTGGATCTCTTCCAGGAACTCCGCAAAGTTCATCAGCCCGCGCCCGCCCTCACGCTTCACATCGATCGGCTGCTGCCGCAGCTCGAGGTCGCTGAGCTCGCGCGGGCCATCGCCGCTCAACAGCCCACGCCGCTTCGCTTCGGCCTCAGTGGCCACCTGGTGCACGCGCAACACCGTGGCCACGGCCTCCGCCACCGACCGCGCAAGGAACCACTCCCCCTTGCGCGTCTCATACACCCGCAACCCCGAGGCAAGGTTCATACGGGCAACATCTCCGGCTTCTGCCGGACAAGGTAGAGATACAACACATCGCCTCTCTCATTGCGTGCATCGCGCAGTTCGTAGCCAGCAGCCTTGGCGCGCTTCCGCATGTGCAGCACGGTCTGCGTCGCATGCGAGCGATCGCGATTTTCGACGACCTCCGCAAGCCCCTGCGGACAGTTCGCCACCAGCTTTGCCCACAGCTCACCGAGGCGCCCCATGGCTGGACGCACCGGCGCCGCCGCTGCGGGGATCTCATCGATGCGGATAGAACGGGAACGAAGATTATCCAAGAGACGCGGTCCTTTCGTGATGGGAGACTCGGTAGGTAATTCCTCCGGAAGCGGCACTGGCTCCCGAGCGGGCACGGGTGCAGCAACAGGGGCAGCCTTACGGCAAAGGCCGCGATGTGTAGGTTTGCCACATCCACGACTGCAGAGACTGGGTACAGGGGACGGCGCTGGTAGCGAAGCCGCATTCCCTCGACGCGCCTGGCAACTCCGGCAGAACACGAGGGGATTACTTGGCGCAAGGCGATTCATACATCCCAGCGCAGCGCAGATGCGATCAGTCGGCATTGTTCCCTCCAAACAACGTCGGCGCCGCAACTCCACGCCGGTCGCGCATGAACTGCACCATCTGCTCGCGTGTGTGCTCGATCGCACCCAGCTCCACAGCCTTCTTCCGCTTCGTGCCCACCAGGTCGTAGTGCGGCAGCCTTCCACCGTCCGGCTGAAACCACGCACGCTTCATCCCGATCGAGCGCGCCATCGCGTGCAGCTCCTCCGGCGTGTCCGCATACATGTGGCAGCTGTGGTCCCAGCGAAAGCTGTCAGAGCCGCCGTGCCGCAGCAGAGGATCGACATACACACTCATAACGCCCGGACCTCCTTCACCCACCACCAAAGCACCACAGGCCAGCCGAGCGCGATCATCGTCACCAGCACAGCCCACTCCGCCAGCGCCAGCCGGCGCAGGTTGCGGCCCCGCGCCACCAACACATCCCAGGCACACACGAACATCAAGCTCGCCGCCCCGATCGCCAGATACACCGCCAACCCATCCACCCAAAGCCAGCTCATCGAGGCCTCCGATATCGCCACTTCGTCCACAACACCGCGGCCAATAGCAGCGCATCAACGTGGATGACATACAAGCACCAGCCATTGCCTTGCTGAGTCAGCCACGCCGCAGCCCGCAGCAGGTCATCTGAGCCGACCACACCCGGTATCCTCACCACCACCACGTCATGGCTCACGCCCGGGTCTCCTCTGCGATCTCGTCTGCCAGCTCCTCGGCGCTGCCCAGCTGCAGATCCGCATGCTGCGCGACCGCCGCGAGGAACGCGTCCATCTCCTTCGTCCAGGCCTCGCCGCCAGCCCCGGCAAAACCGGCGAGCGCGTCCCCCAGCATCCGGAGCCCATTCGCATAGCGGGTAGCTGCCAGCCGCTTCTGTACAGCAGCATCCAGGTCCGCAGACGCCTTGCGCTCGCACCCCATGCACTCCGCCAGGTGCAGGCGCGCGGTACGAAAGTTCTCCGTCACCATCGCCAGCGAGGTCTCATAGCTCACGTGCACCGTCACCGGCGCCGTCCGGGGACTCTCCAGGCGCGTCGCAGACCCTTGCACGCTCGCCGCAACGCCGGCCCCGCATAACTTCATCACTCGCCTCGCCCTTCACACCGCAGACAAAAAACGGACCGGCCCCGTCTCAAAGACCGGTCCAACCGTTACGCGATGACGACTGTCTTCTCCGGCAGCTGCGAGACCAGCCAGTGCTTCACCACGAGCGCCGTGTCGTGCTTCCACTTGTCGGCGTCCACCTGCAGCAGCGCGATCGTCGGCAGCTTGTTAGGCTCGGCCTTGAGGCGCACTAGGAACTCGCTCTGCACCGGATCGATCTCACGGAAGGTGCGGTAGGCCAGCAGCGGGATGCGGCGCGGCAGCGGGACTTCGGTGTGGCTCGCTGCCCCCTGCCGAATCTCGATCGTCTGCGTCAGGCCGTTGTCCTGCGTCTTGATCGAGCTCTCGCTGCTCAGCGAGCTCGCCAGCTTCTGCAGCGCGATGACGTTGTCCGTGGGCCGGAAGCCGGACTCCAGCTTCAGCAGGAAGGTCTCCGGCTGCAGATAGCTGTCGAAGGGGAACGGATTGACCTCGTCGCACACCGCCTGGAGATACACCTTGCGTCGCCCATACTCATCCGCGCGCAGCGACACGAGCTGCACCGTGAGATGGTCGACGACATGCACTGCGGTCTCTTCTGCGCTGAAGCCATCCACACCGGCCCCATACGCATCGATGAAGCCCGAAAGACTCGTAAGCGAGACCACCGGAGCCGCAGGCGGAACAATCTGCCCCTGGATCTCGAGGCCATACTCGGTGGGAAGGACTTTATAGTGGCGTCCTTCGACGGTGTGATCGAGAGGCTGCGGCTTGAAGAGCCGGTAAACCGCATCGAGTGTTTTTTCCAGATCGAACATCCTGAGACTCCCCGCGGGGCTACCGCGGCACTACGGTTGTGGCTGCGGACAATCAGCCCGCTGCAGGCTTGAACTCGATAGGAGCCGGAGGCGCCTGGCGTTGGGGTGGGCTGAAGATGTTCATCTGGCGCGGATCTTCGTTGAGCGCATAGAGGAAGCCCTCCGCGTCCTTGCCGATGAAGATCTTCGAGTTACTCGGCCGCAGTGGAGCGAGATTCACGCTTGGATCGATTTGCACGTCCAGCGTGACGCGGTCATCTTTCGGGACGATGGTGACCTTCAGCGTGATCACCCGTTTGGCGCGCGCCTCCGTGTTCACATCCATGACGTTCGCCAACACTTCGGCGAGCTTCAGATCGAACGCTTCGATCAGTGCCCCCCCACAGATGTTGCCGATGTTGATTGGTATCGGTTCGTGCTCCATAGCTTCCTTCCCCTCTTCGCATCACCCTTTACACTGCAGACAAAAAACGGACCGGCCCCCAGCGTTGAAGACCGGCCCACGTGTGCGCTATCCCACGGTCTGCGCCGTGATCTTTCGTGAACCCTTGGCCTTCGGCTGAGCCTTCCTCTTCCCAGCCAGGCGCTTCTTCATCTCAGCCGCGATCTTCTTCCGCCGCTCCGGAGTGAGCGTCGGCTTCTTCGCAACCGCCTTCTTAGCAGCCGTCTTCTTTGCCATGGCCTTCTTCGCGGGCGAGCCTTCACCCTTCGGCCAGGGAACGCCCTTCGGGTACAGCCGCTCCGACCAGGGCGCAATGCCGCCGTCGTGGAAGTGCTTGGCTGCGATCTGCGCGCCATCGAGGCCTACGCTCTTCGCCAGCGCGAAGACGTGCTTGCGGCTCTCCGCAACGCCGCCCTGCTGCATCAGCCAGTAGCTGTTCGCATGGAAGTAGCCAGCAAACTCCGAGCAGAAGACGATGAAGGCTTCGAGCGTCTCGCCGCCGAGCTCCGGCATCACAGCGAGGATGCGCTTGCGCCACCCCGCAGCATCCTGCTGCTTGTCTGCGACCAGCCGCACCGCCTTGGTCGCATCCAGCTTGCCCAGGATCGCGAAGAGAATCTTCGCGCGGATCTCGCGCTCGATCTTCTCGACATGAGCCGCCTCTTCCTCGGCCTTCTTCTGCGCCGCAGGATCGGGCCGCTGCGAAGTGTTTCCCGCAGCCTTCGGCTTCTCCCACTCCTTGCGGTGCGTCTTGCAGCCCACCGCGATGCACACCTGCAGCACCTCGCCAGGCTTGCGCAGCTTCTTGTCGTCGCCCATGTAGCCGCGCTGGCCGTCGTCGCTCCAGTCGCACGTCACGCCCGGACGCACGTTCACACAGCTGCCCGGCTTCGCCTCGATCCACTGACCCTGTTTCAACACCTTCGCGGGGTTGGCGGTCTCACCGCAGCGCCCCGGCGTCTCGATGATCACCTTGATATCGTTCGGCACCACCGAAGGTTTCACGCTCGAGGCCTTCCAGCTCAGCCGCGGCACCAGCACCTTGGGCTTGGCCTGCTCGTCATGCCCGGCCTTGCGCATCTCAATCTGCACAAACCCGGCCGTCTTCGCCGCAAAGCATGCACCGTCCGTGCACGTCGCTTCGCCCATCACGAGATCGCCAAACAGTGGAGCGTTGGCCTTCGTGTTCTTCGGGCACTCCGAGCACGGCCCCACATCGGGCAGCAGGTAGTCTTCCTCCGTCAGCGACCAGGGAGCGCGGCTCAGCAGAATGCCCGACTCCGCTTCGATCCACGCCTTCAGCTTGACGACAGACTGCGGTTCCCATGTGTAGTGACGGAAGCGACGCTCACCCTCAGCCTCAGCCTCCTTGCGGTCCTCAGCCTCCTGCGCAACGCGCGCGAGCCGCTCCTCGAGAACCTTCTCCACCGTCATCTTCGCGCCGGCACTGTGGTCCAGCGTCCACTTCAGCGCCGCGTTCTGCTCCGTCTCCGCCAGGCGAGCCAGCAGCAGCGCATGGTCGATGGTGATCAGCCTCGCCCGCAGCGCATCGCTCGAAGGCAGCGTCAGCGCGTTCAACCGCAGCGACTTCGCAATGTAGCTCTGCTCTTTGCCCACCCGCGCCGCGACCGCAGCAATCGAGCCCGAAGCCTCCAGCAGCTCACCGAAGGCCTGCGCCTCCTCCACCGGGTCCACGTCGGCGCGCTGCAGGTTCTCAATGATCTGAGCGTCCCTCGCCTCTGCGTCCGTCATCTCGCGGACCTCGCAGGGCACAGTCACCTTGCCCGCAAGCTCGGAAGCCCTCAGGCGGCGAGCGCCATAAACCAGCTGGTAGGAAGACTCTCCGCCCCACCAGCGCACCAGCACCGGCGTCTGCACGCCATGCTCGCGGATCGATGCCGCCAGCTCCTGCAGCTTGGCCTCGTCAAAGGTGCGCCGAGGGTTCGTGCTCGAAGGCCGGATCTCTGCAATGGGAATCTCAACAATCTGTCTCTCGCTCACCAGGCACGCCCCTTGCCCGCGAGAAACAACGCGACGATCAGGGCCGCTACCGTCCAGCCAAGAAACTGCCACGCCCACCAGGGCGTGCCCTGCTGCCGCTTTGCCTCATCCTCGACATGGATGCGCGGCAGCTTCGCCATCAGCGCGGCGCGACGTTCGCGATTCGCCGGCTCGTCCTTCACCAGCGTCGAATCGAAGTCCTGCATCAGGTCGCGGACGCGCGCGCCCTGCGGCATCGACCTCCCAGCCCACGCCGCCATCACCGCGCGGCGCAGCTCCTGCGACTCGTCCCGGTTCAGGATGCCGCCCGTCTGTTCGCGGAACCACGCCGCATCCAGCGTCGCCGGGTTGATCCGCAGCAGCCGCATATCCCGCAGCAGAATCGCCGCCACCTGGGGCAGACACTCGCCGCAGAAGCCGGTCCTCCCCGCACCCGCATTGCATCCCGAGATCGCGCACAGGATCTTGATCCCGCATGCGCCCCTCTCACTCTGGCCCAGGCCTTCGCCCGCCTGGACCTCCCTCGCCGTTGGCGCTATCGCCACTGCCATTGCCGTCTTCATACTGCCCTCCGCCGGCGGAATCGTGGCCGCCGAACCTTTTCGCGCAGCTCCGATGGCTTGGAGTTCCTGCGCTGAAAACTCTTCCTGTAGTCCCTCGCGCGGGCCTCTTCGTCGGCACGCACACAGTCCGGGTTGCTGCACCGCGTCGCATTCGAGTTCAGAAACGCGCACTCATCGCCATCGGCCAGCTTGCAAGGCTCCTCCCGCGTGCAACCGCAGTACTGGCACGTGCCCGGCTTGGCGTAGAAGTTCACTTCGGCGGCTCCGAAGGCATTCCCAGCACCCACAGCAGCACGTCTCGGAGCGCTATTTCGGGTGCGCCGTAAGCGCCATCGGATGTCGCAAGGACGCCGAAGCGCCATGTAAACCACTCGTATGCGCCGTTCTCGCCATCACCAAAGACGCCGCAATCTATTCCTCCCCCGACATAGGGAAGGTAGACATACACCGCGATCGGGCACGTGTAGCGCAGCCGCACCTTGGACAAGGCAGCCACCAACGCATCCGGAGGCGCTTGAGCCTTTACTCTGATTTGCATTGCTGTGTCCTTTCCTGTGAAACATCGCGTAGCCACGCGCGCTCGGCGACAAGCTCCGCCGCGGCCTGCTCATGCGTGCGCAGAAACATCTCGCGAACCCGCGAAGGCTCCGGCCCCATCGGCGTGGAGAAGGCAATGAACTTCGGCGCGTACTCGATCAGGCGCTCAGCCATTGGCCACCGCCTTCGCTGCGCAGCGGCGACCTATCGGCGTCACGCGGTAAGGCGCGTGGCGCACGGGCGGGGGCATCTTGAGCAGGCAGCCGGCGAGGACAAGCTCGCGCATGCAGCGGTTGGCGTGTCCCTTGCTCTTTCCGAGTTCGCTGGCGACCTCAGACAGGGAGGGCTCATCGCCCTTGCGCTCGCGGACCGCGATGTACGCGACCAGCGAGCGCTGGAGAAAGGGCGCAAGCGGGGGAAGCGTCGATGCCGTTGGCTTACGGATGTTCACAAGAGGAACTGTCGCCGATGCTACGAACTTTGTAAAGGAAATTCGTAGCGTTCGCAGCGAAAATATCGTAGCTTACGCGTAAGCCTCCGTTGCGAGCATTCCCGCAAGCGCAACGCGTTGACAGTTAGGGGCTTGGAAAGCAAGATAGATGAACCGAATCAAACTAGGTTCCCCGATGGACGCATTTAGCCGAGCAACACCCCGTCCTGCGCCACATACTCTCCATGCGCAACTGCGCATGGAGATGAAGCATGAAGGCAATAAAGCTGGCTGTTCTGGGCGTGGCGATTGCGGCTGCGGCCCTCACTGCAACACGGTTTCAGAACGCACAAGCGCAGACCTCACAGGCAGTCCCGGCGGCTCCGCAGTCGTCCATCGTTCCGCCGATCTGCGCTCCGGGAGATCCGGGCTGCTCGTCGACGCTGCAGTAACGAACCGGGTTCGTGCGGCGCACCTGGTCGGCAACTCCTACGCCGCACGAACATTTCTTTCAAGCTGCGCGGTAACAGCCTGCGGGCTCGAAGCCGCGATTATCGTTTGCATCATTGCTCGCCGAAGCGGCGGTCGCTGGCCCTCAATCCTGAGCTACTGCATCGTCAACTTCGTGGCATCCCTGATCGCTTACCACTTCCGCCTCAATAGCGTCCGCTACTTTTACACCTACTACACCGCCGAGGGACTTAGTGCGCTCCTGCGAATCTGGGTGATGTGGGACGTTCTTCGGTCGATCCCCGGGCGCGGGTTGCGCCCGCGGAACGCGTGGATCGCACTGCTGTCGATGGCATCGGTCCTCGTTGCCGGGTGCATCTGGATGGCAGTTGGCGAAGCCCGGACGCCGGTCGCGTTTCTGAATGCTGTTACCCGGCTGAACATCGCCTGCTGCTACATCTGGATGGCGTTTTTCACCACATGCCTTTGGACTGTAAAGCGCGAGATTCTCTCGTGGAGTCGCGACGGGATGCAGATCGTCCAATCGCTCACGGCCCAGGCCAGCACCGCCGTTCTAAGCTCACTGCTCCTGACTGGCACCGCCGCCTCTTTAGTGATTGGCTACCTCATCAGCTCCGCCATGGGCGTCTTTGTCTTGATTGCATGGCTGCACTGCTTTACCCGCAAACCTGAAATCGTCTCCCTACCCGAACGCATCGCATCATCTCTGCCGAGTTTCACACGCGCCCAAGGGACTTCATTATGACTTTCCTCTTCGATCTGCCTCATCCCCCGATCTCCGCCGCGATCCTGGCTGGAGCAGGACTTCTCACTTACGCCTACAGGCTCACCCCCCGTAAGAAGATCGACCTGGTGACAGGCTGCCTCAACGAGGCAGCACACCTACGGACGGGCCGATTCGAGCCGATCATCGAATTCCTCGAGGAACCCGGAACAGCCGAAAAGCGGGAGCAAGCGCTTTGGGACGCGATCGGCGGGATGGAAGGCCTCAAACAATTCGCCGAGGACGCAAGGCATATTGTCGCCATCCTTCAGCACTGCGTTGAGCATGACCTCGTCGATCCGAAGCACGCAGAGGTAGTACATGCATGCGCAAAACAGCAGGCGAAGTATACGGAGCTCGCCCTGGTCGAAGAGCGCCTCTCAACCGGTACGCCGCAACAGCGCCACATGGCGGCCTATGCTGCTGTCCAGTACCATTGGGAGGTGACCTACAGAACTCTCGCTATGTGCCGCGTATCAGGGGCCCCGGACTTCCTGCTTGCACACGGAGCTCTTCTCTAGCCATGCCCACTTCGCGCCCAAATCTTCCCGTCGAATCGAGAGAACTGGAGATCGAGAACCTGCGCAAAGAGTTCGCGGATCTCGAGCAATTCTTCCAGTCCGTGGCGCCACTCAAGTTCGATCGATATAAGTTCGTGAGCGCCCAACTTCAGAAGATCGAAGGGGAGCCTCTCGCCTCCGAATCAAAGCCCACGCCACAAAAGGCAATCGAAGGAATCTTGCTGGCTGCAAGGCGCTACATGAGCCGCAACGAGATCATCGACGCACTCGATAACCGCCGGCATTTTGACGGGCCGAGCAAACGCGCAGAGAAGACAAGCTTTTATGGGGCGATCAAGTACAACACCATCGACTCCAACAACTTCCCATGGGTGAAGATCAATGGCGTGCTCTGGGTCGGCATGCCTGGATTTCCCCTCCCTCCACATGACTCCGAGGATGAAGTCGAGTTCCCCGCGTCGAAGTGATACGAAATTCGTACCAATTGCTACGAATTTCGTTGACACCGTTTAGACGCCACGGCATGCTGTGAGACATGCCGAACCGCTACGAAAGCCGAGCAGCCGTCGATACCTCGTCAGCTCTCGGGCTCCGGCTCCGCAAGCCCGAGCTTCAGCAGCGCGATGCGTGCTCCCAGCACCGGCTTGAGATCGTCCTCACGCTCGACCTCGTCAACGGAATACATCACGGCGTGCCACTGCCAGCCGACGCGCATCGAGTCAGCGACCCATCTCGCAGTCTCACTCGGCAGGTAGCCGATGCAGCGGTCCCGCTCCGTGATCACCTCGATGGCGTTCGGATCAAACTTGTTCTCCGGATCGCTTCGCAACCTCAGCGTCTCGAAGGCCTCACATCGCTTCAGCTCCGCCTGGCGCGACGTTCGGTCAGCGTTCTTGTGCGTCACCCCGGCCACACGAGCCATGTAGAGTTCGGCCTTCAGCTCCGCTACGAGCTCCTGCAGCAGCGCCTGCTTCCGCTCCTCCATGTTGACGACGTGCGCTCGAGCACGCGTCACAATCTCCTCCGGCGAGACCACAGCAGGCTGCAGCGGCGTGAGGCGGTTCGATTCAGCGGGAGGCCTCTTCGCACCCCGCGTCGCCAGAATCACCAGGATCAGCACCACCCCGACGGCAACGCCGATCAGTCCTCCAATGTTGCCGTCCTCCGAGTCAGCGCTCTTCCGCAGCAAAGCAAGCGCCAGCCAGCCCGCACCTAGCATCTCCACGAACCACCTCCGCAGTGAAGTTTTCTTCCGCAGAGCCTATCACGCACCAGGAGCCAAGCATGCCGAACCCCAGCGAAGCCATCGACGTCGATCCGACGCCCCATCAGCAGGCGGCCGCCTGCATCCCCAACCGCATCCTGCGGTTGCCGGCGGTGATGGCCGCGACGGGACTCCGCACCACCACCATCTACATGCGCATGCGGGATGGCAGCTTCCCCAAGGCCGTCTCCCTGGGCGGCAAGTCCGTAGGCTGGCGCGCCCGCGAGATTGACGCCTGGTGCGCCAGCCGCATGTCCGTCAGCGCGCAATGAGCCCCGCCCTCACATCCCCCTTGCCAGCCGAAGCCGCAAGCCGTAGCCTTGTGGGCGAAACGATAGAGCAGGTGACGCCCGAGGATGCCGAGCTGGATACGGCGGCAGCGGAAGCGTCCGCCCTCGAGGGGGATGATCCGTTGGCAGGACCTTCACAAAAAGAATTCACCGACCTCTTAGTTCGCGTTGCAAAGATCGAGGAGCGCCTCGACCCAAAGTATCGATCATTACATCACGTCCTTATCGGTGTCGCCGCGACAGCAGTGGTGGGCTGGGTAGCCTGGGTATCCTTCAGCATCGCAACAATCAAGCAGAACGTTTCGGACGCCAACAGTGGCAAACCCCTCATCACGGCTCTCCTAGACCCCAAGAGTCCGCAACAGCTTCAGGCAAGCCTTTCAACCGTCATCGCCACAGTCGAGACCGCCCAGGTGCAGGGCAAGCGTCCCGATCAGAAAAAGGTAGGGGAGTTGTCGGCCGCAATGACTCATGTCGTCGAGCAGCACCCAACGCTGCCCCAAGCATGGCAAGCCGCCGCAGAACTGGTGAATTACAAGTTCGCCGCCGACTCCCAGGCGATCCCTCAGACCGACTGCAACACAGCGACCCGGCAGATATTGCCCGATATTTCGGACCTTGACGAACGGCCGCTAACCAAGGACTCGCCCCCTCAACCGGACGGCCTTCTCGTCGATTTGAAGAATTGCCGCCTCGATCTGGATGATGAACGCTTCTGGACGGTCGGCGAAGGGAAGTCGATACTGATCTTCCAACACGATCACCCCCAATACAAAGACATCGTCCTTCGCCTTTCGATGGTCGAAATACACTATTCTGGCGAGAAATCCCTGGCACCTATCTCAAGGATCTTATTCAAGAATTGCCGCTTCGTCATAACGTCGCCAACAGCGATACCATCAGCTCCAGGGCGCAGGATCATGACCGAGCTGCTCGCCGCGACAACGAACGAAGGCAGCGTTTCCGCAATCTAGAAGATTGACATCTTTCATCCCGCAACCTCTGAAGCCTTTAGCCCTTCCAGATAGTCTGCCCAGGCCTGCATCATGCGACGCCGCTCCGGAAGGTGCGAGGTCCGGTTGTAGGCCCTTCCATTTGGGTCCTTCACGGCGTGGGCCAGCTGGTGCTCGATGATGTCCGGCCGGAAGCCCAGCACCTCATCCAGCAGCGTGCGCGCCACCGCGCGGAAGCCGTGACCCGTCATCTCCTGCTTGCCGATCTGGAGGCTGCGCATCGCCACCAGCACCGCAATATTGCTCATGGGCCGGGACGGCGATCGAGCCCCCGGAAACACTCGCTGCCCTTGCCCCGTCACGTCATGCAGGTCCCGCAGGATCGCCACCACCTGCCTCGACAGCGGGACGATGTGATCTGTCCCCGTCTTCGGCACGTGATAGCGCCACTCCGCCGCGTCCAGGTCAATGTCCTTCCAAAGCGCCATCCGCAGCTCACCAGGCCGCACAAACACCAGCGGCGCCAGCCGCAGCGCAGAGCACACCACCTGCGTGCCGGTGTAGCGATCCATCGCCGCCAGGATGCTTCCCAGGCGCTTGGGATCGAGCGTTGCTGCGAAGTGGTCGTTACTGTAGGGCTGCAGCGCCCCACGGAGGTCCGGCACGATGTTCCGCGTGCAGCGACCGGTGGAGATGGCGTAGCGGAAGATCTGGTCGACGTCCCGCATGATGCGGTGCGCCGTCTCCACCGTCCTGCGCTCGACGCGGCGCAGCAACGCCAGCACCTCCGGCGCCGTCAGCTCGCCGATCGGCCGCTTGCCAATCACCGGATACACGTCGCGCTCGAGCCGCCGGAGCACGCGATCGCTATGACTATGCGCCCAGATCTTCTCGCGCATCGCAAACCACTCGCGGGCGATCGCCTCGAAGTTGTTCTCGAGCTGCGCCGCCGCCATGGCACGCTGCACGCGCCGCTCGACGCCGGGATCTCTCCCCTCGGCCAGCAGACGCCGCGCATCGTCGCGCAGCTCCCGCACGCGCTTGAGACCGATTTCGGGATAGACGCCAAGCGCGAGCCGCTTCTCCACGCCGGCGAAGCGGTACTTCAGCCGCCAGTACTTCGCGCCGCCGGGTTCGATCTGCAGGTAGAGCCCCTGCCCGTCGAAGACTTTACGAGTCTTCGTCCCAGGCTTGAGGCCGCGGAGTTCCATGTCGGTGAGTGGCATAATAGGGACACAACCACCCAACCAGGAATGTGCCCCCACGTGGATGACGGTGTGCCCCCCATTATGCCCCCACATTCCCCCGGCAGGCAACGAACACCCGCGAACCCCTGCGAAAGACAAAAGCCACGCCAATCAGCGTATTGCGCGAATCAGCGGGGCTGTACGAATGTGCCCGAAGATGTGATTGGTGGCGGTGACTGGAATCGAACCAGTGACCTACGGGTTATGAGTCCGTCGCTCTAACCATCTGAGCTACACCGCCGGAGGGAGCGAAGACGCATCAAGCGGCACACAGCCGCGACGCACAGCCGCTCCTCCATCATACGGTTGCGGGTTTGCCCGGGTCAACCGCATGTCCTCATCGCATCCGTGCGACACTTCTGTTTGACCATGCGTCGCGCGCTTCCCAAGATCGCAGGCATCGTGCTGTTGGCTTCGCAGAGCGTGCTGGCGGCCCAGACCAATTGCTCGGAGACGAGCGACCCGCTGGCATGCCACCTGGAGCAGTTTCTCCATTGGCTGCACTTTGCGGCGGTCGCCCTGGGCGTGCTGCTGGTCGTGGTGGTTGTGGTTGCCATCCGGATCACGCGCCGCAAACGCAACTCCGACGATCCCCTGTTTCGCAAGGAAACCCGCCGTTGAACGCTGCTCCCGCAAGTCCCCGTGTCGTCGCCGTCATCCCTGCGCGCCTTGCCTCGACCCGCCTTCCACGGAAGGTCCTGCGCGAGGTTGCGGGCCAGCCCCTGCTGCACTGGGTGTACGCCGCGGCGAAGGCTTGCCCGCAGTTTGCCGAGGTCATCATCGCGGTCGATTCAGACGAGGTCGCGGCCCTCGGACGCGAGTGTGGCTGGCCCATCGTGATGACCTCGCCCGACCTGCCCAGCGGCACGGATCGCCTGCACGCGGTCGCGCAGCAGATCGATGCTGACATTTACGTGAACGTCCAGGGCGATGAGCCCATGCTGACGCCAGCACACATTGAGGCCATCCTCGCGCCCTTTGCTCTGCCACATGTTGAGGTCACCACGCTCAAGGTGCCGTGCCCGGAAGAGGACATCACGAACCCCAATGTGGTGAAGGTGACCACGGCGGTCGATGGCCGTGCGCTCTACTTCTCACGCGCGACCATCCCCTACCACCGCGATCCGCAGACGCCCGCCGCAACGCGGTGCTACAAGCACCTTGGTCTGTATGCCTATCGCCGGCACGCGCTGGAGCGTTTTGCTTCGCTGACGCCCAGCCCGCTGGAGATGACCGAACGGCTCGAGCAGCTGCGACTGCTTGAAAACAACCTCAGCCTCTACGTCGCTGAAGCTCCGTTCGACACTGTGGGCGTGGACACGGAAGAAGATCTCGCGCGCGTCGATGCAATCCTGCGGCAGCGCTAGAAACGGGAAAAGAGCATTGGGATTCGGGTGATGAGCTATGAGTTATGAGCTGTGACTCGTAACTCATAGCCCGGAACTCACAGCCCGATCATTCGTTTTCTTAAACCGCAGCGATCTCAAGCGCCAGACCAGCCTCGGTCACAGTCGCCTTCACATTCGCCAGCGTCTCGACGACCCAGGTCGCGCCTGCTGCCTTCAACTCCGGCACGGTGTGTGTGCCGGCGACGCCGATCACGCGGGCTCCCGCAGCGAGCCCCGCGCCGATGCCATTGGGAGCATCCTCCACGACGATGCACTGCGCGACGTCCTGCTTGATGATCTCCGCGCCACGGCGATAGGGTTCGGGATCGGGCTTGCCGCGCTTCACATCCTCCGCCGTGATGAGCTCGTCCGGGATCGGGAGCCCAGCGGCGTTGAGCCTTGCCAGCAGCAAAGGACGTGTCGCCGAGGTCACGATCGTCCAACGATCCGTCGGCAGGCTGTCGAGCAGCACCTTCACTCCGTCGAGGAGCTGGATATCGTGTACGTCCGCGACCTCGATGTCCTCGATGAACTTCAAGCCGACGACCTTGTCGACGCCGGGCAACAGCGATTCCATGATGTCGACGGCCCTGGTACCGTGCGGTACCACGATGTCCTGCGGGTTCGGCACACCGAAGTGCTCCGCCCAGGTGCGCCAGCTGCGCATCACGCTGCCGAGTGAACTGACCAGCACGCCATCCATGTCAAAGAGCAGGCCCGCGGCCTCAACCGTTACGATCTCCGCCACTACTTCGCCTCGCCTTCAAGCACAAATGCCTTTGCGGTGCTCAGCACCTGGTTGACGCTTTCGATGGAGCAGCTTTCGCTATAGACCCGCAGCAGCGGTTCCGTGCCGGAGGCACGCAGCAGCAGCCAGGTCTCGGCCGCATTGGGCTTGCCGGTGCAGGCGGGGTTCTCGAGGAAGAACTTGATGCCGTCCATCGTTTCGACCTTGAGAATCTTCATTCCCGCAAAGCTCTCGCCGGCCTTCAGCTGGGAGGCTCGTGCAATCGCAGACTGCTTCAGCGCATCGTTGATGTGCATGTCGATGCGGCCGTATTGGTGCTCGCCATACTTTGCCTGCAGTGCGGCTACAAGCTCGCCGAGCGTCTTGCCTTCATCGGCCATCACGTTAGCGATCAGCAGGCTGTTGAGCAGGCCGTCTCGCTCCGGCAGATGACGCTTGATGCCGATGCCGCCCGACTCCTCACCGCCGATGAGCACTTCGCGCTCCAGCATGAGGTCGACGACGTACTTGAAGCCGATGCCATGCTCCAGCAGTGTGCGGCCATGCGCGGCTGCGATGCGGTCCAGCATCTTGGTGGTGTTGAAGGCGCGCGTCACATCACCGGGCCAGCCCTTGCGTTCCAGGAGCCACTCCAGGATCACTGCATAGACCTTGTGGGCGTCAACGACGTTGCCATGCTCGTCGACAGCGCCAATGCGGTCCGCATCGCCATCGGTGATGAGCCCCGCGGCGCAATGTGCTTCGACAACCTTCACCTGCGTCGCCGCGATATGCGGAAGGATCGGCTCCGGGTTGATGCCCGGGAAGGCCGGGTTGTGCTCGTTGCGGAACTCGACAAACGGAATGCCCGCGCGCGTGAAGATCCCAGCGATATACCCCGCGCCAGCGCCATACATGGTGTCGATGAGAAAGCGATAGCCGGACGCCTTGATCGCAGGCAGATCGACAAAGGCCTCCAGCGCTGCGATGTACTCGGGGGCGAAGTCGACCAGCTCAATCTTCGCGGGCTCTACAGCATCGGCCAACGGCTTCAGGAGGTAGCTCTCGATCTGCTTGATGATCGCCGGCGACCCTGAGCCGCCATAGCTGGCCTTGTACTTTACGCCGTTCCACTCGGCCGGGTTATGGCTGGAGGTAATCATGACACCGCCTGCAGCCTTCATGCCACGCACGGCAAAGGACAGCTCCGGCGTGGGCGTTACCTTGTCTGAAAGGAAGACCGGGATGCCTGCTTTCGCGATCACTTCGGCGACGACCTTCGCGAAGGACTTCGAGCCAAAGCGCGTGTCGAAGCCGATGCACACGCCTGCCTTCGGATCCTCATGGTGCAACACATACAGCGCGATTGCGCGTGCAGCGACGCGCACGTTGTCATACGTGAAGTCGTCGGCGATGATACCTCGCCAGCCATCGGTGCCAAACTTCACTGCGGTCGTCTCACTCATCGTTTCGTATCCTCATGCGTTCGCGAAGCTCCTCCGCGTGTCGCATCTTGCGTGTGGTCTAAATCAGGTCTTCGCGCCCGCTCTCGTGGATCGCGCGCACGAGCTTGGATACATCCTGCGATCTGGCCCGCGTGGTAATCAGCAACGCGTCGTCCGTCTCGACGACCACCAAGCCATCGACACCCAACAACGCCACCGTCTTGCCTGGCGCAAAGACATAGTTGCCGGCCGACTGAATCGCGAACAGCCCCGTCGTCTCGCCGTCCATCACGTTGTCACGATCGCCTTCGCCCAGGTGTTCATGCAGCGATGCCCACGAGCCAAGGTCGTTCCAGCCAAAGTCAGCAGGAAGGCAATAAATATTGGAGCGCGACTCGCCTTTGCCCGAACGTGGCTCGAGCACCGCATAGTCCACGCTGATGTTTTCGCACTTGCCATACTCTTCGCGGAAGACGCGATCAAAGTCCGGCGTACCGTAAGCCGCGGCGATGGTCTCGAGGATGGGCGCCATCTCGGGCGCATGCTCACGCACTGCATTCGCCAGGGTGCGAGCGCTCCACAGAAAGATGCCCGCGTTCCAGACGAAGTTTCCCGCAGCGACGAAGCGCTCTGCGGTCACCGGGTCAGGCTTCTCGCGGAAGCGCCTGACGCGGTAGATATCGATCGGAGCAAAGCCAGCAGGAGTCTCGTCACGGCGCACACGGGAGCCCTGTTCGATATAGCCATAGCCAGTCTCGATGCGGGTAGGCTTTACGCCCAGCACGATAATGTTTTCGCCCGCAGCAGCCAGGTCGATGCCCTTCTGCAGCACCTCGACGAAGCGGCGGTCGTTGCTCACGACATGGTCGGACGGAAAGATGCCCAGCACCGTATTGGGCTCGGTCTTCTCCAGCAGAAACGCGGCCAGTGCACATGCGGGAGCGGTGTTGCGCGGAGCGGGCTCCGCCAGCACGTGTGCCTGCGGGATCTCCGGCAGCTGCTCACTGATGATCTTCTGCAGCCAGTGGTTGGTGATGACCCAGGTATCTTTACACCCCGCCAGCGGGCCAAGCCGCGCCAGCGTGTCCTGGATCATCGTGCGCTCACCCTGCAGCGCAAGTACCTGTTTCGCACGGCTACGACGGCTACGCGGCCAGAATCGTGTGCCGCTGCCGCCGGCCAGGATGACCGGAGCAAAGGGAATACCCACCGTGGATTCACTCATCGTCCCCCTATCGTACCGAATACGGCCCGCACGAAAGTGGAAACGGTAGCCCGAAGGCTACCGTTGGTGTTGAAAGCTGAACAATTCGGGTGTCCGGGCATCCTACGAGAGCTTCGCGAGGAAGTCGCGCATGCGCTGCACGCCCTTGTCGATGACGTCCGCCGAGACGGCGTACGACAACCGGATGTGCTCGTGGGTGCCGAACGGCTCGGCCGGAACCGTCACCACGTGCGCTTCGGTCAGCAGCCGCGAGGCCAGTTCGCTCGCGGTGTTGATGCCACCCTTGCCCAGGAACGCCTTGATGTTCGGGTAGACGTAGAAGGCGCCCTCCGGCACCGTGCAGGTGAGGCCGGGGATCGTCTTGAAGCCTTCGAGGATGCGATCGCGCAGCTTGATGTAGTCGGCACGCATCTCCGCGACGCAGGTCTGATCGCCAGAGAGAGCCGCGACTGCGGCCTTCTGCACGAACGTCGCCGTGTTCGAGGTCGACTGCGACTGCAGCTTGCTCATGGCCGCGATGATCTTCTTCGGTCCCAGCGCAAAGCCGGCACGCCAGCCGGTCATCGCGTAAGTCTTCGAGAGCGAACCGAGCACCAGGATGTGATCCTTGGCTTCCGTGACCGAAGCGCCCGAGACCGGCGGGCCGCTGAAGCTCAGGTAGGCATAGCACTCGTCGATGAGCACGTAGATGCCCTTGGAGTGCGCGAGGCGCACGATCGCGTAGACCTCTTCGGTGGGGATCACGTTGCCGGAGGGGTTTGACGGCGAGTTCAGGATGATCGCCTTGGTCTTCGGCGTAATCGCCGCGTCGATCATGGCTGCGGTGAGCTTGAAGTTCTCGGCCTCGTCGGTTTCGACAAATACGGGCGTGCCGCCGGCGAACTCGATGATGTCTTTGTACGACACCCAGTACGGCACCGGGACGATGACCTCATCGCCGTGGTTGATCAGAACCTCGACGGCATTGAAGATGGCGAGCTTGCCGCCAGCGGTAAATACACACTCTTCCGGTGTGTAGTTCGTGCCGAAGTCTGCAGCGTGGCGCTCGACGACAGCTTTACGCACATCCGGGATGCCAGCCACGGCGGTGTAGCGCGTGAAGTTCTTTTCAATGGCGTCAATCGCCGCAGCCTTGATGTGCGCGGGCGTGGAGAAGTGCGGCTCGCCTGCGCCGAAGTCGGCGAGGTCGATGCCAGCGGCCTTCATCTTCAGGGCCTCGGCGGTGATGGCCATCGTGGCCGAGACTTCGATGCGGTCGATGCGGTCGGTTAGGGTCTTCTGTGCTTCGGCGATCATGCCTCTAGTGTCTCAGATTTGCTCCACATTTCGCAGGGAAACACGGCAAAAGTCCCTCCCTCGGGATGCCCTGTGATTCGTTTCCGCGAGCCGCCCAGCCCCGGCCCAGCGGCGTGCGTCCGGCGCAACCGAGTTGCAGGAGCAGGCTCGTGCGTCAACATCAGACCCGGCCCTCTCGCTTACACTGAGACGATGCCCGAACCGTCTCCGCACCCGCTACGTGTTGTCGCCATCGGCGGCGGGACGGGTCTTTCCACCCTGCTGCGAGGCCTGAAGCGCTACGTCAGCGTCCCCGGCGCCTCAACCGCCCAGGCCAGCTTCGAACGCCGGCACTATCCCAGCGCGCCCCATGCGCCCGACCGCCGTGTGACGGAAGGCGCCTGCCCGACTCCGCCGTGCCTCATCGGCGAGCTCTCCGCCATTGTGACGGTGACCGACGATGGCGGATCCTCGGGTCGGCTTCGCGAAGACCTGAACATGCTTCCCCCGGGCGACGTCCGCAATTGCATCGTCGCGCTCAGCGAAGACGAGCACCTGCTCTCCCGGCTCTTCCAATACCGTTTCCAGCACGGCGATCTCGAAGGGCACAGCTTCGGCAACCTCTTCCTCGCCGCCCTCAGCGGCATCACTGGAGACTTTGCGCAGGCGGTGCACACGAGCTCGCAGATCCTTGCGGCCCGGGGCCGCATCTACCCTTCGACCACGTCCAACGCCACGCTGGCCGCCCGGATGGACGACGGTACGGTGGTCCATGGCGAGACCCGGATCACCAAGTCCAAGCGCTCCATCGTGGAGCTGATGCTGGAACCCGCTGACGCCCAGCCGCTTCCTGAGACGCTGGAGGCCATCGCGGCAGCCGATCTGATCACGCTGGGGCCCGGCTCGCTCTACACGTCGCTGATCACGAATCTGCTGGTCGGTGGAATCTCCGATGCCCTGCAGGCCAGCGCTGCGACCCGCGTTTACATCTGCAACCTGATGACGCAGGCCAACGAATCGCTCGGACTGTCGGCCTCACAGCACATCGAGCGCATCTTCGACCACGCCGGCGGCCGGATCTTCGATTACGCGCTGATCAACACCGCGCCTATTCTCCCGGCCACGCTGGAGCAGTACGCGCGCGAAGGCCAGACTCCGATCGACGCCGATCTCGAACGCGTCCGAGCCCTCGGCGTAGAGCCCATCACCGGCAACTTTCTGCATGAGGGCGAGGTGCTGCGACACGGCTACGACAAGGTCGCCGCCAAGCTCATGACGCTGGCGCTCGAAGCGCGGGACCGCACCTCCATCTAGCCCCCAAGCGGTGCTTTTTGGGACGCCGATCCCCGTACCCAGGGTGGGTCATCTACGCACTCCCCTATCCGTGGACTGCCCGTGACACGGCGGTTGCGCTAGCATGGCCTCAATCGTCGATGGGTACACCTCCCACACACGCTCTCAAGATGCCACGCGCCTTCTTCGGCCGCGTGATCCTTGGTGCGTCGATGATTGCCTTCGGGGTCGAGTACGCGCTCGCAGGTCATCCGCTCGATGGACTCCCGCCGCTGCCGTGGTTCTCTCCCATGCCTGGTACGCTGGCGCTGGTCCTGAGCATCTTGCTTCCTGTGCTCGGCGTGGCATTACTGGCCCGCTTCCGCATCCGGGAGTCCAGCTTTATCCTTGGCATCGTTTTGATGGCAGGCGCCAGCCAGCACCTGCTGCACCTGACCGACGTGCTGCACGACCCGATGGCGCGGAATCGCTTCCTCATCCCCGTTGCACTGGCGTGCGCGGCCTTTGTCCTTTGTCGGCTGGCCGTGCAGACCGAACGGAACTACCTGTTCCTGGCCGCGAGAGCGCTATTCGCCTTCATCCTGATCAGCTTCGGGATTAACCACTTTCTGTATGCGGGACTCTTCGCCGCACAGCTGCCGGACAACATCATCCTGCACCTCATCTGCGTGCGCTTCTCCGGCGCCTGCTTCATCGCCGCAGGGCTGGGGATTCTCTCCGGCTATCTCGCGCGCCCGGCAGCGCTGCTGCTCGGCATCATGTTTACGATCTGGTTCTTCGTGCTCGACGTCCCGGCGATCCGCGCCGACCGTCTCGATGCCAACGCGCGCATCCATGGCGAGGTGGTACTGGCACTCGTAGGCGCGGCGCTCCTGATGGCAACGTCGCCCAAGGTACCTTCGCTACACGAGGACGTGGGCATTGACCGCATGTCCCGGGGCGGACGGTAGGTATCAGGAAACCGGCCAGATCTCAGGAACCTTCCCCATCGCAACCAATTCGCCGAATTCGAACGTCTTCTTCGAAGAACGAAAGTGCTTCTTTGCCACGTAGGGCAGATAAACCTGAAGGCTCTCTCCCCCATGCGATTCCAGGCGACAGCAAACCGCGTCCTTCATTGGGGAGCCCTCTAGATTGAATGTGCTATCCAGGCAAATCCCAGCAGCCGCAATCGATCCGGCGCCGGCTTCGGCCTTCATTCCGTTGAGGAGAATATCGATGACCTCCTGCGACGCAGGGTGCTCATCCCCCGTTCCTGCAGCTACCATCCTCACGTCCCCGGAGTCATCGATCGCAGCCCCGAAAGGGAAAAACTCACCGTACTTCCGTAACAACTCCTGGGCATGGGGAAGGAGAGCATTGAGTAGATCGTTCAGAGGTTCTTCGCTCGGCATTCGGACAACGTACCATACTTCGCCTCCCACCCCTTGTCGGGAAAAGCCATCAGCCGTGTGCGGAATTCGCTCCATGACGAAGGACGCTAGGACGCTTCGCTGATCGTTACCAGGCCCTGACCACTCTCCGGCTCAACCGTACGCTTCAGCTGCCCACAGGCGGCGTAGATATCGCGCCCGCGCGGCCGCCGGATGTACGTCGCCATCCCGCCTTCAATCAGCATCCCCTGGAACCGCGCGACATCGGTCGCCTTCGGCTGCACATAGTCGATCCCAGGGCCGGGGTTCCACACGATCAGGTTCACCTTCGCGCGAATCCCTTTCAGAAGATTCAGCACCTCATGGGCATGCTGCGGCTGGTCGTTCACGCCGCCCAGCATCACGTACTCGAACGTCACCCATTCGCGGGTTCGCAGCGGGATCTTCTTCACCGCCTCCAGCAGCTGGGCGATGTTCCACTTGCGCGTGATCGGCATGATCTGCTCGCGAACGACGTCATTGCTGGCATTGAGCGAGAGCGCCAGCTTCGGACGTACGGTCTCCTTCGCGAATGCCTCGATCCCGGGCAGAATCCCCGATGTCGAAACAGTCATGCGCGATTCCGGAATACCAATGCCTTCCGAGAGCAGCTTCACGCTCTTGATGAACTCGTCGTAGTTCAGAAAGGGCTCGCCCATGCCCATGAAGACCAGATTGATGCGGTCTTTGCCCATGCGGATCTGCTGGCGGTTCAGCACTGCGGCGACCTGCCCCGCGATCTCGCCAGCGGTCAGGTTACGTTTGATGCCCAGCTTCGCCGTCAGGCAGAACTGGCAGTTGACCGCGCAGCCCACCTGCGACGAGATGCAGATGGTCGCGCGCCGGAAGCCGCGCTCCGCCAGCGCGCCAAACTCCGACTTCGCGCGCCCATTCGCCCGGCGGTCCCAATAGCCGCCGGGATTCCCTTCGGTCGTGCCGGCAACGGCTTCTTCGGCTGTCTCGATTTCGCCAGCCTCTTCTTCGGCGGCCTCGGATCCATCTCCGCGCTCGCCGCCATCGCCGTCCGGCATCCACACGGTCTCGACGGTCTCACCATCGGCCATGCGCATCAGGTAGCGCTCAGTGCCATCGACGGACACAGCCGTCTGCACGATCTCCGGCATGCCGACGCCCCAGCCATCCTGCATCAGGGTGTCGCGCAGCCCCTGCGAGAGGGTGGTCATGTCCTCCACGCCGGCGACGCGCTGCTTGTACAGCGCCTCCCACACCTGGCGGGCACGATACGGCTTCTGCCCATGCGCCGCCAGCACCTCGCCCAGCTCGGCGAGCGTGCGTCCAAACAGCGCTTTTGCGTTTGATTCCATCACTCTTCAAGTGTAGCCGGTCGGAGTAAGAAGAGCCCGGCGCGGCGGCCGATGGCTACGGCTGCGGATCCTCCGGCAGCCTCTCCAGGTGAGCATCCGCTTCGCGCATCGCAGCCTCATCCCCGATGCGGGCGTTGAGCTCACGCATATTGATCCAAGCCCGGCGCGACTCCCACTCGCCGTCGATCGACTTCCGCGACTCCTCGGCGAGCGCCAGCGTACGCCAGGCCGCGGCGAGCTCTCTTGGATCGGCATTGTGGAGCAGGTAGAACCGCACGACCGCGCGAGCGTTCGCGCTGGCGTCCTCGGCATTGCCGGTCAGCGCCTGCATCTCGGCGGCGAAGCGCATCGCACGCACCGAGCAGCGCGTCTCGGCTCCAGCCACTAGATCGAGATCTGCGGCTTTGCGGTAGAGTGCCAACGCCAGCCGGAGCTTGCCCTCGACGCGAGCTTCATCAGCACGGGCCATCAGGTCCTCATAGGCCTCGGGTCGATCTTCTTCGGCGGCACTCATCCCACACCAAGTCTCTTTAGCCTTGCCGTGGCTTCGTCGACGCCGGCCTGCACCCCGATCTCGGTATACAGCTGTAGCGCGTTCAGCCACTCTCGCTCGGCCTTCCATGGCTCGCGTGCGGCCTCGTGCGCCAGCGCTCCTATGCGAAAGGTGTTCGCCATCTCCAGCGGAGCCGGCTCATTGGCCTCGTAGATCTCGTAGGCCCGCGCGATGCTCTCGAGTGCTCCTGCGCCGTCGCCGAGCTTCGCCTGTAACTCACTGCAGTGCCGCAACGTGTGGGCCAGTCCCGTCCGATCGTCGACCGCCTCGTACAGCATCGCAGCCTGCTGATAGCACCGCAGTGCCTCCTGATCGTCGCCGTCGCGCCGGGCCAACCGTCCGCGTTCCGTCCACTCGACCGCCTCGCTCATGGGGCCAGCCTAAATCGCCGCATTCGCCTCTGTGAAACAATATTTAGGATGCCGAAACCCGTTTCCGTCGCTCCTGCGCTTGACAACGCCGCGACGCTCGCCTCCCCCCACTCCCGCGATATTCGTTCCACCCGTCTCTCCAACGGCCTGCTCGTTCTGACCGAACGCATGACGCACCTGCGCTCCGTCTCCATGGGCGTCTGGGTCGACTCCGGCTCGCGCGATGAGGCCCCCGAGGTCAACGGCATCTCCCACTTCCTCGAGCACATGCTCTTCAAGGGAACCACCACCCGCTCGGCCTCGCAGTTCGCGCGCGAGGTGGACGCTATCGGGGGCAACCTCGATGCCTTCACGGGCAAGGAGACCGTCTGCTTCAACATCAAGGTCCTCGATGAGAACGTCCCCGTCGCGCTCGATCTGCTCTCAGACCTGGTGCTGCATCCCACCTTCGCGATCGAAGACATCGCGCGTGAGCAGGGCGTCATCCTCGAAGAGATCAAGATGGATGAGGACAACCCCGACTACCTCGTGCACGAGCTCTTCTCGCAGAGCTTTTGGAAGGACGATGCGCTAGGCCGACCGATCCTCGGCACCGCCGCCACCGTCTCCAGCTTCACGCAGCAGATCGTCCTCGAGGAGTACGCGCGCCGCTTCACACCCGCCAACATGCTCTTCACCGCGGCCGGCAACATCGAGCACGATGCCTTCGTCGCGCAGGTCGAAGCAGCCTTCGCTTCGCTCTCCGCCTCCAGCAGCGAACGCATCGAGCACACACCCGCGCCGAAGACCTATCCGCACATCACGCTGCGTAAGAAGAAGTCGCTCGAGCAGGTCCAGTTCTGCCTCGCACTCGAATCGATCAACGTAGCGCATGAAGATCGCTACGCCGCGTACCTGCTCAGCAACATCCTCGGCGGGGGCATGAGCTCGCGGCTGTTCCAGTCCATCCGCGAAGACCGCGGCCTGGCCTACTCCATCTACTCCGAGCTGAGCCCCTTCCGTGACACCGGTTCGCTCGCCGTCTACGCCGGCTGCGATGCTGCCAACGTGCGCGAGGTGCTGGCGCTCACCCTCGCCGAGTTCACCCGCCTCAAGGAGACGCCCGTCTCCGCCGAAGAGCTCACACGGGCACAGGACCAGATCAAGTCCAACATGGTCATGGGACTCGAAAGCTCCAGTTCACGCATGAACTCGCTCGCACGCCAGCAGATGAACTTTGGCCGCTTCTTCTCCATCGACGAGATCATCACCGAGGTCGAGCGCGTCACCCCGGCCCACATCCAGCGCCTCGCCAACGAGCTGCTGCAGCAGGACCGCATTGCGCTCACGCTGCTCGGAAACCTGGGCACATTGAAGGTATCCCGCGCCGACCTGGCCTGCTAGCAATGCAGCTCGAGGCATCCGGTTAGCTCCCGAGCCGGATGCCTCGAGCCTTGCAGCACTGGGATCTGGAAGGCTGGGATCTGACATCTGGCCCGTTGCTACCCGCCACTTCTCACTCACCACTTCCCGTAGCAGCTCCTCTCCGAAATTCCTCCTGCAACTGATCCCCTTTTCGCCGCTGCGGTGTCTAATGGCGCAGGCATCAGCTGCCGTTCGGGCCCATCGTCGAGCACCAAGACCCAAATGAAGACGCGCCCTGCGCGCCAAGGGAAATCCATGCGACTCTCGCTGCTTCCGCTCCCCGTCGCCGTTCTCGCCCTCATCGCCGCGCAGGCGTCCGCCCAACAGGCTGAGTCGAAGCAGACCCCGAAGCCAACGCATACAGCTGCGGCGTCTCCTCATCCGGCGGCCTCTGCCACGCTGCCCGTCACCAGCGTCTCGCTCTACAAGAACGGCGTCGGCTTCTTCGAACACACCGGCAACGTCACCGGCAACGGCGCCGTCACCATCGACTTCACCAGCGCGCAGCTCAACGACGTGCTGCAATCCCTCACGGCCATCGACCTCGGCGGAGGCCGCATCGCGGGCGCAGGTTACAACTCCACCACGCCGCTCGACCAGCAGCTGCGCACGCTTCCCTTCACGCTCAGCGAGGACTCCTCCGCCGCCGACTTCTACGCGGCGATTCGCGGCGCGCGCGTCAGCGTCACCGCTCCCGGCGGAGCCATCACCGGCCGCCTCCTCTCCATCGAGACCCACGGCTCTGGCACCTTCAACAGCGACGGAGAAAACAAGACCACAAGCGAACATCGCTACCTCACCGTCGTCTCCGACTCGGGAGAGGTCCGCACCCTCGAGCTCACCAGCGCGACCTCCGTTCGCCTGCTCGATCCCGCGCTGCAACAGTCCGTCGGCCGCTACCTCCAGCTCGTCGAGGCCAACCGCTCCCAAGGCCTGCGCCACCTCACCCTGCAGGACAACGGCACCGGCACCCGCGAGGTCCGCGTCTCCTACATCTCCGAGGTCCCGGTCTGGAAGTCCACCTACCGCATCCTCTTCACTCCCTCCAACACCGGAGGCACCGCAACCCTCCAGGGCTGGTCCGTCGTCGACAACACCACCGGCGCCGACTGGGTAAACGTCCACCTCTCGCTCGTCGCCGGAGCCCCGCAGAGCTTCATCCAGCCGCTCTCCCAGCCTATCTACTCCCGCCGGCCCGAAATCCCCATCGCCACCGAGGCGCAGCTCTCGCCGCAGACCTTCGACAGCTCCATGGAGGCCAACGCCAACGGCCTCTCCGGCAACGTCACGGACACTACCGGCGCCGTGATCCCCAACGCCCTCGTCGTCGCGACCAACCAGGCCACCGGAGCCCGAGTGAACGGGCGCACTGACTCCAGAGGCCAGTTCTCGATCGACGCGCCTCCCGGCCGCTACAACCTCCAGATCAACTCACCCGGCTTCCAGCAGATGGCCCTGAACAACGCTATGACGGGCTCTCCAGTCAACGCTACGTTGAACGTCGGCTCAGCCAGCCAGACCATCACGGTCGAGGCCTCGAATGCGGATCTCCAAACGTTGAACCGCTATGCCGCACCCATGGCAATGGCGAAGCTCTCCAGTGGCGTGGCGAGCGGCATGTCTGGAGGCGCCGCGGGTGGCGTCATCGGCGGCTACACGGGCGGGAGCATCGGCGGCCCCATGTACCAGCAGATGGCCGCCAACTCCCTTAACGTCAACTCCACGACCTCCGCCTTCGACGACTACTTCGCCTACAAGCTCGACGCCCCTGTCACCATCCTCAAGAACCAGTCCGCACTCGTCCCGATCCTGCAGACCAAGATCCCCGCCGACAACGTCACGCTCGTCTCCGTCGCGAACGACCGCGTCTCGCAGCCACTGCGCGCGCTGTGGCTCACCAACGCCTCTAACCTCACGCTCGATCGCGGCAGCTTCACCGTCATCGAGTCCGGCAACTTCGCAGGTGAAGGCCTGCTCGATCCCGTCCACGCCAACGAGAAGCGCCTCGTCTCCTACGCCGCCGACCAGGCCATCCACGTCACCACCGAGGGCGACAAGACCACCAACCACGTCACGCTCATCCGCGGCTCCAAGGGCGTGCTCAACATCCATCGCGCCGACATCCACGAGGTCACCGTGGTCGTGCACAACGCAGCCGCCGAGCATCGCTCCGTCGTCTCCGAGCTTCCCGTCGTGAACGGCTGGACGCTCGACAGCAGCACCAGCGGAAACACCGATCCCAAGCCCGTCGAGACCACCGCGACCGTCTACCGCTTCCGCACCGAGGTTGACGCCGGAGCCACCGTGCGCCTGCACATCGGCGCCAGCCACAGCGGCTTCAGCACCTACTACCTCACCAACACCAACGACAACACCTTCCAGTACCTGCTCACCGAGACCCACAACAACGCCGCACTCAAAGCTGCGCTGCAGCCCATCCTCGAAGCCCGCCGCAAGGTCGCCTACGCGCAGGACCGCGTCAACGAGACCGACGCCCACATCACCCAGCTGCGCAGCGACGAAGACCGCCAGCGCGCCAACATCACCGCCCTCGCCGGCGCCGACGGCTCCGCCCGCCAACGCTTCGTCAACGACCTCAACAAGACCGAGGACGCCATCAACGCCTCCCAGGCCGAACTCGCGCTGCGCCAGAAAGCCCTCGAAGACGCGAAGGGCGACCTCGCCAACAAGATCGACGCCTTTACCCTCGACGAGACGGTGAGTTAGTAAATTAGCCGCGCTTCATCTGTGGGCATCGCCTCCGAGGAGCCGTCTGTCAGTGTTGATTGGGGCGGGCGAGAACCCGTTTGCGTCTAGTTGAATGTTGTGCCGCAGCGGCAATAGCCAAGCGGCGCCAGCGGAGCAAACTATGTATCGAGCATGTCCCATTCTTCGCCCATGACCCAGTTAAGGGCGGACAGCTTCCCATTGATCATTCCCCACTCGAAATCTGTCCAGGGTCCAAGGTTTTCGAGACCGAACTCCTCTTCAACTCGTTTAGCGGCCTCTTGTCCTGCAATCACTGCTTCACGCCCGGATTTAGCCGCTTCTTGTTCCTCGATCGCACGGAGGTGTTGATGGCGGTCGTACCAGACCTGGTTCCAAAGGAGATGGGCCGCTTCGGAGATTTCGGTTCTCCCACGCGGTTCATCTGTCCACGATAGCTCCAGCATGTAGTCGAGTTGCTGTTTAGGATCGATGCGCCTGAGCGCGTCGCGAAGGTTGATGAAGTAAAGAGACTTGATTGGCGAAAACAGATCAACCAGGTCGGGATGTGGGTCTTTTTGGTTTCCTTGCTCGGCACTAAAATCCGACTTATTGTGAGTAACGAATGCGAAGCGAGTCCCTTTTGTGGGCTTCTGTAGCAGAGCCTGGGCGTACGTCTCGATGATGATAGCGTCGGCCATTGAGTTCTTATTGCGATGAAACGGAGCCGTCTTTGCGATAGCCCGGTCCGCTGCTTTCAATAGAGCACTTTTCGAGGCCTCGATGATCTCTGAACGCTCCATCAATTGCTGAACACGATCGAGCGTATTGGCAGCCTCGGCCCCAATGAGAGGAATCTTGTAGTTCACGTCATCTAGGTACGCGAGCACAGAGTCGAGCTTTTCCTTCTCGCCGCCGACCTTGTTTACCGCCTCCTTCACTAGACGAAAATGGGCGGACAAGCTCTTGCTGCTCTCCTGAGCCACGCGCACCTTATTGTTTTTGAATTCCTCGAGCACTATGCGAGGAACAATCAGCACTAGCATTTCTAATCGAATCATCTCTTCGATCAGGTCGAGGAGAGGAGCCTGACGCCGGTCCTTCGCAAGGTCAAGCCAGACGCAAGTGTCGATAAGCGCTTTGAACATGACATAGAGTACCAATCAACTCTTCGCCCTGATTTTCAACTCCGCTGATTACACGGACAATCAATGACTTTCAGCACTCAGAACTAGTGGGTGTGTCCACTGTCGGCAAAAGTCGCTGTCCCCTACAAGCAGCGGGGTTACGCGCTTCGCTTGAACTGGCGAAACAACAACGGCGGCCCAAAGGCCGCCGTTGCGTTTCTTCACTATTCACTATTCACTGCCCCTACTGCGGCTTCGGAGTGAACAGCACAAACTTCGCGCTCTCCTCCGCCCAGTTGCTGAGCAGCCGCATTGCCAGCTTGCTGTGCGCCAGCGACTCCTGCTGTTGCACCAGCGAGTACAGCGTGGCCTGTTGTGCTTCCGTGGTCTCGGCATAGCTCTGCGCACCAAGGAACTCATCGTGGTAGCGAGTCCCGCTGACCATCGTGCCTGCCTTGTCGTACACCCACGCGAGGCCGCCGGTCATGCCTGCGCCGAAGTTGATGCCCACCTCACCAAGGATCACCGCCATGCCGCCGGTCATGTACTCGCAGCCGTGGTCGCCAATGCCTTCGATCACCGCCGTCACGCCCGAGTTGCGCACCGCAAAGCGCTCGCCTGCACGTCCCGCTGCGAACAGCTTGCCAGCGGTCGCACCATAGAGCGCGACGTTGCCCAGCAGCACGTGATCGTGGCTGTCTTCCGCAGCAAGGCCCACCGCGCGCAGCACCAGTTCGCCGCCCGAAAGCCCCTTGCCCACGAAGTCATTGGCCTGGCCGGTGAGGATCAGCTTCACGCCCGCAGCCGTGAAGGCACCGAAGGACTGGCCTGCCGTGCCTTCCAGCTCGAAGGTCACATCGGCTTTGTCCACTTGGCCTTTGGCACGCAGCAGCGCCAGCTCACCCGAAAGCCGCGCGCCCACCGAGCGATGCTCGTTGGTGATGTGCGACTTCACGTGGAACGGCTCACCCTTCGCCACAGCTTCCAGCGCAGGTGCCGTCCACGGATCGTCCAGCGGATGGTCCTCGCCCGGGCGCTTGTTCAGCCCGCCGCCCCAGCGTGCCGGCGATCCATGCCATGCCTCGCCGTGCCCATTGGCCAGCACGGGTGTCAGGTCGATGTTGCCATCGAAGCGCACCTGCTCCAGCAGATCCACACGGCCCGTCGCAGCCTCAAGGCTCGGCAGACCGAACTTCGCCAGCAGCCGCTGGAGATCACCCGCAAGCTGCTTGAAGAACGTGACCACATGCTCCGGCTTGCCGCGGAACTTCGCGCGAAGATCCTCTCGCTGCGTGGCGATGCCCGTGGGACACGTGTTCAGGTGACACTGCCGCGCCATATCGCAGCCCAGCGCCACCAGCACCGAGGTGCCGAACGCAAACTCATCCGCACCCAGCAACGCTGCCACCAGCACATCGCGCGCGGTGGAGATGCCGCCATCCGCACGCAGACGCACACGCTCACGCATGCCATTGGCGCGCAGCACCTGCTGCGATTCGGAGAGGCCAAGCTCCCACGGCGAGCCCGCGTACTTGATCGACGAAAGCGCCGCAGCACCGGTGCCACCACCGTGGCCTGCAATCACAATGTAGTCGGCATAAGCCTTCGCCACGCCCGCAGCCACCGTGCCCACACCGAACTCGCTCACCAGCTTCACGCCTACCGCGGCGCTCTTGTTCACGCGCTTCAGGTCGTAGATCAGCTGTGCGAGATCTTCGATGGAGTAGATGTCATGGTGCGGCGGCGGCGAGATAAGACTCACCCCCGGCTGCGCATGACGCAGCCGTGCGATGAGGCCAGAGACCTTGTGCCCCGGAAGCTGTCCACCCTCGCCGGGCTTCGCTCCCTGCGCCACCTTGATCTCGATCTCTTCCGCATGCGCCAGGTACTCGGCCGTAACGCCAAACCGCCCCGAAGCGATCTGCTTGATCTTGTTGTTCAGCGATGTGTGCACCGCGGGAGCTGCCACGACCTCAGCGACAGCTGCGCCGCCCGAACCCGCATGGGCAGCCACGAGATCTCCGCCGTCTGGGCCCTGGACCCTGGACCCTGATCCCTGCGGCCGATAGACCGCAGGATCTTCGCCACCCTCGCCCGTGTTTGAGCGAGCGCCAAGCATGTTCATCGCTGCCGTAATGGTCTGGTGCGCCTCCGGGCTCAGCGAGCCCAGCGACATCGCGCTGGCAATGAACTTCGTGCACAGGCTGTCCGGCCCTTCCACCCTCTCGAGCGCCAGCTCCGCGCCCGCGGGACGAATCTCCAACAGGTCGCGCAGATGCTTGGCCTCGCCGACATCCATGTTGCGGCTGTAGATCTGGAACGCTGCGGAAGGATCGGACGCCTGAGCCGCGCCACGCGCACTGCCCACTACCGTCTGCAACGCCTTCACCGTCGGAGGCTGCCACGCATGCGGCTCCGCGGTATCGCTCTTGCGGAATCTCACCCAGCCGTAGTCAGGCAGGTCGATCGCGGCAGACTCACCCGGCGTCGCGCCCCAGCTCTCGCGCAGGCGGCGATCGAGCTCCGCAAAGCCAATGCCCGAAAGCGGCGCCGGCGTGCGCGGGAAGCACTTCGCGATGATGCTCTGGTGCAAACCGAGGATGTCGAACAGGTGCGTGCCGCGGTAGCTGTCCACCACGCTGATGCCCATCTTCGACATGATCTTCGCCAGACCCGCATCGAGCGACTTCAGCAGCTGCTTTTCGCCGTCCGTGTTCTCCGGGAAGCCCTTCTCGCCTGCGAAGCTCGCAGCCGTCTCCAGCGCCAGCCACGGACACACCGCACCCGCGCCGTAGCTCAGGATGATCGCCGCATGATGGATGTCGCGACAGTCGCCCGCCTCCACCGCAATGCCGCACAGCGTGCGCATGCCGGCCTCGACCAGCGCCTCATGCACCGCGCCCGTGGCCATCGCCATGGGGATCGGCATCGCCTGTGCGCTTGCTCCGCGATCCGTCAGGATCAGCAGCTTCGCTCCATTGCGCACCAGCTCCACGGACTTGGCCCGCAGATCATCGACGGCCTGCTCCAGATTTTTCTCCGGAGCGAAGAGGCACGAGACCTCCTCGAGCCGCAACTCGCTCGCATGCGGATATTCACCCGCACGGATCGCCTGCATCTGCCCGCGCGAAAGGAACGGCGAGTCCAGCGAGATGCCCGGCAGCGGAGCGTTCTTGTCCAGCAGGTGAGCCCACGGGCCGAAGCGCGTGCTCAGCTTCACCACGATGGCCTCACGCAGCGAATCGATCGGAGGATTCGTTACCTGGGCAAAGCGCTGGCGGAAGTACGCATACAGCGGGCGCGGCGACTTCGCGAGGAACGCCAGCGGCGTATCGTCGCCCATCGACCACACGGCATCCTTGCCCGTCGCAGCCATCGGCTGCAGGATCATCTTCAGGTCTTCCTTGGTATAGCCGAAGCCCTTCTGCAACTCTGCGAGGTTCGAAGCCAGCTCAGGCTTCTCCACCGGGGCCAGCGGCGTGCGCTCGATCAGCGTCGCGTACGGAGCCTTGGCGTCGAACGCATCGAGCATCGCATCGTTGTGATAGATGCGGCCCTCGGCCATATCCACGCCCAGCATCTCGCCGGGACCAAGGCGGCCGGACTCGATGATCTTGTCCGGATCGAGGTCCACAAGGCCAGCTTCAGAGCCCGCCACCACTACCCCATCGCTCGTGATCGCGTAGCGACAAGGCCGCAGGCCGTTCCGGTCCAGCGCCGCACCCACGACGATGCCGTCCGAGAACGCGAGCGCCGCCGGGCCATCCCACGGCTCGGAGCAACCGGTGCTGTAGCTCAGGAACGGGCTCTCGTTGCCGTCATGGCGCACCGAACCTGCGGGCGGCAGCAGCATGCGGATGGCTTCCGCGATGGTGCGGCCGTTCTGGCTGATCAGCTCAATCGTCTCGTCCAGTGAGGTCGAATCGGTGCCGTCCTTGGTCAGGACCGGCTTGCACTCCACCGGCAAGGTCGCATCGCGCGCCAGCATGCGGCTGCGATTGCCCCACACCGTATTGATCTCGCCGTTGTGCCCCAGCTTGCGGCCCGGCTGCGCGCGATGCCACGCCGGAAGGGTGTTGGTCGCATAGCGCTGATGAAAGACCGCGAACGGCGTGACGAACTCGGGATTCTCGAGGTCAGGGAAGAACGCCGGCAGCAGCCGGCCCAGGCACATCGCCTTGTAGACCACGGTCTGCACCGAGAGCGAACAGATATACCCTTCGGTCTCACCCAGATCGACCGCGCGCTCGAACTGCTTGCGCGCCAGGTATAACCGGCGCTCGATCGAGTCCGTGTACTCCTCGGCCTGGGGATTGGGGTTAAACGTGAAAGGACGTCCGCTGGCGTCCGCCACCAGCACCTGCCGGATCTTCGGCATGGTGCTCAGGGCGATCTCGCCAAGAATCTCCGGGCGGGTTGGAACGTCACGCCAACAAAGTACCTTGAGCTGCTGGGCCGCGAGACTCTCCTCGATCACAGCCTCGGCGCGGGTCTCCGCAGCGGGCAGAAAGATCATGCCCAGGCCCAGGGCCTCGTTGTCAGCCAGCTGAATGCCTGTCTCTTTCAGCAGCAGCGCCCGCGGAACGGCAACCATCACGCCGATACCGTCGCTCGAAGCTCCATCCGACGCCACCGCGCCGCGATGTTCCAGCCGCGAGAGCGCCGTAAGTGCATGCTGCAGAATCGTGTAGCTCGCCTGGAAGTCCTTCTGCGCGACAAAACCGACGCCGCAGGAATCGTGATCAAATCGCGAATCAATCAGGGATTTCGGAGCAAGCGACCGGGGAGCGGCCACCGCTACAGAGGCGGCGGAAAGAGACTGCTGCTCGGGGGTCCAACCCTCTGGATCGGACCCTTGTCGCTGAGAAGATGACAAGGCCATGATTGTTATATTATTCCGTTTCTGCGTTTCCGAACATGGCCTCCCGGGAAAAAGGCCGAGACCCTCAAGGACAACGGCTTGACGCACTCCTCACGCTTCAGCTTCCGCTCAAAGATCCCGCGATTCCCTTGTAGACAGGGCCAACCGGACCCATCCTCGCTCAGCCATTCCACGTGAAATATGCGCCCCCGAAAGACGGGATTCACAGCTTTTCCAGCCCGGCGCCCGGATGACTTGACATCTGGGCCATGAATATTTATACATAGTGACTGAGACTTTATGCATCACGCGTGGCGCTCCGGCGTCACGTTTTTGCGTTTAGATTCAGGCGTCCGTCCGGGAGATACACCTCCCCGGACCTCAGGCTCCACGGGAACCCATGAAGACAGTTCGGCACAACGCGATCAAGGACCTGCTGGTGAAGACCTCCGTCACCAATCAGGACGAGCTGCGCCGCAAGCTGGCTCAGGGCGGCATCCACGTCACCCAGGCAACGCTCTCCCGCGACATCCGCGAGCTGAAGCTGCTCAAGGGTCCGGACGGATATGAGCTTCCCGAAGGCGAGTCAGAAGAGAACGAGCTCCCGTCCATCGCTGGCATGCTGGAAAGCTTTGGCACTGGCGTGAAGCAGGCTCAGAACCTCATCGTGATTCACACCACCATGGGCGGAGCCCAGCCCGTCGCCGCATCGATCGATTACGAGGAATTCGATGAGGTCATCGGCACCATCGCGGGCGATAATACAGTGTTGGTGATCTGCCCCGACCTTCGCAATGCGGATGAGTTCCGCAGGCGAATGGAGGCCTACCTTGCGTAGGCCGGCAAGACCGGGTGGCGCCGCACATGAGGCCCGCACCCTGAATCTCTCCCACACCGTCCCTTTCTCTCGCCTGTCGCATGCATCCGTTAGCATGCCCTGCGAGCTGACCGAAGCCTGAACCGGAAGGCATCCAGACGTGACCGCTACCGCACAACTCGACATCGATATTGCTACGCAGACCGTTGAGCCCAGCACCAAGTCCACGCTCCGCACCGCCATCGCCGGAGTCACCGGCTACGCTGGCGCGGAGCTCGCTCGCCTGCTGCTTTCGCATCCGCGGCTCAAGAACACGCCGCCCATGCTGCTCGGCCGTGCCGGCGCCGATGCTTCCGCCGCGCCCGTCACGCTGACCTCGCTGCATCCGCAGCTCTCGCACCTGCCCCACGCCGACGAGCTCACCCTCGTCCCATTCGACTTCGAGGCCCTGGCCCGCGAAAAAATCGACATCCTCTTCCTCGCCACACCGCACGACGAGGCCCGCAGCTGGGCGCCCGTCGCGCTGAAGCACGGCATCCGCGTCATCGACCTCTCCGCCGCATGGCGGCTGCAGGAGGACGCCAACCGCGCCATCTACAAGCTCACCGACCCGGACCCCGCCATCGGCGCTGCCCTGCAGCGTGAGGCCGTCTATGGCTCCCCTGAGCTGCATGGGCCTCAGATCAAGACAGCCCGCCTCGTCGCGAATCCCGGCTGTTATGCGACGTCGATCATCCTCGCGCTCGCGCCCCTCGTCCGCGCCAACGTGCTGGACCTCGATCGCGGCATCATCTCCGACTCGAAGAGCGGCGTCAGTGGCGCAGGCAAGAGCCCGACCGCCAACACACACTTCATGCACGCGGCAGACAATCTCTCCGTCTACGCTCCCTTCGGCCATCGCCACACCGGCGAGATGCTCGAGCAGCTTTCGCTCGACAACAGCCAGTTCCAGTTCACGCCGCACCTGCTGCCCATCCCGCGCGGCATCATGTCCACCGTCTACGCAAAGCTCTCGCAGCCATCCACGACCGCTGCCGTGCAGGAGATCTTCGACACCTTCTACGCCGACGCTCCGATGGTCCGCGTCCGCACCAGCCCGATGCTGCCGGAGATTCAGCACGTCGTCCGCTCCAGCTTCTGCGACATCGGCTTCCAGCTCGCACCGGACAAGCAGCGCCTGCTGGTAGTCAGCTGCCTCGATAACCTGTTGAAGGGCGCGGCGTCACAGGCCGTGCAGAACATGAACCTGATGGCCGGCTTCCATGAAGCCGACGGCCTGCAGTAAAGATCGCATCTCGGAGTTCACATGAAATTTGTAGTCAAACTTGGCGGCGCAACGCTGCAGGACCCGGAGCTGCTGGAGCGCTGCTCGCGCTCCATCGCGGACCTCGTCAATGACGGACACAAGGTCGCCGTGGTCCACGGCGGCGGCGTGCAGCTCACCAAGCTGCTTGCGCAGATCGGCAAGAAGAGCGAGTTTGTCTCCGGCCTCCGCATCACCGACGCCGAGACCCGCGACGCTGCCCTCATGGTCCTCGGCGGCCGCGTGAACAAGACGCTCGTCGCCGCGCTCACCAAGGCTGGACAGTCCGCCATGGGCCTCACCGGCGGCGATGGTCACGTCTTCCGCGCCCGCAAGAAGCAGACCGACCCCGCCGTCGGAGACCTGGGCTTCGTCGGCGAGATCGCGCAGACCGATCCCCGCTGGCTCGACGCCATCTGGGCGATGGGCGCTGTGCCCGTCATCAGCTCCATCGCGCTCGGCTTCGATGGCGAGTACTACAACATCAACGCCGACGAGATGGCCTCGGCCTGCGCCGTCGCCACCAACGCCGAGGCCCTGGTCTTCCTCACCGACGTTCCCGGAGTGAAGGGGGCGGACGGCAACGTGATGCGTTGGCTCTCGCTGAAGGAGCTGCCCGCGCTCGAGCAGAACGCGGTCATCACCGGCGGCATGCTGCCCAAGCTCGAAGCCTGCAAGAACGCCCTGCTGCACGGCGTGAAGCGAGTCCGAATCTTGCCGGCCAACCGCGCGGAGCTGCTTACCGAGTTCGTCAACTCCCGCGTCGAAGACGGCACCGAAGTCATCGCCGCCTGACCGTTGTTGGGTGTCGGGTGTTGGATGTTGGGATCCGAGCGATCCCGCCCAACACCGAACACCCAACACCCAACATCGCACCACGTACAACGTCGCCCCAAGGAGTCACCCCATGCCCCTCGCCGATCTCCAGGCCGCCGAATCCAAGCTGCTGATGCAGACCTACGCACGCAACCCCATCGAGTTCGTCTCGGGCAATGGCGTCTACCTCCGCGATGACCAGGGCAACGACTATCTCGACCTGCTCTCCGGCATCGGTGTCTGCGCGCTGGGTTACAACCACCCCGTCATCACCAACGCGCTCGCCAAGCAGGCTGAGTCGCTCATCCATACCTCGAACCTCTTCTACAACGCGAACACCACGGAGCTCGCACTGCGCCTCACCGAGATGACCGGCCTCGACCGCGTCTTCTTCTGCAACTCCGGCACCGAAGCCTGGGAGGCCGCGCTCAAGCTCGCCCGCGCCCACGCCGGCCTGCTCCGCGCGGAAGGCAAGCACATCGGCACACGCTTCATCGCGCTCGAGAACAGCTTCCACGGCCGCACCATGGGCTCCGTCGCCACCACCCACAAGGCTGCTTACCGCGAGCCCTTCCAGCCCGTCATGCCCGACGTCGTGCACATCCCCTTCAACGATGTTGCTGCCCTCAAGGCTGCCTTCAGTGAAGAGGTCTGCGGCGTCTGCATCGAAGTCCTGCAGGGCGAAGGCGGCATCAATCCCGTCAGCGAAGAGTTCCTGCGCACCGCGCGCGAGCTTTGCGACTCCACCGGCGCCCTCCTGCTGCTCGACGAGATCCAGTCCGGCATGGGCCGCACCGGCAAGTGGTGCGCCTATCAGCACTACGACATTCAGCCCGACATCACCACGCTGGCCAAGCCGCTCGCTGGCGGTGTACCCATGGGCGCGATGCTCGCCACCGAGGAAGCCTCGCGCGCCTTTACTCCAGGCATGCACGGCACCACCTTCGGCGGTAACCCGTTGGCAACTGGCGTCGCCATCGCCGTCATCGACGAGATCAAGCACGCGAAGCTGCTCGATCACGCCGCCGAGATCGGCAACTACTTCATCGCCCAACTCAACAGCCTCAAGGGCAAGCACGAAAGCATCGCAGAGGTTCGCGGCATGGGCCTCATGCTCGGCGTCGAGATGCACTCGGCTGATGTGGCGAAGAGCGTGCTCGACGGCATGTTCGCAAAGCACATCGTGCTCAACCGCACGCATGAGACCGTGCTGCGCTTTCTTCCGCCCTTCCTCATCACTCGCGAGCACGTCGACCAGACCATCGCTGCGCTGGATGAACTGTTCACCCAGCAGGAAGTCAAATCCACCGACGCCGCCCTCACCGCCACCAATTGAACCTGGCATCTGGGAAACTGGGAACTGGCCACTGAGAACGTACCACCGAGAGCCGAGAACGAACGCTAGCAGCTAGGAGCTAGAAGCGAAAAGCTACCCCCATGGACAAAACGATCCCGATCAACTCCCGCGCCGTTACGCTCGGCATCCAGTCCGACACAGCCTACACCGAGGTCGCCAAGGGCCTCATGGGCCGCGACCTCACCTCCATTGCCGACCTCTCGGTCGCAGAGCTCGCAGCGATCCTGGAGCTCGCCCACACGGTCAAGGCTCAGCCCGAGGACTTCCGCCACGCGCTCGACGCCAAGCAGATGGTGATGTTCTTCGAGAAGCCCTCGCTGCGCACACGCCTCACCTTCGAGGTCGCGATGAACACCACCGGCGGCAACGCCATGTTCGTCGACCAGAAGGGCGAGCCCCTTGGCGAGCGTGAGTCCATCCCCGACGTCGCGCATAACGTCGAGCGCTGGACCAACGTCATCGTCCTGCGCACCTTCGCGCACGACACCGTCACCGAGATGGCCGAGAACGCCAAGGTCCCCGTCATCAACGCGCTCTCCGATCTCGAGCATCCCTGCCAGGCCATCGCCGACTTCATGACCCTCGAAGAGCGCTTCGGCTCCGTCGAAGGACTCAAGTTCGCCTACGTCGGCGACGGCAACAATGTCTGCCACTCGCTCATGCTTGCCGGCGCCCTGCTCGGCGTGCACACAACCATCGCCACGCCCAAGGGCTACGAGCCCAACCTCGACATCATCCACAAGACCATCGAGATCGCCGAAGCTTCGGGCGGTTCGCTCACCCTGACCCACGACGCAGCAAAGGCCGCAACAGGCGCGGATGCGATCTACACCGACGCCGTCTACTCCATGGGCCAGGAGAACGAAGCCACCAAACGCGCTCCCATCTTCAAGCCCTACCAGGTCAACGCCGAGCTGATGTCCAAGGCGCTCGAATCCGCGGTCTTCATGCACTGCCTCCCCGCCCACCGCAACGCCGAAGTCACCGACGAAGTCCTCGACGGCCCCCAGTCCGTAGTCTTCGACCAGGCCGAGAACAGAATGCACGCACAGAAAGCGATCACGCTGATGCTCCTCGGCGGAGCGAAGAAGCTGCCTGCCAACCACAAGCGCACGCGACGGTAGCTTCTTATGTTCCGGATTCCCTTTTGTTTGTCATTCCCGAAGGGAATCTGCGTCTCGCTCGCATCGCAACAATGGCCGTAGGCAAAGGCTCAAGAAAGCAACAAGCAATGTCTGACACGCAACAACCCGTCAAAATGTGGTCCGGCCGCTTCCGCGAGCCACTCGACCGTACCTTCGAGCAGTGGCAGCGCAGCTTCCCCTTCGACTGGCGTCTCCTCGCGCAGGAGGTTGCAGCCTCCGCAGCCCACGCACGCGCCATCGCCGCAGCCGGCGTCCTCACGCCCGAGGAACTCGTGCACATGCTCGCCGGCCTCACCCGCGTCGGCGAGCGCGTCCTCAACTGGTCGAACCGCATCTCCGCCACCAGCGGCCAGATCGACTACGAGGTCTCCGACGCCCAGGTCGGCGCAGCCATCGTCGCCTCCGCGCCGCAGGCCGAGGACATCCACCACTTCGTCGAGCTCGAGCTCACCAAAGAAGTCGGCGGCCTCGCCCTCAAGCTCCACACCGGCCGCAGCCGCAACGAGCAGATCGCCACCGACATGCGCCTCTTCGTGCGCGGCGCGATGGACCTCACGATCCTCGACCTCATCGAGTGGGCCAATGCCCTGCTCACCCTCGCCGAACAAGCCGGCGAAGCGGTCATGCCCGGCTTCACGCATCTGCAGCGCGCCGAGCCTGTCCTCATCGCGCACTGGCTGCAGGCCTACGTCTCCATGCTGGAGCGCGATCTCTCGCGCTTTGCCGACGCCCGCGCGCGCATGAACTTCTGCCCGCTCGGCTCGGGAGCCATCGCCGGCGCCACGCTCAAGCTCGATCGCACCATCGCGGCGCAGGCTCTCGGCTTCACGGCTCCCACCGCGAACAGCATGGATGCAACCTCCGACCGCGACTTCATGCTCGACTTCGCGCAGGCCTCGTCAACACTGGGCGTTCACATCTCCCGTTTTGCCGAAGAGATCACCCTCTACGCCACCAACGAGTTTGCCTTCATCGAGCTGCCCGAGGCCTTCTCCACCGGCAGCTCCGCGATGCCGCAGAAGAAGAACCCCGACCTCACCGAGCTTGCTCGCGGTAAGAGCGCACGCCTGCTCGGCGCATCCACCGCGCTCTCCACGCTCGTCAAAGGCCTGCCCCTCGCTTACAACAAGGACCTGCAGGAAGGCCAGGAGCAGATCTTCGACATCGCCGACACGCTCGCCGGCCTGCTCTCCGTGCTGCCGAACTTCACTCGCGCGCTCAAGTTCAAGACCGCGAACCTCCGCATCGCCGCCGAGACCGGCTACCTCAACGCCATGGCCGCCGCCACTTATCTCAGCAACAAGGGCGTGCCCTTCCGCAAAGCGCATGAGATCGTTGGCAACGCCGTACGCATGGGCCTTGAGAAAGGTGTCGAGCTCAACGCTCTCTCGCTCGAAGACCTTCGCACCCTCTCCGCAGCCTTCGACGCTGACGTCTTCGACGCCATCTCGCTCAAGGCCACGCTCGACTGCCACGACGTCACCGGGGGCACCGCAACCCATCAGGTAGCAACCGCTCTCGCCGCAGCCAGGCTTCGCATCTCGCATCTAGCATCTGGCATCTCCTCCGTTGAGGATTCGCATGACTGATCTCGCCACCGTCGATCTCGGCCAGCTTGCGACCGAACCCGCAGCAGCCCCGCTGCGCGTGCACAAGGCCCATCTGCAAGACGCGCAGAACATCTTCGACCTCGTCAACGCTCACTCCGGCGACGGTACGCTGCTGAAGCGCAGCTTCGCCGAGATCTGCGAGAACATCCGCGACTTCACCGTCGCTTATCGCGATCATCCCGAGACCGGCGAGGTCGACTTCCTGGGCTGCGGCGCGCTGCATCTCTATGGACCGCACCTCGCTGAAGTGCGCTCCATCGTCGTTCGTCAGGACCGTCGCGGCCTCGGTGCTGGCGATGCCATCCTGGAAGCCCTCATCGCTGAAGGCGAAGAGCATCACGTCACCAGCGTCTGCCTCTTTACCCGCATCCCCGACTACTTCGAGCACCTCGGCTTTCGCATGGCCGATCGCACGGCCATGCCCGACAAGATCTACAAGGACTGTCAGACCTGCCCGCGCCTCTACGCCTGCGACGAAGTCGCGATGGTGCGCGGCCCGCTTCCGCATGTCACCATGCTCGGCCCGCGATCGATCCAGCGTCCGGAGCTCGCACAGCCCAGCGAAGATCCGCTTGTCCAGATCAGCGGCCTCGCGAAGACCGGCACATCGCGTTAGCTTCACGCCCATCTCCAATCGCAATGCAGAAGTGACCCGACCCGCGTCGGGCCACTTCTGCATTGCGGAGAAAATCTTCGTGCACGTCATGGCAGCCCGGGTGTAGCATTCCGCTGCTTATGTTCAAAGCTCAAACGATATCGGCAATCCTATTCGCCGCAGGCCTGCACACGGCGTTCGCCCAGGGCCTCAACCCCTCCACGATGCCCCGCATCGCGCAGGTCGATCCCCGCTTCCAGTCCTACAACATCGAGATGGTTGAGGTCATCGGCGGCCGCTTCTGGAAGCCTTATGCCAGCTATGACAAGGAAGCGCCGGCGAAGAGCACCAACAACCCTACAGGCCTCGACCCCAACCTGTACGAGCAGCGCAGGCCCATCGACCTCAGCAATCCGAAGCTGCGCCGCCTCGCCTCTGCGCTGGGCCCGGTCTATCTGCGGGTCTCTGGCACATGGGCCAACACGGTCTATTTCCAGGACAGCGATGCCCCCGCTCCCCCGCAGCCTCCTAAGGGATTCGGAGGGACGCTTACGCGCTCGCAGTGGAAGGGAGTTATCGACTTCGTACATGCCACGGGCAGTAAGCTCGTGACATCGTTCTCCGTCTCCGAAGGAACACGCGACTCGGCCGAAGTGTGGACACCCACGCAGGCGAAGCTTTTTATCGATGCCACCCATCGCCTCGGTGGTTCCATCGCCGCAACCGAGTTCATCAACGAGCCGACCTTCACCATCGCCGCCGGGACACCTCCCGGCTATGATGGCGTGGCCTTCGGCAGGGACTACGCGATCTTCCGCGCCTTCCTCCGCCAGGCGTCACCGCAAACCAAGCTCCTCGGCCCCGGCTCCGTGGGCGAAGGCATCCCCTTCGTCCCCGTCAAGATTGTTCCCTCCACGGACCTGCTGCAAGGCATGGGACCGAACTCCGTCGATGCCTTCTCGTATCACTTCTATGGCACCATCTCCGAGCGTTGTGCCAAGGCGATGGGCCCCAATCAAGGCACGACCCCAGCTGCTGCCTTGACCGAAGAGTGGCTCGACCGCACCACCCGCGTCGAAGAATTCTATGCAAGCCTTCGCGACAAGTACGAGCCTGGCAAACCCATGTGGCTCACCGAGACAGGCCAGACTGCCTGTGGCGGAGATCGCTGGGCGTCAACCTTCCTCGATAGCTTCCGCTACCTCGATCAGCTCGGCCGGCTGGCGCAGAAGAATGTGCAGGTCGTCATGCACAATACGCTCGCGGCAAGCGACTACGGTCTCATCGACGAAGCCACGCTCGCACCGCGCCCCAACTATTGGGCTGCCCTGCTCTGGCATCGCACCATGGGAGCCACAGTCCTCGATCCCGGGCCGTCGCCTTCTGCGACCGTGCATCTCTATGCACAGTGCGCGCCGGGAAAGCCTGGCGCTGTCACACTGCTCGCGATCAATCTCAACCGCACGGAGGCTGCCGCGATCGAGCTTCCGCAAGCCGCGGATCGATACACCCTTACCGCAGGAGAGCTCGAGAGTCGCGACGTATTGCTCAACGGGAAGGAACTGTCGCTCACTGCCCGCGACGAACTCCTGTCGATCACCGGGGAAGCCACGAAGGCTGGATTGCAGCCGCTTCCTGCCGCTAGCATCACGTTTTTTGAGCTGGCTGGAGCGAAGAACGCAGCCTGCATGAAGTAGCGCGAGCCACGAAGAAACAAAGAGGCCGTTCGCCCCAGCGTAAAGCGCTGGGGCGAACGGCCTCTTGGCAACCTCGAATCGATCGTCTTGATTGCCGCGTTACTGCTGCGGAGTCGTCGCGATCTGCTGTGACTGCTGATCAGGCGTCATCGATGCCTGCTGACCAGCGCCGGTGATGCCCTTGTTCACGACGATCGTGACCACAACGCGGCGATTCTGCGCCTGGCCCGAACGGCTGTGGTTATCGGCAACCTGCTCCGTCACGCCCATCGCGGCAGGCGCGAGGATGCGCGTCATCGGTACCGCACCGGACTGCTGAATGATCGTCAGCACGTTATCCGCACGCTCGCTGCTTAGTTTCTGATTGAGTGAGGCGTTGCCAACCTTGGAAGCATAGCCCTGAACCTCGATCATGGCGCCCGGCGTATTGGCCGCCTGCTTCACGAAGTCTTCCAGCTTGTCCTTGTCTTCCTTCTTCACGACCGAGCTGCCATTGCGGAAGCTCACGGTCAACGTGTCCTTGGTGTCGTACTGATCCAGCGCGCCGATGCGGCCGTTCGTCTGCCCGAGATCCTGCTGCGTCGAGGCAATCGCCTGCGTGTTCGTGTCAATCTTGGTCTTCGCATCCGCAATATCCTGCTGCGTCGCTTCGATGTCACGGCGGTCCGTCATCAGCTGGTCCTGCTGCTTCGCCATCTTCTCGTTCACGGGAGTCAGGCCCGCATCGATCTGCCGCGCGGTCGTCATGGACGTGCGAGAGAACTCGACCTTCCTCGCTACAAGTTGATGGTCTCCGTCATAGGAGCCGTCGATCTTGACATGCAGCCCCGGAACAAGTGCGGCAACCCCAAGATCCTTGTGGCTCCATCCCAGGAATCCGCCTTTCTCGGTGGCCTTCGTGCCGTCGGAGAGAACAACGATCTGCCGCGGAGAATCACTGGTCCTCACGTACATGGTTGCGCCATCGCGGCCCAGAATCATTCCTTCTACGCTGCCCTGCTGCGGGGCCTGTGCCACCGCTGCAAGTGAGAACAGCATGGTGAGAGCAGTACCCGCTCCGCAAATTGTGTTGAGTCGACGCTGAGTGGTCATTCAGTCTTCCCTTCTTTCTGGGATAGCAATGCTGCAAACATCGATCGCTTTGCAAACACCGCTATCCGTAATTGAGTTTCCGCCTCGCGGGCTGTCGAGTTAGATGGCAGCTCTGCAACGACACGAAGAGCGAAGGGCACCTCAATGTTCACGAGAGAGGAAGAATTGAACAAAATCGGTTCATCAAATCAATCTTGAGCCAGTGAATACATTTGTTCGCGGCATCCACTCACCATGCGTTGAAGTAGCCATCCCGTTGGCTCATGTGGATATCTCGACCGAATAACTCGCTAAGCTTTGCGCTTGTAAGCAGTTCCGTCTTCGATCCATCAGCGATCACTCGGCCTTCGCGCATCATCACGATGCGATTCATCTCAGGCAGAATGTCCGCGATGTGGTGAGTAATCAGCAAGATCGCAATGCCGCGCTGGGCAAGCCTGCGCAGCATCTCGCGCAAATCATGCTGCGCGGCAAGATCGAGAGCGTTCGAAGGCTCATCGAGCAGCAGCATCTGCACCTCACCATGTCCATCGGCGCTGGCCCCTGCCATTGCGCGCCCAATCATGATGCGTCGCTGCTGACCTGCACTCATCTCGCCCACGGGCTTCGCGCGAAGAGCCTCGGCACCCACCTCGTGCACGATCTCGTCTGCGCGCTGGCGCATCGCATCGGTCACCGTCAGATTCGGCCACAACGTCGAGCTGGAGAAGAAGCCCGTAAGGATTGCGTCGAAGCCAGTGGTCGTCAAGGTCTGCCTCCCTGGAAGCTCTGCGCTTACGACGCCGAGCATGCGCTTGAGCTGTGTGAGGTCCCAACGCTCGCGACCGAGCAGACGCACGCGGGTGCCTGGCTGTACAAGCGGATAGCACTCGCACGTCATGGTCTTCAGCAATGTCGACTTGCCGCAGCCGTTCGGCCCGAGGATCGCGAGGTGCTCGCCGCGATCGATACGCAGGCTGAGGTCATGCAGCACCACGTTCTCACTACGGACGACATTGACATGCTCGAGTTCAACGATCGGTTCAACGGAAGGCTCAGCGATGGTAGTTACAACGTGCGACAAGACGTTCTCTCCCTTGCTTTGGTTCAGTGTCGTTCGCTGTCTGCGATGCAGACGACTAATCGTTCTCGAAGCTGCGATTCCAACGCTCGATCACGCGCGTCTCGCGCTCGAAGCCCAGCACACTCACGCTGCCCGTGCTCAAAGCGAAGTTCTTGCCATCGGCGGCAGGAAGTTCAAGCCATCGCGACGCAAGGATACGCAGGATATGCGCGTGGGCAAACAGCGCAACCTTGCCATCGGTTCCCGCGGCGGCCAGCGCGCGTTGAATCACCTTGTCCGCGCGTGCTCCGACTTCATCCGGAGTCTCGCCGCCTTTCAGTGGGTTGGTCCACACACTCCAGTCGGGGCCATAGATCTCGCGCATCTGCGGCGTGGTCTTTCCTTCGGCCTCGCCGTAGTTCCACTCGACCAGGTTCGGCTCGACCTGCGCGATGTCGCCAAAGCCGGCGATCGCGCAGGTTTCACGAGCACGCTGCATCGGGCTTACAAAGACGGCGGTGAAGCTGTATGCCTTCAGGTAGTCATGTAACTCGCGCGCACGCTCGCGTCCATGTTCCGTCAGCGGTATGTCCGTAGTGCTGGTGTGCGCTCCGCTTAATGACCACTCAGTTTCGCCGTGTCTTACCAGCCAAAGCTCTGCCTTCGCCATCTGTACGTGAACCCTCCCGGAAGAATCTTCTGTCCACTATACGGATGCGCAGTGGTCGACAATCGGCGCAGAGAGAACACTGGCCCGAGTCCCAAAGAGCAGCGGGCATTGATGATGCTGGAGCTGAAGCACAGAAGTAATGCCCCGACAGCGCGCCCCCCGGCTTCCCTCGGGTGACGCGCCCTTCGTTGCAGCGCGGTATTCTGAAATCCGTGCTGCGATGCTTGTTGACGCGATCCTACTGATCCAGGATGTACAACTCCTCTGTTTCACCGTCGTGTTCGGTGTGCTCGCGGCCCAGCGCTGGAGCGACCGGACGCGACGTTGGCTCTGGTACACGTTCGTGGCCAATGCCATCGGAGCAGCCATTGACCTGCTCGGAGCGCGCCTTCCCGTTTGGCTGACGCATGGTGTCGGTCCGGAGATGATTCCGCTCTCCTACGCCGTCTTCAACGTCGCCCTCGTGTGCTTTGACCGCCGCCCGAGAACGGCCAGCATCATCTCCGCTCTCATCCTCGTCGCAGGCTTTCCGTTTCTCCTGGCGTGGTCGGGCGCTCCGCTGCAAGTGCGCTCCAACGCCCTCGGCGACCTGCTCATCGCGCTGGAATCGATCGTCACCATCGTGCTGCTCCTTGGCCACCACGAACGCTACACCAAGGCTCCACGCCTGCTGATGGCCGGCTTCTTCGTCATCTTCGCTGGCGTCGAGTTCGCCCGTCCCTGGGTTGCGTTTGTCATGGGTGGAGATCCTGACGTCACCACGCCCAGGCTCGCGATGGCGTGCAGCATCATCTACGTCGTCAACGTCTCGCTGCTGCCGCTGGGATTCATCTGGATGATGCAGGCGCGCTCAGAGTGGGATCTAATGCAGCAGAGCATCATCGACCCGCTGACCGCTGTGCTCAATCGCCGCGGCCTCGAGCAGGCGCTCGAACGCGAGCTCGCGCGCTACCGTCGCTATCACCAGGAGCTCACGCTCGCGATCCTGGACCTTGACCACTTCAAGTCAGTGAATGACCGTTACGGCCACCCCGCGGGAGATGCCATCCTGCGCGGCCTCGCCGACTTCCTTCGCAAGCGCCTGCGACGTACCGACGTCCTTGGCCGCCTTGGCGGCGAAGAGTTCGTGCTGCTCTTTCCCTACACGGACATTGGCCGCTCGGCTTCGCTGATGGAGGAGCTCTGCAACAACCTGCGCACGTGCCCGGATCTGCTGCCCGGCACCGACGTCTGCATCACCGCGAGCTTCGGTGTCACGAGCACCCGCGAACGCCAGGAGCTGGATGGCGGGGACCTGCTGCGTGAAGCTGACGTCGCGCTGTATGAAGCCAAGCAAAACGGCCGTGACCGCGTCTGCTACTTCAAGGCGCCGGGGTGGATCGGCCGCGACGTCCTCACCCGCAGCGAGGATTCGTCCGAGCCGGGCAGCATCATCAACCGCTAGCGGGGGTGTGCCATATGCGGGCCGCGCTACCGGCCCATCCACCCGCCGTCGACCGTCACCACTGTACCCGTCACGTAGTTGCTCGCCGGTGCGCTGAGGAACAGCGCCGCCCCGGCAAGGTCCACCGGCTGGCCCCAGCGTCCTGCCGGAATGCGCTCGAGGATCTGCCGGTTGCGCGTCTCATCGGCCTGCAACGCCTCGGTGTTCGTCGTCGCAAAGTAGCCAGGAGCGATCGCGTTCACCTGGATGTTCTTCGGCGCCCACTCGTTCGCCAGGGCCTTGGTCAGCTGCGCCACGCCGCCCTTGGACGACGAGTACGCCGGCACACGAATGCCGCCCTGGAAGCTCAGCAGCGACGCGATGTTCACGATCTTGCCGCCAGCGCCGCGCCCGATCATGTCCCGGCCCGCCAGCTGCGAGAGCTGAAATACGCTGGTGAGGTTCACCTGGATCACGCGCTCCCAGTCCTCCAGCGTCGTGTCCACCGCATCCGCACGTGCAATCGTGCCCGCGTTGTTGATCAGGATATCCACTTGACCAAACGCGGCTTTGGTCTCGGAGAACAGCTTCTCGGCACCCAGCTTGTCGCCCAGGTCCGCCTGGAACGCCGACGACTTGCCACCCGCAGCGACGATGGCCTCAGCCGTCTCGGTTGCGGCACGCCGGTTGCCGTGCACTGCGACCTCCGCGCCAGCCTGCGCCAGCGCCTGAGCAATGGCAGCACCAAGGCCGCTGGCCGCACCGGTTACAAGAGCCACTTTGCCGTCAAGACGAAACAGATCGAGGATATTCATGTGCTCTCAGGGTAGTCGCCGCCTGCACAAACGGACAAGCCCACACCGGCATGCCGTGTGGGCTCTTCGCGATTCGTATGGCGCCTACGACTTCAGCGGTCCTTCGACGGAGAACAGGTAAAACGTCACGCTCCCCTTGGTCGTGCGCTTGTGCGCGGTATTCCGCGGGATCATCAGGATGTCGCCCTTCTTCACGGTGACCGTGGTTGCGCCGCTCATCTTCGGAGCCAGCCATTCGCCGGGCTTCGTCATATGCGCGCCCTCGGGCTTGCCGCCCAGTTCATACGTGGTTTCGCCTTCGAGGATCTGGAAGATGTGGTCGCGGCCCTCATGCCACTCGAACTCCTTACCAGCCTTCTCCTTCTCCACCGTCAGCACACAGGTGAACGGCAGCATGGGATTCAGCGAGAAGTCGAAATTTCCGGGCTTGGTCTGCAGCGCTGTGGTCTGCTCGGCCAGCGTCCCCGCCGTCAGCACCTTGATCGGAAACGGCGTCGCAGGAACGGCCGCAGTCTGTGCGGAAAGAACTTCAGGCAGCGAGAGCGAAGCAGCGGCTGCGGCGAGCGGCGCTGCACGGAGAAAGTTGCGGCGAGAGGATCCAGTAGCCATGCCCTGAAGTGAACCACATTCTCCACACCTTTCGCCACCGTTTCCGAGCGTCCGTTGATCGCGCGAGACCTCGCTCTCAGGGCAGGCCACACCTCCTATCCCACGGCTATACTTAGGGCGACTCCAGTCACCACTCTGGGGCACGAATTCGCAACAACTGAGGTTTTCCCGATGAAGCTGCTGCAGATGGCTGATCCAGTCCGCTACCCCACCATGACCACAGCCGAGCTTCGGTCGACCTTCCTCCTCGAAGAGCTCTTCACCCCGGGCGAGCTGACGCTGGCCTACGTCGACCTCGACCGCGCGGTCGTCGGCGGCTGCATCCCGACCTCTGCCCCGCTCACCCTCGAGACCCAGCCTGAGCTCCGCGCCGACTTCTTCTGCCAGCGCCGCGAGCTAGGCGTCTTCAACGTCGGCGGCAAGGGCACCGTCACCGTCGACGGCGTCAACTACGAGCTCGATAAGCTCGACACGCTCTACATCGGCCGCGGCAGCAAGGCCGTCAGCTTCGCTTCTGTAGACGCGGCAACGCCCGCTGCCTACTACCTGCTGAGCTATCCCGCCCACGCTGAGTACCCAGTGGCGCTCGCGAAGTTTGCCACCCTCACGCCTGTGAACCTCGGCGCGCAGGAGACCTGCAACAAGCGCTCCATCTACAAGGCCATTCACCTCGAAGGCGTTCGAAGCTGCCAGCTCGTTATGGGCTTCACGTTGCTGGACTCCGGTTCCATCTGGAACACCATGCCGCCGCACACCCACATGCGCCGCAGCGAGATCTACTTCTACTTCGACGTCGATCCCGTCCACCGCGTGCTGCACCTGATGGGACCGCCGGATGCGACAAGCCACATCGTGATGAAGGACAAGGAAGTCGTCGTCAGCCCCGGCTGGAGCATCCACGCCGGCGTCGGCACCAAGAACTACGGCTTCTGCTGGGGCATGGGCGGCGAAAACCAGGACTACGCCGACATGGATCCCGCTCCCGTCGTCGACCTCCGCTAGCCCATGACCGATCTGAACCGCGCCGGCCTCAACCTCCGCCCCGCCACAGATACCCGCTGGGACCTCGTCTCCCTCGGCGAGGTCATGCTGCGCTTCGATCCCGGCGACACGCGCATCTCCCGCACCCGCAGCTTCAACGTCTGGGAAGGCGGCGGCGAATACAACGTCGCCCGCGCCCTGCGGCGGTGCTTCGCGCAGCGCACCGCCCTCGTCACCGCGCTGGTCGACAACCCCGTCGGCCGCCTCATCGAAGACCTCATGCTGCAGGGCGGCGTCGACCAGTCGCACGTCCTCTGGCGCGACTTCGACGGCATCGGTCGGGCTGCGCGCAACGGCGTCTACTTCCTCGAGCGCGGCTTCGGCGTCCGCGGCGGCATGGGCATGATGGACCGCGGCGCTACCGCGATCTCCCAGCTCAAGCCCGGCGACGTGAACTGGGATGAGATCTTCAGACGGCCCGGAGACGGCGGGGAAGGCGCACGCTGGTTCCACACCGGCGGCATCATGGCCGCACTCTCCGAAGACTCCACCGCCCTCGTCCTCGAGGCCATGCAGGCCGCCCAGCGCCACGGCGCCATCGTCAGCTTCGACGGCAACTACCGCCCATCGCTCTGGAAGTCGCGCGGCGGCCGCCAGGGCTCCGTCGACGTCAACCGCGCCCTCATGCCCTTCGTCGATGTCCTCTTCGGCCACGAGGGCGACGTCGCCGCCACGCTCGGCGAAAGCTCACATCACCCCGCAGCCCACACCCTCGAAACCTTCGCACCGATGGGCCGGCGCGTCACCGCCGAGTTTCCGCACCTCAAGGTCATCGCCATGAGCTCGCGCAAAGCCGTCTCCGCCAGCCGCAACGAGTGGACCGGCTTCCTCTTCGCCGAGGGCCACGCGCACCAGGGCATCACCTTCCCCGACCTCGAAATCTTCGACCGCGTCGGCGGTGGCGATGGCTTCGCCGCCGGCGTCATCTACGGCCTCATGCAGGGCAAAGGCCCTCAGTGGGCGGTCGACGCCGGCATCGCCCACGGAGCCCTCGTCATGACCACCCCCGGCGACTCCTCCATGGCCTCACTCCCTGAAGTCGAACGCCTCATGCAGGGCGGCAGCGCAGCCACGCAACGTTGACCAACTCGAAACTCGCGCCCCGGAACTCGAAACTCATTCGCAATCTTTTTCCGTCCTTAAGGACAACGTCACCAAGGAACCCACCATGTACGCCTCCATGAACAAGCACCAGGTCCTCGACGCCATGCAGCAGATCGGCCTCGTCCCCGTCCTCCGCGCCTCCAGCGAAGACCAGGCCCTCGCCCTCGCCGAGGCCATCGCCGACGGCGGCGTGAAGTGCCTCGAGGTCACCATGACCGTCCCCGGCGCCATCAACGTCATCAAGCGCCTCATCAAGGACCGCCCCGACATCCTCGTCGGCGCAGGCACCGTACTCGATCCCGAAGCCGCACGCGCCTGCCTCGCCGAAGGCGCAAAGTTCATCGTCAGCCCCGCGCTCAACCTCGACACCATCGCGCTCTGCAACCGCGAAGGCATCGCCGTCCTTCCCGGCTCGCTCACGCCCACCGAGATCCTCACCGCGTGGAACGCCGGTGCGGACGTTGTGAAGGTCTTCCCCGCTTCGGCCATGGGCGGAGCGAAGTACATCGCCTCCCTCAAGGCCCCGCTCCCGCACATCAAGATGATCCCCACCGGCGGCGTCTCGCTCGAGACCGCGCATACCTTCCTCCACGCCGGTGCCTTCGCTCTCGGCGTCGGTGCGGACCTCGTCGATGCCAAGGCCCTCAGCGCAGGCGAAGCCCACAAGATCACCGCCACCGCGAAGAAGTACCTCGAGATCATCGCGGAGTTCCAGGCCAGCCAAAAACCCGCCAACTAGCTCACATCAGAGTCCATGCGCCGCACGAGTCACCCACAACAGCGGCTCCCGAATAGGCACACTCGCCGCCAACACACCCGGCACCTCCGCGGGCTCCGACTTCCACAGCTCCACATACTCCGGCCGGTTGTACGCCCTTCCGCAGAAGAGCAGTCCGGGCCTCCGCAGCGGCACCGAGCGAAAGTACTGCGCGTCCGCCACGGCGCTCCACGTCGCAAGGTCATTGATCCTCGGATAGAGCCACGCCACAACCACACGCAGCCCCGGCCCATCCATCAGCTCCATGTCCCACAGCTTGTCGAACGGCGTCGAGAGCAGCTGGCACGCCCCCATCAGCAGATCGAAGTGCAGCAGCGTATTCCGCAGCGGATTCGGGCTCGCAATCTCCTCCGGAAACGTCCCATCTGCCGACACCTGCTTGCGCAGCGCCTGACGAAACCACCGCCGCGCCGCAATCAACGCCGTCTCATCCTGCAGCAGGCGAGCAAATGCCGCCGACTCCAGCAGCCACGCGGCTCCCCGCAGATCGCTCCTCTCGCGCGCCAGCATCGCCTCATGGTCGGTCTGCAGATACTCCTGCGCGTCCTTGAAGGCGGCCTTCAACGCCGAGAGCGTGTCGCCATCCAGGAAGTCCACCAGGAAGCGCAATGCCACCGCGACCTCAGCCAGCGGAATCAACCCCACCACGCCCAGCTTTGCAGGGGCAGCAAGCTTCGTTGCCGATGCCAGCAGCCACGTGTTCAGCAGCTCGCGAGCGCGCCCCGCATAAGCTTCATCGCTCGTCAGGACAAACGCCGCCGTCAGCACCGCTACCCTGGCCGAGAACTCGATTGCATTCTTCGGATCGACATCGAGGACGGCCTCCGCCAGCACGCGCGCCCGTTCGATCGCAGCCACGCTCTCCATTGCCGACTGCCCCATCATGCTGCGCGCAGCGATAGCCGCCGCCATCGACTGCACACAGAACGTTCGGCGTGTCAGAGACAAAGCCATGCGCAAGAGCCTAGCACGATGCGAGATGCGAGATGCGAGATGCGAGATGCGAGATGCGAGATGCGAGATGCGACGGTAACACTAGCAGCTCCCTGCCCGGAACTCGAAACTCGATTAGACTTTTACCGCACCCGCGACACATAGCAAAGGGACGAGCCGAAGCCCGTCCCTTTCGCCGATTCGCAGTCGCGCGTTACTGCGGAGGAAGCTGCGAGCGATCCCACCCACCACCCAGAGCAAGGATCAGGCTCACGGTGCCCGTCATGCGACGGCGCAGGATATCGATCTCATTCACTTCGTTGTTCAGGGCCGTCGTCTGCGCGGTGATCACTTGGAGGTATGTATCCACACCACCCACGTAGCGGTTGTTGAAGATGCGCTCCGACTCCTGTGCCGACAACGTCGCGTCATGCTGTTGCGCCGCTTCATCCGTCAACGTATGCAGCGCGACAAGGTTATCTTCCACCTGCTGGAAACCCGTGAGCACCGTCTGCTTGTACGCCGCAGAGTTGCGATCGAACAGCGCATACGCTTCATCGCGAATACCCTTGCGACGGCCACCATCGAAGAAGGTGAACGCAATGCCAGGCCCGAGGGAGTACACGGCATTCGCCGGGGAGAACAGCGAGTTTACCGCCGCAGTCGACGCATACCCCAGCGCGCCGGTGAGCAGCACCGAAGGATAGAACGCCGCCTCGGCAACACCTACAGCCTCATTGCCTTCCGCCGCGCGGCGCTCGGCCGCTGCAATATCCGGGCGACGCTCCAGCAGCTCCGACGGAAGCCCCGGAGGAATGACCGGAGGCGCCGCGCTCGTCGGCAGCGGTGAATCCGGAATGGTCAGTTCCGCCGGAGACTTCCCGATCAGGTTCGCAATCGCGTGCTCATACTGCGCACGCTGGATATGTACGTTCGTCGCCAACACCTTCGCAGCAGAGAGCTGCGTCTGTGCCTGAGTCACATCGCTCTTCGGCGAGACACCGCCATTGAAGCGATTCGTGGTGATCCGCAGAGCTTCCTGGTACTGCACCACCGTGGCATCGAGCAGGTGCGCCAGGCTGTCAGAGGTGCGCAGCTGCAGATAATCCGATGCCAGCGTGGCCTGCAGCGAGAGCAGGATGTTCACACGGTCCGCAGCCGAAGCCTGGGTCTCTTCCCGCCCGGCGGCGATGTTCTTCCGCACCTGGCCCCACAGGTCGACCTGGTAGTTCAGCTCCACCGGGTACTGCGTCGTCGATCCGGTTACCGGAAACGATGGCGCTGCGTTGAAGTAAGGCGACTGCGAAAAACGCTGCGAACCCACCGCGGGATCGATACCAAAGGTAGGAAAGCGATCGGCGTTGCGAACCTTCACCTCTGCTTCGGCAGCTCGCATATTCGCGTCCGCCTGCTTCAGTGTCTGGTTTGCGGTCTCGACCTGCGGCTCCAGCGCATTCAACTGCGCATCGTTGAAGACGGTCCACCAGGCTCCGCGCGGCATGGCGTCGTTGGGCTGCCCGGGCTTCCAGGTCGAGTCGCTCTTGTACTCCGCTGGCAACGCCTCTTTGAATGCAGGCGGCGCAGGCACAGCGGGCACCGTGTACTTCGGCCCCACGTTGCATCCGGCGAGCACCAGCGGCAGCGCAGCCATCGCTGCGTACCGCACCAGCCTGCTACGGCCCTCGAGTTTGCGTTCGTCCCGCATCACTTCACCGCCGGCCGGTTGGAGACCTGCACCGCGGCTCCTTCAGCGAGCGAGTCCGAGGGATTGAGGATCACCAGGTCATTCGCCGTGACGCCTAACGCCACGTCCACGTTCTTGCCATTGTCGTGACCGATCACGACCGGCTGCAGATGCACCTTGCCATCACGAACAAGTCCTACACGCAAGCCCTCCGAGCGGAACAGCAACGTATTCGACGGTATAGAAAGCATGCGCTCCGACTGCGGGATCTTGAAGTGCGCGAAGACATACGCTCCGGGCAGCAGCTTCCCATCCGGGTTGTCGATGTCCACTTCAACGTTCAACGTCCGCGAGTTCATATCGATGGCATTCGAGTTGCGCGCCACGATGCCGACGAACTCCTTGCCCGGATACTCATCCAGCGTCAGCATTGCCTTTGAACCATTCTTGATGACCGGAGCGTAGACCTCAGGTACCGGAACGAACACGCGTAGCTTATCCACGGAAGCGATGCGATACAGCTCCTTCGCGGCACCGCTCGTGGTCGGCGAACCCGCGTCGATCAGGTCGCCGATATCGGTATTGCGTTCCGTCACGACGCCGGAATACGGTGCATACACCTTCTCGAACGAGACCAGCTGCTGCAACCGCCGCACCGTCGCCATGGAGGCATCCACAGCGGCTTCCTTTGCAGCGGCACCCGATACCGCAACATCCGTCTCCTGCTTGGAGACGGAGTCCTGCTTGAGCAGGTTCTGGTAACGCTCCGAGGTTGTCTTCGCCAGCGCCAGGTCGGCTTGTGCACTCTTCAGATTCGCCTGGGCCACCTGCAGCTGCTCATCCAGTTCCGGCGTCTCAATGGTCGCCATCAGCTGGCCCTTCTTCACGCGCTGCCCGATGTCCACGTACCACTGCTTCAGGTAGCCGCTCGTACGGGCATAGATCGGTGTGTCGTCGAAGGCCTGCGTGTTGCCAGGCAGTGAGACATCCGAACCCGTATCCGCGACCGTCGGGTGGGTCACATTCACGGACAGCACAGCGCTCGCATTCGTACTCTCTTCCAGGCGGTGCTCATCGTGCCCACGCCGGATGATGCCATATGCCAGCGCCACTGCCAGCAGCAACGCAACCAGCCCGAGCCCAACCCACACCCCACCCGGCAGCGAGCGATCCGGTGCGGGCAGCGCATGTCCGGGGTCCGGGTGCGGAGGAAAATGCGGTGTCGAGCCCTCAGGGTTTCCGCTCGACGGATGGGTAGCTTCTGTATTCATGTCGCCTGCCATCTTCAAAATCTCCAGCCTCTTTCAGGCTCTCGTAATGCCGCTACGCGTGTGCGTGTTCCTGCTCAGTTTCATTCTTCCTGGCTGGCTGCACCTTGCTCGAACCATGCAGCAGTGCGAACACCGCGGGAACAAAGATCAACGTTGCTACGGTTGCCAGCGACAGACCGCCGATCACAGCGCGCCCCAGCGGCGCGTTCTGCTCGCCACCTTCACCAAGACCGAGCGCCATCGGGATCATGCCGATGATCATCGCCAGCGCCGTCATGACGACAGGCCGGAAGCGTGTCATGCCTGCATCCACCGCCGAGCGAATCGCGTCCCCGGTGTCGTTCAGCCGGTCCTTGGCAAAGGACACCACCAGGATCGAGTTGGCCGTAGCCACGCCCATGCACATGATGGCGCCCATCAGCGCAGGAACCGAAAGTGTCGTATGCGTCAGGAACAGGAACAGGATAATGCCCGCCAGCGCTGCGGGCAGCGCCGTGATGATGATGAACGGATCGAGCCAGCTCTGGAAGTTCACCACGATCAGCAGGTACACCAGCACGATGGCAAAGAGCAGACCAAACAACAGGCCCACATACGAATCGCGCATCGTTGATACCTGTCCACGCATCGTGACGAAGTTACCCGTCGCCAGCCTGGGCTTGTTCCTCGCCATGATCTTCTCTACATCCTTGGCGACGGCACCGAGATCACGGTCCTGCACCCCGGCGTAGATATCCAGCACGCGACGGATGTTGTAGTGCGAGATGATCGGCATCTCCGATCCCGGGGTGATCTTCGCAACGTCCGCCATGATCTCCGGAGTCTTCCCGTTGGGCGAGCTCACCGGGATATTCTCCAGGTCCTGCACCGACTGCACCTGGTACTGCGGCGTCTCCGCCACAATCGGGTATGTCACACCATTCTTCGGATTCAGGAAGAACATCGGTGAGAGCTGCGAGGAGCCCGAAAGCTCGTTCAGCATGGAGCTGCCTACGTCTGCCTCCGAGTAACCGCCCTGCTGCGCCTTCGTACGGTCCACCGCAATGTTCAGCGTTGGATAATCCGCCGGCTGCTGCACGCGCGCATCCACGATACCGGGGACATGCCGAAGATCATTAAGGATACTGTTCGCCACCTTGCGATTGCCCGAATCATCCGTTCCATCGATCTGAATGTCGAGCGGCGCCGGCAGACCGAAGTTCAGAATCTGCGTCACGATGTCAGATGGAAGGAAGTAGAACGTGATGTCTGGGAACTCGCGCGGGAGCTTCGAGCGTAGCTCGCGAACAAAGTCCGCGGTCGGTTGATGGTCTTCCTTCAGCGACACCATGATGTCCGCATCCCCTGCACCAAACAGACCGCTCGTCGCATGCTGCGTGTTCAGGGTCGAGTACGGAAGACCAATGTTGTCAAGGATGTTATCCATCTGCGCGGAAGGAATCGTCTCGCGAATCGCCTGCTCGACAAGATCGCACTGGCGAGCCGTCTCTTCGATTCGCGTGCCGGTCTTCACGCGCACGTGAAGGATGAACGCTCCATTGTCCGACTGCGGGAAGAAGTTCTGGCCAAGGAACGGAATCAGGAGTGTGCATAGAAGGCAGCATCCCACGAAGAACGGGATGAACAGCTTCCGCGCAGCGACGACGCGCTCCAGCAGCGCAACATAAAACGTGCGTACGCGCTCGAACAGCCGTTCGAAGGCGCGTTGAAAGCGGGCGAAGAGGTTCTGAGACGGAGCTGCATGATGCTCGTGCGTCTTCAGCAGGTACATCGCCAGCGTGGGCACCAGAGTTCGCGAGAGCATGTAAGACGCCAGCATCGCGAAAACCACGGCCTCTGCCAGAGGTACGAACAGGTACCGCGCCACACCCGAGAGGAAGAACATCGGCATGAACACAATGCAGATGCAGAGCGTGGACACAAGCGCCGGAACGGAGATCTGCGCAGCGCCTTCCAGAATGGCAGTATTGAGCTCGTTACCTTCCTCGAGATAACGCTCGATGTTCTCGATCGTCACCGTCGCGTCGTCAACGAGGATTCCGACGGCCAGCGCCAGTCCGCCCAACGTCATGATGTTGATCGTCTCGCCCAGCAGGCTGAGGATGATGATCGACGTAAGGATCGACAGCGGAATCGATACCGCAATAATCAGCGTCGAGCGCCACGAACCGAGAAACAACAGGATCATCAGGCCCGTCAGCATCGCGGCGATGACAGCCTCGCGCACCACGCCCGTGATCGATCCGCGAACGAAGATCGACTGATCTCCAATCGGAGTAATCTTCATATCCGGCTGGTTCACGATCTGCCGGATTCGCGGAAGGCTTGAAAGTACGGACTTCACCACGTCCAGCGTCGACGCATTGCCGGACTTGAGCACCGAGATCAGCACGCCGCGGCGACCGTCCTGGCGCACAATGTTCGTCTGCGGAATGCTCGAGTCCGTGATGGTCGCAACGTCACGAACGTACACCATCGCCCCGCCCACCTGGCGGATCGGGAGGCGCGAGAGCTCCTCGATCGTAGCTGGCGAAGAGTTGAGCTTCACGTCGTACTCGAACTCACCAATCTTCACCGTCCCGCCCGGCTCAACGATGTTCTGCCGCGCCATCGCCTGCAGCACGTCGACCGGAGAGAGATGCTTCGCCTGCATCCGGCCCGGATCCAGCAGGATCATGATCGTGCGCTGCTTACCGCCATACACGTTCGGGAGCACAGCACCGCGAATGGTAGCCAGCTGCGGACGAAACTGGTTGCTCCCGATATCGTTCAACTGCTGCTCGGACAGACTCTTGCCCGAAAGGCCCAGCTGAAGAATCGGCACGCTCGATGCGGAGAAGTTGATGATCTGCGGCGGGAGAATGCCAGGAGGCAATTGCTTCAGCAGATACTGCGACGCCGAGGATACCTGCGCATTCGCGCGATCCAGCGACGCGCCCGGCTGCAGGTAGATCTTGATGATCGCCTGCCCCGTCATCGTCGTCGACTCAACATGCTCGATGTTGTCGACCAGCGTCGTCAGGGCCTTCTCGTAAGGCGTCGTAAGACGGCCTTCGAGTTCTTCCGCGTTCAATCCCGTGTACTGCCAGGCGATCGACACCACGGGGATATCGATCGACGGGAAGATGTCGGTCGGCGTGCGCAGGATAACGACCGGCGCTGCGATCAGGATCAGGATAGCCAGCACGATGAACGTGTATGGCCGATTCAGAGCTAGACGAACGATCCCCATACGTTTGAACCCCGCCGTGCGAAGGCTGAGATGTTAAGTATGACTCGAGATTGACCTACAGGTTGCGCAGTTTCTTCCGTAATATAGCATCGGTATTTCCGATACACTGATTCTCGCATGGAACTACGCCATCTACGCTACTTTCAAGCCGTCGCCGAGTTCGGTTCGATGACCGCCGCCGCCCGTCGCCTGCACGTCTCGCAGTCCGCCGTGAGCGAACAGATGGCAGACCTCGAGAGCACAGTGGGTGCAGCACTCTTTGACCGCTCCGGTCGCAGTATTCAACTCACGCCGCAAGGCCGGGTTTTTCTCGATGAAGCGCGCAAGACGCTCGACGCCGCCCAGCGCGCCATTGATCTCACCCGCCTCTCGCAAAAGGGCGAGTTCGGAACGCTCAGCGTTGGGTTCTTCCTATGGGGCGCAGGTGGATTCTTTCCCCGCATCATCCGCGAATATCGCCGCCGGCGCCCGGGCACGCGCCTCGCACTCATCGATATGCACGCCTCCGAGCAGCAGATCGCCCTGGAAGAAGGCCGCCTCGACGTTGGACTGACGCGCCCGCTCGAACCACCGTTCACCCGCACCCTCCAGTCTGAGCTGCTTTATCGCGACCCCATCGTCGCCGTCGTTCGCCCCGATCACAAGTTCGCCGATCGACGGGTGCACGTGAAGCAGCTCGCGGAAGAGCCGCTGGTGTTGTGCGATCGCAAAGCCAACTCGCCGCTCTTCGATGGTGTTCTCGCTCTTTGCGCGGCGGAAGGCTTCTCACCGCGCATCGTCAACACCTCTCCGACGTGGTCCGGCGTCCTCACACTCGTTGAGGCGGGTGAAGGTGTAGCGCTCGTGCCCGCTGGCGTTCGTCATCTAAGGGCGAAGGGCCTCGCCTTCAGCGAACTCACGCCAAACACCCTCTCAATCGGCCTCGCGGTGGCGTGGAATCCCAACAACCACAGCGCCGCGCTCGAGGACTTCCTCGCTCTGCTCCGCGAGCAGAGGGCGCGCATCCAGAAGAGCGGCGGCGACTAACAAACCGCCGACAATCAGCCAAACGCGAAACGCTCCAACCTTGCAAAGCTTCGCAAGGTTGGAGCGTTTCGCATTTTGCATTGCTATCTGACTTAGAACATGAAGCTCAGCGACATCTGGATCTGACGCGGGCTGCCGATGGTGTGCGAGACGATGCCCAAGCCACCGGGGCAGTTGTAGAAGCTGGTGTTGGTCTGCTGCCCCTGTGCGTTGCAACCCGTCGGCAATGGAGTCTGCCCCGCCGCCGGGAATGCGTTGTAGCCCGCGTTCTGAGAGACCTCGTTCCCAGGAACGTCGAAGCTCGCACTGTTGGTCAGGTTGTAGACATCGAAGGTATAGCGGAGGTTGTAGCGATCACCGAAGCGCGTCTCTTTCACGATCGAGGCATCAGCGCGGCGCTGAAACGCCTGCTTGAAGATATTGCGCTGCCCCTTCGTAAAGCCCGTCTCGTAAGGATCGTTCGACGGAATGCCGTTGCTCGAGTTAGGCGTCAGCAGCGGCAGCGTGAAGCACGAAGCCTTCAACGCTGTATCGCCGAATGCACCGGACAAGCCAGTCCTGGCGCTCTTCGGCGTGCATCCGCTCGCCAGCGGAACAATCGGATTTGTGATGCCATCCGAGGTTGAGTAGTAGATCGAACCGACGGCACCTGAGAAGTCGATCACGCTGTACGGTTGACCGCTCTGCAGCACCGTAAGTCCCACCAGCGACCAACCATTGGCGAAGTAACGGCCAAAGCTGTTGTCGTGGATCAGATCCGGGGCACGGAAGACGTAGTTGAAATTCAGCACGTGAGTGCGGTCAAAGTCGGCGGACGCATAACCATCGCGCAGGTTTAGCGGGTTGTTGCCGTTATAGAAAAGGCCCAGACCGCTCTGCTCGTCGAGGGCATGCGAGTAAGTGTACGAGGCGCCCACCTGCACACCGTGGCTCATCCGCTTCTCCACGTGAGCATTCAGCGCGTTGTATTGATCCACACCGGCCGCCTTGTAGGAGATCGACTCCGCCGCGTATCCCACGTACGGCACGCGATGGTCCACGTTGCCGCCTTCGTAGTCCGCATCGTACGGTTGGCCATTCGGCAGATTCACGCCACCTACGTTGTAGCCGTAGCTGTAGATCTCACCGTGGATCGGGGCCGAAGCATTCGCAAGGCCGGGCTGGTTGAACGGTACCGGGATCACCTGGTGACGGCCGAGGTTGCCCACATAGCCGATGTCGATCGCCAGGTCGTTGCGAGGCTGCCACTGGATGTCCAGCGTGTAGTTGTACGTGTACGGCAGCTTGTTCTTACGGTCGTAGACGCCGAGGGAAATCGGCTGTCCTCCGTTGCTGATCGCGTCCAGGTTGGGAAGGTACTTGGCAAGATCCGAGGCCTTCGGGCTTGTCGATACAGGATTGCTGATCGCTTGACCGTACGGATTTTCCAGGTTGCCGTTCACAGGATCCGGGGGAGCCACCGGTGGGCCGTAACCGCCGCCGCCGCCGCAAGTCGGAATGTAGTAGCTATAAAGACTTCCCTGCGTGCAGGTCGAAGAAGTCACGAACGGCAGCTGCTGATTCACACCAAACGGACCACCCGTCACTGTACCGATCGCGTAGCCCGGGGAGAAGTAGGTAAACAGCTCACCTCGGTCGTAGTACATGCCGAAGCCTGAGCGAACCACCAGCTTGTTATGGAAGACCTCAGGCTGCCACGCTGCACCTACGCGCGGGCCGATGCCCCACTGCCGGCCCGTCAGTGTCGTGTTGCTTACACCCGAGGTGCCGTTGGTGTTGTTGCCGGCAATAATGAAGCCGGGATTCGTAATCGTGTCGGAGCCGCTGTTGTAGCTGTAAAGCGAAGGATCGAAGTTGAACAGGCGACCATACTTCTCGCTCAGGCCACCGTCCCAGTCGTAACGGAGGCCGGCAGTCAGCGACAACGTAGGCGTCACCTGGAACTTATCCTGTACATACGTGCCCACCTGGTTCGCGCGGTAGTAACGATTCGCGTTCCCCTGCAGGAAGCTGGTGACATAGAAGCCCGTCGAGGCGCTTCCCGGAGTAACGTATCCCTGCGCGAACGCAGAAAAGTCATCCGTCGCCACCGTCCCGGTTCCAGTGCGGTGATCGATGGTGTTCAACTGCGTGTTGGAATACGACCCGCCAAACGTGACCGTGTGCTTGCCCAGCGTCCAGATCGCATTCGCCGAAGGCTGGAAGCGGTTCTGGAAGACGCCGGTGTTCGGCGACTGACCTTCCGCGTTCGGGCCGATGTTCAGAATCGCTGAACTCGTGCCTGCCGGCTGATAGCCGCCATAGACGTTGTAGATCGAGACACCCGGGAAATACTTCGAGTTGAACGTGTTGATCGACACGGTGCCCAGACTGCCCGCCGGAATCGACTGCGGCGTGAACGGCTGCTCATTGTCCATCCACGTCTTCTCGCGGATGAACCCGAACGTCTGTGTCGTGCTCAGGTTCGACTTCACCAGGTAGGTGTTTGTGATCGAAACCACCTGCGCGCCGCTGTCCAGATGTTCAGTAAAGCCTGGCACGCTCGAATACGCATACGGAGCCAGGGTCGGATCGTGCTGGTAGTAGTACTTCAAAGCCAGCGTGTCCTTTTTCGTCATGTTGTAGTCCAGGTTCGCCACTGCCAGGTCGGCCTTGAAACGCCCGGTACCCGGAAGGAACGCGCTGAACGGGTGCTGATAGGTCGGCGTGCTGGTCGCGTTCGGGATCAGCCACTTACCCGGCTCGCCCGGAAGCGATGGCGAGTTGAACAGCCCCAGCGCGGTCCGGTCGATATCGCCCGCCCCCAGAGACGTACCGAACGAGTTTGGATCATTCACCAGTCCGGCGAATCCCGACGCCGTGCGCGTCGTATCGCTCAGTCCGATGGGAACTGCCAGAAAGCTGTCACCGATCTCCTGGTCCGATACATGAAGATGCTGGTAGGAGACGAAGCCGAACAGCTTGTCCTTGATGATCGGTCCGCCCGCCGTTCCACCGACGATATAGCGATGCAGCTCTGGAACCTTGAGCGCGGCAGGAATGCCGGGGTCGTTCTTGAAGAAGAACGGCGCGGCATTCATCGCATCCGTGCCACGACGGCCATAGCCCGAAAAGTGATATGCGTTGGTACCAGTTGCGGTGTTGACCTCAATATGCGCACCCGAGGTCGAACCCTGCTGCGCGTCATACATCGACGCATTGACGTGCATCTCTTCCACCGTCTCCGGCGCAGGTGTAGGAATCGCGTTGCCGATCGACAGGTACACCGAAGCACTCGACTGGATCACGCCACCGCCGCCACCCGAGGTCGAAGCGCCAGTCGAGTTGATGACGCGAGCCGAGCCGACGTTCGACGTGCTCTTGCCGTTGAACAGGTTCGAGGCGTCCACACCGTTCAGCGAGAAGCTGTTCGAGGTATCGCGCTGGCCGTTCGCCCAGATCGGGGGATTGCCGAGGCCAGAGAGCGCGCCGGTGCCGGAGGGCAATTCCGCATTCACGCCGGGCGTCAGGATCGCCGCACCGAACACCGAACCTGTCGGCAGCGGGATGTTCGAGATCTGTGCCTTGTCGAGCCCATAGCCGTTCGTCGTATCCACCGCGTTTACAAGCGGCTGAAAGTCCACTTCCACAGACTCGGTGCTGCCGCCAACCTTCAGCGATACGGGCACGCTCTGAGTGCGGTCGGCCGAGACTGCGATCCCCGGATACTTCTCCGGCGCAAAGCCATCGCGTGTGAAGGTCAGCGTGTAGGTGCCGATCGGAAGATTCACCAGCGCATACGTTCCCTCTGCGTTCGAGACTGCCGTGCGCTGAAGGCCGGTCTCCTTGGAGACAGCTGTCACCGAGACGCCGGGGACAACGCTTCCCTGCGGGTCGCTGACCGTTCCCGTGATGCCGCCAAGAGTCGTTTGAGCGAGAGCGGCCGTGGCCGTCATGAAGAGCAGAAGAGTCGCGAGAGCGAAGGAACAGACTACGGACTTGCGAATGCGATCTACCACGGTGCTGCCTCCTGAAGCGTGTTGCAAAACGTCATGCGGATGCACGAATGCGGCCTGCCGCGATGCAGCGAGTCGCCCTCTTGTCCGTCTACTCGGTGCAAATCAAGAAGAAGCGCGCGAATGCGCGAAAACTCAAAGAACTGCAGGGTGATGCGTAAGGCTGGGCCCAGAGACCGTCATCCTGGATTCCGGATACACTTCGGCGCTCGCCTCCACACTTGGGTTCGGGTAAGGCTGGAAAGCACAGGACTGTGAGACAGAACTGATCTTGATGAAAAGGCTTCTACGCCCCAAAACCGCTGGAACGGGAACCAGATGTATGTGATCCGATGATCCTCAGGATATAACAATGCCGTCAAATTGCAAGCCCGCTTTGCACTCCACGTCACGTCAGCGGAGTTCCCGTTCGTCCCAGCCGCAGGACGGCAACGTCTTCTCCGCCGCCAGCCAGGCCGCGCCACTGCTATCCTCGTTACGTCCGGCGTGGCAGATAGCGTTAACTCCCCGCCGTCAAGACTCACTCTCAGGAGAACGACCCCGTGAAGTTTGTGACCTTTCAGACCGCCGATCACCCCACCGCGCGCCCCGGAGTACTGCTCGCCGAAGCTGCCGCGGAGGTCATCGCCGATCTCTCCGGCCTCTTCCCCGACACCCTCAGCATCATCGCCGGTGCTGAACCCGCGCAGGCCACGATCGAGGCTGGCCTTGCGACCTGCCCGCGCCTCCCGCTCGCCGATGCCACCCTGCTGGCGCCCATCTCCAACCCGCCGCGCATCTTCGCCATCGGCCTCAACTACGCCGAGCACGCCACCGAATCGAAGATGAAGACCCAGGCCGTCCCCACGGTCTTCCTCAAGCTTCAGTCCGGCATCGTCGGACAGGACGCCACCGTCATCCTCCCCAAGAACTCCACCGAGCCCGACTACGAAGTCGAGATGGCCGTCGTCATCGGCAAGGGCGGCTACCGCATCGCTGCCGCCGACTGGGAACAGCACGTCTTCGGCTACACCATCTGCAACGACATCTCTGCGCGCGACATCCAGCTCGCCACCACCCAGTGGACGCTCGGCAAGAGCTTCCCGACCTTCTGCCCCCTCGGCCCCGCCATCGTCACCGCCGACGAAGTCGGCGACCCCCACACCCTCGACATCTCCCTCGCCATCGACGGCGAAGTTCTCCAGAGCGCCAACACCCGCGACCTCATCTTCAAGGTCCCCGCGCTCATCGAGTACCTCTCCTCCATCTGCCCGCTCGAACCCGGCGACATCATCAGCACCGGAACCCCACAGGGCGTAGGCTTAGGCCGCGACCCGAAGCGCTGGATCAAGCCCAACGAAGAGATGGTCCTCCGCGTAGAGAAGCTCGGCGAGCTCCGCAACAAGACCGTCGCGGAGCGGTAATTGGGTGCCCCACGTCTCTCTTCTGAGACGTGGGTTCCCAGGATGTCCCAGCAGCGCCCCGCCTGCCTGTGCCACCGCCTCCCGATCTACTCGCTACTCACTGACCTCTACTCACTGCCCTCCCTATGACCATCGACGCCCACCACCACCTCTGGCGCTACACCCAGGCGGAATACGGCTGGATCGACGACTCCATGGCCGTCCTCCGCCGCGACTTCCTTCCCACTGACCTCGACCACGAACTCGCTGCAGCGAACATCGACGGCGCGGTCGCCGTGCAGGCCCGCCAGACCCTCAAGGAGACCCGCTGGCTCCTCGACCTCGCGCGCACCTGCCCCGCCATGCGCGGCGTCGTCGGCTGGCTGCCCCTCGCCGACAGTCACATCGAAGCCCTCCTCGACGCCTTCATCGACGACCCCAAACTAAAGGGCCTCCGCCACGTCGTGCAGGCCGAGCCCGCCGGCTTCCTCGACGATCCCGCCTTCAACCGCGGCATCTCCGCCCTCGCTTCACACTCCCTCGTCTACGACATCCTCATCTTCGAGCGCCAACTCGAAGAGACGATCCGCTTCGTCGATCGCCATCCCAAGCAGTCCTTCGTGCTTGACCACATCGCGAAGCCCCGCATCGCCGCCGCCGAGCTCGAACCCTGGCGCGCGAACGTACTCGAGCTCGCAAAGCGCGAGAACGTCACCTGCAAGATCTCCGGCCTCGTCACGGAAGCTGACTGGGCCACCTGGACCCCCGACTCTCTGCAGCCGTATCTCGACACCGTCCTCGAAGCCTTCGGCCCCTCCCGCCTGATGGCCGGCTCCGACTGGCCCGTCTGCCTCGTAGCCTCCAGCTACACCCGCTGGTGGGATACCCTGCGCAACTACTGCGCCGGCCTCAGCGAAACGGAACAAGCCGCAATCTTCGGCGAGACCGCCACCCGCATCTACAACCTCTAGCCTCTGGCATCTGGCACACTGAGATCTGGGTTCTGTCGGTTCCCATGTCAGCTACGGACGTGTCCGCCATGCCGGAACCCAACATCCAACAACCGACATCCAACACCCTGCACCCATGGAACTCCCGCAAACACTCCAGATCTGGACCACCTTTCTGCTCGCCTTCACGGCGCTGCTGCCGCTCATCAATCCCCTCGGCACCTCGCTGGTCTTCCTCGGCCTCGCGGGGGAAGCGCCGCCCGACGTCTATCGCCGCGTCGCCCGCCGCATCGCCATCAACAACCTCATCTTCCTCGCGGTCGTCGAACTCCTCGGCGCGGCCATCCTCAACTTCTTCGGCCTCTCGCTGCCCATCGTGCAGCTCTCCGGCGGCCTCGTCATCGCCACCATCGGCTGGTCCACCCTCAACGGCGCCGACACCTCCACCCCCGCCGGCAAGCGCAAAGAAGCCGGCGAGCCCTCCAGCGACGCCACCGAGCGTGCGCTCATGTCCAAGGCCTTCTACCCCTTCACCTTCCCTGTTACCTCCGGCCCCGGCACCCTCGTTGTCATGCTCACGCTCACCGCGCACATCTCCAACCAATCGCTGAGCAACAAGGTCTTCGGCCACATCGGCATCTTTGCCGCCGCCGCCATCATGAGCCTGCTGGTCTATCTCTGCTACGCCTACGCTGTGCGCCTCACGAAGGCCGTCTCCCAGACGACAGCCCACGGCATGCTGCGCGTCATGGCGTTCATCCTCCTCTGCATCGGCGTGCAGATCGCGTGGAACGGCCTATCCGTCCTTCTGAAGGCAATCCTCCCCACGCATCTCTGATCCCCGCCACCTCATAGCATTGCGCTGGTCCCTGGGTAGCCCACCCGCCCCCACGACATATCTCGATCTTCCGAGTACGCTGGAAGCGGCACGTCGCATCCGGCGGCCTAACCACGCAATCCGGCGCGCAGGAGATCAGTCCCTTGAAGGCACTCGTCAAAGCAAAGGCAGAACGCGGACTCTGGCTCGAAGACATTCCCGAGCCCACCATCGGCATCAACGACGTCCTCATCCGCGTCCGCTACACCGGCATCTGCGGCACCGACGTCCACATCTACCAGTGGGATGAGTGGGCGCAAAAAACCATCCCCGTCCCCATGGCCATCGGCCATGAGTTCGTCGGTGAGATCGTCAAGGTCGGATCCAACGTCAACGACTTCTTCCCCGGCGACATCGTCTCCGGCGAAGGCCACGTCGTCTGCGGCCGCTGTCGCAACTGCCTCGCCGGCCGCCGCCACCTCTGCGCCCACACGCTCGGCGTCGGCGTGAACCGCCCCGGTGCCTTCGCCGAATACATCGCGCTCCCCATGACCAACATCTGGCGGCACCATCCCGGCATCGACCAGGAAGTCGCCGCCATCTTCGACCCCTTCGGCAACGCCGTCCACACCGCGCTCAGCTTTCCCATCCTCGGCGAAGATGTCCTCATCACCGGCGCAGGTCCCATCGGGATCATGGCCATCCCCGTGGTGCGCCACGCCGGCGCACGCCACGTCGTCGTCACCGACATGAACCCCTACCGCCTCGACCTCGCGCGCAGGATGGGAGCCACCCTCGCCGTGAGCCCCAAGGACACCACCCTCGGCGAGGTCCAGAAGCAGCTCGGCATGACCGAAGGCTTCGACGTCGGCCTCGAGATGTCCGGCAGCCCCCAGGCACTCGCCGACATGATCGCCAACATGAGCCACGGCGGCAAGATCGCCATCCTCGGCATCCCCGCCACGCCCGGCCCGCTCGACATGCGAGCCATCATCTTCAACATGCTCACGCTCAAAGGCATCTACGGCCGCGAGATGTACGAGACCTGGTACAAGATGTCCGTCATGCTCGAAAGCGGCGTGGACATCAAGCCCATCATCACCCACCGCTTCGCCTACAACGACTTCGAACAGGGCTTCGCTGCGATGATGTCCGGCAACACTGGCAAGGTCGTCCTCGACTGGACCAGCCTCATCGCCTGAGCCTCTCTTCACAGCTCATAGCTCAACACCTCATCGCTCTACAGGACCCATCAACCATCCCGCGAAGAAACCTTCCTCGCACCTCGAAACCTGAAGACCTCGCACCTCTACAGCAAGCGCCACTCGTCGCCGCACGGAGTTCGCGAAGCGCTTCTGGTCCGTCGAGCTTCACCCAAACAGCTTCCGCTCCATCGCATGCAGGTCGCCGTCATTCCAGTACCGCGCCGACCAGGCATCGTCCGTCGCCAGGTAGAGCTGAGCCTGCGTCGCCGCCTGCAGCTTCGACGTCGGCTGCGACGTCAGCGCCGAAGCCGCACTGGAAGCGGCAGCGGATGACGCCTTCGCAGGAGCTTTCTTCGCAGCGGTCTTCTTCACCGCAACCTTCTTCGTAGCCATGGCAACCCTCCTCTGCGCCTAGCGCGAGCCCTTCTTCGCAACAGCCTTCTTCGTGGCCGCCTTCTTCGCAGCGCTCTTCTTCACCGCGCTCTTCTTGGGAGCCGACTTCGCTGTCGCCGTCTTCTTCGCGACCACCTTCTTCGTTGCGCTCTTTGCCTTCGCAGCGCCCGGCGAAGCCGCATCGGTCGACACCGTCGTCACGCCGCTCTTTGTCTTCGCCACCCTGTACTTATCCAGGAAGTCGTAGTGATCCACCAGCAACAACGCCTCGATCGCAAACGCCGTCGCCACATCCGCATCATGGATCTGCAGCAGGTTATCGCCGTTCTGGTTCTCGCCACCCGTCGCAAGGTTCGACGACCCGCAATACACCACCGGGTCCTTGCAATTCAGCCCGCACACCACAAACTTGTCGTGGATCTCATGCCCCGGAGGCGACGGCAGCTGATCGAACGGAGGCGGCAACGTCACGCTGCCCGGCTTGCCCGTCACCAGCACCCCCGTCGCGGAACCCGGCGCGTACAAGTACGTTCCTGAAGGAGCATCCGAGATGCCATAGCTGAACAGCGTCGTCTTTCCATGGATCGCATCCAGCGCGTTGTAGACCGGCGTATTGCTGCCCGTCAGCTGCATCACCGCGAACATCACGCTACCACCCTCCGTGGCAGCCTCAGCGTTGATCCGGTCCGCGATGCCGCCAAGGATCGTCGTCACGTCGCTCGTCGTATGCGGCGAGAACGTCACACTCATCTTCGGCAGCCCCACGCCCGACGGCGCAAATGGCTTCGTTGCAAAGCTCGTCGCCGCAAACGCATTCGATGCCGTCGCGCTGGGCGTCTTTGTCCCCTTCAAAATCCCCCAGCTCCCCTCGAATACCTGCTCGTAGTAGCCCGCGACCGTCGCATCGTCAAACACCAGCACGTGATTCGCATTCACATACAGCCCCGTGATCGAGAAGTTCGTCGACCCCGTCAGCACCTTCACCGCCGCGCCGTTCTTCTTCACAATGAAGATCTTGTCGTGCGAGTAGCGATCGAAGCATCCCCGCACCAGCTCCGCCGGCGCCTTCGCCTGCGCCGTAAACAGCCCCGCAAACGCCGTCTCCGGAGTCGACCCCATATGCAGCGATGCATTGTCCAGAATCATCCGCACCCGTCCCTGCTTGGCCAGCGTCAGCATCGCCGACACCACGTCCGGCTCGTTGAAGTCGTACGCAAACACATCCAGCGTCAGCGTGCTGTCCTTCACCACCGCATCCAGCAGAGCGAAGATCTGCACCCGCGCCGTCCAGCCCAGCCACGCATACTCATCCGCAAACGTAAACGCGTTGCCCGTCGGGTCCGTGCCCGCCTGCTGCGTCGTGTCGAACTGCAGCGGCTTGCCCTTCGGCTCCAGCAGCGCGGACTTCGTGAAGTTGTGTACGAACGCCTCCGACTGCATGTAGCCACGCGTGAATCCCAACGCCAGCGAGCCCTTCACAAACGGCCCCACCGCCACCGTCACGCTCGCGCTCTGCGTCGTGTCCAGCGGCAGCATCCGCGCGTTCGCATCGAAGTGCCGCGGCGTCACCGTGTACGTGTACTTGCCCGTCACCGGCTGCGTCCCCTGGTGCGATGACCCTGGCACATGCACCCAACGGTACTTCTGGATCGGCGCATTCACCGTTGAGTTCGCAGGTTCCGTCGCAATCTGCGCGTGGTCGGTTGGGTCCTGAAACTGTAGCTCGTTGAACAGGTAGAAAGCCGCGCTGCCCGGCGGCTGGCACTGGATCGTAAACCCGGCCAGCGCCGCGGGCTGCGCGCTGAAGTTGAAGGCAAGCAGCGTCTTGAAATCGCCCACATAAGCCTTCAGCGTGAAGCTGCCCTTCGTTCCTGCAATGACGGCCATCAGTCCTCCTCTGCTCAGCAGATGATCCCGGATGCAATCGAAAGCAGGCGAAGTCTAGCACGGCCCCATCAACAGCGCAGCGTGCGTTCCGTTCCCGGTTCTATTTCGGAAAGGTGGCCCCCGATCCACGCAAAACCTCGCCCCTCGATACCTGACGACCTCACACCTCTACAGCCATAACGGGGTTCGCACAACGCAATGGTCTCCGAAACGCGGAAGGCCCGGCAACCGCCGGGCCCTCACCACGCAGCAACAAACAGGGCCCTACTTTTGCACCACCATCAGCTCCACCCCACTCGCCGCGCCCGCCTGGTGATACACCGTCTCCGTCGCCTTCTTATAGTCTTCCGGCTTCGCCTTGTAGATATCCATGAAGACCTGCGGATTGCGATCGATCAGCGGGAACCACGTGCTCTGGATCTGCACCATGATCCGGTGGCCCTTCAGGAACGTGTGGTTCACGTCCTGCATCGTGAAGTCCACCGCCGTCATCTTGCCCGGCGTCAGCGCCTCGGGCTTCTCCCATGAGTTACGGAACTTCGCGCGCATCGGCTCGCCGCGCACCATCATCTCGTAGCCGGCCATCAACACCGGCGGAGCATCCAGCACCCGCTTGCCCACCTTCTCCGCATCCGGGTCCTTATAGTTCTCCGGATACACATCGATCAGCTTCACCACAAAGTCCGCATCCGTGCCCGTGCTCGCGATCTTCAGCTTCGGCGATACCGGCCCCGCCACCGTCACATCCTCGGTCAGCGGAGCCGTCTCATACGTCAGCACATCCGGCCGCGTCGACGCGAACCTCTGATCCTCATCCATGTAACGCTGCGGGACATCGCCTTCGGTCGGATACGGCACAAACGGCACCGGCTTCGCCGGATCGCTTACATACTCATCCTTGCTCACGATAGCCTTCGGCGCGCTCCACCCCAGCCCGCCATCGGCCTGCAGGTACAGCATCTTCGCCTTCGCACTCGGCGGAGGCCACGCCGCATACTGCCGCCACACATTGCTTCCCGTCTCAAACACCGTAGCCTTCGCCAGCGGAGTCCACTCCGCATCCTTCAGATAGTGCGCGAAGAATGGCGCCTCAATATGCGACCGGTAGTACACCGCCGTATCGCCACCAAACTTGATGTCGCCCAGGCTCGCGCCCGTGCTGCGAGCCCATCCGCCATGCACCCACGGGCCTTCCACAAGCGTGTTTGCCTTGGCCTCCGGGCTCAGCTTGTCGATCGCATGGAACGTAATCACCGGGCCCGCAAGGTCCTCCGCGTCGAACCACCCGCCCACTTCCATCACCGCCGCCTTCACGCCGTGCATGTGCTCGCGCATGTCGCGCGCCTTCCAGTACGCGTCGAAGGTGTCATGCACCGCCTGGTCGTGAAAGAGAAAGTTCGTATTCCCCTCCGCTGAATCCAGCCGCTGCAGCGTGCCCATCTTCAGGTAGTACGCGTACATATCCTTCGGGTTGAACTCAAACTTGTTCTCCGGCTCCTTCGTCAGAGGGTTCTTCTGCGGGCTGAAGAACGCCGCATAGAAGCTGTGGTTCGCATCCAGCATGAACGCCCCGCCGTGATACGAATCGTCTCCGCGAAACAGGTCCATCATCGGAGCCTGCGGGCTCGCCGCCTTGATCGCCGGATGGCTGTCGATGATGCTCGCCGACGTATAGAAACCCGGGTAGCTGATGCCCATGATGCCCACGCGCCCGTTGTTGCCAGCAACGTTCTTCAGCAGCCACTCCACCGTGTCGTACATGTCGGTGGACTCATCAATCCCCTTGCCGTCCTTCGGCGGAGTCATCTCCACCCAGTGGCCTTCGCTGTCCCAGCGGCCACGCACATCCTGGCACACCAGGATGTACCCCGACTTCAGCATGTCCATGTTGCTGGTCACACGCGGCTCGACGTTCGCATTGTCGTAGTTGCCGCAGCTGTAAGGCGTCCGCGTCATCAGGAACGGATACGGCCCCTTGTCGGCAAACTCGCTCGCGATCGGCGTGTACACCACGGTGTACATCTTCACCCCGTCACGCGCCGGCACTCGGTACTCATGCTTCGCGTAGTGCGTCTTGTAGAACTCCGTCATCGCTGCGCGTTGCTGCTGCGGGGTCGGTGCGGGGGCGGGAGCGGATGGACTGCCCTGCTGGCCCTGCGCTCCCCAAGCGCCCGCAACCAATCCCACGAAACCCACCGCCTCACGCCAGTTCCAGATCCGCATTCGTCTCTCCAGTTAAAGCTTCTTCGGATTGTAGCGGCACCCGACGGCTCTCTCTCTGCCATACTGTTGCCGATGCTTTGCTTCCGACATAGCGGTCCAGTTCTGCTCTTACTCACGCTTCTTGGAACGAGCGCACACGCACAGGAACCAGCGCCACCGGAACAGGCCGACCCGCATCCCTACACGCTGCACGTCTATGCAAATCGAATGCAGGTTGCCGCGCTCGTGCTGAATGAGAACGCGGAGAACATCGCCGGGGTCACCGCTGACAAGTTCAACATCTCCATTGACAGCGGTCCGCGCTTCCATCCAACGCGAACCCGCGTGGAAGGTGACGACCCAGTTAGCCTCGCCATCCTTCTTGACGACGACGGCTCGGACCGTGACCTGATGAAAGCCGTCACCGCTGAGCTTCCCGTCTTTGCGCGAACCGCCCTGCTTCCTGACGACCGCATCTCCGTCTACGCCGTCGACTGCAATCTCATCGGCTCAGCCAACCGAGCCCACGCTACCCCCGAGGTGATGGAGAAGAGCATCGCTTCCGCGCTCGCCTACCCGACCCTGCACCAGCCCAACGGACGGCACTGCGGATCCAAAGTGAAGCTGTGGGACACCGTAACGACCGTCCTGGCGCGGATGTCGACCTCGCCGGAACGTCGCGTTCTGCTGGTCGTCTCGTCCGGAGGCGATGCTGGCAGCAGCATATCGCCAGAACACCTCGCGCTCCGCGCAGGGAGCCTGGGCGTGGCCGTATTCTCCATAGCCAGCAACACGCAGACGGTGTTCGACCCGCACGTCCGAAGTCTCCTCGCGACTGGGCTCCGCGCTCTGCCCGCGAGCGCCGGCATGAGCTACATCACCTCCTCCAACGGAGGCATGATCTTCTCCATCGACCCAAGCCAGGTGCGCTCCACGCTGGAGCACTTCGCCAGGCTGCTGCGAACTCGCTACATCGTGGAATTCCCCACGCCCGACGAGGGCGGAGCCGGCGACCACAACCTCTCCATCGAAGTTCCGAGGGCCTTCGAGGTCCTCGCCACCGGGGACAGCTGGAACGACCTCGACCAGTCCGTACGGGACGACCCCAGCACCGTCCACGGGAGCGCTTCGCCCACCGTCATGGGAAAGAAACGCCCCGCCGCACCCAGGTAGCGCCTCCTTTCGGCAGGTGCGCGCCTGCGCCTCTGCAATACTGGTGCCCATGCTTTGGGTCCGCCACTTCGCGCTGGCTGTTCTTCTCCTCTGCGCGGGCCACGCAGACGCTCAGCAGGCAACACCCTCCGGAGGCACGGAAGGCCAACCCTACACGCTTCACGTCTACGCCAACCGGATGCAGTCTGCGACGCTCATTCTCAACGGGCGGTCGGAAAATATACATGGCGTCACCCCCGACAAGGTCACCGTTTCGCTGGACTCCGGACCACGCTTTCATCCCACCGCGGTCCGCCCCGAAGGCGACGATCCCCTGCAGATCGCCGCCCTCCTCGATGCCGGCGACTCCGATCGCCTGTTCCTGGAAGCCGTCGTCGCTGCATTGCCGAACCTCGCCGGGTCCGCGTTACGCCCCACCGACAAGATCTCCCTGTACGCGATGGACTGCACACTCATCAGCTCGCTGAACCAGACAGCTGCGAGCGCCGACGCCATGCGAATCGGCCTTCAGAAGGTGTTGAATGCCCCTACCCTTCACGGCCCCGGCGGACACCATTGCGGTTCGTCCGTTCACCTCTGGGACAGGATCGGCAGAGTCCTCTGCCGCATGGCGGAGACACCTGGACGCCGCGTCCCGCTCGTCGTTTCGCCCGGTCTGGATTCTGGCAGCTCCACAGCCCTCTCGAAGCTCTCGCTCTACGCCGCGATGCTCAGCGTCGCGATCTTCAACCTCCGCCACGACGACATCACAGGTTCTGGCATTCGGCAGCCCGTCGTCGTTGGCCCTGTGACCTCATTGCAGAACCGGGAAGATGCGATGAGCATCCTCACCTCGTCCAGCGGAGGCCTGATCTTCAGCACGTTGTCGTGGCTTGCGCCGTCCACACTCGAGGAATTTGTCCATCTCCTGCGCACGCGCTACATCGTGGAATTCCCCGCGCCTGATCGTTCGAAGGAAGGCCTTCACGACCTCCAGATACGCGTTCCGAAGGCTTACGCTGTACTTCCTGTCGGGGTCAGCTGGAACGACCTCGACTCGGCGGTCAAGAACGACCCAAGCACGGTGCAGGCACCGCCATCGCCCGCGGTTCTGGGCACCAGGCGTCCGCTCATCCCCAAATGATCCAGGCCTACTCCGCCCGCAACTCCGAGGCGTGCGCCCCAGCTTTGCTCGAAAGCCGCATCACCAGCCGCTCCAGCACCAGCTTCTTGTCCGGCGGGCTCGACCGCAGCTCGATGTCGGCCTTCGCGATCCAGCGCAACCCACGAGTCAGGTCCGCACGATCCCGAAACCTCCGCGCCTGCGCGATCAGAGCATCCGCCGCAAACGGCGCCACACGGAAGCCTGGCCACAGCACCTGCCACATCGCCCGCTGATCCTTCACTTGCTTCTCGTTCAGCACCAGCATCTGCCTGTAGGTCTTCGCCAGCGAGAACACGTGCCCGATCGCCGCATCCTCGCCGCCATCGGAGGCATTCAGCAACCCCTGCAGCAGCGTCAGCGCACGCGGTGCATCCTTCAGGCTGATCGCATCCGTGAGCTCGTAAAGGCTGCGCTGCTTGGCAGACGCCACCATGGTCTCTACATCAACAAGACTGAGCGTTGCAGCCCCGCGCTCCGCCTGCATCGCTGTGGCATACAGCATCAGCTTGTCCAGCTCGCTCGACAGCATCAGCATGTCGCCGCCCAGGGCATCCACCAGTTCGCGAGCGGCATCATCCTGCATCTGCACGCCACCCGCTTCGGACGAGCGAAGCACCCACTTCACCGCATCCTCATCCGCAACCTGCTGCAGCTCGACCATGCCACACAGCTCGCCCAGCGTCTCGCGCAGCTTGTCGGCCCGCTCCTTGTCCTGGAAGTCCATGCGGCGCAGGTCCTGCGGCAGCGCGATGTGGTCCGCCATGAACACGATCAGCGCCTGCGGATTTGGCCGATTGAAGTAGTCGGTCAGCGCCGCGAACTCTTCCTTCTTGCTGCCACGCCCGTACAGCGTCTTCACATTGCGGACGAACAGCACCTGAAACGGAGCCATCAGCGACGGCGTCTGCGCCAGGTCCAACGCCTCGAAGACCGAGGTCTGCGCGAGATCCAGATCATGCAGGCAGAAGTCGCGAAAGCCTTCCGGCACCAGCCCCGCAATGACACCCCGCCGGCACAGCTCCAGCAGAAACGCCTCCGAGCCCAGCAGCACATAGCCCGGCTTGCGCGCATCGCCTGCGATCTCCTTCAGCAGCCGATCCACTGTCGCGAAGGAGCGCAGCCCTGCCCGCGTCGCGGGGTCGAAGACCCACGCGCTGCCGTCCTTACCTCGCGTCCTCACCGCGCTCACCGGAACGACTCCAGCATGTCACTCACCAGCGCCGCCGCGAAGTCATGCGCCATACGCCGCACCGCCACCGAGTCCTCCTGCACAAAGCCCGAAAGATCCTGCGTCGACTGGTACTGCTGCCGCCACGCAAACGCATCGTTGCTGTACAGCAACGTGCCATCGTGCGCCACCAGTTGAACCTTCGTTGTCACGCTCACGAGATAGCTCGAAGTCTGGCCGCTCGTCGCGTCATACGTCAGCGGCGCAATCGTCTCCGCGAGAATCGTGCCGCGCAGCGTGGCATCTGCGACGGTCTTCTCATTGCCGCTGACGATCTGGTACCGTGTGCGCGTATTCAACTCACGCACCACCGCGCTCGTAAACACCGTCTCCGTCTTGTACGCCTGCACCTTCGACGCGAAGATCGGCACATCCAGCACCCGCACCGTCGCAGGAATATGCGTCGCCGCGCCCACCTGGTGATAGCCACAGCCCGTCAGCGATACAAGACCAACGCTCAGGATTGCTGCCAGCGCTCGCGCGCGGCTCTTGTCTCTCTTGTTGTCATTCCCGAAGGGAATCTGCGTCACAGAACCGCCCATATTCCTATTGAACCACCACGCCGTCCCGCGTGACGCCCACGTAGTAAAGATCGGTCGCCACCTTGAAATCCTCAGGCTTTCCCGCCCACGGCGTCGACTGCCAATCCCCGGTCTTCGGCGTCACCAGCGTCCACTGCGCCGCGTCGCCCACCTTCACCGGCATCGCAAACCCCGCCTCATCCGCCTTCCACCGATACTGCGCCTGCCCATCCGCAAACTTCAGCTCAAGCACCGGAATGTCCTTGTGCCGCAGGTACTGGTCGAAGAACGGCGTCAGGTTGAGCCCGGTGCGCTTGTTCCACCACGCCACCACGTCTTCGGTCATGATGTCCTGATACTTGAACTCCTGGTAGAACGCCTTGATGTCCGCGAACCACTTCGCATCGTCATCGATCACACTGCGCAGGGTGTTCAACATCAACGCACCCTTGAAGTACTGGTCCTGAGGCGGCTCCGAATTCACCCCGTGCTCCGTGATAATGGGCCGCTGATTATGCACCTTCGCTTTCAGCCCGTTCACATACCGGATCGCATCCGCCTTGCCCCACCGGTACTCCACGTACAGCGCCTCGAGGTACGTCGTCCAGCCCTCGTGGATCCACATGTCCGACACATCCGCCGCCGTCACCGCGTTGCCGAACCACTCATGCCCGCTCTCGTGGATGATGATGAAGTCGAACTTCGGGCTGATCCCCACACCCGTCCAGTCGCGCTTGAAATACCCGTTCTCAAACTTGTTCCCGTACGCCACGGCCGACTGGTGCTCCATGCCCGCATACGGCACATCGATCAGCTTGTAACCGTCCTTGTCCCACGGGTACTCGCCGAAATAGTGCTCATAGGCATCCAGCATCTCCGGCACCTGTGCAAACTGCCGATGCGCTCCCTCCAGGTGCTCCGGCAGCGCATAGTAGTCCAGCGTCGTCTGCTCGCCCGTCTCCTTGTTCACATGCACATCGGACCAATGCTGATAGTCCCCGATGTTCAACGCCACATCGTAGTTGTTGATCGGGTAATGCACCCGCCACATCCACTTCGTGTACCCATCGCCCAGGTCCTGCGAACCCACAAAGCGCCCGTTTGACACATCCATCAGCCCATTCGGCACGGCCACATCGATCTCCATGCCGTCCTGCGGCTCGTCGCGCCACTGGTCCTTGTTCGGCCACCAGACGCTCGCGCCCTCGCCCTCGCAAGCCGTCGTGATCCACGGCTTGCCCGCCGCATCCTTGTCGAAGCTAAAGCACCCAAAGCGTCCCTGTCGCACCGGTGTCCCCGAGTACCTCACGACCACCTCGGCCGTCTCGCCCTTGTGCAGCGTTCGCCCCAGGTCGATGTAGATCGACCGCTCCTCGCGCGTGTACGTCAGCGGCTTGCCGTCCATCGTGATCGCGTCGAGATGAAACGCCGGCGTCAGGTCCAGCTGGATCTTCGATCCCGCAGTCAACATCTCGAAGCGCACCGTGTTCGAGCCGGAGATGGTCTGCGCCACCGGATCGACGCGCAGATCGAGGTGGTAGAACAGCAGGTCGTTGTTCGCCCGATACGGCCCATAGCCGCCACGCAACACGTCGTCGCGCGTCACCGGCTTCAGCCCATCCGGACCCGCCGCACCCTGCCCCACCTTCGCTCCAGGCGTCGTTGTCGCACTCTGCGCGGAAGGCTGGGTCTGCGCGTTCGCTATGGCCGCGCCGACCAGCATCGCGCCGCAAACCCACAGCCGCAAACCGATCTTCATCCAGTTAGCCTACCGCATCGGCTATCAGGTCAAGATGCTGCAGATGCGTGTCCTTGAAGGTGGTCGGATACTTCAGCCCAAACCCCAACATCCGATCCAGCTCAATGTGGCTGAACCAGATGAGCCCCACGGCCACCATTTCCATGCAGCCCGTCACATACCCAGCGCCCAGTACCAACAGAGGCAGAAACAGCACATGCCCCACGTTGTAGAGAGTAGCGCCCGCGCGGACGTTCAGCAGGTATCCAACCATCAACAGATCAGGAGCCAGGAACAGCACTGCGAACAAGACCCAACTCAGATGCAGATGACCGTAGGCAAACAAAGCGGCTGCCAGCAGGAAGGCATCTTCTCCACGCAATAGCACTGCAGGCTTGATGAACGGATTCATGGTCGGCATCCTCGCAGCCATTCTCGCAAACAAGCGAGGCGACCCGAAGGTCGCCTCGCTTGTTGTTGGGTTGCAACTCGTTTACGCCGTGGCACTGCCTTCGGTAAAGCCAGACTTACGTCCGCCCTCGGGCTTGATGACCTTCTGCGTGTCGCCATCGCCGGGCTCGGCAAACGCCAGCGCCGAACGTGCCGGCGGCAACGCCTGACCTGCGATGATCAGCTCGATCTCCTTGGCGTCCAGCGTCTCACGCTCCAGCAGGGCCTCGGCCATGCGGTGCATGATGTCGCCATTCTCCTCAAGGATCGAGTACGCCGACTTGTAGCCGTTATCGACGAACTGCTTCACCAGGCGATCGATCTCCTTCGCCGTGTCGTCCGAGTAATCCCGTGCCTGCGCGATCTCCCGGCCGAGGAAGATCTGCTCTTCCTTCTTGCCGTAGGTCAGCGGTCCCAGCTCGGACATACCGTACTCGCACACCATCTTGCGGGCGAGCTCGGTAGCGCGAACGATGTCATTGCCCGCGCCCGTCGTCATCCGGTGCATGAAGATCTCCTCCGCGCAACGGCCGCCCATCAGGATGGCCAGCTGCGTCTCGAGGTAGTCCTTCGTCACCGTGTGCTTGTCCTCTTCCGGCAGGTGCATCGTCACGCCCAACGCCATACCGCGCGGGATGATCGTCACCTTGTGCAGCGGATCGGAGTGCTTGCGCTTCGCAGCGACGAGCACATGACCAGCCTCGTGATAGGCGGTATCGCGCTTGTCGTCGTCGCTCAGGAGCATCGACTTACGCTCGGCGCCCATCAGCACCTTGTCCTTGGCGATCTCGAAGTCATACATGTGTACTGACTTGCGGTTGAACCGAGCCGCAGTCAACGCAGCTTCGTTCACCATGTTCGCCAAGTCGGCACCCGAGAAGCCCGGTGTTCCACGAGCCAGCACCGCCAGGTCAACATCCTCCGACAGCGGCACCTTCTTCGAGTGAACCCGCAGCACCTCTTCGCGGCCACGGATGTCAGGACGATCGACGATCACGCGGCGATCGAAGCGGCCCGGACGAAGCAGCGCAGGATCCAGCACGTCAGGCCGGTTCGTCGCCGCAATCAGGATCACGCCATCGTTCGATTCGAAGCCGTCCATCTCCACCAGGAGCTGGTTCAGCGTCTGCTCGCGCTCGTCGTGTCCACCACCGAGGCCTGCGCCACGATGACGGCCGACAGCGTCGATCTCGTCGATAAAGATGATGCAAGGAGCATTCTTCTTGCCCTGCTCGAACAGATCGCGCACGCGGCTCGCGCCCACGCCCACGAACATCTCCACGAAGTCCGAACCGGAGATCGAGAAGAACGGAACGTTGGCCTCACCCGCAACAGCGCGGGCAAGCAACGTCTTGCCGGTGCCCGGAGGTCCGACCATCAACACGCCCTTGGGAATGCGTCCGCCGAGGCGCTGGAACTTCTGAGCCTCGCGCAGGAACTCGATGATCTCCTTGAGCTCTTCCTTCGCTTCATCGACGCCCGCGACGTCCTTGAACGTAATCTTCTTCTGCTGCATCGAGAGCAGGCGCGCGCGGTTCTTGCCAAAGCTCATCGCCTTGTTGCCGCCCGACTGCATCTGCCGCATCATGAACAGGAACAACGCCAGCAGCACGGCGATCGGCGCAAGCTGGAACAGCCAGCTCATCCAGATGTTGCCGTTCTGGTCTTTGTTGTGGACGTTGACGCCGTGGTCGCGCATCTCCTTCCACAAGTCGTTGTAGCCCGTGGGGATCGAGGTATGAAAGCTTTCCTTGCTGTCCTTGTAGCTGCCCGAGATCTCATTCCCGTTGACAGTTACATCAGAGACCTTGTTGGCATCGATGGCGTTCTGCATCTCCGTCATGGAGACTTCCTTATCGTGCCCGGCCCCCATATTGGCGACGACGAACTTCCAGCCAATCAGCAAAATGCCGATGGTCGCCACCCAGATCAACAAGTGTTTAACTGTTGAGTTCAATCTGCTGCCTCGTTTCCTGTTCAAGCACTCCTGCACCCTGCTCTTGCCGACACAAAACTCCAGATCCGTGTCGTCCGATAAGTTTAGACGCCGCAGCCGTCGTTCCGGTGCAGGCACGTCCGCGCCCCATCACAAGGAAGGGAGTGCACAACGCTATCATTCTACCCCCCGGCCAAACGTTTCCAGCGACATTCCGTGCAACTTAAGGGGGCACTTTCGAGCCATTTCCGTCCTACTTCAGATTGGTTAACGGGGGCATCGCCCAGATATTGCAGACCGCTGCCAGGTTGGCCCCCGTCTCACGCATTGATGCCGCGCTTAACCGGTCCCCACTACGGCAAACTGCAGCTCGCGGACCGTACGCTCCACCCGCAGACCGTTTGCCAACTCCAGCCGCGCGCCGGGTTTGCCCGCTGGCTCCCCAGGCTGCCCCATCCCCGCCAGAGCCAGCACCTTGGCCGTCTCCACCGCGCTCATTCGAGCCCCCAGCGTCCGCGCGGCCGCTCGTACCAACCGACGCCGCATCGCCGGTGCCAGCGGCCGCAGGCGCTCGATCTCCATTGCGCAGCCCGCCTCTCCTACTCCGGTCGAGACAGCCCGTCCGCCACCCCGCACCGGACGCCCCGGCAACAGCAGCTGCGGAAGCAACCGCGCCACCTCGCCCTGCCAGTACGCTTCCTCGTCGCGGGCAATCTCCGCCACCCGCGCCAGCTGCACATCCACCGCCGGATTGAAGCTCCGCAGCAGCGGCATCAGCTCATGCCGCACCCGGTTCCGCGTCAGCGTCACATCCGCATTCGAAGAATCCGTCCGCCACGCCTGCCCCCGGGCCAAGAGGTACGCCTCAATCTCGACCCGCCGCACCCCCAGCAACGGCCGCACAATCCTCCGCCTCCCCTCTCGGTTCTGCTGTTCCGCTGTTCTGCTGTTCTGCTGCTCCGCTGCCACCAGCGGAGCAATCCCCCCCAGCCCCTCCGTCCAGGCCCCGCGCAATAGCTTCATCATTACTGTCTCGGCCTGATCGTCCAGCGTATGCGCCGTCGCCACGACGCTGGCGGCACCGGACTCCATGAGCCGGGCGAACGCCCCGTACCGCAGCTCGCGAGCCGCCTCTTCGACACCCTCGCGCTCCACCGCCTGCCGCCCTGCCGTGTCCACCCGCTCCACCGTCAGAGGCACACTCAGCCGCTCGCAAAGCTCCGCAACAAACGCCGCGTCGGCTTCGGACTCCGCCCCCCGCAGCCCATGATTCACATGCACGGCGCTCAATACGACGCCCAGCGGCGTCTTGTTCAGTCGAGACTCCCTATTCGCCTCGATCAGCGCCAGCAGCAGCGCAACAGAGTCCGCGCCGCCCGACACAGCCACACACACACGGTCGCCCGCCGAGAAGAGAGCACGATTCAACGCCAGTTCAGGAAGTCCAGCCACCACCCAATGCTAAGCGACCCCATCGCTGAAACCCGAGACTCGAAACTCAAAGCTCGAAACCGGATAGCGACTCTTGCTGGCTTCGTGCAAACCACCGCGTCCGGCCAATCTTGCCACCTCCCACTTGCCACTTATCACTCCCCACCCTCAAGAGCCAGAACGATCTACCATCTCCAGATGCCCCACATCCGCTTCGCCACGCTGGACGACGTGGCCCTCATCACCCGGCACCGCCACCAGATGTTCGCCGACAACGACTTCGGCGGCCCTGCCGCGCTTAACGCCATGGACCCAGCCTTCGCCGCGTGGCTCACTCGCCACCTTGCCGCCGGCACCTACATCGGCCTGCTGCTCAGCGAACACGAAGGCTCCGAGGTCCTCGCCGCCGGCGGCATCTACCTCATGGACTGGCCGCCCCACTTCCTCCACGTCGAGCCCCTGCGCGCCTACCTGCTCAACTTCTATACCGCTCCCCAGGCCCGCGGCCGCGGCTACGCCAATGCCATCCTCGACGCCGCCGTCAAGGAGTCCCGCCGCCGCGGCGCGAGCATCGTCACCCTCCATGCCTCTCCCTTCGGCCGCCCGATCTACGAAAAGTACGGCTTCGAGCAGTCCAACGAGATGATGTTGAAAGGCAGCGCTGCGCGTTAGCACTGCGTGGTAGCGAGTCAGCGCTGCGCGTTAGCGAGTCAGCAGGTCAGCAGGTCAGCCCATGTTGTCCCGCTCACTCGCTGACTCGCCAACTCGCTAACGCCCGCAAGGGCGCTAACGCGAAGCGCTAACCCCGCTACCGGCGAAGCCGCTGTATACTGCCCTTCCTATGTCCGTCTTCGTCATTCTCCCCGCAGCGGGTCTGGGGACCCGCATGGCAGCCTCCACCGGAGGCGCGCCCAAGCAGTTCCTGGCACTCAAGGGCCTTCCGATCCTCCTGCATTCGCTCCGAGCCTTCCTCGCCGTCCCGCGCGTCGTGGCCATCTACGTCTCGGTGCGTGAGTCCGAGCAGGCCCGCGTCGCCGAACTCGTCGCCGAGCACGGCCTCAGCAGTCAGGTCCACGTCGTCACCGGCGGCGATACCCGCCAGGACTCCGTCGCCAACGCCCTCGCCGCGCTGCCTTCGACCAGCGACGATGACATCGTCCTCGTCCACGACGCCGTCCGGCCACTCGTCGATCCGCAAACCATCGAGCGCACCATCGCTGCGATCGAGAAGCACGGCGCAGCCATCGTCGCTATGCCCGCCATCGACACCATCAAGCAGGTCGAGCGCACCGCTGATGGCGCCGTCATCACCGCCACCATCCCCCGCGAGCTCATCGTCCACGCGCAGACCCCACAAGGTGCCCGCGTCCCACTTATGCGCAAGGCCTTCGCCGAAGCCGCCGCCGATGAGTTCGTCGGCACCGACGAATCCTCCCTCCTCGAACGCGCCAACATCCAGGTCTTCGTCGTCCCCGGCAACAGCCGCAACCTCAAGGTCACCCAGCCCGGCGACCTCGAAGTAGCCGAGTTCTACCTCGCCGGCTAGCCACAACCTTCGGGTGGCCCATCCTTTTCACGGCTCCATCGTGAAAAGGGTGGGGTATCGTTTGCGGTAGCAAACGACCGCTCTCCTTGCCACGAAGGACTTCCATGCCCACCCTCACCAACAAAGTCGCTCTCGTCACCGGCGCCTCCACCGGCATCGGAGCCGCCATCGCTATTGCGTTGGCCGCCGCCGGAGCCTCCGTCGTCGTGAACTACGCCCACAGCCAGGCCGACGCCGACAACGTAGTCGCGACCATCGCCTCAGCAGGCGGCCACGCCATCGCAGTACAGGCCGACGTCTCCATCGCCTCTGAATGCCAGGCCCTCGTATCCGCGGTCCTATCGAAGTACGCCCGCCTCGACATCCTCGTCAACAACGCCGGCATCTACCGCTACGCCCCGCTCGAAGCCATCACCGAAGCCGACTTCCACGCCCACTTCAACCTGAATGTCCTCGGCACACTGCTCGTCACGAAGGCCGCCTCGCCGCACTTCACCTCCGGGGCCAGCGTCATCAACATCGGCTCCTCCATCACGCGCGAGAACCCACCATCCTCCGCCGTCTACTCGGCCACCAAAGCCTCCATCAACGCCATCACCGGCGTGCTCTCGAAGGAACTCGGCCCGCGCGGCATCCGCGTAAACAGCATCAACCCCGGCATGGTCGACGTTCCCCGCAGGCGCGATCAGCTGAATGCCCTCGAAACCCGCGTCACAGGCCTCATCGCCCGCACGCCCCTAGGTCGCATCGGTCAGCCCAACGACATCGCCCCCGTCGCCGTCTTCCTCGCCTCCGACGACGCCCATTGGATCACCGGCGAACTCATCCACGTCAGCGGCGGCCTGTAGGCTGTCGCTAAAAATTCAGGACCACCCAAATGTGTCATTTCGACCGTAGCGGGACAGCTTCATCGTCCCGCGTAGTGGAGAAACCTGCTTCTCTGCCAGCACAGGCAAGCTGCAAGTCCCTCGACTTCGCTCGGGATGACACATCGTGCAGAGTTACGCGGATTACTTTAGCGGGTGCCCCACATCTCGAGTTTGAGATGTGGGTTTCCAAGGATCTCCAATTCGAGCACAAACCGGAAGAAGACCACACCCCCTACAGCAGCCCCAGCCGCTCCAAACTCTCCGCCGAAGCCCGCACCGCCTCCGCCACCGGCCTCGGCTGCCAGCCCAGCAACCGCTGCGCCTTTTCGCTCGTCGCATCCTTCTCTTTGCCCAGGTCGCTCTCCACCTGCTTCACGGCGCGGTCGAAGATCCCCACGAGACGAATCACAAAGTCCGGCGCCACAAGGGTCTTCACCTTGCGCCCCACCGGGCCCATCGCCTTCAGGATGCGCGCCAGCTCCACCGCCCACACAAAGTGTTCCGACGTGCACAGGAACCGCTCACCCGCCGCCTCCGGCCGCGTCATCGCCAGCCAATGCAGTTCGGCCACATCGCGCACATCCACCGACCCAAAGCGTATCCGCGGCATCCCCGGAACATTGCCATCCAGCATCCGCTTGATCAGGTAGATCGAGGTCGAGTAGTCCGCACCCAGCACCGGCCCAAACACGCCCACCGGGTTCACCACCGAAAGCTCCATCCCTCCGCCTTCCCGCCGGATGAACTCCCACGCCGCAGCCTCCGCCAGCGTCTTCGACTTGATGTAAGGAAACACCGCAGGGTTCTCCGCCACGGTCCAATCATCCTCGGTAAAGAACTTTTTGCTGGCCGGATGCCCATAGCCAATCGCCGCAAACGACGATGTCACCACCACCCGCTGCACACCTGCATCCCGAGCCGCCCGCAACACCCGCAGCGTGCCCTCGCGCGCCGGAACGATCAGCTCGTTCTCGTCCTTCGGCACGCCCTCCGGAAACGGAGAAGCCACATGCAGCACGTACCTGCAATCCGCCACCGCGGCCTGCCAGCCCGTGTCCTCCAGCAGGTTGGCCTGCGCGAACTCCACCCCCGCAATCGCCTCTTCGCTGGCCCCGCCGACGCGCAGCATCGACCGCACATCCTCCACCCGCTGCAACGACCGCATCGTCGTCCGCACCGTGTAGCCCTTGCCCAGCAGCTGCACGATGCAGTGCGCTCCCACAAAGCCCGTCCCACCGGTCACCAGAACACGTTCCATGCTCAACCTCAATGTCGTTTGTCAGGTGGTTAGACCACCACAGCCTCTCAGCGATGCTTCGATTTCCGCTCCAAATATGTCACGGCCCCACAAAATATCCAGAACCAAATTGCGTCCATCCCACCAGCCAACACCTTTTGCGCCCTCCGGCTTGCATTAACATGATCCGAGCATGGATATCCGTATCGGTCTCGGCTTCGACTCGCACGCGTTCGCGGACGGCGTTCCTCTCGTCATCGGCGGGCTGAAGATCGACCACCCGCAAGGCCTCGCCGGCCACTCCGATGGCGACCTCCTGCTCCACGCCATCACCGACGCTCTGCTCGGCGCGGTGGCTGCCGGGGACATCGGCACCTTCTTCCCCCCCACCGACCCCAAGTGGAAGGGCGCCGACTCGACGCTCTTCCTCAAGACCGCCCTCGAAGAGGTCGCGCTGGCCGGCTACCAGATCGTCAACCTCGACTGCGTGCTCATCATGCACCGCCCCAAGATCGTGCCCATCGCCGCGCAGATGCGCGAACGCGTCGCCGACCTGCTGGACATCGACCTCAAGCGAGTCTCCATCAAGGGCAAGACCCCCGAGGGCCTCTCGCACGATGGCGCCGCCGTCGCCCACGTCGTGGTCCTGCTCGAAGGCATCACCATCCCGAACGAACCCCGCGTGATGGTCGCCGAAACCGAGACCCCCAACGAGGACGACGTAGAAACCGTGCTCACCGGCCTCGCCGGCGACAAGCACGACATCTCCGCCCTCGGCCGCAAACCCGCCTTCGACACCGACGATCTCACGTAGCCCACACCCACCACCACTCTGGGTGCCCCGGGTCCCTCAAGGGACCCGGGCTAAGTCCTGCAGCGATCGCCCCAGATCCTGCGATACACTCGCTCCCATGCTCCGGCCCATCGCTGCCCTCCTGCTGAGCTTCAGCCTGTGTTCCGTGCTGCGCGCGCAAGCGCCCCTACCGCAGACGTTCCGACTCGTCCTGCCATCCGGCAAGGGCGGCATTCTTGTCGACAGACAGGGTGGTTGGGAGCTCGAGACCTTCTCCGCGCCCAGCGACCGTCGCGCGATCCTGCAACTCAACAACAAGTCGCAGGGGCTCGTCGTCTCCTACATCCTGGACTACGATCCCCAGTTCAATGCTACCGGCGACATGTGCCGCAACGACACCCTCGGCGCCATCCTCAACGGGCCGTTGAAGCAGGCGCGGGTCACACACAAGCACGGCGAAAGCCGTCCCTTGAAGAGCGGCCAGACGCTTGAGATTGGCTCCTACCTGATCGAGGACAACGGCCGCCCGCTCAACCAGCAGAACGTCTTCGGCTTCGTGGCTCAAGACCACGTCTGCGCTGAGATCCACCTCTCCCGGACCCCATTCCACGCAGGCGAGGAAGCGCTCTTCGAGCCTGCACTGAATAGCTTCACGTTCGAGCCCGACTACATTCCCACCGAAGCCGACTACGTTCGGCTCTCCTCCATCGCGCCACCAGACATGGCCGCTCGCTACAGGCATCAGCCTTCCGCAACGAACGATCTCCACGTCGGCCCTCTGCCTGCCCCAGGTCCCACGCAGTCCATGACCTTCGCACTCGCGGAGCATCCTGGCCTGCTACACATGGATGCGCCCGGCTTCGAGATCGCCGAGCTCTCTGCCAAACCCAATGGCCGCGAGTTCGGCATCCGAGCCCGCAACACGAAGGTGACCCACGATGAGGCGCTCGGCTTCCTGTTCCTTCCCGAGCCAGCTCAGCCCAGTGCCGTCGCCTGCCGCGACTGGATGCTGCAATCGGAAGCTGCAGAGAAGCCGGAACCCGGCCAGAACCCGCCATATCGCCATGTTCTTGGCCAATACACGACGAAGAGCCGCTCCGGCGTTGAGATTGCCGTAGCCGAGTACGAGCAGAGCCCCACACCGTCTCCCTTCCGCTTCGTCCGCCGCTTCTTTGTGGCCCACGCAGACCTCTGCGCCGACGTTGAGCTCTCTGGCCCCGAGCTCGTCTCCCTCGACGCCGACCATGAGTTGATCGACTCCCTCACCTTCGATCCAACCCGGCAGCCCGACTACGACGCGAAGTTCCGCTACGCCTCTGTCCTCTACGCGCACAATGTATTCGCAGCTGCAGCGCCGCTCTTCGAACAGGCACTGGCCATCGCTCCTACAGGGCCCGACTACCTCAGCTGGCGTCGCGTCGCTGCCGACCAAAGCAGCATGGCTTACGGCATGTCCGGCGACCTCAAGCACAGCCGCGAGGTGAACCTCGCCGCCATCGCCCGCGACCCCGACTACCCGCTCTACTACTACAACCTGGCCTGCGCCGACGCCGAGGAAGGCAAAGCTGATCCCGCCCGCACTCACCTCGAACAGGCCTTCGCCCGCAAGGCCAACATCATCCCCGGCGAGACGCTGCCCGACCCGCGCAAGGACGACTCCATCCTGAAGCTGAAAAAGAACAAAGCCTTCTGGGCCTTCGTCGAGACGCTCCCCGCCAACTGACCAACGTGATCCGCGACGCCTGAAATCCCGTGCGCACTCGCTCCCCTTGGCGTACATTGGCTGCAATTCCTGCTTCACACTCGTCGGCAGTCTTCGGACTTCGGAGGTTCCATGCACCTGCTTGCCCTGCATGCGTTTGCGCAAACTCACCACCAGATCGCCTCGGCGGCCAGCCTGCTGCTGCAGGACGCCTCGTCCGGCTTCACACCGGAGCAAGGCCGCCAGTTTGGCGCCGCCATGGCCGGCATGATGGGCATCTTCATGCTCATCGGCTTGGCCTTCATGGCCTTCTTCATCTTTCTCTTCTGGAGAATCCTCTCGAAGGCAGGGTTTGCCGGCCCGCTTGCGCTTCTGGCGCTGTTTCCCGGCATCGGCAGCCTCATCGTCCTCTGCATCCTGGCCTTTGGCGACTGGAAGGTCATTCCGGCTCCACAGCAGGCTTACTACCCGCCGCAGTATCCCCCGCAATATCCCCCAGCCCCACCCACACAGCTGTAGGCAGATCCGGGTGCCCCGGGTCCCTCAAGGGACCCGGGCTCATCCGTCGCCGCTGTCTCAGCACCACCCACAACCTCAGCCCGTCGCTCTAGTACCATCAATAGCTGACATGTCTGAGAGCAACACCACCTCCCGTCCCACCCGCGTCCGCATCGCCCCGTCGCCCACCGGCGACCCCCACGTCGGCACCGCCTACATCGGTCTCCTGAACTACGTCTTCGCCAAGCAGCGCGGCGGCCAGTTCATCCTGCGCATCGAAGACACCGACCGCACCCGCTTCGTCTCCACCTCCGAGCAGATGATCTTCGACGCCCTCAAGTGGGTCGGCCTCACCTGGGACGAAGGCCCGGACGTCGGTGGCCCCTTCGGCCCCTATCGCCAGTCCGAACGCACCGCGATCTACCGCGAGCACGTCGAGATCCTCCTCGCCAACGGCACCGCCTACCGCAGCTTCGAGACTGCCGAAGAGCTCGAAGCGATGCGCCAGCAGCAGATCGCCGCCAAGACGCCCCCGCGCTACAACGGCGCCGCCCGCCACCTCTCGCAGGAGCAGATCGACGCCTACCTCGCCGAAGGCCGCCCCTACACCGTCCGCCTCAAGGTGCCGCTCGAAGGCTCAACAACGTTCCGCGACGAGCTCCGCGGCGACATCACCTTCGAGCACACCAACGTCGACGACCAGGTGCTGATGAAGTCCGACGGCTTCCCCACCTACCACCTCGCCAACGTCGTCGATGACCACCTCATGGGCATCACCGACGTCATCCGCGCGGAGGAGTGGATCAGCTCCACGCCCAAGCACATCCTGCTCTACAAGGCCTTCGGTTGGGAGATGCCCAAGTTCTGGCACATGCCCCTGCTCCGCAACGCCGACAAGAGCAAGATCTCCAAGCGCAAGAACCCCGTCTCGCTCAACTTCTATCGCGACTCCGGCTATCTCGCGCCCGCCGTGCTCAACTACCTCGGACTCATGGGCGGCGGCATGCCCCAGCTCACCGAGCAGGAGATCGTCTCCCGCGGCATCAACACCAAGGAGACCGACATCTTCACCCTCCCGGAGATGCTCGAGAAGTACGACTTCGCCCGCATCTCCCTCGGTGGCCCGGTCTTCGACCTCGTCAAGCTGAAGTGGCTCAACGGCGAGTACCTCCGCAAGCTCTCGCCCGAGGCCTTCTTCTCCGCCATGCGCGAGACCATCTTCTCCGACGCCTACCTGCAGTCCATCATCCCGCTCGTCCAGGCCCGCCTCGAAACCCTCGGCCAGATCGGCGACCTCGCCGACTTCCTCTTCCGCGACAACGTCATGCCGCCCGAGAACGTCTGGCTCCCGAAGAAGCGCGAGTCCGCCGAGACCCTCGCCTTCGTCGGCGAACAGCTCACCGCGCTCGAAGCCGCTACCTGGGATAAGGACTCCATCGAAGGCGAGCTGAAGAAACTCGGCGAGGCCAAGGGTTGGAGCGTGAAGGAGAACTTCATGCTCCTCCGCGCCATCGTCAGCGGCAGCGCAACCTCGCCACCGCTGGTGGAATCCATGGTGGTCTTCGGCAAAGCCCGCACCCTCGACCGCATGCGCCGCTTCCTCGCCTTCCAGAAGCTTCCGAAACGCAACTAACCGCTCTGCCACTCCGGGTCCCGCATGGACCCGGAGTTGTTTGCAGCCCACCGCAATCCGCGCTTCCTACACGTCCAGCCGATTCGCTTGCGCAACCCGCCCGTACCAGAGCCCTGAGTCCTTGATCTTCCGGGACTGATCACGCGGATCGACATAGGTGAGCCCGTAGCGCTGACTGTAGCCGTCGGCCCACTCGAAGTTATCCAGCAGGCTCCACGCGTGAAACGCCCGCACCTTCGCTCCATCGCGGATCGCCCGCGCTAGCTCTGTCAGCTCCTCGCGAAAGAACTTGATCCGCCTCTGGTCCGGGATTGCTCCACCGTCCTTCGCGTATGGCCCGTCGATGTAGCTGCACCCGCTCTCCGTGATCTCGATCGGCGGAGATCCGTACTCTCGCGAGATCCGCATCACGAGGTCGTAGATCCCCTTGGGATAGATCTCCAGCCCGGCATCGGTCAGCTCCCGGCCTGAGCCCATCTCGACGTGAAAGCGCGTATACGGGTCTCGCCCGGTCGCGGGGTCGGCTTCCAGCTCTGTGCCGAAGCTGCCGCCGCCAGCGTGTTCTTCGCCGCTCGCGTCCGAAACGATCCGCCGCGTGTAGTAGTGGAATCCGACCCAGTCGAGCGGAACCTTCATGACGGCCTCGTCGCCTGGACGGATACCCATCAACCCGAATGCCCGGTCGTCCACAAACGCCTTCGGGTAGCGCCCGTTCATGGCGGCTTCGAGGAAGAACACGTTGTTCATGGCGTGGTAGCGATCGGCCGCGGCCTTGTCCGCTTCACTCTCCGTCTTCGGATACGCCGGAGCCGCGCCGTAGGCACTCCCCACCGTCGCCACAGATGAGTTCGCCTTCAGCGCCCGGAAGCCCATGCCCTGCGCCAGAGACAATGTGTGAGCCGCCTTCAGGAAGTCGGCATAACTCGCGCGGCCCGGAGGAAAGACACCTACTCCATAGCCCATGTACGCGAAGGTCCAGGGCATGTTGAACGGAGCCCACACCTGGATGCGGTCGCCCAGATGCTTTGCCAGCACCCCGGCGTAGTCCGCGTAGTAGCTGGCGAGGTCGCGGTTCGGCCAGCCGCCAAGGTCCTCCAGAGCCTGGGGCAGGTCCCAGTGGTACATCGTGCAGAACGGCCGGATGCCGGCCTCATGCAACGCGTCGCATACGCGCTTGTAGTGGTCGAGCCCCTTCTGGTTCACCGGGCCTTTGCCCTGCGGCATCACCCTCGCCCACGAGATCGAAAACCGATAGCTCTTCTGGTGCAGCTGCTTCAGGATCGCGATGTCTTCCGGAAAGCGATGGTAACTGTCGCACGCGACGTCGCCTGTGGCTCCGCCCTTGATCTTCCCTGGTGTGTGGGCGAAACGATCCCAGTTGCTCTCCCCTTTGCCGTCCTCGTTCCAGGCGCCCTCCACCTGGTAGGCCGCCGTCGCCATGCCCCAAAGAAAGTCCTTCGGAAACTCGGCACCGTTCGCATCGAAAACCGGCATCGCCATCGGCGCAGCGGCGGACGCAGACGAAGCGGTCGCGCCTGGTAGCAGCGCCACGCCAGCCGTCTGCAGGGATTGCGAAAGGAAGCGGCGACGATCCATCCAGTAGATCCTCCGGGGCAGCCAAGATAGCATTCTCGACGCTTCAGGTAAACGTTTGTCTTATGGTGATCCCTCTGCCTACCCAGCACGACCGGCGCCAAATCACAGCCTGTTACCGCCAGTTGCCTGTAGACTCAGGCCGTAAAGCACGCGGCCTCAATGCTCTACACCAACAACCGGGGCAATCCGAAGTCAGGAGTCTACGGCTATGCCGTTGAGCACCCTTGTCCCCAGCATCTTCGTTCCCTCGCGGGACTGCGTTCGCGCCCGCGCTTTCTACGAGCACACGCTCGGCCTGCACTTCGTGAAGGAAGACGACTTCGCCGTCGTCTTCGACCTTGGTCCGGCGCGGCAGTCGCTGCGCATCGCGCGCACGCCCTGCTTCACGCCATTCCCCTTCACCATCCTGGGCTGGCAGGTTGCGGACATTCACGCCGAGATCGCCGAGTTGACCGCACGCGGTGTCACCTTCAAGCGCTGCGCTCTTATGCCGCAGGATGCCGACGGCGTCTGGCATGCGCCGGACGGTGCGCTGGTCGCCTGGTTCCACGACCCTGACGGCAATACGCTCTCGCTCTCCACGCACACCTGATTCCAGCGGCAACACCACTCATCGCAGCGAGTTGCGCGCATGGGACTGCAACTTGGCGTTCCCACTTGTGTTTCTTCTAAGCGAGGTTGAGCTTGCAGCTCAACAGATGCAGCTTCCAGGGAGAGCACGATGAATACCGCCATGACCGCCACGACAAGATTTGCCACAGCGCTCCTCGGCTTCAGCCTGATCGCCGGAGCAGCGATCGCGCAGCCGCAGCAGTACTACCAGGGCCCACCTCCGCCGCCACCCCAGCAGGGTTGGGAGGCGCCTCCGCCGCAGTTTGCCGCCGCCTGGCAACGCGGCTACAAGGACGGCGTCTACGGCGCGCGCAAGGACTTCGAGAACCATCGCCCGCCCTCGCCCATGAACCGCGATGAATACCGCAACCCGCACTTCATCGCGCCGCCGGACCGTCGCGACTACCGGGAAGGCTTCCGCCACGGGTACCAGGTGGCGGTGCACAACATCTATGGCCCGGGCTACCGGAACTACTAACCGGCAACGACGAACCCGCGGCCCGCAACCCCAAACCCGCGACTCGATCCTCGCTCTTGCACTTCCAACTTCGCCCACGTGCGACTTAGACGTTCGACAAAAATGCGTGGCCCGCAGGAACATCGCGGGCCACGCATCGTCGTCTGTCTCGAGCTTCCTACTTCGCCGTCAGCAGCACCTTCACCGGCAGCGTCCGCGGAGGGAAGCACGCGGCGTTGTCGCAGGCCTGGTAGTGCAGCGAGCCGTTCAGCTCCGTGGTGCCCGGAGACTTCGCCGCCACGCGCAACATCACCCGAAACTCGTTCTGGTAGACATCCAGCGGATCGTTCGAGCTGGGCAGCTTGAACGGCTTGCCTGCCGGGTAGTCCACCGAAAGCACCTGCACCGCTCCTGCCGATTCGAGCTTCAGGGCGGTAGGGATCAATAGCTCGTCCTTCGGATGATGCGAGTTGATGTGAAAGCCATCCTCGACCCGAAATCGCAGCTCAATCGCCTGCGAGCCGCCGACCTTGGTCTCAACCGCATCGGAGAGCAACAGCACATGCTGCAGCTTCGCCGCCGAATGAGCGTTGTCGCCACCAAGCGAGATGCTCTGCGCGGAGACCGCTGCGAACGGAGCAGCCAATAGCAACGCTGCTACCAGAGAACGCGCCACCGCCTTCACGACTGGCTCCGTGCAATGGCCTTCTTGATCGTGGCTTCCATCTGGTCCTTCGTTGGAGCACCGGGGCTCTGGTCCACGACCTCACCCTTGGCATCGACGTAGTAGGTCACCGGCAGGTAGTCGCCCAGACCAAACGCCTTCGCGGTCTTGTCGTCAGCCATCAGGATCGGATAGGTCACGCCGGTCTTCTTCACGGCCTTCGCCACGTCGTCCCTGGTCACGCCGTCTTCGTAGTTCAGGCCCAGCACCACCAGCTTGTCGTTGGCGTACTTCTTGCCGAACTCCTCGAACCACGGCATCTCCACGCGGCATGGCCCGCAGTACGTAGCCCAGAAGTTGACGATCACCGTCTTGCCCTTCAGATCAGCCAGCTGGATATGCCGTCCGTCGAGCGTGGTCAGCGTGAAATCCGGTGCCGCTTTGCCGCGCAGGTCTCGTCCCAGCTCGGGCGGGATCGCATCCGCGGCATCGCCCGAGGCAACCGGGGTAAGGTCCACATGCTGCGCGGCGGCCTGCTGCATCGCAGCGCGGCGATCGCGCAGATTGTGTATTCCCGCAGTCACCAGCACAGCCAGTACCAGCGCAATTCCTCCAGCCACTAACACTCGACGCAGCAAACCAGCCTCCTGGCCGTGACCCTGCGGTGGAAGTCCACACGTCGCAGCCCACAGTCCTCGCATATCAGTCTATCGGACGCTGGAACGGCGTTGAGGTTACAGGCGTTCGACACATCCGCCTCGCGGCCGCTCTGCTAGCATCAGCAGTTGAAATGGCAGATTTTGTTCCAACTCCGCAGGCCTCCACCCCCACCGCCGCAGAGCTCGTCCGGATCGAGGCTGCGGGGCTCGAAAAGCTCGCCACGCGCCTCGAAGGCCCGATGCGTGACACCTTTGCGCGGGCCGTCGAACGCATCGTGGAAGCCGTTCGCACCCGCCGCCGTACCATCGTCACCGGTGTGGGCAAGAGCGGCCTGATCGCCCGCAAGATCGCTGCCACGCTGGTCTCCACCGGCACGCCCGCCCAGTTCCTGCACCCCTCCGATGCCCTCCACGGCGACCTCGGCGTCGTCACCGCCGGCGATGTGGTGCTCGCGCTCTCCTACTCCGGCGAGACCGAGGAGCTGCTGCGGCTGATCCCCGTCCTGCCGCGGCTCGGCGCGACGCTCATCTCCATCACCGGTTGCACCACCTCCACGCTGGCCTCGGCCAGCGCCCACGTGCTCGACGTCGCCATCGACCGCGAGGCCTGCTCGCACCAACTTGCGCCCACAGCTTCCACCACCGCGATGCTGGCCCTGGGCGATGCCCTGGCGATGGAGGTCAGCGCCCGCCTCGACTTCAAGCCCCGCGACTTCGCCGACCTGCACCCCGGCGGCCAACTGGGCAAGCGCCTCGTCACCGTCCGCAAGCTCATGCACACCGGCGCGGAGATGCCGTCCGTGCCCCCCACCGCCACCATGCCTCAGATCATCCACGAGATGAGCGCCAAGCGCCTCGGCGTCACGCTGGTGCATACGCACGACCGGCTGCTGGGTATCCTCTCCGACGGCGACCTGCGCCGCCTGCTGGAACGCAACGGGCCGCACGCCTTCCACAAAACCGCCGGCGAGATCGTGAACCACAACCCACGCACCATTCCACCGGAGACGCTCGCCATCGACGCCCTCATCCTCATGGAACAGCGCAAGATCACCTCACTCGTCGTCACGGAAGAAGGTCCCCATGGGCCAACGGCAGTCGGCGTCGTCCATCTCCATGACCTGTGGGAGGTCGCGCCGGAGGCTCCGGCATCGGAATCCACTGAGATCACCGAGTTCGCGGAAGTACAGGAAGGTGGCGACCCGTCTACCACCAGCGACGACGGAGAACAGGAGCCAGAGTTCCCCGGCATCCCCGACGACGAACCGGGGCACGAAGACGAACCCGGCGACGACGGTCGGCTGTAAGCGAGCGCTGCGCGTCAGTAAGTCTGGTTCTACGCTAACGCGAAGCGCTAACGACGCAGTCGCTCCCCGCAAAGCGGGCTAACGGCGCAGCCGCTGCTTCGCTACAATCAAAGAGCATGCAACGTTGGTCAAAGCTCTTCATTCCGACACTTCGCGAGGCCCCGGCCGACGCGGAGGTCGCCAGCCATAAGCTTCTTCTCCGCTCGGGTTACATTCGCCAGCTCGGAGCTGGCATCTACAGCTACCTTCCCCTCGGTCAGCGGTCGATCAACAAGATCGTCGCCATCGTCCGCGAGGAGATGGATCGCATCGGGCAGGAGTTCCTGCTGCCGACGCTGAACCCTCGCGAGCTGTGGGAAGAGTCCGGCCGCTACGCCGTCATGGGCGAGAACATGTTCCACCTCAAGGACCGCAAGGGCGCCGACCTGGTGCTCGCGATGACCCACGAAGAGGTCATGACCTCCATCGCGCGCAACGAGCTGCGCAGCTACAAGCAGCTGCCCCAGACCTGGTACCAGATCCAGACCAAGTTCCGCGACGAGCCCCGCCCCAAGGCCGGCCTCATGCGCGTGCGCCAGTTCCTGATGAAGGACAGCTACTCCTTCGACATCGACACCGCGGGCCTCGACAAGAGCTACGACCAACACGACGCCGCCTACCGCGCCATCTTCACGCGCTGCGGCCTGGAGTTCGTCGCGGTTGAGGCTGACTCGGGCGCGATGGGTGGTTCGGGCTCGCAGGAGTTCATGGTCTACACCGATGCTGGTGAAGACCTCATCGCCAGCTCGGCCTCGGGCTACGCCGCCAACCTCGAGAAGGCGACCTCGCAGCTCACCGCCGTTGTCGACCTCGAGCCGACGGGCGATGGTCTGCCGGAGCTCGTCCACACGCCCGGCAAGGGTGCCATCGCGGACATCTGCGAGTTCCTCAGCATCCTGCCCTCGCAGGACATCAAGTGCGTCGCCTTCATGGGCAGCCTCGCGGCCCATCCAAAGGACGAACCGCTGCGCCCCGTCGTTGCCTTCCTCCGCGGCGATCACCAGGTCAATGAGACCAAGCTCAACGCCATTGCAGGCACCGCCGAGCTGCGCCCGATGCTGCCCGAAGAGCTGGCGCTCTACATCGGCGGGCCGGCCGGCTACCTCGGACCGGTGGGCATCTTGCAGGTGATGACGCAGGGCTCGTTGAATGGCCTCAAGAGCGGCAAGGCCATCGAGCGTCTCAAGGGTGTCTCGCGCGATGTCGCGAGCGAAGGCCTGCGCACGATTGTCATCATGGACCTCGGCCTCGAGGGCCGCAGGAACCTCGTCGCCGGTGCCAACCAGCTCGATCACCACCTCCGCAACGTGACGCCGGGTCGCGACTTCACGCCCACCGTCATCGCCGACATCCGCAACGTCAACGAAGGCGAACTCGATCCCATCGGCGGCCAGCCGCTGCGTCTCGGCAAGGCCGTCGAGATCGGTCACATCTTCAAGCTCGGCACCAAGTACACCGAGAGCATGGGCTCGCGCGTGCTCGACGCCAACGGCAAGGAAGTGACGCCCATCATGGGCTGCTATGGCATCGGCATCGAACGCATCCTCACCTCGGCGATCGAGTCCAGCGCGGCGAAGTTTGCCGCAAAGGCTGCGGCCGCGGGCGATGCCAAGGCCGGCGATCAGTATGCGCTCGCGCCCTCCATCGCGCCCTTTGCCGTGGTGGTGACCGTCACGAATATGAAGGAAGCCGACCTCGCCGCTGCCGGAGAAAACATCGCTGCCGAGCTCGAAGCTGCGGGCATCGACGTGCTGCTCGACGACCGCGACGAGCGCGCCGGCGTCAAGTTCAAAGACGCCGAACTCATCGGCGTTCCCTACCGCATCAACATCGGCAAGAAGCTCGCCGAAGGCCAGGTGGAACTCGTGGACCGGCTGCTGCAGACGACGACCGATGTGGCAGTAAAAGAAGTGACACAGACCCTCAAGAGTCTGCTGGCCGTGTCCAAGTAGAGTAGTGGAAGTGGAGGCGCGGAGTCGTCGTGGCCTGCCACGGCGACTCTCTGCTTTTCGGGCTGCCAGCCCTCATCGCTGGCCGCTGCGTCTGAATCTCCGTTCATGGCTGCACGCCATGGACGGGCGAAGCGTCCTACACACGGAGGCACTTCGCTAACCGCTCTTCGGCCTGTTTCCCGGACCACCTCCCCATGCCTGTCAAAGTCAAGCTCGGTCGCAATGCTCCAGCCCGCAGATCTGTAGGCAAGAGCCTGCTGCAATTCTTCCTCGTGGCCGTTGCGGCCGTCGCGGTCATGTGCCTGCTCGTCTTCGGCTTCTTCTGGCTGAAGTATCGGGGCCTGGTCGACGATCGTCTGAAGCAGGGGCCCCTCTTCGCCACGATGGCGCAGGTGTACGCTGCCCCGCAGGAGGTCCGTCCCGGCCAGCAGCGCACCGCTGCCAGCATCGCCGCGACCCTGCGCCACGCCGGCTACAACGGCGACGCCGAGCACAACAATCCGATGGGCAGCTTCGAGCTCCGCAGCGACTCCATCCTCATCAAGCCCGGTCCGCAGAGCTTCCTCGCCACCGATGGCGCCACCATCAACACCTCCGGTGGCGTCGTACAGTCCATCACCGCAGAGAATGGCGCGGCCCTGGCGGGCTACAAACTCGAGCCGCAGCTGATCACCGCGCTCTCCGAGGACAAGAACCGCACCAAGCGCCGCCTCGTCACCTACAACCAGATTCCTCCGCAGATGGTGCAGGCCGTCCAGGCCATCGAAGACCGCCGCTTCTTCGACCACGGCGGCATCAACTACGTGAGGACCGTGAAGTGCGCCTTCCAGGACATGCTCGCGCACCATATGAGCTGCGGCGGCTCCACGCTCACGCAGCAGCTGGCTCGCGGCTTCTTCCTGACGCCGGAGAAGACCTACTCCCGCAAGATCGCCGAGATCGTCATTACCTTCCAGCTCGAGGCCCGCTTCAACAAGGAGCAGATCTTCGAGATGTACGCCAACCAGATCCCGATGGGGCAGCGCGGCTCGTTCGCGATCGCGGGCTTCGCGGAGGCGGCGCAAGCGTACTTCGGCAAGGACCTGAAGCAGCTTGATCTCGCCGAGTGCGCTCTGCTGGCGGGCATCATTCAGCGGCCCAGCTACTTCAATCCCTTCCGGCATCCGGATCGCGCGATGGAGCGCCGCAACATCGTGCTCGACTCCATGATCGAGACCGGCGCGATCACCCAGGATCAGGCGGAGCGCGCCAAGGCTGAGCCCATCCGCCTCGCACCACCCAACGTTGACGCCAGCGAAGCACCGTACTTCGTCGATCTCGTGCACGACCAGATGATTCAACGCATGGGCGATAACGATCAGTCGCGTTCTCCGCTGCGAATCTACACGTCGCTCGACCCGGAGCTGCAACGCGCGGCCGCTGAAGCAGTGCAGGCCAGCATGGCCAACGTGGATGAGCTCGTACGCAAGCTGCACAAGCATTCCACCGGCCCCATCACCTATCCGCAGGTTGCGCTGGTCGCGCTGAACCCACACACCGGCCAGGTGCTGGCACTTGTAGGAGGCCGCGACTACGGCTCCTCGCAGCTGGACCACGCCGTCGCAGAGCGTCCCACGGGTTCCATCTTCAAGCCCTTCGTCTATGCTGCGGCTTACAACTCGTCTCTCAACGGCACAGCGCTGGACGGCTCCGGCGTCTTCACCGCCGAGACCAAGCTCAACGACGATCCCCAGGACTTCGGCACGAACGGTCAATCCTACATTCCGGGCAACTTCGAGCATGGAGAGTATCCCGGCATGGTGGCCGCGGCGGACGCTCTCGCGCATTCGCTGAACATCGCTACCATCGCGCTCGCGCAGAAGGTCGGATACGGCAACGTCGCAGCCCTGGCGCACCAGGCCGGCATCGTGAATGCACGAGCGACACCATCGATGGCGATCGGCACGTACAGCGCGACGCCGGTCGACATGGCTGGTGCGTACACCACCTTCGCGAACTCCGGCGTGCACATCAAGCCGTGGTTCCTGTCGAGCGTGCGGAACCAGAACGGCGACATCGTGGCCGACTTCACGCCGCAGGCGCAGCAGGTGCTCGATCCGCGGGTGGCTTACCTGACGCAGACGTTGATGGAAGGCGTGCTCAACCGAGGCACCGGCATCAAGGTGCGCTCCCTGGGCTTTACAGCCCCGGCAGCAGGTAAGACAGGCACATCGCACGACGCCTGGTTTGCTGGATACACCAGCAGTCTGCTCGCTGTCGTATGGGTGGGCAACGACGACTATACCGATGTGAAGATCCAGGGCGCCGATGCCGCTGCGCCCATCTGGGCTGCATTCATGAAGCGCGCGATCACCTTGCCACAGTACTCGGACAACAAGGCCTTTGCTGCGCCTGACGGTGTGGAGACGCTGCGCATCGACCGCGCCACCGGACTGGTCTCCGACTCAAGCTGCCCGAGCGACAGCTTCACCGCGGCCTTCCTGGTCGGCACCGCGCCCCAGGGCACGTGCTCGCACATGGGGGTGGACGCGCAGACGCTGGGCAACCAGATGTTCAATCCCGATGGCAGCCCGGCGGACGACCCGAACAAGCCCCATCGCAACTTCTTCCAGAAGCTCTTCGGCCTCAATGGCGACAAGCAGCAGAATCCGCAGGACCCGCAAGATCAGCAGCCTCAACAGCCGCGACGGCAGCCCTGACGTCAACAGCTGATCTTCCGTCGCCCCGGACCGGTGCGCTTCATGGCGCGCCCCTCCGGGGCTTCGTTGCTTTGACCTTCTGCCGCGATCCAGGGCTGGCATTGCGGGCACCAGTAGGTCGAGCGCACCTGTGTCCCCTGCATGCGGCGCAGTACCATAGCTCCGCAGCGCCGACACTCCTCGCCCTCGCGTCCGTACACCCATAGTCGATCGCCTGAGTTCATCGCGTGGGTCGTGCGGCGCTTGCCTGCATACGTCACAATGGCTCCCGTAGCGCCGGAGCCGGAGTCTCCGGCCACATTCGCACGCATGTACCTCGCCGAGGCCTCGACCATGCGCTCGATCTCGCGAGCCGTCACAGTGCTCATGCGGCGAAAGGGATGAACACCCGCGGCAAACGCGACCTCGCTCTTGTACACATTGCCCAGCCCGGCCATCACACGCTGGTTGAGCAGGGTCACTCCGACTTCGGCTTCAGGATGCTGCTGTGCCTGCTTCGTGATTGCAGCGATCCCGGCCTCGACGGTGAAGCCTTCGCTCAGCACATCCGGCCCCAGCTTCGGAACCTGCGAGCTTCGCGCCAGCGAATGCTCCGTGTGGAACTCAGCGATGGGCACATTGAAGGCAACCGCCTGCATCTCGCCGCACGTGATCGCAACGCGCATCTTCGAGCGAGGCATCCACCACTTCTCTCCCGTGCGATAGATATGCCACGAGCCCGACATCAACATGTGCGTGACGAGGATGATCGGACCGCCAGAACCCGGGTGCCCCACGTCTCGATTCTGAGGCGTGAGTTGTGACGTTCCCCATTCCGGCCGGCCCGAGAAGTAGATCAAACACCACTTCCCTCTCGCTTCAACACGGTCCACCGTGCGACCGGCGATGCGTGCGTCATCGTCAACACGGGCCAGAGGCGCAAGCCCCGTCTCGAAGGCCGTAACCACACGTCCTCCCAGCGCCTTCTCCAAAGCACGAGCCGCTCGATAGATGGTGTCGCCTTCAGGCATTGGGAGTGCCTCCAGGCAACGAGCCGCTGGGTGCTATCGCCAACCCGCGACGCACATTGAACCCCATCGGCGCAGCACGGAACCCCGCATCAAGGAGGACGCGCGCAAGCGGATGTTCCGCCACAGGCACACCATTGATGCTGGCAATGAGCATGCTCGTGCGGCCGCGGCCCTCAGGATTGTCCTCGCGCTGCACCTGCGCGACGAGGAACTCGGCTAGCGCACGAGCATACTGCGAGCGTTGCGGCTCCTCTTCCGGCAGCAGGAGCTGGATGTTCGGGTTGCCGCGGCGCATATATGCCGTGAGCGCGCCATCGATCAACACGACGCGAGCACCGACGGACCGCGTGAGCGATGAACCTTCCTCCGGCGGGGCGGGCCACCGCAGCAATGTGCCATAAGGGTTGGCAGGATCGCTGGCAGCAAGCATCACGACCTCACGCTTCTCCACATCCGTATGAAGTGCGCCGGGGCGCAGCGCGCGTAGAAGATCCACCGCACCCGGCATCGCAAACTGCGTAGCGCTGAGGTCCGCAGCGAAGTATCCGCGCCTCACACGGCCCGACTCCTCCAGCGTCTTCAGGGCGTCGTAGATCGCAGAGAAGCCGCCGGGCAAGCTCTCCGCATGTGCCGTCTCGCGGAAGACCACGCCATAGCGCTGCAGCAGTTGCTGCGCCATCGCCGCGGACCATGCTGTGACTCGCTGCGGCGTGCTGGCCTCTTCATCCAGCGCTGCAGCGTTGAGACTCCACCTGCCCTGCGCAGTCGGTGGCGTGGTGCGTCGCGAGCGAAAAGCCTGCTGATGATGCACTCGCCGCGCAGGCTGTGCCTTGCGTGACGACCTTGCCGAAGCCCGCTCGCAGTATTCGCGCAACGCATGCACTGCATCGTTGATGACGAAGCCCCGCCACACCAGCGACCACAGAGCATCCAGTGTCTCGCCCGGATATCCTCCGCCTACGCCATCATGCAGCGATTGAAAGAACGAGGCGCCACGCTCGCGCAGATACCCAAGGATCTGCAGCTCGCGATCGCCCAACACCTCTTCGTTGCCCTGGGTCTTTGCGCCCGGCACCCGCACCCTGTTCGGCGGCCACAGCATGCGCATGCGATCAGCAAGGTACAGCGCGATGCGGCCGTCATACTCACCCGTCGGCTCAAGCCCCACCCACACCACCTCACCCGCAGCGACGAGCGTGTCGAGGTCCGCTGACTTATAGCCCAGCACACGTGCCGGCAGAATCTCCGACTCCAGCAACGACGCAGCCAGCGGTGCTCCCTGCAGCCCTTCGATCACATCCAGCAACGCATCGAGGCCACGCCGCGGCGAGACCACGCCGTGCCATCGCGTGAACAAACGCGCCAGAGTCTGTTGGGCCACAGGCTCGACCTGCTTGCGCAGCTTCGCCAGCGACTTGCGGCGGATCGTTCGCAGCACCTCACTCTCGAGCCACTCACGATTGAGCCCGCCCGGGCGAAAGCCGCCCTCCACAACACGGCCCATGCCAACGAGCCGCTCCAGCACCGCTTCAAGCTGCGACTTGGGTAACGCATAACGCTCTGCCACTTCCACAGTCGTAAACGGCCCATGCGTGCGAGCGAAGCGACGAACGATATCCAGCAAAGCCTCAGGCGCAGGCTCCAGGAAGGCCGCGGGAAGCCCCGGCGGCAGCGGTACTCCAAGCGCGTCGCGAACACGCGCGGCATCTTCCATCGCAATGACCCGCTTCTCGCCCGCAATACGAACCTCCAGAACACGGCGAGCTTTCAGTAGGCGCTCAATCCACGCAGCGGCATCGCCATCGGTGCGCGCCGCGATCTCTTCGCGCGTCAGGTCTCCGAGGCGCAGAAGAAGATCGTGCACGCCATCCAGCGACCTCGCTTGATAGCCCTCGGCCACGCACTGAAGCTGCTCTTCGGTCTCCTCGATCGCCGCAGCATCCAGCAGTTCGCGCAGATCCGCGTCGCCGAGCAGCTCTCGCAGTTGGTCCTGATCGATCGCAAGAGCCTGTGCTCGACGTTCTGCCAGCGGAGCATCGCCATCGTAGATGTAGTTCGCAACGTAGCTGAACAGGAGTGCGCCCGCAAATGGTGATGGCGTGCGAGAGTCCACCACGTGCACGCGCATCGATCGATTCGTGATGGCACGCAGCAACTCCATCAGCGCGGGCATGTCGAAGACATCGCGCAGGCACTCGCGATACGCTTCGAGCAACATCGGAAACTCACGATAGCGCGAAGCCACACTGAGCAGGTCGTACGCTCGCTTGCGCTGCTGCCACAACGGTGACCGCCCATCGGCGCGACGGCGCGGCAGCAGTAACGCACGTGAGCTTGCCTCGCGAAACTTCGCAGCAAAGAGTGCGCTCGATCCGAGCTGACGCAGGATGAGTTCGTTCGCCTCTTCCGCACTCATCAACAGCAGATCGGCATCGGGAGGCGCCTCGGTCTCCGGAAAACGAATGACGAAGCCATCCTCACTCCACATCGTCTCGACATCGAGACCCGCATCCTTCAGGCGCGCACTCACCGCCATCGCCCAGGGCGTATGCACACGACTGCCGAAGGGCGTGAGGCAACAGAGACGCCAATCGCCAAGCTCATCGCGTACACGTTCGATGACGATGGTCCGATCATCGGGGACCATCGTCGTTGCGAGCTCCTGGTCAGCGAGATAGCGCAGCACATTCTCTGCCGCCTGTTGTCCGAGATCGTGCTGCTGCATCAGGCGCGTCATCGCGGCTGAGCGTGGAAGCTCGCGCAGTTCGCGAGTCAGCGCACCGATGCGCCGGCCAAACTCAACAGGACGCCCTGGGCGATCGCCGTGCCAGAAGGGCATCTTCCCTGGCTCGCCAGGAGCAGGCGAGACAAGCACGCGATCGTGCGTGATTTCATCGATGCGCCACGTCGATGCCCCCAGCATGAAGGTCTCACCTGTGCGCGCTTCGAAGACCATCTCCTCATCGAGCTCGCCCACTCGAAGGGGCTTTGAAGCGCCGCTGAGAAAGACACCATAGAGGCCGCGGTCAGGAATGGTGCCGCCATTGAGGATCGCGAGCCGCTTCGCGCCTTGCCGAGGTGTCAACCAATTGCGCTGGCGATCCCAGATGATGCGCGGACGCAGCTCGGCAAACTCATCGGAAGGATAGCGGCCCGCAAGCATGTCCAACACGCCGTCGAACGATCGCATGCTTAGCCCCGCAAACGGCGCGGCACTGCGCACAAGACGCAGCAACGCGTCGTAGCTGATGCCGGGAGAATCTTCCTCGACCGCATCTTCTCCCGAGGCTGCAAGGACACGCTTTCCCGAAGGCTTGCGCTCTTCGGGTCGCAGCGAAGGTGGTTGCGCGAGGATTGCGACGACCTGCTGCGCCAGCACATCGAGAGGGTTCCGAAGGAAGCGAGTGGACTCGACGTGTCCCTCGTGCATCGCTTGCGTTACAGCAGCACAGGCCACGAGGTCGGCACGGTACTTGGGAAAGATGATGCCGGTGGATGGCGCGCCCACCTGGTGCCCTGCGCGACCGATGCGCTGCATCCCGCTGGCCACACTCGGGGGAGCTTCAATCTGCACCACCAAATCGACCGCGCCCATATCGATCCCGAGCTCCAGCGATGAGGTGCACACCAGGGCCTTCAGTCGACCGGCCTTGAGCATCTCTTCAATCTCGCTTCTCTGCGCTGCTGCGAGGGAACCATGATGTGCCCGCGCGAGGTTCTCTCCGGCGAGCTCGTTCAACGCCCCCGCAAGCCGCTCCGCTACGCGGCGAGCGTTGACGAAGATCAGCGTCGAGGTCCGCTCGCGCACGATCTCCAGCAGACGAGGATGGATCGACTGCCAGATCGAGGTCCGCTTCGGGCCCTGCGACGCTGGTCCGCTGGGCAGCTCTTCTATATCACCGAGTCGCGCCATGTCCTCGACCGGCACCTCGACGGTGAGCTCCAGGATTTTGCGTGCGCCCGCGTTGATGATCGTCACGGGGCGATAGCGAATGCCAGTGTTGCTCTCCGTCTCTGCGGGCTGGGCATCATGGTCGCCGTCCGCAGCCGGCTGCAACGTCGGCGACTCAACGGCAATCGCAGCTCCGTCGCCCGTGTCCGCTCCACCAAGAAACCGAGCAACCTCTTCAAGGGGCCGCTGCGTGGCGCTGAGTCCGATGCGCTGCAGCTTGCGGCCGCACAACGCTTCGAGCCGCTCGATCGAGAGCATCAGGTGCGCTCCACGCTTCGTCGGAACCAGCGCGTGTATCTCATCGATGATGACCGTCTCGATGCTGCGCAGCGCTTCACTTGCGTTCGAGGTGAGCAACAGATACAGCGACTCCGGCGTGGTGATGAGGATGTCGCCGGGGTGTGTGCGGAAGCGCGCGCGATCGCGCGGACTCGTGTCCCCCGTGCGCACGCTGATGTCTGGCACATGCACGGCCACGCCTTCGCGCTGCGCCATGTTCGCAATACCCGCGAGCGGCGAACGAAGGTTGCGCTCCACGTCGACTGCAAGCGCCTTGAGGGGCGAGATGTACAGAACCTTGCAGCCGGTGCCCGCGCTCTTCTTCTTTTTGCTCGTACCGGTCGTGGTGCCGCGCTCCTGCTCCTCAGTACCTGCCGCTGCACCCCGATCCTGCAGCATGAGACGGTCAAGGCACCACAGGAACGCCGTCAGCGTCTTGCCAGTTCCCGTAGGAGCGAGGATGAGCGTCGACTCGCCGCGCGCAATCGCAGGCCAGCCTTCACGCTGCGGCGCCGTGACCTGCTCAAAGACAGCCCGAAACCACCCCGCCGTGACCGGGTGAAAGAGGGTGAGCACGTCTTCTGCGGCTCGAACCTCGGTCGCAACAGCTGGCTCGGTCTTCTTCGTACGCTTGGCCACAGACTCACTCATCCACTTACTTCACAGACTCGCCTTGCTGCTTAGCGTCCAACAACGAGATGCAAAGCCTCTCGATTGGATGCAAACAGGATGGCGACGTGCGGTCAAGCCCACTTGTGCGTAGCATTTGGCCGAGCGGCGTCACGACAGCGGCCAAGGATGAACCGGCTCGCGTACTGGTCCGGGCTTGCGCTCACGCAGCTATCGGCATAGCATCGACGTTTCCCCGGCAGCACATCGTGCCTTCCGGAAGATTTCTCGAGGAGCAAGCCCGTGCCCCTGGCCGTCGAAGAGGAGATCTCGCCCGAGCTTCGTCTGAAGCTGCGTGAGCTCGCCACTGCGGTAGCGCAACACTCCTACTCGCCCTACAGCCACTTCCGCGTGGGAGCGGCACTGTTGCTCACCGACGGCACCATCTTCACTGGTTGCAACGTCGAAAACGCTTCCTACCGTTTGACCTCGTGCGCAGAGCAGGCGGCGATTGCTCGTGCCGTGAGCGAACTTGGTCCCCGCATCCGCCTTCGCGCGGTCGCGGTGGCAAACCTCAACGACTCCGCTTCGATGCCCTGCGGGGCGTGCCGTCAGACGCTCTCCGAGTTTGGAGACGACGATGTGCTGATCCTTTATCCCGCCGAGCACAACGAACCCGCCGAGACGACGTTGGGAGCTCTGCTCCCACACGCGTTTCGCGGTACCTTCATCGAGCCGAAGTAAACAAGACGCATTGCCATGTGGGTAACGCAGACACATCGCGCTGAGCGCAGAAATTCTCGACATGTCCGAAACAGTGATCCATCCCATTGATCTCATCCTGAAGAAACGTGACGGCGGCGAGCTGAATGCAGCCGAGGTCCAGCACTTCGTCCGCACGGTCGTGCTCTACGGAGAGCAGCAGATCGCCGAAGCGAACCATCAGCTTCCCGCCACGCTCGCGGCGCACGACCGCATCACCGCCGCGCAGATTGCCTCCATGTTGATGGCCATCTTCCAGCGCGGACTCACGCGCGTAGAACTCGCCGAGCTTACCAAGGCAATGCGGTATTCGGGCGAGACCTTTGACGCCACCGGCCTGGACACGTTCACCGTCGACAAGCACTCCACTGGTGGCGTTGGCGATAAGAGCTCCCTGCTGATCGCTCCTGTGATCGCCGCAGCCGGGCTGGAGGGCAAGCCCTCGATCTCCGTCCCGATGATCAGCGGGCGCAGCCTCGGTCACACAGGGGGAACGCTGGACAAGCTGGAGACGATCCCGGGCTTCGATACGCAGCTACCGCTGGCCCGCATGCGCGAGGTGCTGGAGCGCACGCATGCCGCGCTAGTGGGGCAGACGCCGCGGCTTGTTCCCGCAGATCGCATCCTCTACGCAATGCGCGACCACACCGGCACCGTCGAATCGCCCAACCTCATCTGCGCCAGCATCATGAGCAAGAAGCTCGCAGAGGACATCCGGGGGCTCGTCCTCGACGTGAAGGTGGGCTCTGGCGCATTCATGCCCAGCTACGAGCAGTCGCAGTTCCTCGCCAGCCTGATGGTCTCCACCGGTGAACTCGCAGGCACGCGTACCGCCGCGGTACTCACCACCATGGACGAACCCCTCGGCAGATTCAGCGGCAACTGGGTTGAGGTATGGGAGTGCGTCGACATCATGCAGGGAAGACGCCACGCGACGTCGTCCGACCTGATCGAGCTCTCGAACGTGCTCTCCGGCTGGATGCTTTACTTCGCCGGCAAGAGTGCCTCTCCCGAAGACGGCGCGAAGCTCAGCGATGAGTTGCTGCGCAATGGAGCCGCCTATAAGGCATGGCTGTCGATCGTGGAAGCGCAGGGCGGCGATGTGCTCGTATTCAACGATCCCGCAGCCTTCCACCAACCGAAGGCAACGCGCGTCGTGAAGGCGGAGCGAGCGGGATATCTAAGCGCGATGGATTGCAAGCAGGTAGGCTGGGCAGTGCAGAGGCTGGGGGCGGGACGCGCCAGGCCGGGTGACCCGGTCAGCGCTCACGCGGGGATCGAGTCGCACGCCAAGCTGGGAGCAAAACTCGAGGCTGGGCAGCCGGTCTTCACGCTCTTTGCCGAGGACGCAGCCTTGCTGGATGAGCCGGAGCAGATGCTGCGCGCCACCCTTAAGATCTGCGATAGGCCGCCCACACGACACCCTCTGGTCCGCGAGGTAGTGACCGGCCGGCCAGGGAGCCTGAAGCAGGCAACATAGGTGGGGCCGCGAGATGGCGGCCCCCGCTTTAAGCCTTGGCTTCGGACGAGGGAAGAGTCCAGCCCAATGCGTTGGCGGGAAAGGCCGACGCATTGCGGCGGGTGCTGCGATTGCCGGCTGCGGCGGGCTTCTCTGCTTCCACGGTCGCCTCGACGGCAGCGACCGGAGCCGCCTCTTCGGGGGAAGGCTCCGCGGGACGCATCGAGCGAGGAAGATCCTTTTCGCTGAATTCCATGCCATCGGCCACAAGGCGCTTGGCCGTCTTCACCAGCAGCTCGCGCTTCAGGTTCAGCTTGCGGGCCGCGGCGTTACGGTCTGCTTCCGTCGCGAAGGTCTCGTACTTCATCAGATGAGCCAGTTTCCGGTCATAGAGGTCGATATCTTCGTGCACAGTCTTCAGGTAGTACTTGTTCTCGCTCGTATTCGCCATTTGAATCTCTCCTCGATTCCGCTCAAGAACCAGCCCGCAGGTCTCTGATATTGCGGGAAACTGCAAAAGGGCACGACGGCGAATCACCGCGTGGCCCCAAAAAGAAAAAGGGCGGTCCAAAGGAACCGCCCCTTCTCGATGCTGTCGTGCTTACGCGACGCGGACGTTCTCTGCCTGCCAGCCCTTGGGGCCCTTGACGACGTCGAACTGAACCTGCTGGCCTTCCTGAAGCGAACGGAAGCCATTGCTCTGGATCGCCGTGTGGTGAACGAATACGTCCTCACCATTTGCGCGGCTCAGAAAACCAAAACCCTTAGTATCGTTGAACCACTTGACTGTTCCCGTTTCCATTGTCTTGTCCTTTAAATCAGATGAACCGCTGAACGCAATTTGGAATTGTTTGCGAGTAGAGCGGACAGCCAGAACAGGCAATAGACCAGATCGGAGTTCGTCGATCCACTCCAGTGTAGCATCGCCAGACGGTATTGCCTCCATCGCAGTTCAACCGAAGGTAATCTTCTTTTCAATCACCCTATCAACAGGTGAATCTGTTCCGTTCCGGAATCCTCAAGTACACTTGCCTTTCCAGCCAACCGTCTTTGATCTCATTGGAACTAAAGGAGCGCGCCTTGGCACGATTCACCGGTCTGCTTGGACTTCTTGTATTTCTCGGCGTAGCCTACGCGCTCTCCACCAATCGCCGCGCGATCCGCTGGAGGACGGTCGCCTGGGGCCTCGGCCTCCAGGTGTTCTTCGCGTTCCTTGTCATCAAGGTGAGCTACGGCCAGAAGGTCCTCAAGGCCGGTTCCGACGCGGTGACCGCCCTCCTGAGCCACGCCGTTGACGGCTCCGCCATGGTCTTCGGCCAGCTCGGCGACCCCAAGAGCCCGTTACAGGTCTTCGCCTTCTCCGTCCTGCCGACCATCATCTTCGTCTCCGCGCTCTTCGCCATGCTCTATCACCTGAAGATCATGCAGCAGGTCATCAAGGTGATGGCGTGGCTGATGCAGCGCACCATGGGCACCTCCGGAGCCGAGTCCACCAACGTCGCCGCCTCCATCTTCATGGGCCAGACCGAAGCCCCGCTCACCATCCGCCCATTCCTCGGCGACGCCACCCGCTCCGAGCTGATGACCATCATGACCTCCGGCATGGCCCACGTCTCCGGCGGCATCATGGCCGCCTACATCCTCTTCGGCATCCACGCCCAGGACCTGCTCTCGGCCGTCATCATGACCGCCCCCGGCACCATCCTCATCTCGAAAATGCTCGTCCCCGAAACCGAAGTCCCCGCCACGATGGGCACCGTCCACATGTCCGAGAACGAGGAGCACAAGAACGAGAACCTCATCGGAGCCGTCGCCCGCGGCACCATCGACGGCGGCCAGCTCGCCTGGAACGTCGCCATCATGCTCATCAGCTTCCTCGCCGTCGTCGGCCTCATCAACGCCATCATGCTCGGCATCTCCGACTGGACCTGGGCACACGGACACATTCGCTTTCCGCACTCCCTCGGCAACGCCCTCGGCGCACTATGCGCCCCCATCGCCTGGCTCATCGGCATTCCCTGGCACGAGGCCCCGCTGGTCGGCAACCTCATCGGCACCCGTGCCGTGCTGAACGAATTCATCGCCTACCACCAGTTGGGCGAGCTTGCGAAGGCGGGTTCTATCAGCGTGCGAACGCTGTCCATCACCACCTTCGCGCTGTGCGGCTTTGCCAACCTCGGCTCAGTGGGCATGCAGATTGGCGGCATCGGAGCCCTCATCCCGAACCGCCGCAACGAACTCGCCAAGCTGGGCATGCGAGCCATGCTCGCCGGCACCATGGCGAACCTGATGTCGGCAAGCATTGTGAGCATGCTGATCAAGTAAGAGTACAGGTCAACGAGAAAGGCCCACGCTCTTGCGTGGGCCTTTCTCATGGCTTGGGTCGTTCCCTACCGCAGCTTCAGCGTCGTCAGCGCAAACAGCGCAAAGATCAGCGCCAGGATCCAGAAACGCGCGATCACCTTCGACTCGCTCCATCCACCCAGCTCGAAGTGATGATGGATCGGCGCCATCCTGAAGATCCTCTTCCCGCCGCGAAGCTTGTAGCTGCCCACCTGCAGCATCACGCTCACCGCCTCCATGATGAACACGCCGCCGATGAACGGCAGCAGCAGCTCCTGCTTGATGACCACAGCCACCGTCGCAATCGCTCCGCCCAGCATCAGCGACCCTACGTCGCCCATGAAGATCTCGGCCGGATGCGCGTTGTACCAAAGGAAGCCGATGGAGGCGCCCACCATCGCTCCGCAGAAGATCGTCAGCTCACTCACCTGGGGCATGCGCTGCAGTTCCAGGTAGTCCGCAAAGACCACGTGCCCGCTGACGTACGTCAGCACCGTGAGCGCTCCTGCCGCGATGATCGTGCAGCCGATCGCCAGGCCGTCCAATCCATCCGTAAGGTTCACCGCATTCGAGCTGAACGTAATGACCAGCATCACGAAGACGATGAACGGGATGAAGGCGAGCACACTCAAATGCGGCACGTGCCGTAACGAGTCGATGATGAGATTCGGCCGAAGATGCTTCGCAAATGGCACGATCAGTCGCGTCGAGTAGGATCCCTGCTCTTCGAGGAACACCAGCGAGAGCGCTACGGCGAGGCTGGCCACGAACTGCAGCGCCAGCTTCTGCCGCGACGTCAGCCCCAGGTTCCGCTTATGCACTACCTTGATGTAGTCATCCGCAAAGCCGATTGCCGCAAACGCCAGAGTTGAACCCAGCACCACCCACACAAACGGGTCTGCGAGGTTGCTCCACAACAGCGTGGGAATCACGATGGAGATGCAGATCAGCACGCCGCCCATGGTGGGCGTGCCACCCTTTTTCTTGTGGCTCTCCGGGCCCTCCTCGCGGATGTACTGGCCGATCTGAAACTCACGCAGGCGCTCGATGACGAACGGCCCAATCAGCAGGCCGATCAGCATCGCCGTCAGGCTCGCGAAGACGCAGCGAAACGTGACGTAGCGGAAGATGCGGAAGACCGGAAAGTAAGGGAAGAGCTTCTGATAGAGCAGCCAGAACAACAACGCAGTGGCCTCAGTGGAAGGATGGGCGAATCGGCGTACGAACCCGCCGCTCAAGGCCCATCTTACGCTGTGCGCAACCGTGAATCCCGTGTCTTCCGGGGTGCGCGAAGCGGCAATTCCATCGAGCTTCGCCCCGGTCGAAGCCTAGTGAGGGCCTAGCGCCAGCGCGTCCAGCGCCCGCTCCAGCCGCACACCGCGCGAGGCCTTGAGCAGGATCACATCGCCAGCTCCCGCGTTGGTGCGTAGCCACTCCCCGGCCTGCTCCGGTGTCTCGACGAACATCGCCCGCGCACCACCATCCGCTGCGGCGTGTACGATCTCGCGCGCGAGTCCGCGCACCCCGATCACAACGTCGATGCCAGCGTCCGCCGCCGCCTGGCCGCACTCGGCATGGAGCTTCGCAGCCTCCGGCCCCAGCTCCAGCATCTCCCCGGCGATCAGCACGCGCCGCTTCGCATTCGAGACGGCCAGGGCACGAATCATCGCCTCCAGAGCGCGCGGGTTGGAGTTGTACGTGTCGTTAAAGATCTGCGCACCGTGAAACTCAATCACGTTGCCACGCTTCTCACCGGGCACCATCTGTTCCAACGAGCTCACGCATTCCAGCGGCTCGATGCCTGCGAGCACACCCACAGCAACCGCAGCCAGAGCATTCAGCACGTTGTGACGGCCAGGAAGCCGCAGCGTCATCGGCCAGGGGTCGGCCTCGAAGCCGCGGAGCTCGACCTCGAAGTCCGTGCCCAGCAGGCCACGATCTTCGATGTTGACCGCGCGCACTCCCACCCCGTTATGCGTGCCATACATCAGTGCCCGCTCGCCAAGCCCTCGAGCGAACGCCGCGACGCGCTGGTCGTCGCCATTCAACACCGCGATCCCATCCGGCGGCAGCGCCTGCACCAGCTCATACTTCGCCTTCTGGATGCCGGAGATGCCCTCGGGAAAGAACTCGAGATGCACCGGCCCGACGTTCGACACCACAGCCCAGTTGGGTTCGGCAATCTTCGCCAGCGCTGTGATCTCTCCCGCGTGATTCATGCCCATCTCGAGCACAGCGACCTCATGCTCCGGTTCGAGACGCAGCAGCGTGAGTGGCACACCGAAGTGGTTGTTGTAGTTGCCCTCGGTCTTCAACACGTTGAAGGTCGTGCCAAGCACCTGCGCGATGCACTCCTTCGTCGTCGTCTTCCCTGCCGAACCGGTGACGCCGATGACTCGCTTACCCCATGCACGACGCACATTCCAGGCCACCTTCTGCAATGCGAACAGGATGCAGTCATCACAGTCCGGGATACGCAGCAGCCTCGCCTCATCGACCGTGCCCGGCCGCAGCCAGCGCATGGAGACGACTGCCGCGATGGCCCCATCGTTCAGGGCGGACTCCACATAATCGTGACCGTCGACGCGCTCTCCGCGCACCGCAAAGAAGAGGTCGCCCGCGCTCACCGTGCGTGAATCAATGGAGTAGCCCAAGGCTTCGGCGCTCTCATCGAAGTCGCCCTCAGCGTGAATCCAGTCCGCAATCTGTCCAAGAGCAAGTTTCAAGCGTTCTGTTCTCCCTGCAGGGTCTCAAGTACGCGGGCCGCTTCGGCCACATCGTCAAAGGGCACCGTATGGTCGGCGAAGATCTGCGTCTTCTCGTGGCCTTTGCCCGCCAGCAGCACGATATCACCCGGCTTCGCCGCACGAATTGCGACCTCGATCGCAGCGCGACGATCTTCTTCGACCACAAAGTCACCCATATAGCTTCCATCCGCCATCATCATTCCGGTGACGATCTCCTGGATGATCGCCGAAGGATCCTCGCTGCGCGGGTTGTCGCTCGTCACGACGACAAGATCGCTCTCTGCCGCAGCAACGCGGCCCATCTTCGGGCGCTTCGTACGATCGCGATCCCCACCGCAACCGAAGAGCGTGATCACGTTGCCACCGTGCGGTGAGACCAGGTCATGCGCGAGGATCAGCAGGTTCTTCAGAGCATCATCCGTGTGTGCGTAGTCCACGACGACGGTAAAGTTTGCCTCGCGCGAACCGGCCACCACCTCGAAGCGCCCCGGCACCTGCTTCAGCGTGGGCGCTGCGACAGCGATCTCTTCCATCGTCATGCCACGCGCCATCGCAGCACAGGCGGCGGCCAGGAAGTTATAAACATTCACGCGCCCGGTGAGCGGCATCGTGATCTCGACCGCCCCCTTGGGCGTTGCGAGGAAGAAGTTCGTCTCCCCCGCGTGCAGCTCCACGTCTACCGCGCGATAGTTCGCAGCCTCCACCCATGCTTCGATGCCATAGCGCATCACCTGCGCGGTATCGCTGCGAGCCTGCGCCATGCGCGCGCAGTAAGGATCATCTGCATTGAGCACCACAACCCGCGGTGCCGGTGCGCCCACGCCCTCAAAGAGCCGGGCCTTGGCCGCCGCATAACGTTCCATCGTTACGTGATAGTCGAGATGGTCCTGCGTGAGATTCGTGAAGATCGCCACGTCGACCGGAAGCTTCCACACACGCTCCTGGTCGAGAGCGTGCGAGCTCATCTCCATCACCGCTTCCGTGCAGCCCGCGGCAACACCTTCCGCGAAGATCTCCAGCACATCGCGCGACTCCGGTGTGGTGTGCGGACTCTCTCGAACCTCATCGCCCACATGCACCTCGATCGTCCCGATCAGCACGCTCCTGCGGCCCACGCTGCGCAGCAGCTGTTCGGTGAGGAGCGTCGTCGTGGTCTTGCCATTGGTGCCCGTCACGGCAATCAGGCCAAGTTTCTGCTCCGGATGGCCAAAGACTGCAGCACTGATCTCCGCCAGCGCGCGACGCCCCGCGGTGTGTCCTTCGCCGACCAGGGCCAAGGCCAGTGCAGGATGCGCAACCTTGAGCGCGTTGAACGTCTCACGCGTATCGGTGACGATTGCGCTCGCCCCCTTCGCGATGGCCGCATCCACATAGCGATTGCCGTCGGTCGTGCCGCCACGCATCGCAACAAAGACGTCACCGGCGACAACACGGCGCGAGTCATACTGCACACCCGTCACGGCGACAGACGAGGGGCCTGCCGTCTCCAGTGTCGTTACATCCGCGATAGCTTCAGTCCACTGCATCGCCTTCGATTCTATGGGTAAGCGCGGTCTGTGTTGTTACTTGAGCACCAGGCGAACCAACTCAGCGTGCGAAACGCACGACGACCTCGGTCCCGACGGGCACCATCGTACCGGGCGCAGGCGCCTGCTCGCGCGCCATGCCGCTGCCCAGCGTCTGTACCCGGAGGCCCAGGGCTCCCGCCTGCTGCACCACCAGCCGTAGCGCTTTGCCATCAAACTGTGGAACCGCGACGCGCTTCGTCTCGTCGACGACGACAGAGCCGTTACCCCGCGTCTCCACCTGCGCCTGCACGGCCACCGGCTGCACCTTCGCATCGGGGCTCGAGCCCTCAGCACCGAAGCCTCGTGGCCCAGCATGGAATACCGCCAGCGCCTTCTCGGAGAGCGAGGACAGCTCGGAGTGCTTCGCCGCGCGCTGGTCCGCCTTCTCCTGCGCCACGGCATCGGCGGCAGCATCCGCGGCGCGATTCGCGGCCATCGCAGCTGCGGTCGCCGGAGCACGGAGAGGATCATCCTGCGGCAGGCTGTTCACGTCGTCGAACATCGCCGACAGGTCCGCGACCTCGTCGCCCGAATCTTCTCGCTCGGTCGTGGTCTTCGCTGCCAGCAACTCCTTCTGCGACTTCAGCGGCTCGTCATGCGGCACGCCCAGGTACTCGAGGATCTCCTGCGCGACCACGCTGAACACCGGCGCGGAGGTCTCGCCGCCATAACCCGAACCGACCGTCGGTGTGTCGATGACGACGGCCACGGCGATCGCCGGGTTGTTGACCGGGGCAAAGCCCGCGAAGCTCGCCACCAGCTTGGTGTGCGAGTACGTGTGCGTCTTGGGATCGATCTTCTCCGCCGTCCCCGTCTTGCCCGCGGCGCTGTAGCCATTCAGTGCAGCGGGGCGTCCCGTGCCCTCGACGACGATGCCGTGCATCATCATCCGCATCTCCGCTGCTGTACTCTCACGGATCACGCGGTGCGCGCCGTCGGGCAGCTGAGAAGGGATCGACGTCTCAGGATGAAAGGGCTGCGGGTCGAGATGCCCGTCGTGGTCCTTGTCCTCTTCGCGCATCAGCAGGCGCGGCGGAAGATACGTGCCCCCATTCGCAAGTGTGCTCACCATCGACACCAGCTGAACCGGCGTGACGCCGACCTCCTGGCCAATCGCAAGCGAGAGCACGCTGGTGGCGCTCCACTTCCTGGTCGGACGCAACAGGCCTCGCGTCTCGCTGGGCAGCTCGATGCCCGAACGCTGGCCGAAGCCAAAGCTGCGCATGTAGTCGTAAAACTTGTCGTTGCCGACCTTGAGCGCCATCTTCGCAGCGCCCACGTCGCTCGAGTGCTCGAGCGCAGCCTGCACCGTGATTACACCGTAGTGGTCGCTCTTGTCGTCGTGTAGCGTGCGGCCATACATCGTCATGGAGCCGCCCTGGCAGTCGACCATGTCCGTCGGCTTCACACCTGCGGCGTCGAGCGCAGCGGAGTACGTCACCAGCTTGAACGTCGAACCCGGCTCATACACGTCGCTCACGGCAAGATCCGTCAACGCATCCGCATCGACATGCCGCTGATCGTTGGGATTGAACCGTGGAGAGATCGCCAGCGCCAGAATCTGGCCGGTGTGCGGATCCTGCACGACTAGCGTCCCGTGCGCGGCCTTGTACTTGGCTACCTGCGCGTCGAGCGCCTTCTCCGCCATGTACTGGATGTTGGAGTCGATGGTGAGAACCAGGTTCTCACCCGGCATCGGCTCGCTGACCACCGAGCCCAGCACGTGCCGCTTGGCGTCGACGGCGGTCAGCATGTGGCCGGGCATGCCATGCAGTTCGTCGTCGAACTGCTGCTCCATGCCTCCGAGGCCATCATCGTCCGTGCCCACATAACCGAGCACATGCGCCGCAAGATCCCCGGAGGGATAGAAGCGCTTGAACTCCTTCTGCAGGTAGATGCCCTTGAGGTTCAGCTCGCGCACCCGTTGTGCCGTCGGTGCATCCAGCTTGCGGGCGATCCATGCGAAGTTGTGCGAGTCGTTCATCCTCGCCAGCATGGCCTGCTCGGTGGTGAAGTGATCGAGCGGATCCTGATGAATGACCTTGGCCAGGATCGCAGCATCGGCGGCGCGGTTGTCGCCCACCTCGCTTGGCACAGCGTAGACGCTGTCCACCAGGACGGTCATCGCCAGCTCGCGCATGTTGCGGTCGTAGAGCACGCCGCGACGCGGCGCGACCTCAAACGTCCGCTGCTGCTGCTTCTCCGCGCGCTCCACAAATTCGTGGTGACGCACGATCTGCAGCCAACCGAGCCGCAGGCTGATCATCAGCCCCCAGAAGCAAAAGAAAACCGCCACCCAAACGAAGCGCACCCTGCGGATGGGTGCGGTCAGTGTTCGACGGGGGACGGGTTTCATGGTCGGAGATTTCCTGCGAAGCGAAGAGTGGTCGCGTTGTACGGGGTACGTTGTACGTCAGCTCTCGTACAACGCAGAACGAACAACGTACAACGTCCTTAGTTCGCCCTGATCACGGGTGCCTGCGCCTGTGCCAGCACAGCATCGTTCTTGCCGGCGTTGACCGGAAGAATCACCTGCCCCGGGGCCGGCGTATCGAGGCCCAGCTGCTTGGCCAGACGATCGAGGCGGTTCGGATCGCTCAGCTGCGCATCCTGCAGCTCGAGCTGCCTGTTCTTCTCGCGCAGCAGCTCCACCTGCTGCTTCTGCGCTTCGACCTTGTAGCCCACCTCGATTGAGGAGAGATGCTGCCACACGTAGATCATCGTCAGCGCGAAGAACAGCGTCATCGCCGTCGTGAAGATGCGCATCTCGCGGCGGCGAACGGGATCATCGGCCTTCACGAGGCGCGAGTTGTCGATGTGCTTGGCGAAGAACATCTCCGGCGTGGGGCCGCGGCGCAGACGGCGCTGCGCCTGGTATAGGTCGGAGTTCCGCTCCGCCACGCTGGCAGTCCGGCGCTGCCGCGGAGCGCGTGCCTGCATCCGCTCCATCTCGTTTCCAACCACTGCCATCGTCGCCATCTTTTGCCTCCGCGAACCTGGTACCACCCGGGCCCGGTATCACCTGTTTCTTACTTCCTGCTAACCGGCGAAGCCGGCTAACCCGCAGGGCTAACGGCATCGCCGCTCGCACTTGCTGCTTCCATCTTTTTCGAGCCGAGGTTGCTGTATGGGGGATGGGATTGGTCGTACGGTTTGTCTTTCGCCTGAAAGCACGGCAGGACAACCCCGGCTCGAAACTTGTCGTACCAAAACCTGTGCGCACTATCTCCGCTTGCCGCGTCCGGGCTTCATCCCCGGCTTGGGTGCGTGCGCAAACTTCTCCGCCACTCGCAGCTTGGCGCTTCGGGAGCGAGGATTCATCCGCTCCTCCTCTTCGCCTGCGATCACCGGCTTCTTCGTGAGAACATCCAGCTCGCCGGTCCGCGCTGCTTCCTTGAACGCATCCTTCACCAGCCGGTCTTCCAGGGAGTGGAAGCTGATCAGCGCCACTCGCCCTCCCGGCTTCAACAGAGATCCCGCGCTCTTCAGCAGCGATTGGATCTCGCCCAGCTCATCATTCACACGAATTCGGATGGCCTGAAAGGTTCTGGTCGCCGGATGAATCTTGTCGCCTTTCATTGATGGGGCCGCGGCCGATATGACTTTGGCAAGTTCTGCCGTCGTCGCAATCGGCCGGGCCCGCACAATGGCTCTGGCGATTCTCCGCGACCTCCTTTCCTCTCCGAATTCGTAAATCAGGTTGGCGAGGTCTTCTTCGTCCGCCTGATTTACCACTTGTTGGGCCGTCAGTTCGCTGCGCGCATCCATGCGCATATCAAGCGGTCCGTCGGCCCGAAAACTGAATCCCCTCTGCGCTTCATCGAGCTGCATGCTGCTCACACCGAAGTCGGCCAGCAATCCATCCAGTGAGCCCGGTGCAATCACCTCGGCGATCTCCGAGAAGGCCCGCGGCATATACTCGATCACCGGAGCTTCACTGCCCAGCTCCGCTACCACTCCGGCCAGGCGCTCCTGCGCTCTGGCCATCGCCTGCGGGTCGCGATCGAACGCGATCAGCTTGCCTGTCGGTCCCAGCCGCCGGAGGATCTCCGACGAGTGGCCCCCGAGGCCCAGCGTGGCATCGACAACAACACCACCCGGACGCAGATTCAAGAGGTCCAAACTCTCAGCTAGAAGAACCGGTACATGTTGCGGTGTCGCCATTCGCTCTCCGCCTCATGCGCTCCCTGAGGAGCCGTTACAGCTAAATTCCCTTTACCCCGATCACCGCCAGGTCACTGCCCCGGAACGGCTCGGCTTCCAACCTGCTGACGAAGCGGGAGTCGTTCACGACCTCCATCCGCTCGCCCTTACCCAGCACCGCAACCTCGCCCTTCAGCTCGGCCTTCTCGCGAAGCTTCTGCGGAATCAGGAGGCGGTCCTGCGAATCGAGCTCCACCACCTGGCCGTAGTAGTTCACCGCATCCTCAAACCGGCTCTTGGCGTCCGAGGCTGGCGCATTCGCCAAATCTGCCTCGATCCGCTCCCAAACCGCCATCGGATAAATCTCGGCTCGCGTGCCATCACGACTCGTGATGTAGAACCGCTTCGCTTCCCCATCCAGCTCGCGCTTATGGTCGACCGGGACCTTGAGTCGGCCCTTGTCGTCTACCCGCGCTGGACTGTTTCCGCGTAACACGTTGCCCTCGTTTGGTTTTCCGGTACCTCGCTGGGTACGCCCGTCGGCGGACACAGCTCCCATTCCGGTCCCGGAGGGGTACGATCAGTAGGGTTGATGGCTTGAATCTTGCTTCTTCGCCATTTCTCGCCACTTTTCTCCACTTCGTTCCACTAAAGATCGCGCGAATCCCAGCCGCGCGCAAGGGAGAAAACTCATCCACAGGGACTTCTTTTCCTCTCAGGATGTGGAAAATCGAACCCCTCGTGGTTAGCTACCCTGATGCCCCAAGATGTAGTCGTTACCAGGCTGAGTCGTTCCTGAAACCGTACTTGCATGCCCATATCCCGCCGGTATATGGCGAAATAAAAGCGAAAACAGGCTGAGGTGGGGATTTGTGGGTGGGAATTGCGCTTTTCGCCACTTCAGGCCGCCTCCAGGAGCTTCCGGCGGGAGTCCAGGCATCAGAGTGAGATCATTCCGAGTTTTCGCCCTCGGTGATTCCCTTCTTCTTCAGCACCCAGAGCAGGTACAGCAAGACCACAATATTGACCAGGGTCAGGCCGACCTTGTACCAGGCAAAGCGGTCGACAAGCTCATACGTCTCCCAGGGCAGCGCCAGCGCCGTGAGGGTAACAGTGAAGTACTCAGCCCAGCGCTTCTCCATGAGCAACCCGACAGCCTCGACCAGGCAAAGCCCGGCGTAGAGGAAAGCGAACAGCGCTCCGCGGCGGAGCTGATGGTGGGTGATGAGTTCGGAGCGCTCCATGAGGAAGCTCGCGAAGTTTCCTTCGGCATCGAGGTGAGCGTAGTCATGCGCCCAGGAGACCAGCCGGGCCGCCAGGTCCCCTAGGTCCTTGTGCAGCAGGTTCAATGCCCCCACGCCCACTGCGGTAAAGAAGATCACCTTGCAGAGCTTGAAGATTCCCACCAGCCACAGCCCCTGGCGATGCGGATGCACGTCGACGCTGTGGGGCGCGGGCGCTGCATGCGACATGGGTTCAGGCACGGAGGTCATCGTCTTTAGTTGAAGTGTGGGCATCGGCTTTGTCAACGCGGGGAACCCCATACCGAACCCCCTTGGGAACACCCGCGAAACTCCCCTTGCGAAAGTTTTCTTCGCTTCCGGTCAATCCAACGGCTCAAGCCCTGCGTAGTTGCAGATGTGACCTAATCGCAGCCGGCGCGAAGGTCCTCCCGCAGTGCGCATTCAGAACCGCAGTGTGCATTTAGAACCGCAGCGTTCCAACACGCGAAAGGAACTCCATGAATCGCTCTTTGATGACCATCCTCGCCGGTGCGGCCCTTGCCGTCACCTCCCTCACGGCCTCCGCTCAGATGAAGGATCCCGATGTCGGCGGTGCGCCGATGTATCCGAACAAGACTGTCGTCGCCAATGCCTCGACGGCCCCGAACCTGACCACGCTGGTGGCTGCTGTCAAGGCCGGCGGGCTGGTCGACACGCTCTCCTCGCCCGGCCCATTCACCGTCTTCGCGCCGACCAACGACGCCTTCGACAAGCTGCCTGCCGGTACGGTGGACACGCTTGTGAAGCCTGAGAACAAGGCCACTCTGGACAAGATCCTGACCTACCACGTAGTGGCGGGCAAGATCACCTCCAAGGACCTGATGAAGTGGATCAAGAAGAGCGGCGGCAGCTACTCGGCCAAGACGGTCGAGGGCGGCAAGCTGACCTTCACCATGGATATGGGCAAGATCAAGATCACCGATGAGAAGGGTGGCACCGCGTGGATCACCACGGCTGATGTCTACCAGTCGAACGGCGTCGCCCACGTCATCGATACCGTCCTGATGCCTTCCTAAGCTCCACACGGCATCCACAAGTTCCCACGCAGGGAAACAGCGATCCCGAGAGGGATCCTGGTCTTCGGGCGACGCCTTCTGGGAGGCGTCGCCCGCATTTTGTTTGCGGCATATCCTGTAAACCGAGCTGGCTGAGCAAAGAAAGTCCCGCGACCGCAAGGCACCCAAGGGCTATACTCGCAGCGACCCGATGCATCTTCACTTCGAAGCGCAACAGACCGTACCCTTCCCGGTGGAGCTCGTCTTCGCCTTCTTTGCCAACCCTGAAAATCTTCCGCGCCTGATGCCTCCCTGGCAGAAGGCGCGCATTGAAGAGGCGGCCTTTGCTCCTCCTCCGAGGCCCCCTGCCGGCATTACTATGCCAAGGCTCGGTATCGTTGCAGGCAACGGCACGCGACTCGTTATCACCTTCCGTCCTGTTCCATTGCTCCCGATACGTTTCCCCTGGGAGGCGATGATCGAGGACTTTCGCTGGAATCAGGGTTTCTGCGATGTTCAGGGCCAGGGCCCCTTTGCCTACTGGCGTCACTGCCACACGGTTGAGCCGGCCGAGGTCAACGGCAAGCCGGGAGCGACCATTACAGACCGCGTCGAGTATGCCCTTCCGCTGGCTCCCATCACCCATCACTTCGATGCCTTGCTGGTGCGGCCACAGCTGCGCAGCATCTTCGGCTACCGCCAAAAGCGCACCACCGAACTGCTTACCCTGATCTCCCGCCACCAGGCGTAGGCCATCGCTCCTTCTCAGAGCTCCAGAAACAGCAAGGCCCGCGACTCGCGCGGGCCTTGCTTCGCTTGAGCACTGAGCGATTATGCCGAGACAGGCTTGGGAAGCAGCGGGCGGACGCGTTCCAGCGCCGCTCCAGCTGTCACGCCGTAGCGCGCGCGCAGCTCGTCCGGCTTGCCATGCTCGATGAACTCATCCGGCCAGCCCACGCGGACGACAGGCACCTCGATCGACTGCTCGTTGAGGCTCTCCAGCACCGCCGAACCGTACCCACCAGCGAGGACGTGATCTTCCATCGTGACAAGGACGCCAGCCTTGCGAGCGAATGCCCCCACGCAGGCTGCGTCAATGGGCTTGGCAAACCGGCCATTGATCAGCGCAACGGTGTGGCCTTCAGACTCCAGCGCCTTCGCGAGCTTCTCGCCCTCGGCGACCATATTGCCCAGCGCAAAGATTGCAACCTCTACGTGACCCGAGAGATCGCGGCCGTCCTTCAGTACCTCGGCCTTGCCAATCTGGATCGCCGCAGGCTGCAACTTCAACGGAACGCCCGGTCCTGTCCCGCGTGGATAACGGATGGCCGACGGGCCGTCGTACTCCAGCGCCGTGAACATCATGTCCTGCAGCTCGTCCTCATCCTTCGGGTCCATGTGGATGAGGTTCGGCACGCCCCGCAGGTAGCTGATGTCGAACAGCCCATGGTGAGTTGGGCCGTCGTCGCCGCTCAGGCCTCCGCGATCCATGCAGAAGACCACCGGGAGCCGCTGCAGGGCGACGTCATGCACCACCTGGTCGAAGGCACGCTGCAGGAAGGTGGAATAGATCGCGCAGAACGGACGGAAGCCCTTGGTCGCCATGCCCGCAGCGAAGAGGACCGCATGCTCTTCGGCGATGCCTACATCGAAGTAGCGCTTCGGATGATGCGGTCGGAACAGATCGAGAGCCGTACCGTTTGGCATGGCAGCGGTGATCGCGACGACCTTGTCGTTGGTGTTCGCAAGCTTGGTCAGCGACTCCGCGAAGATCTCCGAGTAGGTCTTCTGCCCCGTAGGCTTGGTCTCGCCGGTCTCGGGATCGTACGGCCCAAGCCCGTGAAACTTCTTCTGCTTCTCGATCGCTGGCTGGAAGCCGCGGCCCTTCTGGGTAAGAGCGTGCAACACCACCGGCTTGTTCTGCGACTTGAGAAACTTGAAGGTCTCGATCAGCAGCGGCAGGTTATGGCCGTCGACCGGGCCATAGTAGTTCAGCCCGAACTCCTCGAAGATCATGCCGCGGCCGATGACGCCCTTGGCAGCCTCTTCGGCCTTGCGCGCAATGTGCGTAGCCGCACGACCGCCGAACTTGCCGATCAGGCCCACCGCGCGATCGTGCAGGTTGACGTAGGTCGGATTCGTCGCGATCTTGTGGAAGTACTCCGCAATCGCTCCAACGTTCTTGTCGATTGACCACTCGTTGTCGTTCAGCACGATGATCAGGCGCTTGGTCTGCGCGGCCACGTTGTTGAGCGCCTCAAAGCTGATGCCGTTGGTAAACGCCGCATCACCGGCCAGCGCAATGACGTGTTCGTCGCCGCCAGCCATATCGCGCGCCACCGCCATGCCCAGCGCAGCGCTCAGCGCCGTACCGGCATGGCCAGCGCCGAAGCTGTCGTGGTCGCTCTCCGTCCGGAGCATGAAGCCATTGAGGCCGCCCGGCTGGCGGATCGTATCAAAGCGGTCTTCGCGCCCGGTAAGAAGTTTGTGTACATAGCTCTGGTGGCTGACGTCGAAGACAAAGTTGTCCTTCGGCGTATCAAACACGTAATGCATGGCAATGGTCAGCTCGACCACGCCGAGATTGGGGCCGATGTGGCCACCGGTCTTCGCGACACCTTGAATCAGGCGTTCGCGGATCTCCTCGGCAAGACGCTCCAGCTCAGCCAGGCTAAGCAGTTTAACGTCCGCGGGAGACTTGATCTTGCTCAGGTACTCACTCATTCGCGAAAGGTCCAACATCCTGGAGACGGACACTACGGCAGCCTTGGCCAGCCACAGCGCGGGGCAGCCCCGACGCCAACTCCATCCTGCCAGTTTACCAATCTCCGGTAGTTTAGGACGGGGCTGGGAGACTGCGGGTTGTTACCCACGTTTTCCTCACACCAGCAAATCAGTTGCATTTGTCCCGCAGGCAATCCCGGACCCGGTCCTCGGCAGGGAGGATTCCCGGATTCTACCGTTCTCATCCACGACGTCAAACACCATTTCGAGGCAATCGCAGACTCTACCCGTGCCGCTGAACTCTGTGCGATCGCTCATCCGCAACAGCCGCTGCCTTGCAGTAGGATGTTCCGCATGATGCGACACGCGCGTACGGCTCTGGCTGCAGCAATCTTCGCTCTTCCCCTCGCACTCCCTTTGGCCGCGCAGAAGGCCACCTTGCCTTTATGGCCGCACCATCCGCCCGAACCGCCCTCCACCACCGAGCCGGAAAAGGACGTCACCACGCCGCAGATGCCCTTGATCAGCGGCCACCGCAGCGCGCGCCTGACCCCGGTGATGCAGCCCATGCTCTACGTCTATGAGCCCTCGAAGGCGCTCGCGACGCACCCTGCGGTGCTCGTATTTCCCGGCGGCGGCTACTCCCGCCTGGCCTGGGACGGAGAAGGCCTCGACTCCTGCAAGTGGCTCAACTCGGTCGGCGTCACCTGTGTCCTGGTCAAATACCGCGTACCCGAGGAGCGCTACCCCACCAGCTACGCCGACCTTGAAGACGCTCAGCAGGCCATGCGCCTCACCCGCGCCCACGCCGAGGAATGGAATCTGAACCCCAAGCTCATTGGCATTCTGGGCTTCTCGGCCGGTGCTCATCTCGCGGTCGCACTTAGCTCGCATGCCGACGATACTCACGTCATGTCGACGCCCGCGGCCGACGACGTCAACAGCGCAATCAGCGCGAAAGCCGATTTCGCGATGGTCATCTATCCCGCCTACACGGCCGCGGACTCCGACGCCGGCAAGCTGACCGTGCTCGACCCCAACCTCGCTCCGACCAAACTGACGCCTACGACCTTCCTGCTGCAGGCCGAAAACGATCCGGTCCACGTCGAGAACGCGGTGGTCTATTTCCTGGCCCTGAAGAAAGCTCATATCCCCGCAGAGATGCACCTGTACCCCACGGGCGGCCACGGTTTTGGGCTCCACCCCATCAACTCTCCGGAATCCCACTGGACCGACCTCGCCACGACCTGGCTGCGCTCCATCGGCGTGATCCCCTCCGGAAAGGGTGACGAAACGGACGGAAACTTCGGCGGCACACCGCAGACAACACCCTGCGCGGTGCATCCGACGTCCATCCCCGCGCGAGCCGGACGGCCCGACACTCCGAACCCGCCCCAGCAGACGAACGACCCCAACTGCCCGTAAGAGCCGTTCAACGTTTCACGTTGTACGTTCTACGTGAAAGGCAATCGCCGCACTCGTAGAACGTACAACGCAGAATATAGAAACCAGGTCCTACGCTACATCTCCGCGCCTTCGGCCACGACTTCGCTCGGCTTCTCCGCGCCCATCTCTCCCTGCCACATCGCGATGACCGCGCTGGCCAGACAGTTGCCGGTAACGTTGATCGCCGTACGCCCCATGTCCAACAGGGTGTCAAAGCCGAGCAGCACAGCGATGGGCCACTCCGGCAGATGAAAGGTCGCCGCCGTAGCCAGCAGCACAACGAGGGACGCTCGAGCGACCCCGCCGACGCCCTTGCTCGTGAGCACCAGCGTGCCCATCATGAACAGCTGCTCGCCGACCGTCATGTGGATCCCCGCTGCCTGCGCCACGAAGACGCTGGCGACCGCAAGGTACAGCGAGGTGCCATCCAGATTGAAGGCATAGCCGGTCGGAATCACAAAGGCAACGATGCGCCGCGGTACACCCATCGCCTCCATCTTCTCCATCGCAATCGGAAGAGCCGCTTCGCTCGTAGCGGTCGCAAACGCAATGGTCGCAGGCTCTGCGACGTACTTCAGGAAGCTGCGCAACGGGACGCGGAACAGGAGCGCCGAGGGCAGAAAGACTAGCAGCGCGAACGAGATCAGCGCTGCATAGAGCGTCAGCAGCACCTTGCCCAGATTCCACAGCACACCGATGCCCAGGTGCCCGACGGTAAACGCCATCGCGCCCAGCACACCCAGCGGCGCCAGGTACATCACCAGGTTGGTGAACTTGAACATCACCTCGCTGAGACTCTCAGCCAGCTTGAGCAGGGGAGCCCGCTTTTCTTCACTCACCAGGCAAAGCGACGCACCGAAAAAGACAGCAAAGATCGTCACCTGCAGCAGCTGGTTCTCGGCGATGCTCTTGGCCAGGTTTTCCGGGAACATGTGCAGCAGCACATCGTCCCAACTCGTCTTCGGCGGCTCCACGAACGTGAAGCTTGTCACGGTTGCCGGAGCTCCGGGCCTCGCGGCTTGCGTCTCCACCGGTTGCCCCGCACCCAGCCCCACGCCCGCCTTGCTGATGTTGATCGCGATCAGCCCGATGCCGAGTGCCAGCGTCGTCGCCACCTCGAAGTAGATCAAGGCGCGAACGCCCATCCAGCCGACCTTCTTCAGGTCGCCATGGCCGGCGATGCCAACGACGAGCGTGCCCAGGATCAGCGGCGCCACGATTGTCTTGATCAGCCGCAAAAAGATCGACGAGAAGACATTGAGGCTCATCGCAAAGTGCGGGGCATCCACGCCAATCTCCGAACCAGCCACCATCGCGACAAAGATCCACGGCGTAAGCTTGCGGCGCAGCGCCGCATCCGCGCACAGGAACACAACGCCGATCCAGCGCAGTATGGCGCCGATCGCATGGGTGTGGAGCACCATGCCAAGCACCAGCACCACAACGCCCACCGCGGCAAGCCACGGGCCCTTCCCAGTCTTTGGGGTCATGCTGCGAAGCATAGCAGCCGAGCCGGGCCGGAGTCTGCGCCGCCGGTCCCGCCGGTCCCGTTCCCGGCTCGACTCTCGCGGCCAGTATGATTTTGTGCAACCAGTGCCAGACTGGATACGTCTCGTGTACAGTCGCAGGTGGTCCTGCGTGGCCGTGGCAGTTCATCCAGAGCAGTCTCTCCGTCGTACGGAGGCTACATGCGTTTGTCCTCTCTTGCTGGCGTAGCGTTTCCTCTCGCAGTCTCTTTCGTTGTCGCGATCTCCGCGCCCACCGCAGGCGCGCAGGATGATCCCCAGCAGCCCCTACCGCAGATCGTTCGCATCAGCTACGCGGAGGGAGACGTGCGCCTGGAGCGCGGCAAAGCTTCCGGCCCGAATCCCACTGGCTGGGTCGCGGCAAAGACCGGTGTCCCACTCGAGTCGGGCTTCAGCCTCGTCACAGGCCAGGGCCGCGCCGAGATCGAGTTTGAGGACACCTCCACCGCCTACGTCGACGCCAACACGGCCGTGACCTTCAACCAGCTGACGACCAACGAGGGCGCGCCCCAGACGGCCGTTACCCTGCTGACCGGAACGCTTACCCTGCATCTGACGACCACCGTCCGGGGTGAGCGTTATCTGTTCCGCACGCCGCAGCACGACCTCTTCGTTCCCTATCCCGATCGCAGCTACGTGCGCCTGCAAAGCTATCTCGACGGGATGGACGTCACACCGCTCTCCGCACTCCCGGTTCGCGTCACCTCCAGCGAAGGCAGCGACCTCGCCAGCTCCGGCCATACCCTGCACTACACCGGAGGATCGCTGCCAGTGGTGACGCCCGCAGGCGCGGAGAGCTCCGCATTCGACTCCTGGGTAACCGATCGGCTCTCGGAGCGCAAGGTGGAGCTCAACGAGGTGATGGCGCAGGCAGGGCTCTCCTCTCCGATACCCGGCCTCGCCGATCTCAAGCAGCAGGGCCAGTTCTTCTCCTGCGCTCCCTATGGCACCTGCTGGGCGCCGACCAATGGCTGGATGAACGCGAATGCACTGCGACTGCGCGGCGTCCATTGGGAGGAGGAAGATGATCCGTTCCCATGCTGGACGGGGCGCTATCGGCAGCTGGTCGGGGTCGACCCGTTTTCGCACCTCCGCCGCGTTCTCTACTCCGAAGCCGATGGAGGGTGGAACTACGAGTGGCCGGTGTGTCACGCCGGTTCGTGGATCCATCGCGAGCACGGCGGCTGGACGTGGGTGGTTGGTAAGCGACTGCACCATCGATGCCCCGTACATTGGGTCGAGTCGGGCGGCCACAAGGGATACGTTCCTATCCATCCGAAGGACCGCCCCGGGCTCCCACCCGAGAACCTGAAGTATGGACTATTCACCGCCGCCGACAAGCACGAGGGCTCAATCCAGCGAATCGCCTGGAACGGAATCGACCCCGTCAAGGTGCTGAAGGACGAGCCGAAGGACTTCCGCAAGGAGTATCACGGCCCGTTGCCGAGCAGCGAGTCACCGAAGCTCGAAGCCAGGCTGGAGCCGCTGCGTCCCCTCGGCTCTCGTAACCCCGATGGCCACCCGACCGACGCCCATCGCAACGACGCACGAGAATTCAACACCAGCGCTCTCGCCACCACCAAACCCGGCACCCTCACCTTCAACCCGAAGTCGCAGACCTTCATGCTTGCTCACGACGTCGACCATGGCGGCCACACTAGCTCGGTCGTGCAGCCTTTTGGCGGACGTGCCGATTCCGGAGCCGGACATGGCGGTATGGCGTCTTCTGCCGCCTTCTCCGGCGGCGGAGGAAACGCTGGTTCCTTCAATCACGGTGGAGGAGGGTCGAGCTCCGGCTTTAACGGAGGATCGTCTCACTCCAGCGGCAGTAGCTCGGGATCGAGTTTCAGCGGGGGTGGCTCCCACGCCAGCTCACCGGCCCCCAGCGCTCCGTCCAGTGCACCGGCAGCCAGCTCGTCAGGGGCGAGCTCAAGCGGTCACCACTAGGACGCGAACGGCGTTCGAGCCCCGGCGGCCGCTTCAAGTCATACAATCAACGGCATGCGTGGAGCCCTCTGGTCCCTTTGCCGCGCCGCCGCCGTGCTCGCCCTCGCCTCTGCGGGGTTCGTGTCGGCGCAGGTCCCAACGTTAACTCCCTTCGGCCCTGGCCAGGCCCAGCCCAGCCTGCCCGACAAGAAATCGCCCTCGCTGACACCCGTTCCCATGCCCGTCCTGTCACCGGGAGTGGTCGAGCTGCTGCGTCTGGAAGGTGAGTTCGGCCAGGCTGTCGCCAAGGGTGGAGGCAAGGCCTTCGCCGACTGGTTCGCCGACGACGGCGTCACCCTGAGCAACGGCAAGCCCCCCGTTCAGGGCAAGACAGCCATCGCCGCCATCGCGCAATGGGATCCCAAGGTCTATCAGCTCACCTGGTATCCCGAGGGCGCGCAGGTCGGCCCTTCGGGAGACACGGGCTTCACCTGGGGTCACTACGATGCAACTACCAACAGCCCCGACGGCAAGTCCACGACCACCTCCGGCCGCTACATCACCTTCTGGAAGAAGGTCGGCGGCAAATGGAAGGTCGCCATGGACGCGAGCGCCGACGACACCCACAACCTCCCGTGATGCCTCATTCCGTGGCAAGGACCTCCAGCGTCGTCCGGGAATTCCCCTGAATCTGGTCCATTTCGGGCCTCACCCCCTCGAAGTTTCCCCTTTCCTCCCCGAAGTGACTCCGCAGTGGTGACCATTTGATCGCCAATTGCAGCCAAAGTGGGACTGCCCACCCACAGCCTCACTTCGTATGCTCAAAGTGAGGAATGATAGAAGCTCCCACGTCCGGTATCGAGCAGCAGCGGCTCGACGCTCTGGCGCGCTATGCGCTCGCCGAAGTGCCGCACGACCCTGCCCTGGACGACCTCGCGCGTCTTGCTGCCCAGCTGTGCAACTCCCCGGTGGCAGCCATCTCCATCATCGAGCGCGATCAGGTGGTCCTCATCGGCCGCTATGGCACCGAGATCGAGTCCGCGCCGCGCCACTCCATCCCCTGCGAGACGACCATCTCCGGCGAGGGCATCTACCAGATTCCCGACGCACGGCGCGACCCCGAGTGGTCGCCCGGCGGCATTCCCTTCGGCGACCGCCGCTACCGCTTCTATGCCGGCGCGCCCATCCTGACGCCGCACGCTGTGCCCATCGGCTGCCTGGCCGTGCTCGATACCGCCGCCCGCAAGCTCACGCTTGCGCAGGTGGAGTCCCTTGAGAGCCTGAGCCACGCCGTCACCACGCGCCTTGAATTGATCTATCGCGTGCGCGAGACCGACTACTCCGCCCGCGAGCGCCTTCGCGTGGAGTCAGCCCTCACGGTCGAACGCAACTTCGTCTCTGCCGTGCTCGACACCGTCGGTGCGCTGGTCGTCGTCTTCGACACCGCCGGCCGCATCGTGCGCTTCAACCGCGCCTGCGAGATCATCTCCGGCTACAAGTCCGCCGACCTGGTCGGCAAGTATGCCTGGGAACGTCTCATCCCCGAGACCGACGTCCCGGCTTACATCGAGAGCTTCGACCGCATCCGCAGCGGCCAGTTCCCCACCACCTACGAGAACTACTGGGTGGCTGCTGATGGCACGCGCCGCCGCATCTCCTGGTCGGCGACCGCGCTGGTCGATTCGCAACGCCAGGTCGCCTTCATCATCGCGACCGGCATCGACGTTACGGTGCAGCGCATCGCCGAGACCACCATCCGCGAGTCGGAGTCGCGCTACCGCCAGATCGTCGAAGGTTCGCTCGGCATGGTTGCAACCCATGGCCTTGGCGGGGTCATCCTGTCGATCAATCAATATGGCGCCCAGGGCATCGGCCGCCGCGTGGAAGACGTCGTCGGCCATCCGTTGACGAGCTTTCTGTACCCCAATCGTCACACCACGCTCGAGCCCTACGTCCAGCAGCTGCTGCGCACGGGTGAGGCCCAGGGCCTGTTCCACCTGCAGCACCTGAACGGCGAAGAGCGCGTCATCGCCTATCGCAACCGACTCGTGGAACCCCGGGACGGAGCTCCCTATGTGCTGGCCTTTGGCGTCGACATCACGGAGCAGATCCGCGCGGAAGAACAGCTGCGTGCGCTGATCCGGCAATCGAACTCCGTGCTGGAGTCCGTCGGCGACGGCATCTTCGGTATCGATCTCGATGGCCGCTGCACCGTCGTCAATCCTGCGGCCGCGCAGATGCTGGGCTACCGCCCGGAAGAGCTGCTCGGCCGCAACATGCTGGACCTCGTACACCACACACGCAGCGATGGGTCCCCGTATGTCGCGAGCCAGAGCCCCATCGCGCTCGCCCTTCGCAATCGCACCACGGTGCGCGTCTCCAACGAGGTCTTCTGGCGCAAGGACGGCGCCAGCTTCCCCGTGGAGTATGTCGCTCGGCCCCAGATCGAGACCGCCGAAGAGACGCTGCCTGTAAGCGCAGTCGAGCTGCAGCAGCCACTGGCGGAGCAGCCCAACGGCGATGCCACGGCCAGCATCGCCAGCGTTCCCCAGGCACAACAGGCCAGACTCACGTCACCAGCACCCATCGTTGAAGGCCGCGCCGTCGGTGTCGTCGTCGCGTTCACCGACATCAGCGAGCGCAACGCGCTGGACCGCATGAAGGACGAGTTCATCTCCACGGTGTCGCACGAACTGCGCACGCCGTTGACGTCCCTGCGCGCCGCGCTGGGTCTCGTTGCTGCGGGAGCTCTCAACGCCAGGCCGGAACGCATCAAGCAGATGATGGAGATCGCAATCGGCAACACGGATCGCCTCGTCCGGCTGGTCAACGACATCCTCGACCTGGAACGCATTGGATCCGGCAAAGCGGAGCTGCATCGCACGACCTGCTCCGTGGACGAGCTCATGCGCCGCACCGTCGCACTTCTCTCCGCTGCGGCACAAAAGGCCAACGTGCGCTTCGTGATCGAAGCCAACAACGTGCAGGTCTATGGGGACGCCGACCGCATCCTGCAGACCCTGACAAACCTCGTCTCCAACGCGATCAAGTTCTCTCCGCAGTCAGAGACGCTCATCAGCGAGATCCGGCTCACCGCGCATAATGTGACTCCGGATGAAGCCCTGATCGAGATCGAAGACCATGGCCGGGGTATCCCCAGCGACAAGCTGCAGCAGATATTCGAACGCTTCAAGCAGGTGGATGCCTCCGACTCGCGCGACATGGGTGGCACCGGCCTCGGCCTCGCCATCTGCCGCAGCATTGTGCAGCAGCATGGAGGAACGATCTGGGCGACCAGCGAGCTCGGCCAGGGCTCGACCTTCCACTTCACCCTGCCAACACATCCCAGCGGACATCTCGGCTAGAACACCTCTCCCCTTCGTCAGTCATGTCTCTCGAAGCAAAAAAATGGCCCGCGCCGAAGCGCGAGCCGTGATTTGTGCGTGCGTGCACAATCCTGATGGGTGCGGACCTTGTCCGCGGGAGCGCTAAGTTGCGCTGGTGAGCTGGCTGCCGACGTTGCTGAAGGCGTTGCCGATCTTGGTGGCGAGTACCTTGATTGAGGCGATGGACGCGAGGGCGATCAAACCAGCCAGCAATGCGTACTCGATCAGGTCCTGGCCGTCATCTTCGCGAAGTACAGCAAGTAGCAGGTGCTTGTGCTCCATCATTGTCTTTGTCCTTAGATCCGGCGTTGCGAACCCCATTCGCGCCGTGCGGCAAATGGATCGTATTACCACCGTATCTTTTGATATCACTTTCAACAATGACCCATCGGCGGCAGAGGCGTGCTCCTACCGTGCTGTAGCGACTCCATCGTGGGCATGCCACAGCGCCCAATCGAGATACATCGGCATACGTAGCGTTTCTGTTCATCGCTCTCGCTCGGATCGCATGGAGCACACCAAACATCCCATCTACGTGACGAACTCAACGCTTCCTCCCGATGTCCGGATCGGCCACGTTCATCTTCGTGTCTCGAATCTCGATCGCGCCCTCGCCTTCTACCAGGAAGTGCTCGGCTTTGACCTGACGCTGCGCTACGGCACGCAGGCTGCCTTTCTGTCTGCCGGTGGCTACCATCACCACATCGGGCTCAACACCTGGGAGAGCCTCGGCGGCAAGCCTCCCGCCGCCGGATCGACCGGCCTCTATCACCTCGCCGTGCTCTATCCAACTCGAGCCTCGCTGGGCGTCGCTCTGCGCCGCTTGATCGACCACGGCGTCAAGCTGGAGGGCGCGGCCGACCACGGAGTCTCAGAGGCACTCTATCTGCGCGACCCGGACGACAACGGGATCGAGCTCTATTGGGATCGCCCACAGGCCGATTGGCCGAAGGACTCCAACGGGGAACTCACGATGTTTACTCGCGCGCTCGATCTGCACGCCTTGCTGCAGGAGGCCGAAGCGCAAGGCTCCCTGTAACAAGGCAAAGTGCCAACTTGTGAATCTAGACTAAGTCGCCTGTGGACCTTCCACAGAAGAGACGAGTTTTGCAATTGTGCGCACAGGCAAGTGCAGGAGTAATGTTCCGTCAACTGATGAGCGGGCAGTTAGCCGAACGCGAAATCAGCCGGGATCGCCAGGGATGCAACGTACGGTGCGCAAGCGCTTTATGCGGCCTCTCGAGCACGTCCGGCTGCGTAGCGAATGGCGATGAACGCAGGTTAGTTCGAAGGCGCGCCTCTTGTGCTGGGAGCCTGATTCCGATCAGACCACCAGCACAGGGGGCGTAGGTTCCGAGAGCGACGGAGGCTAACGCGAGAGCGAAGGCAGCCGGAAGACCAGAGGTTCGAAGCGCAGCTGGGGAGCGAAGGCGAAAGCCGGAGCAACGAGGCCAGCGGACAGCCCGAGGAGCCCGAAGCAGGCGGCGACGGTCGCAGGCGACGGGAGCACGAAGGACATCGTTGCAGCGGAACGCGGGAAGTGGCCGTCGGGCCAGGACACGCGGGAAGCCAGGGGAACGCTTGAGGTCAAAGCGACGGCAAGGCGAAAGCTGAACCCGAGCCGACGGAGAGCGAGCGGGGCGGACGGAGAGACGAGAGCGCAGGGTGAAAGTCCGGCGATCAAGAATCGAAGGCACGCAGCGGAGAGCGAAGGAGCGAGGCGCAAGCCGGACGACGGAGCTCGAAGCAGAACGCAGGTCCTATGGCCGCAGACTCAAAGCGCAAGCCGCGAGGACTGCGGAACAGCGAGCAAAGGCTCCAGCAGTGTGCAAGCCGAGGAGACGAAGGCGGACGCAAGTCCAGCCCGACGCCCGGAGCAGGCAGGCTGCACGATTCACCTCCCTGGCGCGCACCAGGCCGTGTGAATCAGCGGAGCGCCCATGAGCCGAGCGAAGGACGCAAGTCCAACTCGCACGACATCACGGGAGCTGCCAACGAACCGGATCTCGGACATCACTGTCCAGCGGTCAACGAGAGGGCGCCAGAGACGAAAGTCTTTGGCGCCTTCGGCTTTAACCACTTTCACTTTTCATCCGGAATCAGCGGATGCGACAGGCGATGCTGAAGGTCCTGATAACTCCGCTCGGTGACGACGATGGTCTCGGCGAGCCGGTCCTGCGCACAGCGGCGGTATGGGTGGAGGAAGAACTGCACGAAGCCGAAGCCACCTTCGAGAGCAGCCGCGCCGTAGCCCAGTGCTCGCTCCACCGAGTGCCAGAAGCTCAGGTGCCGATGCGCGATGGACATCACGCGGATATTCATCAGCCGTTTGCCGGGGGTGCGCCCATGTCCCTTCCATAGCAGCACGCCGAAGTACAGCACTGGCACGACGATGTCGTTCACGACCTCCAGCGCCTGTTCGAGCGGCCCATGGGCCTCCTCGCCGTTCGGCGACTTGCCTGGGCCAATGTTGAAGTGGAAGCCTTGCTTCGCGTCGGCCTTCTCGACCGTGGTGTGAAGCTTTCCAGAGCTCTCCGTGGCCATCTGCATGAAGTCAGGCGTCGGCTTGCCCTGGAGGTGGCGGATGCCCAGCCACGTCGCAAACCCTGCCGTTGCGACGGTGCTCAGCAGGATACCGACGATCATCCAATCGATGACGAAGGCAAAGGCGCGCGGCCAGAAGTTCGCCAGCTCAATGCCATCGAGTTCGAGGAGCCACTCCGTCTCCTTCGCTGAAAATCTGCGCATGCGAAGAGTGTAGCGGCGAATTCCGCAATTCGAGAGACGAGATTCTCCCGCGGTCAATGTCCTATGGCGTTCATCGCAACCAGCCCGCCGAGAGCAGCAGCCAGCGCCACCGGCATGGCGAGAGCGCCGACCTTGAAGAAGTCCCACGCGCTGACGTTGAGCTTTTCGCGACGGAGCGCCAGCAGCCAGAGGATCGTCGCGAGCGACCCCGTCACGGATAGATTCGGGCCCAGGTCCACACCGATCAGTACTGCGTTCGCCAGCAGCCCGTGCGTATGAGTCGCAGCGACCGTGGCGCCGGCGAGCAATCCCAGCGGGAGATTGTTCAGCAGGTTGTTGCCAACGCCGACCGCGAAGCCAACCACCGCCGCTCCGGTTGCAGGGGCCAGATGCGCACACCATGCAAGCCATCGGCCCGTCAGCTGCAGCGCACCGATGGACTCGACGGCCTGCACCATCACGAATAGCCCGGCGACCAGTAGCAGGGTTGTCCAGCTCACCTCTCGCAGGAGAAGGACGGGGTTCTGCCGGGCGCGCGCGGACACGACGAGAGCCACGACGATTGCCGCGACGCACGTGGGCAGGCCGAGATCGATCCTGAACGCGGAGGCCGCGAGCAGCACAAGCACGACCACTCCGAGCCCAGCCGTCACGATCTTTCCGGTTGCGGTCAACTGATGCGCTTCGCGCTCTGGCTCGATGGGCTGCTGCAGGTCCTTGCGGAAGTACCACCGCAGCACCAGGTAGGTAGCCAGGATTGAAAGCAGCGAAGGAACTGCAAACGCGGCGAGCCAGCGGCTCAGTGAGGGCATGGCGCCGCGGAAGACGACCAGGTTGGCCGGGTTCGATATAGGAAGCACGAACGAGGCGGCGTTTGCGATCATGGCGCAGACGAAGAGGAGCGGCAAGGGCTGGGCCTTTGCTCTGCGTGCGGCGGCCAGCACGGCGGGAGTCAGCACGACTGCAGTGGCGTCGTTCGACATGCAGATGGTGACAATCGTGCCGGCGACATAGAGCAGCAGGAAGAGGCTCGCCGAGCTTCCCCGGGCACGACGCACCGCTACGGAAGCGACCCAGTCAAAGACACCCTGCTCGCGAGCCAGGCCGGAGAGCAGCATCATTCCGGTGAGGAAGAGATAGACGTCGGTGCCTTCCGCGACCGCATGACCAGCAGAGCGGACCGGCACAAGACGCAGGACGACCAGCGACAGAGCTCCGCCGCAGACCCACCATGCCTCCGGCCAGTCACGAGGACGCCAGAGCATGAGCAGGAGGCTCAACGCAACGATAGCAAGCAGAACGGCGTGCACGAGAGGCATTCTCTCGCGTTGGATGCTCGCAAGGAGCGATCCAGCCGTGTCTTAGGTGGCAGAAGTCAATGTGGAACCAACGCCCGAGAAGACGTTGCTGATGCCGTTCGTAAGGATCTTGAGAGAGGCAATTGCGGCAAGTCCAATGCAGCCTGCGACGAGCGCATACTCCACGAGATCCTGACCGTTCTCCTCTACCAAGAAGCGGAACAGCAGTGGTGCGGCCCAAAGCATCATCGTCTCCCCCATCTCCGAGCCTAGTTTGGCTTCTCCCCCCACTATCGGCCAGGGGTTGCAGCGATTTCAACCGAGATTAGCCCAATGGTGACAGCGAGGATATGCCACCTACGGGCCACAGGGGACGAATGGTCATGCCCCGAAGGATCGGAGGGTGACACTTCTGGAGGTGATATCAAAGTGCCCGCGGCATGGGTACCCCTCCCCCCCTTTTGCGCAAAGTCTTCGAACTAGGGGAGATAGCTCCGGAGCTCTGAATTTGTCCGGGGGCGCAAGGGAGTGTCGCGACGTAACGTATCGTACGTCTGCCTATTCCATTGTAGCCAGCGGAGCACGGAACTATGCCAACTTCGATGGAGCGACGCGCGCGCCCGCAATCTAGCGCGCGAAAAGCAGGGCCAGTAACTGCGGTGCACCGATGCCACAGACGTGCAGCGTGGCCACAACCGCGCCCACCAGGCTCACGCCGAGCAGCGAGTACTCGACCGCATCAATGCGACGGTCTGCCGCGAGATACAGGGACAGAGAGAACCAACGACCTTCAAACATGCCACACCTCCCACTCGAAGGAATCGAGCGTGCGAAAGATCTATCGGCAGCCAGATAGCTGTTAACGGGCGGTGGACGAGATTGGTGCACCGTGGGTGGTGACGACGTCTCCGAATCGGGACGCGGGTGCGCCGTCAAGCGAGGACCGGAGACTTGCTCCAATTCGGACGGTCAGTACAGGAGAATATCCCGACCGATGGCACCTGGCGACGTGGCGCAATCGCGCGTACGGATGAGGGAGCAAGCAGATCGCACCGCCACTGGACGAGGGTGAGCAGCGAGTGCTCGACGGCGTCCATGCCATGTGCTTTGGGATCTTTCGAACGGGACGGCAGTGGGCAGGGCGCTCCGCATATTTCCGACAGAAATCAATCGGCGCCCCTTGCGGGGCGCCGATTGGTGGAGCATCACTGCGTCGTCGCTCACGACCTGTCCTTCCAGGCGATGATTCGCAGGATCGGTCGCCTGTTCTCAGGCGGCCTTGCCACCGATGACCAGGACCAGGCTGCTGACAATTTCGTTGAGTACGTTGGATTGCGCGGTCAACTGCTCGGCCGCGGCGGCACTTTCCTCCGCGGTCGATGCCGAGGCTTGCGTCACACGCTCCATCTGCACGATCGAGCGGGCGATCTGAGTGATGCCACGAGTCTGCTCGACGCTGGCTACATTGATCTGATCGACGAGAGACTTGACCTTGACCGACTCGGCAGTGACGGCCTGGATCGACACGGATACACCGTCGAGGCGGGTCTTGCCTTCGTTGGAGCGCTGAAGAGACTCGGCCACAATGGCGGACGAATCGTTGGCGGCCTCAGCGCATTTGCCTGCGAGGTTGCGAACCTCTTCGGCGACGACGGCGAAGCCGGCGCCCGCCTCTCCCGCGCGGGCCGCTTCGACCGCGGCATTGAGAGCGAGGATATTGGTCTTGAATGCGATCTCGTCGATGACCTTGATGATCTTGGAGACTTTGTCGCTTGAAACCCGAATTTCGTCCATGGCGCCGACGAGTTGGGCCAGAGACTTGTTCACGTCGGTGAACTTGTCCTGGGATGCGGTAACAAGTTCTGCTGTGGAGTGGCAATCGGCGGCGCTTCGTTCAGCCATAGCGCTGATCTGCTGTGACGATGCGCTGGTCTCTTCGAGTGAGGCTGCCTGCGTCGACGCTCCCTGGGCCAGGGTCATGCCCGATCCAGAGACCTGCGCCGCCGACTGAGCTACCTGTTTCGCGCCATCGGCCAGCCTGTCGGCCAGATCGCGAAGAGGAGAGGACACCTGCTTTTCCATCATCAGCACGACCAGAGCGCCAAACCCAGCTGCGACCAGAAACAATGCGAATGCCAAGAAGCGTTGACGTGAGTTCGACGATGCAACCGCCGCAAACTCAGAGTTGAATGCCTTGTTGCCGATGCTGTCACTCAGATCAACGAGGCTCTGCTCCATTTTCTTGTTGTCGTCGGTCAGGGAGGCGAGGGTGGATTGCGTCTCTGCCGTCATCGCATCCGGAGTCGTCACCATCACGGTGTAGGCGGTCTTCGAGCGCTCGTGCAGGCCCTTGAAGCTTTCGAGCGCAGCTTCGACCTGTTGATGCAGAGCGGGATCGAAGGCGATCTTTTCGCTGGCCGTAGAGAGCTGCTCGACCACGGTCGCGGCATCCTTGTCGGCTGTCTCCAATGCGGCCTTGTCCTGGAGAAGAACGGCGTCCTTATAGTCCTTCTTCACTCCCTGGAAGTCGGTCTGCGCGTGGTTCAGCGCCAGGGCCGCTGGATAGATGGAGGAGGAGACGGTCGAGAGATGCGTCTCGGTGGTGCTGGAGGTCCATTGCACCAGAGCGAAGAACAGAAGATATCCGGTCGCCAAGGCGCCAACACTAAGCAGCAGTTTGCCGCGAATTCCTAAATGATTCATCGTTCACCTGAATGAAAGCCTGAGGATTTTCGGACGTCGCCGAGCTCTGTGACGTGTGCAAAGGCGCGGGCCTTCGTTGGGACGATCTCCGTATGGCCAGAGCCTTCTGTGTCATGCCTATCGGCGCTGGAGAGAGAAACGTGAGCCAACTTGCGCGGATTGACCCAAAGGTCCAAGGGTATGTCCGATTCCAATGCATTCCCGAGCCCGCTGTCCTGCAGAACCGATAGGGCTCGAGCAACGAGTGAAAACGGAACACCGGTACAACGAGGCTTCGTGCTCTCGCCGCTCCGGAAACTCTCCCTTTCATCTCGGAACAGCCAGCGATCAGGCACCACGATGCAGAGCTCCCGAAGGTTTCTGTGCGCTGATCCAGCGCACATGCCTCTCGGTCCCGTGCCGAAGTCGGACGAAATCTCCGGTCTGCTCCCTGGAGGGCGGAGACGGAAGCAAGCAGATGCCCTCCACCTGGGAGGCGTGCATGCAGTAAAGACTGCAGCGCGATTCTTCCAGGAACAGTCGCCACACCTTTCAAGGAGAAACCATGAAACGAATCCTAGTAGCCACGCTCGCTCTGATCGCAGCTGCCACTACCGCTGTCAGAGCTCAGAGCCTTGACGACCTCAACATTCAGTTCCACGGGTATGCGACTGAAGGCTTCCTGTACACCACGAACAACAACATCTTTACGACCAGCTCGAGCGATGGCAGCCCGGCGTGGACGGAAGCCGTTCTCAACATCAGCGCGCAGCCGACCCCGAAGCTGCGGGTCGCGATTCAGGGTCGTTACTTCCTGCTGGGCAACTTTGGCAACGCCATCACGCTCGATTACGCCATGGCCGACTACAAGGCCGACGACCGCTTCGGCGTGCGCTTTGGCAAGGTAAAGACGCCCTCCGGCCTCTTCAATGAGACGCAGGATATCGATCCTTCCTACCTGTGGTCCTTGCTGCCCCAGAGCGTGTATCCCATCACCAGCCGTAACTCTCTGTTGTCGCACTATGGTGGTGTCGCGTATGGCACGATCAAGCTGGCGCCTGGATTCGGCAAGCTGGAGTATCGCGGTTGGGGCGGAGAGAGAGTGCTCGGCGCCGACGACGGCTACTTTGTCAGCCAGAAAGAATCCGGCCTGAACCTGCCGAACGGTCTAAGTGGTGTGACCTACGGTGCTGCGCTCCACTGGATCACGCCGCTGCGCGGTCTGATGATCGGCGCATCCGATGGCAAGGACAACCAGTGGAACTCCGCAGTGACCGCCGGTGGTGGTGCTCTGTCGGGCACAGAAGTGATCAAGCCGCTCAACACTCCCAGCTTCTTCGGCCGCTATGAGAAGGACAAACTGATGGTCGCAGGAGAGTTCTCCCGGCTGCCCGTGAACGGTTCGATCAACTTTACTGGGCTTCCTGCCGAGCCAATCCGGCTGGACGACCATTCGTGGTATGCGATGGCCAGCTACAAGGTGACAGACAAACTTACGGCCGGCGTTTATGACAGCCAGCTTGTAGATCATCAAGCGGCTCTGGGACCAGCGCGCTACTCCAAGGACTGGGCGATCTCTGGCCGGTACGACTTCAACCAGTACCTCTATGCGAAGGCCGAGCAGCACTTCATCGAGGGAACCAACCAAAGCTACGACACGGCCCTGAACCCGGGTGGATTGAAGCCCAACACGAAACTCACCATCCTCAAAGTCGGCGTCAGCTTCTAGCTGCGCGAAAGGAGAATCAAAATGCACAAGCGATTCCTGATCTTCCTCTCCGTGGCCGCGGCCATGTTCTTTGTGAGCCAGGCTCATGCCCAGCTCATCATCGCTAACCCCAGCGTCAAGGCCTCCGAGGCCTCGAAGGGCGACCTGAAGGACATCTTCACCGGGGCGTCTTCTTCGCTGGGCGGATCGCACGTGACTCCGGTCCTGTTGAAGTCGGGCGCCGCGAACGACGAGTTCCTGGCGGCCTACATCGGCAAGTCGGATGCAGCGTTCATGGCAAGCTGGCGCTCCCTGGTGTTCTCGGGACAGGCCACGATGCCAAAGTCCTTCGACAGCGACGCTGCTGTGGTCGAGTACGTCGCGAAGACACCTGGCGCCATTGGCTACATCGGCAAGGGAAGCCCGCACGAAGGTACGAAGGTGCTTGCCGGCAAATAGCGGAGTCCTGCCTCGATCCCAACCTGATGAAAGCCATGCTGAGCAACGCTTGCTGAGAGTTGCTTCAAAGAGCGGCGAAGGGCGCGCTGACTGCGTTTGAGCTGCTGCACTCCCTGAGACAACAAAGGGCGGACTCTCTCGAGTCCGCCCTTTGTGTTTGTGTTGGTTCCCAGTTCGCTACTGCCCCTTCCCCACCGCTAAGAGCCAGGATGATAACGCCTCGAGAGTAGGCAAAAAGAAGGGCAGGGCGTTTGCCCTGCCCTTCTTTGTTTGGTCTTGGCGCGGAGCGCGTGTGGCGCTCCGCCCAGGAGTTATTCGGCGGCGAGTTCTTCCTGTTCGCCTTCCATGCGCATCTGTTCGAGCTCGCGCTCTTCGGCTTCGATGGCTGCGGTGACTTCCTGCTGGACCTGGGCTGCCGCTTCTTCGAGCTCTGGGGAGAGCTGGACGTTGCGGTAGTACTCCATGCCGGTACCGGCGGGGATCAGGCGGCCTACGATGACGTTTTCCTTGAGGCCACGGAGCGTATCCACCGCGCCGTTGATGGACGCTTCGGTGAGGACGCGGGTGGTCTCCTGGAAGCTGGCGGCCGAGATGAAGCTATCGGTCGAGAGCGACGCCTTGGTGATGCCGAGGAGCAGCGGGCGGCCGATGGCGGGACGTCCGCCATCCATGAGGACGCGCTGGTTTTCGGCGTTGAAGCGGAAGCGATCCACCTGCTGCTCGAGCAGGAAGTTGGTGTCGCCGACTTCTTCGACCTTCACCCAGCGGAGCATCTGCCGCACGATGGTCTCGATGTGCTTGTCCGAGATGGACACGCCCTGCAAGCGGTAGACTTCCTGGATTTCGTTGACCAGGTACATCTGCAGCTCGCGTTCGCCGAGGACCTCGAGGATGTCGTGCGGGTTGCGCGGACCGTCGATGAGGGCATCGCCGGCGCGAACGCGCTCGCCTTCCTGGACGTTGACGTAGACACCGCGCGGTACCGAGTACTCTTCCTCGTTGCCGTTGTCCGCGGTGACGTACACCTTACGCTGACCCTTGGCGACATCGCCGAAGCGAACGACGCCGTCGATCTTGGAGATGATCGCCGGATCACGGGGCTTGCGGGCCTCGAAGAGCTCGACGACTCGCGGCAGACCGCCGGTGATGTCCTTGGTACGCGTGGTCTCGCGAGGAATCTTCGCGAGGACGTCGCCCGGGTGGACTTCGTCGCCATCGACCACCATGAGGTGGGCGCGGCTCGGCATGAGGTAGCGCTTCTGGGTTCCCTTGCCCGAGTGGACGAGGATGGCCGGCTGGCGCTTCTCGTCAGGCGAATCCGCAACGACGAGACGGGAGAGGCCGGTGACCTCGTCGATCTCTTCGTGCAGGGTGACGCCTTCCTGCAGGTCCTTGAACTTCACGGTACCTGCAATCTCGGTGAGGATCGAGAAGGTGTAGGGGTCCCACTCGCCGAGGAGATCGCCGAGCTTGACCTGCTGACCGTCTTCGACCTTCAGCTTCGCGCCGTAAACGATCGCGTAGCGCTCCTTCTCGCGGCCCTTGCTATCGATGATGGCGATAGAGCCGGAGCGGTTGAAGGCAACCAGACCACCTTCCTTGGAGCGGACGGTGACGAGGTTGATGAAGTGCACCTTGCCGTTGTTCTTGGCTTCGAGGTGCGAGGCATCCGCGGAACGCGATGCGGTTCCACCGACGTGGAAGGTACGCATCGTGAGCTGGGTACCAGGCTCACCGATGGACTGCGCGGCGATGACGCCGACAGCCTCGCCAAGCTCGACCATCTTGCCGGAGCCGAGGTTACGGCCATAGCAGAGGACGCAGCAGCCGCGCTTGGACTCGCAGGTGAGCACGGAGCGGATCTTGACGCGCTCGATGCCTGCGGCCTGAACAGCGGAGGCCTTGTCTTCGTCGATCTCATCGTTGATCTCGACGATGGTCTTGCCTTCGAAGTCCTTGAGCTTCTCGAGCGAGACGCGGCCGATGATGCGGTCGCGCAGGGGCTCGATGGTCTCACCGGCTTCGATGATGGGCATGACGTAGATGCCTTCAACCGTGCCGCAATCGTGCTCGGAGATGATCACGTCCTGCGCCACGTCGACGAGACGGCGGGTGAGGTAACCCGAGTCCGCGGTCTTGAGAGCGGTATCGGCCAGACCCTTACGCGCACCGTGCGTCGAGATAAAGTACTGCAGCACGGTGAGACCTTCACGGAAGTTCGCCGTGATGGGGGTCTCGATGATCTCGCCCGAAGGCTTGGCCATCAGTCCGCGCATACCCGAGAGCTGACGGATCTGCTGCTTGGAACCACGAGCGCCCGAGTCCGCCATGATGTAGATCGGGTTCATGGAGCCTTCCTTGTCGGCCCGCTTCATGTTGTTGAACATCTCGTCCGCAACACGCTCGGTGACGTTGGACCACATCTGGGTGACCTTGTTGGAGCGCTCCAGGTTGGTGATCGAGCCATCGAGATACTGCTGCTGCAGGGTGATGACCTGCTTTTCGGCGTCACGCACGACCTCGTACTTCGAGTCCGGGATGACCATGTCGTCGAGACCGACGGAGAGACCCGAGCGCGTCGCGTACTGGAAGCCCAGTTCCTTGATGCGGTCGAGCATCTTGACCGTGGTCTCGAGGCCGAGGTTCAGGTAGATGTAGTTGACGAGCTGGCCGATGCCCTTCTTCTTGAGCAGGCCGTTGATGTACGGCACACCTTCGGGGAGCGCATCGTTGAGGATGGCGCGGCCCACGGTGGTATTGATGTACTGCTTGTCGAAGGCGACTGCCTCGGTGTGGTTGATGTCCTGATCGTCGTACGCGACGGTCATATCCAGCACAGCGCCGGTGTAGCGCAGACGGATAGGCGTGAGCGTCTCGACCTGCTTGGCTTCGAGGGCCATCAGGACTTCGTCGATGTTGGCGAAGACACGGCCTTCACCCTTGGCGCCCACCTTGGACTTGGTCAGGTAGTAGAGACCAAGCACGAGATCCTGCGTCGGCACCGTGATGGGCTGACCGGATGCCGGGGACAGGATGTTGTGCGAAGCCAGCATGAGGACCGAAGCTTCGATCTGCGCTTCCGGCGAGAGCGGAATGTGCACAGCCATCTGGTCGCCGTCGAAGTCGGCGTTGAACGCCGTGCAGACGAGCGGGTGGATCTTGATGGCCTTGCCCTCGACGAGGACGGGCTCGAAGGCCTGGATGCCGAGACGGTGCAGGGTCGGGGCGCGGTTCAGCAGGACCGGATGATCCTTGATGACCTCTTCCAGGATGTCCCAGACGATGGGGTCCTGCATCTCCACCATTTCCTTGGCCTGCTTGATGGTGGTGCAGTGGCCCGTCTGCTCCAGACGGTGATAGATGAAGGGCTTGAAGAGCTCGAGCGCCATCTTCTTGGGGAGACCGCACTGGTGGAGCTTGAGCTCCGGACCAACGACGATGACCGAACGGCCGGAGTAGTCGACGCGCTTGCCGAGCAGGTTCTGACGGAAGCGGCCCTGCTTGCCCTTGAGGGTGTCCGAGAGCGACTTGAGCGGACGGTTGTTGGCGCCACGAAGGACGCGGCCACGGCGGCCGTTGTCGAACAGAGCGTCGACGGCCTCCTGCAGCATGCGCTTTTCGTTACGAACGATGACCTCAGGCGCATGGAGATCCATGAGCTTCTTGAGGCGATTGTTACGGTTGATCACGCGGCGATAGAGATCGTTGAGATCCGACGTCGCGAAGCGGCCACCGTCCAGCGGCACGAGCGGGCGAAGCTCAGGCGGGATCACCGGGATCACGTCGAGGATCATCCACTGGGGCTTGTTATCCGAGCGGCGGAAGGCCTCAACGACCTTGAGACGCTTGGCGTACTTGAGCTTCTTCTGCAGCGAGGTCTCGGTCTTCATGCGCTCGCGGAGCTCGATACCGAGTTCTACGATTTCAACGCGCTTGAGGAGCTCCTTGATGGCCTCGGCGCCCATCATGGCCTTGAAGCCGGAGGGGCGGTACTGCTGGTCGAGCTCGCGGAAGCGATTCTCGTCCTTGATGACCTCGCGCTCCTTGACGGGCGCGTCGCCTGGATCGACGACGACGTAGGACTCGAAGTAAAGGACAGCTTCGAGCTCACGGAGCGAGATGTCGAGCAGGTGGCCGATACGCGAAGGCAGGCCCTTGAAGAACCAGACGTGCGAGCAGGGCGAAGCCAGCTCGATGTGTCCGAGGCGCTCACGACGGACCTTGGACAGCGTGACTTCGACGCCGCACTTGTCGCAGATCACGCCGCGGTGCTTCATGCGCTTGTACTTGCCGCAGAGGCACTCCCAGTCGGTGATGGGTCCAAAGATGCGCGCGCAGAACAGGCCATCGCGTTCGGGCTTGAACGTGCGGTAGTTGATGGTCTCGGGCTTGGTGACCTCGCCATGCGACCACGAGCGGATCTTCTCGGGCGAGGCGAGCTGAATCTTAATGGAGTCGAAGTCCGTGATCGGACCGGCCATTTCAAACGGGCTGGAGCGGAACATGTGTTTGTCTCCGTTGCGGCAGGCAAGCTCTTAGCTGTTAGCTCTTGGCTCTTAGCTAGAGGCGCTGCGGTTGGTGTTCCCGCGATGACTTTCGGCGCATCGCTTTACCGCACATCTGGATCTCTTGCGTTTTTGTCTTCAGTTGTAGGTGGTACGGCGATGATTGCTTTCCGGCTCATCGCGGCCGCTTGGTTCTGAACTTGTTGCTGGAGCCGTTAGCCCTTCGCTTCTGTACGCATTGCTAGAAGCCAGGAGCTAACGGCTAACAGCTGGTAGTTAGTCGGCTACGGCCAGTTCGGGCACCGTGTTCTCTTCCGCTTCGTTGCCGGTCTTCTTCACGAGCTCGACGTCGAGGCAGAGCGACTGCAGCTCGCGGATAAGGACGTTGAACGACTCAGGTACGCCCGGCTCGATGGCAGCTTCACCCTTGACGATGGCCTCGTAGATCTTCGTACGGCCGAACACATCGTCAGACTTCGCGGTGAGCAGCTCCTGCAGGATGTACGCAGCGCCGTACGCTTCGAGCGCCCAGACTTCCATCTCACCGAAGCGCTGGCCACCGAACTGCGCCTTACCACCCAGCGGCTGCTGCGTGATGAGGGAGTACGGTCCGATCGAGCGAGCGTGGATCTTGTCGTCGACCAGATGCGAGAGCTTGAGCATGTAGATGTAGCCCACGGTGACAGGCTGTTCGAACGGTTCGCCGGTCATGCCGTCGTTGAGCAGGGTCTTGCCGGAGGACGGGAGTCCAGCCGCTGCGAGCAGGGCCTTGATCTCGTACTCCTGCGCGCCATCGAACACTGCCGTGCCGAACCAGATGCCCGAGGCCATACCCGCCGCTACGCGGAGAGTCTGCTGGTCATCGAGTGCGAGCAGCTGGTGCAGAGCTGCCGTGCCCTTGAACTCGCGCTTGAAGATCTCGCGAACCTCACCAGCTTCCTGGTGCTGCGACGCGAGCTCTGCCACCTTGCGACCGAGCTCGTGTGCAGCCCAGCCAAGGTGCGTCTCAAGGATCTGACCGACATTCATACGCGAAGGCACGCCGAGGGGATTGAGCACGATCTCAACGGGGGTGCCATCGGGAAGGTACGGCATGTCCTCTTCCGGCAGGATGCGAGCGATCACACCCTTGTTACCGTGACGGCCGGCCATCTTGTCACCGACCGAAAGCTTGCGCTTCATGGCGATGTAGACCTTGACCATCTTGATGACGCCGGGAGCGAGTTCGTCGCCCTTCTGCATCTTGCCGATCTTCTCGTTGGTGATCTTGCGCAAGACGTCAATCTGGCGCGAGGTCATCTCCTCGATCTCATCGATCTGCTCGTTGACGCGCGGGTCCTTGTCGGCGTAGCGAATACGCTTCAGGTTGCGGGTCGAGATCAGCTCGATCATGTCGCGGGTGAGAATGTCGCCCTTGGAGAGCAGCTTCTTGTTGGTGCGCTCGTCGTGCAGGTCGGCGAGGACTTCCTTGTCGCCAAGGATTCCCTCGAGACGCTTGAGACGCTCGTCGGTAAGAATGCGGATTTCGTCCGCAAGGTTACGCTCGAGCTTCTCGACCATCTCCTGCTCGATCTGGAGCGCACGGGCGTCCTTCTCCTGGCCCTTGCGGCTGAAGATGCGAACGTCAACGACGGTGCCTTCGATGCCCGGAGGGCACGTCAGCGAAGCATCGCGAACGTCGCCGGCCTTTTCACCGAAGATGGCGCGGAGCAGCTTCTCTTCCGGCGTGAGCTGGGTTTCGCCCTTCGGCGTTACCTTGCCCACGAGGATGTCGTTGTGGCCGATCTTGGCGCCGATGCGGATGATGCCCGACTCGTCGAGGTCGCGGAGCGCGTGCTCCGAGACGTTCGGGATGTCGCGGGTGATCTCTTCCGGTCCCAGCTTCGTGTCGCGGGCTTCGATCTCGAACTCCTCGATATGGATCGAGGTGTAGTAGTCCTCGCGGACCAGCTTTTCCGAGATGAGGATCGCGTCCTCGAAGTTGTAACCGCGCCAGGGCATGAAGGCTACGAGCACGTTGCGGCCGAGACCAAGCTCGCCCTGCTCCGTGCAAGGACCGTCCGCCAGTACCTGTCCCTTGAGAACGCGGTCACCCTTGCGGACGATCGGCTTCTGGTTGATGCAGGTGTTCTGGTTGGAGCGCTTGAACTTCGTGAGCTGGTAGATATCGGAACCGACCTCACGCGACAGCTGCGTGGGGTGGTGCTCGCCTTCGACGCGCACGATGATGCGCTCGGAGTCGACCGAATCGATGATGCCGTTACGCTTGGCCAGGATGACGGCGCCGGAGTCGCGGGCGGTGACGCCCTCCATACCGGTACCGACAAACGGGGCCTCGGAGACGAGCAGCGGCACCGACTGGCGCTGCATGTTCGCTCCCATCAGGGCGCGGTTCGCGTCGTCATGCTCGAGGAACGGTACGAGCGAAGCGGCGACCGAGACCAGCTGCTTTGGCGAGACGTCGACGTAGTCGACCTCAGCCTTGGGCACCAGGACGAAGTTGCCGGCCTTACGTGCATTGACCAGGTCCTCAGCGAGGCGGAGTTCCGCATCGAGAACGACGTTGGCCTGCGCGATGGTGTGGCGATCCTCTTCCCACGCGGAGAGGTAGAAGCTGAACGGCTCGACATCGACCGTGCGCTTGCCATCCTTGACCAGCTGCGCGTTGAGCTTGTGCCACTCGTGAACCTCGAGGACATCGCCCTGGCGCAAACCGCTCTCACCGGCGTTGGAGATGGAGACGTAGTCCAGCACCTGGCCGTCCTTGACCTTGCGGTAGGGCGACTCGATGAAGCCGTACTCGTTGATGCGTGCGAAGCACGACAGCGACGAGATCAGACCGATGTTCGGACCTTCCGGCGTCTCGATCGGGCAGATACGACCGTAGTGGGTCGGATGCACGTCTCGCACTTCGAAGCCGGCACGCTCACGCGACAGACCACCAGGCCCAAGGGCCGAGAGGCGGCGCTTGTGCGTGATCTCCGAGAGAGGGTTGGTCTGATCCATGAACTGCGAGAGCTGCGACGAACCGAAGAACTCGCGGATGGCGGCCATGACAGGCTTGGCGTTGATGAGGTCGTGCGGCATGGCCGTCGACATCTCCTGGTAGACGGACATCTTTTCCTTGATCGCGCGCTCCATGCGAACCAAGCCGATGCGGAACTGGTTCTCCATGAGTTCGCCGACCGCGCGGACGCGGCGGTTGCCAAGGTGATCGATGTCGTCGACCTGACCGATGTTCTTGCGCAGCTTGAGGAGGTAACGGATGGTGCCGTAGAAGTCCTCAGGCGTGAGCGTACGGTGATCGAGCGAGGTGTGCTCGCCCTTTTCGTACAGCTTGATGTTGAACTTGAGACGTCCGACGCGCGAGAAGTCGTACTTGCGCGGATCGAAGAACATGCCTTCGAAGAGCGCGGTCGCGGTGTCGAGCGTCGGTGGGTCGCCCGGACGGAGCTTGCGGTAGATCTCGATCAGCGCTTCTTCGGGCTTGCGCACGGAGTCGCGGCGAAGGGTGTTCGCAATGATGTTGCCTACGTCGTCGCGGTCGGGGAAGAAGACCTCGAAGCTGGTGACGCCGGACTGCTGGATCTTGTGCAGCTTGTCGGCGGTGAGCTCCTGGTTGGCCTCGTAGAGCAGCTCGCCGGTGGACATGTCGACCACTTCGGAGGCCGTCATGGCGCCGTCGAACTCGGAGGTCTCAACTTCAACGGAGGCGATGGCAGCAGCGCGGATATTCTTCATCGCGTTGTTGCCGATCTTCTTGCCGCTGGCGACGATCTCTTCCTTGCCGTTGGAGATCGACGAGGTCGCACGGGTGCCGACGAGGTTGGTATGCACACCCTCGGGGGCCACAGTCCAGTGCAGCTTCGCGTCCGCCACCTTGATGGTGTCGACCGTGTAGAAGGTCTTGAGGATCTCCTCGTCTGTACGCAGGCCGAGCGCGCGCAGGAAGATCGTTCCGAGGAACTTGCGCTTGCGATCGATGCGGACGTAGAGGGTGTTCTTCTGGTCGTATTCGAACTCCACCCAGCTGCCGCGGTACGGAATGATCTTGCCGAGGAAGTAGGTGCGGTTGTTCGCCGTCTCGAAGAAGACGCCGGGCGAACGGTGCAGCTGCGAGACGATAACGCGCTCGGTGCCGTTGACGATGAAGGTGCCGTTGGCGCTCATCAGCGGGATATCGCCGAAGAAGACTTCCTGCTCCTTCATGTCGCGCAGGGTCTTCACGCCGGTCTCAGGATCCTTGTCGTAGATCTTGAGGCGGATGGTGACCTTGAGCGGAGCGGAGTAGGTCATGCCGCGCTCTTCGCACTCAGCCTGGTCGTACTTCAGCTGGAGACCGACGGGATCACCGCACTTGGTGCAGAAGTCGGGGGTGTTCTTGTTGTAGGTTCCGCAGAACTTGCAGAGGACATCACCGGGGTGGAAGGGATCCGTGATGACCATGTGGCCGCAGTTGGTGCAGGCCGAGCGGAGGTGGTTGAGACCCTTGAGGTAGCCGCACTTGCACTCCCAGTTGCCGATCGTGTAGTCGACAAACTCGAGTTCGGAGACGTTGCGGAAGTCGGTAATGGGGAAGACCGAGGTGAAGACCGACTGAAGACCATTGTCCTCGCGCTCCTGAGGCAGCTTGTCCATCTGCAGGAAGCGCTCGTAGCTGCGCCGCTGGACCTCAATCAGGTTCGGGATCTTGATGCTCGTCGGGATCTTGGAGAAGTCGAGGCGCTGGCGAACCGAGCGGAGGACGTTCTTGGGATCGTGAGTATTGTGGCGTGACATTCTCTCTCCTGGTACTTGGCTCGAGGCCTTCCACGTTTCGAGGCACCGCCGGGAATGGCAAGTGCATCGGATGGAAGGGAGAAGAGGCCGGCCAGGCCCCTCTCATTGGACATTGCCGCGCCGCTTTCAGCTCGACCGCTCCTCGAAGACGGTCGCGCCCATGGCGCAGGGTGCTGCTCCCCAGCGAAGCATTCTGCGGGGTACAAACCTGGGACTCGCTTCCGCTTTCTTCACACGGCGGAAGCTGTTACAACATCGTTGGCGGCGGAGTTACGTGCGACCGCGCGACGGTAGTGTGCCGGCGGTTCAGCGGCTCAATGCATGCGGGTGCATGAAGACGCCGAAAGCGCCCTGCGGGAACGAATGCCCGGAGAGCGCGAAGCTGGTTGAAAAGTTTGATTCCCTAAGGAAACGCTGGATAGTCGCCGCCCTTTGAGGCCTTGCCGAGGGGCCTCAAGTTTGCCGCTTGTCGCACGTTTCACCCTGCGGACCCGCCGCTCGAACCGCAGGATGGCCGACTCCGTAACCTGCTTCGCAGTGCCAGGATGAGTCGGAAGATACTAGAAGATGTCGGCGACCGCGTCGCCGCGTGTTGCGCCTGAGATCTATAAAACCGGAGAATCTGCCAATGTCGAGGATTCCAAACAAACGGCGCTGCACGCCGAGGCAACTGCAGCTTTATCCCCATCACAGAGGATACTGCAAATTACCTCGGCGTGCAAGCCGGTGTCTTTCGGGCACCGCGGAACTCCGCGGCCAGCGCCGGCTGAAGCCGGTCGCCTGCCCGTAACTTCCTGCAAAGCAGGAAGTTACTTGATCTCGACTGCCGCGATGCCGTCGAACTTCTTGGCGACGGTTGCCGCCTCGTCCTTCGAGACATTCTCCTTGAGGGGCTTGGGAGCCGCCTCAACGAGGTCCTTGGCTTCCTTGAGACCGAGGCCGGTGACTTCGCGTACTGCCTTGATGGTGTTGATCTTGTTCGCGCCGATCTCCTTGAGGATCACGGTGAACTCGGTCTGCTCTTCAACGGCTGCTGCCGGAGCCGCAGCTCCGCCGCCGCCAACCGCAACGGTCGCGGCCGCAGCCGAGACGCCGAGGCGCTCTTCGAGCTTCTTTACCAACTCCGAAGCCTCGAGGAGGCTGAGGCTAACGATCTGATCTTCCAACTGCTGCAAATCCGCCATGATGTTCTCCATGTATTACTGAATTCGTTTTCGTACTGCTGATGATTCCCCAAAGTTCGATCTCTCGACCTTTGGCTGCCGCCTGTTCCCTTGGGGTTCCGTTGCGCCAGACATGCGCCCCCTTGTTCCCCAGCGGCAAAACTTGTGTGCCTGCACCTGAAGGCTTAGGCTGCGGGGAGCTTGCCCTGCTCGACGGCCTGGTTGACGACAACGGCCAGGTTGCGGCCGGTGGCGTTGATGACCGTCGCCAGACGCTGCGCGGGCGAGTTGATGAGGAAGAGGAGCTTGCTGAAGAGCTCTTCCTTGCCGGGCAGGTTGGCCAGAGCCGTGATCTCGGGAACCGTGATCACCTTGCCGTCGACGATGCCGAGCTTGAAGGTGAACTCCGAGTTTTCCTTGACCCAGTCAGACAACGTCTTCGCGAGAGCGACGGGATCGCCCGACGTGTAAGCCACGGCGGAGACGCCCTTGAGGCCCTGCAGAGCGGCCTCAACCTTGGTGCCCTCGGAGGAGATGGCCGCAAGCTTGTTCTTGACCACGTGGTACTGGCCACCGGCTGCGCGGATCTTCTTGCGGAGGTCGAAGTCCTTGGATGCGGTGAGACCCTTGAAGGTCCCGATGATAGCGGTCGTGGAGGTCGACAACTCGGCTGCGAGCAGCTTGACCTTCTCGTTCTTCTTTGCCTTGCTGATTGCCATAAAAACAGCCTCTAGCTTCTAGCTTTTCGCTACGGCCAGCTCTTAGCTGCCAGCCTTCTAGCTCTTAGCTTAATTTTGGCGCTTCGAGAGATGGAATCTCCATCGGAGCACAAACCGAAAACCTGCAACACACTGGCTGGAAGCTAAACGCCAGCCTCCAGCAGCTAGTCTTACGCCTTGCTCGCCTGCTCGGCGACGGCGGCTTCGAGCTCGATGCCAGGACCCATCGTGGAGCTGAGGATGATGCGCTTGACGTACTTACCCTTGGCAGCGGAAGGCTTCGCCTTCACGACCGCGTTGATCACGGTCATCGCGTTCTCGGCAATCTTGTCGATCGGGAAGCTGAGCTTTCCAACCGGAACGTGCACCAGGGCAGTTTTGTCAGCGCGGAACTCAACCTTACCGGCCTTGATCTCGCGGATGGCGCCGGCGACATCGGTCGTCACGGTGCCGGTCTTGGGGTTCGGCATCAGGCCACGGGGGCCGAGCACCTTACCCAGACGGCCGACGGAACGCATCATGTCGGGGGTCGCGATCAGAGCGTCGAAGTCGGTCCAACCTTCCTTCTGGATCTTCTCAACGAGGTCCTCGCCACCAACGAACTCGGCGCCGGCCGCTTCCGCTTCCTTCAGCTTGTCGCCGGAGGTGATGACTGCCACGATCTTCGACTTGCCGCCGAGACCATGAGGAAGAACCACCGTGCCACGGACCATCTGGTCAGCGTGACGGGTATCAACGCCAAGGCGGAGGGTCAGATCGACCGTCTCATCGAACTTGGCAAACTTGACCTGCTGCAGCAGGGGAATCGCATCGCCCAACGTGTAGGGGCGTGTTTCCACGAGCGCACGGGCCTTCGCAACATTCTTGGTAAGCTTACGAGCCATCTTTCAACCTCGTCTTCCACCCCGTGTTTTCCGGATCGGCTCCCAATTCTGGGTTCCGCCGGAAGGTCATGCGGTGTTCCGCATGGGCGTGGTTTCGACTGTGCCGACGCAAAATGCGCAGACAACCCTCTAAGTATGGACTAGGATGGCGAAATCCGCAAGTGCCGGGAGCGTCAACCCGGCGGAAGGGCCAGAATTGGGGACGGTTTCCAAGCGAAAAGGGAAAGGCAGCAAGCTGGCGCCGCGTCGGATCGCCCGCGCATTGCGGAGGTACGGCCTCTTTGCCGCGCTGCTCTCCACGTTGTTCCCTTCTTCGGTTCGACTGCACTGCAAGTGCAGCCGAAAGGAGGCGCGCCGATATTCCCGACGCGGAAGAATCGACTCGCTTATGCGCCGATTCGGGTGGTACCCGTGGGAGTGCTACCACTGCCGGGCCGTGTTCTACCGCAACGCGCGGCTCGAGCCTGGCGACTCATAGCTCCATCGCTCCGCCGCTCCCCGGGACGGCTCCTCGAATCCCTCGAATCCCTCGAATCCATCGAATCCATCGAATCCATCGAATCCATCGGATCGTCGACCTGAACCATCTTCGGTATTCGGATCAGGGGTTTAGCCCCAGATCCTTCCCAGCTCCAGCACAAAGCCGCCCACCGGACCTTCGCCGTAGGCAGCTGTGTGACCTTCCTGCTCCTCGGCGGCCTTGCCGGGGCGGTAGATCTCGACTATCTTGCGCTCGGGGTCGATGAGCCAGGCGAGTTCGGCACCGTTGGCCAGCCAAGACTGCATCTTCTTCTGTAGTTTGGGCAGGTCGTCGGTGGGCGAGCGGAGTTCGACGAGGAACTCCGGGCAGATGGGCGCGAAGGCCTGGCGTTGGGCCTCGGTGAGCGCGTTCCAGCGTGGCCAGCTGATCCAGGCGGCGTCCGGGCTGCGCATGGAGCCGTCGGGGAGCGTGAAGCCGGCGCTGGAGTCGAAGACGACGCCGGAGTTCGTCTGGCGTGCCCAAAGGGCCAGCTGAAAGTTCAATTCCGCGTTCCGGCTGCCCGTTCCACTTCCTGTCGGCGACATCACGATCAGATCTCCATTGGCGTCGCGTTCGATACGCAGATCGTCGTTCTTCGCGCAGAAGCGCAGAAGTTCCTCGTCGCTCAAGGGCTGCTCGAAGCGGAGGCGAAGCGGGGACGAAGCCTGGGGCACGACCAGCTGCATGGGGGCAGTCTACGCCAGAAGTGGGCGCGATTCGAGGGGATTCGGGTGGGCGTTTCCCGCGCCGGGAAGGGGCAAAACCACAAGGGATGGGGGCGACGCGGGTAGCCTCCACAGGCGAAGAAAAAACGTACTGCTCGGCCTTGACTCCCACAGCCAGAGGGCCTAGATTCGACTTCACCGAGGGCGAAGAAATGGCGAATCACGAGATCGGAATCCCGAAAGACCACGAGATCGAATCCGCAGCCGCAGTGGAGATGCCGACCTCTCCTGCGGCGCCGGCTACCACGCTGTTTCCTATCCTCGACTCCCGTCCGGCTGGGCTGGCACGCATTGCCGCCGAGGCCACCCATGCCGAGGACGGGCATCTGATCGAGTTTCGCTCCATGCGGTCGAAGTCGCTGCTGAATCACTCGGTCTCGAAGCGGATGGGGTGGAAGGCCTGGACGATCAACCCCTACCGGGGCTGCGAATTCGGCTGCAAGTACTGCTACGCCCGCTACACCCATGAGTTTCTGCGGCCCGAACCCATTACACCGGTTGAGCCGGGGACCTATGAGGCTCCTCAGCAGGACTGGGCGCTGGCGTTCGAGCGGGAGATTTATCTCAAAGAGAACGCTGCGTGGCTGCTGGAGCAGGAGCTGAAGTCGGTTCCGCACGACGAGGAGCTGGCGCTGGGAACAGCGACGGATCCGTATCAGCCGATCGAGCGCAGGGTAGGCATTACGCGGTCGATCCTGGAGGTGATGGCCCGGCAGCAGGGACGGCGGCTGGGGATCGTCACGAAGTCGAACCTGATTGTGCGGGATGTGGACCTGCTGGTGCGGATCGCCGAGCGGAATGCGCTGGTCGTACACATTACGGTGACGACCACCGATGCGGCGCTGGCGCGGAAGCTGGAGCCACGGGCGCCTCGGCCGGATCTTCGGCTGGCGGCGGTGAAGACGTTACGGGAGGCCGGGGTGATTACGGGCGTGCTTTGCTCGCCGCTGCTTCCAGGAATCAATGACAGCTTGCGGTCGCTGGAGCAGGTGGCCAGCGCTGCCGCCGCAGCGGGTGCAAGCTTCCTGGGAGCCCACCCGCTGTTCTTGAAGTCGTGTTCGCGTCCTACCTACCTGAGTTTCGTTCGCGAACACTTCCCTGCCCTGGTGCCGGACTATGAGCGCCGCTATGCGACGAAGGACTTTGTCGACGCGGGCTACCGGCAGAGGATGGCTCTGCTGGTGCGGCGGCTGTGCGCCACGCATGGGCTGGCAGAGCGGGTGACGGAGGCGATCCTGACGCGCGACCCGAAAGATCCTAAGGCCGACGAGAGGAAGAGATACTTTACGCCACGTTTGCCGGTCGACGATCCGTCGATGCTCTCGACGGCTCCTGCCATGGATCGTAAGGAACCCCAGAAGGCGGTGCTGGAGTATCCCGAGCCAGCGCAGGCGGCGCTGTTTGGGTAGCTTGCGGAGGGACTGAAATCCCGCCCTGACCGATCGGGGCCTGCCCGGAGGCTCCCTAGAGGTCTATGGGCACGAAGCCGGCGAACATGTCCGAAGCCTCCGCCACGGAGTTCAGCGGAACGTAGTCGCAGGCGGCGTTGTAGCGGACCCAGAGTTTGCCGACCTCGGGGTCCGTATGCGCTTTGGCGATGGCGCCCGGAGCCCACTCGAAGACCTCGACGATGGTGCCGTCCTTCGCTCGGCCTGCGAGAGCCGGGCGGTTCGTGGCAAGGCCCAGCTTTCGCAGCAGCGGGACATGCTCGAGGGTGAGTTGGAGGAGTTCGGCTTCCATGCCAGGCTTTGGCTTGTAGGCAACGATCACGAGGCGAGGTTCGGTTTGTTCGGAGGCGTTCATTGGGCGTAGCTCCCTACTTGAGGTTCCTGTTTCGAGACGCAGATTCCCTTCGGGAATGACAACAAAAGGAGCCATGCCGCGTCATTCGAGATTGCTACTCGCCGGACTCGGGCAAGAGCATGACGAGCAGCAGAATGCCCTCGATGGTGATCATGCGGAAGGCGGCTTCCTGGCCGTTCCACGTGTGCGACTGCCACATGAGGAACCATTCTGCGCCGATCTCGAGGAAGGCGACGAGCCAGAGGAGCATGCCTGCGGTAAGCGCGGCGATGGCGATCCGCTTGGAGCGGACGAAGGCTGCCGGAGTCGCGCTTCGCTCTGAGAACATCGCGGCGGCCGCCCACCAGCAGAGCACCATGTTCAGAGCTTCGTAACAGATGATGCCGACATAGAAGGCGATGTGGAGCGCGATCGGGTGCAGGGCTCGCCACATGCCGTGATTGCCGGGGAAGGTTGAATCCATCGACAGCACATGGTGGACGAACTGATAGTTCGAATCGAAGTCTGTGATGTTGTTGAAGACGACGAGGGTGAAGAAGAAGGCCATCGCGGCCATAAGGACGGTCTTGGCGAGTCGTGAGACTTTTGCGGTGTCGGTGATCTCGGGCATCGCGGCGAACTCCTGTCAGTCGGCGTGTGCGAAGGGTTTGAAGTACGCAATCAGGGCGGCGATGGTGGCGTCGTCATACTGCGGCGAACCAGACATCTGCGTAGCGGGGTTGATCTTGTTTGGCGCACGAACGTAGGTTGCGAACCATTGCGGGTCGGTGATGGCGCGGCGCGCGACGACGCTCCAGGAGCGCTTGGCCTTGGTGCCTCCCTGGCCTTCGCGATTGTGGCAGCGGAAGCAGTTCTCACGAGCGATGGCATAGCCCTGCTGGACCTGGAGTGACTGCGCATCGGGGCCGATCGGAAGGATAGGGCGGTAGACGGCCGCTTCGTTCTCGAAGTCGAGGCGCACGACGCCCCAGGGGATCTGCGGCTCTTCACGATGCGAGAGCACCTGCATCTTGGACTGAAAATGCGCATGCGAGATCATGTAGGGCCCCATCGGGACTTTGTCGGATCCGAGTGGCCAGTGCAAGGGATCGAGGCCGTTCACCTTCAGCACAAGGATGGGATGGTGGGCCTGCTGATAGGCGATCGGGTAGTGCGCCTCGTAAAAGTCGTCGCAGATCGCCGTGACGAGGCGAGCGTCCGGCCTCGCGCCCAGCAGCGCAGGTAGAGACTCGAGGAGAACCCCCTCGATGCGCACAGGGCCAACGAAGTTGGTGTCGCCGCTGACGCGGACGCTGACCTGCGGAAGTGCGAGGAGATCCGTATAGTTCACGAACCGGCTTTGCCCGGTAAGGACACCCACAAGATCGCCGCCAATCTCGAGATCATCGCGATGAAGCCGGGTACGGTGCAGCGGGATGCGTGGACCGGGTGGACGCTCTGTCTGCGCAGGGGCGTCGAACAAAGACACAGAAACCATCAATGCCATGAGCACTGTGAAGATCCAACTGCGCTGTCCCATGCCCCATGCTAGACCACGGCTTGTACGTGGCGAGCGGAAATCGACTTCGGCGACACGTTCGTTGTTTATGGATTCGAGACTTCAGGCGCGGCACATCTACCGGGCTGAAGCCATGGGATCGGCGTGCTACGCTAACTTTCACCATGACCCCCAAAGACACACTTGCCGAGCTTGGACTCGCGCTTCCCGCGGCCCCGAAGCCTGGCGGCAACTACACCTCGGCACGCACTGTCGGTAACCTCGTGTTTCTCTCCGGCGTGATCTCGCAGACGGCGGATGGCGTCATCACCGGCTGCGTCGGGCAGGATCGCACGGTCGAAGAAGGCTATGCCGCCGCGCAGAGCTGCGCGCTGCTGCACCTTGCGGTGCTGGAGGCTCATCTCGGCTCGCTGGAGAAGGTGAAGAGCATTGTTACGGTGAATGGCTACGTGAACTCTGTGGCCGGATTCTCGGAGTCGCCGGCGGTGATCAACGGAGCGTCGGACCTGCTGGGCAAGGTCTTCGGCGAGAGCGGCAAGCATGTACGCGCGGCGATCGGCGTGAGCGGGCTGCCTCGGCATGCGCTGGTGGAGCTGCAGATGACGGTCGAGTTGAAGACGACTGGGGAGATTTAGGGTGGCGACGCATGAGCTTTCGGCTGAGCCAACACACTCCCGCTGGAACGCGGACCTTGCGCCGCGGCTGACGATTGCGAGCGGTGACACCGTCCACTTCGACTGCCAGGATGCGAGCGGGCTGCAGGTGCGCGATGGCATGGCGGCGGAGGAGTTTGCGGGCATCGACAAGATGCGGATTCACTGCCTGACGGGGCCGGTTGCGATTGACGGAGCCGTTCCTGGCGACGTGCTGCAGGTGGATGTGCTCGAGGTAGCTCATCGCGGCTGGGGATGGACGAGCACGATTCCGGGGCTGGGCTTCCTGAAGGAGCGCTTCAGCGAAGGTTCGCTCTTCCATTGGAAGCTGGAGTGCGATGTGTCGCGCTCGCTGACGCCGGCGGTGGTGCCGCTGCGACCGTTCTGCGGGATCATGGGCGTGGCTCCGGCGGACAAGGGCGAGTTCCGCACGCGGGCGCCGGGAGTCTTCGGCGGCAATATGGACGTGCGCGAGCTGGCGACCGGAGCGACGCTTTACCTTCCCGTGCAGCAGCCGGGGGCTTTGTTCAGCTGTGGCGATGCGCATGCGGCGCAGGGCGATGGCGAGGTGTCGATCAATGGCATCGAATGCCCTGCGGATGTGACGCTGCGGTTCACGCTGCATAAAGGTGCCGCGGTGCGAGGCGTCTTCGCACAAGGTCCCGTGATCGAGGCTCCCACGCCAGGCGATGTGGGGCCGGGCTGGGTGGTGGTGGAGAGCGCGACCGATGCCTTGACGGCTGCGCGCAACGCTACGAGCCGGATCATCGACTTCCTCGTTGCGCAATGGGGCTTTACGCCGGTGCACGCGTACGTGCTGTGCAGCGTGGCGATGAAGCTGCAACTGAGCCAGGTAGTGAACGAGCCGATGATCACTGTGTCCGCGGTGATTGCGAAGAGCGTGCTGCCGGAGCGGAAGCTGTTTGCGACTTCCTGAGGCAAAGAAAAGTTTGATCGAGCTGTGAGTTACGAGTTCTGAGCTGCGAGTTCTGGGCTGCGAGTTGGGGTGAAGCTTGGTCGTGAATGATCCGGAGGTTGTCGCGGAGTTGGCGGCGTTGTATCCGCGCTATGAAGAAGCGCTGGTGACCAACGATGTGCCGGTGTTGACGGAGATGTTCTGGGCTTCGCCGCTGTCGATTCGTCTGGGCGCGGGTGAGAACCTGTACGGCGAGGCGGAGATCGAGGCGTTCCGGTTGAGCCGGCCTGCGGTGGGGCTCGCGCGGCGACAGGTACGGTTGGAGATTCGTACCTTCGGCAAAGACTACGGATCGATTACGTTGGAGTTCGAGCGCGATACGTTGAACGGCATCGTCCGTGGACGGCAGAGCCAGGTGTGGGTGCGGCTGGACGAGGGCTGGCGGATCGTCCAGGCGCATGTGTCGATTTTGCCCAGGAGTTAGTTCGCATCTCCGGTGTACACACAGACCTGTGACACTATATAGCTCCAGTGGCACGATAGCCCGGGTCCCTTGAGGGACCCGGGGCACCCAGAGGCAAGGGCTACCCCCTTGATGTCACTGTCACTGTGAGGATCTCGACCGGGGCAGCTTCATAGAGCGCGCGAAGCTCTTCCGCGCTGGCGAAGGTTGTGCCTTCGACGAAGCGGGCTGGAAGCTCGAAGCTCAACAGCGGCTCGGCGAAGGGATAGGGTGTGAGCCGGAAGCTGCGCACGCCGATGCGTTCTACGTTGATCTCACTGGTGCCATCGATGGTCTTCAACGGGTGCAGCAGTGAGGCATCGCCCGCGAAGTTCACACAGCTGAGCAGCGAGAGATTGTCGCAGGCCTGGAGCAGGCGGAAGTTCTCGAGGAAGGCTTCATCGGTGAGAAACTCGGGCGCGACCCTATAGGAGCCCAGGAGTTGATCGCGGAGCTTCTGTTGCAGTTCGAGCTGCTCGTCGAGGAAGGCATCGAGCATGGGCAGCAGGTCGGGTTTGATAGTGGAGCGGTCCGCGTGTTCGCCGAGCAGGTTGCGGGTGTGCATGGAGATGAGGATCGCGGCGTAGGGGTCGCGCTCGGCGATGAGCTTGACCGCGTTGCGGCGGACATTGAGATAGGCGACGAGGTCGATCTCTTCGAAGGCAGAGTACTTCCCTACCAATTCGACGGAGAACGCTGACGGCTTGCCTTCGCGGGTGATCGGCGTGGTGGCATCGCGGGCGGCCCAGCCATCATCGTGCGACCAGATGCCGAGCAGCACGTGCTCGCGGGGCTCGGGCTGAAGGAATTGCGTGTTGCCCCATGCGGTGGCGAAGGCACCAGCCAGGTGTGCGTGGTCGGGGTGGGTGATGAGGTACCAGCCGGGCTGGCCGTCCTTTTGTGAAGCGAGGCGAAGCATATGTCGGGACCTCAGGGGCTGAAGCCCCTATCTATTTGCCGCTCTTACGGCACGGCTGAAGCCGTGCCCTTAACGAGACGATCGTGCTCGTCCTCATGGTTTCCAAACGCTTGAACTGCAAGCTGGCCAATGCTCTTCGGCCTTTCGAATGGGTCAGGATTCGAGGCGGCTTACGGCTGCGGACTCGTGCCACTTGTGCAGCATCAGCCATTCGAGGAAGGTTGCGGTGAAGAAGAACGCGAAGCCGAGGATCGTGGACGCGATGACGAGCGCGAAGAGGAGGTCGGTCTGCATCTGCGCCATCGCATACAGGATGGAGTAACCGAGGCCGCCCTGCCCTACGCGTGAGGAGCCCGCGAAGAGTTCGCCGGTGATGGCTCCGATGACCGCGAGGCCGCTGGAGATGCGTATGCCGACGAAGAGGTATGGCAGCGAGTGCGGGAGGCGCAGCTTCGCGAGCACCTGTGCAGGCGAAGCGTTGTGCATGAGGAAGAGCGCGACCAGGTCGTCGTTGACGCTGATGAGGCCTTGCGTGGTGTTGGCGATGATAGAGGACACGCAGAAGATGAACGCGACGAGTGTGACCGCGGCTTGCCCCGGGCCGACCCACATGATGATGAGGGGCGTCACAGCCATGATGGGCACCGTCTGCAGGAGCACGGTGTAAGGAAATAGCAGACGGCGGATCCATTCGGAGCGCGCGAAGATGAGCGCGATGAGCACGCCGAGGATGACGGCGGAGACGATGCCGAGGACGGCCTCTTCGGTAGTGATGAGCAGTGCGCTGAGGATGCCGTTGAGGTGTTCGCCGAAGGCCACCGTGACCATCCACGGCGTGGGCAGCATGTAGGCGGGGACGTTGAAGGCAGCGATGATGCCTCGCCAGACAAGCAGCATGGCGAGGAAGACGCCGAGGGAGTTGAGCACGAAGACAAGGCGTTTCTTCATGCGCGATGGGCCTCCCGGAGAAGCCGCGAGGCGCGGTTGACCAGAGCATCGAAGGCTTCCGACTCGCGGGTCTCGGCGGTGCGTGGCCAAGGCAGGTCGATGGTCAGCTCGTGCGCAATGCGGCCGGGATGCGGCGCGAGGATGATGACGCGCGACGAGAGGAAGATGGCCTCGGCGACGGAGTGCGTGACGAAGAGGACGGTCCAGTCCTGCTCGGCGCGCAGGCGGAGGAGTTCTTCGTTCATGCGGTCGCGGGTGATCTCGTCGAGTGCGGCGAAGGGCTCGTCCATGAGCAGCACGCGCGGCCGCGTGGCGAGGGCGCGGGCGATCGACACGCGCATCTTCATGCCGCCGGAGAGCTGGCGGGGATAGTGCTGGGCGACGTGCGAGAGGTCGACGAGTTGGAGGAGCGACTGCGTGGTTTGCGCGGTCTCGTCGCGGGGGCGGCCTTCGAGTTCAAGCGCGAGCGCGACGTTCTTCTCGACGGTGCGCCAGGGGAGGAGCGTGGCGTCCTGAAAGACGAAGGAGACGATGGGCCGGGCGTTTACGGGCGTCATGCCGTTGACGGTGATCTCGCCCGAGGTGATGGGCGAAAGGCCAGCGACGAGCTTGAGCAGCGTGGATTTGCCGCAGCCGGAGGGGCCGAGGAGCGTGACAAACTCTCCGCGCTCGACGGTGAGCGAGATAGCGTCGAGGACCGGCGCGGCGGACGGGCCGAAGCGCTTGGTGACGTTGGTGAGGAGAACTTCGGGGATTCCGGGAGCGCTCAAGCGTGGCCCTCCTGCAGCACGGGAAGTTGAAGCGACGAAGGGTGCTCGCGATCGTGAAAGACCATGTGGGTGCAGCGCTGCCAGTGGAATACGGTCATCTCGCTGGGCCTCGTGCTGTTGGAGGGATTGCGGTCATAGAGCGGGAAGGCGCAGCCTGCGATCTCGAGGCGGATGCGGTCTCCAGCGGCGAAGACGAAGGAGGTGGGCTCGAGGGTGAACACCCAAAGCTGCGGCACATCGGCGACGCTGGCCTCGCCGAAGAGGAAGGTGGAACGCGCGATGCCGATGCAGACGAATTCGGCGCGGCCATTGGGCTTGACGCAGACGAGCTTGGCGGTGACATCGGCGTGTGCGGATGAGGTCTGCACGTGGAGCGAGACGCTGGGGCGCCCGAAGATGTGGAGCGGAGCTTCCAGGGAATCACCGGTGTAGACGAGGAGGTTGTTGAGCTGTTCCGCGCCGGATTGATCAAACAATCCAGCTAGAGCCTGAGGGCCACCGGGGGCGAAGACGGGGACCTCGGGGTCGAAGACGAAGATGTCGGCTGGACCGGTCGGTTCATCTTCGACGAGGGCGCCATCGCCCTTGCGGGATTCTGCGCGGCCATCGCTGGCGAGGTGCAGGGTGATGGCGGAAGGCGCCTGTGCCGCATCGGCGCTATGCCACGTGTTGGTGCCCATCGCGAAGTGCTTTATGCGAGGCTCGTCGGCGAAGGTGTTGGCGTCTTTGAGCCAGTGGTTGAACCAGCGGAGGAGCAGGTCGTCGGTGTCGAGCAGAGCGGCCTCGCCGAGATTGGCTTCGCCGACGCGATCGCCCCAGGGGATGTGGACCCACGGGCCGGCGAGAAGGTACTGGTTGTCGCGGGCGTGCTCGGTGGCTGCGTGATCGCGGAGCAGCTCGAAGCCTGCCACGGAGCCTTCGAGGTAGGTGTCATACCAGCCGGAGACGTGGAGCGCGGGGACGTTGATGTCGCCAGCGCGCGAACTGATGTCTAAATCCGACCAGAAAGGACCTGGGCTGTCATGAGAGAACCAGTCGCGGACGTAAGACGGCAGGGCGGAATCAACAATCGCTGGATGCTGCGCATAGGGCAGGTGCGAGGCCTGCGCACGGACGTTGGCCCATGCGGCTTCGAGCTTCGCGGAGGCTTCGGCGAGGCCAAGGCGGCGGGCATCTTCCTTGAGCATCTGCAGGCCCCAGCCAAGGGACGAGGCCAGGCGCAGTGCGCCGTGGTGGTAGAACCAGCCGCGATAGAGGTCGCAGGCAGTCATCGCCGGTGCGATGCATTGAAGGCCTTCGGGCTGCTCGGCTGCTGCGAGAAGCTGCGTTGCGCCTTGATAGCTGAAGCCGTACATGCCGATGCGACCGTTGCACTCGGGGCGCGTACGCAGCCAGGCGATGGTCTCGGCGCCGTCGCGGCCTTCGTGGCGGAAGGGATAGAACGAACCTTCGCTGCCGCCGCGGCCCCGCACATCCTGAATCACGACGTTGTAGCCGTGGCGGGCGAACCAGATGGGATGCGCATAGACGACGGTGGAGGCGATGTCGCGGCCGTAGGGCTGACGCATGAGCAGCGTGGGATGCGGGCCAGCCTCAACCGGGTAGTAGTGATCGGAGACGAGCTTCGTGCCGTCGGAGAGTGTGAACGCGACGGAGCGTTCGAGGGTGACGCCGTTGCCGCAGTCAACGAGGGCTGCGCTCATTCGGCCTTGGCCTCGTAGTTGTAGATGGCGGTGAGGGCTTTGGCTACTTGAGCTGAAGCTGAGGCGAGCCAGAGCTCGCCGTTCTCGGGCGTGGAGGGTGTGGGGTCGCCGAGGACGCCGGTGTCGGAGATGTCGCGGGTAAGCCAGGCGAAGTTGGCTGCGCCGCGTTCGGGCTGCAGGAGCTCGTCGTCTTCGAGCTTCGCGATGTAGCGGGCCGTGTAGGCGGAGGTATCGACGAGGTCGGGCGTTGCGGCCAATAGCCATGCGGTTTCGAGCTCACCGGCGTGGAATCCGTACTTGGCTTCCTGCGGGTTGAGGCCTTCGAACTTTGCGCCTGCGGAGCCAAAGATGGTGAAGGTGCGGAGGTTGAACTCGGCACGGAGATCGCGGGCCATCACGTCCACCAGCGAGCTGTTGCCGCCGTGGGTGTTGAAGAGGACGAGCTTGCGAAAGCCCGCCGCGGTGATGGAAGCGCCAAGGTCGCGAACGACCGCCATGAAGGTGGACGCGGAGACAGAGAGCGTTCCGGGGAAGCCGATGTGCTCGTTGCTCTTGCCGTAGCAGATGGGCGGCAGAGCGAAGAGGCTCATGTCGGCGGGGAGCTGCTCGAGCGCGCGGCCGAGCATGACGTTGTTGATGAGGGTGTCGGTGGCGAGAGGAAGGTGGTGGCCGTGCTGCTCGATGGCTGCGGTGCCGAGGACGAGCACGGTGGACTCGCGCGGGAGAGCGTCGACCTGCTTCCAGTTGAGGTAGGCGAAGTTGCGTGCGTCGGGAATCCAGCTGCTGCGTACGGTGTTCATGCGTGTTTTCCTGCCATGGCTGCCACGTTGCGGCGAACGAACGTGGCCATCTTGCCCGGGTTCATCAGGCCGTGGGGATCGTAGCGGTACTTGGCCTGCAGCTGGACGTTGTCTTCGCGATAGCGGCCACCGCCTTCGACGTGGTTCACGTGCGGGTTCGCGACGAAGACGTCATTCGCGCGGCAGGTGTCGATCATGTCGTTGAGACGGGCTTCATCGGTGAACTTCACGACGGGGATGGCGACGGGAAAGATGTTGCCGGCGCCGTTCTTCATCCACTCGATGTGGATGAGGAAGTCGTCGCCGAACTTTGCCTTGAGCGTGGCGAACTGCTCGCGGGAGCGTTCGAGGTCGAAGCCGCACTGCAGGTAGGTGTAGGCGGGATCAGCCTTCATCGCCCATAACGTGGTGTGGTTCCAGGTGTAGTCGGATAGCAGAGGCGTGGAGCGGAGACCGGCGTAGGGCTCGGCGAAGGTGACCTCGCCGCCGGCGTCGCGGACGGCCTGTTCGAGCTGCGCGCGCTGGGCCTCCGCGATGAGCAGGAAGATCCCCGCGTGGCCTTCACGCGCCAGCGACTTGATGGGCGAGAAGAACGAAGGCAGCGGCCACTCGAAGACGGTGAGCAGACGCTTGACCCAGGAGGGATCGACGGCGAGGGTCTCGCTGAAGTCGAAGGCCTGCGCGAAGCTGGGGAAGGCCAGCGCGGCCTGTGCCCACTCGACCGCGGAGGTGAGCTGGAACCAGATCTTCGTGATGACGCCGTTGGTGCCCCAGGCGTGGAGGATGTCGTGGACGGCGGGGCCTTCGTGGAGGAGGACGCGGGGGTCGGCCTCCATGGTGATGACCTCGAGGGCGCGAACGGTGTTGAAGTCGCGCAGGCCGCCATGGGAGATGGAGCCGATGCCGCCGGAGCCGCCGCCGAGGAAGCCGCCGAGCGACGCCTTGGCGATGGTGGAGGGGTAGCAGCGCAGCTCCCAGCCCTGCTTGCGGGCCTCGGTTTCGAGGACGCCGAGCTTGACGCCGGGCTCGCACACGGCGACGCCTTCGCTGTCGATGGACTCGATGGCCTGCATGAGCTGGAGGTCCAGCACCACGCCACCATGGAGTGGCACGGCCTGGCCGTAGTTGCCGGTGCCCGCGCCGCGCAGCGTGACCGGAACGTCATGCGCGAAGCACCAGCGCAGGACGGCGATGATCTCAGCGTTGCTGATGGGTTGGACGACGATGTCGGCGTGCTTGCCATCGAGTTGCGGACGCAGGATGGGGGAGTACCAGTAGAAGTCGCGGGAGAGGCGCTCGACGACCTGCGGCTGGGTGAGGACGCGCGCGGGATCGGCAAGCAATGGAGACAGGCCTGCGGCGAGATCGATCATCTGGCCTCCGTGAGGTGCGGACTCCGCGAGATACGGCGGAGATGCGGTTGGGGTCGAGGTGGATCTGCGAGGTTAGCTCTGCGAGGTAGTTCTGCCGTTGGGTGTTGCGATTCTGTTCCGGGTCAGGCTTTGCGGGTGCGCCAGCTGCGGAAGGCCTTCATCATGTTGGGGTGTGAGAAGAGTGTAAGGCAAAGCTGGTCTTCGCAGGGGCCATCGACCTTGCAGCGCCAGTCGGAGCGGGCTTCGACCTCGGTGGCCGGGATGTGGATCTGGCGAACGAACTTCGCAGCCTCGGTGATGGTGAGTCCATAGACGACGCGATCGAGGTTGGCCCACATGGCATTGGCCATGCACATGGGGCAGGGCTCGCAGGTGGTGTAGAGGGTATAGCCCTTGAGGGAGAAGCTGCCCAGCTTGCGGCAGCCGATGCCGACGGCGCGGAGTTCGGCGTGCAGGCTGGGGTCTTTGGACTTGCCAACGTTGTTGAGGGCGCGGACGAGGCGCTCGCCGGTCTTCGTGTTGACGATTTCGGCGGCAAAGGCGATGGGTGCGGGTGTGTCGAGGGTCTTCGAAGCGAACTTGACCAGATCGCGCATGCGTTCGGAGTCGAACGCGGCCTGCGCGGGGGGGCTGAGCTTGCGGGACCGCATGGCGGACTGGGGGGTAACCATATGCGAACGTAGCACGAGAGTCACGGGCGCTCAACGGCGCACTCGCACGAAGTGCATCCCCTGCCGATAGAATCACCTGCATGCCCGTGAAGCCCAGCCCTATAACCGCACTGCGATCGGCGTTCGGCACGCAGGAGAGCTCTCCCGAAGAAGCTTTGCAGGAGTGTCTCTCGCATGCGAACAGCAATGCAGGCAAGAACGTGTACCTTGCGCAGGACGCAGCCTGGTCGCAGGGCGAAGCCGCGAAGCTGACGGCCGCGGGAGATGACTCACAGCCGCTGTTCGGCATTCCGGTCTCGCTGAAGGACTGCTTCGACCTGGAGGGCTTCGCCACTTCGTGCGGCTCGAAGTTCTACGAGCAAAGCCATGGCATCGCGGTAAAGGATTCGGTGGTAGCGAAGCGGCTGAAGGCCGCAGGCGCGGTGATTACGGGCAAGACCCACCTCCACATGCTGGCCTATGGCATCACGGGAGAGAACCGCGACTACGGCCACTGCCTGCAGCCGCGCGACGCTTCCCTGCTGACCGGAGGATCGTCCAGCGGAGCAGCGGCCAGCGTGCAGGAGGGGTCGGCGATTGCGGCCATCGGCACGGATACGGGCGGGTCGATCCGGGTACCGGCGGCGCTGTGCGGCATCGCAGGGTACCGGTCGTCGGTGAAGTTTTGCGAGAGCCTGTGGGACGGCGGGGCGCACCTGGCGGAGACGTTCGACTCGATCGGATGGCTGTACGGCGACCTACGGGACGGGCCGGTGCTCGGCAAAGCGCTGTTCGGGTTCGACATCGTCGAAGCTCCAAAGATGAGCGGACTGCGGATTGGATATCCGCATGCGCACTTTCTGCGTGACACCGAGCCGCTGATCTTCCGGCTGCAGCGGATCTGGCTGGGCAAGCTGAACCAGCTGGGCGCGACGGTGGAGGAGTTCGATGCCACGTTCTGGGAGCCGGCGATGGAGATCTTTGCGCCCATCCAGGCACACGAGGCGGCCGGCTACCACCGCGGAAACTTCGACAAGTTTGAGCAGCCTGTCGCAGAGCGGTTGAAGTGGGGCGAATCGATTACGGATGATGAGATCGCTTCGCTGGGCGTTCGGCTGAACGTATTTCGCCAGGAGATGCGCGAACTGATGGAGCGCTTCGACTACCTGCTGCTGCCGGCGAGCCCGGTGTCGGCCCTGAAGGAAGGCGAGGACCTGAGCGACGTCCGGGCGCAGATCCTGCGCTACACCGTTCCGATGAGCATGACCGGCACGCCTGCCCTCACCATGCCGGGGTCGATTGGCGGCGTGCAGCTGGTGGGTCGCATCGGCGAGGATGCAGCCTTGCTCGCGCTGACTGCGAAGCTCAATGAGATTGTGCGTTCGGAAGGGCTGGAGATGCTGCAGCCGGGAGCGGGCCCCCAGGCCTGATGCCAGCTCGCGCCGGATGCTGCCGTGCGGATGCTAGGCTGCATGCATGGTGCTGGCTGCAACGTTGGCGTTGAGGCGGAGGGTTGGCCGTCTCCGTTCGTCGTCCCTGATTCCTGCTGCGATGTGCGGCTTCCTGCTCGCGGTCTCGACGCCGCTGACGGGCTGCCAGAGCGAGCATCACGATGGCCTGACGGTGGTGAAGCTGCAGGCCGACTGGTATCCGCAGCCGGAGCATGGCGGCTTTTACACGGCGCTGAACAAGGGCTACTACAAGGCTGAGGGTCTGGACGTACAGATCCTGCCGAGCAGCCCGTTTGCGAACTCCGACGCGCTGGTGGCGCGGGGCGTCTCCCAGTTTGGCATGAACTCGTCCGATCACGTGCTGGAGGCGATCGCCAACGCGAACGAACCGCTGCTGGCGCTGGGCGCGACGATGCAGCACGATCCGCAGGGCATCATGGTGCACGCGGAGTCGCCGGTGCAGACGTGGAGCGACATCGACGGGCGCACGATTGCGGTGCGGCCGGGATCGACGTGGTGGGAGTTCATCGTCAAGAAGTTCCACCTGGACCACGTGCATGAAATTCCCGCGACGTACAGCGTGGCTGCGTTTCTGCATGACCCGAACTACATCCAACAGGGCTTCGTGACGTCCGAGCCGTACTTCGCGGAACGTGCTGGCGCGCACACGCGGATGCTGCTGAATCGCGATGCGGGGTTTGATCCCTACCGGGTGTTCTTCACCTCGCGCGAGTATGCGGCGGCGCATCCCGACATCGTGGCAAAGTTTACGCGGGCGTCGATCCGGGGATGGAAGGAGTACATGCAGGATCCCCGCGAGACGAATGCCCTGCTGCTGAAGCTGAATCCCGCGCTGAATGCGGACTGGGAGCAGTTCAGCTGGCGCAAGCTGCATGAGGGCAACTTCATCACAGGAGATCCGGCGAAGGGTGAAGCGGTGGGACAGTTTGATCCGGCGCGGTGGCAGCAGATGTACGAACAGCTGGTCGCGCTGCACATGATCAAGCGGCCGATCGATCCGAAGTCGGCGTATTCAACGGCGTTCAATCAATAGCTGCGAACCTGCGAGAAGATCGCCGGGCACGTCTCGGATACAGTCGGCCAAGTGTCAAGGACAAGATTCCTGCCGTCGACCTACACTTTCGGGCGGCGCAACTCAACACGATTGCGCTGCATGATGTTCAGAGAAATCGGCATCACGGCAGAGGTCTTTGCCGTCTAACCGGGTACAGCGGCATCAAGGAGATTTCATGCAACTTGCAATGGTAGGACTCGGCAGGATGGGCGCCAACATGGTCAAGCGTCTCGTGGCGCATGGTCACGAGTGCGTCGTATTCGACATGCATGCCCAGGCCGTTGAGGACCTGGCGAAGGTAGACGGTGTTACCGGGGCGTCGTCGATGCAGGACCTCGTCTCCAAGCTCACCACGCCACGCGCGATCTGGCTGATGATTCCGGCGGGCGTCGTCGAGAAGACACTCGCGGAGATCTCGCCGTTGCTGGCGCCGGGCGACATCCTGATCGACGGCGGCAACTCGTATTACATCGACGACATTGCACGCGCGAAGATGCTCGCGGAAAAGAGCATCGAGTACGTGGATGTGGGGACGAGCGGCGGTGTGTGGGGCCTGGAACGCGGGTACTGCATGATGATCGGCGGCAGCAAGGACGTCGTGCAGCACCTCGATCCCCTGTTCAAGACGATCGCTCCAGGACCGGGCACGATCGACCGCACGCCGGGCCGCAAGCCGGGTATTGGCACGGCGGAAGATGGGTATCTGCACTGCGGACCGAACGGCGCCGGCCACTTTACGAAGATGGTGCACAACGGCATCGAGTACGGCATGATGGCGGCGTATGCGGAAGGGCTGGCCGTGCTGAAGTCTGCGAACATCGGCAAGCATACGGACGAGATCGATGCTGAGACGACGCCGCTGCGCAACCCGGAGCACTACATGTACGACCTGGATCTTCCGGAGATCGCGGAGGTGTGGCGTCGGGGCAGCGTCATTGCATCGTGGCTGCTGGATCTCACGGCTGCTGCGCTGATTGAAGATCCCGAGCTCTCGAAGTTCAGCGGTCGCGTTTCAGACTCCGGTGAAGGACGCTGGACGATCAAGGCGGGCATCGACGAAGGCGTACCTACGCCCGTACTAACGACCGCACTGTACGACCGATTCAGCTCACGAGGCGACGCCGAGTTCTCGGACAAGCTGCTCTCGGCGATGCGGTTTGAGTTTGGCGGGCACCTGGAGAAGCCGGCGGCGAAGTAACCCCATTCGCAAGAGGCAACGGGCTCTGAGTTGAACTCAGAGCCCGTGCTTTGTCTGCGTGATTGTGCTGGCGCGAGCTATTGGATCTTCACGCCACCGTTGGTGGTCTCAAAGCTCAGCGTGGGGCCACCGTTGCCGAGGGTGGTGTCGAGCTGCTTGTGATGACGGCCAGCGGAGGTCGAGAGCCCGTTGACTGCGGAGATACCACCGTTGGTGGTGCTGGCGACCAGGTGTGCGGAGTAGGACGGCGGGACCGATACCGTGACGCCGCCGTTGGTCGTGATGGCAGAGAGGCCGGCGCCGTGCCAGGTGTTGCCATCCAGGCTGGCCTTGATGCTGCCGTTGGTGGTGGAGACGTGGACGTTGCCGGCGAGGTCGGCGAGCTGGACGCTGCCGTTCGTGGTCTCAGCGTTGATCTCGCCGTTGATGGCGGCCAGCGAGACGCTGCCGTTGACGGTCTCGAGCTTCGCCGCGAGGCGATGCGGCACGCGCAGACGATAGCTGACGGACCAGTTGCGTTCGCCGAAGGACTTTGGACCATTGGCCTGGATGGTGCCGCTGGTGGCGATGGTGACCTCGCGCAGGATCGATACGGCCTCGGCGTCGCTGCCGGCGCGGGCGGTAACGCGGGCCTCGAGCGCGATGTCCCTGCGGTCTTCGCCGGTTACTTCGATAGCGCCGTTGGTGCCGTGGACGTTGAGGCTTCCGTTGGCAAGCGGAAGTGTGGTGGAACGCACTTCGCAGGCGCTCTTGTTGCCACCGAACCAGTGGCTGCCTTCGTCGCTGTCCTTGCAGGGCTGCGTGGTGAAGTTCTGAGCCTGGAGGCTGGCGGCGGCGATGAGAAGGGTGCAAAGGGAAAGGACGTAGCGGCGCATAAGGCTCCTTGAGTTTCTCGCTCGATGGGAATACGCAGGCCGTGCGGATTCGGTTCCGAGGGCAAGGTGCGCTTGCGTTACTTCGCGGGATTCGGCCCTCTTTGTTGGCTTAGTTTTCGGTTGGCTTGATGATGTGGTCAACGACGAGGTTGGGCACGGTCTCATGCGTGGCTTCGAGCTTGAGGCCGAGCTGCTCCTGCACGGCGGTAAAGATCGAAGGCCAGCTGTCGGGATCGTTGGCGGACCATTCGCGGCCGAACTGCAGCGTGTAGTTGTACGCGCCGGTGAGGCCGGTCTTGTCGACGACGGGCGCTTCCACCATGGAGCTGAGGGAGCTGGTGATGGCGCGAAGGATGACGTTCTTCCCAACGAACTCCAGGCCATGCTGCGAACCATGCGCGGCCATGTCGACGGGCGGCGGAGGGGGCGGAGCTGAACCATCGGCCGGAGGAGGCGGAGCGGGCGAAGGCGTCATCTTGAGGCCACCCTTGGCCAGCACGAGGTTGTAGATCGCGGTGTTGCGGGTCTCGAGATGGGTCTTCAGTTCGAGGCGCTCGGCGAGCAGGACGCGAATCGCGTTGCGCTTTTCGAGGCGCACCTGGTTGTCGGTGAGCTTGGCGAGGCGGGCGTCGGCAGCTTCGTCGGAGCGGGCCTGGATGTTGTAGAAGGTATTGCCCACCCAGTCGGGAGCACCGACGACGGGAGCATCGTAGCCGTAGGCGATCTGCAGGAGGGCCTTGATGGGCAGGTTCTTCGCCTCGAAGCGGCTGGAGTGCGGCGGGCTGGAGACGGTGACGCGGAAGTTGGCGTCCGGCGGCGGAGCGAGGCGGATGGTGGCCACGTCGAAGGTGAGCGTGGGCGTGTAGCCGGGCTCTTCCAGCAACGGGACCTGCGCACAAAGCGTCACGCCGGACAAGAGAACGAGAACAGCCACGAACAGACTGAGGTGTCGCTGAAGGGTGCGGAACATGGGCGCAGGGCTCCTTGCGAAGATCATACGGGGAGTGAAGGCGCGCAGTTCCCTGGGGATTCGGAAAGGCGGCGGGGAAGGTTGGCGCCTAACGGTCGTGGCGAGAGGAGCGCTTGCCGGGATCAATCGCTCGCGCTGTTTGCTCTTTCCTGATCCTCTTTCGCTAGCGGCTCCGAGCGCAGGCAAAACGAGTCTCGGGCTAGGCTCATTTGATAAATAGGGATGCCCTTGCGCCTACAAATTTCAATGACGGCGGCACGTTTCGCCTCTAGCATTCGCGGGCCGAGATTGACAGCCTTGGGCTTTGGGACTCGCAACGCACCAGCCTGCCTTGCCAGATTCGCGGGGATAATAAGACGCCACTCCTTCTCGTAGCTCCATTCTGGAGACTTGTGGAGTGCTGCCAGAATCGGAAATAGCATATTGAACTTATCTCTGTCGCGGATCGCCGCCTGAAAGTACCTTGTGGCGTCGAAGAGCCGCTCAGAATATACGACCGGGAAAAGCATACGGACGAAGCCGTCACTCGGTGGCAAGTCTTGAACGCCGTATTCGATGCAGAATCCCCGATGCTGATCGGCGTAGTGCGACCACATGGTTATTGAATCTGGCTTCTCGCTGAATGAGCATATTTTCAGAGACTCTTTATGGCTCTCTGGTAGTTTTGAAGTGGCTAAGCGCTCCCACTTATCCATCTGCGCCGCTAACCACTGCCTGAAATGAGCTTGCTCTTCTTTGGAAAGTCCGTCTCTGAGCATAAACAGCTCTTGAAGAGCGAGGCCTGGGTTAGCGGATTCGAGTAGCTGCGATAACTTCTCTGGGTCAATCTGATCGGTCAGCTCGCTTTCAACGATGTTCTTGACGCCCTCCCTAATGACGCCTCTAAGCAACACATTCATCGCGATCGAGAGGCTGCTGTCGAAAGGATCGTTGTATGCCGTAGGGGAGCACACCCAGACGCAATCTCGTTCAAGATTCTGAAGTGAATATCCGTCGTCATCCACAGCGCGATATTTGAAGACGCTCTTCGGCCTATATTCGTACTTGAGGTTGATGGCTTCAGTCATTCGAGCCGAGTCTGCCTCTTCCGATGCGAGGCAATCGACCATTTTGGCGACCCAGTTTGCGCTTTCCATCTGCACGTCCCTTCGGGACCCAATCGTAACTGATGGTCGAGGGCGTACAAGAAGGGGTGCTCCCAACAAATCGCTTTCTCTGAACTAAAGGAGCTACGGCCTTCCGATGCGGATCACTTCAACCGCATTGCTCGCGGCGATGTCCCAGTGCCCGCTTCCAACCGGCAGAACCGCAGCGTGTCCTGGACGGAGAGCGATTGGGTTGGCCGTACCGATGCCGAGGGTCACCCCTTCTCCAAGTGCGACCAAGATCTGCAGGCCCGTGAAGCCTCCGAGGGAAACGCTTGCGTTCGGGTTAAGCTCGAAGCGGTCTACAAAGAAGTATTGCTCGCTTATCAAGCGAACGAATCCTTCCATGGGCTGCGGGGTGACGAGGCCGGCGCGGGTCTTCTGCTTGGTTGCGAGCAGGCCTTCTTCGATGTGCAGCTCGCGGGGACGGCCGTAGTCGAAGAGGCGGTAGGTGGTGTCGGAGTACTGCTGGGTTTCGAGGACGATGACGCCGGGCATGATGGCGTGGACCGTGCCGGCGTCGACGAAGACCATGTCTCCGGCCTTGACGGGGATGTGATCGACGAAGTCTTCGAGGGTGCCGTTCTCGATGGCGGCGCGGATCTCGTCGTTGGACATGGGCTGGGTGAGGCCGACGGCTACGGTGGCGCCGGGCTCCGCGCTGAGGATGTACCAGCACTCGGTCTTGCCGTTGGGCATGCCGAGCTGCTGGGCGCGGGCGTCGTCGGGATGCACCTGGACGCTGAGCTTTTCCCTGGGGAAGAGGACCTTGATCAGCAGGGGGAACTCGCCCATGGAGCCGCGAGCCAGCTCGGCGGGATGCGCAGCGACGAGGTCGCCGAAGTTGCTGCCCTGCAGGGCTCCGCCTTCGACGGCGCAGTCGGTGGCGGTGAGCCAGGCCTCGCCGATGGCCGGGCCGGTGGCGGCCGGGAACCAGGGGCCGAGGTCATGCACTCCCCAGACGCGTTCGGAGAAGATGGGCGCGAGCGGGATCGCTCCGAGGCTGAGGGCGGAGGCGGAAGAGGTGGGCGAGGTGGCGCTGGTCGACATAGGTTTGGAGGCCGGGCTACTGGCTTCGGCCCCTCCAGCATACGATGGCGCTCCAGACAGCCTGTAAGACATGGGGGTGATCCGGACTCACCGCGCGGCCTTTCTGGCTGCGAGGAAGTGGCTCAAAGGTATGGGTCGCCGGGGCGGCCAAGCCAGACGTGGCCGGAAGCAGGTACTCTGAATGGGAAAATCTGTAAGGTTGGGCGCGCCCGGTGCGCCGCCCGAGGAGTCCGCTTGGCCGTACCGCTAAAGAACATCAGTGCCCCTGGCTACTACGACGACGTCGTCCGTACTGACACGCGCGCCATGAGCGTGGCTACCGCCCTCTTCTTCATGGTGGGCTTCCTGACCTGCCTGAACGACATCATCATCCCGCACCTGAAGTCGATCTTCGAGCTGAGCTATGGCCAGGCGATGACGGTGCAGCTGGCGTTCTTCGGCTCCTACTTTCTGTTCAGCTATCCGGGCGGCATGCTGGTGGACCGCTACGGCTACAAGAAGACGATGGTGGTGGGCCTGTTCGTGATGGCGACGGGCGCGGCGGGGTTCATCCCGGCGGCGCATCTTGCGCTGTTCCCCGTGTTCCTTTCGGCGCTGATCGTTCTGGCCGCCGGCATGACAATCGTGCAGGTTGCGGTGAACCCGTACGTGACGGTGATTGGCCCGGCGGCGACCGCATCGAGCCGCCTGAACCTGGCGCAGGCCTTCAACTCGGTGGGCACGTTCATCGCGCCGTTCTTTGGCTCGCAGCTGATTCTTGCCGCGGCGCCGCCGACCGCGAGTCCCGCGGCGCTGAACTCGATGACCGACGTGGCGCGCCAAGCGTACCGCGCGGCGCAGGCCGGGACGGTGCAGATGCCGTACATCGGCATTGCGTTGACGCTGGTGCTGCTGGCGCTGGCGCTGGCGGCCATCAAGCTGAAGACGAAGACCGGCGTCAGCCAGCACACGCAGGACTTCCGGCCGGGAGCGTTCTCTGAGGCGCTCTCGCGGCCGGACAGCATCTGGCGTCATCCGTGGCTGCTGTTCGCCGCAGTGGGCATCTTCACCTACGTGGGCGCGGAGGTTGCGATCGGCAGCCTGCTGGTGAACTACATGGGCCTGCCGGACATCGCGGGCTTGAAGGAGTCGATCGCCGCGAACTTCCTGATGTGCTACTGGGGCGGTGCGATGCTGGGCCGGTTCGTTGGATCGGCGCTGCTGCAGAAGATCAAGACCGGCATGGTGCTTGGGCCGGGTGCGATCATCGCAGGCATCCTGGTGCTGATCAGCATGAACTCGCACTTCACGTCGGGGATCATTGCAACGTACCCCATGCACTTCCTGCACTGGCAGTGGACGATGTACATACCTCACTCGCTACCGATGTGGACGCTGCTGGCGGTGGGCTTCTGCAACTCGATCATGTTCCCGTCGATCTTCACGCTGGGCATCCAGGACCTGGGCCCGCTGACGAGCAAGGGTTCGAGCCTGCTGGTGGCTGCGATCCTGGGCGGCGCGATTATCCCGAAGCTGCAGGGCACCATCGCCGATCATATCGGCCTGCACCCGAGCTTCTTCATCCCGGTGATCTGCTACGTGTACATCGCGGCCTATGGTCTGGCTTCGATTGGACGTGCACCGGCGCACGACGGGCTGGTTCCGGTGGAGACGGCGTAGCGGCTTTGCAAGACAGCAAGAACGACGGCGCAGCGGATAGTCTTCCGCTGCGCCGTTCGGCTTAAGGGGTCTTGACCAGCGAGAGCGAGAGGAAGCCCTGGGCGCCGGTGATGACGGCGATGTGCACGACCTCGGGCTGGCCTGTCACTTCGAGCGGCGTGATCTGCACGTTGCCACTGGCGTCAGCGATGGCGGTTGTGCCGGACTTGCCGAGCAACGGTGCGGCGGGACATACGCCGGTTGCGGGGCATGGGCCTTCCCATGCGTTGACCTGTTGATTGATGGTCACCGTAGCTCCGGGCAGGGCGTGGCCCGAGCCGTCGGTGATGGTGACGATGACGGGAGCGAGGGTCGCGGTCTGAGGCACGCTTTGCCCGGCGCCGGAGGTCACGGCGGGGACCCAGAGCGAGCTGTCGATGGCAGTGACGGACCAGCTTGAGCAGACGAGGTTCCAGGCGCAGGCCTGCAGGCTGTAGGTGCCGGTCGCCGCCGAGGTGAGGGAGAACACGGCTGAGGCGTCTCCGAGAGTGTCAGCCAGGGCGCTGCCTGCGGAGAGCCGTGCACCGGAGGAAGCCGACCAGGTCATCGGCGCAGAGATGCCCGGGCCACCGTTGAGGGTTGCGGCGGTCGCGATGGTCCAGCTCGCCGAAGCTCCGGCAGCGAGGTACGCCGAAGGTTGCGCGATGGTGAGGGCGAGCGTAGGTGTCGTGTCGAGCAGGCTCAGCGTGACGCTGTTGCCGCCGCTGAGCTCCGTGGCGGTGATGGTGACGTTGCCGGGGATCTGCCCCGTGATGACGGTGGAAGCGTGGCCGCTGGCGTCCGTGGTGTAGGAGCAGGTTGCGCTGCCGCAGCCAAGCAGAGCGCTTCCCTGCGTGACGGAGACGGTGACGGTGGCGCCCACCGCCGGAGCCGAGCCACCGGCGGTGAGCGTCTGCACGGTGAAGGGCGTGGTGGAAGCGATGGCGGTATAGAGCGCGGACGGTGCACTTACGGTCTGGATGAGGTCTGGAGCGTTGCTGTAGCTGAGGGCTGCGGAGATGGTGGTGGATCCGCCGGTACCGGCGTCGTAGACTTCGACGCTCACGGGCGAACCTTGTGCGGCACCGATGGAGCTGAGGCTGGGAGCGATGGCCTGGATCTGTGTCGCCGTCGTAGCAGTGACGGTGGCAGCGACACCGTTCACGAGCACCCGATTGCCGGTGAGAAAGCCTGTGCCTGTGATGGTGATGAGACCTCCGCCGATGCCCACGACCGCAGGGGTGATGGAGGCGGCGTAGAGCACTCGAGCCTGATAGCCGAAGTCCGGACGCCCCCCGCCGAACTGATCTTCGACCACGACGCGGTAGCTGGCTGCGGAGGTGGAGGATGGCATGTGGAGCTGGGTCACGCCGGGAGCCATGGCATTCATGGCGAAGGTTGCGGAAGCAACCGTGGGAAGGCTGCCGTTGACGGGATCGGAGCTATTCCAGACCCCCAGGACAGGCTGCGCCTTGTAGAGGGTGGCGAGGCCGGATTCATCGAGGGCCTTCGTCTCGAGGGTCCACGTGCGACCGGGCTGGATCGTGACGCCAAACCACGACTGATGGCCGATGCCACAGAGCTGGCGGAGCCAGAGGCCGGTTGGGTCGGACGCGGCTGGGGCAATCTCCGTGCCGTCCGCTCCAGGGTTGCAGGTGGTTGCCGTGCTGGCCTGCGCGATGTTCAGCGTGAACCCATATCCAGGCCACACCGACCAGCCATAGGCGAGCCCAGGCGGGCCGGACATCGTGGGGACAGGCCGCTGGAAGTTTCCCAGCGCGTAGGCGCCGGTGTAGAGCGGATTGACCGGCTCGGCGACGAGGAAGAGGTCTGTGCCCAGGTTCGTAACCACACGACCGAGCTGGTAGTAGCCCTCGGCATAGGTGTCACCTCGGCCCGAGTTTGCTGCGCTGGATTCTCCGCCGGAGACCCGATTGCCGCCGGTTGCCTGGAAGAGGTAGCCGGAGACACCGGAGACCGCTTGCGACGTCTCCTCCACGGCGGCACCCGCGAGCCAGCGCTTCACCGTGATGTTGACCATCTCCATGCCGGTCCCGGTGGGAAAGGAGACGAGGCCGCCCATGATGTCACTGCCGTCGAGGGTGGCGATCTTGCCGGTCGCGCTGTTGGTCGTGGCCTGGGGGTAGAGCTCGGAGAGGGCGGAGATGTCATCCATGCGGAGCGCGAACGGGTTCTGCATGCACTGGTAGGTGTAGGAGCTGCACAGGACGTCGATGGGGTGCATGACGGGCCAGTAGGCCATGTCCGAGGCGGTCGGAGCGGGACTGCCAGTGAAGACGTTGTCGTCAAGCTGGGCCCACGCGAGGCCGAGGACGCGTCCGAAGGCCCGCATGACCTGGTATTGCATCTGGGTGATCTGCTGCGGTGCGGAGCCCACGCAGCGGCCGTTGAGGATGATGACCGCGTGCAGGATCTGGCCCGTCTGGCTGAAGCTGTCGTCGGTGCTGGTGACGCCGTTTTGGCGGCAACCGGCAGGGCTGCTGGCGCCTGCGCCCAGCAGCTGGTCGGTGACGCTCCCGTCGGTGTCGTAGACGATGGCGATGGGGATGTTGAGGTAGTTCGAGGCGCTGGCGTCGGCAGGAAAGATCATCTGCGTGCCGTTGAAGTAGGCATTGCTGCTGGAGATGTGCTCGGCCAGCTCGCCGCCCTGCGCGAGCGTGAGGCTGGTGTAGGGCACGTTCCAGACGGCAGCAGCGGCGGCGACGAGCGCGTCGGCCTGAGCGTGGGTCACGTTGGAGGCGAGGTTGCCGGAGTCCGTGTAGTAGTTCAGCTGCGGGGTGTAGAAGGGCATCGGGACGCCAGGGCCGATGCCGCTGAGGTTGGTGCCCGTGATGAAGCGTGGGCCTCCGGCATGGGCCTGTGGCGCAAGTAGTACGCCCGCAAGCAGGAGCGCGGCGGCTGGCAGAGAGCTAGCGCGGAGCATAGGCGATGGGCGCAATGCGGCTGGAGGGAGACGTCGCGACAGGATCGGGCTGGGGCGGCTGCGGCTTTGGAACCGATGGCTGGAGGCGGTGCACTCTGATGGGAGCGCCGGTACCGGGATCGGTGGAGACGATCGAGGGGATGGCCTCGACCGGCAAGGGACGGCGCACAGGTTCGGTCCAGACGGGCGCCTGCCAGCCCTGAACGAGGGAAGCCGCTTCGGTGAGCAGAACGGCGCTGACGCTGGCATCCGGCAGAGGATTGCCGACAGAGCGCTGCAACCGGGCGTCGAGGCGTCTCGTATCGAGAAGAGGTATCGCCTCCGCGCCCTGGGGGATGGCCGGCACTACGCCATCAGCACCGTCTACGGGAGAACTGAAGCCCGAGCCAGAGGCTGCGTGGAGGAAGAACATCGCACGCAGGCCGGGGTAGTAGCGCTGCTCACCATTCGGCCAGAGTCCGGCCCACTCGCGAAGGACAAAGGAACTGGGGGCGTCGCCGAGAATCTGCTGGTCGACGCGGAAGTGGACGAGGACAACCTCGCCGGTACGCTCGACTTGTGTGACCTGACCGACGAAGACGACACCGGCGCGGGAGGCGAGGCTGCGCAGAGCGGCGCCGAGTGTGGCGTCAGGCTGGGGGACGGCGGTTCCTTGCGCTTCAGCGCGGCGCATGAACGCGCTGGCCAACAACAGCACAACGAGTAGCGAGTGGATCGTGGAGGAATGAATCCTGAGGGACATTGCAGCTCTGCTCTCCCACGCGTTCTTTCGTCGTGGAAGAGCAGAGCTACAGTGGGATTCTCAAGCTGAGGCATGACGGGTGACGAGGATCACGCCAAATGGGGAAGGTTTGCTAGATCTCGGGGTAGAAGTCGAAGAAGGCTTCGACGGAGGTGCGGAGCTGCGACTCGATGCTCTCGCGGCTGCCTTCGAGGATGTGCATCGTGACCTGGGCTTCGTTTCCGTTCTTCAGCTTCAGCTGTGCGGCCTCGACGGCTTCAAGCTCGTCGGCGGGCAACAGACGCATTCCATATACAAGCACTAGATTTGCCATGACTTGATGCTACGCTCCTGCGTTCAAGATGCCGGAGACCGGCCGCACGGTGCACGGAAGGCTGCGACCCGGCATACAATCCAAGCACCGGCTCCTACCTCTCCGACCGCAAAGGCCTGCATGAGAAGCGTGCTCAGCATTCCTGCCATCTTTCTGTGGACGCTGTCGTTGGCGGCCCAATCCGGCAACCAGCCCGCGCCTCCGGTGGTGACGCTCCATGCCGCGGCGCGGCTGGTGGTGGTCGATGTGACGGTGACCGATGCTCACGGAAATCCCGTCCGGCATCTGCCGGAGTCGGCTTTCCACCTGGCGGAGGGGGGCCGTCCGCAGATCCTTGCGGGCATGGAGGAACACTCCGCTGCCTCCGACGCTGCGGCCGCAGCGAGGGCCGGGGCCGGGTTGCCGCCGCTGCAGCCGGGAGTCTTCACCAACCTCGTTCCCCCACCGCAGACCACACCGACGATCCTGCTGTTCGATGCGCTGAATACACCCGCTTCGAGCCAGGGCTGGGTGCGGCGGCAGGTGATGAACTACCTGCGCACCGCACCGCCGAACACTCGCATCGCTATCTTTGGCCTGAACTCGCAGCTGGTGCTGCTGCAGAACTTCACAACGGACATTGGCCGTCTGCGCGCGGCGATGGCAGGGGTGCATCCGCAGGGTGCGGGGCCTGGCGACCTGGACGTCGAAGCGCCCTCGGCGGCGGTCGCGCAGATTCATAGCCAGCTGATGGCCGACCAGCCACCCGTGGGGCCTGGGCAGGAAGGGTTTCTGGAGCAGGCGCTGAGCGACTTCGTGGACATCGACTACAACGTGAACGAAGCCCAGCGCGCCACGATCACTCTGCGAGCCTTCCACCAGATCGCGTTATTTCTGGCGGGAGTTCCCGGACGCAAGAATCTCATCTGGTTTTCTGGAGGTTTTCCGCTGAGCCTGATTCCTCCACGGACCCCGACGAACTACACCGGCGAGCCGACATGGAAACGGGAGTATCGCGAAACCATGGACCTGCTGGCGCGGGAGCGTATCGCGATCTATCCGGTGGATGCCCACGGCCTCGATGTCTCCGGCGCGAGCTCTTCGGAGCGGATGGAGTCGCAATCCGCGATGTACGAGATGGCCGACGACAGCGGAGGCAAGGCGTTCATGAACACGAACGGCGTGGCGCAGGCCGTCGCGCAGGTGGTGTCGTCGGGATCGGACTACTACACCCTGGCGTATGTGCCATCGGACAAGAACGCGCACGGCGAGTACCGCAAGATTCGTGTGGCGGTCGACGCGCCGACAGGCCTGCAGCTTTCCTATCGACGCGGGTACTATGCCGAGCCGGCGGTCAGCACGGCGATCGCGGCATCGGATGATGAAGGGCCGTCTCCGGTGAGGGCTGCGGCAGCGTATCTGGCGCCACCGGCGACGCAGATCCAGTTCTTCGCGCGGGTTCTGCCCTCTCTGGCCGGTGTGGTGCCCGTGGCCGATTCCACGCGGCGGCAGCTCGACCCCACCCACAACCGGCGGTATGGCATTGAGTATTCCGCGGACGTGCGCAGCCTCGATGTGGAGACGTTGCCCGATGGCCGCCGCCAGTCGCACCTGGAGTTTGTCTCGCTGGTGTATGACCCGCGGGGACGTGTGATCCGCTCTGACGTCAAGTCCCTGCACATGACGTGGACGCCCGAGCAGTGGGTCACGGCGGTGCAGCGCGGGGCGCGGTACCAGCAGGAGATCAGCCTGCCCGCGGAGGGTACCTCACTGCGCCTGATCATCCACGACCTCGAAAACGGGCACCTGGGATCGCTGGACGTCTCTGCCACCGGTCTCGAGCCAAATTCGGCCCGGCCGCCCAAGTAGAGGACTTCGGGGGAAGGACTGCGAGGACGCCTCCGCATCGTTTGCTACCCGGCTACAATCGAATACGTTATGTCTGAAACGTACGAAGTACGCGACACAGTGATCCTCGGCTCCGGCTGCTCCGGACTCACGGCTGCCATCTACGCCGCCCGTGCCAACCTGAAGCCCCTCGTCCTCGAAGGCCATGAGCCTGGTGGCCAGCTTTCCATCACCACGCTGGTCGAGAATTTTCCCGGCTGGCCGGATGGCGTGCAGGGGCCTGAGCTGATCGAGAACATGAAGAAGCAGGCGACGCGCTTCGGCGCAGAGCTGCGCATGGCTCACCTCACCTCCGCCGACCTGACGCGCTCACCGTTTGAGCTGCGTATCGGCAAGGACATCATCCTGGCGCGAACGCTGATCATCGCGTCGGGCGCTTCGGCGCGGTGGCTGGGACTTCCGTCGGAAAAGGCGCTGGTGGGCTTCGGCGTAAGCTCCTGCGCGACCTGCGACGGGTTCTTTGCCTCGGGCAAGGAGATTGCCGTAATCGGCGGCGGTGACTCGGCGATGGAAGAGGCCCTGTTCCTGACGCGCTTCGCCACGAAGGTCACGCTGATCAACCGCAGCGAGAACTTCCGCGCTTCGCGCATCATGCTGGAGCGCGCCATCGCGCACCCGCAGATCGAGTTCCTCCACAACACCGTCGTGGAAGAGGTGGTGGGGGTTGAAGAGAAGGAAGTGAGGGGCCTGAAGCTGCTGAACCGCAAGACGGGCGAGCGCTCGGAGCTACCGGTGAGCTTCATGTTCCTCGGCATCGGGCATGATCCCAACGCGACGATGTTCGAGGGGCAGATCGACCTCGATTCCGACGGTTATGTGAAGACCGAGCACAACGTGTTTGTGACGCGACAGGGTGTGCAACTGCACGGCGTTTATGCCTGCGGCGATGTACAGGATCGGCGCTATCGGCAGGCCATTACCGCCGCCGGGACGGGCTGCATGGCGGCGCTTGAGGTGGAGAAGTATCTCGAAGAGGTTGGCAGGTAGACCGCGACCTGGTTTTGCAGTGGTGGATCTCACGGAGGGCCCATGCAAGCGCATGGGCCCTTTGGCTTTAGCTCGTGCGGGCAATCAACGGTCCCTTTTGGCCTTCTTCCGTCGGGTCAAGAGCGAAATGCTTCCGCAACTTGGCTATCCGTGCGCCGTCTAACTCTAGTAACGACAGATTTTTACCATTCCCATAGAGGCCCCGAAGATCCGGCCCAGGAAGACTCCTTCTGCTGCGCATGTTTCGCATTCTCTGTTTTGCTCTTGTTCCTTTTGCCTCCGCGACGATGGTTCGCGCGAGCGTGACGGATACACTCGGGGCACTCTCCGACGCCCCCTCCACGGTCGTCTATCCGGCTCTCGGGTATTCCTCGAGCAATGACCTCCCGCCGATCCCAGTGAACCCCTTCGCGGAGTTCGCCGACGGCAGCGCGGATGACGATCAGGACCAGATGCCCGCGCAGCCGGTCACGCCGGGCGCCCATCGCGATGAGCACGAGAAGTGCGTCGCCGATCCGGGAGTAGAGGTGGACAAGAACTGCAAGCCGATTCCGCTGGAGCGCTCGCAACCGCATCGCATCCTGGGCTTCATGCCGAACTTCCGCACGGTTTCGGCGGGCGCGGTGGTTCATCCTCCGGGATGGGCGTACAACTTCAAGGTCGCGACGCGGCAGGCGTTCGACTATTCGTCCTTCATCTTCCTGGGACTGACCTCCATCACCGCGGAGGGCATGAACTCGCACCCCGCTCTGGGCAAGGGCGCGGACGGCTTCTATGCGTACACATGGCGTGGCTTCCTCGACAAGACCGACGGCACCTACCTTTCGGCGTGGTTCCTGCCGAGCCTGCTGCATGAAGACACGCGCTATTACCCGCTGGGTGCGGGCCACTCGATACCGATCCGCGCGCTGTATGTGATCAGCCGCCAGGGCGTGGCGCGCACCTACTCGGGGCGCAACACCCCAAACATCGCGGGCCTCGGCGGCAAGGTGCTCACGCAGCTCATCTCGCGCGAGTACTATCCTGCTGGAGCCACCAGCTTCAGCGTGCTAGCAACGAAGTTCGGCTACTCCGCGATGCGTGACGTGGCTTTTTCCAGCATCCGCGAGTTCTATCCCGACATCGCTGCGCACTACATCCGCAAGCATCGCGAGAAGGTGGCGGCAATGGCGGCACATGATGCCCAGGCCGCGGGCGTACCTCAAACGCCGGAACACGAGTAGCTGCCGACACGAACGAGATCCTGCAAACCCACATCTCAAAATCGAGATATGGGGCACCCGCATTTGTGCCGTGGGATATCGAATTCGAACCGAAAAGGGTTGCGCTGGCTCTACATCTTTGGATACCCTACGGGGGTATGCCTTCGGCGTACGTATCTCTACCAGGAGCCCCCATGCAGACTGCATCGAAAACGGAACCTCCGAGTCCTCGGATATTCGGATGCCCGTTCCTGCACTGCGCCGCGGGGTGCCGGTAGCCTTCCTCCGATCGTCTCTCTGACATCGCACTGAAGCGTCTTCCCCACCCTGCCCGCGCAGTGTCTTTCTGACACCATTCGCGGCAGAGAACTCGTGCAGACGCACGCCTCTTCCTGCCCTCTAACCGGCGCGCACGGTCTTCTCCGTCGCCAGCGTTCGCACGCCTTCGCGGCTCCATGGCCCGGCGGCGTGTGCGCGGCGATACGGCCCGTGTGCGGGAAGGGAGAGTCTCGTCATGTCCACGACGATTCAGGAGATTCACAAGACCGAGAACACGAACAAGGGAGTCCGCGTGCGCTCCGGCTGGCAGCGCAACGTCGTTGCGTTCCTCATGGCCTTCGGGCCGGGCCTCATCGTGATGGAGGCCGACAACGATGCCGGCGCCGTCTCCACCTACATGCAGGCCGGCGGGCAGTATGGCCTGCACCTGCTGTGGACTCTGTTGCTGCTGATGCCGATCTGCTACTTCACGCAGGAGATGGTCGCGCGCCTCGGCATCGCCACCGGCAAGGGCCACGCGGCGATGATCTATGAGCGCTTCGGCAAGTGGTGGGGACGCTTCTCGCTCATCGACCTGCTGGCCGTCAACTTCCTCACCCTGATCACCGAGTTCGCCGCGATCTCGCTGGCGATGAGCGGGCTGGGCGTCTCGCCTGTGATCTCCGTGCCGCTGGCTGCGGTTGCGCTCATCGCGCTGGTGGCGAGCGGAAGCTATCGCCGCTGGGAGCGCATCGTCGTCTGCCTGTGCCTGCTCGACCTCGCATGGTTTGTGACGGCGGCCCTGCTGCATCCGCAGTGGCACGACGCGCTGCACAACGCCATCGTCCCATCGATCCCGAAGGGCGGCATCACCGGCGATCTCGTCTTCCTCGTCATCGGCATCGTGGGAACAACGATTGCACCATGGCAGCTGTTCTTTCAGCAGAGCTGCGTGGCGGAGAAGCGGCTGCGCTTCAGCGACCTGAAGTGGGCGCGGCTGGACACGCTCATCGGCGCGGTCTTCACCGTGTGCGTGGCCGGTGCGATGATGCTCGTCGGCGCATTCGCATACAACCATGGCATCGCGTTCACCGATCCCGCACAGCTGGCGGAGGCCATTGCGAAGGTGCTGCCCGCACGCACCGGGACCTTCGTGCACCATGCGCTGTTGCTGCTGATGGTGAACGCCGCGGTACTCGGCACCACCGCTATCTCGCTGGCGAGCTCCTGGGCCTATGGCGAAGTCGTCGGCTGGGAGCACTCCATGCACAAGAAGATCACCGAGGCGCCGGGCTTCTACGGCGTCTACGCAGCGTGCATCTTCGCGGCAGCGGGCATCGTGCTCATTCCGCGGCTGCCGCTGCAGCTGGTGATCGTGAGCGTGCAGGTGTTCGCGGGGCTGATGTTGCCTTCGGCCATCATCTTCCTGCAGCTGCTGCTGAACGACCGCGCTCTGCTGGGCGACGAGTGGGTGAACAAGCCGTGGAATAACTGGATCAACTGGACGATCGTCGGCGTGCTGTTTGCACTCTCGATCGTGCTCGCGGCGCAGGTACTGCTGCCTTCGCTCTTCCGATAGCAGTCGCTTTCAACACACAAGATCAACGCATGAAAGGAGGCCATCATGGCCGCACTCGCAACCAACCACAAGAACAACGAGACCGAGCTCTATGTCATCCACCCGCTCGACGATGTGCAGGAGCAGAAGCGCTCCAGCGAAGGCCTGGGGCTCATCGAGCTCTCGCCCACCGTGCGCTGGAGCCTGCGCGTGCTGCGCGTCTACCTCATCGCCATGACCGGCGTGCTGCTGTACCGCGTCGGCGAGGTCGCCCAGCTCTTCGGACACCACGCGCGGTAGGACTGCTGGCACCCTGCTAACCCATGTCTCAGAAGCGAGACATGGGGCACCCGGCAAACCCACGTCTCAAACGCGAGACGTGGGGCACCCGCAGCTTTCCGCTGCGTGGGTGCGCCACCGTGTCCTACACTAGGTCGCATGACCCTGCACAAGCTCTCCCCTGCTCTCCTGGTGGCTCTCATTCTGCCTGCCGCGCCGCTCGCCGGCCTTGCCCAGCGAGGAGGCGGAGCGCCGCCTGCCGCAGCGCAAGCTGGCGCCGCGAAGGCCGAGCCCATGGCCAATCCCCTGCCCGCAGACAAGAGCGTGCCGCAGACCATCACCGTCAACGGCAAGACGATCCACTACACCGCGACCGTGAGCACCATCGCAACCAAGAACGCCGCAGGCAAGCCCACCGGCGAGGTCGTCGTGACCTCCTACATCGTCGACGGGCCCAACCGCCCCGTGACCTTCGCTTTCAACGGCGGCCCGGGCGCGAGCTCCGTGTACCTGAACATGGGAGCCTTCGGGCCGAAGCGCATCCATTTCGCGAACGAGGGAGACTCGGCCTCCGATCCGGCGATTCTTCAGGACAATCCTGCGACCTGGCTCGACTTCACGGACCTCGTCTTCATCGATCCCATCGGCACCGGCTTCTCGAAGTCGCTCGTCGATGAAGCGGAGAGCAAGAAGGAGTTCTACGGCGCGCAGCAGGACGTCGAGTACCTCTCGCTCGTGATCTACAAGTGGCTGGTCAAGAACGACCGCATGCTCTCGAAGAAGTACCTTGCGGGTGAGAGCTATGGCGGCTATCGCGGGCCGCGCGTGGCACATTATCTGCAGTCGCAGATCGGCGTGGCGATGAACGGCGTGGTGCTGGTAAGCCCGGCGCTGCGTCCTCCCGCCGGCGATGCCACCATCTCGCCCATCAACTGGATGGTGACGTTGCCTTCCATCACCGCGGCCAACCTGGAGCGCAAGGGCAAGCTGAGCGATGCGGCGATGAAGGACGTGATCAGCTACACCGAAGGGCCGTACCTCGAAGCGCTGGTGCATGGGCCTGCGAACAAGGCCGAGACCGATGCGATGATCCAGCATGTGACGGAGATGACCGGCCTCGATGCACAGTACGTGCGCTACTCCGGTGGACGGCTGGAGACGGGTTCCTACCTGCGCGAGGTGCATCGCGAGCAGGGCACCATCGGCTCCGTGTATGACTCCAACGTAACGCTCCCGGATCCGTTCCCGTACTCCTCCGAGCAGGAGGGCAGCGACCCGATCCTGGAGAGCATCATCGCTCCCACGACGACGGCGGCCGTCGACTTCATCACCCACACCGTGGGCTGGAAGACCGATGACCGCTACAACGCCCTGAGCTACGAGGTGAATCGCCTGTGGGAGCGCGACCGTTCCAATCGCGGTGAGGCTGCAGCCGACCTGCGCGAAGCCCTCGCCGCTGACCCCAAGCTGAAGGTGCTCATCGTGCACGGCTGGAACGACCTGAGCTGCCCGTTCATGGGCTCGGTGCTGGTCGCCAACCAGCTGCCCGCGACGCTCGGCAGGCAGCTTGAGGTAAGAGAGTTCCCCGGCGGGCACATGTTCTACACGCGCTCGGCCAACGGCGCCGGGCTGCACCAGGCCGTGGAAGAGATGGTGGCGGCGCACTAACGCTGCTGCACAAAAGCAAGTAAGGGCGAGCCGATGGCTCGCCCTTTCTTCTTGTTACGCAGCCCCGTGTTGTGGCGGCACTTGCCTACTCAGCGGAGGGGCGGTTGAAGTCTGGACGTGCGGGCGTGCAGGCGGCCTCCAGCCAGCGGCTGATGTAGACGCTCGCGTGAGCTTCACCGCAATAGTGGCGTGCGCCCGGGGCCGATGCCGTGGCAGTATCCCAGCGAAGGACCTTCAGGGCATCAGAGTTGCACTCGATCATGAACCAGTGGATCGGGTTGGAGCTCTCGGTGCCGCAGATCTCGCAGCGATAATGTGTGACTGCCGACATGGTGAATCCCCTTTGCGATGCGTGTTGGCCTTGACGAAGACAAGGATAACCGAAGCAGATGAGGGCGCGGGACCGCCGGTTGACGAAGGATGCCCGACAAGCACAACGGCGGCCCGAGGGCCGCCGTTGTGCGTTGAAGTTGAAGCTCGGCTCTAGTGGATGTCGAACTGCTCGGGGTGGAGGCTGGGGTCGCTCTTGACGAGGATCGTCTTTCGGCTGAGGTCTTCCATCTCCTGCAGCCACTTGCCGCCGCCGGACTTGAGCTGCTTGACCACGTCCGGGTGGACGCGGAGCATGATGTCGCCCTTTTCGATGTGGCGGTGCATCTTGCGCAGCTCGATGTAGATCTCGTTGCAGACCGTGATGGGAGCCTTGGTCATGCCTGTGCCGGCGCAGATCGTGCAGGTGGTCGAGAGGGTACGCTCGAGCGACTGCTTGACGCGCTTGCGGGTGATCGCCACCAGGCCGAAGTCATTGAACTGGAGAACCTTCGACGGAGCGCGATCGGACTTCAACTCTTCTTCGAGGGCGGCCATGACCTTGTTGCGGTTCTTGCGCTCGTCCATGTCGATGAAGTCGATGATGATGATGCCGCCGAGGTCGCGGAGGCGAATCTGGCGCACGATCTCGGGGATCGCATCGAGGTTCGTCTTCACGATGGTGTCTTCGAGGCGAGCGGTCTTGCCGACGTACTTGCCGGTGTTGATGTCGATCGCGACGAGGGCTTCGGTCTGGTTGATGACGATGGAGCCACCGGACTTGAGCCATACCTTGGAGCGGAGCGCCTTGTTGATCTCCTCGGTGATGCCGAACTGCTCGAAGAGCGGCGTGTCCTTGGTGTAGAGCTTGACGCGGCGCAGCAGCGCGGGCTGGAAGCGCTGCAGGAAGCGCAGGACGCGCTCGTATTCCTGTTCGGTGTCGACCCAGATGGCGGAGAAGTTGTCCGTCACCTGGTCGCGCAGGATGCGCTCGACGAGGTTGAGATCGTGGTAGATGAGCGCGGGTGACTTGGAGGTATCGCTGCGGCCCTTGATGTCCTTCCAGAGATTCAGGAGGAAGCGGAGATCCGAGCGGAGCTCCTCTTCGCTGGCGCCGGAGGCTGCCGTGCGGACGATGAAGCCGCCGCTCTGGTCACCCTTTTCGCTGAGCAGGATCTCCTTGAGGCGGCGGCGCTCGCTGTCGGACTCGATCTTGCGGGAGACGCCGACGTGGTTGACCGTGGGCATGAAGACCAGGAAGCGGCCGGGAAGAGCGATGTGCGAGGTGATGCGCGCACCCTTCTTCGCGATGGGCTCCTTGGCGATCTGCACCAGGACTTCCTGGCCGGGCTTCAGCAGATCGCTGATGGCCGGGAGGTCCGTGGCCTGCACGGAGTGACGACGACGATTGCCGCCGCCACCGTTGTTGCTGCCACCACCGCTGGTCTCGCGGCCACGTCCGCCACCGCGGCCTCCGCGACGGAAGCGCTTGTCGCGGCGATCGCCGTCGCGACGGGGAGCAGATTCGGAGTCGGCAGAGGCGCCTTCGCGCTCTTCGCCACCCTGGGCGCTCTCGGAGCCTTCATCGAGGCCTTCGAAGTTGGAGCTTGTCGCGTACTCGTCTTCTTCGGACTCGGAGACGTCGCTGCCGGAGAACTCGTCGGCGCTCTCGTGAGCGGCCGCGTAGGCCTCGTCGTTGGCGATCTCTTCCTCGTCGATGTCGAAGTCATCTTCGTCTTCGTCATCGTCGTCGAGTGCTGGCTCTTCGGGACGGGTGATCTGGTCGATGGACATCTCGCGAATCATGCTGCCGAGGTCGGCGGCGTTCTCGAGGGTCTCCTCTTCCATGTCATCGTCCGCGGCGCTGGCGCTCAACGGAAGGTAATCGACGTCCTCGTCGTCCAGCAGCTCTTCCTCGAGCTCGCCATCGCCGGGTGCAAAGGTGGTGGGAGCCGGCTGCGTTGAAGACGGAACAACAGGCGCCTCTACCTCGCTGAGGTGGACCTCCTGGACTGCGCGCTCGTGCTCGATGGGCGCGGAAGGGTTCTCGACCTCCGCAGCGATGGCCGGGGTCTCCGGAACCTCGGAGACGAGATCGCCGGTAGGCTGGAGGGTGGTGAACTCGTGCGCGGGAGCCGTGGGCTCGACATGCTCGACTGGAGCTGCGGCGACTTCCTCGACTACTTCCTGATGGGTCTCTTCCGGAGTTGTGTCTTCCGCGGGGCCGGACTGACGGAACTCACGCTGGCCCGCGGGATCGACACGGAACGAAGCGGCGGCGTTTTCACCGGGCTCGTACTCGTGGGTAGTCTCCTCGAACTCGTGGCTGGTCTCTTCGAGGACTGTCTCCTCGGCCTCGAGCACCTGCTCGTGCACTTCAGCGGCGGCTTCAAGGGCGACGGGCTCCACCTCGGCCGCTTCGGTGGGAGCGAGGTCGGTGACGGGCTCGATGACCGGGTCGACGATCTCGAGGTGCTCTTCGACCTCAAGGCGCTGCTCTTCAACTTCAAGGTGCTGCGCTTCGGCCTCGAGGCGAACTTCGGTGGACTCGACGATGTACTCGGGCGCGTTGTCAGAGAGCGGCAGCACGGTCGCTTCGGGCTCATGCTGCGAGGTGACGGCGGGCTGAACGGCGATGGAGGGATCGATCGAAGGGGTGGCGTTGCGCTCCGGACGGCCACGACGGCCATCGCGGTCGCGGCGGCGTTCGCTGCCATCGCGATGCCCGCGGCCTTCCGAGGAGGTCTCGGACTGGCCCTGCTGTGGGGCGGGAGCAGCATCGTTGCGGCTGCGTCGCGAAAGGGTCTCGCCCGGCAGCACGAAGCCACCATCCCAGCCGACCGCGGTCAGGTCGATCTCGCTGGAAGGACGAGCGATGCGAGGGGCTACGGGCGCTGGTGCGGCCGCTTCGTTGCGCTCAGCGGCATCGCCACCACGGTACTTGGAGAGCGACTCTCCCGGAAGGATGAGGGGCTCGACGGCAGGAGCCGCGTCGAAGCTCTGGGATTCGCGGGGACGGTCGTCGCGGGAGTCGCGGCCTTCGCGAGCGCCCCGGTTGGCGCCCTTGCGATCCTCGCCACGGTCGCCACGGTCGCGGCGGCCACGGCGATCGCGCCCATCACGATGGGGACGGCCATCGGTGCTGGCTTCCAGCTCTTCGATGGGCTCGTCCGGAGCTGCAAAGTCCGCGGTGGACTCTTCGGCGTCGTCAAAGTCTGCGCGGGGCGTGGAAGGCGAGGCTTCAGCTCCCTGCTGGCTGCTGCCAGCCTGCTCTGCACCCGGCTGATCGGTGCGGCCGGAGCGGCCACGGCGACGGCCGCGACGACCGCGCCAGCGACGTCCTCCCTCGGCGGAACCGTCGGCAGCGCCTTCGGCATCGGCAGACTCGCCGGAGGCTTCTACCGGAGTGCTGTCGATATCTTCAATGTCGTCGCTCTCATCGCGGGGAGCTTCGGCGCGGACTTCTTCGCCACGGGGGCGTTCGCCGCCCTGCTCACCACGGGGCTGATCGCCACGGCCCTTGCCACGGCCACGGTCGCGATCGCGTCCACCACGACGACCACCGCCGCCGGCCTGCGCTTCACCGCCGCCAGCTTCGAAGTCGGCGGATTCGCCGGCTTCTTCCATGAAGTCGGTGATATAGAGGAAGGCGTCGCGTTCGAGGCCGATGTCGACGAACGCCGACTGCATGCCTGGGAGGACGCGGGTGACGCGTCCGTTGTAAATGGATCCTGCGAGCGTGTATTCGTTCTCGCGCTCGTAGTAAATCTCGGTGAGCTCGTCTTTTTCAACGATCGCTAGCCGCGTCTCGTGCGGCGTACTGGAGATGTAAATTTCCTTCGACATCGTCCTGCTTTCTGTCCGCGCAGTTTGTGCGCGAACGAGCAGGCGAGGCGAGGATCAAACCTTCCGGAGTCTGGTTAGCTCCTGAAGGCAAGCTCCTCAGTGGAGGTCAGGAGACGAGAGGAGAACGCTGGTGCCGACCTTGCAGGTGCAGCAGGGGATACGCCGCGCGAGCTGAGCCGCACGGCGAACCTCCTTGAAGCTCTTTGGGGAACAGACGAAGCCAGTGTTGTACCGTCGATCGCGAAATCTTGACGAGCCTTCGCGATCCACATTGCGCAAACGGAGTTTGTGACCAGCACTTCCTCGCAGAGAGGGGTGGCCGTTAACCGTCCGTTTACGTTCATTCTCAAAACCTGTCCGACCGCAGAGTGATCTCGCGCCTGGCCGGCCCTTTAGATAAAATCCTGGGTTCCCAGCCGGCGGGAAAGATGGTTCGCATCCGGGGCTGGGCTTGCCTGCCTGGCAAAAGGCCAGACAGTTGCTCTTAGTATGCACCAAACTGGCTGCGCTGTGCGCCGCGTCACGGGACTAGTTCACAAATCGTCGCATGCGGATGTTCATAACGATCCCAAGGGCCAGGAAGGTGAAGATCACCGACGATCCTCCGTAACTCATTAGGGGCAAAGGGATTCCGGTCACCGGCATGAGGCCGAGGCACATGCCGACGTTGACCGCGACCTGGAAAAGGGTCACCGCCATGACGCCCATGGTGACCAGCGTCCCGGGCGGATCGGCGGCCATCTGGGCGTTCTGGACGAGCCGGACGAGGATCATGAAGTAGAGCAGGAGGATGATGACGGCGCCGATGAAGCCATGCTCCTCGCAAAAAGCGGCGAAGATGAAGTCGGTGTAAGGGATGGGAAGAAAGTCGCCCTGGGTCTGCGAGCCTTTGTTGGCGCCGGTACCCCAAAGACCACCCGAGCCGACGGCGATGAGCGACTGGCGGATCTGGTAGCCCGAGCCCTTGGGGTCATTGTCCGGATTGACGAAGGCGGTAAGACGGGCCTTCTGATACGGCTTCAGCAGCTTGCCGGACTTCCAGCCCACGCCGACCACCAGCAAAAAGCCGAGGATCAGGATGGACGCCTGTTTGAGACGGATTCCGCCGAGAAAGAGGCCGGCAAGAAGTACTGGAGAGTAGGTGAGGCAGGTGCCGAGGTCGGGCTCCTTGAGCACGAGGAGCATGGGGACGCCGATGAGAGCGAAGCATTTGCCGATATCGCGCCAGGTCATCTCGTGGTCTTCGCCGGAGCGCTCCCAAAGGAAACGGGCCATGGTGAGGATGAGCACGAGCTTAACCCATTCCGATGGCTGAAAGTGTGCGCCTCCGCCGAGGTTGATCCAGCGCCGCGCCCCGAGCACCTTGGTGCCGATGTGCGGCACCAGCACCGCAACGAGCGCCGTGATCGAGATGCCGTACGCCCAGTAGGCGATGTCGAGGAGCTTGTGGTAGTCGAGCATAGAGATGCCGAACATGGCCACGGTGCCGATCGAGAGAAAGAGGATCTGCTTTGTCTGGAAGCCGTGGAACTTGGTCATCGCGGTCGCCGAGCGGATCTCGAAGACGCTGATGATGCTCAGCGCGGCTACGAAGCCGAGGAGGGTCCAGTCGAAGTCACGGAAGCGGGAGCGAAACATAGATTAGGTAGCAACCGTAAAGCGGGCGTTCGGGCCGTCATAGGTGAAGACCAAGCTTCGAAGCAGATCACGACCGATGAGCATGATGATATCTGGGCCGAGGACGGAGGGGCGGCGAACATGGCCTCCAAGCACGTCATGGAGAGGCATTGGCTCGACCTCCAACTGCAGAAAGCGAACACTGGCGTTGTACCGATCAAGCTCCGAAAGTCCGTGCGCCGTCTGCACCATCTCCCTATCGACTGAAGGTATCTCCAGTTCACGAAACACGGATGGGTCCACAGCCGACACCGCAGCTCCAGTGTCGATCTGCCCAAGACCGATGATGGAAGAAAACGGAGGCTGTCCATTTTCGCGGAGAAAGCGGACCAATGCGAGAGGGACGGTAATCGCAACCTGAAGCAGCGGGCCATCATAGAGAAGCGTGTCGAGTCCACCTGGGCCGATGCAGTCGAACTCACTCTTGGACACGAATCAGTCCAAGATGAAGATTTGTGAGGTCGTACACAGGTTGCTGCGCGCGGATCGTCCGCATGAGACATTGCACGAAGCCGTACTTGGGAAGGAGCGCTTGATAGGCTTCGTCCATCGTCTCGAAGGCCCCCAGAAACTCCTGGCCTTTTATGACCGCGATCTTTCCCTCGCTCGTCTCCAGTAGCTGAGGGAGGAGTTCGTTGTAGCGAGCGATCTCTATCTCCAAAGCCATGTCTGATGATACCTCGGCTATCTTCCACCCGCTCCGGGCCGCGGAAGCCCCCGCTGGGGCTCAAGTGCAGCGGTGTTTGCCCCGGCTGGGTTTGCTGCGGGAGTCTTCGGCTTGTCGCCCGGTGTCTGGTCTGACGGGGCCGCAGGCTTCGGGCTGTCGGCCAGCTTCATCAGGTTGCCGGAGCGCATGCGCTGCTTGGTTACGAAGGCGTTGATGACCTGCGCGCCCAGCTTCGCCGAGTTGTTGCCCCAGTAGCCGTGCTCCCAGAGGACCGCAACGACGATGTCCGGGTTACGGCGTGGCGCCATGCCGACGAACCATGCGTTGGGGAGCGTCGCCTTATCGGCTGTGCCCTTCTTGCGTCCGCTCACGACGTCCGCCGTGCCGGTCTTGCCGGCGAAGTCGATTCCTTCGAGATGCGCTTCGGCAGCCGTCCCGATCCCCTGGGTCACGTTCGCCATGTCGTCCGTCACGATCTGCCAGGTCTCCGGAGAGATTTCGACCTTCTTCTCGCCCGAACCGGGATAGGTATCGTGAATGGCCTGCAGCATGTCCGGCGAGATCTCGTCGGGGAAGACCACGTGCGGACGGACGAGAGCTCCACCGGAGGCGATGCCGCTGAGGGCACGGGCGAGCTGAATGGGGCTCGCCTGCACCGCGCCCTGTCCGATGCCCACGGACGGGGTCTCACCGGCGTACCACTTGTCGTGCTGCGCCTTCAGCTTCCACTGCGGCGAAGGCATGATGCCGGTCGCCTCATCGGGCAGGTCAACGCCGGTCTTCTGCCCGATGCCCATCTCATGCCCATACTTCGCGATGGTGTCGATGCCGAGCCTGTCGGCAAGCGTGAAGTAGAAGCTGTCGCAGGAGTAGGGCAGGGCGTTATGGATGTCCACCAGGCCGTGGTGCTTGTCGCAGCCGAAGAAATGCCCCTGGAGGGTGACGCCGCCATTGCAGACGACGTGCATATTCTCCGCCATGTTTTCCTGCAGCCCCGCCACCGTCATGATGACCTTGAAGGTCGAGCCGGGAGCGAGCTGCGCCTGGATCGCCTTGTTCATCAGCGGGTGATTGGGGTTGGTGATGATCTCGTTCCAGTAGGACCTGGTCAGGCGCACAGCGAACTGGTTGGGATCGAAGGTGGGCCGCGAGACCATGGCGAGGATCTCGCCGGTGTGCGGGTCCATCGCCACGATCGCACCGTTCTTGCCTTCGAGCGCCTTTTCGGCGGCCATCTGCAGGTCGAGGTCGATGGTGAGCTTGAGATCCTGGCCGGGCTTGGCGAGTTCCTGCCCCATCATGCCGACCTCTTTGCCGTGCGAGTTCACGACGACGTCGCGCGAGCCGTCAACCCCGCGAAGGATGGCGTCGTACGCCTCCTCGACGCCGGACTTGCCGACGACATCTCCGGGCTCGTAAAAGGCGTATTTGGAGGTATTAAGGTCGTTCTCGCTGACCTCGCCGACGTAGCCGATGAGGTGCGCTGCGAAGCCATCCCTGGGATACAGGCGGCGCTGCTCCTCGAGGGTTTCGAGCTCCGGCAGCTCGTCGCGATGGGCGGCGATGAAGGCCTGCTCGTCGGGCGTGATGTCCTGCTTGAGGGGGATGGGCTGGTACTTGGGCGCGAGGGCAAAGCGCTTGATGGTGGAGCGAATCTGGTCTTCAGGGATATGCAGGCCCTGGGCGATCAGCGGCAGATCGGCCTCGAGGTTCTTCTGCTGCTCGCGGACAAGGAAGCAGGTGACCGAGGGATAGTTGTCGACGAGGATGCGGCCTTCGCGGTCGAAGATCTTGCCGCGGGGGGCGAGCACGGGCACCTTGCGGATGCGGTTCTGCTCGGCGAGCACGCGATAGTTGTCCGCGCCCAGAATCTGCAGACGCCACAGCCCCGAGACGAGCACCAGCATGACCAGCGCCACGATGTACTGCGTAGCGTTGAGCTTGGCCGTGGAGACCTTCTCTTCACGGTCAAAGGGGTTCGGGTCGAGTGGTGAGATGCGGGCCATGGGGGAAGGACGCTCCTGCGGTGAGAAAGTCGTGAGTGGAGAAAGTCACAAACGCGAAATTACGCCGCACCCTTATTTTATAGGGTCTCGGAGCTCTTCCCGTTCGGAGGCTTTGTCGCAGTTCCGTATCTTTGCGGCTACCTTCCTGGTTCCAGCAATTACTCGCGGATGCGGAAGCGGTCGAGCAGAAAGAACAGGGGTACGCCGGCGGCGGTGTTCGCAACGGCAGCGATGACCTCGTGGATGGGCAGCAGGTGCGCGGTGACATCGGCCAGGACCCAGCGCTTGATGAGGTAGAGCATGCCGCTCTGCGCGAGGGAGAAGGCGAAGTTCATGATGGCGCGGTTGACGGTGTTGTCCATGTCCACCGCAAAGCCAATGTTGGCCGCGATGTAACCGATGACCGCCTTCGCAATGCCGTAGACGCCGAAGGGCAGGTTGGTGAGGCCGTCCTGGAAGAGGCCGATGATGGTGCCGGTAATGGTGCCCGCGATGGGGCTGCGCCGTGCGACCGCGAAGTAGATCACAGCCAGCAGCGGTAGATCGATGCCAACCTTCGCCAGCAGCCAGGGTGGCAGAAGTACCTGCACAACCATGCAGGCCAGCGGAATGAGCAGCGCGACCAGGGGACGGAAGGCGTACTGATCAAGCTCCTGCCGGGATGTATAGCTGCGTTCGCGCATCGGGTATCTGTGGAGTCCTTCTGTGCTGCCGGGTTCGAGGTTGTCAGGGAGAATTTGTCAGTGAGAATGAGAAGAGGCTAGTGATCGTCCTGATTGTCTTGCGGCGGCTTCGCTTCGGTTGGCGGAGTGCCGGGCCGGGCTCCAGGCTGAAGATCCTGTGCGGGCTCGACGGTGCCGGGAGAGTAGCGGTCGGGATGCAGCGCGGGGCGAGGGCGAGGAAGACCGGAGTTCGGGATCCCGGGCGTACCGCGAACCAGATCGGGGACGGAGTCAGTCTTCGGACTGTTCGTTGCACCGGTCGAGCCGGCAGCTCCAGTTGCGGCCTGTCCTGCGTCGTCATGGAGGCTGGGAAGTCGTTCTGCGATAAGGTCGGCGGCGCGCTTGTTCGCTTCTGCGACGCCCTCGGCGGTGGTGGCATCGGCCAGGGCGTCGGCGGGAAGTGTACCTGTCGTGCCGGTGATGACAAGAACCTCTTCGAGGCGGGAGAGGTCGGCATTGGGCTTCAGCGTGATCATGAGGTACGGCTGATGCTGCGGGTCGGGGGCGATGGAGGTGATAACGCCAACGGGCAGACCGCGCGGGAAGACCTGGTCTCCACCCGAGGTGACGACCTGCTCCCCGGGCTTGAGGCGTGAATCGGCGGTGAGGTTGGTGATGATGACCTGGCCGTTGGGGCCGCCGCGCAGGATGGCCCGCATGCGGGTGGAGACGAGCAGGACGCCCGCGCCGGAGGTAGGGTCATTGAGCAGGAGAAGCTGCGCGGTGTGCGGAAAGACGTCCCGGATCTTGCCGACGACGCCGTCGGGCGTCATCACGGCCTGGTCGGGCTTGAGGCCGAAGTCAGCGCCCTTATCGAGCAACAGGATCTGCGACTGATCCGAGCCGCTGGTGCCGATGATCTGGGCTCCGACGGTCTGCTGCACGTAGCGCTGCTTGAATGCCATCAGGGCCTGCAGGCGACGGCCCTGGGCAGCGTCCTCGGCAAACTCATCCTGCTCGAGCTTGAGCCGGGCGATCTCCTTCTTGAGATCTTCGTTTTCCTGGTGAGTGTGGCGCAGGTTGATGTAACCGAACCACAAGTTCCGCACACCGAAGCTGGAGGCATTCTTGCCGCGCTCGATGGGCGTAAAGACGGCGCTGATCCAGGAACGCAGCAGGCTCACGCGGGGGCCATCGGCGCCGTCACGTGCGGAAAAGCCGTGCAGAGGCTTCTGCACCTGGACGGCGAGCGCCAGCACCTGCGCCAGCACAATGGCGATCAGCACAAGTGGGTTCTTGAAGCGCTGGAGAAACGAATCCATCCGAAAACTTGCCTGCCGGCCCAGCGGGACACGCCACGAGGGCGATGCCCGCGACGTTTCAAAAGCTGGGCGAAATTCAAAGGTTGGGCTGGAACACGCCCTGTCACCATTATCCAACGGGCACGCGCGCCGTGCTTGTGAGCAATGTGAAGACGTTGCCGCCGCAGGCACGGGGGCAACTGCCACAGCGTCGGCTAGTACCATCGAAACCGTGCGGATAGAGCTCTCAACGCCGGTCAAGTTCATCAGGCGGATCGGCGAACGTGTGGCCGGCAGCCTGGCGGAGCGCGGCGTCGAGACGGTCGAGGACCTGCTGTACCACCTTCCTTTCCGCTACGAAGACCGCCTGCATCCACGCCCGCTTTCGAGCTACCAGGTGGGCGACATGGCAACGGTGATCGGCGAGGTGCGCGGGACGGTGCTCCTCAAGACGCGGTCGGGGCAGATCTTCGAGATGACGGTCGGTGTCATTCCGGAGATGAAAGAGAGCCAGATTCGAGATCCGAGAGACGGGATTGGACCCGAACCAGCAGCCGAACCAGCGATGGACGGGCTGCTGAAGCCGCCTCCGGTCTTCGAAACCGTGAAGTGCCTGTGGTTCAACGCGGCCTACCTCAAGGACAAGTTCCACGCGGGGCAGCGGATCGCGCTGTACGGCAAGCTGGATGGCTCGCGCAGCGGCAACGCGCTGAACGCTCCGATGGGCTCGACGCGGTTCAAGATCGTGCAGCCGACCTTCGAGATCCTGCCCGTTGAAGGCGCAACCGGCGAGGACGCCGAGTTCACGATGCTCGAGATGGGCCGGATCGTGCCGGTGTATCACTCGCTGGGGGGAACGACGGCGTGGGGGGCGAAGCTGAGCTCGCGCTGGACACGGCGGGTGATGTGGACGGTGTTTCGTGAGCTTGCTGAGAGCAGCGCCGGGAACGGAAATATCGAAACGCTGCCTGCGGTGCTGCGCGAGCGGCTGGCGATGCCCGGCCGCATGGAATCGCTGGAGTTTCTGCACTTCCCTCCCGCGGGCACGGAGCTGGAGGCGCTGCAGAGCGCGATCACGCCCGCACACCGGCGGTTGATCTTCGAGGAGTTCTTCTACCTTGAGCTGGGCCTGGAACTGAAGCGTCGTCGCATGCGCGAGCGCGAAGGGACTAGCTTCGTCACGGACGACAAGGTGCGCAAGGCGTTGAAGCAGATCCTACCCTTCAAGCCAACGGGAGCGCAGAAGCGGGTGCTCGGCGAGATTGCCGGGGACATGCGCAGCCCGCGGCCGATGCGGCGATTGCTGCAGGGCGATGTCGGCTCGGGCAAGACGATCGTGGCGCTGGAGGCGGCGCTGATCGCCATCGAAAACGGCTACCAGGTCGCGATGATGGCGCCGACGGAGCTCCTGGCGACCCAGCATTATCTGCAGGCGAAGAAGCTGCTGAAGGAGGCGGTCTCGCCGACGACAGGCAAGCCGTATCGGGTGTCGCTGCTCACGGGCTCGCTGGACGAGCGCGAGAAGCGCGAGGTGCGAGGCAGGATCTTTCGCGGCGAGGCGGACCTTTCCATCGGCACCCATGCGCTGGTGGAGGAGAAGGTCGACTTCGCGAAGCTGGGGCTGGTCATCGTCGACGAGCAGCATCGGTTTGGCGTGCAGCAGAGGTTCCGGTTGATGAAAAAGCCAGGCGCGGGCGAAGCTCCCACAGAGCCGGATGTGCTGGTGATGACGGCGACGCCGATCCCGCGCACGCTGGCGCTGACGCTCTACGGTGACCTCGACGTGAGCGTGCTCGACGAGCTGCCGCCAGGGCGTACGCCGATCACAACGCGGCGCTTGCCGGGCGAACGTGCCGGGGAGGTGTGGGAGTTTGTGCGCAAGCAGGTCAAGCAGGGACGCCAGGCCTACATCGTGTACCCCATCATCGAGGGCGAACGCGACGACCAGGCGGAGCTGGACTTTGCTCCGGAGAAAGAAGCTGAAGCTGTAGAGGAGCGAGGAGCGAGCGGGAAGACAGGAGCCAGGAAGGCCGCCGCCGCGAAGAAGGCCGCTAGTGTGAAGGCTGCTGAGGGTAAGGCGACGAAGGTGGTCAAGGGCAAAGGCTCGTCGAAGGCCGCGCCGAAGCAGCCTGCGATGTTTTTGCGCGCGAAGCTTCGCGCCGCTACCGAGATGTTTGAAGAGCTGCAGCAGGGGGCGCTCAGCGGCATGAAGCTGGGGCTGCTGCATGGCCGCATGAGCGCGGACGACAAGGAAGTGACGATGGCCCGGTTCAAGCGCGGCGAGCTCGATGTACTGGTTTCGACCACGGTCATCGAGGTCGGCGTCGACGTGCCCAACGCCACGGTGATGGTCATCGACCACGCGGAGCGGTTTGGGCTGGCGCAGCTGCATCAGCTGCGCGGGCGTGTTGGTCGTGGGGCCAACAAGAGCTATTGCGTACTGATGACCGGCGAGAAGGTGAGCCCCGAGGGCGAAGCACGGCTCGATGCCATGGTGGCCACCGAAAACGGCTTCGAGCTTGCCGAGCTCGACCTGAAGCAGCGGGGGCCGGGTGAGTTCTTCGGCACGCGCCAGGCTGGCATGCCGGAGCTGCGCGTCGCCGACCTTGTCCGGGACCGCGAGATGCTGGAGCTGGCCAAGGTCGAAGCCGCAAGGTTTACCGAAGGCCCCGATCCAGCGATCAGCAAGGCTGAGAAGGACGCGGTGTGGGCGCGGCTGAAGCGGCAGTGGCAGAGGAAGTATGGGCTCGTCGAAGCGTAGCTTCGACGAGGCGCTTCGCGTTAGCGGCTGCGCCTGAGCGCTCCGCGTTGGCCGCTGCGCGGTTAGCACGGCGGAGCGCACAGCACTCTGCCTCGCCCCATGAAAGGAAACTAACGGCGAAGCCGCTAACGCGCAGCGCTAACCGCGCCAGCGGCTCATCCCTAGCTGGCAATCGCGATGTCGTCCAGCACGGCGGGCTGCACGTGCTTCTTGGGGCCGCGTTTGCGGGTGACGAGGATGCGGATGCGATCGAGCATCTCGGCGGGGCTGAAGGCGCCCTTGGGCAGGAAGGCGTCAGCTGCGGAGGCGCGCTCGAAGCTGGTGACGGTGCCGGAGACCAGCAGCGCGGGCAGCATGGGATGCAGCTGCTTGCCGCGGCGTACGACCTCGTTGCCGTCCATCTGGGGCAGGAGGAGGTCGCAGAGGAGGAGATCGATAGAGCCCAGGGGAGCGTCGCGCAGAATCTCGAGGGCCTCATGGCCGGTGGTCACTGCGAGCACGCGGTAGCCGCGGGTTTCCAGCAGGAACTTGCGAATCGAGAGAACTTGCTCATTGTCATCAACGCAGAGAATGGTTTTGCGGGGGCGCATCGTTGTCGTCCTTGTCGCGGCCGTTGGTTGGCGGCGCGCGGTTCCTTGTTGCCGTTGTGCGCAGGTCGCCGTAGCGGGAGGCCTGCGTGGGGCCGGATGGCTGTTTTTGGGCCGAGCGAGGCCGTCAACGCCGTTGTGGCGCTTCGTGGCACGCACCCGGGTAGGGTGTTGAGTTGGCATGAAGCGGCGGGCGGACGAGGTGCAATCGATAAGGCGCGGGGAGCCGTTGGCGCGGTCGCCGCGTTATCGCGATGACCGCACCTACTTTGCTGTTTTTCCACGGGCTGTGGAGGCTGCGGAAGACGTGGAAATCCCGTCCCCGCCGCGCTCCGATTCCCGGGCACACAGCTTGGCTATCCCCTGCCCCACCGTTTGCCGGCGGGCCGGTTCATGTTCGGATCAGACCGGGAGAGGTCAGCGCGTCCTTTCGTCGCGTTGGCCCCACGGAGGAGGTTGGCGCGCTGCAAACGACGCAGTTAGCCGCTCCCGGGCTTCTCCTAAAAATTGTCTGTAAATCAGGCGAAAAACTTAGTCGTCGCCTACCAATCGGTGGCTGACGACTTGGGTGAGCCTAACGGGTAGCAGAGCGTAAAACAACGGCGAAGATAGGACGAAGATGGGGCTATGCATCGATTGCCTTGTGGAGAGCAAATGTGCCAATGCGCGTCAGCGTTGAGGTTTTGAAGTTACAAGGCTGTGAATAACCCTGAGACTATGGCAGGAAAAAGCGTCCCGATGCCACGGGAATGGTGCTGCCTCCCACACGGACATCGCACACCTTGCCCCCCTCAAAGGAGGCACGGACGCGCAACTCGCTCGGACGGTGCATCTCCACTCCCTGGGTAATGGTTACCAACTGGTCAGCAGCGACGAGGCCTTCGCTCACCAGCCACGTGATCGCACAGCCTGCGGCAGAGCCGGTCGCGGGATCTTCCGCGCCATAGAACTGCATGCGAGCGCGCCATTGCGTCGCGTCACCGGTAGGAGCCAGGCAGTAGGCGAACTTCGCGCCCTTGCTCTCAAGCCATGGCGCAGCGGTCTGTTGCGGGACGGCGAGTCGCGAGAGAACCTCCACCGAGCGCAGTGCGACGATGCACTGCGCCATGCCGGTCGTGATGACCTTTGGCGGGTGGCCAGACAGCAGATCGTCCGCGGCGAGGCCCAGGGCATGCGCGGTCTCTGTGGGGTCGAGCGTGGCTACGAAGACCGGATCGTTCTGCCGCATCTCGGCGTTGGTCTTGTGTTGCGTGGAGTCCGCAGCGAAGCGAACGGGAATGCGGCCCGCGGTCAGCGCGAGCGTGATGGTCTCGCTGCCCTTGCGGCGCTCGTCGTTGAGCCAGAGCCACGTTGCGGTGCCCAGCGTAGGATGGCCCGCGAAGGGCAGCTCTTCCTGCGTCGTGAAGATACGCACGCGCACGGCATCGTCGTCTGGGGCACACGCATCGGGGCCGCTGCGAATGACGAAGGTGGTCTCGGAGAGGTTGGTCTCGAGGGCGAGGGCCTGCATCTCTTCGGTGGTCAGATCGCTGCCGTCGTGAAAGACGGCGAGAGGGTTGCCTTCGAGCGCGCGCTCGGCAAAGACGTCGAGGATGGTGTAGTCGAGTGTCGGCATGGGAAGAGAGTAGCGCTTTGCGTTAGCGCTGCGCGATAGAGGCCGCATCGCCGATGCTCTCGAGCCTCACGCTAACGAGCGAAGCTCGCTGACGGCGAAGCCGCTACCCGCGAAGCGGCTAACGGGCTCCGCCCGCTGCCCCCGTTTGACACGTTTCGCCGCTTCGCCGTACCTTGAAGTCACCGCGCGAGAGCCAACCCGCTTTCGTTGCTGAGGCCCAAGCATCAGCCGCGGTACAACTTTGACTGGACCTTCATTGCTCATGACTTTCACTCGCTCCATCACGATGCCCGCCACTCGCTGCTGTCGCTGCGGCGCGATGTGTATGCGCGGGCGGGTGCGTGGATGAGCGAGTCGAGACGATAAAGCGTCAAGAAGCGAACATCAGACCCACCCACCGCACAGGCGAGGGTGGGTCTTCTGCTTTGCGGCAACGCGCAGTACCGCAAGCGAACGGCGTGACGGCCATCACGAGCCACATGAGGCCGCCAGCTCAACATCAGGGAGTACGCTCCCGAGAAAAAGGCAGGCAAACGCAATGTCTCTTCGCATCAATGAGGTTGCTCCGAACTTCACCGCACAGACGACCCAGGGCACCATCGATTTCTATGAGTGGCTGGGCGACAACTGGGGCGTGATCTTCTCGCACCCCAAGGACTTCACCCCGGTGTGCACGACGGAGCTGGGCGCGGTGGGCGCGCTGGAGCAGCAGTTCGCCGCGCGCGGAGCGAAGGTCATCGGACTGAGCCTCGACTCCGCCGACAACCACAGCAAGTGGGCCAAGGACATTGAAGAGGTGACGGGGTCGGCGGTGAACTATCCCGTCATTGCGGATACCGACCTGAACGTCGCGAAGCTGTACCAGATGCTGCCTGCGGACTCCGGCGACAGCTGCGAGGGCCGCACGCCGGCTGACAACGCGACCGTGCGCGTGGTCTATGTGATCGGGCCGGACAAGCGCATCAAGCTCGCGCTGGCGTATCCGATGACGACAGGCCGCAACTTCGACGAGATCATCCGTACGCTGGACTCGATCCAGCTGACGGCGAAGCACAAGGTGGCCACGCCTGCGAACTGGAAGCAGGGCGACGATGTGATCATCACGGCGGCGGTCTCGAACGAAGAGGCAGCGATCAAGTTTCCTGGCTTCAAGACCGTGAAGCCTTACCTGCGCACAACCGCGCAGCCACAGTAAGAACAAGGGTCCAGGGTTTAGGGGCCAGGGTTCAGATGGTTCAGTCTTCTGGACCCTTGGCTCTGGACCCTGTACCCTAGAAGTCTTAGCTTTACGCACCGATGGCGAAGTGGCTAACGCGCTGGTCTGCAAAACCAGTATTCATGGGTTCAAATCCCATTCGGTGCTCCATCATTTGAAGCGAACGGCGCTCCCGCATGGAGCGCCGTTTGTCGTTCTGACAGAGGCATACGCTCTACGGATAAAGCTTCGCGCGCTCGATCTCCGCAGGCTCGCCCGCTTCCTTCATCCTGGCGAGCAGCCGGTCGCGGAGCTCATCCGCCTGCTTGCGGTAGTCGGCGCGGCCAGAGAGGTTGACGAGCTCCGCGGGATCGTTGCGCTGGTCGTACATCTGGTACTCGTGGTAACTCGCTGCTGCGGGCTCCCTGGTGTTGCCGGTGAGGTCAGCGACGCAGTAGGTCCAGTCGGGGGTACGGATGGCGCGGCCGGTCATGGACTCGCTGATCTGAATGTACTGTTCGTTCACCCATGTCTTGCGGGCCTCGGCGCTGGTGACCAGCGGGAGCAGGCTGCGGCCCTTCCAGGATGGCGGCACGGGGACGCCGGCGGCCTCGAGCAGCGTCGGCGCGATGTCGATGATTCCAGCTAGCTGCGAGAGCTCGCGGCCGCCCTCGAAGCCGGGGCCATCGAAGAGCAGCGGCACGCGCAGGGAGCTGTTGTGCGTGGAGCGCTTGTACTCGGCGTTGCGGGTCATGAAGTGGCAACCGTGGTCGGACATGAAGACGAAAAGCGTGTTGTCGGCGAGGTGCTCTTCTTCGAGGATGTGGCGTAAGCGGCCCACGCTGGTGTCGATGGCCTCGCAGCAGCCGTAGTAGTCGGGCAGCTGGGCCTGCCAGGTGCCGGGCAGCGCGCGGAGATCCGGCGGAACGTGCGAGTTCTTGTACCTCTCCCTGGAGCCGTTGGGACCGATGGGCTGGCCCATGTCGTTCTGCTGGTGCGGTTCAAGCTGCGAGAGGAAGAGGAAGAAGGGCTTCTCTTTGGCTTCGGGGCTGCGCAGGAAGCGCTCGGCACGGTCGGTGAGGAAGTCGACGCGGTACTGATCCTTGTAGGAGATGGGCTTGCCATCGCGGTCCCAGATGGTGCCTTCGTAGGGATGTGACGTGTGCTCGAGGGCGTTGGCGCCTTCCCAAAGATCGAGGAAGCCTCCGCGGTCTTCAGGCTTCACGAAGCCGGGGCCGCCGCCATCTTTCTCGCTTTCGATCGCAAGGTGCCACTTGCCGATGAGGTTCGCGGAGTAGCCTGCCTTGCGCAGCTCGCCAGCCAGCGTGGGCAGCGTCTTGTTGAGCGGAAGGCCGTTGTGCCAGACGCCCGCGTCGGTGGCGTAACGGCTGGTGAAGAGCGTGGAGCGCGAAGGTCCGCACACGGGCTGGTTACACACTGTGTGGGTGAAGTTGGTGCCGCGCTCGGCAAGGGCATCGAGGTTGGGTGTACGCACCGAGGCGTTCAGCTTGTTGACGCCGAGGAAGTCCCAACGCCACTGGTCGGCGAGGTACAGGACGATGTTGGGGCGCTTCGTGCGCGGGGGTGGCGCGGCAGATTCCATGTTCATTGCGGCGGTGGTGGCCGCGATGGTGGCGGCTACGGAATGCTTGAGGAACGACCTGCGGCTCTCACCCTGCTTCATGCGCTAAGGGTAGGAAGCGGAGGGGGAGCCGTCAAGCGGCGACCAGTCGGAGTGTCCTGTGCCTGGATAGTACGAATGGACTACCTGCTGACATCCACGCTATCTGTCGGACAGCAATGCAAAGACGTTTCATTCCCGATCAGGCGTGAGCGTGGGCATAATGGTCGGAGACCCTTGAAGCGGTGCGTGGTGAGCAGGTGAAGTGCGAATCGCGTGAGCAGCGGCACGCCATGTCGTCGAGCGGCGAATCGGGGTCACGTGGAGGTCAAGGCTTGTCTGAACCATCAGCGGCGACGCAGAACGCGCTGCAAACCAACGCAAGATCCAAAGCTGGATCATGGAGCGCGCCCGGTCGCGTGAACCTGCTGGGCGAACACACCGATTACACCGGAGGCTTCGTGCTTCCCATGGCGATCAACTTCGCGACCACCGCGACGATCACTCCGGCTGACGACGACCAGTATCACTTCGACAGTGCAAGCTTTCCGGAGCGCCGCACGCAGTCGCGTGACGACCGCAGCCCGAAGCAGGGTGGATGGGCGGACTATCCGACCGGCGTGCTGCGCCAGATGCAGGCGCTGGGCTTGGACATCGCACCGTTCATCCTGCACATCGATGGCAACGTACCGTTGGGAGCGGGTCTGAGTTCGTCGGCTTCGATCGAAGTTGCGACGGCTGTGGCGCTGCTGGGCTTCAGCGGCCACAAGCTTCCCCTGGAAGAGATTGCGGTCCTTTGCCGGCGCGCGGAGAACCAGTACGTCGGCGCGCCTTCGGGCATCATGGATCAGTTTGTGAGCACGGCCGCGAAGGCTGGACATGCCCTGCTGCTGAACACCCGCACGCTGGCCTATGAACACCTGCCCATCGCGACGGGCACGCTCGCGACGACGCGTGTTGTGGTGACGAACTCGATGGTGAAGCACTCCATCGCGAGCGGCGAATACAGCGTTCGTTACCGGCAGGTGATGGACGGGCAGCAGGCGCTGCGTGAGCAGTTCCCCGAGGTCGAGGACCTGGGTGGAGCGACGCTGGAGCAGCTTGCAGCGTGCGAAGACAAGATGTCGACGGAGTCCTACAAGCGCTGCCGGCACATCATCAGCGAGAACGGCCGTGTACGCGAAGCGCGCGTTGCGATGACTGCAGGCGATGCTGCGGCCTTCGGCAAGCTGATGGTGAGTTCGCATGCCAGCCAGCGGGATGACTTTGAATGCAGCGTTGCGGAGACGGACTTCCTTGCGGATACGGCTCTTACGCTGGAAGGCTGTTACGGCGCCCGGCTGACCGGCGGAGGCTTTGGCGGATGCACGGTCAGCCTCGTCGAGGCGAAGAACGTGCCGGCCTTTGTCACCGCACTGCAGGCAGCGTATCGCGAGCGCTTCGGCATTGAGGCGCCGTGCTATGTCTGCGAGGCCGTCGATGGCGCGGTCGCTCGCCATCCTGAAGTTGTGGAGGTTGCGCTGTGATTCCAGAATCTTTTCTGCAGACACCGCACCGGCGGTGGAACGCGCTGAAGCGGGAGTGGGTGCTGGTGTCGCCGCATCGCACCCAAAGGCCATGGCAGGGCCAGACGGAAGATACCGTCAAGCCCGCGGTGCTGAAGTATGACCCGACCTGCTACCTGTGCCCGGGCAACACGCGTGCCGGCGGACACGTTACGCCGAAGTATCCGGGTACGTTTGTCTTCGAGAATGACTTCGCCGCGCTGAAGGACGACGTCGCGCCTGCGAGCTTCGATGATGGCGCTGGCCTGCTGCGGGCTTCGACCGAGCGCGGCGTGTGCCGTGTGTTGTGCTTCGATCCTCGCCATGACCTGACGCTTGCGACGATGAGCGTGCCGGCGATCCGCAACGTCGTCGATATGTGGACCGGGCAGGTACAGGAGCTCGGCGCACGCGAAGAGATCGCGTACGTCGAGGTCTTCGAGAACCGCGGAGCGATGATGGGCGCGAGCAATCCGCATCCGCATGGACAGATCTGGGCGACGGAGCACATCCCCAACGAGCCAGCGCTGGAGCTGGCCTCGCAGAAGGACTACTTCGCACAGCATGGATCACCTCTGCTGATCGACTATCTCGCCAAGGAGTTGAGCGAAGGCGAGCGGATCATCGCAGAGAACGAGACGTGGGTGGCTCTGGTGCCCTTCTGGGCCGTGTGGCCCTTTGAGACCATGCTGGTGCCACGTGCGGCGGTGAGCGGCTTACCTGCCCTGACCGAAGCCCAGCGCGATGGGCTGGCCGCGATTCTGAAGACGGTGACCGCGGGCTACAACCAGGTCTTCGATACGCCGTTCCCGTACTCGATGGGATTTCACGGTGCGCCAACGGACGGAGAAGATCATCCGGAGTGGGTGATGCATGCACACTTCTTCCCGCCGCTGCTGCGTTCAGCCACGGTGCGGAAGTTTATGGTGGGCTTTGAGCTGCTGGGATCGCCCCAGCGAGACATTACTCCAGAGAGCGCAGCAGAGACGCTGCGTCAGGCTGTAAAGAAAGCAGGAGTCTAAGACGCATGAATGTTCTCGTTACCGGCGGAGCAGGTTATATCGGCGGGACTGTCGCCACCATCCTGATGCAGGCGGGCCACAAGGTTACGGTGCTCGACAACCTTTGCCATAGCAAGCGGCATGAAGTACCGGCAGGCGCTACGTTCGTGGAGTGCGACATCGCCGATCGCGAGCGCGTGGAAGCGCTGCTGCGCGAAGAGAAGTTCGACGGAGTGCTGCACTTCGCAGCGCTGATTGAAGCCGGCGATTCGATGAGGAAGCCGGAGGTCTACTTCCGCAATAACACGGCGTCCACGTTGTCGCTGCTGGAAGCGATGCTGGCTACGGGCACCAAGCGGCTGGTGTTCTCTTCAACTGCTGCGGTATATGGCGAGCCAGAGGCAGTGCCGATTCCCGAGGATGCGAAGCTCTTGCCGACGAATCCTTATGGCGAGTCGAAACTCCTGGTCGAGTACATCCTGAAGTGGTTTCACCAGCTGCACGGGCTGCGGTACGCGGCGCTGCGCTACTTCAACGTTGCAGGGGCACTGCCTGGCCGTGGTGAAGCGCACGAGCCGGAGACGCACATCATCCCGCTGGTGCTGGACGCGGCGATGGGACGGCGCGCGAGCATCTCCATCTTCGGCGATGACTATCCTACGCCCGATGGATCGTGCATTCGCGACTACATCAACGTTGCAGATCTTGCCGCAGCTCACATCCTGGCGCTCGAGGCGCTGATGGATGAGGAGAAGCCCGGGAGCATTATCTGCAATCTGGGCAACGGCAGCGGCTTCTCCGTGAAGCAGCTGATCGAAGCGGCAGAGAAGGTCACAGGACGTGCGATTCCTGTAGAGATCAAGCCGCGGCGGGCGGGTGATCCGGCGCGGCTTGTGGCGAGCAGCGAGCGCGCGCATGAGGTGCTGGGATGGAAGCCTGAGGTGCCCGGAATTGCGGACATCCTGGCGAGCGCCTGGGAGTGGCATCAGCAGCGTTATCCGCAGTAGAGCTTCATCAAGCTCCCATGCAAACGCGCCCGAAGAGAAGTTTCTTCGGGCGCGTTACCGTTTGGGGTCTCGATTGGATTACTGCACGCGGAGTGCATCGCTGATGCGGCGGTGCGGGCGACTGTCGTCGTCGCTCGGGGAGTCGTCCTCGACGTTCGTGAACATGCTCTGCACGGTATCTGAGGTAACGGGAAGCCCCTCGATGACGCTGCGCTTGTCTTCGACGGCGAGCCGCTGCTGCTCGGCGACGAAGGCATCGATGCGTTCAACGACCGCGGCGAAGGCCTCGATCGGCACGGCGCGGGCGAAGAGCCAGCCCTGCACCTGATCGCACTTGCGACGGAGCAGGAAGTTCATCTGCGCGGTGGTTTCAACACCTTCGGCAACGACCTCGATATTGAGTCCGTGGGCCATGGCGATGATGGTGCGGACGACAGCGGCAGCGCCTGCGTCCTGCGTGCTGCGATCGATGAAGCAGCGGTCGATCTTGAGTCGGTCGACCTCGTACTGCAGGATGTACGAGAAGCTGGAGAAGCCGGTGCCGAAGTCATCGATGGCGATGGTCACGCCGAGCTCGCGGATCTTGCGCATGGTCTCCATGACGGTGGTGGAGTTGGTCATGAGCATCTGCTCGGTGATCTCGATCTCGAGGCACTTCGCGGGCAATCCGGAGTCGTTGATGGACTCGGTGACAACCTCGATGAGGTTGCGCTGGCTGAATTGCCAGGCCGAGAGGTTGACGGCGACGGTAAGTTCACGTCCCATCTGACGCTGCAGTTTCACAACGTCCTTGCAGGCCTGGCGCATGGACCATTCGCCGATACGGACGAGCAGACCAGCCTTTTCGGCGATGGGGATGAACGTGGTGGGCGGCACAAAGCCGCGGCGCGGGTTGTTCCAGCGCAGCAGCATCTCCATGCCGGTGACCTCACCGTTGGAGCAGCGCACCTGGGGTTGATAGTGGAGCTCTAGCTCGCCGTTCTGCACGGCGTGACGGAGCTCTTCTTCCATCTTGAGGCGGTCGGCAGCTTCGCGCTGCAGATTACCGGTGTAGGCGACGGCCAGGCCGCGACCGCCGGATTTGGCCTCGTGCATCGCGACGTCCGCGTTGCGGAGGAGGGTCTCGCCGTTGTCGCCATCCTCGGGGAAGAGGCAATAGCCGATGGAAGCGTTGACGCGAATCTCCGAGCCACCGACGTTCACCGGCGTGGTGATCTTCTGAATCATGAGGTCGGCACAGCGCGCGGCGTCCGCGCTGTCGCGGAAGTCGGGCATGAGGACGACGAACTCATCGCCGCCAACACGGGCCACAGTGTCCGTGCGGCGCACGGCGGAGAGCAGCTGGCGCGAGAAGAAGCTCAGGACGGCGTCGCCACCGGAGTGGCCGAGTGATTCGTTGATGCGCTTGAAGTGATCGATGCCGACCATGTAGACGGCCATGCGCTGATTGAAGCGGCGGGCACGCTCGATTCCCTGCTCCATGCGGTCGTTCAGCAGCACGCGGTTGGGCAGACCGGTGAGCTGGTCATAGTGCGCCATATGCGTGATGGAATCGGTGAGCTTCTTGCGCTCGGTGATGTCGTAGGCGATGGCGAGGTAGCCGGTGATCTGCTTGTCGGGAGTTTGCAGAGCCATCATGGTGAGGCTGACGCTGGCGCGGGAGCCATCGCGGCGAACGTAGGTCCACTCGCGCGTGTCCTGCTGTCCGTAGCTCGCCCGGGCGATGAGCGACTGGAAGCCCGCGGCGATGGGCTCTTCGAGGTCCCGGCTGAGCTGAATGGTGCGCGCGGAGATCTCCGCGGGGTCGTGCAGCAGCAGCAGCGAGTGCTGGCCGACGAGATCATGCTTGCGGAAGTAGGTCAGCCGTTCGGCCGCCGAGTTCATCGCCATGACGGTGCCGGAGATGTCGGTGGCGATCATGCTGATCGGTGCGCTTTCGATGATGGACTGCGAGAAGGCGCTGAGTTCCTGGAGGCGCGAGGCGGCGACAGCCTCTTCGTTGCTCTGCAGGGTCGAGACTGCGACGCTTCCGCCCAGCGGCGAGATGCGCGTGATGCAGGTGGCCGGCAGGCTGTTGCGCGGCGTGAACGCCATGTCCAGCTCTTCGGCGATGCCAGTGACGGCGACACGCGACCATGCACCCACCACTTCGGAACGGGCTGAGTCCGGAATGATGACGGAGGTTGACTGGCCCACGAGGTCGAGGCGGGAGCGGCCGAAGAGCTCCTCGGCCTTGCGGTTGGCGTAGGTGATGCGGAAGTCGACGACGCGGCCGGAGCTGTCGCACATCGGCTTGCAGATATAAAAGGCTCCCTGGCTGTTTTCAGCGACGGCCTTGAAGAGCGTGCGTTCGCGCTTGGCAAGCCGCAGGGCACGCAGCACCTTGCGGGAGTGCAGGTAAGCGATCTGTCCGGAGCAAAGCATCGCGAGGGCGATGAGCAGCGAGAGGATAAGGAATTCAGTCCACCCCGACCCTGGCCGCAGGTAGAGGAGGAGGAAAGCCATCATCAGAAAGCCGGAGGCGAGCAACAGCTTGCGCCTGGCGGAGGTTCGCGAGATGACGGTCATGATGACATGGCTCCTGTCTGTACCGTGCGATCTCCCCAAAGCTCCGGGAGAGGCAGTTCTGATCTACCGGGGGCCGGGCACAAATCGGCCGGTTGCGGTAGTTGCAGCTTCGAGTTTCCGTGACATGAGGAGTCCAAACAATGGCGCGTTGGTGGTAGCGTTTCACCCCTTGAGCATGGCCCAAGAACCTTTGTTCTGGGCTATTTCGACAGGGTGCTGAACGATTCCCGCGAGTGGCCGAGAGGGTTACGAAAGCTCCTATACTCCGCAAAGGTGGTATTACCTCTGTCGCAATATCGTCGTACTTGGGCCGTGCCGTCGGGTCCTCCGGTCGTACTTTGAGGCTGTACGAGGTTGTACGAAGGGCCTCGACAGACTCGAAGCTGATTGGGAGATGAACTCATGGCACAGCGAATCGCATTCCTCCGGGACCTTTGGAATCAGGAATCCGGGCAGGATCTGATTGAATACGCACTCATCGGAGCTCTGGTAGCCCTGACTACCATTGCTGCGATGTCTTCACTGGCCAACAACATCGCCAACAGCTTCAGCTCGGCCGGATCGCAGCTGGACAGCGCGATTCCGTCCAGTTAGCTCTTCGTCCGAGTAAGGAGGGGGGGAGTGATGCACCTCGGGGGCCGACAGAGGGGTACTGTCGACGGTCACTCTCTCCGCTTCTTGCCGCGTTCAAAGCGGAGAATTGTATTTCGGCTCGCCTGGCATCCTGGCTAAGATTCCGGCCAAGTTGCTTCGGGAGCCGTTTGGCTTTAAGCGCTTGATCTGATTGGGGGAAGTTCCGGGTGGAGTTGCGGGAGCCTGTGGCACAGGAATGCCAGTCACAGCGGAGCTTGATCTCAGACGCTGCCCGTGCTATGCCGTAGGCACGGAGTTGCCGGGCCCCAGCGAAGCCAACGGCAATCGTCTTAGCGACTGGGCATCCAGTTGACGCTGATGGCAACTGCGGTCGCTACGAAGGCGACGAGAATGGTGCGGCAGATGAACTCCATGGCGGTATCTCCCTGGAATCGCATAGCCGTCGGCTGAGGCAGCTGCCTGGCGCCGCGGAGCCTGTCCGCGAGTTGCGATCCGAGTGCAGAGTATCGCCGCGTCCGGTCAGCAGGAATCCCCCGACGGTGGGTACTGCGGGGATACCGCTACAACGAACGTGGTATCGCGTTGGAAGGAGCGTGCCACATCCGGATGATGCCAGGAATGAGTGCAGGGATGCCTGCAAAATGCGGGTATTTACGCGGGTTCCATAGCCCTTCTGCGGGAGGTAATGAAAACAAACGCTCTGCTAGACTTGAACCTCGTGAAGGCGTCATTCGCCCTCGCCACCGGGATTGAAGGCCAAGTACGGGGCCGCGCACCGGATCAACGAGGACGCGGAGGACGGCGGTAGCCCGGAACGCATGAGCCAGAAGATCATCATCGCCGACAACTACGCTGTATTTCGCGCCGGGACGGCGAGGTTCGTCGTGGTCGAGGACGACTTCAATATCGTCGGCCAGTGCGATGACCTTCAACGACTCTACAAGGCCTCCGAGACTGCGTTGGGAGCCATCGTCATCTTCGCCGGTTCCCTCGACGCCGACCTGGACGAGCTGATGGCGAAGGCGAAGGTGAACAACACCCGCTACGTGGTGATCCTGGAGAAGGCGGACAGCCCGGCCAACTACCTTAAGAAGAATGTGCAGGGGATCCTGTACCGCGATGTGAGCCGCGCCGAGATGCTGAAGTGCCTGCGCACCGTGGCGCGCGGCGGCCAATACGTGATGGAGGCTGCGCACGCCGCTTCTGCCCGCTTCGAGACCGACATGGTGGGAGAGCGCGCCCGCGCAAGGCTCTCGGCGAAAGAGCTCAAGATCATTGGTCTGATCGTGCAGGGCTACAAGAACAAGGACATTGCGAAAGAGCTGAACAACAGCGAGCAGGTCATCAAGAACTACCTGCGGTCAATCTTCGACAAGACGGGTGTTGGAGATCGCCTGGAGCTGGCGCTGTTTACAATCCACCATCGGGTCCTGCTGGACGCCGTGGGCGGAACCGGCAGCAAGATCGTCGGGAACCCACCGGGACTGCTGCCACAAAGCAGCGAGGCCTGAGACCATGCACGCGGTGTCGAAACTCGCGTCCGTGGATGCGATAATTAGTTACGTCGGGGCGTAGCGCAGCCTGGTAGCGCATCTGCTTTGGGAGCAGAGGGTCGGGGGTTCGAATCCCTCCGCCCCGACCATCAAACTAGACTGGACGGTCCTGCGGGGCGGGTCCTGTTTTTCCTGGATGTACGGCGGGATCGTTCTTACTCCTGAGACTGCTGCTCTCGACCGTCACCTGAGCGAACCACGAAAATGCTGAGATAGACCAGGAGATGTCGGCTGGCGCCGTTCGCGCTGCAGCCGGCGTATGCATTTAGGGCATGAGGGAGTTCATGATCCGCTGGAGACCAAGACGGCGTGAATCAACTATCCCCGCGAACTCGGCTTCCGGAAAGCACTCCAAATCGCAGATATATAACTTCTTACGCTGTTAGATAAGCGATTTGCGAAGCGTTGACGGAGTCTGTCCCCGAGCGGAGAGCCCGAGTTGACGACGGGCTTACCGGTAGAGTCGAACGCCCGCACCGGTGCGACAAACCGATAGCCAACGCCGGACACTGTCTCGAGATAAATGGGGTTGGTGGCATCATCTCCGAGCGTGTAACGGAGACGATTGATCGCCGTATTCAAGCCACTGGGCACATCGAGATTCGAGGTGTCGGCCCAAAGACAGCTTGCGATCCTGGCGCGTGGAATCAGATCGCCGGGATGTTCCAGAAACTGAATCAGAAGGCCCATCTGCGCCTTAGAGATGCGGACACGCAAGCCGTGCTTTCGCAACTCCCGCCGGGCGGTGGAGAGCTCGAAGTCATAGAACTGATAGATCACTTCCCGAGCAGCCATCGAACCACCGAAGGAATTGTCACGCAACGCACTGCCCGGTGTCATTTTATGGAATCCGCAACCAAGAAGTTGCGGTTACGATCCAACCCAAATGCGGCTTTGCGCGATTACGAGGTCGGGCAGAAAGGTCGATTTCGTTCACGAATAGAATTTACGCATCGCCTGTATTCATTTGTAAATAAACAGTTTATATCGTTAGATTCAAAGAGGGTCTGGGTTTCATGGACTGAGAGCGGATCCGTAGTCTCCCGGGTCAGTCCTCTGCTGTTCCGTGGCAGCGGAAAACTCTTCAGCCGTCCGCTCTACGGGCGGAACGCCGAATTCCGCGGCGATGGCAGCGACCAACCGGAATTTTCCATTTGGCTTCCGACGGCAGGGTCGTCACCCTGAGGATCGGGATACGAACGGACCGAGATGGCTGATGAACGCCGACGAGATCGGAAGTATCGTGCGAAGGTGCCTGGCAGCACAACGATGGGGGGCAAGCTTCTGTCCGGCGGCGGCTGCTCTGCTGGGCGTCACGCTGGTCAGGACGAGAGTCGCCTAGACCGCGCCACCAGGCTCGATCTGTTGCGTAGAGGGATCGGGTATCGTTGACCCGCGAATCCTTCGAAGCGCGAATCGGAAGGGCGCGATCACGAAGCCCAGGATGAGTCGCGGAAGGTGACGAAGATCTGAGAGCAGGCCTGAAGAATCGGGCCCTACCATCAACGCTCCATTTCTCATCGCGTACCAGTTGAAGAGCGTTGAGATGCCGCTGACGCAGAGCGAGATGATGGCGGCGGTACGAAGGTGCGGTGTCCCGCGCAGGCGATGGATGGTGTATTCGATCGCCTGGACGCAACCGGGGAAGACGAGCGAGAGGAGCACCCCGGTGGCCCACAGGGGTTCGGCACGCCGGAGCGTCTGGACCAGGGCGTTGTAGAGTCCGACGCCGAGTGCGCAGATCAAGGTCTCGGCCAGTAAGGCGCCAAACGCCGCACCGAAGCCCTTGGAGAGAGCAGCGCCGAAGAAGATGGGTCCGCGCAGGGTGATGCTGAGCAGAGCAGACTTCCAGTTCCAGACGGAGAACAACGTCTGCGGCCGGCGGATGAGCGCGCCCAGCAAGGTCAGGAGGTGCGGACGAGGCTCCTCGCCAGTCAGTCGTTCCATGGGTGCGGCCTCAGGATGCATCGCATTGCGGTCAGTATAGGAACCCGAGTGGAAGAACCCGATGAAGTTCCTGCGAATGCATATTCACAAACATACGCGCGGGCATAACCCTCTCTTAACAGAGCTATGGGAGTTTCGAATGCGAGAACCTCCAAGGTTCCGGCGAGCGCTTTACTACCCGGACGAGGAGAGGAGCAAGTGTGGATCGCAGAGTAAGCTGCCTTTGGAAAGAACCAAGTGCCGTTGAATCCTATGCAACCGGGATCTCACTGCACAGCCACACGAACTACTCACAAGAGAGCTTGTCGTTCATTGGCGACTTCTTCAAGCGGAATGCCATGCTCAATCGCTGGCTTCGCACGCAGAACGAGTATGCAGTACGGGTAAGCGCCAACCCTTTGAACCTGGACAAGGCATACTGGACGCCGCCGTTAACGCCCATGGCGGCGTTTCGGGTGGAGTCCCTGCAGATCGAGCGGGAGCTCGGCCTGCGCAGCCTGGTATCGATCTCCGACCATGACACGATCGGAGCACCGATGGCGCTTCGGGTCCTGCCCGAGACGCGCCATGTGCCGATCTCAGTCGAGTGGACCGTGCCCTTTGGCGATGCCGTGTTTCACATGGGCATCCACAATCTGCCGGCCTTCGCGGCTGAATCGATGATGGAAAACTTTCGCGAATACACGAAGTCTCCAAGACGCGAGCGGCTTACCGAACTGTTGGAATGGCTGGATGCACAGCGTGACGTTCTGGTGGTGCTGAATCATCCCTATTGGGATCTCGCGCACATTGGCAGCGACCTGCATGAGAAGGCGCTGCACGCGCTGCTGGCCGAGGAAGGCGAATGCATCCACGCACTCGAACTCAGCGGCATTCGCAGCTGGGAGGAAAATCAGTCGGTGCGCCGTTTGGCCGAGGGCTTCAACCAGATGCTGATCTCCGGTGGCGACCGCCATGGCTCTGAGCCGAACGCGACGCTGAACCTGAGCTCGTGCACGAGCTTCGACGAATTTGTGAACGAGATCCGACGCGATCGGCAGAGCCATGTGCTCTTCATGCCGCAGTATCGCGAGTCCAACACGCTGCGAGTGCTGCATACGCTGCGTGCGGTGACGCGTGAGTACAGCGAGTTTCCGGTTGGATCGCAGCGCTGGGATGAGCGCGTCTTCCACTGCGATCGCTCAGGGGAGATGCAGCCCATCGCACACCTTTGGAGCAAGCCGCCGATTTATATCAAGGCATTTTTCGCCCTGCTTGCCCTGCTCGACGTGGGCCCTGTCGATCAGACTCTCCGTGTCGCGCTGCGCCAGCCGGACCGCTTCAGCGCGCCGCTGGAGGGAGGCGAGGGAGCTGGCCGATGAGTGAACGACCGCTTCGCGTTGCGTTCTTCCCGGACACGTTCGATGAGGTTGACGGCGTTGCGAACACCAGCCGTCAGTTTGAAGCCTTCGCGCACCGGCGAGCACTTCCCTTTCTTACGATCCACGGCGGCCATGTTCCTGCGACCAACACACAGGGCGCGACGGAACGTGTGACGCTGTCGCGGGGTAGCCTGGGCTTTGCGCTCGACAAGCAGCACAGCTTCGACCTGGGCTTTCTCCGCTACCTGCAGCCGATCGAAGCGAAGGTCGAGGCATTCCAGGCAGACATTGTTCACATCACGGGGCCCAGCGATGCGGGGCTGCTCGGCATGCTGGTTGCACATCGGCTGGGTATACCGTTGGCTGCCTCGTGGCACACGAATCTGCATCAGTACGCGGAGCAACGATCTGCGGGACTGCGCGAGTTGCTTCCAGCCGTGCTGCGAGAGCGCGTTGGTAGCGTGATTCGCGACGCAAGCCTCTTTGCGTTGATGCGGTTTTACAGCGTAGGGCATATGCTCTTTGCGCCGAACGCGGAGCTCTGCCGACTCGTCGAGCAAGGCACGAACAAGCCTGCCGCACTGATGCAACGGGGCGTGGACACGGAGCTCTTCCATCCGCGACGGCGCACGCGGACGGACAGCGAATTTGTCGTGGGTTTCGTGGGACGGCTTAGCCCGGAGAAGAGCGTCCATGATCTTGCCACGCTCGAGCGTTCGCTCGTGCAGGCCGGGGTGTCGAACGTACGATTCGTCATCGTAGGCCAGGGCTCCGAAGAGACCTGGCTGCGGGAGAACATGCAGCGGGCAGAGTTGCCCGGGGTGCTTCGCGGCGACGCCCTGGCTGCAGCGTTCGCCAACATGGATGCCTTTGTCTTTCCGTCTCGCACGGATACCTTTGGCAACGTCGTTCTGGAGGCACTTGCGTCCGGCGTCCCGGCGATTGTGACGGATCGTGGCGGGCCTCGCTACCTGGTGCGTGACGGGGAGACGGGGTATATCGCGCGTGATGTAGAGCAACTGACAAGAGGCGTGTTGCGGCTCGCGCAGGATCCTGAGCTCCGCGAACGTATGGCTCTCGCGGCACGGGAGCATGCAATGAAGGCATCGTGGGACGCGGTCTTCGAGCAGGTGTATGCAGCGTACGATCATGGACTCCGCGAGGCAGCGCAGCACGGACGCCGTGTGCCGGCGAAGATGCGTCGCGGTGTTGTGGTGAGCACGGCAGGCTGACCCCACACTATCTCCATGCGCGAAGATCGGCGAAGCGCATTCCATCACATGAGGAGATCCCTCTGTCCTTCTTCGCCTGTGAAGAGGTCAGTGGAATCCTGCCTGCACGATGTGGATTTCGTGGATCGAACCAGTACGGTTTAACCGCACGTTCGCAATGCAAGGTACATATATCAGCGATGCTTAACGCACGCCACGTTGGAAGGGAATCTCTCGGTTTTCGCAGCGGAGATCGCGTGCGCCGCTTTTCGGGTGTACGTAACCGCAGCAAGGGGAGATGCGATTTCGGTGGGCGGCTCCTGTCTGACCGCCAGTCCCTGCTGAGTTTCGAAGGGGGGCACTGGACAGGTGAAGTTACGTTAGCGGTAAAGAAAAAAGAAAAAGCTGTTGACACGCCTTGCGACGAGTATTTAGTGTTGCGGCCCGTTCCAGAAGAACCATTTCATGCCGCGCTGGCGAAACTTCGCCAGCACACCGGCACGGACCCAAGAGACACCATCAAGCACTTTCATTTGTTTCACTTAGGAGAGAAGATTATGAGGCTACTGAACGCGATTGCAGGGCGTAAGAATGCGCTCTGCCTGCTCGCTCTGTCTGCCGCCTTGCTGCTGGCGCCACATGCGAACGCACAGTTCGGTTCGTCGTCAGTTCTGGGCTACGTTCACGATAACTCTGGAGCTGTCGTTCCCGGAGCCAAGGTTCGTTTGACCAATGTCGCCACCAACGTCGTAGTTACAGTGGTCTCGGACAAAGAAGGCAAGTTCGAGTTTGATTCGGTGCCGATCGGCAACTACCGCGTGACGACCGAAGCTTCCGGCTTCGCCACGGAGCAGACGGAAGTCTTCAACGTTGCGACGGATGCCCGTCAGCGCGTTGAGGTCGCCCTGAAGGCTGGCGCCAACGAGACGGTCGAGGTGACCGGTGCGGCGCAGTTGCTCGAGACCGACACCAGCTCGCGCAGCCAGGTGATCGGCACCCGTGAGGTCGAGAACCTGCCGCTGAATGGCCGTGACTATGGCGATCTGGTGCTGCTGGCGCCGGGAACCCGCAAGTCGATCCTTGAGAACCAGACGGCCTCCAGCCGCGCTGACTCGTACAACATCAACGGCCAGCGTTCGGAGTTCAACGAGTTCATCCTGGACGGCCTGGAAAACTCGAACTACGGCACCTCGAACCAGGGCTTTGAGAATGAGAACATCACGCCTTCGCCAGACGCGGTGAGCGAGTTCCGCCTCGAGACCAACAACTACTCAGCGGAGTACGGACGCATGCCGGGCGCGGTGATCAACGTGCAGACCCGCAGCGGCACCAACCAGTACCACGGCCATGCGTGGGACTACGTCCGCAACACCGACCTGAACGCCGTTGGTCCGATCGAGCCCATCACCAACCAGAAGCCGAAGCTGATCCGCAACCAGTTTGGCGCGACCGTGGGCGGACCGGTCCTGAAGGACAAGGTCTTCTTCTTCGCCGACTACGAAGGTCTGCGGCAGATCTTCAACTACCAGCTGGCGCCGGTGACTCTGCCGAGTGCACAGCAGCGCCTTGGCCACTTCTTCTACAACAACGATCCGACCAAGCCGATTCCGTTGTACAACCCAATCACGGGCGTTTCGTACACCAGCGGCGATATCTCATCAGGCGCGACTCCGTTTGCGCTTGGGGTGCTGGCGGCTCTGCCTGCGGACAATGTGACTACGGACCTGACCAACCCAGCTGCGTATACGAACAACTACTCGAACGCGCCGCGCGGCACGATCAACGACGACAAGGGTGACATCCGCGTCGACCAGCACTACGGCAAGTGGCAGCTCTTTAGCCGCTATACCGAGCACCAGGGCTACATCTTCGATCCTCCGACGGTTGGCGGCCCTGCCGGTGGCAATGCAAACTCCAACGTCTACATCAAGAACCGCCAGGTGGCGGGTGGCGCGACCTGGCTTCTGAGCTCGAACAAGTCGCTGGACATTCGCTTCGCGTGGACGGCCAACAAGGGTGGCAAGACTCCGTATACGCAGGGTCAGGCATCGCTGCTGACGAAGTACGGCATCACCGATGGTCTGCCGACCGATCCCTCGATCGTTCGTTCGCTGAATGGTCAATCGATCAGCGGATTTACGCAGCTGGGCAACCAGACCTCCAGCCCGCAGTTCCAGTGGCCGACGATCTTCAACCCGAAGATCAACTACAGCTGGGTCCGCGGCCGTCACTCGATGAAGTTTGGTTATGAGCAGCAGATCATCCACACAGAAGTGAACGACTTCAACCCCAGCTACGGCCAGGACAACTACGCCAGCAAGTTCGCGGCGGGGACGTTTGTGGCCTGCAGCGTGAACCCTGCACCGCCCTGCCTGCCGGCTCTTTCCACGGACACGCAGATTGCGCAGGCGCAGGAGGTTGCGGACTTCCTCTTCGGCAACCGCAGCTCCTACTCACTGACGAATTACACGATCGTCAACCTCCGCCAGCGTTACTTCGCGGGCTACTTCCAGGATGACTTCGCCATCTCTCCGAAGCTGACCGTCAACGCCGGTCTGCGCTACGAGATCATGACTCCGCAGTGGGAGCGTGACAATAAGCTGGCGAACTTCAACCCCGCGACCAGCAGCATCATCCAGGCCTCGAGCGGCAGCATCTACAACCGCGCGCTGGTGCATGTTCCAACGAAGAACTTCGCTCCACGCCTCGGATTCTCGTACGCGGCTGATCCGAAGACGGCCATTCGCGCAGGCTACGGTCTCGTGTACGTGCAATACAACCGCGAAGGTGGCGAGAACAACCTCACCTACAACGGACCGAACGTCGTCAACGCGGCGATCAATAACCCCAACCCGAACGTGACTCCGATCGGATCGAATCTCTGCACCAACGACACGCAGAACCAGGCTCTGTGCTTCCGCCAGACGCAGCAGGGTTATGCCAATGGCCTTACCAGCTCGGCGAACTTCAATCCGCTGCTGGTGAATACCCGCTACATCCCCGCGAACTTCACCACCGGCTACGTGCAGAGCTACTTCCTCGGCATCCAGCGCACGCTGCCCAGCAACATCCTGCTGGACGTGGCGTACGTTGGCAACGTCGGCCGCCACATCCAGGTGCTGGCTGACTACAACCAGGCGACACCTTGCCTTGCGGCGACGCTGTCGGGTTGCGCCAGCTACCAGTCGCGGCGCCCGGTGCCGACCTTCGGCGACATCGAAGTCTCGCTGCCGATCGGCACTGCCAGCTACAACTCGCTCCAGGTGAAGTTGGAGAAGCGTGTCGGGGCCCTGTACATCCTCAACTCCTTCACCTACGGCCGCGCCTTCGATATCGCCTCGGGTCACTTGGAGACAACCGATGGCGACAACTCCCGCGTGAACATTGCCAACCCCCGTGGCGACTACGGTCCGTCCAGCTATGACCAGCCGATCGACAACACCACGTCGCTCGTGTGGGATCTGCCGTACGGCAAGGGCCAGCGCTACGGCAAGGATGCCAACGGCTTCCTGCAGCAGGCGTTTGGTGGCTGGCAGCTGACGATGATCAACACGATGACCAGCGGACTTCCGCTGAACATCACCTACTCCAGCTCCACGACGAATGGCACGACGGGCATGCTGTACACGTCGGACCTGGTCACGCTCCGTCCGCAGCACCTCACCGGCACACCACTGAAGAACGGCAAGTCGTCGTGGGCGAAGGCGACTAAGTATGCTGGGCTCACGAACTACCTTCCGCTCTCGAGCTACGCTCTGCCGTCCTACGCGAACTATGGCAACACGTCTGCTTATGGCAACGTGTCGCGTAACATCGTTCGCGGCTTCGGCTACTACGATACGGACTTCGGTCTGCACAAGCAGTTCGGCCTGGGCGTGGAGCATGTCAAGTTGGACTTCCGCGCTGAAGTCTTCAACGCGTTCAACGTCACAAACTGGCAGGCGCCGGATACTGCCATCACCGATGGGTCGTCGTTCGGCAGCATCACGAGCAACTTCCCCGCACGTCAGATGCAGTTCGCCGGCAAGATCATCTTCTAGACGATCTTTCGCGAACCGCATGGCGTGTTCATTCGCGGCGAGGAGCGCAGAACAGGCTCCTCGCCGTTTTCTTTGGTTGAATGGAAGCGTCCGCGAGGGAGCGGGCGAAGGAGAATCAAGTGGGATTGCACCGGAAAGCTATGGGAACGATCGCGGGACTGGCACTGGCGATGGGTAGTGTGGGAGTCCAGGCCCAGTCGATGGCGTCGCAGGACAAGGTCGTGCACCTGAACCAGATCCAGGTGATCGGTTCGCACAACAGCTATGACCTGGGATTCGCACCGAGCGAAGAGGCGTGGATGAAGAAGGTCAACCCGAAGGGTTTCGAGGCCTTGGACTATGCGCACAAGACGCTGACGCACCAGCTGGACGGTGGCGTGCGGCAGCTGGAGATCGACATCGTGCAGGATGCGAAGGGAGGGCGGTTTGCGCACCCGAAGATCGTCGAGATCACCAAGCAGGCTGGGTTGCCGGCGGACCCTGACTTCGATCCGCAGCATGAGATGGATAAGCCAGGGATGAAGGTGATCCACATCCAGGACGTGAGCGAGCGCAGCTCCTGCCATCTGCTGACAACGTGCCTGACGGAGGTACGTGCGTGGTCCAAGGCGCACCCGAAGCATGTTCCGCTGTTCCTGTTGATCGAGACCAAGCACGGAGCGGTGAAGGAGATTCCTGGCAGCGTGTACGCGGAGGACTTTACGCCTGCGGCCTTCGATGCTCTGGATGCGGAGATTCGTTCGGTGTTTCCGGCCGACGAGATCATTCTTCCCGACGCGGTGCGGGGGAGTTATCCGACGCTGAATGCGGCGATCAAAGCCGGGCATTGGCCGACACTGGCGGAGAGCCGGGGCAAGGTGATCTTCCTGATGGACCAGCGGCCGATGGAGAGCGTGTACACCGAAGGGCATCCGTCGCTGAAGGGTCGCGTGCTGTTCACGAATGCGGTTCCGGGCGAACCGGATGCGGCGTTCACGGAAGAGAACGCGGGGACGAAGGAGCGGATCGATGGCTTGGTGCGCGAGGGATACCTGGTGCGTGCGCGGGCCGATGACAGCACCGTCGCCGCGCGGACCAACGACACGACACGCCGCGACGAGCTGCTCGACAGCGGAGCGCAGATGATCTCAACCGACTATCCGTTGTCGGAGCCATCGCGCTGGACGGGGTACTCGGTGGGCTTCAGCAATGGACTGCCTGCCCGGTGTAATCTTCTCAACGCGCCGAAGGGCTGCAACGACTTGCTACTGGAACCCGGAACGCAGAGCGGAGGCAAGCCTTCGCCCGTGCACCATCTGACAGCGGCCTCCGAGAACAAGTAGCTCGATGCGACACCACAATCGCCGCGGATGCCACGCATCCGCGGCGCTGTCATAGGGAGAAGAGAGAGGATGCCTTTGAAGACTTTGCTGCTGATCACCGCATCACTTGCGATTGCCGGTTCGACGAGCCCGAACCTGCGGGCACAAGGTCCCGCGCCCACGCCACCGATGGGATGGAACAGCTGGAACCACTTTGCAGGCAAGGTAACGGATGCCGATGTGCGATCGGCCGCGGATGCGATGGTCTCAAGCGGCATGCGCGATGCCGGCTACGTGTACGTGAACGTCGATGACACCTGGGAAGGCACACGGGATGCGCAGGGAGTGATCCACTCCAACGACAAGTTCCCGGACATGAAGGCGCTGGGCGATTACATCCATTCGAAGGGGTTGAAGTTCGGCATCTACTCTTCCCCGGGGCCGAAGACCTGCGCAGGCTATGAGGCGAGCTACGGTCACGAGGAGCAGGACGCGAAGACCTACGCAAGCTGGGGTGTCGACTACTTGAAGTACGATCTGTGTAGCTTTGGCGGCATCATGAAGAAGGCCGATGACGCCAACGGCGGCGGCACAGCAGCTGGTTACAAGCTGATGATCGCGGCCTACAAGAAGATGGGCGATGCGCTGAAGGCTACGGGCCGTCCGATCGTCTACAGCCTCTGCCAATATGGCGTGGATGACGTGTGGGTGTGGGGCCCGAGCGTAGGAGCGCAGCTGTGGCGGACCACCGATGACATCAACGACAGTTACGGCCGCATGATCACCATCGGGCTTGGTCAGTCGGGCCTGAATTCCTACGCCGGTCACGGACACTGGAACGATCCCGACATGCTGGAGGTGGGCAACGGCAAGATGACCACCGACGAGTACAAGACGCACATGAGCCTTTGGGCGCTCCTGGCGGCTCCTCTGCTGGCGGGCAACGACCTCAGCAAGATGAGTGACACGGACAAGTCGATCCTGATGAACCGCGAGGTGATCGCGATCGACCAGGACAAGCTCGGCGTGCAGGCGAAGCAGGTATATCAGCACGGCGACTTCAGCGCGTGGGCCAAGCCGCTATCTGGAGGCCGCGTGGCAGTTGGGCTCATCAACACATCATGGTCGGTGCGCGATCTCAGCGTCGCGCTGAAGGAGCTGGGGCTGACGGGCAGCGTGAAGGCGCATGACGTATGGGCAGGCAAGGACCTGGGTACGGTCACCGGCACACTGAGCGCGCGCATCCCGAAGCACGGGGTTGCACTGTTTGTGCTCACTAAGTAGCAGACGCACCACCAGCAAGACCCGGGTCCGGAAAATCCGGACCCGGGGCACCCGTCCTGGCGATATTCAGAGGCCCAGCTCGTCTGCGTGCGTCTGCATGGCAGCGAGGCAGTTTGCGATGTGGTCCTCAATCGGGATGCCGAGGAGGCCGGCGCCGCGGGTAATGTCTTCGCGCTTCACCGCGCGGGCGAAGGCCTTGTCCTTCATCTTCTTCTTCACGCCTGCGACTTCGACGTCGGCGATCTTCTTCGTCGGCTTCACCAGAGCACAAGCCGTCAGGAAGCCGGCGAGTTCGTCGCAGGCAAACAGCGAGCAATCGAGATGCGACATGGGCTCGACGCCGGAGTAATCGGCGTGGGCGAGGATGGCGTGGAGCATCTCCTCCGGCCAGCCGTGCTCGCGAAGGTAGGCGACTCCAACGAAGGGATGCTCCTCGGGCGTGGGGTGGCGGTCGTAGTCAAAGTCGTGCAGCAGGCCGGTGGCGCGGTAGAGCTCCGCCATGGCGCAGGCCTGTTCCGGGATCAACCCCAGCACCTCTGCCTGACGCACGCCGTAGCTTTCGGTGCAACGGGCTACCGCCAGCCCATGCTTCACCAGCGACTCGCTCGAGGTCCATTCCCGCAGCAGGGCCTCCGCTGCGGCTGCTGATACCTGGGTCATACTTCCCTCCACCGGTTTTCGATTCGATCATCATCGCAGGTGATGGGATTCCGTCAAAAGGGATCAGATCGAGTCGCGCGTTTCGAAACACCGGTTACAAGTCTCCCGAGCTGGGATTGGGATCTGCTGCCCCGCTGTTAACTCGCTTGGTTCGGAATCCCACGTTTGTGGAGAAATTGGCAGGGATCAGGCTGGGCACTCTTGACTCTCTCGGCACCGGGTGTCAATCTAAGCACATCTCTCGCCTCCGTTATCGGACGTGAGAGTACGGCGCCTTGCTCTGGCAGCCGTCCGCAACACACAATTATGGCAACGAGCATGGTGCCTGTCGGCTCCGCTTCGCCCCTTACGGCGATGCACGAGCAAGAGGTGGCTTCGCCCGAGACCGCGAACCAGTCGGCCGGTCAGCGTGAGGTTCTGCGCTGCGACCACTGCAAGCTGGTCCAATACCGCACCGCGGCCTGCGTTTGCAGACGGTGCAAGAAGTCACTCCTCCCTGAACAACCCAAGGTTGCCGCAGTCGCCCTCCAGGTGGTCGCTGAGCCTGTTCCCCATCAGGATGCGGGTCCGCATGTGGCCAGCGCTGTCCGCGACCTGCGCCGGGTGCGCAATCTGTCGCAGCGGCAGCTCGCCGGGCGCATGAATGTGCCGCGTACCTACATCTCGAAGATCGAGAACGGCAAGGCGATGCCAACGCTGAGCTCACTGGACCGCCTGGCGCGTGCGCTGCAGGTGGATATCAGCGCCCTGCTTCGGGACGCTCCGACACGTCACCAGGATGAAGCTGCGGTGCTTCTCAGCGATCCGTTCCTGGCTGAGCTGTCGAAGTACTCATCCAAGCTGAACTCGACGCAGAAGTCGATCTTCCTCAACCACGTGCGCGAGCTCGCGCAGAGCCGCAGCCGGAAGCTGGCCTAACCCGCCGGGCTTCGGCCGCGCAGCACCCGCACCTCGACCTCCGGCGTCGCTGTGTCTCCTTTTCCCGCATGCAGTTCGTGCAGGGTAAGGAGATGCGGCGACGCCTCTCCGTTTGTGGCGAAATCAGGCAGCACCTACGCGCAGAGATCACTTCCCGGGTATTCCCTCGCAGCGGCTCCATCCTGTACCCTCTTGGGTAGCGAGCCCACCGTGTCGACCCCCCAGCATTCCCGCGTCTTCGAACGCTCGAACCGAGTTCATGAGCTCTCGGCCGAGGAGCGTGTGGTCTATGACCAGCTCGACCCTGCGCGCATCCCGCAGCATGTCTCGATCATCATGGACGGCAACGGCCGCTGGGCCGGCAAGCGGGCGCTGAAGCGATTCCTGGGACACCAACAAGGCGCGGAGAGTGTGCAGTTTGTGGTCGAGACGGCGTCGCGGATCAATCTTCCGTGGCTTACGCTGTATGCCTTCTCGCTGGAGAATAACCTCCGCCGCCCCAAGACGGAGGTCAGCTTCCTGATGAAGCTCCTGCGCAACTACCTGGTCTCGAACGTGAAGCGGATGAACGATAACAACATCCGCATGGCCTACATTGGCCGCACCCATGAGCTGCCTCCGGATGTGCAGGAGACGATGCGCTGGGCCGAGGACCAGACGGCGAAGAACACGGGGACGACGCTGACCCTGGCGCTGAACTACGGTTCGCGATCGGAGATTGTGGACTCGGCACGGACGCTAGTTCACCGCATGATCGCCGAAGCGCATCAGCGCGGCATCTCTCTGGAGGATATGCTGGCGGCCGAAGGCGTCGACGATGCCATCAAGAACCGCATCGATGAACCCCAGGTGGGTTCCGCCCTGTATACGGCGCACATGCCGGACCCGGATCTGGTCGTACGGACCTCGGGCGAGCAGCGTATCTCGAACTTTCTGCTGTGGCAGATCGCCTACGCGGAGATCTTCGTAACCGATCGCCTGTGGCCGGACTTCCGCGGGCTTCACCTGCTGGAGGCTATCGCCGACTACCAGTGCCGCGAGCGGCGCTTTGGTGGGCTGGGTGAATCGACCGATGAGGACCTGAGCGGCGTCCTGCCGACCGAAGCCGAGTTGGCGCGAGGGTAGATTCGCGCGCGGGCTCCTGCTGCCCAGCCGTTGAAGAAAAACTTCCGTTCGGCGCATCCTTTTTTGATGCCACGCGTTCTATCTTGCATATCGGTAGACATGTCCTTCGTCACCGTCAGCTGGGATCGGACCATGAGCACGCATCGCGGATCCTTGAACACGCAAAGACGTTTCCTCTTCCTTTACGTTGCGCTTCTGTGCGCGGCGGTCTTCTGCCAGCACTCCGCGCATGCGGCCATCACGGCGAGCCAACCCTTCCGGGCGACACCCTGCCGGGTAAAGGTCGCTGCCGATGCACCTTCCGCACAACAGCGGTTGCGGACCCAGGTGCGGCGGGCGACTTGCCCTGGCCGGGCAGCAGCTTCGGAGTTCTGGGCGGCGACCACTCCTACGGGAAACCTCCGTCTGGCTGGCACCTCCGCCAGCGACTTGCAACGGCACACGGCCCTGGCGAGGCTCTGCGCGGAGATTCCGCCGCAGCTTCGGCCTTATAGCCTTCGCGTCTAGTTCGCTTCTCCCTCACAACTATCCCTTCAAAATCTTCGCAGTTCGCTCCCTTGCAACGTTGCGTCCTGTAGCGGCGTAGTGCTGCGCCTTCCGCCCCGCGTTGTTCTGCGCGCTGGAGGATCTGTGCGAACTTCGAACGCCTCAGCGCAGGATCGCGTTTTGGGAGTCGTGACATGAAGCATTTTTTGCAGCACCTCGTCGTGTTTTCAATGGCCTTCTCGGCCTCAGTGATTGTTCTTTCCCAACCAGCCGTGGCGCAGGATGCTGCAGCCATGGCAGCACAGCAGGCGGCGCAGCAGGCGAACCAACAAGCCATGCAGGCCGCGCAACAGGCCAACCAGCAGGCCATGGACGACGCTCAGCGAGCGTCACAGCAGGCGATGCAGGACGGCATGAACGCATCGCAGAACGCGGGTGGGCCAATGATTCCGCCGCGGAGACGGCCCACGGTGCCGGTGACGCCGAAGGGGCCTGTGCCACAGCAGATCGCCGCGGCGCATACCGTGTTTCTCAGCAACCTGGGCTCCGCTCCGAATGCTCCTGCGGATATGAACGACGCCTACGAACAGTTCTCCCAGGCGCTGGCCGCCTGGGGGCATTACACGCTGGTCGACACCCCGGGACAGGCGAACCTGATCTTCGAGCTTCGCGAGATCGCTCCGCTGACCGACGTAAGCGGATACCGGGGGGACGTCGCGTCCTACGCGACACCGGCGTTCGAGTTGCACATTCGCGACGAGAAGACCGGGGTGGTGTTGTGGACGGTGATTTCGCCGATTGAGGACTTCGGCAAGCGGTCCGAGCGCAGTCACTGGTACGAGCTGGCGATCTCGAACCTGGTGAGCCGGGTGAAGGTGGTGACGGCTACTCCGCTGAATCCACAGGAGATCGTCGACCTGACGGCCATGCCAACGACCCACGACGCGCGGAATGTGCTGATCCTGACCGGCGTGGCTGTGGGAGCTGCTGCGACAGCTGGCATCCTGCTGCACCACGCCTTCGAGAACAGCGTCGCCAACCAGCAACAGCAGCAGGACAGCTTCTGCCTTGCTCACGGGATTCCGCTGAGTGAGTGCGCGGGAGGGTAAGTCGCCGTCGGGCGGGCCGTCGTGGGCAGTCGCCGCGACGGCCCGGGCCGGGCGCGGTTAGCGTGTATTCTCGGTGAGAACCATGAAGCGCATCCTCACCGCAATCGTTTTGATCAGTTTTGTCCTGGCGCTCGTCTACTTCGACAAGCCGTGGACCATCGCACTCGTTGCAGCGGCGATCGCGATGCTCTCGGCGCTGGAGTACCGCAAGTTCGCCGAGGCCGGCGGCTGCCCGCTGCCGTTGTGGTGGGTGACCTTCGCCATTGCTGCGTTCTTCTTTGCGACGTTCTACCGGCCGAAGGACATGATTACGATCATCTCGTTCGTGACGCTGGTGTTGTTCTCCGTCTCGGCGCTGAAGACCAAGCTGGAGTGCGTGCTGTGGGAGACCGCAGCGGGCCTGTTGATGCTGGTGTACATCGCGTATCCCCTGACGTTGCTGCCCCAGATCCTGAACGAAGAGAACGGCACGGCGCTGCTGATCTTCCTGTTCCTATGCGTGTGGTCGGGCGACACGGCAGCGATGTACGTCGGTAAGCACTTTGGGAAGCACAAGTTCGCCCCGAGACTCTCGCCCAATAAGACATGGGAGGGTGCCGCGGCCTCGGTCGTGGCCTCGTGCGTCTTCGGGATGGCGATGGTGCTGGGTGGCGATTGGCTGACGGCAACGGGATCGAGCTTCACCCGGCTGCATACGAGCGAGCCCTGGTGGGCATACCTCCTGCTGGCCGTCGCGCTGAACGCTGCGGCGCAGTTCGGAGACCTGCTGGAGTCGGCACTGAAGCGCGGAGCGGGGATCAAGGACTCGGGCACCATACTCCCGGGGCATGGCGGCATTCTGGACCGCATCGACGCGCTGCTGGTTGCGGCGCCGGTGCTTTGGCTGGTGCTGGTGGTGAAGCAGGCGATCTCGCCCGGCAGCTTTTAGACCGCTCTGCTTCCGAAAGAACCTGAGATTCCCCGGCGCGAGTTGAGCCGCTACGGCTTCGAGGCACCCGCGGTCAACCTCCGCAGAAGGAACTCCTGCGCGAGGGTGCTGGCGATTCGGCCCGCGGTGGTGATGGCAGCGGTGCTGAAGACGAGTCCGACGCCACGGTTTGACTGCGGATAGTACAGATTCTCCAGGGCTGCCGCGCCCAGATCGCCACCGACGCTGGAGTAGTTGAACTGGGTCTTGCCGTTGTCTCCGGGGCAAAGGAAGGGAGCCAGCATGGCATGGCGGATCCGCGAGCGCCTGGTTCCGGTGCCCTGGTAGAAGTAGCGCGGGTCCTGGTGCAGCAAGGAAGGCAGGACGGCTCCGCCGATCATGACGTCGGAGAACGCTCCGGCGTACTGCGCTCCGAAACGCTGGCCGTAACCTTTGAGGCCCTGCTGGTATGCCGGTGTATCGGAGGCCTGGTCGATGGCGGCGATGAAGAGTGACCCCGCGATGGTGACGGCGTCGGTAGCGGAGCGGAAGGCAAGCTGGTACTTCAGCCGGGCGGACAAAGGCTGGGGGTTCCGGTCGTAGACGACCATGAAGTTCGGCACGATCCCCAGCACGCGCTGGTGCTCTTCCGCATGGACCTCCTGCAGGGCTATCTCCTCGGATGTTGCTGCAGTCACAGCTGTTACGACGGCGGCCACCTGCAGCTGCACTTCCTTCAGGTAGAGGTATTGCCCCGGTTGCTGCAAGGTGACGGTGGACGTCCAATCGGCGAAGCCCGTTTCGCCAATCGAGATCTGATAAGCGACCAACGGCTTCAGTCCTTCGACGACAAAGAAGCCTTCGCCATCGCTCTCCGCTGTCAGCCTGTCAGCTGCATTTGGGCCGGTGACGACGACCTTCGCGCCAGGAATCAGCTCTCCATCGGCGTCGGTGATGACCCCTGCGACCTTGCCGGTCTGCGGCTGGGGTGCTTCCACCTGCTGGCCGAACACTGTGCCTGCCTGGAGGAGAACGACGGAACAGAAGAACAAGGAGCAGAGTGTCAATTTGGCGGTCCGCGTCGCGCGGCGATTCCAAGGCATCCCGTTGTGACGCAGGCGACGCGATTAAGACACATAAACTTCCGGTTACGGAAACCTGCGCTGCAGGGCGGCTGCTGGCTGAGAACCGGTCGGCGGCGCATCCGGGAGCCTGTATCTGCGAAAATGTTGAGGTGAAGAAGATTGCCCTGCTCGGCTCGACCGGTTCGATCGGTCAGAGCACCTTAAGCCTCTGCGAGTCGCACCCTGATCTGTTTCATCCCGTTGCCCTGGCTGCGGGTTCCAACATCGACGAAGCCGTGGCGCAGTGCGTACGCTGGCGGCCGAAGGTCGCTTCGATCGCGACGGAAGAGCTTGCCGACCAGCTCGAGACGCGCCTCAAGGCGTCGGGTGTAACGGGCGTCGAGGTGGTCTACGGTACGGCCGGGACCGTTCGCGTCGCGACGCTGCCGGAGGCGGATTTTGTCGTCTCGGCGATCGTCGGCGTGGCGGGGCTCGAAGCCACCTATGCAGCAGTGCTTTCGGGCAAGAGCGTCGGTCTCGCGAATAAGGAGTGCCTGGTTGCGGCGGGTGACCTGATCCTGGCGGCGGCTCGCGAACACAACACGCCGCTGCTGCCCATCGACTCTGAGCACAATGCGATCCACCAGTGCCTGCGCGCCGGTGCAGCGAACGAGGTGAAGCAGATCTGGCTGACGGCTTCGGGCGGCCCGTTCCGCAACACGCCGCTGGCGGAGTTTGCGCACATCACCCCGGCACAGGCGCTGAAGCACCCAACGTGGGTGATGGGGCGTCGGATCACGGTCGATTCGGCCACGATGCTGAACAAAGGGCTGGAGATCATTGAGGCGTGCCGGTTGTTCAACCTTCCTCCCGAGCGGGTGAAGGTGACGGTGCATCCGCAGTCTACGATCCACTCGCTCGTCGAGTACATCGATGGGTCCATCCTGGCGCAGATCTCGGTGACCGACATGCGGCTGCCGATCCTCTACGCCATGGCGTGGCCGGAGCGCGTGGCCAGCGACCTGACCTTCGACATGACAGCGCTGAAGCAGCTGGACTTCCAGGAGCCGGACTTCGAGCGCTTTCCATGCCTGCGCCTGGCGTATGAGGCGGCCGGAGCCTCGCAGAATCATTGCATTGCGCTCAACGCCGCGGATGAGATTGCAGTCGAAGCGTTCCTTGGCGGGAAGCTGTCTTTCCAGGGCATTGCCCGTACAATCGAGGCTGTGCTCGCGCTTACACCGACGGGGTCCCCGGCGTCGATCGCGGAGGTGCTCGCATCCGACGTGCGGGCTCGTCAGCGGGCATCCGAGGCCATTGCTACAGGTGCCGCCGGCTGAACGCGAACGACTTACCGAGCATGGCATAAGGATCTAACGCGTCACACCAGAACAAGGCATAAGGATCTAACGCGTCACACCAGAACTTAGCGCAGCACACCAGAACTTCAGACGACCACCCGCGAGACTTAACACACACTTTCATGAACATTGCCCACCTCCCCGCAATCATCCTTGAGTTCGTCTTTGTGCTTGGCATCATGGTGCTGGTGCACGAGTTCGGCCACTTCGCTGCCGCCAAGCTCTGCGGCGTGCGTGTGGAGGTCTTCTCGATCGGCTTCGGTCCCCGGCTCTTCGGGGTGAAGTATGGCGACACCGACTACCGCATCGCCGCTCTGCCGCTGGGCGGCTACGTGAAGATGGCCGGCGAGTACGGTGGCTCGGCAGTGAACGCCGCTCCGGATGAGTTCCCTGCCAAGCCGCGCTGGCAGCGCATGATCATCGGCGTCGCGGGACCGCTGGCGAACTTCATCCTCGCCTTCATCCTGATGGCTGCGCTCTCGCACTACCACCACGAGGTCGACAAGTATCTGAGCGGGCCTGCGGTGGTCGATTACGTGCCCGCGAACACGCCGGCGGCCAGTCTCGGCATGGGCTCCGGAGATACGATCCTGAGCTTTAACGGCAAGGCGAATCCCACGTGGGAGAAGATCTCCGTGGAGTGCGCACTGCACATGCACCAATCGCTGCCCATCACCTTCAGCCACCAGGGCCAGGTGCAGACCGGCATGCTGGATCTCGCATCGGCACACATGGACAACCCAAGTGACCCGCTCAGTTTGTTTACCGCGCTGGGCTTCCAGCCGCGGGAACAGGATGCGCCGATCAAGGTGGTGACGGTGAGCTCGGACACCCCGGCGTTTCGCGCAGGCCTGCAGAGCGGTGATGAACTGATTCGCGTGGACGCATACTCGCCGCACTCGGTGCAGGCGATGCAAGCGTACCTGCGTGATCGCGGCGGCGCTCCCGTGACGCTGCTGGTTCGCCGCAACGCACAGATGCTGAACCTGAGCGCGACGCCAGAGAAGCTGGCAGCATGCGGCGGCAAGAACTACTGCTTCGGCTTCCAGCCGGCGGCGACGCCGGTGACGGTGGAGAAGCTGCCGTGGGGCGCGGCGCTCGGCGAAGCCTACGAGAGCAACGTGGATGATTCGACGATGGTGGTGCGCGTGCTGAAGGGCATGTTCACGCGCCAGGTTTCGGCGAAGCAGCTGATGGGGCCTGTCGGCATCGCGCAACAGATCGACATTGCGACGCAGCTTGGCCCGTGGACGCTGGTCCGCTTCATGGCGACGATCTCCATCCAGCTGGGCGCATTCAACCTGCTGCCCTTTCCTCCACTTGATGGCGCGATGATCGTCTTCCTGATGGTGGAGAGCCTGATGCAGCGCGACGTGAACGAGGCGCTGAAGGAGCGCATCTACCAGGTCGCGTTCGTTTGCCTGATCGTCTTCGCGTGCTTCGTGTTCTTCAACGACATCACGCGCCTCCGCGGACACTAGAACGCGGGGATCGCAAGAGACGCAACGGCCCGCAGACGAGTCTGCGGGCCGTTGCTGTTGGGGCTTGGGTAAGACTACTCCGCGCCGTGATGGTAGACATCCCAGCCCATGTAGGTGTCGAGCGCCTCGGCTACGGCTGGAGCCACATGGCCCCTGGTCATCGCGGCATGATGTTCGAAGCCGTTGCGGCACACGACGTGCATCAACTTCTGCAAGCCTGGGACATTGACGACAGCCCGTGTACCGAAGGTGTCGAGCGGCTGATCGGTGAACTGGCCCTGTCCAACGTAGGCCCGGATCTTGCCTGCCACATCATCCGTGCTGAGTCGACCAAAGGTGACGGGACCCGCCGGTGTGCGGCCCTCGAGCGCACCCACGGTGTTCTCTTCCCCAAGCACTGTGCCCAGGATCGGTGCGGTGCCGATGCGGATGTCGGGCAGGAAGTCCTTCGCCCAGTTGCCGCAGTGAAAGAAGACGCAGGTATCGCGATCCTTGCCGTAGTTGTTGTTCCAGTCCACGAGAGCACTGGGAGTCTGCGAGGCAAGCTGCAGAGCGTACATCGACACGACGCCAGCGACGTCGACCTCGCATGCTGAAGGCAGCATCTGCTCGCTCATCATGCTCATGACGGTGCAGACGTTTACGCCATAGTTCTTCTGCATCGAGCTCCAGCACTGGATTGCCGTAGCGGTGATGCCAAGCTCCCGCATCCAGTCGTCGACGACAATGGCGAACTTCGCCATGCGCTTGAGGGATTCGTCGGGAGCCTTCGATGAATCCGCATAGCTCTTGATCTTGTCGATCTGCTGCTTCACGCGTGCGTCGCTGTCGGCGATTCCGGCAGCGTTGCCGAAGACCTCGGAGAGATCGATCGTGTTGACCGTGATGCCCGCGGCTTCGAAAAGCTTCTCGCTGTAGCGCGTGGTGTTGAAAGCATTCGGACGAGCGCCGACGGCACCAAGCCGCACGCGACGCAAACCGCGTGAGACCTTGCAGGTCCCCACGAAGCGGACCATGTCGGCGCGGAACTCTGGGGAGCCGATGGCACAGGTATGGTCGGTCGTAAGGGAGTACTTGATGCCGTACTGGCGAAGGTTGTTGCAGGCTGAGATCTTGCCGCAGAAGGCATCGCGACGCCGCTCGAGGCCGAAGGCGTCGAGGTCATCCGGGCAAGCCTGCACCAACACAGGCACGTTGAGTTCGCTGAGACGCAAGGAGTCGGCGACTCCCTTCTCGTCGCCAAAGTTGGGCAGGCAGACAAGCACGCCTTCGATGCGATCACGATTGCGGCGGAAGAGCTCGCCGCACTTCATCGCATCGGACCACGTCTCGACGGCGCCAAGCTTCGTCTCGTCGATGAGCCATACGGGCTCGATCTCCAGCGCAGCGAAGAGAGCGGAGAGCTCGCGACGTGCCTCGCCGATCAGTGAGTCAGGAAAGAAGTTGCGGTTGCCAAGAATTACGCCCAGTGTGGTTGCCATCGTTGTTCCTCGCAAGTGGTGCCTATCGGATTTTTTCAAAGTCCACGAACTCGTCGACGTTCGAGGGCGTGACCAGGTCGCATGGAATAATCTGCCGTTCGGGCTTCCCCGTGGTTCCGGTCTTGAGATAGCGGTCGAGCTCGTCGACGGCCATACGGGAGATGATGGCAGCAGGCTGCAGCGTCGTCGCGCTCAGTTGCGCGGACTTTATCGCCGCGAGTGCATCGGGGGATCCATCGAAGCCCGTGATCACAGCGACGGGACGGCCCGAGGACCGCGCCGCAGCCACGGCGCCGAGCGCCATGGTGTCATTGCCTGCGATGATTCCCTTGATTGTTGCGTGGGACTGCAGGATGACCTCCGTCTTATCAAAGGCCTCGGACTGGGACCAGTCTGCTGACTGTGCCGCCACTCGGTGCAGCTGCTTATCACCATCGAGCACCGCGTGAAATCCCCTGGTGCGGACCTGCGCATTCGTATCGCTCTCCTTGCCGAGCAGCTCCGCATAATCCCCACCAGCAGCGCCCATGCGTCGAACGAACTCAGCAGCGACGATACGTGCTCCCTGGTCGTTGTCTGCAATGATCTGCGCCTTAGCGATTCCGGTCGCGGCGATGTCACGGTCGATGAGGAAGCAGGCGATGCCGGCGCGAGTCGCACGACGCACGGCTGAGATCGATGCGTCTGTTCCCGCGTTATCGAGCACGATGGCCTTCGCTCCGGAGGCAATCGCTGCATCGATGAGATTGTCCTGGAGGTAGGCGTCATCACCGTGTGAGTCGATCCGCACGCGGTAGCCCAGGGCACGCGCACGCACTGCGGCGGCGTCTGCTTCAGCCTTGAAGAAGGGGTTGTCCTGCGAAGGGACGATGATCGCGATAAGCGGAGGACGCACGCCGCGATCGCAACTTTGAAGGAGTGGCAACGCCATCAACGCAGCAACGAATGGAACGCAGGGTCGGCGCATGTCATGCCTCCGCGTTGGAGCGAAGCAGAAATGGAAGCAGCTTCGCCTGCAGGCGGGTCTGCAATTGATCTCCGGCGACGGCGAGGACGATGACCACACCCTTCACCACCATTTGCCAGAACTCGCTTACGCCGAGCATGACCATACCATCGGCGAGTATGCCGATGACGCATGCACCGAGCAGCGATCCGCTCACGGAGCCTCGACCGCCCATCAGCGAGGTTCCACCCAACACGATGGCTGCGATCGCCGTGAGCTCGAAGCTCTCCCCGGTGGCGGGATGCGCGGACTCAAGCTCCGAAGCGATGAGCAGTCCTACGATGCCGGCAGCCAATGCGGAGACCAGGTACGCGATAAACTTCACGCGCGGTACGCGTACCCCTGAGAGCCGCGCGGCACGTTCGTTGCCACCGACCGCGTAGACATGGCGGCCGAAGGGAGTCTTCGCCGCGATCGTCGCCGCGATGGCGAAGAGCGCCAGCGCAATCCATACGGGCAGCGGAAGCCTGAGCAGAAACGACTGGCCCAGCATCGTGAAGAACCGGCTGCCGTGAGGGGAATCCGCGCCCAGGCCAGGAAAGGTCTTTCCGTTCGAGAACAGGAGCGCCGCGCCCCGTGCGATATATAGCGATCCCAGCGTGGCGATGAACGGCGCGACTGCCGCACGACTGACCAGCCATCCATTTACGGCACCCGCCACGAGGCTTACCGTGAGCGCGGCGACAATTGCAGCAGCAACGCCGGGGTATCGTGCGATGCCGCCGATCATAATGCCATGCGTGAGCACGTAGCCGGCGACAATGCCGCTGAGGCCGGCGACAGAGCCGACCGAAAGATCGATGCCACCGGTGAGCACAACGAAGGTCATGCCAATGGCGAGGATGGAATACACCGCGATGTGCTTGGAGAGGATGGACAGATTGTTCGCGGTAAGGAAGTCCGGAGACAGGATGGTGAACACCACGACCAGCGCAATGAGCACCAGTAACGCACGCATGCGCAGTGCGATCAGGACGAGCCTCGCGGGAGATTGCGCAAGCCTTCCCTTCGCAAGCAGTTTGGCTCCGGAAGCGTTCATGTCGTCAGCATCCTCCGGTCGATACGACTTGCCGCAACATCATGACTGGCAGCGTTCATCAATGCCACATCGGTCATTTCTCCAGGGCCAAGCTCAGCCACGATGCGTCCTTCGCGCATGACCAACGCGCGATCGGCGAGCTCTTCGGTCTCTTCGATCTCGCTTGACGTGAAGAGCACGCTCAAGCCTTCGTCCGCGAGTTCGCGGAGTACGCGATAGATCTCCGCCTTGGCGTTGGCATCCACGCCGCGCGTGGGCTCGTCAAGAAGCAAGACACGCGGCTTGCGTGCGAGACAACGCGCCAGCAGGACCTTCTGTTGATTTCCTCCGGACAATGCAGTGACAGGGAGTTCGATATCGCGCACCTCGATGCGGAGCTTTCGGACCAGTTCCATCACGCGTTCCGTTTCCTTCGTGCGTGAGAGCCAGCGTTCGCCCTGGAGAGCCAGCACGATGTTCTCGCGCACGCTGAGTTCAGGCACCAACCCATCACGCTGCCGGTCTTCAGGGACAAGCGCTATGCCAGCATCCATCGCATCGGAGACGGAACGCAGCCTGGCGCGGTGTCCATCGACCGCTATGTCGCCGGTGAAGCCAGGAGCGGATCCAGCAAGCGTCTCGAGCAGCTCGGTACGGCCTGCGCCGAGGAGACCGAAGATACCAACGATCTCGCCGCGGCAAACACTGAGGCTGATGCGATCAAGTACGGGCTCGGCTGATCCGCCATCCAATCCGCGTCCCACTGTAAGGTCGCGCACCTCAAGCATCCTGGTTGCATCTGCGACGCGGCGGCGTTCGGTTTTCACATGCATCGGGCGACCGCTCATGGTGGTCACGATCCACTCTCTCGTTGCTTCGCCGCGCATCGCCGTGCCGACCACTTTGCCTGATCGCAAGACTGTGAACGCATCGCCGAGACGCATCAACTCTCCAAGCCGATGGGAGATGTAGATGATTGTGAGGCCTGCTGCAAGCAGATCACCGATGGCTTCGAAGAGCGTTTCGGCCTCAGCCTGCGACAGCGCAGAGGTGGGTTCGTCGAGGATGAGTAACCTGGACTGATGGGCGAGAGCGCGAGCTATTTCGAGCACCTGCCGACAACCTAGCGAGAGCTCCGAAGCGAGTGTCGATGCTTCCAGCGGCTTGCGGAGCCGCGTCAGGGCGGACAACGAGCGCTCGTCCTCGGCTCGCCGATTCACCATGCCCATCGAGACCATCTCGCGGCCAGCGAAGATGTTTTCGCTCACGTCGAGGTTGGCGAAGACAGAGAGTTCCTGGTGCACGATGGCGATTCCATGCGCCGCGGCCGCGCGGGGAGAGCCCAATGTCAGGAGTTGAGCATCCATCCAGATCTCGCCTTCATCGTGGGATTCGGCTCCGCAAAGGATACGCATCAACGTCGACTTGCCAGCCCCGTTCTCTCCGATAAGTACGTTGACGCGGCCACGATAGACGCGGAAGGTCACATCATCCAGCGCAAGCTGTCCGGGGTAACGCTTGGTGATGTTTCTCGCTTCGAGAAGGATGTCGGAGGCGTTGCTCATGCTGCCCCCTGCGAGAGGGTGCGACGGACCGATTCGAGCCAGACCTGGCGACGCGTTACGCGTAGGTCATTGGGCATGAGTGGACTGAAGAGCTGAGGTGGAGCAGCCATTCGATACGGCTCGTCCACAGACTTCCACCAGCCAAGCGTCACACCGCCAAGCCAGGCGGCACCAATTGCCGAAAGCTCCTCCCGCTGAGATCTGCGGACCTCACATTGCAGCATGTCTGCCTGGAACTGCATCAGCGAGTCGTTTCGCGTCGCTCCACCATCCGCGCTCAGCGCAGGCAAGACAACGCCGGTAGCTTCAACCATGGCCTCGAAGACGTCCGTCACCTGATGCGTGATCGACTCAAGCGCAGCACGAGCCATGTGAGCCTTCGTATGCCACGGGCCCAGGTTCAACAGAGCTCCACGAGCGGATGCATCCCACCACGGAGCGCCGAGGCCAGCCATCGCAGGGACGAAGACGACGCCATCGCTATCGGGTACCGATGCTGCGAGAGCTGCCGTATCGGCGACGGGGTCTGCAAGGCCAAGGAAATCTCCGACCCACTTCAAGGCCGCGCCGCTCATCGCGATATTGCCTTCGAGGGCGTATTGCACACCGCTGGTCGTTGAGTATCCGATGGCTCTTGCAAGCCCCTTGCTGTCCCGGGGAAGCTCGTCGAGTGCCACCATCAGCGAGGATCCGGTGCCGTACGTCGCCTTCACCGTTCCCGACGGCCCCTGCGCTGCAAGCGCAGCGTGCGAATCACCGACCATGCTGACAATGGGCACGCCTTGCAGCGAACCGATTGCATTGCATACGCCGAAGTGGCTGGCGGATGTCTTTACTTCAGGAAGCGCGCTGATATCAATGCCGAAGAGGCCAGCCATCTCGCTGTCCCAAGCGAGGCTAGTCAGTCCAAAGAGCGCCGTGCGAGAGGCATTGGTGTGGTCCGTCGCGTGAACCTTGCCCCCGGTAAGCCACCATAGCAGCCAAGCGTCGACGTTCCCGAATCGAAGATCTCCGGATGCCATGAGGTCTTTGGCTCGCGTTGCGAGAGCACTCTCCGTGAGAAGCCACGCCCACTTCGACGCGCTCACCAGGGGATCGAGCACGAGGCCTGTGCGCTCGTGAATCTCAAGTGCATGCGAAGCGATGCGATCGCAGACGCCGGTTGAACGGCGGCACTGCCAACTGATCGCGTTCCCGATGACATCCCCAGTGGCGGCATCCCATGCAAGAGCGGTCTCCCGCTGGTTGGAGATGGCGATGCCTGCGATCCGGAAGCCTCGGTCCGTGCATTCTTTCGCTGCCTCCTGCAACGTGGTGCTGACGCTGGCCAAGATGTCAGCCGGCGATTGCTCCATCCATTGATCGCGGGGCGAGAGCATAGCCAGCGGCGCGGCCGCTATGCACACTACGGCGCCATCGCGATTGACCGCAACACACTTGGTGTTCGTCGTGCCCTGGTCGATAGCCAGCACAACCTCCGCTGCTGCATGCAAAAGCGTCATCTGGCCGGTAGCTTACTCCCAACGAGCTCGACCGATGCATCGACGATGCCTTTTGCGGTGAGGCCGAAGTGCTCGAGCAGAAACTCTGCTGTGCCGGTCGGGGCGAAGACGTCCGGCAGCCCGAGGATGCGGAGCGGAGGAGCATTGCGGGCTTTGGTCGCAAGGATCTCCGCGACGATGCCTCCAAGACCGCCTGCACGCAGGCCTTCTTCTGCCGTGACGATGCCGCGCGTACCACGTGCTGCCGCAAGCACCGCTGGCTCGTCGAACGGCTTGATGGAGCTCATGTTCAGTACACGGGCTTCGATGCCCATTGCTGCAAGGGCGTTGGCTGCCTCCAACGCGCGGCTGACAAGGACTCCATTGGCCATCAGAGTCACGTCGTGGCCTTCGCGCAGCAGGACTGCCTTGCCCGGTTCAAAGACGTGGCCCTTCGGAAGGATCGACGGCACAGGGACACGGCTGATGCGCAGGAACATCGGACCGTCGGTAGCATGAGCAAAACGCATGGCGGCTTCTGTCTCGGCTGCATCCGCAGGCACAATCACGGTGAGGTTGGGGATCACTCGCGTCCACGCAATGTCTTCGATGGAATGATGCGTTGGGCCAAGCTGACCGTAGGCCATGCCGGAGGACATGCCGCAGAGCTTCACGTTGGAGCGCGTGTAGCCCAGGTCGACCTTAACCTGCTCCATGGCGCGCGCGGTGAGGAAGCACGATGCTCCGCAGACAAATGGCAGCATACCTCCGTTCGCGAGTCCCGTGCCAACTCCGACCATGTTCTGTTCCGCGATGCCGACGTTGACGAAGCGCTCCGGATACTTCCCCATAAAGCCCTTCAGCTTCGTAGAGGACACCGAGTCATTGACGACGGCGCAGACACGAGGGTCGCTCCCTGCGAGCTCAACGAGGGTTTGCGAGAAAGCATCGCGGCAGTCGGCCTTAGGCCCTAAGGTGTATGTAGGCGCGGAGGGCTGCGACTCTTCGGCGGCGATCTCAGGTGGGGTTACCATACCGGCTCTGCCTCCAGCTCTTCTGCAGCTTTGCGCAACTGCTCTTCGGTGGGAACGCCATGATGCCACGCGGGCTGATTCTCAGCAAAGCTTACGCCCTTGCCCTTGATGGTGTTCGCGATGATGCAGGTCGGCTTGCCCACCTCAAGCGGAGCGCCACTGAGAACTTCGCGCAGCGTGGCCGTGTTGTGGCCATCGATCTCCGTGACGGCAAAGCCAAAGGTGCGCCACTTGTCAGCGAGAGGCTCCATGCGAATCGTGTTCTCGGTGAAGTCGCCTTGTTGAAGGCGGTTGCGATCCACGATGACGATGAGGTTATCGAGCTTATACTGCTGCGCGCTCATCGCGGCCTCCCAGTTGGAGCCTTCCTGAAGCTCGCCGTCTCCGGTGAGGACGAACGTACGCCAGGTCTCACCGCGCATCTTCGCGGCTATCGCGCAGCCGACTGCGATGGGCAAACCATGTCCCAACGGACCGGTGTTGGCCTCAACCCCTGGCAACTTGTTGCGGTCCGGGTGGCCGTTGAGCTTCGACAACGGATCCATGAAGGTGCGCAACAGCGCTGTCTCGAAGAAGCCGCGCATGGCAAGCGCTGTGTAGAGCGCGGCCGCACAGTGCCCCTTGGAGAGGAGGAAGCGATCTCGCTGAGGCCAGTTGGGCTGCTGCGGATCGAGCTGCAGCACTCCACCGTAAAGAACCGCCAGGACGTCGGAGGCAGAGAGGTCACCGCCGGTGTGACCGAGGTGCGCATGATTGGTCATCGACATGGCAGTCATGCGGATGCGATTGGCGAGGTGCTTCAAGATCGCGGGGTCGCCTTCGCGACCGTCGAACAGAGAGTTCGCGTTTGCCGACACGCCGCCCGGGCTCTGCCTCTGCGTTGTGACCGGGACCTCACTTTGCATGAATATGCATCCTTGTATTTATTTGAGTCAGCCACCACAATACTCTAGAAGGTGCAGGCCTAGCCACTGAATCAATGGCCGCATGATGGAGTATTCCGAAAGATGGACCGCCGCACAATGATCCAGCGCAGCGCAGCCGCCCTCGGGGCCGCGCTCACCGCTTCGCCCTCCGCGTCTTCCGCCGCGCCAGCCCCGGCGCCTTCCACCAGTGTTGAGCAGTGGGACCGCTGCGAGCTCTCGCTGCATGGGCCCTCGAGCGGCAATCCATTTACAGACATCGAGGTGAGCGCGACGTTTACGCTGGGCCACCGCAGTGTCGACGTTGCCGGATTCTACGATGGAGAAGGCGTCTACAAGGTACGCTACATGCCGGATGAGCCCGGCCATTGGGTGTGGCGGTCGAATTCGAAGACCCCGGACCTCAACGGCCACACTGGTGCATTCGAGGTGACGAAAGCAACGGGAGCGAATCATGGCCCTGTCACGACGGCCCACCAGTACCATTTTCAGCACGCTGACGGTACGCCGTACTTTCCATTCGGCACCACGTGCTACGCGATGGCGTTCCTGGGTGAGCCGTTCGAGCAACAGACCATCGACACGCTTCGCACCGCGGGTTTCAACAAGGTGCGCTTGTGTCTTCTGCCGAAGCCGTTGGGGCACGATCTCTTTGCGCTGCCTTTCGAAAAGCATGCCGACGGCTCGAACGACCTGACGCGCCTGAACCCGGCTTACTTCGCGCATTGCGAGCGGCGGATTCAGGATCTGTGCGATCTTGACATCCAGGCCGACGTGATCCTGTTCCATCCCTATGATGGCTGGGGCTACAAGTCGATGCCCGCCGAAGTGAATGACCTGTACCTGAAGTATGCGGTTGCCCGTCTCGCTTCGTTCCGCAACGTGTGGTGGTCGGTGGCCAACGAGTACGACCTTGTGAAGTCGAAGACCATGCCGGAGTGGGACCATTACTTTCACGTGATCCAGCAGTATGATCCCTCGAGCCACCTTCGCTCCATTCATCACAGCCGTGTGCAGTATGACAACTCGAAGCCCTGGGTGACCCACGCGAGCCTGCAGCAATATGACTTCAACAAGGCGCCGGAGTATCGCGCGGCCTGGGGCAAACCCATCCTTTGGGATGAGATCCAGTATGAGGGCAACTTTTCGCGGCGCTGGGGAAATCTCTCTGCTGAAGAGATGACGAGACGCTTCTGGCTTGCGGTGATTGCCGGCACGTATGCCACTCACGGAGACACGTTCAATCAGCCCAAGGGCATACCGGTGTGGAGCGATGGCGGCAAGCTGAGTGGGACGAGCGCGCCTCGAATCAAGTTCCTGCGCGAGGTGGTGGAGAAGATTACCAAGGTGGGTCTCAATGAGTTTGAGGGCGCCTACTATCTCTCCGCCGGCACACCGAATCAGCTCTATCTTTACTACTTCGACTTCCACCAGCCTGCGGAGTATGACTTTCCTCTGCCACAGGGCATCGACTTCAAGGCTACGTTGATCGACCCGTGGAACATGACGATGACCCCACTTCCCGGGACCATCCGCGCGGTGGGCAAGCAGAAGGTGACCACCGATGAGGGCGAAGCCTCGACCGCTTCGTCGACGCGGGTAACGCTGCCGGGCAAGCCGTACCAGGCGATCGTCTTCGAGAAGGTCTAGCAGCGCGAGAGAAGGTCCACGTTCACAACACAGTAGGGCTCGCGACGTGCGAGTCCTTCGCTCTTGCGTTATAGACATGCCGGGCAAGTACCTACTGTGTCGCTGGCGGATCATGCCGCGCACGAAGCTTCGCGGCTTCCTCTGCCGTTATCTTCAGGAACGCGCCATGCTTCGAACCTTGAGGAAGGCTCATCCGGTCGTTCACGGAGTGCCAATGGATCCAGTCCTTCGTCGCGACGCCCTGGAAATGCGCTTGCGGCTGGCGATAGTGGTCATAGAACACGACGACTTCGTCACCGATCTTGATCGCTGACGGGCCTTCCGACCAGGAGTCGTTGATCGGACCTCCGACGGGTGTCCAAGGGCCTTCGACGGTCGGCCCTTTGGCGACGCGCTCCTGGTACCGCTGAGGGTCACGCGTCTGGTCTTTGTAGATGAGGTACTCCGTCGCGCCCGCGTGATACATGGTCGCGTCGATGACTTCATAGCCGGGATCGAAGAATATCTTCGGCGCAGAGAAGTCGCGGAAGTCCTTCGTCTCCGAGAACCAAATGCGGTTGCCCTGTTCCTCTGCGCTCGGAGAACTTGACCAGAAGACGACCCACAGCTTCTTGCTTGCGTCCCAATCAGTCTCAGGCGCCCAGACGTTGCGAATGCCCGGCACCGTCGTCATGATGGGGATCTCATGCTGCTCGCCCCACTGCATGAGGTCCGGCGAGTCCGCGGTGCCAAAGCTGTTGCCACGCCAACCCCATGTCCATACGGCATGGAAGCCTCCCGCGGGGTCACGCGTGACGAAGATGTCGCGCATGATCTCTCCGGGCTGCGAGGGCTTGAGCCAAGGCTGGCCATCGTTGAGAGGTTCGTAGTGGAAGCCATCCTGGCTCAGTGCGTAGTAGATGCCTTGGGAGCCAGGCTCCTTGAAGTAGACGAAGAGGTACTGGTCCTTCGCGTCCGAACTCGCGTCGGACTTCGTTTGGGCAAAGCTACCTGACCCGGAGCAAATGCAGAGCAACGCTGTGGCCATCAAAGCTCGAAACTTCATTCCGCCTCCGGGTCAGGACCATCGGTCTTCTTGTCCTGCATGATGTCGGGGACGGTGGAGTGTTGGAAGCTCTTGCCCTTCCAAGTTGAACTCACGGTCTGCTTGCCGTTCTCGTCAAAGAGCACCCATATCCACTCGCCAGAAGGAAGGTAGGACTTCTCCCACGCGCGCGTTCCGTTCTCACGCCAGAAGGTCTCGGTACCGACCTTCTCTCCTTCGTGGAAGCTGAGCTTCCACATCGGCTTGCCGCTGATGTAGAAGGCCTCTTCGGGGCCTTCGAGCAACACGCGCCCGTCGCTGGCTTTCGCGCTTCCCCAGCGGATTCGTACCTTGCCGCTGGCATACTTCTCTTCGTGCTGTGTGATCGGGCCGAGTTGCAAAGGAAGTGCCGGCGTGAGCCCCGCAAGCTTGTCGAGCACCCAGGCCTCTGTCATCTCGATCTCATAGTCGGGCTTGTTCTTCGAGGTGATGACATGGATAACACCGTTCGCACCCTGCGTTGCGGTCGTGTATCCGACGGTGACGACTTCCTTTGGCAGCGGCTTCGTGGTCCAGGTCGCGCCATCGTCATCGCTGAGTGCAACGTAGGCGCCATCTTTGTGGATGTGTTTCTGTTTTGAGGGATTGTAATCAGCCACGAAGAAGAGCTTCCCGTCGTGAAGTCGGATTACGCTGGGGCGCTCGCCGCTGAGCAGCTCGTCGAAAGGTGTCGCCTTCTTCTGCCACGTCTTGCCGCCGTCATGGCTGATTGCCAGTGGCATCTTGCCTTCTATCTCGGAGTTCTTGCCGCCGAATCCGAGGATGGTCGTGCCGTCCTTGGCCATCACGATCGTTGTGTGGCGTCCTGCGGTTCGTCCACCCGTGTCATACCAGGATTGACCACCATCGTGCGTACCCCACACCGAGGAGACAGAGCCATTGCCTGTTGCATCGCGACCCGTGGAGTCGGTGGGTATGAGGATCGTGCCGTCGCTTGAACGCACGATACTGTTGATCGGTTGCGGTACATAGCGTCCGATGGGCGCGGTGAATCTGGGGAACTCTACGGCACTCCATGTTGCGCCGTTATCCTTCGAGGTCATATACGAGAACGGCCACGCACCAATGAGTCGCGGTTGTCCCCAGAAGAACCAGAGCTTACCGGTGCCGTTGGGGACTACATCGTTCCAGATGACGGGTGCAGCGTTGGCTGCGTCAGCGAAGTAAGGCCACGGCTCGGGCATATCCCAGGTCTCCGTGCCGGCTCTTCGACGCATCGTGATGATGGTCATGTCCGGGTCGTCTTCGGACTGCGGCGTGTTGTAGTAGGCGGCCATCATGTCGCCGTTGGGAAGCTCTTGAATCGCGGTGTTGTGATAGGCAATGCCGAGGCCGCGTGCGAGCCCGATCCTCCAACCGACCTCAGGCATGGAGCGGCCATTGAGGTTGGGAAAGATCTCATGCAGGTGTATCCATGGCTTCGAGAGATCGGGCCCCGCGGCGATACCGTCTGGCTGCTGCTTCACTGCGGTCTCGAAGGAATATGTGAAGGGCGCGGTGGGTCTTGCCGAAGGGAACGGGGCTTCAACGATGCGAAATCCGATGCGACCCTGAGGACTCGAGAAGCTGGGCGCCATGCTCGCGCGATTCGCTGGGCGTTCGAAGTAGGGCGAGCTTGCAGGATTCTCCCCGGGCTCCTTCGACTTGCGGAAGTCCAGCGCGCCGCCCCGCACGACCTTCGCCCATCCCGTCGAGGGACCCGTAGGATCCATCTGCAGCTGCGGCTCATATGGACCATACCAGTCGAGGGTCCACTCAGGACGGCCTACGCCCAGGTTGGCGATTCCCCAAGCGTTGGGCTCATCTATTTTCAACGGCGAATCGCTTGCTCCATAGAGTTTCGTTCCACCGCTGCGTGCAGCGTACTCCCACTCGGCTTCAGTGGGCAGGCGATAACCCTTATGCTCACGCTTCGAAAGCCACGCGCAGTAGTCCATCGCCTGTTGCCAGCTGATGCCAGCGGCATAACCCGGAACGGCTGTGTTGGGCTTATAGGCAGGATCGAATAGTTGATACTCCGCGATACTCACCTCGGTGACGCTCATCGCTAAGGAGTAAGTGAGCTTCACTGGATGAGCCGGCACCTCGTCGAAGTCGCCGTGGGCTGGGCGCGTGGACATCACGCCGAGGCCTGCCCTGACGCTCGCGGGAATCTCCCTAGCGTCTGCCCCCATGCGGAACTCGCCCGCGGATATGCGCGCAAGCTTGATGCCTACGGAATTTGTCTCGATCTTCTGTGCGCCTGCGGCCATCGCAAACAGGCATGCGCCTGCGATCACCACCGCGGCTCGCAACTGTTGCTGCATTGTCATTCCTCTCCTGCTATTGCGGAAGCTTGTAGCGCAGATCTCCAAGGTCTTTGCGCTTCGCTGATGTCTTTCCATCGACCATCAGCACGAAGCCCTGACCGCGTCCGTAGTGCTTGCCCGTCGCGTCCCAAACGATGCTGACGATATGCCCGTGATACGGGAGTCCATCCAGAGCGAAGTAACTCCACGAACGCACCAGTGGCTTCAGAACGATCTCGTTACCAGGTCCAGGGCGCAGACCGATCAAACCGGTGATGAGCGGGTCCGCGAATCCGGAGTGGTTGTAGTAATTGCCGCGGCCCACCTGCTTATTCTTTGCCAGCAGCATGTCCTTCGCGATCCACTCATCGGTATCGGCATCGAGGTCTTCATCGATCCACGGGATCACCGTGCCATCCTTCAGCTTGATATGCTGCGACTTCACATAGGCCTCGAAGAGCTTCATGTAGCCGGCTGCATCGACGTCCTTCGCATGAGGCCTGTCGTCGATTGCATTCGCCAGCGCGGTGAGGGTCTGCGTGGTAGCGAAGGGCCAGGAGGGCCCATTCCATGTGCACTGGTCGCTGGACTCGAAGCGAAATCGAGGGCTGCGACGCTCAGCTGTAGTTGGCCCAAACTCGCCGGCAAAGCCCTTGAGATCAAACAACTGTTTCCATGCAACGTCGTGCTCAATCGGCGCCGCATTGAATGCCCATGGCGTGTAGCCGATCAGCTCGCGGACTCCCGAGATTCGCATGGCGGTGCCGTTGTCCTGGAACCTCTTCTGCTTGCGGATACCAGAGTCCTGAGCTGGTGACATCACTTCATAGAACTGGTCCGCCGGGTTCCAGAGGTATTGCTCGATGAGGCCGTGCATGCGCTCGGCACGCGCTTTGTATTCTTTCTCGGTGGCTGCATCATGGGCCTCAGATGCGGTCGCCGCAATGGCTTCATCTTCTCCCAGCATGTAGCTGTTCAGCGTGGGCCGATATCCATCGCCACTGATACTCTTCTCCATCGCATCGCGGGTATCGATCGACCAGTAGAGGCCATTCGCGTCGCGTTGCGCGTCCCAGGCGCGCTCGTTCCTGACCATCGCCGACAGTAAAGACGTTTCGAATTCACGGTCACCATTGGCGAGACGCACCGCGCGAGCTGCATCGGCAATCGCCGTCGAGTACTTGTGCGGATCGGCTGCGGGTGAGAGCCAGTAGCGCATGTCGTCCTCGGCGATGCTCTTGTCTTTGAGCCAACGCGCCTCGCGTACATGGAACGTTGTGGCATCCGGCAAGGCACCGAAGAAGCCATCGGTCATCTCGGGCTTGGGGAGCCACTCGGTGATCACCCAGCCAGCCTTGGTCTTCACCAGGTGCTTCTGCCAGGCGTACCAGCGGAAATAGTACATCTCCTCAAACTGCTTATCGGAGGACTCGAACCAGGGAATCTGCGCGAGCATCCATGGCCAGCTATCAGAGCCCTCCGTACCGGTCGCGAGCTTCTCCTGCTGCTCAAAGGTTGCGATGTAGTGGTGGAATGTTTCGGGCCTGATGAGAGCGGGAGATGAGCTGACTTGCGAGTGCGCGCTGAGCGAAGCCGCGGCCAGCATCGTTAAACCACAAAGTGTTGGCGAGAAGAGCTTCAAGGAGTTCCTCCAGTTGAGGAGCCTGCGCGAGCGAGCGGCGAGCCGAACTCCTGATCCATGAACTTCAGGTACTGCTCCCAGTCGAAGGCTGTCACATCGTGTTTGCCAGAGCGGATGTGGTACGCGACGTCGTGCATGACTGGCTCGTTGACGGGCGGTCGCCTGTCGATACCGAGCCCATGTTTGCCAAAGAGCGCGTAGATGCTCCCCACATCGCGCGCAGACTCGAACTCGCCTTCAGGATCCGAATAGAGGTCGTCCTGCGCGCTGGCGACATAGAGAGGACGCGGCGCGATGAGCGCGAGCAGCACGTTGCCATCGACAGGAATCATGTCATCGTGGCCGACCCAGTCGGCAAACTTCGCAGTGAACCAGTATGGAAAGGAGTGCTGCAGATGAGCGATGTTTTCGCCGAAGTTGCGTCGATAGAGAGACTGTCCGCCCTTGCCACTCTCCGTCGAGAGTACCGCTGCGAAGCGCGGATCGGTCGCAGCGGCCCAGTCGGTTGCTTTGCCTAGCCTTGAATGACCGGTGATCGCAATCTCTTTCGAGTTCACATGGCGATTCGTTAAGAGGTAGTCGGTCGCGCGCGAGAGCCCCCATGCCCACGCGCTGAGCGCTCCCCAGGTGGGCTGTCCTGGCGTCGAGGGGTAAGCCGCACGAACTCCATGCGTGCCTTCGAAGGTCTTCGCGTCGGGTTCGATGTCGCCGTAATACACGGTGGCAACGCCATAGCCGGCACGAAGCACCCTCTCGACCTGCCACTCGCTCGATTGCGAGCCTCGCTTCGATTCGTCGAAGGGGACAAGACGTGCAGGCTCTCCTCGCTTGGCGCCGGGAGTCCAGACGTCGGTTGGGCGAATTCCTGGGTCGCTGGCGACGGTGGCATTCCCCGCAAAGTTGAGGCCGAGGATCACCGGGACTTTGCCAGCATGCTTCGCGGGGAGATAGAGCAGCAGGTGCATCAATGGACCAATTGGCGTGGTCGTGAGGGGAATCTCTACCTGCGTGCGCAGCGCTAGACCATCGAGAGCGGGCGCGTCGCTTTCGGTGACGCGCGGATGAATCCGAAAGGATCTGGCACCTGGGGGCACGGTTCCGAAAACGTTTTCCTCAAACAACGAGATCCATCGTCCCCGGGCTTGCTCCCAAGCCCGCACCGTGGTGATCTCCCCGCCATTCGTGGTCTTCAGCGGATCGAGGAGAACGTAGGGAGCGACCTTTGTCTCGTCATAGTTGGCGCCAGACGGCAGGCTTGCGTTCTGTGCCAGAAGGAACGCCGCCACGCCCAACATCAATGAGAGCTTCCCTGCCACCGCAACTCCTTTAACCAAGTGCATAGCGCGCTGAGCTGCCGCTTTCCAGCATGCGGAAGACACCGCAGGCAGGCTCTCGCACTTCGTTGCCAACTGTAATCCATTCTGCGTATAAACGGGAACTGTCATTCATGAAACCCCTTCAGGGTGAGGACCGCATCCCCATGCCATCTGCTTTGCGCTCCAATGCTTGCCTTCGTTTGCTGCCGTTGTCCGTCTTTGTCGCCGTCCTCCTTGGCTCGACCGGCCTCGTGGCACAGATGACTCTTCCCGGCCCGGGCCCTCTCGATCCTGTCGCCGACGCGACGGGTGCCGCGACGGAGCGTGACGTTCACAAGCCACTGCCTGAGCAGTACATCTGGACCGCGCCGGAAAAGAGCGCGACGACGGATCGGATCGCCTATGTCTTTCCGGGTATCAACGAGAAGACGGAACCGCACTACTTTCGCACCAGCTTCAAGGTTGATGCGGTGCCTTCGCGTGCGACGTTGTACGTCGCCGGCCCACGGTCTGCCCAGATCTACCTCAACGGCAGGCTCATCGAACACGTCGACACGGATGTTACGCATCCCGTGACGATGCATGTGATCGCCGTCCCGGTTGAGGGCACGCTGAGGCCTGGTATCAACGTGCTCGCGATGAAGGTGGTTCGCGGTCGCGGCGTCACTGGATTTACCAACTCCGCACTGCTGATCCAGGAGACGTCCGGCCAGGTGGTGGTAGCGAAGGTCGTTGCGCGTGAGCCCTGGGTCAATGGTCCGACGCTGATGCTCAGCGGGCCGGAGTGGCGTTCGACCGCGAGTCCGGCAAGCGGCTGGGAGGGTACAACCTTCGACGATTCCGCGTGGAAGCCTGTTCAGGCGCTCGCAGGAATTGAGGACACTCTCGATGAGTTTCAGTGGAACGCAGATGCTGGTTTATACGACTGGCCGGGCTATGACGGCATCTCGCCGTTCCTCGCTCATCGCAGTATCCCGGTATCCGCAGTGATGTCATCGGCTCCGTATCGCAGCCAATGGAGCGGCCTTGAGCAGCTGACAAGTGCGAAGCCTTCGGCGCCGCTTGCCATCAAGCTCTCGCAGGCAGTGCTGCCTAACGCTGAAGCGCCGACGATCGTGGTCGATTTCGGTCGCGAGATTACCGCACGCATGCAGTTTGTCTCGGCATCCAACTCGCTCGCGAAGGTGGCAGTGCAGTATGGCGAAAGCTACGACGAGATGATGAAGAACCCCTACCTTGGGGTCAATGTCGTGCCGATCGCGCCGCACGGGACGGGCTACGGGCCCAAGTCCAGCTTCCGCTATGCAAAGGTTAGCTTCATCGAAGGCGCGCCGGACCTGGCTTTCAGTTCTATCACTGCTGACGATATCTTCTATCCGGTCACCTACAAGGGGTCGTTCGAGAGCTCCGATGAGTTACTGAACCGCATCTGGGCAGTCGGTGCGTATACGGCACACCTCTGCATGCAGGACGACATCTGGGACTCGCCCAAGCGCGACCGCGGCCGCTGGATGGGTGATACCGACGTGATGGGCCGAACCATCGAAGATGCCTTCGACGACCGCTTTCTGATGCGCGATACGCTGGACCGCCTGCTTGGCCCTGCACCCGTGAAGCAACACGTCAACGGCATCCCGGGCTACTCAGCCTTCTGGTTCACTGGAGTCGCGCAGTACATTCGTCAGACGGGTGACCTGGAGTGGCTGCGCGGCACGCACGAACGCATGTTGCAGTTGCTGGCCTACGTGGACAAGGAGTTCGATGAGAACAATGTCTATGCCAACAAGACCAATGTGTGGCTCTATGTCGACTGGTCACCGGAACTAAACGGAGATACGCAGGAATCGCGACGTGCCTCGACCCTGGAATTCTATGCGGCCTATCGAGATGCCGCCTTCCTGCTGCGCACGTTGGGTGATAACGATAACGCGGCAAAGTATGAGCAGCGAGCAGCACAGATCAAGGCCGCCGCACAGCAGCATTTGCTCGACCCTCGAATCGGCAGCTTCGGAACACGCTGGCAGACGAACGCGATGGCAGTCCTCTCGGGCGTTGCCGAGCCCTCGCAATACAACGCGATCTGGCAGAACTCGTTGGATTCCGTAGGACACGTGCGCTTCAACTCGCTGGTGACGACACCGTACTACGGCTACTATGTGCTAGCCGCGATGGCGAAGATGGACCATCGCGAAGACGCGCTGCAATGGATGCGCCAGTACTGGGGTGGCATGGTTCGCGAGAATGCCACGAGCTTCTGGGAAGCCTACGACCCGGATTGGTTCAAAGAGGATTTTCACGCTTCCCTCCAAGCCGACAATCGTTCGGGATACTTTGTCTCGCTTGCCCACGGATGGTCGACTGGCGCGATGCCGTGGCTAATGGAACAGGTTCTGGGAATTCAGTCGACCGGGGAGGGCTTCTCTACCGTGACAATCCGGCCTGACCTTCTTGATCTGAAGTACGCTCGCGGCTCGGAGCCGACTCCTCGTGGGCCGTTGGGCGTGGACATCGATGGCGGCACCGTGTCGATTGATCTTCCGGCCGGGATCGTCGCGACTGTTCTGGTTCCCGTGGCGCACGTGGGAGCCATGGTGATGATGAACGGGAATCCGACAAGCGGAACGTCTGTCGAAGGCGGGCACCGCCTGGCAATCTCGCTGCGGGCCGCCGGACACTACACCTTTACCTCCCGCTAGCCATCTCCGGATACGCGAACTCCCGCGAAGGAATGGTAGCGAGCCGCGAACGGCGGCCTTGGATGTGGGAGAAAATGCAGCGCCCGCTCGTTCCGGCGGACGGCATGTCAATGCTTTTGCGTGACGAGGCGAGGCGAATGCCGGGCAACTGGGAGGACGAATGCCAGACAGGCAGCGGCCCAGAAAGCAAACGTTTTCTGCATATATATGCCAATACCAGCGTAATATGTTGACAGGCTAACTTTAACGCTTCTATAAGGGTTTTCGCATTCCTTTGCGGAGGCTGTACCCCTATGAAGCGAATTTCGATGGCTGCCGGAGCCCTGGCTCTGATGACGGTCATAGCATCTGCGAGCGCGCAGGAGACGCGCGCTACGCTCACTGGTCACGTCGCCGACCCCACAGGGGCGACGATTCCTGGCGCCACCATCGTCGTCACGGACACCGACACTGGCGCGCGAACCACGGGCATGTCCAACAAGGCGGGAGACTTCACGATCCCGTTCCTCGCACCCGGCCCTTACAGCGTGGACGTCACGGCGCCGGGCTTCCGAACGTATCTCCATAAAGGTCTGACTCTTCAGACCGAGCAGACCGTCACGGAAAACATCAAGATGGAGGTTGGCGCGACCTCCGAGACGGTGAGTGTCACAGGAGAAACTCCCCTGGTCGACATTGCAAACGCCACCACAGGCCAGGTGCTAACGGCTGAAGAGGTAGAGGATCTACCCAGCAATGGTCGCTCGCCGCTTGGGTTTGGACATTTGATGTACGGCGCCGTCGCAAAGGGGAAACACTCAGCGTCGCAGGTACGGCCGTTTGACAACTCGACGGGCAGCGATTTTTCTATCGCAGGCGGAAATTCTCAATCGAACGAAATCTTGATGAATGGCGTTCCGAACATGGAGGACGGAGCCCGCATCTCCGGATACAGCCCCAATCTCGATGCGGTTGACTCGATCGCAATCGATGAGTTCTCAGCAAACGTTGCGCTCGGCGACACAGCGGGCGGCATCTTCAACGTAAACACAAAGAGTGGCACCAATGTCTTCCACGGCTCGGCCGAAGAATATTACTCCGGCTCGCGCCCATTAACCGCGAACCCATACACCCAGCCCGTCGGAACCCAGGCAGCGTCGACGCACTTCAATCAGTTTGGAGGCACCATCGGTGGCCCGATCATCATTCCCAAGCTCATGACGCATCGCGACAAGCTTTTCTTCTTTTATGCCTTCGAGGGCTACATCGGAAAATCACCGGCGACCGTGATCGAGAGTGTTCCTACCGCCGCGGAGCGCAAAGGAGACTTCTCCGCGCTGTTGGCGCTCAACTCCTCCACCAAGAACTACCAGCTTTACAATCCGTACACCGCAACGCAGGTAGGTACCACGATCACCCGGCAGCCCATCCCCAATAACTGCCTCGTGGCGACTTGCGGCAGTCTGCCGGGCGCAGGACTTACGTTGAGCCCCGTTGCTCAGGCATACTTCGCTCTCATGCCATTGCCCAATTACAGTGGTTCGTCCACAGGAGCCGATGGCGAGAACAATTACTTCGCCAGCGATCCAACGGTGAACAACTACAAGTCCAACCAGGCGCAGATCGACTGGAACATCTCGCGCTCCAACAGGATCAAGTTTGAAGCTCACCGCAGCAACTACCTCAGCAGCTCCGGACTGACGTTCCCTGGCGTCCTCACCGGCACCACGGCGGACACTCTCATTTGGGGCGGACAGGTGGACGACGTCCATACGTTCTCTCCAACGCTAAGCCTCGAGACACGGCTTGGTTTCTCGCGCTATTACACCGACTCGGCGCCTACGAGCCAGGGTATCAACCCGACCACAGTGAACATGCCGGGGTACATCGCCAGCAATTCGACCTTGTACGCGTTGCCGAACATGACATTCTCGGACGCATCTACGATCCAGGCTCTTAGCGGATCCCCCGGCAGCCTCGAGGCCTTTGACACGCTCCAGTTCTACGCCGTAGTCGACAAGATCATCGGGCGCCACAGCCTCAAGATCGGCCTCGACATTCGTTCCTACAAGGAGTCGAACGTCACGCCTGGTGCGGCTGATGGGACATATGCGTTCAAAGCGGGCTCCGCGGACTTCGTAACTGCCAGCAACTCAGCACCAAACCAGGCATTCGGAGGAGCCTTTGCTCTCTTCGATCTCGGCCTGCCCACCAGTGGCTCCTACAACGTCGCCACCAAGTTCCAGTACGACAGCTGGTACGGCGCCTACTTCGCACAGGACGACTGGAAGGCGACTCACAACTTCACCGTGAGTGCGGGTGTGCGCGTCGATCATGAAACGCCGGACGTGGAAAGCAACAATCATCTCGTTGCAGGATTCATTCCTGGCGCGGCAAACGCCAGCACAGCGGCCGCCGAAGCGAATTACGCGAAGATCTACGCAGCCACTCCCCTAACTGATCTTCCTGCTCCCGCGTCCTTTACTCCAACCGGCAACGTTATATACGCCACCCCCGGCAACCGTTCGGCCTATCAGACTGCCACGGCCTACGTTAGTCCTCGCGTCGGCTTTGCCTACTCGCCGGACTTCGCGCATGGCACACTCGCCATCCGCGGTGGCTTTGCCATCTACGTGAACCCGTGGGGTGATTACGCCAATAACTGGGGTCCGAGCTATGGCTTTACGCAGTCAACCAGCTTCGTACCGACAGCAAACGCGATGCTGTCCCCTGCTACGAACCTCTCCGATCCATTTCCTACTGGAACAAGCGTTCTAGGGGGGCCTGCCAACCCGATCGTTCAGCCTTACGGTTCGGCCTATGGAGCGAACACGCAGCTGGGTTCGAGCATCACATACTACTACGGGCCGGTAAAGATTCCATATTCGGAGCACTATACGCTCGACATCCAGAAGCAGCTCGGGAAGACCTGGCTGTTCGAGGCCGGGTACGTTGGCGATCACCAGGTTCACAACTACGCCAACCTCGCGGCAAGTTCCACGCCGTTGCTTCCCTATCTGAGCCACTCTCCCGTACTTGATTCGACAGTTACGGGTTACTTGAATGCCTCTGTCGCTAACCCTTTTCTTGGGACCATGCCAGCGGCCACTACCGGACCAGCAGCCACAACAGGCCTCAACACCGGTTCGAAGACGACTGTCGCAGCGATGCTGCAGGCATACCCCGAGTACACCAGCGTGACGGAAGGTCTCGACCCAATCGAAGGTGGAAACTTCAACTCCATCCTGTTCAAAGTCAAGAAGAACATGTCGTACGGACTTCAGTTCGAGTTCAACTACATTCACTCGCGCAACATGGGCGCGACAATGTTTGAGAACCCGGGCGGCAACCTCTGGTACGGAGAGACCAGTTCAGACTTCCCCGACCACGTCTCAGTGACGACACTCTATCTGCTTCCCTTCGGCCGCAACCGTACCTTCTTCAATCATTCGAAGCTAGCTGACGAGATCATCGGGGGATGGCAGGTCACTGGCATCTACCAATTTCTATCCGGCACGCCGCTTTCCTGGGGCAATGTCGACTACACAGGAAACTATTCCGGCTTCAACAATAGTCCGCATCAGTTCGGAAAACCGACCTTCAACACGGCCGGTTTCAACACGGTTTCGGCCCAGCAGCCAAATAGCTACAACTACCGCACCTTCCCTCAATTGCTTCTTCGCTCCGATCCAACCAACAACTTTGACTTTTCGCTGCTGAAGAACTTTAGCCTCTGGGAGCGATTCGTTCTGCAGCCTCGGTTGGACGCGTTCAATGCTCTCAATCACCCGCAATTCGGAGCAGCAAGCACAAGTCCGACTTCGTCTTCGTTTGCGGAGTCCACCTCTCAACAAAACGTTAGCCGTCAGCTCCAGCTCGGCGTGCACATCCTCTTCTAACTTCGGGCCTCTCTTTGTGGACTGACCATAACGTGCGGCCAGGGTCTTCATCGCCCCTGGCCGTTCGTACATCTGCGATTTCCTGACGCGGAGAGAATGCGTCCGACGGTTACCAAGCTGAACATCTCAACGAAATTATGAAACGATCACACGCATGAAGCTCTGCATTCCTCGCGCCACGGCCTGCCTCGTACTCGCCGCACTCGCTCTTCCCGCCTTCGGGAGGCCGCGGGTCATTACCGGCACCGACGCCACACCTCGCGAGCGCTTCGCCGCGGAACGCATTCGCACAGCAGTGGCTGGGCTTCCCGGCGCCGAACGCATTCTTGTTGCGCAGCGCACGGATGCTCTGCTGAAGCCTTACGATAAGGACCTCAACCAGTTCTGGCCCGACGCCAAGGAAGCCTTTTTGCTGAAGCGTCTCGGCAGCACGATTGTCGTTTCTGGCTATGACTCCTCGGGCACGCTTTATGGAGCTCTTGAGCTTGCGCAACGCATATCGGAAGCGCAAGCTCTGCCCGCATCGCTCGACTTCGAAGATCATCCGCAACTCAAGCTGCGCGCTACGGCCATCGGGATACAGAAGCCTGAGATCACCTACGAAGGCGCGGAGTATGACTACCCGCTGACGCAGAAGGACTTTGGCTGGTTCTACGACAAGGCATGGTGGACACGGTACCTCGACACTCTGGTGAACGAGCGCTACAACGCGCTTTATCTGTGGAACGGGCACCCCTTCACTTCACTGCTGAAGCTGCCGAAGTATCCCGAAGCGCAGGAACTTCCCACTGCGCAGCTCGACCAGAACATTGCGATGTTTCAGTGGGTCACAGCGGAGGCCGACAAACGCGGCATCTGGGTTCTTCAAGGCTTCTACAACATTCATCTTTCGCACACATTTGCGCGCGCACATGGCGTGCCGTATCACCTGTCGGCACCATCCCCCTTGTCTGCCGAGTACACGCGATATTGCCTTAGCGAGTTCATCCGCACATATCCGAACGTCGGCATCTTCATGACGCTGGGTGAAGCGATGGGGCCGCACTATGGCCCGCAGTGGATGACCGACGCGATCATCCCCGGTGTGAAGGACGGGCTTGCGGAGTTGGAGAAGGAAGTTGGTCATCCTGTTACGCCGCCACCCATCGTTGTGCGAGCGCATGCCACCGACATCGACAAGGTGATGGAGGTGAGCAACCCGCTCTATCCGAACATCGACACGATGTTCAAGTGGAACGGTGAATCACTAACGTGGACCAATGTGCGCGGGCCGGTGCGCGCGCAGTTTGAGCGCCTTGTTGCCAGCTCCCAGATCACTGTTGCCAACATCCATCTGCTCAGCAACCTTGAGCCATTTCGTTGGGGGGATCCCGACTTTGTGCGGCAGACGGTGCTGAACTTCGAGCGGATCGGTATTGGGGGCATGCACATCTATCCGCTACGCTACTGGGACTGGCCCGTGAGTGGCGACAATACGACCCCGTTGCTCGATCAGACCGATCGGGACTGGATCTGGTTCGCGTCGTGGGGGCGCTATGCGTGGAATCCGCACCTCGATCCCAAGAAAGAGCACGTCTACTGGGCACATCAGATTGGCGATCGCTTCGGCTCCAACGATGCAGGCGAGCACTTACTTAATGCGTTTGAAGATGCGGGGCCATGTGCTCCCGCGCTGCTTCCTCGCATTGGCGTTACTGAAGGCAATCGGCAGGTATTCTCGCTGGGGATGACGATGCCCCAACTCATCGATGCAGCTCGCTACGGGCCTGCTCAGACTTTGTGGACCGGCGATGCTCCTGATGGAGAGCGCCTCGACGAGTACGTAGCGAACGAGGTGAACCATAAGCCGCATCATGGGCAAACACCGCTGGGCATCGCCGACCAGGCCGTCGACTGGTCGACGAAGGCCGTGACCGAAGCAGAGGCCGCAGGCCCTTCGGTCACGAAGGACCGCGCCGAGTACGAGCGCATCCTCAACGACCTGCGCTCGATCCATGCGCTGATGTTGTATTACCAGGCGAAGACGAAGGCCGCCGAGCAGGTGATGTTCTTCGGCTACGACCATGACGGGGCCCACCTGAAGGCTGCGGAGACACTGCTCTCGACTTCCGTTGACCACTTCCGCGAGCTCGTGAAGTTAGCCGATCCCGCCTACCGGAGTGTGGCAGGTATGCAAACCTCGCAGCGTCAGATTCCGGTTCGAGGCGCAGCGAATACGAACCACTTCCGCGATCTGTTGCCGGTTTACGAAAGGGAGCTTGAGACCTTTCGAGAACGGATGAAGATGGCTACGGGCGACGGCGATGCACAAGCTATGGCGGTAGAACAGAACATCAAGCCTCTTCCGCAGGTTGCGTTCACTCTCGCGCCTGGCGCGGGAGAGACGTTCACGGTCAACAAGGACGCCGGATTGCTGAACATGACAGGGAGTCCCGCAATCGCCGATCTCGCGCCGGAGCTCGCTGGTCTCAAGGGCATCCGAGTAGATCCGAAGCAGGATGCTCCGCTGCACTTTACGCTTTCGAAGCCAGCGCAGGTGCTGGTTGCGCTGCTACCAAATAAGCGTGGGACGGCGAATCTTTCCTCAGCGACGGAGCAGTGGAACATCCTGCTCCCAGGGGCGATCGTGCCAGGCGGGACGGGATCGCGCGCGGTACCGCTTACCGTATGGGCCAAGCCAATGGCGGCTGGAGAGAATGATCTGGATCTTGGCCAGGGCACTTATGTGGTGCTGGGGTTCATCCCCGAAGATGCGCATGTGACGCCGCACATGAGTATGAACCTGAAGGGATCCAACGGCGCACCACCGAACCTCGATTGGCTCTTCGAATAGACCGTCGAGCCAACGGCGCAGGACGAGGAAAGGCCCGCAAACATCTGCGGGGCTTTTCCTCGGTCGATAGAGAGCTACGCGACGGGTCGCAGCGACGCATCCATCGTGCTGAAGGTTCGAGAGATGACGCCACGTTCGTCCAACGGATAGATGAGATCCACATTGCGAGGCGTCACGAGCTGATGCTTCACGAAGACAGTCTGGGTCTGCGTCTTCTTGCGCAGTATGCCGAGCGCCAGCGGGATGATCTCGTTGCCGTAACGCTCCGGGAAGTACGCCACCGAGCCTACGAGTCGCGTGTCCACCTTGCGCAGCTCGTCGCGCACCTCGGGGATACAGTTCTGGCTGACCACTGCCATGCGGTCACTGGCGCCGACTTCTTCATACGCGCGCAGAGCAGCGAGGGCGCAGACGTCATTGACCGTTCCGATCAACGTACGTTTGGCGCGGGTGCGGCGCAGGAACTGCCGCATGGTCTCGAGCACCTGTTCGAAGTCGCCACGGCCATTGAGGTGTACGGCCGGAACGTTCGCGACCTCTGGCAATGTCGAGTGCAGACCATCGACGAATCCCGTGATGCGGAGCTCGACCAACGAGCCTGCGATGGGTAACTCCAGAAGGACGAGCTGGTCGATCTTCCCTCCCCAGTTCTCACGTGCCCAGCGCCCAAGCGCGCGGCCTGCGATCAGCCCAGCCTTGTAGTTATTGGCACCGAAGTAGGTTGCTCCCGGATGCGGAACCTCGATCGCGATCACCGGCACATCGGCCTCCAGGAACTTCGAAGCGATGACCGGAGCGACACGCTCGTAGGTCTGGAACTCGAGCACCATGTCGACACGCTCGCGGATGAGGAGGTCTGCATTCCGCAGGGCCTCGCGCGCGGAGTAACGATTGTCGACGGTGATGAGTTGCACGTTCTCGCGCATCGAAGCGAGTTCGATGGAGTGCTGCACCTCCTGCGCAAACTTGAGGCCGCCCTGCGAGGCAAAGCCGATCCTGTAAGGCTTCGCATGTACGGGCCCAAAGGAGTTGCGATACAGACCCGCGCTCGCGCGCTCGATGAGTCCGCCATGGATCAGCGTCCGCAGGAGCCGGAAGGCGGTGGTCTTGGGCAGGCTCGTGCGCTCGGTGACGTCAGCCAGGCAGAGTTCCTCTCCGCGGAACCGGAACGCCTTCAATACATCGCAGGCGCGAAGCACAGTTTGCGACTCATTCCGGTCACCACGTCGGCCTCCGGTGGCAGGAGTAGTAAGGGCCGGGACATCTTCGGGCGGGCGCTTCGAGGAGGGGGGCATGGTTTCACATCCTGAGGTTTCGACGATTACGATCGGCGAAAGAGTGACCGATCGAGTAGACGATTTTCAAGCCCATTCTCGGTGCGGCGGGCGTAGCATGTCGTGGTGAAATCCAGTTTGATCCTCCCCACGCTGAAACTCCCACAGCCGCATCAACGCTGGCTGAGACGCAACCTGCGATTCTGTGCGGCTGCCAGTCTCACGATCGCGCTGATGTCAGCCGCACAATCCACGGAAAAGCCGCTCGATCCTTGGCAAAATCATTCCTCCACAGGTGAAATCCGTAAGAAGGACCTCCTTGAGGAGTTCGTTTGGACAGCTGGAGACGTCACGGTGAAGCGCGCCGACCGAAGCCACTACTCCTGGGCGAAGACGGGATTGCGGCTCGAACATCACATCTTTCGTGGCCATTTTGACCTGCAATCCGTTCCGCAATTCGGAACACTCTTCATCGCGGGACCAAGATACGCCAAGGTGTTTCTGAATGGCAAGCTGCTGGGGTCAAACAGTACGAATCCTGAAGCTCCGATCAACTTTCGTGTCTTCCACTTTGACGTTGGCACGGCACTGCGCAAGGGAGACAACGTCCTCGCCGTTGAAGCGATCCGCGGCCGAGGAGTCGTGACTGGAGCAGGCTCGGAGGCGTTGCATCAGTTTGGATACGGCGAGGTCTTTGCGGCGAAGCTGCTCGCCGGGCGCTTCGGCAATGACGACGCGCCCCCGCTCGTGGTCACCAACTCGACGTGGCGCTCCATCGCCGAACCAAAGAAAGACGATTGGCAGTCCCCTGCGTTCGACGACAGCGCGTGGCCCAGGGTGGAGTCACTGGGCAGCATCGACGGCAACATCGAGTTTCGGCAGTGGTCGGTGGACGCGGGCATGTACGGCTGGCCCGGCTACACAGGCATGTCGAGCTTCCTGCGCGCGATCCCAATCGCTGCGGTTCGCGTAACGCGTACTTATGATGGCGAAGGGCAACTCCAACATGTTGAGGCCATCACGCAGGAGCATGCGGTCGCGCCGTTCACTGTCGAACTGACTGCACCTCATCCCACGGATGAACAGGCGCCAGCGATGCTCGTCGATTTCGGCAAGGAGATCGCTGGTCGCCTCGTCATAGATTCGGGCTCTGATCAAGATGCCACGCTCTCCATCGCCTATGGGGAGGATGAGATGGAAGCGATGGCGACGGGGCTCACACCGGGACAGAGAGGCGGCAATTACCTGGGCACCAATCTTCTGGATGTGCCCGCAAACGGCAGGGCCCGCGGGCCGAAATCTGCGTTTCGTTATGTACGCATCACGTTCCTTCGCGGTGCTCCGAGGATTCCGTTCCGTTCCATCCACGCCGAGGCCATCACCTACCCGGTGAAATATGAAGGAGGCTTCGAATCCTCGGACGCCAGGCTGAATCGCATCTTCGCGACGGCAGCTTACACAGCGCATCTCTGTATGCAGGATGACATCTGGGACGCACCCAAGCGCGATCGTGGGCGCTGGGCCGGAGACCTCGATGTGGAGGCCGGTACGATCCTTGGTGTCTTCGGCGATACGTTCGCTCTGGAAGACACGCTGAGGCACCTCGCCGATGACACCGCACCAGGGCAGGCAGTGAACGGCATCGGTGGGTACACGGCGCAGTGGATCACGACGCTTGCAAAGGTCTATGAGGCCAGCGGCGACGTGGCCTACGTACGCAGCGAACATGACGCGCTTCGGAAGCTCCTCGCAACGATGGACGGCAGCCTCGATGCACAGACCGGTCTGCTACGCCGCGACTCCAAGGGCTGGGGCTTCGTGGACTGGGCTCCGGGCCTATATGGTGCAACCGATGACACCTTTCGCGGCTCTACGCTTGAGTTCCTGCGGGCGTATGAGGCGGCTCCGGCATTGTTGCGCGCAGCCGGCGATGAGGCTGCCGCGAAGCAATACGAGCAACGGGCCCAAACGATGCGTGAGGCAGCTCGCAAGACATTCCTTGACCTGGTCACTCATACTGTCGGGACGACATGGCAGATCAACTCGATGGCCGTGCTCACCAACCTTGCGCCTGAAGACAACGACGCCATTTGGAGCCAAGTTCTTGCGCACGTGAAGCAGGACACACCGCAGGATCAGGTCATCAGCCCATACTTCAATGCCTATGTACTGGACGCGATGAGTGCGACGGGCCATCAACGGACGGCTCTCGATTGGATTCGCACTTATTGGGGCGGCATGCTCGATGAAGGTGCAACGAGCTTCTGGGAATCCTACGATCTGCGCTGGCCGAAGTCCGATCCGCATCTCTCGCTGCAGGCCGATGGGACGAGCGGGTACTTTGTGTCGTACGCACACGGTTGGGCTTCGTGGCCCGCGCCGTGGTTGCAACAGAATGTGCTCGGCGTGCGCGCGACATCGCCTGGCTACGCGTCCGTCGATGTCCACCCCAACCTGTTGGGCCTGGAATATGCCCACGGTTCCGTTGCGACGCCACATGGACCAATCGCGGTCTCACTGGATCACGCGAAGGCCTGGACCATGGATCTTCCAGCGGGCATCGAGCGGGCCCGCGTATTTCTTCCGGGCAAGTCCGAACCTGCGATCCTCACGCACTCGGGGCACTACGAGTTCGCGCAGCCTTAGCCAACTGCCCGGATGTGGGTTCCGACATCTGGAACCCGCATCGATCTTGGCGACGCGAATCGCAATTCCGGGTCGTCCGAGACGTGATCAATACTGCTCCGATGCGATACCCTTCGCAGAATGAGTGCATGTGAGACAGATCAAAGGGAGTGGGGAACATGGCGCTAACGCGGCGAAGCTTCCTGAAGACCACAGCGGCGCTCTCGGCGAGCGTGTCCATGCCATCTTTCGCTGAGACCACCGCCCCTGCAGGCCGCGAGCCCTTGACGGAGCTCGCATACGCCGATGCGCAGCTCACGGGTGGTCCACTTGCAGCGCACTACGATGCGGTACATGCCCACTTCCTCTCGCTCTCAAACGACCGGTTGCTGAAGGTTTACCGCCAGCGCGCGGGGCTTACTGCACCTGGCGCCGACATGGGCGGGTGGTACGACACCGATGGCTTCGTGCCGGGACATGCCCTCGGCCAATACATCTCGGGGTTGTCACGGATCAGTGCGAGCACCGGCGACGCCGCTGCCCGCGACAAGGCGCAGGCGCTCGTCGCGGGCTTCGGAGAAACGCTTGGTCCGAAGAACGAGAGCATCCTTCGGCCGCAGACCAATCTGTGGGTCTGTTACACCCTGGACAAGCATTTCTGCGGCCTCATCGATGCGGCAACGCTCACGGATGACAACTCCGCCAAAGGGCTGCTGACGCGAGTCTTTGATGGAGCGCAGGGATTACTGCCCGCGAAGGGTCGCGATCGCATCGGCAAGAAGAACCCGCCCTATGATGAGACCTTCGTCATGCCGGAGAACCTCTTTGCCGGTGCATCGTTGACCGGCGACCCTCGCTTGCGCGACTATGCGCAACGTTACCTCCTCGATCGCGAAATGTTTGCTCCGCTGGCACGCGGCGAGGATCCGTTCCCTGGCCAGCATGCCTACTCGCACGTGATGGCTCTGTCGTCCGCGGGCCGCGCCTATGCGGAACTCGGCGACACCATGTACCGCGACGCGATGCAGAGGGCGTTCACACTTCTCACCTCGACGCAGGCTTACGCCTCCGGCGGCTACGGCCCCAACGAGACATTGATTACGCCTCATCGCGGCGAGTTATTCGCGGCGCTCTCGACGACGCAGGATCACTTCGAGACACCATGCGGCTCTTATGCCGCGACCAAGTTGAGCCGCTATCTTCTTCGCAGCGCGCGGCCGACTTCGACGGCACATGCCGACTATCTTGAACGCGTGCTCTTCAACACGATTCTTGCATCCCTTCCGCCGGACTCCGATGGAGGGTACTTCTACTACTCGACGTATTCGCCTGGTGCGGTGAAGGTGTATTACCAGAAGAAGTGGCCGTGCTGCTCCGGCACTCTTGTACAGACGGTGGCGGATTATCCGCTCAACCTGGGCTTTACCTCTGACGATGGTTACTACGTGACGCTCTACACTCCTTCACGCGTGCGGTTTAACGCTCGAGGAGCTAACGTCACACTTGAACAGACGACGGAGTTCCCAACCACGGATCACGTGGCGATAGCGCTCACGGCGGATCGCAGCGCCGAATACACGTTGTACCTCCGGCTCCCTGCGTGGCTGGCGCGGCCGGCATCCTTGAAGATCAACGGGCGCAGCGTAGCTCTCAACGCATCGACCGGAAGCTTTGCTGCGATCAAGCGAACGTGGCATAGCGGAGATGTGATCGAACTCGAAGTGCCCCAGGACTTCCGCATGGAGGCCGTTGATGAACAACATCCCGATACCGTCGCGCTGATGCGAGGACCCGTTCAGTACGTGGCTATCGAAGGAGCGAAACAGGCGCAGCCTGGACGGCGTGTGCTACCGGCAAGCCTGAAGCCTTCCGGCGCCGACACCTTCACCGAGACAGTCGCGGGCATAAGCACGGTGTATGTGCCGCTGCATCGCATCGTGAACCAGACGTACACGGCTTACTTCACGAAGGCATGACTTCCACGGGACGTGAACAAAGAGATCAGATGAGCACAAGCAACAGCAACGATCGCCTCTTCGCCCGCTACTTTATCGAAACGGCATTCCCTCTCGAGCAGGCTGCGGCAACCATGGCCGGCGAGCAGTCGACGGGTACGTTTCTGCGCGTTCCTGGAGAGACAGAAGAGCTGCGTGAGAAGTTCGCTGCGCGCGTTGAGAGCATCGTTGAGGGCTTGCCCACAGTGGAACCCAGCCTTCCTGGCAGCGGCACTCCAGCGAACTGGGATGGTGTGCGCCGCACAGCGCAGGTGACGCTCTCGTGGCCTCTGCACAACATAGGGCCTTCGCTACCGAACCTGCTCGCGACTGTGGCAGGAAACCTCTCGGAGCTGCGCGCGTTCTCCGGGCTCAAGCTGCTTGATCTCACTCTCCCACCTGCCTTCCTTACGCGTTACCAGGGACCGCAGTTTGGTGTCGCAGGAACACGCGAGGTGACTGGCGTTTACGGACGTCCGCTCATCGGTACCATCATCAAGCCCAGCGTTGGCATGGTCCCGACGCAGACGGCAGAACAAGTGCGGGTGCTCGCTGAGGCGGGCGTCGACTTCATCAAAGATGATGAGCTGCAGAGCGATGGCCCTCGATGCCCGTTCGTAGAGCGCACATCAGCGGTGCTCGCCGTACTTCGAGAGATCTTCGACCGCACCGGCCGCAAGGTGATGTACGCGGCGAACGTCACGGGCGAACTGGACGAGATGCTGTCTCGGCATGATCATCTTGTGAGCCACGGCGGGACCTGCGCGATGATCAGCATTCACTCCGTAGGACTGCCTGCGATGACAGCCTTCCGCAAACATTCGCAGCTGGTGATCCACGGCCATCGCAACGGTTGGGGCATGATGGGCCGCTCGCCGGCGCTGGGCATGAGCTTCGTCGCGGCACAAAAGTTATGGCGCCTCGCAGGCGTCGATCATCTGCACGTCAACGGACTGCAGAACAAGTTCTGCGAGAGCGATGAGTCGGTGATCGCGTCGGCGCGCGAGTGCCTGACGCCGATGTTCGCGCCGCCGAATCCAGGCTGCGAGATCATGCCAGTCTTCTCGTCCGGCCAATCAGCACGGCAGGCTCCTGGAACCTACGCAGCGATTGGGACCACCGACCTCATCTTTGCGGCCGGTGGTGGGATCCTAGGACATCCCATGGGCGCCGCCGCGGGAGTACGCAGCCTGCAACAGGCATGGGATGCAGCGGCCGCAGGCATGGCGCTCGGAGAGTATGCCGCGAGCCATCCTGAGCTTGCGGCAGCGCTTGCAACGTTCGGGGCTTGAGCATGAACGACCCTTCGCTGCTGTACACCTTCTATGGCGACGACTTCACCGGCTCGACCGATATTCTCGAGCAGCTCGCATTGGGAGGCGTGCCTGCGGCGCTGTTTCTCGCTCCGCCAACGCCGGAACAGCTGGACCACTTCCCCGGGCTGCGGGCCTTTGGTGTCGCGGGCGATGCGCGATCTCAAACGCCGGAGTGGATGGACCAACACCTGCCCAGGCTGTTCGAGGCGTTGCGCAGCTTCGGAGCGCCAATCACGCACTACAAGGTGTGCAGCACGTTTGACTCATCACGACAGGTAGGGAACATTGGTCGCGCCATCGAGATTGGTTTGCGCACGTTTGCGCCGGAGTTCGTCCCCATCGTGGTCGGCGCGCCTCATCTGCGACGTTATGTGATGGATGGCCGCCTCTTCGCAGCCGCGCCCGATGGCATGATTCATCGGATCGATCGGCATCCGATGAGCCGGCATCCCGTGACGCCGATGCGTGAGCCGGATCTTGCGAAGCATCTCTCGCATCAGAGCGACATACGCGTCGGGCACATGCCGCACGATGCGCTGGCATCGACTGAGCGGACGCAAGCAGCCCTGCAGGCGATTCTGGAGGAAGGCGTTCAGGTCGTGCTGTTCGACACAGTGGATGCGATGTCGCTGGCCTGCATCGGTACCGTCCTATGGGCGAAGGGCAAGGCAGGCCCGATCTTCTCAGCCTCGAGCTCGGGCTTGACCTCGGCATTGCTGCGGGCATGGGACGGGGACGGACTCTTGCAAACATCTCCATCTTCCACAGAGGTCAGTCCAACCTCGCCACTGCTGGTGCTCAGTGGATCCTGCTCAGCGGCCACTGCAAGGCAGATCCAGTGGTCGGTGCAGAACGGCTTTCACGGCATTCGAATCGATCCATCGGTGTGGCTTGATTCTGCCAACGGGGCCACTCGCGCGCTCGTGATTGCAGAGGCTGCCGAAGCACTGAACGCCGCGCGAGACGTCCTGATCTACACCGCGGTTGGTGAGTCGCCTGAACAGCCGGAGGGTGCGGCTCTTGGAGCATCTCTGGGCCAACTGGCGATCGAGTTGCTGAAGCGTACTGCGGTTCAGCGTGTCGTCTTTTGTGGCGGAGATACGAGCTCTCACGCGGTACAGGAGCTAGAGGTCACGGCACTGACATGGCTGGCATCGCTCGATCCCGGTGCACCACTCTGCCTCGCACATCGCGACATGAAAGACGGAGGCCCGTTCGAACTCGTCCTCAAAGGAGGCCAGGTTGGAGCACCGGACTTTTTCGCAAAGGCCCGCGGAGACTAGTCCAGCGCTGGCTCCGTGCTCATGCCTCGGGACACGTCCACGCAGGCAAAGAGGACTGCAGCGGCGAGCACTGCGATCGCTATGCAACGGAGCGGGAGCTCGTAGTTGCCGGTTGCCTTCACGACGTAACCAAAGAGCACAGCGCTGACCCAGCCCCCCAGGTTGCCTGCTGTATTCATCAGAGCCGTCGCGGTCCCGCCGTAGTCCCCGCCGAGGCGCATGCACATCGCCCATGCAGAAGGCAGCATCAGGTCCATGACACCAAAGGCCAGCGTTGCGAGAATCACGATCGGTGCATGTCCGGTTGCCCAGCTCATCGCGAGCAACAAGGCGCTTCCGCAAAGAAGACACAGAGAAGTCAACGCGCGATAGGTCTTTACGGCTCCAACTCGCATGACCAGGTGACGACTTACGAAGCCACCAACGAGGTTCGCAAGCATCGCGACGAAGAACGGTAACGACGCCCACACACCCATCTGCGCAGAAGTAAAGTGTGCTCCACGGACCAGCCAGGTGGCGAACCAGCCGAAGAAGAACCAGCTTCCCCATCCGTACCAGAAGTACGCAACGACGAGCAGATTGAGGTTGCGTAGACGTAGCAGTGCGGCCCAGGGGATCGCATGATGCTGCTTCACGTGGGCTCCCCCGGAGTGAATCACATCGAGCTCGTGGGCGGTGATGCCGGGCATGTCCGCAGGGTCCGTACGAAACCACATCCACCACGCGATGGCCCAGCCAACTCCCACGATACCGAGCACCCAGAAGACGGCGCGCCAGCCGAGTACGTGCGCAAGCGGCACGAGCAACAAAGGCGCGAGCGCGCCGCCGAATCGGCTCGCCGCCCAGATAAATCCCTGCGCGCGCGCGTGCTCCTGCCGCGGGAACCAGCGTGCCACGACACCCGCTGCGTTGGGATACGCTCCAGCCGCCCCCACGCCGAAGAGAAAGCGCGCGCTGACGATCTGCCAGAAGCTCCGGCACCAGCCTGTCGCAGCCGTGAAGACAGACCACCATCCCACGATGCGCGTGAGCTCACGGCGCTGACCGTGCTTGTCGCCGAGCGCGCCCGATGGAATCTCGAAGAGCGCATTGCCGAGCACATAGGCGCTGAGGACCCAGCCCCATTGCGAAGGCGAAAGTCCAAGGTCGGAACGCACCCCAGGTTCCGCGACCGCGATCGCGAGACGGTCGACAAAGGTAATGACACTGAGTGCGCAGAGGAACGCGAGAACCTTGTTGCGGCAGCTCATCTTCTGCTGGCTCAAACCATGACCTCGGAGAAAGCCGGCTTTCGCGCGGCTTCGAGTATGCGGCGCGTGCGCTTCACCGCGAGCTCCGGAGAGCCCAACACCTGCGGCTTCAGAAGACCTTCAGGCAGGGCCTTGACCACGCGAGCCATGGAGGCCTGCGCCAGCACGATGAGATCTACCTGCTGCAATTCCTGCAGCAGAGTCTGTGTCAGGATGCGGTCGTGCGTTTCGACGTCACCCGCAAGCACCGCGTCGAAGGCACCCTCGGCCAGTGCCTCCACGATCTCAATCTCCTTGCCCAGCTCTGCGGCCCTGGCTCGAAGCAGCGCCACGGTAGGAGACATCGTGGTACTCAGTGTCGCGGCCACTCCAATGCGCGTTCCGAGCCGGACCGCTTCTTCCGCCATGGCATCGTCGATGCGGATCACGGGCGTATCGAAGAGCTGCTGCGCAATCGCTACTCCAGGGCCGATCGACGAGCATGTGATCAGCACCGCATCCACGCCCGTCGCCACGGCGGACTCCACCTGCATCAGCAGCCTCCGCATCGTGCGGCGCTGAAGGCTACCGGCACGCACCGTCTCCTTGATGAGGCTCTCGTCCACCATGTGGAAGATCTGCACGTCGGGCATCTCCGCGGCGCATAGCGCGGTGAACATAGGGGTGAGCGTGGGGCTGGTGTGAATCAACGCAAGGGTCTGTGCCATCCGATTCGGTCCTCTCCTCATCCCACTTGCAGGATGCCCGTGCAGCCGCCAGGAGTGCGGCCTACTGCGACGATCAGGTTCCGTACTTCTATCGTGGCCACGTGCCCGGAGTAAAGATCGGTTCTGCTCTTCTGAGAAGAAATCGTATCGCCATGATGTCATGTTCGCGCATGACACCGCATGGCGGAACAGGGTAGCGCACCGGCGCGTCCCCGATGCGTTTACCCTAAAGGCATCGACGACGTAACCTCTCGACCGAATTCCTTGCAACGTTCTCCTATTCGCGCCGCATTCCGCACTGTGACACGGTGGGTTGTCCTTGCGATCACCATCGGTCGCGCGTCCGCGACGCTCCATGCGCAATCCACCTCGTACGAGACGCGAAACGCCCCACTACTCGGTGCTGCATGGTATCCAGAACAGTGGCCTGAGTCGCGCTGGGAACATGACGTTGCCCTGATGGAGCAGGCTCACTTCAGCGTCGTCCGCATCGGCGAGTTTGCCTGGTCCTCGATGGAACCGGCCCGGGGTCGATACGACTTCCGCTGGCTGGATCGCGCGATTGCGCTGGCTGCTCAGCACCACATCGCCGTCGTACTTGGAACACCCACCGATGCGCCGCCCGCGTGGCTCACCCAGCGCTATCCCGAGACCTTGCGGTTCAGCGCTAACGGCCGGCGGGACACGATTGGAATGCGCCGGCAATTCAATTACGCAAACCCGCTCTATCGCCGATTCTGCGCGCGCATCGTCATCGAGATGGCGCGACGGTATGGGAAAAATCCGAATGTCATTGGCTGGCAAATCGGAAACGAATACACGGACGAGAGCTTTGATCCCGCAACGCGCACCATGTTTCAGCAGTTTCTGCGGGAGCGCTATAAGAAGTTAGAAGAACTGAATGCGCGCTGGACGACAGCCTACTGGTCACAAACCTACAGCGACTGGTCGCAGATTCCACTTCCGACTGGCAGCGGCAATCCTGGCCTCCTGCTCGAGCACAAACACTTTGTAACGGCAACATGGCGCAGCTTCCAACGCAATCAGATCGATGCGCTGCGTCCGCTCATCAGCTCCCATCAATTCATCACGACGAACATTGGCGGGCTCGCCTGGTCGGATAACTGGGACCACTATGCAATCAGCGAAGACCTCGACATTGCAAGCTGGGACGACTATGTGGGCTCAGGGCATCTCGACGCTATAAAGAATGCGATGCTTGATGACTTCGTCAGGGGCTGGAAGCGTGAGAACTTCTGGATCATGGAGACGCAACCCGGCTTCGTCAACTGGTCATCACTGAACAACGCACTGGACCCTGGGGAGACGAGTGCGGTGGCGTGGCAGGGCGTCGGGCACGGCGCTGACGCGATCCTATATTGGCAGTGGGCTCCGGCGCTCAATGGCCAGGAGCAGTATCACGGCTCGCTCGTGGGGCCGGATGGTGAACCACTTCCGCTTTATCCAGAGATCGCAAAGCTGGGTGCAGACTTTCTTCGTGTGAGGGCTGCGCTGGCAAACACCACGCCGCACGCGGAGATCGCACTCCTCCACACTTATGATTCGCGGTGGGCTTTGGATTTTCAACTGCACAATCGCAACTACGACCAGGAGAAGGTGCTCGGCCGCTTCTATGCGCCGTTGCGGCACCTTGCAGAACAACGCGGCGAGGCCGTGGACATCATTGATCCCAAGCGCGGGGACCTTGCGAGGTACAAGCTCCTGGTCGCGCCGTCACTGAACGTGATTGACGACGAGCTCGCGGACAAGCTGCTGGCATGGGTACACGCCGGCGGCACGCTGATCCTGGGTCCGCGCTCCGGCATGAAGGACGACAATGATGCGCTGGATCCGCATCGTCAGCCCGGGCCGCTGCAATTCGCTCTCGGCGCACAGGTGAGCCAGTTCTATGCGCTGGATCATCCAGTCGCTCTGATTTCTTCAATGGCTGACGTACCTGGCAGCCAAGCGGACACATGGGCCGAGAAGCTTCGACTCACCAGTACGGATACGCACGCTGTACTCGCCTACGATGATCCTGGAGGACTCCTGGATCAAGCGCCCGCGATGGTGGAGCGTAAGTTGGGAATGGGCACGATCGCTTATCTGGGGACGCTTCCCAGCGCTGCCACTCTCAACTCGATCATGCGACGCGCGCAGTCCGGGATGACGGCTCCTGCCATGATAGACGAGAGCACATCGGACGAGGTCGAGGTGGCTGTCCGCAGTGATCGCGAACAGCCCAGTGCGCGCAGACTGATCGTGGTCATCAACCATGCGACCAGTCCTCGAAAGATAAAGTTGCTTGGCACCTATCGTGACCTCCTCGAGCATGCTTCGATCGGGCATCTCGGCACTCAAACCACTGTCCAGTTACCTCCACAGGGTGTCGCGGTTCTAACGATGGAGAAGCCATGAATCAATCGACTCGTCGCAACTTTATGCGAGATGGCTTTCTACTGACGGGAGCCTCCGCCATTGCGCCTCGAGCCTTCGCGATGAAGGATCCGGCGGAACCCTATCGCACGCCCTACAAGTATCCCGAACTGCTGTTGCGTGGCACCGGTCGGAAGGGCGACTTCGACGAGATCGCGGTCGATGATCCGATCGTGTTTCGCGCCAACGGAACGTTCTACATGCTTTATATCGGGTTCGATGGAACGGGCTACCAGACCGGCCTTGCGCGGTCGAAGGACCTGCTGCGCTGGGAGAGAGTTGCGCTCGTCGGGGCCCGCGATCCAGCTTCGAAGTGGACCAAATACAACCTCGCGATCAGCAGTATCCTCCGCGACAAGCGGCTTGACGGCCCCGGGGATGCGCTGAAGCACGATGGCAAATATCTCGCCGCGTGGAACGCCTATCCAGGTGCAGGCTATGAATCTGGGGCCGCGGTCATCGGACTTGCAACCTCGTCGGACCTGCAGCACTGGCAGCTGACTGAGCCCATCCTGATGCCACAGGATGGTGCTCCGTGGGAGCACGGTGGGCTCTATCGCCCGGATCTTCTGCGAGCTCAGGACGGCACGTTCTTCCTTTACTACAACGCGAAGACGGACACCCTGCCAAAGAGCGAAGGCGGAGGCTGGCGTGAACAGTCGGGCGTGGCAACATCGCGCGATCTCCTGCACTGGACGCGGTATGCGAACAATCCGATCCTAAGCAATGGGCCACGCGACAGCGATGATGGCCGCTTCGCTTCCAATCCATATGTCGTAACGCACAGCGGCGGATTCGGGATGTACTACTTCGGCTTCGGCTACACGCGGCCCGGACGCGCGAAGGAGCTGCTTGCGCTTGGCGCCGATCCGTACCACTTCACCAAGGTCCCTCAACCGCTCATCGAACCGGGCGCACCAGGAACGATTGACGAGACCTTCGCTCATAAGCCGTCGATCATCTTTCACGACGGCGCTCTGTATCACTTCTACTGCGCGGTCTCCGGCAAGTGGCCCAACGAGTTGCGAGGCATCGCCGTCGCACGATCAAAGCCATGGTGAGCGTCTCCCACTAGTTCGCAGGCGCGCTGAACGTCCATGTCCCAGCTCCAACCAGGAAGCGAGACTGAATCGCGGACTCGCTCGCTAGCAACCGTGCTCGCGCGTCTGAAGCGGCCTGCGGGGGGAGCACGACCATCGCATGGGCACCTGCAGGTACGGTGATCCTATATGCCACGCGTGTGCCTTCCCGCTTCCAGTCACTTTCGATGTGCCCAAGCGATGAGTCGAAGCCGGCGCGCACCCAGTCCACACCGCTCAGTGCGATCGGATGTACCGTGATCTGCTGCGCCTCATCTGCTCGCGAACGATCGAAGTCGATGCCCGCCAGCCTGCGGTACAGCCATTGTTCTGCACCGCCAAGCATAAGGTGATCCTGGCTGGAGTGCGGGTTTGCATCCCATGCCTCGGTGAGAGCCGTCGCTCCAACCTCCAGCTGGGAGCCATAGCTCGGTGGATCCTTGCGCATCAACATGGCAAGGATCACATCATCGCGGTCTTCCTTCGCCAATGCTCGAAGCAAATAGGGATAACCGATCTCGCCTGCATTGGTGTGGTCGCCCAAAGCGTGGATGTCCGCGACGAGATGCTCGAGCACGGCCTGATGATGCTCAGCCGGCACGATGCCGATCGCGAGTGGCATCGCATTCGCCGCCTGGCTGCCAGTGTCATACCATTGGTGCACTTCGTCCCAGAAGCGCTTATTGAACGCGTCTGCGGTCCTGGTCGCCAGGTCCCCGTATCGCGCGGCCTCATCGGCATGTCCAAGCAGCGTCGCGATGCATTCCATGGTCTGCGCATCCTGCACCAGCATCAGCGTGGCCGTCACCCCGAGCGTGGTGTGCTGCTCAAGGCCCGGCGGCTTGGGCCCGATGTCATACCAGTCGCCAAGCCCGTACTCAACGATGCCTCCCTTCGCCTTGCCCGCGAGCGCGGCGATGTACCGTTGCATCATCGGATAGTCCTTCTCCAGCTGCGCGCGATCCCCGTAGAAGGTGTACGTCCACCACGGCTCCAGAATGGCAGCGGATCCCCATTCCGGAGAGTCGTCGAAGCTCCCGTAGATGGAACCGAAGCGCGTGTATTCGGGTGCAATCGTCGGCACGATCCCGTTGTCCCATTGCGCGTCCGCCATGTTGCGGTCGTTCGCCGCCATCAGGGCGCGGAGATCGTTGTTGAACATCATTCCGTCAGCCTGCAGATGCGTTTGCTCAAGCCAACCAAGCTTTTCACGGTGCGGGCAATCGGTCATCAGGCTCACCTCGTTGTTATGCATCGCCGCAAGGATGAGGTGGTGGATGCGGTTGAGCATTTCACTGGAACTCTCGAAGGTGCCAACCGCACGCGCGTCGGTGTGCTCGGCAATTCCTTTGATCGAGAGCACGGTGGCGTCGGCATTGGGTGCAACGGGCTCGCTATACGGCCAAGGCGACTTGACCCAATCTGCCTGGACATAGCGGAAGCCCATGTAGTCGAAGAGTGGTTGCCATGCCTCGTCGCCGCTGCCACGCAAAGTGTAAGACCACCACATGGGTCCGTGGAACGTGGCCTGGCTCACAGTACCGTCCGCATTCAAGAGCTCGCCGGGAGTGAGCCGGAGAATCGCTCCTGCGGGGCCATGGACGCTGATGCGCACGATGCCTGCAAAGTTCTGGCCGAGGTCGTACACAACGCGCCCGGGCGCAAGGGTCGTCGTCTTCACAGGCTTGTACGTCTCATGCACGCCAACGGGTAGAGCGATTGCCGGAATGAGCTCTCCACCGGGACCGTCCACCGCTTTCGCACTCTGCCATGCGTGGTCATCAAACCCTGCCAGCTTCCACGTTGGATCGTCGCGACGCGCATCAAAGTCCTCCCCTCCGTACGCGGAGTCGAAGAGCAACGGACCTGGCGCAGCCTTCCACTGCGAATCGCTCGTGATTACTTCGGTCCGCCCCTCGCGGTACTTCAACTCGAGCGAGGCAATGAGCTTCGGCGCTCCAAAGCTGCCCGTGAACTTGGTGTATCGCGTACCCTTCCGAGCACCCTCAAGTGAGGTCTTCTGCACGTTGAACATCCCGTTTCCGAGCATCACGGATAGCACGTTTGCACCGGGATGAAGAAGCCGCGTGACATCCAGGGTGTCGTACGCAACAGTCTTGCGGTAGTCCGTCCAAGCTCCATGAAGTCCCGGGGACGCGACCGGCCGAGCCTCGTGCGAGTCTGCAATCCACGCATCCCACTGGCCTACGCCAACGATGCGTAAGGTCGCCTTCACCGGCCGCGCACGAACAGTGAAGGTACGGCGAAACACAGGCAATGGGTGGCTCCCATCCTCCTCTGCGCCATCTCGCACGGTGGAGAACGGAGCTGCGATCCAATGCGCGGAGCTAAACGCCAACTGCCCAGACACTTCGGGATGTTGAGCATGCGCTTCCCTCAGAACCAGGATAAGCAGTAGCGCCGTCACCGGCCGGGTAAAGATCATCTGAACCTCGCGACACCCAAGCTAACAAAGCTGCCCTTGCTCTGCTATGGTGACGCCATGAAACTGGCCGCACTGCTGATCTTGAGCCTGCTCACCAAACCTGCGATCGCGCAGGACAAGAAGGTAGCTCCAGGGGAGGTCTACGAGCGCAATATCGCGCGCCAGACCGCAAAGGTGCACGCGGAGACCTCAGTCGCGAACAAGAAGGTGCCGTTCCACGCGGCGTGGGATTCGCTCGCGACATACCAAACTCCGAATTGGTTTCGTGATGCCAAGTTCGGAATCTTTCTGCATTGGGGGGTCTACTCCGTTCCGGCATTCGGAAACGAGTGGTACTCCCGCAACATGTACATCGAGGGCAATCCAGCCCACGACCACCAGGTGAAGACCTATGGCCCACTCTCCAGCTTCGGCTACAAGGACTTCATCCCGATGTTCAAGGCCGAACACTTCGATGCCGGAGAATGGATCGATCTCTTCTCTGCCGCGGGCGCGCGCTATGTTGTCCCGGTGGCCGAACATTGCGATGGCTTTGCGATGTACGCCTCGCAGATGACGCCCTACAACGTAGCGCAGATGGGGCCGAAGCGTGACACCACAGGCGAGCTGGCGGCTGCGGCGCGCGCGCGGGGTATGCACCTCGGTCTTTCCATGCACACGGCGGAACACTGGTGGTGGTACGGGGTCGGCAATGCCGTTGATTCCGACGTGAGGAGCCGCACGCCTCAGACGGAGCTGCTCTATGGGCCCGCGGCCGCGATGAAGTTTCCTGTTGCTGGCAAGCCTTTGGACTGGACGCACGAACCGAACGCAAGCCATCTCGAGTTGTGGGTGCCTCCGGATCAGCGCTTCCTGGATCAGTGGCTTGCGCAGTCGACAGAGGTTGTCGACCGCTATCATCCGGAGTTGATCTACTTCGACTGGTGGATCGGACAACCGGCCATGAAGCCGGCATTGCAGCAGTTCGCGGCATACTACTACGACCGATCGGCAGCATCAGGCGTGAAGCCCGTGCTGACCTATAAAGAAGAGGCGATGCCCGCAAACACAGCTACGCTCGACATCGAGCGAGGCAAGCTCGATACGTTGCGTTTGCTTCCGTGGCAGACGGACACGTCGGTCTCGGTGCACTCCTGGGGTTACGTTGAGAACGACGAGTACCGGACAGCTGGCTCGTTGATTCAACAGCTCATCGACACCGTTGCGAAGAACGGGAACCTGTTGCTCAACGTGGGTCCCAAGGCCGATGGGACAATCCCCGGCGAAGCCAAGAGTGTTCTGCGGGAGATGGGAGGGTGGCTGCGAGTCAACGGCGAGGCCATCTACGCCACCCGGCCCTTTGCGGTCTTTGGAGAGGGGCCAACGGTCGCTGCGAAGAACTCACAGGAGAAGAATCACGACATCCAGACCTATACGTCCTCTAACGTTCGTTACACGCAATCGAAGGACGGCCGCCTCATCTACGCCTTGTTCATGGGTTGGCCAGCCGATGGGGATGCCACGATGCATGTGTTGTTCCGTGGCAATCCCTATCTCGATGGATCCGTGTGCCGCGTCGAGCTGATCGGAAGCAGTGATCCCGTCGCGTTCCATCAGGACGAGTTCGGCCTCCACGTAACGCTGTCACGCGCTGCAGATCCGAAGCTACCGGAGATACCCGCGTACGCATTACGCCTGCATACGCACTGCTAAGGACGCAGACCGGAACTACTGTCCACTGCCCATGGTGCGCATGATGCTGAGTCCCGGGGGGCCAAGCAACACGATGAACAGGCTCGGGAAAATGCAGAGGACGAGCGGAAAGATGATCTTCACAGTCGTCTTCGCCGCCAGTTCTTCAGCACGCTGACGTCGCTTCTGGCGAATGCCATCACCAAACTGCGAAAGCGCACGGGCGATCGGCGTACCGAAGCGCTCGGTCTGCATCAGCATGTTTACGAAGGCATCGAGCTCAGGCAGCTGGTTCCGCTTCGCCATGGACGCCCAGGCCTCGATACGCTGCTTGCCTGCACGCTGCTCACGATTGATGCGCAGGAACTCCTGCTGGATATCCGGGTGCGACTTTCCTAGTTCGTGGCCGCAACGCAGCATCGCCTGATCGAGGCCTAGCCCAGCGTCCACGCAGATGACGAGAAGATCGACAGCGTCGGGGATGGCAGAGCGGATACGTTCCCGCCTCGACTTCACCATGCGCGTCAGAATGATGTCAGGTGCGAGATAGGCGAAGCCCGCTCCGGTGGTCATCAGGAAGACACGCTTCCAGGGGCAGAAGCTTGCGGCGATGAGAGCGATGATTGGCCCAAGGACCCGAGCTGCCACGTAGATGTCAACGTAGCGCGCGGAGTTAAGGCCCGCGCTGACGAACCGCTCCAGCAAAGCAGGATTCTCCTGCATGCCAAAGCGTGCGCGAATCTTGCGGATCTCTTGAAAGAAGCGGTCCTGAAGCGCCTTTGAGCGCTGTTGCTTCAGGGAAGGCGTGCTCAGATCCTGGCCCTGCATCACGGCCAGCGCCCGTTCACTGACCATGCGCGCGGCGCGCTGCATCATCAACGCAGCGACGATGCCGACTCCACAGACGCCGGTGATCGTGATCATGATGTAGAGCAGGGTATCCATAGTCATTTACACCTTGAGTTCTTACACCTTGATATCGACGATCTTGGAGATGATGAAGGCGCCGAGGAGGATGAATACGCCTCCGGCTCCAAGCAGCATCTGTCCCATGGGGTCATGAAACAGCACGCTCGAATACCCGGGCGTAATGATGTTCGTGAGCCCGAGCATTGCGACAGGGAGTGCCGAAAGAATCCACCCCGTGAGCCTGCCCTGCGCTGTGTAGGTACGAATTTCGCCCTGGATGCGGCCGCGCTCACGGATGACATGCGTGGTGCGATCAAGGATGTCGCAGAGATCACCGCCAGTCTCTTTCTGCACAAGGACCGCGGTGATGAGGAAGTGCAGATCCTGCGAAGGAACACGCTGGCCCATCGCAGTGATCGCGTCACGGAAAGGAATGCCGAACTTCTGCTGCTGAAAGCAAAGCGCGAACTCGGATGACAATGGCTGCGGCGTCTGTTCCGAGATGACCTCAATCGAAGAGGCCACGGAATGTCCCGCACGCAAGGCACGCGCCATCAGGTCGATCGCGTCCGGCAGTGCAGCCTCGAATTTCCTCAGGCGACTGGATTTCTTGAAGCGCAGGAAGAAATAGGGGAAGCTGGTGCCCACGAGGGAGATCCCCGCAACCACGAACGCAGGGCCATCAAACCAGTTGACGATGAAGCCCGCGATAGCAGCAACACCAACACTCATCAGGATGATCGAGCCCACCGACTGCTTCGATCCCGAATACATGATGAGCAGTTCGAGGTTCTCTGCGAAGTGGTAGCTCTTGAACCATTCCGTGATGCGGCCCGAGATCTTGCGCTTGGGCTCTTTATCTGCGAGATGCAAGCGTTCATTCTCAGGAGCATCGGGAACAGTATTCTGCAGCACGACCAGGCGCTCCTGCACGGCACGCTGCAGATTTGCAGGAGCAGAGACGAAGAGCACCAGGGCGACGCTGGTGAGGAACGAGATTGCGAATGCGCCAAAGAGGATGACCATCAGCTAGACCTCGACGACCTCATTGAGGATGCTCATCGGCAAGGGGATACCTGCAGCCTTCAGCTTTTCGTCGAAGCTGGGCACCACACCTGTGGCAACGAAGCGGCCCTTCACGCGGCCGTTGGAATCGACACCGCGCTTCTCGAAGAGGAAAAGATCCTGCATGCTGACGATGTCGCTCGTAGCTCCCGTAATCTCCGAGATATGGGTGATGCGACGCGTGCCATCGCTGAGGCGCGAAGCCTGGATGATGAGGTGCACGGCCGACGCGATCTGAGCCTTGATGGCCTTCTCCGGCAGCGCGATGTTGCCCATCATCGTCATGGTCTCCATACGCGCAATGGCATCGCGAGGCGTGTTCGCGTGGATGGTGGTGATGGACCCATCGTGGCCTGTATTCATTGCCTGCAACATGTCCAGGCATTCTTCGCCACGGATTTCGCCAAGGATGATCCGGTCGGGCCGCATACGGAGAGCGTTGATGACAAGTTCGCGCTGGCGGATCGCGCCCTTCCCTTCGAGGTTCGGAGGACGGCACTCAAGACGCCCCACGTGGCGCTGCTTGATCTGTAGTTCGGCCGAATCCTCAATGGTTACGATGCGTTCGTCTGGCGAGATGAAGCCGGAGAGGACGTTGAGGAGTGTTGTCTTACCGGCGCCCGTACCTCCCGAGACGACGATATTGAGCCGGCACTTCACCGCAGCCTTGAGCAGCTCCATCATGCCAGGCGTCAACGCCTTCTTGGCGAGCAGGTCCTCGACTCCAAGAGGCGTCGAGCCGAAGCGGCGGATAGAGACCAGAGGTCCGTCAATAGCAAGCGGAGGAATGATGATGTTCACGCGCGAGCCGTCGAGAAGACGCGCATCCACCATCGGGGAGGACTCGTCGACGCGACGCCCCACAGCCGAAACGATCTTGTCGATCACATGCATCAGGTGCGCGTTATCGCGGAAGCAGACGTTCGTCTCTTCGAGCTGGCCGCGACGCTCCACGTATACGGTCTTGTACGTGTTTACGAGGATGTCAGAGATCGTGTGATCGTTGAGCAGCGGCTCAAGTGGCCCGAGGCCGAAGACCTCATCCATCACTTCCTTTGCGATAGAGTCGCGATCGGCGGCAGTGAGCGGAATGTTCTGTTCAGCGACGAGTTGCGAGATCGTCGCGAGAAGCTTGGAGCGGCCCGACGCGTCGTTCTGAAGGCCGGCTAACTCTTCGAGATCAACACGTTTGATGAGCTCGTGATGGACGTCCGTCTTGAGCTGATAGCGAGCCGTATCGGCGAGGTGCAGGCTGCTGCGGATCTCGGCAGTAGCGATCGGAGGACGGGGTGGCCCAGTCATCACAAGGGTTTGATCGGCCATGAAAGAGGTCCTTTCCGGCTAGAACCCGAACAAGAAGGAACGCTTCTTGACGGGCTCGGGGGCCTGTATCGACTGGGAGCCATCGGAGGTCAACCGGAAAGCCCATGTCTGAAATGAGTTACTAAACGTCCCGCGCTGTGCAGGTGCGACCGGCTCGCCTGCGTTGATGGCGCGCATCAACTCTGCGTAGTTATTTGGTACCGCGAGGTACACCGGGAAGTGAATCGTCTTCTCGATATCCTGCTGGCTGACGGCATCGTCGGATGTGGAGCGATTGATGACGACATTCAGCTTGTCGGTAAAGCCATCGATGAGTGCGTAGTGCTCCACTCGACGGATCAGGTCGCGCAAGGCAGCGACATCGGGCGTGGAGATCAGTACTACCTGGTCGCTGGAACTCATCATCGCGTGCGTGGTGCTCGTGTACTGCATCGACGTATCGATGAGGACGAAGTCATAGCGGCGACGCAGTTCGTCCATGATGCGTGCAATCGCATCGGCCGGCACCTCACGGGGAGCAGCCACCACATCTGGAGATGGAATCACTTCGAGGCCACTGGGATGACGCGTGACGAAGCTCTCAAGCAGATCTGTATCGAGGCGATCGACGTTGCGAACCAGTTCATCGAAGTAGTACGCGCTCTCCTTGATTCCAAGGTGCAGCGCGATGTGGCCGAGTTCGTGCTTATAGTCGATCAGCAGGACCTTCTTGCGATGCTTCTTCACCAGATGCATGGCAAGGTGTACTGCAAGCGTCGTGGTGCCAACGCCACCTTTTACGCCAAAGAAGGACAGGACCCTTCCCTTGCCCGGCTGCACCTGCGAGGCACTTACGCGGGCGCGCTGGAAGCGGTTCAACGCTGCGATAAAGGTTGGGCGGTCGAGGGGCTTCGACAGGAACTCATCGCAGCCGACACGCATTGCGCGCAGCAGAAACTCGGTCTCCGTGCGAGAGCCAATTGCAACGAGGGAGACGCGCTGTTGGAAGATCTGGCGCAGGCGATCCATCGTCTCCAGCGCGGCTTCGGGATTGCGGTCGCAATCGATCAGCGCAACGACGCTGTCCGCGTTGTTGATGATGCTGGGAAACTGTGGACGCTTCTCTCCGGAGATGTATTCCTGGAACTCACCAACGAACTCAGCGCCGCTGATGCTCTGCGTCGCCGCTGCCGTCGCGCTGGCGACATCAGGCGTCGCGCAGACGCTGAAGACTGCCTGGCTGGTCTCCGATTTTTGTGACTCGGTCGGCATTCTGCTCGCTTCTTTGGTTGGTGTTGCCGCCAGCTAGTGGGCCGTCGGATACGCCTTTTCGGCGTTGTCAACGTTCTTATCGAACTTCTTATTATCGAGAGGTGGGACAGGCATCTTGGGCGTCGAAGTTGCGGGAGCATCGTGCAGCGGATCGACGACCTCGGCCGTGCATAGGATCACGAGTTCGCTGACACCCTTCGTCAAGCTCTTGCTCTTGAAGGCATGTCCAATGATAGGAACATCGCCGGCTCCCGGCACCTTTGTCAGAACGTCAGTGGTGGTGTGGTTCAACAGCCCCGAGAGCATGAAGCTTTGACCGCTGCGCAGCTCGATCTCAGTCTCAGAGCGACGCGTAGCGAGAGCGGGGATGGTGAAACCGGAGATGCTCACCGCGTTCGCATAATCAAGCGTGCTCACCTCGGGAGTCACCACAAGGTGAATGGTGCCGTCATCGTTGACGACAGGAAGAAACTCCACCTTTACGCCGTATTGCTTGAACTGAACGGAGACCGCCGTCGAGTTGCCGGTGCCCCCCTGTACGATGGGTACGGGAAACTCACCGCCGGAGAGGAAGCGTGCAGTCTTCCCGCTCAGCGTCGTCAGAGTCGGCTCAGCGAGAATCTGAAGCAGGTTCGCGGTCTCGAGATCTTCCATGGTGAGGCCAAAGCCATGCGCGAAGTTATAGAAGAAGAAGTTCAGCGCATTGGAGGCTGTAGCTGTAGCCGACGTCGAGCCCGAAGATTGGGTCGCGGAGATAGAGGACGGGTACTGGCCGGTGGTGATGGTACCGACGCTACCGCCGAAGGCGCGCGAGAGATTGATACCGAACTGCACGAGCTTGGAGCGATCGACCTCCGCCACCGTGAGCTTCAACTGCACCTGCTTGCCATGCAGAGGGACTACACGCAGCGAGTTGACAACTTCCTTGCTGTACATCCCTGCGAGCTTCAGCGCCGCTTCGGAGACCTCCGCCGTAGCGACCGTACCGGAGAGCGTCACATGGTCGTCGGTCGCGGTCGCGGTGATGCTGTCGAGGGGATAGGCAGCATGGAGAGACTGACTCAGACCGGAGGTGTCCAGGTCGGCGTGCACCGTGTACATCGTCGAGTGATCGGATGTGTCCCAGACGACCATCGTGCTGACGCCAGCGGCCTTTGCCGTGAGGATCACCTCCTGCGGCCCCGAGGTAAAGGTCTGCAGGATAGCGGGATTGCCTACGTAAATACGCCGCAGGGGATTCACGTCATGCAACATCAGGGACTGCCCCACGAGCACGTGCAGCGTGTCGGTGCTGGATGCCGCTTGTACGGCCAACGGCATTGGCGAAAGGCTGGATACCGGCGTTGCAGGCGCAGAGGCTGCAGCCGGAGCCGGAGGGACGGCCTTGGGAGCGATCGCTAGCAGCAATGGCTTGGCCGGCTGTTGGGCGGAGGCGCAGATGGTGAGAGCGAGCAGGGCAGCGCTAAGTGCGTGCTTCGAGATAGCGGACTTCATCGCGACCCAATCCTGAAGGTGTCGGTGGTCGAATGATCGCCACTGACGGTTTCCACTGTGAGGGATGCAGGAGGCTCAGCGACATGAACGGGGGCGGGATGAGGACGCGGCGCGGCAGGCTTTGCTGAACCGTTCAGGTCTGACTTCAAACCTCCGCCGACCAACGAAGCGAGCTGAATGGGGGCCCCGGTGTCGGCCTGCAACTTGTCCGTACCGCTACGAAGCACAAAGTGAATGGGGCCTTGCTGCGTCGCGAACACGGCGCGTTCTGCATCTTCAGGAGTCAGCAGCAACGTGACCACGTTGACGGTCGCGGGCTTCCCTTCGGGGTCGGGCTGAATCTGGTGGCCGGTGGTGACGACTTCGGCGTTCTGCAGGATGGTGACGGTAACCGGGACTGTTTCGTCCTTTGTCTTTACCTGCAGCGAGGCCAGCACGTCCACATGCGAACCGGGCATAAGGAAGCCAGCAACGCCGACGATGTCGTCGGAGCGCAAAGCGACGGCGCGCATGCCGTCTGGAATCTTGCTGGCAAGGCCAGCGCCTGAGCCGGCGGCAGAGAGAAACTTCTCCGTGATCGGCTGTCCCTTGTCGATGGGATAGAGGACCCCTCGGCCGATAAGGGTGTCCGGTTTCACGAACCCATCGGGGATGGGCTGGCTTGCAGGCCATGTGACCATCTGCAGGCTTTCCGCCTTGATGGTCTCCCCCGCGGCGAGCGGACGCAGCGGAGCGACGTAGCTAAGCTCCGGAACCTTGGTGTTGGACCGGGACCGTAGCGCTCGGCTCAGAAGAAAAGTACACGTGCCTGAGATCAGCAGGCCAATCAGCAGGGCCGTTGCCATTCGCCGAAAGTTCATTGCAGCACACTCCTGGGGGCAAAGGCGTTCATCGTCAGGCGTCCGGGCAACTGTCGGTTTCGGAGAACCGAATTTGCCTATGGCCAGCGTGCGGCCTGGATCTGGCGCCTTTGCTATCCTCGCCAGCCTGCGATCGTTGCGGGCGCGAAATCCCTGGCACAGATGCCAACGCGTTCAGGCCGTCGTGTGCTGCAGGTCTTCCGGTTTGCCTCTCGTCTGTCGAAAGACTTGTGAGGGTTGAACGGCGGGTGGCATTCGAGCCACCCGCCGCAAGGAGAAGCAACCGAGGTGTAAAGAACTAGACCGCGGAGGTGAGCTGGCTGCCTACGTTCGAGAACGCGTTGCCGATCTTGCCGGCGAGGGTGGACATAGCTGCAACAGCGGCCAGACCGATGAGACCCGCGACGAGCGCGTACTCGATGAGATCCTGACCAGACTCTTCCTGCACGAAATTCTTGATGAACGACATGTGACTTCTCCTGAAAGTTTGAATTGATCCGAGAGGTCTACGGAGTGAGTGGGGGCACTCGGGTGAACTCTGCGTCTCCCTCGATCTGTCGCAACGTTATCGGCCAGGACAGGGTTATCTCAATCACCTGAATGGTCTATCAGGCACCCTGGTAATGGTACGTACCGGGGACGGCTTCCTGACCCGTTCGTTGGATATCGGTTCCGCCAACTGTGGAAGTCGGTGGACCTCGCCATGGCTGCAACATCAGCCGGACCAATAGCGGTGCGGCTTTGCACCTCTATATCGGCCCACGGTGCGGATCTGTACAGTACCGGCGTGCAACTTCCGCACTGTCCTCGATTGCACCGATGGACCGTTCAAAGGTAGGTAACCTGCGTCTCTTTCGTGCACATCGGCTCGAAGCCTCGGCTATCCTTCGTGGGATGACCTCCCCGGACACACGCAGATGGCAGGACAAGCTCTTCAGTCTGCCCGTAACGATGGGCTACGCGCTCGCCGCATTGGTCTTCATCGTTACGCCGCGCTCGATGAGCGACCCAGACATCTGGTGGCACCTTCGCGACGCGCAGATTCTGCTGCAGACCCACCACTTCATCACCGAGGACATCTTCTCCTCGACCGCACTGCACGCCGCGTGGATGAATCACGAGTGGATTGCGGAGCTTCCCTACTACTGGGGATGGACCGTGGCTGGCGGCAAGGGCGTGTGGTTCGTGAACGCCGTGGCGATCGCCATCGTCACCGTAGGTATCTACCTCGTGAGCTATCGCCGCTCGAAGAGTGCGGTGGGATCGTTCCTGGTGACCCTGGCAGGCATGTTCCTGTCCAGCGTGTCGTACGGCCCGCGGACGCTGCTGTTCGGCTGGATGTGCCTGCTGGCGGAGATGTACATCCTCGAGTGCGTGTATGACAAGGAGAACCCACGGCCTGCGGCTGCGTGGTTGCTGCCGCCGCTCTACGTCGTCTGGGTGAACACGCATGGATCCTGGCTCATCGGCATCGCATTGCTTGGCATCTTCTTCGCCACAACGCTGTTCCGCTTTCAGTGGAGTGCGATCTCGAGCCGCGGCATGGACGCGAAGACGCGCAACACGATGCTGGGCGCGATCCTCGCGAGCGTCGCAGCGTTGTTCGTCAATCCCTACGGCTGGAAGCTCGTCGCTTATCCCTTCAACCTGGCGTTCCATCAGAAGCTGAACATCGAGAACGTCGAGGAGTGGAAGCCCGTCGATGTGCACACCGTGCGCGGTGAGATTCTGCTGCTCCTCCTCGCTGTGGCCATCATCTGGCAGATCTACAAGCAGCGCGAATGGGAACTGCACGACCTCGCCTTCGTGGGCGCGGGCCTTTACTCCGCACTGAGTCACTCGCGCTTCCTGTACATGTTCGCGATCACTGCTGCACCAGCGTTTGCCATGCGATTCCCTCCTGTGAAACGCGGAGAGAACTACAGGCCCAAGCCGCTGCTCAACATCGCAACGATGGTGGTACTGACCATCATGGCGGTGAAGCAATCGGTGCTGGTCAAAGACACCGACACCCAGAAGGCAATGCCGCTCTTCCCCGTTGACGCAGTCCCCTCGCTTCGTGCGATGCACCTGCAGGGCAAGGTGTTCAACAGCTTCCTGTGGGGAGGCTACATGATCTGGCACCTGCGCGATACGCCTGACTTCATCGACTCGCGCGTGGACATCTTCGAATACAACGGGACCTTCAAGGACTACCTCGACATCATCCGCATCAAGGACACGGAGAAGCTGCTCGATCAACAGAAGATCCGCTATGTGCTCTTCGAGCAGGACACTCCACTGGCCTACTTCCTGGAGCACACCTCGCGGTGGAAGGTCGACTACCTGAAGGGCAACGTGGTACTGCTGGAGCGAACGACCCCGCTGCCGAACTAGCTCAGGGGCCGGAGGTCGAACCTTGCGAGTGATCCTTCCGTTGGCCGCGATCCTGCTGCTCGCAGCCGCATCGCTGGCCTATGCCTCGCGCCGTTTCAGCCTCCCCGAACCTACCGGGCCATATCCAGTGGGCACGCGCATCCTCTATCTGAACGAGCCGGGCCGAGCTCTGGATGGGACTCCCGATCCCCAAGGGACTCGACCGCTCGTCGTCCAGATCTGGTACCCCGCGGTACCTTCCGCCGCGCCAATCGCAAATGCTCGTCGACTCAAGGAGACCACCTGGCGAGACGCCTATCTGGCAGCTGTCCCCACGCACTCCCGCTGGAATGCTCCTGTAGCCGTAACCCATGAGCCCCTGCGTGTCCTCCTCTTCAGCCCCCGTTGGCGGGGCGAGCGCACCCAGAACACCATCGCCTTCGAAGAGCTCGCCAGCCACGGCTACGTAGTCGCCGCAGTCGATCACCCGCTGAACGCCGAGCGCATGGAGCTGGCCGACGGTACGGTCGTCTACGGCTCGCAACAGCTGCAAGGTCCGTACGGGAACCAGGCCACCGCCCAGCAGCAGATCAGCTACTGGAATGAGCAGCTCTACATTTGGGCGGCGGATATGCGCGCAACGCTGGACAAGCTCTCCGCACTGAACGACGACCCGCGCGACCCCTTGCATGCCCGGCTGGACACCCAACACGTCGGAGCCTGGGGCCACTCGTTCGGTGGGGCAGCCGCCTTGCAGCTCTGCGGCCTCGATCCACGCGTCGTCGCGGCCGTGAACCTCGATGGATGGAGCTTCGCGGGGCTCGATCAACGAAATGCGGATCAGCGAATCATGCTGGTCTACGAGGACGTCAGCCGCCAGCGCGAGCTGGATCTATCAGCTCAGCCCGCGCTCCGCGGAACCGAAGACAGGATGGATCGCCTCGACTTCCAGCTGACCCGTGACAGCCTGGAGCACTATGGTGGTCTGCGCGTCTTCGTCGAGGGCACCCAGCACGCAGACTTCAGCGACCAGCCCATCCTCCCACAGATCGAAAACGGCAAGATGACCGGGCCAATCGATCCCCAGCGGAGTCAACAGGTTCTGCGGGCCCTTCTCCTTGGCTTCTTCGACGAAAGTCTGCGCGGCAAGCCTTCGCCGCTGCTTTCTCCCGGCCAGGGGCAATTCCCCGAGGTACGGGTCGAACGCTGGGCGACACCGGCTGCTTCGCGCTAAGTGATATCAGGGGCGACGTTCGTTCCTCCCCCCACCAGTCTGGCAGAGGCATCAATCATGGCCTGCCTTGGCGCAGCTATCCACCACGGCCACAACAGCTTGCGCGCTTGCCGCCATTCGCAATTGCGCCAGTCGCCTGCCCCACATACAACGAAGTGGCTATCCCCTTCGCTGCGGGAACGAGCGATCCTTGCCGAAGCGATCGTTCCATGCGGCCGGCAGTCCGGACCGCGCTGCGCATGCAGCCCATATCCTCCGGGCTAACCAAGGGGCATTGAGACAGCTATGGAAAGTGCTCTGGCAGGCGAGACAGTTCTCCTCGAAACGCCCTCGGTGATGGAACCGGAGGTGCTGGTCGAGGTTGCGGAACCTGCGCCCGAGCCTCCCAGCGGTCCAGAACGTTCCGTCGTGTCGTTCCTAGAGTCCGCAGCGATCAAAGCTGCGGCGTGGACCATCGTCTCCTACGGCGCGGCAATGGGACTACGCGTGGTGAACAGCCTGGTGCTCACCAGGATGCTGGCACCCACCGCGTTTGGCGAGATGATCCTCGTCTCGACGCTCATCACCGGCATCACACTGCTCTCGGACATCGGCCTTGGGCCCAGCGTGATCCAAAGCGAACGCGGCGACGACGTCCGATTCCTCAACACCGCCTGGACGCTGCAAGCCGGTCGCGGCATTGCACTTTGGCTCATCGCGATGGTCATCGCAGCGCCCGCAGCCCATTGGTATCGCGACCCGAGCCTCACGCGTGTTCTCGCGGTACTCGCCTTGAGCTGCGTGATCGGCGGCTTCAACAGCACGGGGTTCCTTACACTCTCACGCCACCTGGGCGTGCGGCGCCTCTTCGCGATCGACTTCTCGACCCAGATCATCGCTCTTGTCGTCACCGTCGCGTGGGCGTACCGCTGGCCCTCCGTATGGGCGCTGGTCGCGGGGAACCTGGTATCCGGCATCTATCGCCTGATACTCAGCCACATTCCCGCCGTGACGCCAGGCATCCGCAATCGCTGGTCGCTCGATCGCAAGAGCCTCACCGAGATCGTTCACTTCGGCAAGTGGATCGTTCTCGGCACGGCCTTCTTCTTCTTCGCCTCGCAGGCCGACCGCCTGCTGCTCGGCCGCATGGTCTCCCTGACCACTCTTGGCATCTACGGGATCGCCTTTCAGATCTCCGACGTACCTCGCTCGATCATCAACGCCTTCTCGCAGCGTGTCGGATTCCCGTTCGTCGCCAAGCTCATGCATCTGCCGCAGGCGGACTTTCGGGGCCGCTTCCTGCGCTATCGCGGTTTTGCGCTGTCCGGGGGTGCCGTGCTCTTGGCAGCCATGGTCGTATGGGGCGATCTGCTCATCCTGAAGTTTTACCCCGCCCGTTACCACGAAGGCTCGTGGATGATTCCCGTGCTGGCCGTCGGGCTTTGGCACACCCTGCTCTACACCACGACGCAGCCGGTGCTCTTCTCTCTGGGTAAGTCCACCTATAACGCCGTCGGCAACGCACTTTATTGCGCGGCGATGTTGATCGGCATCCCGCTCGGCTTCAAGTTCTTCGGCATGCCGGGTGCTGTTGTCGCCGTAGCCGCCGGCGACTTTCCGCTCTACGTAGTGACCCAGTTCGGAGCCCAGCGCGAAGGCGTGCGCCCGCTCCGGCAGGACCTGTTGCTGACCTTGCTTTTCCTGGCGCTGCTGGCTGTTGGATTCGGCCTGCGCCGCTATGCCTGACGCTTTGGAGGGATGCTGCGGTCCGATCTATGTATCGCCTGCCGCCGCGCTGCTCGCACAGACTGATGAAGGAGCGTTCATGATCGCGACCACGAACCATCCCATGACGACTGCGCTGGAGGCACCCTTCGGCAGCGGAACCGTGCCCACCGGCACGCTCTGGGAGCAGTTCGCTCGGGTCGCGCATCAGCAGCAGGACAAGACGGCCGTCACGTTCGACGGAGCCTCGACCAGCTACCGCTCGCTGGCGATGCAGGCAGAAGCCGTCGCGTATTCCCTTTTGCGGCACGAGGCGGGGCCAGAGGCGATAGTCGCGATCCTGACCGAGAGGACGCCAGCGATGGTCGCTGCCATGCTTGGCGTCATCCGCGCTGGTGCCGCATATCTTCCTCTCGATCCGAAGACGCCTGCCCTGCGCGTTCGCGATATCCTACACGACGCGAAGCCTGTAGCGATCATCACCGACCGCGCTCACGCCGCTTTGCTCTCTGACCTTGAGCTTCCCGTTCTCGTCATCGAAGATCTGCCCGCGGCTCCTGCACATGCATCCGCGCCTCCGTACGCTGCGACGCTCGACAGCCTCGCCTATGTGATCTACACCTCGGGCTCCACGGGAACGCCGAAGGGCGTGATGGTGACACAGAACAACGTATCGCGCCTATTCACCGCGACCAGGCACTGGTTCCAATTCAACGAGCACGATGTGTGGACAATGTTCCACTCCTTCGCCTTCGATTTCTCCGTGTGGGAGATGTGGGGGCCCCTGCTGACAGGCGGCCGCATGGTGATTGTGCCCTTCGCTACCAGCCGGTCGCCAGAAGAGTTCTACGACCTGCTCGCCCGCGAGAACGTCACGGTGCTCAACCAGACACCGACCGCGTTCACGCAGTTGATCCACGCTGAAGAGCGCGCCGCATCACTGGGGCGGACGCGTTCGCTTGCGCTGCGGTTGGTGATCTTCGGGGGTGAAGCGCTGAACCTGCGCGCCCTGGCGCCGTGGGTCCGCCGCCACAGCGATGCTAGGCCTGAACTGATCAACATGTACGGCATCACCGAAACGGCCGTACACGTCACGCGCCGTCGCGTCCTCGAGAAGGACATTGCACAAGAGACCGAGAGCCTCATCGGAGAACCGATACCGGATCTCACTCTGGACCTGCTCAACGCGTCACTCCAGCCCGTCGCTACCGGGGAGATCGGGGAGATCTTCGTCGGCGGCGCGGGCGTGGCGCGAGGCTACCTCAATCGCGCAGAACTCACGGCGGAGCGCTTCATCGAAAGCCCATTCGTACCCAATGGCATGTTGTATCGCTCCGGCGACCTCGCGCGTCGTCGCGATGATGGCGAACTCGTCTACATGGGACGCGCCGATCGCCAGGTAAAGATCAACGGCTTTCGCATCGAACTCGGCGAGATCGAAGCGGTCCTCGCTTCGCACCAGAACATCGCTCAAGCAACGGTGCTGCCGTTTGAATCCGAAGGCCGGGCGTCCCTTGCGGCGTGTGTCGTCGCACGTGCGCAGGAGGCTAATGAATCCGAACTTCGCCGCTTTATGGAGCAACGACTCCCCGCACACATGCGGCCCGACCGCTATGCGTGGCTCCCTTTGTTGCCGATGAACGTGAACGGCAAGGTGGATCGCGAACCTTTGCTGGCCGCGCTGCGAGCTCAGAGGGCTTCGGCCCGCGTCTCATCTACAACACCCATCACCCACGCGCCAAAGTCGCAGCTGGAGTCGACGCTTGCAGCAGCCTGGTGCCGGGTTCTCGGGCTCGAGCGTGTGGGACTGAACGAGAACTTCTTCGATTCCGGCGCCAGCTCACTGAAGCTCGCGGCCCTGCGTACCGAGTTAGAGAGGGCCCTCGAGCGCTCCATCCCCATGGCGTGGCTGTTTGAACACGCGACGATCCGTTCGCTCGCGGCGCGGCTTGAGCGCGAAGGTCTACCGGAATCACTGAATACCACCGGCGGCCAACAGGATCGTGCCCGCTTGCAGCGCGAGGCCCTCGCGCGATTGCGCAGCAACCGTACCTCACCCTCCGAAACGGAGGCCGCGCGATGAGCTACGAGATTGATCCGCAGGACGCCGCAAACGCCATCGCCATCATCGGCATGGCCGGACGCTTTCCCGGCGCACCAGACATCGCCAGCTTCTGGCGCATCCTGGTGGAAGGTCGCGACACCATCACCCGCTTCGCTCCCGAAGAAGCCACAAACTTCGTCGCTGGCGAATCCGACTTCATCGCGGCCCGTGGCATCCTCGATGGCGTTGGGCAATTCGATGCGGACTTCTTCAACGTACCCCCTCGCGAAGCGGAGCGCATGGATCCACAACATCGCCTGTTGCTGGAGTGCTGCGCCAACGCCTTCGACGCTGCTGGCTACGATCCCCACGCTTACGCAGGCGAGATCGGCCTCTTCGCAGGCTGCGCCCTCAACACCTACCTGCTGGCGAATCTCGCACACGATCGCTCGTTCCTGGATGAGTTCACCAACGGTTACCAGGTTGGCGACTTCTCGTATCTCACCGGAAATGACAAGGACTTTCTCACCACACGCATTGCGTACAAGCTGAACCTGCGCGGCCCCGTGATGACTGTGCAGGGTGCCTGCGCGACATCGCTCGTAGCTGTGTGCCAGGCGGCGCAGTCCCTGTTGAACTACCAATGCGACATGGCCCTCGCCGGCGGGGTTTCCATCACATTCCCTCAGCAGCGCGGCCACGTCGCACAGGAGGGCAGTCTCACCTCACGTGACGGTTACTGCCGCCCTTTCGATGCGAACGCCAGCGGGACGATCTTCGGCCACGGGGCGGGCGTTGTGCTGCTCAAGCGCTATGAAGATGCAGTTCGCGATGGGGATGCCATAGCCGCTGTCATCCGGGGTTACGCCATCACCAACGACGGCGCGCAGAAGGCGGGCTACATGGCGCCCGGCGTCGATGGCCAACTCCGCGCCATCACCGGCGCACTCGCCATGGCAAACATCAGCGCCGACACCATCAGCTATGTGGAGGCTCATGGCACCGGGACACCGATGGGCGACCCGATCGAAGTATCCGCACTCACGCAAGCCTACCGTCGCAGCACCGACCGTCAGAGCTTCTGCATCCTCGGCGCGGCGAAGGGCAACATCGGGCATCTCGATGCAGCTGCGGGCGTCACCGGGCTCATCAAGACTGTGCTCCAGATGCAACACCGCACGCTCCCTGGCCTCGCGCACTTCGCGTCACCCAATCCGGAACTGCACCTCGAAGGCTCGCCGTTCCGCTTGATCGCGCAGGCGGAGCCGTGGATCAGCCCGTCCCCCGAACTTCCGTTGCGGGCGGGCGTCAGTGCGTTCGGTGTTGGCGGCGTCAATGCTCACGTTGTTCTTGAGGAAGCACCCGCTGCAGAGGAGCGGCGCACACGCCGCGACCGCCAGGTGCTGTGCCTCAGCGCGCGCACTCCTGAGGCTCTTGCCGAAGCGAAGCTCGCGCTGGCACAAGCGTTCGAGCTGGATCCAACGGTCAATCTCGCCGACGCAGCTTACACGCTCGCGACCGGCCGCCAAACGTTTGCGACGCGGTTTGCCTTCGCGGCCGCAACGATCTCGGATGCAGTGGAGGCTCTTCGCTCGAACCAGGCTCCCACAACGACTGCGAGGTCCGCCGAGCGGGTGGTCTTCCAGTTCCCGGGGCAGGGATCTCAGTTCAGCGGTATGGGCCACGAGCTCTATCGCAGCGAGCCCATCTACCGCGACACCCTCGAACTTTGCCTCTCGGTCGCTGAACAGGAAGGCATTCCGGAGCTGCGCGGTTTGATCCTGGGCGACTCAGAAGCAGAAGCTCCACTCGCGCAGACGCGGATTGCCCAGCCGGCCCTGTTCGCTGTGGAGCTCGCGCTCGCGAGTCTCTGGCAGAGCTGGGGTCTGCAGCCCGCAGCCCTCGTGGGACATAGCGTTGGCGAATACGTTGCCGCTGTACTCGCGGGCGTCTTCTCCGTCGAAGATGCGATGCGGCTTGTGTGTCTGCGCGCCCATCTGATGCAGTCGATGGAGCCTGGCGCAATGCTCTCCGTCGCGCTGGGTGAAGATCGCATCGACTCCTACGCGAGCGATGCCATCAACGTTGCTGCATACAACTCACAGCGGGCGAGTGTTATGGCAGGACCGGTCGCAGCCATCGAAGAGCTCGAAGCAAAGCTTGCAGACGAGAAGATCGCCTGCAAGAGGCTCAAAGCCTCGCACGCTTTCCATTCGCACATGATGCAGCCGATGCTAGCTGCGTTTGAGGATGAGGTCGCGCGAGTGTCGCTGAACCCGCCGCAGCGTGCGTACGTATCCACGGTCACCGGCGAGTGGGTGACGAACGAACAGGCAACCGATCCCAGCTTCTGGGCGGACCAGATCCGCCGCCCCGTGCGCTACGCTCACGCTCTCCGCACGCTTCTGACCGCCGGCTACGATTGCTTCCTCGAGTGTGGCCCCGGCGAAGCGCTCACCTCTCTCGCGCTGCATCAGCGCAGCTCTGCGGCCGAGATGCTCGCAGTGCCTTCCCTGCCGAGCTCCAGCTCGAACGGCAGGACGCGCGATGTTCGCGATGCCGTCGTAACCCTGTGGAATGCAGGCATCTCCGTCGATCCCCATCGCTACTACGCGGCCGAGACACGCCGTCGCGTTTCACTTCCTGCGTATCCATTTCAACGCAAGCTGTATTGGGTCGATCCGCCCGCGCCGCAGGTTCGCATCAACGAGCTGGCATCCGCGCCGCCTATGTCCGAGGGACCATCACCAGCTATGAGTTCGATTAATGCCACGCCAGCAATACGCGACGCGCAGCAACCGCAGTTGGCCCCTGCTCGCTTTGAGCGGCTGCAGCAGGAAGCAGCTTCACTCTTCACTGAACTCAGCGGGGTGGACATCGCACCGGCGGAGTATGACCTCACATTCCTCGAGCTTGGCCTCGACTCCCTGTTCCTTACGCAGGCCACGCTAGCAGTCAGCCGACGCTTCAAGGTCAAGATCACGCTGCGCCAAGTCATGGAACAACTCTCGACGATCGCTGCTATTGCGAAGCATCTCGATGAGCAGATGGCTCCCGAAATCGTAGCAGCTTCGCCTGTTCCTGCGGCTCCGGCGCCGACCTCTGCGATCACGGTGCCTACTCCGGAGGCTGCGGGCTCCGCGATCGAACAGCTCTTTACCAGCCAGGTTGTAGCTCTCTCTGCCATGTTCGCCCAGCAAGTGGCAGCCCTGCAGGCGGCTGTCCAGTCAGGCGGAGTTTCCCCTTCGCTTCCTTCCAACGCTGTTGGCACTCCCGCTCCAATCGCTCCGTTGAAGACGTCGGCTCCCGCCACGCAGGCTTCCACCGCGCTGGATACGAAGCATGGCTCGTTCCGGCCGCCACAACGGGCCTCGCAGGAGATCACTCCCCAGCAGCGCAACTACATCGATTCACTGATTGCGCGTTACACCGCGAAGACGCCAGGGTCAAAGCGGCGCACTGCAGCGGATCGTCTGCGCCTCGCTGACCCCCGAGCGGTTTCAGGCTTCCGTCCGCAGTGGAAGGAGATGGTGTATCCGCTGGTCACGGACCGTGCGCTGGGCTCACGCTTGTGGGACATCGACGGCAACGAGTACATCGATATCGTCAATGGCTATGGCTGCATCATGTTTGGTCACTCGCCGGAGTTTGTCGTTGAGGCAGCCAAGAAGCAGCTTGATCGCGGAGTCGCGATTGGGCCGCAGTCCGCACTCGCGGGAGAGGTCGCGAAGCTCATCTGCGACCTCACCGGCAATGAACGTGTGACGTTCTGCAATACGGGTAGCGAAGCCGTGATGGCTGCAATCCGAGTCGCTCGCACCGTTACCGGTCGCGACCGCGTGGTGTACTTCTCCGGCGACTACCACGGCACCTTCGATGAGGTGCTGATCCGCAAGACACCGCGTGGCAGCGCTCCCATCGCGCCCGGCATTCCCTTCGACAACGTGAAGAACATCACCGTGCTCGACTACGGCACGCCCGAAGCACTTGAGTACATCCGCAACAACGCAGATGACATCGCAGCAGTGCTCATCGAGCCCGTGCAGACGCGGCATCCCGAGAACAAGCCCTTCGACTTCATCCGCGAGGTCCGCCGCGTCACCGAACAGCATGGCGCCGCGATGATCCTCGATGAGGTTGTCACCGGCTTCCGCGTTGCGCCCGGTGGCGTACAGGAGTATCTCGGCATCCGCGCCGACATGTGCACCTACGGCAAGGTGATCGGCGGCGGACATCCGATTGGTGTGCTCTCCGGCAAAGCGCAATATCTTGACGCTCTCGACGGCGGCTCGTGGAACTATGGCGACGACTCCATCCCGGAGGTCGGCGTCACCTTTTTTGCCGGAACATTTGTGCGCCATCCGTTGGCGATGGCTGCGGCTAAGAGCGTGCTTCAGCACCTTAAGCAGAAGGGTCCATCTTTGCAGGAGACACTCAACGCAAAGACGAAGGCCATCTCGGAGTCGCTCGGAGCCTTCCTCATGGAGCGCGGCGTCCCTCTGCACATCGACCACTTCGCCTCGTGGTTCTACTTCACATTCCCCGGCGAGACTCCGCTAGGCACGCTGTTCTACTACGCGATGCGGGCCCGCGGTATCCACATCCAGGAAGGCTATCCATGCTTCCTCACCTCCGCGCACACCGACGCTGATCTCGCTGCAGTAGAGCTGGCCTTCCGCGAGACCATCCTTGAGATGCAGAGTCACGGCGTCCTTCCGTCAAAGGAATCCTCGTCACTATCTGCGGCTGACCAAGGTGACTCCGCGACCGAATTTTCCCCGTCGCACGTAGCACTCACCGAGCCCCAGCGCGAGATCTTTCTTGCGGCTGCCCTGGGGCAGGAAGCCAACTGCGCGTTCAATGAGTCGGTGATGGTCCGACTGCACGGCCCGCTTCGCGAAGCAGACCTTCGCTTCGCGATCGATGCCGTGATCGCCCGCCATGACGCTCTGCGTAGCGTGGTGAGTCAGGATGGAGAGTCCCTCTGCATCGCGCCAGCCTATGAGGGTCCAGTCGATTGGTCTGACCTCACGGCACTGGGGCGCGATGCCCAGGAGCAGGCTCTTCGTGCGTATAGCGAGGAAGATTCACGCAGCCCGTTTGATCTTCACTCGGGCCCGCTACTCCGCATCATGGCGTTCAGGCTCAGCGCTCAGAGCGTAGCCCTTGTACTTACAGGGCACCATATCGTGCTGGATGGCTGGTCTGCCAATCTGCTGCTTGAGGAGATCGCCGCTGTATACACAAATGGCTCGGGAGGCCTTCGCGCACTCGCTCCGTTGTTATCATTCAGCCGGTATGCCGCGGCCCAGCGTGAACGGGAAGCCCGTGGCGAGTTTGAAGCGAACGAACGTTATTGGGTGAACAAGTTCGAAGGTCGTTCACCTCGACTCGATCTGCCCACCGATCGCGTCCGCCCCCTGGTGAAGACTTACTCCGGCGCGACATACAACGGACACATTGATGCGGACCGCTATGCCCGGCTCAAGAAGTTCAGTGCCCGAAATGGCTGCAGCCTATATGTAACGCTGCTCGCGGGCTTCGAGCTGCTGCTGCATCGACTCAGCGGCCAGCAGGAGCTGGTCGTGGGAATATCGACGGCCGCCCAGGCTCTGCTCGAGGGCGAAAGTCTTGTCGGACACTGCGTCAACTATCTGCCGCTGCTCAGCGAGCTCGAGCCCGCGGAAAGCGTGCTCTCGCACATGAAGGCGGCTCGGACGGTGCTGCTCGATGCACAGGAGCACCAGGAGTTCACCTACGGCAGCCTGTTGCGCCGACTCAAGCTGGAGCGCGAACCGGGACGACTGCCGCTGATCGAAGTACAGTTCAATCTCGAACGTGTTGGGGACGCCGCAAACTTTGACGGGCTCACTGCTGAGATCAACAGCCAGCCGAAGCAGTTCGTGAACAGCGATTTGTTTCTCAACGTCATTGAACAATCTGACGGGCTGCACTTCGCTTGTGATTACAACAACACGCTCTTTCTTGAATCGACCATCGAGCGGTGGATGGGCCACTGGGAGCAGCTGCTCGAAAGCATGATGCAGCAGCCTGACGCGACCGCAGCTGAGTTAGCGATACTGACGGAAAGCGAGCAGTCGTATCTGCGCAATACGTGGAACCAGACCGCCGTCGACTTTGGGCGATTCACAGATCTGCCGTCCATCGTCACCAGGCATGCGGCTCTCACTGCAACGAAGGTGGCGCTCGAATGCAATGGCCGCAAGTGGACCTACGTGGAGCTCGATGAGTATGCGACTCTGCTCGCCCATCGTCTCGTACACGAAGGCCTGAAGCCAGGCGAACTCGTCGGCATCTGCATTGAACGCTCCGTCGAAATGGCTGGGGCGCTCCTGGCTGTCATGAAGGCAGGCGGAGCCTACGTGCCGCTCGACCCGAAGCATCCCCAGGATCGCCTGCGTGGAATCGTGGACGATGCAGGCCTCAAGCTTCTCCTCACCGGACGCGATCCAAGCATCATTTCGAATGCGAAGATGCTCAACATCACCGGGCCCCAGCCTCGCGTCAGCGATCCACTCCCGGCGGCTATCAAGTCCAGCGACGTCGCGTACGTTATCTACACATCAGGGTCGACCGGAAAGCCCAAGGGTGTTGCGATCCCGCATGGCGCCTTGATGAATCTGCTGCACTCGATGCAGCGCGAGCCCGGGCTCTCCAGCGATGACGTGCTCATCGGCGTCACGACGCTGGCCTTCGACATCGCAGCACTCGAGATGTTCCTCCCCATGCTGACGGGGGCGAAGCTTGTCATTGCAACCGATGAGCAGGTGAGCAACGGCGGCCTGTTGCTGGATCTCGCGAAACGCAGCGACGCAACCGTGCTGCAGGCTACCCCTGGGCTGTGGCGCATCCTGATCGATGCCGGATGGGATACAGCGACCCCGCTGAAGGCTCTTTGCGGAGGCGAAGCTCTGCCGCGCGACCTCGCGAACCAGCTGATTGCAAGGTCTGCGAGTGTATGGAACGTTTACGGTCCGACCGAGACCACCATCTGGTCTTCCGCGACCCGCGTCGCAGCCGGTGATGGCCCTCTGCGCCTCGGCACCCCCATTGCAAACACGCAATTCCACGTCCTCGACGATCAACTTCGCTTATGCCCGATTGGCGTCACCGGGGAGCTTTGCATCGGTGGCGATGGGCTCGCGGTGGGCTACTGGCATCGGGAGGAGTTAACGGCTGAGCGTTTTGTGATCGCACCGTCGGTCAATGCGCGGATCTATCGCACCGGCGACCTTGCACGACGGCATGCCGATGGAGCCATAGAACTGCTCGGTCGAACAGATTTCCAGGTAAAGATTCGCGGATACCGCATCGAACTTGGAGAGATCGAAGCTGTGCTCGCTACAGATGATGCAGTCCGCGAGGCGATTGTCCTCGCCCGCACGGAACCTGGGACCGACAGCACGCGACTGGTTGCGTTCCTCGATGCCGGACAGCAGCATGTGGATCCGCAGCTGAGTGAGAGAGTGCGACGCACAGCAGAACGCGAGCTGCCATCGTATATGGTGCCTCCAACCGTGTTGGTGTTACCCGAGTTCCCCCGCCTGCCGAACACCAAGGTCGATCGCAAGGCCCTGCTGAGGATGGTCGACGGCACTGCGGGGCAGGCACCCAAGCGTGACTTTGTTCCACCTTCCACGGCTGAGCAGACTCAACTCGCTGCCATTTGGGCTGATGTCCTGAAGCTCAAGGCCGTCAGCGTGGAGGAGAGCATCTTTGAGATGGGAGCTGACTCGCTGGCGATCTTCCGCATCGCAGCGCGCGCGCAGCGCGAAGGTCTTCTCGTTAAAGCCTCACAGATCTTTGAGCATCGAACCGTAGCTGCGGTATGCCATGCATTGCCAAAGGCGGAGTTAGAAGCAAAGCCTCGTGGGCCGGCGCGGATCTCAGCCGTGCCGCGCGAGCGGTTCAAGGTAACCAGGTAGGGACAAGTGGCACTGGAACTCGACGAACTCGTGAATGAACTCCAGACGGCGCAGGTTGCTGCCTCCGCGGATTTGTACGCCATGCCTGCGACGCGGGGACAAGTCCGCTTTTGGTCGCTGGATCAATTGAATTCCGGCAACCCTGCGCTGAACATGCCTTTGATGTGGCAGTGCGATGGCGCACTGGATGTTGCTGTCCTCACGCGGGCATTCGCCGCCTGCGTCGAGCGCCACGAATCGCTACGCACCACCTTCCTGCTGCGGGATGGACAGCTGATGCAGTTGATCCATCCGCACATGCCTGTCCCGATTCTGCTTGATGACGTCAGCGGTTGCCTGGGAGAGGAACGACGCCAGTCCAGCGACCGCATCACACGCGACCATGCAGCCTTCCGCTTCGATCTCGCGCGCGGTCCGCTACTCGCGCTTCGCCTGATCCGATTGAACGAATCGCATCATCTGCTGCTCGTCACGATGCACCACATCATCTGCGACGGCATCTCTAACGGCATACTGATGCGCGACATGCTCGAGTTCTACGAGGCTGGGGTGCGTGGCGTCGCGCCGCAACTTCCCGAGCTTCCCATCCAATTTGCTGACTATGCCGTCTGGCATGAAGACTGGTGCAACAGCGAGGAGCACGAGCGCTCACTCGACTTCTGGCGCAACACATTGGGCCGCGACGCCGCCCCCATCGCGCTCCCGACCGATGCGGATGCGCCCGAGCACCTGCCCGAACACAAGAAGAACGCCACGGGCGATATCCAGACGCTGCTGTTACCCTCCGACCTCACACAGCGGGCGTTAGCCTACTGCGCCAGAGAAGGCGTCACATTCAACGTGTTGCTCTTCACGGTCTTCTCCGCGATGCTCTCGCGGGCGACCGGGCGTCGTGACCTCACAATTGGATCTCCCTGCGCCAATCGAAGCGAAGAGACTGAGGAGCTCATCGGGCTTTTTATGAATATCCAGGTCCTGCGTGCCTTCGTGCGTGAGGACATGAGCTTCCGCGAGCTGCTCGACGCGGTAAATACGTGGACACTCGCCGCGGTGGAGCATCAGGCGCTGCCCTTTGAAGACCTGGTACATGATCCCTACTTCCGCGGCGACAATTCGCTCGAGATCCCGATCTTCTTTCTGTATCAGAAGTCGTTCATGGTCGCGCGCCGCATTGCTACGGCAGAGGGAAGCATCCACATCACCCCACTGCGGTCCGAAAGCCCCGGCGCCGTCTTCGACATGATGTTTGCCGTGGTCGACCGCGAGGAGGAAGGCCCTAGGCTACAGCTGGAGTTCAACCCACAGCTGCATCGCATGGATACCGTGCGCGGTTATCTTCGACTCTTTGTCGAGCTCATGCAGTCAGGCCTGGAAGATCCCACGACGGCAGTAGACCAACTCCCCGTCGTGAGCGACGAAGCCCGCGCGGTTGTTGGCCGCGGAAGTTCGACCCACGCACCGGCCGTGCAACGTATCGCGATGCAGGAATCGACAGTCGATCATCAGCGCTACATTGCGCCGCGCGATGTTCTGGAACGGCAACTCGCGGAGATCTGGCAGACGACGCTTGGCATTGAGCGCATCGGTGTGGAGTCAAGCTTCTTTTCGCTCGGCGCGGGGTCACTCGCTGCTCTGCGCCTGGTCACCCGCATGAACCGCACTTTCTCGATGGAGATCGGCCTTGCCGGGCTTGTGGGCGCGCCGACCATCGCTGCCGTTGCCGGCCTCATTCGCCGGCGGGTGTCCGCACGCAGCGAGTCCTCGCTGGTCGCGCTCAAGCCCGAGGGTACTCGCGAGCCGCTGTTCATCGTGCACGGCGTCGGTGGAAACGTCATCAGCTTCTATGGCCTCGCGCGTCGCATTGGCGTGGACCGGCCTGTGTACGGAATTCAGGCACAAGCATTGCTTCCAGGAAAGCCCGCCCTGTTGAGGATGCAGGACCTCGCACAGTTCTACATCGCAGAGATGCGAGCGCTGCAACCCTCTGGCCCTTATCATCTGCTTGGCTACTCCTTCGGGGGGACATTGGCGCTGGAGATGGCGCGGCAGCTGCGCGCTGCGGGGCAGCAGGTCGCGATGCTCGGGATGCTCGACTCGCGCACGCGCAAGTTCGATGAAGAACAGCGTAGCGGCTTCTCAACGCAGGAGAAGGCGCATCAGCGCGTCGATCGTCTGCGCGGAAACACTGAGACGCTCAGCGTCGAAGCGCGCCGCAGTTACATCGCCAGCAAGTTGCATACGCGCGCGATCCGTTACGCAGCGGCAGCAGCGGCCACGCTGGGGTTCCGCACTCTGCCTGCTTGGTTCAAAGACGCGAACGAGATCAACCTCGTCGCGATCAACCGGTATGTGCCCAAACCCTATGAGGGTGCTCTCATGCTCTTCCGGGCGCGAGACCAGGACTTCCCCAATGCTGCGCTCGAGCTCGGCTGGAAGGACGTCATCCGCGGCGGAATCGAGATACGCGAAGTGGACGGCAACCACGAACGCCTCTTCCTTGAACCCGGCATCGATGCCCTCGCAGCCTATCTGAATGAGGCCTTGCGATGAGTCTTCCCACTCCCGCACCCCTGCCGATCAAGCAACCGCGGCGCGTGTTCCTTCTGCTTTCACCGCGTTCCCTCTCCTACGCCAGGAGCGGCATCGCGAGCCTGCTGCGGCACGCGGACGAGCCCATTGCGCTGAATCTCATCACCGATAGCGCAGAGGACAAATCCAGACTTGCCGATGCCCTTGCGGATCTGTTGCCACAGGCTGCAGCTTATAGCATCACCAGCGAAGCCGGCCTCGCGGATGCCGAAGCTTCGCAGTTTGGCCGCTGGTCCAATCTTCGCGCCTTCCGAGCGGGCCATGGTTGCTGGCGAAAGATTACCGATCCCCTGCTGATGAGCGCACCGGGAGAGGAGATCGTCGTCCTCGATCCTGACACGTTCTTCCCAAACCGCTTTCGCTTCGAGCAGACACCTGCGACCGAGCTACGGCTTATGTGGCAACAGCCGAATTGCCTGTTGCCGCAGGAGGTCGTTCGCCGCGCGCTCGACAACAGCATCCGCCTCGCTCGACATGTAGACATCGGAGTCGCGCAGTGGAGTGCTCCCGGCGACGACGGCACCCTTGAATGGCTCGACTGGGTGCTGGGACGCCTGGGAGGCGCCCAGCTGCCACGCATGATGCACGTCGAAGCCATCGTGTGGTCTGCAATCGCGATGAAGCTCGGCGGTTCTTACCTCGATCCCGCACACTGGCTGTGCTGGCATCGCACGCAGCTCAAGCGCGTAGCTCGCAAGCTCGGAGTGCAGGGCGCGACGCTCTTGCGCACTGAGCCCTGGAGCACCATCAAGTGTTTCCACGCGGGTGGAGAAGCCAAGTCCTGGGTTGTGACTGCGGAAGAACTGGGCATCGTCAAACAGGGCGCTATGTGCCTCGGCGACGGAAACAGACTGCCCTTCGTTGAGCTCTCGCGTGAGCGTTATGAAGCCGAGCAAACCGCCAAGCGTATGCTTGCGGGACTTGGCTACTATCGACTCTTTCACGCGGGGCGGGCCTGACGTGGCGATACGGGTGCTCCTCGTCGCGGAGAACACCTCCACACGATGGGGCGGCGAGGCCATTCTTCCCTACCACTATCTGCGCGTCCTTCTGAAGCGCGGCATCGATGTGCAGCTCATCGTGCACGAACGCTGCCGGGAAGAGCTCGAATCGCTCTTTCCGGAACAGCAGGATCGCTTGCACTTCATCGCGGATCGCCCGCTGCAGAAGCTATTTCACTGGTGCTCGCGATGGCTTCCGCATCGTGTCGCGGAAGCCACCGTCGGACTTGCGAACCAGATGCTGACGCAGGCCGCACAGAGAGGCCTGCTGCGTACGTTGACCGATGCCAATACCATCGTTCATCAGCCAATTCCCGTTGCGCCGCGGTTCCCTTCCATGATCTACGACGTGGGGGCGCCCGTGATCATCGGCCCAATGAACGGTGGCATGGAGTATCCATCGGCGTTTCGCGGAAGAGAGTCGCTGCCGGGCCGCGCCGTGATCGACCTGGGCAGAGCTGTGAGCGATCTCGTGCAGAGGCTTATTCCAGGTAAGCGTAGAGCCCAGGCTCTACTAGTGGCCAATGACCGAACCCGGCTCGCATTGACTGATGCTTCCGATGCGCGAGTGATCCTGCTACCCGAGAACGGAGTCGATCTCGCGCAGTGGGGTGTGCCTGCTGTCCATCAAGCCATCGAGCCTCACTCAGCGGCCGCGCGCTTTGTCTTCATGGGACGGCTCGTAGACTGGAAGGCGCTCGACATTGCACTCGAGGCGATCTGCCAGGTCGATAACGTTGAGCTCGATGTCATCGGCGACGGTCCGATGCGTGCCGCATGGTGCGCCCTCGCGCAGACCCTTGGCCTTGGGGAGCGCGTTCGCTTCCTGGGGTGGTTGCCACAGAGCGATTGCGCGCAGATCCTGCAGGAATCACGCGGCCTCCTTCTGCCCAGTCTGTACGAATGTGGAGGGGCGGTTGTGCTCGAGGCGATGGCATGCGCGCAGCCCGTCATCGCAACGGCTTGGGGCGGTCCGCTCGACTATCTCGACGCAAGCTGTGGTTTCCTGGTCTCGCCCTCGAGCCGCGAAGCGATGATCGATGGCTTTCGTGATGCTATGCAACTGCTCGTCGAGCAGCCAGCGCTGGGTGAGCGAATGGGGGCTGCTGGACGCGCCCGGGTCGAAGAGCACTTCAACTGGGAGAGCAAAGTCGACACGATGTTGAAGGTTTACGAGTCGGCTCTTGCCTCAAGCACCGCACGCGCGGAAGAGCGTGTCACCGCAACAGCCTGAGCCCCAGCCGACGACCGCACGGCCTCATTGCGCCGCGCGCGAGGAACGAACCAACGCTCGACCCCGTACCAGCTTGCAATCGCGGCCAACAGAGTCAACGGCGTCGCGAGTACGAAGAGCTGCCACGGTGGCACTTCGTGTCCGAAACGGCTCATGATGATCTGTGCGATCGGAAAGGCGTAGAGGTACGTTCCGTAGGAGAAGTCTCCGAGTCTGGCCGCCCCGTGCAGGCGAAGCCAGGGAGCGAAGGCGAGATACAGCGCCAGGTACGTTCCCGCGGCAGGAAATACAAGCGTCCAGCCAAGGGATACGAAGCTGGCGCCGATCAACACGATCAACGCAAGCACCGCGCCGCGGGCGTTGAGGCGAATCCTGTCACGGAAGAGATACGCGACCACGCCGGCGAGATACAGCGGAAGCATTCGCGCCCAAAGCTGTGGCGACCCCAGCAGCTGACCAAGAAATTTGCCGCCAAGCACGATGCCTTTCACCTGCCACAACACACTGACTCCCACCGAAGCGACGAAGCTCGCAAGCAGGAGCCACTTCCGGCGCAAGAGCCCGAACGAAGCAAGAGCGGCGACGCCCAGGTAGCACCAGAACTCATACTGGATGGACCACAGCGAGCCATTGATCGGCCCCGGAAATGGATTCGCACTGAAGGCACTCGAGTATTCAAACTCGCAAAGCCGCAACGTTTGCAGAGCGAAGTTCCCCCACGCGGGTGAGGCGATCACGGCATGAGCCAGCGGCACTACGATCACCACGGAGAGGATCGCATTCACGATAAACGCCGGGTAGATGCGGCGGACACGTTTCTTCAGATAGGAGCCCACCGACGAAGACTTCTCGGCACTCGCGGTGATCAAGTAGCCGCTCAGGACAAAAAAGAGGTCGACGGCCAGCGCCCCCAGACTCATCTGTCCTCGCGTAAGTCGATAAAGCGGCTCTGTGGCCTCGGACCCCAACCCCAGCGCGTAGCTGTGCGAGTAGATGACGAGCACCGCGAGGCCCAGGCGCAACGCATCGAAGTTGTTCGATGTAGCGGGGAGTTCGGTCTTCGGTTTTACGTCAAGCGTCAAGGCATCGGTCCGTAGGGATGGAATGCGGCGATTCCAACCTACCTCGTCAAAACTGGTAGCGCAGTAGCCCATTGGTGGAAGCACCACGCCCCGAAGTTGAATGGCTTTGGGGGTATCGCGAGAGCAAGCTGATAACGTGCCGGCACTAGAACACAAAACCATGCCGCTTGCCCCGCCCCGCAAGGCCGCGCCGAGCCCACGCAGCAAGACGACGACACGTTACGCCTATCTGCTGAGCCGCTATCCGGCTGTCTCCCACACCTTCCTCCTCAAAGAGGTTCTGGGACTTCGTGCTCGTGGCCTGCATATCGAGACCGCATCGATCAATCTCCCGGACCGACCCTCAAGCCGTCTCTCGGACGAAGAACTGCGTGAGGCGAATGCCACGCGTTACCTCAAGGATGGCAATACCTTAGGTGCTCTGGTGCTCCTTGCACGCGCGATTGCAGCGCACCCTATCACCCTGCTTCGCGGTCTTCGCGCTGTCTTCGCTATCCGTCGACTAAGGCTGACCGAGCGAGGCTACTGGCTTTTCTATCTGGCTGAGGCTCTGCTTCTGGGACAATGGATGCGCTCCCGCAAGCTGAATCATCTCCACGTGCACTTCGGCGGGCCGGTGGCGGCGGTGGGCATGCTCACCTCCATCGCGTGGCGCATTCCCTATTCGCTGACGATCCACGGCCCGGAGGAACTTCTCAACACCGGAGCCGAGCATCTGAGTGAAAAGCTCACCCAGGCCACCCACATCATCTGCATCAGCGACTTCTGCCGGAGCCAGCTGATGCAACTGCTGCCTCCCGCACATTGGGGCAAGCTGGATGTGGTTCGCCTCGGCGTGGACCCCGCCGCGCTGACTCCTTCGCTTGCTGTTCAGAACGTCGATAACCGGCCTCTCGAGATCGTCTGCACCGGGCGGCTCGTTCCGGCCAAGGGACATCGCATCCTCATCGAGGCGCTCTACGGGCTGCGAGAGCGCGGGATCGAATTCTCTGCGACACTCATCGGCGATGGCCCCGAGCGCCTCGGCCTGACGGAACTTGTTCGCGAGCGTGGACTCACCGAGAAGATTCTCTTCACCTCCTCACTACCTCATGACGAAACGCTGGCACGCGTCCGCGACGCCGACATCTTCGTCCTCGCCAGCTTCGCGGAAGGCATTCCAGTCGCTCTGATGGAAGCCATGGCACTGGGAATTCCATGCATCAGCACCTCCATCGCAGGAATTCCGGAGCTCATTCACACCGGTCGCGATGGCATTCTCGTTGCGCCTTCGAACATCCGCGAGCTCACCGATGCACTGACCACGCTGGCAGGAGACGCGACCCTGCGGCAGTTCCTCGGCCGCTCCGCTCGTCGGCGCATCGTGCATGATTACAACCTCCCTTTGAACCAGGAGCGACTTGCGCAGTGCTTCAACGGAGAGGAGATGCGATCGTGAGCCCGGCGGTCATCGCGGAGACGTCGCAGGCCACGACGCTCAAGGCATTGGGCGACGCCGGACCGAAGCCCGATGCCCGTGAACCTGTGCGACCGGAGCTCTCCATCATCATCGTGAGCTTCAATACCCGCGAACTCCTGCGGGAGTGCATCACGTCCGCACTGCAGTTGTCCGCGCCCTTCAGCTCTGAGCTCTTCGTCGTGGACAACGCGTCTCGCGATGGCTCTGCCGAGATGGTCGCTGAAACGTTCCCTCAGGTTCGCCTATTGCGTACCACTGAGAATGTCGGCTTTGGCCGGGCGAACAATCTCGCTCTCGAACAGGCTTGTGGCCGATATCTTGTGCTGCTGAACTCAGACGCCTTTCTGCATGAGGACGCGCTTCAACGCGCCATCGCGCACATGGATGCGAACCCAGGTTGCGCAGCTGGAGGTGCTCGCCTAATTAGTCGAGACGGTTCGCCGCAACCCTCGGCGCGTATGTTCCATACCGTGCTTGGCGACGCTATCGTGCTGAGCGGCCTCGCGTATCGTTATCCACGTTCGCGCTTCTTCGGCCGCCTCGACCGCACCTGGAGCGACCTCACGCAACCAGCCAGCGTCGACTGGATCCCAGGCGCGTTCGCCATTCTGCGGCCCGAAGCTTTACAGCGTGTCGGCAACTTCGATCCTGCATTTTTCCTTTACTACGAAGAGGTTGATCTCTGCCGCCGCCTCAAGAACGCAGGGTACGAGGTCTGCTACTGGCCCGATATCGTGGTAACGCATATCGGCGGCGAGAGCTCGCGCCAGCTCAAGACACTGGAGTTCTCTTCCATCGCGGCACAGGTTGTACTGTGGCGCATGCGCAGCTCGCTGCTCTACTACCGCAGGCATCACGGCTCCCGCGCATGGGCTGCCAGGCGCATGGAGCAGCTGCTCTACACAGCTTCGTGGCTTCGCAACCTCGCGAGCCGCAGCGAGGAACGGCAACGCCGCGCAGTCCACTTCCGCGCACTCATCCGGCTGATGAACCAGGCCTGGCGCGATACGAACGGCGGCCGTATCTCACCGCCGCAGCCGTGGTGACGCGATGTTCGCTTCTACATCCTCGGGATCTCCATTGAAGACTCTGCTGACCGCGCCCTTGCGAATGCTCCTCCGCACAATCGAACTTCCGCGTGTCCTTGTAGTGAGATTGATCTCGCATGCAAGGCTCGCTGCCGCACTGCGCCATCCACTGCCGGCTTCTGTAGTCGTGATGGGCGCCACCCAGGTCTACGGCACCGGAAACATACGGTTCGGCGGCGACGCTCTCCTGTATCCCGGGGTCTATCTAGAGACCGAAGGAGATGGAGAGATCGTGCTTGGCAAGGGCGTTGTCTTGTCGAGCGGAGTGCACATCGTTGCTCGCTCCCGGATCGTTCTTGGCGATGGTTGCATGGTTGGCGAATACGCCAGCCTTCGCGACGCAAACCACACGCGCGAGTCCGGAATCACGCTGAGAGACTCGCCCCACGTCGCAAGACCCATCGTGCTCGGGCGAGAGGTATGGATCGGCCGTGGTGTAGCGGTACTCAGCGGAGTGACTTTGGGCGATCATGCGACGGTTGGTGCGAATGCTGTCGTCACGCGTGATGTAGCTGCAGGAGAAACCGTTGGCGGAGTTCCTGCGAAGCCCTTGCAGACGCGCTAGGACCGCTTGTATTCCACCAGCTTCATGGTCCGCCCCTTGCGCCGGCCGACTCGATACCGCCACTGGCCGACCGCAATTGGAATCTGCTGCAGGTGCGAGTGCACACCGTAGAGCATCAGCGTGATCGGGTCTGCCTTCTTCCATCTCGCCTTCCACGCCGAGCGCAGGAAGACCATGGGGAGCAACGCAAGCGTGAGCAACGGCCACGCGGATCGCAAAAGCACACTCCCACTGATCGCGATCACCGGCACAGCGATCAGCACGAGAGCGTGGAGCCGGTTCCTCCGCGACTCCTCGGACCACAAGGGAAACTTTGTACCTGCAAGCCGGGTCGAGACCTCGGCGTAGGCATGACCTGCTCGTTCGGCGCGCTTCCAGTACTGCGCAAAGCGATCGATCGCCAGGTCATGCTCCGTCATTGGGGTATCGATGTGCAGGATGCGGTGACCGAGGATCTGCAATCGCTGGCAGAGTTCCGGCTCCTCGCCGGCGATCAGCGTCTCGTCATACCCACGGGCCGTGATGAGCACGCTGCGACGGAAGATTGCGTCGCCGCCACAGAACGGAACGATTCCCGGAGCATAGATCCAGTCGAGATCCAGCACGCGCGAGTAGATGGAACGCAGCGGCTTTCTCTCGCGCCGATGGCCCCAGACACAGGCGATGCGCGGCTGCGCAAACTCAGGGAGTGCTTTCTGCACAAACTGCGGGTCGAGGATCGTGTCGCCATCGAGAAAGAGCACGAACTCGGCCTGCGATTCGTGCCAGCCTGCATTGCGGCCAAGCGCCGCCGTCGGCCTGATGGGATGAAGCGCGACGACGCGGGCTCCGTGCCGTCGCGCGAGCTCTACGCTGTTGTCCTTCGAGTCGGAGTCGACGTAGATCACATCGACCTGCAGGCCCTCGCGGTCCATACGTGCGATCGACTCCAGGCACCGCTCGAGACGCGCACCTTCGTTGCGACCGATGATCACAACACTCAGCGTCGCAGCTACCACCGTGCTCGATGTCGTGAGACTCATCGCAGCACCAGATCTTCCATGCCTGCTTCAACAGTTGGAACGTCATGGCTGCGACGCGAAAGGATACGAGCGGGAATTCCGACGGCGACGCAGCCATCCGGTACGTCACAGAGCACCACTGCATTGGCGCCGATGGCCACATCGTTTCCAATCCGGATTGGCCCCAGCAGTTTGGCTCCGGCGCCTATGTCCACGCGATCACCGATGCATGGCGAGCCACGCTGGCCGCGATGACGAAGCCCTACGGTAACACCATTGCGAATCACGCAGTCTTCGCCAAAGACGGCGTCGCCGCTGATGACGATGCCGCCGACATGCTCGATGACGAAGCGGTCGCCCAGCTTCACCTCGCACGGCAGTTCAATGCCACAGAGGCTGATCGAGATGAAGTGCAGCACGCGATAGGCGAACGAGAAAGGCATGCGCAGGGCGCGCGGGCGGATGCCATAGCGCCAGTTGCCGAAACGATAGACCATCAGAGCCCAGAAGCCATGCCGCGACCAGTCGCGCTGATGCGCGATCCAGTCGCTGCGAATCTGGCGAAAGATGCTCATGGGCTAACGTGTGGCAGACCTGCGCTGCGGCTCCTCTTCAGAATCGTCGCGATCCTCAGCGAAACGCGCACCTGCGGGACCGAGCACATCGGCGCTGGTCGAGTGAGGATCGAAGCGACTCAGCATACCCCAGCGGCCAGGCTGTGGGGTCAGTTCATCGACCTGAGCGGGCGCTGAAACAGGCGGCTTGCGCGTCTTCCAGGGGGTGGGCGCTTCAAACTCGACCTCAGCCGCCTGGAGCTCGTACCGTGAGGATTCAACGAGCCGCTGGTACCCATTGACCGGGTGACCGTTGCCATTGCTGGCGTGGCCGTTACCGTTGCCATTTGTCGAAGTGCCGTTGCCATTCGAGGGAGCGTGCCCGTTCCCGTTGAAGCGGAGCGTTTCCCCCGCGTCGGCACGCGGCATCGGAGTCGCAGGATGCGACTCGTGAAAGTACAGCGGCCCGGACTCTTCGAAGGAACGTACCGGGGCCTGCGCCAGGGTACGCGCGAGCACCGCCTCGGCCGAAGCACGAGAGACCGCGGACGGTGCATGGCTCGAGTAGAGAGTCGAGATGGGATTCGTCGGCAGAACAGCGTGGGTCTGCGAGTTGTTGACGGCCTCGATCACGGGCTGAGGCGCGGCCTCCGCCACCCGGATGACAACCGGAGCGGCCATCGATTCGGTCGGAGCCTCAACCTGGAGTGCAAGACCCGGTGCCGGAGTGGGTGCCGCTTGAGCCGGCTCCGCGTGAGTTGGTGCAACCGGAGCGTAGCTAACCGGCTTGGGCGCGGGCTCGGCATCTGCATCGGCGATGGGAGCCGGCTCGACTGCGACGTGCGGAACTGATTCCGCAACGACAAGCGACTCGTTCTGCGAGGCCTCGCGGAAGTGGTTCTCGAAGGTCTCGTACCAGGGTCGCGATTCCGCCTCCTGGTGATCCGACGGAAGAAGCGTTGCATTGCGCGCGAGAGTCGGCCAAGACGGCCACTGCAGCTCTGGAACGACTTCGCCTTCCGGCTCCGCATCCAGCGCAGCTGCGGGCTGCTCGAAGTGCGCTGCCGAAGCAAACTCGGGGACGGGCATCGAAGCTGCGGGGAGCGTCGAGGCCGGGATCTCGTAGGCCTTCAGCTCAGCCGGCACGCCGAAATCAGGAGCATGGATTGCATCCGGAACCGACCAGCTGACAGGCGCTGAAGCGGAAACCTGCGGGGCCTCAATCGAAACTGACGGAGTGTACGCGGAAAAGCTCGGGACTGCAGGCTCTGCGATCACAGGCTCTACGAAGGATGCTGCTGCTGCCGAAGGCGCACCCCACGCAGACGACGTAACCTCGACTGCGGGAACGGACGGCTGAGCGTGCGAGTAGCCGAAGTGGATCTCCGCGTCGGTGGGGCGTGCCGTGGCCACCGACGCGACCGGGCGAAGGTCAGACGCACTCTTCGGCTCGGGCGCTTGAATCGGCTGAAACGCAGAGGCTGCGTACAGAGGGCCAGACGCCAGAGCCGGCACAGGCTCCGGCTGCGACTCTGCACTTCTCGGCTGGGCAAACCAGGTCGCGGCCGGCTCCTCGACCTGCGAACGCGCCACGCCATCTGAGAAGCGCGCCAGCAGTTGGCGGATACGCTCGGCCTCAGCACTCGAAAGCCAGCCAGGCATGTCTTCATCCGGCGCCTCGACTGCGGACGCTGAACTCACAGGAGTTGCGGCGATCGGGCTGGCGACTACCGGTGTCACAGCCTCGGCAGCAAATGCTGCGTGGTGGCCGGAGATATGCTCACGCCGCGGAAAAGAAGGGGTTGGAGGCGCGGCGGGAAGCTCAGCTGCCATCTTTGCGGCGAGGCGCTGGGCCGCTACGGCCGCTGCACTGCGGGCCGAGCTGATGGCGATCGGTTCGGCGACGCGCATCTCCGGAGCAACGCGAGCCGATGCGAGCGGAGAGGACAACTCATCGCGTAACACGTACATCGACCCGGCCGGGTCGACTGCGGTCGCATGCGCCGGAATGAGCTCGGAGCGAAGATGATCCGTGGTCATCTCGGCTGGCGCGACGTGACGGAAGGTACCCGAGTCCAGCCGGGGATCGACGAGCGCTACGGGAAGGGGTTCGGCCGCACGAGCGACTTCCCGCCGGTGCTGCTCCCTGGCAAACGGTGTGAGCTCCGGATCAGGGAAGTGCGCGGGCGCAGGGTCCAGTGCGGTAGCCGGTGGCTGGGGCATGCGGGCGGCGATCACATTCTCCGACGGCACATAGACCGGATAGAGAGCTCTGCGGTCGGAGGATGGAGCAGGGGGCGTCGGCCCCGTCGCGGCCTTCGACACTGCATGTTGCATCGGCTCTTCGGCCACCGGATGCAGCGCATCGTCCGACGTGTGCGATTGCGGTGCATAGGACGATGAGGAATACGTCCAGGGCATTCTTGCTTCAGAAAGCGGCGACACCTCAGGCTCAATCGCCTCGGGCTCGGACTGTCCCCAGGGCATTCTCAACTCACGGAGAGTGTCGAAGTCGGGCTGGTGGGACGAGGGCGCGGCAGCATAGCTTTCGGACATGTAGCCCTCAGCTGAATGATTCCCTGAATCGTAGCCAGCAGAATCGTAGCTTGAAGCGTCGTAGCTGTTGCTTTCGCGGTCAGGCGCGTGGTTCTCGGGAGCGAAGCTCCACGCAGGCTGCATCGGCTCCGCAGGCACGAGGTCCTGCATCAGAGGATGACGCTCCGGGATGACCGGCGGCGCGGGCTCTGCGGGGATGTAGCGCGAAGGAAGCTGCGGCGTCGGTTCGGCCGCGGTTCGGCCAAACTCCTGGCTGGAGTTCGACCGACGGGGCTGCGGCTCTGGGCGCTTGAGCACACGATCAAAGGCGCGCTCGATCTCCGAGCCAATCACTGCCGGAGATTCCTCCTCCGGATTACGTTCAAAGAAGCGGAAGAAGCTTCGACCCACGGCTGGACTCCCATCAGGCAGATCATCTGCGATGTTGTTGTCTGTGAATTCCACTTGCGCAAGGCTCTTGCGCAGGTCGTCCATCTTGTCCCGCATGGGGACCTCCCGGGTGCTGGCCGACGAGACCGGACGAGAGATAGTGGCAGGTGTGACGTTCGGTCGAGCAGCGGTCACGCACTCCACGTAAGGCGTACCATCCTGCTCTTCGTGCTGGAAGGATGAGATTCGATCTTCGTACGGGGCCTGATCCTCGTCGGGAGCACGCTTTGGCTCCACGATACCAAGTTTCCCGGCGTCTTCACGGGCAGAAACCACTCTCTCCTGCCGGGCGCGACGCTCCATCATGTCGTACACACGATCTTCCAACACTTTAGGCTCGGCGGTCGCGGTAGGAATTGCACGCGCTGGCCGGCGGCGCTCGGCCTCTGCGATCGACGCGCGCATCTCGGCTCCAACGACGTTGCGGTGCAGTCCGAGCAAGGCCACTCCGATGCCATCGGCCTTGAGCCGCTGCAGCAGGAGGGCGCACTCTCGGATCTCTTCGTTGGTCGTGAAGGCGCTCTCGACAACGAGGATCGTCGCGTCTGCGGTACGCACCGCATACTCGGCCTCCGCCGAATGCATCAGCGGCCGGGCCTCGAGCAGGATCATGTCATAGCTGGACTTGAGCCGGTCCAGGCTCGCGGTCGCGAGGCCGTCCTGCAAACCTGGCCGAACCGCTGCCGGCTGGACGCCGACGTTTTGCCCCAGCAAAGCTTCGTCGGCAGAGACGGCCTGGGTCTTGAACCCAAGACCGATAAGCTTCAAGCGCAACGCATGGACGAAGCCCGAGATATCAGTGGTCGGAGTCGCTGCGGTGAAGACGAAGGTCCTCGCCTTACCCACACGATAGGCGCGTTCGAGGGCGGCGGCCATGCGCAACAGGTATTCTTCCGCAGCTACGCTCGATACCTCTTCTAGCGCCGGCATCGACACCATGGGCAGGAATCCGATCTGCTCCTCCACGTCGCCCTCGGTGTAGAGGCGCGGGTCACGCTTGCGGGCGAAGACTGCAGCGGCAATTCCGGCGAGGAGGCCGAGAGGCAATGCCAGCGCAAACAGCAGTCTCTGTTTGCTGGGCTCAGGCTTGGATGGCACCGAAGCGGCAACGACCAAGTGCGTGGTACCGGGGCCATTCGTATCCAGCGAAAGACTGCGAATCGCTTCTTCAACGGTGGTGTATCGATTCTCCAGCCGAGTGATATCTGCAGCCAGCTCGGTCGCCCGCTGCAGCCGCGGCGCCGCAGTATGCGCCAGCGCGGTCTGCTGTGCCAGTTGCCCGTTGAGCCGGGCCTCCACATCGCCCGTTCGCTCGAGGTCCAGTCGAAGCTTATCTTCCAGCTTGCGCTCTGCAACATCACGCAGCTGCGTCACGCGGCCATCAAGCTGCTTGTCGAGCTGCGCGATCTCCTGCTGGTCCTGCTTGTAGACCGGATTCGCCGGCGTCAGAGCCGCCATCTGGCTGGCCAGTAGCGCGCGCCGCTGGGTGATGGTCTGCTTCAGCGCGGTCACGGTGGCATCGCTGGCAATCGCATCGTCGGCGACGGCCTTCGCGCCGTCAGGGTCCTTAGCCGAGGCAATGGTTGCGAGCTGAGCGGCAGCAATATCGTGCGCCTGGCGTGCGCTCACCAGCTCAGAGCGAATGTTCGCGAGCTGCGAGTCGAAGGGATTGCCGAACGAACCCGCCGGGTCCGCCACTCCGAGCTGCTGGCCAAGCTGGGTCTGCTCTTTCTGGTCTGCGTCGAGCTCCGCCTGGATGCGTGCGTGCTCTTCCTTGAGCAACTGCAAGCGGCCATCCTGCCGCACCGTCTCGTCGTGCCGCCCTTGCTGCAGGAAGATATTGGTCGCGGCGTTCACAACATCCGCAGCCTGACGTGGATTCGGGCTGCTGAGGCTGATCGACAGCTGGTAACTCTGGGCCACGCGCTGCACCTTCAGCGAGGCTGCCAGGCGAGCTGCAGCGCTGTGAATGTCTTCTCCCGGCAGCTGCCACGTGCCCGCGGGAAGGGTCGCGATCGCCTGCTCCAGGATGTCTGGCCGCGTGGCGGTCTGCATCTGCTGCTGCAGGTAGGAGTCGTAGCGGGAGGGATCGTAGACGCCCGGTGTGCCGTCGTCGACGCTGCGTGTCACCAGGGGCTCCACGTACGTCATGCTCTCCGCCTGGTACATAGGCTTGCGCGAGAGGGCGAAGATCACCACCAGCGCAAAGACAATCGTACCGACCGACAAGGCAAGCGGGACATGTTGCCGCACGCTGCGCACAACGTCCAGACGGAAGGCAGGCGGAGCCGCGGAGCGCGTTGCCGCGCCTCCCACTGCGGGAAGCTCCAGTCCGTCAATTCGTGATGGCTTCATGCTTGCTTTTGGGCCCCTGAGCCACCTGGATGAGGTGACCGTTGTCCTTCGATCAATGCGTGAGGAATGCGCCGGCGGTGAACATCGTCACCAGCGGAGAAAGTTTGTCCAGGGTGTACGCGACACGGTTGAAGCCACTCATCGGGATGTACAGCACATCGCCGGAGTGCAACGTGAGGTCGAGATTATGAGCTTCGAGTACTTCCTTGAATGAAATTGTCCGGGTCTTTCCCGTCGTCGTAGAGATGATCTGAATCTGCGGGTAGCGACCAGCATCCGGAGTGAATCCACCGGCGAGGCCGATTAGCTTCGCCACGGTGCTCGAATCGTCGAGCTGGATGGCGCCTGCGTGCTGCACCGATCCGAGGACGGAGACGTAGCGCTCCGCAGCCGACGGCACATAAACGATGTCGTCCCGTTCCAGCCGGATGGCCGCAAGAGGGCTGCCCGAGTCGAGAAGCTGCTTCAGGTCAACCCACACAACCTTGTCGGTGCCCCGATAGATCGCGACGCGCTCCGGCACAGCCGGACCGCGAGCCGTCAGGTTCGAGGTCATGTTGTAGCTCGCATCGGCGTGCGTCGTGCGCGAGCTCTCCAGCGCACCCCCACGGGCGATCACCTCGAGCAGCGTCGGTGCACGGTCGAAGGTGACAAGCCCCGGATGTTCGACGGCGCCCAGCAGCATCACCTGGTTGGACGTGTACTTCTCCACACCGACGGTTACCGTCAGGGCCGGGTAGTACGGTTCGAGTGCCGTGGCGATCGAGGTCGCAGCCTCTTCACGCGTCCTGCCTGCGACAAGAATCGATCCGGCGATGGGAAGAGTGATCTTGCCGTCCGGTCCAACCACCTGCTTGGAGTCCATCTCGGGACGGCCGCCGAAGTTGACGACGATCGCATCGCCTTTGCCCAGCTGATAGGGAGCGTCTGGCGCACTTTCCAATGCGCGGAGTTGCAATGTCTGGCTGGCCTGGTTGGACGGAACGTCCGACGGACCACCCTTCTGAGCCTGCGACGTTCCCCATGCGCTCGCAAGGAGCAGGGCGCACGCGACGGACGACAGAGCGCGTCTGCCGATGCGGTCGATACGCTGGGGAGTATGGCACGTCACAGAGCGGTCTCCAGGTTTCTCCAGACGAGGCTGGAGGATCTGTTTCAGGCTCTTAGAAAGGGATGGGGTATGACTAGTCCCCGTAAGTGTCAGTGTACCGTCGGCGCCAGATACAACCTTTGGCCCTGCGGAGACGCAATTCAAGCGCGAGGAGCCCGGCGCTGACGGCGCGAATCGCGGCGCTCCTGCCCAGCGTAGGGCTGGGTGTTGCGCCGCCGGTCGCTGGTTGGGCGACCCGCAAGGCGAACAGCCTCAGGGACATTCCGGACAAAGCGGACCATCTCGGTAAGGCCGGCCGATTCCACCAGCCGTCGCACCGGCTCGTTGATGCCGACCGTCCACACGGGAAGCTTCGCCGCGGACATGATGCGGCGCGCTTCCAACAGGGAGCCAAGGCCATCGGCCTCGATGCGTCCCGTCAGGACCAGGTCGAAGATCAGCATCTGCCCGCGCCGCGCGGCCGAAGAGGCCTCGCGCACCACAGCGTAGCAGTCCGAGCCCGTCAGGATCTCCGGAACCCGCAGAATGCGCGTTTTCTCGTCGGAGGTGACCTCCATGGGCCAGAGCTTGGCCTGGCTGCCCTGGCGCCTGCTCGCGGAAAGCTCGGTCGGAAGATGATGCATCAGCGCGCGGAAGTCACGAGCATACCGCGGCAGCAGACGGCGAGGCTCCTGCGCCATGCGGAAGAGCCACTCCAGCTGCATCGCCTGAATGATGCCCGGAGCACGGCGGAGGCTGCCCGCGATCATATCCAGCGAACCGCCGATGCCGATGGCCACAATGCCTTCCAGGCGATCGCGATTTCGTGCGATCCACAGCTCCTGCTTCGGATTGCCGAATGCCACCAGCAGAATCCGCGTCTTGGCGGTGTGGATTCGCTCAAGGATGGCATCATCGTCCATCTCATCAAGCGGACACGGAGGAGGAGCATAGCGCCCTGCGATGTGCAGCCCCGGGAATCGGCCCTCGAGAACCTGCACCGCGCGGTCCGCGCGGGATTCCGTCGAACCTAGCAGGTAGATACCGTAGCCCTTGTCTGCGGAAAGCTTCGCGAGGCGCGGAACCAGGTCTACACCGGTAACACGCTGCTTCAAGGGTCGATTGAAGAGCTTCGCTGCCCACAACATGGGGGCACCATCGGGGACGACCATGGTGCAGTCGCAGATGACGCGATGCAGATTGGCGTCGACGCGGGCGTTTCGCGCGAAATCGAGATTGGCTGTAGCGATCTGTTCGAAGCGGCGCGCCTCGATGGCATGCTCAATGTGAGCGACAGCCTCATCCATGCTTACGTTGGCGATGGGAAGCCCGAAGAGCGCGACCGTGCGAACATCCGGCGCGATCGAAGTAATGTGCGCCGTGTCGGCGAAGCTGGGCCGCCGCGGAATGGTACGCGCACCGGCCGGCCCTTCGAGGACGCCTGCACTTTCCCGGGGATAAGTCCACGACGCGAGAAGTGACACGGTGCGCTCCTGACTCGGGGCGCTGTTCGCCCGATGTCTTTGCAAAGACTAGGAGGGGGTGCCTGCCTTCTCAATACAACTTCCGCATCCCGGTGCAATCACTTGTCAGTAACCTCGGTGGTATTCGGTAACGTCTCAGGCGTATTACCAGGAGGGGATGCGTTTCGAATATCCGGAGCCATCAAGCGTTGTCAGGCGACGCGAACCTGGGAGAACGCTGTCCCGGCCTGAAACAGTGAAGCCACGTTCTGCTCGTCCAGCACGACACGGTGTACCAGCATGCCCGGCTTAGCCAACGCGATCGCTGCCGTGAACTGGCCTTCGGCGGGCACGTCCCGCACATACCAGGAGCCCATTCCGCACTCCAGGCTGTCGATCACAAGGGACAATTCTTCCGGCAGTGCAGGCGAGACGTCGAAGCCATCCAGAGGTAGCGTCAGTCCATCTCCCGCGGCCTTGACGACCGCTTCCTTCCGCGTCCATAGGCGGAAGAAACAGCGCGCACGGCAGTCTTCCCTGGCGCGCACGAGGACGGATCTCTCCGCCGCGGCGAAGTGGCTACCCGCGATCTCCATGAACTCCACTTCGGGGTCGATGGCCTCGATGTCGACACCCACCGACACTCCCTGGGTCATTGCAATCGCAATGCGTCCCCCTGCATGCGAGAGGTTGAACTCGATCGGGCCGGATCCCGGCATCAGCCTGGGCTTGTGCTGTGGGATGGCCTCCAGCGGCACCGCGCCGGCGCTACACCCCAGCCGTCGAGCCAGCAGCGAACGTAACAGCGCGCGGCCCAGCAGGAACTCGGATCGCGCCTCTGGCAAGCGCATGCGCTCTGCACCGCTGCGTTCTCCCGTAGTCAATAAGGCAGCTGCCCGTTCGAGGAGCCATGGAGCGGAACCGGCCGGGAAGCCCGTAAGCCACACCACCGCCGACTCTGGAGTTGGCAGAAGCTCTTCACCGGCAGGTAGAACGCGATCCATCCTAACGTTTGTGCCATGCGACGCACGTGTTGGAACATCCCACAAAAGGCGTCCCAGCGTCGCGGAGAGGGGCATCGTCAGACCTTCAGCCACGACCTAGACTAAAGCTCCCTGGGAGTCCATGCCCGGAACTCCAGCGGCTGCCGGCCATGTCGATCGTGATCCTCATCCCGTGCCTGATCTGCATCGTCGGCCTCTTCTACTGGTCGCTGACGAAGACGTTTCTCAACGTCTATCTGACGGTCTTCATGCTGATCCCGACCTACTTCTTCTGGAAGGTCGCGGCGCTTCCCCCGATCAACTTCTCCGAAGCCGTGCTGGTGCCGCTATGCATCGCCATCCTGATCAAGGAGCTCCCGCGCTGGCGTTGGACGGTAGCCGACCTGGCGCTGCCGCTCTTCATCATCTCCTCGTACTACGCCGAGTACCTCCTCGACATGCGCACCAATGCGATCTTCGACGGCTTCAACACCGTCGCCCTCGCGTTGACGCCTTACATGATCGGCAAGACGCTCATCGAGCAGCACGGCGCCCGGGTGGCTACGGTGAAGCGGTTCACCTTCCTGCTCTTCCTCGGTTGCATCCTCGCGCTCTACGAATACCCCATGGGTCGCAACCCATACTCGATGATCTGGCAACCGCTCTTCCCCGATGAGTCCTTCTCCTGGAAGACCCAGATCCGGTGGGGATTCGGTCGCGTCTCCGGGCCTTTCGGGCAATCCGAGCTTGCCGGCATGGTGCTCTTCACAGGGCTCGTCTTCGCAATTTGGCTGCTTCATCGGCAGCAGTGGGAACCGCGCTTCAAGGGCCTGGAGTGGACTCCCGTCTCCAAGCCCTTCGCGATCATCGGTCTCCTCGTCATCACGCTCCTGATGACGCAGGCGCGTGGCCCCTGGCTTGGCTGTCTTGCAGCGCTTCCCGTGCTCTTTGTCGGGCGAGCAAAGAATGTGAAGCGCACCGCCAAGTTCGCCTTCGTCGGGATCGCGCTCTTCGGCGCCATCGCCTACTCCGGCCTCAAGAACTACGTCAGCGACGGCGCTCCCGCCAGCGATGAGCAGCAGACCGCGCAGTACAGAAGCCAGCTTCTCGATAACTACGCCCCCATCGCACGCGAGGGCGGACTTTGGGGTTGGGGCGATACCTTCCCCCAGGTACCGGGACAAGGCTCCATCGACAACGAGTACCTCTTCATCGCCCTGACGCAAGGCTTCGCTGGCCTGGCTGCCCTCTGCCTGCTCGGCGTCAGCACAGTCATACGTCTCGCTTATATCGCTCTGAATGCGCCGAATCGCGATGACAGCAGCTTCGCTTTCGCACTGCTGGGGATCTTCATCGGGCTGCTCGGCACCATTACGACCGTCTTCCTCGGCAATCAGCCCTACGAGCTCTTGTTTCTGCTTGCAGGCTGGGCGCAGGCCATCCCTATGCCGCAGCGCGTTCGGCAATCTGCATTCCAATTCCAGCAGGTGTACACATGAGGTCCGCTGCATGATGCCTGCATTCCACATCGCTCTACACCTCGCACTGAACCTTCTCGGCGGCGTGCTCGTACTTGCGACGCTTCCCCTCGTCGCAGAGCTGCTCGTTCTGTCGAGCGCCGCCATTCTGCCGCCAGCTCGAATCAAAGCTCACGAGACTCTCACGCTTCGCCTCGCCGTGGTGGTGCCAGCGCACAATGAGGAGCAGCTCATCGCCGCATGTGTGCGCAGCCTCAAAGCCAGCCGCTACGCCCCGTCGGCAATCTACGTCGTCGCGCACAACTGCACCGATGCCACCGCAGAGAACGCGAAGCTCGCGGGAGCTACCGTGCTTGTACTCAATGAGACATCCGGGCACGGAAAAGGTGCGGCCCTCGATCATGGCTTTCACCATGCCCTGCATGGCGACGCGGACGCTGTGCTCGTGATCGACGCGGACTCAACCGTCGCGACTGATACAACGGCCCTCATCGCGACCGCGCTGCAGCAAGGCGCAGCCGCGGCACAGTGCCGCTACATCGCGGCCAATACCACCACGCCGCGCACCAGGCTGCAGGCTCTCGCGCTGGTTGCGATCAACGTGCTGCGTCCCCGGGGACGAGCGCGACTCGGGCTCTCGTGCGGCATCTTCGGCAATGGCTTCGCGCTTTCGCGCCGCACGCTCGCCGGACTTCCCTACACCTCGCACTCCATCGTCGAAGACGTGGAGTACCACCTCGCCCTGGTACGCGCGGGCATGCGAGTGGTCTTTGTCGACGACGCCCATGTAGCTGGCGAAATGCCCGAAGGCTCCTCAGCTGCAGCAACACAACGCGCGCGCTGGGAAGGCGGCCGTCAACTTCTGCGCCGCAGACTCACCATGCCCATGCTGCGCTCTGTGCTTTGCGGCGAGCTGCGCCTCGTCGAGCCGCTGCTCGAACTACTGGCGCGTCCGACGGCCAGCGTTGCCATGTGCCTTCTGCTGTCGCTCGCGTTACCGCTCCCATGGCTGCGGCTCTATGCGGTTGTGGGCCTGGCTGCGATGACGCTGTCCGTCATCGTTGCTGCAGGCCTCAGCGAGGAAGGGCTCGCGAGCCTTGGCGCTCTTGCCTACGTACCGGCGCATATCTTCTTCAAGCTGCGCCAACGCGCGAAGACCCGACGCGCTGCAGCAAAGGATGCCGCGTGGGTGCGCACACCGCGCAATCCACACGCGTCTGCATAGGTCATCTCTGGCTCCGATATCTGGGTAACCTCGCGTCGGATTACGGTGGTGACCACCATTAGTCCTTCCTGCTCAACGCGGTACGTGGTGACCAGGTGGAACCGAAGTTATCTGGCGCAGTCATGCTTTCCTGCGTAGTCTCGTGCTCAGTCCTTCCATCATGCGCGTTGTGATGCGGACTCGAATCCATGCGCGAGCTGCCCTCTCTCACACTTTCGATACTCCTTGTCGCCCACGCACAACCGGGCGCTTTGCAGCGATGCGTCCTCTCTATCTCCTCGGAGGAGATAGAGGCCCTCGAGATGGTCGTGGTCGATGATGGCAGCCCACAGCCGATCGCTCTGGACCTCGGCGGCATCCGCCGGCCCGTCACACTGCTGCGGAACTCACGCCGCCGGGGCCTTGCAGCTGCTCGCAATCGAGCGGCGGACCAGGCCCTCGGCGAAGTGCTGGTCTTCCTCGCATCCGATGTGACACTCGCCCCAGGCTCGCTTCGTGTCGTCGAGCGTGCCTTCCTTGCCGACCCACTGCTGGGCGTTGTCGTTGGACAGACACTCGGTATGCCGATGCGAGGCGGCGCAGCGCCGCTGCATGCTTTCGACGCCGGGCTCATCGCTGTGCGCTCGTCGATCTTTCGCGAGGCGGGCGGTTTTATCGAGAAACCCGGCTCCCTGGGCACGCTGGAGTTCGTGATGCGCCTCGCCCATGCCAGCGTGCGCATGGTGCTTCGGCCGAACGCGGCTGTGACCGCACAACATCCTCAGAACCTGCTGCGTGCAGCGGGCGTGTCCTATCGCCACGGACTGGCATGGATGAAGCTATCCAGGGAGAGACGCGGGCTCAAAGAGCTGCTCTCCTGGAGCGGACTTCGCGATGCAGCATCGCCCCCGGCCACCAGCACTGGCCGTCCGCGCTGGCGGCGCACCTTAGAACGGGTACTTAGCGGAGCCGCATTTTCGGGTGGAGTTGTCGACGCGTGGCTACGAAGCCCCCGTCAAGACCGTCCGCCGCGCTGGGAACCGATCGTCCGCGCCCGACCGTACAGCACGCGAGAGCTGCGCTATGACGTGTGGCGGCCCGCACGGTTGCGGAATCGGACAAAGTAGCTTGATCGTGAGCAGGCTTCCGAGATGAGAGACGTCACGCCACAGCAACGAGGCTGATCGCAGCTGCGGCCGCGGCCTCATGCGTTGCGTAATAGCGCCGCTTCTCTACGTGCATCCGGCGATCGGCAGCAGCCAGCACATCTTCTGCCGTGGAGCCATCATTTGGGAAGCACGCCACCCCAATGCTCGCGGTCAACTGGACCGCCGACGCCTCACCTTGAACAACACGGCGCACCGCTGCTTCGATGAGCTCGGCCAGCGTAGTATTCAGCTCGCCCTCAGCAGCCGGGAAGAGAAAGAGGAACTTGCTTGCTCCGACTCTCGCAACCACGTCATACGAGCGGCAGGACTCACGGAATGCCACCGCAAGAGATCGCAACAGGTTATCGCCAGCGGAACGCCCCTGTTCTTCCATGACCTGGTGAAACTGGTTCAGGTCACAGACCGCGACTGAAAAAGGATCGCCGGAGCGGCGGGATCGATTGAGTTCAGCATCGAGGGCAACGCGGAACTGGCGCAATCCGGGCAGCTCCGTAAGGGGGTCCACCAACGCGTACTGCTCGGCCTGCCGGAAGCGCAACGCGTTCTCGAGTGACAGGGCGAACTTTGACTCCAGCGCGAGGAGGATTCGCAGGTGTTCCCGGGAGAAGGCGTCTGCCTTCGTCGAGTACAACGTGAGCACCGCGAAGACTTCGCCCGTCGGTGAGGTCAAAGGAATCGAAAGCGCCGATTGCAGCCCCGTTGATCCAGCTACTGCGGCTACATAGTTGGGCTCGACGTGCGGGTTGCCGTTGACGATCGGCTGCGCACAGTCCGCAACGTATCCCGACAGCCCCTCACCCATCGGGATCGTTCGCATGGAGAGGCAAGAGCTCGCTGGACCATCGACATGCTGCAGCGTAAGTCCTTCGCCACTAATCAGGTAGAGCGCGAAGCAATCGAAGGGCAGCAGTCGGCGCAGGCGCGAGGACATCACGAGGATCGTCTCGCTCGGGCTCAACGAGCTCCCCAGCATCTGCGTGATCTCGAAGAGGCCCTGCGACTCCTTGCCCGCAGCCGCGATTAGTCCAAGCGCATCAAGGATCGGCTGCGGTGCAGCGCCCGCTTCATCGGCTCCATTCGCATCCAGCAAAGTTGAGCCATCGCGCTCAAACCCGGCAGCCGGAGCCGCGCCGCGTTCCACGACCACATCGGTCTGAAGGCGCCGAAGATCTCCCGAACCCTCGTGAGCCATCTGCTCAAGACGAACGTAATTCTTCTCGAGCACCTCAACGATGTGCGGATCGAACTGCGTCCCGGATCGAGCCTTGACTATTGCCATCGCCTCATCCAGGGGTATACCTCGACGGTACGGCCGGTCACATGTCAGAGCGTCGAAGCAGTCCACGACCGAAAGCACGCGAGCACCGATGGGAATCTCTTCCCCGGACAGGCCATCCGGGTAACCACTGCCGTCCCACGACTCGTGATGAGATCGCACGATCGGCACCACGGGGTATGGAAAGCGAACCCGCTCCACGATGTCCGCGCCCACTACCGTGTGGATCTTCATCTTCTCGAACTCTTCCGGCGTCAGGTGACCCGGCTTGTTGAGAATCTGTTCCGGCACAGCGAGCTTGCCGATGTCGTGCAGATACGAAGCTGTCTGAAGCGCCTGCTGTTGGTCCGGCTCCAGACCAAGAAGCCGCCCGATCTCCGACGCGTAGATCCGCACGCGAAGCAGGTGCTCGTGAGTGTTGTGATCCTTGGCCTCGATCGCCATGGCCAGACCTTCGATGGTACGAAGGTGGAGAGCTTCGGTCTCCTCCAGCATGTCCTGGCGGTCCGCCATCAAACGCTTCTGCGTTCGATACGCGCGGTAGACGCTGTAGATCGCGGGCAGCAGCAGCAGCGTCGTAAGCCAGCCGAGGCGCGACCCTACCAGCACCACCAGCACGGCCAGCGTGCCACTAACGAAATAGAACGGAAGGTACCAGGCGAACTCACGCTGCCACAGCCCCAGGGCTCCTTCCCCCTGGGACCAGGCCAGCACCGCAGCCACCGTAAGCGTGTTGATGAGGAAGTACAGAACGGTCGCGGCTGCCAGCGACGGGGCCATATCCAGGCCATGCCCTCGACCCAGGGCGAAGGCCCAGCAGCATGCTGCCGTAGCGGCCGTCACGTTCGCGACATTAAACAGAATCTGGGTGAAGGTGAAACGTGCCCGGATGCCAACCAGGCACTCGACGAGCGAGGAGACTGCAGCGAGGGCGATGGCCTGCTGCGGAGCGAGCTGTACCACAGCAAGGAGAATGAACGGAAGATTGAAGGCCAGTTTACGGTCGCCGCGTGGCATCGAGATCTTGAGTCCCGAACTCAGCAGCACCGCCACCAGGTACACGCCGAAGCGTCCCCAGTCCTGCAGGGGAAAGTGCAGGCTCCACCACAGACCGCTGAGGCCGGCGGCCACAGTCAACAGCACGAGAGTCTTCGCGCGAAGAGGCATGTGTGGCTTCCGACGAGGCGGTCCTTTCAACCGCGAAGGGCATCTCCTCAGCACCGGACTTCCACCTTGACTTACGAACGTTCCATATGGAAGCCGTGGGTCTGGCGCGAGTTGACACTGAGCGTAACGGTTTCCCGCACCCCTACCCATCGCGCGAAAGTTGTAATGCAATTACTCGGATAGCCCGTGAAACCGCTCGATTCGCGGATCTAGAGGCAGGAATCTCGAGTAACGGAGACTTAGAGCCCGGCGGCGATCCGGGCAAGCGCGACCGCAGCCTGCCCCAGCGCCAATCCCCCGTCGTTGGCCGGTACACGCTGCGGCCAATAGATGTGGAACCCCTGCTGTTCCAGCGCAGACCTGCAGCCGCGCAGCAGCGTCACATTCTGAAAGCAGCCGCCACCAAGGCACACCCGATCCAGCCCGGTACTGCTGCGAAGCCGCAGGCATATCTCCGTGATCACGTCGACCATCGTGGCGTGAAATCGGGCTGCGATGATCGCCGGAGTTACGTTCAGCCTTCTGTCGCCAGCGATCTCTCGGATCATCGGGCGGAGATCGACTTGGGTTGCGGCGCCTGCGCACTCTTCCAAGGCAAACGAATACGCAGGATGGATAGCTGACGCACTGGAACCCTCCAGCAGCATGGCCGCCTGCCCCTCGAAGGCCACGGTGTGGCGAAGACCTGTCAGCGATGCCACCGCGTCGAAGAGCCTTCCCGCGGAGCTGGTCGGGATGGTGTTGATCCTGCGCTGCAACATCGTCTTCACCGTCTCGAAGGCGGAGGAACTGGCGCCGGGTCTCCACGCGAGGTCCTCGGGTACTTCGCCGAAGGCGTCCTGCAGGTAGGCCAGCGCGATCCGCCACGGCTCGCGAACTGCGGTATCGCCTCCTGCCAGGAGCACAGGCCGCAGGTGCGCAGCGCGCTGGAAACCGACAAGTCCTGACACAAGAAACTCACCGCCCCAGATTGTGCCGTCTTCTCCGTAGCCCGTTCCATCCCAGGCCACACCCAGCACCTCTCCCGTGAGCCTATGCTCCGCCATGCAGGCCGCGATGTGCGCGTGGTGATGCTGCACTCCGATGGCCTGCATCCCCCGCTCGCACGCCCAGCGCTTCGCAAAGTGGGTGCTCATGTAGCCGGGATGCAGATCATGCACGACCGCGCGCGGCGAAACGTGGAAGAGCCGCTGCATACGCTCCAGCGTCTCCTCGAAGAAAGCCATCGTCTCCAGATTTTCGAGGTCGCCGAGGTGTTGACTCATCAGTCCCCACCCCTTGCGAGTGAGGCAGAAGGTGTTCTTCTGCTCCCCTCCACACGCCAGCACTTCCGCGTCTCCAAGCCCTAGCCAGAGAGGTTCCGGAGCGTAGCCGCGGGCGCGACGCAGCAGCATGGGCGAACCTTCAACGATGCGAGCGACGGAGTCGTCGACCCGGGTATGAATCGGCCGGTCATGCAACACGAAGACGTCTGCGATCTCCGCGAGGGAACGCAGCGCCGCATCGTTGTCGATGGCGATGGGCTCTTCGCTGAGGTTGCCGCTCGTCATCACCAGCGGCACGTCCGCACCGCGCTGCCGCATAACCTCAGCGAAGAGCAGGTCATGCATCGGGGTGGAGGGCAACATGACGCCGGCGACGGGTATACCGAAGCAGACTTCATCCGCCAGGTGTCCGGCCCCTTCGCGACGCTCCAGCAGGACGATAGGACGTTGCGGCGACGTGAGCAACGTAACCTCTGCCTCATCACACTCGCCCAGCGACCGCGCCGCGGCCGCGTTCGCCACCATGACGGCGAAGGGCTTTTCCAGGCGATGCTTTCTCTCTCGCAGCAGGCGCACGGCCGCTGCATTGCCAGCGTCACACGCCAGCTGAAAGCCGCCGAGTCCCTTCCATGCGACGATCTTTCCTTCGAGCAGCGCACGCGCAGCCTCGGCAAGAATCTCCGGAGAACTCAGGCCCTCGCAACGTTGTTGCGGGTTACCACCATGCACCAGCTCCAATCGAGGCCCGCAGACCGGACACGCATTTGGCTGCGCGTGAAAGCGGCGGTCGCTTGGGTCTTCGTACTCACTCTGGCAGCTCGCACACATGGCGAAGCCACGCATCGTCGTCAGCGGCCGGTCATACGGCACGTCCTCGATGATGGAGTAGCGCGGCCCGCAGTGGGTGCAGTTGGTAAACGCATACCCAAAGCGGCGATTGCCCTGGTCGTGAATCTCTGCGAGACATGCAGCGCATACGCAAGCGTCTGTCGGCACCAGAGCGAAAGCATCTCCGGACGCGTCGCTCTCACGAATGACAAACTCCACTCCACCAAGTGTGGGCAGGTCCTCCTGCTCCATCCCGTCCACGCGCATCAGGGGTGGGCCTTCGACGGGCAGCGCTGCGACAAAGGCCGCAAGTGCAGGCTGTTCGCCCTCGATCTCGATTACCACCCCCGTCGCGGTGTTCTGAACAAACCCTGCAAGACGGTATCGCTGCGCTAGCTGATGCACATAAGGCCGGAACCCCACGCCCTGCACCACGCCGCGCACCAGAAGGCGGCGCCGGCTGGAGGCAGCGCCGGGTTGATCTCCTACCTGATCACCTATCGAAGACTTGCTCTGCATGGGAAGAATGATCTATCCGCCGAGTTTCATCCCGCAGGATTCGCGGATGACCAGCTCCGTCTTTACGCGCACATCCACTACCGGATGCCTGGGTCGCTCGATGCGTTCCAGCATCACAGACATGGCTACGATGCCAATCTCCGCGCAATCCTGGCGCAGCGTCGTAAGAGGCGTCGGCAGATATCGTGCGTAGCCGACGTCGTCCAGCCCGATCATGCGCACATCCTCCGGCACCTTGTATCCCAGCGAGAGAAGCGTCCGCATGAGCTTCGCCGCGGTGACGTCGTTCGCACAGACGATTCCATCCGGCTTGTCTCGCTTCATAAACTGCGAGACAAACTCTTTGTCCTCGAAGTCTCCCCCCACGACGGTGCCGACGGCACCGTGAAAGAGCTCGAACATGGCCTCCCGATAGCCGGCCGCCCGCGCATCCACGGTATTAGCGGAGCCAGGCCTCATCGCAAAGAGAATCTTCTTCGCCCCGGCCTGCGCCAGATGCTGCGCCTGGATATAGCCTGCCCGCCGGTTGTCGATGCCGACAAAGTCGAAGTTCGAGCGATTCGGATAGGTCTCGAAGTCGCGATCCAGCAGCACTACCGGCATATTGGCCTGTTCCAGCATGGCCGCGATGCGCCGGTTGTTCTCTTCACCGGCAAACTCCGTGGGCGCAAAAAACACCCCGGCCACGCGCTGAGCGATGTACTGACGGCAGAGGCGCTCCATCGTGACAGAGGCATCTTCGCGTGCCATGGCGTTTCCCCACGCCAGCGAATGCGAGCCTCCCGCAGGCGAGGTCATCAGCCCCTGACAGATGGCTTCGAAGATCTCCGTCGTGCCCAGGTCCGGGATGAGCAAACCGAACTGGCGCGTTGCGGAGTTGGGCAGCTTCTCCACATAAGAGCCGCTCCCGGGACGTCGGCGAACGAGCCCCTCCTGCTGCAGGCTCTGGAACGCCTTTGCGACCGTGATACGCGAAGCCGAGAATCGCTCGCAGAGGGCTGCCTCGCTGGGTAGCCTTTCACCGGGCTTATAAACACCGCTCTGGATCTCCTCGAGCAACGTCTCGTAGATCGCGCGATAGCGGTGCATTCCAGCCTTGGGGACATCAGAGACCTGACCCCTCTTGGAGCTGGCGCGGGAAGTCTTGGGACTGGAGTTCACAGAGGTACCGACCTTGGGAGGAGAAGTCGATGTTACCTGATAACGCTTTCTCAATCCGCCGTGCCGGTTTTCCGGTCTCTGAGGTGGGAGGGGGCTGACCGGATCGAGTTCCGGTCAATTGTAATAGCATTCGCAGCCCTTATTGTCGGAACAATGATGCAGCTACGGGCATAACCAAAATCTCGATCAGCTCCACCTTCTGATGGAGGCGCATGACCGATTCCACCTGCTAGAGTGGTCGGCCATGCCATTCTGGGTACCTTTTCAGCACTTGCGCTGGCAAATTGCAGCGCCGATCCTGTTCCCTGCCGCGCTGGTCTTCTGTGGTGGATCTATTGGACCTCTCCCAGCCACCGCGCAATCGGACGCAGCCCAGCAGACGGCCCAGGAAGGCGCCCAGGCGCCCGCGCACGGCGGTTCCAACACGGCCGGCGTCTTTGCGCCGGTCTACGACGCAAAGCATCGGCCTATTACAGCCGGAGGAACGGTCGCGAAGGGCGCGGTGCCCTTCGAAGAGATCGCGAAGAAAGCGGGGCTCGCCGGCTGGCACCACACCATGGGCTCTCCGAACAAGCCCTACATCCTCGACACCATCGGTTCCGGCGTGGCACTGCTGGATTACGACAATGATGGCTGGCTGGATATCTACCTCGTCAACGGCAGTACCGACGAGGCTGAGGCGGGCAAGGCTGTGGCTCCCCACGCAGCCTTGTTTCACAACAACCACGACGGCACCTTTACCGACGTCACCGCGAAAGCCGGAGTCAGCAACGACCGTTGGGGCTTCGGCGTCGCCGTGGGCGACTACGACAACGACGGCTGGCCCGATCTCTACGTCTCCAACTTCGGAAAGAACCGGCTGTACCACAACAACCACGACGGGACCTTCACCGACGTCGCCGACAAGGCCGGTGTTGCGCTGGGCAACTGGTCCACCGGCGCCACCTGGGGCGACTACGACGGCGATGGTCAGCTCGATCTCTTCGTCCCCGGCTACGTCCACTACGACCTCGCGAAGCAGACCGTCGGCGCCGAAGGCATTCCGTTGAGCTTCTGCCAGTACCGCGGAGCGAAGGTCCTTTGCGGCCCGCGCGGTCTTCCAGGCGAGCCCGATCACCTCTTTCACAACAACGGCGACGGGACCTTTACCGATGTAAGTGAACATGCTGGTGTCGCCGACAAGAGCGGATACTTCGGGCTCTCCAGCGTCTTCGTCTCACTGAACGGCAACGGCAAGGTGGACCTGCTCGTCGCGAACGACTCGACGCCCAACTATCTTTACCTGAACAAAGGTGACGGTACCTTCGAGGACATCAGTTACGCCTCTGGCTATGCGTTGAACAAGGAAGGCCGCGAGACCGCCAGCATGGGAATCGCGCTGGGCGACTACCGCAACAACGGCCAGCTCGACGTCTTCAACACCACCTTCTCCGATGACTACAAACCGCTCTATCGCAACGATGGTGATGCCAACTTTACCGACGTCAGTTACGACACGCACATCGCGCAGCTGACGATTCCCTTCCTCGGCTGGGGCACGGCGTTCCTCGACTACGACAACGACGGCTGGAAGGATCTCCTCGAAGTCAACGGCCACGTCTACCGCAACGCCGACACCAACGACTGGGGCACAAGCTGGGCACAGCGGGCGCTGCTGTTCCACAACGAGCAGGGCAAGAGGCTCGAGCCTCTCCCCGCTGTCGAAGGCACCGCCCTTGCGAAAACGCTCACCTCGCGCGGCCTCGCTGTTGGTGATCTTTTCAACGACGGCCGCATGGACGCCGTCATCAACAACATGGACTCCGTGCCCGCGCTCTTCCGCAACATCGATCCGAACAAGAATCACTGGGTCGCGTTCAAGCTCACAGGCGGTGGCAAGCCAGGCCCAGATGGCCGCAAGAGCCCGCGTGATGCCATCGGCGCCACCGTGTACCTCACGGCCAATGGGATGCGGCAGCGCGGCGACGTTTTCTCTGGTGGAAGCTACGCTTCGACCTCCGACATGCGGCCGCACTTCGGCCTCGGCGCCACCGGTCCCACGCTGCCCATGACGCTTGAGGTCCACTGGCCTTCAGGCAACGCCGAGAAGTTCCTCATCCAAAAGATGGACGCCATACTCGATCTCACGGAGGGTTCTGGCAGTCCCTTGTCTTCCTCCGCCGAAATCCACTGACAAGTATCGGCCCACGGTACTAAGATTCGCCCGACCCCAGGCACCCTTCAGGCTCGCGTTCCGAACAGGATTGACCCCACATGCAGCACAGCACAAAGCTTCGCATCCTCGTCACCGGTATGGCTCTTGCCGCCGCCATCGCTGTCGTTCCTTCACGCGCGGCAGCGCAGGATCAGGCTGCTGCCGAGGCTCGCGCGCAATACAACACGAAGCAGTCGGCGATCTATAACTATAAGTTCGGCAACGACCACCCTTACCTGCCGTCGAACGCGACGACCGACACTGGCGCCTTCATCGATCCGAAGAACTTCCCGACCGCGCAGTACTGCGGCCACTGCCATCAGGAGGCTCACGCGGAATGGCGGCAGAGTGTGCACTCCAACTCCAACCGCGTGCCCTACTACCTGCGTAATGTGAATCTGCTCGCTGCCGAGAAGGGCATCGCCTCGACACGCCACTGTGAAGGCTGTCACGATCCCATCGCGCTGGTCTCGGGCTCGCTCACCGACAAGGCCCCGCGCACACGTCCCTATGACCAGGACGGCGTCACCTGCATGGTCTGCCATTCCATCCAGTCTGTGAACACCCGCGGCACCGGAAGCTATGTCATGGGCACGCCTGCCGTGCTCGTCGATGAAGCCGGCAAGCCCATCACGCACGCCGTGTCCGACGCCGATATCCTCGCGCACCTCGATCGGCACTCCGCCGCAGTGATGAAGCCGCTCTATAAGACCAGCGAGTTCTGCTCGGCATGCCACAAAGCCGCGTTGCCGAAGACGCTCAACGACTACAAGTGGCTGCGCGCCATCTCGCTCTATGACGAGTGGCAGAATGCATCCTTCTCCAAGGAATCACCACTGCCCTTCTATCGCAAGGACGTCGTCTCGACCTGCCAGACCTGCCACATGAAGCGCGCGGATCTGGGCACGTTGCCGGACTACGGCGCGAAGAACCATCAGCTCGCCAGCCATCGCTGGGCCGCCGCGAACATGCTCATCCCGCAGATCTACAAGTACAACGATCAGGCCGACGCAGTAGTGAAGTTTCTCAAGGATCAGGTCGTCAACGTCGACATCTTCGCAGTCGAGCCCGAGACTCCCGCAGAAGGTCAGCCGGAGCTGATCGCGCCGCTCGGCAAGAATGCCTTCAACCTCAACGCAGGCCAGCGCGTCCTGGTCGATGTGGTGATCCAGAACAAGGGCACCGCGCATTCGCTCGTGCCCGAACAGCGCGACATGTACGAGATGTACGTGGACTTCACCGTCAAGGACGCCACCGGCAAGATCCTCTACGAGAACGGTGCCCTGCAGCCCGACAACGAGCTTGACCCCGAGGCCCACAGCTTTACCAACCGCCTCATCAATGCTCAAGGCGGTATCAACGCCCTGCACCAGGTATGGGACAACCGGGTCGTCGCCTACAACAACACCATCCAGTCCGGCCGCTCGCAGCTCATCCGCTATGCCTTCACCATGCCGAAGGCCGGGGGGCCAGTCTCCGTCACCGCAACAGTGCGTTATCGGCGCTTCGATCAGCACTTCATCAACTTCGGCATGAGCATGCCGATGGGCCAGAACTACTCTCAGCCCGTAATCGACATGACCACAACCACCCGCACGCTGAACACCGGGGCGAACGCCCCCACAGCCGCGCAGGCGAACGAGAACCCCGAGTGGATGCGCTGGAACAACTACGGCATCGGCTTGCTCGACGCGCAGCAGTACGCAGCTTCGCTCGCAGCCTTCCAGCAGGTCGCGAAGCTGCGGTCCGACTACGCTGATGCCTACACCAACCAGGCGATCGTCTGCATCGGCTGGGAGAAGTACGACGACGGATTGCCTTACCTCAACAAGGCGCTCTCCCTACTGAAGGACGATTCGCGCGCACTCTACTACCTCGCACTGGTGGAGCGGAACCAGGGCGATCTCGAAGACTCGGTCAAGCACCTGCAGATGGTCGAAGCCAAGTTCCCTCGTTCCCGCGACGCACACCGTGAGCTCGGCTTCTCGTTCTACCAGATGCACCAGTACGACAAGGCTATGGCTGAGTACTTGCAGGTTCAGGCCATCGACCCCGACGATCTTGCAGCACACTACAACCTCGCGATCCTCTATCGACGCACGGGCCAGAAGGAGAAGGCTTCGGTCGAGGCCGCGTACTTTGCCGATCAAAAGGACGATCCGACCGCCAGCACCTTCGCTCTCGAGTATCTTCGCAAGCACCGCGAGATCGCCAACGAGAGCGTGCCCTGGCATGTGCACGATCTCGATCACCACGAAACAGGTGCGGGGCAGCCCGTCGCACCGGCTGCGCAGGTCGGATCTCTGTCTGGCGTCGTCGCAGGCCACGGCGTGATGCAGTAGCTCTTGGACCGCCGTGTGGCTTGCGCCTCGCGCGCGGCCTTGCATCCGACCCGCTATTCAGGAAGACTCTCACTGTGGCATTGCACAGAAGCCGTACCCTCGTTGTTTCCTTGTTCCTTGCGCCAGCCCTGAGCGTGGCACTGCTGCCGTCACTGATGCATCCGGCCCAGGCTTCTTCGGACGCTCCAAGGCGCGGTGCGGAAGTCTTCGCTACGCATGGCTGCGTCTTCTGCCACGGTGCGCAGCTCGCTGGAACCGAGCGCGCGCCAAGGATCGTTGATGTCCGCAAGCGCCTGAAGGCCGACCAGATTGCCCACCAGATCCATGACGGAGGCAAAGGCATGCCGGCCTTTGGCGATCAGCTCAAGCCGGAGGAGATCGAGGACCTCGTCGCGTTCCTGCGCGCCAGGCATCCGGAGAAGCTGCTGCCGCCCGCTATCCCGAAGCCGCAATAGCCGGACTTGCTCTACGATGTTGGCATGCCCCGTCATGCCCTGCTGTGCCTCCGCCACGTTCTGGCCGTCGCATCTCTGACCGCTGCCATCGCCCCTTTCGGCCTTCCTGCACAGAGCACGGACGCCGCCGACGTGATTCTTCGCGGCGCAACGATCTACGACGGCAGCGAAGGCAAGCCTTTCGTCGGCGATGTCGCGCTCAAGGGTGACCGGATCGTCTACGTGGGCCACGCGACGAAGATGAAAGCCGCACGCGTCATCGACGTGAAGGGCATGATCGTCGCGCCGGGGCTGATCGACGCGCACACGCATCCGGACACCTACATCCGCTCCGCAGACGCGACGAAAAGACTCAATGCTCCGTGGCTTGCGCAGGGCGTGAGCACCATCATCATCGGCGTCGACGGCTATGGCACCCCCGACGTGAAGGCCGACATCGATCATCTCGTCGGCCAGAAGATCGGCACCAACGTCGCTCCCTTCGTGGGCTTCGGCGCGATCCGCGGACGCGTCCTTGGCCAGGCAGACCGCGCGCCCAGCCCCGAGGAACTCGACAAGGAGAAATTGCTCGTCGCCAAGGGCATGTGCGACGGCGCACTCGGGCTCTCCACCGGCCTGTTCTATGCTCCGCAGAGCTTCGCGAAGACCGACGAAGTCATCGCCCTGGCACACGAGGCCGCCATTCGTGGCGGCATGTATGACACGCATCAGCGCGACGAGTCCGACTACACCGTCGGTCTGATGAACTCCATCAGGGAGGTGCTGCAGATCGGCCGCGAAGCAGGCCTGCCGGTACACTTCGCGCACCTCAAGGCGCTGGGCGTCGACCTGCAGGGGCAGGCGCCCGAGGTCGTCAAGCTCATAGACGACGCGCGCGCCAAGGGTCAGGACGTAACCGCCGACGAGTATCCCTGGCTGGCTTCGGGCTCCGATCTCGAAGCTTCGCTTGTTCCGCGTTGGGCCATCGATGGCGGTTACGGTGCGATGCTCAAGCGCTTCGAAGACCCGCCAACGATGGCGAAGATTCGCGTCGAGATGGTGGAGAACCTGCGCCGTCGCGGCGGCCCGGCTTCCATCCTGCTCACGTCCTCCGGCAAGCCCTGGACCGGCAAGACGCTTGAGGCGATGGCGAAGGAATGGAAGCTGAAGGCCGTCGACGCTGCCGTCGTCATTATGCAGGGCGGCCCTTCTGCTGCTCCGTCGACCTCCGCGTCAGGAAAGAGCGCCGGCATTGCCATCGCTTCCTTCAATATGATCGACAGCGACGTCGAGCTGATCATGAAGCAGCCCTGGGTCGTCACCAGCTCCGATGGTTCCGACGGGCATCCGCGCCAGTACGCGACCTTCACACAGAAGTACAAAGTTTACGTGCAGGAGAAGCACACCATCACGCTGGAGAGCTTTATCCGCCATTCAACCGGGCTTACCGCGGACATCTACAAGCTCGACCATCGCGGGTATCTTCGTCCCGGCTACTTCGCCGACGTGGCCGTACTCGATCCTGCAAAATACGCTCCCCGCGCGGACTATCTGCATCCGCGGGAGCTGAGTGTGGGAGTCAAGGAACTCTTCGTCAACGGTGCTCTCGCAGTGGAAGACAGCACGCTGACAGGAGCAGCCGCCGGTCGAGGACTGTTACGCCCAACACCGGCAACTGGCTGCACCAGATAGAGCTACAGGCTCGCGTGGATGAACGAGACCGTTCCCTGCGTACCTGAAGAGGCATAAGTCACACGCACGTCGTCTCCCTTGCGCGGAGAAAACTTGCGTCCATCGTCGGCTCCCTCGTCTGAATCCACGATCAGATGGTCCGCCAGCGTGAACGAGTGCGTCTTGCCATCAGCGTCCGTAAGCGTCATCTTGTGGCCACGGCGGTCGTAGTCGGTAATTCTGCCCTCAACCTTCGCATAGGGGCCAGCATTGAGCTCCTTGACTGCAACCGCGGTTACATCGCTGCCATAACCGTAGAAATAGACCACGATGAAGGCGCCCACGTGATGGAACTCGTTTGCCGCCACCGAGTCGGAACGCAAGCCGCCGTCGAAGTTCACGGCAACCTTTGCCCCTGGCGCCAGCTTGAAGTGCGTCGTGGTGTCGGATCCAATCTGGACATCGATTCCCATGGGGCCGACTGCCTTCACGACACCGCTCAGGGCATGAACCGACATCTGCGCACGGGCGCAGACACTCGAACAAGCCATCAAGAGAACACCCAGAAAGAAGATTGGCTTCAGCTGCATACCGTACCTCCGCTCAATGTATGGAATGAATGACGTCTGCGCATCATGCAGCGGGTCGTTCCCTTCAAGCCTGGTGGCTTCAAGAGGGGGAACCGCCCATGTGCGTGCAGGGCCCACAGCTTTTATCGTTACACGATATGATGCATCGCAATCCGATCTTTGTCAAGCGAAAACGGCAGTTACGTCCTGAAACCTGTCAGGCGTCGACTTCCGTGGCGAAGACCGGGTGCTTCACGGGGCTGGGAGCTGGGGTTGCAGGGTTCACGAGCCGCTCGGGAAGATGCAGTGTGAAGGTAGATCCCTTCCCCACCTCCGATATCACGGTAATGTCGCCCCCCATGATGCGAATGAGACGCTGTGAGATCGCCAAACCCAATCCCGTACCGTCGTGCCTGCGGGTGAAGGTGTTGTCCACCTGCGTAAAGGGCCGGAACAAGCGCAACTGGTCGGCTTTGGAGATGCCGATACCACTGTCCTGAACCTCCCAGTTCATGCCTGGCAAGGCGGGATCATTGCTGGCACGAATCCTCAAGATGACCGTGCCATCCCTGGTGAACTTGCAGGCATTGCTGAGCAGATTCAGCAGGCACTGCTTGAACTTCACGGCGTCAATCTCGATGATCGCCGCAGGCGACTCTACTTCGATTCGGAGCTCGTTGCTATTTGCCGCAGCCAGCGGTTCGATCGTGCCCACCAGATCCGTGACGATGCTCGAGACCTCGACCTTCTTCGGGAAGACATCGATCTTTCCCGACTCGATCTTCGCGAGGTCAAGCACATCGTTGATGATGTGGAGCAGGTGATGGCCTGCGCGCTGGACGCGGCGGAGGTCTTCGACGACGTGCATGCGGCCTTCTTCGGCGGCATCATCCTCAAGCATCTCGCTGTAGCCAAGGATGGCGTTGAGGGGAGTCCTCAGCTCGTGGCTCATGTTCGCGAGAAAGGCGCTCTTGGCGTGGTTAGCTTCTTCCGCGAGGATCTTTGCGTGGACCAGGTCGTTCTGTACGGCTTCGCGTTCCGTGATCTCGTGCTGCAGATCGAGAGTCCTCTCTTCCACCCGCAGTTCAAGCTCGTCGGCGAGCGACCGATAGCGCGCTTCGCTCTTGCGCAGGGCGGCCTGTGCAGCCCGGTTTGAAGCAACAGCGACCTCGGTTAGATAAAGCACAACCATCGTCACGGCAGTAAAGGCCTGGAAGATGAACATGCGCGATCCCAGCGAGTGGCTGATCGAAGTTCCGAGGGGGCCGCGACCAATGATCGTGAAATAGCCGCCAATGGCAATCACCAGCAACAGCCCCAGCGCCGAGGCGGTGTATCCCCCGCGAACGCCAAGCAGCATCAGCACCAGAAGCACGAGCCACAGGGTGGGATACGTGCTGAAGTCGAAGACCACGACGCACACAAGGCAAAGGGCCACGAAGAGCACCGTCAATTCGCGGCGGGAACGGCCAGTGAACAAACGGTCGTGGTGATACGAGAGATAGAGTGGAGTCGCTGTCGCAAGACCCAGGAGATCCGCCGCGTACCAGAATCGCCAGGACTTACTGAAAGCGATACCGTGGTGAACGTACAGATAGAGCGACGCAAGACAAGATGCGATCGCGGGAGCAATCATCACTCCGTAGAGCAGAAAGGCACGCATCTGATGCCAATCGGTGAGGCGAGCGCGCGGGTAGAGAAATCGATAGAGCATCACCGCGCCAACAAAGCACTCTATGGAGTTGAAGAGTGCAAAGGTGAGCGCCGTGATCAGCGGGCCGCCTACGATCTCGTTGACCATGAGATCGATGACGAAGCCAATCCCCAGCAGCGCCGGCCACTGCTTCCGCCGCGAACTGACGAGAGCCCCCATGACAATGCCGTTGGGAAGCCAGACGAGTGAGGCGCCATCGAGCTTGTAACTCTGGTTATTGACGAGGGTAGAGATCACCTCGCAGACGAGCACACACAACGCGACAAGCCATATCCGGGCGTCGCGCGGTGGACCAGAGGCCTGCGATGCCTCAGGTGGGTCGATCTGGGGAAAAATGCCGAACAAGGGTCCTCCTGTGAAGACCGTTACCCTTCTATCGGCCAATCAGACGTCTCTCTAGAAACTGTGTCGGCGCGAAAAGGGTAGCCGCGAGAGATCGACGTCGGGGTCGACAGACGGTCGCAGCACTTTTCACCCAGTCTAGGTCCAGAGTGGCACCCCGTCCATCACCCATGGTGATGTTCTTGATCCACAATCGTGTCGCGATTGTGTATTCCTGATGCATGGCTCATCTCTTCCGCAACGTAGACGATCATTGAGTCGATGAATTCGAGGTGGGCCGGTACGATTTCGTATGCCGACAGTTTTACTGGTGGAAGATAACGAATGGAACCGTGACATGCTCTCGCGGCGACTGGCCCGGTGCGGCTGGCTGGTACTGACCGCGGAGGACGGGCCGGCCGGCCTCGAGCTGGCGCAGAACCATGCCTTCGACCTGGTGCTAATGGACATGAGCCTTCCAGGGATGGACGGCTGGACGGTGACGGAGCGCATGAAAGCCGACGATCGCACGGCCGGCATTCCGATCATCGCGCTCACCGCACATGTGATGAACGGTGATCGGGAGCGGGCTTTTGCTGTCGGCTGCGACGACTTCGAAGCAAAGCCGATCGAATTTTCGGTTCTTCTCGCCAAGATGTCCCGCCTCGTGAATCGCTGCCCTCCCGCTTGATCCAGCCCCCAACACTTAGACCGTTTCCTCCTCTCCGAGCAGCCGTGTGGCCACTGGCGATACACTCACGAGCAAGGCTTCCCACCTTCACGGTTTAACCTCACCCCTGGCGACAGCTTCCCTAGCCCGCCATGGAGCGGTCGCCGCCGTGTACCTCTCGTCCGCCGGAGCTTTCTGATGACACAACAGCGCTGCATTCAACGGCACCGTTGGACAAGGTGGATCGTCCTCGCAGGCAGCATCGCGCTCACACCGCCGTTCGTTGCGCAGACCCCGAATACAGTTCGATCTTCCAGCGCTCTTGCTCCCGCGACGTATCCGGAGGTAACACGTCAGGTCGACGTGATGATGGTCACGCGCGATGGCGTGAAGCTGGCCACGGATATCTACCGCCCCGGCACCGCTGACGGTCCCACCTCCGTGAAGCTCCCCGTGCTGCTGCATCGGACGCCCTACGACAAAGCTGCCCCTGCCACGATTGCCATTGCGAAGGCCCTCGCCTCGCACGGTTATGTCGTCATCGTGCAGGACACGCGCGGACGCCACGCCTCGGGCGGTGTCTTTGAGAAGTACTACGTCTACGACGCCTACGACGGCTATGACACCATCGAGTGGGCCGCAGCTTTGCCATACAGCAACGGCAAGGTGGGCATGTTTGGCACCTCCTACGCCGCTCATACGCAGGCTGACGCCTCCAAGCTCAACCCGCCGCACCTGAGCACCCTCGTCCTGAACATGGGAGGCATGTCCAGCGCCTGGGATCACTCGGTGCGCTATGACGGAGCCTTCGAGATGGGCCGCCAATTTACCTGGGCATGGGAGCAGGCGCTCGCCGACACAAAGAATCCCGTCGCCAGGTCCATGCTGACGCAGGAACATGAGTTTGACTGGTACGCCCCGCTCCCGCTGCGCAAAGGCCAGAGCCCGCTCTCCATCGAACCGGTGTACGAAGGCTATTACCTCGACGAAGCCACGCACTCCGACTATGGTCCCTACTGGGAGACGCTCGGCATGCAGTGGGAGAAGTACTATCCCCAGACCGCCGACGTCCCCATGCTGCACATCGGGGGCTGGTACGACATCTATTTGCGCGGCACGATCGAGAACTTCCACCAGCTCTCGAAGCTGAAGAAGTCGCCGGAGCGCCTCATGATTGGGCCGTGGACCCATCATGGAGACGCAGTCTCCTACGCAGGCGATGTCGACTTTGGGCCAACCGCGGCGCTTAGCGACTTCGACATCGACTTCCATCTCCGCTGGTTCGACTTCTACCTGAAGGGCGTACATACGCCTGCCGCAGATGAGGCACCCGTGCGCTACTTCCTGATGGGCGGCGGCGATGGTCACAAGGACGCGCAGGGCCGTCTCGAACACGGCGGCAGTTGGCAGAACGCGCAAGCCTGGCCCCCTCCGTCAGCACGACCCACAAACTTCTACCTGCACGCGGAAGGACTGCTCTCGACGAAGCCACCAGCTCCGACCGAGTCGCACGCGACCACCTTTCAGTTCGACCCCGCTCATCCCGTGCCATCGATCGGCGGAGGCGTATCCAAGCGCCTCAAGGATGGAGCCTACGATCAGCGCGAGCGCCCGGATATGCCAGGCTCGCGTGCACCGTATCTCCCGCTGCATTCACGCAGTGATGTGCTCGTCTTCGAGACCGAGCCACTCCCCGAAGATGTGGTCATCGCGGGCCCGGTCACCGTCACGCTCTACGCCTCCTCGACAGGCGTCGACACCGACTTCACCGCCAAGCTCGTTGACGTCTATCCGCCCAGCAAAGACTTCCCGACTGGCTTCGATATGAATCTCACCGATGGCATCCTGCGCGCAAGCTATCGCGATGGCGTGAAGACCCGCACGCTGCTCACACCGGGTGAGATCTACAAGCTCACCATCAAGCCCTTCGACACCGCGAACCTCTTCAAGAAGGGGCATCGCATCCGGCTCGATATCTCGAGCAGCAACTTTCCTCGCTTCGACGTAAACCCGAACACCGGCGAACCTCTGGGGTTGAGCCGACGCATGCTCGTCGTCGACAACACCGTCTTCCACGATGCCGGACGCCTTTCGTCCGTCGAGCTATCCATCTTGCCCGCACACGCGCACACGCCATAACTTCGACGCTGCAAAGGAAGATCGCCTTGAACAACGAGAGTGAACACAGGAAGTTTCCCATCGCGACCGTACTGCGCGTGACCTGCGGAAACTTCCTGGAGATGTATGACTTCATGATCTTCGGCTACTTCTCCGCCGCGATCGCAAAGGCTTACTTTCCCAACCAGAGTGACTTCAACGGTCTCATGCTGTCGCTCGCGACCTTCGGCGCGGGTTTCCTCATGCGGCCGCTCGGTGCGCTTGTGCTGGGTGGCTACACAGATCGCCGCGGTCGCCGTGCGGGGCTACTGCTTACGCTCGCACTCATGGCGTTCGGCACGCTCTCGATCGCCTGCACGCCCGGCTATGCGCGCATCGGTGTGGCAGCACCCGTGATTGTGCTGCTGGGACGGCTCCTGCAGGGCCTGTCCGCGGGAGCCGAACTGGGCAGCGTCTCCGTCTATCTCTCCGAGATCGCTCCTGCGCACGAGCGTGGCTTCTACGTCAGTTGGCAGAGCGCCAGCCAGCAGCTCGCCGTCGTCTTTGCGGCTCTGCTCGGTTTTGTCCTCAGCGCGAAGCTCCCACCGGCAGCCATGAACTCCTGGGGCTGGCGCGTGCCGTTGTGGATCGGGTGCGCACTCATTCCGTTTCTGTTCTTCATCCGGCGCACGCTCGAAGAGACGCCGGGCTTCCTCGCGAAACGCAAGCGCTTCACGACAACAGAGATCCTGCGAGCCGTTCTGGCCAACTGGCGCATCGTGCTCATCGGCACCATGCTCACGACGATGACCACAACTGCCTTCTACATGATCACGGCGTACACGCCCACCTATGGCGCCAACGCCCTGCATCTCGATAAGCAGAGCACCTTCATCGTCACGCTATGCGTTGGAGCACTCAACTTCGCGATGCTGCCCGTGATGGGCTCGCTCTCCGATCGCATTGGGCGCAGACCTTTGCTCGTTGCCTGCACCGTCCTCACGCTGGTCACCGCATACCCCTTCATGGCGTGGCTGGTGCAACAACCGTCCTTCGCCCGGCTGCTCTGCGTCGAACTCTGGCTGGCTCTCCTCTATGCGAGTTATAACGGCGCCATGGTCGTCTACCTCACAGAGATCATGCCCGCGGACGTTCGCAGCACAGGCTTCTCACTCGCATACAGCATTGCTACCGCCGTCTTCGGCGGCTATACGCCGGCAATCTGCACCTACCTGATCCACGCGACCAGGAGTCGCGCGATCCCGGGTGCCTGGTTATCGACAGCGGCGCTACTAGCCCTCACTGCCGTGGTTTGCACCATGCTAGTGCCAGGCCTCACAGGCAATCCACGAGCTGACCGCCCCGTGCCAACGTCTTAGTCTCCTATCGCAGCCGCCGCTCCCACCGCCCACTCACGCCCACGCGGTGACTGCGCGCGAGCGCCAAACCCTTGGGTTCAAGACCACGAGCAGGTGTCATTCGCGTACTCGATTTGTCGCATCAAGCTCTCGGCCACTCGCAGGACCACGGGGGTTGAGGCCGCCACCCTGATATCCTGACCCAGAATTGAGAAAGATCAACGCGATCGCTTGATCTTTGAAGGGTTTCGCTTTCATGTCCGAATCAAACGAAGTCACCACCCCAGAGTCCATCGTCGACCCCGCAGCTTCCACCACGCTGCCCGAACAGACCCAGCCTGTCCTCGCCGAACCCGAAGAGCCCGAAGAAGCTTTCGCCGATATATTCTCCGCCTACCAGAAGACCAGCAACCGGCGACTGGGCGAAGAAGGCCGGCAGATCCAGGGCACTGTTGTTACCGTCGACGCCGAGTCCGTCTTCGTCGATATCGGCTTCAAATCCGAGGGCATTCTCGCTCTCACGGCGTTCCCCAAGGCCACGGAAGCCCCAAAGCCCGGCGATTCCCTGATCGTCTCCGTCAAGGGCCGCGATCCTGACGGCTACTACCAGCTATCACTCTTCCGCGCGCCGAAGGTCACGGACTGGAGCGGGCTGCAGAAGGCCTTCACCGACGGCACCAACATCACCGGTACCGTTACTGCCGTCGTCAAGGGCGGCCTGACGGTCGATGTGGGCGTGCGCGCCTTCATCCCCGCCTCCCGCACCGGCACGCGCGACGCGGCGGAGATGGAGAAGCTCGTCGGGCAGGAGATCCTCGCGAAGATCACCAAGCTCGATGTTGCCGCGGAAGACGTCGTGCTCGACCGCCGCGTGGTCACCGAAGCTGAAGCTGCCATCCTGAAGGGCCAGCGCTTCAATGAGCTTCAAGAAGGCGCCATCGTCAGCGGCACGGTTCGCTCCCTCACCGACTTCGGCGCCTTCATCGATCTCGGCGGCATCGACGGCCTGCTGCACATCAGCGACATCTCCTGGACCCGCGTCAACAGCCCCGCAGACATCCTCGAAGTCGGCCAGACGCTCGATCTGCAGGTGCTCAAGGTCGACGCAACGGGCAACCGCCTTTCGCTCGGCCTCAAGCAGCTTCAGCCGCATCCGTGGGACAACGTGGCTGCGACCTTCACCGTCGGAGGCCGCGTGCGTGGCACCGTCACCCGCATCGCGGACTTTGGCGCGTTCGTCGAGATCGCTCCCGGCGTGGAAGGCCTCATTCATCTCTCCGAGATGTCCTGGTCCAAGCGCATTCACAAAGCGACCGAGGTGGCGAACGTCGGTGATGTGATCGAAGCGGTCATCCTTTCGATCTCTCCCGAAGACCGCCGCATCTCGCTCGGCCTGAAGCAGACTCTCGGCGACCCCTGGGTTGAAGCGGCGCAGCGCATGACGGCCGGCTCGGTAGTCGAAGGCCCCGTCGCCACCATGACTCCGTTCGGTGCCTTCATCACCGTCGCGGAAGGCGTTCAGGGGCTGGTTCACATCAGCGAGATCACCGCAGATCGCCGTCTCAACCACCCCTCCGACGTTCTCCGCGTCGGCGAGATCGTCAAAGCGCAGGTTCTCGAGATCGACCAGGCGGGACGCAAACTTCGTCTCAGCATCAAGGGGCTCGTTCCTACCGGCCTCGACGAGTTCGTCGCCGAACATTCGGTGGGCGACACCGTCACCGGCCGCGTCGTCTCGGTCGAAAACGGCGTGGCGCGCGTCGAACTCGGCGAAGGTATCCTCGTGACTTGCACGCTGCCCGCCGCTGCTCCTGCTGCGGCACCAGCTCCAGTCACCACCGGAGCCGTCGACCTCTCGGCCTTCAGCTCCATGCTCAATTCGAAGTGGAAGTCCGGCGGCTCCGGGTCGGCCACATCGTCGAGCAAGTCGACGGAAGATGTTCGCTCTGGCCAGGTGCGGAGCTTTACCATCAAGTCTCTCGATGCGGCCACCAAGCATTTGGAGATTGCACTCGCACCAGCGAAGTAGGCCCAACGCTTGGATCGAAGCGAAGGAGTAGTTAGACATCGTCACAGCAAAAGGCCCGCACTCGCGGGCTTTTTGCTGCTCTCCTTTCAAGAAGGCATCCTCCGAGATAGCTCTCCATCCTAATCACTCTTCAAACGAAGCGCCTGTTCGCTTTGCCATCGCTTCTGATCCGCCAATTCTTCCAGCAGTACGCACCATGCACGCAAGACTCAACCTGTCGCGATCGCCACGTCAGAATCGAACAAAATGTTCGCCTGGTTCGTGATCGTCGTGGCGTTGGCCAGCCCGGCCTTCGGCATCAAGCTGAACGTCACCGAAGCCACGTGCCCCGGGCCCCCGGGGTGTGGTCGAGGTGATCGTGTGCGAACAGGATCCTTGCGCCTCACCCAAGGGAGCTACGGCGCTCCCTTATCGCCCAGCCGCGCCTCGAGCGCCAGCCGTTCCACATGCATCTTCTGCGCCTGCGCCTGGAACGCCGGTGAGTTCGCAGTCGCCGTCAGAACCGTGTCCGCCGTCCGTGCGTGCGCCAGCGCCTCTTCGTCCTTGCCCTCGGCGATCAGGATCTCCGCCAGCGTCTTCTCGCACGAGCCCACTGTGTGGCTCCCGGGAGGTGAGAACCGGTACACGTTCTCGATGAGCTCCCTCGCGGTTGTCTCGGCCTCCGCCAGCTCATGGTTCGCGAGCAACGCCGACGCCGTGTAGAACAGCGCATTCGAAAGGTCTGTTCCTCCGCTGCCCAACTTCTTCCAGCGCGGCAGGGCGTCCCGCATCACACGTACGGCGCCGGGCGCATCGCCCGAATGCAGCATCGCTCCCGCCAGAAAGTCCTCAATCACCAACGTCGAATTGTTGTCGGGTCCCGCGCAGGCGAGGGCTCCGTCATACGCCTTTCGGAACAGCGGAACACTCGCCGCAACATCACCGCGCGCCCCGGCAATGAATCCCAGGTCGCCGTACATCTTCGACTGGTCGCACGCCGCATACGGCTCGCGCAGGTAGATCGCCAGGTCGTCTCGGATCAGCCGATCCGCTTCATCCAGCTGTCCCCGGATCTCCAAATCGCTGGCCAGCGCATACTGCGCAGCACCCACGATCCTGTCCGATAGCTTCTTCCGTCGCGCCGTGTCCACAGCATCGCGCAGCAGTTGCAGACTGCGGTCTGAAGGAACTCCGCCATTCTCGCGGACTTCCGCGTAGCCCAGCTCCGCCCACACGCGCAGCGCCGGAATCGGGACCTTCCGCTCCGTCAGGTCCAGCGCCTCCTGCGAGATCGCCAGGGCCTGCTCCATGTGGCCGAGCCGCGCCTCCAGCGGGCCGTCAAAGGCATCCGCCTCCGCCTGCGATGAGGAATCTCCCGAGGCCTTCGCCTGGTCGCGCACCGAAAGCAACGTACGCTCCGCCGGAGCCAGCGCGCCATCATGGAGCATCGACTCACCCAGCGCCAGCTGCGCGTGCCGGAGGTCGTCCGGATCATGGATAAAGTCCGGAAGTATCTTCACGCCCAGCTCCAGGAACTCCGGAACCGTAGCCGCGGGCTTGCCTGTGTAATTGGAGTTAGCGATGCGGAACAGGTCATAGAGAAAGCTCTGCATCTGCTGCGCACGCTCGCCCTGAATCACCGCCTGGTGCTGACGCCACGCCGCGTAACCCAGCGTACCCGCCACCACCAGCATCACGGCGATCGTCGCCGCAAGCGCCTTCACGTTACGCCGCGCAAACTTGCTCAGCCGGTACGTTGTCGTCTGCGGACGAGCCAGCACCTCGCGCCCATCCAGGTAACGTCGCAGATCGTCCGCCAAGGCATCCACCGTCGCGTAACGTTGCCCGGGCAGGGACCGCAGACATCGCGCTGCAATCGTAGAGAGGTCTCCACGCAGCACCTGCCGCAGCCGCGTCGCGGTTGCTCCTCGCAAAGCCGCAGCGTCTTCGGTAATCCCATCTTCCAGCGGGGCAGGTTCTTCCTCGCGGAACACGCGCTCCATCAGCGCAATGATCGACGTATCCTCCACCGGGCGTCTTCCGCACAGCAGCGTGTAGAGCACCGCGCCCAGCGAATACACATCACAAGCCGTTGTCAGTGAATCATTCCGTAGCTGCTCCGGGCTCGCATACGCTGGCGTGGCCATCGCCGCTGTCGTCAGCAGGCTGTCCCCTGCAATCAGCCGCGAGGTGCCAAAGTCCAGCAGCTTCACGCTGCCCTCACGAGTCACCAGGATGTTCGAGGGCTTGATGTCGAGGTGGAGGATCAGGTTCCGGTGTGCGTAGCTCACCGCGTCGCACACCTGCGCCAGCAACCCGATGCGTTCCCGCACGCCGAGCCTCTGCGCATCGCAGTAGCGATCGATATGCTCACCCGCGACATACTCCATCGCCAGGTAGGGCGCGCCCTCCGGGCTGATACCGCTCTCGATCAGCCGCGCAATGTGCGGATGATCCAGCTCCGCCAGGTTGTGCTGCTCGCGTTCGAATCGACGCACGAAGTCTGGCCCAGCCGCATGCGGAGCCATCAGCTTTACCGCGACGCGACGAGGCTCCCCCTGCCCCACGCGATCCGCAAGATACACCGCGCCCATTCCGCCCGCACCGAGCAGCTGTACAAGCCGGAAACCTCCGACCCTCTGTCCCACATGCGTCGCCGCGGCCACGCCTGCCGCATCCATCTCAGGCAGCTCGGCGCCCTCCAGCATCGTCGCCAGCCGCCGCCGAGTTGCACCCCCGACGCCCCGCACATTCAGAAGCTGCTCGCGCTCTTCAGAAGGCAGGTCCACCATCAGATCGAAGAGTTCCTGAATCTCGTGGAATTCGCGAACGTCATCCATCTCAGCCATGTTTGTCTACAGAAGATCGCGCGTTGCGCGCGAAGAATGGGTCAGGCACCTTGAGGCCGTAGCCGTTCATACAGCCATCCGCGCAAAAATCGCAGCGCACGATCCACCGTGGACTTCGAGATCCCAGTCAATTCCGCAGTCTCCGTCGCCGTGCAGCCCAGGAAGAACCGTAGCTCGAGGATGCGCAACATCTTCGGATCCAGCGCCTCCAGCTCCATCAGCACCCGGTCCACGTCCATCCAGCCGGCATCCCTCGCATCGACCCACGCCAGGTGCTCTTCCAGCTCAATCGCAATCCCGCCATCGCGCTTCAGCCGCCGCTGTTCGCGCGCACGGTCAATCAGGATCCGCCGCATCAGCTTTGCGCATAAGCCATAAAAGTGTTGGCGATCTTCAAACTGTAGCTTCCGCTGCCGGATGAGCTTCAGAAACAGCTCATGCACCACGATGGTCGGTTGCAGCACCGTGTCCTTGCGTTCCCCTCGAAACAAAGCCGAAGCAATGTAGCGGAGATGCGGATAAACCCGCTCGAACAGCCGGTCGGCTGCGAGCGGCTCTCCTTGCGACCACGCCTGGAGCAGCAAGGTCACATCATCCGGGTCTTGTGCGGGAGCCGTAGATTCCATGAGAGGGGCCTGGGAAAGCACGAACCGTGACAAGGGAAGCAAGATGGGAAGTGTTACGTGGCAGTGTACATCCTGCCTCATCCGGCAAACCGGGTCAGACAGGTTGAATTCTCAGTGGCCTACTCTCGTGCCAGGCAAGGCTTCACGATTTCCCTGAATCAGGGCTTGGCTTCCTCCGCTGAGCTCAGCAGCAGACTATTGAAGAGCAGCTTGAACGTCGCCGCCGGCTGCGCGCGGAAGGTCACGTCCGTCCCCAGCAGCGTCACCCGCCCTGCCCCGATCTTCGAGGTCACGAACGGGCTTCCGCCATCGAGGTACTGCTGCCCCCAGGCCCATCCGCTCAGTTCCAGATCGGTGCCGCTGAACCAGCCGATCGCCGTCGTGTGGCTATGCTGCGCATCGGGAGCGAGGTTGAACACCGGGTTGTTGTCGTAGTAAAGAGCCACCTGCTTCGGCATCCCGTACGCAAGCGGCGAGGTGTTGTCGATGTTCAGCTTCAGCAGCGAACCGGGAATATAGAACTTCTCTCCCGGCAGATGATGCAGCTTGCCGTCCGCGCCCATCTCCGTCAGGTGGTCCGACACCGGCAGCCCCAGCGCGGCACCCAGCGCAGCGGAGGTCCCCTCCGCCACTACGGTTCCACCCGCGGCCACAAACTGATTCAGCATGGGAATCGTCTTGTCCGCGGTGATGAATCCCGTCGTCGCCTTGTAGGCGTCGGGTACATCCGCCGCGGCTGGCTCGCTGTGCACGATCCCCGTGCCCGAGATCGCATAGCCCACCGGCGGCATCGGGATGCTGGAGTAGCGACCATCCAGCCCATACACCGAGCTCGGGAACACAAGCACGTCGAACTGGTCCTTCAGGCTGCCCGCATCCAGTTGCTGCGGATAGACCACCTTGTATGGAAACTCGTAGTGCTCCAGCAGCCAGCGCGTCCAGCCCGCCGGAATCATCCCACCGTATACATCCACCAGCCCCACCCGCACCGGCTTGATCTTCAGCATCGCTCCGGCCGGCTTCTCCTCGAGGCCATGCGCCTCGATCCCCAGCTCATCCGCCGCCTTCTCGACAATCGCCTTCGCCGCATCCGACGCCGGCACCCAGATGGCGCCCGTCCCCAGTGACTTGCCTGCAACGTGCTCCTCCTGCTCCATCCAGGACAGCGGCAGTCCCGCCTTCAGCAGCCGGTTCTCGAGGATCGTCGAGTTGTTGCTCTGGTGGCTGATCAGGTAACCCGCCGGGCGCGCCACGGCCTCCACCTTCGCCGCGGGGAATGCCAGCAGATCCTTGACCGGAGTGAACGGGCCGGTGAAGCCATTCAGCACGCGGTCATACTGCACGCCCATCTGCATGGCGAGCGTCCAGCCCGTCATGTCATACGGTGGCTTCGGCGGGCCGCCGGGATACGCGAAGTCATTCGGATAGTTCTGCGGCTCGAAGAAGTCCAGGATCTCGGGCCGAAACGCCTGCGCGCTCAGCACCACGTACGATCCCTCCGGGTAGGTCTTGCCGTCCACGGTGAAGGCCGCCGTGGCCTTCTGCACTGTGACCCCGTTCTTGATCAGCGCGTTCAGGAACCGGATGGCCGTCGGGAAGTCCGGCTGGTCCGCGGAGAGGATGTACCCCCGCGGATCGCGCCGCGCCGGATCATGCAGCACCGTCGTGTAAAAGCTGCCGGGGATCGTCGTCGGATCACCCATGGCTCCGAGCGTTTCGGCCACCGAGGTCGCCTTCAGCTTCGGGTCCGCCTTGCGAGACGCCGCAACCGCGCGCTCGATCGCCTTCGGCGAGATCGTCCATGAGTCCTCGCTGCCGCGGGCGATCGAGCTCTTGCCCATGCGGTAGATGTCGTAGAGCAGCGTGTCGCGATTGCGCGATGCGTAGTCCAGCACCGCGCGGTTCAGCTGCAGATCGTAGTCAATCGACTGGCGGAAGTGCCACATGCCCGGCGGGATGGGCAGCGGCCAGTCGCCATTCGGCAGCTGCTTGCTTGGCGAAAACTCCACCGGGATCGGCGTGGGTGCGCCGATGATCTCCGTCAGCAGGCCAATCTGGTTGTGGAAGTAGGGCGCCGTGCGCAACCCTCCGTTCCACCACGTCGAGTAGTTCGCGCCCGCCCGCTGCGCGGAGCCGCCCATGCCCCGCTCCACCAGCCGTTGGTTCATCGCCGTGCCCACGGCCTCCACCTCCAGCGAGATCTGCGGATCGAAGACGTAGTTGAACGGATCGCGGAAGGGCGGCACGAACACGATCGCGCCCGTCGGCCCCAGCTGGTGGTGGTTGTAGACAATCTGCGGATACCACTGCCGGTAGAGCTGGTTCGCGATCGCCTCCGACTCGGGCAGGTTGTCCATGATGAAGTCGCGATTGTTATCGTGCCCGGCGTAGTGGTGGTACATCGTCGGCACGCCGATGAACGTGCGCTTCGAGGTGTCCGTCTGGCGCATGTACCAGTCCGCCATGATGTCCTGGCCGTCGGGGTTCACCAGCACGGCCAGCACAATGTCATCGTTAAGCAGCCGCAGCGCCTCGGGGTCGTTGCTCGAGAGCAGGTGATAGACCGTCTCGATCAGCTGCTGCGATCCCTCTGTCTCCGCTGCATGCAGACCACCGTCGATCCACACCACGGCCTTGCCTTCGGCCGCCAGCGCATGCGCCTGATCGTCGGTCAGCCCCTCCGCGAGCGAGAGCTTGCGCGAGATCTCCTTGTACCGGTCCAGGTGCTTCAGGTTCTCCGGCGACGAGATCGTGACCATGTACATGGTCCGGCCCTCGGCCGTCTTACCGATCTCCTCCAGCTTCATCCGGTTCGACTCGCCCGCCCACCTCTTCCAGAGCGTCACCAGCTGCGTGTAGTTCGCCAGCTGGTAATCATCGCCGATGTTGAAGCCGAGCACCTCCTTCGGCGACGAAACGTGACCCGCTCCATGGGTCTGCGCCTGAAGCGCCAGGGGGCAAAGACAAAGTCCAGCGAAGGCAACAAGGGTGCGACGAAGCATCACGGCGATACGCTCCTGCAAAAGGCTATTCGTGGGTCTCTGGGAAATGGTGGCTGTTGGCGTGACTATACCAGACCGTCCCGCGCTCGACCTACCGCGCACAGACAAGCTTCACGCTGACCTCATGGCAGCGTCGGCATGGGCGACGTCGCTCAGAATGCCACTTTCGGATGGCGGCGGAGTATTTCTCTCGATGGAGCTTGTTTGCTGAGCGTCCGAGTTGGCCGTGGCATATTGCGTGTACTGCTCGCCCTGGCGAGGGTCCGGCCACCTTTCAGCTATTATCCGCGTAGCGTAAACCGCAAGATACGGCCACGCAGACAACACTCAACATCGTCGAATTCCGGTTGCGGCTCCCAGGCTCCGCGACCCCAAAGCATGATAGGACCCGCCTCATGCAAGCCTTCCAACAGAAGATATGCTTTACGGCGATGATGATTGCCGAAACACCTAATGTTTTTCCTCAATGACCGTGAAGAAGGCATCCACAAAATAACTAACAACCATCCCACTCGCGAATTTTTCTCGCAAACCCTAATGAAAATCATGCGACTTCATATCAAGGGGCTCCGTTGTCATCAGCTCCAGATACTCGGCCTTCACATGGATGACGGTGTCCTGGTTCTGCAGCCGTCCATAGACCTTGAGAAATTTTCCGCGTGTAACAAGCATGCGTTGCTGCTCGTAGAGGTCTGGATGAATGACGACGTTGGCGATGCCGGTCTCATCTTCCATCGAAAGAAAGATGAAGCCCAGCGCGGTACCTGGCCGTTGACGTGCGATGACAGCACCTGCTGCAGTGACGTACTGTCCATCACGCATCTTCTGAAGCTCCTGCGCAGAGAACACGCCCATCCTGCGCAACTCGGCCCGGCGATACGCCATGGGATGAGGACCGGTAGTGAGGCTAGTGCCGGAGTAGTCACTCACTAGCCGTTCTCCTGTGCTCATTTGTCGCAGTGGCGGGTTGGCGCCTTCAGCATGAGCCGCGGCCTGGCGCAGCAGTTGCCCCACAGGGCGCGATGACTGCTCGATCTGCCAGATGGCATCGCGGCGATGCTCCACGCCTCCCAGTGAGTTAAGCGCGCCAATGCGTGCAAGCTGAGCGAGATCGCTGCGGTTGAGAGCAGGGACACGCAAAGCCAGATCATCCACGTTGCGAAACAACCCTCCGCACCGGCGCACCGCAACAAGCTGCTGAGCCACCGCGACCTTCAGACCTCGCACATAATTCAAACCCAATCGCAGCGACAGCGACCCATCGGCGTCATGCTCCACAATGCATATCTCTTGCGAAGTTTGCACATCGATGTAACGCACCTTGAGCCCATGTCGCTGTGCATCCTTCACCAGAACGGCAGAGGAGTAAAAGCCCATCGGCTGGTTGTTGAGCATCGCAGCAGTGAAGGCGGCGAGATACTTCACTTTGAAGTAGGCCGAGGCGTACGCGATGAGTGCGAAGCTTGCGGCGTGTGACTCGGGGAAGCCGTACAGTGCGAATGATTGGATGCCCTGCACGATGTGCTCCTGTGTCTCCGGAGCGATATTGTTCGCGGCCATGCCGTTGCGAAGCTTCATCATCAGCTCCTGCATACGCTTCCAGCTTCGCCGCATGCCGACAGCCTTGCGCAGCTCATCGGCCTCCGTGCCATTAAAGTTGCCGACGACCATCGCGATGCGTAACAACTGCTCCTGGAAAAGCGGTACGCCGAGCGTTCGCTTGAGAACGGGCTCCAGCTCCGGCACAGGATAGGTAATCGCCTCCTTCTTCTGCCTGCGCCGCATGTAGGGGTGCATCATCTTGCCTACGATCGGGCCCGGCCTGATGATTGCCACCTGCACGACGAGGTCATAGAACCTGCGTGGTGCATTGCGCGGGATCGATGCCATCTGTGCACGGCTCTCCACCTGGAACATGCCCACGGTATCCGCCCTGCACAGCGTGTCGTAGACCTCGGGATCATCCTGTGGAAGCTGCGCAAGATCGACACCAACACCATAGTGCTCGGGAATAAGCGTGAGGCAATCCTTCATCACAGCCATCATGCCAAGGCCGAGGAGGTCGATCTTCACCAGGCCGAGGTCGCCACAGTCTTCTTTATCCCACTGGACCACGCTGCGGCCGGGCATGGACGCACGCTCCAATGGCACCACCTTATTGAGGTGCCCCTGGCAGATGACCATACCACCGGAGTGCTGCCCGAGGTGGCGCGGCAGGTCTTGCAAGCGTTCGCACAGCTCCACATACTTCGCGATGCGCCAATGACTCACATCGAAGCCTGCATGCCCGAAGTTGTCGCCAATGGTCTCACCTTTCTTGCGCCACTCCCAGTGGCCGATCAGTCCCGTCAGCCGCGCCAGCGTCTCCGCATCGAAGCCCAGCGCTTTGCCGACCTCACGCGCCGCGCTCTTGCCGCGATAGCTGATGACGTTCGCGGTCATCGCCGCACCGAGCTGCCCGTAACGCTGGTAGACATACTGGATGGCCTGCTCACGCTTGTCGCCGGAGGGAAGGTCGAGGTCGACATCCGGCCACTCCTTGCGATTCTCGTTGAGGAAGCGCTCGAAGAGCAGATCCATGCCTACGGGGTCGATGGCGGTGATCTCCAGCGCATAGCAGACTACAGAGTTCGCTGCGCTGCCGCGGCCCTGAATGAGGATGTCGTGCGTCTTGCAGTAGCGCACGATATCCCACACGATGAGGAAGTAGCCGCAGAAGCCGAGCTTCTCGATCAATGCGAGCTCGTGCTCCGCTTGCCTCTGCGCCTTCGCCAATAGCTCAGGGTCGTTCTTCGGTCCATACCGCACGCTGATGCCTTCCGCAACTCGTTTGCGCAGGAAGACCTCCATGGGCTCGCCATTCGGTGTGTCGTAACTTGGAAACTCGTAGCCAAGGTTATTCAGCTCAAACTCAAGCCTTTGGGAAACATACACCGTGTTCTCAATCGCCTCGGGCAGATCGTGAAAGAGCCCACGCATCGTTCGTGCGGTACGGATATGACGCTGCGAGTTAGCCTGCAACAACCGGCCTGCCTCGTCGAGCGAGACATGGTGGCGGATAGAGGTGAAGACATCCAGCACCTCACGCTCTACCTGCGTGGCATACCGCACGCCGTTGGCGGCAAGTAGCGGCAGGCGCAGCGACTCCGCAATGCGAATCGCCGCCTGGTTGCGAGCCTCCTCTGCCCGCGAGCCATGACGTTGCAGCTCAACGTAGACGTTATGTACGCCGAAGATCTCCGTGAGCTGCGCCACACATCTGCGCCCTTCGACTTCCCCTCCGGCAGCAAGTGCAGCAGCCAGCGGTCCCTCCTCACCGCCAGTGAGGCAGAGCAATCCATCGCGAAACTCGCGCACATCCTCCAGCAGGGCCGCGCCTTCGCCCTTCGCCGGTTCCCGCATCTTGAAGCGCGTAATGAGTTGACAGAGGTTCTGGTAGCCAACGCGCGAGGTGCAGAGCAGAGGCAGTCGCACAGGCTCGGCTATGTGCTGATGCGGCAGTGCCTTCGGCAACGTCAGCCGCGAACCCAGGTCCGCCACGCTGATCTCCGCACCGACATGAGCACGCATTCCGTTCTCTTTCGCTGCGCTGTGCGCACGGGCTGAGCCATAGAGGCCGTTGCGATCGAGCACCGCGATGGATGGCATCTTCAACTCCATGGCCCTCCGCACAAGATCCTCCGGCTGCGAGGCGCCTTCAAGGAAGCTGAACGCGCTGGCTGCATGAAGCTCTATATAGCCCTCAGTCATAGAACGCCTCGATCTGCCAGAACTCCCGTAACAGATCATGCGCAAGCACGCAGAGCAGCACGCTCTCGCCGCACACCGCGCGCACATCCCACTCCTCCCGCGACCACACGCGTTCGCTCCACCACTCTCCGCTCTGCCGCCACGGGCCATAGGCTTCTGCGACCGTGTAATGCCTGCTCTCGAAAGCGAACGACTTCGGCCTGCGAGCAGGAGCGTCTAGCCACACGCGCAACCCCAACGGTGCACGCACGCGGCGAAGCGCTGTCGAAAGCTGCGGCCTTGATATATTCGAAGGCTTCGCGGGCGAAGCGAAGCGTTCCATGGTGAAGCTGTCCGGCCGATGCGTATCGGAAAGCCGCGGCGACCCCACGCGCCCTTCACCTACCATCGCCTCAATCTGCGCGAGCGTCACATCCAGCCGCGTCGGCTCTGGAAGCTGCGGGCTGAAGAGTCCCATCTGCACCTTGCCACGCTTGCCCGGCTCTGCGTGAAGCCACAAGCCCATCACCGCCGCCGAGGGTGGATGTGCTTGCAGGTCGAGGTTCATCAGCTTCAGCAGAACTGCACGATCAGCCAGCGGGAGCGCGGGCTTCAGCGTGCGCACGTGCTCCCCGCCACCATCGAGCGGCAGCGTGATCGTCACCGACGCGAGCGACAGCGCGTGCATCTTGGCACGCGCGATGAGTTGATCGAGCATGGGGCCAGCAACGAACAGCAGAGCTTCCAGCCGATCTTCCGGGGCATCGAACTCCACGAACTCCTCCAGCGTGAATGCCGCCTCCTCGGGCACCATAAGATGCGGCCATTCTCCGCGCGCCATCGAACGCAACCGCTTGCCCTCCTGCCCCAGCCGCGTAATCAGATCCGTCTCCGGCAGCGCTGCCAGCTCCGCAAGGGTGCGGATTCCCCATAGATCGAAGGTCTTTGCCTGCTCTTCCGTGAGCGGTAAGGCCACAACAGGAAGTCGACCAAGGTGCTCATGCTCACGATGATGGGCAAGGATGCATGGTCCGCGCAGAGCGTAGGGAGCGGCACATACCGCAGCATGGAAGTTGGCGCTGACCGCAAGATGACTCCTCAGCCCAAGAGAGCGCACGGCACGAGCAATCGATCGGGTCGAATCCTGCACACCTCCAAAGAGCAGCTCGGAACCTGCCATGTCGAACACGCACGTCAGGCTCGCCGGCGTATCTACGACCTGCACACGCGGAGTAAACACAGCGGCGATGCCCAGCATGGCGGACCGCGTTGCACGCTCCTCCACGATGGAACGTTGCAGCAGGACGAGTCCGGAAATCGCCTCCACCTGCGCACGCGTCATACCGTTCGTTACGGCAAGCTGCCGAGCCTTCCGTGTCGTGCTGCAAACCTCCTGCAACGGCGGCTCACCTTCGAGGATGACCACAGGCTCCAGCGCTTGCTCCGGCCGCACCCGCAGCCGTGCCTGCGCCGGGAACTCAGGCACATGCACGCACACGTATTGCGGCTCTACACGGCCCATGACGCGCGTCCTCTCCACATGCCTTTCGCTTCGCCAGGTTCCGCGCGCTGCGGTGCCTTGCGAAAGGCAACGAGGTTCGATTCATACTCCGCTTGCACGTGCTGGAAGCGCTGCCGCTCGATCTCCATGCGGAAGCGCATGCCAGTCAGCACCTTGCCCGCGGACTCCATCACGCCGGCCTCCATACGGACGACAAGCTCGGCGCTGGATCGCGCGCACGGGTGCTGTGTGAGCAATAGCAGGCTCGTGCGCGAGCGCTCGCACGCGGCACGGTACCGAAACCACGTCGCCAGCGGGATGCGCCAGCTCCTCTCTGCAGGCGTGTCTCCCAGGTCCAGCACGATGAGCCCAAAACCTCCGGCCTGCAACAACAGATCAGTGACTCGCAATGCATGATCGAGATCTGTCCACGACCTCTTGGGACGAGGAGCGGACGTTGCACCGGAAGTCTGGCGAACTGGATCTAAAGCTCGAGCTGCCTGGGCCGCAGCAGCCTGCATCACCGCCGCCTTCACCTGCGCTGTCTCCGGACTCTTGCGCGGATGCGGCTTCGGCTCCGCGCAACGCGGACCACCCTGCGCTGCCTCCATGGCCTGAATGTCGACTCGTCGGCCGGCATTGTCTCTGCCCGCCTGCACGCCACGGATAACCTTCTCGCGCCGTGGCGGCTGTCGGTCAGTGGGTACCTGTTCTTCGCGATCCAGCACCGGCGATAGCGGGCGGTTCGGCATTCCCGGTGTGCCAACCTTCTTCCGCTCGCGCCTCTCCTGATGATCGTTGAGGCCTCCATGAGCCTGCATCATCGCCTGGATGGCTTCAGGCATCCCCAGGCCCTCCGAACGCGGATGCGGACTACCCCCGCCTCGCAGCGGTGACGGGGGTTGCGTGGCATGCAGCATAGTGGAGCGCGAGGGCGCCATGGCCTCACCGCCCTTGTCCGCTGAAGGAGCGCCCGTGCATGCACAACGCACCCACAGCAGCCGCTCCAGATCCACGCCGTTCAGCGCCGCACTGGCGGGGTCGAACGCATCGGCGACATCTACCCACGCCGCAACGCGCGCCTCCTGCGCCATGGCCGCCGCGAACGCCAGTGCCATGGTCGTCCTGCCCGACCCCGTAATGCCCACAAACTCCGAAACCGCTCCAACAGGCAAGCCACCATCCAGCAGATGGTCGAGGATCTCTGAGCCTGACCCCATGCGCTCGCGGATCGTCCGCGGCCGAGGAGTGAGTGCGGAAGGCGCCTTGCGCGCCAGCGCAGACTCCACCTGCAGCCGGGTTTGGGTAGAAAGGGTCAGCGCGCACATTCGCCTTATCTTCGCCTATTGCGCTCATCCACTGTCAACCAGGCATGCATCGCAGCTGGTGCACCAGGCCGCATAAGCAATTGAAAATAAGTAATTAACGTTTTCTTTAGAGCTCCAAGGTCAGTAGCGACGTGCCACCTTCGAGGGCGCTAGCATCGTGGATGCCTCGGCCGAGGAGATACGAGAGACCCCGAGGCAGAGAAGTCTCTCGAGTTAGCGCGGCAAAGGATCTCTCTCTAGAGAGCTTTCCAAGTAAAAAGCCCGCTTTCGCGGGCTTTTCTTGGCTGTGACCTGCCCCCAGCAAACTCTGCCAGTTGGATCTGGAGTTCTCTCGTAATGGGAACGGGAGGACGGAGGATGAAGAAGAGTCGGTTTAGCGAAGAGCAGATCATCGGGATCTTGAAGCAGCACGAGGCGGGCGTGAAGACGGCGGAGTTGTGCCGGGAGCACGGGATCAGCGCGGCGACGTTCTATGCCTGGAAGCCGAAGTACGGTGGGATGGACGTAGCCGAGGCACAGCGGCTGAAGGGCCTGGAGGATGAGAACCGCGGGCTGAAGCTTGCCGGTCTAAGGGCGGAGGTGGCGTTCGTTCAGGCCGAGCACGGACTGAGCGAATGCCGGGCCTGCAAGCTGCTCCACCCCAGCGCCGAAGACCTGCCGCTGGGGACCCCGGGCTGGATGTGGACCGGTCGAGCTATGCGTACGAGCCTCA
>NZ_FNVA01000004.1 GCF_900108185.1 Bryocella elongata | reverse complement strand
AGCCCTTCGACTTATGTTGTCTTCAAAACCGCCATCCCCAGCGTTCACAGGGTCTCAACCGCTGAACGTCACATAACCGCGAGGACAACATAATCAGCCGATGCCCGGCCTGTGTCGAGGCCGATGGTTCTGCCGACCACAAAGGCGATTGCCTCGGCTTCCGTCTCACGCACTACCTTGGTGGTAGCGGTGCGCCGCTCGGCCTTGTGCAACATCTCGTGTGCGACTTCGTGAACAAGGGTGCTGAACTCCTCCGCTGGGGACTGGCCGGGAAGCAAAACGATCTTGCCTCCGTAGCTGACACCCAACGCCGGGGCGATGCTCTCCTTGTACTCAAGCAAGATGCCCTGGACTGCAACGAAATCGAGCAGCCGTTCCATGCGCTCTCCCACATCGCCACTGACGCGGCTGGAAAGCTCTGGAAGCTCCAAGCCTTCCGTCTGCGAGACATCGAAGACGTACACGGAACGGAATCCGACTAGAACGGACTGGTTCTGCGTCCGAACATCCTTGGCGGCTTCGTCGTCCTTCTTGCGACGAACGCCTGTCATGGGAGCTAAAATGCGGATGCCCTTCTCTCCCTTGTTGACCCTGCGGCCTAGCTGGTTCCACGCATACATTCCGGCAACACGGATTGCGCTCGGCTTCTGCCGCGCAATCTCCAAGATGTTTCCAAAGCTGTAATTGTGGAACCTGCCCATAGCCATGAGGTAGGCGGTTAGACCTTCACTGTGTCCCTCTTCCAACTGCTCGATAAGCGCTTTGACATTGGCTGCGATGGCCTCTTTCGCGGTTTGCGGCTTCTGTTGCTGCTGCTGTTTAAGGTTCTGGATGAACGGGGTAACGGTGGGTGTGGTGGTGACGATGGCGGTATTCATGGGTGCTTCCTCCTGTTGGGCTGTTGCCCTTGCTGTTGCCGTGAATGGGCAAGTGGCAGGTACATACATGCCGAACGCCTCCTGGCGAAGAGCGGGGGTAGCAAGGTGCAATGGGGAGGGGTATCTCCCACCCGTAGGGCGAGAGAATCGAGTGATTTTTACGAAGGAAAAATTATGCGGGACACCCCTTGCGCCGCGCGTGGGGCAGAACCCCTAGCGTTTTGTTCTTGGCGGTGGGGCGTTGCGGGGAGGGTGGACCTCCCCGCTGAGGTGGGTGGCGGAGGACCGAAGGGCCGGAGACAGGGAGGAGCCTCCTCCACAGGGAGCGGAGTGGAATCCTACTCTGCCTGCTCTATTTCAGCGATCTACGTAAACCTGCATTATTGGACGTAGAAAGAGATAGAACCGCTTATTTGATATCAACTGCCCCTTAGACCTCTGTGTGGAAAGGTGGCGAATCATTCAATCTACTCCGACCATCTTCAACATCGACTCGATGTAGGTATCCTTATCTTCCTCTTGAAAAAGAATATGGAAAGCTTGCATCTGCGCCTTGTCAATCGTCCAAAGCATTCTCATCGTATGCGAGGGCGTATTAGAGATAATGAAGGACTCTAACCGCACGCTCGAATCACCGAGACGGTGCTGAATTTCCTTGATAGTGCTGTGAAACTGAATCTTGGGATCGGTTTGACCAAGATTTCGGATGCCTTTGGGGTCTACAAAGATCACATACTGCTGACCGTCGACCAGGAGCCAAACGATAAAGTCAGGATGGAAGTTGCCGGCTTCAAAGAAGCCGACGCCCCGGCCCTTGCTGAGGTTGCGTAGCAGGTACAGTTCTTTGTTTGCGAAGAATTCATGTGAGTTGTCGTGGTACGCCTTGATGTCTTCAACAAATCGTCGTTCGCCCTTGTTGAGCGGGACGGGGCTGATCTCGACGACGTTGCTATCCATGTAAAGCAGCGGTTGGTAGAGGTGCCGGTCAAACCACAATGCCTTCAGACCTTGAAACTCCCATGGAAGGAGAGAACCGTTTGCGATGGATGTCTTAAGGATTTCAAGTTTGGCAATGATCTCTTCCTCCGACCGCTCAATGAGGAAGCGGTAATAGCCGCTTCCAGACTCGTCTCTCGACCCGAGGAAGTTTGGGTCATCTTCGGACAAGTCCTGGTATTCGAGGTGAGGCAACTCCCACTCCCGCTTGCGGAAAGTGTAGTAGTGTTCGGTGTACTTCTTCAGAAGCGTTAGCGCGATCTGCTGCCACATCTGCACCTTCTCGAAGGAATCAAAGGCCAACTCCTCGGCAGGAATCAAAAGTTGATACCAACTCTGATTGGTCAATAGTGGGAGCAATCCCTCGGCTGTAATGTTGAGGTTGTGCCAGCCACGTTCAGCCTTGAAGCGTTCTAGGTCGAAGTACAGTCGGTCCATATCGAGGAAAGCGATATGCTTTGCAGTAAGGTGTGTCTGATTGGGGGCTGCGTCTCCATCCCCGCCCTGAACACCGCTTGACTTCATGGCCTGAATCTTTGGATACCAGTTGACGACCACCTGATTCTTCTGGAGGTAGACCGTTGACTTGTCGTTCGCCGGATCTGGCTTAACCATCGTGGGGATGGGACCAAGCTTGCGGAACGCATCACCGAACTCTGTACTCACGCCATTGATCGTCTTCTTCAAGCGAATGATTTTTAGCTTCTGCGTTCCGAGATTCTTGATGATCGGCAACAGGAACTCAAGCCGATCATCGTTGACGGGAAGTCCCTCCTCTTCAAGGAAGTCTCGGAACTGCGCCATGTAGTTTGCGCGGATGCCGAAGATCGAAAGCGTCTCCAAGACACCGATATGCTTTGGGCGCTTCACTTCTTCTGGAAGCTGAGTCTTGGAGCTCCGCTTAAGACTCATGTCAAAGCCCTTCAGGCGCACACCGCGCCCAAATAGCTGAATTATCTGCGAGCCCTCTGTTTGCCCTACGTTCATCAGGCCCATAGTGCTGACCCGCCAACTATTCCAACCTTCAGTGAACTTCTTCGACCCGATTAGGATGTTCACTGTCGAATCGGATTGATTAATCTCCTGAAATAGACTCCCGGAGAACTCTCGCTCGCCGCTTTGCAAGCCCCGCTCCTCGCATTGCTTTACTAACTTGGCATCGTCACCGACGTTGATGACGCCAAAGGGCTCATTGTCGCCGATGTGCAATGCGATCTCGCCGGTCGCTCCCTTTATATTCTCGACGTGGAGCAATCCTCCACCAGGCGCATTAAACAGGGTGGCGAGGGTTTCCTCAAAGATCTGTGTAGCTGAAAGCCCCAGTGTGTTTAGGTAGGAGAATCGGCCAGCAAAGAGGTCTTTTGCATCGGTGGTAACGATACCTTGATTCAGGACGCGTTCAATGCGCTGGATGCTCCCAGCCCTGTCCGAGATATATCGCTTCAGGAAAAGCAAAATCTCAATGATGTCCGAAGCATCCTTGACGCGCAGGGATGCCGTGACGCTTCCCCCAACGAAGACCCACAACGGCTTGTCGATGTTGAAAGGCCGGTACGCCGCCGCCTGCTCTGCATAGAGCCTCTGTTGTTGGAAAAACGCCAGCAGGCAAGCGACGAGGTAGAGTTCCAGATTGTTCGTCTGCGTCTCTTCGTCAAGGTTCAGAATCTGGTAGTCTTTGCCAAACCCATCGCCGTAGAAGTAGCGATAGGAGTAATCGAAGAGAATGTTCTTCGCGTAAAGGTTCGTCAGGCGCTGGTTGCCCTTTACAGCCTGGCCAAAAGTGGCCGAGTACTCGAACGAAAATCCCTTCTCACAAAGAGCGTTGCGAAACCGCATCCATGTTCCCTCCTCGCCCGCAGAGGCTCCCCGGTGGCCCTCATCCACCAAAACCAGATTGTTCCCCTCGAAGGAATCGATCGCAATGGTCTTTTCACCCATCTCATCCTTCAGCTTGTGGATGTCCAGGATTTCTACCGCATGGCCCGCGAACAGGTTTCTGCCATCTTTATTAAAGAGTTCAGCCTGTATCCCGGCCGTTTCAAACTCCCTAAGATGCTGTTCGCTCAGGCCCTCGTTCGGCGTGAGCAGGATGATGCGGTTCAGGTCGCGACGCCGATTGTGCTTATCCAAATAGAACTGGTACTGGAGGATATTGGTATGCATCAGCAGGGTCTTACCGCTGCCCGTCGCACTCCAATAAGCGAGCTTGTTCAGTTGTGACCATGCCTCCCCTTCCGCATCGAAGGGCTTGATCTGGTCGGCATCCAGTTTGTCAGCGTTGTAGAGAGCAATCTGCACATTCATCGCTTGGAGCAGTGCCGCCGGGTCGCTGAAGTACCGGTCGAGATAGATCTCCGTAAAGAGAAGCATGAGGTATTGGAAGTACTTCCAAGTGATAGGCTCTTCGCCGCGTGTGATGCGGCGGTCGTTCAGGCGCAGGGTGTATCCGACGATATTCTGGTCGTATTCGAGCAGCAACTCCGTAGGAAGTTGGGTCAGATTGAAGAGCTGCGCGGTGAGCGCATGATGAAAATGGTGAACGTTGTTCTCGTCCAGGCCCTCCAGCTTTTCATTACGGAGATGTTCCGCTAGCTGCTCAAACCGTTCGACATTGAATAGGGATAGCAGCCATTGGTTGAGGACGAGTTTGCCGGCAAATCGCACCTGGGGCTGGTTGGTGGTGCGTCGGCGCGTCGGAAACAATTCGGCCGTCGCAGCTTTCGGTTGGCGTCCGCGACGCATCAGATGCCCTCCGTATCGAACATCAGACGGTGGAAGTCCTCCTCGATGAGGCGCACCTTCCAAGTGTCATTCGGTGCTTTCAGATTCTCAAGGTTGTTGTCGCCGTTCACATAGATCAGTTGGAACTCAAAGTCCTTGGTGGAGTAGCCCTGCTTCGTAAACCACTCGTCGAGCACGAGGTTGTCTTTCTCGGGATCGCCAGTGAGCTTCCGCCAGATGACGAGTGTCTGCCGTCCATCGGGCGCTGTGCCCGTGACAGTGCGGAACCACCATGGGCCAGAATCATCTTGCTTGATTCGTCCCTTCACGCGGAGTCGCTTCTCGGTGTCGTGCTCAAGGTTGGCAGAGAAGATCATGGGAGCGGAGATGTGTTCGACGGTCAGCCCAACCAGCCAGTTGAACGTCTCAAGGAGGTCCACGTTCGTCTCACGGCTTTCATCGGAGCCTGCACGCTTCACCAACAACTTGTAAGCCGTAGGGTCTTGAAATGCTCTGATATTGAGTAGCGACTGGCTCCCGCGAGTCTCTACGTCAAGCATATAGCTCAGCATGTACTGCTCCTTCAGCCCGCCAGCCTTCTTCGAGTCGGCTTCATTGAGCAAAAGTTGCTGTGTTTTCGTGAGGCGAGTCTGCAGGTTGTTCAGTGCATCTTCATAGGACTCGAGTCTCACGTACTTGATGATTTGAGAAATGCCGGATGCTTGACTGGTCGGCACACCATCTCGCCAATCGGGGGAATAAACGACTTTCTTAATCCGAGGAAGAAGGACTGTGTCGAAGTGCGCGCCCATCTCGATTAAGATATTTCGACGCTTCCCACCGTCTTCCCTGTTGAGACTGATGACTGCGTGAGCAGTAGTGCCACTTCCGGCGAAGCAGTCAAGCGCAACACCAGATTTGCCAATCGATGCGACATGGAGGGCGTCTCGGGTCGCATACAGAGATTTCGGAAAATCGAAAGGCGTCCTGCCACCAAACAGATTCTTTAGCACTCCTGTTCCATATTCCGTGGCCGAATACTTCTTGTCTGACCAGATTGTGAGGGGCAACACACCTTCCGCATTCGGTCTGTACTTGTTGTATATCTGCTTGAGTCCTTGTGGGTTTCTTCTAACCGCTAGCTGGCTAACGCGATTGCGAGCGGTATCGATCCCCCAGCGCCAACAGCGATCAATACCGTCTGAATCAACAGGCCAAACGACCGATTCGTTAGCGATCGGCTGTTCAAGAATCTTGTACTCTGCTTTTCCTTCGTCCCACTGGACTTGGGGAATGCGAACTACTTCTTCGGTTGAGAAGATAGGGAAAAACTGTTTTGGCCTATCTCTCCTGGTTGAACTTGAGCCGTCCCTTCGAAAGTTCCTCCACTCGAATGATCCCTCTTCATCCTCCTCATCGAATCGCTCTTGTTGCTCGGCGGTTCTTGGAAGCTTTTGCAGTGAGCCTATTTTTGACTTCGAGCTGAAAATTGCATACTCGTGGCATTGAGCCAAACCCCTTAAGGTAATCCGTCCCGAGGGATTTGACCTTACCGCCACTGTTCCTAGCATTTCGTCATCGCCGAAAATCTCGCGGATGATCATTGTAAGTTCGGTGACTTGCTGGTCATCGATGGTCGTACAAAGAATGCCCTTTTCGGACAGGAGCGAATAGCAACTCTCTGTCACGGTTTCCAGGAGCGAGCACCACGATGAGTTCCTGTACCCATTTTTATAGAGAATCTCCGAAGCTTCGGTGTTGTAAGGCGGATCGTTGTACACCGTGTTGATTTGTCCTTTATAGCGGGACATAATCAGCTTCGTTGCCTGAAAGTTGTTTGAGTGAATCAGCAACTGGTCGGTTTGCTCATCCAACGAATTGAAGGAGGAGATTAGACGCGCAAGAAAGTCACTGCTAAAGTGTGCTGAATCAATGGACAATCCTGGACACGCCTTTAGAAATTCTGTGGTCAGTGGAACGCTATAACCAATTGTTACTAGGTCTCCTTCGATTTTGTCGATTGCCAAAAGGCTGATCCATTCTTCGCGCTGCGCTTCGTTGGCCGCTATCTCTGGATAGAATTCTGTCGGTATGCGATCAAGCGTTATGCAGTAGTTGGTCTCAACGACAAACTTCTTCTTTAGCCAAATCTTTTTTTGGAAGTCTTCCAACTGTGCCAGGAAGGTGATGATCTTCTCGGCAATCCGACGCAAGACCTTAATCTTGGATAGGTATTGCTCGACGCGGGCCGCTGACTCGTCTTGGATGTCGTCTAGGTGCATGACTTCGTTCTTGATGTAGAAGTCCATCTCGCGTCGCAGAAAGCCGCCGAGGTCCTTGTGTACAAAGTAATCAAAAGTGTTTCGCGCTACGTAACGGCGAAGATGCGCTTGCAGGCTGCTGCCGTCACTCACGTCCCCACTTGTGGGGATGTGAGGCCTACTCAACTCAGCTATCCAGACGTTAAGATTGGGGTCTGAGATCGCGAGAATTTGATTGGTTGCATCGGCAACCAAGTCTTTCTGGGTTGGCGGTTTGGTCTTCCCGTCGCGGACATCGTCTGACCAGTCCGCTAAAGTGGAAGGTCGGTACTGAAACCCGATGCTCAACTCTGGCCCCTGCTCACCAGCTTGGATTGTCAGGAAATCATGGCCTGACTCCCCCGATGCGGCAAGGATGAAGACTCGTTCCTTTCCCTCGGCGGCCTTCACGTTACCGTGCTCGCCCTCTACCGCATCGACCAATCGGAAATGAACACGCATGGGGTTCGGTGGATCATTGGGCCGTAAGCGGAAGGCATAGTCGCGAAGGTACTCACTGGTCTTGATGTAATACTGGTCCCGGTTTGCCCAGTAGAGAGTGACCTCCTCACCTTCATAAGGAATTGCGTAGACCCCGGGCTTGTAGACGCGCTTAGCCAGGAAATCGCCATCCGAATAGTAACGGCGGAAGAAGCTGAACAGGTGGTCGTAGACCTCGCTCTCTAGGGCGCTTACATCGACCGCCTCATTGGCGAGTTTCGAGCGCAATTCCTTCACCTTTGGGAGCGATTCAGGGTCGGCGCCGAGGGAGACGGCCTGCTCAATGGCCTTGGCAAGCTCCTTCTCCAACTCAGCCTTGTCCGCAGTTTTGTAGAGGCCAAAAGCCTGCTTGACCTGCGGCAACAGGTCCACATCAAGAAACTGAGTGATCTCGGCGCTCTTGGCGTGCATGATCCGGTACAGACCGAAGTCCAAGTCGGGCTGGTCAAGCTGAAACAGCTCTTTCAACAGGGTTTTCAGCTTCTCGTATTTCTGGCTCATCTTGCGTGGTCATCCTGGGATCTTGTTCGTGATAGTTCTGCCTGGACGCTACTGCACCGTCCAACGGATGGTAAATAAGGTTTCCGAGTGGGTCTGCTGCGCTAGCCGCTTTTCCAACGATTCAATCAGTGCATCGCGCTTCACCATAATCTCATCCTCCACGGCAAAGATTTCCTGCCTCTGGCGGCGCTGCTGGCGCTCTAGCTTTTGGATCTTCTCCAAAACCGTGTGCTGTTCTTCAAGGGTGACCGCTTGGCGCGACTGACGCCGCAGTGCCTTGATCTGTTCTTTGGTGTCAAGCAGGGCCTTCTCCGCCGACAAAACCATGTCATCGGCCCATTTCTCTAGCTTTTCCCTCGCCTTATTGAAGTGGACGCTGTTCTGCTCCAAGGAACGGCTTACCGTGGCCTTGGCGTGACGGTCGGCCTCTGCTTCAAGCCGTTGTTGCACCGTCGGCGAGATGCCCTTGTCCTCGACGCGAGCTGCGCAGCCGAAGAGCTTCTCCATCGTTTCGTGGTCAAGGGACGCGCCATCATCCTCGAAGCCGGAGAATAGCAAATGCTCCTCGCGCTCATAGGAGTCGATCTGAAGCCGAACGAGAGTAAGGAATCCGCTTCTTCCGCGCAGAGCCTCAACCGTATGGAGGCGTGTCGGATGGTTTGTCGAGTCAAATACGAGGCAAGATGGGGGCGTATGCTGCGCTTTACCGTCATCCATAACATACTGGCCGAGGGGATGAGAGAGACGGTAGAGGAAGCGGCTGACATCTTCGCCGCCGTCATCGGCATGAGGCTGCAACTTTGAGATCAGGTGGTAACGGCCCGCTCCAATGCCTCCGTGCGGAGGACGGTTCAAGTCGAAGGCGAGAGCAGCATCGTCAAAGCGGGCACGCTCCGCGAGAATGAATTGCGTCAGAACCCAAAAGCGCCGCCCAACGCGGTCGAGTTGGGCTTTCGCATCGGCTAGCTGAATGCGTAGCCGATGATGTACATCCTCATCGAAGGATTCGAACAGCTTCCGGCGAGTATCGTCCATACGTGTCCGGATTTGCTCGTCCATCTCGTCTTGCAGCTTGCGAAAGGCAGCTTCGATCTGCTCGGGCGTCCTGCACTCCTGGTAAATCGCGAGGATTCTCTTCTCAAAATCCACGCCGGACTCGATTGCTCCGAGCACTTCGTCAGAAGCTCCGAAGACACCGTTGAACAGATTGAATTTCTCGCTTAGGAGTTCGAGTACCCGGCGGTCCACATCATTGCGCTCGTTGAGAAAGTTAATGACCACTACGTCATGTTTCTGACCGTACCGATGGCACCGACCGATCCTTTGCTCGATGCGCTGTGGATTCCAGGGTAGGTCATAGTTGATGACCAAAGAACAGAATTGCAGGTTGATCCCTTCTGCCGCAGCCTCCGTCGCGAGCAAAATTGTTGCTTCATCACGGAAGTGTTCGATCAGAGCCGTCCGGACATCTACACCCCGAGATCCGGAAACTCGGCCGGTGTCACGATTCTTGTCAACCCAATGCTCATATATCGCCGTTGCTTCTGGGCCACTGTTGGTGCCGTTGAAGGAGACCACCTGTCCCTGGTAGCCATTGGCCTCCAAGAAGGTTTTCAAGTATTCCTGGGTGCGACGTGATTCCGTGAAAATGAGTGCCTTGCGTGCAGCGCCGGTCTTAGCCATTTGCTCGAAGCCGATGTTCAATGCTTGCAAAAGCGTCCTCGTCTTGGAGTCAACTCCGATCTTTCGAGCCCGCACGCCGAGGTGCCGAAGAATCTCAATTTCTTCACGAAGCTTTTGGCGGTCTATGCTAACGGACGCGACTTCTGGGGTCTGACTCTCCTCTTCTTCGGCGAGAATCTCGTCAAGCAGGTCATCCTCCATCTCTTCGCTCTCGATGATTGCTTCGACAAGTTGCGGAGCGTCCCCAGACTGTCCGTCCGGAAGAGTCACAAGGCGGAGGCGCAGCGTATCGAGTGTGCCGGCAATCGCTAACGATGACGATGCCAGCAGTTTACGAAGGATGAGTGCGGTGAGATGCCTCTGGCGCTGTGGAAGGGCGTAGCTGTCAGAGCGCTGGAGAAACGCGGACACGGCTTCATACAGCGCATGTTCATCGTCGCTTGGCGAGAACGGTCGCGTAATCGTCCGCCGTTCGGTGTAGCGAATGAACTCTGTGACCTGATTCCGCAGAGTGCGTTTGCAAAACTCGGAGAGGCGCTGCCTCAAATCCGTAATGCTGCTGCCCGCATTCACGTATTGACTCCGGAATGCATTGATGTCGCCGAACAGGTGCTCATCAATCAGCGTCGAAAGGCCGTACAACTCCATAAGGGAGTTTTGGAGCGGTGTAGCAGTGAGCAGGAGCTTCCGGCAATCTTCCGTGGCCCAGCGAATACCCTGGCCTACCTTGTTGCTGGGGCGATACGCATTACGCAGTTTATGTGCCTCATCCACCACGACGATGTCCCATGCAATCGACTTCAACTCGTGGCGGATGGCGTTGGCATAATTGAAAGACACGATGAGAACGGCTTGCTCAGCAAGGGGGGCCTTGCCCTTCCGTTCCTCATCGCGAAACGACTTTGAATCGAGTACGCGAGTTGGCAGGTTGAACTTCTCTTCGAGCTCAAGAGCCCATTGCTTGCGGAGCGAAGCGGGACAGATCACCAATACGCGCCGCCTGCGTTCCGCCCAAAGCTGGCATAGGACGATTCCTGCCTCAATGGTCTTTCCGAGGCCCACCTCGTCGGCCAGAATCACCCCTTTTGACAATGGAGACTCCAAGGCAAATAAGGCTGCTTCAATCTGATGTGGGTTTAGATCTACCGCAGCATCAAAAAGAGACATGGAAAGACGATCTATGCCAACGACTGCTTTGCGGGTCAAATCGTGAGCAAAGTATTTGGCGTGATATGGCGTCAGACTCATTGGCGAGCGATATTCTCCGTGCCTCAATTCTAGAGCATCGGTGCTAGCGGCCCTGCCTCCGTTGCCGGCAGCTAAGTCTTTTGGAATCTCGCAAGTAAGGCGAGCCTGAAGAACGTCATAGGCTGATGCCGTAGTCTCTGTCCCCGGTTCTGGACGACTGCGCTCTTGAATTATCATCCAACGAGTGATTTTGCGGGTGGTTCGCGTTTTCAAGAGCGCTTTCCCGTGTGATCGGGTTGCGTAGCTGCGAGATTCAATACCAAACTCCTTGCTTCCGCGCGTGTAGTACAAAACATCGCCCTCCTGATAGTTGGCCGCCCATTCCCATGGAAGGTGTGGAAAAGTGGCCGTCAGGCCAGCCGCAGGCCGGAGGAAGCGAATACCTGGAGCTGCACGGAGCTTTTTCCATCGCCTTGCGCGCGCCAGGAGCGGCGCTCCTCAGAAGGCTTGGTTTCCTTGCTGGGCGCGGAGCGCGAGAAATTGCTTTTGTTTTTGCTCTTGTCGGAGGGGCGTTGCGGGGAGGTTGGATCTCCCTGCTGAGGAGGGTGGCGGAGGACGCGCACGCGGCCGCAGACAGGGGGGAGACTTCCGCCCTCAAAGCATCACGGCCTCAGCGTTTGTCTCAGCTTTTGCGTTTATAGTACGGATACTATAAAGTGGAGTGTGTGCCGCCGCCCGAACGAAACCGTATCGCTTCGATCTCCTGGGAGGGCGACTCATGGAAGGTGCTGAAGTCGTGGCCGAAGCCGATCCAATGGGACTTTGGCAATTCGTTACGCGAGATGCAGCACGGACGGCCAGCGAGATTGACGGTCAGGCCCATGCAGTCCATCGGTGCAGGCGTGTTCGAGCTGAAAGACGCCGACGAAAAGACCTGGTACAGAATGGTGTATTTAGCTCGCATCGAAGACACCATCTATGTGCTGGACTGCTTTGAAAAAGACACCGCCAAGACCGAGCGCAAGGATCTCAATACCGCCACGAGCCGGTTGTCGCAAGTGAAGCAAAGGATTCTGGAGGAGCGGAGACATGAAAAACGCAAGCCAAAGCAATAAGCCGGGACACGTCACCAAAGGGGACCTCTTCGACGATCTGGGCTTCTCTCCTGCGGAGACGCTGGAGATGAAGATCAAGGCGGAGATTTGGCAAGCGTTGCTACAGCACATCGAAGAGCAGGGATTCAAGCAAGCGTATTTGGTGGCGACGCTCAAGGCGCACCAGCCGGACGTGAGCAATTTGCTGCGGGGCAAGCTGGCCCGCATCAGCATCACCAAACTGATTCAGTTCGCCGGCAGGCTGAACCTGGAGGCGCGGGTCAAACTCACTTCACCCAAGCCGGCGAAGCCTGTCTCCTCGGTCAAGGTGTCCACGGCGAAAGCGGCGAAGAGCCGGCGCGAATTGGTTTCAGCGTAAGGCGCTTGCGAAGCGAGCAAGCTGCGGCTGTCGTTAAAAGTTAAAATCCGCCGCGTGGGGAAACCGTTCATGGGTTCCCCGCGCGGCGGATTTTTTTGGAAAGGGAATGGAGCGCGTGTCTCGCGGTCCTCTGCGGTTGGATGTCCTAGCCCGGCGGGTGGGCAAAACCGGCGCTGGCGCAAAGCGACAGCACGTTTAGGGGATGGGAAAGACGGGCGTAATAAGGTTTTGTAAGATACTTGCAATCAGGAGCGACACCATGAAGTCCGACAACCCCACGATGTCCGCTCCTGCCGAAGTGCTCTACGTTTATCGCTGTACGAACTGCGGACATCGTGGCGACGTTCATTTCGCCGACGACTCCCACGATGGCGAGGTCATGGTCTGCGCGTCCTGTGATTGTCCTGTTCGGATCGAGTGGGACGGCGGCGTGACGTTTCAGGCTTGAACCGCGCAGGAGTCGATAGGCTCATGGCTTGATCTCGCCGCATTCGTAGACGTGGATATAAGCACCGTAGTGATTCTATCCAATGTCGAGCTGACCACGATAGAAAAGGTCTACCTCGAAATGCCGCAGCCGGTATCGTTTGGTGTCTCTCTTCATCTGGACACAAACGCGCATTGCATTGCGCTGGTTGCCAGCCTTATCGTTGGCGTCGATGGTCGCGTTGATGTGCTTTTGTAGCTCTCGCAAAGTCATTTCGATAATTCCTCATGGAGGGTTGGGCGCGTTCCATTCTTCCGGTGTCGAAAGAACGGAACGCGCACGGTTTGATTGCGGGAGGTCAGTCGATCTTGCCGCCGAGTGTGAAGGGGCCAATCTTCGCCCCTGGCTGCGCCTTCGCGGTCAAGTCGGCGATAAGCTCGTCCTGCCGCTCTTGGGAGACGCCCTGCGCGTCCCAGAGGCGGCGCAATGCGGCTTCGGGGTCTTGCTCCTTCGGCTCTTCTGGCGATGGCTCGTTGAGAGTGAAGCCGACGCCAAAGGCGGACTCGATCAAAAGGCCAGCCTCGCGTTTGGCCTGAACCTCGGCGGCGGACATCACGGCGAAGAGTTTGTCGAAGGGCATCGTGCGGGTATACGTGTTCGGGCCATAGGGCGGCTTTTCGAGTACAGTGACCGAAACTTTGTTGACCTTCTGGATGTAAGACCAACCGCCACTAGGCGAAGCCCAGCAACGGCAAGCGCCGCCCTTCTCCGGGCCGGTCTTGTCGGCGATGGTTCCGCCACCCTCGGCCAGCATCGCCCGTTCATAGGCGATGCGGTTCTCATAGTGAGTAAGCCAACGCTGCACGAATGCGATGCTGCGCTGGTGTACGCGAATGGCGATGACTGCGGCCTCTTGCTCGTTGATAATCCCTTTGTCCAAGCCGCCCCAAAGGGTATTCGCGCCTTCATAGGTGGATGCCGGGTACTTCTCTTTCGTGTAATAGACGGTGATATGGTCTTGGTTGGAGATGGCAAGAGCCAGAGCGCGGGTCAGTGCCTCACGCTGCCACATCTTAAGAAACTTCTGCGACTCGGCAATCCTGCGTTCCTGTTTGCGCTTGTCGGCTTCCAGCGTCTTGATGCGGCGGGCGCGAACGTCGGGACGCTCCTTGTACTTGGCATGACGGACGGCGGCATCGGCGCGATCTGTCCAATACTTCGCGGTGTCCCACATCTTGACGGCGCGGCGCATCCCATTGTCGATCCGCTCAATGTCTTTCCGGTGGCGGCGTTCCGAGTGATGGCCGATAAGAATGGGTTGGCCGAAGGGAATGCCGTCCGCAATAGCGGCAACTGTTTTTTGCGCTCGGTTTGCATCCTCGGTGCGGCTCTCGCTGTATTCGGCGAATCGTTCGCTGCGCTCCTCGGCACGGTCTACAAGGTTTGTATCTTCGTCGTCGATCTCGCCGCACAGTTCGAGCAATAAATCCTCACGTCCCGGTGTCCACATCGGGGCGACAAACAGGTCTTGCCGGGGTGCCCACTTGAAACCTGCGGTCTTGACTCGTGCATAGAGTTCAGCGTCGAGACGGCTGGAAGCATAGAGTCTGAGCTTGTTGTCTTCGGGGGAATAGGTTGCGGTCATCATGGCGTTTCGTCTCCTGGGTCGTGTTGGGTTGGTGCGTGGGGCTAGATGATTCCGGCAGCGCGGAGAAACGAAGGGCAACCGTGCGGACAGGTGCCGTCCGGCTCTACTTCGCATTGCTCATCGCAGAGCGCGAGGGCGTTCTCGTCGCCGAACAATACGGCTTCGGCCATCTCTTCAAAGCTGCGGCCTTCCTGCTTCAATAGGTCGTTGAGGGTGATGCGGTGGGAGTTCTGCATGGTCGTTGCTCCTTGGGGTTATGTCGTGGGGGTTTAGGTGGAACGGGGATGCTGTTTTGCAAAATGCCAATCGAGTACAGGCGTGATGTGGGTTGTGGTGAGGTCTTGCAGCCCATCGCTGAGAAGTTCCACGGGGACGTTCCCAAGAACCTCCCCGCAGGCGGGGCAGGAGACGGTGACGGTATCGCCGCAAAAGCCCAAGCTGGCGAGGTCTGCGGTGTCTTCTCCAAGAAGGTGGTCGCCCATGTACACGTCGGCGAATCGCCGCCATGTAAACGGGTTGGGTGTGTCTGGTGGTGTGGTTTGCGTGGTGCGCATGGTTCCTCCGTTTTTGAATGGCTGTGCTGTGTCTGTACCCAGACACGCCTTGGCCATGGCCCACGCCATCGAGGGCGGCAAGTGCAAGGTGTGGGAAAAGTGGCCTTCAGGCCAGCCGCAGGCCGGAGGAAGCGAATACCTGGAGCTGCACGGAGCTTTTTCCATCGCCTTGCGCGCGCCAGGAGCGGCGCTCCTCAGAAGGCTTGGTTTCCTTGCTGGGCGCGGAGCGCGAGAAATTGCGATGGCTTTTGCTCTTGTCGGAGGGGCGTTGCGGGGAGGTTGGGCCTCCCTGCTGAGGAGGGTGGCGGAGGACCGGAGGGCCGCAGACAGGGAGGAAACCTCATCCCACTGCTAGCTATGAATTTGTTTGCATTTCGGCTGGGATCAACCGTTGTGTGACGTGCCGCTGACGATTTCGTGCAATGAAGAGTGAACAGGTATCCCCAAGGGGAGAAGAAGACTCTAACTACCCAGAGGGCGCTCTATGCAAATTTCGCTCATCCTATTTCCCAACGCACCGGACAACATCAGTGCCTTGGTCTTTGAGAGCAATGCCAGCGCACGATGCTGGAAGCGGAATTACGATTCGGTACAGGAAGTGGTGGACGAATTGAGTGAAGCGGGTATTGCCACTGCGGAAGACGCGAGGGAGTTGCAAACGAGGCTCATGACGGAAGAAAGCTGCCCTCTCTTCCACGCAGCGGTCGAGGTAAGGGATTTGGAAGATTGGGGCTTCACCCTTGTCGGAAGCGAACGGGTAAATTGACATGCAGCTGGAACGATGCAGGGCGAGTCATGGAAGCTCTAGTCGCCATCCACTTTGCAGTCGTGCATGACCAACACATAGGGGGGCGGCCAATGGAATTCTTCGGCGGTATATCGCCGTTCGACTAGGCCTTCTCAGGTCCCAAGTGAAGTATTGTTGCAGACGCTAGCAACGATCCGTCTTCTGGCGGCCCTTCGCCCACTTTGTAAGGTTCTACCAGCCGCGTCATCTTGCTACGACGGCCCTCAGGAGTTGAAACCGTATGAACGCGGCAATGTTTGCTTGCTGGCTCATCAACTAATGCGACATGATCGGGCTCGCACCCGAACAACTCAACAGTGCAGAACTCGCCCATATATGGTCTACACTTTATGTGGTCGCAGTCCTCGTAGTCTCCATGGCAAATACTGCATTCCTCGTGATCGCACACCATTCCCGCGCTCATGAATGCTTGCGGCGGGAAGACTACTCGTTCAATCTTTGCAAGATGATCTATAAAGGGTTGAAGCTGGAAACCGTCATCAGACTTCATCGCGTCTGAAGTGAAGCCTTGTGCATCTACCAACAGTCGCCATGCTTCATCCGGCTTCTCTTCTTTGAGCAATACCCACATCAGGATTTCGGCTCGCATCCCCTTGAGACGGCATTCACAGCCGAGCAAAAAGTTCGCCCACCTCTCATCGCCTGTAGCCACGGCAGCGGCCTTGTCTTCTGCAAGCTGCTGTAAGAAGCCGTAAATCTGTGCAGATGCTTCCTTCTGCAAACCACTGTCGATAGTGCAGAAACAGAAATGACTGAAGTGAGTCACGGCCTCATTGAACTTTTCTATGTAGCTTGCCTCTTCCTGTGTGACGATCACTTCTTCGCCTCTCTGACCAGCTTTGCAAGGTCCTTCACTGCTTCAGACGGCCCCTCATAGTCGATGCGCGTTGATTTGCCGTTTGGGTCTTCCACCACAACGGATATTTTTGTAGTGCGAGAGCCTGTGGCACCTTTGAACGCGTCATAGATGTAGCTCGACACGATATTCAACGCAACTGATACCAATTTAGGATTGTTGTTCCACACGGTAGCGGAGACGAAGATTATCGGTGATACCCAGTCATTCGACTTGTTCTTCACATATGGCGGTCGCTTCTCTTTGCTTAGGATGTCTTTGACCGGAATGTCCGCCTGTCGGAGGAGCTTTCTTATCGTGGCCGCTTCAGACGCTTGCTTTAGATCGCCGATGGATTCCGCTGTCGAGATGTTGAGTGGGAGAAGGGCTATTCCGTCGGTAGGGTACTCGGCTCCGAGCTCGTTGAGCTTCTGACGCACATTTATAAATTCTGAAACCTCTACACTCACTTAGACGCCTCCGTTTATTGCCATATCTGTCAGAAGCCGAGTCGCGGCCTCAACTCGACCGCCTTCTCATGTATACGCTGCATGAGCGTTGGTTCGCTATCGAGCTGGCGTCTCACGATGTCCTTTGCTACGGCCCAGAACATATCAACGTGGACTCTCGGCGCGTAGGGATGCTCTTTCAGTTGTTCGCAAAGAGCTAAGAACTTTCGCCTGTCTCCTTCTTCTCCGTGATCGTCCAAGGCTGGGTATAGCCTCTGCGCTGCAACGGAACCCGCCGCGCCTGCTTGTGCGTCTCCCATAAGCCAATGCTCAAACGTGCTGTGATTCCCATCCCAACAGAAGGGCTCATGCTGCTCAATAGCGCCAAACTGGCCGCCCCATATTCCGGTCTGGCTATCGCAGGTGATTCGTGTCTTCAGCACGTTATAGAAGCAAGGGCCCCTGCGCTCGTTGTAGATGACATGGGCTGCCTCGTGAACGCAGAGCGCATCGATGAAATCGGGCGTAGTCAACCTGTCCATCATGCGCTGATGGTGGAACGCGAAATCTGCGCTCGCCTTCTGCTCGTCCGTCAGTGAAGAAGTATCGATCACTCTTTCAGCGTAGCGCGCCTGTCAAGAGGCGGCGGTGATCCGGAAGCAGTAGCGGGCGCTGGGTCCATTTTGGGCTGTCCCGTCGGTTTTCGCTTGCGCCTTCGTTGCGCCAAGGTGCATCGTATGAATAACGGCATATAAATGCAGCGGCGAAAGCCGTGGTGCCGGTCACCCGCCAGCAATGGTCTCCACGAGTGTAGGGATAATCAAGAGGCGCATGGCAGTTTGAGACGGCCCCCTTCATCGGGGGCCGTTTCTATTTATGTCCGAATCATCAACCCATGCCGGGTATTGTGCAGGATGATCCAGAACCGGACCGGCTACGGTCACAGACCGATCCCCTGATCGTTGCCTTGATCGCTGCTGCCGGGCTGCACGTTGAGACTGTCGGCTACCGCATGGGACGGCTCGTGTGCCGCGTGCTCAAGGGCATTCTCTCGGCTAATCGGCTGGGCTTCCCTGTCGTAGAAATTGCTTTGTGGGTCGATATGCAGCCAACCTCCTGTCTGATCGTGCTTATAGCTCTCGATGTCGCCTGTCTCCCGCTTCCATTCGTACCCTTCCGTTTCCTTGGGCAAAGCTGCTTCGATGGGCGCATAGTGCCGAGCATCAACTTCGGCTTCGTGATGAATGATTTCGGGGAGCGAAACCATCGCCTCGGTAGATGGCTCACGGCGTAGATCATCTTGCGGGTGCTCTCTGCTGTTGGTCATTGGTGGCTCCTTGTTCGGGGCGTGCTGGTTGGCGGTCGGTTCGACCGACGCTCTTTGAAGGTCTATCGCCGAGGTCTTGGTCACGTCCGTACTGAGGCGTTCGCCAAGGGTTCCGGCATCATTGGTGTAAATCCGTGCGTCCTGTGACGCACGGGAGACGGAGACATAAGCGAAACGAGTATTTATGAGTTCCGGGTGAACGGTGGTGTCCATGTTCACCAATACGCGATCAGTAGTCAGCCCTTGGGAGCTGTGAGAGGTTACGGTGTAGCCGTGGTCGAAGTGCCGCATCTTGGCCGAATCGAAGCTGACGCTGCGCTCTTTCTCGCCGTCCATCTTCACGTCGATCTGCTTGCCGTCGATCCGGTCAATGGTTCCAAGATCACGATTGGAGACACCCAGTTCGCGGTTTGTGGACGTGAACTGGATGCGGTCGCCCTGGGCGAAATCGCGGCTGATCTCGCGGTATGCGGTGATCCCGCTCAAGCGTTCCGGGTCGTAGATGACCTGCTTCCCGTCGTCTTTGCAGACTGTAATCCGGTTGGCTGCGGCGTCGATGGCGGCCACCGTGGCATACGAGCGTGGCTCGATCCCATGCTCCTTGCTGCCACGCATGTAGTAAAGAATGTCACCCTGCTGATAGTTGGCTGCCCACTCTCTATCGACACTGGTAAGCTCCGATCGCTGTGTCAAAACATCCATCCGGCGGTCGTCTCCGGAGACAATGCCGGAGCTTTTTAGCTCGTTGCGGATGGCATCGTTGATGTCGCGGCGGCTGGCGTTATCGGGCGAGACGACGAGCGTGTTCTCCGGCTTGGCGGCATAGTCCTTGGCAATAGCCTCAATGCGCTGGGCGTTGTCCTGGATCTCGGTCACTCGCCCCTGCTGCTGCAAGAGACTGACGCCCATCGCCGTTTCGTTCTTGGCAAAGTGCTCAACGACGCGAAGCAATTCCGGGTCTTTCTGGCGCATGATCTGGTCAAGCTGAGCGGTCTGCATCCCGGCCTGCTGCATCTGCTCGAAGGGCTTGCCGGCGTCTACGCCTTGATGCTGGCGGGTGTCTCCCACGAGCAACACCCTGTCTTGCGGCCCAATCTTTTCCATAAAGCTCTGCATCTGGCGGGTGCTGGCGAGACTGGACTCATCGACCATATAAAGGTGTCTACGGTCGGGGTCGCCCTTCGTCTGCTCCTGGCCTCCGCGTGCAAGAAAACCTTGCAGAGTGTCCGCTGAGATCCCTGCCTCTCGTAGCTGGGCGGTGGCTCGGCTGGTGGGAGCGAAACCCTCCACGGCGTAGCCGTTCCTCTCTGCTCCTTCCCGGATGGAGGACAGCGTACTGGTCTTACCTGACCCTGCGAGGCCCTGCAAACCGTGGACGCGGTCATGGGAAGACAGCACCTCCTCGATGGCTTTCCGCTGCGCCGGATTGAGAAGTTCGCGGCTGTTGGCATGGGCTGCAGCTTGTTCTTTTTGCAGGACTGGTTCGACGGTATTCTGGCCTCGTTGCATATGTCCTACCGTCGCCAGCTCCGCAGCGATGGTCTCGCGGGTGGTGAACTGCCGCCCTGTTTCATGCTTCTGGCCGTCAACGATTTGGAACTCACCGCTGCCGTGCCTTTGATCGAAGTTCGTCCGCACCTGGTCATAGGTGAGGTCGCCCATGCCGCGCCGCAAGGCGTCGCGCATAATGTCCCGCTCGTCGGTGACGGCCTCACGCTCGAAGCTGCGATCTTTGGCAAAGCTGACTGCTTCCTGCGCCCGCTGGGGCGCATCCGGCACACGATTCTGTGCCAGTCCTTCAGCCTTTTCCCTGGCCTCTGCGACCACATGATCTGCCTGATTGCCGAACTCGGCCGCAATCTGCCTGTGAGCGGCAAGAACTTCAGAGGGAGTATGGATTTCCTTCCGGTCTCGGGTGTTATGGGCGGCGATCTGCGCGGCCTCCGGCCCGCTGAAACCGCTCCGTGCGATGGCCTCTTCGATCTGCTGGCGGCGCGGACTGGACGCTTCAAGGTACTCGGAGGTGTAGCCCTTTACGTCGGGAGCACCACTCTTTCCGGCCTCAATCTCGTAGCCCAGATTGCGGAGCCGGAAGGTCAGTTCGGATTGGTAGACAGCGGTGGCAAACTGCTGGCTATCGAAGAATCCGCGCTCTTGTAGGGCGCGGGTAGAGCCGTCTCCGCGCTCGGTCATATTGAAGATGACGGCGTGGGTATGGAGCTGGGGAGCGGCGTAGCCGTCAACGGGACGGGCGGTGTCATGCTCGAACTTTGCGACTATGAACTTGCCCGTCGTTTCGGCGGGGTTGTTCCCGCCGATGCGTGCCTGCGTGTAACGCTCCAACTCCGTCAAGGCGATGGTCACAGCCTGCCGGTGGGCTTCGCGGACACGATCATCGCCTCCTACCAGAGCGGTCAATGAAACGGACTTTGGAGCTGAGAACGTCGCATCCCACCCGGCCCGATGCTCAACGGGCTTTACGGTAGCTCCGTCTGCGGTGGTGTACTCCTGCGCCTTGCGATGCTGGACCAACTGCTCGGCGGTATGAGGGTTCTGGCCTTCACTGAGGCGGGCGAAGTGCTGGGCGTCAATGGCTCCGGCAAGGCCGTATTTCTCGGCCAACTGCCCCTGCCACTCTCCGAGAATGGTGTCGCCCTGCTTCCAGTAGTTCTGCTCGGCGGAGGTGAACTCTTTGGCGTGGTAGGTCTGTGCTTGGCCGGAGCTGATAGGCTTCGAGATGGTAAGCATACGGCCCTCTAACGCCCGACGAAGTCAACCGCTGCCTGGAGTTCTTGGTCGCTCTCGACCTCACTGGAGTCCACGGGGGTATCCGGGTCAGTTCCCGCCTCGGCAAGCTCCTCTTCGGTCGGCTCTTCGGGCACCGGCAGGACGGCATCTTCGACCTTCGGAGAGACAATTTTCTTCCCTGCTGGCACGTCGGCTTCAAGGTCAATCGTCGGCTCGCTGGGCGTCTGAGCCTTCGGGACAAGAGTGATTGGATCGAAGCCAAGCGCATCATCTTCCATATCGCGGGCTATGAAACCGCGAGTCCTCTGAGGCAAGTCCATGTACTCGAAATGGAAGCGGGCGACGTTGTTTCCCAGCTTGAGAAAGGCATGGCGATTCTCAAGGCCGGAGATTTCCGAGTCCATGACCAGCGGTTCAACCTGACGGTCCAAAGTGAAGTTCTTGCCGGAACGTGTGCCGTCGAAGTGTGTCTCTTTCATGCGCTCGATTTCGATCTTGCCGATGGCGTTCGACACCCATTCCGCCGCCTTCGGCTCAGTGGTTTTCAAGAAGATTTTGGTGGCGGGCTGCGAGAGCATAACCTCGGCCAAGTGGCCGTAGATGACCTCAAGCTGGGCCTTGCCTTGGAAGCCCAGGACGAGAGGATTCTGGCTCTTCCGGTTCTCGGTAATGGCTGTGTGGAGCTGAGGGAGACGCTGCAAGCTCGCCAGCTCGTCCAATACAAACCAAACTGGCTTCTGGGTGCCTTGCGGCGCGGTCAAGAGTCGCAGAACCAACAGGTCGATCCAAAGGCTGTGAAGCGGGCGCAAGGCTTCGCGCTCGGTCGCGCTGGAGGTAATGAAGATCCAACCCTTGCGTGTCTCGGCCCACTCTGTAGCGCTCCATGTCGTCTTCGCCTGGTCTTTGGTGGGCAGCATCCGTAGGCTGTCTGCTACCAGTCCGAGCGAGGCAAGCACACCGTTGCGCTGCTGCTGCGCGCCCTTCGCAATCATGGCCTGCATCTCCGTTCCGAGTACACGTTTGTCGATCTCATCCGGGTTGGATAGCCATGCGACCAACTGAGTCGGCGTCGGTCCAAACGTGAGCAGATGGGCAAAGATTTTCTGTGGCGTCTCGGTGAAAAACTCACCCTTCTTGTCGCTGGTCGGCTGGTAGAGCGAGGCGGCAATAGCCTTGGCTTCGGCCTTGCGACGAAGCTCCTCGGACGGCCCCCAGTAGGGGCAGCGGGCATCCAAAGGATTGAGCACAATGTCCCCGCGCGTGGCGTCGTAGAACCTCTGGATGAACTCGCAAGCGGGGTCATAGACGATAGCCATTTCACCCCTGGCTTGAATCTGCCGGAGTATCTGCATGATGAGACTGGTCTTGCCGGCGCCTGTGTCGCCCATGAGTTCGATGTGCTGGGCTTCGGCCTGTCGTGGTATCCGCATCATCTCTTTGGCTTCGGTTGTTTTGAAGCCGACACCGTCGCCCTGGACGGTCTCATTGAACTCCTTGGGCGTGAGCATCACTGGCCCTTTGAGCAGCCGTCCGTACTTCATCTGCTTCCGGCGTTTGATGTCTTTCCGAATGGAAAACGGGAGCTGTGCAAGCAAAGTGAGGAAGCCAAAAAGAAGCGGGAGTTTGTATATGTCCCAGAGCTTTTCGTCCTCGAAGACGGTGCTCTTCAGGTACTCGTGCAGTGGTTTATCGAGGTACGGTTGCTCCGGCCCACGATAGAGAGCGCGGAGTCCACGCCCTGCCGCCGCGCTCGAAAGCGCAAGCGGAATATGCTTGCCGCCCGGTGCCGGAGTCGTGCCTTGCTGCACGTCGGCTTCAACGGCAGGTGCGCCCATTTTGGTGCCGTCGCTAACGTAAAGCAGTTGGTACTTGTCCTTCTTGTTGAGGGCTGCACCTGCCGCCGTTCGTGCATAGATCGGCGTGTAGAACTGCTGCAAGGGCGTCTGGCCGTAGGTGAAACGGACATACAGAAAGCAGCCGGTCAGCACGAATGCGAGGAACACCGCGCCATAGGTGTAGATCGGGGAATGCGGCGGAAAGATGACCGTCTCTTTACGGCCCCACTGTTGACTTGCCATCACGCACGCTCCAGGTCTTGCTTCGTTTCAACGGCTAATGCTGTCTTCCGCTTTTTGACCTCGACCATGATTCCGTCGAACACCTCCGGGGTAATCTTGAGGCCGGTTGCAAGCGGCTTTAGGAGGTTCGTCAGCATCAGCCGAACCCCTACGATCTCGCTCAACTCAGGACTTGCGGTAGGAGCGCCGCTATCTCGTATCAGCTCGTCAAGGATGAGCCGGCGAATGAACTCGCCGCGTTGCTGGCCGCGCTTCTTGGCGAGTAAATCGAGTCGCTCCGCTTCACTCCGGCTCAGTTTCGATGAGACATTCGTGAGCCGAAAGGATGCCCGCTGTTCTGCCTTTTCCACCATCGCGTCATCGTTGAGAAGGGGCATATTGGCCTTCAATCTGTCACGAATTCTTGGGAATACCTGGGTATTCTCAAGAATTCCTGAGCACTGTAAGTTGTTGAGGTTGTTCGGTCGCTTTCAAGAATCCGTAAGGATTCCCAGCACGACCCTCAGAGGGATGGAGTGTCATAATTCATCCGGTGCGTAGCACCGCTTCCATCCCGGCACAAATGATTGGAGGGGGTAATTCACTTTACTTAACCGCCACATTCGCTACCGGTATTGGTGCTGGACTCGGCACTGACGTTGCTGGTTTGCGTCCCGGCTTTCCCTTCGGCCTATCGTCGCCATTCCGTTTGATACGCAACGGATGTATCGGCTTTGCATCATTCGGCGAGCCGATGAACTTCTGGAAGTCCTTGTCTTTGGTGAAGACATATTCGAGCGCCTTGTTCACCACATCGTCTGCGGCAACACGGGTGAATGCTGCATATTGATTGACGAGGTTTGCTGTGGGCTCCTCAAGTGAAACGGTGGCTGTGACTTTGCGGCTGGTAGTGATCTCAAGCAATGGCATGAACGTTCTCCCTCTTCGTGCTGGTTGAATTGATTGGGTGGACTATTGGGTTGTCGCGCTCATTGTCGCGCTCTCCTGCAAGATCGAAGATGGTGTCATACAGGAATAGCTTTGCGGCGCGATCGTATCCGCGCACCGCGATAATCTCGCTGATCTTCCGGCCTCTGGCGAATCGTCCCACCTGGACGACGATCTGAACTGTCTCGGCTATCTCTGCCGAGATGTCGTCGCGATTCGATTGCTGATGCGAACGCATCGCCAATTCGCCGAACCTGCGAAGCGCTTTCACCGCAGAGCTGGCGTGAATTGTTGCCATCGAACCTGCGTGGCCGGTATTGAAGGAATCGAGCAGCGTGCGTGCTTCTTCGCCGCGCACCTCGCCAAGGATGATCCGGTCGGGCCTCCACCGCAGCGCCGCCTTCAATAGATCGTTGAAGCTCACCGCGCCGGTGTGCGATTCGGTCTGGCACTCGGACGCCAATAGATTCGGCTTACCGATACGCAGTTCCGAAGTGTCTTCGATCACCACAATGCGCTCGCCTTCGGGAATGAAATCGGCCAGAGCGTTTAGCAGCGTTGTCTTTCCACTGCCGGTTCCGCCGCTAATCAAAATCGTCTTCCCGGCCTCAATATAGCCGCTCAGCATGTCGCCTATCTCGACACTCATTGCATCGGTCTGGATGAGGTCGGCGATGGTGAACCGCACCTTGGAGAACTTGCGAATGGTGACGGCGGGATTGGGCCGCACGACGGGCGGAAGGACCGCCGCGAGGCGGCTCCCGTCCGGCAATTGGGCATTCAATAGCGGGTGCGCTTCGTCGAACTTGCGGCTGAGTTTGTTCGCAATCACCTCAAGGCCGGTGCGGAGCGCCTTCGCATCGAAGATGACCTCCGCGTGTTCCAACCTGCCCTTGCGCTCAAACCACCATTGGCCGTTCGGATTGCCCATAATCTCGCTCACCGTGTCATCAAGCAAGAGTTCCTTGATTGGTTGGAGAAACGATATGAGAAGGTCCAGGTCGTGGTTCATACAGGCTCCTAATCAAACGCCTGGTCTGCGCGGTAACGAACGATAGTGAGTCCAAGCGGATTGAATGACAGAGCATCGTTCGCAACGTGATCGGCGAACACATAGGTCACGCTGGCAGTCCAGCGCTCCGTCTTTAGTTGCGTGTGATCGTTGGCGTTCGTGTAGACCTTCTCGAACTCAATGCGTGCGGAGTAGGGCGACACCCGTAGATCGTCGAGTATGACGCTCTTGATATTGATATCGACATACGGGAGTGTGCTGTCCTGCTGGAAGGTAGCAATCGTCTTGGTCAACTGCTCCTGCCGGATGACGGCCTGCTGGACATCCGAATTGAGAAAGTAAAGCGCCTGGGTCTGGTCGCGCTCAATGGTGTAGCGGTTGCGCTGGAAATAAAGCGCGGCCCACCGCGAGAGGTAATACTTGTTCTCTGCCTCCTGCGGCTTGTACTCATAGTTGCGATAGTCGATAGCATCGGCGTGGCCTACGTCGTTGATGCGAATGACGAGTGGTTTCATGCCGGCGAGCGCCTTCTGGCTCTTGAAGGTAAGCGTACCCAGCATCAGGCAGACGACGCACAATACGAGGATTGTGACCTTCAAATAGGTGTTCATTACAAGCGGATCGCCGTACTGTTCCAGATAGCGTTCCGCTGCGCGGGTGATCTCGGGGGATTTCGTCTCTTGAACTGGCATTGGGGATCTCCGTTAACCCATGATTCCGGCTGTGATGGCTCCGGTGATTGCGCCCATACCTGCATCGTGACCGGAGCTGCTGCCCGAGAAGATCGAAGCCGTAATAGCCGGTATCTTGAGAATCAGGAAGACGTTCACGACCACAAGCACGATGAGCAATGGAAGATTCTTGATGAGAGTGAGGGGATTGGTGAAGTCGGTAAGATTGGCGTAATAGGTGATGAAAAGGTGCCCCAGAATACTCATCGTCGCTGCTGCGACTACCTTGTAGAAAGCGAAACTCAAGTACGCCTTGAACCATCCCCAAAAGAGAAATTCCAGCTTCTCGATGATGAGAAATGGAATGAAGATCGGGCCAAGAATACCGATGATCGTTCCCGCAACTGCGCCGTATGCCAGGATGACGGCAGCGATGGCCGAAAGCACCGAGAGTCCGATTTGGGTGCTGATATAAGCGAAGAGTAGATATGGCGCGGTGAACATCGCCATACCGGGGCCGGACTTGGCTAACGCCGCGTCGATTGATTGGAACATCGACTGTATGCCATCCTGCCCAATCGTCTGCGCGAGACTGGTGGTTCCCTGGCTGATAAAGCCTTTAAGCGAGTACCCGATTCCGGGGATGCTGGAGTCGTAATATTTCACGAACATATAAGCGAAGCTGATGAGCATGAAGAAGTTGAGAAACTTCCCCATGTTGAATCCAGGTCCGCCTTGCGCCGACGCAAGCGCCTCTTGCACTCCAAACCACACCATCATGATCGTCGCCAGCGAGAGGACGATGTGCAGTCCGATTGCATCGACGGAAGGCGACATTGTTGCGGTTAGGCTGTCGCACTGTTGTGCTATGAACGTGAGTAATTGATTTCCCATAATCGCCCCCGGCGGATCAGTAGCTCAGTGCTTTGGTGATGCCTGTTGTGTCAGTCGAGACGTGGCTGTTGTAGTTCGTCTCGTATCCGTCAGCCGCTTGCATGGACATCTTCAATGCGTCCTGCTGCTGCTTCTGCTGCACCATCTGCTGCAAGCTCTGGGCCTGCGTCATCTGGCTCGCCTCCTGCTGCGTGCGGAGCTGCAAAAGCATCGCCTGGTTGATGCGCTGCAACGTAGCTAGTTCGGTCTGTTGGGTTGGGTCGATGGAGTGGCTGGCAGTTTCAAGCGTCTGGATGTCGATTGCGCGCTGTGTGGAGTTCGCGCGAATCGTTCCAATCGTTTGAAGGCTGGTTGAAGTCACCGCATCGCCCAGGTCAATGGTTGCGCCTTGCGCTGCAATGGCCTGTTGTCCTTGAGCATTCAGAGAGGTATATCCGGAGATTTGCCCCGTCCTCTGGACGCCCGCTCCCTGGTTCGCTGAGGCAGCGCCGCTGCCGTTCGTTGCCGCATTCATCCACGGAAGAGAGTTGCCGTAAGTGTTTGCGGGCCGCGTCACCTGCGTCCACATCTGCTCTCCCATGTTAGCGAAAGCGGTGTAGTAGCTGGATGGTGCCGTTGCCATGCGGTGGGCGAGGTTGTACGTCTCCATGACGTTCGTTAGGGTTTGGAGGTTGGTCGTATAGAGTTGACTGCCTTGGATGATTTGCTGCACGGCGTGCGCGGACTGCGTGGGGTCAAGCACGACGCTCGCGCCGATCTGTGCGTGTGCGGGAATTGTAAGCGTGGAGAGGGTAAGCAGAGCTGTGGTTAAGAGTCCCTTCATATGGTTCTCCTTGTCGGGGCCTTCGGGTTGTTGTGCGTGGATGGTTAGGGGCGGTTATGGGAATCGTTTAGCGTTTCGAGGCGGCAATATCGTTCTGGAGATCAATGATCTTTTTGCCGAGAGGATTCATTTTGTCTCGCTGCGCCTTGCACTCCGCTTGTGTGCGCTGGATGACTTCGGCGGGGGCGAGTAGGCAATTCTTCTGGTACTGCGCGTTCTGGCTATCAAATTGCGCGTTGAGTTCTACAAGCTGGTCTTGCTTACTCTTGCATCCGGCGACGGTGAGGGCGACGAAAGCGACGACAATAACTATGGCTTTACGCATGTTGGTCTCCTTAGAACGACTGAGCTATACGATGGTTCTCATAGGCTGGCAACAGCATGTCCTGCGTAAAATAAACTTTCACGCGATGTCCCTCCCGGATGGTGATCGTGGGCGGGATCTGAATGAACCGGTCGAGAATCGTGGTGGCCGATTGCGACACGCTGGACGCCGCACCGTTCGTAAACGACTGCGGGCCGGAACTGGTGAGATTCGACCCGCCCTGGCTGATCTGCGCGGCACCGGCGATCACACCAAGCGCAATCGACGTTCCAAAGATTTGCAGGTAGTGATTGTTGACCTGATCCTTCAAGCCCTCCTCGCCGATCTGATCGAGGCCGTGGAATTGGTCGAGGTCAACGCTGTATCCGTCCGGCATCAACAGGCGATGGAAAGCGACGGAGATACGGCGCTGTTGGCCGAAACCGGCGGCGCCGATCTTGCGGGCCTCGCCCAGCACGATCGTTCCCTCGGGAATGAGGACGTGCTGGTGATCGTGCGAGTACACCGGATTCGATACCAGCACCTTCACCGGCCCCACGGCATCGCCGTCAAGCCGATTCATCAACACCGTATCGAGCGTCAGGCCTTCATAGATGACATAGGGCTGGCCTATGGCATTGTCGATATTGGCCTCGCTCGGACGTTTGTACTCCGTCGCCGGTATCTGATCTCCCGACGCCTTCTGCTCTCCGGCGGCGCGGGGAGCGGTCAAGGCAGTAGGCTGGCCCGCCTGTAAAGCGGCGGCATAGGGATTCTGCGCCGCCGCCGGAGGCCGCGGCGGTGCATTCTGCTCCGGAGCAACCGTCTCCTCCCCTCGGGCAAAGGCGATATTGGACGAAAACCGCGCTGCATCCGCCCTCTCCTTCTCCGTCGCGGCAAGCTGCTGTCCGGCTTGTTCCGACGGTGTGAGCTGGGGCTGCCCGTTCGCCTGGGTGCCGTTCTGCTGCCCGTTAGGGGCATACCCCGCTGCGGCGGTCTGCTGCGCCCCTGTACCGCCCGCTGGTGAGCCGGTGGCGGCTGCCAGTTGAGCGTCCTGTTCCGCCTTCAGCTTGTCGGCCCCTAGCTGACGCTGCAAGGCGTCTACGTTGCTTGCTGTGTTGTCCTGAACGTAAGGCTGCGGTGGCGCACCTTTGGCCTTCTCAGCGTCCGTGGGGGCCTTCTTTCTGGAACTGATAACGGTTGCCAGAATGAGGAGAACGACTGCCCCGAGATAAAGAAACATCTTGAGGTTCTTCTGCAGCACGCCTTTGGGCTGCGAAGTGTGGTCTGTGAGCTGCGGGTCTGCGGTGACGGTATCGGCCATTGTGTTACCCCTTCCTTGTGAATTCCATCTTTTTCTTGCCCAGTTCGACATAGCCGTTGTCCATCACCTTCGGGATGATGTATGTCCCTTCCCGCAGGTCGTAGTTGATGAGGTTGGGTTTGCCGTCCCGCATCTCGTACACGCTGAACTTCTCCGGTGCATTGGTCTTGATATAGGTGAACTTGTCGTCGTGGTAGATCGACTGGATATCGAAGGGGGCCTCATTCGTTTTGAAGGTATAGTCGAACTTCAACGCAAGTGGGTAGGCACTCTTGTACTCATCGACGGTTGCTCCGACGTGTGACTGAAGCGTCGATATCTGTTGATGGGCCTGTTCAAGCTGGGCGGCTGGAACGTATTGGGCTGGTCCATTTGCCGCAACGATATTGGAAGCATCCGCTGGCTGGATGATGACCTTGAGATCGGGATCGCCGCCCGATGCGGTGATGTCAGTCAAGGTGAAGCTGTAGATATTGCCCTTGTCCGTGATGAGGTTAAGATTTGAGCTGATGCCCGGCTTGGCCGGATGAACGAAGCAGAAGTTTCCGACCACATCCACAATCCAGAAGTCCTTGTCGCCGGTCGCGGCCTCCATGATTTTTTCGGTGGCTGGGACAACGATGAGCGTTGTGTACTTGACCTTCGCCCGGATCGGCACGATGTCCTGGGAGTGGTAGGAGACGTTGCGCGAGGCGGTCTGGGCGTGCAATGCCAGACTGCCGAGCGTGGCGAGCATGATTGCGATGGCTGTTGTCTTCAGGTGCTTCATGGGTGGACTCCTTAGCGGCGCGGTTGGAACGGGTGAGTGGTAGCGAGTTGGCGAACGCCCTCGGCGATGCCATACTCTGCGAAGGCCTCCCGCTTGAGCAGGTTGTCGCGGGCGTTGTTGGTCGCAATCCAGTACGAGACGGAATCGACGTTGAGCCGTACCTTCTTGCTGGAGTGCGCCTTGCGAATCAGCATCTCGCCGGGTGGAATGAGGTCGGCGATGATGTCGAGTTCGGTGTCGTTGAGATGGAACGCCTCGCGGTAGACCTGGCGGTTCATCTCGGGATTCGCAAGAAAAATCTTGGTCGGGCAGCTCTCGGCGACAACCGCCAGCATCCCGGAATCCTCAAGCTCCTTGATGGACTGCGTGGCAAGGATCATCGCCGCGTTGTGCTTCCGCCAAGTCTTCTGAGCCGCGACGATGTAAGAGCGGATGGTCTCGTTCTTGATGAAGAGCCAAGCCTCGTCCAACAGGAACGTCTTGAACGTCGCCAGCTTCGCGGGGTTCGCAATCTCATTGCTGGCCCGGTGAAGGACATAGAAGAGCAGCGGCTCCAAGACCTCGGGAGCATCGCCCCAGCCGGCGAAGTTGAACGTCTGGAACTTGGAGAAACTGAGCGTGTCCTCTACGTTGTCGAAGAGGAATCCGTACTGCCCCTCCTTGGTCCAACGGTGGAGCCTTTCTTTCAACTCACCGATGATCTGGCTGAACGTCGATAGAGTCCGCTGCTCCGGCGCGACAACATACATCCGCTCGATCGCTTCCCATAGCTTGCGCTCCTCTTTGAAGTCGAGACGGTAACGCTTGTCGTTGCCCTCAATGAGCACACGGAAGAATGAGAAAAGAAATTGCAGGTTCTCCTTGCTCTCCGGCAGACTGAACGGGTTGATGGTGAAGTCCCGGCTCTCCTGGCCGACGTTTAGGTACGTTCCACCGAAGATCTCCGTGAGCGACTGGAACGAGCCGCCGATGTCGAAGATGTAGGTCTGCGGCCGATATTTCTGAGCGTTCGTGAGAAGAAAATTACATAGAAAACTTTTGCCTGAACCTGTCATGCCGAGGATGAGAGTGTGCGCTACCTCGCCGTTATGCAGGTTGAGGTAGTACGGCGTGGCGTTGTCTGTCTCCAACACCGCCAGATACTCTGAGCGGAGATGCGGGTTCGTCTTCTCGCCTGGGTGGATGGTGAAGAGAAAGGACAGGTCGGCGTAATTGGAGTTGAGCAGGTACATCTTGCGGAGGTTCTGGGCGTAGTTGCCCGGAACGGTCGCAAACAGCGCATTGAGCTGGTTGTATGTCTCGGTGAAGAGCGCACCATCGGCGTTCGTGAACACCCCGGTAAACTCGCCCATCTCTTGATTGATAGTCTGGAGGTCAGTGCTGTAAAGCACCACGGTAAGCGAGAAATCTCCCAACGTCTGGCCGTCGCCGAGCGCCCGCAGGCACTCGCCAAGGTTCTCGATATCGGCCTGCTTCGACTCATCTATCAGCACGTCGCGCTGGTTCGTCTTCGCTGGATCGCTGCCCATCTGCGACACGAAACCGGACTTGCTCATGTTGAAATGGCGACGGCGTTTGTCCACTTCTTTCCGGGCCTTTGCCATCGAAAGTGGCGTCCACTCGGTGACGACATAGAAGTTGCCCTCAATCTTGAAGAGCCGGTCAAGGATCAGAGGCCGTGTCTCTGCAATGGCCTCTTTCATCGTGAGGATGCGGACGAAATGGTCGCCGATGCGGAGGTGATCGCGCTCCGCCTCGATGTTGGAGTTGACCACCTGATAGTCGAGATACTGCGTCGATTGCGGCTTGCCCGCGATACGCCAGTCATCGAAGTTGAGCAGACGGCGGAAGAAGCTGAACTGCGCCTGTTGTCCCTGCACCTCGATCGGCATGAGGTCGGCGAGCTGGCGGGTAAAGTTCTGTACCCGCTGCTCCAGCTTTATCAGGTCGGCGTCGATCTGCGTCCGCAGCAAAATCTTCATGTTGTCGCTGGTGAACTGCGCCTTGAGTTCGCGGATGCCGCCCTGCGGGTCGCGCGGGATACGCAGGAGAGCGGGCATGATGCCGGTCTTCGACCGCGCACCTTCGAGCACGACCACATAGAAGAGTTCGATCTGATAGAGCCGGTCGCGCTTGGACTCGAAGAATTGCCGACGCTGATCAATCGCTGCGTCTATCAGGGCGTCGTCGTAGCTGGCAAACGGAATCTCGGGCCGGTTCGTCTTGAAGAGATATTGATAGACGTGGAAGCCTTCTCCGAAGGACTTGAGGGCGGATTCGAGACGCTTCACCGCGTATTGCTGCTCGTCGTTGTCAAGGCTTTCATAGTCCACGCCGGTAACACTCAGCACCATGCCGAGGTCGCCGCTCTTGGTCAGAAACGTTGTCTCTGTCCAAAATCCATAGAGGTTGATGTGGGCGCTCAATGCGTCCGCTTCCTTCCACGGCTTGATGACTCGCGAGAGATTCAGCATTACCGCACCTCTACGTTCGGGACTCTTTGTTTCGCGGCGTCGTAGCGCAGCTTGAACTTCTCGGAACGTCCAATAATCTTGAGGAAAGCGGGGTCTGAGTTCGTCACCCAGTGGCCGAAGATGCAGCCGCCAATGAAAACGATGATGCCGCCAATGATCGAATTGAAGAGGTTGAACATCCCAACTGCCGACACGGCAATCATGAAAAATAATGTGCGTTCGATGCCCATATAGGTGAGGGGCTTATGCAGGCTCTTGAAGACTCGGTTGCGGCGCTTCTGAGTTGTTTCCGGCATAAGCCCCTCGCATAGAACGTCGTTGGAGTGAAGTGAATTGGAGTGCAGGACATTCGCAGCCGTGGTGAAGTTAGGAGCCCCATAGCCAAGTGAGGATGTTGGTTGCCATCACTGCTATGCCGGTGCCGGCTGCAACGCCCGCAAGCGTCTTCTTCGCGCCGGGCTCGCCGTGCGCGAATGTGTACCCGCCAATCACAATTGCGATCAGACTGGCAGCCTTCGCTACGGTCCCGGTGAAGAGCGTTTGGATGGAGCTAATGCCACTATCGAATGGCGAGGCATGAGCTGCTAGGGGGAAGATCAATACACATAGGAGCAGGGCTGCTCCGCGTATCAAGTAGAGCTTTGTCCGCTCAATCGTTGCTGCTGGGATGATGATTCGAATACGTGTCATTTGGCACCTCCAACGACCGATACGGTCGTGATATGCCCCTGACACTAGGCCGCGCGTGCGCGCGCGTCCAATACTCATTCCCTATGGCCGAATCGGCCTAAATGGGGTTTTCCATAGTCTGTGACTATGGCTGACGTTCAGCCGAAAAGAGGAAGAATTCTGTCGCCGATTCTGGGACGAACCGAGCGAACGGGCTTCTTCGATTGCGGCAACGACGATTGCAGCCGCAACCTCTTTCGCATCTCACGCACCAAGTGAGGCATCGTTCTCTGCGAAGTGGATTTCGCGACAATCAATGCGCTATCGACAGTCCACGTCACACCGGCGACGGGCCGGGTTACAAGTCCTGGCTGCAACTCCGAACCCTCCCGGATGAGCGCATAGCCAGTTCCCGATTCGACCATCCATTGAAGATCGTGCGGCGTCTTGTTCGTGCTTGCAACGTCGCCTGTAATGCCAACCACGTCCAGCATCTCGATCAAACGGTCGTGCGCTTGGGGATGCTGTCGGGGGTCGCGGAAGATCGTAAGTTTCGAGCCAAAGTCTGCCGGGGTTATCTCTTTTAGCTTTGCTAATGGATCGTTGGATTTCATGCACACTACGAGCCGACTCTGCGTAAAGGGATATGCCTTGAGTCCCGCGCCACTCGCGGGAAGCGTCACCAATGCAGCGTCAATCTCCCCTCTTTCAAGCATGAGCAAAAGGTCTACAGGATCGCCACTCTTCGGCTTGATCTCGCACGACGGAAAGAGCGATGTGTGGATGGAGCAAACCATCTCGTACAGCGCATGGTCTACGAAGGAAGAGAACCCCAGTCGCATCGGCACGAACGTCACGCGATGTAACGCGCGAGCCATGCCAATCATTTCGTCCCGCATCCTCAGAAGTTCACGACCTCCCGTTATCAATATCTCTGCGGCAGGAGTCGCACGAACGCCCTTATGATCGCGCACCAGTAGGGGTACCTGCATCACGTCTTCAAGGTCTTTAATCTGAATGCTGAGGGAGGGCTGCGAGAGATAAAGGCGCTTCGCGGCGACGCTGATGTTTCCTGCTTCTGCGACCGCAATGAGGTTCTTGAGTTTCTTTAACTCTACGAGGTCTGACATCTTACGGGGCCCGCTTTCTTGTGATCGTTCATACTCAGAGTCGATGCGCTAAGTGCGGCCACAAGTCAAGCCCAACGTTATGCAATTGTCGGCCTGGGTACCTGCAAAGTCAACACGCTGCGGGTGAAAGTGTTCCCAAACGCTCAGGACTGAGGCCATAGTCAAAGACTATGACTGTCGAGAAACGGCCATAGTCAGAAAGTATTGGACAGAAGCATGGACAACGGCCACGCTGTGGGAGGACGAAAAATCCAATCGCGGTGAATCATCAATGGACAACGACTTTCTGACAGAGCAGGACATCTCGGAGCGGCTTCACATCAGCCTCGGAACGCTGCGCCGGTGGAGGCTGGAGAGCCGCGGACCAAAGTTTCGCAAGCTGGGTACATTGGTGCGCTATGGGGAGTACGATTTAAGTCAGTGGATGGAATCACAACCTTCCGGCGGGACACGCGAGCTCGGAAGGATTCCACCTTCCAAGGCGCAAAGTTCACACGGGGGCGTCCGCAAGACAGCATAAGAGGGGCCCGGCTATGGCACTGTTTCTTCGTGGTGATGTTTGGTGGTACGAGTTCTATTTCGCCGGGAGACGCATCCGGGAATCAACAAAGAGCCCTTCCAAGACTCTCGCTAAAACTGCAGAACAGAATCGTAAACGCGAACTTGAACAGGGCTTCAACAACATCACTGACACACGTCAGGAACGCATTCGGACGATCAGCGATTTGGCCGATGAATACCTCATTGCCTACAAGCTGCGGCACCCCCAATCTGCAACCTTCGCTGCCTATGCGGTCGGACACATCAGCCGCGTAATCGGGAGCCGGATGTTCATCGACTGCAACGAAGCGGTCGTCACCTCGTATCAAAATGAGCGACTGGCGGGTGGTGCGGCCCCAAAGACTGTCAACGATGAAGTTGGCTTCCTCTTGCGTCTCATGGGCGATCCGGGGGACCTGCTGCGGATTCGGCTTCGCAAGCGGAACCTGCTCAAATTGAAGGTGGGCAAACCCATCGGCAAGGCATACAGCACGGAAGAAAAAGACCGAATGCTGACTGAGGCTCGGAAGTCGAAGTCGCCACACATCTACCCGGCAATCATGCTGGCTCTGAACGCGGGTATCCGCGATGCGGAGCTAAAGCAGCTCACCTGGGCACAGGTAGACCTCAAGAAGGGATACCTGACGGTCGGCAAGAGCAAGACGGAGGCTGGCGAGGGGAGAACCATTCCCCTCAACTCGGCACTCTCCGAGACGCTGGCTGAATACGCCGAATGGTACGAGGTCGTGTTCTCAGAGATACGGCCCGAGTGGTATCTCTTCCCCTTTGGGAAGCCCAGGCCGAGCGACCCGACGCGGCCCGTGACCACGCTCAAGACAGCTTGGGATACAGTGCGACGGAACTCCAAAGTGACGGGCCGCTGGCACGATCACCGTCACACGCTCATCACCGATCTCGCTGAGAGCGGCGCTGGCGAGCAGACGATCATGGATATCGCGGGGCACGTCTCGCGGAACATGCTCAAGCACTACAGCCACATTCGCATGGAAGCGAAACGCGACGCTCTGGAATCGCTCGTGACTAAGCCTGCGAAACCGAAGCCGCTAGCCAGTAAGAGCAATGGGATTCGACCTATTCCTCAAGCCGCCAGCGTCGCCACAGAGCTACCCGTTCTAGCTCAATGAGCGCATAGGAGTAGTGGGACAGCCGGTAGACCCAGGATGTAACGCCCCTACGTTAAAGATTTGAGAGGGCTTTGCCACGTCGTTCGACGATATCAACTCGCCGCAGTTTGTCTCGGAGCTGAAGAGCGGGTCCACGTCCGCCTGGGAGCGTCTCTTCGCGCGTCTTCTCCAGCCCGTGGCGAACTACCTGGCGTCCACGTTGAACGTTCCCGAACTTGACGCAGAGGAATGCGCCTCCGACGCTCTGTATAGCGCCTATAGGAAGATCTCTACGTTTCGCCTGGGCAACGCGAAACTCACCACTTGGATTTTTGAAATCGCAAAGAATCGCGCCATCGACTTTCATAGGCAATGTCGCGTCCAGAGCGTCTCTCTGGAGGAGATCGGGGAGATCGCGCCACCTCCGGGAAAGACCGAATGCGCCGGCCTGAATAGGGCGCTGCTAGACGAGCTTAAGGTAAAGTTGGAAGCGCTTACGCAGTGGGATCGGAACATCGTGCTGTGGCGGGCAGATCATTGCTCATATGCCGACATCGCCGGATGGCTCGGCATCAAAGAAACAGCAGCACGAGTACGACACTTACGCGCCATGAAGAAACTGAACATCACGCTAGAGCAGTCGGAAGAAAGCGAAATCGCCACGGAAAGGGAGGTGTCCGGAGATGAATGAAAGGGAACTGAACTCGGGACTTCGCCAATTGATTAGCCGAGGGGAGATTGAGTTAGAGATGACTGACGAAAGGGTCGATTGCCTGCTCGGTCAACATCTTCCCGAACCGAATGAACGCCTCGAACGACTGAAGGCGCGGCTAACTACACAAATTCAGAATGACGCTATCGAAAAGGGCCGTACGGCTGTCGGTTCAAAAATCTTACCCTTTGGAAGATTCATCGAGGCGATTCGCGACGAAGCAAAACTTACCAGACTTGAAATAGCGAATCGGCTGTACAAGGATGAGGCGTTCGTGTCCAGAATTGAGCGAGGAGATGTCCACCCTACAGCTCTCCCTCCATCGGATATCGCGAATGTGCTAATGCTCTTTCGCGTCACGATCAGCCAAGCATCCGCCACTATGAACGTAAGCACCGATGTCAGCGCGACAAAACACGGTTTGAAGGCGGCGGCGCGTTCACATGGCGGTTTACGTCATGACCGAAGAGGCGAGGACACCGAGAGAGCGCTAGATGTGATTGCCGCCCGGCTTCATCAGAAGAAAGCAGCCAAAGCGTCGGCAGCACCACCCGCTAACGCTGGTGTAGAGGAATTCATCGAAAAGCTTGCCAAAGAGTTAGAACGCAAGGGCCGGGCAGATCTGCTCATTTGAAAAGTGCATTCATATGTCGGCTGACAGCGATACTGACGACCTGCTCGCTGACGGCAAAAACCTTGGATAGATGAGGAATTTGCTTGTTGGACTCAGCCTTGAGGAGTTCAAGCGGCACCAACAATTCCCCCGCGAAGAAATCCGCCTCCGCTTCTTCGGGTGATTTTGTATTGATGATTATCTCTTCGCCGGACGGAGGGTTATCGATACTCACGGATTCTCCGAACGAAGCACCCTTATGTAAGAAGTAGTGACCCAACTCATGCGCGAGCGAGAAACGCTGGCGGTGAGGGTGATGGTTTGCGTTGACCATCGCGTGGGTCTGGCCGTCGCCGTCTTCGACGATCATTGCATCAACTGAGTCGGGCAAATCGTCCAGTTCCTCGTATTCAATCCCGTGCTTGGTCAGAATCGCCACAAGGTCTACGGGAGCAGCGACAATCTTACTGTCCCTCAAAACCTTCTTCACCATCTGCTTCACAAACGGATAACGTACTTCGCCCATCCGGCAGCCTCCTTACGAAATCTGTCGATTCCAGCCATGTGCCGATGTCCTGTAACGCCCCTTCGTTAGATGGGGTGAACATACCATCGCCGAGTATACGGTGGGAGCCCGCAATAAGGAGAAAACTTTGATCTACCTAGGTTGTATTACCCACGCATCAAATGGCAGCATCGCTGCGGTCGGGGGCACGGACAGCGCCACCGGCGCGCTGAAACACTTCACCGAGGCGCAGGCCATCGCGGCGATCAACGCCGGCACGGAGAGATTTGCCGTGCGCGACGACAAGGGCAACCAAGCTGACGTGCGCGTTGCCCACAACGGCACCCGCCGTTTCCTCGAAACCCACCGCGACGGGGTCGTCACGGACAACCTGGGCCGGCTGCCAATCTGCCGGCACACTCAAGCTGTCGCGCCGTCGCCGGCCCCGTACCGTCCCGCGCCGGTGCAGCGCGGCCACTGTGTCGGCGTGAAGTTGCTGAAGTAAAGCCGATGCTAACGCCGGACTACCAGCAATTCGTCCAGGCGGAGCCGCCAGCCGATGGGCTGACGGTTTCCGCCTGGCGCGGTGTGATTCAGCCCTATTCAGACGATGCTGCCGCGCGCTCCATCCTTTGCGACATCGAGGCCGAGCGCACGCTATGGATCTCTGCTGGCTCGATTCGTCCCGGCGCGTCTACAGAAAGCCACTGGGCGCACCCGCTGTTAGTGAACATGGCGGCGCCGTGCGAGGTGATGGTCTGCACGCAGCCGGACGCCGTGCCGCGCGCTTACCTGCTTAGTCCGCGCTACCAGCCGTACTACGCCGATACCGCGGTCCACCCGCACCCGAGGAGCGACCAAACCATTGACTACAGTGGCAGGCCGCTGCCCGGCCTGTGCGTGTTTTCAAGTGCCGAGTTTCGATTCGTTGAAGACGCGGACTACTACACGCAGTTTCTCGACCAGCTCACGCAGTACGTCGCGAAACATCTGGTCTGGCTCCGCACCCGAAGGCTCTGCCGGAAGATCGGCCACGTCGTCACTCCGCTTTATCAGCCGCTACCCGGCGAGGCGATTGTCGAAGATGCTCCGCGCTTCCAATGGGTACAGACGCGAAGCGGTCCCGCGCGGGCGATGGATTTCTGGTCGGGCTATTGGCCAGGCCGCTCGGCCAAGGCGATGACGCCGGCGGAGCATCTCCGTCAGATTAAGCCGACGCTGCCTTGTTGGTGTGGTCGGCACAAGATGTATGGAGAGTGCCACCGTAACAGCGACTCCGTGCTCGCGGGTGAGCAAGAACATCCATAACCCGGCCGGCGGACCGATCTTGGATACGAAATTCCGCCATCTCCCAATTGCTCGGGAATACCCACGTTTACCCACAGTATTTCTTTGGGGTACCCACAAAAGTCCCCACAGTGAGGTCTTTTTCTAGGTTTTCGGGGAGAGATGATGCTTGTATCTTATTGATTTTATGGCTCCTGAGGTAGGACTCGAACCTACAACCCTTCGGTTAACAGCCGAATGCTCTGCCATTGAGCTACTCAGGATCGCGCTTGGAACGCGGCGGTCAGGGCGACCGCTCGATCTCTTTTATACCAAACGACAGCCGCAGGGTCAAAGGCCCTCGCTGTGCAAACCTCATCGGCACCATCGCGGTCAACGTGCAGGCCACGGCGATCGTCTGCAGGTGCGAAGATCACAATTTTAGGGATACAACAAAACCGCGATGTTGAATGCGGAGAAGTTCTTCGTGTCGCGTGCCGGACAAGCTCCGATGGCTGCCTGATGATAGCGACCGCTTCCGAGCCGTTCTCGCAACGCATCCGGAAGGTGCTCAAGATCTGCGGCTGTGTAGCGCATCACGAACCACGGCTGCCGCTCTCCAGCATAGCCTGACTCCATCTGGCAGGTACGACGCGCATCTTCTGTCGCAGGCAACAGGTCGATCGCTCCGCCTGACGCCACGAGCGTCGCTACGCGCTGTTCCTGCTCATCCAGAGAGAGCATCTTCACTGACCGGTCAAAGTCCTGCACGGCATACAGCTCGTTGCCCCGGCGCAGCACGCTGATCCCGATCGAGTCCACCCGCGGATCAAGCAGATTGGCCCTGTGCCCCGGCGAATTCATCCATGCCGTGTGCACGACGGCGACGCTGGGCGCCATCGCCACATTCTCCGCAATCAGACTGAACCGAGCGCCCTCGTACCGGCCCCGCACCTCGAGTTCGCTCTCCCCTGGAAACTGGTGGGAGATCGTCTCGCGGGCCGCCATCTCCCGGGCGTGGTCATAGGCCGCGTGGTACAGAGAAGCGTCCCAACGCAGTGGAGGAAGTCCCCGTGACGCGCGCTCCTGGTTCGCAGACTGGAACAGGTACTGCTCTGCCAATGAGGTGGGCGAACGCTGGGCCACGGCGGAAGTTTCCAATCCGGCGAGGGCAAGGCAAGCGAGCGAGCACAACAGAGACCCGAGGCGAAGCATGATTGATTGGACACCGGAGCCGCAAACTCCACGCGCGGCACATGCAAAAAAGTCAGCCGAAGGTAATGTGGGCGAGGAGTTGGAAAAGCTTAGTCGGCGGTGGCGGGCAGGCGCTCACGATAGCGCACGATCAGTTGGAACAGCTTGCGGGCATCCCAGTACCGCGGGATGAAGCGCATCGGGTCCGAGAGCGATCGGACAAGCCAGCCCATGTACAGGCGATCGGCCCATCCGGGGATGTGCACCTGGTCTCCGCTCAGAAACGCAATAGCCGCTCCGGTGCAATGGATCGCAGGGAGAAAGCTGAGATGCTGCTTCAGATAGAAGCCCAGCTTCTCCTGCGACCCTCCACCAATCGTGATGACAACATGATGGGGGCGGAGGCGATCGATGAGATCCACCAGCTCCTGATCTTCAATCGCGTCGTGCTCTCCATACATAGGCGCCGTGTAAACGCACTCTTCCGGGACACTGATTCCGACGGTGGCAAGGTATTCGAGATTCCGCTTCGCGCTGGGCTTGTTAGCCATCACCCACACGGTATTCCCCGGATCGCGAACGCTCTGCTGGTCCAGCAGATAGCGCTGGTACTGCAACCCGGATAGCCGCTGGAGATTGTCTCCTTGCAGAAAATTCCAGATCATGACCATGAATGCCGAATCGGTGATCGCAAGATCGGCCCCCAGAAGAGCCTCACGATAGACGCGATCGTGCGTCAGGTTCTTCAGCGCGGGTGCGGCGGGAACGACGAGGAGGCCGCCTTGCTCGATGGTAGCCACCGCCTGCTCTACCGTCCCTGAGAAAAACTCAACGCCCAGGATTGTCGTGCGCGTCTTTTTTCTACGCAGCATTCTTTAGTTCCCCCGGGCGTCTCTCGCCTTGATCTCGGCTTCGATCCAGCGATACGTCCTTTCGAGCCCATCGCGCAGCCGGATGGATGGTTGCCAACTCAACCTGTCCACAATAAGCGTGTTATCGCTGTTGCGGCCGTTCACACCCTTCGGAGCGGAGAGATCATAGCGACGATTCAGTTTGATCCCTGCAATATCTTCGGCGATATCCACAAGCTGATTGATCGTCACCAGCTCGTTCGAGCCCAGGTTGATGGGTTCGTCGATATCGCTGCTCATGATCATCTGCGATCCCAGCGTGCAGTCGTCGATATACATGAAGCTGCGCGTCTGCTCGCCGTTGCCCCAGATCGTAATCTCGTGCTTCCCGCTCAGCTTTGCCTCAATAACCTTGCGGCAGATAGCTGCGGGCGCCTTCTCACGACCGCCATCCCAGGTGCCGTGCGGACCATACACGTTGTGATAGCGCGCGACGCGGCAGACGAGGCCGAAGTCCTCTTCGAAATGCCTGCACATACGTTCGCTGAACAGCTTCTCCCAGCCATAGCCGTCTTCCGGGAGCGCCGGATAGGCATCGCTTTCTTTCAGCGGAATCACATCTGGACTCGTCTGCTTCTCACCGTTGTAGACACAGGCAGAAGAAGAGTAGAAGAAGCGCTTTACACCAGCGTCTTTCGCCGCCATCAGCATATGGGTGTTGGTGAGAACGCTGAGCATACAAAGCGCTTTGTTGTTCTCGATAAAGCCCATGCCGCCCATATCGGCGGCGAGCTGGTACACCAGGTCAACTCCCTTGACCGCAACCCTGCAGCTCTCGATCTCCTTGAGATCGATGGAGAGATTTTCCACGCCCTCCGTAACCTGATACCACTCGTCCAGCGGCTTGACATCGACTGCCCGCAGGACCTTAATCCCACTTGCCAGAAGGCTCTTGACCAGGTGACCACCAATGAAGCCGCCCGCACCGCAGACGACCGCCGTAGATCCTTCCAACTTCATTCGTGAAGACTCCCGTTTTTTGATCGCCGCGCGCTCATTCGGTGCTCTTTTCGGGGCGATTGAGCTAAGTGTTTTGGTTTGAGGGTGTCTTGATTCTACTCGCTCAAACCAATAGTTTCCAACATGTTGCAGTCAAATCAAACGTCTGGATACGCCACAGTTCCCTTTACGGCGCTCTATGATGGGACAAGGAATGGACACCATCTTCCGTTGGATGCAAACTTCGCACGACGCGTCGAAAGCAGATAGACACCGCTATCGAATCGCACGTCACCCCATGGCGGCGGCCGGCTTTTTTCTGCTGGCGGCCTTCCTGGCAATGGCTCTCCTGGCGCCCTGGATTGCTCCGCACGATCCCGCCGCGCTGAACCTGGACGCTCGCCTGCAAAGCCCTTCAGCGCAGCACCTCTTCGGAACCGACGAGCTTGGCCGTGACGTCCTCTCGCGATCGCTCTACGGCGCCCGCGTCTCCCTGACGGTCGCAGTGTCCGTCGTTGGGCTTTCGCTGGGAGCAGGACTTCTCCTGGGGGCCCTCGCCGGCTTTTACGGCGGTTGGATCGACACAGTCATCAACGTGTACCTGTCCAACGTCTTCCTCGCTCTTCCCGGGATCCTGCTCGCGATCGCCTTCGTTGCGTTCATGGGCCCCGGACTCGAAAACCTGATTCTGGCCCTTGCTCTGGCTGGCTGGGTAAATTACGCCCGTCTCGTCCGGGCGCAGGTCATGTCGATGAAAGAACGAGAGTTCGTGGCAGCAGCCAGATCTCTCGGAGCTTCGGATCTGCGTCTCCTCCTCCGGCACATCCTGCCGAACATCCTGCAACCGCTCCTGGTCCAAGCAGCTGTCGGCATGGCGGCGGCCGTCCTCGCTGAAGCCACCCTCAGCTTCCTGGGGCTGGGCGTTCAGCCGCCCACGGCCACCTGGGGCTCGATGCTCAACGACGCCCGCTCGCATCTCTTTGATGCGCCGTACCTTGTTGTCTTTCCGGCCGCGTTCGTCGCACTTTGCGTCCTCGCGTTCAATCTCGTCGGCGACGGGCTCCGCGATGCCCTCGATCCGCGTACCCGGCTGGAGTAGGGTCGGGCTGACGACGTACGCTTTCTCCTATGCAGTGAGACGACGACGTCCCCAGCTTCAGGCTACGTTGAAGAAAGGGAGCCACTGATGCGTATCGCCGTTCTCTCAGACACCCATGGCCTGCTGCGACCGCAGGTGCTCCAGACCGTTCAGGGCGCAGAGCACATCCTTCATGCCGGCGATGTGGGAGACATCCGCATCCTCGACGCGCTGCGGGAGATTGCACCGGTGACAGCCATCCGAGGCAATGTCGACACCCGCGGCGCCTGCGCTCTCCTGCCCGCGACGGAAGTGATCGAACTCGGCGGAACCCTGATCTACATGCTGCACTCGATCGCCGATCTGGACATCAAGCCGGAGGCCGCGCAGGTAGGCGTCGTCATCTTCGGCCACTCTCACCAGCCGGAGATTCGCGAACGCAACGGCGTGATCTACCTGAACCCCGGGAGTTGCGGCCCCAGACGGTTCTCCCTGCCGATTGCGATGGCCTGGCTCAACATCGACAAGGGGCAGGCCACCGCGGAACTTCTCGATCTAGCGATCTAGCGCCCCCCCCGCGAAGTCGGCTAGAGGTCCGTACCTGGCCCCTTGGCAGCGTCGGGAAGCGAACTCTTCAGTGGAGTCCGCGGTGACACAGGAGCATCCGATACCGGCACCTCTTGTGCCCCGGATTTTTCCCACGAGAACGTCACGGTCGACAGGATTCCGGCGAGCCGAGCTTCAATGTCGTGCAACTCGCCCGCGCTCAGTTCCTGGGCTCCGCTCGATCCTGAGCAGAAGGTGTTGACCTCAAGATCGAAGCGATAGCAGGCGTGCTTCCGATAGGCCGTGTACACGTCATCGCGGGCTTCCACACATTCGCTGCCATGCTCAACGTGAGCATGCGTAAATCCCATGCCCCCGATGCCCACGACCTCGCTCTTCCCTGCGGAAGCGTCCGCCTGCTTCTCGCAGCTCCGTTCGTCGGAGTTCGGCTGCACCGTGAAATACAGCAGGGCTCCGCCAAAGGTGGAGTGAGGAAAGGGATTGAAGTCCATGCTGGACGCGGCCCTTACGACACTGGACGCGGGCGAACCCTTTACGTCGAGCAGGAAGTTACTGAGCTCCCCATCGCGCCGCGCCAGCGTCCAACCGGCCGGAACCTCCAGGTGGACGCCGTAGCGCGAGTCTCTGAAGTCACGCGCGGCGGAGGCCGGATTCGGGGCCGCAGGAACGCTGATCTGTGCGCCGGCCCCATACGCCGCGAGCCCCACAAACCCTGCAGCCAGCAAGCGCTTCATTCCGCCAGCATCTACGAATTTCATTCGCCGATCTCTCCCGATTGCACGTCAACACGACGTGGCAAAACCATAGGACCCACCTCAGCGGCGCATGCGTGGATCCGCCAGCGCATAAAGCGAGTCAGTAATGAGGTTTACCGCGACGTAGGTGAGCCCAATCGCAAGGATGCTTCCCTGCACCAGCGCGTAGTCGCGGTTGGAGATCGCCGAAAGCGTCAGCCGCCCGAGGCCCGGCCAGCTGAAGATCGTCTCCGTCACGATCGCACCTGCCAGCAGCGAGCCAAACTGCAGACCCATCACGGTAAGCACCGGATTCAACGCATTGCGGAGGGCATGCGCGTAGACGACGCGGCTCTCGCTGAGGCCTTTGGCGCGCGCCGTGCGGATGTAGTCCTGCGAAAGTTCTTCAAGCATCGACGTCCGCACCATGCGTGTCAGGATCGCCGCCATGCCCAGGCCCAGAGTGATGGCAGGCAGGATCAGGTGGACCAGGAACTGCCCGGCGCCGACGCCAGCGCCCGAGACAGGGAGCCATCCCAGCCCGATGGAGAACACAACGATCAGGATGGGGCCGAGTGCGAAGTTGGGAAACGAGAGCCCGAACAGACTCGCAACCCCCAGCGTGCGGTCCGGCCAGCGATTCCGCATACGCGCCGAAGCGACGCCAGCAGGAATCGCAAGCGCCGCCCCGATCAACATCCCAGCCACCGTCAGCGCCAGTGTGTACGGGTAACGCTGCAGTACAAGATGCAGTACCGAGTCATGCAACCGCAGCGAGCGGCCGAAGTCTCCGTGCAGAATGCCGCGCCAGTACAGCCAATACTGCGTGTGCAGAGGCTGGTCGAAGCCAAAGCTGTGCCGCAGGCTCTCGACGTCGCCCGCGCTCGCTCCGTCGCCCAGCATCTGCACGATAGGATCACCGGGCACAAGGTGAATCAGCAGGAAGACAATCGTGACCACCAGCCACAGCACGGGCAGTGTCGTCACGACACGCATCAGGATGCTCCTGGCTGTCGTCCAGGCTGGTGATGGGGACTTCTGACTCACTCGCTTGAGTCTAGCGTGAGGAGGGAGTGACCGGGTTGTGGGAACTTGGCCCGGCTCCCGCCCTCGAAGATCGATCTACGCGACATTCGCCGGGCTCTGCGCTGCCTTTGGCTTCAACTTCGGGGTCGCGGTATCCACGCGCACCCGAGCGATGCGCATGCCGTCCATCTCCATCACCGCAAAGCAGCGTCCGCCAAAGTCCACGCGCTCGCCCACCTTCGGGATGTGCCCAAGCTTCTCGAGCAGGAATCCTGCCAACGTCTCCACTCCCGCCTCGCGAGGCAGCTTCCATCCTAGCTGCGTTGCAAGATCGCGCAGGCTGGCCGAGCCTTCCACCATCAGTCCGCCACCGGAAGCAGCCACCTGCAAGGTACGGCTGGTGTCGAACTCGTCCTCCATCTCTCCGACGATCTGCTCCAGCACATCCTCCATCGTCACCATGCCCAGCGTGGAGCCAAACTCGTCTACTACGATAGCGATCTGCCGCCGCCGCTCCTGGAACTCCTCCAGCAGCTCCAGCGCGGGCTTGGTCTCCGGCACCACCAACACCTCGCGCATCACCTGCCGCAGATTCACATCGCCAGAGGCCACCGCCGCCTCACGCCGCATCGAAGCCACTGGCCGGGCCACACCGCGGAAGTGCATCAGCCGCGACACATCCTTCGAGTACACGACCCCGATGATCGCCTCGCGCCCGCGGGCCGCGTCGTACACCGGCACACGCGAGTGCTGCTCCTCGACGATCTTCGCGCTCGCCTGCTCCAGCAGCATGTCCGCCGGTAGCGAGAAGATCTTCCCCCGCGGCGTCATGATCTCGCTCGCCGTCACGTTGTTCAGCTCGATCGCGCGATGGATCATCTCCTCCTGGAAAGGGGGAAGCAGACCCATGCGGCGGGTCGCCGTGGCCATCAGCTTCAGCTCTTCCGGCGAGTGCGCCGCGCTCTCGCCCCGCAGCGGCGCGCGAAACACCCGCAGCACCTGCGTCGCGGAGAAGTTCATCACCTTCACCGCGGGCCGCGTGATGCGGATGAAGACCTCCATCGGCCCCGCAACCGCCAGCGCCAGCCGCTCTGCCCGCTGCAGTGCCAGCGACTTCGGCACCAGCTCGCCGAGCAGGACCTCGAAGTAAGTGATCACCGCAAACGCCACCACGACCGAGATCGCATGCGAGTACAGCGTCACGTGGCTCGAAAAATGCGGGATGCGCCCCAGCTCATCCGTCACCAGGTCCGCCAGTGCATGCTCGCCAATGCCGCCCAGAGCGAGGCTCGCCAGCGTAACGCCAAACTGAACGGCAGGCAGGAACTCATCGATGTTGTGCTTGAGCCGCAGCGCCGTGCGTGCGCCGGGGCGATTGAGCGCAATAAACTGCTCGATCCGCGTCTCACGCGCGGAGACCAGCGCAAACTCGGCGGCCACGAAGAAGCTGTTCGCCAGAATGAAGAAGGCGATCAGGCTGCCGTGTACAAGGAGCCACTCGACCATGTGGAATTCAGTCTACTAGAGCGCGGATACAGATTCGAGATGCGGGATGCGAGATGCGAGATGCGATTTCGTATCGCTGCAACGAATCCCGCCTGGGAAACGACGAAAGGGCCGGCGCCTTGCCGACCCTCGCATCTCGAATCTAGCTTCTCGTATCTTATCTTACGCGAGAACCTGCTTGAGAGCAGCTTCCACGGTATCCTTCGGCACGAAGCCCGTGATCTGGTGCGCGACCTTGCCACCCTTGAAGAACAGCAGCGCAGGGATGCCACGGATACCGTAGCGGCCCGGTGTCATGTTGTTCCGGTCGACGTCCATCTTCATGACCTTCAGCTTGCCCTGATTCTCCGTCGCAATGGCGTCTACCACCGGCGCCAGAGCGCGACACGGTCCACACCAGGCTGCCCAGAAGTCCACCAGCACCGGTGTCTCCGACTGCAATACCTGCTGTTCAAACTCCGCATCATTCACTTCCGAGACAAACTGACCTGCCATACTCTCTCCTCTTGTCACCGTTACCTGCGACGGCTGGCGCCCCGTTGGTGCCCGCCATCTACCGGGGCATCCTGAGTGCCGTCGATTCTCGATGGCACCCTCAATTCTAGATGCGATTGCGTGGAAAACGATGCGTCCGGGGGATCATAGCTCAATCCTTCCGGGGGATCTCCCCATCCAGGCGCCTGCTCTACGGCATCGGGGGCTCCTGCGGGATCGCCGCACCGTCCGACCGCGGGTCACCTGCCGCAAAATTTACCTGCCGTGCCGAATCCCGTACCACCGCCGCACCCTCACCCACCGAGAAGCTGAACGGCTCCAGCAGCTGAATCTTGTGGCCCCGCTTCTCCAGCTCGGCCCGGACCTCGGCCGGAACCGTCTCCTCCATATCCACGTCGCAGCCCTCGAAGCTTCCCTTGGTAAACCGGGGAGCCTCGAGCGCCGCCTGCACGTTCATCCCGTAGTCCACAACGTTGGCCACGAACTGGGCATGCGCCTGCGCCTGGTTCCACCCACCCATGATTCCAAACCCGATGTGCATGTCCCCCTTCTCCATAAACGCCGGGATGATCGTGTGCAGCGGCCGCTTGTGCCCTGCCAAGGAGTTCGGCAGCCCGGGCGTCAGCTGGAACCCCGCACCACGGTTGTGAAAGCTGAAGCCCAGCCCCGGGGCGACCATTCCCGTCCCGTACCCGCTGTAGTTCGACTGAATCAGCGAGACGATGTTCCCATCCTTGTCCACCGCGCTCATGTAGATGGTCGAATTGCCGTGCTTGTTCAGCTCCGCCGTCAGATCCGCCGGAAGCACCTGGCAGCTCGCCTTCTTCATGTCGATCAGCTTGTATCGCTCCTCGGCCAGCTTCTTCGAGATCAGCGCGTCGACAGGCACCGTCGAGAACCTCGGATCACCCACATATTTGGCCATGTCCGAGTACGCCAGCTTCTTCGCTTCAATCATCACGTGCAGCGCGTCCGGCGTATTGTGCCCCAGCTCGCCCATCGGGAAATGCTCCATGATGTTCAGCATCGAAAGCGCCGCCACGCCCATCCCGTTCGGCGGCAGCTCATAGACCTTCCACCCGCGATACATCGTCGACACCGGATCGACCCACTCCGGCTGAAAATCCTTGAAGTCCTCGAGCGTATGCAGCCCACCCTGCGACCGCAGGAAGTCCACCATCTTCTGTGTCATCGGCCCGTTGTAGTACGCGTCGCGCCCACCCGCGGCAATCGCCTTCAGCGAGTTCGCCAGCCCCGGATTCTTGAACAGCGCACCCGGACTCGGCACAAAGCCATTGGGAAGGTACGTCTCCTTCCACCCCGGCTGATTGATGAGAGCCTTCGCGATCCAGTAGCGAGAGTTGCGCTCCCCCATCGGATAACCGTGGTCCGCGTAGTAGATCGCCGAAGCCAGCGTCTTCGAGAAAGGCATCGTCCCAAACCGCACCCGCAGCGCGTCCCATCCCGCCACCGCGCCCGGAACATCAATCGCCTCCACGCCAATTGCGGGCAGCGACGTCAGCCCCTTGGCCTTCGCCGCCTCGATCGTCAGCGCCTTCGGCGTCCATCCGCTCGCGTTCAGGCCATAGAGCTTGCCCGTCTTCGCCTCGTAGTAGATGACGAACAGGTCGCCGCCAATCCCGTTCACATACGGCTGCACGACGCCCATCACCGCATTCGCCGCAATGGCCGCGTCGATGGCATTCCCGCCCTGCTCCAGGATGTGCGTACCCGCCAGCGCCGCCAGCGGCTGCGGCGTCGACACAATGCCAAACTTCGACACGATCATCGACCTGCCTTGCCCTGGAACGGCATGGAAGGGAGGCTCGTTCGCTGTCGTAGGAAGATTGCTGCTACCGGCCGGAGCAGCCTGCCCGAGCACAGCCGGGACATACAGAAACAGCGACGAGACGGCAAGAACCGAAGCAAGCCGGTGCAGGATCACGAGGACGCTCCCTGAAACTGATTGTGGTGGTATGTCAGCGCCAGTGTAACCCAGCCCTAAACTCGAAACTCCAGACCCGCAGCCCGAAACTCGATCGAAATTGTCTTCGGCAAGCTTTGTTCGGTCAGTATGAAGTCGGGTGCCCCGGGTCCGGATTCTCGGACCCGGGCTATGGTCGCACAGTAGCCAAAGGACAAGATCCAACGCTACAGGATCGTGCGCTCCGCGCCGCCCGCAATCCTCAACGGCAACCACTCCACGCCTCGCCCAGCTGCAGATAACAGCTTTGTCTTCTCCAGCGGAGTCGCATCCTTACTCAAGAAAACAAGTACGCTCGGGCCAGCCCCACTGAGAGCTACGCCTGCAACCCAAGGCTCTTCAGCCAGAGGCAAGAGCTTCTTCAGCAGCGGACATGCGTCCTCCCGATAGGGCTGATGCATCTTGTCCTGCATTGCAGTGCGTAGGAGATCGAGTCGCCCTTGCGCAAACGCCGCCACCAGCAAACTCGACCGTTGCACATTGAAAACCGCATCCGCCTTCGAATAGCTGTCGGGGAGCAGCGCTCGTGCCGTCTTCGTCGCCAGTGAAGTCGGTTGCATAGCCAACATCAGCTCCCATTCCGGGTTGCCGGGAAACGTCGCCGTCACCACGCCCCGATTCCCGCCCATAGCCGAAACCGTGAACCCACCGAACCAACATGCCGCAACGTTATCCGGGTGACCTTCTCGATGGCTCGCTGCCGTGACGATGTCCGCGTCACTCCATCCCAGCCCACTAATTCCCCCGAAATGATCCGCAAGCGCAACACCTGCACAGATTGCCGCCGCGCTAGACCCACAGCCCATCCCCAGTGGAATCTCGTTGTGAATCTCCAAACGCAACGCGGCCGGAGCATCCACCCACACATCCTCAATCACCTTCCGGTAGGTATCGATGATGAGGTTTCCGTCGACCTTCGCGCAAAGCTCTGCATCTCTGCCAGTCGCATGGATTTCCCATTCAGCAGAGGGACACGCCTCCACCGTCAGGTGCATCGACATCGCCAGCCCTGCCGCATCGAACCCAGGACCCAGGTTCGCGGAAGTAGCCGGCAGCTTCAACCGCAGGCCACGCGTCTGCACTCCACTCATGCGGGCTGTGCCTGCATCGCGTCGAGCACCTTAAGCACATCATCCACCTTGGCGTCGAGCACCACCGGCTCGCGCCTCAGCTTCGCGTTCGCCGCGCGCTGTGCCACGGTCTCCGCCGCGGCTTCCTTATCGCTCAGCAACGCTCCGCGGTGGTACTGGATCGTGTACTCCGGGTCCTTTAGCGTGTGCCCGGTCAGCAGCAACACCGCCGTCTCCTCCTTGCCCACGCGGCCATCCGCCACCAGCTTCTTCAGCCCCGCAAGCGTCACCGCGCTGGCCGGCTCGCAGCCAATGCCCTCCGCGCCGATCTCCGCCTTGGCGAGCGCGATCTCCTGCTCGGAGACCTCCTCCACCCAGCCGCCAGTTGTGGCGAGAACCTTGACTGCCTTCTTCCACGACGCCGGATTCCCAATGCGAATCGCCGTAGCGCGCGTGTGCGCTTCCACCGGCTCGAACGGTCCCACGCCGCCAGCCTGCATCCAGCGGTACAACGGATTCGCTCCCGCCGCCTGGATCACGCTGATCTTCGGCACCCGCTTGATGAAGCCCAGGTGCTGCAGCTCCGCAAAACCCTTACCCAGCGCCGAGCAATTCGCCAGATTCCCACCCGGCACGATCAGATGGTGCGGTACCTGCCAGTCCATCTGCTCCAGGATCTCGAACGCCGGGGTCTTTTGCCCCTCCAGCCGGTACGGATTCACCGAGTTCAGCAGGTACACCGGGGCGCGCTGCACAATCTCCGCCAGCACGCGCACGCAACCGTCGAAGTCGGTCCGCAGCTGCACGGTGGTCGAGCCATAGTCCATCGCCTGAGAGAGCTTGCCCCATGCGATCTTGCCTTCGGGAATCAGCACCAGCGACCGCAGTCCCGCGCGCGCAGCATACGCCGCCATCGCGGCAGAGGTATTGCCCGTCGAAGCACAGGCCACCCACTCAAATCCATTGGCCACCGCAACGGAAAGCGCGGCCGTCATGCCCGTGTCCTTGAAGCTGCCCGTAGGATTCATGCCCTGGTGCTTGGCCAGCAGCCAGTTCATGCCCAGCAACGCGGCGCAGCGCGGCATCTCATACAGCGGCGTGTTGCCCTCGTAGAGGGTCACAATCTTGTCGACGGGCACAATGGGCAGAAGGTCGCGGAAGCGCCATACACCGCTCTGGTCGGCAGCAAGGGTCGAGGTGCGGCGCTCCTGCCACAGGTAGCGGAGGGCGTTCGGATTGGGCTGGTTCGCGGCAGCACCTGCGTCGGTCGCTTTATCTCGCGTCGCGCTCCAGGGGTACTCGATCTCGAACAGATCACCGCAGGTAGCGCAACGGAAGTTGCTGCGCGCCTCATTCTGGGCGATCCTAAGCCCGCATCCCGTGCATCGAAGGCTGTGTGATGAAAGCATGCGTAGGTCAAGTTTACCGTACTGAGGGCCGTCTCTCTTTCCTTCCGTCCAGAGTTCTGTTCAAGTCGTTGATATCTTTTTCGATGCTCACTGCCGTTCTGGGAGCGATATTCTCTGACGCTCCCCTAACGGCGCAGGTAGCCGCGCCGAAGGGTGTGCTTCACGTCGCCGCTGCGGCTGACCTGCAACCGGTGCTTCCCGCGCTCGCGGAAGAGTATGAGCGCGCCTCCGGGATAAAAATCGTCCCCTCGTTCGGCTCCTCCGCCACGCTCACCCAGCAGCTTGAGAGCGGCGCGCCCTTCGACGTCTTTCTCTCCGCCGACCGTGCGCATCCCGAGCAGCTCGTCGCTGCCAGCCTCACCACCTCACCCCAGCCAGTCCCCTACGCGCATGGCGTGCTCGTCCTATGGGCACGCAAGGACTCGCCCGCGCAGCCCCTCTCACTCACGTCGCTCACCCGCGACAAGGTCTCCCGCATCGCCGTCGCCAACGAGCTCCACGCCCCCTATGGCCTCGCCGCCATGACCGAGCTCCGCGCTCTGAAGCTCGATGACAAGCTCAAACCCAAGCTCGTCGTCGCCGAAAACATCGCCCAGACCGCCGAGTTCGCCGCCAGCGGCAACGCCCAGGCCGGACTCATCTCGCTCACCATCGCCAGCTCACCCAAATTCCGCGAGCTCGGCACCTTCGTCCCTCTGCCCGTCCTCTACGCTCCCCTGATCCAGTGCGCCGTGGTGATGAGGTCCGCCAAAGACCCCGACGTCGCCAAAGCCTTCGTCGCCTGGCTCACCAGCCCCGCCATCCAGCACCGCCTCAAAGACTTCGGCCTCGAGCCCGCGATCCCATAGCGCTTCAGCACCCTATAGACTCGACCCCATGGACCTAGCCGCACTCGGGCTCACGCTGCGCCTCGCGTTCGTCACCACGCTCTGCCTGCTGGTGATCGCCACGCCGCTGGCCGCGTGGATCGCCGATGCTGCCGGAGCCCCGTCTCGCACTACGCGCGCCCACATCCTTGCCCGCCGCATCGCGCAGGCGGCCGTCGCTCTGCCCCTCGTGCTGCCGCCCACGGTTCTTGGCCTCTATCTTCTGCTTGGCATGGGCCCCGCAACCTCGCTCGGACGCGCTCTCATCGCTATCCTCGGACACCCGCTCGCCTTCAGCTTTCCCGGCCTCGTCGTCGGCTCCATCCTCTACAGCCTTCCCTTCGCCGTGCAGCCGCTCGTCCTCGGCTTTGAAGGCGTGCCCCGCGAGCTCCGAGAGACCGCCGCCGTCCTCGGCGCCTCGCGCTGGACTGTCTTTCGCCGCGTCACCCTCCCGCTCGCCGCGCCGTCGTTCCTCACCGCCGCCGTCCTCGCCTTCACCCACACCGTCGGCGAGTTCGGCGTCGTCCTCATGATCGGTGGCGACATCCCAGGCGTCACCCGCACGCTCTCCATCTCCATCTACGACCAGGTGCAGGAGATGAACTACAGCGCCGCGAATCACACGTCGCTGCTGCTCATCGCGCTGGCCTTTCTTACGCTGCTGGCCCTCTACGCTCGAGGCGCCCGGCGCAACGACGGAGGCCGCTGGATTGCCTGAAAGAACCAGCTCACCTGAGACCGCGCCTCGCGCGCCGCACCATCGCCTCGCCGTAACGGCGACGCTTGGCGCCCTCCTGCTCTCCGCCGACCTCGAACTGCACGCTCCATGGACCGTCCTCTTCGGCCCGTCCGGCAGCGGCAAGAGTTCCCTGCTCCGCGCCATGTGCGGCTTTGAGGTGGGCAGTCCTGCAACATCGATCCAGTTCACACGCATAGCTTCCGACGGCACCTCCAGACGGCTTGACGACGTTCCGTCCAGCCGCCGCGATATCGCTTACGCGCCCCAGTCGCCGGCCCTGCTGCCGCATCTCGATGTCGGCCGCAATGTGAGCTTCCCCTTCGAGGTCTGCGCTAGTCCCGTCCGGGACTCTACCGTCGTCGACGAAGCCCTGGGCCTCTTCAAGCTCCACGCCCTCGCCGAGCGTCGGCACCGCGAGCTCTCCGGGGGCGAGGCCCAGCGCGTCAACCTTGCCAGAGCCTTCGCCACACCCGGCGCAAAGCTGCTCCTGCTCGACGAGCCCTTCAACGGCATCGACCGCGCCACCCGCGATGCCCTGCTCCCCGAACTTCTCCGCGTAGCCGCCGAACGTGGCGTGCCGGTCGTCTCCGTGACGCACGATGTCGAAGAAGCCCTGCGGCTGGAAGCCGAGGTAGTCCGCATCGACGCCGGTCGAGTCATGGCGCAAGGACCGGCGCGCGAGGTGCTCGCCGATGAGGTCAAGCGCATCGCCGCCGTCATGCGCTAACCCCAGCATCCCAGCGCCCACAGCAACGCCTGTACACTAGACAAGGTCATGACGCTACGTGACGCAGTTCCTTTGGACGCCGCTTCGATCGTGGCGATCTACAACCACTACGTCACCACCACCTCCGTCAGCTTCGAAGAAGCGGAGGTCGCCGCCGCCGAGATGGCGGCACGGATCGAGGCCATCCAGGCCTCCGGACTGCCTTGGTATGTGGCCACCGACGGTGACAGAACGCTCGGTTATGCCTACGCATCGCGTTGGAGGTCCCGGAGCGCCTATCGTTACGCCGCCGAGGTGACCGTCTACGTCGCAGCCGGGCAAGGTGCGAAGGGTGCCGGGAGCGCCCTCTACCGTCTGTTGCTCCCCACGCTCCGGGAGCGAGGATTCCACACCGCGCTGGCCACCATCGCCCTGCCGAACCCCGCCAGTATCGCATTCCATGAACGCTTCGGCTTCCGCAAGGCCGGTCATGTCTCTCAGGTCGGCTTCAAAGAGAACCGCTGGGTCGACGTCGGATACTGGCAACTGATGCTGCAATCACCCGTGCCAGAGGCGGCGTCCGGCGGCCGCTGACGCCAGCCGACACATCGGAGCTTGCTCCTATCCCAGCACGACCGGCTCGCGCGTCAACGTCACGCCGAACTTCGCCTCCACTGTCGCACGGATCCTCTGCTCGAAGCGTTCGACATCCGCAAACGTCGCGCCGCCGCGATTGATCAGCGCCAGCGTGTGCCGCGAGCTGATCCCGACCACGCCGTCGGTGAAGCCCTTCACAAAGCCCGCATGCTCGAGCAGCCATGCCGCCGCCAGTTTGATCCGCCCGTCGCCCGCAGGCCAATGGGGAACGGCCTCTGGAGCGACACCTGCAGTGGCTGCAATCGTACCCAGCAGACCAGCATTGACGATCGGGTTCTTGAAGAACGAGCCCGCGCTATGCGTGTCAGGGTCACCATCGACGAGCAGCATCCCCTTGCTTCGCCGGATCTCGCGCACGGCGTCGGCGACTTCGCGTAAACCTGGCGCTTTCCATCGCGCAGAAAACCTCTTCTGCAGGTCGGCATAGCTCAAGGTCGGCGGACCATACCTCAGCTGGAAGACCACCGCCGTGACCACGTAACGCCCCGGTTCGTCCGTATTGAAGATGCTCTGGCGATATCGGAATCGGCACTCGTCATTCGTTAGCCAGCGAAGCTCCGACCTGTGGCGGTCGAACACCCGGACCTGGCGAATCGTCTGCGACACATCCTGTCCGTAGGCCCCCACGTTCTGGACAGGCGTGCCTCCAACGCGCCCCGGGATGCCGGCAAGACACTCGATTCCGGCACAATTGGAATCGACCGCGACATCCACAAAGGAGTCCCAGGCCTCACCAGCTCCCACAAAGAATTCCGGGCTCCACGGCTTGTCCTGCTGCACCCCACGGATGTCGATCCGCAGCACCAGCCCCGGAAACCCCTCATCCGGCACCAGTAGGTTGCTCCCGCCACCCAGCACAAACACTGGCATCCCCTGCGCCGCCGCCCACGCCAGGCCCTCCGCGAGTTCCACCTCGGAGCGCACCTCGACAAACCACCGCGCCGCGCCACCCAACCCAAACGTGGTCATGGGAGCAAGCGGAACATTCTCCTGAATCACCAGTGCCTTCACGCGTTCGAGGGTAGCAGGAACGCCGAAGTGCAAGACGCGCGCAAAGCAAACCCGTGGCCCAAAGCCAGAACACCGAACCGGAACGGAATCCTTCCCTTCACCTCGCCTCGCGCCCCGCATCCTTCCCCTCCCATTTACAATCAAATCGGCACCGAGGACACGTCCTCGAAAGATTTTTGCCCCACCGGAGGAACGATGTACCCAGAGATCATGCTGATCCCCATGCGCGAAGAGCTGACCAAGGCAGGCATTCAGGAGGCCCGCACCGCTGCGGATGTGGACGCCGCTATCGCCCAGCCCGGCACGACCATGGTGGTCGTCAACTCGATCTGCGGCTGCGCCGCCGGCAAGATGCGCCCCGGCGTCCGGATGGCCCTGCAGAACGGTACCAAGCCTGATCACATGGTCACCGTCTTCGCCGGTCAGGATCGCGAGGCGACCGAGCGCGCGCGTGGCTATTTTGCAGGCCAGCCCCCCACATCCCCGGCGATCGCCCTCATGCGCGACGGCCAGTTGATCTATCTCATGCAGCGGTCGGCGATCGAAAGCTCCACGGCTCCGGCCATCGCCCAGGAGCTGGCGCGCGCTTTCGACGCGTATTGCACTACTTCTGTCGCATAAACAGCCCTGCAACTGACTGAAAAGAAAACACCACATACGACCCAGTTCGATAATGGGTCTATGTGGTGTTTTCTGCGTCTGCGCGCATATATATCAAAGATGAAACACCCCGTCCCCCCTGCCGATAGACCTGCTGTATGTCGACGGCGAACTTCCAACCCGCGGTTTCCCCTACCCCCATTGGGCACTCCGCCTCTGACGCGCTCCAACTGCTGGTAGGTCCCAGCGCTGGCGCGGCGCACCTTTGGGCCCAGATCCGCAGGGTAGCTCCTCATTTCCGTACCGCGCTCCTTACCGGCGAGCGTGGCACGGGAGCCGAGGCCGTAGCCCGGGCACTGCACGACCTGTCGCCAGCTACCTGGCGTCCGTTCCTTACCCTGAGTTCGCAGGACAGCGAGCAGTACCTGAGCCAGAAGTCCTTTGCCGCTCCGCCTCCTGAGGGAACTCTCTTCCTCTCTGACATCGAGAGTCTCTCGCGAAGCGCGCAAAGCAGCCTGCTGCGGCTGTTGCGGCATCGCGGGCCGCAGTCCGTTCGCGTCGTGGCCTTTGCTCGTCACGGGCTGCGTCCCGCGGTAAGCACCGGCATCTTCTCGTCCGAGCTCGCGAGCTCCCTGGCAGCGCTGCGCATCGCTCTGCCGGCTCTGCGTGAGCGGGCTGAGGATATCCCGCTCCTAGTCAGCCATGTGCTGCAACGCCGGGCGCAGGCACTCGGAAAGACCGCGCCCCCGCTGACTGCCGAGTTCCTCTCCGCAGCGTCGCACTTCTCCTGGCCCGGCAACCTCGAGCAGATGACCAGCGTGCTGGAAGCGCTAATCCGCCGCTCACAGGGCGACCCGCTGACTGGCTCCGACCTGGAATCCGCCGTGGAACAGACCGAAGAGTCGACCGCGCGGACCGTCAATGAGCCACGAATGGTCAAACTCGAGACCGTGATCCAGGAGCACATCCGGTCCGTGCTCTTCGGCTGCAACGGCAACAAGCTTCGGGCAGCCGAGATCCTCGGCATCAGCCGGTCCACGCTGTATCGCATGCTCGATGCCGCACAGGCCGCAGGAAACGGGGACTTCAAGCTCCCTCTCGCGGGATAACAAGGAACGACAAAGAACAGCGGTGACGAGATCCCGTCTCAGGTCTCGTACCACTCCTGTCCTTTGATAGCCTTGCAGGCATGAGTGCAAGCAGTCAGCAGGCAGCGAATACAGGACTACGCGTAGCGATTCTCGGTACCGGCAAGATGGGCGGCATCCTCCTGGAGGCCTTCCTCCGGAGTGGCCTCTTCAACTCCGATCAGGTCACGGCGACCGTCGCCCACGAAGCCCGTGCCACGGCCCTCGCCTCGCGCCTGGGTATTCGTGCGACCACGAATAATCTCGAAGCGGCGCGCGAAGCCGATGTGATCCTCATTGGCGTTAAGCCAGCGCAGGTCGCCGACCTCGTCCGCGAGATCTCACCTGTCCTCTCCGACAAGAAGCTCCTCATCAGCTTCGCCGCCAGCGTCGGCACCCGCGCCATCGAGGAAGCTGCGCTCCCTGCATCTCTTTCCGTGATCCGGGCCATGCCCAATACACCCTCCGCCGTTGGGGCTGGAATGACCGCGCTGTGCCGCGGCCGCAATGCCACGCTCGAGCAGCTCGACCTCGCTCAGCGCATCTTCGCCACCGTCGGCCGCGCGGTGGTCGTCGACGAAAAGCACATGGACGCGGTCACTGGTCTCTCCGGCTCAGGTCCTGCGTTTATCTACATCATCCTCGAGGCCCTCGCCGAGGCCGGTGTCAACGTGGGCCTGCCACGCGATATCGCCACACAGCTCGCTGCGCAGACCGCCTACGGCGCCGCAAAGATGGTGCTTGAGACCGGGTCGCATCCTGCGCTGCTCAAAGACGAGGTCACCACCCCCGCAGGCTGCACCGTCGACGGCATCCTCGAGCTCGAAGAAGGTGGTGTCCGCGTGACCCTCATCAAGGCCGTAAAGCGGGCCACGGAACGTGCGCGGCAACTGGCCGGTAACTGACCGGACTACCTCGGCCGGCATCGTGGCAAGGCATAGAATCTGCGTATGAGGCTATCCCGCAACGCGATCAGCTGGCTGCGCGAGGGCCGCTGGCTGTCGAAGTATGCGGCGCTCGTCCTGGGATTCATGGTCGTCGTCATCCTCGAAGGCGCCGTCGTGCGGGCGACGGGATCCGGCGCCGGTTGCGGTCAGCACTGGCCGCTCTGCAACGGGCAAATCATCCCGCACCATCCCCGCGTCGCGACCATCATCGAGTTTGCTCACCGGTCTCTGACGGGGATCCTGTCGACGCTCGTCATCACTCTTGCGCTGTGGACGTTCTTCTCTCGACCCAAGGGCCATCCCGCGCGCCGCGCCATGGGTTGGACGCTCGTTTTGCTGCTCGTGGAAGCTCTGCTTGGGGCGGTGCTGGTCCTCGGTCAATATGTGGAGCACAACACCTCGAACGCGCGGGTGTTCGTTCAGGGCATCCACTTCACGAACACGATGCTGCTGCTCGCAGCTCTTACGCTCACATGGTGGTGGTCAGCCGACCGCGAAGAGGATGGAACGCCTCTACCTCCGGAGACGCGGACCGTCGCCTGGGTCGCGGTGCTCGCGTCGATCCTCACCGGAGCGGCTGGCTCCGTCGCTGCCCTCGCCGACACGCTCTTTCCCTCGACCTCATTCGTCGAGGGACTTCGGGCAGACCTCTCGCCAACGGCTCCACTGCTGATTCGCATGCGCTGGATTCATCCCACCGCCGCGGTCATCGCGTTTGTATGTGCGCTCTGGTTCATGGTTCGCCTCCGGACCACACCGGCGCGCTGGTTCGCCGCCCTCATGGCGCTCCAGCTTGTGCTTGGCGCGATGGATGTGGTCCTGCTCGCTCCGCTCTGGCTGCAGGTCGCGCATCTCGCTGTGGCCGATGCCGTATGGGCCGCCCTCATCGTCGCGTGTTCGCACCTCCTGATCCGCAGGCCCGCGCCAGCGCTGCAGTTCGCGATCCACACGACCTGATCGGCCTCTGGTTCCGTAACGCAACAAGGGCACCCTCGAGGGTGCCCTTGCTGCGTTACGTATGCTCCCCGCGGTCTAGTGAGGGGTCGTGTCTTCCGGATGGTTCGGAACGGTCGGCTTGCCTTCGATGCGGCGACCAACGTTGCGGGTTCCGGTTGCGGTCTTCTTCGCTGCCACTTCGGTACCGTACTTGGTATCGTGCGCTGCGGTGTCCACGCCTTCACCCGTCTTGTGGGCTGCAACCTTCGTCGCGTGCTTGGTCTTGTGATAGACCTTCTTGGTTCCGTGAGCGGTCTTGTGCGCCACCTGCTTGCTGGCATCAGCGGTATCGTGGCCGGCATTCTTGATGTCCTGGCCAGCTGTCTGGGCGCCAAGGGGAAGGGCTACCGCGAGTACTGCGGCAGCGAGAACCGACAAGGTCTTATGAAACGTGCGCATGAGATCTCCTTAAGCAAGCTGGTCCCTGCCCAGCGGCCCCAAACATTGAGTCGCAAACAAGAGCTAGAATCCAGCCTTATCGCTATTCGATGCATCTCGCGCCGCTGATGCTGTATGCTGGGGCCCAAGTTTTTCTTTCAAATCAAGTGCGCTCTCCAGTAATCGATTACAAAGGCGGTTCCATGCACCCTCTCGCGGCCCTCGCCGTGGTTTCGACCGGACAGTTGACGAGTTTATCCGGGATCGACATCTTGATTTTGGTCTTGTATTTCGCGGTAGTGGTGTTCATTGGCTTCTATGTAAAGGGCACGACGAACACGAGCGAGGAGTTTTTCCTTGCTGGTCGCGAGATGTCGGCGTGGATTGCGGGATTGAGCTTCGTCTCGGCGAACCTGGGTTCGCTGGAGCTGATGGGCTGGGCGGGATCCGCGTATCAGTACGGCATTCTGGCGATGCACTGGTACTGGATTGGAGCGATTCCGGCGATGCTGTTTCTGGGCATCGTGATGATGCCCTTCTACTACATCTCGAAGACGCACTCCGTACCGGGATATCTGCAGCTTCGTTTTGGTGAAGGCGCGCGCGGACTGGCAGCAGTCAGCTTCGGGTTGATGACCATCCTGATGAGCGGCGTGAACATGTATGCCATGGCCGTCGTAATGCAGACGGTTCTCGGCTGGAACATGACGTTTTCGATCTGGGTGGGAGCCGCGACGGTTGCGCTCTACGTGATGCTGGGCGGATTGCGCTCGGCCATCATCAACGAGGTACTGCAGTTCATCCTCATCTGGGCAGGAGCGGCGCTGATCCCGATTCTTGGCCTGATTGAAGCCGGCGGCTGGGACAAGCTCAAGGCCAACATCGCGGTCAACGTGGGCAACAGCAGCTACACCCACATGTGGTCCACCCTCGGTCACTTCAAAGACAACCCGATGGGCATCAACTGGGTGGGCATCGTCTTCGGGCTGGGCGCGATCATCAGCTTTGGTTACTGGACCACCGATTTCCTCGTGGTCCAGCGAGTGCTGTCGGCCAACAACCTTCGCTCGGCCAAGCTTGCACCGGTCATCGGTGCGGCCTTCAAGATGGCGGTTCCGCTGATCGTCATTCTTCCCGGACTCATCTGTCTGGGCCTGATGCAGAACGGCCATCCGATGTTCCACCTTGTGCCTGCTGAGGTGGCGAAGGGCAACCCTCTGCTGCACAGCTATGACCAGGTGCTTCCGCTGATGCTGATCCGCTACTGCGGTCCCGGGCTGCTGGGCCTGGGTATCACGGCTCTGGTGGCTGGTTTTATGAGCGGCATGGCCGGCAACGTGAGCGCGTTCTCGACGGTGTGGACCTACGACATCTACGGCGCCTACCTGAACAAGAAGGCCAACGACAAGCACTATGTGCTGATGGGCCGCGTGTCGACGGTGGTCGGCATGCTGATCTCCATCGGCACCGCGTACCTGGTAATGAACGCAGCATCGATCATGGACTACGTGCAGGCGCTGTTCAGCTTCTTCATCGCACCGCTGTTCGGCACGGTGATCCTGGGCATGCTGTGGAAGCGAGCCACAAAGTGGGGTGGTTTCTACGGCCTCCTCGCAGGCACACTTTCGTCGATCGGCATGTTCCTCTACACCAGCACCGGCACGGCAGCCCACAAGGCTCATGCCCTGTCTGTGGTGGCCTTATCGGCCGATGCACAACCGATGGCGGAGAACATGTTCCGCGCGCTGTGGAGCTGGCTGATCTGCGTTGCGGTCACCGTCATCGTAAGCTACATGACCACACCCAAGACCGACGCCGAGCTCAACGGCCTGGTCTATGGCGCGACCATCATTCCGCACGACGGCTCGGTGGGACTGCTGCAGAAGCCGATCTTCTGGGCCGGTGTGGTCGCCGCAGTCTTCGTGGGACTCAACATCCTCTTCTTCTAGTGAGTAGAGGACAGTGAGCAGAGAGTAGACCACAGCCCCTGCTCGCTCTCTACTCACTACTCACTGATCTCTACTCACTTCCCCCACCCCGGAGGTTCGAACATGGCAGAAGGCACCGGACGCGGCGAGTCCTTATCCATCTGGTTCTTCGTCGGTATGATCACCCTGCTCTACGGCCTCGTGCTGACGCCCTATGGCGCCTGGCAGTGGCTCACCCACCACCCGCCAGCCAACGAACTGCTTCTTCCATGGCTCATCCACCTGCACCCCACCTTCTGGTGGGGGCTACTCCTGCTTACCTTCGGCGCCTTCTACACCACGAAGTATCGGCCAGGAACAAACTAGGACGGCCCGGCAGGTTGTTGCTGAGTCCGAGCGATAACCTGCCTGCCAGCTCGGACTTCCGGCCCGACGCTTGACCTTATGTTCATGTCCCGGATGCCGGACTCGTTTACTCTCGTAATCCATGGCAACGGACGAGAAAGCAACTGCCGCGAAGAAGTCGGCCACCGGCAAGACACCTGCAACCCAACCCGCAGTTCGCGGTGTCAGGATTTCAAGCGCCGCGAAGAAGGCCGCGACCAGGCGCACATCAGCGGCCGCTCCTGCCACGCGCGCGCGACGTGCTCCAACGCACGTGGCCGCGAAGGCAGCCTCTGCAAAATCCGCCGCGGCCTCCGTCGCCACAGCGAAGTCGCACCACGCGCCGGTCCCGCACGCAAGCCGTTATTACAACCGCGACGAGAGCTGGATGCTCTTCAACCGTCGCGTGCTGGAGGAGGCAAGCGACCCTGCGAACCCGGTGCTGGAGCGCATCAAGTTCCTCGCGATCACCGCAAGCAATCTCGATGAGTTTCTCGAGATCCGCGTTGCCGCCCAGTTGCAGCAGATCGAAGAAGACGAAGGCTTGCCGCAGAAGCCGGATGAAGATGGATTGACGCCGCAACAGAGGCTGGTCCGGCTCGCCGACATCCTGCATCGCTTTCATGACGAGCAGTGCCGCGTCTGGAACAAGGTCCTCGTTCCCGCGCTCGATGAAGCCTCCATCCGCATCGTGAGCTGGAAGCAGGCCACTGACTCGCAACGCCGCTTTGCCACGCGCTTCTTCCATGACGAGATCGATCCGATGCTGACCCCCGTCACCATCGACCCATCGCACCCGTTCCCCCGCGTGCTCAACAAGGCGATGACGCTCGCTCTGCTGCTGCAGCACAAGCGTAAAGGCCGTAGCCCGGCGCCGCATGTGCTCGGCGTCGTCACCATTCCCCGTTCTCTGCCTGGACTGCTGGTTCTACCGGCGACCAACGGTCATCGCGACTTCATGCTGCTCGATGAACTCATCGCTGCACAGCTTGAAGGCATGTTCCGCGGCTATCGCATTGTCAGCCGTGCGAGCTTCCGTGTTACACGCAACTCGAATCTCTACCTCGAAGAGGAAGAGAGCCGCAGCGTACTTGAGAGCGTTCGTGAAGAGCTCCACAACCGCCGCAAGGGCGATGCCGTGCGCCTCGAGATCGAGGCCAGCGCCAACGACGAGATCGTCGAGCGCCTCCGCGTCAACTTCGAGCTCGATCCCTGGCAGGTCTTCCACATCGACGCTCCCGTCAACTTCACGCGCCTGATGGCTGTCTATAGTGCCGTGCAGAAGCCGGAGCTGAAGTTCCCCGAATTCCACGGCCGCCGCATCCGGGTCACCGAAGGCAAGGACATCTTCTCGCTCATTCGCCAGGGCGACATCATGCTGCATCATCCCTTCGACAGCTACAACACCGTCGAAAGCTTCATCGAAGGCGGCACGCTGGATCCGCGAGTCATTGCGATCAAGCAGACGTTGTACAGGACGAGCGCGGACTCAGCGATCTTCCGCGCATTGAAGGAAGCGGGAGCAACCAAGGACGTCACCGTCGTCGTTGAACTGATGGCTCGCTTCGATGAAGCTTCCAACATCCGGTGGGCGCGCGAGCTCGAAGATGCAGGGGTGCAGGTCTTCCACGGAATCTTCGGCCTCAAGACGCACTGCAAGCTCTCACTCGTCGTCCGGCGCGATCCCGACAACGTCATTCGCAGCTATGCGCATCTGGGTACCGGCAACTACAACCCGGTCACCTCGCGCTTCTACACGGACATCAGCCTGCTGACCTGCCGTCCCGAAGTCACCGACGCCGTGCAGCACGTCTTCCGTTACCTCACGGCGGAGTGGGCCACGGGCAGCAAGAGCTATCGGCCGCTGCTGGTCTCTCCTATCACGCTGGCCAACGATGTGCTCGCGCTGATCGACCGCGAGGCCAGGCACGCTCGTGCAGGAAAGCCCGCGCGGATCATCGCGAAGATGAATGCTCTGCTCGACAACAAGACGATCGAGGCTCTCTATGCCGCCTCAAAGGCGGGCGTAGAGATCGACCTCATCGTGCGTGGCATGTGTGCTCTCAGAGCCTGTGTCCCAGGGCTCAGCGACCATATTCGGGTGCGTTCCATCATCGGAAGATTCCTGGAGCACAGCCGCATCTTCTGGTTTGCCAATGGCGGGGAGGAAGAGGTCTACGCAGGGAGCGCCGACTGGATGTCGCGCAACCTGTATGAGCGCTGCGAGGTCGTCTTCCCTGTTCTTGAGCCTGAGCTCAAGCGCCGCCTGCGTGACGAGATCCTCGAAGCGTACCTGCGCGACAACGTAAAGGCACGCATCCTGAAGGCCGATGGCAGCTACGTGCGTGCCCCACGCGGCGGGTCGGCATTCAGTTCGCAGGACTGGCTGATGCAGCTGGCCATTGCACAGACGCAGGCCTCCACGCAATCCGCAACACAGAGCACCAACGAGACCACGGCGCGGCCCAGGTCGATTCGCAAACCTACGGCCTGAGCCGACGGCTCAGCAGGCTTGAAGCTCCATAGCTCTCAGCCTACTGAACCGTCACAGAGAACGTGGTGTCGTGGTTGGTCGAAGCTCCGGCCTGGGTACCTGTCGTCGAGATGATGAAGCTCAACGCGCCGGTCGGTGTACCGCTGCCGAGACCAGTGCCTCCGCTAGCTGCTCCAGTGAGGGTCGTGCAACCGGTCGATGAGAACATCGCCAGGCTCGCAACGATGATGAGGAACAGCGCGGGCCTGCGACGCCGCACTCCAGGAAGCAGGCAACCAAGCAGCAGGCTCGCTGCGGCAATGCCGCCAGCGCGCCCTTCGAGCTGAGCTCGCAGTCCTCCGCCAAGCTCTGCCCCCTGCTGCGTCGTGATAACCAGCGTCGAGATGCCCGATCCGCTGATCGCCGTCGGCGTGAAGCTGCAGGTGGTCGACGTGCCCGAAGGCGCCACACAGGCGAGCGCCACGGTGCCGTTGAAGCCGTTCACCGCGGTCACCGTCAACGTGGAGCTTCCGCTCTTGCCACGCGTCAGCGTCAACGAACTCGGCGAGAAGCTCAGCGTGTAATCGGAAAATCCGATCGTCACCGCGTTCGATGTCGAACCCGTGGTGTTCGTGCCACCTGAAAAGACTGCCGTCACCGAATGCGAGCCAGAAGCAAGTCCCGTGGTGCTAAGCTGTGCGGTCGCCGTGTAGCTTCCGGTCGTCGTCACCGTCACTGTTCCGAGCGATACGGTCACGCCGTTGCGGGTGTCATAGAAAGTGACGGTGCCAATCGGAGCACCCGGCGTGGGATTCGCTGTCGATGGCGCATCCGTGACCGTGGCCGTGAGGAGCACCAGCGTATCCGCCAGCCCGCTCGTTGAGCTTGAGATCAGTGCAGTCGTCGAAGCAACCGGTGGAGCGGCCGGTGTGGTTCCTCCCGTGCTGCCGGTCGAATTACTGCTCGAGTAGTTGCCATCGCCGTTATAAGTTGCCGTCACCGTGGCGCCGCTGACGGCGGTCGTCGTCCACGTTGCGACGTTGCCCGTGAGCGTGACAGTGGTCGTGGTGGTTCCGTTCGAGAAGGTAACGTTGCCCGTTGGCGCTGTGGCTGTCGAGCTTGTCGTCGAACTGGCGACGGTCGCTGTATAGGTCACCGACTGCCCCGCGGTCGGATTCGTAGGATTCGAGGTCAGCGCCGTCGTGGTGGCAGCCTTGCCTACCGTCAGCTGGGCAGCCGTGATCTGCACGTTGCTGCAGTTGAAGGTCGTTCCCGTGCACGTCGCCTGGATGTTGTAGCTGCCCACGGAGGGAGCGACGATCGTCGTTGTGCCAGTCGCCGTGGTGCTGGAGGTCGGACTGAGCTGAATCGACGCAGTGACCGTCGCCGTTCCATATAGCGTGAGGTTCACCGTACCGCTGGGGCCTGTACCCGAGGTCGCGGTACCCGTTGCCGTGGCCGAGAGCGTCAGAGTCTGGCCATAGGTGGCCGTCGTCGGAGCGACGGCGATGGTCACTGCCGCTGCCGGCCCTACCGTGACGGTCACCGGGCTGGTGCTCGCCTGGCTGTTGTAGTTTCCATCCCCGTTATAGGTCGCCGTAATGCTCTGCGAGCCCGCTGCCGTAAGGGTCGGCGTCAGCGTGGCCGTGTTACCGGCCAGGTTCGCGGTGCCCAGCGTGCCCTGCAGGGACGAAGAGAAGGTCACCGTGCCCGTCGGAGCGGTGCCTCCGGTCGTCGAATTTACCGTCGCCGTCAGGGTCGTCGTCGAACCCGTCGCCACCACGGTCGGATTCGCCGCGATGCTCACACTCGTTCCAGCCGTCGAGGCTGCCGTCGTCACCGAGTTCGAGGTGTTCCCACTAAAGGTGTTGTCCCCCGCATAGATCGCATTGAACGTATGTGCCGTCTTCCCGCTGATCGTCGTCGAGGTAAAGGTCGCCGAACCGCCATTTACCCCGTTCGATCCGATCGACACGCCATCTTCGTAGAACGTCACGGTCCCCGAAGGAGTCGTCGAGGTTCCCGAAGGGCTCGTGTAGTGGATCGTATCGATCAGCGTCGTGGTGTTACCGCCGACGGGCGGATTCGGATTCACCGTCAGCGTGCCGGTGGTGGTATTGCCGCCAGACCCAGAGGCAGAGGTCGTGATCACCGGTGACTGACTGGTCTGGAAGTTCGCATCGCCGGAGTACACAGCGTAGAAGGTGTGCGTCGTCGTGCCGCTAATCGCAGTGGAGCTGTAGGTCGCCGTTGCCCCGCTAAGCGCTGCCGTGCCGAGCAGAGCACCATCCTCGTAGAAGCTCATCGAGCCCGTGGGAGCGCTGCTGCCGCTCGTGTACGTCAGCGTCGCGGTCAGGTTCGTGGTGCTCCCGCCTACGGGCGGATTCGGATTGACACTCAGCGCCGTCGAGGTCGCAGTACTACCAGTTGTGCTGCCGGCGGTGGCATTCGCGGTGTTGTAGTTGCCATCGCCCGCATAGTTCGCGGAGAAGCTGTGATACGAGCCGGTCACGCTGCTGACGGTGATCGTGGCCACGCCACTGCTGTTCAGCTGGGCTGTACCGATCGCGGTCGCGTAGTCATACACCGTCACGCTGCCCGTCGGCGTGGGATACGGCGAGCCCGGACCGCTGACCGTCGCGGTAAACGTAACCGAAGTGCCCGCCGCCGGGTTCGAGGGGCTCGCCGCGAGCGTCATCGTCGCAGTCCCCTTGATCACATTCGCCGAGACATTGATCGGGTTGTAGCAGGTAAAGCTCGGGTCCGCGCTGACGCAGTTCACCTTGAAGGCGAGATAACCAGCCTGTGTCGCCGGCACCTGGACCGTCGCGGTTGCGGTTCCGCCCGAGCCGCTCAGGGTCCCGGTATAGGTCGGCGGGCTGGCAAGATACTGCGGGATGACGGTGACCGTACCGCTCGGCGTCCCTACGCCGGATGGAGAGCTGTCCGTGACCGTGAAGGCGATCATCTGCCCGACCGCGGTAGAAGCCGGGGCGCTCGCCCCCACGTTAGAGGCCTCCGCCGAGACCGAGAAGGAATCCGTCACCGAAACGGCCTGCGCGTAGTTCGCATCGCCGGAGTATTGCGCGGCAACCGTATAGTTGCCTGCTGCGAGCTGGTTCGTCGTGACGCTGTAGGTGCCGTTCGTCAGCGATCCCGAACCTGCACTCGCGCCCGTGTTCAGCGCGAAGTTGATCGTGCCCGTCGGAGTCGCCAGAGAGCTGTTCCCCGAGGTGTTCGTCACGTTGGCGGTGAAGGTGATGTTCTGCCCATGGGCCGCGCCGGGATTGTCGATCGTGATCTGAACGTTGTTCGACGAGGCTCCAGCCGGAAACACCTTGGCCAGCTGAGCCATCGACACGACGCCGAGCCCCGTAGCAGCCTCCCACTTGCCGGACGCCGTCGCGGTGGCAGCCGATGAGGCTGGAACGACGGCTGCGCTCGCCGAGCTGACCTTTACAGCACCGTTGGTGCTGCTCGCGTCGTCCGGTTGCGTGTAGAGCCCGGGCGTCATGCGCAAGGCGTACATCGTTCCTGCAATATTGCCCAACCGAGCAGCCGTCCCGTCAGGATTCGCAGGCTCACGCGCGAGGATCGTCTGCATCGTTGAGGCGAAGTCCGCGAGCGAGCTTGCCGTCACATCCGGCTCATGCCGCAGCGCATCCGACGGAAGTCCGGTGGCGACCTGCCACGAGGGACGAAGCCCGGCGTAGTCGCTGAGCGCATCGGTGCTGGTCGTCGGCGTCAGGCCAGCCCCGAGCGCCACCGAGGTGATCTCGGGGAAGATGGACGGAAGCCCGGCAGCGCCGCGCGTGCCGCATTCCGCCGCAGCCAGCACCGTGATGCCCTGCGCCACTGCCTCGCGCAGCGCCAGCTCTAATGCCGAGCGGGTCGGTGTATCGAAGTCTTCGGCGCAGGCAGCCGTATCCAGCGTGACCACGCGCGCAGTATTGGCTTCCACGACAGTCGCCAACGCTGCCAGCACGTCATTTGCGGTCGAGGCCACGCCATCCGCGCTCAAAGTCAGCGGATACGCACTGGGAGCGTTCGAGAATCCGTCAATCGTAATCGCATACGCCCGCAGCGCCGCGGGAATCTTCACCGCCGAGCTGTTTGCGTAGTAGGTCGTTGACCCGGTGGCGTAGCTATGCAGAGAGGCTGCAAAGGCCGCCTCAACCTGCGTCACGGTTCCAGTCAGCGCTACCCGAGTCCCCGATGCCGAGACCGGACCGACGCTCAGGCCATTGGCCTGGGCGAACGTCGTCACTGCAGCGACGGCGTTCGCGTCAGGCCCATAGCTTTGAGCGAACTGGGCCGGTGTCACCCACCGGTGCCAGGAGCTCGAGCCGGTCGTCTCTACGTCGGAGACGAACTGCTCGAGCGCGGCCTCGTGCGCCTCGGAGGGCGCAAGATGGACCGTCAGCGTAACGGACTGCGCCGCCGGCAGGGAGCCAAGATCGGCCACGCCTACCGGAACTACAGCAGGGCGCAAAGAATCTGCGACCTGGGAGAAAGCCGCTACAGGCGACAACACCGACATCGCGGCGAGAACCGCGGGACCTAGGAGTCTTTGACGGCGAAGGAAGCGCATAGCGGGTGATCGAATTGTTCCCTAGCCTCAACCTTTGTGCAACCCACAACCGTAACCGCGAACCATACACAGTCGTAACCCGTTGATGACTCGAAAAGGAACGCTACGAGATGGAGAGGATCAAATCCGCCGCGCGAAGTTCTTCAAAGAGTTCCTTCCGCGCGACGAAAACGCTTGCGCGTTCCGTCCAGCTAGCTGAGCGGTATATTCTCCGGGGCCCAAACTGCGGTGAAACAAGCTGATAAACTGGGAACTAAACGCAGACCCGCGTGGCACCCCTTGTGCGTGTGCCGGAAGGAGTACCCATGAATCCCAACAGCAATGGTGATGGAACAGGTTCCAGCCTGCGGCTCAAGACCGGCCTGGCCGAGATGCTCAAGGGCGGCGTCATCATGGACGTCATGAACGTGGAGCAGGCCAAGATCGCCGAAGAGGCCGGAGCTGTCTCTGTGATGGCGCTCGAGCGCGTTCCCGCCATGATCCGCGCCGAAGGCGGCGTGGCCCGCATGGCCAACCCCAAGCTCATCAAGCAGATCATGGCCACGGTGAACATCCCCGTCATGGCCAAGGCCCGCATCGGCCACTTTGCCGAAGCGCAGGTCCTTCAGCAGCTCGGCGTGGATTTTATCGACGAGTCCGAGGTCCTGACCCCGGCCGATGAGCAGTTTCACATCGACAAGCACGCGTTCACCACGCCCTTCGTCTGCGGCGCCAAGAACCTCGGCGAAGCCCTCCGCCGCATCGCTGAAGGCGCGGCCATGATCCGCACCAAGGGTGAGCCGGGCACGGGCGACGTCGTCCACGCCGTCACCCACATGCGCACCATCACCCGCGAGATCAAGGGCCTCACCGTCCTCTCCGATCAGGAGCTCTACAACGCCGCCAAGCTCCACGGCGCACCCTACGAGCTCATCCGCATGGTCGCCAAGACCGGCAAGCTCCCCGTGCCCAACTTCTCCGCCGGTGGCATCGCCACCCCGGCTGACGCCGCCCTCATGATGCAGCTCGGCGCCGAGACCGTCTTCGTCGGCTCCGGCATCTTCATGAAGGATGGCGCAACGCCGCTCAACGTGTCGCTCTGGACCAGGGAAGACGCCGAGATCGGCCTCTGTAAGTCGGACGAAGTCGGCACCCCCAGCGAACCCGACGAGCACGCGGAAGCGGTCTCCCGCGCCAAGGCCATCGTCCTCGCGGCCACACACTTCAGCGATGCCAAGATCCTCGTCGAAGCCAGCGAGCAGGTTCTCGGCAGCATGAAGGGCCTCGCCGCAGCAGCCATCGAAGCGAAGGAACGCATGCAGGACCGCGGCTGGTAACTCGCTCGACAACATCCCGCAACAAGAAGGCCCTGATGCTCCGCGTCAGGGCCTTTTTCCATCCGCAAAACGACTCGCCCCGTCCGGAAGACGGGGCGAGTCGTAACTCATTGCAGTTCGATGGACTGACTTCTTAGAACGTTAGTTTGAGTGCAAGCTGCACCAGGCGAGGATTGTTCACCGTGGAGTTCACAGCGCCGAAGGGAGAGTTAGCAGGTATAGCCGCGTCTGACGTTGTGCTGCTAGCCGCGACACCTGCACCGGCGTTAATGTCGTTGACCGGCATACCATACTGCGGATGATTGAAGAGGTTGAAGAACTCTGCGCGGAAGTTCAGGCCGACGTCCTTCGGAAGAGTGAACTGCTTGATCAGCGAGAAGTCGGAGTTCCAGAAGTCCGGACCGACAACCGGAACGCGCGCAGCGTTCCCGAGCTGACCCTCGGCGGGAGCCTCAAAGCAGGCTGGGTTGAGCCACTGGTGGGCGCCGTGGTTTGCGGCGTACACGTTGCAGCCGGCGACCTGGTCCGGACGGTTCCAGTTGTAGCTGTTACCGCCGGTATTGAAGGAAACGCCGGATTGATTGTTGCTGTCGATCAGAGGAACCGGGAATCCCGAGGAACCTCTTTCGATCAGCGTCACCTGCCAGCCGCCCACAAGACTATTGGTGGCCCCGCTCCAATTGGAGCCGAACTGCCTTCCACGGCCGAAGGGAAGGTCGTAGATGACACTGGCGACAAAGCTGTTATTGAGATTGATCTGCGACAGCGAACGGTCCAGGCTCTGCCAGTTCGGAAGCGGAAAGTAGGGGGCACTGAGCTCGGAACCGAGGCCGTCGCTCAGACCGTTGTCATAGGTCCTCGAGTAGGTATAAGCGACCAGGGCATAAAGACCATGTTTCGGGGTCTTGGTCTCCGCCTTGATCTGCAGCGAGTTATAGCTGGTCGTACCGAGATCGCCGGCCTCCAGGATCGTGCTGCCGGTCCCGTAGTTGGGCGTGTACGGGGAAGAACCGACACAGCCTATGTGGTTTGAGGTAGACAAAGCGCAACCAGAAGGGCCGCCCGTGTTGATGTCATTCCCCAGCATCAGGATGTGGGTACCGTGGGTACCCGCGTAGCCTCCCGTCAGGACCAGGCTGCCGAACAACTGACGCTCGACATCGACGCTGTACTGTTGGACGCGGCCTAACTTGAGGTTTGTGGGCTCATAGGTAAACGCGCCCTGGTAGTTCGCAAGGGTGGAGGGTGTAGGAAGCAGCGCAAAACCGTCAGAGAGAGTGGGAGCGCTGAAGTTGTCAGATTCGCCCAGGAAAGGTGGGTTCTGCCAAAGGCCTTGTGCTCCCTGACTCCAAGCGGAGTCGTGATAGAGCGCATAACCGCCGCGAAGTACCGTCTTGTCGCTGCCAAAGACCTTCCAGGCTGCTCCGACGCGAGGTTCGAGCGCCGTCCAGTCCATGTTGATCCCTGCCGACGCGCCGACGCCATTTTGATTGGCAATCAGCAGTGAACCGCCGGAAGACGACGGGATGTAGTCCGCCATTTTGCCGTGCGCCTCTGTGATCGGAGTCGTCATGTCATAGGCGAGGCTTACGTTCAGCGTGAGCGAGGGAGAGACTCTCCAATCATCCGAGATGAAGGGACGCCAGATCTTCCAGCGGCGTCCCGTGACAGCCCCCTGGTACGTCTGGTCGTGAATGGCGCCGCCGCTCGTAAGGCCGAGCAGGAAGTCGGCCTCAACATTGCCCGCAGCCACGCAAGTCTTAGAGGCATTCGGAGCATTACATGCGCCGGTGCCCGCAGTAGCGTTTCCGAAGAGTCCCTCAAGCCAGAAACCATCCGCGAAAGCTTCCGAACCCACATTCATCTGGTTGGCTCGGAGATCGAGGCCCATTCTCAACTCATGCTTGCGCAGGATGAGATCGAGCACGTCCTTGAAGGAGTAGATATCCGTGCCGCCCTGGAACGGCGAGTAACCGCGATCGCCGAGAGCCCAATACCCGCCGTTCTCGAAGTCTGTCGAGACCAATCCACAGCTATAGGCGCCGGCAGCGCAGGTGGTCCCTGTCCCGCCGCCGCACCCAAGGTTGGCGCCGGGAATGCCCAGCTTAGCCGAGGCGCAAGTTCCCGTGCCTTGCGACAGGATGTAGTCGAAGATCCGGTTGTAGCCAAAGCTGGCCTGGTTGATAAACTTCGGCGAAAACACGTGGGTTTCGCTGAGAGCGATGTTCCGTGCGTGGTTCGCGATCCGCTGGTTGCTGCCGAACGCACCAGCTTCGGCAAGCGATCCGATCCCACCGCCGCCGGGGACATACGAAGTCGCCTGATCGTAGCTGAAGCGGGCGAAGGCATTGTCTTTGCTGGAGAACGTCTGATCCACGCGTGCGTCGAACTTGGTTTCGTTCAGGCTGCGCACGGGCGAGTTGACGAAGTTATAGTCTCCAGCGGGGTTGTTGGCATTCGGCGCTGGATACAGGTTGATCATCGCCTGCCCAATACTGTTGAACAGATTCGTCGGAATCTTGTCGCAAGGTACCCCAACGCCCTGAACCCCACCAGGACCTGCTGGGAGTGGCGCCCCAGAGGTATTACATTGGAACGCTGTACCCGTGTTGGGATTAATGATGGCTCGACCAGAGGCAAGCGGCGACCCGAATGGATCGTTCGTGAAGTCGCCGGAGCGCATGGCTAGAGAAGGAACAAGGCCGGTAAAGGTCTGGCCCTGACGCTGATATTTCTGTTCGGCATCGACGAAAAAGAAGGTCTTGTCCTTCACGATGGGGCCGCCGATGGCGCCGCCGAACTGGTTCAGGTTGAACTTCGTGGGCGTTTGAGAGAAGTAGTTCCGGGCATCGAGCTTGGTATTGCGGACAAACTCGAACAGCGAGCCGTGAAAATCATTGGAACCTGACTTCGTGGTGACCAGCACCGTCGGACCCGCTCGTGTACCGTACTCCGCCGAGTAGGTGTACGTCAGAACCTTGAACTCCTGGATGTCGTCGATCGAGGAGAAGATGCCAATGCCTCCTCCGGTCAACTCGTTGTTATCAACGCCGTCCAGCAGCCAGTCCGTGCTGTTGGGACGTGAACCTCCCACCGACAGCGAGAAGGAACCGCGCGCTGCCACTTCGCTGTCCGCACCGGAGGTGAAGAAGCTGTTCGGGTTTGTCTCCGCCGTCGCACCTGCGGTGAGCGTCGCCAGTTGAACGAAATTGCGCCCATTCAAAGGCAGCTGCGATACCTGCTGCGCGGTGACGACCTGCCCCAGAGAAGAGGTCCCGGTCTCCACCGCGACCGCGTCCCCGGTCACGAGTACCGTGGTGTCAACGGTTGCCGGCACCAGCGAAAAGTCCAGCTCGCGCGCTTCCTGTACCTGGAGCACCAGGTCCTTCGAGGCAGCGCTTCGAAACCCCGGCGCGTCCACGCGGACGACATACGTCGCTGCGGGCAGCAGCGGAATCAGATAGTGCCCTGCACTGTCCGTCTTGGTCGCGCGAGTAAGCCCCGTAGCCTGCGAAACGACTGTGACGTCAGCCCCGGTAACGCTGGATCCGGACTTATCGAGCACATTGCCCGAGAAACTTCCCGATGCCTGTCCGTAGATCGGGGAGCTGGTGATGAGCGCAGTCAAGAAGAGCGCCAAAAGGAGATACAGGGAGCGTTTGGTCCCTGCAACAGTCTTAACCGGCCGAATACAGATAGCCGGCAACTTCACTTGGATCATGGTCTAACCCCCTGATATATCTCGTTGAGGTGGATTGACTTGCGATGGCGAGAAGGATTCACTCTACGAACTGGCTGCCCAGAAGTCAAAGTGCCTTTCGATAGGCTCGCGATCCAAACGGTGGAAATATGGTCGGGAATTCATCCGGCGCTGATGCCTATCTCCATGCTGCTCCATCCTTTGTTGCGATCGAGCCGGCCGGAAACGATGCTTTGAAACATTTCATCCGCGTCATCCGCAGCGAAGGGATCCGTTCGCTGCCTCAGCTTCACTTCGGCATGGGCACGGCGTACACCTTGCCCATGCCTCGCTCGGTGAACCACAGCGTCCCACCGAATGGCTCAACGCCCGTGGGAGTCTTGAGTCCTTCGCGGATCACCGTCACATGCGCCCGGTCGCCATCGATCGTCAACGCAGAGATCTTACCGCCTGCATTCTCCGCGACGTAGAGCTTCCCATTTGCTGCTCGCATGCCGTCCGGCCCACGCACAGGCGCGTCCATCCAGATGTCGACCGGAACGCCGGGCTTTCCCGCAGCATCGACAGGAATCCGGTACAGCTTGTTGAAGAAGACGTTGTTCACATACATCACACCGTCGAGAAACGTGATTCCATCCACACCCATTAGCACGCGGTTCTCGAGATACAGCTCCGGAGTCGGCGCTCCGCTAGCGAGGCGATAGATCTTCGAGTTGGCTGTATCCGTCACATACAGCGCCTTGTCCGGACCGATCGAGAAGTCGTTGCAGGTGGTGGTATCGCCTGGAAGATCCCAGCGCCACTTCGGTACTCCGGTGGCGAGATCGAAGCTCCGCAGCGCCGTGTGCCGTTTCGCCGGAGTCGAGCCGGCAACGGGCGTCAGCTGGCACGCCCACAACGTGGAGGACTTCGCGTCCGCCAGCATCCCGAAGAAGAACGTCCCCGCAGGCTCAGAGCTCACGTCGATAAACTTCTCAGCCACGGTGGCTCCGGGCCTCAAGCGATAGACGAACGGCGAGCTGGCGCTGCCGACGATCAGAGTTCCATCCGGCGCGACCGTCATGCTCTCCGGCTGAGATTGCGCGTCACCGATCAGCATCCCGGAGGCAGCTGTCTGCGCCGAGGATGTGCTCGTGCTGAGGTCACACAGCACCAGTACCGTACCAACGACAATCTTCACGCTCATAGGTCAGTCGAACCTCAGCTTTACCGAAGGAGTCTGCCGGCTCCAGGGAGGCGGCCACTTCGTTCATATGTCTCGCGTGCGACCCAGTGTATGAGATCCGTTGGGATTTCAACCACTGCTTCGTTGCCAGGTCCGTAGGAAGATCTGCATCAAACCTCGTCCGGTCGGCGTCCATAACGGTGGCCCATGGAGGGTTCCCGATGACAGGCCGCTTTGCCAAGCTCACATACACACCTTCGGTTCTGGAGATTCAGCAGAAGATGGGCAGCAATGCCGCGAACCGCCTGCGCTTCTCGCCCGACGAAGTCGAGGCCCTCACCGAGGACGAAGCCGCCTTCATCGCCCAGCGCGACAGCTTCTACATGGCCACCGTGAACGAAGATGGCTGGCCCTACATCCAGCATCGCGGCGGCCCGGCAGGCTTCCTCCATGTCGTCGACGAGCACACCCTGGCCTTCGCCGATGTCTCCGGCAATCGCCAGTACATCTCCACCGGCAACCTCGCCAGCGACGATCGCGTCGCGCTCTTCCTGATGGATTATCCGCATCGCACCAGGCTCAAGCTCCTCGCCCATGCAGAGGTAACGCCCTGGAGTGAGGCCTCCGAAGACCTGCGGCAGGCTCTGCCTCTCGGCGCCAGCGGTCGCCCCGAGCGCGTCATCACACTGCACGTCGAAGCCTTCGACTGGAACTGTCCCCAGGGCATTACCCCTCGCTGGACCTCCGACGAAATTCTTGAGAGCAGCGTGGGCGACCGGCTCCGCGAGCTCGAGCAGCAGAACGCACGCCTACGGGCGCAGCTGTCTGCGGCGACACTCGGCCAAACGCAAAGCTAGACGATCCTTCACCGGATACACTGAGTCTGATGGAAACCACCCCAAACATCGGTGTTCTCGCTCTGCAGGGCGCGTTCGAGGTTCACGCCAGAAGACTCTCTGAGCTGGGAGCCCGCACCCGCCTCGTCCGCAAGCCTGAAGACATCGAAGGCCTCGACGGCCTCGTCATTCCCGGCGGCGAATCTTCGACCTTTCTCAAGAACCTGGAGCGCGTCGGCTTCTACGACGTACTGGACACGTTCGTCCGAAACAAGCCTGTCTTCGGCACCTGCGCCGGCTGCATCCTCATCGCAAGAGAGGTTCGCAACCCCGCGCAGGCCAGCTTCGGCGTGCTCGACGCCACCGTCGAGCGCAACTTCTACGGCCGCCAGAACGACTCCATGATCCTCAACAGCGACACCACCCTCCCCGGCGGGCCGCTGGAGATGGTCTTCATTCGCGCCCCGCGCATCGCCGAGATCGGCCCCAACGTCGAGACCCTCGCCTCCCGCGCCGGCGACCCCGTGCTCGTCCGCCAGGGCCGCATCCTCGCAGCAACGTTTCATCCTGAGCTCACGCAGGACCTGAGGGTGCATCAACTCTTCCTCGACATAGTGATCGAGGAGAAGGCGAAGACCGCACCGTAGCCACCTCGCGTCCCCCTACAATGGACGCGTGCCCTCCGCACTCACGCTCGGCTTGTTGCGCGTGTGGCCTCTTCCGGCCGACGCGGCCGAGCATGGTCCCGCGCTCGATGCCCATCTGCGCCTGAATCTCTGGATCGCGTTTCTCCTGCTGCTCCTCGCCCATGGTCTGCTGATCGCCGGCGTGCTCTGGAAGAAGCGCGAGATACGCCACTCCGACAACCTGCTGCTCGAATATGGCCCGCTGGCCGCGCTGGTTCTGCTGTTCTTTGGCCTTGGAGTTCGCGCACAGATGCTATGGGCCGATCAGCGGTACACCGGCGCTGCGCCCGAAGCCATGCAAGTCGAGGTCACCGGCGTGCAGTTCGCCTGGTACTTCCGCTATCCCGGCGAGGACGAGACCTTTGGCGCCACATCCCCGGATCGCGTCGCTCCCGGAGAAGGCAATCCCCTGGGGATCGATCCTAAAGACTCACACGGCGTAGACGACTTCATCTCGAGCCAGCTCGTGCTGCCCGCCGGCCGCGAGGTAGACCTCACTCTGCACGCGCAGGACGTCATCCACGGATTCAGTATCCCGGAGCTGCGCCTGAAACAAAACGCGACACCCGGCATGACCTCGCATATCCACTTCACCGCAACCCAGCCCGGTGACTACGCAATTCTCTGCACACAGGTCTGCGGACTGGGGCATTACCGCATGCTCTCCACGGTTCGAGTGCTGCCGGAAGACCAGTTCGACACGTGGCTCGTGAAGCGCGAGCAGGCCGCACGTGCAAACGCGATCCTCGGGGGGCTGCGATGAGCCCCCCGAACAACAAGAACGGCGGCGCGGACGATCCGAAGCTCGAGCCGACGAACCCAGAGTCGCCAACGCCTGCGACAGATCCTCCGCCGCCTCGCGTGTCGAAGCTCCGCCCGCTCCGTCCGCAGGATGCGAGGGCGATCCCCAGGCCTGGGGCTCCGCAGCCAAACTCTCCGCCTTCAGTACCTCCGTCCGGCCCGAAACCGTCGTCCCAGCAAAACGGTTCCGTGGCCAAAGCTCCTGAGCCGGCTCCCCCGGCCACGCCCCAGCGGCTAAGGCCTGTCGCCCCGAACCTGGTCACATCGAAGCTGGCCTCGTCGAGACCCACGCCACCTAAACCTCCCACACCTCCAGCTCCAGGGCTATTGGCAGCATCACCCTCCGTCAAGCCCGGGAAGCCCATCGAGCCCGTTGCCCTGACCCCGTCACGGGTTCCAGTACCTCCCGGCCCCTCGCAGCCATCGGTCCCAGTCGCGAAGCAGCCCATCCTTCCGCTGTCGAAGCCACCATCTCCTCAGAAGCCAGCCGCGCCCGCGACCCCACCTCCGAAACCGAAGCACCGTCGCAGGCCCATCCTGCCCGATCTCTCCCCCTGGACGGAGCACCGCACCGTAGGCTTCGGCTATCTTGCCGTGTCCATCGCCGCCATTCTGGTCGGCACCGTCCTCTCGCTGCTCATGCGCGCTCATCTGAGCTGGCCGGCCTGGAAGCTGCCGCTGCACGGGCTGATTCTTCCGGAAGAGTACCTTGCGCTGGTCACGATGCACGGCACCCTGATGCTGTTCTTCGTGCTGACCGTCGCGCCGCAATCAGGCTTTAGCAACATCATCCTGCCCTCGCAGATCGGCGCGGATCGCATGGCGTTTCCCCGCCTCAATCTTCTGGGACTCGTCCTGACGGCTGCAGCTCTCGTGGTGCTGCTGGCCGCGTTCTTCGTTCCGGGGGGAGCTCCAATCTCAGGTTGGACAGCCTATCCACCACTCTCCGCCTCTGCTCTCGCGGGCCCCGGTCAAGGGCTCGGTCTCGACATCTGGCTCGGGAGCCTCGTACTGTTCTCGCTGGCCTCCACGCTGGGGGCCATCAACACCCTCACCACCATCGTCAAGCTGCGCTGCGAAGGCATGACCTGGGACCGGCTACCGTTGACCGTCTGGAGCTGGTTTACGGCAGCGATGCTCTCGGTTCTCGCGTTCAGCGTCCTGCTGGCTGCCCTGCTGCTGCTCAACTGCGACCGCCATCTGGGCACGAGCTTCTTCCTTCCCGCAGGCGACCTGATCAACGGCACGCTGGTCCGCGCGGTCTCTGACGTCGCTTCCGGCGGAGGCATTCTGTCTCGCGCCGAGGGCTCTCCGCTCCTCTGGCTGCATCTCTTCTGGTTCTTCGGCCATCCTGAGGTCTACATCGCCATTCTCCCCGGCATGGGTCTTACCTCGATGGTGCTGGCCAACTTCTCCCGCCGCCGCGTCTTCGCGTGGAAGATCATGATCGCGACGACGCTGCTCATCGGCCTTCTGGGAATCCTCGTCTGGGGCCACCACATGTTCGTCGCTGGACTCAACCCGTTCGCGGGCACGGTCTTCGGTGCGTCCTCGCTGGCGATCGCCATTCCCTCCTCCGCCAAGGTGCTCAGCTGGATCACCACGGTCTGGCGCGGACGTCCGCGCCGCACCACCGCCTTCCTCTTCGCGCTGGGATTCGTCTCGTTTTTTATCGCCGGAGGCCTGACTGGGCCCATCCTCGCGCAGCCGATCCTCGACGAGTACCTGCACAACACCTTCTTTGTCGTCGGCCACTTCCACCTGATCATGGCGATGTCAGGGGTCTTTGGGCTGTTCTGCGCGACATATTACTGGGCCCCGATCCTCTTCGGTCAGCAGCTCGACGAGCGCCTCGGCCGCATCCACTTCTGGACCACGCTGGTCTTCGCCTACAGCACCTTCCTGCCCATGTACACGCTCGGCCTTCGCGGCGAGCCGCGGCATTATGCCGAGCTGCCAACCACCGGCTCCGCAGGACACCTGCTGCAGGGTGCAATCGCCGTACAACAGCACATCACGGCCTCGGCGTTGCTGCTGGCCCTCGCACAGCTTCCTTTTCTCTGGAGCGTCTACCGCGCATGGCGATCCCGGCGGGATCCTGCCCTGCTGGCGCAGCAGAACCCTTGGTTTGCGACGACGCTCGAGTGGGCCCCCGCGCTGGCGCCCGACGCCCAGCGAAAGGTCTATCGTGAGCCTTGTGTCTATTCGCCGGACGGCGATATCTTCGATCCCCAGTGGGACGAGGATGCCGAGATCAAGTAACCGATCCTGCGATTTCCCATTGAGATCGAAACCACGGGACAAGATTGGCATCCAACGGTGCACAGTCCGCATATCGCGGAGTAAGCTGTAGACAATTCCGCCGCCGACCGGCTCGCACCGGCACGCTGGCACCCTGCCTCTGCACAAAATGCCCACGATCCTGACACCGCCGGAGATCGATCGCCGCAGCCGCCCTCCTTTCGAGGGCGACAATGGCTCTGGGCGTCGGCCTCCGACGGACAAGCGCACCGGGGGCAACGGAGATGGAGACGGCGACAACTGGGAACGTCGTCCCCAAGGCAGACGCGGGCCTCGCGAGCGACTTTCGCGCGCCCGGATCGGCCTGTTCTTTGCCCTCGCCGGCGACCTGATGTTCTTCGTTGCGCTGGTCAGCGTCTTCTTTGTCACCAAGGCCAGCGGACGATTCAACGAGACCGGACAATGGGTCCATGAGTGGATCCCCGTTGCGATTCCGCGCATTCTCGCCTTCAACACCGTGGTCCTGCTCATCAGCTCGATCACCGCAGAGCTCGCCCGGCGCGGCATGTTCCGTGAGCAGGACGTGATGGAAGAGTGGATCGGCCTGGGCAAGCCCACCACGCGGCGCGCCACCCTCTGGCTCTCCGTGACCCTGGCGCTCGGCGCTGCGTTCCTCGCGGGACAGTGGATGGCCTGGAAGCAGCTGGCCACCGCCCGCGTCTACCGGATGTCGCAGAGCAGCCACTTCTTTTACCTGATCACCGTGACGCACGCGATCCACCTGGCTCTGGGGATCCTGGCCCTGATCACCGCGCTCGCCGTACTGCGTTGGTCGCGGGCGCTTGCCACCCGCCAGGTCTTCGTCGACTGCACTGTGTGGTACTGGCACTCGATGGGCCTGCTGTGGATCTTCCTCTACCTCCTGCTTGAGTTTGGCCAGTGACCCGAAGCAAATCCACCCGGAAAGCATTCGAAGGGATCGTCCTGTTGCTGATGTTGCTATCGGCTGCGCGCGCTGCCAACGGACAAGGGTGCTCGCAATGCCTGGATCAGACCCGGGCCACTCCGGCCTCGGTGCAGGCTAGCTACCGTCACGCGATTGAGCTCATGGCCGGCGTTGCCGCAGGTTTGTTTCTCGCGGCGGCCTGGATGCTGCGCCGAGAGCCCTGAATCACTCGCTCAGACTGGATCCTGCGCAACCTCTGACTTCAATGCTGTGTCTGGGCGCTCCAGTTGACTCCGCGCCGAGACGCCGCGAAGCACAATAGCACGGGATCACCCGTCCGTAACCAGCAGTAACCAACATTCCCTGTGACCCCTGTAACCCACCCGTGGGATTCCGAGCCCTCGATCGGCGACCTACCATCGCTTCATTGAGGAGTGCGTATGAGGGATTCGGGAACTCTCAGTCCGGGGCAGTTGCCTCGGTTTCGACGTGGAAATGAAGTTCTGAACCGGCTGCGCGCGAGCGAGCAGGGCCAGTCGCTGGTCGAAGCCGCGCTCGTATTTCCTGTGCTGCTCGTGATTATGACCGGCATCCTCAGCTTCGGTCTGGCGTTCAATAACTACCTCATCCTCACGAACGCCGTCGGCGCAGGCGGACGCGCCCTGGCGATCGCCCGGGGTAATACCACTGATCCCTGCTCGACAGCGTCCACCGCCGTCGCCGCATCGGCAGTCCTGCTGAAATCGAGCAACATCAGCTACACGTGGTCGTTCAACGGGAATCCTTACTCGGGCACGAGTTGCTCCAGCTCCAGCACCTCGACTGGCGCGGCTGGCAACCTCGTACAGGGCCAGAACGCCCAGATCACGATCACCTACCCTTGCAGCCTGGCTATCTTCCGAATCAATCTGGCGCCCAGCTGCCAGCTGACTGCCAGCACTACGGAGCTCGTGCAATGAAGTCGATCCAGCGCAGCGGGGGCCTGCGAGCCCTCATCGGCCGCCGCCTTCGTGCCTTCTTCCGCGAGGACCGCGGACAGGTTCTCCCTATATCCGCAATCATGCTGGTCGGCTTCCTCGGCATGGCCGCCGTGTCCGTGGACATGGGTCACGCGGTGCTGAACTACGAGCAGCTCCAGAACGCCGCCGACGCTGCCGCCATGGCCGGAGCGCAGTCGCTGCCCAACACGACGGCCAGCACCGTCGCGACCCAATACAGCGCAGTCGCCAATCAGTACAACGCGCAGACCATGACCTCTGGAACGACCATGTCCTCCGGCTACCCCAAGCTGCTCTGCCTCACGACCTTGAAGTCCCAGGGGATGGCCTGCAGCTCGCCCGCGAACGCCAACGCCGTGCAGGTGCGCCTGCAGATGAGCAGCCAGATGGCCTTCGCCGGCATGTCGAAGTTCGGTTATCCCAGCATGACCATTGCAGCGACCTCGACGGCCGCGATGCGCGGCGCCTCCGCCAGCCCTTACAACGTAGCCATCATCCTCGATGAGACGCTGTCGATGGCTTCGTACGACTCCGACTGCGGAGCCACACAGCTCGCCTGTGCGCTTAACGGTATCCAGGTCCTCCTCAAGTCCCTCACGCCCTGCGCGGCCAACTCCGGAACCTGCACCATCACCAACGGTGTCAGCACCAACGCCGTCGACAGCGTCGCCCTCTTTACCTTCCCCGCCGTCACCATCGGAACCGTCTCCAGAGACACAAGCTGCACCACCTCCATCCCCAGCTCCTGGACGCTCTCCACCGCCGGAGGTACCGGAAGTAATAACTGGTTCCAGGTCGACGGCACCTGGGGAGGATGGCAGAACACGACCAACCGGTCCGGCACCGTCACCGGATCCACCGTAACCGCCTTCTATGACTCGTCCTTCGGCTACTTCACCATCCCCTATCAGATGGGCTGGACCGGCGTTCCTGACGGCACTTCATACACCTTCCCCACTGCCGGAGCCAGCAGCTATAGCCCCAGCGGAAGCACCAGCGGCACCTATCAGGTCACTTCGTTCCTCAGCGACTACAAGACCGCTCCGCTCTCCAGTACCCTGAACTCCAGTTCCACTCTGGTAAAGGCTGCCGGTGCTGTCTCCAACTGCGCCGGCATGGCGCCCCCGAACTTCGATGGCGCGCTAGGGACCTATTACGCAGGCGTCATCTATGCCGCACAGTCGGCCCTCACTGCCGCGAAAGCCGCCAATAGCGGTTCGCAAAACGTCCTCATCCTGCTCTCGGACGGCGATGCCACGGCACCGCAATCGTGGAATGGCTACCCTACGATGGGGAGCGCTGGCAGCAACGGCAGCTATCCTTCCTACGTCAATGAGTGCACACAGTCCATCGTCGCAGCCAAGGCAGCAACCACGGCAGGGACGCGAGTCTATACGGTCGCTTACGGGTCGGAGTCTTCAGGCTGCTCCACCGATACCTCGGGGACTTACGCCGGAATCACGCCTTGCCAGGCCATGCAGGACATGGCCTCGGCGGCTCAATACTTCTTCTCCGACTATAACCAGTCGGGATCGAACAGCACCTGCTACTCGTCCGCACAGCCCGTCGCCAGCCTGGCCGGCATCTTCACCCAGATCGCCAGCGATCTGACCGTATCGAGGTTGATCCCGAACAGTACAACGTGAGGCAGTGCGCAGAAGTCGGAGAGGACACATCAATACGGAGGGCCGAGTGGGGTGACAGGAACTATAACTCCACTCGGCCCTTTCCCGCTCTTCCCCGTCTCTACTTTCTACTCACTGACCTCTACTCACTGCATTTGAAGACGATCTTCAACGAATCCGCGACCGGGTTCGAAGCCAGGTGGACCGCCTCCGCGCACTCCCCCAGCGAAAAGCGATGCGAGATCAGCTTCGTCAGGTCCAGCGTGCCCGAGCGGTAGCCCTCGTACACGAGGTCGATGCCCTCCTGCTGAATCGCCACCGACGCCGAGTACGACCCCATCAGCGTCTTTTCATCCATGCAAACCGCCGCCGGATCGAACGGTGCCTCGCCATGCTGCGTGCTCGCGAAGAGCACCACGCGACCGCCCGGCCGCAATGCGTCCATCGCCTGCTGAATTAACTTGTCCGAGCCCACAGCGACCAGCACGACGTCGACGCCGCGCCCCTCGGTCGCTGCCTTGCAAGCAGCCACCACATCGCCACGCGCATCCAGAGGATGCTCGAGCCCATAATTTGCCGCCACAGCGTGCCGCTCGGGATACATATCGCTGCTCAGCACGGTTGCTCCCGTACGGTGCGCCAGCGCCGCCAGCAGGATCCCGATACTTCCCTGCCCAATCACCAGCACCGTGTCATCGGGCTCCAGGCTCAGCAACTGAATCGCCTTGAAGCAGGTGTTCACCGGCTCGATGAACGCCGCCTGCTCGAACGGAATATCGTCCGGAACATGGATCAACCCCGCAGGAGTCGTGCCGTCGCCGACGATCCAGTCCATTACCCGGATGTACTCTGCAAAGCCGCCCCCTGAAGGCGCACCGAGGCCTGCCGTCGTGCCCACCAGCTTGTAGCGCTCGCACTGCGCGAAGGTCTGCTTGCGGCAATAGAAACACTGTCCGCAGGGAATATGGTGGAACGCCATCACGCGGTCGCCCGCTTTGAAGCCCTTCACCCCATCGCCGATCGCAGCGACAGTCCCGGCCATCTCGTGGCCGAAGATCCTCGGTGCGGCGTGTGAGCCGGTGTGGATCTTCTTCAGATCGGTACCACATATCCCACAGGTGTCGATCTTCATCAGCACCTCGCCAGGGCCAATGGAGGGGACATCGATCGTCTCAGGGCGAACGTCATCGACCGCGCGATACACCGCGGCCGTCATCGTGCTAGGCAGAGCGTCAGACATACAGCGATAAGGGTAACGGATCGGGGGCGCACACCTGAAATCACTACTGCGCGGAAGCTGCGGTCTCCGCCCGCCGCACACTGATAGACTTTTGAGCGGAACGTTACAAGGAGTCTCCGCAAACCATGATCGACATGAAGGGCAAGGTCGCCGTCATCCTCGGCGTCGCCAACAAGCGCAGCATCGCATACGCGATCGCCGAAAAGCTAGCCGCAGCCGGTTCCACCCTCGTCCTTTGCTACCAGAGCGAGCGTCTGCGCGCGGAGTCGGAAGAACTGCTCGAATCGCTGGGCCAGACCGGCACCGGCAAGGCCATCCAGTTGGATGTCTCGCGTGACGAAGAGATCGACGCCGCCTTTGCGCAGATCGCCGCAGCCTTCCCTGTGATCCACACCCTGGTGCACGCCGTGGCTTTTGCCCCGGCCGATGCCATCAAGAACGACTTCCTGCTCACCAAGCGCGACGACTTCCGCATTGCCCACGACGTCAGCGTCTACTCCCTGATCGCCGTCGCCCGCGCAGCTGCCCCCCTGATGACCGAAGGTGGTTCTGTCATCACTCTGACCTACTACGGCAGCACCAAGACCTTCCCCAACTACAACGTCATGGGCGTCGCCAAAGCCGCGCTGGAAGCCACCGTCCGCTACCTTGCCGCCTCTCTCGGCTCGAAGAACATCCGCGTCAATGCGATCTCCGCTGGACCGATCAAGACGCTCGCGGCCCGCGGCATCGGCGACTTCACCCAGATCCTGGATGCCGTGACCCAGCGCGCCCCCCTGCACCGCAACGTCGAGCAGGTGGAGATCGGCAATACCGCCCTCTTCCTCGCCAGCGACCTCGCCAGCGGCATCACCGGCGAGGTCACCTACGTCGATTGCGGTTTTAACGTCACCGGAATCTAGCTCCTCCACTCGGAGCGGCATCGCGCAAGGCACTCGCCAAAGAATCGCGATGCGATTACCAAAGATTGCGCGGTCGCACCGGCGCAGGGCTCTATGCTTTGCACAAAGCAGCAGAGTCTCTGCGCCGGGCGACCCAATGAATCCTCGCTTCCAGAACCGTCTCTCCCAGGCCGACCTCGCAACCTTCTTCCTCGCGGGCGTCGTTGGCATCGCGGCCGGCAATCTCACGTATCTGGCCCTGATGAACCCGGACCACTTTCTGGAGCCCCTGCGCTCGGCCCTGTCGCCCGGCCTCTACGCGGTGTGGCTCATGGCAGGTGATGCGACTGGTTCCGTCACACCGGAGGGGTGGGTGCCCGGGGCGGCTGTCTTCCTCAACGCCGTCGTGTACGCTGCGGGAGTCATGGTTCCGAGGCTTCTCTGGTGTCACGTCACGAGCCGGCACGCTCTCCGGCCCCAGGCGTAATCGCCTGCTCCGAATCGGATCTGCGGTATCCTCACCTCACCATGATCTCCATCCTGCCCCGATGTAGCCTCGTGCTCGTCTTCGCCGCAACGCTCCCGCTCGCCGCCCAGACGGCTCCCGTGACGCAAGCGCCGAAGATCACCCTCCTGCACGCCGCCCGCATCCTCGACGTGCAGGCCGGTCGAGTGCTCTCGCCGGGCGAGGTCCTCGTTGAGGGGGAACGGATTAAGGCGGTCGGCGGTCACCTCCCTCGCCCCGAGGGCTCAGCGTTCATCGACCTGGGTGATGTCACGCTGATGCCCGGGCTCATCGACGCCCACACCCACCTCTTCCTGCATCCCGGCGCCGAAGACCTCCAGACCGTGCAGGAGTCCGTCCCCGAGCGCACCCTCCTCGCCGCCTCCGCCGCCAGGGCCGACGTGCTGGCAGGCTTTACCGCCGAGCGGGACATGGGCACCGAGGGCGCGAAATGCGCGGACGTCGCCGTCCGCAATGCCATCAACCACGGCCTCATCCCTGGTCCGCGCATGCTCGTCAGCTGCAACGCCATCAGCATCGTCGGCGGGCATGAGGACGCCATCGGCTACAACCCCGACCAGCACGTGCTTTCCAACGCCGACTATGCCAATAATCGCGACGAACTCGTCAGCGTCATTCGCGAGCAGCGCAAGGGTGGCGCCGACTTCATCAAGATCTACGAGACCGGCCGCGACGGCGTGAAGGACGGGGTCTTCCACTCGCCCTACCAGTACACCGAGCAGGAGCTCGCCGCCGCCGTCACCGAAGCTCGCCGCACCGGCTCGCGCGTCGGCGTCCACTCCACCGGGGAACCCGGCAACCTCTACGCCGCCGAGGCCGGCGTCGCGAGCATCGACCACGCCTACCAGCTCTCGCCCGAGACGATGCGCCTGATGCGCGAGCGCCAGATCTTCGCCGTGCCCACCTTCGCCATCAGCGAGTACTTCGCGCAGCACCCGGCTTCACCTGCCGCCGAAGCCCGCGAGAAGCAGTTGATCTCCTACCATGCGGCCGAGTTCAAGAAGCAGCTTGCGGCGGGCGTTCCCTTCGCCGTCGGCTCCGACGTTGGCCCCTTTCCACACGGCACCCAGGCCCGCGAGTATGAGCTGATGGTCGAGAACGGCATGAGCCCCGCCGATGTCCTGCGCTCCGGCCTCATCAACGGGGCAAAGCTCCTCGACTGGGCTGACGAAATTGGCCAGCTCAAGGCCGGCTACTACGCCGACATCATCGCCGTCCCCGGCAATCCCCTCGAATCCATCAAAGTCCTCGAACATCCAACCTTCGTGATGAAGAACGGAGAGGTCCTTCGCAAGGACTGATACCAATCGATCTCCTTGAACGTCACACCTGCCGCGAGGATCCATCAACTTCCCTCGCTGGCATAGGCCCGCTCCCACACCGCCCACAGCTTTCAACTTGGCCTGCAGCCCCTCGCCGGGTCACACTGTTATACGGAGCTCAACTTCCCCCTTGGCTGAATCAACGCCCCTCTTCACCCGTATCTTCCGAGCGTTCCGCTACCGTGATTTCCGCATCATGTGGCTCGGCGCCTGTGTATCCACCATCGGCACCTTTGTGCAGCAGTTCGCGCAGAGCTGGCTGGTCTACGACCTCACCAAGGATCCGTTCTACCTCGGCCTCGACCTCTTCCTGGGCCAGCTGCCCATCATGCTCTTCTCGCTCTTCGGAGGCGTCTTCGCCGACCGCCTCGATCGCAAGAAGATGCTGCTCGCCTCGCAATACATTCAGATGGTCTGCGCCTTCACGCTCTCCGTGCTCTTCGCCACAAAGAGCCTCCACGGACACGTCTGGCCGATTCTCGCGCTGTCGTTCTTCGTAGGCGTTGGGCAGTCTTTCGGCGGCCCAGCCTACTCGGCGCTACTGCCCACCCTCGTCGAGCCGCAGGACCTCGCCAATGCCATCTCGATGAACTCCATCCAGTTCAACCTGGCGCGCATCATCGGCCCGACCCTCGGCGGCCTCGCCTATACGGCCTTCGGCGCCACGTGGTGCTTCGCACTCAACGGCGTCTCCTACATCGCCGTCATCATCTCTCTGCTCATCATCAAGGTGAAGTTCGTCGCACCGACCACACGCACCTCCGTGATGACAAGCATGAAGGAGGGTATCAAGTTCATCCGCGACCGCGAGGGCCTGACGCCGCTCGTCGTGCTCGCCTTTTGCACCACCCTGTTCGGCTTCTCGCTCACAGGGTTTCTCCCGGTCATCGTAAGAACGATCTTCCACCGCGGCCCTGGAACCTACGAGCTGCTACTTGTCTTCTCGGGGGCAGGTTCGATCTGCGGAGCGCTCGGCGTCGCTGCCATGGAGCGGCTCAAGGGTCAGGCGCGGCTGGCGGTCCTATGCCTCTTCGCGCTCGGACTCGCGACCGCCGGCTTCGCCATGTCGCACTGGCTGCCGCTCTCCTGCCTGCTGATCTTCCTCACCGGCATGTCGGTGATGGCCTCGGCCTCACTCCTGTTGTCCGTCGTGCAACTCATCGTTGCGGACTCCATGAGAGGGCGCGTGATGAGCGTCTACAACCTCGCCATCCGCGCAGGAATCCCCCTGGGAGCACTGCTGCTCGGCAAGCTAATTCCAGTCCTTGGGATCACCGTCGCCATCGCCGGATTCGGCCTCTGCCTCATCCTCGTTGCCGCCTACTTCCTCATCGTGATGGCGAAGCTACCAACCTTCCACCGCAGCGCATAATTTGGCGGAGCGGATTTGGACGAGGGCTGCGTATCAGCCAGCCTTCTCCGTCAGCTCCGCCCAGCGTTCATACACCGCATCATGCTCGGCCTGTGCGGCCTCCATCTCGGCGAGCGCTGCGGTCAGCTTGTCGGAGTCGGTCACCACACTCGGATCTTCCAGCCGATCATGCGCTGCGGACATCCGCTTGTCCGCCTTGTCGACGCGTTCCTCAATCCCATCGAACTCGCGTTGCTCCATGTAGCTGAGCTTCTTCTTCGTCGGCTTGGGGGCCTTAGCGGTGTCCTCTGGGCCCTGAGCCCTGGACCCTGAACCCTGCTCCCGAGCTCCGGCAACCTGCGCATCGCGCCACTCTTCCCACTGCGCGATATCCGCGAACACCGCGGTATTGCCCAGGCCATCCAGCCCCAGCACGACGTTTGTCACGCGGTCCAGCAGGTAGCGATCATGCGTCACCAGCACCAGCGCGCCCTTGAACTCGTTCAGCGCGTCCTCAAGGATCTCCAGCGTCGGAATGTCCAGATCGTTCGTAGGCTCGTCGAGCATCAGCACGTCGGCCTCTTCCAGCATCAGTCGCGCAATCAAAATGCGCGCTCGCTCGCCCCCGCTCAGCCTGCCTACCGGCTGGTTCAGCTGCTCCCCAGTGAAGAGGAACTGCGACGCATAGCTCGCTACATGCACCACGCGGCCCTGGTAGACCACACCATCGGAGTCCGGCGCCAGCGCTCGCCGCAGCGTCAGCGTCTCGTCAATCTCACGCATCTGCGACAACGCCACAATCCGCAACGACGACGCCCGCTTGACCTCGCCCGCATTCGGAACCAGCTCGCCCTTCATCACGCGCAGCAGCGTCGTCTTGCCGCTGCCGTTCGGTCCCACCAGGCCCAGCCGCACGCCGTTCATCAGCGCCACGTTCACGTCGCGGACGATCTCCCGCCCACCGAGCGTGACACCGACGCCCTCCAGCTCAATCAGCCGTTTCGTCTGCCGCCCCGTGCCCGAGAAGTCGAAGTTGGTCGATGACGACCGTGTGCGCGCGTCCACCTCCGCCAGCTTCGAAATCATCCCGTGGGCCGTGTCGATGCGAGCCTTCGCCTTGGTCGCGCGCGCCTTCGGCCCACGCCGCAGCCACTCGATCTCCGTCCGTACCCGGTTCCGTAGCGACTCCTGCATCTTCGCCTGCGACTCGATGTACAGCGCCCGCTCCTCAAGAAACTTCGAGTAGCTTCCCCGCGCCGCCAGCATGCCCTCGGCATAGATCTTGTTCAGCTCCACCACCCGCGTCGCCACGTTCTCCAGGAACGTACGGTCGTGCGTGACCACCACCGAAGCGAACTTCGCCGCGCGCAGCATCCCTTCGAGCCACTCGATGCCTTCAAGGTCCAAATGGTTCGTCGGCTCGTCCAGCATCAGCACGTCGGGATCGACCGCCATCTGCTCGGCGATCGCCAGCCGCTTCTTCCAGCCGCCGGAAAGGCTCGCCGCCTCGGCGCTCATCTTCACCTGCGAGCCGTCGCCGTCCTCTACGAACCCGGCCCGCCCCAGCGTCTCGCGCAGGCTCTGCTCGCGCAGCCCCGCCTCCATGCCAGCACGATCCATCGCCCGCTCCAGCACGCTGCGAACGGTATCGCCCGGCCGAAACTCCGAGATCTGGTGCACATAGCCAACGCGCGCGCGACGCCGCACCGACAACTCGCCGGTATCAGGCTCGGTCTCGCCCGCCAGCACTGCCAGCAGCGTGGACTTCCCCGCACCATTCGGGCCAATCAGCCCAATGCGGTCACCGTCTTCGACGGCAAAAGAGATGTTCTGAAAGAGAGGAACTGCGCCGAAGCGCTTAGAGACGCCCTGGGCGTTGAGAATCGGAGGCATACACCTTTAGTCTACCGGTTCGTGCCGCAGCATCGGACGAGGCTACTCGAGATCAAAGTCCCGAAGCGGTTTGCCACTCAGCGGCGACTCCTTCGCCTTCTTCACCGCATCGGCGAACTTCTTCGCCATCAGGTCGTCCTTGTTCTTCTGCGCCTCAATCGACTGCGCGAAGATCGACTCCCGCCGCGCGTCCGACTCCTTCAGCGCCTTGGCCGCCTGGCCGAAGTCCTCAAAGGTCTTCCTGCGCGGAGCCGGTGTGTGCGAGATCAGCTGCCGCGTCACCGGGTCGACCTTGATCATCGCTCCGCAGTCCGGACACATCACCTCAAACGGCTGATCGCTCAATCCCATTTCCAACACCTCGCCTCGGTCATTCTATGCCCAGGCGAGGTGCCGAAAAAGCAGGGGAGCGGAGCTTACCAACGGCGATACCCGCCGCGTGCGTAGGCCATCTGGTAGTGGGTCTCGCTCGAGAAGGCCCAGATCAGCGCCAGGATCCAGCCAATGACGGTCCAGCCCAGGAACAGGTTGATGAAGAAGATCGCGACCGTATGCCGCGAGCCGCGCAGCGCCGCCACAATCGTGGGAAGAAAGTGAATCGCGCCGAAAGGAAGAAGCAGAAAAGCAAACAGGAGATGCATTTGAGCAACCCTCCGTATTTCTCATACGCGGATATTTCAAAATTGGTTCCCGGCAACCACCGCCGTGGCGTACGCAGTCTTTCGATGTGGAATAAGAATCCTCTGGCTCCGATACGGGGAGCCGCGCTACACTTCCGCCACCATGCCAAAGCCCAACGGATTTTCCCTCACTGTGATCGTGCTGTGGGTCTTGCTTGCCCTGTCCGTCGTCGTTACCGTCGCCATGCCCATGCCTGCCGTCGCCCAGGGCGGAGCCCTGTTCGCGATGGCCAAAGGCATAGCCGTCATCAGTGCCCTGATCGGCGCGGCTATCGGGGCCGTCATCATCTTCTTCTACTCGAAGGGGGAGAACTGGGCTCGCTGGGTCATCATGGTGATGAGCGCGCTCTACATCATCGGGCTGCTGCTCAATCTTCACTACTGGGCTTTGATCCCAGGCAAGGTCGTCTTCAGCGCCGTGCAGGCCGTCTTTGGCGGATATCTGCTCTGGTTCCTGAATACCCCTGAGGTCAAGGGCTGGTTCGAGAAGAAGACCATCGTCTGAATCGCGCGGACCTCTTATAAGGCCAGCTAGAACCGGATCACCCGGTGCCCCGGACACTCCTGGCTCGCGTTCTGCACCAGGAGTTCCGGCAGAGCCTCGCCAAACTTCGACAACGCCCAGATCCCGCCCAGCAGCCGCTCCTGCAGATGTCCCTCGGGAAACAGCTCCAGCATCATCGCCGTCGCGTGCTTGCGGAGGGATGTCTCCTTCTCCAGCTCGAACCGCGCCGCCATACGCCGCAGGCGATCCATCTGGTAGCGCATCTTGTTGGCGGAGATTCCCGCCGTGCGCCCCAGGTCCGCGCTCATCGCCGTCATGTACTCGGTCAGCGCGTTCAGCTCGGTATCCATCGCATTGCCAACGGCCGCGATCTTCCGCTTGCCTTCGATCGGCATGGCCCGAGCACCCAGCCGCAGCGCCAGGTCGTCGATCGTCCTGGCCGCAACCACCTGCTCGAAGCTCACCTCGTGCAGATCTAGCAGCTTCCCAATCTCGGGCGAGATCAGCGTCGCCGAAAGCCTCGGGAGGACGGCAGTCACGCGGCCAAGAATCGCCTTGTAGACCACGGCGCTCTGCGCAAAGTAGGCAATCTCCGCCGGCCCGCCCACATAGGCGGAGGTCGGAAGGATCGTATCCTGCATCACCGCGCGCAGCAGGGCGTTCGGGCTGAGCCGCTCAGGAGAAGCCTCCAGAATCGCCAGCAGGTCCGCGGTCGTGTACAGGCGCATTCCAGCCTTCCACTGCGTCGTCCCGTCTTCGGCCTTCACGCGGCGCAGCGGCAGGCGCGCACCGTTTTCGTCGATCAGGAATAGCAGCGAATGGCCCGGCGTCACCAGCACCTGGGCGTGATACCCCGCGCCCTCAAGCTCCTTCGTCCGTTGCAACAGCGCTGCATCCAGCGTGTCTACCTGTTCGATAGCAGACCGCAGCGTGGACGCTCCCAGCGCATGCACCTCGCGGCTGGCCGCATCGATCAGGATCAGCCCAAACTCAGCGAAGATGCTCGCCAGCAGCCGCGCAAACGCTGAAGCCAGCGTTGCGCCTTCGGCGGCGTAACACTCGCGCAACAACTCTGCGACCGGACCCCACGCGATCAGCTCGCTGGCGTGATCGATCGCGGCGTCCAGAGCGTCCTGCCCCACGGAATCCACGCGGATGTTGCCCACCGGAACAGGCCGTTCGACCTTCAGGCCCAGCTTGATCTCTTCAATCTCAGTCTTGGTCGGCAGATCGACCATATCGACCTCGGCGAGGTCATGGTCCTCGGTCGCGAGCCAGAAGATGGCAACATGCTCCCGCCCGCTGATCCGCGTCGCCTCCTGGGCCTTGCGGATCGCCGTCGCTGCCTTGAGCAGCGAAAGTAGCGGTCCTCCAAACAGTCCCACCTGCTGGCCGGTCACAACCGCTGCAGCGCCGTCACGTAACTTTCCGATGGCCACCTTCGCGGACTCGCCGGCGTTATGAGCCTCGGCCTGACGCAGCAGCTCCGCCACAAGCTTCTCCCGATGCTCCTGCGGGAGCTCCGGTGCAGCCTTCGCCCAGTGGTAGGAAAACGGGTCCGAGGGATAACAGCGACGCAGCAGCGCCATGTCCCTGGCGTCGGTCGCTGCATCAGCTCCGGTCGGGCGAGCTCCGGTCAGCGCACCCGACTCCGCGTAGTCGCGGAAGATCGCGCTGATTCCAGGAAGGCTCGAGATCGGCAAACACTCGGTCGTCATCGTCTTCCGCAGTCTCTCATTCCGTTGGGGCCATCGGCTCGTGAAGTTTGTGAAGAATCGCGATCACGCGCGACCCCACGATCGTGGTGGGAATCCCTGAGCCTTTTGGATGCGCTGCAGGATTCCCCGATGCAAGGAAAACAGCCCGCCCTATTCCGCAAGCTGGCGGTCCCCGTCAGCTCGTTTACCCTTGGAGGATGCCGACGCCCAGCAAGAAGACCGTTGCAAAGAAGACTCCCGCCAAAAAGACAGGGGACAAGAAAGCAGCCAGGACCGCCAACACAGCCCAGGTAGTCGCGGTAGCGCACGCCAAGCCGCTCAAACTTCGCGGCAAGGGCAAGACCTTGTCCTCGAAGACCGTCTTCAAGGGTAACGTCTTTTCCGTGACCCGCGACCAGGTGCAGGAGCCCGGAGGCGTGGTCGCGCAACGCGACGTCATCCGCCACAACGGTTCCGTGGTAATCCTCGCTGTGGATACATCAAAGGGCCTCGAAGATCCCGGCATTCTGCTCATCAGGCAGTGGCGTCACGCCGCGGACCAGTTCCTGCTGGAGCTTCCTGCAGGCCGCATCGAGCCAGGGGAGAAGCTGATTCCCGCAGGCAAGCGCGAGCTCATTGAAGAGACCGGCTACCGCGCGAAGAAGTGGTCCAAACACGTCCGCTACTTCGCGAGCCCCGGATTTCTGTCGGAGGCGATGAACGTCGTCCTGGCCGAGGATCTGACCCTCGGGGAAGCCACGCCCGAAGAGGATGAAAAGATCGAGATCCACATGACGCCCCTGTCGGAGGTTCTCGCAATGATCCGCGCCGGAAAGCTGCTCGACGGCAAGACCATCACGTCCGTGCTGCTGTATGAGGAGCTTCGCCGAGCCGGCAAGAGTTAAGCCGGCGCCATTCGATCGCTACAGGTTGCCTGCCTCGGGGGCATAAATACGGGCGCTATCACCCTCTCTTGCAGTGAGACGCGAAGATCGTCTCCGCTAATTTGATGTCACGCAAATCATAAATTCATGCAGAAGCCGTGCCGAATCTATGATTTGCGCGTTTACTTTCGATGAACTTCCCAGCCATCTGATTTCCCCTCCTGCTCGTCATAGTTGTGAGGTCACGTTGCCGGAAGGCGAGTGACCGGACCGACGAAGGCAGGAAGACGAATGGCACAGTACAAGGGTGTCGTGAAGTGGTTCAACAATGCCAAGGGGTACGGTTTCCTTGGTCGGGAAGACGGGCCTGATGTATTCGTCCACTACAGCTCTATCCAGCTGGACGGCTACAAGAGCTTGAAAGAGGGTGACGAGGTCGAGTTCGACGTGATCCAGGGAACCAAGGGTCCGCAGGCAGATCAGGTCACTCGAGTCCAGGGCGCCTGAGAACGAAAAACCGGGCGTCCAGGCTTACATTCGCTGGCCCCCACCGCCAAGAGCGTGCCCGCGCGCGACGCATCTACAATCGGATGCGTGGCCGCGGGCGATCTTGTCTCCGGTCGCTGACCGAATCCCATGGACAACATCACACTTGCACGGCTCCTCGATGAGACCGCTGCCCTGCTCGAAATCGACGCTGCCGACCCCTTCCGCATTCGCAGCTATCGCCGCGCCGCCGAAACCATCGAACAGCAGACCACACCACTCAGCTCGCTTATCTCTCTCGACGGAGACACCAAGGGCCTGCTCGCGATCCCCGGCATCGGCAAAGGCATCGCCGGAACCATCAAGGACCTCGTCACCACCGGGACCACCGGCCTTCGCGAGGAACTCCTCGCCAGGTACAAGCCCACTATGCTCGAGCTGCTCAAGCTCCCCGGTATGGGCCCCAAGACCGTCGCTCTCGTCCACTCCGCCCTGCAGGTCTCCAACGTGGACGAGCTCGAAGACGCCGCCAAGCGCGGTGCGCTGCTCGAGCTCCCACGCATGGGCCAGAAGTTCACCGACAAGCTGCTCAAGGGCATCGAGGACTATCGCCGCAACGCCTCGCGTTTCCGTGTCGACGTCGCCCGCGAGAACGCGCTGCGGGTCTCGGAATTGATTCGTCAATTCCCGGGAATAGACACCATCACCCCCGCCGGTTCCCTGCGCCGCGGCAAGGAATCCGTCGGCGACCTCGACCTGCTCGTCACCGGCCCCGCCTGCGAGCCCGAAGTCGTTGCTGCCGCCGTCGAACACGTTGCGACGCTGCCCCTCATCGACAAGCTCCTCGCACGCGGCCAGAACAAGGTCAGCTTCAACCTCCGCAACGGCCTCCAGGTCGACGTCCGCCTGCTGCCCCGCGCCAGCTTTGGTGCAGCCCTGCAATACTTCACCGGCTCCAAGCACCACAACGTCACTCTGCGCCAGCGAGCCATCAAGCGCGGCCTCACGCTCTCCGAGTACGCCCTCCTCCGCCTCGCCGACAACACCATCGTCGCCGCAGCCAGCGAAGAAGAGATCTACCAGGCGCTCGACCTCGACTACATCCCACCCGAACTGCGCGAGAACAACGGCGAGATTGAAGCCGCCGAGAAACACACGCTGCCCAGGCTCATCACACGCAACGACCTTCGCGGCGATCTGCACATGCACACCACCGAGTCCGACGGCGCGGACTCCATCCGCGCCATGGCCGAAGCCGCCATTGCCCGCGGCCTCGAATACATCGCGATCACCGACCACTCCAAGGCGCTCGCCATGACCAACGGCATGGACGACAAGCGAGCCTTGCTCCACGCCGCCCGCATCCGCGAAGAGTCGCTACGCCTCGCCGAAGAGTTCGCCGATGGCCGAGGGCCACAGTGGGCGCGCTACCAGCAGCGTCTCGAAGCCGGTGAGCCAGAAACCGCAAACCCCAAGCCAACCGTCCCCTTCCGCATCCTCGCCGGAGTGGAAGTCGACATCCTCCTCGATGGCGCCCTCGACCTCGAAGACGATACCCTTGCGCAGCTCGATATCGTCATCGCCAGCGTTCACTCCGGCTTCAATCAGACCGAAGCCGAATGCACCGCCCGCGTCCTTCGAGCCACCGAGAACCCTTACGTACACATCCTCGGCCACCCCACCGGCCGCAAGGTCCTGCAGCGCGAACCCTACAAGGTTAATCTCGTCGAGATCCTTCCACTCGCCGCAAAGCTGGGCGTAGCCGTCGAGCACAACGCCCACCCCGCCCGCGCCGACCTCTCCGACGTACACCTCCGCCGCGCCAAAGAACTCGGCTGCAGGATCATCATCAACACTGACTCGCACGCCACCGACCAGCTGGACCTCATCGACTACGGCATCATGCAATGCCGCCGCGCCTGGCTCACCGCCGAAGACCTCATCAACACCAAACCCGTAGACCAGTTCCTCGCCACCCTCCGCCCACGGCCCTGAAACCGCCAATGTACCTCATGTGGTACATTGATCCGCATGGCCCACGCTGAGCTGGAACGGGTTCCGGTCGTCTTCTTTCGCAACGATGCAGGCGGGGAACCAGTCCGTGACTGGCTGAAAGCGCTCGTCCCCGTCGAAGATCGCAAGCAGATCGGAGATGACATCCGCACGTTACAGTTCGGCTGGCCCATAGGAATGCCTCTTTGTCGGCCGCTCGGCCAGGGATTATTCGAAGTCCGATCCACACTGGCGAGCCACCGAATTGCGCGCGTTCTTTTCTATTTCGACCGGCATTCCCGCATCGTGCTGTTGCATGCATTCATCAAGAAATCGCAGAAGACGCCGCCTGGGGAACTTGCAATCGCCCGGCGGAATCAGAAGCTCCACGCATCCTCCCTCGCCCCAAAGGAACCACGATGACAAACGTCTCAAAGGACCGCTACACCGGATCATCATTTGAAGGATTTCTCGTCGAAGAAGGCCTCCTGGAAGAGACCACCAGCACCGCCATCAAAAGGGTGCTCGCCTGGCAGTTGGAGCAGGAGATGATCCGCCAGCGGAAGACCAAGCAGTCCATGGCAGCCGAGCTGAAGACGAGCCGTTCCCAGTTGGATCGGCTGCTCGACCCCAACAACACCGCCGTTTCTCTCGAGACGCTGAGTCGTGCGGCACGTGCGCTTGGAAAGCGTCTCGTACTCGAGCTGCGAGATCCAGCGACGCAGAGCACGTCTGCGCCGAAGACAGCGCGACAACGAGCGCGATCCCGGCCTGGCCCCCAGCAGCCAGAGGCTGCATAGCTCCGGCGTACCAACGACCACCTCATCAACACCAAACCCGTAGACCAGTTCCTCGCCACCCTGCGCCAACGGTCCTAAGGGACTGCATCGGTCTCAACGGAACAGTGGTCTAATGACTTTCGCAGGTTGCGGATGACCTCCGGCCTGCAGCCCCAAGGAGAGTTTGTATGAGCGACACGATTGCCCCTCTGTCCCAGCGCCCGGCCTGGAAGGCCCTCACCGCGCACGCCGCCACTCTCAAGCAGAACCTCCGCGAGCTCTTCGCCGCCGATCCCGAGCGCGGCACACGCTTCACCGCCGAAGCCGAAGGCATCTTCCTCGACTACTCCAAGAACCGCATCACCGAAGAGACCCTCCAGCTCCTCCTCCAGCTCGCCAAAGAATCAGGCCTCGCCGAACACCGTGAGGCCATGTTCACCGGCCAGAAGATCAACACCACCGAGAATCGCGCCGTCCTCCACGTCGCCCTCCGCGCGCCCCGATCCGAGTCCATCCTCGTCGATGGCGAGGACGTCGTCCCGGCCGTCCATGAAGTTCTCGATAAGATGTCGGCCTTCGCCGACAAGGTCCGTGCCGGCAAGTGGCTCGGCTACACCGGCAAGCCCATCCGCAACGTAGTGAACATCGGCATCGGCGGCTCCGATCTCGGCCCCGTCATGGCGTATGAGGCGCTCCGCCACTACTCCCAGCGTGACCTCAGCTTCCACTTCGTCTCCAACGTCGACGGAACCGACTTTGTCGAAGCCGTCCACGATCTCGACCCCGAAGAGACCCTCTTCCTCGTCGCCTCCAAGACGTTCACCACGCTTGAGACCATGACCAACGCCCACTCCGCACGCGCGTGGACGCTGGCCAAGCTCAAGCAGACCGAGGCCATCGCCAACCACTTCGTCGCCATCTCCACCAACGAGAAGGAAGTCTCGAAGTTCGGCATCGACACCGCCAACATGTTTGGCTTCTGGGATTGGGTCGGCGGCCGGTACTCCATGGACTCCGCGATCGGTCTCAGTACCATGATCGCCATCGGTCCCGACAACTTCCGCGCCATGCTCGACGGCTTCTACGCGATGGACGTCCACTTCCGCACGGCGCCGCTGGAGAAGAACCTACCCGCGCTTATGGGTCTGCTCACCGTCTGGTACACCGACTTCTTCGACGCGCAGACCGTCGCTATCCTCCCCTACGAGCAATACCTCAAGCGCTTCCCCGCGTACCTTCAGCAGCTCACCATGGAGTCCAACGGCAAGCACGTCACGCTGGATGGCACGCACGTTGAAGCAGAGACCGGCCCCATCTACTGGGGCGAGCCGGGCACCAACGGCCAGCACAGCTTTTACCAGCTCATCCACCAGGGCACGCGCCTCATCCCCTGCGACTTCATTGGCTTCTCCAAGTCAATCAACCCGCTGGGCCGTCATCATGGCATGCTCATGGCCAACGTCTTCGCCCAGGCCGAAGCCCTCGCCTTCGGCAAGACAGCGGAGCAGGTGAAAGCCGAAGGCGTCGCGGATGCGCTCGTCCCGCACAAGGTCTTCGAAGGCAACCGGCCCTCCAATGTCCTGCTCGCTGAGGAACTCACCCCGCGCCTTCTCGGTTCGCTCATCGCGCTCTACGAGCACAACGTCTTCACCCAGGGCGTCATCTGGTCGATCAACAGCTTCGACCAGTGGGGCGTAGAGCTTGGCAAGGTCCTGGCGACCAACATCCTCAAAGAGCTGGAATCGACGACGCCTCCCGAGCTGAAGCACGACAGCTCCACCAACAACCTGATCCAGCGGTATCTGGCCACAAAGGCCTGACAAGGTTGACTCTCCCTGGAGTCGCCATCACCTCGACAGCTCATGGATCGCAGGAAGGGATAGCGAAACCATCCCAATCCTGCGATCCATGTCATTGAGGGATCCTTGCGCTTCCAGCCAGTGTGCGTTTATCGTGAATGCAGAGCGGCAATCGGTCATCACCGGGACCGCCCGCTCACGTGTTGGAGGACCCGTACCTTGTCATCGCTGGTCGCTGCTGCCCCCGCTGCTCCACTCCCGCTTCACGAAAAGTCCACCGCCAGCAAGCCCGTACTCCCCGGTGTTGCGCTGGAGGCCTACTCGGGCGATCCCAATTTCATGGCATCCCTGGCCCGTGGCCTCGTCGTGATTGAAGCTTTCACACCGCAATCGCCCCAGATGACCATCTCCCAGCTCAGCCAGCGCACCGGGCTCTCGCGCGCTGCTGTCCGGCGCTGCCTTTATACGCTCGTAAAGCTCGGCTTTGCGGGCGCCGACGAGGCGCAGCGTTACTCCCTGCGCCCCAAGATGCTGACCCTAGCCAACACCTACACGGCCTCCAGCACGCTCGCCAACGCCGCCCAGCCCATTCTGGAACGCATGTCAGCCTCCTACAAGGAGAGCTTCTCCGTCGCGACACTGGACGGCGAGGAGATTGTGTACATCGCCCGCACCACCATGACCCGCGTCATGAGCGTCGACCTGCACATCGGTTCGCGCCTGCCGGCCTTCTGCACCAGCATGGGCCGCGTATTGCTCGCGTACCTCCCGCAGGATCAGCTCGAGCACTTCCTGGCTCGCCTGCAACTGGTTCAATACACACCGCGTACGGTCAACTCCAAGGAGAAGCTGCGGTTGATCCTGCGCAACGTTCGCCGCAACGGCTATGCTCTCTGTGACCAGGAGTACGAGGTCGGCCTGCGCTCTATCGCCGTTCCGGTCTTCGCAGGAAACGGCCGCGTTGTCGCGACAGTCAACCTGAGCGGGCACGCTCCCCGCATGCCGATGCTGGAGATGCAGACGCGGTTCCTGCCGCCTCTGCGCGCAGCGGCATCAGAGCTCAGCGTCTTCCTTCGCTAGGCGATTCGCACGCCCCCATAGAAAGCAATGCCCGGATTTGAGACAGCAAGAGCTGCTCGTCCGGGCATTTTTTTTGGTGTCGATCCGGACCCGCGCTCTCCCAGCCATTGTGTTCTATCCAAAGGTGATAGACCTCGCAGGTTGTCGCGTCCTGGTGGATCAAAGCGATCCACAGGGTTGGCTTCCGGGACGTAATCCCCCCGGGCAGCTCCGCGTCTAACTGGCCAGTGACGTGTTAACGATGACTGTCACAAGATATGGTGATCACGAGCAGTGACGCGTGACGATTCAATGACTACGATTTCGTTGCAACATCTTTCGATATTTGAATGGTTTAGCGTACTGATTCCCGCCGAGAGCCCCATAGAATGACCTCACCCTTCACCAATATGCATGAGTGCTGCTTTGGAGCGTAACGAGACGACGCATGTGCAATCGCCGGAGCCGCCACACAGCTCACGCCGGGACCCGGCAGTGCTGTACTGCTTCGCGATGATGCTCCTGCCGCTGCTGGCCATTCCGGCCTTCATCGGACTGGGGCGGTCCAACTTTTTCCTGACCCATGGCGCAAGCTTCTGGGTGCGTTCCAATGATGCCGTCTTCAACATGAAGGGCAGGCACTGCGACGTCGTCGTATTCGGCGATTCAACGGCGATGACGGGCGTGGATCCCGAGGTCGTGGACCGTGAGACCGGCTTTCACACCTGCAATATCGCGGTCACCAATGCTGTGCTCGCTGTTACCGGCAATCTCACGCTCGATCGTTTTCTCGCCCACAATGAAAAGCCGAAGGTACTGGTCTTCCAGCTCTCGCCAGACGACTTCCAGGCTGCCAACCGTGTTTGGAACCACACGATCTATGCCGAGGGTCTCCTGGAGTTGCTGCGGCATGGTGCACCCCGCGAAGCTCGCCAGGTCCTGATCACGCACCCGCACGAAGCCGCGAATTTTGCGGGTTATGCTGCGGGATTCACGGCCTACTATGCCATCCGCGACGCCTGGTTTCATGCAACCCGTATGCAGCCAGAAGAAGACCGCCTCCGACTTCGGGCAGACACCACATTCTTCACGCCTCCCGCCCCCGCCAGGACGCATTGTGACGCCGACGCGCCCTTCAGCGATCCAACGCAGGGCGCCTTCTCCCGGTCTCTCGCTGAGGACTTCCGCAGCCGTTACGCCAACCGCGCCGCAGTCGTGCTGGTCGACGTTGCACCCATTCCGGCATGTGACAACAACCTTCAGGCTTATGCCGCGCAGCTGGAGGGCATCACCTCCAACGGCTTACGTGCTCTCCCCATCGCTGCGTTCAACGACGGTCGCCACTACACTGCGGAAGGGTCGCGGATGGTAAGCGCAGGGCTCGCCCTCCAGCTCAACGAGGTAGCGGACGAGCGCCCTGACATCGATGTCCGTAGAACGTCTCCCCAGTTCATCGAGGTCGGCGCCAGCGCTAGCCCTAGATCGTCATCGAGGCCAGCCCTTTCAACTGAGCCTCGGATCGACGGCGTAGGTCTGCTGAGCGCTTCAGGGCTCCTGATCCTCCCTTAGATCGGGCATGGGCGGAAGCTGACGTGGAACGTGCGCAGCGACATGGACCGTCCATGGAATGCATGACGATGGCAGCCTCCGCTCCATGCTGACGTCTTGAGCCTCATGGTCGGCGGACATCAGGAACGCCCTGGCAACAAGTACTTCTTATACTGCGCATGCTCTTCAACTCTTACCGTTTCATCTTCGTCTTCTTACCGATCACCCTGGCGGGATTTCACCTGCTGGGGCGACTGGGCCGGCGCCCTGTCATCGCCTGGCTGTCGCTCTGCTCGCTGGTCTTCTACGCCTGGTGGAAGCCCATATTCGTCTTATTTCTGTTGGCCTCGATTCTGGTGAACTATGGCGTATCAGTCGCAATTGCGAAGTCACCGGAGAGCTCGCCGGTGCGCAAGCGGATGCTGGTGCTGGGCATCGTGCTCAATCTCGGAGCGCTGTTCTACTTCAAGTACCTCTTCCGCACCCTTGTCATCCTGCATGCTCTGCATGTACCTGCCCCCCGTCCCTTCGACATCCTTCTGCCGCTGGGCATCAGCTTCTTCACCTTCACGCAGATCTCATTCCTGGTGGATCTATCTCAGGGGCAGGCGGAGCGGCAGGATCTGCTCAGCTACGTCCTCTTTGTCACGTTCTTCCCGCACCTGATCATGGGGCCCATCCTCCACCACAAGGAGATGATGCCGCAGTTCGCACCAGGGCGACGGTACCGGATGGTACCAGCCGACGTGTCTCTGGGCCTCACGTGGTTCCTGATGGGGCTGGGCAAGAAGGTGCTGATTGCGGACTATCTCGCTGCCGGCGCCGACGCGTCGTTCGCCCGCGCCGGAGCGCAGGGCGCGGCGTCCGCGTGGGGTGGCCTGGTGCTCTACACCATGCAGCTCTACTTCGACTTCTCGGGTTACTCGGACATGGCGCTGGGACTCGCGCGCATCTTCTCGATTCGCTTCCCGTTGAACTTCGATTCGCCCTACAAGGCCACAAGCGTCACCGAATACTGGCAGCGCTGGCACATGACGCTGACCCGCTACATCACCTTGTACCTCTACAACCCGATCCTGCTGCACGTGCAGCGCAAGCGGATGGCAGCTGGAAAGAAGGTCTCACGCAAGACCCTCGCCACGCCGGAAGGCTTCCTCGCGATGGCCGCGTATCCCACCATTGCGACCATGCTGCTCACCGGCCTGTGGCATGGAGCCGGGGCAAAGTTTCTCATCTTCGGGCTTCTGCACGGGTTCTACCTGACTGCGAATCTCGCGTGGCGGAACTTCAAGCAGCGCAGCAAGGCAGTAACGGACGAAGCGCGCAGCGAACTGACCACCTTCCTGATGCGCCTCGGCGTCTACCTTCAGGTCGCCCTGGCGCTGGTCTTTTTCCGTGCCGATTCCCTGCACGCAGCAACTTCGATGCTGGGGTCGTTGTTCTTCCTGCACGGAGCCGGACATGCGGATAGCCTGATCGATGCCGCGGCCGGGTTCGCGCTCTTCCCTGTCGTCTGGTACCTGCCAAATACGCAGCAGATTCTGGGCGAGGAGCCCGCAGGCGCACAGGCGCCGACACCGTGGTTCAATCGCCTGCGCTGGGCTCCCAACGTCAAGTGGGCCCTCGCGATGGCGGTCCTCTTCTTCGCCGTGCTCGCCAATCTTGGCGACACCAAGTCGTTCCTGTACTTCCAGTTCTGAGGCAACAAAACGGGAGGATTCATGGCATCGCGTGCCACGAATTCTCCCGTTTCGTTTGTTAGCTTTGTTTGACCCTAGTTATCGTCGTCGTCCTTCACCTTCTTATGCTTCTCTAGCAACATCGGGGGAGGAGGCGTGCTGCCCTTCGCGTCCTGCCACAGAATCAGGTTCAACTTCATCGGGTCGGCGTGGTCCGCGCGGGAAAAGTCCATCTTCGCCGACGCGCTTGCCCCCGGCGCCGTCTTCTTGTTCGCCGTATAGATCAGTCCATTGTCCCGATTGGAGTAGTCGGCATCGAACGCCGCCTGATCTCCCGGGCCTGTGAAGAGCGAACCGATCAGCGGAGCGAACGCGTCGTTGTTGTTCATCGGCGGAGCTCCAAGCAAGGTCTCCATGGTACGAATGACGCTCACCGTCGAATAGAAGCTGCTGTCCACGAACGCAGGCTGGCCCGCCGGGGCATGCGGCGCATACTTCGATACGACCACGCTCAACGAACGGTGCGCGTCGACATGATCCGCTCCGTTCTGTGCGTCATCCTCGAGGATGAAGAATGCGGTGTCCTCCCAGTATGGCGAGTGCGAAATCGCATCCACGGCCCGGCCGATGGCAAGGTCGTTGTCCGCCACCGAAGCCTTCGGGGTTGGTGCACCGACACGCGTCCCGGCCGTGTGATCGTTGCCCAGCCGCACCTCGATGAATGACGGCATCTCGTCCTTACCAGCCTCACGAGATGCGACCCACTTCTTCAACTCGTTTACGAAGACGTTGATGCGAATCTGGTCCGGGACCATCAGGTTGAAGTCCGGATAGACCTTCGAGTAGTGGCCCTCGAGCTCAGGCTTGGTCGCCTGGTTGGCCTTCAACCGCGGAATCGGCCAGGCATATTGGCTCTTGCCACCACCCCACTCGGCTGGGAACTCCTGTCCCGGCTGCACGAACGCAGGATCGCACGGCTTCACCCCGCCGGTCATGGCGCCCTCGCGTGGGTTCGGCAGGAAGTCCGAAGGCATCACGTCACCGGGGCCGGTGCAGAACGTCGAAGCGATGTATTCGCCGAAGTGCATCAGGCTGATCTTGTGCTTCGCAAAGTTCGTCCACAGGTAACCGCTGGAAGGCTCGGCAAGGTCCGGGATGTGCTGCAGCAGAGGATAACCGTTCGCAACCACCCCCTCGTAGTCGTACGTGTGCTCGGAGCTCCGGTAGTTGATCTGCCAGGTCTTCTCCATGTAGTCGGAGCCGATGGCAGCGTTGGACCACACGTGGCCCTCGCCTGAGACCTCACCCGAGTCGAAGAAGTTATCCAGCACGCCAAACTGCAGTACGAGCTTGTGCTGATTCGGCGTGATTGACGCACCGTACATGGTCAGCGAAGGATCGCCGTTGGCTACCCTCTGACCGTCCTTGGACAGATCGCCAAAGACCTGATCATAGGTGCGGTTTTCCTTGATGATGTAGATCACATGCTTGATGCGATCCTTGCCGCCGGCAAATTCGATCGACGCCTTTGCGGCCTTCATGCGATTGGAGTCAAGCACCACATCCGTTGAGGCCTTCAGGCTCGTCGAGATGGTGCTCTCGGAGATACCCGCGAGCGATCCGTAGTCGAGCGTCGGGGCGTACGTAAAGCTCGCGTCGCGTCCATTGAGTTGCCCGGGGACGGCACGCTGCGGCATGTTGTTCGGCCCGGTCCCCTTGCCTCGTCCGGTCGCCACGAAGAGCTTACCGCCGCTCTCCGCCAGAGCCGTCGGCATCATCTCCGTCGGCACAAAGCCTAGCGGCTCGATCATGCCCTTGGCCTTTGCCATGCTGCGCAGCTTGTGCGGATCGAGGACAGCGATGGCGTCCGTTCCCATGTTCGCTGCGTAGAGCCGCGAGCCATCCGTGCTCATGGCGAGCGCATTGGGCTCCGCACCAAAGTAGCTCTGACCGGGAAGACGCGTATCGAAGTAGCCCTTCACGGCGAACTGGTTCTTTGTAATATCGATCGCCGCGACAGCATCGCGATTCGACAGCGCGACGTAGAGCGTGCCGGTCTTCTCATCCAACAGCAGAGCGCAGGGATGAGTTCCGGGATCGGTGGGGTTGGCGGGCTTCAGCAACGGCAACTGGCGGACGACAGCACCGGTCGCGAGGTTTACCTCGGCGACGGCGCTCGCATTCCACAGCGCGACAAACGCACGCTTGCCATCCTTTGTCACTGCAACGGCGATGGGATAGGTCGAAGGCACCGTCTCGCCGGAGGACAGGTCGATGTTGCGAACCACCTTACCCGTCGTTGCATCGAGCAGAGCCACCGAGTCGGCGAGATTCTCCGCAACCAGCAACTGACTGGTTCCCGGCACGACCGCAATTGCAGCAGGATACGGCACACCTTCGGAGGGATGCCCTTTGCGCTCCAGCGAGGTGCGGCCTTCGGCCAGCTTGATGAGCGGCAGCGGCAAGAAATCCTGCGGCTTGAGCGCACCGTCGGCAAAGGCGTAGACCACGATGCCGTTGCCGGGTGCGCTCGCATCCCCTCCCGCTGCTGCGGTGACACTCGCCATGGAGGCGTAAAGCTTCGTTCCATCGGGGCTGAAGACTAGGCCCGAGAAGTACGTCTCCTTGGCGCGAACTCCGAGGCGGCTGTCCGGAAAGTCCCGAACCTCTCCTGTCGCGGCACTCATTACGGCAATCGACTGGCGGTAGTCCGACTCGAACGTGCCATAGCCCGCGTTAATCGATGCAACATACCTGCCATCCGGTGAGACTGCCAGCGACAAGGGCAGGCTGTTGACGCGCGCCGGAGCCCCTGGGGCAGGAACCATGACCTTCTTGCCGCTCGGTAGATTCACAGCAGTCTGCTGGCCCATGGAGCAGCTTGCGACACCCAGCAGCCCCGCCAGCGAGAGTGTGGCGACAGTGCCGGAGGTGCGTAATCCACGTAGCATCGGGAAGGCTGTGCCGGACGCGAAAAGCCGCGTCCCTGCAGGGTACCGCTCACTTACAAAACTCTTACACACCGGCTCTCACCTCAGGGCGTACTGTGGACGACAGTAACGAAGTATACGAGGTTGATTCGATCACTCTATGAATGCATCGCTTGAGAAGACCCCCGCCGCTCTGGAATCCACACTGAAATCGTCCACCGACACCGCGGTTCCTGCAGTGCAGGGCGTCGACGCCCCCAAGGACCACGCTCGCCGTGTGAAGGAAGACCTTCGCATGGGCCGTGAGTACCAGCAGGGCCGTATCAACTGGATCACTGCGATCGCCATGGGCGCCTTCCACGTCCTCGCTCTCGTCGCCCTGCTGCCCATGTTCTGGTCCTGGAAGAACATCGCCGCAGGCGTCATCACCTACTTCTTCGCGATCAATGTCGGCATCGGCATGTGCTACCACCGCCTGCTGACCCACCGCGGATACCGTGTTCCCCACTGGATGGAGACGTTCCTCACCATGTGCGGCACGCTCGCCCTCGAGGGCGGACCGATCTTCTGGGTCGCCACGCACCGCGTGCACCATCAGAACTCCGACGACGAAGGCGATCCGCACACACCGCATGACGGCGCCTGGTGGGCCCACGCCGGCTGGATCGTCTCCGGACGCGCCCTGCACTCCGAGACCGCGCTGCTCGGCCGTTACGCTCCGGACCTTACCCGTGATCGCATGCACGTCTGGTTCTCCAAGTACCACTGGCTTCCGCTCACCCTCGTCGGCTTCCTGCAGATGGGCATCGGCGCCGCAGTCGCTCCTGAAGGCCACCGCCTGGTCGGAGCGTGCGGCATGGTCCTATGGGGTACCTTCCTTCGCGTGACGCTTGGCCTGCATGCCACCTGGCTTGTGAACTCGGCCACGCACATGTTCGGCTCGCGCCGCTTCGAGACCAAGGATGACTCCCGCAACAGCTGGTGGGTCGCGATCCTCACCGGTGGCGAAGGCTGGCACAACAACCACCACGCCCACCCCGTCAGCGCTCGCCACGGCCTCGCCTGGTACGAGTTCGACATCAACTACTACGGCATCTGGCTCATGGAGAAGATCGGCCTCGCGAAGAAGGTTCAGATCGCGAAGTTCGATCCCGAGAACCCCAAGCCTGCCGGTTCGTATATGGCGTAAGCATCTGAGCAAAGCACCTCGCACGATTTCCACGTTTCGTCTGTAACCCGAATGGCCGCCCGAAGATAGGGCGGCCATCGCCGTTTTGAGATGTACTCCGCCAGCGTCCCGCTTGCGTCGAATTGGATCATGCAGGGTTTGGTCGCCGGTTCGGTCGACGAGAAGCCCTCGTGAGGCTCACCATGCAACTTTCTTCGCAGTACAAGCCCTCCGCCCTCCGCGGTGGCCACACCCTCGTGCCTGTCGCTCTTCTGATGGCCGCCGTCAATCTCGCAGGATGTGGCTCCGGCTCGACGACCCATACCACAACAGGAAGCTCCACCACGACAAGCAGCTCGCTGACCGCGACGACGACGACCCTCTCTACCTCCGCCACTACAGCCACGGTGGGCACCAGCATCGCACTCACAGCGACTGTTTCGCCTTCTGCCGCAACCGGCACCGTGTATTTCTACGACGGTTCGACCCTGGTCGGAAGTGGCACGCTTTCCTCGGGTACCGCGACTGACACCACGACAGGCCTCGCAACCGGCACACACACCCTCACGGCGACCTACAGCGGGTCTACCACCTACGCGACCAGCACCTCGAGTTCGGTAACGATCACAATCACCGCCGTGACCAGCACAAGTTCCTCGAGTTGTGGACTAGGTACCGCGGCCTATGTGCTCAGCTCCGGTACTGCATCCCTGGCATCCCAGACCTACTCCGCCAGCAGCGCAGATGAGTCCGCAGTCTGTGTTGAGAACTACGGCACGACGCTTACCCTCACCAACCCCACGCTCTCAAGCACCGGAGACACCTCGTCGACGGACAACTCCAGTTTCTATGGACTGAATGCGGTCCTCCTGGCGTACGGAAGTTCGGCTTCGACGAATAGTGGCGGCACGGTCACTGTGAGCGGAGGCACCATCACGTCCTCCGGCTCCGGAGCCAATGGCGTCTTCGCCTCGGGTAAGGGCTCCACCGTGAACATAAGCGGAACCACCATCAACGTTAGCGGAGGCAATGCGCATGGCCTGGACGCTGCGGAGGCTGGCACCCTTAACATCACGAACGTGACGGCATCGTCGTCGGGGTCCTCCGGTTCGATCATTGCGACCGACCGTGGCGGTGGATATGTGACCGTATCCGGAGGAACGTACACCACCTCCGGAATGCGCTCGGCGGGGATCTACACTACCGGCGAGGTGACCTGCTCAAACGCAGCGACGTTCAACATCGCCAACGCGGAAGCCATCGTCGTCGAGGGAGCCAATTCCCTCAGTTCGAGCGGCTGCGTTTACACCTCGGCCGCCAATTCCAGCGACGATCGTGACATCTTCCTCTACAATTCGGCCTCCGGCGACGCCAGTGCTGGCACAGCATCACTCACCATGAGCGGCGACACGGTCACGACGACCTCAACCACCGCGCCGCTGTTTTACATCACAAACACTACCGCAACGATTTCGCTGACCAATGTCACCTTCAAGAACAGCTCTTCCACACTGCTGACAGCTCAAGCCAATTCCAGCTGGGGGACCACTGGATCCAACGGCGGCTCCGTCACGCTGACCGCATCCAGCCAGACTCTCTCTGGAGCCATCGTCGTGGACGATATCTCCACACTCTCGATATCCCTCACCAGTGCGAGCGTGCTTACCGGTGCGATCAATGCGGCGGACACAGGAGAATCCGTCGGGCTTACACTCGACTCCACCAGTTCGTGGCAGGTAGGCGGCACATCCTACCTGACCACGCTCTCCGACTCCAGCGGCATCTCGGGCGACACCATCACGAACATCTACGGAAACGGCTACACGGTCTACTACCTCTCGGCATCCAACACCGCTCTCGGAGGCAAGACCTATACGCTGGCTGGCACCGCAGGTGGCTACCTGAAGCCGCTATGAGCGCCACCCGAATCGGCGCAAACTCATGCAACCGGTGGGGCTGGATGAAGTGGCCCCGCGGGTATACTCACACTCCATGAACCTTACTCGGCGGCGCGGCATCACGGCTTTCTTCATCGTGATGGGCTCGTGCCTCATCGGGTTACTGGCGGTGCTCAATATCTACTTTGTCCACCTCAGCGGCCGCCGGCTGGCGCTGGACGTCTTTGGCTTCATCGTCTTTGCAATTCTCATGGCCGGAGTCGTCCTTAACACGGTCTTCCTCGTCCGCGAGATCCGTCGCAACGAGCGGCAGGACTCGTTCCTGAACTCAGTCACCCACGAGTTGAAGACCCCCATTGCTTCGATCCGCCTCTACCTGGAGACGCTGGAGCGCCGTCCCCTCGACGAGGCCCAGCGGCAGAGGTTCTACACCATCATGCGGGCCGATACCGACCGCCTGCTCGCCACCGTGGAGAGCGTCCTCAAGGCCGGAACCCTCGGCAATCGGCAGCGCTCTTCGCATACCCGCGTCGAGCTCTATCCGCTGGTGGCAGAGTGCGTCCAGGTCGTCCTGCGGCGCCATCGCCTCCCCGCCGAGGCCATCCTGCTCGACGAGGTACCAGGCGGGGTAAAGCTCTATGTCCTTGGGAACCCCGAGGATCTGCGCACCGCCGTCCTGAACCTTCTCGATAACGCTGTGAAGTACTCTCCCGAAGGCATCCATGTTCGCTGCCACCTGGCGATCGAGCAATATACGTCGGCCGTGCTGTCGATCTCTGACACCGGCCTCGGCATCGAGCCCGGCGAGCTCAAGCGCGTCTTCAAGCGCTTCTACCGCGCCAGCAGCAACGACCAGGTGCAGATCAAGGGCACTGGCCTCGGACTGTTCCTCGTCTACACGATCGCCAAGCAGCACGGCGGCAGTGTGCGTGCGGTATCGGACGGCAAGGGAAAGGGCACAACGATGTTCCTGTCGCTGCCACTCGATAACCAGCGCTAACCACAGCCGGGGAAATGCACCACTACCGCACGCATCAACGTGCGGCCGCGATATACCTGTAAGGGCATGCGCATCGGCGTCGTCACCGCGTACTACCCCTCGCCGGCCCAGCCATGGAACGGACGATCATCCCACGAGACCCTTCGCGAACTCGCCACCATGGCTGAGGTTCAGGTCTTCGTTCCCCTGCCGCAGTATCCGCGCCTGATCCGCCGTTTCGTCCCGCCGGCCTACGGCACCGACGGCGACTTCGTCCTGTCCGGCCCCCCAGTCACATATCGCCAGTTTCCGGTCCTGCCCGTCGTTTCCCGCTCTGTCAACGGGAGCTCGATTGCCTGGGCACTGGAGAAGGACGTTCGAGCCTTTCGACCGGATATCCTCCTCAGCTACGTCATCTATCCCTCGGGCTTCGCTGCGCTGAAGGTGGCCGCCAAGCTGGGAGTGCCGGTCGTCCAAACCGCCATCGGCTCGGATCTCAACCGGATCCCCGGCGGGCTCATCCGTTCCCGCACGTTGAAGGTCCTCACAGCCTCGCAGACCATCACAACGGTAAGCCACGACCTCGCAAAGACGGCAGTCTCTCTCGGAGCCGATGCCAGCCACACTATAGCGATCCTGAACGGCTGCGACACCACCGTCTTCCATCCCGGAGATCGGGCTGCGGCCCGTCAGCAAGTCGGAATCGCACCCGACACAGAGATGGTGCTCTATATCGGGCGTTACGACCTTCGCAAGGGACTGATCGAGTTGATCGACGCGGTCGCAAGCCTCCGCAACAAGCGTCCCCGGCTCCGGACCTACCTGCTGGGCGGCGGCCCCGATGAGGGTGCCCTCCGCGAGCGTATCGCCCACCACCACGCCGGAGATTCGATCCTCCTGGTTCCTCCTGTGCGCGCAGACCTCGTCTCCGGCTGGACTGCAGCTTCAGACATCGTCACGCTGCCCAGCTACATGGAGGGCTGCCCCAACGTCGTCATCGAGGGGTTGGCCTCGGGCCGACCGGTGGTTGCCACCAATGTGGGCGGAATCCCGGAACTCGTCGACGACAGCTGTGGGCGCCTCGTTCCACCCCGCAATGCGGAAGCGCTTGCTCAGGTTCTCGACGAGACCCTGAGCCGCAACTGGAATGCGGACGCGATCGCCTCGGTCCACTCTCGAAGCTGGCGGGACGTCGCCAAGGACCTCTACGGTGTGCTGGAGGAGACACTCCAGCGCCACCATGAAGGGGCGTCAGCCGCATCCCATGGGAGCGTATGCTGACTCGAGCGCCCGAGGAGGGCCCGATGACCACCCAGACCCAGGCCGAAGCTCCGTTGATCGCGGTGATCGAAGACGAGGACCACCTTGCGCAGGCGCTCATCTTCAACCTCGAGGCCGAGGGCTACCGTACGCACCATGAAGCCGAAGGCGATGCTGCGCTGAAGTGGCTCACCACCACGCCCGAGGCCCCCGCCGCCGTTCTCCTCGACGTGATGCTGCCCAAGCGGGACGGCTTTTCCATCGTGCGGTCGCTGCGCGAGGCGGGGCGGTACCTCCCGGTGATGCTGCTCACCGCGCGCGGCCGCAGCGAAGATATCGTGCAGGGCTTCGCCGCAGGCGCCGACGACTACCTCCCCAAGCCATTTGAGCTCAACGTGTTACTGGCCCGGCTCAGCGCCTTGCTGCGTCGGATGCACTGGCAGACCCCGGCGACAACCGGCTCCAATCCCGCCGCCGAAGCCGATTCGCCTTCCCTGGCTTTGGGCGACCGCGTCATCGATCTCGCCGAGCTTCAGGTTCGATCTCCCACGGAGACCATTCACCTGACGCTGATGGAGGCCGATCTGCTCCGTTACCTGCTCGATCGGCCGAATAAGATCATCTCCCGCAAGGAGTTGCTGGAAAACGTGTGGCGGGTGCGCGAGGACACCGATACCCGCGCCATCGACAACTTCATTGTGCGATTACGCCGCTACCTGGAACCGGATCCGGCGAACCCCGTTCATCTCCTGACGGTTCGCGGCGTCGGGTATCGTTTTGTCGTATAGCGACTCTACCTGCGCCTGCATCTGGTCGTGTCGATCCCGTGCCGTTAGCATCTACTAGGTATGGCGACGGTGAATCTCCAGATCGAAAACATGCACTGCGGAAGCTGCGTTCGCCGCGTGACCCAGGTGTTGAACGCCCTTCCCGGCACCCATGCCGAAGAGGTTCGGATCGGCGGAGCCCGTGTAGCGACCGATGGCCAGGTGGCAGAGGTCGAGGCGGCACTCTCCGCTGCGGGCTTCCCGGCGCATGCCCAGGCATGACATCCTCCCCCCTTATCTCTCCGCCAGACCCCAGTCCCGCCCACCTGGAACCTCAGGACCTTCACGTCCAGGGCATGACCTGCGCCGCCTGCCAGTCCCACGTGCAACGGGCTCTGGCTGCCGTTCCCGGAGTCCGGGCAGCGAACGTCAACCTGCTGGCCCACACGGCCCGGGTTGAGTTGAATCAGCCCATCGCGACGGAGCAGCTCATCGCCGCGGTGAGATCCGCTGGCTACGATGCCTCCATCGCGCCGCCGATGGAGATGGAGGTGGAGGCGAAGCATCTGGGCCTCCGTGCCACCCTGGCTCTGATCGCGGGCGCCCTTGCGATGCTCCTCTCCATGCCGTTGATGACCATGGCAGGCGCCACAACCGATCCCCTGCTCGGTTTCGCGGCACGCCATCTCGACCCCCTGATGCCGGTCTGGCTGATGCAGCTTCCTGCCCAGCCATTGCGCTGGCTGCTGGCCCTCATGGCCCTTGGGACGATGATCTTCGGTGCTCCTGAGATCTACGCCGCCGCGTGGCGCGCAGCGAAGCACGGCGCGACCAACATGAACACCCTCGTCGCGATTGGCACGATCGCAGCCTCCGTCGCGTCCCTGGCGTCCACCATTGCTCCGCAGATGATGGCCCAGCGCGGCCTGGGTGCCGAGGTGTACTTCGAGGCAGTCATCCTGATCCTGGCATTCCTCCTTGCGGGCCGCTGGCTCGAATCCCGCGCCCGGGCCCGGGCCACCAGCGCACTGGAAGGTTTCGGAAGACTTGAAGCCAAGGATGTCCGGCTGTTGATGCCGCCCGCTGGGGTCGTCGACTACAACACGTTGCCGGAAACGATTCTCCCGCTTGATGCCATTGAAACCGGCGATCTGCTGCGGGTACTTCCCGGCGATCGCATCCCCGTCGATGGCGAGATCGTGCATGGGCGTAGTTCCATCGATGCGTCTATGCTGACGGGTGAACCTCTGCCTGTCAGCCGTGGGATTGGCGCACGCGCCAGTGCGGGAACACTGAACCTCGACGGCGTGCTTGTCCTCCGTGCAACCGCTGTCGGCGCCGCGTCAACGCTGGCTCAGATGAGACGGCTGCTGGCCCAGGCGCAGAACAGCCGCGCTCCGATGGAGCGCCTTGCCGACCGCGTGAGCGCAATCTTTGTGCCCACGGTGCTGGCGCTTTCGGCCGTGACGTTCGCGGTCTGGGCCGTCGCCCTCAACACGCACGGCGCACACGAGGGCTTCGCCCGTCCGTTTGCGATTGCCGTGGCGGTGCTCATCATCGCCTGCCCGTGCGCCATGGGACTCGCGGTACCTGCTGCGATTACGGTTGCCATTGGCAGGGCAGCACAACTCGGTTTGCTGATCAAAGGTGGTGAGGCGCTGGAACGACTCGCTACGGTCGACATGCTGGCCTTCGACAAGACAGGTACCCTGACGGAAGGCGAACCCACCATCGCCTCGCTGGTTGTGACGCCAGACGCACTGTACCCGCGCAAAACCCTGATCGCGTGGGCCGCTGCGGCCGAGCGTCTTTCGACACATCCACTGGCCGTTGCTGTAGTGCACTTTGCCGCCGCTTCGGAAGAGGCGAAGGAGTTGGCATCGATCCAGGACCTCCGTGTCCTTCCTGGAATTGGCCTCGAAGCGGTGGTTGAAGGTCATCGGCTTGCTCTCGGCAATGCGTCGGTCCTCTCGAAGACGACTGCCCCTTCGGCCCCTCTCGGGCTCGAGTACGCAACACCGCTCTATCTCGTCATCGATGACCAGCTGCAGGCCGCCTTCTACGCCGTCGATACCCTTCGGCCCCAGGCGGCGGAAGCTGTCACCGACCTGAAGGCGCTTGGTGTCACACCTCTCATCCTCACCGGTGATGTAGCGGCGTCGGCGGCACCGATCGCTCGCGAGGCAGGCATCACCGAGATCCGTGCGGGCCTTCTTCCGGCAGACAAGCTCGCCGCGATCCGCACCTTGCAGCAAGCGGGCCGGAAGGTCGCGATGGCCGGGGATGGGATCAACGATGCTGCCGCTCTGGCGCAGTCGGACGCAGGCCTCGCTATGGCCAGCGGAAGCGATCTGGCCCGCGATGCCGGCGATGCCATCCTGCTGCACCCGGACCTGCGGCTGCTACCAGCATCGATCCGATTGGCACGCCGCGCAACAGCGATCATGCGCCAGAACCTCGGCTGGGCGCTGGCCTACAACGCCATCGGTTTACCCATCGCGGCCGGTGTGCTCTATCCGCACTTCCATGTGCTGCTGAGCCCCGTGCTCGCCAGTGCCGCGATGGCGCTGAGCTCCGTGAGCGTGCTCGCCAATTCCCTGCGCCTACGCCGCGCCTGAGAACGCACCGATCGCCCTAACGTACTCTGGAAGTCGAACCGACTGCCGACCATGTACATTCCGAAGTTCAACGCCGAACATAACATCCCGGAGATGCACGCGCTCCTGCGAGCGCATCCTCTCGCTACGCTTGTCACGATGCACCCTTCGGGGCTCTTTGCCTCCCACATTCCGATGGTCATCCATTCCGAGGAGTCGGAGAACGGCGTTCTGCGGGGACATCTCGCTCGCGCCAATGCGCAGTGGGAGGACTTCGACGCGTCAGTCGAAGCGCTTGCGATCTTCACGGGTCACGACCACTACATCTCGCCTTCCTGGTATCCCTCGAAGGCCGAGAACCACCGCAGCGTGCCCACCTGGAACTACAGCGTGGTTCATGCCTATGGCACTCTGCGGGTCATCGAAGACGCATCCTGGCTTCGCGCGCACCTGGCCGCCCTCACGCATCAACATGAGCAGCAGTTCGCTGCGCCTTGGACGTTGGAAGACGCTGCTCCGGATTACATCGATGCCCTGATTCGCGGCATCGTCGGGCTGGAGATCACCATTACCCGGCTCGAAGGCAAGCGAAAGCTCAGCCAGAATCGCGACGAACGCGATCGCAACGGCGTCATCGCTGGGCTCGACGCCATGGCGACACCCGAAAGTCATGCGATAAGTGAAGAGATGCGCAAGGCTTAGCGCACACGGCCGCTCGAGCCTTTACACTGGAATGACCGCGCTTCGCGGGCCATTTTCGTGCGCATCTTCACCCGTTATATTCTCCGCGAAGTCATCGCCTACTCCCTCCTCGGGGGCGTGCTCTTCACGTTCATCCTGTTCATGCGCTACCTGCTGCCGCTCATGGAGCTGGCGGTGCGTGGCATCGCGACGCCTGCCGACATCGTGCGGCTCATCGGCTATCTGCTTCCCGGCTTCCTGACGCTGACGATTCCGATGGCCGTGCTGGTGGGTATCCTGCTGGGCCTCAGCAGGCTCGCCGCCGACAGCGAAATCACCGCGATGCGCGCGTCGGGCCTTGGCATCATGGGCTTCCTGCGGATTGTCAGCATCTTCTCCGTCACCTGCTGGGCAGGAGGGCTGTTCAACTCGCTGTACGTCGCTCCCCGCGCCGCCCAGGCGCTGCTGGATTACGAGGAGCTCAGCAAGACGTCGCAGGCCACGGTGCAGGTCGAGCCCCGCGTCTTCTATGCGGATCTGAAGAACTTCGTTCTCTACGTCCAGGACACGTTGCCCGGCATGGACGGCTCGGCGATCTGGCGCAACGTCTTCCTTGCCGATCTCTCCAAGCCTGACAATCCGCACATCATCACGTCCCGCGAGGCCATGGTCACGAGCGATGGCCCGCATGCGCTTCGCCTCGAGCTCAACAACGGAAGTCGTCACGACATCGCCGTGAACAATCCCGCCGAGTACGACATCTCGACCTTTCTCGATACCGAGATGCCGGTGCAGACCGGGCAGCAGGAAGATTCACACATCAGCCGCCTTGATACACCGATCCAGGCGCTGACAATGCGCGAGCTGATCGACCACATCAAGGCGCGGGATCGTGACACACGCCTCTACACCATTGAGCTTCATCGCCGGTTCGCGTTTCCTACCGCCTGCCTCGTACTGATGCTGGTGGGAGTGCCGCTGGGCATGAGTTCCCGCCGCGGTGGCAAGGGTGCAGGCTTCGTCGTCACGCTCGGACTTGTCTTCGCGTACTACTTTGTCTGGATCATCGGTCTCGGCCTCGCCCGGCAGAACAAGATTCCCGCGGTGCTGGGCATCTGGGGGGCCAACATCGTCTTTGCCGCGGCTGGCCTTCTGCTGATCCAGCAGATGTCCTCGGGCGGCGCCGCACTGGACTTCGCCGCGAGGACCGGCACCCGCTTCGCGCAGTTCTTTGAACGGATCGCACGCCGTCGGCGCGAGCCCGCCCACAACGGTCATATCGGCGGCTTCAACATGCGCTGGCTGCGACAGGCACTGCGGATCAACTTTCCGTTGATCCTCGACGAGTATGTGATGGGCAGCTTCCTGCGCAACTTCGTGCTCGTGTTGACGACGTTCACAGTGCTCTTCCAGATCTTCACCTTCTTCGAACTGATCGGGGACATCGTCAAGTACAAGACGCCGCTGGTGACCGTGGGCGCCTATCTCTTCAACCTGATCCCATTCATCCTCTACAACGTCACGCCGTTGTGCTCGCTGATTGCGGTGCTCATCACCTTCGGTTCGCTCTCCCGCTCCAGCGAGCTCACGGCGATGAAGGCCACGGGCATGAGTCTCTACCGCATCATTGCGCCAGTGCTGCTCCTCACGGCGATCATTGCCGCGGCCCTCTTTGCCTTCGATGAGGGCATTCTGCCTTCGGCAAATCGTCGCCAGGAGGCTCTCCTCTCCACCATCAAGAGCCGTCCCGCGCAGACCTTTCTACGCTCGGGGCGCCAATGGATGAGCGGTCAAGCGGGCGATCAGGCGGAGCCGACTCGAATTTTTTATTACCAGTACTTCAATCCTGACAAGGACGCCTTCGCGAACCTCACCGTCTTCGAGTTTCAACCTGGCAGCTTCGCGCTGACCCGTCGAATCTTCGCCGAGGGAGCTCATTGGAACGACCGGGCGAACCGCTGGGACTTCGAGAACGGATGGGAGCGCACCTTCAACGGCGAGGCGGTCGCAGGCTATAAGCCGTTCACGCTCTCCACCTTTCCTGAGATTCACGAGCAGCCGTCGTACTTCAAGAAAGAAGTGCGCCAGTCGCAGGAGATGAACTACTCCGAGCTGTCGAGCTACATTAGCGACCTGCGCCAGAGCGGGTTCGACACCGTGCGTCTGCGCGTCCAGCTGAATCGCAAGATCGCTTACCCGCTGGTGACGCTGATTCTGGCGCTTGTGGCGGTACCGCTGTCGCTCACGGCAGGAAAGCGCGGCTCCGTGGCCGGTATGGGCGCCGCCGTCGGTGTGGCCATCGCCTTCTGGGTGGTCGCCGCAATCTTCGAGAACCTCGGAGACGTGAACTCCCTTCCTGCCGTCCTCGCTGCGTGGTCTCCCGATGTCCTCTTTGCCATCGCCGGAAGCTACCTTCTTCTGCGCACGCCCACCTAGTCGGCCGTTCTACACTGTTAGCGGATATGAAGACTTTCACCCTGCTGGCAATGACCACGGCCGCGCTTTCCGTCGCGGCGCAGACCTCGAGCACCCCACACACGACATCGGCCCACCACACAGCTCCTACCCATGCAGCCGCTCCTGTGGGAGGCTGCGTAACACCTCCGGTCGTGTCGTCGAAGATTCCCGCGCCCCCGGCCTCGGCCTCCTGCACCAAGGTGCTTTACACCGTCACGCGGACGCCCGAGACCTACTTTGACTACGTCTCGCCGGTCGTAAGCCCCGAGCTGCGCGAGTCCCTGCCGGCTCCGAAGGAGACCTTCTCGATGCTCTACACCGAGATCACTCCGGGCACGGGTGCTTTGGTGCAGCGTGGCGAGTTCCTTTCGGTGAAGTACACCGGCTGGCTTACGGACGGCACGAAGTTCGACAGCTCCTACGACCACCCGGATGGCGAACCCTTCCCGCTGCAGTACGGCCAGGCCCGCGTGATTCCGGCCTGGAATATTGGCTTCGAGGGCATGCGGGTTGGCGGAAAGCGTCGTCTGTATATTCCCTTCCAGCTGGCGTACGGCGAGGCCGGCCGTCTTCCCACCATCCCCAAGCGCGCCATGCTGATCTTTGACCTCGAAGTGGCCGCGCAGAGCGACAAGGCTCCAGAGCCCAAGCGCGAGCCGGAACCAAAGCCCGTGACACCCCCGCCCGCTGATACCCCCAAGGCGTCGACGCCGCCTGCGGCCGGCGCTACTCCCAGGCAGTAGTCGCGAGCTCGTTGCTGCTGCGCTCCGGGCAGCCCCGGAGCGCGGCAGCACGCGACATCAGACGATCGCAGCACACAGCATCCAAGGAAGTTCAAGAGATGTTTTCCCGCCTCAGTCCGCTCTTTCCGTATCTCCGTCGTTACTGGAAGAGCTATGTCCTGGGTGGACTTGCGCTGCTGATCTACAACTCGTCCAAGGTCATCATCCCGCTGCTGATCGGGGGCGCCGTCCAGGACATCCAGGGTGGCTTGTCGGTCTCGAAGGTTGAATACCACGCGGCCCGCATCGTCGGCGTGGCCATCGTCTCGGGTACGTTCCTCTATCTCATGCGCCAGATCCTCATCGGAGCTTCGCGCGAGATCGAGTTCGATATCCGCAACGACATGTTCGAGCACCTCGCGAAGCAGCCGCCGAGCTTCTTCCAGCGGCATCGCACCGGCGACATCATGGCGCGGTCGACCAACGACCTGAACGCCGTCCGCCAGCTGCTCGGACCGGCGATCATGTACTCGGCCAACACCGTCATCTTCACCGCGGCGGCGTTGCCGTTCATGTTGCGCATCTCTCCGCGCCTCACGATGTACGCCTTTGTTCCACTGCCCATCGCTTCCGTGCTGGTGCAGTACTTCGGAGCCCGGATTCACAAGCGCTTCGAGCGCATCCAGGCCAGCTTCTCCGATATCTCGGCGCAGGCGGAAGAGAACTTCTCTGGCGCCAGGCTCATTCGTGCCTTCTCGCAGGAAGAGGCCGAGATTAAGGGCTTCGAAACTGCCAATCTCGAGTACATCAGCCGGTCTCTGATGCTCGCACGCCTGATGGCTATGCTGTGGCCTACGCTGGAGTTCGTGCTCGGCCTTTCGCTGATGATCACGCTGCTCGCCGGTGGCCGCGAGGTTCTGCTGCACCACATCACCGTGCCACAGTTCGCCAGCTACAACGTCTTCATGGTGCAGCTGACCTGGCCCATGATCGCGGTGGGATACGTGGTGAACCTTGTCCAGCGCGGTGCGGCCTCGGTCACTCGTATCCACGAGATCCTGATCGAAAAGCCCGAGATCGACGACAAGGACGCCAAACCGGAGCTCGCCAATGCGACGATCCAAGGGGAGATTACCTTCAATCACCTGGATTTTGCGTATCCCACCGGTCCCGAGGTGCTGCACGACATCACGCTGACGATTCCCGCAGGCTCGAGCCTCGCCATCACCGGCCCCACGGGCAGCGGCAAGACGACGCTGGTCTCTCTCATTCCGCGCCTCAGTGAAGCAGCCCCGGGCATGGTGCGGATCGATGGCAGGCCGATTCGGGAGTACCCCCTCGAGGTCCTTCGCCACGCCATCGGCTTTGTGCCGCAGGAGACGTTCCTGTTCTCCGAGACCGTGCGCGAGAACGTGGCCTTTGGCGTCGAAGGCGCCAGCGAGGAGTCCATCCTTGCTGCAACACAGGCCGCGCACATCGGTACGGAGATTCTCGAATTCCCCAAGGGATTCGACACTGTCGTCGGCGAGCGTGGCATGACACTCTCCGGCGGACAGAAGCAGCGCACCGCGATCGCACGCGCCCTGCTCCGGGAGCCACGAATCCTGATCCTCGACGACGCGCTCGCTTCGGTCGACACCTACACCGAGGAGCAGATTCTCAACGCGCTTCGCGACAAGATGCGTGGGCGCACCGCGATCCTCATCGCCCACCGGGTCTCGACAGCCCGCAGCGCCGACCGCATTGCGGTAGTCATCGACGGTCGCATCGCCGAGCTGGGAACCCACGATGAGCTGCTCGATCGCGGTGGCTACTATGCCGACCTCTTTGAGAAGCAGTCGCTTGAGGAAGAGATCGTGAATACATAAAGAGTGAGCAGAGGTCGGTGAGTAGAGGTCAGTAAGCCGACTTCTGAGACGCACCGCCTTTCTCTACTCACTAACCTCTGCTCACTTCCCCACGCCCAGCACCTTCACAATCACCCGCTTCGACCGCTGGCCGTCGAACTCTGCATAGAACACCCGCTGCCACGTACCGAGATCAAGCCTCCCCTTCGTCACCGGTAGCGTCGTCTCGTGATGTAACAGCAAAGCCTTCAGGTGCGCATCCGCGTTGTCCTCACCCGTCTGGTGGTGCTTGTACCCCGGAAATCTGGGGGCGAGTTTCTCCAGCCAGACCGAGATGTCCTCGATGAGCCCGTCCTGGAAGTCATTCACGTAGATGGCCGCCGTGATGTGCATCGGCGAGACGAAGCACAGACCATCATCCACGCCCGACCGCCGAACGATCGCCTCGACCTCCGACGTAATATGTACCATCTCGTATCGCGCTGATGTCTTGAAGGTCAGATATTCGGTATAAGACTTCATCACTGTTTTCACCTCGCGGACGATATTGGACATACGGCGTACGTCCTTGATCCTGCAGTCACACTGCCGCTTCGCGCACTCATCGATCGGAGCCGTTCTGAGCGTCAGCGTTATTATCGCCGCCTACAACGCCGAAGCGTTTCTCGCAGCCGCGATTCAGAGCTGTCTGTCGCAGACGCATCCGCCTTTGGAGATCATCGTCGTCGATGACGGCTCGACCGATGGCACCTCACGAATTGCTGTCTCGTATGGCTCGCAGGTCCGGCTGATCCGCTTACCGAAGAATGTAGGAGTGGCAAGCAGTCGCAACATCGGGATCGCAGCGGCGAAGGGCGATTGGATCTCCTTTCTCGATGCCGACGACTGGTATCTTCCTCGCAAGCTTGAACTTCAACTGGCAGCAGCGAAGACCGAGCCTTCACTCGCGATGATCTATGGCGACTTCATCGAACGAACGATCGATGGGACCGACCTCAACGTCACGGCATGCGAGCCAAATCGTCTTCGCGAATTCATTCAGTACCGCTGCGCTATCACCATCTGCACCGTGCTTGTACGGCGCGAAACCATACTGCTTCTGGGCGGGTTCGATCCTGCGCTTAAGGTAATCGAGGATTGGGACTTGTGGCTTCGGGTCCTTCACCGTCTGCAGCCGCAGGAGATCGGTTGCGTCCACGAGCCTTTGGCTGTCTATCGCCGCACGGAGGGGAGCCTGACTTCGAAGACTCGAGACATGCTCAACAGCCGGCTACTGATTGCGAACCGTGTCGAGGCAGCAGACCAGGGGTCTTTCAAGGAACGCCTTCTCCGCAGGCGCGTCAGGTCCTTCATCTACTATGACGCCGCGATTGCTCTCCGCCACGATGCAGCCCCTGACTACCTGGAGACGATGCTCCGCAGCCTCCGGGAATGGCCGCTTCCCTGCCTCGTGATGGGGCGGGTTCGATACAAGATCGCGCTGGTGATGCTGCTGCAACGCTACTTCGGCTGGAAGCTCGAGCCCCACCGAACGCAGGCCTCTCGACGGTCGTAGCCCCGCTAACCGATCTCGCAGTTTCACATCGGTTTCCGGTATGATGGAGAAGTTCCACGTGAGGGCATTCCAGCCCGCAGCGCGGGCGGTTAGCTCAGCTGGTTAGAGCGCCTGCCTTACAAGCAGGATGTCGGGGGTTCGAATCCCTCACTGCCCACCAAAAACCGAGAAACACTAGCCACCGCTGAGGTGGCTTTGCTTTTGCGCCAGGCTCATTGCACCGATTCGACGGCACGATTGCCCCGAGATGTGACACGCAGCGCGTCCGGCATCTGAGCGTTCTACACCGGTCGGAGCGGAATGTGCGGTTCAGCAGGCAGTTCCGCCTGAATCCTGTCCGCGGGAAAGATCTGCCCGCCCGCGATCACCACGGCCATGACACCCGCACGGCGTGAACGCTTCCCTGCAGCATCCCTGGCACCCCAAAGGTGTGCCTGCAGCCCGTTCCGATAGCCGTCGATCTGAGAGCAAGGCGTTCGCAGACCGGTGACTTCAACGATGACCTCATCGCCAATGCGCAGGCGCGTGTGTGTCGGCAGCGTCAGGAGATCGATGCCACTGGTCAGGACGTTCTCGCCGATCTCTCCCGCGCCCACGTCGAAGCCAGCGCCCTGCAGTTCCTCCAGCATTTCGGCGGCGAACAGGTGCACCTGGCAAAGGTTTGGCTGCGTGGGATCACGCCGTTGCTGGTAAAGATGCTGGACTCTGACCCCGCGGTGCGCATCTCCTTCGACGCCCTCGCCTTCAATCAGGAGGATCGAGGCCTGCGTCTGTTTTGAGAATCCATGCGCCGCGGCCCGCGAGACGGCCACCACCTTTGCTGCAAGTTCCATGCGTTCCCCGATCAGTAGGGCTCCGCCCCATCTTCAACAGTACCCGCTCAAGCCGCAAACCCATCCGGTCCCGCCGGTGATGTGATGTTTTCCTTCGTGCCCCGTCTCGGCATCAGGAATTTCTCCCCATTGACCGCTCTTCGACGTACGCCGTCGTCAATTCCGTGGTGAATGCCGTAGCATGCATAGCAGTTTCTCGGTGCCGGGTGAAACTCGACGCAATGCTCATCTTGATATCAGCACAGCGTTCGATACATCTTTGCGTTGCATACGACAGATAGAGATCCACTCGCAGCGTCAGCCGCGAGAACAGAAAGGTAAGTCATCGATGGAAGGCGTAAGGATCCACCAGGAAGTTCCCGAGAGGCTCAAGCACGTGCTCACACGGGAGGCCTTGGAGTTTGCGGTCGGTCTGGAGCGAAGCTTCGGGCAGCGCCGTCGCGAGCTGCTGGCAAAGCGCGTGGAGCGGCAGCATCGGATTGATGCCGGTGAGATGCCTGACTTTCTTCCTGGGACGAAGCATGTGCGCGAGGCTGCGTGGACCGTCGCCCCCCTTCCCGCCGACCTTCTCGATCGCCGCGTAGAGATCACCGGGCCCGTGGATCGCAAGATGGTGATCAACGCCCTCAACTCCGGGGCCCGGGTCTTCATGGCCGACTTCGAGGACTCCACCACTCCGACGTGGCTCAACGTCCTTGAAGGCCAGGCAAACCTGCGTGACGCAACGCGACGCACCATCACCCACGATGACCCGGCGACCGGGAAGCACTACAAGCTTGGTACAACACCCGCGGTGCTGTTCGTGCGGCCGCGCGGCTGGCATCTGAAAGAAGCTCACGTCATCGTTGACGGCCGGCCGATGAGCGGCTCGATCTTCGACTTCGCGCTGTATGTCTTCCACAATGCGAAGGAGCTTCTGTCGCGCGGCTCCGGGCCGTACTTCTACCTGCCAAAGATGGAGAGCCACCTCGAAGCCAGGCTGTGGAATGACATCTTCGTTGCGGCACAATTGCAACTCGGCATCCCGTCCGGCTCGATCAAGGCGACGGTCCTCATTGAGACCATCCTCGCGAGCTTCGAGATGGACGAAATTCTCTACGAGCTGCGTGAGCACTCGGCGGGCCTGAACTGCGGTCGCTGGGACTACATCTTCAGCTTCATCAAGAAGCTTGCCTCCGACAAGAGCATCATCCTGCCCGACCGCGCACAGGTGACGATGAAGACCCACTTCATGCGCTCCTACTCGCGTCTCTGCATCAAGACCTGCCACAAACGCCAGGTCCACGCGATGGGCGGCATGAGCGCCCTGATCCCGATCAAGAGCGACCCCGAGGCCAACGAGCGCGCCATCGCAGGCGTGCAGGCCGACAAGGAGCGCGAGGCCGGCGACGGGCACGATGGCACATGGGTCGCGCATCCGGGCCTCGTGCCTGTCGCGATGGAGGTCTTCGACCGCCTGATGCCGACACCAAACCAGATCGACAAGCAGCTTCCGGACTACAACGCCACCGCCGCCGACCTGCTGCAGGTACCAGACGGCTCCATCACGGAAGCCGGACTGAAGCAGAACGTCGCCGTGTGCCTTGGGTACCTCGAAGCCTGGCTGCGCGGAATCGGGTGCGTGCCGCTCTTCAACCTGATGGAAGACGCGGCGACAGCGGAGATCAGCCGCGCCCAGCTCTGGCAGTGGATCCATCACGAGGCGCGCCTCGAGGATGATCGTCCCGTCACGCTCGAGCTCTGCAACAAGGTCATCGACGAGCAGCTGACCCAGGCCATGAACCGCGTCAGTGCAGATCGCTACCTCGCCTACGCCTCGGCGGTCGAGCTGATGAAACAGATGCTCGCATCCCCCACCTTCCCCGAGTTCCTTACCATCCCCGCGTACCAGCAGGTCATCGCGGAAGAAGCCCCCGCCGTCTAGACCTACCCGCCTTGAGTCCCATGAGTTCCGGAGGATTTCTTGCTCGCCAATCCGACGTTGAAGACCTGGGCTCAAGGCTATAACCCCACGGGACACATCTGGCTTTCAACCGCACTCGCCGCGATGCCGTTGGTGCTGCTGCTTGCCCTCATGCTGGCCGTTCGAATGAAGGCTCACCGCGCAGCGCTGATCACGCTGCTGATCGCAATCGCCACCGCGGTTGTGGGGTTTCACATGCCCGTGAAGCTCGCTCTGCTCTCCACGATGCTCGGTGGCATGTATGGCCTGTTTCCGATCTTCTGGATCATCCTTCCCGTCATCTTCCTGTACGAGCTGACGGTGCGCGCGGGACGCTTCGCCCTGCTGCAGCAATGTGTTGGTGGCATCACCGCGGATGGCCGCCTCCAACTGCTGCTCATTGCGTTTACCCTGGGCGCATTCTTTGAGGGGGCCTCCGGCTTCGGTACGCCTGTCGCCGTGTGTGGTGCACTTCTCCTCGGCCTCGGCTTCGAACCACTGCAGGCCGCGGCCTATGTTCTCCTAGCAAACACCGCGCCCGTGGCCTTCGGCGCTCTTGGGACTCCCGTCATTGGGCTGCATGGCGTTACGGGCATCGACACACTGCAGCTCACGCGCACGATCGCGCTCCTGCTGACGCCATTCTGCGTGATCGTGCCCTTCTGGCTCATCACATCCTTTGCAGGCTTCCGCTCCATGCTCGAGGTCTGGCCAGCTGTGCTCCTCGCCGGTGGGCTCTTCGGCGCGGTACAGCTTACGGTCGCGACCTTTCATGGACCGTGGCTGGTCAACATCGCAGCGTCGCTCATCACCCTGGTCGCGCTGGTGATCCTTTGTCGCCATTGGAAGCCGCGCACCATCCTTGGGCCGCGACTTCAGGTCCTCACTGACTCCGAGATCGCCTTGTGTACGCCGTCAGCCTCCGATGTCCGGCGCGCGCTGACGCCGTGGCTCATCCTCGCGCTCTTCGTCGCACCGTGGGGTACCCCGGCGTTCAGCCACTGGCTCGACTCCTTCTCCGCAATTACCGTGCCCATCCGCGGATTGCATCTCGTCGTGCTGCGCATGCCGCCCATCGTGCCGATGAGCCATGCCGAGCCCGCGACCTTCCTCTTCAACTGGCTGTCTGCGACTGGCACGGGCATTCTCATCGCAGCGATCGCCGCGGGGTTTACGATGGGCCTCGGCTTGCGCGACATGCTGGGAGCAGCACGCGAAACCATCATCAAGACGCGCTTCACCATGATCACGATCGCCGCATTAATGGGCCTCGCGTTCCTGACGCGCTACTGCGGTCTTGACGCTGTGCTTGGACTTGCCTTCGCCCGCACTGGCTCTCTCTACCCGTTCTTCGGGACGCTGATCGGTTGGTTGGGAACGGCATCCACAGGCTCCGACACCTCATCCAACGTGCTCTTCGGGAGCCTGCAGAAACTGACTGCCCAGCAGCTTGGACTCTCCGCAACGCTGATGGCCGCAGCCAACTCCGGTGGTGGCGTGATGGGCAAGATGATCGCGCCGCAGAGCGTGGTCGTCGCAAGCACAGCGACCGAGAGCTATGGCAAAGAAGGGTCGATCCTGCGCATGGTCATCCTACATAGCCTCGCCCTTGCGTGCCTTATGGGGTCGCTGGTGCTCGTCTCCGTTCACATTCCTTTCCTGGCGCGACTACTGTCGAGGTAGCCCCCGAGTTCCCTGCGCTACACTGAAAATTCGGCGCGGATCTCGCATCGGAAGCCACAAAACGAGGGTCACGCATGCACCACTTACGTCAGGCCCACGGGCGGCCCTCCCATGCCATCTAGCCCCTCACCGCAGCCTGAGCTTCGCCGTGGTATCTCGACGCTTTCGGCGTTGGGGATCAACGTGATTGGGATGGTGGGTGTGGGTCCGTTCGTCACGCTGCCGCTGATTGTTGTGGCGATGGGCGGACCGCAGGCGATGCTGGGCTGGCTGCTGGGCGCTGCGTTGTCGCTCTGCGATGGCATGGTGTGGGCCGAGCTTGGCACGGCCTACCCTGAGGCGGGTGGATCGTACGCGTATCTCAGCCACCTCTACGGCGAGAAGAAGTGGGGACGGCTGTTCTCGTTCCTCTATGCGTGGCAGCTGCTGTTCAGCTCTCCGCTCTCGATGGCCTCGGGCTGCATTGGGTTTGCGCAGTACATCTCATTTTTTGCTCCCTCGTCGGCGCATGCTCTGGTCTCGACGCAGCTGGCGGGCGTGCCCATCATCATCAGCGGGCAGACGTTGATTGCGATGGGCGCGGTGCTGACCGCGCTGGCGGTGCTCTATCGCAGCATCGTACAGATCGACAGGATCGTGCGCTGGCTGGGCATCGCCGTCGTGCTGACGCTGCTGTTCATCATCTTCGCGGGCTTCACGCACTTCCATCCACAGCTTGCCTTCGACTTTCCTGCGGGCGCCTTTCATCTCGACCAGGCCTTCTTCATGGGCCTCGGTGCAGGTCTGCTCGTTGCGGTCTATGACTACGGCGGCTACTACAGCGTGTGCTTTCTCGGTGGCGAGGTCCGCGAGCCGCAGAAGACGATTCCCCGCGCCGTGATTGGCTCGATCGTTATCTGCGCAACGCTCTATGTGCTGATGAACGTTAGCGTGCTCGGCGTCATTCCATGGCGCGAGATGCTGGGCGAGCGTGGACTGCACGAGCGCATGTTCGTCATGGCTGTCTTCATCGAGCGGCTCTATGGCCACACCGCTGCCAGCATCATGGTGCTGCTCATCGCGCTGGCGGCGCTCTGCTCCATCTTCGCGCTGCTGCTGAGCCAGTCGCGCATCCCGTTTGCGGCCGCGCGCGATGGCAACTTCCCGCGCTGGTTCGCAGCCGTGCATCCCAGGCACCGCATCCCGCAACATGCGCTGCTCGCGCTCGGCGGCATGACCCTGCTGTGCTGCATCTTCCGCCTGCAGGAGGTCATCAGCACGCTGATCGTGGTGCGCATCCTCTTCCAGTTCCTGCTCCAGGGCATCGCCGTGATGCTGCCCAAGCATCGCCAACAACGCAGGCTCCGCGGCTTCCGCATGCCGCTCTATCCGCTGCCTGCGCTGCTCGCCATCGCTGGATTCATCTTCATCCTCATCTCAAGACCCAACTTCCATCGCGAAGTCCGCGTCGCTGCACTCATCCTCGTCGCCGGCGCAAGCGTCTACCTCGTGAGGCAAAGACGCACCTCCGCCTCCTGACAGTCGGTCACACCTTCAGGAAGATCTTCCGGCGGTACATCCACTGGATCGGCACAAAGCAGATGGCCACGTAGAGGATCGCATAGGCCAGCGCAGCCACGTAGAGGTTGGGTACGACGATCGCAAGTGGATGGAACAGCCACTGTTGCAGCGTCTCGGTCGAGCCCGCGACGTGCACGCTGCTTAGGAACGCGGCGAGGAACTCCGAGAGCGTGTACGCCGCCAGCGAGTTCGTCCCAAAGACAAGCAGAGGGTACGCGATGCGGCGGCCCTTCCCTGAGACGTCCAGCCACCAGAGGCACAACGCCAGCGCCATCAGGCTGAGGCCTCCGTTCACCGCGACGAACGAACTCGTCCACAGACGCTTGTTCAACGGCAGCCAGAAGCTCCATACGACGCCTGTGCTCAGACACACCACCCCTGCGATGAGCAACGCCTTCGCCCGGGCCACGGGCGCCCCAGGCCGTAAGAGAGCCAGGCCCGTCAGTACGCCGAGCAGCGTCGACGCCAGCGCGGCTACGCTGCTCAGCAGGCCCTCCGGGTCATAGTAGCCGCGGTGATACAGGTGGTTCGCCGGCAGCAGATGGCGATCAACCCACGCCGGCCAATTTCCGTGAGGATCGAGCAGTGGCAGATCGACGCCCGGCGTCCCGAAGCCCGGCACCGGGACCCAGCGCAGCAGAATCCAGTAGCCCAGCAGGATGGACACGGTGAGGATCGCGATCGTGCGGGGTCGCAGCCAGAGGAAGATCACCGCTCCGCAGAAGGAGCAGATAGCAATGCGCTGCAAGACTCCGAAGATCCGGAGAGTGTGCAGGTCATAAAACGGAAAGCCGTTCAACGCCAGGCCGATGGCGAAGAGCACGAGAGCACGTCGGAAGGCTGTACGGGCGAGCAGGCCATTCGAAAGACCTCGCCTCTTCCTCCCGCTAAGCGACAGCACCAACGAGATGCCCATCATGAACAGGAAGCAGGGGAAGACCACGTCCGCGAAGGTGAGGCCGTTCCAGGGCGAGTGTAGCAGCAGGCGGTAGGTGTGGCTTCCGTCGCCGCTGGTGTTCACGAGAATCATCAGAGCAATCGTCAGCCCACGCAACGCGTCGAGCGACTGGAGCCGCGTCGAAGCTGGCACAGTTGTGAGCTGAGGTGAAGGCTGGATCAAAACTTTCGGCGTTGCCGCGATGTCATCCATTACAAGTCCTTGGCACACCTCCGGCGAAAGCCGACCGTACCTGCATCCCGTTACAATGTAGCCGTCCCTGCGTGGCCCTTCGAAGCGATTTCACGGCTAGACCTGCGTGATTTCACCGTGAATCACGGAGCCGCCGGGCACCGGAGTCCGCATGATCGCCCCCAGGACCGTTGCCGAGACTCCATCCGTCGAGCAGCAGCGGCGCCAGGTCGAACGAATCCTCGCCTCGGTAACCTTTCGCAAGTCGCACAAGCTTGCCAGCTTCCTGCGCTTCATCTGCGAGCAGACGCAGAAGGGCAAGACCAGCAGCATCCACGAGCAGAATATCGGCGTAGAGGTCTTCGGCCGTACCGAGGGTTACCACATCGGAGAGGACAGCATCGTCCGATCCCAGGCGCGTTTCCTGCGCCTCCGGTTGCAGGAGTACTACTCCACGGAGGGTAAGGAGGACGCAATCGTCCTCACCATCCCCAAGGGCAGCTACGTCCCCGAGTTCCAGTTTCGCGAGCCCGAGGTCGCGGCCACGGCCGGAGCATCAGCGCCGATTCCGGTTCCCTCTGCAGTCCCCGTCCAGGTGCTCGCAGAGCTCGAACCAGAGCCGGGCAGCCGTCGCCATATCTACATCAGGACGGCCATCGCGATCGGCGTGGGCCTCGTCCTTTGCCTCGCGATGATCGCGGGCTGGCGGCTGCGCCTCGCCGACCGCGCTGCCGCGCACGTCCCCCTGGACCAGCGCTTCTGGGCGAGCATCTTTGATCCGCAAAGGACTACGATCCTCGTTCCGGCCGACAGCAGTCTCGTGCTGATGGATGAGTTCATCGGCAGGGAGATCCAGCTTCCCGACTACATGACGAAGCATTACCGGGAGCTGACCCCGCCGAAGGGCATGGAACATCTTTGGCAGGTGTTGCTCACCAGCCAGTACACCAACGTCGCCGACCTCCGCATGGTGTCGGCGCTGCAGCGCATACCCGAGGTCGACCACAGCAAGACGCAGATCCGATTCGCCCGCGACGTCAGCCTCAGTGAGCTGAAGCAGAACAACGTCATCCTGATCGGTAGTGCGCGGGCGAACCCCTGGGTCGATCTCTTTGAGCCCTTCGGGAGGTTCCGCGTGGGCTACGACCCGCTCACCCGGGTGAATATGGTGCAGAATCGCGATCCCGGACCGGGCGAAAAGTCGGAATACGTCGAAATCGGCGATGACCGCGAGCACCTCGCGTACGGCGTCGTGGCCTACCTGCCCAGTCTCGATACCCGAAGTTCCTCGCTGCTCATCGGCGGGACGAGCAAAGCCGGGACCGAAGCTGCCGCCGAGTTCCTCCTGAGCCCCGACTTTTTGCCCTTTCTAAAGAAGATTTCGCAGGAAGGCCGGGCGATTCCGCACTTCGAGCTGCTGCTGTCTGCGCAGAACCTCAATGGGACCTCGTATCAGAGCAACGTACTTTGCTATCACGTGCTCACTGGGGCGCCGTCGTCGCGATAGCCTTTCTCCCACCCGCCGAAGCTTAGAGCCCTCGATTCTGAAGCACAGATGACCGGCTTTTTCACGGGCCTTACGTTACCGATTACGCCATTCATTCTAATAGCGTTAGTCATCGTTTCACGGTGAAACACCCGCCTCACCGTGAAATACGTTGCCAACCCCAAAACGAGGCCCGGATACTCCCGCCACTTCTCTTGAGGTGGCATTTCGCGACGTGAACTTCGCCGCCCAGAGAAGCTTTGGAGGCAGTTCATGAACGTTTTCACCTGGCACACGATCCGGCGCGCCCGGACAGCAGTGGTCGGCCGCGGTTTCGCACTGGCTGGAGCCCTGACCGTGGGTCTCATGCTCTGGGGAGGAGCACACCTGCACGCGCAGGGGATCACCGGAACCATCACCGGTACCGTGTCCGACCCCAGCGGAGCAGCCGTCCCCGGCGCGACCGTCACGATCACCCAGCCGACGACCAACACCGTCCACACCATCACCACGTCCGATAACGGCAGCTTTACCCTCACGCAGCTCCCCCCGGGAGACTACATCGTCAAGGTGGACCACGCGGGCTTCCAGAGCTACCGCCAGACGGGTGTCCACCTGACGATCGACCAGACCCTCTCTCTGGCTCCGACCCTGACAGTCGGTGAAGTCAGCCAGGTGGTCGAGGTTTCCGGTGGCGCTCCAGTGATCCAAACCGACGATTCCTCGGTCGGCTCCGTCATTGAGGCCCAGGCGATCCAGAACACGCCGCTCAACGGCCACCTCAGCGTGATGGGCCTGATGGTGCTCGCACCCGGCATCCAGGGCGTGGGAGCGCAGGACCAGCTTGCCACCCGCGGTCTGACCGTAGCGGCCGGCACCGGCTCCCGCAACGCGTACGGCGGTCTCGCCTCCACCCTGGACGGCGTGAGCAACGCCGAGGTGACCCTGCAGCGCGCCGAGCCCGAAGTTCCACCGCTCGACGCCATCTCGCAGTTCAAGTTCATCTCCACCGGGGCTCCGGCCGAGTTCGGCCAGCCGGCGGCGCTCATCGTCGCCAGCGCCAGCGGCACCAACCAGTTTCACGGCGAGCTGCTGGAGTACAACCGCTCCAAGGGTATGGGCGCGAAGGGCTACTTCAGCGGCTCTTCGGCACGTCCCCCGTACCAGCGCAACGAGTTCGGCGGCAACTTCACCGGTCCCATCTGGATTCCGAAGGTCTACAACGGCAAGGACCGGAGCTTCTTCTTCTTCGCGTATGAAGGCTTCCGCCTCACGCAGTCCTACTCGGACAACACGCAGCAGCCCACCACGCTGATGCGCCAGGGCGTCTTCACCGAATTCCCTACGCTCAACCTGGTCGACCCCACCACGGGCCTTTCCTTCGCCAACCAGACCATTCCCACGGCCCGCATCAACGCAGTGTCGGCACAGCTGCTCACGCTGCTGATGCCGAAGGTCACGACCAGTGGCACGGGCGTCAACACCTACGAGCAGGTGGCAGAGACATCCGTGGCAAACCGTATCTCTGTGCGCCTGGATCACAAGCTGTCGAGCAAGGACCAGATCCGCTTCACCTACCTGCGCGCTTTCTACGGCCCCAGCCCCACCAACGGCTCCGACAGCCTGCAGGGCGGCAACGCACAGGACGGCGAGCACAACTCCAACTTCATCCTGGGTTGGACGCACACCTTCTCGCCGAGCCTGCTGCTCGACACCTACGGCTCGTTCTTCCACCTGCCGATCTACCGCACGCCGCAGAACTATAAGACTGACTTCTCCTCGATCATCCCGGGCCTTGGCCAGGAGCTGATCGAAGGCGCGCCACAGATCTCCATCACAAACATCCAGTCCATCTCGGAGTCCGGTTCGAAGGATCTCGAGCAGGTTGGCCAGCTGGGCACGAACCTCACCAAGGTCACCGAAAAGCACACCCTCAAGATGGGCTTCTCCGTCATCTACGACAATCACTGGAACGACTCCGCGGTCAGCCCACAGCGCGGCTCCTTCAGCTTCACGGGTCAGTACTCGGGCAATGCCTTTGCGGACTTCCTGCTGGGCTACCCGGTCAAGACCATCCAGGCGGTACCGAACAACTTCATCACCCGCAACATCTCCGCGCAGTATGCAGGCTACATCCAGGACGACTGGAAGCCGCTCCGTAACCTCACCATCAATGCCGGCATCCGTTACGACCTGCAATGGTTCCGCGACAACCCGTATGGCCTGAACTCGCTCTACGTCCCATCCCTGAAGGAAGTCGTCGTCTTCGGTAGCTCGTATCCGGCAGCATCAATCTCGAACTTCCTGACCTCGATTCCCATCGCCTTGTCGGGAACCGCAGGCCTGCCCAGCAGTGTGTTCGCGTACCTGGGCCAGGACAAGAAGAACGTCGCGCCTCGGATCGGCTTCGCGTATGAAGCTGTACCTCACACCGTGCTGCGTGGTGCGTTCGGCATCTACTACAACCTGCTGCCGGCGTCCTACGTGGGTACGGCTCCGTTCGGCACGCTGCCCTTCTCCGGCTCGGCGACGTACAACAACGCCTCGGGCTCCACGCCTACCTTCTCGATGTCGAATCCTTTCTCGGCAACAGGAAGCTTCGCAGCGAACCCCTCGGTCCTGGCGCAGGCTCCGACCACAACGCCCTACACCGAGGAGTACAACCTCGCGGTGGAGCATGAGTTTTCGCATAACTGGGACGTGCGCATCGGCTACGTGGGCCAGCACAACCTGAAGCAGAACAACTATGGTGGTAGCGGCAACTATGCACCGAACATCAACCTGCCAGCGCAGCCCGTGCTGATCAAGAACGGCTCCGTCACGGCGCAGAGCCTCAACCTCGTGCAACCCTTCTCCACGATCGGCCTGAACCTGGATCCGATCTTCCACAGCACCTCAAACTCACTGCAGCTGGGAGCTCATCACCAGTACCACAACGGTCTTGCGTTCGGTGCTGAGTACCAGTGGATCCGCTCGCTGGGCACGGAGAACATCGAGAACCCCTCCGGCGCGACACCGAACGATTCCTACGGCCCCATCGGGGGTATCGCTCCGCAGGTTCTGACGGTCAACTACTCCTACCAATTGCCGTTCGGCAAGGGCAAGGCGTTCCTGGGCTCGTCCAACGACTTCGTCGACAAGCTCGTCAGCGGTTGGCAGGTTTCGGGAATCTCGGTCTTCCAGAACGGCCAACCGTTCTCGGTCACCTACACGGCACCTGGCTCCTACACCGATGGCAGCGGCAACAAGTGGACGAACCTCGTCAGCGGCCGAGCCAATCGCGTCGCAGGCGTCGCACTCTATCCCACGACGAAGACCAAGGCGCAGTGGTTCAATGCAGCAGCGTTCACAGCTCCCGTAAACTCCTCGGCAATCCCTGGCGGAGCGTACGGCAACTCGGGCTATGACATGCTGCGCGGACCGCGCTACCAGGACTGGGACATCAACCTCGAGAAGAACATTACGTTCAACGAGAGGTACCACGTCCAGTTGCGGGCGGACTCGTTCAACGTCTTCAACCATCCGAACCTCTCAACGCCAAACGCCAACATCAGCAACACCTCGACCGTTGGCACCATCACCTCGGCAAGCGGTACCCCCACGTACGAACAGCGCACGGTGGAGTTCGCGGCGAAGTTCAGCTTCTAACCCCTGCGACACCGCTCCACTCGCGGGCAGCGGCCATCGATGTACGATGGCCGCTGCCTGCAACTTCCCCCGGAGATTGGAATGCTTCGCCGAATTCTTTGCCTCTTGTTGCTGTGTGGAACCTCATCTCTCCTGGGCGGGCAGTCTTTACCTGTTGCCCGCCATTTCTTGCCGACATCGATGGATGCCAACACCCGCGAGCTCTTTGAGCAGTCGATGCAATGGAGCGACCACTTTTATGACGACGGCGCCAAGCTTGTGCGCAGTCCTTACTCGACGGGCGCGGCGGGCGCCCATGGCTCAGCGGGTCGCTACATGGTCCGCGAGTCCAGCTGGTACGCTCTGGGCCTGCTCTTTCGCGACCAGGACGGCGATCGCGGCCGCGCGGCGCAGGTGATCGAGAAGGTGCTCGATCAGCAGTACACCGTTCCCGGAGTTCGTTGGTATGGCACCTATAAACGCACACCCGAGGAGCCGACTCCCACGGGCAAGAGCGTTATGTGGCGCGGCTACGACCCCAACTGGCGACACTTCATCGGCACCACCTTCGCGATGATCCTGATCGAGTACCCGGATCGTGTCCCCGCGTCTCTCCGCGAACGCATGTACAAGGCGATCGACCTGGCCGTAGTGGGAGAGATGCAGGAGGGCCGGCTCGTGCCGTCCTACACCAACATCGCCCTGATGTACGGCTTCCTGTGGGACTTCGCCGCGGTGCATGACCATCGCGCCGACTGGCTGAAGCAATCTGCTGACTGGAACGACGCGGTCAACAACCTCTTCTCCGCACATCATGCATTCTTCGAGTACAACTCGCCGACGTACTGCGGAGTCGATCTCTACGGCCTCGCTCTGTGGCGCAACTACGGCTCGTCGGCGCACCTGCGCGACATGGGCAGCACCATGGAGATCTCCCTGTGGCGCGATCTGATGAAGTATTACCAGCCATCGCTGCGCAACCTCAGCGGCCCATTCGACCGTTCCTATGGCATGGACATGGAAAGTTACGTCAGCGTCGTCGGCGTGTGGATGCGCACGATGCTCGATGCGAAACACGCTCCACTGCCTCCGCTGGTTGCCACAACTGACCACCTGCCTGACCTCTGGTTCGCTCCGCACATCGCGATCCTGGGCCTCAACGTGCCGGACGATGCTCGGGCGAAGATGACACACTTCTCCGGACCACATCTGGTGCGGCAGGAGATCGACGACAAGCGGACGGCAACCGCGTGGATCGGCAACAACGTTATCTTCGGTGGCGAGATCACCAGCTTCACCAAGGATGCCGGCCCCACCTCGCAGTTCCATCCGGCGACGGTGCAATGGCGCACACCGTCAGGACAGATCGGCTGGGTGCTGATCGTCGAATGCCCGCCCATCAATGCCAGCGCCGACGAGCACGGCCTCAGCATCGACACGAAGGACGCCAACAGCACGATTAAGATCCAGATCCATGCCAAAGGCACGGACAAAGCGAAGCTCCTGCGCGGCAGCTGGTCCTTGCCCGGACTCCAGATCAAGACCAGCGCCGACGCAAAGGACTTCACGGTCACGGGAGACTCAGATAACCTCTACGTGACTTATACGGGGCTGCACCACATGCGGCTCGAGATCCCCGAATCGAAGTGACGCACCCATGAAGAACGGAATCCTGATCGCAACGTCGCTGTGCCTGCTGGGTGGCTCCGTCGCCGCGCAGGCACAGCAGTCCTGGTTTACCAACTGGCCCGAAGGCTATGCCCCGCAGCAGGTAGGCAAGCGTGTCGCAGAACACTTCGTCACCAGTCCACATCAGCAGCCCACGACAATTCACTACTCCGAAGCCGCCACCTGGTACGGTGCCCTCACCTTCGCGACGGTTACACACGACGATGCGCTTCGCCAGGGGCTCGTGCATCGCTTCGATCCCCTGCTTCCCGGCGGCAGCGAGGTTGGCATCATTCCGCCCCGGGCCCACGTCGACGATGAGATCTTCGGCATTGTGCCGATGGAGATCGGCATCGAGACCAGCGACGCAAAGTACAAGGCTATGGGTCTGCACTTCGCCGATCGTCAGTGGGAGCATCCACAGCCCGACGGTCTCTCCGGCGAGACCCGCTACTGGATCGACGACATGTACATGCTCACGATCCTGCAGCTCGAGGCTTATCGCGCGACGCATGATCGCAAGTATCTCGATCGCGACGCCAAGGAGATGGCGGCCTATCTCGACAAGCTGCAGCAGCCCAACGGGCTCTTCTACCATGCGCCCGATGTGCCGTTCTTCTGGGGACGCGGTGATGGCTGGGTCGCAGCCGGCATGGCCGAGGTCCTGGGCGAGCTTCCGGCGGATCATCCGCAGCGCCCTCGCATCCTCAAGGGCTACCGCACGATGATGGCTGCGCTGCTCAAGTACCAGGGCAAGGATGGCATGTGGCGTCAACTGATCGATCACGACGATGCGTGGCCCGAGAGCTCGAGCTCCGCGATGTTTGCCTATGCGCTGATCAGCGGCGTGAAGAACGGCTGGCTCGACGGGCCGACCTACGGCCCTGCTGCCCGACGCGCCTGGATCGGTATCGCTGGCTACATCGATCAAAACGACAACATCACCAGCGTGTGCGAAGGTACAGGCAAGCTCAACAGCCTTGACTACTACCTGATGCGCCGCCGCCGCACGGGCGACTTCCATGGCCAGGCTCCGGTGCTCTGGGCCGCGACCGCACTACTCCGCTAATTCATCCCTACAGTTTCCGAGGCCCGGCTGGCTCCTGCCCAGCCGGGCATTTTGTTTGCCCACTCCGGATGCACGGTTAAAAAGATCGACCGGGTCGCGATGGCGCGCGCCCGGTCCAGGAGGGGTGTTTTCATGAACAAGACTAGGCATCCTATGCCGACCGCGCGTCGGCCAAAGGGACGAATCTACCTCCACCAAAAGGTGGAGAATACGTCGCTCACCCTACCCCGGAGTTCTCAGCGGAGTTCGTAAGGGATAACGAAACGGCCGATCTGCAGGATGCTCCGTTGCACCGGGGGCCACAAGCGAACCGGCACGACACGCAGCGGCGGATTCGACGGCAGTGCCTCCACGGAGCCAATCAAATTGCCGTTGGCAGCTTCGTAGAAGCTCACATGAAGCCCGGCTTCGTCGCGCGTCCAGCCGAGGAGGTAGGCTCCCGGCTTCAGCGCGACGCTTGCACCGAACTCCACCGGCGCGCCTGCGACGAGGTACTGCGAGTACTTGCCGTGGGCCGCGTAGCCCGCCGTGATGAGCACTGTCACGGCGATCACCCGGCCATGCGTATCGGTGATGCCACTGTTGGCAGTGGCTTCCGTCTCGATGCGTTCCTGCAGGACTGGGGCTCGCGCCGGAAGCACCTCCGCGAGTTCATCGGCAGTCGCTGTGCGCCATAGAGCAGCCAGGTCCTTGTGCGAACGCTGAGCACGAGCCGTCATCGGCGAACACGCAACCGCCAACAGCATCAACGTGATGGCGAAGAGCTTCATCGATGGTTCACCAGACCGCGTTCGATAGCCACCACCGCAGCTCGTGTGCGGTCGGGTACGCCAAGCTTCGACAAGAGACTGTTCACGTGCGTCTTTACTGTAGCCTCCGAGATGAACAGGTCCGACGCGATCTCCTTGTTGCTGCGTCCTGCGGCGATGCGCTCCAGCACCTCATGCTCACGCGTTGTCAGTTGCTGGTCCCCAACGCGCTGTGCCAGCTTCTCAGCCACGGCTTGCGGTATATGACGCCGCCCCGCATGCACCGCCCGGATCGCCGCAATCAGCTCCTCGGGAGGCATGCCCTTGAGCATGTATCCGCGAGCTCCCGCCTGCAACGCACGGTAGATATCTTCATCACCATCGAACGTGGTGAGCACAAGGAACCGCGCTTCAGCATGCTTCTCGCGCACCTTGCGGATCGTCTCCGCGCCACCCATGCGCGGCAGCTGCAGATCGATCAATACAACATCAGGGCGTTCGCGGTCGTACGCGGGAATTGCATCCATGCCGTCTCCCACCGCCGCGACTACCTGCATGCCGGCATCCTCCTCCAGCAACATGCGCAATCCCTGCCGCACGATGTGGTGGTCCTCGACCAGCATTACTCGAATCGTCTCTGTCATTCCTGCCTACACACCTTCCCCATAGAGCACTACGAGCGTAACGGTCGTACCGTTGCCGGGGGAGCTCTCCACCTGAAGCTCCGCACCCAGCGTCTCCGCCCGTTCCCGCATGCCCTGCAGACCGAAGTGTCCTTCTTCGCGAGCCTGCGTGTCCAGCGAGAAGCCGCGTCCGTCGTCGTGAACGACGACCTTCAGCTGTTGCGGCAGGTAACGCAACGTGACGGCGATGGCCTTCGCTTGCGCATGGCGAGCGGCGTTCGACAGAGCCTCGCCGACGATGCGTGTCGTCTCGCGCTCCACTCCAGGGCGCAACGGTCGTACCGGACCGTCAACCACAACGCGAGTGATCTCTGCGATCGACGCATTGCGCAGGGCAAGTCCCCGCACTCGCGACGGTAGATCAAGGTTCACGGAGCCGTCGCGAAGTTCGGCGATGCTTTGTCGCGCCTCGGCAAGGCCCTCTCCCACGAACTTGCGGAGGCTGCGCAGCTGCATCACGGCGCGGTCGAGGCGGCCATCGGGAAGCGGACGATGGTTGAGCTGCATCATCACCAGGTCAAGCTGCAGGGTCGCGCTGACGAGGTCCTGGGCCAGGGTGTCATGCACCTCCCTGGCGATCCGGTTACGCTCTGCAAGCGTCACCGCAAAGCGCTGCCGCAGAAAGCGAAGGCGATAGAAGTACCCGGCACCAAGGCATGCGGCCCCGCACGCGAAGATCAGCAGGATGAACCACCAGCGCCGATAGAACGGCGGCGAGATCCGCAGCGCCAGCATCGCCTGTTGCGAACTCCACGGCTGGCCCTCGAGGGCGGCTTCCACGTGAAAGGCGTAGCCGCCCGCCGGGAGCGATGTGTATGTAGCAAAGCGTCGCTGCCCTACCTCGATCCAATCCCGATCGAAGCCATCGAGACGATACCGATAGCGAACGGCTCGGGGATCGCGCAGGCTCAGGCCGGCGAACTCGAACGTGATGCGGCTGCGGCCATACGGCAGCTCCAGCTGCGGTGACAACTCCAGCTCGCGGTCATCCTGTAAGACGCGCTCGAGCGCGATGGGCGCCGCGGGCGGCCCGAGCCCGACATTCGCAGCCGTAGCCGCAATGCCGCCGCGCGTGGGAAACCAGAGCTCACCGTCCGCGCGCAGTAACGGACCTCCGCTGGCCAACGCCAGGGTCTCGGCACTCGGCATCCCCTGCGCCTCGCCATAGGGAGTTAGAAGCCGCGCCACGTCGCTGCAACCTGCAGCGACGCAAGCTGAGAGTCTTTGCAGATCGGCACTCAGGATGCCGTCCGCCGTCTGCAGCCACAACGTGTTCGATACAACCCTCATCGAGACAACGTGCTGCGGACGATTCCGTCGCGGCAACAACTCCAACACGCGCCGCGGCTGATTACCCTCAATCCGCCACAGCACGGCATCCTCCGTTGCCAGCCATAGCTGCGCCGCTCCGTCGTAGGTCATCGCGGCGACCACAGGAGTGCTGAGCCCCTCGGCCTTGCCATAGGTACGTTGAACCTTGTCGGGGCTGACCAGCGAAAGCCCCCCATCGGTGGCAGCCCACACGGCATTGCGCGATGAGCTCTCGCGAGCCAGCATCAGCGTGCCGACGAGATTGCCACCCAGGCCATCCTGGGGGCCGAAGGATCGCAAGTGGTCTCCGTCCACGTACGCCAATCCGTGGGCCGTGCCAACCCAAGCCTGCGTCGCAGAGATCGCTGCGACGCTTCGTACCGAATCGTCCGGAAGGCCTTCGGTGGAGGTCAGGAGCCGAGCCACACCGCGTGCATCGATGCGGATCAGGCCATGCGGCGTACCGGCCCATACTGTGCCATCCGCAGAGCTATCAAGACACAGAATCGTGTCGTTGGGCTCCAGCCCCGCCGCCAGCATGGGCTCGATGCGCCCATCCTTCCAACGCAGCAGCCCCCCGTCGCGTGTACCAAGCACGGGCCCAAACAGTGCAGTCGAGGTGATGGCCGTAATTCCAACATCGGACGTTCCCTCGACCGTGCGAAAGGCAGTGCGGGAAAGCTCATGCAGCCCCGCAGTCTCGGTGCCGATCCACAGGTCGCCCTCGCGGTCTTCGAAGACTGTAAGGACGGACCGCCCGACGAAGTGCGGCATGATCTGCGCGCGGCGCGTCGCCGGATCGAGTCTGGCGAGACCGGAGCTCATGCCAATCCACGCCGTGTGGTCGCGTGCCAGAAAGACCGTCTGCACCCGGCCTCGAGGAAGCTCGTGTCCCGAAGACCAGACCGAGATGCCATGTCCTTCGCGGGCCGTCACCTCTGAAGCGGTCGCACTCCATCCGTTCGCATCCGGGGTTGAAGCCGCAACCACAGGAATGTGGCTCGCCAGCAGTTCACTGTCGCCCAGGGCGCGAGAGCCGCGGAGCCCGGCCTCGAAGTGCCCTGCTCCCGAAAGCACCGCAACCTCGGACTGGCCGGATGCATGCAGTTCCAGGATGGGTGTGCCTTGATACGGTGGTCCAGCCGGAATCGGGACGGACCGGCCGTCTTGCAGTGCGAGCAGGCCATCTCCCGAGCCAACCCACAGTGTGCCATCTTCGGTAACGGCGAGGCAGCATAGGTCGTTGCTAGGGAGCTGCGGGGTCGAGGTCCGATCGTAGACGGTAAACTGCGCGCCGTCATAGCGCGCGAGCCCCTGCTCCGTGGCGATCCAGAGGAAGCCGTCCGGGGTCAGCGCGATGGCATGGACGCTGGCCTGCGGCAGGCCGTCCGCCGTGCTCCAGGACTGGTCACGAAGGTAGCGCGGATCCTGGGCGAGAGCATCGCCGGCAGAAAACACCGATGCCAGCATGCTCACCAGCACAAGGAACCATCGCGATGGAGCGCAGCAATGCAATACCGCCCAGTCAACCATCCGCATCGCGCATCGTCAACTGGGCGGTCTCGCCCACCTAACGTCCTGCGTGCTGCAGCGTCGAGCCGGAGCGGGCAGAAGCCAGCTTGCGCGCAGGCCGCGCGCGCAGCAGACGCTCAATCAGCGCCTCGGTCTCCGCCTTGAGATCGACATAAGCCTTGCCTGTCGCCGGGCCGGAGAAGCCAGCGTGAGCCTCCTTCACCAGGCCATCGCGGCCGATGAAGAATGCCGTCGGCCAGCAGTTCAGGTTCTTGCCCTGGGGCAGCTTCTCGTTAAGCTGATCCGGCGTGCCAGCGAGCAGGATCGGATACTCCAGCCCGTACTTCTTCTGGAAGGCACGAAGCCGCGTCGGGTTCTTCAGCTGGTCGGGCTCCTCAAACGAGAGGTCCACGATCTCGAGGCCCTTGTCGTGATAGCGCTTGTAGAGCTCTTCCAGGAACGGCGCCTCATCGTGGCAGTTCGGGCACCAGCTTCCACCGATCGCCACGATGACGACCTTGCCCTCGAGCCGCGGATCGCGATTCGTTACGGTGTGACCGTCGAGGTCGGTCGCCGTAAACGCGAGCGGCTTGCTGGGGTCGATCACCGAAGTCTGCTGGCTGCTCTGCGTCGGGGGTGCGAGGTTCTCCTTGCGAGCCTCAGCCGGGCGCCGGGCGCTCCACTGCTGGGACTTGGCCAACGGATTTACCACTGTCAGCGTGCCATCCGCGTTGCTGGTGATGGTGTAGACGGCGGATCCCGAGGCGCCAAATCGGGTAAACTGGTATGCCTTCGCCGCAGCGTCATAGCCCCCGTAGAGCCCGCCGGTGTCGCCATCGATGCGAAGGATGACCGCCTTGGCTTCGGCGCTCCTGCCGGACGCCGGCGTGACGCGAAGTGTCCAGGCGGACTCTCCCTTCGGCGACTGCACGGCGATCTCCCAGTCCCCCGCAATCGCCTTGACCTGCGACGCGCTCAGCTCCTCGGCCGGCTTCGGATCGCGCTGGAGAGTGAGAGGCACGTAGCCGCCCCGGGCCCCACCAAAGGTGCCCTCCAGCTTGCCATCTTTGATGTCGCCTTCGAGCTTGCGCGCGAAGTAGTCGAAGCGCAGGACGAGATGGCCGTCCTTCAACTCTCCACTGGTCGAGACCTGCTTCTCCGGACCATTGATAAACGCTCCGGTCACGGAGCCGTCGGCGGCAGGATCAGAAAGCACAAGATGCACCGGGACGGGCTGTTCATGCACGGTTGCAGTACCGCGCCAATCTTCGGCCTGCAAGGTCGAGGAGGCGGTCAGGAGCCCGGCAAGGGCAAACACGGCAAGCGAGATCTTCATAATGGCTCCATGCGCAGCACAGGAGCTGCACAACGTGATGGAATCTGGGAGGAATTGGATTTCCGCGCTGGCAAAGCCCGGGAATCCCTGAAGCAGCGCTCACGCAGCGCTGGCTTCAGACGCAGGCCAGCAGGCTTGCGAGCACCGAGGTTGTGAGAGGAGTGAAGCGGCTAGCAACAACACAGGCAGCCGCGCTCGACGTCACAAGACGGAGCGCAGCAACAACAGAGCCTGAGCAAAAGCTTCACGCCGCAATTAGATCAGAGGCCCGAAACCGGCGCAAGCTGGAGGCCATAGCCCGAACTACTGGCATGGGCAGCCAACTGCCAATACTTTCGGGGCTTCTGGAGCCATACCTTCCGATATATCCTGCATTATCGGTCGGTCCTTTAGTAAGGAGGCGCTATGACTTCTACGCAACCGATTCGCGTGCTTACCGTGGACGATCATCCGCTGCTCCGCGCCGGGATCTCGGCCTCGATCAACACCCAGTCAGGCATGACCGTAGTCGCCGAAGCCTCCGATGGCCAGGAGGCTGTCGCGGCCTATCGCGCGCACCGGCCCGACGTAACTTTGATGGACCTGCGTCTGCCCAAGCAGAACGGTATCGAGGCCATCGCGGAGATCCGTCGCGACTTCCCGACTGCCAGGATCATCGTGCTGACGACCTACGGCGGCGACGTCCAGGCGCTGCGGGCCTTCAAGGCCGGAGCCTCCGGCTACCTGCTCAAGAGCATGCTGCGCACCGAGCTCGTCGACACGATCCGGCTTGTTCACTCGGGCCATCGACGCATTCCGTCAGAGATTGCCACCACGATGGCCGAGCACGCCGGCGACGATCTGCTTACCGAGCGAGAGGTGGATGTGCTCGAATCGATTGCCTCGGGAAACTCGAACAAGCTCATCGCAGACTGCCTTCGGGTCTCCGAGCACACGGTGAAGGGCCACGTCCGGAATATTCTTTCCAAGTTGAATGCGAGCGACCGTACGCACGCGGTGATGATCGGCCTGCGCCGGGGCATCATTGAGGGCTAAGATGCGATGATGCGCCGCTGGGCCGCGATCGTCGTAATCTCCGTATCCTTCCTGCTCAGCAGCTGCCACACGGCTCCCTGCAGCGTCGACTTTACTGCGGTCCCGATTGCGGATCGCGGCGGAGCCGACTCAGCCGGCATCCTCTCGGGAAAGGTCACAGCCGCTCCTCGCAAAAGTCGCATCGTTCTGTACGCGCACTCGGGAGACCGCTGGTGGGTGCAGCCGCAGGCTGAGCATCCCTTCACCGCGATCTCGAAAGACGGTTCCTGGACCAGCCCAACGCACCTCGGGATGGAGTATGCAGCTTTGCTCGTGGCTCCGGGATACAAACCACTCGACGTGCGCCCGGATCTCCCCCCGGTCGGAGCCGACGTGCTCGGCCTGCGCCGGGTTTCAGGCACGCCGTCGCCCCGCCGAACCTACACGCTGTCCTTCAGCGGGTACGACTGGGACGTCCGAGCGGTCAGCAGCCCCAACGGCGGAGGAACGCACCAATATCGCCCCCAGAATGTGTGGCTGGACGATCGGGGCTCCCTACACCTCGCCGTGCGACGAGAAGGGTCGGACTGGAGCTGTGCGGAGGTTCGCACGCTTCGCACCCTGGGTTACGGGACCTACCTGTTCCATATACGGGATATCGGGCATCTTGAGCCAGCCACAATGCTGAGCCTCAACACCTGGCAGGATGAGCGCGATGGCGACAGCCACCACGAGATCGACGTCCACGTGAGCCGTTGGGGTGTGCCCAACAGTAAGAACGGCGAGTACGTCACTCAGCCCTTCTATATCCCTTCCAACGTCTACCGGTTCGAGATCCCCTCCGGTCCCGTGACAATGTCCTTCCACTGGTCACCGGGCAGCGTGGACTTTCGCACCGACCGCGACGCCAGCAATGACAAAGCGTCGATCTCCGCGTGGCGATTTACGACCAACGTTCCCAGCCCAGGTATAGAAAAGGCCTACATCACCCTGTGTGTCTTTCCGTATGCACCCGTGCCGGAGCAAAAAGAGACGGAGGTGATCATTGATCAGTTCCAGTTTCTTCCTTAGGACGGAGCGGCGCTTCCCTTTCCTGATGCTCCTCTGGCTGATGTCCGGGTCACTTGCAGCCCAGGTGATGCCAGCTCCGTCGGCAGCGGCGCACGCCTCCATGCGAGAGTATCTGACACACCGCTGGAGCAGCACAGAGGGCCTGTACGGAGGACGCATCAATGCGATTGCACAGACTCCGGACGGATATCTGTGGACGGGTTCTGACAACGGGCTGCAGCGCTTCGACGGATTTACGTTCCAGACCATGCAACCTCCGGTGCGCACGATGGCGCCGATCCGCCACGTGCTCAGCCTCACTCTCGATCGCGACGGCTCGCTCTGGATCTATTGCCAGGATGCACGGCTGATTCATTACACCAACGGGCAGTTTGAGATTGCGCTCTCGATCTCACATCGCGAGCCTGCGATTACGTCGATGGCCGCCGCTAACGACAGAGGCCTTTACGCCGTCGGGCTATTCCATGGACTGATGCGATTAAAAGGCGGAACGATCGAGCAGTTCCCACTCCACACTACGGCGCTTCTCATTGCGATGGCTCAGGCCGCCGACGGTCGCCTCTGGATCGGAACAAGGGAAAGCGGCATCATCACCTGGAAGGACAATGTCGCCACGCCGATCACCGAGGGCGTGCCCGACCTGAAGGTGAACTGCTTCCTCCCGATGCAGGATGGAACGGTATGGATCGGCACCGACAACGGTGTGGCCCTCTGGAACGGCCAACGGGTTGTCATCCCCTTGCTCCCTCCGGACATGCAACATGAGCAGGTGCTCTCGATGGCCCAGGACCACGAGCACCACCTCTGGATCGGTACTCAGCATGGGTTGATCCACTATGACGGCAGCACCGCCGCCTGGCTCGCAAAGGCCAAGGGGCAAGTGGCCATCACCGCACTCTTTGAGGATCAGCAAGGCGATCTCTGGTTCGGTGACGGCGACGCACTCGAGCGCATCTCCGAAACCCCGATCCTCCACTTCGGCGCAGAGGATGGCTTCCCCTCTGGCCGCTATGGTCCCGTGTACGCCGATACTCACGACCGCACCTGGTTCGCCCCGATCGACGGCGGCCTGTACTGGGAACGCGACGGCGTCCCCCATCCGGTGACACTCGCCGGGCTGGACCATGACGTGGTGTATTCGATCGACGGCGACCGCGACGGCCTATGGATCGGCAGGCAACGAGGAGGACTCACGCGTCTGCGCTTTGAGGGTGAGGGTTTTGCTCCGACAACGTTCACCACCCGTGATGGACTCTCAGAAGACAATGTCTTCGCAGTGAGGACGGCTCACGATGGCAGCGTCTGGGCGGGAACTCTCACCCGGGGCCTCAGCCATTTCGACCATGGCCACTTCACCACCTTCACCCGCTCGGACGGTCTGGCGTCGAAAGCAGTCTCTGCGATCGAGGAAGATGCCCGTCATCGGCTATGGATCGGCACGCCGGAGGGCCTCAGCCTGTGGGATGGTCTCTCATGGAAGACGTGGAAGTACCAAGACGGCTTGCCTTCGTCCGAGATCACTTCTCTTGCGGAGGATCCCACCGGAATCCTCTGGATCGGTACAAGTTCCGGCCTCGCCATGATGCAAGGGGACCAACTGCGGAGCGTCATCGTGCCGACTCTTGAGGGGCCTGTAAGGGGTGTCCTGCGTGACCCTCAGGGGCGACTGTGGATTGCAACGAGAACGCAGCTGCTGTCCGTGCCGGCGGCAATTCTCATCGAAGGCCGCGTGAGACAGGAGCAGGTTCGCCTGTTTGGTCCTCCCGATGGCCTTCAGAGTTCGGAAGGAGATGTCCGTTCGCGGGTGATGGTTGCGGACAGCCACGGCCGGACGTGGTTCTCGACTGCCTCCGGCATTGGAGCTGGAGCCCAACTACCTGACCAGGACCTGCAACCCGCAGCTCCGCAGATCCAGAGTGTCGAAACGGACGCCGGCCCCGTCCCTATGGGCTCCGGGGCACTCATCCCGGCGGGCTCCCGCCGCGTCGTCTTCCACTACACCGGCATCTACCTGCGGGATCCCACGCGAATTCAGTTTCGATATCAGCTCGAAAACTTCGACGAGGGCTGGAGCGCGCCAACGGGCGAACACGCGGCGGTCTACACGAATCTGGCTCCGGGAACCTATCGCTTCCGCGTCATGGCGACGAACGGAAACGGCAGCTGGGACGCAATTGACAGCACACAGACCATCACGGTACGCCCCTTGCTATGGCAGAGCTGGCCATTCAAAATCGCCTTCTTCGTCTCGTTCCTTCTGCTTGGCGTCTGGATCTATCGCGCCCGCATCCACTTCCTCATCTCCCAGGCAAACATGCGTTCAGAAGAGCGGCTGATTGAACGCACGGCCATCGCCCGTGAACTCCACGACACACTGCTGCAGAGCTTCCACGCCCTCATCCTCTTCTTCCAGATGGGTGTCGATCAGATCCCGGAAGACACCGCAGCACGTGGCCTGCTGGAAGATGCACTGAAGCAGTCTGACGACATCATGCGCGAAGGCCGCGAACGTCTCGTAAGCCTGCGCGCGACGATGGCTTCGCCAGAGCTGAATCGTATCTTCGCGGCGGCCTGCGAGACTCTCTACCAGTTGTACCCCTGCGAGTACACAATCACCGTGCAGGGCGAGCCGCGCGCCATGCAGGCCATCGCTCAGGAAGAGCTTGCCTACCTTGGCCGCGAAGCTCTCAACAATGCGTTTCGGCACGCCAAGGCTACGCGCATCGAGGTGTGGCTTTATTACAAGCCCGAACGCTTCCGGATCATCATCTCCGACAACGGACAAGGTATCCCGGATGCCGTGATGCGCTTCGGCGCCCGTGAAGGACACTGGGGCCTAACCGGCATGCGGGAACGTGCGAGGAAAATCGGCGCCAACTTCCATCTGCACACCCGTCCCGATACGGGCACCCTGGTGGACGTGAAGCTGGATGCTCCGCTGATCTACGAATCGCATGCACGAACCCATCACCAGTCCTGGCTGGCTCCGTGGATCACCTTGTGGCGCTATCTCGTCAAGCTTGGCTCAGCTACCGCGGTCGGGGACACTCATCGCAGTGACGCCCCAGGCCGCACCGGGGACGAGAGTTTACCCCCGTCGGGACGCCCCACTCACTTGTAACAAATCTGACTCAGGATGCTAAGTCCGCCGAAGATCGCTACGGCGTCTTCCAGGAAGGCAATCGGCATGTCTCCGTCGAGAGCCCGCGACAGTGCGCGCCGGAGCGTTGACCCCGCAAAGGTTCCGATCGTCGCCCCTACAGCCCCGATCACCATGGGCCACCAGGGAACGCTGTGTGGCATCGACAGCGCAGCCCCGCAGAAGAGACCAACACACAAACGGAGTGCGAACTGCGCTCGCGAGCGACGACAACGCGTCGTGGAGAGCTTGTCGCGAATCAACTCGGCTATCGCTAAGACGGAAAGCGTGATCGGCAGCCACCATGTGCCACATACGGCCAGCGAGGTCCCCGACAGCTCAAGTGCACTGAAATGAATAGCCCAACTGAGGATTGCTGCGGTCGTGAATGGACGGAGGCCCGCGAGGCATCCCTCACAGAGCGCGAGAAAAAGCAGAAACATGGAGCCCCCCACCGAAGACGCCGCTCACGGAGGTTATGTCGCAGAGCCAAAACTCGAAAGCCCTGGAGAGACCGTGTAAAAACGACCCTTTTGGCGGGTTCAGACGACTATCACGTTGTAGTAACCACGATCTTCCCGAGCCTCCGGGAGCCAGGAATCTCCGTTCCAGAAAAGACCGACTTCGCTTCGGAGAACGGGACGACCGACTTCACGAAGGCTTTCAGCCGACCAGCGTGCAACCAACCTGCCATCTCCGAAAGTTGCGAGGAGATTGGCTTCACAAGCAAAAAGGCTTCACGGGTCCGGGGATCGGTCGAACTCCCGCTGCTCGAGGCGATGGTGATGACCCGCCCGCCCGGTTTGAGCAAGCTCCACGAGCGCTCGAGCGAGTCTCCACCCACGGTATCGAAGATCACGTCCACCGGACCTGCGAGCTCCTCGAACCTTTGCGACCTGTAGTCGATGAGTTGGGACGCGCCTAACGCCTCCACGACAGCAAAGTCCTGCGCGGAGAGCGTCGCTACCACCTTTGCTCCACGAATCGCAGCCAGTTGAACCGCATACAGTCCCACTGCCCCTGCAGCCCCCAGGACCAGCACGCGCTCCCCGGCACGTACGTTAGCCCTCTCATACAGCCCTTGCCATGCGGTCAGCGCGCTGATCGGAACGCTTGCCGCCTGCTCCAACGAAATTCCCGGTGGAATCTTCGCGAGGCTGCCCGGTACGGCCAGCGTGTATTCGGCCAGGGCGCCGTCCTTGAACCAGCCGTTCATTCCAAAGATCAGGTCTCCCGGCTTGAATCCTCGCGACCCGCCAGCATCCTCCACGACTTCACCGGCAAACTCATGAGCAGGAATCACCTGCCGGCGCGGAACACCGTCCTGCGTACAGAGGGTCGGATACCATAGCCGCTCGGTGGGAATGATGCCAGCCGCGCGAACGCGAATCAGAAGCTCACCGTCCCCGGGGGCCGGACGCTCCCTATCCGTCTGCACCAGTCGAACATCCGTAGCTGCATCGACAAATTCCAGCGCCTTCACTCTCCAGATCCTCCGATGACACGACCACGTGCGTTCGATGCCCCGCCCGACTCACAGTTTCAGCTTCACGCGAATTTTCTCTGCTCCGCCTGAGCCTTAGCTCCCCGGTTGCATTTGGATACACCTCGAAATGAGTGGAAGATGCCTCTCTTTTCAACCCTTCCAGAACCTAAGCGGCGGCATTAGACTCCTATCCGTGACGAGCAACCGGCTGTAAGTAACTCGGAGGAATGATGAACATTCTTATTGCTGCATTTCTGATCGGCGTCGTCGCAGGACTCCGTGCCATTTCCGCCCCTGCAGCCGTGAGCTGGGCTACGCGGCTTGGGCTCCTCTCCTTGGGTGGCACGTGGCTAGGCTGGCTTGGGTACCAGTGGACGCCATGGATCTTCACCGTCGCGGCACTCGGCGAGATCATCAATGACAAGCTCCCAAACACGCCCAGCCGCAAGGTACCGCCGCAGTTCATCACCCGCGTGCTTACAGGAGCACTTTCAGGAGCCGCGATTGGCACCGCTCACGCAGCAACCGTCGCGGGGGCATTGCTGGGAGCTGGCGGAGCCGTAGTGGGAACCCTGGGCGGTGCGGAGTTCCGCGGCCGTCTCGTCCGGGCCATCGGCGGAAAAGATCTCCCCATCGCCTTGCTCGAAGACTGCATCACAGTCGGCAGTGCCATTCTGATCGTGAGGTTTCTTTTATGACGCAGCGCTTCGATGACATCGTGGTGGGCTCTGGCCAGGCTGGCCCTTTTCTGGCTGTGCGGTTGGCGAACGCAGGAAGGCGCGTCGCGATCGTCGAGCGGAAGTTCTTCGGGGGCACGTGTGTCAACGTCGGCTGTACCCCCACGAAGACGATGATTGCCAGCGCCGAGACTGCACACCGTGTTCGCGAGTCCGTCCGCTGGGGCGTGCACCACGCCGGCGAGGTCACCGTGTCCATGCCGGAGGTTCAGCTGCGCACGCAGAAGGTCGTAATGTCCTCTCGAAACGGTATCGAGAAAATGCTGCGCAGTACGCCAAACATCACTGTCTTTAAAGGCACCGCCCATTTCACGTCACCTACCACGTTGAATGTCAAGGGCGAGGACACCGCTGAGATCGAAGGCGAGCGTATCTTCCTCAACGTCGGCACCCGGGCGGCTGTCCCCGACCTCAAGGGTGTGCACGACGTTCCTTTCCTCACCAACACCACGTTGCTGGCGATGCAGGAGGTCCCTGACCATCTGGTCGTCGTAGGTGGTGGCTATATCGGCCTGGAGTTCGCGCAGATGTTCCGCCGCTTCGGCAGTAAGGTCACCGTGGTCGAGATGGGACCCCGCCTTGCAGCACACGAGGATCCCGACGTTACGGATGCCCTGATCGAGTTGTTCACGCAGGAGGACATCGGCCTTCGCCTCAATGCGGAGTGCATCGCCATGGCTCCCGGGGCCAAAGGCGGTGTGCAGGTCCATGTGAATTGCAATGAGGGCGAACCAGCTGTGCAAGGTTCGCATGTTCTCCTCGCGGTCGGGCGAACTCCCAACACACAGGATCTTGGCCTCGAAGCTGCGGGGGTGATCGTCGACGACCGGGGCTACACACCCGTCAACGATGAGCTGCAGACCAACGTGCCTCACATCTACGCGCTCGGAGATTGCAATAAGCGCGGCGCGTTCACGCACACCTCCTACAACGACTTCGAGATCGTAGCCGACAACCTGATCGATGGAGCCAAGCGGCGCGTCACGGACCGCATACAGGCCCATGCGCTCTATACCGATCCGCCTGTGGCACAGGTTGGAATGACCGAAGTCGAGGTGAAGAAGTCAGGACGCAACGCACTCGTCGGACGCCGCGCGATGACTCGTGTAGGCCGCGCGGTCGAGAAGGGCGAGAGCTTCGGCTTCATGAAGATCCTTGCCGACGCCGACAGCAAAGAGATCCTCGGCGCCACCATCTTCGGCGTCGGCGGGGACGAGGCCATCCACGCAATCGTCGATCTGATGTATGCGAAGGCTCCGTACACAACGCTCCAGCACGCGGTGCACATCCATCCCACCGTGGCAGAACTGCTGCCGACTGTGGCGGGCGACCTGAAGCCACTCACGTAATCGTTACAAGGGAAGGTCCTCGCTAAGTTCCTGCGCCAGAAGACGCACCGTGGACCACCGGCACCGCGCCCTCGCCATCCCACAAAGGTGGTGGATCTCGTCAGCACTGCCCCCGCTTGCGACATCCTACGCAAATCTCTTCCTCTGCCGATAGATGGACTGATCAGCGGGATGGCGTCACGGGCGAAACCTCGACAGCGTTCGTATGTGCATCCCTTCGCTGCCGAGCCCCTATGTCCGAGCTACCCGAACTGACCTCGCCGGAAACAACGCCTGCTCTCCACGGCGTCGCCCCTCCGGCCACCTCGCACATCCTCATCGTCGACGATGAGCAGCTGAACCTCGACATGTTGTCTCGTCGGCTTCAACGCTCAGGCTTCACCGTGTCCGTTGCGTCCACCGGCCGAAAGGCCATCGCTGAGGTAGCAGCGAAGCCCTTCGACCTTGTCTTGCTGGATCAGATGATGCCGGGCATGAGCGGCTCGGAGGTTCTGCGGCACTGGCGCGAGCAATACAGCCCCGAACAACTTCCCGTGGTCATGGTCACCGCCGTTGCCGAGAGCGACAAGATCGCTTCCGCGCTGGAAGCCGGCGCCAACGACTACATCACCAAGCCCATCGACTATCAGGTTGCGCTCGCCCGCATCAGGGTCCAGTTGTCGCGCAAGAAAGCCGAAGCAGCCCTGAGGCTGAGCGAAGAGCGCTATGCTCTCGCCGCACAGGCTTCGCGAGACGGCCTCTGGGACTGGGACCTGGCGACCAACATGGTCTATTACTCGCCGCGTTGGCTCGAGATCATGGGACTGACGGAAGCTCCTGCCAATCCCAACGAGCAGCTCTGGTTCGAGCATATTCTCCCCGCCGACCAGGATGAGGTGACGAGTGAACTCGAGCTCATCCGGCATGGAGCCAGCGACGTACTCCACTGCTCCTACCGCGTGCTCCATCCGGACGGCACGCTGCGGTGGATGTCCTGTCGTGCCGTTGCTACCCGCGACAATGCTGGAAAACTTGTTCGCCTTGCAGGATCGCAAAGCGATGTCACAGAGGAAAAGACCCGCGACGCCCTGACTGGTCTTGCAAATCGCACACTTCTGCTGAGTTACCTGGGGCTCGCCTGCAGCGAGGGCAGCATCTCCCATGCCGTGCTGTTCATCGATCTGGACAAGTTCAAGGTAGTCAACGATAGCCTGGGACATCTCGCTGGAGATGACTTGCTTCGCCAGGTGGCCAACCGTCTGAAAGAAGTCACAGCGCAATACGCTCCCGTGGGGAGCGAGTCGATCTGCGCCCGTATGGGTGGTGATGAATTCGCACTTCTGCTTCGCTCCAACGCAGACTTGACCTCAACACAGCCTCTCGTTCAAGCCCTGCAGGCCACGATGAAGAAGCCATTCCGCCTGGAGGGCCGCCAGCTCCACTGTGCCTTCAGTATCGGCGTTTCGTACTACACACCGGCCCAGGAGGGCGCTGAGGACATGCTCCGCGAGGCCGACGCCGCACTCTATGCCGCGAAGGCTCGTGGGCGAGGCTGCGCGGTTGTCTTCGATCCGAGCCTGTTCGCCCAGGCGCAGGAGCGTTTCGAACTCGAGAACGATCTGCGCGGAGCCATTGAGCGCAATGAACTCGAGGTCTTCTACCAGGCAAAGGCAGACCTCAAATCATGCCACCTCTATGGCGTTGAAGCCCTTCTTCGCTGGAGACATCCGCGGAGGGGACTGATCAGCCCCGGCCTCTTCATCCCCATCGCCGAAGAAAATGGCACCATCGTTGAAATCGGCCACTGGATCCTGCATGAAGCGTGTGCCCAGGTAAAGCTGTGGCACGATCAGACGCCGGACGGCCCCCTGCTGGAACTCTCCGTCAACCTTTCGCCGCGCGAGTTCCGCCAGCAGAATCTCGTCGCAGGTGTGGCTCACGTGCTCGAGACGACGGGCTTCCCAGCCTCGTGCCTGCATCTGGAGATCACAGAGGGGGTGCTCTTCGAAGACATCGATGCGGCAGCACAGGTGCTCCGCAGCCTGAAGGACCTCGGTGTGCGTCTCGACCTCGATGACTTTGGTTCGGGCTACTCTTCGTTCCGTTATCTCCGCCAGCTTCCCTTCGACCTGATCAAGATCGACCGCGAGTTCACGTTCGCACTCAACCCGGACGAGCCCTCTTCGGAGCAACTGATTCGCACCATCGTGTCGATGGGCGAGACACTTGGCATGAAGGTCCTCGCTGAAGGCGTCGAGACGGAGCCACATCGCTCCACGCTACAACGCCTGGGCTGCAAGCTCGGTCAGGGCTTCTACTTCTCTCGGCCAATCGAAGCCGGTCAGATGAAGACGTTGCTGGAAGGGAACGCGTCACGGTCCATGGAGGATGCCGCGTGAACGGGATTGGCATTGCAGAGGCCGTACTGCTCTCAGTGTTCCTTGGGGCGACACTTCCTTCCATTGCACAGACGAGCAGCGCAGACCAGCTCAAGGCAAGCAGCCTCGAAGACCTGACGCAGATGCAGATCAGCGTCAGCTCCTTCGCACGCCGCTCCGAAGATCTGGAGAAGACTCCTGCCGCTGTCTACGTGATCACCAGCGAACAAATTGAGCACTCAGCCGCTGCCAGCATCCCGGATCTGCTTCGCATGGTGCCCGGAGTCCAGGTCGCGCAGATCAACGCCTACACCTGGGCCGTCACGGCCAGGGGCTTCAACAACCAGTTCGCCGACAGACTTCTCGTGCTGTTAGATGGACGCACCATCTACTCGGAGATCTTCTACGGTGTGAACTGGGATGAGATCGATATTCCTCTCAGCACGATCGATCGCATCGAGGTCGTTCGCGGACCTGGTGCTGCGGTCTGGGGCACGAACGCTGTGAACGGCGTCGTGAATATCATCACGAAGCCGGTTCGCCATACCATTGGCACGAGCGTCACATCACAGGCCTCGAACCTCCTCCAAGAGACCACGATTCACTATGCAGGAGCTCTCACGGAGCGCTCCCAGTTCAGTCTGGATCTGACTGGCAACCATCGTCGTGCGTTAGTGGACTCTGACGGGGTACAAGCGTTTGACGGCCAACACGCGCAAAGGCTCGGCGGTCATATCGACTGGCAGCCGAATCTGCGTGACACGGTCTCCATCTCCGGGGATCTTTATCGTGAAACACAGCATGCCGACTTACTCCAGCCGCTGGCCAGCAGCTCAAGTCAGTTTTACAGCCAGGCGCTGTCTGGTGGATTCATACTCAGCCGCTGGGAACGCAAGGCCGCTACGTCGGAGTTGGTATTCCAGGCATACTACGATCGGCAAGTCCTATTCGAGCTGAACAATCACGGCGTCACGCAGACCGGCGACCTGGATGTCCAGAACCATTTCCACGCGGGAGCGAAGAACGACATTGTCTTCGGCGGAGAGCTTCGCCTCGGGTCCAACCAATTCAATGGTTCTCCTCGCGTCACGCTTCTGCCGGTCTACAACACATACCTCGTCGCATCCTTCGCGCAGGACGAGATCACGCTTGTTCCGAACAAACTCTTCGCGACCGTCGGCACAAAGGTGCAGGACGGGACGCTTGCCGGGTTTCAGGCCCAGCCAAGCGTGAGACTCTTGTGGGCGCCAGTCACCGGACAGTCGCTCTGGGCAGCAGCATCACATGCTGCTGTGGATACGCCGGTTGCCGAAATAGGACTTGATCTCGACGAGATCGTTGGCACTAGCAATGGGCTCCCCGTTGTATCCCTTCTCGACGGAAATCCAGCCATCAAGCCTGAATTCGTCGATGCCTACGAAGCGGGATATCGTACCCATCTTCGTCATGATCTTTCACTCGACTTCGCCGCCTTTTATAACGTCAATTCGCGGCTGATCGGCACCATCTCCGGGACCCCGCAACCCGGCATGCAGTACGGCCCCGATGTCGAAGTTCCAACCACCTACGTCAACGGCTATAGTGCCCGAAGCGCAGGCCTGGAGGCCGCGATGTCATGGAAGCCCTCCCGCCACCTTGACCTGGCAGGAAGCTACACCTGGATGCAGGCGCACGGAAAACAGACGACCGCCGGAGATCTGCAGATCAACAACAGCTGGAGCAGCCCGAGAAACAGTGGCAGCCTATCAGCGTCATGGGCCCTCCCGCGCGGATGGCGCGCAAACAGCTTTCTTCAGTATGTGGAGAAGCTCACAGACACCTCCCCAAGCTTTCACGGCTCGACCCCGGGCCAGGAGATCGGCGGCTACGCTCGGCTCGATCTGCACCTGTCGCACAGTCTCGGACGCCACCTCGACCTCGACGCCGGTGGCACCAACCTCTTGTCACCGCGCCATCTTGAGTTTGGAGATAACTCCGGCCTCAACACCTGCCTGGAAGTGCCCCGCTCGCTCTACGTCAAGGCGAAGGTGAGCTTCTAATGCTTGCACTCCCACTTCGCGCATGGTGCTTCCGCCGTCACACCCTGGCAGCTGCCCTGTCGGGCATCCTTGCGATTGCATCTCCCGGAGTTGCTGTTCGCGCGCAGGGCTCCGCGGACGAGGCCGCCATCCGCGCTGCCATGCTACTCAACGTAGCGCGCTTTACTGACTGGCCCACCTGGAAGATGGACGCAGAGCACCCTCAATTCCTGATCTGCTTCCTCGGTGCAGATCCGATCGACCGTTACGCAGACAAGATCCTTGACCACCAGACGATCAACGATAAGCCGGTAAGCGTACGCCACCTCAAGCCCGGCGAACCGGTGGAGCCTTGTCACATTCTTTACACCAGCGTTGCAAATAGGAAGTTCCTGACCCACTCCAAAGCAGAGCTGACGAAGGCGGCGGTATTGAGCGTCTCCGAACTCAGCAACAACCTTACGCCCGATCAGATCGTGGGACTTCCCGTAGATGGAGACCACGTAAGGATCGAAATCAATCTCACTCTTGCGCAGCAGAGCAGCCTGCGCATCAGCTCGCGCATCTTGCGCCTTGCTTCGGTGACCCCATGACGCATTTCTTCCTATCGCTTTCCATCCGTACCAAGTTGGTTGTTCTGTTGGTGGGCACCGCCTTCACGACTCTTATCATCTCGGGCTCGCTGCTTTGGATATACCAGCTGCAGCACTATCGCAATATGCTCGTCGCGCAGGAAACTGCTACGGCACAACTCATCTCAGACGACGTTGCAGCAGCACTCCTCTTCAATGACAGTGGCGTAGCCCGTGAAGCTCTGGCTCAGCTTCGAGAGGACCCACACGTTGAACAAGCTTGCCTCTTCGACAAGGCCGGCAATCTCTTTGCACGCTTCTCTTCGATGCAAGCCGCACAGGGATGTCCCGATGCTACCGGTGCGCCATTTTCCTTCCAGGCCAGACGCCTTTTCGTGCACCGGACCGTTACCACCAAAGGCGAGACCGTAGGCGTGCTCATACTTCAGATCAGCCTCGAAGATATGTACCACTCTCTCCTCCGGTTTGCGCAGACTACGATCCTCAGTGCTCTTATCGCCCTGAGCATCGCGGCATTGCTTTCGTCGACACTGCAACGCGTTATCTCGCGGCCCATCCTGCATCTAACGAGGGTGGCGACCAAGGTTTCAGAAGACGGCAACTATCTTCTTCGCGCCCGACGTTTCTCGAACGATGAAACCGGAGTTCTGATCGATCAATTCAATGCCATGATGGAACGCATTGAAGAACGTGACGCCGAGCTCAAGCGCGCACAAGATGGGCTCGAAGACAAAGTCCGGTCGCGCACCCAGGACCTTGAACGCGAGATCTCGGAACGCAAAATCATTGAGCGGGACCTTGAGACCGCTCGAATCTACGCTGAAAATGCGAGCCGGGCCAAGAGCGCCTTCCTCGCCAACATGAGTCACGAGCTCCGCACACCGCTGAGCGCTGTCATTGGGTACAGCGAAATCCTCCATGAGGATGCTGTGGCCGACTGCAATCTGCAGATGGCAAGCGATCTGGAGAAGATCGTCTCTTCCGCCCGCCACCTTCTCACATTGATCAGCGATATCCTGGACCTCTCGAAGATCGAGGCCGGAAAGCTGCAGCTGACGCCGACCCTCGCCGCTGCGAATGCCTTGCTGCACGACGTACAGCCCACCGCCGAGGTTCTCGCCCGCCAGAACCAGAATGCCCTTCGCGTCGAAGGCACAATAGACGAGGTGATGGTAGAGGTCGACGCGCTACGCATGCGGCAATGCCTGCTAAATCTCGTCAGTAACTCCTGCAAATTCACCGAACGCGGCACCATCACGCTGCGGACAGCCATCGACACGCAGGCAGGTCGGGACTACGTCGTATGGTCCGTGACGGATACTGGCATCGGCATTGCTCCGGAGCACCTTGATCGCCTCTTCAAGACATTCAGCCAGGTAGACGACTCCAACGCCCGACGCTTCGGTGGCAGCGGACTTGGACTCGCGATCAGTCAGCAGCTGTGCCAGGCCATGGGGGGCTTCATCAGCGTCGAGAGCGCGCTTGGACAGGGATCTACCTTCTCCATTCACATCCCCGTGGTTACGACGATTTCTGACTCATTGACCGAAGCTGCATGATTCGACCGCCCCCCGGGATTGACTCGACCCACCACGAGTTCCTTCTCTTTGAGAGCAGTGGATCCCTGCATCCTATGCTAAGCGCGGAATGGGAGTAAGGCAGACGGGATCTGCTCCAATGACAGAACTTTGTCGACTCCACCAAGTCGGAGAGCTTCCTTTGGCATACCGTAAACCACGGAGCTCGCCTCGTCCTGAGCGATGTTATACGAGCCCGCCTGCTTCATCTCGAGCATGCCGCGGGCTCCGTCGTCTCCCATGCCGGTCAGGATCACACCAACCGCGTTGCGGCCGGCGTAACGTGCGGCCGAACGAAAGAGAACGTCCACAGATGGCCGATGCCGGCACACCAATGGGCCGTCCTTGATCTCCACGAAGTAACGCGCCCCGCTGCGACGAAGCAGCATGTGATGATTCCCCGGAGCAATCAACGCGCGGCCAGGCAACACGGTATCGTTGCTCTCGGCCTCCTTCACCTCAATCGCGCAAAGCCCATTGAGACGCTGCGCGAAGCTGCGCGTGAAGAGCTCCGGCATGTGCTGGACGATGACGATGCCAGGAGCGTTTTCTGGTAATGGCTCGAGGAGCTCACGAAGCGCTTCGGTCCCCCCGGTCGATGCACCCACCACGATGACCTTCTCTGTGGTCTCCGCCATAGAGTGTTGCGACGGCGCAAGGATTACATCGGCAGTCAACTTCGGTTCCACTGCATGTGCGGTGGCGCGAGCGCGTGGTTTGGATTGCGCTGCGGCCTTCACGACCTCGCATATCTGTACGCGCGACTCCTCAAGGTACTGCCGAGTACCGATCCGCGGCTTAGTGATGATGTCGACAGCGCCGGCGCTCATTGCCTCCAGGGTACTGTGCGCACCCTCCGCCGCCAACGATGAGCAGATCACAACAGGGATTGGCCTCTGCTCCATGATGCGGCGCAGGAAGGTGAGCCCGTCCATACGGGGCATCTCTATGTCCAACGTAATCACATCGGGAATCTCCTCCGCGATTCGCTCCGCCGCGACGAACGGATCTGAAGCTGTAGCGATCACCCGAATGTCGGGATCGCTCTCGAGCAGGCTGCTCAGAACCTGACGTACAACTGCCGAGTCATCGACGACCAGAACTCGAACCTGACGTTTCTTACCGTCCATCAGCAAGCTTTGCCTCTTTTCGCAGTCCAGTTTCCAGAGGGGCCAATCGGCGCAACAAGACCTCTCCGGAATCCGTCGTGAAATATATGTACATTCCTACCGGGCCGCCGGTCTGACGAGCAGCCAACACGACACCTTCCTCAGACAACACCTTCATTGCCATCTCGGCGTTCATCCGCCCGACGGTGATGCGGTTGACGTCGAAGTCAAGCACGTCACAACAGCCAAAGAGCTTGACTTCAATCTCTCCCCGTTGAGCTCCAAGCTTCTCGAGCCGATGGATCATGCCCTTGAGCGCGAGATCCACGTAACGGGTCAAGACTGTCTCCGAACTTTCCCGGCCGGGCCGAATCGTAGGCAACATGGGGTGGCACATCGCTCCAAGCCCAAGCCTTTGCACGCGAAAGGTCACCCCGGCACACGAGCCCAGCACCGTCTTCAACACAGAGGGAGTTCGGACGAGTCTCGACTCGCCGGGCTGCAACGTGAACTCATGGCGTACTGCCATTAGATCTTCCTATAGATCGTTGATGCGACAGCTGTGACGGGAAGATCCATTTGACTCAGGGTCTCGGAATGTCCAATGAACAGGTATCCGCCCGGTTCAAGCTCACGAATGAGCTTCCGAACGATGCTCTCCTGAGTCACACGGTCAAAGTAAATGAGCGCGTTGCGGCAGAAGATGACCTGAGGCGCCACCGGAAGGCCGTAGGCCTCATCCATGAAGTTCAGCCGGCGAAACTCAACCTTCGACCGCAGTTCTGGAACAATCCGAACGCGATCGTTGCTTCGATCGCGGCTGCGCATTAGATACTTGCGCTGCATCGAAGCGGATATCGGTTCTACGACCTGCTTCGTATAAACAGCAGTCTCGGCCCGCTCCAGCACTTCGGTCGAAATATCCGTGGCGAGAATGCTGAAGCGGAAGGATTCATGCTTTTCCGCAAATTCGCTCAGCACCATCGCCATCGTGTACGGCTCTTCTCCGCTGGAGCAAGCCGCACTCCAGATCAGCATCGGCGCTGCTCGACGGTTGAGCTCCGGAAGAACTCGTTCAGTGAGGAAGTCAAAGTGGTTGGACTCGCGAAAGAAGTCCGTCTTGTTCGTCGTGATCACGTCGATCAACGAGACAAGCTCAGCCTTCGATCTGCTCTCAAACAAATGCGCACAATAATCCGTATAGGTCGCATGCCCTAGAGCACGCAGTCGTCGCTTGAGGCGGACCTCGACCATCGTGTGCTTGTCAGGACCAAGCTGGATTCCACACTGCTCACGGACAAGCTCGCGCACACGGTCGAAGTCGCGCCGCGTAAGCCGGTCTTCATGCGCAACGCCCAATGCCCCCATCATGAAGCTCCTTAAGCGGCCGCTTCCGTAGCGGTATTTTCAGTGGACGTGCCGCGCAGTTCTTCGGCAGTGAAGACCCGATCGATGTCCAGGATCATGATGAAGCTGTTCTCGCGCTTGCCCATTCCGCGGATAAAGTCGACCCGGACCTGCATGCCAATGCGAGGCGCCGGCTGAATCTGCGCCGAGTCGAGATCGATGACCTCCTCGACGGAATCGGCCAGTGCTCCAATGATCGTCGACTCACCGTCCAGCACAACCTCCACCACAACGATGCAGGTGTTGCGTGTGCTTACCGTCTTCGCCATGTCGAGGCACTGTCTCAAGTCAACAACGGGTACCACGCTGCCACGAAGGTTAATGACCCCAGCCATAAGTTCAGGCGTCCTCGGGATCGGCGTGATCGCTGTCAGGTCCAGCACCTCACGCACCTTGGCTACATCGATCGCGAAGATCTCGCTGCCCAGGCGAAAGGTCAGGTACTGCCGCATATCGGTCATCTCAGCCATACTCATCTCTTACTCCTTTCCTGTGCGCAGGCCGCAGAGCCCCTCAGGGCTCCGCGATATCGCCTGCTCTGGCTGCTAGTAGCGCTCGAACTCGCCGTCAAGGCTGTCTGTGCGATCATTCATTCGCAGCGAAAATCCGCCCCGCGAACTGCTGTTCTGAGCGTGGCCGGCGTGGCGCTTCTCCACCGGCGCCGCAGTCTTGGCAACTGCAGTGCGTGCCGGAGTCCTCACTGGAGCGGCATTTTCGCTACCGGTCCGAAAGAACGAGAGCGCACTTACAAGGTTCTCGGCCTGGCCGGTCAATTCCTCAGTGGTCGAAGCCATCTCTTCAGCCGCTGAAGCATTGTGCTGGATCACCTGTTCGAGCTGCTGCAGAGCCTTGTTGATCTGCTCGGCGCCTGTATCCTGCTCGCGGCTGGCAGCAGAGATCTCCTGCACCAGTTCGGCTGTACGCTGGATGTCCGGGACAAGCCGCGTGAGCATCTCACCGGACTTCTCGCTGACCTTCAACGTCGCGGTCGAGAGCTGATTGATCTCTCCTGCCGCCTTCTGGCTGCGCTCGGCCAGCTTGCGCACCTCCGCGGCGACCACGGCGAATCCTCTGCCGTGTTCTCCGGCGCGGGCGGCTTCAATCGCCGCATTCAGAGCGAGCAGGTTGGTCTGGCGAGCAATCTCTTCAATGATTGAGATCTTGTTCGCGATCTCCTTGATTGCGGCCACTGCCTCATTGACGCTCTTGCCGCTCTCCTGCGCATCCTTGGAGCTCTTGTTCGCGATCTTGTCCGTCTGCAGTGCGTTATCTGCGTTCTGCTTGATGTTGGAAACCATCTGCTCCATCGAAGACGAAGCCTCTTCGGCAGCCGCAGCCTGGGAACTTGCACCCTTGGACACCTGGACCGATGCTGTCGAGATCGATTGGCTCGCCGCAGCGACTTCACTCGCAATGAATCGTACCTCGCCCACAGTGCGGGTAAGTCCACCGACCATCGACTGCAACGCATGCATCAGCCGATCTTCTGCCGAACGTGGGGTCACACTCACGGTGAGATCCCCTTCCGCAATCCGCTCGGCGGCCACGGAGATCTCCTGCATGGAAGCGATCATGGTCTTCAACGCGCGCATGAGGTTGTCTTCCTGAGACCTCAGCGTAACGCTAACCGTCAGATCACCGGTCGCCATCTTTTCGGCGACATTCGTCACATCCTGCATCGCGTGGATGAGACGATTCAGGCTCTCCTTCAACGTATTGAAATCGCCATGATAGGTATCGGTTATCAACGCAGGCATCTGGCCGCGTGAGAGCTGTTCCACGTACTTCGCCGCCACGCTGAGCGGTCCAATCACCGCATCCAATGTGTTGTTAATGCCCAGGATGATCTTGCGGAAATCCCCTTCATGCCGCGCTACATCAGCACGAGTCTCAAGGCGTCCTGCAAGAGCGGCCTTCACCAGATCATCGGTATCGACGATGAGGCCCTTGAGATTGCTGCGGACCTGTTCGATGGTGTCATTGATGAACGCCTTCTTGCCCGGGAACTTGTCCAGCGGAGCTTCGAAGTTGCCGCGACCAAACTCCGCCACGCAAGCCATCGCCTTCTTCTTCACCTGGATGTGGCCGCTGACCATGCCGTTGACGCCCTCGGCCATCACGCGGTAGGAGCCCTCGAAGCGGTCCGCCGGGATGAAGACGTCGATATCACCGGCGTCGTGTTCGTCCGACATATGCTTCATCTCGGAGATGAACGACTTCACGTTGTCGCGCAGGCGCTCGACGGTGTCGTTGATGAAAGCCTTCTTGCCCGGGAACTTTTCAAGCGGGGCCTCGAAGTTGCCGCGGCCAAACTCTGCCACGCAGGCCATCGCCTTCTTCTTCACCGCAATGTGGCCATTGACCATCCCGTTGACAGCCTCGGCAACTGCCTTCAAGTCGCCTTTGAATGACTCCGGAGTGAGGCACACATCAATGTCGCCGAGATCGTGCTGGTGCGACATCTCGTTGAGCTGCTTCGTGAACTCGGTAAAGCTTGCAATGGTCTCTGCATTGGACTTGGCCACCGCCTCAAGGCGCAGCCGCTCCGTAACAACATCCCAGCTGACCATAACGCTGTCCCAATTACCGGCTTCGTCATACACCGCGATCACTTCAAGGCGGGCATACTCCGGCCCAACCTGGACATTCGCGATATGAGGCAGGTTTCGCGGATCCGCCAGAAGCTGGCGAACGCGACCAGGGAACTTGTGGAAGATGTCGATATTGGAGCCAACGACGTTATCCGCCGTCACAGGCAGGTGCTGCTCGATCGACTTGAGCGTACGCAGCGATGCGGGATTGATGTAGATGATGTTGTAGTCAAGGTCTGCCAGCATGATATTGGCGGGGCTGTTTTCCAGCATTGACTTATATCGCGCTTCAATTGCGTGTGAGTCCGCCTTCTTCTTTTTTGCACTGATAGCGGAAGCTGGCCGACGGGGAGGAAGGGTTGCCTTGGGGATGGATGCCTGAACTGCGTGGCTCATGATGGTCTCCTACGCGCCCACAGGCGCTGATGATCTTGAAATGGGAACGATCTTGTTCGAATTAGCGTCAGCGATGTCAGAACCAGGACCCGCCCGGAGGCTCGCGCGTGCCCCAGCAGGGGCTCGTGCTACCGCGCGTGCTGAAGGGTGCAGAGACCGAATGCATTCCTGCACGAGACGGTGAGGGTCGAGGATCAGCGCCACGCAACCGTTTCCGAGGATGGTCGCACCCGAGAGCTCGTTGATCTTCTGATAGAGATGGCCCAGCGACTTCACCATCGTCTGGCAATCGCCAAGGACCCGGTCCACCACGAGACCGAAGCGGCCAGAATCGGTGTCGACCAGCATCACCTGCTCAAACTCCTGCAGATCACCCTCGATACCGAAGTACTCGCGCAGCCGTATGTAGGCGATGAGTTCGCCACGAACGTTGATGAGCTGTTTGCCCTCCGACCGATCGATCTCGGCTCGGCTGAGTTCGATGCACTCGAGTGTGTGTGCAAGCGGAAGGACGAAGTACTGATCACCGATGGTAACGAGAAGGCCATCAATAATCGCCAGAGTGAGCGGGATTCGCAGAGTGACCGTCGTTCCCTTGCCCGGCTTGCTCGCGACATCGATGTTCCCACGCAGCTTCTCGATGTTGCGCCGCACCACGTCCATGCCAACGCCACGGCCGGAAAGATCTGTTACTTCAACTGCTGTCGAGAAGCCAGGCTCGAAGATAAGACTGAAGATCTCGCTTTCGCTAAGAACAGCATCCGCCGAGATAAGGCCCCGCTCAATTCCGCGCTGTCGCACCCGCGCGATGTCAATACCACGGCCATCATCCGATACACCAATCAACACACTTGCCCCGGAGTGCCTAGCGCTCAGATGCAGGTGCCCTTGTTCCGATTTGCCAGCCCGCAGCCGATCGCCCGTCGTCTCCAGCCCGTGGTCCATGCTGTTGCGGATGAGGTGAAGCAAGGGATCGCTGAGCTGGTCGAGTACAGTCTTATCGAGCTCAGTCTCGGCGCCTTCAATCGTCAGATTCACACTCTTGCTCAGGTCTCGCGCGAGGTCATAGACCAGCCTGCGGAAGCGCTCGAAGGTGTTCCGGACCGGCATCATCCGCACATTCATCGAGCTCTCGCGCAATGAAGACGTGAGTCGTTCAACCTCTTCCGCCACTGAGCTGATCTCATTGTCATCGCGACGCAATGCCAGTTCACTGAGCCGCGCCTGCACAGTGACAAGCTCTCCAACGAGATTGATGAGTTGATCGAGCTTGGAAGCAGCGACGCGAATCCCTCCCCTGTCTCCGCCGTCGTATGACTTGGCCTCCTTGGCCTGTTGAGGGGACATCGACGTCGATCCCGCCTCAACAGGACCACGGTCCTTGATCGCTGCAGGAGAAGCTGAAGCGTCCACACGCACGATAGGATCAACCTCTGCCCTGGGCTCCGGAGAATCAGGCACGGTCTGAGCGACGGCTGGCACGGCCACAGCTTCCTCGATATCCTCCGAACAGATGCGAAGAAAGCATAGATCCTCAACAAAGATGAATACGTCACGAATCACGTTTTCATCGGCGCCCGTATAAAGAGCCAGCTCCCATGAAGCGTAGCAGCGCTCGGGATCGATCTCTGTGAGCGACGGGAGTTGTGACAGATCCGCTCGTGCCTCGAGCTGCCCCATGCCTGCAAGCTCCCGGATCAGCAATGCCGGATCGGATCCGAAACGCATCATGTCTGGCCCGGGAGTAAACGAAATGCCCCACACTCGTGAATCGCCAAACGGCACCACCTGCGGGGTAGGAGTTGCTTCTCCTTCCACAACGCTCGTGCCGGGCGTACCGGAAGCTATAAGCCGCGTGACCTTGTCGACGAGCGCCATGCGCGGTCGGCGGTCACCGGCATGAGCATTGAGGATCAGACCCCGCATGTGGTCGATGCCCTGCAACGCCAGATCGATGAGCTCACGACTCAACGTCACCCGGCCATCCCGCACCGCGTCAAAAGCGTTTTCCAGGTGATGTGTAAAGCTGGCCAGAATCGTAAAGCCAAACATGGCGCCGGAACCCTTGATGGTGTGCAGGTTCCGGAAGATTCCGGCAACGGCTTCGGGGTCCTCGTTACTATCCTGGAGATTGAGCAGGGACGCTTCAAGGTCGCGCAGGAGCTCGACGGCCTCTTCGCGAAAGGCTGCGCGAAATTGATCACTTCCGGGGGCCTGAATCGCGACGACGCTCATGCGGCAGGCTCCTGCGCGGGTTCGGGTGCGTTGTTCGAAGGAAGTGTCAGGCCACAATCGATAAGTGAGTTGATGACATCCGTGTCGTTGGGACGAAGAAGGTCGAATGCGACCTTCTTCGCACAAGCCTCCCGCGCTGCGACCCATACCAGCTGAATGATGGTGATGTGCAGCTCAGAGACATTGCGGAGGTCAATCGTCAGCGCAGTAGCTGGCGGAGCAAAAGCCTGCAGCAATGCCGCTTTCAGCTCCGTTGCAATCGATAGATCTGCTTGATCGGAGAGACTGACTTGAGATACGCCGTCTTCGCGACTCCATTCGAGCGACATGGACTTACCTGCTATTACTAATATTTTCTTCGAGCCTGGAGCGATCTATCAAAGAGGACGCAGCGCCACTATCGGCATCGGTCATAAAATGTTCTGGCCTGCGCGAACTTGAGCCTATAGATTTAGCGAACTAGCTTCTGAATGACAGAAACGAGCTGTTCAGGATTAAAGGGCTTTACAATCCAGCCGGTGGCCCCCGCATTGCGACCGGCTGCCTTCTTTTCGGGCTGTGATTCCGTCGTAAGCATCAGGATCGGGACGAAGCCGTACCCTTGTTGCTTACGCATGGCCGTAATCATCTGAATCCCATCCATGCGGGGCATATTGAGGTCGGTAATCACCAGGTCGAACTTGGAGGAAGCGCTGCGCTGCAGGCCATCCTGTCCGTCATTGGCTTGAACCACGTCATAGCCCGCCTTCTTCAGCGTGAAGCTGATCATCTCGCGCACGCTCGACGAATCATCGACTGCCAGAATTCGTTTCATCATCATCCCTTTCTGCTGCCTCCACTATCGGCGACTCAAATTGACGCGTTTAGAAGAGCTCTATGGCCCCTTCGTTGGCGCTAGGAACCGGAGGTGGAATATCTTCACCGAATAACACCGCTCGCATCACGTGCCGCTCAATCTCGCTTGTATAAGAACCTTCGCAATACGCTTCAATCTCGCGCCGGTCTGATTCAGGGAGCTGCAACGGATGACGACTTTCCGAGAGCTTCACGGCATGCGCAATATCTTCTGAAGCAGCGACGATTCCATCGAGCACATTCCGGAGCTCCCGCATGCTCTGATTGACCTGGTTAACGCGCCCCTGCATCTGCAGCACCGATTGCTGCCCTTCATGTTGGCACCGCACACCGAGCTCTGACACGCTCCGAAGAGCATCCAGGGTTGACTTGCTCTCCTGCTGCATTGCTGCTATGGCCGTTCGTGTGCTGTCAGAAGCTTCACGAGCACGGTCGCCCCGGGACGTCGCGGCGGTAATCATGTGCTCCATCGATTGCACCGACCGCAGGGTCAGCCCCCGCCAATCGGTTGCGAGGCGACTGATGCTATTCGTAATTTGGAGCACCGAGGCGGCCTGTGATCCAACGTTGTGTGCTGCAACCATCGAGTTCAGGTTGAGCAGTTGAAGATGTTCGCTGGTCTTCTGCGATTGGTCCAGATGACCGCGAACCATCGACATCATCGATTCAAATTCGCTGAGCTCTTCCTCGTTCACGCGATCGTGTTGCTCAAACTCCCCCTCAAACTTAGCCACCCATAGTCCCTGCTCTTCGATGGAGTTTTGGAGGCACACGATCTGTTCCATGATTGCAAGGAGCTCTGTGTCACCCAGGCGAAGGATCGACGATACACACTGCTCAATCTCCTCAAACCAATTTGACGTCGTTCGTCGGATGTTCTCCATCTGTTCCAGTTGCACACGCAGAACTGCTGCCACGTGCGTGGGATGAAGATTTGATGAGCCAGGTGCTCCCATAACTGCTTGCAGCACAGCCTCCACATGCTCGGTCTGTTGCCGCGTCAGGTCCTGCATCTGAACGGCTGAGGTGACGCGAGCAATGTTTGTCGAAGCCTCCTGCACACACTCATCAAGAGAGAGAGGAAGCCTCTCAAAATCATTCAGCGCGCGGTCGGCCCGATCCAGGGCCAATTCCCTTCCACTCTCGATGAGAGCGAGGTTCTTGCGCGCTTGTGCTCTCGATTCATCGACACGAAGCTTTCTCGCGGGCGTGCTCGCATGGCGCGCCCGGATCATCTCCTGAAGAACATCCACCCCTTGAGAGATCCTGTATGAGGCTTGTTCGAGCTCCCCCGACATATAGGTGAAGCCCTCTCCGTCCCTGCCAAGTCGGGCTATCTCAATGCGGAGCATGACCGCGAGGATTCTCGCCGTTCGTGACGTCGATTGCTGTGCGCGCGACGGCCTCTCAAGTTCTTCGAGTAACTCCTGCTCCCGTGTGAGGAGCTCGGCGACACCACCGGCGGCTTCCAGGCGAAGTTGGAGAACCCGTTCGCAATCGCTGTAGTTTCGCCGCAAAGAAGGGAGCACCTCTCTCGCGCAGCTTGACTGCGTCGCAGTCACTAGTTCCCGCGTATTCGCCATCAATTGATCGCAGTCTTGAGCCAGCGCCTGAAAGGATTGCGACAGATCGGCAATCGCTCTTTCGCACCTACCCATGATGCGCTGCAGATGGCCAAGGGCGGACGCAACATGAGTGCGTGTGTCGTCCCCGGTCTTTCGGCGCACCAACAACCCCACAGTTCCTCCAGCCCCACGAATGATTCATCCAAACTTGTGCACGCTCGAGTCGCGAGAGCAGCTCAACGCGAGGTGCGACAGAATTACAACCCGCTATGGGATGTTGTTCGGCAATGAAACAACGCGACGCGACGCACACGCAATCCTGCGATGCGATCTCGCGTCTCTATCGGCTGCAGGCAAATTGCGTCTAGGTGGGAATCTTTATTACTTGCACTTTTCCGCGGCCATAGCGGTATCCAGCCGTCTGTATCGACTCGTGGTCGAGAAGACGCCACGCACACACGTCACAATCACTCGATATATGTCGGATGTGGAGATGCAGCGCCGCACATTTGCCATTGGTTATGTGACGCGCGTCACTGACAACAAGCGACGAACGTGCCGCGATCGACTAAGTCACAGGCCCGGGATTGAAGAGTGCGTATTCGTTGTGCAGCCCCCAGTGCTCCGCCCACGTTTCGTGCTCCCCGCTGGCTGACCGCAGGATCATGTGGAAGATCTCCCAACCGATCTCCTCAATCGTGGCATCGCCAGTCGCAATCCGACCTGCGTCAACATCGATCAGGTCGTGCCACCGCTCTGCCAGGGAGGTACGCGTTGCCACCTTGATCACCGGAACCATGGCCAGACCGTAAGGCGTGCCCCTGCCAGTGGTAAAGACGTGCATGTTCATTCCGGCCGCCAACTGAAGCGTCCCACAGATGAAGTCACTCGCAGGCGTCGCCGCGAAGACGAGTCCTTTTGTCGTGACGCGTTCCCCTGGGCCAGAGACGGCGGTTAGTGGACTGACCCCGGCCTTCGCGACTGAACCCATGGCCTTCTCAACGATGTTCGCCAGACCGCCCTTCTTGTTTCCAGGCGAAGGATTCGCGCTGCGGTCCGCAGAACCTCGCGAAAGGTACTCATCATACCAGCGCATCTCCTGGACCAGCCTCAAGGCAACGTCGTGATCCGCGGCACGAGCCGTCAGGAGATGCACCGCATCCCTTACTTCCGTGACCTCCGAGAACAAGACCGTCGCGCCAGCTCGGACTAGGAGGTCGGATGCGAACCCGACAGCCGGATTTGCAGTGACTCCCGAAAACGCATCGCTTCCTCCGCACTGCATCCCTACGACAAGACCCGAAGCGCTGCATGTCACGCGCCTGCGGTCGTTCAGGGCGATCAACCGTCGTTCAGCAAGCTCCATCAAGGCAGCGACCATATCCTCGAACCCCATGTGCTGCTCATCCTGAAGACGAACGACATAGGGATTCTCCTGGAGGATCGGGAGCAGGCTCGCGGGGAGCATCTGCGCGGGCTGCAACTTCTCGCAACCGAGGCTTGCCACCATCGGCGCTCCTCCAAGGTTCGGGTTGAGACTCAAGTTGCGAAGTGTTCGCACCGGAATCTCGGCGCCCGGCGCGTTCATCGCGACACCGCAACCGTAGTTATGCGTGATCGCAATGACGTCGTCGACGTTCGGATACCGTGGCAGGAGCTCTGCCTTGATTCGCCGCACTGCATAGCCAACCGTCGCCGCGACGCATTGCACCGTTGTACTGATGCCAAGGATATTGCGCGTCCCCACCGTGCCGTCGGCGTTGCGATAGCCCTGGAAGGTGTAGCCCTCCAGCGGTGGCAGCGATGCGGGAGTCTGCGTCGCCAGCGGTACGCTATCGAGGTCTGGTGCGGGCGGAGCCACGAGGTCATCCTCCATCACCCAGTCCCCTTCGTGAATCGCGCGTGCCGCGTGTCCGATGACCACACCGTAGCGCACGATAGGACTACCTTCATCGATGGCAGATAACGCGACCTTGTGGGCCTCTGGAACGTCGTCTGTGAGAACGAGCCCCGAGGAAAACCGAGTTCCCGCGACCAGACCACCAGCGTTCACAATGATTGCAACGTTGTCATTCGGATGGACGCGGACATATCGAGGTTCATTTGGGTCGATTCTCCCTCTCAACTTCATCTGTGAATCCCCGATTTGTCCCTCGCTCATTTCGACCTCCATCATGTAGCTCTGGGTCGTGCCAGCTATCGGATGACTCGTGGGAGCAGGCACGGACGCTTTGCATCGAAGACCCATCCAGGCATGAGGCATTGCATGCCACGGGCATCGTCGCGCCCGCTCAGTCCCAACCGTAGGTACGACGCATGGGCCGCCTCAATTTGCTCCAGGTCAAGATCAATCCCCAACCCGGGACGAGTCGGAACTTCAATGGCTCCGTCTTTGATCTGCAATGGCTCAGTGGTGAGTCGCTGGCCGTCCTGCCAGATCCAATGCGTATCGATCGCCGTTACGCGTCCTGGAGCGGCTGCTGCAACGTGAGTAAACATCGCCAGCGAGACGTCGAAGTGATTGTTGGAATGCGAACCCCACGTCAGTCCCCAGTCGCGGCATACCTGCGCGACCCTCACCGATCCCTGCATCGTCCAGAAATGTGGATCTGCGAGCGGGATGTCGACCGCATTCAACTGCAGCGCATGGTGCAGCTGCCGCCAGTCTGTCGCAATCATGTTCGTAGCAGTAGGAAGGCCGGTCGCTTTGCGAAACTCGGCCATGATTTCCCTGCCGGAGAATCCATGCTCTGCACCACAAGGGTCTTCGGCGTAGCTCAACACACGGCTCTTCCCGCTGCACAAGCGCACTGCCTCATCCAATGACCACGCTCCGTTGGGATCAAGCGTGATCCGTGCGTGCGGAAACCTCTCGGAGAGCGCCGTCACCGCCTCGATCTCCGCGACCCCGTCCAGTACGCCGCCTTTTAGTTTGAAGTCGTGGAAGCCATAGCGTGTCTGTGCGGCCTCGGCTAGCTTCACAATCGCATCGGCGGTCAGCGCCTCTATATTTCGAAGTTGCAACCAGGGATCGTCAGCACCGGACTCGTCACGATATCCATCATCACTGCGCTTGCAATCTCCGATGTAGAAGAGGTATCCAAGCACCTGCACCATTGATCGCACCTGTCCTTCGCCAAGCAGCGCCGCTACTGGAAGCTGCACGAACTGCCCGAGCAGGTCCAACATCGCGGCCTCGATGGCAGTAACGGCATGGATCGTCACCCGAAGGTCAAAGGTCTGCACACCTCGGCCACCTTCATCGAGGTCAGCGAAGGCCGTCCGCACCTTCTGGATCACTGCCTGGAAGTGAGCGATGGAGCATCCCAACACGATCGCGCGAGAGCGCTCGAGCACCTCGCGAATCTTCTCGCCACCCGGAACCTCGCCGACGCCGGTCTTGCCATCAGAGTCCGTCAGCACAAGGAGATTCCTCGTGAACCATGGGGCATGTGCTCCGCTCAGGTTCAGCAACATGCTGTCCTGCCCCGCAACCGGGATCACGCGCATCGACGTGATGCGCGGTGCCCCTTCTTGCTCTATTGAATCGACGATCATCGTGATCCGCTCACTGGCACCAGATCAACCCTCCTGATCTCGCCCACAATCACCACATAGCTGAAGATCGCCATCAGTGCTGTGATGCCGACAAAGACGAGCGCACCATTGTAGGAGCCGGTTGAGCTCTTGATCAGGCCAATGATGATCGGAGTGCTGATGCTGGAGAGGTTGCCGAAGAAGTTGAACACCCCGCCATTCATGCCAATCATCGTGCGCGGCGATACGTCTGCTATGACCGTCCAGCCGAGCGCACCAAACCCCTTCCCAAAGAACGCAAGCGACATCAGCACCATCACAACAACCTGCGAATTGGTGTAGTTGCACCCGATCATTGTCATGGACAGCAACATCCCGAGGATGATCGGTGCCTTACGCGCAAAACTCAACGACCGCCCCCTCTTGAGGAGACTGTCCGAGACAATACCGCCCAGCACGCCTCCACCGGAGCCGCATAACGCGGGCAATGCGGCAAGAACTCCAACCTTCACGATGGAAAGATGACGGGCCTCCGCCAGGTAACTTGGAAACCAGGTGAGAAAGAACGTGGTGAGGGTGTTAATGCAGAACTGCCCGAGGTAAATCCCCACCAGCATCCTCTGGCTGAGCAGTTGGCGAACGATTGACCATGTGAGGCCGCCGGTGAACCCGCTCGCAGGGGATCGGCCTGTATTGACGAGGCCGCCACCAAGTTCGATATGACTGATCTCCGCCTCGGAGATACGCGGATGTTCCTTCACGTCATAGACGAGCTTCTTCCATGCAAACGCGAGCAGGAGGCCAAACCCACCGATAAACCAGAAGCAGCTCTGCCATCCATGATGAAACGTAAGCCAACCAAATAGGGGCGCAAAGGCGACAAGCGCGAAGTACTGAGAAGCATTGAAGATCGAAGAAGCCCGTCCCCGCTCCGCGGCCGGAAACCAGGCAGCAACGATGCGGCCGTTTCCGGGAAAGACTGGCGATTGTGCAAGTCCCGACAGCAACCGGATGACAAAGATCGCAGTGAACACCCAGGCCAAGGGGAGATATCCCGCAAGAGCAACGAGAAACGCGCATACCGACCAGCAGATAATGCTGACACCATAGACGGCCTTCGATCCATAGCGATCGAGAAGTCCGCCCGACGGCAGCTGTCCGAGCACATAAGCCCAGCCAAAGCCCGACAACAGCCATCCGAAACGTAGCGGCGAGATCGCCAGCGACTTCTGCATCGCAACGCCAGCCACGGAGAGTGCGGCTCGATCCCCATAGCTGAAGCAACTCGCGACGAACAGCATCGCGACAATGACATAGCGAACGCGAGTCATTCGATCAATGGAGTCCACGCGAGCGGCGCTCATCAGCTCCTGTCTCCAATGAGCGTTTTCAACGCTGCAAATTCTTCTGGCCCCAGGTCCATCAACGGCGTCCGAACCTGGCCCGCAGGGCGTCCCACAACCGCCATTCCGGCCTTTACGATCGAGACCGCATATCCCTTCTTACGGTTACGGATCGCAATGTACGGCAGCACGAACTCCTTCAGCATCCGGTACACCGTCTCGCGATCACGTTGTCGAACCGCGGCATAGAAGGTATTCGCGAAATTCGGAACGAAATTGAAGATCGCCGACGAGTAGGTTGTCACGCCCATCTCCAGGTACGGCAACGCGAAGGTCTCCGCCGTAGGAAGGCCGCCTACGTATACAAGCCGATCGCCCATGCGCGAGTAGATCCGCGTCATCATCTCGATGTCGCCGACACCATCTTTGAAGCCAATCAGGTTCGGGCAGCGCTCGCATATCTGCTCGAGGCTGTCTTCGTTCAGGATGAAGTTGTCGCGGTTATAGACAATCACGCTCAGCTTCGTCGCTGCGCACACGGCTTCGACGTGCGCGATCATTCCTGACTGCTCCGCGTTCACCAGGTACGGAGGCAACAGGAGCAGAGCATCGGCGCCGGCAGCCTCGGCAGCGTGGGCGAATTCGATCGCCATGGCCGTGCCATAGCCACAACCGGCAAGCATAGGAACGCGCCCGGAATTCTCTTCCACCGCAGCTTTCACCACTCGGCCGTACTCACCCAGCGTGAGCGAGAAGAACTCACCAGTCCCGCCTGCCGCGAAGAGGCCCGCGGGCTTGTGCTCGAGCATCCAACCGATGTGCGAGCGGTAGGCGCTCTCATCGAACGCATTTTCCGTGGTGAAGTGAGTCACCGGAAATGACAGCAGGCCGCTGCCAATGATCTCGGCCAGCTCTGTCGGAAGCATCCTCGCCATGCATTCTCCTGTGCGGCGGTTTGGTCTGTAACCTCGCGGAAAACACTATAGTCCCGGTAACGTTGCGTTGTGGAATCATATTGAGCATCGATTGATGCAGGATTGGACTCAATGTTCGAACTCAAGCAGCTTCACTCGTTCCTCGTTCTCGCCGAAGAGCTGCACTTCGGCAGAGCGGCCAAACGCCTCCACATGACACAGTCGCCGTTGAGTCGCCAGATTCAGCTGCTCGAGCACTCGCTGCAGTCCCCGCTCTTCAAGCGCAACAACCGCAACGTGCAGCTCACACCCGCTGGACTGGCGTTTCGGCACGAGGCGCGGCAGATCCTTGCGCTCGCCGAGAACGCCGTCACGGTCGTTCGCCATCACTCTCAGGGCCGCGCGGGCAGACTCCGTATGGGCTTCACAGCAGGCTCCAGCTACCGCCATCTACCGAAGTTGCTTTCCTTCGCAAGCCATGAGCTCAAAGAGCTGGAGATTGTGCTGCGGGAGATGGTGACGACACAGCAGATGGAGGCGCTCAATGCCCATCAGATCGACGTAGGCCTCGGCCGGCAACCACCAAATCCGCCGGAGATCGGTGGCATCCGGATCGCACGCGAGCGCATGCTGCTTGCCGTACCTTCGACCCATCCGCTGGCGCAGCAGACCTCCCTGCGGATTGAAGATCTACGCGGTATGCCCATCATCAGCTTTTCACCGCAGGATGGCTTCTACTTCTACGCTCTGATCGACAGCATCTTCCGGCAGAACAACCTGCAGCCGCAATACGTCCAGCATGTGAGCCAGATCCACTCCATCCTTGCCCTGGTCAACGCCGGGCTGGGCGTAGCGTTCGTTCCAGAGACGGCGGAAGCTCTGCACTTCGACGGCGTGGTGCTACGCCGCGTGAGAATGACGCCGGTCTTCGCCGACCTGTACCTGCTCTGGAGCCGGACGAATCCCAACCCCGCAATCCAGACCTTTGTGCAACTCGCACGCAAACGTCTCCGAATCACTGACTCCGAACGGTAAGATAAGTCGTTGACGCGCCCATGCGGCTGACACCTGGCCAAAATCAGCATCGAATATCAGAGAACAGGTGACAGCCTCATCAGGTATTGGTCAGGCTCACCATGAAACAGAATCCAGGAAAGAACCGATGAACATTCTCGTTGTTGATATTGGCGGAACCCATATCAAGTTCCGCACCCAAAAGCACCGTGTACCGGTCAAGTTCGACTCCGGGCCCAAGATGACCCCGAAGATGATGATGGCCCAGCTCCTGGAGGCAACCAGTGACTGGGACTACGAACGCGTCAGTCTCGGGTTCCCCGCCCCCGTCATCCACAACAGGATTCTCCATGAGCCCTATAACCTCGGCTCCGGTTGGGTGAAGTTCGACTTCGAGCAGGCCTTCTCAGGAAAGCCCACGCGCATCGTGAACGATGCTGCCCTGCAGGCACTTGGAAGCTATCGCAAGGGGCGAATGCTCTTCCTCGGTCTCGGTACAGGTCTCGGATCAGCGATGGTGGCAGACGGCATCGTCCAACCGATGGAGCTCGCCCATCTCCCGTGGAAGAAAGGCCGCACCTACGAGGACTACCTCGGTGCCGCTGGACTGAAGCGACACGGCAAGAAGAAGTGGACGAAGAATGTCGTCGAGGTCACGGATTCGCTTCGTCAGGCGCTCGAAGCCGACTCGATCGTACTTGGCGGTGGCAACGCTCCCCTCGTCGACCCGCTGCCGAAGGGGGCAACCCTCGGAGCGAACGAAAACGCATTCAAAGGCGGGTTCCTGCTCTGGAAGAGTGACAAAGGCTTCAGCTGAAGTGCAGTGATTGTCCGCAGCGACAAACGGAAAGGGCGAAGTAACTGAAAGTCATCTGGCTGACTCTCGGTTACTTCGCCCAATATCGTTGGTGCGTGATAGAGCGCTCCGCGTCTAGTTCACGAGGCTGTTGAACAGCAGCTTGAACGTGCCGTAGGTTTGCGCACGATGTTGCGTACGGAAGCCGACGAGCACCACCTTGCCCTTGCCCATCTCCGCAGAGAGCATGGCCGCCTTGCCGGTGATGTTGCCCTCACCGACAAGCCATCCACTCTGGAGAATGTCGCGCTTGCCGTAGCTCACGATAACGGAGTACTTCTCACTCGAGTTGTTGGATGGAATGTCGAAGACGGGATCGCCCTGGAGGTAAAGAGCGAGCGCATCGGACGGCATACCGTAGGCAAGCGGGTTGGAGTTGTCGACCGTGACTTTAAGCGTCGAGCCCGGGCACCAGAACTGCTTGGTGGGAAGGCTCGCGATGGCGTTGCGTGCACGAACGCCCAGCTTGTCGATGGCAAAGTTGCTGGCCTGCCCCAGCGTGATCACAGTGCCGCCCTTCTGGACGAAGTCCTTGAGCGCCTTGACGCCCTCTTCGCCGAAGCCCGAGCGGTACTCCGCCGGAAACTCGGACGGATTGGGGCCATACCCGCCACCACCGCCACGGCCACCACCGCCCGCCGCAGCTTCGCCGGTGAGGGTGGACGTCGCGTCGTCGGGGAGAATGATCACGTCGTACTTGGCGTTCAGGTCACCCTTCTTCAACTCGGGATCGAAGATGTTGTTGTAGTCATAGTCGAAATGCTCAAGCAGCCAGCGGGTCCAGCCTTCGTCGACGTTGCCGCCGTAGTAACGCTGATAAAGGCCCAGGTGCAGCCGCTTCAGCGCATGCGTGCCCACAGACGGAACAGCCGTGACGGGGTTGAAGTCAACACCGGTCTCTTTGGCGATGCTCTTCAGGTCAGCCTCAGCGCCTCCGGTGACAAGGAAGTCACCCTTCGTGAGGCCGGTCGTATCCGCATCGATGCGGCTGACCTTGATGCCCTTCTGCTGGAGCTGGTTCACCGCAAGGAACGTCGCGTCGAGCTTCGCGCTCAGCACATAGCCAGCCTTGCCGGGCTCGAGCTTTCCTGCTGGCGTTGGGGCTTCAGTAATGAACTTGGCGTCCACCTTGAGCGGCCCGGAGATGTGATCCACGCGGACGCCCATGAACTCGTTGAGCGCGTCGGTGGACAGATCATAGGGCCGAATGGGATCGCCGTTCTTGTCGCGCGTCCAGTCGTTATCGGGGAAAAAGTTCTTGTCGAGCAGATTCCGGATGAGGCCCATCTTCGGCTGGGCGAGCGGGATGATGAACGTGCCCGCCTCGTAATAGTGTCCGTCCGGCGTGGTGAAGGGCTTCTCGGTCTTCTGGATATCAATGCCCTGCACCAGCAGCTTCTGGATCATGAAGTTGACGGTAATGGGATCGAACTGGTTCGCAGGGATGACGTACTCGTTGAGAGGATTCGCCGCGCCGCGCTTCGTCTGGTTAATCGCCTTCTGGTAGGCGTTGTAGAGGACTGTCTCGCGATTGCGCGCAGCAATGTCCATCGCAGCCCAGGCCGCGGTCTTCTGCATGTTCACGATGTCGCGGAGGTGCCACCAGCCACCGGGCCAGGGATCCGGGAAGATCGTCTCCTCTTCATACTTCGGCAGGCCACGGGTGTTGCCCTGCAGCTGCTCGGGAAGCACATAAAGCGGTGTGGCGAGCTTGGCGGAAGCTGACTCGGTGAGCATGCCATCGATGTTGTGGAACGGCGTAATCCAGTGGAAGCCGAAGTGTCCCCAGCCAGAGTAGATCGCGTTATTGATGGCTCCGGTGTAGCCGTTTTCGGTCTCCTTGTAAGCCATCTGCGCGCCATACCAAGCAATCTCGCGCCACATGAGCGGATCACCGTAGGGGCGGCTCGGTTCAGCGTAGGGCGGCAGCGAGATACGCGGGCCATAGCTGCCCATGTGATGGTGGTCGACGTAGACCTCAGGCCGCCAGTCGGTGAAGAGCAGGCTGGCCATGTACTGGGACTCACGCATCGACGTGAGCAGGGCGTCACGATTGTCGTCGTGGCCGATGTACTTCGCGTAAAGCGAAGGATAGTTCGAGCCTTCGTACGGTGTGCCGAGGGTCTTGTTGTACCAGTCTGTGACCATCAACTCACCGTCAGGATTGAAGCAGGGAACCTCGATGAGGACGACGTTATCGAGGATGCGCTTGGTGTCCTCATCGGTGCGGCTGATCATGTCATAGGCGAGCTCCGGGGCCATCTGCGTGCCGCCGATCTCGGTGGCGTGCATGGACATCGATTGCACGATGACGACTTTGCCCGTAGCAATAATCTTCTTGATCTCCGCTTCGGGCGTGTTCTGCGGATGGACCAGGGTGAGGTTGTTCTTCTGGATCGTCTTGATGTCTGCAAGATTCTTGGCTGAGGTGATGATCACCATGAGGAACGGATTGCCGTTCTCCGTGGGGCCCATGTTGATCACCTTCATCTTGCCGCCGGACTCCTTCTCGAGAACGGCGTAGTAATCGACGATCTTGTCCCAGCGCGCCATCTTGCGGTCGGCGCCGAGCTGGAAGCCAAAGAATTTTTCAGGGGATGTGACCGACTGCGAGAGACCTGCAGTCGTCGTCGCTGCGAACGCAGCAAGCAGGGCGCAAGAGCGAAGCAAGCGCATAGCGTTTCCTTACCTCCGTGGTACGGCGTCAGGGGAGCCCAGGTTGGATTGCGAGAATGGTACGAGTGTAGCGCGAATGTTTCGGCTTCCGACAGAGTTCATTCGCGGATCAACGACTTCCTGCCAATGCGCAGGCAGTTGTCCCCCGCACACCGCGCGGGTCGGAGCCTGGAAAATTCGTAAGAGATCAGAATGCGGCCCGCGCCCCACAGCGTCGGAGCCCTATCGCGCGGAGTTTCCGTTGCTGTCAGCGCGAGACCGGATCAGCGCGCCGTTCAGAACGCTCACCAGATGCTCGATATTGATCGGATAGCTGAGAAAAGATGTAGCTCCCAGATCGATCACGCGTTCCCGCGCTGACTGCGTGTCATGCGTCGCCGAATGAAAGATGACGGGAATGGTGCACGATCGCCTCGCGCTTCAACTTCAGGATGACCTGACCGAGAAGATCGTGCAGCACAGCTCACGCGGCGTTTTGATCGATATCTCCGCGCTGGAAATCGTGGATTCGTTCATCGGCCGGATGCTGGGCAACATCGCCTCCATGTCCCGCATCCTCGATGCGCAGACAGTCGTTGTCGGCATGAGACCAGCCGTGGCCAAAGTAACAGCCCGCCCCAGCGAGTTCACCATCGCAGAATTCTTTGCCGCGCTTCGTGGCATGTTCCGGCCGCTGGTTACGAACGAGAACGTGCAGCTCCTCATCGAAGAGAGCTCTCTTCTTATCGGCACGACCCTCTACACCGACGAAGGCAAGCTCGCGCAGATCCTGCGCAACTTCATCTCGAACGCCCTCAAGTTCACAGAGCGCGGCACCGTCCATGTGCGCGCTGAGCTTACCATCGATCGAGACAGGCGTAAGCGATTTGGCGTAGCCCAGACGGTCAGGATATCGCGGAGACCTGGAAGCGAAGTCACTCCTACCTTGCGCTCATGCCTGTCAGGTATTTCAAGTACGCGGCAAACGTCTCTGGGATCACCCTGTAGTAGACGTTCAGTCCTTCCTTGCGGGACGTAATTAACCCCAGCTCCGTCAGGATCTTGAGGTGGTGCGAGAGCGTGCCCGGCGAGATGGTGTGCTTGGCGCACATCTCACCGCAAAACAACTCATCGCTCTGGGCAATCTGCGAGTAGATCGCGAAACGGTGCGCGTCGCCGAGCGCCTTCGCAATCTGCATCGCCTCTTTTTCCTTCATCTTACCCATACCTGGTTAGACGCAACTCACGCCAAATCGACGCGAATCCCGCCAGAAATCACGAAAGCTGAATCCAACTATTTTGACGCGCATCGAAATACTCGCAACAGGAAGTCCTGCGAAGTGGAGATGCCGTTATGTGGATAGTCAAACTTGCACTCGATCGACCCTACACGTTCATTGTAACGGCGATCCTCATCCTCATCCTCGGTTCCGCGTCCATCGCAACCACGCCGACAGACATCTTTCCCAACATCGATATACCGCAGGTCACCGTCATCTGGTCGTACTCGGGCCTTCCCGCAAAGGAGATGGAACAGCGCGTTACCACCTTCAGCGAGTTCGTGATGGCCGTCGTCAACGACGTCAAGGCCATCGATTCGCAGACGACCAACGGAGCCGCAGTCATCAAGATTTCGTTTCAGCCACAGGTACACATCGACGCAGCGATGTCCCAGGTGGATGCAGCGGTCAACTCAATTCGCTTTCGTATGCCACCCGGTGTAAATCCCCCGTGGATCCTGCGTTTCAGCGCGTCGACCGTGCCAATCATTCAGCTTTCGCTATCGAGTGACACGCTGTCTGAATCAGAGATCTACGACTACGGTCTCTTCCGCGTCCGCCAGCAACTGACCAAGGTTCCAGGCACCCTGCTCCCAACGCCCTATGGTGGCGTCGCCCGCCAGATCATGGTCGACCTCGACCAGAATGCACTGACAGCGAAGGGCCTCACGCCAATCGATGTCACCAATGCGATCAATGCGCAGAACGTGACGCTCCCGTCAGGAACAGCGAAGGTTGCCAACACAGAGTACACCGTCAGCACGAACTCGAGCCCCATTGATGCCCTTTCACTGAATGACGTTCCCGTAAAGGAAGTGAATGGCTCCATGGTTTTCATGCGCGACGTGGCGCATGTACGCGATGGTTGGTCGGTGCAGCAGAATGTAGCCCGAGCCAATGGCAAGCCCGCCGCGCTTCTGACCATCATGAAGACCGGCTCCGTCTCAACGCTCGATATCGTGCGGCAGATCAAGGACGACGTCCTGCCAGCGTCACGCGCCGCGGCACCCAAAGGCTTGAAGATCACCGAGCTCTTTGACCAGTCGATCTTCGTAAAGGCCTCGATCGTAGGCGTGTTGCGCGAGGGCTTCATCGCCGCTTCTCTTACAGCGCTCATGATCTTCCTCTTCCTTGGAAGCTGGCGCAGCACGCTCATCATCGCGGTCTCGATCCCGCTGTCGATCCTGAGCTCCATCATCATCCTCAGCGCACTTGGCGAGACGATGAACACCATGACCCTTGGCGGCCTCGCACTCGCCATCGGCATCCTCGTCGACGACGCAACCGTCACCATCGAGAACATCCACAGACACATGCATGGTCAGTCTCTGCGTGAGGCCGTTCTCATCGGTGCCTCCGAGATCGCGACACCAACGCTCGTATCGACGCTCACCATCTGCATCGTCTTCGTCTCCGTCGTCTTCCTCACGGGCCCGGCGAAGTTCCTCTTCACCCCGATGGCATTGGCTGTCGTCTTTGCGATGCTCGCATCGTACGTACTTTCGCGGACCCTAGTGCCGGTGCTGGTCAACTTCCTGCTCGGAGCGGAACACCAATTCGAAGGCAACGATATCGGCGAGACGGCTGAGCCTCAAGGCCCATCACTCTTCCGTGTTATCAATCAGCGATTCAACCAGGGGTATAGCTGGCTGCAGAACCACTACATCGCGGCACTCGAGAGTTTCCTCGCCAGTCGCCGCGCCGCACTCACTGGTTCCGTGATCCTGATGCTCACAGCCTTCGCGCTGGTTCCCTTCGTGGGCCGTGACTTCTTTCCCAGCGTCGATGCAGGACAAATTAAATTACACATCCGAGCCCGGCCGGGAACACGCATCGAGAGCACCAAAGTGATCTTCAGTCAGGTCGAGGATGAGATCCGCAAGACGATCCCTGCAGACGAGACCGAGTTGATGCTCGACAACATCGGGCTCACGCCTGAAACCTTCAACTATGCCTTCGGTGATGGGTCGACCATCAGTAGCGCTGATGGTGAAGTCTTGATCGCTTTGAACGCAAAGCATCACTCCACAGAGGGCTACATCCGCCAGCTGCGCACCGCTCTCACCAGGAAGTTTCCTGACGAGACGTTCTTCTTCCAGCCTGCGGACATGGTTACCCAGATCCTGAACTTCGGCCTGCCCGCCCCCATCGACATTCAGGTTCAGGGATATGATCCAGCGAACTACGACATCGCGCGTAAGCTACGCACTCGTCTGGCAACGGTCCCCGGCGCCGTGGATGTCCACATGCACCAGGTCGTCGATGCTCCAGACCTTCATCTCGACATCGACCGCGTCCGTGCCGCGCAGTTCGGTCTTACCCAACAGGACGTGGCGAACAGCCTCTATATCTCTCTGAGCTCGAGCGCTGCGGTGCAGCCAAACTTCTGGCTCGATCCGAAGATGGGTATTACCTATACGGTCGCCGCCCAGACACCGCAGTACACCATCGACTCCATCAACGCTCTTCAGAACACGCCTATTCCGCTGCATACCGTTGCGAACCGCACGGAGCTCCTGGGCAACATTGCCACGCTGAAGCCGGCAGTGATGCCCGTGGTCATCAATCACCACAACGGAGCACCCGTTTATGACGTGTATGCAAACACGCAGGACAGTGATCTTGGCTCTGTAGCCGCAAAGGTCGACCGAATCGTTAAGGAAGAGAGCGCAAACCTCCCGCCCGGAACGAAGATCGTAGTTCGCGGCCAGGTAGAGAGCATGAACGAGGCATTCAACCGCCTTGGCATCGGCCTTACGTTCGCCGCACTTCTCGTCTACCTGCTGATGGTCGTGAACTACCAGAGCTGGCTCGATCCCTTCATCATCATCTGTGCCCTCCCTGGTGCGTTCTGCGGCATCGTCTGGGCGTTGTTCCTCACACACACAACCTTCAACGTCCCCTCTTTGATGGGGGCCATCATGTCGATCGGCGTGGCTACGGCCAACTCGATTCTGTTGGTTACCTTCGCGAATGAGCTGCGAGCCAATGGTGAAACTCCGCTTCGTTCCGCGGTAACTGCGGGCTTCACTCGACTGCGCCCCATCATCATGACGGCATGCGCCATGATCATCGGCATGTTGCCGATGGCGCTGGGCGTCGGCGAAGGCGGTGAGCAGAATGCCCCGCTGGCACGCGCTGTCATCGGCGGACTCAGCGTTGCGACCTTCGCCACACTCTTCTTCGTCCCCTTGATGTTCACCCTTATCCACGAACGCAGCTCAGCCCAGGAGGCCGCATGATCAGCACACAGAAGACTCCCACCCGCGACCGCACTCAGGCCACGTCAGGAGGCCACATCAAGATGATCGGGGTGGGTGTTGTCGTCCTCCTTGCCCTCGTCGCCATCGGCGCAGTTCCTCGCGTCATCAGCCATCGCGAAGCTCTGGCGGCAACGACCCAGGCCCCGGTCACGCATCCCGTCGTAACCATCATTCACGCCACTCGTGGCGAACCAACTTCGGACCTGTCTCTGCCTGGCAACATCGAACCGCTGTACTCGGCGGACCTCTTCGCGCGTGTCGATGGCTACATCGATCGCCGCAACGTCGACATCGGCACACGGGTACACGCCGGCGAAGTGCTCGCTGTAATCTCATCCCCCGAGCTGGACCAGCAGCTCAGCGAAGCTCGTGCGACGGTCGCACAATCCCAGGCTGCCCTCCTACAGGCACGAGCTTCTCTCGAGCAGTCCAGGGCGAATGCAGAGCTTACCCGCTTGACCAAGGAGCGTGACATCCCACTCGGCCAGGAGCACGCAATCTCTCAGCAGATCGTCGATAGCGCAGTGCAAAGTCACAACGCCCGGCTCGCTGACGTGACCGCTTCGGAAGCTAATATCGTGGCGGCTCAAGCCACGGTCGCGGCCAACCAGGCGAACGTCGCGCGTCTTGAGAAGATGCAGGGCTTCGAGCGGATCGTGGCGCCATTTGATGGCGTTATCACGCAGCGCAACGTCGAGCGTGGCGATCTCGTAAACGCCTCCGCATCCGCAGGCAGCAAGCCTTTGTTCAGTATCGCGCAGAGCAGCACGCTGCGAGTGTATGTGGATGTCCCGCAGTCTCAGGCCGTCGACATTCACGATGGCCAGACGGCGAACATCAATGTCACAGAGCGCCTCGGACGCACTTACACAGGAACCATCACGCGCAACGCTTCGGCCCTCAACGACGCGGCGCGCACCATGCGCACGGAAGTACAGGTCGACAATCGCGACGGTTCGCTCTTGCCTGGGATGTATGCGCAGGTGCACTTCACGCTGTCCCAACAGCGCGCATCGCTCATCATCCCCACAAGCTCTCTCGTGATCGACCACAGCGGCATGCACGTCGTTACGGTTGACTCTACAAACAAGCTTCACTTCATACCGGTAACAATTGGCAAGGATCTGGGTAAGGAGATCGAGATCCTTGCAGGACTGACCGGCAGTGAATCCCTCGTAGCAAGCCCCAGTGATCTCCTGAGTGAGGGACAACATGTCGAGCTCCGTTAAGACCAGTCACACACCGCATGCAATTGCTGTTCGGAAATCTTGGTGGGTCAGCCGAGAATTCTTGGCACTGTCCGGTTTCGTGCTGGTGCTTACTCTCGCCGGCTGCGAAGTTGGGCCTAACTATCAGCGTCCTGCTACGGCCGTCCCCCCGACCTTTCGCGGAGCACTCGCTCCAGCGATCGATCATGCAAGCCTCCAGGAGCCGTCCGTCGCAGACCAGAAGTGGCAAAGCGTCTTCACAGATCCGACCCTGCAGAAGCTCATTGCGGAAGCTCTAGCGAACAATCTCGATTTGAAGGTCGCGGCGCAACGAGTGCTTGAGGCCCAGGCCCAGGTTGGGGTGGTCCGCTCGCAACAGCTCCCAACACTCGGCGCAGGCGGCAGCTTCTCCGCTTTGCAGCTCCCCGCAGGACTTGCCCCAAGCAACTCTGACGGGAGCAAGAACGACTTCATCCGCGGTGGCGGCTTCAGTGCCTCGGCCGCATGGAACCTCGACTTCTGGGGGCTGTATCGCAGACAAACCGAGGCGGCTCGCGCAGAGCTGCTTCAGTCAGAGTGGGCGCAACGCGCCACACGCGCCACATTAATTCAGGACGTCGCAACAAGCTACTTTCAGCTTCGAAGCCTCGACGCACAACTCGCAATCACACAGAACACCATCCAGGCCCGCGAGCAATCGCTCACACTGACACAGTCCCTCGAGAACTATGGCGCGGGTTCGAGGGCTGACACCAGCCAGGCGGAAGAGCTGCTGCACGCGGCACGAGCCAACATGCCTGTACTTCGGCAACAGATCGCGGCGCAGGAAAACGCCATCAGTATCCTTCTCGGCCACACGCCGGAAGACGTTGATCGCGGCAGCAATATTGACGACCAGCCCCATCCTGCAAACGTGCCCACGGGATTGCCGTCGGACCTACTCGAACGCCGGCCCGACGTACGCCAGGCCGAGGCGGCGCTGATCGCAGCCAATGCGAGGATCGGTGTCGCCAAGGCACAGTTCTTCCCTCAGATCTCGCTTACCGCCATGGGTGGTGCCGCGAGTAACCAGTTGCAAGGCATCTTCTCAGGCAAGAATGCGTACTGGTACGCTGCAGGCTCGCTCTCACAACCGATCTTCGAAGGTGGCCGCATTCGGAGTAACTATAAGTACTCGCAGGCCGAGCAACAAGAGATGGTCGCGCAGTACCAGAAGGCAGTCCTGGGGGCCCTGAGGGACACATCCAACGCACTCACGGCATATCAGCAGACGCAGATCCATCGCGAGGAGCAAGCTCGCCTCGTCTCATCTGCCGCCGAAGCAGTGCGACTCGCTCGCCTTCGCTATGCCGGAGGCAACACCAGCTACCTGGAAGTCCTCACCACCGATACAGATCTATATGATGCACAAGTCAACCTCGCCCAGGCGAGCGAACAACAAGCCAACTCCCTCGTGCAGCTCTATATTGCCCTCGGCGGAGGTTGGTAAGAAACACCCAGCCAACTCCTTGTTGTTCGGCTATCGCGAGATCAGGAGAAGTACGACGCCGTGCTTGGGAACGATAGGATTGAGGGTCTCGCTATCCTGCATCTCCCTACCCGTCCACACGTCGCGGATCGTTGCGCCGGTTGGCACTCCAAGCTGACGAAGGTTCACCTCGACGGTGTGAGCCAGTTCAGCCCGGTTGAACAATGCAACGGCCATGCGATTGCGCGTCAAGGGCTTGGTCCAAATCTCATACGGGCCGACTGCCGAGAAACGATCCCCTTGTTTGCCGAGAGCATCCTGATCGATGGCGATGACGTCTTTGTTCTCGAGGATGGCCAGATGTTCAGGCTTCATTTGGCTGAGATCATTGCCAGCAAGTAGGGGCGCGGCAAGGATGGCCCAGAGGCTCATATGGGTTCGGTATTCGTCGAGCGACATGCCACCATTTCCCACTTCAAGCATATCGGGATCATTCCAATGACCAGGCCCCGCGAAGCGCGAGAGGCCGGCCTGTGAGAAACCAATGAGAGCCATGCGGTCGTACTTGTCGCTGATATCGCCAGTGGTGCGCCAGAGATTGCCTCCGACCTTGGGGCCCCACTCCCAGACATTGCTCATGCCGTACTGACAAAGGCTGAAGACGATGGGGCGCCCCGTGGCAACAAGAGCGTAGTGCATCTTGCGATAGGCATCTCGCTGGGCAGCAAATGCCGCGGGCGAGGACTGGTCTCCATTGCCGGCCTTGGTCAGGACGTCACCGAAGCTGCATAGGTCATACTTGAGATAATCGATGCCCCAAGAGGCATAGGTCTTCGCATCCTGTGCCTCATGGCCATAACTCCCTTCGAACTTCGCGCAGGTTCTGGGTCCAGGCGAGGAATAGATTCCCAGCTTCAGACCGCGCGCGTGCACGTAGTCGGCTAGAGCCTTCATATCTGGAAAGCGATTATTGCTTTCAATCGTTCCGTCCGGGCGGCGTGTTCCTTGCCAGCCGTCGTCAATGTTGACGTACACGTAGCCGGCATCGCGCATGCCATTGGCAACCATGGCATCCGCTGCCGCACGCACGTCGGCGTCCGTCACATGCTGATAGAAGTGATTCCAGCTATTCCAACCCATCGGCGGACGTGGCGCAAGATCCGATTGCGCACAACCGAACTGGGTGATGGCCGAAAGTGCGAACAGGACGCAGGAAGCACGCTGCGAGAACACGCTGAACATAGAAATTATCTCCTAAGTGAAAGCGACGAGACCGCCGCGGCTTTCTTGCCATCATTGGAATGCTTCATGCCGCACCCGCGTGTTCTCATAACATTTCCATACTCGCAGCAGCGAACGTAAGCTCGACTTCGCGTGTGCCCAGGCGAGGATGCTTTGCCTTGAGAACGACCTTGCCGGGTCGTTCCTGCGCGCGGATCCACACAGCGCCAGTGCCACCGACGAGCGAGAAAGGATTGTCCCCGATAAGCGTTGCCGGGCCCGTGATCTCGAACTGGATGGGATCGTTGGCGACGGGACGGATGGCGCCAAACTCATCGGTCACACGGAAAACAACGCGCGTACAGTCAGCACCGTCTGCGATGAGTGTGTGGTCGTCCGCCGCGAGCTCAAAGCGTCGATCGACGCCGCGACCGGAGAAACTCTTCGAGATGACTTGCTTCCCTTGGAGAAAGCCTTCGATGCGTAGGTCTCCCCAATTGCGAATAGCGCTTTTTTCGAGCAACACCGAAAACGGAGGGTAGCGGAGATGTGGGAACTCTTCCCTGTCGGGATTCGCCTCTGCGATCTGCTGAAACCCGTTGCCGCTGTCGAGGAACAGCTTTACGTGGTCGCAGTTTGAGCAGATGAGGGCAGTCGTGAAGCCAGTGTCTTCATCATTCCGGGCCCAATGGAATGCGGGTTCGAGCACAATCTCTTCGTCCGTATCGCATTGGGATTTGTAGAATCCGGCAGCGGCCTTGGGCAGACGGAAGATATCGGATACGCCGTGATAGCAGATGCGATCGCCACTACCAAAGTTGAAGTGCGTGTTGTAGTCGAAGGCACACCAGCCAATCCCCCCGGAGTACTTTGGATCCGACGCAATCTGATCATGGATCCTCGCGTGGCGCAGAGTATGCTCTCGCTGACGCGCGGAGTTATCCGTAGAGCGGGTGGGAAACGTGTGACCCACAAATTCGGTATTCAGATACAGAGGTGCGACGGGCGGCTGCAACGGGAAGCCAAAATCGTTATTGGTATAGACGTCCTCGAGCAGTTCGGAATGAAGATTGGAGCGAATGCCTCCAGTTTGGCGCGTCGTATCGAGAGCATGCGCTGCGGCGTTAGTGCGCACATAGAAGTCGTGATCGTCCTTCGACTCGTTGATGCGCACTCCCCAGAGGATGATCGATGGATGGTTCCAGTCGCGGCGAATCATGCGCGCAACGTTGTCCACCGAGACATCCTGCCAGTCTTTATCGCCAATGTGCTGCCAGCCAGGGATCTCTTCGAGCACCATAAGGCCTAGCTCATCACAGGCATCGAGGAAGTGGCGCGACTGCGGGTAATGCGAAGTGCGGACGATGTTACATTTCAATTCGTGACGCAGGACGTAGGCATCTCGCCGCTGCACCCGGGCCGGCATTGCCTGTCCAACGAACGGAAAGGTCTGATGGCGATCGAGCCCGCGCAGCTTGATGATGCGGCCATTGAGCGAAAAGCCTGCAGGCGTGAAGCGTGCCTCCCGAATGCCAATGCGCCGTGAGTCCTCGTCAATCACGTGACCATTCCGAAGCAGCCGAACGTGTACCGTGTAGAGCTTCGGCTTTCGAAGATCCCACAACTCGATCCCCGTTGGGAGTTCGAGCCGTACAACCTGTGATGGCGCCCCCGTAGCTCCGATGCTGATGGCCAACGCTGCGCTTTCCTGGGCAACACTCCGATCTCCATCGCGAAGCTCCACCTCAAGCGCAACTCCAGATTCGCTCTTGAGGTTTTCGAAAAAGCTCTCCACCGCCAGCGAAGGTGTCGCGCTGAGCGGGTCGATCGCGCGAGCCACAATATTCTCCAGAAACAGGTCTGGGACGACACGCAGATTGACCTCGCGGTAGATGCCGCCGAAGGTCATGTAGTCGACCTCATAGCCGAACGGAGGAATGTCCTTGCGTTCGGTTGAATCGAGATGCACGACAAGCACGTTGGGATCATCCCAACGCAGGTACGTGGTGAGCTCAAAGGAGAACGGTGTGTAACCACCCTTGTATTCGCCCAGCGCGTGACCGTTGATCCAGACGGCACTTGCTGTCATGGCCCCTTCAAAATCAACGAACACGCGCTTGCCACGAGCAGCAGCAGGAAGACGGAAATGACGACGGTACGTGGAGACGAACTCATACTCCGTGTCGTCGAATCCGTGCCAGGGAAGAACCTTGTTGGTATGCGGCAATACGACGGCAGTGAACTCGCGGTCGTCGAAGTTCGGATCGGTATCTCCGACTGCAATTGAAGGATGAAAGAGCCAGCCGCGATTGATCGGGATGTGCCGCGGCACACCAATTGCTGCATTTTGCGAATCAGGCTCCGCGTGACCCTGCGGCGTGGAACCAATGAGTGCTGCTCCTGCTGCGAAGCCCGTGGACTTGAGGAAGTGTCGTCGATTCATTCTTTCTCCTGCGGCGAAGGCCTGGCGGCTATCATCTCCAGGCTCAGCTTCGAGCCGCGGACGATGTCACGATGGGTGAAGGTCCAGCCCGGGTGCGGGTGACCATCGAGCTGCACAGACCGCACATAGATCCGCTCGACCGAGTTTGATGGCGCCGCAATTGTGAAGCGCCTTCCATTCGAAAGATGAATCACAATTCGAGTGAACAGAGGCGAACCAATGCTGTAATCGAGCTTGCCAGGACACTCCGGAAAAAAGCCCATCGCGCTGAGGACATACCATGCGGACATCTGACCGGCATCGTCATTGCCAGGGAGCCCATCAGGGCGAGGGCCGAACTGTGTCTTCAAGAGCCCTCGAACTCGCTCCTGCGTCTTCTCCGGAGAGCCCGCAAAGTTATACAGATACGCGATGCCGTGACTGGGCTCGTTGCCCTGGTCATAGAGGCCCGCGTCGAAGAGGCCATCAAGCTTCGCGATAAGGGCGCTGCTGCCGCCAGCAGCCTCCATCAGTCCTTCAACGTTATGGGGTACAAAGAACGTATATTGCCACGGATTGGCCTCTGTGACGTAGGTCGCCGCCATGGCCGGATCAAACGGCGTGATCCACGAGCCGTCCGCATGTCGCCCCCGCACAAACCTCGTCTCGGGATCGAAGACATTCCTCCAGCTTGCCGATCGCTGAAACAGAATCGCCGCGTCGTCCTTGTGTCCGAGCGCTGCCGCGAACTGCGCCGCGACGTAGTCGTCATACGCGTACTCGAGCGTCCGGGATACCTGCTCCCGTGGGTGATACGCATCCTGAACCTGGTCCTCAAGCGGTATGTAGCCGTACTTCTCGTACGAGGTCAGGGCTCGTCGCCCCTTGCCGTCCACGTATTGATCGTGGGGTGGCGTGATGAATGCATTTTGGCGCACAAGCCGGTATGCTTCGCGAATATCGAAATTGCGAATTCCCTTCGCGTAGGCGTCATACATCACCGCCACCGAGTGATCGCCAATCATCTCGGAGGTATAGCTGTTCCAGGTAGGGAAGATGGGAAGGAAGCCGCGCTGTTCCCCCTTGAGCACGAGACTCTGCATCATCTCCCCATCACGATGCGGATCCAATATCGTGAGCAGTGGATGAAGTGCTCGAAAGGTGTCCCACAACGAAAAGTCATCGTAGTAGTCGGTGCCACGCGCCGTGTGGCGCAGGTGCCCGTCATTCGCAAACCCGTTGTATGTACCATCGGCGTCGCTCACGATGCGCGGAGCAAGTGAGGCATGAAACAGGGCGGTGTAAAAGGTGGTCTGCTCGGCAGAGGTTCCCCCCTGAACCTCAATGCGCGCGAGATGATGTCGCCATGCCGCCTCGGCGCGTGCGCGAACGACATCGAAGTCCCATCCGGGCTCCTCCGTGGAGAGATTGCGCTCGGCTTCGGCCAGACTCGTGAACGATGTTCCAATGCGAACGACGACGGGCCGCGTCGCAGATGCGCCCGGTTGCAACTTCACATAAGCTCCCAGGCGTTGGCACCCCGCACCGTGCTGCTGAGAGGCCTTCGAGATCACACCATCGCACCAGGTGCCGAACTCCACCATCGGGTCCTGGAGTCGCATCACAAAGTAGCCACTGAAGCCTGCCGGCTTCCCCTCCCCCTGATACATGCGAACAACGGGGTTGAATCCGACGACTTCGTGCACGCCCGGTCGAACCTCAATGAATCCCTGGCCCGGATGCACGTTCGGTTCGATGATGAGGTTTCGGGGACCACCAGGTGGAAACGAGATTCGCATCATGCCGGCGCGCGTTGTACCGGTGAGCTCCACCGTGACGTTGGAGTCGTCAAGATGAACTGAGTAGTAGGCCGGCGACATGATCTCAGAGGCATGCTGAAAGCGTGACGCACGCTGGTCCGGATCAACCTTCAGCTCCCCTGCCGTGGGCATGATCGTCACGCTGCCGTAGTCCTGAGTGCAGCTCCCACTCAGCCAGTGACTCCCGCGAAAGCCGGTGATCCTCGCATCGTTGTAGTAGTACGGTGCGATACACTTCGCCTCTGTACTGCGCGTCTCCGGCGTCCAGCCGGTCATGCCGAACGGCATCCCAACGACGGGATAGGTCTGGCCGTCGTGAGCTGTTCCGATACGGGGATCAACCAACCGCAGCGGGTCGGTGACTCGCTCTTGCGCTGCACCCGTTCCAACCATTCCTGCGATGATGCATGCCGTAGCGATGAAGCCGCGCAGCGCCGGGCAACGAACGTGGTGGCTTGTTGCGGAGCCCCTCTTATCGTGCATCTTCCATCCGTACTATCCTCAATGGCTACGGTTTCATCTCGATCACTGCGCCATTCTCTTGCTGCAACTATCGGGCTACACTGCCCAAACGCGAGCCAATAACATGCCACGCAGAATGCGGGACATGAGATGCCCCGCATCCCTACGAGTTAGAAGGTAAACTCTCCTCCAATTAGGATGACGCGGGACATGCCTGCTGTCTGCGACTGGTTGAACTGACCAAAGTTCGCCGTTGCCACAGGAGTCACCGTTCCGGTTACATTGGAGACTGTGTTCGAACTCAGCAGCGAGTGATTCACACCGTAATAGACGGGATGGTTGAACGCGTTCACGAACGTACTTGTGATCTTGAGATCATATCGCTCGCTGATCTTGAAGCCTTTGCTGAAACGCATGTCGAACAAGGCCTCCCTTGGGGAGCGCGCATTGGAGAGCAGACGCGGTGCGTTCCCCAGCTGGGGGTTGTTCAGCGAGCCAGGTACGGAGAAGGCCGCTGGATTCAGATACGGAGTGAAGTTCGAGTTCAGGGCATTCGTCTTCCAATTCTTGTTGAGTAGCGGAACCCCGGGAACAATGTTGGGACGCAGCGTGTAGCCCGTCGGGAGCGCATTCGCGGTGCAGTACTTATTAGCAGCACTCGCTGTACAACCATTCACTCCCGTAGGGGTTACGGACACGAAATAGCCCACCGTGCCCAGGACAACCGAGTTTGGCAGGCCGTCCGCGTAGGTTGCAATGCCCGAAGTGGAGATTTGTCCAATCAGGTTATCGAGAACATGGTTATGCAGGCTAAGCCAATGACCTTCTCCCGTCGGCAGATCGTAGGTGTAACCAACCTTGAGCCGGCTTGCCTGGTCGAAACTCGCTACCGACCAGTCGCTGTAGGGACTACGCGGATTCTGAGGAAGCACGTAGCCAAATCCACCGCCGCTCGCTCCCGTGTTCGTATCGGGAACATTGTCGAGCGTCTTGGACCACGTGTAATTCGCGAGCACGGACAGGCCAGCACCGACGCGCTGGTTCACGCTCAGGTACATCCCGTTATATTCCATCGTTCCGCCGCGTGGGTAAGCCTCGTTGATCGACTGGTTGAAGAAGTTCTGATAGGGATTCAGCAGTTGGAGTCCCGTCTCAGAGACCAGAGCTCCGTTCTGGGTGATACCCCATTGATTCGGTGCCGATGCGCCAAGGTTCTGATGCGTTTGGATTGCGTTGATAACCGTCCCCAGATCCGGGATGTTCAGCGAGCTCTCATATCCCGCACTGCCGAACGCGCCCATAAGATGGGTGCCCTTGGCTCCGTTATAGGAAGCTTGAAGCACGGTTCGCGCCGCTGGTTGGTACTGCACGGTGAGAGACCAGAATTGCGTGTAGGGCACCTTGCTGCTCTGATTGACGTAGATCGGCGCGAGGCCGTTGGAATAAAGGATCGGCCCTCGATTTCCGTTGAGCGCCGTATACGCCGACGTAAGCGTACCGACCGGATTTGTGATGTAGTTGACCGTCGAGTTTGCGGTCACGCCACCACTCTGGTTCCCCACCGCCTGCGATGCAACGTTGAAGTCAGGATCGGGGATATTTTCATAGCCCGTCAACGGAAGGCGCTGCAGTGTGTACGCAGCTCGCACTGTGGTCTTTTGCGTTGGGGAGTATGCAAAGCCAACGCGCGGCTCGAAGCCCGCGTAGTTAATCGGCCACAGTGACTTAGGATTGCCGCAGGCTCCAGAAAAGCAGAGCGCGGTGGATGTCGCGAGCCCGTTGAGGTTGCCAGCAGTGTTCAGACGAACGTATGCCTGGTTGTTGAACTTCTCCATCCTCGGGGTCTCAAGCTCATAGCGCAGGCCGGCGTTGATCGTGAAGTTCGGCAGGATCTTCCAATCATCCTGGAAGTACCCCGCGTAGTAGCGCCAGCGGTAGTAACCGGGGACTTCGACGGGCGTGTTGGTGAAGGTGGAGATTGTGCCCAGGATCAAGGTCGCCAGCGGTGCGCCTCCCGTGGAACCATTATTCGTTTGCGCCGCAGAGAAGGTATAGCGGCCACCTGTGGCGCCACCGAGGTCGTACTGGCTCGACTGCATCCAGCGCACCTCACCACCGAACTGGAAGAGATGGCGATTGTGAGTCCACGTCAGATCATCCCCTGCAATGAAGTTCTGGTCGATCTGAATCGCCGCATTGGAGAGGCCCATCTGCATGGTGTAGGAGACGCCGTTAGCATTCAGGTTGCCAAGACTGGGAAAGCCATAGCCAAAGGACGCCGGCGTGAGGCCATACGCCGCCGCGTAGTCCTTCGAGCGTGTGCTGGGAGGCGCGAGCCTCTGCTGATTGACCCGCATGAACGAGTAATGGAAGTTGTTGGCGATGTCGCTCGAAAACACGTGCGTGTATCCCAGCGCGATGTCATGTGTGGCAGCAGAATCCGTGGGGACGATCGTCAGCGGATTGGAGGGGGCGACCGCAAAGAAGCGAGCAGCACCCACTGGTATGACCGTGTAGCGAACGAAGAATTGATTGCTATCGTTGAAGTGTTGATCGATGCGGATCGAGTAGCGATTGTCCGTATTTAGAACGCCGCGTTTGTAGGTTGCATTGGTACCGTCGTTCTGCGGCGTAGCCTGGGAGTTGTCGAACTTGACGTAAGGACCGGGATTGCTCGGCGTTGGAAACTGGGAGAGCACAAATTGAGCGAAGGGGTTTTGTGCGAGCTGTGACGAGACGTCGTTATTCGCCACGGCGCGAATCTGCGAGCTGTCATATGGTCCATTCGGAAAGCCGTTTGCATTCGTGGTGGACTGGTAATTGATCGCGCCGATGCGCGGCGCTGCGAGGGCAGCCGCGTAGCCCGAGCTCTTGAGGATGCTCTGATTCAGCAGCGTCAAAGAGTTTTGGAGATGGCCGGCGAGCTCATCGGGGGTGGGGAAAATGCCACGAAAGCCGAACGCGTTCTGCAGACGCGCGGGCTCACCGCCGATAAAGAAGAACGTTCTGTCTTTGTGCGGATAGATCTTTGGCAACCATATCGGGCCGCCGAGATAGAACCCGTAGAAGTTCTCATGCAATGCACTCGGGGCCGTGTTGCCGTCGGGGAACGCGTTGAAATAAGGATCCGTGTGACTGTAGGTGACGGCCCCATGATACCGGCTTGTGCCCGCAGTGCTGCTCTGGACGATGACGCCACCTCCGGTTCTTCCGTACTTGGCGGAGAGCCCGGTGACGATGACGGTTGTCTCCTGCACCTCGCGGCCGGATAGGTTGACACCGGTCCGGGCGAGACTGGGCTGCGTCACGTCGGAGCCATCCACAACGATAGAACTCGTCCCAGGAGGCGCGCCTCCCACGACGATGCCGGCGCCGGGCGTCACGTAGCTTGTGTAGGCGCCAGGATTCTCTGTAGAGATACCACCGGGCTGCAATGGGTCTCCAACTACGCCGGGCACAAGAAGTGCCGCTTCCAGAGAGCTGCGTTCGGGGTAGGGCAGATTCTCGACGATAGCGTGGTCTACCGTGGTGGTGACGTTAGAGTCCGTCTTGTTGAGCAGGTCAGCGTCGGCAGTCACCGTAATCGATGCCGTTACCGCGCCAGCAGTCAGACCGATGTCGAGCGGCGTGGTGCCGACGCCGGATACATTGACGGCCTTCGTCGTCGTGCGTTCAAAGCCTTCCTTCTGCACGACCACTTCATAGAGCCCTGGATTGAGGGACTGCACCTCGAACAATCCATCTCGATTCGTCGTCGTACTCTGCTTGACTCCCGTTGCCTGGCTAACAACATCTACCTCTGCTCCGGAGACGACCGCACCAGACTTGTCATGGACAGTCCCGCCAATGGCACCTTGCCCAGTCTGCGCAGAGACACCCATCGCACACATGAACATCATGATGGTGACGCCGCAAAACACCCAGGGAACAACACACGCTACGCTTGTCAAAGCATGCCATCTGCTCGACAACGCGTTCCGGAATGCCTTGCTGCACCACTGCTTACGAACTTGCATGAAGCCTCCAAGAGAAACGAAACCACGTGCTGCGGTCGCCAAACTGGAAGATTGTTGGCTGACCGAATCGAGCAGCTTTGTAGTTGCTGGCCAAAGAGGGTGTCAATGGTCGAGATCTGTCAAAATGTGATCCGACATACGTCTCGCATTGTGATACACACCGCACAGCCACGAACATCGCCCTCACGCACCGTTTCGGCCATTTTCAAGCGTGAATTGCCGTATACGGATCCGCCCTGGAGGACAGAGTACGGCTATCAAATGCGCGACATTCGTCTCGTGCCATGAAATGGAGAACGCCCCACATTCATCGCATTTTCGCGTTCAAAGCCGTTCCGGGGGAGACTTCATCCAGGTGTCATTGGGGTAGACCTTGTCGACGTTCTGCGCCGTCAGCAGTTCGTGCTGAACGAAGACTGCGGGGGGAACCGGCTTATGCTTTAGGACATCCAGCGCCAGACGGATCACCCTCTCGCCGTAGGACTCGGGAAAGTAAGCGACGGAGCAGATCAGGCGTGAAGAGGTGCGCCGCATCTCTTCACGCGCAGCAAGACTTCCATCCTGGCCGGCAATCGCGCAGGCACGCTCGATGCCCGCTTCGCGGAAGGCCTGCAACGCCGCCAGCGCTGTGGAGTCATTGACAGCGCCGATGAGCGCCCGTTCCGGCCTCCTCCGCCGAATGTGACGCCGGACGATATCAAGCGTGGCTTCGAACTGGCCGCCTTTGGTGTCGTAATGATGCGCCGGGATGTTGTGACCGAAGGTGCTGACTTCGTTGATCCCATCGAGGACGCCCGTCAATCGCGCGTTGAGCAGTGGACCCGCGGCATCGACACCGAGGAGCATGATCTGCTCCGGTCCGCTCTTCCAGTTCTTTGCAGACCATCGAGCAAGGTGGCGGCCTGCGATACGCCCAGCCTTGTAGTTATCAGCTCCGAAATAAATCGCTCCGGGGTGCGGGATATCAAGCGCGATGAAAGGGATCCGGGCCTCTGAAAATTTGACTGCGATCTGTGCCGCCACTCCAATGTTGATCTGAGAGTCGATGACGAGGTCGACCTTTTCGGATACGAACGCATCCGCGTTCTGGAGTGCGATTCGAGGGCTCAGGCCGTTGTTCAACACCATCAGATCCACGTTGGCTGCGTTGGCTGCTACAACCAGGCTATCGCTCACCGTGGCGGTAAACGGAAGCAGGCTGGTCTGCGAACCATAACCAATGCGGAAGCGCTTCGTGCGCGCAGGCTGAATGCAGCAACGGTAACCCTGCTTTCCTGCCCTTTCGAGAAGGTGGGTCTCGACGAGGGTCTCGAGCAGCCGGAAGGTCGTCGCTTTGTGAAGTCCAACGCGCGCTGCAACGTCGCGCAGATCGAGAACTTCCGACGTGGACTGAAAGGCGTTGAGGATGGACGCGGCGCGCACCACCGCCTGAATCGTGTATCCACGTTTTGTCCCGTTCACACTGTGCGCACCCTTTGATGGCGACTTCATTCGCTTCTCCAAACCGGCATCGGTACCGTCCGTTGTGTACGGCTTTGATCTTTCCGCAGCGTCTCATGATGCGAAACGCTGCGTCTATGGCTAGACAACTGTTTCAAGTGACGTTCCTGCGCCGTAGCATCGGGAAACTGTTGACACGATGCCACCCGGCTCCCGGGAGGCGCACCGGAACGTTACCGCAAAGCCTCCTTAACACGCAACGAAGAGGCGCACCGCATCGGGTCCAGACGATGCACATTTGGAGAGGACAAGAGATTGCTAGAGCAGACGTGGCGTTGGTTCGGTCCTGAGGACCGTGTCACATTGCGAGACGCCAGAGAGGCGGGCGCCGTTGGCGTCGTGACGGCCCTGCACGACGTACCAGCAGGTATGGTCTGGCCTCCAGATGCCATTCGTAAGCGCCAGGCTGAGGTGCGCACAGCGGGGCTGGAGTGGACCGTCGTCGAGAGCCTGGAGGTAACAGAGCGGATCAAGACGCGCGCTGCGGGATGGCAGCAGGACGTGGAGAACTTCGCACAATCGATCCGCAATCTTGCCCACTGTGGACTGCACACGATCGCATACAACTGGATGCCGCTCTTCAGCTGGACGAGGACTCACCTGCGCGAGCCTGCACCGAACGGAGGCTATACCACCAGGTTCGATGCCCGGTCGTTCGCAGCCTTCGATCTTTTTATGCTGCGTCGCGAGGGCGCCGTCGGAGATTGGGGCGAGCAGGCATGCTCGGAAGCCAAGGAGTACTTCGCGGCGTTGTCCATTGAGGAGCAGACGGCGCTGAGACAGACGATCCTCGATGGCCTCCCGGGAGGTCATCAGCGCCTGACACTGGAAAGCACCACGGAGACTCTAAAGGCTTATCAGGGGCTAACGCGCGAGGACCTCCGCGGTACCCTTCGTGATTTCCTGAAGTGCGTTGGCCCTGTAGCGGATGAGTGCGGCGTGAGGCTGTGCATTCATCCCGATGATCCGCCTCGTCCATTGCTCGGCTTGCCAAGAGTGGTGAGTACGGCCGATGATCTGCGTTGGATTCTCAATCAGTACGAGAGTGAGGCAAACTCACTGACCTTCTGCTCAGGAGCGCTCGGCGTCCGTGCCGACAATGATTTGCTGGCCATGCTGAGGGAGTTCGCTGCCGGGATTGGGTTTCTGCATCTCCGTTCCACGCAACGAGACACGGGTCTTGGCGGGATTGAGTCGTTCCTCGAGGCGGCTCACCTGGAGGGAGATGCGGACCTGATCGCTCTCGTGATCGAAGTTGTCCGAGAGAGCCGGCGGCGCCAACTCTCGGGTGATGATCGAAGACTACCCTTCCGTGCCGATCATGGGCAGGAACTGCTCAACGACGTGGAACGAGGTGCAGCGCCGGGGTATCCGGCCGTAGGACGTTTGCGTGGCCTTGCGGAGTTGCGCGGAGCCTTTTCCATGGCGGAACGACTGCTTGCGAAGGTGGGACAGAATGCAGGACACCCGGAATAAGAACGCGCTCATCTTCGGCGGCTCGTCGGGCATTGGACAAGCAACGGCGGCGATCCTGGCGGCCCAGGGAGCGACCGTGACGATTGCGGATGTCCGCCGCCCGGTCGGGCAGGATACGGCCACAAGCATGTACATCGAATGCGATGTATGTGAAGAGGTCCAGGTTCGGGCTGCTGTTCGCTGTGCCACGGAAACTGGGCCGCTTGACTGGCTTGTCTACAGCACAGGGATCCAGCACTATGGCTCCGTCGTGGAAACGCCGGTGGCGGAGTACGACCTCGTGCAGGCGATCAATGCACGGGGCGCGTTCCTCGCCTGTCAGGCGGCGATCCCTGAGATACGTCGCGGGGGCGCTATCGTGCTGGTGTCGTCGGTACAGGCGCTGGCATGCCAGGAAGGCGTCGCAGCCTACGCGGCCAGCAAGGGGACACTCGAGGCATTAACGCGCGCGATGGCTGTCGATCATGCCAAGGACAACATCCGCGTGAATGCAGTGTTGCCCGGAACGGTGGATACGCCGATGGTGCGATCGTCGGCAGAACGGTTTGGCGGGGTGGCTGCGCTCGAGCAGACGCTGCAGCAATGGGGAGACAGCCATCCACTCCGGCGCGTGGCGCATGCGGAAGAGATTGCCAACCTGATCGCGTTTCTCTTGAGTGAGAAGGCCTCATTTATTACGGGAGCCTCGTACCGTGCGGACGGGGGTCTGCTGGCGCAGCTTGCGGTGCGGTTATAGGCGAAGCCGCGTGCTCAGCAGGCCATGCATACGCGTCTCTAGCGAAAAGAGCGAGCCTTCCGCTCCGTCCTTGGCTGCGACCCCACCCGCGGAGGTGAACAGCAGCAGCGTGCTCGCGTCCATCGCAGCGAAGCAGCAGGTTGTGGGATTCAGCACAGGTGTCTCGATGATTTGGTCGATCGAGCCATTCGGGGCCACGCGCACGATGCAGCTACCGCCGTAGCGGCAGTTCCAAAGATATCCTTCAGCATCGATGGCGGAACCATCGGGTAGACCACGGGGAAAACCAGCAAAGAAGGTCTCGCCGCCTTCGAGGCGACTCCTGACGGAATCGAAGGCTCCTCGATAGATGCAGTTGGCGAGCGTGTCGCCAAAGTACATCGTCTCCCCACCGGGAGACCAGACGATGGTGTTGGTAATGCCAAAGCCGGAGCGCCATTGGGTCACAGTTCCGCCGGACGCTAACGAGTAGAGCGCGCCCTCCCAAGCGGTTACCTCCGCCGTCGTTCCGTCGGCGCGCACATTGTTCTCCATGGTGCCGAACCAGAGCACGCCTGCAGGATCGACCCGGGCATCATTGCAGCGCACGCGGGGCCAGCCAGGCAGGCGGAAGAGCACGGCGGTCTCGCGATGCGCCGTTGTATCCCAAAGGACGATGCGGCCTCCAAGCACGAGCGCGAGGAGATTGTCCTGCGTCGTGAGCAGGACGGCTGTCACGGGCTGATCGAAGCTCCAGGTCTCCACAGCTTCGCTCGTGAGCGAGTAGCAATGAAGCAGGCCGCGGTTGATGTCTGTCCAGAACACAAGGTTCTGTTCAGGGTGCCAGACGCAGCCCTCACCACATACATCCTGTGTCGAAGCGAGGCATCGTATGCGGCCTGTCAGCACTGGCATTCTCCTTCAGAAGCGGAACAATCCCCATTGGCTGGGATTCAATCGGGCTTCGCTGGGAACATCCGCCGTCATGGCATCTGCCTTATTGTGCCAGTACACGCGAGCCTGAGCACGGTTGCCATCGCTAAGCACAAGGCCAACGTCGCCGCGGTATGTCTTGCCAGCAGAGGGATCGACGCCGAGAAGCGACAGTGGCACGGAGAACTCGTAGAAGCCTCCATGGGCCGTGAGTGAGACGTGATCGCTGACGTCCTCGACATCGGCGAAATCAACCTCACCAATGGGGGATGAGAAGGTGACATGGTTGCCGGGCGTCCCCGTCTTCTGACGGTAAAGCACCGCGAGCAACTTTCCATTACGGCGCGTGACGAAGAGGCGAAGGTCGCCGACTGCGGCGTGTCGATCATCGCTGGGACCAATCGCACGCAGCATCAGATCGATGCCGCCACCCTGCGTGAAGGCGAACGGGAACTCGGCTGCTGAATTTCGAAGAAGATCTGGCTGCTCTGTGCGCAGGGCGACGACGAGGCTCGTGCCATCCGTACCGAGCTGGAAGGAGGAGCTCTTGTCGATAGAGGCCCAGTCCTTCGCGGGCCACGCATCGGCTGACGCGGAAGTCGGCTGCGCCATAGGGTGCACCTGCACCTCGGACATCAGTCGTTCACGCGAATGCGACTCCTCGCGCAGGCGTGCGGCCATCCGCAGCTCTTCCTTGCTGACGTCGATGAAGCCAAGATCGACGCGCTGGATGGAGTCGAGCCCGTCAAGGCGCACGATGGAGGTATGCCACTTCCCTACAGCGAGGTAAACATTGCCATCATCTTCACCAAACATGAAGGGCCAGAACTGCTCGGCCTCGAAGCTGAGCCCGGAGATCTCCATGCCACGCGCCTGCCGAGGATAAGGCCAAAAGGGAGACTGACGCGTATCGCCGCCGAGGGTCGCAACGAGCAGACCATCGACGGTGTAGATATAGATCTCCCCCATGTATGAGTAGCGAGCGACGAGGTAGCCCGCGTCGCCCGCAGCAGGACGCACCGGATATCCCAGCATGCGCTTGGGATCCTGGATATCGCCGGGACCCACCGGTGGAACCGAAGAGGCGTGCGTCGGCAGCGTCCAACGCAACTGACCATCCTTGTAGCCGCTCATACCGGCGAGGAACCAGCCATCCGGACTGAGCGCGACGTCACCCGTAGCTGGGGTCCTGGAGACGAGCTTGAGCTGGCTCAGATCAAAGACCGGAACGCCCGCTGAGTCAATCGACGCTGTCGGCAGATGGTACGGGCCACCGCTGATGATCGAGAGATCGGGCTGAAAAACTACGCCCGCCGAGCCAGGCACAGCGGGGCGGATAAACTGAACCTCGTCCGGCTGGACGGCGTGATCGTGATTGCGATCGGTCCAGATAAAGAAGGTCTGGTCGGGATTGCCTTGTGGGATACGACGGCGGATCTCCGGTTGATCGAGCGTCGTCCAGTGATGTGGAGTTCCCATGGCTCCGACCCACCCTGCGCTGGCGATCGGCCGGCAGATCCCGTCCTCCAAAATCCAGAGAGTAGTCACCGTCGTCTGGTTATACCAGTAGGTGTTATACGAATCGGTGAAGTACTGGTGGCCATCATGGTAGAAGGTCTGCGCGGGAGTGATACCACCGTGCGAGCCAACGGGAATCATGTCATGAGGAAAGAAGATGGGCCTGGGCGTGTAGCCGCCATAACTGATGACATCGTCCTGCGGATCGGGAAAACGATAGCGCACGGCAGTGAGGCGAGAGTTGCCCGTGGCGGGATCGATACGAAACTCAAGCAGCCCCATGCTGCCGGGATTGCCGATCGATGGATAGTACGCACGGTAGAGATCATGCGGATCGGCAAAGCCTCCGCCACCATATTGCGTTGGCCCATACCAGGCGTTGAGGAAGCGGCCAGACTTCGCGCCCCAGCGACTGATGCGCTTGGGAAGGTAGTCCTCTTCCGCAACCCATAGAACGCCATTGGCATCGATGGCCATGCCCAGGGGGTGCGCCATGCGCTGCTCGTCATAGGCTCCCAACTGCGGGCCGCCAGGACGGCCGATCATGCGAGAGAGAGCGCCTGTTGCGGCAGAGAAGACCTTTACCTGGTGACTGGATCCCCAATCCGTCACGTAGATCTCGCCATGGTCTTCGATGATCTGCTTCGGCGATTCAAGTGACGAAGCAGGAACGACAGTCTCCCCGTGCGCTAGTGCCAACGTATGCCAGTCATTCACAACGTCGAAGCGCTTCACGGCGCCATCGGTTGTCACAAGCAGGTGACCGTCAGGCTCAAAAGCAACGGCTCCGAGACCAGGAAGCTTGATCCTCGCAAAGGGCGTCGTTGCGTCATGGCGCACATCGAAGGCAACGATCTCATTAGCCGCGGGGTTCGACAACAGCAGCAATCCGTCACGTGCCGCGAGGCCCACAAGTTCCCGAAACGCATCATGGATCTGAGTTCCGCCGACCACCTTCTCCAGCGGCTTGAGTCCTGACTTTGTAATCGCAAAGACCTGGAGCGCACCGGGATCGGTCCTGCCAAAGTCGCGGCTCGGATTGACGACATAGACGGTGTACGCAACGTGATCGGGATTGCGATTGGGGCCGCTATCTCGCGCGAGCGCGATGCCGCCGTTCCAGCCTCGAATCTTGATCCCATCGAGCTTCCGCCCGTCCAGATCAGTCCACATCAAAGCGTGCCCGGCCTCTGCCGCTTGAGCGCCAAGCAACATCTGCGCCTGGCTGGAATGAGTCGGCCAGGGGCTGCCCGCAGGAAGAAAGACGACGGAGGCCGGAGCGGTATGGTCTGCGAGCCACGCGCCCGTACCATCCGCAGTAGGCCACGGAGGATTCCCCGGCGAGTAGAGTGAGTACTCCAGGTGCGCGGCAATTCTTCTCGGATGGAACAGGCCGTGCACATGATAGCGACCAGGGGAGGCCACACCGTCGAGCGAGCTTCCATCCCAGGTGATGATGTTTCGCCCGGGGTGCACCGGATAGTCCGCGATCAGATTTCTCACGCGCCTGCCATGCTCATCTTCGATGGCAAGCGTGAGCCATCCATCCTGTCTTGCCTCATATGAAATAGAGATGCCTGCTGGAACCGACGGCAACGACCTTGCGCTTTGAGGCCACATGGCCCCGGCAAGAATCATGAGACCCAGCATTGAAACGATACGGCGCATTCCATCTCCAGAGAAATTCGATTGCTTCAAGTCTCGCAGCACCTGTTGCAGCAAGAACACTACGACGCACGGTGCCGGCGTGGCGAGACCCAAAGCGTCGCAATGTCGCCGTTTCAGTTTGGCGTGGGACGAAACTGACACGCAATGAGCGGAAGCCGCGCGGCGAGCGGGTCGTCTCTCGGAGGACCTCGCTATCACTCAACGCAAAAGGGGAGCATCCATCTCGCGATGCGAAATGGACGCTCCCTTTTCGCGATTTCGACCAAGCCTGCGGCCCTTCTGGTCTCAGCAAATGCATCGCGGCGATGGATCGGGAAGGTTCTACGGAGTAGTAACGGACACGTTGTCGAACGTCGCCGTGCATAGCTGGGAGCTATTACGGCTGCTAACGACAAGCCCGATGTACACGCTGCTCGCCATCGATATACTCACCGTGCCCTGTTGCGTCCAGGTCACTCCATCCGGTGAAAAGTAGCTGGTAAATGTGCTCCCATTCCTCACGACCCGGATCCAATACGGTGCGACAAGGCCGGCAGTTCTGCTGCTGCTCGCGGTGCCACCAGTAGCGGTACGATCAAGCCACGTGACGCCGTTCGCCGGTGTGAGGTTGATGTTCGCCATCGTCGAACCGGTGGCAAGCGTCTCACGAATCATCACACCTGCCTGCGCTCCGGTGTTCGTATCGGACATGCTCACGACTCGCGCCGTGATGGTGTGACTCGTGCCTGCGGTCTGGTAGGCATAGTTGAACTGATCTGCCGCCCCGCTGATGCTGGTCCCGGCACCGCTCACCGTAAACACGCCGTTGCTGTAGCTCGCACTGCCGGCAATCCCCACGCTTCCAATGTCCTGGTCCGCCCAACCTGCCGGCAGACCACCAGTGGACGCACTGACGATCAGCGTGACGGTCGCCGAGTGCGACAAGGAACCGTCGATACCCGCGATCGTGAGGGTATACGTTCCGGTAGGTGTCGTGGTCGCGGTCAAGACCGTCAGCGTCGAACTGCCCGATCCAGCCACCGACGTCGGATTGAAGCTTGCCGTCGCTCCCGCAGGTAGGCCGCTCACGCTCAGGTTCACCGTGTCAGTGAATCCGTTCAACGCGCCAATGGTGGCCGTATACGTGGCGTTATTGCCCGGCGTCACCGTCTGAGACGCCGGCGTAGCCGACATGCTGAAGTCCGGTGTCGCCACGACCAATGTGACCGTGGCCGCGTGAGACAGCGTGCCGCTGGTGCCCGTGACCGTCAGAGTGTACGTTCCGGTTGGGGTCGTCGTCGCTGTCGAGACCGACAGCGTTGCACTCCCTGACGTAGTAACCGAAGTGGGAGTGAAGCTAGCCGTCGCCCCGGTAGGCAATCCGCTCACGCTCAGGTTGACCGTGCTGGTGAAGCCATTCATGGCACTGATGGATGTTGTGTAGTTGGCGCTATTTCCCGGCGTCACCGCCTGCGAACTCGGACTGGCCGTGATGCCAAAGTCGGGCGGTCCGGGTACGATCATCGTCACAGTCGTCGAGCGCGACAGCGTGCCGTTGGTGCCTGCAATCGTCAGGGTATAGGTACCCGGTGTCGTGTTCGCCGCCGTCGAAATGCTCAGCGCCGAGGTTCCCGAAGCCGTGACCGACGCGGGATTGAAACTTGCTGTCGCCCCGGCTGGCAAACCGCTCACGCTAAGGTTCACGGTACCGGTAAAGCCATTCAGCGCGCTGACCGTTGTCGTGTACGTGGCGCTACTTCCCTGCGCCACTGTCTGCGAGTTTGGCGTCGCGGAAACACTGAAGTCCGGCGTTGGCGCGCCCACCGTCATCCTGTGAATGATGATCGAGTTATCGTTGTAGTTATCTTTGCTGACCAGGTAGTCGCCGTTACTCGCCTGGTAAGACCGGATGCCGTACATCGAGTCGACATCGTTGCCCACAGCCACATTTGGATTGGCGCTGGTCATCGTCAGATCATTGGCACCGGTCGTAAGGTTGTACGCGTCGATATCGGGCACCGTGTGGACATACGAGATAAACAGATAATTTCCCGCCGCCGTATGCCCCTTGGGATTCTGCGAGGTCTTCAAGGTAATGACCGGGTTGGGATTCGTGTTGTTGCCCGCCAGCCAGCCGTGGTACACCTCGACCCGGCTACCCAGCGAGGTCCAATCGGTGCCATTGGCGGTCATCAGGATCATCGTGTCGGTCGACGGAATGTACTCGATGCCGGCGAGAGGCGCGATGGTGGATGGCGTTGGCGTCGTCGTTGGTGCTCCGTACAGCGGCACACCATTGACGTCGAAGCCCGTCAGTGGGTAGTGGGTAATCGCGTTGGTCTTATCCAGCCCCACCCAGATATCCCCATTCTTGTCGAGAGAGAAACCATTCCGCACACGCGCCAGCGTATTGAAGTAGTTGGTATAACCCGCCGGTGTCGTCTGGCCCGGAAGAGTACCGAAAGGCACCGACGCGTATTGGTTTGTGGGGAAATAGGAGAACAGGAAGATATCGGGGTTCTGGCCTGCGGACGCGAGGATGCGATGGCCGTTGACGCTGGTCATGATGCCGAAATCAAAGCCTCGGCTGTTATTGGTTACGTCCACGCGGGGATCCGTCGGATAGTCGAGCGAATCCACGCTGTTGCCGACGTAGCCTGCTGCTCCCGTGCCGTTGTACACGTCCTGGCCGCTGTACAGGTAAGCTCCATCGGTACCGGGGTCAAACGCAGCATTGCCTTCGAAGTTCAAGCCCTGCAGCGTATATTGCAGCACTCCAGAGCTGTTGTACGCGTGAAGATCGGTCTTCCCATTTCGCCCCAGATCCCAGGTCCCTCCCCAGGGATTGTTGAGGACGTACAGGGTTCCGGAGCTATCCTTGCCGATGCCGACGACACGCGTGAAGCGTTGGCTCCCGGTCTGTCCTTTGACTCCCGTCGTCGTATCGAGATACCCGCCCTGCATACCGAAGCTGCCCACAAGCGCTGGCGTGCTGGACAGGCTTCCATAGATCTGGACGTTCATGTTCGGCCCCTGGTCGCCGACCATCAACTGCTGATTGACGCCGTCATAGTAAAGCGACGACGGACGCGAGCTGGAACCCATGCTGATAGTGTTCAGCGAGTTCCCCGATGCAGAGAATTCCTGAATCGTGCCTTCGTTCTTCTGAGCGACCCATATGTTCCCCGAAGCATCGACCGCAATGGCGCCCGGATCCGGAAGCGTCCAATCCGATTGCCAAACGCCGGCAGTGGTGTAACACCGCACCAGGTTGTCAGGATGGTCGCTGACATAAACGAGAGTGCCCGTATCGGCGATGCCAGTGATGACATCCGCAAGCCGCTCGGTGGTGTCCGAACTCGCCGACCAGGTCAAGTCTCTCGTGCCGGTACTCCGGTTGTAGCGGCCGATATAACCGCTACCGCCAAGACTGGTGTTGAACTGCAGCGAAGCGAAGATATCGGTGGCGTCGCCGCTCATGGCTCCGCCCATGGTTTCACCGTGTGCACCTATAGTGCCCGTCTTCTGGCCATTTTGGTAGATGTTGATACCGCCCTGGCTTTCGTCCCACATCGACGAGGTGTAGACAACTCCCTCCGGCGCCACCCACATGGACCGCATGGCATTCCCTACATATGTGGGGTAAGTCGAATAGCTGTTGCTTACCCACGTCGTTGTGTATGTCACTTGAGCTCGACCGGCCGTTGAACATATCAACAGGAAGAAAAGCCAGGGAATCGCGAGGAACTTCAGCCAACCACGTCTTGAAAGCATAGGGTCTCCCAAGCCTTCGGCTCGCATCAACGGCACGAAGGCTTCAGCTCGGTGGATCTATCAATTCCAGGAGCCTTGTAGATCGCTGCCCGGAGGCATGTCAATAAGAACCCCGGCTCAATCTCCGTCGCGCCCATCGTCTCATTTTTGCGGCCCGTCTCCCGATAGCGCTGGCCTCCTTGATAGACAAAATCCCAACAAAAACGCAGATCGCAGCGATGCACACCCGCACCAGCCCCACAACACAGGCTTCTGTTCAAGGCTCCATCTTGTTTCATAGGGCAATACTCCAGGCTCCAGGTTTAGCCCTGCCCTGTCGATTCACGCCTGGGGCTCAATGACGACTCGACGCGGTCGCTCCCTTCGCGGCGCAGAACCCGAAAGCCTCCACGTTCAAATACCTCAGCCACTCAGAAATCGCCTCGCCCCTGGTAACTACCCTTTACATATTCACCAGGGTTCGCCCCGACAACCCGCTTGAATGCTTTACTGAACGCAGCATCGGACTCGTATCCCACCGACTTGGCGACATCGATCAGCTTTTTATCGCGCTGCTGGAGTAACTGCATCGCCTTCTGCATCCGCCACTCGGTTACATACTCCAGTGGTGCTTGTCCTAGTAGCTCCTTAAACCGCGCTGCGAATGCCGAACGCGACATGCCCGCAGTTCCGGCTAGCGATTCAACCGTCCAAGGCGTACTTATGCTTTCGTGAACAGCAGTCAACGCAGCACCCATCTGAGGATCAAACACCGCACGCAACCATCCTTTGCTGCGTTCCGATCCCGACGCGATATGCGCCCGGAGTACCTGGATGAACAGAACCTCGGCCAGCCGCGTCGCGACCACTTCAGATCCCGGCGCCTGTTCCGCCATCTCTGACGCAAGCGCCTGCACCGTGTTGTGCAGAGCGATCGTGCGTGCCTCATCTGCCTTCATCAGAATGAAGCTCGGCAATAGCTGCGTGACCGGCTTCAGGCTGGCGCGATCGAAGCTCAAGGAGCCACAAACGATAGTTGTCGGAGCGCCACCACCGCCGCAGTGAGCGACATTGCCATTGGCCATCGCCCCGATCTCGCGGAAGTTCCACCTGGGGCGTGTTCGCGGGCCGTCGCTCAAGACAATCGACGTCCCCTTGGCCAGCAGGAAGCAATCACCACCCGTGAGCGGAATTGCCTCCGCAATCCCTTCTACACTCAACCAGCAGTTGCCACGAGAAAGCATCGCGAAGTGCGCCAAGTCCGTGGGGGAAGCCTTCTTGCCGGAAGGCGCGACTCTTGCTTCGGCCTGATTCTCCTGTTTCACGCCCCACGGCGCCGTGGCTTCCAACCTGTGCAGACCGAATGCGGTCACGTGCATCGTCCTGAAAATGTCTGTTATCGGGTCCAACTTAACCTCCACTTTTTGGACGAATAGACAACATTCCAGGACTCCCGAGCAGTTCTCGTCCATCACCAAAGATATCTACTCCACCTGTAGTGAATGCTACACAACTACCAGAAGGAGTCATCATGGGAAAGCTTGAAGGAAAAGTTGCAGTCATCACGGGTGGATCGAGCGGCATGGCGCTGGCGAGCGCCAGGCTCTTCGTTGAAGAAGGCGCATATGTCTTCATCACAGGCCGCAGACAGGAGCAGCTCGATGAAGCCGTCAAGCTGATTGGCCGAAACGTGACCGCCGTGCGCAGTGACGCAGCCAATCTCCACGACCTCGATCGCCTCTTCGAAACGGTCAAGCGCGAGAAGGGAAAGATCGACGTCCTGTTCGCCAGCGCCGGTCGAGGAGAATCTCTTCCTCTGGGCGAGATCACCGAACAGCACTTCGATGCCACCTTCGGCCTCAACACGCGAGGAACCTTATTTACGGTTCAGAAGGCGCTGCCGCTGTTCAACGATGGTGGCTCGATCATCATGACCGGATCAGTCGCTTCCATAAAAGGCTTCCCCGGTTTCGGCGTGTACGCGGCCAGCAAGGCAGCCTTGCGCTCCTTCGCTCGCACATGGCTCAACGAACTCAAAGGCCGAAACATCCGCGTGAACGTCCTGGGCCCGGGGCCTATTGCTACACCAATGCAGGAAGAAGTCCTTACCCCAGAGGCGAAGCAAATCTTCGAGTCCCTCATCCCGCGGGGAACCATGGGGCAACCTCATGAAATAGCGACGGTCGCACTGTTTCTCGCTTCCGACGATTCCAGCTTCGTGAACGGGCTCGAGCTGAATGTTGACGGAGGCTTCTCGGCCATCTGATAGCAGCGGGTATTGCAGAGGCCGCTCGCAGCCTCGTGCGAGCGGCCCTCTCGCAGCCATCTCGGCCGTTAGGGCCACAGCAAACGCCAGCAGATTCCGAACCGGGGGCTTGTCAAAGACTCCGAACGCCCTCTTCATAGTCTTCTGGACATATTCCAGCGCCTCCTGAATCCAAATTAGCCAATCAGGTACAAACCAGCGCCCAAACCCGCACCAGAGCTTTTCGAGCATGAAAAAGCCTCTCGGACTGAGAGGCTTTGGTCTTTGCAGGCCATTTATTCCGCGAAGCTTATCTTGGTGCCGGGAGGGGGGGTCGAACCCCCACGACCTTGCGGTCGGCGGATTTTGAGTCCGCTGCGTCTGCCAGTTCCGCCATCCCGGCTTGTCCTAATTATCGCAGCTCAGGCTGCAGTAGGGGTAGACCGCTTTCCAGAAGAATATGCGATCCGCGCGACAACTCCTGAGACTACGTAGATCATCGACAATCCGAAAAGCACCCAGCGGTGCCATTCGAAAAGAACGGCGCCGAGGCACACCAGGACCACCAAGGTCCGTCCCGGTTGCCGCGAGCTTAGATCGAGTTCCTTACCGCTCCAGAACCGCCAGCTGCTGACCATCAGAAACCCTGCTGTGGCGACCAGCGAGAGCCACAGCAGGCAGGCCCACAGGTCATGCACGGGCGAGCCCTGATAGAGATGAATAACCGACGCGAGAGCTCCGGCCCCGGCAGGGATCGGCATCCCAACGAAATACTTCCGACCAGGCCGCCCAGGATTCCTGGGCACCGGGTTCACGCTGATGTTGAAACGCGCCAGTCGGCACGCTCCACAGATAAGAAACACGAAGCAGATCACCGCACCGAAGTGCGCTACCCGCTCCTGAATCAACGGATAGTTTGAGGGCACCAACATCCGCACGCCCCACAGATAGGCAAGCAGCGCGGGCGCGACGCCAAAGCTGACGACGTCCGCGAGGGAGTCAAGTTCCTTGCCGAAGGCGCTTGCGGTATTCGTCATCCGGGCGATGCGCCCATCGAGCCCATCGCTCACCACAGCCAACACAATGGCAATCGCCGCGCGATCAAACGCTTCGTTGCTCGACAAGGCAGCGCCGCGGATCGCCTCCAGCATCGCGTAGAAGCCCATCGCCATATTGCCGGCGGTGAACAGCGACGGCAGAATATACATGCCACGGCGGGCGAGCGGACGCTCGATCTGGCTCTCCATTACTGGTTCCCACCGGTCGTCGGCGAAGCATCGTCACGACGCAGAACCGCGAGTACAGAGGAGCCGCCCTTGACGTGATCTCCGGTCTGAACTCGCAACTCAGCATCGGCAGGCATAAGGACGTCCACCCGCGATCCGAACTTGATCAGTCCCATGCGCTGACCGCGCTCGACGCGCTGCCCCACCTTGAGGTTGCACACGATGCGTCGCGCCAGCAGACCTGCGATCTGCTTGAAGGCGACCGTGTATCCACCGGCATCGATGGCAATCATCGTCTGCTCGTTCAGTACCGCGGACTCGGGTTTCATCGCGTTGAGAAACAGGCCTTCACGGCGTTCCACAGAGGTCACAACGCCACCCACTGGAACGCGATTCACATGAACGTTGAAGACGCTCAGGAAGATCGTGATGCGGACGCGATTGCCTTCCGTCGTCTCGATCCACTCCGCCTCTTCCACCTTGCCGTCACCAGGCGAGACGATAAGCCCGGGCCCTGTAGGGATAGACCGTGTTGGGTCGCGGAAGAACCAAAGAAAGAACAGCGCCAACAGCACAGGAATGGCGGTCAGCCATACGAACTGCGTTGAAAACCAGACTATGACCGCAACCACCAGCAGTGCTGCGCCGTACAGGATCCCGTCTCGAACCATAGCCGGGATTATACCGTTTGGCGTGAATCGTTTGGACATCCGCAGCATCCTGCGGCGGTGGAGATCAGAGATGCCGGCCCATCAGAATCGCATCCTCGACTGGTTCGTGATAATAACCACGGCGACGCCCCTGCTCCACGAATCCCTGCTCAAGATACAGCGCGGTCGCAACTCCGTTCGTCGCTCGAACCTCGAGCTCGATCACGTCTGCGCCCTGGGACCTCGCCCATGCAATCGCCTCGGCGCACAACGCTCGCCCAATCCCCTTGCGCCGCTGTAGCGGCGACACACCCAGGCTTTCGATCTCAGCCACTCCGGCAACAAGCTGCAGCGCCACGAAACCGCAGATGGCCGCAGCATCGGTATGCTCCGCTCCCGTTTCGTGCTCCGCCACAAACACGACGCGCCGCAAGCCCGACGGCCCATCCCTCGAGCTCATCGCGTGTGGCGACAACGCGTCTTGCCATAGTCCGTCGCTCCATTGCGGCGCATGCTCGATGGTAGCCGCCAGCAAGACGACTGCTGCAGCATCCCCAGGCCCTGCCGCGCGAAATCTTAGGGCAGGCACCGTCACGGTCTCACGCAAGCTGGGCCGCTTCCCTGCTTCGCATACAGCTCACTTTCGCGGCGAACATAGTTCGCATCGGCAGACCCGAGGTCGGTGCTTCCAACGCGCAGAGCGGCGTTCAGGAGCGGTACAGCATCTGCCACGCTCAACGGATGCAACACCGGACGCAGCGTCGCGAGTAACTCCATGACGGCAGCTTCCGCGACAATGACCCGCACCTCACCCTTCAGCTCGTCTACCAACGCCTCCACCGTGCTCATCTCTTCGCTTGCTCCACCCTCCGCAAGGCGCAGCACATAAAGATCGCGGCGTCCGGCACCCAGCACAGCAATCCCACGATCCAGAGACGCCGCATGGGCCAGCACCTCCAGGCGCGAGACCGTCGCCAGAGGAAGCTGCAGCGCCTCGCAGATTCCCTTCGCTACCGCAAGGCCGGTGCGCACCCCTGTAAACGACCCTGGTCCAGCGACGACGCCGATGCCGTCCAACTCGCTGACCGTCAATCCCTCGTTCGCCAGCAGCTCGCGAATCGTCGCGATGATCTCTGCCGAAGCCGTGCGCGATGGCAACTCCCGAACACCCGTCACTACCGCATCAACGCTCAGAGCCACGCCAGCACCTTCGCCGCAGGTGTCGATCGCCAGCATTCGCAGTGGTTCGGTCGCTGTTTTCATCTCATTCAGGATACCGCCCATCAAGCACTGCCTGACGAGCGCGTCGATTCAGGCTCTATGCCGTAACCAACTTTCGCCACGCCCAATCCACCTTCGCGCCACCGCATCTCCGCCTGCGAATGCTATCCTTCGCTCCGTAACCGAGGAGAACCGCTTCTTGCCCCTGCTGACGACGGTCGTACCGGAGACACCACGACGCTTCAGCCCCTTCAGCGCGGTGGTCCTGTTCCTCGGTGCGGCGGCCACCTTCGCTCGACTCCGCTTCGCGCTACCGCTCCAGGCCTATGACGACGATGCGTTCTATTACTTCCAGATCGCACGCAACATCGCCACAGGCCACGGCTCCACCTTCGACGGCATTCATCTCACCAACGGCTACCACCCGCTCTGGATGCTCCTCTGCGTCGCCCTCTCCTGGATTGCCAGCGGCCGGGCATTCTTTGCGATGCTGCAGGTTGTGGCCTTCATCAGCTTCGCCACCTGCTTCTTCGCCGCACGCGCGGTCCTTCGGCCAATCTGCCGGCAAGCCATCCTCGCGAATATCGCCTCCGCTGCGATCGCATTGCAGTGCCTGATCCTGATGCACGGCGGCATGGAGATCACACTTACGCTTCCGCTTGCGCTCGTGTTGTGCGCCTTCCGCCTGCGTCGCTCCTTCGTGTGGTCCCGCCGTAACGCGATGGTCTATGGGGCTCTCGCGGCGCTCGTCGTCCTAAGCCGCCTCGACTCCCTGCTTTGGATCGCTGTGCTCCTGGGGGCAGAGCTGCTGCTCGCCTCACACCAGGCGACTGGGCCGCGACGGTTGCTCCTGCTCGCGATCCTCGTGGGCGCAGCACCTCTCGCGATCTACGCCCTCAGCAATCAGTACTGGTTCCATCTCTGGATGCCGGTCTCAGGTGCAGCCAAGGAGCTCCGGCTGCACCGTGGCTTCACGCTCTTTGGCTTGAAGAAATCCACCTACCTGCTGGATCAGGTGTATGGGCCGCTCGTGGTCTACCCATCGCTGCTCCTGGTAGTCTGCGCGACCGCCTCTCTGTTCCTCCCGCGGCGATCCTCCGTTTCCGGTGATACCCGCGCGGTCGCGGTCTCCCTCATGCTCTTTCCGGCGGTGCAGCTCAGTGCGCTCGGCTTCACCAGCGACTGGTCCATCTGGTCCTGGTACCTCTACCCGTTCGTCCTCGCCATGCTTGGAGCCCTGCTGCTGCTCCTTGAAGACTCGCCTGCGAAAGAAGCCAGGGCCGCGCCTGGTTTCTACCTTCCAGCGCTGCTCTGTTGCAGCCTCATGATGCCGGTAGGGCTGCTCTACATCGTCACCGCCATCGCGGGCACAGAACGCCCTCGCTGGACCGAATTCGCTTTGGATCTGCAGAGCTTTGCACGAACCCATCCAGGGCTTTACGCCATGGGAGACTGCGCCGGAGCCAGCGGATACGCCATGCCACAGCCCATCCTCCAGACCGAAGGCCTCGTGATGGACAAAGGCTTCCTCGAAAACATTCGCCAGCAGCGAGATCTTCGCGAGGTCCTCGAGAGCTATGGTGTGCGCTACTACGTCACGTTTCGCGCGAAGCAGGTCAACGGCTGCTTTCAGGTGGAAGAGCCCGCACAGGCCGGCCCCGACTCGCCTCACATGAGGACGACCTTGTGCCAGGCGCCCACAGCAAACTTTCCCGTAGGTCCGGTCGTGCTTCGCGTCTTCGACTTGCAACCAGCGGCGAAGACCAACGAATCGAGATAGCATCTTGCGCGGCAAAACAAAAGGGGATGCGCAGGTTGCGCATCCCCTTATCTTGTTACTCCAGCAACTACTCCACGGCAGCGAGCACTTCCTCGCGAACCTCTTCGTCCTGCACGGCGTCGGTAGGCGTCTGCGGCAGCGCCACCTTCAGCACGTCTTCGAAGACCGTCGCGTAGTGGATGGTGACATCGCCGATCTGCTCGGCAGTCAGGTCCTCTTCCACGTTCGACTTCACATCGATCGGAAGGATCACGTCGCGAACTCCCGCACGCTTGGCCGCAAGGAACTTCTCCTTGATGCCGCCGACCGGCAGCACATTGCCGCTCAGCGTGATCTCGCCCGTCATCGCGAGCAGCGGGCGGACTGGTTTGTCCGTCAGCAGGCTGACCAGCGCGGTCGCCATCGTGACACCGGCACTCGGACCATCCTTCGGGATCGCTCCCGCAGGCACGTGGATGTGCAGATCGATGTCCTTCAGCACGTCCTCGTCGAGGCCGATCTTCGTCGCATTGGAACGCACCCACGTCAACGCAGCCTGGATGCTCTCCTTCATCACGTCGCCCAGCTGGCCGGTGATCGTAAAGCCACCCTTGCCCTTCATCTTGTTGGCTTCGATGAACAATACATCGCCGCCAGCAGGAGTCCAAGCAAGACCCACCGCAACGCCAGGACGCTTCGTGCGTTCCGCGATCTCCGTATCGACGCGCACCTTGATGCCGCCCAGGAACTCGTGGATGACCTCCGGTGTCACCACCAGCTTCTCACCCGGCTGCAACACGCCCTCTGCAACCTTGCGAGCCGTCTTGCGGCATACCGTACCAATCAGCTGCTCCAGCCGGCGAACACCCGCCTCCCGCGTGTAGTGACGCGCAATCAGCGCCACCGACTCGGTCGGAATCTCGATCGACTCTTCGCTGATGCCGTTCTCCTTGATCTGACGCGGAATCAGGTAACGCTCCGCGATGTTGACCTTCTCCTCTTCCGTGTAACCGGTAAGCTCGATGATCTCCATGCGGTCAAGCAGCGGCCCGGGAATCGTGTCGAGCTGGTTCGCCGTGCAGATGAACAGCACCTTGCTCAGGTCGAACGGCTGGTCCAGGTAGTTATCGCGGAACGTGTTGTTCTGCTCCGGATCCAGCGTCTCCAGAAGAGCCGAAGCAGGATCGCCGCGGAAGTCCCGGCCCAGCTTATCGATCTCGTCCAGCATGAACACCGGGTCCTTCACTTCAACCCGCTTCAGGTGCTGGATGATCTGCCCCGGCAGCGCACCGATGTACGTGCGCCGATGGCCACGGATCTCCGCTTCGTCATGCATGCCGCCAAGTGCGATGCGCGAGAACTTGCGCCCCAACGCCTTCGCAATCGAACGCCCCAGCGAGGTCTTGCCCACGCCCGGAGGTCCGACGAAGCACAGGATCGGCCCCTTCATGTCCGGCTTCAGGCGCCGCACGCTCAGGTAGTCCAGGATGCGCTCCTTCACCTTCTTCAAGCCATAGTGGTCTTCGTCGAGGATCGCCTTCGCCTTCGCGATGTCCACCTCGCCCGCCGAGGTCTTCGCCCACGGCAGCACCGCCAGCCACTCCACGTAATTCCGCGTCAGCGAGTAATCCGCAGCCGCCGGGTTCATCCGGCTCAGGCGGCTCAGCTCCTTCAGCGCTTCCTTCTTCACCTCGTCGGGCATGCCCGCCGCTTCGATCTTGTCCTTCAGCTCCTGCACGTCCTTCTGGGTCTCGTCGACTTCGCCGAGTTCCTTCTGGATCGCCTTCATCTGCTCGCGCAGATAGAAGTCCCGCTGCGACTGCTGCACGGAGTCCTGAACCTCGCTCTGGATCTTGTTGCGCAGCTGCTGGACCTCAAGCTCCTTGGCCAGGTGGCTGTTGATCGCCTCCAGCCGCGCCTTCACATCGCCCATCTCCAGCAATGTCTGCTTGTCGATGGTCGACAGGAACGGCAGGCTGCTCGCGATGAAATCCGCCAGCCGCGACGGCTCCTCGATATTCAGCGCAATGGTCTGAAGGTCGTCCGACAGCGTCGAGCTGGACGACACAATCTCCTGGAACTGTGCAATGACATTCCGCTGCAGCGCCTCGAACTCCGGAGACTTCTCGGGCTGCAACTCGTCCAGAACCTCCGCTTCGGCGGTCAGGAACGGATCACCCTGCGTGAACTGGCCAAGCTTCACGCGCTCCGTGCCTTCCGTAAACACGAATAGGCTCTGGTTCGGCATCTTCACGACCTTATGCACGGTCGCACGCGTGCCCACAATGTGCAGGTCGGCGCCCTCCGGGGAGTCCTGACGAGCGTCCTTCTGTGCCACCACAAGGATGGTCTTGTCTTCTCCAAGCGACTGGATCAGCTGGATGGAGCTTTCGCGACCCACCGTCAAGGGCAGCACTGCGTGCGGGAACAACACCGTATCCCTCACCGGGAGAACGGGATAGGACTTACCCTGGCCGTCCGGTCCGGACTTCTTCGGGGCTCCCGGCTGGATCACACTTACAAAATCATTTGCCATGTTGAGTCAACCTCTATCAACTTTCCTGAATAGGATGCACTAGACCCACCGAAAGTCGCAATCACCTTTTCCATCCGTTACGCCGCCCCGCCCCACTTCGGTTCCTCTTGGTCCAGTCGGCTTCCCTCCGGCCGACACTCGTTACAGTTACTGATAGGACGTTATCGGCCCCGGATGCACCCTCGCGCAACCCTATTTCTCTTTCCTGCCACGAAAACCTGTCGAGACTGTCCCGGAGAAGCGGATCGCGTGAGGACGGGGCCTTGGCTGATGATTTCCTCCGCGCCGCAAACCCCTCCGGATGAGCGACTTGCCAGTACCGTTGCCACGGCGAGCCCAAGCCGGTACCCTTAGAAGGTTCCGCCCGCGGGGGTGGTGAAATGGCAGACACGCAGGTCTTAGAAGCCTGTGCCCGAAAGGCGTGAGGGTTCAAGTCCCTTCTCCCGCACCAAATTCCATCGCAGCGCAATGTACGGCACGGTGGCCGCCCGGCGACGGCTCACCTCCTCGCGTCTCGCATCTCGTAGTTCGCCTCTGCACCTTGGAGCCTCATGAGCCAGTCCCTTCCGCAGCCCGACCAGACCCGCGTCACCCTCGCCAAGACCCCCGACTTCCGCGACTCCTACGCCAACTCCGTGCAGGTTCGCCTCTCCGTCTGGGACTTCCAGCTGATCTTCGGAACCATGGAGCAGACTGCAGCCGACGAGGTCCAGATCTCGAACTTCCAGGGCATCTACCTGAGCCCCCAGCAGGCCAAAGCGCTGCACAGCGTCCTCAGCCACAACCTCGCTCAGTACGAGCAGACCTTCGGCCCCATCTCGCTCGAGAACGCCCGCCCAGGCGAGCCCCGCTTCAACGGCGGCCCCGTCCACTAGTCGAAGAGTTTCTGTACCGCCGCGACTGTCTCTCGACTATCGCGGCGGTTGAATCCCTCGGAGCCCGCAAATGCTTGTAGAACCAAGGCCCAACCTCGTCGTCGACACGGACAGAGGGTTTTCGGTGCAGGTTCTTGGCAGGACAGGGATGCGCTACTGCCAGGATGGACGATGCGTGCGAATCAACTCCGAAGTTCTTGCAGTCAAGGGAATCGAGATCTCCGCCAAATCGATCGACCGCTGGAATCCACCCCACGACACAGAACCGATCGACGAAGAGACGAGAGGCGTGATCATCGCGCATATCCGGTCTGTGATGGCCTATTGGGATGCTGCTCTCGTTGTCGCAGAATAAGCATGTGAATTCCACCATGACTACTGAAGGCCGGGTGAGTCTCGTTCGCGCATCCAGCCTCGCCGGCCGCATCGCCGCGCTGCCCACCGCGGTGCTCTTCCTGCTCGCGTACGCAGGCGTCGCGCTCGCCCACCTCACCCTGCTTCGCCTTCCCTACTTCTGGGACGAAGGCGGCTACTACATCCCCGCCGCCCTGGACTTCTACCGCGACGGCGCGCTGATTCCTGTCTTCACCAACGCACATCCTCCGCTGCCCAACGTCGTCCTCGGCTCGCTCTGGCACCTCACCGGCCTCAGCATCATCGCGACGCGCCTCTGCGCCTGCGCCTTCGCCGCTCTGGGACTTACCGCGGTCTTCCGCCTCACCCAGCGCCTGCTCGGCCCGGCCGCCGCGCTCGCTGTCACGTTGCTCACAGCGGTCTATCCCATCTGGTACGCGCAAAGCTCCATGGCCCACGCGGACATCTTCGCCGCGGCCTTCACCCTTTGGGCCCTCGCGATCTACATCCCGGCCCGAACTAACGACCTCATCGCTCCAGACCTCATCGCTCATCGCTCTACAGCAACTCCGCTCCTCGCAACGGCAACGCTCTCGTCCCTGGCAGCCCTGGCCAAGGAAACAGCCATCGTGATCCCTGCGGCGCTCGCAGCCTATGAGCTCTTCCATGCCACGCGCTCACACACAAATCGCAGCGAAGCCCCCCGTTGGATCGCCGCACTCTCCTTCCCGCTGCTGCCGCTCGTCTCCTGGTACGCCTACCACCACGCGCACACCGGCTTCACCTTCGGCAATCCCGAGTACCTCCGCTACAACGCGACCGCGAACCTCACCGCGAGCCACATGCTCTACGCTCTGTGGCAGCGCTTCCTGCACCTCACCTGGCAACGCAACCTGTGGGTTCCCATCGTCTTCGCGGCAGCCTGCCTCCTGCTGCCGGAAACGCCATCCCCACTCGCCACAGATTCACGCCTGCCCCGACGCGCATGGCACATCATCGCGGTGCTCCTCGTCGCCCAGTGGCTCGCCTTCTCCGTGCTCGGCGGAGCCCTCCTCACGCGCTATCTCCTGCCCGCCTATCCTCTCGTCCTGATCGCCTGCGTCAGTGTGTGGAAGACTCGCACCCATCACTGGCCATGGCTTGCTGCCGCGACGGCCGCAGCCTTCATCGCCGGCTGGTGGCTCAGCCCGCCCTTCGCCTATGCGCCGGAGGACAACCTCACCTACCGCGACATGGTCGTCGTCCATCAGGAGGCCATCGACTACGTCGCCACACATCTTCCCGATGCCACCGTCCTCAGCGCCTGGCCCGTCACCACCGACATGAACAAGCCCGAGCTCGGCTACGTCACCACGCCGCTCAAGGTCGTCGCGGTCGAAGACTTCACGCTCCCCACCATGCTCACCGCCGCACAGGACCCCGGCCGCTACGACACCGCCATCATCTTCTCGCGACACTACGCTCCACCATCGCTGCAGCGCTACTGGGCCACCCACCCCAACAGCCGCCGCGGCCGCGAGTTCGCCGAAGGCGCCGACCTCAAGCCCCGCGAGGTCGCACGTCTGTTAGGTGGCACCATCGTGTGGCAGGACGACCGCAACGGCGAGTGGGCCGCCGTCATCCACTTCCCCCGCAGCTACGAAGCCAGCCTCCGATAGCCGAGCAGTTACACTCCCACCATGCGCCCCGAGCTTCTCCTCGCATCGCTCCTGACCTTCGCCACAGCCTCCGCACCCGCCCAGTGGCAGATCCTCGACGCCCACACCACAGCCAGCCTCCGCGGCGTGCACAACGTCGGCCAAGGCATCGTCTGGGCCTCAGGCACGAACGGCACCGTCCTCCGCAGCATCGACGACGGCAAGAGCTGGACCACCTGCACCACACCACCCGACGCCGACAAACTAGACTTCCGCGGCATCCAGGCCTTCGACGCCAACACCGCCATCGTCATGTCCAGCGGCAAAGGAGACCTCTCCCGCCTCTACAAAACCAGCGACGGCTGCAAGACGTGGAGGCTGGTCTTCACCAACCCCGACAAAGACGGCTTCTGGGATGCGATCTACTTCGAAGATCATCGCTTCGGCGCGTTACTCGGCGATCCCGTACAAGGACGCTTTGTTCTCTTCAATACAAGAGATGCGGGAGAACATTGGGAACGAAGAGACGAAGAAGGATTGCGCACCGATCCGGCAACTCAAGGCGCGTTCGCAGCCAGTAATAGCAGCTTGATCGCTTGGACAGGCTTAACCCATCGCTTCTTCGTCACGGGTGGAACGGACGGAGCGTACATCCATTCATGCAACGGGAGCCTTGAACCGAGCGCGGACCGATGGGAAGCGACATGCTTCCGCACAAGGCTCCCACTCGCACGCGCTAAGGAATCCTCCGGCGCATTCTCGATCGCCGTTCACGAGACCCATTTTGTGGTGGTCGGCGGCAATTACAAATCGCCGGACAGAGTAGCGGAGGGCGCGGCATGGAGTACGAGCGGGGAAAGTTGGGATCGACCCTCGTCCTATCCCCACGGCTACCGCTCTGCCGTAGCCTACGACGCCCCCAGCAAAACCTGGATCACCGTAGGTCCCAACGGCACCGACATCTCCACCGACGACGGCCGCAATTGGCAAGCCCTCAAGCCCGACACCAAAGCAGGTGACGCCCCCGACGCCGACCAGAACTGGAACGCCCTCTCATTGCCCTTCGTCGTAGGCCCCCACGGCCGAATCGGCAAGCTCCGCCCCGACGCGCTCCATCAGCCCCTCACGCATCCCACGAAAAGACTCGCAACTGGAAACTGGTGACTCGAAACTCGATCAAGCCTTTTCTCCAGTCCAGCCACAGACGCCTGCGTTACCCCGGTAACTGATCCAGCTGCTTCCGATAGATCCAGGCATCCAGTCCGCTCGAGTAAAAGCTTCGCGCCACATCCACGCGCGAGAACCCAAGGCTCTCGTAAAAGCCGATCGCGCCTTCGTTGCCCACATACACATGCAGCAGCATCGCCGCGCAGTGCGCCGCCATGGCCTCTTCCTCAAGCCGCAGCATCATCCGCCTAGCGATCCCATGCCGTCGCAGCGCCGGCTCCACATCCAGCGTGACGACATAGCCCACCTTCGTCCGGTTCAGCCGCTCCACCTGCAGCACCGCAAAGCCGATGATCCTCCCCTTGTGTTCCGCAACGACGACGCTCGCGCCCGAGGCTTCGACGGAGTCCTTCACCATCGCCTTCGAGAACCGAAACGGCTCCTCGAAGCACACCACGTCCAGCGCATGGATCGCATCGAGGTCCTGCGCGCAAAAGCCCCGCAACGTCACCTGGTCCTGCTTCGTCACGCTGTCGGATACCATGAGGGCATGCAAGAACCCAACGCCCTGCGGAAGCCCCACCATGCCGTGCTGCGTGCGCTCATCGAAGTGGCCTTCATCGTCTTTCTCTTCTACTCAAACTTGCTGATGGGGGAATTTACGCGCAGCACCGGACAGGGAAAATCGCTAGCATTTGCGATGCGCGACATCTTCACCGCGCGCAACTTCGAGATCGCGATCCTGTCCGCAATCGTCGGCTATCTTGTCTTTGAGTATCTACGCAAGCGCTCCTAGCGCCACGTGCCATGCGTTCGACGACACGCGGCGCGGCTAGAGCATTTTCCCTAGGGGTGTGCAGGGTAGGCTTGATCTTGATGGGTGTTTTCCCCAATGAAAAGGCAGCAGCACGCTCCTCTCGGGATACCCAGCAATAGAGAAAATGCTTTATACCGCCACCGTAAACGTCGTCTCGCTGCGCGTCACCTGCCGATACAGCGTGTCGCGCTCGAACGGCACGCGGCCCGCTTCAGTGATGAGGCGTTCCAGGTCGCGCCGGCGTAGCCCCTGCGGTGTGCTCGCACCGGCGTCGTGGTAGATCTTCTCCTCGATCACCGTGCCATCGATATCGTCCGCACCGAAGCGCAGCGCGATCTGCGCCATCTTCGGCGTCACCATCTGCCAGTAGCTCTTGATGTGCGCGAAGTTATCCAGCAGCAGACGTCCCACAGCGATCTGGCGAATGTCCAGCATGCCCGTCGACTTCGGTAGATGCTGGAGCGCGGTATGGTCCGGATGGAAGCTCAGCGGGATGAAGGTCTGGAAGCCGCCCGTCTCGTCCTGAATCGCGCGCAGCTTCAGCATGTGATCCACGCGGTCTTCTTCGTTCTCGATGTGTCCGTACAGCATCGTCGCATTGGAGCGCAGACCGGCCTTGTGCACCAGCCGCGCGGTCTCCAGCCACTCCGATCCATCGATCTTGTGGTCGCAGATGATGTGCCGCACGCGATCCGCAAAGATCTCCGCGCCACCACCTGGACAGGAATCCACCCCCGCAGCCTTCATGCGGTCAATGGTCTCCGCAATCGAGAGCTTGGCAATCTTCGCCAGGAACGCGATCTCCACCATCGTGAACGCCTTCACGTGCACCTGCGGATAGCGCTGCTTCAAGCCAGCGACCAGGTCCATGAAGTATTCGAACGGCAGGTCAGGATGCAGGCCACCTACGATGTGGAACTCGGTCACAGCCTCGGTCAGGCCTTCGCCTGCGGTCTGCCACGCCTCTTCCAGAGCCATTGTGTAGGTATCAGCCTCGCCCTTCTTGCGCCCAAAGGCACAGAGGCGGCAGCTTGCCACGCAGACGTTGGTGGGGTTGATGTGGCGATTGACGTTGAAGTACGTCACATCGCCGTGCAGGCGCTCGCGCACCAGGTTTGCCATCCAGCCCAGCGCGAGGATGTCGCCCGTGCGATACAGCGCGAGGCCGTCCTCATAGCTCAGGCGTTCGCCTGCCTGCACCTTCGCCGCAATGGGTTCAAGTGCCTTGTCGTCCGTCTGAAAGGAATGCCGTGGCTTCGAGGAGATCGCAGCGAGTGCCATGAGCCTATTTTAGACCTCCTCGAAGCCCTACGCTTGCCCGCGGCTAGTGGCTCACTGCTCCGGATGGAGTCGGGTCGGCAAACTTTGACTCCACCATCTTTGGCTGCACCACCACCCCGTCATACAGCGATGCTCCCACAAGGTGGTCCCCCACCGGCCGTACGAATCGCATCGGCCAGCCCGTATCCCAGAAGGTCACGTGATAGTTCGGCAGCCCCGCAGAGAAGACGAAGTGCGAGTTCGCCGCCGTCACCAGCACGCGATGCCCCGCGTCGTCCGCATAGATGTTGTCGACCTGCGTGACGAACAGGTTCGGTACGGTCTTCCAGGTTCCACCGTAGTCTGTCGAGTAATAGACGCCCTCGCGGCCGCCAACCCACAGGTTGCCCTTCTCGTCGACCGCCACCGCGGCGACCATCGTCAGCTCTGCAGGCAGAGCCACCGGATCCCACGTATCCCCATCGTCCAGCGACAACGCCATGCGCTTCAGGCTCGCGGCCAGCACCATCTTCTGGTGTACCGCGACAAACCGCGCGTCGGGCATCGTCAGCGACCTTACGATCTTCCAGTCTCGCCCCATCGCGTCCGCCATCATCACGCCATCGCTCGTACCCGCCAGGATCGAGTGATCCGTAGATACGAGCGAGTAGAACGCGGTGTCCACACGCTGGGCAGGAGCCGATGATCGCGCCGCGGGCTTTCGCGCGGCGGCCGGCCTGGAACGCGCACTCCGCGCCGGGGTAACCTTCCTCACAAGCGGAGCGGCATCGGCCGTCGAAGGGCTCGCCGGAGCAGCCACGATATTTGCATCTGCCCAGGAATTATCCGTCAACCGATAAATTCCGTGCGCCGTGCCAGCCAGCATCGTCCCATCGGCGGATGCCGCCAGGCTGAAGACATCTCGCCCGGCTAGGCCGCTGGACTCCTGCAGCCACGTCACGCCGCCGTCCGTGCTCTTGAAAACGCCACCCTCGCTCTTATCGTTGAGCAGGCCAATATAGACATTTGCCCCGGTGAGGTTCGACGCGAGCGTCACCACCTGGCGATTGCTGAAACCCCGATTGGACGGAGAGAAGCTCACGCCGCCATCGAAACTCGACAGCACTCCACCTCGGTCAGTGGCAAGAAGCACGTGATTCGAATCCGTAGGGTCGATCCAGACGTCGTTAACGATCACGTCCCCGCCTGTCATCCGATCCCAGTGTTGTCCTGCATCGATCGTTCGGTACAACCCCTCCGTCGTACCCGCAAAGACTGTGTCGCGGTTGTGAGGGTCCTGCCCTAGCTTGCGCGTGCGGCGTGCCGTCGAAGGAATGCCCTGCACCTTGCTGAAGCGCTTCCCCGATTCGCGCGAGTTAGGCTCAGCTCCGGTCGTGCTCTTGTAAATTCCCGAACAAGCGCTGGCATAGACCACCTGCGGATCCTTCGGGTCGACGATGATCGAGAACACATCCGAGTCGTCGATGATGCCTTCCTTGATGTTGACCCAGTGAGCTCCGCCATCCGTCGTCTTCCACGGAAGGTGCCATGTGCCCGCATAGATGATGTTGGGATCGTTCGGATCCACCGCGACCGACTCCACCTCGTGGATCTCCGTCGATCCGGCGGGGCTGATGAGGGTCCAGTGCTTGCCACCATCGCCCGAGCGATAGACACCCTTCAACGTCCCCGCGACAAGCTCCTCCGGGCTCGAAAGCGATCGCCCGAGAGACCGCACCGACTGGCCGCTCAACTCTGCCTGCTCATACCAGGAGCGTCCACTGTCCTCGCTGATAAATAGGCCGCCATCCGCCGTGTCCTTGCTGTACGCAGCGACGAGGATGCGGTTCGCATCGCGCGCATCGATGAGGATCTCATCGATCACCAGGTCGTCGCGCTTGGCAATGTGGGCGACGCGCGTCCACGCACCACCACCATTATCGGAACGATAGATCCACCCGGTATCCGTGCCCATGTACAGCCGCTTCGGGTTCGCCGGGTCGGAGACCAGGCTCCGCGCATCGCCACCAAACGGTCCAAGCGGAAACCATGGTGAAGCATGCGCCGCCGCAGCGAAAAATGCTCCCCACAAACACACTGCCGCGCCGAATGGGCGCCACCCAATTCCTGACATTTGCTCTATTTTGCTGAACATCTCAAGCACAAGGTTACCTTGATCGGGGCCACGCGTGCTGAGTTTAGGTCCAGTCGTCCCTTCTAGCTTTGTTTCCAGTCAGATGCAGTTCGCGCGGGAAACGCGCTCACCACTCAGTTTGGAGAACGTCGGTATCTTCCACTTGGATGCAGGGAAAAGCGTTTGCATCTGGCAAAACCGAGGAATCGACGCGTGCTGCAATAAAAACGGCAACAGCCGGCGGAAGATCCGCCGGCTGTTGCCTGTCCGTGGAGGACTACTTCTTGTGGTGGTGCTTCATCGGTGCTGTGCGAGGAACGGCCTTGACCGCCATCTCATCCACCGGGGTAAGGCCGGTGGTATCGAAGGTGGCACCTGCAGGGATCAGGGTCGTCGCAGCGCTGTTGGTTCCAGCCGTGCCGGTGTAGACCGAGATGCGCGAAGCATCGAGGCCCTTATCGGTGACCAGGTATTCCTTTTCGTTGACGGCACGTTCAGCGGCTTCATGCTCAACCCGCTTCACTTCCATCTCGTGATGGCGTTCCGCAGCCTTGCCGTGGCCATGCTCCTCAGGGGCAGCAGCGCTGCTGCCCACGATCGCAAGCTTCGAGCTCGAGTCCTGCTGGGAAGCCAGGGCGATGTCATCGAGGCAAGCCTTCGCCTCGTTGTCAACGCGCGCCGGACGCTTCTTATCGCGATCGAACGAGATCGTGCAGAGGTTCTTCGCCGCAACAGGTGCAGGTGGCGGAGGAGCCTGGACCATGACCGAGGTCTGAGCCGAGGCCGTCTGGCCCTTGTCGTCCACTACGTTGCAGGTCACCGTGATGGTGCCAGGCGCAACGCCGGTGGTCGCCAGGGTTGCCGTCGACGTGCTGCCATTGATCGAACCGGACGTCGAGGAGTAGCTGTAGGTCAGCGGACGGTTCTGCGGGCTCATGCCGCTCGCAGTGACGGTCGAGGGATCACCCGGCATCACGGTCGAGGGGCTCGCCGAGCAGCTCACAGTGGGAGGCTGGAAGGCCGTCACAGTAAAGCTGGTCGAGCAGTCCGCCATCTCACCAGGCTTCTTGCCTTCGGAGACGTGGCCCATCACCTTGTAGGTACCGGCTGACAGGGTCTTCGTGTCGATGCTGGCAACGTTCGAGGTGCTCGAAACCGCGCCTGCATCACCCGACCAGCTGTACGCCGGGGTCTTCTTCGGATCCAGAGCGGTCGCCGTACCAGTCACCGTCACCACGTCGCCGGGGTAGATGGTGCCCGTCGGAGCGGTCACCGAGCAGGCATACTGCACGGGCGGCGGGGGGATGATGTGGCCGAAGTGAACCAGGAGACCCGTCGAGAGCTCCGCCGCGCCGACGTTCGCACGACCACCGAGCCAGGGCGTACCCGACACAGGGATCGAGGCCGTCGGGCCGAAGTCCTCATGGAAGTACCGGTAGTCTGCCTGGAAGAGCCGCAGACCGAAGCGGTGATTGAAGAACGGCAGGTCATAGTCCATACCGCCGCCGACCACGAGGGTCGGGCCCCAGCGGAAGGGCTCATGCTCGAAGGTCGCAGGGTTGTCGCTGTTCGGGCCGTTCACATAGGCCGCACCAGCGAGAGCATGCGCGAAGAGCGTGAAATTCTGCATCGGAGCGCGGAAGATGGGACCGGCCTGGTAGCCGTAAACCGCATCGTTCTGGCCGTTCGGGTGAGCCGCACCCGAGATCTCAGCGCCAACATACTTATTGAAGTAGTAGGCACCGCTCAGGTATGCACCCTCGTCGACCGACGAGTAGTTGATGTTGGCCGGCTTCACGGAGCCGTGCGCACCGTAGTACGAGTAGCCCGCAAAGATATCGATCCGCGAAGGATTCGTACCGGTTGCGGACGGCGCGGTCTGCGCGCTCAGGCTAGCAGCCCCCAAGCTGACCGCACATACGGCCAGCGCCTGCCAGCCGATACTGCGAAGATGGCGTTGAGACATTCGACAATCCTCCACTGAGTAAAACGAATTCCTGTAAATGGTTCTGCGGGTTCCCTTTACGTCGGTCCCGCTATTGTTCGGTTGATTTCCACAAAAGTGTACAGCAGTTGTTTCAAGTATGTGGAACAAAATTGCAGCCATGCGCAACAATCTTGATCCTTCAACGCTGCGTTCTTACGGCTTTTCGCCCTCAAACGCAGCGAACTTCATTGTCACCGGATCAAGCCACTGTGGCATCACCGGCAGCTTCATCAGGAGAGGTTCAGCGTCTCGCGAATCGTTCCTCGACTGGCCTGGATCTTCTCTTGTAGAAGCGTAATTGCGTACAACAGTTGCTCGGGACGTGGCGGACATCCGGGAACATACACATCCACCGGTATGACCTGGTTCACTCCCTGCAGCAACGCGTAGTTATTAAACACACCACCCGACGTCGCACACGCGCCCATCGAGATCACCCACTTCGGCTCCGGCATCTGCTCGTAGAGCCGGCGAATCACTGGTGCCATCTTCTGCGAGACGCGCCCCGCAACGATCATCAGATCGCTCTGGCGCGGGCTCGGGCGAAACACCTCCGCTCCGAAGCGCGCGATGTCATACCGCGAACCGCCCATCGACATCATCTCGATCGCGCAACAGGCAAGGCCGAAAGTCATTGGCCAGATCGAGTTCTTGCGAACCCAGTTGATAGCTGCATCGACTGAGGCGAGAACCACGCCTTCGGGCTGTTCGGAGCCCCAGTTGACCTCCTGGACCTTCTCGCGGTTCATCCCGAAGCTCTCGAGATTGCCGAAGAGGTACCGGTCCTTGAGCGGCGAAGGCCGTCCGTTCGTTGTCGTCTGTTCGAAATCGGTGCTCATGCCATCAAGTATACGGAGCGATCGTTCGATCTCCGTAGCAAATCCTCCGGAACGGGCGTTTCCTTCTCCGGACGCCCTTCCTACATCAACCGCGCATGTTTCATCCGATGCAAGAGCATTTCACCCGGTTGGTTGAGACACACACGGAATTTTTATCGTAGCCAACCCTTTGGACACTGTCAGGCCTCGGGGTACCTCCATAGTTATCCTTAGATGGGCGGATACAAGACTTCCCAGCTTCGACGAAGCGGCCCCCTGAGCCACCTCGTGGGGCGTCGATTCCAGGTGCGACGCCACGGCAGCGGCCATTCTCCATTGGTCTGCCGTGCCTGGCGCGAGCATGGCATCCAGGATCCGCACCTCACCCTCAGGTTGATCTGTACTCAGCTTCGCAAGCTCGCTCATCGCAGCAGCATCGTTTGACATCACCCGCGGATACAGCTCAAGCATCTTCCGATAGTCCCCGTCCGAAGCCGCATAGCGGAAGTGGCGCGGGTTCCACGCGACCGCATCCTGCGCACGAAAGGCAAAGTCCGTCGTAATCAGCAACGGATTCGGCGAGAGGTACGGCGGCGTCGCCAGTTCGGCGCGGTCATGTTCGCCCCAAGGTCCACTCGATGGAACGACGCGAACGATCCAGCCCGACGCCAGCGCCTGCACTACCAGTTTGAGCCCCCCGCCCTGCCCCTGCGCAAAGACCTGTTCGAAGCTGTGCCCTGCGGTAACCTGCGCCTCCACGCGCACCTGAGAGCAGGCGCCCGCTCCTGCCTTCACCGAGGGTGGCGTCGCGCTCGATGCCGGCAGAACTGCCCCCACAGACAACATCAGCCATGTCGTAAACCGGGCTTTGCTGGTCCGCATCAACCTATGCCGTCCCTTCCGCGTTGCTGGCGATGGCGGCCACCAGGGCCTCGCGAAGGGTCTGCTTCGCGTCGTCGGTCAGCGGAGCTCCGCTCCGGGTGAGGTAGAAAACGTCAATCGCCATCTCGCCTTCGGTATCGATCAGTGCGACCTCCACGTTATATCCGAGATCGCTGAAGGTCTGGCTGATCGCACGCAGCAGCCCCGGCACATCCTGCGCGATGACCTGCATCAGCGTGCTTTGCGAAGGATTGGCATCGTGGAACTCGACCACCGTCTCCACCCGCACTCTCGGCGCAGGACGTCGGCCCCGGCCGCGGCTCCGCAACATCGTCTCGCGCGCCACCGGATCATCAATCAGCTTGCGCAGGTTGTCCACGAAGCGCTCGCGCTCTCCCGGATTCAACGCCAGCGTGCGAAAGCTGTCCGTAAAGCGGAAGCTGTCCACAACCACACCCGCCGCGTTCGCAAAGGCGTCCGCCGTAACCACGTTCATGCCCGACGCTGCGAGCGCCGCTGCGATACCGGCGAAGAGTCGCGGACGGTCCCGCGTCACCAGCGTGATCTCGCTGATCGGGTCTCCATGATGAAACTCCAGCGGCAGCGGTTCCTTGTCGAAGTGCTGCGTAAGCGCAAAGTGCCGGATGATCTCACCCGGCGTGCGCGTCTGCAGATACCGTTCCGGAAAGCCATCGAGATACGCCTCCACCGCGGGACGGTTCTGCTTGGCTAGCGCCAGCACCGCAGTCACGCGATCCTCGCTCGTCTTCCACATCGCACCGCCCGCCGTATGCACGCGAACTTCATCGACAGCACGATCAAGCTGGTTCGCAGCCCGCATCTCCAGCCGCCACAGGTTCTCGGCCTTCCATGGCGTAATCGCGTCCGGATGCACGGCGGAGATGTCGGCATACGTGAACAGCGTCAGCATCCGCAGCAACTCATGCGTCTGCACCTTGGCGGCAAAGGTGCGCACGGTCTCGGCATCGAAGATGTCCCGTCGCAGCGCCGCAGACATCTCGAGATGCACCTCGATGATGCGCCGCACCTGCCCTGCATCGTGGGTGTCCAGCGCGAGCCGCTGCAGCACCCCCTCGGTCATCCGTGCACTCTCAGCCGCGTGATTATCTCCGGCACGCCCCTTGCCCGTGTCGTGCATCAACGCTGCGAGATAGAGTACTCCCGGCGTGTGCAGCTCACGCAGCATCTGCCGGAACTTCACCCGCCAGTCCGGTGCGCCCGGCCCCGGGTCGTCCGCCAGCGCATGCAGCGTGTCGATCAGAACGAAGGTGTGTTCATCCACGGTGTAGCGGTGGTACGCATCGCGAATCACCAGGGCGTCGATACCGTGAAACTCGGGCAGAATCAGCTCCAGTACACCGAGAGCGTGCATCGCTCGCAGAGCTTCCCCGGCATACCGCCCCACCAGGATCGCGTTCAGCCGTTTCCACAGATCCGGGCCTTCCTCAAGCTCCATGGACAGCACCGGAATCGCATCACTGATGCGTTCTTCGCTCGCCCAGCTCAGACGCATACCGCTGGCCGCAACGGCGCCAAACGCTGCCAACACCACGGCAGGTCGCGCTGCCGGATCGCTGTCGGCGGTGGCCTTCTCTAGCTCGATCTGCCCCGTGCCCACGCGGAAACCCTCACCGCCTTTGGGCTTGATCTTTTTGGCCGGCTTCTCTTCCAGGCGCAGGCCGGAAGCCTCAATCTCGCGCTCCAGCCGTCGCTGAATCAGTCGGGCATGGCGGAAGTACGCTCGCATCCAGTACGCCGTGTCGACGGACCGCGGCCGGCCCAGGCCCACCCCCACCTCGGCCGCCGCATCCTGAGACCGCCAATCCAGCACGTTGTCGTCGCGCCGCCGCCGGTAATGCAAAAAGCAGCGGACCGCTGCGAGGAAGGTCACGCCTTCCATCAGTTCGTCGCTTTCGCCGCCGTTCCCTCCAGCGCCGGCACGCAGCTTCACCAGCCAATGGCAGACGTTGGCATCGCGAAGACCGCCCAGGCAGTCCTTGATGTTGGGTTCGAGATGAAACAGCGTGTTGCCGAACTTGGCGTGGCGTTCCCGAGTCAGCGCCATCAGCTCAGCACCGATCGTCTTCGCTTCCTTCATCCAACGCCGCGCATCCGTCCGCTGTTCGAGCTTCTCGATGACCGCAGGGTCTCCACCCAGGGTCCGCAGATCCAGCAGTGACAACGTGAACTCAGGATTCGTGGCTTCAAACTTCTCGCAATCGCCGGGCTGCCGCGTGGCCAGCGCCGCCTCCAGGCCGCAATCCCAAAGGCCCTGCGAGACGCGTCGAATCGGGTCCTGTGCGAGCTTGAGTTGCCCCTTCTCGACGCAGATCAGCAGGTCGATATCCGAGTAAGGATAAAGATTGCCACGACCGTAGCCACCGGTGGCAAACAGGGCGACGCCCCGCGCAAGCTGAGGTTCTGCCCTGACCTCCGCAGCCCACAGCCGCAGCACGATCTCATCGACAAGGCTGGTACGTGCGACGGTGCAGGCCAGACCATCCCCGCTTGCCTCGAAGCGGCGCTGGATCTCGCCCATTCGCCGGTCGTACTCGGCGCGCAGACTTTCGGCAGCGTTGGCTTGAGGATCGCGATCCCGGTTAGCTTCCAAGTCCGTCGCCGTACCCTCCCGGTCGGTTGCTGAAGCACCGCATCGCGGTGCGCTTCGCTTGTGCTTCCGGGAGCAGCAGCGCCACCCCCGTCAGTCTGGAGTCATTACAGCGCGATCTCGCCGCGCTCGTCGTTGCGGATCCGGATGGCTTCGTCGACCTTCGAGACAAAGATCTTGCCATCGCCGATGCGCCCCGTGCGGGCCGCATTAATGATCGCGTCGATCACCTTGTCCTTCATCTCGTCCGACACCACCAGTTCGAACTTCACCTTGGGCAGAAGGTCCACTGCGTACTCACGTCCGCGGTAGAACTCCGTGTGACCCTTCTGACGGCCGTGGCCGCGGGCCTCAAAGATGGTCATGCCGGCAACACCGGCCTCGACCAGAGCATCTTTGACCGCTTCCATCTTCGATGGCTGAACAATCGCCTCAATCTTCGTCATAGCACTCTCGCTTCTCTAATCCCTGAGCCCTGTTCCCGAATCCCTGTTCCTAAGCAGCGTCGAAGTCATAGCCTTCCTCGCCATGCTGAGTCAGGTCAAGACCTTCGCGCTCATCGTCTTCGCTCACGCGCAGCCCGATCAGCTTATCAACAACGAAGAGGATAACGAGTGTACCGACGATAGAGATCCCCCAGGCCAGTGCCACACCGATCAACTGGTTCACCACCTGCCCATGATTGCCCTCGAAGAATCCCGTCGCCTTCCCCGCGCCCAGGATCGGGTTGATCCCCGAGTTGGCGAACAACCCTGTGAGGATCGCGCCCAGCGTTCCACCCGCGCCATGTACGCCGAATGCGTCCAGCGAATCGTCATAGCCGAAGATGTTCTTCACCTTCACGACCATGAAGAAGCAGAAGATTCCGGCAGCCAGGCCGATCCAGATCGCTCCCATCGGCGTGACAAATCCCGATGCCGGGGTGATCGCCACCAGGCCAGCCACCGCGCCAGAGATGCCACCCAGAGCCGAGGGCTTGCCGTTACGAATCCACTCCGCCGCCAGCCAGCCGATCGCCGCCGCTGCCGCGCCCATGTGCGTCGCCACAAACGCCGAGGTAGCCAGAGAACCCGCCGACAGCGCCGACCCGGCGTTGAAGCCGAACCAGCCCACCCACAGAAGGCACGCGCCGATAAAGCTCAGCACGACCGAGTGAGGCGGCATCGGCTTCTTCGGATAGCCCACACGCTTGCCGATATACAGCGCCGTCACCAGAGCGCTCACACCCGAGGTGACATGCACCACGGTGCCGCCCGCAAAATCCAGGCAGGGAATCTTGCCGCCCAGCGAGGCGTTCAGCAACCCGCCGAAGCCCCACACCATGTGCGCCATCGGAGCGTACACGATGATCGACCACAGGATGAGGAACACCAGCATCGCCGAGAACTTCATGCGTTCCGCGAACGCACCCGTGATCAGCGCCGGGGTGATGATCGCGAACATCATCTGGTAGACCATGAAGGTCTGGCCCGGTATCGTCGGAGCGTAGTCGTGGATCGGCGTCAGCGGCACGCCGTGCAGGAACATGTACTTGAAGCTCCCGATGAACGCGTTGCCCTCGCCGAACGACAGCGAGTAGGTGACTACCGCCCACAGAATCGTGATCACAGCCATCATCGCGAAGGTCTGCATCATCGTGCCGAGGATGTTCTTCTTGCGGACCAGGCCGCCGTAGAACAGCGCCAGGCCCGGGCCGCTCATCATCAGCACAAGGGCCGCCGAGACCAGCATCCACGCGTTATCGCCGTTCGAAATCGCGCTGGCAGGGTCGATTGTCAGGTGTGCCGGGGCCTGTCCCAGCGCCGTTCCCGTCACAGCCCATCCCGCAAAGCCGAGCGCCATACACTTCGCCCAGCCCGTCATACCCAACGTCCCCATCCTGCGCATCGTTCCAATCCCCTTCGCGATTCCAGTCAACAAACAAGTGACAACAACAAAAGAGTCACGTCCGCACCTGCGCCTCGTGGGGCACACGCTGAAATTGTGTGGAGCTCTCCCGGCACCGCCAGATGCGGTCCAGAACGTTCCTCTCGATGTCAACCAGTTGCGTTTACTGTACATCAACATCCGCCCTGCCCCAACAGGCCCCGCGGCGACCTTGCCACACGCTTTCCCGGCTTGCCGAAGATCGCGCCCTCATAGGGCCGTCGCCAGCCCTCTCAAACCTGTGGACAGAATTCGCCGCGGACGAAAGAGGGTTTGCAGGACGAATCGAACGCCAGATCAAAAAACGACAGGCCACCATCAATGATGTCGTCGTCTCATACCGATCAGAAGGCCTGCGCTCATCCCAATGGACTGCTGGTGACCGGCCTTGAAGTTGTAGTCGTAGGCCGGTTCCAGGAACCAGCCAAAGCGGTGTTTGCCGTTGGGCCAGAACATGAAATCCCCGGCGACCTCACCCGAGATGGAGTTGGACGTTGTTCCATGCTGCCGCAGGTAGACCCACTCCGGTCCGACTCCCAACATGAACTCGGCCTTGGAAGACAGCGTCCAAGGCTTCTTGAAGAGGAAATCTGTGTCCCATTCGGTCGAGTTCCCCGTGAAGAAGGGTGAGACGCCCGCCTCGATCTCCAGCCAGTCCTCAATCGGAGTGGTTTCGGCAGCCAGATTGGGCGCGAAGCTCGCCGCTCCCCCCGTGGTGTTCCAGCTCGTTGCAGCCCCAAGCTCAAGGATGACGCTCGGATCATCGTCAAGCGGAGGTGCGCCTTGTCCTATCGCTTGAGCGAATGAAGTTGACGCCAGCGCCAATGCCAGCAAGAGATTGAGCCTTCTCATGCAACGAGGCTAAAGCCTATAGTCTCTATAGGGTCAAGATGAGCGCAACCTTTCGCATCGGCGATCTGGCAAAGCAGACAGGCGTGAGAGTCGTCACCATCCGCTATTACGAACAAGCCGGTTTGCTTCCAGTTTGCGAACGAACGGCCGCCAACTATCGCGTGTACGCCCAGGAACACCTGCAACGTTTGAACTTTGTGCGTCGATGCCGCGAACTTGGCTTCTCCCTGGAGCAGATCAGGAACCTTCTGCTACTCTCTGCAGCGCAGTCGCCCACCTGTGCCGATGTCTGCAATGTCGCCGCCGATCACCTCAAAGAGGTGGAGTCTAAGATCACCGACCTGAAACGCCTGGCTGCTGAGCTCCGTCGTATCGGCTCCTCCTGTAACGGAAAGCGGTCGAGCGCGGATTGCAGGCTCATTGCCTCCCTCACCAGTGAAACCATGTCGTAGCCGCCCGATCTCCCACCTGCGATACCCTCATCCCCATGGCCGAAGAACTCCAACACACCCGCTGGTCCGACGTCCCGGTTGAAACCCTCAATCCCCTCCTCACCCGCCAGTTCGTCACCGGCGCCCAGGGCATGCTCTCGCGGCTGGAGCTCAAGAAGGGCTGCCTCGTCCCGCGGCACTCCCACCCCAACGAGCAGATGTCCTGGATCGAGTCCGGCGCGCTCAAATTCCTCCTCGGCGACGAAGCCAACGCAGCCGAGCACGTCGTCCGCGCCGGCGAGATCCTCGTCATTCCCGGCGGACTGCCCCACTCCGCCGAGGCCCTCGAAGACACCATCGACTACGACATCTTCGCTCCGCCCCGCCAGGACTGGATCAACAGGGACGACAGCTACCTGCGCTAGATCCCGCGGCAGGCAAAGAGCTTCCGGTACGTCGTAACGCGTTGCCGGAAATAGGCATCAAAACGGACTGACGTGTACCAAGATGCGCTACATTCCCGTCTCAGAGTGATGGTCGGCTCTAACCGAATGCTGTCACAATGAAGGCACGTCGACCGGCCTGGCGGCCCTGTGCCGTCTCAAATTCTTCCCGCGAACAACCCCGGCCCCGGCCTTTCGATATGACCGAGGCCCACTGGAGCGCTTTATGAGCACAGTCAAGATCGGCAACCGGCTGCTTGGTAACGGCCAGCCCTGCTATGTGATCGCCGAGATCGGCATCAACCACAACGGCGACATCGACCTGGCCAAGCGGCTCATCTCCGTCGCCGTAGCGGCCGGCTGCGACGCGGTCAAGTTCCAGAAGCGCACCGTGGACGTCGTCTACACCGCCGCCGAGCTCGCCACACCTCGTCCCAACCCCTTCGGCGAAACCAACGGCGACCTCAAGCGCGGCCTCGAGTTCCACGAGGAAGACTTCGCCGAGATCGACTCCTTCTGCAAGCAGCTCAAGATCGATTGGTTCGTCTCCCCCTGGGATGAGGCTTCTGTGGACTTCATTCAGATGTTCAATCCCCCGGTCTACAAGGTCGCCTCTGCCTCGCTCACCGATGACAACCTGCTGCGCCACATCCGCAAGACCGGCAAGCCCGTCATCGCGTCCACCGGCATGAGCACCTACGAGGAGATCGACCACGCCGTCGAAGTCCTTGGCAAGGAAGATCTCATCCTGATGCACACCACCTCGACCTACCCGGCCAAGTACGAGCAGCTCAACCTCAAGGCCATCCCCTCCATGATCGAGCGCTACGGCGTCCCGGTTGGCTACTCAGGCCATGAGACAGGCATCCCGACCTCAGTCGCAGCTTCGGTCCTCGGCGCCTGCTGCGTAGAGCGTCACATCACGATGGATCGCGCCATGTGGGGCTCGGACCAGGCTGCCTCCCTTGAGCCCAACGGCATCAGCCGCCTGGTGCGCGATATCCGCCTCTGCGAGCAGTCCATGGGCGACGGCATCAAGCGCGTCTATGCGGAAGAGATTCCCGTCATGAAGAAGCTCCGCCGCGTCGGCGCACACGTGTAAGATCTTCCCAGAAACACCGGGGGTAATAAGACAAGAGGCGCCCTTCGGGGCGCCTCTTGTTCGTGTTCCCCGTGGGCCGTTACCCATGTTCGTCTGCGTGTGCATCTTTCGAGCTACGCCTTCGACCGCAGGCCGGACGTACACTGGGGCTCGACATCATGGCTCCCACCCCGACTCAGATCCGCGCCGCCCGCCGTCTTCGTGAAAACCTCCAGACCCTTCAGGCCGTCGCCTTCGACGTCGATGGTGTCCTCACCGACGGCACGCTCATGTGGTCGCCCTCCGGCGATGAGTACAAGACCTTCTGCTTCGCCGACATCATGGGCATCAGCCTGCTCCGCCGCATCGGCCTCAAGCTCGCACTCATCAGCGGAGAAGACTCTCCGCACATCGACCGCTACGCCCAGAAGATGCGCATCCCCTTCATCGTCAAAGGCACGCGCGACAAGGCGGCCGCCGTACGCCAGCTCGGCGTCCAGTTCCACATTCCGCTCGAAAACATCTGCTTCTTCGGCGACGACATCAACGACCTCTTCGCGATGGAGGTCTGCGGCCTCTGCGCCTGCCCCTCGACGGCCGCGACCCAGGTACTGGAGTACGTCAGCGAGCGAGGCTTCACCTCCACCAAACCCGGTGGCAGCGGCGCCGTGCGCGAGCTCTCCGACGCGATCCTCGCAGCCCGCCAGCTCGACGCACGCGATGTCTTCCAGATGCGCGCGCCGGACTAAGCACCGCCCCCAGACAAGCGATATCCGGCCCTCCGCAGCCCTGGTCGCGGTGCGAACGTGCGTCCACGCACAAGACCTCCAACAGTGCAGCGATACACTGGAAGCCTGATGCAGTCTTCCCAGCCCGCCTCGACCCTGCAGGAGCGTCTCGACGAGATCACCGCCAACACCCGCGGACTCGTGCAGCCCGAGCGTCTCGCCATCACCGATCAGGCCGTCGCGGACCTCTTCGCCTCCGGCATCGAAGACCGCGTGCTGGCCCCCGGAGCTGCGGCTCCGTCCTTCGCGCTGAAGGACACCCGTGAGCGCCTGGTCCGCAGCGACGATCTCCTCGCCCTCGGTCCCCTGGTCATCAAGTTCTTCCGTGGCCGCTGGTGTCCGTACTGCATGACCGAGCTCGTCGCCTGGGAGCAGCTCTACCCCGCTCTGCGCGCCCGCAACGCACTCCTCGTCGGCATCTCGCCACAGGTGCCGCGCCAGAACGCCTTCACGCTGGATCGCCACAGCCTCACCTTCCCTCTGCTCTCCGACCCCGGAGCAGCCGTAGCCACTGCCTACGGCGTCGCCTACACCGTCCCGGTCGAGATGCAGCGCCACTACCGCTCCATCCTGGTCAACGTTCCCTTCCTCAACGGCGATGAGAGCTGGCGGCTGCCCGCACCTGCGACGGTGATCATCTCGCGCAGCGGAGAGGTCGTCTTCTCAGAGTCCCACGCCGACCATCGCGTCCGGCCTGATCCCCAGCTGGTGATGGAAGCCCTCGATTGCGCACTCTAGATCCTTGCAGCCGGGACCACCCGCGAAACGTCTATCCTGACAGCAATGAGTGACCTCAACCTCGGGCCGCCGGAACAGCCCAGCCGCGCCAAGTACTTCGTCTCCGCCATCATCGTTATCGCCGTGATCGTCGCTGCCGTGGTGTGGTTCAATCCCCACCACATCTCCGAGATCTCCATCGAGCGCACAGAAGTCTTCGCTCCCCACACGGTGAGCAAGACCTCCGGCATTCGCAGCGGCGGCATGCACGTCATCGGCGAGACCGAATTCGCCGAAGACAACCTCTACCTGATCGCTACCGTGCGCTTCAAAGACACGCTGCGCATCCCTCTCGACCCCATGGGCGGGTCCGCGACGTTGATCACGCCGGAGAACGAAAGCGTCGACGGCACTCTCGTCGCGTTGCGTGACCTCCCACGACTCACACAGATCTTCCCCAACCTCGCGCCATTGACCGGGAAGCCTTTGTCACTGGACCCGTTCCAGCCCGGCGAAGCACGCGAAGGCACACTCGTCTTCCTTTTCTCCGGTATCGCCGAGAAAGACTGGAAGTCGAAGAAGTCCGCCACCATCACGATCCGCCTCTCGGAGCAGCCCGCGCAGACGATCCCGCTGTAGTAGCTCTAGCCCGCTTGACCACGGAAGAGCCCGAGCACGATGGAGTCCAAAAAGAAAGAGCCACGCATAGGCCGCGTGGCTCTTTCTTCTCGCTGTTCTGCTGTTCTGCTATCCGCTGTTCCGCTGCCCTTAAGGTACCTGGATCGGACCCGGAACATTCTTCGGAGTGCTCAGGTAGCCGGAAACTTCGTTCTTGCTCACGTTGTTCACCACGATCTCGAACAGGGCCGGAGACTTGCCCGAGTAAAACTGGATCGGCTCGTCAAGGTTCTTGTCCTTCTTCTCGATCTCCTTGTCGTCGGCGCTCAACGCCAGCGTGAACTTGGATCGCTTGGGATCGACCTTCTTCAACGCAACCTTGATCGTGCCGACGTTCGCCGCAGCCTGCCCCTTGTGCAGCGTGAACTCGTAGTAGTTCCGCTCGCCGCGGCGCTTCAGCTCCGACAGCTCGTCATGGTTCGTGGCGATCAGGCCACTCATCATGCCCATGTCGCCGCGTACGCTGGTCAGCTGCGTCTTGGTCGCAGCCAGGTCCGCCTGCGTGCTTGCAACGTCCGTCTTCACGCCGCCCACATCCGTCTTTACGCTGGCAACGTCGGTCTGCACATCTCCAACCTGCTTGGCGGTGGCGGCCTCTTCCTTGCGGAGGGCCGCAGTCTCAGCGGCAGTGCGGGTCGCAGTCCTCTGTGCCGCCACCAACTCCGCAGAACGCTCCTCGAGCTGCTTCTGCGTCAAACCGACGCTCTGCCCAAGAGCCTCTCCCTGCGCCTTCAGGCGTTCGTTGGTGTCCTCAATCTTGTCCGCCAACGCCGTATTCTGCTGATTGGCCGCTGCCAGATTCTTCTCAGCCTGCGTCAGATGGTTCTGTAGCCCAAATGCCCAGGCTAGCGAACCCAGGGCCGCGATCAGTGCCGCCGCAGATACGCCAATAAGCCAACCCGGCGCCTTCGATTGCACAACGTACTCGTGATCGGTTTCGCTCATGTGCTCTCCTTACGGGTTGCCGGCCCTATGACTCATCCTGATCGAAGACGCAGCACACCACGTCACATTAGACGTGAATTCGAAGGATTAGGATGGCTAAAGTATTTTCCCTGCAGAGGAGCGCGGGGATCCGAGCTCAACGAGCGTTTTCCCCAAGGAAAACGCTACGGCACGCCTCCTTTGGGATACCCATCAACACCGAAAATGGTCTAGCGTAATGGAAACGGAACACGGTCTATCCTTCGACACTATCGTCATCGGGGGGGGCCTCATTGGGCTCTCCGTCGCGCTGGAGCTCCACGCTCGCGGTGCTCAAGTGCTTGTTCTCGAGCGCGATCAGGCGTTCCGCCAGGCCAGCGGTTGCGCCGTCGGCATGCTCGCCGTCGTCGATGTGCACAACCCTCCCCCGCTCCATCCCCTCTCCCGCTATAGCGAAAGCCTCTACCCTGCTTTTCTTGATCGCGTGAGCTCGCTCTCCGGCGAGGAGGTCCCGTTCCAGACGGAGACCACCGTGCACTATCTCGACGAGGGTGGCGTGGAGCGCCTCCACGAGTGGTCCGTCGACCCGCAGCATCTCAGCGACGTCATGATCGCCGCCGTACGCGCCACCTCCATCGTACTGCGTGAAGGCGCCGAGCTCGCAGACCTCGAAGACCGTGAAGATGGCACATTCGCTGTGCTCCGCTCCGGCGAGCGCATCCATGCAAAGAACTTCGTCTTCGCCACAGGCGCCTGGGCTCTGCCTGAGTCGCTCCGCGCCCGCGAAGGCCTCATCGCCGCCGGCGCCGTCACTCCGCTCAAGGGACAGATGCTGCGCGTCGCTGTTCCTCCCTCTCTCGCCGGGCTCAAGGAGGTGCATCGCCGCGGCGCCTGCTACGCCGTGCCGCGCACCAAAGGTCCCTACGCCGGAACCGTCATCCTCGGCACCACCGTCGAAGCCACCGGCTTTGACGACACCGTCGACGAAGAAGGACTTGCCACCGTGCGGAGCCGGATCGCCGAGCTCGTCCCCGCCTTCGCCGATGAAGCCGCGTCCCCCGTGCTCGAGTTCTGGGCAGGCATCCGCCCCATGACCGCCGATGGCCTTCCTATCCTCGCGGCGTCGTCTCGTCCCGGCGTCTTCTTCGCCATGGGCCACGGCCGCAACGGCATTCAGCTTGCCCCCGCGACCGCGATGATCCTCGCTGACCTTGTCGAACAAAAACAGCCCGCCATCGATCTTTCGGCCTTCTCGCCAAACCGCTTTTCCCAGCCAATTCCACCGCCTGGAGCTCGCGCCTGAGCACCACCGCACAAACCCACCGATATTCGCGCGACACGGATGACAGTCGCGCAAACCGCAGCCGATAATTTGCTCTGCTGCGGTTCACCGCACGGAGTGCGCATATGGCTGGTACGACAGGGGCTCCCAAAGGCCTTCAGGACGTGGTCGCGAACGAGTCGTCGATCTGCTTCATCGATGGAGCGGCAGGCGTCCTCTCTTATCGCGGCATCGACATTCACGAACTCGCGCAGAAATCATCCTTCGAAGAGATCACCTACCTGCTCTGGAACGGTGCTCTTCCCACCGCGGCCGAGCTGAACGACTTCTCGCACCAGCTGGCCGCGGCTCGTCACATCCCCGACGACGTGATCACCTTCCTGCAGAGCGTTCCCAAGACCGCTTCGCCCATGGAGGTGCTTCGCACCACCGTCTCGCTTCTCGGCATCTACGATCCCGACGAGAAGTCCAACGCACACACCGCCAACATCCGCAAGAGCTTCCGCCTCACCGCGAAGATCGCGATGATCGTTGCGATGTTCGACCGCATCCGTAAGGGCAAGCCGCTCATCAAGCCTGACACCTCGCTCTCGCACGCCGGAAACTTCCTGTGGATGCTCAACGGCGAGAAACCCTCCGAGACCGCGACCAAGGCACTCGACGTCGCACTCGTCCTCCACGCCGACCATGAGCTGAACGCTTCGACCTTTGCCGCACGCGTCATCGCTGCAACGCTGAGCGATATGCACTCGGCCATCACCGGAGCCATCGGCGCACTCAAGGGACCGCTCCACGGCGGTGCCAATGAAGCCGTGATGCATCTCCTCTATGAGATCGACAAGGCCGGCGAAGATCCCGTCGAGCACGTCCGCAAGATGCTCGCCGAGAAGCAGAAGATCTCCGGCTTCGGCCACCGTGTCTACACCACCGAAGACCCGCGCGCGACCCATCTCCGCAGGATGTCCGAGGACCTGGGCAAGGACGCCAATCCCAAGTGGTACGAGATGTCCCGGGCCATCGAGCTCTTCGTCAAGGAAGAGAAGAAGCTCAACGCCAACGTTGACTTCTACTCCGCCTCGACCTACACAACCCTCGGCATCGACATCGACCTCTTCACGCCGATCTTCGCCATCAGCCGCATCGCGGGCTGGTGCGCCCACGTCATCGAGCAGCACGACGACAACCGCCTCATCCGCCCGCGCGCCGACTACACCGGCCCCAAGTGGCCTGCGCCGTACACACCCATCGAGCAGCGCACCTCCAGCGCCCACGCCCTCGAGACCAAGCCCAGCGCGTAGATCTCAGCCAACGCAATAGAAATCGCCGCCACGAAGCTGCGTGGCGGCGATTTCTATTGCACGGAAAGCCTGCTAGAACCGCAGATACGCTCCCACCATCGGCTCAGCCGTCTTGGTAAACGCTCCGGTGGAACTGAATGCCGTCGCCAGTTGCGGTGCCTTGTACACGCTGCCGCGATATTGCCCGCGAATCCCGATGTGCGGGAGGATCGTGTAGTCCAGTCCCGCGCCGTACACAAACACCGCCTGCGTCGACGTCGAGGTCTGCCCCGTCGAACCCGACGGAACATTCAACTCCAGCCCACCGCCTGCCAGCACAAACGGTCTGAAGCCCAGGATCGGCACCGAGACGATGTAGTCCGCCGTGATCTGGTGTGCATTCGCCGGTACGTACTTTGAAGACACCACGGTGCTGCAGGTAAGGCCGCACACCGCCGCCGCCTGCGTATACGTCTGGTTGTTGTGATTGAAGGCATACGTCACTTCGTAGCCAATCAACGGGTTGCGGATGTGGCGCAGCTCGACCAGCACACCGGCCGCGTTCGCCGGACTTTGCTGCACGCCATTCCCGTTGGTGGTCCCGCTGAAAGCTCCATAGAGGCTGCCTGCGAGGTCGGTCTGCGCGCCTGCGGCATGGGCCGCCAACGCAAAGGACACAACAGCAACAAGATCGCGAACCCGGATACGAAACATAGCTCCCCCTGTGCCCGATTAGACACTCACGATGAGCAAAGGTTGTGTCACTCGCAGGGCCGAGGTATCGCGATCTACAACGTCCGCGAAAGCACCACGAACTCCAGGTCATCGCGCAGCGGCGTACCGAATCGATCGTCACCGTAGGGAAACGGCTGCGTCTCGCCGGTGAGCGAATAGCCCCGGCGGAGATACCACGCAAGCAGTGCCTCGCGCACATTTAGTACCGTCATGCGCATCACCTTCGCGCCACGCTCGCGAGCATACGCTTCACCCGCCGCCAGGATGCTTCGCCCCAGCTGGCGCGTCTGCTGATCCGGCCGCACCGTCAGCAGCCCGAGGTACCAGGTATCCTCGCTCTTCGGCTCCAGCCACACCGTTCCGAGGAGAGGCCCCTCAGGTTCATCCCTGAGCAGCAGCAATACGCTTCCCGGCTTGCTCGACAGGTCCTCACGCAACATCGAAGCGCTGAGCCGGTCGCCCGCGATGGCGCTCTCGACGTTCCAGCTCGCCCCATCTCCAGTCTTGCGAAAAGCGATATTGGCCAGGTCAACGACCTCGGCAAAATCCTTTTCCTCAGCGGCAACCAGTTCCATCCGCGAAGTATATCCAACATGCCCCAATCCATTGCCGAAAGCATCGAACGATGCCGCCAAAGTCAGGGTCAATGCACCTACGGTCTTCTACAATCGAAGCATGGCAAGGCTCTTCCCGTTTCGCGCACTCCGGTACGACTCCAATCGCATTCCCCATATGGCTGACGTCGTCACCCAGCCCTATGACAAGATCTCGCCCGAGATGCAGGACCGCTACTACGCGGCCAGCCCCTACAACCTCATCCGCGTTATCCTCGGCCGCAAGTTCGAGACCGACACCGAGGAGGGAGAGAACGTCTACACCCGCGCTGCAGCCACACTCAAGCAGTGGCGCAACGAGGGCGTCCTGAAACAGGAGAGCGAGCCTGCGCTCTACGGCTACGCCCAGACCTACGACGTCCCCGGCCGCCCCGGTGAGACACGCGAGCGTCGCGGCTTTATCGCCCTCGCGCAACTCCATGACTACGAGGAGAAGGTCGTCTATCGCCACGAGCAGACCTTCCCCAAGCACAAGTCCGATCGCCTCGCACTCTTCAAGGCCACCCGCGCCTATTGCGAGCAGATCTACATGCTCTACTCCGACCCCACCTTCACTGCGGAAAAAGCCATCTTCGACGACAAGGACGGGCACGTCCGCAAGGCCGACCTCGAGATCAAGGATGAGTACGGCGTGCACCACCGCGTGTGGAAGCTCACCGATCCGGCACTCATCGCCAAGGTGCTCGCCGCGATGGAAGACAAACAGCTCATCATCGCCGACGGCCACCATCGCTACGAGACCTCCGTCGGCTACATGCACGAGCGCGCCAAGGAACTCGGCATCGACGAGAAGGCCGCCCCGAAGACCGACAGCGGCCTGCCTGCACCCGCCTTCCCCGAGCAGGCGATGATGATGACCTTCGTCAACATGGCCGCGCCCGGCATCACGATCCTGCCCACGCATCGCGTCGTCTTCGGCCTCAAGGGATTCGACGCCGAACATTTCTTCGCACAGGCCCACGAGTACTTCACCGTCACGCCCATCCAGAACCCCTCGTCAAAAGGGCCCAGCGAAGAGGCTGTGCTGCTCGAAAAGCTGCGCACCTGCGATGGCGTTGCCTTCGTTGCGGTGACGAAGGACGGCTCCGCGCTGCTCAAGCCCAAGACAGAGACGGTAGCGCCGCTGCTTGAGGGCCTGTCAAAGCGCCAGCAGCAACTCGACGTCACGCAGCTGCACAAGGTCGTGCTCGAGAAGCTCCTTGGCCTCGATGAAACCGCCGTCCGCGCCGGAGACAACGTGCGTTACCTCCGCGAAGCCAGCGAAGCCATCGAGCAGGTGCGCACCGGCAAGGCCAACGTCGCGTTCCTCATCAAGCCCGTCAGCCTCTCGCAGATGCGCGACATCTCCCTCAACCTCGAGGTCATGCCGCAGAAGTCCACCGACTTCTACCCCAAGCTGCTCTCCGGCCTCGCCATGTACACACTCGACTAGCCAACATGAAGGACCGCATCGACCCCGGGTGCCCCATGTCTCGCTTCTGAGACATGGGATCCCACCCATCCTGACGACAGCAAGAACGAGACACCCATGGATCGCATCGACCTCGACGCCAACGCGACGACCCCGGTTGCCCCCGAGGTCTTCGAGGCGATGCGCCCCTACTTTCTCCAGGCACACGGCAACCCCAGCAGCGCGCATGCGGCAGGACAGCGCACGCGCGCTGCCGTGGATCGTGCCCGTCAGCAAGTCGCGAAGCTCCTGCACTGCGTGACCAAGGAGATCATCTTCACCTCCGGCGGCACCGAGTCCGACAATCTCGCCCTGCGTGGAGTGTTGGAGCCGTTCCTCGATCGCCGCCTCGACGCGCATCTCGTCACCACCCAGATCGAGCATCACGCCGTGCTCTACGCAGCCGAGGCCCTGCATCGCCGCCGCATTGGCCTCACCTGCGTCGCCCCCACGCGCGATGGCGTCATCGACCCCACAGCCTTCGAGGCCGCGCTCACGCCGAAGACCGTGCTCGTCTCCATCATGCTCGCCAACAACGAGACGGGAGCCATCCAACCCGTCGGCAAGCTGGCCCGCATCGCCAAGCAGTACAACCCCGCCATCCTCGTTCACACCGACGCCGTGCAGGCCGCGGGTAAGCTCCCGCTCGACATGTCCGGCGAGTTCAAGAACGTCGACCTGCTCTCTCTCTCCGGCCATAAACTCTACGGTCCCCAGGGCACAGGCGTGCTCTTCGCGCGCGAAGGCCTGCACCTCGCCCCGCTCTTCCACGGTGGACCGCACGAGCGCCAGCGCCGTGCTGGCACCGAGAACGTCGCAGGCATCGTTGGCCTCGGCAAGGCCGCGGAGCTCGCAGCAGAATGGCTCTCAGACGTATCTCGCATCTCGCATCTCGAATCTCTCCGCAATCGCCTCGAACAAGGCGTGCTCGCCGCGCTGCCGGGAACCATTGTCAACGCGGCCAGCGCTCCGCGTGTAGCCAACACCACAAATCTGCAGTTCCCGGGCGTCGACGCAGAATCACTACTCATCGCGCTCGACCTCGCCGGCATCAACGCCAGCTTCGGTGCGGCCTGCCAGTCCGGCGCGACCGAGCCCTCGCACGTGCTGCTCGCCATGGGCCTCACCGACGCCGAAGCCCGCAGCAGCCTGCGCTTCTCGCTCTCGCGCTACACCACCAGCGAAGACATCGACCGCGCCCTCACGATCATCGCCGCAGCCGTACGTCGCCAGCGCAGCCTCTCCCCCGCACTCACCCGCTAACGCGCAGCGCTACCCGCCGCAGGCGAGCTCACATGAAGTGCTGACGCGAAGCGCTCCCACGAAGTGCTAACGCGAAGCGCTGCTCCCCGCTATACTGTCCCCCATGCCGCGCCAGACTGCCACTGCCCCACGCCTCGCCGCTCCAAGACTCGCCGCTCCTAGGCTGATCGTGCGCTCTTCGAAGATCCACGCCGCTGGTTGCTACACGCTCGACCCCATCAGCAAGGGCAGCCTCGTCCTGGAGTACACCGGCCCGCGCATCTCCAAACGCCTCGCCGACGAGCGCTACGCCGACCGCGTCGTGACGTACCTCTTCGGTGTCGCGGGCACCAACGAAGTCATCGATGGCTTCGGCACGGCCATGTTCGTCAACCACTCCTGCGACCCCAACTGCGAGACCGACGAGGTCAAGGGCCGCATCTTCATCAAGGCCGTCCGCGACATCGCTGCCGGAGAAGAGCTGCTCTACGAGTACAACCTCTACGACTCCGAAGACGACGACGCAGACTGCTACTGCGGCGCACCCCAGTGCCGGGGAACAATGTTCTCGGACTGGGAACTCGCTCGCCGGGCTCGCGCGGCTGCTCGGAAGAAGAGGACCAGCAAGAAAGCCAAAGCATGATCGAGACAACGTTTCGCTCCACCTTCGAAGAGTGGTCAGAGGGGCAAACGCTGTGGTGCAGGAACGCACTGAGCAAATCCCCACAGGCCAGGCTTCACCACGTGGTGAAGCTATCGCTTCCATGGGGCGCAGGCATCATGATGGTGATTCCGCCTCACTGGCCAGGGTTTCTCGTCATGGCCATTCTCGTCATCGATCTAATCGTGTCGAAGTGGCGGAGGCCCAGGATCATGCGTTGGCTCTTCGATCGCGATCCCGATCGCCAGCAGGACGTATTCGTACGCATCGATGAGTCTGGTTACTATAGCCAGCGAGAAGGCCTCACCGAGTGCCGCATGACTTGGGCATCATTCTCCGGCTGGAAAGAAGGGCCGCGCACCATCATCCTTGGTAGACATGGAAAATACTGCTTCCTGCCCAAACGTGTCCTAACCGAGGAGCAGCTTCACCTCCTTCGGAATCTCTGCCAGACTCGGATCGCAACCGCGCCGCCATCCCGCTGATGCTGCAAAGACAATCTCTTACTCGTCGTGGAAACGCTTCTCTCCCACCGGAATCGCCACCTGCAGCTTGTTCTGCTGCGGAGGCAGTGGGCAAGTCGCAAAGTTCGTGTACGCGCACGGCGGATTCTGCAACTGGTTGAAGTCCAGCGTCACCGCTCCCGCCTTGTCCAGGCCCTGCGTTGGGAAGTCGGTGTAGAGGAACCGCGAGGCTCCATACGTCGTCGTGCGGCTGGTCAGGTCGCGCAGGATGAAGAACAGCTTCTTCCCTTCCACGACCGGTTCCAGCCGCAGCGTCTTGCCATTCAGCTGAAACTCCGCTGCCCCGGGGACCTTCTCATGCAGCGTCGTCCCAATCACCGTGGCAATCGCCACCTCGTGCGCACGCTGATACGGAATCCACTTCGCCTGCACGCGATACGCCACGTTGGGAGCGTACCAGTTCAGTCCGCGGAAGTTCACCCGCTCGGGCGCATTCGCATCCTTGATGCGCAGCCCCAGCAGCTCGCCGCGCGGAATGATCGTCACCACAAAGCTGCCGAACTGCAGCTTCGAGTCCAGCGATAGCGGCCCCGCAACGGCCGGCTTGCCGTCGATCGTGAACCCCGCTGGGAAGCCGCCCTTCGGCGCATCGATCTTCAGCGAAGCGCCCGGGACCTTCTCGGTCTGCTCAATCACGGCCAGGTGAGCAGGGGCGCCGGCGGGCAGATGTGCCGTGCTCTCCGGTGCCGAGCCCACCGCGTTGCTCCCCGCCTTCAGCCATTCCAACCCCACCAGCGATAACCAACCCTCCGGCGCCTGCAGCGACTTCGCGCGATTGGCGCGCCACTGCTCCTGCGAGGCGTTGTAGCTCGCCTTGTCATCCGGTCCGGCAGCACTGGCCGAACTCCCCGCCACCGCGAGCACTGCGGCCAGCGCCGCCACCCGCATCCCGAGCCCTCGTCGCACCCTGTTCCCTGAAATCATCGTCATCTCCCTGCCTGCGCCTCTTGAAAGATCATCCCAACGACAAAACGGCCCGCTTCAAGTTCTCCCTGAAGCGGGCCGTTCTCCTCAAAACCTGGTCTTACATCGCTAACATCGCGCAGGTCGTCGAGAGCTGTGGCACGCTTGCCAGCTCTGACAACAAACACCCATCGCGCGGAGGTTCATGCCGCCAGTATAACCACGCGCCTACCTTCCGCCTCCGCGTCTCCATACAATTTCCGCCGCCTTTGCTCTCCAAAGAGCGCCGTTCCGCCAACAGAGCGCAGTGCTCCACGCCTCCATGGACTCCATGGCTCTTGACACCGCGTATACGATAAAGACAGATGAAGACCAGCCCGGCCCACGCCGGGCTTTTGATTTTAAGAATGCCGTCCCGCGAGTCGAAATCCGATCCCCGCCTGAGGATGTCCCCCGTTAAAGTCCCTACTTCGAAGACTTTGACCCAAATGGGGGGAGGGGGGTACCCCACGCCTCTTCTCCACGCGTCCGGGCGCTAGAATGAACCTTGTCGATGGCTGGATATCAGGTTCTCGCTCGCAAATATCGCCCGCTGCGCTTCTCCGACGTCGTCGGTCAGGACCACGTCACGCGCACGCTCCTCAATGCGCTCTCGCAGAACCGCATCGCGCACGGCTACATCTTCTCCGGCCATCGCGGCATCGGCAAGACGACCATCGCGCGCATCCTCGCCTCCGCGCTTAACTGCCGCAACGAAATCGGCAGCACCATCCGCCCCACGCCCGAGCCCTGCCTCGCCTGCGAGAGCTGCCTCGAGATCCGCCAGGGCAACGCCGTCGACGTCATCGAGATCGACGCCGCCACAAACCGTGGCATCGACGAGATCCGCGAGCTGCGCGACGCCGCCCGCTACCAGCCCTCGCGCGACCGCTTCAAGATCATCATCCTCGACGAGGCGCACCAGATCACCGATGCCGCCTTCAACGCGCTCCTCAAGACCCTCGAGGAACCACCCGACCACATCGTCTTCATGATGGCCACCACCGAGCCGGAGAACATCCCGCAGACCATCCGCTCGCGCTGCCAGCACTTCAGCTTTCACGCCGTCAAGCTCGACGACATCGTCGGCCAGCTCCGCGGCATCTCCACCGCCGAGAACATCGACGCCTCCGACGCCACGCTCGCCCTCCTCGCCGAAGCCGGCGACGGGTCTATGCGTGACGCGCTCTCCATCATGGACCAGGCCATCGCCTCGGCCCCCATGCACGACGGCCGCCCCGTCCTAGAGGTCGAGCAGGTCCGCGAGCTCATGGGCTCGGTCTCCAACGTCGTCTACGAGCAGGTCCTCGAGGCCATCCGCGACAACAGCTCTGCCGACGTCATCGCCATCGTCGCCCGCCTGCTCGACGCCGGCAACGGCGCCTCGCAGATCGCCCGCCAGTTCGTGCGCTTCCTGCGCAACTGCGTCGTCGCCAAGATCACCGGCCTCACGCCCGGAGCCGAAGTCACCGGCGCCGCCGCCGACCTGCTGCAGATATCCAGCGAAGAGCGCTCCCGCTGCGCCCGCTCCGCCTCCCTGTTCAGCGAAGAAGACCTCTCGCGCTTCCTCGGCATCATGCTCCGCACCTTTGACGAGCTGGGCTTCCGCCAGGAACAACGCTTCCACCTCGAGCTCGGCCTGCTGAAGATGGTCCACGTCCAGCGCCTCATCCCGGTCGAAGACCTGCTCGCTCAACTCGGCGCGCCTGCCCCGTCGGGCGTCACACCAACGCCGTCCACAGGCCGTGCCGCGAGCTCCGCAGTCACAGCCGCCGTGAGCGCAGCTCCACGACCGTCTGCGCCTACAGCGTCAGCCTCTTCGACACCCGCACGCTCCGCTGCTCCTTCACCCTTCGATAGCGACCGCTCGCGCAAGGTGCCATCGGCATCCGCCGCTGCATCCAGCTCGCCCATCGCCGGAACCTCGACCGCAGGCTCGCTCGCGCTGGCCGGGAAACAGGATCCCGTCGCAAACGACTCTCCGTCCTCGCGCCCTCATCTTGTCGCCACGCCTCCCGCACCGCCGGAGCCCGCACGTGCGGCCGTTGTCGCGCCAGCCGCAGTCACGCCTCTTGAAACACCCTCGCCAACATTCGCGCCGCCCATCCCTTCCGCGTCAGCCCCGGTTGAGACCATGGCGGCCACGCCAATCGTTGCAGCTCCGATAGCCGCACCCTCCTTCGCTGCAAGCCCCGTAGCGGCATCGCCGTTCTCTGCAACCGCAATCGTGGCCGAGCCCATCGTCGCAACGGCAATCGAAGCGGAACCCATCACCGCCGCTCCCGCAGCCTCGACAGGGGGCATCGACCTCGAGGCGCTACAACATGCCATGGGTGCCGCGCTCGCGGCGGGCAAGGGGCAGGAGTCCGCCTCGCATCAGATCGAGGACGCCACCTTCACCCTCAACGGCGATACCGTCGAGATCCAGACAGGCGTCTCCAAGGCCATGCTTCCGCTGCTGTTCAATGCCGAAGCCGACAAGCTGTTGAAGTCGGCCATGCGCGAGCAGGGGCACGCTGCGCTGAAGTTCAAGCTGCTGCCCGGAACCCCCGCCGCTGCCGGGAAGCCCAAGAAGGCCCGCGCCGCAGCGGCAGGCAGCGTCGAAGATCTCGCCGCAAAGCATCCCATTGTGCAGAAGGCGCGAGAGCTCTTCTCGGCGGAGATCATCCGCGTCGACGATCTCCGCAAGGACTAATCCCATGGACATGAGTCAGCTTGGCAGTCTCTTCAGCTCTGCGATGTCGAAGCGCGATGAGATGCTCGCGTCGCTGGACAAGATCGTCGTCGAAGCCGAGTCCGGCGGCGGCCTGGCGCAGGTTCGCATGAACGGTCACAAGCAGGTTCTCAAGCTCACACTCGCGCCCTCGGCGCTGGCGGCCGCCGGCAGCGACATCACCATGCTCGAAGACCTCATCGTCGCTGCAATCAACGCGGCAGGCCGCAAGGTCGGCGAAGCCACCGAAGCTGCGAGCCACAACATGCTCACCGACCTGGGCCTTCCCGGCCTGTAGAGAGCTGCCCCGCAAAGATGACCACACGCTTCGCTCCTCCGCTCACGCGCCTCATCGAAGAGCTTCGCAAGCTTCCCGGCGTGGGCACCAAGACTGCGCAGCGCTACGCGTTTCACATCCTGCGCTCGGCGGATACCGATGCCGAGGCGCTGTCCGACGCCATCCGTGCCCTCAAGGCCGCACTGCACCTCTGCTCCGTCTGCAACAACATCACCGACGTCGATCCCTGCAGCTACTGCACCTCACCCACCCGCGACCAGCGCCTCATCTGCGTGCTCGAAGAGCCCACCAACATCGCGGCCATCGAGAAGACCCGCAGCTACAACGGCGTCTACCACGTGCTCCACGGCACCCTCTCACCGGTCAACGGCATCGGCCCGGACCAGCTCAGGCTCGGGAACCTGTGGCCACGGCTCACCGCACTTGTCGCGAGCGCGAGCGACGACTCCCAGCCCGCAGCGGAACTGATCCTTGCCACGTCCCCCACCGTCGAAGGCGAAGCCACCGCCCGCTACATCGCCGATGAGGCCCACAAACGCGTCCCCACCGTCCGCATCACGCGCATCGCCACCGGAGTGCCTGCAGGCTCGGACATCGAGTACGCCGACGAGGTCACCATGACCCGCGCCCTCGAAAATCGCCGCGTCCTCTAGCGCTGCGGTACACTCGCTGCATCCCACCATGCCGAGCACACCGCGCCCCCTCATCAAGAGGCTTCTTCGCCTTCTAGCGCTCTTCGTTATCGTCTGCGCCACGCTAATGATCGTCGGGATAACTTGGCTAATCGGGCCCGATTACGTCCGCCCGCTCTGGTGGCATGCGCGTCACGGCAAGACTGTCAGCTTCGCGGGGCACCAACTCGACCTTCCACTCATGATGAGTCCTGAGCAGGACGACCGGAGCACGGAACTCGAGATCGTGGGGCCAAGACCTCTCTTCCACGATGGAATGATTCTGCATATTGGTCTCGACACGAAGGGACAAGTCAAGAGTGCGCAGGAGATCGCGCAACGCCAGACGGCCGTTCTAGATGGCATCCGCCTTCGAGCTCGCCATCCATGGAGCCAAGTGCGCGAGGACATTCACGGGCAGCATCTGACCTATCTCTGCCTGCGGGATGACATTGGAGGATTGGGCGAATCTCTAACATGCCAGATCCCCGACTCCAGCTTGATCGTCAGCACCATGGCGGGACCGCAACAGGTGAGAGAGGTCCGAGCGATTCTCAACAGCATGCGCTGAGGCTGCCGCTTCTCTCGGTTTTTCACAATCTTCATACCGACGCGATACCCTGTCGGCATGTCGTCGCAGACCACCCGCCGCCAATTCCTCCGCCAGACCTTCGCCTTCAGCGCCGCTGCCGCCACCGGTTCTCTTTCGCGCGCACTGGCCCAGCCCGTCGATCCCAGGGCGCAGCACATCCTCATGATCGGCGATTGGGGCGCGGAGGACATGACACGCGGCCAGCAGCAGGTTGCGGCCTCCATGGTCAGCTACGCGCAGAGGAACGCGCTCAAGCCGCAGAGTCTCTTCATGCTCGGCGACACCTGGTACGGCGACCTCGACGGCGGCGCGGCCTCGCAGCGCTGGAACACCCAGTTTGAGAAGCTCTATCCCGCCTCGGCCTTCCCTGGCCCGGCCTACACCATCGCTGGCAACCACGACTATCAGCACATGCCGGCGACGGTGAACAAGCTGCACGCCGAGCTCGAGTATGCGAAAACCGGCAAGTCCCGCTGGACCATGCCCGCACGCTGGTACACCTTCGACGTCGCTACGCCGGATCACAAGCCCCTGCTGCACGTCATCGCTACCGACACGAACGCGCCGCACGCCATTAAGCCCACCGACAAGGTCAACTTCACGCTCAGCGAAGACGACTGGCACGAGCAGACCCAGTGGCTCGCGGCCGAGCTGGCCAGGCCCACCACCGCGCCCTTCACCATCGTCCTCGGGCACCACCCCATCTACTCCAACGGCCCGCACGGCGACCACGCCCGCCTCATCGCCGACTGGGAGCCGATGATCCGCCAGCACAAGGTCTCCGCCTACCTCGCCGGCCACGACCACGACCTGCAGCACCTCGAATTCGCCGACCACCCGACCAGCTTCGTCTGCTCCGGTGCCGGCGGCGCGGACCTCTACGACATCAAGATCGATGAGCACCAGCGGGGCCCCTACGCCATGAAGGTCCACGGCTTCACCCATCTCGAAGCCACGCCCGACGCCCTCACCTTCCGCCACATCGATGAAACCGGCGCCGTCGTCCACGCCTTCTCGAAGTCCGCTGGCGGCAAGATCACAATCCTCTAATGGTAAAGGCCGAAGCAGCCACACACAGCTTTGTCAGGGCGGGGCTTCAGCCCCGCCTTCCCGCCTCGCCTATAAAGGGGCTTTAGCCCCTGAGGGGACAGATCACAACACCCACGGCACGGCCTTGCGATGATCCGCGCAAGGCGGCAGCACAAACATCACGCACTCGATGTTGCCGCAGTTGAAGCACCGGCCATCAGGCAACACCAACTGCGCCCGCGTGCAGTTAGCGTCCTGGCACATCGCATGATTACATGCAGGACAAATAGGGATTTCACGATCCATCGCGTCAGCCCTCCGACTTTGGATCGAGAGCGTAGCACCGTCCGCGCCGTGTGAAAAGCCCCTTCTGTAGCTCGCCGCGCTCTAGTACCGAATGCCACGCAGGTAAGCCCGCGCGCCCTTCAGGCTCTCCGGAATCGGCATCCTCGTAAAGTCCTGGTCCACAAACGCATATTGGATCCCCAGGCTTCGCCCCTCAGCCAGAATCGCCGGCCACGCGATCGCCCCCTTCCCCAACTCCGCCATGTGCTCGCCGCCGGAGTCCATGTCATACCCCGTCGGCGCTCCCGCAACCCGATCCTTCATGTGCAGCAGCACAGCCCGGTCGGCATGGGCTTTAAGGAAAGTGACCGGATCCTGCCCCGCCTGCGTCAGCCAGTAGCAATCCACCTCCAGCTTCACCAGCCCCGGATCCGTGTCCTTCATCAGCGTCGCAAAGCCTGTGGTGCCATCCATCGGAGCGAACTCGTAACAATGGTTATGGAAAGCGAACTGCATCTCCTGCTGCTGCGCCAACTTGCCCACCTTGTTGAAGAGTTCCGCCGCTGCCCGAAATCCCGTAAGGTTCGTCTGCTGCGCCTTGGGCAACATCGGGCACACCATGTAGCCCAGCCCGAGTTCCTTCGCATACGCAACCTTGCCCTCCAGGCCATCGTAGTCAAAGTGCCCGGAGACGCACTCCAGCCCGGCGTCCTTCACCATCGCCCGCAGCTCCTTCGCCGGCACGCGATACGCAATCGGATACAGCTCCACCTGCTCGAAGCCCGCATCACGAATGGTGCGAAAGACCTTCGGAAGATCCGTCTTCGCCATCTCCCGCAGCTCAAACATCTGCACGCCATAGGTAAGCCGCGCTCCTTCGGCCCACGCGCTGCGCGTCGCCACAGCAGCCGCTGCTCCACCTAACATCCCCGCAAACTCACGCCGTGAAATCCCGCTCTGCTTCATCGATCTCTCCCCTGAAAAAAGCCACGGCCACCACTCTACTTGGAGAGTGGTGGCCGCGTCAGCTTCGAGTTTCTTATTAGTCAGACAGCCGCGCCCGGCACCACGCGCATATCGCCCCCGGTCATCTCCTTCGGAAGCTCCAGATCGCACAGCCCAAGAATCGTCGGCGAGATATCCCGCAGTGATCCATCATTGCGCACGCCAATCTTCTTACCTTGGTCCGTCACTAGGATGAACGGTACAGGGTTCGTCGTATGCGCCGTGTGCGGTCCACCAGTTACCGGATCGATCAGCAGCTCCGCATTGCCATGGTCGGCCGTGATGATCCAGTTGGCGCCATGCTGCTTCACCGCCTGGTAGATGCGACCAAGCTGCGCATCCACAGCCTCCACCGCCTTCACCGTCGGCTCAATCATGCCCGAGTGGCCGACCATGTCCGCATTCGCAAAGTTCACGATGATGATGTCGAACGCGGTGTCCGTAATCGACCGCACCACGATATCGCCAATGCCCTCCGCCGACATCTCCGGCGCAAGATCATAAGTGGCCACTTTCTTCGACTGCACCAGCTCGCGGTCCTCGCCCGGAAACGGCTTCTCAATGCCGCCGTTGAAGAAATACGTCACATGCGCGTACTTCTCCGTCTCGGCTACGCGCAGATTGCGAAGCTCATACTTCGCCATCACGTTCGCCAGCAGGTTGTCCATGCTCTCTGGCGGAATCACCATCGGCAGCTTGTACTTGGGGTCATACTGCGTCATCGTGATGTACGCAAGATTCTCAGGCACGGTATGCATTGGAATCTCGGCGTTCAACTCCTCCGCCTTTGGCAGTTCCATGCCACCAGAGGGCGTAATCCCCGAACGCCGCGCCAGCACTCGCGAAATCTGCCGCACACGATCCGCGCGATAGTTGAAGCAGATCACCGCATCATTGTCCTGAATCAACCCCACCGGCTGGCCAGCCTCATCCACACAGACAAACGGCTCGATGAACTCATCGTTGACGCCATTGTGATACGACTCACGCACCCGCGCCAGCGCATCCACATAGCGACCACCTTCCGGATCACCCGTCACCATTGCGCGGAAGGCCTTCTTCTCGCGGTCCCACTTCAGATCGCGATCCATCGCGTAGTAGCGACCGCTCACACTCGCGAGCTTGCCTACGCCAATCTCCGCAAACTTCTGCTGCAACTCCTCCAGGTACCCCAGTCCGGAGGTCGGCATCGTATCCCGGCCATCCATGAACGCATGCACATACACACGCTCGATCTTGTGCATCGCGGCCAGCTTCAACAACGCATACAGATGCCGCTGATGCGAGTGCACACCACCATCGCTGACCAGCCCCACCAGGTGCAGTGAATGGTTATCCTCACCCGCCCGATGGATCGCCTTCAGCAGCGTCGCATCTTCAAAGAACTCGCCCGTCATGATCGCGCTGTCGATGCGCGTCATATCCATCCGCACAATGCGCCCCGCGCCCAGGTTCAGATGCCCCACCTCGGAGTTGCCCATCTGTCCGTCCGGGAGACCGACGAAGTGCTCGCTGGCGCGAATCAGCGTATTCGGATACTCGGCCAGCAACCGGTCATACGTAGGCTTGCGCGCCAGCGCGATTGCATTGCCGCGCGTCTCCGCACGATAGCCCCATCCGTCAAGGATGGTCAGAATCACCGGACCGTTCTTCGCCATTCGTTTGTCTTCCCTGTCTTTGAAGTGCCTGCCTCTAGCTTCCGTCTGTGCGTGGAACGGCTCGCGTGATCGAGGTCACTCTTCCCATGTTAAGCGAATGGGCGCAGCCTGTGCGGCCGCGCCCATTCGCTGCACTTTTTGTTTATGCATCACCAAGCCGGGTCACCGGCTAACGCGAAGCGCCAACGGCGAAGCCGCTACCCGCGCGAAGCGCCGCTAACGGGCAACCCCCGCTGCCTCACACACACAGCTCATCCGCGATGCTCAAATGCCGGTCAAGCGCATCAATCCCCTTCTCGAGCTCTTCCTTCGTCACAATCAACGGTGGCGCGATCACAATGTGCGACACCCACGCCTGGATCATCACCCCATCCGCCGCCAACTTGCCCGCGATCTGGTCGACGACCAGCGGCTTGCCGCTGACCTTGTCGACATACGTGTTGAACGGCTCCTTGGTCTCGCGGTTCTTCACCAGATCCACCGCCCAGAACAGGCCCTTGCCGCGCACATCGCCAATCGACCTGTGCTTCGCCTTCAGCGCCTGCAGCTTTTCCTCGACGAACGGCTCCAGCTCCTTTGCACGCTCCACCAGCCCTAGCCGCTGCATCTCCTTGATCGTCGCCACCGCAGGCGCCAGCGTCATCGGATGCGCTTCATACGTGTGCCCATGCGAGAAGTAGTGATCCTGGAAGAAGTCGCCGATCTTCTCCGTCGTGGCGCAAAGGCCCAGCGGCACATAGGCCGAGGTAATGCCCTTCGCGGTCGTCAGGATGTCCGGCGTCACGCCCCACAGGTCCATCGCGAACCAGGTGCCGCAACGTCCCCAACCGGCCATCACCTCGTCGGCAATCATCAGCACGCCATACTCATCGCAGATCTTGCGCAGCCGCGGCATGTACTCGGACGGAGGCACAAGGATGCCATTCGTGCCGACGATAGGCTCCACGATCACCGCAGCCACATCGCTCTCGTTGCGGATCATGTGCTCGAGGTAGTCCACGCAGGCGATACCGCACGTCGGATACGTGTGCTTGATCGGGCACTTGTAGCAGTTCACCTCCGGCGCGAAGATGATGCCCGGCCCCTTGCCGCGAGGCTCCATCGCCCACCGGCGCGGATCGCCCGTCGCCGCAATCGATCCCGAAGTCGAGCCATGGTACGAGCGATAGCGCGCGATGATCTTCGTCTTGCCCGTGTACATGCGCGCGATCTTGAAGGCCGCCTCGTTCGCATCCGTACCGCTGGTGGTGAAGAAGAACTTGTTCAGCCCCTTCGGCAGCACCTCGAGCAGCAGCTTCGAAAGCTCCGCACGCGTCGTCGTCGCATACCCCGGCATCGCATACGCAAGCTCCTCGGCCTGCTTCGCAATCGACGCGATCACCGCAGGATTCTTGTGGCCGAGGTTCATGCACATCAGCTGCGACGAGAAGTCGAGGTACTTCTTCCCGTTGCCATCCGTGATGTAGCAACCCTCCGCATCAACGATGTGGAGCGGGTTCCAGCCCTTCTGGTACCGCCAGGTACCATAGTTCGTATCCTTCGTGATCTGCACCACCTCGGCAGAGGTCAGCTTGGTCTCAGATGGGGTCGTCGTGTCGGTGGAACTCATAACTGCATGCCTTTCGTTATTCGGTGACGGGAGCAGGGGCGATCGTCTCGCGTCGTCCCCACATAAGCAAAAGATAGATGGCTCCGGAGAGAAAGAAGCCGATAAACCAGGCGTAGTCGTAGAAAGCTAGCAGCGTTGGAAGCAGGCGCTGCCCGCCAACCGTTGGGTCCATTCCCAGATGTTTCAGAAGCAGGCCCCCGAAGATCACCAGGACTCCGATCACCAGCGCGATCATCGCGCGTGGATTGATCCCTTGGCTGTATTCGTAGGGCCCACCGCGTCGATACAACGAGTACGTATCCAGCTTCGTACGACGAATCAGGAAGTAATCTGCGACCATGATACCGGCCACTGGCCCAAGTAATCCCGAGTAACCCACCAGCCAGCCAAAGATGTAGTTCCCGAACGTGGATAGCCAGTACCAGGGACACATCAGCAGCCCGAGAAAGCCCGTAATCAGGCCTCCCGTGCGGAAGCTGATGTACTTCGGCGCGAGGTTGGAGAAGTCATTCGACGGCCCCACCACGTTGGCCCCGATGTTCACGTTCAGCGTCGCAATGAGCAAAGCGATCAGCCCGACAAACGCAAGCAGCGGCTGATGGAACATGCCCAACAGCTCAACGGGACTCCAGATCGGGCGTCCAAACACGACCGTCGAAGCGGACGTCACAGCGATGCCAAGAAATGAGTACGTCACCATCGCAACAGGCAGCCCGAATGCCTGTCCGACGATCTGCGCCTCCTGGTTCTTCGCGTAGCGCGTGAAGTCAGGGATATTCAGCGACAACGTCGCCCAGTACCCCACCATCGCCGTCAGCGAAGGAAAGAAGAACTTCCAGAACGCGCCGCTCGTGGCAAAGTGATCCGGTGCCGCCAGCATCGGTCCGAACCCTCCAGCCTTCCGCAGCATGAAGAACAGCAGCAACGCCGAGAGCACAAACATCACTGGCACGGAGTAACTCTGTAGGAATCGGATCGACTCGACGCCGTTCCACACCACCAGCATGTTCAACAGCCAGAAGCCCAGGAAGCACAGCCACACCACCCAAGGCTGCCCAACGGTAGACGGTGCAAGCACATTCACCATCTGCGCGATCGCGGTGCCGCCGATCCACGACTGAATCCCGAACCAACCGCACGCCACAACCGCACGCAGCAGCGCCGGCACATTCGCGCCCAGTGGACCAAAGCTCGCGCGCACAAACACGGGAAACGGTATGCCGTACTTCGCGCCCGCATGCGCGTTCAGCAACATCGGGACCAGCACGATCAGGTTGCCAAGCAGGATCGTAAACACTGCCTGCTTCCAGTTCATGCCGCCAGCGATCAAACTCGCCGCCAGCATGTACGTCGTCACCTCCATCGACATCGAAAACCACAGCGCGATGTAGTTATACGTCGTCCACGTTCGCTGCGACTTCTCGGTCGGCGCAAGGTCCGCGTTGTACAAGCGCGCGTCCGGCGCCACCGCCGCGCCTTCACTTCGGTGCGGTGCGCCGGGATCGGAAGTAAGTACCGAGTCGTAAGAGATCAAGCAAATCCTCCGGCATTCGCTTCGCGCCTCACAAACCGGCCTCGGCCTGTTGCTCCAAGAAACTCACCGGGCCGCGTCGTGTTATCCACCACAAGCTCCCCGCGCGAGAAGACCTTCGCCGCATTCCCCTTCACCGTCCAGCCTTCAAACATCGAGTAATCGGTCGCCATGCGCTGCGTCTTCGCACTGATCGTGTACTCCGCCTTCGGGTCCCACAACAGAATGTCGCCGTCCACACCAACACGAATCACTCCCTTGTGCGCCTCCATGCCAAAGATCTTCGCAGGAGCCGTCGCAGCCAACTCGACAAACTTCTCCGGAGTGATGCGACCGGTGTTCACGCCGAAGTGCCACAGGATCTGCAAGCGGTTCTCGATCCCTGGGCCACCATTCGGTATCTTGCGAAAGTCCCCCTTGCCCAGCGCCTTCTGCTCCATCGTGAACGGGCAATGATCGGTGGAGACGACCGCAAGCGTGTTATCGGCAAGTGCTTCCCACAGCGGAGCCTGGTTGCGCTTCTCCCGCAGTGGCGGAGTGAAGACAAACTTCGCTTCGTCCCAGCTCCTACCCGGCATCTGGTCCTCGATCGAAAGCACGAGGTACTGAATGCACGTCTCTGCCAGACACTTTGCGCCACGGCCCTGCATGAACTTGAAGGCGGCCAACGCATCTTCGTTCGAGAGATGCACGATATACACCGCAGCACCGGCCATATCAGCCAGTGCAATCGAGCGGTGCGTCGCCTCGGCCTCCGCCTTCGGTGAGCGCGAGAGCGCGTGATAGTGCGGCTCCGTCTTGCCCTCCGCGATCATCTGGGAGACCACCACATCGATCGCACTCCCATTCTCGGCGTGAATCAGGCACAGCGAGTTCAGCGCCGCGGCCTTCTGCATCACGCGAAACATCAGCTCGTCATTGATCATCAGCACGTTCGGATACGCCATGAAGAGCTTGAAGCTGGTGATGCCGAACCGCACCATCTCCTCCATCTCTGCCAACGTCTCTTCACCATCTTTGCCATGCAGATTCGTCACCGCCATGTGCAGCGAGAAGTCCACGCACGCCTTGCCATCGGACTTCTTCAGCCACGTCGCAAGCGCATCCTTCAGCGTGCTCGCTTGGTTCTGCAGTGCAAAATCAATGACGGTCGTCGTCCCGCCAATGGCCGCAGCCTGCGTGCCGCTCGTGTAGTCATCGGCCGAGGTCGTACCACCAAACGGCATATCGAGATGCGTATGCACATCGATGCCACCCGGCATCACCAGCAGTCCGGTCGCATCAACGACCTCATGCCCGTCTTCGCTCAGCCCCAGGCCGACTGCAGCGATCTTCTCGCCGTCGATGAGCACATCCAGCTTCGCCGAGCCATCTGCATTAACAACCGTTCCGTTCTTGATCAGAGTTCCCATGTCCGTCCTATCGCAGCGCTTTTCGAAGTAGCCGCCTTTGAATAAAGCGGATGACAAAATAGTAGAAGAGGCTATTCACGAGGACATACAGCGCCTCCAGCATCAGCTTAGCTACTCCGTCCTCTGAATCCGTCTGACTGATCGCGAGATACGCCAGAACTCCAGGAGCTCCCAGAATTGTGAACGCAGGGCTAAAGTGAAGATAGCCCCATCCGCACAAGGCCGTGAAGGATATGGCCAGAACAGCAGCCCACACCGGACGCGGAACCCAACGCCCAATTCTCGTCCAAACTGATCCTGAGCTCAAATTGACCTCTGCGAATTCGCTCAAAACAAATCCTTCGGCCCCGTAATGCCCTCCGGCACATACCCTGCCGCAGTCTTCCCCGCCCACGTCTCCATAGGCAGATCGTTCGGCACCTGCTCCATCGTGATGCATCCCGGCACCGGGCACACCAGCGAGCACAGGTTGCAGCCCACGCAATGATGTTCATCCACGCGAGGGATACGCGCCAGCGGGGTAGCGTACGGTCCTGTCTCTCCCAGGCCGCTCATGTCGAGCTTCGGAATCGGAGTGACAGTAATGCTCTTCGGTGCCGCCGCTGCAATCTGCTGAGGCGAGGTGTTTACATCCTGCGTCGCCTCCGCGCGATCAAGATGGATGCACTGGTGCGCTCCGTCCCAACACGCGGTGTAACAGAGCTGGCACCCAATGCACTTGCTCTCATGGATGCGCGCGACGACGTTGTAGTTCAGGTTCAGGTGCTTCCACTCCGTCACACGCGGCAGGCTGAGTCCGCGGAAGTCATCAATGGTCTCGTAGCCCTTGCGCTTCATCCACGAGAGCAGCCCATCCTTCATGTCTTCCACGATGCGATAGCCGTAATGCATCGCCGCAGTGCACACCTGCACATTACCCGCACCCAGCAGGATGAACTCTGCCGCGTCCTGCCATGTACCGATGCCACCGATACCCGAGAGCGGTAACCCGACTTCAGGATCGCTCATCACCTGCTGCACCATGTTCAGCGCGATGGGCTTCACCGCAGGCCCACAGTAGCCACCATGCGAGCTCTTGCCATCGACCTTGGGCCTCGGCTCCAGCGTGTCGAGATCAATACCCGTAATCGAGTTGATCGTGTTGATCGCACTCACCGCATCCGCGCCGCCCTTTTTCGCCGCGCGAGCAGGCATGCGGATATCCGAGATGTTGGGCGTCAGCTTCACAATCACCGGCGTGCGCGCGGCTTCCTTTACCCAACTCGTGATCTGCGCACAATACTCCGGCACCTGCCCCACAGCCGAGCCCATACCGCGCTCGCTCATGCCATGCGGACAACCGAAGTTCAGCTCCAGCCCATCCGCTCCTGCATCTTCGGCGCGCTTCACGATGTCATGCCACGCCTCGCGGTTCGACTCCACCATGAGCGACGCGATCACCACGTGCTTCGGATAACGCCGCTTCACCTCCGCGATCTCACGCAGGTTCAACTCCGTCGGCCGGTCGCTGATGAGCTCGATGTTGTTAAAGCCCACCATCTTCTGCCCGTTCAGATCCATCGCGCTGTAGCGCGAGCTCACGTTGCGTACCGGTGCACCGATCGTCTTCCACACCGCGCCACCCCAGCCCGCATCGAACGCCCGCATAATCTGCTCACCGCAGTTCGTAGGCGGCGCACTCGCCAGCCAGAAGGGGTTCAGGCACTTGATGCCCGCGAATGTCGTCTCAAGTGTCGGCATTAAGCCTCCTTCTTTTCTGCGAGCCATGCTGCGATTCCCACGCCCGCGCGTTTGCCATCCGCAACCGCGTCCACCACCTCGCGGCCACCATTCGCACAGTCGCCGCCGGCAAAGTATTTCGCGTTCGTCGTCTGTCCCGTTGCGCGATCGATCACCACGCGCCCGCGTTCCAGCTTCACGCTTCCACCCTTGAGAAACTCCGTGTGTGTCGATTGACCGATTGCAAGGATCACCAGGTCGAGATCCAGGGTGAAGTCTTCCTCCGGCCTCGGCACCAGCGAACCATCCTCGCTGGGGACCAACCGCATCAACTCCATCGCTTCAACGAGGTCCTCTCCAACAAGCCCCTTCGGTGCAACGTGCCACAGGAAGCGAACGCCCTCCTGTTTCGCATGTTCATACTCAAATGCGAACGCCGACATCTGCTCCGGCCCGCGGCGATAGATCATGTGCACCTCGGTCGCGCCGAGCCGCACAGCGGCGTTAGCCGCATCGATCGCTGTGTTGCCCGCACCAATCACGGCAACCTTCGGAGGCACACTGTCGATGCTCCCGCTCTTATAGCCGGCGATGAAGTCGAGCGCGTTCGTTACGCCGCTCTTCTCCTCCCCCGCGATGCCCAGCTTGTGGATCGCGCCGAGCCCCATACCGAGGAAGACAGCATCGTTCTCAGCTTCAAGCTTCGCCAGCCCCTCAGCATCGATCCACGAGTTGAAGTGGAACTCCACGCCCAGCTGCGTCAGCATATCGATCTCCCGCAGGCTCTCCGCCAGCGGCAGCTTGTACTCCGCAATGCCATAGGTATTCAGGCCACCCGGCAGCGGTCGCGCATCGTAAATCTGCGCGCGAATACCGTGGCGACGAAGCTCCGCAGCGCAAGCCAGCGATGCAGGACCACCGCCAATGAGCGCAACACTCTTGCCCGCATCAGCGCCCGGCGTAAATGGATGCGGCGTGCCGCTCGCATAAAGAGTGTCCATCGCGAAGCGCTGCAGCTTTGCGATCTCAATCGGCTGCTTGTTGTACCGGTGCAGCACGCAGGCGCCTTCGCAAAGCACCTCCACCGGGCACGCACGCGAGCAACTCGCGCCGAGGATGTTGGCCTCCAGAATCGTCCGCGCCGAGCCCTCGAGATTGTCGCTGGCAATCTTCTTGATGAACTTCGGCACATCGATGTGCGTCGGACAGGCCTGCGCGCAAGGGGCGTCGAAGCAGTAGAGGCAACGGTTCGCTTCCACCACGGCGGCGGTTGGATCGAAGGCCGGATGCAGATCCGGAAACCGTGCCGCGATCTCAGGCGATCCCGGCGACTGCGCTTGAAAGCGCCCGTGACTGTTCGTCATTCCACTCATCGTGTTCTCACGTCTCCTGCCGTCGTGCGATGGGCTCTCCAACTGAGAACCGCCGCACCGTAACTCAAGCGTTCAAGGACAAATTCGGGTGTCCAAAAACAGAAGGCCCCGCGTGCGCTCTATGCGCCGCGTTGCCGTGGAGCTCCGCCGTCGTTTGCGGAAGGATCGATTATGCAACATTTTTGCAGCGAGCGGTGTGACGAACCTGCAACGTCACCCTCCACCCGCTGCGATATCAACTCGCCGCCATCCAGGCAATCACCTTCTCAGCGAGGCCATGGAAGGCCTCGATCGCCTGCTCGAGATGCTCCCGCTTCGTGTCCTCCGCTCGATTGTGGCTCAGCCCATTCAGCGATTGAACGAACATCATCACCGTCGGTATACCCACGCGCGCCACCTCCGCTGCATCGTGCAGAGGACCGGAAGGCAGATGCTCACTCGTGCCGGCAACCTCGACGATCGCCTCATCGCACAGCGCGATCAGGTGCGGATCGAACGGAATCGGCTCGATCGACCATATCTTCGCCCACTCCACCGTGCACCCCTCTTCCACCGCGAAGCGCTCGCTGGCCTCCCGCGCATCGCCCAGCATCGATGCCAGCACCGTCGCATCAAGGTCACGCATGTCCAGCGTGCACTCGCATCGGCCAACCACCGCCGTCACGATGCCGGGAAAGGTCTTCACGCTGCCCATCGTCGCTACGCTCTGGGGATGTTTGCGCGCGATGGGCCGGATCTCCAGCGCGAGCTTCGCAGCGGCGGCCAGCGCATCTCGCCGCGCCTCCATCGGCGTCGAGCCCGAGTGCGCCTCCTGCCCGTGGAACGTAATCGCCCAGCGCTCCACGCCCTTGGTGCCCTGTACCACGCCCAGCGGCTTTCCCAAACGCTCCAGGATCGGCCCCTGCTCGATGTGCAGTTCAAAATACGCCGCGAGCTCCTTCTGCTCGCTCGCCGCGTCGCCGATCTTCTCAACGTCTACGCCGCACGATTTCAGCGCCGCCTCGTAGGTCACGCCATCGCGATCCGTTCGCACACGGTCGGCTGCAATGCTATGAGTCCCGGCAAACGCCGACGAACCAAAGAGACTACGCCCGAAGCGCGCCCCCTCTTCATCAGCCCAGTCCACCAGCTTCACCGTAACGGGCGGTCTACCGTTGTACTGCTTTGCGATGGCCGTCAGCGCCTCGAAGCCAGCAATCACGCCCAGGCAGCCATCCAGCCAGCCACCATTGGGCACGGAGTCCAGGTGTGATCCCAGGACAAGCGCTCTGGACGACTCACCCGGCAACGTGACCCAGTGATTCCCGGCAGCGTCGTAATGGTCTTCGAGAGCGGGGGCCCAATCGGCCCGCAGACCGTCAATCTTTGTCTGAAACCAGTCGCGGGCCTTCAGCCACGTCGGCGTCCACGCCACGCGCTGGGCTCCCATGTCGTCTGCGGTCAGAGCTCTCAGCTCATCAAGGTGCTGCAAGGCGCGATGCGAATCGATCATGCGCACCATCCTTGCAGACCGGCCGCCAGCCTGCAAACCGGTAGGCTCCTCAACCTTCGCTTCGTCCTAGTGGAATGGCGAGATGGACGCTTCAAAGTGCCATGGCGTCGACACATACTCGCTGTAATAGTTGGTCCCCTCGCACGTAAGAAAGTGATGACGCACCATGCTCAGTCCGACCGCGAGGAAACTCGCCGTCAACAGAGCCACAAACACGTACGTGATCGGACGGGCAGGACCGGGGTCCACCATTGGGCGCAATACCTGGGTCCGCTTCACTTCGCTCCGGGTACGCTCGGCCATCCAATCCACCACCTTCCGCGCCGTCACCGAACCGGCATCTCTTACTTGGATGACAGGCTGCCACATCCCGTGGCCTGACGATACCCCTCAACCGAAAGATAATGCTCGCGTATCAAGCGATGGTCCGAGCGCCGCACGATAGAACCGCCCTCCATGCAGCACGTTAGGCAAGCCGGTCAGCTTTCAAATCCAGCTCAACCGCCCGGCAGCTCCGTACTCCCGAGCCACGCCGACAGCACCAGGATCAGCAGCATCGCAAAGCTTTCCAGCACGAGATAGATCCTGATCCGTCCACTCTCGGCGTCCCCCCATACCGGCGCCCGCAGCTGCGCTCTGCTGCTGGCCCCGCAAACGAGTGCAACCGCGACGGCCACCAGCTTGAAGGCAAGCACGCGCGTCCACGGATCCAGCGGCAAAACATGGTGGGTCGGGGCGAGGGTGGTGTACGTCTTTACCGTCCCGGAGACGACCACCAGCAGCAACCCAGCCGTGGCGTCCCGTGAGAGGCGTGCCACGAGCCCACGTGCCTCCTGAGGGGCCGTCACGAGCGATAGGACACACCCTGACACCAGCACCGCACCGCTCCACGCGGTGATCCCCAACAGGTGGATTCCCTGCCAGGCCACGGCCGCGGTCATCGGGCCTTCCTCGACCGCGTGTCCCGACGCCGCGCGCAGCCCGATCACCCCGAGCCACAGCGCCGCCAAGAGCCACCGCGAACCCGCGCCGCCACGGACCGCTACGGCACAAAGCATCACCAAGCAAGACACCGCCAGAACCGCCGCAGCATCCCTGCCCGGAGCCGTAGCCAGCACGTCCGGGAGCGCTACCCGCAACTCGCGTAGTGACGCAGCCCCGCTGAATGCCGCCACCAACGCCAGCAGGGCCCCAGCCGTTCCAACCACCAGCAGCACCGCGGCAAAGATGCGGAGCACGGCAAGCCGCTGCCGCAGCCGCTCGGAATGGCTCGAGGACGAGAGCTCGACCCAACGGCCCGTCAGCACGCAACCCACTCCGACCGCCATCGCGACGTCGGTCGCGGCGACGGTTGTCACCCGGAGGAGAAGAACGTTGTCCACGCTGCTCGAAGAACTACTTCACGTTGAACGAGTAGTCGCCATCCATGTGGTGGCCGTCCGCCGCCGCCGAAACCCAATGCACGTAGTACGTCCCCGGCGCTAGCTTCGGCAGCTTCAGCGTCAGGTGCTTGCTGTCCTTCGGATCGAGCACCGAGGACTCCTTGCTGAGGACCTTGCCCTTTTCGTCCGTCAGCTCCAGCTTGCTGAACTTCGCCATCAGAGGCTCGGAGAAGATCACCGACAGCTCCGCAGGCGCAGGCCCGGTGGAGTCCGGTGCAGGCAGCATGATCTTGGGCTTGGAGTGTGCAAGCGCAGCGGTCGAGCTAAGCGCGAGCAGCAGCGCGGCAGAAAAACGTATCGCGGAGAATCGAAGAGCTTTCAGTTGCATGCGATTTCCTTCGTGAAATTCGTAGGTCAGACGTGAACATCCAGGACTAGATCGCGGTGATGGTGAACTCCGCAACGTACAGCTGCGTGCCCCCGCGGAACTGCAACCAGAGCTTGTAGGTACCCGCCTCGCGAAGAGCGATGTGCAGCATCATGTCCGAAGGCGATGGCCCGTTCTCCGGCATCGGTGGCGGGTCCTTGCTCATGTCCATCGACATCTGATCCATCGACATCGGATGAACGTGCACGTAGGAAAGATCGCTCGCGTTGAGAAACACCGCATGCGCCGGCGATCCCAGGTACGGATGCAGATCCGTCGCCGGCTTGCCGTCCTTCAGGATTGAGACGTCCAGCATGCTCATCATGCCGGAGTGCAATCGCACCGAACTCAGGTCGACCTCGTACGGCCCCACCTGAACGCCCATGCCGGTCTTCGGCAGCACCCGCTGCATCGATCCCGGGCTGCCTACCTCAAGATCGAAGCGAAACACCTGGTGATTGAGGTCCTTCGGCAGGCCATCCGCATACACATACCAGGTGCCGGGATGGGGAAACGCCTCGGTCATCCGAAGATGCCCGTCCGGCCCAAGCGTCGGATGCTCATGCAGAAAGGTCTTGAAGTCCGAGCTCACCATGACGACGTGCAGCTTCTTCGTCATCTCGGTCTGATACGTCCGGATCGCGTCGCTCTTACCCGGCTCCGTCATCCAGAAATCCAGCCTGCGCCCCAACGGCTGCCCGGCGACGGGCGTCGCCCGCAGGTGAGCGTCCGTCATCGGCTTCTGCCCCTGCAGGGCAAAGACACCGTGAATCTCCTGACCCTGAGCAAGAATTGCGGGGACGGCAAGCAACAGCAGCACGACAAGTCCAGCCAGACGCATAGCACTCCACAGCTTTGGGATATCACCAGCATAGAGTCCACGTCGCCTATTCGCCAGCTTGGGACGCAGCGGCGAATCGAGCCCATAAAAATTATTTATGAGGTCCAGCCGATAGAAACTGGTGATCCGGCCCATAAAGAGAATTGATTTTTCGGCACCTGATGTATCAGGAGTGATATACGTTTTCTCACACCGTAAGACAACGCCCCTGACCTTCCATGCGGTCCTGACGCCGTCGCGTGCTGCGCAATCGCAGCGACGCCAACGCCAGAGGAAGCCCTCCACCGCAGGGTCCCCGCCGTCGGGGCGTGCTGTCTTGCCACAACATCAAGCGACGGAAGGTTACGATGCACGCACGTTGGGCAGCATGTTTCATGACAGGGCTTATCCTGCTTCCGCTGGGTTGCAAGAGCGGTGACAAGGCAGCCAGCAGCCAGGCTAAGAAGACCAAGCCGGCGCTTCACATCAATCCGAACGGCACCAATGGCGTCGCACCGGTCGAGAGCTCCGCTCCTCCCGAACTCAAGAAGGTCTTCGACTACATCGACGCCCATATCGACGATCACGTCGAGAACCTCCAGAAGTGGATCCAGCAGCCCAGCATCTCCAACAGCGGCGAAGGCATTCCCGAGTCCGCCGAGATGGTCAAGGGCTTCTTCGACAAGCTCGGCTGCCAGACCACCCGCGTCTACGACGTCGGCATCACCGAGTATGGTTCCCCCGGCAATCCCGTCGTCTACGCCAAGTGCGATGAAGGCGCGCCCAAGACCGTCGCCATCTACTGGCAGTACGACACGATGCCCGTCACGCAGCCCGACGCCTGGGTCCAGCCTCCGTTCGAGGGCAACATCATTCCCGGCGCAGCTGCCGGCGTACCCGACATCCCACGCGTTCTCGTGGGTCGCGGCGCCGTCAACTCCAAGGGACCGGAGATGGCGCAGCTCAACGCCCTCATGGCCTACAAGGCCGTCAACGGCAAGCTCCCCGTAAACCTCATCTTCGTCGCCGAAGGCGACGAAGAGCGCATGGACATTGGCCTGCGCAAGTTCATCAAGGACCACTCCGACCTCCTTTCCGAAGCCGACGCGCTCTACGCCGGTGGCCCGTCTGAAGGTTGCGTCTACGTCGAGCTCACCACCAGCGGCCTCAAGTGGGGACGCGGCCCGACCGTCTCCGACGTCCATGGCGTGATGAAGCGCACCACCGACAGCCCGGCATGGCGTCACATCCACATGCTCGCCTCGTTGACCTCGCCCGACGGCAATACGCCCCTCATCGATGGCTTCAACGACAACCGCGAGTACCCCACCCCCGAGCAGATGCAGCAGCTCAAGGATCGCGCCGCCAAGACCGACCTCGTCAAGATGGCGAAGAACCAGGGCGTCGCACGCTACATGTCCGACGACCCGGTCGAGGTCCTCAAGGATGGCCGCTTCGGCACCAGCTTCAACCTCGACGGCATCTGGGGCGGCAACATGTACGCCGGTGGAGCAGGCGCGATCCTCCCCAACAAGATCACCTCGAAGCACAACTTCCGCTACGTGCCCAAGATGGACGGCCCGGACCTCATCCGCAAGCTGCGCGCGCAGCTCGACAAGAACGGCTACAAGGACGTCGACATCAAGCTGATCGGCGACGTGCCCTGGTCGCGCGGATCCTCGCCCACAGCGGATATCTCCGTCGCTCATCGCAAGGCGGCCGAACTGCTTGGCCTCAAGGCCAGCGGCGACAACCCCTTCATGGCGGCTGACAACTCCTCCGAGTACTTCGAGAAGCTCGGCGGCGAGCTCGCTCCCCTGGGCGTCGCACAGGCGGAAGCCACCGGCGGCTACTGGCCGAGCTACCTCTTCTCCGATGGCGAAGTGGGCCAGAAGGTCGGCTCGGTGTCCATCCCCATGGGCATGGGCGCTCGTGGCGGACAGGGCGGTCGCGCTCACGCAGCCAACGAGTACTTCGCCGTTGAAGGCTCACGCTGGGATAACGGCATGGCCGGTGCGGAGAAGCTCGTCGCTGCAGCCATCTACGAGTACTCGCAGACCACCACCACGGCTCCCAAGCCCAAGACGCACGCGAAGTAAACCGAAGCTGCCGCGGCGTGAAACCTCGCGCCGCGGCTGCCTCGTCAGAACACTACAAGGCTCCGCTGCGAGTCTCCCCAAAACCCTCTAGCAGTCGTACCCACTAGTCGTCGTTCTCTGGAGAAACGTTGGATGGAACCGGTCATCTCAGTTCGCAATCTCGTCAAGACCTATCAGCTCGGCGAGCACCAGGTGCAGGCCCTTCGTTCCGTCTCGCTGGATGTGCACAAGGGTGAGTTCGTCTCGGTCATCGGTCCTTCAGGCTCCGGCAAGAGCACGCTGATGCACATCCTCGGCTGCCTCGACGCACCCACCAGCGGCCAGTATCTCCTCGACGGCAAGGAAGTCTCCAAGCTCAGCGACGACGAACTCTCCGCCGTGCGCAACAAGCAGATCGGCTTCGTCTTCCAGGGCTTCAACCTCCTCACCCGCACCTCGGCGCTCGAGAACGTCGAACTGCCTCTGCTCTACGGCAAGGAAAATCTCTCCGCCTCCGAGCGCCGCAAGCGCGCCATGGATGCCCTCGCCGCCGTCGGACTCGAGAGCCGCTGGGAGCACCACACCAACCAACTCTCCGGTGGCCAGCAGCAGCGCGTCGCCATCGCCCGCGCCCTGCTCAATAACCCCTCCATCCTCCTCGCCGACGAACCCACCGGCAACCTCGACAGCAAGACCAGCCTCGAGGTCATGGACATCTTCCAGAAGCTCCAGCGCGAGCGCGGCATCACCATCGTCCTCATCACGCATGAGATGGACGTCGCCGAGTACGGCTCGCGCATCGTCAGCTTCAAGGACGGCCTCATCGTCTCCGATGTGCAGAACACCCAGAAAGCCACCTACACGGTCGAGACCGAGGTCACGGTCGTGGTCGAGGAACTCTCGTGAGCCGCCTCGCCCGCGTGAGCCAAATAAACAAGACCTGGCACATCGCCAGCCGCTCGCTCCGACGCAACAAGCTGCAGTCTGCGCTGACCATGACCGGCATGGCCATCGGCGTGGCGACGGTGCTCGCCATGATGGCCCTCGGCACCGGCGCGCAACGCGCCATCCAGGACCAGGTCCGCGCCGCCGGCATGAACATGCTCATCATCACCGCCGGCAACTACCAGGCCCAGCGCGAAGCCCCACCACCGGACGCCATCGAGATGGGCAAATTGCAATCGCCGCAGCCGACACTCGGCGACGACTTCAGCCTGCCGCGCATCCACTATGCGATGCCAACGGCATCGCGCCTGCACACCGTCCTCTTCCATCCCGAAGACGATCCCTTCGCCGTGCACGATCATCCCACCGCGCGCCAGCGGCTGGGTGACTCCGAAGCCGGCCTCGGCGCCGCAGCCACGCTCACCATCGCTGACGCAAACGAGATCCGCAAGATATCCGGCGTGCAGTACGTCTCCGAAGGCATCCACGAGAACGTGCATGTCATGAACTCCGACAACAAGCGCTGGTTCACCCGCGTTCATGGCGATGACACCGTCACCCCCGAGATCCGCCGCGCCTGGACCTTCCCGCACGGCCGCTACTTCTCTGCCAGCGAAGAGCGCAAGCATGAGCAGGTCGTCGTCCTCGGCGTCATCGTCGCTCAGCAACTCTTCGGTGACGCAAACCCCGTCGGGAAGACCATCACCATCTGGAAGCAGCCCTTTAAGGTCGTCGGCGTCATCGGCAGCTCCAGCTGGCTGCAGACGCCCGACGCCGGCGACGATCAGTTCGACGCCGTCTACATCCCCGTTACGACGATGCAGTCGATGCTCAACCTCTCCAAGCTGAACGACATCACCGTCACCACCGTCTCCACCGGCGACGTGACGCGCGTCTCGAAGATCGTCACCACACTGCTGCGCCAGCGGCACAACATCGGCGGCAACTCACCGGACGACTTCACTGTCTCCACGCAGGCCAGCAAGGCGCTCACCAAGGGCAGCATGCGGCCTGAGGTCGCACACGCCGTCACCGGCAACATCGCCGGCCTCGAGAAGGTCACGCTTGATCAACTCGGCAAGTCGCTCGATCGCTCCAGCCGCACCATGACCATGCTCCTCGTCTGCATCGCCACCGTCTCGCTCATCGTCGGCGGCATCGGCATCATGAACATCATGCTGCTCTCTGTCACCGAGCGCACCCGCGAGATCGGCATCCGCCGCGCCGTGGGCGCCGAAGAGCGCGAGGTCATGGCCCAGTTCCTCATGGAGTCGGTCGTGCTTTCCATCGCCGGTGGCCTCCTCGGCGTCTTCATCGGCGTCGCGGCCGCGCTCGTCATCTCGCATCTCGCACACTGGTCCGCGGACGTTCCCTTCGCCGCCATCGCCATCGCCTTCGGCATCTCGACCGCTGTCGGCATCTTCTTTGGCTACTACCCCGCACGCGAGGCTTCCCGCGTGCCGCCCCTGGCTTCGCTGAGGTACGAGTAGATGCTGCGCAAGAGTCTCAAGATCGCAATCGCTTCCCTCCGAAAGAACAAGCTGCGCACCGGCCTCGCCATGCTCGGCATGATGATCGGCGTCGCCGCCGTGCTCACCATGTTCGCGCTGGGCACCGGGGCCCAGGGCAACGTCTCCAATGAGGTTCGCTCCGCCGGCACCACGCTGCTCTTCGTGCGCGCCGGCAATTACACCCGTGGCGGCGAAGAGCTGAAGATCGCCAGTGGCCTTGGCTCGGCCAACACACTCACACCCGGCGACGCCGACGCCATCCGCGCCATGCCTGGCGTCGCCTACGCTTCGCCGCTGGTTCGCGCCCGCACCTGGGTCAACACCAGCTCCGACAAGCAGTTCACCCAGGTCTACGGCGTCGACGCCGACTACTACAAGATGTACGACTGGGACATGGAGAAGGGCCGCTTCTTCAAGAGCTCCGCCGTCGACAATGCGGAGAACGTAGCGGTCATCGGCTCCGCGCTCCGCGATCAGCTCTTCCCCGACGAGAATCCCGTCGGCAAGCAGATCGAGATCCACGGAACCACCTTCACCGTGAAGGGCTTCTTCTCCTCCAACGATGAAGACCAGGCCGCCATGGTCGTCGTCCCTTACACCGCGCTGCAGAAGCTTCTCAACGTCGAATCGCTCAACCAGGTCACCGTCGCTGCCGCCCAGGCCGGCGACGCCTCGCAGATCGCCCTCGACATCGTGCCGTTGCTGCGCGAGCGCCATAGCCATACCCACCAACAGACCTCCGCCGCCGGAAGCCTCGGCCTCGGCGGTCTGCAAGGCTCCGGAGCAGGCGGCGGCGTCCCCGACGACTTCACCGTCAAGACCCAGGCATCCGAAGCCCTCACCAAGGGCCTCAATACCTCCGTCGCCGCCTTCATCCTCGCCAACATGCCCCAGATGGACCAGGTCAACCTGCAGGAGATGTCCGGCACCCTCAGCCGCGCCGGCCAGACCATGACCGCACTCCTCGCGGCCATCGCCACCATCTCGCTCATCGTCGGCGGCATCGGCATTATGAACATCATGCTGATGAGCGTCACCGAGCGCACCCGCGAGATCGGCATCCGCCGCGCCGTGGGAGCGAGGTCGCGCGACGTCCTCATGCAGTTCCTCGTCGAAGCCGTCACACTCGGCATCGTGGGCGGAGCCTGCGGGATTCTGCTCGGCTTCCTCGTCTCGCTCCTCGTCACCAAGGTGATGCAGTGGCCCGCGGATGTCTCGCTGAACGCGGTCGCGCTGTCGTTCGGTGTAGCTGCGGCCACCGGAGTCTTCTTCGGCTTCTATCCCGCCCGCCGCGCCTCGAAGCTCAACCCCATCGACGCCCTGCGCTTCGAGTAGAGAGCCGATCGTGTCGCTGCGCAAGAGCTCTGCCATCGCCATCCGCTCGCTGCGGCGCAATCGCCTGCAGACCATCCTCACCACCGTCGGCATGATGATCGGCGTCGGCACGGTCGTGGTGATGATCGCAGTCGGCAGCGGCGCACAGAGCTCCATCCGCGCGCAGGTCCGTGCTGCGGGCATGAACGTCATCCAGGTCAACAGTGGCAACTACAAGATGCCGCAGCAGTGGACCAGCCAGGGCGAGGCCGAAGAGCCCGCCGCCTGGTCACCGCAGACACAACATCCACAACTCCACGACGGTGTCTTCCACCCCGGCACGCCGATCACGTCCCGCCGCATTCAGTCCAAGCCGCAGGACAATCCCATCCAGTCCCTAGAGACCGGTCCTGACAGCCGGGGCGGCCTCGGTGGCGCCACCACGCTGACCCTCGACGATGCAGCCGCCGTCGCCGCCGTGCACGGCGTGCAGACCGTCTCCGGCGGCATGCATGACAACGCCAACATCGCATTCGGCGACAGCAGCTGGCTCACCCTGCTGCGTGGCGAAGAGGTCTCGCTGATCAGGATCCGCCGTGCCTGGATCCTGACCCACGGCCGCTTCTTCACCGACGCGGAGAACTCGCGCGCCGATCGCGTCATCGTCCTCGGCAGCGTGGCAGCGGAACACATCTTCGGCACGAAGGATCCCGTCGGCCAGATGGTCACGCTGCACGATGTTTCCTTCAAGGTCATCGGCGTCGTCGCCAGCGGTAGCTGGATGGTTCCTTCAGCGTCCGGTGACGGCCAGTTCGACGCAGCCTACATCCCCGTCAAGACCATGCAGCAGCTCATGGGCCGCAGCAACCTCGACAGCATCACGCTCTCCACCGAGTCCGCGGGCGACGTCGTCCGCGTCACCAAAGACGTCACCGCGTTGCTGCGCACGCGACACCATCTCGCCGCCAGCGTGCCCGACGACTTCACCGTCGTCAGCCAGGCGCGCCACGCCATCGCGCACGGCGGCATGCGCACGGACATCTCCCGCGCCATGATGGGCAACGCCGCCAACCTCGATCACGTCACGCTGGAGCAGCTCAGCAAGACCCTCGAACACGCCAGCCGCACCATGGCGGTGCTGCTCGCCTCCATCGCCACCGTCTCACTGATCGTCGGTGGCATCGGCATTATGAACGTCATGCTGCTCGCCGTCACCGAGCGCACAAGAGAAATCGGCATCCGCCGCGCGGTGGGTGCTGAAAGCTCCGACGTCATGCGCCAGTTCCTCTTCGAAGCCCTCTACCTCAGCCTCAGCGGTGGCATCCTCGGTGTCGCCGTCGGAGTCGTCGCATCCTTCGCCACCGCGCGCTACAGCGGCTGGTCCGTCAACGTCTCGCTGCTCTCCGTGATCCTCGCCTTCACGGTCTCCGCAGCCATCGGCATCGCCTTCGGCTACTACCCCGCACAACAGGCCTCCCGCGTAAGCCCCATGACCTCGCTGCGCTACGAGTAAGCACGCGAAGCAGGAGCCATTCCCACAATCCGTCATCCTGAGCGAAGCAGATTACAGCAAGGCTGTGATCTGCGAAGTCGAAGGACCTGGCACCCTACCAGTCCCGGCAATGAGCTGGACCATTTCAGCCGCGAACCCCACGTAGTGAACAATGGACCCATGCGCGCAGCCCCTCGATACAAAGCCGCACCTCGCCGTATGCCGCGCAGTCTCTCGCTAGTCCTCATCGCCTTCGGCCTTCTGGGCTGCGGCAAGCTCTCTCATGAATCAGTACCGGACAACTACGTCCACCTCGCCCTGGCACTCGGCGAACGCGACCCCGACTCACTGGACTTCTCAGCCGCGCCCATCGCATGGATCGAACGGGGCCATCGCGACTACATCTCCTACGACGCCATCGATCAAGGCACCACCGCAGCACTCGAAAGGCTCGCGCGAGCGAAGAACCTCAACCCCGATAGCGCAACAGCCCTTCGCCAGCAAATTAACTCCATCCGCGCCCGCACCGCCATGCTTCGCGGCCACGTCCTTCCCTTCGACCAGGAGGCCGTCGCGCTCTTTGGTGTGACCCGCCAGTCAGATACCTCCGCAGAAGAACGCGTCGCACTTCGGCACGAGATCGCAGACCAGCTCGCACGTCTCCCGGAAGCACCACGCAAAGGCACTCTCGCCCAGCGTTACGACGCATGGAACGAGCGCTTCCTCATCCCACGCGACCGCACCATCGCCGTGCTGCAAAAGGCACTCGACGTCTGCCGCACCGCAACGTTGCAGCACATCTCTCTGCCAGCAGGCGAGACTATCACCATCACGCCCGTGCGCGACAAGCCCTGGGCAGCCTTCAGCCAGTACCTGGGCAACGGGCACAGCACGCTCTTCCTCAACATGGACCTCGCGCTCACCGTCGATGACGCCCTTGAGCTCGGCTGCCACGAAGGCTACCCCGGCCATCATGTCTTCAATCTCCTGCGCGACCAGGCGCTCGTGCAGCACGACCATCGCGCCGAAGCCGAGCTCCAGCTCACCTTCTCTCCGCAGGGCTTCTGGTCCGAAGCCGCAGCCGCAGCCGCGCCTCGGCTCGCGATGAGCGAAGACCAGCGCATCGCCGTCGAACGCGACGTCCTCTTTCCTGCCGCCGGCCTTCCCTCCGCCAACGCTGCGGCCCACGTGCACATCAACAACCTCGTCCGCCGTCTCGACACGGCGCAGCCAGCCATCGCCAAAGCCTACCTCGACGGCGAACTCGAGTTCGTCCGCGCCGAAGATGCCTTCGCCGACGAGATGCTCATGGCCCACGCCGAACAGACGCTCCTCTACCTCAACGAATACCGCAGCTACGGCCTCGCCTACACCCAGGGCGCACACCGCGTCGAGCAGTACCTCGCCGCTCCGGCCCCACGCTCCACGCCCGCTGAGCTTCAACAGCTTGACGCCGCCTGGGCCCGCTATCGCGCTCTCGCCGAGCAATGGCCGGGGCCTGTCGCCCACTTCTGAATTGTCGGCGGCCTGCCCCCGCGTGGTACGTTGAACTGGTTTGGTTCGCCACCCCCCCGGGACCAACACCCCGCTCCCGATGGACTTCAACTACCTACGCACGTTCCTCGAAGTTGCCGAGCGCAGGAGCTTCTCCCGCGCCGCCGAGAAGCTGCAGATGACGCAGCCCGCCATCTCCGCGCAGATCCGTTCCCTCGAGACCGAGCTCGGCGAGCGCCTCTTCGATCGCGGCGGCGGTAAGGTGACACTCACCGCCGCCGGCAAGGTCTTCGAGCCCTTTGCACAGGACTGCCTCGGCAAGCTGCAGCACATCCGCCTCGCCATCACCGATCTGCAGCTCTCCCCGCGCGGCACGCTCACCGTCAGCGCAAACGAGTCCACCGCCCTGCACGTGCTCCCCAGCTTCTTCAGCCGCTTTCGCAAACTCTTTCCGCGCGTCTCGCTGGGCATCGTGCGCGCCGAGCGCACGCAATCCATTGAGTCTGTCCTCCGGCGCGAGGCCGACTTCGGCGTCGTTTCCCTCCCCGTCAAAGACCCGCGCCTGCGCATCGAGGTCATCCACAAGGACGAGCTGCAGCTCGTCGTCTCGCCCAGAAACCCGCTCGCAACAAACGCCTCCGTATCCCTGGAGGAGATCACTCAGCAGCCGCTACTGCTGCCCAAGCAGGGCCGCCGCCGCGACACGCTCGACAAGATCTTCGCCGAACACTCACTGCCCGTTCGCTCTGTCATGGAGTTGGACTCAACCGAGCTACTCAAGAAGCTCATCATCGCCGAGCTGGGGGTGGGCTTTCTCCCTCGCATCAACGTTGCAGACGAAGTCCGCACCGGGCTCCTCGTCGCCCTGCCCATCACCGGCGTCTCTCTGCCTCGAGACCTAGCACTGATCTCCCTCAAAGACCGCAAGTTGACCCGTGCCGGCCAGGCCTTCCACCAGGTAGTCACCGGCGCACCGTGGCCATCCCCGTCCCCCAAGCCCAGCTGAAAGCACCATCACGCAAAAGAAAAATCCCCACCTCGATGGTGGGGATCTTCGTCGTTTCGCCTTCCGGACAGGATCCGGACAATATCTGGCGGAGAGTGAGGGATTCGAACCCCCGATAGCCTTGCGACTATGTCTGATTTCGAGTCAGGTGCATTCAACCGGGCTCTGCCAACTCTCCGCTCGCTCTTCATTTTACGTTGAAACAGCTTCATCGCCAAATCGCAGCGAGGCACACGCAAATGTGCGCCTCGCCGAACCGATACGGCGCGTGAAAAGACCGCTCCTACGCTGAAGCTGCTGCTCCGCGGCGCGGCTTCACCACGGCCTCAGCCACGGCTGCGCCGTCCTGCGGGACAGCCGGAACGTCGACCTCGGTCGAAGCCTTGATACCGAGCTTCTTGCGCAACTCGGTATCGATCCGGGCGAAGATTGCGGTGTTCTCCTTCAGGAAGTTGCGCACGCTTTCGCGCCCCTGCCCCAGTCGCTCGCCCGAGAAGCTGTACCACGCGCCCGACTTGTCCACGATGTTATGCAGCACCGCCAGATCCAGCACATCGCCCTCTCGCGAGATGCCCTCACCGTAGAGGATGTCGAACTCGGCATCCCGGAACGGCGCCGCCACTTTGTTCTTCACGATCTTCACCTTGGTGCGGGAGCCGACGACCACGTCGCCTTCCTTCACCGCGCCAATGCGGCGAATGTCGATACGCACCGACGAGTAAAACTTCAGCGCGCGGCCACCGGTCGTCGTCTCGGGATTGCCGAACATCACGCCGATCTTCTCGCGGATCTGGTTGATAAAGATCAGCGAGGTCCGCGACTTGGATACCGTGCCCGTAAGCTTGCGCAGCGCCTGCGACATCAGTCGGGCCTGCAGACCAACGTGGCTGTCGCCCATCTCGCCGTCGAGTTCGGCCTTCGGCACCAGCGCTGCCACCGAGTCGACCACCAGCACATCAATCGCACCGGACTTCACCAGCGCTTCCGTGATCTCGAGCGCCTGCTCGCCGTAGTCCGGCTGCGACACCAGCAGGTTGTCCGTATCCACTCCCAGCTTGCGGGCGTATGCCGGATCAAGGGCATGCTCGGCATCCACAAACGCTGCCAGGCCGCCAGCCTTCTGGGCCTCGGCAATAATCTGCAGCGTAATCGTCGTCTTGCCCGAGGATTCCGGTCCGAAGATCTCAATCACTCGACCACGAGGCACACCGCCCACTCCAAGGGCAGCGTCGAAGGAGATGGAGCCCGTTGGAATGACAGAGATCGGCCCAATGGCATCCTTCTGCCCGAGCCGCATGACCGAGCCCTTTCCAAACTGCTTCTCTAGCTGAGAAAGTGCTGACTCGATTGCACGCGTGCGGTCATCTGCCACTGGGAACTCTCCTTTTATTGCCACGCAAGATGCTCGGGGTGGGGACAAGATTGCGTGGGTTTCACGCAAGTCGGAGTCTAGCACCGGATTCTTGCGGCAGCAAATAAAAAGCGAAGACCGCTGAGGGAAAAGCAGCACAAATTCTCCCTTCCACGCCCCGATCCCAATGCGATGATGGAGACCCATGCGCCGCTTCCGTTACCTCGACGCCCTGACCACGGCCTTCGTCGTCATCCTGCTCGTATCGAACCTCGTCGCGCAGAAACTCATTCGCCTCGGCCCCATCCCGATCGGCGGCAACTGGCACATTCCCGCCTTCTCGACCTCAGGCGCGGTCGTCCTCTTCCCCATCACCTATATCTTTGGCGACGTCTTCACCGAGGTCTACGGTTATGGCGCCAGCCGTCGCGCCATCTGGCTCGGTTTCTTCGGCACTGCACTCATGTACGGGGTCTCCGCCCTGGTCATCTGGCTTCCGTCTGACCCGGAATTCCGAAATCAACAGGCCTTCGTGACGGTCTTTGGCATCCTGCCGAGGATCCTGATCGCGAGCCTCATCGCCTTCTGGGCCGGTGAGTTCGCCAACTCTTACACCATGGCCCGGCTCAAGCTGCTGACTAGAGGCCGCTGGCTTTGGACCCGAACCGTCGGTTCCACGATGGTCGGCCAGGCCGTGGATACAACGCTGGTCATCGCTATTACGTACGCCGGCATGTACTCACCCCACAAGCTGGCTGCCATCATCGTCACCGGCTATCTCATCAAGGTCGGGTACGAGGCTGCGGCGACGCCTATGACGTATCTGGTTGTGGGGTGGCTCAAGCGGGCCGAGCAGTCCGACGCCTATGACGCCCACACGGACTTCAATCCGTTTCATGTCGGCGCGCGATCGCGGGGACGCGCAGAGGACCGCGAGCCATAGGATTCTCAAGCCAATCGTCGTCAGAGAGCCATCTTGAATGACTGGGGTTCGGAATAGCTAGCGAAGGAGACGAGCTCAGCAAATATCTCCCTCAACCAGCATCTCGAGACATCACAGAATTTTGTCGCCCGAAGCATCTGTAAGCAGCTCGGCGACCTCCACTGGGGGAGGCGCGATACCCCGGACGACTTGCCCTCTCTGACGAGAAGCTTCTACAGAGTGCCGGATCGTAGCTTTCCGCACGACATACCTTGAAGCTCTGTTGCTTATGAGCAACAGCTGTCCGTAACCTTTTGATTCTATTGAGCAGAATCGGGCCTGGGGCTCGTACCCCGACGATCCTGTCGCGTCAAAGCAACAAAAAACGTCCCCGTCCTGTATCATCACCGCATTTCCTCCAGCCAGCCCAACCGCTTGTCTTCGCGTTTCTGTACCGCTGAAGACCTTCCTGCGCGGTGCGGCCGACGCTGAGAGCGAGGACCTTATGGACGGTTTCGGCGGAAAACTGCGCACGATCCGGAATCACTGGAAGCTCTCCTTGAGAGAGGTAGAGGAGCGCACTCAGCGCCTCGCCCAGCAGTGGAACAATCCGGCATACCGGATCTCCGCAAGCTGGCTGGACCGTGTGGAGCGGGAGAACCGCGATCTCTCCGCGATGAAGCTCATCGTGCTTGCTGCGGTCTACGGATTGAATCCCGATCAGATGCTCGCGCTCTGCCCCCCAAGTCCACCGGCGGAGTCCGTCGAGCCCGTTTCGAGCCCCAACGCTACGCTTCTGCTCTCCGAAGGCCCGTTGAATGACCACGCGCGCGCATGGCTTCCTGACACCCTCGTCACGGAAACCCCGCCGGCCGAAACCATGCTTCTACCCAGCGAGAACGGGAACGGTAGCAGTCCGCTGCGCCGAGGCGTCGTCGGCCAGCGCGATCGCACCCTCGAGCCGATGATCCGTCCCGGCTCGATCGTCCTCATCGATACGCAGAAGAGGGCCATCGCCCATCGGCGGGAGTGGACGAGCGAATTCGATCGCCCCATCTACTTCCTGCTCACCCGTGACGGCTATGTGACTGGTTTTTGTGAGCTGGACAAGGAGTCCACCTGGCTCACACTCGTTCCGCATCCGCTCTCTTACGAGTCCAGCCGGCGCTGGAAGTATCGCAAAGAGATCGAGGTCATCGGAACGGTAACGGGTGTCGCGCTGCGGCGGGTTTCGTAGCAGCAGTCCGTCCCGGGGCGACGCTGCAAACCGGCGCCCCCTAAATCGCTTTCTCGAGCGCCATCAGCCCAGGAGCATGGGCGTGCTCGCAAAGCGCCAGAACACTGCGGGTCATCCTGTAATACGTTGCGACAGCACGCTGGGCATAGTCCGCGAAGGCGCTATGCAGATTTCCGGTCCGGGCAGCCCCCTTCAGGCGGCCGAGATGAAACTGCACCTCGCGCGCGTTCAAGCGAAGTTGCTCTGCCACAACGACGGCTTCCGGATACCAGCGCTGCACGTGCGCCGCGATGTCGATCAGCACAGCGCAGTTACGTTCCATCGCTTCAAGCCCGGTGAGCCCACCAATCATGTCCCAGACCTCGGACGGATCCAGCAGGTCGCTGTCCGTTCCGCTTCTCCGGGTGCCGGATTCATCGAAAAGGTCGAGCGCGATGGCGGCGACCGCACGGCGGTTGACCGGCTCAAGCCTCGCGATCAGGCTCTCCCATGTAGCGGCGTCCCGGCGACGAGCCCTCTGCATGAACCAGAAGGCCACCCCAGCCATGGCGGCTACAAGAACGATCATCGCAATGAAAAAAAACTCAGCGTTCATTGCCTTGTGCTCCCTCCACCCCCAAACGTCAGGAGACGGTTGAGGTGTGCAAGCTCTTCGCGAATCTTATCAGGTAATTCGCGAGGGGCCTCTGCCTCCCGCCAAAGTGTCACGATCCAGTACGACATGCAGCAGAGATAAAAGAAGATCTCCACGTGCGACCAGAAAAAGTACACGGTCAGGTTGCTGCTCGAGGGCTGCGTGTGGGCTCCCTGCGTAATAAGACCGATCGCCGCGAACGTTCCAAGGCCCTGCGAGATACGCGCCACGTGAGTCTTCCAGGGCAACCCAGCCCACGAAGATAGGATCAGCGTCCCCAGAAATAACTCACTCAGGAGTGCCGACGAGAAAAAGTCCATCTTGTGGACCACGATGGCAATGGTTCCACGCGAATAAGGATGCGCTGTCCAGGTCAAAAGCAGAGCAACCAGGAAGCTACCCGCAAGCACGAGCTGGAACCCGCGTTTCACATCGGAAGCCCAATAGCCAAGCGGGCAAAACACCTTGAATGCCATCTCGAAGAAGACTCCGAGCTGCAGGCAGACATCGATGGATCCGAAGGCCCAGAACGTATTGAAGTAAGCGTGCAGCGCGTAGCGATGGACGAGATACAGAACAACATCCCGAACGGCGCCGACCAGAATCCACGACGTAAAAACTGGAAAGCTCTTCGCGCGGTCTCGCGCGAAGAGCACTCCCAGCAACATAAGTTGGGAACAAAAACCAAGGAGCCAGAAAGCGTAATCGATCCCCTCGAGAAGATGCAACCGGTGGCGCCTCGCCTTCCGCCTGCCCGCGTCGGGCGGCCTACGACGCATAGTTTACGCGGTCGCCAGTGCGAGCACCAGCGCGATGGCATCGCTGCTACCGCCAGGTCCCGGATCGGGATTGCCGCCGCCAACAATTGGGTCATCGGCGAATGACTTGAGAGGGGCAGCAAGTACAGCTGCCAGCGTAAGTACCAGACCGAGGTTACGAAAAATATTCTTCTGCATTGCTCTTTCTCCTAGTCGGCGCGTATCGCGCTCGAGTCGGAGAGTAGGGAGCTAAGTTCACTTTTCTCTTTGATTTCCGCAATCTGTTGCGCTGGCGAAACAACGCGTTCAGACGAGCAGCGAAATGACGCTTATCGCGAAGAGAAGAAAGGAGTAGAGAATCCGGGGTTAATCCAACGCAGGCGATACGACATGTTGCGTAAAGGCGATGATTAGAAGGATTTTGCTGACACTTTTTGCAATCTTGGTGTAGCGCCTCATCGCGTCGGCGAATCCTGGATCGAAAACAGCAAAGGCCGCCCGGAGAGGGCGGCCTTCTGGTGTATCAATCTGGGACAGATATTTGAGTTATGTCGCGAGTTATCGAACGCTATATTTCATCCAGCGGACCACCTAACTATCGCTTCAGCAGGTCCACTGGCACCGTCACATCCTCGATCCGGAACAGGCCCGCAAGCGCCGGATGCCGGGCTGCGACGGCCCGATACATCTCCCACGCCACGCGCCGGTAGCTGTAGTGGCCCGCCGAGCCCGAACGCAGCTCTGAAATGTACAGCGCCTCCGCAAAGTCCATCTTGAACATCGCCCGGCACCTCATACCCAGCGGCAGCAGATACTGCGCGCTCTGCTCGGCCTCCGCAACCCCTGAGTCCGAAAGCGCCTGGTACGCAGCCACAGCCTTGTCCATCGCTGCCTGGTACATCTCTGCCAGCCCGGCCTCTTCCAGCGTAGGCTGCCCCGGGCATACTGGCTCGTCATACCCATGCACCGACGAGAACGGCTGGATCAGTTGCACGCAGCGCCGATGCCGATGCATGTCGCGGAATCCCCCAATATCCATCAGTACGTCGAAGCGGAAGCCATGGCCGGAGTGGAAGCTGCGCAGTAGCTCATCGTGGCGTCCGCGGTGTGCTGCTCCCAGCTTGATCATCTCGTTCCGCCGCCGCTCGCCCATCGCCGTCACCATGCCGCGAATCTGGCGGTAGGAGTACTGGCAGTGCGGATACAGCAGGGACGTCGCGATCTCAACCTCGAGGTCCTCATCGTCATCGAGCAGATCGACTGTAGGCGCGGGATACAGCGGAGCCCCGGCCATCAGCTCCTGCGCCGCCTGCACCAGCTCCTTGCGCGTGGCGATCATATATTCGTTCGGCTCGGCATACTTCACCAGCGTCGGCGCGGTACGCACCGGAGGCATCAGCTCCGTCAGGATCTCCGCCGTCGCTGCCGCAGGGACGATTCCCTCCCCGGCCATCTCTTCCAGGCGATCGCGCTGCACATTCCATGCCGGCTCGCTCGCGGCGGCACGAAGCTTCCGCCCCAGCTCGCGAATCTCCTCGTGTTCGTTCGAAAGCAGCCGCGAGACCTGAGTCTCCAGCGTGCGAGCGTTCACGATCTGCCCCAGCGAGGTATTCGTCGCCAGCGGAAGCAGATAACGCGCCACGTCGAACGCCCGCGCCTTCAGCGTGCGCCGGTAAGCCTCAGGCTTCATCTCCTCCGGACGTGGAATGGCCTTCTCCAGCGCGGCCAGCATGCCTTCGCTCAGCTGGTCATACGCTGCAAACAGATCCTGCACTGCCGCCGTATACGCTGCCCTCTGCGGCTCCTCCAGCGAAGGCGTGTACCAGCCGGAGCGCCGAAAGTCCTGGTAGCGCGTAGACCGCTCCTGGCCGTCCCAGCGCGTCTCGTCGACCAGAGAGATCGCCGCCAGCAGGCTCAGGCGCTCGATGGCAAATGGAATGTGCGCCAGGTCCGCAATCGAGCGGTGCCCGTACTGGAAGTAGAAGGTGTTGAGGAACTGCTCCGCCCGCTGCGTGCTGATCTCCGTCAGCGACTCCCGCATCGTCAGGGCCGAACGCGAGTACTTCGCCATCGCGTAGGCCAGCACCTCCGGCTCCGCGCCGTGGATCGCGTAGACCTCAGTCGGAGCCGCCTCCCGGCCGGTGGGAGCAGAGGAGGCAGGGGCAGCAGCGTCGGAAGGCGTGGTAGGCACGCTCGAGATAGGCACGATCAAGGATATCCCCTCCATGGAGGCTCGCGGTACCCTAGTAGCCAGCAGAAATTGCACCAGGATCTGAGGAAAACTGTGAGTCATCTGAACGGCAAAGTAGCCCTCGTAACCGGCGCCTCCCAGGGCATCGGCCGCGCCATCGCACTCGAACTGGCAAAGCACGGCGCCACCGTAGCCCTCGCCGCACGCTCGCTCGACAAGCTGGAGTCCGTTGCCGCCGAAATCGTCGCCGCCGGCGGCGCCGCAAAGGCCTTCACGATCGACGTCACCAGCGAAGAGTCCATCAAGGCTGCGGCTAAGGCCGTGCTCGCCGACCTCGGCGCCGTGCACATCCTCGTCAACAACGCCGGCATCACCCGCGACACGCTCGCCCTCCGGATGAAGACCTCCGACTTCGAGGACGTCCTCCGCGCCAACCTCACCGGCTCCTTCCTGCTCACCCAGGCCGTCATCAGCTCCATGATGAAGGCCCGCTGGGGCCGAATCATCAACATCACCTCGGTCGTCGGCGAGACCGGCGCAGCGGGACAGGCCAACTACGCCGCCTCCAAGGCCGGACTCATCGGACTCACCAAGTCGCTGGCCCGCGAGTTCGCCTCCCGCGGCATCACCGTCAACGCCATCGCCCCTGGCTTCATCCAGACCGCCATGACCGACGTCCTCACCGACGCGCAGAAGACCGGCATCCTCGCGCAGGTTCCGCTCGCCCGCTACGGCGCCGTGGAAGACATCGCCGCGGCGGCAGGTTTCCTCGCCTCCGAAGGCGCCGGCTACATCACCGGCCACACCCTCGACGTCAATGGCGGCTTGTACATGGGGTAAGCAGCGGCGCTGCACAGAAATTGCCGTTCCAAAATGGCTCGATAGCTTTGGCCCATAGCAAATGCGTCGAGCCACTTTCGATTCACCTGGCGCCATTCCTCATCGCCAGTGTTTTCGCATCTTTCGTCGCTAGTGACATGGACCTTAGTCACCATCAAGAGCAATCGCAGGTACTCTTGCTTTGCACGAATCTCCATTGATACTCAACTGTGACGCTTCCACTGCATTTGGTTCTTGCTATCGCAAGCGGTGGTCGTTACTTTACGGCTAATGGCGAACATGCAAACATCTGTGCCGATGACGGTGATCGCAAATCACGCGGCGACCCCGATTAACATCGGCCAAACGATCCGCAACTTCCGGCTCCAGCGAAGCATGTCGCAAGGCGATATCGAAAAGCGCACGGGGCTCCTCCGCTGCTATCTCTCGCGTGTCGAGAACGGCCACACCATTCCCTCGCTGGAAACCCTGCAGAAGATCGCTTCTGCCCTGGACCTCCCGCTGAGCCACTTCTTCGCGGAAGAAACTGTACGTGACGTCCCTGGTGTCTCCATGAGCCAGGAGGAGATTCACTTCCTCACTCAGGTACAGCGATACTCCTCGTCCCTGACCGACAGCGACCGTCGCCTGCTGCTCGCCATGGTGAAGAAGTTCGCCACCACCGCCGCCCCGGCCATGAGCTGACCATTCCGATCGGGCAACTGACATCTGGCTCACTGGGAACGGAGCTGAATCCAAACGGCAACGGCTGCGAGAGATCGCAGCCGTTGCCGTTTTACTTCCCACTAGCTCTTTTATCCCTTGGCTCCCGCCTGAATCGCGTAGGTAATCAGGCACAGCACGAGCGTAGCCACCGCAAACGTCCATCGCTGCCTCGCCCGGTACGACGAGCGCGCGCTGGTCATCCGAGGAAACAGCGGCAGCCCCAACGCCAGCCCGCACACAAATCCGCCCACGTGCGCTGTGTTGTCGATCCGCGGTACCCCCTTCGCAAAGCGTGCCAGCAGGTCTGGACCGATGCCGATCACCAGGTTCGCTACGGCGAAGAAGATCACCATCCGGCGGAGGTCCCGCAGCTCGTCCCAGGGCAGCGACAGCTTGCGGTTGGACAGGAGGATGATCAGGATGCCCGCGATCCCAAAGATGGCTCCAGAGGCGCCCGCGGTCGCGATATCGTGCGGCGTGCCGGTCAGCAGCGTCATCAGCACCGCCCAGCCCAGCGATGCGATCATGCCGGCTGCCCCGGTCAGCAGGTAGACGGCAAACAGCCCCTGCTTGCCCAGCAGAGGCTCTCCAAACAGCCCGAGGTTCCAGAGGCACCACATGTTCAGCAGGATGTGAAGCAGCGTCACATGGACGAACATCGCCGTGACCAGCCGCCACCACTCGCCGCCCAGCACCATCGAAGCATCCGAAGCGCCGAACCGGATGAGCGTTCGATTGTCGAAGGGCGCGGTGAAAAGCTGCGCCCACTCGTGATTGCGGATTGCCACCAGAATCGGTCCCGAGCCGAGCCGCAACATCAGCAGGAAGACGACCACGTTGACGGCCAGCAGAGCGTAGGTCGCGGGATACGCCAGCAGTGATTCAGCAGGAGGAGCCTCACCCGAGCCAGAGACCGGCTCCTCGAGGGGGAGTGCTGCATCCGTAAGCGGTGTGTCGCTGTTCACAGCTATGCCCGGCGCGGGACTCAGGCCGCCTTGCGGCGCTCGCGCCATTCAGGCACAATTCGCTCGCGGATCACCGTCGATACCATCGTCGGGATCGGCGTCACCATCGCCACCAGAATCCACAGCAGCGCCGAGATCACGAGACCCGTGATGGCAACTGCTTCGAGGCTGATCGTGATGCTCTCTGGTACGCGAGTCAGGGCGACCAGGCTCTCATGGGGAAGGTGCAGGACGCGCAGGTTGCTGATGTGGCGAATCTCTTCCACGCGGCGCATCACCAGCGCAGCCAGCAGGAACGCGATGGTGCACATCATCGTCGCAGCCAGCAGAAGAACATCCACGGTACGGTGAATTCGCTGACGCTTGCGGCAGTTGCCACACTCGATCAGGTGTGCCTCGTAGTCGACACGCAACTCCGGGGCCACACCCGAGATGTCGTAACGCCAACCCGACAGGATCGCGCCGACAACCGGGTCCGTGCAACTGGCCGGACGGTGCTCTTCTGGAACTCTCGAGTAGCCGCGCATATTCACCTTTCAGTAATCATAAACCACTGCCCTGCTATCCCCAAGACCCTAAAACGGCTGGGCTCAAGTAGCTCTTCCGGGGGGCCTTACGCATTAGAGGCAAATCGGGTCCAACGGACTCTCTTGTGTTGCAAGTAATAGGCGATTTCCGAGCAGGCTCATCCGCCCTGCAATCGCCTGCTCGGCGGTGATCCGCGCCAGCTCCGGCATATTGTTGTGCTCACTCAGGTGGCCGAGCACGATTGTGTGCGCTCCGCCGTCATAGTCGTTGGTCAGAAACTCCGCACAGGCTGCGTTCGAAAGGTGTCCCACCCGCGACAGCACCCGCTGCTTCACGCTCCACGGATACGGCCCGTCCTTTAGCATCTCCAGGTCGTGGTTCGACTCCAGCAGCAGCACATCCACGTTCTTCAGCGCTTGCTTCACGTTCGGCGGAACATACCCCAGGTCGGTCGCAACCGCCATCCGGATAGACTCCGTCCGTGCATGGAAGACGAATCCGCAAGGGTCAGCTGCGTCGTGTGGAATGGTGAAAGGATCCACGTCGATCTCGCCGATGGAGAACGACTTCCCCGCCGCAAAGTACTCTACCGCAGGCAGAAACGCCGGATCGGCCTTGATCGCCGTCTCTTCAGGTTCGGCCTCAGCCGCCTTCGCCTCGCTTCCGACATGGTCAACGTCCGGTGCCAACCTTTCGTCAGGGCCACATTCAGCCGCAGCCGCCATCTCCGCCACCACCGTGTGCGCCGGAGCCTGCGCCCGGGCCGTCTCCTCGGCCCGCGTCTTCCGCTCCGCCTCCATCTGGTCGAGCCAGGCGGCGTACGTCATCGTCTTGCGCGGACGCATCATCCGCATCCACGCGCGATGCGTCGCCTCCGTGAAGAACACCGGGATATTGAAGCGCCGCGCCAGTACGGAAAGTCCGTTAACGTGGTCAAGATGCTCATGCGTAATCAGGATGGCGGAGAGCGACGCAGGTTCTTCCCCCACCATCGCCATGCGCCGCGTCAGCTCGCGACAACTCAACCCCGCATCCACCAGCAGACGCGTCTGGCCGGCAGCGACGATCGTCGCATTGCCCTTGGAACCCGATGCCAGAACCGTCATTCGCACAGGCTTAACGATACGCCGACCGGCTGTGTATGAAGGAACCGGCCCAGGTTCGGGATCGCGATAGCTGGCCTCTGGTTTGTTAGCTGTTCTGCTGTTCTGCTATTTAGCTGTTCTGCTGTTCTGCTATTTAGCTGTTCTGCTGCCCCTTGGGCCGCAATGGCGCCAGGAAGTTCACAATGCTCCGCAGGACAACCTCGTCATTCTGGTTGTAGCAGGTGGTGCGCGACCGCACGATCCCATACTGCGGACGCGACTGCGAGTGCCGCACTCCCATGATCTCCGCTTCGGTCCGCAGCGAATCCCCCGGCCGCACCGGGTGCGTCCAGCGCATCTCCTCCACGCCCGCGCCAATCATGCCGCCCGCCACGTGGATCGACTCCACCCGCAACCGCATCACGATCGCTGACGTCAGCCAGCCCGAAGCCGCAAGCCCCTTGAAAAACGAGCTCTCGCCAGCCGACTGGTCCAGGTGAAACGGCTGCGGATCATAACGTTCCGCAAACTCCTTGATCTCGTCTGCCGTCACCTTGTATGACCGCAGCGAATCAAACTTCATTCCCGGGTGAAAGTCCTCGAAGTACAGTTCCTGTTCTTGCGCCAATGAAGCTCTCCTTCAAGGTCAGATGCGAGACATAAGTTGCGAGATGCGAGTCAGATCAAGATACGGGACAGGAGCAGAGGCGGCCAACCGCTCCTCGCACAGTCTGTTCGGTAAACGACTGGGCGTTCTCCGCGTGATAACGCCTTTCCCCTTACCCGTGCCGGTAAAACCCTCGCCCCGACTTCCGCCCCAGCCAGCCCGCATCCACCATCCGCACCAGCAACGGACAAGGCCGATACTTTGGATCACCCATCCCCTCCTCCAGCACCCGCATGATATCCAGGCACACATCCAGCCCGATGAAGTCCGCCAGCGTCAGCGGCCCCATCGGGTGCGCCATCCCCAGCCGGAAGACCTCGTCCACCGCCTCGGCAGTCGCCACGCCTTCCATCACCGCAAAGATCGCCTCGTTGATCATCGGCATCAGCACGCGGTTGGAGACGAACCCGGCAGCATCGTTCACCTCCACCGGGGTTTTCCCCAGCGCCAGCGCGATCTCCCGCACCCGCGCAAACGTCTCGTCCGACGTCTGGAGCCCCCGAATCACCTCGACCAGCGCCATCACCGGCACCGGATTGAAGAAGTGCATCCCAATGACCTTGTCCGGCCGCTTCGTTCCAGCCGCCAGCTTCGTGATCGAGATCGACGACGTGTTCGAGGCAATCACGGCCTCAGGGCGCAGCACTTCGTCGAGGCCACTCAGAATCTCCTGCTTCACCGCCAGCCGCTCGGTCGCCGCCTCCACGACAAGCTCGCAGCCCGCCAGCCCCACCAGCGACCGCACCGGCTGCACCCGCGCCATGATCCCAGGCACCTCCGCCGGATCGACCTTCCCCTTCGCCGCCTCACGATCCAGGTTCGTACGAATCGTCGCCAGGCCACGCTCCATCGCAGCCTCGTTTACCTCGCACAGCAAAACCGCAAAGCCCGCCTTCGCAAACACATGCGCGATGCCGTTCCCCATCGTTCCCGCACCCACAACCCCGACCCGCCGCTGCTCCATGATCCACCTCGTCACACGCGCAGAAGTCTAGCAGCGCTCCGCAAGCCTCTGCACTCTGAACCCTGGACCCTGGACCCTAGCCTCTCCGCTACACTCAACCTCAGCCGCCACGATGAACCGCATCCAGATGAACCGCATCCTCAAGAGCGAGAACCTCACCGCCCTCCGCAAGCTGCCCTCCGCCAGCGTCGAGCTCATCTACATCGACCCGCCGTTCAACAGCGGCGTCACGCAGCAGCGCACCCGCATCCGCACCATCCGCGACGAAGCCGGAGACCGCACCGGCTTCGGAGGCCTCCGCTACCGCACCGAGAAACTCGCCTCCGCGCCCACCTTCCTCGACCAGTTCGACGACTACATCGCCTTCCTCCGCCCACGCCTCGTCGAAGCCATCCGCATCCTCAAACCCCAGGGCTCGCTCTTCCTGCACATCGACCCCCGCGAGGTCCACTACGCCAAGGTCCTCCTCGACCAGCTCTTCACCACCGAAAAACACTCCGGCCGAGACTGCTTCCAGAACGAGATCATCTGGGCCTACGACTACGGCGCCCGCTCCTCCAAACGCTGGCCCGCCAAGCACGACAACATCCTCTGGTACACCAGAGACCCCAAGCACTACACCTTCAACCTCGGCGCCACCGACCGCATCCCCTACATGGCGCCCACGCTTGTAGGCAAAGAGAAGGCCGCCCGCGGCAAAACACCCACCGACGTCTGGTGGCACACCATCGTCTCCCCCACCGGCAAGGAGAAGACTGGCTACCCCACCCAGAAACCGCTAGGCATCTTGGAACGCATCGTCCGCGTCCACTCCAACCCAGGCGACACCGTCCTCGACTTCTTCGCCGGCTCCGGCACCACCGGAGTAGCCGCCGCCCGCAACAACCGCAACTATCTCCTCATCGACGAAAACCCCGAAGCCATCAAACTCATGCGCAAACGTCTCAAGGACGCTCTAACGAACTCCGGGTGAGGCAAGCGCCGGAAGGGCCCGGTTTCAACCGGGCCATAACAACCCTCGAAAAGAAGAAGGGCGCGGGCTTCAGCCCGCGCCCTTTCGTTTCCAGCCCTTGACCCGACAACATAAGTCCATCGCCCGATGAGCTCGCCCAAGCCCACCTCCGCCCACGTCAAGATGGACGACGAGGCGCTCGCTCGTACTCGCAGACGACGCGCACCACTGCCCCGACGATGTCCTCCCGATGCGCAACGCCACGCCAGGCTACCTGTCCATCGCACTGGCAGGGAACCTGGAGATGTCCATGAATCTGCAATAGAAAAAACAACGCCCGTGCCGGAGGGGAGATCGGTGCCTTCCGGCAAGAGCGCCTATCGGGACAAATATTTGACCGAGTCCTGCAAGGACCCACCTCAAACGCCCGTCATTCTGAGCGTAGCGCCCCAGGCGCGCAGTCGAAGAACCCCGAAACCGCTAAACCAACGCAACCGCTAGTGTGGCGAGTCGGAAATTCGCTCAACAAAAGACCTGTCATCCTGAGCGAAGTTTGGCGCGGCTCCTTGCGTCAAACGCAGTCGAAGGACCCCGAAAGTGCCCGTATCGACTCAAACCTCAGAACCTTTCCAACCGCGAATTCTTAAACGAACTTCCCACTCACCACACTAGCGACTTCCAGCCCACAGGCCTCCCACAAGGGCGTTTATGGGAGTGATAAACAATTGAACTTCCCGGCTAGTCCTAAAATAATCGTATGCTGCGCGACCAGAACGGCAATCCCGCGATGTTCCTGCTCAAGATGGGCCAGAACGAACACATGGAACAGTTTCGCCGTGGGCTGCTGTACATGAACACCCTAAGCTATTTTCGTGAATTAGATGGTGACCCAGCCCGAGCGGATCATTTTGAAGGTGTCACGCATATCTTCCAGCCCAAAGACGTGATTATGAAGTTCTCGGCTCCGGGATTCGGAGAGTTCGTAGTGGATTCCCGGGATTTGGCAGCAGCAACGACCTTGTCAATGAATTCTGAGCACTGCTGCAATCTCTTTTGCCTTCACGCCATCACGCAACCGATAAACGGATCGCTATTTCCTGCAGAACACGAGTGGTTTGGTGACTCTGTAGTTCTCATACGCAACACTCAAGAGTTCTTAAGTCGGGTATTGGCTGCTTGTAGAGCTAAGAATCTGTCGGTGAAAGGCCGTTTGATTGAGTATTACGATGACGAAGCCTACACGGGCAAGCTAGACAGGTTCAAGAAGCCTAAGCGTTTTGCCCACCAGCGAGAATATAGGATTGCAGTCGATAGTCTAGGAACTGCGCCAATGCTCTTAGAGATAGGCGACATCAGAGATATCACTTCTGAGATCATTGCATTCTCTGACGCTGACAAGACGCTCTCCTTTTCAGAAGCTGATGCTCGGGCTGCAAATCTTTCCTGGTAAGCCGTGCCATCCACCCATGGCAACAATCACTCCTCATAAGTCGGATTCTTGGCGGCGATAGTCAGTGCGTTACCGAAGCCTAAGCATAGACTGGAGGTATCGGATATGGCATCCTTCAAATTCCTACTCGATCACGACGTGCGGCATCTCGCCAAATCCTTTCCCGGCAAGCAAGTGCTGATGCTAGAGGATGTGGGGTTGTCGCAGCATAGCTCTGATGGGGAAATTGTCGAAGCAGCCTCAGAGCGCGGCTGCATCATCGTAACGAATAACGCCCGAGACTTTGAAAAGGAAGTGCCGGAGCACATTGCCACCACGTCGAAAAAGGCGAAGGGTTGTGCTCAGGTTCACGGGCTAGTGATCGTGATTCCTCCAGAGAAATTCGTGCAGGAAAAAGCGCTTTCGGATGCAAACGGCACTCTGACCTTTGAGGGCCGACCGATCGGCTGGAAAGAGGTAAGCGACTTGTGTCTGAAGGTCGTGGTTTCTAAAGAAAAGCGTCCGATGGTGACAAAGTTGCCGAGATGCCCATACTGTAAGTTTCGGGACGAGGGCTGACGCGCATTCGCGTGCTATCGGTTCGCTTCTCAAACTCCTCATCTGAGACTATGGGAAAGTCTGTCCTGATAAGTCGGCATCTCATCACGAAGCTGCCATCAACGCCCAATCAGCCCCGCGTCTCCCTCCCCCGCAAACGCCTCGACGAGATCAGACCCCTTGACACCCCAGATACAATTAAGGTGAGAGCAGAAACGAAGAAGCGCGGCGAAAGCCGCGCTTTTTCTTGCTCTGGGAGGACCAGCTAACTCACGACCCATGAAGATTTTACAAATATCGCCCATGCTTCCAGGAATATAGCCGTATCCTGCAACCTAACCCCAATCCCCTGAAGACCTTACCGGCACCCGGGGGGATGGGGGCCACCCTACGTGTTGTGCGGGTCCACACTCTTGAAGCCATAGGTCTCGTACCGCGTCGTCAGCTTGCCCCCACGGATCGACACCACCGTGTAGCCCTCCGGCGTTCCCAGGTGAGTGCCCTTCCACCAGTTTCCGCTCACCGCGCCGGAGGTCATGTAGGGCACGCCCTGCCACTCCACCAGCTCATTCACGTGGGTGTGCCCCTGCAGCACGCCGAGCACGTTCTTGCCATGGAACAGCGGAAAGATCTTGTTCGTGTTTGCCACGGCCAGCTGGTGCGGCCGCGGGTTCGAGGCCACTACATCATCGTTGTAGAGCTCATACGCCGTCACCAGCGGGATGTGCGACACCAAGACGATCGGCTGCGTCGCCGCCTGCGCGGCAAGGTCTGCAGCGAGCCACTTCAGCTGCGCGTCGTCGATGCGGCCCTCGTAGTGCCTGTCCGCCGTGATGAAGATCGAGTCCAGCACGATGAAGTGCACGCCCTTCGCGTCGAAGCTGTAGTACGGCTTGCCGATGTGGTCGCGGAAGTACTTCTTGCCATAAAGCGGGTCGGTGGGCTTCATCCCGCTCTCGGTGTAGATCCCGAAGACATCATGGTTGCCGACCGTGTGATACACCTTCAGCCCCAGGTCCTGCTCGGTCTTGTCGTACATGTCAAAAAGGCTCAGCGACCGCGTTGTCGGCACACCGAGCGCGTCAAAGATGTGGTCTCCGCCCTGAATGGCGAAGGCGACATTGTCGCCCCGCATCTTCTTGAACGCCATATCGCAGCCCTTCGCCGCATCCATCTCCGGCTGCAGATGCGTGTCGGTGAAGAAGAGGAAGTCGAAGTCGTCGGCCCGCTGGGCCAGCGCTGCTGGAGCCACCGCTGCCGCGGCGACGGCGCCAAGGGTCAACGAAACAAACCGGCGGCGATCAAGATTACCCAAGGAGATTCCCATGCGCGGTAGTCTACCGCGATCCCATTCCAGCAATGCAAATCGCCCCCGACGGAAAACCTGACCAAGACAAAGAGCGCGTCCCGAAGGACGCGCTCAAGGTTGAAACCGCAATCGTGGTTAGTGCTTGCCCTGCGCGCTCGAGATCTTCTCTTCCGCCACGCGGATCACCGCGTCGGCTGAATCATACTTCTCGGCGTCATCGCCGGCCTTATCCCACATCTCCTGGCCATGCTTCAGCTCAGCCTGAGCTGCGTTGACGTCGATTTCGTTGGGGTGCAGCGCCGTCTCTGCGAGGATCGTCACGCGCTCCGGGAGCACCTCGACGAATCCCCATGCCACGAAGAAGGTCTGTTCGCCAGCCGTCCCGCCGTGCAGGCGAACCTCGCCTGCGCCGAGCTCGGCCAGCAGCGGTGCCGCACCGTACAGCGCCTCCAGATAACCCTCGCGCGCGGGCAGCTCCACCGCCGACGCCGTGGCGTCGACCAAGATGCTGTCCGGCGTTACCAGCCGTACCTGCAGGAGTTCCGAGTTGGTTGTGTCTGCCATGTTCTGTAGCTCCTAGCTACTAGCTTCTAGCTCCTAGCTGATCCGCGTGAGTCGAGGCTGGTTTCCCAATCTCAATACACGCTAGAAGCTAGGAACTAGTGGCTAGAGGCTGACTTTAGGCGCTCGCCTTCATCTTCTCGGCAGCCGCGAGGACATCCTCGATGCCGCCCTTGAGGTAGAACGCCTGCTCAGGAATCGAGTCATGCTTGCCCTCGATGATCTCCTTGAAGCTGCGCACCGTGTCCTCGACCTTGACGTAGGCACCGGGGATGCCGGTGAAGATCTCGGCCACGTGGAAGGGCTGCGACAGGAAGCGCTGTACCTTACGCGCACGGGCGACGGTGAGCTTGTCCTCTTCTGAGAGCTCGTCGATACCCAGGATCGCGATGATGTCCTGCAGGTCCTTATAACGCTGCAGAATACGCTTCACGCCCTGCGCCACGTCGTAGTGCTCCTGGCCGACGACGCGCGCCGTGAGGATACGCGAGGTCGACGTGAGAGGATCCACGGCCGGGTAGATGCCGAGCTCCGACAGAGGACGTGACAGAAGCATCGTCGCATCGAGGTGAGCGAAGGTCGTCGCCGGAGCCGGATCGGTGATGTCGTCGGCGGGCACGTACACTGCCTGCACCGAGGTTACCGAACCCTTCTTGGTCGACGTGATGCGCTCCTGCAGTTCGCCCATTTCGGACGCAAGGTTCGGCTGGTAACCTACGGCCGACGGCATACGGCCGAGCAGCGTGGAGACCTCGGAACCCGCCTGCGTGAAGCGGAAGATGTTGTCGATGAAGAGCAGCGTGTCGGCGCCTTCGTTGTCGCGGAAGTACTCAGCGACGGTGAGACCCGTGAGCGCCACGCGCAGACGTGCTCCTGGCGGCTCGGTCATCTGGCCATAGATCAGCGCGGCTTTGCTCTTGTTGAAGTCGTGGATGTCGATAACGCCCGACTCCTGGAACTCGTGCCAGAGGTCGTTGCCCTCACGGGTGCGCTCACCTACGCCGGCGAAGACCGAGAAACCACCGTGCTTGGTCGCAACGTTGTTAATCAGCTCCTGAATCACGACGGTCTTGCCGACGCCGGCGCCGCCGAACAGGCCGATCTTGCCGCCCTTCAAGAAGGGGAGGATCAGGTCGACGACCTTGATGCCGGTCTCGAACATCTCTTCCGAGGTCGACTGCTCGTCGAACGCGGGAGCGGGACGATGGATCTCCCAATGCACCTTGGCGTTCACCGGGCCAAGCTCGTCCACAGGCTGGCCGAGCACGTTGAGCACACGGCCCAGCGTCTCACGGCCCACAGGAACGCTGATGCCAGCGCCCGTGTCCTCTGCCTGCATGCCGCGCACCATGCCTTCGGTGGCCTGCATGGCGACGCAGCGTACACGGCCCTCGCCCAGGTGCTGCTGTACCTCGACGATGACATCCAGCGGCGTGGGCACGTTGAAGCCCTCGCTCGTGATGCGCAGCGCCTGGTAGATAGCGGGCATATGCCCTTCGTTGAACTGAACGTCAACGGCCGGGCCGCTGATGCTGATCACTTTTCCGATGTTCTTGGTATCTGCCATAAATGTCTCTCGAAACTTCCTGAACTCTGCTGCGCCTTACAGCGCTGCGGCGCCCGACACGATCTCGATAATCTCCTTGGTAATCGCCGCCTGACGAAGCCGATTCATCGTGAGCGAAAGCTTGTCGATCAGCTCGCCCGCGTTCTTCGTCGCCGCGTCCGTTGCCGTCATACGTGCCGCATGTTCCGCTGCGGTCGACTCCAGCACCGCGTGGAAGATCTGCGTCGCCACGTAGCGCGGCATCAGGTGACGGAACAGCTTGGACGGCGGAGCATCGAAGAGGTAATCCACTTCTGCGGTGCCAAACTTCTTGGCCTCGCGCTCTACCTCCGTCTCCTCGGGCTCATAAAGCGAGACGCCTGCGGTCTGCGCAGCCCTGGCTGCCGCTTCCCTCTGCTCTTCGCTCATCTCTTCGGACGCGGTGATCTCATGCTCGCCGAGCTTGCGGATCGGCAGCAGCTTCTCAACCACCACGCGCTGCGAGATGACGCTCTTGAACTCGTTGAACACGATGTAGACCGAGTCGATCTCCGCGCGCTCGTACCGCGCGATGATCGAGTTCGCCAGCTCGCTGATGCGCTCGAAGTCACCCTTCAGCAGGATGTCCGCGTGCTCGGCAGCAACCTCGACCGGAGCCTTGCGCTGACGAATGTCCTCGATGTGGTGTGCGAGGTCGTTATCGTAGGCCTTGTCAGTGTGCTCGTAGAAGGCTGCAGGGTACTTCTTCTTGTAGAAACCGATGGCCTTCTTGCCGATCGGCTCCATGTCAAGATTTTGCCCCTTCGCGCGACGTTCATCGATGAACTTCTGCGCTGCCTTCGAGATGTTGGAGTTGAAGCCGCCTGCAAAGCCCTTGTCGCCCGCGATGACGAGCACGAGGACGTTCTTCTCCTCGCGCTCCACCAGCAGCGGATGCAGCGTCTCACCGGATTCGTCGATCAGATCCGTGCGACGCACCAGCGACTCGAGCACGTTGGTCAGCATCAGGGCGTAGGGCCGCGCCTTCATGGCACGGTCCTGCGCGCGGCGAAGCTTCGCCGCCGAGACCATCTTCATGGCGCGCGTGATCTGCCGCGTGTTCTTCACGCTGCGGATACGCCGCCTTAGATCGAGTACGTTCGCCATCGTTCCCTTACGCCTTGGCCGTTGCCAGCTTGTTCTTGTCCTGCAGGCCCGCCAGGAAGTCGGCCTTGTAGTCCTTGATCGCGCCAGTGAGGCGGCTGCGAAGATCGTCGTCCAGTGCCTTCTTCGTGGCGATGTCCGAAAGAATCGCCGGAGCAGCCGTGTCGAGGTACGGATAGAAGCCATCCTCGAACGCGCGCAGGTCCTTGACCTCAACGTCGTCGAGCAGACCCTGCGTTCCGGCGTACAGAATCGCGACCTGCTGCGCCGCGGTGAGCGGCTTGAACTGGGGCTGCTTCAGCAGCTCGGTCAGGCGCTGGCCACGGTTCAGCTGATTCTGCGTCACCTTGTCGAGATCGGAACCGAACTGCGAGAACGCAGCCAGCTCGCGATACTGCGCGAGGTCCAGCTTCAGCGTCGAGCCGACCTGCTTGGTCGCCTTGATCGCAGCGGCGAAGCCTACACGCGATACCGAGAGACCGACGTTCACGGCCGGGCGAACGCCCGAGTTGAACAGATCGGTCTCGAAGAAGATCTGGCCGTCGGTGATCGAGATGACGTTGGTCGGAATGTACGCGGAGACGTCGCCGGCCTGGGTCTCGATGATCGGAAGAGCCGTCAGCGAACCGCCGCCGAGCTCCTTCGACATCTTCGAGCTGCGCTCGAGCAGACGCGAGTGGAGATAAAACACGTCGCCGGGGTACGCTTCGCGTCCTGGCGGACGGCGCAGCAGCAGCGAGATCTCGCGGTACGAAGCGGCGTGCTTGGAGAGATCGTCGTAGATGATCAGCGCATGCTTGCCGTTGTCACGGAAGTACTCGCCCATCGCGGTCGCCGCGAACGGAGCGAGGTACTGCATGGGAGCCGGCTCGGAAGCGGTCGCGGCCACGACGATGGTGTAGGCCATCGCGCCGAACTCTTCGAGGGTCTGCACGACCTGCGCCACGGAGGAACGCTTCTGTCCGATCGCGCAGTAGATGCAGATGAGGTCGTTCTTGGCGGAGTTGATGATCGTGTCGAGCGCGACGGCGGTCTTACCCGTCTGGCGATCGCCGATTAGCAGCTCACGCTGGCCACGGCCGATGGGAATCATCGTGTCGATGGCCTTGATGCCGGTGTACATCGGCTCGGTGACCGACTGACGCGCAATGACGCCGGGAGCGAGGCGCTCCACCGGCAGACGATGCGGCGTGTTGATCGGGCCCTTGTCGTCGATGGGCTGACCGAGCGCGTTGACGACGCGGCCGATGAGAGCTTCACCCACCGGAACGTCCATGATGCGGCCGGTGCGCTTGGCCTGGTTGCCCTCTTCGAGCAGAGCAAAGTCGCCCAGAATCACGGCGCCGACCTGGTCCTCTTCGAGGTTCATCGCGAGGCCCATCACGTCGTGCGGGAACTCGATCAGTTCGCCTGCCATGACCTTGTCGAGGCCGTGGATACGCGCAATGCCGTCGCCGAGGGTCACGATCGTGCCGACCTCATCCACCTGGATGCGCTGGTCGTAGTTCTCGATCTGCTGGCGAAGCAGCTCGGTGATCTCGTTTGCCTGAATCTTTGCCATGCTGTTCCTTTTCTCTGTACTTAGCGAGCTACGGACTCGCTTTCAATCTCTAACTTCACGCAATCTCTTCGCGCTTACGCTGCGACGGCTGCGACCAACTTTGCCTTCAACTGCTCCAGCTGTGCCTTCACCGAACCGTCATACACCGTCGAGCCCAGCTTGACCACAGCGCCGCCCAGCAGTGAGGGATCCTCACGATAGGTGGCGCGCACCGTCTCTCCGCCAGCCAGTTCGGCCACTTTGGCCTCCAGCAGCTGCTTGCTCGCCGCATCCAGCGGACGCGCGGTAACAATTTCCGCCTCGGCGATCTTCTTCTCCTCGTCGATGATCCCGGCAAAGCCTTCCAGGATGCCGCGCAGCTCGTGAAGACGCTCGTGGCCGACAACAACAGCGAGGAAGTTGCGAACCGTCTTGTTCAGGCCCAGCTTCGCGGAAAGTCCATCGAGAACGCCAACCTTCTGCGACTCGGGAATCGACGGGTCGGAGAGCACCTCGCGGAGCTCGAAGCTCTCGTCCAGGAGGTCGGCGAAATCAGCCACCTGCTGCTGAACAGCAGCGGTATCGAGCTTCTGCTCTTCCACGACCTGGGCGAGAGCGCGTGCGTAGCGTAGATCCACTGCCGCCATTAGTTCTGCCCTCCCTTACCGCCGAGCTTGCTGGCAAAGCTTTCCACCAGCAGCTTGTCGGTCGCCGCAGTCACTTCGAGCTTGCGGGCCGCCTGCGAGATCGCCAGCTCGGCTGCGTACTTCTGCAGCTCGCGGCGTGCGGCTGCCGAAGCAGCCTGGATCTCGGTCTCGGCATCGGCAACAATCTTAGCCTTCTGCGCTTCAACGCCGGCGCGCAGCTTCTCCGCTTCGCGCTCCGCATCGGCCTCGGCCTGCTGACGCATGCCGCCGATCTGCTCATCGAGCCTGGAGAGACGAGCTTCCACCGCACTCAGGCGGGCGCGAGCCTCTTCCGTCGCGGTACGGGCATCGACCAGACCCTTCTGGATCGCGGTGTTGCGATTGCGGAAGGTCTTCGGCAGCATCTTCGCGAGGCCGTACAGCACAGCGCTGGCGAGCAGCACAAAATTGATCAGGGTAAAGACCGTGGCAGCCTGATCGGGGTTCAGCCCCACCATCCTGCCGAAGGTCTGCACCGCCGGCGAATGGGTGTACTGGTAGCTGCTCTCCTGCTCCTCTTCCTTCTTCGCAGGATCCTGCGCCTCGGGCGTGGAGTGATCGCCCGCATGCGCTGCAGTCTCCTGCAGGAGTGCGTGGCTGCGCTGCGCAGGGACAAACAGCACGCCCGCAACCAGCGCCATCGCGGCCAGACGGCCAAATGAAATCCGCTTCAATCCAAACCTCACTGCTGCACCTCCGAACGAGGTGCACCGGACGGCATCACGGCGCGCAGGATCTGTTCGCTCAGCATGGCTGTTGCGTCCTCAATCTGCTGACGCGCTGAAGCCGTCGAATCTTCGATCTCCTTGCGAGCCACATCCACCTTCAGGCGGGCAGCATCACGCGCCACGCCCAGGGCATGTTCCCGGTCGGAGTTCCACTCAGCCACGCGCTTCTCGCGCTCGGTCTGCAGTTCCATGCGCACGGTGCGCAGCTTTTCTTCGTAAAGTGCCGTCTTCTGTTCAGCCGCGGCGATCGCCTCGCGGGCCTGCTCTACCGCACCACCCGTTCTGGCATTGCGCTCCGCCAGCGTCTTCGCCAGCGGTTTACGAACCAGAACGTTGTAGGCCACGATAAGCAGTACGAAGAGCACGATCGTCGGCACAGAGCCGAGCACAAGACCGCCAAGTTGCGTCAGGATGTCCATTGATATTTGCTTGATCGTTCAGGGAGGGCGCTGGAGCCGGTTTCACAGGCTCCGTACAGACGCACAAATCCTTGTACGCGATTCCTTTCCGTTGTAACAAAGAAGGCTCTGGACGGTCAAAGGCTGGGGCGCTAACCGTTGATGAAATTCGGTAATCGACGCGTTCCATCCTGCAAAAGTCACGTGACCGTCATACTTTTTTCTGCTCCGCTTCCAACCACGAAGCGTACACTAGGTTCACCACCCGAGACCCGGTTCCGGGTCATGTAGGCCGCGTGACTGGGGAATTACCTCCGCTCCCCCTCAGGCGGCCTACTTTAATGCCTCAAATCTCCCCTGCTGAACCGTCGCTCTCCGTCGCATGGGCGGATTCCGCGCCCTTCCACTGGTAGCGGCGATAGCGCTCCAGGAGCGATGTCGGCCCGACGGCCTTCAGGTACACCAGGTTCCCTTCATAGCGCTGCTGCAGCATCGTCGCTCCCCGCTCCAGCGACGCGATCACCCGTCCCTCGCTCTGGGGAATACGGAATTCGGCCTCCATGAGCGGATCCCGCGTCAGTGCCGCGTCGATCGCCTTGAGCAGCGCGTCCAGCCCCTGCCCTGTCATGCCGGAGACCGGGATGGCATCGGGAGGGAAGATCTCGTCCGGGGGCAGCAGGTCGATCTTGTTGAGGACCTGGAGCACAGGCTTTCTGCTGACGCCCAGCTCCTCGAGGACCGCCTCCACCTGCACCCGTTGCTCCTCCAGCGTCGGGCTCGCGGCATCTCGCACATGCAGAAGGAGTTCCGCACGTTCCACCTCTTCCAGTGTGGCCCGGAAGCTGGTGACCAGCCCATGCGGAAGATTGCGAATGAAGCCCACCGTGTCGCTGACCAGAATCCGGCGGCGGGACGGCAAAGTGAGTTGCCGCAGCTTGGGGTCGAGCGTCGCAAACATCCGCTCCGAAGCGAGCACCTCAGCCCCTGTCAGCGAGTTGAACAGCGTCGACTTGCCGGCGTTCGTATAGCCCACCAGCGCAACCGTAGGCACCGGCACTGCCTCGCGGCGTCCGCGCTGCTGGCGGCGAATCCGGCGCACGGCCTCCAGCTGCTGCTTGATGCGGTCGATCCGCACGTTGATCTTTCGCTTGTCGACCTCGAGCTGCGTCTCGCCCGGACCTCGCGTGCCGATGCCGCCTCCGGTCTGCGACATCGTCTTGCCCTTGCCTCCCAGCCTTGGAAGCGAGTAGTCGAGCTGCGCCAGCTCCACCTGCAGCATGCCCTCCCGGGTACGCGCGTGGCGGGCAAAGATGTCCAGAATGAGCTGCGTGCGATCGATGACCGTGACCGGCAGGCGAGCTTCCACGTTACGGGCCTGGGAAGGCGTCAGGTCATGATCGAAGAGCACCAGGGACGCGCCTGTGGAGGCTACCGTCGCTACAATCTCGTCGAGCTTGCCGCCGCCGACGAGCGTCGCGGCATCGGGCTTGGCGCGACGCTGAACGAGGACCGCTGCGATCTGCGCGCCGGCCGACCGGGCCAGCTCCTGAAACTCCGCCAGCGAAGCCTCGAAGTCCATGTCCGAGACGAGCGGCGAGGCCGCGCTAGCCGCAGTCTGTGCGACATCGCCGGCGGACGGTGTCCAGTCCTCATCTTCTTCGGACGCATGCGCACGCGCACGCTCGTCCATCGCAGCAACCGAGCGGGCCTGTCGCGCAATGGGCGACAGCTTGTAGCGCGCGCTGGTGAATTCCACGACGACGAGCACGGCCTTTTCGCCGGAGGCACGTTGGCGAGCTTCCAGCAGTCGCTGTTCGCGTTGGCGATCTCTTGGGTTCAGTTGTTGCAACCTGGGTGCTGGTGCGGCTACCGAGTGATCGGGCCGCTTCCTTCCGCGGAAGCCGGAGCCGCCGCGCGATCCATCGGCCCGCCCGAACGCTCACCGTGGCTCGGTGCGCGGCCGCTTACGACGGTCGAAATCGCGTGCTTGAAGATCAGCTGCTCCTGCGCATTGTTCTCCAGCAAAACGGAGTACTTGTCGAAGGAACGGATCTTGCCCGTCAGCTTGACGCCACTCACCAGGTAGATAGTGATGGGCGACTTGTCCTTGCGGACAGTGTTGAGAAACGTGTCCTGGATGTTCTGCGCCGGCTTTGATTCCATATGGGCCGATCTCCCCGTAACTTGTGTCTTGCCATGGCTGCCTGCCCGATGCTGCCAGCAAGCCAGGTACTGCAGGTGCTCGCTGTATCAGATGAAGAACAAGCGCATCGGTGCAGTGACAACCCTACAGAGTTCCGGCACGAAGGGCAAGCGCACCCGGCACTTTCGATAACCGCTGGTTTCCAGCCACTGAAGCGCTGTCGGTGCGCGTCAGCACCAACTCTCCAGCTCGCGCCAATTTACGATAGAAGCGATGTCGCCCGAAGCCCCCGAGACCCGCAGCTCCGCCGTCCTGACCAGCCCTTCCACGCGGGAGCTCGCTCCGGTTCCCCTCCTCGACCTCGGCCGCGAGTTCTCCGCGATCCACGTTGAGGTGATGGAGGCCATCGAGGCCGTCCTCTCCACGCAGAAGTACATTCTTGGCCCTGCGGTGGACGCGTTTGAGCGGGAGGCCGAAGCCGCGCTTGGAGTGAAGCACGCTCTGGGATGTGCCAGCGGCACGGACGCACTGTGGCTGGCACTGGCAGCGCTCGAGATCGGCCCGGGACACGCTGTAGTCTCAACTCCGTTTAGCTTTTTCGCGACGGTCAGTTCGGTGCTGCGCGCGGGAGCGCAGCCGTTGCTGGCGGACATCGATCCGCTGACCTACAACCTCTGCCCCGAAGCCACGCGCGAAGCCATCGCCGCGCATGCGGCCTCCGGCGCAGCCACGAAGGTCAAGGGAATACAGCCTGTCCACCTCTACGGACAGTGCGCCGACATGGACGGCTTCCAGGCCCTTGCCGATGAGTTTGGCGTCAAGCTGGTCGAGGACGCGGCGCAGGCCTGGGGCGCCTCCTGGACCTACGCGAACGGCACGACAAAGCTTGCCGGCGGACTCGGCGACGCCGCAGCCTTCAGCTTTTATCCCACGAAAAACCTGAGCGCTATGGGCGACGCCGGCATGGCAACCACCAACGACGACGTGACCGCCGAGCGGCTGCATATGCTCCGCGCCCACGGCATGCGCAAGCGCTACTACCACGATGAGGTGGGCTGGAACTGCCGCCTGGACTCCGTGCAGGCGGCAGTGCTGTCGATCAAGCTGCGCCGCGTGGAGGCTGGCAACGAGCGTCGCCGCGAAATTGCGGCCCTCTATGGCCGCCTGTTCCGCGAAGCGGGCCTCGCCGCGCCCGCGGGGTCGTGGGACATCGCCGACGGAATCGTCCTGCCGCACACAGATCCGCGCGCCAGGCACGTCTTCCACCAGTATGTGGTTCGGGTGAGTGACCGCGAGCAGCTGCGCGAGCACCTCAGCCAACTGAAGATCGGCAGCGAGATCTTCTACCCGCTGCCGCTGCACCTGCAGTCGAGCCTCGCCCACCTGGGCTATCGCGAGGGCCAGTTCCCTGTCGCGGAACAGGCTGCCAAGGAAGTGCTCGCGCTACCAATCTATCCGGAGCTGCGCGACGCCGAGGCGGCCACGGTGGTCGAGGCGATTCGAAGGTTCTATCGCTGAGACAAGCGGGAACTACTTGGGTTCTCCGTTGTCCGTTCCCAGTGTGAGCGCCAGCGATCCGGATCTCAGGCTTTTACGGACAACGGACGACTGGACAACGGAGAACGTCGCACCTACCGCTTCCTCTTCTTCGCGTCCTTCTTGTCCTTCTTCACCTCGGCCACGGGATGCGCCACATCCTGCGGAGGGACGTTGGGAGCGATGACGCGCCTGCAGATATTGCCCTCGAGCCGGTAGGTCTTCGTGATCAGCCGTCCCGGCTTCATCACGCCGTCTTCACAACGCACGGGAGCAGGAGAGTCCGCTGCCAGCACCTTGTAGGTGAACGACGGCAATGACACCGCCCCGATCGCGTCCTTCAGATACGGGTTCTTGCGCTGGTCGATGATCACCGGAAGGTAACCCTCGACGTTCTTCTCGCGGAATGCCGTCTCGTAGCGATGCTTCTTCAGGTTCCAGGTGAAGACGCGAATCTGGTCGAAGTCGTAGGGAAGGCCCGCCTTATAGGGCCCCAGCACCGTCACATACTCCGGAATCTGCGTCACCGGCTGCCCATTGTCGATCATGCCGGAGTCGGGATCGTCGACCTTCGTCAGGAGGTAGGCTCCGACGATCCGCTGGCCTTCGGCATAGCGGGAGACCGTGTCGGGCGCGCTCACATCGATCAGGCGCGAGTAGATCCAGCCGGTGTTCCCTTTGGTGTCGCGCACCAGCCACCAGTCCTCCATCGGAGGCCCAGCGGGGGCGGCGGCGGGATCTGCACCAGCCGCAGGGGCAGCAGCGGCCGCAACCGGAGTTCCCGGAGGTTGCGGCTTCTCCACCGAGGCCCGTTCCAGCAGGCTCATCGAGTCGCCTTCGCTCAGGCGATAGAAATGGTCCGTCTTGCGGCCCGGAGAGTCGTGCAGGTAGACGTCATTCAGCGCCGTCGCGGTCGCCACCACGGGATCCTTGGCGTGGTCCTTCTTCAGCTGATCGAACTTGTCAGCGGTCTCCTGATCGGCGACATCCATCTCCTTGATCCAGCCGATCACCCCTTGCGCCGTCTTGACCTTCAGCGCATGGCGTCCGCGCTCCACGACCGTCAGCTTGTCTCCGTTCGCCACCGTACCGACGTGGTTCGACACCGCCGCAAAGCGATCGCTCAGCGTCGCCTCCTTGGAGGTCACGTAGACGTACTTTTCTTCCTGCTGTTTGCGGAACTGCGCACAGCCGGAGAGGAACAGCAGCGCAAATCCCGCTGCGGCCCACCGGGCTGCCCTGATGCTTCCCTGCCTGCGGGTCTTCGCCGCGATCGTGCCTGCCATCGTCCCGTGCGCCTTCACCGTGAGCGCTCCGGCCCCGGCGTGAAACCCGTTGTCCATTCTTCCATACCCTTGAGAGGATGCTTCCGCGAACAGAACAGGTTGGTCGCACGTTTCACATTCGGTGCAGCGACATGGTTCCAACTTCGAGCCAGGCTCCCGCCCCGACTAATGCGAGACCGCCATCACGACCGGAATCGTGGTGGTGGTCCCGGTAGCTTCGCTGGCGACGGCCGTCGAGAGCCCCGTCGTTGAGATCGGGAACATCTCCAGGCCGGTCGACGCGTTGTAGCCTGCCGCCAGCAGGTAGGTCCCGCTGCGGTCCGCAGCCAGCGCGGAGACGTAGGTCGGTGCAGTGATCGGTGAGCCTGTAAGCTGCGACAACGCTCCGCTGCTCAAGCTGAAGGCAGAGATCTCGCTTGCGCCCTCATCCGCTGTATACAGGTATCCGTAGGCGGTGGACAGCGTGACGGAGCGCGGCACCATGCCAGAGGAGAAGGTAATGCTGGTCCCCGCCGTGGGCGTCGTAGCCGCCAGGGAGGTATACGGCGTCAGCTCGATCGTGCGGGCGATGTACATGTACCCACTGGCATCGAACGCGGCCGAGTAGTCGCCCGAGGCGGTCGACGGAGACGCAATGTAGCCCGTGTAGTTGGCCGTAATGCCTGCGCTCGATGTGTACGGGAAGATCACCGTGCCGTTCGTCCCGAGCGACACCGCGACATAGTTCTCGGACGGAGAGGTGGCCACGGCGCAGGTTGCGCTGGACGGTGTCGCCGAGCTTACGGGACAGCCCACACCCGAAGGTCCGCCGGGAGTCGTGAAGGTCGCGACCGCGGTCACAGCGCCGGTGCTCGTATTCAGTGTGTACTGCGTCAGGATGGTGCCGGTCGAGGAGTCCAGCGTGAACAGAAAGTTCCCGTCCGCCGAAATGGCCATGGCCGAGAAATTGCCCGATTCCAGCTCCGACCCCGTCGAAATGGCCCCGGTTGAGGTCGTAATCGGGTAGCGGTACAGCCCCGAATAGGTGCTGCCCGCCGCGGCAACCACGTAAAGCGAAGCGTCGTTCGGAGAGACCGCCATCGCAACCGGAACATAGCTGAGGTTGTAGGGCGAGCCCGAAATCGCCGTCAACGTCCCCGTGCCGATCTCGTAGGCGCTGACATAGGTGCTTCCGCTGGAACTGTTGGAAACGTAGACGTAGTCTCCGGTTCCCGTGGTCGTCGACGAGGACGTGCAGCTGCTCTTCTGGCAGACAAAGAAGTTGCTGCACCCGGTCAGCGTTGCTGTTCCCAGGCTCACGCAGACACCCACCGCCGCCAGCGCCAACGCCCGAAACACGCCCCTCTTCTGCATCCTCACCATCATTCCCTCGTACATCCTTCAAATCCAGCTGAGCTGTGGTCCTGAAGTCCTAGACGTGCAGAAGGCCCATCCGTTTCAGAGATCCACTCGTACTCTGTGCATGAGATGCCGCCTCGCGGATCGTTTCGCGCTTTCTTTGCAGGAACGGTCTGTGACGTCGATCTCCAACTTCCTGCTGCTCCTCAAGTATCATCATTTCCAGTATGCCCAGCTTCGCCGACGACATTGTTCTGGCAATCCTCGCGCTTCTCCTCTTCGGGCCGAAAAAGCTGCCCGTCCTGGCGCGTGAGCTGGGCAAGTGGGTCGCCGAGTTCCGCCGCGCCTCCAACGAGTTCAAGTACCAGATGGAAGAAGAGCTGCGGCAGTCCGAACAGGCCGACCGCCAGAAGCAGATCGCTGCCATGGAAGCCGCCGCTCCGGTTGCTCCTGCCCTGGCCAGTGAATCTTCCGCCACGGAGTCCGAAACGCCTCTCGTTCCGTCCGTCCGCGACGCGGCCCGGAATAATGAGGCGGAGTCAGGCGGCGAGATTCCCGAGCACTCGATCCGAAACGTCGAGGCGGAAGCGTCTTCTTCCCCACTGCCCATCGCGACCGCCGGTTCGCTGAACATGATGCCCCCGGACACCGGCCTGCCGGTCAGCCGCGGAGGCTCGAGCGCCCTGGGCCCGGTCATCGAATCGATCCCTGAGTCGACTCCGGACACCAGAAAAGAGGCCGCGCATGCCGACTGATCTGATCGACCGCGCGCGATCCGCCGCCCACGACCGCGTCGAGCTCCCCGGCATGAGCCTGATGGAGCACCTCGACGAGCTCCGCAAGCGCATCCTCTGGGCTGTCATCTATCTGCTGCTGGGCTGCGCGGTTGCGTGGTTCTTCCACTCCGGGCTGGCCAACATCATCCAGAAGCCGCTGCTCTCCATCGGCCTGAAGATGACGATGACCCACCCGATCGACGCGATGAACTACTACATCAAGACGTCTCTCGTCTTCGGTGCCATCTTCTCGTCGCCCCTGATCCTGTACCAGATCTGGCTCTTCATCTCGCCAGGAATGTACTCCAACGAGAAGCGCTACGTGGTCCCCTTCATGGGCGTCACCGTGCTGCTCTTCCTGGCCGGAGCGTGGTTCGGCTATCGGTATGTGCTGCCGGGCGCGATGCACTTCCTCGTCGAAGACATCGGTAAGAACTTCACCCACATGATCACCATCGAGGACTACACCGACTTCTTCATGTCGGTGATCCTTGGCCTCGGCTTTACCTTCGAGATGCCTGTGGTGATCTTCTTCCTTGCGCTCTTCGGCATCGTGGACGCGAAGTTCCTGCTGCGCCACTTTCGCTACGCTGTGCTGGCGATCTTCCTGCTCGCCGCCATCCTCTGCCCCGACCCCAGCCCCATCGGGATGACCGTCTTCGCGCTGCCCATGCTGTTTCTGTACTTCGTCGGCGTACTGGTCGCGTACCTAGTGCACCCGGACCACCGCAACAAGAAGAAGGCAGCAGGAGTCTAAGCCAAGAAACGAGGCGCACGAATCGTGCGCTTTCCGTTCGTCATTCTGAGCGAAGCGAAGAACCCCCGTATTTCGCGATGCTCGCCCCAGCAAGGACTTCGATGAAACATACCGCGCTCTGCATCGCCGCCACCCTCGCCCTCAGTCTTACGTCCGGCGTGAACGCGCAGAAGCCCGTCACCGGTGCCCACGTGATGGAGCTGACGAAGGAGTATCTCGCCGTTGCGCCGAAGCGCTACATCGGTTCGCCCGGACACCTCGCGGCCGAGCACTTCATCCACGACCACTTCAAGCCCGAAGCCGCGAAGGGCAACTACATCGATGACACCTTCACCGCGCGCACGCCGCAGGGCTTCATGACCATGCACAACCTGCTGGTGAAGTTCCCTTCGACCAATCCAGCGAAGCGCGACAACGTCATCGTGCTGGCAAGCCACTACGAGACGAACTACTGGCTGAAAGACATCAACTTCGTGGGTGCAAACGATGGCGCCTGCACCTCAGCGCTGCTCATCGCGCTGGGCGAGTACTTCCGCGATCACCCTCCGACGGGCGACTCCGTCTGGCTGCTCTTCACCGACGGCGAAGAATCCATCACCTCACAGTGGAGCGACTCCGACTCGCTCTACGGCACGCGCCACATCGCGGCCAAGTGGTCCGGCGACGGTACCCTGCCGCACATCAAGGCCTTCGTCCTCGCCGACATGATCGGCTGGAAGGACATGAACGTCACCCGCGAGACTAACTCCACACCGTGGCTCGAAGACCTGCTTGCGAAGGCCGCGAAGGAGACGGGGCACTCCAACTACGTCTTCCGCGAGTCGATGGCGGTCGATGATGACCACATTCCGTTCAAGCAGCGCGGCGTGCCAGTGCTCGACATCATCGACTACAAGTACGGCACCAGCTCCGATCCCGAGGCCTTCCACCACACGGCCCAGGACACGATCGACAAGCTCAGCGTGCAGAGCCTGCAAGTGTCCGCCGACCTCTTCCTCGGCGTAATCAAGCTCATCAACGAGCACTAGAGACTGCGCTTCACTCCGGCAGCGGTAGCAGGTCCGGCTCGACCCAGCCCTTTCGCGCGTCGACCGAAAACAGGCGCTCCCGCGTCCAGTAGGTCAGCATCCAGTCGCTGCGTCCCAGGCGCGAACTGAGCAGCGCGTTGAGCACGTCCACCAGCGGCTCGTCCGGGTGCTCGCGCAGGAAGATCTTCGTCGCCCGCAGCGACGCCCGCGTGATCGTCTCGTGATAGCCCGAGGTGTCGATGTTCTGGCCGCCCGCGCTCTCGTTGAAGGCGCGGATCATCGCTGGCATCTGCGTGGGCAGGTCGATCTCCGGCCGCCTGACCATCAGCCACATTGCCGTGGCGAAGTGTGCCGCATGCGTGAACTCCTTGCCCGGCAGCATGCGCGCGACAAATCCCCACGCGATCCGCTCCATCTGCTCTTCGCTTGTAAATTCCATCGGTACATTCATTTCATCATCTGGCTGTTGCCTCAGCAGCTTCGCCCGCGACGAAATTCAGCCTCTGCACCGAATCTGCGACAGCAGCACCGACCTGCTCGGCTACCATCGGCGCTATGCTTACGCGCCGCCGACTGCTCGCCTCCACCGCTCTCGCCACCTGCTCCGCCGCGTTGCCCTCACGAATCTTCGCCGCCGTGGACTTTGAGAGCGAGATGAAGACCCTGGAGGGCGCCAGCGGCGGACGCCTCGGCGTCGCCATGTACCAGCCCAGCACCGGCGCTCGCCACGGTTACCGCGCCGCCGAGCGCTTCCCCATGTGCAGCACCTCGAAGCTGCTGGCCGTGGCCGCGATGCTTCACGTCATCGACCGTGAGCAGGACCACCTCGACCGCCCCATCATCTTCAGCAAGCGCGACATTGCCGGCTACTCTCCCGCCACAAGCTCGAAGCTTGGGCCGCCGGGCATGACGCTCCGCGAGCTTTGCGAAGCGGCCATCACCCTGAGCGACAACACCGCAATGAACCTCCTGCTGGAGGAACTCGGCGGCCCTAACGCCTGGACGGCCTACGCGCGCACCCTCGGCGACACAGTCTCGCGCCTCGATCGAAACGAGCCCACGCTGAACGAGTGCCGGCCCGGCGATCCGCGCGACACCACCACGCCCGAGGCCATGCTTGCGGACACGCAGAAGCTCATCCTCGGCGGCGCACTCTCCGCCCATTCGCGCGATCTGCTCACCGGATGGATGATCGACTGCAAGACCGGCGACCAGAAGATCCGCGCCGGAATACCGGCTGCCTGGCGCGTCGGCGACAAGACCGGCAACAGCGGCCAGGGTACCTCCAACGACATCGCCATCATCTGGCCAACGGGCCAGCAGCCGTGGCTACTCACCGTCTACCTGAACGATGCCAAGGTCAGCGATGCACAGCAGTCGGCGGTGTCGGCGAACGTCGCCCGCGTATGCGTGGCGCTGCTCTAGGCCACCACCTCTCCGCTACACAATCCGTTACCCTTGAACCTGTGATCACGCACAACCACTGGATCTGGTTCCACGTCGCCATTGTTGTCCTGATGGCCGCCGAGTACCTGGTTCACATGGTGCTGCCGGAGCCGCGGCGTAAAGCAGCCATCGCACTGGGCATGTGGATCGTGGCGACACTGGCCCTCGCCGCCTACTTCGCGCACACGTGGTCGGCGGAGGCCTCCACCCAGTTCCTCGCGGGCTATGCCATCGAGCAGGCGCTCTCGGTCGACAATCTGCTGGTCTTCCTGCTGCTGTTCCAGGTCTTCGGCATTCCTGCCAATCGCCAGCCGCGCGTGCTCTTCTGGGGCATACTCGGAGCGATCGTTCTGCGCGGCCTCTTCATCGCCGCGGGCGTTGGCCTGCTGGAGCACTTCCACTTCGTCAGTTATCTCTTTGCGGCATTCCTGTTGTATGCGTCGATCAAGATGCTGCGGCCCAGTGAGAACGACGGCAGCCCTCGTCAGAAGCCGGGCTGGATCCAATGGCTCGAGCGCATACGGCCCATCAGCAACAACACGGACTACTTCGCAAAGCACGAAGCCGTTACGCCCGGCGGCCCGCCGCGCTGGATGCCAACCATGCTGCTGCTGGCACTGCTCGCCGTCGAACTCACCGACGTCGTCTTCGCACTGGATTCCATTCCAGCCGTGCTTTCGATCACGCGCGAGCCCTTCCTCGCCTACACCTCGAACATCCTCGCGGTGATGAGCCTGCGTTCGGTGTACGTGCTGCTCGCAGCGATGCTCTCCAAACTGCGCTACCTGCACTTCGGGCTGGCCATCCTGCTCGCCTTTGCCGCGATCAAGATGCTCATCGCCGACTGGGTAAACATCGGCCCTGTGCTGTCGCTGGCGATCATCGGTGGCGTGCTGGTCGTCACGATCGTGGCTTCCCTGCTGGCGAAGCCGAAGGCATCTGCCTGATGGGCTCCTTGCCCCACTTGTTGTCATTCCCGCAGGGAATCTGCTTCTTCCATACCCCGTCGCCGCAACATTGCTATCCTTAACCGAGTGAGCACGATCAGCATTCCCGTCCGCACGCCTGCCCTTACCTACAACGTGGAGATTGGCTCCGGCCTGTTACCCTTCGTCGGCGGGCGCGTCGATGCGCTGCTCGACGGTGCACTCTCCGCGGGCAAGGCTAAAGTCTTCGTTGTGACCTCGCCTGAGATCGCACGACTGTGGGCGGCGGCGCTGCTTGCAGGCTTCCCCACACCTCCGACGGTGCTGAGCATCCCTGCGGGCGAACAATACAAGCGCTTCGCCACGCTGGAGACGCTGCTCGAGCAGCTCGCCGAAGGCGGAGCCGACCGCGACACGGTACTCATCGCGCTGGGCGGCGGCGTTATCGGCGACATGACCGGCTTCCTCGCTGCCATCTACATGCGCGGCATCCGCTACATCGGTGTGCCCACGACGCTGCTAGCCCAGGTGGACAGCTCGCTCGGCGGCAAGACCGGGGCGAACCTCGCTGCAGGCAAGAACCTCGTCGGCGCGTTTCATCATCCGCTCGCGGTCTACTCCGACATCGATGTGCTGGCAACGCTTCCCGCAGCGGAGCTTCGCGCCGGGTTGCAGGAGTCGGTGAAGGCTGGCATCATTCGCGACCGTGCACTCTTCGAGTACCTCGACACCCACAGCGACAAGGTGCTCGCCAGCGATCCCGCGGCGCTGACGCATGTCGTCGCCGCCAGCGTGCAGGTAAAGGCCGACGTCGTCGCCGCCGATGAGAAAGAGAGCGGCCTACGCATGCTGCTGAACCTCGGCCACACGCTGGGTCATGCCATCGAAGCGGCCACGCACTACAAGCAGCTGCTGCACGGCGAGGCCGTCGCCTGGGGCATGCTCGCGGCCATCGCCATTGCCAAGCGCCGCAACCTGATCACTGTGGACGAACATGATCGTATGGAGCGCGTCATCGTCGCCTACGGCCCCCTGAAGCGCTTCGAGGCAGACCCGGCTCACCTGGTCGCCCTCACCGCGAAGGACAAGAAGAACCGTGGAGGCAATCGCAGCTTCGTTCTACCCACCAGCATCGGTACCTCCGCCGTCTTCAAGGATGTGACGCTCGACGAGCTGACGTACACGGCTGAGCGCATGATGGCGATGGTCGCCAGGGACGGCGTGGCCTGAGCATGTCTTCACCAACGATCAATCCTGGAGCCCGCCCCACCAACGAAGCCAGCGAAGCTGCCGCGGCGGCCAACGTTCAGTCGCTCTTCAACTCCATTGCTCCTACGTACGACCGGCTCAATCACCTGTTGAGCCTCGGGCTTGATCGTCGCTGGTGGGGCCGAACTGCAAGCGTCTTCCGCGACGTCCTTACACGCCCCGAGGCTCAGGTGCTCGACCTCTGCTGCGGCACCGGCGACATGACCCACGCTCTGTTGGCTCTTCGCCCCGCGAACGGAGAGCCGCTGACCGGGCTCGACTTCTCCTCCCAGATGCTCGCCCGGGCCCACGCCAAGTATCCCGCGGCCAACATCCGTTGGGTCGAAGGCGATGCCATGCATCTGCCCTATCCCGACGCGAGCTTCGATCTCATCACGGCAGCCTTCGGCTTCCGCAATCTCACCAACTACGCAGAAGGACTGCGCGAGCTGCATCGTGTGCTCAAGCCCGGCGGGCAGCTCGGCATTCTCGAGTGCAACCAGCCCTCCGGACTGCGTGGGCTGGGTTACAACTTCTACCTGCACCACATGCTGCCGCTCGTCGGCGGCATCGTGTCCGGACAGCGTGAGGCCTACCGCTATCTTCCTGCTTCCATCGCCCGCTTCCCGCGCTCGCCGCAGATGCTTGCGATGCTGCGCGAGAACGGATATACGGACGCCTCGTGGACGGGCTACTTCCTTCACGCCGCCGGGCTTTATCGTGCGGTGAAGGCGTAGGCCCTATGGAGCTGCACCCTCCTGTATCCTTGCGCTGATGCCCGGCAGCTTCAGCACGACAGACATAGCCCAGCGCAGCGCCGCCAAGCGCTCGGCAGCGCTCTCGTCCGCGCTGGCCGCACTGGGCATTACGCTGCTCAAGCTGCTCACCGGCCTGCTAACCGGATCGCTTGGCATGCTCAGCGAAGCGGCCCACTCCAGCATTGATCTCATCGCCTCCACCGTAACGCTCTTCGCCGTCCGTGCAGCCGATCGCCCTGCCGATGAAGAGCACAACTACGGCCACGGCAAGCTGGAGAATCTCTCCGCCGGCTTCGAGATCGTGCTGATGCTCGGCTCCTGCGTCTGGATCGCCGCCGAGGCCCTGGGGCGCATCCTGCACCACACGCACCTCAGCCTGCGCTATTCGCCGTGGCCTTTCATCGTGCTTCTGCTCTCGATCGCAGTCGATTACTCCCGCTCGCGAGCCCTGCATCGTGTAGCCACGCAACACCATTCCGATGCCCTGGAAGCCGACGCCGTGCACTTCGGCATGGACATCTGGTCCGCCTCCGCGGTGCTGCTCGGTCTTGGCGCTTCCATGCTGGGCGAGCGGCTTCATCTTCCCGCGCTGGAGTATGCGGACCCTATCGCCGCGCTCCTCGTCGCAGGAGTCATCCTCCGCGTGACCGTGCAGCTCTCCAGCAAGACGCTCGACTCGCTGCTCGATGCCACGCCTCCGGAAGTCCGCGTGCAGATGCGGCGCGAGCTCGTGGGAGCTCTCAAGGCTGTCCCCGATATCGTCTCTGTCGAGCGCCTGCGCATGCGCCGGTCCGGCTCGAACTACTTCGTCGACCTCACGCTGGGACTTCCGCGCAATCTCACCTTCCAGCGCGCCGAGCAGGTCACCTTCGCCGCGACAGAAGCCGTAAAGGAACGTCTCCCCGGCGCGGACGTCGTCATCTCCACCGTCCCCACCGCCACACTTGGAGAAAGCGTCTTCGACCGCGTTCGAGCCGTCGCCGCACGCTCCGGCCTGGCAGTGCACGACGTCTCCATCCACCAGATCGACGGCCAGCTCCACGTCGAGCAGCACCTCGAGGTGCCCGAGACCACCAGCCTTCGCGATGCCCACAACATCGCCACGCAGCTCGAAGACGAGATGCGCAGCGAGGTACCGGCCCTCGCCAGCGTGCTCACCCACATCGAAAGCGAGCCTGCGACCATCTCCCACTCCGCGCAGATCGAAGCCAGCCGCAACCTCGATCGCCAGCTCCGCGAGATCGCGCTCGAGTTCCCCGAGATCCTCGACATCCACGAGATCACCATGACCCGGGGCCATGGCGGAACGGCGAACAGCGTCCAGCTCAATCTTCACTGCACCCTCGCGGACGACCTCCCCATGGGTCGCGTGCATGAGGTGATTACAGCCTTTGAAGGCGAGGTCCGGCTGCGGCATCCACAGGTCGCCCGCGTCTTCATCCACCCCGAACCAGCCACCGACAACCGGCGCTAGTCCCCGCGAATGTGGGAAAATCGCTCGTGGGGCCTTATTCAGGCCCGGAGATCAAGACCGTGAAGATCGCGAATAACCTCACCGAAGTCATTGGCAACACGCCGCTCGTCCGTCTCAACAAGGTAGCCGAGGGCCTCGGAGCCACGGTTGTGGTCAAGCTCGAGAGTCAGAATCCGCTCGCCAGCGTGAAGGATCGCATCGGCGTCAGCATGATCCAGGAGGCCGAAAAGGCCGGCAAGATCACGCCCGGCAAGACCGTGCTCATCGAGCCCACCAGCGGCAACACGGGCATTGCGCTGGCGTTTGTCGCAGCCGTGAAGGGCTACAAGCTCATCCTCACGATGCCGGAGACCATGAGCCTTGAGCGCCGAACCCTGCTGCTCGCCCTCGGCGCGGATCTCGTCCTCACGCCCGGGCCGAAAGGCATGAAGGGCGCCATTGCCAAGGCCGAAGAGCTGGCCACGGCAACCCCCGACAGCTACATCCTGCAGCAGTTCGATAACCCTGCCAACCCCAAGATCCACATCGAAACCACCGGTCCGGAGATCTGGAACGATACCGACGGCAAGGTCGACATCTTTGTCGCTGGCGTGGGCACCGGAGGCACCATCACCGGCGTCGGCCAGTACCTCAAGGGCAAGAAGCCGGAAGTCAAGGTCATCGCGGTTGAGCCCACGGACAGCCCCGTGCTCTCCGGAGGGAAGCCCGGCCCACACAAGATCCAGGGCATCGGCGCAGGCTTTATTCCTTCGATCCTCAAGACCGAGCTGATCGACGAGATCATCCAGGTGACGAACGAAGAGTCCATCGAGATGGCGCGCCGTCTGCCCCGCGAAGAAGGTCTGCTGGTCGGTATTTCGTCCGGTGCTGCGGTGGTTGCGGCACTCAAGGTTGCAGGTCGCCCGGAGAACGCGGGCAAGCTCATCGTCGCTGTTCTTCCCTCCTTCGGCGAGCGCTACCTCAGCAGCGCGCTCTTCGAGGAGACACGGCAGCGGGCTCTGGCGCTCACCGCCACCGAATAGCCATGCTCGCCTTTCTACGCTGCATGCGTGAGGACGTCGCCGCGGTCGTCGAAAACGACCCGGCGGCGCGCTCGTACGTCGAGGTCCTCACCTGCTATCCCGGGCTTCATGCCCTGTGGGCTTACCGCATCACGCACTGGCTGTGGCGGCGGAACTTCCGCCTCTTCGCGCGGCTCGGTTCGCAGGCCGCACGCCTGCTCACCGGGACCGAGATTCATCCCGGCGCGGTCGTCGGTAAACGGCTGTTCATCGATCACGGCATGGGCGTTGTGATTGGCGAGACCGCAGTCCTTGGCGACGACGTGACGCTCTACCAGGGCGTGACGCTGGGCGGCACCGGCAAGGAGAAGGGCAAGCGCCACCCCACCATTGGCAACCGCGTCACCGTGGGTGCCGGGGCTCATGTCCTGGGCAACATCACCGTGGGCGACAACTGTCGCGTGGGTGCAGGCTCTGTGGTGCTGCGCAGCGTGCCGGAGAACTCGACGATCGTCGGCGTGCCCGGCCACATCGTGCTGCGCGACGGCAAGCGCGTTGTCATCAGCGATCCCAAAGAGATTCGCGACCCGCTCTCCGATGCCGTCATCGCCATCGCCCGCGAGGTGCAGGAGCTGCGCGGGCGGCTGCATCGGCACGTCGAGCAGGTGAGCGCGGCACAGCCGGAGCTGCACCTCAGGATCGAGCCCGAGCAGCCCTGCATCGACGCAGACGAACTATTCCCGGAAGACTTCCTCGACTACCAGATCTAGCCGGGAACGAGTCCCGGCGCGCAGAAACCAGCTATCGACAGCCAGCGACCGTTAGCCGGCAATCGTTCGTCGGGACCCTAGTTCATGTCAAAGACAGCGTCGAAGACCTTCGCCGCGAGCTTTTTCACTTCGTCTTCGCTGACGGTTCTGGGGTTGAACATCGACTGCAGCATCAGACCGGTCAGCATCGCGAAAGCTCCGTACACCGAGGCCGTGCGGCGAACTGCCAGCTTCCCTTTCCGTGGCACTCCCAGCAGCTCCGTGTAGCGCGCCTCTTCGTCCTCGGCCACAATCGTTGCGTACACGCGATCCAGGTTCTTCTTGGACTCCGGATGTCTGAGCGCATAGAAGTTGAACTCCATCAGCAACCGTCCCCAGGTGCCGTCTTCGGCGTAGGCCAGGTACAGCTGACGGAAGGCCCGCAGGTTGTCCTCCTTCGTCTTCGCTGCGGCAAGATATTCCTGCATGAGCGCGCGCCGACGAAGCGCATGCAACTCCACCAGCGCGAGAAAGACCTCCTCCTTGCCCGCAAAGTGCGCATAGATCGCGCCCTTGGTACGGCCGGCGAGCTTGGCGATCTCGCCAAGCTCCGCCCGCTCGTACCCATCACGAAGAAAGATCTCCTCCGCTGCTTTCAGCAGGCTGGCGCGAGTCTCTCTCGTCTTCTGTTCGTGCTTGTTCAACTTCTCGGGGGCCATGACGTTCCTATCCTATTCGACCTCCGAGTACAGGCGGGAGGCAGAATCCGTTGCCGGCGGCAACGCCTCCGGGCGCGGAGCAGTCCCCGTCGGCGGCATCACTGCTACGGCGTATCGCTTCGCTACCCGCTTGGCGATCTTGTCTGCCACCGTGATGCTTTCTGACTGATCCCGCACCGAAGACTTGATCTCCTCCGTGCTGTTCAGCCCCCCTTCGCCAGTAATCCTCGCGGACAACGTCATCTGCGTAGTACCGACGAACAATCCGATGGGGCCCAGCGCCGAGCGCTTCACCTGGTTGCCGGGCCGGAAGCCCTCGAGCGTCAGTGTAATGACGTGCTGCGCACACACTCCGCCCGGGCCGGACTCTCCGCTTCGATACACATAACGGACGCCCTTGGTCTTGCGCAGCCGGTCGATCACATGCTCGTACACCAGCGCGCGATACGCCGGCGGCACGGAAGAGTCAGCCCATCCTGCCGTATTCACCAGGACACTTCCCGGCTCGACCACGGCTCCCTCGCAGCCCTTGCTCGCTACAACGTGAGTAGAGTGCGGCTCGGTACCGAACGCGGCCAGAGCTGCTTCGGCCTGGATCTCCGGCAGATAGAAGACCGCTGCGTGCTCGCCGCCCTTCGCATCCACATATTGCACCGTCAACATGTCCACGCGGTGGTGCATCACAGCCGCTGCGGCGATGCCACCACCATCGGGGATCACCATCCTCAGGATCTGACCGGTCGTTCCAAACAACTCGACGCGCTCGTGCCCTGTGCTCATCGCCAGGATCCGCGTGCGCGGAAGCACAACATGCGCGCTCCTGGAGTTGAAGGTGAGTGTGTCCGTGTTCAACGCGAGCGTGCCTTTGGCGTGGGCCTTGGCCTCCATCAGGCCGTAGACGTGCTCGACGTTCGATCCAGACCAGACGGGCGGACGCGGTGGAGTGAGGGTCGCGGTCTCAGGTACCTGGGCGCAGACGACGAGGACAAAAGCTTTGCAAAAGAGAGCAGTCAGATAGACAAAACGGCGGGGGAGGGTAAGCATGATCTTCGATCTCCAATTAATACGTACTAGTAGGTATACATTTTAACGAGGACAGGAACAACCCCTTCACCGATCATCCTGTCCGAACACGTTCCGTTGTTCCAAGAGACGCGCCCGGCGGCGATTCGTTTGAAATGAATTCTGACGAGTATGTAAATAGTCTTGCCTGCGGCGAAGGTCTTCGCCGCAGGCGTGGGTGTCGAGCACCTCGAATATACCGAGGCTTACACAGACTTCCCTATGCCATCGAGCTTCGCGAGCGCCTCGGCAGGAAGCACGAGTTCCGCTGCGGCAAGGTTCTCCTGCAGGTGCCCCACGGACGAGGTTCCCGGGATCAGCAGCATATTCGGCGACCGGTGCAGCAGCCAGGCGAGGGCGACCTGCATCGGCGTCGCGTCGAGGCTCGCTGCCACCTCGTTCAGCTCACTGGCCTGCAGCGGCGTAAATCCGCCCAGAGGGAAGAACGGCACGTACGCAATTCCCTTCGCCGCCAGCGAATCCACCAGCGCATCATCGCTACGCTGCGCCACGTTGTACAGGTTCTGCACGCAGACGATGGGAGCGATCGCCAGGGCCTCATCGACCTGCTTCGCGGTGACGTTGCTGAGTCCAATGTGCTTGACGAGGCCTTCCTTCTGCAGCTCGACCATCACGCCAAGGCGCTCGGCCAGCGACTCTTCGCTGGGTCCATGACCGTGGTCGCCCCACAACCGCAGGTTCACCACGTCCATCGCCTCCAGGCCCAGGTTGCGGAGGTTATCGTGTACGCCCTGCTTCAACTCCGCAGCACTCGCGGCCTCCAGCCATTCGCCCTTCGGGCCACGCCTGCCACCTACCTTGGTCACGATCGTGAGGGCCGCGGGATACGGTGCGAGGGCCTCGCGAATGACCTCGTTGGTGACGTGCGGCCCGTAGAAGTCGCTGGTGTCGATGTGGTCGACACCCGATGCGAGCGCCTCCCGCAGCACCTTGATCGCGGCGTCCCGATCCTTCGGCGGACCGAATACTCCCGGCCCTGCAAGCTGCATCGCGCCGTAGCCCATGCGCTTTACCATGATGCTTGTTCCAGGCAGCGTGAACGTGCCCCCCAATGTCTTTTCCTGTCGACTCATCCCAATCCTCCAAGCTCGATCCGAGCTTCCTGTGGTTAGATGAAGGAATCTTCAGCTTTGGAGTTCGCATTTGACAACGGCAACCCAGACCACGCTACAACCAAGAAAGAAGCCCCTTCAGGCGCGGTCCGCAGCCACGGTCGAGGCCATCCTCGAGGCGACGATTCAGGTTCTCGTCGCAGTGGGAAAGGAGCGGCTGACCACAACCCTGGTGGCCCAGCGCGCGGGAGTGTCGGTGGGCACGCTCTACCAGTACTTCCCCAACAAGACTTCCCTGCTGCAGGCCGCCCTCAAGAGCCATATGACGGAGGTCAGCGAATCCATCAACCGAACCTGCACCGAACATCGCGGCCAGCCGCTGCTCGCCATGGGCACCGCGCTGCTGGATGCATATCTCGCGGCCAAGATGAAGAGTGTGCAGGCCAGCGCTTCGCTCTATGCCGTCAGCTCCGACATCGACGGCGCTGCAATCGCGAAGGCCGCCGGTCTCCGCAGCCTGCGCCGCGTCTCCGAACTCTTTGCTACGGCTCGCGAGGGCCTGAACAAAGATCCGGAGATCGTCGCCTCCATGGTCATCGCCGCCTTCAACGGCACCTCGCGAAGGCTGCTCGAATCCAAATCTCCCGAAAAGCAATTCGCGACGCTGCGCAACGAGCTCGACGTGATGGTGCAGGCCTACCTGGCCACCTGCGTCGAAAACACCAAGCGGTGAACGCGCAGGTTCTGAACACCACGCAGAGTGAAGCCAGAGAACGCAGGAACCACAATGACCCTTGCCGACTTCAACTCTTCGCTGAGCCAGGATGATCCTCCCGTCGGGCTGCCCCTCCCGCTTCAATCCCTCTGGTGGGACGCGAAGGGCGATTGGGACCGGGCCCACGCCCTGGTCAACGACCTCGGAACACCGGATGCCATGTCCGTACACGCCTATCTGCATCGCAAGGAAGGCGACGAGGCTAACGCCAGCTACTGGTATCGCCGCGCGGGCTCAGGGTTTCGCCGCCCGACGCTCGCACAGGAATGGGCTGAACTCGTCGCGGCCCAGCTTGCGGATGAGGACTAGCTGCGCCGGGCGCCGGTCCCAGCAACCTTTCTCCGGCCGCGTGCACCCAATCGCGTATCCTTGAATTTCTCGACGCTACTCTCCACCCGGTCCCGTTCATGAAGCGCAAGATCCAGTTCGTCTTCACCGTCCTGTGCATGCTCGTGGTCATGCTGGTCTCGGCCGCGCTCACGCTCCGCGTGGCCCTGCATGGGCACGAGGTCACCGTGCCGGATCTCGCCGGCGAGACGATCCCCGAGGCCTCGACGTCCGCGCTCCGCTCCGGCGTCGATCTCTACATCCAGAACAAGTACTACTCGACGACTGTGCCGGCCGGCCGCGTCCTGTCCCAGGCGCCCGCGTCCGGTTCGCGCGTCCGCCATGGCTGGCAAGTCCGCGTCACGGTCAGTCTCGGGCCGCAGGAGGTCACGATTCCAAACGTCGTCGGGCTTCCCGTTCGGGAGGCCTCCATGGCTGTGCGTCGTGATCAACTCGACCTCGGCACACTGGCCCATCTCGACGCCCCAGGCGACCCTGAGATGGTTCTTGCCCAGACCCCGCCGCCCAACGCCGGAGTCGATCAACCGCGAGTCTCGCTGCTGCTCAGTTCCAACGCCGCCAACGCTTCGAGCGCCTTCGTGATGCCATCCTTCGCCGGAATGGGCTTCCCTGCGGCCAACCGCGCCGCCATCGCCCTCGGTCTTCGCGTCGCTGCCATCGGCGAGATGCCGCAACCCCAGCCGACCCCGCAGGTCGCCGGAACGCCTGGCCCTGGTGGCACCCTCCTGGACGCCAACGGTCAGGCGATCCCCAAGCCCGCGCCCATTTATCCGGCAGGACCGGTGACGGCGCAGCTACCGGAGTCCGGCCATCGCGCCAGCCGTGGAGACGTCGTTAAGCTCTACTTTGGCAACTACCGCCCCGGAGGCGGAAGCTCAGCCTCCGCAACGAGCGGAGCCCCCGGCGGAAATTCCAGCCAGGGGCCGTCTCACTAGAACGAGCTTTCCTTCGGTCGAGTTCAGTCTTCCGCCGCAACCACTGCGGGTGGTTCCACACCCTTGGGAGCATCGTCCGGAAGCCTCTCGAACGCCGCCGCGAAGAATCCGTCACCCGCGAAGTTCGCTCCGGGCAGAGTGCGGAGGCATCCATTGCGGACGATCGCTGAGGCGTTCTCGGCCGCAACCTTGCCCATAATGACGGCGGTCAGATCGACGCGGCCTATGTTCGCCACCTTCTGTAAGACCGCCTCCACCACGGCTTCGTTCTCCTCCGGCTCGAGCGAGCAGGTGGAGTAGACGAGTCGGCCGCCTGGCCGCAACCGCCCCAGCACCCCGCGCAGGATCTCGCGCTGCCGCTTGGCCTGCCGGCTGAGATGGGCAGGCTCCAGGCGCAGCCGGATCTCCGGGTTGCGAGCCAGCGTCCCGGTGCCCGAGCAGGGAGCATCGCAAAGGATCAGGTCGAACGGCCCCGACTCCTCCGACAACGTCTCAGCCTCGGCCACCTCGGTCCGGATGCGCTCGGCCAGGCCATCGCGCTCCAGTCGCTCCTGCATCGCCTTCATCCGGCGAGGGCTGACATCCGTGGCGAAGATCTCGGCGTCTGGGAGAAGCTCCGCCAGGACGCGTGTCTTCCCACCGGGAGCCGCGCAGGCATCCCAGACACGGATTCGTGTCGCCGAAGCGGGGGCCAGTGCCGCCGTCAGCTCCGCCACAAGGCGCGAACCCGGATCGATGGTCGCGGCCCTCGGAGCCAGCTCGGGCGCTGCCTCGATCAGCTGCTCCGGCGTCGCGGGAGCCTCAACCTCCAAGATCGCAGCGACACCGTGTTGAGGAGCCTCGGGTTCGGCAACCTCGGGGGCGGTCACTTCGGATTCTGGTGGAGCGACTTCGGCGGCCTCAAGCGCAGAACTCGGACGCGCGCCCGGCTCTCGCTGGTCGTATTCGCAGATTGCCCTGGCCGCAGCCAGGCCATAGTTCTTCACCCATCGCTCTACGATCCAACCCGGGTGACCGAGCCGCTCGGCGAGCTGTGCTGGCGTCTCGAAGACCTTCGGTGCCGGAGCCTTCTGCGTGGAGAGCTTGCGAAGGATCGCGTTGACCATGCCGGTCGCGTGCGACTGCCCCGCCGCCCTCACCAGCTCGACGCTCTCGTCCAGCGCCGCATGCACCGGGATGCGATCCATGTGGCGCAGCTGAAACGCACCCAGCTCCAGGGTTGTCGCGATCGCATTCGAGAGCCGCACGTCGGGACGCGACAATAACGGGATCAGCTCGGCGTCGAGTGCCAGCTTCCACCGCAACGTGCCGAGGACCAGCGCCGTCGCCAGGTTGCGGTCCTGTTGGGACAGCGCAGACATTCCGGGACCGTGGAGCAGATCGTCGCTATGAGCCTCGGATTCGAGCACACGTTCCAGGATTGCGAACGCAGCCTTGCGCGCCGGACTGATCGGCTTGGCGGGCAGCGGAGGTGCTGTCGGCGCAGCCGGTCCGCCAGATCGTGGACCAGCCGGTCGCGGCCCCGAAGGACGCGCGCCACCGCTGCCCGGACGACCGGGACCACGGCTGGCCGAACTGCTCCGCGGAGTTCCCCCACCGGTTCGGGGTCCCGAGGGACGACCACCGCTCGGTTTTCCACCGCCTGGTTTTCCACCATACGGTGGACGATCGTTACTCAACACGCTCACCCGGCTTCAACTGAAACCCCTTTGCAAACTCTGTGGCGGACATACGCGCCTTCCCTTCAAGCTGTACTTCTAGAAACTCCACTGGACCATCCGCAGCCTGAGCCAGCAACCTGCCGTCTGAGAAACGGATCTCGCCTGGGTGGGGCATGCTTTGAACCGAAGTGTCGGTAACGCGAGCCATCTCGTGAACAAGAAAGCGTTTATCGCGGAAGATCCCCCACGCGCCCGGCCAGGGCGAGAAGCCCCGAAACCGGTTGTAGACCTCAGCCGCGGAACGCTCGTCCAGCTTCAGACGCCCATCATCCTTGCTCAGGATCGGAGCGAGACTCGCCTGTGAATCGTCCTGCGGGCGGGGCGCGATGGTGCCCGTATTCAATCCTGCAAGCGTCTCGATTAAAGCCTTCGCTCCGACCGTCGACAGCTGTGGAAAAAGCTCGGAAGACCGCGTATCGGGGCCGATAGGAATCCGAACCTCGAGTAGCATCTCGCCCGTATCCAGCCCGGCGTCGAGCTTCATCGTCGTCACACCGGTCTCCGTCTCCCCGTTCGCGACTGCCCATTGGATGGGCGCCGCTCCCCGGTACTTCGGCAGAAGCGAACCGTGAACGTTGATGCACCCAAATCGGGGCAGCTCCAGCATCCAGCCCGGAATGATCCGTCCGTACGCCACGACTGCAATCGCGTCCGGCTGGATCGCCTCAAGTTCCGCGCGTAACTCGCTGTTGGTCTTGATCTTCTCGGGTTGGAGAATGCGCAAACCACGCATCTCGGCCAGCTTCTTCACAGGCGGAGCCTGGAGCTCCATCTTGCGACCCGCAGGGCGATCCGGCTGCGTCAGCACCAGCGGCACCTCATGCCCGGCCGCCAGTACGGCCTCAAGACATGGAACGGCGAACTCGGGAGTTCCGCAGAAAACTACCTTCACTTGGAGAGACTCCTTGGCTGAGCCAGTTCGGCCGCGACTTTGCGGTACTGGAGTTTGGGTGTGGAACGAATGGGCGGCGATCCAGATCAACCCAGGATCCGGCGCCAAACAACCAGCAACTCGACTTAGTCCCAGTCGCCGTTCTTGATCAGCTTCTTGATCTTGCGCTTCACCAGATCCTGCTTCAGCTTGCTGATCCGATCGATGAAGAGCACGCCATGGAGATGGTCGATCTCGTGCTGCAGAGCTCGCGCCAGCAGTTCTTCGCCTTCCACTTCGAAGAACTCGCCTTTCTCATTCTGTGCACGCACTTTAACCCACGACGCACGCTGAATCTTCTCGCGGATGTCCGGGAAGCTGAGGCAGCCTTCTTCCTCGTACTGCTTGCCTTCCTTCTCGATCACCTCGGGGTTGATCAGGACCAGCTTGTCTTGCGGATCCTCCTTGAAGGACACGTCGATCACCGCGATCCGCTTCGACACGCCGATCTGCGGGGCGGCCAGTCCGATCCCCTGCGCGGCATACATCGTCGCAAACATGTCTGCGACAAACGCCTCCAGCTCGGGACCAAACTCGGTCACCTTCGCGCCCTCCTGCATCAGGACAGGCTCGGGGTACTTCACCACCTCATAGATCTTGCGAAGTGGATCCGGAGCTTCCAGCTCCTCCTCGATCTTGCTCTTTGATTTCGACTTAGCTGCACTCATCGTTCTATTCTTTCTATATTCAACGGCCCTAGAAGGCGCGGATCTGCTCGCAATAGCCTTCGAAGTTGCGCCTAAGCTCCCGCAGGCTGTCCCCGCCAAACTTCTCAAGGACACAACGGGCTACCGCCAGCGCCACCATGGCCTCTCCGGCCACTCCAGCCGCCGGGACGACGGCCACATCGGATCGCTCATAGGATGCCTTGGTGACCTCCCGCGTCTCGAAGCTGACGGACGCCAGGGGGCGACGGAGCGTCGAAATGGGCTTCAAGTAGCCGCGAACGACGACGTCCTCCCCATTGGACATGCCACCTTCGATGCCACCGGCGTTGTTCTGCTCTCGCGTGAAGCGCGTGTAGTGCTCTGCGGGCTCCTCGCCCGCATAAGTGATTGCGTCGTGCACGGTCGATCCCTGTGAGCTGGCAGCGGTCACGCCGCGGCCAATCTCCACCGCCTTCACCGCCTGCAGACTCATCACCGCCTGGGCCAAAAGCCCGTCGAGGCGCTCATCCCAGTTCACGTGCGTGCCGACGCCCGCTGGGAGGCCATGAACGACCACCTCGAAGATTCCACCGACGGTGTCGCCCGTCCGGAGCGCTTTGTCGACCTCGGCCTTCATCCGCGCTTCGTCCCCGGGATCCACGCAGGCCAGCATCACCTGCTCACGCCCGGCGATGGCACGAATCTCGGCAAACGTCGCAGGGCGCGAAAGCTCGGCCTCGCCGACACGAATCACGTGGCTCGCGACCTCAATTCCCAGCGGCAACAGGATCGACTTGGCGATAGCGCCGCAAGCCACGCGAGCTGCAGACTCACGAGCACTAGCGCGCTCAAGCACATAGCGGGCATCCTTGAAGTCATACTTCAAAGCACCTGCGAGATCTGCGTGACCTGGTCTAGGGCTGGCCACGGCCTTATGCTTTGCGGCATCGCCCGTCTCTACCGGCAGAATCTCCTGCCAGTTCTTCCAGTCATTGTTGGCGATGGTCATGGCAATCGGAGAACCGATCGTCTTGCCGTGCCGCACACCGGAGAGGATATGCGCCTGATCCTGTTCGATCCGCATCCGTCCGCCACGGCCGTAGCCCTGCTGACGACGCCACATCTCCCGGCTGATGAACGCAGGGTCTACCTCGACCCCGGCGGGAACTCCGCTGACCATAGCCACCAACGCTTCGCCGTGGCTCTCACCTGCTGTAGAAAAACGAAACATGAAGTATTGATTATAGGTCGCGCGTGCCCCAATTTCCCGTTGCGAAGCAACCGCGGTATGGAGGAAACGAGGACACCAGCGGGGAGCAGGCCTGGGTTATGTCCATGAGTGGCAAGGTCCTGATCCCTTACCGCCGGTTGCCGATTCTTCCGACAGGCCGGAATGACACCTGCAGCGCCGGCTGCTAACACCTCCCGACATCGAAAGGGGTAGCGCTTGTACGTCAGTCGAGTCCATCTGCACACCGAGCTCTCATCGCCCTCGCAGGCGGCGGCGGCGACGGCGCGGCAGCTGGATGCCGATCGAAAGCAGCTTTCCCAGGACGCAGCCTCGGGCAATATGACCGCCGAGATCATCGACTTTGTAGACATCAGCGTGGACGCGGTCGCAGTGGCGACGACGCCACCGACGACGTCCATCAGCAGCACTGCCAGCGCGCTTCCCTCTCCCGACGATCAGGGAGCAACGGAGCAGGATCTCGCCGCCGCCCAATCCCCTGTCACCCAGGTCTCTCCCAGCACGGTCGTCAACGCACCCGATCCACTCGCTGCGGCCGTTCCCGTAGTCAGCGCATCGACGACGGCCAACACGGTTGCAGCTGTCCATCCCGGGCGGTAGAAGGTTCCGGGGACGTCCCGCGTCTCTTTCCTGGACACAGCTAAACTCTCGCCGTCCTCCACCGATAACGCGACAGAGCCGAGGCGGCCTATACACGGCCGCAGCCCGCCCAAGAGGACGACCGTGAATTCCATCAGCGCGCTGACCAGCACTCAGTTCACCTCCCTCGCGGAGAGCAGCGGAACCGCGAATCAGTTTGCGACCGACCTCAACCAGGTGGCGTCCGACCTGCAGGGCGGAAACCTGAGCGCCGCGCAGGAAGACTACGTCACGCTGTCGCAGGATGCGCTGAATGCCGCGGCAAGTTCCTCCGCCGAGACCTCGACGAGCAATATCACGACGGGCATGCTGGGCAACATCGCCGGATCCAGCAGCTCGGCTGCGGCCTTCACCAACAGCCTCAACCAGCTTGGGTCGGATCTCGAGAACGGAGACCTGAGCTCGGCGCAATCCGACATGCTGACCCTGGATTCGACAGCCCTCGGAGCGGCCTCGTCGGCAAGCGCGACCGCCTCCGGCACCAGCGCTACGATCGCCACCAACAATACCGCTGAGGTGAAGGAGCTTGTCGCCTCCGCAGTGCAGGCCATGGGCGCTGGCGACAACTCGTTGGCCGGAACGATCCTCAACCAGCTGGCCTCGGCATCGCCCAGCGCCGCGGGCGCGAGCTACCTCCAGTCGATGAGCGCAAGCTTGTCCGGGGCGACGAGCGCGTCCAGTTCGGTTGCCTCACTGATCCAGAGCGACAGCGCCAGCAGCAACGCGACGTCCATGCTCAGCCTGCTTGCGTAAACGGACTGCGCCGGAGTGCATCCGTAAGCTAGTCCGCGTCCTGAGTCTCAGCTTCCCGTTCGGAGAGCCAGCGGTGCGAATCGAACAACGGACGGTCCATCGAACGAATCCACTCGGTCGTCTCGCCTGAAGGCTTGCCGGCCGCCTTCTGCTCGGCGAAGGCGTTGCGCAACGTCTGAAACTTCGCTTCGAGGTCATCGAAGGCGCTCAACAGCATCGCTTCGGGCGTCATGGGGAGCTTGGGCGAGCCGAACTCCAGCTTGCCGTGATGCGCCAGGATCATGTGCTCCAGAAGCACGCGCAGCTTCGGCGGAAAGAGGTCGGGCTCGGTTCCTGACTCTGCAGCCGAGGCGCGGGCCTTCGCGTCCAGATCGAGAATCTTCTCCGTCAGCATCCCTTGCGCGATCGAGATGTGGCCGATGAGCTGGCCTTCCAGGGTGTACTCGAAGGTCGAGCGCCAGCTCAGCTCGCGCACCTTGCCAACGTCGTGCAGGATCGCGCCCGTCGTGACCAGGTCAAGGTTCACCTCGGGATAGAACGGCGCCACGGCGCGGAGCACCCGCACCAGGTAAAGCACATGCTCCAGCAGACCATGCAGCCAGGCGTGGTGCAGCTTCTTCGCTGCGGGAGCATCGCGGAAGGCAGGGCCAATCTCCGGGTCGTCGAGGAAGGCATAGACCAGAGCGCGCAGGTGCGGCTCAGCGAAGGCGTCAACGTAGCTCCGCAGCTCCGCCTCCATCTCCTCCGGGTTGTACTGCGACGACGGGACAAAGTCTGCCGGGTCGATCTCGCTCTCTTCGGCCGCACGAATACGGTTGACCTTGAGCTGAAACTTGCCGTTGTAGGCGTTCACGATGCCTTCGGCCTTGACGTAGCAACCCGCCTTGCAGGTCTCTACAGCCTTGGCAATGTTGTCCCACATCCTCGCTTCGAACTGGCCGGACTTGTCCGCCAGGGTGAAGGCCAGGTACTGCCCGCCGGAGGTCTTCTCCCGCACGTTCACCGCTGCAACCACGAAGTACGTGATGACGGTCTGGTTCTCGAAGGTCGCCGAGTCGGCGATATAAAAGCTCTTCATCGATACGATCCTACGCGAGGCAAATCGTGTCGCGCGACGCTTCTGCACCGTCTGCGACACATCAGCGGACTCGCGGCAAAAACAAAGGCGCGGTCCGAAGACCGCGCCATGCTTCTTGCTCCCTGCTGGTTCTTAAAACGTGCTCGGGGGAGGTGTCGCCGAGGTCGTCTTCGGAATCGGCTGACCTGCAGGGTTCGAACCCGGGGCGCCAGTCGTCGTCGGTGGCACGGTGGTCGTGTCTGAGCTGGGCGGTGTGCTGCCCTGGCTCGCTGGAGCCACCGGCGTCTTCGCCAGCGTCGGGTTGACCGTCGGCTCCGGCGGAGCCGGCGCCTCTTCCTTCGGCTTCTCCTGAAGACGATTCTTCGGGTCGCCCTTCTTGCGCTTGACCTTCTTCTTGGCCACGGTATCGCCGTTGAGGCCAAGCGGCTTCGCCTGAACCTTCTCCGTCACCGACTCCTGCGGAGTGGCCGCCGTGGGACGAGTGGTCGCCTTCACCTCAGCCTTGGTCAGGTTTTTCTCTGCCTTCTTCTCCTCGGCTTCGCTCTCGCGTGAGGTGTAGCGGCTCTTCTTCTTCGGGGCCTCGTCGACCTGCGCGTCCTCGTCGCCGTTGTTGACCTCAACACCCGTGCCAGTCGAGATCGTCGTCACCGCCTGAGTCGGAGCCATGGCCGTACCAGGTGCCTGCCCCTGGATGGGAGCACCGGCATTCTCCACAGCTGTCTCGCCGGCGGCCTTCGGCAGAGCATTCTGCGGCGCCTCGCCGAAGCGGATCTTTTCCTTGCGGATGCGCTTCGGCTTCACCGGGCGATCGGCGTTCTTTCCGCCGCTCACCTTCGCAGCCTGCGTCGCGGCCTTCTCGGCCTGCTTCTCAGCGACCTTTTCGCGGGCCGACGCCAATGCTGCCTGCGCCTGCGCTGCCTTGGTCTGCTCCAGACGCTGCTTCTTCAGCGTCTTCTTCTTGATGGCCGGCGGCTTGTAGGCCGTGAACGAAACATCGGGCCGGCCGGAGGCCTTCTTCACCGCGCCTGTATCTGTAAATCCGCTGGCGATCTCAACGTACGCATCCTGCCGGGACTTGGTCAGGTAGGCGCGCAGCGCGGGCTGCAGAGCGTCCAGGTAAAGAGCCTCCTGCACCTGCGGCTCGATCTTCTCCAGCGGCGCCACACCCTCATTCTGGTGGCTATCCACGCGCAGAATGACGAATCCCTGGCGCGTGCGGATCGGTGCCGTCACCCCACCCACGGGGAGCGAGAACGTGGCATTCTCCAGGACCGTACCCAGCGTGCCGCGCTTGAAGTCGCCCAGGTCACCGCCAGCCGAAGCAGTCGGGCCACCGGAGTTAGCCTTCGCAACATCCGTAAAGGACGCTCCGCCCTTAAGCTGGGCCGCAATGGCATCGGCCTTGGCCTGCGCCGTTCCAACCTGCGCGTCCGTCGCGTTGTCCGGCGTCGGGATCAGGATCTCGCTGAGATGAACCTGCTCCGGGGTCTCGAAGTCCTTCTGGTGAGCGTTGTAGTACGCAAGCTCCTGCGAGTGCGTCATGTTGATGCGACGCCCCACCTCTTCGCGAACCACCTGCTGGCTCACAACCTGGTCCTTGATCCGCTGCTTGAAGTCCTCGTACGAGACTCCCTGCTGCGTGGCGGCCTTTTCCAGCGCCTCCATCGAGTCCAGGTGGTTCTGCTTGCGGATCTCGTCCAGCTGACGCGTCAGCTCGGCTTCGCCCGTGATGCCCAGCTCCTTGCCCTTGGAGAGCAGAAGCTGCTGGTCGATCATGTCGCGCAGCAGGTTGTGAAGCCGATCTTCGATATCGGCCTCCGGGGCGTGAGCCCGGTTGCCGTCTTCGATGAGCTGCTGTTGTGCCCGCTCATACTCGCTGCGCGTGATGATCTGGTCATTCACGCGTGCGATGACGTCCTCGACCACCTCGCCGTTCGGCGTGATCGCCTGCGGCTTCGGCAGCGTTGGCACTTGAAGCTTCTGCTGCTGGCCAAAGGCTGGCGGCTGGAAGCCACCACTTTGCTGTGCCCAGATCGCGGGTGCGACTGCCAGTGTTGCTACGAGCGATGCGGCCACGAGCAGCTTGCTCGTTCCCAGGCCTCGCTCTGCTCCGCCCATGGCCTTCCTAGTGCGTGTCAGCTTCTCAGTCATCCGTTCCTTCGGCGGCGAGGCCCAACCTCACTCCTGCCCCATTGCCTTCCTGCTATCAGTTGCGGCTGTCGTGCCGGTCGTTCCCTGCCACATTGCTTGGAGTCTCCTCTAATAGACCATGCATCGGTCGAGAGGTGAGTTTCAGGGCGCGGTGTCAGCGCTCTTATTCTACCTGCCCGGACGGGGTGGATGCCGGCAGCGTTCCCGTCCGCCCCTGTGCATGCCCTCCGATCGGCACATTTCTGCTCCTTCCGGTTCTCTGCCAGGGCGTTCCGCGACGGGCCTCAGGGCACGTTTGCCCACCTTCGAGGCGGGTCCCGGCTATCCTCCCGGTGCTATACTCCGTCCAATCCACATGCCTCCGGCGACCACGCCGGGGTGTGCTCGGAATCTGAGGAACCTCCCGCTTATGGCCCCTTCCACGCGTCGCGCTCTCTTCTCGGCATCGCTGTTCCTCGCCGCGTGCGGCATCACCGGTTCGCTGCTCGGCGGCCGTGTCGCAGCCCAGTCCGCGACCGACGAATCCACGCTCCGCGATTCGATGAAGTCCTTCACCGACGTCTACTCGATCGTGGAAGCGAACTACGCCGACAAGCTCGACTCCGATCACATCGACAAGGCCATCTACGATGGCGCGATCCCCGGCATGCTCCACGTGCTCGATCCGCACTCGAATTTTTACGACCCAAAGGCCTTTGCGGCGATGCGTGAGCAGCAGCATGGCCGGTACTACGGCGTTGGCATGACCATCCAGCCGCAGAACACGAAGGTCGTCGTCGTGGCGCCGATGGAAGGCGCGCCCGCCTACAAGGCTGGCATCCGTCCCGGTGACGTGATCCTCTTCGTCGACGGCAAGAAGATCGAGAACATGGACACCACGGCGGTGGCCAACCTGCTCAAGGGACCTCGTGGCACCCACGTCACCGTCGTGATGGCACGCGAAGGCGCTCCCAAGCCGCTGACCTTCGATCTCGTTCGCGATGAGATTCCGCGCCTCACCGTCGATCTGGCCTTCATGGTCAAGCCGACCATCGGCTACATCCGTATCCAGGACTTCCAGTCGGAGACGACCGCCAAAGAAGTGCAGGACGCAATCGACAAGTTCGGCCCCAAGCTCCAGGGTCTCGTCATCGACCTGCGTGGCAACCCCGGTGGACTGCTTAACGAGGCCGTCGACATCTCGGACAAGTTCCTGCAGAAGGGCCAGATCGTCGTCTCGCAACGCGGCCGCGCCTTCCCCGACCAGGTCTATCGCGCGCCTTCGGGCTCCGACCTCAAGTTCCCCATCGTGGTGATCGTGAACCGCAATACAGCCTCAGCCGCCGAGATTCTCTCCGGCGCGCTGCAGGATCATGACCGCGGCCTCATCGTTGGTGAAACCACCTTCGGCAAGGGCCTCGTACAGACGGTGTTTCCCATCAGCGAGAACACCGGCCTCGCGCTGACGACCTACCACTACTACACGCCTTCGGGCCGCCTCATCCAGCGCAACTACGAGGGCGTCAGCCTCTACGACTACTACTATGTCCGCAACGACGCCGCGCCGGCGAATGACACCAACAAGGAAGTCGAGCACACCGACTCCGGCCGCGTGGTCTACGGCGGCGGTGGCATCACTCCCGACGAGAAGATTCCTGAGCTCAAGAGTGATCACTTCCAGGACATGACGCTCATCCACTACTCCTTCTCCGGCTTCGCGACCCACTACATGTCGGACCGCAAGGTGGATAAGGATGTCGTCATCGATGACGCGATCCTCGAGCAGTTCAAGGCCTACCTGCACCAGCAGAAGGTCGACTTCACCGACAAGGAGTTCGCGGAGAACCTCGACTGGACCAAGGCGATGATCAAGAAGGAGATCTTCACCGTGCAGTTCGGTATCACCGTCGGAAACCAGGTGATCGTCGAATGGGATCCGCAGGTGCAGAAGGCTCTGACCTTCATGCCCGAGGCGCTGGCCCTCGAAAACCACACCCTGCCTTCGCAGCAGAAGGGCATGCAGACGGCTTCGGCCGCCAAGGTGCCCGGCCAGGACACCACGCATCCCTAGCGCTCAACCAGCTCGAATGACAGAAAAGCCGCCCCATGGGCGGCTTTTCTATGTCCTGCAATCTTTTGGAGCGGGAGACCGGGATCGAACCGGCGACATTCAGCTTGGGAAGCTGACGTTCTGCCACTGAACTACTCCCGCAACCATTTGAAATCAGCAATTTCAGGTCTCGGTTCACACCGTAACCCACTCTGCTGCCCGAACCACACAAAGGCGATCGCAGCGGAGCGTGAAGAGACCCAAACCATGGCTGAATCATACCAGCGCGGAAGCGTTCGGGCTATCAGGAGAGAAAACGAAAAGAAGGCGGGGGCGCGACACAGTGTGCGTGGGGCTCTCAAGCTGGAAACGTTCTGCCTCGTCGTTATGCCGTTCAATCAGATCCGGTAATTCCCGGTGGCCAGGTTCGCCTGTACCGTTCCTGCCTCGACCATCACTCGAGCTTGAACGCAAACACCTACCCGGCGAAGAGCCAAACATTTGCACTCGCCGGGTAAGTGAGCTTCGCTGATGTTACATCTTGGGTGAAAGCGTCTCTGCCAGCCAGTCGAAGATCGTCTGTTGCGTAATACGCATAGCGCCCATATGGCAATGTTCGCCAGCCCCATCCACGTTCCGCATGATGACATGTTTATGCGGAGCCTTCAGTTCGGAGGCGAGCTTGCCTGCCTGTCCCTTGAAGACAAAGTCATTCTCTCCTTCGAGGATCAGCGCCGGAGACTTGATCTTGTGCATGTCTTCAACTGTCAGAGCGAACGTCTCGCTCTTTCGGATGTACTCGGGTTCGGTCTTGGTGCCGTACACCCACGGCCCATTCTGCAGAGCCCAACGAGCGTACGTATCGCTCTTCTTGATCCACTCCAGCACCTGGATCGCATGATCGTCATCGCCCGCCTTGATCCACTCGACAAGAAACTCCGGCAGCGGAGGATAGGTCGCGAAGAAGCTCGTCACGCCGTCATCGAGCACAATCGCCGCAGGACGGTTGTCGTACGCGGCGGTGCGGGCGCAGAGATAGCCTCCCATGCTGTATCCGAACAGGACGATCTTCGAGTTGTCGATCTCAGGACGTGTCGCGGCGTAGTCCATGACGGGACCAAGAACCGCTTCCCAGTCAGGACGGAACGGAATGCCCCTCTCGCGAATCATGCGACCGGTGCCCGGTCCGTCATAGAGGATCACATTGAATCCGCGTTTCAGAGCAGCGGCGCCTATGACGAAGTACCCCTCCTCTGTGGTGGAGTCAAATCCGTTGGAGTAGATGAGGGTAGGACGAGGCTTGCGGCTGTTATCCGCAAGGAGCAGATACCCCGGCATCGTTCCGCCCTCATAGGGGATGGAGATCTCCTCAAACGGACCGTCCAGCAGTGCTCCGGCTTTCAGGAACGCCTCTCGGGACAGATTGAATAACTCCGGCACGTTCGGATCATTCACAGCATCCTTGCGGCGGTAGAACTCTGCGCTGCGGTAATACGAGGACGCGCGCAAGAACGCCTCCCGGGCGCTAATCTTGTCGCCCCGCTCGAGGGAATACGTGGCTCGCTCATGCACGCGATCCGCCGTTGCTTTCCACTCGCGCATCCAGGCTTCTTCGTCGCCCTCTGGAATTGCGGCGGCCGTAAGGATCACTTCGCTTATGTCCGCACCGTTGTCGACGGCGAACCCCGCCGCACGTAGTGCTTCGAATTTGAATGAGGTGTCTTTGAAGAGGAATTCCATGACGTGTGCTCCTTGCAAGTTTGTTTCGCTGGCAATCAAGGGCTGGTGACGCGAGAGACCACAATGGCCGCCTGGTCCGAGCCACGCTGATCATCAGTGAAAAACAAACATTCGCTCAGCCTCATCCGAGGCGAGACATGACTCCTCATTCGGGTACATCGCAAACCGCCCAATAGCCTGCGAAACTTATCACTCCGAAGCGGCCATCTGATCTCCTGGCAACAAGGTTGTTTCGAGGTCTCGAATCTGGCGGACGGTCGCCCGCTGCGATGCACGCCTGCGTGGCCCTTGTCGCGAGCCTTCCCGGAAGAACCCGGTGTTCGTGGTGATCGTTCTCCCGCGCCGTTACTCCATCAGGTGAGGGAGCAGCAGCCTGGATGGGGTGCGACAAGTTTCAGCTCTGCGGAGAAACTGGCGATGGTGGCCATTCCACCGCTGGAAGCGAGACTCGAACAACCATGACTCCTGGTACCGCAGGCGTCTCGGGCCGGCTTTCCGCAGTGAATGTGGAGCTCTCCGCGGCCGACGTCGATGGCTAATACCAGGAGACTCGCCCAGGGGCCTGAGCTCATGCGCAACTGCCCTATTGCAGATCGAGAAATCCTCTTCGAACTGCGATCGTGACGGCGTGCGTTCGGTCTTTGGCACTCAGCTTCGACAGGATACTTTTCATGTGAGCCTTGACCGTATCTTCACTGATGCTCAGCAGGTCGGCGATGATCTTGTTCGCGTTGCCCGTCGCTACATGCTGCAGCACCTGCATCTCACGCGCCGTCAAGGAATCAGCCCCAGCGTGTTCTGCCATCTCCGATGCAATCTCAGGAGGAATCCGCCGTTGGCCTGCATGCACCGCTCGAATGGTGTCCAGCATATAGACCCGCAGCATGCTCTTCAATAAATAGCCGGCAGCGCCCGCCTTCATGGCGCGCAGGGCCTGCACATCGCCTTTGTAGGTCGTCAGGACAATCATCCTGGCCTGCGGGAAGCGCTCGCGGATCAATGACATCGCATCAATCCCGTTGATGCCGGGAAGGCGAAGATCCATGAGGGTGATATCGGGCTTGTGGATCGCGAACATCTCGACTGCCTGCTCGCCCGTCGAAGCCTCGGCTACCAGTTCCATGTCCCCCTGCGTAGCCAGCATCGCGCCGACGCCCTCGCGGAAGACGTGGTGATCATCGACCGTCATGATGCGAATGGGCTGCAGCGAAGTGTCCTTCATCGTCCGAGCCTTTCCGCCGCAGGGGAATCTTTGGCACTCTTAAGAATCTCAGAGATTGCCGCACACCGCCTGCCCCTTCCGGGTAGTGCTACACGCCTCCAGCGCCGCGCCGCAGACCGGCGTTCCGTGCTGGAAGTCGGCCAACCTGCCTGCGGGTGCACCAGAAGGGGCTCCTATCAACATTGCCACCTCCTCAAGAAGGCGCTCGGGAGCGAGAGGCTTTATCAGAACCCTGCGGCGCGGATCGCGCCCGTAATCCTGCAGTTCAGTTGAGCAATGACCATCGTTCCCCGTAAACAGAATGGCGGCGATTCCCTGTTGATCCGCGAGGAACCGTCGAATCAGGGTGACTCCATCCAGATCGGGCATGTTGTAGTCGGTCAGCAGCAATTTCGGTCGCAGTGCGCGCGCCTTCAGCGCTGGAAGCGCACCGCAGAACGCGATGGCGTCGTACCCGAAGCCCCTGAGAATGATCGCCAGTGTCTCCGCAATGATGCGCTCATCATCCACAACAAAGATGTCCAAGGCGACACCTCCTTCGTAAGATGAGAGTGACAGGTCGCAGCTCCGGCAACAGCCCTCATGCGGGCGGCAGATGAGCTACTCCTTCGTGTTAGCAATGCACGCCCGTTCCGAGACTTACTGCGGCAATCCCACCCGGGGTGGTCACCCTCTCGGCTCCATCTTCGTCCAGGCGGCAGGACACCGTTCCTTGAAGGATTAACGGCTCTTCTCCGGCAGCTTTGCAATCGCCTGCGCGGACACGTCGTGTTCCTGCGAAGCACATCCAGCGGGGCGTGAGCCAGCCACCCGAACAGAAGGAAGGTGCCATCTTCCGAGATGGTCTCCCTGGTTGAGCAAGTGGCTTCCCAGGAGCAACGTCGTTAATTCTTGTATGTAGAAGGAAGCACCGTCTCCGAAGCGCGCCCCCGGGGCCGGGTCATGGCTGAAAAGAAGCGCGCGATCACTCCATCGTTGTAAGCCACTGCTCCGGGAACGACCACGCGCACGAGCGTACCGGCGCCGGCAAGACTTCTCATCGTGAACGAACCTCGCAGCAGGCTCGCCCGCTCTCGCATCCCACCTATGCCATAGTGCCCTGCATCAGGTCTTCCTCCACGGCCGAACATGGTCCCTTGACCGTCGTCGACCACCTCCAGGCTAAAGCGAAGCAGACCGTAGCGAAGATGAATGTTGATGTGTTCGGCACGCGCATGTCTCAAGGCGTTTCGCAACGCCTCCGCGCCGATCTCGAAAAGTTCCTTACCTGCCTGATCCCTGACAGAGAAGCTGGTGCAATGAACATGAAGTCGTACGATCGCGGATCCGCCCTCCGCAGTGCGTTCGATGAGTTCCTGCAACCGCTGGGGCAGGCCCCAGGCGCCATGCTCGCTCGACCTTAGGCCGCGGACCCGGTCCCTCGCGGAAGCCAGGACCTCATCCGCATCGTCAAGGTACTTCAAGATTTGAGACCTGGAAGCGGATCCAGCGTCCATACCCTGCGCCACGGCCTGAAACTTCAGCGCGAGTCCCTGCACACTCTGGAGCAACGTATCGTGAAGCTCTCGTGCGATACGTTCGCGTTCCGCAGATTGCCCCCTCGCTTCGGCTTCGACCCTTTCGCAAACAAGTTGGAGTCTCCAGCGGTAGAAGAGAAATGCGAAGGCCAGCGAGGTCAGAGCCGCGACCATCCAAACCGTCTGCCGCTGATAAAAGTGCGGTGCAATGACGAAACGAAGGGCCGCCATGGAGGCGCTGCAGACGCCTCCCACATTGCAGGCCGCAACCTTCAGTTCATAAGAACCCTGAGGCAAGCCTACAAAGGTGATCATCCGCTGCTGGGTACGAGAGCCCTCGGCTACGGGTTTCCCGTTCAACGTATATGCAAACCTCAGGTCCTCCGGGCGCGAGAGATCTACCGCGGAGGACGTCACCTGTACCAGGCGTGTATCTGCCGGCAATTGATACGAATCTGCGTCCAAGAGTCTGCGGCCATCTGAAGCCAGCTGCATGCGGACGATTGCCGGTGGAACAAGGCCCACTTCATGGCTACCTGGGGCGACACTCCCGATCGCCTTCGCGGTCGAGAACCACAGCCTCCCTTGCGCGAACGCAGCACTTTGGAGGGGGCGGACCTGCGATGGCTGTCCATGTAACCCCTCGCGTTGGCCAATGACCTCCCAGGTAAGTGGAACTTTGAGATCCTGCAACGAAGACCCCAGCGATGCTGCGGAGGTGTGAAGCACGCCTGCAAGAGAATTCATCCAGAGATCTCCATCTGGTGAAAACGCCAAACCGCTCACTCCCGCAAGCGATGGTGTGAGTAGAACCCGCACCATGCCTCCATCCTGAATGGCGGCTAATCCATTTTCGCCGGAGACCCACACGGTCTTTGCATGGAAGGCAAATGCCAGTACGGAGCCCACGCTGTTCGAGGGTAATGAAATCCACTTGAACCGCTTGCCATCCCACACGCCCACGCGGTCGCCTGCGAACCCGAGCCACACTCTTCCGTCGGGAGCCACGGACATCACAAATGGCATCAGAGCGGTGCCAAACTGCTCGGCCATGGACGTCCACTTGCCCATGTGCAGTCGGTAGACGCCCTTGCGCACGAATCCTGCCAACACGTCGCCATTCCCGTCCACCCCCAGCGACTGCATCGGGTACGTGCCCACATCCACAGGCGGCTTTGTCTCGATAATGCGGCCATGCAACAGGTGACACAGGTTATCCGTCGAGCCGACGATGGCGGAAGAGAACCAGACCGAACTGTCGGTAGCGGCATAGATCGTATGAATCTGACGTGGCGGCCCCCAGGCATGCCATTCTCCACGCTCATAGCTGAATAGCGGCGCTCCGAGAGTCCCCAACCATAGCGTGCCCGTCGGATCGACCGCAAACGCCGCCCCTAACTGCACCGGAATCGGCGCTACAACGAACCTCGCTTTCTGAAATCGATATAGACCTTTAGATCCCACCACCCAGATGTTGCCATCGCGGTCAGTGTAAGAAACCGCAATCGGAAACGTGCTTCCGTCTTCATAGACACAGCCAACGCGTGTCAGAGCGACCAACACACCACTCTGCGTGAATGTTGGCGATAGCCTGCAAATTCCGTCCCCGGGATCGGCGCTCCAAAGGCCGCCCTCACGATCACTGGTAAGTCCGATCGGCTCCTTTCCGAATAAGACCGACTTATGCGGAGAGGTCTCGCTCACAATGCTTCGGATCTCACCGGAGTTATCAACCAGCATTCCGATGCCGTCGGGCCGCACAGTCATGCCTCGCACGTCGCCTGCCGTGTGAAGGATTCGCACGGGCTTCGTTGCACCAGGAACGAATTCGAGAATCTCCCTGTCTGCGCTGACGACCATAGTGCCGTCGTCGTGAAAGATGAGCCAGTCGACTGATGGCCCAAGACCATAACGGCTTGTGACATCGATCCAGGTGTTGTTTTCAAACAGGAGCAGGTTGTTACCGACGACTGCCCATACCTTCCCGTCGGGCGCCACAACAATGTGGCTCACCGTCCCCCATATGCCAGCGGGATTCTCGTACGCCGTGACGACGCCATGATGCAGATACGCGATGCCGTGCCAGTTATAACCAATCCACAGGCCATTTCTGCGGTCGGCCTCCAGCGCGGTAATGCGCACAGACTGAATACTCGCGCCCGATGTCTCTGGGCGCTCGAAGGACTCGCCGTCGAAGCGGTAGAGAGCCCCTGTAGCGCCCAGCCATAGGTAACCGTCCGTCGTCTGCGCGATGGCCGTGATATTGGAAGGCGCAGCCTCGCGATCCGTCCAGAGCTTATATTCATAACCCGGCACGCCATCGCGTGGCGGTGCCAACACCTGGGAGTGCGTTGCGTTGCACATGATGCACACGAAGGCCACTATCGACAGGAACAGCGGCCAACCACAACGCACCACTCGCATGCGAATAGCTTACCCCCGCCCTCTGTAAGCGACTCGGACGTGTCGAGGAAGGAGCTGTTTGCGTTCCATTCATGATTCGTCAACTGTCAGGGGCATTTTCTCCTATCGGCCTCGAGATCTCTCAATCTTCGCGCCAAGCCCGGGGCAACGATTCAGGTGCTCCACCAGACCGGAACCGAAGCTGGATGCCCAGGCTCGCCGAGCTCATCCATGGCAACCAGACGGACTTCGTCGCAGTCGGTGCAGGACACCTCGTTGGACCGGGCGGAGTCGTTGCTCTGCTTCGCAAAGCTGGCTATCAGGCGGATCGCCTCTGAGCTCCTTTTTAAAAGAGCCAGGGCGTCCTCGGACCTTTGCCCTCGCGAGCAAGCCCAGACGCATTGACGCTAACTTCTCCCCTTGCTATCTTGTTCTTACAACCGTAGGCGATGGAGTTCGCTACGATGCCCGGCCTCCTGGCTGGAGCTGATAACTCCTGCGATCTTGCAAACCAGATCCGTAGGAGATTCCTTTGCCCGAAAACACGTCCCGCAATCTCTTCAGTGAACAGCTCCACATCCTCAAGGATCTGGTTCGCTGGATTCCCATCGCCTCCGTTGTGGGGATGATGGCAGGCACCGCCTCCGCGACGCTGCTCGCCTCTCTCACCTGGGCCACCAACATCCGCGAATCGCACCGCTGGCTGATCCTTCTGCTCGCGCCGGCAGGCTGGGCCGTGGGCCTGCTCTACAAGCTCTTCGGCAAGTCCGTCGAAGGCGGCAACAACCTCATCCTCGAAGAGGTCCACGACCCGCGCACCACGATCCCCGCGCGCATGACGCCGCTCATCCTCCTCGGGACGTTTATCAGCCACCTCTTTGGCGCTTCCGTGGGCCGCGAAGGCACTGCGATTCAGACCGGAGCGTCCCTCGCCGACCAGCTCAGCGGTCCCCTTCGCCTCACGTCACCCGAGCGCCGTATCCTGCTCATGGCCGGCATCAGCGCTGGCTTCGGCTCGGTCTTCGGCACACCCATGGCCGGAGCGGTCTTCGGCATCGAGGTCCTCGCGATCGGCAAGCTCAGCTACGACGCCATCGCACCGTGTTTCCTCGCCGCGTTCGTCGGTGACCTTGTCACCCGCTTCTGGGCGCGCTTCGTCCCCGGCGTCGCACACACGCATTACGTGGTCGGAGACGTCCCGGCGATGACCGTGCAAGGCATCGTCCTGGCTGCCATCGCGGGAGTCGCCTTTGGACTCGCAGCGATGGCCTTCTCGCGCCTCACACACTTCATCTCCCACACGGCGCGCCGCTTCATCAGCCGCCCGGAGTTCCGCCCCATCGCCGGGGGCCTCGTCGTCACGGCTGCGGTCTTCGCACTTGGCAGCACGCGCTACATTGGGCTCGGCGTGCCCATCATCGTCGACGCCTTCCACAACAAGCTGCCGCCGTATGACTTCGCAGGCAAGCTCATCTTCACCGCCGCCTCCATCGGCACGGGCTTCAAGGGCGGCGAGGTCACCCCGCTCTTCTACATCGGCGCGACCCTGGGCAATGCGCTCTCGCGCCTGTTGCCCCTCCCTGCCGGGCTGCTCGCGGGTATGGGCTTCGCTGCGGTCTTCGCCGGGGCAGCAAATACTCCTATCTCTTCGACCCTGCTCGCTGTGGAACTCTTCGGCGGCGAAGCCGGAGCCTACGCCGCGATCGCCTGCGTCGTGAGCTACCTCTTCTCCGGACACACCGGCATCTACGGCTCGCAGCGCGTGGGACGAAGCAAGTTCGGTCGCCAGCAGTCAGAAGAGGGCCAGTCCCTCGCCATGCTGGCAAAGCGTGACCTGGGCGAGGGCCTTATCACGCCAGGCTCCGACGCCAGCCTCACGCCCACACCCGAACCCGAATCCTCAACCCGGTTCTGAGCCCCTCCGAGTCTTTACACGACAAACACGATAGCCTGTTAAGGGGCGAAACCTGCGCACGGCTCACCGTATCCAATGAGTGCGTCGCGGGAGCGCATTCGAGGTCCCGACACGCAGTGTTGAGGCGCGGCATCTGCAACGCGCGAGTAGTCAACGGGTCCCTGAAGGAGCTGTACGTGGCATCGATCGATCAAACCATCCAGTTGATTCGCATAGGCGAACAGCGAGGAGCCGGAAGCAGCACGTGTTCGTCCGCATTGGCAGAGGGACCCTGGGAGCATGACAACGAGGGCTACGGTCCTGGCGCCTCCATCGCCGATCCCCTGCCCTCCGACGCACCCAGGCAAGGCATCATTCCGCGCGAATACCGGAACGCGACCGCGGCTGAGCTCGACCTCCGCATCCGCGCGGCGAAGCACGCTCTTGGCGACCGGCTCGTGATCCTGGGCCACTTTTATCAGCGCGACGAGATCGTCCGCTACGCCGATTTCCTCGGCGACAGCTTCCAGCTTGCCCAGGCAGCAAAAACGAAGCCCAACGCCGAATACATCGTCTTCTGCGGCGTGCACTTCATGGCCGAGACGGCAGACATCCTCTCGCGCGCCGAGCAGGCCGTGATCCTGCCCAACCTCGCCGCCGGCTGCTCCATGGCCGACATGGCCGAGATCGACTCCGTCACCGACTGCTGGGAGGAACTCGCTTCCGTCCTCGGTACAGCCAGCGATGGCTCCGACAAACAGCCCGTCCTGCCCGTCACCTACATGAACTCGGCCGCGTCGCTCAAGGCCTTCTGCGGCGAGCATGGCGGCGTGGTCTGCACCTCATCGAACGCGGAGACCGTACTGCAGTGGGCCTTCGAACGCGGCCAGCGCGTGCTCTTCTTCCCCGACCAGCACCTCGGACGCAACACCGCGAAGAAGATGGGCATTCCGCTGGAGCAGATGCCGGTCTGGGATCCCAACAAGCCCATGGGTGGCCTCACGCCCCAGCAGATCCGCGACGCCCGCGTCATCCTGTGGCATGGCTTCTGCTCCGTGCACAAGCGCTTCACCGTCGACCAGATCAGCTTTGCGCGCCAGCGTCACCCCGGCGTCCACGTCATCGTGCACCCCGAGTGCACGATGGAGGTCGTCGACGCGGCCGACGAGCATGGCTCAACCGAGCTCATCAAGAAGCGCGTCGAAGCCGCACCGGCAGGCTCGATCTTCGCCATCGGCACCGAGATCAACATGGTGCAGCGCCTCGCTAACGAGCATCCCGACAAGACCATCTTCTGCCTCGACTCCATCATCTGCCCGTGCTCGACGATGTACCGCATTCATCCCAGCTACCTTGCGTGGGTGCTGGAGTCGCTGGAGCGCGGTGAGCTCCTGAACCGCATCACCGTTCCAGAAGCGATCGCCGCACCCGCCCGTGTCGCGCTCGAACGCATGCTCGCTCTGAAGCCTGCGACGGACAGGAGGTCCGCATGAACCCGTCCCGCAGGAAGATCATCGTCGTCGGCAGCGGTATCGCTGGCCTCATCGCGGCACTGGAACTGAGCAAGCAGCACGACGTCACGCTTGTCACCAAGCATGAGCTCGCCGAGAGCAACACCCGCTGGGCGCAGGGCGGCATCGCTGCCGTCATGTTCCCCGACGACAGCGTCGCCGAGCACATCGCCGATACCCTCCGTGCCGGTGCGGGCCTCTGCGATCCCGAGGCCGTCAGTGTCCTTTGCACCGAGGGCCCCGCACGCATCCGCGACCTCATCGCCCTCGGCGTGCAATTCGACGAGCACAATGGCGAACTCGCCCGCGGTCTCGAAGCGGCACACTCTCACGCTCGCATCCTCCACGCCAAAGGCGACGCCACCGGGCTCTCGATCGAACTCGCGCTGGTACACGCCGTGCGATCGTCGAAGGTCAACGTGATGGAACATACCTTCGCCTGCGACCTCGTCATCGAATGTGGCGTGCTCACCGGCATGGAGGTCCTGCAGGCAGGCCTTCGTCGCACACTCAGCGCAGACGCCGTAATACTCGCCTCGGGCGGTGCGGGCCAGCTGTATCGCTACACCACCAATCCCATCGGCGCCACCGGCGACGGCTTCGCGATGGCACTCCGCGCGGGCGCTCAGATCGCCGATGCAGAGTTCTACCAGTTCCACCCCACCGCGCTCGCCACTGGAGATACGTTCCTGATCTCTGAGGCCGTCCGCGGCGAAGGCGCAGTGCTCGTCGATACCCATGGCCGTCGCTTCATGCAGGCCATCCATCCCGATGCCGAGCTGGCTCCGCGCGATGTTGTGGCGCGTGGCATCGCGATGCAGATGGCTGCGCAGAACGGCACACCAGTTCGCCTTGATGCGACCGTGCTTGAGCAGCGCAACGGCAAAGGCTTCCTCGAGCGGCGCTTCCCAAGCATCCATCGCGCCTGCCTCGCGCGAGGCCTCGACTGGACCATCGATCCCATCCCCGTCACTCCAGCGGCACATTACTGGATGGGCGGCGTGCGCACCGACCTGCACGGCCGCACCTCGATCCCCGGCCTCTTCGCCGTAGGCGAGGTGGCGTGCACCGGCGTCCACGGAGCCAACCGCCTCGCGTCCAACTCTCTGCTCGAGAGCCTTGTCTTCGCCTGGCGCTGCGCCAATCTGCTGAACGACGATGCCGAGTGGCAAAGCGAGCGTTGGAGTGGGCCCGGGCCGCAGCTCGCCAGCTTCTTTCAGCTTCCCTCTGAGACCAGCGTGCTCACGCGGCCTGTAAGCCGCACAGCATTGCAGGCCATCATGTGGGATGCGGTGGGCATCGAGCGCAACGGCTCGACGCTACGCGCCGCGCTGGTGCAGCTTGATTCGTGGCGCGCGACGGGAAGCGATCTCGACTCGCTCGAGACGGCGAACCTGCTCGCGATCGCACGCGTCGTCACCGCCGCGGCCCTGGCCCGTACCGAGTCTCGCGGCGCTCACTTCCGTGTCGATTACCCGGAAACCCTTGAGGCGTGGCACCGCTCGCTCGTGTATTCGACGGCAGCGCAGACCACGGTCGCAAACGAGCTGGAGTTCTCACGTTGATGCGTCCCGATCCCGCTGCGATTGAAGCGCTCGTCCGCATGGCGCTCTCAGAAGACGCGCCATGGGGTGACATCACCGCACAAACGCTCATCCCCGTTGACGCACGCACAACGGCGAAGCTCGTCGCTCGCGAAGACGGCGTCCTCTGTGGTGAAGATCTCTTTTCCACCGCGATGCGTCTGACCGGCGGCGTCGCGACGACGTTCCAACTTCACGACGGCAGCACCTTCAACCGCGGAGCATTGATCGCCACGATCGAAGGCTCCGCGCGCGCGATCCTCACAGCCGAGCGCGTTGCTCTCAACTTCACGCAGCGGCTATCCGGCATCGCGACCCTGACCGCACGCTATGTGCATGAGGTTGCCCATACCACAGCACGCATCGTCGACACGCGAAAGACGACGCCCGGCCTGCGCCTCATCGAGCGCTATGCTGTGCGCTGCGGCGGAGCGCACAACCACCGATTCTCACTCTCCGACGCGCTGATGGCCAAAGATAACCACCTCGCCATCCTCACCAGCAACGGCGAGCGTTCGCTCACGGAGTCCTTGCGCGAGGGCTTCGCCACGCTGCCGCACACCACCCACAAGGAAGTCGAGGTCGATCGTATCGACCAGATCGAATCAGTGCTCGCCGCCGGTGCAGACACCGTGATGCTCGACAACTTCTCCCTTGAGGACATGCGCGCTGGTGTTGCACTCATTCGCGAGAGAGCGCCGCAAGTCCTCATCGAAGCCAGCGGCAACGTGTCGCTCGACACCGTGCGCGCAATCGCCGAGACCGGCGTCGATGTCATCTCCGTCGGCGCGCTCACCCATAGCGTACGCGCCCTCGACCTGGGCCTCGACATTGACGCCTGAAGCACCCTATGGGTGTGCAGGGATGGCCTGATCCCTATGGGAGTTTTCCGCAATAAAACGCCACAGCACGCCTCTCTTGAGATACCCAGCAATAGGGAAAATGTTCTGGCTCCGCCTTTCGCTACACTCAACCAGGATGCCTCAGCACAATGCAACAGCGACCGGACGTTCTGAACCCCGCAAGGGGACCGGCCGCGTCACGCTACTGCTGTTCCTTACCTTCGTAGGCTTCGAAGTCTGGAAGACCATACACTTCCGCGCGCCAAAGCAGATTGACGTCGTGCAGCTTCATCTTCGCGACCTGCGCGGTGCGCCCATCTCGAACGCGACCTTCGCAGGCAAAGCCGTGCTGCTCAACTACTGGGCCCCTTGGTGCGGTCCATGCAAGCTGGAGCTTCCATGGCTCGCTCAATTGCAGCGCGAACATGCAGACGATCTCGTGATCGTCGGCATCGTCGATGACCCGCAGGACTACCAGGACGCTGTCGCCTACATGCAGTCCAAAGGTGCGACGTATCCCCTGGCTCAGCTTTCACCGGAGATGCATGACGCCGTCGGCGACATGCACACGGTGCCCACCACCTTCTACCTCTCGCGAAACGGCCACGTGATGCATTCGATCAACGGTGTCGTTCCAGAGACCGTGCTTAAGCACTGGGTGAACGAGATCATCGCTGCGCAGTAGATCTCCGTTGACGTGGACATGGGGCCCAATAGTAAAGGGCTTCAGCCCTTTGAGCGACATCCTCAAGAACTGAAGCCCTTGTTCCTTCCGCGACCAACGCTACTTCTTCGGGTAGGCGACCTCGATGGTGAGGATCTCGTAAGGCTTGATCTCCGTGCTCACGACATCGTCCGAGAGCTTCAATCTCCCGCCCTCAGGCTTCTCCATCAGGTTCGTCTCGGTAGCATGCAGCGCGCCTGCAGGCACATGCAGCTTCACCTCGCTGGCCTTGCCTGCATACTCATACATGCGGAAGATGAGTGCATCAGAATCCTCTGCCTTCTTCACTGCCGTCAGCACCACGTTCGGGTTGTCTACGCTCACCAGCGAAGCTGACGCGGGCATTGAGCCTGCGTGCTGCAACACCTGCGTTCCGGCCATCGGGTCGTCGAACTCGTAGCCAAGCTGCACCGTGTGCGCTTCCTTCCACGTGCCCTCATGCGGATAGATCGCATACGCAAAGTGCTGCGCTCCACGATCAGCATCGGGATCCGGCCACGTCGGCGAGCGCAGCAGCGTAATGCGGAGCTGATTGCCGACCGCATCGTAGCCATACTTCGCATCGTTGATCAGGGACACGCCGTGCTTGCCATCGCCCAGGTCGCCCCAACGCATGGCAGGTACTTCAAACTGCGCCTTCTCGAACGAGTTGCTACGCGCGGTAGGACGCTCGATGGAGCCATACGGAATCTCAAACGTTGCCTTCGGTCCGGTCGCGGCGAGTGGCAGCGATGCCTTCAGCAACACGTGGGTCTCATGCCAGTCCACGTTGCCATCGACCCGCACGTACGGCGCATCGGCATCGAGCGAAAGCTCTTCGACGAAGCTCGACTTCTGCCAGTGACGCGTGATACGCACCGTCTTGCGCAGCGGGCCATCGGTCACGAGCGACACGGAGTCGACCGCGGAGATCGGCGTCATCGGCTTATCCAGTGTGCCCGGATCCACGTTCCACGCATCGTAGTTCTTCGGCGTATCCGCCCACGTCTGCAGCTGGTTGCCGCAGGAGTTCGCTGCAAAGAACTCCGTACCGCCCGCGCGCAGGCTCGTGATGCAACCTGTCTTCTTGTCGATGATCGCCGAGAGCTTCGCATTCTGCAGCGTGATGCTGCCCGCAGTCTGCGCGGCCTTCAGGCTGCTCGTTGCCTCTCCTGCACCACTCTCCGCACGCACCACGGCATAACCCAGCGCTGGCACGTCATGCGCCGCAACCAGCATGTGCACCAGGCCATCGTTCTTTGCGCCGGTCACCGGCTGGGCGAGCATCGGCTTCCCTGCTGCATCGACGAAGTGCACAACCTTCGCCGCATCAGGGGTTGCAACCGCGACCTCCACCGTGCCTGAGCTCGGCCACGCCTGGGGGTTCACCAGCATCACGGGGACTCCAGAGTTCACGCGCGTGTCCGCATGCAGCGCCAGCGCCTGCGTGGACGCTTCGCTGATCAGCTTGTCGGAGTGGAACACCTCTGTGTACTCCTGCTGCGCATCGCGATAGATGACACCGATGCCCGAACCCGCGGCAAGATCATGGAACTGGTTGAATGTGATCTTCTTCCAGCTCTCTGTAAGCTCATCGCCGGGATAAGCCGCGCCATCAAGCCACGCGAACGATGCCAGCTTCTCGGCATCGAGCGTCGCAATCTCGCTGTGCCGATTGTTCCACTTGTGCTTCGCCTGGGTCGTGTAGATGCCGCGGTGGTACTCGAAGTAGAGATCATCCTTCCAGGTCGGAATGCCCATCATCCCGGGCTTGCCGGCAGCCGGAGCGGTCCATCCCTTCGCCAGCGAGTCGTAGTTCCACGACGGCGAATCCGCGTTTAGCTTCTTCTGCACATCGTCGAAGTAGCTCTGCGCAGTGCCATAGCGCAGGGTAGGCACTGCCGCATCGCCCTGCTTGCCCATTGCGATCCAGTGATCCGCCTCATCGAGCATCACGCGCGTGGGACCACCACCGTGATCGCCGACGCCGTAGAGATCCAGCACCTCGCTGGTGCCCGGGTTGCGCTCAGCCGACTCCGCGAAGTCCGCCGAGATGCGCGACGGGCTTACATTGGTGTGAACATAGTCCGTCGGGAAGTACGTCAGCACCTTCGAGCCATCGGGCGACTCCCACCAGAACAGCCGGAACGGCAGCTGGTTCGTGTCGTTCCAGTGCATCTTCTGCGTGACGAAGTAGTCCAGCCCCGAGCGCTTGTAAATCTGCGGCAGCTGCCAGTTATAGCCAAACGAATCTGGGTTCCAGCCGATGCGAGCCGTCACACCATACAGATCCTTGAACGTCCGCTGCCCCACGAGCAGCTGTCGCACCAGGCTCTCGCCGTCAGGGATGTTCAGGTCGGGCTCGACCCACATGCCGCCCACGATCTCCCAGCGGCCTTCCTTCACGCGCTGCTTGATCTGCGCGTTCATCTCCGGGTACTTGTCGGCCATCCACTGGCTGTACTGCGCCGCAGACTGCGAGAAGGTGTAGTCCGGGTACTCGTTCATCAGCTGCAGCGCGCTCGAGAAGGTACGCTTCACCACGTCGACCGTCTCGGTCTTGGGCCACAGCCAGGCCGCATCGATGTGCGCATTGCCAGCCTCGACGACGCGAGCCTTCGCCATCTCCGGATGCAGCGTATTGAGGATCGCCTGCGACTTGCGCAGCGAAGCATCGAACGCTTCCTGATCGCCTGCAGCGAGCGCTTTCATATCAATCGCCACAATCGCTTCTTCCACCTTCGGCAACAGATCGCGACGTGACGGCGTGAGTGCGGGAAGGATGCTCTGCGCCGCGAGCGCCTCGGTGCGAATGTCGTCAGGATTCGGGCGCTTCGAGCTGCCATCCGCGTCTGGCTCGATGCGCAGATGCACCGCGCGGAATCGCTTCGTATCCACCGTCGCCAGCAGCTTCACCGCGACGAGAATCTTGTCGCCTGGCTTCGCCGGCTCGAACATCACGATCGGCTCGAGGTCTTCGCCCAATGCCACGCGGCGTCCGTTGAAGTAGATGATCTCCGGCATCGGCCCGTTGGCATCGGCCTGGAACTGGAACCACACCCGCGCACCGCTGATGTCATAACCGTTCAGCGTCTTCGGAATCGTGATCTCGCGCCGAAACCACACAGCTTCCTTCGCCGCCGTGTAAGGAGCCTTCACCGTCTCCCACTTCGAATCGTCCAGCGTCACCGACTCTCCGTGCGGCACGTCGCCTGCATGGAACTTCCAGTCTGTAGCTGGCAGCGCATCCAACGACGCGAGCGTGTTCAGTGTGTCCTTGGCCGGCTGCGAGAGGTTCTTTACCTCGCGGACAGGTGTAAACGATTGCGCAGAAACGGAAGCGACGACGAGGGCGAGAGCGGCAGCGGTAACGAAGGTACGCACGGACGAAATACTACCATTGATGGGAGCGCTATCATGTCGCACTCCCGCCCTGCTCGCAGCATTTGCCCCAGGAGCAAGAAAAAAGACAGCCCGAAGGCTGTCTCTCTCATTTCGTTACTCGCCGTAAATTTGCTTCTACTTCGTCGCCGCGAACGCGTCCGCCTCATCATTCAACTCTCCGGCCGACGCACCATGCGAGAAGATCACGACCCGGTACCGGAAGGTCGCGCTCTTGCCCCTTGCCAGCGAGAACTTGAAGGCCGGCTGCTTTGTATCGAAGATGCTGACACCAAGTGGATTTGCGGCAAACAGGCCGTAGCCGCGAGCGTGCCAGTAGGTCGGATAGCCGGGATTGCCGGGATGATCCACAATCGCGATCGTCTCCGTCTTGCCGTCCGTGTGGCCCGTAAGCAGGCACCACCGGCCGCGCGTCCCCCATACGGCCGGGCCCTTCACGCCATCGCTGGTCTGGTACACGCCCGTCGCAAGAGAATTATCCACCGCAGCCACCTGCGTCGGACGACCGCTCGCGTCCGTAAACATGCCGCCCTTTTCCTCCGGCGACTCCAGCCAGCGCGCCACGCGGATGCCAAGCAGACCTTCCTTGTCGTCGTTGAAGGTCACATCCTCCGTCGCCCGCAGCGTCACCGTCAGATCGATTCCACGCTCGCCCTTCTTCTCCCAGAAGACGTACGTCGCGGTCTGGTCAAACAGTTTGCCACCATCGCCTGCAATCCACTCCGAATCCGCAACGATTTCGCCCGACGTCGGGCCGTTCTTGGTTCGCGTCACCCTGCCGGGACGAATCGTGCCCATCTTCGGCCTCTGCGTCTCGGGGATGGCATTCGAGTTGTTCCAGAAGTCGAACCCGTTCACATTGCCATAGTTGAACCACATGCCCGCATGGTGCGGGTGGTCCACACGCTCGCCATCACGCGGCTCCAGCGGGAATCCACGCGTCACCGTCGTGCCGTCGTCTGACACCAGCGGAAACAGCACCGGCTTCATCAGCGTGGTGGGCCACCGATACGACGTGAACAGCTGGCCGTCCATCATCACATCGATGCGACGCTGGTCGTCGTGCTTCACAATTCGCACGCCGACCTCCTTCTTCTCGGTCGGTTCGCCCTTCTTCTTGAGAATGGGAAACGCCGCATAGGCCGCCCCCACATTGGTCGCGGCCAGCGCACACCCCAGTGCGCCGGCCACCCAGAACTTACGCATACACCTTGCCTCCCGCCATCACCTGCTGCGTCTTCTCATCGAACGTAACCTTCTGGCCGGTCCGGATGGCCGCGACGTTCATGCACAGCGCGATGGAGTGACTATAACCCGCCTCGATGCTCGCGTTCGGTGTCTTTCGAGAGCGCACGCATTCCATCCAGTTCCGCATGTTCGCTCCCGTCTGAGGATCCCGCCCGGTATTCGCTTCATGCGAAGCAGCCGCCGAAGCTCCCAGCGATAGCGGCTGCAGCAGGTTGGGCTGCATGTGCATCTCGTCGGCAAATCTCTTCGTCAGACCGCCGGTCGGGGTCACCGTCTGCTTATCCATGTCGATCATCCCGGCGTTCGAGTAGTACAGCTCCTTCACGTCGCCTGCGGAGTTCGTGAAGCGCGAGGTGTACTGCACCTGGAAGCCCTTCGTCAGATCGTCCAGCGGGCCGTAGTCGAACACCGCGGTCATCGTATCCCAGTTGGTGCGGCCGTCCTTCCACAGGTAGGTGCCGCCGTTGGCCACCACGCTGCGCGGGTGCGGAAGCCCGGTGAACCAATGCACGGTGTCGATCTGGTGCACGAGCCACTGGTCGGGAATCCCCGAGGAATACGGCCAGAAAAGTCTGAACTCAAGATACTTGCGCGCATCGAACTTGTCCTTGATCACACCCAGGCAATAGCGGTTCCAGTCCGTGTCCTCTTCCTTGAGGAGGGGAACGACGTCCGGCCTGCGCCAGCGTCCAGGCTGGTTGACGTTCCAGCACATCTCCACCATCACGATGTCGCCGAACTGGCCGCTCTTGATGTACTCCGCCGCCCGCATATACGCGGGGGTGCTGCGCCTCTGGGTTCCCACCTGCACGATCTTGCCGGTCTTGTGCACGGCCGCACGGAAGTTGCGGGCATCCTCCATCAGGTGGGCCGTCGGTTTTTCGACGTAGGCATCCCGCCCGGCGTTCACCGCCTCGATGCCGTGCCGGGCATGCTGAAAGTCCGCCGTCGCGATCAAGACCGCATCCACGTCCTTGCGCGAGTAGAGCTCGTCGTTATTGCGCACGGGATCGACGGTGAAGCCCGTGACCTTCTTGATGTAGCCTGCACCCTCCTCGCGACGCTTGTTCCAGATGTCGGAGACGGCGACCATCTCGAAGTTCGTATCCTTGCAGTTCTCGGCAAAGGCTGGGATCAGGGACTGCTTCATGCGGTCACCGCAACCGATTACCGCCGTCCGGACACGATCATTCGCGCCAGGAATGGCCGCGTAGCTCTTTGCGCTCATGCTCGCGGCGGTGACGGCCGCTGCCGCCCCTCCCGCCAACAGAAATTCCCTGCGATTCCTCACACTCATTCCAGTCCTCGTTTCCCGCGCCTGCGGCGTCCTCTGCTGACAGAGGTCTCCCGCAACAGGTCAGACAGCAGTTTCAAAAGCGCAAGCAGTATTGCACGAGCGAAAGTCTCCCGTCGTCCCTTGTCAGAACTTCTCCAACCTGAACCGATTCAGGACCTGGGGGTATCTTCCTGAGCATTAACGTTCGCCTGCCATCTCGAAACCTGTTAAGCTGCCGCAACTAGACTGGAGGGGAGCATGATGGCCCCGGAAACTTCGCCCGAACCAAATGCTGGAAGGCCGAAGATGATCTTATTGGTGGAAGACAGCCCGGATATCCGCGAGCTGGCAACCTCTTCGCTGCGCAGCGCCGACTTCGAAGTCATCGAAGCCGCAAACGCCGAGCAGGCGCTCGAAATCCTAGCAGGCATGCCCAGCGCCCCGGACCTGCTCATCACCGACCTGATGCTCCCAGGCCTGAACGGCCATGAACTTGCCGGCCTAGTCCGCGCCCAGCATCCCGGGGTGCGGGTGCTCTTCACCACGGGCCACGGCGCGGAGGCACTCGACAGCCGCCAACTCGCCAGCGGCCTCTCAGCACACCTCCAGAAGCCCTTCTCGCTGCGCGTATTGCGGCAGCGCGTGAGGGAGATGCTGGACGTATCATCAACCCACTGAGCATCAAACTCGCAAACGGAATGACGAGCCAGGTCGATACTGGAAGTCTCTCCCTCTGAGATCATTCGTCTACCACGGGCCCCAGGACGGGCACCCGGCACAAATGCCTTTTTGGGGCCAGAGCTTTCGAAAACATGGACTGTGCCGCAAGACTCTTGGCGAATGACATCGCGGCTCTGGAACAACGGTTGGAGCGCGACAGTTGCGTAACACTGAAGGGCTGTCGCCTTACTTTGCTATACTCCAGGTCAATCCTGGGTGGGGAATGGGTGGTTTTTCGCTGCGTTTGGTTACAGTCCTTTCCGAAGTAGAAAGTAAGTGGGTGCGCAGCTTGGCGACAGTAGCCCTCTGCTGTACGGCGTTCGCCTGCTCATCGGCGCAAGCACCCGTCGTGCAACCGCAAACCGCAGCGCAGCCAAGTCCATCCCTCGTTGACTTCGACAGGTTAGAGGCACGTCGCATCTCGGCGTCGACGGCGTATAAGGCTTCCACCTACGTCCCTCTCGACGATAGCTGGATTTACCCTAGCTTCGACCGCCTCGCAGCCATGGGCTACCTCCCTACCAGTACTGCTGTACTACGCCCATGGACACGCCTCGAGTGCGCCCGTCTCCTCGCGGAAGCCCACGATACAGTCGACCTATCGGATTCCGTCGCTGCCACTCTCCTCGCCGCGCTCGACGTCGAATTTCGTGACGAGACAGCCGTCATTGATGGCGGCCACAACGCTTCCGCCCGATCCGATGAAGCCTATGCCCGAATCGTTGCGATAGGTGGAACCCCTATCCGTGACGGATTCCATTTCGCGTCCACGATTGTCGACGACTTTGGCCGCCCGTTCGGCCAGGGAGCAAACTCCTACAGCGGCCTAGCAGCCCATGCGCAATGGGGGCCGCTTGCAATCTATGGCCGTGCCGAGTACCAATACGCCTCGGCGATGCCGCCCTACAGCACGTCTACCCAGCAGTATCTCAACGCTTTTGACGTCGCTCCTTACGGCTGGAACCTGCGCTTCGGCACCACAAGCCGCCTCCGCCCGGTTGAAGCGTATGCCTCCGTCGCATTCGGCAGTTGGCAGCTCTCCTTTGGCCAACAAAGTCTCTGGTGGGGACCGGATCGCAGCACCTCGCTGATCCTCTCAAACAACGCCGAGGCATTACCGATGTTCCGCATCGCTCGCTCTAAGCCAATGATTCTCCCTAGCATTTTTCGCAAGGCCGGGCCTACACACCTGGAGGCCTTCTTCGCTCGCCAGGGAGGCATTCACTATATTGGCCTCGGTACATTTGTGAATGGCGGAAGCATCTACACCACGTATGGAAGCTCAACCAAAGCCCTCAACCCTCCACCGTATCTCTGGGGCCTCGCCTTCACGATAAAACCTTCCGAATACCTGGAGATGGGCTTCTCTCACACGGTCATCTTCGCAGGCTACGGGCGGCCGCTCACCTTGAGCACTTTTTTCCATACCTTTTCCGTGAACGGCAACGGCCAGGAACTGGACCCGGGAAAGCGTGTCACTGAGTTCAACTTCGCCTACCACCCGCCACTGCTGCGAAAGAGTCTCGTCCTCTATACCTCAGCCATGGCCTGGGATGATCCCGTCCAGGGAAAGTTTGTCGGGCGCTATGCCTTCTCACCTGGCATCTACGTGCCCCGACTTCCCAAGGCCCCTAAGCTTGACCTGCGGCTTGAAGCGGCATACACCGATCTCCCTAAGCTTCCCATTCAGGGCTACTTCTACAACAATCTCCGCTATCCGCAGGGCTACACCAACTACGGCCAGCTGCTCGGCAGTTGGGTGGGGCCCCAAGGGATCGGCGGCGAGGCGTCCAGCACCTGGTGGTTCTCACCCAAAACGCACGCTACGATCAACTTCCGAAAGATGGTCTCCGACACCGGTTATTTCCAAGGAGGCCATCGCAGCGATACCGGCGTAAAGTTCGCATGGACGCCGACTGCGACGATGGAACTATCCGGCGGGCTGCAATTTGGCAGCTGGAACTTTCCCGTAGTTGCTCCTGCGACGAAGTCTGACGTGACGACAACGATCCAGCTCCGAGTCTTTCCGCAGCCCCACCGAAGGGACTGATGTCCGCTTACTATGGTCTGGCTCTGGGCGCCCGTTGCATTGCTCTTTGCCATGGGCTTTACGCAGAGGTCGATGCCATAACTCGATGGCGATTCGCGTAAAGTAGATGCATGGTAGAGTCGCAAGCTCCTCGCGAAGGGAGCTCGTTCCGTCACACAAATCCTATCGAGGACGGGATCGACTTGATCGATCTGCTCCTCTTCGTGCTACGCGCCAAACGCCGAATCTTCGTCAGCACACTTGCTTTCGGCCTGCTTGGCGTCGTCATAGCGTTCGTAGTCAAACCCTACTTCACCGCTACGGCTGTCATCATGCCCCCACAGCAGGAGCAGGGGACAATGTCTGCGATCGCCGGTCAGTTGAGCTCGCTTGGTGGTCTCGGCGCCGCGTCCGCTGTAGGCCTCAAGAATCCGGCCGATATGTATGTTGGCATCCTCAAGAGCGATGGCATCGCCGAGAACCTAATCCGCCGTTTCAATCTCCAGGCTGTCTACAGAACCCGCCTAGACATCGACACGGAGAACCGACTTGCGAAGGAGTCGGACTTCGAAGCGGCGAAGGATGGCCTCATCTATATCAAGGTCTCCGACCATGATCCCGCCCGTGCCGCGCAACTCGCCAACGCCTACGTGGACGAGCTCTACGCGCTCAACTCCAGACTTGCCGTGGGACAGGCGGCGCAGCGCCGCACCTTCTTCCAAAAGCAGCTGGATGATGAACGCAAGCAACTAGCAGACGCCGAGGATGCGCTCAAGGAAACCCAGGAGAAAACGGGGCTCATTCAACTCAACGGCCAGGCCGAAGAGATCATCAGGAACATCGCTTCCGTCAAAGCTCAGATCGCAAGCCGTGAAGTCGAGCTAGGCGTCGCTCGTACATACGCGACCGATCAGAACCCGGACATCGCCGAATTAGAGGAACAGATCGCGGGCCTCAAGAAACAGCTCGCAACCCTCGAGTCCACACAAGGCACGACGCTCCCCGGCGATGTGCAAGTTCCTTCCGGGAAGGTTCCCGAGGCCGGACTCGACTACCTCCGCAAGCTACGCGAGGTCCGTTACCACGAGTCCCTGCTCGAACTGCTCGCGAAGCAATTCGAAGCGGCTAGCCTTGACGAGTCCAAGTCAGCGCCCCAGATCCAGGTCGTTGCCCCGGCGAGGACACCCGAACGTAAGGCCGGCCCTTCTCGGGCGCTGATCGTGCTCGGTCTGATGTTCGTCGGCTTCACGCTGGCAACTTGCCTCGCCATTGTGACCGGCGTCCTCAGGATAATCGATTCAAATCCCAGTCAGGCATCACGCCTCCAGGAACTCAAGAAGGCCTCTGGCCTTCGAACAAGAGAGCATCCGCCCTCGGCCTGAAGTGTTCTATTGAGGCGCGATCACTTCAAGAAGTGGCCGTCCAACAAAGCACCGGCTGACATAACAACTATTCTGCCCGGCCGGCATCTCCCGCTGAGGATCTGAGTCACCATGGACAGCAAGCTCTTCGACGCGACAGTCATGTTTGTGTCGTTCTTGCTTGTCATTGCGTCTTACCTTCTCGTTGTATGGAAAGACCGTAGCTGGATCAACTGGGCTACCCCGACCATCATTCTCAGCATTGGGGCCAAATACGTCTTCCAGGGCTTCTATCTCTGGATGTCAACAGATCCCGGCGGCAGCAGCTACGCTTACGCTTATTGTTATGCCACCTACGCGCTTTCGTTTCTTGTTGGATCGCTCGTCTACGCCTACGTCAAGCCCCTTAAACTCCGCGACGCGGAGGTGTCCGAGGACTTCAGCCATCTCCCCTGGCTCCTGCTGCTAATCGGCTTCCTGCTTTACCTTCCTATCCTCATTCAGTTTCATCAATATCTCGCCGAGCCTCGCCGCATCTACGAGCTCACGCGGACCGGCTATGGTCTCCCTTTTTACGGCTCAACCACGTTCGTCAGCCTCGCATTCGTCGTCTTCCTCTTCCGCAAAGACAAGTCCGTCAAGAGCACGGCCGCATTTTTTTCTCTCTGCATGCTTCTTGCGTACTGGCACGGCAGCAAAGGGCAGATCATCACTTACGCCCTGATATGGATGATGCACCGCGTCTATGTCCGCGGTATTCCCGTCCGGATCCTCGCCGCATCAGCAATGGCTGTCTCCATTGCTGTATTGCTAATTGGATCATTCGCCCTCTTCTCGAGCGCAGGAGATATCGCGGACACCCTAGTATCGGTCTCCGATTACGCGGACTATGTACGCAACGCCATGCTCGTGATCGACGATCCGCACGGCAGGATCTACTACGGTCGGCTAATGCTCGAGAACGAGTTCTACTCGCGAGTGCCGCGCGCGATACTTCCCGACAAACCCAAGGATTTTGGCCCGTTCCTGCTGGCAAAGATCTACAATCCCGCCTCCTATCGCCTAGACGAAGGGACAGGTGCTTTTGACCTTGGAGTGACCTACGCTGACTTCGGACCTTGCGCCCTTCTCGCGGTCTGCGCATACTCGGCCCTTGCCGCTTTCTTGATGTCTACGCTCGCTTGGAAGCTGCGCCGTGGAGCGGGCCCAGGAGTGTTCATTGCGTTCTTGTATCTTGCCGGTGTGGGTATTATCCCTATCAGCGGGCCGTTCTATCTTCCTGAATCAATCCTTCTCGGCGTGATCGTCACGTGGCTTGCGAGGTTCCGGTTGCTACGTCGCATCGGCATGCGCTCAAACAGGTGACCCCGCTTGCCTTCGATCATGTCGCATAGACGCTTTCGTTAGTGATTTTCGCGTACAGATCGAGCAGCCTCGCGGGAATATATTGACTGGATCTGCTCCCGCGTCCCTACATCTTCCATTTCGCACACGCGTGCCCATATGGTGAGGCGGTAAAAGCTCATCGAGGCTGCAATGTAGAAACCGCGCCAGCCGTCGCGGTAGCCGCCTTTGCGAAGGTACCGGTTTACGAACTCCCACCCCATCTTGAGAATGGTAGGGAAAAGCTTATATTTGGCGGCGGCTGACGGCTTTCGCGACTCCATGTAGGTATAGCGAATGAATTTGGTAAGGTAATTGTCGATATCGACGTAATTGAAGTGGATGATGGCGCCATCATGCTGAAAGGTAAGTTCCTTGAGGCGTGCCCCAGGTTGGACGACGGGTTGTACGTGCAGCGCTGCCGTCACTTCGACCGCTCCCTTCTTGAAGAAGCGGATCTGTCGATCATCATTGGCGCCCATCAGCGCGCCGTACATCGGCTTGCCGAAGAGATAGTTGAAGCGCGGTAGGCTGACCACGTCCGCTTCGTCCTGGCGAGCGATGCGCAGCAGCGTCTCACGCAAACGCGGTTCGATCACCTCATCCGCATCGAACATCAGCACCCATTCGCCGCTCGCCTTGGCCACCGCTGCCGGGCGTACCGGCTCCTGCCCCGTGGCGAGGGCCACTGGAATCACTGTCGCTCCAAAGCTGGCCGCAATAGCGGCTGTGGCGTCGCTGCTTTCCATGTCGCAGAACAGCAACTCATCCAAGATGGGCCTTACAGACGCAAGCGCATGCATCACCTTATCGGCCTCGTTGCGAGCCACGATCACTCCAGTGATGCTGGGTCTGCTGTGCTCGCCATCCTGCCCTACCGTCTGCATCTACGCCACCCTCCTAGAGCGCACGAGGGGAAGAAGTTGTCTTATCTCCGGCCCATGCCAGTAAAGCATACCGGAGCCGTACACAAGCACTCCGACGGACAAGTAAGCCAGCAGCATCGCGATCGATTGAATAGGATGCACGCGGTTTACCCACCACAACAGCAGCCCCACTACGGCAGCCAGGGCCCACCCAGGAACAATCGAGGCGGAGATGAGCAACGGTAACTTACGCTTCACGATAGCGAAGAGAAACAAGTTTGAGACCTGCACGCAGACGTTCGCCCATGCCAGGCCGATTGCTCCAAACCTGAGCACCAAGGGAATCCCGATGACCCACGTCATTACCATCCAGAGCACCGTGAACGCAAACACGATCCGCGCGAAACCCATGGCATTCAACAACGCAAGCAGCGGCGTGGACGTGGGCGAAAACAAATTGGTCGTCCAGAAAAGAAAGTAAAGAGGGATGGCGACGTACCACTTCGGCCCGTAGACCATTGCCGTCAAAGGGTAGATGAGAACCAACATAAATACCGAAGCTGGCGCCGCCAGTGCATTGGTCGCCAGCACCACTTTCTCGACGAAGCGCTTGAGAGCTGGGGGCTCGTGCTGCAACCGTGAAAACGTTGGCAGATAGACTCGTTGCAGAATCATGAGAGCAAGCACGGGGTAACTAGCCACCATGCTAGCCCAGCTCGTGTATCCCACACTCGCCGCTCCAAGAACCAGTCCAAGCAGCAAGGGAACGATCGCGTCCTTCACGAGGGATAACACCTGGGAGAACTGGTAGTAGATGCCGAACGACAGGTTGCTGCGGATGATCTTCCAATCCCAGTGCCAGCGTGGGCGCCACGGCTCCAGCAAATAAATCGCGATCACGCTGGTCAAGGCACGTACAAGCAGCGCGATCCCGAATGACATCCCTCCGAATCCGCGCCAGGCGAGTACGACCGCGCAGACGTTGAACATGATCGTCTGCCAGACCTCCGCAACCGCCAGTCTGGAGAAGGCTAGTTCGCGCTCCATCCTAATCTGGGGTATTACGGTGAGGGAAGTGATCATCAACGCCATCGCTGCCAACCAGAAGAGCCAAACGTAGGAACGTTGCAAATGGTAGATCTGCGTGAGCTTCGGGGCCAGAAGTGTCAACGCTCCAGTCACACTGCACAGCACTATCTGTTGTGCAGTGAACACGGCGGCGTACTCGTCGTCCGTAGGCGGCCGCACCGAACGGATAAGATTGCTGGCCAGGCCCGTTCCGCCGAACGTTCCCAGAAAAGTTATGAGAAAGATCACAACCGCGTAGACGCCGAAGTCCTTCGGGGAGAGCAATCTCGCCAGCATCACGTTGCCGGCAAGGTTCACGCCATGCACCAGCACCTGACGGCTGCCCAGCGCCAAGATGCCGAAGATTGCCTTATTGGCTACCTCCCTTGCCTCGGGAAGCTTCTCTTTCATGACGGTTGCATCCGTGCCCTCGCGCAGTAGTGCGTCATTTGTAACCGGCGGTTCGAGCAATCTCAATCCCCTTCTTCCAGAACGCCACGCGCTCATCCGTTCGCAGCCTCAGCAGCCCAATCAAACGGTAGGCCGTGAGGTAGATTCCGTGGAGCAACGTAGCCTCAAGGGGGCCACAGTGCTTGGCTATATACAGAGCGTGATTCCGCACCGCATAGAAGCGTTGAAACTCGGAGTTCATCCCGGTGAGGCTGCTCACTTTGTGCCAGAGCCTCGCCTTGGGGATCAGGTAGCTCCGAAGGCCCGCCTTGAGCGCGCGCACCGAGAAGTCCGTGTCTTCCCAGTAGGTGAAGAACGTCTCGTCCAGGAATCCAATGCGCTCGAAGACACGTCGATGCGCCATCAAGCCGGAGCCCGGCGAAAACTGGATGAGGCGATCTTGCGCAAACTCTGCGCTGTACTGCTGCTCCATCCCGAGGTGCAATGGGCGATAACCTGCCCACCTCTGAAACCGTCCTCCAGCCGCCCAAATAATATTGGGGCGGTCGTAGTAGAAAGTGAGCGGAGCTCCGATGTCCGCTGCCGTGCGCTCCATCCCCTTTACGAATCGATCAAGGAAATCGGCCTCAAATGCCACATCGTTGTTTAGCAGAAGGACGTACTCGCAACCATCCTCCAAAGCCTGTCTGATCCCCTGATTGGTTCCGTAGGCGAAGCCGGTATTCCGCTTGTTGATCGTCACAATAAATCGATCGCCGGCGAGACTGCATTGCTCTGCGGAGTTGTCGACCGAAGCATTGTCCACAACGTACACCACAAAGTTCGTGTAAGTCTGCGACCGCAGGGACGCGAGGAACTCAGCCAGCACCTCTCCGGAGTTGTACAGTACTGTGGCAATGCCGATCTTGCCTTTGACTATTGTGCAACAGCCCAAGCTCTCTGACGCCATCTGCTCCACCTCCACTAGGATAAACGCCTGACAAGCGGGTCGACGAGCGCGTCTCCATCGCGCGTCCGTTTGATCGCCGGAGCGAGTAACGCCGCGCAAAGGATGAGGAGGGGATCATTGACAATCCTGTAGCGGGGAATGACGAAGACGACAGCCCCTAAAAGTACAGAGAAAAGAATAGGCACTATGACGAGCAGGAACGATTTGTCCAAATCGCGCCAACCAAGCACGAGCCCTGCAAGAGCCAGAAGAGACAGCAACGATGCAGGAATCCAGTAGACAGGCCTGCGTCCCATTTCGTGATGGAAATCCACGAAGAAAAAGTAGAAGCTCTTCTTCAGGGCCACGCGAAGGAACTGCTTGGGCTGACTTTCGATGAAACGGACCGCAACGGTTTGCAGCACGCGATCCTTCCTGATCAACGAGTCCTTGTCAAAAGGTATTTGGCGGAAACTCTCACGGATTTCCAGAGGAATTTGCGTGAGACCAAACTCCCTGGCGACGTCCCCCTTCGTATCCTTGCTCAACGCGCTCCGCACGTCGTCCGCAGCCTGATAGCGATCGTCCCCGGTGGCCAGGGGGTTATTACCGATCCACAGATTCGTGCCACTCGATTGACAGACCGGAATCAGGGACCTAAAGAAGACGTAGTTTCGAATGGTCCATGGTGCCAGGATAGCAAACGAAATCAGCAGGAACCATAGCGCGGGTATGAGAGCAGATTTGCCACGCAGGACCAAGAGAAGAGCGGCGAAGATCACCACTAATGCCAACGCCTCCGCGCGGAACAGAAGGAGCCCCCCCATGCAGACGGCGGCAAGGAACACCGACGTGGTGCCTTTCCTGGCTGTGGCGAATTCGGCAAGGAAGTAGATGCAGGCCATTTCAAGCGGAAGATAGAGGTTGATGGCATGAAACTCGACCGGGAGATAGACCAGAGGTGGGTACAGCGCGGTCATTGCGGCAGCGGCAGCGGCACAGTCGTGTCCGACGAGGATCACGGCCAGCTTATAGACCAGCAGCACGACAACGAGCCCTAGGCCAATCTGGCATACCTGGATGGCGATGTATGCGGTGGGTCCCATCCCGAAAACCTTGTAGAAGGCCGCGACCCAAAAAGCATAGCCGGGCGGCATAAAGATCGCGGGCCACGGCTGCTGTCCCGGCAGTTGTTCTGCATAGCCTAGCCGATGGTAGAGATTCGCGGCGAGTGGCCCAACCTCCCAAAGAAGCGGGGTGCGATATGTGCGCAGCAGGAGGACGACAGCTGCGCGGATGATTCCGGCGGCGAGAAGGATGTACGGTAGCACGGTCGAATCTGCTGACGTGGTATCGCGGTAAGCGCTACGCATCATGGCTCAGTAATGCAATCAAATCTGCGGGGACATCGAAACGGCCTGCTGAGAAAGATGCCATGCCCTTTGCATGGGCCCCGGCGAGACGTATGAGGCGGCTGGCAACCGTCGCCGGAGCAAGGTTCGTCATGCAGAAAGGCTCCGTCTGCGTGCATACGGCTAGCCCACATGGCTGGCACGGAACACTCTTCTCATACACCGGCTCGACCAAACCACGCGGAATGATCGTGCTTGGATCCTCCTTGCCGAACACTGCGACAGCCGGACGCCCGAGCACCTCGGCGAAATGAACATTGCCGCTGTCCATCACCAGCAGAATCCGCGCCCCGGCTAATGTCAACAGCGCCTGCCGAAGCGAGCCGGTAAGGAACACGATCGACCGATCGGCAGGCAGCATCCCACGCAGTGGCTCTATGTCCTGCGGCAGCCCCAGAACCCCTATCGTCCACTCCTCCGGCAACAGTGCGATCACCTCCGGATACTTGTTATGAGGCCAAGTCCGATTCAGAGCCATGGCTCCGGGGTGAATGATCAAATCGAAACGCGACGGCTCGCTTGCCTCCTGCATGATCTCCGGGGCGAATCGCGGCAGTGGAACGTCTGCCGCAACCGCATCTCCACGCAACAGCGCGTACATACTCCACTCCCGCTGCTTGAGGGGAAGGGACCGGTCCACAGGCAGTGCGCGATCGAACAATCGCGCCATGGGCTCCGTAGTCGCGCCGACTACTCGTGCCGATCCCCAGAACAGTGTCTTCAGGGTCCACAAAACCAGGGGAATTTTCCAGCTCGCCGCCAAGGCGGGCGCATGCGGCGAGACCCATACCATCTTCGGGGACACCCCACTGCACATCGTCAGGAACACCAGGGCCTCGCGCGCGGTCCGTGGCAGTGTATGGATCACGAGCAGGCTGCGATTCAGGCCAAAGTCCACCAAGGTGCAGAACTCTACGAGAGCCGGACTTGAAAAAAGGATCAGGTGGACTTGATAGCCACGATCAAGCTCCGCAGTAATCACTGGTACAGCCCACAGAAGATCCCCCATCCCCTTGAATACGCCATAAACAATCTGGGGGGGCCGAACTTCCTTTGACATACTCACCTCACAGTACTTTATCCCAGAGTTTCCCCCCAATGCCATCGAGCGAGGCCGGATGACGAGCCGCGACCCCGCCGACTATACTTGGCTTGCACTGACGCCACTGAAGCGTTCGGGGAGCTCTGTTCAACGCCTCCTCGGAGTCTCGAACAAGCGCCGTTCTTGTAGGTCTCAAGCGAGACCGCTCGGTGGCTCTGTTTTCCGATTCACTTCAAATCAGGCATCGGCATGGCAACAACTTCGGAACGTTCAATAGCAAAGCTGAGGGAATGAGATTCACTATGGTGTGTAGCAAACCGCGTCTGCTGGTGTCCCGTTCGACCTGGCTTTGCGTCCTGATCTTCGCATACGCAGCCTTTGAAGCAGGCTCGATACATGGCCAGAGCACCAGCTCCGGATCTTCCCAGCAGGACGCTTCATCCGGGCAGTCATCCCAATCGCAGGGAAATCCGATCTCTGGCGGCGACGATGGTTCCACGCAATCCGGCTCCTTCACGCGGATAGGCTCGGACCTTACAAGACCCTCCTCGCAGATACAGCAGAGCCCCTACGCGGAGCAAAATCCGTACGCCCAGCAGAACCTGGATGCAACGCAAAGTCTCAATCGGACCTCCCCAAATCGCAATCCGAACCAGCCGGTTGAACTTACCGACTTCCAACGTCTCACGGCCTCGTCCATCGGCAAGGTGCTGCCGCTGTACGGTCAGGATCTGTTCCGCAACCCGCCTTCGACCTTCGCCCCCGTCAGCCGCATCCCTGTCACGCCGGACTACGTCATCGGACCAGGTGACGAGCTGCTCGTTCGCATCTGGGGGCACGTCACCCTCGATGGCAGCTTCACGGTCGACCGCTCGGGCTCGATATTCATCCCAAAAGTAGGAGCCATTCATGTCGCTGGAATCTCCTACGATCACCTGACCGATTTTCTCAAGTCGCAGATTGGCAAAAACTTCTCTAACTTTGACTTAAACGTCAATGTCGGCCAGCTTCGCTCGATCGATGTGTTCGTCGTGGGCGAAGCGAAGACGCCTGGCAGCTACACCATTAGTTCGCTCAGCACACTCATCAATGCACTTTTCGCCTGCGGCGGTCCAACGCCCGGTGGAAGCATGCGAAATATTGAGGTCCGCCGCAAGGACAGAGTCGTTGGCACATTCGACTTCTACGACTTGCTCCTCAAGGGCGACAAGTCGAAAGACATTCGCCTCGAGTCCGGCGATGTCATCTACATCCCTCCGGTAGGCCCAGTCGTCGCGTTGGCCGGCAGCTTCCGTCATCCGGCGATCTATGAGCTGAAGTCCGCGACGTCCCTACGAGACGTGATTCGGCTCGCAGGAGGCCTCTCTCCCCTGGCACGCACCAGCGATCTCCAGGTCGAGAGAGTACGCACCACCGAGGACACCCGCTCCATTACCGCTGTCAAGCTGGACGAGGGCGGCCTCTCAAGCACCCTCCAGGATGGCGACATCCTTGAGATCTCACCTATCGTTGATCGTTTCAAGGAAGCCGTGACACTCCGCGGAAACGTTGCCGACCCGCGCCGTTTCGCGTGGCATCCGGGCATGCGCATCCGCGATCTTATTCCTAACAAGGAAGCGCTGCTTACCCGGAACTACTGGGAACAGCGCAATAAACTCGGCCTTCCCACGCTGGATTCCACGCCCGACATTCGACGCTACGCTCCCGACCAGCCCATCGCGCAGATCAATGGTCGGGCAGTCTCTCCGTCGCCGACGGCGCTGACACAATCCCTGCCCAATGCTCAGGACAGTGACACGAACGTCTATGGCCGCCAACTCGACGTTTACGGACGCGAGGTCGAGGTTCCTCCCCTCGTAACAACAAACACCACCACGCAAGGCAACGCCTCACAGTCGGCCTCACGCCGGAGCCAGAATGATCAAGCGGCCACGCTCGATGCCACCAGCGCATCGCAGCCGGGCGCGCCGCCAAGGGATTCTGTCAGCGCCGCCGTGACGGACGTGAGGGCGCGATTCCCCGTCCGCAATCAAGTCATCCTCGGCGCACCGGAAATCGACTGGTCTTACGCCGTCATCCAGCGTCTCGATACAGCCGATCTCTCTACGCGGCTCATCCCCTTCAATCTCGGCAAGGCCATCCTCGACGGCGATCCAGCTCAGAATCTTGAGCTGATGCCCGGCGATATCGTGACGATCTTCTCCACTGCAGATATCCACGTGCAGCAGGCACAGCAAACCAAGTTCGTTCGCCTCGAAGGAGAGTTCGCCAGCGCGGGGATATATCGCGTGAACTCAGGTGAGACACTTCGACAGCTCGTCTCCCGCGTCGGTCTCGCAAACGACGCTTACCTATATGGCTCGGAATTCACCCGTGAGTCCACCCGGGTTGTCCAGCAGCAGCGCATCGGCGCATACGCCGATGACCTCGACCAGCGCATCAAGCTCGCCGAAGCCAACAGCGCGAACAACTCCCTTACTCCCCAGGACGATGTCGCGACCGTAGCGGCGCTGCAGAATGCCCGCACCGTCGCCGCGCGCCTCCGCCTGATGCAGGCCACCGGACGAATCGTCCTTTTCATCCCACCAGGAAGCACCAACCTGGCCGACATCCCCGATCTTCCACTGGAAGACGGAGATACCTTCACCGTCCCTCAGGTTCCTGCCACGGTGAATGTCTTCGGCGCCGTCTATAACCAGACTTCGTTCCTATACGAGCGTCAGCACCGCGTGAAGGACTACATAGAATACGCCGGCGGCGGAACGCGTACGGCTGACACCCATCGCATCTACATCGTGCGCGCCAATGGCCTCGTCGAAAGTAAGCAGTTCTCCGGCGCTTCACTCGCAGGTTCCTTCCGCGATAAGCACCTCAATCCAGGCGATACGATCGCTGTCCCCGAAACGGTGGACAAGCGGCCTTTGCTCCGTAATCTGGTAGACGTTGCAACCGTGATCGGACAGCTCGGTTTGGGAGTCGCTGCAATCAACGTATTGAAGTAGCCTGCAAGGTCGGGTGCCCGCTCTCCAACCGGGGGCGGGCACCTTTAGCGTCCCCCCACAAGGCCAACTCTAATTCAGGTTTTCCGCTGCCTTGCGCCGCCAGTACATCCGGTTCATCGAAAGCGACTGCTTGAGAGCCGCAGGCAGGTGGCGCTCGGCCCGGCCAAGTTTGTATGCTCCAAGCTTGGCCACCGTCCGCATGGCAGCGGATGGGATGCTTAATGGCTCGTGAGCAAGCAAATAACGCAGCTCGGAGCGAACAAACCGCGATCCCTCCGAACTTGCTCCTCCAAACGACTCCAGCATCCAGCGCTCCTGAGCATGTAGGACGCCAATGTCGAAATACCTCCGAAACTCTTCCCTGACCGAGTACGCATGAGAATGCAGGACAGCCGCGTCAGCCACATAGGCTGTCTTATACCCCGCCAGATGCAGCTTGCCCGTCACAATCGTGTCCTCGCCAAATAGCACACCTGCCGGGAACCCTCCCACCGCGAGCAGCGCCGATCGGCGATACGCACCGAACGAGTTAGAGAAGAAAATAGACTTGATCCCGCTATGCACGCGATCTTCCAGTGTGCGGATCCTTGTTGCCGCCGGATAGTTGAAGAATCGCGCGTGTGCTTCGATTGCCCCAGCCCCAGCGTGGGGTAACTGTCGTCCGTAGGCCGCCGCCACCAGCGGATCCTCGAACACGCCGAGGATTCTTCGCAACGCATCCGGTGAAGCAAGCACCGCGTCCTGAGTCAGGAAGACAACGACATCAGCATCCGGCATGAGCATGACCCCGAGTTGTCGGGTTCCTCCATGATCGAACTCCGATCTCTGAATGGAATTTATTCTAAAACCGCACTCGGTAACCAATCGAGGCGTCGCATCGTCCGACGAGGAGTCCATCACTAGGACATCCGACGCAGTCAGTCCGGAAGTCACAAGGTTTTCCTGAAGCGCCTTCGCGAACGAATCCCAAATCCCCTCCGCACGAAGCGTCGGAACGATCACACCGAACTTCATCGGTCCAGGCCCTGTATTGCGCCAAAGCTCATCGCTATCCATCCGCGGTTCTTTCAAGAATCACTGCTCCCGTGTAGAAGAGTGGGAACGGCGCGGGCCATGGCCTGACTATCCAGTCAAGATCCCTACTTGGCACACCACGCCGAGCCCTTCGACTCTTCAGCTCACCGCGCACATCACTTGGGTAAGCCGAGCTGCAGACCATCCTCCACCAAGCATAAACGCCTGCGAGAGTTATCGTCCGATCCGATAATGCCACTACGCTCGCTCCGAGCGGCGTTAATGTGGACGACTTGGCATGTATCTAACCGCCACAGATTGAAAAGGCGGCTCCGTGCCGCCGCAGGAGCCGCTATCACCATCAATATGCGCCCTTGGTCTTCACCACTGCGGGAACGGTACGCAACATAATCAACGTATCTAGCCAAAGACTCCATTCACTGCAGTACGTTACATCAAGCCGCACTCTCTGCTCGTAGCTCACATCATTGCGGCCTGAAACCTGCCAGAGTCCCGTGATACCGGGCCGCGCAAGCTTATAAAAATAGGCATCCGCCCCATAACGCTGCAGCTCGGCCGCCACGACGGGTCTTGGCCCCACAAGGGACATCTCCCCGCGAATCACATTCATCAGCTGAGGAAGCTCATCAAGGCTCAACTTGCGCAGGATTCGCCCCACAGGCGTGACGCGGGGATCGCCCATATGCTTGTGGTCCTGGCGACGACGCATCTGGAGGACGTCACACTCCGTATACCGCAGAACTTCACGCTGATATTCCTTGGTGTACATCGACCGAAATTTGTAGATCCTGAACAGCTTTCCCGACTTGCCTACGCGTTGCTCGCGATAGAACACCGGGCCAGAAGAACTAAGCCGCACGGCCATCGCTACCGCAGCGAAGATAGGAAGCGCCACAGGCATGAGCAAGAGACAGCAGAGCAAATCAGCGAACCGTTTCCATACGCCGTATTGCAGCGATGTAGTTCGCGTCCTTGCAGACCGCACTAGGTTCAGTGGAAGTACTCTATGTGGATCGGCCGTGACTCCTGGTTTGCCTTTGGCAGCAAGAGTTGGGCCCATATCGTTTACTTGGGCAGTTGTAGCCTCTACGAGCCCACGAAGCACGCGTTCCTCCTTGAAGGTGAAGAGAGGTGGAAGACGAGGTTGATGCAACAAAACTATTCCTGAAGCAATGCGCATCCGTCTTGAAGACAAAGGGATGGAATGTTGTCAATTTATCATAGCGTCTTGACGGGCCTATGTCGCGGTGAACCCCAGTATCTGCCACAAGTTGCTGTGTCGTCTGCTTTTTGAGGTGAGGGATTGCGAATCGCCCGCGATCCGTCGCACCCAACCAGCAATGCATACGCGGATACTTATTGCAATTGTCATCAGGTCTGCTGCGCAACGCATCTGGCGTAACCCTGTTTACAACGTCGGCGCACTACTTCAACCGGCTTCAACGACTTCTGCGTTGTTTGCATGCCTGGATTTGCTCTCTAGACAAACAGTTGTCCTGTTCCACTCTACTGCGCAAGTCCACCTCACAGCATCACAGCCCGACGCCGAAGACATCCTTTTGAGGAACGGCAGTCGAGCCATAATCCTTGCGTGTTGAAAGGTTTGACGCAGAAATTCCGGACAAGGGTGACCTGCCCCCACATTCTCGATATCGCGAAATCGCGTCATGACCACAATGGAAACGACGCAAAAGAAAGACCTTATTGCGTTCGATCTTCCCTTGAATGTGCAAGACAAGTAACCACGACTCGGTCTAGGGCAATCAATGGGCCTAAATGATGAGCAACAAGTCTGAGATATTAGTGGAAAAATGCTCTGCTTATACAGGCAGAGTCGGTCTATATGAACAGAGATTGAATCCTTCGAAGGTTGGCATCAGGGAACAGCGAGAGCCCACCTTGTTCCCGAAGTCATTTGAGCTGACAAAGACAGATTCCTCGGAAGGGAATCCGTTCCACCACATTTAATTGAAAAGTGATTTATTGGTGGAGCTGAGCGGGATCGAACCGCTGACCTCCTCGTTGCGAACGAGGCGCTCTCCCAGCTGAGCTACAGCCCCACGAGAGCGCAGTCCGGGCCCGCCAATCTGGCGCGCATCCATCCTGCTTCAAAAGTGAGTTTACCAGAGATTCCAGCAGCGACCAATTGGGGCTCAGGAAAACTCTGGCCAGCCCGGTGGCTTCCGATCCGCACCTTCCCTTTTTCCTTGCCTCCCTCATGTCCGCGCCACGAGGCCCGCGACAATCAGCAACAGAAGGAGTCCAATCGAAGGCAGCGCGATTCGCGGCACGACTCGCGCAGCGCGGAACTTTCCGCCCGCATCCCACGTTCTGGATACACGGAGGATCTTGTATGACCCCGCAGGAGCAACAGCTCATCGATGGCCTCATCAGCCGCATCCGATCCACCCCGGCGACGGACAAGGATGTTGACGCCGACAAGTACCTTCACCAGAACCTCGACAGCGTGCCGGACGTGCTCTACGTGCTCGCACAGACGGTGCTAGTGCAGCAGTATGGCCTGCAGAACGCGCAGCAACAGCTCCAGGCGGCCCAGCAGCAGGCAGACGACCTGCAGGCCCAGCTTGACCAGGCGCGAGCCCAGGCGCAGCAGGCTCAGCAATCTCAGAAGTCCGGCAGCTTCCTCGGACACCTCTTCGGCACGGACAATCCCCAGCCCCAGCAGGGCTACCCGCAGCAGGGATATCCGCAAGGCTATCCTCCGCAGGGATACGCCCAGCCCGGTTATGTGCAGGCCGTTCCCGTGCAGCCCATGGGCTATGGCATGGGTGGAGGCATGGGTAGCCCAATTGGCGGAGGCGGGTTCCTTCGCGGCGCTCTCCAGACCGCCGCGGGAGTCGCCGCCGGAGAGATGGTCTTCCAGGGCATGGAGGACATGTTCCGCGGCTTCGGCCATGAAGGCGGCGGCTACGGGGGCAGCCGTCCGACCGAGGTCATCAACAACAACTACTACGACGACGATCGCCCCGAATCAGGCCACGAGCATCACCTCGAAGGCAACGACGACTCCAGCTTCTACAACGCAGCCAACGATGCCAGCAGCAAGGACCTCTCACCCGACATCGAAGATCGCCGCGGCTTCGCGGACACCGGAAATAACGACGCGAACGACGACAGCCAGCAGGGATTCGACGACAACAGCTCAAGCGATGACTCGGGCTTTGACGACTCATCCAGCGATGACGGCGGCGGCTACGACGACTCGTCCAACTGAGAGTGGTAAGTGAGAAGTGTGAAGTAGAAAGCCAGGAACAAAGGCAAAGGCGCGACTGAGGTCGCGCCTTGCCTTTCACTATTCACTATTCGCTACTCACTGTCTTTCCTCTTCACCGGCGACTTCAGTCCCAGCTCGACCATCACGCGCTGCAGATCTTTCCACGCTTCGCCCTTCATGCGCGGATCGCGCAGGAGGAACGCCGGGTGGTACGTCACAGCTACCTTGGCTCCCCGCGCCGAGTACCAGTTGCCCCGCAATGATCCCAGCGACTGCCGCACCCCCAGCAGGTACGTCGCGGCCGTAGCGCCGAGAGCCACGATCACCTGCGGCCTCACGACATCGATCTGCCGCAGCAGGAACTGGGAGCACGTCGTCGCTTCTACATACTCCGGCGTGCGGTTAGCCGGGGGCCGGCACTTCACGATGTTCGCGATGTATACCTGCTCGCGCGCGATGCCCATCGCTGTGATCATGTTGTTCAGCAGCTGCCCTGCCTTGCCCACAAACGGCAGGCCCGACGCATCCTCGTCCGCGCCCGGGCCCTCGCCCACGAACATGAGCGTCGCGTTGGGATCGCCGTCCGCGAAGACAATCTTGTGGCGACCTCCATACGCGAGCGGGCAGCGCGTGCAATCGCCAATGTCAGCCTGGATCGCAGCAAGAGCGGCGACTCGAGCAGCAGGAGGAAGAATCTCCAACGGCGGCGGAGCAAGATTGTCAAAAGACTTTGGCTTGGGCATAGGTGCAGCAAGGTCGCCCAGCGGATCCGGAAACTCCGGGAAATCCGCTGCGGCGGGTAGAGCAGGAGACTTCGGCGCCGCCGGCCCGGCTGCCGGAGGAGGGGTAACCGCGGCATTCGAACGCGCAAACGGCGAAGGCCCGGGGTTCGCAGCACCGGAAATGGGACTCGCTCCTGCGCCACGGTTCGGTGCTGGCGGAGCAGGTCGCGCGGGAGCAGGTCGCGCCACAGCCGGTGCAACTGCCACGCTTGCTGTCGGACCTGGCCCCGATCGTGGCTGCACAGGCGGGGCTGCAGGCAGCAACGCCTGCCGCATCGTCTCGCTCAGCGCGATCGATGGTTCGGCACGGCGATAAAGATCGTACAGTCCAAGCTCGCGCAGGTACTCGACGTACGAACGCAGCTGCTGCGCGGGTGTGACTTCCATGACGATCTTTATCTTAAGGCCCAGCGGGCCCCGAAGAACTACAGGCTGGCTGTGGAGATCGGCTTCGTCGAACCCACCGTGTAGGTCACCTTGCCGTTGCGAATCTCATCCTGAGCCACACGGCACGCCTTCATGGACTTCGAGACACCCAGTGCGGGAGCTCCGGACTGCAGTTGGCGGGCACGGCGTGCAGCGCCCTTCACAAGCGAATACTTGTTAAAGAGAGAAGAGCTCTCTGACATATAGGACCTCCGGGGAGTGCGTCCATAGTAACCCCGAAGCCCCTGCGAATACTCACGGGAACCGGCAGGAAACGCAAATTCAGAGGTATATCAGTAACCGTTCAGCGGGATCAACCTAATCGCCTAGCGACACACCAAAGCTCGCCAGCGAAGACGCCAGTCGCGGCGAGCCCGCAGACGTCTTGCAGGCCAGCGAAAGCTGCTCCTCTTCCTCGCTGGCCTCATTTCGCGAGGTCAAAACGATCGACCGCATCTCGCTCGCAGCCTGGTCCAGAACGTCGTTCACCAGCGCGTAGCGGTAGCGCTCGATCCGGCTCAGCTCCGTGCGTGCCTGGTTCAAACGCCGCTCGATCACCTCTTCTTCGGTCACACCCTCGGCCTGGCTGCGATTGCGCAGCCGCAGCTCCAGCACCTGCGGACTCGGCGGAAGGATGAAGATCGACACTGCTTCGGGCATCTTCTCCATCACCTGCAACGCGCCCTGCACATCGATGTCCAGCAGCAGGTCATGCCCCTGCTCCCCGGCGTGCGTCAGGGCCGCGCGGGCTGTGCCGTAGTAGTCCTTGCCAAAGACCTGCGCCCACTCCAGAAACTCGTCCGCAGCGATCATCTGCTCAAACCGTTCGCGCGTGATGAAGTGGTACTCCTTGCCGTCTTCCTCGCTGCCGCGAGGCGCGCGCGTAGTGTAGGAGACGGAGAACTCCAGCCCGGAGACAAGTCGCCGTACCTCGCTGACGAGAGTGGACTTACCGCTCCCGCTGGGAGCCGAAATGATGAAGAGAAGGCCTGCCATGGTGATCCCTGCTAGTGTAATGGAGCCGGCCCGCCGCACAGCTTAACGCTGGCTGATCTCGCCCGTAGCCACTCGGCGGTTGAACTCCACCGAACTTCCGCGAGCCACGCTGAGCGTCTGCCACGTCCCGCCCGCAAAGTGCTTGGCCAGAAGCACAATCTGGCCGACGTGGTGAGGATAATGAGCCAGCTGCCGGTTAATCGCCTGCATCACCGAATGCGCTTCGCCACGAATCGTGACCGTCCGTGTGAGGTCCGCCTCCGTCAGCGGCTCCAGGGCGCCGAAGACGCATCCCCATCCCTGCTCCCACATCTCCAGCAGTTCCTCTCGATTCACCGGCGGAGTATCGAACTCAGCGTCCCGGTTCCGGGTAGGCTTCTCACCGTCACTCGCCATGAACTCCGAAAACCGCGACCGCATGTTCCCGCTCAGGTGATTCATGATGATCGCGATCGAATTCCCGTCCGCGTCGAGGCTTGCGAACAGCTGCTCATCGTTCACCTGGGCAATCGCTCGGTCGGCCAGACCTTTGTAGTAGTGGAAGAGCGAGAGCGAATCTTCCAGGTAGGAGTATGTAAACTTCAGCGCCACGAAACCATCTCCTTCCGCTATGCGATGCCTTCAGCCCCCGCCGCGGTAGCCATCTCTGCGACAGCTGTCTCTTCGGCATCCTCGCCGAACTGCAGGCGATACAACCTCGCATAGGTCCCATTGCGAGCCAGCAACTCGTCGTGCGTGCCAAGCTCGGTGATCGCTCCCTGTTCCAGCACAGCGATCCTGTCAGCCCGGCGCACCGTCGAAAGCCGATGCGCGATCACCAGAGTCGTTCGGCCCTGCATCAGGTTCGCCAGCGCGGCCTGCACCGCAGCCTCGCTCTCGGTATCCAGCGCGGAGGTCGCCTCGTCCAGGATCAGGATCGGCGCGTCCTTCAGCAGCGCCCGCGCGATCGCAAGCCGCTGCCGCTCGCCGCCAGAAAGCCGCGTGCCTTTCTCGCCGATCACCGAATCGTACTCGCCCGGCAGGCGATCGATGAAGACGTCGGCCAGCGCGGCGCCGGCAGCCGACTTCACGGCGTCGATTGACACGTGGGGCTGGCCATACGCGATGTTGTTCCGCACCGTGTCGTTGAACAACACGGTCTCCTGCGTCACCTTGCCGATCTGTGCCCGCAGCGACGCCAGTGTAAGGTCACGCACGTTGCGCCCATCGACGAGGATCTCTCCGGCCGTCACGTCGTAGAACCGGGGCAGCAGGTTTACCAGTGTGGACTTGCCGCCACCACTGGGCCCTACCAGTGCGACAACCTCGCCCCGCCTTACCGTGAGGTTGATTCCATGCAGCACCTCGCGCGTCTCGCCATGGCGATCGTACGCAAAGTGCACGTTGCGAAACTCAATGGCGCTTTCAAAGCCCTTGATGGACGTCGCACCCTTGCTCTCGCGCACGTCATCCTGCTCGTCGATAAAGTGGAAGATCTCGTCACTCGCACCAACCGCCTGCTGAAAGCTGTTGTAGTAGGTCGGCATCCGGCGGACCGGATCGTAGAGCATGATCACCGCGCCAAGAAAGGTAATGAAGGTGCCCTCCGACGCTCCACGAAGGACAACCGTGCGTCCCAGCCAGAGGAGCATCGCCAGCAGCACAGCTCCAAGGGCATCCATCAACGGCGAGCTGATCGCCTGTACCGACACCGACCGCATGTTCGCGCGCAGCAGCTTGTCCGCGGCCCGGCGGAACCGCTTCATCTCCCACGCTTCCATGCCAAAGGCCTTCACGATCCCGTTACCGGTGATGGTCTCCTGCACGATGTTCTGGATCTCGGCCAGCTTGTCCTGTCCGCTGCGCGTCGTCTTGCGCACGCTGCGCCCCACCTTGCGCGACGACACGATGATGATCGGCACAAACACCAGCAGCACCAGCGCCAGCCAGCCGCCCGTCATGATCACCACGCCGATCAGCACAAGCATCGTGAAAAACTGCTGGAAGAAGTCGATCAGCACCGTCGCCATCGCCGTCTGCACACGCTCCACATCGTTGATGAGCGTGGAGATCAGCGTCCCGGACGAATGCTGCTGAAAGAACGCCGAGGACCGCCGCAGGATCGACTCGTAGAGCGCGTTGCGCAGGTCCGTGATCATGCCGAACCCGGCCTTGTTGGCCAGCAGGGTCCCAAGGTAGTCCGCTATGGACTTGATGATCGCCGAGCCGATCAGCGCCACCGCCACCACCGTCCACGCATTGTGGAAGTGATGGGGGATCAGGAACTGCAGGTTGAACACCAACCGCGTATGCGGAATCGGGAACACGAGCACCTTGTCCGGAGACGCCTGGGCGCTCAGCACGTTGTCGATGATCGGCTTGATGAGCATCACGCGCACCGCCGCCATCAACGCATAAAGGACCATCAGCAACAGTGCGCCCACCGTGTACAGGGCATACGGTCGCATATAGCTCAACAGGCGAAGAATGCGCTTCATCCGCGGCTACCGGCCAATCTCATTCGTGCTCGTTCCATCCACTGTGAGTGTACGCGGACTCGGCATCAGGCCGTCGTCCCTGGGGTGTGAGACGTGCGCCGCGGGCGAGAGGGCGCAGTTCCCCGGGAGAAGACTTTGGGCCAGAAACTATCGGGGCATGTCGCGGTGCTCCGCCTTCGCCCGGTAGCCTGCGTCGGCCAGCCGCTTTCGCAACTCTTCGGCGATCATCACCGACCGGTGCTGTCCGCCGGTGCACCCAATCGCCACCGTGAGATAGCTCTTTCCTTCCTGGATGTAGTGCGGCAACAGGAACGTAAGCATCTCCGTAGCCTTGTCCAGGAACTCCTTCGTCTGCGGAAAGTCCATCACGTACTTCGCGACGCGCTTGTCCTTCCCCGTCAGGTTGCGGAACTTGGGGACGAAGTGGGGATTCGGCAGAAAGCGCACATCGAACACCAGGTCGGCGTGGGCGGGCACGCCGTTCTTGAAGCCAAAGCTCATCACCGAGAGCGACAGCGCCTGCCCGTCGCCATGCCCCCGCTCAAACTGAGCGTTGATGTGCGCGCGCAGCTCATGAACATTGAACTTGGTGGTGTCGAGGATAATGTCGGCGACGTTGCGCACCGGCTCCAGGCGTCCCCGCTCGGCGCGGATCGAGTCCACCACCGTCTCTTCGCGGCGCAGAGGATGAGGACGCCGCGTCTCCGAGAACCTCCGGATCAGCGCATCCTCGCTGGCCTCGAGATAGACGACGCGTGTCGGCAGCGTCTTCCGCACCTGCTTCAGGATCGATGGAAAGCGGTCCAGCCGGCTGCCCTCGCGCACATCCACCACCAGCAGCGCATGGGTAATCTCAGCCGAGCTCAGAACCAGCTCCGCGAAGCTTGGAATCAGCTCCATCGGCAGGTTGTCGACCGAGTAGTAGCCAAGATCCTCGAACGCCTTCGCCGCTGACATCTTGCCCGAGCCCGACAGCCCCGTCAGGATCACGAGATCGCGCGTCTCGCCGTCCGGCAGGTGCGCCAGCTCACGGCCACTCACCGTGGTCGCGCTCGATTTCTTTCTCTTGTTCTTCGTCTTGGGGGGCTTCGGAAGCTTTGCGGCCTTCGAGGGTTTTGCCGCTTTAGGAGCCTTGGGGACCTTGGGAACCTCCAAGGTCTTCTCGATCTTCGGGATCTTTCCCGTCTTCTCTGAGGACCGCCGCGCCATGCGTGCATCCTAGCATTGCCCCGCGAAAATCGCTTTGGCTCTTTCGACAGCAAAGCATCCACGCGGATTCAATGTGACGCGGCGGTTCCTTCAGTGGGGTTGGTGAGGGCCTGGGTGTGGAAGCTGCTCTATATGTAGCCGGTGAGGCTACGCGGCAGCTGCGGGAAGCGGCTTCGGGTGCTGGCGCACCGTCTCAAATCGTTGCTTGTTCCGGATGGCTTGTCGCTCAACCGTCTGCAACGCATGATGCAGCGCTACTTCCATGGCGGTGGACTCACATCGGGCCACCAGCTCTTCACCGCGGCACTTCACCAGAATCTCGGCAATGTGGCGGTACTTGTCTTCAGTGAGAATGACGTGCGCGCCGGTACAACGGCGGGTGACCCGGGAAATACGTTCCATCCCGGCTTCGACTTGCGCTTTGAGTTGGGAAGTTACCGTCGTCCGACGGCCTGTGAACTCGATCGTCATGTGGAATATCTCCTTGGCTGGAGCTGAGAGTACGCTTGAGCCGTCCTCTGTCGTTCGACTCCTCCAAACCCGGCTTCCATGCGCGTCCCTCCCCGGGAAGGACGTCATAGCGTGTCGCGTCTGCGGACTCGCATCGGCAGAAGAAAAGCCCGGATCAGCGCTGTCGGCGCTGGTGCGTAGAGGGAATCTGCATGTCTTCCCTGTACTTCGCTACAGTGCGGCGCGTTACCTTGATGCCCTGGCGCTGCAGCTCCGCGGCCAGATAATCATCTGTCCACGGCTTGCGGGGATCCTCCTCTTCAATCAGTTTCTTCACCTTCCGCTTCAGCAACGGCAGCGGAAGATCTCCCCCCTCCGGACCATTTACGGCCTCGGAGAAGAAGAATCGTAGCTCATACACGCCCTGTGTGGTGTGGACATATTTATTCGCGACAGCCCGGCTTACCGTACTGGGATGAACGCCTATCTCCTCGGCGACCTCCTTGATCATCATCGGCCGCAGGCCTTCCACCCCACGCTCCAGGAACTCCTGCTGCCGCCGCACGATCGACTCGCACGTCCGCACGATCGTGTTCTTGCGCTGCTCGATGTTCCGAAGCAGTTGAATCGCGGACTTATAGCGTTCCTTCACATACTCCCGGACATCGCGCTCCACGCTCTTCTCGCGAAGCATCTTGCGGTAGCTGTTGTTCAGCCGGAGAGCGGGCATGTCCTCCTCATTCATCACCACCACCCACTCGTCATCGCGCCGCACAAAGGCCACATCCGGTTCGATCAGTCGTGTTGCCGACTGGTTGTATCGCTGGCCGGGCCGAGGATCGAGTCTTCGGATGACATCAACAGCCTCATTGACCACCTCCGCAGGCTGGCGGCAGAGCCGGTTCAGCTCCCGCATATCGCGCTTCTGCAGCAGCGCCAGGTGTTGGTCGATGATGGTCGACGCCAGTTCAAGAACGCTCAGCAGATGCTCTGCCTGCTCCTCTCCCAGCGTGGCGCGCTCCTCGGCATGGCGGGCCTCGCGCTGCTGCGCCCGTATCTGCATCGACAGGCACTCGCGCAGATCGCGAGCGCCGATCCCCACCGGGTCTAGCTGCGCAACGACCTCACGCGCCTGCGCTATCAGCGCCAGACCGTCTTCGATGGAAAGCTCACCAGACAGCGATTCGGCGATCTCCTCATCGGTTGCGGTGAGATAACCATCCTCATTCAGGTTCCCCAGAATGATGTCTGCAGCCTGCCGCAACGCCCGGCTGATGCTCATCGAGCCCAACTGCCAGGTGAGGTGGTCGGTCAGCGTTGAAGGCGCCGAGAGGAAGTGTTCAAAGGAGGGCTTATCGTAGTCCTCAAGCGTGCCGGCAGTGCGATATCCGGGGTCCAGGAAGTCCTGGAAGTAGCTGCCAAAGTCGATCTCATCAAACGGATCTTTTTCAGGACGTTCGCTCTCGGCAGAGATCTCCGCCACGCTGCGCTCGAGATCGCCTTCCTTGCCCGAACGCTCGTCCAGCGTCTCGGAGGTCTCGTCGATCTCTTCCAGGACGGGGTTCTCGATCAACTCCCCGTTAATCATGTCCTTCAGCTCAAGCTTGGTCAGCGCGAGCACGCCTACCATCTGAACAAGCCCGGGCGTGAGCACCTGGCGCTGCGACAACTTGACGTTCAGACGTGGTTGTAACAACTCTTCAACCTCACCGCGGAACCGCCAGCCGAGCACGGTTCGACCCGCGCCTGCCGGACGGCCCTATGCTGTCTGGCCGGCGTGGGCCTAGTGTACTCCGAAACCGCAGGCCACCAGAATTTCGCCCGGCAGCGGCCCAGCTGCGATCCCAAACTGGAAGCCATGGAATCGAATTCCATCTGCCCAAAGATTAGAGGCGATTCCGGACAGCGCAATTCCGAAAACGGGTGATGGATTAACGATCCTGGTACCCTGCGGCGCCAGCGGCCCTGGAATTGCCCGAGCCCACCTACATCGAGAAATGTTCCCCAAGGTAGATGCGCCGCACCTCCGGGTTCCGCCCCAGCTCCCCGGGAGTGCCCGCGAAGAAGATCCGACCGTCATTGATGATGTACGCGCGGTCCGTCACACTCAGCGTCTCCGGCACGTTGTGGTCGGTGATCAGAATCCCGATGCCCGTGTTCTTCAGATCCAGGATGATCTGCTGCAGCTCCAGCACAGCAATCGGATCGATCCCCGAAAACGGCTCGTCGAGCAGGATGAACGCCGGATCGATCGCCAGGCAGCGCGCAATCTCCACGCGCCGGCGCTCGCCGCCCGACAGAGCATAGCCCTGCGTGCGCCGCACGTGTCCCAGGTTCAGCTGCGCGATCAGGGACTCCATGCGCATCCGGCGCGTCTCCAGGCTTACCTGCAGCGTCTCCAGCACCGCCATGATGTTCTCTTCCACCGTCAGCTTGCGGAAGATCGAAGGCTCCTGCGGAAGGTAGCTGATGCCAAACTCGCGCGCGCGCAGGTACATCGGCGTCCGCGTGATGTCGGAGTTGTCCGTCAGGATCCGCCCGGAGTCCGGCCGCACCAGGCCGACCGTCATGTAGAAGGTCGTCGTCTTGCCGGCGCCATTCGGCCCCAGCAGACCCACCACCTCGCCCTGCCGGATATGGAGGCTTACCCCTCGCACCACCTGCCGTCCACCGTAAGCCTTGGTCAGCTCTTCAGTGGCAAGCGTTCTCATCGTCAATGCGATTGCCTCACTTCTGTTTCAGTCCGAACCCGCCCGCCAGGCTGGCCGGGGTTCCCCGATACGATGATCGTACTCCCCGCATTATTGAAGACGAGCGTGGCTCCGGTTACGTTTCCCTGCTGGGCATCAACAATATGAGGTAGATGCGGCGGACTCCCGGTCAGGACGTATTCATCATCGGCCGCCGTATACGTCAGCTGATCTCCCGTGCCCGTGCGCCCCGGTTGGCGCATGTGCACATCGCCATAGACCACGACCTTCTCCAGCGTGCCGTTGACCGGGTTAGCCTGCGCTGCCGCCGAACTGGCAGGGCCATCCGCAGCCGGTGCTGCCGGCTTGGACGGATTCAACGTCGCAACGGCGCGCTGCGACTCCACCTGGCCCATCGTTCCTTCGATCTTCACTCCACCTGAAAACACCGCCTGGCGCGACAGGTCGGAGTAGTCCAACCTCGGGCTGGCCACATGCACAATCGTCGCAGCCGTCTTGCGCTCTCCACTGGCCTTCTTTGCTCCGACGACCTGGCCCGTTCCGCCCATGCTGGCAAAGACCGCCCGCACCAGCCCTGACGATCCGGCGGGCCGTGCCGTCAATGACCGGCGCACCCCGTCGAAGAGCAGATTCGCCGCCTGCACCTGGGAGCCGCCCTGCCACAACCGGGCCGGCGCTCCGTCGGTTCCTCGGAACTCCGCAATCTTCCCGGCACGGACAAACTTCGCCTCCGTCGACGCGATATGCGTCACCGGTTGGGCCTCTCGCACCTTGCCGCTGGGCTGCGCGTCATGCTGCTCAATGGACGCCAGCACGTTCCCGCGAGCCTCTGCGTCGCCCGAGCCCTCGTGAACCGTCACTTCATTCGCCGTCAGAGAATTCTCGCCGTCACTGAAGTGCGTCCCACCCACCAGCGTCAACGTATCCGTCGCCGCCACGTAGGTACCTTCGGCCGCGCTTCCGGTCGAAACCGTCGGCGTCGCGGGCCCTTTGGAACTGCCCGGTGCTTGGCCCGACGCTGCCGGCTTCCGGACAGACCGGCTCATCATGGTCAAGTGCCCCGTCTGCTTCGCCGTCTCCAGTTGAGCGGCTCCCGTCGCGCTGGGGACAAAGTCGGCGTTCAGCACATCGGCCCTGCTCTCGGAGACATCCCCTTCCGAGCCTTCCTGGTGAAGCTTCGTGTGCCCCGTGCCCACCAGCGTCCTCAGCAGCGCCCGTCCCTCGGCTGTCTGCGTAAAGGAAGCCACCAGGTCATCGGCGTCCACTGCGTTCTGCTTCAGCTCCGCCGCCTTACCCTGAGCCGCAGTCACGGAATCCCCGCTCACCTGCGCAGAACCAACCGCGTGGAGTCCTTTGATCAGCGAAGCGCTCGAGTGCGCGTCGTTCCCTGCATGCCCGGCCCCTGCGTGCTTTGCGTCGTGCACGAAGTTCGCCGTGATCGTGTCACCGTGCATCGCGCGGTGCATGGTCCGCCCGCCTGGCGCCCCCTGCTGCATCGCGACCGCCGCTTGCCCGCGGCCGACGATCACCGTCGGTGCGCCAGTAGCATCGAAGCTCGCATCCACCGTCTGCGCGCTGCCTTGAGTCGGCCGCAATGGGTTCGAGTCCACCATCGTCACGCCACCGATGAGCTTCGCGGACTCCAGGACCGAGCTCTCATTCAGCACCGCATCGAGGTGAGCAGCCTTGATCAGCGCTGTGCCCTCCGTAAGCTCCACATTCCCCGTCGCCGATCCATGCTCAATCGACCCATCCTTGCGCAGGTACACAATCGCCGAGTCGGACTTGCCCGTGCGGTTGCCCGTACGAGCCGTCGGGTGCCCAAACGTGGCGATGTTGCTGTTCCGATCAATCAGAGCTTCCGACGCCGTCATGTCCAGCTGCTGCTGGTGGAGAATCCCCGTCGCATGGACATCGGCCAGAAGCCGCAGCGTGCTGTCGTTGGGGCTGAACTCCGCCCCCTTCGCCCGCGCCGAAAGCTTGCCCCAGCGGAATCGAACCTCGTCCGCCGTAGCGGCCACACCCAGCTTCTTCACGTACACCACGCTGGAGGTATCCACGAAGACGACCTGCGGCGATGTCGTTACCGCAGCGGTCGGAGGTGACTGCGTGCCATGCCGTGTCCCCGCCACCGACTGCGGAACCTCAAGCTCCATCCGCACTTCGCCAATGGCCTTGCCCACACCCGTGTTCTGGTCATACTCGATCTCGTTGGCATAGATGTGATCCACCTCGGTCGAGGTCTTGCTGTGCAGTTGCACGGCCACATCGAACAGCGAATAGGTCCCATCGCCATGCTGCACCACCCGGCCCGCATGCAGCGTGTACGAGGTGTGCCCCAGCAAAGCATCGGAGTACGTAAAGTTCTTCGTCTCATGCGCAATATGAGCGAAGTTCTTCAGCTTCTCGACAAAGGCCTTCTTGGCCCGGTACGAGCTGATCGCGATGGTCGCCACCAGGCCGGCGATGAGAAGGACCGCACCCGCCACCAGGAACCACCGCAGCCGTTCAATCGAAAATCTCATCCAGAGTCCTGCCTCGATTCTCTCATCCCCACGCGGCCCGACGTAACGAACCCGCCACTGTCTCCCGTGCCGGATTCAGCCCCCGAGGCTCGTATCTTGCCCGGGCTCCACGTAGAATGACGCTGACCATGTCCGATCAGCTCTATCTCAGCCTGTGGTATCCGAACTTTCGCCTCGAATCGCTCCCGAGCGCGCTCACGGGAGTGCTGCGCCAGTTCGCAACCGTCGCTGGCGAAGGGAAGCCTGGCAGCCTCTTCGGTCGCGTCTGGGCGGCCAGCGCCTTCCCCATCGATTGGACCGAGTCCCCTACCTATCAGCGCATCTTCGTCAACGACACCCGCTCTGACGACACCGCCGATACCGACGACGCCATCATCGAGAACGCCGTCGCCGAGGCCACGGAGCAGCTCCACGAAGACGTCGCCTACGAGTTCGAGATGCGCTGGCTGCTCTGGCTTCCCAGCGACATGAAGTCCATCGCCTCCGAAAGCGAAAGATCCACCGGTCACCTCGATATTGACATCGAGGACGAAGAGGACGCCCGCCCGTCGAACCTCATCACCATGCCCGCCGCCAAACCCTCCCGCTGGAAGCTCGAACCCGCCCGCGTTCGCATCGCCGGCTTTGGTCCCGAGTTCGACGCTGGCGCCTATGACCAGAATGGCCAGGTCCGCGTAGAGTTCGGCCTCGACACACCATGGGTCCAGGAAGAAGAAGAGCTCAGCCGCCAGGACGCCGCCAAGATCCAGCAGAACATCGAGAAGCTCCTCGCCTTCACCCTGCTCATCGAGAAGCACTGCGGCATCAGCTCCCGCCTCCTCTGGACCGAGAGCGGAGAGCCCCTCGCCGAAAAGCTCATCGCAAGACTGCAGCGTCTGAACTAAGCCTCATAGCTCCAAACGTCACAGCTCATCGCTCAATAGCACCCGCTCGACCTCGCCCCGGAAAACCTGAAGCCCTCGCACCTCAACAGCAACCATGCGTTGCTGAAGAAGTACGAGGGCTTGTCAGTCGTTCGGGTAACGGTCCGCGAATTCTAGACACTCTGCGGCGTCAGCACCGGATAGTCCACGTACCCTTCGGCCTCGTGCGAGTAGAACGTCGCCGGGATCGGCTCGTTCAGCGGAGCATCCTCGCGGAAGCGCTGGACCAGGTCCGGATTCGCAATGAACAGCTTGCCGAAAGCAACGCCGTCCACGTCGCCGCGCTCGACCGCCGCCTCCGCGCTCGCCTGCGTGAAACGCTCGTTGCCGAAGTACACTCCTCCAAACGCCTGCTTCAGCTGTGGTCCGATCCAGTCCGGCCCCTCATACTCGCGAGCCATCAGGAACGCCAGCTTGCGCTTGCCCAGCTCCTCCGCAACATAGGTAAACGTCTCCAGCGGGTTGCCATCGCCCGGGCACTGTCCATCGCAACGCGGCGAGAGATGCATGCCCACACGGCCTTCGCCGAAGACCTCCGCCGCTGCCTCGGCCGCCTCGATCATCAACCGCGCCCGGTTCTCCACGCTGCCACCGTACTTGTCCGTGCGATGGTTCGAGAGGCTCGAGAGGAACTGCTCCAGCAGATACCCATTCGCCCCGTGCAGCTCCACGCCATCGAAGCCCGCGTCCTTCGCGTACTGCGCCCCCTGCTTGTACGCTGCGATCACATCCGGGATCTCATCCAGTTCAAGCGCACGCGGCACCTCAAACTGCCGCATCGGGCGAAGCAGGCTCACGTGCCCCGCCGCCGCAATCGCGCTCGGAGCCACTGGCAACATGCCGTTCAGGTGCTCAGGATCGGACATACGGCCCACATGCCAGATCTGCGAGAAGATCCGTCCGCCCTCGCGATGCACCGCATCCGTAATGGGCTTCCAAAGCTCCGCCTGCGCCTCCGACCACAACCCGGGAACCTGCGGATACCCAACGCCCATCGGATCAATCGGCGTGCCTTCACTGATGATCAGCCCGGCGCTGGCGCGCTGTGCGTAGTACTCCGCCTGGATCGCCGTCGGCATGTGGTCCTTGGTGCCACGCAGCCGCGTCAGCGGAGCCATGAGGATGCGGTTGGGAAGCGTCAGGTCCCCGACCTGGATCGGATCAAAAAGCGTAGACATTCGAAGCATCTCCATAGGCAATAGCCACAAAGAACAGATGTCATCAAAACACGAAACGATTCGACCGTGGTCGAATCGTTTCGCAGTTCCCTTGATTCCATTCGAAATAGCGATAACCTCATCACCCTTCCGTGTAGGTCGTCATCCGGCAGTCACAATCTCCGAGAAGTCGGCGATATCTGAGAAATTCTGAAGCACCATGTACAGCAGATTCAGTCTGCGAGTTCGCACCGCGATGTCTGGATCCATCACCATGACCTGTGCGAAGAAGGCGTCGACTTCGGGCCGAATCGATGCCACCGATGCGAGCCTCTCACCATAGCTTCGCCAGTTCGAAAGCTCATGCCTCTCTTTGACCGCAGCTAAGGACTTACGCGCGAGTGGAGCCTCTGCAGGATCTTCGAAAGCGTGAATGAAACCTGTGCCGGGCGTCGGTCCCTGATACCCCGCTTGCGCCAGGATGTTCTTCATCCGCTTGAACGCCGCGCTCACCGCAAGAAAATCCTCGCTGCCCCGCGCCGCACTCACCGCCTCCGCACGAGCCACCACATCCGCGATCTCGTCATACCCAGGAGCCATCACAGCCTTGACGACGTCATAAGCTTGCCCCTTCGCTTCACGCAGATAAAACTCCACGCGCTCCGCAAAGAAGCTCTTCAGCTTGGCTTCAACCTCAGGCTGCGGTGACGCTGCGCCCATGACATCGCTCAGCGTCAACGGCAAGCCCGACTCCGCAAGAATCCGCACCACAGCATTCGCGGCACGCCGCAGCGCAAACGGGTCCTTCGATCCTGTAGGCTCCATCCCCAGCGAGAACATCCCCGCAATCGTATCGATCCGATCCGCAAGCCCCAGCAGTGCGCCCTCGGCACTCCGCGGAATGCGATCGTCCGCGCTCGCTGGCAGGTACTGGTCGTAGATCGCCTCCGCGGCGACCTGACTCACACCCTGCTTCTCGGCGTACAGCCCACCGATAATGCCCTGCAGCTCCGTGAACTCCTTCACCAACTCCGTGGTGAGATCGGTCTTCGCCAGCGACGCAGCGTCCAGAATCGCGTTCACATCATAAGTAGGAGCAATCATTCCCGCGGTCATTGCAAGCCGATGGCAGAGCTCTCTCACCCGCTCGCTCTTCTTCGCGTAACTCCCCAGGTCCTTTTGGAAGGTCACATTCTCCAGCAGCTTCACACGCTCCACCAGCGGAGTCCGCTGATCGAAGTCGTAGAAGAAGCGCGCATCGTTGAACCGCGCCCGCAGCACGCGCTCATTGCCCTGCCTGACGATCCCCGCGTTCTCTTCATCGAGCGCAATGTTCGTCACCGCGAGGAAGTACGGCGCCAGCTTGCCCGCCGCGCTCTCCACCGCGAAGTAGTTCTGGTGGTCGCGCATCACCGTCACCAGCACCTCTTCCGGCAGGTCCAGGTACGCCGCATCGAAGCTGCCCAGCAGCACATCCGGCCACTCGGTCAGATGCGTCATCTTGTCGACCAGCGCCTCGTCCTCACGCCAACGAGCACCAGGCACCGTGCGGCACACACGATCCAGCGCCTTGCGAATCTTGTGCCGCCGCGCCTCCACATCGGCGATCACGTACTCGCCCTCGAGCTGCGCCACATAGCTCGCGGGCGTCTCGATCTCAAAGGCTTCGCCGCTCGACAGCACACGATGCCCAAAGCTCGCGCGACCCGCCGTGCGCCCACCAAAGCTCACCGGCACCACATCTTCGCCCAGCAACGCCACGATCCACTGCACCGGCCGCACAAACGTCTGCTTCGATCCTGCGATCCACCGCATGTTCTTCGCCCAGTAAATCGCCGCAATCTCCTTCGGCAGCTCGCTCGCAATCACTTCGCTCGCCGCGCGGCCCACCTTCGTCGTGGTCACCGCAACGTAGTCGCCCTTCGGCGTCGTGATCGTCCGCAGCGCGCTCACGTCCACGCCATTCTTGCGCGCAAACGCTTCGGCCGCAGGCGCCGGGGCTCCATCCTTGAACGCAATCTTGGCCGAAGGCCCCACCACCTCTTCGCTCAGGTCCGGCTGCCGCTCCAGCACATCGCTTACCAGCACAGCCAACCGTCGCGGCGTCGAGTACGACTTCGCATCCGTCAGCGGATCGAAACCCGCAGGCAGCAACGCTTCCTTACCCAGCAACGCCAGCGTGCGCCGCAACAACTCCGCTTCAGCCGAGGCAATCATCCGCGCAGGAACTTCTTCCAATCCAATCTCAAACAGAAACTCTGCCACTTATGCACCCACCACGCTGGCTTGCTCACCAGCCGACTCGCTGACTCGCGCCGTCAGTCTTCCCTGCTCGGCATACACCTTCGCCACACCCACAATCAGGTTGCGAATCCGCCCCATCACACCCACACGCTCCGTCACCGAGATCGCACCGCGCGCATCCAGCAGATTGAACGTATGCGAACACTTCAGCGCCAGCTCATAAGCCCCCATCGTAGGAAACCGCAACACAGTGAGCGCATCCGCAGCATCGCCTTCTGAGCCCTGGGCCCTGGCCCCTGAACCCTCAGCCTTAGAGCCCTCGCCGAAGACGATCTTCGCGCGATCCAGCAGCGCCTTGCACTCCGCCTCATAAAGGTTCAGGTGCTCCCACAGCTTCGCCGTGTCGGCATAGTCAAACGCATACGCCGAGAACTGCTGCTCTTCGTGCAGACGAACATCACCGTAGGTGAGCTCGCGACCCTGCGCGTCCCGCGTCCACACGATGTCGTAGATAGAGTCCTTGTCCTGCAGGAACTGCGCAATGCGCTCCAGGCCATACGTAATCTCACCTGAGATCGGGTCGAGATCCATGCCGCCGCACTGCTGGAAGTACGTGTACTGCGTGATCTCCTGGCCATCGAGCATCACCTGCCAGCCCACGCCCCACGCGCCGCCCACCGGCCACTCCCAGTTGTCTTCCTCGAACTTGATGTCGTGCTGACGCAGATCAATCCCAATCGCCACCAGCGACTCGAGGTACAACGACTGCACGTCTGCAGGTGGTGGTTTCAAGATGACCTGCAGCTGCGTGTGCCGAAACAACCGGTTCGGGTTCTCGCCATACCGCCCATCCGCCGGCCGCCGCGAAGGCTGCGCGTACGCAATGGAAATAGGCTTCGGCCCGAGCACCCGCAAAAACGTGTCGGGAGACATCGTCCCCGCCCCGACCTCAAGGTCATACGGCTGCTGCAAAACACACCCATGCTCCGACCAGAACTTCTGGAGCGTGAAGAGGAGCTCTTGAAAAGTGAGAGGATTCTTGTTCGACATTGCCTTCCAAACTTGAGTCTTGCACTACCAGTGTATCCTTCCGCCATATACTGGAGCACTTACAACTATGGCAACTAGCATCAGTATGCCGTCCCTGTACGAGATCAACAGTGCCGCGAAAGCCTTCGATCAAGAGGATCGAGCAGATACAGCTCTCGTAAATCTCTTCGGCTGGGCAACGGGGAATACCGACTACAACAAAGTGTTGCTGAAGGTAGTGGCACTCAATCAGTTGTATTCCACCAACGTCTACGCCGTTCGCGAGATGGCTGCGCACATCTCGGAAGCGGGCAGCGTGATCGACGACTGCCTCGCCGTCGGCTGCCCGTCTGTAGTGGAACGCATTGCGAGCCTCACTCTTAATGGGGTTACGAGGATACACTTCTCGTTCGCGACGAAGTACTGTAGCTTTCATCAAACGGAGAAGTATCCCATTTACGACGCCAACGTTTACAGGACACTGATGGCGCTTGCGAAGGGGGAGAAGCGAAGGAGTTGCGTCTCTAAGGCCGACCGCACTTATAAGGCATTCCGAGAGGAAATCGATGCGTTGCGAACTCGGTTGTGCGAGCCCAACCTTTCGTACAAGACGCTGGACAAGTACCTGTACCGGACAGGTCGCACGCTAAAGAAAAACTCGGCTAGGGCTGCAATAGCATCCAAAACGGCGAGCTAGATAGACCAGCCCCGTCACACTCCGAATCCGGCGCTCCAGCACCGCAATCGCAAACTTCCGCCTCTTACCCATGCCGCGCCCAGAACTCCGCAGGCGTGACAATCGGATACCTCTCCGCCAACACCAGCAAATCCTTGTCGCCCGTGACAAGATAATCGGCTCTCGAGGCCAGCAGAGTCCCCAGCACCGGCTGGTCGGCTTGGTCCCGAAGTTCGTCGTCTGCTCGCAAGAACGGAGCAACGATCTCAACCTTTTCCGACAATTTCTCGATAAGGGACCGTGCATCTTCAGGGCCTATGTTGGCATGCTTCATGCGAGGCAACACACGCACCGTTTCCTCGAGGATGTAATGGGACACCACGAGATCGAACACACCGATCCTCCAGGCCGCGAGAATCTTCCCTGGTTTACTTACGGGATAGACAATGCCTGACACCAGCACGTTCGTATCAAGAACAGCACGCATTTACTGGCGTTGCCGCCTGCGCTCATCCGCAACGAGGGCATCGATTTCAGCGAGGCCAACTTCTTCCGGCACGTTGGCATAGGCGTCCGCAATCCGATTCCTGATCTTGTCGAACTGTTCCCATTGCATCTGCTGCATACGGGCGAAGAGTTCTGCATCCACCAGAACAGCGACCGGAGTCCCGTCGCGGCTAATGACCACGCTTCCGCTCCCAGAAACCTGATTGAGAAGTTCTCCCGCGTTCTGAGCGAACTCCGCGACATTCACTTCCGTAATCATGGGTGCCTCGCCTTCCACAAAATGATCATCGTCCTACCCATACGCAAAATCAAGAGAATCCCGCCCCACTCCGTATCCTCCGCTCCAGATGCCGCTCCAGCACCGCAATCGCGAATGCCCGCAGATCCCCCGCCCGCTTCGCCGGCCACTCCTCCTCCAGCAACTCCTTCAGCGGAGTCCGCGCAATCCTGTAGCTCTCCGCCACCGACTGCGCACTCAGCGCCCGGCTATCCGGCTTGCGATCATCCCCGCAGCTCACCCCATCCGCTGTCGGCGACCACCACACCGGCCGCCCCTGTTGCATCTCCTCGCGGAGATCCAGCCCGCACGCCGCGCAGTGCGCCAGGTCCGGCATCCACCCCATCAGCCGATTCATCCACAGCGCAAAGTACATCGCAGCAATCCAAACCGTGGAGCCCCTAGGCTCCTCAGCACTCTGGGCCCTAAACCCTGGCCCCTGGCCCCTCGCCCCACCTTCCATCGCCGTCAAACAAGTCATCGCCAGCCGAAAGACGTTATCCTCCGCCGCGAGATCCGGCATCGCCTCGTCCAGCACCTCGACGACAAACTGCATCCCCGCAGCCCGCAGCCAGTCCACCGGAGCCGTCATCGGCGACCAAAGAATCTCAAACTGATCCAGCCGCACCAGATCCTGCTTCGGCCGCTCCGTGTAGTGCGCCTGCACATAGGTCGCCGGCTCCAGCGCCCCCCCAAACCTCCGCCGCGACCGCATCGCATGCCGCGCCACGCCCTTCACCTTGCCCTGCTCGCGCGTGAACAGGCTCACCAGCAGGTCCGCCTCTAGAAACGGCCACGACCGCAGCACAATCGCCTCGCCGTGATGCGGAATTTGCCTGCCTTCGGCCACGCCCTATCGTCTCATCCCCGTACCATCTGGGTGCCCCACGTCTCGAATCTGAAACGCGGGTTCTTCTCAAAGCGCAAAAGAAAAACGCGCAGCCGAAGCCGCGCGTCTGTCTCCACCAAAACTTTCGAGGAACCTTAGCGACCGAAGTGAGCCGCAGCCTTGTCCTTGAACTCTTCCCACTTTTCCGGAAGGTCGTCGCCGGCGTAGATCGCCGACACCGGGCACACCGGAACGCAGGCGCCGCAGTCGATGCACTCGACCGGGTCGATGAACAGCTGCTCGGCGGTATCGCCGCCCGCCTCATCCGCCTTGGGGTGGATGCAATCCACGGGGCAAGCGTCAACACACGCGCGATCCTTGGTGCCGATACAGGGTTCTGCGATCACATACGCCATCTAGTCAATCTCCTTGTAGTCCATCGCGTTTACGGCCAACGTCAGCGAGGTCGGGTTGCGAGGTCGCTTCGATTCTAGCAAGAAACCTCGCGCCGTCCAGTGACTCGATCACAGACGAAGCGCTCGTTTTTCGCTAGGGAACTCGGACTGTTGCGGACGGCGTTTGCTTTTTCCTGAGCTGTGTCATCTCGACCGAAGCGTCGCGCCCCTGGCGACGCGCAGTGGGGAGACCTGCAGGGACAGCCGCTCCCTAAGCGAGCGCTCTCAGCACCCGCCCCGCCAGCTGAGCGCATCGAGGCGGAAACACCGGCTCCCGGGCCGCATTCAACTCCTCCAACGTCCACCACCGAGCCTCGCGCATCAGCCGAATCTCGTCCTCGGTCACGCCGCTGAGCACCGGCTCCGCGCACCCACATCGCGCCGCAAAGAAAACGTCGTAGTTCCGCACCGTCTCGCCCAGGTGGAGGTACTCCCCACCCGACTCCTCATGCACCGGACCCGTCAGCGCAGGCCGAATCCCCAACTCCTCGAACAGCTCCCGCTGCGCCGCTTCGAGGTCGGGCTCACCTACCTCGACCTCGCCTCCCGGAGTCACCCAACAGGTGTAAGGCCCGTCCGGCCGCTGCGCAACAAAGCGGATCAGCAGCAGTTCTCCGTCTTCGTTGAAGAGAAACACCCGGGCGCTGCGGCGAAGACGAAAGGTCGGTCCTCTTTCCGATGGAGCCCCGCTGGTACAGGCCTTCACAATCAATACCCAGAAGCACAGGAAAATCACCGCCCCAATGACCGACCCAATGAGCCGGAGACTCATCGTCAAATTACATGGGCCATCAACGGTCAAGTCACAATCCGCTGGAACTTGGAGGTAATACAGGAACCAGGCGGCTACGCCAATCACAGGAATAACGCTGAGCCAAAACCTCTTCTCGAGAGACAAGGCTCTTCACTCCTCGCCCTTCAACATCTGCGCCGCATACTCCTTCGGACTCGTCGGCGTGCTCAGGTCCTTACCCGCAAACAGATCCTTGAACAGCTGCACCATCTCCCCGTGGATCAGCCCATTCGTCGCCAGCACCTCGCGGCTGTCCAGCGTGAACTTGCCGCCATCGAAGTGCGTGATCTTGCCGCCGGCCTCTTCCACCAGCAGCACACCCGCCGAGGTATCCCAAGGGTTCAACTTGAACTCCCAGAAGCCGTCCAGCCGCCCCGAAGCTACGCAAGCGAGGTCCAATGCCGCCGAGCCTGCTCGCCGCACACCATGCGACCGCAGCGTGAACTCGTGGTAAAAGTGCACGTTTGGAGACCCATGCCGCTTGCGGCTCGGAAAGCCCGTCCCCGTCAGCGACTCGCCCAGCGTAGGCGTCTTCGAGACATGAATCGGCCGGTTGTTCAACCGCGCCCCGCCACCCCGCTCCGCCGAGAACAGCTCATCCCGCAGCGGATCGTAGATGACACCCGCCACCAGCTGACCGTCCTGGTCGCTGGGCAGGTTCTTCGCGCGATGCTCGCAACCAAGCACGACCCCAAACACCGGAAACGTATGCGCAAAGTTCGTCGTGCCGTCCAGCGGATCCACGTACCAGCGATACTCCGCATCCAGCCCGAGTCGCGTGCCTTCCTCGCCATAGATGCCATGCGAAGGCAGCGCCTCGCGCAGCCGCTCCACAATCAGCTTCTCGCTCGCGCGATCCGCCTCGGTCACAAGGTCGACATCGCCCTTGTACTCCGTGCGAACGCCGCGGTGGTAGTAATCACGCAACAACGCGCCCGCTTCGCGCGCAATGGACTCAGCGATGGAGACAAGTTCGGGCACGAAGGTAGTGTAGCGCTTCGCGTTAGCGCGCCTTGCGCGATAGCCCTGCGGGGTAGCGCGCTGCGCGCGTGAGCGATAGCAACCGAAAAACACATCCGCTCCAACATGGAGGGATTGAAGTCCAATCGCAGCAACACATCCGCTAACGCGCCTCAGCGCTCTAACGCGAAGCGCTACCAGCAGGACAAGCGAAGCGAGTCCGCCCGCTAACGCGCAGCGCTGCTACTCCGCTCTGTTTCCGCTGCGCTTCGCCACCAGGCCACTGCCTTCGGTGATCGTGCGGATCTGTGTCTTGTAGATGAAGAGATTCGGACGCCCGTCGCGCGTCAGGCGCAACATGCTGTCATCGAAGTACTCGATCCATCCCGACACAACCTCGCCATCGCGCAGCTTCACCGCCACCTGCACCTGGCGGTCCGAAAGGGACTTCAGGTACAAGGCTTCCTGGCCGGTATCACCCGGAGGCGCACCTTTACTGCGGCGACGAAAGAGAGGCATACGCAACATTATATCTGCGCAGTTGGATGCAGGACGCTGCACTTCCGGTTCGAAACTATTTCTGCGCGTAATACGCCGTGCGATAACGCAGCGTGTACTTCGCGCGCAGGGCCGGGTCCTTCATCCGCACCGTGATGTGCCGCAGCCCGCCGCGATTCAGTGGCCGCTGCGGAGCGTAGTAGCCCAGCGTGTACTGCGTCCTCAGGTCATCCGACACATGCGCGAACGCCGGCGCCAGGTCATGCTTCGAGCTCACGTAGTAGTACTTCCCGCCGGTGTCATTGGCCAGCTGGATCAGCGCATGCTCTCCGCCGGTGTCGCGCCCGGCATCGGCCTCCACCGGCACGATGATCAGCGCATACAACATGGCGCCGGCACGCTGCGCCTCTTCCAGCGCCGTCGGATAGCTCCCGTGATGCGTCGTGTTCTCACCATCCGAGATCACCACAATCACCCGACGCTCTCCATTGGCCTGCGACGTCTGCGCCAGCCGCTGGCTCGCGAGATAGATCGCATCGTAGACCGCCGTGGCATCGCCCTTCGTGATCCGCGACAGCCCGGACTCGAAGAGCTTCGCGTCGTTCGTGAAGCTCACCACCTCGTCCACCTGGTCGGAGAAATCCATCAGGTCGATCAGGTCCTGCTTGCGCAGGATCGACCGTACAAAGTCCTTCGCGGCGTCCCGCTCCAGCCGGTCATCCGACACCATGCTCCCGCTCGCGTCCACCGCCATCACAATCGCCAGCGGCGTCACCGACTCCCGGTCGAAGACCGCAATCCTGACCGGATCATTGTCTTCCAGCACCTCGAAGTCGCTCTGCGTGAGCCCCGGCACCTGCGCGCCGTGCTCGTCCGTCACATTCAGCGCCACGTTTACCAGCCGGCTCTCAACGTGGATCGTCGGCACATCGGGCGTCCGGCGGACAATCGGCGCCGGATCACGGATGGGCTCCTGCTGCTGGCCCGCAGGTGCGCTCTGGGAAGTCGCCGAAGCGCTTTGCAGCGCGACCGCCTGCATCCCCGCGGCTCCGCAAAAGCCTGCGGAAACAACCGCAAAACCCAGCAGCAGCGTGGGCCCGGAATGCCAACTTCTCCTCACGATGCTCCTGCAATCTCCTCCGGAAACGGCTCGCCATCGGCCCATACTGCACCATCGGCAAACTGCTCCCGCTTCCAGATTGGGACGGTCTTCTTCAGCGTATCGATTACGAACCGGCAAGCCGCAAACGCCTGGGCCCGGTGCGGCGAAACGACGGCGATGATCACGCTCGACTCGCCAATCTCAATCCGCCCGAGCCGATGCGCGATCGCGACATCCCGCGCTCCATAGTGCTCGATCGCCTCTTCGCGCAGCAGGTGCATCTGCTTCAATGCCATCTCCGGATAGGCTTCATAGTCGAGGTACAGCGTCTTGCGACCGCGCGTGTTGTCCCGCACGACGCCATCGAAGATCACCGCCGCGCCGTCGGAACCAGCGACCAAGCCCTCGCTCACAGCCTTCGCATCAATGACATCATGCGTAAGAAAGATCTTCGGCGCCTTCACCTCGGCTTGAACCTCCGCTTCATCCAACCCTCCGCTTACCGGAGGAAGAATCGCCACCTCATCCCCATCCGACAAAGCGTGGTCGCGCTTCGCGTACTCCTGGTTTACGGCGATGGCCGCGGACGTCAGCATCCGCGCCGTCAGGGTGCCGTCGGCAGTCAAAGTCTCCAGCAACTCGCTCACCCTGGCACCGGCAGGAAGCTCGCAAACCGCACCTCCCTCAGGCAGGGACGATCGAAGCGGACCGAAGGAAAGCAAACGCACGTGGATGGTCGTAGAACGCACGATAAAGAGCATACGTGATCGCCTTGCGACGCTGTCTCGTTACAACACATTGGACCAGCTGGAAGCCCCCTTTCGTGGGATATACTCGCGGGGCAACCTGCAAGCCGAACCAAGTGAGGTCAAGAAAATGCTCAAGGGATTCCGGGATTTTGTTCTCCGCGGCAACGTGATGGATCTGGCAGTCGCCGTCATCATCGGTGCGGCTTTCACCTCGATCGTCACCGCGCTGACGACGAATATCATCAACCCGCTCCTCGGCGCTGTTATTGGCAAGCCGAACTTCGACTACCTCGTGGCGCACCTGCATGGCGGCGAGATCAAGTACGGCACCTTCCTCACGGCGGTTGTGAACTTCCTCCTGATCGCGGCGGTGGTCTATTTCTTCCTCGTGCTGCCCACGCAATACCTCCTGAAGCGGTTCAATCCTCCCGCCCCCGCGCCCGTACCTGATCCGACCAAGCCTTGCCCACAGTGCCTCAGCGATATTCCCGTGGCGGCCACCCGCTGCAAGTTCTGCACCCAGCCCGTCTAGTTCGGCGCGAAGAACAGAGGTACCTGCCGGTACCCGCAGTAACAGCACCCACGTTACGACGGACAGCACCACCGTGATGTAGGCAAACTCTTCCCGCCGCGAGATGATCATTTTGTCAGGCCGGGTGAGCCTGACGAAACGTTGGGCTGGGGAGCCTGACAAATACGCCGGGCTTGGGTGAGCCTGGCGAATGGGAACCATGGGGAGCCAGGCTCCGCGGGCCAGCTGAATGCGAACCTCGTACCTCCTTGCGAGAGTTCACCAGCGTAACCAGCGGAAGCGGCAAAGCAAGATGGGCCCGCAACACAAATACGACAACCTCCTGAAAGAAGCCCACGCCACGACAGCGTGGGCTTCACTTTCTTAACCGGCCAATTCCCCGCCCACCCGCGCAAGCAAAACGGCCACCCCAAAGGGCGGCCGCCGTACCTTTACTGTTCTGCTGTTCCGCTAATCAGCTGTTCTGCTAGCTTCTCAAAGCCATCTGGTCCGTCATGATCTGCGTCAGCTCCGGCTTCTTCAATCCGTGCACTTCCTCGTTGTACTTATCGACCTTCGACGACCAGTTCATCGAGCAGAACTTCGGTCCGCACATCGAGCAGAACGCCGCTTCCTTGTAGTAATCATCCGGCAGCGTCTCGTCATGCATCGACTTCGCCGTCTCAGGATCCAGCGACAGCGCAAACTGCGCATCCCAGTCGAACGTGTACCGTGCATGTGAGATCGCGTCGTCGCGATCACGCGCGCCCGGACGATGCCGCGCAATATCCGCCGCATGCGCCGCAATCTTGTACGCGATGATGCCGTCCTTCACGTCCTTTTCGTTCGGCAGTCCGAGGTGCTCCTTGGGCGTCACGTAGCAGAGCATCGCCGCGCCGTGCCAGCCGATCATCGCCGCGCCGATGGCGCTCGTGATGTGGTCGTACCCCGGAGCGATGTCCGTGACCAGCGGTCCCAGCACGTAGAACGGAGCGCCATCACACAGCTCCACTTCCTTGTCGACCTGCTCCTTGATCTTGTCCATCGGCACATGGCCGGGACCTTCGATCATCACCTGCACATCGTCCTTCCACGCCTGCCGCGTCAGCTCGCCCAGCGTCTTCAGCTCCGCAAACTGAGCCTCGTCGCTGGCATCCGCAACCGAGCCCGGCCGCAGCCCATCGCCCAGCGAGTAGCTCACGTCATACTTCGCCATGATCTTCGTGATGCGGTCGAAGTTCTCGTACAGGAAGTTCTGCTTATGGTTCGACGTCATCCACTGCGCCAGGATCGCGCCGCCGCGGCTCACGATACCCGTGATGCGCTTGGACACCATCGGCACGTACTGGATCAGCACCCCCGCGTGGATCGTGAAGTAGTCCACGCCCTGCTGCGCCTGCTCTTCGATGACCTCAAGGTAGAGGTCGATGTTCAGGTCTTCCACACGCTTCACGCGGCTCAGTGCCTCGTACAACGGCACAGTTCCAATCGGCACCGGCGAGTGGCGAATGATCGCCTCGCGGATCATCGGGATATCGCCGCCCGTGGAGAGATCCATCACGGTGTCGGCGCCATAGTGCACCGCTGTGTGCAGCTTGCGCAGCTCCTCATCCACGTTCGAGCTCAGCGCCGAGTTGCCGATGTTCGCGTTGATCTTGCATAGCGAGCCCACGCCGATGGCCATCGGCTCCAGCTCCACATGATTGATGTTCGCCGGGATAATCATCGTGCCCTTGGCGATCTCGGCACGGATAAACTCGGCGTCCAGCTTCTCCTTGTGCGCAACGTACGCCATCTCCTCGGTGATCTGGCCCTTGCGTGCGAAGTGCATCTGGCTCATGTTCCAGTCGCCGGTCCGAGCCGCCTCTTCCTTGCGCTTCACGATCCAGTCGCGGCGAGGCTGCGGAACCACGTAATTGTTGTCGTGCTTGTGGCCGTTGCCGTTCAAGTGATTGCCGTTGCCGTTCGAGTGGCCGTTACCGTTTGTGCTCATGTATCCAGAGTCTCCCACTGTTATCGAAAAAGTATACGCCGCGCACCCCTGAGGGTCGGTGACGTCGTCCATGGCACGCGACCGGATACGGTAACCCCAATCCCGCCCACGCGGCATACGCTGGGCGCTCAGGAAGAACAACACTCCAACGCATGAAGAAAATCATCTTCAATGCAGTCGGCGTCTGCGGCATCGACAAAGTTACCCGGGCTCAGGCCGATCACGCCCTGAACATGAGTACCTCCACGCTAACCTCCGCTTCACACGACACTTCGATACAATCGCCGACAAGATAGCTTCCAGCCGCATCCGTACCGAGAACAACCCCAGGATCCATCCTTGGGAGCTGCCTACCAACTTCCGATCGCAGAGCAGGACTGATCACGCATGATCGCTCAACAGCCCCGGCTACAGCCTGGCCTCGAAGCACTTGAAAAAAACGTGCCTGGCGGCACCCGGCCAAGCTACCTTCCGACGCTCGATGGCTGGCGCGCCATCGCCATCCTCCTTGTGCTGCTCAATCACTCCGTCACACTCGGTGGCGAGCACTTCAATACGGCGACCTTCCATTACTTCGGCCCAATCGGGGTTGAGATCTTCTTCGAGCTTAGCGGTCTCCTCATCTGCAACCGGCTGCTCGACGAAGAACGCCTCACCGGCAGCCTGAACCTCAAAGGCTTCTACGTGCGGCGAATCTTCCGCATCCAGCCGCTGGCGCTGCTCTATGTCACGGTCGTGGTGGGCCTGACGTTGCTGCACCGCATTCCCAACTTCCCCGCCGGCATCGCCTCCGCGTACCTGTTGGTCCGGAACTTCGTCGGAATGCGCGCGCCCGCAGCCCTGGGTTGGGCCACCGCGCACTTCTGGTCGCTCTCCGTCGAAGAGCACTTCTACCTTTTCCTCCCCTCCTTCCTGCTCTTCGTCCGCAGGCGTCGGGCGGAGTGGATTCTGGCGCTCGGGTCCGCAGGAGTCCTCTGGCGGACCTACCAGTACGTCTCCCACGGCAACTCCCTCCCGTTCGCGATCGATGTCCGCACCGACCTCAGCCTCTGCTTCCTGCTGATTCCCGCATCCTTCGCTGTACTGCTGCAGCGCCCCGCCATGCAGGCTGCGGCTCGCCGCTATCTCCGGCTGATGTGGGTACTTCCGTTGGCGCTTCTCGCCCTTCCACCCATCAGCCCGCTGCACCCCATCTCCGCCCTGGTGGACTCCCTCCTGATCGTCACCACGCTCACCCATCCCACCGAGTGGTATTCAAGAGTGCTGGAACTCCCGCCCCTACAATTCCTCGGACGAATCTCATACAGCATTTACGTCTGGCAGGAGCTCTTCCTGTCCAACTACTGGACCCGCGGCCAGGTCCACGCCTTTGGCCGCCTGAACCAAAGCCCCTGGGTCGTGCTGCTGGTCTTCCCAGTCGCCATCGCCAGCTATTACGGCATCGAAAAGCCGCTGATCCGCCTCGGACACAGGCTCGCGCCCTCCGCCACTCCAGGCCGCGCTCTTTAGCAAACCGCATTCCACCCGCGCTCACACGGTGAACATCGGGATGGCTTAGATTTATTGTTGTGACACGTAACGGATCTTCCGCTTCTCTTCCTCTCGGCTTCCGCTGGGGCGCGACCACCGCCGGCATCAAGGCCTCCGGCAAGCCCGACGTCGCCATCGCCGTCGCCGACCAGCCCGCCATCGCCGCTGCGATGTTCACCTCAAATCAGTTCGTCGCGGCGCCTATCCTCATCGGACAGCGCCATCTCAAGGCCACCGAACACAAGATGCGTGCCGTGCTGGTCAACGCCGGCAACGCCAACTGCGCCACCGGCGACCCCGGCCTCGAACACTGCCGCCAGTCCTGCGCGGCGATGGGCGACGCCATCGGCTGCGTCTTCGACGAGGTCTTCCCCTCGTCCACCGGCATCATCGGTGTCCCGCTGCCCATCGAAAAGCTCGTCGCCGGCATCCCCAAAGCCGTCGCAGCGCTCGGGAACACGCCCGACCACGCCGACGCCTTCGCCCACGCCATCATGACCACGGACACCAAGCCCAAGGTCGCCAGCGAGAGCTTCGAAATCGATATCGCGGGAGAGGTCAAGCGCGTCAGCCTCTGGGGCTGCTGCAAGGGCGCCGGCATGATCGGGCCGAAGCTCGCCAATGCCGCTCCCCACGCGACGATGCTCGTCTACCTCTTCACGGATATCGCTGCATCCGCTTCGCAGCTGAAGGAGATCCTGCACGACTCCGTCGAAAAGAGCTTCAACGCCATCTCCGTCGACGGCGACATGAGCACCAACGACACCGTGCTGCTCCTCGCCAGCGGAGCCAGCGGTGTCGCTCTCGACGCCAACATCACCAACGAATTTGACGCCGCACTCCAGCGCGTCTGCGACTCCCTCGCCTACCAGGTCGTCGACGACGGCGAAGGTGTCACCCATGTGGTGACACTGCAGCTCACCGGAGCCGCCTCCGACGAGGCCGCAGCCACCATGGCCAAGTCCATCGCCAACTCTCCGCTCGTCAAGACCGCCTGGTCCTCCGGCGATCCCAACTGGGGACGTCTGCTCGCAGCCGCAGGCAAAGCTGGAGTACCCTTCGACCCCGCCACCGTCACCATCGCCATCGGTGGCCTCGAAGTCTTCGCCAACGGCGTCCGCTCCGCGGCGTGGGACGAAACCGCCACCCACGAGCGCATGAGCCAGCGCCACTACACCATCGCTATCAACTTCGGAATGGGTTCAGGCACCTGCAAATTCGTTACCTGCGACCTCACCCACGAGTACGTCTCCATCAACGCCGACTACTCCACCTAGAAGATTTGGGTGCCCCGGATCCCCACCCCACCGAGCGTACTTGCTCGGTGGGGTGGGGATCCGGACTCTCGGACCCGGGCTACGGACTGAACCTCCCTGTGCCTGCGCGCCAGGACTTCCCCCGCACAAACCGGATAGTCCCACTCCTGCGCGCTGACTAGAATGGCGCTCATGCCTGACCAGAAAGATTCCCTGCGCGCCGCCCTAAGCGCTGCCCTGGACCACGCCCTTACCTTCCGCGCCGCCGACGCCGACGCCCCCGTCGCTGCCCAAGCCTCCCACGAAGGCCTGTTCGCGAAGTTCAACCTCCCGCTCGCCGACGAAGGCCTCCCCTCCGAGCAGGTCATCCGCGAACTCATCCACGCAGCCGAAGGCGGCATCTCCCGCAACACCGGCGGACGCTTCTACGGTTGGGTCATGGGAGGCTCCACTCCCGCCTCACTTGCCGCCGACTGGCTCACCTCCGCCTGGGACCAGAATGCCGGAGCCTACGCCGTCGCTCCTGCCGCAGCCGTCGCCGAAGAAGTCGCAGGCGAGTGGCTGAAAGACATCCTCCACCTCCCCGCCGAGGCCAGCTTCGCCCTCGTCACCGGCTGCCAGATGGCTCACACCACCTGCCTCGCCGCAGCGCGCTGGCGCTTGATGGCCGACCGCAACATCGACGTCGAGCGCAATGGCCTCGCCGGAGCGCCACAAATCCGCATCATCACCAGCAAAGAAGCCCACGGCACCGCTCTGCGTGCCGTGCGCCTGCTCGGACTCGGCACCGCCAACATCCACTCACTCCCCAGCGACGAGAATGGCCGACTCACCGCCGAGGTCCTCACGGCAGCCCTAGCCGATAAGCCCGACGCACCCACCATCGTGCTGCTCCAGGCCGGCGACCTCAACATGGGCGCCTACGACGACTTCGCCACACTCATTCCCATCGCCAAGGCTCACAAAGCCTGGGTGCATGTCGATGGAGCCTTCGGCCTCTGGGCCGCCGCCACGCCCAGGCTCGCGCACCTCGTCGCTGGCTGCAATCTTGCCGACTCCTGGGCGACCGACGGCCACAAGTGGCTCAACGTCCCCTATGACAGCGGCTTCGCCTTCGTCCGGGATCGCGAAGCGCACCGCGGCGCCTTCGCCATCAGCACCTCCTACGTCGAGGCCTCCGTCGGGCGCGACCAGCTTGACTGGACCCCCGAGTGGTCTCGTCGAGCGCGCGGCTTCTCTGCCTGGGCCGTGCTCCGCGAGCTGGGCCGCAACGGCGTCGCCGCACTCATCGAGCGAACCTGCGCTCACTCCCACGCCCTCGTCACCCGCATCGGCGCGCTCGACGGAGCCGAAATGCTCTGGAAGCCGCAGATCAACCAGGGCCTCGTCCGCTTCCTCAGCCCCAAATCTGCCGCCGTTGGTGCAGATCACGACGCCTTCACCGACCAGGTCGTCGCCGCCATCAACCGCTCTGGCGTCGCACTTTTTTCCAACGCCAACTGGCGCGGGAAGCGGGTCATGCGCGTCAGCGTCTGCAACTGGCAGACCTCCGAGGCAGACGTAGACCGCGTCGTTGCAGGGGTTTCCGAGATCCTCGCTACCCTCCGTTCCGAATAGCGCCCACCTCCCGCCCTCCCCGGCGTGCGCACATCACAGTGACGTGTGACAACGACCGCAGACGGATTTATCGTAGACAGTGGATATAAGTGCGTTCGACAGGGGTTATAAGCGATGGCAGTACTCGACGAGGCAGTAAAGAAGGATTTGACCGCAGAGGTCTCGGAGTGGATTGAGGCATTCGACCAGGTAGTCGCCGAGGATTGGGAACAAGGCGCCAAGTTGCTCGAAGCGCTGCGCACCCGCGCTCGCGAGGCTGGCGTGCCCGCCACCGGCAGCACCGTCACTCCCTATCTGAACACGATTCCCAAGCATGACGAGGTCCCCTACCCCGGAGACCGCACCCTCGAACGCCGCGTCGAATCCCTCCTTCGCTGGAACGCCATGGCGATGGTGCACAAGCAGAACAAGTACGACGCCGGCATCGGCGGCCACATCTCCACCTACTCCTCGCAGGCCACGCTGCTGGAAGTCGGTTTCAACCACTTCTTCCGCGCCTCGTATGGCGACCAGCCCGGCGACTTCATCTACTTCCAGGGCCACGCCTCGCCCGGCGTTTACTCCCGCGCCTTCCTCGAAGGCCGCCTCACCGAAGAGCACCTCAAGAACTTCCGCCACGAGCTGCGTGACACCCCCGGCCTGTCCTCCTACCCGCACCCCTGGCTGATGAAGGACTTCTGGCAGTTCCCCACCGTCTCCATGGGCATCGGCCCTCTGAACGCCATCTACCAGGCCCGCTTCATGAAGTACCTCGAGAACCGCGGCCTCATCGAGAAGACCGACCGCAAGGTGTGGGGCTTCCTTGGCGACGGCGAGACGGACGAGGTCGACACCCTCGGCGCCATCAACCTCGGCTCGCGCGAAAAGCTCGACAACCTCATCTTCGTTGTCAACTGCAACCTGCAGCGCCTCGACGGCCCCGTCCGCGGCAACGCGCGCATCATCGACGAGCTCGAGTCCACCTTCCGCGGCGCCAACTGGAACGTCATCAAGGTCATCTGGGGCTCGGACTGGGATGAGCTCTTCGCCCGCGACCACCAGGGCCTCCTGCTCAAACGCATGGAAGAGTGCGTCGACGGTGAGTACCAGGCCTTCAAGGCCAAGGGCGGCGCCTACCTCCGCGAGCACTTCTTCGGCAAGTATCCCGAGCTGCTCAAGCTGGTCGAAGACAAGACCGACGAAGAGCTCGCCCACCTCCATCGCGGCGGCCACGACACAGCCAAGGTCTACAACGCCTACAAGCGCGCCACCGAGCACAAGGGCGGCCCGACCGTGATCCTCGCGCACACCGTCAAGGGCTACGGTCTGGCGTTTGCCCAGGCCCGCAACGCCACCCACTCCGAGAAGAAGCTCTCCGAGAAGGACCTCGTAGCCTTCGCCGACCGCTTCGAGATTCCGCTCACACCGGAGCAGATCGACAGCGCCCAGTTCTACAAGCCCGCGAACGACGACGCGGCCATGGCCTATATGCACGCCCGCCGCGCCGAGCTCGGTGGCTACATGCCCAAGCGCGAGGTCAAGCCCTTCGAGTTCAAAGCCCCGTCGATGGACTTCTTCAAGGAGTGGCTCGGTGGCTCCAAGGGTCGCGCCGCGTCCACAACGATGGGCTTCGTCAACATGCTCAACGGCATGCTCAAGCCCGCTTCGGGCATCAGCAAGTACGTTGTGCCCATCATCCCTGACGAGGGCCGCACCTTCGGCTTCGAGTCCGTCATGAAGGCCGTCGGCATCTACGCGCCCGAAGGGCAGAAGTACACGCCACATGACTCGGACGTCTTCCTCAGCTACTCCGAGAAGAAAAACGGCCAGATCCTCGAGGAAGGCATCACCGAGGCCGGCTCCATGGCCAGCTTCACCGCCGCAGGCACCGCGTACACCAACTACCGCGTGCCCATGGTGCCCTTCTACCTCTACTACTCCATGTTCGGCTTCCAGCGCATCGGCGACATGGCGTGGGCCTTCGCCGACTCGCGTGGAAAAGGGTTCCTCATGGGCGGGACTGCAGGTCGAACCACAATGTTAGGAGAGGGTTTACAGCACCAGGACGGCCACTCGCACGTCCTCGCCGGCACCATCCCCACCTGCAAGACCTACGACCCCGCCTACGTGTATGAACTCGCCGTCATCGTGCAGGACGGCATCGAGCGGATGTACCAGAAGATGGAAGACACCTTCTACTACATCACCATGTACAACGAGGATTACGTCCAGCCTGCCTGCGAGAACGTAGACACCATCCGCGAAGGCATTCTGCGCGGCATCTACAAGTTCAAGGCCGCCTCAACGGAGCCAGCAAAGCCCGCGCAGGTGCAGCTCTTCGGCTCCGGCCCCATCCTCAACGAGGTACTTCGCGCCCAGGAAATTCTAGAGGCCAAGTACAACGTCGCCGCCGATGTCTGGAGCGTCACCAGCTACAACGAGCTTCGCCGCGACTGCGTCGAGACCGAGCGCTGGAACCGCCTGCACCCCGCGCAGAAGGAAAAGACCCCCTACCTTGTCGACGTCATCGGCAAGACCACTGGCCCCATCATCGCGGCCTCGGACTACATCAAGTCCATGCCCGATGCCCTGTCGCCCTGGCTCAGCAACCGTCTGCTCTCCCTCGGTACCGACGGCTTCGGCCGCTCCGACAACCGCGCGCACCTCCGCCGTCACTTCGAGGTGGACGCCGAGTCGATCGTCGCCGCCACGCTCTCCAAGCTCGCGCGCGAAGGCGTCATCAAGCCCAAGGCAGCAGAGAAGGCCATTGCGGAACTCGGCCTCTCGGCCGACGCTCCCAGCGCCGCCAAAGCCTAGCCAGACCGGGTACGACACTGGGTGGCCCATCCTTTCGCGCAGTTTGCGAAAGGGTGGGGTGCTCCACGGCCACGCACGAACGCAAAGGCACGACTTCGGTCGTGCCTTTTGTTTTGTGATTCGCCACCATGACCGAAAGTCAACATGCGGTAAAAGAAATCCTCCAAGCAAACCCGCTCGCTCCGGCATACTTGTCGAAGCTCGAGCGTTTCACGAGCGCACTCCCTGCAAGGAAACGAACACTTGGCTGAGAATCCCCTGCTTCCCCATCGCAAGCTCCAGGAGCTTCGCGCGCTGATGCTCCGCCTTCGCGCGCTCGATGGCCGTACCACCAAGGGCCCGCGCCTCGAAGCCCTCAAGGCCGCGACCATCATGCACCTCGAGGCCGGGGACTATGCCGCCGCGCCCGGCACCGAAGCCGCTCTGCCTTCGGCCACAACAAAGGCTCCGAAGAAGACAACGAAGGCCGAGTCAAAGAAAGCCGTTCCTCTCCCAGCCAAGCCCACGCGCGAGCGCATCGCCACCGCCGCCGGCATCGCTCAGGGATTCAAGCTTGCAAAGCTCGACCGCGCCGCCATCGTCTTCACCGAGGCCGGCTCCAATTCCGAAACCGCCTGGGCTGAGGCGCTGGACTACGCCATGCGCGCCGAACTCGCCCTCATCGTCCTCTGCATCGACACCACCGATGGCAAGCCCTCCGCCACCCCAGGCGCTCTCGACTGGCCTGCCGCCGAAAAACTCTCCGCCAGGAGCAAGGTGCCCATCGTCTCCGTCGACGGTGAGGATGCCGTCGCCCTATATCGCGTCATGCAGGAGTCGATGATCCACGTCCGCCTTGGCGCGGGACCGATCCTGGTCTGGGCCCTCTGCTCGCCCAACAAACTCAAGGCCGCCGAGCAGCCCATCCAGCGCCTCGAAGACTATATGAGCGTCCGGAGCATCCCGCTCGAACGCTAGCAGGGGCCTCCACCTGAGCAGCCTTCACTGGCAACCGAAAGACGGGATGCCCCAGAGGCTCCTTTCTGCATCGAACGCAGCAGGGAACCCTTCTCGGATGTCACACCGGTACACTAAGGGGCATATGCGCCCGTCGCAGCTTCGTTTCAGGCTCCACGCAATCTGTCTGCTGTCAGCAGTTTCCATCCCGTTCGCTGCGTTCTCGCAGACCCAGGGAACTCCGCAGCAACTGCCTTCCCTGCCCCCGGCCACGCCCGTTCCGGCGAGCAGCCTGCCTTCCATGCCCATCCCCACGGATGCGGCCGAGCCGACCTATCCGCCGCCGAGTGCGGCACCAGCAGCACCAGATACTACCTCCGCCCCGTCACCGAGCCCGGTGCCCCAGACCACGCCTGCTCCAGCCCCGGTGACGCCCGCGGTCACCGCAACCCCGCAGCCTGCCGCCCCGGTTGTTGCTGCCCCCGTCCCGCAGGCCCCCGTCGCCCCGGCCATCCCCAGCGGCGCTCCCGTGCAGACCTCGCCGACCCCTTCCACTCCCGGCGAACTCACCCCCGAGCAGACCCAGACAGCCAACGTGAAGCCCAGGGTCTTCACCGCCATGCCGCCGTATGATCCCTTCGCCGAGGCCGTGAAGGATGCCCTGGGCTCGACCTACATCCCCGTCGACAGCCCCATCTACGCCATGGCGATGCGGCTCTACTCGATGGGCTACCTCGATTCGGCCTTCCTCGGCATGCGTCCCTGGACCCGCCGCAGCGTCCTCCACATGATCGAGAAGACCGAGGACGATGTGCTTTCCAGCGGCAACGACCAGGCCATCGAGATCCTCGCCAAGCTGCAGGACTACCTCCTTGAGGAGCCGCGCAACGCCGAGGACCGCGGCGCCGTCTACGGCTTCGACACCTACTACACCCGCATGATGGGCATAGCCGGGCCGGTGCTGCGCGACAGCTTCCACCTCGGACAGACCCGCTACAACGACTACGGCCGCCCCTACGCCACAGGCTTCAACAACGTCACCGGCTTCTCCAGCGTGAATGAGTGGTGGCGCTTCTCGTTCTACGTGCGCGGCGAGTTCCAGCACGCTCCGGCGTACTCCGGCTATCCCCTCGCGCTCGCGCAGCAGCTGTCCAGCATCGACGAGATCGCGCCCTTCAGCGCGCCCAACAACCCCCAGGCCACCATCCCCTACGGCAACACCGGCGCGCAGAATCCTCTTCGCCTCCAGGAAGCAGCCATCTCCTTCCACATCCTCGGACACGAGATCTCCGGCGGCAAGACCGACTCCTGGCTTGGCCCGGGCATGGGCGGAGCCATGGCGTGGAGCAACAACGCCGAAAATATCTACTCCTTCCGCATCAACCGCGTGGAGCCGCTGCACATCCCGCTACTGAGCCGTGTCCTCGGCCCCACCCGCTATGACTTCTTCGTCGGTTCGCTCAAAGGCCACACCGATCCCAACGATCCCTGGATCCACTCCGAGATGATCTCCTTCCACCCCACCAAGGACTTCGAGTTCGGCTTCCAGCGTTCGGTCATCTGGGGCGGCAAGGGACATGAGCCCGTCACCTTCCATACCTTCCTCAAGAGCTTCTTCTCCACCTCGGACACAACCGGCGCGGTGAAGTATTCGCGGGAGGACCCCGGAGCTCGCTTCACGGCCTTCAACTTCTCCTGGCGACTTCCCTTTCTCAGTCACTACCTCACGCTCTACACCGACTCCGAGACCCACGACGACGTCTTCCCCATCAGCGCACCCCGGCGCGCAGCCTATCGGCCGGGCATCTACCTCTCGCAGTTTCCGGGAATGCCGAAGCTCGATCTCCGCGTGGAAGCCACCAGCACCGACGGCGCCACCCTGGCCAGCGTCAATGGCTCGCATCAGTACTGGGAGGTCGTTCAGGTCCAGGGCTACACCAACAAGGGCTACATCCTCGGCGACTGGATCGGGCGCGAAGCCAAAGGCGGACAAGCCTGGCTCACATATCACCTCTCCGGCAACGAGTGGGTCCAGATGAGCTACCTGAACAAGAAGAACGCCAAGGACTTTATCCCCGGCGGCACCACGCAAAACCAGTTCACCATCGACGTGGTCAAGCGCCTGCGCCCCGAACTCGAACTCAACGCCTGGTACACCTACGAGCGCTGGAAGGCCCCCATCTGGAAGACCGGCCAGCAGACCGACTCCACCATCGCCGCACAGTTCACCTGGTACCCAAGAATGAAGACGACGGGACTGAATGGGAAGTAGTGGAAGAGTGGCAAGTGGCAAGTGGCAAGTGGCAAGTGGCAAGTGAGAGACGTGGCGGCGCTCAAGAATGAGCCGCCACCTGCCTCATTTGCGCGTCAATGAAAAGAGCGGAGCCCTTGGGCTCCGCTCTTTTTACGCTTCTCACCTGGCACTTATCACTTACCACTCTTCGCCAGTTCTTCTGCCGCCACACATTCCTTGAAGTAGTCCAGCGACTTCGCGAGTCCCTCACTCAGTGAGACCTTCGGTTCCCAGCCCAGCAGCTCACGGGCTCGTGTAATGTCCGGGCGGCGCTGCTTGGGATCATCCTGCGGCAGGGGCTTGAAGAGGATCTCGCAGTCGGACCCAATCAGCGATTGAATCTCCTTCGCGCACTCCAGGATCGTCCACTCCGTCGGATTGCCGATATTGACCGGACCATGCTTCGGCGACTTCGACAGCTTGTAGATGCCATCGATCAGGTCCGACACATAGCAGAAGCTCCGCGTCTGCGAGCCATCACCGTACACCGTCAGCGACTCGCCCCGCAGCGCCTGCATCATCAGGTTGCTGATCACGCGGCCATCGTTCGGCTGCAACCGCGGGCCGTACGTATTGAAGATCCGCACCAGGTGCGTGTTCACACCGTAGTACCGGAAGTACGCGGTCACCAGCGCCTCCGAGAAGCGCTTCGCCTCGTCATAAACCGACCGCGGCCCGATGGGATTCACGTTGCCCCAGTAGGTCTCGACCTGCGGATGTACCTCGGGATCGCCATAGCACTCCGACGTCGAAGCATGCAGGTACCCGGCACCGTATTTCCGTGCCACCTCGAGAGAGTTCTTCGTGCCAGTCGACCCCACATCCAACGTCTCAACGCCGAGCCGCATGTAGTCAATCGGACTCGCCGGCGAAGCGAAGTTAAACACGTAATCCACCCGCCCAAAATCAAAAGGCGTGCAGATATCGTGCTCCTCGAAACCGAAGCGCGGCTCACGCTCAAGATGAGCAATGTTCGCCAGGCTACCGGTCGAAAGATTGTCGACGCCGAGCACAGTGTTGCCCTCGGCGAGAAGTCGATCGACAAGGTGGGAGCCGAGAAACCCGGCCGCCCCCGTTACCAGAATGTTCTGTGATGCCATCAGCTCGTTGCGTTCTTCCCGGCCCCAACGGGCTCATCGGCCCTGTTGAAGCGCATGACTCGTTCAGGCCACATTATCGACCGTCTCGCGGACGGGGGTAACGGTCGCACGCCCTACGCTCAGGTACGTGAACCCCGCTTCGGCCATACGTGCAGGATCGAACAGGTTGCGACCATCGATCACGATCGGATAGCGCAGCAGGCTATGGAGTTGCTCGAGATCGATCTCCGCAAACTCGCGCCAGTCCGTAAGCACCAGCACCGCATCCGCATCCCGCACAGCGTCATCCACCGACTCCGCGTAACGCATCTGCACGGAAGGAGGAAGCTCCGCCTGCGCACGCTTCATCGCTGCGGGATCATAAGCCACCACCACGCAGCCTTCGCCCAGCAGCATCTCTACCAGGTCGATCGCGGGGCTCTCGCGGATGTCGTCGGTATCGCCCTTGAACGCCAGGCCCAGCACCGCCAGCCGCTTGCCTCGAAGCGTCCACAGTGCGCCGCGAACCTTCGCGAGGAAACGCTTCTTCTGGTTGACGTTGATCTTTTCAACCTCTGCCAGCAGGTTGAAGTCCACGCCCATCTGGTCTGCGACCGAACGGAACGCTGCGACATCCTTCGGGAAGCACGATCCGCCGTATCCAATACCCGGCCGCAGAAACTTCGGCCCGATCCTGGAATCCAGCCCAATGCCGCGAGCTACCTGCTCCACGTTGGCATCTGCAGCTTCGCACAGGTTCGACACCGCATTGATGAAGCTGATCTTCAGCGCCAGGAACGCATTCGACGCATGCTTGATGATCTCGGCACTCTTGGTCGACGTGTTGAGCAGCGGCGGCAGGTTCTCACGCGAGCAGCAGCCCGGAATCTTCGTCGGGCTGTCGTAGTAGCTGCCGTCCGTCAACGGAGCGTAGATCGCATTCAGCACCTTCGCTGCACGCTCGGAGTCAGCGCCCACGACGATGCGATCCGGGTGCAGGAAGTCTTCCACTGCTGTGCCTTCACGAAGGAACTCCGGGTTCGACACGACATCGAATGCGTCCCGGCGAACGCCGTTCCGCTCGATCACCCGGCGAATCCACTCATTCGTGTACACCGGAACGGTGCTCTTTTCGACGATGACCTTATAGCTGTCGATGTGCCGTGCAATCTCGCTCGCGACAGCCTCCACATAGGACAGATCCGCGTCGCCCGTCTCCGATTGCGGAGTACCCACAGCGATGAAAATCGCCGCGCACAGGCGCGTCGCCTCGGCGAGATCGGTCGTGAATCGCACCTGCTGGTTCCGGTAGCGATTCAGCAACTCAGGCAGATGGTTCTCGTGGATGAGGGTATCGCCACCCTGCAGCGCGGCCACCTTGCGTTCGTCGTTATCGACGCACAATACCTCGTGGCCCATCTCGGCAAAACAGAGGGCTGCGACAAGTCCTACATACCCTGAGCCCACAACCGCAATTCGGATGGGTTCTTTCATCTCGATACACCCTTTCGTGCACGTCCTGCTACTGGCAGGGATGGATTTCTTTGCTCATTATCACAGACACTGTCACGATTTGCGTCGTACAACTGCTTCGCCCAATGTCGTCATCGCTTTGCGCACCGGATCGCGTACACTGAACGCAATGATTCCGGTCCGCGCCCAGACTTCCCAGGCGAGCGAGTCCGAGGTCGTGATGCCGCAGGCGATGCAGGATCGGGCCTCCGGTGATACGACCTTATCGGACGCTTGGCTCACCATACGCAAACGCAAATATTGGATCCTGGCCGCCGCGCTGATTGGCATCCTTCTCGCGCTCTATCAGAGCGCGACGCAACCGCGGCTGTTCGAAGCCTACGGCAATATCGAAATCCGCAGCGGCGCCTCCAACGAATACAAGATTGGCGCCGCAACCGGCGGCAGCGGCATCGAAAGCTCGTCCGCGCACCTGCCGACCCAGGTCTCCATCCTCAAGAGCGACACGCTGTTGCTCACCGTCGCCCGCGACCTCGATCTCGCCAATAACCCCTGGTTCCTTGGCACCCAGAAGTCCAAGCAAGCGCAGCCCCATCGCAACATCGACGACCCCGTCGTTCGCCAGATGGTCCTGTACACCCTCCGTGCCGACGTCAATGTATCGGTCATCGCCAAGACCGACCTGATCCACATCAGCTGCCAGACGTTCAGCGCGGATCTCTCCGCAGAGATCGTCAACAAGCTGATCCGCGAATACATCTTCCGCAGCCTCGAGTCCAGCGCCGAGGCTCAGAAGCGCGTCTCCGACTTCCTGTCTACCCAGCTCGGCGACCTCAAGCAGCAGGTTGAGACCTCTCAGGAGCAGATGATCGATCTTCAGAAGAAGATCGGCATACTTGGTTTTGATCCCACCCACAATGAGATCACCACCAGCCTCGAGGATCTGAACCGCGCCGTGGGGCAGGCTCAGATCTCCCGCATCATGGCGGAAGTCCGCTACCACACCCTCAGCGGGATGGATCCGAACCAGATCGACGACTCGGTGGCATCCACCCAGGTAGGCTCCAGCGGCAACCTGACCAGCGGAGCTCCCGGAGCAGGCGACCAGCAGCTTGCGACTCTTCGCACGCAGATGGAGACCACCAAGGCGGATCTCGCCAAGCTCAACGTCGCCATGGGCGACAGAAACCCGCAGATCAGGGCCCTGCGCGCTCAGGTCGACACCCTGAACCAGGAGATCCGCGCCGAGCAGGATCGTATCCTCGCCCAGGCCAGGCAGAACTACATCGCTTCACGGACCAACGAGCAACAGACCCGCGGCGCTCTCGAAGCGGAGAAGTCCACCGCTTACCAGCTCCGCGACCAGATGGTCCAGTACACGCTTCGCCAGCGGGAGTATGAGACCAACCGGCAGCTCTACGATGGCCTCCTGCAGCGACTGCGCTCCGCTGCCGTTGAAGCCGGCCTCGAGTCCACCGAGATCGAGATCGTCGACAACGCCGTTCCGCCCGTCTATCCGACGCTCAAACCTCGCTCGACGATCCTGATGATCGACCTCGTCGTCGCGCTCATCGTCGGCCTCATCGTGGCCTTCGTCCTCGACAGCCTCGATACCGGGCTCCGTGACGTCATGGAGATCGAGCGGATCACCGGCCTGCCATCCCTGGCCGTCATCCCGAAGACCCGCCGCACCAGCGCCGAGCAGAACGCGACTGGCCTCGTCGCTCGCAACATTGGTGTTCTGGCGGCTCCCAAGTCACAGTTCGCCGAGTCCTTCCGCGGCCTTCGCACCTCGCTGCTGCTCGCAACGGCGGGCAAAGAGCCCAAGGTCGTCCTCGTCACCAGCTCCACCCCTTCCGAAGGCAAGACGACCGTCTCTACGAACCTTGCCACAGTACTGGCACAGCGCGATGTCAAGACGCTGCTGATCGACGCCGATCTCCGGCGGCCGACCGTGCATCATCGATTCGGCCTCAATGGCAAGATCGGCCTCAGCTCCGTACTCACCGGCAGCGCCACGCTGGAACAGGCCCTGCAGCGCGTCCCGGAGCTGCCCAACCTCGATGTACTGGTCAGCGGCCCCGTTCCTCCGTTCCCCACCGAGATGCTGAGTTCGCAGGTGATGCGCAACCTCGTGGAGCAGTGCCGCGGCATCTATACGCACATCGTCATCGATTCACCACCACTGCTCTCCGTAACGGACAGCATCGTGCTCGCGCCTGAGGTCGACACCGTCGTCCTCGTCGTACGCCACGGCAAGAGCGGCAAGCAGGCTGTGCGCCGCGCCCGCGACCTCCTCATCCGCTCGGGAGCTCCACTGGCAGGTATCGCCCTCAACGCCGTCGATCTCAACTCGCCGGAGTACTACTCCTACTACGGGTACTACGGCTACTCCGGATACGGTTCTCAGGGCGTCGAGCACGACGGCTGGGCCTCCAAGTCCGACAAGCGCAAGTCCAAGAGCAAAGAAGAGCGAGGAGGGGAATAATGCGCACGCAACTCAGCAATCTTGCGGTGCGTACTGGCAGCTCCACTGCCCGCCTCGCCCGGCTCTCATTCGTCCTTCTCCCCTTGTTACTCGCTGCAAGCGGAGCTCGAGCTCAGTTCAATGGACCGGCGACAAGCTCCGTCGGCGCGGAGCTCAACCGGCCCACCAGCATCACCACCGACCAGTCACTGCTCTACCCCGTCGAGCACGACCAGGTCCTCACGGTGGGCGACGAAGTGCAGGTCCACATCTTCAATCAGCCCGAATACGTCCCCATCGGGCGAATCGGAGCAAACGGCAACATCCTCCTTCCGCTGATTGGAGAGATCAAGCTCGCCGGTCTCAGCATCTCCGAGGCCGAGGTCCACATCGCCCACGCACTCGATCAGGCTGGCATGTACCGCGACCCGGCGGTCACCCTCACCGTAACGGAAGGCCCGAACACGGCCGCCACCATGATCGGCGAGATGCACGGCGTCGTGCCCATCATCGGCTCACGTCCCCTGCTTGAGGTTCTCTCTGCCGCCGGTGGCCTTCCCCCCACTGCGAGCCACGTCATCACCATCAATCGCCCCGGTTCCCTCGAACCGATCGTGGTCGATCTCGGAAGCGATCCGCTCCACAGCGCGCGCTCCAACGTGCCCATCTTCCCCGGTGACACCGTCATCGTCGCAAGGATCGGCGTCGTCTACATGGTGGGCCAGTTCAAGAACCCCGGGGTCATCAACCTGACACCGTATGCTCCCCTGACGCTGATGCAGGCATCCGCCCTCACCGGCGGCCTCGCCTTCGATGCCAAGCCCCATGACGTCCGCATCATCCGCACCATCGGTGACAAGCGCACCGTCGTCAAGCTGGATGCCTCCGCAGTCTTCTACGGCAAGGCTCCGGATCCCATTCTTCAGCCCAACGACATCGTCTTCGTCCCCCAGAGCGGTCTGAAGCTCGCCATCGAACAGGGTGGCCTGGGCACACTGATCGGCGCCGTCAGTCTGGCTGTTACCGCCATTGCCATCGCGCGGCAGTAGTCCGAAACGCGTCTAAGACGTTGATGAATCAAACAGCGCAGGACAAGAGGGTCAGGCTGGCTTACCTCGTCAGCCACCCGATCCAGTACCAGGCGCCGCTGCTGCGTCGCATCGCTCGAGAGCCGGACATCGACCTTACCGTCCTGTTCGGCTCCGACTTTTCCGTGCGCTCGTACAAAGACGAGGGCTTCGGCGTCGAGGTGACCTGGGATACCCCGCTCCTCGACGGCTATCACCACGAGTTCCTTCCCCCGCTGCGGGACACCCGCGGAGTCTCCGCCACCAGCCCCATCAGCCGCGGCCTTTTTCGCCGCCTGCGCGGCTCGGGCTCGGCGTCGGCCTTCGACGCCCTTTGGGTCCACGGCTACGCCAGCGTCAACGCCCTGCAGGGCATTCTCTGCGCGAACGCTTTGGGGATTCCGGTCCTCCTCCGTGCCGAATCCTGGCTCGCTGACCGGCCACGCAGCCCCTGGAAGCTCGCGCTCAAAGGCCTCTTCCTGCGCGCGCTAAGCCACGGCATCGCCGCAACGCTGCCCATCGGCACCGCCAACCTCGAATACTGGCAGCACTACTTCGGAGACGACTTCCCGCAGTTCCTCATGCCCTACGCCGTCGACAACTCCTACTTCGCGGCAAAGGCTGCCGCCAGCCGATCGCCACGCGAAGAGCTCGGCCTCGAGCCCGGCCGGCCCATCATCCTGTTCGCGTCCAAGCTCCAGGAGCGCAAGCGAGCCATCGACCTGGTGAAAGCCTACGAGCTGCTGCTCACGCGCCTCGCTGGCCCTGCCCCTTACCTTGTCATCGTCGGAGACGGCGAGGAGCGTCAGGCTCTCGCTGCCTACATCCACGATCACCAGCTTCACGACGTCCGCCTGGCCGGATTCCGCAATCAGAGCGAGCTCCCCGGCTTCTTCGCCATGAGCGACGTCTTTGTGCTGCCCTCGCGCCATGAGCCCTGGGGCCTCATCGTCAATGAGGCGATGGCCGCTGGTTGTGCAGTCATCGTCTCCTCGGACGTCGGCTCGAGCTTCGACCTTGTCACCCCAGGTGTCGCGGGATACGTCTTTCCGGTTGAAGATGTTGGCGCTCTCGCACAGTCACTCTTTGATGTCCTCCAGCAACCCGGCACGGCCAACCGTATGGGCCGCGCCGCCGTCGAACGAATGGAAGCCTGGAGCTTTGAACAGGACGTGGTGGGTCTCAGGGAGGCACTCGCCTATGCAACAAGACGTATCTCTTTGTCGCAGTAAGATTTAGAGCCGATCGAACACCACCGCTGTTATTCTTGCGGCTGCTAAACCCAGCACTTCCAGTGCGCCCGATAGTCCCCACATAACGGGTTTCGCGTTTTTGCTTCAGGGTCTTACACAAGGTCGTAAGGGACAAGGTCGGACTTATGCAGCGCATTCTTCATCTCATCGGTACGGTGGATCCAGCCGCCGGAGGGCCCACCGAGGTGATCCGAATGCTCGTGAAGCACGCCCCTCCGGACTTCGAAAGCGAAGTGGCGACGATCGACGATCCCTTCGCCAGCTTTCTCCATGAGATGCCCTGTACCGTCCACGCCCTCGGCTCCGCCCGCAAGCAATGGTACGTTCCAGCCCTTCGCGATTGGCTCATCGTCCATCGCGACCGCTACGACGGTGTGATCGTCCACGGCCTTTGGGAATACACCGGCGTTGCTGCTCGCATCGCCCTCCACGGTAAGGTTCCCTACGCCGTCTTCCCGCACGGCATGCTCGACCCGTACTTCCGCCGCGCGCACCCAGTCAAACACCTCAAGAAGTGCCTCTACTGGCTCACGGAGGAGTACTGGACGCTGCGACGAGCCCATCGGGTGCTGTTCACGGCCACGGCCGAACGCGATCTCGCCCTCCTGACCTTCACTCCTTCCCGGTGGCGCTCCGCCGTGACGCCGATCGGGTGCGAATCTCCTCCCCCCTACACCCAAGAACAGGGCGATGCCTTCGCCGCAGCCGTGCCCGGTGTCGCAGGCCACCGCTTTCTCCTTTTCCTCGGGCGCATCGACCCCAAGAAAGGCTGTGACCTCCTGCTGGACGCCTTCACCGCCCCCGAAGGCGCTGCGGCCAACGATCCCGACCTGCATCTCGTCATGGCAGGTCCCGATTCCAACGGCTGGAGCCAGCAGCTTCGCCAGCGCCTGGTGACCTCCCCCTTCGCGGATCGCGTACACTGGCCGGGTATGCTTCGCGGCGATGCAAAGTACGGAGCGCTGGCCTCTTGTGAGGCTTTTGTCCTGACTTCGCACCAGGAAAACTTCGGCGTCGCCGTTGCAGAAGCCATGGCGGCCTCCAGGCCCGTGCTGCTCACCTTCCCCGTCAACATCGCGCAGGAGATCGCAGATGCCGGCGGTGCGCTGGTGGAGGCCGACACCCCAAGAGGCGTCTCCACCCTCCTCCAACGCTGGATCAGCCTTCCTTCCGATGAACGGGTGCAGATGGGGGTCAAGGCTCGTAAAATGTTTGAAGAACGATTCGATATGCCTCGCAACGCGCAAGCCATACTTCGCGTCTTTCAACATGAAGCCGAAGTTCCTTCCGGCTCACCCGTGGAGGGTACCTCTTGATGGCGCGTCTCCCCGACTATCGCGCGCAGGAGGGTCTGGATAACGCCGACGCCTATACCCGGCCCTCGTTCTCCCTCATCAACCGCGTGGTACGCCTGGTGTGGAACATCACCTGGCTTGTTTTGTACCGCCCGTCGCCCCGCACCATGCACCGCTGGCGGGCCTTGCTCCTCCGTTGCTTTGGCGCCACCGTTGGCCCCGACTGCCACTTTTATCCGAGCTCCAGGGTATGGGCGCCTTGGAACCTGATCTGCGAAGACCATGTCGCCGCAGGAGATGGTGTCGAGATCTATAACCCCTCGCCCATCCAGCTCGACTCGCACGTCATCCTCTCGCAGGGCTCCTACCTGTGTGGTGCAACCCACGACTCCGACGATCCGGCCTTCCCGTTGCTCTCCTATCGCATGCACATCCACCGCTATGCGTGGATCTGTGCCCGCGCCTGTGTGGCGCCCGGAGTGACCGTCGGCGAAGGCGCCGTCCTCGGCCTGGCCTCTGTCGCCACCCGCGACCTCAGCCCCTGGACCGTCTACAGTGGCCACCCCGCAGTCCCCATCCGCGAGCGCAACCGCACCATCGATGAAGCCGGTCGACCGCTTCCCGTGGAGTCCGAAGCTCGCGGAGTGCCTGCCGATTGATCGACTCTACCGGCATCTCCGTTCTCATCCTCACCCGGAACGAGGAGCAGGATCTGCCCGGCTGCCTCGACTCAGCCGCTTTCTCCGACGACATCCACGTCCTCGACTCCCAGTCCACCGACCGCACCCGTGAGATCGCCGTGGCTCGCGGTGCGAAGGTCACCATCCGCCCCTTTGACAGCTACGCAAAGCAGCGCAACGCCGGCCTGGCGCTTTCCCTCGCCCATGCCTGGGTCCTGGTCCTCGACGCCGACGAACGCGTCACCCCGGCACTAGCCGCGGAGATGCAGCAGGTCGTCTCCAACGTCGCCGAAGACGTCGCCGGCTTCCGCATGCGCCGCCGGGACTTCCTGTGGGGCACATGGCTCAGGCACGCGCAGATGACTCCCTTCTATGTGCGTCTGCTCCGCGTCGGCCGCGCCCGCTACACCCGCGAGATCAACGAGGTCGTCGAGGTCGAGGGCGACATCGCCAACCTCACCGCGCCACTCGACCATCATCCCTTTTCCAAGGGCATCAGCCACTGGGTGGCCAAGCACAACACCTACTCCACGATGGAAGCCGAGCTCCTCGCCGCCAGAGCCGACGATAGCTCCGCCTCCCTGCGCAAGGCTCTCTTCGCAAAGAACTTCCACGAACGCCGCGTCGCCCAGAAGGCCATCTTCTATCGCCTGCCCGGCCGCCCGCTCATCAAGTGGGCGTACATGATGTTCGTGCGCGGCGCAGTGCTCGACGGCTCAGCCGGCATCGCCTACGCCACGCTGGCCAGCTTCTACGAGTACCTCATCGAGCTGAAGGCCAAAGAGATCCGCCGCAGGAATGCCAGCCTCCCGCTCTAACAACCGTCTTACCCTCGCCAGCCACAGCTTCACCACGCAGCTGCAGTGGAGGAAGACTCGAAGAGTCATCCTCCGCGACCTGAAAACCTCATACCTCTACAGAAAAGAACCTCTCCGCAGCGCCACAAGCTCACGGGGACCAGCACCGACGCAGCCCCGACGCACAAAAAACGAGATGCAAGTCCCCGGCTTTCGCCCCGGGCCTCGCATCTCGCCTCTCGTTTCTCGAATCTTCTATTTTACGCCCGCAGCTTCGCGAGCAGGTCCGTCGGATGCACCGGCTTGGCCAGGATCTCGAACTCGTGCCCCTGCGTGCGGGCGCGCTCCAGCAGGTCAGCCGTCGCGGCCTGACCGCTGAACAGAAGGATCTTGCAGTTCGGCAGCTTCGCGCGGGTCTGGATCGCCGCTTCGATACCCGTCATCCCCGTCATGATGACGTCCGAGATGAGCATGTCCGGCTGGAACCCGTCGAGAGCTTCCAGGGCCTTCTCGCCGCTGTACACGGCGCGTGCTTCAAAGCCTGCTTGATTGAGAATGATGGCGAGGGTGTTGGCGATGACCTGCTCGTCGTCAGCCACCAGCACACGCGGTTTCGCCTTCGGAGTCGTTACGTCAGACATGAATAGACTTCCTGTCGTACTTGGAATCAAACTGGGCCCGGGTGCCCTGAACGTTCGCAGGACGTTTTGACGAGCAGCGTTTCAACTGCCATCATACGACGTCCCACTCGCTGCCGATACTCGGGGCACTCTCAGCGGTTCGATGCGTCCCCTGGGCCAAACGCTGTACGGTGTTACGCTTAAGTCCGATGGTCGATCTGCACCACCACCTGTTGTTCGGGATGGACGACGGCGCCAAGGATCTTGCCGTCTCCCTTGATATGGCACGGGTTGCTGTCGCCGACGGCATCACCCACGTCGTCTGCACCCCCCACGCCAGCGGAAAATACACCTTCGAGCCCGAGCTCATCGCCGAGCGTCTCGCCATGCTGCGCGAGGCCCTCGCCGCCGAGGAACTCCCCCTGAACCTCAGCACGGGCTGCGACTTCCACATGAACTACGACAACGTGGAAGATGCGCTCGCCAACCCGCGCAAATACACAATCCGCCAGACCGAGTACCTGCTCATCGAGCTCCCGGACATGGCCATCTCCCGCAACCTCGGGGAGTCCCTCTACGACCTTCGCCAGGCCGGCATGACGCCCATCCTCACCCACCCGGAGCGCAACCCCACCCTCCAGCGCGACCCTGAGCGCCTCCGCGAGTGGATGCAGGCCGGACTCCTCTGCCAGGTCACCTGCCAGTCTGTCACCGGCGAGATGGGCAGACCCGCCGAGAAGATGGCCCACCAGCTCCTCGCCGACCGCTGGGTACACTTCCTCGCCACCGACGCCCACGACCCCATCCGCCGCCTCCCCCGCATGAGCACCGCCCGCGCGTGGGTCGCCCGCAAACACGGCGAAGAGTACGCCGAACGCCTCTGCCTCACGAACTCCATGTCCGTCTGGGAAGGCCAGCCCCTTCCCGAACAGGACCCACCCCGGAACCTCTTCGACGACGAAGACGACGACGCCCCCCGGCCCTGGTGGAAGAAGATCTTCAGGCGCTGACGATCTGGGACTGACAGTCTCCGCTTGACGACCAGCAGCAAACCCTCTGCCTCCGGCCCGTCGCCCGGCATCCTTTGGTTGTCATTCCGAAGGGAATCCTCTTCCCTTCCCTCACTTCAGCATCGTGAGAAAGAGGAGTGGATGACCTTACGCCGACTTATCGTCACAAGACCCGGTGACAGTGCGCGCCTTGGCGATGATGCGCTCTTTCGACCTCGCAGCCACCGATGCCTCTGAGCAGCCAACGTCCGTAGGACAGGCGCCTATCGAGGTTGCGGTTTCCGCCCGACTAGGCGAAGAAGTCTCCCCGCTTGGCCCTTATGGACGACGAAACCAACCCGCACCATCGCATCGTCCAGCCAGCCAATAGGCAGGCGCAGCTTACGGTAGCTGCTCTTTTCGAGTAGCCATTGGTGATTCACTCGGCTGTAGACCAAATCATGAACCATGACCGTATCCGTCTTATCGAATTCCAGAAAGCAGGTCATGACTTTATCTTCATCCGCATGGACGGGAATGAAACGATCGAGGCCGGTAGCCTCGACGCTGAGATCTCGGTAGCTGATTACAAGTCTCCCACCGGGAACGAGGGCGTCAAAGACCGAGCCTAGAAGGCTTTCAACAGCGTCTTTGGTCTCAAGGTGAGTGATCGTATCCCCCATGCAGACGATCGCATTCACAGACGCTGGAGATACAAAATGGCTCAGATCCAATAGATCAGCGCAAATCGTTCTAACGGGCAGTTCTTTCTGGTGAAGCTGAAGCTCCTTGAGGAGAGATTCGCTCGTATCTAAGGCAAGCACCGGAGAATATCCCATCTCGGAGAGCGCAATGGTCTGGAATCCTGGGCCACTTCCTAGATCTACTGCTAATCCGAGTCCAGAATCGTCCGCAATCGGCTGGAGCGCATCTTCAAGAATGTTTTTTTTGCTCAGCTACTTTTGCCGAGAATGACGTACCAAACATCCATGAGTAGTGCTTTGCGAGAAGATTACTGTAATGGTCTTGAACGTCGCTCATTGGTGCAATTTTATCAATTAGCTATGCAAAGAGGATGGGGTATGGCCTGCTGCGTCGAATGTCGCCGGCTCTCGCTTTACGGTAATCCAATGATCTTCGCCTTCAACTGTTTGTTTCAGGCCAATGCACTCATTGAGTCTGGAATGAAGCGCATCCCGTCATCGTCCCACTAAACTAGAACTCAGCATGTACACCGTCGCCGCCTTCTACCGCTTCTTCGCTCTATCCGATCCGCAGGCCCTGCGCGACGAACTGCACCAGACCTTTGTGAACACCGACCTTCGCGGCACCACCCTCCTCGCGCCCGAGGGCATCAACGGCACCATGGCGGGCTCACAGGAGTCCATCGACCGCTTCCTCACCCTGCTTGACGAGCGCTGCGGCCTCGAGCGCTCCGAGGTGAAGTTCTCCACCACCGAGACCCCACCCTTTCGCCGCCTCAAGTTCAAGCGCAAGCGCGAGATCATCACCTTCCGCGCGGAAAACCCCGTCGATCCCACCCGCCCCGGCACCTACGTTGACCCGGCCGACTGGAACGCCCTCGCCGCAGACCCCAACGTGCTGCTCCTCGACACCCGCAACACCTACGAGACCGAGATCGGCACCTTCGCCGGAGCCGTAACCCCGCCGCTCAATACCTTCTCCGACTTCGCCACCTGGGTCACCGAGCACCTCGAGCCCACACAAACTCCGAAGGTCGCCATGTTCTGCACCGGAGGCATCCGCTGCGAAAAAGCCTCAGCCTACATGCTGCAATTGGGCTTTCCCGAGGTCTATCACCTGCGCGGAGGCATCCTCCGCTACCTCCAGGAGACGCAGCCCTCCGAAAGCCGCTGGAACGGCGACTGCTACATCTTCGATGAGCGCGTCGCCGTCAACCACGACGACCTACGCCTCGAAGAACAGACAGAGGACTAAGGATTACTGTCTACTGTTTATTCCTTTGCGGTCTTGCCCCTACAGCGCCAGCCCACCATCCACCGCCAGCAGCTGCCCCGTGATGAAGTGTGGCGCCGTAGCGAAGAACAACACCGCCGCCGCAACATCCGCCGGGGTCCCGTTCCGTTTCATCGGAGTCTTCGCCGCCAGGTGCTCATACGCCGCATCGGTCGCGCCAATCGCAATCATCCCCGGCGCCACGCAATTCACGCTGATCTCCGGTGCCCACGCCTTCGCCATCGTCTGCGACAGCATGTGCAGCGCCGCTTTGCTCGTGCAGTAGTGCGCATGCGTCGGCCATGGATGCAGCCCGCCCAGCGACCCAATATTCACGATGCGCCCGCTTCCCGCCGCAAGCGCTCCATGCGCGGCCTTCGCCACCAGGAACGGCCCGCGCGTGTTGGTCGCGAACATCGCGTCCCACTGCTCCGCAGTGATCTGCTCGAGCGGAGCAGTCTCAAACGCGCCCGCGTTGTTGATCAGGAGGTCGAGCCCATGCATCTTCTGCACGACCTCCGCAACAGCCGCATTCACGCTGGCCTCGTCGCTCACATCGCACTTCACGGCAAAGGCATCCGAACCCTCCGCCGCGAGATCCGCAACCGTCTGGTCAGCCTCAAACTTCGACTCACGATACGTAATTGCCACGCGAGCGCCAGCCGCAGCCAGATCCAGCGCAATCGCCCGCCCAATCCGCTTGGCTCCGCCCGTAATCAGCACACGCTGGCCGGTCAGAGCCTTCGAAGCCGCAAGGTCCCCCGGCTCGCGGCTCAACGTGTTTCACCAGCCGGCGGCGTGGTGGTCGCCGGAGTCGCTGGGGCAGCAGGCGGAGTCGTCGTCGCAGGAGCCGTCTTCGGGATCACCCGCTCCTGGGTGCCCGGCTTTACCTGCGCAGCCTTGCCGTCGTTGTCCTCATAGACCGAAACCTGCGCACGCGGCCGCTGCAGCTTGACCAGCATCTCCTTCGAGTCTCCCGTAAGGTCGAACTCCGTCGAATACGTCGCAAAGCCGGTGGCGATCACCTGCAGCGTCACGTGGCTGCCCACTTCAAGCACGTCGATCGCAGCGCGCCCATCGGGATCGGTCTTCACTTCCAGGTTCCCATCGTCGCGTCCGTCGCGGGTCGCGTGGAAGACCACCGCAACGTTCGGCAACGGCTTCGAGTTGAAGCCCTTCTCCACCGTCACCACAACATGTGCGATCGGAGGAAGCGGCTTGTACTTGCGGCCATGGGCAGGGTCCTGGGCCGAGGCGGAGACGAGGCCCGAAGCGGTGACGGCGGCAGCGGCGAGAGCAAATTTACGGAGGCGAAACACGGACAGCATGGCAGAGATTGTACAGGGACAGCCCAGGAAATGGCCTATCCGCCGCGCGGCTCTGGCCGCTCCAGACTCCCTCCAGACATAGCCACTCCGCAGCCCGCTGAAACCTGAGCGTAATTCACTGAGATTTCTCGCTTGGCAGTTGACACGGTCGATTGCTAAGGCCTAAAGTAGCAATCGGCAAGGGAGACTGCCAGCTCGAGCCTGGCCGCGTTCCGGCGGCTTCTGCGAGTTGCCACTTCCCTCCTGGTTCCAGCCCGAAAGCTGGTCCTTTCCGCCCACAAGTCATAAGGAGAACTACGAATCATGGCTACATTCACGCCGCTCCACGACCGCATCCTGGTCAAGCGCAAGGAAGAGTCGACCCAGACCACCTCCTTCGGCATCATCATCCCCGACTCGGCCAAGGAAAAGCCGCAGCAGGGCGAGGTGATCTCCGTCGGTAAGGGCAAGTCCAACGACGAAGGCAAGGTCTTCCCGCTCGACGTCAAGGCTGGCGACACCATCCTCTTCGGCAAGTACTCCGGCACCGAGATCAAGCTCGACGGCGATGAGTTCCTCATCATGCGCGAAGAAGAAGTCCTCGGAATCCTCAAGTAACGAGGGCACAGGTTCCAGGGCCAAGGGCCCAGCGAACCTGCCCGTTTTTGGACCCTTGGCCCTGAGCCCTGGGCCCTGAACCCTACTGAAATCATCCGCGGCCTCGGCGCCGCGACGGAGCACAACACAATGGCAAAGCAGATTCTGCACGGAGAAGATTCGCGTCAGGCGATCCTGCGTGGCGTGAACACCCTCGCCAACGCAGTCAAGGTGACCCTCGGCCCCAAGGGCCGCAACGTCGTCATCGAGAAGAAGTTCGGTTCCCCCACCATCACCAAGGACGGCGTCACCGTCGCCAAGGAGATCGAGCTCGCGGACGGCCTCGAGAACATGGGCGCACAGATGGTGAAGGAAGTCGCTTCCAAGACCTCCGACATCGCCGGCGACGGCACCACCACCGCCACCGTTCTGGCCCAGGCCATCTACCGCGAGGGCGTCAAGACCGTCGCCGCCGGTGCAAACCCCATGGCACTCAAGCGCGGCATCGACAAGGCTGTCGCCGCCATCATCGGCAAGCGCGATGAGAATGGCGTCGTAGTCGGCGGAGCTCTCTCCGAGTTCTCCAAGCCCGTCTCCGGCGACATGATCGCCCAGGTCGGCACCATCTCCGCCAACTCGGATTCGCAGATCGGCGAGATCATCGCCGCTGCCATGTCCACCGTCGGCAAGGATGGCGTCATCACGGTCGAAGAGTCCCGCACCATGGAGACCCAGCTCGAGACCGTCGAAGGCATGCAGTTCGATCGCGGCTACCTCTCGCCCTACTTCGTCACCGACGCAGAGCGCATGGAAGCGGCCCTCGAGAACCCTTACATCCTCATCTACGAGAAGAAGATCTCCACGATGAAGGACCTGCTGCCCCTGCTCGAGCAGATCGCCCGCACCGCCAAGCCCCTCCTCATCATTGCTGAGGACGTGGACGGTGAAGCGCTCGCCACCCTCGTCGTCAACAAGCTGCGTGGCACGCTCAACGTCGCCGCCGTCAAGGCGCCCGGCTTCGGCGATCGCCGCAAGGCCATGCTCGAGGACATCGCTGTCCTCACCGGCGGCAAGGCCATCACCGAAGACCTCGGCGTCAAGCTCGAGGGCGTCAAGCTCGAAGACCTCGGCACCGCCAAGCGCGTCACCATCGACAAGGACAACACCACCATCGTCGATGGCGGCGGTGATGGCTCCAAGCTCGAAGGCCGCGTCAAGGAGATCCGCGCTCAGATCGAGAAGACCACCTCCGATTACGACCGTGAGAAGCTCCAGGAGCGCCTCGCCAAGCTCGTCGGCGGCGTCGCCGTCATCAAGGTCGGTGCTGCTACCGAGACCGAGATGAAGGAGAAGAAGGCCCGCGTGGAAGACGCGATGCACGCAACCCGTGCAGCCGTTGAGGAAGGCATCGTCCCGGGCGGCGGTGTGGCGCTCATCCGCTGCGCTCCCGCAGTCGACGCCCTCATCAAGACCCTCGAAGGTGACGAGAAGATCGGTGCAACGATCATCCGCCGCGCCATCGAAGAGCCCCTCCGCATGATCGTCCACAACGCGGGCGAAGAAGGCGCGGTCGTCATCGGCAAGATCAACGAGTCCAAGGACACCAACTTTGGCTATAACGCCGGAACCGGTGCCTACGAGGACCTCGTCGCTGCCGGCGTCATCGACCCCACCAAGGTCACCCGCACCGCTCTCCAGAACGCAGCGTCGATCTCCGGCCTCATGCTCACCACCGAAGCCATGATCGCCGAGATCCCCGAGAAGAAGGAAGCAGCCGGCGGCCACAACCACGGTGGCGGCGGCATGGACGGCATGTACTAAGCCCCACCGGGTGGCCCATCCTTCGACAGCACCATCGTCGAAGGGTGGGGTCGGCCCAGCAATAGCGAAGGCCCCGGAGAGATCCGGGGCCTTCTGGTTCACGAGAGAAATCTGATGATTGAACGATTCGCCGGAGAATCAAATCGAAGAGTCCTGCTTGACGCGCTCCTGAGCCAGAAGCTGATTGCGGGTAATCTAGACCTCGCAACTGAAGCCGCTGCGATTGGAGAACTGAGCCAAATAACTGCAGGTGAGTCAATCATCCATCAAGGCGGTGATGACAACGACGTCTACCTGATTGTTGCGGGTGTATTCGACATCATCGTAAACAACCGAATCGTCGCGGCACGCTTCACAGGCGATCATGTTGGAGAAATGGTCGCCATCCAGCCAACTCAGAGAAGGTCGGCGACTGTAACTTCGCGAGAAACGTCAGTGATCCTAAAGCTAAGTGAAAATCAGTTCGCGGCGCTTTATAGCAAATACCCACAAATACGGCTTCACGTTTCGAAGGAATTAGCCCGGAGGCTCGAACAGCGAAACGCATTAGTCACAACGGTGAGTGATCGGATACGCGTATTCATAATATCTTCTTCCGAAGCGATTGAAATCGCGCGTACCATTCAAACCGCCTTTGACCACGATCCATTCAACGTGACGGTGTGGACTGACGGAGTTTTTCGTGCGTCCCAATACGCGATCGAAAGCCTCGAGCGCGCCCTAGACGCATCTGACATTGCAATTGCCGTTGCTCAACCGGACGACATTACAGAGAGTCGTGGGCAACAAAGGGCGACACCACGTGACAATGTAATTTTCGAGTTAGGTTTTTTCATGGGTCGCTTAGGACGACACCGCGCGCTCTTGGTCGAGCCGCGAGGTGAAGAGATCAATTTGCCGTCAGACCTCCACGGGATCAACGCAATTACATACCGGTACGACCCTCACGACGTGACGCGCTCCCTCGCTCCGGCATGTAACCGTCTTCGTGAAGTCATTCGCGGACTCGGACCAAACCGTTAGAACCAACAGTCGCGACATACCCGTCATCCAGAGGAAGGAGAGCAACATGGGTCTCGCTGAAGACTTGAAGTCTGAAGTGGCAGCAGTTTTCCGTGAAGTCTGGTCGACAAGAAAAGGTCAGGTTGTTCCTGACACTCCTGACCTCAAGATGTCGAACGACGGAGTAGAACTCGAGGCAACGGTACTCTACGCAGACATAGACGGGTCCACTAGCATGGTGGACGCTAACCCGCCGCAATTTGCAGCGGAAGTCTATAAGACCTATCTTTTGTGCGCAGCACGTCTTATCAAGTCTGAAGGCGGAGTCATCACTGCATACGACGGTGATCGAGTAATGGCTGTTTTCATCGGCGGTTCAAAGAATTCATCTGCCGTCCGCTGTGGCCTAAAAATTAAAGCGGCGGTGACCGAGATCATCAACCCGGCGATCAAGAACCAATACAACTCGGACTTCCAACTACGGCAAGTAGTCGGAATTGATACCAGTCAGCTTCTCGTCGCTCGAACCGGAATTCGCGGCTCCAATGACCTCGTCTGGGTAGGCCCCGCAGCAAATCACGCCGCTAAACTCAGCGGCATCAGCGAGCCGCTATATTCGACCTACATCAGCGCGGCAGTGTATGCCCGGCTAAGCGAAGACGCGAAGATTGGGTCAGACGGCAAAAACATGTGGGAAGAGAGGGCTTGGCAGGGAAAAACCATCTACCGCTCGCACTACTATTGGCACGTACCAAATTCTTAGCAGCGCGTCCTGACACCTAGAGCACGACGCCGGGTGCTGACGGCCCGCTGATGAGTCACTGATCCCGCCCCCTACGCCGCCGCCCGCTTCTTCTTCGCCGCCTTCTCACGCCCCAGCGCCCGCATCACCGCCTCCGGCTCCTTCGCAATCACCGTCAGATACGCCCGCGCCGAGACCTCCGGCTGCCGCCGTCCACCCTCCCAATGCTTGATCGCATCCAGGCTGAACCCGAACGCCTCGGCAAACTTCGCCTGCGTCATCTGTAACTGCCCGCGAATCTCCTTCACATTCACCGCCGCAGGTACATGCACGCGATAGCCGTCGCGCTTCCCTTCCAGAAAGCTCTGGACCTCATCCAGCCCCTGCATCATGTCTTCGAACATCTGGCTCATCGCCCAACTCCATACTCCGCAAAGATCGCGTCCGCTCGAGCCTTCAAGGCATTTCGCTCCGCCGCCGTCAGGTTCGCCTTCTCGTTCTTTGCATACACCGTGATCAGAAACACCGGCATAGATAGGTTGCGATACAGATAGATCACGCGAACGCCGCCGCGCTTACCCATCCCCGGTCGCGCGGCACGCAGCTTACGGAACCCGCCCGTCCCAGACATCACTTCGCCCGCCTCAGGGTTTTCCGCTACCGCATCGACGATTGCCTTCATCGTCGCCTCGTTCAGAACCGGCTCTGCACGCGTCAGGTAGCTCGGCGTTTCCACAACCGTGTGCATCCCACCTTGTACTCCATTGGACACCGCAAATCAAGACTCCGATGTACCATGCCAGCCCTTCAACGAATTCCTCGCCAAACGTGGCAGACTAACTCGCCCAGACAACTACACTAGACATAGGCCCGCAAATCACCCACAGAAGCCCATCTGCTCCAGTCCGGACAAAACCGACACAGAAACCCCAGGTCCGACCCTAAAGTCTCTTGTTTGAATACTTTGGGGGGGGGGGGGGGGGGGGGGGGGGGGGGGGGGGGGGGGGGGGGGGCTTGCATCATTGCACCGGAATCACCCGTCCGCCATCCACAGCCGACACCATCATCACCTTGTCCACGTGACGATCCGTGGCGCTGGTGATCGTTACCTTCTCGCCTGGCATCACCTGCAACACCACCTTCTCCGCCACCGGCAGCGCGACCACCGCGTGGCCCAAATGCGCCTCGCGCGACTTGCCGGACATATTCACCAGCACCACCCGGATGGGCATCGCACGACCGGGTAGGGGCCCTTGCGGGATACCCTCCGCCAGGACCGGAGACGCAACAGAAGCCATGACAAGAACGGCAAGAACGATGAATTGGAGACGACGCATAAGCAAGCCCTCCCAGGCTTTCGAGTGCCAGCCTATGTCTCTCCACCGTGATTCCCTGCCCGCATTGTGTCCACCGGAAAATGAGGAGGACGAGTAGCAATAGGCAGTGATGAATCGAAGTTCGCCCCAAGCCAGCCAGCCACCGCTTGAGGCATCATCATCCTGTGGAGAAAGAGCGAGTCTCGTTCTGGAGATCCTTCGGCGTCGCGGTCGTCTGCTTCACCGCGATCGGGATCTTTCAGGGTTGGGGCATGTTCAGCGGCGACCGTGACGACCGCAACTACCTTCCCTACGCCCACTACTTCGTCTGGTCCGGCGCGGAAGCCTACGCCTGGGCCATCGTTACGCCCTTCATCTTCCTCTTCTCCCGCCGCTTCCCCTTCCACCTCGACCGCTGGTTCCGCCGCCTGCTGCAGTACATGCTGCTCACGCTCGCGGTCACCTTCGTGCAACCGCTGTTGAAGAGCGTCGGCTGGCTGTACAAGCCCGATCAGCATCAGACCTTCGCCGACACCTACTCGCACCTGCGCGAGAAGGAGTTCATCGGCAACATTCAGCTCTGCATCTTCCTCTACGCCCTCGCCGCCTATCAGAACCATCGCCGCGAGCTTCTCTGGCGCGACCGTTGGCGCGAACGCCGCGAAGCCGAGCTCGAGGCCCGCGTCGTCACCGCGGAGCTGCACCTGCTGCGCACGCAGCTGCAGCCGCACTTCCTCTTCAACACCCTGCAAGCCGCGATCGTTCTCGTGCAGGAAGACCCCATCGCCGCCGAGGACGTCCTCCACCGCCTCAGCGAACTTCTCCGCGTCGTCCTCGACGACATGCGCAGCATGCAGGTCCCGCTCGAGCAGGAGATCACCTTCCTCGAGCACTACGTCGAGATCCAGAAGCAACGCTTCCGCGACCGCCTCACCATCCGCTTCAACATCGCTCCTGGCACGCGCTCCATCCCCGTACCCAGCCTGCTCCTGCAGCCCCTCGTCGAAAACGCCATCCACCACGGCATCGGCCGGCACAAGGGCAGCGACACCGTCGAGATCTTCGCGCAGCGCGTCGGTACAACCCTTCTGCTCCAGGTGAAGAACTTCGCCAGTTCGCTCAACGAGGGTGAAACTTCCGGCCACGGCGTCGGTCTCAGCAACACACGAGCCCGCCTCGAACAGATGTACGGCGACCGCGCCTCGCTCAATCTCATGCCGCTGAGCCCCACCGGCGTCTGCACCACCGTCATCCTCCCCGTGGAGATTCCTGCTTGATCCGCGCTCTCATCGTCGATGACGAACCGCTCGCCCGCCGCGCTCTCGTCCGCATGCTCCAGGAGCATAACGACGTCCTCGTCTTGGCCGAAGCCGGCGATGGCGACTCCGCAATCGAAGAGATCGAACGCTCCCATCCGGATCTTGTCTTCCTCGACATCCGCATGCCCGGCCAGGATGGCCTCGGCATCGCCCGCCAACTCTTCCGCAAATATCGCGGGGCGCTCATCTTCGTCACCGCTCACGACAGCCACGCGCTTCAGGCCTTCGACCTCAATGCGCTCGACTACCTGCTGAAGCCTTTCACCCGTGAACGCCTCGCCCAGGCCCTCGCTCGCGTCCGCGACCGCGCCGCGCAACCGGTCTCAGCCGAATCGCTGGAGCGCCTGCTGACCACCCTCCGCGAGCAGCATAGCCAGCCGCGATACCTGGAGCGCATCCCCGCCAACCGCAATGGGCGCATCCACCTCATCTCCGTGGCCTCCATCGACCGCATCGACGCCATGGGCAACTACGCGCAGATTCACGCGCGCGGAGAACGCCACGAGATTCGCGAGACCCTGCAATCGCTCGAGAAGAAGCTCGATCCCGCCTGCTTCGTCCGCGTACATCGCTCGACCATCGTGAACATGGACTTCGTCCGCGAGATCCAGACCTGGTTCCGTGGTGGACACCAGCTCCTCATGAAGGATGGAGCCCTCGTGCGCCTCAGCCGCTACCAGACCGACGCGGTCGAACGGCTCACCGGAAGACGCCGCTCCAGCGGCTGAACCCGAGCCACAGGCGATATCGTGACGCATTGGAATTGACCCAGCACGGTCTGCTACAAAGAAAGGCAAACGACGCAGGCCCCGGAGATCTCCGGGCCTGTGTCGTTGCTACTGCAGAAAATGAGCGGATTAACCGACTGGCTGCAGAATCTCGATCTTGTGCAGCCACTCGTGGGTGTCAGCCTCGACGCCGCGCTGGATGTTGACCAGCCGGTGATACAGCGTCTCCGTGACCGGGCCTGCGGCTCCGTTCCCGATGGTGAACTCGCCCGCAGCGTCGCGCACCACGCCGATCGGCACGATGACCGCGGCGGTTCCGCAAGCGAACGCCTCCGTCAGCACACCGCTCGCGGCGTCGAGCTTCCACTGCTCATACGAGTACGGAGTCTCCTGTACGGTTAGGCCCTGCTCCGCAGCCAGCTTCAAGATCGAATCGCGCGTAATTCCTTCGAGGATCGTTCCCGAAAGCGGTGGCGTCATCAGCTTCCCGTCCTTCGTCACGAAGAAGACATTCATTCCGCCGAGCTCTTCGATCCAGCGACGCTCCACGGCATCCAGGAACACGACCTGGTCGCAGCCATGGTCGTACGCCTGGGCCTGCGCGAGAAGTCCAGCCGCATAGTTGCCGCCACACTTTGCCGCACCCGTCCCGCCGCTCGCCGCGCGGATGTAGTCCTTCGATACCCACACCGTGATCGGCTTCTGCCCACCGGAGAAGTATGGCCCTACCGGCGACGCCAGTACGCAGAACGTGAACTCACGCGAAGGACGCACCCCGAGGAACGCCTCGGTCGCAAACAGGAAGGGCCGCAGATAAAGGCTTGCGCCCTCCGAGGTCGGAATCCACTCGTGGTCCAGGCGAACCAGCTCTTCGATCGCTTCGATGAAGAGTTCTGTGGGCAGTACAGGCATCGCAAGCCGCTCGGCCGAGCGCCCGAACCGCTTCGCATTCGCCTCCGGACGGAACAGCACGACACCGCCGTTCTGCGTCTGGTAGGCCTTCATGCCCTCAAAGATCTCCTGCCCGTAGTGGAGAACCGCAGCGGCAGGATCGATTTGAAACGGACGGCGCGGGCCGACAAGTCCATCGTGCCAGCCCTTGTCCGACGTCCACTTCAGGGTCGCCATGTGGTCGGAAAATACCGCGCCAAATCCCGGGTGCTCAAGGAGTCTTGCCCGATCCGCGTCGGACACAGGATGTTCGGTAGGAGTGATAACGAAGCTTTTTTCTGACATCTTCAATTCCGTTCCAATCAGGAGATCACTGCTGCATACGTCACTCTTCAATCCTAGACTCCAAAGTGTCCGGTTGAATGGTATTTGGGCCCCCAGGAATGACAAGAATGTTCCATTTGGGCCGGATATTGGCCACAAAGACGGTTTCCGGCGCTGAGGCGCGAAACCCTGCGGCTCAAGTGAATGAGGCCCGTATCTCTGCGGGCCTCATTCCACTCCTGGCGTTCGAGAGGAAGCTCTACTCGGTCATACCGGGATGCACAGACTCAGGTGCATGCACCTTGACGCCCTGCTGCGAGGTCTTCACCTTCAGCCGGTCCATGGTATTGGGCTTGCGATTTCCCGTGGCCGCCATGAAGGTGACGAGATAGCTCTCCTTCATCGCGCGGCTGAATTGATCCAGATACGGGCTGATGCTTACCGGCGGGATTGAACCGTTGTTGAAGACCATGCCGCCTGTGGCGTCGCCCACCTGCGAGAGGTAGCCCTGACCGCTCAGGCTGCCGCGTCCGCCACGGAAGCCCGCATCCGGGTAGTAGATCGAGTAGACCGCGACACCGGCGCGCGCGGCGTCGTTCTGCGCGGTCTCGACGTACGGGCTGTCTTGATTCATCAGCGTCGGCGCACCGTTGTAGGGATCAACGCCGTTGGTGATCATCAGGACAAACCGAGCGGACCGGTTGCTCGCCGGCCAGTTTTTCACAAAGTCCGACAGGCAGAAGTAGGGGCTCGCGCTGAGGCCCGGAATCGCGATCGAAGCGTGCAGGCTGCTCATCAGGCGCTCGCGATCCGTGGTGAAACCGACCGGTGAGACCACGCGACCGTTCTCCATGTACCCGATCAGTACCTCGGTTGTGGGCGGAAGGCCGTTGACGAACTGCTGGATGTCGCGGATCTGCAGGTTGAAGGACGACCGCAGCCCACCGTCAATGAGGATGGCAACCTGTGCACGATCTGCTGTGACCGGTTCAACACCGGTGACCTGCGCATTATGTCCGTTAACCTGCACCTGCAACGACTGCGGATCGAGCGGCACGTTGGACTTCGATTCGGCATAGACGATGGCGGTCGTCGAGGCGGGGCCTTCTACCGGCATCCCCTGCGCGCAAACGGAAGCAGCAGCGATGCCCAGGAGGCCGAGTGGAACGAGGGCGAATGGCTTGAACATGATCTGGTCCTTCTTTCCACGAACTTCTCTCTGTAGGTTAGACGGGTGCTGGCATCCGCAGGTGGCACGAAGTTTCCGGACAACGCATTGTAGCCAGGCACGCATACAAACGGCCCTCGAACAGATGTTGTCGCTGAACAGCTGCGCAACATTTGTTCGAGGGCCGCGTTTAAGCCGCTACTTTTCCAGACGCTTATTTGTCGCCACCGAGCCTCAGCTTGAGGCCAGCGCGTGCCGTCAGCGGCAACCCCGGAAAGCCGATGGGGCCAATGTGTTGGTCGTTGAGCAGGTTATTCACCTGCGCGAAGACCGTCACACCGTACTTCCACGCATAAGTCGCCCCCAGGTCGAGCTTCACATAGCCGAAGTCCAGGTTGCGGTTGGGAAGCAGCAGCGAGTTACCACCGTAGAGATCGGAGTAGTCGAGGAACGTGGAGTCGTCGCTGCGGCTCGCCATTGCGCCGAGCAGTTGCAGTCCGAGGTGCTTGTACGTGTATTGTGCATCGAAGTAGCCGGTGTTCGGTGCGCGGCGGAAGGGCCTTGCGCCGACCAACGGGCTCTCCGCGCCGATGGCGATCGTCGGGTAGCTGGGATTGGTGGTTGGGGAGCCGCTGTTGGCATCCACTGCATCCGAAGCGAACGATTGCAGCACGCGGGCGTCGAGGAAGGTATAGCCACCACGAAGCAGGAAGCGCGGCTTCGGCTGCCACACCAGTTCCAGCTCCGCGCCCTGTGCACGATAGGCCAACGAGTTGAGATAGGCCGAGTACAAGCTCGTGTTGTAGATGAACGGATAGTTGAAGTACTGCACCAGCGCCGAGCTGGTCACGGCCTCCAGCTGGCGATCGAAGACGTTGTGGAAGTAGCCCGCCTTCAGCACCAGTTTCTCGCCGAAGATGTTCTGGTCCACGCCCACGTCATACGTGCGGGAACGCTCTGCCGACTGCTTGCCGATGTGATACGCCGCGATGTCTGCAGCGTCTCCCATTGCCAGCAGCTGCGAGTACAAGCTGTTGTACTCGAGCGCCAGCGATGGCTCCTGCACACCGGTCGCGGCATTGGCGCGCAGCTTCGTACCGTGGAAGGCCTTCAGCGATGGCCGTACCGGCACATACGACAGGCCAAGCCGCGGCGTTCCTGCGATGCCGTAGAGGTGGTTCTTCTCGACCGCACCCCCGAGAGAGTAGAACAACCGGTTCTTGAACTCACCCTGGAACTGCAGGTTGTACTCGAAGTTGGTGCGTTTGACCTTCTCGTTCTCGAAGAACTCTGCGTCGTTGAAGCTGCCACGCTCCTTGTCGTAACGGAAGCCAAAGAGCGCAATCAGGTGCGGCGAGAACGAGTAGTCGCTCTGGTAGTAGAGCTGGTCACGGTTGGAGTCCTGGTCGCTGTTTGAACCGTAGATGCTGGTCTGTCCGGTTGCCGTGTAGCCGTTTGCCCCGCGGATCGTAACGACGTTGCCGAAGTACTCGGTGTAGTTGTAGGTACAGTTGGTGCCGCAGGAGTAGGTATACGTTACGGGCGTGCCGACGTTGCCGTACTGGTATGCCTGCTCCCGCTTGCGAGCGATGCCATAACGCACCAGGTTGTGCCACTTGTCGTGGTAGCGATTCTCGAGCGTCACGCCGCCGTAGAGGTCCTGATCTTCCTGCTTGGCATGATTCGTTATGCCGATGAAGTCATGCGCGCCCGGCAGTCCTGTCGCGGAGTCCGAGTTACGAAGCGTCACCCGCAGCGTGGTGTTGCCGTTGAAGTCATAGCCAAGGTTCACGGCCGAAGTGGCATCGTGATAGCGGTCGTTGGGAAGCGCGTTGGAGCTGTCGAGTCGCGAGAAAGCTCCGAAGTAGTCGAACCGGCTGAGCGTGCCGCTGGCGTTCACCTCGTTGCGGTACTCATGCAGCGAACCGGCATCGCCGGAATAATTCAGCACCGGCTTGACCGTGGATCCACGCGGGGTCTCGATGGTGACGACGCCAGCTCCAGCATCGGTTCCGTACATCGCGGAGTTCGGGCCACGGTCGATCTCCATGCGGCCCACAGCGGTCGAGCTGACCGTGCCGTAGTCGAAGATGCCGCCGATGTCGTCGGCCGGGATGCCATCGATGAGTACCAGGTTCGCCGTGGAGTTGCCTCCGCGCAGGAACAGCGACGTCACTCCGCCGGTCTGGCCCGTCTGCACCACAAACGCGCCGGGAGACTGGCGCACGAGGTCGCTGACGCCGAGCTGATCGGCGAAAAGATCGCCGGGAATTACGGTGACCGGAGCGGTGAGCTGCGGCAGTGGTGTGGGAATGCCGGTCGCCGACACTGATACATCCTGGCGTACGGTGTTGAGTGCAAGCACAACCGGCTGCTCGAGCACATCGGTGGCGCCGCCATAGAAGTCGGGGCTCACATAGGGAAGATACGGAGCGCCGGAGCCAAGCAGCGTGAAGCGGCCGCCGTTCGAGTAGCGAATCTCGTAGGAGCCGTCTGTACCCGCATAGGCGAAGGCCACAGACTTGCCATTCTCAATCAGCTGAACGCGAGCACCCGAGAGCGGAGCGCCGAGGGCATCGGTCACGCGGCCCCGCACCACCACGGCATGCGCGGACGCAAAGCCCAGCAACGAGAGCGCCGTGATCGCAGCGGTGCGGAAGGATTGTCGCGAGGGAAAGAAGGTTGCAGCCGCGCGCTGGCGGCCCGAAACGAAGGAATTCATGGAATCTCCTCACCTCCCCAACGGAGGCGTGGCAGGCTGTACGCAGACGAACCGGTCTCCTGACTGGCGCGATTTACGAGCTGAACCTTGTACGAAGCCGTCCCTTCCCGATGCACAGAGGCGATCAGTGGGGGCTTCGGTCCAACCTCACCTGCGATACGGCCACAGGTATGCGCTTCACAGTTGCGGGGCAGTGGCGGAGTTTCACCGCGCTTCCCGAACATTCGCGGGCGGGTAGCAGTGGATTGAGTCACGATGCGCAATAGCGCCATCGCGAAGGAAGGGTGAACCCTTAGTGTACGAGAGGCAGCGCGCGAACGAAATCTGCGCTGTGCGATCCCCGCTACCGACCAAGGATCACTCCTAGGGCAGCAGGAGAACCTTGCCCGTCGTCTTGCGCCCTGCGAGATCGATGTGTGCCTGCGGAGCCTCTGCCAACGGATAGCGATGTCCGATGCGGACGTTGAGCTTGCCTTCGGCGACCCAGCGGAAGAGATCGCTCGCACGTCGTTCCAGATCGGCGTGCGTAGCGACGTAGTCCTTCACGGTAGGCCGCGTGAGATACAGCGAGCCACTCATGAGGCGGATCGGATCCATCGCAGGCACAGCGCCGCTCGAAGCTCCATAGAGGACCATCACCCCTCGCGGACGAAGGCACTTTAGCGAGTCCTCGAACGTGGTCTTGCCTACCGAGTCGTACACCACCGGCAGGCCCTTGCCTTCGGTGATCTCCAGCACACGATCGGCGAAGCTCTCGGTCACGTAGTTAGTGACGAAGTCCGCTCCCGCCCCGCGAGAGAGCTCAGCCTTCTCCTCGGTGGAGACGGTGGTGATCACCTTCGCGCCGAGCAACTTCGCCATCTGCGTCAACAGCAACCCCACCCCGCCGGCGCCGGCGTGCACCAGCACCGTGTCCCCAGGCTGGATCGCATACGTGTCGTGCGAAAGGTAGTGCGCGGTAAGGCCCTGCGTCAGCAGCGCCGCAGCGGTATCGAGATCGATGCCTTCGGGAACCTTCACGCACTCGGAAGCGGAAGCGCAGGCCAGCTCCGCATACGCTCCCCGCCCTCCATCCCACACGACACGATCGCCCACCGCAAAACCTGCTACGCCTTCACCCACTGCCTCTACTGTGCCCGAAGCTTCCCGCCCGGGAGTAAATGGCAGTGGCGAGGGATACCGGCCCTCGCGTAGATAGACGTCGATGAAGTTGACCCCGGCAGCGTGGACCTTCACCAGCAGTTGCCCTGCGGCAGGCCTTGGATCGGGAAGCTCGAGAAGCTGGAGGACCTCAGGTCCACCGGTGTGCGAAATCAGAATGGCGTACATCGCGGTCTCGTCTCTTAGAAAGGATTGCGGAAAGGCTTAGCGACTCATGCTCTCTTCACTGGGCTTCAGCCGGACGACGCGATCGACCACGTAGGGAGTGCGTGCAGAATCCGTGAAGTAGTGGCGCACCTGCAGCTCGCCTAACAGGCCAAAGCCGATCATCTGCAGTCCGCCAAGCATGAGTACAGCGGCGATCACGAACCAGGGGCCATGCTCCCCCGCCACATCATGCCGGCTCAACAGCTTGTGGATGAGCAGCCACATCGCAATCCCGGTCCCCGAGACCACGCCTAGCGAGCCGAGGCCGCCGAAGAAATGGAGCGGACGGGTCATGTACTTCAGCAGGAACCGGATCGTGAGCAGATCGAACATCACGCGGAAGGTCCGCGAGATGCCGTAGTGGCTCTTGCCGGATTCACGCGCCGGGTTCGAGATCGGAATCTCGCAGATCGACGCGCCATACCAGCTCGCCAGTGCGGGGATAAAGCGATGCATCTCCCCATACAGCGGCACGTTGCGGATGACATCGCGGCGATACGCCTTGAAGGTCGTTCCGAAGTCGTGAATATCCACACCAGAGAGCCTGGCCATCAACCAGTTCGCGATCGACGAAGGAATGCGACGCATCACCACGTTATCTGCCCGCTGCGCCCGCCAGCCACTGACGACGTCGTAGCCCTCTTCGAGCTTTGCCAGGAAGGCGGGGATCTCGGCGGGATCATGCTGGAGGTCGCCATCCATCGCGAGAATGGCATCTCCCGAAGCGTGGTCGAAGCCCGCGGCAAGCGCCGAGGTCTGACCGAAGTTGCGGCGCAGTTTAATCAGCAGCACACGCGAATCGACCGCAGCGATCTCCTCCAGGAGCCGGTAGGTGCGATCCCGCGAGCCGTCATCGACGAAGACCATCTCGAAGCTGCTATCGACCTGTTCCATCACGTCCTTGACGCGGTCGTAGAGCTTCGTGACGTTCTCTTCCTCGTTGTGAAAAGGGACGACGATAGAGTACTTCGGCACGTCTTCGATGATACGCCCGGACGCTCCGTTCGGAGTTGCGCACGCGCCCGCACCAAGACCCTCCGACCTCGGAGGCACCCTCCAGCCCTTGACCCTTTGGATACCGCAGCGCTCGATTGATCTCCATTCGGCCCCGACGCGAGTCATCATAACGAGTAAGTTTGGCCGAAGAAGAGCCCGGCCCGAAGTACAGTGCGGGTCTTCCCTTTGGCAGTCCCGCAGGGAGCAAGGAGTGGGGTCTCAATGAATCGTGTGGTGATACTGGTCGTTGTGGTCTGCCTTGGCTTTGTCGCGTTCTGGGCTATCAAGGAGCACCAGTCCGGCTCGACGCTCGGAAATGGCACCGTCACGAGCCGTGATGGTTCCGCCGTAGGCGGCGAGGCCCCGCAAGGCACCGGCGGCGGACGAGTGAGCAATCAACCGCCCGAAAGCTCGAAGGCGCAGGTCGCCCAAAGCAGCAGCTCCGAGCCTGTCATCCTTCCCGCGACCTCTCCGACGAACGCCACACTGCAGCCGGCAGCCGACACCGTAGCTCCGAACCCTCCCAATGGCCTCGCTTTTGGCGGCACAGGCCGCTACCAGTGGTATCGGCAGGACAATCTCACCTGGCGTGTGGACACCCAGGACGGCGCCGCCTGCATTGCATTCGCAACTATGGAGGAGTGGAAGAAGCCGCTCGTCTACAGCCACGGTTGCGGCAACGCGTGAGTTTGGCACGCACCTAAAGTCTGGAACGCACCAGGGGTTTAGAACGCACCAAGAACAACGACAGATTTCTCCGGTCCTTTCGCACTCCCGCTTCCTAGGCGGGAGTTCTTTTTTGCGATGTGGCGGGAGGCAGGTACACTGACCAAGGTGGGACGCTGGCTGTTGCGGATCGTTGATTCCTGCGGCGCGCGTCTCGTCCGCCATTCCTAATGGCCCGGTAGCTCAGTTGCATAGAGCAGCGCACTCCTAACGCGAAGGTCGCAGGTTGGACTCCTGCCCGGGCCACCACTCCAAACACCCTTCAACGGTGAGAGATTGCCGTCGCGCTTGGGGATCCTGGCCTTGATGCTGCCGCGTCCAGCGTCCAGCTGTCACGCATGCCCATGAGGGGTACCGGAACGTTCACGGTAACCCGTTCCACCTTTGGCGACCGATGAACCGGGGCCTGCGAGTATCAGCGCAAGCGTTGCGAAGATGGCGAGAGTCCCGGCTTCCCAAGCGCAAGGCTCAAAGGCTCAGCCGCTGCGGCATCTTCGTTGATAAGCCCTTGCTGAACTCCACCGCCTGCGAGGTCACGCGAACCGTCGCCGGTTGCAATCCTTTGCGGCTCGCTGTCACGGTAATCTCCCCTGGAATCCGCCCTGCGCGCACCGACACACGATTGATGCCGTCCTCCGTGTTGAGATACAGGTTGTTCGTCGAATCGACCTTGCCGCTGTTGTAACCGCCGCGCCATGTTGCAGGCCCCACGCAGGCGAAATCGACGCGGTCGTCGTCGGTCGGCACACGTTCGCCTCTAGCATCCACGACTTCCACATCGATCAGCACCACGTCCTCACCATCCGCCTGCAGACCCTCAGGGCCGAGGATGGGCGTCAACTTGATCCGCGCAGCAGCTCCGGCTGTTGTCAGCGTTTGTTCGGCGACGGGCTTGCCGTTCAGCGTCCCCACTGCCTTCAGCATCCCGGGCGCAAACGCTACGGCCGCAAACGAATACACATACCCGTTCTCCGGTGTCTTGTTCACGCCAAGCGACTTTCCATTGAGCAGCAACTCTACCTGGTCCACATGGTTGGCGATGACGTAGACCGTCTTCACCGTGGGCTTGCCATCCGGCTGCGCCAGAGGATAGCTCCAGTGCCCCAGCAGATGCAGATCTGGCGTCTCGCTCTGCATCACGCGATGCGCGAAGTAGATCCCCTTGGGCAGACGCACGGCATCGACCTTGCCGCTCACACGCGCCACTTCACTTGAGTCCTGCCGGCCATCTGCGTTCTCATCCGTAAAGTAGATGGAGGCATACCCTGCCCACTTCGCATGCGCAGGGTCGGTGTTGGAGATGCGATTCTCCCAATACTCCCAATAGCGCTTCACGCCCGCCAGGGCAAAGCTCTCGGACTCATACTGGTATGTATCGTCCGGCCCCTTCTTGAAGCCGTAGTAAGGCGGCGAGTACGGATCCCAGAAGCGTCGCGCGCCCTCATCGCGAAAATCTTCCGTCTCGATCAACGGGGCACGATCACGCCGGGCTGCGCTGTATCCGCGGAAGATCGCGTCCTGGCCGGCCAGCGCATCCGTCTTGGCGTCCTGCCCGATCATGACGCCGTAATACTCTGCCACCGGAGTAATGGCTGTATTTGCGGGATCATCGCCATTGCCGCGTGTCCCCATGACACGACCGCCCTCGGGGTCCCACTTCTTCCGCAGGTCCACCATCTGCTGCATGTGCTCTGCGGTGACGACGGTGTTGCCAGCTTCCCAGAACAGGATGCTCGGGTTATTGCGGTAGTAGATCATCGCGATCCGCATGACCTCGAGGCGCTGGTCCCACTGCCGTCCTATGGCATCGCGCTCCTTGTCGCCCGCAGGGCACACCTGCACGATTCCGTAGCGAGCCATCGCATCGGCGTCGACCTTCTGTGGCGCGACGTGCATCCACCGAATGTAGTTTCCATGGCATTCACGAATCATCTTCGCCGTAAAGTCGTGCATCCAGTCCGGATACGCTTGTCCAAGACCTGCCCATTCATCCGCTGAGCGCTGCGCAAAGCCCTTCAGATAGACAAACTCATCGTTGAGGTGCACGCCTCCCGTGCCAATGCCGCCTTTGAACTCCGCCTTGCGAAAGCCTGTGGTCGTGCGATCGCAATCGACGACCTTCCCCTCCACCTTCAGCACGGTGTAGACGTCGTAGAGATAGGGATCGCCGATGCTCCACCAGCGCGCGTTCTTCAGGCCGCCGCTCGCCTGCAGCGTGGTCTTCTCGCCGGCCACCATGTCGACTGGGTCGCCCTCGAACTGCGCTGTCACTTTGCCATTGGCTCCGACGATCACTACGGTGATGCCTACCGTCGCACGATCGCCGCTGCCGTTCCGCACCTGCGACTCCACCGTGATGTCCGCAGTCTTCTTCGCTATCGCAAAGTTGTCGGCGTGAATGTAGATGCCTTCGGTCTGCAGACCGTAGTACAGCGGGAGCGTCTGGTGGATCGGTCCCATCGCGTGGAGCCAGACGTGCCGGTTAATACCTCCAAAGTCCGGATTGAAGTCGTTGGCATTCCACTCGAACGCAGTATCGGTCGCGCGTTCGTGGTAGGTCGTGCGGTTGTCCACCTTCACAGCCAGGACGTTCTCTTCGCCAAGCTTCACGCCATCGGTAATGTCCAGGCCATACGCCGTAATACCGTTCTCATAGAGACCAATGGCCTTGCCGTTCAGGTAGATGTCACCCGCCTGCCGCATCCCCTCAAACTCCAGGTAGAGGTGCTTGCCCGCCATCGTCTGCGGCAAGACAAAGTGCTTGCGGTACCACCCGACTCCCTTGTACGTCCCCTTATCGCCTCCGCTGTGCGAGATAATCGTGCGATAGGAGTCCACATCGTTCCACGTATGTGGAGTGGTCACGGTCGTCCACTTCGCATCATCGAACGTCATCTCCTCCGCGCCGTCCACATCCTCGCGAAGAAACCTCCAGTCGATATTGAAGTTGAACATCTCACGTGGAGAAGCAGGCGGAGCATATCCCGCGGAATCTCCGGCCTCAAGCACGGGAGCTCCTGATCGCAGGATGATCGGAAGCCCGAGGGCCGCGACGGTGGAGTTCCTGATAAAGACTCGGCGGTTCAGTGTCTCTCGCATGCTGCCTCCTTGCTTCTGCTCAAATTCCCTGCCCTTGTGGCGGATTTCGTGCGAGCCTCGTTCATTTGCCCGTGAATTCCTTCGAGATGGTCGCCAGTGCATCCTGGGAATCGCTGCGAAATGGCGCTGCTGGCAATCCTGCACTGTTCACAAGGTTGGCGCCCTGCGGATAGTTATCCCACGCATAACGAACGGAGACGGGCGCTGGCACCTGATCGCTATGAACGGCGACGGTCTTGCCTCGCACCTTTGCCGTCGCGTCGACGTACTTCCCATCAGCACCCGCAACCTGGAACCATTCCAGGGGGCCACCCTTTCCGGTCAACCCCTCGGCATGCTTGAACGTGACGACGATCTCCGAGCCTCTCACCTTCATGCCGGTGTAGACCGGGCCGGAGAACTCGAGCTTTTTCCCATACACGTTCGCCAGAGCGATGCGGCTGAGGCGGTCTCCTACAGGTTCCTTGTCCTTCGGATGAACGTTAGTCGGATCTCCGACATCCAAAGTGACAGCCATGCCGGTATGGCGCAGAGACAGGAGTTTCGCCTGCCCCTCCCGCACCATCGGATTGTTGCTTGGGTTCTTGAGCGGCGGAAGCTGCACACAGTAGAACGGGAAGTCCCCTTCGCCCCACTCCGCACGCCAATCCTTCACCAGCGTCTCCATCACATGCGGGTAGAGTGCCACGCCAGCCTTACCGCCAACGATCGACTCGCCCTGATACCAGATCACACCGCGCATTGCAAAGGGAAGGATGGGATGCACCATGCCGTTGTAGAGGACCGTGGGTTGATGCTGATCCTGCACCGGGTCGCGTAGCGGCCCCGGCTTTCCAGGACGCGAGTTGATGGTCTGGGGCCCGGGTGGCGACTGGTCCGTCGTTGCATTCGGATGCGATTGATAAAAGCGATAGAGATCGTCGAAGCGACTGAGCATGGGCCTGAGCTGAGGATCGCCCGACATGACCGGTCGCGAGATCCAGGATTCCGCAGTGCTTGCTCCGAACGCGACAACGATCATGCCTACTGGCTCTTTGAGGGCCTGATTCAGGTCCCGTCCGAAGAGATAGGCCACCGCGGAAAAGGCAGCTGCGTTTTCCGGCGTTGCGATCTTCCACTCACCTTTGATCTCTGATTGCGGCTCATACGTCTTGTTCGTCACGGCCATGAAGATGCGCAGTTGCGGATAGTTTGCCGCAGCGATTTCTTTGTCCTCATCCAGCATGCCCGCGAAACTGGCCGCCTTCTTCGAGACCGTGAACGCCATATTCGACTGCCCAGACCCGATCCAGTCTTCCCCCACGAGGACGTCGTTCACGACGACGGTGTTCTTCCCCTGGATGGTCATCGTGAATGGGCCAGCGGGAGACATTTTGCCGAGTTTGATCATCCACTTTCCGTCGGGGCCGGTGATGGCGGACTGCGTGCGCTTCCCCAGAGTCACGACAACCCGCTCCCCGGGATCCGCAGTCCCCCACACCGGAACGGGCATCCCGCTCTGCAACACCGCATGATCGGTGAAGAGCTGATTGGGCTTCACCTCCGCAAAGGCGGCTGCCGCGAAAGACAGGATGAGGGCGGCGGTATACGGACGAATTCTCTTCATGGTGACCTTCCCCTTCGAGACGAAGCGGTTCACGACTGCCGGAGATCAGACATCCTGCCGCACGGATGGCGCTGAAATTCGATACAGAAACTATTTCCCTGCGGAAGAGACCCTATCGGAGACGCCGCATCGCCGTCAACAGCCCCGAGGCTGCGTCCGGAAGCCGCCGCCGGGACGCATGGGGGACCTCGCCGCAGAAATCCGGACGGGACGCGACTTTTCTCTTGCTGAAACAATTTCATTTGGGATACTCTCCCGGCGGTCAGATTGCTATAGGCGGGGGCCTGGGGGCTCAGCTCTATTGGTTCGACAACGCGGGCCGTAAGCTTGCGACCTGGCCCACGCATCCCCTTAGTGGCAATCCGAACTTTGTTCGCGGCGACTGATACGGCACAGGGAAACGGACGTTCTTCTGGTTCCGCTTCAAGCTGGAACCAGAGGGTGCGGCGACTCTGTTCTTCAAGCGTGAGGTCTATCACATGTTCGACTTCGATCACAACGGCGCGGAGCAGGTGATCACCCTCGACGGTAGCGTCCTGCGAGTCTATGGAAACGCGAACGTAGTTCCCCACCCGAGCATGCGAAATGCCGAGTATCGTCGGCTCATAGCGAACCATACGTACTATCAGGAAAAACCGGGCCCTCGGGTGAGGCACCCCTCATTGACCTGCATCAGAGGCCAGGCAGCGCCCACTATAGGCAAGATAGAAGCCCGCGGGAACGAGAAATACGGTCAAGGCCACCGATACAGTGAGACCTCCAATGAGTGCCTGCGCGAGCGGCGCGTAAGCCTCGGAGCCCTCGCCAAGTTTGAGCGCCATGGGCATGAGCCCGATCAGCGTCGCCAGCGAGGTCATAAGTATCGGCCGCAGACGGACCCTGCAGGATGTGGTGATGGCCTCCCGCACACTAAGGCCGCGATGCAATAGCGTATGCGCGAACTCGACGATGAGGATGGAGTTCGATAGCGCGATACCTGCCAACATCACAACGCCCATGAGTGACATCACATTGAGCGTCGTGTGCCAAAGCAGCAGCGCCAGCAGCGCCCCCAGGATCCCCGGTGGCAACGCCAACAGAATGATGAAGGGATCTTTGAACGAGCGGAACTGCGCGACGAGGATGAGATAGAGGAGGAGTACGGAGAGGGTGAGGCCGATGGCGAAGCTACGGAAGCTTGCATTCATTGACGCGACGGAGCCGGTGAGCACGACATCGATCCCGTGGGGCGGATGGCTGCCTTCGACGATGCGCCGAATTGCACTGGATATTCGGCCCAGGTCTTCGCTCTGCGGACGTACATAGATGTCCATCACGCGGCGAATCTGTGTGTGGTCCATCTCGGTGGGTGCGTTGAACTGCTGGATCGTTGCGACCATGTCAAGGCGCGTGGGCTGCGCGATGTGCTCGCCATGCAGCGGGATAGCCTTCAAATCCTCGAGCGACTTGACCTGACCTTCGGGATACATCACGGTGAGGAAGTAGTTGTTGCCCGACTTGGGATCGATCCAGATGGATGGCGCGATCATCTGATTCGACGTGAGCGCGGTGATGAGATTAGAGACGACTTCCTTTTCCGCGAGGCCCAATTCGGCAGCCCGCGTGCGGTCGATAGCGATGCGCAGGGAGGGGTAGTCGATGTCCTGCGGGATGTATACGTCGGCGACGCCGCGCACTCCGCGGATCTGTGCCGCGAGCTTTGACGCCAGTGCAAAGTCTGCATTGGTATCGTTGCCTTCCACACGCACATCGATCGGGGCCGGCGCCCCCATATTCAGCACGCCGTCCACCAACGAGCCCGAACTGTAGAAAGTCTGAAGTTCTGGAAGTTCGCGTGCAATCGCGGCCTTCACCTCATCGATGTACTGAAAGCTCGAGGAAACGTGTTCGGGTGAGAGAGCCACTTGAGTGAAGCCCGTGTGCATTGCGGCATTCGGTGAAAACAGCGCGGAGAAGCCTGGGTCCACGCCTATGTTTGTGACCGTCATGCCGAGGTCACGCGGGGGGACGATACGGCGAACGATCTGTTCCAGGTGCGCTGCTTCCTGCTCGGTCGCCTCGAGCTTCGTTCCCGAAGGCGCCTTGAAGCTCACGACAAACTGCCCTGCGTCCGTGCGCGGAAAGAAGGACAGACCGAGCAGCGGAAAGAGGCACATGCCCAGTACGAAGACAACACCGAAGATGCTCAGCGTGGCTTTGGGTGCCTGGAGCACGCGAGCCACAAGCGCGTCGTAGCGATGCAGCAGCTGGTCAAAGCTACGTGTGAAGGCAGCATTGAACCGCGACCACAGACCGGTGTGATGCTTCGCGGCCTCAGGATCTGCCGCGTACGCCTGCTCCATCTCGGCGTCCTCATGCACAACATCTCCGTGGGCGGACTTGATGAAACGGGCGCAGAACAGAGGAACAACGGTGAGCGCAACGAAATACGACGCGAACAGTGAGATGACCACTGCCAGCGCGAGTGCGGAAAACAGAAAGCGGCTCACGCCGAAGAGCATGGTGACGGGGAAGAAGACGACAACCGTCGTCAGCGTGCCTGCAAGCACCGGCAGTGCAACCTCCTTTCCTCCCTGTTCGGCCGCGATCACCGGATCTTCGCCCTCTTCGAGATGCCGGAAGATGTTTTCAAGCACGACAACGGAGTTGTCGATGAGTCGCGAGAGCGCCAGCGCCAGCCCACCCAGCACCATGGAATTGACCGACCCTCCGAGCAGTTTGAGCACGAGGAACGTTGTCAGCAATGACAGTGGGATCGAAAAAAACACGGCAATCGTTGCGCGCATGCTGCCGAGAAAGATCAGGATCATGAGACAGGTAAGGAACAGCCCGACGCCGCCCTCATGAAGGAGAGTTGTGATGGCGGTCTTGACGAAGCGCGACTGATCAAACACCACGCGCGTCTGCAACGATGCGGGCACATCGACGAGATGTGCGAGCTTTTCGCGTACGCCATTCACGATCGCGATGGTGTTGGAATCGGAGCCCTGTTTGAAGATGGGAAGGTACACGGCGCGCTGGCCGTCGACGCGCACGATGTTGTACTGCAGGCCAAAGCTGTCCTGCGGCGTGGCGACATCCCCCACACGAACCGGTGACTGGCCCACCATCTTCAATGGCACCTGCTCGATATCGCTCATCCCCTGCAGCATCGAATTTGTGTAGATGTTGTAGTCGTAGCGCCCGATCTGTACATCGCCCGCAGGCAGCACCACGTTGGCGTCATTCACCGAGCGCACGACATCCATCGGCGAAAGCTGGTTGGCCTCAAGCTTGTTGGGATCAGCGTAGAGCATAATCTGCCGCCAACGTCCGCCAAACGGTTGCGTCACGCTGGCGCCGGCTACACTTGCAAGCTGGTTGCGCACGAAGTTCTGGCCAACGTCCTTCAGCTTCGATTCGTTGAGTCCCGACCCCGAAAGCGGAACCAGCGCCACGGGAATGGAAGACGCGTCTTGCTTCAGCACGATCGGCGGATAGGTGCCTGGCGGCATGTCGCGGAGATCGCTCATCGCCAGCGACGAGATGGTGGCGGCATCGGCGTCCGCATCGGTCCCGCTGCGGAAGTACACCTTGATCAGCGAGACACCGGGCAGGGATCGCGACTCCATGTGGTCGATGCCGCCGGCAAGCGTGAACTGCCGCTCGAGGTGGTACGTGATATTGGTCTCGATCTGCTGCGGCGGCATGCCGGAGTAAAAGGTGGCCACCGCGACTACGGGCAGGTCCACGGGTGGAAACATGTCGACGGCCATGCCACCGACGCTCACACTACCCAGGATCATCACGACCAGGCAGAGGACGACGATCAGATACGGATTGCGGATCGAGAAGCCAGACATTCTTGTGCGCTCGCTTAGGTGGCTTTGGCGTTATGTGTGGTTGGCTTCGTAGCCGGCGGGCTGCGGCTGAACCTTCTCGCCGTCGAAGAGCCCGGTATGGCGGCCAACAATCACCTCATCGCCAGCGCGCAGGCCCGAGAGCACTTCAATGCGACTTGGGGTCTGTAGCCCGGTGGTCACCGTAACCAGGTGAACGATGCCGTCCCGAACCACATATGCCTGCTCGACGGAGGTCCCCAACCCGTCGATTGCATCGAGGGGAACACTGAGCACATCAGGGCGCGCGGCCAGATGCAGATGCACCTCGGCATACATGCCGGGGATCAGAGAGCCGTCAACATTCGGCACATCGATCTCGGTATCCATCGTGCGCGTTGAAGTCGAGATGGCGTCGGCAGAGCGCGTGACCGTGCCGTGCAGCGTGCGATGCAGGCTGGCAACAACGACATCCGCCATCTGGCCATCGCGAATTAAGGCCACGTCCGTGACGGGCACAGGAAGGATGAGACGCAGCGGGCTATCCTGCGCAAGCGTGACGACCGGCATTGCCTGCGACTGCGACGCGGTGCCAGCCTGAATCATCGCTCCCGTGTTCGCATACCGTTTGGTGATGACACCAGCGAAAGGCGCACGGATGATGGTGTACTCGAACATCTGTTGCGTGCGTGCATATTCCTGTTGCGCCTGCAGCCCGGACTGCTGTGCGGCCTGCAGTGTGCTCTGCGCGCTGGCGAGCTGAGCTGCGGCCTCCAACTGCCGCGATTGCGCTACGTCGACCTCCTGCCGGGGTACCAGGCCTTTGTCTTTCATGGCAACCGCCTGGATCCGCTGGTACGAAAGCGCCGCGATGTTGGTCTGAGCCTGGGCGCGGTCGATCGCTGTCTGCGCTGTGGCGACGTTGGCTTCGGCTGCAGCGACTCCGGCCTTCGCACGACTGACATCGCTCTGCATTTCCGGAACCTCAAGCGTCGCGAGCACCTGTCCACTCCGGACCTGGTCACCGATGTCCACGTTGATGTTGCGAACGTAGCCCGCAACCTTGGACATCACGTCGACAGCCTGGTAGGGACGAAACTCGGCGGTCACGGAAAGATCGTTGCTCAGCGTCGCGAGACCCACGGTTGCGACCGGCACCACCGGCACAGCTGCGGCCGGCGGCAGAGGCTGCCGGCAAGAGGTGAGCGTCACAGCGGCCGCGAGCAGCGGGAGAATGGCGTAGCTTCTGAGCGTAGGGGTCATGAGGTCAGTTGAGAAGTCCAGCCGCGAAGTCGAGCTCGGCGCGACGGGTGAGGTAGGTGTCGACCGCGGAAGCTGCACTGATCTCCGCGGAGGTTTCGTTGAGCTGGGCTTCGTTAAGCTCGACGACCGAACCAAGACCGGCGTCGTAGCGGTCTTGCGCCAGTCGAAGCGCTTCGCGGCTTTGTGCGACCAGCCGCGCGGTTACATCGAGGGTGCGATAGGCGGCATCGGCATGCAGCCACGCGTCATGCACCTGCTCGTTCACAACAAGCGAGACCTGTTGCTCGTCTTCAACACGGGCGCCTGCTTCCAGCTCCGCTGCCCGGCGGCGAGCCGCAAACAAGCCCCCGTTGAAGACGGGGATGCTGAGGTTGAAGCCGGCAGCGGCGTAATTATCCTTCAGCGTGTGATCGTGAAATGGGACCTGCCCCGCCGCCGCCAGCACGTTCAGCGTAGGCCGGTCGAGCCGCTTCTCAGCAGCCGCGTACTCCGTGGCGGCGCGCGATTCGTCTTTCGCCGCGCTCAAGTCCGCACGCTGTGTTTGAGCCTCGTGTTGCAGGCCCTCGGGAAGCGGGGGAAGCGGCTGCGAAGTCGCCGCAATGTCCTCGAGCGCCGCGCTCACCTCCTGGGCCTGTCCCATGGCCGTGGCGAGATGGGTACGTGCCTGAACAACGTTGCTCTGCGCCTCCACGACCGCGAGCTCCGCCTGGCTCGCAAGCACGTTCGCGAAGTTCAGATCCAGTGTGGACCGAAGCTCGCTTTGCGTCAGGGCGGTGAGTTGCCGCACTACAAGCCGGCGGCTGTCCAGTGCAGCCTGCGCCGCCCGCAGAACGGCCTCCGCACCGAGCACCGCGAAGTAGCTCTCCCGCACGTTGAGACGCACTTGCGCTCTCGAGAGTGTGGCCATCTCGGCCTGTGCCCCAGCGCTCGCATGCAAGCTTTCCACGAGAGCATGCTTGCGTCCGAAATCCGTCACCAGCTGCGAAAGATTCGCTCCATAAGCAAAACGGCCCGAGATCGAGGACGTCGTGATGTTCCCCGCCGCAGTGGACGTCCCGGCATCCGCTACACGAACACCCGAAGCATTGAACACCACGGTCGGCAACAGTCCTGAGCGCGCCTCCCGCGTCCGCTCCGCTGCAGCTTGTGAACGCAGCTGGGCCGCAAGCATGGCGGGCTGATGCGCGAGTGCGATGGCCTCAGCGTGTGCCAGCGTCAAAGTGCTGCTCACTGGTACCTCCGTCTGCGCGCAAGAGGCGGCAACCGTGCAGATGGGCAGCGTGAGCACCAGCAGTCGAAGAGTGGCTACCATCAGCTTTAGCGCGACCGCGCCGGAAGTACCTCGAGCAGCGCGCTCGTGTTCTTCCACAGCTTGGGCGAGGTATGCGTTGACACCAGCGTCATCTGTGAGGGCACCGTCGCCGAGCCAAGTTCCGTCGCAGCCACATCGCCAAAGCCGTAAAGGCCGCAGGCATTGGCGGAAAACACACCCATAGGCACCTCGTCCTCGCCTCCATCGCAGCGTCCATTCGCGATCAAGTGTGCATACACGCCATCCTTATGCTGATACGCGACCACATCGCCCTCGGCATTGGTGACCTCTTTCTGCGAAGGTGTCAGCAAATCGCCTCCGACCAGCTTCAGCGTGCGGAGTGGGTCCATGTCGGACGGGCCAGAAGTCAATGCATCGTTCGTGGCGATGGGACTCGCCACCGCGCGAACCACCACGCGCAATGGCAGGGCGCTCCCGCCGAGGTTCAGGCTGTCAAACTGAATTGCGAGCACCGCCGGCCTCTGCCGCGCATAGGGAGTCTTGTCATACGCGAAGCTGCTCGAGGTCACTACGTGGCCACGGATCACCGCTCCACTCTTAATCGCACTGCCCCCGGCCAGGTGCACCGGCTGCGTCGTGCGCGCCTCGACTACGTCGCCTGGGTGAGCGTTCCCCGCGGAGACGGTGCGAGTGAAGACGATAGGAATAGTTGTGCGCGCGGGTAGCTCCGGTGCAGGAGAGGAGTTGTTTGCCGTCTGAGCCAGCGTGGGTGTTGCTGCCCCAAGCGCGACGGCTGTGATCGCGGCACCGGCGAGTAACGAGGAAGCGACGAAACGTGTGGTCATGAGGACCTCCAGTCTTCTTAGCCGGAGTGGACCATCTCGCCGCCTTACATAGCCTGACGACTTCCTGACATCTTTCACCGTCGGCCTTGTCTCTCTTCGCAGCCTGAGAAATGATGTTGATAGACGGGAACTCCATGACTGCAGCGCGGCCGAAGATCCTGATTATCGAAGACGACCGAAAGCTCACCGAGGCGCTCGTCTCCGGCATCGAGTCGGCTGGCTATGAGGTAACCACTGCCTCCTCCGGCGAGGAAGGCTTCTTCCTCGTCCATCGCCTACGGCCGGATCTTCTCCTGCTCGACCTCACGCTGCCGCACCGTAACGGGCTTGAGATTCTTCGCCAGATTCGCGAAGAAGGCGTCGATGTCCGTGTGCTGATCCTGACCTCGCACAATACGGTCGAGGACCGCGTGTCCGGGTTGACCACAGGCGCAGACGACTACCTGGGCAAGCCATTCTCCTTCGCGGAGCTGCTGGCGCGGATTGATGCCCTTCTGCGGCGCCTGCTGCCTGCCCGAGAGAGTTCGACCGAGCGAATCGCCGACCTGTTGCTCGACATCAAGGCCCGCACGGCATCGCGGGGGAATGCAAACCTGGAGCTGACGGCGCGAGAGTTCGATCTGCTGCTCTATCTCGCGCGCAACTGCGGACGAACGGTCTCCCGAGAGATGCTCGCTCGCGATGTATGGCGCGAAACCTCACGCTTCACTCCCATCGACAACGTCATCGATGTGCAGATGGCGAGGCTGCGCAGGAAGATCGACGATCCTTTCCGCGTAAAGCTGCTGCAGACGGTGCGCGGGGTTGGCTTCTGCCTGCGGGAGCCGCAGGCATGAAGTTACCCAGAGCGACCACGTTGAGGTCGCGGCTTACCCTCTATTACCTCTCTGTGCTCGGCGTCCTGTTGCTGGTCTATGCCGCTCTGGTCTTCGCCTTTCAGAGTGCCGTGCTTACCCGGCAGATGCTGCATGACGAGGTGCAGGACATCGTCACGGTGGAAGGGCTGCTGTACTTCGACACACATGGCCAACTCCAGTTGCACCAGGACTACTTCTCTCGTCCGCAGTCACACCTGCTCGTCGATCGCATGCTGGAGGTTCGTGACGCGGCCTCAGATACTCTCGTCTACAGAAGCCCCACGCTTCATGGCATGTCTCTCGGAGGTGCATTACTGCCCGCGGAGGGTGAGCATGGATTCGACGAGCGGCGCTTCACGCTCACCGATGGGACGCACGTCTTCCTCGTAAGTCACATCCACGGCATGGGACAGCGGCTTTTCGTCATCCGTCTCGCGTATAGCCTCGATCCGTTCCACGCGCGGATGCGCCAGTTCCTGTTGCTGTTATTGCTCGCAGTCCCCCTCGCCTTGTTGCTTGCGGGTGCGATCGGGCAGGCCGTAACGGGGCGTGCGCTCAAACCCCTCGGCGAGATGATCTCCCACGCCGAGCGCATCACAGCACATGACCTCCACGACCGCCTGCCTACTGTCGATCGCAACGACGAGCTTGGGCAGATGGCAAATGTCTTCAATGCCCTACTGCAGCGGCTGGAAGCGGCGTTCACCCAGCTACAGCGTTTTACCGCGGATGCTGCCCACGAACTCCGCACACCGCTCGCCGCCCTCCGCGCCACCGGTGAAGTCGCGTTACAGCAGGCCAGATCCGTGGAGCAATATCGCGACACACTAAGCAGCATGCTGGAAGAGACGAGCCGCTTAGGCTCTACGATCGAAAGCCTTCTGCTACTCGCTCGAGCTGAGGCGACGCAACTTAGTAACAACCAGGCTGTGTTCCTCCTGCAGCCCCTCATAAGAGAGGTGATCGGCGTGCTAGAGGTCCTGGCCGAGGATCGCGGAATTCGCTTGATCGAGCAGAACCCAGCTGAAAGGGAGAGCCGGATCTTTGGTGACCGGAGTTTGCTGCGGCTCGCGATCCTCAACGTCCTCCACAATGCAGTCAAGTTCTCGCCTGCAGGCGGCACCGTCACTGTCGCAACGTTCATCGCCAATGGCAGCCCCTCAATGGTCGAACTGTTGATCGAGGATCAGGGGCCAGGTATCCCGACCAAGTCCGCGGGCCGTATCTTCGATCGCTTCTACGTCGGAAACGAAAAGCCAGAGAGTTCGCCTTATGGCTCCGGACTGGGGCTGGCCATTGCAGATCTGGTTGTGACGCGCTCCGGGGGCACACTACGTTTTGAACCGACCCCAAGGGAGGGAGCAACGTTTGTATTTTCCTTTCCAGTGGTCTTGCCTGACTGACGTTTCATCTCTCGATTCATGGATAGCCAGTCCCAGCGCTCCTTTGCCGACCGAGTGGACGCAAGAAGTTGGATTCACGTCAAGAGAGTGGGGGAACAGCTAAAGGTGCTTCCGTAACATGAACGGCAATATAGGCGTTTTGTTTACGGCAAGGAACTTATACCGGCTCCGTCAGCGGAAACGGCCCAATCGGTGCTCAATGCTACCGATTTGCGACCAAAATCCTGACCGGGCAGGAATCGACTGTCCGTGGATCACGGGGAGGCCGCAATTGGGGATTCCGGGCTTCACCTACTGGAGAAGCGGGGAGAGATTCGCCGGGTCATTCGAGGCATCGAAGACCACCCTCATTTCAGCAAACTCCTCGATCAAAGCCTAAGCCCGAACATCCACCCGGTAGCGAGTGCCTTAGCGCGCAAGTTTGACTGGCTGCGTGTGCAATCTCATTCTGCAGATCAGCAAGCGAGAGGGTTTGGCGCTCGTGTTGGCACCAGAGGGGAACAACGACAGTCACAAGGATCGGGGGAGTCCGGCATATAGGCCCACGATGGCGGAAAACAACCTCTTGATGGAACTTGAAACTCACCAGATACCTCCTCGACATGAACTACGAGGGGGGGCAGCTTTCAGCGGAGAGGGCTCAAAACAGGTTGCCAGCGATCTGTTCCGCGGCTTGCTCCAGGTTGGCTCGTGCGGTGGTTCTGGAAGTGGCACCCTTCGTGTCCGAGGACAGGATTACGACGAAGTAAGTCTCCCTGACCCGCCCGCGGATGATCTCACGTTGCATGCCGTCAAAGGTACTCGTGCAGTACAGGGAATCTTCCCCGATGCCGACGACGGGCTCTCCGGTGACACATTCCTTCGGCGGCAGTGGGCTTACCTGAATCATGAGCCGATCACTCTCTTCAGGCGTGCGTCCTTCGGAGCCCTTTCCTGCGTCCCGCAGGAAGTCGCATGTGCCCGCTCCCCCCGAGACGCGCACGATGACGGTTACATCTCCTCCTAACGCCTTGGCGGCGGTACCGTTCGTCATCCAGGGGCAGGCTGCTTGCGCATGCGCCTGGGCACAGAGCGGGAGCAGCAGCACGAGCAGGCAGAGTCGCCACACTAGGATGTCTTCTCCGTGGACTTTCCGTCATGAGCACGCGCTGCAGGTGTCAGGGGACCGCTCGACAGGATCTTTCCGCCCTCCTGAATCACGTAGAGATGATTGGCCTGAAGGCCTGTCAGCTTATCCACTTGTCCGCTAAGCCAGCGGATCTCGACCATATCAACCGTCTTCGCCTCTCCCAGTCCGAAGTGCATGCGGAGATCGTTCTGCGAGAAGTAGCTTCCACCACTGCGCAGCTCGTCGGTCTGCTGGAGAGGCTTCGCTGCGGCAGCCTGCGTCTTTGCGGTCACGATCACGCGACTCCCGATGCCGGTGCGATTCGACTTTGTTCCAACCAGCTTGATCTTGATCCAGTTTCGATTGAGAGTTGAGTCGCAACGAAGCAGCTGAGGCACCGAGTTGATGCAGTTCACGACGACGTCAATGTCGCCATCGTTGTCGTAGTCCCCGAAGGCACAACCGCGCGCAGGTGCGTCCTCCAGGATGCCTGGGCCGCCTTGCAGCGTGACATCCTCAAACCGCCCGTTCTGCAGGTTCCGGTAGAGGTATTTATGCTCCGCATACTTCAGGTCGGCCTTGGACTTGTCGACCTCGGGGTAGACGTGACCGTTCGACATCAGAATGTCCGGCCAGCCATCGTTATCCATGTCGAAGAACCCGACTCCCCATCCAAGAAGACGCGTGTTTTCGCCAAGTCCTCCAGGATACGTGTGGTCTTCGAAGACGGCCTCGCCGAGGTTGGTGTAGAGGGAGTCGGTATCGCCTGCAAAGTTCGTCTTCACGACATCCATGTTGCCGTCGCGGTTGTAGTCCCCAATAGAAACACCCATGCCAGCCTGCGGCTTGGCCTCCGCTGAGAGCGCGGCTCCGGCTTCGATCGCAATGTCCTTGAAGGTGCCGTCATGCTGATTCTGGTAGAGCGTCGCGGGAGCGGAATCGTTGGCGACATAGATGTCCGGCCAGCCATCGTTATCCAGGTCCGAAGCCGCGACGCTTAGGCCGTAGGTACCGATCGCGGTCCACATACCGGACTTCTCGCTGACATCGGTAAAGGTGCCATCACCGTTGTTGCGATAGAGGATGTTGCGTCCACCCGGCAGCCCCGGCGGACCACAGGCCACGAGCATCCCTTTGTAGGTGCAGGGGCCGTCCTCCGGCTTGGGCGCTGTTTTCAGGTCGAAGTCCACGTAGTTGGCGACGAAGAGATCCAGGTGCCCATCCTTGTTGTAGTCCACAAAGGTGCAGCCTGTGTTCCAACGGATCTTCGGGCCGGGCTGCAAGAGTCCAGCATTCGCCGTGACGTCAGTAAAGGTGCCATTTCCGTTATTGCGATACAGCACGTTTTGTCCGTAGTAGGTAACGAAGAGATCGTCGTTGCCGTCGTTGTTGTAGTCCCCGACACAACACGCTTGTCCCCAGCCAGTCTTGTGCTCAAGCCCTGAGCCCGCCGTGACGTCGGTGAAGGTGCCATCACGGTTGTTCTTGAACAGATGGCATCTCGGTTCCTTGCCCTCCGGGAAGCCCTCGAGCCGCCATCCATTGACGAGGAACAGATCCTGCCAGCCATCGTTGTCGTAGTCGTAGAAGGCCAACCCGCAGCCGGTCGTTTCGAGCAGGTACTTGTTGGTGAACTTTCCGCCGTAGATGGTCTCCAGCTTCAGGCCAGAACTAGCCGCCACGTCCACGAAGCTAATCCCGAGCGGTGTGCCTTCGATGGGAGACTTGGGCCCACTCGTTGGCGGCGGCGCAGGCCTCGCATCGTAGCTCCGCTCCTGGGGACCCACCTTGATCGGAGCCTGCTGCTGAGGAGGAGCTGCAAGCGCGAGAACATCCGCAAATGGCAGTACCAGGGCCGTTCGACTCAGTGACTTGAGAAAGCTCCTGCGGTTCTGTTCAATCACTGGGCTCCTGCCTTGGCGGTGCTCATTTCGTGCGCGTCATCGGCGTGGACATGCCATGGCACGCTTTCATTGGAGATTTCGGGATGCTTGCGCAGATACTCCAGGGAGTACGTCGGTGCCCCGGGATCGATCCACTTCATCGCATACTGGGCGGATTCCTTTTGCGCCTCGGCTTTCATCCCGAGTCGCCGATAGAGCACCGCCAAGTTATAGTGAGCAGCAAGGTCGTCCGGATCAACGTTCTGTAATCTCTTGAACGTCGCCACGGCCTCTTCGGCGCGATGTTGCTGGTAGTAGCTGATGCCCAACTCCCGCAATGCGTCACGTGCCCGCGGATACTGCGACAGCACCTCTTCGAGATCTGCGATCGCCTGCTCCGGGTGGTGCCCGCGACGTTCCACCAGCGCCAGGTAGTAGAGCGCTCGCGCATCGTGCGGGGCCAGCGCGAGTGCCTTCTCAAGAGGCGCCCGGGCGTCGGCATATTTCTCCCACTCGATGTCATTGAGACCAAGGTTGATGAAGCCATCCTTGTAGTCGGGCCGGAGCCTGGTTACGTGCTCAAACGCATCCATAGCCTCCGCGTACTGCAATTGATCCAAATACGATATGCCAAGGTTGTTCCAGCGCATCCAGTCAGGATTGTCGGTCGCCAGCGCCGGCGTCACGCTGTTGTCTCCAGCGTTGATCACTCGGCTGCGCGAGGTCACTTCGACGACCGGGTACGCAGGGTGGCCCTCCCCAAGAACATTGTTCAGATAGCTCTGGCGCAGGTGCCTGTATTCGACCGCAGCCCTCACGGTGATGGGCCACTGCACCCCGTCCGGAACTCGGAAGCGGTACCGCACCAGGGTCGAGCGCCCTGCCGGAATCGAGTTATCGTAGGCAACCGAGTGGATCGTCCAGACCCTGTGGTTGTCCACAAAGTCACCGGCCGAGTTCACCGGTCGATTCGTGAAGCTATGCGCGCCAGGTTCGAGCGTTCCATCCGGCCGCAGGTAGCCGCTCTCGTAAACCGTCTTTCCTTTCGCGTCGGTGACCTTGAAGGAGACCCAGGCTTCATAGAGATCACGCACCTCGGGGATCAATGAGTGGCCGATCGCCTTGCTCTGGATGACCACGTAGGTCTCCAGCGTCTTCGCGGGATCGACCTTGAACGGAACAGATCCGAGCGGCGCCTGCAATGCATCCGTCCCGGAGGTCTTCATCCCAAAGATATCCACGTTGAGAAAGTTGCCGGACTGCAGGAACTCGGTCGTCCGCTTCAGCTGCTCGTCGAATCCCATGTAGAAGGGAACGGCGGTGTTTCCGGCAAGCCAACGGTGCGATGTAAACATGCCTCGCTTCGCGCCTGGCTCCCGCAGCATGATGGCCTCACGCTTCATGTGGCAGCCCTGACACGTCGTGTAGTCCGCCGTGTAGAAGACCAGAGGATTTTGCTTGGAATACTTCGAGCCCTGCCATTCGTCGTACGCGCTGAAGGCTCTGATCCACTTGTAGTCGTTCAGCATCACGGGCAGGTTCGCCTTGTGGCACGCGGAGCAGAACTCCGGCGATTGATAGATCTTCTGCATCACCGCCTGGGAGTGACGATCCAGGTGAGCAAGGATCTCCGCATCGGGCACCATGCCGGGGATGCGCTTCCCATCCGCATCCACCATCACTGCCGGGACGCCCAGCACGTAACTGCCGTTGCCAAGCTTGCTGTCCACCTGTTGAATCGAGTGGCAGGTCATGCAGGTCAGGCCATCGCGGTCAAAGCTCCTGTCCGCCGTGGCATGAGCGTCCAGAGATCCTGAAACAACCGCGATGGGGTTGTGGCAGCTGTCGCAGTGCCGCGCAAAGGCAATGCCCTTCTCGTGAATCAGCAGGTTGACGCTGGTCCGATAAAACGGCGTCCGGAACGAGTTCGAATGAAGCGCCTGCCGCCATTGCGCGTACGCCTCCTGATGGCAATGTCCGCAGTACTCTGCCGTCGGGAAGGCCGTCGATGGGATGAAGTCGCCGCCTTCTATCGCGGCATTGCCAGGCAACGCCAGCTTGCCCTTTCCATACACCGCTTCGGAGGCGCCTGCAGCGATGTAGAGATAGGTCTGTCGCACGCCGTCGGCGTAAACCTTGCGCTCGGTCTGTTGCTTTGTGACAGGATCTTCAGCGGCGTGTGCGATGCGCAGCCTCGAAGCGCTCGACCACACCAGCATGCTAAGACCGGCTCCCAAGGCCAACGCCAGCGTGTACCTGCGAACACGACCTTGTCCTGGCTTCAGCATCGGTGCGGATTATAGCGAGGCTGTCATGAAGATGTACACGCCCATCTGGGCGAACTGTCATGTCAGCTAGAAAGTCTCCGAAGAGCTTTTCGCCCTGGCCCGCTCGGCAGCGGCATCAGACCGCTTCCCCTGTGCGTCATAGGCTCGGGCAAGTCCTTCATGTGCAGCCTTATAGTTGGAATCGAATCCCAGTGCATCCTTGAATTGCACCACCGCGCCGGCCGCGTCACCGCCTTTCAGCAGCGATTCCCCAGAGTGTGTCGCCACCTCCGCGCGCTGACGGTTCATGTTGGTCCGCATCAACTCTGCGGCCAGCTTGCGCTCGGCCACGGCGTCCGCGCTCTTGCCTTCCTTGGCATACACCGAGGCCAGAGTGAGATGAGGGTCCGGTTGCTTCGGCAGTTGCGCGATCGCCTTGTGCAGCGCCAGCTCGGCGTCGGAAAGCTTGTCGAGCTTGATGTACACACTGCCCAGGGTGGCCCAGCAATCGCCGTTCTGCGGCCGCATTGCGAGAGAAGTCTGCAACTCCCGTGCAGCGTCCGCGTAACGTCCCGCCTGCATATAGAGCATTCCCAGCGCCAGCGGTGCTTCCGGAGCCCTGGGGTTGAGCGCTTCCGCTCGCTCCAGCTCTGGAGTTGCGTGCATGGCATCGTCTTCCATCTTGTAGGCAAGCCCCAGATCGTAATGCAGCTGCGACATCTCCGGAGCGAGTCGAAGGGCGCGCTGCAATTCCGTAACCGCGTCCCCAAACTGGTTCAACTGCACATACGCTGCAGCCAGATCTTCCCTCGCGGTCACGTTCTGGGGCGCAAGGGCCACAGCACGCTGCAGAATCGGCACAGCTTCCCTGGCGCGGCGTTCCTGGGCCAGGCCCATGCCTAGGTTTGTCATTGCATCCGCGTTGCCAGGCTGTGCTTTGACAACCTTCTGAAACAGAGCGACTGCCTCCACCGCTCGGTCTGTCCGCTGCAATGACAGAGCGAGTGCGTACATGAGCTCGATATTCGCAGGATCCTTGGCCTGAAGTTTGCGGAGAACCGGGATCGCCTGGGCATCGTCCCCCGATGCAGACAGAGCGAGTCCATACTGCAGGGCAATGGCGTCATTGGCTGGATCCAGCTTCGAGGCTCGCTCTATCTCCTTGAGCCCGACGGCCTGACCTTGCGCTCGCATCGCCAGCCCCAGGTGAAGGTGCATCTCAGCGTTTGCAGGCATCAGGTGCGAGGCCGCTGCGAACTCCACCTGCGCTTGCGCCCACTTTCGCTGCTGGGCGTAGAGAGAGCCAACGCTGTCATGCAGGGTCGCATTATTCGGGTCGGCGGCGGAGGCAGCCTTCATCTCCCTGGTCGCTTCATCCGAGCGGCCAAGCATCGCCAAAGCAAAGGCGTAGCGCTGTAAGGTGTCACCCCGAAGCGACCGATGCTGCACTTCAGCTTGCGACTCCATCTGGGAGTACAGCCTCACGGCCAGATCAAACTGGCGCGCGGCTCCGGTGCGGTCACCGCGCGCCTGGGCAGCCTGCCCCGCACTGAAGGCAGAGTCCGCGGTCTGCTGACCTACTGCCCCGAAGGCAAAGAAGACCGAGACAAGTAAGACCCCGCAATACATCGCGTTCCTTGCTTTCAGTGGCTTCAGCGCGTTCTTTGCAGTTGGTGCCATCGCACAAGACGATAGCACTCGCAACAGATCTCCGGAAATCCTGAGGCAGCCGTTCGCGCGGAGAAGGCTACGGGCTGCATGCAAGCTCCCCACTTCGGCGTTAGCTTAAGTCGCCAGGGCCTCGCTGAAGCCGAGCACGCACCTGATTGCCTTCATGCAGAAGCTCCCCAACGGTCGAGCCGCGATGGGGATCGAGATCACGGCCGAAGAGCACGCCCGGAACACCGATCGGCTTCAGGGAGAGACGCTCGAGCTGGGTTCGCGCGCGCTCGGGCGATTCAACTCGCATCTCGAACGTAGAAGCGGCGGTCGCATCCAGGGCAACGAAATGGCTTCAGAAAGAAGAGAATTCTCTCGTAGAATCGGCGTCGTGATCGCACTGCGCCACTCGTTCCACAATCGGGACACATCTGAGCTTGGGGCATAGTTCGATCCGGTTATTGAATAGCGAGGATCAGCTCGGCTCCCGCACCCCGAGAGTAGCGCAGTTCGTCGAACGGCGCTAGAGCCCCCAGATTCGCGAGACGGAGACGATCATGGGAGCGACGGATCTCCCTAGCGGGAGCAGCGATGAAGACACGAATTGACAGACCCAGATCCGTTCGAGGAAAGCCCCACTGAGTGTGTTGATTTAAGCTCGGATCTGCGCAATTCCGAGTACCACGGAAAGTGATGTCATCTGTTTCGCGCTGCAGATTCGCGCCTTGTCTGAATATCATCGGATACGTTGGAATCGGATGCTGCGCGACAGGCCGTGAAGCGCTCACAAGCAGCGCAACGCGATGCAGGGCACAATCTTTCCTGTTTCCCTTCGCAGCGTACATTGCCGCATCGGCAAATGAAATCAGCGCTTCCGTCGAGCCTGCGCGATCGTCAAGTGTTGCGATCCCGATGCTTACCGTTAAGGGTTAACGGGCCGTGCTCAGCTTGGCGCAACGTAGACGAAACTCGAACCGCTAGCTCCATCGCGCCTCCGCAGACATGTTGGACAACAGGAATGCGAATTCCTCTCCGCAAGATTGGCGCAAGCTCAGTCACACGGATTGCAGAGTTCAGGACTGCGCCGATCGTCCTGAGGGCAGCATCCCCGGCCGCACGACCTTGCAATTCGTTACGCGGCTCGAAGTTGTCAATGTCTGCGAACAGGATCGACAAGGGGGGCGATGAGAGCATCAGGCCCTCGAGAACTCCACGGTGGCGCGGGACTCAGACGCCCGTCGGTTGGTGGTGATCTGGGCGTACGGCCCGACACTCATTGCAATCTCGACTTCGGCAAATCCGGCTCGCTGGGAAAGCGATGCACTGTGCTCTGGCGGCGTCGTGACGTGCGAATGGCGAAAATTATTTCAGCGGCTCCAGACAGGGTATGTCCAAGGCGCTCCCAATCGACTTGTTTCTCCTGCCCGATGACTTACATAATTTGAGAGCAGCCGAAGAGAAACGGCATCACACCTACAACCACCTTCCGAAGCAGGAAACTGCGCCCCACCGCCCCTCGGTGTTGCGCAAGCTCGCCCTCGCCGAGAAGAGCCACGCCGATTTATGGTCATTTCGACCAATTCCGGTAATGCCATTCCCTCGTGCTCTCCGCAAGCGAGTCATACAAGACCGATGGCCCGCCCGGCAACACCCACTCCAAGCCAAAGTGTGAGCGAGATGACTGCGATCGTGCGCTGCCACAAATCAGCGGCGCCGGTTGCAGCAAGCTGCACGGCTCGCCGATGCAACGTGAAGTAGAACACCACGGACGCAGCCAGCAGGGCCATCTTCCAACGGAAGGCAGGACTGAAGTAGCACTTCATCGCCTCCTCCGAAAGCAGGCCTATGCCGGATACGATCATCACGGTAAGGCTCACGAGCAGGATACGTCCCAGGTCTCGGCTGATCCCCGCGGCTGATTCCTTCTTGAGCACCACGCCAAGCAGCCTGAGGTCAATGAAGAGCACCGAGCCGCCGAGCGCAGCGAGTGCGAGCAGGTGGACCATCTCCGTAATCGCGAAGGCCCATTGGCTCGTCTGCATGTAGTGTCCAAGCGCAGACTGCGCCAGGGCCGTGAACCAATGCTGCGGTGAAAGCAAAACAATCCTTCCTGTAGCGGCGTTAGAAGTACGCGATGGCCCGTCCAGCGACGATGACCCCGCTCCATAACGTGAGCGAGGCAAGCGCCGCCGCACGTGCTCTCCACGGCGAGCGATGTTCGTGCTCCCATTCGGTCACTCGCCGGTACACGGACGTGTGGAAGAGAAGCGGATTCAAGCCAACCAGAAGCAGCAGGATCACCTTCACGCGGAAGGCGGGATTCACGTAGTTCTTTGCAGCTTCCGCCCAGAACAGCAGAAACCCGCTCACGAACATCACACCGAAGCCCGCCCATGTAAAGGGGAAGACGGCGCGTGCGATGCGCGTCACAGGAATCTCACACAGAACCAGACCAAGCATGCGGAGATCGAGGATCGAGATAGTCCCCACCAGCAGCGTGATAGCCAGCACATGCACCGACTCAATGATGGAGAACGAGTTGTCGGACTCACGGATGGCGGTGCCAAAGTGCGAGTCGTAGAAGACCTGGCAGACATGCTTGAGAATGGGTTCGGTCATCGAGAGAAACACCATGGGGAAAAATCGCCGGCGCCGCAGGAGAGACGACGCCGGCAGCCAGCAAATCCTAGCTCTTCTTGTTTGAGCCAGGGAGGTTGCCCTGATCCGTGCCGTTGTCGCCAGGGCCACCATCACCGGGGCTTCCGCCGTACACGGAACGGCCGTCAGGGAAGGTCACGCGACGAGCATCGATGAGATGCGACCCGTCCTTCGCGCGGTAACCATCGACGACGATCTGGTCGCCGATCTTGAGATCACCCTTCTTCCATCCGCGGCGGCTGAGTGCGCCAGGGCCAGCGCCCTCGCAACCCCAGTTCGTTGACTTGCCTCCCTTCGGGTCGATGACGTCCACGTAGAAGTATGAATGCGGATTCGTCCACTCCACACGCGTAATCTTGCCGACCAGGCGAGTGGGCTTGGTGCCGTCAAACTCGGCGGCGAAGGAATGATGCGCGTAAGCAGGCACTGCAGAGATCAGTGCGGCTACGGCAAGCGGATACATCGCGAACTTGGCTTTCATGTCAGTTCCTTTGTAAGAATTGAGGGCTTGAATGATCAGGAGAGTCTTTGGGACAAACGAAAAGGCCCGCTCCGAGTGGAGCGGGCCTTCGATGTGTTGCGGCCGAGCCGCTTACGCGCGCGGTCTCCTGCGTATCGCAGGAACCACACGCCTCACAGCCGGACGCGCACCGAAGCCGTCCACTCCAGCGAGGAGTGCACAGCAACAACAAAACGCGACTGCGAGAAAGAGCATATTCGCAATGTAGGCATGTGGCCCCTCGATGTCAAGCGCAGGGCTTGACGCGTTGCTCACAATCCGTTACGTTCTGGCAATGCCCTGCATCTCCACGATGCGTTGTTCACGCCGCTGTTGTTGCTGCTCCTGTCGCTAAGGACGGTCGCTAAGCACAACCGCGTGAACGCTCACTGCACCTTGCAGTGACGGCATGTCTCCTCCACTCACCCCCAAAGCCCCGTCTGCCATTCACTGCCGCATCTGTGAGATGACGTGCGTGCCTTTATTGGCATGTCGTCGCCGCGCGGCGGTGTGGTCCTCGACGGAATAGAAAGGATCTTCGCTTGAGGCTCAAGCCACACTTCGGCGCTCCTGCGTTCGCAGCCGCGCTTGCACTTTTGCTCTCCTGTGCCATCCATGCGCAGGAGCCCGCCAAGGCCGCCACCGATGAGACCGGCCGCTCCAACTCGCCCTTCTCCCGCAGCGAAGCCGATCTACCCAAGGGCCCTGCGCCGCGTCTCGGCGAACACCCCGATCTCTCCGGTTACTGGGTCCCTTCGCATGCACCCGCCGACAAGCCCGTCGGCAATCTCGGTAAGGACTTCCCCGGCTACAAGCTGCCCTTCACCCCGGCCGGCGAAAAGGCCCACAAGTACAACGTCGAGCACACCGTCGACCCCGAAGCGCTCTGCATCGTCGGTGGTCTGCCGCGCCACAACGCCAGCGGCCTTCCCTTCCAGCTGCTGCAGGGCCAGGACCACGCCGTCTTCCTCTACTGGTACACCACCTATCGCCTCGTGCCCTTTGATGGCAGCAAGCACAGCGACGATCCCGACCCTTCGTTCTTCGGCGAAGAGATCGGCTCCTGGGATGGCGACACCTTCGTCATCGACTCCACCGGCTTCAAGCAGGAGCGCACCTGGGCCGACGAGAACGCCAATCCCCACAGCGACGCGCAGCATGTCCTCGAGCGCTGGACCCGCCCCGATGCCGGCCACCTGCATCTCGAGATGGTCGTCAACGACTCCAAGTTCTACACCGAGCCCGTCCACTACCAACGCACCTGGCTGCTGGGTAAGCCCGGCGATGAGGTGCACGAATACTCCTGCTCAGAAGACAACGTGGACGCTCCGCACCTCGGGCCCGGCCCCGGCAAGATCGGCGCCGATGGACAGCGCGGCTTCGACAAGCTGACTCCCTTGCCTCCGCCGCCCACCAAGGATCATCCTGCGGTGACATCGATTCCGCAGTAGACACGCTCCCATCGCTGCAAGCCGTGCGCTTGTGCGGCTCACAGCGGTGGAACCGTATCAAGCTGCCTCCGCAACATAACGAAGAGAGACCTCAATGAAATTCGAGATCAAACATTCCGCGAAGAACCCGTTCGCAATGCTTCCCTTCCTGCTAGCCCTCGCCGTCACCACGCCATCGTTGGCCCAGGCACATCAGAAACCCGCGCCCCCCGCCGGTGTAGACGAGGTCTGCTCCATCGCCTTCGACAAGGACGCACGCCGTCCCGCACGCATCGAAAACAGCGCGCTGCCGTGCCTGAAAGAAGCCGCCGAGCGCTTGAAGGCAAGTGCGGATCGCAAGCTGGTCCTCGTCGGCGTCAAGGACCCCGCCAAGGACCATGAGCTCACCGGCAACGGCTCCGGCCGCGAAGAGGAAGACGCCACCGGCTTCGATGTGCGCCTCGAAGATCTCTCCGCCTACCGCGCCGTCAACACCAAGTGGTATCTCGTGCACTATCTCCGCTCGGACGCCACGCGGATCATCCCCACAACGGATGAGAGTTACTTCGCGCAAACCGTCACCTTCTATCTCGTGCCTTCCTCGGCCGACTACAACCACAACTTTCTCGGCGTCACCAAGACCAACGAGAAGCCCTGCACCATCACACCCTGCTACTCGCCCGACGAAGAGACACTTACTGCGCAGCCGCGCCCGAGGATCGTCCCAGGCTCCGTGGATGGCTCCCCGGCCGAGCTCGAAGCCGAGAACAAGGAGTTCGCCGCCCTGCACCGCAGCAGCGCTCCGGCAGACATGGACGGCTCGCAGGGCAAGACCCCGCTCACCCCGCTGCCGCCCCGTCCCACACCCGATCATCCCGCGACAACTTCCATCATCCCCAAGTAGCTGGCCACATCGCTGGCCTTCGCCTGCCTCCACTCAGCTCGGCGGCACAGAGAGATGGACCGTCCGCGGAGGCAGGCATGTGTGGTCGTTGCACGCCTGGTAGCGCACGTTGAGTACGATGGGCCCGCCGGTGTCCGGTTCGTGCTTCCATCGAACCGGCACCACCAGCGTGAAGTCGCTCAGGTACACCTCGGTCTCCAGCTCGAAGCTTGGGTCGGTGCGTCGCGTCGGCGCTGTTCCGCCGATCGTGCCGATGATCTCCGCACGGCTGCTGTCCTCAACCGCAACACGCAAGGGTATCGGCCCGTTCTCCGGCTCCTGCTGCGCGTAGACGTGCCATCCCGGCGTAACGCTGCCCGCGAGCTCGACACGGAACGTGCTGGCCCCGCCCGCGCCGCGTTCAGCACGCACAACCTTCCATTGCACAGGTTGCGGCGCAGGCCCCTGCGCGACAAGTAACGGGCTCCCAACAGCGAGCGTAACGACGACAATCCTTAGAGCACGTGCGGTCATTCGAGGTTCGGTTCCTTACCGGGGTCTGCATTCATGGAAACGGAATAATGCTGCGAGGACGGAGGCTCATCTCCTCGCAGCACGCTTGCAGCACGCTCACCTAGGCCCGCGGCTTACTGCGCCTTGGGCGTAAACACCGGCGGATGCGGCAGCCCCTGGTGACAGTTGCCGCAGGTAATCGGGTCCGCGTACCGGCGGTCCCCCACCTTCGCGAGATACGTCTCGTTGATGTCCCGCGTCATGCCGATCATCACCCGCGCCGTCTCTTTGATCGGGTTCTCGTCCGAGGCATAATCCGGCCTTCCCTCCTGGGTCTCCGCATGGCAGTACCCGCAGGGCACGCCCAACCCCTGCTTGTACTGCAGCATCAACCGGTTCAGCTCCACGGGCGAGATGTCCTTCGGCAGCACCTTCAGGTTGCGCACCGTGCTCTCTGCTGCAGCCGCAGACTGCGCTCCATACACCACGGCGCCGGGAGCCTTCACAGCAGCAAGTGCTGCCGCAAAGGCCAACCCGGCCCACACGAATCCAGCGTTGCTACTCTTCACTCTTCTGCACCTGCCCGCGAACCTCTCCGGAAGGATTCGCACTGGTGTGAAGGTTGAAGTACCACTTGCCGTCCTCCAGGTCCTTGATCTGCTCCGGCGTGAGCGTCGCGGTGCCGTCGATGGGGCTGGCAATCGGGCTGATCTTCACCGGCACTGTGGGCCGCGCGTTCGCACCCGCCACTGCCGGGCCGTGGAAGTGCGCCGCCACCACCGGGCCCGTCAGCCCGCTGTACTCCACGTGATACTTGAACTCGTTGGTCGTCGTATCCAGCGTCGCGGTGAGCGTACCCGTCCCTGGGCTGTCCTTCGCCGGAACCTCCGAAGCTCCTTTGAGCTCCGCTTTGAAGTGCAACGTCTCAGCGCTGGCAACGATGGCAGGAACCAGCAGCGCCGCAGCGCATGTGATGGAACGTAGAACATGGGCAGTGCGAATCATCGGATTGTCCTCATATCGGGTTGATAGATGTTGGCGGCTGCCGCGGACCTAGGGCGTCTCGTGACGGCAGCCCTAGAGGCGCTCCTTCATCCCGCACGAAATGCGGAAGTCAGCTTCGCCCAACTGAAACCTCAAGGTAAGAACTCAAGCTCAATGGGCCGCCGTGCTGCTTCGAGATCTTCATGCCGGCTCGCGGGAAAGGGATTGTCCGGCAGCACGATAGCCTCATATCTCCCCTGCTGCGCCAGCGCCGCATGCAGCAACGCGGATCCCACGCCCGATGCGCCGATCGAGTACCCCGTCTCCGCGTTCACGTCCCACGGCTTCACCCTTGTCCATGCCTGGTACCAGCGATAGCCCTTGCCATCCAGGTTCGAATGCTGCCCCAGCGTCTGCTCCGCCACCTTGTTGGCGAAGGCATAATACTCATCCTTGCCCGTCGCGGCCCACAGCCCCAGGAAGAAGTCCGTCACACCCGCCGAGCCGCAGCACTGGCACACCACGTTCCAGTAGCCCGGCGTCTGCGTGTCCGGAATCCCGCTGCGAATCACGCCATGCGCCAGCCTCTCCGTCCACTCAAGATAGGCATCCTGCTTCGTGATCTTATGCAGCTGATAGAACAGCCGCGCCGATCCCGCAGGCCCATGGCAGAAACCCAGGTAGTAGATGTTCGCCAGGTCCGGCAGACGATACGGAATCAACGCGCTGTCATGGTCCACCACCGCGATGTTCTGCAGGTGCTCCGCTCCACTCTTCGCTGCATCGAGGTAACGTGCATCGCCCGTCTCTTCGAACAGCCTCGCCAACACATACGCAATCCCTGCTGTTCCCATCTCGAAGTTAGGAAAGTACGTGTCCGCAGGCAAGCCCTTCGGCGGTGGTCCGCCACGCCACTGCGTACCTCCCTGCGGGCTCCGTTCGCCCAGCTCCGCAATCCGCTCGCCGGCCTTCTTCGCCACGATGCGATAGTCTCCGCGCTCCAGCGCATTCGCCGCGTAGAGCAGGTACAGCACCACGCCGCCATCGGCTCCAACACCCGGCGAGCTAGACCACGCAATCCCTGCACCCGCCGGCTGCGCCGCCTCCACCAGCTTGTCCGTGATGGCAATCGCAGCGTCCTTGTAGCGCGCATCGCCCGTGGCCTTCCATGTCTCTGTAAGCGCGAAGGCCGTGCCCGCAAGGCCGTTGTAGAACGAGTACCGCCGCGCTGCAGGAAGCTGCGCCGCCTCATCGCCCTCGCGCCACGTCGACGCAAGATAGTCCGCCGCGCGCTTCGCATCCTCCAGGTACGAGCGGTCCTGCGTGGCCTTCGCCAGCTGCAGGAAGAACAGCAGCGTGCCCGCGCTGCCGCTGTACAAACCCTGTGCCGGTGAGATCGTGGCGAGCTTCTCCGGATGATCCGGCTCCGGCAGCCAGAAGCTCCCCTGCGGCGTGCGGCGCTCCGCGCTGCGCACCCAGCTCGCCGTCTGCACCGACGCAGCCAGCAAATCCGCGCTCGGCTTGAAGCTGACCTGCGCGTTGCGCGTGATCTCGGAGCTGCCTCTCAGCGTTGGCAGACCCAGCGCAGTCAGCGCGCCGCCGCGCAGAAAACTACGGCGTGTGATTCCCAGTGCGGCTTCCGTTCCTTGCTGATGCATAACCTCTCTCCTTCACGATGCGCCGGTTCCGGGCGCGCGATGACTCCTGCTTCTCGATTGGCTTCTGCTCCGGCAAAGCCTTCTTCGTGCATGTGGGAGAGCTGCAACACGACATCGTGATCTTGCGATTCATGGTCTTCTCCATCTACTTCGTCTTCTTTGCTCAGCGCAGCCCGCACCGGAGCTGTACCGGTGCGGGCCGCGCCGTTCTATCGCCTGGTGGCCCGGAGGAATGGATCGGCGCTGCTTACTCGCCCGCCTTCGCTGGCGTAACCGACGGCGGAACGATGTTCACTGCCGCCGCCTGTTGCTGCGTCTCACTCAACAGCTGCTCGATCTGCGCCGTGAACTCCTTCTCCAGGTCGCGATGGAACTCTCCGCTCGCCGGTGAAGCAAAGCCCGAATGCACCGCACGCACGCGGCCATCGCGCCCCACGAACACCGTCGCCGGCCACGTGTTCAGGTTCACCAGCTGCGGCACCTTCTCCCACATGTCGGAAGGCGCACCCGCGATCAAGTAGGTGTACTCCACGCCATACTGCTTCACGAACGCCTTCTCGCGCTCCAGGCTCGCCTGCTGCTCCGGCTCTTCGAAGTCCAGCGCGACGATGGCCAGCCCCTTGTCCCGGTACTTCTTGTCGAGCTGGACAAGATACTGCGCTTCATCGTGGCAGTTCGGGCACCACGTGCCGGTCACAATCGCCAGCACCACCTTGCCCTTGAAGCGCGGATCGTCGTTCGACACCGCCTTGCCGTTCACATCCGGGAAGTTGAACGCGAAGGCCTCATGCGTATCGCGCACCGTGGTGTGCGCCAGGTAGTTCTCAGGCTCCGGCAGTCCCTTGGCCTTCGCCACCTCGGCACGGTACGCAACCAGGTTCGATGAGTACCGGCTGTCAGCCTCAGCAACGGTGTACGCATTGTCCTGAGGCTTCGTATTCTCAGCCTGAGGGTTGAAGCTCAGCTGCTTCACCTGCAGCGTGCCGTCGCTGTTCGGTGTCACCTCGATCACACCGGGCCTCGAGCCGTCATAGTGGCTCAACACCCACTTGCCGTCGTGGAAGCTGCCGCTATACGACCCCGTGTCGCCATCCACACGCAGGATCGACGCAGCCACCTCGGTGCCACGCTGCTCCACGATGAAGTGGAACGCCTTCTCACCCTTCGCCGAAGGACGATCCAGCGGTATGATCCACGATCCCGCGATCGACGGCGCCTTCGACTCCGTCACGGCCGCATCCACATGACGCGTCGCGCTGAACTCATAGTCCACGTTCGCCGAACGCGCCTGGTACCCGATACCGCCCACCAGCTTGTCGCCCTGCAGGCTTGCATTGATCGTCGTCAGGTAGTGGTCGATACGCAACGTCAGGTTGCCATCCTGGAACGTCGCCGACGTGGTGTGCTCATACGGTTGAAAACCGTCATACAGCACGCCGCGAAGCGTTGGGCCATCGCCTTCGATGTCCAGCCGGAACGGTACGCTCACGCCGTTGCGCGTCAGCGCCGCGTCCCAGCGGCCGTCCACGGATGTTGCGCTATGAGTCGATTGCGCGGCCGCTGCGCCGGCAAGAAGTCCTGTACCGAGGGCCGCGAGGCCCGCACTGCGGAAGATGCGTTTCATGTTGCCTTCCTTTCGGGGTTGGTGAAGCTTGGGTAAGCGCTTATCCCTGCCGGCTTGGGCGGGCGCGCGACTGCGCCAGGCGGACACGAAGATGGTTGGCCTTCGCGTAGGTCTTCCACTCCTCTGGCAGACCAGGCTTGGTCGCGAGGAGGATCTCGAATACGTTGCTGCGGTCCTGCTCGGTGAGGGACGCAAAGGCCTCACTTTGGTCCTGGCCCGTAAGCACCAGGAACAAGCGGTGATACACATAGCTCTTCGCCGGCTCGGGAAGCTCGTCGAAGGACTCCGAATAGATCAGGTAGCTGCAGGGATAGCGGAAGGTGCGTGTACGCAGATCGAAGTCGCGCAATGACCGCCCATGCGCGTCACGCAAACCCTGTGCAGCGAACTCCTTCGCAAACGAAGAGTGCGGATCAATCGCCGCACCACCCTCTGCCAGCGAAGCTTCCTTGGTGAACAGGAGGTAGCGAAGCAGCTGCTCCGCTGGCCGCTCAAACTGCTCGCGGTCGCCGTCGTTCAGCACCACCGCGCTTGGGTCCGTCGCGCCTTCGCGCTTGGCTGCGTTGTACAGCGCAATGCGCGTGCGATAGTTCGTCAGCGTAATCAGGTTGTGCATCTGCGTCTGATGGGCCAGCACCAGGTGCGCCACCACATCGCTGCTGTTGGAGAGATAACTCGCCTCATCGAACGCGTTCTTTCCCAGCGCTGCCAGGTGCAGCTCCGGCGCGCTCGCAGCCGCTTGATCGCCGCTGCCCTGCGGCACCACCGCGTTCGCCAGCCCTGCATGGCCCTGCTTCACACCCGTCACATACCATCCGCCCCAACGCTCTGACAGCGGGCTCTCCTGGTCAGTGATGTACGAGCGCGAGTCACTCGCCAGCGTCCCTGTCTCGGTCGGATAGATCGACCGCAGCAGCACACCCGGTACTCCCCGCGTCCCCGCGGCGATGTGGCATTGCGTGCAGTCCAGCTCCGCACGCTGAAACACCGGATGCTCCGACTGGTGCTCATCCAGGAGGTAGAAGATCGCGCCCTGCACCGGATCGAATGACACGATCTCGATCGCCTTGCCGTCATGCACCTTGCCCACATACACGTCGTCGTTGAAGTACAACGCACGCGGATGGTCAGGAGAAATCTTCTTGTACTGAAAGCTGGTCTTCGAGAACACCAGCGTCTGCGACTCCACCGGCACGTTCAGCTGCTTCAGCACCGAGCGCAGATAGCCGAACTGCGGCTCATAGGCCAGCGTGGCCTTCCCGTCGTTGAGCCGCTGCTGCAGCTTCGCCACAGGATCATGCAGATCCTCGGACCGGTAGTTGATCGGTGCTTCGCTGAAGGGCACATAGCCCTGGTTGCGCACCGCAATCTGCGCCCCGGCATGATGCACCGCCCACACCGCAGCCAGCGACAACCCGCTCCACGCCAGCGCAAACAGCACCGCGCGCGGCGATTGCAGCAATGCCCTTTGCGACCCTGAGGATCGTGCCCATTGCGATCCGGAGAACCATCCCCGGCCATGCCATTCGATCTTCATCACGACAATCGACCTGTCTCTTTCAACTGATAAGGAGGGCAGGTGCGCAGGGGAGTACGCACCCGAATCCGCCCGCGCGAGCAGGGCCATCGGAAAGCGCGCGTCACAAGGTCGCGATTCACAAAAAACCCGCTCAAGCCAGAGTGGCGAGCGGGCGATCGATCACCGTTGGGAACGATGAGTATTCCTTTTCAGGAACAGTAGGACACAAACCCGCATCCGCCGACAGCAATGTGCGACGGACAACAAAGCATGTTGGAGTTACGTGCCATAGGCTGGAATTTACCTACGTCCTGCTCGGCTGTCAAGATGCAAGTCGCAAGTTCTGCGAAGAGTCATCTTGCGGATACGAAGTGAGAGATGCAGCCAAGCATAGCGGGAGAATGATTTGGCTCACACAGGTAGTCTGTGCTCAATAGCAACATGCGCGGGGTAAAACGAGCGCCAAGTTCCAGATTCCACCACTTGAATTCACACGATTTAGACCCCAGGTTTTCATTTCGAGAGAAGTGCAAACGAAAAATTCTCGAGCATACCTGGGAATGCTTGCCCTGAACAACATCGGTTGTTTTATTGAGAATCGAGGCTTGCCTTGGCTATTTCGTAGATGCGTCGACTCCATGATCTGCCCGTTTCTTTCGCTGGTTGGGCTGCGATGTAATTCAGAGGGCTTTGGGGGCATTTCTGGTGCCCAATGGACAGCAGTTCTAAAGGCTGATTTACAAGGGCAGGAGACGCAATCGTTTGCGCCTGCCGAGTTCCTTAGAACCCGAATGGCCATTGCCACCCGCAGATGCCTGCAAGTGCTCGGAAATCCAGGTGCACTGCCGGGGAGTATCAGTCGCGCGAGAGTCCTTGGGCTGCTATCGCGAAGCTCACCGGTTGGACTCCTGCCCGGGCCACCACGCCACCAGCGTTCCCCCTTTTTGTCCTCGACCATCAGGGATCTGTCTTACGCGTTGCGTTCACGTGGGTTTGTTTTCAGGACAACTCATTTCGCCGGGCAATGAGATGCTCGACGGCAACATCGCCCTTGATGACCAGGTTTCGAATGCCTGTCCATTTCCGAACACTGCTGTTCGCCTTCGAACGCGTGGGAGCTTGCCCCCACGAGCTAAGTCGTTGACTTGTAAGAAGCATGAGCGGTGAGAGTTCTGGCAGCCTGCGTGCTCTTCACTATAAGCAATGGACATCTCACGACCTGATCTTCGCAAGAAAAAGATGCGGCGAAATCTTGCGCTGGCCGCGGCCGGCATTGCGGCCCTTGCATTGGCTGCCTTTCTCCTCATGCGGCTCAAGCCTGCCATCCCGACGGTGGATGCGGCCGTCTGGACCGACACCGTCAAGCGTGGTTCCCTGGTGCGCCAGGTTCGCGGACCCGGTACGCTTGTCCCGCGTGAGGACCGCATTCGCCTCATCCCGGCAGAGACCGAAGCGACGGTCGTTCGAATCCGGGTGCTCCCAGGCGCTCGCGTCGAGCCGGATTCGGTGGTGATGGATCTCGTCGATCCTGAGTTACAGCAACAGCTGCTCGATGCGAAGCTCCAGCTGCAGGCGGCGCAGGCTGACTACAAGAACACCGAGGCTCGTCTCCAGAGCGACCTGATGACGCAGCGTGCCGGTGCAGCAACCGTGGGCGCCGACCAGAAACAGGCCCAGTTGCAGGCGCAAACGGACAAGAGTCTCTATGACCTCGGCGTCATCAGCGGCCTCGCTTACAGCGCGTCCAAGGGTAAGGCCGATGAACTGGGGCAACGCAATGAGCTCGAGGGGCAGCGCCTCGACCTCAACCGCAAGGCCATCGCAACACAACTCGCGGTGCAGCAGTCCAAGGTGCAACAGGCCGAAGCGATCCTCATGCTCCGGCAGAAGCAACAGGATGCACTCAGCGTTCGCGCCGGCATCTCCGGTGTACTGGTCGATCTTCCGCACCAGGTGGGAGAACACGTCGCGATCGGGACAACGCTCGCCAAGGTGGTGCAGCCGGACCAGCTGAAGGCTTCGTTGAAGATCGCGGAGACCCAGGCACGCGACATCCAGATCGGCCAGCCTGCCGAGATCGACACGCATAACGGCGTCATCGATGGCAAGGTCACACGCATCGATCCGGCCGTACAGAACGGCACCGTCACGGTGGATGTCGAACTGACCGGAACGTTGCCGCAGGGAGCACGGCCCGACCTCTCCGTAGACGGGACGATCGACCTGGATCGACTGAGTAATGTGCTCTATGTTGGACGCCCCGCCTTTGGCAACGAGAACTCAACCATCTCCCTCTTCCGCGTCTCGTCCGACGGCAAGACCGCGACACGAGTGCCGGTGAAGGTAGGACGCGCCTCAGTGAACAGCATCCAGGTCATCGAAGGCCTGAACGCGGGAGATACCGTCATCCTCTCCGACATGTCTCGCTGGGACTCCACACAACAGGTCCGCCTCCAGAACCCATAGACGCAGCTGCTCAGAAAGGAATCTTTATGGCCATCACGGAATCCGAGAGTCTCATCCACATCGAGGAGCTCACCAAGGTCTTTTACACCGACGAGATCGAGACCCATGCGCTCTCGGGCATTCATCTCGACATTGCCCGTGGCGAGTACGTGGCGATGTCGGGACCGTCCGGCTGCGGCAAGTCGACGCTGCTGTCGATCCTCGGGCTGCTCGATACACCCACGGGCGGACGTTACACGTTGAACGGCAAGGAGGTCGCGAACCTCGACTTTGCCGCGCGCTCCCGCATCCGTAATCAGGAGATCGGCTTCATCTTTCAGAGCTTCAATCTCATCGGCGACCTGACGGTCTTCGAGAACGTCGAGCTTCCGCTGACGTATCGCTCCGGCATGTCCACGGCCGAACGGAAGGAGCGCGTGATGAACTCGCTGGAGCGCGTGCACATGGCGCATCGAACGCGGCACTATCCGGCACAGCTCTCTGGCGGCCAGCAGCAGCGTGTCGCTGTAGCGCGAGCGCTCAGTGGTTCGCCCTCAATCCTTCTCGCCGACGAGCCCACCGGCAACCTCGACTCCAAGAATGGGGAAGCTGTGATGAAGCTGCTGCAGGAGCTGCATGCGGAAGGATCGACCATATGCATGGTCACGCACGATCCGCGCTTCGCCGCCCACGCGCAGCGGCAGATTCATCTCTTCGACGGCAAGGTGGTCGCCGAAGGCGAGCTGCTGCAGCTTCTCGCTGACCCAGCGCACAATCCCTCGACCACCGCCACGCTATAGCGTCAGGAGCCCGTCATGCACACGATCCTGCAAGATCTCCGGTTCACTCTTCGCCAATTGCGCTCGGCTCCTAGCTTTGCGATCACCACGATCCTTACCCTGGCGCTGGGTATCGGATGCGCCACCGCTGTCTTCAGCGTGATCGATGCGACTCTACTGCGTCCGTTGCCATTCGCACATCAAGGCGAGATCGTCGTACCCGAGACGCTCGCGATTGCGGGCTTCCACCAGCCATGGTCCTTGCCGAGCTACCTCGATGCCCGTCAGCAGCTTGACACCTTCTCCGCGCTCGCAGGTTACAGCACTTTTGCAAGGGTCAATCTCGAAGGCCCAAGTGGACCCGTCTCTCTACCCGCGGTAAAGTCCACCGATAACTTCTTCACGGTCTTTGGCGTGAAGCCGCTCCTTGGCCGTACGTACCTGCCCGGCGAAGATCAACCCGGCCGGGACGACGTGGCCGTGCTCAGTTATGAGGTATGGCAACGGGAGTTCAGCAGCCAGACGGATGTCGTTGGCAAAGTTGTTCGGCTTGACGGCAAGCCCTTCACCATCCTCGGCGTGATGCCCGCCGGTTTCCGCTTTCCACTGCAGACGATCCACGCCATCTACATCCCATTGCATGCGGATCCGTTCTATATCTCGTGCCGAGCATGCCACTGGATGGAGACAGTTGGCCTGCTCAAGCCCGGAGTGACGCTGGAGCGTTCACAAGCCAACTTCAACGAGACATTTACCAATCTTGCTCGCTCCTATCCCGCGAGCGATACGGGACGCACCGTTCATGTGCTCCCGTTGCAGGTTTCAATCAACAAGCAGGCCGGAGCGCCTTTGAAGACCCTTGGCTTTGCCGCGCTCGCGCTGCTCTCGATCGCGTGTGTCAATGTCGCGGGATTACTCCTGGCACGTGGCGTAAAGCGGGAACGTGAGATGGCGTTGCGTGCCGCCGTTGGAGCGGGGCGTGCCCGCATCATCCGGCAAATGATTACAGAAAGCCTTGCGCTTTCTGCCGCGGGACTTGGTCTCGGAATGGCCATTGCGTGGTTATTGCTTGCGGCCATGCGAACCTTCCTCATCTCTGCCCTGGCGCGCGGTATCGATGTACACCTTAACCTGCCCGCGCTCGGCGTCGCACTGTTGCTTTCGGGACTTACAAGTCTTGCTGCGTCGATGGCGCCAGCGCTTCGACTTTCAGGAACAGATCCAGTCCTCGCGCTACGTTCCGGTGTCTCGACCGGTCCCAGCCGAAGCCAGCACCGGCTGCGCTCCAGCTTCATTGTGATGCAAGTGGCGCTTTCAATGGTGTTGCTTTCCGTCGCAGGGCTGCTTCTGCGGAATCTTGCCTCGATGCTCACAACCGAGTTGGGGTATCCCGCCGAAAAGATCCTCACGACCCAGGTAACGTTGTCGCCTGCGAGCTACGCCGGCAAAGATCCGATCGCGACTCTCTATCAACCATTGCTGGACCGTGTCTCGCACATGCCTGGAGTCCAGGCGGCAGGCTTCATCAACGTGCTCCCGATTCAAAACTTCGGCAGCAACCGCGATACGCACATTACGGGCCAGCCACCTTATCCACCCAGACTCGACGTGACTGCGGAGACGCGCTACGTCACCCCCGGCTACTTCGACGCGATGGGCATTCACCTTGTGCGCGGTCGCATGCTCACGGAAGGACTCGACCCGTGGCAGAATCCGGCGGGCACCGTCGTCGTCAATGAGGCCTTCCAGCGCAAGTTCTTCTCGAGCGGAGGCGATCCTGTTGGCGCTCATATCGACGACAACGACAAGGCGGAGTTGAAAACCACCATCGTCGGCAAGGTGACCGACATTCGCCAGGATTTCCGTCAGCCTCCGATGGCCGAGATGGACTATCTTGCCACCGAGTTTCCGCCGAAGGACCGCATCCAGATGCTTCCTTCGATGACGTTGGTCGTTCGCTCCAGCGGTGATCCCGGGCAGTTGATTGCTCCGATCCGTGATGCGCTCCATCAGATCGACCCGACCATCCCCTTCCAGACACCGGAGACGATGGCGCAGGTCGTGCGCGACTCCCTGGTCTTCGACCGAATGGAAAATTGGCTCTTCGGCATCTTCGCCGGCTTCGCTCTGCTGTTGTCTCTGGTCGGTCTCTATGGGCTGATTCAGCATGAGGTGACATTACGCAGACGCGATATCGGTTTGCGGATTGCCCTCGGTTCAACCCGCTTACGAGTGGTCGTTGAGGTGATCCAACGCGTCACGCTGCTGATGGCCGGTGGCATCGCCATGGGCTGGGGGCTGACGCTGGCCTTACAGAGAATCCTCGGCTCTGTCGTCGAGATGCATGCGGCACACGATGCTGCGCTGCTCTCGGGCCTGACGCTGGCACTCGCGCTCGCGGGTATCGCCGCGAGCCTGCTCCCCGCCACACAGGCCGCCACCATCGACCCCATGCACGCCCTTCGATCGGAGTAAGGACAACCTCATGCACACCATCTTCCAGGATCTTCGCTTCGCTCTCCGTCAGCTTCGACGGTCGCCCGCACTGGCGGTGACGGCAGTACTTACCCTTGCTCTCGGGATCGGCGCCAACAGCGCTATCTTCTCCCTGCTCGATCAGGCTCTGTTGCGCTCGCTTCCCGTTTACGAACCGCAGCGGCTCGTCATCCTCGAAGGCACCGGCGCTGCATGGGACGGCAACACCAGCAACTATGGCGGCGACATCGCAGCCTACTTCTCCTACCCCATGTACAAGGACCTCCGCGACCGCACCGTCCCCGGCGGCAAGCACGTCTTTTCAGGTCTCATCACCACCGCGCCCATCTACGTTGGGATCAGCCGGAACGGTTCATCCGAGACCACTCAGGGCGAGATCGTCAGCGGCAACTACTTTACCGTCCTCGGAGTTCAACCCTTCCTCGGCCGCCTACTCACCCAGAACGACGATACCGCGCCGGGCGCAAACCCTGTCGCCGTCCTCAGCTTCGACTACTGGGCAAACCACCTTGGTTCGAACCCCAGCGTCGTGGGTCAAACTCTTTCCCTTGACGGTCACCCCTTCCAGATCCTCGGCGTCGCTCCTGCAAGCTTTCGCAGTGCCGTGTGGGGCCAGACACCGGCCCTTTTCGTGCCGATGTCCATGCAGCCTCAGGTCTCGCTCTCCCGGCCTACCCGTCTCATCGACCACAGCTCTCGCTGGCTGAACATCATCGGCCGCCTGCAACCCGGAGAGACACCGGCCCAGGCGGAAACCGCCCTTGCACCACTGTGGCATGGCCTGCGCGCTGAAGAACTCAAGGCCCTGGGCACGCGCTCGAAGCGCTTCACTACCGAGTTCCTCGACCAGAGCCGCTTACGGGTACTCCCTGGCGCGAGCGGCTTCTCGTACCAGCGAGAAGACTTCCAGAAACCCCTGCTGGCGATCATGGGCATGGCGGTGCTCGTCCTGTTCATCGCCTCGGTCAACGTGGCAAGCCTGTTGCTTGTGAGATCAGCATCCCGTGTGCGCGAGTTCAGCCTTCGCTATGCGTTGGGAGCAGGCGGCAGACGCATCCTGCAACAGCTTCTGCTTGAGGGTCTGCTGATTGGCATCGCCGGAGGCACAATCGGACTGATTCTCGCGCCGTTTGCTCTGCACGCGCTGGTAGCGCAACTCGCAGGCGACAATCCTGACGTCGCCTTTACCTCGAGCCTCGACCTTCGCGCGTTGATATTCAACTTCACGATAGCGCTGCTGGTGAGCGTGGCGTTCTCGCTCGTCCCGGCGATGCAGATCCGCCGCCCGAACCTTGCCGAGGGCCTCGGTCAGAAATCGTCCACAGGGACAGGCGGCATGTTGCAGCTGCGACGCTTCATTGTCTGCCTTCAGATGGGCCTCAGCGTCATCCTTCTCATCGGCGCCGGGCTCTTCGTTCGCACCATGCAGAACCTCCGGCACGTCGACGTGGGCTTCCGCCCCGGCAACCTCATCACGTTCGGCGTCAATCCTCGGCTTGCCGGCTACGCTCAGGATGCTGTTCCTGCCATTCACCAGCGCATCCTCGACACCCTCGTTACGCTTCCGGGCGTGCAGTCCGTAGCCGCCACCGACGATCCCGAGCTCGCCAATAACAACCACGCAGGTAACGTCACCGTCGCCGGCTACATCGCCCCACCGGACGAATCAACCGACGTGGAGTTTCCCAGCATTACGCCAACCTACTTCAGCGCCCTGCAGATGCCACTGGTCGCCGGGCGCAGCTTCACCGAAAGCGACGATGCCAACCACCCCAAGGTCGCAATCGTGAACGAGACATTCGCGCGCCACTTCTGCGGTACCTCAGCCAGTTGCGTCGGTCGCATGATGGCAAACGGCGGTGGCAACGGAGTCAAACTCGATACACAGATCGTTGGCGTTGTGCATGACGCAAGACACACCTCCGTCAACGATCCCATCATTCCCACCTCCTTTCGTCCTGTGAAGCAGAATGCCGCAGTCAGCGAGCTTTACTACTACCTTCGCTCTTCCGGCAGCGCTTCCGACCAGCTGCCTACGATACGCCGCGTGATGCAGCAGCTCGATTCCTCGCTGGGCCTTGAAGACCTCCGCACCATGGACGCGCAGATCGAAGACAGCCTGTCGAACCAGCGTCTCGTGGCAATGCTGGCTGTAGCTTTCGGCATTCTTGCGACGGTGCTTGCGGGAGTCGGTATCTACGGTGTGCTGGCATTCACCACCGCACAACGCACGCGCGAGATTGGGATCCGCATTGCGCTTGGTTCGTCGCGGCTTGCCATCGCCCACATCGTCTTCTCCGACGTGCTGCTGCTTGCTGCCATCGGCATCGCCATCGCTCTGCCGCTGGCCTACGGGCTCAGTCACCTGCTCACGAGCCAGCTCTTCGGCGTCTCACCCGCCGACCCGCTCACGCTCCTCGGCGCCGTCCTCCTTATCACTCTGGTCGCGTTCGTTGCAGCGCTGCTGCCTGCGCAGCGAGCCGCATCGGTCAACCCCACCCAAGCCCTTCGCTCGGAATAAGGAGACATGATGATGTCATCCATCCTGCAGGATCTTCGCTTCACTCTGCGCCAACTGCGCAAGAGCCCGGGCTTTGCCATCACCGCGGTGCTAACGCTGGCGCTTGGCATTGGAGCGAACACTTCCATCTTCACGCTGGTGCACGCTGTCCTCTTGCGTAATCTTCCTGTTGCCGATCCAAAGACGCTGCTTCGCCTGGGAGACAGGGAGGACTGCTGCGCGCTCTCCGGCATCCCTCCGCACGATAGCTATTCCCTGTTTCCGTGGGAGCTCTATAAGCATCTGCAGGCCTCTGCGCCCGAATTCGAGCAACTCGCCGCGATGCAGTCCTACCCGTGGAAGATGACGGTGCTGAGCAACCGACCAGGTGATTACGCGCAGGGAGTTCCCGTCAGCTTCGTCTCTGGAAACTACTTCGAGACCTTTGGCCTCTCGCCCTTCGCGGGGCGCCTGCTCACCCCGGCCGATGACCAGCCCGAGGCTATCCCCGTCGCCGTCATCAGCTACCAGACCTGGCAGCGAGACTATGGCTCGGACCTTTCCATCGTAGGGAAAACATTCCTCTTCAAGACCCATCCCGTCACGATCGTCGGTATCGCACCCGCAGGCTTTTACGGTGAACGCATGATCCGGACTCCAGCGAACTTCTATCTGCCTTTCTCCCTCGAACCGACCGTGACTCAGACCTCGCTGCTTCACAACAGGTCGACGAACTGGATCTACCTTCTGGGCCGTTTGAAGCCCGGCGTAGCCACCGGTCCTCTGCAAGAGAAGATCTCCGCAAGTCTGCGTCAGTGGCTGGGAGACAACGTCGACATCTACCAGCGTGCCGATGCCAGGCATCATCTCGACGCATCGCACATCACGCTAACCCCCGGGGGCGCGGGCATCGCCAGCATGCAGGCCGAATACAGAAGCGGGCTATCTCTGTTGATGGCGATCTCAGGGCTCGTGCTGCTCATCGCTTGTGCCAACCTCGCGAACCTCATGCTGGTCAGGGCCATCGCGCGCTCCGCGGAGACTTCGCTGCGCATGGCCCTGGGAGCACAGCGGACCCGCATCCTTCGGCAGATGTTGACCGAGAGCCTGACACTCTCAATCCTGGGCGGCGGTGCAGGCCTTGCGCTCGCGTATGCCGGAACGAAGATGCTCCTGCTGCTCGCGTTTCCCAATTCGCCGGGCCTCCCGATCAGTGCAACGCCCTCGCTTCCGGTCTTCACCTTTGCGCTGGTCATCACGATGCTGACCGCGATCGCCTTTGGCCTGGCACCAGCGTGGATCACCACCATGGCGCAGCCTGCGGAGGCCTTGCGGTCTTCCACGCGAACGACTCGCAGCCACGCTTCATGGCTGCAGCGGTCCCTCGTCGTCGTGCAAGCCGCGCTCTCACTCATGCTACTGGTCGGCGCGGGCCTGCTCTCGAAGAGCCTTGCCCGACTCGAGCATCAGGACTTTGGCTTCACGACCGAGAATCGCTATGTGATCCACATGGATCCCGAAAGCGCAGGCTATAAGCCGGGCCAACTGCAGGGACTGTATGACGAGGTGGAGCGAAGGTTTCGCGCGATCCCTGGCGTAGACCAGGTCGGGCTCTCCAGCTACTCTCCACTGGAGGGAGACAGCTGGGGCGAAGACATCTTCCTCAACGGCCGCCCGGAGCCGGGCTCCGACCAGAGCATCAATTCACGCTGGCTGCGAGTCAGCCCGGAGATGCTCGACCTCGTCGGGGAAGCCGTCATCCAGGGCCGCAGCGTCACCGCCAACGATACCGCTGCGGCGCCTGGCATCGCCGTCGTGAATCAGGCCTTCGTCCGGAAGTTCTTTCACGGAGGAGAGAATCCTATCGGTGCGAGATTCGGCACGAATGGCATGACGAGCACCAACGACTTCACCATCGTTGGCGTCGTGAAAGATGCCAAGTGGGAAGACCCCAGCGATGACGTTGCGCCCCGATTCTTCCGGCCGCTGCTGCAACTCGCGGCCAGCGATCCCCAGGGCGAGACCCGTTCTCTGCATACGAACACGATCATGCTGCGCACGCGCGGCGAGGTCGCGGGCCTGGAATCCGAAGCACGTCGCATCCTCGCCAGCATCAATCCCAATCTTCCTGTCACGTACTACTCAACATTCGCGGATCAGATTGCGTCCCAGTTCACGCAGCAGAGGCTGCTCGCACGTTTGGCACTGCTCTTCAGCCTGCTTGCATTACTGCTGGCCGCGATCGGACTTTACGGTGTCACGGCGTACATGGTTGCGCGGCGCACGGCGGAGATCGGGATCCGTATGGCGCTCGGTGCTCGTCGCGTCGACGCGTTGTGGCTTGTGCTGAAGCGTGGCATTGGTCTCGCCTGCGCCGGCCTCGTCCTCGGCCTTGTTGCATCGGCCATGCTCACCCGCCTGCTGGCTTCGCTGCTCTTTCAGGTCGCACCGCTCGACCCTGTGACCTTCGCCGAGACGACAGTCCTGCTTCTGTCTGTCGCTTGCTTCGCATGCCTTCTCCCGGCCTATCGGGCGTCTCGCGTCAACCCCAACGAAGCCCTGCGCTCTGAATAAGAAGGGAGCCAATGACCTCTATCCCCCAAGACCTTCGATCCGTACTTCGCCAGATTCGAAAAGCTCCGGCGTTTGCCCTGATGGTTGTGGCAACTATGGCACTCGGCATCGGCTCAACCACAGCGGTCTTCTCACTGGTTGACACCGTCTTGCTGCATCCGCTGCCGTTCTCGCAGCCCGATCGGCTGGTCGCACTCAACACGCTGGAGCAGCCACGCGGCAACAGCGGCGAACCTGCCACCGCGCCCTCAGACACCTCGTATCCGAACTTCTTCGACTGGCGTGATCAGGCGAAGAGCTTTCAGCAGATGGCCAGTTATCAAGGCCAGTCCTTCACGCTGGGACTGAGCAATGCACCGGCGCGACGCATCGACGGCCTGGGGGTTTCCGCCGACTTCTTTACGATGCTCAGGGTCGCCCCCGCTCTCGGTCGCACCTTTACACGAGCCGAGGAGCAGGCAGGCAATCGTTCCGTCATCATCAGCTACAGTCTCTGGCGGGACGCATTCAATGCGAGCCCTGCAGTCCTGGGCAAGGCCGTTCTCCTCAACGAGGAGACCTACACCATCGTCGGCGTGATGCCGGCAAGCTTTCAATTCCCCAACGCACCCGATGCGGAGGTATGGGTGACGCCGTCCGTCGCGATGGAGGGCAAGAATCCGTCTGGCAAGCAGCGCGGCTGGAACCAGATCAGCGTCCTCGGGCGGCTTGCCGATGGGGTCGGCATCGACCAGGCACGTGCAGAGATGCAGACCATCCAACTGGCGCTGGTGAAGCAGTACCCCGACGATAATTCGAAAGAAACAGCGGTCGCTGTCGTGCCGGAGCTTCAGGACCTCGTGGGTGATTTACGGCGGCCACTCCGCATCCTCTTCGCTGCCGTCTCATTTCTCTTGCTCATTGCCTGCGCGAATGTCGCAGGATTATTTCTAACGCGGACCGTCGCACGGCAACCCGAACTGGCGCTGCGTTCTGCTCTTGGAGCTTCCCGGCTTCGCATCGTGCGTCAGCTGATGCTCGAATCGCTAAGCCTGTCCCTCCTGGGAGGAGCAGGTGGGGTCGCCCTGACAGCGGTGGTTCTGCGGCTCAGTCCTAACTTACTTCCTGACGACCTTCCAAGACTCCACGAACTCTCACTCAACCCGCAGGTTCTACTCTTCGCGCTCCTGGCTTCGATCCTTACCGGGCTGCTCTTCACCGCCTTTCCCGCGTGGCGCGGCTGCAGACTCGATCCTGCCATCGGACTGCGTCACAGCACTCGTTCCGCCACTGCGGGACGGAGTCAACACCGGCTTCACAGCGCCCTGATTATCGGCGAGACGGCGATGAGTCTGGTGCTGCTCGTGGGCGCGGGCTTGCTGATCCGGAGCTTTGACAAGCTCCTGTCTGTCGATCCAGGTTTCTCGCCCCAACATCTGCTTACCTTCCGCGTCGGCATGCCCTCCAAGCGCTTCCGCGACGACAAGCTTCTTCGCCTCGCGCAACAACTTCAGTCGAGCTTTTCCGTTCTCCCCGGCGTTCGGGACGCAACGTTCGCCTATCCGATGCCGCTGACCGGAGGCGACATGAACATCAGCTTCACGATCCCCACCCATCCCACCTCAGCAGCCGAAGCCCCTTCGGCCCGTGTCAGCCTTGTTGCAGCGAACTTCTTCCAATCGATGCAGATCCCGCTGCGCCGGGGCCGCTTCTTCGATACGCGAGAGGAACAACCCGATAGCCCACCGGCCATCATCATCAACCAGGCGTTCGCCAATCGTTACTTTCCGGGCGAAGACCCCCTCGGCAAACGAGTCCAGTCGGATATCTCTTCGAGTGACCAACCGCAGTCGCGCGAGGTCGTTGGAGTCGTCGGAAATGTCACTCGTCTAAGCCTTGAGGAGTCGGCCCAGCCGGAGTACTACATTCCCTTTGCCCAGGTGCCGATCGGCCCGCCGGTGTTCGCCATTCGCGTTGCGGGCGATCCGGCCAGTTATGACCAGACCGTGCGTGCCACGGTCGTCCGTCAGGACCCAAGCCTACCGGTCTACGCCATGCGCACGAACCTGCTCGCACGTTCTACAGCGCAGCAACGCTTCCAAACACTGCTGATCTCGATCTTCGCGACCCTCGCAATACTGCTTTCTGCGCTCGGGCTCTACGCCGTGACGAGCTACATGGTGGCTCAACGCACGCTGGAACTGGGATTGCGGATGACGCTGGGAGCGCGGCGATGGGACGTGCTTCGGTTGGTGCTCGATCGCGGTCTCGTGCTGTGCGCGACAGGACTTGCGCTGGGGCTCGTCGCGTCGGTCGCTCTGTCGCGTTACCTTGCGACGCTGCTCTTCCATACACCAGCGCTGGACCCCATCACCTTCAGCATGACAACGCTGCTCCTTCTCGCCATCTCGACGCTGTCCTGTCTTATACCCGCCGTCCGAGCTGCGCGCCTGGACCCAAATCAAGCCTTGCGACAGGAATAACCCAGCCCCGCGACACACGATAGGAACTCGATGATCAATATCCGCAATCTCGCACGAAGTTACAAGACCGGCCATACGGAGAGCTTCGTCCTGCGCCGCATCCAGCTGCAGATTCGTGCAGGCGAATTCGTCACCATCATGGGTCCCTCCGGCGCAGGTAAGTCTTCCCTGCTGCAGGTGCTGGCCATGCTGGATGACCATTGGCATGGCGAATTCACCTTCGAAGATCGTGCTGTCCACACCATGACTCGCAAGCAGCGCGCAGAGGTTGCGCGGCAGCGCATCGGCATGGTGTTCCAGAGTTATCACCTGCTGGACGACCTCACCGTCGCCGAAAACATCGACCTGCCGTTGAGCTACAAAGACATCTCCCGATCCAACCGCCAGGCGCTGGTGGCCGATACGCTGGACCGCTTCAGCATCGTAGGCAAGAAGGACCTGTATCCTTCGCAACTCTCCGGCGGACAGCAGCAGCTCGTCGGGATCGCGCGCGCGGTCATTCACAACCCATCCCTGCTTCTCGCGGACGAACCGACCGGCAATCTTCACTCGGCCCAGGCTGCGGAGATTATGCAGCTTTTTCGCAAGCTCAACGAGCAGGGCACCACCATCGTTCAGGTCACCCATTCTGAGACGAACGCAGCCTTCGGCACGCGAACGATCGAACTTCGCGATGGTTGGATCACACGCGATACCGCTAACCCAATGCTCCACGCCGTCCAGGAGACGACCGCCTAGACCATGACGCCTCGTAACTTCGTGACTGCATCCATCGCTCTGCTGGCCCTTCCGTATTCGACATTCGTTGCGGCGCAACAAGCATCGTTCCAGTCGGTGCAGGCTCCCCAGCCCGTGCTTCGTCTGGATATACCGCACTCAAGCAACCCATTCAACGCCTATCGCGCCAGCAACGTGGCTCGTCCGAATCTCGCCAACACGCCTCGCATTGATTCCCTCGTCCACGATGGCGTGTTACAACTCTCCCTGAGCGATGCCATCGCCCTCGCGCTGGAGAACAATCTCGATATCGCGATTGCCCGTTACAACCTGCCCATCGCTGCGGCCGACGTACTACGCACACGCGCCGGGGGTGTCTTTCGCGGCGTAAACACCGGCGTTGTACAGAACACGCCCGGCGGCGGGGTTGGCGGCTTTGGCTCGAGCTCCTCCGGAGCGGGAGCCGGGGGTACGAGTGGTGGCGCCGGTGGCGCGGGCACAGGCGCGTCCGGGCTGGTGCAGTCCACACTCGGTACAGGCACGGACGTCTCCTCATACGATCCGACGTTCACTGCCAACACCAACCTCGAGCACTACACCGAGCCGCTGTCGAACCTTACGCTGTACAACGTCCCCGTGCTCCGCACCAACACCATCGTGGGGAACTTTCATTTCTCCCAGGCGTTTGCCTCGGGGACGACGTTGTCCGTCACGCTAGACAACGACCGTGTCACCAACAACAGCCAATACACGCTGCTGACGCCTGAGATCGACACCTACTATCGCGTTCTGTTCCAGCAGCAGTTACTGGCCGGCTTTGGCCTCGGCCCCAATCTCCGCTATTTACGCATTGCGAAGAACAATCAGAAGATCTCCGACCAGGCATTCAAGCTGCAGATCATCAGCACCATCACCCAGATCGAGGACCTCTACTGGGACCTCGTGAGTGCCTATGAAGACGAGAGGGTGAAGAGCGCTTCGCTTGACTTTGCAAACCAAACCCTCGACACCGCCCGCAAAGAGCTCAAACTCGAGGCGATTCCTGCGATCGATGTATTAAAGGATGAGGGCGAGGTCGCAAACCGGCAACAGGACCTCACCATCGCACGCTCACAGCTACAATTTCAGGAGCTTCTCATCAAGAACGCTCTGACAAAGAACCTCGACGACCCGACGTTGGAAGCCATGCCCGTTCAGCCCACAGACTTGAGCACAGTATCGCTCGACGCCGCTGCGGCCTCCTCCAGTCCTACGGAAGACATCATTCAGCAAGCACTCACATCGCGCATCGAGCTCTCGGAGTCAAAGATCGATCTGCAGAGCCGAGACATGTCGCTCGCGTCAGCTCGCAACGCTCTGCTTCCAACGCTGGCGCTTACCGCCTACTACGGAGGGACGGGCCTGGGAGGCCCTGCAAATCCAGCATCGCACACTACGTCGACCGCTCCCGGCTCCTACAGCGGCGCTCTCAGCAATGCCTTCAACAACTCCGCACCTGACTACTACGTGGGGCTCTCGCTAACCGTGCCGATTCGCAATCGGATTGCGAAGTCCGATCAGTACCGCGCGGAACTGGAGTCGCGCCAGGCCGAGTTGCGCCTGGCACAGCTTCGCAAGCAGATCCGTATTGAGGTCCGCAATGCGCAGTACGCGCTTGACCAAAGCCAGGCTCGCGTTCAATTCGCCAATAAGGCCCGCGAACTGGCTCAACGGACGTTCGAGATCACCGCGAAGGAACAGTCGCTCGGCGCCGGGTCAGCCCTTCAAACTCTGGCGGCCCGGCATGACGTTGCTACGGCCGAGTCCGCGCTCGTCGCGGCGCGTACGGCCTACCAGAAGGCTCGCGTCGAACTGGACCGCGCCGTAGGCCGGACGCTCGAGGCAAACGCTATTTCTGTAGAATCGGCTCGTACTGGCGTGCCGCCATCGCAGGCAACGCAGCCGTAATCGAAGCCATGCCGGAAGATACGATCCTCCATCCCGCCGCTCCAGCCCGCGTAACGGAAGCAACGTCTGCGTGCAGCGTGCTCATCGGCGATGACCAACCCCACATTCTCGATGCCCTGGAGATCCTGCTTCGCCCCGAAGGCTACCGCCTGACCACGGCGCGATCGCCCGCATTGATCCTGGATCGCTTCGAACAGGATCAGTTTGATTGCGTGCTGCTGGACCTCAACTACACTCGCGATACGACGTCGGGACGTGAGGGACTCGATCTGCTCGCTGCGATACGGGGGCGTGACGCGCAGATTCCGATCGTCGTGATGACGGCGTACGCCAACGTCGATCTTGCTGTCGATGCAATGCAACGCGGCGCCAGTGATTTTCTGCAGAAGCCCTGGGAGAATGCCCGGCTACTCAGCATTCTTCATACCCAGATGGAGCTGCATCGTGCGCTACGCCGGACCCAATGGCTTGAAGCCGAAAACCGTATACTCCGTGCGGAGGGCGCTCCGGAGTTCATCGCCAATGCACCTTCCATGCGACCCGTCGTCGAGCGGATGACACGCTTCGGTCCGTCAGATGCCAACGTACTCATCACTGGCGAACATGGGACCGGCAAGGAGGTCGTGGCGCAAACGCTCCATCGTCTCTCGCACCGTGCGAAGCGCACGCTGGTCGCGGTCAACACTGGAGCTCTCTCCGATGGCACCTTCGAGAGCGAACTGTTCGGGCACGTAAAAGGAGCGTTCACGGACGCGCGCGCCGACCGCATCGGCCGCTTCGAGCTGGCACACCAATCGACTCTCTTTCTGGATGAGATTGCGAACATCCCCACACGCCAGCAGGCTAAGCTGCTTCGTGTCCTGGAGGCTGGAGAGTTGGAGAGAGTCGGGTCATCCACGACACGATCGGTCGATGTGCGAATGCTCTCCGCCACCAACGCCAACCTCCACGCCGAAGCAGCAGCGGGACGCTTCCGCGAAGATCTTCTCTTCCGCTTGAACACCGTTGAGATTCGCCTTCCCGCTCTGCGTGAGCGGCGCGAGGACATCCCCGCGCTCGCAGCGCATTTTCTGTCAGCGTATGCGACGCGGTACCGTCGCCCCATCGAGGGCTTCGATGCGCCCGCCATGCAGGCGCTGCTCTCCTACGCGTGGCCAGGCAACGTGCGCGAGCTGGACCACGCGATGGAGCGCGCCGTGCTGATGGCACAAGGAACCCGCATCGCCGCAGCGGACCTTGGTCTGCACACTCAACGGTCCGCATCGCAGAGCCTCGATGACCTCAGCCTGGAGGCCGTCGAAGCGATCCTGATTCAAAAAGCGTTGACGCGGGCTCAAGGAAACGTGACCCAGGCGGCTGAAGCTCTTGGCCTCAGCCGGGGTGCGCTCTATCGGCGCATGGAAAAGTATGGCCTCTGAGCCGACCGCCAACATGAGCACCAGCCCCCAGCGGATACCTCTCGGCACATCCCGCCAGCGCCTTCGTTATGAGCATCGCATCCGTCTGTGGCTGGTAGCATTCGCACTCCCTACAGTCGTTGTCTCCTCTCTGCTCATCTATCTGCAAAGCCACTCCATAGCCGCGACGGTGATGGTGGGTCTCTGCGTTGCGGTGCTTCTCGCCGGCGGATCCATCTACTTCTTTGGACAGCTCATTCGCCCGCTTCAGACCCTTACCAACGTGGTGGCTGCGCTTCGCGAGGATGACTTCTCCTTCCGCGCAAGAGGTGCACGCAGGGGTGATTCGCTCGGGGATCTCGCGCTCGAGATCAACTCCCTTGCCAACACCCTGCAAAGCCAGCGATCCACTGCACAGGATGCCCTGACACTCCTCGAGCGCGTGATCACATCGATGCAATCCCCTGTGCTGGCATTCGACTCCGGTGGTTACCTTCGTCTCGTGAACCCCGCGGCAGAGGCGGCCTTTCATCTTCAGCATGGAAGGAGCCTGGGGCGCTCCGCAGGGGAGCTCGACCTAGAAGCTTTACTCACCGCCAACGATGAAGGACTCTATGCGCGTTCCAAGCCAAGGCTTGATACAGAGGCTGACCATGTGCGCTGGTCGGTGCGCCGCAATACCTTCCGGCTGCACGGCATCCCCCACACACTCTTCGTGCTCTCGGATGTCGCTGCGGCCCTTCGTGAAGAGGAGCGTCTCGCATGGCAGCGTCTTATTAGGGTGCTAAGCCATGAAATCAACAACTCGCTCACGCCAATCAAGTCAATCGCAGGCAGCCTGCGCCTGCGAGTCGCGGGCAATGCGGATCAAGTCGCCGCATCAAGCGATGACATGCGGCGTGGCCTCACCGTGATTGAAGATCGGGCCGCTTCGCTCAACCGGTTTCTGCAGGCTTACCAACAGCTATCGCGCCTGCCCTCCCCGCGAATCGAACGCATCCACCTGCTGGACTTCCTGGAAAAGATGACACACCTCGAAACGAGACTCTCCATTGAGCTCGTTCCCGGTCCTGAGACGTATCTCCGCGCTGATCCCGACCAGCTTCAACAGCTGCTCATCAACCTGATTCGCAACGCCGCCGATGCTGCCCTCGATCCCGCCAGCGCGAACTCGCCACAAGTGCGCCTCTCGTGGACGACGCACGCCACGACTCTCATCGTGCAAGTGCAGGACAATGGCCTCGGGCTGATCAATCCGGAGAATCTGTTTGTACCGTTCTACACAACCAAGCCGGAAGGCAGCGGCATCGGACTCGTGCTGGCACAGCAGATCGCAAGCGCACACAAAGGGACCGTCACCCTCGCAAACAATGAACATTTCGGCGGCTGTACTGCGGAACTGCGATTGCCACTCTAAGCGCAGCCTCTTCGCAATCAATGCGAGCGCGCTTCTTTTCTTTCCCCGAGGCGCGAATTCAAGAGCGTCGCGGACGAACACAACGTCGCTCGAAAGCTCTGGAGATCCTCCCGGTAATCCCTTCTTAGAACTCGATTCTTCCCTGGAAAGCGATCATGCGCGGAGAGCTATCGCCGCCGAGTCCCACACCCAGCAGGCCTGTGGGTGGTGAGATGGTGCTCTGCAGGGTTCCAAAGCGAGCCGGGATTGAGGAGCCTGGCACACCGGCCTCCACATTGCTGGGCAGCGCAAAGTTCGCGTGATTGAAGGCATTGAACATCTGGGTATCGAAGCGGAAGATCACACCCTCGTGCAGCTTGAATGTCTTGGTGATGTAGATGTCCGAATCCATGAAGTGTGGCCCTCGCACAGTGTTCCGTCCTGAATCACCAAACTGACAGTTGGCCACAGAGTCGCCACCAGTACAGGCTCCCGTCGACGGATCGACGACCGAGGCGAAGGCATCGGGATTGATCCACTGCCGCGTACCAGCCACGGTGACGCCGCCGACCGCAGTCTTCTTATAGAGCGGCACTCCGGGAATACGACGGGCGAACTGCGGGCCACTGGATTGGAAGACACCGTTTCCATTGGCGGTGTAGGGCTGGCTGAGGATCGTTAACGGCAATCCCGTATGGAAAAACGCTGTCTCCGAGAAAGACCAGCCGCCGAGCAGATCATGCAGCAGGGCGTGCCTTGAATGAAAGGGGACTTGATAGATTCCGAAGGCAGAGATGTTGTGCCGCACATCGTAGTCGCAGCTTCCGTAGCTGCGGCTGAGTTCGCCAGGGAGAGGCGAGAGGATTCCCTGGCTGGAGAACGTCAGGAGGCCACCGTTAGAGACCTCGTCAAGACAGTGGCTCAGTGTGTAGTTTCCCCGCAGCGTGAGGCCAGCAATTTGCTGTGTATAGCTGGTCTGCAGCCCTGCGTAGCTGCTATTTGCATCTGTCCGGAACTCATTCACACTGCCGAAGCGTTGATCGAGTGGGCGACCGTACGAGTAGGGTGCGAAGCAACCTACGCAGACGTTTTGGTAGCCATTGAGCTCGACCTGATACGGCTCATGAAGCCCACGAGTGCCGACGAAGTCCACCCGCACTGCGCCCGTACCGCTAACCTGTTGCTCCACCCCGGCGCTGTACTGGTAGTACACAGGAGTCTTCAGGACGCCAGTTGGAAAGGTGTCGAGCCCTACCGCCAGCGGACAAACCGCATCGCCGGGAGCAATACCCGTGCAGGGTGGAGCGCCAGTGCTGAAGCTCGTTTGCAAGGCTTTGTTCGCGGAAACAAGAGCATCGACGGCGCTGCCTGGAACTCCTGGGAAGATAGCCACGCCACCCACCTGTCCCCCCAGGCCACCCGCGAAGCTCGGAGCATAGGGCGCGTTCGTCGAAGCCAGGTCGGCGATCTGCGCCGGAATGATGTCGCTGAAGACCCCGAAGCCCGCGTGAACAGCAGTATGAGGTTGAAGTTGATAGGCGATAGACACACGAGGTTGATAGACAAACAGAGGAGTGGCCGGAAAGAGGTCATGAACACCAGCAAGAATGGCCTGATTAAGTGGTTGAGCGTTGCTGTGCTGCATGTCGAAAAATGAACCCGCCGGCCGGGCGAAGAGACCTTGATCGTTGACGACGTTTGTATTCCACGTGATGCGCATGCCAGCAGTCAGCGTGAATTTGGCGGAGGGCTTGTAGCTATCCATGGCATAGAACTCAAAGTTGCCATTCGCCACCCGCTCCCGGGTGCGCACCGGGAAGCTTTGGGTCGCGGTATAGGCCGCTCCATACGTGAACTGAGCGAGATCGTTGACGGTGATAAGCGGTACTGTTCCCTGCCCAAGGTCATAGTTGCTCACGTCCACACGGCGGGTGTTGACCCCGAATTTCAGCGTATGTCGATGCAGCGTCCAGATAAGGTTGTCATTCACCTGCCACTGCGTGACTTTACGTCCCTGCGGATAGGTCTGGTCATTGCCCCCGATGGTAGTGAACGGCAGGTTGGAGCTCCCGGCCGCGAGAACAATCGGAAATTTCTGTTGCACGGCGACGAAGTTGTTCGGCTCGAAGATACTGGCGTACCAGCTTGCACCGGGGTTGATCTGGTTGACGAGGTTGGGCGTGAAGAGGTGTGTGTACCCCAGGACCAGCGTGCGCTGCGGCTGCGGAGAGAACGCATTGAAGATCGGATTGATCGGATCCGTGTACGCGGCCTGCAAGCCGGTGTCCTGCTGAAAGCGATACCAGACGCTGTTCCTCTCATTGACCGTATGATCGATCTTCAGCACAATGAGATTCTCGCCATCCTTGTTGTTCAAAGAAGCCTGCCGCTGGTTGGCACAACCGCTACCGTTCAGTAAAGTTCCAGCGACGGGCGCAGGCAGGAGTACCCCATTTTCATCAAGAGGGCACGTACTCACCGGGACTGGCGTGCCGCTCGTGTTGGAGTACAGCCCAAACATCGATCGATAGAGTGGAATCTCTGCTGGCTGCGCCGGTAGCGCGACTCCGGTGATCGGGTCCACTCCACCCATCGTCAGAGCCTCCAACACGTATTGCTGATACGCAGGCGACGGCGCCGTGACCTGCGACACCAGCGGCAGCGCAATCCGAATCCCTTCATAGTGGGCGAAGACGAATAACCTCTTCGGCAGGATCGGACCACCAACGCTCACACCAAACTCGTTCACTGTGGATCGAGGCTTCCTGGCAAGGTTCCCCGGTGAGTCATTCGCGTGCAGGAAATAGTCCTGAGCATTCAGCAGCGAGCCATTCCAGACTTCGTATACGTCGCCATGAAAGCGGCTCCCGCCGGATTTCGTGAAATAGTTGACCTGCGCTGCGCCGTAGCGGCCCTGGTCAACAGCATAGGAGTTCGTGCTCACGGTGGCCTCCTGTACCGCGTCCAGGCCGATGACAAGATTGGTGGACAAACCGATGTTCAGTCCCAGCCACGGATCATTCGTGTCATAACCGTCGAGGATGTATCCATTCGAAGTTGCGGGGAGTCCGTTGAATTCGACGTTGCCGTAGCCGCCAGCCGCCTTGGCATCATTCGACGAACCCGCCGTGTTCATGAGGGCTCCCTGCGCGAACTGGGTGATGAAGGTCAGGTCCTGCCCTGGATTCGGAAGGCTCTTAATCGTCTTCGCTTCCAGCGTCGTCGTCGTGTTCGGATTGTCCAGGCTAAGGAGGCCCTGTTGTGCCGTCACTTCGACACTCTGCGAGGCCGAAGTGACAGACAGGGTGAAGTTCACAGTCACGGTGCGCCCTACCCCGACGGCTGTTGCCCCAGAAGAGGCGACGCCAAATCCAGGAGCGGCTACGGTGATCTGATACGTCGCCGGATTGATCTGCGACAGCAGGTAATGTCCACCTGCATCCGTTTCACCGGTGCGGAATGCCTTGGTGTTTACGTCAGTTGCGGTCACCGTGGCGTGCAGGATCAGCGCACCGCTCTTGTCGGTGACGGTTCCGGCCAGGGCGCTGGACGTGCCGCTTTGTGCGCGGGCGATGGGAAGGAACCAAAGAAGGGTCAACAGAGCGGGAATTTTCATCGTTGATCGCATGTTTAGGTTTACCTAATTCCTGTTTAGGTTAACCTAACATAAGTTCTCCGACTGGACAGCCAGACCATGAAAAAAACAAAGCGAGCGCATTGGGATCGCAATACAGAATCCGTCGACGACTATCTGAAGGCTATTCACACCATCGGCGGGGATGAGCGCAGGCGCGTCGGCGGCTCAGAGCTGGCGGCACGCCTTGATGTTTCGCCGGCATCCGTTACGAATATGCTTCAGAAGCTCGCAAGCGAGCCGAAATCGTTCGTGGACTATAAGCGAGGCGAAGGCGTGAAACTGTCGAGTGCCGGGCGAAGACGCGCCCTGGAAGTAGTGCGGCATCATCGGTTGGTTGAGACGTTTCTTTTCCAAGTGCTCGATTACCCGATCGACGAGCTTCACGATGAAGCCGAGCGGCTGGAACACTTCATCTCGGAGTCCTTTGAGGAGCGGATCGCGGCAAAGCTGGGGCATCCAACTTCCGACCCTCATGGCCATTGCATCCCAGCCCTGGATGGAACGATGCCACCCGCTCACGGCGTGAGCTGCCGTTGCGGCCTCTGATGTTCGAGTATCTAAGCTTCGCAGCCGAAAGGCGCGTTTGCGGCCGGGTGAGGGGTAAGCATCCGCCGGCCCGACTCCCAGCCTCAACCCAGCTTTCGAAGACAACGTCCAGAGGTTTGTGAGCAACAGAGTTGCTCGATCGTTGCTTTTCGTGGGCCGATGAGGCCGAGCCGCATCCGTTTTCGAACTCAAACGTCCACAGCGAGCATGCACGAAGATCGTCGCCTCACACAAAAGCCCCTGCAGAGCTCTCGCTCAGCAGGGGCTCTACTTCGGCCCAGCTACTCCTTGCTTGCGCGAGGGTCGGGTTTGATTGCGACCGGTTGCGTGTAGGTCTGGCCGTCGACCGTCAGTCGCACCGTGTACGCACCCGGCTGAAGACCTGCCGCCTGACGACGTCCACCGCGTTGGGGAGCCTGCGGTGCAGGCGTTCCCGGCGGGTTGCAGGCATCCACAGGCGGAGGCGCCGCCGCGCGACCGAAGCCGCCAAAGCCACGCCCGCCGCGAACGTTCAGCGCCACGCGATGCGTACCCGCAGATGCCGAAGGCGGCGGCGTTGGCTCTTCCCAAATCGCCTGCACGTTGATGGCTTCGGTGTCGACCGGCTTCACTGGGGTGTCGCTCGCAAGGCAGGCTCGCACCGCACCCTTCCCGTCAACTAGCTCGATCTTCAGCGGTCCCGATGGCGCGGACTGCAGCCAGTAGTACACCACCACACCCGCGGGCGGATTCAACTCCTGCGGCTCTTCGTGCGGCAGCGGAGTTCCATTCATCCCGCCAGCGGCCAGAGCGAAGGTCTCTCCTGGAGCGAAGAGATGAGCTTTCTCCGCAGCGATCTTCTGACCGTCGGCAGCGATCTGGCGAAGCGAGGTCATCTGGTCGAGCACCCAGAAGCCGCGGCCGTAGGTTGCCACCGCGAGGTCATCGCCATGAACTACGATGTCGCGCACGGACGTGACAGGCATGTTCAGCTGCAACGGCTGCCAGCGATCGCCATCGTCGAAGGACACATAGACCCGCAGCTCCGTCGCCGCGTACAGCAGGCCCTTCTGCTTCGTGTCTTCCTTGACGGAGTTCACGTACGCACCCTCAGGGATGCCACTTGCGATGTTCGTCCAGGTTTTGCCGCCATCATGCGTGCGGTAGATGTAGGGTTTCAGATCCGCAAGACGATGCCGATCGACGGAAGCATAGGCCGTCACTGTATCGAAGTGGCTTGCTTCAAGCTGCGAGACCTTGCTCCACGCCGTCATCGCAGCTGGCGTAACATCATTCCAGTGCGCCCCATCGTCGGTCGTGACGTGGATGAGTCCATCGTCCGTCCCAACCCACACGGTCTTCGCATCAAGTGGCGAAGGCCCGATGGTGTAGACCACGCCGAAGCGATCCTTCATCGGCTGGTCGATGTCAGTAGCCGTGATGGCATCGAGGTTCTTCGGCGTCTCGGGATTCACGCGTGTGAGGTCCGGGCTTATCTTCTCCCACGACTTGCCACGGTTGCGCGTCCGGAAGACAAACTGGTTCGAGTAATAGAGCGCCTGGTCGGCAAGCGAAAAGACCTCAGGCAGCGTCCACGTCTTCCGGTTCGGATCCGCAGGATCAGCCGCAGGCAACTCACCCTGCATGGGGACGGTGACGTTGAGCGATTGATCGCAGCTGGCTGCGCCACCGCCGTAAAGCACGCGCGCACGCTTCGGATCGGGATCGGGCACTACGGTGTTGCTTTCGCCCGCCAGACACGTAGGCTCCCAGTCGCGGAAGTTCAACACGCCAAGCGGCGACCACGTGTCTACCCCCACGCCACCGGAGTCCTGCTGCGCGCCGTACAGGTGATACGGGAAGTCGTTGCTTGCGGCCACATGATAGATCTGCGCCGTGGGCTGGTTGTACCAGGTGCTCCAGGTCTGCGCTCCATCCACCGAGACGACCGTACCCTGATCCGTACTCAACACGAGGCGGTTGCCATCGCGCGGGTTGATCCACATCTGATGATCGTCATCACCACCCGGCGAGCCCTTGACGGGAACAAAGCTCTTGCCACCATCGGTGGTCTCGTAGGTTCCGGTGTTGATGACGTAGGCACGGTCCGGGTTCTTCGGATCGACGGCGACGGATTCGAAATACCATCCACGCCCCCACAGCCGCTGCTCGTCGTTGACGAGCTTCCATGTGGCGCCCGCGTCGTTTGAGGTGTAGACGCCACCGCCAGTCTTCGGCTGTGGTGCAGCGGCACCGCCGCCACCACCCATCGCCTTCGCAACTGAAGACCCCAGGTCATCAACGACCGCCCACAGCCGATTGGGATTGCTCGGCGCGACAGCGATGCCAATCTTGCCCACGAACTCATCCGACGGCAGGCCGCCGGAGAGCTTCTTCCAGGTGTCGCCGCCATCGGTCGACTTGAATAGACCGCCGCCGGGCAGGTTCGACGGCGCATACACGGACCACGGTGGGCGACGCGTGCCCCACAGAGACGCATAGAGAGTCTTGACATGGACCGGGTCGATGGCAAGCTCGACGGCCCCGACATCGTTCGGCAGCTTCTGATCGTTCAGGACCTTCTTCCAGTGCGCTCCACCATCGGTAGAGCGAAACACGCCGCGCGTCGGGTTGGCGTCATACACATGACCAAGCGCTGCGACGTACACGCGATTCGGGTCCGTAGGATCGACGACGATGCGGCCGATCTGACGGCTGTCCTCGAGACCGATCGACTTCCACGTCTTGCCCGCATCGGTGGACTTGAAGACGCCGATGCCATACGAGTGCTGGCTGCGAATGTCGGGCTCGCCCGTACCGACGTACACTACGTTCGGATCGGACGGCGCGACGGCGATCGCTCCAATCGAACCGATGGGGATGCCCGCATCGGAGATCGGGAACCAGGTGCGCCCGGAGTTCTCCGTCTTCCATACGCCGCCACCAACAGACCCCATGTAGAAGGTATCCGGCTGGCTCGCCGCCCCGGCAACGGCATACGTCCTGCCGCCGCGCATCGGGCCAACGTCTCTCCACTCGAGCCCACCGAGAAGGGATGCGGGATACACGCCGGGAGCCTGTGCAGGCAACGCGTGAGGGACGACACCCGCTATAGCGAGCGAGACGATAGCTAACGGAAGCAAAGCAAGTCGACGCATGCGAAATCCTTCTGGCCGACGTAAAGACGCCGGCAAACCTGTTCGAGCCTTTGGACCTGGGTACGTATCCAGAATAGACGGAATGGCCGAAGCTCAGGACGCCGATATACTCCCTCCATGTACACACCACAGGCTGGCATCTTCGCTCTGGGCACGTCATCGCATGCATACCTCGAGTTCGACCTGCTGGATCAGGCGAAGTCTGCCGAGTTTGCCGCCACCATCTGCGCGATCCGCGAGCCGCGAACGACGACCGGTGGCGTGAACTTCGTCATCGGCTTCCGGCCTGAGCTCTGGAGCAAAGTCGTCCCGGGTGACCTCCCGGCAGATGTCGAAGGCTTCAACCAGCCCGTCTCCGGAATTGAAGGATTCGTGATGCCGGCCACGCAGCACGACGCTCTCGTGTGGCTCTCCGGTAGCGCATACGACGTCATCTTCGATATGGCGCGATCGGTCATCAAGGACCTGGCAGGTCTCGCAACCCTGGGCGAAGAGACATCCAGCTGGGCCTACCGGCACGACCGCGACCTGACCGGTTTCGTCGATGGCTCGGAGAATCCAACGCTGCTCGATGCTCCGGCCGACGCGCTCATCCCGGAAGGTGTCCCCGGCGCCGCAGGCTCGGTTCTCCTCCTGCAGAAGTGGAAGCATAAGACGGCGGAGTGGGAGGCCCTTGAAACCAGGCAGCAGGAGCTGATCATGGGCCGCACCAAGCCAGACAGCATCGAGCTTGAGAACAAGCCGGCCGACTCGCACGTCGCCCGCACCGATCAGGACGAGTTCGGGAACATCTTCCGCCGCAACATGCCCTACGGCAAGGTCGACGACCACGGCACGGTATTTGTCGGCTTCAGCGCGGAGCAGTCGCGGCTGTCGAAGATGCTGGACAGCATGGCGGGCCTGGTCAACGGAACGCGGGATGCCTTGACGCGCTACACGCAGCCGCTCACCGGCTCCTACTACTTTGTGCCTTCGGTGGAGAGCCTGCGGCGCTTGAGGTAAGCTCCGCAGGCGGCTCTAGCCTCTGCGTTCCCTGCTGGCAGCGGCGAGTTCGCGCAGAAGCGATAGCGTCTCCGCCCAATCGATGCAGGCATCGGTGATGCTCTGACCATAGACCGGAGCCTTGCCATCGACGAGGCTTTGCGCCCCGGCGACGAGATTGCTCTCGATCATCACGCCCATAATTCTTCTATCCCCGCCTGCAATCTGCTCGGCAACCGCGTGCGACACCGCTCCCTGCTTGCGATGATCCTTGCCGCTGTTCGCGTGGCTGAAGTCGATCATGATGCGCGGCTTCACACCGGCCTTCACCATCTGGTCCGCTGTGGAACCGACCGAAGCCGCATCGAAGTTCGTCACGCCGCGGCCACCGCGCAGGATGACGTGGCAATCGGGATTCCCCGACGTCAGCAGGATCGCTGACTGCCCCGTCTCCGTCGTTCCCAGGAAGGTATGCGGGTGGCTCGCCGAGAGGATCGCTTCGATCGCAATCTGCGTGTTGCCGGACGTGCCGTTCTTGAACCCCACCGGGCACGAAAGCCCGGACGCCAGTTGGCGATGGACCTGGCTTTCGGTGGTGCGGGCCCCAATCGCGCCCCAGCTCACGAGATCCGCCACATACTGCGGCGAGATCATGTCGAGATACTCGGTGCCCGCAGGCACTCCCATCTCGGCGAGATCCAGCAGCAGGCGGCGCGCGATCCTCAGACCATCGCTGATGCGGAAGGACTCGTCGAAGTACGGATCGTTGATCAGACCCTTCCAGCCCAGCGTCGTGCGCGGCTTTTCGAAGTACACCCGCATGACAATCATGAGGTCGCTGGAGAGCTCTGCGATGGCATGCTTCAGCAGCCCCGCATACTCGCGCGCTGCGGCCGGATCATGGATGGAGCATGGGCCAACGACGACGACCAGACGATCATCTTGGCCGTTGAGCACGTTCACGATCTGATGACGGGCCTCGAAGACGGTGCGCGAGGCATTCTCGGTGAGAGGCATCTCCTCTTCAAGGAAGATGGGAGGAATTACGACCCGGCTCGACGCGATTCTGAGGTTGTTTGTGGGGTATGCCATGGCTGCCCGTTAAGAATACAAGCTTTGGCACAAGGCATCGTCCCGGACAACTGCTCGCAGCCGCAAACCGCACAGAAGTGGCTCTGATCTATCGCATGCCAGCGGCCATCCGGCCGTACTCTACGCGAAGACCGCGCGCCCCTCTGCTGCGGATTGCGTCTTCTTGAGCCGTTTCGCACGGTACATAGTGTGGTCAGCGTCGCGCAGCAGATCTTCGAGCGTCTCGCTTCCGTTCGCATCCGAGGTCACCTGCCCGAGGCTGAACCCGATCGGAAACGGCCGGCCCAGCTCCGCACTTCTTTGCGCAGCCGCCTGCTGAAGCCGCTGCGAGGCGAACTCCATTTCGGCTTCACCCGCTTCCCCGGCCACCACAAACTCATCTCCCCCGATGCGCCCGATGATGTCCGTCTTGCGAAAGGTCTGGTGCAGAAGGTCGGCAACATCGGTAAGGAAGATCGAACCGGTATCGTGACCAAATGTATCGTTCACCAGCTTCAGGTTATCGAGGTCGATAAAAAGCACCGAGAACTGGGAGCCGGAACGCTGCGAGAGCAGCAGAGCCTGCTCGGCGAGGACGAAGAATCCCCGCCGGTTGTACAGCCCGGTGAGGCCATCGCGAAGGGAAAGATCTCGGATCTCGCGCTCCTGCGCGTCGATCCGCCGCGCGAGCAGGATGACAAGTCCAAACGCCAGCATCGCGGCGAGAGACGTCATCGTAGCCGTCGCATACTGCACCGTCATCGTGCCGGAGTGCGACAGCAGGAAGCTGCCGGCCTGCAGAGCGAAGGGCAGAGCCAGCGCAAACGGCGTCGCGATCCGGGCGATGCGTCCACCGATCCCATTGCCAAGAAGGATGCTGAAGGAGCCATACTCGGCACGCCGCGCGAAGGCGATGAAGCTGAGCAGCATCAACGAGCCCAGCGTCTGCAGCGATGTCCGGGTGCTCATCGTGATGCCGAACATGTGCACCGCGCCAAACGCATATCCGGAGAGGATGGTAAGAATCAGCAGGCACAGGCTGAAGAGCAGGAAATCCGCGACACGCGATGACGGCCGCTTCCGGGCGCGGATGCAGATCATCACGACACTCAGCAGCGCGAACGCGCCTGCCGTCTGAGGAGACATCCGGCCAGGATGCTGCGACTGCGCATCGGCTGCGAGCAGCGTGTCGAGCCCCACAGAGAGGTGGAAGGCATACTCGGCCAGCGAAGTCGCAGCGAGAACCGCAACGACCACCGCAAGCACTCGGCTGACCAGGAGCGAGCTGCGGGACCGCCGCGGCTGCGAAAGCGCCAGGCTCCACGCGCTGCAGCCTGCGGCCAGAGCGGTATTGGCCTTCATCAGGTCCCAGCCTGAGGGGAGCAGCCGGCCGATCGGTGGCACCAGCCATCCCACCAGGACGACCGCTGCCACCATCAACACAAGGACCTCGCAGACGATCTGCAAGATCGCCAGCGTCTTGAGCTGCGCAGGATCGGGACGGTTTGAGAATTCAGAAGGTGAGCGCTTTTGCATGGTCAGTTGTCAGAGTGCAGATGGGTCCCGAACCAGAAGTGAAGGTGGACATGAACCGCTTCGGCTGTTCAGCTCTGAAACACACACGTCAGCTAACGGAATGATAGCCGACGGGATGCGACACTCGACGCCCGGCAGTTCCCCAACATGTGTAGACCATGCTCACAAATTCGGCGGATGTTGGGCCAATCAACAAGGGCTCCGTCACCCGCAATGCCGCCCACATCGCGCGCGCAGCATGTAACTTCATGCAGAAGAGCATCTTGCCATCGCCTTGCAGCAACCGCCGACAGTCTCCCTGCCTCCTGCCCGCGTCCCTCACATGCGTCATTACCTAAGTGCAGACGATCAACTTGAACTCACGAAGAGTGGTTGGAGGTTGTAAAGTCATCTCGCAGGTTCGGCTATGAAATCCCTTACACTCACCGCTTATTCTCAGCTTGAAGTCGTCGACGCCACTCGCCCCGTGCCGCACGAAAACGAGCTGCTGCTGCGTGTCGCGGCCTGCGGCATCTGCGGCAGCGATGTCCATGGCTACGACGGTTCCTCGGGCCGACGCATCCCTCCCATCGTCATGGGGCACGAAGCCGCAGGCGTAGTCGAGGCGGTCGGCAGCTCCGTCACGCGCTTCCGCCCTGGCGATCGCATCACCTTCGACTCCACGGTCTACTGCGGCGCGTGCGAGTTCTGCCTTCGCGGCGAGGTCAACCTCTGCGATCATCGCGAGGTCGTCGGCGTCTCCTGCGGCGACTATCGTCGCGCGGGCGCCTTCGCCGAGTACGTCGTCGTCCCTGAACATATCGTCTATCGCCTGCCCGATGGCCTGAGCTTCCCCGAAGCTGCCATGCTCGAGGCGGTCGCCGTGGCGCTGCACGCTGTGCACTTGAGCGAACCTGCAGATTGCCGTACCGCGCTGGTGATTGGCGCCGGCATGATCGGCCTGCTGACCGCGCAGGCCGCACGCGCCCTTGGCATACCGCGCGTCATGATCGCCGATGTCGATGCGAGCCGCCTCGACATGGCGCGCTCCCTTGGCTTGACCGAAACGCTGCACCTCTCCGGCGAGGCGCTGGTCGCCGCAGCGCTCGATGCAACCGGAGGCATGGGCGTCGATCTCGCCCTCGAGGCCGTGGGCCGCGAGGAGACGGTGCGTGCCGCTATTGATGCCGTTCGCAAGGGCGGTCGCGTCACCCTGATCGGCAACATCCAGCCCACGATCAGTCTCCCACTGCAGAAGGTGGTCACGCGGCAGATTCGCCTGCAGGGTTCAGCCGCCTCCGCAGGCGAGTATCCGGAGGCCATGGAGTTGATCGCTGCAGGAAAGATCCAGGTGAAGCCGCTCATCAGCGCCGTCGCTCCGCTCGAAGAGGGAGCGTCCTGGTTCTCTCGCCTCCATGCGCGTGAGGCTGGCCTGATCAAGGTAATTCTCTCGCCCGACGTGAACGAGGCGCAGGCATGAATCCTCTCTTCGATCTCACCGGGCAAGTGGCCTTGGTGACAGGCGCCAGCCGCGGCCTCGGGCAGACCTTTGCCCGCGCGCTGGCTCGCTCCGGTGCCGACCTCATCCTCACGGCACGCAGGCGCGAATCCCTCGCGGACTTCGCTGTAGAGATCACAGCGATGGGCCGTCGTGCCGTATCGCTTGACCTCGACGTCCGCGACGAAGCGAGCATCCAGAGGATGGCGGCCGAAGCGCAGCAGGCCTTTGGGAACATCGACATCCTCGTGAACAACGCAGGCTGCAACGTCCGCAAGCCTGCGCTCGACGTTACCTGGGATGACTGGAACCTGATCCTCGACACCAACCTGCGCGGCACCTTCTTCGTGGCGCAGGCCATAGCGCGTGGCATGATCGACCGCGGCTACGGCCGCATCATCAACATCGGCTCGGTCACAAGCGTCTTCGGGTATGCAGGCCTCGCACCCTATGGCGCCAGTCGCGGCGGTGTCCGGCAACTCACCATGAGCCTCGCCGACGATTGGGGCAGGCATGGCGTCACCGTCAACTGCCTCGCACCGGGATGGTTCAAGACCGCGCAGAACCAGGTGCTCTACGAAAACCAGGAGTGGGTCGAGTACCTCACCGACAGGATTCCGGTAAAGCGGCCCGGACGCCCCGACGACCTCGAAGGCGTCGTCGTCTTTCTCGCGTCGGAATCAAGCCGTTACATCACCGGCCAGACGTTGTTGATCGACGGCGGCATCTCCGTCGGCGCAACCCGCGCGACCGTGCCGCCAAAGGAGGCGAAATGATTCGCAGATTCACGGGCATCGCAGTGCTCTTGCTGTCACTCGCGATGGCTCAGCTGGCGCGAGCGCAGTCGCAGAGCACCCTCGACATCTACTTCATCGACGTGGAAGGTGGGCAGGCCACGCTCTTCGTAACGCCGCACCATGACTCGCTGCTGATCGACACCGGCTGGCCCGGACGCGACTCCCGCGACGCCAGGCGCATCGTCGCCGCGGCGAAGCTTGCAGGGCTCACGAAGATCGATGACGTCATCATCACTCACTACCACGATGACCACGTCGGCGGCGTTCCGCAGCTCGTCGCGCAGATGCCGGTAGGCACCTTCATCGACCACGGCCCACTCTACGAGCGGTGCCCTACGTGCGTCTCGGGCTTCAACTCGTACACGGCGCTCATCGCCGCAGGCAAAGCGAAGCGGCTCACCGTGAAGCCGGGCGACTCCCTTCCGCTCCGCGATCTTGAGGTGAAGGTTCTCAGCGCCAACGGCGACGTCATTGCCCAGCCAATGCCCGGCGCAGGCCAGCCCAATACCTTCTGTGCGGCCTCTGAGATTCGGCCCGACGACACCACCGAGAACAGCCACTCCGTCGGCGTCTCCATCCGCTTCGGACGCTTTCACACCACCGACCTCGGCGACCTCACCTGGGACAAGGAACGCGCGTTGATGTGTCCCGTCAATCGCATCGGCGAAGACTCCCTGCTGATCGTCTCGCACCATGGCTGGAACCAGAGCTCCAGCCCCGCCTATGTCGACGCCGTGAAGCCACAGGTTGCCATCATGGACAACGGCGCGACCAAAGGTGGCTCGCTTCCGACGGTCATCACTCTCAATGCTATTCCGGGCATGAAGGCAATGTGGCAGCTGCATCGCTCCGAAGAAGCCGGGCCGCATAACGTGCCAGAGGATCGCATCGCAAATCTCACCGGCGATCCCGCCATCGACAAAGGCTACTACCTGAAGGTGAGCGCTAAGCGTGATGGTTCCTTCACCGTCTTCAACGAGCGCACCGGCAAGACCGTTGCTTATCCCGCACGCTGAAGCTTCATTGGCTCCACGGACCGAAGCAGGAAGACGTACGCAAGCATACCCATGCACTGCAGCGCTCCCGCCACAAGGAATGCCTGCTTGAAGCTGAGGTATCCCGTGACGATGGGCGCTGCGATAGCAGCAAGTTGTCCCGTGCAGTTCACGATGCCTCCCACCGTCGCAACGTTGTTGCGGGGAGCGATCAGCGCCGGCGCCGACCATACCACCGGTGCATGCGCCGAGAGGCCCGCCAGCGATACCGTGATCCAGAACAAGGCCACTCCTGCGGTGTGCGCGGGCGCAGCTCCGAGGATGCCCAGACCGAAGGCCATGCCAACCACCAGGAAGGCGATCCGCACCTTGCCCGCGTTACGGCTACGCCCCGCGAGCAGGTCCACCAGCCAGCCTCCAACGACGAGGTCCACCACGGTAGCCACAATCCAGGGCACACCCGTGTACAGGAAAGAGCGTTGCAGATCGACATGCAGCGAGCTGGAAAGATACGTCGGCAGCCACGTCAGCAACATGTAGAAGCAGTAGTTGTAGGCGAGCACTCCGAGTGCGAGGCCGATGACCTTGCGCTGCCGCAGTAATTCCAAGAGGCTAAGCTTGATCGGCGCAAGCTCATTAGCATCTTGCATCAGTTCATCCTGCCGAATGTACGCGAGCTCTGCCGCGCTGAGCTTGGGATCTTCTTCTGGCTCCTTATAGATCGCGGTGAAGGCCCAGAAGAACAGCAGGCTCAGCACGCCGGTCAACACAAAGCTCAGCCGCCAGCCGATCGCAAGCAGTAGCGTCCCGATGAGTGGCACGCCGATGGCCGAAGCAAACTTCGCCGCTGAATCGAACAACGCCGTCGCGCGGCTGCGCTCCCGCTCCGGAAACCAGTTGCCCGTGGCCTTCGCTGCTGCGGGAAACGTCGGAGCCTCGCCTACTCCAAGCAGGAACCTCGCTCCGAACAGAGCACCCAGGCTGGTCGTCGCGCCGGCCGCGAACGAGGCTATGCTCCACACCAACGTCGACAAGCGCCCAATACGCCGGACGCCAAAGCGATCCAGGATCAGCCCCATCGGCAGCTGGCACAGGCAATACGTAAAGTTGTAAGCGCTGAGGAGAAACCCAAAGGTGTGGCGGCTGATCGCGAATCGCTGCGTCAGGGCATCGTGCGCCACGGAGAGATTCACGCGATCGATATAGCTGATCAGCACACCCGCCGCCAGCAGAAAGCCGATACCCCAGCGCCTGCCGCCAATACGGCTACGCGTGACATCCCGAAGGTGCCGCGCGGACACTGGCTCAGGAATTTCGTGGTTCAGCAACAAGTCCCCCCGCTGCGCGGTTGCCACACCACCTTACGCGAGAAGCGTTGCAAGTGCCGCGAGGCTGTGCGTGCGACCAGCAATCGTTCATGTCCCACCCGCCCACAGCCTGCATGCCGCTGTACGATAACTGCGTGGCAACGCGTGCCCTTTGTTCTTTGTTCCTCGTTCCTTGTCCTTCGATCCCAGGGACACGCCTGTCACCGGGAAGACATTCCCCTGCGCAGGGCATCCGCTTGCGGGATCTGATTCACAGCGGTATTGCTGCGTCGTACTGGAGGTAGAAAGCCTTGGAACTTCTCGGTCGTTCATTCGTCGCCGGCGTGCGGATCTCGCGCGGCGCTACGGTGTTTTTCGGCAAGGCAGCTGCGACGGGGGAGCGTCTCGATCCCGGCTTCACCAGCTCGTCCATGGAGGACGTTGACGATGCCGCGAAAGCCGCAGCTGCGGCGGCCACGGTTTTCGCGAAGACCTCACCGAAGGTTCGCGTTGAGTTGCTGAGAGCCATCGCCGCGCACCTCGAGAAGCTTGCACCGGATCTGGTGCCGCGAGCGATGGCCGAGTCCGGTCTCCCGCAGGCCCGGTTGGAAGGCGAACTCGCTCGGACCTGCGGACAGCTTCGCCTGTTCGCGTCGGTGGTCGAGGACGGATCCTGGCAGAACGCGCGTATCGACCGTGCGCTTCCGGGCCGCAAGCCGCTTCCCCGCCCCGATCTGCGCTCGGTGCTGATGCCGCTTGGACCGGTAGCCGTGTTTGGCGCGAGCAACTTCCCCCTCGCCTTCTCGGTTGCTGGTGGCGACACAGCATCGGCCCTAGCGGCGGGCAATCCCGTCGTCGTGAAGGCACATCCCGCACATCCGGGTACCAGCGAGATCGCTGCGCTCGCCATCGCCCAGGCGGTCTCGGAGAGCGCGCTTCCTGCCGGCATCTTTTCCATGCTCTTCGACGATGGCATCGCCGTGGGGCAACAGTTGGTGCAGCACCCTGCGATCGAAGCGGTAGCGTTCACCGGCTCGCACCGCGCAGGCCGCGCGCTCATGGACCTTTGCGCATCCCGGCCACGGCCAATCCCCTGCTTCACGGAGATGAGCAGCCTGAATCCGGTCTTTATTCTTCCGGGAGCGCTCGCCAGCGATCCCCTTGGCCGCGCGAAGGGACTGCACGGTTCGTTCACTCTGGGAGCAGGCCAGTTCTGCACCAAGCCGGGCCTGGTCTTCCTCCCCGAATCAGGCGGAGCCGCGGCCTTCCGCGAAGAACTTCGCACCCTCACCTCCGCGAGCGCTCCCTTCACGATGCTCACCTCTGGCATCGCGGACGCCTACCACCGTGGCCTCGAAGACCGCGGCAAGCTGGATCTACAAACAGCAGCAGCGGCTCCCGCAACATCGCCTCAATCACATGCTGTTCTGCTTGAGTCCACGCTGGAAGGGTTTCAGCGAGACTCGGTGCTGCACGAGGAGCTCTTTGGGCCCACCACGCTGCTGGTCTCCTGGGACAGCCGCGAGCGTATGCTCCAGGCCGCGGAAGCGATGGAAGGGCACCTGACCGCCACGCTGCTGGGCGACGAAGCGGACCTCCTCGCGAACGCCGACCTCATCTCGATCCTCGAGCGCAAGGTCGGCCGGCTGTTGGTCAACGGCTTCCCCACCGGCGTCGAGGTCTCCCACGCGATGGTGCACGGCGGCCCGTACCCCGCCACTTCGGACAGCCGCTTCACCAGCGTCGGTTCGCAGGCGATCCTGCGATTCGTCCGCCCGGTCTGCTATCAGAACTTCCCACAGGCGGCCCTGCCGGATTCCCTGCGCGACGAAAACCCTCTCGGGATCATGCGCCTCGTCGATGGCGAGCTCACTCGCGAGGCTCTGTAGCAGACAAGGGTTTGGAGGGCTTCAGCCGCAAGTCCATCCGCTGGATCACCTCCGTCGCTCCTGATGCCCGACGACCCAACATCGCCCTCCAGCCGAATAACGGTTGGTCAGCCCCTTCGCGGCCTCAGCTAGGCTGTATCGACATATTGTTTGAGGTGTAGAGCGGCGCAGGCGATGTTGACCGTGCTGGCGAAGGTGGCAGCGTATTTGCAGTAGCGCGTGG
>NZ_FNVA01000015.1:0-5000 GCF_900108185.1 Bryocella elongata | reverse complement strand
GTTTTTGTTAAACAGTCGCCGTTCGCGTTTCACTGCGGCCCACCGTACGGTGGGCGACCCTTCTCCCGAAGTTACGGGTCTAATTTGCCGAGTTCCTTAACAAGCCTTCACTCGAGCGCCTTTGGATATTCTCCTCGTCTACCTGTGTCGGTTTGAGGTACGAGTCCCAGTCTTTCTCCTTAGAGGTTTTTCTTGGCACCATGAAATCAGCTGCTTTCCCCCATACGGGGTACTGCTTTACGCCTCACTGTTAAGACTCTCCGGATTTGCCTGGAGAATCCAGCTTCACGCGTATCGAACCACATAGCCATCGGTGGTCCAGCTTATCCTTATGCGTCACCCCATCGTGATAACGAACTACTGGGAGGTCCGGAATATTAACCGGATGTCCATCGCTTACGCCTTTCGGCCTCAGCTTAGGTATCGCCTAACCCTGAGCGGATTAACCTTCCTCAGGAAACCTTAGACTTTCGGCGGGAAGGGTTCGCACCTTCCTTATCGCTACTTATGCCGGCAGGGTCTCTTCTCTAGTCTCCACGTATCTTCTCAGTTACGCTTCAATGACGTGAGAATGCTCTCCTACCACGCACACAAATGTGTGCATCCGTTGCTTCGGTATACTGTTTTAGCCCCGTTGTATTGTCGGCACCGGACCGCTTGACCAGTGAGCTATTACGCTTTCTTTAAAGGATGGCTGCTTCTAAGCCAACCTCCTGGCTGTCTGAGCGTTCCGACTTCCTTTCCCACTTAACAGTAATTTTGGGACCTTAGCAGACGGTCTGGACTGTTTTCCTCTCGACTGTGAAGCTTAGCCCCCACAGTCTGACTGCCGTGTATGTTGTAATTGGCATTCGAAGTTTGGTTGGATTCAGTAAGCCGGAAAGCCCCCTAGTCCATCCATGTCTCTACCACCAATCCAATTCGCACGACGCTAGCCCTAAAGCTATTTCGGAGAGAACGAGCTATCACGGAATTTGATTAGCCTTTCACCCCTACCCTCAGCTCATCCGAGCTTTTTTCAACAAACACCGGTTCGGTCCTCCATTAGGTGTTACCCCAACTTCAACCTGGCCAAGGGTAGATCATCCCGCTTCGCGTCTATTCCTGCCAACTTAACGCCCTATTCAGACTCGCTTTCGCTGCGGCTCGCTCACGCTTAACCTTGCTGACAAGAATAACTAGCCGGCTCATTATGCAATAGGCACGCGGTCAGACATTCCCTTACGGGCATAGTCCTCCCACTGCTTGTAGGCACACGGTTTCAGGTACTATTTCACTCCCCTCTCGGGGTTCTTTTCGCCTTTCCCTCACGGTACTGGTTCACTATCGGTCAGAAACGAGTATTTAGCCTTACGGGATGGTCCCCGTGGATTCAAGCAGGGTTTCTCGTGCCCCGCCTTACTCAGGTATCGACTTCGAGTCTGGATCAATTTCGCCTACGCGCCTGTCACGCTCTATGGGACGGCTTTCCAACCGTCTTCAGCTATCGACCAGATTGGTAACTCTACTGTTGTCGACCCTACAACCCCCGAACTACCTTGATAGTACGGGTTTGGGCTAGTTCCGATTTCGCTCGCCACTACTTTCGGAATCGAGGTTTCTTTCTTTTCCTGGAGGTACTGAGATGGTTCACTTCCCTCCGTTCGCTTGCTCTCACCTATGTATTCAGTGAGGCATACATACGGTTTACGTATGTGGGTTTCCCCATTCGGAAATCTCCGGATCAAAGCCTGTGTGCGGCTCCCCGAAGCTTATCGCAGCTTGCCACGTCCTTCATCGCCTGTTTCTGCCAAGGCATCCACCGTGCGCCCTTAGTAGCTTGACCATAGAATTTACTCGCACGCATCTGGACCGCAAGAAACAACCTTGCAACCTCAGACCGTAGAGAAATCTACGTTGTTGTCCGCCTTCGTCGACGTTGTCTGTCACTGGATTAGGGTGACAGGGTCGACCGAATTATCTAAAGACACTCAACACTAAAATAGCGTTCGTCGCAGAAAATACCTGCAACTACTAGCTAGCTCAGCCTTGTAGTTATATTTACCCAATCTATTCAGTTGTCAAAAATCGTCCGCGATTGCAATACTGCAACCGCTACTCACCCTCAGGTAAGCCCGAGCACATGGCTCAAGGTTCAGCTCTCTGTCCCCAGAGAAGCTCAACGTCGAGCAGGTTTCGGTAGACTTGTTCCTTAGCGAGAAAGTGGTGGAGCTGACCGGGATCGAACCGATGACATCCTGCTTGCAAAGCAGGCGCTCTCCCAACTGAGCTACAGCCCCATCGTCCAGTAAAGGACCCGCAGCCATTATAACGTGGCCGTGCCGGATATGGTGGGCCTGGGTAGACTCGAACTACCGACCTCACCCTTATCAGGGGTGCGCTCTAGCCAACTGAGCTACAGGCCCGGCCTTGTTGCCGGCTGCCACAGCCAGAAGGCTGCTGTCTCGATGCCTGCGTCCCGAAGGACGCCGACACACAAGATCTCGAAAAGGTTTCGAGGACACAGTTGAACATGCGAAACGGCTAGGCCGGTTCTGACCATCGTGATAGATGGAAAACGATCAAGAGAAGATTGAGTTCAAGCTCTTCCGCACGCCTCGCTTCGGCCAAGACCGAATTGATTTGCCTGGAAGGTGTTCGGACTCCATGTTCTCAGCTTTAGCCAAGCTGCCTGCAATCGCAGGGCGAACAACAGGATCCGAAACGATCTCTCTTAGAAAGGAGGTGATCCAGCCGCAGGTTCTCCTACGGCTACCTTGTTACGACTTCACCCCAATCATGAATTACACCTTGGGCGGCTGCTCCCTTGCGGTTAGCGCACCGACTTCTAGTGCAACCCACTTTCGTGATGTGACGGGCGGTGTGTACAAGGCCCGGGAACGTATTCACCGTGGCATGCTGATCCACGATTACTAGCGATTCCAGCTTCATGGAGTCGAGTTGCAGACTCCAATCCGAACTGAGGCCGGCTTTTTCCGATTAGCTCCCCCTCACGGGTTTGCAGCGGTTTGTACCGGCCATTGTAGCACGTGTGTAGCCCTGGACATAAAGGCCATGAGGACTTGACGTCATCCCCGCCTTCCTCCCCGTTATCCGAGGCGGTTCCGCTAGAGTGCTCAACTAAATGGTAGCAACTAGAGGTAAGGGTTGCGCTCGTTGCGGGACTTAACCCAACATCTCACGACACGAGCTGACGACAGCCATGCAGCACCTATATACAGGTCCCTTGCGGGACGCCGATATTTCTACCGGATTCCTGTACATTTCGAGCCCAGGTAAGGTTCTTCGCGTTGCGTCGAATTAAACCACATGCTCCACCGCTTGTGCGGGCCCCCGTCAATTCCTTTGAGTTTCAGCCTTGCGACCGTACTCCCCAGGCGGATTGCTTATCGCGTTAGCTTCGACACGGGAGGATTGGGTACCCCCCACATCAAGCAATCATCGTTTAGGGCTAGGACTACCAGGGTATCTAATCCTGTTTGCTCCCCTAGCTTTCGTGCATCAGCGTCAGTAATGGTCCAGTGAGCCGCTTTCGCCACAGGTGTTCCTTCCGATATCTACGCATTTCACCGCTACACCGGAAATTCCACTCACCTCTCCCATACTCAAGCCCGACAGTTTCTAATGCAGACGATGGGTTGAGCCCATCGATTTCACATCAGACTTATCAGACCGCCTACGCACCCTTTACGCCCAATAATTCCGAACAACGCTTGCCCCCCTCGTATTACCGCGGCTGCTGGCACGAAGTTAGCCGGGGCTTCTTCTATAGGTACCGTCATTATCGTCCCTATCGAAAGGAGTTTACATCCCAAGGGATTTCATCCTCCACGCGGCGTTGCTGCGTCAGGGTTTCCCCCATTGCGCAAAATTCCCCACTGCTGCCTCCCGTAGGAGTCTGGACCGTGTTTCAGTTCCAGTGTGTCCGTGCGCCCTCTCAGGCCGGATACAGATCATCGTCTTGGTGGGCCGTTACCCCGCCAACTAACTAATCTGCCGCGACCCCCTCCTTAAGCGAATTGCTCCTTTGACCCGTAGGTGTTATGCGGTATTAGCCTCGGTTTCCCGAAGTTATTCCGCACTCAAGGGTAGGTTAGTCACGTGTTACTCACCCGTGCGCCACTTTACTCATGGATTGCTCCACTTTCTCGTTCGACTTGCATGTGTTAGGCACGCCGCCAGCGTTGATTCTGAGCCAGGATCAAACTCTCGTTTAATCTTGGTTTGCCCGACAGCATCAGGACGGAGGTCCGATGCGTCAGAGCGCCTCCAACCACTCGAAAAGGGTTGGAGGTTATATATAGTGAGAATGACTCAATCAAATATCGCGTCATCTCACGACTGGCATGTTCAACTATGTTGTCAAAGATCCTCAACTGCATACCGCACTGGGCGGGCAGCTTGGATCAAGGAACAACCCCGGGCAAAGCCACTGGGAATTGTGTCCTCGAACTTGATTGCGCTGTCTTCTTGTGTCGAGTGGTTCGGATTGGCTTGTGTTACTCGCCTTACCGAAGCATCCCAGGCTTACCGCTTTACTCACTGGGCTTGCTCGATCGCTTAGCGCGAACTTTTCTAGAGTATCGCGACTTTCGCGTTTGTGTCAACGTCAACGCTCAACTTTTCGCTTCGCTTCACTCCCGATTCATCAGGCCAGCGTAGAGCGCTTCCGTAAGTTGAGCCTTCAGTTCGCTGCAGGCTCAGCCCTTTCAGGCAGCTCATTGCAGCTCGCGAAGACAGCACAGATTCTCAAAACATCGAAACGGAAAGCCATCCAAAGACGACAACCGCGATTCCACTCAGGAATCTCAAAATCTATCAGCAGCAGTGGCTTGGGTTTGGGGCGGGCCACTCTCACCAGAGAGTCAGCATTTAACCGCGTAACAAACGCTTGGACTGCGCTCCGGCTTGCCCAACCAACCTCATCCGAGGCGCGGCGCGAAGCTCATTTCGTACTTTTTGATCCTACACAAAACTCGTTCGACTTGCAAACCAGCTTG
>NZ_FNVA01000003.1 GCF_900108185.1 Bryocella elongata | reverse complement strand
GGCTTGCCCAACCAACCTCATCCGAGGCGCGGCGCGAAGCTCATTTCGTACTTTTTGATCCTACACAAAACTCGTTCGACTTGCAAACCAGCTTGATTCGGTCAACGTCGCTAACCGCTCGACTTGTTTGACTCTACGTGAGAATCATTTGTTTTGCAAACTACACGCAACGCTTCTACGACGGCCCGCCAGTGATGGCGGGCCGCTCTCTTTGTCGGCTCAATAGGCTCAGGTTGCACTAGCTCCCAGCCTGGACGCTACGGCGACGCGCCCTCAGACCCAACCCCACCGCCAGCAACAGCACACCCGCCACTCCGTACGTCGGCAGGTTTGTCGCCGAATCCGGCTCTTCCATGACCGGCTGCTGGAAGACGGCCAGCTTACCAACCATCGGCAATGCCTTCACCGGGTTTGGCGTCCGGGGATCCCCAGGGGTGCGCACCGTAATCAGCGTCAGGTCCACGGTGTCGCCGGTATTCACCTTGTCCAGCGCCGCTTCCGAGACCGTCGTGTCCATAATGTCGCCATTGACCTTCACGATCAGGTGGAACGGAGGGCTCACCGAAACCACGGTCCCCTTGACCACACTGATGTCCTGCACCATCCGGGCCGTCCCTGTCAGCCCATCGGTGATTACCGTCCCGGGCTTCAGTCCGGAGACCGTCACGGCTCCGGCCGCGGTCGTAACCTTGTCACCGACGCCAAGCGTGTACTCGTAGTCCAGGCCAGTCGAGGCATCGTGCACCACAACCTGGCCGCCGGAGGCATATTCCACCTTCCAGCTGCCGGGCGCGGCCATCGCCACCGTTGGCAACACCAATGCTGCAGTCACTGCAGCGCGACAGAGAACAGCCGTCGAAACGAACTTCATAGAGATCTCCTTCGGGGTTGATTACGAATGTTGGTTGGGCGCCGCATGAGACTGCAGCGAGGCACGCACAATGAAACGCTGTGGCGCGGGGCCTAGATAGAAGAACGGATAGCACGTCACCAACGTCAGCACATCGTCAGACGTTGGCTGCAACGGCGCAGCATCGCCCGGGGAAACCACGCGCAGGCTGTCGACGCGGTAGACGTCAAAGCCCTTGCCGGATGCCACCTCCACCCGGTCCCCCACCGCGATGTCCTTCAACCCCCGGAAGAAGCCGTCGCGATGGCTGGTCAACGCCATGTTGCCGCGGCCGCCGGGCTCTGCAGTACCGGCGATGTGCTCTGCTCCCAGGTTCATCGCGAGCGCGGACGCCCCCTCTGACGAGCCTTCCATCACAGGCACCCGCAGACCCAGCCTGGGGATACGCAGCACGGCTTCCGGCGCAGGAGCGACGACGCGCATTGCCTTGCGATACGCGGCGATACGACCTGGTGCCCACGACTTTGCCTCCGGATGCTCCATCTGGAAACGAGAGATGGCGAGGCGCGAAAACACGAGGCCGCAGCCCGTCGGGATCGCCCACATGCCAAACAACACCGCTCCCGCAGACAGGCAGAGGAAGCTCAGCCATTGAGGCCCGTTGAACCATCGGAGCAGCCAGCCAGAACGTTTCGTCAAGCGACTAAACCTCTTCGTAGGAAGAACAGGTGTGGATAGGTGTTTCCCCTAGAGTAAATCCCCGGAGCGGGAATGCACAGGCAGCCAGGCGACGTTGCCGACCACAAAAACAAAGCGGCCCCCCCGGATCCGGGTGGGCCGCTCGCTTTGAAGCAGTTAGGTTAGAGGCTCGACGACCTGACGCTAATCGCGCGGATGTCCGCCACCCGACCCGCCGCGGGGTGCTCCGCCGCCGTGGAATCCAGGCAGGGCATGCTCTCCGGCTCCTGAGTGGTTGGGCGTAGCCACCACATGGCCTTGGCCGTCATGCGCCTCATTTCCCTGGAAGTGGTTGAACTGCTGTGCTCCACGTCCCGGCAGAGGACCGTTGTACCCGTGGTGGGGATCGTATCGGTTGTCCACATGACCGTGGAAGCCGCGCGGCCCATGAAACCACGGACCCGCACCAATGAAGATACCGCCCGTGAACCAGTCCGGGCCATAGTAGCCGTACGGCGCGCAGTCATACGGGGCGTAGTCGAAGTAGCCATATGGGCATACCGGAGCGCCGCCAATATCGACTCCAATCGAAACCTGCGGCTTCGCTGCCGGCGCCAAGGCAAATCCGCCAAGGGCAACTGCGGACAGTGCAAACATTTTCAAGCTGGACATCATGATCGTTCTCCTGGTCTCTCTCAACGTTCTTGTAGACAGGCCCATATCTTGGGATGGTATCCCCCTCCTCCGGGTGGCCCAGCCCACGCAAGATGTCCGTCGTCTTTCGATCCTGTTGCAACCAAATCGCAGCGCATCCCGCGCTTGCGATACTGGAAGCATGAGTTCTTCCACCTCGGCCCTTGCCCCGCTTGATCTTCTCGAGTCACGCATTGCCCCGCTCCGAGAGCGGCTTGCCTCCCACCCCATCTACTCCGCGGTGAGCACCGAGCGCGACCTTCGCCTCTTCATGGAGTCGCACGTCTTTGCCGTATGGGACTTCATGTCGCTCCTCAAGTCGCTGCAGCGCGCGCTTACCTGCGTCGACGTCCCCTGGGTACCCAGCCGCTACGCCGCCAGCCGCCGCTTCATCAACGAGATCGTCCTCGGCGAAGAGTCCGATGAGTACCAGCATCGCCCGCTCAGCCACTTCGAGATCTACCTCGAAGCTATGCAGGTCCTCGGCGCCGACAACACTCCCATCGAAACCCTGATCAACGCAGTTCGCACCAGCGGCGACTGGAAAGCGAAGCTTGCGGCAGCTCCCATACCCGCGCAGGCCTTCGTCGCAGAGACATTCCGCGTCATCGAGCATGGCAGCATCGCTGCACAGGCCGCTGCCTTCACCTTCGGCCGCGAGGACGTGATCCCGGAGATGTTTCGCGGCATGGTGCGCGAGCTCAACGACCAGCGCGAAGGCCGCCTCGCCCAGTTTGTCTGGTACCTCGAGCGCCACATCGAGGTCGATGGCGACGACCACGGCCCGCTCTCGCTCAAGATGGTCTCAGACCTCTGCGGCACCGACGAAGCCCTTTGGGCTGAAGCCACTTCCGCCGCCGAACAGGCCCTCGCCGCTCGGCTCGCACTGTGGGATGGCGTCCTCGCCGAGATTCAAGCAGGCCGTTAGCAGCACCTCGGCACCCGAGCGGCATCCAATTCTCATGGTTGGCTTCGCGTCATCACGACGAGCCCACCGAGAGGATTCCGCACCATGACCCACCTCGGTAAAGTACTGAGCTTTACACTTCTCGCAGCGGCCACCGCAACGGTCGGCGCCGTGGAGCCTCGGTGCTCTGCGCAAACCCCCGAGCCTGCGCAACAGGAACCACAGCAGCAGGCCCCGCAGCAGCAGGCCCCGCAATCCGCCCAGCCTGCGCCTAATTCGAGCGCCCAGCAGGAAGCCCCGCGCAGCCAGCTCTCCGGCCAGGCACCGCAACAACCCGTGAAGCAGGGCCGCAGCGCTGGCGGTGATGTTGGCTCGGGTGCCGGAGATATCGGCAAGGGCACGGCAGGAGCAGCAGGCAACGTCGCCAAGGGTACCGGCAAGGGCGCCGTGGATCTCGTCACGCTGCATCCCATCGACGCTGCGGGCAACATCGGCAAGGGTGCCGCCGTCGGTGGCAAGGATCTCGCCGTCGGTGCCGGTAAAGGCACAGGCAAGATAGCGAAGGGCACGGGCCGCGGCATCGGCCATCTCTTCCATCACGGCCACAAGGACCAGGTCCCGACCGAAGATACAGCGCCACCAGCGGAGCAGCCTCGCTAGCCAGGCTCCCTTTCGCAGCAACCACCGTGCGCTGCGTCACAGCTTTCCGAACTTCCCCGGCCTAGCCTGAATGCGTTGACCGGGAGTTCGGAGGCAGCGCATGACAGACGAGAACAAGGCCCTCGCAAGACGGTGGTACGAAGAGGTATGGAACGCAGGAAATGCAGCAGCACTTACTGAGCTGCTCGCCCCTGCGGCAGAGACTCACGGTTTCCCGGAGCCCGCAGCCGCACTCCACGGAGCGGCCGCCTTCAGCGAACGCCTCAAGGAGTTTCAGCGTTCGTTCTCCAACATCAACGTCCATGTCGATGAGGTCATCGCCGAAGGCGACACCGTCGCCGTGCGCTGGACAGCGCGCATGAAGCACACCGGCGAAGGCCTCGGCATCCAGCCCACCGGCCGCGACGTCACACTCCCCGGCTCCAGCTTCCTGTGGATGAAGAACGGCCGTATCACCGAAGGCTGGGAATCGATGGACCTCACCAAGGTCCGCCGCCAGCTGGAGGCGGCGTAGGACAGTCCACCTGGTTGCCGGCTCATCAGATCAAGCCCCAGTGGGCGTGAGTAGCAATTCGCTGGAGAGCAATCGGCCTCGCCACGCGGCGGGGCCGATCTCTTTCATAGACAGACCAGCCTATGGCGCCAGAGAGAAGTCCGTGAGCTTCAGGTACATGTGATCGTGCTTGGCCACAAGCGCGCCGTTCTTCTCGGTCTCGGCCTTCACCACCAGCCACTCAGGATCGGCACTGAACGCCTTCCACGCAGCATCCATCGCCTCACGGCTCGGATGACGCAGCATGTAGGTCAACGTCTGACCCGCATCGGGAGCTTCCAACGACGTCCAGAACGCGACCGGGTGCATGCCCAGCCGCTCGAAGATCTTCACCTCGCGCTTCTTGAAGCGCTCCAGCAACGGCGGCAGCTTGCCGTCGTTGCAGTGATAGATCCGCAGCTCATACACCGTCTCCGGTCCTACGCCTGCGGTGGCTCCGCCTCGCGCCGCCCCCATCAGCATGGGCAGCACAGCCGCCGCACCAAGGCCAGTCAAAGCACTGCGGCGAGTAATCGTGGGAGTAACTTCGTGATCCGTCATGTTGATGACCCGTCGAGATCCGCTGCTTCATGCAGCTGGATGAGATTCAATGATGCGCTCCAGTGTAGATGGAATCTCTCCGCCGCGGTACATAGTGCAACCGCGAAAACTCCATGTGACCCTGCGTCGAAAGGTTGCCTCCAACTCAGCGATTCCCTTGTAACCATGACCGAATCGTCAATCCCCGCAAAGCTTTTTTGCACCGGCTCGTTAAATCCCCCACAACTATCTGCGTCACGTTGGCGTCTGAGCCAAGTAATGCATGAGGCGGATGTCCCCCCTCGTGGAACTCGAAGGAGTGAACGACCATGAAGAAGCAGATTCTCGCCGCAGTGAGTGGCATCTTGCTGGCAACAAGCCTGGGCGCAGGTGCACAGGTGGTGGTTCGGATCGGCCCGCCGCACCCCCTTGTCGAACACCCCGGCCCTCCGCCGCATCCCGGCTGGGCCTGGCGAGCCGGATATCACCGCTGGGACGGCGCTAACTACGTCTGGGTCCCCGGCGAGTATGTCGAACCACCGCATCCACGCGCACACTGGGTCGATGGCCATTGGGCTCACCGCGGCGGCGGCTGGGTCTGGATCGAAGGCCACTGGCGCTAACCCGCACCGCAAGCTGACACCGATCAACCTCCCCACCAAGGCACGAAGCAGAAGCGCCCCGCTTGTACAGGCGGCACAATCTCGCTTCGTGCCTCTTGCTTTTCAGACCCCGTGCTTATGCCGGCCTCCGGAACGAGCCGGTATCATCGACGTATGACCCTCACTGCAGAAGACCGCGCCCGGCGCGTGAAGGTGCTGCTGTTCGATGTGGACGGCGTGCTCACCAACGGCGATATCACGATCATTCCCCAGGCCGACGGCAAGGGCACCGAAGTCAAGAGCTTCTCCGCCCATGACGGCCTCGGCATCTCGCTGGCGCGGCTCGCCGGACTCAAGGTCGGCTTCGTCACCAAGCGCAACTCGCAGGTCGTCGCCATCCGCGCGCGCGACCTCAAGATCGACCACCTCTACCAGGGCCAGTCGCACAAGATGCAGGCCATCACGCAGATCATGGCCGATGAGAACGTCACGCTCGACGAGATCTGCTATGTCGGCGACGACATCATCGACCTGCCTGTGCTGCGTAAGGTCGGCCTCGCCATCGGCACCGCCAATGCGCGCGCGGAGGTCAAGGGCATGGCCCACTGGGTCACACCGCATCGCGGCGGCGACGGGGCCGGTCGCGACGCCATCGACTTCCTCCTCAACGCCCGCGGCATCCTCGCTGAGACCATCGAGGCCTACCTCGACCCCGAAAACGAAGCCGCCAGCAAGGCCGACATCGGCCAGGGAAATATGTAGAAGCGAGTGAGTAGTGAGTAGAGGGCAGTGAGTCGACAAATGCTTTCCTCTGCTCGCTACCCACTGTCCTCTGACCACTTTTGTGACATTCGTCACCTCACTTTGCTGACGCTCCACACTCCTTTTGCCTGCCACAACCCGCGAGACTCATTCCTGTAGACGCACTCATCCAGCGCATCAGGAAGGTACAAGCGATGAACCAGGTGATGGAGACCCCCACCCAGGCAGTTCCCCACAGCGCCGCACGCCCCAGCGCTCCCGCAGTAGCCACACTCACTAACATCACCAAGCGCTACGCCAACGGCGTGGTCGCGCTCGATGGCCTCTCGCTCGAGCTGCGGCGCGGTGAGATCGTCGCTCTGCTCGGCCCCAACGGCGCGGGCAAGTCCACCGCCGTGCGCCTGATGATGGGCCTCAGCGCTCCGACCTCCGGCGATGTACGCATCTTCGGCGCGGACCCGCAGTTGACCTCCACGCGCCTTCGCACCGGCGTGATGCTGCAAGTCGGCCGCGCTCCCGAGATGCTCAAGGTCCGCGAGCACATCGCGATGTTCCGCAGCTACTATCCCGCGCCCGCCAGCGCTGCTTCGCTGGTCAAAGCGGCGGGCCTCGAGGGCCTTGAAGATCGTCTCTTCGGCCAGCTCTCCGGAGGCCAGAAGCAGCGCGTGCTCTTCGCGCTCGCACTCGCCGGCAACCCTGACCTCGTCTTCCTCGACGAGCCCACCGTGGGCCTCGACATCGAAGCTCGCCGCGCCATGTGGGCGCAGATCCGCAGCCTGCGCGATGCCGGCAAGACCGTCCTGCTGACCACGCACTACCTCGAAGAAGCCGACGCGCTCGCCGACCGCATCATCGTCATCAGCAAGGGCCGCGTGGTGCGCGAAGGCACTCCTGCTGAGATCAAGAACGCGGGCGCTGCCGGTGCAGGTGCCGTGAGCTCAGGCGTCGCCGTCAAGATCATCCGCTGCGTCACCACCCTCAGCGCCGAGCACCTGCTGAAGATGCCGGGCGTAAACAGCACAATGACCGACGAAGGCCGCACCATCATCATCAGCTCCACGCCCGAAAGCACACTGCGCGAGATGCTGGCACTCGACCAGAGCCTGCATTCGCTCGAGGTCCAGAGCCCTGCGCTCGAAGACGCCTTCCTCGCCCTCACGCGCAACGACTGAGCTGTCGCCTTTCGCCGCCCGAGGTCTTGTCCTTCGTCGTCATCCTGAGGAGCGGAGCGACGAAGCCCCCCCGCATTCCGGTACTACCACCACCACAAGCTTCCTCCTCAAGGAGATCCCCATGTCCACCGCGACCCTACCCCTCGCCGCCGCCACGGAATCCAGCCTCACCCGCGGCCTTCGCATCTTCCTCTCCGAGACCCGCCTCGAGCTCACACGCTCGCTGCGCACGCGCACCTTCTCGCTCTCGGCCATCGGCTTCCCCGTGATGTTCTACCTTCTCTTCGGCATCATGATGAACCGCCACGAGACCATCGACGGCACCTCCATCGCTCGCTACATGCTCGCTGGCTACGCAGTCTTCGGCGTGGTGGGCTCGGCGCTCTTCGGCATCGGCGTGGGGATGGCGGCCGACCTCAGCGCCGGCTGGCTCGAACTCAAGCGTGCGAGCCCCATGCCGCCCGCTGCGTATCTCGCCGCCAAGTGCGTCACCGCCATCTGCTTCGGGGCCATCATCCTTACGCTGCTGTGCACCCTTGGCGTCACCCTCGGCCATGTGCAACTCACACTCGCGGAGTACGCCCACATGCTCGGCCTCGTCGCTGCCGGCGCCATCCCCTTCGCCTGCATGGGCCTCGCGCTCGCGCTCATCGTGCCCTTCAACTCCGCGCCCGGCGTCACCAACCTTCTGTACCTGCCGATGAGCTTCCTTGGCGGCCTCTGGATCCCGCTGCAGGCGTTGCCCAAAGCCGTGCAGCACATCGCCCCGCTGCTGCCCACGTACCATCTGGCGCAGTTGATGCTCGGCGTCTTCGGTGCGGCCGACCCAACGAAGACGCAGGCCAGCCACTGGCTCGGCCTGCTCGGCTTCACCCTGCTCATGTTCGGCGTCGCCTGGATCGCCTTCCGCCGCCGCGAACAGAACGCGTAGCCCAACACCACCACGCCGCCTGCGACCTGCAGGCGGCGTTACACTCTCAGTCAGACAAGCAACGCGGAGTCGCACCATGTTTGGAAGACAGATGCCAAAGATCGAGCGCAAGGCCGTCGCCTGGATGTGGTCTGCCTACTCCCTGTTCCTTTTCATCGATCCCATCCTCGATCCCCGGCCCGGTTTGTGGATGAAGTCGATCACGGTCTTCCTGACCTACCTCGCCATCTTCACGGTCTATATCAGCACCGGCAGCGAGACCATCAAGCGGTGCATGATCGCCTGCACGTTTGTGCTTGGTCTCGTCGCGTTCTCGTTCAATGGCGGCGCGACCTGCCTGTTCATCTACACCGCGGCCTTCATCCCCTTCAGCTTCGTCGATACGCAGATCATCCTGGGCATGTTCGCCGCGGAGGCCGGCATCATCATCGCCGAGCGCTACGCCCTGCACCTCGGTTGGCCAAACACCATCATCGGCCTGTTGCTGATGGGTGTCGTCGGTGGCAGCAACGTCTTCTTCGCGCAGCAGCGCCGCGCCGACTGCAAGCTCCGCATGGCGCATGAAGAGATCGAGGCCCTGGCCGCACTCGCCGAACGCGAACGCATCGCCCGCGACCTGCACGACGTGCTCGGCCACACCCTCAGCGTCATCACGTTGAAGGCTGAACTCGCCGGCCGCCTGTTGCAGATCGATCCGCAACGCGCTGCGCTGGAGATCGCCGACGTCGAACGCACCGCGCGCAAGGCCTTGTCGGAGGTGCGCGAGGCCATCGGCGGCTATCGCACCCGCGGCCTCGGAGCCGAGATCGAAGCAGCACGCGCCACGCTCGATGCTGCGGGCGTGCAACTCATCGCCGAAGCCCCCTCGCTCTCCGGCCTCTCCGCCGCCGAAGAGACCGTCCTCGCGCTCGCGCTGCGCGAATCCGTGACCAACATCGTGCGCCACGCGAAGGCCACGACGTGCAAGCTGCGCTTCTTCAGCGAGAGCGGCCGCCGCCGTCTGCTCGTCGAAGACAATGGCAACGCCACCGATCTGCGCGAAGGCAACGGCCTCCGCGGCATGCGTGAGCGCGTTGAGTCACTTGGCGGCCATGTAAAGCTCGAGCATCGCGCCGGTACACGCCTGCTCATCGAGCTTCCGCTGCAGGCTGAAGGGGCGGCCTCGTGAGCCCCGTAACAGCGAAGCCCGCGTGCAAGCCCGCACCCGCAAAGCAGATCCGCGTCATGCTCGCCGAGGACCAGACGATGCTGCGCGGCGCACTCGCAGCGCTGCTTGGCCTCGAGCCCGACCTCGTCATCATCGGCGAAGCAGCCAATGGCCGCGAAGCTCATCGCCTGGCCCAGCAGCTCAAGCCCGACGTCATCGTCACCGACATCGAGATGCCGGAGATGACCGGCCTGGAGTTCGCCGCAGCCATCAAGGACAATGGCCTCGCAGCAAAGGTCGTCATCCTCACCACCTTCGCCCGGCCCGGCTACCTGCGCCGCGCGCTCGATGCCGGAGCCCGTGGTTATCTCCTCAAGGAACGTCCTGCCAGCGAGCTGGCAGAAGCCATCCGCCGCGTACATGCCGGTCTTCGCGCCATCGATCCCGAACTTGCCGCCGAGGCATGGAACACGGAAGACGACCCCCTCACCGATCGCGAGCGCCACATCCTCCGTCGCGCCGGCGACGGCCAAAGCTCCGCCGACATCGCCGCCGAACTCCGCCTCTCCGAAGGCACCGTGCGCAACTATCTCTCCGAGGCCATCGCGAAGCTGGGCGCTGCCAATCGCGTCGATGCCGCAAGAATCGCCCGCCAGCGCGGCTGGCTCTAGTGGCACGCTGAGAAACAGCGGCCAAGACTCGCCCAAATCGCAATAGCTTAACCGCTGGTTAACCAACATGTAGGCTTACGACATCGCAATCCGATATCCTTAAGACAGCTTCGACGCTGACGCTACGCGCGGAGACTGAGGATTGCCATGAACCCTGCCGCCCGGCTGGGACCGTTTCGTTTCACCCGCCGCAGCCTGCTCGGTCGCGGTGCTGTTGGATTCGCTTCTGCCGCAGGCGCGACGCTGCTGAACCCCTTTCGCAGCCTTGCCCAAAGCTCCACCCCTGAGACCAGGGTTGCCGAGACGAAGTACGGCCGCATCCGCGGTCTGCGGGAGAACGGTGTCTTTGCTTTCAAGGGCGTGCCCTACGCGGGCTCTGTCTCGGGGACCAATCGCTTCAAGCCCGCACCTCCACCAACCCCATGGATTGGTGTTCGCGACGCCATGACGCTCGGCGCACCATCCATCCAACCGCCCGGTGGGACCTACGGCATCGATGAGCCTGCGCCCAGCGAAGATTGCCTGTCCCTCAACGTGTGGACCCCGGCCTGCGACCATCCCAAGCGCCCGGTGATGTTCTATTGCCACGGCGGCGGATTCACCTCCGGCTCGGCAGGCGCGTTCTTCCAGGACGGTGCGAACCTCGCCCGCGAGTACGACGTGGTCGTCGTCGAGACCAACCACCGCCTCGGCCTGCTCGGCCTGCTCTACCTCGGTGAGTTTGGCAGCGACGAGTTCGCCGGCTCCGGCACGCAGCTCCTCTCCGACCTGCGCCACGGCCTCGAATGGGTGCGCGACAACATAGGCCAGTTTGGTGGAGACGCGGACAACGTCACGATCTTCGGCGAGAGCGGTGGCGGCTGGAAGGTCTCCTGCCTGCTCGCCATGCCTTCCGCGGCGAACCTCTTTCACAAGGCCTCCATCGAGAGCGGCCCGATGCTGCATGGTCTGCCACAGGACCGTGCTGCGGCCACCACTCGCGCCGTCTTGCAGCAACTCGGCCTCGGCCCGAACGACTGGCGCAAGCTGCTCCAGCTTCCCGCAGCCGACCTGCTCAAGGCGCAGGTAGCGATTCTCTCCATTCCGAAGTCTGGCCCGGACACCATCAACCTCTGGCCTGTCCTGGGGCCGACGCTCCCGCACCATCCGTTCGCCCCCGCCGCACCGCCCTTCGCTGCCAACAAGCCGCTCATCATCGGCACCTGCCACGACGAGGCGAATTTCTTCCTCGGCAAGGACCTTGCGGCCTACTCGTTGACCACCGAGTCGCTGATGGAGCGCCTCACCGGCGCCCACGGCGAACATGCGCACGCGATCTACGACGCCTACCACCGCAGCCGCCCCGAAGACTCGCCAACCGACCTCTACATCGCCATCGAGACCGCGCAGCGCTTCCGTACCGACTCCATCACGCTGGCTGAGCGCAAGGTCGCCCAGCAGGCGACGCAGCACGATGCTGCAACTTACATGTACGTCTACACGCACGGCTGCGATGAGCTCGTACCCGGCACGCAGCACAAACGCGGTGCGTATCACTCCTGGGACGTTGCCTTCCGCTTCGACAACCTCTTCCCCGGCGGCGACGGCAAGCCGAAGTCCGACCTGCAGGCCTACCTGCTGAAAGCCATCGGCAGCGACGAAGCCTCGCGCGCGGCCTCCATCCAGACCGCACACAACCTCAGTGAGATGTGGGCGACCTTCGCACGCACCGGCCAGCCAGCCGCGAAGGGCCAGCCAGCGTGGCCCGCATACAAGCTCCCGCAGCGCGCAACGATGATGCTCGACGCCAACTGCCGCGTCGTCAACGATCCCGAACCGTTGGAGCGCAGGGTCTGGGCCGATCTCCCACGCGACCCGAGCTAGCCGCGCCAGCATCTAGCCGCCGGTCATTGTCAAAAGCTATCCAAATCATTGGTCTACCCAATGCACCGCGCAAACCCGCGCTCCTATACTTGTCTTGCTGGGAAAACCCAGAAGACATAGGAGACACATGTCCAACGAATCGAAGTGCCCATTTCCGGGTGCCCACAGCACAGGCACGATTGACCATCTGACGCAGAGCACCTCGCACAATCGCGACTGGTGGCCCGAGCAGCTCGACCTTTCCATCCTGCACGTGCACTCGCAGCTCTCAAACCCCATGGGTGCGGACTTCAACTACGCCGAGGAGTTCAAGACCCTCGACCTCGATGCCGTCATCAAGGACCTGCACGCGCTCATGACCACCTCGCAGGACTGGTGGCCTGCCGACTTTGGCCACTACGGCGGTCTGTTCATCCGCATGGCGTGGCACTCCGCCGGCACCTATCGCATCTATGACGGTCGCGGTGGCGCGAGCCGGGGCGCTCAGCGCTTCGCTCCGCTGAACAGCTGGCCCGACAACGTGAGCCTGGACAAGGCACGCCGCCTCATCTGGCCGATCAAGCAGAAGTACGGCAAGAAGATCAGCTGGGCCGACCTCATCGTCCTGGCCGGCACCGTGGCGCTGGAGTCGATGGGCTTCCGCACCTTTGGCTTCGCCGGCGGACGCATCGATACCTGGGAGCCCGACTACGTCTACTGGGGACCGGAGAAGACATGGCTCGGGGATCAGCGTTACAGCGGCGATCGCGATCTCGCGAACCCTCTCGCTGCCGTGCAGATGGGCCTCATCTATGTGAACCCCGAAGGCCCCAACGCGAACCCGGATCCGCTTCTCTCGGCGCGCGATATCCGCGAGACCTTCGGCCGCATGGCCATGAACGACGAAGAGACCGTGGCTCTGATCGCCGGCGGCCACAGCTTCGGCAAGACCCACGGTGCCGCCTCTGCAGATAACGTCGGCCCAGAGCCGGAAGGCGCACCGATCGAGCAGCAGGGCTTCGGCTGGGCCAACAAGTTTGGTACCGGCGTAGGCGCCGATGCCATCACCAGCGGCCTTGAGGTCACCTGGACCTCCACCCCGACGCAATGGGGCATGGAGTTTCTGCAGAACCTCTACAAGTACGAGTGGGAGCTCTTCAAGAGCCCTGCCGGTGCTCATCAGTGGCGTCCCAAGGATGGCGGCGGCGCAGGCACCATTCCCCACGCCTTCGACCCGGCCAAGAAGCAGGAGCCGCGCATGTTGACCTCCGACATCGCGCTGCGCGCCGACCCGGCCTACGAGAAGATCTCCCGCGAGTTCCTTGCCAACCCCCGCAAGTTCTCCGATGCCTTCGCTCGCGCCTGGTTCAAGCTCACCCACCGTGATCTCGGCCCGGTCGTCCGCTACCTCGGACCGCTGGTTCCCAAGGAGACGTTGATCTGGCAGGATCCCGTCCCCGCCGTCGACTTCACCTTGATCGACAGCACGGACGAGGAAGCTCTCAAGGCGAAGATCCTCGCCTCGGGTCTCTCCATCTCGCAGCTGGTCACGACCGCATGGGCTTCTGCCTCGACGTTCCGCGGCAGCGATCGCCGCGGCGGCGCCAACGGCGCCCGCATCCGCCTCGCACCGCAGAACAACTGGGCCATCAATCAGCCCTTCGAGCTCGCCAAGGTACTCGGCAAGCTCGAGGACATCCAGTCCGAGTTCAACGCAAGCGCGACCGGCGGCAAGAAGATCTCGCTGGCTGACATCATCGTCCTCGGCGGAAATGCCGCGGTTGAGGCTGCTGCAGCCAAGGGCGGAGTGGAGGTGAAGGTTCCCTTCGCCCCGGGCCGCACCGACGCCACGGCCGAGATGACCGACGCTCACTCCTTTGCGCCGCTGGAGCCCATCGCCGATGGCTTCCGCAACTACGTCCACAAGGGCCTGGAGAAGTACTCAGCTGAGCTGCTGATCGATAAGGCCCAGCTGTTGAACCTCACGGCTCCTGAGCTGACCGTCCTCCTCGGGGGCCTGCGCACCCTGGGCACGAACTTCGGCGGAACGAAGCATGGTGTCTTCACCACACGGCCCGAGACGCTGAGCACCGACTTCTTCGTGAACCTGCTCGACATGAACACGAAGTGGGAGCGCTCCGCGACCGAAGGCGTGCTCGAAGGCAAGGACCGCAAGACCGGTGAGCTCAAGTGGACAGCCACCATCGTCGATCTGGTCTTCGGCTCAAACTCGCAGCTCCGCGCCCTCGCTGAGGTCTACGCTGAAAGCGATGCGGAGAAGACCTTCGTCGATGCCTTCGTCGCAGCCTGGACGAAGATCATGAACGCCGACCGCTTCGACCTGAAGAAGTAGAACCGCAACCGCCTCGAAACAGCTGAAGGCCCGCCGGCAGGAGTTCAACCTCCCCGGCGGGCCTTCGCATTTGCGGGTGCAACGAAACTCCAAAAAGCGAAAAACTTCTGCATCTATAGACCGACTGGTCTACTCATATCAAGCATGCAGCCTTGGGCGACCCGAGGCGCAACCGATAAAGGAGATCACCATGTCCACACCTTCCAACACCTCCACCAAAGGCACAGCCCTCATCACCGGAGCCTCCACGGGTATCGGCGCCGTCTATGCCGACCGCCTTGCCAAGCGCGGCTACGACCTCATCCTCGTCGCTCGCAGCCAGGACAAGCTCACCGAAGTTGCCGAGCAGATCCAGTTCAGCACCGGTCGCAAGGTCGAAACCCTGCAGGCCGACCTCACCGCCCCGGCCGATGTAAAGCGCGTAGTGCAGCGCCTCGCCACCGACGCATCCATCACCGCGCTTGTAAACAATGCAGGCATCGCGGCCGCGAACAAGCTGCTCGAAGCCGATCCCGACTATCTCGAGCAGATGATCTATTTGAACGTGACTGCTCTGACACGCCTCGCACACGCCGCTGCCTCGGCGTTCGTCGCTCGCGGCGCCGGTCTCATCATCAATATCGGATCGGTCGTAGCTCTCGCACCCGAATTGCTCAACGGCACTTACAGCGGTACCAAGGCCTATGTGCAGAACTTCAGCATCTCGCTGAAGAACGAGCTCGCAGACAAGGGTGTGACAGTGCAGGTAGTACTGCCAGGCGCGACCGCGACCCCGCTGTGGGGCAAGGCAGGCGTGCCCGTCCACAGCCTTCCTGCCGAGTGGGTCATGACGACGGAAGACATGGTCGACGCTTCCCTCGCAGGCCTAGACCAGGGCGAGTTCGCCACCATCCCCGCTCTGCCCAACGCAGCGGACTTCGAAGCCTACGAGAAGGCGCGCCTCGCGCTGGCTCCGAACCTTTCGCGTCGTGAGCCCGCAGCCCGCTATGGTGTTGCCTCGCAGCAGTAAGCGTGCGGCGAAACTGCAACGACGCAAACCGTAGGATAGACGTGTAGCCCTCGTGCTTCGGCACGGGGGCTTGCGTTCTGCTGACAAGGAAGGAACAACGCCATGGCTGCAAAGACAACGGAGATCGACAGCACGAAGACCACACCACGCTCGACGAAAGAACACCTCATCGACGTAGGTCTGAATCTGATGCGCCGCCATGGCTATGGCGCGACCGGGCTGCAGGAGATTCTGAAGGCAGCGGACGTGCCCAAGGGCTCCTTCTATCACCACTTCGGCAGTAAAGAAGAGTTTGCCGCTGCAGTGCTGGAACGTTATGTTTCGCTCGCGAGCAAGCATGCTGAAGCCACGTTGATGCACGGCAAGCAGGCGCCGTTGAAGCGGTTGCGTCGTTACTTCGAGGAGCTCATCGCGGCCGCTGGACAACAAAGTCCCATCCCCGGTTGCCTCCTGGGCAGCTTCAGCCTCGAAGTGGCTGGCTCCAACCCTGCGCTGCAAACCGACATCAGCAAATCGTTCACGACGTGGCAGACCGGAGTTGCTGTCGCGCTTCGCGAGGCCGTTGAGAAGGGCGACCTGGCAAAGTCGATGAAGCCTGACATGCTCGCCGGCTTCGTGCTGAACAGCTGGGAAGGAGCCCTGTTGCGTTCCCAGGCGGATAAGAGCGACGAACCCCTGCGCGTCTTCCTGCACTACGTATTCGAGGAGCTGCTCGCGAAGTAAAGCGCCCTGCCAGGGTGCATTTGCGATAACGGTCTTCGCAAGCTACGGCCTCCTGAGGTAGAAAGTAAGACCTGGAGGATGGCGATCGATGAAACCAGCCCTGTATCCCGACGCGGAGGGCGCATCGGAGAAGATCACAAAACGAATTGAGACGCTGGGCGACTGGCGCGGCGAGACCCTCGCCCGCATGCGTCAGCTCATCCATGACGCCGACCCGGGTGTCGTCGAAGAGTGGAAGTGGGAGAGGCCTTCGTCTGGCGGCACGCCGGTCTTCTCGCATGATGGCATCGTGTGCACGGGCGAGACGCACAAGCAGGTGGTGAAGCTTACCTTCGCTCACGGCGCCTCGATCCCCGACCCGAAGAAGCTGTTCAATTCCAGCCTGGAAGGAAACGTGCGTCGCGCGATCGACATTCGCGAGGGCGAGAGCATCAACGCGACCGCGTTCAAGCAGCTCTTCCGCGCCGCGGTTGCGGAAAATGCCGCCATCGTCGCCGAACGTGCTGCCAGGAAGAAGACGAAGAAGTAGTCGCCTTCGCTTACTTCGTCACCTGGTATCTCGCGACCATGCCTGCCAGCATGTGATCGCTGATGTGGCAGTGATAGAGCCAGATGCCCGGCGCGTCCGGAACCATATCGGCCGTGATCATCTGCGCCGCGCCGATCCACAGAACGTCCGTGCGCTGGCCGTTCACCAGCACGGTGTTGCCATGCCAGTGCGGCGTATGTGCATTGAAGAAGTCTCCCAGCGTAGCCACGTACCAACGCACATGGTCGCCCTTCTTCATGGTCATCATAGGCATATTGCCGAAGATATAGCCATTGATCGACCACTTGATATTGGTCTCGAAGAAGCCCGTGCCCGCAATCGTCCCCAGCATGCCGCCGGGAGTCGTGGGAATCGACTCCAGCTTGTTGACGTGCTTGGGGTCAGTGGTGTGGTCGCGGATGTTGTCGTCGAGGTAATGGCTCTCGTTCTCGTTGATCGCGATGTAGAGGCTCACAAACTCGTGGTCGACGTCCTTCGGCCTGCCGTCAGGACGGGCCATGCCGCGGCGCGTGATGACGATGACACCGAAGAGGCCCGAAGCCACATCGCTCAACTCATCCGCGTGCGAGTGATACAGCCAGAAGACCGAGCTGGGATCGTTGGGCCCAGGACCGGAGCGTTCGGGGATCTGCCATGTGTAGGTGTGCGTCGCGCCCGGAGCTACACCGCCGTCTTCCTTATCCTTGCCCGTGGTGTTGTCGTTGTAGTCCGCGCCTTCGGAGTCCTTCTCATACAACACGCCGTGAGGATGCATGCTGTACGGGTGCGTGGCGTTGTTCTTGAAGACGACGCGGATGGTGTCGCCTACAGCACCGCGAAGGATGGGCCCCAGCAACCCGAGATACGCCTCGTCGGCAGGACGAGGCTTGAGGGTGGTGAAGGTGGCATCGGTGTACTCACGGTAAATGGCCTTCTTGTAGATGTGGCCGATGCGATGCGGACCGGACTGCGTGAAGGCCTTGCCAACATCGTCGAAGTCCATGCCCATCGCCTCGTCCCGGCCGGAGGGCGTGTAGTCCCACTGAACCTCGTCGGCAGCGACGAAGTACGTGCGCGTCTTGCCGGGCGCAGGCCTGACAGAAACGGCGTTCGCGATCGCCGCTTGGAAGATGGAAGCGGCCAACAGAAGCAGCAACGCAAGCAGACGAACCTGTCTCGGCTGAGGCATGGGAGCTCCGGGAAGATGAGAATTGGGGTGCGCCCCAGCATAGCTCATCCCTGAGGACTGACATGCGCATACCGCTGGGCTGAAACACATCGGTGCGGGCCGGCACAATCTGCGGCCCTCAAACCCGTTAAGATGGTGACGATGCTATTTGCTCCGGGAACGTCTGCCGTAGGTGCGTTGGTTGGTCTCTGTGGTGTGCTCATGTGGCGGCTGCGGGAGGGCCGACGGCCTGTGACCCAAAAGGCCATCCTGATTCCGCCGGCCGGTATGTCCACCGGTTTCTGCATGTTCATCGTTCCCGCCTTCCGCGTACCACTACTCTGGGGGCTGGCAGCGTTCCTGGTTGGCGCTGTGGTGCTGGCGTATCCACTCATCCGCACGTCGCGGCTGGTGCTGGAAGGCAATACCGTGATGGTGCGCCGGTCGAAGATCTTCTTCGGCGTGGTGCTGGTGCTGGCGGCGGTGCGCTACTTCGCGCGCGGCTACATTGGCCGCTATATCACCGTGGAACAGACCGCAGGTTTGTTCTTCATCCTGGCCTTCGGGATGATTGTGGTGTGGCGCGTGAGCATGTGGTTCGAGTACAAGCGCCTGTTCCGCTAGCGGACCATCGCTCGACTCCTCGTCTCCCGAGAGATTACAGAAGCCAACAACAGTGCATGTTCGTCGTGCCTCGTCGCGCTCTTAGTGCTGGGCCAGAGACGTCACCCAGCCGCGCGCGAACGTTTGCCATCCGGGATTGAAGAAGAGGCAGGCAAGCGGGTCGTCCTGTAAGGGGATGCGCGACGGGGCCCGGTGCTTTTTCGGAGTGGGAACAGGCTAGAGCAAAGCCGGATTCGGGGGAAGGGATTTTGACGGGCTGTAGAGTGAATTACCTCTCCCCCCCCCCCCCCGGCATTTTCGCAAAGTCTTCGAAGCAGAGACTTTAGGGGTGGACCTCAGGAACAGGGGGTTCGCGATTGCATGCTGAGGCCTGATTCCATTGTAGAGAATTGGGGTGAGAAGTATGCCAAGTCTCCGGTCCAAGTCTCCGGTCCATGTCAGGCACTCGTGGTGACTACTTTCTGCATTCCGCGAACGGGAGACGAACGTATGTGCAGATGAGCGGCGCGATACAGGCTGGGGCAGCGGCATGCGAGCTCGGGAGACGAAGTTGGAGGCGAGGTACGTGATTCGCAGCTTAAACCAGAGCTTCATGGGGTACATCGTTCTCGCGGCTTGGACGGCTGCTGCTCAGGATGTGCCGAGGGCTGTGCCCGCTACACCCTCCGCAACGACTGCGCCGCCAGTTTCCGCAGTCCCGCAGTATGACGTGGTGAGCACAGTGCGGCCCAGCCGGGCGGCGGACACTCATCTGCGCATCCGGATGGACAGCGGCACGATCTTCATCACGGACGCGTCGCTGAAGGATCTGCTCAAGAACGTGTACGGGATGAGGGATTCGCAGATCGTTGGGCTGCCGAAGTGGGCGGAGAGCGAGCACTTCGACATCCAGGCCAAGGTGCTGGCCGATGACCCGGAGTTTCTGAAGCACATGACGGGCAAACTGCGGCGGGAGGTCTTCGAACGGGTATTGCGTGAGCGCTTTGGGGCAGAGACCCACATGGAGACGCGAGTGATGGCGATGTATGAGCTGCAGCGCGTGGGCGGCGGGCCGGGAGTCGCCCCGGGACTGGTGGAGAACCCTCCGCCGCCGCGGCCTGCGGATGGCTCAGCGGCGACGCCGGAGCCGATCAAGCCGGGACACAACGGGCGCGGGAATACCTCCGTAATGGGGACGCACCTGGATGCCACGGGGATTCGCATCAGCGACCTGTGCGGCAGCCTGGGGCGGATTCTGGACCGCTCGGTAGTGGACAAGACGGGGCTCGCGAGCTTCTACGACGTGACGCTGAACTGGAGCGATGGAAGCTCCGAGAACAGCGATGGGCCGTCGCTGGAGGCGGCGCTGCAAGAGCAGCTGGGGCTGAAGCTGGTGGGCACGAAGGGACCGGTGGAAGTGCTGGTGGTGGACCGGGCGGAGAAGCCGAAGGAGCTGGATTGAGGCTGCTTGTTGGCTCGCGGGGCCGGGTTCGACCGATGTTGTGGAAGCGTACCTCGGCGGCTAAAGACACAGGTTGGGTGGGGCTCGACGGCCCGGTTCAAGCCGGGGCCTTCCGGATGGTGCGTCTCCTAAGAATTCGCCTCAGGCGAAGAACGTCGATCGCCCCAAGGGCTACGATGCCTCGGCCACGGCTGCCTCGAATCCACTCAAATAAGCGGATATTGGATCGAAGCATTTGTGCGTGAGCGGTATGACCAACTCCCGCTTTTCGTGCCAAAGGTGGCTCAGACTGCTGTTAGGGTCTTTTTGGCAGATATGCGAAATGAGCGCCCGTAACTTGGCGCGCTCTCGTTTGCCAACGTTCGGCCATTTTTCGATACCGACACACGCCGCATAAGTTGACGCACAGGCAAACTCTTTAGGCCACTCGTCCTCGATCGCTTCTAGGCACAGTGTTTCCAGCTGTCCTAGGCCTGCTCCTGGAACCATCATGATGGAAACCGCTGGTGTACCGGCCGAAACCGTGAATGGGTGATTGGGTGCCTTGTATTCTGCCTCATGGATCTGGCCCCGTACTTCCTTGAATGAGGCTGCGGGATCCCGATCATTGTCAGATGCCACAATGATCCCCTTTATGCGGTCGAACCCATGCTGTAGGCGCAGCCCGCGGAGCCTAGAAGCAAATCCACTTCTCCCACCGGGGTCGATGCTCGTTCGGGGATGTGTGACGTAAAAGCTTGGCAGACTTCTTACTCTAATAAGTTCCTCGAAGAAATTCTTATCCCCGCCGCCTTCGCATAGCAGGACATATTGGGAGGAAATATTCTCTTCCATTCCCGCGGGACTGATCGGAAGCGTCGCCATCTGATTATTTACCTGAAATCGATTCTCTGCTGTAGGCCAGCCAGTAGGTCTTTTCCGCTGAAAGCTTTCACTGAGCATTCGCTGCGCGCGCTCTCCGTTCGAAGAAGAGTAAACATCGATGGGCTACTCGATACGGACGGAAGCGCCGCCTGCAAGCACTCTAGGCTATGGGTCGAGACAAATAATTGCGTCTCGTGCTCCTCGGCCAGATCTGTGATTCCAGTCCAAACCTCTTCGTACTTCTTATAGAAGAACCCGTTCTCGATTTCGTCGATTATGACGACTCCTTTAGGTGTTGCGGCAATTGCAAAGAGGATCGTGAGAAACTTACTGAGTCCGCCGGATAGTGACCCTACCGCCATCTTCTCGCTCATCCCCTTGACGGAGACGTACAGTCCAGGTGTCCCAGATACAATTTCGACCGAAACATCCTCCACTATCGGAAAGAGTGATTTGATAATTTTCAGGACTCCCGTCTGGCGCTGCCTGCGGCTCAAGAAGGAAAATCGCTTCGCGGCCTCTTCGGGGGGAAAAGACATCTGGGCCGGAAGAAACATGATGGGGTATAAATCAGAAATTTGGGGTAGCTGAATTACCCCTTGGGGAGTGATGCTCGCGCTAAGTTTGGTAGGTTCTCTGCCGTCGCTCCGCCATTCAAAGGTCAGAGGGTGGATGTCGCCGCTCTCATATGAGGAGCGGACATTCATGTTCAGAGGCATGAGTGTGGTTTGAGATGCGTCATAGTAAATGCGGAGCTCACGCCTACCGCTTTCCGAATCCACAAAGCTCATATCGACCGCTAGATTCTGATCTAAGGAGTGAAATATCTCTTTCCACAGAGCTTCATATTGGTCTCGATCAAGCCCGACTTGGATCTTATCTCCAATGCCTCGCCACGCCCTAGTGCGGAGATACAGTTCGGGGCCGAGACCGCCAGTGAGGAAGATCGATTCGAGTAGCGCGGTCTTTCCACTGCCGTTATCGCCTACAAGTATGTTTATCCTTGAGAGCTTTTTAAGTTCAATCTTTTTGAACCCGCGAAAATTGTTGATTTCCAGAGACTCGATCATGAGATTTCCGCCATTCTCTCTTCGGGATCTGAGCTCGTCAAGGATATTCGACCCGCATCAGACGTCCCTTGGTTTATGCCATTTGCCCGAGCCACGTTGCGATCGATTTGCTTCACCCAAACAGCGTGGGCTTCCGGGGCATTTCTATGCCTAAGTGTTCGTAGGCGAGTCTTGTAGCTACGCGGCCTCTGGGGGTTCGGTCGAGGAAGCCTATCTGAATCAGGAAGGGTTCGTAGACCTCTTCCAGGGCATCCTGTTCTTCGGCGAGGGCGGCGGCCAGGGTGTTAAGGCCTACGGGGCCTCCTTCGTATTTTTCGATGATGGTTCTTAGTAAGCGGCGGTCTAACTCGTCGAAGCCGTGGGCGTCGACTTCTAACATCTCCAGGGCGGCCATAGCGGTGGTGCGGTCGATGATGCCCTGGGCGCGCACCTGGGCGTAGTCTCTTACTCGGCGCAGCAGGCGGTTAGCAATTCTTGGTGTGCCGCGGGAGCGCATGGCGATCTCGGCGGCGCCGTCGCGGTCGATGGGCACGCCTAACACCTCGGCGGAGCGTTCGACGATGAAGCGTAACTCGTCGTCGGTGTAGAACTCGAGGCGGAGGAGGATGCCGAATCTTGCACGCAGTGGCGAGGTGAGCAGGCCGGGGCGGGTGGTGGCTCCGACTAAGGTGAAGGGCTTGAGCTCGAGGGTATGGGTGCGCGCGCTGGGGCCCTGCCCGATGATGATGTCCATCTGGTAGTCCTCGAGCGCGGTGTAGAGCTTTTCTTCGAGGACGGCCTGAAGGCGGTGGATCTCGTCGAGGAAGAGGACCTGGTTCTCGCGGAGGTTGGTGAGGATGGCGGTGAGGTCGCCTTGGATTTGCAGCGCGGGGCCCGACGTCTGTTGGAAGCCGACGTTGAGCTCGTTGGCGATGATGGTGGCGAGGGTGGTTTTGCCGAGGCCGGGAGGGCCGAAGAGGAGGACGTGGTCGAGCGCGTCGCCGCGTGTGCGTGCGGCTTCGAGGGCGATCTGGAGCTGCTGCTTGGCCTTGGTCTGGCCGATGAACTCGGCGAGGCGCTGGGGGCGGAGCTTGAGCTCGACGGCGTCGTCGTCGTCCATGGGGGCGGCGGAGACGAGGCGGGCGTGGTCGGCACTGGGGCCATGGGCGCCGAGGTCGATCTTCTTCTTGCCGGCGTTGCCGCCAAAGGGAGCGTTCGGGTTGAAGCCGCTGGCCATTTGTCTCTGAGGATACCGCAGGGGGCGATGGAAGGGCGAAGGTCTGGAGAGCCAGTGAGTAGAGAACAGTGAGTAGTGAGTAGTGATGGGCTATTGTGGGCCATGCGGCGGCGGCGCTGCGGCGGCGGAATACAGGGGTTCCGCGGCTGCGCCTCGGAATGACGGGTGTTTGGGCGATGGAGATTCGGCGATGCGCCGGGGGTGCTTGAGCCGGGTCAGTTGCCGATCGCGAGGATGCAGCCGTGTGCAGGAACCTTGGTCGACGCGAGGATCGGTTCTCCGGTCCAACTGTCGCGCGGGATTGAACCTTTCTTCAGGGAGCTGCTCGGTAAGAGAGTAGTTGCTTTGCCCACAGCGGTCGGGTGGTCGCCAAGATTGAAGATAGCGACCGCGTGCGAGACGGGCTGGTCTGCACGCTGGATGGTAGAGCCCCAGACCTGAAGGTCGGGAGAGAGTTTCGGAAGACGTTCGTCGTAGTTCTCAACCGGAGGGACCATGCGGCCTCCGCCGGTGCCGTACTGGTCGAGGGCGATGAGGTCTTTGTTGGTGAGGAGCTTGAGGGTTTCGTCGTCGAGCAGGGTGAGGTTGGCGCCGAGGATGAGGGGGCTGCGCATCATGGCCCAGAGGGTGAGCAGGGTGCGTTCTTCGTCGGGCGTGAGGCGGGTTTGGCGGGGCTTGCCCCAACCGGGAACAGGGCCAAGTTCGCCAAAGGGGAGCATGTCGAGGTCGGGGTAGTGGCCCGCGGGGATGTCTAACGCGGCCCACTGGGCTGCGTGGTCGAACTGGCCCTTGATGGACTGCGGGAAGCCGTCATACTTGGCTCCGCCGCCTCCCTGCCAGAGGTCCCAGACATCGTTGGAGATGCGCCACATGGTCGAGAGGGACGCGACCTCCTGCGCGTGGGAGGGATTGGTGGGGCCGGGCGAGAGGGAGAGCACCATGGGGCGGCCGGTCTTGTCGCCCACTTTGTCTATTGCCCGGCGGATCATGCGGATCTCGTCGGCCCTGTACGGGTGATCGGAGATGCAATCGACCTTGAGGAGGTCGATGCCCCAGGCGGCGTACTGGGTGATGAGGGAGTCGTACCAGGCCTGGCCGGCGGGTGTGTCCTTGACGCCCCAGTTGGTGGGGTCCCAGGGGCAGGCGTCGGTGGTGTCGGCGGCTTCGGTGGTGGTGAATTTTGAGTTGGCGATGGGGAGGTTGCGCTCGACGGAGGCGCGGGGGATGCCGCGGACGATGTGGATGCCGAAGAGGAGGCCTTGCGCGTGGACGAAGTCGGCGAGGGGTTTGAAGCCTGCGTACAGCCCCGAAAACTGAATCCTCGCCGCGAGTTTCGGCGACGGTTCTCCTTCTCGCGCGCCAAGGATCATCAGGGACTGCTCACGATCGCCAGCAGATCGGAACCGCAAGGCTGTAGGGATATAGCGGCCATTGCCATCGATGGCATAACGGAGCTTGTCGGGTGTCTCTCGATCCTGCGGATTTTCGAAGAACCAGCCTTCGTCGATGACGGCGTACTTGTAGCCGAAGGGCTGGAGCTTTTCGTGGAGGACCTTGACGTTGTCGCGGAACTGCGGCTCGGTGATGGTGAGGCCGTAGGCGTCCCAGCTGTTCCAGCCCATGGGGGCGGTGGGGGTGGCGACTAGGTCTTTTTGCGCGTCAAGGGATGTGCCCAGGAGCAGCGCGGAGAGCACGAGAGCGCGGAGGGCGGTCATGCAAGCCACTATAGTTGGTGGCCGCTGTGAACCCATGTCTCAAAAGCGAGACATGGGGCACCCGCATCGTCGCCTCCGCGAAATAGGCACCCGATTTTTCTCACTGCTAATAGGTGACCTTGTCGCCGTGGAGGACTTGCTCCACGACGTCGTGGATCTTGAGGAGGTCCCACTTTTCGGTGTGGGTTTGCGATTTTGTCTGGCCGGCCTGGTGGATGATGACGGCCGGACGGGGGTCGAAGATGTCGCGGCTTGCGGCGTCGTCTTCTTCGGTCCACGAAGGCTGGCTGCTCCAGATCATGGTGCGCCAGCTGTGGTCGCCTTCGACGATGACAGTGGTGTCTTTCCAGCGCGGGGAGCTCTGGACGACCTTCATCATCTCGCCAAGCGTGCGATCGGCGAGGGCGAGGTTATCGAGATAGCTGGAGTCGCACCACTCGGTGTAGTCGTCCTTGATGCGCGACCAGATGTTGGGGCTGTGGGGTACGGGCAGGTGGATGAAGATGAAGTCCGACTGGTCGGTCTGGAGTTTTTCGAGGGTCTTGGCGCGGAGGTCGAGGTAGGTCTTGAGGCGGGTGCGGACGTCGAAGGTGCAATGGTCGCGGTCGGCGCGGTCGAGCGAATCGATCTCGCGCACGACGGCGGCGATGGGCGTAAACATGTTGCGACCGAAGCTCGCAGTCGGCGACATCGGGCCATCGACCATGTCGAGGTTGTTCCAGTAGCAATCGTCGATCTGCGCGCCGTAGATGGTGCAGTAGGGGTTGTACCAACCGACGACGCCGGTGCGCCAGCCGGCCTTCTGCGCATCGTTGAAGACGGTCTTTTCGCCATCGAGGCGGTGCCAGCCATGGACGCCGGTGTAGTGCACGTGGAGGGTGTTGACGTAGCTGAAGCGGAAGTCATCGATGGAGTGTCCGCTGAGCAGCGAAGGCACAATCTTGACGGTGCGCAGGCCGATGGGCTCGACGTTGGAGAAGATGGTGGACTGCGCGCGGAGGGCGTCGAAGTTGGGTAGCTCCAGGCCGTGAGCACGATGCTCGAAGGTCTGGTCGAAGCTGAGCTCGTCGAAGAGGATCCAGACGAGGCGCTTGTGTTCGCGCGGGGGCTGCGGCGTGGTGGCCCAGGCTACGGTGTGCTGGTTCGGTGCGGGCTTCCAGACGATGACAAAGAGCAGCTGCACGATGGAACCGACCGCAAAGATGGCGAGGACGATGCTGGCGAAGTCGCCGACCTTCATGACCTGGTAGTAACGGCGGCGGAAGCGCAGCAACAGAAGCAGGATGAACGCGGCCCAAATGACGCCGAAGAGGGCGATCATGCCGCCGGTCATATCCCAGGGGTAGAGCTGGCGCGTGCGCTCCACGAGGTAGGGCGGGATGACGATGGCGACGATGAGCTTGACCCATGGCTCGAATCGCGTGCGCGACAGCGGGCCGATGATGGCGAAGAGGAAGAGCGCGACGAGCAGGATGTCCGCGATCTGCGCAAGGCAGATGGCGGTGAGGCGATAGGGGACGTGCATGCGCACGTCCGACCCTCCGCCGAGGAGGTCGCCGTAGTTCATTACCAGGATGAGAGAGGCCAGGCCGAGGCACTGGAAGAACTTCTTGATCATGCGCGGGATCCCTGTAGAGGGATGCGCGGGGCGGCTGGTGCGCTGCCCCTGGATGTTGCACGGATCATGGGGTGATTGTCTCTCGGATTGGCCGGGCGGGCCAGATGAACGTTTGGGACGTGGCGCTGCGGCGTGGATATGTCGCGCCTTCAGCGCTCGGATGCGGCGGGCCGGGTACCTGGGGCTTCGCCCCAGGCTAGTATGTGGTCGGGCCTTTGGCCCTTGGAGGATTGCAGCCGTCGAATCCGTTCCGTTGCGCAAAGAAGCAGGTTTCTCCACTACGCGGGACGATGAAGCTATCCCGCTTCGGTCGAAATGACACATCTTCGGTGAGCCAAATCGGTGTGCCGGAGATGTCGATACAGCCTGGGCCTACCCCGCCTTCTCTATCCCAACTTCTCAAAGAGGAACAGGACGCGGCCATTGGTGAGACGATGCTCATCCCTGACATGGAAGAGGCCATCGCTTGCGGCGAGGAGATCGCGTTCGTGGAGGTGGCCGTAGAGCTCAGTGCGGCCGCGCATGAGGCTCTGGAACATGGGGTCTTCGACGGGCACCCACTCGACGATGAGCCACTTGCGGGTGAGGCGCGCGGCAAGCTCGACGATGGCGCGGAGGGGGATCTGCTCCAGCAGAACGATGTGGTGGATGACCGCGAGCATCATCACCATCTGGAACTGCTGTTCGAGGCGCGGCAGGAGGGCCAGCGACTCCTGGTTTTCCCAGCCAACCGCGGGTGTGGGGCGAGAGAGATCCGCGTGGATCGTCTGCACGTCGAGTTTTTGCGCGAGGCTGCGCTTGTAGATCTGATCCGCCGCGGTAGCGTCGCGCTCAAGTGCGATGACCTGCGCTCCGTGCGAGGCTGCGAGGGCGGAGAAATCGCCTGTATTGGCGCCGATATCCAGGACCCGGGCAGGCTTGAGAGAAGCCAGCTGCTCTTCGACCCAGGCGCGCTTGGATTCAGCCTGCTCGGCGGTGTAGTGGGTGAGGGTGCCGGTGTATTCGCTCCACTCGGAGCGGCCGCTGACGCCGACCGCAGCGCGGGTACGCTTCGCCAGCGACTGCATGAGCCTGGCGAGGACATGCGCCGCGGCTTCGGGGTCCATCCTGCGCGCGGTGGCTTTGCCTTTGGCGGCGTCGTCCTGGCCCTTGCGCTCGAGCCAGAAGGGCATGGAGACAGGCCACAGGACCGAAGGTGAGAGGCGCTGCTTCCAGCTGAGGACGGCGTAGATGTCGCTCGCTTCGTAGCCATCGCGGCGCAGCTGCGACAGCTCCAGCGGCCAGCCAAGGAGGCGCTGGGCGAGGAGCGGAAGAAGAAACGTCCGCAGGTACTGGCCGTAGGCGAGCCAGGTGGCATCGGAGGGATCGCGCGGGTCGAAGCTCAGGACATCGACGAGAACGGGATTGGGGCCGTCGAAGAGGATGTTGAGCGGCGTGGCGTCCTTGAGGATCCAGCCGGACTCGAGGGCACGTTCTCCGAGGGCAAGCGTGAGCTCGGCGGCAGCCAGCCACTGCGAAGGGATCCACTCCCAGGGATAGGTGGGGATGGCGATGCGGGGGTGCTTGAGGATGAGCGGCGCGTCGGGGCCGCCGGCATCGGGATTTTCGATGGTCGTGGCGGACATCTCGCCGCGGGCGACAGCGTCCCGGTAGAAGGCCGATTCGAGAAACGACAACACGGTAGCGCGCGATCCGGGATGGATCGTGCGCACCGCGTAGTCGTCTGTCAGAGAGAGCGAACCGGCTGGATCGCGAAAGGTAGGCCGCAGCCCATTGGAGCTCATGCGGCGTTAGCGGAGTCGTCGCGGGTTACGCGAACGGGAAGAACCACGCGTTCCGGCCCTTTGCTGGTCTCGACCGAATCCTTGCGGGTAAAGAGCGCCTTGATGCGACGCCGCATGAAGTAGCCAGCCGCGGCGGCCATCGAGGCTACGCTCTGCAGGGCCAGCATGCCTGTTCCGGGGTCGACATAGCCATAAGCTTTGTGGTCGGTCGCGACCAGCAGGCAAAACCCGATAAACAGCGCGAGGACAATCGAGGAAAACTTCTTCATGGAATCTGCTCCGTCGTGGACCCATGGACTCAGGCCGTAAAGTACCGAAGCGCAACTAGGTGTCCTGCGCTCGAAACCTGTTTGATGCAAAACCGCTGACGGCGGAGAAGTTGCGATGTATTTCTCCGCCGGTGGTGACGGTAATGTCTCGTGCCACGTAGACCTAATGACGGGCGGCGAATCGCGGAAGATTCACGGCCAGAACAATCTTTTTGATTGTTCTTCATACGACATCCGTCAAAATAGCCGCCATATCAGCGATTCTCTGCGCCAAGGGCTGGCTTTGCCTGCTACGTACGACGGTGAAGCGGGTAAAGGTAGCGCGCATCGTATCCTTGTACTGGATGCACGGTCTTCCGTGAACATCAGCCGTCGCTTGAAACGCCAGCCTGGCAGTGCGCGGCAAAGGAACAAGAGCAACCATGCCCCTTTATGAGTACGAGTGCCGGGAATGTCACCGGCGCGTTGAAAAGATCCAGAAGTTCTCCGACCCGCAGCTGACGGTGTGCCCGCATTGCGGAGGTGCGCTGGAGCGCACGATTACGGCAGCGGCGGTCTCGTTCAAAGGCGGCGGCTGGTTCAAGGATGGATACGGTTCGGCGAAGCCTGCAGCCGCGGGCAAGAGCGAAGGCTCGAGCGATGCAGGCACGTCTTCGGGAGGCAGCACTGCTGCGGCGGCTCCTGCTGCGCCCTCGAGCGCGGCATCCAGCTCGAGTGCGGCTGGGAGCTCTGCTTCGGGCTCTTCAGGATCCTCAGCCTCTTCGGCGAGCTCAAGCTCGGGTTCGGGATCCAGTTCGTCATCGAGTTCCTGATGTTGGGTCCTGACTCAGCGTTCCTGATTGGGAATCAAGCCAGGAGAGTGGGACGGTCGCGTCAAGGAAAGCACTGAAGCAAACCGGGACATGAGCCGTTCCTGTGCGCAACGAATCCTGGCCGTCTGAGGGTCGTTCGGTCAACTGGTTCCGTTCGCCGTGAGGCAAGACTGCATCCATCAGAGTGCACGATGTGCGGGCTGAGACGGATCAAGCTGAAGAACCCAGAGAGTCTGCAGAGCGATCTGACGACAGCCGGGGATTGAATTCAACGAAGGGGGAGCGCACGGGCCAGGATGGCAGATCACCGGATGTTAACCGTGGGGAAACTCCCGCGAGGGTTGTAGACGGGGGTAAGCCAAGGTCCATCAGCCTGCGCTATCATGCAAGCCATGAGGTTCAGTCGTTCACTGAATGTAGAAGCTGTCACGGGTCGTCGCTCCAGGAAGAGGCGCACCATGTTGCGGAATCTTGGTTGGGTATCAGCTGGCGTTACGGCGCTGGCCGTCGGAGTCGTGGTTGGGCGCGAGTTGCGCGAACGCTACAAGTTCAATCGCCGCACGCCCTATGACGCATACGCGCATGCAGGCGATCCCATGACGGATGTGGAGTGCGGCGTCGGCATCTAGAGAACTGGCGGACCAGATTACCAGCGGAGTTGCGAAGCTGGTGGCTGCCCGGATCTCTGACCGTTCGCCCTGCGAATCAGAAACCCCTCCCCATGCGGGAGGGGTTTCTCTTGCTGACTCAGTCTTGCGGCGCGTTGCGAGATTCGGCGGGTAGCAACCGCTCTCTAGGCGACGGCTTCCGTTCCCGGCGAGGATTCCGCTCGCGGGGAAGCCTGCAGCAGGCGCACCAGATCCTCCACCGTGACCAGCGGCCGGTGCAGCAGGGCTGCATTGAGGCGGCGTTCCAGACCGGAGCTTAGATCGGACAACGTCTGCTTGATGTCTTCGGAGTCGAGGCCGAGATCCACGTCGAGATCGTCGGTGGGCAGAACGGGAAAGCGAATACCCTGGACCTCCTGCAGATAGCGGAAGGTGGAACGCGCGATGACGGGATCGAAGCCCTGCTCCTGCATCCTGCGAGCAAAGCTGGCCTCATCGACACCTTCGCGCTCGCGGATAAGAGCACGGTGACGCCGGCTCGCGACCCATCGAAGAAGGAGATAGGCCAGGCCGATGCAGAGAATGATCGCAAGGATCGGGATCGCCTGCTCTTGAATGCCGAGCGAGAACGGGTTGTGAGTAGCCATTAGTGCAAATGCTCCAACGACTCGAATTGACGCATGTGAGGGGCTGCGTACGTACCGGCCCGCCCAGCTCCCATGGCGGAAGTGAGGGGAATATGCCAGTTGACATATCCGTTGTGGATCCGGTGAATACGACCTACATTATGCCACAGGGTCTTTCGCCATGGTGAAGCACGACTTGCTTTCTAGAGAGATTCCTCGGGAGACGAGGCTGTTGCCCAGCGCCGCGATAGAAATGCCCCACTTCTGGCGGTTGTGGCGAGGGCGGTTGTAGGGCAGTCTGGGGACGGCTACGATAAGTCCAGATCGTAAGCAGAGACATCTAACGTTCTATCGGGCTTCCCGGCGCCTTTATGTCGACAACGCTAGTTCCCATCACGGACTCTTTGACTTCACCCGCGCCTCTAGCGTCGCGGGCGCAGGTCGGCGCGGTCGATTCGACGCTGACCGACGGCCATGGCCGCCGGCTGACGGATCTGCGGGTCTCAGTGACGGGGCGGTGTAACTTTCGCTGCCTTTATTGCCGGACGGGACAGGGCGAGCCTGCGGGGATGGAACTTCCGCTGGCAGAGTACGAGCGCCTCATCTCCATCTTCGTCTCGATGGGCATCGAAAAGGTGCGCCTGACGGGCGGGGAACCCCTGCTGCGTGAGGGCCTGGTGGAGCTGACGGCAGCGATTGGCCGGATGCGGACGGCTGCCGGCGAGCGGTTGGACCTGGCACTGACCACGAATGGCTTCGGCCTGGCCAAGCTGGCCAAACCGCTGGCGGAGGCAGGGCTGACCCGCGTGACGGTGAGTCTGGATGCCGTGGACGCCGAGACGTTCACCCGTGTAACGCGCGTTCCGGGCGGGTTCGAGAAGGTGCTGGCCGGGATCCGCGCGGCACAGGATGCAGGGCTCGGGCCGGTGAAGGTGAATTGCGTGCTGCTGCGGGGCTACAACGACGGCCAGATCGAGGCCTTCGCCGAGTTTGCCCGACGCGAGCGCGTGATCCTGCGGTTTATTGAGTTTATGCCGCTTGAAGAGGCTCCGACGCCTGGGATGGCGACGACCAGCGCATGGTCTCGCGAGACGGTAGTGACGATGGACGAGATCCTGACCCGCCTGAACGCGGTGGGCGAGCTTTTGCCTCTCCCTCCGACACATCTTTCGGAGACGGCGCGGAGGTTCGGTTTTGCGGACGGTTCGGCGGAGATCGGGATTATCGCCCCGGTGTCACACCCGTTCTGCAACCACTGCAGCCGGCTGCGGTTGACCGCCGATGGCAAGCTGCGGACGTGCCTTTTCTCCACGTTTGACCACGATTTGCTGGCGGAAATGCGATCTGGCGCGACCGACGATGGGCTGCGCCAGTGGGTACGGACCGTGGTGCGGGGCAAAGAAGAGCGCCACCATATTGGCGAGCCAGGTTTTTTGAAGCCAGTGCGCAGCATGGTTCAAATTGGCGGCTAGTAGTTGTACTGAAATGGGTCTCCGCTATCCTGTTCTGGGAATCTCTCACCAAGCACTGGCCCCCCGCAGAGAACGTGCCGATAGAGCGGACCTAGAAGTGACCCCATGGCATTGATGCAAAAGCTGCGCCCTTTTCTCCCATCGGGGGCCCTGAGCTCCAGGAGGTCTGACGTCTCGCCAGCGCCCGCAGGGGGGCAGACAGTGGGGATGTCCGTGCGCGAAAAGCGTAAGTTTGAGACCGTCGATCACCGCCAGCTGGACCACCTTCGCGTCTTCCACGATGTGGCCCGGGCGCTGACCTCCAACCTGGAGCTGGAGCCGCTGCTCCGCGCCATCATGAGCCAGATGGAGGACTTCTTCGGACCGGAGCAGTGGTCGCTGCTGATGGTGGACGAAGAGACCCAGGAGCTCTACTACGCCTTGAGCGTGGGCGTGGACGACTCGCAGTTCCGCGGCGTGCGCATTGCGCGCGGCCAGGGAATCGCAGGCTGGGTTGCCGCCAGCGGCAATGCCCTGGTCGTTCCGGACGTCTCGAAGGATGCCGACTGGTCGCGCTTTGCGGCGGCCCATCCCGAGCTGAATATGCACTCCATCGCGTGCCTGCCGATCCGGCATGGCGACCGGACGCTGGGCGTGCTGCAGCTGAACAACTCGCACCTCGACCGGCTGCCCGACAACGCGATCAGCTTTCTGCGTGTGCTGTGCGACTACGCCGCGATCGGCCTCGAGAATGCGCGCCAGGTCAAGCTGATCCATCACCTGTCGATCACGGACGACTGCACAGGTCTGTTCAACGCGCGTTATCTGTATACGCTGCTGGAGCAGGAGATCGCGGCCGCCCGCAGTCCGCACGTCGTGCCGATCAAGCAGCACTTCAGCCTGGTGTTCTTCGATCTCGACCGGTTCAAGAGTGTGAACGACACGCATGGCCACCTGGTGGGCTCGCGCCTGCTGCAGGAGGTGGGTGGCGTGATCAAGCGGACGATCGGACCGGATCATGCCGGCTTCCGCTACGGCGGCGACGAGTTCGTGCTGTTGCTGCGCGGGCTGGACAAACCCGAAGCGACAGCCCTGGCCCACACACTGCGCGACACGCTGAATGCCACGGACTTCCTTACCGGCGCCGCCATGACCCTGAAGCTGACCGCCAGCTTCGGGCTCGCGACGTTCCCGCAGGATGGGCCGGACATGCATGGGATCATCCGTGCATCGGACACGATGATGTATGTGGCGAAGGCGCAGGGCCGCGACTGCGTAGCAGTGGCAGACACGAGCCAGCCGATGCCGATGCCGCCGCCAAAGAACTCCCGACACAGCTAGAGCGATCGCACAGAATTGCGAGAGTTTGCGATGCATGAGCCGCGCCCTTCCGGGCGCGGCTTGCTTTTGGGGGCGCGCTTCCGTGGGCCCGCGTGATGCACCATTTTCGGTCGAAGATTACGGCTGCGAGAAAATGACCGATTATCGATCCATCGCCCGAAGATCGCTCAGTGCGGATTGCGACATGAGGCTTTATTGAAGCGGGTGCTGGGGCTCCGCCATCTTTTCCGAAGATATTTGCGATTATTCCTTGACAGTCGTTTCTACGCCGGGATATGTTGATGACGGACACAGTTTACGAAATAGGAGACTACACGATGCGCCGAATTCTCGCTTCCGCTCTTGCCCTGCTTCCCGCCCTGGCTTCCGCACAGGTTCCGGCGAACCCGATGGTCGCGATGCTTCATCTGCCGGTCGTGATGTTTGCTGTTCCTAACGGCGCCATGGGCGCACCGGTGAAGGCGACGGTTGATGCCTCGAGCCTGATGGTTCCGGTTGTCCAGACCGTGGTGAAGAACGCTGACCAGAGCGCGTTTACCTCTGCCGGCACGCTGACCACCGCTCCGAAGCTGATCCGCTCGGTGCCGATCACCCTTTCGCTCGAAGACATGCGTACGGAAGCGACGCACGCTGTGGTTGTGGTTCGCCTGACGGTGGATGCCACCGGTAAGCTCGCGAACCTGAGCATCGTCCGCTCGGCCGGCGCAGCTGTCGACCGCCGCGCTCTCGAGGCCGTGAAGCAGTACACGTTTGAACCCGCCAAGGAAGGCGGAGTTGCAGTCCCGGCCAATGTGACTGTCTCGATCGACCTGAAGAAGTCGTAAGCAACACCTCCTCCAGAAACGGCCTCGCCCTGCGCCCCGCAAACTGCGGAGCCCGTGGCGAGGCCAATTTGTTTAAGGGATGTTCTGGATCGTGTGGGATGAGGCGACCCGGCTTCGCACCCGACGCGCTCGCTGGCATGACCTGCGTACGTAGCGGAAGAGCCTGGGTCCCTTTTGGGCAGACGCCAGCTCCCTCGACTTTGGCCGGGATGACACATCTTCCAGGGGTCGTGCCGGCCCAGAACCCACTCCCCGGCAAATTCGTCGCTACAGCCTAGTGGCGGCCGAGTGTGGAGGAGCGGGGCAGCTCCGGGCGGATGGCCTCGAGGTTCTCTCGCGCGTCGGAGTGGACGCCGAAGTCCCACACGTTCAGGTTTACATTGCGGTCGTCGAGGACTTCGATGAGCGCGTACTCGCCAAACTCGAGGCGCTGTTTGGGGGTGAGCCTGAGCCACCGGCCTCCGGGCATGGGCTGCGCATCGAGCTCGATGATGTCGGGCTGTTTCCGGCCCGTCTCAAGGAGAGCGATGCGAAAGCTGTCGACGACTCGCTCGTCCTGGCGCGGCTCGACCCGCTCGAGGATGTAGCCGCTGGTGAGTGCGCTGCCGGAGGGCACAGGCCGGTCCGCGGCGCCGTAGGTGTCGACGACGAACGCTCCACCGGTGTCGGCCGGCTCGTCATCCTTGCCGAGACGCACGAAGAAGACGGGATCGTCGACATGAAGCTGCACCTCGGCGACCTGGCCTTTGAGATCGAGGATGCGGTGTGGACCGGACGAAGGGTTGATGGGCCCCTTGAGCACAGCGTGCGCGGTCTCCTTGTTGAGGTCGCTTCCCTGCTGCGCGAGCGGGATCAGTTCGGGTGTGCCTTCGAAGGTATCGAGCACGAGGACGCTGTCTTCCGCCGGCAGCTTCAGATTGGGCGCGACGGTGGGAGTACGAGCGGCGCGAGCGGCCTCCTCGCGCGCGAGCTGGGGCGAGAGGACGGGAGCGCGGTCTCCGGAATCCTGCGCGGGATCCCTGGCCTGATTGGGGTCGTGGTCGTTCTGCCACTGGCGCGTGCGGATGAGGTCGACCAGCTCGAGGGGAATCTCTTCACTCTCACCGTTGCGTTCCGCGCTGCGATAGACGACCAGCTTGCCGGTGATTTTGTAGCTGAGGACGAGCTGGTAGCTGCCGTTGGTGAGGTAGAGGCGGAGGCGCGCCGGAGCCTGCTGCGCGGAGGGGAGCATGGGGTCATGCTGAGCAAGAATGGGCGCAACCGTGGTCGTCGCGGCGAGGAGTGCGAAGACACAGAGGCGAAACCGCGACCAACACATGGAGATAGCTAACGTCACAAGTCACTGGTTGCGCAAGAGTCTGTGGCGCAAAGCCCGGAGCCGAGGGGCCGGCCCCGGGCACCGGATGTTGGGTGTTGGGTTAGAACTTCTGCTCGCGCAACCACTCGTGGAACTGCGGACCGAAGTCAGCGTGCTTGATGGCGAACTCGACGTTGGCCTTGAGCCAGCCGAGCTTGTCGCCTGCATCGTGACGCTTGCCTTCGTAGTGGAAGCCATAGACCTTCTCGTAGCGGAGCAGGGCCTTGATGGCATCGGTGAGCTGGAGTTCGCCGCCGGCACCGGGGGGAATGGTCTCGAGCATCTCGAAGATGCGGGGCGTGAGGATGTAGCGGCCGATGATGGCGTTCTGGCTCGGCGCGAGCTCAGGCTTTGGCTTCTCGACCATATCCTTGACGAGCAGCATGCGGGGATCTTCCTCGTCCGGGGTGCAATCGAGGCAACCGTAGTGCTGAATCGCGGCACCAGGGACGACCTCGGAGCCGATGATGGAGCACTTCGACTTGTTGAAGGCTTCGACCATCTGGGTCAGGCAGCCCTGTTTGGAGTCGACGACATCGTCGGCCAGGATGACGGCGAAGGGTTCGTCCCCGACCAGCTCCTTGGCCATGAGGACAGCGTGACCGAGACCGAGGGCCTCTGGCTGGCGGGTGTAGACGATCTTGGCGAGCTTGGACATCGAACGCGCGACTTCGAGGAGATGGTGCTTGCCGCGCGCGGCGAGGGTCGCTTCCAGCTCAAAGCTCTTGTCGAAGTGATCTTCCATGGCGTTCTTGCCACGGCCGGTAACAATAATGATCTCTTCGCAGCCTGCGGCGACGGCCTCTTCGACGCCGTACTGGATCAGCGGCTTATCGACCAAGGGCAACATCTCCTTGGGCATAGCCTTGGTTGCGGGGAGAAACCGGGTACCGAGGCCTGCAGCCGGGAAAACCGCCTTACGTACTCTCTTTGACAAGTCGACAACCTCCAGGAAGACATGAAAAGCAATGAGGGAAGCCGTTCCAGCCGGGATTTTCGCACTCCGGCGTGAACATGGGTATATCCGTTGGCGCTGAGATCGCACTTCAGTTGCGATCGCGAAGAGACTTCCAGGGGCCGAGCAGAAGACAAGGCGAACAGCCTGACAGCACCTGGAGAACGATCCTGAATGGTGGCGCCCTGGTCACCAACAGTTTCGCACCTGTGCGGCGTGCTGCAAAGCGTTGTTCCCGGACAATTACGCGGCTGGTAACGCTGGGGGAAAAAGGACTTTGGGGCGGCCTCAGGTCAAAGCACGGGAGAGCTCTCATGCAGCATGGACTTGCGAATGATGCTGACGGGGACTGTTCCCTGCCGCATGAAGTCGTCGTGGAACTGCTGCAGTGAGAAGGCTGCGCCCTGCTTCTTCCTGAGGTCTTCGCGGAGCTTCATGATCTCGAGCTTGCCGAGCGTGTAGTAGAGGTAGAGCGCGTCGGAGGTACCGCGCTTCGTCTCGACCTCGGCGATGGGCCGGGCCTGGTAGCCCTCGGTCACGAAGAAGTCTTCCGCCTGCTCGAGGGTGAGAGGACCGCCGACGCCGGTGTGCATGCGGATGGCAACAACGAAACGGGCGTCGCGCAGGAGGGCGTCCTGCAGCTGGCCGAGCTTGATGAGCTTCGCCTCGCGATCGTCCTTCGCGACGACCCTGGCGAAGCCTTCGTCCAGCATCATCTGCTCACAGTAGTGCGCCCAGCCTTCGACGTTGGTGGCAGCCCCAATCAGCAGACGGACCTTGGACTGGTCGGTGACCTGATGCGTCCAGGCGAACTGAACATAATGGCCGGGATAGGCCTCATGCACGCTGGTGGAGATGAGCGTGCCGACGTTGAAGGCAGCCATGTACTCCTCGGTCTGCTTCGCGTCCCACTTGGGATCGGGCAGGGTGACGTTGAAGTACGCCTTGGTGGAGTGCGTCTCGTACGGGCCCGGGGGGTCCATGGAAGCCTGGGTGGTGGCGCGCATGAAGGGCGGCGTCTCTTCGAGCGTGGGCTGGACCTCGGTGGGGATGGTGATGATGTGGTGCGAGTGGATGAAGTCAATCTCGCTCGCGAACTCGGCGTGGAAGGCGTCGATCAGCTTCGCGGGCGCGGGATGCACGGTGGCGAGGTCGGCGAGCTCCTGCTGCGGGGTCTTCGTGGGATCGACTTCTTTCGCGACGCGGGCGAACTCGGCCTGATTCTTGTGCAGGTCGTCGAGGCCGATCTGGAGCAACTTGTCGAGCGGGGTATCGACCATCTCCTGGTAGGCGAGGGCCTTGCGATAGGTATCGGCGCCGTAGCGGAAGTCGCCGTTGGAGCGTGGGAGGAGATCGGACTTGAGCCAGGCGCCGTAGTCTTTCAAGGCGGCGATGACTGCGGCGTTGGACTTGGCGAAGTCGGACTTGGCCTGCGGATCGGTGGCGTCCTTGAAGGCGTCGGGGACGTCGTGCTCGAAGAAGCTGACGTCGCCATCGATCTGCTGAATGGCGATCTCGGTGTAGACCTTGGGTGGGTTCTTGAGGTTCTTGCGAGCTTCGACGAAGACCTGGGGAATGAGCTTTTCGCGTTCTACCGCAGCGCGCAGACGGACGTTTGCGGGGGCGTAGGGCCGCTCCATGAGCACGAAGATGGAGTTGGTGACGCCCGAGGAGTAGTTGTCGGCGTTCTTCTCCCAGTCGCGGATGACTTCAAGATGCAGAAGCTGAAGGCGGACGTAGTTGAGCAGGAGAGCATAGTCGGCGGCGGGCTCGGCATCGAGGGCGGAGGGATCGATCTCGGTGAGCTTCTTCTCGAAGGCGTGGAGCGCGAGGGCTTCGGACTTTGCGGCGCCGGCGGAGTAGTCCTCTAGCTGGGTGTCGTAGTCGTGAAAGCCCGCGGAGGTTCCAGAGGTGGGCGAGTACTTGAAGTAGATGTCGCGGAAGTACTGCTCGGAGAGGAAGTGGAAGGTCTGCGGTGCTCCGTCGGCGGAGAGGTGCTGGGCAGGGAGCGGAGTCGCGACGAGAGCGGCGGCGGCGAGGGACGCGAGGAGCAGCAAGCGCATAGCTGCGAGTTTACTGGAGGGAAGGCCCATGACTCTAGCGCGGACGAAGCGAATCGATGCGGTGAACGATAGAGGCATCCGACCAGTCCGCGCCGCCAGCGTGGTGCGCTACCTGGATGCCATCGGCTGAGTACAGGAAGGTCGCTGGATACTGCCGCAGGTACATCGCGGGAGGGATATCGTCATCGCGCATGACATAGAACGGGAGCGTGTATCCGCCACGGCGAGCGAATCGGCGCACAGCGTTGGGCGTGTCCATACGGGACACGATGAGGAACGTGACTTTGGGATCGTTGCGGTAGTGGTCGTAGAGGCGTTGCACGGTCGGCATCTCGGCCACGCACTGCAGGCACCAGGTGCCCCAGAGATCGAGGAAGACAACCTGGCCACGGAAGTCGGAGAGGTGCTTCTCTTCTCCGCTGAGGGTGTGAAAGACGAAGTCCGTCTCGGGGATGTTATCGACGATGAGGTGGGGAGCGTGAGCCTCCACGCGTGCGCGGACCCACCGCAGTAGAGCGTAGCCGCCAATGGTGGCGAGAACCACGAGCGTTAGCGACACGACGACGATCCGGCGGAGTGCAACCATGGTGGCCCATTTTATTGCGCGTGGACACAAAGTTGAGCGAGTAACTCGCGGATCTGTTGAGGACTATTTCGGGTGATGAGAGGTATCTGACGCTGCAGGAGATGCGTTTCAACAGGGGCCAACGTGGGATGGGGATGGTACTTAAAAGCGCAAAGATACTGACATGTTGTCGCAAGATGCGCAAAGCGGGGCTATAGTACTCACGACCACCGGAGAGCGGATATGTGGCCACAGAAGCCTTCGTCTTCCTCGATCTCATCGTCCCTGTCTTTGTCCCCTTCGTCGTCCAGCTCGGCGGCGAATCAGTTCAGCCTGCTGGAACAATTGCTTCAGACTCATCCCGAGCTGATGCAGTATATTCTGGCGTTTCTGGAGCCGATGGAAGCCTTAGGGCTGATGAGCGCGGATAAGCAATTTCGGGCGTTCTGCCGAAGGGTCTATCAATATGATCCGTTTGGGTATGACCCGACGATGCCAGCCTCGCATTTCCTGGGGTTCGGTGTGGGTGAACAGAAGCAGTGGCAACTACTGGGTAACTACGATCTCCGCAATTCGCAGGACAGCGCGGGGTTCCCGGCGTTCCAGGCCGACAAGCTCCTTGAGTTGAAGATGTTGGCCGGCGAAGCCTTCGTGGAGATATGGCAGACGCTGAAAGAGTTTTTGAAGGTCACGGGGGCACAGAACTCCCCGGCCATGCTTTATACGCAGATTCTGAATGACCAGGGCAAGGGGTATACCGACTGCCTCGCCACATTGAAGATCGGGCAATGCGTGTGTTTCTCTACAAACTTCCGCAAGCCGATCGCGAGTGACCTGCAGAGATACGCCAGGACACAGCTCGAGAAGGCTAACCCGAAGACACAGATCGTTCAGGTTCCGAATGACATGACCGCGAGCGGGCAGCTTCCTGTGTGGCAGCGGCACGCCGAGATGCGGTTGTACACCTGCTGGCGGCTAGCTCATGCCAACGTGATGGAGGCGGAGCTGCTCCTGGATAAATTCTGCTGCATCTTCTGCTCCATCCAGCTGAAGGCGCTGGGCTGGTCGAAGGGGATCCTGGTGCAGAAGGACCAGAAGTTCAAGGCGCTGAGCTGGTATAACTTCGCGCCGATCGCGATGTTCTTTGGCAACGTGCGGAAGCAGATCTGGGGCGCCGCGGTGGAAGCGAAGTTCAGCGTGCTGCGGCCCCGCGACAAGCGACAGATGCTGTTCTACCTGACGCAGCTTGCCAGCGCGGATTCGCTGGCGCGGCAGACCCAGGCAGATGCGAAGAGCTCAGGCACATGGGCGATGCTCCCCTCGCAGCCGAGTTCGAGCAGCAGCAGCTGGCAAAACAACAACAATAGCAACAACAACACCTCAAGCTCGAGCAGCAGCTCAACTTCGTTCGGTGGCGGCTTCGGTTCGAACAGCAGCTCCTCTTCGCTGAGCGGTGGCGGCTTTCGTTCCAGCAGCAGCTCGAGCAGTTCGTCGACGATGCCGAATCCGTTCCGGCGGCCGGGAAACGGTGCCGGGATGGGCATGGGTGGTGGTGGCGCCGCGCAAGGCGGTGGCGGCATGAAACGTTCGTTCGATCAGATCTCGGCACCGAACTGCGAGAAGTGCAAAGTGCCACGCGTGATGCGAAACGGCCCCTACGGCGTCTTCTGGTCCTGCCCTAGCTGCTGGAGCACGTGGAATGCGAAGTAAGCCCCCGCACCCGGACGCCCCTTCAACCGAGTTAGTTACTCAAGCCTGGTTACTAAGCTGAGCGAGTAACTCGCGGGTCTCTTTGAGGACTACGTCCGCTTGGGCTCCGCTGAGAGGCCAGCGGAGAACGCCTTGCGGAGTCAGCTGGGAGCCTTGTTTGGAGCTGCGGGAGACGAGCTTCATCAGGGCTCCTACGTTGACGCCTTTGCCGTCGGATTGGGGCGCTGAGTGGAGCTTGTCCGAGAAGGTGATGTAGAGGAATTCCCGCATGGCCTGCATCTTGCCAGCCTGCGCGAGTGGCGCATTGGCGGGGCGAGCTGCGGCGGTCTCGCGAAGGGCTCGGGTGGCGTTGGAGTCGGGTGCGGTGGTGGCGCGGTTGAGCGCGGCGCGCGGGGAGAAGTTGAGCGAGGCGGACTGCGGGGCCTGGCCGTGGCGTCCGGCGAGCGGGTATTGCGGGCGGGGTGCGGTGCCGGCTGTCCACTGGCGTTGATAAGGTTGAGCACCCGGCCGTGGAGGAAATGCAGGTCTCTCTGGTCCGCCGCTGCGCGCCTCCGGTCGCGAGGACACGTTCTTCTGCCCACCGGGTTTGGCGGCAGCCGATTTGTCTTCGATCGCGACGCGTTTGCGTTCGATCTGGGCGATGCCCAGGCGTTCGCAGGTGAGGCGGATCTCTGCGCCGGCGAGGAGGTTCAGCACGGTCTCGGGGGGCTTGCCGTAGCGGTCTTCGAGCTCGTCGCGGATCTCGGTGAGATTGGTCTCGGAGGTTGCCGCGGCGATGAGCTTGTACATGCGGAGGCGCTGGTTCTCTTCCTCGATGTAGGTGTCCTCGATGCGGACGCTGATGCCGAGGTTGATGGTGACCTGCGGACGCTCTTCGTGGGCTTCGCCTTTGAGCTTCGAGACGGCTTCCTCGAGCATCGTGGTGTACATCTCGAAGCCGATGGCTTCGATGTGCCCGGACTGCTCGCCACCAAGCATGTTGCCTGCGCCGCGGAGCTCAAGGTCGAGGGCGGCGATCTTGAAGCCAGCGCCGAGGTCCGAAAATTCCTTCAGCGCGGCGAGCCTGCGGCGCGCAATTTCAGTCAGCTGCTGCTCGGCGGGGATGAGGAGATACGCATAGGCGCGGCGATTGGAGCGGCCTACGCGGCCTCGGAGCTGGTACAGCTCGCTCAGGCCGTGTCGATCGGCGCGGTTGATGATGATGGTGTTGGCGCGGCCGATATCGAGGCCGTTCTCGATGATGGAGGTGGCGCAGAGCACATCGTACTCGCCGTTCATGAAGGCGAGCATGACGCGCTCGAGCTCGGCTTCGGGCATCTGGCCGTGGCCTACGATGACGCGGGCGTGGGGGACGAGTTCGCGGATCTTGGAGGCGAGTTCGTAGATGGTCTCGACGCGGTTGTGGACGAAGTAGACCTGGCCCTGGCGCTCGAGTTCGACCTCAACGGCGGTGCGGATGAGCTTCTCGTCGAACTTGGCCACGATGGTCTGAATGGCCATGCGGTCCTTGGGCGGGGTCTCGATGACGGACATGTCCCGCAGGCCGAGCAGCGACATATGCAGCGTGCGCGGGATGGGCGTGGCGGACATCGCGAGCACATCGATGCTCGCGCGCATCTGCTTGAGGCGCTCTTTATGCTTGACGCCGAAGCGCTGCTCCTCGTCAACGATGAGCAGGCCGAGGTCCTGGAACTTGAGGCCCTGGCCGAGCAGGGCGTGGGTGCCGATGAGGATGTCGACCTTGCCCTCGGCGGCGCGCTCCATCACTTCCTTCTTTTCCTTCGCGGTGCGGAAGCGCGAGAGCATCTCGATGATGACGGGGAACTTGGAGAAGCGCTTCTTGAAGCTTTCGAAGTGCTGGAAGCAAAGGACGGTGGTTGGCGTGAGCACGGCGACCTGCTTGCCATCCTGCACGGCCTTGAAGGCCGCGCGCATGGCGACTTCCGTCTTGCCATAGCCCACGTCGCCGCAGAGCAGGCGATCCATGGGCTGCGTGGACTCCATGTCGGCCTTAATGTCGGCGACGGCGCGGAGCTGGTCGTCGGTCTCGTTGTAGTCGAAGGAGTCTTCGAATTCCCGCTGCAGGTTGTTGTCAGGCGAGAAGGCATAGCCAAGGGCGGCGTGACGCTGCGCGTAGAGCTTGAGCAGCTCTTCTGCCATGTCCTCCATGGCCTTCTTCACGCGGGCCTTGGTCTTGCTCCAGGACTGGCTGCCGAGGCGGTTGAGCTGCGGCGCGGGCCCGGTGTCGGTCGAGCGGTACTTCTGGATGAGGTCGAGGCGCGTGAGCGGAACGTAGAGCTTCGCGTCTTCGGCGAAGGTGAGGATCATCAGCTCAAGCTGTGAGCCATCGGGATTGTCGAGGACGCGGAGGCCGTCGTAGCGGGCGATGCCGTGTTCGACGTGGACGACGTAGTCACCGACGGCGAGGTCGCGGAAGTCGGAGACGAAGGCCGAGGTCTTGGACTTGCGTACAGGGCGCGCGTGGACGTCGGCGTCATCGGAGATGTCATTTGCGCCGATGATGATGAACTGTCTTGCAGTGCGTTTGTCGAGGTCGAGGACCTGGACGCCGTTCTCGATGGCGGCGCGCACGATGACGGGGGTGCGGAGATCGCCGGCGAGGTAGCTGGACTCCGAGACCATGGTGGTGGACTGACCCTGCTGTGGCCGCCAGCCGATGCGGTACGCGACGCCGTACTCCTGCAGCAGCGTGGCGAGGCGCTCGACTTCGCCCTGATTGGGAGCGGCGACGAGGATGCGGGCCTCGGACTCCATCAGGGCGCGGAGTTGGTCGACGAAGCCGGGGATGGAGCCGTGGAAGCGCATCGTGGGGCGCGTGGTGAACTCAATCTCGGATGCGTCCGAAGAGTCGCCTTCGAGGATGTCGACGGCTCCGAGTTGATCGAGCTCGCAACCGGAGTAGAAACGGAGCTGGTCCTGCAGCTCCCACGGCGAGATGTAGAGGTCGCCGGGGCCGACGAGCGAGCCGATGCCGGAGCGATCGTGGCGCTGCTCGACCTTGTTCCACCAGCGCTCGCCCTGGTTGGTAACCATGGCGGGCTCTTCGACGAAGACGCGGGTGGACTTGCCCATGAGCTCAAGGAGCGAGGAGCGGGCTCCGGCGACGGGGGCGTAGAACTCCCAGCCGGGGAAGATAGTGGCTTCGCGCCAGTCGTTGCCGACGTGGTCCTCGAGCTCTCGCGGCACCTCGCCGCCTTCGAGGTCGGCGCCAGCCTTGCCTCCGCGGACGAGGCGGGCGTTGATGGCGCGGAGGAGTTTTTCGGTCGCGGGGGTCTCGGTGAGCGGAAGGAGCAGGATCTCTTCGATGTGGGAGCTGGAGCGCTGCGACTCGGGATCGAAGCGGCGAAGGGACTCGATCTCGTCGCCGAAGAAGTCGATGCGGACCGGGCGGTCCATCTCCGGGCCGTAGACATCAATGATGCCGCCGCGGATGGTGACCTGGCCGGGCATCTCGACGACATCCACCCGCGTATACCCCACCGAAAGCAGGTGCTCGACGAGCATCTCCGGCAGGTGCTCTTCGCCCTTGGCGAGGCGCAGCGCGAGAGCGGCGTAGTAGTCGCGTGGGAAGAGCCGCATGCAGGCGGCTTCCATGGGTGCGATGACGAGGCGGGCAGTGCCGGTCGCGATCTTCCAGAGCGTGGCGGCGCGCTGCTCCTGGATCTCGCCGTGGGGCGAGAGGTTTTCGAAGGGCAGGACGTCGTGCGCGGGGAGGCGCAGGACCTCTTCCGGCTTGAGGACGCCGGTCAGCTCGCAGGCTGCGAGCACGTTGGCGTGCAGGGCCTCGGCCGCCTTGTTGTCGGCGACGAGGACGAGCGCGGGCGCGTCCTGCGCGGCGCGGATGAAGTACGGGAGATAGAGAGAGCGGGCGGTCGCGGTGAGTCCGGACACACGTCGCCGCCCCGTGCCGCCCGCGAGATGGCGGCGCACACGCTCGAAAGCGGCGGAGCTCTCCAGGTCCGCCATGAGTTCGCGGACGAAGGGAAGAATCATGCAGAGCTTATTCTAGCTGCCGCGCGTGGCGAGGCCGTTACTGCGGGGGCGGCGGAGCGGCGGCAGGTGGCGGAAGCAGCTTGTTGAGCAGGGGAAGCATGGCGTCGGTCCAGAGCTGGTAGCCGCTTGCATCCGGATGCAGATGATCGGAGCGGAGGCCCTTCCAGTTGTCGCCGACGGGGGTCATGAGCGGCACGAGATCGAGGTAGTAGATGGTGCGGTCGTCGGCGAAGGTCTTGAGAATGGCGTCGGCCGCCGTCATCAGTTCGTTGGCGCGAGCGTTGGGCATGATGCTGACGAGGATGATCCTGATGCCGGGATACATCGTCTGCAGCTTGGTGAGCACGGCCTTGACGCCAGCGGCGATCTCTGGCGCCGTGTTGTGAGTGTTGTTGGTGCCGATGAGAACGACAGCCACCTTGGGATGGAGGCGCTGCACCGGATAGTTGTCGAGCCGCCAGAGGACGTGCTGCGTCTGATCGCCGCTGATGCCGAAGTCCAGGGCATTGCGGTTGGCGAAGTTGGCGTCCCAGACATCCTTGCCGTCCTTACGCCAGTTCTCGGTGATGGAGTCGCCCACAAAGAGGATGTCGGCGTCGCGACCGTTGAAGGCAGCGACCTGCGCGGTGCAGAACTTGAGCAGGTCGGGATTATTGAGATAGCGCGTGTGGTCGGGCACGGTGGGCTGGGGCGGAGGCTCAGGGAGCTTTGGCGCCGGGGGTGCCGGAGGAACGGTCGCGGGCAGCACTGGCACGCTCATGGGAGCGGGCGTCTGGCCTATCGCAGCGAAAGACGTTGCCATCAAAACAGAAAGAACGACCGCGTGACGAAGCGACATCGGCTCCCCTTCCCTACCCGTTGCGTTTGAAAATCAGATGCCCGGCGATCATACCCGCGAAGGGGTACCGGATGGGAGTGATTTCGGAACACCATTTGTACTTTTTCCTTACGTAGAGCGCTTGATGTCGCGGAGTGCTGTATCGTGGCGTGCAAGGGATTTGAGGGGTCAGGGCGATGGAGACAAGACAAGGTGCAGGCTATGTCGTGAAGGCAGCGTGGGTTGTGCTGACGATGGCGGGCAGCGTTCTGGCTCAGCAGGGCGTAACGCTGCGTGCTCCCACGCGCATTCCGAAGCCGACGCTGGTCTATATCGACACCGACATTGGCGATGACGTGGACGATGCCTACGCCGTCGCTGCGGCGCTGAGTGATACCCGGCTGAAGGTGGTTGGGATGGCCGGGGCGTTCGGCGATACGGCGCTGCGGGCGCGGATGCTGAATGGGCTCGTGAAGCTGGCGGGACGAACGGACATCCCGATTGCCTCAGGAACGAAAACCGCGAATCCCACGGAGTTTTCCCAGCGGGCCTGGGCGGAGAAGCAGGCGGCGCCAGCTCCATTGATGGCAGTAGAGGCGATGCGAAGGGCGATCCTGACGCATCCGGGGCTGGTGATCCTGGAGCTGGCGCCGGAGCGGAACCTTGCGGACCTCCTGCGGGAGGACCCGGCGACGTTTCACAAGATTGGGCGGATTGCGCTGATGGGCGGAGCGGTGCGGCAGGGATACTCGCCGGGATCGAAGCCGGTGGCGGAGTACAACATCGCACAGGATGTGGCGTCGGCGCAGGCCGTGTTTGCGGCGGGTGTTCCGCTGGAGGTGTATCCGCTGGACTCGACGCTGGCCACGCCGGATGCGGCGGAGAAGCAGCGGCTGGCGCAGGCAAAGTCTCCTTTCGCGGCGACGCTGGTGGAGCTGACGCGGATGCACGATGCGGCTTCGAAGTATGGGACGACGCTGTATGACGTGGTGCCGGTGCTGGCGGTGGAGGAGGGTGCGGTGTGTCCGTTGACGCCGATGCGGCTGGTGGTGGATGCGAAGGGGTTCACTCGGGAGGCCGCTGGAGCGGCGAATGCCAGGGTTTGCCTGAAGCTGGATGAAGGCAGCTTCTGGGGGCGGCTGAATGGGGATCTGGGAGCACGGTAAGTGGAACCGCAATGAATGTGACGATTTTTACCAAAGTATTAGTCCTTTCTCTAATACTTGAGTAAACTCTGAATATGAATCCGCTCGATAACCCATTTTCTCCGGGTGCTGGCTCACCCCCGCCTGAGTTGGTCGGGCGCGATCTCCTGCTGGAACGGACCACGATCACTCTGCACCGGCTGCGTGCTGGCCGACCTGCAAAGAGCTTGATCTTTGTTGGCCTTCGGGGCGTCGGCAAAACCGTCATGCTCAATCGCGTCCGGATGATCGCGATCGAGCAGGGCTATCGAGCGGTTCATCTGGAGGCGCGCGAGGGTAAGGCGCTCCCACAACTGCTGGTTCCGAGTCTCAGACAGATTCTGTTCCAACTCGACGCGGCGGCAGTCGTTAGTGAAAAGGTGAAGCGGGGTTTTCGGGTCTTGAGGAGCTTCGCTGGAGCTCTGACCGCCAAGGCAAAAATGGGCGATGTTGAGATCGAACTCGGAGTTGATCCGGAGCGCGGTTCCGGGGACAGCGGGGATCTAGAGACGGACCTAGCGGAACTATTCGCCGCAGTGGGACAAGCAGCAGCCGATCGATCCACGGCAATTGCGCTCTGTCTGGACGAGATGCAATACCTTTCGGAGTTGGAGTTGAGTGCGTTGATCATGGCGATGCATCGTTGCTCCCAGGATGCGTTGCCAGTCGCTCTCTTTGGCGCTGGCCTTCCTCAGGTGGTGGGGCTTGCAGGGCGCTCGAAATCCTACGCGGAACGATTGTTTGACTATCCCATCATTGGCCCGCTGCCGCTTGACGACGTGCGCGACGCTCTTCAAGCGCCGGTACAGAAGCAAGGTGCGGACTTCGCAGATGAAGCCGTAGCTACGCTGTTCCAGGCAACGCACGGGTATCCGTATTTTGTTCAACAATGGGCGTATGAAGCATGGAACATCGCCATCGGCCCGACGATTTCAAATTCCGATGTGGATGAAGCCACGCGCACTTCCGTAGCAGAGCTTGACCGGAGCTTCTTCCGAGTTAGATTCGACCGCCTGACCCCACGCGAAAAGGATTACCTGCGGGCGCTGGCAGCCTTGGGCGAAGACGACATGCCGCAGCGCAGCGGTGACATCGCTATCGCGTTGCGAGCCCGTCCGCAGTCCGTGGCGCCATTGAGGAATGGATTGATAAAGAAAGGGATGATCTATTCTCCGGCGCACGGTGATGTGGCGTTTACGGTTCCCCTGTTCGGGGACTTCATGCGCCGTGCTATGCCCCACTGGGAAGTAAAATAGCTTGCATGCCCGTCGTTGCTGGTCTTTCGCCCGAAGTTCGCGCCAAGTACATGCCCGTCATCGGGCTTGAGGTTCATGTTCAGCTGCTCACGAAGACCAAGGCCTTCTGCGGCTGCAAGAACGAGTACGGCGGCGAGCCGAATACGCATGTGTGCCCCACCTGCCTGGGACTGCCGGGTGCGCTGCCGGTGCTGAACAGGCAGGCGGTGGAGTTTGCGGTGCTGGCGTCGAAGGCGATCGGTTGCACGATCCGCGAGACGAGCGTGTTTTCGCGCAAGAACTACTTCTATCCGGACTCGCCGAAGGGCTACCAGATCTCGCAGTTCGACAAGCCGATTGCGGAGCATGGCGTGATCCATGTTCCGGCGTTCGACGAGGCCGGCAATCCGATCACGAAGGCTATCGGCATCACGCGGCTGCACATGGAAGAGGATGCGGGCAAGAGCCTGCATGATGGCTTTCCGGACTCGGCGACGCGGACGTACATTGACCTCAATCGCTGCGGCACGCCGCTGTGCGAGATTGTGAGCGAGCCGGACCTGCGCACGGCGGATGAGGTCTTCGAGTACCTCACCAAGCTCAAGGAGATCCTTCTCTACACGGGCGTGAGCGACTGCAACATGGAAGAGGGTTCGCTGCGCTGCGATGCGAACGTCTCCGTGATGCTGAAGAGCGACTGGGAGCAGCATGGGGCGAAGGCCTTCGGCACCAAGGCCGAGGTGAAGAACGTCAATTCGTTCCGCTACATTCGGGCGGCGGTGGAGTACGAGATTGAGCGCCAGATCAGTGTGATTGAGGACGGCGGGCGCGTGGTGCAGGAGTCGCGGCTGTGGAACAACGCCGAGGGCCGCACGTACTCGATGCGCAGCAAGGAGCAAGCGCATGACTATCGCTACTTCCCGGAGCCGGATCTTCCCGCGCTGGTGGTGGGTGCCGAGTGGCAGAAGCAGATTCTGAGCGCGATGCCGGAGCTTCCTGAGGCGCGTCGTGCGCGGCTTGCGAACGAGTATGGCCTGAGCGCGCAGGATGCAGCGACGCTGACGACGGATCGCGAGCTGGGCGATTTCTTCCAGGAGGCTGCGGGCAAAGCGAAGAGCCCGAAGCGCGTGGCGTCGATCCTGCTGAGCGAGATCACGATGCGGCTGCGTGCGGCAGAGATTGAGCTGGCGAAGTCGCCGGTATCGCTGGATGGGCTGGTGCTGGCGGCTGACCTCACCGAAGGTGGAGCGATCAGCTCGAAGCAGCTGAAGCAGTTGCTGGACTCGTGCTTCGAAGAAGGCCGCGACTTTGCGTACATCTACGACCGCGACAAGCCGCAGCAGATTACGGACACCAGCGCGTTGGAAGCGATGATCGATGAGGTGATCGCGGCGAACCCGAACCAGGTGGCGCAGTTCAAGGGCGGCAAGCGCACGGTGAGCGCGTTCTTTGTCGGCCAGGTGATGAAGGCCAGCAAGGGACAGGCGAATCCGGCTCTGCTGAATGAGCTGGTGGTGAAGAAGCTGGACGCGTAGGAGCTATGCGCCACATGAGCCCGGGTCCCCACGTGCGAGGGACCCGGGGCACCCGATCTCGACTGACTTTGTGGCCGATGGTGCTTCTTTGCAACGAGCGTTTCTGTAGAGGTTTGAGGGGGATAGGTATGAGGTTTTCTTCCCTGTTCCCAGATCTTCCCTGTTCCCAGACTCGTGGCTGTTGAGGTTTCCGGCGAAGTTGGGTTTTCGCAGGTGAGGGTGCGGTGGGTTGCTGCATCCTCGTGGCGTGCATCGAATCCAACTTGTGGTGACTACAACACAAACGAAAAAAGCTACCCATCCGAACGCGGTCCTTGCGATCTGTTGCATGAGCGTGCTGCTGCTGAGCATGGACGTGACGATCGTGAATGTGGCGTTGCCGGCGATTCAGCGCGACCTGCACGCCAGCGTCGCGCAGCTGCAGTGGGTGATCGATGCGTACACGCTGGTGCTGGCGAGCCTGCTGATGTTTTCCGGCGCGATGAGCGACCGGTTTGGCCGGCGGCGGATCTTCCTGATCGGCATGGTGGGGTTCGTTGCGGGGTCGCTGCTGTGCGGCACGGCGCCGACGATCGAGTGGCTGATCCTCTTCCGCGCGATCCAGGGGCTGGGAGCGTCGATGATGAACCCGGTCGCGCTCTCCATCATTGCGAATGTCTTTCCGGAGCCGGGAGATCGGGCTCGTGCCGTGGGCATCTGGGGTGCGGTTGCGGGGGCGTCGCTGGCGATTGGCCCGATGCTGGGTGGCTTCCTCACGCAGACGGTGGGCTGGCGTACGATCTTCCACATCAACGTTCCGCTGGGGATCGCTGCGGTGGTGCTGACGGCGATCTTTGTGCCGGAGAGCAAGGCGGCGAAGGCGCGGCGGCCGGACCCTCCAGGGCAGGTGCTGATCTTCCTGACGCTGGGGATGGTGATGTACGCGATCATCGATGGTCCACAGCGTGGCTGGGGATCGGCGGTGATCCTGGGACTGTTTGGAGCTTCGGCGGTGCTGTTTGTGTTGTTCCTCGTGGTGGAGTCGCGACGGACGGAGCCGCTGCTGAACCTGAAGTTCTTCCGCAGTGTTCCGTTCTCGATTGCCACAGTACTGGCCCTGACGTCGTTCGGGTGCTTTGCGGGGTTCCTGTTCCTGAATGCCTTGTATCTCGAGCAGATGCGTGGGCTCTCGCCGCTGCGCACGGGCTTGTCCACGCTGCCGCTGGCGCTGGCGATGACGTTTACCGCGCCACTCTCGGGAAGGCTGGTGGCGAAGCGTGGTGCCGTGCCTTCTCTCGTGATTGCCGGACTTGGATTTGTGGTGGCGACGCTCCTGCTCGGTCAGCTTTCGGCGACGACACCGATGGCGCTGTTGATGGCTGCGTACACGTTGTTTGGTGTGGGGCTGGGGATGAGTAACCCGGCGATCTCGAACTCGGCTGTGTCCGGGATGCCGTTGTCGCAGGCGGGCGTCGCGGCGGCGATTGCGTCGACGGGACGGCAGGTGGGAGCGGCGCTGGGTGTGGCCATCGCAGGCACGGTGGTGAGCGTGAGCCGGGCACAGCATACCGACCTGGCGCAGGCGACGCATCCGATCTTTGCGCTGATGACCGCGGGCGGTGCGCTGGTGCTGGCAGCGGCGTGGATTTCGACGACGACGTGGGCGAAGGAGAGCCCGAAGCGCGTGGCTTTCTTGTTTCAGGGCTAAAGGTGAGCTCGACTACATGCGTGCTGCCAGCCCACATCTCAGCCCACATCTCTTCGAGATAGGGGGCACCAGGATCCGAGGCACCCGGAATTATTCGTGGGTGTCTTTGTGGCGACGCTCGAGGACGAACTCGCGCAAGAGGTGTGTCCCTATGCGTGTGGCGAAGACGATGCGCGCGCTGATCACACCATCGATCGGGGTTGCGCTTGCGCCGGGATACCAGGCGGTGTGCACGATGATGGGGCCGGCGAAATCAGAGATGGTGGGGGTGAGCGAGAAGACGCGGTGGCCGTCGGACTCGTGACGCGCGGTGATCTCGGAGAGCAGGGCGTTCTCGATTTTGTGCTTGGCGCTGCAGCCGTGGCACGGGATGTAGCGCAGATCCTCGTGGAATAGCTCTTCCATGCCCAGCCTCACGGTGCCGTTGATGCTGGTGACCGCAGCAGAGGAACCGAAGCGCTGGCCGAAGCCGGGCCAGTCCTGCCCCCAGCCGGAAGGCTTGCCACGGGCCTGCGAGTAGGAAGCACGAATGGTGGTGTTGGCCCAACCGCTGAGGCCGTAGGTGTCCCGCCAATAGGCGTGGATGAGGTCATGCTGCGTGGGCGGCGTGTAGGGGCGGCGATTGACCATCACCACAGCAGGCTGGTTGTTGGCCGCTGGGGTGTGTGCGTTGAGGCCGGACTGCGCAGAAGAGCTGGAGCTCGTGGACTGCGGCGGAACGGGTGCATCCGGCAGCTCGGCGTGCAGCCTGGCGATGGAGGGCAGGAGCAGTGCGACGAGCGCGAGGCGTGCCAGCCGACATCGCGGCCTGGAGTCGCTGGCGGAGTTGGGCTGGCAGGAGTGCATGAGTCCGCCCGAAGACCTTCACCCGGCCCATCGCTCGGAGATCCGCGGGAGAAGGAGGTTGCCCTCAACGTACCACCGGGTGCGGCCGGCAGCGCGCCTATCGCGGAACTTCTTTCGATTCCCCTTGATGTCAGGCGGGCGGGCGATGGGAACATCGCCGGGTTCGAGCCTCTGGATGGAACGGGAGACGCTCTGAGGAATGCTCTAATGGGCCATGCAGTGGAGGAAGACGATGTCCATCGTGGGTGTGGGGCTGGGTGCTTTGGCGAGCCTGCTGGGCTGCCGCACGCGGTCGTACACACCGCCGGAAGAGCCCATGCCAGCGAATGCGGTCCTGCTCTCGCAGATGATGCGTGAGGACCCCGCGTTCGACGAACAGCTGATCGCATCCCTGGCGCCTGACAAGAACGCCAAAGGCAAGCATGGGCCGGTGCTGATGACGCCGGAGCTGATCGACGAGCTGCGCACGCGGCTGCTGGGGAAGGACTGGAGCGGGCTCGACCGCTTTCCCGGGTGGACGATGAAGCGCATCACGCCTACCGTGCGCGTGGTGGGGCATGTGGCGGGCAAGGACGCCATGCTGGAGAAGGACAGCGAGGTGAAGCCGGGTTCGTCCCCGCAGAGTGGCGGCGCGGACGCCATGGCGAAGCACTCCTGGCTGGATGTGGGAGAGTATGCGCTCGATAAAGAGCAGACGATCTCGCTGGATGCGCCGAGCACGTTGAAGGGGTTTTCGCTCGATGGGCAGATCACCGACCTGGGGCATGGCGTCACGCGTGGCGATGGGCCGAATGAGTTCGCGCCGGAACATGCGGAGAGCGAGCGCCTGGCGTATGTGTTAAATCGGCTGGCGGGGAATGGGATTGAGGGAATGGCACAAGCCTCGGTTAGGTTCCACCTGACTACGGATCCTCATGCGAAGTCACCAGCGCTCTACGACCCCACGATGGGCGGAGCAGTGGGTGGGGACATTTTCATTCCGACACCTGCGGCGCTCATCCAAACGCTGGCCAACACGGGCCATACCGTCGAGGTCATCGATGCGCGGTACTTCGCGAACTTTGCGCACATGCACTACAAGGGTGCGAACGGCGAGCAGGACGTGATGGCTCCGTTCTGGATCGACAGCGGCGTTGAGGTTCCGAATGCGCATGGGCGGCATCTGTTAGTGCCGGTGAGCCATGCGGAGCTGGAGTGGAAGATCCGCGGGCCCAAAATCAATGCGGATGTGAGCTGGTACTTCGGCGTGGATGGCAAGGCCGAGTGGCGCGTGATGGATACGCTCGACCAGGCGTGGGTGCTGAAGCGCGCGGCGCATACGTACACTGGCGCGCAGGCTATCGAGGCGACGCGGCTGGCGAGTGTGGCGACGGTCGCCTACACGCACCTCCATGAGGTGCATGGGAAGATTCCGTTCGGCGGGTACTTTGCTTTTGGGGTATGTCAGGACGTCGTGTCAGCGATTGAGAAGAAGCTGACGGGCAAGGTGACGCTGTTCCCCAACACGGCGGATAACACGTTCTTCACCGATGCTCGCGATGCGGAGTTCAACGCGATGATGCGCGAGGTGCCGAAGGACCGCGACGCCAAGGGCGCTGAGCCGGAGCGGATCTTTGGCTCGCTGCCCGCCGCGCCGGATGAGAACGGGCACTTCAGCGCGATCACGATTCCGGGGCTGGCGGATGACCTGAACGTGACCTATGCGGCCTGGAAGGATGGTTCGCTGCAGACGGAGCTTGATCGCTCGGCGAGGATCAAGACGATACTGTTCTTTGGTGCGGCACTTGGGGTGGGGATCTACCTTGCGGTGAAGACACGGCGGTTCCTGGATCGGCAGCCCGTGCAACGTAAGCGACTGTGATTGCGCTCCAACGATAACGGGAGGTAGTCCCCGTTATGGCAACGAAGAAGGCAAGCAAGAAAGCAGCCAAGAAGGCAACGAAGAAGGCGGCCAGCAAGAAGGCCGTGAAGAAGGCAGAGAAGAAGAGCTCGCGCAAGTACTCGCCTGCGGCCAGCAAGCAGGTGGAGACGGAGATGCGGGAGATGAAGCAGGGCAAGCTGAAGAGCGGCAGCGGCCGGAAGGTCACCAACCCCAAGCAGGCGATTGCGATCGGGTTGAGCGAAGCGCGCAAGAAAGGCGCGAGAGTGCCGGGGAAGAGCTAGCAAATAGCGAATAGCCTTCAGCCAACAGCTATTCGCTATTCGCTTCTATTGGACTTCGGCCAGCTGGGTGCGGCGATGCGTCGTGGAGCCGCCGGGGTAGACGCTGATGTGGAAGCAGGCCTGCTGGAACTCTTCCTCGACGTCGATCTTGCCGCCTTCGATGAGCGGAGCGAGGTAGGTACGGAGCCACGCGATCTGCGCGATGGTCAGGCCGGACTTACCGATGTCGAAGGCCTGGCCGGTGAGGTGGGGCGAGGCTGCTTCGCCATGGAGGGCGGCGGCGTTACCGTTGACACGCTGCAGGCGAGCCTGGAAGGCCATGGTGCGGACGGCTGAGCTGATCGTGAAGGGCTCGTGGAACTCGGCATAGTAAGCGCGCGCCATCTGGGTGGCGAAGGCCACGGTCCAGGGGCGGGCGCAGCGGCGGCGCTCAGGCAGCTCGGGATTGATGCGCAGGCCGTCGGTCTCCTCGAAGTCGACGAGGCGGTGCTCGCGGCGCAGCTGGTCGAGCTCGCGGTCGTTGCGGATGCGGGTGAGGCCCGCGGCGTCGGCCATCTCGTTCTGGTGGACAAGGACCTCATGCGAGCCCTTGAGGGGAGCGGGGACGATGATGTGTCCATCGCGGGAGTAAAGGCCGGGGAGCGACGGAGCAACGGCGGCCGAGGTGATCTCCTCGCGGCTGAGCTGGCCGAGGGCGGTGGAGCGCACGGCATCCTCGGGAGCGCGGCTGGTTGCCTCTTCGCCTTCAACGGTGCGGGCCGCGATATACGAGGAGTGCGTGGGCACGGAGCTGGAGGCCGGCTGATTTGCCGCCTGGGTAGCAGCCGGCATCCACACGGGAGCGTGAGCTTCCGGACCGTAGTTGGACTCCGTGGGCGCCGACGCGGGCAGCGATGACGACATGGATGACGCGCGGGCGGTTGGCCACGCTGCGGGCTCGGGCGCCTTGCGAGCTTCGGCGCCGATCTCCTGAGGGCGGAGGGCGTCTCCGATAGCGACACGCTGCGCTTCGGCGACCTGGCGCTCGTCGATGTAGCTGGGAGCGGCTGGCTGGGGCGCGGAGACCGTGATGTTGCCGGAGGGCGGGTGCGATACACCTGTGGCGAGCTGCGCGGGAGCGGAGGAGCGGCTGAAACGCTCGGTCGTGCGCTCGGTGGCGCGCTCAGGAACTTCGGGCTCGCCATGCGCGGCGCGGAGGAAGTCGCCCGTGTTGAGGGGCTGGCTGATGGCTACCGTCTCGCGGGAGGGCTCGGCAGGTGGATGCGATTGACCGCGATGCGAGGGGCCGGACGCTTCGCGGGCAGGCTGTTCCTTCGCCGCGATCTCTGCGTGCCCGGAACGGGCGCGAGGATGCCCGGCAGGAGCGGGACCGCGTTCAGCGAGGTGCTGCTGCTCGGTCGCCTTCGAAGGCGACCGGCGTGCGGCTCCGGCACGCTTCATGATGATGGGGTCGTCGTCAGGCTCGATCTGGCGATGGCGGCGCGGAGAGGCCTTGTGGATGCCCTTGGCCGGGGACTTCGCGTCCGGCTTGGCCTGGCCCTCGTCGGCCTTATGCTCATTGCCCCTGGCGCTGGAGGTGGGGGCGTGCTTCTTCTTTGATTTCGTGGTGGCGGTGCGGCTGAAGTCGGGCCTGCCTGCATTCTCCTGATACCGATGGAGGGGTGCGGAGTGGTCCGGGCGCTTTGCGAAGGCTGCGCCTGGGCCAGCAACGACCACAGCACCAGAGAGGATGACAGGGAGACACCGCGACATGTGACGCATCGCGCCTGCGAGGCCGAGATATTTCGTCATTGCGTGACCCGATTTTAGGGGCGGCCGCGGAGACCCACCAGAGCCTCTTTAGGCTATCCCCCTTGGCCCTTCCGTGGGAGTACCGTGCAGGGTTCTTTCCCGTACAAACCCATCTATCGACCGTGAGTCGCGCGCCGACGAGGGCGGATCGCGGCTGCGATGAGTGTTTAGACGGGATTCGCACCATACCGAATCCAGCTGGAACGAATGCCCCGGAGCGGCCGGTTGCTTACAGTGGTGGTAGCAGACGTATGCGAACCCTAGAGAAGACCCTACCAGTCCGGAGGCTCAAACCGGGCCCGGCGACAAATGTACGACACACCGCTCGCCCGCTTTGGGAAGCGTTGGCGTTCCCGGCGCTGGCCTTGAGTTTTGCGCTGCTTACGGCCGGTTGCACCAAGCCGAGTGGACCTCCTCCGCCGGTGGATTCGCCTGCTTACTACACCGAAGTTGTACAACCGATCCTGCGCGAAAACTGCTACCGGTGCCACGGCGGGATGAACCACAAGGGCGACCTGCGGCTGGACTCCCCGGAAGCGATTCTGCATGGGGGCAAGCGGGGCGTGGATGTAGTGCCGGGGCATCCGGAGAGCTCTCTGCTGATCACGCTGATCCGGCACGAGCAGAAGTCGGACCCGCCGGGGCCGATGCCACCGAAGTCGAAGCTGACGGAGGCGGAGATAGCTGCCGTGACGGCGTGGATTCGTGCGGGGGCGAAGATGCCGGCCATGGAGTAAAGGGATCGTGCGAACCCACATCTCAGGGGCGAGATGTGGGGCACCCGGTACCCGGCGCTAGAAGCTAGAAGCTAGAAGCTAGAAGAGCGACTGGGCGCGGCGCATGTTTCCGGCGGAGCCGATGTTGGCCAGCGTGAAGTTGAAGCTCTCCGTACCTTCGTCGCGGATGTTGCCCAGGTCGTACTTGCGGTATTCCACCGAGAGGCCGCAGCAGTTCCAGTTGTAGCTGGCCTGGATGGTGAGGTATTGGGTCATGCCGGCTCCGGATGGGGGGTTCAGGTCGAGGCCCGCCCCCGCCGCGACCGAGAGACCTGCACGCGTCGGCGCTCCGAACCCACCCAGCAGACGCATCTGCTGAAAGTTGGAGATCTGCGTCGTGAGGATCTGAGTGGCCGTATTCGTCGTCTGGTTGAGGACCTCGCTATGGAAGCGGCCGGGCGCGTTGAGACGAGCGTAGGAGACGCCTCCGAAGAGATTCGACTCGTGCACATCCAGCAGGATGTTCTGACTCGTGAACTTGGATGCGCCGGTGTCGTAGTCGAAGTCGTACTCGATGTCCGTGTGGCCGGAGGTGCGGAAGCGCATACGTGAGATGAGCGGCGAGATGTTTCGCGCCTCGGTGAGGAAGGCGATGCCGGAGAGATCGAGCGTGGTCTCGAAGATGTTGCGGCGAGAGTTGATGACAGCGCCGCCGAAGTTCTGATCGAAGAAGATCTTCTGCTTCAGGTCCCAGCTGAACCACTCGGTTTGGCCGGCGACTGCGGTGGGCTTATCGCAAGGACCGGCGTGGCGTTTGTGGGTGCGGGTCGGGACGTCAGGGGCAGTCGAGAAGGGATTGGGGATGCCGTTGGCGTCGATGGAGGGCTGCTGGTCGGGATCTTCCTGCGCTTCGCGCGGCGCGGGCTCAGCATCCTTGTCGTCGACAGCCTTCGTCAGCGGGCTCGCGGAGCAGCCGGGCGGCAGCTTCGCCACCTTTGGGTGTGGCTTGAAGTACAGGTGCTGGGTGACGCCGTACTCCAGCTCATTGGTATCGCTGACCAGGTCCGTGTCATCGAAACGAAGGATGGCGAGGAAGTTGTCGACGCCCTTTACATCACGGTAGGTCAGGTGAGACTCGACGGTGTGGCGAACTTCATCGCCGAAGAGGCTCTGCAACTTGGCGGGGACCTTGAAGTCGCGCTCGATGACGGGCGGCCGGAAGTCCAGCTTCATCTCGACGTCGGCGCGGTTTACCGGTGCCATGAGCTCGATGGGGACTGCGTTGGCTGGATTCGGGCCGTATGGCACCTGTCGGGAGCGGGAGTAGACGGTCTCGCGTGCAGCGATGGAGGCGTTCAGGTTGAAGCCATCGAAGTGCATCGGGAGGGACAGCTCAGGGCGAAGGTCAAAACGCTCCGTCATTCCGGCGGTGACGAAGTTCGGCTGCACGCGCTTCATGGAGGCGATTGATGTTGCGACGTTCCACTTGAACGGCGTTCCGGGGATAGCGCGATCTATTGCGTCAAAATCAAGGGCGGGAGCATGGAAGATCTTCACCTCCTGCCCGGCGGTGCGGTAGGTGGGAACCACCTTGAGCCCTTCATACCGGTCAAAGCGGGCAGAGAGGGCGTAGCCGTTGGTCTGCTGGGTGACGAAGACGACGGAGTTGATGTCCGAGCTGACGGCCTGGTTGAAGTTCTCGGTGAAGGCCTCGCGATAGACATAGGAGCTGAGGTACTCGACGTCGCCGACCAGCCGGGTCTTCGGCGTGAAGTCATAGCGGAAGGCGGCGGTCACGTCCTCTCCGCCCTGGTTGGCGTAGAGGGTGATGAGCTGTCCTGAGAGCGTGGCCGCCTGGTAGTGGAAGCCACGATCTTCGAGTGCTGAGAAATGCCCGGTGGCAAAGTTGTTGCCCTGACCACGCACACGTACGGTACCGTTCTCGCTGAAGCCGCGGTCGGAGTAGTAGAGCAGGCCGATGGTCATATCGGCCGAGCGCCCGAGGGTGAGGTAGCCCTGCTCGCCGATGGTGAGGCCCTTGGAGCCGGCGGTCGCCGATCCGCGGGAGAAGCTGAGCTCTGGGATCAGGAGGCCGCTCTGGCGCTCTTCCGCGTCGACGGGGTGCGTGACGTAGGGCATGAAGAGCAGGGGGATGCCGAGAAGTTTGAAGGTGGATCCTGCAGCGTGGGCCTTGCCCTTGTCGAGGGTGATCTTCTTCGCGAAGATCTGCCAGTCGGGCTTGGGCATGAGGCAGCTGGTGACGGAACCTTCGTAGACGGTGTAGTCCGTGGGGCCGGTCTTGACGACGATCTTGCCTTCGAAGAGGAACGGATTGGAGTTGGCGTAGGTGGTGCGGGACGCCGGGCCTATCGGAGCGCCGACGATGGCGCCGGTGGTGGAGGCCGGCTGCGCTGCTCCATTCGCAGCGCTGCGAGCGGAGCGCTGCTCAAGCCCTACCGAGCCGTGGACGTCGTAGAACCGGCCGGTGCCGGTGCGGACGTTGTAGGTGCCGCGGGAGGCCTCGATGTATTCGTCGTTTTGGCCTCCCGTGAGCTTTGCGTGGCCCAGGAACTCGACTTCGCCGGTCGCGCGGTTATAGCGGATGGAATCGGCGTGAAGGATGTGATCCTGGTAGGTGAGGACGACGTTTCCCGAGGCGAAGTAGACGTCGCCCCGGAGGGACTGGGGGTTGTCGCTCTCGATGACGGCCATCTCGGGCGCCTTGCTGTCGGGAAGGACCTTGGCGACCGGAATGCGGTCGATTACATCGGCGGTGGGGTCCGGGGCATCGGGCAGGGTGTTAACTGCATCGATTCCACCAGGGGTTCCCGCATTGGGGGTTGCCTCCGCCGGGGGTGCCTTGGCGGTTACGCCCTGTGCCAGCAGTTGATGATGCATTGCCGGAAGCTGGGTGGTAGTTATGAAACCAAGGGCTATTCGCCATAGGACCATGCATGCACGGCGCGAGATGCGTGCGTTGGGAGCTGCGGGTAAGGCGAGACCGTCCACGACTTGAGATTAGACGATTTCACCTCAGCTTCGTTGCGGCGGCACGATCCGCCGAGATCCCCAAGAGGTGGCATGACGGCAAGAGCCACGACGAAGCGTGAAAAATGGGCCAGGAGAGCAAAGCAGTGATGCGTGAAGCGGCGCGGCAAGAGATGCAGGAGAGCAGCATGACCGGGGAGAACGGCGAGATCAGCCAGGACGGCTACGCGACTCAGACCCAGGGATCGTTGGCTCTGAAGCAGTTTGCAGCAGAACGGCTGGCGGAGCATCGCAATCGCCGGGCGGTCGTGCAGGCGCAGGAGGCCGAGGCGGAGGAGCGCGCCCGGGCCCTGCGTGCGAACGGAGCTGGACGCGGCGCCGCATCCCGCGTGAGGGAGAAGGTAGCCGCGCGTTACGAGCAAAGTGTGAGCTACAGAGAGTTCCTGGCACAGGAGTCCGAAAAGGCTCTGGAGCGGGCACAGGCCGAGGCCGAGGTCGCCGCGCGGAACGCACGCGCGATTGCAGACGCTCAGCGCCAGCTGCTGGTCGAGCTGGAGCAGTACCGCGCCGAATCCGCGCCGAATCCGAGGTTGGTGGAGACTCCGGCGCCCGCCATTCAAGTTGTGGAAGAGCCGGTGGCGAAGGCACGAGTCGAGGCAGCGCGAGTCGAGACGGCCCGGGCCCCGGAACCTCCGCCGCCTTCCTTCTTCGATGATTCCGAGTTCTTCTCCACGCCTGCGATCGAGTCGATGGTTCCCGTGGAGCCGCCGAAGTTGCGAGTACAGCTGGCAGGGGAACTCGCTCCGCAGCCCCCGACGGGGGTGCGACGGGTGAACTCCGGCGGAGCAACGGCAGGGTTTGCGCCCGAAGAGGCCTCCGAGCAGGAGATGGAGACGCTGGAGGCCGAGCTGGCCTTCCGGCACTCCGAGGCGTTCGATGGGCACTCGCTGGAGCTGACGCCGATTCCGGGGAACCTGATCGAGTTTCCACGGCTGATCGTGGCGCCGCGCAAGGTGCGTCCGCGCCTCGCCGAGGGACCGCTGCGCGATGAAGAAGAGCCGGAGTCGCAGCTGCGGATCTTCGAGGTCGAGCCGGAGCTGGTGAGCTACGAGGTGGTCGAGGAGCCGTCATCGGCGGCGGAGTGGCACGGTATGGTGCTCGATGAGCCGGTGCTGCGGATCGAAGATCCGCTGGCGGACATGCCGATGCTGCCCGCAGATGTCCATATCCCGGTGCCGGTACACCCGGCTTCGCTGGAGCGCCGGGCGATGTCGATGGTGGTGGATGGCACGCTGGTAGCGCTGGGATTTGTGGCCTTTGCGACGGTCTTCGCGAAGATCGCGCCGCATGTGCTGACGACGGAAAAGCTGACCACGCTGGGGGCGATCTCAGCTGGCGTGCTACTGGGCATCTTCGTGATGTACGAGCTGCTTTTCTTCACGCTGAGCGAAGCTACACCCGGAATGCGACTGGCGCGGCTGGCGCTGTGCACCTTCACGGATGACAATCCGTCGCGCCGCGCCATGCGCCGCCGTGTTGGAACGATGCTGGTGGCCGCTGCCCCCGCAGGCATGGGCGTGCTGTGGATGGCCGTGGATAGCGAGCGGCTGGCCTGGCACGACCGGATGTCTCGGATGTACCCACGGGAGTATTAGGGGCAGCGGAACAGCGGAACAGCAGAACAGCAGAACAGCAGAACAGCAGAACAGTTGGACTGGGCCCGGGTCATTCGCGACGCAGAGCTGGAGAGCGAACGATGGCGAAGAGTTTCAAGGAACTGACGGTTTGGCAGCGCTCCGTTCAGTTGAGCGTCGCTGTGTACCGGCTTACAGCAGGATTCCCGCGCGAAGAGGTCTACGGCATTAGCTCGCAGATGCGGCGAGCGAGCGTGTCCATTGCGAGCAATATTGCAGAGGGTTGGGGACGGCAGACCCGCCGGGACTTCAAAGCGTTCCTTTCGATCTCGCGCGGCTCCAACATGGAGCTGCAAACCCAACTCCTCATCGCGCGAGAACTTGGCTTCGGTGAACCCCCAGCGCTTGATCGCGTTACGGCACTTTCGGATGAGGTCGGGAAGATGCTCGTGTCTTTCATGGACAAGCTGGCAGAAACAAAGCAACCGCCCAAAGATTCCCCTCAAGTCTGAATTCCGCTGTTCCGCTGTTCCGCTGTTCCGCTGTTCCGCTGTTCCGCTGTTCCGCTGTTCCGCTGTTCCGCTGTTCCGCTGTTCCGCTGTTCCGCTCCATATGCTTCCCTCCTGCAATAATCAGAACGTGCTGTCCCGTTGCCTTCCCTCGCTCCTTTTCGCCGCCACGCTTGCTACCCTGGGCTGCCATGCGCAGACTCCGGCGTTGACGGGCACCACTGTCAAGCCGGGGACTCCGCTGTCGCTGGAGGAATCGCGGCGCGTTGAGGTGCTCCTGCGGCAGAAGGCGAACCTGCCGCCGATGTCGACGATCCACATCAGCGTGCCGGCGTCGTCCGAGGTTCCGGGGTTCTCGACGATATCGATCACGTTCGAGTCCGATGGCAAGGCTTCGCGGCCGATCACCTTCCTGGTGTCGAACGATGGAGCAACGCTGGCTCAGCTGACGAAGTACACGCTGCCGGTAAAGCCTCGCGAGATGCTGTCTTCCGCGGGGCGTCCAGCGCGGGGCGGCACAGAGGCAGCGCCGGTGATCATCGTGGGCTTCGATGACCTGGAGTGCCCGTACTGCGCGCGGCTGCATGAATCGATCTTTCCGCTGCTGACACAGCGCTATGGCGACAAGGTTCGCTTCGTGTACAAGGACTTTCCGCTGGAGCAGCACCCCTGGGCGATGCACGCCGCGCTGGATGTGAACTGCGTTGCCGAGCAGAGCACACCGGGCTACTGGAACATGGTGGACTACGTCCACGCGCATGCTTCCGAGATGGGCGCGGACCCCAAGGATCCGAAGGCGGAGAAGACGCTTCCGCGTGCGACCGAGCAGCTGGACGCGCTGGCGCATGAGCAGGCCAAGGCGCAGAAGCTCGACGATGCGAAGCTGACGGCCTGTATCAAGACCAACGACACGCGGTCGATTGCGGAGTCGCAGAAGCTGGGCACGAGCCTGGGCATTGAAGCCACACCGTCGCTGTTCATCAACGGCGACAAGGTGGATGGCGCTGTGCCGGTGGAGTTCATCTTCCAGGTGATCGACGATGCGCTGCGGGCGGAGGGCGTGACGCCTCCCGCGCCGTATGTCGAGCCGAAGCCGGCTGCTCCGGCGACACCTGCAGCTGCTCCGGCGGCGAAGGCGCCTTCGGGCAGGTAATAGCGGGTTTTAGACAGAGCGCACTAAGCTCGCTCGACCCATTGGCTTCGCCAGGACGGAGCCTCAAAGGGATCGGCGAAATACTGCGTCTCGTGGACGACTTTGCCGTTGCGGAACTCCATGATGCTGACCGTGAAGGCGGGCTTGCCCTGGTAGGTGATGGTGTACTCCGTCACCCAGAGATTGCCTGCGCCGAGGATGCGCTTGACGGTGAAGCCAGAGGGTTTGCCGGGATGATGGCCGCGCAGGGCCTGCAGGTTGGCGCGTCCGAAGATGCGCTCGCCAGACTGCGGATAGTCGCAGATGGAATCATCGGCGTAGATGGCGTGCTCGGCTTCGAGGTCGCCTGCGGCGGAGGCGCGCCAATGGGCATCGAGGGCTTCGCGGATCGGGTCTTCCGGCATGGCGGCTCCTGGCGGTGAGGTAGGCCTTCGGTGGTTATTGTCTCTCGTACGGGTGCGGGACGAAAGGCGGAGGCGCGGATTCGGCCCGTCGCGATTATTCTTTCTGGATGCGACGTTCGCGCAGTGTGATCGCTCCCCTGCTGGCTGCCGCTGCGGCGGCGGCGATGCACGGGGGAGCGCGTGCGCAGACGCAGCCGACGCCTGTGACGATGACATCGTCCTCTAACGGATCGGGCGAAGGCTCGACCGCCTTCGGTGGATTTGGGCAGAGCTTTGCGGAGCATCCCGCGCCGTGGATCGGCGCTGCGGTGGCCACGCTCTTCGTGCTCGGCGCTGGAAGCTGACGCGCGCTGGGGTGTCAGGGTCACTTCCGGCGCGCGGTCTTGTCATGGCTCTTGGCTGGGTGGTCGGCTAAGATGTTCGCAACCACATCGCGACAGTCAACCGGAGACAGGGATCCCCCATGGGACGAAGCAACAGGCGTTCGCAGCAGGTGATGGCGCCGATCCTTGCGGCCTCGGCAGCGGCGCTGCTGACGGGCTGCCATACAACCGACCCGCAGCGCTGCGTGGATGAGCAGGGCCGCATTGTCGACGCGAAGTTCTGCCAGGGATTGCAGCCGGGGCAGACGGCCGTGGGCGACCTGAACAACAACGGCGGCCACTACGACAACGGGATCTTCTATCCGCACATCTATCGGTATTACTACGGTGGCTCGGGCGGCGGATTTGGCAGCTTCGTTAGCGGCGGAGGATATATGCCGACACCAGGGCATAGCTACTCGGTTGGGTCGGGTACCTCACGCGGGGGCTTCGGTTCCAGCTTTTCGGGCGGCGAAGGCGGACATGGTGGCGGGGGCGGAGAGTAATGCAGCGACATGCAATCAAACCACGCGACAACTGGCAGGCCACCGTCGAAGCACAGGGACTGACGTTCCATACGCCGGAGGCGCTGGCGCCAGGCAGCAGACCGTACTGGGATGAGTCCGCCTGCTATGAGTTCACGTCGGCTGAGGTCGATCAGCTGGAGGCTGCGGCCAACACGCTGCAGGAGATGTGTCTCGCGGCGGCGCAGAAGGTAATCGACGAAAAGCGGTATGAGCAGCTGGAGATTCCTGCAGAGGCTGTGCCGATGATCGAGTGGGCGTGGGAGCAGGAGCCTCCTGCGCTGTATGGGCGCTTTGACGTGCTCTACAACGGCAGCGCCCCGCCCAAGCTGCTGGAGTATAACGCCGACACACCGACGTCGTTGCTTGAGGCCGCGGTGGTGCAGTGGTACTGGCTCGAAGATGTGCGCAGCGGCAAAGCGCCCACGCATATCGCCAACGCGGACCAGTTCAACAGCCTGCACGAGCGGCTGATTGCGAAGTGGAAGGACATCGAAGGCTATCTGCAGAAGCCGGTGTACTTTGCGAGCGCGGACTATCCCGAGGACCTGCTGACGGTGGCGTATCTGCGTGACACGGCGGAGCAGGCGGGGATCGCGACACGGCAGATGCTGATTCAGGACATTGGCTGGAACGATCAGAAGCAGGCCTTCGTCGATACGGCCCCGGAAGAGAATGCGATGCGCACGATCTTCAAGCTCTATCCGTGGGAGACGATGATGGACGAAGCGTTTGCGAGCGAATGCCTGCAGACGTACAAGGACGTCACCTGGATCGAACCGATCTGGAAGATGCTGCTGAGCAACAAGGGGCTGCTGCCGGTGCTGTGGGAGATGTATCCGGGGCATGAGTTGTTGCTGGAGGCGAAGTTTGTGGATGCGGCTTCAGGATGGCAACCCGATCCCGGCTGGGTGCGGAAGCCGATGCACTCGCGCGAGGGCCAGAACCTGACGATGGTGACGCCGCATGGCAAGGTGATCAGTACCGAAGGGCCTTACACGGACCGCAGGCAGATCGACCAGCGATTGGGGCCTGCGGTGAGCTTCCGCGATCCGGCGGCTACGGACAACCCTGCGAATCCTGCGATGCGCTGGCCGGTGCTGGGGCTGTGGATGATCGACCAGGAGTGCGGGGGCATGGGCATCCGCGAAGATGCAGGGCCGATCACGGGGAACCTCTCTAGCTTTGTGCCGCACTTGTTTCGGGGATAACCGGGTCAAAGGGATTCGTCTGGCAGGGCATTCAGTTCCTCGATGTCGGCGAGGTCTCTCAGGCGCCCCACTTGGCGCTTGTTCTCCACGAGATCGGCCTTCGAGATGAATGGGACTCGAAGACCCTCCATGGGGACAACAATGCGGTTTTTCCAGACCTGATCGAAGGACATCTCGCCGATGGAGGCCAGAATGTCGATGTGATCTTCCTGTGGGCCGAAACGAAGATTGTCGTAGTCGCTCAGGAGATCGGCGGGCTCCAGGCCTTCGAGCGAAACGCCAAGATCCTGTAGAGCGCGGAAGGCAACACACGCGTTGTCCTCGGAGGGGCGGATGAAGAGATCCAGATCGTTGGTCGCACGCACATAACCATGCGCATTCACGGCGACGCCACCTACAACTGCAAAATCAACGCCGGCCGCGAGGAACGCGCGTAGCAGTGAGATCTGCTTGCTGTTCATGGATCGCTTCCCCTCGCATTGCGCGCATGCGCTCGTTGAGCTGGTTCATAGCCGTGAGGCGCTCTGGAATGCTCTTGCCAGCCCAGTAGAGCTGCCGCTCGCTACGCGCTCCGGCAGGCGTGAGCCTCCGCACAGTCCATCCCGAGAAAGCGCCGCTGCGCGTCGTCTCCACGACAACGATGATACGGCCACCGGCGAAGATACGGACGGCGAGTTGTACACTGCGGGTGTCATGGACGTTCACCCACCCCACGAACCGATTCACACGTTCAAAGATTTCCTGCTGCACATCGTCACCATCACGATCGGGCTGCTGATCGCGCTGGGGCTTGAGGCAGCGGTGGAGCATGTGCATCAGCATCATCTGCTGCACACTGCCGAGATCAACCTGCGGCAGGAGTTGGCGAACAACCGTTCCGTGCTGAGCAAGGACCGGGCACAGATCGCGAGCTCCGAAAAAGCGCTGACCAACAACCTGAAGCTGCTGCGCGCGTTGAAGGCACACCAGAGCAGCGACATCGTTCCGGACTTCGGCTGGTACTGGTCGGACATGGAGAATGCGGGCTGGAACACGGCACGCGATACCGGCGCGATTGCGCTGATGAGCTACGACCAGGCGCAAGGCTATTCCGTGGTGTATTCGCAGCAGAGCTACGTCAATGCGGCTGCCTCGGTCTATATCCGCGACATCTATGCGAGCAGCGCGCCGGCGCAGGAAGGCCGAAGCCTGCACGATCTTTCGCCGGAGGAGCTGGATCGTGAGATCGCGGCGACGGAGCATGCGCTGGCTGACCTTAGGCTGCTGGACGACCTGAGCCGCTCCCTTGAGACGCTTTACAACGACGCGGGCCACGAGCTGTAGCTGGGCCGCGAGGAGACACGATGGAAGTTCATCCACCGCACGAGCCCGTCCATAGCTGGCGGGACTTCTTTACCCACATCTTGATCGTCACGATCGGCCTGTTCATCGCGCTGACGCTCGAGGCACTGGTGGAGAGCGTGCACCACAGGCATCTTGTAGCGGAGGCGAGAGAGAACCTGCACCGCGAGATCAGCGACAACTGCGAGGCTTCGCAGAAGGATATCGCCTCCACGCAAACCAACGTCACGACGCTGGCGAACAACATCACGACCATCCACGCGTTGCAGGAGAAGGTCCAGGGCCACCACTTCCACGTGGAGAATGCGATGCAATGGAACGACTTCTCCACGGCTGGATGGCGGACCGCACACGAGACGGGGGCACTTGGGTTTATGCCTTACGACGAGGTGCAACGGTACTCGGATCTGTACTCCGCGCAAGAGTTCATCGAAGCGCGTGCGGAGAGCCTCTTCGACCGGAACATCCTCGCGATGGCTCCGTTCAAAATGGGGATCGACCCAGACAATTTTTCCGCAGAGGACTTCCACTCCCTGCTTCGTGCGAACGCGGAGGCCGAGGTGCAGATGAGCGCATTGGTCGAGGTGGTGCAGCAGTATCATGAGCGCTGCCAGGCGGCCCTGCGCGATAGCAAGTAACGGGAACCACGCACCGAGCTTGTCAACTGGTGGTCGCCGACCTTGTGTCAGCCGAGTTACCACAGAGTAGACCTGTAACGATGTGCTCTGCCCAGGCACAGCGGTAGCGGCTAGCATCGAGAGATGCGACGTCTTCTTGCCGCTACGGCCTCCCTGCTCCTTGCTATCCACGTTTCCGCCCAGGCTCCCGCCGGCGCGCCAATATCTCGGCTGGACTCAGCAGACGCGCTGGGCGCAGAGCTGTTTGCGAAGTCGGGCTCGACCGGCATGGTGATGGTGGTGGTCCGCGGGCACGAGGTCTACTTCCGCGGCTACGGCGAGACGTATCCGGGCAGTGGCCAGCGGCCGACGGAGACTTCCCTGCTGCGGCTGTGCTCTCTGTCGAAGATCTTCGCGACCGACCTGCTGATGAAGCTGGTGAAGGATGGAACGGTCAGCCTGAGCGATCCTTTGCAGAAATATGCGGAGCGTGGAGTGCGGGTTCCGGAGCGGGATGGGAAGCCGATCACGCTGGAGTCTCTGGCGACGCATACGGCGGGGTTGCCGCGCGAGATTGGGCCTGCACCGCGAGGCAGCGCGCACTTTACCTTTCCGGACCAGAAGCTGCGCTGGGCATGGCTACCCACTGCTCATCTTGCCAGCGCGCCGTCGACGGTAGCGCAGTACTCCAACCTGGGATTCGACTTCCTCGGCGATGCGCTGGAGCATGCGGCGCATGAGCCCTATCCGAAGCTGTTTGCGGAGCGCATCACGCAGCCGTTGGCGATGAAGGATACGGGCTTCACGCCAATGCCGGAGCAGTGCTCGCGGTTGCTGCACGGGACACACAACGAGGGCGAGTGCACGTCGACGGTGAACTCCGAAGCGAGTGCCGGCGTGTACTCGACGGCAGCGGATGTAACGCACTGGTTGCAGTACCTGATGGGGTCGAACCAGCCTGCGATTCCGATGCAGGACCTCGCCGCGCAGAACGTGTACCTGCTGCCTTCGGACCTGATTCGGCAGCAGGGGCTGGATCATTCGGGCGACGTGACGGGCATTGGACTGGGATGGATGCATCTTGCCGATGGCACGCCGAGCGAGCTGATCCAGAAGACGGGCGGCGGCGCGGGATTCACGACGTACATCGCGCTGAGCCATCCGACGGGCACGGCGATCTTCGTAGCGTTCACGGATAGCTCGACCTACACGCACTATAACGTCTTCAAGGGCGCGAACAATCTGGTCTATCAGCTGAACGGCCTGCCGCTGATGCCGGAGGAGAAGATCGTGCACGTTGCACCGGCGCGCCGCCGGGTTGCGCCGAGAGCAAAGACCGCGCATCGTGCAACGGCTTCCGCGAAGAGCGCAACGACGCGACCCGCCGCGAAGAAGAAGCCTGCGCGAAAAAACTAACTGAGAATTGCGGCGGTTTCGCTACACTTAGCCAGTCGTCATGCCTTCTAATCTGCTCTTGCGCCATCCCCCGAATAGCTGGCGCGGCTTTCTGCTGCGCGTGGTGATCATCGCTATTGCGGCAGGGATTGTGCTTGGAGTTGCAGACTGGTTCGGCATCTCGCTCGATCCGATGAATCGGATGGAGCGCGCAAGACCACACCTGGGCCCGGATTCGCACTACGCAGCGCCAACTTCCTCCCCGGAGCCTTAGGGCCATGCTCGACGTACATCCGCCCCATCACCCAACGCATACCTGGACGGACTTCTTCATTCACATCGCGACGATTGTGGTGGGCCTGTTGATCGCCATTGGGCTCGAGCAGACTGTCGAGCGGATCCACGAGCACTACGAACTGCGCGAGACGCGTGAGGCGCTGGCAGACGAGCGTGTGGCGAACCGCGAGCTGGTGACGAAGGACCAGCAGGAGTGGCTGGAGGTGTATCGCGAGCTGCGCAGCAACCTCGAGGTGCTCACATATCTGCGCAGCCACCCGGGTACAAAGCAGGCGGACCTGCCCGCAGCGCTCGATTGGATGCAGAGCCCGTTCCTCTACAAACACGCGGTCTGGGATGCAGCAGAACAGAACGGCGTGGTGCACCACATGCCTCTCGAGGAGGCGAACCAGTACCAGGATTTCTATGAAGTGCTGCGGGTGATCGGCGCGCAATCGCTGGCTACGTGGGATGCGATCAACGATGCGGCTCGCTATAACCTGCTGGATCCAGACCCGACGCATCTTTCGGCAGCGGAGCTGGACGAAGAGATCCGGCTGGCGCGCACGGCTCTGGAGAAGCACTTTGAGATGGGCTACTCGCTGGCGCGGATCGCGAACACGTATCGGGATATGCCTCGGGCGGTGAACTACTCGCCGGTGCTGGATCACCTGCGGCGGACGGCGTTTGATCTGGATCCCGTGGGAATGAAGGCGGCGCAGGATCGGCTGACGGAGAGGATCAAGGGCACCGCAGGAGGGACGGCGGTCGATCCGGGACGCTAACAGACGGCGCGCGGTTTGCGCGATGAACGGCCATTTTGATCCGGTGTTCGCCCCCGCCCGGTACACTTAAGGGCGTTGCGCAGCAGCGCCCGGAGCATGCAGTGAAGATCGTTCTTGCCGAGAAGGTTTCTCCCGCCACAGCCGCTATTTTCCAGAAGGAGGCCGGCTGGAACGTTGTGACGGCCGACCAGATTCCTGCCGGAGGCCTGAAGGCCGCGCTGGCTGATGCCGATGCCCTGGTCGTTCGCTCCGCCGTGCAGGCCGATGCCGACCTGCTGGAGGCCGCACCGAAGCTGCGCATCATTGGCCGCGCGGGTGTGGGCGTGGACAACATCGACACGGACGCGGCGACAAAGCGCGGCATCGTGGTGATGAATACGCCGGGCGCGAACGCCGTGGCCGTCGCCGAGCTGACGCTGGGGCTGATGATCTCGATGTCGCGGTCGATTCCGCGAGCCAATGCCAGCATGCATGCGGGCAAGTGGGACAAGAAGAGCCTGCAGGGCTCGGAGCTGCGCGGCAAGACGCTGGGCATCGTGGGCCTGGGCCGCATTGGGCTCGAAGTGGCGCGACGCGCGAAGGCCTTCGGCATGACACTGATTGGCTACGATCCGTTCGTGGCGCCGGTGATTGCGCGCGAGAACGGCGTGACGCTGGCGGCGATCGACGAGGTGTTTTCGTCGAGCGACTTCCTCTCGCTGCATGTGGGGCTGACGCCTCAGACGGAAGGGCTGATCAATCAGCACTCGCTGGCGATCATGAAGAAGGGCGTGCGGATCATCAACTGTGCGCGCGGCGAGCTGATCGTCGACGCGGCGCTGGTGGAGGCTGTGAAGAGCGGCCACGTTGCCGGTGCGGCGCTGGATGTCTTCCGGTCCGAGCCGCTGAAGGAGTCGCCGTACTTCGAGCTGGAGCAGGTGATGCTCTCGCCGCACATTGCGGGCTCGACCGACGAGGCGCAGGAGGCCATTGGCATCCAGCTGGCAAACCAGGTGCGGGACTTCCTGAAGCTGGGTGTGGTGCAGAACGCGGTGAATGTGGCCTCGCTGAGCGAAGAGGAGTACGCGGAGCTTTCGCCCTACATCGAGATGGCGTCGCGACTGGGGCAGCTGCTGGGACACTCGGCAGGGCGAGCGGCGCAGAGCGAAGAGCTGGGCACGGTGGAGAGCATCAGCCTGACCTACACGGGGCGCCTGGCGGCGATGAAGACGGAGATGATCCGCAACGCGGCGATCGCGGGCGTGCTGCGCGGGGCCGATGGCGTGAACCGCATCAACGCGGCGACAGCGGCGGAGGAGCGCGGGATCCGGCTGCAGGAGGACAAGCGCGAGTACGTCCCCGGCGGCACGGGCGCGACGCTGAAGCTAAGCATCCACTGGTCGCGGAAGGGCGGCTCGCATGCGGGCGAGACAGGCGGCTGGACCGGCACCGGCACGGTGCTGCACGGCAAGAGCCCGCGCCTGCTGAGCTACGACGGGATCGACATCGAGGCGGAGCTGGCGGAGACGCTGGTGATCATCCGCAACAAGGACGTTCCGGGCGTCATTGGCCGGATCGGCACGCTGCTGGGCGAAGCGCAGCTGAACATCGCGAACTTTGCGCTGGGCCGCAAGGCCAAGGCAACGGCGGGCGAAGGCTCGGCGCTGGCAGTGGTGCAGCTGGACCTGGAGCCGGGCGATGCGGAGACGCTGAACAAGGCGATCGACAGCCTGCATGGGGTCGAGGCGATCACCAGCGTGCGCGTGGTGGAGCTGGGTCAGCTGTAGAAATTTGCCCGGAGAGCGTGCTGCGGCGCGCTCTCCAATTGAGGGGCGAGACGGTTCCAGCGAGAGGCGATGAAGCCTCTGCAGCTGGGACCGTCTTCGTTTGCTGCGTGGAAGGTCCGGCCGGGCCCGAAGCCCGGCGCGAGCGGTTTCGGAGCGGCACCCCGGGCGCTGGTCCGCGCGAAGTGACGCCGGTCACGGAGGCACGCCCTGGCCGCCGGTTGACACGAAATGCCCCTTACTCCTGTAGACTTTGAGGATGGCGCGAACCTCGGTTCGCGGCCAGACGAACCCTCCCCATGCTGAAGATCTCTCGCGTTTCCGTACTCGTCTTCTCGACCACGCTCTTCCTCGCCGGCTGCAAGCCTGGCAAGCAGGATGGCGTCGCCGCGACCGTCAATGGCCATCCCATCCTGCGGACTGAGCTCGACAAGATCTACCAGACGCAGACGGCGAGCAACCCGCAACAGGGTCAACCGTCGCCCGACCAGGTGGACTCCGCGAAGCTGCAGATCCTGCAAGGCCTGATCACGGACCAGATTGTGGAGCAGCGCGCGGCTACGCAGAACCTGACGGCAACCGATGCCGAGGTGGATGCGAAGGTCGCTGAGATGAAGGCTCCTTACACCGAGGAGCAGTTTCAGGCGAAGTTGAAGGCTTCCAGCCTGACGCTCGATGAGATTCGCCGCGACCTGCGCCGTTCTCTCACACAGAACAAACTCCTGAACAAGGAGATCGACTCGCGCATAACGGTGACGGACGCGGACGTGAGCTCGTATTACAACGCGCACAAGGCCGAGTTCAACTTCATCGAGAACATGTATCACCTGGCGCAGATCATCGTGACGCCATTGCCTGAGGCCAAGGCCACGAACCTGCAGAACAACAAGGCCACGACGGACGCAGAAGCGAAGAAGAAGATCCAGGCGCTGAAGAACCGCCTGGACTCCGGCGATGACTTCTCGACGCTGGCGATGAACTTCTCGGAGAACCCGTCCACTGCGTCCAACGGCGGCGACATGGGTATGGTTCCTGAGTCGCAGCTGAAGGAGAACACCGCGCTATATGCCGCCATCACCAAGCTGAAAGCCGGGCAGGACACGGACATCATTCCCTTCCCCGATCCGAACGATCCAAAGAAGGTGGGCGGCTACGCAATCTTCCGGCTGATCGAGAAGGCCAACGCGGGGCAGCGCGACCTGAGCGATCCGCGCGTGCAGCAGGCGATCCGCCAGCAACTGCATGACAGCCGCTCGTCGCTGCTGAAGGCTGCTTATTCGGAGATCCTGCACGACCAGGCGAAGGTGCAGAACTTCCTCGCCGAAGAGATCTTCAAGAACGACGCGAAGTAGGAGAGATTCGAGATGCAGGGTGCGAGATCCGAGAAGTGCAGCCACGGACTGAACGATATGACCGAGGCGCGTCTCTCGTATCTTGCATTTGCTCTCTTGCTTCTGCTTCTTCCCTTGCTTCTCGCAGGCTGCAAGTCCACGCCTCCACCAAAGCCGCTGGATCAGCTGACCGCCGAAGAGACGCGTGGGCATGAGGTCTTCCAGGCCCGCTGCTCGCAATGCCATTACGATCGCGAGACCGGCGATCTGCATGGACCTTCGCTGCTCTCGCTGTACAAGAAGCCGTACCTGCCCAGCGGAGCTCCGGCAAACGATGATCGTGTGAGCGCTGTGATCGAAAATGGCCGCAACATGATGCCGCCGACCCATGGCCTCGAGCCGGGCTCTGCGGACTTCAGCGCGGTGATCGCTTATCTGCACACGCTCTAGCTGTTCCACTCAAAGATGCCTGACGAAACCACCAGCCACGAGATGACACCTGCGACGGAACCTGTCCGCAAGGGCCCGCGCGCGCTTCCCGGGATGCTTCCCGGCATGGCGCTGATTGCGATGTATCTGCTGCTCATGGCGATGCTGAATGCGTTTGCAGCAATCAACGGCAAGTTTGTGGGTACGTCGGCGAAGTACAGCATCCTGGGCGTGTGTACTCTGCTGGCGATCGGGGTCTTTGGCTTCCTGCGGCTGAAGCGGTGGGGCTGGGCGCTGGTGACCGTGGGCTGCCTGCTGATGGGCTCGGGATACTTCTACGGCTTTGCGCACACGCACATCCCGCCGTACCTCATCCAGGGGCTGTTCGACATGGTGTTCTTCCTGTACCTGGTGCGGGCCGAGGTTCGGGAGCGGCTGCGGTAGGGCAGGGGTCTCGATCCGAGAAATGACGATCGAGTTCCGAGTTTCGCGTTACGGGCTGCGAGCTAGTGACGTGAGGCGAATATCGTCTGGTCTCTTGCCTCTCGTATCTCGCCTCTTCCCTGAGGTCTACAATTATTGAAGCGCTATGGCTGCTCTTCCCTCTTCGGACCTCGTTCAGATCGATCTTTCGCCGCGCCAGCGGGCTCCCAAGCCGGAGTGGCTGAAGGCGCGTGCGCCGATGGGCGAGACCTTCCACAACCTGAAGAAGATGGCGCGCGAGCTGAACCTGCACACCGTGTGCGAGAGCGCGCATTGCCCGAACATCGGCGAGTGCTGGAACGAGAAGGCGGCGACCTTCATGATGCTCGGCAACCTGTGCACGCGGCGCTGCGGCTTCTGCGCGGTGCCCAAGGGCAAGCCGGACCCGATCGACCATCAGGAGCCGGAGCGCGTGGCGTATGCCGTCGCGCAGCTGGGGCTGAACCATGCGGTGATCACGAGCGTGAACCGCGATGACGACAACATTGGAGCGGCGCAGGCGTTCGTCGAGGTCATCCGGCAGATCCGGCTGCAGGCTCCGGGATGCCGCGTCGAGGTGCTGACGCCGGACTTCCAGGGCAACGAAGAATCGCTGCGGATGGTGGTCGCGGCGCGACCGGAGATCCTGAACCACAACATCGAGACGGTGCCGCGGCTGTATCGCGTGGCGAAGTCCGGTGGACGGTACGAGAAGTCGCTGCACTTTCTGAAGCATGCCAAGGAGATCGCAGCGGAGATGTTCTCGGACCGCGAGGGCGACCAGATCGTGACCAAGACGGGCATCATCGTGGGCATGGGCGAAGAGATGCACGAGCTGCTGGGCGTGTTCCGCGATCTCGCGGACCGCAAGGTGGACATCCTAACGATTGGGCAGTATCTGCGGCCCTCGCGCGATCATCTCCCGATGGCGCGCTACTACACGCCGGATGAGTTTGCCTTCCTGAAGCATGAGGCCATGGCGATGGGCTTCAAGCACGTCGAGAGCGGACCGCTGGTGCGTTCCAGCTATCACGCGCATGAACAGGCGCAGTCGACCGGACTCGCGTAGACTGGTTCCAATCCAACCGGGATTGCACGTCATCCACACAATGCAGAAGTTCTGAGGCCGTTTGTCTTTGGCTTCGGGATACCCCTGCGTGCAGGATGTTATTCCGAGCTCTGGTCTTCGCGCCGAGCCCTTTTGGGCTGCGCCGTGGGACCGGAGGCTGGTAGATTCTGTGCGCGAAAGAACCTGTTTTTCCCCGCTGTTTCGTTGGAGGCCCGCCCAAAATCCGTCATGGCTGAGCCGATCGACAACCTGATCTTCGTGTACGGCACGCTGCACCCCGACCGCTCTCCTGCGGAGATCGTGCAGGTGACGCGCCGCTTTGAGCTGGTGGGCGAAGGCACGATCGAGGCGCGGAAGTATCAGTTCCAGCACTATCCGGCGATTGTGCTGGGCGACCTTGGCCTGGTTGCCGGCCATGTCTTCCGCGTGCCGGATCCCGAGATGTGGGCCGCGATCGATCGTTATGAGGGCTACTACCCCACCCGCCACGACACCAGCCTGTTTGTGCGCACCCGGACCCTCGTAACGATGAACGATGGATCGAAGCTGGAGGCGTGGGTGTATGAGTACGGGCGCCGGATGCCGGTGAAGAGCAGAGCGTAACGCCGCCAGCGTGTGAGCGAATAGCTCGACTCGCGAACTAACGTTCCCGGCCGCGGAATTTGTTCAGCATGCGGCGATCGCGACCGGTGGGCTTGGCCTCGGGGAGCGATTCGAACTGGGCCATGACGCGTTTCTCGGCAAGGAGCTTCGCGCGAGCCTCGCGGCTCTCTTCACTCTCGCTGAAGAGCTTCTGTGCCGCAGCAGCGGGGCCGCGGATTTCGCTGAGCTCGACTACCTCAATCTCATACAGTCCGGAGTCGTTGGTGACGTTGAGGCGGTCGCCGATCTTCACATCGCGTGCGGGCTTGGCGAGCGCGCCGTCGAGGCGCACGCGGCCGAGGTCGCAGGCTTTGGCGGCCAGGGCGCGGGTCTTGTAGAAGCGCGAGGCCCAGAGCCATTTGTCGATGCGCATGTTGGTTCGTGTGCCGCTCATCAGTCCGCCGCCATCGCTTCGTCTTCAAGACGGCTGTTCGCGGCGATCTTCTCTACTTCGACGAGGGTGGAGTAGAAGGTGGCGCCGCCGCCGATGTCGGTGAGGCGCTGGCTGGTGAGGGCGTTCACGTTCTTTCCGTCCTCGGCGAGCTTCTGCCAGTCGAGCCTTGCGGCGACGACACCCGCGCCGACCGAGCTTCCGATGCGAGCGGTGAGCGTGATGCGTCCGCGGGCGTTGAAGATGCTGACGCGATCGCCAGTCGCGATGCCGCGAGCCGATGCATCCGTCTCGTGCATCTCGAGCATGCCTTCGCTGCGGCGCTCCATCTGCTGATGGACCGCGTGATTGGCGAAGGTGGTGTTCATGTAGTTGTCGGCCTTGCGCGGGAGGAACTCGAGCGGGAAGGACTTCGCTTCGTGGCTCTCGCTGCTGCGTGACTCGATGGGCGCAATGAACTCTGGCACGGGCAGGAGCTCGGCCTTGCCGCTGCGGGTGTGGGCGAACCACGCCGGCGTGGAGAACGGCAGCGTGATGCCCTGCTCGTTCTTCGGCAGGACGAGCTCGAACTGACCGTCGCGCTCGAGCGCCTCGACGTCGATGGTGGCGAGGGTTGGGCCCCTGGGCGAGAGCGCCTGCGCGATGAGTTCTTTCTCGGTTGCCTCGAAGATGGCTTCGCCGGGAAACATGCGCTGGCCGAGGGCACCGAAGAAGCCAACGTTGGAGCGGGCCTCGCCAGAAGGCTCGATCGCCTTGAACGACCGCTGCGCGACGCGATGCCCGTAGCTGCCCATCAGCTCTTCGTGTTCGAGGAAGGTGGTGGCTGGGAGGACGATGTCGGCGTAGTCGACGGTGTCGGTGAAGAACTGCTCGTGGACGACGGTGAAGAGGTCGTCGCGACGCAGGCCGGCGAGCACGCGCTCGGAGTCCGGCGCAACGGCGGCGGCATTGCAGTTGTAGACGACGAGCGCCTTGACCACAGGGCCGGCGGGCATGGTCGCCGAGGGCGAGTGCGTGGGGCTGAGTTCGGTGAGCGCGAGGCCGAGCTCGTTCATGTTGATGACGCGGGCATCGCGACCGAGCGGGCTCTGGCGCATGAGCTCGGGCATCTGGAGCTTTTCCGAAGCGAACGGGAAGACCTTGCTCATAGAGAGCAGCACGCCGCCGCCACGCTGCTTCCAGCTGCTGGTGACGAGCGGCAGCATGCTGACCGCGCGCACGGCCGTGCCACCGCCTTCGCCGCGCTGGATGCCGTAGTTGACGCGGATGACGGCGGAGGCCTCCGTGCTGCGGCTCTGCAGGCCGTAGGCGCGGGCAAGCCGTTCGATCACGTCTGCCGCAATGCCGGTGATGGCGGCGGCGCGCTCAGGTGTGTGCTCGGGCTTGAGCGCATGATCACGCAGCTGCTCCCAGCCATCCGCGCAGTCGCGGAGGTAGGCTTCGTCGGCGAGACCATCGCGGAAGATCACGTGCATCATCGCGAGCGCAAGCAGGGTGTCCGTACCGGGATTGATCTGGAGGTGCTCATCGGCGAGGGCCGCAGTGCGGGTGCGATAGGGATCGATGACGATGAGGCGCGCGCCGTTGCGCCGGGCCTGCTCGATGAAGGGCCAGAGGTGGATGTTGTTGCCGTGGACGTTGCCACCCCAGACGAGGATCAGCTTGGCGAGCGCGAACTCCTGCGGCGTTGGGCCGACGCGCGTGCCGTAGACGCGGGTGAGCGCCTCGCCACCAGCGCTGGAGCAGATGGTGCGATCGAGCTGGGATGCGCCGAGCCGGTGAAACAGACGGCGATCCATCGAACCGAAGCCGAGCTGGCCGATGGTGCCCGCATAGCTGTAGGGCAGGATGCTTTCGGGGCCGTGCTCCTGCGCGATGGCAGCAAGCTTCTCCGCGATGAGATCGATTGCGGTGTCCCAGCTGATGCGCTCGAAGGCCTCAGCCTCGCGGCCTTGCGGGAGTGGTCCCTTGGGCATGCCGGGCTTGCGGCGCATGGGGTAGAGCAGGCGGTCGGGAGCGTAGACGCGGTCGAGGTAGCGCGCGACTTTGCCGCAGAGGAAGCCACGCGTGACGGGATGCGCGGGGTCGCCCTGGACCTTCGTCGCGCGACCGGTGAGCGAGTCTACAGTGACAAGCACACCGCAGGAGTCCGGGCAGTCATGCGTGCAGACGGTGTGCACGACGTGCGAGTTCGGCCGCGGCTGGCTCATGTCAATATTGTAGGCGTCCGATACCGCTTCGAGGAGACCTCCGCATGCGCTCTGCGCCCCGCTTCGCTGCTTCTATTCTGGCTGCCGCCCTGCTTACGCTGGCACTGTCCGCTCCCGCCGCCGCGCAGGCCCCGGAGACTGCTGCCATCACCGCGATGATGCAGAAGAGCGCGGACGACTGGAACCGCGGAGACATCGACGCCTTTGCGACCTGCTACAAGAACTCGCCGGAGATCGAGTTCATCGGGCCGACGATCAGCCATGGCTATGCGGGGATGCTGGAGACCTACAAGAAGCACTATCCGACCAGGGACGCGATGGGGACGCTGAGCTTCAACAAGCTCGACGTGAAGGCGCTGGACGCACACTTTGCGACGGTCACGGGGTGGTTCCACCTGGAGCGCAGTGCGGCGGGCGGTGGAAACGCGGACGGATACTATCTGCTGGTGGTGGAGAAGACCGCTGCGGGATGGAAGATTGTGCGGGACGACACGACGGGGCATGCGCCGGTGACGAAGTAACGGGCGCAATTCGCAACCTGCATCAAGGCGCGTATGCTCATACGCGCGCGAGATCCGGGATCGCGTGGCACACGTATTCTGTGCAGAACCCAAGGGGGACCGATGAGACTCCTGAAGCTGTTCCTTGCGACCGCGTTGCTGACTGCGCCCGCCTTCGCGCAGAGCCCCGACCCGCTGTTTACGGCGAGCAGGCAGCAGCTCGACGTGGTGAAGGTGGTGTTGGCGCAGCAGGCGGAATGGAATGCCGGCGACCTGGACAAGTACCTTTCGCACTTCAAGGACGCCGCCGACACATCGATGATGCTGGCGGGGCCGGTGCGGGGCATGGGCAACATCCGCAATGCGTTTCACACGATGTACCCCAACCGCGATGCGATGGGCGAACTCGACAGCACGGAGATCGAGGTGCGCGCGCTGGGTGAGAACTTCGCGCTGGCTACGGGCAATTACCGGCTGGCGAGGTCCAAGAAGAGCGGCGGCGAGGTACGAGGCACGTTTAGTGAGATCTTTGAGAAGACGCCTTCAGGTTGGAAGGTGATCTTTTCGGAGTCGATTTAGGGTTGGAGTCGATGGAGTCTTTGCAAGTCTTGCCGGAAGTGGACATGACCGCGGCGCCGTTGATGGAAGCGCGCGGGCTGGTGAAGGACTACGGCCGTGTGCGCGTAATCGATGACGTGTCGTTGTCGCTGTATCGCGGCGAGACGCTGGGGCTGGTGGGCGAGTCGGGCTCGGGCAAGAGCACCGTGGCGCGGATGATGCTGCGGCTGATCGAGCCGACGGCGGGCAGCGTGGTCTATCGGCCTCATGGCGAGGGCAAGGAGATCGATGTGCTGGGTTGCAGCCGCACGGAGATGCGGCGTCTGCGGCGGCGGCTGTCGATCGTCTTCCAGGACCCCTATGCCGCGCTCGACCCGCGTATGACGGTGCGGCAGATTCTCTGCGAGCCGTTTGCGATCCATGGGGAGCAGCCGGAAGAGGGTGTGGACGCGAGACTCGCGGCGATGCTGAAGGATGTGGAGCTCGATGCCTCGGCGCTGCCACGGTACCCGCATGAGTTCTCCGGAGGCCAGCGGCAGCGCATCAACATCGCGCGGGCGCTGGCGCTGCGGCCTGAGGTGCTGGTGCTGGATGAGCCGGTGAGCGCGCTGGATGTGTCGGTAGGAGCGCAGGTGATCAACCTGCTCCAGGAGCAGCAACGACGGCATGGGCTCACGTGCCTGTTCATCTCGCACTCGATGCCGCTGGTGCGGTACCTGTGCCATCGCGTGGCGGTGATGAAGCGTGGGCGCGTGGTCGAGCTTGGGCCCTGGCAGCAGGTGTGCGAGCGACCGCAGGAGGCGTATACGCAGCAGCTGCTGGCTGCTACTCCAGAGCTGCCTGCGGCGGGGCCGGAATTGCCTGCGGCGGGGCCGGAGCTGCCGCTGGCGTGATGCTGGTCCGATGCGGCGATCCTGCTGCATTGCGTTGTGTCCCCGCGAGTCCCGGTCTGCGATAGAAGCCCGTTACAGGTGATCCCCGCGGCTAAGCATGTTCTCTGCACATTACGAAGGAGTTGCGCTCACAGCGAGATTGCGTAACTCCCCGATCGATGCGCCCGAGAACCTAATACGTGCCTAACTATGATAGGCCCCTGCCAAATGCCTTGTCCGTGCCTGCCATCACATCCAGTCCTGTACCGCAGGTAGCAGACTTCGTGGCGTTGATGTTTCACGTATCACGAGGGAAGGTATCTATGTCAGCAGCAGTGTTGGAAGCTCAAGACGCGATTTTCGAGCAGGCGTTTGCCACGATCCGCAAGGATGGCGTGCGGGCGCGGTATGACAACTTTATCGGCGGCCAATGGGTCGCACCGATTCAAGGCAAGTACTTCACCGACCACAGCCCGATCAATGGAGCGCTGCTGGCCGAGTTCGCCCGTTCCTCGGCGGCGGATGTTGAGACGGCGCTCGACGCTGCCCATGCGGCCAAGGACGAATGGGCCAACACCTCAGCCGCCGGTCGTGCCGCAATTCTCAACCTGATTGCCGACCGGATGGAAGAGAACCTCGAGCTGCTGGCGACGGTCGAAACGATGGACAACGGCAAGCCCATCCGCGAGACGCGCAACGCCGATGTTCCCTTGTCGATCGACCACTTCCGCTACTTCGCGAGCTGCATCCGCGCAGAGGAAGGGTCAGCCGGTGAGCTGGACAAGGACACCGTCGCGTACCACTTCAAGGAGCCGATGGGTGTGGTCGGGCAGATCATCCCGTGGAACTTTCCGCTGTTGATGGCGGCGTGGAAGATTGCGCCGGCGATCGCTGCCGGCAACTGCACGGTGATCAAGCCAGCGTCAAACACGCCGCTGAGCCTGATGACCATGATGGACCTGATCAAGGACATCGTGCCTGCGGGCGTGATCAATGTCGTGACCGGCCCCGGTGGCGAGATCGGCAAAGCGCTGGCTGCGAATCCGCGCATCGCCAAGGTCTCCTTCACGGGAGAGACGACGACCGGCCGCCTCATCATGCAGTATGCGGCTGAGAACCTGATCCCGCAGACGCTGGAGCTGGGTGGCAAGTCGCCGAACATCTTCATGGCTGATGTGATGGACAAGGACGATGACTTCCTCGACAAGGCGCTGGAAGGGTTTGCTCTGTTCGCGTTCAACAAGGGTGAGGTTTGCACCTGCCCGTCTCGCGCGCTCGTGCATGAGTCCATCTTCGATAAGTTCGTCGAGCGGGCCGTTGCGCGTGTCGCGAAGATCAAGGTAGGCAACCCGCTCGATCCAACAACACAGATGGGCCCACAGGCTTCAAGCGATCAGCTCGAGAAGATCCTCGAGTACATCAAGATCGGCAAGGATGAGGGTGCTGTCTGCAAGACCGGCGGTGGAGCAGCAAAGATGGAGGGCGATCTGGCGAACGGCTATTATGTGCAGCCGACCGTCTTCGTCGGCCACAACAAGATGCGCATCTTCCAGGAAGAGATCTTTGGACCGGTACTTTCCGTGACGAAGTTCAGCACGATCGAAGAGGCGCTGGAGATTGCCAACGATACGCCTTACGGCCTCGGCTCCGGTGTGTGGTCGCGTAACGGCACGGATGCCTATCGCCTTGGCCGTGGCATCAAGGCCGGACGCGTTTGGACCAACTGCTATCACCTGTATCCCGCCGGTGCGGCGTTTGGCGGTTACAAGGAGTCTGGCTTTGGCCGCGAGACGCACAAGATGATGCTCGATCACTACCGGCAGACGAAGAACCTGCTGGTGAGCTACAGCCCCAAGGCACTCGGTTTCTTCTAGGGCACTGCGTGCAGCGCGGCTCGTCTTGACGAACTTGCCAGACGAGCCGCGAGGCAGTTTCTTGCTGAAGCTGTAGACCGAGCGACTCCTGTTCTTTGGTAGAAACGCCAGGCTCCGGGGCCGCACCTTGCAATCCATGCAACACACACGACGGAAGGAAACGTGAGATGGCAAAGACAATGAAGGCGGCAGTTGTTCGTGAGTTCGGAAAGCCCCTGGTGATCCAGGAGATGGCAATTCCCGAGCCCGGTCCCGAAGAGATTCAGATCAAGATGGAAGCCTGCGGCGTCTGCCATACCGACCTGCACGCTGCGGAGGGAGACTGGCCGATCAAGCCAACGCCGCCTTTCATCCCGGGCCACGAGGGCGTCGGTTTCGTCTCCGGTGTTGGCAAGAACGTGAAGACCGTGAAGGAAGGCGATCGCGTTGGCATTGTGTGGCTGTACTCCGCATGCGGACAATGCGTTGATTGCCTCGCCGGGCAGGAGTCGTGCTGCTCCAAGGCGGAGTTTGGCGGCTACACCAAGAACGGCGGCTACGCGGATTACGCCGTGGCTGATCCGAACTATGTCGCGCATCTCCCCAGCAACGTAGGATTCGTCGAAGTCGCACCCATCATCTGCGCCGGCGTCACCGTGTACAAGGGCCTCAAGTCCACCAACACCAAGCCCGGAGACTGGGTTGTGATCTCCGGTGTCGGCGGCCTCGGACACCTGGCAGTGCAATACGCCAAGGCGATGGGCCTCCACGTTGCGGCTGTCGATGTGTCGGACGAGAAGCTCGCGCTTGCGCGGGAGCTCGGCGCCCAGCTCACCGTCAACGCCAGGACGCAGGACCCGGCAGCCTACTTCCAGAAGGAGATTGGCGGAGCTCACGCAGTGCTGGTGACGGCGCCATCGACACCGGCTTTTGCGCAGGCCATCGGCATGACCCGCGCGCGCGGCACAATCGCGCTCAACGGCCTGCCTCCGGGATCGTTTCCTCTGCCCATCTTTGAGGTGGTGCTGAAGGCCCTGACGATTCGCGGCTCCATCGTGGGCACACGTCTCGATCTGGCCGAAGCTCTGTCCTTCGCTGGTGAAGGCCTGGTCCACGCCCACACCAAGGCTGAGAAGATCGAAGACATCAACGATGTCTTCGCACGGATGCACGCCGGCAAGATCGACGGCCGCATCGTGCTGGACATCACAGGGAAGCACAGTGCTGCTGCGGTTGCGAAAGAAGGCGAGCTCGCGCTGGTGTAGGACTGCTCTACGAACGGTAATGCGCCAGAAGGCCCGGACATTGTCCGGGCCTTCTGCGTCATCTCGATGCACGAAGCCTACTCCATGCCCTGACGGACGAAGAGACGTGCAGCGAAGGCGATCGACGCAATGCCCATCAGCGTGAGGATGAGCAGGTTGGGCCACAGCTCGGCGAAGCCGGCGCCGCGCAGGATGACGCCGCGCACGATCTGGATGTAATACGTGGCGGGGATGATGCGGCTGACGCCCTGGAAGAACAGGGGCATCGTGTCGATGAGGAAGATGTAGCCGGAGAGAAAGACCGACGGGAGCACCGTTCCCATGGCGAGCTGAAAGGCTTCGGCCTGCGTCTTCGCACGCGTGGAGATGACGAGGCCGATGCCAAGCACCGTCAGCAGGAATGGGATCGACATGAGCAGAAGCTCGAGGACGCTGCCGTGGATGGGCACCTGGAAGACGACGCGCATGACGGTGAGGATGACGCACAGCTCTGCAAAAGCCAGCGCGCCGTAAGGCAGCATCTTGCCGACCATCAGGCCGAGTGGAGCAACCGGCGTCATGCGCAGCTGCTCCAGTGTGCCGCGCTCACGCTCGCGCACGAGGCTGAGCGCGATGAGCAGGATGACCATCACCTGCAGCAGTACAGCGATGAGGCCGGGGACGAAGAAGTTCGCAGCGCGGGTAGCGGGGTTGTAGAGCACCATCGGCCGCACTTCCAAAGGGATGGGTTTGCCTCGCAACAGCGCAGCGATGGACTGCGTAAGTGCGACGCCGTTGGCTGCGTTGACGGCCTGACCGGCGACGTTGGAGTCGGAGCCATCTACAAGGACAAGCACCGTGGCGCCGCTGCCGTTCTGCACGCGCCACGCATAGTCGTAGGGGATCTCGATGCCGACGCGGGCCTTGGCTGCGCGCAGAGCTTCGTCCATCTGTGGCTCGCTGGTCGCGGTCATCGACATGCGGAAGACGTCGGAGGCGGCGAAGCTATCGAGCAAAGCGCGGCTGGGCTGCGTGCGCGACTGGTCGTAGACGATGGTGGGGATCTGGCGCACGTTGGTGTCGACGGCAAAGCCGAAGAGGAGCATCTGGATGAGCGGCAGCACGAGGGCGAAGACCAGCGTGCCCGGATCGCGCACGAGGTGCGTGAACTCCTTGCGGCAGATGGGCCCGACGCCGAAGAAGAGGCCGTTCATTTTGCTGCCCCGCTGGCGGCGTTGGCGATCTGATACGTGAGTGTGACGAAGACGTCTTCGAGCGATGGCTGGATAGTTTCGATGATGACGCCGGGAAGCTTCGCGCGCATCGCTTCGATAGCTGCGGTCTCGATGAGCGCATGAATGGAGCGGCCAAAGATCGTGGCTTCGCGCACGCCAGGGAGAGCACGCAAGGCGTCGAGCATCGCGGAAGGATCGGAGTGCCCATCGGCCTCGAGCTTCACGCGCACGGTGCCTTCAGGGTTCGCGCGGGGCAGCTTCTGCAGCTCCGCGATGGTGCCGACCGCGATGAGGTGCGAGTTATAGATGTAGCCGACGCGGCCGCAGCGCTCGGCCTCGTCCATGTAATGCGTGGTGACGAAGAAGGTGACGCCCTGCGCGGAGAGATGGAAGAAGAGATCCCACAACGAGCGACGCGCGACGGGATCGATGCCCGCGGTGGGCTCATCAAGGAAGACGACCTGCGGCTCATGCACGATGGCGCAGGCCAACGCGAGGCGCTGCTTCCAACCGCCCGAGAGTGCGCCGGCGCGGCGCGTGAGATACGGTGCGATGCCGGTGAGGTCGAGCAGTTCCCTCTTGCGCGCGGTGGCCCTCGCGCCGGTGATGCCGTAGACACCGGCGTAGAAGTCGAGGTTCTCTTCGACCGTGAGGTCCTCATACAGACCGAAGCGCTGCGACATGTAGCCGACGTGCTGCTTGATGTCGGCGCCATGCTCGCGGATGTCCATGCCGAGGATGGAGCCAGTGCCCGATGTGGGTTTGATGAGGCCGCAGAGCGCCTTGATGATGGTGGTCTTGCCGGAGCCGTTGGGGCCAAGGAAGCCGAAGAGCTCGCCCTTGTTGATGCTGAAGCTGACGTCGTCCACGGCCGTGAAGTCGCCGAAACGGATCGTGAGGTGCTCGGCGGAGATGACTGCACCGCTGGCGCTCATTGGAGGTGGACCGTCGCGGCCATGCCAGACTTCAGCAGGCCTGCAGGCTGCTCCACGCGCACCTTGACGGCGAAGACCTCGTGCGCACGATCATCTTTCGTCTCGACGTTGCGAGGAAGGAACTCGGCCTGCGAGGCGATCTCTTCCACGTGTGCCGCGAAGGTGTGGCCGGAGGCTGCATCGGTGGTGATCGTTGCATGTTGATTGAGCTTCAAGCTGGCAAGATCCGTCTCAGGCACGTAGATCTTGACCCATAGCTCGGAGTCTTCGAGCAGCGTCATCACGATCTGGCCGGGAGGGACGAGGTCGCCCGGGCGGATGCTGACGGTCTCGATGGCACCAGTAGCGGGAGCGTAGAGTGCGGCCTCGCGAAGCTGGGCATCGAGCGCTGTGACCTGCGCCTGTGCCGCGACCAGCGCGGCCTTGGCGGCGTCAATGTCCTCTCTGCGATTGCCGAGCTCGGTGAGCCTGGCCTGCGCGGCGGCCTGCGCGTAGCGCTGCTGCGCGGCTTCGATGTCTTCGTGGCGCGTACCGGCTTCAAGCAGGAGAAGTCGTTGCCGCGCGGCTTCGGCCTGCTGCGCGGTGGCGTCACGCTTGGCCTTGGCGTCGTCGTACTGCTGGCGCGAGACGGTCTCACCGCGCACGAGCATGGCCATGCGGTCGTAGGTGACCTGCGCGTCGTGTGCATCGGCCTGTGCGGAGGCGTAGTTCGCGCGGGCTTCGAGGATCTCCTGCTGGCGCGGGCCGTTCTTCGCCTCCGCCAGCATGGCCTGCTGCTGCGCGGCGTTGGCCTGTGCCTGCTCGATCTCTTCGGGGCGGAAGCCGCGCTGCATCTTGGCGAGTGCCGCGGCGGCCTGGGCAGCCTGCGCCACGGCCTGGGCACGCTCGGCGGTGAGCTGATCGGCCTCGAAGCGGACGAGGAGATCGCCCGGCTGGACGCGGGCGCCGTCATCGACCGCAACCTGCGTGACGCGGCCACCGATCTTGGAGCCCACCTGCATCTCGCGCACCTCAACGGTGCCGGAGTAGAGGCCGGACGGTGTGCGTTGGGAGCGGAGGTAGAGAACGATCGCGAGCGTCGCCACGACGAGCACGGCGATCACGACGAAAGCGCGTCGGCTCGATGCGGTAGAGCTTTTGGCTTCGACAGCTTCGCTCATCGTGCGTGCGCCCTCATGCCTTCGGACCCGTGCGCCGCAGCTGCGACGCAGCATCCTCATGATGCCTGAAGATGGCGAGGAGCGCAGTGGCACGCGTCACTGCTTTGCGTCGGCGGCCTTCTGTGCAAGTTGATCGGCCCACGCGGTATCGCAGACGTTGCGCAGGTAATCCCAGGAGTAGATTCCGGCCTCGTGGCCGTCGTTCCAATGGAACTTGACGGCGTACTTGCCGATGGGAGTGATCTCGAGGGGGCGCGAGGGAGCCTCATACATGGGCAGCAGCGACTGCGGCTTCGGCTTGGGGATGCCGGGCTCGCGGTGGGCGGCCTCGCGCTCTTCGTGGCAGTTGGCGCAGGGGCAGGCGGCGCGGAGCCAGGCGAAGGGCCACTCGGAGACGTGGCCATCCTTCCACTCGATGCGCATGCCGGTGCCGCCGGTCTTGTCGATCTTGACCTTCGCGGGCTGGATGGCGGCTCCGCCGAGTTGCAGCTTCTCTGCGCGCGCGGCCTCCGCGGCCGAGACCATCCTGATGCCTTCGTGACTCATCGATAACTCCTTTCGCACGGGCCGGGTTCAGTGGGGCCAACGTGCCATCGAATGGCGGCTAGCTACCGTGCGCTTGCCGCCAGAAAAACCAGGCTGCGATGATGCAGCCCATCACCACGACAACGCCGCGCAGGATGTCACCATTCATGCGCTTGGCAAGCTTCGCCCCGGTGTAGCCACCAACCGCTGCAAAGGCCATGGAGATGACGCAGTCATGCCATACGATCGCGCCCATGAGAATGAAGGTGACGATCGCGCACAGGTTGGAGCTGGTGGCGGCGACCACCTTCATCGCGTTGAGCTGATGCATGTCCTCCATGCCGAAGAGCGCGAGGATGGTCATGACGAGGAACCCTCCCCCCGCGCCGAAGTATCCGATGTAGAAGCAGACCGGAAAGAGCGACAAGGCGAGTGGGATCGCAGGAATGTGCGGCTCGATCTGCGGAGCGAAGTTTGGGTCTGTGGCGCGGCGGCGAAGCCACTTCGAGAACGGGCCGCTAATGCCGAAGATCAACGTGCCACCGAGGATGAGCCACGGAATCATGTGAAGGAAGGTGCGTTGCCGGGTATGCAGCAACGTCTCCGCCCCGGAGACTCCACCAAGCAGGCTGGTGATCGCGATGACGGGAAGCAATTTGCGGCGGATGTCGCCGCGCAGCGTCGCCAGTGAAGCCAGCTGACCGGGCCAGAGCGCCACAGTGTTGGTGGCGTTGGCCTGCACCGGCGGAACGCCCACACCGAGCATCGCGGGGAAGGAAAGGAACGAACCTCCACCTGCCATCGCATTGATCATCCCAGCAAACAGCGAGGCTACAACAAGCCAGATGTATCGCCAGTGCGGAAATGAGGCCAGGTGCATGAATCTCTATTTTATCCGGCTGGTTCCACGGCGACGCGACGCGGCCTCGAACCACAGCGATTATGCCTGCTGGCGGGCCAGCCAGCGTTCGCTTTGCCGCATGTAGGCGCGGACGTTGGTCGGCAAGCTCTCCGACCAGCGAGGACGGGGCTCTCCGCGAAGCTGGGCGAAGCGGGCCAGCGCATAGCCCCAGAGTTCTTCGGTGAGATAACCCAGCGTGCTGGTGCTCCAGCCCTGCAAGCGGTTGTCCTGCCATTGCTGGAACTGGAAGGCTGCGCTTGCGTTGAGAACTCCGAGCCCGAGGAAGACGGTGCACAGGTCCGTCATGAGCTCCATGTCTTCCTCTTCACGGGGCAGCAGACCATCGCCGAGAAGTACGACGTGGGCCAACTCATGCGCGAGTGTTGCGGCCAGCGCCACGGGCTGCTGGATCTGGCGAGCGTGCAGCGCGATGAGGTGCGGGCCCTCGGCCGCGTGCATATAGTATCCGGCTGCACCTTTGCTTCGAGACTTGCCTGTTGGCAATCGTTCGCGCCAACGATCTTCTTCGTCCGCGAAGAGCTCGACCGTGTAGCGGTCTGCAGCCACTCCCATGTAACCCGCGATGCGGGCGGCCATGGTGCGCACGCTGTCAAGTGAGCCATCGAAGCAGTCGGGAAAGAACTCGTCGGTGGGCAGCACGACGGTGCTCTGAAACATTCGATCGCGACCGATGATTGCGGCGAGGCGCGTGATCCCGCCATCAACCCAGAGCCGCTGCTGCTCGGATACAGGCGGGCGAGGCCGGAAACCAAACACGACGTGCTCCTTAGACCGCTAGGACAGGTGTGCGAGCGCCAGAGCCTCGTCCACCGTGGTAGCGACGAGCAGGCGATGCCTGTGGCTGCGCAGCATGCCTTCCTGGTCGCAGTAGTCGAGGAAGTCGATCATCTTGTCGTAGAAGCCAGCGACGTTGAGCAGCACGACGGGCTTGGAGTGGATCTTGAGCGACTGCCAGGCCACCACCTCGAACAGCTCTTCGAAGGTGCCGAAGCCGCCGGGAAGCGCGAGGAACGCATCGGCCTTCTCCGCCATGAGCGCCTTGCGTGTGTGCATGGTGCTGGTGACGTGCAGCTCGGAGATGCCATCGTGCGCGACCTCCATATCCACGAGGACGTGGGGAATGACACCGACGACGTGGCCACCGGCGGCCAGCGCGGAGTCCGCGACGGCGCCCATGAGGCCGACCTTCGCTCCGCCGTAGATGAGGCCGATGTTGCGCGCCGCCATGGCGCGGCCAAGCTCTTGGGCCACCTCGCGGTAGACGGGCTGCGCTCCGTTGACTGAGGAGCAGAAGACAGCCAGGCTCTTGCGCGGTGTTGCTTCGGGGTTCAGTTGCGTTGATACGCCTTCACTCATGCCCTCCAGCATAACGTGGCGGTCGTTGGAGATCTGTGAAGGCGGACCGGCGATGAGGCTCGCCTATGATGGGTGCATCGGCTTGAACGTTTCAGCATTGAGGGGAGCCCATGAATCGCATCCGTCTGTACAGCTTTGTCGCCGCACTGGTTTTGATGGTCGCCACCACGCTGGCTCCGCGCGCGCTGGCGCAGCACCCGGATGCTCCGGGGCACTTTGACTTCTACCTGATGAACCTTTCGTGGTCGCCGGAGTTCTGTGCGATCCAGGGCACGTCGCCGCAATGCGCGGCGCGCGATGGCTTCATCCTGCACGGACTGTGGCCGCAGAACAACGACGGCAGCTACCCGGTGTTCTGCAGCCATGAGGCAGGGCCGCGCGACCTCGCGAAGAACCTCGATGTCACGCCGGATCTTGCACTCCTGCAGCATGAGTGGGACAAGCATGGCACGTGCTCCGCGGTGGGGCCGGAGCGCTTTTTCGGTATGGAGCATCAGGCCTACAGGTCGGTCAGGGTGCCGGCGGAGTTCCAGCACATGGAGCGCGAGCTGATGCTGCCGCCGGCGCAGATTCTGGGCGACTTCTACTCGGCGAACCCAGGCTACCCGCAAGGCAGCATCCTGCTAAGCTGCGGACGCAACAACCTGACGGCGATCGAAGTTTGTCTCTCCAAGGACCTGCGGCCGATCGCCTGTCATGGGCTTCATAGCTGCGGAGCCAACGTCGTGAAGGTCACGCCGCCGGGCACGCACATTCGGTAACCATCAGTTGCTTCGGGACTACGGGTATGCCAATATGGCGGTCGTGAGCGCGCTACGGAACGCATGGGACTTCCTCGGATGGTATTGGCTCGTTGTCGCCATGTTCCTTGCGATGTTCGCGTGGGGGACGTGGGCCGTTATCGCCGCCATTGCTGATAACCGTAGGCGGCGCCGCGAGCCGCTGCCGCCTCGATATGGGCGCGAGGCGGAATAGCGTTCGCCCAATAATTCCCAGATCCCGTCACAACACGGCGTCAAGGAATGCGGAATCCAGCTGGCGACGCGGATCGAACTGCTGCTGTGCGAGCGCGTAGGCGCGCTGCTCCAGCTGGGCGCGGGCGGTGGAATCGCCAAGCAGCTTGACGATGGCCGCAGCGAAGTCCTGCGGGTTGGCCGCCAACACGACCGCACCGTTGACCACCGTCTCCAGCCCCTCGATCCCGACGGGTGTCGTGACCGTGGCCTTGCCGTAGCTGAGCGCTTCAAGCAGCTTGATCTTGATGCCGCTGCCGATGAGCAGCGGAATGAGGCAGACCGAGGCACGATGGTAGGGTGCGGCGATGTCCTCCACAAGGCCGAGCGGCTGTACGCCAGCGGGCGCAGGCTGCGGCACGACCTGAGCGACAGCGCCAACGATCTGCAGCCGTGCGTGCGGAAGGGCCTCGCGCACCAGACGCCAGACTTCGTCCAGAAGCCAGGCCAGCGCCGATTCGTTCGGTGCGATCCGGGAGCCGACGAAGAGGCATAAGCCGGGCTCGGGGTGTGGCTCCGGAGCATGCGGCGTCATCGTCACCGGGAGGACCAGAACGGTTCCGTGGACTTTGGAGGCGATCGCTTCGGCCTCCCGACCCTGGGCGGCGAGCAGCGTATCGGCTCCATCGAGCCAGCGGAGCTCGGTGGCCTCCGAGATGTAAGGACAGTCCAGTTCCCGCCCCTTCGACTCGAAGCTGCGAACCCGCGCGGCCAGGAGATCGTGCATGAGGATGACGCGCTTGGGGCGGCGGTGCGTGGAGGAAGAGAGCGGCAGCTCAGCGAGGGCGTCTCCCCAATAGGCATAGTTGGCGAGGAGCGTGGTGGGCTGCACCTGCTCAACGGCACGATGGAGGAGTTCGCGCTCGCCGGACGTCGGCGGCGTGAGGTCCCAGGCGTAGCCACAGATGCTGTCGTCAAACAGAACCCGCGCGAAGGCCGCGATGGGCTCGAAGGTGTGCTTGCGGGCGGCGATGCGCTGCAAAAGCCTGGCCCAAGGGCGGGGCGCCCACGCGCGGAGGTACAGCGTGCCGAGCCGCAGATAGCCCGGAACACGAACCCTGGTGCCAACGGGATAGTGAGTCTTGAGCCGGAAGAAGGGCCGAGGAGAACGACTGGCACTCAGCGTGACAAGGACCGTGACCTCCGCCCCCAGCGAGATGAGGGCCGCCACGAGGTTCAACGCGTAGGTGGTGCTGCCCCCGAGCTGATGCGCGACGGGATCGCGCGACACGAACAGAATCCGTGATGGGATCGGAGGCGAGGCCGAGGGCGGAACTGGAGCGGGAGCACCCATCTACGCCACAGGGGCGAATCCCCGTTTCTGCGGAGCGCCAGAACGCAAAAAGCGGCTCCTGTCTCGTATAGAGACGGGAGCCGCCGTTGGATCGTTTACCAGGCGCCCCAGGCGCGACTCATGTAATCGAGCATCGTCATCATGATCAACACGAGGAACAGGAAGAAACCTGAACCGATCGTGAGCTTGATGAGTCGCGACTGATAGATCGCGTGCATGAAGAACAGGATCACGACGGCGCCCTTGATGCAGGCGATGAGCAACGCCACGACGGGGTTGAATACGCCAAGCGGGATGTACGCCGCTCCGACCGTGACGCCGGTGAGAATCAGCAGCGTGACGTAGACAAGTACGTACTGCCCCGGTGAGACGATGTGATGATCGGCGTGCTCCGGGTTGGTGACGTTCAGCGGATCATGCGCGCCAATGTGGTGTTCTGACATCTTTCCCTCTCCAAACTGCCAAGTCTAAGCTGCTCTCTGGTCGTGACGCGCTCTACTTGAGCGGATGTCGATTGATCAGGTAGAGAAGCGGGAACAGGAAGATCCACACGATATCGACGAAGTGCCAGTAGAGGCCGAAGTTCTCAATCGGTGCGACGTAGCCGGTACTGAAATCTCCACGGCGCGCGCGAGCGATGAGCCATACGAGCAGGCCGAGCCCGATGATCATATGGAGAGCATGCATACCGGTCATGGCGAAGTACAGGAAGAAGAAGACCTGGGTCTTTTCGGCCATGTCCGGAGCCAGCGGTGGCTCATCCTTGGTCAGCTCATAGGCGTGCGGGTTGACGAACATCGCAACGCTGAACTTGTCACCCGGGATGTGGTGCAGCTCGTACTTTTCCTTGTATTCGAAGTACTTCACGCCGAGGAAGGCGAGGCCGAATACGGTGGTGAGGACGAGCGCAAAGACCAGCTTCTTACGATCGCGGATCTCGGCGTAGTACACGCCCAGCGCCATCGCGAAGCCCGACGTGATGAGGATGGCCGTGTTGATCGCTCCCAGCGGTACGCTCAGCTGGTTCGACGCGGCGGCGAACGCCGGGTAGTACCAGTTGCGATACAGCAGGTAGGCGAAGAACATGCCGCCGAAGAACATGATTTCGGTCAGCAGGAAGAGCCACATCCCGAAGCTGCCGGCTTCGCGCTGCTGCTCTTCGGTCTCGAAGTGGTGACGATGCTGCGGCGTCGAGTGGTGCTCAAGCGCTGGCACGTGCACGATCAACGGCTCCGTGTCGTCGTAATGCGGGGCGGAGAACGAGTTATCCAATGTACTTGGCTCCTTCGGTCTGCTGCTTCTCGAGCCACTCGTAGTCGTACGCTTCATGGTCCATGATGGGCGTCTCGACAAAGTTCTCAGTGAGGGGTGGCGACTGGATCTGCCACTCGAGGCCCGTGGCCTGCCACGGGTTGTTGCCGGCGACAGCACCGTACTTCAGGCTCCACGCGAGGTACAGCATCGGGAGCATGTAGCCCACGCCGAGGATCGTAGCGCCCGCGGTCGAGAAGACGTTGAGCACCTGGAACTCAGGCGGGTACGCAGCGTACCGACGCGGCATGCCGAGGTAGCCCAGGATGAACTGCGGCATGAAGGTGAGGATGAAGCCGATGAACGTGACGACTGCGGCGAGCTTCGAGAGCGACTCCGGATACATGCGGCCGGTCATCTTGGGCCACCAGAAGTGGACACCCGAGAGGAACGCCATCAGCATGCCGCCCACCATGACGAAGTGGAAGTGCGCCACGATGAAGTAGGTCTCGGTAAGGTGGATGTCCATACCCAGCACGCCGAGGAAGACACCCGTGAGACCGCCGATGGTGAACAGGCCCATGAAGCCGAAGGCATACAGCATGGGGGTCTCGAAGGTGATCGAACCCTTCTGCAGCGTGAAGGCCCAGTTGAAGATCTTGATGGCGGAAGGTACAGCCACAAGCATCGTCAGCAGGGAGAAGACCAGCGCCGAGTAGTTGGAGACACCCATGATGAACATGTGGTGTTCCCACACGAAGAAGCCGAAGAGCGCGATGGCCACGGAGCTGAAGGCGACGGCGGTGTAGCCGAAGACCCGCTTGCGGCTGAAGGTCGAGATGACCTCCGAGATCACGCCCATGCCCGGCAGAATCATGATGTACACGGCAGGGTGCGAGTAGAACCAGAAGAGATGCTGGAAGAGCAGCGGATCTCCACCCTTGGCAGGATCGAACACGCCGACGCCGAAGACACGCTCCAGAAAGACCAGCACGATTGCGATGGCGAGCACCGGGGTGCCGAGAACCATCAGCAGGCTCGCTGCGTAGTTCGACCAGCAGAACAGCGGCATCCGGAACCAGGTCATTCCCGGGCAGCGCATGCGGTGCAGCGTCACGATGAAGTTCAGGCCCGTGAAGATCGAGCTGAATCCCGCGATGAAGATGGCCAGCGCGGCCGTGATGACGTGCGTGTTTAGGTAGTGCGTCGAGAGCGGGGTCGTGAAGGTCCAGCCAGTGTCTACACCGCCGAGCACCAGCGCCGACAAGGTCAGCGTGCCGCCGATCATGTACAGGTACCAGCTCAGCAGGTTGATCTTCGGGAACGCCAGATCCTTCGCGCCGATCATGATCGGGATCAGGAAGTTTCCGAGCGTGGCCGGGACCGAAGGCACCAGGAACAGGAAGACCATCACGATACCGTGCATCGTGAAGAACTTGTTGTAGGTATCGGCAGCAACGAGATCCGACTGCGGAGTCAGGAGCTCGAGGCGGATGAGGCCCGCGAAGGCTCCGCCGATGAAGAAGAAGAACGTGATCGAGATCATGTACAGCATCGCGATCCGCTTGTGATCAGCCGTCAGCAGCCAGCTCAGCAGGCCGTGTTCGCTGGTGATGTAGTTCTTCTTCGGAACTGTAGCTGTTGCCTGGTCAGGCAGGGTAACGATCGTAGCTGCACTCATGGCTTCACCGCCTCGCTCTGCCCCGCAGTGGGGGTTGGTTGTGCAGCCTGATCACTGTCAGAGGTCATCTGCGTCTGCTGCACGCGATAGTTGGTCTGGAGATTCTTGATGAACTCCACCAGGTCGATCAGGCCCTCTTCGCTGATCTGCCCCTTGTAGGTGGGCATGATGGGAGCGAATCCGGCTGTCACGTGCTGGCTGGGGTTCAGGATGGCGTCCCGGATGTATGCGTCGTTCACGAGCACCTGGCTGCCGTCTGTCAGGGTGAGCTTGGAGCCATAGACGCCTGCGAGGTTCGGGCCGCGCGCTGCAGCCGTACCGCTGTGGCAGGCGTTGCAGCCCATCGAAGCAAAGAGCCGCTCACCGTTCTGCGCCAGGCTCATGCCCGAATCCGACTGCTGTAACCACTTCTGATAGTCCGTCGGGCTCAGCACGGTAACTTCACCGATCATGCCGGAGTGCTGCGTACCGCAGTACTGCGTGCAGAAGAGGTGATAGGTGCCGGGCTGCGTCGCTTCGAACCAGACCGTGGTGTAACGGCCGGGGATCGCTTCACGCTTCACGCGGAAGTCGGGGATCGAGAACGAGTGGAAGACGTCCTGCGAGATGATGGTGAGCTGCACCGGCGTGCCCGTCGGAACGTGCAGCGCGTTGATCTCGTGCTGGCCGCCGGGGTGCTCGGACTTCCACATCCACTGCTTGCCCACCACGTAGATGTTCATGGAGTTGGGCGGAGGGGTGTAGATGCGGTAGTAGAGCAGCGCGCCCCAGACGAACGCCATCAGGAAGATCGCGAGCGGGATGATCGTCCACGTTGCTTCGAGGAGGGTTGAACCCTCTACCTGCGTCGCTACGGGGTTACGCTCCTTGCGGTAGCGGATGGCGAAGCCAAAGACCAACGCGCCCACCAGCACGAGGCCAACGACCGTCATCGCGATCAAAAACAGGTAGAAGGCATCCATCCACGGAGAGATGGTGGAGGCCTCGCTCGGGAAGAGAGCTGCGTTGTGCAGCCACTTCACCAAAAACTGCCAAAGTACTGGACTGATACCCATCGTTCGCCTTTATCCGTTTCGCCGGTCGTTGTTTACTGCCGGTTCCGCACCGTTCTTCAAGTCCCGCCGGAACATCACGATCATGAAGCTGCCCAGCGAGAGCACCGTAGCGATGCCCGCCAGTTGCACCACCCGAGCGACGATGAGCGAATGCTTGTTCGTCTGCGGGTCGTAGTGGTAGCAGTAGGTCAAAATGTTCGCCACCGGCGAACCAATCTTGTTGCCGGAGGCATCAACCAGCCCCAGCAGAATGTCCTTGGGCGAATACTCCACGCCAAGGTAGTACTGTGCGAGCCGTCCCGTGGGGGTCGCGATCTCAATCGCGCTGGCGTGCGCATACTGCGTCAGCCGGCCATCGGGGCCCGGAACCTTCACGTAGCCGAAGCCCACCGTGTCGGTAACCTGGTCAATTCCAGGCTTCTGGCCGACGAGGAAGTGGAATCCATTCGCCGTCTCCGGCTGGCCGTAGCGCTTTACGAAGCGGGCCTTGGTCTGCGCGGCCAGCTGCGGAGTCTCGCTGGGATCGATCGAGACCATGACGATCTGGAAGTCCTTGCCGGGCTTCAGATTCACCATCATCAGGGCGCTGACGAGGCCATCAAGCTCCTCGGAACAGAGCATCGGGCAGTTGTAGTACACGGTCGAAAAGATGACCGGATGCTTGCCGTCGAAGTAGCTGCCCAGCGTGACGGGGTTTCCGTGGTCGTCGGTGAACGATGCGGCGAGCGGCAGTTGTGCATTGAGGTGCTGCGTCACCTGCACCCGCTCGAGCACCGTCGGCAGGTTGTCGCCGACGTTCTCACCCTCGGACTTTTCGCCGGTCGCGGAGACCTGCGCGGTAGCGATGCCGCACACCAGAGCGAACGGCAGGGCCAGCGCAAGACTCCGCGCTCCCTTTGTCCATCCTCCTCGGATTGTGCTCATCAGCTTCAACCTGGTTTCCTTATCCGTTCAACAGTTCAACTGGCTCGTGTCTGCGTTGTCGCAACCTTCTCGAACCGGACTACTTGGGCTCTGCCTCGACTTCGGTCCGCTCCTTGCGGGCCTCGATGCTCTGGAGCTCGAAGCCGGTACGGGCGAAGCCGGTGGTGAGTGGAGCGGTGACGGTCGGGACAGAGTCCCCGAACATGGGCTTGGTGGCTGCGGCTTCGGTTGCGGGCGCCTTGGGCAGACCGCGCTCGACGACGAGCTCCATGGCCTTCTCGATCGGGATGCGGATCGTGCCCGGGGGCAGATCCTTCGAGGTCGAGTAATAGTTCAGAAGCAGATCTTCGCGGGCGTGCAGCTCAGCCGTGTCCTGGGCGCCGTCGTCAGTCTGGACGCGGGGCGAAGGGAAGGCATTCGCCACATCGCTCAGCTGGCGCTGTTCCATCTCGGCATTGGAGGCGAGGCTCTCGATCTTCTGACCGCGGGGAGTCTGGCCGGTTTCGCTGAGGCTCTTCGTCCACTGGTTGGGCTTGCCGTAGTCTGCCGTGTACGTCTTGAGGTTGGCGGTGTTGATCGCCTTACCCATGAGGAAGCAGAAGACAAAGAAGATAGCGAGAAATCCGCACAGACCGGCAACGAAGGTGATGATGCCACCGACGTTGACGTCCTGAATTTCGTAGCCGGGGTGCTCGGAGTCGATCTTGTGCGCTTCGTGCGCGACCACGCCCTCCGGCTGTCCCATGTCGTGTCCTTCGTGTCCGTTAGTGGGCATGTTCGGGCTCCAAAAGCTCTTCGGTATCCGGGTCATTGATGGCGATCAGAGGACGCTTCGCAAGCTGGCCAAGGTAGAAGTACATCCAGCAGGCAACGACGGCGATCGGCATCGTCACGTAAGAGAGAATTCCGGTGTTTGCGGCCAGGTGAAGATTTCCCTGGGCGTCCTTGAAGTTCGGCTCAATCAGCCAGAACATGTCAATGAAGCGGGCGCCGATCATCCAGGCGCAGAGCCAGATCATCTTCGAGCGTGAACGCTTGAAGTCGCGGCTGAGCAGGATGCAGAACGGCACCACCCAGTGGCAGATCACGTCCAGCGATAGCACAACCCACCATCCGCCGTGGATGCGGTGAATGTACCACTCCGCTTCGTCGGGGACGTTGCCGGAGTAGATGATGAGGAACTCCGCAAAGGTGAGGTAGATGTTCAGCATCGTGAAGGCAAACGCAAGCTTGCCCAGATCGTGCTGCTCCGTGGTGCGGAACATCGTCTTGATCGGCTCATACTTCGAGAGCAGGATCAGCGTGAGGATGCCGAGGGCGAGGACAGCGTAGCCCTGGGCCACCAGGAACTGTGCACCGTAGACCGAAGAGGACCACTCGATGTCCAGCGACTTGACCCAGACGATGACGAAGTCGGTCATGAGGATGACATAGATCAGGGTCGACGGGCCGGCCAGGTTCTCGAAGCGGACGCGCCACTTGTTGTAGCTGGCGGATGTGCCGCCCGAGGGATCCGCGTCGCGCTGCAGGGACCACTTGTTCGCCAGCGAGATCACCAGGCCCATGAAAGCGAAGACGACGACGGTCTGGATGATGGCTGAGATCGGGTTGAGCATGGCGTGCTTGGAGTTCGCCATGAGCATCTCTTCCTGGGTCATGAGGCCGGCCTTGTAGGCCTGCCAGGTCTGCTGGGGGTCCGTCCAGCGAGCCCACTGGTAGAGCTCCTTCATGCGGAACATGACGGGGAGCATCATCACGACAACGAGGCCGAAAGTGCGTGTCATGGCCTCGAGCGGCCGACGCAGGATTGCGCCCCACTTACCGCCGGAGAGGTACTGGACCAGAAGGAATGCCAGTGCGCCGCCGACGAAGTTGAAGCAGGTCATCACACCCATGAGGTAGCTGCGGAGCAGATGCTGACGACCCTCTGCCGTGAATGCAAACACCACAGAGATGACGGCGAACACCGCCGTGACGATCATTGCGCGCTTCTGCCACACCAGCACCGCCTCGGGTGCCGTCAGCACCGTGGGCATGGTGCGGGGTCCATGATGCCCGTGCGCATCGTGATGCCCGTGGTCGCTGTGGGCCATCGCTCCTCCGCCTTGTCCGTGTTCCATTGCCATCGCGTCAGTCGCCTTCAACCTTGCCTGAATGTCGTGTTCTCGCCTGTACCTGCCCGTTTAGGGGTTGGTGCTGGCGGCCTTGGGCCCCGCTGCGGGAGCTTCGGGCTGCTTCTCTGTTGCCGGTGCTGCCGCTGGCTTGCCCATGGGCGAAACCGGCGTCGTCATATCTTCCTGGGTCTTGGGATTCGCCCACACCGCCGTACCGGGAAACTTCATGGGATCGGCGTACGAAGCGGGCAGACCCTGCTTGGTGGCGATCGTCTCCAGGTTCTGCGCCGTGGCCGAGCCAGCGTCGGACGGCTTTGCGTCCTGGCTGAGCTGGAGTGCCCGGACGTAGGCCGCGACTGCCCAGCGATCGGCCGGGGTGAGCTGCGCCGAGTAGTCGGGCATCGCACCGTAGCCGTTGGTCATGACCGCGAAGAAGTGACCCAGGGGAGCATTGCGCAGGCGATCGGTATGGAAGTTGCCTGCGGGCTTGTAGCCGCGCTGGACGATCATGCCGTCGCCGTTGCCCACGCGTGAGTGGCACGCGGTGCAATAGACGTTGTAGCGCTCCTGGCCGCGAGCCATGAGCTCCGGAGTCAGGGCCAGGGGAAGTCCGTCGCCTTCTTTGCCGGCGATCATACCGGTGTAGAAGTACGAATCCTCGTGCAGCTGCTCGCGGGCGACCGTATCGGCTACCTGAGGGCGCACGCTGCGGCCGTCGGCGTAGAACGTGGTCCCACGCTGCGGGAAGAACTTCGGCTGGTCATGCATGTCCTGGCGGCAGCCGGCCAGCAGCAGCATTGCTACTGCCGCTCCAGCCGCCGGGATGTACTTCGCACGCATCATGCTTGCCTTCTTAGCTTGCCTTTTCGCTTCGGGTCGCCCCGGGCGGGTGTTTCAATGCTTTTCGGTCGCGCATGGAGCCACGCACCGGACTACAGGATCGAACCAGACTAGAGGTCGACCTCAACCACGGAGACCGGGCTGAACTGCTCGAGGAACGTACGCGTTGCGGCGCGGTCGAACTTCGGGTCGTACGCTTCGAGGCAGAGGAAGAACTTGTCTGTCGTTGCACCATTTGCAAAGTTCGGTGCGTTGAAGAGCGGGTGATAAAGCTGGGGCAGGCCGTTCTGCGCGAGCATGCCGAACGCCGCGCTGAGACCCGCGAAGAGGATCGTCCACTCATAGCCGGGAATCACGAACGCCGGCCATGAGAACAGGGGCATGCCGCGGATGTTGAGGGGATATCCCCAGATATTCACCCACATCTCCAGCCCATAGCCCGTGATGAGCCCCATCATGGCACCACAGAGGCACATGAGAGGAACGCGCGTCTTGTGAAAGCGCAAGGCCTCGGCTGCCTCTTCGACCGGGTACGGGGTGTAGCACTCCATACGGCGGTAGCCGGCACGATGCGCCATTTCTGTGGCGTGAACCAGGTCGGTGGGCGTGTTGAACTCCGCCAGCAGACCGTAAACTCCCTCTTGGATAGGCATTAGTGCGCCTCCTGCGTGACAACTTCAGCGTCTGCGCCACCCGGCCGCACCTTGGTCTGCGGCAGCATCATGCGGATCTCGGACATCGGGATCATCGGGGCGATGCGGGCGAAGAGAAGGAACAGGAAGGTGAAGAAGCCCCACGTTCCGATGAACAGCATGTAGTCCCACTTGGTGGCGCGGTACGTGCCCCAGCTGGAGGGCAGGTAATCGCGGTAGAGCGAGGTCACGACGATGACGAAGCGCTCGAACCACATTCCGATGTTGATGATGAAGCTGAGGATAAACAGCCAGGTCACGTTCACGCGAAGCTTGCGGGACCAGAGGGTCGCCTGCGGAATCGCGATGTTCGTCAGGATGAGCATCCAGTACGCCCAGCCCATGGGGCCGAACATACGGTTCCACATCATGAAGAACTCCCAGTGGCTGCCAGAGTACCAGCTCATGAAGACTTCCATGCCGTAGCCATAGGCGACGATGGAGCCGGTCGCGAGCATGACCTTCGACATGTTGTCGAGATGGCGCTCGGTGACGAGATCTTCAAGGTGGTACCACTTGCGGATCGGGATCGCCAGCGTCAGCACCATCGCGAAGCCCGAGTACACAGCGCCGGCGACGAAGTAGGGCGGGAAGATCGTGGTGTGCCAGCCGGCCATCGCCGCGACCGCGAAGTCGAAGGAGATGGTGGTGTGCACGGAGAGCACGAGCGGGGTGGAAAGCCCGGCGAGCAGCAGCGATGCCGACTCGTAGCGGATCCAGTGGCGGGTGGAACCGCGCCAGCCCAGCGAGAGCACGCCGTAGAAGGTCTTGGCGATGGGGTTCTTGGCGCGGTCGCGCATCGTGCCGAAGTCAGGCACCATGCCGATGTACCAGAAGACCACCGAGATCGTCGCGTAGGTCGAGACCGCGAAGACGTCCCAGGCCAGTGGCGAACGGAACTGCGGCCAAACGTTCATCGAGTTCGGGTACGGCAGCAGCCAGTATCCGAGCCATGGACGGCCGACGTGCAGCAGCGGGAACAGACCCGCACAGCACACGGCAAAGATCGTCATGGCTTCGGCGAAGCGGTTGATCGAGTTACGCCAGGTCTGCTTGAAGAGCAGAAGGATGGCGGAGATCAGCGTGCCGGCGTGGCCGATACCGATCCACCAGACGAAGTTGATGATCGCGAAGCCCCAGGCGCCGGGGATCGTGATACCCCAGATACCGACGCCCTTGAGGACCAGCCAGGTGATGGCCGTGACCATCATCATGGCGAAGGTGGCCGCGACGAAGAGACCGCCCCACCACGCCAGGGGCGTGTTGTCCGTGAGCACGATATCCGCGATCATCTGCGTCACCGTCCGGAAGTTGTGTCCCGGAGCGATGACGACGAACTCGCCGGTTCGCGGGTCGATCATCCGGTCTACGGACTGGTTCGGATCGTGAATGGGTCCTTGAGTTGCCATGTTATGCAAGGTCCTTGTTCGGGTTGATCACGCCGGCGGTGTAGCTGGTGCGCGGACGGTAGTCCAGATCAGCCAGCACCTGATAGTCGCGCTCCTCAGCCTTGCGCTTGGTAACGCGGGCCTTGGGGTCGTTCATGTTGCCGAAGACGATAGCGCCGGTCGGGCAGGCCTGCTCGCAGGCCGTAACGATCTCGCCGTCGCGAATCGCGCGGTTTTCCTTATCCGCTTCGATCTTGACGCGCTCAATGCGCTGGATGCAGTAGCTGCACTTCTCCATCACACCGCGGCTGCGGACCGAGACGTCAGGATTGCGCATGAACTTCAGGCTTTCCTGATCGTAGTCTTCACCGTTGTACGAGTAGAGCAGCCAGTTGAAGCGGCGCACCTTGTACATGCAGTTGTTGGAGCAGTAGCGGGTGCCAACGCAACGGTTGTAAACCATCGTGTTGATGCCTTCCGGCGTGTGCACCGTGGCGCCAACCGGGCAGACCTGCTCGCAGCCCGCGCTTTCGCAGTGCTGGCAGAGCATGGGCTGGAAGTGGGCACGCGGAGAGTGGAGGTCGCCTTCGAAGTAGGTATCGATGCGAATCCACTGCATGTCGCGGCCGATCTTGACCTGCTCGCGACCCACGACCGGGATGTTGTTCTCGGCGTAGCAGCTGACGATGCAGGCGTTGCAGCCGATGCAGCTGTTGAGGTCGATCGACATGCCCCACTTGTTCTGGAGCACACGCTGTTCCGCACCCACTACCTCTACGTGGTCGTAACGCCACGCATCGGGGAAGAAGCTTTCGTCGTCGGGAGGAGCTTCCCCCTGGGGGTTGTAACCCACCTTGTTGACGACGGTGTGCTCAGTCGCCTTGCCCTGGGCGTCGAAGGTGCCGTGGTGCGTGTAGTCCGCATCGCGGGTCACTTCGTCGAGGGTCGCGTAGCGGATGATCGAACGCTCCGACGCCTCGTGCCCGGCCAGCGAATACGTGCCTTCGGTGTCGAGGTGCTTGAACTCGAGATCGTGCTGCGCGAACTTGCCGCGGTGCTCGATGTTGTGCACCTTGGTCACGCAGAGGTCGTAGATTCCGCCGGCCTTCTTGACCTTGAGGCCGGAGGCTGCCAGCGGCGCATCCGAGGTGCGGAGCAGGTAGGCGTTGAAGCCGACACCTTCTCCGACACGGCCTACGCGAGTGCGGCCAAAGCCGAGGTGCACGGTCACGGCGCCATCCGGATGACCGGGGGCCATCAGGACGGGCGTAACCACCTTGCGGCCGTTGAGCTCGAGCTCGAGAGCGTCGTTCTCCTCGATGCCGTACTTCGACATCGTGTTGAGGCTCATCAGCGCGGCGTTATCCCAGGAGAGGTTCGTGACCTGCTTGGGCAGCTCCTGCAGCCAGCCATTGTTGGCAAAGCGGCCGTCATAGAGCGAAGGATCGGGGCGGAAGCTGACCTCAAGATCCTGACCCGCGAGAACGGTGGGCGCGGGAAGTGCCGACATCTTGGCCGCATTGGTGACCTTAGGCGAGAACGCCGTGCCCTCCACCCAGCCGTCGTGCAGCGCCTTGCGCCAGGACTTCGCGAAGTCGCCGGTGATGTACGTCTTGGCCGTCGCAACCACTGCATCATGGGCGCTGATCGACGGATCGAGCAGGCACTGCAGGATGTCGTGCGAGCTCTTGGAGTCGTAGAGCGGAGCGATCATCGGCTGGATGATCGTGATCGTGCCGTCGCAGGCGCGGGCGTCCGACCAGCTCTCGAGATAATGCTTCTGATTGATGTGCCAGGCCGCGAGCTCACCGGTCTCATCGACAAAATTGCCGAGGTGGACGGTGTTCGGGACCTTGAGGTATGCAGCCTTGAAATCGAGGTCCGCAGGAGCGGTGTAGATCGGGTTCGTCCCGAGCGTGACGAGCCACTTGACCTGTCCGGCGTTCATCGCCGCGACGAGGGTCTTGAGGTCCGCACCCTGCTCGGTGGGAACAGCGGCGACCGGCTCGGTGTAGACCGCGGTCTTGCCGGCTGCGCCAATCATGGAGTTCAGCTGGTGCGCGAGAGCGTGAGCCAAGGCCGAGCTCTGCGGGCCAACGACAACGACACCCTTTTCGCCGGCGGCCTTGAGGTCCTTGAGGACAGCGGCCGCGTAGGCACGGATCTCGCCAAGGCGGTTGCTGTCGTACTCTGCCTCACCACCCGAACGGCCCATGCCGGCCAGGTCGGCCATCATGCCGAGGAAGTGCTCGATCTCGCTGGGCTTGAGCGCCAGACGGTGCTCCGCCTTGTAGCCGGTCACGGTCGGCATCGTCTCGACGACATACAGACGATTCATCGTCTTGCCGGCTTCGTAACGATGACGCTCGGCATAGGCCGCAGCCATTGGCAGGAAGCCCGGGAAGGCGTTGCCGCTAAGGAAGTCCGCATCCAGCGCGAGGATGACGTCAGCCTCTTCGAGCTTGTACTGGGTATCGAAGTAGTCGCCGAAGGCGGTCTTCGACGCGGCGCGTGCTACGTCGCCGTTGACGGCGTCGTACTGCACCAGCGTGGCCTTGGGATACTTGGCCTGAACCTGCTTCCATTGCGCGGCGAGCGTCGGCGAGATGATGGTCTCCGACAGGAAGTACACGCCGGTGCCGTCATGGGTCGCGTCGACGGCGGCAGCGAAGTCCTGCTGGAAGGTGCCCCAGTCAGCCTTGTTGCCACGCCACAGCGGGTACTGCGAACGGTCCGGATCGTAAAGGTCGAGCAGCGTCGCCTGGGTGAAGGCGTCGGTCTTGCCCTTGGATACGGGGTGCTCCGGATTGCCTTCGATCTTGATCGGGCGGAAGGCCTCGCTCTTGACCAGCACGGGGATCGCGCCTGTCGGGAACGGGAAGGCCGTCGCAAAGTACATCGGATTGCCCAGGACGAGGTCCTCGGGCTGCTTGACGTACGGGAAGATGGGCTCGTCGGGCTGCTTGGTGCAACCGGCGAGACCGGCCAGCGCGAAGCTGGCGCCCATGACCTTCATGAAGCCGCGGCGGGAGACCGAATCGACCCACTCTCCGGCGCCGGCCTGGCGCGGAAACTCTTCCTTGACCATCTCCTGAAATTCAGGAGTATCGGCCAGTTCGTCGAGATGCTTCCAGAAGCGCTTGCCGCTCTTTCCGGCAAGCTTCTCCTGCACCGCGGCCAGCGTGAGCTTCTTACGCTCGCTGCCAGCGGGTGCGATGGTCGTGACGATCTGCGGGGCCACCTCGTGTTCCATGGCTTCGTCTCTCATGCTCATCGGTGGCACACCTCGCAGCTCGAAAGCTCGTTCGCGGTGCGGATGTGGTACTTGTCCATCAGGTAATAGCCAAGAGCGCGCTGGCTGTCGAACTTCTGGTACTTGATCGGCAGCATCGGCATGGCCGGAGCGTCGGACATGGGCTTCGCGTCAGTAGCGGCACCCGGCTTGGCGGGCATCTCCATCTGGGCGAACTGAGGCCGATTGGCGAGGAAACCCAGGGAGGCTTCCGACTTCAGAGGATCCTGCGTGGTGCAGTTGACCTGCTGCGCTGTCGCCGAACCAGCACCGGTCGTACCGCACCAGACAGGCTTGTCGGAGCTCGGGCCTTCCCACGCCATGTTGTAGATCTCGGAGGTGGGGCGAAGGTTCTTGGCGGGATCGCGATGGCAGTTGAGGCACCACTCCATCTGGAGCGTGTTCTCCGCGTACATCAGCGGCATCTGGTCGACGCGGCCGTGACAGCTGGAGCAGCCAATGCCCTTGTTCACGTGAATCTCGTGATTGAAGTACACGTAGTCCGGAAGATCGTGGACACGAATCCACTGGATGGACTTACCTGTCGCCCAGCTCTCGCGAACCGGTTCCAGGATCTGCGCGTTGGTCCAGATCTGCGAGTGGCAGTTCATACACGTCTTGGTGGGAGGGATGCCTGCATAGGCGCTCTTCTCCACCGAGGTGTGACAGTACTGACACTGGAGTCCAAGACCCTCGACGTGGTGCTTGTGGCTGAAAGGCACCGGCTGGTCAGGCCGCTGACCCTGCTTCGTCACCCAGGGCGAGCGCTGCAGGTAGTTCAGCGCCACGCCGAGCGCGATGACGATCAAGCCCGTCAGCACCAGGCTTGCGCGAGCCAGTGCATTCGAACTGCGGTCAAAAACTTGCGCCATGAGTACGTCCCGCTTCCTCTTCGGGTCAATATCGAAACTTCATTTGTGCTACCGTGCCGCGCCGAAGCGCGCACCGGGTCGCCGTTGTCCTGAACTTCAAGGGCCGTGACCGTTCCCGCAGTTCAGAATGAGCTCTCTGCGGGGAGTCAGTATGAGAGCTTGCCGGTCAGAAATCTGAGTATAGCAGCGGAAAGTGACCCGTCATCAAGCACTCATTCGAGCTGTTCCGAGGTGCTTCCAATGATCTTGCGATTATCGGTGGCAGATGGTCGGGCAACGGCCAGGGCAGCGGGTCTGTGCGGTTGCTCACAACGGAAGAAAACCCGCGTCACGACTGGCTGTGACGTGGGTCACGCTTGAATTCCCTTTGCCGATATGAACAGCGAACACAGCCTAGATAAGTCCGAATTCAACTTGGAACATCTTGGGAGAAATCCTGACCGGATATCGGATGATACGGCGGGGAGAAGAGCTCTCAGGGCTTGAGGAGTACGGCGGTACGCTCTACCCAATCGGTCCACTGGTCTTCGGTGATCTCGCTGGCGGCGGCACGAAGAACCATGGCTGTCTCTTCGACCTCGGTGCAGCTGATCCCATATCCATTGCGGTCGAGGAAGATCATCAGCGCTGCGAAAGCCGTTCGCTTGTTTCCATCGGCGAAAGGATGGTTGCGCAGAATTGCCCACGGAAGTGCCGCTGCAAGCCGAGGGATGGAGGTGACTTCACCATAGGAGGCCAGATTTCTCGGCCGCCCTATCGCCGACTCGAACGCATTCTCATCACGCACACCGGCAACGCCGCCATATCGCTCGATAAGGCGATCATGTACGTTCCGAAGCACATCCGAGCGGACATAGACGACGTTCATTTTGCGAGTTCGCGATAGGTGTTGCGATGGAGCGGCTCGGTGCGCAGGAACGCCTCAACCTGCCGCGTGAACTCTTCGTCCAGCGGTTTGAGCTGATAGACCCCGTCCACGCGCTCCAGGCTCAGGAGGGCACCTTCTTCGAGCCCCGACTCCTCAAGGAACTGCTTGGGCAGCAGGACGCCGTACCCATTGCCGACTTTGCGGACCTTCAGCTCGATCGCCATGACGTCTTTATAGCTCCGGACGGCGTCCGTTGCAACAACGTTATAACTACTTCGCACAATCTTCGCCTATGATGTTGTTCCATGCCGAGCCCTCACAAAGACCGCAGGCGCAAACCTTCCTACGATACCGAGCGTGCTGTTGCCGAGCTGGCGGCGGCCGATCAGAAGCTGGGCAGGCTGATAGAGCGTGCCGGGCCGTTCACGCTGCGGCTTGCGGCCACGCAGTCGCCGTTCGAAGCGCTGACGGAGTCGATCATCTACCAGCAGCTGCACGGCAAGGCTGCCGCGACGATTCATCGGCGGCTGCTGGAATCCTTCAGCGGCATCTGCGGTCTGGATGGCGATGGAGACCCGATCCACTTTCAGCCGCAGGAGCTGCTGGACTGCCCCAATGAGCAGCTGCGGCATGCGGGCCTTTCGCACAACAAGGCGCTGGCGCTGCGGGACCTCGCAGCCAAGACGCTGGATGGCACGGTACCCACACTGGCCAAGGCGAAGAAGATGAGCGACGAGGCCCTGATCGAGCACCTTTCGCAGGTGCGGGGCATCGGCAAGTGGACCGTGGAGATGTTCCTGATGTTCCGGCTGGGACGTCCGAACGTGCTGCCGGTCGACGACTACGGCATCCGCAAGGGCTTCGCGCTGACGTTCCTGGGCCTGAAGCCGGATGCGAAGGTGACGCCGGATCTGCTGGCCAAGAAGGAGCAGATAATGCGCCGCGCGAAGAAGTGGCAGCCGTGGAGCTCGGTGGCTTGCTGGTACATGTGGCGGGCGTGCGATCTTGCCGCAGGCAAGGTTGTGCAGCCGGAGTAGAAGAACGGGCCATCTCATCGTGAGAGACGGCCCGTGGGGAACGTGCTGCCTGCCTTTCGTTGATGTTATTGCTGGTCGTCCCGCGGCACGGGCGGACCATCCGGGCGCTGGCCGGGTGCAGGAGGCTGAGGCATACCGTTGTCGCGCGGGCCGTCACGATGCACTCCCTTTCGGCCGTCTGGCCGAAGTTCACCGTGCCGCGGCCGCAGCCCCTGCAGCTTGGTCCACTGGTCCGCGGTGAGCACGCCGCGAATGGTGAGCAGCATGTGGGCTTCGGCCTTTTCCAGCGAGGCCCGCGTATCGGCTGACTCGTCGATCTCCTTTTGAGCCTTTACTGCGTCAAGGGCCGGAGCGCTCAGCGTGTCATCGAGGCGGAGCTGGGTCTCCTCCAGGGAGGCGTGCATGTGGATGAGCTGCACGCGGGACTCGAGGAAGATGCCGTCGATCTTCTTCTGCTGGTCGGGCGAGAGGCCGATGGCGGTCACCGTCGACTGGTCGCGCCACCAGGTGCCGGGAGGCAGCAGGCGGGCGGGACCACCGTGCATGTCGGGGCCCATGCCCTTGTGGTCCATCTTCGCCATCATGGGGCCCTGGCCCATGCCTTGCCCCATACCCGGGCCCTGCGCTGCGGCGGCCAGCGCCGTCGCCACACAGAGTGCGCCCGTCAGGATTGCATTTCGCTTCATGTGCATCTACTGGATCTCCTTTTGCCCAGAGTGGGCATAGCTGTTGCTGGTGTACGAGACTGCAAGCGGTTCCAGCGCCTGCGGGACTCGATCGGATAGATCGCTCTGCACCTCGCTCAGCAGCACGTCATCGGAGACGGCCGCGGCGTCGGTGGAAAGGTTGGCAGGGTTCGCCACGTGCGCCACGTCGTGGGGTCCATGGGGGACTTGAGCATGCGCCGCGTGCGTGTACCACCACGCTCCCCAGCCGCCACCGGCGAGCATCAAAGCCAGCGCGGCGAGCGCAGGGGCTCCCCAGCGCAGGGATACGTCGGCGCGCATCGCCGCAGCGGCGCGTTCCTGCTTCGCCACCTGTGCGGCGGCGAATTCGCGATGGGCGGTCTGCACGCAGGCGGCGCGGAACTCCTGCATCAGGCCGGAGAACTCGGCGTCCTGCGCGGGTACTGGATTCTGCTCTGGTTCGTTCATCGGGCACTCTCTTTCGGGGCGACCTTCAAGGCCGCCTTCACGGAATCGATGGCGCGGTACAGGTGCGTCTTCACGGTGCCGAGGGCCATGCCGGTGGCTTCGGCGATCTCACGAGCTTCCATGTCCTCCACGAAGTGCAGCAGGAAGACGCTGCGCTGCCTTTCGGACAAGCTCTCTGCTGCGCTCCACACCGCGCGGAGCCGCTCTTCGGCCAGGAGCGATTGCTCGGCGGAGCGGGCGGGGTCCGGCGGCGGAGTGAGCAGCTCGCCGATCTCGACCTTCCCGGTGCGGCCCCAGAACTTGAATCGCCCGGTGCGGGTGTGATTCCGAAGCGCGTTGACCGCAATGCGCATCACCCACGTCTCGGGCGAGGAATCGCCCCGGAAGCTTTCGCGGGCGCGCCAGGCGGAGAGCAGAACATCCTGCGTAAGCTCCTCGGCGACTTCGCGCTCGCGCAGCGAATAGAAGAGGAAGCGAAAGACACGCCCACGCTGGCTCTGCGTCAGCGCTTCAGCCGAGGAGAGAATCCCTGCTCCGAGCGGGACTTGCGTGGGCGTGGCAGCCGATGGGGGAATCGGATCGGACCCCAGCCCCGACCAGCCCAGCTCCGCGAAGGTCTTCTCTCCGGTCTGAGCTAGAGCCATATCGCCTTGCACCCCAACGGTGGTTTTGCCCTGCACACCGATATAGACACTCGCACTTGCCGACGAGCTTACACGGCGGCCGGATTTCTTCCCGGCATGCGCGTTTCCAAGACGGTGGAGGAACACCGAGGGATAGCCGGGGGGATATTTGCTGGATGGAATGTAATCGTCCGTGCAGCACAAAGGCGAGCTTTGGGACGATATTCTGGTTCGACCGATGGTACGAGCCCGCACACGCAACAAACGTCCTGAGACCGCCCCCGCCGAAGACGGCGCGCCGCTGCGCTACATCTGCGTCCATGGACACTTTTACCAGCCGCCGCGCGAGAACCCGTGGCTGGAGACGGTGGAGATCCAGGACTCCGCCGCGCCGTACCACGACTGGAATGACCGCATCACGGCGGAGTGCTACGCGCCCAACGGCGCGTCACGCATCCAGAACAAGAAGAACGAGATCATCCGGATCGTCAACAACTACTCGCGGATGAGCTTCAACTTCGGTCCGACGCTGCTGAGCTGGCTGGAGGAGTTTGCGCCGCGCACCTACCGCATGATCCTCGAAGCGGATGTGGCGAGCTCGCAACGGTATTCCGGCCACGGCTCGGCGGTGGCGCAGGTCTACAACCACATCATCATGCCGCTGGCGAGCGAGCGCGATGCGCGCACGCAGATCCGCTGGGGCATCGCGGACTTCGAGCATCGCTTCGGCCGCAAACCGGAAGGCATGTGGCTGGCAGAGACGGCGGTATCGCGCAGCGTGCTGGACTTGATGGCGCAGGAAGGGATCAAGTTCACGATCCTTGCACCACACCAGTGCGCGCGGATTCGTCCACTGTCCGAAGACGACCTGGCGCGTCTGCAGCCGCTTTATGCGCAGCCGCAGCAGGAGCCGGCGAAGTTTGCACGACGCGCGACCGACCTGGCCGACGATAACTCCAACGCCGACTACGATCAGGCCGGGCTGCAGGAAGACGCTGCGCTGGACAACGATGATCCGGACGACGTGATCGAGCATCCATGGCTCGAGACACCGAACGCCGTGGTGGACACCACGCGCTCGTACGTGGTGCAGCTGGACGAAGGACGATCCATCGCTGTGTTCTTTTACAACGGGCCGGCATCGCGAGCGATTGCGTTTGAGGGCCTGCTGAACTCGGGCGAGGTATTCGCGCGGCGATTGCTGAGCGGACTCCGCGCAGACAAGGGAGCGAACGAGCCACAGATGGTCCACGTCGCGACCGATGGCGAAAGCTACGGCCATCATCATCGCTATGGCGAGATGGCGTTGAGCTTCGCACTGCAGACGATCGAGGAGCAGAGGCTTGCGAGGCTGACCAACTACGGCGAGTTCCTTGCGCTGCACACACCCCAGTTTGAAGCCGAGGTGGTCGACGACTCCTCGTGGTCCTGCTCACATGGCGTGGAGCGCTGGCGCTCCGACTGCGGCTGCAACGGAGGCAAGCCCGGCTGGAACCAGAAGTGGCGCGGCCCTCTGCGGCATGCGCTCGATCTGTTACGGGACCGCACGGCGCCGATGGCCGAAGACCTTGCGGCTCCGTTGCTGAAGGACCTTTGGGCGGCGCGCGATGCGTATATCCACGTCGTACTGGACCGTTCGCCGGACAATGTCGAGCGCTTCCTCGATGAACATGCGACGCATGAGCTTTCTGCAGCCGAGCGCGTCATCGTGCTGGAGCTGCTGGAGCTCGAACGGCACACGCAGCTGATGTACACGAGCTGCGGCTGGTTCTTCGATGAGATCTCCGGCATCGAGACGGTGCAGATCATCGCCTATGCGGGCCGCGTCATTCAGCTGGCGCAGAAGCTCTTTGGTACCGCACCCTTGTTTGGCGATTCCGCAGCGACGCTCGAGGCGGACTTTCTCGCGGCGCTGGAGCTGGCTGAAAGCAACGTGCCCGACCTTCGCAATGGAGCGGAGATCTATCGCAGGCACGTGCTGCCGAAGCGGCTCGACCTGGAGAGCGTCGGCGCGCACTATGCGATCAGCAGCATGTTCCGGGCGTATCCCGATGCGGGGCAGATCTTCTGCTTTGACGTGCAGCGCAAGAGCTCTGACCTGCTGACCTCCGGCCGCGGACGTGTCGCGCTGGGCCAGGCTGCGCTGCGATCACGCGTGACGGAGGAGACTGAAGCCATCTGCTTCGCGGTGTTGCACCTTGGCGACCAGAATCTTTCTGCAGCCGTGAAGCGCTCATCCGCAGCGGATGAAGTGGCCTGGCAGGAGTTCACCGAGAAGGCACGCGGAAGTCTGCGCAGGGCGAACCTTCCGGAGCTGATCCGTCTGATCGATGAGTTCTTCGGCGGGACGCTCTACTCGCTGACTTCCCTGTTCTCCGACGAACAACATCGCATCGTGCAATCGATCCTGAACCAGACGCTCTCCGAGGTGGAAAGCTCTCTGATGCGGATCTACGAGGAGCATGCGACGCTGCTGGACTTCCTCGGCGAGGCCAACATCGCTGCACCGCCCGCACTGGCGCTTACTGCGGGCTTTGCAATCAACGCGAGCCTGCGCCATGCACTCGAGGCTGACACGTACGACTCCGCCGAGATTGTGCGCTTACTTCGCCGGGCCACGATCGATCATGTGCAGCTCGACAAAGGGCTGCTCAGTTACACGTCGGACAAACGGATGAAGCGAGCGATGGTTCGACTGGAAGCGGCAGTCGAAGGGCAGAACGGCGCGGTGCTGCACGAGACCCTGGCGATCGCCGAAAGCCTGCGCACGCTCCCAATGGACATCAACCTGTGGCAGGCGCAGAACATCTGGAACGACATGCTGCATCGTGCCGATGCACCCGATTGGACCCGCGAATGGCGGGATGGCTTCCGCAAGCTGGGCACAGCGCTGAACATCAGCGTCGATGACCTGGTGGTGGAGAACGGTGTGGCGATCTTTTGAGGGGCGAGTGAGTAGTGAATAGTGGGGAGAAGAAAAAGGCGCTCATACCGACGCGCCTTACTTCACTATTCACTTTTCACTACTCACTTGCACTCAATGTCTCCACGGCCGGTTCTTCTTCGGGTAGCGATCCACGCCGTTGATGCGATAGGTGAGTCCGACGCTGACGCCATAGGGATGAAGTGAGCCGTAGGTCCCGAAGTCCTGCCAGATCTGGTATTCGAAGTCGGGCGCGCGTACGGTCCAGCGGTCGCCAAGGCGGAAGTCGAGCCCACCCCCCGGCGCCATCGTGAAGAACGTGCCGTAGCCATCGTTGAACGGAAAGACCATGCGGCTGCCGCCGACGAGGAACTTGCCGTAGACCACCATGGGGCCGAACTCCTTGATGTTCACGTGCGGCCCGATGAGGTAGTTGGATTGCGTCACGCCTTCATCGGTGTGAACGCGCAGCCAGCGGCCTTCGGCCTCGAGGCCGAAGCGCCAGTGCGGATGCATGTCCACGTTGACGTAGCCGCCACCGATGTAACGCTGGCCGTAGTCGCTCTCGAAGAGAGAGACACCGCCGCCGGCATCGAGGTAACTGCCGGGGCCGCTCGCCGTGGGATGCGCCTGGGCATCCGCTGCGAGTGGCGTTGCGATGACACCGAGCGCGAAGGCAGCGGCGATCGCGAGAGAAGAGATTCGCTGTATCATTCGCCGCTCCTTAGTTGGTGACCGTGAGGGTGACCGTCTGCGACTGGGTCGCGCCGGTACCCTTGCCTGAAGCCGTCACCTTGAAGGTGTACGTCCCCACCGGGGTTGTGTTCTGGTGCAGGCCGGAGCAACCCGTGACGCCAAAGCTGACAGCGACCGCGAAGAGCAGGACCAGCAGCGCGCCAAGCCTGCGACGCTTGTACAGTCCGAAGCCAAACAGCAGGCCCGCGGGCAGAATGGCGAAGGCTACGGTCGAGTTCCCACTGCCTTCGCTGCCAGCGCCGATACCAGGCTTCCTGAGGCTTGAGGAGGTGGTGGTGCCACCCGAGCCAAGCGGATTGCCTGTATCTACGGTGAGCTGCACCGTGACCGTGCCGTTAGCCGTGAGCTGCGGCACGACGTTGGAGAAGGTGCAGGTCGCGTACTCCGGCAGACCCAGGCAGCCAAGTTCGAGCGTGTCGCTGAAGCTCTTGATGGAGTTCAGCGTGACGTTGACGACAGTGTGCTGACCGGTGGGGATGGATACCTGCGCAGGAGTGACGCCGAGGGTGAACTGCGTCGCCGCTCCACCTGCGACGGAGGTCGCGATGGAGGTCGACGTGGCGTAGTTCGTGTCACCCGCATACGTGGCTACGATGGTCTGCGAGGTGGACTGCAGCTCGACGTCGAGCGTGGCTACACCGGTGGAGTCGACCGCGGCCGTGCCCAGGGTGAGGCTGCCGCTGGTGAAGGTCACGGAGCCGGTGGGAATCGTGGAGCCCAGGCCGGTCCAGCGAATGACTGCAATCAGAGTGGCGGCCTGAGGATCGGCCGGATTCGCATTCGTCGCAGTCAACGTGGTGGTGGTGGGGCGAAGGGTTACACCTTCGACCAACTGGGCAGAGGTTGCAGGCAGATCGGTTGCGTCGCCGGAGTAGCTCGCCACCAGCGAATGATTGCCCGCCGTGAAGGTAACTCCCGTGAGCACGGCGGTGCCGTTTGCACCGACTGATGCTGTACCGAGGTTGCTGGCGCCATCCGTGAAGGTGACGGTACCGGTGGGTATCCCCTGCCCGGCGTTGGTCACCGCGGCGGTGAGCGTCACGGTATCCAGGGTGTTGGCCGGGTTCTCACTCGAGACCAGCACGACCTGCGTCATCTGCTCGACCTTAAGAGCGAGTGCGGTGGAGACTGATGCTCCGGTGCTTCCGCTGCCACCATAGTTGGCGACGATGGAATGTACTCCCGGCGTGAGTGCCGACGTGCTCATGACCGCCACGCCGCTGGCGTTCAATGTGCCAGTGCCGATGGTCACGGTTCCGTCCGTGAAGGTGACGGTACCAGATGCCGGTGTGCCATTGCTGCTGACCGTCGCGGTGAGCGTGACGGCGGTGCCGTAGATGGCGGGGTTCGCACTGGCAACGAGGCTGACCTGCGTGGAGGCGTTCTGCACGGTCTCTGTGAGCGAAGCCTGTGCGTTCGAGTAGTTGGTGTCTCCCGGATACGTGACCGCGATGGGATGAGTACCCACCGCAAGAGTGGAGGAGGAGACGAAGGCAGTTCCGGTAGCATCCAGAGCGGCCGTGCCCAGCGTCACACCACCATCGGTGAAGGTGACGTTGCCGGTCGGCGTAGTGGATGCAGCACCCGTGATCTTCACGGTGAAGGTTACGGCCTGGCCCGAGACTGCGGGGTTTGCGCTGGAGGTCAGCACCGCTGTTGCCGCCTGGACGATGCGCTCGGTGATCGCGCCCGAGGTCGAGGTCGCGTGGTTGGTATCGCCGCTATAGACCGCGGTGATGGTGTGCGAGCCGAAGGCCAGTGCGCTGGTGGAGAGCGTAGCGATGCCCGAGCCGTTCACCGTCGCGGTGCCAAGCGAGGTTGCGCCATCGAGGAAGCTGACGCTGCCCGTGATTCCGGCGTCCGTGCTGGTCACCGTGGCGGTCAAAGTAACGGGCTGCCCCAGCGACTGCGGATTCGCACTGGAGAGCAGCGCGGTCTGCGTCGTGGCAGCGCTCACCTGCACGGTGACCGTGTTCGAACTGGCGGAGTAGTTCGCATTCCCTGCGTACGACACCGTAAGGACGTCCGTGCCGACGGGGAGTGTGCTCACGGAAAGAGTGACGACTCCGCTCGCGTTGAGCGTACCGATGCCTACAACCGTTCCGCCAAGCGTAACGGTGACCGTGCCGTTGGGTGGAGACGTTGGGCTGCTCACCGTCGCGGTGACCGTAACCGTCTGGCCTGCCATGGGTGCTGCCGGTGTACCTTGTGCCGTGGTCGAGGAGGCCGTCTGCGTGACGACTTCGGTGACAGCCGTCGAGGTGCTGGTTGAGTAGTTGGTGTTGCCGTTGTAGGTTGCGACGACAGCCTGCGAGCCGGTGTTGAGCTGGTTGGTAGAGAGCGTCGCAACACCACTGCCGTTGACGCTGGCCGTTCCCAGGACGGTGGCGCCGTTGGTGAACGTGACCGTTCCGGTGATCGCGCCGTCAGCCGTTGAGCCCGAGCCGATGACCACGGTGGCCGTGAGCTGCACCGTAGCGCCTGCGGAGATGGGGTTCGCGCTGGTGCTCAGCGCCGTGGTGGTGGTGAGTTGGTTGACGGTCTCCGTAAGAGCGGTGGATGTCGAAGAGGAGCTGTGCGCATCGCCGCCATAGACCGCGGTAATGATGTGGGCTCCTGGCGCGAGCGTCGCTGTGCTGAAGACCGCGATGCCACTGCCGTTGAGCGTACCCGAGCCGAGTGCCGTTGCGCCATCCTTGAAGGTGACGGTTCCCGTCGGCGTCTGGCTGGCGCTACCCGTCACCGTGGCGGTGAAGCTTACGCTGGTACCAACAAGTACCGTTGCGTTGCTGGTGGCGAGCGTCGTCGTGCTGGTCGCGGAGTTGATCACTTCGTTGACGACGTTCGACGTTCCAGCGGCGTTCGAGTTATCACCGGAGTACTGCACCGTGATGGAGTGCGTGCCCACGGACAGAGTCCCGGTGCTGAACGAAGCAGCGCCTCCGGAGAGCGTCTGTGTGCTTAGCAGCGCGGTACCGTCGTAGAACTTGGCTGTTCCGGTAGGCGTGCCTGAGGGCGCGGTGGCGGTGAAGCTGAAGGTGACGTTCTCGCCAACCGTTGCGGGATTGGGAGCGCCACCGAGCGTCAACGTGTCCTGCTGTTGAATGAGCTGCGTGATCGAGCTCTGTGCGGATGCGTTGTTCGTATCTCCGCTGTATACAGCCTTGATCGTGTGGGCGCCGAGGCTCAGCGTGCTGGACGTGCAGGTGGCCTGGCCGCTGGTGCCAAGCGTGATGGAACAAAGCTGCGTTGCGCCATCGCTGAAGACGACCGTGCCTGTGGTCGCATCCGGAGCGGAGATGGTCGCAGTAAAGGAGACGGCAGAACCGATCGCGGCCGGGTTCGCGCTCGAAGCCAGCGCGAGCGTCGTCGGGTTCACCGAAAGCACGTTCCCGGTGAGCTTGATGGTGATGGGCGTGTTGCCCGCGTCGGACGGAAGGACGAGTGAACCTGTGTCGGGCGATGCCACAACAGTGGGAGCGAACTCAACGCCGAGCGTGCAGGTGGAATCGGATGAGAGCGCTACCCCCGTGGCGCAGGTGGTCGTTCCAGCATCCAGCGCCGACTGGGTGAAGATGGACGCCTGCGGATGCAGATCCGCGTTACCGTCGTTCGCGATCACGACAGAGATGGGTGCCGAGATCTTCCCTTCCTTCATGTCGGGATAGGTGAGCTGTGTGTTGTTCGCACTGATCTCACGCACGCGGTTGTGGAACATGTCCGCGATGAAGAGGTTGCCGGCCTGATCGAAGTAGAGAGCGTATGGGCCGTAGAGGCCAACCTTGTTGGCGGGCTGACCCTCGTCTGCGGTGGAGTACACCTCGCTACCGGTGCCAGCGAGCGTCTGGATGATCCCTGTGCTGGAGATGACCTCGCGCACACGGTTGTTCGCGGTGTCGCCGATGTAGATGTTACCTGCGGGATCCTCTGCAAGAGCGGCTGGAGCGTTGAGCTCTGCGAGTGTTGCCTGCCCACCATCGCCCATGAAGCCGATCGTGCCGGTGCCTGCGAAGGTCGTGATGGTGCCAGCCGACACAGAACGGATGCGGCTGTTGTTGAAGTCGGCGATAAGTAGCGCGCCCGAGTTGGTGACGAGCGTTGACCACGGTTGATTGAGCCTGGCCGAGGTCGCCAGACCACCGTCTCCGGAGAAGCCCTGTGTACCGTTGCCCGCAATCGCGGTGATGATGCCAGACGTGTTGACCTGGCGCACCACGTTGTTGCCCGTGTCCGAGACGTACATGTTGCCGGCGGCGTCGAAGCTGACACCCTGCGGCAGGGAGAGCTCAGCGGCAGACGCTGCTGCTCCATTGCCGGTGTACCCCTGCGTCGCGTTGCCGACGACCGTGGAGATCATGCCGGTCACGGCATCGATGCGGCGAATGACGCTGTTGCCGGTATCAGCGAAGTAGAGGTTCCCAGCGCCATCGATCGTGATGCCAGAGGGCTGGCTGACCTCTGCAGACGTCGCGAGGCCACCATCGCCGGTGTAGCCAGGTGCGCCGGTTCCAGCGACGGTGCTGATGATGCCTGTCGTTGCGTCGACGCGACGAATGCGGTTGTTGGTCGAGTCGGAGAGGAAGATGTTACCGGCCGCATCGGTGACGACGCCTTGTGGCAGAAAGATGTTGGAGGACGTCGCAGGCTGGCCATCACCGTTGTAGACCCAGGCAGCATCGCCAGCCACGGTGGTGATATTGCCAGGAGTCAGCACGGCGAGTGAGCCCGTGGAGTTGCCACTTACAAGCGCTTCCCCAAGCACACCGCCAGCCGCATTGGGCACAACTACTGCACCGAGGCGAAGGCCAGGATACTTTGGGGTGAAGATGACGGTGGCCGTGCACTGCTGGCCGACGCTATAGCTCGCGCCCGAAGTGCAGCTTCCGCCGCTGATGGCGAAGTCAAGATTCGCAATGCCTTGTGTGAGCGCCACCGGGGATGCCGCGTTGCCGCTTGCGGTCATGGTTACCGTCACGGTAACTGCCGCCGCGCTGTGACCCACAACGGTACTTGCGGGTACCAGGGTGACTGGCGATTGCGCCGGAGCAAGGCCGACGCTGAGAACGACAGCAAGGGAAGCGAGAGCACGCAACGCGCTCGTGACCGCAGCCTTCGAAGCTACCCGCTTCGATCGGGGTTGTGGCATCGAGAGGCGTGCAGAGGCGATGCGAGTGAGCGGCTGGGAACCGCTAGACGGCTGGTGCGAGGACAACGGGGCCTGGAGATTCATGATGCGGTGTTCTCTGGTGCGACGGTAGGTGAGAACGGCGGCAGACAGGATGGCTCGTTCGAGGTGTAGGTAATAGCGCGAAGGTGGCAGATACGCCACGCGTTTGCGCAGGACGAATAAGGCAACGCCGGGGAGTGTATGTCTCAAAAGCGGCCGGAGATATCGGAGGCCTGACGGTTGGCTCCTACGCTTTCATCGGCACATGTAGCAAATTGATTCAGTGGACGAGGTCTCTCCCTCCAGTTCCCCAACCAAATCGGAACTCTGAGTGATCACGGACACACGCGTCCTCATGCGTTGAAACGCATTTTCATGGCCTGAAGGTTTGAGGTCGTTGCTGGCTGAATCTCTGCTGTGAAAGCGAACCAGGTCGCTGCAGGAATCATGCCGTTGCGTTACTGGCGTCGTGGCCGCCATCGCAACAGGCAGTCGGAAGCCTTGCTATCCGCTTCCAACGGGCAACGTCTTGAAGTGATTCGAAGGGCGTGGCGAGGGGCAACTTTGTAAGTGCCCGCTGACACAACAATTACTGTCGCACACAGACCTGCGCAGGATGCATGGCGCTTTCGAGCGCCTGCATCCTGCGCAGGAGTAAAAACTTTTCGATGAGTTAGTCTTCTTCGGGAGCCCAGCCGTGGCGAACATCCGCACCGCGCACCCAGAAGATGACATCCTCTGCGATGTTCGTCGCGTGGTCGCCCACCCGCTCCAGGTTGCGCGAGATGATGAGCGCGTTGAGGGCCTGCGAGCTCATCTCTGGCTTTGTCTTGATGAGTTCGCCGAGCGAACGAAAGGCCTCGCGGTTCATCTCATCGACCTGATCGTCGAGCGTGAGCACGCTCTGAGCGAGGTCGGCATCGCCTTCGATGAAGGCCTGCAGCGCCTTGCGCACCATCGCCTGCGAGAGCGAAGCGAGCTTGGGGATATCGACAGGGATGTCGAGGTTGGCGAACATGCCGAGGTCCTTGACGCGACCCGCGATGCCGACAGCCTGATCGCCCACGCGCTCGAGGTCCGCATTGATGCGGATGACCGCGATGATGAACCGCAGGTCGACCGCCATGGGCTGTTCCATCGCCAGCAGATCGAGCGCGGCCTGGTCGATCTCACGCTCCATGCGATTGATCGCGGGCTCAGAGAGCTTGACCAGTTCGCACAGCTCGGTGTCGCGCGTCGAGTAGGCTTCGGTGGCGCGCTGAATCGCCTGTTCCACAAGGCCTGCCATGACGAGCAGGCGCTCCTTCAGTTCGTCCAGCTTCTGCTGAAAGTTGATGCGCATCATCCGAACCTCCCCGTGATGTAGTCTTCCGTCCTCTTGTCCGATGGCATGGTGAAGATCTTATGCGTTGGCGCGAACTCCACGAGCTTGCCGGTCAGGAAGAAGCCGGTGTTCTCGGCCACGCGCGCAGCCTGCTGCATGTTGTGCGTCACGATGACGATCGTGTACTGGCTCTTGAGCTGGAAGATGAGGTCTTCGATCTTCGAGGTCGAGACAGGATCGAGCGCCGAGGCGGGCTCGTCCATCAGCAGCACTTCGGGATCGACGGCGAGGGCGCGGGCGATGCAGAGACGCTGCTGTTGGCCACCGGAGAGGCTGGCGCCGGACTTCTTCTTGAGATCGTCCTTGACCTCTTCCCAGAGCGCGGCCTGCTTGAGCGAACGCTCGACGATCTCGTCGAGGACGCGGCGCTTGCTGAAGCCATTGAGCTTGAGGCCGCTCGCCACGTTGTCATAGATCGACATCGTGGGGAACGGGTTGGGCCGCTGAAAGACCATGCCGATGCGACGGCGGATCTCGACGGGCGCGGCATCCTTGTAGATGTCGAGGTCGCCCATCATCACGGTGCCTTCCGCGCGGGCCGTGGGGTTGGTCTCATGCATGCGGTTCAGGCAGCGCACGAAGGTGCTCTTGCCACAGCCCGAAGGCCCGATGAGCGCGGTGGCGCGGTTCGCCGGGATGTGCAGAGATACATCCTTGAGCGTATGTGTTGGTCCATACCACGCGTTCAGGTTTTCGACACGGATGCCGACTCCCACTAGTTGCCTCCCTTGAGCATGCCGCGCCCGGCGAAGATGCGTACGAGCGTCACCGAGATCATGATGAGCAGAATGAGTACCAGAGCGCCGGCCCAGGCCAGGCGATGCCACTCGTCGTACGGTGAAACGGCGTAGGTGTAGATCTGCAGCGGAAGTGCTGCGATGGGCTGGCGAAGATCCCAGCTCCAGAATTGATTGCCGAAGGCCGTGAACAGCAACGGAGCCGTCTCGCCCGCGACGCGCGCGAAGGCCAGCATGCAGCCGGTGATGATGCCCGGTGATGCGGTGCGCAGGCTAACCGAGAGCACGGTACGCCACTTCGGGATGCCGAGGCCATAAGCCGCTTCACGGACCGCCAGCGGCACGGTGGCCAGCATCTCTTCGGTGGTTCGCGTGATCGTCGGCACCATCATGATGGAGAGCGCGATGCCGCCAGCCAGCGCGGAGAAGTGGCCCTGCTTCACGACGACGAGCGCGTAGGCCGCGATGCCCACGACGATCGACGGCACGCCATTGAGCACGTCGGCGGTGAAGCGGATGACGTTGCCCAGCGTCTGGCCGCGGCCGTACTCGGAGAGGTACACGCCCGCGCCGATGCCCACCGGAATGCCGATGAGGCTTGCCAGGACGAGCACCACGGCCGAACCGACGATGCTGTTCGCCATACCGCCGCCGGTCTCACCCACGGGTGCCGGGATCTTCGTGAAGAAGTCGAGGTTCAGCGAGCTTGCGCCTTTGTAGAACAGGTAGCCGAGGATCAGCAGCAACGGCGCCAGCACGAGAATCGTGCTGCCGATGGAGAGTGCTGTGACCACGTGATTGGTGAAGGAGCGGCGCAGCTTGAGCGCGCGCTCTGACCCGGGGGAACGTTTCGGGAGAGCTGACATGCTATGCGTGCCTCATTATGCGTGCCTCTGGGACTGACCGCGCGTGACAGCCCACACCAGAAGGCGGGCGATAGCGTTCACGACGATGGTGACCAGGAAGAGGGCGAGACCGATCTCGATGAGCGAGCTGAGGTAGAGATCGCCGGTCGCCTCCGTGAACTCGTTTGCGATGACGCTGGCCAGCGTGTAGCCGGGTGCGAAGAGGTTCTTCGAGATGTCGGGGTGATTGCCGATGACCATGGTGACGGCCATCGTTTCGCCCAGCGCACGGCCAAGCCCGAGGATGACCGCGCCGACGATGCCGATGCGCGCGTTGCGCAGGACCCCCATGCGCAGCATCTCCCAACGGGTCGCGCCGAGCGCGAGCACAGCTTCCTTCTGGCTCACTGGAACCGCACGCATGACGTCGCGGCTGATGGAGCTGATGACCGGGAAGATCATGATCGCGAGGATGACACTGGCGGTGAACATACCGACGCCGAAGTTCGGCTCGACGAAGAGGCCGGTCCAGCCGAGGGTCTTTTCGAGGAACGGGCCTGCCGTGTCGCGCATGAACGGCACCAGGACGAAGACGCCCCAGAGACCATAGACGACGCTCGGAATCGCGGCGAGGAACTCGGTGAGAAAGCTGATCGGCGCACGTAGCGGCTGTGGGCAGATCTCCAGGAGGAAGATCGCGGTGCAGAGCGCGAGCGGCACAGCCAGCACCAGCGCCACAAGGCTCGAAACCAGGGTGCCCCAGATGAACGGCAGCGCGCCGAACTCACCCGAGACCGGGTCCCACACGCTGTGGGTGAAGAACTTGAAGCCAAAGGCATGCAGCGACGGCCGGGAGTTCATCACCAGCACGTACACGATGAGCCCAACGATGAAGAAGAGGCTGAGGGCACAGACCAGCATGAGGGCGCCAAAGGTGCCGTCAGCCAGCTTGCCAGAGCTCTTCTCGTTGAGGAATTTGCGAACCACGGAGGGCTCGGAGGAGCGGGCGGGTTCGGGGGAGTCCGGCGAACCGTGAGCCACGTCGCTCATCACCAGCTTGGGAATCAACAGCGGAGCGTTCTCGGCTGTGGCCGGTTCTACCAGCGGCTTTATCTCTTGGGTGGGATTGTCCATGGGAGCAGATCAGAGTTGGCCGAGGAAATTCGGGCCGTGTTTAACTTTATTAAGAGACTGTGAATAGACCGTGAACAAGATGAAGATGTCCCAATTCCGGAGATGGGGGAGACAACCGTTGCAGACTACGAAAGGGCCTTGCCGATCTTTGGTCAAGGCCCCTTCGAGTCATGGAGTTACGGGAGCGCCGTTTCGCGCTCCCGACCTGTTTACTTGACCGTGTTGATGGTCGCGCGAACCTTGTCCGCTACGTTCTTCGGAAGCGGAGCGTAGGTCATACCGGCGGCTTCCGACTGGCCCTTTTCGAGCATCCAGACCAGGAAGTCATGCAGCACCTTGCCCTTGGCCGAGTCGGGCGAGGGGTTCGGGATCAGCAGCCAGGTGAACGAAGAGATGGGGTAGGAGCCCGCACCGGTCGCGTTGGTGATGGAGATGCGGTAGTCGCTCGGGATCACCTTGGCCGAAGCAGCAGCGGCAGCCGAGACCGAATCGGTGGAGGCCTTCACGTACTTGCCGGCGGCGTTCTTCACATCACCGTAGGACATCTTGTTCTGCACGGCGTAGATGAGTTCGACGTAGCCGAAGGAGCCGGGGGTGTTGCGGATCATGCCAGCGACGCCCTCGTTGCCCTTGGCGCCGATACCGAGCGGCCAGTGCACGGAGGCGGCAGCGCCGACGCGGGTCTTGAACTCAGGATTCACCTTGGAGAGGTAGTCGGTGAAGATGAAGTTGGTGCCCGAACCTTCCGCGCGGTAGACGGGGAGGATGCGCTTGTCAGGGAAGTTCACGCCGGGATTGTCAGCCTTGATGCGGCCATCGTTCCAGTTGGTGATCTTGCCAAGGTAGATGTCGGCGATGACGTCGCCGGAGAACTTGAGGTCCGAACCCACACCCGGGACGTTGTACACCGGAACAACCGCGCCCAGCACGGTCGGGATGAGGGTGAGCTTGACCTGCGAATCCTTGAGCTGCTGATCGGTGAGGATGGCATCGGAAGCGCCGAAGTCGACGACCTTCTTGGAGACCTGCTGGATGCCCGCGCCCGAACCTACCGACTGGTAGTTGATGTGGACGCCAGGGTGCTCCTGGGCATACTCGCTGAACCAGCGCGAGTAGATCGGGTTGGGGAAGGTCGCGCCGGCGCCGGTGAGGTTCTGCGCCTGGATCGACGCTCCGGTGGCCAGAACGCTGGCGAGCAGAGCAGCAGCATAAAGATTGAATTTCACGATTTTCTCCTGAGTGTGAGCAGGTCTACGCTCCGCTCACCATATCTGATGGCAACTCATCGCCTGATGAAAATGCAGGGATGAAACGCCCTTGCACCAAACAAAGAGGACTGCAAAATCTCCTTACGGAGAAGGTACAGCGGCCCGGCGAACGTTGCACGTTCGCCGGGCCCTGCTGTTTAGGGGATGTAGTAGCGCATCTGGACGTGAACCATCGGCTCCGTCGCACGCGGGCCGCTGGGGGTCGTCGCCGAACCGACACCGGACCACAGGTTGCGCTGGATGTAGCTATAGGTCGCAGAATACTGGAGACGGCCATACTTGGGGCTGTTGATCGGCTTCCAGGTGAAGCCACCCATGGCTTCCTGGATGTAGCGCGTAGGCGAGCCGCAGGTGCTGGCCGAGATGGAACCGCCGCCACCCGAACCGGTGCTCACAGCAGCGGGAAGATTGTAGCAACCCGCGTTGCTGAGGTTGGCCGGGCCGTAGCCGATGAGGTTGCCGGCCGGGGTCGTGTAGACGGTGCGCTGAGCGTACTCGCCACCGTAGTAGGCGAAGACATCCCAGTGCGGATTGAGGTGGTTCTCCAGGCTGAAGAGGCCGTGGTAGTTGCGAACCGGCTCGAGCGTTTCGTCAGGACGAAGGGTGACGTCCGCAAGCTGCGCCGAACCGTAGCGGCCAACACCAGCGCCGGCCATCGCCTGCACGCCGACTTCAGTGATCTTGCCCAGGTAGACGCGGGCTGCGCCAAAGACGCCGCCACCGGTCGAGGTGTGGTTCTGGTAGATGGTGCCGTAGGTGTAGATCGGGGTGCCAGGGGTCGTGTAGGTCGTGGTCACCGGGAGATAGTAGTCACGGAACCAGCGAGCGAGGCCACCGACTTCGATGTGGAAGGTCGGGACGTCGTAAGCAAACTTCACGATGGTGTCGGGAACGACGTTGTTCGCGTAGGTGGTGATGCCGGCGGTGCCAGCGGTGTTCCCCGCGCCGATGTTGCCGGCCGCGTTGTAGAGGCCGCCGTTCTGACCGATGCCGCCGAAGAAGTAATCGGTGGGGTTGGTGCCGTTGGCGGTGAAGCTGGTGATCTGCGCCTGCTCTTCAGCCAGTGCCATGGTGAAGGCGCCGGTGTTGTAGTTGCCGAAGCGCTTCTGCACGCGGAAGCCGGGCTGGCGGGTCCAGCTGTAGCCGACGGTGTACTGCGGATCGATCGTCTGGGGCTGGATCTCAGTGCGGTTGTCGGTACCCTTACGATCTTCGGTGACGAGGGACCACATCTGGCCGCCCGACATGCCGAAGCCACCGGGGGTCTCAACCTTGCCCCAGATCTGGCGCTGACGCAGAACGTAGCTGTTCGACTGGTTGTTGTTGGAGCTGGTGCCCGTTCCGAGCCAATCCATTTCGTAGTAGCCGGTCAGCTTGAACTTGCCGGTATCGCCCTGAACGAGAACCGAAAGGCGGCTCTGGCGGCCTGAGAAGTTGAGCTCGCTGGTGTGGCCTTCGCTCGCGCTCGGAAGAGGAATCGAGTTCAGCGGGGTGTTGATGTCCGAGTTGACCGAGTGCTGGCGGTAAACGCCTTCAGCCGCCACGAAGCCACCGGGGGTGATCTCGACACCCTTGTAGTGGATGGTGCCGGGCTCGTGAATCTCCTGCTGCACCTGGGCCTGGTTCCCGACCACCTGCTCCTGCAGATCGGCGGTCTTGGCGGTGGCTGCGGTAGCGGCGGTGGTAGCAGCCTCAGCCTTGGCGGAAGCGTCGGTAGCAGCCTGGCTGGCCTGCTGTGCGGCAGCGGCAGCCTGAGCAGCCTGAGCCTGCGCATCCGAAGCGGCCTGCTGCGCGGACTGTGCCTGCTGCGACTTGCCGGAGAGCATGCCCTTGAGCTCTTCGATCTCGCTCTGCTGCTGCTTCATCTGCTCGCGAAGCTCGCGGAGTTCGGTCTGCTCGGCAGATTCCTTCTTCGCCTTTTGAGACTTCTTGTGCTGCTGTGGAGCCGGGTCGGCCCCCTCGTCGCTGGCCTTCGCCTGCGCCGTAAACATTACCGCGCTGGCCAGGACTGCGGTGATTACGTGTTTCGAATTCATGATTCCCCTTTGGTGTTGCAAAGCGCTAGGGCGTCGCACAGGTGTGATTGCGCCGGCTACCCCGCGTGTCGATTGATATGGCTCTATGGTTGTCGGCAGGGATGAATGCGGCGAGAAGGCTTTATGACAGTTCGGAGAATTCGGCCTGACCGGCGCATAATTCCCACAGCATTTTCTTGAAATTAACGCTTTACTCGGAACGAAAGTCATCGTCCGTTAAAGACCACGGCAAGGCCCGCGGGTTTAACCAGCTCAGGTGGGCTCAGAGTCACGTTGACGCACGGCATCGCCGCTCCGCCAGTCTTCGACGTCCGGGCCCCTCGGCATCCAGGCCCCCTCGGCGTCTAGGCCCCTTCGACATCTTCGTCGGACTCGTCCATGAAGGCATCGGACACCGATACGGCAGCCGTTCCGACCATCACCTCCGGCAGCGTGAAGCAAAAGCGGCTGCCGTGGCCGAGGTCGCTTTCGACCCAGATGGCGCCGCCCTGCTCTTCGACCAGGTGCCGAGCGATCGAGAGGCCGAGGCCCGTACCTCCCGTGGCACGGGACCGGGCCTTGTCGGCGCGGAAGAAGCGCTCGAAGATGCGTTCGCGATGCTCCATGGCGATGCCCATGCCGAAGTCCTGGACGCTGAACTCCACAAAGCCGGAAAGCCCGGCGGACCGCTGTGCAGCGAGGCGCACGCGGGGCTCCTCGCCGCGACGAGTGCCGTAGTTGATCGCGTTCTCGATGAGATTGCCGACCACCTGCAGCATGGCGTCCATGTCGGCCATCACCTCGGCCTCGACGACCTCGCCCACCTCAAGCTCGCCGCGCTCCATAAAGAGGCCGGAGGTGGCCATGACGGCCTCCTCAATCAGCGTACTGGCCCACGTGCGCATCGGATTGAGCTTCTGCTCACCGGAGTCGACCTTGGCCATCACCAGCAGGTCTTCCGTAAGCCGCTCCATGCGGCGGGCGCTCTTCAGGATGGCTTCGAGGAACTCCAGCCGGGTGCTGCTGGGTGGCCCGGAGGTCTCGGTGACGTCGCCACCGTACTTCTCCTCGGCCTCGCTCTCCCAGCGCTCTTCATCGAGCAGCAGTTCGACGTAGCCCATGACGGACGTAAGCGGCGTGCGCAGCTCGTGCGAGACGTTGGCGACGAACTCCTTCTGGGTGCGCTCCATCTTCTCGATGCGGGTAACATCGCGCAGGACGAGAACGGCGCCGCGCTCGCCCATGGGAGCCGCGCTGACTGCGAAGAGCCGCCCGCCCACCAGCGGAACCGCCGGGCGCTCGGCGACGACGCGTTCCTCGAGGGCCAGTCGCGCGCACTCAAGGACCTCGGGCTCGCGAACGGTCTGCACCAGGGCGTGCCCGCGGCGGACGCTGGCGGAGTCCGATGCCATGAGGCGGCGCATGCCGTCGTTCGTCCAGGAGATGCGGCCCGCGCCGTCGATGGCGATGACGATGTCCTGCATGGAATCGAGCACCAGCTCGAGCTTGCGGCGTTCTTCGGCGGTCTCGCCCAGCAGGCGTTCCTGCCCCGCGCGAAGGCTCTCGATGGCCATGACGAGCGGCTCGAAGGACTCATACGGCGCGAGGCGGGCGGCGATCTCCGCGCTGCTCATGGGCTCGGGCGTGGAGTCGCCGTAGAGGACCCGCGGGCGGCCCGGCGTGATCTCGCGAAGAGATCTTTCGACCAGCTGGCGGCACACGACCGACAGGACCAGCACGGAGACGATCGCCACGACGATCGTGAGCCAGATGAGCCCTGTAAATGAGGACAGGACGACGAGCAGCGTGCCAGCCGCGATCCTCAACATCAGCGCCGCAAGCAGGCTCCGCCTCATACGTCTAAGCTTCCCATAGTTTTGCGGCGAACACCCCAAATGAGGAGAAAGCCAGCGGTCACGCCCGGGTTGGAGCGTGCCGCAGCTTGAAGGAAAATGCAGGACCGGTCCGGGCAGATACTGTCGCCGGACGCGGTCAGCGGAAACGATTAGCTGGCGACGGCCATCGCGTCACGCACGCGGGGAATCTCGAAGCGATAGCCTGCGCCGCGCATGGTCTTGAGGTAGCGCGGGGTTTCGGCGTCGGCTTCGATCTTCTCGCGAATGCGTCGGACGTAAACGTCCACGCTGCGCGGAGTGACGAAGCGGGCGTCGCCCCAGACGGCGTCGAGCAGCTGGTCGCGCGAGAAGACGCGGCCCGGATGCCGGGCGAGGTAGTCGAGCAGGCGGAACTCCGTGGCAGTGGTGGGGACAACTTCACCGCGCACACGCAGCTGCATGGCGCTGCCGTCGATCTCGATCTCTTCGATAGAGATGACCGGGAGCGGACCGACGTCGGGACGTTCGAAGCGGCGCAGCACCGCACGGACGCGGGCGACGAGCTCACGCGTGCCGAAGGGCTTGGTGATGTAGTCGTCGGCGCCAAGCTCCAGGCCCTGCACGCGGTCGTTCTCGGCTGCGCGGGCCGTAACGAAAATGATGGGCACACCGCTCAGCGTGGGGTTCTGGCGCAGACGCCGGCAGAGATCCATGCCGTCGCCGCCGGGAACCATGACGTCGAGCAAAAAGAGCGCCGGACGGGCACGCTCTGCGTCCTGAACGATGGAGCCAATGGCCCCGTACACACGAACCACGAACCCTGCACGCTCCAGCTGGTACTGCACCAGCCGGGAGATGTCCGCATCGTCTTCCAGCACGAAGACTACCTGGCTCACACCTGCTCCTATAGGCCGCGGGAAGATACACCGCAGACGCCTAAAGTGTAGGCCAAAGTAAGCTGCAGGAGTGCGAATGCAGGATGAATCTTCGGGGATTCCCCGGGGCGTTACCGGTTCCCTTTCGGGTTCGCGGGTACTTCCGGAGCCGGTAGAGCGCCGGTTCGCACACGACTACGCTTCGGCGATGGCACTCATCCGCAGTTCGTAAAACAAACGGATCAACGAGTGCTCGCCCGTGCGGCCTTTGGCCTTTTCCAAACGTCCGCGTCCCACCCTGCGATCGATCATTGCCAACGCGACGACAAACGGATCACTAGAGCGCAGCGCTTCGTCTGCGGAAAGGTCCAGATAGGCGCTCAAGGAATCACCGACATCTTGCGGCAAGTGGAGTTCCAACTCCTCCGCGCGCCTTATCGAAGCCGGTATCGCGGGATCTCGCACGAGTCGCCCCCGACCGTCCCGTGCGAGCGCTCCCGCGGACGTTCGTTTGGCTCCGGCAAACTGGTGCTGATACCAACTCGCAATAAATACCTGGCTACCGTCCACTGTCACCCACAACTTTTCCGCCTCGTCGTGGGATCGGCGATAACTCGTGACGTGGAAGTCGATTCGATCTCTCAATTCAGGAGTGATGAAGGACCTTATGCGGCTCTTGAGCTTCGACCACTGCATAGACCTTTATTGCCTGCCTTTCGGGCGGTTGCTACGCGGGTTCGGCGAACGTTCGTCGCTTCCTCGCGCTTAGCATCCTTCAGTTACACGCGATCATACCGAAAGTGCTGGCCAAGCTGACGGTTGCGCGGATACTGCAACGCGCCATTTACTCTCGCTCTACGCCAGCAGGTACTTCAACAGCGCCATGCGGACGTAGAGCCCGTTCTTCGTCTGGCGGAAGTAGGCTGCCCGCGAGTCGCGGTCCACGTCAGGAGCGATCTCGTTCACGCGCGGCAGGGCGTGCATGATGATCGCGTGCTGCTTCATGCGGTTCGCGGCGGCGGCGTCGATGCGGTAGATGTCCTTGACCGCGTCGTAGGCCTCCTGCGTAGCGAAGCGCTCGCGCTGCACGCGGGTGACGTAGACCACGTCGGCAGTCTCCAGCACGCCATCGAGCGACTCCAGCTCGCGGAAGTTGACGCCACGCAGGCGCATCTCCTCGGCATAGATCGCAGGCAGGCGCAGCGACTCCGGCGAGATGAGGTCGACGCTGACATCCGGCGAGAGCGTGAGCAGCGGCAGCAGCGAGTGGATCGTGCGGCCGTACTTCAGGTCGCCAATGATGACGACGCGCAGGCGGTCGAGCCGGCCGGTCTCGCGACGAATGGTGTAGAGGTCCAGCAGCGCCTGCGTGGGATGCTGGCCAGCGCCATCGCCCGCGTTGATGATGGGCACCTGTGAGATGGCCGCGGCCTCGCCGGCGGTGCCTTCCTGCGGATGGCGGATCACGATGGCGTCGGCGTAGTTGCCGACGACGCGGATGGTGTCGGCGATGGTCTCGCCCTTGGCGGCGGAGGAGTTGTCGCTGGCGTTCTCCTGCGTGAGCAGGCCGCCGCCGAGCTTCTGCATCGCGGACTCGAAGCTGAAACGCGTGCGCGTCGACGGCTCGTAGAAGATGGTCGCGAGGATGCGGCCCTGCAGCACGCGATCGAGCATGCGCGCGGCATCGTCACGCTCCAGCTGCTCGGCGGAGACGAAGAGGTATTCGAGCAGCTCGGGATCTTCGAATTGCTTGTTGCTGAGGACGTGTTTGAGCTTTTCCATCTTCTTACCTTTTCATCCTGAGCGCAGCGAAGGACCTGCTTTTCGGAAACGACTCAATCGCTAGCTTGCGACTCCATGCACCTTGCCGCGAATCACGGTGGAACGCACGCGGCCGGGGAAGGTGAAGCCTTCAAACGGGCTCCACGCGCACTTGGTCTTCACCTCTTCGCGCTGCACCGTCCACGGCGTCTCCATGTCGAGGAGGGTGAGCGAACCCACATAGCCCGGAGCGATGACACCGAAGCCTTCGCCGCAATCGGCAGGCAGAAACTCGCGCACGAAGTTGCCGGGGTTGAAGGCGCAGACGCGCGCGATCTGCTCCGGCGTGAAGTGGTGCTCCTTGATGAGCCACGCGGCGAAGGCGCCGTAGGTATCGAGGTGCGGCACGCCGCTGATGCCCTTCGCGTTCTCCTCGTGCGTATGCGGCGCGTGGTCCGTCGCGATGTAGTCGATGAGCCCGTTACGCAGCGCTTCGATCAGCGCGGTGCGGTCTTCCGGCGCTCGCAGCGGCGGATTCATCTGCAGCCAGGGGCGGTTCTCGTCAGTGAGATCCGTCGTATCGAAGAAGAGGTGATGCGGCGTGACCTCGCAGGTCACGCGCAGGCCGCGCGCCTTCGCTGCCGCGATCTTCGGCAGGCCCTGCCCCACGGAGTAATGGCAAAGCTTGCCCTGCAGCTCATACTTTTCGATGAGGTAGAGCGCGAACTCTGTGGCTGTCAGCTCGGCCCGCGCGGGACGGCGCTGCTCATGCGTGGGTTCACCCTTGCTCTCGTTGAGGATGACGGGGTCTTCGCAGTGGAAGCTGACGTTCTTGCCGCGGTAGAAGCCGATCGCACGCTCCAACTCCTCCTGCGAGGAGAAGAAGAGGTCCCCCACGGACGGGCCCATGAAGGCCTTGTAGGGCACGTGGCGCGTAAGTGGACGCGTGTGCGGACCGATGCCGGCGTAGAGCGTGACATGCACGGCGCACTTCGCGGCGAGGGCTTCCTTGGCTTCGTAACGCGCATCGTCGACCGGAGCGATGCGGTTGTTGGGCATGTCCGCGACATGCGCCACACCGCCCTGCAGAGCGGCCTGACCGACGGTGGTGAAGTCTTCCTTGTAGCTCTCGAGGCCGCTTGAATCCTCGCGCGCGTGGATGTGCACATCGCCAAAGCCAGGGAAGATGAGACAGCCCTTCGTGTCGATGTCACTGTGGCCGGTGGCCTCGCCAACATTGACGATGAGGCCGGTGACCTCGTCGATCTCTACCGCGCCGTTGTAGACGCGATCATGGTTCACGATCGTGCCTTCAACGCGCAGCATCGGTTGCCCCCTCGCGCTGGGCCATGGCTTCCGCGATGGCGGCGTTGATCTCGTCGCGAAGTGCGCGAGCTGCAACGCCTGGCTCGGGGGCGAAGAGGATGGAGCGCGAGGCGGAGATCATGAGGCCTGCACCGTTCGCGTCGAGACCCGCTTCAATGACGGCCTTCACATCGCCGCCCTGCGCGCCGATGCCGGGCACGAGGAAGGTCATCTCCGGCGCAATGGCTCGGATGCGGCGCATCTCTTCGGGATAGGTCGCGCCGACGACAAGCATGCAGTTGCCGCGTTTGTTCCACTCGGTGTTTACCTTGTTCGCGACCGACTCCCACAGAGGCACCGACTTTTCGCTGTCGGTGACGATGAGGTCCTGCACGTCGCTCGCGCCGGGATTCGAGGTGCGGCAAAGGATGATCGCAGCCTTGTCTTCACGCGCGAGGAAAGGCTCAAGAGCTTCGCCGCCGAGGTATGGATGCAGCGTGATGGAGTCGAAGCCGATGCGATCGAAGATGCCTTCGACGTAGCCGCGATTGGTGTTGCCGATATCCGCGCGCTTGGCGTCGCAGATGGTCACCGCATCCGGGCACACGCGCTGGATATACGCCAGGGTGCGCTCGAACTCGCGCCATCCTTCACTCCCGCGCGACTCGTAGAACGCGGTGTTGGGCTTGTACGCTGCTGCGAACTCCTTGGTCTGGTCGATGATCCAGCGATTAAACGCGAACTGCGGTTCAGACTCCTTCTGAAAACGGGCAGGCAACTTGCTCTGCTCGCTGTCGAGGCCGACACATACGAGAGACTTGATGGCGGCGACGCGGCGTGCGTACTTGGCGGCGATGGCGCTCATACGGACGCTCCCTGCGCCGTTGCGGCAAAGCCATGGCGTGCAGCCCAGCCCTTGGCATCCCGCAGCCAGTCGCGCACGATCTCGGCATCGGGTTCGGTAAGCCGGCCCGCTTCGATCGCGGCCTTCAGAACTTCCTCGAAGGTCGTCGTCGCATGCAGCGTAACGCCGGCTGCGGCGAAGTTCTCACGAGCCTCTGCAAAGCCGTAGGAGATGATGGCAAGACAGTCGGTGACGATGGCGCCTTCGGCACGCAGCGCTTCCACGGCGGACAAGCTGCTGGATCCCGTTGTCACGAGGTCTTCGACCAGCACGACGCGCTTGCCGGAGACATCGCCGCCTTCGACGCGCTTCTTCGCGCCATGGCCCTTGGCCTCCTTGCGGATGAAGATGGAAGGGGTCTTCATCGCGAAGCCGAGGGCGGCTGAATGAGGAATGCCTGCGGCCTCGATGCCGCCCACGACGTCGAGCTTCACGTTGTCGCTCGCGAGCACGGCTTCGAAGGCCTTGATGACCTTCGCCCACTCGGCAGGATGAAACGGAAAGCGGCGGTTATCGCAGTACACGGGCGACACGATGCCGGACTTGAATGTGATGGGCGCAGCGGGGCTGAAGCCAACCCCGCCGATGGCAACCAGTGCCTGCGCTACCTCAAAGCTCATGCGCGTTCCTCTCGTTGGGCCATCTTGATCTGGATTGCAAGCTGCGGATTCCACATCGCGCCTGTCGCACTCATCACGGCATCTGCACCGGCATGACGATAGGCCTCGAAGTCCGCTGCGTTCAATACGCCGCCCACACCCACGATGGCAAAGTTCAAATTCATCTCTTCGCGCAGCGCCTTGAGCCGCGCGGTCATTTCAAGGCCGGCCCACTTGATCGAAGCGCCGCAGACGCCGCTCATCAGACGGCCTTCGCCGGGCAATGCCTGCCTGCCGTTCGCATCCACAATCTCCGCGGAGATGGTGTTGATCGCGGAGACGCCATCGACGATCGAGCCGACCTCACGCACATAGCTTGCGAGCTGTTCCTGATCGGCGAAGTACGCCATCTTGGTCACCAGCTTCACATCGTCACCGAAGACTTCCTTGATGGCGGCAGCGATGGTCGCGGCGCGGGGGATATCGAAGCACAGCAGGTTCGATGTGCCTTCATTCGGGCAACTGAAGTTGACCTCGCAGATCTTTGCGCCGGTCTCCTTCACGAGCCGCGCGCCCACGCGATAGTCCTCGATGTAGGCCTCAACGCCACCGCTATCGGACTTCGTTCCCTGGAAGCTCGCGACGACGACCTGTCCGGGCCTGGCGTGCGCGACTGCGGCAGCCATATCGGGCTGCCAGTACTCGGGGTCGAATGAAGGCACGCCAAACGAGTTGGTGATGGAGATCGGCGAGGTGTAGTTCTCATCGGCCACGAGGGTCTCGCGCGTAGCCTTCAGGTCGCCTTCGGGATGCACGGCGAGAACGTTGGGCCATGCGTGCGAAGCGTACCGGCGCGTGCGCACGGTCTTGTAGACGGGAAGATCGAAGCCCTTGTCCAGCGCGGCTCTTACGAAGTTGCCGTTCAGCAGCGGACCAGCAGGAATGCCGATGGGGAGATAGACCTTGTGTCCAAGGAACGCGGCTTCGGGCTCGCCCGCATCCACGTGGGTTGCGCCATCGGCGAAGCCTCCAAAGGGGCCATGATCGAAGTTTTCGAGGTAGGACCTGGCCGGATCGTAGAAGGGCTCACACAGCATCTGTAAACGCACGTCCTGTCATCATTTTTATCACGTTGCGCTCTGTGTTCGCCTGTCCGGCGCGATGAACGCACGTGTGTTGGCGCCGCGCGAATCCTATTGCATCAATGTTCGCAACGCAGACTCTAATTGCGCGGTGATGCTGGCAGGGTCGTCGTCTTCGCTGCTATACAAGGCCTCGCCGACACGAATCTCCAGCGTGCCGGAACGGAACCAGCCTGCATTCCCGGTCGCCTGTCGGCGCTGGCGCATTGCGCCGAGACCGATGAGGGCGATGGGCACTACCGGCACATTGGCCTCGCGCGCGAGCAGGCCGATGCCCTGCCGGAACGGCGCGAGCTCGCCCGTCGCACTGCGCGTGCCTTCCGGAAAGATCAGCACAGAGTCCCCATGGTCCATCGCTGCTCCCGCATGCTGAAAGCTGCGTCGAAAGCCGCGATGACGCGGCAGCGGAAATACGTTGAACAGTGCCGTGATGAGCCAGTAACCCATGGGCGCGAACGGTTGCAGCAGCTTGATGGGCTGGTTGCGGCCCTTGCGGAGATCGACCAGCATCTCGCCGGACATGGCGCAGGCGACGTGGCGGCGGAGGTGCGCAGGCAGAGCGTCAAGGACGAGTGCAGCGTCGTATGCCGAGACGTGATTCGCGATGAGCAGCACCGGCCCTTGCGGCAGCGCTGATCTTGCCGGGACGATGCGTGGCGCAGCAAGGAACCAGACCAGCGGGCGCATCGCGCCTTCGAGGAAGAGCACGCGCAGCAAGCGAACAGGCCACGTCCACGGCCAGCGCGGGTAGATCATCGCATCGCTGCGCTTGTTCGCGGCGGGCAGCGCCGGAACAGGAGCACTCGCACTTTGCCCGCTCGCACCTCGCACCTCTACAGCTTGTTTTTCTGTAGAGGTGCGAGGTGTGAGGTCTTCAGGCACGAGGCGGACGGTTGGTGCTGGGATGTTGGAGAGCTCCGACGCATCCGCAATCAGCGCGCGCAGCTCGCCCAGCGTTGCAATGTTGGCGATCGCATCATCATCGATCTCGGCGCCGAGCCGCTGCTCGAGTGCGGACTGCAGCTGCACACGCCCGAGGCTGTCGAGGCGAAGGTCCTCACTGAGGCGCGTTGCATCGTCCGTGCGCGAGGGCGTCTCGCCGATGATCTCGGCAATCATCGCGGCGAGTTCGTCGACGTGCGCAGTGTTCGTCGCGCGGCGTGATCCGCTGATCTCCGTGCAGGCCCACGCGGCGACCTTACGGCGCAGCAGTTTGCCGGTCGATGTATACGGAAACGCGAGCTCCGGCCAGCGCAGGACGCGGCGCAGGCGCTGGTAGTCGGCAAGGCCTGCATTGGCGCCGGCCACAGCGCCCTCGAGCTCGGCATCACTGCCGTTGAACAGCACTGTCGCGACGGGCTCGGCTCCATTTGCGCCTTCGCACGCGACGACCACCGCGGCGCGCACGCCGGGCTGTTCGGCTAGCGCGGTCTCGAGGTCGGCAGGATGGATGTTCATGCCTGCCGCGGTGACGATGACGTCGCCCTTGCGGCCCAGGAATTGCAGCTCGCCGGCGTCGTTCTTCGCGGCGAGATCGCCGGTCGCGAGCCACTCGTCTTCCCTCTGCCGCATGCCCCCGTCTTGCCATGTTGCCCGGCTGATGACGTCGCCGCGCACCAGGATCTCGCCCTCGTCGGAGAGCCTGACCTCGCGGCCCGGAAGGGCTTTACCAATCGTGCCTCTTCCAACGTGGAAGGGATGGTTCAAAGTGACCAGCGCGGCGGTCTCGGTCATGCCATAGCCCTGCACCAGCGCCAGGCCGAGGCGGTTGTAGAACTCCTCCAGCTCGCGCGGCAGCTTGGCGCCGCCCGAGATGACCGCCCAGAACTTGAAACCCAGCGCATGATGCACGCGCCGGAAGATCCACCAGCGCTTCCACGCGGGCAAGGACTTTGCCGTGGCCAGCTGTGCGGCGAGGCCTTCGTATCGCGCGAGGAGATACGCGCGCAGCAGCTCCAGCACGCGAGGCACCGCGATGAGCACGGAGATGCGCTCGCGCTTGAGCAGCTCGACGACGCGCGAAGCTTCCATCTGGTCGGAGAAGTGGATCTCGGCTGCGAGGACCGCTGGGATCCACAGCCCCATGAACTGGCCGAAGACGTGGCTGAGTGGCACGGCATGCAGGAAGCGCAGCGGATGAACGTACTTCTCGTAGCGCCGATACTTCGCGATCTCGCGCTCGATGGGATCGAGGCTGGCGAGCACATTGCGATGGGTGTGGACGATGCCGCGCGGCTCGCTGGTGGTGCCGGAGGTGAAGACGATCTGGAAGGGAGCGTCGAGCGTGACGGCGTCGCTGACGTCGAACAAAGGCGCAGCCGGTGTGTTCTCGCGGAGATCGCGCAGGACGAGCGTTGGGACGCCGGTCGTGAGCGACGCAAGCATTTCGCGGTCTCCGACGATGAGCTTCGGCTGCACGTCGGCGATCACCCGGGCGGCAAACTCCGGGGTGCCGATCGCATCGAGCGGCACGGCGAGCACGCCGCGCAGCAGACACCCAAAGAAGCTGGCGACCCACTCGGCCGAGTTCGCGCCCCAGAGGACGACGCGGTCGCCCGGGACGATTCCGCGGCGATCCAGTTCGGCGGCAACGCGCCCGGCGAGGTCCGCCAGCTCACCATAGGTGGTGGCATAGCGGCGCACGCCGCGATGCTCCACCACGGCGGTTTCCCCGGCGCGCTGGTCGGCGTGGCGGCGGAAGTCCTCAATGAGGCTGGCGAGGTGCGGGCGCATGCGTTCTCCGAACCCAGTATCTAATGTCGCCCTGAAGGAATGTATGAGGTTGTGATGGTTTGCGTAGTGAACGGGGCTGGCGCCTGCCGCGGTTGGATCGGCCGCTACGATGAAGACCCGGAGAATCCGGGTGGTCACGGTTGAACGCGGATTGTGCATCTATCATCCAAGGCAACAGGGGAACCCGGGCTCCACGCGTTTCGGGCTCTCCCGGTGGTGTGGTCACTTTCGCCTTTCGCAAGTTTGTCTTCCGGTCAGGACGCCGGCGCCGCATCGCAGTATCCTTGCACCGCAGCCCGCGCACTCTTCTTCGCGGCTCAAACGCCGCCGTACCGCCGCTCAATCGAAACAAGAGGCCAGCATGGAATTTCACATCGCACGCTCGATCCGCGATCAGCTTCAGCTCGACGACCTGCTCTTCAGCTACACCGGGAACATCGTGTTCGCCAACGTTGCGGCCAGCCGCAAGCTCGCCCAGCAGCTCAACGAGGTGCGAAACCCGGCGAATGACCCCGACAAGATGGTGCACGCCGGGGCGCTGTTCGCGATGGGCCTCATCGACGAGCTGAACCATGCGCTGGTGGCGAAGTACCGCAAGGAGGTCGACCCCGCTGTGCTGAGCGAGGCGATGACCTTCTTCGCGAAGACGCTGGGCACGACCCTGGGCAGCGCCGAGGCCGGGCAGAAGGAGCTCGACCGGCTCCTGCTGATCTTCACCGAGCAGTTCCCCAACGTCGCGGTCTATCGCAAGCACCTGACCGCCACCGAGTGGCTGAAGGGCACCACCGAAGGCATGCCCAACCGCGAGGCGGCCTTCGAAGAGCTGCTGATGCTGTGGCTAGCCAACGCGAACCCGGCGTTCAAACCCTTCCGCGAGCTCTTCAACGATGAGCAGCTGAAGGAAGCCACGAAGTACAAGGAAGTGACGGCGGCGCTGCCGGAGTACTTCGTGACGCGCCCCAAGCTGGAGGAAGCCACGCTGCTGGAGACCCTGTGCGCTCCGTTCCTGCAGTCGCCGGACTCGCTCACCGGCCAGCTGGACTTCATCCGCGAGCGCTGGTCGAAGGTGCTGGGAGCGGACCTGAAGCGCGTGCTGCTGGCCATCGACACGCTGCGCGAGGAGGACCTCGCGATCTGGTCCCTCTTCCATCCGCCGGCGCCGGACTGGTACCGCCATGGGCCTCCAGGGCGTGGCGACGAAGGCTTCGTCGGCGACGAGTACGTCGGCTTCGACGACGAGATGTGGACGACCGACGCGCAGGGCAACCGCGTGCGCCGCTACGCCGCCGACTACCAGGCGCCGCTGAACGAGTACGAGGCCTTTAGCGCCGACCAGGCGTGGATGCCCAACGTCGTGCTGCTGGCCAAGAGCACCTACGTGTGGCTGGAGCAGCTCTCCAAGAAGTACGGCCGCCATATCCACCGGCTCGACCAGATCCCGGAGGAGGAAGTTCGCCTGATGGCGGACCGTGGCATCACCGGGCTGTGGCTGATCGGCCTGTGGGAGCGGTCCATTGCCTCGCGGACGATCAAGCGCCTGCGCGGGCATCATGATGCCGTCGCCAGTGCCTACTCGCTGAAGGAGTACCGCATCGCCGAGGACCTGGGCGGCAACCACGCGTATGAGCACCTGCGCGATCAGGCGGCGCGCTTCGGCGTGCGCCTGGCCAGCGACATGGTGCCGAACCACATGGGCATCGATTCGCCATGGGTGATCGACAATCCCGATGCGTTCGTCTATCGCTGGGAGAGCCCCTTCCCCAGCTACTCCTTCAAAGGTCCTGACCTCTCTACGGACTCGCGCGTCGAGATCAAGATCGAGGACCACTATTACGATCAGACCGACGCGGCGGTCGTCTTCCGCGTGCGCCATCACAACAACGGCGCGACCCGCTACATGTACCACGGCAACGATGGCACGACCTTCGCGTGGAACGATACCGCGCAGCTCGACTACTCGAAGGCCGCGGTGCGCGAGCATGTGATCCAGACGATCCTGTATGTCGCGCGGCTGTTTCCGATCATCCGCTTCGACGCCGCGATGGTGCTGGCCAAGCGCCACGTGCAGCGGCTGTGGTTCCCTCTTCCGGGTGCGGGCGGATCGATCCCTTCGCGCGCCGAGAATGCCATGTCGCAGGAGGAGTTCGACGCGCTGATGCCGCATGAGTTCTGGCGCGAGGTGGTGGATCGCGTCGCGGCCGAAGTGCCCGGCACGCTGCTGCTGGCCGAGGCCTTCTGGCTGCTCGAAGGCTACTTCGTCCGCACGCTGGGCATGCACCGCGTCTACAACTCGGCCTTCATGAACATGCTGCGCGACGAAGAGAACGCCAAGTACCGCAGCTACCTGAAGAAGACGATCGAGTTCGATCCCGACATCCTGAAGCGCTACGTCAACTTCATGTCCAACCCCGATGAACGCACGGCCATCGATCAGTTCGGCACCGGCGACAAGTACTTCGGCGTGCTGACCATGATGGCCACGCTGCCAGGCCTGCCGATGTTCGGCCACGGGCAGATCGAAGGCTACACCGAGCGCTATGGCATGGAGTACAAGACCGCAAAGATGGACGAGCGTCCCAATGAGGGCCTCATCGCGCGGCACATGCACGAGGTGGCTCCGCTGCTGAAGCAGCGCAAGGTCTTCGCGGAGAGCGACCACTTTGTGCTGTACGACTTCTGGACCGGCTATGGCACGGTGAACGAGAACGTCTTCGCGTACTCCAACCGTCGCGATGGACAGCGCGGCCTGATCCTCTACAACAACAGCTACACCGGTACGGACGGCAACATCCACATCTCCGTGGCAGCGATGGACAAGGGCTCCGGCGAGATGCGGCAGCGCTCGCTGGCCGATGGCCTGGGCGTGCCCTACGACGCCGAGCTGATTCTTGGCTACCGCGACACCGCCAGCGGTATGGAGTACCTGCGTCGCGCGTCGGAGATCCACGAGCACGGCCTCGGCTTTGCGCTGCGCGGGTTCCAGTACATCGTGCTGCTGGACTGGCGCGAGCTGCGGTCATCCATTGAAGCTCCATGGGGCCGCCTGTGCGATCAGCTTGCGGGCTCGGGCGTGAGCTCCCTCGACGAAGCGCTGTTCAGCCTGCGGCTGCAGCCGATGCACCTGGCACTGCGCGATGCGTTGGAGGCAGATGCGATCCTTGGACTGGAGCAAGCAGCGCTGGAGGCCAGCGCCCGCGCGACACCGTCGAGCGAAGCGACGCCAGACGCTCCTTCCGCCGCTGATGCCGCCAGCCCGGTCAGCGACGTGACCGATGCAGTAGATAAGACCGAGACGGACGCCAAAGCGATTCAGCCGGCGATGATCGAAAACGATCCTGCTCCAACGGCAGTGCCCGAGGTTGCGGGCGAAGCCTCCGCTACGGCGGCACTTCACGAGCACACATGCGCCGCCGACCTGGGCATCGATGCCCGGGTACAAGCCTTCGCGGCCGCAGCACAGCCGTTCTTCGAGCGGTGGGTGGACTCGCTGCCTGCCTACCATCGCGAGACCGTTCGTGGCATGCGGCCCTCGGCTGCATCTGCCTTTCACGACGCGTGCAGCATGGGGGTGGCGTCGGTCGCGGCTCTGCCCTCGCTGGCCCACAGCTTGTCCTCGGACTGGCCGGCGGTTGTGTCCAGGATGCTGCCGATTGGCGCGAAGAGCATCGCTTCGGAGCGGGCGCTGGCGCCGGCGCTGGCCTTCGCTGTGTTGCGCAGCCTGCCGTGGCCCGCGCATCCGGTGGAGCTGTTCGACCGCCTGAAGCTGCGCGCCGCGCTGGCTGAGGCCTTTGCCGTGCTGGGCTTCGAAGGCAACGACGCGTGGCGGGCGGCTGCCCGGGTTCGCGTCCTGCTGCAACATGCGGGCGAGCGCGATCTGCTCGCCCCGAAGCTTTGGTCCGATCCGGATGTAAGCTGGCTGACCGGGGTGAATGAATCCGGCGGAGCCACGTGGTTCAACAAGGAGTCGTTCGAGGAGATGCTGGTGTGGCTGCAGCTTCCGTCGCTGCTGGAGCTGGTCTCCGGCAAGGCGACGAAGGTGACGCTTGCGGGTGTGGAAGCAGCCGTCTCAGCCGCCTGCAAGGACGCTGCCGAGGCCGGCTACAACCTCGACCGGCTCCTGATGTCAGCCGACGCGACGACGGCGGAGGCCACGGTGATCCCCGCAGTCACGGCGGCCTCCTAACGCTGCGGTCTCCATCCCCACGGAAACTCAACCGGCCTTCTCGTTTTGTCGAAAGGCCGGCTGATTGCTCTTGCGCTACGTCTTTCGCCTGGGAGCTGGCGGGCAGGTCGACTCGCGGACGACAAACTCGGGGTCGATGACCAGCTGCTTCGGCGCAGGGTGTTCCGGCGGCGCAGCGATGCGTTGCACGAGGGTCTCTGCGGCGAGCATGCCCATGGTCTTCAGCGGCTGGCGCACGGTGGTGAGGCCGGGGTTCTGGAAGGCAGCGGACTGCACATCATCGAAGCCGACGACGCTGACGTCCTGCGGCACACGCAGGCCAGCCTCACGCAGCGCGCGGATCGCCCCGATCGCGGAGACGTCGTTGAAGGTGAACAGCGCGGTGAAGCTGGAGCCTGAGGCAAGCAGGCGCTGCGCAGCAAAGTAGCCGGGTTCGTGCGTCGGGGAATCGCCTTCGAGGGACGCCACCAGGAGTGGATCGACCGTGATGCCCGCCCGCGAAGCGGCATGGCGAATGGCCTGCCAGCGCGGTTCCGTATCCGAGCTGAAAGCCTGCCCCTTGATGAACGCGATCTCGCGGTGGCCGAGGCCGGAGAGGTGGTCGATGGCCAGCTCGGCCGCGCGGCGATGGTTAAGCACGATGTTGGTCATGCCCTCCTGCTCGTCCGGGCAGCTGACGGTGATGGTGGGCAGCTCAGTGTGGCGCGCCAGCACCGTGTCGATGGCGACGATGCCATCGACGAAGCGCTCAACGAACATGGTCTGCGCGTTCTCCACGCGCTCCGCCTGGTGATGATGGCTGACGAGATAGAAGACGTACCCGGCCTGCAGCAGCGCCTGCTCGACGCCCGCGAGCACCAGCGTGGCGTAGCCTTCGGAGACCTCGGGGAGCAGGACCCCGACCGTCATGGAGTGGCCGCGACGCAGAGAACGCGCGAGCACGTTGGGGCGGTAATTGAACTGCTTCGCCGCCGCCAGGATGCGATCCTGCGTGGGCTTCGGAATCGACTTGGCCGCCGGCGCGCCGTTGAGCACGCGAGAGACGGCCGCGGCGGATAGCCCCAGATGATCGGCGATCATCTGCAGACTTGCCGGACGCTTGGGCGCCCCGGGTTTCCCAGTTGCTGTCACCTGAGCAGTCTGACACAGCAAACCATTCTTTCGGCTCCCGAACCTGGACGAAGGCATCAGGGCGTGGAGAAATTCGCACCGCCGCGGGCAATCCCCGCATCCACAGTGGGGTACCAGCCAGTTTCGCCAGGTGCCTCCCGGGGTGCCTGCCGTGCAGCATCTTGACATTGGTGTAAGTGAGCGCGTACAACTCGTTTCGGTTTAGGCAAAGGTTTGCCCAAAGGCGGCAACCGGTCTTACCGATCGGCAGCAGAGCGCCCGGCGGCCATGCTCCCCCGCGCCTGCCTTTCAACCGCACAACTCTCGGAGGCAACATGAGAATCACTCGTAGCACGTGGCTGAGCACACCGCTCGGAGCCGCGCTGCTGTTCGGCGCAGCATCGGGCCATGCCCAGTTCCGCACCTCAGTCCAGGGCACGGTTACCGACCCGACGGGCGCCGTTATTCCCGGCGCAACTCTCACCTTGAAGGACAATGCCAACAACCAGACGACCGTTCACCAGAGCGACTCCGGCGGCGTGTTCAACTTCAATGCTCTGCCCGCCGACCACTTCACCCTGACGGTGAAGGCGCCCGGCTTTTCGTCCAAGGTCCTCAGCGATCTGCAGTTCATCCCGGAGCAGGCGAACTCGGTCAACGTTCAGCTCGAGGTTGGAGCGACTGACACCACGGTGACGGTCGATGCTTCGACCACTCCCGCGATGGATACCGAGACCTCCAACATCGGTGGCACGATCAGCGCCAATGACATCCAGCACACGCCTTCGTTCAACCGCGATGTCTTCACGCTGTCGCAGCTGATTCCCGGCGTGATCTCGGATGGTGCGCAGGCCTCCGGCGGCGGTGTCTACAACGCTCCCGGCAATCAGGGTCCTGGCGGCTCCGGCAACGGAGGCGCGGCGCCGACCGAGAACGGTCCGCAGGTACAGGCCAACGGCGGCCAGTACGGCTCCAACAGCATCTCGCTGGACGGCATCAGCACAGTGAGCGCGGTGTGGGGTGGCACAACGATCATCACCCCGACCGAAGAGTCCATCGACAACGTCCGCATCGTGTCCAACGACTACGACGCGGAGAACGGCCGCTTTTCCGGCGCACAGACGATGGTGACCACGAAGTCCGGCACCAACCAACTGCACGGCAGCGCCTTCCTCTCGATCCACCGGCCGGGACTGAACTCCTACCAGCGCCCGCTGTACTACGCGGCAGGCAATGTGTCGGGTGCAGCCCCCGGAACCACCGCGAATACGCCGTTACGCGACAACGCGCGCTTCAACCAGTACGGCGGCAGCCTGGGCGGACCCATCTGGAAGGACAAGATGTTCGCCTTCTTCGCCTATGAAGCTTCCCCGAACAGCTCGAACACCACCTCCAACGGTTGGTACGAGACCTCGGCGTTCCGCAGCGCGACGACCCAGGGACCGATTGCCAAGCAATACAACACCTTCGCGGGAGCAGCTCCAATCGGTACGCTGGCAACCTCGACGCAGACCTGCGCTTCTGTCGGTCTTGTCGAGGGAGTCAACTGCCGCACCATCTCCGGACAGGGCCTGGATATCGGCTCGCCCGTCACCACAGGCGTGGGCAAGCAGGATCTTACCTCTGCCGGCACCGCTTCGACCCCTGGCGTAGGCGGCGGACTCGACGGCGTGGCCGATGTGGCGTACTACACCACCTCGGTTCCGACGACCTCCTACTATCGCCAGTACGCTGGTCGTTTCGACTGGGATGCCACCACGCGTGACCGTCTGTCGTTCACCATTTACTGGGTTCCGCAGGGAAACAGCAGCTACAACGGCGGCGCCCGCGGTTACGACAAGTTCAACCACAACCAGATCAACGAAGCGATGGCTGTGATCTGGAACCATACCTTCTCGCCTACGTTCCTCAACGAGGCTCGCGCCAACGCCGCAGGCTGGCGCTGGAACGAGATCACCGATAATCCACAGGAGCCGGTCGGCTTCCCACAGGACAACATCACCTTCTTCGCTCCGAGCGCGTCACTGAACCAGTTCGGCACGTCGCTGGGCAGCGATCTCAACCAGTGGACGTATACCTACAAGGACACGGCCACGAAGATCGCCGGCCGCCACACGGTGAAGTTCGGTGGCGAGCTGACTGCGCTCCATTACCTGAACAACCCCATCGGGCGCCCAACCTACGGCTTCTACAACATCTGGGACTTCCTGAACGACGCTCCTTACCAGGAGTCGGGCAGCTTCAACTCCGTCACCGGCAAGCCGGGCGGTGTCCGTACGGACGACCGCGAGTACCTCTTCGGCGCATTCATTCAGGACAGCTACAAGGTAAAGCCGAACCTGACGTTCAATGTTGGCGTCCGTTACAGCTACCTTGGCCCGCTGTACGCCAAGCAGAACAACCTGCCGCACGTGGTGCTGGGTACGGGCTCCACGACGTACACGGGCATGTCCATCGCGCAGGGCGGCAACCTGTGGAACGCGCAGAAGGGTAACTTCGGTCCCCAGGTCGGCTTCAACTGGGCTCCGGGCGTCTTCCAGAACAAGCTCGTCGTTCGTGGCGGCTATGGTCTGAGCTTCAACCAGGAAGAGATCGCGATCACAGCGAACTCGGGCTACAACCCTCCCACGGCAAACTACGTGAGCTATGCGTTTGCAAGCCCGTCGAACCCCGGCACGAACGGCGGCGCAATCGTCTACGGCATCAGCTCCAGCGCCAACTCGCTGAACGGCTACGCTTCCAATCCCAATACGATCACGAGCTATAACTCGGCCAACCTGCCCACGGCCGGCAACGCGAACATCATCATCATCGGCGATGGTCACGGCAACCTGCCCACCAGCTACACCGAGCACTACTCGCTGAACACGGACTATGAGCTGAACCGTGAACTGGTGCTCTCGGCGGCCTTCCAGGGCAGCCAGGGACGTCACCTGATCAACCACGAGACGCCGAACGCGCCCGCAGTGGTGAACGGATACACCCTCAATCCGCTCGTCACCAGTGGCGACGACTGGACCAACGAGGGAATGAGCAACAACAACGCCCTGCTGCTCGAAGCCAAGCACCCGCTGGTGCATCACCTGTCCCTTGATGCCCAGTTCATGTGGGCCAAGAGCATGGACACCGACGGTTCGGGACCCTACTACGAGGACCCGTACTTCCCGGAGAACGCCCTCTACTCCTACGGCCGCTCGGACTACAACGTCGGCAAGAGCTTCAAGGCCTTCGGCCTGTGGCAGCCGGTCATCTGGCACGGCAGCCATGAGTGGATGGAGAAGGTCGTCGGCGGCTGGTCGCTGAGCGGCATCTTCAACTGGCATACCGGCTTCCCGTACTCGCCCAACTACGGCATCAGCCAGTCGCTCTACTGCTCGCAGTGCGGTTACTACAATCTGCGTCCGTACTACAACGGCGCTGGCGGCAAGGACCATAGCAACAAGGCCTTCGTCAACGGAAGCAACTTTGCGGGCATCACCGGCACGCAGAACCAGACCACCGCAACGGTGAACGGTTCGGCCAACACGGTGACCTCGTACTCGAACAAGTTCTTCAGCGTGCCGAACTACCAGGCAGCGATGCAAGCAACCAGCGGTACAGGCTTCCCGAACCCCAACCAGGCACTTCCTCCGCGTCCCGGCCTGGGTCGCAATGCCTTCACCGGTCCGGGTTATCACGATGTGGATGCTTCGCTCGCGAAAAACTTCGGCATCCCGAATAACCGCATCACCGGCGAGCATGCTGGACTGGAGATTCGCGCTGACGCGTTCAACCTGTTCAACATTGCCAACCTGAATCCGCAGAGCGTAGCGAGCAACATTACGGCAGCCAACTTTGGCCAGGACACCGGCGAACTCGGTGGCCGCACCATCACGCTGCAGGCGCGCTTCAGCTTCTAACCTCAACCGGCAACCCGGAGAGGGTGCGACACGAAACTGTGGCGCACCCTCTTCTGCTTCACCCGTCATCTCCGCGTGTGACCGCTCCGCGCCCCGCTCGCCTGTCGAGCCACCCAAGCTTAGGAACACCCGATCAGAAAGTCCGCTCGACCCATGACAACGCTGCTACGCCCGCTCGCCGCCGCCCTGCTCGCCATGCCCGCCACCTTCGCGCTGGCGACGCCCGCCATGGCTGATGCCCAGCAGACCATCGTCATCGATACCAAAGCTCCCGCCCATGCCTTCCCGCACCTCTGGGAGCTGGGCTTTGGCTCAGGCCGCGCGGCGCTGGCGCTGCGGCAGAGCTACCGCGACGACCTCGAAGCCGTGCACGCGATCACCGGCTTCCAGTACGTACGCTTCCACGCCATCCTTCACGATGAGCTCGGCGTCTACAACGAAGACGAGCACGGCAACGCCATCCACAACTTCACCTACGTCGATCAGATCTACGATGGCCTGCTGGCCCGCGGCGTCAAGCCCATCGTCGAGATCAGCTTCATGCCGAAGAAGCTCGCCTTCAATCCCGATGCGCTGCATCCCTTCTGGTACAAGCAGAACGTCTCGCCGCCCAAGTCGATGGAGAAGTGGGACGCGCTCATCTCCGACCTCACACAGCATCTCGTCGCGCGCTATGGCATCGACGAGGTGAGCACCTGGTACTTCGAGGTCTGGAACGAACCCAACATCGACTTCTGGGGCGGCATTCCTCGCGATGAGAGCTACTACGATCTCTATGCGCACACCGCGCGGGCGATCAAGGGTGTCTCGCCGAGGCTGCGTGTGGGTGGACCTGCGACTGCGGCGGCCGCATGGATTCCCGAGTTCCTCGCCTATACGCACGAGAACAATGTGCCGGTGGACTTCGTCTCCACCCACGGCTACGACGACGAGCCCGTGGACCGTCTCCTCGGAAAAGACCAGCCGTTGCGCGACAAGGACATTCGCGAAGAAGACCGCACCTGTGCCGCCGCCGCTCACGTGCAGCAGCAGATCGAGCACTCTGCCACTCCGAATCTTCCATTGCTGTGGACGGAGTGGAACGTGCCCGGTCGCGATGAGCTGCGCGATACACCGTACGTCGGCCCCGCGTTGGCTGAAGCCATTCGCACCTGCGATGGCCACGTGAAGCTGCTCAGTTACTGGACGTTCTCCGATGTCTTCGAGGAGGGTGGCGTGCCGCTGCATCCGTTCGAAGGCCAGTTCGGCCTGCGCGCCACAGGGGGCATCAACAAGCCGAGCTTCTACGACTACGCTCTGCTGCATGAGCTCGGCGACGAACGCATCGCGAACAAGGCGGAGGATGTCATCGTCACGCGGCGCAGTGACGGCTCTCTTTCGATTGCCGTGTGGAACCTCAACGAGGTGGGCAAGCCTGCTGCAGCGAAGACCGTGCGGCTGCGCTTCACGGGCATCCCGCGCGATGCTGCAGTCTCCATGCAGCTCGTCGACGACACGCACTCCAACACGCGGGCTTTGTATGCTGCCATGGGGAAACCGCAGTACCCTACCCCGGCACAGGTAAAGGAGCTCAACGAGCACTCTGCGCTGGAGCCCGCGCAGACGTTGCACCTCGAAGGCGACACGCTGACATTGAACCTCGGGACCAACGCGCTCGTTCTGCTGCGGATCCAGCGATGACCCGGCCCCTGAGACGCTTCGACAACTGCCGGACGGGTTGGTGCCCGTCCACTTCAAGACCGATGCGCAACGGCACACGCTTCACAATGGCTACAGACCAAGGACACCAAGACCAATGAATCGCTTCTCATTTGCCAGCCTCGCAATCCTCGCCGCTTTCGCGGCTCCGCTTGTCGCGCAGCAGACGCTTACCATCGATGCCAATGCGCCCGCGAAGCCTTTCCCTCACTTCTGGGAGCAGACCTTCGGTTCGGGCCGTGCCGTGCTCTCGCTGCGCGAGGAGTATCGCGACGACCTGCGCGCCGTGCACGCGGCCACGGGCTTTCAGTCGGTGCGCTTCCACGGCATCTTCAACGATGAGGTCGGTCTCTACGATCCTGATCGCCGTGTGATCAACTTCGCCCAGACGCTGGGCCAGGAGGGCGAGGCCGTCGGCAAGAACTCCATCTACAACTTCTCCTACGTCGATCAGATCTACGACGGCCTGCTCGCCAACGGTGTGCGGCCGTACGTCGAGATGAGCTTCATGCCGGCGAAGATGACCTCGGACCCCAAGCAGATCCAGGCCTTCTGGTACAGGCCCAACGTCGCTCCGCCCGCCGACTACGCCAAGTGGGACGCGATGATCCAGGCCTTCGCGAAGCACCTGGTCGAGCGCTACGGCATCGACGAGGTGAGCACCTGGAAGTTCGAGGTGTGGAACGAACCCAACCTCGACTTCTGGATGGGCGCGCCCAAGCAGCCGACGTACTTTGAGCTCTACGACCACACCGCACGCGCGCTGAAGAGCGTCTCGCCGCGCATCCAGGTGGGTGGCCCTGCCACCGCGCAGGCCGCCTGGGTCACGCCGTTCCTCGAGCACATCAAGGAGAGCGGCGCACCTGTAGACTTCGTATCCACACACGTCTACGGCAACGACAGCGCCAAGGATGTCTTCGGCACAACCGAGAACATTCCCCGCGACCAGATGGTCTATCGCTCCGTGAAGAAGGTGCATGACGAAATCGCTGCGTCGGCCTTCCCGAAGCTGCCGCTCATCTTCTCCGAGTACAACGCCAGCTACGCGAACGAGCCCAACATCACCGACTCGCCCTACATGGCGGCGTGGCTCCCCAACACCATCCGCCAGTGCGACGGCCTGATCTCCAACATGGCCATGTGGGACTTCTCCGACGTCTTCGAAGAGCAGGGCGTGGTGCGCACACCGTTCTACGGCGGCTTTGGATTGATGGCTGAGCGCGAGATTCCCAAGGCGATCTTCAACACCTATGTCGCGCTGCACAAGCTGGGCGACCAGCGGATTGCAGTCGACTCGGACTCCGCGCTCGCAACCAAGACCAGCAACGGCCTCGCCATCGCGCTGTGGAACTATGCTCCTCCGACGGGAGAAGGCGCGAACTACACGCCCGAGAACGGTCCTGACGCCAAGCCCGCCGGTCCGGCCAAAGAGTTCACGCTGAAGCTGGAGCATGCAGGGACGAACGTCGAGGTGTTGCGCGTCGATCCCGATCACGGCAACGTGTTGAAGGCCTACGATGCGATGGGACGCCCGGCGTGGCCTTCGCGCGAGCAGATCGCTGAGCTGCGCAAGGCCGGGGCGATGGCTCCGGCCGAGCACATGAAGCTGAAGAACGGCGAGCTGCACCTGAGCGTCCCGGCGCATGGGATGGCCGTGGTGCTGGTGAGCAAGTAAAACTCTTCTCTGGCAGGGGAAACTCTGTATCGAATCACCGAAAGGGATGGGCTGCGGCTCATCCCTTTCCAAGCGACAGAACGAGGAACGATCGGACGATGCACCGCCGTCAAGCACTTCAATTGATAGCCGCCGCCGGAGTGGGCGCTGCCTTGCCTTCTCAGGCCCTGCGCCCGCACACGCATAGCCAGGCACGACTTTCCCCGCAGGACGAGGCCTTTCTCGATGACCTCGAGCGCAGTGGATCGCTCTTCTTCGTGGAGCAGTGCAGCCCAACCAACGGGCAGGTGCTGGATCGCGCGTTGTGGGCCACCGACGGCAAGCTCGACAAGCGGCGCATGACCTCCATCGCGGCGACAGGCTTCGGCCTGAGCGCGCTCTCGATCGCGGACGCGCGCGGGTATCTTCCGCACGCAAAGATCCTCGAACAGGTCCGCCGCACGCTGCGCTTCCACGCCAACGAGCTGCCGCACGAGCATGGCTTCTACTACCACTTCAACGACATCGGCACGGGCGCGCGCTGGAGCGATGTGGAGCTGAGCTCCATCGACACCGCGCTGCTGCTCTGCGGCGTGCTGACGGCTCGCGCACACTTCCACAAGGACACCGAGATCGTCGACCTGGCGACGAAGATCTACAACCGTGTGGACTGGCCGTGGATGCTCAACGGCGGCGACACGTTCTCCATGGGTTGGAAGCCCGCGGAGAAGGGGAAGCCAGCCGGATTCCTGGACGCCCGCTGGGCGCATTATTGCGAGCTGATGATGATCAACCTGCTCGCGCTGGGATCGCCCACGCATCCCGTCGATCCTGCGACGTGGAGCGCCTGGACGCGCCCGCGCATGCACTTCGACGGCTTCGACTACATCAGCTCGAACGACCCCATCTTCGTGCACCAGTACAGCCACGCGTACTTCGACTTCCGGGGCAAGCGCGACGCCTTCACCAACTACTTCGACAACTCCGTGATCGCGACGAAGGCGCACAAGGCGTTCTGCCTCGGCTTGGGCAAGCCGTACACCGACGACTACTGGGGCATCAGCGCCTCGGACTATGAGGGTGGCTACTCCGCGTGGGGCGGTCCGGGATCGCAGAAGCCGGACCCAACGCCCGCGGATATTGCAAAGGGCTTTGGACCGATCGACGGCTCGGTCGTGCCGAACGCGGCGGCAGGCTCGCTGCCGTTCGTCCCCGGCGACTGCCTGCATGTGCTGCGCGCCTTGAAGGACGAACACGGTGCGAAGGCGTGGGGACGCTATGGCTTCTGCGATGCGTTCCATCCGCAGGCGGGGTGGTACGACACAGATGTGCTCGGGATCGACCAGGGAATCAGCCTTCTGATGGCCGAAAACCTGCGGTCGGCGTTTGTGTGGGAGACGTTCGCGAAGAATCCCGAGGTGGGAGTTGCGCTTCGTCGGGCGGGCTTCGCAGCGGTCTAACATACTCATTCCATTGCCCGCCATGAGCCGTAAAGCAGGCTCAGCCGAGCGATGCTTCGCAGCCAAGACAGGCCCAGCGCTATAGATCCGGCTCCTGGAGACCCGATAGTCCCGGCGCGGTGGTGCGCTTCCGTTGCTCGACCGGGAGGACGGCCGTTCACGCCCTGTTATCCTTAGACACGGGCATGAACCTTCTCCCGCACCCCAGCAATCCAATCCAGCGGTGCAATTTCGAGTGCGCGTTACGCGCCCAACCCTGTTGAGGAACTATGTGCGGAATCGTCGGAATCATCGGGAATAGTCCGGTAAGTCACACGCTGTACGAGTCGTTGTCCATGCTGCAACATCGCGGACAGGACGCAGCGGGCATCGCCACCTTCTTCGAGGACAAGTTCTACCTCCACAAGGGGAACGGCCTTCTCACGGACGTCTTCAACGCGGGTAACATGGCCCGGCTGCTGGGGACCTTCGGCATTGGCCACGTGCGCTATCCGACGGCAGGCTGCGCGTCGGTGGCCGAGGCTCAGCCCTTCTACGTGAACTCGCCCTACGGCATCGTCTTCGCCCACAACGGCAACCTGACCAACGTCAGCGACATCGTCGAAGATCTCTTCGTCACCGACATGCGCCACCTCAACACCACCTCCGACAGCGAGGTGATGCTGAACGTCTTTGCACACGCTCTGGTTCGCAGGGGTGCAGTCCACCCTAACGAGTACGACATCTTTGCCGCGGTCGAAGAGGTGCATCGCCGATGTCATGGCGGCTACGCGGTCATCGCGATGGTGGCCGGCGTGGGCATGGTGGCCTTCCGCGACCTCAACGGCATTCGCCCGCTGATCTTCGGTTCGCGCGTGAACAGCAAGGGCGAGACGGAATACATGGTCGCCAGCGAGAGCGTGGCGCTGCAGGTGGCGGGCTTCAAGATCGACCACGATCTCGCACCCGGCGAAACGCTCTTCGTTGCGCTGGACGGCGAAGTGCACCAGCACGTAAGCCTGCTGGCCCGCGACAAAGCTCCGTGCCTCTTCGAGTATGTGTACCTTGCACGTCCCGACAGCGTTCTGGACGGCGCGAGTGTGTACGAGTGCCGCGTGAACATGGGCACCAAGCTGGCCGCGAAGATCAAGCGCGAGTGGGCCGATCTTCCCATCGATGTGGTTGTGCCCATTCCCTCAACCTCGCGCATCGCCGCGCAGGAGATTGCGACCCGGCTCAACAAGCCCTATCGTGATGCGCTGGTGCGCAATCGCTACGTGGGCCGCACCTTCATCATGCCGGGCCAGGCACAGCGCAAGGCTTCCATCCGCCGCAAGCTGAACCCGATCCCACAGGTGTTTGAAGGCAAGAACGTGCTGCTGGTGGATGACTCGATCGTTCGCGGCAACACCATCAAGGAGATCATCGCGATGGTACGCGAGCAGGGCGCGAAGCATGTCTACGTCTGCTCGGCAGCGCCTCCGGTCATCTTCCCCAACGTGTATGGCATCGACATGCCGGCGCGTTCGGAGCTGGCAGCCAACGGCAAGACCGTCGCGGAGCTGGCGAAGGAGATCGACGCGGATCAGCTGATCTTCCAGGATCTCGAAGACCTGAAGGAATCGATCACCGAAGCTTGTCCTGCTCTGACGTACTTCGATACGTCGGTCTTCGACGGCCAGTACGTCACCGGCGACGTGACCCAGGAGTATCTTGCGACGCTGGAGAAGGCACGCAACGACACGGCGAAGCAGTCGATCGAAGTGCAGAACCAGATCGAACGGAACCTCACGGCGCAGGTGTAGCGCAGGCGGGATTCACGCTGCGGGCCATGAACGCTGTTGAGAGTTTGTCATCCTGAGCGAAGCGAAGTACATGCTTCTGCTCACACCGGCATGGCGGCCCGCCGCCCAACCCCACGGACCCGCCCGACTATGCCTGCCGCGATCGCCCACGCCCCGGAAGACACCCAGACCACGATCGTCCGCATCCTGCCCGGCCCCTCCGCGCTGACGGAGTTTGAGGCCGCACGGCTGCTGGCGCGGCTGCAGCAGATCGATCCCGCAGTGACGGCCGTCGCCGCGCACTACCTCTACCTGTTGCAGCTGCCAGAGAGTGCGCAACTGAATGAGTCTCGGCTGCATGAGCTGCTCGATCTGCAAGGGCTTGAAGCGGGCGGCGGGGCAGCTCTGGCAGACATCGCCGCCGCACAGCATCTCTACATCGGCCCACGCATGGGCACGCAGTCGCCGTGGTCTTCAAAGGCCACGGACATCCTGCACAACACCGGCTTCACCGCCGTGCAGCGCTTCGAACGCGGCCGCGTGATTGCCATCGCTGGCGCCAGCGACTTGAACGCTCTGGCCCCCGCACTGCATGACCGCATGACAGAGAGCGTCTTCGCGGAAGAAGCTGCGCTGCGTACTCTCTTCACGCCGCGCGAGCCGAAGCCGCTCACGCACATCGATGTGCTGGCGCGAGGCGCAGCGGCTATCGAAGAGGCGGATCGCGCGCTGGGTCTGTCGCTCGCTGCGGATGAGATCGCCTACCTGGTCGCCGAGTTCGAGCGCCTGCAGCGCAACCCCACCGACGTTGAGCTGTACATGTTCGCGCAGGCCAACAGCGAGCACTGCCGGCACAAGATCTTCAATGCGAACTGGACGGTGAATGGAGCGAAGCAGCCGAAGTCGCTCTTCGGCATGATTCGCAATACCTACGAGCAGTCGAGCGAAGGCGTGCTCTCCGCTTACAAGGACAACGCCGCGGTCATCGTAGGCTCGCGCGGTGGACGGTTCTTCCCCGATCCCTTGACGCGCGTCTATGGCGCGCACGAGGAAGACATCCACATCCTGTGCAAGGTGGAGACGCACAATCACCCGACGGCGATCTCACCCTTCCCCGGCGCGGCCACGGGCTCCGGCGGCGAGATTCGCGACGAAGGCGCAACCGGCCGCGGCGCGAAGCCCAAGGCTGGCCTCGGAGGCTTCACAGTATCCAACCTGAACCTGCCGCAGGCGCCCCAGCCGTGGGAGCGCAAGCCTTCGCGCCCCGCGCACATCGCTTCGCCGCTGGACATCATGATCGAAGGCCCGCTCGGCGCTGCGGCCTTCAACAACGAGTTCGGCCGACCCAACCTCTGCGGCTACTTCCGCACGTATGAGGCAGAGCACAACGGTACGGTCTTCGGGTATCACAAGCCCATCATGCTCGCGGGCGGCCTGGGCAACATTCGCGCCGAGCACGTGGACAAGGGCGCGATGAAGCCCGGTTACGCGCTGATCGCGCTGGGCGGCCCAGCGATGCTGATCGGCCTGGGCGGCGGCGCGGCTTCTTCCAGCAACAGCAGCAACACCGAGCTCGACTTCGCCAGCGTGCAGCGCGACAACCCCGAGATGGAGCGCCGCGCGCAGGAGGTCATCGACCGCTGCTGGCAGCAGGGCGAGGCCAACCCCATCGCCTTCATCCACGACGTCGGCGCAGGCGGTCTCTCGAACGCCTTTCCGGAGCTGGTGAAGGATGGCGGTGATGGCCGCCTCGGTGGGACCTTCGATCTCGCCAAGGTGCCGCGTGGAGAGGCCGGCCTGAGCCCGCTGGAGCTGTGGTCGAACGAGTCGCAGGAGCGCTATGTGCTCGCGGTCGCGCCGGAAAAGCTCGCGGAGTTCGAAGCGATCTGCGAGCGCGAGCGCTGCCCGTTCGCCGTGGTGGGCTATGCAACCGACGAACCGCGCCTCGTACTCACCGATTCCAGCAGCAGCACGACTCCGGGTTCGCTTTCTGGGCCCTTGGCCCTGGACCCTGGACCCTGTCCCATTGATCTTCCGCTGCAGACGCTCTTCGGCAAGCCGCCCAAGATGGAGCGCAGCTTCACACGCACGAGCGCGACGACGGCTCCGCTCGACCTCTCCGGCATCGAGCTCGAGGACGCGATTGCCCGCGTACTGCAGATGCCGTCGGTCGCATCGAAGAGCTTCCTGATCACCATCGGCGATCGCACGGTTGGCGGCCTCACAGTGCAGGACCAGATGGTCGGCCCCTGGCAGGTTCCCGTAGCCGACTGCGCCGTCACGATGACCGCCTTCGGCGCAACCACTGGCGAAGCGATGGCCATCGGCGAACGCACCCCACTTGCTGTCACCAACGCCGCCGCCAGCGCCCGCATGGCTGTCGGTGAGGTCATCACCAACCTCGCTGGTACAGCCATCGGCAAGCTTTCGGACATCAAGCTCTCCGCCAACTGGATGGCCGCAGCCAGCGAGCCCGGGCAGAACGAAGCGCTCTACGATGCCGTCCACGCCGTGGGCATGGAGCTTTGCCCAGCGCTTGGGATGACCATTCCCGTCGGCAAGGACTCGATGTCCATGCGCACGGCGTGGAATGAAGACAGCGAGAAGAAGAGCGTGGTCGCTCCGCTCTCGCTGATCGTCTCGGGCTTCGCTCCGGTGAGCGATACGCGTCGCACCCTGACGCCGCAGGTGCTCGACGATGGCTCTCCACTGCTCCTCATCGATCTTGGCGAAGGCAAGAATCGGCTTGGTGGCAGTGCGCTCGCACAAGCCTACGGACTCCCCAGCGGCGATACTCCCGACACCCCGGAGCCCGCCAAGCTCAAGGCCTTCTTCGAAATCATCCAGCGCCTCAACAACGAGGGCGTGCTGCTTGCGTATCACGACCGCAGCGACGGTGGCCTGCTAGCCACGCTGTTGGAGATGGCCTTCGCCAGCCAATGCGGATTCGAGATCAACATCGGACGCGACACCCTCGGCGCTCTCTTCTCGGAGGAACTAGGCGCCGTCATCCAGATCGATCGCGAGCACATCGTGCCCGTCCTGGAAACCTTTATCGGGGCAGGCATCAGCGCCAGCCTCATTGGCGTTACCGACTGCAACAGCACCGTCAGCATCTTCCAGGGCGGCAATCTCCTCTACACCGCCGAGCGCATCGGACTCCACAAGCTCTGGGCCTCGACCAGCTTCCACATCCAAAGCCTGCGCGATAACCCGGCCACCGCTGCGGAAGAGTTCGCGCTCCTCGACGACGAGCTTCGCCCCGGCCTCTTTGTCGATGTCCCCTTCGATGCGAACGAGAACATCGCCGCGCCTTACCTGAATCTCGCCAAACCCCGCGTCGCCATCCTGCGCGAGCAGGGCGTGAACGGCCAGGTCGAGATGGGTGCGAGCTTCGATCGCGCTGGCTTCGAGGCCGTCGATGTCCACATGAGCGACCTGTTGAGCGGGCGCGAAGACCTCGCACGCTTCCAGGGCCTCGCAGCGTGTGGCGGCTTCAGCTACGGCGACGTGCTGGGTGCGGGCTCCGGCTGGGCGCGCACGATCCTCTTCAACGACAAGCTCGCCGAGATGTTTGCCACCTACTTCGCGCGGCCGGACACCTTCTCCCTCGGAGTGTGCAACGGCTGCCAGAGCTTGGCACAATTGCGTACCATCATCCCCGGCGCTGGCCACTGGCCGCTGTTCACGCGCAACGTCTCGGCACGCTTCGAGGCGCGGCTCTGCATGGCGGAGATCACCGCGACCAACTCGCTCTTCTTCGAGGGCATGGTCGGCGGCCGCGCACCCATCGTCGTCTCGCACGGCGAAGGCTATGCCGCAGCCGCACCCGATGCGACGATCGCGATCAGGTACATCGACACCTACGGCAACGCCACGCAGCACTACCCGCTGAACCCCAACGGCAGCGCCAACGCCGCAGCGGGCTTCACCTCGGCTGACGGACGGGCACTCGTCCTCATGCCTCACCCCGAGCGCATCGCGCTGGGCCTTAACCACTCCTGGACACGCTCGCTTACCAACAGCCCATGGCAGCGCATGTTCGATAATGCAAGGAAGTGGGTTGGGTGAGGGCAGCTGCTAGCCGTTAGCTCTTAGCTTCTCGCTAATGGCAAGAGCGAACAGCTCCATCTCATCCTTGTTTCTTCACTACTCACTACTCACTACTCACTATTCACTGTCTCCTATGCCCATCGACTACAAATCCGCAGGCGTTGATATTGAGGCCGGTAACGAGGCCGTTCGACGCATTCGCTCGCATGCTGCGAGCACGCATTCTCCCGCTGTGCTCACGGGCCTTGGCTCGTTCGGCACGCTCTTCTCGCTCAAGGACGCGCTCGCGCAGTATCGCGATCCCGTGATGGTGCAGAGCACCGACGGCGTCGGCACCAAGACGCTGGTCAGCGTGATGGCCGGTAAGTTCGATGACCTTGGCCGCGATCTCGTCGCCGCCGTCGCGGGTGACATCGCGGTGATGGGCGCACGCCCGTTGACCTTCCTCGACTATGTCGGCGTGCATCACGTCGACCCCGCGCAGATTGAGCAGCTGGTCAGCGGCATGGCCGATGCTTGCCGCGAAGCCGGTATTTCGCTGGTTGGTGGCGAGACCGCAGAGATGCCCTCGGTCTATGCGAAGGGCGACCTCGACGTAGTCGGCTTCGTCACCGGCATCGTCGAGCGCGATGAGGTGCTGACGGGCGAGAGCATCGTCGAAGGCGACGTCGTGTACGGCGTGCAGAGCTCCGGTCTGCACACCAACGGCTGGTCGCTGGCGCGAAAGCTGCTGTTCGATGTCGCGAAGCATGGCATTCACGACGCCCCCAAGGAGCTTGGCGGCAAGACGCTGGCCGAGGTGCTGCTCGCTCCGCATGCGAACTACGTGACGCCCATTCGTCGCGCACTCGACGCACGCATTCCCATCAAGGGCATGGCACACATCACCGGCGGCGGGCTCGTGGAGAACACGCCGCGCATCCTTCCTAAGGGCTTAGGAGCTCGCATCGACGTGCATGCTTGGGAACCGCAGGCCATCTTCGCGATGATGCAGAAGCTCGGCGAGCTGGACCGCGAAGAGATGCACAAGGTCTTCAACATGGGCGTCGGACTCGCCGTGATCGCGCCCGCAGGACAGCTCGAAGCGCTGCGCGACGCCTTCGCTCCGTTCCATGTCTGGAAGATTGGCAAGGTGGAAGCTGGCCTGGAGCACACCGCGCTTGTAGGTGAGGTGTAAATGTCGAAGCTCACGCAGGCCGATCTCATCGCCGCCATCCCGCATTGCCTCACCAGCTCGAGCCTAGAGCTTGGCACGAAGTACACCGGCAAAGTGCGCGACACCTACGACCTCGCGCCCGAGCTTCCGGGCAATCTGCTGCTCATCACCACCGATCGTCAGTCAGGCTTCGATCGCAACCTCGGCGCGATTCCTTACAAGGGTCAGGTGCTCAACCGCACGTCGCTGTGGTGGTTTGAGCAGACCAGGCACATCGCGAACAATCACGTCGTCGCTGCGCTGCACGCCAATGCTCTGCTGGCCCGCAAGTGCCGCGTGCTTCCCATCGAGTTCGTCGTGCGCGGCTATCTTACGGGCTCTACTGACACCAGCATCTGGACCAAGTACAACGCGGGCGAGCGCAGCTTTGGCGATCTGACGCTGCCCGACGGCATGGCGAAGAACCAACCGCTACCGCACGCCATCATCACACCCACGACCAAGGAAGCCACGCACGACCGCCCCATCACTCCGGCGGAGATCCTGGCCGAAAACTGGCTCACGGCAGCCGAGTGGGAGCACACGTCGCGCGTCGCGCTGGAGCTTTTTGCGTTCGGGCAGAAGACCGCAGCCGAGCATGGGCTGATCCTCGTGGATACGAAGTACGAGTTCGGCGTCACGCCTGAAGGCGAGATCCTGCTAATCGATGAGGTACACACGCCCGACTCCAGCCGCTACTGGATCGCTGACTCGTATGCGCAGCGCGTGAGTGAAGGCCGCGAGCCGGACATGATCGACAAGGAGTTCTTCCGGCTGTGGTTCCGCGAGCGCTGCGATCCGTACAAGGATGCGGTGCTGCCTACGCCTCCCGATGGGCTGATTGCAGAGCTCGCCTCCCGGTACATCCAGCTCTTCGAGCGCATCACCGGCGAGGCGTTCGTCCCCGATCTCCGCCCCGTTGACGCCACCGTGCAAAGCCACCTCGAAGATCTCATCGCTATAGCCGAGCGAGCTCGCTCCCTCCAGTCCTGATGGCTCCAGATCGAAGTGCCTACGCAATGACTCCTTCCGCATCGAACGAAATCATCCTGATTGTGGGCTCCGGCGCGCGCGAACATGCGATCGCCGAGGCCCTCGCACGCTCTTCGCCGCAGCCGAAGCTGATCTGCTTTGGCTCAGCTCGCAACCCGGGCATCGCTCGCTTGTGCTCCTCCTACGCCGTGGGAAGCATGAGTATCGCAGCGCCGATTGCGGCCTTTGCAAAGGAACACGGCGCGACGCTCGCGATCATTGGCCCTGAAGCTCCTTTGGCTGTGGGCACGGCCGATGCGCTGTGGGCAGCGGGCATACCCACGGTGGGGCCCACGCAGTCGCTCGCACGCATCGAGAGCTCAAAGGCTTTCACCCGCGAGCTGCTCGCGAAGTATGGCATCCCGGGCAATCCGTTCTTCCAGCGCTTCGATGCTGCGGAGTTCCTTGCCGATGAAGGCGACCTGACCGCCGTGCTACGGCAATGGGACGGTCAGCACGTCATCAAGGACGATGGCCTTGCGGGCGGCAAGGGTGTGAAGGTCTGCGGCGACCATCTGCACTCTCTCGAGGAGTCGCTGGCCTTCTGCCGTGAGCTTGCGGCTCTCGGTCATCCGTTCGTCGTCGAAGAGAAGCTTGAAGGCGAAGAGTTTTCGCTCATCAGCTTCTGCGATGGCCGCACGCTCGCGCACATGCCTGCCGTGCAGGACCATAAACGCGCCTTCGAAGGCGACAAGGGCCCCAACACCGGCGGCATGGGTACGTACTCCGACGCCGACCACTCCCTGCCGTTCCTTCGCGCGGACGACATCACCGCAGCGCGGAAGATCAACGAGCAGGTGGCGGCAGCGCTGGCCGCGGAATGCGGCGCGCCCTACCAGGGCATCCTCTACGGCGGGTTCATGGCGACGCGCGATGGTGTGCGCCTCATTGAGTACAACGCCCGCTTTGGCGATCCCGAGTGCCTCAACCTGCTGACCCTGCTGGAAAGCGATTTCGTCGCGATCTGCCGGGCGATCGCACGCCAAGGCCTCGCAGACGTTACTGTTGAGTTCTCGCAGCTGGCGAGCGTCTGCAAATATGTCGTACCGGAGGGTTATCCTGAAGCACCTCGCAAGGGGGACCAGGTGCGTTTACCGGAGCAGATTCCGGGCAGCGCTCAACTCTATCTGGGTGCTGTCGATGAGGTGGATGGCATACTCGTCGGCACAGGTTCGCGGACGGTAGCGGTAGTGGCGACGGCGGAGACATTGGCCGCGGCAGAGCTCGTCGCCGAGCAGGTGATCGCTACGATTCCGGGGCCGTTCTTCCATCGGGCCGACATTGGAACAAAAGCACTCATACAGCGACGTATCGATCATATGACCCGACTTCGCCACTGACCCGATTCGAAACAACCTTCTATGGTTGCCGATAGAAGACCGGCACGGGCCTAAGCTGTATTCTCCTGCTCAGCGTTAGAAAGGCGACGACTCCATGGCGGTTGTGATGATGAGACCGTTCGGCTCGCCCCCCATCCGGCTGATTCCGCGAGCCGTCCGCGCGACTGTGGGGTTACCGCTCGTCTTCAACTCCTCCGAAGGCCGGGTCGCTGGATACTCGCTGAATGTCAGCGAATCGGGCATCCTGGGTTCCTTTCAGGACGTGCTGGAGGTGTGGCTCTCGGGCCAGCTCACAATCTGCGTTCCCGAGCACCCCATTTATGTCGAGACCCGGATCGTCCGGGTCGAAGGCAAGGAGGCGGCGATGTCGTTCCTGAAGCTTTCCGAGCTGGATCGCACCCGGCTTCGCCGGCACGTGGAGGCTGCCGCCACGGCAGAGGACGTTGCTGCCGCCCTCGCCGCCCCCGTCGGGCCCTCCGCGGTACCCGATGTCCCTGATCCCACCTCCGGCGAATAATCGCCTGGTCATGCCCTGAGAAGCGCGACAGCGCCAGGCATTTTCGTTTCTGAGACGCCAATCCCTACAATGAAGTCAGAATGTACCTCGCGCGGCGGTACGCTACCGCTCGCACGGGTTTGATTGCCCGCTTCGCCTCGAATTTCTGATCGGCTACGATCTGTGACACACCCGGCCTGACTGACCTGCGTTGCAGCAAGTCGGCTCCCGGAGAAAGAGCCCACGCAAGATATCCATGCCTGCAAAAGCCAAGAAGACGCAGCCGCTGGTCGGCATCATTATGGGATCGAGGAGCGACTGGCCGACGATGGAACACGCCTCGAAGGTGCTCGAGGAGCTGGGTGTCGCGCATGAGGTCGAGGTGGTCTCGGCGCATCGCACCCCGGACAAGATGTTTCGCTACGCCGAGACGGCCGCGAGCCGTGGGTTGAAGGCCATCATCGCCGGGGCCGGCGGAGCAGCGCACCTGCCGGGCATGGTGGCCGCGAAGACCGCGCTACCGGTGCTCGGCGTGCCCGTGCAGTCGCGCGCGCTGAGCGGCATGGACTCGCTGCTGTCGATCGTGCAGATGCCCGGCGGAATTCCCGTCGCGACGTTCGCCATTGGCGATGCGGGCGCGAAGAACGCCGGGCTGTTCGCCGCATCTCTGCTGGCGCTTGAAGATCCTTCGCTGGCGAAGAAGCTGGCCAAACTGCGTGCCGACCAGACGGACTCGGTGCTGGAGGACCCGGATCCGCGTGTGGAAGCGACCGTCTCCCCAAAGACAGCCGCGAAAGGCAAGAAGTCCTGATGAGCTCTCGTCCCCGCATTGGAATCCTTGGAGCCGGACAGCTGGCCCTCATGCTCGCCGAAGCCGCCCGTCCGCTCGGCATCGACATCCTCTGTGCAGGCCAGCCCAACGACTGCGCCTCCCAGGTCGCGACCGTGTACAAGGTCGACCTCGAAGACCGCGCCGAAGTCCGCGCCTTCGCCGAGAACGTGGATGTGCTCACGCTCGAGAGCGAAAACGTCGACGCAGCCATCCTCGAAGACCTGCCCAAGCTCGCGCCCAACGCTCGTGCGGTTCGCATCGCGCAGGACCGCCTCTACGAGAAGGACTTCCTGCGCTCGCAGGGCATCGACACCGCGCCGTACGCCGCCGTCTCCAGCCTGCGCGACCTGCGCACCGCGCTCGAATGGATCGGCGCTCCCAGCATCCTCAAGACCCGCCGCCTCGGCTACGACGGCCGCGGGCAGGTCCGCATCCTGCATCCGGACGACGCTGCGGCTGCGTGGGCGCACACCGGCGGAGCGCCCTGCATCCTCGAAGGCATGGTCGCCTTCGATCGCGAGCTTTCGCTGATCGCCGCCCGCAGCACCACCGGCGAGATCGCCTTCTACCCACTCATCCACAACGAACACCGCGAAGGCATCCTGCGTGTGTCCGTAGCGCCGTGGCTCGACGCTGAGTTGCAGTCGCTGGCAGAATCCCACCTGAGCAAGCTGCTCACCGCGCTGCAGTATGTCGGTGTGCTCACGGTGGAGTTCTTCGCCGCAGGCCGCACCCTCATCGCCAACGAGATGGCGCCCCGCGTGCACAACTCCGGCCACTGGACGATCGAAGGCTCGGAGACCTCGCAGTTCGCGAACCACCTGCGCGCCATCGCCGGCTCGGAGCTTGGTCTCTCGCTCGGCGCAACCACCAGCCGGCCGACGGTGATGCTGAACTGCATTGGCAGCATGCCTTCGCTGGAAGAGACGGCAAAGTTCCCAGAGCTCTTCCGCCACGACTACGGCAAGGCCGCGCGGCCTGGCCGCAAGGTCGGGCACCTCACCTGCTTCGCCGAGCACAAGGCCACGATCGCGGAGTGGGAGCGGCGACTGAACGACAGCGAGACCTTCGTCTAGTTGCCGAGGATGTGTCATCCCGAGCGAAGCCGAGGGACCTGCAGTCTGCGCCTGCCTTGGGACTGTCCTGCTCCGGTCGAAATGACACACTCTTGCAGGTGGAACCAGCCTGGCGCAAGCGCAAGCAAGACCTTCAGCTTTTCTTTCTTGCCGCCTTCTGGGCCGCCTTCTTGCGCCCCTCCACGATGAGCTTCTTCTGCTGCGTCACGGGGAGCAGCAGAAGTTCGCGCACACGTTTCGGCATCTTCGCGTGGACGATGTTGTGGGCATTGGCGAACTCAGTCTGCCACTCCGTGGGACGCAGAAGATCCCAGTGCTCCGCCGCCACCCAGTGGATGCGAGCGAAGTAGGGCGCCGGGCGGAAGCCTTCGATCTCGACGAGCTCGGCGAAGCGCTCCGGTCCGGCAGCGAAGCTGACCGCCCCTTGTGCGTCGGGGCTGAGATTGATCAGCGCGAACATCTTGCCGCCGATGGCCTTGTCGCCCACCCAGAAGACGAGGTTGTCGCCCCATTGCATGGTCTCGACGACGTGTGGCAGCTTGAGCAGGATGGCGCGTGCTCGCTCAACGTCCATGGCAGGGCTCCTGCGAGGCAGTATAGGCGGCAGCAACGCACGAATCTGTCAGGAGACTTCGAACAAGATCATTGCCTCCCAGAGGAGGGATCGCCGGAGCGCGTGTCTCAGCTGCGTCGCAGGCGGATGGGACCCCTTGCCGTGCGGCCATCTACGGGCTCGCCCTGCTGGGTAATGACGATCTCTCCCGAAGCCGCAAGGGCCACCGCGGCCTCGCGGACGGTGGGCATCAGGGGTTCCCAGTCGCCGCGTTTGTCCGAGCCCGCGGCGGCCCGGGCAGCTTCGCTGGGACAGATCGTCTTGCCGTCGCCGCGTTCGTCCAGCAGCGTCCGGATCGCATTCTTCAGCTTCAACCTGGGATCGTTCACGCCTTGTTCTCTTCGGACCGGGACTTGAGACGCCCGGTTCTCTATACTTTTGGATGGAACCATGTCCGATAGCGTCAATACCATCCCACAACCGTTCGCACCCGTCCAGTTTGCTTCAGTAGAGGAGCAGCTCGACCTGATCGCCAAGGGCACGGCGGAGCTGATCCCTGCCTTCGACTCCAAGGCGCCCGATGCCCTGGCCGCACGGCTTGAGGCCTCACGCAAGACGGGCGTGCCGCTGCGCATCAAGGCGGGCTTCGACCCCACCGCGCCGGACCTGCACCTGGGGCACACCGTGCTGATGCGCAAACTGCGGCACTTCCAGCAGCTGGGCCACACCGTCATCTTCCTCATCGGCGATTTCACCGGCCTCATCGGCGACCCGACGGGCAAGAGCCAGACGCGCAAGCTGCTGACCCAGGAAGAGCTCGACGCCAACGCGGTCACCTACAAGGAGCAGGTCTTCAAGATCCTCGACCCGCAGAAGACCGAGGTCCGCTACAACTCGGAATGGTTCAGCAAGCTGGGCGCGGCCGGCATGATCCAGCTGGCCGCAAAGTTCACCGTCTCGCAGATGCTGGAGCGTGAGGACTTCCACAAGCGCTTCCAGGAAGAGCAGCCGATCCACATCCACGAGCTGCTCTACCCGATGGTGCAGGGCTATGACTCTGTCGCGCTGGAGTGCGATGTGGAACTGGGCGGCACCGACCAGAAGTTCAACCTGATGCGCGGCCGCGACCTGCAGCGCGACGCCGGCCAGAAACCGCAGATCGTCCTGATGATGCCCATCATCGAGGGCCTGGACGGCGTGCAGAAGATGTCAAAGTCCCTCGGCAACGCCATTGGAGTCGCCGAGCCCGCGAATGAGATGTACGGCAAGCTCATGAGCATCAACGATGAGCTGATGTGGAAGTACTGGGTCTACCTCACCGACCTGAAGCAGAGCGAGATCGAGGCGATGAAGGCCGAGGTAGCCGCAGGCACGCTGCATCCGATGCAGGCAAAGAAGAATCTCGCGCGGACGATCACGCAGGACTTCCACTCCGCGGAAGAGGCGGAGGCCGCAGCGGAAGGCTGGACGAAGATGTTCCAGCAGCGTGCCGTGAGCGAGGATGTGCCCGAGGTGGGTGTGGCGCTCACGACGGAAGGCCTGTTCGTCGCAGAGGGCTCCGATGAGCTGCGCGTGGCGAAGCTGCTGCAGCTTTCTGGTCTCGCAGCGTCGGCGGGCGAAGCAACGCGCAAGATCGCAGAGAACGCCGTGTCGATCAACGGCGAGAAGTTTGCGGGCAAGACGATTCTGCGCGCCGCCTTGGGGGAAGCTCCGGTGCTGCGTCTAGGTAAGCGCTCCGTCCGCGTGCGTTGGGAGTAGACAGCGGCCGTGTCCTCAGGCTCTTCTTGCCTTTGTTTCTGGCTTTGAAGGGGCGGGGCTTCAGCCCCGCCATACCCGACACCTCATCCAAGGGGCTTCAGCCCCTGAGGTTCCGGGGCCAACTCCAGCGTGCAGCTCGCCCCGTCGAAGCGCCTCTTGCCCTCGCCCAGGCTGGCCGCATTCTTGCGGATATATGCGACGTGGGTCAAGTAGTCGTCGTGGTCACGGATGCGGTGATCGGAAAACCCCGGCTGCCAGATATCGCCCTTCCACTCGAAGGCTCGCTTCGCATTGAAGGAAAACCCGCCCTTCATGAGTTGCACAACTCTCTCCAGGGCGACATGAGGACTCAGCAGCAGATACACATGATCGGGCATGATCACGAAATCATGCAGGTCAAACTCCGCTCGATGGCGCTCCATCTGGTTGAGCAGGAGAATGGCCCAGCGCTCGTTGCGAAAGAACCACTGCCGATCAGCGGTCACGAAGGTTAGAAAGTACGTCTGCCCGGCTTGCCGGAAAGGTTCTCTGCGCGGCGGCATGCGGTCCCTCAGGGGCTGAAGCCCCTCTCATCTTAGGACCTTGGATGGCGGGGCTGAAGCCCGCCCTGACAAAGCTGGGCTCAACCAGGCATTCCCTTGTTGCTTGAGCCCTCATGCCACAGGTTGCGTGCCTCATATTCCATCGCCGTTCGAGACACTGTCTCCCATCTGCATCCATCCCCATGGGCAGCCTGCGATACTTAACGCAGGCCATGCCGCTTCTCCACCTCACAAGCCGGATCCGGTCGCGGATCGCCAACGTGCGGTTGGCTGCGATGCTGGCCTTCGCAGCGGGGCTGGTGGATGTCTCCGGCTTTCTTGGCCTCAAGCAATTCACCTCGCACATGACCGGCATTACCGCGGAGCTGGCTGCCGGGCTTGGCACGGACCAGCCGGGCCTGCTCGAGCGCAGCGCCGTCATCTTCATGAGCTTTCTTGCGGGTGCGGCGGTATGCGCGCTGCTGGTCAACTTCTCCCGCCGCCGCGAGCGCGAAAGCCTCTTCGCGCTACCGCTGTTTCTGGAAGCCGTTCTACTGGCCGCCGTCGGAGTACTCGTCCACGGCATGACGCACGGGTTCCTGCTGCTTGGTGTGCTGGCCTTCGCGATGGGTCTGCAGAACGCGATCATCACCAAGATCTCCGACGCGGAGATCCGCACCACGCACGTCACAGGCATGGTGACGGACATTGGCATTGAGCTGGGCCGTGCGCTGTACATGAGCCGCAACCCCGCGCACGAACCGATCCACGTGCATCGCGATCGTCTCGGCACGCTGGTGTTGCTGGTGGGGGCCTTCTTTGCGGGCGGACTCGTCGCGGCACTCGTGTTCCCGCGCTTCGGCTTTGCGGCGTTCATTCCTTTGGCCTTGTTGCTGGCCGCGCCCACGCTGCCTCCCATCGTCGCGGACCTGCGCGGCATGAGAAGCTGACAGTAGACACCAACGCCCCCGCGCATAAGCTGTTGGATTTGCCACTGGATAGCCTTCGCGTTCAACATAGGCACAGGAGCGTTGCGCGAAAGTCCTTGCCTCTGCTCCCGATGCGGCTGCATCTCATCGCATATGCCCCTGCGCTCTGCCAATATCGTCGGCTCCGGACCGAACGGCCTCGCGGCTGCGATCACTCTCGCGCAGCGCGGGGTGAAGGTGACCGTGTACGAGCGCATGGCGCAGCCCGGTGGCGCCTGCTGCACCGCCGAGCTGACGCTGCCCGGATTCAAGCACGACATGGGCGCGACTTCCTTCCCCATGGCTGTCGGCAGTCCGTTCCTCACAACACTGCCCCTCGAGAAGTTCGGGCTGAAGTGGGTGCATTCGCCTGCGCCGCTGGCGCACCCGCTGGATGATGGCACCGCCGTATTTCTGGAGCGGGACCTGGCAGCGACCGCTGCACAGTTCAATGATCATGACCGGCTGGCGTGGCTGGGGCTGCTCTCGCCGCTCGTGGATGACTGGACCTCCTTCATCGACCAGGTGCTGCGCCCGTTGCGCAGCCTTCCCAAGCATCCGCTGAACATGGCGGCCTTCGGCATCAACGCGATGATGCCGGCGACAATGCTGACGCGGCTGCTGTTTCGCAGCCAGCGCTCGCGCGCGCTGTTTGCGGGCAATGCAGCGCACTCGGTGCTGCCGCTGGACCGTCCCGCGAGCTCCGCGGCGGGGCTGGTCCTCGCTGCAGCGGCCCACGCTGTGGGCTGGCCGCTGGTGGAAGGCGGAGCCGGGCGGCTCGGGCAGGCGATGGCCGACTACTTCGTCTCGTTGGGCGGGCGCATCGAGCTGAACGCTGACATCACCAGCCTGGAGCAGATGGACGAAGCCGACGTCACGCTCTTCGACACCAGCCCACGGACGCTGGACCGCGTCGCGGGCATCCAGCTGACCTCGAGCTTCCGGACGAGGATGCGGCATTACTCCTACGGTCCCGGAGCGTACAAGCTCGACTGGGCTCTCTCGGCGCCGATTCCCTGGGCCGCGAAGGGTGTGGACCGCGCGGCCACGGTGCACCTTGGCGGACCGCAGTCGGAGATCGCCAGGTCGGAGTCCGCGGCCTTCCGCTCAAAGAGCTGCGACAAGCCGTTTGTTCTGCTGGTTCAGCCGAGCCTCTTTGACCCGACGCGGGCCCCTGAAGGCAAGCACACGGCCTGGGCGTACTGCCATGTGCCGAACGCCGCCGGACCTGCTCCTGGAGAGGACTACACCGAGCACATCGAGGCGCAGGTGGAGCGCTTTGCGCCGGGCTTCCGGGAGACGATCCTCGCTCGCCACGTGCACACGCCACAGGGCCTCGAAGGCTGGAACCCGAACCTGATCGGCGGCGATGTGGCCGGTGGAGCGATGACGCTGTCGCAGCTGGTGAACCGGCCGACAGCGCATCTGTACGAGACCTCCAACCCGAAGCTGTACCTGTGCAGCGCCTCGACGCCTCCCGGTGGCGGCGTGCACGGCATGTGCGGCTACCTGGCCGCGCTCGCCGCGCTCAAGAATCTAAGCTGACAACGGAACATTCCCCGGCAACATTCGTATCACGATGTCGTACTGAATCGCTTCGAGGACCGCGCTTTGGCCGACTCATCCACACAGCCCAACGTGGCTGCACCGATCCCTGCTGATCCCATCTCCTGGTCGCTCCTGCAGCGGCTGATCTTCCGTCTGGTCTTCTGCTACTGCATGCTCTACGCGCTTTGCTGCGGCAACGCGACGATCTGGGAGCTGATTCCTTTTCATGTGGGCGAGCACATGGAAGAGTGGCTGCACTGGCCGTTCGCTCATGCGGCACAGTGGCTCGCGCAGCATTGGATCCACGTGCAGGGCGTCGGAGCCAAGCTGCACGACACCGGCTCAGGCGATACGGCGATCGACTGGATCCAGCTTGGGATCTTTGCGCTGACAGCGATCGTGGCCACGCTGGTGTGGACGGGGCTCGACCACAAGCGCACGCACTATCGCAGACTCTTCGGATGGATGCGGTTCATCCTGCGAGTCTCGCTGGGCTACGCGATGTTGAGCTACGGGCTGGTGAAGGTCTTCCCGCTGCAGATGCCTCCGCCCTCGCTGGCTGTGCTCAACGAGCCTCTGGGCAACACATCTCCCATGACGCTGCTGTGGACGTTGATCGGGCTGAATCCCGTGTACGAGATGGTGTGCGGTCTGGCCGAGGTCGCGGCCGGGGTAATGATCCTGTTCCGCCGCACAGCGCTCGCGGGCGCGCTGCTGACTGCGTTCGTCATCTCCAACGTCGTGCTGTACAACTTCTTCTTCGACGTGCCGGTGAAGATCTTCGCCAGCCACCTGCTCCTGCTCGCGATCGTCGTCATCGCGCCGGACGTTCCAGCGCTGCTTCGGTTCTTCTTCCTGCACCAGCCGGCGGTTCCGACGGGCAGCTGGATGCTTCCCGAGAAGAAGCGCATCCTGCGCATCGAAACCTGCGTGATCGTCGTAGTGCTGCTGCTTACCTGCGGTGTGAATGGCTACGAGTTCGCGCAGTCGCTGAAGCGCTCCCGCGAAGGTCTGGCGCACCCCTCGCCGTACGCGGGGATATGGCGACTGGATCAGGCCACGTTGAAAGGTCAGCCAAAGCCCTACCTGACCGGAGATGGCCTGCCGATGACGGCGCTTTCCCTGGAGCCCACGGGCCGCGTGATGGCTCGGGCCAGCGACAACGCGCTCTGGCGCGGCGGCTGGAAGCTCGATACGAAGAAGCACGCCCTCTTCGTGTTTTCGGTGGGGCATGGCGGCGTGGACTACACCATCGCGCAGTCCGATGCCAACCACCTCGTGCTGACGCCGACCGGCGACGCTGCGAAGACGGAGAGCGTGCTGAACCTGACGCGGATGCCGCTGCCGGCGAGTTACCCGCTGGAGACGCGCGGGTTCCACCTGGTCAACGAGTGGGGACTGGAGCGCTAGAGCCCAAAACGCGAAACGCCCGCAGGCCTTGTGGGCCAACGGGCGGCTTTGCGTCGTCAGAGAATCGTTTAGGCGGTGGTCGTCTCCGGGACTGCATCCGCCGGGGCAGCGGCGGCCGAAGCTTCCGGCTTCGCCTTGGGCGGCGCCTGCACCTGCTTGGCCTTGTTGGGGGCCAGGATGGCGTGCAGCGTCGTGCCTTCCATGCGCGGCATGAACTCCACCACACCGACCTCGTTCACATCCTGGATGAGGCGGTTGATGATCTTGTAGCCGAGGTCGCGGTGCGCCATCTGGCGGCCCTTGAAGCGGAGGCTGGCCTTAACCTTATCCCCATCGCCGAGGAAGCGGACGGCCTGGTTCTTCTTCGTCTGGTAATCATGCTCGTCGACGGTGACCGAGAACTTGACTTCCTTGATGACGATGACCTTCTGGGTCTTTCGGGCCGCGCGCTCGCTCTTGTCCTTCTCGTAGAGGAACTTGCCGTAGTCCTGGATCTTGCAGACCGGGGGAACAGCGTTGGGGGAGATCTCCACCAGGTCGAGCGAACGCTCGCGGGCGATCTTGAGGGCCTCGAAAGGAGGCATGACGCCGAGCTGGGCTCCGGTCTCGTCGATCACACGCACTTCGCGGGCGCGAATGCGTTCGTTGGTTCGGATGAAGGACTTTTGCGCGCGTTTATCGAGAGGTGGGATAGAAGAGTCTCCGGCACGCCGTTTGGGCGGCCCGTTTGGGTTTTAAGGGTTCGTCGCGACCGGCTCCGGCAGCGGAGCATCCACGGCGACTGGGGCTCACGGACGGCGAGCCACTGCACACGCGAGTATAGCAGGTATCGCCAGGTAACTGTGGACACAACGAGGCGACCCGGGAAACCGGGAAACATCGCGGAGCAAGCTAACCCCGGACGTCACAAGCCCCGTCCACCGGAAATGGGGGTCCGGGATCGGGCACTGTTACATCCTGAGACTCCAGAGGAGCCGCGCCGGTAGCAGCAGGCCGTGAAACGCGATAGCCTCGGAGAAAACAGGCACACCGACGATCCGCCGCAACCCATTCACCGTCACCAACTTCGCTGCACCTGGGAACATATGCCAATACTTGTGCTGAACAGTGGATCTTCGTCGTTGAAGTTTTCCCTCTACGATCGGCTCCCGGCGCTGGAGTTCATCCTGGAGGGAGAGGTGTCCGGGGTGGGCGGCGACGCCACCATAGAAATCCTCGCCCGCGGCGGCAGCGGACTGGGCATGCGGCGCGAGCCTGCGAAGGCCGGGTCGCTCTACGACGCGCTGGCGCTGGTCTTCGACCACCTCTCCGGGCCAATGGTTCCCGAGATCGAAGCAATCGGCTACCGCGTGGTGCATCCGGGCCCGCATCTCCAGGGCCATCAGCGGATTACGGCCAGTGTGCTGAAGGAACTCGAAGCGGCGACGCCCTTCGCTCCGCTGCACGATCCTCCGGCGCGGCAGCTGATCCAGCTGGGTATGCAACGCTACGCGCGGGTGCCCCAGTTTGCCTGCTTCGATACGGTCTTCCACCAGACGATGCCGCCCGAGGCCTCTACCTACGCCCTTCCCGAAGCGGTGCGGGCGCAGGGGGTACGACGTTACGGGTTCCACGGCTTGAGCTGCGAGTCGATCGTGGCGCAGCTGGAGGTCTACGGCGGTGTCCCGAAGCGCATGGTGATTGCGCACCTTGGCTCAGGCTGCAGCGTGACCACGGTGCTCGACGGGAAGTCCATCGACACGACGATGGGGCTGACGCCGACGGGCGGCGTCGTGATGGGGACTAGACCGGGCGATGTCGACCCCGGGCTGATGCTCTACCTCGAGCGCCATGCCGTGGAGGACCACGAGACCGACCCGGCGAGTGCCGTGGAGTACATGCTCAACCACAATGCGGGCATCGTAGCCCTGAGCGGCCAGCCGAACGACTTGCGCAAGGTGCGCTGGGCCGCGGCCGGTGGCGACGCGAAGGCGCAGCTGGCGCTGGCCGTCTTTGTGCACTCGGTAAAGAAGGCCGTCGGTGCGGCCTGCTTTGTGCTGGGCGGGCTGGACGCGCTCGTCTTCACCGGGGGCATCGGCGAGCACGATGCCGCGACCAGGGCGGAGGTGGTGGCAGGGCTGGGGGCTCTGGGCATCGCTCTGGATTCCCAGAAGAATGAGGCCCCGGAAACCGGCCAGGGGGGTACGGTGCGCGACATCACGGCATCCAATGGAGCAACCGGCAAAACTATCGCTGGAGCGGCGTCCATGTTGGTCCTGCCCGCGCAGGAGGACTGGGTGATCGCTCGTCATGTTGACCGTATGTTGCACGAGGCAACGTAGACTCAACCCCACAAGTCGCGCTAGGAGATCCCGTCCTTGGCGTAAGGAGATCCCAGATGAGCTTCGAAGGCACCCAGGCAGCAACCCTCAACGGAACGCACCCTTTGCCACTCAGTCCTGAAGAGCTGCGGAAGATCGACGCCTACTGGCGCGCCTGCAACTACCTCAGCGTAAGCATGTTGTACCTGCGGCAGAATCCCCTGCTGCGGGAGCCGCTGAAGCCAGAGCACATCAAGAATCGCCTGCTGGGCCACTGGGGTTCGGACCCCGGCCAGAGCTTTACGTGGGTGCACCTGAACCGGCTGATCAACAAGTACGACCTGAACCTGATCTTCCTCTCCGGCCCCGGGCATGGGGCGCCCGCAACACTGTCCAACAGCTATCTCGAGGGCGTTTACTCGGAGGTCTACCCGCAGATGTCGGAAGACATCGCGGGCATGCAGAGGTTCCAGAAGCAGTTCAGCTTCCCCGGCGGCATCGGCAGCCACTGTACACCGGAGACTCCCGGTTCCATCCACGAGGGTGGCGAGCTGGGCTATTCGCTATCCCACGGCTTTGGCGCGGTCTTCGACAATCCCGACCTGATCGCCACGGTCGTCGTGGGCGATGGCGAAGCCGAGACCGGACCGCTGGCCACCAGCTGGCACTCCAACAAATTCCTCGATCCGGTGACCGACGGCGCGGTGCTGCCGGTGCTGCACCTCAACGGCTACAAGATCGCCAACCCGACGATATTGGCGCGCATCACGCGCGAGGAGCTGGAGCAGCTCTTCCGCGGCTACGGCTGGGATCCCTACGTCGTCGAAGGACCGGGTCCCGATCAGGATACCGAGCCCATCCACCAGCAGATGGCGGAGACGCTGGAGCATGTAGTGCTCCGCATCCGTGAGATCCAGAAGAATGCCCGCGATGCGGCGGCCGCCGGGAAGACCTGCCCGGATCGTCCGCGCTGGCCCATGATCATCCTGCGCACGCCCAAGGGCTGGACCTGCCCGAAGGAGATCGACGGACACAAGGTGGAAGGCTTCTGGCGCGCGCACCAGGTGCCAATCCTCGATCCGCAGACCAGCGCGCCGCACCTCGCGCTGCTCGAGCAATGGATGCGGAGCTACAAGCCTGAAGAGCTGTTTGACGAAAGTGGCAAGCTGATCCCCGAGCTGAAGGAGCTGGCGCCCAAAGGCAAGCGGCGCATCACTGCGAATCCCCATGCCAACGGCGGGCTGCTGCGGAAGCCGCTGGACCTGCCCTGCTTCGCAGACTACGCCGTCGATGTAAAGCTGCCAGGACAGCTGAGTGTCAGCTCCACCTTCGTGCTGGGCGCGTTCCTGCGCGATGTCATCAAGCGCAACATGGACCGCTTCCGCGTCTTTGGACCCGACGAGACGGCCAGCAACAAGCTGCAGCAGATGTACCAGGCCAGCGGTAAGGCCTGGATGGCCGAATACCTGCCCGAGGACCTCGACGGCGGCTACCTCTCGCCCTCAGGCCGCGTGATGGAGATGCTCAGCGAGCACACCCTCGAAGGCTGGCTGGAAGGCTACGTGCTGACCGGACGGCATGGGCTCTTCAACACCTACGAGGCCTTCGTCCACATCATCGACTCGATGTTCAACCAGCACGCCAAGTGGCTGGAGAAGTCGAAGATGGAGCTGCGCTGGCGCGCTCCCATCAGTTCGCTGAACATCCTCATCAGCTCGCTGGTGTGGCGGCAGGACCACAACGGCTTCACACACCAGGACCCCGGCTTCCTCGACGTGGTCACCAACAAGAGCCCGGAGGTCACACGCATCTACCTTCCGCCAGATGCCAACTGCCTGCTCTCGGTCGCCGATCACTGCCTGAAGTCCTCGAACTACGTCAACGTCATCGTCGCGGACAAGGCCGAGCACCTGCAGTACCTCACCATGGACCAGGCCATCAAGCACTGCACCAAGGGCATCGGCATCTGGGACTTCGCCTCCAACGACCAGGGCCATGAGCCTGACGTGGTACTGGCCTGCGCGGGCGATATCCCGACGGCCGAGGCGCTCGCTGCAGTCGCCATCCTGCGCTCCAAGTGCCCCGAGGTGAAGATCCGCTTCATCAACGTTGTCGATCTCTTCCGACTGATGCCTGAAGAAGAGCATCCGCACGGCATGTCAGCGCGCGAGTTCGATTCGCTCTTCACGCTGGATAAGCCGGTGATCTTCAACTTCCACGCGTACGCGTCGCTCATCCACAAGTTCACCTACAGGCGCGCCAACCACGCCAACATCCACGTGCGCGGCTACAAGGAAAAGGGCAACATCAACACCCCGCTGGAGCTCGCCATCCTCAACCAGGTGGACCGCTTCGACCTCGCGATCGACATCATCGACCGCGTGCCCAAGCTGCAGGCCAACGCCTCGCACACCAAGGAATGGCTGAAGGACCAGATCATCGAAGCCGTGAACTACGCGCACGAGAATGGCATCGACGCTCCGGAGAACCGCGACTGGACGTGGCCGCTGGAGCTTTGCGGCAAGTAGCTCCGCGAAGAGTTGCAGGACACCAGACGAGACCACCGGCCGCAATGGCCGGTGATTTCGTCTAGCGGCCCAGCCGCCAGCGCACGTCCGCGCTGACATACGAAGGCATGCGCACGCCCACGATCTGCTGGAAGGGGGATGGCGTGATGGCTTCCGTGGTCTGGCCGGTGTACCCGTTCGCGACCATTGCGTTGATCCCCAGGAGCAGACGTTCCGCAAGGAAGCTGCGCGCGAGGCCCAGGCGAAATTCTGTCACCGGAACGCCAACACACTCGACGGTCGTACTGCTGGAGCAGCCTGTACCGAGCGGCTTGGCGCCGACATACTCGAACTCCGCCTGCAGACGCAGCCCCAGCGGCAGGCGATCCAACGCGCCGGTGGCATCGGCGATGGTGCGTGGAGCTTCGGGGACAGGCAGGCCATCGTCGGTAGTGCGGGCATCGGCCTTGGAGAAGGTCAGCAGCAGCCAGCCGGTTCGGAAGCCCTGCCGCACCGTCGCCGTGAGGAAGCGCAGCCGCGAGGGCCCCTGGTCCTCCTGCAGGCCGGTGTCGGGGTCAATCTTGGCGAGCTCCGTGGCGTTCGTCGTGTGCCCCAGAACCAGCCGCAGCTCCGTCTTGGCGAAGCCCTTGCTCGCGACAAGCTGGTAGGAGTGCGAGCGCGCAACCAGCGTGGCGGGATTCGGGCTCCGCGCTGTCCCCTGCCCTGATCCCGGGGTAGTCCCCATGCCCACGCGGGGATCTTCGGTGAAGAAAGCTTCTCCACCCGACGCAGCCAGCTCCGGAAGCCACCGCAGGGGGCCGTAGCGAGGCGGCAGGACCGCGACGGTAGCCTTCGGAGAGTTCACGCCCACCCAGCGCGAGAAACTGTTCGTGGCATGCATTAGATCGTCGTTCGTGATGTCGATCTGGTCGCGCCGCCAGCCCGCATAGTAGCGCACATGCTGACCCAGCGAGCCCGCTGCGGCTCCATATGGCGCAAGCGTGGTGATCGTAATATCGCTCGAGTCCACCTTGGTGAACGACCCCAGCGCTGCCGAACCGGTGTAAGCACCGTAGCTATCGAGGTTGTCGCGGCGGGGCGCCTCGCGATGGAAGTCCATGCCACCCATCAGTTCAAGGGAGGGGGTGAGCTGCTCGCGCCAGTTCGCTGTCGTGCCCTGTGCCGTACGGAACTCGCTCTGCCTTATAAGCCCGGCGCCGAAGTTGGAGAACAGCGACAGATTGTAGGTGCGGAAGAAACCACCGAGGTTGATCTGCTGCCGAGCTGTGAGCTGCCAGGTGTCCGCGGCGGCGAGGATCGCTGTGTGGGTCTGGTCGTGCTGGCGCGGGTCAACGGTATCCGCGGCCCGAAACGCTGCTGTCGAGGCCGAAGTGGACACGCTGTACAGCGGCACCAGCCCAGGCACATACGACTGCCCGAAGTACGCTATGCCCAGCAGCGTCAGGGTGTGCGTGCTGACCCGCCAGATCCGCTGACCGTTGAGCTTGTACTGCTGGCGGTGCTCGAGCCGACGCAGCAGGCCATTGCCGGCGGCAACCTCCAGCGCAAGCCAGGCCTCCGGCCTTGGAGAGAAGCCTGCAGAGAGATCAGCATCATGGAGATCCGCGAGCAGCAGAGCGTGCGGCGCGAGGCGCGGCTGCACGGCGTAGGTCGCTGCCAGATCCACGGCATGGTTGCCCTCCAGCACATTGAAGGCGCCCGCGTCGACGGCAACGCTCTCCAGCGTGGACGGGATCAGGATGTTGGGATCGGCGTAGCCATTGCCGTGCGCGTTGGCGGAGAGATTATTGGGCAGCAGGTAAGCTCCCACAGCGATGTACTGCGCGATCGGCTCGCCATGGTCGCCCGCGACTCCCGGCGCAAAGTACTGCGGGGCCTTGATGCCGCCGGAGGCCGTTTCGGCGGGATACCCGGGGATCGAGACCGGCACTCCCGGACGGCCCGGATTGGCCTCCAGCAGGTCTTCGCTCAGATAGACCTGCTCGCTCGGATTCGGAGCGAGAACATCGACCTTCTCCGTGCTCGCCGTGACCGTTACGGACTCCGTATGGGTGACGCGAGGGAGCTGTTGTGGACCGACCGGCGGCGGGGCCTCTGCCGCAGGCCCAGCCGGTGCCTGCGCCATCACCGGGGCAACCCCTTGCCATGGGGCCTGCAGGGCTATCCCGGCCAGTATCGCGATCTTCCAGTACCTCAAGCGTGCTCCTCCGCGAGCCGATCACTTCCGCGGTATCGATGCTCAACTTCCATTGCCCACGATACCCCTGGGGAACGATTCATCTTGCGCTTTGGCGGAAGTCCTGCAAGTGTGTGTCGTCACAGGCAGTCATCCGGTTGCACCCTGCGTCTAAAGTCTCCAGAATGTTTCAAGGAGAAAACCACCTGTGCCGAAGCGCCGCGTTCTGCTCGTCGATGACGAAGTAACTGTTCTGCTCACCATGAAGGCCGTGCTCGAGATCTCCGGCTTCGATGTGGAGACCGCCGCGAGCGCTCGCGAAGCCAAGATGAAGCTGCGCGCCCACGAGTACGAGATGATCATCACCGACATGCGGATGGAGTCCGACGCCGCCGGTCGCGAGGTGATCCATGCCGCCCGCACCGCGTCCTACCATCCCGCCGTCGCGCTGCTCACCGCCTATCCCCTCAGCGATGAAGACTGGCAGGACATGGGCGCGGACAAGATGCTGGTGAAGCCCATGCAGACCGCCCTGCTGCTGAAGCAGATCGAAAAGCTGCTGGAGACCCATGCTGCCAAGCTGGCCCGCATCTCCGCTGCTGCCGCGCCGAAGGCGCCTGCGACCAAGACCACGGTCAAGACCAGCGTGAAGTCCGCGAAGGCCCCGGCAAAGGCCGCCGCAAAGAAAGCTGCCAAGAAGACAGCGAGCAAGAAGGAAGCAGCAGCGAGCAAGAAGGTTGTCGCGCGCAAGCTCCCGGCCAAGCGCACCGTGGTGAAGAAGCCGACCTCGAAGAAGCGGTCCCGCTAAGTTGATCGTCCGCGCGGCCGTCACCCAGGTGGGAAGTGCGTTGTCTTCTACAGACAGCGCACCGGGCCCCCTGTTCGACACACCCGCGACGCTGGCCCGCGTGGAAGATTGTTGCCGCCGCGCCCGCGCAGGTGGAGCGCAGCTGATCGTACTCCCGGAAGCGTTGCTTGGTGGCTACCCCAAAGGCCTCAGCTTCGGTGCGGTCGTCGGTTCGCGCAGCGACGAAGGCCGCGAGCTCTTCCGCCGCTACTTCGACTCCGCCATCACCGTCCCCGGCCCCGAGATCCAAGCGCTTGCAGCACTCTCCCGTGAGCTTGAGCTGCACATCGTTCTCGGCGTCATCGAGCGCGATGGCGGCACGCTGTACTGCACTGGGCTGCTCTTCACGCCGGAGCGCGGCCTGCACACCAGGCACCGCAAGCTGATGCCCACCGCCAGCGAGCGGCTGCTTTGGGGCATGGGCGATGGCTCGACGATGCAGGTCGCCGACACCAGCCTCGGGCGCATTGGCATGGCCATCTGCTGGGAGAACTACATGCCCCTGTACCGGCAGCACCTCTATCGCCAGGGCGTGCAGATATGGTGCGCGCCAACCGTCGACATGCGCGAGATCTGGCAGACGAGCATGCGGCACATCGCCTACGAAGGCCGCTGCTTTGTGCTCAGTGCCTGCCAGGAGCTGGCCAAATCGGACTGGCCCGAGGAGCTGCGTGATGCTGGCGGAGAGATCGCCGGCCGCAGCCTGATCGTCTCACCGCGCGGTGAGTTGCTCGCGGGGCCCGCCGAAGGAGCCACGCTGGCCTTTGCCGACCTCGATATGGATGAGATCGCACGCGGCAAGTTCGACCTCGACGTCGCAGGCCACTACGACCGGCCGGACGTCTTCGAACTCCGCGTCCGTGCAGCTTCGCGTCACGATTGATGTGCGCAAAAGCCTGTCGATATCACGCGCCCGAGATGGCTGCCGGGGGCGTCGGGTTCACAGGCCGGTAACAAACGGGGGCATCCATCCTCAGCAGTAGTGAGGGCCCCAGTCATGCCGCCGATTCCCGTACCGTCCCGTAACAATCCCCCCGCAAACTCCGACTTCTCCGAACTCGACGACTCGAAGATCACCTCCCAGCACTGGAAGATCATGTTCATCTCCGGCATGGGCTTCTTCACCGATGCCTACGATCTGTTCATCATCGGCGTGGTGATGAGCCTCGTGAAGCCGCTGTGGCACACGGGCAAGATCGAAGAGGCCCTGGTCGATTCGACGGCGCTGCTCGCTTCGGCCATCGGTGCATTGCTCTTCGGGCGCGTGGCGGACATGCTGGGGCGCAAGCGCATCTATGGCGTGGAGGTGCTGGTGCTCGCGGCCGGGGCCATCGCCTGCTCGTTCTCTCCCAGCATCTGGTGGCTCATCGGCTTCCGTTTCATCCTCGGCATCGGCATTGGCGGCGACTACCCAGTCAGCGCAACCATCATGGCCGAATATGCAGGCAAAGCGTCGCGCGGCATGCTGGTGACTCTGGTCTTCGCGATGCAGGCCGCGGGCCTGATCCTGGGGCCGCTGTTCGCCTCTGCGCTGCTGGCGACAAACCTCGCGCACGATCTCATCTGGCGCATCCTCGTAGGCTTTGGCGCCGTGCCCGCGTTGGCCGTGTACTGGTCGCGACGGCACCTGAAGGAAACGCCCCGCTACCTTGCCGCCTCCGGCATGGAAGAAAGCGACAATGGCGAGCTGAAGCGCGCCGGCCACTTTGACCCGGAACACCACTCCGTAAGCTTCTGGGACGGATTCCATCCGCTGGCGAGCGAGAACCGCCTGCTGATGAGGCTCATCGGGGCTTCAGCCGCGTGGTTCCTGATGGACGCCGCGTACTACGGCAACACGGTCTCCAGCCCCATGGTGCTGAGCGCCCTGAACAGCGATCACACGCTGCTGCAGAAGACCCTGACGCAGCTCGGCATCTTTGTGATCTTCGCGGCACCCGGATATGCCATTGCCGCGCTCACCATGGACCGGCTGGGCCGCAAGACGATTCAGTGCCTTGGCTTCGGGATGATGACCGTGGCGTTCCTTCTGCTGGCGTTCTGGCCAGGCCTGCAGCAGCAGGTGACGCCGTTCCTGGTGATCTACGGGCTCAGCTTCTTCTTCACCGAATTCGGCCCCAACTCGACGACCTTCGTCTACCCGTCCGAGATCTTTCCGGTACGTGTGCGCACGACGGGCCACGGGATCGCCGCCGCGATGGGCAAACTCGGAGGTTTCTTCGGAGTCTTCGTCTTCCCGTTCCTGCTGCATTCGGGAGGCCTGCGCGCAGCAGAATCCACCGCTGCGGCAGCGAGCGTGCTCGGCCTGCTGGTCACCGCGACGATGCTGCCAGAAACCAAGGGCAAGAGCCTCGAGGAGATCGAGCACGAAGCCCTGGCGCCCGCAGAAAAGCTGGCGGCCTGACGTTAGCGAAAGGACATCTCAGGGAGATAGCTTCTTCCAGGGCAGCGCAGTTGTCGTCGTCACGGTCACGGCTGGCGAGAGAAGAGTCTCCGTCGTTCGCGATTCGGAAAGGCAGAAGCTGCCATCGCCGGATGCCAGGCAACCGTAGGGGAAATAGGCAACGCGCAGCGCATGCGCCCCGCTCTCACGGATCGGGTTGAAGCTGGACCCTTCCGCAACCGATGCCGGGGTCAGGTCCTCTTCGATCGACGCGCCCGCTGGGAGCGGGGTGTCGATGTCCATGGTCATGCTGCACACCAGCGTCACAAACTCAAGCGACTTCCACTCGCCTGCCTCCGTCTGGTATTCGAGCCCCCCCGGGAAGTCAGGACACGTCGTGCCTTGGAACTGAATCGCATGGTCACCCACGTTGCGGAGGCTCACGTGGAGCAGCACGCATAAGATTGTCCCAGCCCTGTCAGCCCTGCAACTACTCAGAAGCCTGTTTCCGGCAATCAGCGGATCATCCGGTGACATCAGCCGCGCTGTTAGCTCCAGCTTCAGCTTGGGCTGAGTGAAAGGGAGCAGCGGAGGGGCTGTCACACTCTCGCCTCTGGACCTCACCGCGAGCGGATCGCCATCCGGCGCACAGCTTTCGCCACAGCCAACCTCGGTCACTGCGGCTCCTGTCTCTTCTGCCTCAAGGCAGTTCTTCCCGGCAACGATCTCCGTGCATCCGCGCAACGACCAGACGGCCCGCAACGTATGCCGGCCCGGCGCGTAGCTCGTACCCCAGTTCGTGTACGGTCCCTGCGTGTCATCCGGGCGCAGCAGTCTGCCGCTGAAGCTGGTTGTCTCGCCCGGCTGAAGACGGAGATCACGCCATGCGTTCTGCACCGGACGGTAGGATGGCGGACGCCTGCGCGTATCGCACGTTTCGCGAGTACCGCCGATCCGCGACCACTCCCCACTCTTGCGATCCCGCTCCTCAAGATCGACGCTCGGCTCTCCGGCGCTGCACCCGCTGAGCCACACGGTCTGCCGGCTCACATTCGTTAGCGTCACGCGGAACCCTCGGCACGTTAGCGTGCCCTCGGCTTCGCTACCGCAGGATGGCCCGGTTGGCGTCAACGTACCCGCCGCATCTTCCAGGGTCACGCGAAACCCTGACGCCGGTGGCAGCGTTACGATGCTGGGAGGCGGCGCGGCGAAACACGCTCCCGTCCCCAGCAGAGACAACCATCCCACGATGAGTAAGCTCTGCATGGTGACCTCATCCCTTCACCCAAGTCATCGGCGCTGAAGCGGCGATCCTAATCGAGGTAATGCACCCCGGTGAGCTTCTCGCTGGCTTCCCAGAGCTGCTTCGCGGCAACAGGATCCTTGCCGTTCTCGCGAGGCTCAACGACCTTGGGCCAGCCCTTGAGCTCTCCCATGCCGTCCGGGCCGATGTACTGGCCGCCGAGCGCGGCGGGGTTGGTCGCGGCATAGAGCGTAGGCAGCGCACCGCGGGCGTCGTCCTGCGTCATCAGCGGCGCGAACAGCCGGGTGATGATGCCCTTGATGTCGCCCATGCCGGGGCCGTTCTGGAAGATCTGCGTGCGTGCGATGCCAGGATGTACCGCGAGGCTCCGCAACGTGAGGCCCGACTTGCGAGCCCGCCGCTCCAGCTCCGACGCGAAGAGCACATTGGCCAGCTTGGTCATCCCGTAGACATCCCAAGGCACATACTTCTTTTCGCCCTGAAGGTTGTCGAGCTCAAACTTGCCGTTGCGATGCGCGAGAGAGGCGACGGTGACGACGCGCGCCGCCGTGGCCTTCTCCAGCGCGGGCAGCAGCAGACCCGTAAGCGCGAAGTGGCCCAGATGGTTGGTGGCAAACTGGCGCTCGAAGCCATCGGCCGTCAGCTCCCGCTTGGCCAGCGCCATCACGCCCGCGTTGTTGATCAGCAGATCGAGCCCGCGGTCGCTGGCCAGGAAGCTTTCCGCGAAGGCGCGCACCGAAGCGAGCGATGCCACATCCAGGCTGACGACCTCGACGCTGGCCGTCGGCGTTGCCGCGCGGATACGGGCTGCGGCCTCTTCTCCCTTGGGCAGGCTCCGCACTGCGAGAAGTACATGCGCCCCGTGCGCTGCAAGCTCCGCAGCGGCCTGAAAGCCGATGCCGCTGTTGGCCCCGGTGACGATCGCCGTCTTGCCGGCCTGTGATGGCATCTGTGCTGCGGTCCACTTCTGCGCCACGCTGTCTCCCTTATGGTCGAATCAATCTGTGCTGAGGTACCGATTGCTGGGTCGATGGTACCAAGTGCCCGATATCCGCCCGGTGCGTCTTTTCTTTCCTGCACCGCGTCTAGTTGTTTCGACACCACTTGCAAATTGAGCTGGAGCCTCTTCTGTATTAGGCTTCGGCATCATACAATTTCCTCCTGCCGAGGCATGATGTTGCGTGCCGAAGGTCAGCAGGAAGAGGGAAGGCAGCCCAAATTGACATGGCACCGCTGGTCAATGGCCGTTCTCTCCCTTTACAATCACAGCGAAAGGCCCTCATTCACACACCGAGATTTGCCTCCAGGTGCGGGGCCGAAGGCGATTCTGTCCAATAGGAAGGTTTTCCGATGAAATTGTGTGCGCGCATTTCGGCAGCGGCAGCGCTGCTCGTGATCCTGGGGAGCACTGTCGGTTGTGCCAAGCTGCAGGCACGCGACCAGCTCGTGAAGGGCGTTCAATCCTTCAAGTCCGGGCAGTATGAGCAGGCCACGGGTCACTTCGAGAAGTCGATTGAGCTTGACCCGAACTACGATGTCGCCAAGCTGTATCTCGCCACCGCTTACAGCTACCAGGTCGTTCCAAACCTGGATAGCGCGGACAACCTGAAGATTGCGCACAAGGCGCTCTCCGGCTTCGATGAGGTCCTCGCGCATAACCCGAACGATATGGGTGCGCTTCGCCAGGAAGCTTCGATCTACCGGAACATCAAGGAGTTCGACAAGGCGAAGGCGATCGAGATGAAGGTCATCTCGCTGGAGCCGAAGGATGCCGAGGCTGCGTACACCATCGGCGTCATCGACTGGACCGAGGCCTACAAGAACGCCACCACCGCTCTGGCGGCTGCTGGCATGCAGGATGACGGCGCCGGCAACGTGAAGATGTCCAAGGACGTCTGCGCGAAGATCAAGACGCTGAACGCGCCGCTGGTCGACGAAGCCCAGAAGTATCTGCAGCAGGCAATCGACCTGAAGCCGAACTATGACGATGCGATGAGCTACATGAACCTCAACTACCGTCGCAAGGCTGATTTGGATTGTGGTGACGATGCTGCCCGCAAGGCTGATCTCGCACAGGCCGATGCCTGGGTGCAGAAGTCGATCGGAGCCCGCAAGGCGAACGAAGCCAAGAAGGAAGAGGCTGCTTCGCACGGTGGCATCACCGCTCAGTAGGACCGCCCAAGGCAGAGATGCCGGAATCGCTTGAAGAGGCCTCCCAACCGGGAGGCCTCTTCGTTTGTCAGCGAACCAGGTTCTTCGGCGGCTCAACATCGCAGAACGTAGAGCGGCCGCTATCGGATTCCGGCGAGTTCCCTGCTCCCTGCGATGCCTATGGGCGCCGCTCCCGCGTCCCTGGCCGTAGAGACCGCTTGAGCCACCACGGCGTAGGTGAGGCTGCGGTCCGCGGCGACCATCAAGCTTCGCTGCTGCCGTACCGCGAGCCGGTCGCGAAGGAACTGACCGAGATCCGACGCATCCACGCTTTGGCCGTCGACGCGATACGAAACCGTCGCGACGCCTGGCGATATCGAATGAACTTCCAGCATCACCGGCCCCTGGCTGGCCTCAGCTGGAGCGTTGTCGGGCTTCGCAACGGAGCTCTCCAGGCCATGCGGTATGGTCGGGACGATCACCATGAAGATGATCAGCAGCACCAGCAGGACATCGATGAGCGGCGTTACGTTGATCTCTGCGACGCTTCCATGAGCGCCTCCAGCTGACATTGCCATTTCGCACCTCCGACGCCGCAGCCGCCCTGCGAGGGGCTACAGCGATGTTCCCGTTGTCGTCTGAGGTTGGCGAGTGGACGTACTGCTTCCTTCACAGACACCGCGGAGCTTCGAAGTGTTCCCTGCGCCGGATTCAAATCCGGCGGTTGTGCGAACGAGCGCAAAGTAGATCGTTCTGGCCGCAGACGCAACAAGGCGCTCCCGCTGCAGGTCCGGTCGTTATGACCGTTCCGCGCTGGAACGCCCCGTTGGGATAGCCTTCGCCGGCCTGTTGCCAGGCCGTTCCTTAGTGTCCGGCTTCGATCTGCGGCGTGATGATGCCGACGTTGGTCACGTCAGCCTGCTTGCCGAACCCGATGCCCTGAGCGACAGTGCCGTAGTCCAGCTTGGCATCGCCCTTGATGAACATGACCTTCTCCGACCGGGTCGCGAAGATCTTGGTCAGCTCGTTGGCGACGTCGTTCTTGTCGAACTGCTGATCGTTGATCTTCCACACCGGAAGCCCCGTGCCGCCTTCAATCTGAAGCACGATGGTACGGTTATTATCCGGAGGCGGAGGCGTGTTGTTCTTTGGCGGCTGCGGCACCAGGGCCTCAAGGCCCTTCGGCGTGGTCGGCACGATCACCATGAAGATGATCAGCAACACCAGCAGCACGTCGATCAGCGGAGTCACGTTGATCTCCGAGACCGATCCTCCTGTACTTCCACCACCCATTGCCATAAGACGTTCCTCCTCTTCGAGGTTGTTCCGTAGAGCGCGTTGCGCGCGTCATCCGAGCCGGTGTTAGTTGGTCGTCATGGCCGTGAGCAGATTGATCTGGCTCACACCAGCCGTGCGGATGGCGTCGATGGTATCCATCACCTTGCCGTAGTTCGACCGTTGGTCGGCGCGCAGGTATACGCTCTTGTCATCGCCCGGATTGGTCTTCTTCGATTCCAGGTCAGCGACCTTGGTTCCGAGATCGGACAAGGCTACCTTGTCGCCACCGAGGAAGGTGAAGCCGTCGCGATTGACCGAGACGGAGATCGCGTCATCCTTGCTGGCGTTGTCCATAAGAATCGCCGCATTGACCTGGGGCAGGTCGACGCTGACCTTGTCATTCAACATGGGAGTGATGACCATGAAGATGATCAGGAGCACCAGCATGACGTCCACCATCGGCGTCACATTGATGTTCGAGTTGACCTTCTTGCCCTCTGCCCTGATTGCCTGTGCCATAAGCGTTTGCTCCAAATGCAGGGTTGCGAGTCCCCGTGCTGAATCGAAATGCTTGCCGGCGAGCGGTCTCTGGCTTCCTGGCTCGGCGCCCGGCTGTCCGCTCACTCGGCCAACCGGGCTTCCGGATTTTGCAGGAAAGAGGATTCTCGCGTTCGTTACAAACCTGGTCGGTAGCGCAGAGCCTGTGACGGCCCCGCGCCCCGATTCAGCCTAGCGGTGCGACTGCTTGATGAAGTAGTCGACGAGCTCGGAGGAGCTGTTGTCCATCTCGACGTCGAACGCTTCCACCTTCTGGGTGAAGTAGTTGAACGCCATAACGGCAGGGATAGCGACGAACAGACCGAGAGCGGTCGTGACGAGCGCTTCCGAAATACCACCGGCGACGGTCGCGATACCCTGGCTCTTGGCCGTAGCGATCTGCTGGAAGGCGCGGAGGATGCCCATAACGGTGCCGAGCAGACCGATGAACGGTGCCGTCGAACCGATGGTGGCGAGACCGCCGAGGCCCTTCTTCAGCTTGGCGTGAACGATCGACTCGGTGCGCTCGAGTGCGCGCTGCGAGCTCTCGATCTGCTCTTCCGTAATCGCGCCACCCGAACCGAACGAACGGAACTCAGTGAGACCAGCGGTAACAACCTCAGCGAGATGCGACTTCTTGGAGCGATCGGCAACCTTGATCGCCTCGTCCAGACGGCCTTCCTTCAGCGCGCCGGCAACCTTGGGAGCGAACTCACGCGACTGGCTGCGGGCAGCCGAGAAGTAGAGCGCGCGGTCAATCATGACGGCCAGCGACCAGATCGACATGATGAACAGGATGATGACGATCGCGCGAGCGGGCCAGTTCATCGAAGCCCACATCTGCATGGGGCTGAAGCCGACCTGCGGGGCAGCGTCGTCCTGGAACATGGCGAGTGCGGAGAGAGCCTGATGCGAGACGGTGGAGAGATGAGCGAGAATCACGGAATTCGTTCCTCCTGGCTGGGGTAAAGCTATTGGGTTCGAGCGGTTGAAAGGTTGATCTTGCGTAGAGATCCGTTGCGAGCAGCGCGTTGGAGGCGGACGGAGCAGGTGCCCTGTGGGGCTCTGCCCGCTGCCGCGTATCTCCGTGGCATTGAGGCTCAGGATCATCCGAAGCCAGGTTCGAGGTCGTTGAAGACCGCTGAGTCTGGCTTCCAGGTCTTGCGGAGGCGCAGGTAGCTCACGGGTGAGCTACCTGCTCTTCCAAAGGGACGTAGATTATCGAAAAGCGGTTACCGTGATCGGGCTTGCCTGAGAATCGAGCCAACCGCCCGCCTCAAACGTCCCGCGGAGATCAACCACCGTTCATGTTGAAGTTCACCGTGATCGTGGTATCGACCTCGGTCGGATCTCCATTGAGAAGATACGGCTTGTAACGCCACTGCTTCACGGCGTCGATGGCCGCAGCCTTGAGCATGTCGGGGCCGGAGATCGCGGTGAGATTCTCGATCGCTCCGGTCTTGGAGATCACAGCGTGCAGAACGACCGTGCCGCTGACGTGTGCAGCCTTCGCGATCGGCGGGTACACAGGCTGTACCTTGCTCAGGATCTGGCCGGCCATGACGCCGCCCGAGATACGAGCCGGACCCGTGGGCTTGGGCTTCGCCACAACGATTGCCGGGCCAGCTCCGGTGCCGCCGGGCATACCGCCCAGAATGCCACCCGGTGCGCCGCCAGCCATACCGCTCATGCCGGCAACACCCATACCGCTGGACGGAGGAGGCGGAGCCTCATCCTTCACCATGTTGATGTTCTTGGGAATCTTGGTGGGCGCGTGGAGGCCCTGATCGATCTCCGACGTCATCTTCGGCATCGGCTTGATCTCCGCCGGAGGTGGTGGCGGCGGGGGGGGAGGAGGAGGTGGCGGCGGGGCCGCGATCGACGCTGCGAGCGAGTTCTTCGGCAGCGCCTCCGGGAACAACAGCGGAACGATCGCAAGCGCGACAACGATCGTCCCATTCAGGGCGAAGGTGCCAATCATCCAGTACCTGGATGATGTCTTGATCTTTCCCGCTGATTCCATCATGGAATCTTCGAACATGGTCAACCCCTCAGTGCCAGCGGCCTTTGGTTCAAGGTCCTGGCTTCGCTGCGACCTTTAGACACCACGCCCTGCCAAATTGTTCCCAGATTGGCAGAGGATTATTTGTCAGGTGGTCGGTGCGTTGCGCTAATCCTACACGCGACAGGCCAGCTTTGTGGAGAGGGGCTGGCGGAAAATCGCACAGCGAGGGGGCCTGGCAATAGCACTGGAGACCGGGATCGCGCTGCCTGCACTCTTCCCGGTGCAATCGGCCCTGCCGGGCGTCCTGGGTCCGCGGAGCGGCCCAGCGCCCACCTGCGATGTCACGCCTCGCCAACGCATCTGTGAGGGCCGGAAACGCAGAGGACGGGCCCCCGGGCCCGTCCTCTGCGAGTGATTGGTGCGGATAGAGAGAGTTATCGGGCGCCCTTGGCTGCGGGCAGCGAGACGCGCTTGCCGCGGGCCTGGCGCCAGTCCTGGTAGGCGACCAGCATCGGCGCCGCTACGGCGATCGACGAGTACGTGCCGATCAGAATGCCGATGACCAGCGCGAACGAGAAGCCGTGCAGCACCTCGCCGCCAAAGAGGTAGAGGCAGAGCACGGTAAGGAACGTCAGGCCCGAGGTAAGGACCGTTCGGCTCAGTGTCTGGTTGATCGAGCGGTTCACCACCGAACTCAGCGTCTCGCGGCGGCTCAGGGCCAGGTTCTCGCGGATGCGGTCGAAGACCACGATCGTATCGTTCATCGAATAGCCGACCAGCGTCAGGATGGCTGCGATGACCGTCAGCGTGATCTCCTGGTTGGTGAGCGAGAACGCTCCCACTGTGATCAGCGTGTCGTGGAAGACGGCCACGACGGCGGCGACACCATAGATCAGCTCGAACCGGAACCACAGGTAGATCAACATGCCGATGAGCGAATAGAGGACCGCGAAGCCGGCCTGGCGAGTGAGCTGCTTGCCCGCAGTCGGGCCGACGATGTCCACCTGCTGCACGGTGAAGGTCGAGTCGTGATAGTTGGCCTGGAGAGCGTTCTCTACCTGGGCGCGGCCAGCATCGTGGGCCGCATCCGAGGTCTCCGGCAGCGCGATCTCCACGTCATTGGCAGCCTTCCCGTTGGCGCCGGAGATGCGCTGGACCCCTGCGCTGGAGAGACCGGCGGCCGAGAGGGCCGCGCGAATGTGATCCTCATGCGGCGCAGAGGCGAACTCGACCGTGATGCGCGTGCCACCCTTGAAGTCGACGCCACGAGGAACGCCGTGCCAGAGAAGCATGCTGAAGACGCCAGCGACCGAAAAGATCAACGAAAAGCCAAGGAAATACCACTTCTTCCCCAGCCAGTCGATGTTAGAGCTCCGAAAGAATTCCACGTTGAACCTCAGATACGAAATACGAGATGCGAGATACGGTTGATTCAGGCCGAAGCCCAGGGCGGTGCGCTCGCATCTCGCATCTCGCCTCTCGAATCTTCTTTAGATCGACAGCGCGGCGCCGCGTTCCTTCTTGCTGAGCAACCAGTCGAAGATGGTGCGCGAGACAAACACCGCGGTAAAGATGTTGGCCAGCAGACCGAGCGTCAGCGTGACCGCAAAACCCTTCACCGGCCCCGTACCAAAGAGGAACAGGATGCCGGCCGAGACGACGGTCGTGACGTGCGTATCGACGATGGTGATCCAGGCGTGGTTGAAGCCGTCCTGAAGCGCTGCGGCCGAGTTCTTGCCGCTGCGAAGCTCTTCACGGATGCGTTCGAAGATCAGCACGTTGGAGTCGACACCCATACCGATGGTGAGGATGACGCCGGCGATGCCGGGCAGCGTGAGCGTCGAGTGCGTGTAGCCCATGAAGCCCAGCAGGATCAGCAGGTTCAACATCAGCGCGAGATCGGCGTTGATGCCCGCGCCCTTGTAGTACACGAGCATGAACACCATCACGACGAGCATGCCGATGACCGAGGCCATGACGCCATCGTGGATCGATTGCGAGCCGAGACTGGGGCCGACGACGCGGGTCTCGATCTGGGTGATCGTCGCCGGGATGGAGCCCGAGCGAAGCGCCTGCGAAAGGCTCTCGGCCTGCTCCTGCGTGAAGCCGCCGGTGATCTGGCCGTCGTCGCGGATGGCGGAGTTGATGGTCGCCACCTCGCGCACGCGGTTGTCGAGGACCACCGCCATGGCGTTGCCCACGTTGCTGGACGTGTACTTGTAGAACCGCTCGCCGGCATCGGTGGTCAGCGAGAAGCGGATGTCGGGGCGGCCATTCTCATCGGTGGAGGGCTGCGCATCGCGGAAGTCCGTGCCTTCGACGACCGAAGCGCGCTTGAGCACCCAGGACTGGTCGGGACCACCCATGCCGTTGCCGCCCGTGACGATCTCCTCATCCGGAGGAAGGACGCCGCCGATGGCCGCGAGGGCCTGCGTGGGGTCGGGATAGGGGTTGCCGATGACCTCGTGGATTGCGAGCTTCGGAGTGGTCTCGATGATCTGCTCGACCTTGGCCGGGTCGAAGACGCCGGGGAGTTCGAGCAGAATCTGGTCGTCGCCCAGGCCGTACTTCTCGACGACAGGCTCGAGCGTGCCAAGCTTGTCGATGCGCTCGCGAATGGTCTCGATCGAGACGTCCAGCGTGCGCGACTCGGTGTCGCGGATGGCCTGCTGCTTGAGGACCATCGTGTAGCCGGAGCCGGTGGAGTTGACGTCGTAGTTCGCGTACTCCTGGCCGTTCAGGACACCGCGGATATCCGACTGCTGGTTGGCGCTGCCACCGGCGATCTGGATCATGTTCGCCTTGGCGACGTCAAAGCCCTGCTGCGAGGACTTCTCGCTGTCGGCGGCATCGGCAGCGTTCGGCTTCGTGGCGGTTGCGGTGTAGGTCGCAAGCTCCGTGTTGAGCCGCTGTACATCGCGGTCCGTCTCGGCGTTCACCGCCTCCGTGACGTGGACCTTGAGCACGAGGTGGATACCACCCTGCAGGTCCAGACCGAGGTGGATGCGGTCGGCGATTGACTGCTTGAGACCGCCGTGAGGAATACCCACGATGCCATATGCGAACACCAGCAGTACGCCGATGATGATCGCGAGCCTTGTGCCCAGATTCTTACCCATCGATCCTGACTTCCTTCAACTTCGCGCGGGCCTTAAGGCCTCTGCGCCAACTCTGCGTATAAATGCGTACGCTCGCGATTTCCCAACTGCTAATGCGTCTACGGACTGTTTACTGTCTACTTCTTTTCCACGGGCTCGTCGGTGGTGACGGCCGCGATGGCGCTCTTGACGAACTCCAGCTTGATGCCGTCGGGAGAGGTGCGGATGATCAGGGAATCGTCCTTGACCTGGACGATGGTGCCCTTGATGCCGGCGTTGGTGGTGACCTTGTCCCCGGCCTTGATCGCGGAGAGCATCTGGTTCCATGCCTTCTGCTTGCGCTGGTTGGGGACGATCATCAGGAAGTACAGCGCCACAATGGGCACCAGGTAAATCAGGCTGCCATAGGACCCGAGGGATCCCGCCGCCAACAACGCCATCGCCAAACCGTTCAACGCTTATTTCCTCGCCGCCGACGCTGTGCGCGCCCTGCTTCCCGGCTCCCGCTGTGGAGGGAGTTCCGCGGCGTCCTTCATGAAGATTTCGGGTGACTGCTTTAGCCAGTGCGCCTGCTTACGCGGCGTCCGGACACCAGCGAAGGTCTGCAGCCGGGGTTTTCGCCCAGGACGCACGTACAACGCTGGCTCAATCGCACCTGAGCGTTAAGCATCAGGGAAGGGCGTTGCGGTGTCAAGAAAATCGCAGGGTTTCGCGCTGTGGAGCACATTGTGGAGCAGTCCCTTGCCCTCGCCAGGGGCGCTCATCGCTCCAGACTCCCCGCTCGCGACTCGATCCCCCTATTTGCACTTCTCACTTGCCACTTATCACTTCCCACTCCTGGCGCTGCTACCCTGACCCATGCCCGGAATGACAAGCATCCGCCGTGAACTCAAGCCCCTGTTGACGCTGGCGGCTCCGCTGATCCTGGCCGAGCTGGGCTGGAACGCGATGAGCGTTGTCGACACCGTGCTGGTGGGCCGGTTGCCGCACTCCTCCGTGCCCATGGGCGCGGCTGCGATCGCGCAGGTGATGTTCAACGTCTGCACCTTTGGCGCGGGTGGCGTGCTGCTGGGTCTCGATACGCTGATTTCACAGGCCTTTGGCGCGCGTGAGATCGCTGAGGCCAACCGCTGGCTGCTGCACGGACTGGTCCTCGCGGGGATCGTCGCTGCCGGGCTGACCGCGCTGTTTCTTGCCGGGCCGCACCTGCTGGTCCTCATCCCCATGGACGCCGAGGTCCGTCGCCAGGCCGTCCCCGCGATGCAGGGCCTCAGCTGGGGAGCGCTTCCGCTGCTGCTCTACTTCACGCTGCGGCGCTACCTGCAGGCGGGGCATCACGCGAAGCCCATTGCGTTTGCGCTGGTCTCGGCGAACCTGGTGAATGCGGCCGGCGACTGGCTGCTGATCTTCCCCCACGCATGGCGGGTGGGCAGCCACGCGTTGATCCTGCAGGGTTTCGGCGTAACGGGCTCCAGCTGGTCGACCAGCTTCGCACGCCTGTACCTCTTCCTGTGCCTGGTGATCGCGGTGCTTTGGGCCGACCGCCGCCACGGCTACGGCCTGACCGCCACGCGGATTCGGATCGAAGGCCAGCACATGCGCGCCCTGGTAAAGCTGGGAGCCCCGGCAGCGGCACAGGTCTTCATCGAGGTGGGGATCTTCGGCTTTGCGAGCTCCGCGATTGCCAGCTTTGGCCCCCTGCCGCTGGCGGGACACGAGGTCGCGCTGCAGTGCTCGGCAACGACGTTCATGGTGCCGTTTGCCATCTCCGCAGCGACCGCGGTGCGGGTGGGCCATGGCATCGGGCGCCTGCGGGCGCAGCCGGATGTCGCGCCGAAGGACGCTCCTGCCGCAGCCGGCTGGGCAGGCGTCATCGCAGGCGGAGGCTTCATGCTGCTGTGCGCGGTCGCCTTCTTCACGATTCCGACGCAGATTGCGCGGTTCTTCACCCCGGACCCAGGGGTAATCGGCGCTGCGGTCCCGCTGCTCGCCATCGCCGCGTGCTTCCAGTTCTTCGACGGCCTGCAGACCACGCTGACCGGCGCCCTGCGCGGCGCTGGCAACACGACCGCGCCTTTCCTCACGCAGCTCATCTGCTTCTGGGTGGTCGCGATGCCGCTGGGCGCGCTGCTGGCCTTCCACTTCAAGCTGGGAGCCGCTGGCGTCTGGATGGGGCTGGCGATCGCACTGGCCGGGGCCGCCGTGGTGATGACCTACGTGTGGTGGAAGACGACAAAGCGGCTGGCAGAACCGGCGTAAGGCCCCGGTCTGAAGACGCGGCCATGGAGCAACCGTCTCTTTCCCGCTACTCGGGCAGCGCCTCCGCGATCTGCTCCATCACGTCGAAGGCCTCGTCAACTCGGTCCGCAGCTACGTTGAACCGGATGGGAGCTGCGGCATCTTCCTCGTCCTGATCGACGACATAGGGCAGTCCATGTCCTTCCAGGGCAGCCTTCACGATCACAGCCTGCGCGGGCGTGAACTCACCCAGCGGAGCGTAGTCCTGGCCGTCGCCCATGTCGTCGTCGCCTTCGGCAGGCGGAAAAAGCCCCAGAGCGCGCTGCAGAACGTCGCGTGCAGCATCGGCGTCGGTGCGCTCGACGATCAGTTCGAGGAGCGTGCGCGAGTCGCCGCCAATGTACCGCATCATGCGCTCGGTGATGCGGTGGGGCACCTCAGCATCGCGTAGCGCAGCGATAGCCTGCGAGGCCTCCAGGCCGTCTCGGAAAGTAATGAGGGACTGCTCTCCCGGCTCCAGCTCCTTCGCCTCGCCAATGGCGAGATCGCCACGGGAAACGGAGTTCGCTTCGGCCCCGTCGGCCGGAACCGGCTCGAGCCCGCGCTGCTGGATCGTCCTGTCCAGCGCCTGCTGCGCGAGCTCGGTGAGGTCGTGGCGGCGGTCGTGCAGCTCATGGAGTTCTTCGTCGGCTTTATCTGCGTAGAGGGCGAGCAGACGTTGCCATTCGCGGTCGGTGTTTATGTCGGGCACGTCGATGAGGGTAGCATCCGGCGGAGGTGAAGGCGGCGCTACTGGCTGCTGTTCGGCGTGAGGTTGATCGACACGCCGCTGACATCCGTATCGGCCACGCTGAGCGAGCCGGAGTACTGCTGGTAGGTCGTGCCCGGAGTCGTCGAGGCCTGCCCGCCGCGGCGTCCACCGTTGCCACTCATCGGGTTGCTGCTGGCGCCGTTGACCGAGAGCGTGTAGTTGCCGGAGGGCACATAGCTGAGGGTGAAGGTTCCGTCCGAAGCGATGGCGGCGGTGCGGTTCAGCGTGCTGTCCGTGGTGTCGACGAGGCGAACGCTGCCCGACTCCGGCTCCGGGCCGGAGGTCGCACCGACGCGGCCCGTCACCGTGTGCAGCGCATGCAGGTCGATGACCCATTGCAGGTCGTCGCGCTCCTCGCCCTGGTGGAGGGTGATGCTCTGCGCATCGCTGCGGCGCAGCTTGCCGGGGGCATAGATCGTGAGTGCCTGGGTGCGCTGCATGAAGTTGGTGTTGCCGCCGACCGAGGGAGCCATCAGCGTGGCGCGCACTACGTAGGTCCCCGGCGCGAGGCCGGTGATGCGGAACATGCCACGGTCGTCCGACATGGCGTTGGCGGCCCCGGCGATGTTGATCGCCCGCCCCCCGGACTGATTCACAGCGGCAGTGGTGCTGGTTCCGGCGGTCATCATGAGACCGCTCACCTGCACGCCGGCGGCCGGGGAGCCGTCCTCCCACTGAATTCGTCCGGCGACGGTGCCGCCGCGGGTAAGCGACACATTGGCGGTCGCCATGGAGCCCGCCGTGACATGGACGGTGGGAAGGCTGGCCAGCAGCGCCTGCGCATCGGCCCCGTCGGCGACGCGGGCCTGCAGCACCATGGTCTCGCTGATGTATCCGGCGGCCTGCCCGGCTACGTAATAGTCTCCGGTCGTCACGTTGGTCATGACGAAGTTGCCGTCGAGGTCTGTCCGGGCATTGCCTCCCGAGCCTCCGAAGCCGACGAAGCCGCGCACGATGCCGGGACGCGAGCTGTCCGTCTGCACGTTCTGCACGGGAATGAGAACCACCTGGGAGAAGCGCGCGGGTTGCTGGGTGTCGCCGAAGACCACACGGCCGGAGACCGAGCCGGTGAGCTCCGCAGAGGACCGCGCGTACGCTCCGGCGCCGCCAGTCTGTCCGGCTTGCCCCGCCTGTCCACTCAGCTGGCCCTGGACTGCCTGCTGCCCCTCCGGCGCGGGCGGAAGCTGGCCGGTAGCCCAGGCTCCAAGGGGCGCCAGCAGGCAAAGGGCTGCAGACGGCACGACGAGCGACTTCCACCAACGGCCCTGCGGGTGCATCACGGCGAACTCCATGGCGCAAGGATGCCATACCGGCCGGCGGTTGGACACTTGCGCTGCGATGAGAGACGAAGGAGGGGGGCCATTCGTCATGCGGAATCGTCGTTGTGCGTGATATGTCTTTCTTGACGCAGGGCCCGGCGGGGGCGCAATCTTCAGAGCACGCAAACAAATTTCAATGAGATAGGGGGATCGGCTTATGTCGTCCAACCCTTTACCGCCTCCGATCGAGAAGATCAAGGAGGGCATGCGAGCCACGTGGATGGCCGGTGATTTCGGCATGGTAGCCAGGACCATCGCGCGTGGCGGCGAGGAGTTCGTCGCCGCGCTGCAGCTGCCACCGGCTCCCGCGAAGGTCCTCGACATCGCTACCGGGACCGGCAACCTGGCCGTGCCTCTTGCCGCACTGGGCTATGACGTCACCGGTGTGGACATCGCGCCGAACCTGCTGGAGCAGGCCCGCGAACGCGCTGCAGCAGCCGGTCTGACGATCCAGTTCGACGAGGGAGACGCCGAAGCGATGCCCTACGCGGACGAGAGCTTCGACGTGGTGGTGAGCATGTTTGGCGCGATGTTCGCTCCCCGGCCCGCGCTCGTCGCTGCCGAGTGCGCCCGCGTGCTGAAGCCCGGCGGCCTGCTGGCGATGGCCAACTGGACGCCCGGCGGCTTTACCGGGAGGATGTTCCGGCTCGGGGCAGGCCATGTTCCCCCGCCTCCCGGCATCGATCCGCCGGTGCGCTGGGGAGATCCCGCGACCGTGCGGGAACGGCTCGGTGCGGGCTTCGAATCGATCGAGTTCGAGGTGATCCCCATCGACTTCGATATGCCGACGCCACCCAGCGGCGCGGTCGAGTTCTTTCGCAAGTACTTCGGGCCGACGCAGGTTGCGTTTTCCCGGCTGACGACGGCCGGACAGGTGGCCTTCACCGGCGACCTGACCCACCTCTGGACCGAAGCCAACGTGAGCGGCGATCCCAACCGGACCCTTGTGAAGAACGAGTACCTGAAGGTGACGGCAAGAAAGAAGTAGCCCGGCCTACTTGGGCGTGTCCGCGCCGAGAGACTCCATCGCCTTCTTCAGAGCGTCGTCGCCCCTGGAGGGATTGGTGTCGATCGCCATCTCAAAGTCCTGGCCCGTGACGTTCGTGTCCGTGACGATGATCTGGCGTTTGGCGTCGACGTAGCTGCGCAGCGTCTTCTCCGGCGGCCCAAAGATGTTGGGCTTGGCCGTCGGCTTGCCGGGCTCGGTGTCTTCGGCGTCGCCGACGTTGAGCGTGTAGGTCCCGGGCGGCACGAAGTTCAGCTTGTAGTTCCCCATCGCATCGACCGCAGCCGAACGTGCAAACTCAGGGTCCTTCTCGTCAGTAAGACGAACGGTGGCAGAGTTGATGCCGTGATGGTCCTCGAGCGAAGCGACGCGGCCGGTGATCGTGTGCAGTCCACCGAGGCGCAGCGTGATGGTCACATCGCGGTGGTCATCGCCCTGCGTCACCGAGATAGCCTTCGCGTCCGCGCGATGCACGGCCTCCGGTGCATAGACCAGAAGGGGCGAGACCGACGCGAGCTTCTTGAGGTTGGCCGACGCGCCAAAGCCTGTTTGGCCATTGGACTGGATGGTGGCAAGCACCACGTAGTCGCCCGGGATGAGGCCTGCGACGCGGTAGTGGCCGAGGTCGTCGGCGATGGAGAGAGAGCCCAGCACGTTGGCGATGCCGAGCAGGTTGAACTCCGCCGGCGGATGCGCCTTGCCGGCCTTGGGCTGCACGGTGATGATCGCGCCGGAGACCGGGCTGCCGTCGTCCCACAGGACCGTGCCCGAGATCGCGCCGCCGCGGGTCATCGTGGCATCGGCAGTGAAGCTGTGGTCGGAGGTGACGTGCAGCGTCTGGATACCCGGCAGAGGCTTGCTGAGGTCCGCGCCGGCATCGATGGCGGCCTGCACCTGCGAGAGCGGAGCGACGTAGCCGGTGGCCGTCGCGAAGACGTAGTAGTCGCCCGGTGGAACGTCCGTCGCGGCATAGTTGCCGTCAGTGTCGGTCTGCGTGTTGATGAGGTTCATCTTGCCAAGGCTGGCGAACGCGGAAGTGACGGCCTTGATCTGCGCATCCTCACTGGCGTTGGGATCGGGAGCCTTGTAGGCCGTGACCTTGGCAGGTATACCGAAGAGCGTCACATGCGCGAACCGCGCGGGCAGCTGCGTATCCCCGGCGGTGACGTGACCGGTCACCGTGCCGGTCCCTTGCCGCGAACTGGGCTGCTGCGCAGATGCTGCCAGCGCCAGAAGAGAAAGCGCTAGGATGAGGGGCCGTGGTCGCATGCCTGAAGTATGGCGGAGCATTCCGGCGGGAACAATGAATTGGGGACGATATCTTTCGGCGGCTCGCTCGACGGGGGGCGGCGGGATCTCGACGCGGGCCGCATGCGCCCGGGATCCATCGATTTCGAGGCTCAGGAAGTTGGTTCGACTGCGGTCAGCTCCGCCGGCTCGTGGGTGAGGCGGCGGTGGCTGAAGTAGAGATGGCGTGTAGGGTCAGGCTGCGCAAGCTGGACGTAGGCCTCCGCCGCAGCGAACATGCCCAGCAGCGGCGCGGTGAAATAAATCCATACCGCAGTCCACAGGTGCGCCTCAAGCGCTGAGCCGAAGGTCCGCGCAGGATTGATGCTGAAGCCGGAGACCGGAGCAAAGACAAAGACGTAGCTCGTGATCAGAAGGCCCATCAGCCATGTCGTGTACGCCGCCAGCCGCCTGTTATTGGAGGTGACGAGGACGGTCGCCATGAGCAGCGCGGCCATGAAGGTCTCCGCAGCGAATGCTGCGGATGGCCCGCCGATTCCGGGGACGGTGACGGCATAGTTCACCTGGGGAAGCCGGATGATGGGCCCAAGGAGCAGGGCGGCGAGCAGCACTCCGAGTGGCGCACCCGCAAAGTGCGCGAGGACGTACAACACCGTATCCCGGGGACCGATCTTGCCGAGCCGGTAGAACGTGAGCGAGATGGCCGGATTGAAGTGCGCGCCCGAACGCCTGCCCCATGGCGACTTGATGATCACCACAGCGGTCAGCCCCATCGAAAGTCCCATCAGGAACCGGCGAAGCGTAGAAGGCAGCCCAGCCAGAGGAGAATGCGGATCGAAGAGCAGGGCCGTACACAGGCACGCCGAAAGCATGAAGGCCGCCAGCTCCGCGGCCTCATAGAGATAGAGCGGCCAGTGCGCCCTGAGCGCCGCGGCCAGCGAAGGATAATGCGAGGGGCGCGGCTTGAGCCAAGTGGCCACAGGCCTCAGACCTGCGCCTGGAGCTCGGCCCTCACGCGGGTCATCGTCTCCAGGTAAAACGCCACGTTGTGGATGGAGTTGAGCATCGCTCCCAGCGGCTCATCCGACACGTACAGGTGCCGCAGGTAGGCGCGCGAGTACCGCTCACACACCATGCATTTGCAGCCCGCATCGATCGGCCCGTGGTCCTCGGCGTTGTCGACGCGCTTGATGTTCCAGCGGATGGGTTTGGACGCCCGGTCGTTCGGGTCTTCGCGGATGAACACGAGACCGTGACGGCCGGCGCGGGTGGGCAGCACGCAGTCCATCATGTCCACGCCCAACTTCGCGTACTCCTCGATCTCGTCCGGATAGCCGACGCCCATCACATAGCGCGGCTTGTCCTTGGGCAGAATCTCCAGAGAGAGCGCGATCATCTCGCGGGTGACCTCCCGCGGCTCGCCAACGGCAAGCCCGCCGATGGCATACCCCGGGAAGTCCATCTCGACCAGCCGCTCGGCAGACTCGCGACGCAGGTCCGGATACATCCCGCCCTGCACAATGCCGAAGAGCAGCTGATGCTTATCCGAGAAGCGAGTGTGATCATACGTGCGACCGAACGCGGTCGAACCGCCGGGGGCCAGGTCTAATCCCTGTTCCCTAATCCCTAATCCCTGCCCCCACGGCACTTCATGCCGATGCTCCTCCCAGTACCTCTTCGACCGCGCCGCCCACTCATGCGTCAGGCCCATAGAGTCGCGCGTGCGTTCCCAGCTGGCGGGCGTCTCGACGCACTCGTCGAAGGCCATCATGATGTCCGCGCCCAGCGCGATCTGCACCGCCATCGAATGCTCCGGCGAGAAGAAGTGCTTCGACCCATCGAGGTGCGAGCGGAACTCCACGCCATCGGGCGTGACCTTGCGCAGCTTGCTCAGCGAGAAGACCTGGAAGCCGCCGGAGTCCGTCAGCATCGGCCGCTGCCAGCTCATGAAGCGATGCACGCCGCCCGCGCGGCGGATGAGCTCATGCCCGGGCCGCAGGTACAAGTGGTAGGTGTTCGCGAGGATGATCTCGGCGTTGAGCGATTCGATCACGCTCTGCTCGATGGTCTTCACCGTGGCAGCGGTGCCGACAGGCATGAAGACGGGGGTCTGCACCTCGCCATGAGGGAGACGGAGAACGCTGCGGCGGCCGCCGGCGGGGGTGGTGTTGTGAACGGTAAAGTCGGGCTGCATCCAGACTTCATTGTAGAAGTCGGGCACGAGATGCGGGTTTTTCGTCGCCTCTTGTCCTGGGACGTTGGACAACGGGCAAACTGAGAGCTAAGAGCTGCTGAAAAAGATTCCCCGGAAGGGTGGGCCTTCCGGGGCTCTCAATGGAGGTGCGGCCGTGCTTCTCAGCGTTGCTTGTGCCGTCTAGTTGCGGGACTGTTCGCGCTGCTCGTTTTCCTGCTTATCCTTCAACTTCTCGTCCTTCTGCTGCTCGTCCTTCTGCTTCACCTTGTCCTTGATCTCGGAGGAGTTGAGGCGATCCATGCTGCGCTGCATGTCGGTCTGCATGCGGTTCATGCGCTCCAGAAGCTCTGGGGAGTTGATCCGGCTGACGCCCTCGGCCATGCGGGCTTCGCTTTCCGCCATCCGCGCTTCCCCTTCGGCCATGCGCTTCTGCTCGGCGGCCATGCGCTCCGCCATCTGCTGGCCGTCGACCTCCACTCCAAAGTTGCCGGGACCCAGGCTTTCCAGGCGCAGATTGACGCCGTCGAGGCTGTCGAGATGGGCCAGCTGCACATTCAGCCCAGCCAGGCGCTCGCGGTCGACCATGGCGAGCATCGGAGCGATCAAGGCCGGGCCACTTGGGAAAGCCATCTCGCTCGATCCACCGTCGGCGCTCTGGCGGCGGATGTTGTGGATGAAAGTCAGCGAGCGGGGCTCGACCGTGATGATGGCGCTCTCGCGCATGCCGTCCGTGCGGCGCTTGTTGCAGACGTCGCTGGAGCTGCCGGTCTTGAAGTTGCGGGTGTGCACGGAGCAGAACCAGTCGCCGCTGTTGAGCTTGGCCCGGAACTTCTCGACCTCGGCCATGTCGTACATGCCAGGCTTGTCGTAGGTGTAGGTGCGCACCACGTTGAGCACCATGCTGCGGGCGCTGTGCCGGCCGTTGACCATATCCAGCGACGAGGGATCCATGTTGATTTCGGTCACGTCGGTGGCGTTCTTCGCGAAGACCTCGGTGCCCTGGAAGAGGTCGTCCTTGACGTCATTGGACTGCCCCATGGCGCCGGGCTGGCCTTCAAAGATGCCCGCGGGCGGCTCAGGAGGAGCGGGCATGGGCTCGGGCGAAGGCTCGGGCGATGCTGCCGAGGCGCGAACGAAGACGGCGGGAACACCGCTCCGGGCGTAGGTGTAGGCGTAGGTGTAGGCCACATGGGACTTCGCAGTCGCGGGGGATGCGGGGGCGGCAGGAACTGCAGGAACGGTCGCCGTGGCCGGTGCCGGGGGAGCGGCAGGGGCTACGGGCTCGACCTGGGCCGAAGCCAGGGTGGCGGAAAGGGTGAGGGCAGCAGCGAGAGCTGCGGTGGACAGGGTCCTGGTTGAGAAGCTGTGGGTCGTGTTCTTCATCGTCTTTGTCCTTCGTCTGCTGCTGCTGGATCTGGTGCTGCTGGATCTCATGTGCCAGGCCTTGCTGGCTGGGGTGTTGCGTGCCGGCAGCTATTCGTTGCCGAGCGTGATTCCCTGCTCTGCCAGCTGCTGGCGGACGTGCTCGAGAGCTTCATTCCGAATGCGCATCGAGGTGTCGAACTCGCGTTCGGCGGCGGCGCGGCGCTCATGCTGCTCGTGCAGATGCTGACCCGTGAAGATACCCGCGACGAGCGTCGCCGCGATGGCTCCCGAGGCCCAGCCCAGCCACTGGCGGCGAGGTATGACGAACATGCGGCCGAAGCCGGATTTTGGTGAGGGTCCCGGGGAGCGGCCCGGGACCTCCACCGCTGGGACCTCGACGACTGGCACGTTGACGACAGGCGCCGTGTCCCCCTTCGCCGCCCGGTCCATGAGGCGGGCTGCGAAGCCTTCCGGCGCGTCCACACGCCGCAGCGCGCGCGCCAACTGCTGCTCAAATTCCAGTTCGGGCGTCGAATCGTTCTCTAACCTGTCCCCGGCTCCTTGAATCACTTCAAACTTCCTGTTGTCTTCAGGCCCGTTCATCGCACGTACTCCTTCATCGTCACGGCCGCTTTGCGGCGCAGCAATTGCAAGCCGCGCTGCAGATGGCTCTTCACCGTCGCCAGGGGCTGACCCAGCAGCGACGCAATCTCTTCCGGCATCATGTCCTCCTGGTAACGAAGGACAACAGCCACACGCAAATTCTCCGGCAGGGTCCGCAGCAGCTCTTCGAGCCGCGCTTCCACCTCGGGGCCCACGCTGGCACTTCCAGCACTGGCCGACGGGCTATGCACCTCATCCATCCACTCGTCGGCGTCCGCCTCCGGCTGGCGTTTCTGCCGCCGGAGCGCGTCCGTCGCCCGATGCACGGTGACCCTGCGCAGCCAGAACCGGGCGTGATCTTCGCCGGTAATCCGCTCGCTGCCGCGGTACAACTCCAGAAAAACGTCCTGCGCGACCTCTTCGGCCGTGCCGTATTCGCCGGTGACGCGCAACGCAAGGGAGAACACCATGCGCTGGTGCGCTTCCACCAGTCTTCGAAACTCGCCACTCTCGATGGTCATTCTGCCCGCTCATCTTCCTATACGACCGCGAGGGCGGTCGCGAATGCAGAAAGTTTTCGGGGGTGGAATTCTGGCGTGGGGACTCGGGATCCCGGACGGTCGGGCGCAGTGATGCAAACGAAACCCGGGTCCGAAGATCCGGACCCGGGGCACCCAAACTGACAACTCAGAACGAAGAACCAACCAACCCTACTTCTCCAGCAGCGCCACGGCTTCCGGGATCGTCAGGTTCGACTCGAGGTAGTGGAAGTCCCGGCGGGTCAGGTCCGTGCTCTTGCTGATCGTCTTGAAGATCAGCGCGTGGCCGCGAATATCCGTATGCACCATCACGGTGCGCCAGCGGCCATCCTGGTCGGCGCGATCGCTGGCGAAGTTGCTGCCGGCGCGGATGTTGATGAGCCCCAGGCCCATCGTGACATCCTGCGCGAGCTTGCCTTCGATGTGCAGCAGGCGCATGTCGTGCGCGTCGATGGTGAGCCACCCGCTCATGCCGTGCAGGACGTGCTCTTCGATGCCTGAGGGCGAATAATCCGGGTTCGGCCGGTAATCCATGCGCCAGACGCCGTTGTTCAGTGTCACGTTTTCAAGCAGGAAGCCGCGCGGCAGGCTATCGAGCATCTGGCGGGCGTGCTGCTCGTCGTTCTTCTGGGCGGCCTCGGCGCGTTCAAAGGCGGCGGGGTCACCGGCGATGGCGTCGAGACGACGCCGTTCGGTCGCAACACGCTCCGGGCTGAGCGGCTGACCGTCTTCGGACAACAGCCGCCGGATCTTGCCCTTACCCGTCTCAACCACGCGCTCGGTCCAGAGATGGCCGCCCGTGCGGTCGGAGCGTTCATCGCTGGTGTACTCGTAGAGATCGGTGTGCGGGAGGCTTTCATGCTGCAGCATGTCGTGCAGGAGCTGCTGCGGATTCTGCGGGGAGGTGGTCTCGTCGGCATGGACTGCAAGGCGCGGCCCGGCGGTGAGTGCGGCCATCCCGGCCAGCGCCGCCAGTCCGACGACCGCCGTCCGCAGGACCCTGCCTGCCACGACTCGACCTGTCACAACCCGACCTGTACCGCCCTGAACCATGCGCAATCCCGCTCCTGCTTCTACCTGTGCGATGCAAATTGTCTGGAGTTCCGCTGCATGCAGCCGGAGTTTCTTCAGGATAGACGGTCGAGCGCGGGTTCCGCCTCCCCCGATAGAGGGTCACGGCGCGCATCCCGCCGGCGCTGTCTCCACCATGCGACCGGGGCAACGGCAAACAGCAGAGACCAGACGATGCAGCCGATGGTCCTCGAGATGTCGGCCGCGTCGCCTTGCAGACTGATCATGGAGCCGGCGACCGCCATGAGTCCGCAGAAGAGGAACAGGACGATGTCGCCCGCAAAGAGGAGCCAGTGCAGCCGCCTGCGGCCAAACAGGGCATCCAGCGCAATGCCGGCAAGCCACCACGCCGGCAGCGCGTAGAGCGGATAGACCAGAGCCCGCCAGGTCGCGAGAGCAATGGCGTCGGGGTGCCAGATCTCCGGCCAGCGCGGACCGATGGAGACCAGAGTCTCCATCCCCAGTGCAGGTGGGTTGATGTCCATCAGCGTACGGCTGCGCCAGTCCATGGCAACCTCCAGCTGCTGGGCTGCGACCTCCTGCGGCTGCACATGGAGCTGCTCGTGCTGCGCGACGGCGACGGGGCGATGGTCTTCCTGCGCGTCGGCCAGGAAGCCGAAGTAATAGAGGGTCACAGGGATCAGGGACAGAAAGACCCACAGGGCGAGATCCAGCGCGGGCAGGAGCAGAGAGAATGGAAGTCGGGGTGCCCGCATCCTTGCAGCATAGATGACGCTGCCCCCGGCCCAAACGTGGCGTCCTGATGTGACGTGGAGAACGACCGAGAGCGATGAACCTTCGCGAGACTCTAGACGAAGCAGCCAGAACGATCACCCGGCGCGACGCCGAAGTGCTGGCGCAGCATGTGCTCGCGCGGGATCGCGCCTGGCTGATGGCGCATCCGGACGCTGCGCTGGAGGAGCCGGACCTTATACGGCTGCGCGCGCTCGTCACGAGGCGAGCCGCCGAAGAGCCGCTCCAGTATCTGACCGGCGTGCAGGAGTTCTTTGGTCGCCCCTTCGAGGTGAGCGCCGATGTACTGATTCCCCGCCCCGAGACCGAGCAGCTGGTGGAAGCGGTTCTGGCGTGGGTGCGGGGCCGCTCCTTGGCGAGCCCTCAGATTCTTGACGTTGGCGCAGGGTCCGGAGCCATCGCCGTGACCCTGGCGCTCGAGCTTCCACAGGCACACGTCACCGCTGTGGATCTCTCGCCGGCCGCGCTGCGAGTGGCCCGGCGGAATGGGGAGCAACTGGGTGCGGGCGTCCGCTGGCTGGAGTCCAACCTGCTCGCTGCGCTGGGACCGGAGCCGGACGGCTTTGACATCATCGCTTCCAACCCGCCGTACATTCCGCTCAGCGATAAGCCGACGCTGGCTCACGAGGTCCTGGCGCATGAGCCACATCTCGCGCTCTTCGCCGGCGACGACGGGCTGGAGGTCTATCGGCGGCTGATTCCGCAGGCTCATCACGCGCTGCGGCGTCACGGCCTGCTCGCGATGGAGTTCGGCTTCGGCCAGCGCGAAGCCCTGCGAGAGCTCTTCGCGGCGCAGACGAGTCCCGCGGGTGACGCGTTGTGGAGCGAGCCGAAGTTTCTCGACGACTACGCCGGGATACCGCGCGTGGTGCTGGCCGAGCGGATCTGAAGCATGGTGGACGGCGGATCGACGAGCGCGTGATGCAGGTTCCAGACGACGAACACTGCGAGGCCGACCGTGAGGGCCGACTCCAGGACGCCCACAGGCCAGTCCCTGCCGATTTTGCGCGCTCCCCACATCCGGCCCTTGTAGCCGGCGAGTGTACCGATCGTAGCTCCCACAGCACCTGCGACGACTCCCCCGGCGACCGGTTCCCCGAGCGCGTGCCAGGCCATCGCCACGCTGAGGGCGCCAAAGACGATCCTTGCCCCGAAGGGGCCGGGCGCCTTGCGGCTCGGAGTCATGGGAAGCACATCCGCGACCCACTCTCCGGCCGCGCAGAGTGTAAAGACAATGACCGCGGGGAGCGTACCGGCCCATGAGGCCCACCCGTCCAGCGGAAGATAACCGAGCCACGCAGCCCAACAGACCACAGCAATTGGGGTCATGGTCCGCAGACCATTCGCGAAACCAAGCAGCAACACTACCAGCATGCAACTCTTCCCTCGAGGCAACCGCGAAGAACATCGCAGCGCAACCAGACTGCCCGACGCTATGCGGTCCGCGCGGCAGCCGTACCTTTGGACGCTACCACGCAGCATGGGAAGTCATGCAAATTCGATAGTTTGCGGAGGCATGACTGAGCGGCACGCGCTTGGTCTTCGCTGAATCGCGGAAGAATTCCGCTCGACGGGAGCTGGCGCGGTCCTAGGAGTGCGCTGCCGCGAAGGCGCGCCAGTCCTTGAGGGCTTTGGCCAGACCCACGATCGCGCCCGAAGGCATACAGATCGAGATCAGGCTGATCCGCCACAGGGCTCCGCCGGTGGCGTTGTGGTAGATCGCAAAGAAGAGCACGATTGGCAGGACGAAGCCTGCGAGCACTCCGAGGGCGATGTAACCAAAACAACGGGCGAGAACCTTTGCCTTGTCGTCAGCCATGCGGACTACTCCTCTCCGAACCGCAGATACGAGCCGAGAATACCGCCAGTGGCGATACGGGGCGATCCCACCTTTGTGGCGCTATCACGTCCCGAAAGGCCGCCGGCGCATGGCTCAATTCCGAAGGGCCAAATGCCGAAGGGGCGGAGCCGAAGCTCCGCCCCGTTGGTGCGTGAAGCAGCTAGCCGCGCAGGAAGCCGTAGAGCGGGAACTGCTCGGCAAGCTCGGCAACGCGACCACGAATCTCGGCGAGCTTGCCGGCGTCGGTGCGGTTCTCCAGCGCCTCGGCGATCCACGAGGCGATGGTCTTCATCTCCGCTTCCTTCATGCCGCGCGTGGTCAGCGCTGGCGTACCCAGGCGGATGCCCGAGGGCCGCAACGGCGGGTTCACATCGAACGGAATCGCGTTCTTGTTGACCGTGATGCCGGCCTCGCCGAGAGCGAACTCCGCCTCAGAACCCAGCATGCCCTTCTGGAACACGTCGACGAGCAGGACGTGCGTGTCTGTGCCGCCCGAGACGATGCGGTAGCCCAGCTCCTGCAGCTCCGCTGCCAGGGTCTTGGCGTTCGCCACCACCTGCGCGGCGTAGGTCTTGAACTCCGGCTGCAGCGCCTCGCCAAAGGCCACGGCCTTGGCCGCGATGATGTGTACCAGCGGGCCGCCCTGCTGGCCGGGAAAGACCGAGCGGTCCACGCCAGCCGCAAACTCCTGGTTGCAGAGGATGAGGCCGGAGCGGGGTCCACGCAGGGTCTTGTGCGTGGTGGTGGTGACCATGTGCGCGTGCGGAACGGGCGAAGGATGCGCTCCACCAGCCACGAGGCCCGCGAAGTGCGCCATGTCCACCATGAAGTACGCGCCCACCTTGTCGGCGATCGCGCGCATGCGGGCGAAGTCGAAGATGCGCGGATAGGCCGAGCCTCCGCCGACGATAATCTTGGGCTTCACCTCAATCGCCTGCGCCTCGAGCGCGTCGTAGTCGATGGTCTCGGTGTCCTTGCGGACCTGGTAACCGGCGATCTTGTAGAGCTTGCCCGAGAAGTTGAGCTTGTGGCCGTGCGTAAGATGCCCGCCATGCGCGAGATCCAGCCCGAGGAGCGTGTCTCCCGGCTGCAGCAGCGTCATGTACGCCGCGGCGTTGGCCTGGGAGCCGGAGTGCGGCTGCACGTTGGCGTGCTCCGCGCCGAAGATCAGCTTGGCGCGATCGCGGGCCAGGTTCTCGACCACGTCGGTGACCTCGCAGCCGCCGTAGTAGCGCTTGGCGGGATAACCCTCGGCGTACTTGTTGGTAAAGACCGTTCCTGCGGCCTCAAGCACCGCGCGCGAGACGAAGTTCTCGCTGGCGATCATCTCCAGACCTTCGTGCTGGCGCAGGACTTCCTTCTCGACGAGGGAGAAGATCTCCGGGTCCTCAACTGCGAGTGTGGCGTTCAGATCGATAGGCATACAGGCTGATTCTACTCGTCCGGGGCGCCGTTCTCCTCGCGCGGAGTTTGAGCACTGCGGTCGTTTCGGACAGCCCGTCAGGGTCGCCGCGAACCCTCTGCCGCCTTGGTGGGATTTCCAGCGGAGGTGCTATTGCCGATGCTGGTTCCGGGAGGCTGCATCCGCGAATTCGCACTCGCAGGATGCGCCAGGACCAGGGGGGAGACGACATTGGCTGACCAGATGCTGCAATTCCCGTCGCGATCGTCGTCTGCCGTGGAGCCGAAGCTCGACGCCGCCCCCGAGGAAGTGATGCCGCCCGAAACCTCCTCCGGCGACCAGGCCTGCCGCTACCGCGGTCTCTTCCTGGTCAAGGGAAACCGTCCCGCGGCAGGCACAGCACCCGTGACGGGCCGGAGTTCGCGAGTCTCCCAGACCCGGATGATCGTGGCTCAGGTCGAGCAGGAGATTGCGAACCTTGCCGCCAGGCGACAGGCGGAGCGCTTCGGCCGCGTCCATCCGATGCCCGGAGCAGACTCGAGCAGACGAGAGCTGCGGCGCGATACGCCCTGGGCCGTCGTGGCTCGCCTCCTGCGCTCGCTGGACCGCTCGTAACAGCCGCGCAGCAACGTCCGGCGGCTGATCGACGTCAGCACAACGCGCAGCTCCCACCTCCGTGGCATGACGTTGGTACCCCCCTCGGATCTCCTCCGCTGGCCAAGGTGTAATGGCGGCAGCGTCCCGATTGCAGGATGCTTTGTCCTGCCGGGCCCCACGCGGAAGATGCTGTTCGCGGGGCCCTCGGGAGTCATAGCGATGTATAACCTTTTTCTCTGCACAACCTTCGTGGCGATGATCCTGGCGCCATGCGTCGTGATCTTTTCCCAGGGCGACCGGTAGGAACTTCCCGCGCACAGTGCCGTTTGCTGCGGTGAGCGTCAGCTCCTGGTCATCCTCGAGGTAACAGGCGCAGCAGGCGCTGTCTCCGCCGCTTCCAGCGCCTCGCGCGTGAGCTTCCGGAACTCCCGCCACACGAACGAGCCCATCCACCAGCCATCCATGTACTTGTAGGGGAACTCCCCGGTCACGTAGTGGCCGCAGGGAAGCTCCTTGTGTTCGTAGCTGACGTGGTGCGCGTCGAAGTTGCGCAGCACGTCCAGCGAGAACTCGTGCAGGAAGGTGAGGTCGTACGTCGCATGAATGATCAGCGTGCGCCGCTTCGCCGCGGCAAACTCCGTCATGTAGCTCATGGGGCTGATGCCCGTAAAGAGCTCGCGCGTGGTGTCCTGCGTGAGACCCGCATGATCCAGCGCGGCCCGGATATGCCGCGTGCTCTGGCCGGTGTAAACCACGTCGCCGAACCATGTCGAAGCGTGATTGAACGTGCACACGCGGATGCGTGGGTCCATGGCCGCGGCAACAAAGCCATAACAGCTGCCCAGGCTGGTGCCCAGCACGCCGAACTGCTCGTACCCCTGCGCAGAGAGCCAGTCGATACAGGCGCGAATGTCCGCGACAGCCTGGCGGCACGCAGCGATGGTGCGGCCGATGTTGGCGCTCACCGCGTAGTCGGAACGCTCCAGCTCTTCGGGGCGGCGGATGTCGTGGTACGGCTTCGACAATCGCAGCGATGCCACGCCGAACTTCTGGAAGATCTCGCAGAGCGCGTTGTGTGAGAAGGCGTCCGCGTTCCACTGGGGCATCACGATCATCGCCTGCTTCGGCTTCTTCGCGCTGCCGGGTTTGGGCGGGTTCTCCGGGTACCAGCGGGCGTTGACGAGGTCATTCTCCGGATACGGTGTGCGCACGGGCGAGGTGAAGCGCAGGAACGGTTCGCGGCGCAGCTCACCAGCCTCGGCCCGGCGATGCCACTCGCGCTCGGCCTCCAGGGTCTCGGGACGCACGTTGGTCGGGAACAGCTCCGGGTGCCGCATCTCGACGCGAAAGTCGGTGGGCGTGACGTAGTCAAAGAAGCTGTGCGGATTGGCCACGATGCGCTGGTTCAGCTCGACCATGGCGTCGAAGCTTGTCAGCTCGCCACGTTCGACGCGCTGCGCGAGCTCCAGGCCACCGAAGTCGGCCAGATGATCGAATCCCCACTCGAGCGGACGCTCGATGCGGTTCTCATCGCGCGTCGTCAGCGCGGTCTCCCAGGCAAACATCCACCTGGCGTAAAGCCCCATACTCATTGACTTAGTCTATCGCCCGAAGGGTGACGGTGAGGTTGCAGCGGCCGATTGCAGCACAACGCTGCGGCGGCTCTTCCCGTTAACTCGTAGCTCGCAGCTCAAGACTCGCAACTCGATCATTGTCTTTTCCCGCTCTACGCCCGCAACACATGCTCCGCGCGAATGCCGCAAAGAATCTCGTAGCTGATCGTCCCCGCCCACGCCGCGTGGTCGTCCGCCGTGACACCTTCGCCCAGCAGCGTAACCTCGGCTCCGACGATGGCCTCGGGGATGTCGGTGACGTCCACCACCGTCAGGTTCATCGACACCCGCCCCAGCACGTAGGCCCGCCTGCCTGCGATCATCACCCAGCCCCGCTGCCAGTCGGGCGGCGCAGCAGACGAAGCCGAGCGGCGAAAACCATCCGAGTAGCCAATGGGCAGCAGCGCCGTGCGCATCGGAAGATGCGCCGTGAAGGACGAGTTATACCCCACATGCTGCCCGGCAGTGAGCTCGCGCAGAGCCATGATGCGGGTCTTCCACGTGAGCACGGGCTGCAGCTTCGCCGCGACCGCGCCCTCGATAGGAAGCTCATCCCCTTGCTCGTCGCGCTGATTCTCGATGGGCAGGATGTAGCCGTAGAGCGCGATGCCGGGCCGCACCATGGGCTGAATGCCATACTGCGCGCAGGTCTCGCGCAGCCAGCGCAGAGTCGACCCTTCGTCGATGGCGTTGCTGTTGGCCAGGTGCAGATACTCCGGGTGCAGTCCTGCGGCGAGGACCTGCTGCAGCGCTGCTTCGAAGGCCGCGACCTGCTTTGCCGTGAAGCGCCCCCGCTCGACCTGCGAGTTGGCGAGATGCGTCATCAGGCCTTCGAGCACGAGCCAGCGCGAGGCGGTGAGCTGAGCGAGGATCGCAGCGAGTTCAGCGCCCGGGGCCGCACCCTGGCGGGCCATGCCGGTGTCGATCTCGAGGTGAATGCTGATGGGCTGCTTCGCTGCTGCGGCAGCTTCTTCGAGCGCAGAGAGCTGCGCCGCAGTCCACACGATGGGCGTAAGCCGATGCGCCAGCACGGCCCGCGCGTCCGCTGCCTCGATGCCGCTCATGATAAGGATGGCGGGCTCGGTAAGGCCGCCTTCTTCACGCAGCCGCGCAGCTTCCTCCACATCAGCGACGCCCAGCATCGCTGCGCCGGCCTCAACCAGCACGCGGCCGCAGAGCACAGCATCATGCCCGTAAGCATTGGCCTTGATGACGCCGAGTGCGGCGACACCTTCTCCCGCTGCGGCCTTGAGCGCAAGGTAGTTGGAGCGCAGACGCGCAGCAGAGATCTCAGTCCAGGACTTCATGGGTTCCTCGATTCCATTATCGAGGAACGAAGTGAGGAGGCACCCGTGCGAAGTGAGTTGAGTAGAGAGAACTCTACTCACTGCTCACTGTCCTCTACTCACTCTTCACTGCTCTACCGAAAGCTCCACTGCCGCACCGGGCCAACGTCCACGTGGACGAACTGGCTGACGGGGTAGTAGCCCACGCCGCCCGCGTGCAGGCTCAGGGCAGCGTCGCGGAGGGCGCGCGTTCTGACGCCGGGGATGCGAATGTCGATGGCCTTGGAGAGCATGTGCTGAGAATGCTCGGCAACACCTGTCTGCGCCGGCGAGGCCTTACCGCCCAGCGTGCGCAGGAAGCTGTTCGACTCCGGTGTGCGATAGCCGCAGACGATATCGATCTCGCCGTTGGGCTTGTGCAGGCGGCCCAGCAGGTTGTGCAGGAGATCGAACTCCTTCGGGTCGTAGTCGGCGGTGTCCTGCGTGCGGTGGTCGCGGAGGAAGTGGTTGAGCTTGTCCATGGCCTCGGGGATGTACTCATCGCCGATGCGGTAGACGACATCGAGCGTCTCGCCGGTGTGGAGGTGGTGGAGATGAAGCTCATATCGCGTGGCCCCCGGATGCGACGCATGCGAGATGGAGGCATTGCCGGCGGGATCGGGCGAAGTGGGAGCTGCCGCGCGAGCGGGCTGCAGAAGCATAAGAGCGCCCAGAGCGAGCGTGGCAGACGCCGTCGCAAAGCGGCGGGCGGTGTGGCGAAGAGCGGAAAGCGGGGCCGGGAGGAACGTCAACGAAGGATTCTCCTGATCGAGGAACTGCATAAGGGAGATAGCCGGCAGACGTCCAGCGCGGCTTCTGGGACCGGAACAGCGAATCGGGATTCGCAATTGCCATTTCCTACTACTCATTCTATCCGCCGGGTTGCCTTGCGCTATTGCCTATCCGGGTAATCTGTTTGTCACCGGAGTGGGAGCACCCGATTCTGGAGGTGTTTCGGCCCCGAAAGGGGTGCAGAAGCCGCTCCGCCCGTCACGATTCCTGACAAATGTCAGCTAAACGGGCGCATTTTGCCCGGTAGGATCGTTTTCAACAGCACGGAGGATAAGCGGATGGCATCGACAGCGGCAGCAACAGGCGTTCTGGCAGGCTCGCACGCAGCAGCCCCGGCGGTACGAACCCGACCGGCGGTGGTGCCCTGGTACCTGTGGACGGGCGTGGTCGCCGTCACCTCAGCATCGATCGGAGGGTCGTGGGATGTCGCGTGGCACCGCTCGATCGGCCGGGATACCTTCTGGACCCCGGCCCACATGGCGATCTACCTGTGCGGCGTGCTGGCCGGAATCGTGGGCTTGGTGCTGGTGACGCGCGCCACCTTTGGCCGCAGCGCGGGCGCCGCCGAGCTTCGCGCTGAATCCGTTAGTGTGTTCGGCCTGCGCGCTCCGCTGGGCGTCTTCCTCGCCGGCTGGGGCGGCGTCGCCATGCTCACCTCCGCGCCCTTCGACAACTGGTGGCACAACGCCTATGGGCTGGACGTGAAGATCGTCTCGCCGCCGCATACGCTGCTGATCTTCGGCATCCGTGCCGTGAGCCTCGGCATGATGTTCCTGATCCTGGCCGCGATGAATCGTGCAGCGGACTCCGATGCGGCAGTCTTCCCCAAACTCCAGAAGCTCTTCCTCTACCTCGGCGGCATCGCCGTGGTGGGGCAGATGTTCTTCGTGCAGGAGTACACGTGGGACATCGTGCTGCACCAGGGATCGGCGTACGTGGCGCTGGCCATCGCCGTGCCCGTGATCCTGGCGGTGCTCTGGCAGGCCTCGCGATACAAGTGGGCCGCGACGGTGTGCTGCACCATCTACATGGCCTTCGTCATCGGCGAGATCCTGATCTTCCCGCTCTTCCCCGCGCAGCCGAAGCTGGGCCCGGTGTACTTCCCCGTGACGCACCTGGTTCCGGCCAAGTTCCCCGTACTGCTGCTGCCTTCCGCCTTCGCGCTAGACCTGTTGTGGCAGCGCACAAAGAGCTGGAAGCTGTGGCAGATCGCCATCGTCTCCGGCATCGTCTTCATGGCGATCCTGGCGCCGATCGAGTGGAACTTCGCGAACTTCCTGCTCTCGCACCACGCGGACAACCGCTTCTTCGGCTCGATGTACTTCGACTACACCGCGCGCCCCAACGGCTACGAGCGCGCGCGCCGTTTCTTCCAGCCGGTGTGGGGCGAGAAGCTGGCCATCAGCCTCACCCTCGCGACGGTCTACGCAATGATCTCGTCCTGGCTGGGGCTGGCGTTTGGCCGGTGGATGCGCGGGGTGCAGCGGTAATGTCCCAGCGTCTTCGCAACTCGTTCGCGCTCCTGCTGGCACTCCTCGTTCTGAGCTTCACGCCGCCAGCCCGCGCCCATGTCGGTAACAAGGACATCTTCGAGCAGGTCCAGGCCGGCCCCTACACGCTCTTCGTCACGATCCGCACACCGCAGGTGATTCCGGGCGTGGCGACCGTCGAGGTCCGTACCTCGGGCGCGGCCGTCAGCTCCCTGACCATCGCGCCGATGATGCTGACGGGCGAGGCCTCGAAGCATCCTCCGACAGCAGACACCCTCACACGCTCGACGGATGATCCGAGCTTCTTCTCGGGGTCGGTGTGGCTGATGGCCACGGGCTCGTGGCAGGTGCGGCTCACGGCAGACGGTGCTTCCGGCCCTGCGACAGCCAGCGTTCCTGTTCCGGCGGCTGCGCTGAGCATGCTCCGCATGGACAAGGGCATGGGCACGATCCTCGCGGCGCTGGGTCTCCTGTTGATCGTGGGTGCGGTGGGCATCGTGATGGCCTCTACGCGTGAGGCAAGGCTGGAGCCTGGAACGCAGCCCACGCCGGACCGCAACCGGCTCGCGATCAGCGCAGGCATCACCACGCTGGTGCTAATGCTGGGTGCGGTCTGGCTCGGCGGCAAGTGGTGGAACGTCGAAGCTGCCGACTACGCCAGCGGCATCTGGCATGCGAGCGAGATGCGCCCGGTGTTGCACGGCAGCCTGCTTACCGTCACTATCGGAGACCCCGACAAGAAAGCCCGCGGCGGCTGGCGCGCCGTCGAGGCCGAAGACCTGTTGCCAGACCACGGCAAGCTGATGCACCTCTATGCCATCCGCATACCTGAGATGGACGCCGCTTTCCACCTGCACCCGCAGCCTGACAACACCATCATCCTCACGCCAGAGCAGACCGAGGCCGTTCGTCGCGCCATCGCACAGGGTCGCCCGCCGATGACCGCCCTCTCGGGAAAGAACGGAGCGCTGCAGCGCGGCCTGAGTGAATCCCTCCCCGCCATGCCTCCGGGCACCTACAAGCTCTTCGCCGACATCGTCTACCGGAATGGCTTCCCGGAGACCGAGACAGCGACCCTCAACATCCCCGCCGGCTTGTCTACTGCGCCGCTCGCAGTGGACGATGCCTCCGCCGCACCGCCGCCACTCTCGGCAGGTGAGCTCGGCACGAGCTACAAGCTTCCCGACGGCTACTCGATGGTGTGGGCCAAGCCTGCGACCATCGACGCGAACCGGGGCTACGCCTTCCAGTTCACCCTGCTGGATAAAACCGGCAAACCCGCCACCGATGTCGAGCCGTATCTCGGCATGCCAGGCCACGCCGCCTTCGTCAAGACCGACCTGACTGCTTTCGCGCATACGCATCCGGAGGGCTCGGCGGCGATGCCCGCGATGATGCTCGCCAACGCCTCCACGAGCGCGGGCCAGACCGGATCGGACATGACGCTGGGTTCGTCTCAGAGCATGCCCGACATGCCAGGCATGGTCATGAAGGGTGCGGACATGAGCTCGATGCCAGGCATGGCACACACGGCGCTTTCGCCCATGGTGAGCTTTCCCTACGGCTTCCCTTCCCCGGGACGCTATCGAATCTTCATCCAGATGAAGCATGCCGGCACCGTGGAGACAGGCGTGTTCGATGCCGAGGTGAAGTAGCTCTCCGGCACATCTCTGCGGCGCGTTTCCTCATACCCGCCAATCCTCATCCCTCAAACCTCTACAGAAACAACTTCGCTGTGGAGGTTTGAGGGGGTGAGTTGCAGGAGGGCAGACGTGTATCGGGCCAATGAGACTTCTTCACGACTCCTGCGGCCGATCGGGCTGCGAGAGGTAAATCTCTTCGACGCGCTCCAGCGTATCGATCTCGCCGACGGGCTTGTCATCACGCACGCGCAGGATGCGCGGGAAGCGCAGGGCGTAGCCCGAGGCGTGGCGGTCCGAGCGCATGATGTTGTTGAACGCGACCTCCAGCACGCGCAGCGGCTCGACCGTGCGGAAGTGGCCGTGCTCCTCGAGCGTGTGCGCTTTAAGCCAGCCGGTGAGCTCTGCGATCTCCTGGTCCGTAACCCCGCTGTAGGCTTTGCCGACGTTGAGCAGCTGCGGCTCGCCATCGGGGCCAGCCGCGCCCTGCACCGCGAAGGTGTAGTCGGAGAGCAGACCCGCCCGCCTGCCGTGGCCGAACTCCGCGCCCGTGATCACGACATCCAGCGTGGCAAGCTCGCGCTTGAGCTTCACCCACGCCAGGCCACGCCGTCCGGGGAGATAGAGCGAAGCCGCGCTCTTGATCATGACGCCTTCATTGGCGCGGGCGCGGGCTTCGGCATACGCCAGGTCGATGGCCTCGGCGCTCTCGACCAGCTTGGCGGGCGAGAGCATCAGGCGCGGCACGTGATCTTCATCGGTGGCGAGCGCGGCGAAGAGACCTCCCGGCGCGAACGCCGTGTGCTGATCGAGCGGGGCCGTCGCCAATGGAGCGAGCCGGGCGACGACCTGCTCCAGTCGCTCCCGGCGTTCGCGCAGGGGCCGGGCGAGCAACAGCTCGCCGCGCTCGTAAAGCAGGTCGAAGGCCATAAAGACCACCGGGATGCGGGCACGCAGCTCGTTATCGACCTTCTTGCGGCCGATGCGCTGACCAAGGATCGCGAAGGGCAGCGCCCTGCCCGCTTCCATGTCCCAGCCCAGGATCTCTCCATCGAGGATCAACCCGCCGCTGAGGCCGGGCGGAGCATCTTCAATCACCCCATGGAAGGCCTCGACCAGCTCCGGATAGCTGAGCGTGATGTCTTCGCGATTCCGCGAATACAGAACGACACGACCGGGCGCGGCGGGGTCTCCGAGGTGGATCTGCGCGCGCATGCCGTCGTACTTGTCTTCGAGGAAGGCCTGCAGGACGGGTGTGGGGTGTTCGATGTCGGGCGTTGGGTTGGGCACTTGTCCTTCCCCTGATTTGTCATCCTGAGCGGAGCGAAGGACCTGCTCGGCCTCTGCCTCGACGTCCTCCGCGAGTTCGTCCTCATCGCAGATCGTCAGCGCTTCGGGGCCGTTGAGATCCTTGAAGTCTTCTTCGTCCGGCGAGGATTCGTCCCTGGCTGGTTCGGAGTCGACCGCAGCCTTCCCCTTCGCAGGCTTCTCGGTGAAGCGGGCGATCGCCTCTTCCGGGCTGCCGACCGGAGAAGCGAGCATGAAACCCAGCGGATGGAATAGCCGCATGCGCGCCTGGTCCAGGGCGCCACGAAAGGCCAGTGCCGCGGCCCGGCCGAGGTCTGCTTCCAGCATGACGGCGTGTCGCAGTTCGGCGGCCTCTGCGCCTGCAGCCACGGCCACGGCTTCTTCGATGAGGCTCTGTTTTACGCCGATGCGCATGTCGCCGAGCATGAGCTTGATGAGGTACTTGGCCTCGAGCGCGGTGGCGCGGCGCAGCAGGCCCTCCACCAGCGCGGTGCGCGAGGAGGACTCTCGAGCAGAGGCCATCGCGGTGAGCACATCACCCACAGCGGACAAGGTGAGCATAGGCTCGGTAGGAGCGTTGCCGTAGGGCGGGATCAGCAGATCGTGCGCCGCCGAGCCGAGGTCGCCGTGGCGGCGGTAGGCCGCGGTGAGGGCAGCGTCCGTACATCCCGAGACGGCCTTGACCGCACGCGAGAGCAGTGCCCCGCCGGTGTTGAGCTTGCGGGGATCGGCCTCTGAAAAAGGCGTGCCCGCGAGGTACATGCAAAAGCGTCCGAGGTCAGCCTCCACCTCCGCAGAGAGAACCGGCGGAGCTTCACCGGGGCGCACCTGAGCGACACCAGCAACCGCGGCGACGGCCTGTGCAATTAAGGCGCGCTTCTGCAACCGGCTGCTCTGGTGCGACAGGTCTTCAGCCAGCCGCGCCAGTGCGGCAAACAGGGCCATCCGGTGGGTCCTCACGGCAACTGTGGGGTGGCCGTGACGGAAGTGCCGCGGCTGGTTGCTTTGGGGATTCTAGCGTCTTGCCCTCACGGTGTGCGCCTGCGCCGCCAGACGGCGCCCCGGGCTCTGGTATGTTGCCTAAAGCTATCCGAGAGGCTCCCAGAGGTCGATGAGTCCACCATCTCCAGTCCCGCCGGCCGGCCTGTCCTGGTTTGGGCGCAGGAAGAAGGCGCTTCTGCGCTGGGGCAACGCGCGGGTCTGGCACCGGTGGCCGGTGATCGTCCGGCCGCTGGTGAAAGACTTCCGCCGCTACCACGGCTATGCTCCGCACATCTTCCGGCCTCGCACCCTGAGTGAAAAGGTGCTGCACCGGATGCTCTTCGACCGCCGCAAACACCTGCATGTGCTCTCGGGCAAGCTGGAGTCACGTGGGTTCGCACAGCGTCGCACAGGCAGCGACCAGTGTCTCGTGCCGCTCGTTGCCTGCATACGCAACCCAGCTGAGTTGCGTGAGGTCGAGCTGCCGGAGAAGTTCGTGATGAAGGCCAGCCGCGGCAGCGAGATGACCTACATCCATCGCGGCGAAGTTCCTCCGGACATCCACCACCTCGAGCGGCTCTGTGACCTCTGGCTGAAGGACCAGTTCCCCCGGGGCACGCTGGAGTGGTGCTACGAACATGCTGAAGACGTCGTCCTCATCGAAGAGCTGCTGCTCGATGAGAACGGCAAGCTCCCGGTGGACTACAAGATCTTCTGCTTCGACGGCATTCCGAGGTACATCCGGACCTGCGAAGCCCGGTTCAGTGACCAGGTCACGAACATATTCCTCACTCCGGAGTGGGTTCCCCTCGAAGACCAGACACCGTACTTCAAGCCGGCGCTTGCACCCCCTCCACGACCGCCGCACCTCGCGGAGATGCTGGAGCTCGCCGCGACACTCTCGCGTGGAACGGACATGCTGCGCGTCGATCTGTACGACGTGGGAGGCAAGGTCTACCTGGGCGAGCTGACCAACACGCCCAGCCGCGCGATGATGCCCTATCCGCCGTTCGAGTTCGACCTGTTCCTGGGCAGCTTCTGGAAGGTCGATACGCGGACGCCGCTGGAGCTCTAGGACACGTCGGGATCTCCAGCTCCTGGCCAGGGCAAGGAAGCTGTGCACCTGGTCGTACGCGACCATCTCCCGGCGTTGCTATACTTTGCCGACACGCCACAACCTATGCCTCTTGCTGCAAAGGTCCGCCACGCCGCGCTATGGCGCTGGGAGTTTTACGCCGAACCCCGCTGGATTCGCGTGCGGGCCTATGCGCGGTGGGCGGTTCCAAGGTATCGCCGGCCCCATGGGCTTCCAGGGACGCTGATCCTGTCGTTGACCTCGCACCGGCGCCGGTTTCCCACGTTGCTGCCCGCCTTGCGGTCGCTGCTGGCTCAGACCGTGCGGCCCGATCGGACGATCCTCTGGATCGCGAGGGGCGACATGGAAGAGCTTCCTGACGAGGTGCGCGGGCTTCAGCGCCATGGGCTCGAGATCCGCCCAGCCGAGGACCGCGGAACCTATACGAAGATCCTTCCCGCGCTGGACGCGTTCCCCGAAGCCTACATCTGCATCGCCGACGACGACGTGTACTACTGGCCAACGTGGCTGGAGGAGATGGTGGCGGGAGTGCGGACGTCCGTGCCTGCTACCGTCTGCCATCGTGCTCACCGTATCCTCCTCGAGAACGAAGGGTTTGCTCCCTACGGGTCGTGGCCTCATCAGGTCGAAGCCACCGGAAGGTCGCTCGACTTCTTCCCCACCGGGATCGGCGGCGTTCTGTATCCCCCGGGAAGCCTGCAACACACTGCGGCTGACCTCGAGGCCATCGGAGGCCGGAGGTTCGGCGACGATCTCTGGCTCTACTGGATCTCCCGGCGAAATGGCTTCATTCCCTGCAAGGTGAGCGGCAAACGGCAGTTCGACTACATCGGCGATTCGCAGGACGCCGGGCTCTGGCGGGAGAAGAACAAGGGCCCCAAGGACGAGTGGATTCTGGAGCTGGGCAAACGGTACGGCTACCCCTCGGTCTCCTGAGCGAATTTCCCGAAAATACTGTGCGGCTGTCGCAACGTCCGGCTGTGGCGCCTCCAGCCGGCCGCTAAGCTGTGTGAAATGACTTGATTGTCATGGCACGGTTGGGCTGCTGCGGCGTCCAAACGCTGTACGGCAGGCGCGTGCGTCTCGCCAACAAAGGGACATCTCATGGAACACTTGCTTCGCCCGGCGCGGATCTTCGCGCTGACTTCTCTTGTGATCTGCTGCCTGGACTGTCCAGCCCAGCGCCTCGTCTCCACCTCCATCGACTCGCTCTCCGACTCGCCGGGTTTCCTGTTGCAGGCCGCGCAAGAGGCTGAACCCGCGCCGAACAAGGCCGGTGTCATCAGCGGTGTCGTCACCGACGGGCACGGCGGCGTGATACCGGCAGCCAAGGTGACGCTTTCGGAGCAAGGCCACGCCGGATTGCTCGAAACGGCCTCGGACAGCACCGGCCGCTTCCGGTTCCGGGGGCTGGATGCGGGCTCGTACACCCTGCTGATCTCGGCACCGCAGTTTCGCACCCTGCTCACACCATCGGTGGAGCTGCGAGCCGGCGAGCACTCCGAAGTGCCGCCAGTCACGCTCGTCCCCACGGCTGAAAGCGAATCCATCACGGTATCGGCGAACTCCAGCGCCGTCGCCGAGCAGGAGCTGAAGATCGAGTCCCAGCAGCGCATCATCGGACTGCTGCCGAACTTCTACACCAGCTTCGTCTACGACGCTGCGCCGATGAACACGCGGCAGAAGTTCAAGCTGAACCTGCGCAGCGTAACCGACCCGGTGATCATTCTCGAAGTCGCCGCCACCGCTGGTGCCGAGCAGTACAGGAACACCTTCCCGAGCTGGGGCAACGATGATGCCGAGTCCTACGGCAAGCGCTTTGGGGCAGCGCTGGGCGATGAGCTGCTGCGCCACACCTTCAGCAACGCGCTCTATCCCTCGATCTTCCACCAGGACCCCCGCTACTTCTACATGGGGCCGACGAACAAGACGAGCACCCGTATCTGGCATGCGCTGGAGTCCGGCATCATCACGCGCGGGGACAACGGCCACCAGCAGCTGAACTACTCACACCTGCTGGGCAGCGCCTCGGCTGGGGCCGTTTCGAGCCTCTACCATCCGCGATCCGACAGCGCAGGCTACCTCGCGGGACTCAACGTCGGCATCGGGATTGGCACAAACGCCTTCCAGGCGCTCCTGCGCGAGTTCCTGTGGCCGCACCTGACGACCCACGTCCCCGCGTATGCCACCGGGCGCACCGCGCAGACGCATCCCGACACCCCATAAGTTCGCCCCGGAGGGCGTCCTGGAGAGATATGGGCTCGTCTCCAGCGACAGAGGATTCCGCGATGCGCCGACTCACACTGGCCACGACCTTTGCTGCTGGGCTGCTGCTGGCCCTGCCGATGTGGGGAAGGTCGAAACCGAAGCCCAATCCCGCCGACTACCCCGTCAAGGTGCATGTGGTGGTCTCGCGGCTCCGCTTCTACAACGGCTTCGAGCACGAGGTGATCGAGGCCTACGTCGACGGAAGGTACGAGGAGCTGTCCAGCTCCAACGCGGCGCTGGCTCTGCTCGCGCCGGGGGATTATGTCGCCCAGCTGGTCGACGCGGACAAGCACCCGAAGGCGTACGAGGCGATCACCTCCTACTCCGTGCTGTTCCCGGATGGGTCCACCCGTAGCTTCGACGTTACGGGCGTCGGCATTCCTCCAGCTGCGAATCCGCAGTGATCGCGGTACCATCAAACGTAGTGATGGTTTCCTCCAGCGCAATTCCGGTTGCCGTTCGACGCGTCCCCGCTCCCGCGGTGTGCGACCGTCACGACTTTGCCTAGCCGGGCCTGCTGATCTTTCCAATAGCAGCTGCGCTACCCTGCGCGCGATCCACCATGAATTCCGCTACAAGATTCCCGCAACAGATTCCGCTCACCCTTACGGGTTGGAGCGATGGAGACCTAAAGTCATGTTCGACAAGCTTGATCAACTCGAAGCCAAATACGAAGAGCTGGGCCAGCAGCTGGGCGATCCCGCGCTGCTGAGCGACCAGAAGAAGTTCCAGGCCGTCGCCAAGCAGCATCGCGACCTGGAGCCGACCGTCGAGAAGTTCCGCCAGTTCCGCAAGCTGCGCGACGGCATCGCCGAAGCGAAGGCCATGCTGGCCGACCCCGACATGCGCGAGATGGCCGAGATGGAGCTCGCCGAGCTGGAGCCGAAGCTGCCTACGGTCGAGGAAGAGCTGAAGGTCCTGCTGCTGCCCAAGGATCCCAACGACGACAAGAACATCGTCATCGAAGTCCGTGCCGGCACCGGCGGCGACGAGGCCTCCCTGTTCGTGGCCGAGGTCTTCCGCATGTACCTGCGCTTCGCCGAGCAGCATCACTGGAAGGTCGAAGTCCTCTCCCAGACCGACTCCGACGTAGGCGGACTGAAGGACATCACGGCGATCTTCGAAGGCGACAAGGTGTATTCGCAGATGAAGTACGAGAGCGGCGTCCATCGCGTGCAGCGCGTTCCGGCCACCGAGACCCAGGGCCGCGTCCACACCTCCGCCATCACCGTGGCCGTGCTGCCGGAGGCCGAAGAGGTCGACATCAAGATCGAGCAGAAAGACCTTCGCATCGACACGTTCTGCTCCTCGGGGCCGGGCGGACAGAGCGTGAACACCACCTACTCCGCGATCCGCATCACCCACCTGCCGACCAACACGGTCGTCAGCTGCCAGGACGAGAAGTCGCAGATCAAGAATCGCGAGAAGGCCATGCGCGTGCTCCGCTCACGGCTGTATGAGGTGGAGGCGGAGCGCGTGCATCAGCTGCAGGCGCAGGATCGTAAGGCGCAGATCGGCTCGGGCGATCGCTCGGAGAAGATCCGGACCTATAACTTCCCGCAGAACCGCCTCACCGACCACCGCATCGGGCTGACGAACCACCAGCTCGCGATGGTGATGGAAGGACTGCTCCAGCCGACGGTCGACGCGCTGATCGCGCACGACACCGCGGAGCGCCTGAAGGCTACTGCCGAGGCTTGATCGTGCCGGGAGTTAGCCGGGTGGGCTCGTCCTGAACCACCCAGGCAACCCCGGACAGATTACATCGTGTAACCTCCGAAGAATGTTTGCGTTGCGTGCAACAACCCGGGGGCGCAGGTTGGTGTCCTACACCCAGGGGCCGAAGACGGCTCAAAGTGAGGAACCAACCATGAAGACCTTTTGGAAGAAATTTGCTCTGTTGGCTGTAATACCTGCGGTAGCGCTGGGTGTAAGCGCGACGCAGGCCCATGCGGCTCCTGCGCCGGGCCAGATCTCCATCGGCGTAGGCGTCGGGCAGGAAGGCCCGTGGGATGCTCCGCCGCGGGAGTTCGACGACATGAACCGCCGCGCCTTCCATGAAGGCATCGACGCGGCGCGCTGGGACTTCCAGAATCACCGCATGCTGGCCGTGGACCGCTCGCAGAACTTCCGCCATCCACCGGTGCCCCGTCCGTTCCGCGACCAGTACCGCAACTCGTTTGCCCGGGGCTACCAGGCAGCCCAGAACCGCATGATGTCCATGCGCGATCACCCGGGTCAGAACTGGGATCACGACCACGATCACTGGCACTACTAGGATTTGCCTGGACCAGCAGGATGGTCCGCTGCTTCAGCCAGAAGGCCCGCCACCCCGGCGGGCCTTTTCCTCGTGCGGTACACCGGGCCAATATCGCCGGAACCGTTTGGGGCAAGGCTCATCGAATCTTCACCCTGCGGCCTTGCGCCCTACGACTCATCAGTTCATGCTGGTGACCGCAGTTGATTTGTCCCCGGAGATCCGGGCTGAAAGTGAGGAACTGGTTGTGAAGAAGTTTGCAATGAAATCGGCCTTGTTTGCTGTGATTCCCGCTGTGGCGTTGAGCCTCGGTGTTACCCGCGCCCATGCTGCCCCTGCGCCGCATGCTCTGTACGCCGAAGGCGCCGGCCAGGACCGCCCCTGGGATGCCCCACCGGCGGAGTTCGATGACATGAATCGCCGCGCCTTCCACGATGGCATCGATGCCGCCCAGTCGGACTTCCTGAGCGGCCGCCGCATGGAGCCGGGCGGATCGCCCGCGTTCAAGCACCCGCCCGTACCGAAGGAGCTTCGCGATGCGTATCGTGCGGCCTTCGCACGCGGCTATGAAGCCGCCCGGCTGCGCAGCGTGTACATGAAGGAACACCCCGGTTCGGGCTGGGACCACGACCACGCTCACTGGCGCCAGTAAAGCTCGAGGAGCAAACAGCAAGAGGGTTGCCGAACGGGCAGCCCTCTTGCCATTGAGGCAGCTTATTCCAGATCGGCGCCACGCTCCCCACTGAGGCCGAGTCCGATCACAGGCTGCGGGCCGTCGCCGCCGTTCTCGCTTTCGGTAATGGTCTGCTGGATGTTCTGCGCGACCTCTTCGATAGGAGTATCGCGGGAGAGCTCCCTTACCTCCGGCGAGTCCGCGAATCTTCCCAGTCCCATCTGGCGAGCCATCTGGCGCTCCAGGTTGAGCACAGTGGTGATCTCCTTCTCGCTGAGTAAAAGGATCTGCAGCATGAGGTGATCGCGCTCGTCGGCCCGGCGAGCCAGGCGCGTCTGCCGGATGAGAATAAAGCTCGCGGCCAGCAGGGACTCCATGGCGACGACGGTCTGCAGCAGAGAAAAGGGAGGTGGGTCGAAGCGCCGGAGACCGGGCAGAAGATTCCATACGATCCACACCGTGAAGATGGTGAGATGGATCAGCACGAAGCGGATGCTGCCGATAAACCCTGCGATAGCGTCGATGCGGCGTTCCGCCGGGGTGCGCCGCGCAAGGAACTCCTGCTCGTGCCGTGCGATGAGCTCGATATGTTCCTGGACGTGCGCGTGCGGCATGGGTTCTCCCTGCTGAGGTAGACGGCTTGCACGGCGCAGGAGATGTTCGGCAACGTGGTTGACTCCTCAGCCTCTTGCCGTTTCCGCTATCCTTTCCGCATGCGAAACAACTGGTTGTGGCTGGCGGCAGCGGGCTTGTCTTCTCTCACGTGTCTTTCGGCGACCGCGCAGGCGAATCCGACGGCAGCGAAGCCTGCCTTCTCGCTGGAGCAGGCTCTGAGTGGCCCCTACTGCACGAACCTGACCGCTGCTCCGAGTGGCGATCTGTTCGCCTGGGCCGAGCACGTCTCCGGCCGCAATAACCTGTACGTCGGCGGCCCCAGGTCTGCGGCGCGCGCTCTGACCCACAACACCTCTGATGACGCGATGGACATCCTCGAGGTGAGCTTCGCTCCCGATGCGAGCGCTGTGGCCTACACCTTCGGCCCGGATGACGACGATCCCACCCCAGATGGCAAGCCCGCCAACCCCGCGCACCTGCAGCGCAACGTGGCAGCGGAGATCTACGTGCAGCCGCTTGCCGCTGGCGCTCCCGCGGTGAAGCTCGGCGAAGGCCACGGGCTTACCTTCACGCGCGACGGCAAGGGTCTGCTCTTCGTGCGCGGCGGGCAGGTGTGGATGACGGACCTCACCGCCAAGGACCCCTCCTCGAAGGATGCCTCGAAGCAGATCGTGTGGGACCACGGCAGCGCGGGGTCGCTGACGCTCTCCCCCGACGGCAGAGCGCTCGCCTTCGTCAGCCGCCGCCGCGAGCAAGGCCAGCCGGGGCATGCCTTCATCGCTGTCTTCGACTTCGCCTCGCACACCATTCGCTATGCGTCGCCTTCCACGGGTGTGGACTCGGCCCCGGCGTTCTCTCCTGACGGGAAGACGCTGGCGTGGATTCGCGCGCCGTTCCTTCGTCCGGGACGTCTGGACGCAGGCCGCGTGAGCCCGACCGTGTGGTCGATCGAGACAATGCCGTTGGCGGCCACTGACTACAGCTCGGGCGCGAGCCGATCGATCTACCGCGCAACACCCAACCAGCCGGGCAGCGTGCTGCCGCATCTCGCCACTGGCTCTCCGAAGCTCTTCTATGCGGCCAACGATCGCATGGCCTTCTTCAGCGACGCCGATGGCTTCGTGCACCTGTACGCGATCAATCCCGAGGCCACGAAGCCCGAAGCGACGCTGCTGACGCCCGGCGAGTACGAGGTGGAAGATGCGACGCTGACGCCGGATCACAAGGCGATCTTCTATGCGTCGAACGATGCGCCCAAAGACCCGCTGGATGTGGATCGGCGTCACATCTGGTCGGTGACATTTGGCGCCGCGCATCCGCAGCAGTACAGCTTTGGCGCGGGCATCGAGACGCGGCCGACGATCAGCGCCAGCGGGGCCGTCGCCGCGCTCATCGCGGATACGCGCGTGCCCATGCATCCCGCCCTGCTGGAGTCGCATGGCGGCTCGACGGACCTCGACCCCACGGCGATGCCGGCGGACTATCCCGGCAAGGAGTTCGTGACGCCGAAGCAGGCGCTCTTCCCGGCCGCGGACGGCTTCATGCTCCACGGCCAGCTCTTCCTCCCCGCGCACCTCGGCGAAGGCAAACACCCCACGCTGATCTTCGTGCACGGCGGCCCGCGCCGGCAGATGCTGCTGGGCTATCCCGCGATGGACTATTACTCCAACGCGTACGCCATGAACCAGTACCTGGCCTCGCGCGGCTTCATCGTGCTGAGCGTGAACTACCACTGCGGCGTGGGCTATGGCATGGACTTCCGTCAGTGCCTCCACGGGGGCCCGGCGGGCGGCGACGAGTTCAGCGACGTGATGGCCGCGGCCAACTATCTCCGCGCGCGCAAGGACGTCGACCCGAAGCAGCTCGGCATCTGGGGCGGAAGCTACGGCGGCTACCTGACGGGCATGGCACTGGCGCGGGCCTCCAACGTCTTCGCCGCGGGCGTCGACTTCCACGGCGTCCACGACTGGAACCTCGAGGACAACGCGGCCGACTGGCTCTCCGGCAGCTATGCGGAGAAGGACCAGCAGGCGGCGATCGGGCTCGCCGCGTCGCCGCTGGCCGACATCAGCCGCTGGCGCTCGCCCGTGCTGTTCATCCACGGAGACGATGACGGCAACGTCGCCTACGCTCAGACGCCCATCCTCGCCGACAAGCTGCGCATCCTCAACACAACCCTGCCCGCCAACGAACAGATCGAGATCCACGAGCTGATCTTCCCCGACGAGATCCACGGCTTCCTGCTGCATTCCAGCTGGCTCGCCGCCTACAAACGCGGCGCGGCGTTCTTCGAGGAGAAGTTCAAGCCGTAGTTGGTGGATTGGCGGTTCGGAGCCGTGAGACCGTGCCAAAACCGGTAAAATGGGGATGCCAATTTTTCTTCGAAGGATCCCCGATGTCCACGCTCTCCGCTCCCGCCGCTACGCTTGAAACCGCTGCCAAGGCCGCTGGCCTTGTCCTCACCCCGCTGGAGCCGGGCAAGGACTTCCACGGCGAGCCCACGGTTCGCGCGAGCCTGACGCTTGCTGCGGCTCCGGGCAAGTCGGTGACGCTGGAGCTGAGCCAGGGCTTCGACGCCGCGAATCCCAAGTTCGCTGCGGGCATTGCGGAGTTCTTCGCTGAGGCCGCGGTCCGCCTGCTGAACCCAAATCCGGACGCCACGGTGACCTTCCACGGTCTGCCGCTGACCTTCGCCAACTTCGCGTGGCCGTTCCATGGCTCGAGCTCGGGCGCGGACACGTTCATCGTGCACGGCGATGTAAAGCTCGCCGATGGCCTGGATTCGCCGCTGCACGCAAAGGTCTCGGGCTCCCTGACGCGCACCTTCGCCGAGGTGCTTCCGGCGCTGGAGCAGCCGTTCGCCGAGAGCTTTATCTACAACGCCGTCCGCAAGGTCCTCGACCAGGGCCAGCTCGAGATGGTCAAGAGCGGCAACCGCCAGCCGGTGCCCGTCACGACGCGCTACTACTCGGCCAAGCAGAAGAAGTTTATCTTCAACGACGCTTCCCCCGAGCTGCGCAGCCGCTTTCTGGACATCAAGACGTACTGGCTGAGCTATGTGCTGACCGGTGGCACGCCGACGCCGATCTGGATCGCCGACCCGCGCGATGCGCAGTACCTGAACACCACCACGGCGGACCTCCGCAAGCTGGCTCAGGGCCTGCAGGCGGAAGGCAAGCTGAAGCTCTCTCCCGACGGCGACTGGGCGACCGCAACCCAGGCCACGATCGACCGCGGCGAGTACTTCCGCGGCCTGATGGAAGAAGCTCTGAGCTTTACGCGGCCCAGCTTCAACGAAGACATGCGCGCCGGCAACACGAACATGTAGTCCGTATCGGCTGCAGACTCCAACGCCCCATGCGAGTTTCGCGTGGGGCGTTTTGCTTGTGCCGGTGGGCTTCCTACGCACCCGCTTCCAGCTTCAAGAACGCCTCCCAGGCAGCGTCTTCGATGGCGCAGCCCTCGCGGAGGCTCTCGGCCCGCACGGCAATCGTGCCTTCCCCGGGGTAACGGGCGGGCTTGCCTTCGGTGACCGGTGTGGCGTCGTGGACCTTGTCAATCGCCCCCTGAATCATCTCGCGTGCTCCCGCCTCATCGGCCTTCATCGCGAGGAAGATCTGCGACTGGCCGACCTCCTGCAACGGGTCCGCGCCGAACTGCCAGGTCGCCTTGCCGCCGGAGAGCATCGCGCCCATGGTGTCGAGCACAAACGCCAGGCCGGAGCCCTTCCAGAAGCCGATGGGCAGCGCCCGTTTGCTCTCCTCGATCGCTCCCGCGTCGGTGGTCAGCTCGCCGTGCTCGTCATAGCCGCCCGGGACCGGGAGCGGTACGCCGCGCTGGCGGTAGGAACTCAGGCTGCCGTAGGAGAACTGGCTCATCGCAATGTCCAGCACGATGGGCGCCTGTTGGCCGGACTCGTCCACATGCGGAACCGCAAGAATCAGCGGGTTGTTTCCGAGCGCCGGGGTCGTCGCCCCCCATGGCGGCAGGTTGGGCAGCGTGTTGGACCAGCACATCGCGGCGAAGCCCTGCTCCGCAGCCAGCCAACCGAAGGCGCCACCCCGCATCCAGTGGGAGGTGTTGCCAAGCGCCACCGCGCCGATGCCATACTCGGCGGCCAACTCTATGGCACGGGTCATCGCCGCGTGGGCAGCCAGGTTGCCCACCCCCCGATGCCCGGCCCAGCGCTCCATCGCGCCCAAAGACGCTACACGTTCTGGCTCGGCAGTAGGAGAGATGTAGCCTAAGCGGATGCCCTCGGCCAACCTGGGCAGGCGGGCAACGCCGTGCGTGCGTACGCCGTCGCGATCGGTCTCCGCGATGAGCCTTGCGCCCAGCACCGCTCGCGGCGGTGTAAGGCCAAGTCCAAGGAGCACGCTCTCGATACGCCGGGTCAGTTCGTCAAACGGAACGCGAATCATGACACCCATTAGAGAGCATCGCGAGCCGGACAGAGAACGTGGCAGGCTGGGAAATCAAGCCGGCGGACGGGCCGATTGGCCTCCGGTACCCTGGGGGCGCTCGTTTTCCCCGCGCGGAAGGGGCGGAGCTGAAGGCAGTGGGCGATTGTCACCCAACGGTGCGGCTGAACCGTCCAAAGCCACGCACCGGGAGTCCCCGGCGTCGTACACTCAACGTGTTGCACTGTGGAGTGTCCGGACCTGAGGATGGATCGACTGCTTTCGCTGCTCCTGCTGGGCGGTGCCTGCACCGCAGGTGCGGCGGCCCACGCTTTGCCGGCCGAGCCGGTGAAGGCGGTGATGCTCTCCGACATCCACTTCGATCCTTTTCATGATCCGGCCAAGTTCGCGCAGCTGGAATCGACCACGGTTGATCGCTGGGCGACGATTCTGAGCGAGCCGGACTCCCGCACCCAGCCCGAGGACTTTGCCGCCCTGCAGAAGACCTGCAAGGCCAAGGGGATCGACACGCCGTGGCCTCTGCTGAAGGCGAGCCTGGCGGAGGTCTCGTCGAAACAGCCCGCGCCGCTGTTCCTGACCGTCTCCGGCGACCTGATGGTGCATGGCTTCGACTGCCGCTATCGCGCGCTGGTAAAGGACTACACCCCCGAGGAGTACTCGCGCTTCGCCGCGCGCACCGTCACCTTTGTGGCACTGGAGCTGAAGCTCGCCTACCCCAAAGTCCCGGTCTACATCGCGCTGGGCAACAACGACTCCGGCTGCGAAGACTACAAGGAGACGCCCAACAGCATGTTCCTGGTGACCTCCGCATGGGTCGCCGCCGCCGCCGCCGGGCAGGGCGTCAACGATTCGATCGCGATGGAGGCCCAGCACCTGGGCGACTGGAGCGTCGTGCTTCCCAAGCCGCTGCACCACACGCGGCTGCTCGTGATGCAGGACATCTTCGAGTCAAAGAAGTATGAGTCCTGCCCCGGGGGCTCGCCGACGTTGAAGCGCGATGCCGCGGCGCAGCTGCAGATCCTGTGGCTCAAGACCCAGCTGGAGGATGCTCGCAACCACCACCAGAACGTGTGGGTGATGGGACACATCCCGCCCGGCGTGGATCCGTACCAGACCATCAAGAATGGCGCCGATGGATGCACTGCAAAGAGCGCTCCGCCAGAGCTCTTCCTAGACTCCGAATCGATGCTGAATACCCTGACGGCCTATCCCGACATCGTGAGGCTGGCATTGTTCGCCCACACTCATATGGACGAGATGCGGCTCCTGAGCGGCGTGGGGAACACCGGTTCGATCGCCATGAAGATGGTGCCGTCGATCTCACCCGTGAACGGCAACAATCCGGCGTACACGGTGGCCGAGATCGACCCTGAGACCGCAACGCTGAAGGACTACACGGTGTTCGCGGCATCGAACCAGGCAGCCTCCCGTTGGGAGAAGGCGCCGACCTGGTCCGCCGAGTACACCTACTCGAAGACTTACCATGAGCCCGATTACTCGGCCGACTCGGTGAAGGCGCTGATGGGCGAGTTCGTGGCGGATCGCGCTGGCAGCTCCGACGTGAGCAAGGCCTACCAGCAGCACTACTTCGTCGGCGACGTGGGCATCAGCGGCAACCTCAAGGCTGCGGCAATGCAGATGCTTTGGCCTGTGTACTCCTGCGCGATGGCGAACCCCCGCTCGACGGACTTTTCTTCCTGCGTGTGCGGTAAGAGCACAGCGAAGTAGCCAGACCGACTCGTCGACCGACCAGACGGAACCTCAAACTGCTAGCATCGATTCCACCTTTATGGACGATTCTTTGCAGACCGCTTCGCCAGCAATGACTCCCGGGGCCCGGCTGCATGCCGCCGTCGCAGCGGAACGTCCGCTGCAGATCGTGGGTGCGACCACGGCCTACCACGCACTGCTGGCGGAGCGGAGCGGCTTCAAAGCTCTCTATCTCTCCGGCGGCGGCGTGGCCGCTGGTTCGCTGGGGCTGCCCGACCTCGGCATCTCCACCATCGACGACGTACTGACCGACGTTCGGCGGATTACGGCAGTGTGTACGTTGCCGCTGCTGGTCGATATCGACACGGGCTTTGGTGGAGCGTTCAGCATTGCACGCTCCATCCGCTCGCTGATCCAGGCTGGCGCAGCCGGTTGCCACATCGAAGACCAGGCCGCGCAAAAGCGTTGCGGGCATCGCCCGAACAAGCAGATTGTCTCGACGGAAGAGATGGTGGACCGCATCAAGGCCGCGGTGGACGCGCGCGCCGGATCTCCCGACCCGCACTTCGTCATCATGGCTCGCACGGACGCGCTCGCCAGTCTCGGAATAAACGCCGCGCTGGACCGTGCAGCAGCGTGCGTGGAAGCGGGAGCCGATATGGTCTTCCCCGAGGCCGTCGCCAAGCTTGAGGACTACACGTCCTTTGTTCGTCGCGTGAACGTGCCCGTGCTGGCCAACATCACCGAGTTTGGCGCGACCCCCATGTTCACCATAGATGAGTTGCAACGCGCCGAGGTCTCGATCGTGCTGTACCCGCTTTCGGCCTTTCGTGCAGCCAATGCGGCGGCTCTCAACGTCTATCAACACATCCGCACCGATGGAACCCAGAAGAACGTGCTGCGCACCATGCAGACACGGTCCGAGCTCTATGACGTGCTGGGCTACCACGCATTCGAGAAGAAGCTGGATGCGCTCTTTGCACGCGAAGCGAACGACAAAGATTGAGGCGTTGTACGTGAACCGTTCTACGTTGTACGTTCAACGGGGACCTGACGCAGAACGTACGACGCAGAACCTACAACGAACCCAACGGAGCCAGTTCATGAGCGACACCAGCGGCACCAGCGACACGACAGTCACGCCCGTTCCCTTCAAGCCCAAGAAGTCCGTCGCGCTCTCCGGCGTGGTCGCCGGCAACACCGCGCTGAGCACCGTGGGCCGCAACGGCAACGACCTTCACTATCGCGGCTACGACATCTACGACCTCGCCGCCAAGGCCGAGTTCGAAGAGATCGCACACCTGCTGCTCTACGGCACACTGCCGACGGCTACGCAGCTTGCCGGCTACAAGGCGCGCCTCAAGACCCTGCGTGGCCTGCCTGCGGGCGTGAAGGTCGCGCTGGAGCAGTGCCCGAAGTCCTCGCACCCCATGGACGTGCTGCGCGTGGGCGTCAGCGTGCTCGCCACGCTCGAGCCCGAGAAGCACCTCGAGAACCTCACCCATGCTCCCGGCACCGGCGCCGCCGTAGCCGACCGCATCATGGCTTCCATGGGATCGATGCTCCTCTACTGGTACCACTTCGCCAACGCAGGCAAGCGCATCGAGGTCGAGACCGACGACGACTCCATCGCATCGCACTTCCTCACCCTGCTCCACGGCTCGAAGCAGAGCGCCGAGTGGATCCAGGCGATGCAGGTCTCGCTGATCCTGTACGCCGAGCACGAGTTCAACGCCAGCACCTTCACCGCCCGCGTCATCGCAGGCACCGGCAGCGATATGTACTCATCGATCGCAGGAGCCATCGGCGCGCTGAAGGGCGCCAAGCACGGCGGAGCGAACGAGGTCGCGCTGGAGATCCAGCAGCGCTATGCCAGCCCCGACGAGGCCGAGGCCGACATCCGCGAGCGTGTCGCCCGCAAAGAAGTCATCATCGGCTTCGGGCACCCGGTCTACACCATCACCGACCCACGCAACGTCGTCATCAAGAAGATCGCGCACGACCTCTCCGCGACCGCTGGCGACATGAAGATGTACGACGTAGCCGAGCGCCTCGAGAGCACCATGTGGGAGATCAAGAAGATGTTCCCCAACCTCGACTGGTTCTCCGCCGTCGCGTATCACGTGATGGGAATCCCAACGGCGATGTTCACGCCGATCTTCGCGATCGCACGCACCAGCGGCTGGGGCGCACACGTGATCGAACAGCGCGAGGACGGCAAGATCATCCGCCCGACAGCAAACTACATCGGACCCGACGATACGGAGTGGGTGGCGATCGAAGCGCGAGGTTAGCCCGACATGCAGACATGTGGCATCTGCGGTCGAGTCTTGAACGTCGAGGCCGATCCCCTATCCGGCGATTGCGGTGGCGACTGCTGGGGTTGCATCGGCTTGATTGAGGCCAAGCACGGATGGCAGCAATCTGTTGACTTCGTTGCTGCTGAGATCGCAAGTGGCCTTCGTGATGCTGACGGCAAGCCCAAGCCGCCCGAACAGCCATTGCCGAAGTCGTGAGTCCAAGCGCGGAAGCTCACTCCAATAAGGTCCCGCAGAGGCAAATCTCACTGCGGGACCAGATTGTTAGTACCCCGGCGGAGGAGGCGGCGGCCCCTGGTGCAGGAAGCGCTCATACCCATCCCGGAAGCCGTTGCGATAATCATTGATCGCAGGCGGCGGCACAGGCGGGTTGCGGAAGCGCGGATGATGATCGAAGCGAGGCGGTCGGCCTTCCGCCACATCGTGGCGCGCGGCCTCAAAGCCATCATGCACGCCCTGCTGATGGATGGCCTGCATGTCCAACATGGGCGGCGGTGGTGGAGCGTACACCGGCTGGGGATGCGAGCATCCGGTAAGTCCTGAGCCCGCGAGCCCAATCGCCGCAAGCAGAGCGGATGCATAGAGCGTGTTCTTCATACGTCACCTCAAAATTCGGGTCTAGGCCGCGGGCCACACAAGGGCCTGCACGCCCGCTTTTGAGGACCATCCGATGGCGCCATCATCCAGCCCTGCGCGTGATGACCCAGGGCCCGCCGCGAAGTTGCGACGTTCGTCCCACATACCGTTCAGCAAACAAAAGCCCCCGGACGCGTCCGGGGGCTTTGCCTTACACACGCGATACGGCTTACACCAGCTGCGCGTCCAGCGTGATCTCCGCAGCCTTGAGCAGGCGCGAGATCGGGCAGCCTTCCTTGGCCTTCTTCGCCAGCTCCGCAAACTTCTCCGCGTCCAGGTTCGGAACGCGCACGCGCGTGATGAGATGGATCTTGGTCACGGTCGGACCGTCGTCCGTCTTCTCCATCGTGACGGTTGCCGAGGTCTCGATGCTCTGGGGCGGGTGCTCGACGCTGGTCAGCTGGCCGGAGAGCGCCATGCTGAAGCAGCCCGCGTGCGCCGCCGCGATCAGCTCCTCGGGGTTGGTCCCGATGCCGTTCTCAAAGCGCGTCGTGAAGCTGTATTGAGCGTCCTTCAGCACGCCGCTCTGGGTGCTGATCGTGCCGTTGCCATCCTTCAAACCACCGTGCCAGATGGCAGATGCTGTGCGGTCCATGTGAGTTCCTCCGATGCGAATTGTACCTAGGCTGAGATGCGCGATGCGAGAGCCGCGTCCGACTTTGACCGTGCTGTCACGGTAATCGATGCCGCCCTACCTCACCACAGACGACCGTCCCGCCCCAGGAGTCTCGGAACAGGAGTCTCGGAACAGGAGTCTCGGAACACGTACAACGTAGAACGCACAACGTAGAACCCGACCCGCCTCACCCCGCGTGCATCCACACAAACCGCGCCAGGAACAGCAGCGCCAGCAGATAAAGCATCCAGTGCTGGCGCCGAGCCCGTCCCGTCGCGATCTCCAGCACCGCAAAGCTGATGAGCCCGAAGCTCAGCCCCGTCGCGATGGAGTACGTCAGCGGAATCGTGATCAGCGTAAGGAACGCCGGAATCGCGACCCGTGGCTCCTCCCAGTCGATCCGCGCGGACCCCGCGACCATCAACGCACCGACGAGCACCAGCGCCGGTGCCGTAGCAAAGTCCGGGATAGGCCCCACCAGCGGAGCGATAAAGATCGACACCAGGAAGAGCAGTCCGGTGACGATGGCTGCCACGCCAGTGCGCCCGCCCGCCGCCACACCGGCCGAGCTCTCGATGTAGCTCGTCACCGTCGACGTGCCCGCCAGCGACCCCACCACCGTCGCCGTCGCGTCCGCGAAGAAGATCCTGTCCAGCCGCGGAATCGTGTGGTCCTCCGCGATCAACCCCGCGCGTTCCGTCACCGCCACCAGGGTGCCGATGTTGTCGAACAGATCCACGAACAGGAAGACGAAGATGATCTCCAGCGCATTCATCTTCAGCGCGCCGCGGATGTCCAGCTGGAATCCCGTCGCCTTGATCGACATGGGGTTGATCGTCGAAGGCTGCCAGTGGACTTGATGAAACAGGATGCCCACGATCAGCGTCCCCAGCACGCCGATCAGCATCGACGCCTTGACGCGATGCGCCTGCAGGATGGCAATGAAGATGATCCCGAAGATGGCCAGCTGCGCGTCATGTTGGTGCAGGTCGCCAAGCGTCACCGTCGTGGCCGAGCTGCGCACGATGATGTGCGCGTTGATGAGACCGATGAACGCGATGAACAACCCAATGCCACCCGCGACCGCAGCATGCAGCTGGTAAGGAATCGCCGCGACCAGCCTCTGCCGGATGCCCCCAAACGTCAGCAGCAGGAAGATGACGCCGGAGAGAAACACCGCTCCCAGCGCCGTCTGCCAAGGCACGCCCATGCCCTTCACCACCGTGTAGGTGAAGTACGCGTTGAGCCCCATGCCCGGGGCGAGCGCCAGCGGATAGTTCGCCAAAGCGCCCATCATGATCGACCCAAACGCCGCGCAAAGACACGTCGCGACCGTGACCGAAGCCAGCGGCATCCCCGTCTGCGACAGGATCGACGGGTTCACGAAGATGATGTACGCCATCGTGATGAAGGTCGTCACGCCGGCCAGCGTCTCCGTGCGCCAGTTGGTCTGGTGCTCGGCAAAGCCGAAGTGGCGTTCAAGTCTTTCGCGCATATTCGTGTCCTGTTCGTGGCGGCGGCTGATGATACGAGGGAAATGGATGCCTGCGAATCTGGCTCTTGATGAGTTCAGCGACTTCGTCGACATCATCGATGTCGACGAATACAGGTGTCTTCCAATCGAGGCCGAGGGCGCTGCCGCTGCGTTTCGGGGCGCCCACATGGAGAAGACCCTTGCTGACGGTTGGCGCTCCAATGCCGAAGTCGAGGGTGCCTACGCCATTCCACCGACTCGACGTCAGGACGTCGGGGAGATTCCCAAGGTAGCTGGAGATGACCTTCGCACCTGGGCGCCGCACAATGGTCAGTACCCGCTCAGTGGTGACGGCGTAAAGGATGCGTCGTTTCAGCCACGCGACGCGGATGAAACGTCCCCAGATCATGTACTGCCCCACGAGGACAAAGGGGATCCCCCAGATCGTGCCAAGGTTCCACCCATCCTTGGAAACGCTAACCTCCCAGAAGATCGCGAATCCGCCCCATAACAGGCTGAATGGAATCGTGTAGAGGTCCGAAGCATGGAAGATCACGCGCGGGTTCGGCTTCCCCGCCCAGAGCAGGGACTCGCCGCGTGACAGTTCTCCTTCGAGCAGCCGCTGCTCCTCGGGGGACAGATTTTCCATGAGGTGGGTAAAGAATAGCGCACCTCCAGACCGGCCACGCGTAGGGGCACCGCGATCTCGCCTCGCGAAGCGGAGTAGCAGCGCGCTTCAGCGCGGAAACAGCAACCCGATCACCGGGCTTCAGCCCCCGCCAAAGAACCACAACGCCGACCACAACGCCGAGGGCCAACGGCCCGACAACATAACGGCCTGGGCCGAAGGCCCAGGAAAGCATTCACGAAACGATCGAGGGCTGAAAGCCCGACACAACAGGTTCGCACTCCGGTCCCAGCCGCTACCATCTCTCCATGGCCGCTCTCACTGCTTCGGACGTCAAGGCTCTCTTCAACCTCCAGCCCCATCCCCGCGAAGGCGGCTGGTACATCCGCACCTGGGAGAGCGAAGAACTCATCGCGCCGGAAAGCTTCAGCGACGGCCGTTACAACAGCCCTCGCCGCACCTCCACCGCCATCTACTACCTGCTCGAGCCCGGCACCTTCTCCGAGATGCACATGCTCCAGAGCGACGAGATCTTCCACCACTACCTCGGCGACGCGGTGGAGATGCTGCAGTGCTTCGCCGACGGGACGAGCAAGCGCGTCGTCCTCGGCAAGGACATCGCCGCAGGCGAGCTGCTGCAGACCGTCGTCCCCCGCGGCGTATGGCAAGGCTCGCATCTGCTCAAACAGGACGATCCCAACGCCTGGGCCCTCCTCGGCTGCACCGTCACACCCGGCTTCGAGTTCGAAGACTACGCCGACGCTCCCCGCGAAGAGCTCATCGCCAGGTGGCCCGGCCAGCATGAGCTCCTCACGAAGCTCACGCACGAGTGAGCCGCAAGCCGTGTCAAGCCCCCGGACTTCCCCGCGCCGGCGAAACCCGCGCCAATACTGGCGAAATCCGCCTCCCCACCCTGGCGCATCCACTCGATCCAATCCCTTAAAATGGAGAGTAGTGCTTCCGCTCCGGGCGCCGGAGCTTCTCGCCGCGCAGACCCGCTGTAGGGTCGCGCTCGAAGAAAGCAGATACCCACCCTCAACATCCATGAATTGAATATTTTGGCCACCCCCCCACAAGGAGGGGGGGTAGGGAGTACCCCCTTAATCCACCCCGATGTCCTCGTTCCAAATCTCAGGATGCTCCGTGATGAACCCATTGAGCAGCTCGATGCACTCGCGGCTCTTCAGGTCGATGACCTCGATGCCCAGCGCGCGCAGCTCGTCGATGCCGCCCTGGAAGGTCTCGCTCTCACCCACCACCACCGTGCGGAAGCCAAACTGCCGCACCAACCCCGAGCAGTAGAAGCACGGCGCCAGCGTGGTCACCATGATCAGGTCGCGATAGCTCTTCTGCCGGCCCGCGTTGCGAAAGGCGTCCGTCTCGCCGTGGACGCTGGGATCGCCGTGCTGCACCCGCCGATTGTGCCCACGCCCCACCAGCGTGCCATCGTGCCGGAAGATCGCCGCGCCAATGGGAATGCCGCCCTCGGCAAGGCCGGTCTTCGCTTCATCGATGGCGACGGCAAGCATCGCGTTGTAGTCAATCACTTCGGACATCTGTTTCCCCTAAACCTTCACGACAAACATGGAAACGAACTCATCCACAGGCATCGCTTCGAGCTCCGCCTGATCGTTGCAGACGGCCAGAATCGTCCGCTGTTGCGCTGCATCGAAGCGCCGCGCGAGGTTGCGCTGGAACTTCTCGACCAGCAGCGGAATCCCATCGATGCGCCGCCGCTTGTGCCCGATTGGATACTCGACGACGACCTCAGGCAAGACCGTTCCATCGGTAAGCTCGAGAGTCAGAGCATTCGCAATCGAGCGCTTCTCCGGATCGTGATAGTCCCGCGTAAACTGCGGATCCTCGACACACACGATGCGCGAACGCACCTCGTCGATGCGCTTGCCCCACACGGGATCGAGCGCGACGGCATCCTCATAGTCCCCAGCCGTCAGGCGGCCAAAGATCAGCGGCACAGCCACCATGTACTGGATGCAGTGGTCGCGATCTGCAGGATTGTTCAGCGGGCCCTGCTTGTCGATGATGCGGATCGCCGCCTCATGCGTGCGAATCGTTACCTTCGCAATCTCCGCGGCCGTCTTGCCCATCGCCGCCAGCTGCCGGTGCAGCGTCATCGCGGCTTCCACCGCCGTCTGCGAATGGAACTCCGCCGGGAAGCTGATCTTGAACAGCACGTTCTCCATCACGTAGCTTCCATAAGGCCGCTGGAACTTGAACGGCTGGCCCTTGAAGCTCACGTCATAGAAGCCCCAGGTCTTCGCGCTCAGGACGCTGGGATAACCCATCTCTCCGGTCTTCGCGATCAACGCCAGCCGCACAGCACGCGAGGTCGCATCGCCTGCCGCCCAGCTCTTGCGGGAACCCGTATTCGGCGCGTGACGATAGGTGCGCAGCGACTGGCCATCCACAAACGCCAGCGACACGGCATTCAGCGTCTGCTCGCGCGTGAGGCCCAGCAGCTTCGCCGCGACGGCCGTGCTCGCGACCTTGACCAGGATCACGTGGTCAAGACCCACCTTGTTGAAGCTGTTCTCCAGCGCGAGGCAGCCTTGAATCTCGTGGGCCTGGATCATCGCAGTCAGCACATCGCGCATGGTCAACCGAGAACCGTTGCGCGTAAGCCAGTCAGCAACAGCAAGGATCGCGCCAAGGTTGTCGCTGGGGTGCCCCCACTCCGCGGCCAGCCACGTGTCGTTGAAGTCCAGCCAGCGGATGATGGCGCCGATGTTGAACGCAGCCTGCATGGGATCCAGCTCATACGCCGTGCCCGGCACGCGCGCCCCGTTGACCATCGTGAGCCCCGGCACCAGCGGCCCCAGCAGCTTGGTACAGGCCGGATAGTCCAGCGCCTCAAGGCCGCAGCCGAGCGTGTCCATCAGGCAGTAACGCGCTGTCTCGTAGGCCAGCTCGCTGGTGACGTTGTACCCCAGCACGTAGTCGACGATGTCGATGATGGGCTGGTCGAAGGGAGGGCGCTCGTTGCTGATGTGTCCAGACATAGGAAAGCTCTTAGCTGTTAGCTTCTAGGTTCTGGCCTCTGCTTGCAAGCGGACGCTATTCTGCTGCCTATGATCCGCACCGTCGCCATCGAAGGCTATCGCTCGCTGCGCAGTCTCGTTGCGCCGCTGGGACAGCTCACGTTGATCACCGGAGCGAACGGCAGCGGCAAGTCGAGCTTCTATCGTGCGCTGCGGTTGCTGGCCGATACATCCCAGAACGCGGTCGTGGGTTCGCTGGCGCGTGAGGGCGGGCTGCCTTCGACGTTCTGGGCCGGGCCGGAGACCATCGCGCGCAGCCTGCGGCTTGGGGAGCATGCCGTCGAGCCGCTGGCCTCCCGCAAGGTCGCGAGTCTGCGCATGGGCTTTGGCAGCGACGACTACAGCTACAGCATCGATCTTGGCTACCCTCCGCCGGCGCCGTTCCCGACGATGTTCCAGCTGGACCCACACATCAAGCGGGAGTGCATCTGGCATGGGCCGGTATATCGCAAAGCCACGGCGCTGGTCGACCGGCGCAACAACTTCGCGTGGCTTTCCACCACGCGCGATGAAGAGCCCGTGATGCTAACCCAGAAGCTCGCCGACACCGACAGCATGCTGGGGGTCGTCGCCGACCCGCAGCGTGCACCCGAGATGCTGGCCGTTCGCGAGGCGCTGCGCGGCTGGCGCTTCTACGATCACTTCCGCACGGACGCTGACGGCCCGGCGCGGACCGCACAGATCGGCACCTACTCCCCGGTGCTCAACGCCGATGGCAGCAACCTGGCCGCGGCGCTGCGAACGATCCTCGAAGACCGCGTCGAGAGCGAAGCCCTGCCAAACACGATCGAAGATGCCTTCCCGGGAAGCCGACTGTGGATCGAGGACATCCAGGGCCGGTTCGAGGTGCGGCTGGAGCAGCATGGCCTGCTGCGCTCACTGTCTTCAGCCGAGCTTTCGGACGGCACGCTGCGCTATCTGCTGCTGGCCGCAGCGCTGCTGACTACGCGGCCTCCGGAGCTGATGGTGTTGAACGAACCGGAAACCAGCCTGCACCCCGACCTGCTGCCCGCGCTGGCGAGGCTGATCGTGAAGGCTGCCGAAGGGACACAGATCATCGTGGTGTCGCATGCAGCACGGCTCATCGAGGAGCTGACTGCCGATGCTCGCTGTACACGGCTGCATCTGGTGAAGTCCTTCGGCGAGACGACGCTGGAGGGCGCGACACTCTTCAACAGGCCGCAATGGAAGTGGCCCGCCCGCTAGCCAATGCTCAGGCGGCCACTCAATGCGCGTGGGCGTGGCCGTGATCGTGGCTGTGGCCGCCGGGGCCGTGGTGGTGGTGCGAGTGGCCGTCGATGACCATGGGCTCGGGGGGCGAGCAGCAGCCATCGACGGTGGCGCAGTCGGTGACTTCGAGCTGGATCGTTGTGTGGTGGATGCCGAAGTGGTCGCGGACCTCGTGGTTGAGGCGGGCGAGGACAGCTTCGCACTCGGCAAGGGTCATCTCGGTGACCTGCACGTGGCAGGCGAGCGCGTGGCTCTGCGAGGTGAGGCTCCAGACATGCAGGTCATGCACGTTGATTACACCCGGAGCCTTCTGCATGGCCGTGCGAATCTCATCGAGATCGATAGAGCGCGGTGTGCCTTCCAGCAGGATGTGCAGGGTCTCGCGCACGATGCCGTAGCTGCTCCACAGGATGAGTGCGGAGATGATGAGCGAGAGCACCGGGTCGATCCACTGCATATGCGTGAGCTGGATGACGAAGCCACCGACGATGACCGCCGCGGTGGAGACCGTATCGCCCAGCATGTGCACGAAGACGCTACGGATGTTGACGTCGCCGGAGAACTTCCAGAGCAGCGTGGCGATGAGTCCATTCATCAGGACGCCGGCTGCGGCGACGGCCATCATCAGGTGCGGCTCGACCGTGACAGGGTGCAGAAATCGGCCGATGGCCTCGATGCCGATCCATCCTGCGAGCACCATCAGGCTAAGGGCATTCACGAAGCCCGCGAGCACACCGGCGCGCTGATATCCGAAGGTGCGTTTGTCCGACGGCTTGCGACCCTGCAGCCAGACGGCGACGAAGCTCAGTGCGAGGGCGGCGAAGTCCGAGAGGTTATGGCCCGCCTCTGACAGAAGTGCCAGGGAATGAGCACGAAGTCCGAAGTAAAACGTCGCGGCAATGTACATTGCTGTAAGAGCCAGCGAAACCTTCAGGATGCGTTGCACAGCGCCGTGGGTGGTCGATTGGGCCATCAGAGACAGTGTACGCCGCGGTGCAATCTCGCCGCCGTTGCTGCTGGGAATGGTATTACCCGACACGAGACAGGATGTGCATGGGCCGGCCGACGCGCCGGGCTAAATGTCCTGCACTCTTCATGTTTAAAACCGCGAGAAATGATCGCAGAGCGGAGAGTATGTCTAAGTGAGGATCAGGGAAGTCTCCGATCACGCCTTCCAGCTGACCCGGATGGGGCTGGTGAACTGCTATCTCCTGCGGGAGTCGGACGGCTATACGCTGATCGACACCGGCATCGGGGGATCGGCAGAGGCGATTCTTGTCGCGGCGCGGAAGTTAGGCGTCGCCATGGAGATCCAGCGGGTCCTGTTGACGCACGCCCACGCCGACCACATTGGCTCGCTGGACCAGCTCTGCCACCTGCTGGGGAACGCGGACGTGGCGATTGGAGCGCGCGAAGCTCGCCTGCTGCCCAAGAAACCTGCGCAGGACCGTTCACGCGACGAAAACGAACCCCAAGGCAAGCTGAAGGGGATGTATCCGGGCGCGACTTCCCAGCCGACCCACCTGGTGAGCGACGGAGAGCTGTATGGCTCGCTGCGCTGCCTCGCGACGCCAGGCCACACGCCTGGGCACTTCAGCTTCCTCGACGAGCGGGACGGCACCCTGTACTGCGGCGATGCCATGACCACCGTAGGGGGACACCTGCACATCTCGGGCTGGGCGCCCTGGTACTTTCCTCTGCCGAACTTCGCTACCTGGGACAAGCCCACGAACCTGGAGACTGCGCGCAAGCTGTTCGAGCTCGCCAGCCTGACGCAGATGGAGCAGGTCGCTCCGGGCCACGGGCCGGTTTGCCCGCTGAACTCCAAGATTCTGGCTGTCGCGATCGTCGAGGCAGAGCACACGCAATCATGAAGGCCTAGCGCGACTTGGGCGTCAGCTCCGATTGCGAGAAGTCCCGGCTCAGCCCGAGATGTTCCGCGGTCGCATCAAGTTGGCGTTGTTCGCGGAAGAAGAGCTGGCGTGGGTTGGAGTGCGGGAAGAACCGGATGACCACCTCGGCGTGGGTCACCGACTCATCCTTGCCGTCTTTGAAGGGATAGCCCAGATCCTGCAGCAGGTGCAGCGAACCTTCATTGCCGCTGGGATTGCCGTCGTCCGCCACGATGCCGAAGACCGCGCGGTGCGTGCGGTGCGAATAGACGGCCACGAAGTCGCCCAGCTGCGCTCCGCGGCGGCGGCCCTCGTCGCCCAGCACAACGTAGTTAATGCGCGTGGCGTCCACGTAACGGAGCGGATCCTCTTCGCGGGTGCGGGCGGGATCGGTGAAGGCTGTCTGCGAGATGTAGTAGCCAGGAGCGGGATCGTGCGGCCCCTGGATGACAGGCTTGGTGGGGTCATCATCGTCGGTGAGGAAGCCGACGATGGGGGCGTTCGGCCGGGCGCGATAGTGAGCGTTCTTCAGGTAGTCCAGCGTCTTCTTGCCACGTGGACCGTAGGCCGTGGGGGCGCCATCGACGTCAACGTCCATGCGCCGGGTCAGGATCTCGAAGGCCGGATGCTGCTGTTTCAGGATTGCTGGAGCAGCCACCCCTGGGAGGGCGGCGGCGAACGCGACAGACAAAGCGAAGCGGCAAAGCGGCACGGGAGAAACCCTCCAGTTCTTGGACGAATCGCAGCCTCGCGCGGACGCCTGCGTCCCTGGCGGGGAGAATACCTGACTCGCGTGACGGCCGCGTGGTTACGGGGCGGAGGGGGTTCCCAGCAGCGGCGTTGCGGTGGGTGTGGCCAGGCCGAAGAACATCGTCAGGTGGCTGGTGCCGAAGCTCGAGACCCAGAGATCCCCCGAGAAGTCGGGAGCGATGGAGATCGGCTCGCTCAGGGCTGCATCGAGGCCGTAGCCGCCCGGCTGGGTCGCCGAGACGTAGGCCGGGGTGATCCCGGTGCCAACGGTCGTCGTGCCACCATTGCCTGCCAGCTCCGTGATGGTGCCCGCTGACGTCGTGGCGTAGTAGTTGGTCACCCAGATGTTGTTGCCCGCGTCGACGGCGATGGCGGCGGGCTCGGTGAGGCCGCCGTTGGTGGTGTTGTGGATCAGGATCGTGCCGCTGGAGCTGACCTCGCTGACCGATCCGGAGCCGTAGTTGGCGGACCAGGCGTTGCCCTGCTGATCCACGGCGACGCCGTTGGCCGTGTCGCAGCAGTTGGGGTTCGCGAGGATAGATCCATCCGAGGCGAGGTGGGTGACGGTGCCTGTCACCGAGGTGCTGTCGCGGTCGTTGTTGGCGATCCAGAAGCCGCCGGAGCCATCCGCCGCAACCGCAACCGGTGCGGCGATCTGCGGCACACCGAGGTTGCCGGAGACGAACGTTCCCGAGGTGAGGTAGATGGAAGCTGTGGAGTTGTTGTAGTCCGCGATATAGAGATGGCCGTCCTTCGAGGCCGCGATGCCGATGGGGTAGTCCATGGTGCTGTCGACGACGAAGTTGCTGCCACCATGCTGGATGATCGTTCCAGGGCTGGAGGTGGAGGCGCCGTTGAACTCGGTGATCGAACCGAGGGAGCCGCCAGCGTAGAAGTTGGTCGCCCAGACGTTGCCGCTGGAATCCACGGTGACGCCGAAGGAGCCGTTGAGCACTCCGGTCCCGTAGCCCGTGGAGCTGAGCGCGACGCCCTGCGGCGTAAACCCGGAGAGCACGCCCGGCTGGCTGACGACCCAGACGTTTCCCGAGCCATCCAGCGCAAGGGCGCGAGTGTATTGCATACCGCCGCCGGTGACGCTGAGGGTCATCGTCCAATCCCTCGGCGCGACGGACAGGACCGGCGAGAAGACCGCCGTAGCCGGGGCAATCGCGTAGATCGTCGCGACGTTGTTGCTGGGATGGCGCACGATGTCCAGCGCCGCAGTGAAGGTGTCGGACGGTGCGGTGGCGCCCGAGGGCGTGGCCGCAGTGAACAGGGCGCTGCAGACCGTGGCGCCATCCGAGGCGGCGCAGGCATGCAGGATGTTCGCGAGGGTGCTCAGCTTGGCGGTCTCGACGACCTGGGCGGAGCTGAGCGTGGCGAGCTGGCCGGTCGTCGCATTCGCCAGCAGGCCAGCGTTGAGGAAGGAGTTGGCCATGCCTGCAGCGTTGGTGGAGCTGGAGCTGATCGCCGTGGCGGATGTCGTGAACGGCGCCAGGGCGTAGGCCACAGCGACGCTGGTGAGCTCGTTGACGATGACGCTGGGCACGGTGGCGCCAGTAAGCTGCGAGCAGCTGCCGATGGCCGCGACGAGCGACAGCGCGTGGTTGGTGGCGCTGCTCGGCAGGCCGGGGCTTCCGCCGGTCGCTACCACGTAGACCTGATCCTTGCCACTGGAGCACGACAGCGTTCCGGTGAGCGTGAAGGTGCCGTCGCTGGCGGTCACGGTCGAGCTGGTGAGAACGGAACGGGCCGCGGCTCCGTTACCGGAAGTTCCAGCGGCGTAGAGAGTGACCGTGGCTCCCGCGACGGCGATGGAGCCGGCCAGCACCTTGCCGCTGAGCACGGCTGCGCCAGTGCTGCCTCCGGTTCCGCTGCCGCCCGTCCCTCCTGTGCCGGTGCCGACGGATACAAAGGAGCCGGATCCGCAACCCGTGAGCATCGCAACCCCGGTGATGGAAGCGAGGAGCGATACGACTGCCGCACAGCAGCGACGAAGCGAAGGGTCCGGGATCTGGGCCATGGTATTCGGATTCTAGCCAATGAACCCGCCCGGGAGTGTTGGAGCGCGGAGGAAGGATAGAGATTGCCCGGCTTCCTTCCCGAAGCGATATCGGCAGTGGGGACGGAGACCGCTGGAATCGCGTTTGAGAATTTGTGCAGGCGGCCCGTAAGCCGAATTCTGTTTTAGACGGTCATTCCTCTAGGCGCAGCATTACTGATGCGCTCCAGCAACCTACCCGCAGGTTCCGACTTGTGCTCGCGCACATCCCTTCGTCTTGCCGTAACGGGCCGCTACGTGACATCGCCTGAAGAGGAGCGATTGTCTCCCTGCCTATTTGGTCTTGCTCCGTGTGGGGTTTACCGTGCCGTTGTCATTACTGCCAACGCGGTGGGCTCTTACCCCACCGTTTCACCCTTACCTTGTGTCCTTGCGGCCACCTGGCGGTCTGTTTTCTGTTGCACTGGCCGTCCACGAGCCTTGACGCTCGCGTCCCGGACGTTATCCGGCACACTGCCCTGCGGAGTTCGGACTTTCCTCCCCCCGGTGTAGCTTGCGCCCACCGGGCGGCGACCATCCGACCGCCTGCACCTCTCCAGTGTAGCAAGCGGGTTGGGTGGGCTCGACTGGCAGGATGCGCAGACGGCTGTGCAGGCCATCCCGGGGGTGACCCGCGCGAAACTGCGCTGCCAGTGGCTCACGGAGGATGTCCCATATTGGGAAGGAAATGGGCCTGAAAGCGTACTCCAACCCGGTTGGTGCACGCGACTGGTTACTGTCTGGTAGTGTTCGCGCGGATTCCTTACGACCATCGGTCGGGCGCTGACCCGCACGGGCCTTGTTCTTGGCGTTAGTCTGAAAATCTATGCTGGCCAAGCTGAGCGATCTGATCCGGGCTCTCGAAGACGACGAGATCGTTCCCTACTTTCAGCCGATCGTCGACCTGCGCTCCGGTGCGCTGCGGGGCTACGAGGTGCTGGCCCGGTGGATGCATCCTCATGACGGGCTGATCCTGCCGATGAACTTTATCGGCGTGGCCGAGGACAACGGGCTGATCGGCGAGCTGACCAACCAGGTGCTCCGCAAGGCCTTCAAGGAGACCCGCGAGCTTGGCCTGACGCCGCGGCTGGCGGTGAACATCTCGCCGCGACAGATGCGCTACACCAGCCTCCCGCTGCAGATCAGGAACTCGGCGGAGGAGCAGGGCTTCCCGCTGGACAAGCTGACCATCGAGATCACGGAGAGCGCGCTGATCGGGAACATCGAGCAGGCGACGCAGATTGCAAACGCGCTGAAGGACCTCGGCTGCCGGCTTTCGCTGGATGACTTTGGGACCGGGTATTCGTCGCTGGCGCATCTGCAGGCTCTTCCGTTCGACCAGTTGAAGATCGACCGCAGCTTTGTCGCATCCATTGCCACGCGCCGCGAGAGCCGCAAGATCGTCGCGGCGATCCTGGGCCTGGGCCACAGCCTCGACCTGGTGAACCTCGCCGAGGGCGTCGAAGAGGACGCGCAGGCGGAGATTCTCTTGCGCCTGGGTTGCGAACTCGCGCAGGGCTGGCGTTATGGAAAGCCGATGCCGTCCCAGGCGATGCCGCATGCCGAAGCCGCCGAACCCCATTCAGTCGCGCTGGGTAGCCTGCACGGCCACAGCGGTTCGGTGCTGGAGGCTCTGCCCGCCGAACGGCTGGCGCAGATGCAGGCGATCTACGACGGCGCTCCCGTGGGCCTTTGCTTCCTGGATCGCCGCCTGCAGCTGGTGAGCCTGAACCGCAGGCTGGCGGAGATGCTCGGCCGGCCCGTGGAGTGGCACCTGGGCCGCAAGGTGAGCGAGCTATACCCCGAGACCTTCACCCTGACCGAACCCTACCTTCGCCGTGCTCTCTCCGGCGAGGCGGTGAGCGACGTGCGCATTCGCGGCGAAGCCGCCTCGGGACGCGATACCCTCGTGAGCTTCCAGCCCGCGCGCGACGAGGCCAACGAGGTGATCGGCGTCTCGATCGCCGTGCTCGAGCTGACGCCCACCACGCAGCCACTGAACGAGCGGGACGAGCGCCGAGAGACGAGTCAGCGCCGCAATCCGGCAGGCTGGTTCCTGTCGGGTGTCGAGCAGCAGTAAGCCTTCCCACTGCCGATCTTGAGGCCCCGGCCGGGGCTTTGGAGGCGGATGGAACCGAACTCCCACAAGGCGCGTATCTCCCGGTGCAGGTACACGTGTGTCCGGCGGCGGGTCCGGTAGCACTGTCCGCCGCACAGGATAGACTCGGAAGGGCAAGCTCTCTGCCCGGAAAGTCCGATGGAAACCAAGGAAGCATTCCGGATCGCGGTCCAGTCGCTGTGGGCCAACAAGCTGCGCAGTGTGCTGACGCTGCTCGGCGTTGTGATTGGCGTGGCCAGCGTGATCGCGGTGGTGACCCTGATCAATGGCGCGAACAGCTATGTCGCCACCAAGATCAATAAGCAGGGCGCGGACGTCTTCACGATATCGCAGCAGCCGGCGTTTACGACCAGCTACAAGGAATACCTGAAGTTCCAGAAGCGCAAGGTCATCGGCCTGGATCAGTACCATGCGATCCAGCAGGGCTGCACGCTATGCAAAGAGGTGGGCGCGCTGCAGTCGACCACCGGCAAGATTGTGTACGGCACGCAGTCCAGCACCGACACCCAGATTCGCGGCTACACGGCCTACATGCCGGAGATGCAGAACCTCGACATCGCCGAGGGCCGCAGCCTGACCCAGTCTGACGAAGAGCACGCCACGCGGGTGTGCATCGTCGGCTCCGATATTGAAGAGAATCTGCTGAAGTTCGCGGACCCCATCGGCAAGGAGATCCGCGTCGACGGCGTGCCGTGCACGATTGTGGGCCTGGGCGAAAAGCAGGGCAAGACGCTGGGCCAGAGCCAGGACAACTGGGTAGCGATCCCGTTGACCGCGTATCAGAAGACCTACGGGACGAAGAAGTCCGTGACGATCTACGCCAAGGCCGGCAGCGGAGCCGCAGCGATGCAGGCCGCCAGCGACCAGGGCCGCGTGATCATGCGGCAGATCCGGCATGATCGACCGGGCGAGGACGACAGCTTCACGCTGGAGACCTCGAGCGCGCTGGCCGGGCTGTTCTCAACGATCAGCAACTACATCGGCGGCGTGGCCGTGGCGATTGCAGCGATCTCGCTGGTGGTTGGCGGCGTGGTGATCATGAACATCATGCTGGTGAGCGTGACCGAGCGCACCCGCGAGATCGGCGTGCGCAAGGCTCTGGGGGCCAGGCGCAACGATGTGCTGCTGCAGTTCCTGATGGAGAGCGGAACGCTTTCGCTGATCGGCGGAATCTTCGGTGTCATCGGAGGAGTCGTCGTCGCGAAGGCCGTGTCGATCCTGCTGGGTTTCCCTGCCGAGATCGCTCTGTGGAGCGTGTTTGTGGGGCTGTTCGTGGCACTGTCGACCGGCGTGTTCTTCGGTGTGTACCCCGCGCGCAAAGCCGCGGAGCTGGATCCGATTGTGGCGCTGAGGAGCGATTTCTAGAAGCAAGTGAGTAGAGTTCAGTGAGTAGTGAGTAGAGTTCGACTATCCGTGGCCGCTGAGAGGTATCGCCATGACCAGAGCATCTTTCCGGGAGTCAATTGCTTGGCAACGAGCCATGGAGCTCTCGCAGGTTGTGTATCAACTTACTCGATCCTTTCCCAAGGAGGAGCTGTTCGGTCTGAGCAGTCAGCTTCGGCGATCAGCGGTTTCTGTTGCGAGCAACATCGCTGGAGGTCAGGGGCGGATCACGACGGGAGAATTTCTGCAGTTTCTTGGAATCGCTCGCGGCTCGGCGCTGGAGGTAGAAACGCAGCTCGAGGTTGCCCTCCGCGAAGGCTATGGTCCGCCGGACATGATCCTTCGGGCAGAAGCACTGGCGGAAGAAGTTGTAAGAATCTTGAATGCGTCCATTGCCACCACGCGCGAACGACGTAAGCGTCAACGGTCCGCTTCCGCCACATAACCCACTACTCTCTACAGTCTGACCTCTACCCACTTTCCTATGCGAACTACAGACCAACGCGAATCCGTCCGAATGGCGCTCGATACGCTGCGCACCAACAAAGTGCGGTCGGGGCTGACCATTCTTGGCATTGTCATCGGTGTGATGACGGTGATCACCATCTCTTCGGTCATCAACGGACTCAATGGGTCGATCTCGAACCTGGTCGCGTCCTTTGGCACCAATGTGCTGTGGATCTTCCGCTTCCCTGTGATTGGTGTGCGGCCGACGGCAGAGATGCTGGCGCGCAAGCAGATGACCTACGAGGACATGGAAGAGATCGCCAAGCTGCCCCATGTGGTCGCCGCGTCTGCCTCGCTGCAGTACACCAACTACCAGTTCAACGCCGGGTCGGTGATTGCCAAGTGGGGCACCCGCAAGGTCGACAATGTGTCGCTGGATGGCGATACAGCTTCGACGGCGGAGGTCTATGACCGCATCCTGACGGAAGGCCGATACTTCACGCAGATGGACCAGGACAGCGCCGCGGACGTCACAGTCATCGGCAGCGATCTGAGGGAAGGTCTGTTTGGCCCGGTCGATCCGTTGGGCAAGGAAGTGATCATCGATGGCCGCACGTTCACCGTCGTGGGAGTGCTGGACAAGCAGAAGACGGCGTTCGGCGGTGGCAAGAATCCCGCCGACAGCTATGCGTACTTTCCGATCTCAACCTTCAGAAAGCTGCATCCGGAGATCCTGGATTACTGGCTGAGCGCGAAGTTCGATGACCAGAAGAACAAGGGCCTCGTCGAGGATGAGATTCGCGAGCTGCTGCGGCGGCGACGCAAGGTGCGGAACTCGGCAGAGGACAACTTCTCTATCTTCGGTTCGGATTCCATTACGCGCTTGTGGACGCAGATCACCGGCAGCCTCTTTCTGCTGATGTTTGGCCTGAGCGCGGTGGGCCTGATGGTCGGCGGCGTGGGCGTGATGAACATCATGCTGGTGAGCGTGACGGAGCGGACGAGAGAGATTGGCGTGCGCAAGGCCATCGGCGCGACGCGAGGCGTCATCCTGATGCAGTTCACGCTGGAGGCCATCGTGCTGTGCGCGGTGGGTGGAGCGATTGGCATCGTCGTCGGCTCCGGCGTGGCGATGATTGCGCGCTTCTTCATCTCGGCAACGGTGAGCCCGATCTGGGTCGCGGTGGCGTTCATCTGCTCCTGCGGCATTGGCCTGATCTTCGGAATCTATCCGGCGTACAAGGCGGCCAACCTGAACCCGATCGAAGCGCTGCGGTACGAGTAGAGTTGCCGGTATTCGCATGACGCGGATCACCAGCTCCTCATCGGCTGGATGAGACGATAGAGAGAATGGATCCGTTTGCCGTAACCGTAGAGGCCGTCGCCGGGGGCATGACCGCGGCGGGGATCGCTTACAGCGCGCTGGCGCTGGCTGGAGCACGATCCTTCCTGCGCGACTCGAACAAGACCGCCCCGGCACAGCCACGCGAGTTCTCTCCGGGTGTCTCGATTCTGAAGCCCGTGAAGGGGCTGGACCCCAACATGTACGCCGGTCTGGTGAGCCACTGCCAGCAGCGCTATGCGGGGCCGTTCGAGCTGGTCTTCGGCGTGAACTCGCTGGAGGACTCTGCGGTGAGCGCGCTCGCGCGGCTGCGGGTGGAGTATCCCGAGGTGCCGATCCAGTTGATCGAGTGCACCGAGCGGCTGGGCAGCAACGGCAAGGTCTCCAACCTGGTGCAGATGCTGCGCGCTGCGAAGTACGAATACGTGATCGTGAACGACTCGGACATCGTCGTGGGGCCCGATTACCTGACGAACGTGCTGCGGCCGTTCGCGGAGCACAAGGTCGGGCTGGTGACAGTCCCCTACTTCGGCCGCGCCAGCGACACACTCTGGTCGCGGCTGGAGGCGCTGGGAATCTCCACGGACTTCCTCGCAGGCGTGCTCACGGCGCGCAAGCTCGAAGGCGGCATCAGCTTCGGGCTGGGCTCCACGCTGGCGACGACGAAGACGGCGCTGGGCACCATCGGCGGCTTTGAGACGCTGGTGAACCAGCTGGCCGACGACTACGAGCTGGGGGCGCGGCTGCACAAGGCCGGCTGGAAGATCGAGCTGATCCACGAGGTGGTGGCGACCAGCCTGCCAGCCTATGGATTCCGTGGCTTCTGCGACCATCAGCTGCGCTGGTCGCGCGCGGTGCGGGACTCGCGCAAGGCGGGTTATGTGGGCCTCTGCTTTACGTATGTGCTGCCATGGGCGCTGGCCACGGTGCTGGCGTCGGGCTGCTCGCTGTGGAGCGTGACGCTGCTGAGCGTGGCTCTGGTCATGCGGGTCGCCGTGGCGCTGCAGGTCGGTGTGGGTGTGCTGCGCGATGCGCAGGTGCTGCAGGACCTGTGGCTGCTGCCTCTGCGCGATTGCTTCGGGCTGTTCTTCTGGGCCTGGAGCTACGCGAGCAACACGATTGTGTGGCGTGGCGAGCGGTTCCGGCTCAAGGATGGCGAGCTGGCGCCGGTACGATGATCGCGGCGCGCCGCAGTGGAGTGCGACAGAGGGAGACTATCCCGTGCGCCTCCGCGGCGGGGCGGCTGGCGAAAGGTCCAGCTGCGGGCCTCGGCGCAGCGAACGCCATCGCGCGTGAATCGCTGGCGGATGGAGCGAAGCTCAACGAGCTGGTGGAGGCACTTGCCGATGCGCGGGGACTGGTGCGGCATCGCGCTGCTAATGCGTTGAAGAAGATGCAACGAGAAGACCCAGTGGTGCTGGAGCCTTTCACGAAGCAGATCCTGGATGCAGCAGCGAAGGAACAGGATCTGCGGGCGCGCTGGAACCTCGTTGAAGTGCTGGGACACTTGCCGCTGAAGGGCCGCAATCGAGCGCTCGCGCTTGAACTGCTGTTTGAGGCTATGAGGGACGAGAGCGCCATTCTGCGCGCCAATGCGATGCAGTCGCTCGCCGACCAGGCCATCTTGGACCCAAAACTATTGCCCAGGATGTTGCCGATTGTGCGAGCTGCGCTGGAGGATCCAGGTGCAGCAATGAGGGCACGAGCGCGACGTCTGCTGCGATCACTTCAGAGACTTCCATCCCAGAGATAGAAGCGCAGCCATCTACTCGTGGTGTTCCTTGCGATGAAGCTCAAGCCCGCTGCGAAGCTCGTCTTCGACATCCGCCATCTTGTCGGTGAGGAAGTTGAGCTTGCGGGTGAGGGCCTGCACCTCGGCTTCGGCGCGGCGGTTGACCGCGAAGTTGTGCTCGGAGCGGAGACGGTCGCGGGTATCCTGGCGGTTCTGGCTCATCATGATGACCGGCGCCTGGATGGCAGCAAGCATCGAGAGGAAGAGGTTGAGCAGGATGAAGGGGTACGGGTCCCACGAGGTGCCGTGGAAGTGGACCAGCGCGATGGAAAGCCCGGTATAGCCCAGCAAAACGACGGCGAATGTGATGATGAAGGTCCAGGAGCCGCCGAAGCTGGCTACGCCATCGGCGATGCGCTGGCCGAAGGTCTCGGTCTCGTCGATGAGGTCTTCGGGGTTGCGCGCGGCGCGTTCGCGCACCAGGCTCTGCGCGGAGTGGATGTCGCGCGCCAGCACAGTGAGCATGTCGAGCCCGGCCATGGGCTTCTTGGAGAGCAGCACCTCGATGTCGTGACGATCGATCTCGACACACGTCGTGGCTTCGAGCGCGATGGCCGTGGTGTGGTGCGGCACGTTCTCCAGTAGCGAAGCAAAGCCGAAGAAGTCACCGTGGTGCGGCTCGGCGAAGGGGACTTCCTGGCCGTCTTCATCGATCAGCGTGACGGAGACCGAGCCATCGATGACGACGAAGGCGCGCAGGGCCTCATCGCCGGCCTTGTAGATACGCTGGCGTGCGGTGAAGTTGCGCAGCTCGACCTGTTGCGCGAGGACGTCGAGCTCGTCGTCATCGAGCAGGGAGAAGAGCGGGACGTGGCGAAGTTCGGAAGGGGTACAGGGCATAGGGCAGATGCGAGATGCGAGATGCGAGATGCGAGATGCGAGATGCGAGCCGTTAGATCACTTTAGCGGTTTGGGCGGTTGCTGACGATCTCTTTGCCGCCGGACCGGGCGATGACATATACCGGACTAATGCCCGAGGGTAGCTGATTGGGCGGATCGGTAAGTGACTGCCACATGAAGATGCGATGCGGTCCGGACCAGAGACCTTCGAGATCCTCGTGCGAGGGGAAGATGTGCGGCGCATCTGGGAAGAAGCTGCCGTACCAGAGATTGGAGCTGCGGCCTTCGTAGATGCCGATGGGAGCGATCGCGCGCAGATGCGGCCCCGTACCATCGCCGCTGGCGAAGTTAGCGCGGCCATAGCTACGCGGACGTTCCAGGTAGAAGCCCAGTGTCGAGCCGGCCTCGTATTCGCCGTGGATGATGACGACGTCGTCGGGCTGGAGCTGCTTCTGGATGGCCTCAGCCAGCTGTGCAGAGCTGAGCACTGGTGCAAACGTGCGCAGGCCCAGGTGCGCGGCGAGCAGGAAGGTGAAGGCTCCGGCGGAGAGCAATAGCGTCGCGGTGTGCGGATGCTTGCGGCGGCGCAGCATCAAGGCCATCACCGGCCCCAGCAACAGTCCACAGGCCGCCAGCACCAGTGGCACACGGAACATACCCAGCGCGCGCATGTCGAGGTCGAGGAAGTGTCCGAAGCTGAGGGCGTACTCACCGGGATTCTGCGAGAGCAGATCGCTGAGGTCGGTGCCGGGCGCGGGCTGGCGGGTGTGCAGCAGCAGGTAGACCGTCACCGCCGTGAAGAGTGCGCCGAGGGCGGCGAGGATCAGCAGCGGCATGCGGGCGGGATCGCGCAGTCCCTTGCTCTCGCACTCGGCGCGCTGTGCCTGCACCGTCGCAAGCCAGCCGGCGATGAGGATGGCAAGCGCTGGCAGTGCGGGGAGCACGTAGTACTCCTGCCGCGTGGAGAAGCTGAAGAAGAACAGCACGAACGCTGCCCAGATAACGAGCAGAAGCTGGCCGCGCTGCTTCAGCGGGAGGTCGTGGCGGCGGAGCTGGCTGCGCCACTTCGCCGAGTGGACCGGCAGCGCCCAGCGCACGGTCTGCGGAAGGAACGCCGACCAGGGCATCATCCACACGAAGCACAGGCCGAGGAAGAGCACGAGCGGGACGGTGTCGTAGTCATGCGGCACGCGCAGGTTCAGGTAGCGCAGCAGGTGCTCGTTCATGAAGTAGAACCACGCCCAGCCGCGCACGTTGCCGTCGGTGGGCAGCGGCACGATCCAGTGGCCGAAGTGGAACGGGAAGATGTACTCGGTGACGAAGCGGAAGGGCTCCGGATGGCCCTGCCCGGGGTTCGCGAGCGCGGCGAGGATGTGCCACGGCGCGGCGATGAGCAGGAAGACCGTAAAGGACCGGGCGAGGTGGAAGTCGCGAATGCGGCGCAGCGAGCGCTTCAGGCCGCGCGTGAGCAGAAGATAGATCGTCGCGATGGCCACCGGGAACACGAGACCGATAAGGCCCTTGGTGAGCACGTTGAGGGCGCAGGCGATCGCGAAGCCATAGCAGCTGTGGCGATGGGCGCGGGGGTGGCGGGCGGGATCGAGCAGTTGGGGGTTGAGCGCGATGCGTTCCAGCAACCAGAAGAAGTACAGCGCCATCGCGAGCCACAGGCAGACCATCGCGTCCGGGATGGTGATGCGCGTGAAGATGAAGATGCCGAAGCTGGAGAGCAGGATGAGCGCGGCATAGAGGCCGGCATAGACGCGACGGAAGAGCCTGCGCGCGAAGGCCTCCGCCAGCAGAGCGAGCGCTAGCACGGTGAGAGCCAGTGGGAGGCGCGCAAAGGCCACGAGGGCGCGCGGCGAGTGGAGGCCCAGGGTCTCGGCGACGCGCATCGAGGCGGCCATGGACCAATAAAGCAGCGGTGCCTTCTCGAGATAGCGGATGCCGTTGGCGTAAAGCGTAACCCCGCTCTCGCGCATCAGCATCTCGCGGGCGACCTCGACGTGGACGGAGTCGGCATCGTCCAGCAGCGCGGGCGTGAAGAGCGTGAAGCTCGCATAGAAGGCCAGCCATGCGGCGATGACGCACAACAGCGTGGAGCGTGGCCTGGCGAGGGTGCGGGTCATGTCCATCCAGTGTAGTGGGGTAAGTTCTCTGCTCCGTGAGATGTCAGAAGGTCGTCGGCTGGATAGCCTTGGGACTCGATCGAATCTGCAGTTCTCTGGCTAGCGGAATGCCACCACCGGCGCGGTGACGAAGGACACGCGGCGTTTGGGCGGTCTGGGCGGATGATGAGGCCAATCTCCAGCCGTACACTAGAGGCGCGATGAGTTCGACTTCCAACCGAGCAGACAAGGCTGCTAATCCGTCGGCCCAGTGGGCCAACATGCGGCCCATCCGTGCGCGAGATGTGCATGCCGACCTGCTGGCCATGCCCGATGCCCGCACCGGGCCGCCGGCCGAGATGGTCTTCGGCGACTGGTACCCTGCCCTGCGCGCGGACCAGATGAAGACTCGCGAGACAGCGCTGGCCACGCTGCTGGGCATCCCGATGTTGATTGGCCGCAAGAAGGACAACTCGCTGTTTGCGATGCGTGACCTTTGCCCGCATCGTGGCATACCGCTCTCGGCCGGATGGTTCGATGGCGAGACCGTGCAGTGCAAGTACCACGGCTGGCGCTTCGAGCCCTGCAGCGGACGCTGCGAAGAGATTCCTTCGCTGACGCAGTTCGATATCCTGGAGCCGACGAAGATCTTCGCCAACAGCTTTCCGGTGGTGGAGCGCGATGGCTATGCGTGGGTCTACGTGCCTGAGGCAGGTGCCGGACGCCTTCCGTTCGACGTGCGCGGTCAGTTTGATCTGAGCGCTCTGCCTCCCGTGCCGGAGCTACCCAAATTTGGCAAGCGGTTTCGCTCGGCGCACCTGCAGGCCGATCTTCCCTGCAACGTCGACCACGGCATCATCGGGCTGATGGACCCGGCGCATGGGCCGTTCGTGCATCGCGCGTGGTGGTGGCGCTCGGCGGAGAGCATCCACGAGAAGACCAAGCACTTTGAGCCGATTGTGGGTGCCAGTGAGCCTGCGCGTCGCGGATTCAACGACGGCTTCCGCATGAGCGCGCATGCCCCCAGCTCCAACAGCCTGCCGTATCGCATCCTGGGCAAGCCGATCACGACCATCGACTTTGTGCTGCCGAATCGCCGCACGGAGACGATTCGCGCGAAGAACGACAAGGGCGTGGAGCGGTGGTTCTCTTCCCTGACCACCGTGACGCCCGTGACGCCGACGAGTTGCCGCATCGATGTGATCGCGGCGTGGGATATCGGGTATCACGTGCCGTTAGTGCTGCCGATCGCGAAGTACTTTGGAGCGAAGTTCGTGGCACAGGACCAGCAGACAATGGTGGAGCAGGCGCGGGGTCTGCGGTCGCACCCGGGGCTGATGCTGATCGACGATGCGGACAAGCCGGCGAAGTGGTACTTCGCGCTGAAGCAGCGCCGGCTGAGTGGCCAGGGCGAGCATCCGCTGCCGGGGCCCGTAGAGCTGCATTGGTACAGCTAGCTCTGGGCGGTTCATGCAGGATGCGCCGATCATCAGCTAAGCTCGCATCATCGTTCTACGAGGGAGCATCTGAAGCGCTATGAATACTCGATTCCTCGGCCGTTCCGGCCTACGCGTTCCCGAGCTGTGCTTTGGCACCGGTACCTTTGGTGCAGGCAATGAGGTCTTCGCCGCCTGGGGCAATACCCAGGATGACGAGGCCCGGAAGCTGATCGACCTCTGCATGGAGGCGGGTTGCAACTTCTTCGACACGGCGGACATTTACTCCGACGGCAAGAGCGAGTCGGTGCTGGGCTCGGCCGTGAAGCACCTGAAGCGCGAGGACATCCTGATCTCGACCAAGGCGACCTTCCGTGGCGGGTTTGAAGGCCCGAACAGCGTCGGCAGCTCGCGCTACCACCTGCTGCAGGCCGTGGAAGGCTCGCTGAAGCGGCTGGGCACGGACTACATCGACGTCTACCACATGCACGGCTTCGACGCGTCGACGCCGGTGGACGAGACACTCTCCACACTGGACCTGCTGGTGAAGCAGGGCAAGGTGCGCTACATCGCCTGCTCGAACTTCTCCGGCTGGCACCTGATGAAGTCGCTGACGGTCTCCGAGCGCTATGGATGGTCGAAGTACGTTGGGCACCAGGTGTACTACTCGCTGGTGGGGCGCGACTATGAGTGGGAGCTGATGCCGCTGGGCATCGAGCAGGGTGTCGGAGCGCTGGTGTGGTCTCCGCTGGGCTGGGGACGCCTGACCGGCAAGCTGCGCCGCGGAGCGCCGAAGCCCACGACCAGCCGCCTGAACAATCAGCTGGCTACCGACATCGGACCGCAGATCGAGGACGAGTACCTGTACAAGGTCGTCGATGCGCTGGATGAGGTTGCGGCCGAGACGGGAGCGACGATTCCGCAGATCTCTCTGGCTTGGCTGCTCTCTCGTCCCACGATCTCTACGCTGATCATCGGGGCTCGCAACGAGGAGCAGTTGAAGGGCAATCTTGCCGCAGTGAACGTGAAGCTGACGACCGAGCAGATCGCGAAGTTGGATGCGGCGAGTGAACGGCCGCTGGCCTACCCCTACTGGCATCAACGGCAGTTTGAAGAACGTAACCCAAGGCCGGTGTAAACGCTTTTGTTGCACTAGAATGGTGCGGGTTTCCACAAGCGCCTTATGTCGAACTTTCTTGAAGCTGGCCGCACCGGTGCGTCGGAAGACCGTGCGGTCAGCGTGATCATCCCGGTTTATAACGGCGCGGTCTTCCTGGGTGAAGCGATTGAGAGTGTGCTTCGGCAGACTCTGCCCGTGCAGGAGATCCTGGTCATTGACGATGGGTCGACGGACGGCTCTGCGGAGCTGGCGCGTTCCTATCCGGGTGTTCTTGTGCTTTCGTTTGAGAACGCTGGCTTGTCCACGGCACGAAATCGTGGAATCGCTGCGGCCACGTCGCCCTGGGTCGCGCTGTTGGACAGCGATGACATATGGGTGCCCGAAAAGATCGAACGCCAGATGAAGTTGCTGGGCGAGAATCCCACAGCCGATGTCTGCGTGACCGGCTACCAGCTGCTGCAGAATGGCGGCCTCGGCAAGGTCATGCGCGCACCGGAGGACTTCGGACCTCGTCTGGAGCTGGGGACGTTCAGCATGCCCAGCTGCTTCGTGCTGCGCCGGTCCGCCCTGCTTGCCGTCGGGGGTTTTGATCCCAACGTGACGAGTGCGGAGGACTGGGACTGCTGGCTGCGTCTGAAGCGCGCCGGCGCAACCTTCGTCAGCTGTCCTGAGCCGCTGATGCACTATCGCCGCCATGGAAACAACCTCACGAGCGACGCGGCCTTTATCTATCGCGGGGATCTGGACATCTTCGATCGATTCCTGCTTCCAAAGGTGCCTGCGCCGCTCCGGCCGATGGCACGCTGGCTGCGAGTTTCGCGCCTGCTGTCGGAGCAGGCGGTCCAGGCGCGTGAAAACGGCCAGCCCGGGTACCTTCCGCTGATGCTGCGATCGATCCTGATGTGGCCGGTGGGCGACTGGCGGCGTTACAAGGTAGCCGCGCACATGTCTTTGAAGAATCTGGGGCTGGTAGGGCGTGGCCAGCGATCTGTCAGTACCGGCTAAGTTGGCTTTGCACGCGCGGCTGCGTTGGTTTTGGCATCAATCAAGAGCAGGGGATGTGTTTCATGTATGAGCTGGTGCCGCCGGAGGCCATGGATGTTGCCGCGGACTCCGCGCCCTGGAGTGTCACCGCGGTCGTTGCGGTTTACAACGGCGCGCGGTTCCTTCGCGCCGCCATCGAAAGCATCCTCAACCAGACCAGGCCGGTCGACGAGATCATCGTCGTCGACGACGGATCGCAGGACGACTCGGCTGAGATCGCACGTTCCTATCCGAATGTCCAGGTGCTGACACAGCCCAACATGGGAGTCGTTCGTTCACGAAACCGCGGCATCACGGATGCGACCTCGACGTGGATCGCGTTCCTCGATCAGGACGACGTCTGGCTGCCGGATAAGATGGAACGCCAGATTGCGGGGCTGCAGGCGAACCCGGTCGCTGAAGTCTGCATGTGCGGCTTTCAGATCCTGATTGACGGCAAACCGGGGGAGATTCGCCGCGCGCCGGAGAACTTCGCCCGGTCCCTCGAACATGGGTGCCTGGCACTACCGAGTGGGACGGTGGCGCGCAAGTCGGCGCTGGTTCGCGTCGGGGGGTTTCATGTGGACGCGGCCAAGGCTGAAGACTGGGACCTGTTGGTCCGGCTCAAGCGATCCGGCACGATCTTCATGAGCTTTCCGGAGCCCCTGATGCTCTACCGGCGACACGGCGCGAACGTGACGAACGACCCCGCGCATATCTACACGGGCGATCTGGAGGTCTTCGACCGGCTCATCCTGCCAGGCATTGCGGCGCCGTTGCGTCCCCTGGCCCGCTGGAGGCGCGTGTCGATGCTGGAAGGTGACCGCTCTATCCTCGAGCGCGAGCAGGGGCAGCCTCACCTCACACGCATGCTGCGCTCCCTTGCGATGTGGCCCTTCGGTAACGGCAAGCGGTACAGAATCGCAGCGCATATGGTGCTCCGGCGCCTCGGCGCCGTCGGGGACGACTCCATTCCGCCCAGTGCGAACTGATGGGTGCGACCCGATTCAAGCGCCTTGACGCCGATGTCTCCTTCACGGACTTCCGTGAAGGAGACATCGGAATCGAGCGCGACGTTTCGAAGAAAGACTTAGTGACCGGCGCTGGCAGAAGCGTTCTTGGGTGGCTTCGGGATGAAGAAGAGCAGCGGAATCATGCAGGCGCAGAAGATCGTCAGGTAGCGGATGATGTCCACGTAAGCGAGTGTTGCGGCCTGGCGATGCATCTCGTTGTAGATGTAGGCCTGCGCCTGGTGGATGGCGCCGAAGCTGGCGCCGTTGAACGGGCCGCCCTTTACGCCGGTACCGTTGCCGATCTTGAAGCTGCCGGCCATCTTGCTGACCTGCTGCTGATACCCGGGGCTACTCGGCGTCAGGTTGCGGATCATCGAGTTCTCATGAGCTGCGGTGCGCCTTGTGAGCATGGTGGCCATGAAGGCCGTGCCGCTCGAGCCGCCGATGTTACGCGCGAGGTTGGTAAGGCCGGAGACGTCGTTGTTCTCGTTCTGCTTCACCCCGATATACGCGATCGTGTTGATGGGGATGAAGAGGAACGCGAGACCGGAGGCCTGGAAGATGCGCATCAGCACAAGCTCGCCATAGCTGATGCCGAGGTTGATCTGCGCCATGTACATCAGCGATACGGTGAGCATGAAGAAGCCGTAGCCGATGAGCTTGCGCGGGTCGATCTTACCCGAGAGCACACCCACCACAGGCATCATGGCCATCATCATGAAGCCGGCAGGCGAGAGCACAAGGCCTGCGAGCTCCGCCGTGTAGCCCAGCAGGGTCTGCACGAACTGCGGGATGAGGATGGTGGTGCCATACAGCGAGAAGCCGAGCACGAACATCAGCATGAAGCTGATGGCGAACTGTCGTCGCTTGAAGAGGGTGAGATTGAGGATGGGCCGATGCCCGTCGCGCAGCTGCTTGAGCTCCCACCAGATCATGGTGATGAACGCGATGACCATGGCGGCGATGAAGAAGGTGATGATCTTCGAGCCGAACCAATCGTCTTCCTGGCCCTTGTCGAGCACGAACTCGAGTGCGCCGAAGGTGATGGCGAGTAGACCGAAGCCGATGAGGTCGAGCCGGATGCCGCCCTTCTGCGACTCCTTCACCTGCTTCTCGACCCACGGTGGATCTTCCACGATGCGCGAGGTGAGGAACAGCGAAAGCAGGCAGATAGGAACGTTGAGGTAGAAGATCCAGCGCCAGTCGAAGTTGTCGGTGATGTAGCCGCCGAGCGTGGGGCCGATAGCGGGAGCGACAACGACTGCGAGACCATACATCGCGAAGGCCTGGCCACGCTTCTCCGGCGGGAAGGTGTCGGCGAGAATTGCCTGCTCCGACGGTGCGAGTCCGCCGCCGCCGATACCCTGCAGGATGCGGAAGAAGACCAGCATCGGCAGCGAAACCGCCAGGCCGCAGAGGGCGGAAGAGATGCCGAAGAGGGCCACGCAGATCATGTAGAACTTCTTGCGGCCGATGAAGGTGGTCATGTACGCGCCGGCCGGCAGAATGATGGCGTTGGCGACGAGATACGCGGTGAGCACCCACGTGGCTTCGTCCTGCGTTGCGCCCAGCCCGCCCGCGATGTGCGGCAGCGCGACGTTGGCGATGGAGGAGTCGAGGACCTCCATGAAGGTGGCCAGCGTCACGGTCATCGCGACGATCCACGGGTTGATGCGCGGACGCCACGGCGGAGCGGCGACGGTGGTAGACACTTCAGTTGCGGTAGCTGCAGCCATACGGAAGGAGTTCTTCCTCTAGATTGTGGTCTTGGGCGGTCCGATTCAGAATGTTGGCGAAAAATGCCCTCGAAAGGGTCTTGCGGGGAACTGGCACGATGGCGTGCAGTCTCCCCGGCGTCCGCGTACGATGGTGCCCACGGGTTAAGACGGGGAACATAGCGGAATATTGTGAGATGAACGAAGTTCTTGAAAAACTGATCGTGGCCCAAGCTGTCGACCTGGAACTTGCCAGGCTGAAGAGCGAACTCGCGGGCGTGCCTGCGCGTCGCAAGGCCGCCGAGACCGCATTGCGTGCCGCCGAGGACGCGCTGCGGAAGATCGACGAGGGCATGCGCAAGGAAGAGGTTCTTCGCCGCACGCAGGAGAGCGAGGTCCGCAGCTACAAGGACAAGCAAACCCGGCTGCGGAAGCAGCTGGACGCGGCCACCTCCACCGCGCAGGTCACGGCACTTGAACACGAGATCGGCTTCACCGAGCAGGCCGTGGCGAAGCTCGAAGACGAAGAGCTGGCTTCCATGGAACGAACCGAGCAGCTGGAGATCGATCGCAGCCATGCGCAGGAGGCTCTGGAGCGGACGACCGCGACGCTTACCCGCGAAACGGTCGCCTGCGAGGTGCTGACCGAGCAGAACACTGCCCGCATCGCAGACCTCACCTCAGAGAGGGCCGCGATACGAGCCGACGTTGGCGCGACCGAGGAAGGCGAACGGTTGTTGTCGCAGTATGATCGCGTTGCGAAGTCGAAGGGGACGGCGCTCTCCGAGGCGACCGGACAGAAGTGCTCGGCCTGCCAGATGATGCTACGGACGCAGCGCTGGAACGACATCACCGACCGCGATCCAAACTCACCCCACAAGGACGAGGTGTTTACCTGCGAGACCTGCGGGCGGATGCTGTTCTACGACCCGCGCCGGGACGCACCGGGTGAGTGGACGCCAGGACAACGGCTCGCCTCCAGCAAGTGAGCCCGCAAAGACCGTTCAGCAGCGCGAGATGAGCGCGTCGCGGGTAGAGCGGTCGACCATGGCGGCCACGTCGAAGTACGGGATCGTCTCGACGCGGGAGGTCACAAGGAGCAGGCTGGCCCAGAGATCTTCCTGTAGACCCGAGGCGGCACAGTAGAAGTCGCCGCGGTTGGTGAAGAAGACCATGTGCTCATATCCGAGACTGTTGAGGAACCGAAGGCCATCGAGGGGATCTTCCTGGAGCAACCTTGGAAACCACTCAAAGAACAGCACTGGGTGGTAGCGACGCAGCAGCTCGACGCCGGAGCGCAACACGGCAAAGTCAAAGCCTTCGGTGTCGACTTTGATGAGGGCGAGGCCATTCCGGCTTTCGACAAAGGGCAGCGCAAGGGAATCCAGTCGGCGCAGCGTGCCCATGGCGACCCCATGAGCGGCAACGCGCGTGGTGGGGTTCGCCCTGCCGTCATCCTCGAGATAGACCTCGGCGCCTTCCTGCTCCCCAACAAAGGCGCGGGTCACTACCACGCGCGAATTGGCTTCGTGGTTTGCGGTACAGAGACCGGCTATCTCTTCTTCCGGCTCGATGCAAAGGTAAGCGAATCGTCCAGGCAGTGCCTCTTCAAGGATGGCGACGGTATCCCCAATATTTGCTCCCACATCCACTGCGGCGAGCATGGACGATGGGGTATGCTCCGCAGCGATCGCCTGGGCGGTGAGAGCGAGCGGACGGTTGTACTGCGGATTCACGACGAGGATCCCCGGAAGAGGATGCTCAGCGGGCATCTGGAGGCTCTGGCCATAGACGACGCACTTCACCGTTCGCCGGGAGCCAAAGCTGCGCGCCAGGGGGGCCACCACCCGTCGGGCGACCTTCGCCACGAGATTCAAAGGAAAAGGCGAGCCATGCGATGCGCGAGAGAGGCGCAGCTCCGCATCGAAGGAGAGCTGTGCGAGTCCCCCTGGCTGACGGGCCTTAAGCCCTTGACTGGTGCGTTCCACGTTCTGCATCACGGCTCCGCAGGCAAATGGAGGGGGCCTGGGAAGCACTTTCAGTGAGATAGGAGCTTGCTGGCGCGATTGTAGCGTACCGCAGGCTGCGCCATTGGCCACGGGGCGTGGCCGACGCATCTCGAAACCCGGCTCAGGGCTTGCGGATCGCCGCTTTGACAGCAGGAACCCGTACTTCGGCGCGGTTGCTGCCGCGCATGGGCTCGCTCATGGAGAGAATGAGCGCCGTGCAGGTCGCCTCACCGATCTTCTGGTAGCTGTGAACCGCCTCCGCATCGAAGTACACGGCGTCGCCCTCATCCAGCACGTCGACCATGCCATCATGCGTGAGTTGCAGCTGGCCGGAGAGCATCACCAGGAACTCCATACCACCGTGCTGGTGGGCACGCTGCGGGCGGCGCTCGTTGCCGGGAAGGAACTCGGCCACGTACGGGGTGACAGGCTGGTCGGCAGGCACCTGGCCGAGGCTCTCGAAGAAGTAGGCAGGCTCTTCGGCGCCGGTCTGCGGCAGGCGCTGGCGATCCGCGGCACGCACGATGCGGAACATCTCCGGGCGCTCCGGCTCGAAGAAGTAAATGAGGCTCCGCGAGAAGACCATCGCGATGCGTGCAAGGTTCCGCAGCGTAGGCACGACGCGGCCAGTCTCGAGCTGCGACAGAAAGCTCGCAGACAAGCCGGTGTGGCGGCCAAGCTCGACGAGGCCCATGCCTTTACGCTGGCGGAGCTGCCGGATGCGCTCGCCAATGCGCTTGCTTTCAATGCACACCTCGGCGGCTTCGGCGGTGATCGCTTCTGCTTGCACCGTGACGGGGTGCAACTCGGGCTGGGTCTGGGTCAGTATCTCGCTCATAGGCATCCGGGAACCTGAATTCAGGCACACCCCAAGCTCGGACCGCAGCCTGGCAATGTTGTAGGTACGATGACGTCTTGACGAGAGAGGATGCCCCACTTTGCGCTCCGGTGGAATCGTCCGGGCATGCGATTGAGCCTGTTGGACTTGCGAGGACGCCTCGCCCGGGGTCGCAGGGGTGCTAGGCTCGTTAGCATGGTTCGGTTCGTCGGGAAGCGTGTGTGGTGCAGCAGCTTTGGAGGCGCAATGGGCTCCGTTTTGCTGGCCGGGTTGCTGACCGGTTGCGCCAATCCCGGACCTCCGCGCGCACCCTCGCTGCATCTGCCGTCGCTGCCACGCGACCTCAGCGCAGATCGCTCCGGAGACGTCGTCGAGCTGCGATTCACTGCGCCCAGGAACTCCACGGACAAGCTGCCGCTGCGCGCCGCGACGATCAGCGGAACGCTTTGCCGGCAGGTGGGCAAGGGGCCATGCGTCACCGTCCCCGGCTCCGGTGGTACCTTTCCCCGGGTCGATGCCGGTGGAAGGCCAACGATTGTGGTGTGGCACGATTCCCTGCCCGCCGACCTTGGCTCCGGACCTCGACGCCTGCTGTGCTATCGCGTCGAACTGTTCAACGCTCTGGGCAAGTCCGCTGGCCCTTCCGATCCGGCGTATGTCGTTGCGGGAACTCCGCCGGCGCGTGTCGAGCACCTGACAGCGGAGGGCTCACGCAAAGGCATCGTGCTGCACTGGGCTCCTTCGACAGGGGATGCTGGCGAGGTGCTTCTTCGTCGCGAAGGCCGAGCTTCGCTGCCGCCCAAAGAAGCTGCCAAGGCGGAGAGCGCCACGCCAAAGCGCACCTCGACGCTGAGCTTGAACGATGACAGAACCGCGAAGCAGGACGTGGTTTGGATGAGCGCAGTACCCGATGCAGCGGACCGCTCGCAGAACCGCTCCCTGGACGCGAGCGCCGTGCTTTCCGTGCCCTACCGCTACCAGGCTGTGCGACGCGAGATGGTGAAGTTTGGCGGCCGCACGCTGGAGCTTCGTGGCGAGCTGTCCGACCCGGTAAGCATCACGCTGCAGCCGGTCTTTGCCTCGGCGGCGCCGACGGGGCTCGTCGCTGCCGCCTTCAGTAATGCGACGTCCCCAGGTGTCGCGGGTCCTTTCGCGGTTGACCTGGTGTGGCAACCCGTCGACGACGCGGATATCGCGGGCTACAACGTCTATCGCGAGCGGATCGATGCCAGTGGAGCCGCTGTGGGTGGGCGCGAGAAGCTCAGCCCAACCGCATCGCGGGAGCCGGGCTTCCACGATGCGACTGCGAAGGCAAACGAGCGCTATCGCTACAGCGTGACCGCGGTGGATACGCATGGCAATGAGAGCGCGGCGGCGACCACCGTGCTCGAGCCGAGCGAAGTGCAGTAAGAGGTTTTCGTCGTCATTCCGACCCTGAGGGCAGCGAACGAGGAAGACCCCCTGTATTCGCTTGCAGTCGAACAAGAGCCGAGTGAGCCTGATGCCTCTTCCGCAGCAATCATCCTGCGAAGCGATACGGGGGTTCCTCGTTCGCGCCGCTCTCTCGGAATGACGGTTAGTGCCGCGTTGACTATCGTCCTTCGCTCTTGAGGCGTGCAGCTTCGAACTCATCACCGTGCAGCCACTCGATGGTGTGAGGCAGATGAATCACCTGCCAGCCCAGATCCATGCCGAAACGGGCGATGTTGGCGTCGCCGCGGAAGTCCCACGTGGGATCGAAGTTGTCCGTGACGTTGTGATAGTCGTGCTCGTTGAACGCCTTCTCCTTGGCGATCCCCCACGCATGATCGTGGCCTTCATACAGCGTGCCGGAATCGATGGAGAACGCCGGGATACCGAGCCGCGAGAGCGAGAAGTGATCGCTGCGGTAGTAGCTGCCGGCGGACGGGCGCGGGTCGGGCACGATGGCGAGGCCGAAGCGTTTCGCGGTGGCTTCTACCTGCGGATAGAAGGTGGTCCGCTGCGCTCCGTTGACGTTGACCTCCTGCTGCACCCCGAGCGGCAGCAGCATGTCGACGTTGATGTCCAGCGCGATCTGAGCGGAGGGGATGGGCGTGTGCTGGCCGAGGTACTCGGAGCCCAGGAGGCCTTGCTCTTCCGCGGTGACCGCGGAGAAGAGCACGGAGTGCGGCAGCTTGAGGCCGTGCTTCGTGGCGTCACCCCACGCATGGGCCATCTCGATGAGCATAGCCACGCCGGTGCCGTTGTCGGCTGCGCCGTTGAAGATCTTGTCGGGGCCAGGTACTGAGGGATCGACGCCGAGGTGATCGTAGTGCGCGGTGTAGAGGACTGCCTGATCGGGAGCGCCGTTTCCAGGCAAACCACCCACCACGTTCGGGCTCTGGAAGGGCTTCACCGTGCTCGAGACCGTCGCCTGAAAGTGCACGGGCAGCTCCACCGCTTTGAAGCCGCGCTTCCCTGCCGCGTCGAACTCCTTGTCGAGATCAAGGCCGCTCATCGCGAAGATCTTGCGTGCTACCTCAAGCTGCACCCAGCTCGCGGCTTTGAGGCGTGGGTTCGCATCATCGCGGAGGTAGGTCTTCTCGCCGGTGTTGGAGTTCTGCACCACGTTCCAGCCGTAGCTGGCGAGGTCGGTGCGATGGATGATGAGCGCGCCGATCGCGCCCATCTTCGCGGCGTGCTCGAACTTGTACGTCCACCGGCCGTAGTAGGTGAGCGCGTCGCCCATGAAGAACTTCGGATCGTTCGACGGCGGATCGCCGACGATGCAGAGGATGACCTTGCCCTTCACATCCACGCCCGCGTAATCGTCCCACTGGTACTCGGGCGCGGTGGCGCCGTAGCCGACGAAGACGATGGGCGCGTCGACAGTCTCGTGCGCGTGCAGTTGCTCATCCGAGATGGTGTAGTCGTCACCGAACTGCAGCGGCGCCGCCTCGCCATGCGCCGGCTTCAGGACGGCGATCGTCTCTGCCGGCTTCACCTTCATGCTGACGAAGTTGACCTGCTGCAGGAAGGTGCCGTTGTCGCCCATGGGCTTGAGCCCGGCCTTGGCGAACTCGGCCGCGATGAACGCGGCTGCCGCATTGCCGCCCGCGGAACCGGGATAACGGCCCTCGAACTTGTCATCGGAGATGTACTTGTCGAGATCGCGGATGCGGTCGGCGCTGACTAGCTTCTCGGCGGCTTCGATGCTCTGAGCCTGTGCGGTCATGCGCGTGGCGACCGGCGCCAGGACTGCTGCAGCAAGAGCTGCGGTGACGATGCTGCGTGGCTTCATGCGAAAGGGCCTCCCGGAGGCGAGCTCCGTTGCAATGCAAGTGGTGTCAAGTATAGAGGGCGTGGCAGGTTCTCTACGGTACGCGGCGGACGGGCTTCGGGATCTGCATAACGCCGAGCCGCTGAAGTACCTTGCGTGTGAGGCCGGTGATGGCTAGCGCAGGAAGACGCGTGGCCGGGAACCAGAACATGTCGGTCTGCGCCGTGGGGATGGCGCTGAGCAGCGAAAGCTCGTCGTCTTCACCGGGTGTCTCCGCGACGAAGGGTATGTCCTCGGGATCGAGCTTGCTGAGGTCGCTCACGGCGTGAGTCACGGTCTCATCCGTAACGAGTGCGATCTCGTCGCTGAGATCCTCCGTCTGCGGCGGCAGTCCGGCGATTCGCTCTGCGAAGATCATCACGTAGTAGTTGGTGTTGGTGATGCTGTGGCGCACGCGAAGCACAGGCTCGAGGCCCTCGACCGCGTCGATAGGCAGCGGAGGAAGCTCGAGCATGTTGGGCATCAGCGAGGCATCTTCCGGCCGGCGGCTGAGAAGCACCTCTTCGCGTGTTCCGCGGCGACGGCGAACCAGCAGATGCGCGACGGTGCGGCTCTGCATCTGTGTGCGCTCGCCGGTGATGTGTTCTCCGCGCGTCTGGCACAGTTCGAGTACAGGGCACTGCAGGCAGAGCGGGGACCTGGGCGTGCAGATCGTTGCGCCGAGCTCCATCATGGCCTGATTGTGATCGCCGCAGGGATTGGCGCGCGTGCGCCTCACGGGCTGCGGAGGGATGAGCGATTGCGCCGTCTCCTGGATCAACGCACGGGTTGCCGCGCCCTTGTCTTCCGGCCTGCCCAGCACGCGCAGCAACACGCGCTCCACGTTGCCATCCACCACAGCGACACTTTCGCCATAGGCGATGCTCGCAATCGCGGCCGAGGTGTAGTCGCCCACTCCGGGCAACGTTCGCAACTCTTCCGCAGTGCGTGGCAGCTTGCCCTTCAGCTCGCGTGTGACAAACTGCGCTGCGCGATGCAGCATGCGTGCGCGGCGATAGTAGCCCAGGCCGCTCCACAAGGCGAGCACGTCGTCTTCGTTCGCTTCGGCCAGTGCGCGGATCGTCGGAAAGCGGAGCAGGAACTCCTGGTAGCGCTCGATGACGGTGGCCACGCGCGTCTGCTGCAGCATGATCTCGGACAGCCACGTCGCATACGGGTCGTCGACGCCGCGCCAGGGAAGATCACGCGCGTGGCGCTTGTACCACTTGAGCAGCGCGGCATGAAAGACTGCGGGGTCGAGCGGCTGCGGAGCGTCCAGAGATGGCGAAGATCGTTTCTTCATCGCAACGTCTATGGTCGCATCTTCAACCGGGAGACGGAGCTGCCGCGTGCTGCCGCTAGCAGCTCTCGTACTTCCAGTTGCGCGATTTGCCCTCGGCGATCCACTCGATGGCCTGCACCACGCGCTTGTCGCGGGTCTCGTCGCGCTTGGCGTCGGCGATCCAGTCGCAGTACTCGCGGCGGCAGCTGGGGCTCATCGCTTCAAACTGCTTCGTCGCCGTCTTGTTCTTCTTCAGCGCGATCGCAAGAGCTTCCGGCACAACCGCTTCGGGCTTGGCGACCTTCTGCTTCGGCCGCGACCATGCGGTGGTGCGGGTGCCATCCGCGACGGGCTTCGCCGCCGCAACGATGTAGGCCGTCAGCTCCTTCTTCGAAGGCAGGTCCTTGACGGAGGTGATCTTGCCGAAGCTACCCATGGACCCTCCTTCAGCGACTCCGTCCGCACGCAGCTCCTTCGTGATCTCCGTGCCCCACAGGCCGAAGCTGCAATGCGCCTTGAACGCCGCCATGTTGCCGAGGATCACGCCATTGAGCAGGAAGAACGGATGCGACCACTTGATGGTCTCCTCGACCCCCGGCACCGCCTTGTGTACGACCTCGCGGATGTGCGTAAGGATGGGCTGAGCGAAGGGCGCGGCCTTGTTGATGTACACATCCACGGCGGGAGAGAACGGTTCGTTGCCAACGGCTTTTTTCGTGGCCATGCAGTGGCTCCTCGCGCGATGCGAAGTGGGTTGTGGGGCTTCACGGAGATTGTATGAACGACTCGGCCCAGCGACAAGCGCGGCGATGGAAGCCTGTGCTACTTCGCTTCGATTGGCCCGGGCGGGTGTCCCAGCATGGGCGAGCAGCAGGACTTGATCGCCGGCGTGAACTCCATGAACTCCGCGCGCGTCTGGTCCGGGTCAAAGAGATTTAGCTGGATCTTGCCATCGTGTCCGACCTGGATGGCTCGGCACTGCGCGTCGGTGCAGCCGTTGGCCTGCAGACGCGCCAGCACCGTCTGGATGCGCTCCGTGCCGAGCGAGAAGTGATCCTGCGTGCCGGTCTCCTTCAGCGTCGGCGTGGCCGAGGCGCTGAGCATGTACTCCAGCCAGTCCTGGCCCTCAGGGACCTGTTGGCTCACCCAGTCGGTCTCGCTCTCGGTGCGGCCGCCGTGCCAATAGGGCGTGAAGCCCAGCACCTCGCGCCAGAAGGTATCTTCCTTCGCGCGGTCGCGCACGATGAAGCCGACGTGGATGATGCGCTGACTGGCTGCTGTCTCCGAGGTAGGCGCGGCCGCGACGAGCTTGGCGACCCCTTCGCGCTCGTGGCCATCGACGAAGAGGACGAGGTTGCCTTCGGGATCGCGGACGCCGAACTCACCGTCGTGCATCGGCTCGGTGGTCGCGACACCTTTGGCGTTGAGGTAGCGCTCGAGCGCCGCCGCGTCGCGCGTCATGAAGGCCACCGCGACCATGCGCTGCGTCGCGCTGGGCGGAGGCGTGTGCGGCAGCACCTCCACCCACTGGCGGCTGTTGACCGCGTAGACCCACTTTGCGTCTGAGCTATCTGCAACCACGCGCGTGAGCCCCAGCGTTGTGCCGTAGAAGCGCTCGGCGGCAGCGGGGTCCGTGCTATAGACGCGCATGAACGCGATCCCGGTGATCGCCGGGCGCTGCGGTTGCGGATGCTGCGCGAGGCTCGTGCCCGTGGTGGAAGCGAGGACGGCAAAGATCAGGGCGAGAAGGAGCGTGGGTCGCATGACGAGCCCACTTTATGCTGCTCTTTGCCCCAAGGTCAAAGCCCGGATCTACGGGTTAGCGAATCAGGTGCTGAAGGACGAAGAACATCGTGGTCAACACAACGAGCGTTCCCGCGACGATGCCGGTGATGTAATACACGGCCACGCGTTCCTGCCCCTGGCGCGGGCGGGTGATGCCTGCACCCCAGATAAAGCCCTTCGTGATGATCTGCGGAATTCCAAACATGTTTGCCTCCCGGCGGACGCGTGCGAAGCGCCACTGATAGAAGCATCTGCCAGCAGGCGGAAAGGAGTATGCAATTCCTGCGATGAAGTTGGATCATCGAATGACGGGGGCGGCGTGGCGGGCGAGACACAAGGGCGAATCTCGGTGCTGCGGCAGGACAAGGTGGTTCCGCTGCTGCCTGGAGCCGCACGTGTGGGCTCCGCGACTGCGCCCCTGCCTCGCGTGCAGCCCTGGCAGCACACCCTGCTCGAGCATCATCATGTCGGCGCAATCGAGATTCCGGAGCATGAGCACGACCACCTTTGCCTGCACCTGCAGCTGACCGGCGCACCTGAGCTGGAGTGGTGGAACGAGGGCCGTAACCGCCTCGTGGATACGGCTCCCGGTGCGATCATCCTGGTGGGCGCCGGCACACGCGACCGCGTGCGCTGGTCGGCGCCAAACGAACGCGTGATCCTCTCGGTACGGCCAGCTCTGCTGCAGCGGACTGCCGCCGAACTTGGCGCTGGAGCCCTGACCGATGTGGCGACGATGCGCAATCAATGGGCACTGCGCGATCCTGCGCTGGAGCACGCCGTTGGCCGCATGTATCGCGAGGCTGCGGAGGGTTTTCCCCTCGGCGCGCTCTACGCCGGGCTGCTGGAGAGCGAGTTAGCCGCGATGCTCCTGCGACGGCATGCCGAGCTTGCGTTGCCCGAGCTGCGAAGCAAGGGACGCCTGCCCATGCCGAAGCTGCATCGCGCGATGGAGTTCCTCACCGAGAACCTGGACCGCGATGTGCGGCTGGAGGAAGCTGCCGCTGCGGTGGAGCTGAGCCCGTTCCACTTCGCGCACGAATTCCGCGCGACGACGGGCCAGACGCCGTACCAATACCTGCTCACACAACGGATGGATCGCGCAAAGGTGCTGCTCCGGACCACGGACTGGAACGTACAGGAGATCGCCACGCAGACGGGGTTTACGTCAGCAGCAAGCTTCGTGCGGGCCTTCCGACAGAGGGTGGGAACCACGCCCGGAGAGTGGCGGAAGCAGGCGGGTTAGAGATTGACTCGGAGGGAAATGACCACTATGGTCATTTTGCGAGGTGCGCGATGACCGCATGGGCTGCGACACAAGCTAAGGCAAAGTTCAGCGAGGTGCTGGACAAAGCAGAGACCGAAGGTCCGCAGATTGTACGGCGGCGAAAGCAGGAGTTCGTCGTGATGACGCGCGAGGAGCACGATGCGGCGCAGACGGTGAAGAAGGAATTGGACGAGCCCTTCATGAGCGCGTGGGAGGCGTTGCAGCCTTCCTTCAAAGAGCGCTATGACGTCGTGTTCCCCCGCCTGAAGAGCAAGCCGCGGAAGATCAAGCTTGGATAGCACGGGATTCCTGCTCGATACCAACGTCGTCTCGCAGTTCACGAAGGCACGGCCAAATGATGCCGTGATGCGATGGCTGGGAACGGTGAAGCCGATCCAGCTTCACCTCAGCGTGATCTCGCTCACCGAGATACGGTATGGCACGGAGTCGATGCAGTTGGGGCGCAAACGCGCGAACTTCGAGCACTGGCTCGACGTGGATATACCGCGGATGTACCCAGGACGGATTCACCTAGTCGACGAGCGGGTGGCGGATGAGGCTGGCAGGCTGATCGCGCAGGCGAAGAAAGCTGCGACCACTCCCGATCTTGCGGACATACTGATCGCCGCGACTGCGGTAGTGCATGAGTTGGAACTCGCGACGCTGAACCGGGATCACTTTGAGAAGCTGCCGGTGAGCCTAGTGCGCTTCTAGAGTGCATCGCTCCCCTTCACCGCCTGGAACTCGACGAGGATGCCGCACGGTCATTTCCTACGCTATATCAGCTTGTCGAACCGGGGCGGTCCCTTTAGCAATATCCGTGTGTGAGGGGTGACTATCGTCTTCGTGCTTCAGGTGGGAGGAGGAGTGCGGCCTTTCCGGATCCCGTCTGAACGAATTGAAGGCTAACCCGGCGACTCCAATGATTAGGGTGATTATTAGCCCTAATAGCCATTCGAGGATCCCGTACACACGATTGATCTCCGCCTGCTGACCATCGGAATCACTCTTGATTTTGTCCTGAAGATCATTCAGTTGCTGGCGGAGGAGAGGCAGCGCGATTGCTTTTTCCGGTGACTGGGTGAGAGCTGACTCAAGCGCGCTTAGCCTCCGGTTTAAGTCTTGGTCCGTCTGGGCAGCACGCTGAAGCGCATCTCGATCCGCAGCGGAAAGGACCGAGTCTTGATGAGGCGTCGACCCCGCATGCGACATGGCCTGCAAGATTTTATCCCGGAGCTCAGATGAAGACGCATCTGCCTTCCCAAGACGCGCCTGTAACTCATTGATCGCCTGCTGCTGGCGCGAAACAATAGCGCTGAGGTCTTCGGCTCTAAGCTTAGACGCATTTCTTACCTGCTCATTCCGGATCGCGACCAAACTGAATACTGCACCGACGAGGGACGCAATGATTGCGATGTTGGCGATAAGAAAGCTGAGCCTATCGTCTTGCCTCATCTTCGATTTTTTTCTGGGGAGCATCGGCGCGATTTTATGCCGAGTTCCTTGCCTCAGCAAGGCGAATTAGTCCCAGAACACAAAAGCCGCCCTGAGGGCGGCCTTCGTGTTTCTGTCTTTGCGCGAAGCGCGTGCTGCTCCATGCAATGGTTAGTCGCCTGCTACCAGCTCGTCGTTCTTGACTTCGACTTCCTGCTTGGGGGCGGCGGGCTTGATGCCGCCGAGGCCGCCGATCTCGCCGAGGGCTACGAAGCCACCGGGCATATCGGGTTCCTTCAGGATTTCCTTGCGGTAGAGCTTGGCCATGCGGGCGTTCTCGGCGTCGGACTTCAGCTTCGCGTCGCGGGCGCGGATCTTTTCCTCGCGGGCGTTCTTGGCGATGCCGCTCTTGTCGAACGTATCGTTGGCAGCCGAGTTGACGTGCGCTTCGTTGAGCACCAGGTCGTACTTCTCCTGACGCTCGAGGCCGACCTTCTTACCACCGGCAAAGATCTCGTGACGGCCGTGCTCCTCGTACCACTTGGTGAGGGTCGACGTCATGTGCATCTTCTCGATGATGTTGCGCCAGCCGATGCCCGTGTTGTACGCGCAGAAGCTGATCTCGCCTTCCTGCGTGGCGTACGGGATGATGCACTGCTCGGTGCGGCGGAAGTCGTAGTTGAACAGATCCTGGAACCACATGCCGGCGATGAAGAGGAAGTTCCAGCGATCCTGGCGACGCTTCTCGATATCGGCCATGGTGCGGTCGCCGGTGACCTTGCCGTAGTTACGGCCGGTGGCGCCAAAGCACTTATCGAACTTCTCGAGCAGCGAGAAGATGCTGAAGTGCGTGGGAGCCTTCTTGGGATCGTAGTTGCGGATGAGCGCGAGGCCGGCGCCGAGGATCGTCATGAACTTGCCGCGGGAGGCGTCGTTGACCTTCGCGATGTCCTTGGCGAGCTGGGTGGCGTTGAGGAACGCCGTGACCGGAACCGCTTCCTTGGTTTCCTTGTCGATCATGAGCGCCATGCCGATACCGCAGTTGGGGTGGCAACCGCAGGAGAGCTGGCCCCAGTCGTGCTCGGGTCCGTGCACCAGGTCGGCCCAGTCGGAGAAGGTCGACATGAAGCTGATGGGGAACCAGTCGCGCGTGGACTCGCCGAGGCCGGTCTGGTTGCGGACGTCATGCGCGAGGTGCGACAGCGTGTAACGCTGCGCCATGCGGCGCTCGTCCGAAACTTCCTCGTCGCGGCCGGTGAAGGACACAGGCTGGAAGGAGAGGAAGTTGATCTTCTTGGGATTGTCGAGCGCGAACTGGATGATGCGGCCGACCTGCTCGTTGTTGATGCCGTTGATGATGCAGGTGACGGGGACGATGTCCACACCGGCGGCGTGGAGGTTGTGGATCGCCTGCAGCTTCACGTCGAACGAGTTGCCCACCTTGCGGTGCGAGTTGGCAGCATTGCCGATGCCATCGAACTGCAGGTACGCGTAACGCAGGCCCGCTTCCGCGGCGGCGCGAGCGAACTCAGCCGACTTCGCGAACTCGATGCCGTTGGTCGCGGCCTGGACGGAGTTGTAACCGACCTTGCGGGCGTAGGCGACGGCGTCGAGGAAGTATGGGGAGAGCGTGGGCTCGCCGCCGGAGAACTGCACGCTCATCTGACGACGCGGCTTAATGCTGATCGCGTTGTCGAGCATGGTCTTGATCTCATCCCACGTCAGCTCATGCACGAAGCCGACCTGGTTGGCGTCCATGAAGCACGGGTCGCACATCATGTTGCAGCGGTTGGTGAGATCGATGGTGAGCACCGAGCCGCGGCCGTGGGTGACGGTCGACGTGCCGTGGTTGTGGAGCTTCTCATCGTTGTGGGCGCGGATGTCGCGGCCCGGGAAGACGTCCTCGAGGTGCTTCATCATCGGCGGATCGATGGACATGACGTCCTCGAAGTGGCCGTGGATGGGGCAGTCCTTGACCATCAGGATCTTGCCGTCGCGCTCGATGATCTGCGCCTTGATCTCGCCGACCTTCTCGTTGAGAAGGATCTCGTGGGGCAGCTTGCCATCGACGATCTGCTGGCGGATCTCAGGCACGCACTTGGGGCAGAGCGAATCGGTGGTGCGGGGCCAGCCGAGGGGCGGCTTTTCCTTCTGGTAGGACTTCAGCAGCGGCTTATCGGACCACTTGGGCGTAAAGCTGTCGTTGGGGCTGATGGAGTTCAGCTTCTCAAATACGGCCCATCCGGCCTTGGCGCCCAGGACGACGCCCTTCTCGACGATCTTTGTGATCTTTGGCATTGCTGTCTATATCCTCCTGAGGATTCATGTTCAAAGCTATGGGGCAGTTGCCGCGATATCAACAAGCGAGCGGCGAACGGCGAGATTCTGCATTGAACGGGGAGGTAGGGGGTTAAACGGGGATGGCGGTTCGATTCAAAAAATAGCACCGCCGCCCGGAAGGCGGCGTTGTGGCGTTGGCGAATCAGGTACTTAGACGTCTTCTAGGCCCGAACGAAGCGGCGTCGCGCGACGCCAGCCGCCGCAAGCATGCCGGTACCGAGCAGCGCCAGGCTGCCGGGCTCGGGGGTTGCGGAGACGTTCTCCGTAATCGAGTAGAAGCCGCCGTCTTCGATGTTTATCGTCTCAAAGCTCCAGCCCGTGCCATCGCTGTAGTACGTGTACAGCGGATCGGCAGGGGCATAGAACGAAAAGCCATACTCGCCGGGCAAAAAGCTGACGAAACCCGTCTCAGCACTGGCGTTCGTCAGTCCCGCAGCGTCATAGGACATCGTCGTCGCGTTGGTGGGGTCGCCCGGATAGAACGAGTAGGAGAAGCCAGCGACGGTGTAGTCGCCCACGCCGTCGTCGTCCACGGTGATGGTGCCAGAACCCACCTGGGTAAAGGAGTCGAAGCTGGTGAAAGTGATGTTGTAGTTCTCGATGGTATCCGCGCGGGCGGAGAGCGGAAGCGCGACCAGAGAAAGGGGTGAGACGGCGAGGAGAATACGAAGCAGGGTGCGATGCATGGCCCAGGGCCCATCCAGATCCAAGAGGTGAAGAACAGGGTGAGTCTACCGGGGTGTGGAGAATCTTCCAAGGAGAATGTTGCTCTTTGACTAGATATATCAATAAGTTGGCCGATATGCGGGCGCGGCGTCCGAGATTCCAGGCCCCACGAGTGAGGGCTGTGCAGCAGACTCAGGCGGGGAGCCACACCGTCATTCGCGTGCCTTCGCCGGGAGCCGTCTCGACCAGGATTCGACCGTGGTGGCGCTCCACGATCTCCCGCGAGATGTAAAGTCCCAGGCCGTTGCCCAGGTCGCCCTTGGTGGAGTGGAAGGGCTCAAACAGCCGGGCCTTGGTCGCAGCGTCGATGCCTCGCCCGTTGTCGCAGACCGAGAAACCCGTCTGGATCAGCGTACCGTCGGGGGCGGCTTCCTTGAGAAGTTCGACGATGACGGTGCCCTTGCCATCGATTGGAGACGCATCGATGGCGTTGGAGACGAGGTTTGCGAGCACCTGGCGGAGCTGGCCGAGGAAACCACGGAGCGGCGTCGACCGGTCACCTGTGATCGTGACCCGAATCTGGCGGTTGCGGATCTTGCCCGCGAAGAGGCGGAGCACCTCATCCACCATGGCGCCGGCGTTGCAGGTCTCAGCCACGTCGGAGGTCTCACGATTCCAGCGCAGGGTCTGCTTGGTGATGCCCGAAATTCGCTCCAGCTCACTCTCGACCATGGCAATGTACGTGCCGGCGTTTCCGTCCCGCGAGAACTCTTCGCGCAGCAGGTACATGAGGTTGGTGATGGCCTCAAGCGGGTTGTTGATCTCGTGGGCGATGACGGAGGTCATGCGTCCGGTGAGCGCGAGCTTCTCGCTCATGCGCATGGCGGTCTCCCGCTCTTTGCGCTCGGTCAGGTCGAGCAGGGACCCGATCCAGCCGACCCGGACAGATCCGGCCCGCTGAAACGGCGTGATGCGGAGGTAGTTCCAACGCTCAGGGCCGCCGCTGGGGCTGGCGAGCCGCAGTTCGGCCTCGAAGTCCGTGCCCGCCTGGACGGCCTGCTCCCAGCGCTCGCCGAAGCCGGCCGCGTCTTCCGCGTCGAGGAGAGGTTCCTCGAACCAGTTGCCCTGAGGGCATAGCCCAGCCTCGCGCCAGCGGTCGTTCACATAGGTAAGGGCGCCATCATCGTCGACCGTGAAGATCTTGATGGGCAGGGCCTGGGTGAGGCGATGGAAGCGAGCCTCGCCTTCTTCGATGGCCTCTTCTGCCCGGCGGAGGCTGATGGTCGTGAGAGCGGCGCGGAAGTCCTCGGCCGAGTCGATCTCCATCTGCGTCCACTCGCGGGAGCGGCCGCGGACGATCTCCTTCCACTGGCCAAAGCTGGCGCGCGGGGTCAGCGTCTCCTTCGCCTTGTCAGCGTCGGCGGGATTGCCCGCCCAGGCGATGGTGGAGATGACCTCCGGCCGGAACCAGACGACCCACCGGCACCGCACGGACGAGATGCGCACCAGCAGGAGGCCACTGGCGGCGGGACGAAGCTCCTCGGCGAGATCGGCCAGCTCAGGAGGCAGGTCTGCAGCAAGGTGGGAGGTGAAGAAGGTCTGGATCTCGGGCCGTGAGTCGAGCCAGGCTGCGAGGCGATGCAGGGTCGATTCGGGCGGGGTGATGCCCGCAACCCGGACGCTGCCATCGAGCAGCAAAGCTATACCTTGGGCATTCGTGACATCCATCAGCACATCGCGGTGCTCCCCGAGCGCGTCGAGATAGTTGGGCTCCGAGGCGATGAGCGTGAGAAGACGCCGCTGAATGGAGTGGAAGTGGCGGGTCTGTTCCAGCTCGCGCGACGCGCGGAAGGCATTCAACTGCGTCGCACCCATCCTGGAGAGCATGTCGCAGGCGGAGCGAATGAGATACGGCACCAGCTTGGGCTCGGCGTTGTGCCCGCTGATCAGCCCCCAGAGCTTTCCATCCAGCACCAGCGAGACAGACATGGACGCCATCGTGCCCATGTTGCGCATGTACTGCAGATGGATGGGAGAGACCGAACGCAACACGCTGAGCGAGAGGTCGAGGGTAGCTGGCTCAACACTGGGATTGCCCACCAGAGGCGACGGGACATAGTTCGCGTCCGGAATGATGCGGACGGTGTTCTGCACATACAGGTCGCGGGCCTGCGCCGGGATATCGGAGGCCGGAAAGGCGAGGCCGAGGTAGCTGGGCAGGCGACCGTTGTTGATCTCGCTGAGCACGGTGCCGTGGCCTTCGGCGTCAAAGCTGTAGAGCATGACGCGATCAAAGCCGGTGAGCTGGGAGAACTGCCGGGTGAGGGAGTCGCAGAGCTCCTGTTCGGTACGGAGGCGGTTGAGCGTGGAGACGAAGTTGGTGATGACCGCGTTCATTGTCTCCGGCCCAACGACGCTCTCCTGCTGCTCGAACTCGAGCGCGCGGTAGGGGCCAATGCAGTGCGTCATCGCACTGAAGAGGTTGTCGCCGATGCGGAAGGTACCAAGATAGGTGCCGAGACCATCTTCGCCGTGGGCGCAGATCTTCTTATGAAAGCGGAAGGCGCTCATCACCTCGCGCTCAAAGAAATCATCGAGCTTGGAGCCGACGACGAGCCGCAGGGGGACGTTGAGGAAACGCTGCGAGTTCTCGCTTGCCGCTACGATGACCTCGTAGTCGGGCAGGGTGAGCAGGAAGAACCCATGCTGCTGGATGCTTCCAGGCACACGGATGGGTTCGTCTACGCAGTTGAGTACATCTGGGGCTGAAGGTTGCAAGGCAAACCTACCTCCGGAGCGCGAAACAAAAAACAAAGAAACAAACAACAGGCGAACAACAACCTACTGGAGAGATGCCATTTCAGGGTGTGGCGGCTGTGTCGAAGCCGAGGTTAGTGCCTCACCAAATAATGCGAACATTCCTTGCGCCGCAGCAACTACCTGGTCCTCTTCGGAATCGGGCAGCGCCGCGAGTACCAGCTTGAACTGTTGCCACAACGAGCCGGTCCTGTCTCCGTAGCCGCGAAAGTAGGCAGCGCCGTGTTCGGGCGTAAGGCCGAGTGTGGTTTCCAGGTGCTTCGCGATGTACTGCCCGCCGAGTGAAGAGCCCTCGACGACGTACATTGCGCCCAGAAAGCTGGCAGCGAAGGTGGCTCCATCGAGCTCATCGAGCCCCGGAATGGCGGCGGAGTGGAACGCACCCACGGCTGGCACCGCGATACCGAAGGCGCTGAGATCCTTCTCCAGCAGGAAAGCCCGGCGCCGGGATGCGACAAGTGTCTCGAGCGCTGCCGGGTGGTGTGTGAGCGCGAAGCTCTCCCACGGCGCAAGAGCAGCATAAAGACCGCGAAGATAGCCTGTGTACTCGGCCAGAGTGAGTCCGTCAGCGGTGATCGGCATCTGCGACTCGGTTGCATTGTGCTGCGGGCGCGTGCGCTCGCGCAGGTGTTCCAGATTCATACAACATGCCTTTCCGGCATTCCGTGATGGCCCATGACATCCGCAGGCGATTCGAGCAGCGGCAAAGCGGACGACCCAGCCGAAATTCCAACAACCAGCATCGTATGATGCGTTGGATACGATCAAAATCTTTGGACTTTGCAATGAAGAAGAGAAAAGTGCCTGAATTACGGCTCTTGGGTACCCGTGCCTCCCGCGTGGCGGCCCTGATGGTGGTCTTTGCCTCGCTGTCGCAGACAATTGCGGCCGAACCGCTGCCCGCGGGCCTCCGCGGAAGCTGGCGCATCACTCGCGTGCTGCCCACGCACAACGTCACGTGCTGGAGCCGCGAGCAGGCAGACCAGCTGGTCGGCTCGACGCTGACCTATGCGACGCGCGCGATGAGCTGGAAGGGTGGCACCGTCGCGCTGAGTGAAATCAATGTTCGCAGCGTGAGCGCGGAGCAGTTTGCGAAGGAGAACGGCAGCGAGCAGGGTCGCGCCAGCTTCGAGCAGGTGGGCATCCGCAGCCGCAACGTGACCGAGGTTGACCTTCAGCACGAGGACATGGACATCACCGGGGCCACGACGGAAGTTCCGGGAGATGCCGTGCTGCTCGCCGGGCCGAACCGCATCGTCGTGAGCGCCTGTGGCGTGTACTTCGAGGCGACCCGGAGTGGCATGGCCCAGGTAGCTTCGCGGTGACGCAGAGGGCGGGGCGGCGGGTGGCTATTTCTTGTCGGGGACCAGCACCGGAAGGTCGGAGCTCCAGGTATCGAGCACACACTTCCAGGCGCCGTCGCCCTGCTTCTGCCACACCTCTGCCATCTTGCCGTTGTCGCTGATGGGAACGCCGGCGGCGTCTTTGCCTTCCAGCGTATAGGTGCCGTAGATCCAGGCCATGTCGCCGGCGTCCGATACGACGGTCTTCGTCGCCTTCCAGTCGATCGCAAGATCTTTGGTCGCCATCAGCTCGCCGATGGCGGCGCGAATCTCTGCAGGCGTATCGGCGGTCTTCTCGTTGGGCGGCAGCACGACGGCGTTCGGCGCGTAAAACGCCATCCATGCGTCCACGCTGTGGGTCTGCGCGGCCTTCACCCAGTCTGCGTCCATCTGCGTGAGGCGCACCAGGTCCGCGCTGTGATCCGGCGACGCGACGCTGGCCGGCTTGTTGCAGCCGGAAGACAACAACGCCAGCGCGTAGACCGCGAGGCCAGGCAACATCACTGATGCAAATCGCTGGGGAAGTCTACCGTTCATACGAAGCTCCACGGGGCGTTGATTCTGCGGTGGAATCGAATATACACGGGCAGATTCACGTTGCTCCATGGGCCAGGTGGACCGCTCCACGACTGATTTGCCGCACAGCGTGGCTACTGGCGCAGCTCGACGATCGTCGCTCCCTGGCCGCCTTCGTTGTACGGCGGCTCTGTCACGGAGGTGACGTGCGGATGATTGCGCAGGAAGTCGCGCAGCGTGCGGCGGAGGATACCCATGCCCACGCCGTGCACGATGCGTACACTGCGATGCCCCGCGAGGTACGCTTGCTCGATGTAGCGCTCGACCTCGCTCTCGGCCTCGTCCGCCTTGCGGCCGATCACGTTGATCTCCGACGACACATCGCTGGGACTTTCATGCGCTGCGCTTGAGACGGTCACGCCGCCGCGACGCTTCGTCGAAGGAGTCTCGATCTCGTGACGCTGCAATCGGCGGACGTCGGTGCGAGGCACACGCATCTTCATGGAGCCCATGACGACCTCCACCATCTTGTCGTCGATGAAGCGATCGATGCGGGCCTCGCGCTGCATGGTCTGCAGCATCACAGCATCGCCGACGGCGAGCTCGCGCTCCGCCTCAGTGGGCCTGGCCGCAGCGGGCTTTGCCGCCTCCTGCGCATCGGCGACGGCAGTCTTGAACTCACCCGTGGTCTCACGGCGCAGCCCCGCGAGACGCACGGCGGCATCGCGCGTGATGCGCTTGGCGAGGGCCTTGTCGGAGGTCTTGTCGGCGATGACCTTCACCATGTCGGTGAGACGCGACTCGAAGTCCTTAAGCATGGCTTCGAGCTTGCGCTCGAGGTCGCGGGTGCGCTGCTGCTGCTCGATGCGGCCTTCCTTCGCCAGCCGCTCGCGCTCACGTTCCAGCTCGCGCTGCTGCTCGGCCAGGGTGGCACGCTCGGAGTTCGCGGCCGTCAGCTGCGCGTGCAGATCATCGAGGAAGCGCGCGATGTCCGCTGTCTGCGTGGTGAGCTGCGAGCGAGCGTTGTCCACGATGGAAGGATCGAGCCCAAGCCGCGCTGCGATGTTGAGGCCGGACGAAGCTCCGGGCACACCGAGCCGCAGCTCATAGGTGGGCGAAAGCGTCGTCTCATCGAAACCCACCGCGGCATTCAGCACGCCATCGTACTTTGCCGCGTAGACCTTGAGCGAGGTGAGGTGTGTCGTGATGAGCGACCAGCAGCCGAGCTCGAGGAAGCGTTCGGCCACCGCAACGGCCAGCGCCGCGCCCTCTTCGGGATCGGTCGCGGAACCAAGCTCGTCGAGCAGCACCAGCGAGGCCGGGCCGGCGTGGCGCGCGATGCGGTCGACGTTGGTCACGTGCGAGCTGAAGGTGGAGAGGTTGTTCTCGATCGACTGCGCGTCGCCAATGTCGGCGAAGACGGCGTCGAAGATGGGCAGACGAGCGGACCTGGCCGGAACCGGCAGGCCGGACTGCGCCATGATGGCGAGCAGGCCTGTCGTCTTGAGCGTGACCGTCTTGCCGCCGGTGTTGGGGCCCGAGACGATGACCTGGTGCTTGGCCTCTGCGCCTCCCGGAAGGATCAGCGTGAGCGGCGTGATGGAGTGGCCTTGATCGCGCAGGCGCAGCTCGAGAAGAGGATGCCGCGCTTCGAGCACCTCGAATACCGAGAGTGTGTCTTCGTCCGCCCCCTGGCCGACGATGGGCTTGACGCAGTTGAGGTCCTCCGCGAACCGCGCCACGCCCTGATGCGCATCGGCCTCTCCGAGGATGAGCGCCCCCAGCGCCAGCGTGGGCGAATGCGCGGCCACTGCTCGGGTCATCGCAACAAGGATGCGATGGATCTCTTCCTGCTCTTCGTCGAGCAGGCGCGAGAGCTCGTTGTTGAGCTCGATGGTCTCCATGGGCTCGACGAAGACGGTCTGGCCGCTGGAGCTGGAGCCATGGACCACGCCGCCGACCTTGCGCTTGTACTCACTCTTGACCGGGATGACGAAGCGGTCGCCGCGCACGGTGATGAGCGAATCCTGCGTGGAGCCGTCGCTGGCGAGCCTCGCCAGAGCTGCGTGCAGGCTATGTTCGATGGCCCGATGCTGGCGTTCGAGCGCGCGCCGGATGCGGGCGAGCTCGGGCGAAGCATCGTCGGCGAGTGAGCCATCGGGCTCGATCTTGCCCTGAATGGCGCGGAGGAGCGGCTGCAGGTCAGCCTCGAGCAACGCAAAGGCTGCGGCGCGGGTCGCGGTCAGTGCCTCTTCGAGGCCAGCCGGAGGTTCAGCCACCAGCGCGCGCCACGCCTCGACCCGCTCGGCGTGGACGAGGAGCTTGCGCAGCTCCAGCGCCTCCAACGCAGTGCCTTCGATGCGCGCCTGGTCGAGCAGGTCCGTGGGATCGAAGATGCCACGGAAGTTGAACGGCATGCCGGCGCTGATCAGCCGGCGCAGCTCCGCGTTGCGGGCCTGCTGGCTGTAGATCCACTCCGAATCGGAGGAGGGGGCGAGCGCGAGCAGCCACTGGTGGCCGAGCGGAGACATGGTTCGCGCAGCGAGTCGCTCGCGGAGCTGCTCCCATTGAAGGGCGGAGATGGCGAACTCGGAAAGGGCGGACGGGATGGAGGGTTGCAACGGCACTCGGATAAGGATACGTTTTGGGCGTCAAAGATGCAGAACTGCTCGGGGACGCCTGCCGGGCCCTGCCCGGAAGCCGAGTCGGGGAACCGCGCCGGTACGATTCGCGTAGAGAAACAATGTGGGCGAGCGCTGCGTGACGGAATCGCAGATTCGCCGGAGGAAGTGCGATGCAATGCACTCGTTGTGGTTTGGAACAACCCCAGGATGCGCGGTTCTGCTCGCGCTGCGGCACGGCGATCCTGGCGTATCAGCAGCAGCCTGCACAGGCAAGCAACCCCGCTCCAGGTAGTGGACCGGGCACGGGATATGGCCCTGGCTATACGCCGGTCTATGGGCCTGCCGTGGGTGGAACGGGATACGGCGCAGGCTATGTCCCGGGGTACGGGGCCGGTTACGGAGCAGGCTACGGTGGGGCGATGGCTGGCGGAAGCTACTCCTACAACCGCGTGGCGCGCCACGTGCAGACGGTCGGCATGCTGTGGGCGGTGTATGCCATCTACCGCTTCGTCACCAAGGTCCTGGGGATGACGCTCTTTCACTCCTGGATTCGGCACTCGCACGGGTTTGGCTCGTGGGGTGGCGACTGGATGGGTGGCTTTCTGCCGTTTGCGCTCACGTCGCTGCTGCTTTCGACGACCCTCGCAGCGCTGGCGGCGTACGGCCTGTTGACGCGCCAGACCTGGGGCAGGGTCATCGCCATCGCGTGTGCGGTGTGGTCGCTGATCCATCCGGTGATGGGAACCGTGCTCGGCGTGTACACGCTGTGGGCGCTGGCTTCGGCCACGAGTGGCATGGAGTACGACGCGATGGCGCGTCCTCCGGCTCCCAAAGAGAGCTAGGCGAGCAGGCAGAGAGGCGACAAAGGGCGGAGCTTCGGCTCCGCCCTTGCTGCGCTGCGGACCTCCTTCGTGCCACCCGTCACAGGCTGCCACTCGACACGCGACCTACAATAGTTCCATGGAATTTCCGGTAACTCGACTGCGCCGTCTGCGTTCGAGCGCGGCAATGCGCTCCCTGGTCCGCGAGACCCACCTGCACCCCGGTGCTCTGATCTACCCGCTGTTCGTCTGCGAAGGCGAAGGCGTGCGCAAGCCCGTCAGCTCCATGCCCGGCGTCTTCAATGTCTCGGTCGACGAGGCCGTGAAGGAGATGGAGGAGTGCGCGAGCCTGGGCATCGGCGGCGTGCTGCTGTTTGGCCTTCCCGAGAGCAAGGACGAGGTCGGCACCGGCGCCTATGCGGACGACGGCATCGTGCAGAGGGCCCTGCGCGCGATGAAGGCCTCGCCCGCATCGAAGAAGCTCGTGCTCATCGGCGACGTCTGCCTGTGCGAGTACACCTCGCACGGCCACTGCGGCATTGTGACCAGGCAGGGCGATGACTTCGGCGTGGAGAACGACCCAACGCTGGAGCTGCTCGCGAAGACGGCTGTCTCGCAGGCGCTGGCCGGGGCGGACATCGTGGCACCCAGCGACATGATGGACGGCCGTGTGGCCGCGATCCGCGCCGCACTGGACAAGCACGGCTTCTCGGGCACTCCGGTGATGAGCTACGCCGCGAAGTTCGCGAGCGCCTTCTACGGCCCCTTCCGCGAGGCCGCGGATTCTGCACCGCAGTTCGGCGACCGCCGCACCTACCAGATGGATGGAGCGAACCTCCGCGAGGCCATGCGCGAGATCGAGCAGGACATCTCGGAAGGCGCCGACATGCTGCTGATGAAGCCGGCGATGCCCTACCTCGACGTGATCCGCGAGGCCCGCAACCGCTTCGACCTGCCCATGGGCGCGTACCAGGTGTCGGGCGAGTACTCCATGATGCACGCGGCCTTCGAACGCGGCTGGCTGGAGCCGGAGCGCACCATGCTCGAGAGCCTGCTATGCCTGCGGCGCGGCGGAGCGGACTTTATCGTGACGTACTTCGCGAAGGACGCGGCGAAGCTGTTGTAGCGCCGCGTCGCAGCGATTCCAACTAGGATGTGTTCATGACCACGCGCCATGAACGGGAAGCGCAGCACGATAGGCTTTGCGCCTTCGCGTGGAGAGGTCATCGCTTCTGGTGGTGGGCAAAGATGACCTCGCCGCTCTGGTTCATTGCTCTGGTCTGGCTAATACTTACGAGAATGCCGCGCTATGGACCTGCCCGAACCACCGGGGAACTTGTGATCCTCGCGATGGTCGGTGTGTGCGTTGCGGTTGACTGGAAGGTCTCAGAGTTCCGCTGCCCACGGTGTCACCTGCCTTATTACAGACAGGGCATCCTGGCGTGGATGAGATTTCTCCTGCGGAGTGGGCTGTTGAACTACAACCCCTTCCAGCGTAGCTGCCAGCACTGTGGGCTGAAGAAGTGGGCCTGCGGTAGCCAGCAGAGCTAGAACTCGTCCAGCTCCGCGAAGACCTCCGCGAGCGAGATTGTGATGGGCGAATGCTCGATCCGCAACATGCCATCGTCAGTCCGCGCAAAGCCCTGCCGCGAAGCGTAGTACGCTGCGCGCTTCCACGGATCGATTGCCCAGATGTTCTCGACACCCATCGTGGCGTAATCGTCGACTCGCTCCTGCAGCTCGCCCAGCGTGTCATCCTTCGAAAGGATTTCAACGCAAAGCAAGGGTGCGAAGCTGATGATCGCGTCCTTGGGGTCGGTGTTCCGCAGCACCGTCACATCAGGGATGCGAAAACGCGTTGGCGTGATCTGAAAGCGCTGTTCTGGGAGCGCACGAACGCCCCAATCGCTCCGGTGCTCCCGGAAGATGCCGGTAATGATTGCCTGGATGTGCGCGTGCGGCTGCTCTCCCACGTTCCGCTCCTTCAGTTCGCCGTCTACGTAGTCACGGTCGGGCCGATAGGTAGTCCGCAGATACTCACTCACTGGAATGTGAACAGCAGCCGCCATGGGGAACCCTCGTGGCAGTAGGGTACGCCGAGCCGCGCACCGTGAAAAGCTGCAAGTCGCTAGCGCAGCGACTCCATCAGCAGCCGCTTCCATCCCGGCACATCCAGCTTCCATACGATCTTCGCTGGCCGCCCATGGTCATGTACCTCGCCCCAGCGAGATGCGTTGCGCTCATCGCGCGTGACGTTCAGCCGATCCACGACAGTCATCCCGCGCGTGAGCACGCTCTCGCACTCGATCTCAACGTCGTGCTCGCTCACCTCGAGCGCCAGAGACGGATCGAGCAGCACCGCCATAGCTATTGGGTCCGGCAGAGAGATGCCGTGTTCGCCGGTCTGCTCCAGATAAGCCTCGCGAGCCCGGCTGTTGCATTCGATCGCAAAGCGCGCCAGCGGTGTATCCAGCGCCAGCACCTTCTCGATATCGTCCACGTTGAGGGCAGCGTCATAACGCGAGAGCTGCCAGCCCACCAGCTCGATAGGAATCCCTGACAGCATCACGATGCGGGCGGCCTCGGGGTCCACCCAGATGTTGAACTCGGCCGCGGGCGTCACGTTGCCCTCGCAGCAGGGCGCGCCCCCCATCACCACGCAGCGGCTGATGTTCTTGGCGATGCTCGGGTCGCGAAGCAGCGCCGTCGCCAGGTTCGTCAACGGGCCCAGCGTGATGACCTCCAGCCCCGGATTGGCCAGTGCGCAGGACGAGAGCGCATGCACGGCGTGCCCATGCTCTGCCGTGCGCCGCGTGGGACGGAATCCGTGATCGCCCAGGCCATCCTGGCCGTGGAACCACGTCGCAGACTCGAGCTCGCGCTTCAGTGGCTCATCGCAGCCAGCGAACACGGGCACATCCGACCCACACAGCTCGGCGGTATAGAGCGCGTTGCTCACCGCCTGCTCCACCGGCACGTTCCCGGCGACCACGGTGATCGCTGCCACCTCAACCTGCGGCGAACGCAACGCCATCATCAGGGCTACCGCGTCGTCCGAAGCCGTATCCGTATCGATCAGAAGCGTCCGCGCCATCGCTCACATCCTCTACGTACAAGCTACGCGACCACCGGTCTCTGCCGTACCGGTCCAGGAATAAGGATTCACGCGCCCGTAACGATCTTGCCGCGAAACATCGCAGCTTCAGCCTTGCGTCGCCGCACGAGCCCTGGCTGTGGCTCGCCATCCGCGTGAATCCATAGCCCGAACTGGACCGCCGCGCCCACAAAGTCCTCCAGGTTCACCTTCTGCAGCAGGGTCGACTTCAGCAGGTTCCCGACGCCAGCGTTGAAGGCGAAGTCCACCAGAGCATCGAACTGGTGCTGCACGATCGGCACCTTGACGCCGCGATTGACCGCTGCGACACAAGGCATGACGTCCGCCCGCAACAGCGCTTCGGCGACAAACTCCGAGATCGCCTGGCCTTCGTGGACGTCTGCCCCTGTGTGACCGTAGCCAATCGTCCAGATACCCGCGACATCGCGATAGGCGGTCAAACGCAGCCCCTCAAAGCTCTTTGTCAGCTCCAGCCCTGCTGCGCTATAGGTAAACTTGCTCACTCTCCTGCTCCTCTCGGGATTGGCCGTGCAGGCCGGTTTGGGCCGTGGGGCTACCTTTGTGCGAGCTGCTGCACCCAAAGGCGGTACTCGCACATCGAATAGCGTTGGCACCCCTGGCGTCGTAAACTTGGGCTGTCATCAGCGAACTCCGCGCGACCGCGCGGACAGCGCGATTACTCGCGGAAACGGAGCACTCTCTTGGCAGAAACTTTGTTTGACTTGGCGATCGTGGGCGGTGGCCCCGCCGGATACACCTGCGCGATCCGCGCCGGACAGCTCGGCCTCAAGGTCGCCCTGATCGAGAAGACCGACAAGCTCGGCGGCACGTGCCTGCACGTGGGCTGCATTCCCACCAAGGCCATGCTGTTTTCGGCCGAGGTCTGGGACCACATCGGCCACGCCGCCGGCTACGGTATCGACAACGTCGCGGCGCCGCAGCTGAACTGGGCCAACGTGCTCAAGCGCAAGAACGACATCATCGTGAAGCACACCAAGGGCCTCGACTTCCTCATGAAGAAGAACAAGGTCACCGTGGTGCGCGGCCACGGCCGCATCGCCGGCCCGGCCAAGGACGGCATCCTGACCGTCAACGTCACCGCCGCCGACGGCAAGGTCTCGCCCGTGCAGACCAAGAAGGTTGTGCTCGCGACCGGCTCCGATGCCCGCATGCTGCCCGGCTACCAGGCCGACGACACCATCCTCACCAACATTGAGATCCTCTCACTGCCCACCTTCCCCAAGTCCCTTGTCGTCATCGGCTCGGGCGCCGTCGGCGTGGAGTTTGCCTCGATCTTCCGCAGCTTCGGCGCGGAGGTCACCATCGTCGAAGCCCTGCCCCGCATCGTCCCCGTTGAGGATGAAGAGGTCTCCAAGGAGCTTCTGCGCTCCTTCAAGAAGCGCGGCATCGACGTCCACACCGGTGCCAGGGTCGAGAAGATCGAAAAGCACAAGGGCGGCGCGAAGGTCAGCTTCACCGACTCCACCGGCAAGGCCGTCGTGAAGGAGACCGAGAAGGTCCTCATCGCCGTGGGCCGTGGGCCGCGCACGCAGGACGCAGGTATCGACAAGACCAACATCCAGCTCGATCGCGGCTTCATCCCCGTGAACCAGTGGATGGAGACCACCGAGCCCGGCGTCTACGCCATCGGCGACATCGTCGCCGGCCTGCCGCAGCTGGCGCACGTTGGCGCAATGGCCGGTGTCGTCGTCGCGTCCAAGGCCGCCGGCAAGTACGCCCGCGCCGTCCGCAAGGACCGCGTCCCGGGCTGCACCTACTGCGATCCGCAGATCGGCTCTGTCGGCCTCACCGAGGCGCAGGCCAAGGAGAAGGGCTACCAGGTCAAGGTCGGCAAGTTCCCGTTCGTCGGCAATTCCAAGGCCACGATCCTCGACTCGCACGATGGCTTCGTGAAGGTCGTCTCCGACGCCAAGTACGGCGAGGTCCTCGGCGTACACATCATCGGCCCGCACGCCACCGAACTCATCGCCGAGTGCGTCGTCGCGCTCGAGCTCGAAGCCACCGTGGAAGAGCTGATGTTCACCATCCACGCCCACCCCACGCTCGCCGAAAGCCTGCTCGACGGCTTCTCCAGCGTTGAAGGAATGGCCATCAACGTCTAGCCCATGCGCCAGCAAAAGTGAGAGAAGGGCTGCGAATCTCCGCAGCCCTTTTCTTTTCCCCATCGTCACGCCGGGTCGTGCATCCGATCTCTGTACCGCCGGGAGAATCAGCCATGCCAACAGAATCCCGCCCTCCGTTCCCACCCTTTACCCACGAGACCGCCGTCGAGAAGGTCCGCAAGGCCGAGGACGGATGGAACACCCGCAACCCTGCGCAGGTAGCTCTGGCCTACACGCCTGACAGCCGTTGGCGTAATCGCTCCACCTTCCTGAATGGACGCGACGAGATCGTCGCCTTCCTCACAAGCAAATGGGAGAAGGAGCGCGGGTACCGCCTCATCAAGGAGCTTTGGGCGTTCACCGGCAACCGCATCGCCGTGCGCTTCGCCTACGAGTGGCAAAATGATCAGGGAGAGTGGTTTCGCTCCTACGGCAACGAGAACTGGGAGTTCGACCCCAACGGCCTGATGGCCGTCCGCCACGCCAGCATCAACGATGTGGCCATCACTGAAGCACAGCGGCTCTTCCACTGGCCCCAGGGTCGCCGGCCTGATGCCCACCCCAGCCTCTCCGACCTCGGCCTGTAGCCCCCCCGTCGCATGATCCTGCACCTGCTCCAACTCGGCCGCATCCCCTACGACGAGGGTCTCCGCATCATGCGTGAGGTCGTCGAGGCCCGCAAGGCCGGCGTCATCGCCGACACGCTCCTCCTCATGGAGCATCCGCCCGTGCTGACCCTTGGCCGCAACGCCACCCGCGCCAACATTCTCGCCAGCGACGAACTCCTCGCCCAGCGCGGCGTCACGCTGCACGACACCAACCGCGGCGGCGAGGTCACCTACCATGGCCCCGGCCAGCTCGTCGGCTATCCCATCGTCGATCTGCACGGCGACCTGCCCGGTAAGCGCGGACCCTTTCTTGGCCCCGTCGACTTCGTCCGCCTCATGGAAGAGGCCCTCATCCTCACCGCTAAGGACTTCGGCATCCCCGCGCAGCGCGTCGCCGGCCGCACCGGCGTCTGGACATACGCCGGCGGGTCTGTACTGGAGAAGAAGATCGCTGCCATCGGCATTCATGTCTCGCGAGGCGTCACCTCGCACGGCTTCGCGCTCAACGTCACCACCGACCTGCGCGACTTCCAGCTCATCATCCCCTGCGGCATCGCGGACCGCGCTGTGACCTCGCTGGAAGAAGAGACAACCCTGCCTGACCCACCGATGCTCCAGCAGGCCTCCAACAGCACTGCCGCGAACTTCGGTCGAGTCTTCCAGCGCCAGGTGATGGCTGCCAACTCCATCGACGATCTCCTGCCTGCCGCACAGCAAGTCCGCTAAACGAACCGGCCCAACGGGCCGTTACCCCACCGCCGTATAATCCAGAGTTGGCGACTCAGGCCACCGCTCGCACGCGTGGCCTTCCCCTCGACACTTTCACGCGGAGACCTTTTCCCGATGCCAATCGACGTAGTCATGCCCCAGATGGGCGAATCCATCACCGAAGGCACACTCACCCGCTGGCTCAAGAAGCCCGGCGACACCGTGGCCCGCGACGAGCCCCTCTTCGAGATCTCCACCGATAAGGTCGATGCCGAAATCCCCTCGCCCGTTGCGGGTGTGCTCGGTGAGATCAAGGTGCAGGAAGGTGCCACCGTCACGGTGAACACCGTCGTCGCCAGCATCAATGAGCCCGGCGGAGCTTCCGCTCCTGCTGCGGCTCCCGCGACCCCAGCCGACCTCGCGATCGACTCCGTCACTCCAGCCGCTGAAGCCGTCGCCGCCCGCGATCTCGCAGCAACGGCTGAAGCTCTCGCACCCGCTGCCGGCCCCGGCACCGACGTCCCGATGCCCCAGATGGGCGAGTCCATCACCGAGGGCACGCTGACCAAGTGGCTGAAGAAGATCGGCGACAAGGTCGAGCGCGACGAGCCCATCTTCGAGATCTCCACCGACAAGGTCGACGCCGAAATCCCCTCCCCCGCCGCCGGTATCCTCACCGAGATCAAGGTGCAGGAAGGCCAGACCGTCTCCGTCGGAAGCATCGTCGCAGTCATCGGCGGTTCGTCTGCTGGCGCTGGAACTCCCGCCGCAGCCCCTGCACCCGTTGCAGCCGCTCCGGCGGCCGCGCCCACGCCCGCTGCTGTTTCAGCTCCCGCAGCTTCTGCTGGCACGGCCCCACGCTCCTCGCCGCTCGTCCGCAAGATCGCCGAAGAGAACAAGGTGGATCTCTCGGCTGTCCCTGGAACCGGCGCATCCGGCCGCATCACCAAGGAAGACATCCTCGGCCATCTCTCCGGAGCTAAGCCCGCAATCGCAGCGCCCGCACCCGCCGCTGCCGCTCCGGCGCCCTCTGCTGCTCCCGCGGCAAAGCCCGCAGCCCCCGCAGCTCCGGCCCCCACGCCCGGCACCGTCGAGCCGTGGACGAAGATGCGCGGCATCATCGCCAAGCGCATGGTCGAGTCCAAGCACACCAACGCGCACGTCCACACCATCTTCAAGGTGGACATGACCCGCATCGTGAAGCTGCGCGAGAAGGAGAAGAACAAGTACGAGCAGCGCAACGGCGTGAAGCTCACGTACATGCCGTTCATCACACGCGCCGCCATCAACTCCCTGCGCAAGCACCCCATCGTCAACGCCGCCATCCAGGGTGAAGGCACGCTCTACAACAAGAACATCAACATCGGCATCGCCGTCGCGCTGGACTGGGGCCTCATCGTTCCCGTCATCAAGCAGACCGAAGAGAAGAACTTCCTCGGCATCGCGCGCGGCATCGTCGACATCGCCGAGCGCGCCCGCACCAAGAAGCTCGCACCCGATGACGTCGCCGGAGCCACCTTCACCATCACCAACGCCGGCATCTTCGGCGAGCAGTTCGGTACGCCCATCATCTCCATGCCACAGGCCGCCATCCTCGGCGTCGGCGGCCTCTTCAAGGAGCCCATGGTCCTCACCGACAAGGACGGCAACGACTCCATCGCCGTCCGCTCCGTCCAACGCTTCACCCTGGGCTTCGATCACCGCATCATCGATGGCTCCGACGCCGGCAAGTTCATGTCCGACTTCAAGGCCTACCTCGAGAACTGGAACGAAGACATCGGCTAAGCATCGATCCTCGCGACATAAGGGCCCCGGCAACGGGGCCCTTCTCTTTTGCCATGCCATTACACCTATCGCCGCTCCGCAAACCAGGTCACCACCACATGCGCGACCGTTAGCAACACCCCAAGCGCCCCCATCATGCCCTTCAACCTCTGCACGCTCCGCTCATGCGAGGCAACACGCTCCTCGATCTCATGCAGCCTTCCTGGCTGCCCAATCCCCAACAGTTGATCCATCTGCGCCTTCAACGCACTGAGATCCCGCAACACCTGCGCCTCAAACTCCGTCATCGCCCCTCACAGCTCACACCCTCGTTGCTCCTGGCTGAACAGAACCCCACCCTGTAATTCTGGAAGCCTCGCCCCTCTACAGCTCGACCAAGCCGGACCTAACGACAACGCCGCCAACGGGCAAAGCCCTCTGCTCTTACACCGGCCAGTTCACCACCAGTTCGCTCGAGAACCGCGAGTACAGCGGCGGCGTGCTGGCGTCATACATCCGCACGTAGAAACGCTCACCCTCGGTCGCCCGTGGAATCGTAAAGTTAACCACTGGACTCCGCAGCACCAGGTCCGCCGCGTCCACACTCACGCCAAACTGCCAGTCCGCCCGCCGCACCTCGAAGCCCCCACCCGCCGGCGGATTCGTACCCGTGCTCACGCCAATGGCGGTCGTCGACAAGCTGGTCACGGCCAGCTGCTGCAGGTTCGCAAGCACCTGGCCGGACCCCGTCGCCGCCGTCAGCGGCAGGTACGCATCGGGCGCAATCGCTTCGCTCAGCTTCAGCCCGAGCCCATCCGCGTACTCCGTCGCCCAGTCGTTGGCGAACTTCATCGCGTAGCGCAGCACCTCCGGCGCGCTCTGCCCATCCTTGATCTCTACGCTCCGCACCAGCAGCGCCGTCGTCACGCCATCGCTCGTAACGTTGAGCACATCGCCCGGCCACACATCGCTTGCCGGATTGACCGCCTTGTACTCGCCGCTCACCGCGCAGCTTCGCGTCGTCGCGAATGCCAGCACCGCGAGCGCTGCGCTCTCGCAATCGACGCTGGTTCGCGCAGGAGGATCAAGCACCTTGCCCAGCCAGCGGCTCGTTCCCGCCGCTCCGCCTACGGCCTCCGCCGCCACGCTCGCCGCATTCTCCAGACGCGCCACCGAACGCCCGCGCGCGCGGTACGACACCGTCACCCGCTCGCCCGCCACCGGCACACGCCCCGCGTAGAACGTCACCTTCGCCACCGTCCCGTTCGACGTCCCATGCGTCGCCGCGCAGTCGCATCGCTGCCCCGCAAGCCCAATCAGCCGCGTCTGCACCGTGCCGCTCGGCAGCGTACTCACCACCCACACGCTCCCCGGCCGCGTCACGCTCACCGCACCCACGGTGCCAAACAGGTTCGTCGAGTTCGCCACCACGAACGTGCATACCGCAGGAGTTGATGCCACCGGAGTACCCCCCGCAGCAGAGTCGTACAACACCGTCGCCGGCGTGTTCGACGCCACTCCTTCGTCGACCAGCTCGAACACCACATCCATCGGAGCCGTGATGCCGCTCGCACTGCCAAAGCTCTCCACCGCGCCGTTCGCCATCGCGTAGTACACCTGCGGCACCCGCTGCTGCTCCACGCAATGCAGCCTCAGCCGCAACGTGTACAAGTGCCCAGCCACTGGCGTGAACACTGTACCCAACTCCGCGCCATTCACCACCGGCACCACTACCGTCGCGCCGCTCGACTGCCGCACGCGGAATCCCGCAAAGCAGTTCGCCAGCTCCACCACGCCCTCGTACATCCCGCCCAGCATGCCGTCCGAGCTCGCCCCAAAGCTCACGCCCGCGAGCTGCACCACGACGCTACCGCCCATCTCCATCGCGTCCACGGCCGTGACCATCGTGGTGCCGTCCGTGCCCGTGCCTCCGTTCAACACCAGCCAGCCCGCACCCAGCGACACATGGCTCCCCGGGTCCAGCTTTGTCCAGACCGCAGCATTCAGCGCAGGTCCATTGAAGCTTTCCCGTACCAGTGTCCGCGCCGTCTCGCGAAACGCTTCTTCGCTCAGCTCGAACACCGTCGTCGTACCATCGCCTTCGAAGATCTCCTGGACATACGCGACAGGCTCCTCCGCGCCGGAGATGGTCACATCGTTCACCAGGTCGCGCACCACGTTCGTCGCCAGTTCGTTCGCGCTCAGCGATCCATCCGCATCGCTGAACGTATGCACCACCGTGCCCGCCGTCTGCACCGATACCGCGCCGCTCAGCACGCGATACGCCGCATAGCCAGCCCCTGCGCTCAGCGCCGCATTCTCACTCCACGGAGCCGAAGCCCGGCTCACCACCGCGCCCGTCTGCTGCAGCGCGCCTCCACTCGCCACGCTGAGCACCGAAGGCCCACCCGACTGCGCCCGCGCCGTCAGCAACTGCAGCAGCGAGCCACCCGACAGCCACAGCCCCGTCAGCGACCCCGCAACTGTCCCCGAGCCCAGCCGATCCAGCAGCCACTCATCGCTGACCGCCGTCACCCTCGCGCGATACACCGCGCCCATCGACGCGGCCCCCGCATACACATTCACCGGCTCCGTCGCGCAGTAGCCCGTGAACAACACCGCGCCGGCCTCGCTCGTCACCACCACGCGTGCATGCCGCACCGGGGTCGCGAGCCCACCCAGCCCCAGCACCATCTCCCACGTGCACCGCGACGGCACATTCAGCCCGCGCTGCAACGTGATCGGCCCCTCCGCCGCCACGCTGCCCGTGTATTCCATCGCTCCCAGCCCATCGAGATTGTCGATCGTAATCCGCAACTCGTCCTCCTCCAGCCGCCGTCACCCGCACCTCGAAACCCAGCACCCACAACTCGACACTCGATCGCAAATTGTTCTCCGCTGTCAGCGACAGCCCGTGTCGAGTCTCCACGCAGTAGCGAACGGCGCAGCCGCTGACGCAAAGCGCTCCCCTCGCGCGAGCGAGGCTGACGCGAAGCGCTGCTACCCGCCCACATAACTCCGGAAGCACACCACCGTCTCCCCATCGACGGGGTCCTTCACCGGCAGCGCACGAAACGAAGCCGCAAGCCTCACCGCCTCAAACCCACCCGCCGCCTTGTCGAAGCTCTCCGCAATCCCGCTCATGGCCTGCAGCCGCGGATAGTGCCACACCACACGCGCGCCCTGCTGTCCCTCGGCCACAAACACCGCCGACCACTCCTGGAAGAAGCTCGAGCCTTCGCGATCGCAGAAGCCCACGACGCCGCTCACCTTCATCCCACTCGCTGGAGCTCCCGCCACCAAAGCGCTCTCCAGCGTCAATGCGCCGGTAGTCGTGTTGATCGCACTGATCCGCCCCACGTTCAATGTGACGCGCCGGACGTAGTCCACATCCGTAAGCGCCGTGCGCACATACGCTCCACTCACACCGCTCCCCACAAACCCCATTGCGCCCGCATAGTCGACATCCACGGCCACCAGCTCACCGACGCTGAACGCACTCGCCGCCGCGCCCAGCTGCAGCACCGTCGCCGTCGATCCGGTACCCACCGGTACCGCGCTGACTCCCGCGCCACCTGAGCCCTCCATCGCTGCGCCGCTCGCGGTCTTCAGCACGTTCATCTGCTGCGTTCCGCACGACAGCGCGAGCTGCAGCTTGCCCCAGCTCTCGAACGCAAACCCCACCGTCGCGCCGATCTCGGTCCGCACCTGCATTTGCGCCGTCAGCGGAGCCCCGGCCAGGACCGGCTCAACCTTCGTTCCACTCTTCCGTGCAAATCCCCGAATCCATCCCAGGTCGACCCACGGTGCCGGCGGCGCGCTCAACGCAAACCCACCCTCCTGCGCCGGATCGAAGATCGTCGGCTGCATCGCAGCCCTGTTCACCGGAGCAAAGTAGGCCCGCACGCGCTCCACCACCGGAGCCATCACCTCGGTCACCACACTCACAGCTCACCCGCTTCCTGATAACTCATCACCATCACACTCGCGACGCGCCCCACGCGATCCTTCTTCAACACCTGCTTGCCGAAGCTCACCGGCCCCCACCACACGCTCGTTCCCATCGCACTCGCAGCCTTGCCCTGCTCCAGCCCTGAGTAATTCATCTTCACCGTGTTATGCGGACAGGTATTCACCGCGGCCAGCAACTCACCATCCATCGCTGCCAACGCGCGCCCTCGATCCATCCCTGCATTCAGCGCCGTGCCCGCCGTCTCGTACCCCACCACACACTCCATCGCGACCACAGGCATCGCGCCTTCGCTCTCGATAGACACGGCGCCCCACTCCACACGAAAGCAATCCGGTAACGAGAACGCATTCACCATCTCGTTCTCCACCACCTCGACGCCCGGCCGCGTTACGCCTCGCAACACCACCGTCCGCTCCGGATTGATCGCCGCCAGCCGCCCCTGCAGCACCTCATAGAACGTGTCCTTCGCGTTCTGCATCCCATCACTCCTCTGCACCCCTCGTCGCTCAACCGCTCACCGCTCGTAGCTCAACAGAGTTCCTTGCACCTGCCATCCTGGCGGCCTCGCTCCTCTACAGCACGATCGACACAGCTGCTACGCCACGGGCTTCACCATCCGCACGCCATAGCAGTAGGGCTTCCCCTCTGCCTGCATGGTCCGCACCGCAGTAATCATCCACACCACGCCGTCCACAACCACGCCCACCGCCGACTGCAGCAACGCATCCACCGAGTCATACGCGAGCGTCCCGGCCACCCGCAGCATCGCCTCCGCGCTCACCAGCATCTCGCTCGTCGCTGCATCAGCCTTGCGAAACGCCACCGGCCCCAGCACGGCATCCTGGAACAGCGGCGTCGCCAATCCCAGCTGCTCGCCAGCGTCCCCACTCACCGCCGGAGCCGGCATACGCAGCAACACACTGCGCCCGCCCGACGTCCGCAGCAACACCTCAGCCACCCGCGCGGCCCCCGTCCCAATCGACTCCGCCATCGCTAGCCCAGCCTCTCCGCCACATAAGGCCGCAGCATCGACTGCACCTGCGCATCCAGCAACGAATCGCTGAAGTACTCCGTCTGCAGCGTGTCCATCCTGGCGGACTTCACATTCAGCCCCGGCGTCGCCTGTGCATTGCGCACGATCTGCGCGCATGCCGCCTTCACCGTGTCCGGAACCACCGTCAATCCCGCCGTGTACGTCACCTCGGCCTCGCCATAGCGCAGCCCCAGTAGGTTCCACGTGAACTGAAACTCCCCGGTAGGAAGGCTCACATCCAGCGTCGTCGGATCGACCGTCACCCACGCCCCCGGCAGCCCAAACGCCCCCGCAAACGCGCTGATGAGCGGATCATGACGCTCCGTCTCTACCGCATACTTCGCTTGCACCGCGTCCACGCTGATCAGTGGCCCATAGCTTAGCCGCACCCTCTGCGCTCGCACCGGCACACGCATCCGCTCCGTATAGCTAGCACTCAGCAACGAAGGCCGTCGGCAAAATCCTTCCATCATCGCCGACGCCATCGTCACCCACGCATCGGCCGTATCCTCCGGCAATCCATACAACGGATAGTCCGCAGGCGTTAGATACCCCATCGGCTCCCTCTCTTTCCCTTCCGCTACGCCACTCCAACCCACAACTCGAGGTCCGAAACCCTCAACCCGAAACTCGATCAATCGCTCTATGGCGGGTGCCCCGGGTCCGGATCTTCAGACCCGGGTTCTCCCCCCGCACAGCAGCGCGCGACACGCAACAGAACCTCAATCGCCTTGGTCGTTCGGTTTGCTCTTTCTGTCTTCGCTTTTCTTGTTTGTCATCCATCCTCGAAGAGGATCTGCTTCTCGACGCTAACGGCGAAGCCGCTAACGCGAAGCGCTACCCCGCGAAGCGGGCTACCAGCGTCCTGCCCGCAAGGTCAGGACGCCGCCGCTCCTATCGATCCACCAGCACCTGGTAGTGCGCGTAGCTGGCGCCCTTCACCACCGGCGCACCGAACTTCACAGCCACATACTGGCTCGCCAGGGTACCCGGCATCCCCAGCTGGAAGATCCGCGGATTCACATCACCCAGCCAGTGGTACTCGATCAGGTCCTCCGTCACGATGTACGCTGGCAGCACCGCCGAGCCCGAACCCGGAGTGCCCGTGTACGCCAGCGTCCACTCCGGGATCAACGGAATATCGCCCGCCTGCGTCGACAGCATCTTCACCGTCAGGCCGCCCTCGATCGCCTTCGTATTCAGCACCACGTTGAACTCGGCCTTCATCTCGCGATCGATCAGATCCAGCAGCACCGGGTTCGCATAGATCGCCGTCGGCCTCACACCAAAGTTCGTGTTCGCCAGCATCAGCGCAATCGCAGACTTCAGGCCATCCACGATGCTCTGCGAGGTCGTGATTGTAGTGGTGTTGCCACCCGCCGCAATCTGCCCCGCCACACCGTAGTACTGCGTGGTCGTCGGCGAGCTCAGGCTCGTGTCCGTGCCGTTCCACAGCGCCAGGTCATGCGTGCGCAGCAGACCATCCACGGTATCCGCCAGGTCCTTCGCCTGCAGGTACGCGAACTGGCTCTGCTGCTTGCCCAGCTCGATATCGAACAGGTTGTAGTTGATCTGCGAGACCAGCGCCTTCAACGGAACGCTGTTCTCAATCCGCGTCGGCTGCACCGTCGGAGCCACAATCGATCGCGGATTCACAAACGCCGACGACGCTGCCGCCACCGGGATCGCCGTCTCCTCGAAGTACCGCGACGGATGGCCCGTCGCCGGAACCTGCTTGATACGCTGCCCAAACACGCCACGCCGGCGCACCAGGTCCACAATCTCCGACTGGTACAACGGCACTTCCACGGCGCCCGGTCCAATGTAGTCCGCCGCCGCGCTGATCTCCGTAAACTTCACGTTCATTCCCATCTCCTGTGTCTCTTCCTCTCGCGCACAAGCGCGCAAAACAAAAGGCGCAGCCGAAGAGGCCACGCCTTTACCTTTCTTGTTGTCATCCCCAAACAGATTCTGCATTGACTCGCGAACGGGCGAAGCCCGCTGACGCAAGGCGCTACCCGCACACCACGCGGCCAACAGCGAAGCCGCTCCCTCTAAACCAACCCCGCCCGCATCAGCTCCGCCTTCACCGCAATCCGCTGCTCCACACTCAACCCCACCAGCGCTGCATCGAGCACCCCGGCCTCAACCCGCTCCAGCTCCACGCCACGCTTCGCCAGCATGTTCGCCGTACCCGCCGACACCGTCTTCCTTCCCGCCGACGCCGTCAGCTGCGCAATCTTCGCTTCGGCCTCCTCCAGCTTCCGAGCCAGCTCAGCCTCCCGCGCCGACTCCACCGTCGCCACAATGCGCTCCACTGTACCCTCAGCCGCGGCCTTCAGCTCCACCTGCTGCAGCACCATCTGCTCCGCTGCCTGCTCCAACGACTTCACCACCGCCACCAGCTGCTCCATCAACTCGTTCATCTCCACCACACATCCCTCCATCACAACCTCATCTCTCTGTCGTTCCCCATCGCTCGCAGCTCGATCCCTCAAAGCTCAACACCATTCCTCGCACCTCAAGACCTGGAGACCTCGCACCTCTACAGCCCCGTTCTCAACGACAGGTCATCTTGCAAGGATTCCCTCCTCGCTGATGCCCGATGACCTCTCTGGCTGTACAGAAGCTTTTCTGCTCTCTCCATGCCCCCACATCTCGAAGGAATCTGACCTAGCGGTATGCCCCGCAGGTTGCCGGCGTCAGCACGCCGCTACCGCTCTTTCCCACCCGAAACGAAGTTCCCCGGTACGCAGCCTTCTCCCGCAGCAGGATCGCCGCACCCGTAAACGTCGCCCGCGTCAGGCGCCACACCGGCGCTCGCATGTCCTCGACATGCGCATCTGCCAGCTCATAGCTCATTCCCATCGCCGCGTCCTTTGGCAGGCCAGCTCCTGCCTCCACCCGGGCCCTTTCCCGGCAACGTACTCCGCCACCGAACTCAGGAAAGTCCCTCGCAAACAGATACCCACTCACCAGTAGCCGCCTGCCTTCCCCCTCCGGCTCCAGGTGAGCCGACGTTATGATCCCGCACTTCTGCCGCGCATTGTGCCCATCCCATCCCGCCTTGTAGTCCACCGCCATCCCCAGCAGACTTGGCAATGCCTCCCGCGCCGCCTCTCGCGACAGGATCACCCGGTGCCCTCGCGACCCATTCGGTGCCCTGTCGCTCGCCTCATCCACCACCGTCAGACAACCCTCAAACGGCAACCGGTTGGGATGACCCACGACCTCCGGGAAGTCCACCGCCATCGCCTGCATCGAAACCACTCGCGCCTCCCGCAAACACCGCCGGAACCGGCTCACATCCTCCACATCCACCCCCTCCATCCCAACTGGCATCTGGAAACTGGCCAACTCGAAGCTTAAAACCCGCAACCCTGAACGCGATCAAACATTCGTCGTAGCAGAACCCGGCTCGACCAACGGCATCATCCCCAGCCCACGCATCTCCCGAACCTCTCCCACACTCAACACACCGTTCTTCAGCAGCTCCATCTGCACCTGCAACTCCGTCAGTGGATCCCTTCCGTCCAGGTCACTCCAGCAGAAACGGAGATCCTCCCAACCCAGCCGCTTCGCAATCACATCCCGCGTAATGTGCTCCGCGATCAACCGTGCCACCGGCACCACGGCGTTCTGAAACGCCTCGTTCGCCAGCTCCTGCGCCGTCGCTCGATTGACGCCTTGCTCCGCGCCCAGCATCATCGCCGGCAGGTCGAACGCATTCGCAATCATCCCCACCAGGAACTGTTGCCAGCCAAGATGCAGCTCCGCCTCGCTACCACCGTTGAATCGCAACACCTCCGGCTTCTGCTCCGAGCTCAGAAACGGCACCTTGCCGGTGCCTTCGATCTCGTCTTCCCACCAGCGGATCAGTCGTTCCTGCTGCTCCGGCGTCCTCTCGTTCACCCAGATCGCAAACTGCATCACCGAGTGCGAAGCCACCCGGCTCGCATAGCGGTTCGCGCTGAGAAACTGCGAGATCGTCTCGAACGCCACCTCCAGCTTCCCCAGCCCAAACAGCGAGTGCGACCGCGGGTTGAGCCGTACGTACATCAACTCGCTGTCCAGCAGCGTCAGGCTCGCGTCCTTGCCAGCCTTGCCCGTCACCTGCGCATACCGCGGGTCCTCCGGGTCGCCGCTCCACTTCGGGTTCACCTGGATCGACGCCCCATCCACTGGGTACAACCGCACCGGCCTCCGCGCATCGCCCGTCAGCTCAATCTCCGCCGCACCCCAGCCACCCACCAGCGTGTCCTCAATCACCTGCTCGATCAGTGTGCGAAAGCTGTCCCCCTCGTTCGGCGCCTCCAGCGACCTCCACAGCGCCGCGATCCTCTCCGCCCGGTCCCCCGCCTCATCCGCTCCAGCTCCCGGCTTCGCTTCGATCCGCCAGTCCATGCAGGCAATGCGGTCCTTCACCGCATTGATCGCCCGCCTCGCCACCGGCGTCTCCGCAAACCGACGCAGGTTCGCCGCCGTCGGCCTCGGCGGCATGTTCTGAATTCCGTTCCCTCGGAAGGGCGCAAAGATCGAGTTCAGCCCCAGCGGCGTCGACGTCGTCTTCCGCTCTCCCTGCGCTGCATCGATACCGGCTGCCCACTCCCACACCTGCTTCAATCCCATCGCTTCCTCCAAACAAAAGGGACGCGATCGCTCGCGCCCCCATCTCATCCCTCAAACCTCAATGGCTCATTGCTTGTTGCCCGTTGCCCGTTGCCCGTTGCCCGTTGCCCGTTGCCCGTTGCCCGTTGCCCGTTGCCCAACAGAGCTGAAACCAGCAACCTCACCCCTGCCAACCTGGAGACCTCGCCCCTCTACAGCCCCTGTTCTCCAGCACCTTGCAAGCTGCGAAGCATGAGCCAGAACCCGCCACCCGCAGAGCCTATACCCGCAGCTCCCGCCGCGCCGTCGCCGCAATCCTCTCCAGGTCCCCTACCGTCATCACCCGGATCGACTCACGCTCCATCGCCCGCACCCCAAAGCGGTACTGCTCCTCATCGCCCACCACCGAAATCGGCTCCACAATCGCCGTCAACTCCATCTCCAGCAGCTCAGTCCGCTTGACTCCCTCTCGCAACGCTTCTGCGGAGTAAGCCAGCCCCTTCGCCCCTTCCACATCCGCATCCAGTGACACCGCCTGGAACATCTTCACCACGCCGTTCCTGTAACCGCAGTCCAGCCTGAGCGGGTCTCCGGCCTGCGTATAGTCCGCCGCGCGAATCCGCTTCCGCATCAGCCGCCAAACGCCCGCCCGCTCGAACTGCTCGCGCATCTGCCCTACGATCGCGGCTCGTCCCGACAACCTTCGCGCCCGCTCCGCAACCTTCAGCGGCTCCACATACAAGCGCATCAAGGCATCCATCTCGGCCGGCAAGCTCTCCGCGAGCGTCCCTCGCATCTCGCTCATCTGCACGCTGTTCGAAAGCGAGTCCTCCAGCACCGTCAGCACCGGCTTCACTGCTCCAACATCCCCGCCGCGGAGCCGCTCGGCAATCTCCGTCTCCAGCGATTCCAGCATCTCCACATCGGCTCCGGGATCCAGGCATCGCACGCGGCTCCAGTCACGCGTGAAACGCACCTCCGCGATCGCGTCTTCACCCCGCAGCACCACGCCGATGTTCGTGAATTCGCCCTTCACCACATCCGGCACATACCGGATCAGGGCAAACTCGCACCGCAGCCGCTCCGCCAAATCCCGCCTCCACATCCCTACTCTGCAACTTGCCCGCCAAACCGAACCATCGCCGCTCTCAGCCAGGCCCCGCAACCCAGTTTCACTGTTCTCGCGGATTCTTCGACATCACATCAAAAGTCGCGGCCCCGCACTCTGCTGCACGACACGCCCCGCTCTCACTTCGGCACTTGTCCTTCCCCAATACGGAAACGGCTCCCGATCCGACACCCGAAACGCCTCCACCAGCTCCCGCACCCGGCTGCGCCGCTTCAACAGCATCTCCACCAGCCGTTCTATCTCACCGACGTCCCCGCCATACCACTCCGGCGGCACCATCTCCGCAATCTCCCACAGCTTCTCGCCCGCAAATCCTTCGATCGCAGCCACCCACGGCTCAAAGCTCTCCCAGCCGCGCACGCCCGCGTACACCAGGTTCCGCGCATATACCCCACGCAGCGGCGAATCTGGAAACGTCCACTCCCCCGCATTGAAGCAAAATCCCTGGTCGATGAACACCGCGCGGTACCTGCGCTCCCGCACCCGCCTCTCAAAGACCGCCTGTCGCCCGTTGCAGTTCCCCGTCCACTTGTCCACCAGCAACATGCCGGCAAACTCGCCCAGATTTCTCACCTCGGTCAGCTGCGACTCCGGCAAATAGTCGACCACCTGCCCCGGCATGAGCCCACCCACAAACTGGCTCCCGAACTGCAGCCCCGCCGAGCAGCTCTCCCACGCCCCGCGAGCACCCTGCACTCTCAGCTGCGGACTCTTCTCCACCAGCCACGGGCTCACCTCGACCACCTCGGTCTTCGGCACACTCAAGCCCAGGACCTCCGCAATCCGTGTCGCCAGCAACTCGTTCGCCAGCACCCGCACATGCTGCGGATTGTTCTGGAACTTCACCACCCACAGCAGACCGTCGTCGCACAGCATCAACTGACTCTGCGCCCCGCCCCGCATCCGCTGCACTGCCTGCACCGCCGTCAGCGCCAATCCCCGCCCTCACCTTCTCAACATGGGCTCTACTGGCGACGAGTCTAACCCATCCCTCTCCCGCAACTGCATCTGGCCCCGGAACCCGCGACCCGCAGCCCGGAACCCGCCACAACCTTCCTCCCGCTGTCGGCGGAACCGGCGGCGCGAGGCCCTGCCCTGCACAACACCTACCGAGCAGCGCTGATCAACTCTTCCCGCACCGTCTGCGCGATCCCCATCGCCATCACCAGGTCATCATGGGATCCCGCAGCCGCACCGTACCGGCCACCAGTCCCCGCTGTAAACGTCCGGCACTCCTCCAACAGCCTCCTGCTCAGGAACCTCTCGGCCGACTCCTCCAACAGTACCCTCATACGCGCAATCATCTCGGGCCGCGTCGCAGCGCTCGTCAGCCACCCAGCCTGCCCACCGCTCTCATACACCCGCGCATATCGCTCCCTGGTCTCCAGATACGCAAGCACCGCACTCCCATGGTTATTTCGCTCCACAACCACCACCGCACCACCGTATTCCCTCGCTAGGTCCGCAGCGACCCTCGCCGTCTCGGCCGGTCCCAGCCGTTCGCGCAGCTCCGCACATTGCAGCCCCGTGCTCCGCTCGATCACCTGCACCGCGGAGAAGTCCCCGTGGACTCCGCCACCAGCCGTGTCCACCGCAACGATGTACTCACGCCTCGGCATCGCGGGCAGAAACACCCACAGCGCTCCGCCTCGTCTCCGCTCACGTGGCTCTTGCACTTCACCCAATCGGCTCTCCAACGCGGCCACATCGAAGCAGCAGTGATCACTTGCCCGAAAGCAGCTCACCGCGTCCTCTGCATACTCCTGCGATCGCAGCACCCCGAAGCTCTTCTCCAGCCCCCTCCGGTACCCGATCTGCGCTCCGCTCAACCCAAACATCGTCACAAGCGCGAGCTCCTCATCCCGCATCGCTGCCCGCTCAACCTCAGGTCCCACATATCGCTCCTCCATCCACCACGGGAAGAAGTGCCGCACAACGTCCCCGACGGCTCCGCATTCATCTACCCCCGACATCCACTCCTCATAGAACGCCCCGTACGCTCCATTCGGCGTGCTCTCCAGCACCATCTCTCCATCCGGAGCCAGTGCCGCCCTCAGCCCCGCCAATGTGCCCACCGCGTCTCCCGGCCACCGGCTCACCTCGCTGCACAGCAGGTTCGTGAGACTCACACCTCTTCCCGCATTCGAGTCGCTTGCACTGCCCACGCACATCTCGCTGTCCAGCTCCGGAAACACCATCCGGCCGGCGCTTGCGTGGCTCCGGCGCAGCGGACCTTCGCGCAGGTCCTCGGGAAGCCCCTCCCACATCCGGTGTACCGTCTTGAAGATGGCTTCCGCTGCGTCCCTGTTCTGCGCGACCACCATCGTCAAAGACCCCGGCCGTGTCACCGTGCGCAGGAAGAACCTCCCCGCAATCCACGTCGTGACTCCCATCTGCCGGGCCTTCAGCACAATGTTCTGCCGCCCGCGCCGCTCTTCGAAGCTCCGCTGCGCTGCATTGGCACGCAATCGCATGAGCTCGCCGGATCTTCCTCGCACCAGCAGCCAGCGCTCCGCAATTCGGATCAGCGCCCTGGGCCCTTGTTCGATCCTCTTCCCAAGCGCGACGAGCGCCTCTAACTCCGTTCGAGGCTTCCTCCGCGCTCTGCTTCTCAGACCCGGCGCGACGCGTTCGCCGACCTCTGCGCCCGCGCCGCCTCCAGCCTTCTCCTCCGGACCGTCTGGCATCTCCCTTGCTTCCCACTCGTCTAGTGCGTCACCCACGTGTACGTGCCCGACTGGTTCTGGCACACCTGTAAGCTCCCGTTCACCGACGCCGAGCCCTTCGTGTACCAGAACTCCCCTTCGATTGCCGTCGCGCACGTCGGCTTCGTCCCTGAAGGCGTTTGAATCAGTGCTCCTTGCTGGGTGAAAGCCGCAACAAGCCCGGTCGAATTCTTCAGATCCAACACATCGCCTGTGCTCGACGAACTCCCATTGGTCACCGTCAGGGCTGCGTAACCATCCGCAGCGTTCCGTGAAGCCGTCATCGAGGTCCCGGAGGCGCCCTGGGCAAACTGGCCGTAGATGCTGCTGTTCGACGAAATCAGAGAATTGAATTGAATCGCAGATCCCGCAATACCCGAGACAAACGACCACGACTCGGCGCCCAGAGACTCGTTTGTGCTCGTATAGATCACGCGGCCACCGCTTGTCGTGTTCACGGAACAATCGGCCATCCCGCTGTATTTGCCGGTGACACCCGCATACACCCGCGTCACGAAGCATCCATACCCGGCCGGAATACCCGTCGTCGCGAGGTCTGAAAGGGTGCTGGCCGCATTGGTCGAAGTCACAAATACCAGGCGAGACGCAGTGGTGCTCGCTGCATCCGTCAAGGCAAGCTGCGTACCGTTCGACAAGATCGGCACACCGCTGTTGACCGCCGTCCCGCTCGTGCTCCACGCGCCGAGCGACTCGATCGTTGGTGCCGGAACCGCCACGCCATTGATCCTGCCGCATGTGACCGCATTCGATCCATTCGTCGTACAGTCTCCACTGAGCTCCGCCGCCGAGAAGGGACTGCCTCCGCGAAGAATTCCGCTAAGCGTCGACCCCGTTCCACTGCCACCCTGCGCCACAGCCATCACGCCCGAATTCACCTCGCTCGCCGCGATGCTCTTGTTCGTTAGTGTCTGTGTATCGCTCACTCCCACCAGAGCGCTCGCCGGGGCCGTCAGCGAAGCTCCCCATGCGCTCCCGCCCGCGTACACCGCGATCCCCGCAGCACTCGGCCACGTCATGCTGCCACCGGTACCCGTCGGTACCGTCCAACTTCCATCCTCGCGAAGGTACCGCGTCGATCCTGCAGTCGCACCCGGATCCGGCACCGCACCTACTGCGTGGCTCGATCCGCTTGGCCCAAACACCGGGAGTCGCGCCGCCGCTATCGTTCCACTCGTAATCGAACCCGCGCCAAGACTTCCCGTCAGCGTCGTCGCATTCACTGTGTTCGCATTGAGGGTCGTCGCATTCAGCGTCGGAACCGTCATGCTCGCCGGGCTCATCGTGTACAACTGCCCCGCCAGGTTCCACTGCAGAGTGTCCGACTGCGGCGAGTAGTACAGCAGATCCCTGCCCACCTGCGACTGCAGGTCCATCAGTGCATAGGTCGAGTCCCACCGGTTGCACCCATGCAGGTTGCAGTTCACCTTCAGCACATCCGTCGTACCCGCAATCAACTCGAAGTCGTTGCTCCACACACCCGACACGTTGAAGGCATCGTCCGGCGGTAGATGCGTTCCTCCACCACCCAGGTAAGCGCTCGCCGGAGCCCCATTCGTGATCTCCCAGCCGCGCACGCCCGGGCCCACCGTACCTCCGTAGAACTTGCCCGCACTCGAGTACTGGAGCGGCTTCGGCACGTACTGCGTGATGATCTCGGTATCCGGAGCCACCAGTTGTTGATAGTAGTGTGGCTCCTCCACTGCATCGCCCGATGCCCACGGCGCCGTATTCGGTCCCAGCGTAAGCAACCCATCGACAGCATTCGCCGCGGGATCCAGTACGCTCACCACCTCGGCCATCGGATACAGAACAAATCCACCGTTCTGCACGACCACCGTCCCACCTGTCGTCGTGCTGTTCGCCCCGACATTCGCATACGTGAACGTATTCGGCCCCGTCGTCGTCACAACATAGCTGCCGTTGTAGCTCGAGTCCGTTGCTCCACTCACCGTCAGCGTCAATCCGTTCACATCTACCGGAAGGTTTCCCGCCGTCGTCGCCGTCACCACGTTCGCATTCCGCACCAGCGTCGTCAGCGTCCCCGTGTAGTTCACGTACCCGCTCGTCGAGTACGAGATAGCCGAAGTCGAGCTGCCCACAATCGGCGTGTTCCCATCCGCGTAGTACAAACTCGTCGCATTGATCGACCCAACCACAGGAAACAGCTGCCGAATCCCATTCACCGTGTCGGCGGTCTGCTCCAGGCCATAGCCGCACAGCCCACCCACGGCCAGCACCGCCCCTGTGTTGTGAACCTTCGCCAGCGTAAGCTGCACATGCGTGCCGTCCACCACGCTGTAGTTGGCCATCTCGAAGTTTGGAAACTCCTGGCCGTTGTGCACCACATCCGCCACGCACGTCACGCCACTGCTCGCCACTGCCGCCGTATTGGTCGCAAACCCGCTCGGCACACCCGTGGTCGCGATACTCAACGTCACAGTCCCCGGAGCCAGGTTCCGCACCTGCGACGTAGCAGCCTGCGACGTCTGCAGAAATGTGCTCACCGGAAAGCTCGTCCCGCTGAACGTCGCGATCCCCAGGATCGTCTTGCTTCCCGAAACAATCTGCCCCGTCGTGATCGTCTTCGACGCATTCTTGTCGATCAGGAAGCGCCCGTCGCCCTCTGTTCCCCCTCCGGTCGCGGCCTGCACCTGCACGCTCGTCGAGCCCGTCGTGCAGCCCGTCTGGCACGTGCCCGTGAAGACATTTGTATCCTCTTCCACCTGCAGATCGAACGGGTGCGTCCCCTCGTCGGCCTCGTCCCTGTATCCGCCCGACGATAAGATAAATTGCCCACCCGCAAGGCAATCGCCCACGCTGTAGCAGCTCATCTCGTTGCCCGACTGCACATGCTGGCCCTGCGTATTGTACACACCCGTCAACTTCAGCACGCCATACGTGCTCTTGAAGTACGGCGGTGTCTCAACATCCTGCGGAGACTGATTCGACCCTCCGGAGATCGCAATGTTGCTCAACACAACATTGCGCGCGTCCATACCCACCGCACCCGGCCGCAGCACCTGGAACTGCGGCGCCGAAAGCGTCTCCAGCTCCACTCCGCTCGTCGCCGCCACCTCGTTCGATCCCACCGGGAGCGGGTTCAGCGATGTCTGCGCCGTCGCACCCTGACGGTGATCAATCACCTGCGTCTCAGACGCAAACACGCTCGCACTCGGTATCTCACCGCTCGCATACGTCGGCTCCACCTCTACCGTGCAGCCGCCAGTGCAGTTCGAGCTCCCCAGCGCGTTCGCAATCCCGTTGTTCCCACCGCCGTTCACATACTGACTCGCATACAGCTCGCCGTTCAGATCGTTCACCTGGAGCTGCGTGCCCGCAGGCTGCGTCACCACCTGCGTCGCCGCAGGCAACACGCTGACCTTCTGCCCCAGCCCTGCAGCCAGCGCCCCGACGTTCTCATCCACGTAGTTCTTGTCCGCTGCCTGGTTCGCGCTCACAGGATCCGCCGGCAACACCAGCGGCCCCGTCATGGCATCCCCCGCCTTCAGCACATACGGCGAGGAATCCGCTGGCGTACCCGTCAATGCCGCAGCCACGGCGTTGTCTACATAGGCCTTCGACACCGTCTGCATCGCCACAGTCGTCGGCAGCACGCTGTTTGAGATAGCAGCCAGCTTCGCCGGCCCCGCGCCCGCAACCGCATAAGGCACCACCCAGTACTGTCTGCTGGTCGACCCATCATTCAGGTGAAAGATCGCTGTGTAGTAGTTCCCCATCGGCGTCGAATTCGCATTCGGCACCAGCGACACACTCAACAGCCCCGCCGCACTCAGCGTCACCGTCGTCGATCCCGCCGCCACCGCCGTCCCGCCGGTCGTCGTAAACGCTCCCCAGCTGATCGATACCGTCCCGCTCGCCGGCGTTCCATCCGCCCGATACACCGTGTCCTGCACCGTCGTCGCAGGAGCCTGCGCAATAGCGGCCAACGTACCCGCCATCCACACCAGCACAAGCCCCACGAGCGTCAAACCTCGCACCACTGCCCTCATCACCCCTCCAGGCTCAAGCTAGGCCTCCCACATCAGCCCGCTCCAACAAAAAAAGGGACAGGCCAAAGCCCATCCCCACCCCGAAAACCACACTCAACTCAAAGTCCAGCCTCTTACTGGGCACCCATCGCCACCTAAGTCGTCGGCGCACTCGCAGCCGCCGTCTTCGGAGCCACTGCACTCAGCAGCACCGAATTGACGGCCTGCGCCAGCTGCACAAAATCCGTATCCCCAAAGTGCCCCACCGACACCCCAATGCTGTGCGCCACCGCCAGCCCAATGTTCACGTAACCCAGCACCGTCTGCAGCTCTGTCTTCGTCATCGCTCTCCTCCGTCTCCTTCACTCGAAACTCGAAACTCGAAACTCGAAACTCAATCAACCTTCTTCCCGCAATCCACCACCGCAACCCCTGCCCCCAAGCCGCCCACGCGAAGCGCTCCCCGGGCGAAGCCCGGCTAACGCAAAGCGCTGCTCCTTGCACCCTCATCCACGCACCCGATACCATCGCCTCTAGGCGCAGCTCTACCGCCCGCCCCGAAAGGCAGTCCATGGATTCCAGTTCCAACTCTTCGTTCCGGCGCTCTGAAGACATCGCCCTCGACCTGCTCAAGTTCGTCGCGGGCCACGCCAACCTCACGCGCAGCACCGCGCCCTCCACCGGCTTCGGCGTGCCTTCCTCCACCAAGCCTGAGGACGCAGTCACCCAGATCTTCGAGCTCTACGCCCGCTGCCGCGAAGCCGTCGAGTCTCCCACCCCCGACACAAAGAAGTAGCCTTGCCTGCCACTCGCGTAGCCGTCATCGGTGCCGGCTCCTTCGGCCGCAATCACCTCCGCGTCTACCGCGAGCTCCAGGCCGCGCATCCCGGCCTCGTCGAGCTCGTGGCCGTCGTTGACCCCAGCGAAGCGAACCTCGCTCAGGCCACCGAGCGCTTCGCTATCCCCGGCTACCCCACGCTCGACGCTCTGCTGGCGGCCGACCTCCACCTCGACGCCGCCAGCGTCTGCGTCCCCACCATCCATCACGCCACCGTGGCCGAACAGCTCATCGCCGCCGGCCTCGACGTCCTCATCGAGAAGCCCTTCGCCGCTTCGTTAGCCGAAGCCGACCGCATCCTCTCCTGCGCGCACGAACACGCCCGCATCGTCGCGGTCGGTCACCTTGAGCGCTTCAACCCCGCGGTCGCAGCCACCATCCAGCGCCTCAACCACCCCATGTTCTTCGAGGCTCACCGCCTCAGCATCTTCACCGCACGCTCGCTCGACGTGGACGTCGTCCTGGACCTCATGATCCACGACCTCGACATCGTGCTTGCCCTCACCAACTCCCCGGTGAAGGAAGTCCGCGCCGTCGGCCTGCCCGTCCTCTCTCACAAGGTCGACATCGCCAACGTCCGCGTCGAGTTCGACTCCGGCTGCGTCGCCAACTTCACCGCCAGCCGCATCTCCACCGAGCAGGTCCGCAAGCTCCGCCTCTTCCAGCCTCGCCAGTACCTCTCGCTCGACTTCGCCCGTCAGGAACTACTCACCATCGACGTCGCCGGAGTCACCCCCGAACAACTCGCAATGCTCGCCGCCGGCTCCGCATCTCGCATCTCGCATCTCGCATCTTCCGCTCAACACCCCTCACCCGGCCTGGCCCTGGAGAAACTCGAACTCCAGCGCGCCGAACCCCTCCGCCTCGAACTCGAAGACTTCCTCCAAGCCGTGCGCCACCGTACAGCCCCCCGAGTCCCCGGCGAAGCCGGACGCGCCGCCCTCGCCCTCGCCCTCGAAATCAACCAGCAGATCGCCGCCCACGCCCACCGCGCTGGCCTTCTCTAGCCGCCCGGATCCGCGTCCCCAGTGCTGCAATCCCAGTGCGGCAATCCCAGTCCCTTCTCGCAGCTCACTTCCTCAAAGCTCGAAGCTCAACAGACCCCTTGCCCCCGCCCGCCTGGATACCTTGCGCCTCTACAGCTCATCTCTCGCGTGAGCCCCAAAAGAAAACTGAGAGCCGAAGCCCTCAGTTCATTCGCTGCACCGTCATGCCCGGTTGTATCTTCGGCGGCACGAACTGGTCATCCATAAGTTCGTCGTTGATCGTCAGCTTCGTTACATCGATCTGCAGCGAATACTCGTCCAGCGGCCGGCTGATCGTCACCCGCGCCGGAAACTGTTGGCCGTTGTAGTCCTGGTAGTTCTCATACACAGCCTGCGTCTCCACGCGACCCTTGTCGTCGTAGATGTCCTGTTCGTACGGCAACATCGTCACGCGGCTGATATGGATCACCCTCGTCGGTGAGAGAATGTTCCCCTCTCTCCGCTTCATCACCGTCAGGTCGTAGTCCGGCTCCTGCAGCAGAAACTTTTGCTTCGGCTGCGGCGGTAGCGTCCGCGTCGATTCCGTCAGCGACACAAACTCGTCCGCCTCAATCCCATGAATCAGCAGCGAGTCCAGGAACACCGGCGGCCGCAGATTCTCCATCTTGTTCTCTGACGGCTTCGTCACTACATTCGTCCCGACAATCGCCTTGTTCCGCGGCGGAATGATCATCGTGAACATCTTCCCGTCGCTCACCATGTCCATCGCCCGCGATCCCAGCACAGGAAGCTGCAGAATCACCCGCAGGTCAGCCGGCTGGCGCACAAAGATATACCCGCGAAACGCGGTATACGTCTTGACCTCGCCCTCTTTGCCGCCGCCCGTACTTAGTGTCAGCAGCACCGAAGCGCTCAGCGTCTTCATCGCCGCCGCCCGCTCCGACACCTGCTGCTCCAGCTCCTGCACCGTCGCCGACTTGAACGTCTCCGGTGCCTGAATCTTCTGCACCGTGCGCGTCGTGTGAAAGCACCCGGTCAACCCCAGGGAAACGCCCATCACGGCGACCGGTAATGCCTTGAAATTCCTCATTCAGCCAGACCTTCAGTATATCGACTCCCTACCCACCTCCGGGGATGCACTGATCCGACATAGAAATCCATCGGTCACCCCAAACGTCAGCCTGCAACACCTTCTTCTCAGCCCGTAACATCCTCGCCTTCAAGCTCTCGCAGCAACCGCAACGCGCTTCCTGCATTCCGCTTTCCCGGCTTTGCCGCTCGTTCCAGCAGCTCCGTCGCCAGCTTCATATGCGCCGAGCTCCCCTTCTTCGCGGCCACCACAAACGCGCCCAGGATCTCCTCGAACTCGTTCTCCAGGGTCTCCTGCATCAACGTCCGGCAATCAGATGCCGCAACCTTCTTGCCGCCCGTCCTTGGGCTCGTCGACTCCCCAGACTCCCTCGCCCGCCTCTTCCCTGCCATCCCCACCCCAAATACAAAGAGGGTGGCAGGCCATTAGGCACCACCACCCTCAGCAACAGTTACAGAATACCAGTCCGGCACCAGTGACTATGCCAACGGAATCGAAGCAACAAGTTCCATCCCTTCAGCAGTTTGAGCGGAAGTCCCCCTACCGCTGCCCTTGACACGCTATCAGCGGCTCCAACAGGCGCAGCCTGAGAAACACCGCCGTCAGGTGATCGACCGCCGCACCATACCTCCTGATACAGCTCCGCAGACTCATCCCCATCAGCGACGCCGCCTCGCCCTGCGTGTACTCCTGCAGCGCGATTCGCTTGATCAGCTCCTGCTCCCCGGCATCGAGCTCCGACAGGCACCGCTCCACGTCGTAGCAGAAGATCACCACGTCCTCGAAGCTCTTCACCCGGTAGCTCGTCACATTCCCCCGAAACAACGACCTGCCCAGAAGCGAAGGCACGCGCCCCGCCTCCATCGACATCCGCAGGTAGCGGTGCAACATCGCCTCCGTGTACTTCCGATAGAACGCCAGCTCCGGTTGCGGCACCGTTCGCTCCGCCTCTTCCGTCTCCGCCGCTGCCCATACCCTCGGCAGCGTGGACACCATCCGGCCCGTCGTCCCCTCCATCACAGCCGCGGACTGCCCGCTTTCGACCCCGTTGCAACCCTCGGGCCGTATCGATGCCACCGTCTTCCAGGCCAGCAACTTGCTCATCGCGCACCTCCTGCCACAGCTGCCGGCTTTCGCTTGCTACCCGGCTTGCGCCGCACTCGCGCCGCCGGAAAATCCGAGAGCCACACCGCGCACCCTCGGCAATACACACCATCTGTCGCGGCTCGCGTCCAAAGCGCACCGCAGCCTTCACACACCTTCAATTCCACGCGAAAACGATTCATGGTCTTCTCCACGCACAACCCTTCCTCGGCGGGCCTCGGTGATTTTTCATCGGTCGGAGGGGCCCGCTCATAGGTTCATGCAGCCTTTGCTTCGCTCGCAGTCGGCTCAGTCGCCCGATCCACGGCACAGCAAACGCCGGTTTCTGTCACTTGACCAGGGTCCTTCCCGGGGGAGAAGCGTTACCGGACCCGTGCCACGCAAGTCCTTTCCCAGTTCGAACTGGAATCAGGCGGCCACCCATTTTGGGCGAGACCACCCCATCCACCACCCGGGAAAGTTCTGCGTTTATAGCCGCGCCCCCTACCGCTGTCAACGCGAATCTTGGCCGCATCGCTCGCGCGGCCCATCCATCAAGGAATCACGGAGTTGACTGAAAACATGGAGGTTATGCGTTAACAGTTTCGCCTAATATTCGCCACAGACGAGGCTCAGGGGCTCCTCGGTTCAAATCGGAACGCGCCTCGCCACAATCTCTTGCGCTCAGGCCTTCCACAGCACAAGCATTCCCATTCCGGGAGCTTCCAGCTCCCGCAACTGAAAACCCGGAACCCGAAACTCGACCGTTCCTTGCCTTGGATCGAACCAGCTGGCCTGACAAGCTCTCCCTACCGCTGTCCCGCCGCCTTCCGGTACGCCTCAACGTTATCCGAGTGCTCCTTCAGGCTCTTCGCAAACTTCGTCGCCCCGTTCGCGTCGGCCACAAAGTACAGGTTCTCCGTCTTCGCCGGATGCACCGCAGCCTGCAACGCTGCCAGCCCCGGGTTGCAGATCGGCCCCGGCGGCAGCCCTCCATGCACATAGGTGTTGTAGGGAGAGTCCGCCTTCAACTCGCTCTGGTGGATCACCCCCGTCCACGTCCCCCTCAGCAGCGACGCATAGATCACCGTCGGATCCGTCTGCAGAGGCATCCCTTGCTCTATCCGGTTCTCAAACACGCCCACCACTTCCGGCCGCTCGCTCGCCATGTGAACTTCCTTCTCTGCCAGCGACGCCATCGTCACGGTGCGATTCACATCGCCCTTCAGCCCCAGCCTCTGCGCCTCGACCGTAAACTTCGCCACCATCGTCGACAGCATCAGCAACGGAGTCGCATGCCGGCCAAACTTGTACGTCGCCGGGAACAAATACCCTTCCACCGACTCTGCCTGCGGGCTCCACGGCTTCACCAGCTCGGTGTGCTTTCTCTCCACCGCCAGAAACTCGTCCGCTTTACCCAGCCCCGCGCCCTGCACCGCCGCAGCCACATCGAAGATGTTGTACCCCTCCGGGATCACGACGGTCAGGGTAAACACATCCCCGTGCTCGATCCTCCAGTACACGTCCCACAGGCTGTCCGGGTGATCGAACCGATACTCTCCCGCCTTCAGCGTCTGCCGGCCATGCCGCTCCGTCTCCCAGAGCTTCAGCGCTCCAAAGACCCACGCGCTGCGCACCACGCCCGCCGACTCCATCTGCTTTGCGATCCCCGCCGTCGAGGTCCCCGGCGCGACCTCCACAAACTGCTCGCTCTGCGGCCCAAACGGCATCAACAGCTCAAACGCGCCTATCCCGGCCACCGCCAGCAGCACCAACAGCAGAATCGTCAGCAGCTTCATTCAGACCTCTCGCTCTAAGAATGCCATCGCATTACGAAACATGCCCGACAACAAAGCCAACCGGTAGCGCCCCAGCTTCCCCTCCCTCAATCTCCAGATCCCAAACCCGAAACCCGCAGCTCGCAACCCGAAACTCATTCGGCATCGTTCCCTCTCGCAGTTCCCTCTCGCACTTCGGCACTCAAACGAGGCTCGGCCACACCCAATCTGCTACCCTTCACCCCGTGTCCGACCTCCGCACCTTTGCGCGCACCATCTTCCACCGCGCACTCCAGGCCTGTGATGTCCGCGCCGCCGTCGCACGCGCGATCCGCATCGCTCCGGGCGCCATTACCCTTGCAGACCGGACGCTGCCGCTCGACGAGCTCGACAACATTCTCCTCATCGCAATCGGCAAAGCCGCCGTCCCCATGCACCAGGCCGCACTGTCGGCACTCGGCAGCACGTTTGCCACGACCTCGATCGTCGTCGCTCCTCCCGCCACACTCCCCCGCGAAGCCAGCACACGCAACACCCTTTACCTCCCCGGCGACCACCCCACACCCACCACCAACGCCTTCCACGCCGCCCGCGTCATCCTCGACGACCTCGCCCGCGCCACGCCACGCACGCTGGTGCTCTTCCTCATCTCCGGTGGCGCCTCTGCCATGGTCGAGCTCCCACTCTCGCCCGCCATCACCCTCGACGACCTAGCCGCCTTCCACCGCGCCTTAGTCGCCGCCGGCCTTCCCATCGATGCGATGAACGCCCTCCGCAAGCACCTCTCTGCCGTCAAAGGGGGCCGCCTCGCCGCCGCGGCACAACACGCCGCCGCTCACATCACCCTCCTCGCCTCCGACGTCCCACCTGGCCGTGAAGACGTCATCGCCTCCGGCCCAACGCTGCCCGATCCAACCACCCTCGCCGACTGCCGCAAGCTCATCGCCGATCTCGCCTCCCGCCCCAGCGCACCGCCGCTCCCTGCAGCCGTCATCGACGTCTTCTCCTCCAGCAACACCCCCGAAACCCTCAAGCCCGGCGATCCAGCCTTCGCCCACGCTTTGCACTCCACCCTGCTCTCCTCGCGCGACCTTGCTCAGGCCGCCGCCGAAGCCGCCCGCTCCCTGGGCTTCCATACTGAAATCGATCCCATCTCCGAAGGCACCTCTGCAAACCCCGAGTTCGACTATCGCGACGTCGCCACGCACCTGCTCAACCGCAGTGCCGCGCTCGCGACTATCCACCCACTCACCTGCCTCATCAACACTGGAGAGATCGCCGTGCCTCTCGGCTCGAATCCCGGAGAAGGTGGACGCAACCAACAGTTCGCCCTCTACGCCGCAACCGAGCTATCGCGCCGTCGCCAACCCACCACAGTCCTCAGTGCTGGCTCGGATGGCATCGACGGTCACAGCCTCGCCGCTGGAGCCATCTGCGATCAGACGACTGTCGCCCGCGCCAGCTCACTAGGCCTCGATCCTCACGAAGCCCTCGAGCAGTTCAACACCGCTCCCCTGCTCCGCGCGCTCGACGCCCAGATCCTCACCGGCCCCACCGGCAATAACCTACGCGACCTCCGCCTCATCCTGACGTCAGCCTCACAACTCGCCTGAACTCGCGACCCGAAACCCGAAGCCGAATCAAGTCTTTCTAAACCACGTTCAGCAACCAGATCACTCCACCCGCCACGCAAGCTCCTGCCGCCGCAGTCTGAATCCACCGCGAGTAGCTCCGCTCCACCAGCGTCTCGTACTCTACGGGAGCTTCGCTTCCATCCTCGCGCTTGCCGAAGAGCGTAATCATCCCCGAGCCGCTGTTCTTCACCACCTTGGCCTCGACCCGCGCCATCTCCACGTAAGGCTTCAGCCCGCGCCGATACCAGCCCTGCACCGTCACGCGGTTCCCGATCAACCGGTTCACGCTCGTCATAGCGAAGAACAGCCGCCCAAGCGGCACGCTCGAGCGATACAGCAAATACATCATCCCCGAGTCATCCTGCAGCACCAGGTCGGGGCTCCAGAATGCCCCCGGCACACCATTGCCAATCACCTCGCCTTCGATCTGCACCGCCCGCGGCCGCATCTGCGATACCGTCACATCCTCCAGCAGATCCTGTACCTTCGCCGCCTTGAAGCTCCCGTGATACCGGTAAGCAATCCGGACCGCCCACGTCGCGCCCAGCGCAATCACCATCAGCGGTAGTGTCTTCTCCGGAAGATCCAGTGGCAGCTTCCGCCCCACCCACGCATAGCTCAGCAGAAGGAAGCCCAGCGCATACGGCAGCGCCCACACCACGAACTCGATCGGGAAGCCTACCCAGTTCACCTTCCGCGCATCCTCCGGCAACGGATACGCCGGCTCCTGTCCCAGCTTCACCGCTTCCTTGTTCAGCGCCTTCAGGCGCAGCGCCGTAAGCGGATGCGTCGAGTTCAGCTCATACACCTTCGCCCACGGATTCACCAGGTCCCAGCGCATCACCCGCGCGGCCTCGTCAGCGTTGGTAGCCAGCATCAGCGCCTCGCCTCCGCTCGCAGCCGAGATCCCCATCAGCCCCAGCTGCGTCCCCAGTTGCAGGCTCCGCTCCGCGTCCTTCTTCGTGTCCTTGGACGCGCCCTTATCAGCCTTGGCCTCCAGCGCTTCGCTGCGCTCCTTCACCATGCCGTAGGCAATCTTCATCAGCGCCGAGCTCAACGCCGATGGCGTACGCGTCACTTCAGCCGAGAAGTGATCCGCTCCATACTCCCGTGTCCTGCTCAGAAACATCACCAGGAACTGACCCACCCAGTACGAGACATACGCAGCATAGCTCACGATCCGCAGATTACTCACGCTCCGTGTCCACACGTACACCTGGTACAGCAGCAGCGGAGCCAGCGCCCCCAGCGTCATCACCGCAAAATCATAGTGCGCGATGTGCCCCAGCTCATGCGCCAACACCGCATTCGCTTCTTCCTCGCTGCAGATCTTCAGCAAGCCCTCGGTCACCACGATCCGCGCGTCTCGCCGCAACCTGCCGAACGCAAATGCATTCGGAGTGCCGCTATAGATCACGCCCATCCGCGGCACAGGAATCCCGCGCTGCTTACACAGGCTTTCAATGAACTCACGCTGCGCCGCAGGCATGGCGTCTGCACTGAAGTCGATCGAGAACACCCGCTCGATCAACCACGGAGCCGCCACGTACTGCAGCCCGATGAAGGCCACCGCAAACGCGAACCCCACCCAAAGCGGAGCATCGGCATGCAGCAAGGCCAGGTCGGCCACCACGAACACCAGACCGTACAACACCAGCAGAACCGCTAACGTCCGCCCAAGAAATCCCATCGCATACCTCTCGACCGCACCAGGAATCCGTAACTACGTCTGTGCAAGAGAGAATACACGCGCCCTGCGGCGACACAAGCAAATTTGCGCTTACATCTTTCGAAGCGCCGCGATCGCAGGCCCACGAACGCCGAAGCCGCTAACGCAAAGCGCTATCCGCGCAGCGCGCGGCTACCGGCACCGCCGCTGCCCCTACAGCACCCGGCTGTGCCGATATCCCTCGCGCGTCAGCGCTGCAAGCAACTCATCCACCTGCTCGCGCCCACGCGTCTCCATCGTGATATCGATCGTCGTATCTCCCAGGTTCACGCCGTAGTAGGCCCGGTTATACAGCGTATCCACAATGTTCACGCGGTGATTCGCAATGATCTCCGTCAGCTCCAGCAGCGCTCCTGGCTTGTCCAGCAGATGAATCCGCAGCCGGATCATACGCCCATCCTGCACCAGGCCTCGCTCGATGATCCTGCTCAGCAGCGTCACATCGATATTGCCGCCGCACACCAGCACGGCCGTCTTCGTGCCCTTCGGCAGCGACGTCCGCTTCTGCAGCAGTGCAGCCAGCGCCGTAGCGCCAGCACCTTCGGCCAGCGTCTTCTCGCGCTCCAGCAGCGTCAGGATCGCGCTCGCGATCTCATCCTCGTCCACTGTGACGATCTCGTCGACATACTTCGCCACCACCGGATACGTCACGTCACCCGCACGGCGCACCGCAATGCCGTCCGCAATCGTCGTCCCCGGCTCCAGCGTCATCGGGCCATGCCCGCGGACCGCCGCCTGCATCGACGGCAGCCGCGCCGTCTGCACGCCCACCACGCGAATCTTAGGGTTCGACTCCTTCACCGCGCACGCGATGCCGCCAATCAGCCCACCGCCACCGATCGGAACCACAACGGCCTCAAGCCCCTCGACCTGCTCCAGCAGCTCCAGCCCGATCGTGCCCTGCCCCGCCATCACCAGCGGGTCATCGAACGGGTGGATGAACACCATCCCCTGCTCTTTGCAAAGCCGCATTGCTTCGTCGCACGCCGCGTCGTAATTTGCGCCATGCAGCACCACCTCCGCGCCAAACCCGCGCGTCGCCTGCACCTTCACCAGCGGAGTCGTCAGCGGCATCACAATCACCGCACGAATCCCACGCTGCGTCGCGTGATACGCCACGCCCTGCGCATGATTGCCCGCCGAAGCCGCCACCACGCCGCGCGCAGCCTGCTCCGCTGTCAGCGTCGCAATCTTGTTCAGCGCACCGCGCTCCTTGAAGCTGCCCGTCATCTGCAGGTTCTCGAGCTTCAGGTACACATCCTGCCCCGTCAGCCGCGTCAACGTCCGCGAGTGCGCACAGGGCGAGTAATAGATCGATCCGGCCAGCCGCTCGCGCGCCGCAAGCACATCCGCCAGACTCAAAGTCTTTCCGCTGCTCATCCCTCTATGGTAGCTCTCCGGCAACAACATCCGGACTGGCATCTGGCCCTCTGGAATCTGGAAGCTGAACCCCCAACCCAGAACCCGAAACCCATGCCCCGAAACCCGATCACGCGCTCTTCCGCATCAAGCCTTACCCTTCCAGCGCATGGTCTGCGGGAACATCCTCACCCGCCCACACCTTCTGCGATGTCCAGCGCACATCCCCACACGACCAGAACCGATCCGACTCAGCGAGACCAAGCGGCAGAAACACCTCCGAACACAGGTACAGGCTCCCGGTCGAAATGTACGTCTCACCCAGCGCCGGCTGGTGCCCCGCAACCCCGATCGTCAGCCACCCCTTCGCATCGAACGTCCCCGCCGCTCCCAATGTCTTTTCCATGACCGCAGCGAGCCCGCACCGCACCTGCTCCGGGCTCACCCCCTCCGGCAACATCCCCCGCAACGCCGCGTCTGCCAGCAAATGAAACGCCCCACACCGGTACGTCATCGACCGCCCCACCACCGGATACGTTCCATCCGGAGCAATCATCCGCTCCTGGATCGCCGCATACCGCCGCGCCCGCGCTCGTTCGTCCTCGAGCATCGCCGCCCACGCCTTGCTCTCACCCTTCATCTCTTCCAGGACAGCCAGCAGAAACGGATGAATCACGAAGGAGTCGTAGTAGTCCGCGTGATACCGCGGTCCATCGCCGTACACCCCATCGCCGACGTACCAGCTCGCGTGCTCCCGTAGCGCGAACTCCACGCGCACCCGGTCCCACGCTTCGCCCATCGCATGCAGAGCCGCCTCGATACACGCCGCAAACAGCAACCAGTTGTTGAATGGCAGCGAGAACTTACGCGTCGTCCTCAGTGCTTCCGCCAACTGCGCTCTCACCCTCGCTGGCAGCTGCTCCCGCAAGACCGTCGGAGCTCGCAACACCGCCAGCGACAAAAACGCCGCATCCACCACGTTCTGCCCTTCCGCCCCAAACTCCAGCGCATCCGGAGACCCCGCATCCAGCCCCACCCCGAGCCCCGCCTGCGCCATCGCGACGTATCGCGATCGCAGCTCACCCGCGGCGCCCACCGTCGGCCCATGCTCCAGCCACGGCGCGATCCCGCTCAGCAACCGCCCCACCGCTTCGAGGTACGTCGTCCGCCTGCGGCTGGCCTCCATGCCTTTGGCGCACTCCACCGGCATCGTCGCCTTCAGCCTGCCCCGGCTCAACGCATCCAGCACAGGATACGCAACCCGCTCCATCTGCCCCAGCCAACACCCTCGATCATTGCGCGACCCGGCCGAAGAAGTGGCTGCAGCAGGCAAAGCTGCACAAACCACCGCTGGAACCACACCCTTCAGCACCTCACGACGTCGCACAAACTCTCCAAAACTCCGAGATCCGCTATCGGCGAAGCCGCTAACGCGAAGCGCTGCGGGGCGAAAGCCCGCTAACGGCGAAGCCGCTGCCTCAAGCTACTTGCTAAACCGCGTCTGCAGCTTCTCCGCGTGCCGCTCCATCCCCAGCGCAATCAACCGGTCGATAAGCTTCGTATACTTCAACCCGCTCGCGCCCCAAAGCTTCGGGTACATGCTGATCGACGTAAACCCCGGCATGGTGTTCACCTCGTTCAACACAAACTCTGCGGGCTTACCCTTCTTACCCTTCGTCGCCGGCGCCATCAGGAAGTCCACCCGCGCCAACCCAGCCAGATCGCAAGCCTTGAAGGCCTCAATCGCCATCGCGCGGATCTTCTTCTCCTCCGCCTTGGTCAGCTTCGCAGGGATAATCGAAACGCTCTCGTCCGGCCCATCCAGCTCGTACTTGGCCTCGTAGTCGTAGAACTCCTTCGCCGGCACAATCTCACCCACAACGCTCGCCTCGACGACATCGTTGCCCAGCACCGCAATCTCCAGCTCCCGAGGCTTCACCCCCGGGCCGCCAACACCCTGCTCCACCACGATCTTCCGGTCGAAGCCTGCCGCCAGGTCCATCGCCGCATCCAGCTCGCTGCGATCATGCACCTTGCTGATCCCCACCGAGCTGCCCAGGTTCGCCGGCTTCACAAACACCGGGTACACCAGCGTCTTCTCAATCTGCTTGCGAACCTTCCTCGCATCGGCCTTCCACTCCGCGCGCAGCACCGTCACGTGCGGCGTGATCGGGAGCCCCGCAGCCTTGAACAGCCGTTTCATCACGTCCTTGTCCATGCCCGCGGCCGACCCCAGCACACCCGAGCCCACATACGCTATATCGGCCAGCTCAAACAACCCCTGGATCGTCCCATCCTCACCGAACGTGCCATGCAGCACCGGGAAGACGATATCCAGCCCCGTCGTAGCACCCGGCTCCGCCGCAGCCGCAGCAATCGTCAGCCCGCCACCTGCGTTGTCATCCTGAGCGGAGCGAAGGACCTGCTTCTCGTCGGCGGAGCCACCCAGCAACCCCTGCGCCTCCGCCCCCTGCAGCCATCGCCCATCCTTGCCGATGCCCAGCTCCACCACGTCGTACTTCTTCCGGTCGATCGCCTTCAGAATCGACCGCGCCGACCGCAGCGACACCTCATGCTCGCCGCTCTTGCCCCCAAACAACACACCCACCCGTAGCTTCTTCTTCGCCATTCCCACAGCCTACCCCTCCTCCCACACGCATCAACCGAAAACTCAAAACCCGTAACTCGAAGCTCAATCCTGCGCTATTCCGGCTTCAACCAACCCACCATCCTGCTGAAAGCTTTCCGTCTCTGGCTGCAATGATCCCCGCAGCATCTTCTCGTAGCTCTACCCCTCGCAGCCCATAGCTCAACAGAGTTCCTCTCCCGTCCACACCTGGCAACCTCGCCCCTCTACAGCTTTAGCTCTGTCTCCCCAAGTGAAGAAAGGCCCCGCCCGCACAGCGGACGAAGCCCTCTATTCACTACCCTGTACTGTCTGCCCCTACACATTGAACTTGAAGAACAAGATATCCCCGTCCTTCACCACATATTCCTTGCCTTCCGACCGCAGCAGCCCTGCTTCCTTCACCGCCTGCTCACTCCCCAGCCGGAACAGGTCTTCGCACGCGTAGCAGTCCGCTTTGATAAACCCACGCTCGAAGTCCGAGTGGATCACGCCCGCCGCTCCAGGAGCCTTCGTGCCGCGCTTGATCGTCCACGCCCTTACCTCCTGCACGCCCGACGTGAAGTACGTGATCAACCCCAGCAAGCGATACGCCGCATGGATCAACCGGTTCAGCCCCGGCTCCTCCATTCCCAGCTCCGCAAGGAAATCCTTGCGCTCCTCTGGGTCCAGCTGCGAGATCTCCGCCTCCATCGCGCCGCAGATCAGCACCACCTCGCTGCCCTCTTCGGCCGCACGCGCCTTCACCTTCTCCGTGTACGCATTGCCGTTCGCCAGCGACGCATCATCCACGTTCGCCACATACAGCATCGGCTTCATCGTAATCAGAAAAAGGTCCCGCGCCGCGAGCTTCTCGTCGTCCGCCAGCTCCACCACCCGAGCCGGCTTGCCCGCACCCAGCGTCTCGCGCAGCTTCGTGATCGCCGACCACTCGCTCTTCTGCGCCGGCGTCGCGCTCGCGCTCTTGGCAATCTTCTCTGACTTTGCGGCACGCTTCTCCACGGTGTCGAGATCCGCCAGCATCAGCTCCGTGTTGATCACGTCGATGTCGCTCAGCGGGTCCACCTTGCCCGCCACGTGGATCACCTCGTCGTCCGCAAAGCACCGCACCACGTGCAGAATCGCGTCCGTCTGCCGGATGTGCGACAGAAACTGGTTTCCCAGCCCCTCACCCTTGCTCGCGCCCTCCACGATGCCCGCAATGTCCACAAACTCCATCGTCGTCGGCACGATCGAGTTCGGCTTCACCATCGTCACGATGCGGTCCATGCGCGCATCCGGAACAGGCACAATGCCCACGTTCGGATCGATCGTGCAGAACGGATAGTTCGCAGCCTGCGCCTCGGCAGACGTCAACGCGTTAAAGATGGTGGACTTGCCCACATTCGGCAGCCCTACGATTCCACAATTCAATGGCATAGTTCTCTCAAAATTCCTTCATCTCTATTGGAACATGCGGCCAGGGTTCACTGGCATCTGGCCAACTGGAGTCTGGCATCTGATCCCCAGTTCCAAAGCCCTACTCCGCCTCCGGATCCGTTCCCGTTACATCCACCGACTCCACCCAAGGCAGCCGCCTTAGCTCGCTCGCCAGCTCCTGCAGCGCCGCGTTGTCCCCTGCGTGCGACTCCAGCAGAGCCTGAAACAACACCGTTTGGGTCTCCTCGTTCTTCTCGGTTCGCAACGTCGTCAGGACCAGCGAGTGATACTCCACACCCTTCGTCAGCGCTTCCTCCGCTTCCTGCTCATGCCCTTGCTCGCACAGCATCCTCAGCCGGTACAGCACATGAGGATTCAGCGCCGCCAGCGACTTCTGGTCGATATACCGCGACAGCGGCCTCAGCCCCGAGTTGATCCCTATCAGCAAAGCCGTCACGAACACCGCATCCAGCAGCTCACCCGCACCCACACAGGCTCCCACCGCCGCCGAGCACCACAACGTCGCCGCCGTATTCAGCCCCCTCACGTTCGCACCGTCCTTCATGATCGCGCCCGCGCCCAGGAACCCCACTCCCGACACCACGTACGCAATCACCTGCGTTGTGTTCGGCGCGACCGACAACCCAAGGTCCACAAACGTCGCCGCGCCCAGGCAAACCAGCGTGTTCGTTCGCAACCCCGCCGCGCGCTGCCTCCACTGCCGCTCCGCCCCGATGCAAACGCCCAGCGCGAGCGCAATCACCAGCCGAACCACCGTCGCCTGCCGCAAATAGAGCACCGTGTGCTCCACAAACGCACGCGCCGGCGGAAGATCCATCATTACAACTCCAACGATCATCTCTGGAAGCATATCCCGCCCCCATAACGCCGTCGTTTTCAAGAACCCGAAACCCGATGCCCAAAACCCGCGACCCAATCCGCATCCTTTCCATCCACCCGGCAACAAATGCCACGCCGACGGGTACCCCACGTCTCGCTTCTGAGACGTGGGTTCGCAGGATCTCAAAGGATCGCAAGTCCCTTCTCCCTCATCCATAACCTCATGCAGATCGGAATCGATACCTTCGTCGAGCGCGTCGTCACTCCCAACGACCCCCTCGCCCGCAACTCCGCGGAACGCGTCGCCCAGCTCCTCGAAGAGGCCGAGCTCGCCGACCGCGTCGGCCTCGACCTCTACGCCATCGGTGAACACCATCGCGAGGAGTACGTCGCCAGCGCACCCGCGATCCTGCTCGCCGCCATCGCCGCTCGCACGAAGAACATCCGCCTCGCCAGCGCCGTCACGGTCCTCTCCTCCGACGACCCCGTCCGCGTCTTCCAGCAGTTCGCCACCCTCGACCTCATCTCCAACGGCCGCGCCGAGATCATCGTCGGCCGCGGCTCCTTCATCGAGTCCTACCCGCTCTTCGGCTACGATACGAAGTTCTACGACGAGCTCTTCGCCGAGAAGCTCGACCTCCTGCTCGCCCTCCGCGACGAGGTCCACGTCCACTGGGAAGGCCAGCACCGCGCTTCGCTCACCGGCCAGGGAGTCTGGCCCCGCCCCGTGCAGAACCCGCTCCCCATTCGCCTCGGAGTCGGCGGCACACCTGCCTCCTTCGCCCGCGCCGGGGCCCTCGGCCTCCCGCTCACCGTCGCCGTCATCGGCGGCGAACCCCACCGCTTCCGCCCCCTCGTCGACCTCTACTACCAGGCCGCCGAGCGCGCCGGACACGACCGCGCCACCCTCGACGTCGCCCTCCACTGCATCGGCTACCTCGCTGACACCGACGACCAGGCCGCCGACGAGCTCTGGCCCGCCTACCAGCACACCTTCTCCCGCATCGGCCGCGAACGCGGGTGGGGACCCACCACCCGCGCCGCCTTCGACGCCCAGCGAGGCCCCACCGGGGCCTTCCTCGTCGGCTCGCCCCAGACAGTCGCTGCCAAGATCAAGCGCTTCTCCGAAGCTCTCGGCGGCATCTCCCGCGTCACCTTCATGATCTCCGGCGGCATGCTCTCCCACGACAAGGTCCTCCATTCCATCGACCTCATGGGCACCCAGCTCAAACCCCTCGTCTGATCTCGCAGAACCGATGTGCCAGGTGGGACAAGTCTGAGACCTCATAGCTCAATCCCTCGCGGCTCGTAGCTCAACAGAGTTCCTCGCACCTGCTCACCTGGAGACCTCGCCCCTCTACAGCGCATAAGAACCCGCGCATGAGAGCCTTCTAGTTGTGAGGTTTCAATAGGTTGTCCATCGGATCGAGAACTGATTAGCTGTGTTTGCGAAGACGCAGAGGATCAGGAGGTCCGATGGACTACCACCAGCGTGCCCGACTGACGTTGTTTGGTCGAGAGCAACTTGCGAAGCGGGTTTTGGGAGAAGGTCTCACGTTGAAGCTGGCCGCGGCCAGCTTCAACGTGAGCGCGAAGACAGCGGCGAAGTGGGTTCGGCGGTATCGCGAAGCTGGTGCGGCGGGTCTGGGGGACCGCAGTTCGCGCCCGCATCGGCTGCGGAAGCCCACCACCGACGAGTTGGTACAGCGTGTTGAGACCTTACGGCGGGACCGTTGGACGGGGTTGCGGATCGCGCAGCAGACGGGTCTGAGCCGGGCCACGGTGAGCCGCATCCTGCGCCGGCTGAAGCTAAGCCGGATACGCGATCTGGAGCCTCGCCCTGTGGTGCAGCGCTACGAACATGCGGCGACCTTCTGCATCTGGACATCAAGAAGCTGGGCCGCATCGTCAGGCCGTCGCATCGCGTCACCGGCAACCGCCAGGACTCGGTCGAAGGCGCGGGCTGGGAGTATGTCCATGTGGCCATCGACGATCACTCGCGCATCGCCTTCTCGGCGATCTATCCGGATGAAACAAAGGCTTCGGTGCTGCACTTCCTCGACGCTGCGCTAGCCCACTATGCGAGGCTTGGCATCCGCTTCAAGGCCATCCTCACCGACAATGGGCCAGCCTATCGCTCGCATGCCATGGCCACAGCCTGCCGCAAACTCGGACTCAAGCATCGCTTCACCCGGCCTTACACCCCACGCACCAACGGCAAGGGCAAATGCTTCATCCAAACCGCACTGCGCGAATCGGCCTACGCCCGCACATACCAAAACTCAAACGAACGCAGCCAGGAACTCCGCCCCTGGCTGCACCAGTACAACTGGCATCGGCCGCATGCTAGCTTAGGCCTGTCGCCACCGATCAGCCGATCAGCTCTCGACCAGAACAACCTGTTGAGACTCCACAGCTAGTGCCCCACATCTCGCCTCTGAGATGTGGGTTCGCAGAAATCTCGTGGAAACTCACCCAACGAATCCTGTTGTCCCCCGTCCAAGCTCTGCGTACCCTGTTCCCGAGGAAAATCCAACATGCGTCCCACGCTTCTCGCCGCAGCAGCCGTCTGTGTCCTCGCCCCTTCGATGGCATCCGCCCAGTCCGCTCCACCCACCCCCGGCGTCGGGCCCGAAGTCAATCGCAGCTACACCGGCCTCAAAGACAACATCCTCAAGTCCGCCGACAAGATGCCCGCCGACCTCTACAGCTACAAGCCCACACCCGACATCCGCGTCTTCGCCCGCATCCTCACCCACGTCATCGAGGCCCAGGTCCGCAGCTGCGGCATCGTCAACGGCACACCCACCGCCGAAATGGCGAAGACCCCCGCCGAGACCGCCCCCAAGCCCGAGATCGTCGCCGCCCTTAAAGCCTCCTTCGACGCCTGCGACAAGGCCTACGCCTCCATCACAGACGCCAACGCACTCGACCTGCTCTCCGCCGGCCCCGTCAAGCGCACCCGCGTCAGCCTCCTCTGGGGCAACGTCTCGCATGACAACGAGCAGTACGCCCAGCTCGCCACCTACATGCGCCTCAAGGGCATCACTCCCCCCAGCGCCTCCGAGAAGTAGCGCGTACGCAACATCTTCCCCGCATCGCTCATCAGCTCGAAGCTCATCGCTCAACAGATCCACTCGCACCTGTCCACCTGAAGACCTCGCCCCTCTACAGCTCAAAACAACAAAGCCGCCGCAGCCCGGCCCTCTTTCGAGGACCAGACCACGGCGGCTTTTCCTTACCCGGAAGCGAGCCGCAGCCTAAGCCGCGGCCTGCTCCTCCATCGCGCGGATGTACTCCACAACAGCCTCGCTGAAGCCGTCGATGTGCATCCACGCACCGTACCCCACGCCGTTCTTCGCGCTGGCCACATTGATCACGTAGCCCTTGCCCTTCGGCGCAGGCACGCGGTCATGCGACTGCTCGTCCGTCACGACGATGATCCGGTCGTACCGCTCTTCGATCCGGTCCAGCGCCGAGCCAAGGTACGTCGCCATGTGCGGCTGGCTGGCGTCCATCGCATCGCGCAGCCCAAACCCACGACGCGCAGGCACCAGCTTCAGCGTGTTCGAGAAGGTGTACACAGCCACCCGCTCGCACATCTCGCGCAGCAACACCGCAAGACCATACGCCGCATCCGTGCGCCGCATCTCGTTGCGCCCGGACAGACGGTCCGTCATCGAACCCGACACGTCGACCAGCACCACCGTACGTCCCGGCAACTTCGGGACATCCGCAAGCGCCCGGAACATAGCCGCCTCCAGCGCCTCTTCCCACTGCGGCGCATACCGCGCAGCAGCCAGGAATCGGAACGGCAGCACACGATCCGTCTTCATCGTGGCCAGCGCACCCAGCACCAGCCGCTCGTCGACGCCCGCAGCCTGCATGTTCCGCAGGTTGCGCAGCAGCGCCAGCGCACCCAGCTTGCGCTCCGAGAGCAACCGCGACCAGTGCGCCCGCTTGTCGCCCCCACTCGAGAGCGCAACCTCCCACGTGTCCGGCGTCGCCAGCTCGCCATCGACCAGCCGCTTCCACACCGCCGCCTGCTCCGCATCACGCGGCTTCGCGTGGCACAGAAACAACACATCCCTCAGCCTGACAACACTTGCCCGGTCGTACTTCGCGAGCGCATACTCATCGAACTTCGGGAACGTCGCCGCCAGGCCCTTCTTCACCTGGCCCGACAACGGAACCTTACCCTCGGCCCAGTAGATCGCAACAAACTCCGCCAGCTCATCCGCACGCTGGATCACGCGAGGCAGCACCTCGCCCACCAGCCCACGGTGCGTGGCATAGCGAGCCATCTCGCGAACCACCAGTAGCGGCGCGTGACGCAGCTTCATCGCCGAGCGCGCCTCCACTGCAATCGCAGCCACCTGCTCCGCATCCACCTGCGGAACGAGCGAGCGAATCCGCGCGGCAATCGTCTCACCGCTCTCGTAGAACTCGCTCTCCCACAGCATGCTCGCCATCACAGAGCGCCGCAGCGCCTGCTCAGGAGTGATCGTCAACGCCGGCGCTCCCTCATACGTACGCGGACGCGGACGAACAAGGTGTGCCAGCTTCAAAATATTCAGCTTCATGGTCGCACCTCCCTTCAACGGTGCGGTATTCCTTGGTTGCTCTTGCGTTGCTGTTGATACTGCGTTCCTGCATCTCTCGCCGGGGAATTGGCGACAACGGGAATAGCTACCTGCACGCACGTTGCTCTGCTTACGTACAGGGCAGGGGTCGAACCTGCTCCTCCGCGTCTATAGCGGCGCTCTACCGATGAAGTACCCGTCGTCTTCGCCACCGGCGAAGCCTGTTAGAGAACCTGATCGTCTTGAAGCCCCAATGACGACACCGGGGGGCCCAGGCCTCTCATAAGGCCTGGGCTTCACCATGGCGCCACCACAACGCGATGAGAGCGCCAGTCGCACCCTTCATCACCCGGTGAACCACCATGGCGAACTTCGTTACCCTCCAGCCCATTGGCTGGAGTCTTATAGCCGGGGAACAAAACGAAAACAGTATGGGTGCTCTACCACTGAGCTACGCGAGCCGCAGCTCACGGCAGGATTCGAACCTGCGACCACCCGCGTGATAAGCGAAGGAACTGTCCTCTACACCACCGGCCAAACTTGAATTTCACGCACACGCTAACCGGGCGCAGCCCGGCTGACGCACAGCGCTAACTCGCCATAGCGAGCTGGCAGTAACTCCCCTCTATCACCACTGGAAGCTATCTCATACAAACGCACTTCTCCGCACACGCAGCAAGAGCTGCACGTCACGCCAGGGAATCAACGTTCAGAGCGCGGGGAGTTGAACCCCATCCCGAAGGATTTGCCCAGAAGTAACCCTGAACTTCACCACTGGCGGACAGGCCCCTACCTGAGGGAACAAACGAGTACAGCTGCTTTGCAATCGAGTCACAGTCGAAGAAAGCCGCACTCTACACCACTCAGGCGCGGTCCTGGTACATAAAAGCTATTCAGTTTTTGTGTGTGTTTCGTGCTTGCGTAGGTCGATCCGCCAAGGGCTAGGACCGGTTATGGAGCAGGGTCCGGCGATCGGCTGGAAAGCAATAGCCTTCCAGCGACCAACGCATCGAATTGTGATTCGTCTGCTTCATCGGACCAACTCCTACGCAGGACTTACTGTGACATCGCCACGAAGAAATAGCAAGCCATTTATCGGATTATTTTCTCTAACTCGCAGCATTCGCAAATCGCAGTGACACATTCCCGCTCCGGAGATAGAAATCCGCGCAGCAGTTCCTCATCGCTCAAACCTGTTCCCCTCGTACCTCTACAGAAGAAAGCTTGGCCTGACGCAGCAAAGCAAAGGGACGAGCCGAAGCCCGTCCCTCTCACACTCTTCACCAAGCCCAGCCTACGGATAAATCCGGTTCAGCGTCCGCGCAAACGGAATCGTCTCGCGCACGTGCTCCAGCCCGCACAGCCACGCCACGCAGCGCTCAATCCCCATCCCAAATCCCGAGTGGGGCACGCTGCCATACTTGCGCAGATCGAGGTACCACTGGAACGCCGCCAACGGCAGCCCATGCGCTTCGATGCGCTTCTTCAGCAGGTCATACGAGTCCACGCGCTGCGACCCCCCGATGATCTCCCCGTACCCTTCGGGCGCCAGCACATCCACACACAACGCCTTCGCCGGGTCCTTCGGATCTGGCTGCATGTAGAAGGCCTTCACCGCCGCGGGATAACGATGCACCATCACCGGCTTATCGTACTGGCTCGAGATATACGTCTCATCGGGCGACCCAAAGTCATCGCCATACTCATGCGGCTTCTCGATCTTGCCCGCCGCATACGCATCCTTCAGCATCGCGTGGGCTTCGTCGTACGTCAGCTTCGGGAACGCACCCTCCGCGATGATCGCCTCCAGCTTCGCTTCATCCTTACCGATCAGCTTCAGGTCCGCACCACGATGCGTCTCCAGCACCTTCGTCACGATGTGCCGCAGAAACCCCTCGGCCATCTCCATCAGCCCTTCGAGGTCCATGTACGCGACCTCCGGCTCGATCATCCAGAACTCCGTCAGGTGCCGCCGCGTCTTCGACTTCTCCGCGCGGAACGTCGGCCCAAACGAGTACACCTTGCCCAGCGCCAGCGCCGTCGCTTCGATGTACAGCTGTCCGCTCTGGGTCAGATACGCCTTCTCGTCATCGAAGTAATCCATCTCGAACAACTCGCTCGTTCCCTCGCAGGCGTTCGGCGTAAGGATCGGCGGATCGGTCCTTGTATACCCATTCGTGTCGAAGTACTCCGCCGCCGCGCGCATGATCGTCGCCCGCACCCGCAGAATCGCCGACTGCCGCGGCGTCCTCACCCACAGGTGCCGATGCTCCATCAGGAACTCAACGCCCGCCTCCTTCAACTGAATCGGAAACGGGTTCGCATCATCCACGCGCTGCGTCACCGTCACATCCTCAACATCGAGCTCATAGCCCGAAGGAGCCCGCGAGTCCGCCCGCACCTTGCCCGTAACGACCACGCTCGACTCCAGCGTCAGCCCCTTCAGCGTCTCGAACACAATCTCCGGCACCGCCGCCTTCGGCACAATGCCCTGGATCGTCCCCGACCCATCACGGAACGTCGGGAACAAAAGCTTGCCCGAACTGCGCAGGTTATACAGCCAGCCGCGCAGCGTCACACGCTGCCCTTCATGCTGGCCAATCGTGGCAATGGTGGATACAGGCGCTTCGTTCGCGCTCACAGCTTCAACAACAGGGATAGTGACTTCGCTCGACATAACAGCGTTAAGTCTACTCGCCATGACATCGGGCAGCATCGTCCCACGCGCCTGACTCGAAACTCGCGGCTCAAGACCCGAAACTCAATCGGAGCTGTTTCGCTCACCCATCACCCAGTGCTACCGTCCCACGCCACGCACCAGCGCCCAGGCATCCTTCGCCCGATCCACCGTCACCACCGAGGCCTCGCCAAGGTCATACGCAACCTCCAGCATGCCCACCGGCTGTGTCTTCATCGCCGCAACCTTCTTCGCGACCAGCGCCCAATCGACGCTGCCCGCACCCGGCCACAGGTGCTCATCGCCCTTGCCCGAAAACTGCCCATGGTTATCGTGCAGATGCAGCTCGACCAGCCGATCCCCAAAGACCTCGAACGCCTCTTCGGTCAGACTCTTCGCGCCTTCAGCCTTCGCCTCTTCTCCAACTTCGGTCATCTGCAGATGCCCCAGGTCCAGGCAGAACCCCACATTGCTGAAGTGACCCACCCGCACGATCTCCGCCAGATGCGCAGGAGTCGCCACATCATTCGTCAGGTTCTCCAGCAGCAGCTTCACACCCAGCGGTCCCGCAAAGGCCTTCAGGTGCTCAATCGCCGTCATCGAGTCATCGATCGCCCGCGTGTCCCACTCGTCGTCCCGCAGCCCCGGGTGCAGCACGCAGCTGGTAAACGGCACCTGCTCTGCTGCCTCCAACGCACGCTTCACCTCGTCCATCGACGCAATCCGCGTCGACTTCTGCATCGAGATCAGGTTGATCGTCGGCGCTGTATGCCGGCTCCAGATCGCCTCATCCTCCGCTGTGAACAGCGGCATATGCAGCGTCGGCGCCACATCGTTCGACCGGAACCACGTTGCCACATCCCGCACTGCGGCGCGGTCCGTGTAGTCGAAGTGGTGCCGCGCCGCAAAGACCTCAATCGCCTCGGCGCCGGCATCACGCAGTGAGTCCAGCAAGGCTGAGGTCAACCGCTGTGGAAAGAAAACATGGGTCGAGATTCCGTGTCGCATCGCTCTGTCACTCTAGCCTATCGCGGCAGACACCGTTCCCGGGCCCCTAACTGCGGAGCCGCTCCCCGGTAGAATGGCCCCGCACCCTCTCTACGGAGTCCTCGCATGTCGAAACGCACCACGTTCTTCCGAGCTCTCACCCTCGCCGCCCCTATCGCAGCCTGCGGGCTCGCCCTCGCGCTTCACGCTCAGCAACCTGCGAACCCCACACCCGCCGAGCTAGCCCACCTCCACCAGCTCGCCGGCAACTTCGCCCAGCTCGACCGCTACGCCGCCGCCAACGCCGCCCTGCCGCCCACGCAGAAGGGCCGCATCGTCTTCTACGGCGACTCCATCACCGACGCCTGGGCGGGCGGCAAACACATCTTCTTCCCCGGCAAGCCCTATATCGGCCGCGGCATCTCCGGACAGACCACCGCGCAGATGCTCATCCGCTTCCGCCAGGACGTCATCGATCTGCACCCCGACGCCGTCGTCATCCTCGCCGGAACCAACGACATCGCCGGAAACACCGGCGACGTCACCCAGCAACAGATCGCCGACAACTTCATCTCCATGGCCGAACTCGCCCGCGCGAACCACATCCGCGTCATCCTGGCCTCCGTGCTCCCCGCCGCCGACTACAAGTGGCGCCCCGGCAGGAATCCCATCCCCAAGATCGCCGCCCTCAACACCTGGATGAAGCAGTACTGCGAGACCTCCCACTTCACCTATCTCGACTACTACTCCGCCCTCAATGACGGCAGCGGCGGCATGAAACCCGGCCTCAGCTCCGATGGCGTCCACCCCACCGACGCCGGCTACGCCATCATGGCCCCACTCGCCGAAGCCGCCATCGCCGAGGCCGAAAAGCACAAACCTTGAGACCTCCACAGATTCGGGTGCCCCAGGTCCGGATTTTCGGACCTGGGCTATCAAGCCGCAGCAGTTCACAAAGTGCTTCAGGTTTCGTCCTCCTCCAACTGAACGAAAACAGGGGAACAGGAAGGGGAATGAGGTAAAGCAGTTTTTCCTCATCCCTCATACCTGTTCCCCTCGCAGCTCTACAGAAAACGCCTCTGTACGAGTCATTCCCCGGCCACGGGCCTCAGTACCCCGCAGCCTTCCCCATCGGATACCGGTAGTCATTCGCGCCCGACAGCATCCCCGTCTTCGGGTCCACCGCGATCATCTCGCTCGCCCCCCACACTCCGGGGCTCTTCACATCCGCCGCGCCCGACACCTTCACCGTGTAGCCGCGCTCTGCCATCGACTTCGCCACATCCTCCGGAAACAGCTTCTCGATCTGCAGCACGTCCGGCATCCACTGGTGATGAAACCGCGGCGCATCCGCAGCCGCCTTCACATCCAGCCCGTTGTCCACCACGCTGATGATGTCGTTCGCCACCGTCGTAATGATCGTCGACCCACCCGGCGAACCCAGCACCAGCCGCAGTTTACCCGGCTTGCCGTTCTTCGCCGGCTCGGCCACCATCGTCGGCGTCATCGAGCTCAACGGCCTCTTCCCCGGAGCAATGGCGTTAGCAGGTCCTTGAATCAGCCCAAAGCCGTTCGGCACGCCCACCTTGCTCGCAAAGTCATCCATCTCATCGTTCAGCACAAAGCCGAGCCCATCCACCGTCATGCCGTTGCCGAAGTAGAAGTTCAGCGTGTACGTACTCGCGACCGCATTGCCCTCGGAGTCCACCACGCTGAAGTGCGTCGTCTCGTTGCCCTCATGCACCTCCGTCATCGGAGGAGGCTCCGGCATAAATCCCGCCGGCCGCACCAGCTTGTCGTTGGGCGTCGCGTTCACCGGGTCGATCGTCTTCCGCCACGCAGTCGCATAGGCCGGATTCGCCATCTCCTTCAGCGGCATCTTCGGGTTGTAATCCGGATCGCCCAGGAAGTCCGCGCGATCCAGGTATGACCTGCGGAACGCCTCCGTAATGTAGTGCACCTGGTCCACCGATCGATCACCTGTCGCCGCTCCATTCGGCCCCAGATGCGTCAGTGGATAACCCTCAAGAATATTCAGCGACTCGATCAGCACAATCCCGCCCGAGCTCGGTGGAGGAGAGGTCAGCACCTCCAGCCCGCGATAGTGCCCCACCAGCGGCGTCCGCTCCGCCACCGTGTAGTCCGCCAGGTCCTTGGCTGTAATCAGCCCACCGTTCTTCTTCTCGAAGTCCGCAATCTGTGCCGCGATCGCTCCCTTGTAGAAGTCATCCGGGTTCTCGGCGATCCGCTCCAGCGTCTTCGCCAGATCTGGCTGCACAAAGCGATCGCCCGCCTTGTACAGGTTCCCTCCACGCAAATAGACGCGCTTCGACTCCTCGAACAGAGGCAGGTTGCGCGAGTTCTTCATGTAGCCCGCCTCCTGCTCGCTCAGCACATACCCTTCGCGCGCCAGCCGGATCGCAGGAGCCATCACTTTCTTCAGCCCCAGCTTGCCGTACTTCTTCTCCGCAAGCGCCAGCCCCGCCACACTTCCCGGAACCCCCGAAGCCTTCGGCCCGGACGTCGAGAGCCCCTTGATGATGTTCCCCTGCGCGTCGAGGTACATGTCCGCCGTCGCCGCCGCAGGCGCCTTCTCGCGGTAGTCCAGGAACGTAGGCTTGCCGCCATCCATCTTCGACGAGCCCGGCCGGATCAGCATGAATCCGCCACCACCAATATTCCCCGCCGCCGGAAACACCACCGCCAGCGCAAAACCCACCGCCACCGCCGCATCCACAGCATTGCCGCCCTGATGCAGAATCTCCAACCCCGCGTCCGTCGCGTCATGTTGCACCGACGTCACCATCGCATGCTGAGCCGTCACCGGTTTCTCGCCCTTCACCGGCGTCACCTGGCTCCAGCTCGAAGCGCCTGTAAACGAAACCAAAGCCACCACTGAAATGCCAAGGCACCCACGCCGGCGAAGCGAACCCCGAAGTACCATCTCGTCCATCCTCCAAATTTTTCGGTGACTCCTAGCCTACTCTTGCCGGGACGCTCCGCATCTCGTCCAGAAGGCCGAGGCTGGCACTCCAGGGTGTGCAACAAATATTAGCTTTTTAGGCTCACATTTCATGAATGAACTGTGCTATGATCGCCACAACAAGGGTGACGCGGGATTGCCTCCGGCTCACCCAAATCATTTCCGTCGTTTCAAGGAGTTGCAGCCATGACCCTTACTCGATTCGCTCCCTTCCGCGGTCCTCTCAACGACGTCGCCGTCCTCCAGAACCGCCTGAACGCCATCTTCAGCGACTTCGCCCGTCCCGAAGCCGAAAGCTCCGAGTCCCTCTCCATGGGGAACTTCGTTCCTGCCGTCGATATCTACGAGGACCAGCAGAAACTCGTCCTCAAGCTCGAAGTTCCAGGGATCCGCCCCGAAGATCTCGACGTCAAGGTTGAGGGCCGCAACCTCACCGTCAAGGGCCAGCGCAAGTTCGAATCCGAAGAAAAGGAAGAAAACTTCCATCGCATCGAGCGCCGCTTCGGCAGCTTCACTCGGACCTTCAGCCTGCCCAGCACCATCGACACGGAGTCGGTCGCTGCCACAACCGAGCACGGCGTTCTGAGCCTCTCCTTCGGCAAGAAGCCCGAAGCCCGGCCCAAGCAGGTCGCAATCAAGGTCGCCGAGGCGGCGAAGCAGGTAGAGGCAGCAGCCTCCAACTCGCTGCCCCGAGACTAGAGGATTTGCCCCTGGAGGTGTAGTGCGGGGATCGGAGTTCAATGGGCTTTTTCCGCGAGAAACCCTACTGCACGCCTCTCTTGGGATGCTAGCCAACGGGGAAACTGCTCTGGTCCCCACACTCACCTGAGCTACAAGCGGAGAGACGCAACGGGCGTGATCCTTCGGGGTCACGCCCGTTCCATATGAGCCGCCCAACTTGGCTCGAACTCAAAGGCTCGCCGGTTTGACTCCGTTGACGTCAATATCGGTCAGCTGGCCTCTCTTCGTTCCGATCCACCATCTTCTTCGCGGTTCAGCGGCTTGCATCGGTTTGTGACCGCATGGCCTGGCTCCTTCCGGCGGGAGCTTCCAATCGTCCCCTCGACACTTGATCTCGATGCGAGACACTACCAACAACGCCCATGTACTCCCTCTTCCGTCTCCTCTTCTCCGCCGGATACTGGCGCACCCTCTTCTCCAGTGATTTCTGGGTCCGCACCGCACGCTCGGTTCGCAGGGTGCACAAGGATCGCCGCGCCCGCAAACAGCTGCGCTCCGCGCTGATCTTCCTCATCGCCCCTGTGCTGTGTATCGTCTACGCGTTCTGGCTGCTCGCCATGGTCTTTGGCGCTGGAGTCTTCGGCATCGGCATCGTCGCTCTTGTCGCCGTCATCGTCACCATCGTGGAGGTAAATCGCCGCCGCAAAGCCTCTGAAAAGAAGCGTGCCGAGTTGGCCGCGAATCCAGAACTCCGCCCACCGCCCCCACCACCCTCACCCGAGCTCCGCCGTACCTTCGCCGAGCTGGCACTGCTTCACGCCGTCTACGCCGACCGCTCCGGCAGCGAGCAGTTCCTCCACACCAAGATCCTTCCCGAAGGCATCGAGATCATCACCCGCCGCGTGCAGCTTGACCTGCTCCGCGACCGCGGGCTCTACAACCGCATCGAGGATTCCGTCCGTAACCTCTTGCTGCGCGCCGACGGCCACTGGACCGCCGCCGACTGCCACGAAGGCTCGCTCGCCCTCGAGCCCCTGCGAGTGCTTCGCTGGTGCCTCCGCCTCGACCACTACCTCCCCTCGATCGGCGAAGCTCCCCGGCTGGACTACAAGTTGTCCTCGCAGACCGTCAAAGATCCCGACTCGCTCTTCCGCGGCTCCGATTTCGTCTCCTATGACACCCTGAACATCGCCTTCCGCGCCGCAGCCAACTTCATGCACCGCTGCTTCGCCGAGGCCGTCGTTCGGGGTCTCATGCAGCCAGCCGACGAGGAGGACGCTGCCCGGGCACGTCGCATCGTCGACGATCACAGCGGCAACGAGCATAAGGACCTGGTCCTGGGTGACACCATCGTCAGTAAAGCAACCGACGGCGACATCCTCCACGCCCGGCTCCTCGCCGCCCGCCGCTATCACCTGCTCTCCTGGATCGCTCGCGTTCAGTATGGCGACTTTGAAGTTCCCGACGTCTTGCGAATCTTCTTCAAGGATCCGCCGTCGCCAACCTCTCCTGAAGATTCCGATCTGTAGCCACAACGGCCTCGCGGCAACCCGCGTCTCGAAACCCGTACCTCGTGGCTCGTTTCCGAAAAACTCACCGTCGGTTGTATCCCGTCCCCGCTCCATGTCTCACAGCACTGGTTGTATGCCTGCAAAAGAGAACGGGCGTGGTCACAAGGACCACGCCCGCGGTTGGACTGCTTGCACAGCGGCTCTCAGAACTCGATACGCCCTGACAGCTGCATGCGACGCGCCATCTGATTGCCGCCCGAGCCCGCAAACGTCGCTCCGTAGACACCCATCTGCGTGCCGTCCGTCGAGCCCGAGTCGATCTGATGCGCGTCGAACCGTACAGAGTTCGTCACGTTGAAGACCTCCCACGCCATCTGCACCTTCAGCTTCTCCGTAACGCTGAACTGCTTATGCAGCCCGGAGTCCCACGTGTAGTAGCCCTGGCCGCGGAAGTGGTTACGCTGGCCGGCCTCACCAGGGTAGGGATCGCGCAGGTTCGCGCGAGCGACCAGCGGGTCGTCGAACACCTGCGGCGCCCCATTCGTGTTCTGATGCAGCCGCATCTTGATTGGCCCAGTCTGCACCATCGCACTCTCCCACTCCCAGTTCGTCGACCAGCCATCGCCGTCATACAGACCGAACGGGAGGCCGCTCGAGGCGCGAATCAACCCCGCCAGCGTCCAGCCACCGAGGAACGCATCCACCAGCTTCGAGGAGCTGCCTCCGAAGGCCCGTCCATGCCCGAATGGCAGCGCAAGCACGTAGTCCGCCGTGATCAGCTGCCGCGTGTCGAAGTCCGATACCGCATAGTTCTTTCGCGGATGCCACGCATCGAGGATGAATCCATACGCATTGCCCGATCCATCCACGTTCGATTCGCTGTCCGATCCGATATCCAGCGACTTGGAGATCGTATAGCTCACGTCGAACTGAAAACCATGCGTCGCATTGTGCTTCAGGATGAACTGCCCCGCGTTGTAGTTGCTGGTGCCATTCGTGGATGTCACATACAGCGACGAATACTGCAGTGGCCAGTAACGGCCAATCTTGCCGCCGCAGCCCGGGTAGCAGTAGATGTCCATGTCATCCAGCGCCGCGGTCTCATTACCCCGCGAGTACTGCCACACGTCGTTGTAGATGTTCTGCGTCGCCGAATTACCGACAGCGCCATCGCCGGCTGTATCCAGCCCCGCAGCATCCGGGAACAGATCTTCAAAGTAAGGAATGGCCGCTACCGTGGTTGCGCCGGCATCCACCTGCTTGGAAAGAATCGTGCCCGCCGTGTAGTAGTCCATGCCGCTCTTCGGGTCCACCAGGTTCAGTGGCTGGGCAAAGTCCATCGACTGGATGAGGTGCCTGCCCAGGCGACCCACATACGCTGTCTCGATCTGAAATCCGCCTTTGAGCTCACGCTGCCAGGAGAGATTCATCGCATACGAGTAAGGCGTCTTCAAACCATCGTCCAGACCGTTCGTGATCGCGAAACCGGTCGTGTACGGATCGTCCGAGGGCGTTTGTGGATAGGAGATCGATGCGGTTGGCGTACCCACCAGACCAGGCAGGTTGTGTAGGCCCGTGTAGCGCGGTGACGTATCCGGCGTCAGAACGCTTGCCGGATTGGTAAGCGAAGTGTTCAGGCTGTAAGAGCCGGTGCGAGAGTAATTCGCGACCAATCCTTGACCGAAGTGGTCATAGTACATACCGAAGCCCGCACGAATCGAACTCTTGCCGGCTCCGCCAAAGATGGCATGCATCAGGCCTTCACTGGCGTTGGGCGAGTACGCGATGGCAAAGCGCGGCGCAAAATTGTTCCAGGCCATCGGGTACAAAGGCTTGCCGCCGCGTGCCTGCCCCGACGGAGCAAACGAAATATCCGGCTGCACACTGTTACCCATCGCTGCCTGTTGACCGCGCGTCATGAACCACTGATGCATGTTGATCGTCGGCTGCACCTGCTGCCCATAGATCTCGTAAGGTGTCTGCTGGATCGTGTGGCGTACACCCAGCGTGATCGTCATGTTCGGCACAGGCTTGAAGGCGTCCTGCGCGTACCACTCGAACTCATTCGACCGATAGGTAAGCGCTACGGGAGCCCCCGTAGCCAGCAGCGTCCCAGTCTTGCCGTCCGACGAAAGATGGTAGTTGTAGTGGTCCGTCTCCTCGTTCACCAGCCCTGCGATGTCCGAGATCGCGAAGTCATAGTTGGACGTGAAGTTCGGGTTCACGTCCGGATGGCCGTACACAACCGGATCGAACGAGCTGCCCGTATCCGCAATCCCGCTGTTGACCATCCAGTACACGTTGGCAGTTGCCGAGTCATATGAGATGCCCGTGCTGTTGTTCCCATACTGGAAGTGCCGATAGTTCACGCCCACCTGGATCGTGTGCCGGCCCTTCGTATAGGTGTAGTCGTCGATGATGTTGTGCATCGGGACCAGCGTGTTGCTGCTGCGCGTGTTGTCCTCCGGCAGATCGATCGTCCGAAGGTTGACGTAGCTGCCTTTGCCAACACCCGTGCTCGCATAGCTCTGCCGCACATACCCGTAGCGCAGGTTGTTCGTCTTGTTCGGAGCAATCTGCCACGTGTAGCTGCCGGTGAGGCCCCTGGAGTTATCAGTGTCCTTCTTGCTCGCCGGTTGGCCTGGATAGTACGGCGCAAACGAGCTCGCGAGGCTCTGGAAGCTGCCGCGCACGAAGAACCGGTGATTGTCATTCGGATTGAAGTCGATACGAGCCAGATACACGTTGTTGATCGACGGAACCGACGTAGCAAACGTGTAGGTTGCCGTGTTGTAGCCGTCACCACCCAGGATGGTGTTCGGCGTGGGATAACTCCCATTGAACAGCGCCAGCACCGAGGGGTTGTCGCCCGGTCCCTGCGGGCAGGTACCGTTCGTCGTGCAGTTCTGGTCCATGCCCGCGATCTGGGCCTTGGAGAGCGTCACCAGGTTGCCATTCACGTCGGGATAGATCACGTTGCCCGCACGATAACTCGTCGTCGGCACCACACGGCTCGACGTGTTCGGCTGACGCTGACGCTCTCCTTCGTAGTTGGCGAACAGGAAGAGCTTGTCCTTCAGAATAGGACCGCCGATGCGGCCGCCAAAGACGTTGTAGATCAGGTTCGTCGGCCGGTTCGCAAGTCCGCTCTGAATCTCGGAGTTCTTGTAGATCCAGTCGTTGGCATCGCCGATGCTCGAGCGGTTGTACTCATACACCGCGCCGTGGATCGTGTTCGTGCCCGAGCGCGTCTGCAGGTTCACCTGGCCACCTGAGCTGCGGCCCTCATCCACGTTCGCATTCGAGGTCGTCACGCGAAACTCCTCCAGCGAGTCCAGAGGGGTCTTCAACACACCCGTGAACGCCGAGGGAAACACCTGGTCGTTGTCATCCACACCATCCAGAGTGATGTTGGTCTGGTCCGCGCGCGCGCCGCTCACCACACCGTTGCGGCTCTCGGTGGAATCCGAACCGCCGATGAACAGCACGCCCGGCTGCAACGCCAGCAGCGACTCCGGCTGCCGCGCCTCGGATGGCAGCTGCATCACCGCCTCGTTATTCAGCACATTGCCCATCGAGGCGTCGGTAGTGTTCACGCCCGCATCCGTGGTCTGCACCTCAACCACAACACCCGCCGCGCCCACCTGCATCTTCGCGTTCACCGTCGCCGGCAGCGAAACCTGCAGGACCGTCTTCACCTGGTACTCGGAGAAGCCCTGTGCCTCAAAACTAACCGTATAGTTCCCCGGCGTTAGCTGTTGGAACGAATACTCGCCCCGCCCGTCCGACTTGATCGTCGTCGCGTACCCAATCGCTGGATCCGCAAGCTTTACCGTCGCCCCCGGAATCACAGCTCCGGTAGAGTCCGTCACCGTGCCCCGAAGTGAAGTAGTGGCATTCTGTGCCGACGCCAAACCACACGCCAGCAATCCGATAAACAACGTAGATATGCGCCAAAGCAACCGCATCGAACCTCCTGAAGGTCGGGTAGCAGCTGAAAAGTACGGGGTCCTGCCATCAATGACAGGTGAACCCGCAGTAAATTTCATTCTTGATTCGCTCACTATATCTCCTGTCGAGCGTCGCGCAGCCGCATTCCCACAGAAGGTTCGCTGTGCGAACAAAAATAGTTCTCCTCGCGAAGACACCCTGGCCTTCACTCCGAGAATGACGCTGGACATCGACCAGGACTAATGCGATAAAACATGAGTGTAGTTCGCTCATGTTTTGCATCCCTTCGCCCTGCCGCATCGTCCAATAGTGTGTAGCGCTCCGCTTCCAACCTCAGCGTCGGCAAGCAGAAGAAGGTCAAGTTATGGCAATCAAATGGGATAAGCTCACAGTCAAATCGCAGGAGGCCCTCCAGGCCGCCCAGGGACATGCCGCCGAGAACGGCAATCCGGAAGTCCTGCCACTACACCTGATAACCGCACTGCTGGAAGACAAGGAAGGCGTCGTCCTTCCCGTGCTCGAGAAAGTGGGCGTCCCGCCCCAGCAGCTCCTCGCGCAGGCTAACCAGGTGATCGATCGCCTCCCCAAGGTCCAGGGCGCAGCCCAGCAGCCGAGCCTCAGCGCCGCTCTCACCCGCGTCCTCGATCAGGCCTTCAAAGAGGCCGACAACTTCAAGGACGACTACGTCTCCACCGAACACCTCCTCTTGGCCTTGGCCCAGCAGAAGGGTGATCTCGTGCGCGATGCGCTAGCCGCCCACGGCGCGGATCACGACGCCATCCTCAAGGCTCTCCAGGTGGTTCGCGGATCCCAGCGCGTCACCGATCAGAACCCTGAAGGCAAGTTCCAGGCCCTGGCCAAGTACGCCAAGGACCTCACCGAGCTCGCCCGCCGCGGCAAGCTCGATCCCGTCATCGGCCGCGACGAAGAGATCCGCCGCGTCGTCCAGGTCCTCTCGCGCCGGACGAAAAACAACCCCGTCCTCATCGGCGAACCCGGCGTCGGCAAGACCGCCATCGTCGAAGGCCTCGCCCGCCGCATCTTCCAGGGTGACGTCCCCGAGATCCTGCGCGACAAGCGCGTCATCTCCCTCGACCTCGGCAGCATGCTCGCCGGAGCCAAGTTCCGCGGCGAATTCGAAGACCGCCTCAAGGCCGTACTCAAGGAGATCGAGGAGTCCAACGGACAGGTCATCCTCTTCATCGACGAGCTACATACCCTCGTCGGAGCCGGTGCCGCCGAAGGCGCCATCGACGCCAGCAACATGCTCAAGCCCGCACTGGCCCGCGGCGAGCTCCGCGCCATTGGCGCCACTACGCTGAACGAGTACCGCAAGTACATCGAGAAGGACGCCGCGCTCGAACGCCGCTTCCAGATCGTCTACGTCGGTGAGCCCAACGTCGAGGACACCATCGCCATCCTGCGCGGCCTCCGCGAGCGCTACGAGACGCACCACAAGGTCCGCATCAAGGACTCCGCCATCGTCGCCGCGGCCGAGCTCTCGCATCGCTACATCTCCGACCGCTTCCTCCCCGACAAGGCCATCGACCTGGTCGATGAGGCCGCCGCTGCCCTCGCCATCCAGATCGGCAGCGTCCCCGTCGAGATCGACGATCTCGAGCGCCGCGCCGTTTCGCTCGAGATCGAGAAGAACGCCCTCACCCGCGAGAACGACCCCAACTCCCAGGCGCGGCTCACCGAAGTCGACCGCGAACTGGCAGAGGTGCGCGAGCGCGCCGCCGGCCTTCGCGCCCGCTGGCAGAAGGAGAAAGGCGCCATCGGCGAGATCGCCTCGCTGAAGGAGAAGCTCGAAGCCCTGCGCTTCGAGGCCGAGCAAGCCACCCGCAAGGGCGAGCTGCAGCGCGCCGCCGAGTTGCAGTACGGCGAGATCCCCAACCTCGAGCGCCAGCTCCGGCAACTCACCGCAACGCAGGACGGACTTGTCGCTGCCGAAAAGTCGTTGCACAATGCGGGTGCCCCACATCTCGATTCTGAGATGTGGGATGGACCTCGGCGTCTGTTGAAGGAGGAGGTCGACGAGGAAGACATCGCCAAGATCGTCTCCAAGTGGACCGGTGTCCCTGTCGCCAAGATGCTTGAAGGCGAAGTCCAGAAGCTTACGCAGATGGAAGACCGCCTGCGCGAGCGCGTCGTCGGCCAGGATGAAGCCCTCACCGTCGTCGCCAACGCCATCCGCCGCTCGCGCGCCGGCCTCAGCGATCCCAAGCGCCCCATCGGCAGCTTCATCTTCCTCGGACCCACCGGCGTCGGCAAGACCGAAACCGCCCGCGCACTCGCCGAGTTCCTCTTCGACGACGAGCAGGCCATGGTCCGCATCGACATGTCCGAGTACATGGAGAAGCACGCCGTCGCTCGCCTCATCGGAGCGCCTCCGGGATACGTCGGCTTCGACGAAGGCGGCCAGCTCACCGAAGCTGTCCGGCGCCGTCCCTACGCTGTCATCCTCTTCGACGAGATCGAGAAGGCCCACCCGGACGTCTTCAACGTCCTGCTGCAGGTGCTCGACGACGGCCGCCTCACCGACTCCAAGGGCCGCACCGTCGACTTCAAGAACACGGTCATCATCCTCACGTCCAACATCGGTGCGTCGAACCTGTCCACCGCTTGGGCCCAGGGAGAGCAAGGCTTCGAAGATGCCAAGAGCCGCGTGATGGACGAGCTGCGCAAGCACTTCCGTCCCGAGTTCCTCAACCGGGTCGATGACGTCGTGGTCTTCCACCCGCTCGGCGACTCGCAGCTCGAACACATCGTCGACCTGCGCCTCAACGACCTGCGCAAGCTCCTCGAAGCCCGGCACATCACGCTGGACCTCACCGAGGCCGCCCGCAAGGCCATCTTCAAGGCCGGGTACGACCGCGCCTACGGTGCCCGCCCCTTGAAGCGTGCCATCCAGCGCCTCGTGCAGGATCCCCTCGCGATGAAGATCCTCGACGGCACCGTCCTCCACGGCGACACCGTCAAGATCGACGCAGTAGACGGCAAGCTCACCTTCAACCCCGCGAACCGCGCGCACGTTGGAGCTTGAACTCTCAGCGAAACAAGACGCCGGAGCCCAATGGCTCCGGCGTCTTTGTCTTTCCCCCAAGCTCTCAGTCCGGCGGGTATCGGCTCTTGAGCCGTAGGAACCTCGACTCGTAGAAACGGTAGCTCAGGATAGAAAGCGCCAGCGTCGACACAAGCGCCAGGGCTGCCGTCAACGAACGCAGCCAGAGGCTGTCCCGCCCCACCAGCTTCATCGCCACCAGCAGACACTCCGAATGCAGCAGGTCGTGAAAGATGTAAAAGCCATAGCTGATCTTCCCCAGCTCGCGCAGTGGCTTCAACATCAGCAGCCGGTACACCGGTGATCCCGGCAACAGAGCCGAGAGGATAAGCGCCGCAGCCGCGGCGTCGATCATCTCCAGCGCAATCTGCATCTGCGGATGAGGCATCAGGTACGGCAGCAGCTGGTGACCCTGCAGCCGCAAGCTCGCGAACTCACAAAGCGCGATGACGCCCACAGTCCCCACCAGCGCGGCACGCCGGGAGCGGAGGAGTGCCGGCCCTTCAGGCCCGCGCAGCATCAGCGCCAGAGCCCCACCCAGCAGCAACGCGTCCGCCCGCAGAGGCGTGACCCGCAGCAGGAGAGCCGCATCCAGATACTCGTGCGGGATGACATACGCGAGCACCATACGCACCCCAAAGATCACAACGCACCCCAGCAGGCAAAGGTTCCGCAACCGCACCCTGTCTCGTACCAGGAAGACCACCAGCGGCCACACCAGGTAGAACTGCTCCTCCACCGCCAGCGACCAGAAGTGCCCAAAGAAGAGGAAGATGTGTCCGTAGCGCAAGGAGTGCAGTTGCTCTACGAGCAGGTCGCTCTGCATCCACGCCTTCAGCCAGACGAACCGCGTGTAGTTGGAAAGGTAGATCGGGAAAAACCACTGCCAGGCGTGGTGCTCCCACCGCAACCAGGGGTCCAGCAGCAGCGCCACCACGAGAACCCCGTAATACAGCGGAAAGATGCGAAGGATGCGCCGCATGTAGAAGCTGCGAAACCGGTATCGCGATTCTCGCGTGTCGTACAGAATGCCGGTGATCAGGAAGCCGGACAGAACAAAAAAGATCTCGACCCCCGCCCATCCCCAGCCATCATTGCGCTCCGTGTGAAAGTAGTGCTGCCAGAACACCATCAGGACCGCGATCGCCCGCACGCCATCGAGCGCCGGGTAGTACCGGCGATTCTCCGGCAATGGCAGTTCATCCTCCTCGTGAACCGCTGGTTCTCCAGGGTTCGGTGTATCAGATTGCGGCTGCGCTGCGGGGAGCATGCCGCATTCTATTCAATCGACACCGCCAGTAGCGTCACCCAGCCGTGCGCCGGAGCTGCAACTCTCGCAGGTAGACTATGCACACGGAGATGACGCTTGGCTGCCACCCTTCCTGTTACCGGCAACACCGAGCACACCCGGCCCGAAAATCGAGCCTTCTATCCCGCACTCGATGGCCTGCGCGCCCTCGCTCTTCTGCTCGTTGTGCTCGAACACTATCGGGAGATCCCCTGGGGCTGGACCGGCGTCGACCTGTTCTTTGTCCTCTCCGGCTTCCTGATCACCGGCATCCTTTACGACTCCCGAAACGACGCACATCGCGTCCGGAATTTCTATGTGCGTCGGACATTGCGCATCTTCCCGCTCTATTACGGTGTGATGGCAGCAGTTCTTTTTTCCTGGCCGCTGTTTCACTGGCACCTGACCTGGGGTTGGATCGCGTGGCCCCTCTACGCGGGGAACCTGCTGCATTTCCTGCCATCATTCGCCTATGGAACACCCCGGCAATGGCTCGTGGACTTCCAGCCCACCGGGAGTTGGCACGGCCATGCAGTCCGCCTGTACCTCGGCCATTTCTGGTCTCTCTGCGTTGAGGAGCAGTTCTATCTGCTTTGGCCCTGGGCGGTATTTGCGATCAAGGATCGTCGCAAGATCGCATGGTTCTGCGCCGCCTCCCTTCCGTTTTGCCTCGCCTTGCGTTTGTTGGCCTCCCATCTCGCCCCTGCGCGGATGCTCCCGACCCTCCTCTATTCCTTCCTGCCCCTGCGGTTCGACGCGCTGCTGCTGGGCGGTCTGGTCGCCATGCTCATCCGGGGACCCCACCGCGAGCTACTCCTCCTCTCTACCCGTCGCGCTCTGCTCGCCTGCGTCTTGGTTGGCGCAATCTGCGCAAGCTTTCTACCCGCAGCTCGACTATTCCTCCCGCGAAATGCCCATCCTTCATGGGCTTACACCTGGGGTCTAACCGCAATCGATATCCTCGCGGCCATGCTGATCCTTGCCGCAATCGACCACAGAAGTCTCGTCTACCGTGCGCTGCGGTTTGGGCCTTTCCGCTGGATCGGAAGAATCAGCTACGGGGGATACGTCTTCCATGACATCTGGCACTATGAGCTCAGCCGCTGGATCGCGAACCATCCTCCGAGGCATCCCGCCTTCACGACCACCGTCACCGCCCTCGCCCTGACAATCACCGTCGCGTGGCTCAGCTTCCGCTTCTACGAAAGCCCCTTCCTCGAGCTCAAAGAGCGCTGTACACTGCGGGAGCCCGCGCCGCCAGTGCCTGCAGTATGATCGCCACATGCCGGATGCAGGCAAGCAGCGGCGGCTGACGTTCGTCGCCCTGATCTTTGGCTTCGTGAGCATCGGCGCCTATTGCGTGCTGATCTCGCGTGGTCGCACCCTTTGGAGCGATGAGTTGTTCTCCTGGGTGCTCGTCACCGATCCTTCCTTCGCGCACATGATGCGAGCCTGGAAGGGCGGAGCGGATGGCGGCGGTATCGCTTTTTACCTGCTCTGCCGTGGATGGCTCAGCCTCTTCGGGCAATCTCATCTCGCTTACCGTGCCTTCTCCGCATCGTGCTGCTTCGCCGCATGGGCCCTCATGCTGGCAGCCCTGCGGCGCTACTACCGTGCTGGCATCGCCTTTCTCGCTCTGGTGGTCGTCTGGTTTGGGAGCTCAATCATCCTGTGGCAGATGGTGCAGACCCGCTTCTACGGTCTGCTGTTCGCCGCCACCGCAGCAGCACTCTACGTGACTCTCCTGGGTCGCAAAGATCGTCCTTTTCAGTCCTGGGCCCATTGGGGCCTTATCGTCGGCACCTTCCTCCTGCACCTCCTGCTCGTCAACACGCACCCCTTGGGCCTCTTGGACAGCGCTTGCCTGCTCGCGGGTGCAGCCGTGGCCGACTGGATGGCAGGCCGGCGGCGCTTCTCTCTTCACCTCGCCGCCCTCATGGCCTGGCCCTCCCTTTGGCTCTCCCGTGAAGCGCTCCGCAACTCCGCCGCAGTCGGCAGGCCGTGGTTCTGGACGACCCGTCCGCACATCCGCGAATGGCTCGACCTCTGGGATCCCATCACCTTCCAGTCTCAGGGCGTGCTTCGCCTTACACACGTCATGGTCGCTCTGGGGGGGGTCCTCGTCATCGCTCTCGTCGCACGCCCCTCCGTGCGCTCCGCCGCTCGTCCGCGTCTTGACCTGCTGCTCCCCGCGACAGCGCTGGGCCTCACTCCTCTGCCGGTCTTCCTGCTCTCGCAGCATGGCACCTCGATATTCGTCGACCGCTACCTCATAGCGTCTCTCCTCGGGGTCACGGTATGGTTCGCCGAGGCCTTCACCCAGACGCTCTCCGTCGCAACCCCGTCGCGTCACCAGCGACTGGTCCTCGGCATCGGCACGAGTGCCCTGCTCGCCTTCTGCCTTGTGAAGCTCGGGTTTTATCCCCGCTATCTCAGGCAACCATCGCACGACTTTACGATCTTGCTCTCTCAACGGGTTGGCGATACCGCACTGCCCCTCGCGATTCCCCGCGTCGACCTCTGCGACGTCATGGTCGCCGAAGCGCAGCAACCCCATCCCCGCGTTCTCTGCCCACTCGACTGGCCCTTTGCCCTCTCGCCGCTCGCCGCTCGGGGCGAGGTCTCCGGTTACCACGAGATGGAGAACTGGCGCACCTTCGGCTACTACAGTGGGAGTCTCATCGAGGCCGACGAGTTCCTCCGCAACACGCCCCACTTCCTCGTGCTGGACTCACCCACCACTCCATGGCTCAAATTCCGCATCTTCCCCTCAACCCAATGGACCGCAATTCACCTCCGCGACCTTCGAGTGGGCTCTGACGACGAACAGTTGTGGGAGGTAGCACGCAAGGATGGCCGCTGATCTCGTGCGATACCCTTGTGGAGGTCCGTCGCAGCAGTGACCGGCGCTGAGTACGGGCCCTCCCACAAAGGGCCCGACCTCAAACCTCCGAGAACTTTCTTCCCGGAACCTCGTCCAAGATTCGGAAGACCATGCCTGGAACTGCCATCATCATCGGAGCCGGTCCTGCCGGCCTCACCGCCGCGCTCGAACTCCTCCGCCGCACCGGCATTCAGCCCATCATCCTCGAGGCCTCCCACGAGATTGGTGGCATCTCCCGCACCATCCGCTACAACGGCAACCGCATGGACATCGGCGGCCACCGCTTCTTCTCCAAGTCCGACCGTGTGATGCAGTGGTGGATGGAGCTGATGCCGCCCGAGCACACCGACTCCGAGCAGATCGCCATCAGCTATCAGGGCAAGCAGCGCGTCGTCCCTGTGCCCGCCGATGTGCCCAACGAGCCGCCCCTGCGCGGCATGGGACCGCTGCAACCTCACGCTGCCGAGCACCTCGATGACGAAGTCGAGCCAACCGGCCACATCGTTCCCGTGGTCGCACCCGTCGATACCGCGAAGCCCTCCGACGATCTCGTCATGCTCGTGCGCCCGCGCAAGAGCCGCATCTACTACCTGCGACGCTTCTTCGACTACCCCATCAAGCTCTCCAAAAGCACCATCGAGAACCTCGGCCCTGCCCGCATGACGCGCATCGGCATCAGCTACATCAGCTCGCGCCTCTTCCCCATCAAGAACGAGAAGTCCCTCGAAGACTTCCTCATCAATCGCTTTGGCAAAGAGCTCTACCTCACCTTCTTCAAGAGCTACACCGAGAAGGTCTGGGGCGTGCCCTGCGACCAGATCTCCGCCGAGTGGGGCGCACAGCGCATCAAGGGCCTGTCCCTCACCACCGCGCTCAAGCACTTCGTCAAGAAGGCCTTCAGCTCCGCGCCGGCGAACTCCGGAGACCTCTCACAGAAAGGCACTGACACCTCGCTGATCGAGCGCTTTCTCTACCCCAAGTTCGGCCCCGGCCAGCTATGGGAGCACGTCGCCGATCAGATCGTCGCCAAGGGCGGCGAGATCCATATGGGCTGGACCGTCGACGCGATCGAAGTCGAAGGGACTCACGTCGTCGCCGTTGAAGCCCTCAGCGATACAGGCGAGCGACGACGCTTCGAAGGCGACTACTTCTTCTCCACCATGCCCATGCGCGACCTCGTCCGCGCCATGCGCTCCCCCGTGCCGGACAACGTCCGCGAGGTCTCCGAAGGCCTCCAATACCGCGACTTCATCACCGTCGGCGTCCTCGCCAACAAGCTCGACGTAGAAGACCCCGACGCCTCCCTCGGCGAGTCGCGTTTGATTAAGGACACCTGGATCTACATCCAGGAGCCCGACGTCCAGATCGGCCGCCTCCAGATCTTCAACAACTGGAGCCCCTACATGGTCTCCGACCCCTCCAAGGTCTGGATCGGACTCGAATACTTCTGCTACGAGAGCGATCCGCTTTGGTCCATGCCGGATGAGGATTTGAAGAAGTTTGCCGCTGCGGAACTCGAAAAGATCGGTATCCTACGCACGTCTGAGGTCCTCGACGCACACGTCGTTCGCGTCCCCAAGACCTACCCCGCTTACTTCGGCACCTACGAGCGCTTCGACGAACTCCGCAGCTTTACCGACAGCTTCGACAACCTCTTCCTGGTCGGCCGCAACGGTATGCATAAGTACAACAACCAGGACCACTCGATGCTCACCGCCATGGCCGTCGTCGATGGCCTGGCCGCCGGGCACGTCGACAAAGCTTCACTCTGGTCCATCAACACCGAGCAGGAGTACCACGAGGAGAAGAAGTCATGAAGAAGGTCGTGCTGCTGCTGATCGTCGGCTTCGTGGCGTTTGCACTCTATGCCCGCCTTCGGCTCTTCGTACGCGATCCCCTCGCAAGCGTGCAACATAACGGTGTCGCCGAGCAGGGCGCGCAGGTCTACATCAACTACGCGAGCGACGTTCTCATCGAGAACGACCACTCCCCCATGTACGTGCTGCTTATCCAGCATGGCAACCACGCTGGCCTGCCCAAGGAACTGCACTGCCTGCACTACATCGTCTGTCTCACCGACGCCGACCAGGCCACCCTTAGCGCAGCCTGGGACCTGACGGTCGAGGACATGACCCCCAAAGCCGTCACCTATCGCTCGAAAGAGACCGAGAGCATCGTCACGCTCTACTGAAACCCGACGCTCACAGATCGCAACTCACAGCCCGATCCATAACTCTTCCACCGTCCGGCCCAGCACCGGGTGCATCATCTCCGGGGCGATCTCCGCGAGAGGCTCCAGAACGAACCTGCGCTCATGCATCGCCGGATGCGGCAGCGTAAGCTCCGGCTCTTCCATCACGCACTGCCCATACAGCAGCAGGTCCAGGTCGATCACCCGCGGCCCCTTCGGGGGCGCCACAGCGCGATCGCGCCCCATCTCGTGCTCGATCCCCATCAGGCCACGCAGCAGCTCCAACGGCTCCAGACGCGTCTCCACGACCGCCGCGGTATTCACAAACTTGGGCTGATCCACATATCCGACGGGCTCTGTCACGCGCAGCGTCGCCACGCGCAGCACGACGCCCAACGCCCCAAGACGGCGCACCGCTTCCCACACATTTTCCTCAGGACTTCCGTATCGCGAAGATAGGTTGGAGCCCATCCCAATCGCAGCCAGGGCAATCTCTCGCGTCGATCCTTCAGGCATGCGACAACGTCAGGGCCGGTGTCGTTGACGCCTCGAGCGCGACGCTCTTTTCCGGCATCGGGCGATGCGCCAGCTCCCACGCCGAACGATCGCGCAGCAGCCGCTGCACCAGCGCCGTGTGCATCGCGTGGCCTGCGCGCTCCGCCACCACGCGGCCCCAGATCTGCCGTCCCGCGAGTGCGAGATCGCCAATCAGGTCCAGCACCTTGTGCCGCACAAACTCATCCGGAAACCGCAGTGGCCCGTTCACCACCGCCTCGCGCGTCAGGATGATCGCGCTCTCCTCCGACACACCGCGAATCAAGCCCATGTTCCGCAGCATCGGCTCATCTTCCTTGAAGCCGAACGTCCGCGCCGGTGCGATCCATTGCGCATAGTCCCCGGCTTCCAGATCGCAGCGCAGGTTGTCCCGCCCGATCGGCGCCGGAAAGTCGATCGAGTAGTCGATCGAATACCCCTCCCCGGGATACACCCCGATGAACTTCGACCCGTCGCGCACCTCAACCTCGCGGAGGATGCGAATATACTCGCGCTTCCGCCGTTGCCGCTTCAGGCCGACCCTCAGGATGCCTTCAACGTAAGGCCTCGCGCTGCCATCCAGGATCGGCACCTCCAGGTTGTCGATCTCGATGATCAGGTTGTCGACGCCCAGTCCGATCAGCGCGGAAAGCAAATGCTCGGTGGTCGAGATCAGCACGCCCTGTCGCATCAGCGACGTCGCATAGCTGACCTTCGCCACGTTGCGGCCGTTCGCCGGAATCTCAAACCCGTCCAGGTCGGAACGCCGAAACACCACGCCCGATCCAGCCGGCGCGGGGATCAGCTTCATCCGCACCTGAACGCCGGAATGCAACCCCACGCCACCAAACTCCACGGGCGATTCGATGGTCTGCTCGAATTGTGGATCCGTTGCCAGGTGGTCGTGCCCTTCCGGAAAGCAAAATCAGCGTATACCCGTCGGGTTAGCGGCGGCTGTGGCAGATTTACCACAGTGCCTTCGAAGCCCACTCCCGCGCTGGCCATCTGATATGCCACCGAATGGCTAGTAACCCACTGGCTTTCAACATTTTGACGATGGTTTCCTTTCTCGAATCGCTGGCGGCGTAAACTTTTCTGGTGACCAGAATCACTAACAGTCGTGCCGCCGATCTTTCGATTCCGCTCGTTGATAGCGCCCGCCTGCTCGCCCGGGTTCGCAAGCTGGTCGAGGTCGAGTCTCCCAGCGACGACAAGGCCGCCGTCGATCGCTGCATGACCGTTGCCGCCGAAATGGCCACAGCACTCGGCGGGAGCGTGAAGATCCATCGCCAGAAGCGCTATGGCAACGTCCTCGAACTCCGCTTCGGCCACCGCCGCGGCGTGAAGCCCGTCCTGCTACTCGGCCACCTCGACACCGTCTGGCCGCACGGCACGCTCGCGAAGATGCCCCTCCGCGAAGTAGACGGCAAACTGTACGGCCCCGGCACCCTCGACATGAAGGTGGGCGTCTCCATGGCCTTCGAGGCAATCGCCTCCCTCACGAACTCCCGCCGGCTGCGCCCTGTCACGCTGCTGCTCGTCTCCGAAGAAGAAATCGGCAGTCCCATCTCGCGCCCCATCACGGAAAAGCTTGCGCTCGCCAGCTCCGCCGTCTTCGTCCTCGAACCCGCGCAGGGCCTCGCGTACAAGACCGCCCGCAAGGGCGTCGGCCACTACGACCTCCGCGTCGAAGGCGTCAGCGCCCACGCCGGCGTCGAGCCCGAAAAGGGCCACTCCGCCATCCACGAGATGGCCCGCCTCATCGCAAAGATCACCGGCTTGAGCGACCCCGCACACGGACTCACCGTCAACGTCGGCGTCATCCAGGGTGGCACCAAGAGCAACGTCGTCGCCGCAGAATGCACGGCCGAGGTCGACGTCCGCGTCGTTACCATGCGCCAGGCCGCCACCATCGACCGCGCCATCCGCGCGCTCAAGCCCGCCGACAAGCTCTGCAAGCTGACCATCACCGGCGGCATCAATCGCCCGCCCATGGAGCGCAAAGCCGGCACCATCGCCCTCTTCAAGCGCGCTCGCAAACTCGCTGCCGAGATCGGCTTTGCTCTCGACGAAGCCGCCACCGGTGGCGGCTCAGATGGCAACTTCACCGCCGCAGTCGGCGTGCCCACCCTCGATGGCATGGGAGCCATCGGCGCCGGTGCCCACGCCAACCACGAGCACATCGTCCTCTCGCATCTTGAGGAACGCACGAAGCTGCTCGCAGCCATGATCGCGACTCAGCCCTGACTGCTGCACAATCCGGGTGCCCCACATCTCGCTTGTGAGATGTGGGTTCTAGCGTCTGGCGCTACCGCTCCATCTGCCCCAGCAAACGCACCGTCGCCGCTACCGGCAACCCCATCACGTTGAAGTAGCAGCCATCGATCCGCGGGATCCACCGCGCGGCATAGCCCTGAATCCCATACGCTCCCGCCTTGTCCAGCGAGTCGCCCGTCGCGAGGTATCGCTCCAGCTCCGCGGTAGGAATCAGGTTGAAGGTCACATGCGTCGTCTCCACATGCGATACCGCACGCGCCCCACCCTGCACCACCACGGCAACGCCGGTATGCACCTGGTGCACGCGGCCCGAGAGCCTCTCCAACATCCCCGCGGCCTCGGTCACATCCGCTGGTTTGCCGAGAATCTCACCGTCCAGCACCACCGTCGTGTCCGAGCCGATCACCGTCGCTTCAGGAGCACCCGCCGCCACGCCCTTCGCCTTCTCCAAGGCCAAACGCCTCACATACTCCTCCGGCTCCTCTCCCGCGCGAATGGACTCATCGATGTCCGCAGCCTTCACCGTGAACTCGTACCCCGCCTGCCCGAGCAGCTCGCGCCGCCGCGGAGATCCCGATGCCAGTATCAACGGCCTTCCCAAGCTATTCATCCTCGTAGCTCATTCCCTCGACGCTCGCAGCTCAACAGAATCCCTCGCAACTCGCGACCTGCAAACCTCGCACCTCTACAGCTCTAGCTCTGCAGCGGTTCCACATGAATCCGCGCTTCCATGGTGTGCAGTGACCTTGGCTCCAGCACTAACGCGCCTTCTGACGCATTCGCCGTTTCCACGCACACCATCTCGCGCCAACCTTCGTCGCTCATGTCAGCCAGCTTGTGGCTCAGCTCGCTCCACGGATTCCACACCACGGTCGTCTGAGAACCCGACTTCTCCACCACCAGCGTGCGCTTCAACACCGGATCGTCAACAAATACCGTTGCCTCCGTGTTCAGATACACGCGGTCCGTCTCGCGCTCTAAGTGCAGTGGCTCTTCGCTCTGCGTCTTGCGCTTGAACCCATCCGGCTTGTCCAGGAACTCCGTGCCCTGCAAACCACGGACAGATATCTGCGTGGCGTCGCCCACATGCAGATAGGTGTGCAGCGCCTCTTCAAAGCGCAGCGGCACGGTGTCTTCGTTGGCCACCGTCATCTTCACCGTCAGTGAGCGCCCCAGCGTGAACTGCAGCGCCACCCGAAAGCGGTCGTATCCCAGAGCCTTCGCGTTGTCGTCCGGCACCAGCGTCAACGCCAGATGCAGCTCCTCGCCGACGACCGCCGCGAAGCTCACATCCCACTCCGTGGTCCGCGCAAAGCCATGCGACGGCCCATCGGTACGCGGCGACTCCGACGTAGCCGTACGCGCGCCAAACCACGGAAAGATCACCGGAATGCCGCCACGAATCGCCGCACCCTTCTCAAACTTGGACTTCTCGCTGAGGAACAGGACAGGCTCCAGGCCTGTCGGCTGCCACAACGCCAGGTGCGCGCCATGCGTGTACAGCTCCGCGGTGCACGAGGGAGTCGTCACCTTCGCAAGCACCAGACCGGCCTCGGTCGTCTCAAACGCCAAGGCCCCAGGAATCCCAAATCGCTCGTTCAGCTCGTCGATGTTCACTGCAACAGTGTAGCCATACCCAGGGTCTGGGTGCCCCACGTCTCGCTTCTGAGACGTGGGTTGTTGGGATATTGCCACTATTGCGGCGCCGTCAGTTGCAGCTCCGCCATATTCCGTTGCCCGCTCGGACAGATCTTCAGCAGCGGGCATCCCTCGCACTTCGGGTCGCTGAAGACGCACAACGTCTGCGCATGCAGCTTCACCAGCATGTGATCTTCGTCCAGCATCTCGGCGTCCCAGGTCTCGGGGACCAGCCGCATCAACCGCTCTTCCGTCAGCTCCGCATTGCCGCGCGGCACCACGCACAGCCGCTGAATCACGCGGAGATGATTCGCATCGATCACCAGCGCCCTGCGCCGCAGCGTGGAGAAGTTCACCACCGCCGCCGATACCTGCGGCCCCACGCCCTCAAACTGCTCCAGCCAGCTGCGGATCTTGTCCGTGCGGTACTTGTGCAGGAACTCCAGCGTCAGCTCGCCCACACGCGCGCTGATCTGGTTGAGCAGCAGCTTGATCCGCTCCGCCTTCTGCTCCGGAAAGGTCACTAGCGCAATCGCTCGCTCGATGTCCCTCACAGCAGCATCCCGCACCGGCTCCCAGTTTCCCGGACCCGCCTGGAACGCCCGCTGCAGGTCCCGCAGCGCCGCCTCCGAGGCCTCTGTCTTCGTCCGCGAGGCCATCATCGAATAGATCAGCTGCGTCAGAGGATCGCGCGGTTCCCGACGCTTCGGCTGGCCGTAGTACCCCAGCAGCAGCCGATGGATATGCGGCAGCTTATCCGCCTGCTCCGGCGTCAGCGGGCGACGTCCCGCCTCCTCCATCTCGGAGCTCGGAAACAACCCGTTTCCCGTCCCATTGTCCGCCGCAGCCATGCTCTCTATGATGCTTCAGCCGCACGGGTTTCGCACAGAATCTCCAACGCTTGCCCCGCACGATGCCGCGGGCCCACGTCTCGACTTTGAGACCAGGCTTCGCAGCAGGCTCGCGACTTACCGGCGCGCCCACCACGCGTAGGTCTCCGCCAAATGAAGCAGAAAGCCAATGCCCATGCCTGTTGTCGGATTGTGCTCGCCGACATGCACCTCACCGGAGACCGAACTCCGCTCGCCGGGAAACATGGTCAGAATCGCGTGCCCCGAATCTGCTCCAGTCAGCCAATGCCCACGGCTTCGCAGATGCACCAGAAAACCCCCGGCTGGCGCCTGATGCTGCTTGTTGAACCGGTTATCCCACCGCGAAACGCAATAGCCCGCCCCCAGAAAAGCCGCAATCGCTTCCTCAGTCTTGCCTTCGAACCGAAAACGCGCATTGAGCCGCTGATTCCCACGCCCGTGATCGAGGAATGTGAAATGGAAGCGCTCACTCAGATCACCCCCGCCGCTGATGCCCGTGACCTCGCCGCTTCCGAGAACCCACGCACCTTCGCATGGCAACCCGTCGGCGCTGCGGAAGACAACCTGCCGGCCGTCGAAGGTTCCGGCGTACCGCCTGCCGCTCTGGTCCACGAGATGCCCGTCCGCATCGTTCGAGACGAAGATCTCCGGGCTCCCTTCGCAGCGCAGCACGAAGCCGATGCCACCGCGATCTCCCCGAGAGCCGGGCCTGTCACTCATGAGCACACGAACGTTCTATTTCAGCATTCGAAGCAGGATGAGGATCAGTACCGCGATGCCCACCCCGATCGCCAACCGTACCTGGGAGGTCAGGCCGCTCTTGCGGAGGAGCGTCGGCACTGCGAGCAGGATGATCAAGGCTAACGCCAGGATCTCGTACTTCTGCCGCGTCGTCGTCATCTCACGCCTTCTTGCTCTTAGAGAGCTGCCAGTTCGGCCTTGCGCCGCTCTGTCTCGGTGTACGTGTATCGCATGCGATGGATGACGGTCATCGTGGAGAGTGCAGCCAGCACCCACAACGCCGGCGCCATCACGCCCCAGCGCTCACCCAGAGCACCCAGGATGATCAGCACGATCCGCTCCGGCCGCTCCATGAAGCCCACCTTGCAGCTGCCGATCAGCGCTTCGGCGCGTGCTCGCGTGTAGCTCACCATCAGGCTCGCCGTCATCACGAACGCTACCAGGAACACATAGAAGTAGCGGTTCCCGCGCGCATAGAACACCAGCAGCCCGAAGAACAACGCCACATCCGAGTACCGGTCCAGCACCGAATCGAAGAATGCCCCAAACACCGACACCTGATTCGTCTGCCGGGCCACCCGGCCATCCACCATATCGAAGAGCCCGGCCCCGATGATCACCAGCCCGGCATAAAAGAACATCCGGACGTAATTGTCCTCACGCGCGTAGCCGAAGAAGAACGCGGCAACCACGTTGATGATGAGCCCGACGAAGGTGAGTGTGTTCGGCGAAATCCTCGACAGGGCTAGCCCGTTGACGATCTTCTGCAGCAGCCAGCCGCTGCCTTTGCCGAATGCGCTGGTCCAGGTCATGTGACCTGATTAGTGTATCGCGTGTTTAGTGCGCCGCCGCGGCCTTCGGAATCTCCGCCCGAGTAAACACATACCGGTGGCGAAACGAGAAGCCCTCCTGCGTCCCCGCAGGCCGCGCTCCGCCGGCTTCGCAGCTGACGATTGAGCACACACTGGACGGAATGAGGCGCATGCCCCGCGTTACGCACCCTCCATCCGAAGTTCACTCAGCAACTCAACAGCAGCGCTTAAAATGGAGCGATGTCGAAGAACCTCCAGACCCGGCTGACCTTCCTCGTCGCCGGTACCTTCTTCATGGAGCTGCTCGACGGCACCGTCATCGCCACGGCCCTGCCGCAGATGTCCCGCACCTTCCACGTGACTGCCGTCCACATGAACATCGGCATCACGGCCTACCTGCTCACGCTGGCGATCTTCATCCCCATCAGCGGCTGGTTCTCCGACCGCCTCGGGCCCCGCACCACCTTCGCCTCCGCCATCGCGATCTTCACCCTCGCGTCGCTGCTCTGTGGCCTGTCCAACTCGCTGCCAGTCTTCGTGATGATGCGTGTCCTGCAGGGCATCGGCGGCGCCATGATGGTCCCTGTCGGCCGTCTCGTCGTCCTGCGCGTCACGCCCAAGGAGAAGCTCACCGAGACCATGACATTCATGCAGTGGCCTGGGCTTATTGCCCTGGTGCTCGGCCCACCCGTCGGCGGCTTCATCACCACCTTCACCAACTGGCGCTGGATCTTCTTCCTCAACATCCCGCTCGGCGTCATCGCCCTGGTCCTGGCCCTGCGTTGGGTCGAAAGCACCCGCGAAGACGAGATCCACCCCTTCGACTGGTACACCTTCGTCCTCGGCGGCGCAGCCTCCACCGGCCTGGTCTACGCCATGGAATCCCTCGGCGCAGGCAACGACAATGCGCGCCTGGCCTACACCGTGCTCGCGCTCAGCTTCCTCTGTGGCATCGCCGCCGTGCTCATCGCAAAGCGCCGCCCCGAAGTCTCGCTGATCGACCTCGTCTCTATGCAGCGCCGCAGCTTCGCCCAGGGCATCTACGGTGCCGCCGCCTACCGCGCCGCCGTCTCGGTGCTTCCCTTCCTGCTGCCACTGATGTTCCAGCTGGCCTTTGGCCTTAGCGCCTTCCGCTCCGGCGGTTACCTGCTGGCCCTCTTTGCTGGCGACCTCAGCATGAAGTTCTTCGTCGTCCGCGTGCTGAGCCGCTGGGGCTTCCGCAGCACCATGATCGTGGACGGCCTTCTAGCCGCCGGAACGCTCGCCAGCATCGCGCTGCTCACCCCGCACACGCCCGTCCCGCTGTTGCTCGTGATGCTGTTCCTGCACGGCGCCTGCCGCTCCCTGCAGTTCACCTGCATCAACACCCTGGCCTACTCCGAGATCCCGCCCGCACAGATGAACCGCGCCAACAGCTTCCTGAGCACCATCCAGCAGCTCAGCACCGGCCTCGGCGTACCCCTGGGAGCGATCAGCGTGCGCCTCGTAGCCCGCGCCCACGGCGACCCCATCGCTATGCCCGCCCTGCGCGACTTCCACTGGGCCATCCTCGTCGCCGCCGTCTTCGCCCTCGGCCCCGTGATCAACAGCTTCTTCCTCGCACCCGACGCAGGAGCCGCCGCCAGCGGCCACCGCCTGCACCTGGAGCTCGACACCGAGACGGTCTAGCTGAGAGACCCACGTCTGGATATACCGGTGAGCCGCCCATCTTCGGCACCGGGAGTGAAACAACCAATCTCGACCCTCAGGGAATACAGCTCTGATACCTTTCCGTAATGGTTAGCGCCCTTCCTCCCGCCGAGCCTCCTGCGCCTAGTCCATCGAGCCTGTGCCGGATCGTCGCGCATCCGGCTGCTTACCGGCATCAACTGCTCAGCATTCCTGCAAAGATTGTGCTCGCCTTACCGCATGGTGCGTTCATCGAGGACGAATCCTGCAATGGCCGGATACTGATGCTTGGCTATGATCTTGAGTCCGCAGATGACTCGGCCCGGAGTTTGGTGCCAAAGCTACTCGGTGATTGCTCGCCTGACCCGAAGCCTTCGAAAGTCGCCGGGAACTTTGTGGGAAGGCTTTCCTGGGACGCTGAAGGCCGAATTGTTCTGCGTCTTCAGTCGGTGACAGACCTCGCGGTTGTCCCCTGCCCTAAACCCCCGTTGCCACTTCTGGGTATACCTTCGCTGCCCCCAAAGTCCTGACCGCAAAAGTAAAACGGGAGCCCGAAGGCCCCCGCTTTCTCGATCTTCACACTAACGGTCCGAAGGACCGCTACCGAGCGAAGCTCGCTAACCCGGCGCAGCCGGGCCAACGCGCAAGCGCTCTGCCTAAACCTCTGGCGTGCCGTCGTGGATCGTCCACAGCTTCTTGATCTCCATCAGGCGCTTGCCCGTCGGAGTTACCACTGTGGCCTCGTCGCCCACTTCCTTGCCCAGCAGACCCCGCCCGATCGGCGATGTCGTTGAGATCAGCCCCTTCAGCACGTCCGCTTCCTCGCTGGTCACCAGCTTGTAGGTCGTCTCCGCGTCCTTGGCTTCCTCATACACCACCACCGTCGAACCGAAGCCCACCTTGTCCCGCGGGATGTTCTCCAGGTTCACCATCGCCAGCTCGCCCATACGCTTCTTCAGCTGGCCCAGGCGCGCGTTCACAAACTCCTGTCGCTGCTTCGCCGAGTGATACTCCGCGTTTTCGCTCAGATCGCCCAGCGCCACGGCCCGCTTGATCTCTGCCGGCAGCTCCGTCGTCAGCTCGTACTCGAGTTGCTTGATCTGCTCTTCAAGAGCCTTCTTGATGTTTTCTGGCATAGGGTCACCGGTCCGCTCGCGCGCGATGTCGGCAAACGTGAGCTTTTTCTATTGAACATCCATTATACGGACTGAAACCTCCGGACACCCCGGGTGCCCGGCCAAGGCTTTCCCGCCGCAATCCGCAGCCACGCAGACTCACAGCCCGAAACTGACGGCCCGAAACTCGATCGCACCTTCTTGCTTCACGACGCGCGCTACTCCTCAGGCAACAGCACCACCTGCTCCCGCGAGAGAAAGCTCTCCAGCAGCACCGCAGCGGCCACCTGGTCGATGAACTCGTCCCGCGTCACGCGCGCGTTCCGTCCGGCCACGCGACGCTCGAACTCATTCAGCCGCTCATGCGCCTCATGCGTCGTCAGCCGCTCGTCCAGCAGGTGCACCGGGATCGCCGGCTCCGCATCCCGCAGCGCTTCCCGCAGCGACTCCGCAAACCGTTCCGCCTTCTCCGCCTGCGGTCCCACAGTCCCATCCATGTTCAGCGGATAGCCCACCACCAGCTGTTCAATCCGGTGCTGCCGCACGAACCGCAGGATGGCCTTCAGATCGGCACGCTCATTGGTCCGCGTCAGCGTGAACAGCGGCATCGCGCCCAGCCCCGCTTCGCTGGTAATCGCAATCCCAATGCGCCGCTTCCCCGGATCGATCGCCAGGATGCGCGCGTTCAAGCTCTGAGGCTCCGCCATCGATCCAGTGTAGGCCGCCCGAAGGTCGTAGCCTATCACCCGAAACCCGCAACCCAACTTCTACCTCTCTTCCGTCGGTCCGAGCACCCCGAAAACCCTCGCCACACGCCATGTTCTGAGGCATACTGACTGCGCTCCCCTGCAGATCCTGTTTCTTTTGCTTTCCCCGGTGATGACTGCCGTTTCGCGCTGCGCCGCATCTCCCAATCTCTCTCCTCACAGGAGCCCTCATGAGCGCCTCTGCCGCCTCTGCCGTGCCTGCTGCCCACCCACTCCGCAAGCCCAACCGCACTCTGGAACGCGCCTTCTTCGCCTTCATGAGCCTGCTCATGCTCGCGACCGTCCTCTTCGGCTTTGCGCGCACCTACTTCCTCGCCGGCATGGTCACCGCGCCGCTGCCCAATAGACTCATCCATTTCCACGGCGCAGTCTTTTCTTTGTGGATCCTTCTGCTGCTCGTGCAGACCGCGCTGATCACCACCGGCAACGTCCGCATCCACCGCGCCCTCGGCGTCTATGGCTTTTGCCTCGCCATTCTGATGTGCATCCTCGGGCCGCTGGCCTCGCTGGACATGCACCGCCGCGGCGAAGCGCCTCTCGGCCTCACCGCCGACCAGTTCCTCATCATCCCGCTCACGGGGATCAGCATGTTTGCCTTCTTCATGGTGTGGTCCTGGCGCACCCGCCGCGAGCCCGCAGCGCACAAACGGCTCATCCTGCTAGCCACGATCGTGCTCACCGACGCCGCTCTGGGCCGCTGGCCCGTCGCCGCCCTGCAGCAGCACCCACCGCTCATGGGCGTGGTCGAAGTCAGCTTCGTCCTGCTGATCGTCCTCTATGACCTGATCTCGCTGCGCAAAGTCCACCGCACCACAGCTATCGGCCTCGCCATCGTGGCGGTCGTCATCTTCACCCGCGTCCCCATCGCGCAAACACATCCCTGGGCTACGGTCGCTCGATCCATCGGCCGCCTCTGAGGCTTCCAGGCCCCGTCCCCGCGATGGCCGCGTTAGGTCTGCCCCGGAGCTCCGTATGGTCCTTCCACCAGCAGCCGTCTGCCGGCCATGTGCTGCCAGGCCATCCTGATCCCCAGGAAGATGATGAACAGGTTGAGCAGGCCGTGAGGCACCGACGATGCCAGCTCCAGAAACGGCGAGATCAGCCCGAGCCCCAGCAACATGGCAATGCCGCCGATCCATCCACCGATCGTTGCCGGCGGCTTGGCCTTCGGTGCGCCGTCGCCTTCCGAGGCTGAAGCTCCCTGCTGATTCGAAGTCGTCGCGTGCGCCTGCACCCCGGCCCGCTCCTCGCGCAACTCGTGAATCGCCACCGGAACAAACGCCACGGCAACAGCCGCATACGTCAGCAGTGCGGCTGCTATCTGGTACCGCCGGCCTCCCAGACCATGCGAACCCTTGCGCATCGCCCACCCCACCAGGTAGCCCACGGCGATGGCCACGTAGCCAATCATGATGCCTGTAGCGATCTGGAAGATCGCATACGCCGCACAGCCCAGCACAGCCGCCACGGCTCCCAGCGAGACAGCGCGCACAAAAGCGGCATGGGAATCCGGAGGCACAAGCGTTGCGGCCTGCCGCGCACAAGCTTCGCAGGCCAGCAACTCGTTTACCCGGTAGTAGCCCCCGTCGAGAGGGCGTTTGCAGAAGGCGCAGGCGTCCCCTTGTGGTGGGTCGCCTTCGTAGGAGGCTCGCGTGAAGCTCAATGCGGGAGGTGTTGTCGACATGGTGGTGCGGTGACTCTACCAAACCCGAGCCGCGCTGAGAACTCTTTTCTACGTCTCGAAACTTGTCCGTTGAGGGTCCGCTCGAAGAGCGGCCCGCAAAAATTTTCGGGCCCACTCCACCACCTCGCAACCCGCCTTCTCTGCCCCAGCAAGAGCCTCAGGTATCCTGCAAGGCATTCCCCCGTCCAAGGATCATGCGCATGAGAGATCTCCTCCGCCTTGTCGCAGCGCCATTCGCATTTTGTGTCCTGTTCGGCATAGCTGCCTCCGCGCAGGAACTCGCCATGGCGCCTCCCGGTTCACCGCGCCTCAGCTTTGACGTCGTTTCGGTACGCCCTTCCGCGCCACCTCAGCCGCGGCAACCGTGCTTCATCAAGGGAACGCCGGGAGGGTTCGGCTATCAGGCGCGCTGTATCAACGTGAAGACCATGATCGCGCTGATGTACAAGATCCCTGCGCGACAGATCACCAGCTCTCCATCCTGGGTCAACGACGAGCTCTTCGACATCGATGCCAAGGCGGACAAGGCCTACTCCCTCGATGATTTGCATGCCATGTTCCAGGATCTGCTCGCCGATCGCTTCGGCCTCAGGTTCCATACCGAGAAGAAAGAAGGCAACATCTACGCGCTCACCATCGATAGCTCCGGCCTGAAGATGAAGCCGAACACCAGCGCCGAGAACTTCCAGATCCCCTTCCAGGGCAGCATCGATGGCTTCACTGGCATCCGCGTCCCGATGAACTATCTCTGCTGGCAGCTCGGCCAATTCCTTCAAAACGACGAGCGTCCCGTCGTCAACATGACGGGGCTGACCGGCAACTACGACTTCAAGCTCGTCTTTCTGCCTGAACTGCCCCCCGGTATCGACAAAGACGCATTGCCGCCCGGCTTCCTGGACCGCCCAAGCCTCTTCACCGCCGTCAGGGAGCAACTCGGGCTCAAGCTCACACCCCAGAAGGGTCCCGTCACCTACCTCGTCATCGACCACATCGAGAAGCCCACAGACAAACTGAGACATCTCCTCTGAGGTGTAGCTCTCTTTGTTTGTCATTCCCGGAGGGAATCCGGGTCTCGATTGGACCAGCAATACCGCACCTGGAGAGACGGTCTTGAAACGCGAATCGTCGAACAAAGGGAAAACGCCCTCTCTGCGAGAGGGCGTTTCGTCTTTGTCTTTGTCTTTGTCTTTGTCCTTGCGCGAAGCGCGTTCCGCTGCAGGCAATGCCTCAGATGCGCATGGGCATCAGGATGTAGCGATACTTCACATCCTCATTGCCATCTTCAGGCCGCATCTGGCCGGCCGACTGCGCGTCCTTGAACTCCAGACGCACCTCGCCCGTCACTCCGGTCGCCTTCAGGAAGTCCACCAGGTAGCTCGAGTTGAAGCCCACCACCAGAGGATCGTAGTTGTACGGCGTCTCGATGATGTCTTCCGACTCACCGGCATCGGTCGACTGTGCGCTCAGCTTCAGCTCATTCTGCTCCAGCCGCATCTTGATCGCGCCCGAGCGCTCATCCGCGAACTGCGCGACGCGCTGGATGCAACCCATCAGGTCTTCGCTGCGCACGATGACGAACTTCGTGTTGTCGCGCGGCAGCACAGCTTCGTAGTTCGGGAACTGGCCTGTGAGCTTGCGGCTGGTCAGCACGCGCCCGCCCACCTTGAAGAACAACGTCTGCTCGTCATCGGCAAAGTCGATAAACTCGGCGTCCGTGTTGGAGAGCAGGCTTTGCAGCTCCGCCAGCGCCTTGCGCGGGATCAGCGTACGCTTCTCGCCGGTTACGCCTTCCAGCGTCTCGCCATGCTTCTCAATGTGCGCCAGGCGATGACCATCGGTCGCCACCATCGCCATCGACTCCGCCTTCAGCACCAGCAACGCACCGTTCAGCGTGTAGCGCGACTCCTCGCTCGAGATCGCAAAGATCGTCTTCGAGATCATGTTGCGCAGTGCCGGCGCCGAGATCTTGAACAGCCCGCCGCCCGGAATCTCCGGAACCTGCGGGAAGTTCGCCCGCGCCATGCCCACCATTTTCGTGTTCGAGCGGCCGGCGCGGATCTGCACCCAGTGGTTGTCCATCAGCTTGATGCTGATCTCCCCCTCGGGCAGCAGCTTGATGTAGTCGTACAGCTTGCGCGCAGGAATCGTGCACGCGCCAGCCTTCTTCACCTTGGCCGGGCAGCTGGTGCGCAGCGACTGATCGAGATCGGTCGCCGTAATCGTCAGCGTCTCGCCGTTGGCCTCAAACAGGAAGTTCGACAGGATCGGGATCGTAGTCTTTCGCTCCACCACGGACTGCGCTGCGGTGAGCTCGCGCAACAACTCTGCGCGCGAAACGCTGATCTCGAGATTGCCGGTGGGCGCTGCATCGGGAATGAGTGAGCTGGACACGGAATCGATTCTCCCATCTTCGGGCGGTGCAATGGTAGCGGACACGGCGGCTCCCCTCTCGTCTGCGGCTGCAAACACCCTCTGGCACACTGCTCGCGCTCAGCAGAATTGCAGGAACGCGCAGGCCGGAGTTGTGTTGATTCTAGGCAAAGAAAAGGAGTAACGCGAGAGGGTCGAGCCTGTGAATTTCAGGGCATTCGTCTGATGATCCCGCCCCATACCGCATGGATACCCGCTATGGGCGCCTGCAGCGATGTGGGTATGGCGTCCTTTTCGGATGGAGGGGCCTGCCAGGCAGCCGAACTGCGGTGTTCTGGCCCGCCGCCATAGGCGCGACACGCTGAGGCGCTGTGGTGGCAATGCCTTCGGGAGCAGGGGAGGAGTGGTGCTGATCCAGGAACGATGCTGGCGCGAAGAGGTACTTCTTAAACCTGACCAGAATGAGAGTAGGAAAGAGTAGTAACAGCCGTTCACCGTGGAAGAGTGGATAAGCAGTCCTTGCGCAGAAACGACGCGCCTTTTCGTCTGCCCCCGGTTTAGAAAACTCCCTGTCGAAAACTCGAACACCTTGGGTAGAAGGACACTCACCTCCATGAGCGTCCCTGCTTTTCCCCGTCTTCCACATTGGCCTGAGGACAGCCTCCGAAGCCGATCCGTTCTTGTGTGAGGATCGCGTCCTGCGGCAGGCTTTATGCGGGTGCAGGACGACCGCAATTTTCTACAAGTTCAGGCGGATGCATAGGAAAACGCGTCCCTGCCGTTTCAGGCACCGTCCCGCGTGCGTTGCCGGGTTGTGTGGCCCGGATGCCAAAAGCAAAAGCCCACACCTCGCGATGAGGTGTGGGCGTTCTTCCTGCAGACGAATCTCTCTTGCAGCGGAGAGCGCTAGTATCTGCCGCGCCCACCGCCACGGCCACCACCGCCGCCACGATTGAATCCACCTCCACGGCGGTCGCCAAAGCTGGGACGCTCCACCGGGATCTTGTAGCCCTCGGGGTACAGCACCACCGCTCGTTCCGGACCTTCGCCTGCGCTGGCCGTCTGCAGCCCGCTCTCCTTCAGGAAGAGGTGCAGGATGCGGCGTTCCCGGCTGTTCATCGCCGGGAAGCGGAACGGCTTGTCATTGTCATCGACGTAATCGATCGCACGGTCCGCTGCATCGCGAAGGTTTTGTGCCCGCGAGGCCTTATAGCCATTCGTATCGAACGAGACTCGGTCATGGTCCTCTGGCTCCAGGCGCAGGATCTTCGCTGCAATGTGCTCCAGGGAGCGCAGCAGCTCGCCATCGTTCTCCAGCAGCAGCTCCGCGTCCGCACCTTTGCATTCCACGTAGATGTCGCGCCGCTCGATCTCATCCGGATCGGCAGCGCCGGCTCCGGCAGTAATGCGGTACTTCAGACGCAGGCCGCCTACGGTGGTCAGCGTACGCATAAAGGAGGCGATTTGCTCTGCCGCCTGCGCGAGATCTTCCATGGTTCTAACTCCCATTCAGTCCGCCGTGGCGGACCAGCCCTTTCGTTCGTGGGACTAGCGTTTGTCGAGAACCGTGGGCCGGCGCGGTCTCTACTTTATGAGCGCCGCTTCTGGTGCGTCAAACCTTTGATTCGACACACCAGAGAGCGGTTTCACTTAGCCTCCGATACAAACGCAGTAAGTCGCGTCATATATCAGTAGCCTGATAGTCAGGGGAATCTCCGCAGTCAACGGCTTAGTGACTTAGCGCTTCCCCTGGATCACCTTGGGACCGGCAGATTTGCGGGCTGCGCGGTCTGCCGCCAGCTTCTTCATCTCCTTGCCCAGCGAAGAGTAGTTGATCCCCAGCTGCATCAGGATCATCACCAGGTTGCCGGTGTTCCAGTACAGCGCCAGGCCCGAAGCATAGTTCCAGGTCATCCAGCCAGAGAACGCCGGCATCATGAAGGCCATCATCCTCTGCTGCTGCGGATCGACTCCAGGCGATGGCGTATAGAACTGCACCAGGAACGACGTCAGCACCATGAAGATCGGAAGGATGTGGTACGGATCCGCTGCGGAAAGATCATGCAGCCAGTACCAGTGTGCCTGCCGGAGCTCCACCACGCGGGTCATCATCGTGAAGAACGCGAACAGCAGTGGCAGCTGAATCAGCGAGGGGATGCAGCCGCCAAACATGCTGACGCCCTGGCTCTTCTGGTAGTCCATGATCTCGGCGTTCATCTCCGCGGCCTTCGGATCGGTCGGCCCCGGGTTCTTGTACTTCGCCTTGATCTTGTCCAGCTCCGGCTGGATGCGCTGCATCTTCAGCGCCGAGCGCATGCTCTGGATGCGCAGTGGAAGCAGCACGATGTTGATGAACAGGGTGAACAGGATGATCGCCCATCCCCAGTTCGAGACCACATGCTCCTGCACAAAGTGCAGTGCCACGAACAGGTACTTGCCGATCGGACCGAAGAAGCCGAAGTCCAGTACCGACTTCAACGACGTGCCGGTGGCCGTGGTGACGCTTGCCAGCACCGTCATCGCCTTCGGTCCGACGAAGACCCGCTCCTCGTTATGTCCGGAGAGGCTTCCTACCGCTGCGCCCAGCATGGGCAGCTTCGCAGGCTTGTCGTTGGTCACAAACTGGCGCAGGCGCGAGCCCTTGGTGAACTGTGCCGCGTCGACCATGTCGTGGAAGGTGACAACCGTCGCGTCCGTCGGCTGGTCCGGCATGAAGATCGCGGCGAAGTACTGGTCGCTCGTGCCCGCATAGTCGAACGGGCCATTGAGGGTCGCTCCGCCGGTGACCTTCTTGAAGGCCACGTGATCGTCGTTGTTCTTATAAGCGGTGTCGATCTGCGAGCTGGCAAAGGAGCTTGTGCCTTCCATATCGCCAAGGCCCATGGGCCACGAAAGCAGGGCACGGACAGGAGAGCCACCGCGCGTGACCAGAGTGTCAGCGTGGACCACATAGTCGGCCCCGAAGCTGAAGGTCTTCTTTACGGTGACGTTGCCGGCTGCGTACTCGAAGCTCAGCGTCGCCGGCGCCTGCAGCGTACCCGTGGCGGAAGGCACATACAGCGCCTGCGAGATGGCCTGCGTCAGCGTCGCGTCATAGGTGTACAGCGACATCGGGTAGCCGTAGATCTTCGCCGCCTCGTCGTGCACCAGGTCGAGCGGATGCCCCTCGCCGTCCTTGTACTTCTTCAGCACCCAGGAGGTCACCTGCGCGCCGTGGTTGGAGAACGTGATCCTGTAGAGCTCGTTCTCAACGACCGTTGTGCTTTCGCCGGTGGCCTTCACCTCGGCCACCGTCGCAGGGCCGGTTGGCGCTCCCTGCGTCGCCGCTGCGCTGGAGGCGCTCTGAGACTGGGCGGCCGGCGTCGCATGCTGCGGCTCCGGTGGCGGTGTGTGCTTCAACTGCCACCACTGGTAACCGAAGATCGCGGCGAACATGACGAGGATCATGACCGTGAACAGGCGGCTGTCCTGGCCACCTCCGGTCTGGTTTGGATTTGTGTACTCGGGCAAAGGGGTTTCCTGTTCTCGCTTCAGCCGCGCGGAGACGCGCAGGCGCACTTCCTCTCATTGTATGAGAGCGGCCGTGGCCCTGCGTGTTACGGAACGGGGTCAAAGCCGCCTGCGGCCCACGGATGACAGCGTGCCACCCGCCTTACGGCCAGCCAGCCCCCGCGCAGCCAGCCATGCTTGACCACCGCCGCATAGCCATATTCGCTGCAGGTCGGCAGGTACTTGCACTGCGAGAACCCGAAGGCATGCAGCGCGGGAGAGAGCAGCTTCTTATAGACAGAAAAGAAGATCCGCGCCGATTGCGCCCGCCAGCGCGAGGGAGATCGCGTCTCCTGGGACGGTTCGGGCTGCGGTGCGCTTCGCAAGATTGGCTGTCCGGATGAAACCAGGGATCCCGGTTTAGGGTTGCTGGACGGCTGGGACGCGCTGAGCAGGCTCAACTTCCGACCCCGCACGGTTCGCCGCATTCTTCGTCCGGTCGCAGGCAGCCTGCACGGATCGGAAGATCATCGCTACCTCCCGCTCCAGCCCAGCAAACTCCGTCGTCAGTACGCTGCGCCTGGGGTGCAGGATCACGTCGACATCGGAAGTGAGCAGCGAAAGAGCCCCGCGGACACACTCACGCAGGCGTCGCTTGATGCGGTTGCGATCGACGGCCTTGCCCAGCGCCTTCGGCACGGTAAGGCCCACACGCGGGCCCCGGGCAACCTCTCGCCCTGCGACGGGAACGCCACGCAATACATGGAAGTAGGCGATCTGTTTGCCAAACTGCTTCCGGGACGTCTTGTAGACGCGCTGGTAGTCGGCGTGTTGGCAAAGGCGATGATCCATGTTTCTGCAGCCGATGAGTTCTGGGTTGTCATCCCCGTTGGGGATCTGCGTCTGTCTACCAACACGAAACGGCGCTCAGGACCGAAGTCCGTGAGCGCGCGTTTTCGGAAAGCAGAGAACGATGCCCGCGAACTAGTCGCGGTAACCGGCCGAGACGGCAATCTTGTGACGGCCCTTGGCGCGGCGGCGGCTGAGAACCTTTGCCCCGTTCTTGGTGGCCATGCGGCTCAGAAAGCCGTGAACCTTGCTGCGACGACGGCGGTTGGGTTGGAAGGTGCGCTTCGGCATTGTCGGGATCCTCTTGCGTGCAACGTCCGCCAGCATCTCGCCGTGCAACGCTCCCCTCAGTGAGGGCAGCAGTCAGGTAGCTGATAGCGGATCGAAAAGATGAGTGGTGCACTCAAGCACCGGGCCGCCGGAGTACGCCAAAATGGCCCCGCGGCAACTCTCCGAGTATAGCTCAAATTGAGGAAAACGGGCAACGAATTGGTGTGTGTTTGCTATCACACCGAATGGTCAAAGCGTATGAGAGAAACAGCACTGGATTCCTTCGACGGGACAGCGGAGGGTTCTTCACTACTCTTGGTGCAACTGCCCGGAATTCTTGCGGCAACGTGACTTTTGTCTTGCCATGGGGTCCCCTTTAGCGTGCTACTATCGAGTCCGTTCCGTGATCGCTAGAGCGTTCACGCTCGAGTTGCACAGGGCCTTCTGAGCTTGTTCCACTCTCCCTCGTCGCCACCGCGCCACCAGGGATTTCAGAACCAAACCCAGCGACGGATGTTGCGGCGCAGTGGCGTTGCCTGCTGCGCAGGGGAGAGTTCTTTTTTTATTTCGCCCAGTGTCGATCGAACGCTGCCCCGCAGCACAGCATCAGTAGACATAAGAAGGAAGATCGAACGAATGTCATTCGTACCCATTCCAGCCGCCGTACTCAATCAGTGGGTTCGCATCCTCGGCGCGCTCGAGAAAAAGATCAATCGGCAGAGCTTTGAAACGTGGCTGAAGCCCACGCGCTTTTCGCACGTGGCAGAACGCGTGCTCTACATCCGCGTCCCCTCGGTGGAGTTTCAGCACGTTGGCGATCGCTACGCCGATCTCATCATGGAGGCCATCGACAACCTCGGCCTTGATCTCGACCGCGTCCAGTTCGAGGTGCCCGCCCCTGATCCCAACGCCAACCGCGTGCGGGAAGACGGTGGCTTCGGTCCCCAGTCCAGCCATTCGCTCAATGCTCCCCGCAGCAGCCGCGTCAACACCGGCGCCGGTGTTGGCCCGGAGCAGTCGCGCTTCGACTGGAACTCGGCGGCGCTCCTCAACCCGCGCTACCAGTTCGATAACTTCGTCACCGGCCCTGGCAACCAGTTTGCCTACGCCGCGGCTCAGGCTGTTGCGGAACGTCCCGCCAAGGCCTACAACCCGTTGTTCGTCTACGGCGGCGTGGGGCTCGGCAAGACCCATCTGATGCACGCCATCGGTCACCAGGCGAAGCTGCGCTACCCGCAGTACTCCATCTCGTACATCTCCGGTGAGAAGTTCACCAACGAGATGATCAACATGGTCCGCTACGAGAAGATGTCCACCTTCCGCGACAAGTTCCGCACTGTGGACATCCTGCTCATCGACGACATCCAGTTCCTCGCCGGCAAGGAGCGCACCCAGGAGGAGTTCTTCCATACCTTCAACGCGCTGCACGAGAGCAACAAGCAGGTCGTCATCGCGTCGGATCGCCCTCCCAAGGAGCTGAACGACTTCGAAGAGCGTCTCCGCTCACGCTTCGAGTGGGGCCTTGTCGTCGATGTGCAGCCGCCCGATCTCGAGACCAAGGTCGCCATCCTGCAGCGCAAGGCTGAGGCCGAGCAGACCACCCTGCCCACCGACGTCGCGCTGTTCATCGCCGGCAACGTGCGCACGAACGTCCGCGAGCTCGAAGGCGCGCTCACGCGCCTCATCGCCTGGTGCTCCATGCACGGCGTCGAGATCACGCTGCCCACGGCGCAGATGTGCCTCAAGCAGTTCATCGACACGCAGGTGCGCAAGATCACCATCGAAGCGATCCAGCGTGCGGTCGCCGAGCAGTTCGGCATGCGCGTCGCCGAGCTGAAGCAGAAGAACAACTCCCGTCAGATCGTCGTCCCGCGCCAGATCGCGATGTATCTCGCCAAGCAGATGACGGAAGCCTCGCTGCCTGAGATTGGGCGCCAGTTCGGCGGCAAGCACCACACCACCGTCATGCATTCGATCGCCAAGATCGACGAGCAGAAGCGCCACGACAAGGACCTCGCCCGCACCCTCTCCAAGCTGCAGGAGATCCTGGGCTAGCACCGCAATCCCAGCAACGACAAAGGCCGCTCAACCGAGCGGCCTTTGTGCATTGGAAATTACTTCAGCGGGCTTACGTCCCTCTGTACAAGTCGTGCTTTGTCAGGGCGGGGCTTCAGCCCCGCCGTAAACGGGCCCACGCAAGGGGCTTCAGCCCCTCAGGTATCGAATGCTCGGCCCGGTGCAGCGCTTCTCTAGGCCGTCAGCACGATCTTCCCCAGCCCACCCTTCTCACCGGCTGCCTGTGCCTCTGCGGCTTCGCTCATCGACATCACGCGGTCGATGGGAAGCACCAGCTTGCCGTCACGCACCGCCTCGCCATAATGCACAAAGGCTTTCGGGTCCGGATGTTGCTGGAAGCTCTTCGCGACGATCGTCGGATGAAGCTTCGCCTCTGCGGGAGCCCCCACGGCGCTCGCAAAGATCCCACCCGGCTTCACCTTGCTGAGCAGCTTCACGGCCAGCGGCCCACCGACCAGATCCGCGACCGCATCCACCGTGCCCAGCTTCGCAAGCTCCGCATCGTCGCTGCTGTCGATCGCAGCATCCGCGCCGAGCTTCAGGGCCTCATCGATGTTCTTCGCCCGCACCAGGGCGATGACCTTCACTCCGGCCTCCTTTGCCGCATAGAGGGCTACACGCCCCACGCTGCCCGTCGCGCCTGTAAGGACGACCGTCTCGCCAGCCTTGGCCTCCGCGCCCTCGAGCATGATCTGGCTTCCGGTCGTGGACGCCAGAGGAACCGCACCCGCAGTGGTCATCTCCAGCGCCGGCTTCCCGCCGGCCTCGCCTGGCACGATCGCAATCGCCGCAGCATTTGCCACGACTAACTCCGCATAGGTGTGCGAGCTCAGCCCGAACACGCGATCTCCCACCTTCAAGCCGGTCACCTTGTCGCCAAGAGCTTGCACGGTTCCTGAGAAGTCGTAGCCCAGAATTGTAGGAAACTCCTGCGGCATGAACTCCTTCATCGCGCCCGAGCGCACTTTCCAGTCGATGGGATTGATCCCCGCCGCATGCACTCGCACCAGCACCTCGCCCTCGCCGGGCTGCGGGTCGGGAGCATCTTCCCACCTCAGGTTCTTCGCCGGACCATACTCATGCAACAACACTGCCTTCATTCCTTCACCTCTTGTGCAGTTGAGATGCGTAAGACGCAACCCACGGTGCGGTCCCTTCGAGGGATCGCTCACTGTTCACGGCGCATCAACATACTCTCGCCAGCCGTCGCCCTCCGCCAGCCGCTTGATCAACGCAAACCGCTCGCGCATCAATCGCTGAGCGTGGGGCGCTACGATCCATTGCCCCACCAGCTTGCCCGCCCAGCCGAACGGGAGAGAGAACTCCACCCGGTCACGCAATATCGTGTCCTCGCCGTACTCCTGTCGAAAGTCGTGCTCATGCGAGAATCGCGCGAACCGTCCTTGTTCCTGCCTATCCACGAAGACGGCGCTCTTGTATCGCACCGGGGCCTCGCCCGGCCTCCGTGCAGGAAGTTCATACTCGTGCGGTTCCTTCAGCTCGCTGATCAGCGTGTGATGTTCCGTGGGCAGGCCGAACTTCCATCCCCGCCACACCACCCGGCTCCCCGCGCCCACGTGGCCACTTGTCACGCCAGCCACCGGTTTCATCCCCAATGTCGTGCGCACCAGCTCGATTCGCGTGGACAGTGCAAAGCACCGCTCCAGCGGAGCATTGATGGCAATCGATTCCCGCAGCGTGAACATCATGGCTTCCACTGTATGCTGGTGTCGCTTCGCCGGGGAGGAACTCATGCGCGCCATCAAGTGTTTGCTTGCCACCTTCGCACTCGCTGCAACCAGCCTCGCCATGAACGCGCAACAGCCAGTCCCGATCGCGGTCATCGGCCTGGAGCACGGCCACGCGATGGGTCTCTTCAACACCCTGCGCCACACACACAACGTCGAGGTCGTCGGCATCGTCGAGAAGGACCCCACCCTGCGAGCGAAGTATGCAAAGCAGTTCAGCCTCGCCAGCTCCCTCTTCTACGACACGAACGACGCCATGCTGGCCGCAGTCCATCCCAAAGCAGTCCTCGTCTATACCTCGCCCGAGAAGCACCGCCTGGTCGTCGAATGGGCCGCAAAGCATGGCCTCGACGCCATGATGGAGAAGCCCTTCGCCACCACGCTCGCCGACGCCGTCGCCATGCGAGACGCCGGCCGCAAGTACCACACCCGCGTGCTCGTCAACTACGAGACCGGCTGGTACGCCAGCAACGCCGAGGTGCTGAAGGACGTTGCGGACGGTAAGCTCGGCCACGTCTACAAGGTTGTTGTGCACGACGGCCACCAGGGTCCGAAAGAAATCGGCGTCGGCCCCGAGTTCATGGCCTTCCTGGGCGATCCCGCTCGCGGCGGCGCAGGAGCCATGTTCGACTTCGGCTGCTACGGCGCCGACCTGCTGACCGTGATGCGCCACGGCGAGCTGCCCGTCAGCGTCACCGCCGTCGCCCAGACCAACAAGCCCGGCACCTATCCGCACGTCGATGACGACGCGACCATCATCCTCCGCTACAAGGATGCGCAGGCCGTCCTGATGCCCAGCTGGGACTGGAGCTTCGCCCGCAAAGACATGGAGGTCTACGGCGACAAAGGCATCGAAGTAGCCCTCGATCCCGACCGCGTCAGCACCCGCTTCGCCCAACGCGACCAGCCCACCACGCAGGACGCACCCAAGTTGCCCCTCGCCTACACCAACTCCCTCGAGTACCTAGCCGCCATCGAACGCGGCGAGATCAAAGGCGACGACGACCTCACTTCAGTAGACGTGAACCTCGCAACGATGCAGATCCTCGACGCCGCCAAACGCAGCTCCCAGACCGGTCGCACGGTAACGGTGATTCCTGTTTCGAAGTGATCCTGCGAGGACGCCGTCGAGGTGCGAGGTCATGAGACCCAAGCGCCCAACCTCGCACCTGAAAACCTCGTACCTCATACCTCTACAGATCAGTGCTCTTACGGAGCGGCATCGCCCTTGTCCGTATCGATGTATCGTCGCCAGTCATTCGTCGACTGAGCTACACGACGAATCACTTCATTCCGTTCGCGAAGGAAGCGCTCGAGATAGCCGCGCAGTACAAGCTTCTCAGCAAGAAAGCCTATCGGCCTCAACGGAGCTTCGAAACGAAGCGTATCGCGCATGATCGTTCCTTCGTTGCCGTTCTCCTCGAAGAAGTGATCGTGTACGAAGCTGCGAAAGGCTCCACGGGTCATGGAGTCCTGAAAGTAAGTCGGCCTCTCGTATGCTGTGATCCTCGTCGTCTGCGTAAGCATGACGCCAAAGTGCCTTCCGCGCCACGTGACAGACTCTCCTGGGCCTATAAGCCCGCGCGTGACGCCGGCAATCGCCCGCTCACCAGTCCGTTTGGTCGATTCGACATGTAGATCGATACTGAGAGACAAAAGAAAGCAGCGCTCTACAGGCGCTGCGATCTTTGTCACGAGTTCGATCTGCTGCACTACAGCTCCATCGAGTGCGAGCCAACCAGCCCCTTCGCCCGCGTCAGGAACTCCTCCACCGTCACCGAGCCCTGATCGCCCTTGCCTCGGGTGCGCACGGAGACCGCGTCCGTCGCGGCTTCCTTGTCCCCCATGATCAGGATGAATGGCACCTTCTGCAGGCCGAAGTCGCGGATCTTCGCGTTCATCTTCTGGTTGCTCTGGTCGAGCTCCACGCGCAGGCCCGCTGCTTCGAGCCGCTTCTTCACCGTCTCCGCGTACTCCAGGTGCTTCTCGCTGATGGGCACCAGGCCCACCTGCACCGGCGCGAGCCACATGGGGAACGAGCCCGCGTAGTGCTCGATGAGCACGCCGAAGAACCGCTCCACCGAACCGAACAGTGCGCGATGGACCATCACCGGCTGATGCGCCGCGCCATCCTCGCCGATGTACTCCAGCTCAAACCGCTTGGGCAGGTTGAAGTCGAACTGCACCGTTGAGAGTTGCCACAACCGGCCCAGCACGTCGACCAGCTTCACATCGATCTTCGGGCCATAGAACGCAGCTTCGCCGGGGAAGCTCTGGAACTTGAGCCCACGGCCGGTGAGCACATCGCGCAGCGCGCCTTCCGCCTTGGCCCAGTCCTCATCGCTGCCCACAAAGTCGCCCGGCTTCTTCGGATCGCGCACCGAAAGCTCCACGCGATACTCCTGGAAGCCGAAGGTCTTCAGCACCGCCTCGGCGAAATCAAGGCAAGCCTCAATCTCCGAGACGATCTGTTCCGGTGTGCAGAAGATGTGCGCGTCATCCTGCGTAAAGCCGCGCACACGCAGCAGGCCATGCATGGTGCCGCTGCGTTCGTAGCGATACACATTGCCGAGCTCGGCATAACGCTGCGGCAGGTCGCGATAGCTCTTCGGCGTGGCCTTGTAGATGAGCACGTGGCCCGGGCAGTTCATCGGCTTCAGCCGGTACTCCGCATCGTCCAGCGTCATCGCGGGGTACATGTTCTCCGAGTAGTAGCCCTCGTGGCCGGAGATCTTCCACAGCTCGCGCCGCATGATGTGCGGCGTGAAGACCATGTGATACCCACGCCGGATGCATTCCTCGCGCATCCAGTCTTCCATCGTCTTGCGGATTAACCCGCCCTTCGGATGCCAGAAGATCAGGCCTGCGCCTGCGACCTCCTGGATGGAGAACAGGTCGAGCTGCTTGCCCAGTACGCGATGATCGCGCGCCTTGATCTCTTCCAGCCGCTTGAAGTGCGCGTCCAGGTCCTTGGCGTTGAAGTACGCCGTGCCATAGATGCGCTGCAGCTGCTGGTTGTTCTCATCGCCCAGCCAGTACGCGCCCGCCAGCGACGTGAGCTTGAACGCCTTCACCCGGCCGGTCGAAGGCACATGCGGCCCGCGGCAGAAGTCCGTAAAGCCGCCGTTCTTGTATAGCGAGATCTCTTCGCCGGGCTTGGCGAACCGCTCGATGAAGTGGACCTTCATGAACTCCGCCTTGGCCTCGTACTCCGCAAGGCCCTGCTCGCGGGTCTCTTCCACGCGGACAAACTTCTCATCGCGCGCGACCACCTCTGCCATCCGTGCTTCGATCGCCGCGAGATCGCTCTCCGTGAACGGCACCTCGCGATAGACGTCGTAGAAGAACCCGCTGTCGGTCGCCGGGCCGTGGCCCAGCTTCGTCTCGGGATAGAGCTCGAGGATCGCCGTCGCCATCACGTGCGCGGCCGAGTGCCGCACCACCTGCAGCGCAGCAGGGTCGGCCTCCTTCAGGAGCTCCAGCGTGACGTCCTCCGTCAGCGGCGCGTTGAGGTCGACAATTCGCGAGCCGGTAGCGTGCGACGAGTACATCGCCTCTTCGCTGGCCTCGAGAGCCGCTTCGCCTTCCGTGGCGGGCGTCTCGGTCAGCGGCGCGATGCGCGCCACAACAACCGCTGCGGCGAGTCGAGGGGAGATGCTGTTGGCGATATCGAGCGGCGATGTCCCGCGCGCCACCTCGCGCACGGAGCCGTCAGGAAGCTGAACCTTGATCATGTCACTCACGCCGTTAAGGATATCCGTTTGCGCGCTGCCTTGCGCTAGTCTTCGGGCTTCAGGTAATCGTGCAGTACCCGCAGGGCTCCGATGGCGTGGTGCCCCCAGTGCGAATAAAAGCTGAAGCGCCAATTCCACCAGACTCCCCTCTCGGCCGCGGCGTCGGCATTCTCAAGTGCCAGGAGACCGTTTTTCAGATCGCGCCAGATGTCGGTTAGGTCATCCACGAGCGAGCTCGCAATCGCAAGCTCCGGAGGATCAGCGAGTGGTTGGAAGGTATCCCAGTAGTAGTCAATCGGGAGTTTCTTTCCAATGAGCCGGAAGATTCCCATGGCCTCGTCGTGAGTAATGTCCCTGGTTGGGGCTGGACCGCATGGAATTGCGGGAAGAGATACTGCTGCAACATAAAGCTTCAGGAGGTGGGTTCGGAGAATGGATAGCTCGGCTCCTACCTCAAGAGCCTTGCAGTATGCCTGCGCCAACTCGCGGAACTCCTCGTAGATCTCTGCTGTGCTTCGCTCGTTCATGGGGACTCTACGTCAGCTTACGTCCAACTGTCCCACTCTGAAACACCTCTCTGTCCCACCCACCGCTCAACCCTCATCCCGCAACCCTCCGTCGCCGATGGGGTCTCTACCGACGGGCGGTGCGTACGCAGGCACACTCTTCGGGAAGGAGGCCCACCATGCGGTTACGGTGCGAGGCGTCGAATGCAGGCAGCGACATCCGCTGCAGCGTGTGTGGCCAGGGATTTCTCACCCACTGGTCCTCTGAATCCCCCGAGACTCCGGAAGAACAAGCCATCCTCCGTGCCCAGCTGATGCGTGAGCTCCGCCGCCACCACGCAGTGAGCACCGACCACCCGGCTGCCCATCCCCGCTGCTGCTTCCATGTGCATACGCCGGAGCCGCAGGCGGAAGTCTCGTTGCCGGTCTTTGGCAGCGTCCCCGAGTGGGCTACGGCCTGATCCCAGCTGGCAGCAGGCTTGCCGCCCAGCTCAGCCCGCCGACGCAGAGCACAATCGCCCACGCCGGCATCCGCGTAAGCGTCAGCACCGCGAACACGCCACCGGCGACGCCCACATCTACGAAGCTGTGCACGCTCTCAGTCCAGACCGGATGGACCATCGCCGCGAACAGCACCCCCACCATCGCTGCATTGATCCCCGCGAGCGCCGATCGCAACGACGCTCGCGAGCGAATTGCGCCCCAGAACGGCAGCGCCGCTGTAATCAGCAGCAGCCCTGGCAGGAAGAGACACACCAGCGCCAGCAGGCCGTCCAGCAGAGGGTGCGCCGCTGGCTGCGCGGCGGCGCCCACATACGCCGCGAAGCTGAATAGCGGTCCTGGCAGCGCTTGCGCCGCGCCGTAGCCCGCCAGATACGCGTCCTGCCCGATCCACCCCTTCGCCACCACCGCGTTCTGCAGCAGAGGCAGCACCACGTGGCCTCCGCCGAAGACCAATGCTCCGGTACGGTAGAACGCCGCGGCCAGCGTCCTCGCGCTCAAGACGTTCCCCTTCGCCGCCAGCGTTGCGGCCAGCAGCAGCACGGCGAACGTCCCCAGCGCCACCCCGCCCACACGCCGCGATAGACACAGTCCGGATACGGCAGCTGCTGGTTCCGCGACCTTGCCTTGCAGCAGGGCTCTTCCCGCAGCAGCCCCCACGACCAGCACCGCGAGCGTCCCCACTCCTGCTGGCCGCCACAGCGCCAGCGCCGCCGCCACAGCTGCAATCCCCATCCGGACCGCGTCGGGTGAAAGCTTCTTCTGCATCGCCAGCACCGCCTGCGCCACCACCGCCACTGCCACCAGCTGCAGCCCATGCAGCGCAGCCATGGCATGGGGTCCCCGCAACGCAGCGTGACCAAACGCAAACGCCAGCATCAGCGCCGCCGATGGGCCGGTAAACCCCACCCACGCCGCCAGCGCTCCCGGCATTCCCGCCGTCAGCATTCCGATGCCAAACCCCACCTGGCTGCTGGCTGGACCGGGCAGAGACTGTGACAGCGCCACCAGCTCCGCGTAGGCGTCGGCGGAGACCCATGCCCGCCTCTCCACGAACTCCCGCTGGAAGTACCCCAGGTGCGCCACGGGCCCGCCGAACGACGTGCAGCCCAACCGCAGAAAGGCCAGGAAGACAGCCGTCGCGGACTGGCGTGGAGCGCTCGAGGGATGGTTCTCGGGTGGCATAGGGAGCGAGGTCGCTCCATTCTGCACCAGTCTGCTTGCCGCCGCGTTAAGCCCAGTCCCGCGGGGTTCGATACAATGGCGGAGGCCCGAGTTTCGGGGCCGGAGATCCGCCCAAGCGATGAGCTGGTTTAAGCGCGAAGACAACGAGATCGTACCGCCCGAGGGGCACGAGGTCCGCACCGAGGGCCTCTGGATCAAGTGTCCCCAGTGCCGCAAGGTCATCTGGAAGGCCGATCTCGAAGCCAATCTGCAGGTCTGCACCAACTGCGGCTACCACTTCAAGTTCGACGCCCGGTCCCGGATCGCCAACCTCCTCGACGAGGGCTACGAGCTCGTCGATGGCGGCCTGACCTCGACGGATCCGCTCGAGTTCACCGACCTCAAGCCCTACAAGGACCGCCTGCGCCAGGCGCAGAAGAAGTCCGGACTCAACGACGCCATCATCAATGCCATCGGCAGGATGGGGCCGCACGAGATCGTTCTCTCCGTCATGGAGTACAGCTTCATTGGTGGCTCCATGGGAGCCGTCGTCGGCGAAACCATCGCCCGCGCCGTCGATCGCTCTCTCGCGACGCGCCACCCCCTCATCATCGTCTCGGCCTCCGGCGGCGCCCGCATGATGGAAGGCATTGCCAGCCTGATGCAGCTCGCCAAGATCTCCGCTGGCCTCGCGAAGATGGACGACGCGAAGATCCCGTACATCAGCCTGATGACCGACCCCACCACGGGTGGCGTCACCGCCAGCTTCGCCATGCTGGGCGATCTGAACATCGCCGAGCCCGGCGCCCTGATCGGCTTCGCCGGCCCCCGCGTCATCGAGCAAACCATTCGCCAGAAACTCCCCGAGGGCTTCCAGCGCTCCGAGTTCCTCCTCGAACACGGCTTCCTCGACGCCATCGTCCCCCGCCGCGAGCTGAAGGACTACCTCATCAATGCACTGAGCTGGATGAAGGACAAAGCGTAAGTTGGGTGCTTCGCAGCACCTGCGGCTGTTCCCCTATGCGGCAGGTTCTCGGTCCAGGGCTTCATGAACCGCCAGACGCACGTACTCAAGGAATGTGATTCGGCGTCTGCGCGCGGCGTCGTGTACCTTCAGTAATTCGTCATCGCTCAAACAGAGACCAGGTACTTCAGCAGACGGGGTACTGCTATCGGAGCGGCGGAGAAGGCGTCCCTCCCGTGCCGCTAATGCAAACTCTTCGGACACAAGGTCGCGATTCGAGTCCCACCAGGCTGCCTCGTCCGCTTCGTTTGCAAAGGCCGGAATCTTCACGTCTAACATGATCAGCTCCAATCGGAAATTGCTTCCAGATAGGCAAGGCGCTCAAACCGGGTCGCGTCCCAGCCCGTAATCGCGCGAATCTGGCCGTCACGATCCACGGTTATCAGGGTGATCGTCCGGCCGATCGCAGTCTCTCCTACCTCGGTGAGCCGTTGCTCTCCATTGACGGTTTGACTTTCGAGGATCACCGAGCCGTTCCGGATCGCTTCCTCTGCTTCGCCTGGAGTGATTCCGTGGCGTGCAAGGTGAAGGATGTTTGCGTCGTCCCAGTCAAACTGCACGGCGGTATTCCTCGGCGTCGCCAGACATTGTTAGCTTATGCTCCCTTTTCACAAGTTCACAAGCGGCAATCATAAGGTAGAAGCATGATCGAAGCTCAGCCCTCCCGCACGGCTCTGCGCGTAGCACTGCGTCGTGCAGCACACCAGATCCACGATGCTTTGCCGCGCGTGCTGGACGACCCGCTGGCTGTTCCAATCCTCGGTCCCGAGGCGCGCGAGGAGCTCAGCCGCACTCCGGATTCCGTCCGCCGCCCCTTCTCTGCAGGCCTGCGCGCGTTCATGGTGGTCAGGGCCCGTCTGGCAGAGGATGTCCTCGCGGGTGCGGTGAAGGAGAGCGGCGCGCGCCAGTATCTCGTTCTCGGCGCCGGGCTCGACACCTTCGCCTATCGCAACCCGCACGCGCAGGTCCGCGTCTTCGAGGTCGATCATCCCGCCACGCAGGCCTGGAAGCAGGAGCGGCTCTCCGCCGCGCACATTCAGCTTCCGGCCACCATGCGCTTCGTTGCCGTGGACTTCGAGCGCCAGAGCCTTCGCGAAGAACTTGCCGCCGCGGGCTTTGATTTCAACCTGCTGACCGTCACCGCGTGGCTGGGGGTCGTTCCCTACCTGACACCGGAAGCCTTCCGCGGCACGATCGCTCTCCTCGGCTCTCTGGCCAGGGGGAGCGATGTCGTCTTCGATTACTCGCAGCCCCGCGAGGTTCTCTCGCACAACGAGCAACTGATGCTGGATTCCATGGCGGCGCGCGTCGCCCAGGCGGGAGAGCCGTTTCAGCTGTTCTTCAGGCCAGAGGAGTTAGCCGCGGAATTGGCTCACGCGGGGATGGCCGTCATCGAGGATATGGACGGCCCGGCACTGCACAATCGCTACCTGGCGGAGCGGTCGGATGGTCTGGCGTTGCGGGGCCGGGCAGGACGCCTTTGCCATGCCCGCACGCTGTGACCAGTTGGGGACGCACACGGGGGCGAGTCTCGTAACTTCATGCTTTGCCTGGGCAAAGCGTGCAATATTGTCTAACCGTCGTTGCGATCCGTGGTGCCCGAACGATAGGCCAGATAGCAGGGAAACATCACGAAGGTCACAAAGGAGAAAAAGATCGCAACATCTTGCATGGGGTGTCCTGACTTGAATCCTCAAGGGTGAGCGCGATGGCTCTACACAAGGAGTGCAGGGGGGAACGAATCGAACGGCAGCCAACGGCTGGCCCGCCCCACGCGGTACTCTATTCTCCTAAGTTTGGCCCGATCAGCAGGATTGACAATACCTTGAAATACACCGACGCGCTAGCCACTTTATCGTCACTTGGAGCCGAGTTACCGAAGGGTCATACGACTGTTACGGGCGTTCGGAAGTTCTCGCTTGACCACATTCGAGCCTTGTCGCAGGCGCTCGGAAATCCGCAGAATCGCTTCCCCTCCGTGCTTATCGCCGGCACAAATGGAAAAGGATCAACGGCTTCTACGCTTGCCTCCATCGCCGCGGCTGCCGGCATTCGCTGCGGGCTCTACACCTCTCCGCACCTCGAGCGCATCAACGAACGCATTCGCGTCTCGCAGCCTCGGGAGACCGGAAGCTCCCTCGAGGAAATTCCTGACGCGATCTTCGGATCCCTCGTGGAGCGAGTAAACTCTGCCGCCCGTTTGCTGGTAGAGCAGAGCGTCCTGCCCCATCCCCCGAGCTTCTTCGAGGCCATGACCGCCGTCGCCTTCTGCTACTTCGCGGATGAGGGTGTGGAGCTGGCGATCCTCGAGGTCGGGCTCGGCGGCCGCCTCGATGCCACCAACGCCGTGGAGCCGATCATCTCGGTGATCACCGATATCGGCTTCGATCACATGGAGTACCTTGGCGACACCATCGCGAAGATCGCCGCCGAAAAGGCCGGCATTCTGCGCCAGGATGGCGTGCTCGTCACCCTGTCGCAGCATCAGGAGGCAAACTACGCCATCGGCGAGATCGCAGTCGCCCTGAACGTGCGCGGCGTGGACGCAGCCCGCTGCCTGCCGGGTACGCGCCTCGTCGCTCCCGATCCGGCCTCCGAACGGCAGCTGGCCCGCCTCGATTCGCCGCTGGGGCGCAACCGCTACGATCTCTCGCTCGACGGCGAGATCCTGCACATCGACTCCCCTCTGTCCGGCCCTCATCAGCAGCGCAACATCGCGCTCGCGATTGCGACCGCCGTGGAGCTACGCACAAACCACGGCTTTGCGATCAGCAATGAGGCCATGGAACAGGGCGTGCGCGATACGGTGTGGCCGGGACGCCTCGAGTGGCTTCCCCCTCGCCTTGCTCCCGATGGCCGCGTGCATGCGCCTTTGCTGCTCGACGTCGCTCACAACCCCGCAGGTGCGTGGACGCTGCGCTCCGCGCTCTCCCTGCTGCCGCCCACCATGCCGCGCACGCTCGTCTTCTCCTGCCTGGCCGAAAAGCCTGTCGACGAGATGATGCAGGTGCTGCTGCCGCTCTTCGATTCCAGCTCCGGCGATCCCGACCGCGCGGGCGACCACGTCGTCCTCGCGCCGATCCAGAGCCCACGTGCGGCTTCGCTCGAGGAGTTGGAAGCCGCTGCCCGCAAGCTCGACGTCCCCTTCCACGCCGCTCCGCATGTGCCTGCGGCACTGGCCCAGGCCGAGGCCGTTACGCCCAGCGAAGGCATCATCGTCGTCACCGGCTCGATCTTCCTCGTTGGGGAAGCTCGTACCGTGGCTCTTGCCGAACGCAAGCCGCAGGCCGTCCCGGCAATAGGGAAAAAGCTCTAACATCGAGAGAGTGCCAGAGCAGGTCACACTTCGAGACGAGCCCCAGGCTGAGGAGTCGCAGGCTCCAGTTGTCGCTGTACCTCCGCGTCCGCAGATTCCGCTGCCCTTGCAGTGGCTCACCTACCTGCTGCTGATGCCTCTGGTCGGCATTGCCACCGGGGCCTTTGGCACGCTGTCGCTTCTCGTTGGCCTCTGGGACGGTACCGGGCGTCAGCAGCATTGGGTCGCCAGGCAATGGGCGCGCGTGCTGCTGCGCATCGCGATGGCGCCCATCAAGGTGGAAGGCGTCGAGCATCTGCAGCCGCTTCGCCGCTCGGATAGCCATCGCCCCGTCGCGGTCTATGCTTCCAACCACCTCAGCTACTACGACACCCCGGCGCTGTTCGCGAAGCTTCCCTTCCAGTTCCGCATCCTCGCCAAGGCCTCCCTTTGGAAGGTGCCGTTCATCGGCTGGTACCTGCAGCGTTCGGGCCAGGTGCCAATCGACACGGGCTCCGGTCGCTCGCTCATTGCAAGCCTCGGCCGTGGTGTGAAGACCCTCGACAGTGGTCTCCCGCTGGTCCTCTTCCCCGAAGGTGGCCGCACACCCGATGGCGAGGTGAAGACCATGGTCGCCGGGGCCGCATGGATGGCCATCAAGGCACAGGTGCCGCTAGTGCCCATCACCCTCGTAGGCACCTACGAGCTGCTGCCGATGCACACCTACGTGCTCCGTCCGCGCCCGCTCAAGCTCATCATCGGTGAACCCATCGACACGATGGGCATGACCACCCGCGATGCCGACGCGCTGACCAAGCGGTTGCGCCAGATCATCCACGACACCTACATCGCAGAGACAACCAGCGCGGAGGGACAGTGATGGACAGTGGATCGAAGACGGGTCTCACGCTCCTGAGCATAGGCGCTGTCGCCGTCGTGGCCTTGATGATCAAGCTGCGCGGCCACCTCGTCTTCGAGATCGTCCTCGGCGTCTTTCTCGCACTCCAGGTCGTGAATGCAGTGCTGATCCTTCGCAGCGCGAAGCGGGATTGACTCGCGACCCGAAACTGACAACTCGCAACTCAATCATCCGCTTTTGTTCTTGCTTGAGACCGCACCCGACCGATCCGCTGGAGCAAAGTGCCTGTCGATGTATAGCGAGGCGTAGATTTGCTCTAAACTCGTCCTGTGATTGCGCACATCCGCGGACAGATCCTCGCGAAGACCCCCAACTCCGTCATCGTCGACTGCCAGGGTGTCGGCTATGAGCTCGCGATCTCCGTCGCCACCTACACCGAGATCGGCGAGGTGAACGCCGAAGCCAGGCTCCACGTGCACACCCATGTGCGAGAGGATGCACTCCTTCTCTATGGCTTCGCAGAGCTGAACGAGAAACGTCTCTTCGAGAAGCTGCTGACCATCTCCGGCATCGGCCCGAAGCTCGCGATCACCGTCCTGAGCGGTATCAGCGCCGACCGCCTCATCGCAGCGATTCGCGGGGGCGATCACGCGACCCTCACGAAGATCCCCGGCATCGGCAAGAAGACCGCCGAGCGCGTCGTGCTGGAGCTGAAGGACAAGCTCGACGACATGGCGGCAGCAATGCCGTCGCCAACAGCCACGCCTTCCCTGGGAGCTGTCGCGGAAGACGTTCTAAGCGCTCTGGTCAACCTCGGCTATCCAAGGCCCATCGCGCAGAAGGCCGTCGAGAGCGCAGCCAAGGATAGCGCCGTAGCAAGCGATTTCGAGAAGCTCTTCCGCGCTGCCATGAGCGCAGTGCGCTAAACGCGGGGAGCGGCTACGCCCTGCGCCGGTACTTCACCGCGAACTCATACCCCGCGTTCGGCGGGAAGAGCTCAGCGACCAGCTTCAGCCTGGCAGCGAGAGCCGCCGGCGCCAGCAGTGGATACTCCCGCTCCCGCAGCTCGCCGTAGTCGAAGTCCATCGCCAGCGAGAGCAGGTAGATCGCGATCGCGTCCGAGAACCCAGCTTCCAGAAACAGCGTCTTTTCCCGCTCGTCGATGGCGGGGTTTGCGGCTGCGCTGAGCGTCGCTGCGAAGCTGCGCTGCGGCTGGCTTGCGGCGCGATTGCGGCGCGGCGCCTGGGCCTCTGGCTCGCCGTTGGCGGGCCGTCCGAAAGCCAGGTTGCGTGACTCCCAGGCGTCGAGCGAAGTTTCCCCACGGACGTTCGCCACGGCCTGCTGCCAGGCGAGGTCTGCGAAGCTCGCGGGAACGCCCGCCTCGTCCACGAAGGCATGGGCCACGTTGATAAAGAACTCGAAGCACAGGGCGAAGCGGTCGCCCATCAGCCGCGTGGAGATGAAGATCCCGCGGTTGCCGTGCCCCAGTTCGACGTTGCGGTGGCAGATCGCCGCGTCCGAGAACTCTTCCGTGTAGCTCCTGGCGACCATCGGCTGGTCCGCCTTGCGCTGCGACGCGGCGTCGAGGTCCTGGGCCGGCTCTCGCAGGGCCAGCGGCACAAAGTAGTACGTATTCGCCTTCAGGGCGCTGACGATGGTGGTGGGCACTGCTTCCAGCATCCGGTCCAGGTCAAGGTCCGCGACGCCAGTCTCGCCAAAGGTGGCAAAGTGGACACCGTTGGAGGAACGCCGAACTTCGGTCTCGCGTGCAACCTGCGTCGCTAGAACCAGCCCGCCCGGCAGAGAGTCAGCCATTGCCGTATTCTAACTCCAGATGGCTACCGCGAATCATGTCGAACAGGCCCGCCGCGACGGCGTCGTGCTGGGAGTCCCGCTTGGGGACCTCGGCTGGTTTCAATCCCTGCTGATGGGAACGGCCGCAGGAATGGCCTCGTTCTTCGCTTCCACCTTCTGCGCCATCATGGGTTTTCTGGTCTACCTGAGCGTGACGCACAAGCCCGTCGACTTCGCCCGCACCTATCGGGACATCGGTTTTCCCATCGGTCTTGTGGTGCTGATCGTCAGCTACGTGTACCTCGGCTACCTCTGGATCCGCCGCAAGGCCCGACGCACGCGCTCCGAGAACTAGCTCGCTTCCCACTCACCAGAGCTGCTGGACTCCGCAGCGCCCCCGCGTCTTTTCCTGCCTGTGAACTCGTCTCTCCCTACGACTTCGTGAAGCCAATCGATTGTCAGGCCGTCGCGCCTTATGGCGGCTTGGTCTATGCTTCCAGTCATCCCCAGTAGGAGAACGTTCCTTGCAGATGAGACGTATTGCGCAAGCTGTGAGCCCGGCCCTTGTGGCGCTGTTGCTCTGCCCGCCCGCCGCCTTCGCCGCCGAAAAACCTGAGCCTTCGTACTACGGTCCGCAGCCGGCCACCGAGTCGCTGGACCTCACGATGTATCAGCGCATTCGCACCGAAGGCATGACCCACGGCAAGGTCATGGACTTTGCCGCCGCGCTCACGGAAGGCATTGGGCCTCGCCTGACGGGCTCGCCCAACATGAAGAAGGCCAACGAGTGGACTCGCGATACCTTCACGCGCATCGGCCTCGTCAACGCTCACCTCGAAGACTGGGGTGACTTCGGCATGGGCTGGCAGCAGATCAACACCTGGGCCCGCATGGTCTCGCCTGACCCCGAGCCGCTCTGGATGCAGGCCGCCCCGTGGTCCATGTCCACGCCCGGCGCCGTCTCCGGCGAAGTGATCTTCCTTCCCCAGGTGACCAAGGAAGCTCTAGCCAAGTACGAGGGCCGCCTCAAGGGCAAGATCGTCCTCGCCGGTGACACCCGCGAGACCCCGGACCTCGACAAGCCGCTCTTCAATCGCTACACCCAGGAAGAACTGGACGAGATGACCGGCCCTGAGAAGCCGCGTGCGCCTCGCCCCGGCCAGCCCACCGATATCCGCGCCTTCATGCGGGAGCGCCTCGCTCGTGCCAAGGCTCGTACCGAGGCCGTGAAGATGATGGCCGACGAAGGTGTGCTCGCCGTCATCACCCCCACCCGTGATGGCGGCAACGGCGGTGGCTCCGGCATCATCTTCGACGACAACGGAGCCAACCTCGCTCAGTCCGCGCAGAAGCCCGAGAACAAGGTTCCCGTGCCCAACGCCGTCATGATGATCGAGCACTACAACCGCATCGCCCGCATGGTGCAGGCCGGTGTGCCCGTCAACCTGGAAGTGAACATCGAGACGAAGTTCACCGGCGACCACGAGCACGGCTTCAACAGCGTCGGCGAGATCGCGGGCACCGACCCGAAGCTGAAGGACCAGGTTGTGATGGTCGGTGGCCACCTCGATAGCTGGATCTCCGGCACCGGCGCCACCGACAACGGTGCAGGCTCCGTCGTCGCGATGGAAGCCATGCGCATTCTCAAGGCGCTGGACATCAAGCCGCGCCGCACCATCCGCATCGCTCTATGGTCCGGCGAGGAGCAGGGCCTCTACGGCTCCAAGGGCTATGTCGATCAGCACTTCGGCACGTTCGCTCCGGCAAAGGGTGGCGACGATGGCGTTCCTTCCTTCATGGGTGGTGCCCGCGGCCCGCTCACCACGACCAAGGAGTGGGAGACCCTCGACGCCTACTACAACCTCGATAACGGCAGCGGCAAGGTGCGCGGCGTGTACACGCAGGGCAACTTCGCCATCGCGCCCATCTTCGCGCAGTGGATCGCTCCGCTGAAGGATCTCGGCGTCACCACCATCACCAACCGCAACACCGGTGGCACCGATCACCTCAGCTTCGACGCCGTGGGCCTGCCTGGATTCCAGTACATCCAGGATGAGCTGGACTACGAGACCCGTACGCATCACTCCGACATGGACACCTACGATCACCTGCGCCAGGCTGATCTCGAGCAGGCCGCCATCGTCGAGGCCATCTTCCTCTACAACACCAGCCAGCGCGAAGCCATGATGCCCCGCAAGCCCTTCCCGCATCCCGAAGACGAGAACAAGCTCCGCGCTCCCATCCCCGGGCTCTACCCCAACGCCATCAAGAGCGAGAAGTAAGCTCTCCGGCAGATTCACCGCAGCAACATAGCGGCGAGAGGACAATCCTCTCGCCGCTATGTTTTTGCCTGTCTGGCTTATCCGACTTTGGCGGGGCTTGCGAGAAATACCTGCGCCGCAATGCCTCCGCCGAAGATCTTCGGTATCTCCGCTATTCCAGGTTGCAACCGATATCCACGGTGCCGGGATGTTCACGGAAACCTGCCATCGTTTCAAAGCCGCTCACGACCCACTGCGGTGAGTCTTCGGGGGGAAGGTGATGCTGCTTAGCGACGTCGGTCAACTGCGCGACCGCGTATCGGCATCCAGGCGCTGGTGAAATTCCGAAAGTCCACGTCGATTCGTCGTGTGAGAGGACGTGCAGAGGGTGAGAGGAGCATTTGCTCCAGGTCGTCGTCCAAAGGAGACCTGAGCTTGTGAGATCGAACCTGCCGTGGCATGCGCGCGTGTCCCCGCGGAGGTGGACCGCAGGGATGGGGTCTCCGGGTTGTTGAGCACAGGCAAGTAACGCGCCGCACATCGTGAGCCCGGACAACGTTCTAAGCCTCATGGGATTGCCTTTCGCAGTGGAGGCGCCGTTGTAACCGCGGGCTTCGGTGGAATTGGAACTTTGCCGTCCATCAGATCCATCGCATATCGCAGTTTTTTCGCGTAATTCCCATCTCCCGCGTTGTAATGGGCTCCTACAAACTCAGGCGTCAGTGTCTTCCATCCCGTGATTCCTAATATCTTCTTGGGCGCAGCCTTCTTGTGCGGGCCATGTGCACTCTTGGCCGGTGGAAGGACAGGGATGACACTGATCGGCGGCAACATCGGTTCTTCCATCGTTGATACCAATTGGGCTTCGGGAAGTTCCCAGATCGTGCATACGCCGAAGCGCGCGAGGGCCGCCTGTTGATTCATGGTGACGTGCTCAGGCCTGTCTGTCGAAAGCGCAGGCACCCAACCGAACTTGGCCTGGATCTTGAGCAGGTACCCAATGCCGGCTTCGATGTTCAGGTGGCCATCCTTTGGAACGTTCGCTTCCGTCAGGATGCCCCGGTAACTCGCAGGCAGAATGAGTTGCCCTTGCGGGGTTCGCAGCAGCTCGCGCAGGCCAGGATCGCCATTCACACCGATCTGCATCGGAGCCGTCGTCCATTGGCTGTTCAGCGCGCCGGTTTCAACCCAGATCATCGCCTTGATCAGCTTCCAGTCAGGTTCCTGGTAGCCGGGAATCGAGCTCAGTTTCGCGGTGTAGATTGCCAGCGCGGCCTTTATATCGTCATCGTAGGAGTTCCACGGGCCCGGATTTGCCAGAACTGCGTCCTGCAGCCCCTTCTCCCATTTGGCCAGCCTTTTGTCATCCGCCGCATAGGTCATTGCCGCTCCCCTGCCTTCCAGACGATTCAACTGCTAAATCATAGCTCCGCATTGGGGTGGTATCGCGAATTTAGCGCGTGGCCTGCGGGCAGTCCGGGGTCGACAGACCCATGTTCCTCTTGCGTGTGCGGGTCTACTCAAGACGAACGGGCAGATATCCGCTCGGAGCAACACTGCATGGATTGTTCGTGGGCGCCTTCCACGAGCTTCCATCTGCAAACTCAAGGGCCTCGACCGCAACGCTCTTCACACCCGAGACACGCCCCAGCAGCAGGTCCCCTGTGAGCTTCTTTTCCGTGGCGTCCTTCGCGCTGAGATGAAACGTCCGCGTCTGCTCCTGCATGTCCCTCTTCGTAATGCTGTCCGTGGGAACCGCACGCAGACCGTACGGCAGAAACGTCACGCGCAGCGTTACTTCGCGCAGCGCCTTCTGCGGTGTAACGACGACATGCAGCCCACTCTTATCCTGCGGAGCCTGGTCGTGATCTTCGAACAACGTCGTCCACACCGTGACGCCTGTGGACCGCTGCTGAGCGAATAGTCCCACACCGCATTGCTCAGCAGGTGCAGGATTCGTCATCATCGCCTGTCCGCAAGCGGCCGCCGAGTCCAGCGCGGAACCAACTGAGGAACCAAGTGCCATCACCACGAAGAGAGGAAGTCGCATCAGAGCCTCCTTGCCGTGCGACGATTCTCCTCCACAAAGGTCAACCCGCGCCAGCCTCTTTCCCAACATGCTGATCGAGTTTCGCCAGGCCGAAGAGCAGACCTGCGTCGGCGTGCAGCTCTGCCCCGAGCCGCATCGCGTGATCCTCTACGCCTCGCGCTATCATCCAACCTGCATGGCTCCGCACTTCTCTCCCAACGCAATCAAGTTCCTCAAGGACCTGGCTCGCCACAACGACCGCGACTGGTTCGAGGCCCGTCGCGACGTCTACGAGGCTGAGCTCAAGACGCCCATGCTCGCCTTCATCGATGCGCTCAATCACGAGATGCTCTCCTTCGCGCCCGACCACGTCCGCGACCCGAAGAAGGTCATGATGCGCATCTATCGCGACACGCGATTCAGCAAGAACAAGGCGCCCTACAAGAAGCAGGTCTCAGCCTGGTGGGCACGCTATGGCATGGAGAAGACCTCCGGCGGCGGCTACTACATGCATGCGCATCCCGACCAGGTGATGGTCGCCGGCGGTGTCTACATGCCCGAGCGCGCGCAGCTGCTCGCCATCCGCGAGTGGATGGCCGACAACCACGCCGAGTACCGCAAGCTGCTGAAGGCTGCGCTCCGCACGAAGGTCGCGGGCGTCTCCGTCACCTTGATCGATCCCCAGGCTCTTACCCGCATGCCCAAAGGCTTCGCCGCAGATCATCCTGCCGATGAGCTTCTTCGCGCAAAGAACTGGGGTGTGCATGTGCTGCTTCCGGGTGAAGCCGCGCTCGAGCCCTCGCTCGTGAAGAACGTCGCGAAGGGCTTCAAGGCTGCGGCCCCGTTGATCGACGCGCTGAACGCGGCCATTCTCGCTGCATCCAAACCGACGAAGTCCTCCGCCAACGAGTGGCTCTGAGGCATCGTGCCTGCGCTGTTGCCGGCGCAGTACCTCGACCGTAATACCCGCGCGTTCTCTTCCACGTAGTTTGCACCGCCGGCCGATGTATGCTTTCCGCTCATCGAGGTGCGACGAATCACCGCTGCTCATGCGGGTTTGAGCCGTCCTCCCCCCCGAATATCCGGGAAAAATGGGTGAATTTCGGACCAAAGCGGATAAAAACCTGTGGAAACGGTACAAATACCGTTGACAAACAGTTCGCGAAGGTTGATCGTGAACATCGGCGCGGTTCTCCGCACCCGCATGAAACACAGGCCCCACGCGTGTTTTCGAGCTGCTGAGCGCGGAGGCTCAATAGAAATCGAACTCGCTTGACGGTTACAGTGCCTGGTGCGGAGTTGGGTCTTCGGGCCTACGCTCAATCGACGCAGCAGAGTCAAAGCAACTGAAAATCAAAGCAACTGCATTTGAAAAATCAAAGCAACAAGGAGTGATACGAAATGGCAAAGGGTATGACCAAGACGCAGCTCGTTCGCACGCTGGCAGAAAAGCTGGAGCTCACCAACAAGCAGACCGCTGGCTTCCTCGAGCTCCTCTCTGAGACCGCTGTCAAGGAGACCAAGAAGAACGGCGAGTTCACCATCCCCGGCATCGGCAAGCTCGTCAAGGCCGAGCGCAAGGCGCGCATGGGCCGCAACCCCCAGACCGGCGAAGCCATCAAGATCAAGGCCAAGACCGTTGTCAAGTTCCGCGTGGCGAAGGTTGCCAAGGACGCGATCGCTCCCCCCAAGAAGTAGCCATCTCTCCCTGCTCCGCCTCTGCGCGGTTCAGGGAGAACAGCATCTGAGTGCACGCTCAGAATGCGCGAGGCCGAAGCCTGCGGAGTTCCTCTCCGCGAGCTTCGGCCCATTTTTTTTGCAGCGCGCTTCGGTGCGGGACACAGGCGGGAAACTTGCGCCGGCTTACGGCGCGATGGCTGCCTCGTCCGTCGCTGGTGCGGGCGGCAGGAATGCTCGAACGACGATCGCGAGGCCAAGGCAGATGAGCAGGTCCCGGCGCAGAGGGCTCGCGTTGAAGTCCCAGCCAAAGATCGCAAGCGTCAGGAATGCGCCCACGAAGTAGAGCTCTCCCAAAACCGCTTGACCCCAATGTGGCCGCTGGCCTGCTGAAGGAACCTGCGGCGAGGGCGTCGGTAGAAAGCGCGGCACCTTGGAGCAGTACTGGACATACGCTTCTCCAAAGCGCTCACGCAGGAAGGGCTCCTCAGCAAGCGCGAGGCGAATGTTGAGCACGATCAGGAGCACGACCGCGAGGATCGCCCCGCTCGGTGGCATCAGCAGCGAGATGCCAATCGTGTGCAGCATCGTGCCGAGGTACAGCGGGTTCCGCGTGTGCCGGTAAGGTCCATCGGCGAGCAGCGCCTCTCCGTGCATGGAGGCCGATCGGACCACCCCGGAGCCAACGTACGCCGCTCCCCAGACCCGCAGCAACGCGGCTGCACCGGTCAGGACGAGAGCCAGGCCTATCAGAGCGAGCACCGCTCCCGGAAAGGTCAGCCAGCCCAGGCGGGTGATCGCGGAGGACAACACCAGCCACGTGGATCGAGGCTCCATGTTCAGCACATTGCCGAAGAGCAGCCACGGTGACAGGAAGCCGAGAAGATAGATCAGCGCGTGCAGCGCGAAGCGAAATCGGTACTCGAAGCGAGAGGCTTGCATACAAGCCGATGGTATCGAATCGGGGAGTCTGCTGCTCGCGGCCACTCAGCGATGGCTACATCAGGATCGTCATCTCCGACGCGCTCGTGAGGGTGAGCGGCGAAGTGTTCATGAACGGAATCTTGTACGGGAAGGTGTACGAGCACGACACCTGCACCAGGTTGCCGGGCGCGTTGCTGGTCGTCGACGCCCCGGCGGAGGTGTAGAAGGCTGCCGTGCAGGTCGTCGTGCCGCTGCCAAGGTTTGGATAGCCGAGACCCTGTGCGTACGTGGCGATCTGCGTCGTGGTCAGGGAGCAGGAACCGCCGCTGTTGGTGCAGGTGTTTCCGTGGAGGATCGCATAGCGCGCAGCCTCGCGAGCGCACTCGCTCATGCGCTCTTTGTTGTAGTAGCCCAGACCCACCTGGATGATGCCGAAGGTAAAACCGAGCATGATGGAAAGCGACAGCGCGATGGAAATCAGCGACTCGCCGGACTCCTCAGAGCCAAATCGCCGCACCCATGAAAGCAGCGGATTGACGGAAAAAAACCTCACTCCTCCACCTCCAGGATGGCCTGGCCATGCAGCGTATAGCTCGTCGCGATGGCAGGAAGATGGAACGGAGCGTTCACGGTCACAGACGTATTGACCTGCACAAACTCCAGCACATGATTGCCGCTCCCTGTGCAGTTGCTGGTAGCAGTTGCCTGCGACGTGTACTGCGTGCCGTTGATCGCGCTGGAGCAGGCATAGAAGATCGTCGGAGTGACGGTGAGATTGGTTCCGAAATCCGCGGCCTCAGCCTGGGCAGCCGACTGGATCGCGCTGGTATTCGAAGCAAAGGTCGTGCTTTGCGCTCCGTACAGGGCGCCGGCATGAGCCGCGCTTGCAACCTCGATCGAGTCATAGGAGATAGAGGCAAGGTCGGCCGTGCCGAAGAGCACGATCGGACAGAACAGGCACATCACCAGCGCTAACTCGATGGCAGCGGCGCCGCGTTCCGAGTGCGATCTCGTGCTATCCGGTTGTGTGCTGGAGCTAGGCATCGCGCTCACTATCGCAGCGTCGCTGCGGAGGAATTGTTCGTGCCCTGGTTGGGTGCATTCGTCGAGGTCAGGTTGCATCCTCCGTTAAGTGTCAGCGACTGCGCCACGATGCCCAGATTGAGGGTGGAGCTGCTGCCGTTGCCCACCGTCACATTCGCCCCGGGAGCATAAACGATGCCGCTGATGTTGGTAGTGGAGCCGCCCTGGAAGTTCACCGTGCTTGTATTGGACGAAGGCTGATAAATAAGAGCGTTCTGGTACGTGCCGCTCGTGGGAGCTGACAACGTGGGGTTCGCTCCGTTATCGATCGTCAAGGTCGCTCCATTGACGAGATAAAAGAACACACCACTCCCACCTTTCTGCGTTCCGCTCTCAAAATGTAATGATCCTCCGTTGATCACATAGACCCCGGGGTTCAGTGTTACTGTATCTCCGTTCGCACCGACCGTAAGAGCGTTGTAGCAGACCGTGGTCCCCCCGCTGGTCGTTGTTCCATACGACGACCCCGGACCTACGGTGTAAGTGCTTCCGCCGTTCTGTACAGAACTCAACGGATCTGCGGAGCAGGTGCCATAGGTGGGAGCAGCTGGCAATGCAGGGCTGCAGCCGGACGAGATCCCGAGCACCACGCTTGTACTCGAGCTGATCTTGCCGTTGTTATTTACGTTGTTGGAATTATCCCAGGTCGTCGAAATTGTCCCCAGGGAGAGCGCGCTCAACGTTGCGCTGCCTACGATGCCGACGGCGTTGTTGCTCGACGAGTTCACCGTAACACCGCATCCCGTAGCTGTGAGCTTCGAGTTATTGCTCATGTTCAGGTCCTGGCCGGTGCCACCTTCCAGGCAGATACAAGTGGGACTCGTTTCGTTGTAACCTGCCATCGCGCTCGCCAGAATATTCATCGTGCCCTGGCCATTGAAGGCGGCGAGAAAAAATGTCGGGACCGGCTTACTTACGGTGGCCTGCACCCAGCTCGGCGTTCCGGTCGAGGCCGAGGAGTAATCTCCACTCGCCGGCTGCGTGATGGTCACGGTCGCCGGGTTGGTCGTCGCGGTCGTACTGAACCCGTTCAGGGCTGCGATGGCATTTGCCGCACTCTGGGCGTTACTCGAGTTGTTGGAGCTGTACTCCTCGGCAGCTGCGACTGCGGCCGCGTCTGCCGCAACCTGCGCCTGCCGCTTCTGCTGAAAGAAGTATCCGACGTCCAGCGCGAACCCCAGGAAGCCCATCATGACGAGGCCCATGAAGATGGCCATCATGATCGTTGCCTGGCCGCGTTCTCCGTTGCGCACTGTCATCCCGGTTGCATCCTTCTCCTCGTCGAGCCAAAGGCTTCCGAGCCGACGGCCCTGCTGATTGAGCGGTCGTTGCAGAGTTCATCGGCAGATCGCTGCAGCCTGTGCTGCGCGTCGCCGACAATCTCTGGCTCCACTGATCGTAGGAAAACGCGTCCGCCGGCAACATTCCCCAAATAGGTCAAGCCGCGCACCTGCGGTGACTTAAGTCCTGCAGCCAACAGGGTCACTTAGTGGAGCAGCAGAAGGACTGCCGTGTACGGAGGTACGCTCACGGGGAAGGTCGCTCCCGGGACGCTTACGGTGGTGGTGCTCAGCACGCCTCCCGACTGGGATGTACTGACGCCATAGCTGTACTCGGTCGCAGTCGAACCCACCGTCGCTCCGCTCATCTGCACCGAGACCACCGCTGCATTCGACGGATCGGCGTTCACCAGCAGCACTCCCTCTCCGCCCGTCGTCTTCGTCGTCGACCACGCCAGAACGAAGGGGCTGCTGCTCGTCGCTGAGAGCAGTCCGTCGCCCGGCGCCGCTGCGAGATGAGCCAGCTGGAAGCCGTAGTACGAAGGGCCCGGCGTCTCCGATTCACTCAGGTAGGTCCCGTCGTGCATCTCCAGCCATTCCATCGTGCCAATGCCCGATTTCAGGGCACTCATCTGGTCGTTCAGCGTGAAGAGACCCAGGGCCGGCTGCGGGAAGCTCGTTGCGAGCGGTCCGTTCGGCGACGTCTCGGTGAGGTACACCTTCACCGACGCAGCGTTCGCCGGGCAGTAGGCGTCGATCGCCGACATGATGTTGGCGTAGACGTTGGGGATATCGACCTGCGGCCGGCTGAGCAGTTCGCTCGCCTGGACGTTCAGGTACGTCCCCGGGTAGTAGTGCATGATCGCAAAATCGATGTTCGTTCCTGCGCAGACAGCCTTCGCGAGATCGGGATTCCAGTTCGCCGGAATCGGGTCCGTCGCAATCGGCGACGAGAAGTCCACGCCGATCTGGATCGTGGGATCGACGGCCTTCATCGCATCGATCCACTGAACAGCATTCGTACCGTATGAGGTAGGCGACAAGGCATCGACCGCGTTGCGCGAGTTGAACCCGCCCGGCGTGTAGCCGCTCGGATAGACATATGGCGCGTGGTTGTCGCTCTCTGCGTTGTGGTTCGTCGCCCAGCCGTTGTAATAAAGCTCGTTGCCAATCTCCCAGTACTTGATGCCGACCGGCGCGCTGAGTCCGAGCCGCAGGAAGTTGTACCCGTCATCGGTCGCAAGCGGACTTGCCGCGCGCATGCTGGCCCAGTAGCCCACTGTCTTCCAGTCGAACCCAGTTACGTCCACGCCGATGACCTGTGTGCTCGTGGTGCTGCCGTTCGCGTACGCCACCCACGCCGCGGCTTCTTCCGGCTGGCCCTGCGAGTTCGGCTCCGAGCAGGTCTTCTGGCCATCGCTGCCTATGGTCTTCGAGCCGCTCGCGCTGGACACGCTGGTGCCATAGTTCACCGTGATCATCGCCTGTGTGCCTGCGGCCTTTACCAGCTTCACAAAGTTGCCGAAGTCACCCACCGTCGAAAGCGAGCCATTCGCCAGCACACCGCACGCGGGTGCCGTCGAGGTAAAGAACGGCGTGATCGCATACTGCGCCCAGTGGTAGCTGTCCGAGTAGGTACCGCCGGGATATCGCAGCACCGTCACACCGGTCTTCGCCAGCAGAGCGGGAAGGTTCGCCGTATCGTTCAGGCTCGTGTCATACACGGAGGTGTGGAGGCCGTAAAAGTTGGTCGGCACGGTCAACAGTGTCTTGGTCGCATCGATGCTCACCGTCGCCGAAACCGTGCTGACGATCAGCGTGAGGTTGGCCGTCGCGGCGCCCTGGGGGCTGCTCGTATCCGTGGCTTTCACCGTGATCGGATAGGACCCGACTGTCGTCGCTGTGCCGGAGATGACTCCCGCCGAGCTCATGCTCATCCCCGTGGGCAGTGTTCCACTCGTGATGCTGAACGTGTACGGCGTCGTTCCACCGCCGGCTCCAATCGCCGTGGTGTACGCAGTGTTCACCAGGGCCGTTGGCAGCGACGTGCTGGTGAAGGCAATCGCTGCCGGTCCGGTGTAGCCGATGTACACCGAGTACACCGCGCTCGCACGGCTGGAGACCGCATCGGTCACCGTGATGCTGAAGGTCGAGGTGGCCGTGCCCACAATCGGTGTTCCGCTTAGCACGCCAGCCGAGGTCAGCGTGAGCCCCGCCGGAATCTGCCCGCCCGTGATCGCGAAGCTGTACGGCGCCGTGCCGCCCGAAGCTGTGATCGCCGCGCTGTACGCTACCGAGTACGTTCCATTGGGAAGCGTCGTCGTCGTGATCGCAAGCGTGCTCGCGGCGTTTACCGCGAGCGAGAACGTCGCCGAGGCCTGCTTGCTCTGCGCGTCTGTCGCCGTGATCGTGATGCTCACGATCCCGGCCGACGTGGGTGTTCCGGTCAACACACCCGCCGAACTCAGGTTGAGCCCCGAGGGCAGCGTCCCGCTGGTTACGGCGAAGCTATAGGGCGCCGTCCCGCCGGTAGCGACAATCGTCGCCTGGTAAGGCGTGTTCTCCTGTGCGGCGGCGAGGGAGCTCGTCGTGATCGAGAGTCCGGCCGCTGCCGCACCGATCGTTACCGTAAAGCTCGCACTCGCCGTCGCCGACGTGGAGTCGGTAACCTTCACCGTGAAGGTCGAGCTGCCCAGGGTCGTCGGTGTGCCGGAGAGTACGCCGGCCGTGCTAAGCGAGAGACCTGCCGGCAGTGAGCCGGAGCTCACCGCATAGGTATAAGGAGCTGTCCCGTTTACAGCGGAGAGCGTCGCGCTGTACGTCGCGCCCACGGTGCCGCCCGGCAGAGTCGCCGTCGCGATCGAAAGGCTGGTCGACGAGGCCGCAATCGTCACGGTAAAGCTGGCGGTCGCCGTCAACGCAGCCTTGTCGGTCACCATGACGGAAAAGGTGAAGCTTCCCGTGGTGGTGGGAGTTCCGCTCAGCACGCCTGTGGTCGAGAGCGACAAGCCTGCGGGTAACGTCCCGGCCGTCTGCGTAAACGTGTACGGTGCTGTCCCACCGGCTGCGGTGATCGTTGCGGTGTAGGCCGTGCCCACCGTGCCCGCAGCAAGCGTGGACGTCTGAATCGTGGGCGGCGTCGCTGTGCTCACCGTCAGATTCAGCGTCGCCGTCGCAACGTTCGCCGCCGCATCCTTCACCTGCACGACAAAGCTGTTGCTGCTCACTGCGGTCGGCGTGCCGGAGATCACTCCGCTGGTCGCCAGGGTGAGCCCTGCCGGAAGCGAGCCCGACGCCAGCGTGAAGGTATAAGGCGTCGTCCCGTCCTGCGCCAGGATGGCAGCACTATAGGCGACACCCACACTCGCGCTGGGAAGCGCGAGCGTCTGGATGCTGACCGGGGTTCCCTGCCCGCTGACCGGGTTGGTGATGCCGCTGCCACAGCCCGTGATGACCAGCGCCAGTGCGCACACTGCGACCCATACACCCCATCGCGCCGCTCGTCCGATGCCCCTGCTCATCCCGAAAAAACCCTCGATCATGGCCCTCATCCCGCCCACAGTCTACGGGCTCTGCGTGGATCCCGCCGCCCAACCGACGCGTCAACCCCGGAGCCGTTCGTTGTAGAGAAAAGGGGTTGCGTTTGCAGCTGCCGGACGCCCGCCGGGCAAGGTTCCCCGGGCCCGCGGACTGCCCTCGCGCTGAAGTTGTGCAACAGTTTTGGTGCATCGCGAAAGCGCAGTGTTTTCTGCTGGTTACGCTTACGCTGCCCACGTATCCCAGCGGACGGCGATTCATGAGCCCTCGCCGCCAGATGTACCATCGAACATGGGGAGCCGCGCGAGCCGGGAGGAATCCAGCTTGCTATTAGCTCCCGGGATTCATCCCCGCCAGTGAGACCTGACCATGTCCGACCGCCCCCGCATCGCCATCCCCGTCCCGACATCCATCGACCCGGACTACAACCAGCGGTCGTGGAAGAACTATGCCGCGGCGGTGACGGCTGCCGGTGGTGAACCTGTGGAGCTTGATCCGCTCTCCACGCCCGCAACGCTCAGGGCGCTGATCGCGACCTGCGATGGCGTCGTTCTTCCTGGAAGCCCCGCCGATGTGGAACCCGGCCGCTACGGGGCTGATCGCGACCCGGGCTGCGGCCCCGCGGATGCCGCCCGCGAGCAGACCGACTGGATGCTGCTCGACGATGCCGAGTCGCACGGTAAACCCGTCCTCGGGATCTGCTACGGGATTCAGTCGCTGAACTCCTGGGGCGCGGGCACCTTGGTCCAGGATCTCTCTCCTTTGCCGGTGAATCATTCTGCCGGCCCCAGGGTCGCGATCGCCCACAGCGTCTTGATCGCACCCGATTCCCTCCTCGGTTCTCTGGTGAAGGGGGCTGCCGACTGCACCATCGATGGCGACTTCCTCCGCCTGCCGGTGAACTCCAGTCACCACCAGGCCGTCGCCCAACCCGGCGATGGAATGAAGATGGTCGCCCGGTGTCCCGAAGACGCCGTCGTGGAGGCCGTAGAACGTCCGTGGGGTGAGGCTGGCAACTGGTGGGTTCTCGGCGTGCAGTGGCATCCTGAGCGCTCGGTGGAGATCAGCGAAGCGTCTCGAAGAATCTTCTCCGCTTTCATGGACGAAGCCCGCCGCTGGTCCGCCGCAAATCGCGTGCCCGCAGAGGCAGCCCTCCGTGACTGAGGCGCTGACTCCCGCGGAGATCGGCAAGCTCATCGCACCCTTCCTGGAAGCCGGGGAGCTTGAAGCGCCGGAGAGCATTCCCGGCGTTTTGCCGGTCTCCGAGCCTGAGGGCCTGACCGCCCAACTGCAGACATACCTTGATCTACTGCTGCGGTGGAACTCCCGCACGAACCTGACTGCGATCCGCGACCCGCGAGAGATTGTGCAGCGTCACTTTGGGGAGAGTCTCTTTGCCGGTGTCGTTCTCTCTCGACGCCTTGCGCCCGGTGCGACGCTCCTCGATGTAGGCTCCGGTGGAGGCTTCCCCGGCCTTCCGATCCAACTGCTTCGACCGGATCTCCGAGTTACCCTGGCAGAATCACAGGGCAAGAAGGCGAGCTTCCTCCGGGAGGCCGTGCGCTCATTGGGCCTGAAGACCGAGGTGTTTTCCGCAAGAGTAGAGACGATGCCGGCCGGCCGGCTCTTCGACGCTGTGACCCTTCGGGCCGTCGACAACATGGAGTTGGCGATTCGGCTGGCGTCAGAGCGAATCGCACGGCCCGGATGGCTGGCCGTGCTCGGAGAGAGCCAGTCCCCGGATGTCTCATTTCGATTTCCCATTCCGGGTCGGGAATCTTCGTTTCTAGAGATAACCGAAAGATAATTCAGCAGATAGGCGACGAGTCGGCGTTCCACGTGGAACAATCGCGTCATCGCATCAGGCCCCTGCTTCGAAGCAGTGATGATTATCACTGACACGATTGTCGCGCCTTCGTACAGTCCACTCACGACGGAAGCCCGACAAGCGCCCCGCAAACATCTCAGTTGGAGAACGACCGTGCGTTTCCACCCCTTGCTGGTGCAGTTTGTACTCCTCGCCGCCAGTACAACAGCTTTCGCGGCACTCCCTCAGTCTGCCGACATCCCCGTCGCCCCTGTCGCGGGCGATGCAGCCGCTGTCATCCAGCACTGTGGCCCTCCTTCCTCAGATTCTTCCACCTACGATCCGACGACCCGAAGGATGCAGCGCGTTCTGCTCTACGACCACGCTGGAATGCTGCTCCGTTTTCAGCCCGCTGGAGCTAGCTGGAGCTTCACCTCTGGAACCCTCGACGGTCAGGTTGCGAGTCTGCACACGCTCGAGAGCGCCTTCCAGTGCATGAGGGACGGGATGGGGCACGGATCTGTCGCTGCCTCATCAAGCCCGAACCCTCAGGCAACCTTCGGGCCGCAGGATGACGGTCTTCTGTCTCTTTTTGGTGTCCGAAGCTTTCTGACTTTGGCATTGCTAAGTCTCGCTACGGCGCTCCTGGTAGTGTGGCCTCCTCCGAGGAGGATGATGGTCGTGCGCGGCCGCGAAGTGCTGACAATGCCTTCTGTGGAGAACTCCGGCTGAGATCGATGTTCCACGTGGAACGTTCCGCCGTGGCAACCAGCCTGATGTGAAGCATTTGCCGCGCATGTTCCACGTGGAACATCATTCGTCTCCCTCACTCCCCTCGCCGTTCTCCACACGATCCACCGGTAACACCACTGGTACACAGGGCATACATCAGCCGCTTCCCTGTTCCTCTGCTAGGCTTGGGAACGCAAGCCCATGACCATCGACCCACCTAAGAAAAAGACCAAGGTCATCGCCGTCGTCAACCAAAAGGGTGGCGTCGGCAAGACCACAACCGCGATCAATCTCGCGGCCTCCCTCGCCCTCGAAGGCGTCCCTACCCTCCTGATCGACTGCGATCCTCAGGCAAATTCCACCAGCGGCCTCGGCGTTCAGCGCGAAGAGGCCAAACTCAGCGTCTACGACCTGATGCTCGGTGCCGCTACCGCGCGGGAGGCCGTCCTCCCGACAGGCGTTGAAGGCCTCTCAATCGTTCCAGGAACCCGGAACATGATTGGCGCCAACGTCGAGCTGGTCAACGCCGATCGGCGCGAGTCCCGCCTCCGGGACGCGCTCGCCCCTGATCGCAACGGCACCTGGGGATTCATCATTCTCGATTGCCCTCCAGCCCTCGACCTGCTGACGCTCAACGCCCTCGTCGCTGCCGACACGCTCCTCGTCCCCATGCAGGCCGAGTACTTCGCCCTGGAAGGCGTCTCGGAGCTGCTCTCCACGCTCGATCGCGTCGCCGCAGCCTATAACCCGCGTCTCGCGCTCGAAGGCGTCCTGCTCACCATGTTCGACGACCGGACCAACCTCTCGCAGCAGGTACGCGCCAACCTCATGGAGTTCTTCGGCGACAAGGTCTTCAAGACCACCGTGCCCCGGAACATCCGGCTCGCGGAGGCCCCAAGCCACGGCAAGCCGGTCGCCCTGTACGATCCCCGCTCCCGCGGTGCGGAGGCTTATCTCGATCTCGCGCAGGAGATTCTCGACCGCAATCCCGAGATCAAGCCGGTGACGCCGTCGGCCTCCCGGAAAAAGCTTGTCGTGGACGAGATTCCTTTGCCCCGCAGCATCCAGCAGCTCGCAGACGAGGAAGAGTCCAAGGGCTCGGGCATGTGGCCCTTCCGGCGCAAGAAGTCCTAGTACCCGGCCCGAAGCCCGGGCCGCGGGATCGATACAAGCACCAGCCCTGACTGCACCTGCTCCCGCAGTCAGGGAACCTCACCCATTCATACAGGAACGCATCATGGCCAATCCCCTCATCGACCCCAAGCGCCGCGCCCTCGGAAAGGGCCTCGAATCCCTGCTGCCTGCCCGCAAGCCCGTCGAGGCTCCGGCCCCGGTCGCGGCTGAGCCCACCGGCCAGCCGCTCGAGATTCCGCTCGACAAGATCGACCGCAATCCCTTCCAGACCCGCACCACCTTCAACGAAGAAAAGCTCGCCGAGCTGGCCGAGTCCATCAAGGCGTCAGGCGTGGTGCAGCCCATCGTCGTCCGCGAGGGCGAAAAGTTCAAGGAAGACGGCCGCTACACCCTGATCACCGGAGAACGGCGCCTCCTCGCCTCCCGCAAGGCCGGAAAGACCACGATCCCGTCCATCGTGCGCGAGGTCTCCAACGTGCAGGCGATGGAGATGACCATCGTCGAAAACCTGCAGCGGGCCGACCTGAACCCCATCGAGCAGGCCCATGCTTTTTCCCGGCTCGCCCGGGAGTTTCATATGACCCAGGAGCAGATGGCCGAGCGCACCGGCAAGGACCGCGCCTCGGTCTCGAACTTTCTGCGCCTGCTCAAGCTCCCTGAAAGCGTCCAGGTCCTGGTCTCCGCAGGCGAGCTGACCTTCGGCCACGCTCGCGCCCTCCTGGCGTTGCCCGACGCCGAGGCGATCGAGCAGGCTGCGAGGAAGGTCACCGCCCTTCACCTCTCGGTTCGTTCCACCGAAAACCTGGTCCAGAACCTGCTGAATCCCGAGAACCGAAAGGTTGAAGCCAAGCCCGCCGTCGCCCCGGACCCCAATGTGAAGGATGCCGAAGATCAGCTTCGCCGTTCTCTGGGCCTAAAGGTCACCATTGAGGACAAGAAGGGCAAAGGCAAGGTCATCATCGAATACTCCGGGGTGGATGACTTCGACGCGATCCTGACCGCCCTGCGCAAGTAAGAACTACGGCGGGAGGCAGCCACGGCTCTACTTGCCGATGCAGAAGGTCGAAAAGATTCGTCCCAGGATGTCGTCGCTGGTGGTCTGTCCCGTCAGGGCATCGAGCGCATCGAGGGCCCGGTGCAGGTCCATCAGCAGCAGCTCATGGGGGAGCCCGTCCGCGTTGGCGGTATCAGCCGCGGCCAGCGCTGCCAGGGCCTCCTGAACCGCCTCCTGCTGCCGCCTGTTGTTGAGCGCTCCAGCCTCGGCGACGGCGCCTTCCGATAGCTCACGCAGCATCGCCTCTCGAAGCTCCTCCAGTCCCTGGCCCGTACGAGCAGAGATCCTGATGGGGGCGTCACCCAACTCAGCCAGCCCGACGGCGGTGGCGTCGAGAAGATCAGTCTTGTTCTCCACTACGAGATAGGGGCGTCCCGCAAGCGAGGATAGGATCTCCTGCTCCTCGCTCGTCATCTCTTCGCTTGCATCGTGGATAAATAGCACCAGGTCCGCGTCGGCAAGCGCCTCGCGCGAGCGGGCGATGCCTTCCACCTCTGCTTCGTGCAGCGTTTCGTCCAGGTCTTCTCCGCGCAGCCCGGCCGTATCGATCAGCCGCACCGGAATCCCGTTGAGCGAAGCAATCTCTTCCACCGTGTCCCTCGTCGTTCCAGGGGAAGCTGTCACGATCGAGCGATTGCGCTCCAGGAGCCGGTTGAAGAGCGAGCTCTTGCCCGCGTTGGGCCTGCCGATCAACGCTACAGTGGCACCATCCCTCTCGAGACGGCCGCGGCGGAAGCTCGCAGCCAGAGCCTCCAGCGGCCGAACCGCTCCGGCAATTTCGCCGGCAATCGTCGCGGTAGGGACGACGTCCACATCGTCCAGTTCACCGGAAGCAAAGTCCATACCCGCCTCGAGCAGGGCGATGAGGTGCAACAGCTGCTCTTTCGCGGGCGCGACACGCCGGGACATCGCCCCACCCAGCTGTTGTGCCGCCGTTCGAGCCTGCTCCAGCGTCCGCGCGGCAATCAGGTCGTGGACGGCCTCCGCCTGCGTCAGGTCGAGCCTTCCGCTGAGAAAAGCCCTCTGGGTGAACTCGCCTGGCTCGGCGAGACGAACATCGAGGCTGTTTTGTCGCCCAACGACTAATGCGAGATCAATGATCGCCGTCAGCACCACCGGCGACCCATGTGCTGCAATTTCAACCAGATCCTCTCCCGTGTAGGAGTGTGGCGCGTGGAACGCGGTCACCAGGGCTTCGTCCAGGGTCGAACCGCTGCCGCCTGCGTCCCGCACGCGTCCGAAGCGTGCCCGGGCATGGTCCAACTTCCCGGCCATATCAATCAGTTCGCGTGCGATGGTGATGGCGGAAGGCCCGGAAAGCCGCACAATCCCAATCCCACCGCGCCCCGGAGGCGTGGAGATGGCGACGATCGTGGCATTGGCAGGAGCATTGGCAGGAACGGCGACTTGGGGAAGCAGACTCACTGCAACATTATGGATGGCACACCGGAACTCTGATAACCCACCGACCTTCCCGGCCGCGCACTCGAGCCGCCTGATTCCGTGGGCTAGAACTCAATCCCCCGCTGAGCCAGGATCCCCTTCTGATAGGCGTGCTTCACCTCGCGCATTTCCGTCACGGTATCGGCCAGCTCCACCAGCGTCGGATGCGCATTGCGCCCGGTCAGGATGACGTGCAGCATCTCCGGCTTGCCGCGCAGCACCTCTGCCACCCTCTCCGGATGAAGCATCTTGTATCCGATCGCATAGTTGATCTCATCAAGCACAATCAGGTCCCACTCTCCGGACTCGATCGCGGCCGAAGCCTCGGCCCACGCCCTCTCCACCATGGCGAGGTCTTCTGGATCCGTCTCAGCCCCGCCAACCTTCACAAACCCGCGACCCAGCTGCCGCATCACGTAGCGAAAACCCTCAACAGAACTCAACGCTTCTGCTGAATCCAGCTCGCCATAGTGCCAGGAACCCTTGAGAAACTGCAGGATGAGCACCCGCATCCCGTTCCCTGCAGCGCGGAACGCCGTCCCCAGCGCCGCAGTGGTCTTCCCCTTGCCGGGGCCGGTGTTGATGAGGACCAATCCCCGTCGAACGTCATTTTGCTCGCAGTCTATAACCATGCCCCTACGCTATCGCACGCCTGCGCTTCGAGGGAAAAGCATAGAGATTCGATGAAATTTTGTATAACGGCCGAAACACCTACGATTTCAGGGATAAATTGTCTATCTTTTGATATTTCCCAAACCGGAACTATGGGTACTAACCCTCGTTTTCTCTGCGACCTATCGTTCGATCTTCCGTTTGGCAGGAAACCTGCGACCCTTCTCCGCAAAACACTCACCACGCCCAGCCAGACCTGTATCTGTACTAGTCCGTTACACGGCACTTCGAAGAACAGAAACTGACTCGCGCCGTTTTGTAGTTGATGCCTCTAAGCCATTCTGTAGCTGATACCCGTAAGGAGCAGACCACACGATGAAGAACTTGCTGCGTTCTCTGATCGTCGCGATGGCCGTAGGCGGAGCTGTCATGCCCGCGAACGTCGTCGGCCAGGCCATTTCGTCCAATGGCGGATCGATCCAAGGCACTATCTCCGACCCCACAGGCGCTGCGATACCCAATGCGTCCATCGTGATCACCGATCCGGACACCGGGTATACCCACAAGCTCACTACCGACTCTGCCGGCTTCTACAGCCTTGGCCCCCTGAATCCAGGAACCTATAAGGTCACGATCGCAGCACCGAGCTTCAGCCAGGAAGTGCTCACGACGGTCATCCGGACCGGTACCGTGACGTCCGGCAACGCCAAGCTCACCCTCGGCAGCTCGACGGAGACCATCGAGGTCAATGCCGGCGCCCTCCAGATCAACACCGATCAGATTGGTGTGTCGGGTGTCGTTACACAGGAAGAAATCGATACCCTCCCCATCAACGGGCGCAACATCCTCGACGTCGCCCAGCTGCAGCCGGGTGTCATCCTGCAGTCCGGTCAGACCTTCGATCCTACCAAGGCCGGCTACTCAGCAATCTCGGTTTCGGGTGTTGGTGGCCGTACTACCCGCATCCTCTTCGACGGCCAGGACATCACCGACGAAACCGTCGGCACCACGATCTATAACGTCCCCGAGGGCGGCGTCGGCGAGCTCCAGCTCAACCGCTCCACCCAGGACGTCTCCGGTGAGACCACCTCCACCGGCCAGGTTCTTCTCTCCTCCCGCAGCGGTACGAACAGCTTCCACGGAAACGCCTTCTATAACTTCCAGGACAATCACGCGGGCTTCGCCAACGTCGGCGGCCTCCCCGCACCGTTTCAGCGCAACCAGTTCGGCGGCTACGTCGGCGGTTACATCATCAAGGACAAGCTCTTCTTCTTCGGTGGTGGCGAGCGCATCAAGCAGCATGAAGATGACGTGGCAACGGGTGCGAATCCTGTCTTTGCAGCGACCGAAAAGCAGTACCACTACGTCCCCGCTCCGTTCAACGACACGTTCAGCATCGCCCGCTTGGACTACAACGCCCCGTGGAACATGCACATGTTCGTCCGCGCCGTGTATAGCGTGAACTCAGATGACGCCACCTTTGGAGCCAATCCGTATCAGGTCTACGAGAACCGGGATAACGTCCCGGGCCTCGTCGGCGGCGTTGACATGCAGAAGGGGCGTCTGACGCACTCCTTCCGCGTGGGCTATGAGAAGTTCCACAACCTCCTGGTCGATGGAACGGCTGCCCTTGGTAACTCCATTTATAACCCGTCGACCGGTCCCAACAACCAGATCACCCTCGCGGGCGACATGAACGCTGGCCCGAACTTCCTTGCGCCGCAGGGAACCTTCCAGTCCGACAAACAGCTTCGGTATGACGGCACCGCGACCTTCGGAGCCCACTCCATCAAGTTCGGCTTCGACATGAACCGCCTCCTCGGTGGTGGTTTCGCCGCCTTCTATGGAGCTTCCCTCTACACCGAACTATCGGTAGCCAACCCTGTTCCCTGCGCTGACGTGGCCGGAACCTCCTGCCCGGGCGACCCGGTCAGGGGCTACTCCGCCGAGTACTACATCCTCGGTAACGGCAACGGCTTCTTCTCAGAGCGTCCTGGCTTCGGCCTCGCCGGCGGCGGCGTCTTCAGCTGGCGCTTCGGCTCCTACGTCGGCGACACCTGGAAGGTGAAGCCCTATCTCACCGTCACAAGCGGCCTCCGCTGGAGCACCGATACCGATCGCGCCAACCAGGATGTTCCCACCCCCCTCTGCTCCACTGTCGATCCGAGCTACCTCGTGACAGGCTGCAACGGTACCCAGCCGCTGTTCAACTTCTATGGTTCGGTCGGAGGCACGGGCGGAGCCTACGGCGCCATTGGCTACAAGACGCATCAGCCCTACGCGAACTTCAGCCCCCAGCTCGGTTTCGTCTTTAGCCCGGGCGATCACAAGACCTCTGTACGCGGCGGCATCGGCCTGTACTACGAGAGCGATGTCTTCAATAACACCGGCAACGCGCGTCCTGGAGTGATCACAGCCAACGGACCCTACTTCGGGTATGCGTACGTGCCCGCCAAGAGCTCCTCAATCGCCCTTCCGGGCTATGGCACGATCAGCACGGCTCCGGACGGCACTCCTATCTCCACCATCACCACGGAGTCGATTTATCACGCCGCGCCCGAACTCAATGCCATCAAGGCCGAATACCAGGCCAAGGTGAAGGGTTCGCTCTCGGCGAACGGTAGCTACGTTGGAACCGGAAACGGGTTGTACGCGAATAGCCTCTACGCGGGTCCTTATAAGTCGCCGTACTCCATCCAGTTCAACGGTGGTGTCCAGCACGAGTTTGCGCGCGGCATCGTCCTGAGTGTCGACTACGTCCACAACGCGACCCTCAAGATTCCGATCTCCGTCGACGTGAACTCCAATGGCGCTGCGCGCACTTTGAACACGGCAGCTGCCAAGAACGCCATCGCCGCGACTCTCACTGCTTGCGGCGTCGCGACCATCGCGCAGGCTATCGCCGCCTGCCCAGGCCTCCACACAGACCCGACCACAGGTGCCGTCAGCGGAGCTACCATTACCGATTTCGCCGGCAACGGTCTGGATAGCGGAACGAACTACCTGCAGAACTTCTCCGCAGCCGCGGATGGTTTGACGCCTGCCACTGGCGCTGCCTTCCCTGGCATCAACCCCAACGTCGGCACCGGTCTCTTCATCCTTCCGGTAGGTCGTTCGGGCTATGACGCCCTACAGATGCTCTTCCAGGAGCAGAAGGCCCATCCGCTCCCGGGTATCGTCACCAGTAACATCTCGATTGCCTATACGCTCTCCCGCATCGTGACCGGAAACAAGGGGACCAACGCTGCCGACCAGTTCTTTGCTGGTGCTGGCGCCTGGGATAACGATGATCCGAACCGCTACCTCGGCCGCAGCAACCTCGACCACACCAACGAGCTCAGCTTCGGTGGCACGTTGGGCCTCAAGTACGGCCTTCAGGTGGGCGTGGTCAGCCACTTCTACTCCGCTCCCCCCAGCACGCTCACTCTGGATACCCTCGCTGGCAATACCGCGCAGATCTTCCAGACGGACGTAGATGGTGACGGCACCATCGGTGATCTTGCCCCGGGAACGAACCCCGGCGCTTACATGCACCAGGTTCATCACGGCAACATCAACAAGTTCATCGCCCAGTACAACTCCGTGCACGCAAACCAGCTCACCCCCGCTGGCCAGGCCCTGGTCTCGGCTGGACTGCTCACCCAGGGACAGCTACTCGCCCTCGGTGGCGTGCAGCAGCCCATTGCTCCGCAGGCCGTCGATGTACCGATCGACAATGCCGCCTTCCGCTACTTCGACTTCAACGCCAGCTACCCGATCAAGTTCAGCAAGTTTCATGAGGGCCTGAGCCTGGTGCCTGGCGTCGTCATGTACAACGTCTTCAACATGAGCAACTTCGGCGCGATCAACGGCACCCTCCTCAACCAGGCAGACGCCGGTATCGCTGGTTACGTCAACGGCCCGAACAATCTGGCCACTCAAAATCCGCTGCGCATCAATCGCAACTCGGGCACCTTCGATCAGGGCGGACCGAGAACGACGGAGTTTCAACTCAAGCTGAACTTCTAACGAAACCTCAACAGCAGTCCCGCGCAGGCGAAGAGCTTCGGCTCTTCGCCTGCGTGCTTTGGGCGGTAGTGCGCGAACAGCCTGTGTCGGTGCCCCACGGTCAACTGGACTGCCGACTTGCAATCCTCAGCACCGGCCGGTCGCCCTGGACAACCCCGCTTTGTGACATTTCTACGAAATCCCGGATCTACTCCCGTCAGCCGTATCGAATATCCCGTATTCCATATTTATCTGCGGCTTACACGGCGGCTCATCTAAAAGATTCAGTCAAAATTGGCCCAAAAATCGCTAGATATTGCGGGTTGTCCCAGAATGGCCCCCCTCGTGCATACTACCTCTCCATGAAGTCCCCCTTCAGATCGAAGATCTCAGGAGAGTCCCAGTACATGAAGAAGTTTCAGCTTGCGCTCGGTTTGATGGTCGCCTTGATGGCGGGTGCGACTGCCCCGGCCTTGGCACAGTCGACCACGTCCGGCGATATTAGTGGCACCCTTAGTGATCCGACCGGTGCGGTCGTGCCGAACGCCACGATCACGGTGACCAACACTGGCACGGGCGAGACCAAGACGGTTACTTCCTCAGCTGGGGGTAGCTTCCGTGCCTCCCTGCTTACCCCCGGAAGCTATAAAGTGACGGCTACCGCGCCTGGCTTCTCGACCGTGACGGGCGTTGTCACGGTCTCCGCTGGCGTCGTGAGCGAGGACGACATCAAGCTTCCTGTGGGCGCAAGCGGCACGACAGTTGAGGTGAACGAGGTTCCCGAGTTCGTGAACACGACGAACGCCGACATTACGACAACACTCTCCGCACAGGAAGTGCAGCGGATGCCGAACCCCGGCAACGACCTGACCTTCGTAGCGCAAACCGCTCCCGGCACCGTGATGAACACTGGTACTGCAGCCGGCGGTTACGGCAACTTCTCCAGCTTCGGTATCTCAGGCTTGTCGAACATGTTCTCCCTCGACGGCGGCTATGAGAACGATCCATTCTTGAACCTGAACAACACCGGCGCTTCAAACCTGACCCTCGGAAATAACGAGGTCGATACCGTGACCGTCGTGGCTCCGGCCTACAGCGCTCAGTATGGCGGCCTCGGCGGCGCCCAGGTGAGCGAGATCACGGCTGCAGGTACGAACCGCCTTCACGGGAACCTCAGCTACTACTGGGATGGTCGTGCTCTCAACTCGAACGACTGGTTCAACAAGCAGAGCGAAGCGTTCAATGGCACCAAGAACCAGCCGACCTTTGTAAACGCCAACCAGTGGGCAGCGCGCATCGGTGGTCCTGCATTGAAGGATCGCCTCTTCTGGTTCGTAGATACGGAAGGTATTCGTGCAACGACCCCCGCGTCCGGACAGATCTACGTCCCCACGGCTCAAACGGCCGCTTGCGCTGAGGGCAGCACGACAGCCTGCGCTGCGCTGAATGCTGCAGCAGACGCAAACTGCGCGGCCTCTCCGAACACCTCTACCTGCGTTGGCAACAATGGCTACGCCGCTTTTGCTCCCGCATCGGCGAGCCAGCTCCCGCTGGTGACAACGATCATGAACACGTTCCGCAACAGCCCGTTCCGCCCAGGTGCGAGCTCGGTGCATGCGGATCCGAACGATGCTGCTCTCGAGACTTACTACACCAGTTCGCAGTCGAACCTCAAGGAGTGGCTGCTGACCGCCCGCGCGGACTGGAAGATCAGCGACAAGGACACGTTCTTCGTCCACTACAAGCAGGATCATGGTGTCCAGCCGACATACGTCGACCTCATCGACCCCCGTTTCGATGCTTACAGCCCTCAGCCCGCCTATGAAGGGCAGATGAGTGAGGCCCACAGCTTCACGCCGAACCTCACCAACCAGCTTGTGGTTACCGGCAACTGGTACAGCGCACCCTTCCAGAACACCAACAACTATCTACCCATCGCTCCTTTCACTTTCGTCCCGAATCTGGATGGTGACCTCTACGAGCAGTACTACGGTGGCGATGACTACGCCTTCCCGCAGGGCCGCCGCGTTACGGGCTACCAGGTCATTGACGACGTAAGCTGGACGCGCGGCCGCCACACAGTTCGCTTCGGATATAACATCCGCCGCGATAATGTAACGGACCTCGACCAGAGCCGTTCCGTCGCTCCACTTGCCGAGGGTTCAGAGGAAGCGTTCTTTGCAGGGCAGATCGACTACGTGTGGTCGCAGTACTTTCCAGTCAAGCCGGAGCAGCCCGTCTCGGTCTATGACGAAGGCATCTATGTTCAGGACGAGTACAAGGTTCTCCCGAACCTGACGCTCACCGCAGGTATCCGCCTCGAGCGCAACTCGAACCCCGTCTGCCACACGCTTTGCTTTGAAAGCTTGTCGACCGATGTGAACTCGCTTGCCACCTCGAGCAGCACCATTGCTTCGGCGAACGTTCCCTATAGCGCTGCGTACCCAGGTGGGTATATCAAGTCCAGCCGCTACCGTGCCTTCACCAAGTATCAGAAGCTTGCGGTGATGCCTCGTCTGGGCCTCAACTGGCAGCCAGAGCACAATACCGTGATCCGCGCCGGCTTCGGCATGTTCTCCGATAGCTTCCCTGCCCTGATCGCAGACACCATCATGGGCAATGCGCCGGATAACTTCCACGCTGCGGCTTATGGTCCGGTTGGCGGCGGTGCTGCTGATCTGAACCTTGACCCCAGCACGGCAGGCAGCGGCGGGGCGTACGCTCGCGCCTCAAATGCTGCGTTCCAGAATGGCTACGCATCGGGTGGAACGTACACAACCATTCGTTCCGCAGTCGCGGCAGCTGGCGGCCTCTACTCTGCCCCTAGCTTTACGACGACAACCCCCGCCGGCATCAAGTATCCCACGTATGAGGAGTGGAGCCTTGCTGTGGAGCGTCGCCTAGATGCGAAGAGCAGCTTGACGCTTACTTACGCTGGCAACCACGGCTACCATGAGCCGGTCGAAAACGGCGGGCGCAACCTCACACTCGCGTCTGCATCTGCTACGAAGTATCCCACTCTGTTCGCAACCAATGGTACGGCGAAGCCTGTGACCGCCTTTGGTACGCTGACAAACGTCTACTCCGGCGCTAGCAGCAATTTCAATGGTGTGGTCGTTACAGCCCAGCGTCACCAGGGCAACTTGACAGCGGTCTTCAACTACCAGTGGAGCCACGCTCTTGACGAGGTCTCCAATGGCGGTCTCGAGCCCTTTGCCCCGGATAACGGCGATGCCGAGTCGGTGGCAAACCCCTACAACCTCCACGCTCAGTACGGGAATGCCGACTATGATGTTCGCCAGAACATCACGGGTAACGTCACCTGGTCGGTACCTAACTACCTGCATAAGTGGGATGAGGTCTTCGGCGGTTTTGAGTTCAACGCTGTGGCCTTCCATCAGACCGGCTTGCCTTACACGATCACTTACAGCTCGAGCACCGCTGGCTTCTCCAACGGTACGGTGAACCTCTTCGCTAAGCAGGCTAACAACAACTTCGACCATCACTGCGGTGGCGGCAACCACGCCCTCCTACCGGATGGCTCAATCCCGAATCCTTGCAGCTTCCGCTCGAATGCGTCCTTCGTTGCACCGACGGACTTCACCCAGCAGCACAGGAACTCGCTTACTGGTCCGGCCTACTCCAACGTCGATTTCGGAGCCTTCAAGAACTTCAAGATTCCGCACTATGAGTTCATGAAGATCAAGGTCGGTGCACAGTTCTTCAACCTCTTCAACCACCCGAACTTCCAGAATCCTGGCCACGCGCTGACAGGCTCCAGCACCTACGGTGCAATTACGAGCACGGTAGGCGCTCCGACCAGCATCCTCGGTTCAGTGGGCGGTGCGGACGCGAGCCCGCGCCTTATTCAACTCCATGGCGAGTTCACCTTCTAACCAGGAAGTGAACTTCGACAACAAAAGCGGAGAGCTTCGGCTCTCCGCTTTGTTTTGTCTAATGTTTATCTGCATCAATCTTGCCCGGATCTCGCCACGCCAGAGAGCATCAGCACCGTTAGAGCTGCTCAGTGGCCTGAGTGGTACGGATGTCCCTCGAGAATCGCCAGCGCCCGGTATAGCTGTTCGGCTGCGACAGCAAGCGCTAGCTCGTGCGGCAGCGTGATTCGCCCGAATGCAATCAGCTGATCAGAAGCTTTCCTTGCAGCATCGCTCCACCCATCGGGTGGGCCAATGGCAAAGACGAGGTGCTGTTGCCCGTCGACTCCTGCCTGCCCTAGCTGCTGAGACAGCTCTTCCGAGCTCAGGCTCTTGCCTCTTGAGTCGAACAGATACACCAGAACCCGGCCCTTGGATCGGGTCTGTTCCAGCCATGCCAGAAGTCGAGCTTCATCGGCGAATCGGTGCGCTGCGACCGGCGCAAGCCGCAGTGCTCGCTGGCAGTAGTCCTCCACCAGCGCCGCACAGGGCGCGGACTTCATCTTGCCGCCGATCGAAGCCAGCGTGATCTTCAGCGCGCAGTGCCCTTCTTGACGGCCTTCTTCGGCGCAGCAGCCTTCTTGGCAGGAGCCGCCTTCTTCGCCGCAACCTTCACGACCGCCTTGGTGGCAACAGCCTTCTTGACCGCCTTCTTTACCGCCTTCTTTGCCACGGTCTTCTTCGCAGCCTTCTTCGCCGGAGCCTTCTTCGCAGCAGTCCGTTGTGCCGAGATAGCCGCAGTAAGATCAGAGTTCAGATCAGCGACACTCAACGATGTCGCGGACTTCCGCAACCTCTCCAGGCCATAGAAAGCGCGCTTCTCGGGCGAGAACACGTGGACGATGAAGTCCACATAGTCCATCAGGATCCACTCTCCCTGGCGTTGGCCTTCAATGGAGTTGGGATAGGTGCCGAAGTTCCTCTTCAGCTTGATCTCGATCTCATCGACGATTGCCTGGTTCTGCCGCTCGTTGTTACCGCTGCAGATCAGGAAGTAGTCGGTAAGGCCGCTCTCGGCCGGGTCGAGAGCCAGAATACGAATGTCCTCGGCCTTCTTGTCTTCTGCCGCCGCGACTGCCGCGGCCAGCAATTCTTTCACTTCAATCTTTGCCATTAAATCCTCTTCGGTTCTCAATGGTAGCGCAGCCCCAGCGCGAACGCAGGATTCCTTACCAGCAAGTTAGATGGGATCAGCGCTGCCACGGCCTTCAGCTATCTGCCATAAAGATGACGGGCCTCGATATAAGCAAGAACTCCCGGGGTGAGTGACTCAAGGCGACGCTCGCCTGCCAGAAGCTGCGAACGAACATCAGTCGCCGAAATCGGCACATCCACGCTCTCTAATAGATGCACGCGCTCAGCATCATCCTCCGGCAAAGCCACAGATCGCAAGTCTTCTCGCGAGAAACCTGGCCGGCTCACGACAATCCACTCGGCTGCCCGCAGCAGGCCCTCCGGGCGATGCCAGAGCGGCAGGCTGAGAAAGGCGTCCGCACCCACCACGACAAACAGCTCCAGCCTCGCTGCGGAGGCTTCCGTGGACCCGAGCGTGGCTCTCAGTCGATCAAGGGTATCGATCGTGTAGTTCGGCGAGCCGTCCGGCCGAGGAGCGTCGATCGCACTCGCCTCGAGGCCCACTTCCCCCTCGCAGAGCAGCTCCACCATCGCCAGCCGATCAGCAAACGGAGCAGATCGCGCATCGGGCTTCAAGGGCTGCTTGCCCGTTGGCGCCAGCAGGACGAGGTCGAGCGAGAATGCATCGCGTGCGGCGCAGGCAACCGCCAGATGGCCCCGGTGCGGAGGGTCGAAGGTTCCACCGAAGTACCCGACCCGCATGCTCGTGCTCCCTCCCAGCGCCGATCTCCACCGTGCTCCCGTCATGATAGGCGGCACTGAGGCAAACTGCATTCCGGCAACCCAGGGAAGCTTGGAACACACGTGCGAAGAGCGGGCCGTGAGGGCCGCAAAAGCCAAAGCGGAGACCCGAAGGTCTCCGCTTTGGTCAAGCTCGTATTTGAAAGAGCTACTTCTTGGGAGCGGGAGCTGCTGGCCGCGAGGCTGCAGGACGCGGTGCCGAAGGCGCGGGAGCCGCAACGCCCGAGCTGGTGTTGTAAGCGTTGACGACGGCCTGCGAGATGTCCGTCGACGGCTGCCACCACAGGAACTGGCTCTGGCCCTGCTGCACGCCGCTGTTCACGACCATCGTAAAGCCGTGGTCCTGGGCGTACTTCACTGCCACTGCGCCAACCTTCTGCGCAACCTTGCCCATGGCCTCGTTCAGGTCGCTGCCGTACGCTTCCTGAGCTTCGTTGCCGTCGAGCTGAGCCTGCTTCTCCTTCGTATCGATGTCGCGGAGCAGCTTCGCCCGCTCTGCATCGGTGGTCGTCGCAGGCAGAGCCTGCTCCTGCTTACGGAGCGCGTCGATCTGCGCACCGAGCTGGTCGAGGGCGGCCTTCTTGGGATCGTACTTCTTCTGAACTTCAGCTACGGTCTTCTGACCTTCGTTGGTGGCAAAGACCACCTGTTCGAAGGCGATGATCGCGATCTTTGCCGGAATAGCCTGGGGCTCAACCGACTGGGAAGCAGCCGGAGCCGCGGGAGCCGCGGTCTGCGCGGCCATGGGGAGGGTAGCGATGCCAGCGGCCAGCGCCGTGACAAGGACAAAGGTGCGGTTCATGTGGTTCTGGAGACTCCTTACCATTTCGGTCTTGAATGAGGTGTGCAGCATAGAGGGCTAGTGGCAGCGCAGGTTGGTTGTCGCGGTCAACTCGGTCGCCTTCGGCTTCGCTTCCTGGCGGAAGCGCCGCCGGAGAGATCCGCGATTCTCAATCTTCCCGCCCGCACACCCCTTCGAGCTTGCGGCGCGCATAGAGGTTCCAGATACGAAGACTGGAACGGACTATGGTCTTGCGGTAGCTTCGATCGCTTGGCTTGGATTATAGGAGAGCCCCGATGGCCGGTCAATCAAGGGGATTTCACATTCCCCTGTGCACAGCGAGCGAAGTGCCGCTTCTTGTCCGCATCTAAAGATTGACCCGTACCCTGGGCCCGGTGGACCGCAACATCATCGCCATCCGCCATAATGTCGCTAAACCCGCCCGGATATCCATAAAACGGAAGAGCTGAACCTCTGATATTTCAATTTTCAGGTGGTTTCTTGCGTCAGCACTGAAGTAAGTCCATGTAAACGCAGCAATTCCATTTTGGTACGCGGATTGCTCTATAGAAAAGTGTTCGAGATTGGGCGGCCGCCACGCGGACCCCCGCCGAACAGCCGGTATAAGGGTAACGATCAGCTTCCATCATGAGAAGCGCACCCGCTCCGGTCGGTTCCGTGTGGAGTCGCTCTGCGTAGGGAACCACCTTTTGGAGGCCAGTGACTGGCCATGCAAGGTCGAGGGCCATCTTCCGGGGAGGGGAGATGGCCCAACGGCTTTCTGGTCAGTCCGGCCGATTCTCCGGGAATTTCAAAGCTTCGCTCACTTCGACCCTCGAGGGTTACCATTGCGTCCCTTGCGCGCCTGCGCCATCGGGCGTAGTATCGTGGAGGTTCGATGGAGGAAACAAAATTCCTGCATCCAGATGTCCCAGCTGGGGAGCTGAGACAGGATAGAACCTGAAGGCATTGCCCTCACCGCAACCTTCAGCCAGCGTAGACTCGATCAACATTGCATCACCGATTGCAGCCAGCGCCCTTGAAGCAGTAATGCCCTGACCGTCATCACCGCGCAGTCGTCAAATCGCGGGGTGTCGACACGAACGGCGAGTACGGTTCACCCGCCCCGATCGTTCGCACGGAGCACTCAGGTTCGCGGATTCGAAGTTCGACGGAAGTTGCAGGGCAAAACGCAGGCCGCGGCAGGGCCTCCGACGAAGTTGTTGGAGCCACGAACCACGGTGCCAGCAAGTACAGCGGCGCGGGATGCAGCCGCGCGGCGGCCAGCCGAAAAAGACCGACCTATTGAGCGATAGCTTGATTCCTTCTCCGAGTGACAGCAGTACCGCGACAAGTCCAACCCTGTGCGCAAGCGCAGGTTCGTGCCTTATCGCGCCATTCGGCGATTCCTCCAGGCAGTGAAAGGCAAGAGGGTAACCACAGCACCATGTCCGAGCAGAACCTGATGGATGCTCCGTCGCACGATGCGGCGGGGGATTTCGACTCCGCCGATTTCGGTACCGAGTCCTATGGCGATCGCGAATTTGAGGCCGGCTCCGCAGGCCCCAACGGTCAGCCGGCCCCAGGTATGGGCCAGAGCAAGAGCAGCCGCCGCCGTCGCCGAAAGCGGAAGAACAAGCAGTCCCCAGGGGAGACCGGCGCCGGAAGCGTTGCTGCTTCGGTGTCCGAAGCGCCCATCGTGATGGAAGGCGAAAGCCTCGCGCTGGCAGCCTCCGCTGCACCTGTCGCGGCGCAGGCACAGCCCCAGTCGCAGCGACGCCAGCAGGGCAGCAGCCAGCGCAACGGCGATCAGCGTAACAGCGATCCTCGCGGTGGGGCCGATCAACGCAGCGGCGATCAGCAGGGCCCCGGCAAGCGCTGGAAGAAGAAGTTCCGCGATCGCGAGCGCCGTCCGCGCAACGAGAATCCTGGCAATGAAGTTCGTTCCGAGGCCTCGAGCTCAAGTTCGGGCCGCGAACATCGCCCCGACAACTTCGGGAACCTGTCCTCGGGCTTCAAGCGCAAGGGCAAGAGTGGTGGCGGCCAGTCGCGCGAGCGCACCGGCTTTGTCGGCCCGATGGACCACAGCTACCGCGAGGCCAGCGCCGACTTCCCGCAGGCTCCGGCATCGACGATCCAGCTCAATGGGCGTCGCGGCGGCCATCGCCATCACGGCGACAACCAGCCTATCGACCACTCCATGCCGCGCGCAGTGCCGATCCCGGAAGGCGCCCAGACGCACATCTACTTCTTCATCGAAGAGCTGTTCTTTGTGGCGAAGATCCAGGAAGCAGCGCGCAAGCTTGGCGTCAAGGTCGCCTTCATGAAGGGCGATAACAAGGAAGCCCTGGCGGAGCTCACCAGCGGTGAAGAAGTCAACAAGCCCGCGCTCATCGTGTTCGATCTGAACAACGCCAATGCCAAGCCCATGACGCTCATTCCGAAGCTCAAGGCCAAGCTCAAGCGTTCCGTCTCGGTCATCGGCTTCCTCTCGCATCTGCAGGGCGACCTCAAGGCCAAGGCCGTCGAGGCTGGCTGCGATGTCGTGATGCCACGCAGCGCGTTCTCGCAGAACCTGCCCAACCTGCTTCGCCGCTACGGTGTTCACGAAGAAGAAGAGATCAACTACAACTACTAGCTTTATGAGGGCCGCACACGGGCCCTCAGGATGCAAGCGAAAGAGCCCTGCCAATCGCAGGGCTCTTTCGCTTTTGGACAAAGGCCGAATGTTCTGTGTGGGATGAAGCGCACCAAACACCCGTGCGCCGCATCTCACAGACATATAGGAGAACGCACATGCCTAACAGTCAGCACTCCGGTCCCGCCGAGCGTCACTTCCAATCGGAACACGCGCACGATGTCGCCGCTGCATCCCGGGACCAGCACCAGGGACTTTCGAGCCACGAGCAGACAAAGTTTGCCGAAGAACAGGCCCGCGAAGCCCACGAGCATAATGCTGCCGTTCAGCACCACGCTGAGCACAAGGACGAAGCCGACAAGAAGTAGCCAGGGCAGCAAGGCGGCACGGATCGCTCCGGCCGCCATGCGCTCCTAGAAGCTGTAGCGAACACCAGCCTCGATCCGGCGACCCGGATCAGCCGCGTACGCTACACCGAACTGCGGCGAGCCCAGCACTCCGCCCACGCTCGTCACGTTCATGTGGTTCAGTACATTCGACGAACGCACATTCAGCGTGACACTCTGCGGATGATCCGCCTTCGCGTTATGCGAGAGCTTGAACGTCCGCTGCAGGTTCGTGTCGAGGTAGTTGCTCCAGGGCATCACGCCCTTGTCGCGCGGGAAGACCCCCGTGCCTCCGCTCGCGACCAACTCACCCCACTTCGTCGCGTACCCACAAGGCGTGGCGTTGGGATTCACGGAGCACAGTGGCGTTCCTGCAACAGCATAGGTGGGGCGATCGTTGAAGACGCCATCACCGTTGTTGTCGAAGCCCGTCGTCACGTTGAACACATGGCCGCCCTGTCCCGAGTAGTTGAAGCTCACCTGGATCTTCTCCGGCAGCGTAACGGTGGCGTTCCCAAAGACATTCCACTCTCCCTGGTTCAGCCTGCGTGCAAACTCGCCCGCGTCGCTGTTGGCATTCTGCGGCGTAAAGAACGTGTCGTCGTTGTTGTCGTCGATCAGGTTCACACGCACCCCTCCTACGAAGAACTGCACGCGCTTGAACTTGTGATTCTCCAGCCCGCCGAAGACCGCGTTGCCGGTTCCCTGCGCGCTGTTCTCGGCGCGGTAGATGTTGGTGTTCGCGGGCCCCGGCCGTGGCCCGGTCGGCGAACCGTTGAGCGGAGCGTTGATGTTCTTGCTCCGCATCATGTCCCACATGCGCACGGCGTAGTAATCGATCGATAGGTTGAAGCCGTAAGGCAAAACACGTGTGCCGCCAACATTGGTAGCGCCCCACGTCTGCGCTCCGAGATGCGGTCCCCACTCACGTTGACTCGTGATCACTGTTCCCGTCGAAAGCGGCTGGCAGGTGTTCGCTACAAAGACGCCTGTGCAGGTCGGGCTGTAGACCGTGCTGGTGATCCGGTGCACACCGTCTTCGCGCAGCATCTCCGCTTCGGAGGTTGTACCTTCCTGGCCGGAGAACATTCCCCAGTGCGCATGTAGTGTCCATCTGCCCTTCTTGTCCGGCGACCAGAGCAGGCCGATGCGCGGCACAAGCGAGCCGACAAATAGCGGATCGTTCTGAATGTAATACCGCACGCCATACGCTACATGCAGCCCGTGGCCCGCATTCCAGTCATCCTGGAAGAACAGCGTATCCCGCACCTGGTTGAAGTTCACGGTCGGCGTTCCCGTCACGACGCTGTAGGCCGTCGGTTGTCCGCCCGCATACCCAAGCAGCGCCCGGCGATACTGCTCGACTCCGGTGATGGTCTCGGTCTGTCCAGCGATGGCATTGTTGTTCGCATCCAGCACGGGAGCAGTGCCTCCGCCGAACACGTAACTCCCATTGAAGCTCTGCGTCAGTTGCCGCCGCTCCAGGTAGTTGAAGAACTGCGTGCCAAACTTCAACGTATGTGCCTTAGTCGTCAGGATCGCATCGTCGTCGTACTCAATCTGAAACTCGCGAATATGCTGCGGGCCAAGCGTTGAGCCACCTCCCGTGAACGCGCCAGCCACGCCAACCTGCGGCGCGTTTGACACAGGAGCGTCCACGCTCCCGCTCCAGCGGAAGCTCGCGCGTGCTTCGTGCATCAGGTGCGCGTTGAACAAAGTCACATCGCTTATGCGGAACATGTGCTCGTACGTCTGCGCATCATAGGCGCCTTCCTGCAGCGTGCTTCCGCCCACACCCTGGTTCGAGAGGTGGTTCACGTTCGCGCTGTACGTGGCGATGAACGTATTCTTCGCACCAAGCTGCAGATCGTAGCGCGCCGTCGCGAGCCACAGCCGTTGTGGCGTGGCCACGTTCGCGATGGTCGACGTCTGATTCCCGCTGCCGTCCAGCGTCACGGCATTGACCACGGCAAAGTTGTCGATCGAGCGGTGCTCCAGCGTGACCGCAAAGTCACTGTTCTTCTGCGTGACAGGTCCGCTCAGCTCGAAGCCATAGCGCTGCTTGCCGATGGAGGCCTTGCTCACCGAGAAAGGATCGCGAGCGTTCATCCACGGGCTGCCGTTCACTGCGAACAGGGCTCCATGAAAGGTCTTCGCCCCGGGCTTGGTGTAGACCTCGACTCGTCCGCCTTCGAACGGTGGCTCGCGATACTGCGCAGAAAACTGATCCGGGTTCACCACGATGTACGCGATGGAACTCTTCGGCGGCAGTGCGCTCGAGTCCTGAAAGCCATCGACGGCGATCGTCGTGTTGGATGGGTTGCCGCCTGCTGCTGCTGCCAGCTGTGTCAGCTCGCGCTGCAGATCATCGGGGTCATCCGCAAGCGCCTGCAGCCTGTCGCCGGCGATGGTCTGCGTCGGCCCGCTCGCGTTGGCGCTGGTCGCAGCTGTCGCGCTCACATCCACGTCGAGCTGCGTCTCCACCTGCTCCAGCGAAAGAATCACACTGAGCGCCGCGGCATGTGGTGCGCTCACATCGATCTTCTTCGCAGCGAAGCCATCACTCGCGACCAACAGAGTGTGGCGACCGGGAGTGACGCATGGAAACCGGAAGAGGCCATCCGCACCACTCGTGGTCGCGGACTGCCCGTCAAGTGTCAGGGCCGCGCCTGGAATCAGGGCTTCGGTCGTGTCGCGCACGGTGCCGCTCAACACCGTGCAACGTGCAGGCGCAGCTGCCTGCGCATAGAGAGTCATGCCCGCGCCCAATGTGGGGGCGAGCAGAAGCCATCGAGAGGCAAAGACAGAGTTGTTCATGGATTTTAGGCGAGTTGGGCCGTTGCCGCGCACTCCCCATGAGTGTGCGGACGATCCGCTCCAAGGCCTTCTACTCGCATTGCAAGGTACGCGAGGAGGCGCACGGCGGTTCCCGTACCGCAACCGAATGCACATCTACAGGTTGTTCAGGAAAGCACTGCCAGCTGAGTCAGCCCTGAGTCAAACGCGATTCGCATAAAGCTCGAGGTAGTGCTCGCCCATGCGCTCGAGCGTGAAACGCCGCTCGTACTCATCCTGAGCGCGCGTGGAGAGCTGAGACCTCAGCGCCTCATCCGTAGCCATGCGCACGATCGCCCTGCCATACGCTTCGCCGTCGCCCACGGGAACGAGAAGCCCACTCTGCGTCAGCCGCGATACCTCGCCCATACCACCTACGTCTGTCAGGATCGACGGAACGCCCAGGCTCATCGCCTGCAGCAGAGACATCGGCAGGCCCTCGGTCACAGAGCTCATCACGAAGACATCCGCCGCGGAGAAGAACGCCGCCGTATCCATGCGCATCCCCCAGAAGCGCACAACATCACCGAGACCAAGCTCTGCGGCCCGCGCTTCAAGACCGGCACGTGCGCTACCGTCACCGACGATCCAGCAGGCGAGGCCAGGCACATGCTCGCGTGCCTGCGCTACGCCCTCAAGCAGCGTCGTCAGGTTCTTCACCGGCTCCAGCCTCCCGACGAAGAGCAGCGTGAAGCCACGCTTCTGGACCTCATCGGACTTCACTGGCGCAAGAGGCAACGCACCGTTGTAGACCTTGCGAATTCGATCCTTCGCAGCAAGCGCACCCATCTCGATGCCGTCACACACCGCCTGGCACACGCCCACGATGTGGTCGCAGGCATGGCCTGCAGCGTTGTACTTCAGCTCCTCGTTGCGTGGATAGGGATCGAGCGTGAACCCGTGGCGCGTCGTCAACACGCAACGTACGCTTGCCAGCCGCGCTGGAAGCGCGGCCTGGATCGTTGGTGCGACGTTGTGGCAATGCACCACGTCGGGATCCAGCGTCGCAATAAGCTTGTAGTAGCGAGCCATCGTCAGCAGCGGATGCGCTTCACCCAGCACGTAAAGCTCGAAGCCTTCCGTCCTCAGAGCCTCGCCCAGCACGCCCAGCTTCGAGTAGCAGGCAATGCGGACATCATGCCCCTGCGAGCGATGCAGGCGCGCAAGCTGCGCGACGATGACCTCCGCACCACCCATCTCCAGGCTATAGACCGCATGCAGAATCCTCATCGCCGGAGAGCCCCTCGCCGGAGCTCGGCACAAGTCCGAGGGCGCGTCATCGCTGCGGTGTTGCGCTTCCCTGTCTTGCCGCTCATGGATATGCCGATTCTACCGCTGCGTAGGTACGTCTCATCCTGCTGCGCCGCTACAATGATTCAAGCCACTCCAGCTTCGCGCCGATCGACCCATGCCCTTCCCGAAATCCGCAGACCTATGGTTGCCAGGCTACCTTCGCAGCCGCTTGAGCCGCATCGGCCAGCCCCCTGCGAAGCGTCTCTGGGTCGCAATCACAGACCACTTCGAGCCGCACGGCAGGGTTGACCTCGCCCGCGCGTATCAGCGCATGAAGATCTGGCACGAATGCTGGCCGCGCATCGCCGCCGAAGCCCCTCGCGACAGCGCAGGCATGCCTCCCTGCTTCACGGCGTTCTATCCGCAGGAGGAGTACGACCGTGGCCTGGTGGACAACATCGCTTCTCTCTGCGGCGATGGCTCCTTCGACGTCGAGGTCCACCTCCACCACTTCAACGACAACGCCGCGAGCTTTGAAGCCAAGCTGCGTGAGTTCATCGCGCGGCTCCACAACGACCATGGCCTGCTGCACATGCGCGACGGCAGACCGGTCTTCGGATTCATCCACGGCAACTGGGCGCTCGATAACTCGCACCCCACCGGCTTTGGCTGTGGTGTCACGGGCGAGCTGCAGATCCTGCGCGACCTCGGCTGCTATGCGGACTTCACCATGCCCTCGGCGCCGTCTCCCACGCAATCGCGCATTGTGAACCAGATCTACTGGACCAACGGCGATCCATCGAAGCCTCGTGGCTTCGACGTCGGCACCATCGCATCTCCGGGCGAAGGCCGCCGCGGAGACCTGCTGATGATCACCGGTCCCCTTGGCTTGCGCTTCAAAGGCCGCCTGCTGCCACGCGTCGAGACAAGCGAGCTGGCAAACTACGATCTCCCAACGCCCTACCGCGTACAGCGCTGGCTCGATCTCGCTCCGCGCATCGGTGACGACATCTTCGTGAAGCTCTTCGGCCACACGGCCCGCGAAGATAACGCTGCGGCGCTCCTCGGCGATGGCTCCGCAAACGCGCCCATGGCGAAGATGTTCCAGTGGATCGCAGAGGCCGCGCGCGCGCGCAACCTCGAGCTGCACTGGGCCAGCGCGTATGGCATGTACAGCGCCATCGACAAGATCGTAGCGCCGGCCGCTTCTTAAGCTTCGTTCTGCTCCATCGCAGCGAGCTTCGTCAGATCCAGTGTCGGCTTCCCGCTGGCCTGCAGCGTTGCAAGCATTGCCGCCGAGGGCTTCTGCGCAATGACAATCGCATCGGTGTCGGTCAGCAGCTCCTCCACGCTCTTCACCATCAGCCTGCCGATATGCGGCAGCGCCGAGACAACGAAGCTCAGGTTGCTGCCGTAGATCGCCTCCAGCCGGATGTGGGGATCGTAGATGCGGGTCTCGCGACCCTTGCCCAGCAGGAACTCCACCAGCGCGATGATCGGGCTCTCGCGCAGGTCGTCGGTATCTTCCTTGAAGGCGAGGCCGAAGATGCCGACGCGCTTCCCGGGCAGCGCGAGAACAGCGCGAATACCGCGGCGCAGGTGCTCGTCGTTGGAGGGCAGCACGCTCTCCAGCAGCGGCAGCTTCACATCCAGCCGCGACGCGCGGAAGGTCAGCGCGCGCAGATCCTTCGGAAGGCACGATCCACCGAAGGCAAAGCCCGGCTTCATATAAGCCGCCGAGGTGTTCAGCTTCGTGTCCTTGCACATCGTGGCCATCACCTGCATGGGGTCGACACCCAACGCCGAGGCCAGTGATCCAATCTCGTTCGCGAAGCCCACCTTCACCGCGTGATACGCATTGCAGGTGTACTTGATCATCTCCGCCGTGCGCAGGCTCACGATCTCCGCCTCGACGGGGAGCGCGCTGTAGAGCCCGGCGACGATCGCCGAAGCCACATCACTCGTCCCGCCCACCACCAGCAGCGAGGGCTCCATGAAGTCCTTTACCGCGGCGCCCTCGCGCAGGAACTCGGGGTTCGACACCAGGTGCACACTGGGCTTGTCCGAGAAGACAGAGCTCAGCAGTGCTTCGCAGGTTCCAGGGAACACGGTGCTGCGAACTGCAATCACCAGCGGCTTCGAGCGCTCGCCCACCAGGTCCGCGATCTCCGCGGCAACGCGATGCAGCTGCCCCAGGTCGATGTTGCCGTTCACCTGCGAAGGTGTACCGACGCACAGCAGCATCACATCCGCTTCGGCGACGGCCTCGCGCGTCAGCGCCCCGGCGCGTAGCCGCTTTGCCTCCACATTGCGCTGAACGAGCTCGGTGAGGCCGGGCTCATAGAACGGAGATTGCCCCTGCGCGATCATCTCGATCTTGTGTTGATCGCGATCGACGCCCAGTACGTTGTGCCCAATCTCGGCCAGGCAGGCCGAGCTTACGCAACCTACGTAGCCCAGACCCATTACAATGATGTTTCGCTGTGTCACAGCCTGCACGGTGCTTTCTGCGGTCCAATCTCTTCGCGATGTCGGTGTCTGTTCATGGTAGCTGAAGCAATGTTCCGGGAGAGTCTGAACGGATGAAGATTCTCTGGGCCAGCCCATTCTTCCTTCACCCCACAGATCGCGGTGCGCAGATCCGCTCCCTGGGAACCCTCAGGGAGCTGCACAAGCGCCACGAGATTCACTTCGCCGCGCTGAATGACCCCGCAAATACAGAGGGCCCCGAGCGCGCGGGTGAGTACTCGACCACACAGACGGTCGTCTCCCATGTGGCACCCAAGCGTGGCTCGCTGGGCATGGTGCCGCAGCTCGTGGCCAGCCTCTGGGAGCAGGTTCCGCTTGCAGTGTCTCGTTATGCGTCAGAAAGACTTCGCAGCGTGATCGCAGCGAAGATGGCATCCGAGCACTTCGACTCCATCGTCTGCGACTTCCTCGCCTGCGCGCCGAATATGCCGGACCTCTCGCGCACCGTTCTCTTCGAGCACAATGTGGAGGCCACCATCTGGCAGCGCCACGCCAGCCAGGCCGGCAATCCACTCAAGCAGTGGTTCTTTACTCAGCAGGCCCAGCGCATGGAGATGTACGAGCGCAACGTCTGCCGCTCATCCAGGGCTGTCATCGCCGTCTCCGACCTCGACGCCCGCCGCATGCAGCAGATCTTCGGCGTCAGCAACGTGGCCAGTGTGCCGACCGGCGTCGACCTCGACTACTTCCGCCAGCCAGTCACGTCGCCAAAGCGCCAGGGCCTGGTCTTCGTGGGCTCGATGGACTGGCTCCCGAACATCGATGCCGTCCGCTTCTTTCTCGGCCAGGTCTTTCCGCTCATCCTGGCGCAGCGTCCCGGCACGACGTTCACCATCGCCGGGCGAGAGCCGACAGCCGAGATCCGCGAGCTGGCAGCGGCGGTACCCGGCGTTACCGTCACGGGCACTGTGCCGGATATCCGGCCCTATCTCTGGGAGTCCGCAGTCTCTGTCGTCCCCATCCGCATCGGTGGTGGAACCCGGCTGAAGATCTACGAGTGCATGGCGGCGGGCCTTCCCACCGTTTCAACTACGGTTGGCGCCGAAGGACTCACCTACAACGACGGCAAGGACATCCTCATCGCCGATGAGCCTGCGAAGTTCGCTGCCGCTTGTCTGCGCCTGCTGGAACAGCGCGAGGCCGCGATGGAGACTGCTGCCAACGCACTCGAGCTCGTCGAGCAGAGCTTCTCCTGGTCAGCGATTGGCCGCGTCTTCGAAGCCATCCTCGAGCGCAACCGCCTCGAGGCATGAGGCGGCCAACTGCCCTGTGGCTAGGCCCGTTCAGACCGCGACAGCCGAAGTCTGCCTGCACCAGGCGATAGTCTTCTCCAGGCCCGAGGCGAAGTCTGCAACCACCTCGTAGCCGAAGGTCTCACGCGCCAGGGAGATGTCAGCGAGCGAGTGCAGAATATCGCCCTCGCGTTCCGGCCGGAATGCCACATCGCCCTTGTACCCGGTAGCCCGCTTGATCAGCTCGTAGGCCTCGAGGAGCGTAGTGCTCTTCCCCGTGGCAACGTTGAAGACCTTGCCGGCGACCTTGGCCGAGGTCTTCGCGACGCGCAGGTTGGCCGCGACGACGTTGTCGATGTAGGTGAAGTCGCGGCTGGTGCTGCCGTCGCCGTAGATGACCGGCGTCTCGCCCGCGAGCATCTTCGCGATGAAGATCGCCAGTACGCCGGAGTAGGGCGAACCCGGATCCTGTCTGGGGCCAAAGATGTTGAAGTAGCGCAGCGACACCGCATCCAGCCCATAGCAATGGGCGTAGCTCGCGATCAGGTGCTCTCCCGCCAGCTTCTGCACGGCGTAGGGGGAGCAGGGGGCCGGCAGCATGCGTTCGTGCTTGGGCTGCTCGGGGGCGTCGCCATAGGCGGCCGAAGATGCGGCATACATCAGCCGGCGGACCCCAGCCTTGCGTGCACCCTCCAGCACCTGCAGCGTGCCCATCAGGTTCGAGTCCATGGTGCCGACCGGGTCCTTGACAGAGAGCGGAACCGACGGGATGGCCGCCTGGTGAAAGACATACTCGCAGCCCGCGCAGGCCGACTCCATGGCCTTGCCGTCCTGCACGTCGCCTTCAATGAACTCGATCCGGTTGCGCAGTCCTTCGAGGTTGTCCAGCTTCCCCGTGGAGAAGTTGTCTATGCCACGGACCGTAGCGCCCTCGGCCGTTAAGGCCCGCGCCAGGCTCGATCCAATGAAGCCTGCAACGCCTGTAATCAGAATCCGCGACATTCTCAATCCCTCGCCCGTGGCGGCAGCGCATCAGGGACGGCTCACGTCCCGGCTTCTCGGCTCAGCGTGTCTTTGTGCGTATGGTTCCATTATGCCCCACGTGTCATGCACTTCCAGCGAAATCTACCGTCCCGAAAAGGGGCATTCGGGGTATGCCTGAGTGCTGTTTGGTACAGCGCCAGATGACCACTCTGTGTCATCGCGCGGCCGGGAAGAATGAGCGCCCAGACACCGCTGGAGATCCCACCAAAGATCGAAGGCAATAGCCGCGGGCCACTCACATTGCCAAGCTACAATTGCCACATCGACCGCGCATTGAAACCTTCTGCCCCCTCTCTCAGACTCAACGGCGAAGCGTCTCTGGGCTCTGGCCCGCGCCACCGTATCGCTGCATGAGCGTCTCTGATCAAAAGCCGTCTGTAAGGATCCTCCGCAACTCGATCTGGTACGGCCTTGAGACCGTCATCGAGATTGTTGTCTTCTTTGCGAGCAGCATCGCGGTTGCGCGCTACCTCGGCCCGGAAAAGCTCGGCCACTTCAGCTACATCAACTTCTTCGTTGTGGTGCTCACCCAGACTGCGGGGCAGGGCGTCTCTGTCGCCACGCGAAAGTACATGATGGAGTTCATGGCGCAGGGCCGCCTCGGAACGGCGCGCGCTGTGTATCGCCTGGCCTACCGCTATCAGCTCATCGGCGCCATCAGCATATCCACCCTGAGCATCCTCCTGGTGGTTCTCTTTGGCGACCCCTCGTATAAAGCCATGGCCATCATTCTGCTGGCCTCCATCGTCCCGGGCCTCATGTCCTGGGTGCCGGCCCAGGCCAATGCTGCCTTCGAGGATCTCCGGCCCAATACCTTCAGCGCCTTCGGCTACCTCATCAGCTACGCTCTGGTGATCGCGGCAACGATCTACTTCCGCTGGGACCTCATCGGCATTGCCTCCGCGACTCTGGTGGGCCGCACTGTGGAGGTCATCCTCCGCACCGGACCGGTTCGCCGCAGGCTCAGCGTGCTCCCCCTGGACGTTCTGGAGCCCGAGCTCATTCAGCGCATTCGCCGCTTTTCGGTTCAGGGCATCGGGCTTCAACTCCTCACCACCGTGGTGTGGGACCGTTCCGAGCTGATCTTCCTGAAGTACTTCTCCACGGCCGCGCAGATGGCCTTCTACTCGGTCAGCTTCACCTTCACCAGCAACCTGCTGACTGCGGCCCGCGTGCTCTCGGGCGCAGCCTCGATCTCCCTGATGGGAGAGTCCGGGCGCGACTCCGACCGTACCCGTCAGCTGGCATGGAGTACCTGCCGCTTTCTGCTGCTCATGTCGGTCCCCGTCAGCCTGGGCGCCGCCGCTGTCACCTTCTCCGGGATCCAGATGGCATACGGCGGGCGTTATCTGCCGGCGGTCCCCGTGCTCATCACTGCCGTGCTCCTGGGGATTCCCCGCATCTTCCAAGGGGTACCCGAGACCCTGCTGCGAAGCGCCGACCGCCAGGACGTGATCATCTACTGGTATTGCGTCACGGCCGTCTTCAACGGCCTGGTCGACTGGATCCTGATTCCGCGCTATGCAGCTCTGGGCGCTGCCTGGGGCAACGGCCTCGGACAGGCCTTCGGGGTGGTCGTCATCTGGATGGCCTGCTCGCGGGTGATCCGGCTCAACTTCCCCTGGATGGCCGCCCTCCGGATTGGCGGCGCGAGCGTCGTCATGGCTGCCCTCGCATACTTCATCAGCCATCACGTACCGGGCGCGCCTGGGTTCTTCCTCGCGGTCCTCAGTGGATGCGTCATCTACCCGGTCTTGCTGAGGCTGTTTCGCGCGCTCGAGCCTCACGATCGCGAGCGTCTTGCTCTCATCGGGAACCGGCTGCCACGTGCCATCACCCCTGCCTTTGAGGCCGTCATCGCCTTCATGACACCCGCTTCCGCCTAGTCAAACCCAGAAAAGGATCGCGAATCTCTCGCGCTAAACTCATCGCATGGGCTTCATCGTCACCCAGCTTTTCCTCGGAGCCGCGCTCCTGTCGCCCGCGGCCTTCGGCCTCACCGGCGATGAGCTGCGACTCCCTCTGATCCTTGCGCTGATCGCGCTTGCCGTCGGAGTGTTCTACCTGCCGGGGTCACAGGCCTTCCGCCATCAACAGGCCTACCTCATCATCATCTGGTCGATGATTGCCTGCGTCTCGCTGATCCCCGTCTACATCACGGGTGCCCTGGAAGCGTTTCGCGGCCTCCTGCCGTTCATCGTGGGCAGCATCCTGATCGTCGTCACCTGCCGCAAGCTTAGCTACCTCACGGGAATGGCCTACTTCCTTTGGGCGATCGCCGGCTTCATCGTTCTGCAGGGCATCCTGCAGGAGCACGCCGGAGTCATTGGCCAGTACGTCATGATGGAGAACGTCTCGGAGAATATTGGCGGCGGCACGCTCGTCGCACAGACCTTGCGCATTCGCGGACTCGGGGTCATCCAGGATCCCAACGACTTCGGGCAGCTCCTCGTCTGCACACTCCCCCTGCTCTGGCTCCGTTGGAAGCCCCGCTCGCACATCTTCAACTTCCTGTTTACCCTCCTGCCGGCGGCGTATCTGATCTACGGCATTTACCTCACGCGCTCACGCGGAACACTGGTCGCCCTGCTCGCGGTCGTCATCTTCGCCTTCAAGGATCGCCTGAGCATCTTTGGGTCGGCGATCCTTGGTGTCGGGGCGCTCGCTGGGTTGCTCGCGACGGGCGTCACGGGCGGCCGCGGTATCTCGGAAGACGACGGCTCCCGCGTAGCCCTCTGGGCCCAGAGCATCAGCGCCTTCCGGCGCAGCCCTTTCATCGGAATCGGTCTGTGGCAGACCACCGAGATCACCGACACCCACCAGACCGCACACAACTCCTACATCCTGTCGTTTACCGAGACCGGGGTTCTCGGCTACTTCTTCTTCGTCGCGCTTCTCCTCTCATGCTGGTTTGCGCTGACCAAGATGATGGAAGGCCGCGAGGCGCGAAAGAAGCTGGCGCGCGAGGAAGAGGTGACGACGAAGGCCCCCTGGGCCATGCTGCCCTCCGAGAAGCCGGCTCCGGGAATGCCTGTCCCCACACTCGCGGTTGCCGGGCCTGCGATTCCCGCGTCGCAGCGCTTTCTTCCCGGCTCTCGAAACGCGATGCGCGCGCCCGTGCTGACCTATGAAGAGCGCATGGCGGCGTTCGAAAGCAGTCAGGCAGCCGTCCCGGTGGGCCTCCGCTCCTCCCTCGACGTGCCTTCGTCGCCACAGCAGTTCGAACATGCGGCCTTCTGCATTCGACTCACCATGGTGGGCCTGCTGACTTCGTGCATGTTCCTCTCCCGCACCTACTCGCTCGTGCTTTACATCGTGGTCGGCATGGTGGCCGCTCTCGTGGCCGTGAATCCGGAGCCCGTGAGCATGCCGCTCAAGAAGCTCTTCCGTACGACTCCCGTGTGGGTCGTGGGCTCCATCGCCTTGCTCTACGTAGCGATCCGTGTGCGCGGAGTCCGCTGAGCGGGCCAGCCGCCCGAAGCTCTGCTCATCCGCCCGGAACTGCGCCACAGGGGCGTTGCTAAACGGAACCTTTAGCGGTTACTCTGGACGCTCTCCCGGGCGCTTCCATGCCCGGGACTGGCACTTCCCCGCCCGCGGGATCAGGTCGACCCGCGGACGAGGCTATCCCCGGAATCGGAACGCATGAATCGCTATTGCATGGCGCTTGACCTCAAGGACGACCCCGAACTCATCACCGAGTACCGTCGCTATCACGCGAACGTTTGGCCGGAGATCCGGCAGAGTATCCTCGCGGCCGGGATCCACTCGATGGAGATCTACCTCACGGGCAACCGGCTCTTCATGATCATGGAGACCGAGGACAACTTTAGCTTCGAGCGCAAAGCCGCGATGGATGCAGGAAGCCCCGCCGTGCAGCGCTGGGAGGAGCTGATGTGGCAGTTTCAGCAGGCGCTGCCCGGCAGTGAGCCCGGCGTGAAGTGGCGGCCGATGGATCTCATCTTCCACCTCGAACAGCAGCCGGTCCTCAGCTGAGCCACCTCCCCGCAGAAATATCAGAGGGTGCGAAATCGGCAGGCAAACCGCACTCCGGAACACCGCGCGGCCACGGCAATCGATTGTGTATAGTGGCCGCATGGCAGTGAAGATGAAGGACATCGCGGACGACCTGGGCATCTCCCTGGTCACCGTCTCCAAGGCCCTCCGCAATCATCCTGACATCAGCCTCAAGACCCGTGAACGCGTCGCCGCACGGGTTCAGGAGCTGGGGTACCGGCCGAATCTCGCAGCGCGTTCGCTGGTCACGGGCCGGTCCATGCTGGTCGGCTTCGTCGTGCCGGACCTGATGCACCCCTTCTTCGCGGACGTCGCAAAGGGCCTCTCCGCTGTGCTGCGCGAGAAGGGCTACTTCGTCATCATCTCTTCGTCGGAAGAGGACCCCGAACTGGAGTGCAAAGAGATCGAGCACATGATGGCGCACCGCCTCGACGCGCTCGTCGTGGCCAGCTCACAGAGCTCCGCCGAGGCTCTCGCGCCGATCCAGCAAAGCGGCACCCCACTCATCCTGCTCGATCGCTACTTCGACAACTTCGAGGCCCACTTTGTCGGTTCCGACGACTACAACGCCGGCAAGATCGCCACCGAGCACCTCATCGAGATCGGCTGCAAGCGCATCGCGCACATCCAGGGCCCCGATACCAGCCCCGGCAGCCGCCGGCTCAAGGGGTTTCTCGATACCATGCGCAAGCATGGGCTGGAAGTGCCTCCCGAATACATCATCAAGGCCGGCAGCGGCGACGTCGAAGGCGATGAGCACGGCATCCAGGCCCTGCGCACGCTCCAATCGCTCAAGCGTCCACCCGATGGCATCTTCTGCTTCAACGACGTCATCGCCTCCGGTGTAATCCTCGAGGCTGTAGCCCAGGGTATCGACGTGCCGAAGACGCTTGCCGTCATAGGCTGCGGCAATCTGCACTCGAACCGCCTGATCCGTGTGCCGCTCTCGAGTGTCGACCAGCGCAGCAACGAGATCGGTCGCCGCGCGGCGAAGCTGATCCTCGATATCGTGCAGGCGCCTGAAGGCACAAAGCCCGCCGGGACGAAGCGTGTGGTGCTGCAGGGCGGCCTCGTGGTGCGTGCTTCGACGGACCGTGGAGGGATCTCCAGCAGGCCCGGTAAGAAAATCGGGAAGGGCTAGAGCATTTTCCCTGCAGGTGTAGTCCAGTTCCTCGATCATCAGGGGCGTCTTCCCCAATGAAAACGCCACTGCACGCCGTGGTCGGTTACCCATCAACAGGGGAAATGCTCGAAAGAGCCTCAGAACAAGTCCCGCGCTCCCTACGGATAGAGCGGCGTGTTGGCCACGGTATCGGCTCCCACCGGTGGCGAGAGGCGCGGCGCCATCAACGCGTACACTGCCACCACAACATAGCCAATCCCCGGCAGCACATAGCCCAGCGCCAGGCTGCCGAGCTCCTTGCCAATCCAGCTCAGCAGCGGAGGGAAGACCGCGCCGCCAAGGATCGCCATCACCAGGAAGCTTCCGGCGATCTTCGTGTCTTCGCCGAGCCCCTTGACGCCCAGCGCGAAGATCGTCGGGAACATCACGGACATGAAGAAGCTGGTGGCCAGCAGCGCAATGCTCCCGGTCATCCCCGGATCAAACATACCCACAGCGATCAGCCCACAGTTGATCACCGCGTAAATCGCGATCAGCCGCGAGGGCGCGATCCATCGCATCAATGGCACGGAGACGATGCGGCCGACCATCAGCGCGATCAGCGTCCCCGTGAGGAAGTAGCCCGAGCCCTTATCGCTCAGCGTGGTGTATCGGCGCAGGTAGAAGATCAGGTTGCTCCACGTGCTGATCTGCGCACCCACGTAGAAGAACTGCGCGACCACGGCGAACATCAGCCCTTTGTTGCGGAGCAGCCTTCCATACGCGCCGGCGCTCGCCTTGTCCTGCGTCGTGTCGACGAGCAACTTCTCATCCAGGCTGGCGGGGAACTTCGCCCGAGCGATGAATACCGCCAGCAACAGCACAGCGCAGCCCATGGCCACGTACGTTGGCACCACGCGCATCGTCTCGCCGTGCAGGTAAGCCGTGTAGGTCCCCTGCGCCTTCATCGCCGCAACCTCCGCTGGCGTCTTGTCCACACCGGAGAAGATGAACCACGTGCCGATCAGCACGCCGGCCACGGTGCCGGGAGGGTTGAACGCCTGCGAGAAGTTCAGCCTGCGCTCGCTCGTCGCCGAGTCGCCAAACTGTGCGATGAGAGGATTCGCCGCTGTTTCCAGAAATGCCTGGCCGCATCCCGTAACGAACAACGCGATGAGGAACGGCGTGTAGCGTCCCACCGCCGCAGCCGGCAGGAAGGACAATGTCCCAACCCCGAAGGTGACGAGGCCTACGACGAGCCCCACCTTGTACCCAAAACGCCGCAGCAGTAACGCAGCGGGCGTGGCCATGACGAAGTACGCGGCAAAGATCGCCGTCTGCACCAGCTGCGCTTCCACGTTCGAAAGCTCGAACGATTTGCGGAACTGCTGCACCAGGATGTCCGTGAGGTTGTTCGACATCCCCCAGACGAAGAAGATCGACGTCGTCAGCAGGAACGCGGCCAGATGGCTGGCCGGAAACAGGGAACCCGAGGACGTACTCCGCGCCTTCGCGCCGGAGCCGTGAAAGGTTGGCATGCTCATGAAGGGTGCATCCTTTGGCCTAGCCGTTATACAACGTCTCGCGCAGGCTGCTCCATGAAGATGCCTGTATCGCAGGTCAAAATCTTATTTCACCGTTGAAAGATTTGTCATCAATCTTCGCGAGGCAGACGTCAACCTATGGGAACGCGACCATGATCTTGGTGTACTTGTGCGGATGCGCGCTCCAGTCGGCGAGGTACTCTGCTGCCTGCTCCAGCGGCACCACCGCGCTGATCGCATCCTCCACCGGAAAGTGCCCTGCCTCCAGAAGCCGGATCACCTCGCGGAAGTCCTCCGGCAGTGCATTCCGGCTGCCCAGGATGTCGAGCTCCTTCTGCACGAAGAGCCGCGTCTCGTAGCTCACGGGCTCCTTGGCATAGCCGATGTACACAACGCGCCCGGCAAACGCCACCTCCTCCACCGCAGCGCGGAAGGTCTGCGGCAGTCCGATGGCCTCAATCATCACGTCCGGGCCGTAACCACCGGTGATCTCCGTCAGCCGCTCGTGCAGGTCTTCGTCCTTGCTGTGGATCAGGTGCTTCGCTCCGGCCTTGCGGGCCACCTCCAGCTTCTTGTCGTCCATGTCGATGGCGATGGTCTCCGCCCCACGGAACGCCGAACCCGCAATAGCGCCGAGCCCCACGCCGCCACAGCCAAAGACGGCCACCTTGTCCTGTTCCGTCACGCGACCGCGAGCCACAGCATGCATGCCCACCGTCAGCGGCTCGACCAGTGCCAGCTCGCGTGGCGCAAGGTTTGCCGTATAGATCTTCTCCCGCGGCATGCGCAGGTACTCGCGCATCGCGCCTTCACGCTGCACGCCCAGCGTCTGGTTGCTCTTGCAGGCGTTCGGCCGGCCCTTCAGGCAGCTGGAACACAGCCCGCAACTCGTGTACGGCGACAAGGTCACCTTGGTGCCTGCCGGAAGATCATCGGCGCCTTCCACGACGACCGCTGCAATCTCGTGCCCCGGGACCCGTGGGAAGGTCAGCATCGCATTCGCCCCGCGGAAGCTCGAAAGGTCCGTCCCGCACATACCCACGAGCTCGATCTTCAGCAGCACATCGCCCTGCTCCGGCTCCTGGCCAGGAACCTCCACGACCGCGGCCTCACCCGGCCCCTGCAGTTGAAACGCCCTCAATTCGGCTCCCCTGGAGCGCCTGAGCTTTAGCGCTACCTGTACGCGTAACTGCGACTCACCATATTTCCCCTGCCCCGCCTCTGTCAAAGGTTCCGGGGCGCGCGCGGGATCGCCCGCCTTGTGGCGGCTTCCGCAGGCCCATAGACTTGAGCTGTCGAGCCACAAGAGGCCGTTCCTGCCGCGCCTCACTCCCAATCCACTCCAAAGGCTTCTCCCATGAGCACCGCGACCCTTCCCGAGCCCCTCGCTTCGCAAAACGATCCGTCGCATGCCGCCCACCCCAGTCCCCTGTGGCACGCCTTCGCAGACATGAGCAAGGTGCCGGAGACTCGCGTGGTGCTCGAACGCGGGCAGGGCGTCTGGATCTGGGATACGGAAGGCCGCCGATACCTGGACTCCACCGCGGGCCTCTGGTACTGCGCCCTGGGGTGGGGCCGCGAGGAGCTCGCCGAGGCCGCTGCCGCGCAGATGCGCAAGCTCGCCACATATTCCACCTTCGGCGACATGACCACCAACACCACGCTGGAGCTCGCCGAGCGCGTGGCCTCGCTGAGCCCCATGCCCAACACCGCCGTCTTCCTCACCAGCGGCGGCTCGGAGTCCATCGACACGGCGGCCAAGATCGTGCGCCGCTACTGGAACGTCCTTGGCAGGCCCGAGAAGCGCGTCATCGTGAGCCGGGGCATGGCGTACCACGGCATCGCAGGCTTCGGTACCTCGATCGCCGGCATCCCCGCCAACCGAGAGGGCTACGGCCCGCTGATCGAGGACGTGCACGTCGTCGCGGCCGACAGCACGCAGGAGCTCGAGAAGCTCTTCGCCGAGCGCGGTCACGAGATCGCCGCGTTCTTCGGTGAGCCCGTCCGTGGAGCCGGTGGCGTCTATCCCCCCGTCGCAGGCTACTGGCCCGAAGTCGAGCGCCTATGTCGTCAGTACGACGTGCTGCTGGTCTGCGATGAGGTCATCACCGGCTTCGGCCGTCTCGGCGCCTGGTTTGGCAGCGCGCACTACGGCATCCAGCCGGACATCATCACGGGCGCCAAGGCGGTCACCTCCGGCTATCAGCCGCTGGGTGTTGTCCTCTGCAACGAGCGCGTGCAGGAGCCCTTCTACAGCGGCAAGGCCGGCGTGCTGCGCCACGGCTATACCTACTCCGGCCACGCCACGGCCTGCGCCGTCGGCCTCAGGAACCTCGAGATCATGGAGACCGAGCGCGTCCTCGAGCGCGGAGCGGAAGCGGCAAAGGCCATGGTCGAACTCTTCGAGCCACTTCGCCGCCACTCCATGGTCAAGCAGGTTCGCACCGAAGGCCTGCTCGCCGGAATCGAGATCTGCGAGGACGCCCGCAAGCGCGTCCCCAACGTCGTCGACCAGGTGCTGTGGCAGGCCCGCAAGAACGAGGTGATGACCCGCAACATGCTCGGTCATTCCCTGCAGTTCTCGCCCGCGTTCATCATCACGCAGGAAGAGCTTCGCTTTTACGTCGAGCGTATGCTGACCAGCCTGGACGCAGTCGCCGCCCGCATCGCCTAACAGCTCCAAACCCGGGTTCCCGCACCAACCCACACGGCTGCCGTGCATACTGGTCGATGCATGGCCACAGTCACCAGCCCACGTTACAAGGTCGCGCCCCGCACGGCGCTGGCGTTGCTGCTGCTCGTCTTCGCCGGCTGCCTGAACTATGTCGACCGCGTCTCGCTCTCCATCGCTCACGGCCCTGTGAAGACCATGCTGGGCGTCAGCGAAACGCGCATGGGTGGGCTGATGTCCATCTTCTCCATCGCGTATGGGCTGGCGCAGCTCCCGGTCGGTCCACTCTCTGACCGCTTCGGCACGCGCCGCGTGCTGGGCGCCGGGCTCACGTTATGGTCCTTCGCGCAGCTGCTGGTCGCGCGTGTGCATTCGCTCTTCGGCTTTATGGGCCTGCGCGTCATCCTCGGTGTGGGTGAGGCTCCATACTACCCGGCGTCCATCCAGCTCATCCATTCCGAGTTGGCCGCTTCGCTGCGTGCTCGCGCTCTCGCGCTCGTCAACAGCTCTGCGATGGTCGGCCAGGCGATCGCACCGCCGTTGCTCACGGTCATCATGCTGCATTACGGCTGGCGGCCCATGTTCGCGATCACCGGCGCTGTGGGTCTCGTGCTCTCGCTCATCTGGTTCCTGCTGCTGCGCGATCGCAGCGGCAGCCCGCCGGTCGAGGATGGATACGTGGCTCCGCGCGCCACGCCTCTCTCGCTGGGGCAATGGGCGCGCTTCTTCTCCGACCCCGTCATCTGGCTGATGATGAGTGGCTTTGCCGGCGTCAACTACACAGCCTGGTTCTACATCGCGTGGCTGCCGAGCTACCTCGAGAATGGCCGTGGCATCAGCGTCGCCCACACCGGCTGGCTCGCCGCACTTCCCTACCTCGCGGCCACCGTCGGCATGCACACCGATGGCTGGCTCGCCGATCGCCTCGTGCGCGGCGGTGCTCCTGCGCCGCGGGTGCACGTTACCTTCGCCATGGGCGGCCTCTTTGCCTCAGCCGTCATGACGTTGCTCGTCCCGCACGTCCGCAGCCACGTCGACGCCATCGCACTCATCATGATTGCGATGTTCTTCCTGCAGTTCGCCGGAAACTCAGCCTGGGGATACGCGCAGTCCGTGAGCCCCCAGCCCATCGTCGCGACAGTCTCTTCGATCCAGAATTTCGGCAGCCAGGTCTTCGGCAGCCTCGCTCCGTTGCTTACCGGAGCCATCCTCGACTACACGCACAGCTTCAATGCCGCCTTCGGTCTGTGCGGCTGCATCACGGCGATGGGCGGCCTCTGCTACCTGTACCTGTGGCGCACACGTGTCGTCGCGGTCCACACGCCGAGAGCCTAGCAAGAAGAAGTCCCAGGGCTATTTCCTGGGCGTCCACTTCTTGCGTTCCGGTACCGTCGGCGTTGGAGCTTCTACCGTGGCTTCGGTCTCCACTCGCGTCGAATCGATAGAGGGCGTCGTTGCAGCGATTGGAGTCATCGGCGTAGTTTGCGATGCCGCTGCATTGAGCTTCGGTTGCCACTTGGCGCGTGCAACAGGAGCTGGCGGCGGCTCCTCACGCACGACAGCCGCTTCAATCGGGGCAACCGCAGAAATCTCCCCAGACGTCGGCACAGCGGCCTCTACGCTCTCAGAGGACAGCGCGGCCACGCTCTCATCGCCGCTCGACGAAGCCCGCATTTCGATTGCCGGCCCGACCGCCTCCCACAACAACTCGGCCACATCGCGAACCTGCATTACCTCGCCCGGCGCGCTCGTCAACATGCTCTTGCAGAAGGGGCAACCGACTGCCAGCGTGGCCTCTCCGCCATCGTCCCGAAGCACTTCAGCGGCCTCCCGCAGACGGTTTGCCGCGATGGGCTCATCGCCGGGCTCTTCCTCCTTCCAGAACTGTGCTCCGCCGGCACCGCAGCAGAAGGATTGTTCCCGCGACCGCGGCAACTCCCGCACATCGTCCGAAAGCACATGCAGCACGTTGCGCGGAGCTTCGTAAACCCCGTTATGCCGCCCCAGATAACAAGGATCATGAAACGCCACCGGAGCTCCTGTTGCACGTGGCCTCAGGCGACCCTCCGCCACCAGCGAAGCAAGCAGCTCCGTGTGATGCACCACCTCGTAGTCGCCGCCAAGCTGGCGATACTCCTGGCCCAGGGAGTTCAGGCAATGTGGGCACGTCACCACGATGCGCCGGGTCTTCACCGCATCGAGCGTCCGAACGTTCTCCGTGGCCAATTGCTGGTAGAGGTATTCGTTGCCCGCGCGCCGCGCCGGATCACCGGTGCAGCACTCGCGTTTACCCAGCACGGCAAACTCCACACCAGCCAATGTCAGCAGTTGTACAAACGCCCGCGCTGTCTTCTGCGCCTGCGGATCGTAGCTCGCGGCGCAGCCCACCCAGTACAGCAGCTCCGCTTCGGGCTTCTGCTCAAGCGTTGGCACATCAAGCCCGCGTGCCCAGTCCATGCGCTGCTCGCGAGCGATGCCCCACGGATTGCCTGCGCGCTCCATGCCACGAAACGCGCCTTGCAGCTGTTGAGGGAACTCGCCCGCCATCATCACCTGCTGCCTCCGCACATCGATGATGTCGAACAGCGGCTCATCGCCAACAGGACACGCTTTGATGCAGGCGCCGCAGGTGGTGCACGCCCACGCGGCCTCCGGCGACAACGCGAACCGCAGCAGCGGTCGCGGACTCATGCCGCCCTGCTCGAATCCAACGCCCGCGCGAGCCAGCGTGTTCAACTCCATGCGTTTGTTGATCTCAAGCGCCGCCGGACTCAGAGCCTTGCCTGTCGCCGTTGCGGGGCATGCATCCTGGCAGCGATTGCACTGGATGCACGCATACGCATCGAGAAGCCGCGGCCATGCGAGATCCTCAAGACGCTCCGCCCCGAACCGAAGCTCGCTCTCACTACCGGGTGCGAGGTCCATCGCCGGCAGCACACCGCTGCGCTCCTCACGTGCGACCGCATACTTCAACGGAGCCATCAGCAGATGCAGATGCTTGCTGTACGGAAAATACACCAGGAATGCCAGCACACTCCCCAGCGCCAGCCAGTATCCCGTCACCGCGAGATCCTGCGCACGCGCAGCAGGAATGAAGCGCGCGATCAGCGAAGCAAACGGCTGGCATACGTCACCTCCGTCGATGACAAGCTTCGCTCCCGCACTCAGCGCGCGGCCCCCAACGTGAACAAGGATGAACGCTGACACCATCAGCGAGTCGCGACTCACCGCGCCATCGCGCAGATCCTTGTGCAGCATCGTGCGCGGGTTGAAGCGAAAGTCTCTCCGCGAGGCAAGCGCAAACCGCCGGAACACGAGAGCACAGACACCGATCAGCACGAGCGCGCTGAGCAGGTCGGCGATCAGGTTGTACGCCGCTCCCCACGCACTCGCGGACGAGATGCGCCACGCGCTAAACCCTTCCACAGCGTCGACCGCATTCACCGCGAGATAAACAACGAAGCCGTAGAAGATCAGAGCGTGGAAGAACGAGACCCACGGCCTCCTCTTGAAGGTTCGTTGCTGCGTCAGCGTCAGCCACAGCGCCGCACCGATGCGCTGCGGCATGCCTGTCAACCTCGTATCGGTATCGCGTTGTCCTCGCCGGATGCGCCGATAGAGCCGCAGAAATCCTCGCGTCGCGGCCGCAAGGCACACGACCGCGAAGAGTAGAAACAGCGCGCTCTGAATCGGCGACAACATCGTTGCTCCTCTCGCAGGAACACCCTCGCGGGATCAGCCTATCGCACTCTTCAGCGCTTCGACGATCGCATCGCAGTCGCCCACAATGCCGTAGTCCGCGACGGTGAAGATCGGCGCGTCCGCATCCTTGTTGATCGCCACGATCGTCTGGCTCTTGTTCATGCCGCTCAGGTGCTGCACCGCGCCGGAGATCCCGATCGCGAGGTAGAGCCTGGGCTGCACCGTCACCCCGGTCTGCCCCACCTGCTCCGCATACGGCCGCCAGCCTGCGTCAACAACCGCGCGTGTCGCTCCAACCGCCGCACCCAGCTTATCCGCGAGGCCAACAACGATGCGCTCGAAGCCCTCCGCACTGCCGGTGCCGCGCCCGCCGGCAACGACGATCTCCGCCTCACCCAGCGGCAACCGCCCGGCATTCGCAGGCTGCGCCCCGGTCACAATCAGCCTCCGCTCCGGGAGCTCGAGATCCACATCGAACTGTTCCCCCGGTGCGCCCAGGGCTTCCGCAGGAGCAAAGGCGCCGGGAAGAACCGTAGCGACGACAACCGCTGCGTTGCTCTCCACCGTCTCCGTCACTCTGCTCAAAAAGCTGTAACGCTCTCCGCGAACCACGCCGCCCTCAAACGTCAGGCAAGCCGCGCCTTCGATCAACGGCGCCTCCAGCTTCACCGCGACGCGCGGCGAGTACTCGCGGCCACTGCGGCTTGCTGCAATCAGCACCAGCGCCACCTCGCCCTCGCGCGCGATCTGCGCGACAGCAGCGGCCCACAGCTCCGCGTCGTATGTCGCAAGCTCCGGGCGGTCCGCCACCAGCACCTGCCCCACGAGTGTCGCGGCCTCTGTCGCTATAGCCGCCACGTCGCTTCCCAGCACCAGCGCGGCGACAGGTCCTTCCACCCCGCACGAGCGTGCTGCCGTAACCAGCTCGCGAGCCGACTTACCGATCCTGCCGTTCCCATGCTCGACGACGACCAGGATCATGCGAGCACCTTCGCATCCTCGCGCAACGCGCGCAAAAGCTCGTCGGCAGCGGCCTTCGCATCACTGCCTGGGATCAATCGATGCAGTCGTTCGCGGTGCTGCAGCTCCTGTTTCACCAGCCGAACCTGCGGCGCTACGTCGAAGCCCGCAAGCACTTCCATTCGAAGCTCCTTCTTTCGCGCCTTCATGATGTTGGGCAGTGTGGGATAGCGCGGCTCGTTCAAGCCCTGCTGCGCCGTCACGACAGCGGGCAACGGGAGCCGGAAATCCTGCTGTCCATCGTCGACGTCATGCCTTCCAGCCAGCGTTCTTCCCTCGCATGTCAGGGCTGTCACCCACGTGGCTTGCGCCCAGCCCAGCCGTTCGGCCACCGCCGCGCCCAGCGCCTGGCTGTCGGAGTCGGCCTGCTGCGCCCCGCACAACACCAGGTCAGCCCGCTCTCTCTTCGCAACCTCGGCGATCACCTTGCTCGTCGCAACAACGTCTCGCGCAAGATCGATGGCGCCGCTATCGACCAGCACCGCGCGATCGGCGCCGAGCGCCAGCGCGTTGCGCAGCGCGGCCTCCACACGCGACGGACCCACACCCAGCACGATGACCTCAACCGCCGTGTCACCGCCCGCGCCCGCCTCGCGGAGTCGCAACGCCTCCTCCACGCCATACTCATCCATCGTGTCCAGGACGAGCTTGCTTGCCCCGAGGTCCACGCCGCCTTCGGCAACCTTCAGCCGCTCCTCCGCCCCAGGGACCTGCGCGACAATCGCGAGTATCCGCATCCTTCCGCTCCCCACCCCAACATCACGCAAACGCGTCCGATGGAACTCTACCGCGATGACCGTTCCACGCGCGAATCGCGCTTTGGGCCCTGGCGATTGTCGTACCGGCGGGTTGCGCTACCGATGCTTCCACACCGGAGCACGCTTCTCCACAAAGGCCGTCATGCCCTCGGTCCGGTCTTCCGTCGCGAAGGCCGACTGAAACAGCCTGCGCTCAAACAGGAGACCTTCATGCAGCGGCGTCTCGAAGCTCCGGTTCACCGCCTCCTTCATCATCAGCACAGCCTGCAACGGCATGGCGGCGATGGCCTCTGCGAGCTTCATCGTCTCGGCTTCAAGCTCTCCAGCGGGTACAACGCGCGTCGCAAGCCCCAGTCGCTCTGCCTCGGCCGCGTCCATCATGCGACCGGTCAGGAACAGCTCCATAGCTCGCGATTTGCCAATCAGCCGCGTCAGCCGCTGCGTCGCACCCATGCCGGGGATCACACCCAGCTTAATCTCCGGCTGCCCGAACTTCGCGGTGTCGGCGGCCAGCACGATGTCGCACATCATCGCGACTTCGCAACCGCCGCCCAGCGCATAACCGGCCACTGCGGCGATCACCGGCTTGCGCACGCGGGTCATCGCGTCCCAGCCCCCGATCCAATCCGTGCCGAACATCTCCGCGAAGCTCTGCGGCTGCATCTCGCGAATGTCCGCGCCTGCTGCAAAGGCCTTCGCGGAGCCGGTAAGTACGCTGCATCCAATTGCTTCATCGCGATCCAGCTCCAGCAGCGTCGCCGTCACCTCCAGCATCACCTGCTCGTTCAGCGCATTCAGCGCCTGGGGGCGGTTCAGCGTGATCCACGCCACACGCCCACGGCGTTCAAGGACAATCGTCTCTGCCATCGGAACCTCCTCGCGCCGCCTCGCGCGATCGCACGCACGATGGTAGCAACTGTGGGGCCGGCCGGGGACTCGGCTAAGATGGATGCATCATGAAGCCAGCCTCCGGTTCCCTCCCCGTGCTCGCCGTGCTGCTCGCGGTCGTCTCGTCCCTGCCCGCGGCTGCGTCTGCACCCGCCGCCGCGCCGACAACGGCTGCCAGCGCTCACCTCGTCGCCATGCTCCGCTCCGGAGCCCAAACGGCCCCCGCAGCTCCCGCCAAGGGAAAGACCTCCTACGTCCTGCCCGATGGCCCCGGCAAGGAGCCCGCCGAGCGCATCTGCGGCGCCTGCCACTCGCCCAGCGTCTTCACCAAGCAGCGGCACGACGAAGCCGGGTGGACCACCATCGTCAACCAGATGATCGCCAAGGGCGCAGATGGCAGCGACGACGACTTCGCGAAGATCCTCGCCTACCTGACCTCCAACTTCGGCCCCAACGTTCCGTTGCCCTCGAGCCCGGCGCCTGCTGCAGCTCCACCGCCGCCTGCATCGCGCTAAACGCACGAAGGGCCGTCGGCTCTCCGAATCCCACAACATGACCTCAAGGGCACAGCCTCTGCTGTGCCCTTGACGTCATTGCGCTGCGCCCACCTTGCGCGAAAGCCCTCGTGTCTCGGGAATCCAGATCCACAGCACCGCCGCCAGCGCAAAGACCGATGCGACAACGGTGAACGCGAGCCCAAAGCCCTTGCGTTGTGCCAGGTCGCTCACCGTCAGTGGCGCCAGTGCGCTGGCCACGCGCCCGCTGTTGTAAAGGAACCCCTGCGCTGTCGCGCGGATCCGCGTCTCGTACAACTCCGCCGTCACCGCAGCAAAGCCTGAGAAATAACCTGTCCCGAAGAACGCCAGCACCGGACCAATACACAGCAGCAGCACAACGCTATGCACTCGGCTGTACACCAGCAGTGAAGCGCAGGCCATCATCAGGTAGACCACGTAGCAGCCCTTGCGCCCGAAGCGATCGCACAGATAGCCGAAGCTCACATACCCCACCCACATGCCGATCTGTGCCGTCAGCACCACCATCGCCATTGTGTGCGTCGAAAGCCCCATTCCCCCCGCATTGCGCGGCAGCGAGAGATATCCCGGCACCCACAGGTTGTAACCCCACCAAGCGAACAGGGTGCACGCGTTCATCAGCGCCAGCATGATGGTCACCGTGCGACGTCCGGGTGCAAACACCGCGCTTAGCCCACGGCGCGGTTGCGGCACAATCTCTTCCCGCGAATCACGCCAGGCCTGAGGCTCCTCAACGCCGAAACGCAGCCACACCGTGAGCAGCGCAGGAAGCACGCCCACAAAGAACACCGCACGCCAGCCGAAACGCGGCAGCACAATCGCAACCACCGCTGCCGCCAGGGCATAGCCGATGGCCCACGAGCTTTGCACCAGCCCCAAAGCCTTGCCGCGGTGCTCTGCAGGCCATGTCTCCGCAACCAGCGATGCACCCGAGGCCCACTCTCCACCCATGCCGAACCCCAGCAGCACACGGCAGATCGCCAGCTCCAGCAGTGTATGCGTCAGCCCGCAGGCAGCGGTGAAGACCGCATACACCAGGATGCTCCCCATCAAAGCCCGTGTGCGGCCAAAGCGGTCTGCGATGTAGCCGAACACCACGCCGCCAAACGCCGCGGAGAGCAAAGTCATCGACCCCAGCCAACCGGCCTGGTGCTTCGTCAGCCCAAAGTCATGGATCAGCTGCGCCAGCACCAGCGAGTACAGCATCACGTCAAACGAGTCGAGCATCCACCCCAGCGATGCAGCAAGCAACGCACGCTTGGAAGCGGGCGGCGCAGTCAGTAGCCAGTCAAACGGTCCTGCGTGTGCCGCTTCTACCGCGCCAGCGCTCATTGACTCTCCTGTGTGTTCTCCCCTGCTGACCCAAAACCACCACCGCCCGGCGTCTCGATCCGCAGCCGCTCACCAGCCTTCAGCGCCACGCGCACCTTCGCGGGCATCACCTCGCGCGATCCATCAACGCGCACCAGTGTGTTGCGCCCGCAGCCTCCAGGCTCCCCGCCTTGTGCACCATAGGGGCGCGTAGCACGTCGCTCCGTCAGCAACGTCGCTTCGGTATCGGTCAGCATCTCGTACTCGCGAACGAGGCCTTCTCCACCGGGAAACGCTCCCGCACCGCTCGAATCCTTGCGCAGCGAATACTCCGTGATGCGCACCGGCATGTAGTGCTCCAGCGCTTCAATGGGAGTATTGCGCGTGTTGCTCATGTGCGTATGCACGCCGCTCAAACCGGGCTTGCCGTTGCGCCCGCCCATGCCACCGCCCAGCGTCTCGTAATACGCAAACGCCGAGCCATCGCCCACACCGTGAACCGACCGCTTGCCGCCCAGCGTCACGTTGTTCATCGTGCCTTGACTCGCCGCGGGGATCACGTTGGGCAAAGCCTTCGCCAGCGCACCCAGCACCACGTCCGTAATCCGCTGCGAGGTCTCCACATTGCCCGCCGCCACCGCTGCCGGATGCAGCGCATTCACCACGCTGCCCTGCGGGGCAAGAACACGAATAGACCGCGAGATCCCCGCGTTGTAGAGCACATCATCGGCAATCAGGCAGCGGAAGCAATACACACTCGCCGAGAGCGTCATCGCAAAGTTCGCGTTCACACCGCCCCGCGTCTGCGAGTCCGTGCCCGCAAAGTCAACCTCCGCATCATCGCCTAAGATGCGCACGGTCGCGCGAATCAAGATGCGCTCGCGGCCAAAGCCATCATCCTCCAGCGCGTCTTCGAAGCTGTACTCTCCATCGGGAATCTCCTCGATGGTCCGTCGCAGAATGCGCTCGGAGTAGTCCTGCACCTCGCGCGCATAGCGCTCAACCCGCTCTCGGCCATACGTTGCACACATGGCAAGCAGCCGCTGTTCTGCTACGCGATTGGCCGCAATTTGCGCGCTCAGGTCGCCCTGCCGCTCCAGCGGCGTGCGCACATTCGCCAGCAGGATGGCGAGCACATCCTCGTTCATCGCGCCGCCACGCACGATCTTCACCGGAGGCAGAATCAATCCCTCCTGAAAGATCTCCTGCGCCAGCGGCATCGACCCCGGACTCATGCCGCCCACATCCGAGTGATGCGCACGATTCGCCGCATAGAACGCAGGCGTTTCATCATCACCAACAAACACGCCCGAGACCAGCGTGATGTCCGGCAGGTGCGTTCCACCTCGAAACGGATCGTTGAGCATCACAATATCGCCACGCTCAAGCTTCGTGTGCTCAATCGCCGCGGCCACCGAGAGCGGCATTGCCCCCAGGTGTACCGGCATGTGATCGCCCTGAGCAATCGCTTGCCCCTGCGCGTCATAGATCGCGCACGAGTAGTCCAGCCGCTCCTTGATGTTGGGTGAAAAGCCCGTGCGGCACAACGTGATGCCCATCTCCTCCGCAATCGACTGGAAGAGGTTCTTGAAGATCTCGAACTCGATGGGGTCTTCGATCCTGTAAGTCAACGCGCTCATCGAAGACCTGCTTTCAGCGTCGTCGCAATCAGGTTCTCCGCGCCATCGACGTGGAACGCAAAGCCCGGAGGAATCACAATCGTTGCCTCACCCCCCGCAACGATCGCAGGTCCATCACCCGTGCATCCTGGCTTGAGAGCCTCCTGCGCGTAGATCGGAGTCGTGTGCCACGCTCCTGCGAACCGGGTCCGTGTCAGGCTCAGAGGATCAGGCAGTGCAGCGGAAGAAACCTCGAACCCGGCGAACGAATGCTTACGCGTGATTCCCGCCGCGTTCACGCGAAGGTTCACCACCTCCGTCGGCCGCGTGCGATTCGCATAGCCATACAGCACGTGGTGCTGCTCGTGGAAGGCGCTGATGAAGTTCTCCGTCAGCGGCACGCTGATCTCGTACGCCTGCCCGCGATAGCGCACATCCAGCACACGCTCGATCTCCACTCCGTCCGCGGCAAAGCCCTCCTGCGCAAGATCCGCAAGCGCCTGCGCCACCATCGGCGCGAAGTGCTGTTCCAGCACATTCGCCTCCAACTCCTCCGCAGGCCGCAGCACCGTGCGTGAGTAGTCCTTGCGCACATCCGCCAGCATCATGCCCATCGCCGAAAGCACACCGGCATAACGCGGCACAATCACCGTCTCCATCTCCATCGAAGCCGCGATCTCGCAAGCATGCATGCCGCCCGCGCCGCCAAAGGCCACCAGCGCAAAGCCGCGCGGATCGCGGCCTCGCTCCACACTCACCGCGCGAATCGCCCGCTCCATGTTCGCGTTGGCAATCGCGAGAATGCCCTCCGCCAGCCGCTCCACGGTCAGCCCAAGTTGCGCTGCAAATGCCTCCGCACGCTCCTCCGTCCGCGCCACATCGAGCTTCATGCGCCCGCCCAGAAAGTGCTCCGCCGGCAGCCGGCCCAGCAGCAGGTTCGCATCACTCACCGTCAGCTCTTCGCCCTTTCCGTAACAGACAGGACCGGGATCAGCGCCAGCGCTGCGCGGCCCCACTCGCAGCGAGCCGCCACGATCGACATAGGCGATCGACCCGCCTCCCGCTCCCACCGTGTGGATGTCGATCATCGGCAGCCGTACCGGAAAGTCACCGACGACGCTCTCGCTCGTCATGCCCAGCTTGCCATCCACCAGGCTCACGTCGGTAGAGGTGCCACCCATGTCGAAGAGCACCACGCGCTCAAAGCCCGAGGCCCGCGCGACAGCCTGTGCTCCCACGGCTCCGCCCGCGGGCCCACTCAACACCGTGCGCACCGGCAACGCACGCGCCTGTCGCGCGCTCAGGATGCCGCCGTTCGACTGCATCACATGCAGCCGCGTGCCCTCCAGCCCCCGCTCCAGTGTGGTGAGGTACCGCGCCATGATCGGCGTGACATAGGCATTCAGCGCCGTCGTGCTCCAGCGCTCAAACTCGCGATACTCCGGCAACACCCGATGCGACGCGCACACGCGCAGCCCATGTCGCTCCAGCACCCCCACCACAACATCCTCGTGCGCTCCGTTGGCATAGCAATGCAGCAGGCACACCGCAACACTCTCCACGCATGCTTCCTTGAGATTCAGCGCGATCGCTTCCACCTCAGTCTCATCCAGCGGCGTGAGCACCTGGCCCGTGGCATCCATGCGCTCGGTCACGCCAAACACCAGCTCCGGCTCGACGATGTTCCGCGGAGCTTCCACCTGGAAGTCGTACAGCTTCGCCCGTGTCTGCCGCCCGATGCGCAGCACATCTTCAAAGCCCCGCGTCGTGATCATCGCGACTCGCGCGCCTTTGCGCTCCAGCACCGCATTCGTCGCAACGGTAGAACCGTGAATCACTTCATCCACGCCGCTCGCGCAAGCCAGCTCGCGAATCCCCTGCAGGATCGCGCGCGCTGGGTCGTCGGGCGTCGAGCGCACCTTGTGCACACGCAGCCCCCGCTCCTCCAGCAGCACGAGGTCCGTGAAGGTGCCACCTGTATCAACGCCAATGCGGATCATTTCTCCTCATTCCACAGCAAGAACGCTCGCCGCGCAAACCTGGTGCCTGCGATGGCGTCGCGCGGATACAGTAGGAGCGCAGGGAAATGGGAGAATCGGCCGTGATTCAAGTAGAACCCTCAGCCATCGACACGCTTCGTCAACGCTTCGCATCAGCGCGCTTCCTCACCTTCGACAGCCTCAACGGCCTCACGCGACTCAACGTCTCTACGCCCGCCTGCACCGCGACGATCTTTCTGCAGGGAGCGCATCTTGTCGCGTTCAAGCCCACCGGCGAGCAGGACGTCATCTTCATGAGCCGCAAGTCCGACTACGAGCTCGGCAAAGCCTTTCGCGGCGGCGTGCCCGTGGTCTTCCCATGGTTCGCCACCGACAGCAAGAAGGACCGCGTCGACGGCCACCCCGGCCCCTCGCACGGCTTCGCGCGTGTGCAGGACTGGACCTTGGAGTCAGCCGCCATGCGCGGTGACGCAGCAGAGCTCGTCCTCAAGCTCGGCCCCACTGCCATGAGCCGCCACATGGGCTTCGACAGCTTCGCGCTCACCATGCGCTTCCGCTTCGCGCACACACTCACCGCCGAGTTGACCGTCGAGAACCCCGGCACCAGCCCGCTCGAATTCGAGGAGGCGATGCACACCTACTTCCACGTCACCGACATCCACGAGACCAGCATCCAAGGCCTCGAGGACACGGGCTACATCGACAAGGTGGACAACTTCACGCACAAGCCGGCAGCGCACGCACCCATCACGTTCACAGGCAAGGTCGATCGCGTGTACCTCGACACGGCAGGCCCGTATGTCATCCGCGACGGAGCGGGCAGCCGCGAGATCCACATGAGCAAGCAGGACTCGCGGTCCACCATCACATGGAACAACGGTGGCCCGCTACCCGATCTCGGCGAGTGGGACTGGCACGACTACGTCGCGCTCGAGACCGGCAACGTCGACGTCAATCGCATCACGCTCGCCCCCGGCGAGAAGCACACGATGTCCTTCACCGCCGAGGTCAAGCGCGTGAAATAGCGTCTTACACCTTCGGAGCGTAGTCCTCACGATACGGCGTAAAGATATCCAGCACTTCGGAGTCCTCCGGCGCCGACGCCTGATGCTCCACGCCCCCGGCGACCAGGAAGCAGTCCCCGGCCTTCGCGTCGAATTTGCCGTCGGGCGACTCGAAGACGATATGCCCGCTCACCACGTAGACCATCTGCTCGTGCGGATGGCTGTGCTTCGCGCCCACCCAGCCCTTCTCCATGCGATGCCGCACCAGCATCATGTCCGGGCTGAAGCTCATCACCTGCCGCCGCAGGCCGGGCTCAGGGTGCGTCATGTTCGGGTCGTCGGAGTGAATCACATCAATCGCCACAGTCTTGTCTCCTCGTTCTCAGGGGTCCGTTCCCAGTTGTCAGAGTACAGCGTCCGGCGAGCCGGGCTGTATCCGCCAACAGCCATGCACCGCCGACCATTTTTCTTTTACTCACTACTCACTACTCACTACTCACTGCCTCTAAGGAATCTTCGTCACACTCAACTGTGTCGGATCCAACGCCGTATAAACCACGCTGTTGTTTCGCATCGTCGTCTCCGGCGTCGAGGCTTTCGTCTCGATACTCACGGTCGCACCGATCACATCAGCGTGCGGCGGCAGCTTCAGCGTGACGGTCGCCGTCTTCGGCACCAGGTCCGTCGGAGCCTTCAGCGCAGGAGTCGCCGCGCGAGCCAGCACCTTGCCTGCCTGATCGCGCACCACCACCTCACCTGCCGGAGCATCCACGCCACCCAGACTGTGTAACGTTACCGTCATCACGCTGCCGGTCACCACCACATCGCTGCGATCCAGCCCAAGATCGAAGCGCGACCAGTAGGGCACGCCCGGAGTCTTCAGCTTCATCTCAATCACGGTAGTCGTGTGCGGCGCGAAGGTGAGCGCGACATCGCTGCTCCGATCGAAGCTGACCATCTTCGTATCGGCCCCCGTCAGCGCAGCGCCTTCGCTTGCCTGTGTCCCAACCGTCATCTCCCACTGCCCCGGCTGGACCTCGCCGCCGATCATCCTGGCCGCGAGTGGCGCATCGCTCAGATTGTAGGCGATCACCTTCACGTGATCCGGCGCCCCGATCGGCACCAGGATGCCGACCTTCTCCTCATCGCCCGCATGAGCAAAGCTCCAGCTCACCGCATTGCCCGGGAAGTCATAGTTGCGCATCAGCTCCACACCGCCCAGCCGGCCACGCTGCAGCTCGCCGTTGTTGAAGTACACGCGGTCGATCCACAGGCTGCCCTCGCGATTGATGAACTGCCGGTCGAACGCCGTCTCCAGCTGCGCGAGGTACACCCGCTCCAGGTACTTCGTATCGCCCGTCACCTGCCACGCCAGCTGATTCGTGGTCTCGCTTTGGTTCACCGAGTCGCTGCGCTTCTCGCCGGGCGTACTTCCCAGCAGCGCCTTGCCCCACGTATCGCGCACCTTCAACTCGTCGAGCACGTCCGCATTCACCGTGCGCAACGTCGCCGCAGGATCATCCTTGAATGGCACCAGATACTTCTCGTCGCCGGTCAGCTTGTACGCTCCCCAAAGCACGAACCACGGTGGCATACCGCTCGAAGGCGTGTCCTCGTTGGTGTGGAAGTTCACGTTGAAGTGCATGCGCACCTTGCCGTCGGCATCCGCATGACGATGCGCCAGGAAGCCATCGGCAACCTCGGTGATCATCTTCCGCGTCTCCGGCGTGCCGTTGTAGTTCGCCAGCAGCAACGCGGGATGCATCACAAAGTAGCTGCGGTCCTTGCCCCATCCCCACACGCCGCCGGTCGCCATCTTCGTGCCGCTGTAGTAGCTCGATTGAATCTGCCGCTGCCCCGCGCTGTTGTAGCCGGTCAGCCACTCCAGACGCTTCGCCGTGGCCATCGCCCGCTCGATCTGCTTCGGACTGCCGTAGTCGATCTGCATCGACTGCCCCAGCGTGTTGATGCCGTCCTCATAGCTGTGCAGCTCGTCATACTGCGCCCGCGCAAGGCCGTTCTCCCACATGCCGTTGGCGAACGTCGCATTGAGCAGACGCTCCAAGGACACACGCAGCTTCTCCGGGTCGACGCCCATTGCCGCCAGCCCCGGCCACCAGTTCATGAAGTCCGTGTCATCGCTCAGGCCGCCGCCCATCTCTCCATCGGAGATCTGCCGGTTGTCGATGTACCACTCAATCAGCGACTTCTCTTCGTGCAAGTCCTGCACCTGCAGCCACGCCCACGCAGGCACGCCCGCAGGAACAGGAGGCGGCGCATACGCCGGCCGAATCTGCTCGTGGTTGTTCTCGTTCCAGTACTTGCGTGCGAGATCGTTGGTCGGGTCCACGCGCAGCAGGTCGCTGATGTCCGCGTCATAGCGATTGAAGAGGTTCAGCTTGCGCGAGTTCACGCTCTCTTCCGTCATGTTCGCGTAGTTGTCCCGCACCATCGTCAGCCGGTCGGCGATGTGTTCCGGCAGCGCGTCCTCGTACTTCTTGAAGACCAGCCGCAGATGCGCGCCCTCAATCGAAGCTGCACTGAACTCCGGACTCGACGAAGCGATCGACACCCACAGGCTCTTGCCATTCGGCAGGATGCGGTCGCGCGTGTCCAGCCATAACGTGTAAGCCGTGTCGGGCTTCACGCTGAAGCTGAAGTCCAGCATGTCGCGCATCGGCCACACGGGGTCCTTGATCTGCACGTTCATCGCGATCAGGCCCCCATGCGTTGGCTTCAGATGCAGGGCAGGAAGGTCGATGGCGATGCCGTCGAGACCGGCATGCACGTTCTCCCAGCTATACGTCGCGCCGTGGCCTTCATCGAACTGCAGCGCGCGCAGGTCGGCAGGAATCAGCACCTGCACCACGGGCAGCGCTGCCTTGCTGCTAGCAGCAGCCTTTGTTCCACTGCTGCGCATAGCACTGCGAGCATCACCCGCCAGCGCCGCCGGCAGCGCCTGCGCATAGTTGCGCTCCTCCGCCGGGTAACGCCCGTTGATGTACGTCTCCAGCTCGCTAAGCGAAGGATTGGTCAGGTCCCCATGCGTCGTGATGTTGTAACGCAGCGTCAGCGCCGCCTCCGCAGGCTCCTTGCCCGGGTGCACGTAGTACGCAGCGAACTCCCCGATGGGCCATTCCTGCTTGGCATTCGTAAACCGCACGCGCTCGCCCGTGACCGCCTCCGCAACATCGTTCGTAGTGTGCTCCGTGCCTTCGGGCCGGTCGAAGAGGTGCTTCGCCAGCTGCGGCGTCGGGTCATGCTGGTCAGGATCGGCAATGGCCTTCGGATCGCCATTCCCCGGCGTCAGCAGGTCCAGCTTGCCCCACGCTCCGCCCTCGATCTCCAGGTGATTCCACGGCTCGTTGGGCAGGTAGAACTGCACACTCTTGCCGCTCATCGCGTACGTGTCCCAGTCGGGAAGCTGGAAGTAGTCGTAGCGATTCGGCAGCGTCGACCGGTTGTACACGCCCGGCCACGTCGTCTCGCGGATGCCATCCGCACCCTTCCACTGCCAGCGCTTCAGGTCGTAGACGTCATTGATCTGCACCTTGCGCACGGTGGTCTCGGTGGCGGGGAGCAACTTCGGCTCTGCCCCCTCGCGATCCCAACCGTACCGATGCAACCAGTCATGTTCCAACTCTGCCGCAGTGGGTGCGGGCATCGCCGGAATGCTCGTGGGAGCCTCATCCTTCGCCAGCTCCGCGATGTTCTCATCCGACAGCGCCCGATCGTAGATCCGCAACTCGTCCAGATCGCCGCCGCGGTCGTAGTTGTAACTGGACTCCACACCCTGCGGCGAGATGATGCGCGAGTGCGGCCCGAACTGGTCGAGTGCCGTGTCGAACAGCCCCGTCGGCTTCGCGCTCCCGGCCAGCTTGCCGTTCACATAGAACTTGATCCCCGTCGTCTCGTCCCAAGCCAACGCCAGGTGAATCCACTCATCCGGCCCGGGGAACGGCTTCAGCGGAATGCTCACGCGCGTGCGACCCAGATTTACATCCGTCACAAACGCATCGAAGCCATGCCCGTTGTAGTCGATGCGCAGCCACACCATGTCCCAGCTGGAGTGGTCGCCAAAACCCACGCGGAAGACCGGAAACTCCGTCTCGTCCACTGGCATCCGCGAACGCCACGCAAAGCTCAGCGTGCCCCGTTGGGCGTAGATGTTGCCTGGCGCCCAGTAGCTCAGCAGCTGGTCGTTGCCGCATTGCAGGTAGTTGCCCTTCGCCCCGCCAGGCAGCACCTTCACGTCCTTCACAAAATTCGGATCGGCCTTGCCGTTCGCCGCCACATCGGCCCGAAAGCCATGCTCCGCTGAGAGATAGAACAACAGCCCCGGCTGGGTTGCATCCTGCTTCGCGGACTGAAACTGCTGCGCGCCCGCAGGCAGCACAAGGGAGACGAGTGCGGCGGCCGCAGCCAGCGAGGCTGTAGCGAAGCGAAGAGACCCGGGCATAGAAATCCTTTACAGGGCTGTACGACCGGGAGCGATGTCTGTTTGACAGCGGCAGGCACACCTCGCCCGGAGGCGCGCGAATTATCTACGTCCCGCAGAACGATTGGCAAACCCGGGTTCCGCGCCTCGGCCCCAACCTCCTGAAGCCACACCCGCAAAAAAATAGGCCGGCGCCACGGCGAACTTCTTCGCGGTGGTACCGGCCAACCTTCACTCGTGTCGCTGAAGTGTTCGCGTTTCTTCGGACGCGTTAGCTCCAACCTTACTTGGCGGTCACCGTCAGCGCGTACGTGGCGCTATGCGTCACCGTCCCATCGGTAACGCTCAGGGTGTAGGTGTAGGTTCCCGCCGCAGTCGGCGAGGAGTTGGCGGCGGGCGCTGTGCCGCATCCCGCCGTGCCCATCGCCGCAGCTGCCAGCAGCAACACCACCGGAAGCAGGCGCCCCAGCCTGTATCGACGTCGCGTGAACAGCAGCACCAGCCCTGCAGCCCCGCTCAGCAGCGCGGTCCAGCCTCGCGCACCCACGCCCCCGTAGCCAATCACCGTGTACTGCGACGTCGTCGTGATCGTCACCGGCACCGTCGTCGCAGCCGACAGCGTCAACGTGGTGCTCGAGGGCGTGCACGTGGATCCACTCGCAAGCGACGCACAACTGATCGTCACTGGCGCGCTGAAGCCACCCTCCGGCGTGAGCGTCAGGTTGATCGTCTCGTAGAAGCCCGCAACGATGCTGCCCGAGGTCGGAGCCGCAGCCACCGCAAAGTCCACGCCATTGCCCGTCAGCGCAATGGTGATCACCGGGTACTTCGTGTCGTTCGTGTTTACGGTCAGCGTGCCGGTTCGAGTACCCAATGCCGTCGGCGTAAACGTAAAGTTGATCACGCAACTGCTCAGCCCCGCGATCGCCGAGCCGCACGTCGTCGTATACGCATAGTCACTGCCGCTCAGCACCAGCGAGGTCAGCGAAATCGCCGCATTCGTGTAGTTGGTGATGGTCACCGTCTGTGCTGCGCTGGTCGAGCCCAGGTCGACATTCCCAAAGTTCAGGCTCGTCGCGCTCGCCTCCACATCGGCCACGCCCACACCCGTCAGCGAGGAGGTCAGCGTGGTGTTCGCCGAGCTGGTGGAGACCACCGTCAGCGTCCCTGCACGCGTCCCCAGCGCCGTTGGGGTAAAGACCACGCTGATCGTGCAGCTGGAGTTCGCGGCGATTGAACCGGAGCATGTGGTCGCGCTGACGCTGTAGTCGCCACTCGCAGCCACGGACTTGATCGTCAGCGCAATCGAACTCGTGTTCGTCCACGTAAAGACCTGCGCCGCGGAAGTCGATGCCACAATCACATTGCCATAGCTCGCAGACGCTGGCGTCAGCGTCGCCGTCGTCGGCAGTCCCGTACCGCTGAGGCTCGCGGTCAGTGTCGGATCGGCCGTGGAGGAGTTCGTCACCGTCAGCGTACCCGTCAACGCACCGCTTGCCGTCGGCGTAAACTCCACGCTGATCGTGCAGCTCGCTCCGGCTGCAAGCGTTGTGCCGCAGGTCGTCGCGGTCTGCGTAAAGTTCGTGCTCGAAAGCGCAATGCTGTTTACCGCGATGCTGATCGTACTGGTGTTCGTCAGCGTAAACACCTGCGCTGTGGACGTGCCTCCGCCGGCATAGACGCTGCCAAAGGTCGCACTCGCCGGCGTCAACGTCGCTGTGGTGTTTACGCCAATTCCGCTCAGTGCCACCGTGAGCGTCGGGTCAGAGGTCGAATCGTTCGTGATGGTCAGCGTCGCCGTGCGCGAACCCGTCGCCGTCGGCGTAAAGGTCACGGTGATCGTGCAGCTCTGGCCCTCGGTCACCGCCGTGCAGCTTGACGTTTGCGTGAAGTCCCCCGCATTCGTGCCTGAGATCGCGATGCCCGTCACATTCACCGTAGAGGTGAACGTGGTGGTGTTGGTGAAGGTCACCGTCTGTGACGCACTGCCGCCAATCGACACGTCGCCGAAGTTGATCGAGGTCGGAGATACCGAAGCCGTCGTAGGCGCGGGCGGAATCAGGAACGAGACCACCATGCCGTCATGCGGCGTAAGGCCTGCAGGTGTGGTCGAATCGTTCGCGTCGATCGCCGCGAAGTCCGCCGTGAAGTGGGGTTGCGTCACCGCCGAGACATACGACGCCAGCGAAGCGGAGGCCGTCGAGTTATCCGGCACCGTCGCCGAGGCCAGGATGTGCTCATACACCACGGCATCGCCGCGCTCGATGTAGTTGTAGCGAGAAGTCGAGCTCACCGACGTGATGAAGTCTGTAAGCGCGGCCGTCGTGCTCGTCGGCTCATAAAGAGTCACCGCGCTGCTCGCGGCCGGCGAGCCATCGATGATGCCAGTCACATCGACATAGCCATCCGAATACTCGAACGCGTTCAGGTTTCCCGCGAGGATCACGTTGTCCCCCGCCGTCTGCAGGCTCTGCACCAGCGCCGACATGTCCGTCGCCTGCGCTGCACGATGCGCCCGGATGTTCGGCCCCAGAGTCGTGTCGCCGATGTTGTCCCGCGGTGTCAGGTGTGCATTCACCACCGTCACCGGATAGTTCTTGCCCGTACGCACGAACTCAGCCTGCAGCACCAGCGGTGGCCGCTCCCACAGCGTCGCGCTGCCGCCGCTCGTGGTCGTATAGGTGCTCGAAGCTTCATCCTGCGTCACCGAGTCCACAACCACCGTCGAGGAATTCACCAGGAACCCAAGGTTCAGCGAGTTCGGATCGTTGCCCTGCACCAGGTACGGCACGTAAGCCGCGCTCCCCAGCGTGTTCACTGCGGTCGCAAGATCGGTGAGCGTGGCGAGATCCTGCACCTCCTGCACCGAGAGAATGTCCGGCTTGCCCAGCGAGTTCACGATCGCCAGCGCCGCCTTGTTCAATCGCCGCGCATACGCTGACGCGCTGATCGCGACCGATCCCGTCGTTGCTCCGGTCGTCGAGTAGAAGCGGTCGAGATCCAGCGTCCCAACGTGGAAGTGCGTGGAGTCGGCAGCGGCCGAGGTCGTCGTCGCCACGCTGCCACTCACCGTGCACACCGAGGTCGGGAAGATCAGCAGCCGCGCATAGCCCAGCGTGTAGTCGATCAGGCCAATGCCCGAGGTCGCACCAACCGTAATCCCCGATCCCGTGGTGCATGTAATACTCTGCCCCACCGTGATGTTCACCGGCGTACCACCAAACGTGGTCGTGTCGATCAGCACCCGCTGCGGATTGCCTCCCCATGTCGCCACGGTCGAAGGCGCAGTCGATGGCACATACTCATCGCCTGCAATGCCTGCCGAACGGAATAGATGATTGTTGGTTGCCGTGTTCGATGAGAGAGTTCCCCAGAATTGTCCCGTCGAGGTCACAGTCTCCGTCGACTCCGTGAGAGAACCGCCGGCGGGAGCGACCGCATAGAACGTAGCGCTCGTGGTCATGCCCGTATACTTCAGCGCATCGCCAAACGTAGTAAGCACGCTGCTCACGGAGATCGACTGCGTCATCGTGTTCCCAGTCGAGTTGACGGTGCATGAAGTCGGATTTACGCCAGTTCCCGGAGTGTTCGCTGCGGTCACATCCGCTGCCACGATCGATGTCGACTCAACGACATCGCCCACGACCGTGACACTCGCACCGACAACAGCGCACGCTGCATTGACCGTCTTGAGGTTGAAGACCGGCATGCCTTCCGCAGTTGAAACGCAGTTGTCCCATGAGCTCGATGGCTCCGACAGATAGACCGTGCCCGTGTAGTCGCCCGTCGTCTCGACGCCAACAACAACACCCGTCACAGAGACAGCAGAGCCATAGTGCGAGTAAAGGTACGTCGAGTCCGGCAGGAAGTAAGTCGTACTCGCACTGCACGTATCTGTAGTGCCCGAGGCCTTCATGATGTCGTGGATGGACACCACGGTCTGCGCCTGTGCGTGTGGAGCAAACAAACAGGCTCCAAGGACGAGTGCCAGCAACGACAGCAGCCGTTGACGAAGAGAGATTGCGAGGCTCGGAGAATTCACTGGAGGACCTTCAGCGCCTTGGGCGGTCATACGTCGGCGCATGCAGTCGTTGCCCCGCGAGAATGGCGAGGTCGATGCGATGCATGCTGCCGGCTGTACTGTGAAGACGCGGCGTTGTCGGGCTGCGATTACGGCAAAGCGCAAATTTCAAAACGTCGATGTAATCGAGCTGCGCAACCTCTCCGTCGAAACTGACGTGAAACCGTTGCGAGAGTGTCTGCGCTTGGCCGCGTTTGCGCTGTCTGTTGTCCCCATCGCGGCCCGCGGCCAGGCCTCTCCCACTGCTGCTGCTCCCGGCACGCTGCAGTTAGGGGGCAGTGCGGTGCTCGTGCACTCCAACTATCTGCCGTGGGATACGGACGGTAATCCAGCACCGCTCTCGGACCTCACGCGCACGGTGCGTTCGTTGGGCTTTGGCGTTTATGGTAACTATGACTTCAATGGTCATCTCGGCATAGCGCTCGACTTCGCTCGAGTCGCCGCCAGCAATGACACCAGCACGCAGACCAGCTTCGAAGGCGGCCTGCGTTACAAGCTCTTCGAGCGTGGTCGTTTCACCCCATACGCGCGTGGCTCTTTCGGTCGCGGCGTCTATGGCTACTCGAACAACGTTGCCAGCGTCGGCTACAACCTCTACGGCTTGGCAGGTGGCGTGGACTATCGATTCACGCACTACCTCAACCTGCGCGCAGAGTACGAATATCAGGGCTGGATGAACGTCCCGCTCCGCAATCCCGAGCCGCAGATGTTCAAGCTGGGCGTAGCGTATCGCTTCGGCAGCGACATCCAGACGACGCATACGCACAAGTAGCGCGCGTCGTCCGGATGGGATTGCCTAAGGGATAATCTCCAGGGGCCCGCGCCAGAAGGCGACGCGATGCTGCGTGCCGTCGAGCACCGTCACCTGCGCCTCGTAGTTGCCTTGCTCCAGCGTGCCCAGCCCAAGGTGGAAGCTGATGGGCGTCACACCAAGCCTGCTGTTCGGCAACGGAGTCACTGAGACAGGCGTTGCAGTGAAGGCAAGCTTGCCTTCGCGATACAGGCTCACATAGGCCACAAGTGGAGACGCCGCGGGTGGTGGCCCTGCTGTGGCCGATCCGGTTGCTGCGGCAGCAGGCATCGTCGATCCCGCATACGCCTGAAGGAAGACATACAGCTCGCGATCCGCATGGAAGACGCGTGTCACGCTCGGGATCAGCTTGCGGCCATCCTGCACCAGCGGGTTTGCACTATCGTCCTTGGCTGCCTGCTTGCCATGCGCCGCGTTGTAAAGCGCATCGCGCGAATCGATGCGCTGGCTCGCAAGCACCACGCTGCTGATGGGAACGCGTGTCGTCTCCTTGTTCAGGTTGGGGATATAGAACGAGGTCTGGAAGGTACCGATGCGACCCGTCTCGTTGTCCCGCGCGAGGAACTTGATCGTGTAGTGCCCAGGCAGCAGAGTCACACCCGCGTCGTACTCGATGGGCTGGTGCGCAAGCTGCGCCGCGGTCGCATCGCTGAGCTTGATGTTGACGCTGTCGCGAATGTTGCTGACCGTGGAGCCGCCAACATCATCCTTGATCTCGCAGACAAAATCGATCAGGGTATGCTCCGCTCCAACCTTCTTCGCCAGCGCGAGCTCGCGCCCTGGAATCTTCACCACGAGGGGCACGTAGTATTCCGCGCGATTCAACTGGAAGTAGTTCACCTCCAGCGACACGGTCAGCTCCGTCATCGGATCGCCCATCATCAGCGCATCCTCGAGCTGCCGCTCCTTGTCCGCCTCGTTGAAGTGCGTGAAGTCCCTCTTCGCGTAGTAACCCTGCCGGTAATCGAGCTTCGCTTCGGCATCGCTGTTCAGCGTCAGCTTGATCTTGCGGAAGCGCCCATTCGGCGCATTGTTCGTCGTGTAGTAGCCCAGGATGTAGTAATCCGTCACGGCGTTCTGCGCCTGCGTGATGCCGCGCGTCAGGTCGTTGTTATCCAGCAACGCCTTGCCACCTGTATCCGCAGCCAGTGAGTAGAGCGTGTCCTGCGATTGCGCGAAGTTATCGCTCACCGCCTGTGCTGCTCCGCCGGTGTACATGCTCGATCCACCTGCAGATCCCTGCGTGGCATCGCCCAGCGGAGCGTTGGCGACAAGGCCGCGCGCGTCGACCGGCCAGAACGTCACGCCGGCGCGAATCGCCGCATCGACCGTCGCATGCAGCTGCGCCTGGTTGTCGATCCCATGCAGCCGCAGCCCACTCGCAAAATAGATCAGCGACTTCTTCTCATTCATGCCCGCAAGCATCTGCGCCGCGGTCTGCAGCGCAGAGAGCTGGCGATCGTTGTTGAAGACGTTGAACTCGCTGTCGTCCTGTCCGAAGGCCGCGCCGGTATCGGCGCTGCTCGCATCGTCGAGCGAGTCCTGCAACCCCTGGCCTTCGCCCACCAGCATCGTCTGCAGGATGCTCAGCAACCGCGTGCGGTCCGCGGAGAAATCCTGCAGCACATCCACGGAGCCGCCCTGGTAGCGCATGATCGAGATCATGTCCGCGGAGGTCATCTGCTTCCGGAGGAAGGTCTCGGCTGCCGTGATGGCGCGCTGCTGATCCTCGGGCCGCATCGTTGTCATGTCGAAGTAGAGGACGATCAGCCGTCGCCCCTGGTACTTGCTCTTACCGGTGTCGCGATCGCTCTCTTCACTCGCGATCGAGGTCCGCGTCAGCCGCTTGTACAGCGTAATGTGCTCATCCGCATCCTGCAGAGGAGGCAACGCATCGCTCTCCGTCGGCAGCGTCTCATGCTCGACGAAGCGGATCTTCTGCGGCACACCATCCTCGGTCAGCGTGAAGTCCTTCACGCTCAGGTTCGGGATGAACTTGCCCTGCTTGTCCTTCGCCACCACGGTCTCGACCACCAGCTGCGAGGTCACGCTGATCTTGTAGGTCCCGTTGTCGGAAGGCGTCGCGTTGCTGCCGATCTGCTGTGCGGCAGAAGACGCGGCTGCGAGAAACGCAAATGTCAGAAGGGAAGAAGACGAGTGTCTCATCAGAATCTCCACCGCCCACTGATCTGGAAGCTACGCATCGCATTCACCGAGGCCGGAAGTCCGAAGGTCGAGCTGTTGGTGATCGTGTTCCACGAGGTGAAGGTCGCGTGATTCAGCACGTTGTTCGCTTCGAAGCGCACATCCATGCTCGTGTTGGAAGGCATCCTCAGCGTGCGCTGCAGCGCTGCGTTCATCGTGAAGGTTCCGGGGCCGAGGATTGAGTTCCGTCCCGCTGTGCCCCATTGTCCGCTGGTTGGGGTGGTGTAAGCCGCGCTGTTGAGGAAGTATCCGCTCGATGCGTCATAGATGGGCGCACTCGTGCGATTGGGCCGGATCGTGCCTGTCACACCCGTGTTGGGCACTGCCGCGAGATACACCGGCGTCTCCGGCAGACCAGTGCCTCCGGTGTATTGCGTGAGGATCGTCCACTCCTTCAGCACGCGCCCACGCCATCCGCTCATCAGCGTGCCACCGCCTGCGCCCATGCCAGTCGTGTACTGCAGGATCACGTTCAGCTGATGGCGTTGATCGAAGCTTGAGAGGCTGCGCTCCGCGCGAAGGTGCAGCCAATCCTGCGCGAGGATCGCTGGACTGCTCGAGGTGGAGCTGGTTGAGGAAGCTGTGGCGGACGCAGCCACGGTATGCCCTGCGCCACCCACCTGCGCATCGTCATCGACGGCCTTCGCATACGTGTATTGCAGCGTCGCGGTAAAGCCGCCGCGCAAGCGGCGTCGCAGCTGGAGCTGCCCGGCGTTGCGCTCGAGGTTGCCACCGGACGTCCGATAGGTGAAGCCCACCGGACACTGCGGGCAGGGGTTCGTCGCCCCGATCGGATAGGTGTTGGGCAGAAACTCCTGCGTGCCATGCGTGCCCTTCGTACCGAGATACGTGGCCGTCATCACCAGCGCGAACGGCATATCGCGCTGCGCGGACACCTGCCACGACTGCACGTAGCCCACTCGCAGGTTGGGATCAACCGCATACGTATCCGCCGTCGTTCCTGTGCAGTTCAAGAAGCCGTTCGCAAGCGTCAGCGGGCAGGTGGAGCTGCGCTGCACGCTCAGGCTCGTCGAGAGCGGCGCCTGCTGCGACATGCTCTGGGCCGCGGCAAGGTACACCGAGGTGTCGTCGTAGATGCCATAGCCCGCCCGCACCACCAGCGTCGAAGCAGGGATGGGCCGCCAAGCCAGCGCGACGCGCGGCTCGAAGCCATGCTTGTCCGGCTGCACCAGCGAGCTCGGATAGGTTGTGCCCGTCACCGAGCCCTTCGGCGCATTCGCCAGCACGGGTGCTGAAGAAGAGAAGTCCTTCGCGAGATCGAGGTTCACGAGCCGCCCCTTCAGCTCGGTGATGGGCGAACCGTACTCCCACCGGAAGCCCACATTCAGCGTGAGCTCCGGCCGCACGCGCCAGTCATCGTTCACATAAAGGTCCGATACCGACTGGCGTAGATACTTGTCCGCGTTGCCGTAGGCCAGCGCACTGGTGTCAGGCGTGCCAACGAGGAAGTCCGCGAGGTCCGAGCCGCTCGTCGTCGATGTAGCCCCGGTCGCGGACGTCGCTGCGCCCGTGAAGGTGAAGGTGCCACGCGGGTTCGATTGCTGCAGCTCGTTGTACTCCTGCCGGCGGAAGTCTCCTCCAGCCTGCAGCGAGTGCCGTCCACGCGTGGTCGTGAGCTTGAACGATCCCTGGTCCGTGCGATTGCGATTGAACTGACTGTTCGCATCGCTCAGGCCTGTGATGCTCGAGAAGCCCAGCGCCGGTGGCCCCCACTCGCGCGGGTCCTGGTCATTTCCGGTGACGCCGGCGTTGCCCGAGATGTTCGTCTGACCCGCGAACTCCGGTGTCAATAATGTGCGCTGCCGTGTCAGGTGATAGCCCAGCGTAGCGAACACCTGCCGGGCAAAGCGATGCTGCCAGTTCACATTGGTGTCGATGCCCAGCGACTTCACCGAATCCACGAAGCCGAAGAGATTCTCCGTGCTGGTGCGCGAGTTCTGAAAGCCGAAGCCTCCGTAAAAAGAATCGCGATGCCCCACGCTCTTGTCGAGGCGGGACTGCAGCGAATCCTGGTGCGTCTCGCTCGCCAGCGAAGCTTCGTAGTTATACCGTGTGCTGCCGGAGACATTCGGTAGTGGATACAAAGCAAGCAGCGCCGCCGCCTGAGGACTGACCGGAAGCGCACCGGCATACGGCACACCCGTCGCCGGGTTATAGATGGGTACCGGCTGGCCCTGCGCGTTGGTGATCGAGCTCAGGTCGCCGTCACGCTCAGCCTGCGTGGGCACAAGCCCGGTGCCGGTGTTGGCCGTGCCATTTCGAGTCCACTGGTAGGCCACAAAGAAGTTCGGCCCATGATAGAAGATCGGCGGAATGCGAATGGGCCCGCCGAAGGTCGCGACCATGGTGATGCGGTTATAGCCATCCTTCGGAAGCTGCAGGCCGGTCAGCGAGTACGGCTTCGCATTGAAGATCGCATTCTGCGCAAAGGCTCCGAAGCTGCCGTTGTACAGCGCCTTCGTGCCGGGCCTGCGATTGCCGATCGCTGGCGACATCGAATACTGCGACGTCGCCGCGTTGCTTTCACTGCCGTTGATCAGCAGCCCATCGTTGGCTCGATCGGAGTCTTCGCTGGGTGCTGGAGGCTGTGGCGCCTGCGGACCTTCCGGCTTCGCCGTCTTGGCATCGGCGGCCTTCGGCCTCGCTTCGTCCTTCGTCTCAGCAGCACGCGGCTGCAGAGGCTTTGGCGCGGGCGCAGCTTCGGGCTGAGCCATCGCAAGCAGCTCAGGCATCGCGAGCATGTCCAGCGTGAAGTCGCCCTGCGGCGCATTCGCGGCTACAGTCACCGTGTTATCCATCGGAGCGAAGCCGCGCAATGAGATGGAGATCTTCCACGTCCCGTCCGGCACATCGGCGAACTGATAGATGCCGAGCGAGTCCGTGATCGTGGAGAACTGTTTGTCGCCCTGGGTCAGCGTGACGGTCGCGCCCGGCACCGGCACGCTGCCATAACGCACGTGGCCATGAAACTCCGAGGCCAATGCTGCGGCCGGCAGCACGACTGCCATCGTGCAGGCCAGCCATCGGGACCCACCAGGCCCGCGGCGAAATCTCATCGCGTCACCGCCATCAATTAGTTCTCCTCCGGCAGATCGATGTGATCCACCACGAGCACCTGGACAGGGCCCTTTGCTGACTCCAGCTTGAGACCGAGCTGCTCCGTGATCGCAGAGTAGATCGTCGGCAGCGAATCATCATGAAGACCGCTCTGCGCGCCTTCATCCTCGCGCTGCCACTTCAGGTGGAAGCTGTACTTCCCCTTCAGGCCGGTCTTGTCAGCAACAGGCATGTGGGTCTGGTTGGAGAGGAAGTTGATCAGCGGTGCCATCTCCACCCCCGTACCTGTCAGCTCGTTGTTGCTGCCGGTCATGCTGCCGCCACGCTTCGGATCGAACTTTTCCAGCTCAGGCTTGTCCGCGCCGCCCTCGACGGGTGGCGGCGCCTTGAACTCCTCGAGCTTCATCCCATCCTTCGCGATGACAAGGTCCAGCCGTGGCAGGATGCGGGTTTCAACATGAGTCTTCACCCCGAAGCGCTCGACCAGCAGCTTCTGCATCATCGCCATGCGTTCCGCTTTGTTCAGCCCCTTGCGCTGCTCCGGTGTCATGTCGACCACCTTCGCCGTGATGTCGTAGTGGTTGACCTCGGCCCAGTGAGGAAGCCCGAGGATCTGGTCCTGTCGAATGTCGAAGCCCTGCTCCAGCAACATCTTCACCACCACGTTGTCGGCGCGCAGCATATCGTCGTGGACGCTGATCCGGATCGAACCGCTTCCCGTGTTATTCGTCTTCACCGTGGAGACGTCGAAGTCCGGCGAAGCTACGGCCGCAGCGGGACCTCCCGCAGCCGTCTGTGCTGTCGCAGTCGCGGACCCCGCCGCGCCAAGGGCAAGCAGCAGAAACGTCATCCTCATCGTCTCAGGGTGCAGCCGGAATCTCATGGAACCTCGAAGTTGTGCGGCCAGCTTCCGATGGTTACAACGCGCGGCGGGGGCCGTCAGGATGCAAAACCTGCGTCACCCCATCCGCTGCTGCCAGTCTTAGTTGGCGGAAGGCTTCTCAACGTGGTCGATCACCAGCACCTTCACCGGAGCCTTGCCGGACTCCAGCTTCAGCCCGATCTGCTCGGTGATGGCCGTGTACAGCGGCGGCGGAGCGTCGGCCGCGTCGCTGGGCGGAGGCACCTTCATCCCCATGCCGCCGAACTGCGACTCGTCCGGCGTCCACTTCAGCAGGAAGTTGTACTTCGCGGTCAGTCCGGTCTGATCGACCACCGGCTTGTCCAGCACCGCGGACTGCATCAGCTGGCAGAAGTCCGGCATGGTGGCGTTGGACACCGTCAGCACGCCCAGTCCGCGGAAGAACAGCCCCGGCAGCGGGCCTGCATCCTTGGGAGCGAGCTCCATCTTCGGGCCGGTCTTGGCCACACTCAACACGTAGGCAGACATCTCCTTCGTGTCCTCGTGGAACTTCAGCCCATAGCGCTCGCCCAGCATCACCTGCATCATGTGGCGCGTCTGCTCAGGGTTGGGCATGCCCTCGATGTCGGCCTTGCCGTTGAAGTCCCACTTCTCGGTCGTCGCCCAGTCGGGCAGGCCCACGACCTGCTTATCCTGCAGGCCATAGGAAAACTTGATGATCGCCAGCAGCGTCGTGTTGATGGTCATGAAGTTGCCGTTGCGGAAGGTAAAGCCCATGCCCTTCTGGTCCGGATTGCTGGGCTTGATCGTAGCGACCTCGAAGACCGGCTTCGCGTCAGCGGGCATCGGCGGAAGTCGCTTCGGCGGTTCGGGAATCGCCCACGCCGTCTCGGGTGTCGCGCGCTCCAGCACCATCGGCGTCGAAGGACCATCACCCTGCTTGAAGGTGCCGCTGATCGACTTGCCATCGGCAGACAGCTTGCCCTCATACTTCAGCTCCAGCATCGCGACCGCAACGGTGAGGGTATTGTCCTGGAATGTGGTGGTGCTTGCCGCCATCGAACCGCCGCCCTGGTCGATGGAGTAGAGCGTCGCCTTGGGAGATCCATTCGCATCGGCAATCTTCAACACCAGCCGCAGATCCTTCTGCGGCGCGTGCAGGGTGCCCTGCCAGGTGTCCTCGATCGTCTTGGCCGCCGGGGACTGCGCCGTGGCGAAGCCGGTAAAGGCTGTGGCGACGAACAGAAGCATCACGCTGGCCACGCGGCGAAGCATGGCAGAACGCGGACGCGCGGTCTGGGGTGTGCAGCAGGGCACGATCATGACAGATCCAATCTCTCGAAGTCGTTGGTGAGGCGGGTTGCCGTTTAGACGATACGTATGCGGAAGGAAAGCGGTTCCATTAACAATATTCGTCAGTAACTGGCCCTCCCCGCAGAAAGAACGGGAAAGTCCATAAGGTGGCGGGGAAGCTGCTTCCATCAGGGTAGTTCACTTCGAATAGAAGCGTAAGCTGCCGCAGGAGCCTACGCCGGCAGCACCTATCTTCGCGCCTTCTTTCCATTGAGGGCAGGTCAGCCGGGAAGTCCCCGGCCGCTTCGGCCCGCCTATGTGCTTGTAACTCCAATGGCCCACGCAGTACCGTGGCTTGCAGCTCGCAATGGGAGGGCAGCATGAGTCTCAGTCGAAGGTCCTTCCTGGCAGGTGCGGCCAGCCTTATCGCCGCAGGAGCCTCGAACGCGGCAACCCCACGGCGTTCCCCAGCCATCGACTCGCACGTCCACGTCTGGGCCAGCCGTCCCGAAGGCCCCACTTCTGTCCAACGCTTCCCCTTCGCCGAAGGAGCCAGGGTCCCACCCGGGCTCGATGCCTCCGTCGAGACGCTGCTCCGCCGCATGCAGGCCAACGGCGTTGCCCGCACGGTCCTCATTCAGGTCATCCACTACAAGTGGGACAACCGCTACCTCGTCGATTGCCTGCACCGCTTCCCCGGGAAGTTCGCCGGGGTCTGCCGTGTCAATCCCGAGGATCCCAACGCGCCCGACGCCCTAAGCTCCTGGACCCGGCAGGGCTGCCGCGGCGTGCGCCTCAGTCCCGCAGCGGACGCCACCGGCGACTGGATCCGCGGACCGCTGATGGCCCCACTATGGCAACGCTGCGAGCAGCTTCGTGTGCCCATGACGCTGCTGCTTCCCGCCTCGCGACTTCCCGACATTGTCCCGCTCCTCGAGCGCCACCCGGACCTTACCGTGGTCATCGACCACATGGCCGATTGCCCGGTCGGCGACGAGGCCGCGCTGGCAAAGCTGCTGGCCCTCGCGCGCTATCCCCGCGTCTTCATCAAGGTCACGCACATGTGGTCGCTCTCGCAGCAGGTGTATCCGTATCGCGATACCGACGGCATGGTCGCCCGTGTCCGTGATGCCTTCGGCTCACGGCGCATCATGGGCGGCACCGACTGGCCCATCAAGCCGGAGCTCGTGAGCTATGAGCAGCGCCTCGCACTCTACCGCGAGCACCTTCCCTTCCTCAACGCAGAGGAACGCAAAGACGTCCTCTATCGCACCGTCCAACACGTCTGGCCTCTCGACGTTGCGTAGAAGGTTGCCGAAATTTTCAGTCTTGCTTAAGGGCACGGCTTCAGCCGTGCCGTAAGTGCGTCACTTGAAAGATGGCTTTAGCCGCTGAGGTACGCTTTCGCTCAGACAGGCTGCTAGCTCCCGGAGGGTGAAGACGCTAGACCATCGCCACCCGATCCCGCTATCCTCGCTGCGGACAACAACCCACGCAGGAGACAGCATGGAACGCAGGCAGTTCTTGAAGGCGACAGGTGCGGCCGCGGCCGTCAGCATCACCGAAGGGCTCAGTTTCGCGCTGCCGCCCGCACCGGAGCACGTTCGCTCCCTGCCCATGAATCGCGGCTGGCGCTACAAGGCTGAAGACGTCGCGGGCGCCGAGCGCGTCGCGTTCAACGATGCTGGCTTCACCGAGATCGTGATCCCGCACACCAACGTCTCCCTGCCCTGGCACAACTTCGACGACAAGAGCTACGAGTTCGTCTCGACCTACCGCCGCAGCTTCCGCCCTCCCACCTGGGCGAAGGGCAAACGCATCTTCGTCGACTTTGAAGGCGCGATGACCGCCTCCACTGTCTTCCTCAACGGCGAAAAGCTCGGCGAGTATCGCGGCGGCTTCACGCCCTTCTCCTTCGAACTCACGAAGCTCGTTCGCCACGACGGCCCCAACGTCCTCACCGTCAAGCTCGACAGCACCGAGCGCAAGGACATCCCGCCCTTCGGCTACGAGATCGACTACCTCACCTTCGGTGGTATCTACCGCGAGGTGGCGCTCCGCATCGTGCCGCAGCTCTTCCTGGACAACGTCCATGCCCGCACCCTCAACGTCCTCACCCAGCCGGCGCTCGAGGTCGACTGCTTCCTCAGTGCTCCCGCAAAGCCCGCGGACGGCAAGCTCGCTCTGCTCGTAGAGCTGCTGGACGGCGACCGCGTCATCGCCTCGCGCCCGCACGATGTGGAACCTTCACGCTCCTCCGAAAGCTTCACGCCGTGGATGGCAAGCATCGGACAAGGCTCGCAGACGATCAACGATCCCGCGAAGTACACCGTGCGCCTCGACGATCTCAAGGACATCGCCCTTTGGGACATCCACTTTCCGAAGCTCTACGAGGTTCGAGTCACCTTCGTCCATGAGGGCACACCCGCAGATCAGCAGACCCGCCGTGTCGGATTCCGGGAGGCCGCCTTCACGCCGCAAGGCTTCCAGATCAATGGCAAGGTCGTGAAGCTGCGCGGCCTCGATCGCCATCAGACCTTCCCCTTCGCGGGACAAGCCATGCCCGCACGCGTGCAGCGCAAGGACGCCGACATCCTGCGCCACGAGCTGCACTGCAACATCGTCCGCACCTCGCACTACCCGCAGTCGCGCCACTTCCTCGACCGCTGCGATGAGGTCGGCCTCCTCGTGCTCGAGGAGATCCCCGGGTGGCAGCACATCGGCGACGAAGCCTGGCAGGATGTTGCCGTCGATAACGTCCGCCGCATGATCACCCGGGACTGGAATCATCCCTCCATCGTGCTGTGGGGTGTTCGCATCAACGAGTCCCGCGACAACGATGCCTTCTACACCCGCACCAACGCCCTCGCGCATTCGCTCGACACCACGCGGCAGACCGGAGGCATTCGCAACTTCGCCGCCTCCCACCTCATCGAGGACGTCTTCACCATCAACGACTTCGGCTTCCCTCTGCGCGAGCCGAACCACCCGCTCTATCTCAACACCGAGTTCGTGGGCCACACCTTCCCCACCAAGACCACCGACGACGATGAGCGCCAGCGCGAGCACACCCTCCGCCACGCACGCATCCACAACCAGCTCGCCTCCGATGCGCGCTACGCCGGCGGCATCGGCTGGTGCGCCTTCGACTACAACACCCACGCCAACTTCGGCTCCGGCGACCGCATCTGCTACCACGGCGTGACGGACATCTTCCGCCTGCCCAAAGCCGCCGCAGGCTTCTACAAGAGCCAGTGCGATCCCACCGAAGAAGTCGTGCTGGAACCAGCCTTCCAATGGGCCAATGGCGATGAGTCCGTAGGCTTCACCACCGCACTCGTCTGCTCCAACTGCGAGAAGCTTCGCTTCTCCATCCGCCCCATGTTCGGGCCTGAGGATGGCTGGCATCAGATCGCCGAGATTGAACCGGACCACGAGAGCTTCCCGCACCTGAAGTACGCTCCCTTCCAGATCGACAAGCGCGGCATGCGGCTCGACCAGTTCGGCTTCCCCTGGGGTGACCTGCGCATCGAGGGCCTCATCGCCGGCAAGGTCGTCATCACGAAGACCCTCTCCGGCGCGGGCGTTGATCGCGACTTCCATCTCACTGCGGACGACACCACCCTCAACGCCGATGGCGCCGACTCCACACGTCTCGTGCTGCGCGCCACGGATGAGTTCGGCACCGTGCGCCGCTACGCGAACGATCCCATCCTGATCAGCATCGAGGGGCCGGCCACACTCATCGGCGATACCCCGTTCGCGCTTATCGGAGGCCAGGGAGCCGTGTGGATTCGCGCGACGCAACAGCCGGGCACAATCACCGTGCGAGCGAAGCACCCACGCCTCGGGACGAAGACCCTCACCCTGCGAGTGGAGGCATCCCCACGCGAGCTCGTATAGGGTGAAGGCATGAGAGGTGCATGGTTCCCTGGAAGTCTCGCTGCGGCGCTCCCGCTGCTCGCGGTCCTGCTTCAACCGCCCCTGCGCGCGCAGGAAGGCAGGCAGCAGATCGCGCGTCTCGGCGCCTGCAGGCTCGAAAGCGGCCAGCTCATCGAGGACTGCCGTATCGGCTACCGCACCTATGGCACGCTCAACGCCGCCGGCGACAACGCGGTCCTCATGCCCACCTGGCTCTACGGAACCTCGGGCGAGCTCGCAAACCTCTTCGCTGACCACCCATCCGCGACCCGCCTCGTCGACACCTCACGCTTCTTCGGCGTCGCGCTGGATGCCTTCGGCAATGGCGTGTCGTCCTCGCCCTCCAACAGCACCACGCAGCACGGCCCGTCGTTCCCCATCTTCACCACGGCGGACATGGTCGAGGCCGAGTACCGCGTCGCCACTGAGATCCTTCACCTCAAGCACGTCCACGCCATCGTCGGCCTCTCCATGGGCGGCGAGCAGACCTTCCAGTGGGCCGTCCTGCATCCTGATTTCTTCGATCTCGCCGTCCCTATCGTCTCCACGCCGCGACTCACCGTGTACGACCTGCAGTCGAAGCGCATCATGCTGGAGGCCATCCGCAGCGACCCCGGCTTCCTCGGCGGCAATTACACCAGGGAGCCAGCACTGAGGCTCGCCAACCTCATCAATGTGCAGGCCGTCACGACGCCCGAACTGCGCAACCAGTCCACACCCCGCGAGGGCTTCGAAGCCTTCGTCGCAAAGTCGGAAGCCCCTCTCTCCATCGATGCCAACGATCGTGTCTCGCAGCTGGAGGCGATCGTGCGGCATGACGCCTTGCACGGCCGCAGTATCGAGGACGTAGCTCGTTCGGTGCGGCCCAGGTTCCTCGTCATCGTCGCCGCGCAGGACCACATGGTCACACCGTCTGAGGCGATCCGCTGGGCACACGCTGTCAATGCCCCGCTCTACGTCTCCCAGGGAACTTGCGCCCACCTCATCATGACCTGCGACGCCCCCGCCGTTGAGCAGCGCACAGATCACTTCCTCAAAGGCGAACCTTTGCCCTAGTGGCGCGAGCCCCAAAAACTTTGCATGGCCTCGAGGGCCGAAGGCCCGCAAAATCCTAGCCTAGGCCGAAGGCCTAGGTAAGGTGCCAGCGTTAGACCAAGGGCTGAAAGCCCGACATACTCTCCGCGAACGTCCAACTCAGGACACGAACGAAGGCCTTTAGGCCGTGACCCCGGCGAGCCTAGCCCGCCACAACGCACCCTCAACCGGATCGACCACGCCCGGCAACTCCCCTACACCCGCAAACTCAGCACGAACAGCCTTCAGCAGCGCCTGCCGTACGGGAACATAGTGCTCCATTACGCTGCCCGCAAAGGCCAGCGACGGCAGATGTGCACCATCGCTCCATGAACGCCGGAGCAACAGCCGAACCAGATAGCCCAACTCCTCGCCCTCATGCGCCAGGACCTCAAGCGCCAGCGCGTCTCCAGCCTCGGCACAGCGCAGCACAATCGGCGCGAGCTTCGAGATGTCCGGCCGCGGATCCGCGTGGACAAATGCGATCAGCTCATTCAGCGATCCCAGCTGCCAGAACCGCAACACCTCTTCGCTCAGCAGCGTAGGCACCCGCTCATCCTTCGCAAGGAAGATGCGTCGCAGCGCCCGTTGGCCGATGCGATGTCCGGAGCCCTGGTCGGCGAGCACAGGCCCGTAGCCGCCCGCGCCCTGCAGCTTTCCATCCGCTCCGCGCGCGATCACATTCGATCCGGTACCCGCCAGCACCAGGATGCCCTCACCACCGCGAAAGCCCGCATCGAGGGCAATCTCGACATCGCCGCGAATCACCAGCTCTCCGGCGACACGGGCGCCGAAGGCTCCGCGAATCCAGTCGACCACCATTGGCACCGTCTCGCCTGCCGTACCTACGCAGGTGCGCACGACGTGCTGCAGCGAGAGGCCACTGGCCGAGGTCAGCTCGGTGAGCGCGGCGTCGAGGTTCGCTTCTGCCGTGGTGGCATCCACTCGCATGCGCTTGATGCTGCCGGCGCGCGTGCGGGCAAGGGTGGTCGTTTCATCGGCAAGGGCAAAGTCGGTCTTGGTGCCGCCGGCATCGACGGCAAGATAGAGAGGCATCGCCCACCATTATCGCGGGTCGGCGCTGTGAACAAGCTCGGTCATCGCGCAGACATTCTCCGCGAGGACACGATAGGCCTGCCCAAATTGCGTCGTGAGCGGATGGACTGCGCCCATATGTCCTTCCGGTGGCTCGATCGTACGCAGCGATCCGTGCAGATCCAGCCCGTGCACCGCAAGCAGGGAAGCAGCATTTTCCAGGCGCACGCCGCCCCCCGCTGCAATGCGGATTCTTCCCGCTGCCTGCGAGGTCAGGCCGCGGAGTGCCTGCAGCCCCGCCATCACGTCCGCCGCGCCGCCCGAGGTCAACACCCTCGCGCAACCCAGATCGATGACCTGCTCCAGAGACTGCGAGAGATCGGGGGTGAGGTCAAAGGCACGGTGGAAGGTCACCGGCCTGCCGTTTGCGGCGACCATGACCTTCCGGATGCGATCCAGGTCGATGCGTCCCTCCACATCCAGCACACCGGTGACAACCCCGGCGGCTCCGTGCCCAAGCGCGTCCTCAACCTGGGTGAGCAGCAGCGAAAACTCAGCTGGCGAATACCGGAACTCGCCGTTTCTTGGCCGAATGAGCACATGTACCGGCAGTGTTGTCAGCTCGAGGGCTGCGCGAAGCAGTGACGTCGGAGGCGTTACGCCTCCGACGCCAAGCGCGGTGCAGAGCTCGATGCGGTCGGCGCCGCCCTCGCTGGCGGCGATACAAGCCTGCAGCGACTCGCCGCAGAGCTCAAACTCTCGAGGCCGTTCTCGCGCAGGCAGAGATGTGGGAACTGGGACGGTGGACATGGAGGCTCTGGAAACAGCGTATGCCGCGCCGGCCGTACGGGCCAACCCTGTATTCGCGCGCGCCGCAGGTACTAACTCTTCGGAGCATGGATCTCGGCGACATACTCACCAGGAAAGAGCACCATGGAGCTCCGTCGTCCAGCCACTGCGAACGGTGCCACGAGCACCGTTCCCCCGGCTGCCGCAGCGCGCGTGAGCGCCGCATCCAGGTCGTCTACCTCGAACCCCGTAGTCTCGCGGCCATAGGGGTACACCAGGTGACCGTCGGTGGCGAAGACCACCATCTTCCCGAAGCCCGATTCAATCCGCACACGGTGAATCAGCTTTCCGGGAAGACCGATCTCTTCACCGGCTGCATCACGCCGGTCGTCCACGACCTTGCCATGGGAGAACGCGACAAATGCCTGGACGAACGCGGCCAGCCGCTCCGGCGAGACGTACACGCGGTTCTCCGGTACATGCACGAGAGCTGGGTAGGAGGGCGGGGTCGTATGCCAGTAGAGCTGGAGATCTACGCCGCCGGGCCACTGCACAATCGCGTCGCGCCCAATGGCATCCGGGAACGGTGCGACGATCACGTCCGCTCCGGCCTTGCGAGCTTCGGTCAAAGCAGTATCCAGGTCCCGCACCAGGTACCCGTTGCGCTCCTCACCAAAACCAAAAGGAATCGGCGTGGTGAAGCCAAACAGAGACACGATACCCACGGGCGTCTGGAGCAGCTGCGAGGTCGTCTTGCTCGGAGTCGGAGTCACCGTCACCAGCGTCTGCTTTGAGCTCTTGCCTCCGAAGGTCGCAAGGAAGCACCTCGCAAAGGCATCGACGTCGGCTGCCGCAACATAGACGTGCGTGGAGTCATACTGAGGGCCAACGGCGACGCCTTCCTGTGCCCCAGGAGTTTGTGCTCCGGTGGGCAAAGTTGCCGTGCCCGCCACCAACGCCAATGCAAGAAGTGTGCCTCTCAAGATCCCCGTCCTGTTTCCTGAAGATGATTCGATTGTCACAAACGAAGGCGCGGGAGGCCTGCGAGCCTCCCGCGTGTACGCCCTGAACCACAAGTCTACGACTGGATGAAGGCCAGCAGATCCGCGTTGATCACGTCGGCATGAATCTGCGCCATGCCGTGCGGATAGCCCTTATAGACCTTCAGCTGCGCGCCCTTCACGATCTTCGCCGTGAGAGCGCCCGCGTCCGCGAACGGCACGATCTGATCGTCGTCGCCGTGCATCACCAGCGTCGGGACATCGATCTTCTTCAGGTCTTCGTTGAAGTCTGTCTCGGAGAAGGCCTTGATGCAGTCATACAGCGGCTTGATGCCACCCTGCATGCCCTGGAACCAGAAGTTCTCAATCACACCCTTCGAGATGCTGGCTCCTTCGCGGTTGTATCCATAGAACGGCACCGCGAGGTCGTTGAAGTATTGCGAACGATCCGTGAGCGTGCCGGTGCGGATGCCGTCGAACACCTCGATGGGCAGACCGCCAGGATTGCTCTCGCTCTTCAGCATGACCGGAGGCACCGAGCTGATCAGCACGGCCTTTGCGACGCGGGCGCTTCCGTGACGCCCAATGTAATGCGCGACCTCGCCTCCACCCGTCGAGTGGCCCACCATGATCACGTCCTTCAGGTCCAGCGCTTCATGGAGAGCAGCAACGTCATCGGCATAGGTGTCCATCTCGTTGCCGTGCCACGTCTGCTCGGAACGCCCGTGGCCACGACGATCGTGTGCGATGACGCGATAGCCGCGTGCACCGAGGTACATCATCTGCGCGTCCCAGGCATCGGCGTTCAACGGCCAGCCATGAGAAAAGGCGACTGGCTGTCCAGTGCCCCAATCCTTGTAGTAGATCTTCGTTCCGTCTTTCGCTGTGATCGTAGGCATTGCTTTCTCCTGTAGGGCTCCGGTTCGCTGCAGTTCACATGACCGCAGCTCCTGGGCACATCTGCTATTGGACTTGCGGTTCGCTGCTTTCCCCACCCTCGTTGGAGGGCCACCCTCGTGCCTCTTTTGAGTAGTGGGGAGGCAATGCCGCGTGTGGTGCAGAAAACCTCTGCACATGTTGCGCTTTGTTACGGCCCACAATCACCGGGCTTTGGCCTCCGGGGCATCGGATCCGTGAACAGGCGGCTACAGTTGCAGAGCTTCCCTAGAGCAGGCGCGTCAGCAGATTCGTCTCTGCAAGATCCAGCACCTCGTCACCGCGTCCGGTCAGCACCGCACGCAGCAGATAAAGGCCAAAGCCCTTCGCCTGTTCGAGCGTGATCGTGGGGGGCATCGAAAGCTCCTGCCGCTGTACAGCTACATCCAGTAACGCCGGGCCATCATGCGCGAGCATCTCGCGCACAGCTTCGTGAAGGTCTTCCGCGCGCGTGACCTTGCGCGCCAGAAAGCCGCACGAAGTCGCGAGTTGCGTGAAGTTCGGATCATCAAGATCGGTGCCGAAGTTCACGTAGCCTGCGGCCTTCATCTCCAACTCCACGAACGCGAGGGCGCCGTTATTGAAGACCACGACCTTTACAGGAAGCTTGTTCTGCTTCGCTGTCAGCAACTCGCCCATCAGCATCGCCAGGCCACCATCGCCGGACATCGAGATGACCTGCCGCTTCCTGTCCAGACCCTGTGCGCCCAGCGCCTGCGGCAGAGCACAAGCCATCGAGCCGTGGTTGAAGGATCCAATGAGCCTGCGCTTGCCATTCATCGTGAGATAGCGTGCGGCCCAGACCGTGGGTGTCCCTACATCGCACGTGAAGACCGCATCGTCGCTCGCCAGGTCATCCAGTACCTGCGTCACAAACTCGGGCCGGAGCGGACCGTCGCCCGTGTCGGCCGTGGCAAGGTCGTTGAGCCCTTGGCGTGCCTTGACGTAGTGCTTCTGCGCCTTCTCGAGATACGCAGAGCTGCGGCCCTTGTTCAGCAACGGCAATAGAGCGTCGATCGTTCCCTTGACCGTTCCGATCAGCGCTACATCCACATGCGTGCGCCGGCCAATCTGCTCGCCGCGCGAATCCACCTGGATCACCTTGGCATGCTTGGGGAAGAATGCCGAATATGGAAAGTCGCTCCCGAGGATGACCAGCGCCTCGGAACCCTCCATCGCGGCGTAGCCCGAGCTGAATCCCAGCAGGCCCGTCATGCCCACGTCATAGGGATTGTCGTACTCGACGAATTCCTTGCCACGCAGCGCGTGCGTAATCGGAGACTGCAACGCTTCGGCAAAGGCCAGCAGCTCCGCATGAGCGCCAATGCAGCCAGCACCCGCGAGAATCGCGACCTTCTCTGTGCTGTTGAGAATCTCCGCAGCCCGCTGCAGCGCTGACTTTGAAGGCACAATCTCCGAGTCGTTCTCCAGCAGGCCAATCGACCGTGCCTCCCAGCTCGAGTGCATCGATGCGATATTGCCCGGGATCACGAGGACGGCCACTCCGCGCTGAGAGATCGCCGCACGCATCGCGATAGGCAGCACCCGCTCCAGCTGCCCAGGCTCGGTGACCACCGCGGTGTACACGCTGCAGTCCTTGAACAACTCTTCAGGCCGTGTCTCCTGAAAGTAGTTGGTGCCCATCTCCGAGCTCGGAATCTGAGCGGCAATCGCAAGCACAGGAACGCGGCTGCGCTGGCAATCGAACAGCCCGTTGATCAGGTGCAGATTGCCTGGCCCGCAGCTCCCCGCACATACCGCGAGCTTGCCGCTCACATGCGCTTCGGCGCCAGCCGCGAAGGCCGCAGCCTCTTCATTTCGCACATGTAGCCATGCAATCTCGGGACGAGTACGCATCGCATCGGTAACACCGTTCAGCGAGTCCCCGGGCAAGCCCCAGATGCGCTCCACTCCGTTTGCAATCAAAGTATCGATAAGAACGTCAGCAACGTTTGCCATGCAACCTCCTTGCGCCGCAGCGCCTCTCTAGCCTTTGGGAGAACAGCCTTAGTCTGCCTTCTCGATGGTTTCAATCCATCCCCATTTCGTGTGGTCGAGACACCTTACGATTGATGGGGCACACAAGACTATGGATGTCGTCCACGCGTCATCGTGGCGCTTGCGAGAGCCGTGCTGTGCGGTGATCGCCGAACCGTCCATATATCCGCCGTGAAGCTCAAACGAAAGCGCCGCCACTCGATCTCTCGAGTGGCGGCGCTTGTTGTTTATGCAGACAATCAGCTGCGGAGCTAGTCCTGATACTCCTCGAGCACAGCGCGCATCCAGTATTCGCCGTCCTCATCCACTTCGATGCCATGCGTCTCGCGCTCGAAGCCGGGGAAGCGTTTGCCGAACTCCTCCATCGCCAGGATCAGCTTCATCACCGGCGTGTTGCTTGCGCCCAGCCGCTCACCCGGCATGCTCATCGGGATGCCCGGAGGATACGGCACCAGCATCACCGAAGCGATGCGACCCGCCATCTCGCGGAAGGGAATGCGCTCGGTCTCGCCGCGGATCACCTTCTGGTACGTCTGCCACGGCGTCATCACCGGATCGAAGTCTTCGTCCTGGCTCTGGTTCACCAGGTCCGCGAGGTTCAGCTCCAGCATCGCCTGGTGCATCTCGTCGCAAAGCTCACGTAGCGTGGTGTTGCGATACCGCACCGGGTGCTTGGCCACCAGCTCCGGCAGAGCCTCTTCCAGCGCGGCCTCCGAGTCATACAGCCGCTTGAACTCGAACAGGTTCTCCAGCAGCGCGCCCCACTTGCCCTTGGACGTACCCACCGAGAACAGCACAAGGATCGTGTAGTCGCCCTCACGAGCGATCTCCACGCGGCGCGAGTCCAGGAACTCGGTCACGATCGCCGCCGGGATGCCCCACTCGGTGTCCACCTTGCCCTGCGCATTCACACCCGGCGTCAGGATCGTCACCTTCGTCGGGTCCAGCATGCAGTAGTCGCCTTCCAGGTCGGCGTCGGCAAAGCCATGCCAGTCCTGCCCGGGCTTCAACGTCCAGCAGCTCTGCTCGGTCTCCAGCAGATGATCGGAAGCATCCTCGAAGACCTTGGTCTCGCCCGTGAGTGGGTCGGTTACGGTCTCCGGCTGGAAAAGGCTGAAGAACCAGCCATCGCCATTCACCGCCGAAGCCCGCAGACGATGCGCCACCGATGCCATCGCCTTGCGGAACGCAATCGCGTCCTGCAGCGTCTCCGTCATCAGCGTCGGACCGGCCGGCGCGTCCATCATCGCCGCCGCCACATCCAGCGAGGCGATCAGCGGATAGAACGGCGAGGTCGTCCCATGCATCATGAACGCCTCGTTGAACTGGTGGAAGTCCAGCGGAGCGCGGTCGCTCAGCTTCACATGCACCATCGAGCCCATGGAAAACGCCGTCAGCATCTTGTGCGTGGACTGCACGCTGAAGATCGCTGGACGGTTGGGCATCTCGTCCGGCACACCCATCGCATAGCGGCCCTTGTACAGCGGATGGAACTTCGCGTACGCGTACCACGCCTCGTCGAAGTGGATGCGCGCCACGCTCGGCGCCAGCTCTTCCACCACGCGATCCACGTTGTAGCAAAGGCCGTCATAGGTGGAGTTCGTCACCACCGCGCAGCGCGGTTCCTGCGAAGAAGCGCCCTTGGTAAACGGGCTGCGCGCAATCAGCTCCTGCACGCTCTCCTTGCTGAACCGCTTCAGCGGAACGAGCCCAATCATGCCGTAGCCGTTGCGCGTCGGCTTGAAGTACACAGGCCGCGCTCCGGTCACCGTCAGCGAGTGGCAAAGCGACTTGTGGCAGTTGCCATCCGCCAGCACGATGTCGTCCTGCGCGATGATGCCGTGGCCCACAATCTGGTTCGAGGTCGACGAGCCCGACAGCACGTAGAACGTCCAGTCCGCACCAAAGATGCGCGCCGCATTGCGCTCGGAATCTCCCGGAGGCCCCAGGTGATCCAGCCACGAGCCCATCTGCGCCGTGGAGATGCCAAGATCGCTGCGAAACAGGTTCTCGCCGAAGAAGCGATGAAACTCCATGCCTACGGGATGCTTCAGGAACGCAACGCCGCCCATGTGTCCCGGCGCGTCCCAGCTATAAGCGCCCTGGTCGGTGTACTTCTTCAACTCACGGAAGTACGGCGGCAGCAGCAGCGCGTGATAACGCTCCACCGCGAAGTCCACGCGGTTCGCGATGAACGCCGGCGTATCGCCAAAGAGGTGGATGTACTCATGCACCTGCTTTACAACTTCAAGCGGCAACTCGGAGACCAGCGTGCGGTCCGCGATCAGGAAGACCGGGACCTTCGTATTGCGGCGACGCACCGCGCGCAGGATCTGCAGCGCCGCGTGTTCGCCAAGCTGGTTGTCGCCCTCAAGATCCCAATCCAGCAGGATCGCCGAGTACGAAGGATCGCTGGTCACCAGCGACAGTCCATCCTCCGGCGTGGAGGTGCGTACAACGTCATAACCTTCATCACGGATCGCTCCGACCAGACGCTCCATAGCGCGGTCCGAGACGGAGTCCGTCTGACCAATCTCTCCTGCGATCAGCAGGACCCAGCGGGCTTCATTCATACCGTTCTCTATGCTACTGCCCCGGAGCCCGCAGAGGGGCCATCCGGGCCCTCAGAGCGCCCCGGTAGTTTGAAGAATTCGTGAACGCGGGAATTCGCCGTGCCACCCGCCTCAGGCACCCGCAGCCTACGCTTTGTACCTTCGCAGATACGGCGGAGTGCCCATCTCGCCCGTGCGCTCGCCCGGAGGCGTCTGCGGCATGGGCCAGGGCTGCGCTCCGACGAGCTTCGCCCACTCGTCCCACATCGCTGCCATCGCCTTCGTCCTTGCTGGCTGTGCCGCCGCAAGATCATGCAGCTCCGTGCGGTCGGCCTCCATGTCATACAGCTCCCATGCGTCCGGGAAGCGCGAGACGAGCTTCCACTGTCCGTCACGCACGGCCCTGTTGCCCTCGTGCTCCCAGAAGATCGGCTGCCGCGTCCGCTTCTTCCCTTCGAACAGCGGCATCAGGCTCTGGCCCACAAATGCGGGAATCGGCCCCGCAGCTACATGCGTCGGATAGGTCACACCCGCGGCCTCCAGGAACGTAGGCATCAGGTCGGTCTCGTGCCCCACCGCCGCCATCGGGCGTCCCATCGGCTTGATCACCTTTGGCCAGCACGCCACGAACGGCGAGCTGATGCCGCCCTCCTGCGCGTAGTGCTTATACAGCCGGAATGGCGTATTCGCGCAGTTGCCCCACGGGATTCCGATGCTCTGAAACGTCTCTTCCCCGCCCGGCATCACTCCCGGAATGTTCCCCGCACAGGTCATCCCGTTCTCGCAGGGAATGCTGCCCTTGGGATCGAACCCATGCAGCGGGCCTTCGGGCGAATCCGTAACCGGCAGCGTGCGCTGTCCGCGCCCCAGCTCCTCAGCATTGCCGCCGTTGTCGCTCATAAAGACGATCAGCGTGTTCTCCATCACGCCCGCCTTCTCCACCGCATCCACAATGCGCCCGATGCCCTGGTCCAGCTTGTCGATCATCGCTGCATAGACAGCCATGCGCCGGATCTCCCACTCCTTGTCCTCGGCCTTCTCCCACGCAGGCACGCGCGGATCCCGCGGGGAGAGCGGCCACTTCGGATCCACAATGCCTTCCGCGATCTGCCTGGCATGCCGCTCCTCGCGCAGCTTGTCCCAACCCTCGCGATAGCGGTCGGCGTACTTCTTCACATCCTCTTCCGGAGCCTGGATGGGCCAGTGCGGAGCATTGAACGCCGCATAAAGGAAGAACGGCATCTTTCCTTCGGCTGCAAGCTCGGTCACATAACCCGCAGCCTTCTCTGCCCAGATGTCTGTCAGGTACTTATCCTTCGGCGGAGGAGGCAGCGTCGTGTTGCCGTCGAACAGATGCGGAGATTCGTAGTACACCGACGCGCCCGAGATCATGCCGCTGAACCTGTCGAAGCCCCGCTGCAGCGGCCACTGCGGCTTGCTCTCTTCGGTCTCCGGCGCAAGGTGCCACTTGCCCACCATCGCCGTGTTGTAGCCTGCGGTCTTCAGGGCCTCCGGTATGGTGATCGTCTGCGCGCTCAGGATGCCTGCATACGCCGGGAACGGGTAGCGATTGTGGTCCACCACCATATTGCCCATGCCCGCCTGGTGCGAGTACAGCCCCGTCATGATGGACGCCCGCGAAGGGCAGCAGCGCGGATTGTTGTAGTACTCCGTCAGCCGCATCCCGCGCTGGGCCAGCTTGTCCAGGTGGGGCGTCGCAATCTCCGAGCCAAAGCAGCCAATGTCGGAGAAGCCCATATCATCCGCGAGGATCAGGATGATGTTCGGCCGAGGTGCATTCGTGCGTGCGGCAGGCTCACCCGTCGCCGCCTCAACCCCTGTCGCTGCACCCGCGGCGGCCATCCCGGCGCCCATCCTGAGAAAGTCACGCCTGTTGGTCAAGGGAACGCCTCCCGAAGCTTCGGTCGGCCAAAATGTAAAGGTTTGCATAGGGCGCTGTCAAAGCCGCCCGCAACCCTGCGGCCTTACGCGCGCAGCCGCACAGTCACCGTCGTCCCTCGGCCCGCTTCGCTCGCAATCTCGATCGTTCCCCCAGCCTGCGTCACGATCCCCTTGCAGATCGCCAGCCCCAACCCCGAACCGCCTGTCCGCCGTGACCGCGACTTGTCCGTGCGATAGAACCGCTCGAACAGGTGCGGCAGCGCTTCCGCAGGAATGCCCTCGCCATGATCGATCACCCGCAGCACAGGCATCCCTTGCTCGCGCACCGCTTCCACAACGATCTGCCCGTCGCGTGCGCTGTGCTCGATCGCGTTAGACAGCAGGTTCGTGCACAGGATCACCGCGTCGTCCTCGGCAACCCGCGCGCCGATTGCGTCGGCGTCTCCGCCACACCGAGCCTCCACACGCACGCCATGAAGCTCCGCAAGCGGCAGCAGCGCCTCGATTGAGCTCTTCGCGATACCGCAAAGATCGCACACCTCCATCGCCCCCGGAGCTTGTTCGTCGACACGGCCCAACGTCAGCATCCGCATCACCAGTGCCTCCATGCGGTCGTTGTCGCTCAACGGGCGTGCAATCGCCGACGTCAGCTCCTCTGCCGTGCGTGGCCGCAAGGTCAGCAGCTGCAGCGAGGACTTGGTCACGGCCACAGCCGTCTTCAGCTCATGCGCGGCATCGCTCACGAAACGACGCCGCGCAGCGAACTCCGCCTCCAGATCGCCGAGCAACGTTGCAATCGACGAGGCCAGAGGCGCCAGCTCACTCGTCTGCATCACCTCGGCTGCCGGCGTGAACTCCCAGCGATCCGCTGTCACGCGAGAGGCCTCTTCCGCCAGGCCGCGCAGCGGCTCCAGCGATCGCCTCACAAACCATGCCAGCGCCAGCGCCGTCAGCGTCAGCACCACCAGCGACGCCAGCAGGAAATACCGCACACCCTCGAGCACCTCGTGCCATACGTGGCCCGTCGCAGCCACATACAGCACCTCGACAGGCCGCGAGATCCCGCCCCCTTTGCCCGCAACCCCGGCATCGATCAGCTTTACGCTATCGATGCGCAGCTCCCGATAGCGATGGTGATTCCACTTGAAGTTGCTCCACCCAGGCGTGGCTGGCATGGGGAAGCCTGCCTGCCAGTTCCGCGCTCCCACCTGCCTGCCCTCGGGCGTAACAACGAGGAAAGCGTCCTCACGCGGAAGGCTCAGCTCGCTGGGCGTCAACATCAGGTTGTCACCCGGATCTTCCGCATCCTGTAGCGCTCCGATGACGGTATCGGCGTGCCCCTGCAGCATCACATCAAACGCCTTGTAACTCTCGTGCCGCTGATGCAGCAGCGTGATCGCCCCCAGCACCAGCGCACAGGCAAGCTCCGCCAGCACGACCGTGAGAACCAGCCGCACCGTCAGGGATCGCTTCTTCATCGTGGCCCCGCTCATACTCCGGGCTCCGCTCATGCTCCAGGCTCCGGCTGCGCCAGCCTGTACCCGCGCCCACGAATCGTCTCCACGACCGACGACCCGCTCTGCTCCTTCAGCTTGCGGCGCAGGTTCGATACATGCGCTTCAATCACATTGGAGTGATGCTCCCACGTGAAGTCGTAAAGGTGCTCCAGCAGCTCCTGCTTGGAGACAATCACCCGCGGCCGGAACATCAGGTACTCGAGGATGCGGTACTCCGTCGGCGAAAGGTCCACATATCGCTCACCCGCCCGCACCGTCTGCTCAATCGTGTTCACCGCCAACCCATGCACCGCGAGCGTCGGCTGCGGAGCTCCCCGGCTGCGCCGAATCAGAGCCTTGGTGCGCGCCAGCAACTCGCCCAGGTCAAACGGCTTCGTCAGGTAGTCATCCGCGCCCGCGTTGATCAGCTCGATCTTCGTCGCCACGCTACCCACCGCAGTCAGCACCAGGATCGGCGTCGAACACGCCTTGCGGCGCAGATACTCGACCACTCCCATCCCATCCAGCCCCGGCAGCATCAGGTCCAGCAGAATCAGGTCATAGTGCTGAAACTCGGCGAGCATGGCGCCGTCCTTGCCATTGTCGGCACAGTCCACCGCAAAGCCCGCGCTCTCGCGAAGCGCTTCGGCGATGTTCTCCGCCAGCCGGGTCTCGTCTTCAATCACTAGTACGCGCATACGTCACAACTCGCCCGCCGGCAGCAGCCGTGCGAAGCTCAGTCAGTATCCCACGCGTCCGGATGGCATCTTCACCTTGCCTTAAGGAAGGTCACGCTACGTTAGTGATGGCGATGAAGACTCAATTTCTATGGGCGCTCCCACGCGCTTTTGTGCTCCCGGCTGCCTTCGTGCTTTCTGTCGCGAGCGCACTGCCGCAAGCCAACGCGCAGACGGCGGCCGCAACCGCAACATCCCAGCAGGCAGCAACACCCGCCATCACGCTCGACGAAGCCCTCCACCGCGCCCAGGCCGTGGATCATAGCTACGTCTCTGCCCTGGCGGATAAAGGCACGGCCGACGCGCAGAAGACCATCGCTCGCGCGGACCTGCTGCCCAACGTGGACTATCACAACCAGGCCCTCTATACCTCGCCGCAGAAGCCCTACGCCGCCGCCAACACCAAGGCCGGCACCACCAGCGCGAACCCCGTCTTCATCGCGAACAACACCGTGCGCGAGTACGTCAGCCAGGGCATCGTCACCGAGACCGTGGGCCTGGGCCGCGTCACCGAACTGCGCCGCGCCAGCGCCGAAGCCTCCGCCGCCAAGGCCCGCCTGGAGATCGCCCGCCGTGGCCTCGTGGCCACCGTAGTCGGCGACTTCTACACCCTGCTCGCCGCGGAGCAAAAGGCTCGCGTGTCCAACGAAGCGCTCGCCGAAGCCAACCGCTTCTCCAGGCTCACCGGCCAGCTGGAAGCAGGTGGTGAGGTCGCCCACGCCGACACCATCAAGGCCCGCCTGCAACAGCAGCAGCGCGAGCGCGAGCAGCAGGATGCGCAACTTGCCGCTGAGAGCGCCCGGCTCGATCTCGGCGTGCTCCTCTTCGCCGATCCCACCACGCCCTACACGGTCGCAGCAGACCTCGAACATCCCTCCGCACTCCCAGCGCGTGCCGAGATCGAAGCCAATGCGAAGTCCTCCAGCCCCGATGTCCGTGCCGCCTTCGCTTCTCTGCGAGCCGCCGACCTCGGCGTCACCTCCAGCCGCGCCGCCTACCTTCCCGACCTCGCGCTCGCCTACAACTACGGCATCGACTCCGACCACTTCACCATCACCGACTCCGAAGGCATCCGCAACCTCGGCTACTCCGCCCAGGCCACGCTCGATATCCCGGTCTGGGACTGGTTCGCGACGCACGCCAAGGTGAAGGAGAGCGAGTTGCAGCGTGACCTCGCCAAGGCCGACCTCACCATCGCGCAACGCCGCGTCATCGCACAGTTTCAGCAGTTCTATAACGAGGCCGACGTCGCTTCGCGCCAGATCACCTCACTCCAGCGCAGCGTCGACGATGCGAAGGAAGCCCTGCGCCTGACCACGTTGCGTTACAGCAACGGCGAGGGCGCCATCCTCGAAGTCGTCGACGCGCAGAACACGCTCGTCGGCGCGCAGACCGCACAGGCCGACGGCGTCGTCCGCTACTACACCGCGCTTGCCAACCTGCAAACGCTGACAGGAACCCTGCCATGACCTTCCCTGCAAGTCGACGCGGCGCAACGGCCGCTGCCGTCCTGTTCACATCACTGCTTGCCTGCACCCTCGTGCAAGGCTGCAAGAAAGCCGCCGACGATGCCGACACCGCTCCGGTCGTCAGCGTTGCGGCTGAGAAGGCCGCCAGTGGCAGCCTCACCGAGACTGTGAAGTCCGACACGGTGCTCGTGCCCGTGGCCCAGGCCGCGCTTGTGCCCAAGATCTCTTCGCCCATCCGCAAGTTCCTGGTCCAGCGCGGCGACCGCGTCCGCCAGGGCCAGGCACTCGCTGAGCTTGAAGGCGCCGACCTCGCCGCTGCGGTGGTCGATACGCGCGGCTCGCTCGAACAGGCTCAGGCCAGCTTCAACACCACCTCCAAGGCCCAGGTCGTCGAAGACCTGCAACTCGCGAAGCTCAACGTCGATCAGACGAAAGCCGCGCTAGCGGTGCAGAAGGCGCAGACCGACTCGCGCGCCAACCTCCTGCAACAAGGCGCCATCCCACGCCGCGACTACGAGACATCGAAGTCCGCTCTCGTGCAGGCCCAGGCCGCGTATGACATCGCCGTGCAGCACCTCAGCTCCGTCGAGCACGTAAGCCAGCAGGCCACCGTGCAGGGCGCACAGGGCGGCCTCACCTCCGCTCGCGGCAAGTATGAAGAAGCCCAGTCCGCCCTCGGCTACGCGACCGTCCGCTCGCCCATCAACGGCGTCATCACGGACCGCCCGCTCTACGCCGGCGAGATGGCGCAGGCCGGTCAGCCCCTGCTCACTGTGATGGACACCTCCGTGCTGCTCGCGAAGGTGCATCTGCCGCAGGCCACAGTCGCGACACTCAAGGTCGGCGACAAAGGCAGCGTCAGCGTTCAGGGCACGGACCAGACCGCCGACGGCGTCATCAGCCTCATCAGCCCTGCACTCGACGCTGGCTCGACTACCGTTGAGGTCTGGCTCAAGATCCCTAACGCCCAGGCCAAACTCAAGCCCGGCACACCCGTCCACGTCAGCATCGAGGTCCGCACACTCGACAACGTAACCACCGTACCCAACGAAGGCATCATCACCACCAAGACCGGCGCCACTGCCGTCATGATCATCGGTGCCGACGGCAAAGCCCACCAGACCGTCGTCAAGCTCGGCATCACCGATGGCAAAGACACCCAGGTGCTCGACGGCGTGAAGCCCGGCGACATGATCGTCACCACCGGTTCGCAGAGCCTCGAAAACGGCACCAAGGTCAAGGTCGGTCTTGCCGACGATGACGACGATGCGAAGCCCGCAGCAGGCGATACCAAGCCCGCAGCGGGCGACCCGAAGGCAGGCGACACGAAAGACAAGGACGACAAGTAATGAGCGCTCCTGACTCACGTCCTCAAGGCAACGACGAGCGTTCGCACACTGAGCCAGCAGGCCTGCTCTGGATCCTGCGCCGCCGCTCCACGCTCATCTTTCTCCTCATCGTCGCGGCCATGCTTGGCGTCTACTTCGCCGCGCAGGTCCCCATCTCCGTCTTCCCGGAGACCAACTTCCCGCGCGTCGTCATCGGCATCGACAACGGCGTCATGCCCGTCGAGCAGATGCAGGTCACCGTCGTGAAGCCCATCGAGGACGCGGTCAACACCGTCCCCGGCCTCGAGACCGTGCGCTCCACCACCAGCCGAGGTCAGGCCGAAGTCAGCCTCTTCTTCAGCTGGGATGTCGACATGTTCCGCACGCTGCAGCTTGTCGATGCAGCCATCTCCCGCGTGCGCCAGCAGCTTCCAGCCACGGCCAACATCACCACCAACCGCCTCACCTTCGCCACCTTCCCCATCCTCGGCTACAGCCTCACCTCGGACACGGTGCCGCTTTCGAAGCTGTGGGAGGTCGCGACCTACGACCTCAAGCCGCCCATCAATCGCCTGCCCGGTGTCAGCGCCGTCGGCGTCCAGGGCGATCAGATTCCCGACTATGAGATCGTCCTCGACACCGGCCGCATGCAGAACTCCGGCGTCACCGTCACGGATATCCAGAACGCCGTCCAGAACACCAACACGGTCGATTCCCCCGGCCTCTATCGCGATCGCCAGCACCTCGTGCTCGGCCTCGTCGGCGGCCAGGTACATGATCCCGAACAGCTAGGCCGCATCGTCATCAAGACCACCACCGCAGGCATTCCTGTCACCGTCAACGACGTTGCGACAGTACAAGCTGCGACCTCGCCGACCTACACGATGATCCGCGCCGAGGGCCGCGAGGCGGTCCTGCTCAACATCACCCGCCAGCCCACCAGCAACACCGTGCAGGTCGCCGACGAGGTCGCCGCGGAGATCGAGCAGCTCAAGCCCTCGCTGCCCCCCGGCATCACCATCCGCCCCTACTACGACCAGTCGCACCTCGTCCGCGAGAGCATCAAGAGCGTCCGCGACGCCATCCTCATCGGCCTCATCCTCGCCACCGGCATCATCATCCTCTTCCTGCGCGACTGGCGCTCGTCTCTCGTCGCTGGCCTCGTCATCCCGGTCACCGTCGCGCTCACCTTCATCCTGCTCTATGTCTTCGGCGCGTCCTTCAATCTCATGACGCTCGGCGGCCTCGCCGCAGCGGTCGGCCTCGTCATCGACGATGCCATCGTCGTCGTCGAGAACATCGTCCTGCACCGCTCCGCGGGCGAAGACCGTGGCCAGGCCATCCGCCTCGCATTGCGCGAGATCGCCGTGCCCCTCATCGGCTCGACCATCACGCCCATCGTCGTCTTCCTTCCGCTCATCTGGGTGTCGGGCGTTACGGGAAGCTTCTTCCGCGCGCTCGCCATCACCATGGCCTCCGCGCTGCTCGCCTCGCTGCTGCTCGCCGTCACCTGGACTCCGACACTCAGCTATCTGCTGCTCAAGGAGTCAACCGGAAACGAAGCGCACAAGCACGAAGACTCCGGCTTCATGCTCCACGTGCTCGACTTCTACGAGCGCTGGCTGCGCTTCGGGCTGGAGCGCCCGGTCATTGTCTTCGCCGGCTGTGCCCTGCTGCTGCTCGTCACCTTCCTCGGCTACAAGAAGCTCGGTAGCGACCTCCTGCCCGAGATGGACGAAGGCGGCTTCGTCCTCGACTACATCATGCCCGCCGGCACCTCGTTGCAGGAGACGGACCGCGTCCTCAACCACGTCGAGGCCATCCTCCAGAAGACCCCCGAGGTCGAATCGATCTCCCGCCGCACCGGCGCGCAGATGGGCCTCGCCGCCGTCACCGAAGCCAACACCGGCGACATCACCGTCAAGCTCAAGGACAAGCGCGACCGCGCCATCGACGACGTCATCTCCGACGTCCGCGCCGAGATTAAGAAGACCGAGCCAGAACTCGACGTCGAGTTCACGCAGGTCCTGCAGGACATGATCGGCGATCTCTCCAACGCCCCCGAACCCATCCAGATCAAGCTCTTCAACAACGATCCCGCGATCCTCTCCGACGTAGCCGAACGCGTGGCCAGCACCATCAAACAGCAGCCCGGCGTGGTTGATGTCGAGAATGGCGTCGAGAACACCATCAGCGGCCCGTCATCGACGTGGCAGGTAAACACCGAGCTCGCAACGCGCCTCGGCTTCTCCGTGCAGGACGTGACCAACGACGCCGACGCCGTCGTCGAAGGCCTCTTACTCACGACGCCCCTCATCCAGAACGCTCGCCCGTATGACATTCGCCTGCGCTATCCCGCAGAGGCGCGCGTCTCGCAGGAAGCTGTGATGAACGCGGTACTCGTCGGGACCGGAGGCCACCTCGGTACCCTCGGCTCGCTCGCAACCCTCACGCAGAATCCCGGTGAGATGGAGATCCGCCGCGAAAACCTCCAGCGCGAGGTCGTCGTCACCGGCCGACTGGAGAACGTCGACACCGGCACCGGCGTCGCCGCCGTACAGAAGAGCGTCGATGCGCTCCATCTTCCCGCGGACATCCACGTGCACTATGGCGGCACCTACGAGGAGCAGCAGAGGTCCTTCGCCGAGCTCACCCGAGTGCTGCTCGTTGCACTGATGCTTGTCTTCGCCGTGCTCCTCGCCGAGTTCGGCAGCTTCTCCGCACCCATCGCGATCCTCACCTCGTCGGTGCTATCAGTCTCAGGCGTGGTCTTCGCCCTGCTCATCACGGGCACCACCTTCAACGTGGCCTCGTTCATGGGCCTCATCATGGTCATCGGCATCGTCGCGAAGAACGGCATCCTGCTGCTCGATGCCGAGCAGCGCAACGCAGCCGCCCACCAGACGCTGCTTGAGTCCGTCGTGCACGCTGGCCGTCGCCGCCTCCGTCCCATCCTCATGACGGCGCTCGCGGCCATCACTGGCATGTTGCCTCTGGCCTTCGCGCTCGGTGCAGGCTCTCAAATGCTGCAGCCGCTCGCCATCGCCGTCATCGGCGGACTGATGATCTCGCTGGTACTCTCGCTGCTCGTCACGCCGCTGGTCTTCTACGTACTCAACAAGCCACACGGCGCACAACCGGAATAAGCCCGCAACCCGAATCCCGACACCGATCCCGGTACCTCATCTCTTCTTCGCCATCACCGCTCACGCTATAAGCAAAGCAAAAAGTGGGCACGATCCGGAGTAGGATCGTGCCCCTGCTGCAAAACATAGTCTCTTGCCGGCGGCGCTTACTTGCTGACGACGACGATCTTGAAGCCCTCAGGCTTGGCCGCGGGCTTGCCATTCGCGACCGTTACATAGTCCGTGGTCGGCAGGTAGATCTTGCCCGCTTCGGCATCAATACCCAGCGTCTTCGCTCCCACAGCCGTCTGCACCGTCTGGATCACCGCGAAGCTTCCACCCTTGTCGCCTGCCACCGTCAGCGAGCCGTCACGGCAGCTCGCAAACGCCTCGCCCTTGCCATAGGCCGTCGCATCCACGCCCGCGCCAATGTCCACCGAGCCTTCGATCTTGCCGTCCACCGTGCTCATCACCACCAGCTTCTGCGGTCCACGGCAGCCGATGAACAGCTTGTGCGCGGCACGGTCGATGCTCAGACCCACCGGCTTACCGCCAGGAGCGACCGGGTACTTCGCGATCACCTTCAGCGTCTTCAGATCGACCTTCGCGACCAGGTCCTTGTCCTCGAGGTTCACGAAGACCGTGTCGCCATCGGCCGCAAGAAACTCCGGCTTGCCGCCCAGCTTCACCACCTCGGGCTTGCCGGTCTTGAGATCCGCAGAAGGCTTGTAGACCAGCAGAGCTTCGCTGTCGCCGGCCGAGACCAGCACACGGTCCGCGGCCTCGTCGTAGATCACGCCATCGGCATCGGCCATCGCAGGAAGGCTGCCCAGTACAGCGTAGGTCTTCAGGTCGAACACCAGCAGACCGCCTTCGCCCTGGCCCTGCGTCGCGAAGCCGCGGTTCACACCGGGCACAATCGCGATGCCGTGCGCTCCCTTGATGCCGGGAATGTCGCCGAGGAGCTTGCCCGACTCGGAATCGATCACCTGCGCATGCGTGCCGCGCGGCACAAACAGCCGATGCCCCTTCGCATCGACGGTGATGTAGTCAAAGCCGCCCGCACCACCCACCGCAAACGTCTTCTCTACATGCCACGTGCTCTGTCCATGGGCGGCGAGAGCCGTCACCATCAAGAGCTGAACCGCACCACTCGCAACGCACGAGCGCATCTTCACTACGCACCTCCAGGATTTGCCGCCCTTGCATGGACGTGAAGGCAAGGTAGCACCCTGATCCTGAAGCCAGCCTGAAGACGCATTCACCGGTCTGCAATATTCGCGCTCCGGTTGCGTCCGAGCGCCTGAGACTGGGCATATGCCTGAGCGCACCGCCGCGATCTACCTGGCCATCGGGCCCGCGATGTTCCAGGGCGCACGCACGGCATCGCGCAGCGGTAACCTCACCGCTGCGTAAAGACCTTCAGAGAGCAGGCATCAAGTTGCCGGAGCGCTCAGCGCGCAGCGTGAACCGGGGAACCGAGCAGGTTCGACCGCACAAGCGCTTCGAGCGACTGCTGATCGGGAATCACCTGCTTGGGAACGGAGACCACTGCGGCCTGCATGTTCGCGCGCGATACAAAAACCGGACGGTCGCTCCGGGCAGGAGCCAGGGCACGCTGATCGACAGCGGCATGCTTGGCGCGCGGGTGATACTCGCGCCGAATCCGCGGCGGGAGCACAACCACAGAGGGCTCGGGCTTGGCGGCAATCGGCGCAGGGGCCACGACCAAAGGCGGAGCGAGAGCCAAAGGCTTCGCTTCGGCTGGCGCGGGGGTCTTCTTGGTCCGCTTCACTTTGGGCAAGGGGGAGGGGCTTTCCAGGCGTTGCACGATATCTCGAATCAGCTGAAGCTTGGCGATCTCCGCGTCAATCTTGTGCAGAGTAGGTTCAAAGTCCATGCCGACAGCATATGCCTACTTATCGACACTTGGACAGCCCCCTACAGTTTTCCCTCCGGGTTTTACGCCAGCAATCTTTCAGACCTTCCCGATTGCCGTACTGGAAATTCACCTGCCAACGCCTGCACAGCCCGAACAGCGCGTGCGGAACGGCGCCGATGGCTCCCGGCTGACCCAGAATGAGACACACCTCGGAGCTCCCTGCCTCCTCGCTTGCTCCCGGCTCTCCAGCGAAGGCTCGCCTCGCCCTCAGCGGGCCGCCCTCAGCCGTCCGCGCCCAGCCGATGAGCTATAACTCCAACCGCGGCCCGCTGTTACAGACCGGCGACACTCAACACCGCGAGGACCGACGTCACGCTCGCTCAGCCTGCCCTTTCCACGCAGCATCTTCAGAGTCGAGGTGTATGAAACAGCCAAAGCGATCTTCCCCGCTCCTCAATTTCGTAAGATGTTGCTGTCACCGCTCCAATCACCGCGCTGGCCACAGGACTTTGATCCTCCCATGATGAAAGCACTTAGCGTTGTTCCGGTACTGCTGATGTCAGTCCTTTCTCTTCCTGCCCTGGCCGCGCCCCCGTCCGGTCCGCTCACCCTGATGCCGGTCCCAGCACACGTGCAGCGTCAGGAGGGCGCACTTGTCCTCCGCTCGACCTTCCTCGTCGAGACCTCCGCCAACGCGAACGATCGCCTGCGCGATGCCATCGCGCGGGCAGTCACTCGCATCGATTCCCTCGCCGATCTGCGCCACGCAGGCACGGGCGTAACCCCCGCGACGCCGCTGCATGTAGAGATCGAACATCCCGCCGATGCTGTACAGGCAGTGGACGAGGACGAGAGCTACAAACTCGATGTCTCCGCCTCAGGCATTCGCATCACGGCGCCCAATGAACTCGGCGCGATGCACGCCCTCCAGACGCTCATCCAGTTAGTGCAACCGGCGGGTGACCACTACGAGATCTCCGCCGTCAGCATCCAGGATGCGCCTCGCTTCCCCTGGCGTGGTCTGCTCATCGATTGCGGCCGCCACTTCGAGCCCATCGACGTCCTCAAGCGCAACATCGATGCCCTCGCCGCCGTAAAGATGAACGTCTTCCACTGGCACCTCACCGAGGACCAGGGCTTCCGCATCGAGAGCGAGCTCTATCCCGAGCTGACCGCCAAGGGCTCCGATGGCCTCTTCTATACCCAGGAGCAGGCGCGCAACCTCGTCGCCTACGCCCGTGCTCGCGGCGTGCGCGTCGTGCCCGAGTTCGAGATGCCCGGCCACAGCAGCGCCTGGCTCGTCGCGTATCCCGAGCTCGCCAGCGGAACCGTCCCTGATGGCATCCGACGCGAGTTCGGTGTCAGCAACTACGCCATCGATCCCACGCGCGACGAGACCTACACCTTCATCGCTCGCTTCCTCGGCGAGATGGCCACCGTCTTCCCCGACGAGTACGTCCACATCGGTGGCGATGAGTCGCCCGCGACCGACTGGAAGACGAACCCGCGCATCCTGGCCTTCATGCGTGCTCATAACCTCAAGGACAACGCCGCGCTGCAGGCCTACTTCAACACCCGCGTGCTCGAGATCCTGAAGGGCCTGCACAAACACATGATCGGCTGGGATGAGGTCCTCACTCCCGGCCTTCCGAAGGACGTCGTCGTGCAGTCATGGCGCGGGAGCGAGTCGCTCGCAAAGGGAGCACAGCTTGGCTACCCGGGCATACTCTCCGCGCCGTATTACCTCGACCACATGGACCCCGCCGGCAAGGTCTACCTCGCCGACCCCGTTCCGTCCGACTCGTCCCTCACCCCAGCCGAGCGCGCCCGCGTGCTCGGTGGCGAGGTCACCATGTGGGGCGAGCACGTGAGCGCACGCAACATCGACTCCCGCATCTGGCCCCGCACCGCCGCCATCGCCGAGCGCCTCTGGTCGCCCGCTGAAGTCCGCGATGTGCCCGACATGTATCGCCGTCTCGGGCCCGTGTCGGTACAGCTTGAGGCACTTGGCCTCACGCATCTCACGTCGGAGGACGCTGGCCTTCGCGCCATGGCCCACAGCACGCAGATCGGCCCGCTCCGCACCTTCGCGCAGGCCTTCGCTCCCGTCAGCTTTGGCGAGCGCTACCATGTGCAGCGCACCGATCAGCTCACGCCGCTGGATGGCTTCGTCGATGCAGTCGTACCCGATCCACCTTCGCAGTATTGGCTGGAGAGCACGATGAAGCGCTTCCTCGCAGACCCACGCGCCGACGTTGCAGACCGCGATGCTCTGCTCGCGAAGTTTGCCGAGTGGAAGCAGTCCATCCCCGCCGTGCGCTTGCTGATGAAGACCTCGCCACAACTTGCAGCGATGAGCCAGCGCGCGGATGACCTTGAGCATGTGCTGAGCGATGCGGAGACGGCCGTACATCATCTCTCCCAGGGCACAGCCGTTTCTCCTGCATGGAAGCAGCAGGCTGTGGCTCGCCTTGAATCCTTCACGAAGCCCAGGCCCGAGACGCTGGTGCACTTCGTAGGAGCCGCCCCCTTGCGCTCACTCCTCGAAGCTGCTTCGAAGTAGCAGCGAAGGTCGCAGCGCACGCCGCGTTCGAATAACGAGCGCGGCGTGCGCTATCAGTGGCCTTCGGCTATCCTAGAAATGACATCAAGAGTTGGGCTGCATGCCCAACGCCAACCTGCTCCCGGGCAAGGTGGCGTCCCGCTCCGGGAGATGTGGCCGATCCGGCAAACCTCGGGTTCCAGCCGCGCGTCACCGAACGCTCCCAACGAGAAGTTAGCGAGCAGTTCTTGATGATTGACGAACGAAAGGCTTGGACCCAATCCATGCAGCAGCCCCAGCAATTTGCCAGCGATAACTACGCCGGAGTGTGTCCCGAAGCGTGGGCCGCGATGAACGAGGCCAACAGCGGCCATGAGCCCGCATACGGTGGCGATCAGTGGACCGCGCGCGCCTCGGAGGCGTTCCGCACCCTCTTCGAAACTCCCTGCGAGGTCTTCTTCGCCTTCAATGGCACCGCTGCCAACTCGCTCGCTCTGGCGTCACTCTGCCAGAGCTATCACAGCGTCATCTGCTCGGAGTCGGCCCACGTCGAGACCGACGAATGCGGCGCGCCGGAGTTCTTCTCCAATGGCTCCAAGCTCCTCGTCGCGCCTTCCTCCAACGGCAAGCTCACGCCCGAAGCCATCCGCTCCATCGCGCTCAAGCGCACCGACATCCACTACCCGAAGCCCCGCGCCGTCACCATCACGCAGCCCACGGAAACCGGCGAGCTGTATACCCTCGACGAGATCCATGCGATCTCCGCCGAGTGCCGCAGCCTCGGACTCAAGCTGCATATGGATGGCGCCCGCTTCGCCAACGCCTGCGCTTCGCTCGGCTGCTCCCCTGCGGAGATGACATGGAAGGCCGGCGTCGACGTGCTGTGCTTCGGCGGCACGAAGAACGGCATGGCCGTCGGCGAGGCCGTCATCTTCTTCGATACGAAGCTCGCTGAAGACTTCGACTATCGCTGCAAGCAGGCAGGCCAACTCGCCTCGAAGATGCGCTTCCTCGCCGCGCCCTGGGTCGCGATGCTGGAGAGTGGTGCCTGGCTTCGCCATGCCTCGCATGCCAACGCGTGCGCGCAGGACTTCGCGCATCGCGTCGAATCGCTCCCTGGTATCAAGCTCATGTTCAAGGCGCAGGCCAATGCAGTCTTCCTCACACTGCCTAGCGAGATCGCAGAAGGCCTCCGCGCGCGCGGTTGGCTGTTCTATACCTTCATCGGCGGCGGTGCCCGCTTCATGTTCGCGTGGGATAGCTCACCCGAGCGAGTGACCGCGCTGGTGGAAGACCTGCGCGCGTTGACGTCCTGACGGCCTCTGGTCCTCAACGACGAAGCGCTGCTCACTGGAGATGAGCAGCGCTTCCCTTGGACATCTCCCTTCAGGTGTGCATCTCAGGGCCGAAGGCCTGGGTAAGGTACCAGCGATAGGCCGAGGGCTGAAAGCCCGACATATCGACCACTGGCACATCATCAGGAAATCCGCTCTAGAAGCTGTACCGCAGCCCCACTTCAACGCGGCGTCCCGGGTTCGCCGCGTACGCTTGCCCGAAGTTCGGAGAGCCCAGCACCGAACCCACCGCCGAAGCGTTCAGATGGTTCAGCACGTTTGAGCTGCGAAGGTTCACCATCAGCGTCTGCGGATGATCGGCCTTCGTGTTCTTGGTCAGGTTGAACGTCCGCTGCAGGTTCGTGTCGAGGAAGAACGTCCACGGCATCTCACCCTTGTCGCGTGAAAGCGAACCCACGCCACCCGAAGCCACAAGCTCTCCCCATGGCGTGTTGTAGCCGCACGGGCTGGCCTTCGGATTCACCGAACAAAGCGGGGTGCCCGCGACCGCGTATTGCGGCCGATCGTTGAAGTCGCCATCGCCATTGTTGTCGAACCCGGTGGTCACGTTGTAAGCCTGCAGCCCTGTGCCGTTGTAGTTGGCGCTGAACTGGATCTTCTCCGGCAGGTGAACCGTGGCGTTGCCGAAGATCTGCCACAGCCCCTGGTTATCGCGCCGGGCATACTCGCCCGCGGTCACACCGGTGGTCTGCGGCGTGAAGTACTGGTTGTCGTCCGTGTTGTCGATGATGTCCACGCGCACCGCACCCGCAAAGAACTGCACCTTCTTCAGCGACTGGTTCGTGAGTCCCACAAAGACCACGTTGCCATAGCCTCGACCCGAGCTTTGCATCTGCAGGATGTTCAGGTTCGCTCCATAAGGCCGCGGCCCCGTGGGCAGGTCGTTCGTCGGCGAGTTGATGTTCTGCGTCCGCGCATAGTGCCACATCTGCGTGATGTAGTAATCGCCGCTGAGAGTGAACTTCTGCGGCAGCGTCTTGCTGAAGCCGAGGTTCTCCATCGACCAGTAGGTCTCTCGGAAACCCGGCTGCAGCGTCCGCACCGAGCGGATCACGCTGCCTGTGCTCAAAGGCTGGCACGTGGTGGGGTCGAACGCTCCCGCGCACGTCGGCGTATAAACCGTGTTCACGCTGCGGTCCGTGCCGTTGTAGAACACCATCGACTCCCATCCATGCGCTCCCCAGCGGCCTGCAAACATACCGGCATGGGCATGCAGGTTCCACGTCGCCTTCTTGTCCGGCGTATAGGAGAACCCGAAGCGCGGCTGCACCGCCGCCGTGATGGAAGGCTTCTCCTGCACGTAGTACCGCACACCCGACGAGAAATGAACGTTGGGCCGGATGTTCCAGTCGTCCTGCACGAACAACGCATTGCGGAACTGGAACACCTCCACGTACGGGCTGCCCGTCGTGTTGTTGAAGCTGGTCGGCGAACCATTCGCCGCGCCGTTCAGCGCGTTCACATACTGCTGGATTCCCGTCAGCGTCTGGCCGGTGGAGGTCGTCCCGCCGCCAAACGTGTAAACCCCGTTGAAGTTCGTCGGCGAATACGTGTTGAGGTGCACGAACTCCGGTTGAATGCCCACCTTGATCAGGTGGTTCTTCGTCTGGATGATGATGTCGTCGATGATCGATGACCAGATCTCGTGCTCATGCGCCGCTCCCAGCGCCGATCCTCCGCCCGTGAACGCTCCCGCAACCGAAACCTGCGGGGCCGTCGAGTTGGGCGCGTAGGTATACCCGTCCCACTCCATGCCGATCCGGCCCTCGTGCATGATCTTCGGCGAGATCGTCGTCACCAGCGCCAGGTGCAAGTTCTCGTCATACTGGCTGTTGTCGTAGCCGTTCTCCGGCAGATTCGTTCCGCCCACGTTGAAGTTCGGCCGATCGTTGCTCCAGTGGTCGAAGCTCGCAATCAGCGTGTTCTTCTCGCCCAGCTGCCAGTCCGTCTTCAGGTTGCCGATGAACATGTGCTGCGGAGCCGCTACCGTCTGCAGAATCGGAGTCTGCACTCCCGCGGCGTTCACGCCAACAGCGTTCACCACGGCAGCGTTCGAGATGTCGCGATGCTCCAGCGACGTAAAGAAGTCCGAACCCTTCTTCCGGATCGGCCCCGTCAGCTCGAATCCATACCGCTGCTTGCCCAGCGAAGCGGGAGCCGTCGAGAAAGGATCGCGCGCATTCATAAAAGAGCTGGAGTTCGTCATGAACAGCGCCCCGTGAAAGGTCGACTGCCCCGGCTTCGTATAGATCTCAATGCGTCCGCCGCCGAACGGCGGGTTGCGGTACTCCGCCGAGAACAGGTCCGGATTCACCTTGATGTACGCGATCGACGACTTCGGCGGAAGATGCGTTCCGCCCTCACCATTGTCGAAGCCATCCACGGCTACGGTCGCCGCTGAGGGCGATCCACCGGACGCCGCCGAAAGTTGCTGCAGCTCCCGCAACAGGTCGTCCGGATCATCCGCCAGCGTCGAAAGCTGCTTGCTGGTGATGGTCTTCGAGGCGCCCGTCGATGTCGCAGAGGGCTGCTCAATCTCCTCGGCGTCGGTGGAAACATCGACGGTGGTCTTCACATCCCCCGGCTGCAGGGTCAGGTTCAACTCCGCCGGGCGCGGCGTCGTCACGGCCATGTCCAGCACGGCGAAGCTGTCGGCCGTCACATGCAACGTATGCTTCCCGGGCGCAACGCAAGGGAAGCGGTAACGGCCGTCCGAGCCGGAGGTGACAGCCTTGCCGCCATCCACCTGCACCGATGCCCCGGGGATAATCGCCAGGGTCGTATCGCGCACCAGGCCCGCGAGCGGCGCGCCCGTGGCACACGCGGTCTGCGCAGCGGCTGAATGCAGAACGCAGGGAAGTGTCATCGCCGCAATCATGGCGGCGGCGCAGGAAAGTCGCATGGGGTCCTCGGGAGATAGCCGCTGCCGAAAGCTGCGGCAGGCTACTCGCTATAACGTTGCTGCGATGGAGCGCGGATGCAAAATCTTGGCGCAGGAGTCAGGCAAACAGAACTTCAGGTCGTGAACAGAGGTACGCACACCATCCGGAGATGGTTCCCTGCGACTCGGATGTGCAGCAGATCCCTGCGGAAATCACATTAGGAGAGAGCGGCCCCCGCTCAATCTCCGGGAGCCAGCGATTTCTCCGGCGCGGCCTTGACCTTTGCCAGCCCACCTGGCCACCAGTTCCAGTCGCCCGCGACGCACAGCAGCGCCGGCCCAATCACCATCCGCACCAGCGTCGCGTCGATCAGCACCGCGACCGCCAGCGTGAACCCGATCATCTTCACCACCAGGAAGTTGCCGAAGGTAAACGCCGCGAAGACCACGATCATGATCGCCGCCGCGCTCGTAATCAGCCCCGCTGTACGAGCCAGAGCCTCGGGAATAGCCTCATCCTCGCTCAGCCCGCTGCGCCGGGCCTCCAGCACCCGCGCCACCAGGAAGACCTCGTAGTCCATGCTCAGCCCGAAGGTGATCGCAAACGTCACGATCGGCACAAGCGGAAAGACGCTCCCCGTCCCACCCGGCACCCCCAGCATCCCACTGCCAAACCCCTTCTGAAAAACCAATACCAGCGCCCCAAACGACGCGGCCACCGAGAGCAGGTTCAGCAGGATCGCCTTTATCGCTGCGAAGATCGAGCGGAAGCCCGCCAGGAGTGCCAGCAGCGTCCCGGCCACCACCAGCTCCATCACCGGAAGGAAACGCTTCTCAATGATCGTCTGATAGTCGCCGTTCAGCGCGGGGATTCCCCCGATCAGCAGCGTGGTTCCGGGTACTCCGGTCAGCGCCTCGCCGCCCGACCTCCGCACCTCGCGCACCCAGTCCACCTGCTCCCGCAGAGTGACCGAAGTCTTCGGCAGCACCTCGATCAGCGCAGCGTGACCATCGCTGCTGAGAAACGTCCGCCGCGTGTCGCGGGAGACATCGGTCAGGAAACTCCGGTCACCGCCCGCAACCGTCGTCAGCGAGATCACCCGCTCACTCCGAGGATCGCTCGCCAGCGTCTTGCTGGCCTTGTCGATCGCGGCCCAGCCTGCATCGCTCTCGGAGATCGACTCGTGAGCCTGGCTCGGCAACTCTACGATGACGCGCATCGACTGCACGATGCCCGCCCGATCCATCTGCTCCAGCGTGTGCAGCGCGTGCACGGACTCGGCCGCCTTCGGCAGCCAGTCGCCCTTCGGCAGGCTCGTGTCGAGCTTGGTAGCCTGCCACGCCAGCGCCAGCATCGGAAGCCCGGCAAAGAGCATCGCCAGCCACGGATGCGCCACAATGCCCCGGCCCCAGCTCCGCCACTTTTTGCCCACGCGCTCCGAAGCGCACTCATCCAGCTTCGGCTTGAACGGCAGGCGGCATAAATCGATGCGTCGGCCCAGGAGCGCAAGCACGGCGGGCACTAACGTGTTGGCGAGCAGTACGCTCGTCGCGGCCACGAGACATCCCGCGACGCCGATGGAGCGAATCTCGCTGATGGGCACGGTGAGCAGCGCAACGAAGCCAATCGCCACGGTCGAAGCCGAAATCAGCAGCGTGCGCCCCGCGCGCCGCGCGGCAATGGCCGCCGCCGTGGGCCCGTCGTTGCCTGCCGCGACAGCCTCTCGGAAGCGGCTCACCATGAGCAATGTGTAGTCGATGCCCAGCCCCAGCCCCAGCATCGTGGCCAGGTTCTGCACCAGGATGGAGAGGTGAAAGCGCGCGGCCAGAAGGGAAGCAATCGCCAGCGTCGTCGCAATGGCGAGCTGTCCCACGGCCAGCGGAATCAGCGCGGCGACCAGGCTGCCGAAGGCCAGCAGCAGCAGCGCCAGTGTCGCCGGGATCACCAGGCTTTCGCTGCGTTGCACCTCATCCGCGCTGGCCTTGCGGATGTCGAAGTTCAGCGGGATCTCGCCGGTCAGCTCCAGGCTGATCTTCGGGTAGCGTGGCCGGAGCTGGTTCGCCAGCGAACGCGACTGCGCGGAGATCGCAGGCACCAGGTTCTCGACCGGGCCATCCGGCGACGCGAGTCCCAGCACCACGTAGGTCCCGCCCCCTTTGCCCAGGAAGATGGAGTCATGCAGGTCGAGGTACGAGACGATGCCGGAGACGCCCGGCTGGTCCTTCAAGCCGTTCACGATGGCCGTCAGCGCCTGTGCGCCTTCATCGGTATCGGCGGCCGGCAGCCCCTGGACGACCACCACCACCTGGTCTACGAACGGCGAGCGAAAGCGTGTCTTCAGCTCCTGCACGACGGTCTGGGCATCGCTCCCTTCCACGCGCGTGGCGGTCTCGAGATGACGCTCAGAGTGGAAGGAAAACGGGAGCAGCGCGAGGACGCCCGCGAAGACGGCGCCGGCGGCCCAGATGCGTCGCGATGGCTTGAAACTCATGATGGTCGACAAGGGGGTCGCACGTTCAAGGTCTGAGACGGCGACCGGATTGGTACAAGACTACAGAGGGCGAATCGCGTTCGCGACGGGCAACCGAAGCGGGCCCTCACGCTTCGTATCGTCGTCAGGATACACCGTGTTGCGCCTCACGCTTTGAGCTCATGCAGGTCTGCTACATTGTGGAAACCGCGCGGCGGTTCAGGAGGCAGCATCCTACAGTTTGTGACAACCGCGATGAACCCCAACACGACCAGAACCTCGATCCTCAGCCTCGCCATCGGCGCGTTCCTCGGCCTGCTTACGGCGTCCCCGGCCTTCGCAGCTGATCCTCGCATCGGCGCATGGACGCTGGTCTCTGCCGATTCGACGCTCACGCCTCCCGACAAGCTCACCATCGTCTCCACGAAAGAGATGGTGCACGTCATCATGACCGGCGAGACGCATCTCGACTTCACCACCCAGGCCAACGGGAAGCAGTCACCCGTCGCCGCCAATCCCGCCTTCGATCAGGTCCAGCTTCACCGCATCAACAGGAAGCAGGTCGAGGTCATCGAAAAGAAGAACGGCACGGTCGTTTCGACGATTCGCAATGGCCTGTCGAAGGATGGCAGCGAGTTGACACTGACCACCTCGCGCCCCGGGCATCCCGACCAGATCTCGGTCTGGACGCGCGCGAAGGCCGCGAAACAGGCTCCCGATCCCTTCGCCGGAGACTGGACTCAGGATGTAAGCAAGACCCGCATGCGGCAGGGCATGACCCTGACGATCTCCGCCGTAGGCGGGGATGGTGTGCACTTCGAAGGCGACTACAGCTACACCGCGCACTTCGACGGCAAGCCGTACGACCTCAGAAACTCGCGCAACGACACCGTGCAGCTGGCGCAACCCGACGCACACACCGTGGACGCGACCTATCGCCGCGATCAACAGCCTACGCAGAAAGACCGCTGGGCAGTAACGCCGGACGGAAGGACCATGACGGTTACGAGCACGGGTTCGCTCGAGACCGGTCAGCACTTCACGGAGAAGCTTGTCTTTCAGAAGAAGTAGCGATCACAGAAGAAGTAGCGCCAGTGCTGCAATCGATCAGGCGTCCTAATGCAAAGAGCCCACCGCTGCGGTGGGCTCTTTGCTGTTTCTGTGTCGCGCGATCAGTCCGCAGGAACCGCTGCATCGACCTCACGCGGCGCGACCGAAATGATGCCCTTGCGGTGCATGAACTTCAGGATGCCGTTCACCACATCGTCGAGCGGAGGATCCGGCTGTCCCCACTTTGAAGCATCGCGGGCTGCCTGGTAGGTCGAGTTGTCGTAGCGCTTGAACTCCATCCCCGTGATGTTGTCCACCGAGCCGACGAGGAAGTCCAGCAGCGGGAACAGCAGGTCCTCCTTGCGGCAGCGGCGGATCAGTTCCGGCACGAAGTCATTCACGGCGAAGATATCGAACTGCCTCCCGGTCGACTTTGTGATCAGGTTGGTGATGTCCATCATGTTCGCGTAGTCGTCGCGCACGATGTGGTACGTCTTGCCGGCCGTGCCTGCCGAGTTGGAGATCGACACGATGTTGTTCGCGACGATGTCCGCCGGCACAAAGCTCACCTGGTTCAACGCATCCACACCGATGCCGTGGTTCACCATGAAGGCCACCAGCCGCACCGCAATGTCGAAGTTATTGCCTCCGCCATCGACCGACGGGCTGACGAGAGCTGGGCGGAAGATGCGCGTCGAAAGCCCCTTGGCGCGGGCATCTGCGACCACCTGCTCTGCGACCCACTTCGTCTGGCTGTAGCCAAAGTCCAGCAGCTCCAGATCTTCGTTGAAGTCCGTCTCCCACAGCACGTCCTTCACCGCCCAGCCGAAGACGAACGTCGTCGAAACGTAGTTGAACTCCTTCGCGCGGCCTTCAAAGGCGAGCCGCAGGACTTCGTTCGTCCCCATCACGTTCGCGTCGCGCATGCGGTCGTAGTTGAACAGGTAGTTCACCGTGGCGCCGTTGTGATAGATCGTGTCGCACTCGCTCGCGAGGAAGTCCCACGCATCGGCGGCGAGGCCAAGATTCTGCTGGCTCAGATCACCGCACAACGGCGTCACACGCGATTCGAACATCTGCATCAGCGAATGGCTGCACGGGCCCATGGACTCCATCGCGCCGCGCAGACGCTGCCTGCCCTGCTCGTCATCCGAGGCGCGCACGAGAACGTAGATCTTCGCGCGCGTCTGCTCCAGCAGGCTCTTGATCAGGAATGGCCCAATGAAGCCGGTACCGCCGGTCAGCAGGATGTGATGCGACTCTGGCACCACTGGAACCGGGAGCGGTGCGGGAGGATCGAAGACGAGCTTGCGATCTTCGCTCATCATCCTGCGCTCGGTCTCGCGCTGCTCTTCACGGAAGACGTGCAGCGACTGACGAAGATGCTCGATCGCCTCTTCGGGCGCGCTCTCCAGGTGCTCCGCGAGCTGGAACAGCTCGGCCACGCTCACCCGCTGGATGACGCCGATATCGACCTGCCGCGCCAGCACATCGGCGCCCTTGTCTTTCAGCAGCTCCTTGATCTCATGCATGAAGACCACGAGGTCAAGAGAGTCCAGCCCAGCGTCGACGAGGTTGTAAGTCTCATTGCCCGTCAGGTTGTAGCGAGCCTTGAGTTCATCGAACGGCGTCTGCTTTTCAAAGCCAGCCGAAGAGGCTCCGGCATCCTTCTCGCGCGAGAACTCGTTCAGGACCTTGAACTCACCTGCCACCCACAGCTGCTTGGCCTTGTGGCGCATGATCTTGCCGGAGCTGGTGCGCGGAATCGCACGCGGCGCGATGAAGGAGATCAGCGCGACTTCGACGTTGAGGAAGTTACGCACCGCCTGGGCGATCTTGCGCGCGTCGGGAATCTGCGACGGGTTCTTGACTTCGGCGACGATAGCCAGCGCAGGTTCGCTCTCCTCGTGGATCTGGAACGCTGCCACGCAATGCGCGCGGATCAGCGGAGACGCCCGCTCCACCACGCCTTCGATGTCCTGCGGATAGTAGTTCTGTCCGCGCAGGATGATCATGTCCTTGATGCGGCCGCAGACGTACAGCTCGCCCTCATGGAAGAAGCCCATATCGCCGGTGCGGAGGAAGCCATCATCGTACGGTGTGTCGTCGGTCAGTCGCGCGCGGAACTGCTTCAGCGTCAGCTCGGGGTTGTTCCAGTAGCCCGCACACTTGCCGAGGCCCGCGATCCAGATCTCGCCGATACCGCCGTCCGGCAGCACCTTGTGGAGCTCGGGCTCGACGATGCGAACATCCATGCCGGGCAGCGTCCTGCCGCAGCTCACGACCTGCGCGGACGAAGTGATCTCGGAGACCTCGGTCGTGAGCCGCGCCCGGCCCATGGCCAGTGCCTGCTTGCTGACCGCGATGATCCTGCGGCCCTCCAGCGAGACCGCCAGCGTATTCTCCGCCAGCCCATAGGCTGCGTAGAAGGCCTCGGCCTTGAGTCCGTAGGGCTGGAACGCCTCGAGGAAGCGGGTATAGGTGTCCGCCTTCACGGGCTCGGCGGCGCACATCAGCACATGCAGCGTGCTCAGGTCGCACAGCTCCATGCTCTCCTTCGGAATGCGTCCTGCGCGGAGGCAGTACTCATAGGCGAAGTTGGGAGCAGCCGTGTGGGTCGCCTTATAGGTGCTGATGGTTTCGAACCAAAGCACGGGGCGCTGGATAAAGTCCGTCGGCGAGAAGCCGTAGGTGGTTCCGCCACGCAGGGCCGGGTAGAGGTAGCAACCGATCAGGCCCATGTCGTGGTACTGCGGCAGCCAGGAGACAATCACCGGCGACGAATGGTCAATGACCAGCGGGGCCGTGCGCACGATGTTCTCGTGCGTCACCATCACGCCCTTGGGCTCCATCGTGGAGCCGGACGTGTACTGCAGGAACAGGATCTTCGCGGGGGCCGGATAGGTGGCGCCCGGGACGAGGTCTTCAAACGTCTCGGTCACGATCCACGGCATCCCGGAGATGTAGTCGATATCCACGCCAGAGGTCGCAACGCCGCTGCGAGCCATGTTGATCTTCAGCGACGCATGGTATTCGCTGCTGGTCAGCACCCCGGCAGCCTGGCAGTCCTTGGCGATGTGCACCATTTTGTAGAGCGCACTCTGGAAGCCGCGGGAGCTCGGCGGGTACACCGGCACAGGAATTAATCCCGCGCGGATGCATCCGAAGAACGCGCAGATCATCTCAAGACCAGCAGGGTATGCCAGAAGCAGACGATCTTCCGCCACGAAGCGGCCATCCTTCAGCAGGTGGCCGGCGATCGCCTTGGTGCGCGCCAGGAACGAGGCATACGTGTAGCTCTCGAGCGTGTTGCCGTTCAGATCGAGATAGGAGAACAGGAGCTTATGTGGTTGCTCCTCTCCCAGCCGGTCCAGTTCATCTAAAATCGACGCCATAGTAGATCAGCTAAGCCCCTTCGAGCGTTGAATAGGTATACCTGAACCGAAGTCTTGCAGTGTTTCGCTGCTTCCAGAGCCCACGGCATCTCCCTACAGAGTCGAACAAAGACGGGGATGCAGGCAAATCCGGATCGGACAAACGGACGGAATGGACTCGGTTCGCATCTTCCGTCGTGTCCGCGGCGAACAAGTTGCGGATGAAAACAAAGCAGACGGCCGGACGGGTTCCGGGGTTTCCGGATGCGGTTTGAGCCACTCCATTCGTGTGCAGTATCCGACCATGCTAGCAGAGGCAAGATCAAAGGCTACAAGCCTGTGGCGCTCCGTGCCGATACCCGGCCCCATCTTTCGTCGGAACGGGAAACCCCGCTACCGCCGGGTGAAACACCTTGATCCGTGTCCTCGTCCCAGCTACGATCAGCACTTGCAGGCCACGGTTGGCTGCGCCCCGGCCGCTGATTGCACAGAATACTCGTAGCCCGGACCGGGAATCAGAAGAACCTTCAACAGGATTGTGGAGACGGCCGTAATGTCCCAGGCAGTGACTTCCCCCATTGGCACCCCGATTGCTTCGAACGCTGCCGTGGAAGACCTCGTTTCCCACGAGACCCTGCCGGAGAGCGTCTATCTTGCGGGCGATCCATCGTTCCCCAAGGTGCTCCGTCGCCGCCTTGATCGCTACTTCGCCGACCAGAACCTCTCGCCTAAAGCCAATAGCGCCATGTGGATCAAGATCGGCGTCGGCCTGGCGGTGCTCGCTGGCAGCTGGGTCGCGATCTACGCGATTCACCCCGCAACGCCCTCGTTTCTGGCTCTCTATCTTCTCGGTGGGCTTGCCCAGACCTTCCTCCTGCTGAATATCGCGCACGACAGCAACCACAACGCCATCTCCTCCACCGCGACCGTGAACAAGGCGCTCAACTACGTCTTCGATGTGTGTGGGATCAACTCGTATATGTGGCGGATCCTGCATCATCGTGGCCACCACTCGTGCGTCAATGTGCACGGGGAGGACGATGCTCTGACGGGACGCGGCCTGCTCCGGTTTACGCCCCACGAGCCGCTCCGGCCCCTGCAGCGCTTCCAGCACATCTACGCGCTCTTCCTGTACGCGGTGTTCTCGCTCGATTACGTCTTTGTCCGAGACTTCGAGTGCTTCTTCAAGCCCGAGCACGATTACCTGACCCGCACCAGGCACCCGGCCCGCGAGTACGTCATCCTGTTCGCCGGCAAAGCCTTCTACCTCACGTACATGCTGGTTCTCCCGGTGCTCCTCCTGCACATGCCGATGTTGGTAGTCGCCGGAGCGTTCCTGATGGTGCACCTGATCGTCGGCTTGAGTGTGGCGCTGGTCTTCCAGACGACCCACACGGTGGACAGCACCTACTTCCCCGAGGGCCGCAACGAGTTCGAGAACGGGGTGTACCACATCTTCGCGACGACGGCCGATTACGCCACGACCAGCCCCATGGTCGGCTGGTTGACCGGTGGCCTCAACCATCACGTCGTCCACCACCTCTGCCCGTTCGTCTGCCACACGCACTACGCTCCGCTCACGAAGATCGTGAAGGAGACCGCAGCCGAGTTCAATGTGCCCTACCGCCAGCACCCCACCATGACGCGCGCGATCTGGCATCACCTGATACTTTTGAAGCAACTGGGCGACGGAACCTGGTCCTGATCCCGTCCTGGGCTTCCCAATCTCCCGAGCTTGATCTCCGATGTAAGGCCCCAGGTACAGCTGCAAGGCAAGACTTCTGTCCTTCGCCATAACCGGCAGCCCCGTACCTGCGGCGAGGTGTGACGTTGTCCGCATCCATACCAGCAGTCTCCCGCTTCCGCTCCTTCAAGGATTCGCCCGCGATCGCGCGCAATCCCGTCACGGTCCTTCAGACCTATACCGAGGAGTTTGGCGACACCTTCCGGTTCTATCTCGGCGGCCTCAAGGAAGCGATCGTCACGATCGATCCGGCCGTCATTCAGCACGTGCTGAAGACCAACGCCGAGAACTACCAGAAGTCCGAGATCCAGGTGAAGCGCATGGGCCACTTCCTCGGCAAGGGCCTGCTGACGACCGAAGGCCAGCCCTGGCGCGACCAGCGCCGCCTCATCCAGAAGGGCTTCGACCGCAAGCAACTCGACGCCCTCACGGCCATCATGCAGGACTCGCTCGACGCCTCCATGGCCGAGTTCGACCGCCGCATCCAGGCTGGGCCGGTCGACATCTATCCGCAGCTGATGGAGATGACCTTCGCGATGGTGGCGCGGTCGCTCTTTGGCGCCAAGCTGGACCGCAAGGACATCGATCTCGTCAGCCACACCATCTGCACCGTGCAGGAGTTCATCGTCCGCCAGACGCTGCAACCCTATCTGAATCCTTGGTTCGCGGCCTCAGGAGAGCTGAAGAAGCACGAAGATATGCGCGTCAGCGCGGACAACGTGCTGCTCGAGATCATCAAGCAGCGTCGCCACCAGCCGCCCGGCAGCGACATGCTGCAAAGCCTGATGGATGCACGCTACGCCGACGGCGAAGGCATGACCGATGAGTTGGTCCTCAGCGAGAGCATGCAGCTGCTCGTCGCCGGACACGAGACCTCGTCCAACGGCCTCTCATGGCTCCTCTACCTCATGAGTCAGCATCCCGAGTGCCTCGCCCGCGTGCGCGAGGAGTTCTACGCGGTCCTGGGCGACAACCTGCTCACCCATGGCGATGTCATGAAGTTCCCGTACACCTCGCAGGTCATCGCCGAGGCGCTGCGGCTCTATCCGCCGTTCTGGATGGTCGACCGCATGGCGATCAACGAAGACCGCATCGGCGATACCGTCATTCCCGCAGGGGCGATGGTCATCGTCTACGTCTACGGCGCACACCATGCGAAGAGCCGCTGGGACAGTCCTGAAGAGTTTCGGCCTGAGCGCATGGCCAAAGAGAACGACAAGCTGCGCACGCCGTTCACCTACCTGCCCTTCGGCGGCGGCCCGCGCATCTGCATCGGCAACCAGTACGCGATGCTCCAGATCCTCATGATCCTGAGCACGCTGCTGCGCCGGTACGACTTCGTACTGGCCCCCGGGCAGGACATCGAAGAGCGCGCCATGGTCATCCTCCGCCCGAAGAACGGCATCCGCATGAGCTTCAAACCGGCTGCCGCGGTCACGCGTGAGCCTGAACCTGTGCCCGCCGGCGTCTAGGGCCCGCGCCGCCCCGGCAATCTCCGGCCACCACCCGATGTGTCCTTTCGACCGGAGCGGGACGAACCTGTGCCAACGTTCGCGGCTCACGTGGACGTCAACCCGGCGGTTGCTCGTCCCGCGTAGTGGAGAAACCGGCATCTTTGCCTGTGCTGGCAAACTGCAGGTCCCTCGACTTCGCTCGGGATGACACATCGTTGCAGGGAGCCAGGGAGCCCGGCGCTCGCCAAACTTGTCGCTGCCGTTGAAGCCTGGGCTGCGCCCCGCGCCGTCCGGCGATGCGATACACTTCTCGGCAAGCTTGCAACTCATGTTGTTCTATCGGGCCTCCGCGCGCGTGCGCCGCTGGGGGACCCTTGCCCGTCTGCTCTCGCCGTGCAGTCCAGAGCCTCATTCTGCCTTGTCAGTGTTGCGTAAACCCACGTCTCTGAAGTGATTCCTGGAGTGAATATGCGCCATCGGTATCTTGCAGCATGCCTTATCGCCGCCACTGGACTGAGTGGCTGTACGAAGGAGAAGGCCAAATCTGTGGCTTCCGCTCCCGTGCACAAGCTCGGCATTCGCCCCTACGGCGATGAAACCGTAAAGATCGACACCAGCAAGATGCCGGCCGAAGAAAAGAAAGCCTTCGACTACATCGATGCCCACATTGATGAGCACGTCGAGAACCTGCAGAAGTGGATCCAGCAGCCCAGCATCTCGAACTCCGGCGAAGGCATGCAGGAGTCGCCCGAGATGGTGAAGGGCTTCTTCGACAAGCTCGGCTGCCAGAAGACTCAGATCAACGACGTCGGCATCACCAAGTGGGGCCAGCCCGGTAACCCCGTCGTCTACGCTGAGTGCAATGAAGGCGCTCCCAAGACGTTGCTCGTCTACTGGATGTACGACACCATGCCCGTCACGCAGCCTGAGCTTTGGGTGGCTCCTCCGTTTGAGGCGCGCCTCGTCGACGGCAAGACTGCGGGCATCGATCCCGGCTTTAAGAAGGTGCTCATCGGTCGCGGCGCGGTCAACTCCAAGGGCCCGGAGATGACGCAGTGGAACGCCTTCCAGGCCATCAAAGCGGCGAACGGCAAGCTCCCGGTCAACCTCATCGTCATCGCTGAGGGCGACGAAGAACGCATGTCGATGGGTCTCAACAAGTTCGTCACCACGCATCCTGACCTGCTGAAGCGCGCCGATGCGATGCTCATGTTCGGCGGCCAGAACGGCGCACGCGCGGCCTCCATCATGGGCGCGTCCGAAGGCCTGATGTACATCGAGCTCACCACCAGCGGCACGGCCTGGGGCCGCGGTCCCACGGTGTCCGACATCCATGGCATCTTCAAGCGCTCCACCGATTCTCCGGCGTGGCGTCACATCCTCATGCTGGGCAGCCTCATCGGCAAGGACGGCAACACCCCCACCATCCCCGGCTTCATGGACAACATCAAGCCCATCGATCCCGCCACCGACAAGCGTCTCCACGAAGCCGCCGGCAAGGTCGATCTCAAGAAGATGGCCGACAACGTCGGTGTCGCCCGCTTCATCTCCGACGATCCCTATACCGTCCTCAAGATGTCGAGCTTCGGCACCGCCTTCAACCTCGATGGCATCTGGGGCGGCAATATGTATGCCGGCGGCTCGGGCGCGATCCTTCCGAACAAGATCACGTCGAAGCACAGCATCCGCTACGTGCCGGACATGAACAGCGGTGACATCCTCAAGAAGATTCGCGCGCGGCTCGACAGCCAGGGCTACAAGGACGTACAGCTTCGTCTCATCGGCGACCAGCCCTGGTCTTCCATGGACTTCGACACCGACGTCGCCCACTCTGTCGAGCAGATGTTCGACAAGTTCGGCATCCCGTGGACTCCGCCGCTGAGCAAGACCACCACCATGGACGCCGAGGACACGAACATGGGTGGCGCGTGGCCCGGCTATCTCTTCACCAACGGCAAGCAGGGCGACCCCGGCACCACGCCGATCGGGCTTCCCATCGCTGGTGGCTCTGCAGGCTACGGTGGCCGCGCTCACGCAGCGAACGAGTTCTGGGTGATCGAAGGCTCGGGCAAGGTCTACGGCATGGCCGGTGCGGAGAAGTCTATCGTCGACGAGCTCTACAACTTCGCCAACAACAACACCACGCCAGCGAAGCACGGCCTCAAGTAGCAGCAAACCCGGGGAATCGACGATGGTGTGGCGCGGCAGCTTTGCGCCACACCATCTTTCTTGTGCCAGGCAGAGCGCTTACATCAGCTCGACGGACAGGAAGACATGCTTGTCGATGACGTTGCAGCGCGCGGCGTACACAGAACCCTCGCGAAATTCGGCATTGAGCGATCGCAGCAGCTGCAATGCAACATTGCCGCCTTCCATGTCGAGGCCCGTGACCTCTGCCTCGAGAAAGTCGAACCATGTGCCCGTCACCGGATTCAGGCACTTGAAAAGTGACTCCTTCGCAGCAAAGCAGATCGTGATGGCCCGCAGAGGGTCGGCACAGCTCGCGATGAGCCGCCGCTCGGCCGCGTTCAGGCACACCGCCGAGACCGCAGCCGAGTCCTTCTCACTTACCATCCGCTCGATGTCGATTCCGATCCCACGGACTTCATCACGCAGCGCAACGGCCACGCCACACCACGTCGTTGTGTGAGTGATCGAACCGATGAAGCCAGCGGGCCATAGAGGCGAGCGATCTTCCGCTACCCCGACAGCCGTCTCCGCACTGCCCAGCTCTGCAAGCAGCTGCGCAGCGATCTCCCTGCCCAGAGCAAACTCGCCGCGTCGTCGCTGCATCGCCTGCTCCCGGCTGCTGAACGTGCTTGTCCTCACACCATTGTCCGGAGCAGTATCGATCCGAACGACCCTCTGGAGTGCGGCTGACGTTAACCTGAAGGGCTCAAACGAAGTGCCCGCTGCAGTGTCAGACCGAGCAATCATCGAGCAGTCCTCCAACGGGTGAGATCAGGCCAGCGGCCTGCGAAGCCCAGCTGCCGTAAGACGCAGCCGCCAACGAAGCCAGCAGTGCACGACGCAACATTGCCGCAGGCATACCTCACAGAGTAGCCTCAGATACACCCGGCTCGCGATGTGCACAGACGGACGATTTTGCCATTGGGGCCCGGAGCAGATGCTGGATCAGAGCAGTCTTGAAGGTCAGTTGAAGCAGAGCGCGGAGCTGTTCGGTTCGCGCATCGCAATCGCGGGAGACGGCGGAGTCGAGCTGTCTCACCGGCGACTCCGCGAGCACGTCGGTACAGTCTTGCGCGATCTGCGCGAAGCGGGTATCCGCCGCGAACACCGCGTCGCCATGGTCTTTCCTCAGAGCCCGGACCTCGCCGTCGCGTTCCTCGCTGTGAGCTCAGGAGCTGCTGCCGCTCCGCTCAACCCCGCCTACTCTCTCGCCGAGTTCCAGTTCAACCTGCAGGATCTCTCCGCGCAGGCCCTGCTGGTCCCCAAGGGTTTCCAGACTCCCGCCCGCGCTGCAGCGCAAACACTGGGGATCCCCGTCCTCGAGCTCGCTCTCCTGCAGGATGGCGGTCGCGTGGTGGCCGATGGCCATGCTCTTCAGGGCGTCGATGCTCTGCTGGACTTCAGCGATAGCGAGGACGTCGCTCTGCTGCTCCACACCTCCGGTACGACGTCCCGGCCAAAGCGTGTGCCGCTCAGCAACCGGAACCTCTGCGCCTCCGCTCGCAACGTCGCCGCGACGTTGCACCTCACCGAGGCCGACGTCAGCCTTTCGACGATGCCCCTGTTCCACGTGCATGGGCTCGTCTGCATGCTGGCTGCTCTCAGCGTGGGTGGCAGCTGCGTCTGTACCGGGCCATTCCGGGCGGACCAGTTCCCGCTATGGCTCGAGCGCTGGCAGCCCACATGGTTCAGCTCCGTTCCGACGGCCTTCCAGGCGCTCCTTGATGTGGCACGCACCACGCCTCTGCGGACGAAGTCCCTGCGATTGATTCGCTCCTCCTCCGCCTCGCTTCCACCGGCCGTCATGGCAGGGCTCGAGGACGCGTTTGGCGTTCCTGTCATCGAGGCCTACGGCATGACCGAGGCGGCGCACCAGATGGCATCCAATCCGCTGCCCCCTGCTGCGCGGAAGCCCGGCTCGGTGGGTCTGCCTGCGGGGCCGCGCATCGTCATCCTGGATGAAGAGGGCAACCAGCTCGCCCAAGGCGCGACGGGTGAGGTCAGCATCCACGGGACGAACGTGACCTGTGGCTACGAAGCCAATCCCTCCGCGAACGAGGCTGCCTTCACGAATGGCTGGTTTCGTACCGGCGACCAGGGTTACTTCGATCCCGAGGGCTACCTGTTCCTTACGGGTCGTCTCAAGGAGCTCATCAATCGCGGCGGCGAGAAGATCGTTCCCCGTAAGATCGACGAGGTGATGCTCTGCCATCCCGCGGTGCGCCAGGCCGTCACCTTTGCGGTGGCGCATCCGTCGCTCGGCGAAGATGTCGCCATGGCTGTGGTGCTGCATGCCGGCGCCTCGGTGACGGAAGCTGAGCTGCGTGCCTTCCTCCTGGAACGGCTCGCCGACTTCAAGGTTCCCAGCCGCGTCGTGAAGGTCGACGCCATTCCCCTTGGGCCCACCGGCAAGATCCAGCGCATCGGCATGGCGGCGAGGCTGGAGGCTTTCCTCGGCATCGCCTATGAAGATCCCACGACCTCCACAGAGGAGCTCGTCGCCTCAACGATCGCTCAGGTCCTCGGGCTTGATCGCGTGGGCCGGAACGACAACTTCTTTATGCTCGGTGGCGATTCGCTCCGCGGCGCACAGGTGGCATCACGGCTTGCCCGGGAGCTCCGCGTCGCCATCGCCGCATCCCTGCTCTTCCATGAACCGACGCCGAAGCTGTTGGCCGCCCGGCTGGATGCTCTGGTGGTGGAGCGCGAGCTGGAGGCGCTGGCCGCAGCCATCGCCGACCTCACGCCGGAAGAGCAGGCCGAGCTGCTGGGCGAAACGCCTCCCACAACCTAGCCTGTGATCCCGTCACCGCGCGCAGCCGGGGTGTGACGATAGAATCCTCACACCAATGACAGCGGGTGATCGAGCTTTTCCGGGCGCCCGCCACCAGAGCGACATGAATCCTGACAGCGACGCGCGCGACCTGAAGGGCCGGTTGGCCGCACTGAACGACGCCCAGCGGGCGCTCCTGGCTCGCAGGCTGCAGGAAAAAGCCTCCGGCGAGCAGCGGGCTGCGAAGCGGACCTCTGAGGCCGCTACCGCAATTCCTCGCGCGGTTCCGGAGCGCGTTGAGGTTACGCCGGAAGGTTTCGAGGTCTCCATCTACCCAGCCTCCAGCGATCAGGAGCGGATGTGGTTCCTCGAGCAGCTGACGGGTGGTCTTCCGCTCTACTCCACACCGCGCGCGTTTCGCCTCCACGGTGCACTGCGGCTCGACCTGCTGGAACTGGCCCTGCAACGCGTGGTGGAGCGTCATGACTCTCTGCGCACCACCTTTGCCAGCGAAGAGGGAGGACTCACTCAGCGGGTCTCGCCGCCTTCCATCGCTTGCAACTTCAAGCTCGAATGCATGCCGCCGGCCGAGGCCAGCCTGGCCGAAGCGCAACGTCGGGAACTCGCCGAGCGTTGGATCGAAGCCGCGGCCGCGCGGTCCTTCAATCTCACCGCTGGTGCTCGGTCCTGCCCCTCCCTGCTGCGAGCAAGCGTCGCTTCCCTCTCGACGACCGAGCATTACCTTCTCCTCGCGTCGCACCACATCGTCTCCGACGGCTGGTCCGGTGCCAACCTCTGCCGCGACCTCTCCGTCGCCTACGCAGCCCTCTTGCAAGGTTCTCCCGATGCACTGCCGGCGCTGCCGGTGCAGCTGGCCGACTACACGGCGCTACAGACAGAACACGCCAGGAGTGGAACCCTCGCCGCCGCCACGGAGTACTGGCAGCGGCAGCTGAAGGGCCTCGGGGAGCCATTGGATCTGGGCGGCGATCATCCCCGGCCAGCGGTGAAGAGCTATCGCGGAGAGACGTGTGCGTTACCTCTTGACCACGCGCTGATGGACCGGTTGAAGTCGCTGGCGAACGCGCACGGTTCGACGCTCTTCATGGTGCTGCTCGCTGCGTATGATGTGCTGCTGTGGCGCTATAGCGGCCAGACGGATCTGACTGTCGGCGTGCCCGCGGCCAATCGCCCCTTGCCGGAGGTCGAAGGGCTCATCGGCTACCTCGCAAACACGCTGGTCCTGCGGACTGATGTTTCGGGTGCGCCCAGCTTCGTCGATCTGCTCGGGCGCGTGAAGCCGACTGCGCTCGAAGCCTACGAGCACCAGGCGATGCCGTTTGACCTCCTCGTCAGGCTCTGCGATCCCGTGCGCGATCCATCCCGCACGCCCCTATTTCAGGCGAGCTTCGCTCTGCAGGAGAACTCCAGCCTGGCGTTGACGCTGCCCGGCGTGGACGCCTGTGAATATGCCGTTCCGACGCATACCGCGAAGTTCGACCTCGCACTCTCCATGCGCCCACACCGCGATGGCTTCGCGGCGCAGCTCGAGTTCAGCACCGACCTCTTTTCTCCGCAGCACGGCACGAGAATCCTGGAGCACTGGCAGGAGCTGCTGCGCTCCATCGCGGCGGATCCACACCAGTCCATCGCTACGCTGAACCTTCTGCCCGCGCACGAACGCCAGCTCGTGGTGACGGAGTGGAACCGCACCGCCACCGCGTACCCGCGCGATGCTTGCGTGCATGAGCTGTTCACGGAGCAGGCGGCGAAGGCTCCGGGTGCAGTTGCTGTCGTTGCCGGGGGCGAGACTCTCACCTACGGCGAGCTCGACCGGCTCACGGATCGCTTGTCGCTGCAGCTGAAGGCTTGTGGTGCGGGGCCGGGCAAGCTGGTCGGCCTCAGCATTCCGCGTTCGTTCAACGCGGTCATCGCACTGCTGGGAGTTCTGAAGTCCGGCGCGGCGTATTGGCCGCTCGAAGAGAACATCCCCGAGGAGCGCCTGCGGGGCATGCTCGACGATGCCGCACCGCTGGCAATCCTTGTACCCCGCGGAAGCGAAACACCAGCCGCCCTAAATGGCCAGACCGTGCTGGCAGTCGAAGATCTGTTGGAGTCGCCAACACCTCGAGAGTTCGTCGAAACACGTTCCGTCGTCGCGACTGACGCAGCCTATGTGAATTACACGTCGGGCTCGACTGGCGTGCCCAAGGCTGTGCTGGTGCCACATCGGGGTGTCGTCCGTCTTGTGCGGAACAATGCTGCGGTACCCCTTGGCTCCGGCGACACGCTGCTGCAAATCTCACCGCTCTCCTTCGACGCCGCGACCTTTGAGCTGTGGGGAGCTCTGCTGAATGGCGGCCGCGTCGTCCTGTTTCCTCCCGGCCCACTCAGCCTCTTCGACATCGGCGAGACGATCCGCGCTCACAAGGTCACCTCGACCTTCCTTACGACCGGCCTCTTTCACGCCCTGGTGGACGAGCGGCTCGACGACCTGAGACCGCTGCGGCAGCTCATTACCGGTGGGGATATCCTCTCGCCAACGCATGCATGCCGCGCCTTCGAGGCTCTTCCCGGTTGCAGAATCATCAACGCCTACGGTCCTACCGAGAACACCACGTTCACGACCTGCTACCCGTTCACCGGTACCGAGGACCTCACTCCCAGCGTGCCCATCGGACGGCCCATCGCCAACACGCAGGTCTATCTTCTTGACGCAGTCCTGCAGCCGGTGCCGATCGGCGTAGCCGGTGAGCTCTACACCGGCGGCGACGGCGTAGCCATTGGGTATCTCAACCAGCCGGAGCTCACGGAGGAGCGCTTCATCGCCGATCCCTTCATCGCCGATCCCTTCATCGCCCATCCCGGTGCGAAGCTCTATCGCACCGGAGACCGTGCCCGCTGGCGCGAGGACGGCAACCTCGAGTTCCTGGAGCGCTCCGACGCGCAGGTGAAGATCCGCGGCTTCCGGGTGGAGTTGTATGAGATCGAGGCCACTCTGCGTTCGCAGCCCGAGGTGCGCGACGTGGCCGTCGTTACCTGGTCGCCGACCGCAGGACAAAAGGAGCTGGTGGCGTATCTCGTTGCTTCCGGTCACGATCGGCCTGAATCGAAGACTCTTCGCGCACGCGTCGCGTCCAGCCTTCCGGCGTATATGGCGCCCCGCTACTTCGTCTGGGTGGAGTCGCTCCCGCTGAAGCTGAACGGCAAGCTCGACCGCAACGCATTGCCGGCACCTCGGCCGGAACAGTCCATCCCGGAAGAATCTGTCGCGCGCCCCGTCACACCTCTGGAGCGCGAGCTCACCCTCATCTGGCGGCAGCTGTTTGAGGTGGAGGGGATTGCACGAGACGACAACTTCTTTGCGATTGGTGGGCACTCCCTGCTGGCTACGCGCCTCATTGCGGAGATCGATCGCCGCCTGAAGATCCGCCTCCCCATTGCGGCTCTCTTCCAGTCCCCCACCATCGAGCAGCTCGCGCAGCGGCTCGGCAGCGAGAGGTGGCGAGCGGAGCCTCGTCACATCGTGCCGCTGCATGCCGCTGGGACGCGTCCCCCGCTCTTCTGCGTACACGGCCTCAAGGGCGACCTCTACGTCTTCCGCAACATCTCCGGGCTCCTCGGCGAGGATCAGCCCATCTTTGGCCTGCAGGGAGTGGACCCCGATGGCAGCCTGCCGGCCTCGATTGAAGACGCAGTGGCGCGCTATATCCCGGAGATGCTCAGCTTCCAGCCGGAAGGGCCGTTTTTCCTTCTGGGCTTTTCGCTCGGAGGCGTCTATGCGATCGAGGTCGCCCGCCAACTCGAGGCGGCCGGTCGCGAGGTCGGTATGCTGGGGCTGTTCGACACGCGACCCGTTGGATCGAAGTTCTGGGCGCTGTACACGCGCATTGCGATGATGGATCCACCCTCGCGCGCCATGATCCACCTGCGAAGGCTCAGTCATCTCCCCTGGAGCAAGCGCGTGGCGTACGTTCGCGCGCGGGCCCCGAGAGTGACCACTGCCGTCCTCCGCCGACTCAGCCGCGCCCACGGCGCAGAGGCCGCGCCCCTCGACCCCGCGAAGGACATCCAGGAACTGCTCACGGACTTCTACCGGGTGCTGGCGCTGCCCTATAAGCCCAGGCCCCTCTCGTGCACGCTGGACATGTTCGTCGCGGAAGATTCGTTCGGCCGCTGGCCGGGCTACTGGAACCGCCTTGCCCGCAAGGGAGTGCGTTATCACCCGGTCTCCGGCAGGCACGCCGACATCCTCGACTCGCAGCATCTCCCATCGGTCGCGCAGACGCTCCGGGCCGCTCTGGCCGAACGACAGAACGGCAGGTAAGTCCGGCGTCGGGGCGTTTCGCAATCGTCCGATCGCCGAAGGCTGCGCGGCGGAATGTGGCTCAACGACATGCTGTATAGATAGAGTGAAATCTCTGTCCAGGATGAGGAGCTTCCATACGATGGCCCGCCTGTCACGAGCAGGGCCGCCCACCTCCCTGGCGGGCCCTCCGGCATCACGCCCCGGCCAGAGCTTCCAGTGTCGGAGAGCTCCACTGCGACGCAAGAGATCGTCTTCCCTGGGCCTCGCCATCAGCCGTTTCTTCGTGTGCTTCGCGTCGCTCGTTGCAGGTTTCTTTTCAGCCGGGCCCATCCACGCGCAGAGCAGGCTGGACTGGATGACCAGCCGCGTCTGGAGCATCCAGGATGGCCTGCCCGACCAGGTGATCCTGTCGATGGCGCAGACGCCGGACCAATATCTATGGCTGGGTACGCGACTCGGGCTCGTCCGTTTTGACGGCTATCACTTCATCGACTACGGCGCGGATCTCGCGCCCGCACTGCACGACTTTGGCGTCGACTGCGTGCTGGTCGTCCGCGACGGCAGCCTTTGGCTTGGCACGCAGGGCGGGGGCGTGGTGCATCTGTTTCCCGGCGGCGGCCGCACGTACAACACCAGGGCCGGTATCGCCAACGGCCTGATTCGAGCGCTCTATCAGGACGAGGCTGGGCGCATCTGGGCCGGCACCGATAACGGCCTCTACCGGCTCGATTCCGGAGAGCACTTCTCCCGCATCGATGACAGGGGTGGTATCCACGGCGCGGCCGTCCATGCGATCGTCGGCGATGGTCATGGCGGCGTGTGGGCCGGTGGCAGCCGGCTGCTCCATATTGACGCCTCGGCCGGCCTTGGCACGATCTCCTGGCAGGAGGTTGCGTTGCCGCAGCAGAAGGGCTCGCTCCGTATCTGGTCGATGGCGAAGGGTTCGGGTGAGTCGCTGTGGATAGCCACGCTCGGTGGTCTCTACCACCTGCCGGATGGCGTTGGCTCCGTCGCGACCAAGGAGCCGCGCGTCCTCGGCAGCGCCTTGTCTCTGCTCGTCGATAGCCACCGCCAGCTGTGGGTCGGCACCATGGACGAAGGGCTCTATCTGCTCAGCGAGAACGGCTCCGTGACCCGTGCCCGCGCTCCCGACCAGCTCGCCAGCAACTCCGTGCTGGCCCTTGCGGAGGACCGCAGCCATGACCTTTGGGCAGGCACGCAGTCCGGTCTCACGCGCTTCAGCGCCACCGGGATGCACCTTACCCGGGTTCCCGGCGCGATCGACTCCGAGTTCGGTTCGGTCGCCGTGGATGCCGACGACTCACTTTGGGTCTGCTCGCGCCGGTTGACGCACATCCGGAACGGCCGCATGGAACCGGTGAACCTTCCCTCCATCACGGGCTTCGCCATCCATAGCGTGATGCGCGAACGCTCCGGCGCCTTCTGGGTCGGAACGCTGGGCCGAGGCGCCTATCGTATTGCGCCGGGCGGACACATCGACCACTACACCTCCGAGATCGGCACCAACTACATTCGTGGCTTCCTCGAGACACCCTTTGACGGCGTCTGGATCGCCTCCGACGGCGGCGTCGCCAACTGGCGCGACGGGCACGTCACCAGCTTCCAGAACGTTCCCGGAGCCCCCCACGCGCCCACCTTGTCCATGGCTGCCGGAGCACCCGGCGAACTTTGGGTGGGAACCTACCACGGGCTTTCGCTGCTTCGGAACGGCGCGTTCGTTGCCGCGCCCGCAGCGGACGCCCTTGGGAGCCACGCCGTCTCTGCCATTCATGTCAGCGATGACGGCGCGCTCTGGATCGGAACCGAGAGCGGTCTGTTTCGTTGGCACGACAACCAGCTCCAGCACATCCGGCTGGAAGCCGACATGAACGCCCCGGCCATCCTCACCATTCTCGAGGACGGGCACCACCGCATGTGGCTGGGCGGCCCGACCACCGTCGTCCGGGCCGATCGCTCCAGCTTCGAAAGCCTCGCCGCAGGCAAGGACAAGCGCCTCTTCAACCCGGAGATCTTCGCCGTCTCGCTCGAGACGGGTGCCGAGCTGGGCAGCGGTGCGGCCTCGACCGCGGAGCTGGATCGCTCCGGAGGCGCCTGGTTCACCACCAATGAGGGCCCGCTTCATATCCAGGCTTCGAACCCCAGGCACGACGGTGCGCCTCCGCCCATCATGCTGGGACAGGTGCTCGTCGATGGCGAGCGCGTCGCCGTCAAGGGGCCAGTGATTCTGCAGCCCTCCGCGAAGACCCTGGTCATCGATGCTCCACCCATCGCGCTGAGTGCCCGGCCCGGCCTCCAGCTCCGCCGGAGGCTCATCGGCTTCGACCCGGACTGGGTTGCGATCTCGCCGCTGCAATCGGCGACGTATACCAACCTTCCCGCGGGCCATTACACCTATCGCGTCGAAGCCAGCTGGAAGGACGCTCCGGGAGCGACGGTGCTGGAGCTTCCCATCGTTCAACGGACGCACTTCTATCGCCAGCCCGCATTCCTCGTTGCCTGCCTCGTTGCGTTGCTGCTCGCGATCTGGGCGGGCCACCGGATGCGTGTTCGGCAGGTCATGCTGCGGTTCCGGCTTGTCGCCGAGGAGCGCAACCGCGTCGCTCGCGAGATGCACGACACGGTCGTGCAGGGCTGCATTGGTGTGTCGTCGCTCCTCGAGGCGATTGCCATTCGCCACGCACCGGTGGGCGCCGATGACGTCCCCACCGACGAGGCCAACCTGCTCAACAGCGCCCGCGAGCAGATCGCCGTCACCATCCTCGAAGCTCGCGACGCCATCTGGAACCTGCGGCATCCGCACGAAGGTGGCAATCTCTCCAACTCGTTGCGGTCGCTTCTGGACCGCATCACCACCATCCAGGGCAAACGGGTGGAGTTCGAGAGCGATGGCACGGCGCTCTCGCTCAACGTCGAGGCCGAGCACGAGCTCTTTATGACCGTCCGCGAAGCCCTGCACAACGCCCTTGTTCACGCGGGCGCAGAGCACATCCGGCTCAGCCTGCGTTACGTCACGGACTCGGTCCTGGTCAGCATCCGCGACGACGGCAGCGGCTTCACGGCAGGATCGACTGACGACCGCGGAGAGCACTTCGGTCTTCTCGGCATGCACGAGCGCATGGAGCGCATTGGCGGAACCTGCCGCATCGACAGCGCCCGCGACCGAGGTACGATGGTGGAGCTTCACGTGCCTTACGAGCGCAACGTTCGTACCGTCCGTCCCGAACAGGAGAGCCGATGAGCGAAGCCCCGGAACCAACGCGCATCCTGTTGGTCGACGACCACCCCATCGTTCGCGCCGGGTTGGCCGCCATCATCAGCTCCCAGCCGGACATGAAGATCGTCGCGCAGACCGGCAGTGGACGTGACGCGCTCGGTCTCTACGAACAGCTCCGGCCGGACGTGACGCTGATGGACCTCAAGCTCCCCGGAATCACCGGCGTCGAGGCAATCCGCGAGCTTCGCAAGCGCTTTGGCGACGTCAAGGTGCTCGTCCTCACCACCTACGAGGGCGACGAGGACATCTACCAGGCGCTGCTCGCCGGAGCTGCCGCGTACATCATCAAGGGCATGCCGCACGAGCAGCTGCTGCAGGGCATCCGCAGCGTCCAGCAGGGGCAGGTGTACCTGCCCGCAGAGATCTCCCGGGCCGTCCGCAAGCGCACCGACAACGACGAGCTCAGCGTCCGCGAACGCGAGGTCCTCAGGCTGATGGCGGGTGGAAACAGCAACCGCGCCATCGCCGAGCAGCTGGGCGTCACCGAAGGCACGGTGAAGTGCCATGTCGGGGTGATTTTGTCGCGCCTGGGCGTCAAAGACCGGACCCAGGCTGTGCTCATCGCCCTGCGACGCGGATTTGTCCATCTCTAAGAAAATAAAGAACTATTTCGGAAGCTAGGGTGCCACCCGGATACTTTCCCTAACGCGCCGTGTCGTGTGTTCTGCAATAGGTAAATTATTTTCACTCCACTCTGACTAAAGTCAGATGACCGTCTCAAAATCCCGCTCCTAAGATTCTCCTCGCACAAACAAGCACCGATCAGAGCTCGGCGAATCGTCGTCCATGCTGACCTCGCGCAGGGGTTTTCCCTGCGAACAGATCGGGTGATCGCAAGTCCTTCGAGGAGACCTACGGATGTATTTCCGCAATCGCACCACCCCTGTTCCCCCCTTGTCCAGGCAGCTCGTGGCATGGCTCGGCGTCCTGATTCTGATCTTGCTTCCAGCGACTGCAACCTTCGCCCAGTCGGGCGGTCAGGGTGCGATCCAGGGAACCGTCACCGATTCGACCGGCGCCGTCATTCCCAATGCCAGGGTGATCGCGACCAACGTTGACACCGGCGTCAAGACGGAGCGGCCCACGTCCTCGGGCGGACTTTATGACATCTCACCGCTGCAGCCCGGAAACTACACGGTCGAGGTCCAGGCGCAGGGCTTCCAGACCCACGCGCAACAGAACATTCAGGTGAACGCACTCGATGTCTTCGGCCTGAACGTGACGTTGAAGACCGGCAGCCAGACAGAGACGGTCACCGTCACCGGTGCACCTCCGGCGCTCGACACCACCAACGCAACGCTGGGCGGCACCATCCAGGGCTCCGAGTACCTCGAGCTTCCGCTGCTCGTCTCCGGCAATCAGCAGCGCGACATCACGCAGTTCTCGAATCTTCTTCCCGGCGCGCAGCCGGGCAGCCGCTCGTCGGTCATCGGTGGCACGGCAACCCGCCTTGGCGAGCTGTACGTCGACGGCCTTCCGCTCACCACCATCTCGCAACAGGGCGACAACCGCCCCGTGTTCAACGTCATTCCTCTTGAGGCTATCGACGAGATCAAGGTCGTTACCAGCGGCTTCTCCGCCGAGTATCAGGGCGCAGGGCTGGAGAACTACAACCTGAAGTCCGGTACCAACAAGTACCACGGCACCGTCGCCGACTTCATCCGCAACACAGCCTTCGATACCTGGGGCTTCTCCGCTCCCTGGGCCACCATCACCAATGCGTCCGGCGTGAAGGGCCCGCAGAACTCAACGCCCAACTCCTACGGGCATATCTCCAAGCCTGCCGACCACCAGAACGAGCTTTCGATCAGCTTCGGCGGGCCGGTCCGCATTCCGCACCTCTTCGATGGCCGCGATAAGCTCTTCTTCCAGTTCACGCTGGATAAGGTGCACGCCCAGTCGGCGCCTACGTATGGCTTCGATACCCTGCCCACCGCCCTGATGCGTCAGGGCAACTTCTGCGAGCTGCTCGATCCCGCTCACGGTGGCTGCGGCGTCACCGGTACCGCCCCCAACTATGTGATCTACGATCCTTCCACGCAGAGCTGCAACGGCACCACGTGCACCCGCACGGCCTTCCCAGGCAACGTCATCCCCGCTGCGCAGATCTCGCCTCTCGCCAAGGCGATGCAGCAGTTCCTTCCTGCCCCGATCAACACGAACCTCACCAACAATTATGTTGGCGGCATCCCGACCGGCTACAAGAACTACATTGTCTCGGACAAGATGGACTGGGACATCTCTCCGCGCCAACGCTTGTCTGCGGCCTACACGAGCGGCCGCCGTCATGCGGTTCCCTACACCTCGGGCTCGGCGAATCTCCCGGTTCCTTACCTCGCGGCCACGTTGTCCACGGTCGTGGGCGACTATCTCGAACTCGAGCACACGTTCACCATCCGGCCGAACCTCGTCAACCAGTTCAAGATCGGCTACCAGTACTTCGGTGGGCCGCCGACGCAGAACAGCACCGAGGGCATCTCGAAGTACGAAGCCACAACGCTGGGGATTACGGGCCTCCCGCCCGGCCAGGCGTCGGACGAGTTCCCCGGCTCGAGCTTCGCTGGCACCAACGCTCCGACCGCGTGGTCGCAGCCGGACATCACCAACAAGACCGTGACGCACACCTACGATCTTCTCGACAACGTGGAGTGGGTCATCGGGCGTCACGCGCTCAACATCGGTTTCCAGTTCCAGGACCTGATGGAGAACTTCAGCAGCTTCAACAGCCCGTCCTCGCCCACCACCTATGCGTGGAGCAACAACGAGACTGCGCAGGTGACGGGCACCTCTTATGCGACGGCGACGACCGGCTTCTCCTACGCCAGCTACATGCTCGGTGCGGTAGGCAGCACCAGCACCACGCTGCAGCCGTTCTCCGACATTGGCGATCGCTACCACCCCATGTCGCCTTACTTCCAGGACGACTTCAAGGTCACGCCCAAGCTCACCGTCAACGTTGGCCTTCGCTGGGACTACATGCCGGGCTTCCGCGAAGCACTGGATCGCTGGTCGTTCCTCAACCCGAACATCACCAACCCGTACACGGGCAACATGGGCTCATTCCAGTTTGCCGGTAACTATGGCGGCTCCAGCGCAAGCTGCGGCTGCGATACGCCGGTGCATACCTACTGGAAGAACTTCGGTCCGCGACTCGGTTTTGCTTACTCGATGGACAGCAAGACCGTGCTGCGCGCTGGCGGAGCGATCCTCTACTCGCACGGTGGAGGCACCGGCGGTGCGGCAGCCAACGCCACGGGTCAAACAGGCTTCAGCCAGCCTGTAAGCTTTACCGCGAATGCTGCCGGCCCCACGGCTGGCCCGGTGTTCTATCTCAACAACAGCGGCTACAACGCCAACCTGAACAACACCAACTTCGGCGGCCCTGGATACAGCCTTCCGGCGATCACACCTCCGTCGGCGACGAGCCAGTTGAGCACAGGCCTCGTGGGCAACTTCGTCAACAGCTCGGGGGCCTTTGTAAAGTCCACCGCGGGCATCAATTATGGGGATCCGTACTACGGAGACCGCACACCGACCTTCTACTTCTACAACGCCGGCCTGCAGCGCTCCATCACGGACAGCATCACCGTGACGGTCAACTACGCGGGAACGATCAGCCACTTCATCGCCGGCGCATCCGGTCTTCGCGGTCTGCAGTCCGGTGAGATCAATCCCATCTACCTTCCGCTGGGTGCGCTGCTCACCAAGGCCGCGACGCCCACCAACATCGCTGCGGCACAGGCTATCGTCGCTGGGTGCTGCGCGACTCCCTACCCTGGCTTCGCCGCTGCTGCCGCTACCACCGCAGGTTCCAGCATTGCGACCATCGGCCAGGGCCTCAAGTGGATGCCGCAGTACTCCAGCACAGGCGATACGTGGGGCCTCTACTCCGCCAACGCCGCGTACAACGCCTTCGAGTTCTCGCTCGCGATCCGCCCCACCCACGGCCTGACGCTTAACGTGAACTACACCTACAACAAGGAGATCGACGACGCGGGCACCATCCGCACCGGCTATGACATCCCCGGCAGCGCGATCCTCAGCGGCAAGTCCTGGAAGGCCGATCGCATCGACCGGTCCATCTCGGTGCTCGATCAACCGCAGAACCTCGCAGTCTTCGGTGTCTACAAGCTGCCTTTCGGCAAGGGGCACCTCGGCGGCAACAACTTCCTGGTGCGGGCGCTCGCGGGCGGCTGGGTGTTCTCCGGAACAGCGACGTATCTCTCCGGTGTGCCGCTCTTCATCACCTCATCGGCCTGCACCTCGACCACACTTCCTGGCCAGGGGACCTGCATGCCTGACGTCAACCCGAACTTCACCGGCAAGAGCATTCGCCAGAATGGCAAGTGGGGCAATGGCGTCACGGCGCTGACACTCGGCACGGTCAGCTACCTCAGCGGTGCGGTCACCAACACGGTACCTGGTGAGGGCGCGGGCGGCGCAGCCTGCACGGCCAGCACCGGGCCGTTCTGCAACTCCGGAAATTACATGATCGGTGATGCTCCTCGCGGTGGGGCTTTCAACCTCCGCGCTCCCAGCAACGGCCGCATCAATGGAGGCCTGCGCAGAAACTTCAACATCACCGAGTTGGTGAAGTTTGAGTTTGGCGTCGATTGCCAGAACATTCTGAACTCGGTGACCTTCGGCGGCGGTGGTGGTGGCAGCGCCTCCGGCATCGGTCAGAACATCAACGCATCGACGTTCGGTACGCTCACCAGTGCGTCTTCTGATAGCCGCGACTTTCAATTCTCCGGTCGCATCAGTTTCTAGTCGCGACCCAACCCACCGGGCGGAGTGAGCAGCGCTCATTCCGCCCGATCTACTCCTGCTGCTCCAGCAGGGAAGAGCTGCCGTGCTCAGATCCTTCCAGGAACTCGGGCGAAACATAATCTCTTTCACCAAGGCATGGGACCCGTCCTGCATGATCGTCAATCGTCGGAGGCTCCCGATCTCGCTGTTCCTCGTCGCGCTGCTGGCTGCGGCAACGTCAGCAGCCCATGCTGCATCTCCATGCACACGCACCGAAGTGCTCTTCGATCAAGGTTGGAAGTTTCACCTCGGTGACGCTCCCGGAGGTGAGCAGCCCTCCGCGGACGATCATGCCTGGCGCACGTTGTCTCTGCCGCATGACTGGGCGATCGAGTCCGGCGCGGATGCCTCCAACCCGTCGGGCGGAGCGGGAGCGTTCGCTCCTATGGGTATTGGCTGGTACCGCAAGCACCTGCCCACACCAGCGATATCGTGCGTTCGCACGGTCATCCAGTTCGATGGTGTGATGGCCAACAGCGACGTCTGGCTCAATGGCCACCTGCTGGGGCACAGGCCCAACGGCTACGTCACCTTCCGCTACGACCTCACACCATTCCTCAACTCCACGCCTGGCGCCGATAACGTCCTCGCCGTGCGCGCGGACAACAGCCAGCAACCCTCCTCGCGCTTTTATCAGGGCGCGGGTATCTATCGGCATGTCCACCTGCAGCAGCTTCCGCTTGTCCATGTCGAGGGATGGTCGACTGTGGTGGCGTCTTCCAACATCACGCACGCCTCTGCAACGCTGAGAATCGCGACGGTGTTGCGCAATGACGACGTGTCCCCGAAGACCGCTGGTGTGGTGGTCACGGTGTTCGACGCTACAGGCCGCGCCATTGCCCACACCACGATGGCCGCAGCTTCGATCCCAGCCGGAGCCACATCGGCCTACACGGCAACGCTCAGTCTCCCGCACCCTCATCTCTGGAACCTCGACGACCCCGCACTCTATCGCGTGCATGTCGATGCCGTCGAAGCCGGCAGGCACGGCGACAGCGAAGTCGTGACCTTCGGCGTCCGCGATGCTCACTTCGATGCTGCCACCGGCTTCTGGCTCAACGGGAAGAACATCAAGATCAAGGGCGTCGCGCTTCATAGCGACATTGGTGCTCTTGGCATGGCAGCACCGCTGTCGCTGTGGGAACACCGCCTGCGTGCCATGCAGGCGATGGGCGCCAATGCGATCCGCACCGCGCACAACCCGGTCGCACCCGAGCTCCTCGACCTCTGCGACCGCATGGGGATCCTCGTGCTCGACGAGTTCTTCGATACCTGGACCGTCGCAAAGAACCGCTACGACTACCACTTGTACTTCCGCGACTGGTACCTGAAGGAAACGCGAGACACCGTGCGGCGCGACCGCAATCATCCCAGCATCATTGCCTGGAGTGCAGGCAATGAGATCCACGACACGCCGCATCCCGAGATCGCGAAGCCGATCCTCGCGAGCCTCGTCGCTGCGTATCACGAAGAAGATCCGACGCGGCCTGTCACGCAGGCGCTCTTTCGTCCCAATGCTTCGCATGACTACGACGATGGTCTTGCGGATCTGCTCGACGTGATCGGCCAGAACTATCGGCCGAACGAGATCCTCGCGGCGCACGAGGCCAAGCCGACGCGCAGGATTCTTGGCACGGAGAATATTCACGACCGCGCGACGTGGCTTGCGGTGCGTGACAATCCACCGTACTCCGGGATGTTTCTCTGGGCCGGTGTGGACTATCTCGGAGAGAGCCGTCACTGGCCGCTCTTCGCCGATGCTTCAGGGATGAACGATCGCACCGACTATCCCAAGCCCGACTCGCTGGAGCGCGAAAGCTGGTGGGCGGATCATCCTGTGGTGCACGTCGTGCGCCGAGTCGCACTCGCGCCAAAGGCCCCCACGGATCCCGGCTATGAGCTGGAGCAGTATCGCCCCAAGCCCACTGCGCTTCACGATTGGACGCCCGCCGATTCAGCTCCTCATACAGAACATGTCGAGGTCTATAGCAACTGCAAGGAAGTGGCGCTGCAGTTCAATGGAAGCAGCCTGGGCAGCAAGTCACTCAATGCCGATGCGTCACCGCGAGTCTGGGAGGTGTCATTTCGTGCCGGGGCGCTGGAGGCTCGGTGCACCGATCATCCCGCAGTCGTGGAGACACTTCGAACCGCAGGGCCACCTTCTGCGCTTCGCCTCACACTCGAAGGCTCTGAGCCGGGCAGGGGATTCGATGATGTCGCAAGAGTGCGACTGATGGTGGTGGATTCCCGCGGGGTTCCGGTGCCTGGTGCGGTTGTGCCCGTCGCATTCTCTTCGACTGGCGCGGGCTCCATCCTCGCAACCGACGATGCAGACTACAGCTACTCTGCTCCCTTCAGCAGCACGCAGCGGTCGACCTACGATGGCCGCGCCCTGGTCCTGCTCCGCGGGAGCGCTGCGGGAGAGGTGCATCTGCTCGCAAAGTCTCCGGGTCTTACGACTGCCGATCTGACCCTCCACGTCCACTAGCCGATGAGCTTCGAGAGGAGTGCGATGAAGACATTGCCAACCAAGAAACTGGCTTCCTTCAACGGTCCAGAGCGCGGCCCCGACAGCGTCAGCAGGGCGGTTCATGCGTCCGATTCACCCTGCGAAGACGCGGCCTATACCGAGAACATCCATCGCCGTGAATACATCATCCCGACGGTCTTCCGTGCCATGGTGATCCTCAAGATCCTCACCCGGCGCAACCGTGGTCTCACCGTGACGGAGATCCACGAGGAGACCCGCTTCGCAAGGACGACGATCTACCGCATCCTCCGCACGCTCGCATTTACCAACATGTTGCGGCAGGATGTGGAAGGCAAGTACTGGGCGTCGATGACGCAACCCACGCCGCAAGACAATGGCCTGGCTTCGGGCCGGTGAGGTTTGGAGGACGCGACTCGCAGAGAACTGCGAGCCCGCAGCCTTGCAGTAGATTGGAACCGAGCGCACGTCGAGTCTCATGCCTGCGAACGCGACTGCCTGCGAACCTGACGCGCCTTCACACGAGGATTGAAACCTTGAAACGCATCTGTATTACTGCGGCCTTCCTCCTCTCTGCTGTGGCAGCCACGGAGCTCGCGCATGCGCAGGCTTGGCAGCAACTGCAGAACCCTACCGCCGAGCAGGTGTTCGCGAGTTGGAAGACGCCGCCGCCCGAGTATGGCCCTGAGCCGTACTACGGCTTGAATGGTCCTTTCGATTTGGCCACCGTGCAGCGTGATCTCGATAGTATGCAAGCGCTGGGATTCCGTGCCGTGACGGTGCAGTATGGCTTCGGCTCGAAGTACGAATATCTCTCGCCCGAGTACCTCGCCTTCTTCCGCAGCTTTGTAGGCGAAGCGAAGAAGCGCAACATGCGTGTGTGGATCGTCGATGACGCGGGCTATCCCAGCGGCTTCGCAGGTGGCCGCTTCACCGCGGAGCATCCCGAGTTGGGCATGCAGGCGCTCGTCGCGCAACGCATACCCATGAAGAATGGCGAGACCTTCGATCAGGCTGCGTCGGCTGACCAGGTCGCAGCGACAGCGATCGACTCGAAGTCGGGTGAAGCTGTTCAGTTGCCCATTGCGAATGGGCGCATGCACTGGGTGGCCACAGGCGACTCGTGGGTCATCTACCTCATCACGCATGCGTTCAAGACATCGCCAACCCGCTCCGACACAAACCCCAGGCGGGTGAAGGACGGCACGCAGACCCTTGAGGACTATCTCAACCCCGCGGCAACAGCGCAGTATCTCAAGTACACGCACGAGGCCTACAAGGCAGCGGTCGGGGACGAGTTCGGCAAGACCATCCTCGGCTTTCGCGGCGACGAGCCTGACTACTCGCTGAACGGCCTGCCGTGGACGCCGAAGTTCTTCGATGCGTTCCGTGCCACCAAGGGCTATGACATTCGTCCCTTTGTCGCAACGTTCCTCCAGCCGAAGGACGTAGCTCTCACGCCGCGCGAGTTGAAGGCCAAGGCCGACTACTACGATGTCTTCGCCAACCTCTTCCGTGACGGCTTCTTCAAGCCGCAGGGGGACTGGTGCGCAGCCAATCACCTCGAGTACCAGGTCCATCTTAACCATGAAGAGATGCAGCTGCAGCTGGTGCACAGCGAAGGCGATTTCTTCCGCGACATGCGTTACGTGCAGGTTCCCGGCATCGATACGATCTGGCACCAGATCTGGACGGACACGATCTCCGACTTCCCGCGGCTCGCCAGCTCGGCAGCACACGTGTATGGGCATCCACGAGCCTTCACGGAGAGCTTCGCAGCCTATCGGCCAGCGCCTGACGTCACGATGGCCCACTACATTCTCAACGAGCAGTTCGTGCGCGGCGTGAATCTCGTCGAGACCATGTACTACCCCGCGACGAGCACACCCGGACGCGGTGGCCCCGCAGCCTTCATGCGCGACCCTGCCTACCCCGCGCTGATGCAGTACACCAGCCGCTTGAGCTACCTGATGTCGATGGGCAGGCCCGCAGCTTCGGTTGGTCTTCTGCTCCCCGCCGCTTCGCTGTGGATGGGAGACGCGACGGCTGACAACACCTTCGTCTCCACGGAGCGGCTTCTCTCTGAACACCAGGTGGACTTCGACATCGTCGACGAGGACGCGATCGCGATGGTGCTGAAGCCAGGCCACGGCACGCTGGAGACACTTAGTGGCAATGATCTGCACACCATCATCGTGCCCAGCGCAAGCGTTCTCTCCGAAGCGACGATCGCTCGCCTCAAAGCTCTTGTTGCCGGAGGCGGGCACGTGTTGTTCGTCGGTGGCACACCAACCCAGGTCGCGGGCCGCACCTACATCGATGATCACGTCGTCACGGCGAAGGACTTCGCCTGGGCGAGCATCAGCCTTGCGACGCTCGAACCCACGCCGACGCCTCCGGCGCAGCCACCGATGGCTCCGCCGCTACCGCAGGTCGTTCCAGCGGAGCTCCTCTCGGCGTTATACCGTGCCGTGCCTTCGAGTGAACTGACTCTGGCAACCCCCGATGCCGCTCTGCGCTACACGCATCGCAAGCTCAAGGACGCGACCGTGTTTCTGCTCTTCAACGAGTCCAGCGTGGCGATGCACAATGAGCTGAAGCTTCGTGCTGCGGGCAACACCGTGGAGCTCTGGGACCCGCAGGCGGGATCCAGCATGCCAGCTCCCAGCGCCATCGTCGGCAAGGAGCAGGTCACGGTGCCCCTGGCACTAGAGCCATACGCGACGCTGGTGATCATCGTGAAGCAAGGCGCACATTGAATGCCCTGCAAGCGCAGCGCGAAAATGCACGGACAGTGATGGAGGTCGAAGTCTTGGATAGCACCCACGAAGCTCTGCTCAAGGGCACCGTTGCCATCGTCACCGGCGCAAGCTCCGGTGTGGGCTGGGCGACCGCAAAGCTCTTCGCGAGCCGCGGCGTGAAGGTGGTAGCAACGGCCCGTCGCGAGGATCGGCTGAACCAGCTCTGCCGCGAGATCGCCGATGAGGGCGGCGAGGCCGTCTTCCACAGCGGAGACGCCGCGAACGTGCAGACGGCGAAGTCTGCCATCAGCCTCGCCCTGGGAAGGTTCGGTCGCCTCGACGCAGTCATCTGCAACGCGGGGCAGGGCAACTACAAGCAGCTGGTCGATACCTCTCCGCAGGAGTTCGACGAGCTGATGAACAGCAACATGCGCAGCTCGTTTCTCTTTGCGCGCTTTGCCGCGCCGCACTTCCTCGCGCAGCGCAGGGGGACACTGTTGTTCATCTCCTCTGTAGCCGGCCTGGCGGGCGCGGCAAACGAAAGCGTCTACTGCGCCACCAAGTTTGCCCAGGTCGGCTTTGCGCAGGCGCTCGACGCCGAGCTGCGTCCCTTCGGCATCAAGGTAGGTGTCCTCTGCCCGGGCGGAATCAAGACGGAGTTCGCCATAGGCAAGGGCCGGACAGAAGAGTCGGTGGCAACGTCCTCCATGCTCGATCCCATCGAGGTCGCGAATGCGATCTGGTACGCCTGCGCACAGCCTGCAAACGTGCGCGTCGTGCAGATGACGGTCCGAAATATGGGCACGCCCCCTCGTTGAGAGCGGTTGGCGCTATCCAATAGCCCCTTCGTGGAAGCAAGCGGCGTCGCGCGGCATCCTGCATAATGGGAAGGCCCATGGGTCGACTCGCGCCAAGAACTTTCTTCGGCCAGCTGGTTTTCAGCACAATTCTGGTGCAGACGCTGTTCCTCGTGGTCTTCGTCTCGTACATCATCACGTCACAACGAAGAACCGCGGAAGAGCGATCGCGTCAGCGGCTGATCCAGGAGCTCGCTCTTCTCTCCACCGGCTGCGCCGAAGACCTGGCAAAGGGCGATGACGACTCGGTAAAGCGCATCCTCGAGATGTCGCAGCTCACCCCGTCCATCGATGCAGCACGGTTGACCGATCTCACCGGAACAACCATCGACGCCGTCGGACGAGGAAGCAGCCGCAAGCTCGATCCGTCGGAGCAGGCCCTCCTCGGCACCTCAACGCAGCAGAAGGTCTTCAAGATCAGCAACGGGCTGCTGGAGGGCGTTACGCCCGTCATCCACGATGGGCAGCCGATTGCGCTCTTGTGGCTCGAACCGAACCACGATTCGACGCAGAACACGTTGCGGATGATCCTCCGCGTCTGCCTCACCTATGGTGGATTTGCTCTCCTTGCCAACCTGCTGCCGATCTTTCTGCTCGTGCGCGGCATCACGAGGCCCCTGCGCCGGCTCGGCGAAGCCACGCAGCGACTCATTCAGAATCCCGACGCGAAGTCGGCCTTCCCTCTTCCCGTCACCACGAACAACGAGGCAGGCGAACTCACCACCAGCGTCAACTCCATGGTGTGGGAGCTCGAAGATCGCCGCAACGGCCTGATGGAGACCGTTGCCCTGCTCGACTCCATGCTGGGCAACGCGCCCATCGGCTTCGCGTTCTTCGACCGCGATCTCCGCTACGTGCGCGTGAACGACTTTCTCGCCGACACCCACGGCCTGGCGCCGGATCTTCATTCGGGCAGACCGGTGAGCGACTTCTACAGCGCCGAGGTCGCGTCCCGCAAGGAGTCGTGCATTCGCCAGGTCTTCGAGACCGGCGAAGCGGTGCGCGATGTCGAGCTGTCCGGGCAACCACCGAATTCCCCTGGGACCCGTCGAAGCTGGCACATGCACTTTTATCCCGTGCGCACCGAACGAGAATCTGTTCGCTGGGTCGGCGCAATCGTGGTCGAGACCACGGAGCGCCTGCGCACAGAAGAAGCGCTGCGCAAGACCGAGAAGCTTGCCGCTGCCGGGCGTTTGGCCGCGAGCGTAGCGCATGAGGTCAACAATCCTCTCGAGGCCGTCACGAACCTTCTCTACCTGCTGTCCCTGCATGAGCCGCTGGATGCCGAAGCGCAGGAGTACATCGCCACCGCCCAGTCCGAACTCGCGCGGGTCTCCGAGATCACGCAACAGACGCTCCGCTTCTACCGCCAGTCCACCTCGCCGCGACAGACCAGCGTCGGCGAAGTGTTGGATTCTCTCCTGACGCTGTATAAGTCCCGACTTGCCGCGCTCAACATCGTCGTCGAGAAGAAGTATCGCGGGACTCCGGAGGTCTTCGGTTACGCCGGAGAGATGCGTCAGCTCTTCGCCAACCTCGTAGGCAATGCGCTGGATGCCATGTCCCGCGGCGGTCGCCTGACGCTGAGCGTTCGCCGTGGTTCGGGACGGCGCAATGACGGCGTTTGGTGCGAGGGGGTATGTGTTTCAGTCGCCGATACGGGCGAAGGCATCGCGGAGGATGCGCTGCAGCGAATCTTCGAGCCCTTTTTCACGACGAAGGATGCGACAGGCACAGGCCTTGGCCTTTGGGTCAGCGCGGAGATCATCGCCAAGCACTCGGGCACCGTTCGCGTTCGCAGTCGGCGAGGAGTCAACAGCGGGACGATCTTCGTGGTCTTCTTCCCCGATGACTCAACCGTGAAGTAAGCCGCTCCCTGGCTCGTCTATGACGTGAGCCCGCAGACAAGATGAGGGCCGTACAGATTGGAGTTACCCTCTGTACGGCCCAATCTTTCTTAGCCAGTGCGACTAGTCGTTCTTCGCAGGAGCAACCGCTGGCGTCATCGGCTTCACGTACGTGTCCAGCCAGCGATTCATCTCCCACAGCATGTGCTGCAGGCTCTCGTGCGCTCCGTAGTGATGCGGCTCCAGCGGCAGAAACACCAGCCGCACCGTTGCTCCCTGGCCCTGCAGCGCCGCGTACAACCGCTCGCTTTGGATCGGGAAGGTGCCGGTGTTGTCGTCGGCCTCGCCATGAATCAACAGGATCGGTGTCTTGATCTTGTCGGCGTAGCTGAACGGCGACATCTCGAAGTACACCTGCGGCGCCTGCCAGTAGGTGCGCTCTTCGTTCTGGAAGCCGAACGGCGTCAGCGAGCGGTTGTACGCTCCCGAGCGAGCGATGCCCGCGCGGAAGATGTCCGTATGCGCCAGCAGGTTCGCCGTCATGAACGCGCCATAGCTGTGGCCCATCACGCCGATGCGATTGCGATCCACCGTGCCGGTTGCGACACCGGCTTCTACGGCAGCCTTCGCACCTTCCACCAGTTGCTCGACGTAGGTATCGTTCGGCTCCTTGTCGCCTTCCCCGATGATCGGAATCGCGGCGTTCTCCATCACCGCATAGCCGTTCTGCGCAAAGTACACCGGTGAGCCGCCCCAACCGAAGCTCGGGAAGCGGTTGGTGGAACCTGTCACCTGCGCCGCAGCGGCACGTGTCTTGAACTCCGCCGGATAGGCTTCGATCAGCGTCGGCAGCGGGCCTTGCGATTTGTCATAGCCTGCAGGCAGCCACAAAGTCGCCGTCAGCTCCACGCCGTCGGCGCGTTTGTAGTGCAGCAGCTGGTGGGTAGGCATCGCGATGCCCGCATACGGTGAAGCGAAGTGCGTCACCTGGCGGAAGTCCGCTGCACCTGCCTTCAACGTCGCGGCAAAGTAATTGGGAGACTCCGTCGCAGCCTCGCGGCGCACCAGCAGCTGCGTGTTGCCGGCCAGCAGGGCCACGGGCTGCGCATAGTAAGGATCGACAGAGTGGAACAGCACCGACTCCTTGCCTCCTGCGATCGGCATCACGCCCACGAAGGGGAAGTCGCCCTTGGGCGAAGCGCCCTCCGATGAGAAGTAGATCCCCGAGCCATCCGGTGTGAGCTGCAGCACGGGATGCCCAGCCGCATTCGACTCCGTCATCGGCCGTCCCGGCGAGTGATACCGATCCTGCGATGACCCCTCGTACAGCATCGTCGTGTTGTCCGGAGTGCTCGGATCGAACGCCACAATCGCAGTCTTGCGGTCCGCCCAGCGCGACTCCGTCACCAGAGCAAGGTGCTCATTGCCCCACTGCACAGGGCCAGCTGCTGCCGCACCAAAGCCGCGCTGCACACGCATCGCCAGCTCCACCAGCGTCGTCGCTTCGCCGGTAAACGGTGCAGGCAGAGCCTTCACGCGGTCACGCACATTGGTCTTCATCTTGGGATCGCCGTTGTCCGCAGCCTCCACCCACACCACAGTCGAAGGTGCATCCGAGCGCCAGCTATAGTCGCGCGGCCCAGGCTGCACCGCGTCGCGGCTGATAGGCAGATCGTCCACCGCAGGGCGGTCCTGCAGAACATGCGGCGACGCTGAACCCTTCAGCGACGCAATCTCCGTCAGCTGAGGAAACCGCTCGTAGGGAATCGTGTAGCTGAACGGCCGATGGATCAGGGACACCATCGCATAGTGGCCATCCGGCGAAGGCTTTGCGCCTTCGACTACGCCCTTCACCGCGAGCGGCTTTACCACGCCGCCCAGCGATACCACCGCCAGCTGCGATGTTGCATAGTACTCAAAGATCGCGGCATCTTCAGGCGTCTTTAGCAGATCCTCATAGGTCGGTGCAGGCCGCTTGGTGCCCAGGTTTTCCTGTACATGCGGGCCGGTCGGAACACCCGTCTCCTTCGGCGCAGCGCCGCGTGTCGCAGGCACCGTCTTGCACAGCAGCCCCGTCGAATCCGGCAGCCACTCGCACGGATGCCCGAGGATCGAGTTCAGGTGCACCGCACCCACGCGATTCGCGGCCGCGGTAGCCACATCGATGACCCAAAGCTCCTGCCCGGCCATCGTCGCCGGAGCATCCACAGTGCGCACGAACGCGATGTGCTTCGCATCCGGAGAGAAGCTGGCGTCAGAAGCCTTCAACTTTGCCGGCAGGCCAGTCACGGCCTTCGCTTCGCCTCCAGCCACGGGCTGCAGCTTCAGCGCGATGTCGTAGGTCACCACGCTCGGTCCGCTGATGACAGGGTTGAACCGGATGCCTGCCAGCCGATAGCGCGGCGCCGCCACATCGGCGATCGTCGGAAACGTCGCGGGCTGCTCGATCAGCAGCACCTTGCGGTCCGGAGATACACGCGCTGTGGGCGTCGGCGGGGCATCCAACAGCTGTTCAATGGCCGCGGGCGGCTGCTGATACTTCAACTCGGTCTGCGCGCAGACAGGGATAGTGAAAGACAGCGCGAGCGCCAGGGCCAGCTTGCGATCCATGGGATTGCCTCGGAGAGTGTCGGTGAACTTGGTGTAACGATACCCGATATACGGGCCGCCGTTGCACCGAGTCTCACCGGCATCCTTACTCCGGATCGCAGCGTTCCCCTGAGCTTCGTCCCTGAAGCCTCGCCCCGATGCTCAGGCTTCCTTCAGCAACTCGGTTCTGTATTTCGGTGCGAGAGCCACAACCTTGGCGATGAAGGCCGCCTGCTCCTCGCCAGTGAGCGCGGGAGGGGGTGTGGTCCGCGTCGCGACGGGGATACCGACCTCCGCGAAGAACTTCTCCTGCCCGGCAGGCGAGCAGATGCACAACAGCCGCGTTGCGGACGACGAGGCGTTGTGGAACTGGTGCGGAGCGTTGGCCGGAATGTTGATCGTGTCGCCGGCCCGCACCACGGTCTTCGCGCCGCGGAAGGTCGCCACCATCTCGCCCTCCAGCAGGATGAACGTCTCCTCGAAGTCGTGACGATGCGGCGGAGGTCCTCCACCCGGAGGGATGTGCATGTCGATCACGCAGAACCGGCCGTTGGTGTCCTCGCCGCTCACGGTGACCGTGTAGGTATCGCCGACCAGGCCGATGTGCGGAAGCCCATCATCCTCGTTGATGTGGGCAACCGCGAGTGCGCGTGCAGGATCGTCGGGCGGCAGTGTCAAAGACGCAACAGGCTCGGTCATCGTGATTCTCCTTGGCGCTTGCTTCTTCTACGATCTACGATGCACGATTCCGTGGCGCTGCGTCATGAACAACATGAACATAATCCCCCCAGCCGTCACAACCGCCACGAAGAAATACGATCGCCCTGAGGCCTCCTAGTCACGCTCCCAGAAGACCGGAGGCTCGATGCCCAGCGCGCGCAGATACACATACCCCTGGCCGCGATGATGAATCTCGTTGTCCACGGAGTACTGGAGCATCACCATCCCGGGCATCTCCCACTGGTCAAATGCCTTCGTCACGAGCCAGAAGCGGTCGGGAGGAATCGCGCGAAACGCCTCGTCCAGCAGCGGCGTCTGTTCGTCCCACAGTGCCAGAAGGTCAGCCTTGGTTCCGGGCTTGCCGTATTCGAAGCCGCCCCACTTGCCGGTCCCGACGCCGGCCGCAACCGGTACCGCCATGCCAATCATCTCCAGCGCCATCTGGCCGAAAGAGCGCATGCCGCCCAGGGTGAACGTGAACAGCTGATCTTCGGGAAACGCCGCAATCACCTTGCGGGTAAGGCGCCGATGCGCCTGCCAGTTCTGTAGAAACGCCTCTGCCGTCACGAGGTTCACGGTTGCTGTCTCGGTTGTCATCTTCATCCTCCAGGGCCCGTCTGGGCTTAGCCTCAAGCTACAGAGCATTCCCGACAGCCTCTGTCGTAGATTGCAGGGAGGATGGAAATCGTATGTACGACCCGATCATGCGCGTCTTCGCCGTCCTCGAGATCCTGCAGGCGCGCGACCACGTAACCGGCGCGGAGCTCGCGGAGCGCCTGGAGGTGGATCTTCGCACCGTGCAACGGTACATCGTCAGGCTGCGAGACCTCGGCATCCCCATTGGCTCTTCGCCGGGCGTGGGCGGCGCCTATCGCCTGCGTCCGAGTTACCGCCTGCCGCCACTGCTCCTCACCAATGAAGAGGCCTTCGCCTTGTCGCTGGGCCTGCGTGCCTTGCGCCAGGTGGGGCTCGCCGCATTTGCTCCCGCGACGGAAGGCGCACTCGCAAAGCTCGGCCGCGTTCTTCCCGAGTCACTGCGCGAGAGCATACGAACGGTCGAGAACGTCATCACCATCGAGCCCGGCGCCTGGGTCGCTCCGGCTTCGCTGGAGTGCCTCACCACCGCAGCCTATGCCATTCGCAACTGTCGCCGCATTCGCTTCGCGTACGAGTCGCACAGCCAGGCTCACTCCTTTCGCGAGATCGAGCCCTACGCTGTGCTGCACATCGATGGCCGCTGGTACCTCATGGGCCACTGCATGGCACGCCGTGCGATGCGCACCTTCCGCCTCGATCGCGTGACGCGAATCGAAACCACAGACCAGATGTTTCCCGCAGTGACGGGCTTCGACGCCCGCCGTTTTCTTTCAGAGAGCATGCCCTTCCTCCAGTCGCTGTACCAGGTGGATGTGTGGATCGACCTGCCGTTGGAAGAGGCAGAGCGCAACTTTGCTCCCTGGAGGGTCGCGATGGAGGCCGAGGCTGAGGGGACGCGCCTTCGCTGCGGCCGGGACCGCCTCGAGCTGGTCGCCGCCATGCTGCTCAGCACCGGGAGAAAGATTGTGGTGCACGGGCCGCCGGAACTCAGGGAGACCTTTCAGCGAATCGCTACTCTGGCCAGTCAGGCTGCACGCAGTGCACCGTAAGGCCCATCCCCGTTTGCAGTCCCACGCCGTTGATCTGCGAACAGTTTCCCTCCCAACCTGATTCCCGGTAGATTCATATCCATCAACTCACAGCGGGATGCCGTCGAACCGACGCCATTCCTGAAGATTCCAGGGCCCTGCGCGTCAGCGTACGCCCTCGCACATGCCATTCCGCCATTCGTGGCTGGCATTGTCTCCACGCCTCCGGTCGTGAGCTCCCGGACGAGAGGCTCATCGTGTTCGTTCTTGCCGTGTTCGAAAGGGAATGTATGAGTCTTCTTCGACGTCTCCGCCCGCTGTGTCTTCTTCCGGTTCTACTCGCGTCGCACCCCGCGCTGCATGCGCAGGCCCCCACCCCGGTCTCGGTGCTGGGACACACGCCGGGCGACGACTTCTACCTCGCAACGTATGAGGACGCGGTCAAGTACTTCCATACGCTCTCGGCCAGTACCGACCGCATGAAGATGTTCACCGTCGGCAAGACCACGCAGGGCCGCGACATCGAGGTGGCCGTCATCTCTTCGCCTGCGAACCTCGCCAAGCTCGACGAGTACAAGAAGAACGCGCGCAAGCTGGCCACGGCCGATGGCCTGGACGATGCGAGTGCGCTCGCGCTTGCGCGGCAGTCCAAGGTCATCGTGCACATCGATGGCGGCTTGCACTCTTCCGAGGTTGCGGGTGGGCAACACTCCATCACGCTCGCGTACAAGCTCGTTTCGGCGAAGAACGATCCCGAGATCGACGCGATTCTGGACAACGTCATCCTCGTCCTTTGGCCCACGCTCAATCCCGATGGTCAGGACATGATCGTCAATTGGTACCGCAAGAACGTGGGCACCAAGTACGAGGTCGCGCCGCTGCCGTGGCTCTACCAGGAGTACGTCGGGCACGACAACAACCGTGACGGCTTCATGCTCAACATGAAGGAAGAGCAGGTCGTCACGAAGACCGAGATCGAGTACAGCCCGGATATCTTCTATTGCCAGCACCAGACCGCGCCGTTCCCTGCACGCATCTGGATTCCGCCCTTCGCCGATCCCATCTCCGGCAACATCAGCCCGTATGTGCGCAGCTGGCTCAACGTGCTTGGCACCAACATGACCGCCTATCTCGACCAGCACAACATGCCCGGCGCCATCTCCGAGACTCATTTCGATAACTGGTACGCAGGCTTCACCGACTGGGCCGGCGTCTATCGCGGCGAGATCTCCTTCTTCACCGAGACCGCGCTCTATCGCTACGCCACCCCGCGCCTGTATACGGTCGATGAGTTCCCCACTGAGTACAACGATCTTCGCGTGCTCAGCATGTACACCGCTCCGTGGGTCGGTGGCTGGTGGCGTTTGAAGGATGCAGTCGACTACATGGTCGCGGGTTCGATGTCCGTCCTCGATCTCGCCGCGAAAAATCACGAAGCGCTGCAGTACAACCGCTATCAGACCGCTCGCGACAACAAGCGCCGCACCGAGCCGCCGTTCGCGTATGTCATCAGCTCGAAGCAGGCGGATGTTCCTGAGGCTGGCCTGCTCGCGCAGAAGATGATCGACAACGGCCTCGATGTGTACCAGACCAACGCGGGCTTCGAAGCCAATGGCATCGCCTATCCGGCGGGCTCATGGGTTGTGCCCATGGATCAGGCCTTCGCGCCCATGGCGAAGGAGCTGATGGAACGCCAGGCCTATCCCGCCGCTGCTACCGGCGAGACAGCCTCAGGGTCGCATCTGCCGTATGACATCACCGGCTGGACCCTGCCGCTGCAGATGGGTGTTGCCGTCGACACCGTGAGCGATCCCCTCGAGGCCACGCAACGAGCGAAGATGAGCAAGGTCGACGCGGTGAAGCTGCCCGAAGCCGGTGTCAGCGGCGCAGGAGAGACCTTCGCCATCAGCCACAAGCCGAACAATGCCTTCCAGATCGTGAACGCGGTGCTGGCCAAGGGTGGAAGCGTCTCCATGGCCAGTGAGCCGTTGAAGACGGCAGAGGGCAATGAGCGTGGAGCCTTCCTCGTGAAGGGCATCGACCACGCCGCGATCAGCGACCTCACTTCGAAGTACGGGGTGGGAGCGGTAGCCATGGCGTCAGCGCCGGAGAAGACCGTGGCGCTAAAGAAGGCGCGCGTGGGTCTTTACCGTCCATGGACGGGCGCCATCGATGAAGGCTGGACACGCTGGATTCTCGAGAATTACAACTACGGCGCGAAGAGCCTCTACAACGCGGACATTCGCTCCGCGAATCTGCGCGATCGTTACGACGTCATCATCCTGCCGGACATCAACAGCAACCAGCTCATGCACGGCTTCCGCGAGGGCATGGTTCCGGGACAATACGCTGGCGGCATCGAAGAGTCCGGTGCGGAGAACCTGCGCGAGTTCGTGCGCAGCGGCGGAACGCTCATCGCCTTCAACCAGGCGGCCTCGGCGCTCATCCCTGTGATGTCGCTGCCGGTGAAGAACATCGTGCAGGGCCTGCCTAACGACAAGTTCTACTGCTCTGGCGCCCTGCTGCGTATCGAGGTGCAGCATCCGGAGCTGCCCATCAACTTCGGTGTGCCGTCATCGCCTGTCGTGATGTTCGAGCGTGGCCCAGCGTTTGAGATTCAACCCGGCTTCAAGGGTGCGGTGCTGGCAAAGTATGCCAAGCAGGGCGAGCTGCTCGAAAGCGGCTTGATCATCCACCAGGAGCTGCTGCACGACAAGGTGGCCGCACTCGAGGTGAGCTACGGCAAGGGCCGCGTCTTCCTTTATGGCTTCAAGCCGCAGCATCGCGGACAGGCGCACGGTACCTACCGGTACCTCTTCAACGCGCTCTACCAGTTTGAAGACCCGCCGATGCCGGTTGAGACTCCAACGCCTGCGCCGCCCGCACGGGCAGCCGGCGAAACGTCTGCGGGGTCGGAAGCTGCTGCTCCCGCAGCGGCAGGGGCGGCTCGTAGAACCGGACAGGGAGCTCAGCCGTAGCGGCTACGGATGGCGAGTCCTCTGCTCCTCCAGCCGCGCCTCGTGCAGGATTGGAAGATCAGGATCTGCGGCAGACCATGCGGCAAAGAACTTCGCGTACTGCTCATCGGCCTGCGCTTCGTTGTGCTCCTGCGCGTAGGCTCTGGCCTCGCCGAGATGCGCCAGGTTGGTCAGCGCCGCTGAAGGGTCGGCGAGATACGGTCGATCCGCCAGCTCCGAAAACTCGCGGAGTGCCTCGGCCGATTGATGCGCGGCGAGGTATGCCTGCCCGCGCAGATATGGAATCGTCGGATCGCGCAGCTCAAAGGGAGAGCTTGCCTCCATCAGGCGCACCGCATCCGAAGCTCGGTTCTGCTGCAAGGCAATCACCGCCTGCACGCTGGGGACATACTCTGCAGTGACGAGGGTGTCCTGCGGGGATTCGGCGCGCATGTGCTCCGCTGCTGCAAGCGCGGCAGCATCATCGCCAATCTCAGCCTGGGTGAACGCACGATCCAGCGATGGATCTGCCGGAGGCAATACTTTCAACATCTCGCGAGCGCGGTCTTTCAGGCCCACCTCGGCCAGCATGCGCACGTAATAGTCGTCGAGGTCCGGCATCGAGTCTTCGACCTTGTCGCGGGTCGCTGCCAGCCTGGCTTCCTTGAACAGCCCGTCGGCCTTCTTCGCCTGACCCGCGGCCAACGCAGCCAGTCCTGCCTCCTGCAGCATATGCGCTTCGGCAGGCGTGTTGCGCGACCATGCAATCTGGCGATCCACCTCTGCCTGGTCCCCGTTCTCTGCGGCAAACTCCAGCATCACGCAGTGCAGACCTTGCGTGTCCACCTTCCACTGCATCGCCTGGGCGTAGGTGGCGCGGACCTTGTCTGGCAAATTTGCATGGTGATAAGCACGGGCAGCGATCTCGTAAGAGATCCCGTTGTGAATGTTCTGGCTCTGTTCGAGCTCGGCCACACGATCTGCGTAGGCAGCCGCCTCGGGATAGTGCCCGGTCCATGTCTCGAAGTTCACCAGGTCGCTGAGCGGCAGGTTGTCCTGCGGATACGTTGCCACCCAGCGATGCAGAGAATCAAGCAGGGCGTTCAGATCGCCCGTCACGCTCTGCGCATAGCGCAGCTCGATGTAAAACCGCTCGCGCTCATTCACCGTGTCGCGGATCGCATAGGCTTTGGCGATTGCGGTCTTGTCGTGGACCTTGTCGTCGATGTTGTAGTACATCGTCGACATGTCGGCGTAGGCCACTGCGAAGTTCGGGTCGAGCTCAACCGCATGCTGATAAAGCGCAATCGACTCCTGGAACTTCCCTCCGTCGCCCAGCCGCGTCGCTTCGGAGTAGGCCCGCAGCGCATCGAGTGATGACGTCGGCTCGTCATACAGCGGCTTGTCGAACTCCTTGATCGAGCTTCGCGATTCGCCGGCTGATCGCCGCACGCGCCGCGTCAGATCCGACCATGCCGTCAGCACTTTGTCCTTCGACGCGACCTCCTTACGGTCCGACCCCAGCGCGTGTCCGTCAGAGCATGCATTCACCTGCATGGTGAGGGAATAGCGGTCGCCGAGCTTCGCAATCGCGGGGACGACATAGACCTGTCCGTTGACGCGCTGACAGACCTCGCGCGCCAGCGGTGCTGTCAGCGCCTCGGTCGGATCCTGCCGCATCATCTTCAACGTCCGGCGCGCCCGCCCTTCGCTCACCACGCCAAAGTAGGGAGACTGTTGCAGATCAATCTGCAATACCTTGTTCAGCGTGTGATCGAACTCTGTGTCGCCCGTATCGTTCTCGAGATCGGCGAGGACTGCCGTTACGTGACCTCCACCGGATTCGCTGCGGGCCCGCCACACTCCGATCCCGACGGCTACACACAAAGCCATCGCCGCGATGGGACCGCCAACAATCATCAGGCGACGACGGGATCTCTCTTCGAGCCGTTCCTCGGTCACGACGTGGTGGCTGAAGGTGCGTTCTTCAAACACCAGAGAGCTCGGCTCCTGGTGCTGCACCAACCCGGCGCCGGTGTCGGTTGCTGTCGGAACGACCTCGACCGGAGCCAGAAATTGATATCCCCGGCCGGGAAGCGTGGCGATGTAAGCGTTCTCGCCAGGCTTTTCCTCCAGCGCCTTTCGGAGTGCGGAGATGCTCTGCGAAAGGCTGTTCGCGTCGACATGCGAATCCGGCCATACGCCGCGCAGCAACTCTTCGCGGCTCAGCACCTCGCCGCTGTGCAGCGCCATGAAGTACAGCACGTCGAAGGCTCGTCGATTGAGCGTGAGCCTGTTTCCGCCACGAAGGACAGAACGGCTCGCGGGGTCAATTTCGAAGTCCGCGAAACGGAGAACCTGACCATTTTTCATCGGGATAGCCATGCAATCCGTACTGACGCGCCCTGTCACGACGCGTCACTGGGGTCTCTTTGCAGTGTCCGGCGACCATCGAAATACCTTGCGGCTCGGAAGTGACACGACTCTATCAATGGCCACGCGAAAGGGCAATGAACTTCCATCGCGATGTCCATGACGACTCGCGGTTCCGCTCCTTGTTCCACCAGGAACGCGCAGAACGCCCGCAAAGCCAAAAGGTGCACTCCGCCAGAGCGACGGACACCGACATATGCATCTGGCGCAACAGCAACCAGGCCCGCGCAGGAAGAGCATGGCGCCGGAGAACTCTGGTGCACATAGGAATGGCGGAGGGAGAGGGATTCGAACCCCCGTAGCCCGTTAAGGCTAAGCGGTTTTCAAGACCGCCTGTTTCAACCACTCACACATCCCTCCGCGGGGTGCGCGCTGTTGCTTTGACCATTGTATGACGGCGCTGCCCGGGGCTGGCCTGGGCATGCAGCATGGAGGCATCGAACGACGAGCGCCCCATCGGGCGTCTATCATCAGGTGCCTGCCGTCAAATGCTATAAAGAGTTTGCTCTCCGGCCTGCTTCTGCGCGGATTCGCGGATACTCCGGACATCTCGGAGGCGCGGCGCAGGCGATGCGATCCACACCACACGGCAATCCAAACAAATTGAGGAATACCTGATGAAGCGGTTCATGATGGGTGGGCTCCTGGCACTGGCGGCAATGCAGGCCGGTGCGCAGATCAATGCTGGCGAACAGAAGCCAGAGGCCACGGTTCCGTTCACGATGACGCAGGTCACGACGCTCTCGTTTCCCTGGCGCATCGCCTTCCTGCCCGATGGCAGGATGCTGATTACGCAGAAGGTCGGCGGCCTGTTCCTCGTGACGCAGAAGGGCGACAAGATGCCCGTCGCGAATGCGCCTGCGGTGCTGTACCGCGGGCAGGGCGGCAACCTCGGCGTATTCCTTTCGCCGCACTATGCGAAGGACCACAGTGTCTACCTGACGTACTCCGAACCCGGCGACCCGGGTGGTTCGAGCCTCGCCCTGGCGAAGGCTGAGCTTAAACTCACGCCCGACGCGGCAAGCCTCGAAAACCTGAAGGTCATCTGGCGCGATGGTGAGCGCGGCAACGGTGGACAGTTCGGCGCGCAGGTGGCGTTCTCGCCTGATGGCAAGCTCCTGTACCTCACCGTGGGTGACCGCCAGCGCATGACTCCCGCGCAGGACCCCAACCAGCCGCTCGGCAAGATCCTTCGCCTGACGCTCGATGGCAAGCCCGCGCCCGGCAACCCGATGGCCGGCAAGATCGGCACGCCGACCGTACCCGTGATCGATCCGCCAGCGAACACCGAAGAGGCGAAGACCGCTCCCGTCGTCCGCACGTACACCTTCCCCGGCCCGAATCTCACTCCCTCTGAGACCTGGTCCAGCGGACATCGCACGCCCTACGGTCTTGCCTTCGCTCCGGACGGCCGGCTGTGGGAGGTCGAGCACGGCCCCAAGGGTGGCGACGAACTGAACCTCATCCAGCCGGGCAAGAACTACGGCTGGCCGCTGGTCTCCTACGCCACCAACTATGACGGCGTGCCGATCCCCAGCCCGGATACGCGGGCGGATCTCACCAAGCCGGTCATCTACTGGACGCCCATCATCGCTCCGGGCAACCTGATGTTCTACAAGGGCGCCATGTTCCCGCAGTGGAATGGCTCCGCGTTCATCAGCGGCCTCGCCAGCCAGGCGCTGTTCCGCATCACGTTCGACAAGAAGGGCAATGCGAAGCCCGCAGAACGCTGGGTCGTCGGTCACCGCATCCGCGACGTCGAGGTCGCACCCGACGGTGCGCTCTGGATGCTCGAAGACGCGAAGGTGGGCGCCGTGTATCGCGTGACTCCCAAGTAGCTCCCGCAGCTGGCTGCAGGAATGAGGGCCTCCCGTCCATCAGGACAGGAGGCCCTTCTTCATGTACTCGGGAAATTCTCCTACCATCCCTGCATGCGCGTGGGAGCCACATCCGCTCGTGCATCCGGGTTGTAGTAGTCGTACACGCTGGACGGACCCGTTAGCGCATCGATGCCGAAGCGCAGCCTGAAGGCAAACTTGAGGTTCACTCCGCCCGCGCGAGGGGAAACGTACAGCATCACGCGATCGGGCAGCACTTCGTAGTGGTTCAGCTGCGCTCCGCTCGCGGTCATTGCGGATTCCAGCGACGCGCGGTCGACGTCCGCACCTGGCGGCAGCCCGATCTCTGCCAGCAGCATCCCGTATCCCCGGAAGCCAATGCGCTCTATATGCGTCTTCACCACGACAGCCCTGCCCACCTGCGGATGCCTGCTGCTGTAGTCCACAACGAGGCGCAGGCGCTCGTGATTCGCAATGCCGCTTTGGCCTGCAATCGCTGACCAGGGGCGGTAGAAGTTCGCGACCACCTGCGCCGTTGCGGACCCTCCGCCAGAGGGCATTGCGAGCGCGATCCGATGTGTCCCGGCGCCCAGCTGCGTGCCCAGCGGTATGAAGATCGGCCCACTGTCGGAGTTGCTCGCGGGGAATGGAATCGACTTCGCTGGCTGATCGTCCACGGTCACTGCCAACGTGCCGTCTGTCGCCCCAGCTGCAGGTGTCACTGGCGCCTGCAAGGCAATCTCCGCCAGCACATCCAGCACGCGCGCGGTGGCCTGCGTGGAGTACCAGAGCGACTGCCTGTCCTGCTGGTGATCGAGGAACAGCAGACCGCGCGCAACGAGATCGTCGTTCGCCGTCGCACCCGACGCCACCAGCGCGCGCAGCACCTGCGCCGAGCTCTCCACGCGCCCCGCCCGTCCCCATCCGTAGAAAGGCGTGTTGGTCTCGAGGCTCCAGTACGCTCCGCCGTTCTCACTGAGCGCCATCTCCCGCAGCCGCTGGATCGCTGGTTCACTGCGTGCCGTGTCACCCAGCGCCAACGAGCCAAGCGCATAGTTTGCGAGCGTGTACGGCTCATCGAACTCGTTGACGAAGCCCTGCGTTGCGGTGAGCGCTTTGCGAATGAGCGGCTCGCCGCCCGGGGCGCCGCTGATCATGGCCGCAACGGAGGTCGTCAGCATCGCGTTGCCGCGCTTGTCCAGCGGCTGCTTCTGCCGGTAGGCGTCCAGCGTAAGCCACAGGCCGCTCTTCTCCTGCTGGCTCGCGAGCCATGTCACCGCGTTGCCGATCACCTTGGGATCGACCGCGATGAACTCGCTTGCCTGCTGCAGAAACTCCACGGCGTAGGCTGTCAGCGCAATGTCCGTCGGGGAGCCCTTCGTCCAGTATGCGAAGCCACCCGAGGGCAGCTGGTTCCCCAGAAGGTTCTGGTACGCCTGCTCGAGATACGTCTTCGTCTGCCGCTGCAGCCTCTCGTCAACCGAAGTCCTTGTATCGCTGTGCGGTAGCTTCGCGCTGTACTTCTGCAGCAGCAGGCTGGGCCACGCAATGGACATGATCTGCTCCGCGCAACCATCGGGATAAGCCACCATCGCTGCCATCGCATCGCGCAGATGCGCGCCAAGATTTGGATACACCTTCAGCACGGCATCGGTGCTCCCAGAGATGGTGTCAGGCGGCAACGTAACGTTGAGCGTCGTGGCTCCATTGACGATCGCCGCCGTCGACACGGCACTATCCAGGCCATCGGGATGCACCGTCACCGGCCGGGCGATGCGATCACCCGCATCCGCACCGCCGATCATCGTCGCAGTGAACTCCTGCAGCGCGTTGCTCACCGGGGCCACAGCCGTGAAGCGGAAGACCGGCGAGATCGAGCCCCGTGACGCCACATGGACCGTGCTGCTCGCCGCTCCATCGAGATGGAACCAAGCCGCGGGAGCGATAGTCCCCTCCACGGAGACGTCGTGATCGAGGTAGTTGCGAAGCGTCACCGGCAGCGCGATGCGATCTCCAGTCGTCAACACGGAAGGCGGATCGAACGCTGCGAAGAACGGCTGGAAGGTGGTGAACTCCGCTGTGCCAGAGCCCGTGTTTCCTTCGAGCGCAGAGGCCGCGGCAGCGATCTGCCAAGAAGTGATGTTGTCAGCCACGGGGAACTTCACGGTCGCCGTGCCATCGGCCGCGGTGAGGATCTCAGGCCGCCACAACAGCGTCTCCGGAAAGTATTCTCGCAGCCGTGGTGTCGCGGTCGGCGGCGCAGACTCCGCCGTTGCCCCGGGGATGAGGCGCATCAGCGACTTCACATCCCGCGTCGCGGGCAGACTCGCCAGCGCCTGGACAGTGACCCCCACCGATGCGCTGGAGGTCTCCAGCGTCGCTTGCGCAGCAGTCACCTCGATCATCTGGCTCTCGGTTCCAACCAGAAGCTTCGCATCGATCGTCACGATCTCCTTCATCTTGACGGCGACCTGGTCGTAAACAAGATCGTCGAAGCCGTTCATGTGGAATCGCACCTTGTAAAGGCCCACCGGAAGCGGCCCCAGGAGATACTGCCCCTCGCGGTCGGACTGCGCTTCCATCTCTGCTCTGGTCTTCAGTTCCGTGGCGGTAATGGTCGCGCCCGGAATGGCCGCACCAGAAGGATCGGTGATCAGCCCCGAAACTTCGCCCGAAGGACCCACGTGCACCGTTGCATGCTGCATACGCTGCGGCGCGCCCTGCTGGGCACTTTGTGTCGAACGCACCATCGATGCCGTGGCAGCGATGAAGTCATCGTTTGTGCCGCGCTGTCCATCCGCTCCCGCGCTGTGGAGTTCGACGATGTCGGAGACCGCCGTCACCGGAGTCATCGTCGTCCGCACCTCCGGCTCCGCTCCCGGAGCGGCTGCATGCATCTCGGTGCGGGCCTTGTCCGCATAGAAAATGTGGCTGCGGAAGGTGGCGTAGAGCGGATGCTTCCATGGGTCGCGCAGGTCCGCGGGCTTTACCTGAGAGCCCCTCAATGCCGCCTGCAGCGAGGCATTGTCGCGCGGGAAGGCGTGGCTCGCGGCATAGGTATTCAACGCACGATCCAGGGCCACCTTCAGGTCTGCGGTGTAGTCGGTGTAGGCCGTCCCAAGGACGAACGGCGGGCGTTCCCACGCGTACAGGGGCTTCGTCGCAGGATCTCCCAAGGTCCGCACTTCCACGGCGAAGCGCGTCTGTTCCACCGCAAAGCGATATTGAATCGGCCGCCCCCACGGGTCGAGCCAGCTCTCAAAAGCGACGCCCTCCGCCTGCATTGCCTCGGCCAGATCATGCTGCGTTCGCACATACTCGCCCGTGCGCTGGTGGTACGCGAAGACTGCGTGCTGCAGCTGCCGCAGTCGTGCCTCGAACCAGCGCCACGACGCGAGGTTCACCTCGAAGTCATCCGCAGTGCTGTGCTTCTTGTCCGGCCCATCGCTGATCAGCACAAGGTTCGTCTGGCCGCTGTTCTCCGGCCGCGCAATCAGCGTGTACGGACGGCCCCAGGGGTCGCGCAGCGCGTGCAGGTCGATGCCCTCTGCAGAGAGCACTGCGGCCACCTCCGGCTCCGTGCCGTTGAGCTCGGCATGGCTGCTGATGGCGTGGTTCAAAGCCAGGCGAGCAGGGCTCAACTGGCCATCGATCAGAATCCGGAAGACGCCGGCGAGGTCCTCGGGGGGAACGTCGCTGGCCGCATCGAAGACTATCCGCTCGTTGGAGAGCAGAATCTCTGCCGCGAGCTGCGCGCCCTCCGGCACCGGCTTGGCCGAGTCGAGTTGCTGCAGTGAGGACAGCGTGAAGCCGCCTGCCGCACCGCTGTAGTCCGCGTCCTGCCCAAAGAAGAACGACGTTGCCTCGCGTTCATTGCCTCCAAAGTCGTTGTCGGCCCGGTTGCGTTCCTCGACTGCGCGGTCGACCGCGACCAGTCCAACCACCGTCGGCGCACTCTGGTTGTCGTCGCCATCGGCATCCTGTGGCCCTCGCACGGTAAGCGCAGCCATAGCCTCTGAGCCCGGCTTGTAGGTCTCGGCGGACATCGCGACGCCCACATGCAGCTGGTTGTCACGCGGAAACAGCAGCGCCCGCGACACTTGGGAGCTGCGGGCGTCTTCGCCTCCATAGTTCTCGTCCGGCACAGCAACCTCCGTGCCCACGGCTACCGCGTTGATCAGCACGATGCCGCCGTACCGCGCATCGGAAGGCAAGGTCAGCGTGGCGTGGCCATGCGACAGCGTCACATCGCGCGCCTCCAGCAGCAGAGCCCCACGCTGCGTCTGCCGAATCACCTGCACCGTGAGCGCCAGCGAGGGCTGCGCGGACTCCAGCGTGATCGCGATCGGTTGCCCCGGGCGATAGATCGTCTGCGGCGTCATCACTCGGACTACCGCCCCAGGCGTCCGCAGGCTCTGCTCCACACTTCCGGTCATGCCCTGGCCGTTGCGGGCGCTGACGACCAGCCGCAGAGCTTCGTCTGCACTGAAGTCAGGGCCATCCAGTGAAGCTGGACGCAGCTTCAACAGCTCCTCATAGGTGGGCATCGTGAGCCTTGCCAGCCCGTGGGCATCGGTATGCAGATGTGCCAGGGGCAATGCTCTCGCAGCTTGCTTCGGCCAGGGTTCCTTGTCCGACGTGGCTGGTAGCAGCGCCGCCGTCACATCGCACTCGACAGGCGTGCCGTCGGCAGTTGTTACGCTCACATACTGCTGCTGCGGAAGCCCCGCAGTCTGCGGCGGCGTACCTACATAGACGTTCAACGCCTGGCTCGCAAGACGAAGATCGAACCGGCGTTGCTCGGTGCGGCCCGTCGAAGCATCCGTTACGTACGCCGCGAAGTGCACATCTCTGACGTCATTGCCTGGTACTTGACCTGGTTCGCGCGCCGCGAGCTTCTGGTCGCGGCCCAACGGGATGTGCGCCCGGAAGACTCCGTCCCGGCCCAGGTCGCCTGTGATCTCTCTTCCTGCCTTCACATCGAACTTCTGCTCCACGAAGTTCCACGTCCGGTCGTCCTCCCGCACCACTCGAACGTGGCCGCGCGACACCGGCTTGCCGAAGAGGTAGTTCGCCCGCACCTCAACCTCCGCATTGTTGCCGGGAAGGTAGAACGTCCTGTCCGGTTGCGGCGTGACAACGAAGGTGGGCAGATCGTAGCGGCTCACCCGGACAGTAGCCCTGGCCTCCATCGGGTTACTCGAGCTGCTGCCACCGGGGTCACCCGTCTCCCTCGCCATCAACGTGTACTCGCCCAGGCGCAACCTGGGCGGCACGGCCCAGTCCACCGTGGCGATGCCATACGCTGAGGTCACCGCCGTCGCGCGGTAGACAAGCGTCTCATCGGGATCACGCACGTCCACCTGTACGGTCTTTCCAGCGTCGGCATGGGCGTTGCGGTCCAGCAGAAGCATCCGCGTGTGCACCGCCTGCCCGGGCTGGTACAGAGGCTTGTCCGTTGTCAGGCTGAAGTGCGGGGCGGTCGCTACGTTCAGCGTCTGCGTGGTGCTCAGCCTGAAGTTCCCAAAGCTTCCCTCCACGTCCACATCCACGGAAGCGATATCGGGACCGGCCGGCACCGTCACCGGGACAGAAGCGAAGCCGTCGGCATCGGTCAGCGCCTGGCTCTTGCCGATGCCCTCATCCTTCCTGTCATCCTCCACATACGAGGCAGACAAGCTGACCTCCAGCGCAACCCCGGGCCTCGGCAGATGCGTCAGCGGATGAATCGCCCGCAGCCGCACGATGTACGTCGCCCCGGCCCGCACCACCTTGGGAGCTGCCGCGTGCAGCTCGAACAGCCCCGGTGCGATGCCTCCCACCGACACGATCCCGCTCGCGCGCCCAGCCTCTCGCACCTCGGATTCCGCAATGCTGTAGCGCACCCGGTAGAGCGACAGGTCGCCCCCGTCGATCGAATCGAGGTGATTCGGGGGCATCGCGGGCGGCATCGCCAGCTCGCAGACCGTGGCTTGCCCATGGAGTTCGCATGTGGACGAAGCCTGCGATCGCACGATCCCCAGCGTGTCGAGCAGCTCCGCTTTGATAGTTGCCGCGTGCCCGCCCAAGCCGCCGTGGACAGGCAGCCGAAGCGCGAGGCCGTTGGGAACTGCGGACAGCGACATCCCTCGCTCATCGACCGCAAGCGGACCGCCGTCCATTTGCGCCGCGACGCACGCGAGCGCGCCCAGGCCAAGGGCCACCGCGGACAGGCAGGCCGGAAGCTCGCGGAATGGACGACGAAGGCGCAAACCCATGGTTCCTCAAGGCAAAGCTCGGGGTAGAGGACAAACCGGGACCGCTCCCGCCCGGGAACGTGCGGGGGAGTACCGCCATATTCGCACGATCGGCAGGAACCGCGAATCCATCTGCAGCCGGCGGGCGTCTGAGCAGGGAGGGTAGCAGCCAGCGTCGCTTGGCTGCGATACTGAAACTCTGCCCGGCAGCAGCCGGGAATCCGGATCCATGGCCACCACCACCACCTCCGCCACCAGCTTCGACAACACCCTGCGCAGCGCGCGCACGACGGTCGCCTTTCGTGAGGTCCTCACGCAGGCGTACGAGACCTTCTGCGGGTCGAAGACGCGCTTCCTGCTGACGATGCTGGGCATGGTCATTGGCTCGGCGTCGATCGTGCTGGTCGTGACGGTGGGCCTTACCGGCCGCCAGTTTGCGCTCGACACCCTCAACGGTCTCGGCCCGAACAAGGTCGAGATGCAGTACTCCGGCGGCCAGGTCATGGGCCCCAACAACGTCTCCACGCCGGACTTCATGACCCGCGAGGACATGCAGGCCGTGGACGAGCAGGTTCCCGGTATTGTCGCCTCCTCGCCCATGCTGGAGTACGATGACCGCGTCTCGCTGGGCAGCGGCAAGACCCAGGAGATGGCGATCCTCGGGGTCAGTCCCGAGTACAAGATCGTCCGCAACCTCAAGACGAAGGCGGGACGCTTCTTCGATAGCCAGGACGCCAGCACCCACGCAAACGTGGCGGACATGGTCGCTCCCATGGCGATCGAGCTCTTTGGCAGCTATCAGGCGGCGCTCGGCAAGACGATTACCTGCCGAGGCATCCCCTTCGTCATCGTCGGCGTCTTCGCTGAAAGCACGGACACCTACGGGCAGTCCGAGATCAGTGAGCACACCATCCTCGTGCCCTACGAGGTGGCCCGTTACTTCACCGGCACGGACACTCTCAAGGAGATCTTCTTCTCCATGTCGTCGGCCAACGAGGTGGAACCAGCGGCCAAGCGCATCACGCAGATCATCCACTCCCGCCACTACACCACCAGCGTCTACCGCGCGCAGACCCTCACGGACATCCTGAAGACCGCCGGCAAGATCGCTGACATGCTCGCGCTGGTGCTGTTGCTTGCGTCGGTCATCACCCTGGTGGTGTCGGGCGTCGGCATCATGAACTCCATGCTCGCGAACGTGCAGTCGCGCATCAAGGAGATCGGCATCCGCAAGGCGCTTGGCGCGACCAGCCGCGAGATCCGCATCCAGTTCCTCACGGAGAGCATTCTGCTTTCACTCTCCGGCGGCCTCGTTGGCACCGTCATCGGGCTCGCGATTCCATGGAGCGTCCACTTCTTCACCGACTTCGCGATCCCCATCACCTGGTGGAGCGCTGTCGCCGCGCTCATGACCTCCGTGGTCGTCGGTGTGATCTTCGGCACGCTGCCCGCGAACCGCGCCGCCAAGCTCGATCCCGTGGCCACGCTGAAGTACGAGTAACGCCGGCTCTTTCTGCCGGCGCCGGCGGATCTTCGCAACCCCAGCCAGCGTCACATCCGAATTGCAACCGAAGCATCGTAGACTTTTCCTCAAGCCTCAAGGGAGATCGACGCCGCACCTGCGCGCCCACGCCGTGCGCTCAATCCCTGTCGCCAGGAGCCTGCATGAAGACCCGCCGCGATTTTCTGAAGGTAGCCGCCGCCTCGCTTGCCACAGGCTCCACGCTCGCGCAAAGCGTGCCCGCAGCCCTGCACAGCGCCGACTCCGAGGCGGCCTACTTCGCTTCGCTATACGATGTCGACCGGACTTACATCAACCTAGAGAACGGCTACTGGGGCCTGATGACAATCCCCACGCAGCAGGAGTACCTCTCGAAGATTGCTTTCGTGAATCGCTACAACAGCGTCTTCGCCCGCGGCACCATGCCCGGCATGCCCATCGCTCCCATGCTGGAGCAGGGACGCGTCGCGGTAGCAAAGCTCATCAACGCGGACCCGGCGGAGATTGCCCTCACGCGCTGCGGCACGGAGTCGCTGCAGGATCTCATCACCGGCTACACGCATCTCTCACCCGGCGATGCCGTCATCTTCCACGACCTCGACTACGACGCCATGCAGGACGCGATGACGTTCCTCAAGGAGCGCCGCGGCGTCGAGGTCGTCACCTTCGTCATGCCCGAGCCCGCAACCACGGACGCGATCCTCGCCGCCTATGAGGATGTGCTCAAGCGAACGCCGCACGCGAAGCTGATGCTGGTCACGCATCTATGCCATCGCACCGGCCTGGTGACGCCGGTAAAGGAGATCGTCGGGCTGGCGCGGCGGCATGGCGTGGATTGCATCGTGGACATCGCGCATTCGGTGGCGCAGATGCCCATCGACGTGCGCGAGATGGACCTCGACTTCGTCGGCTTCAGCCTGCACAAGTGGGCTGCTGCGCCGCAAGGCACCGGCGCCATGTTCATTCGCAAGTCGCGGCTCAGCAGCATCGAGCCCTGTAACGGCAACACCGAAGATTCATCGATGGACGTGCGCTCGCGGGTCTTCTCCGGAACGGTGAGCTTCGCCGCCATGCTGACGATCCCTAAAGCAATCGAAGTCCACGAGCAGATCACCGTGGAGCGCAAACGCGCGCGCCTGCAAGGGCTGCGCAACTACTGGGTCGAGCGCGTCCGCGACCTCCCCGGCATAGAGATACTGACGCCGGACGATCCCGCACGCTATGGAGCGACAACATCCTTCCGCACCCGGGGGATGAAATCCATCGAGCAGGCCAACCAGATGCAGCAGACGCTCTTTACGAAGTACCGCGTGCATACGGTTGCCCGAAAGGGCATTACCCGCGGCGCAGCCGTCCGCGTGACGCCCGGCCTCTACAGCACGCACCAGGATCTCGACGCGCTGGTCACCGCCCTGCAGCACGAGCACGCGATGTTCGCGTAAGTCTTGCTCCGAACATAGCAAAACGGCGTCGCAACCGCAGTTGCAACGCCGTCTCTTATCTCCAACAACTAACGCGCGCAGCGCGCTATCTTGCTTCGCAAGCTATCCTGCGAAGCAGGCTAACGCGCCAGCGCTGCAGTTTAGTCGAAGTCCGTATCGAACGGGCCGTCGTAGGTGCTCTTGAAGCCGGTATCCTCGGCTGCCGCCTCGGTCGTGACCTCCGGGGCATCGCTCTTGATGGTCACCTGCACGTGCGCCGACACCTCGCGGTGCAGCTTCACGGACACGTGGAACTCGCCGGTGGTCTTCAGCGGCTGCTCCAGGTGAATGCGGCGACGATCGATCGTGAAGCCCTGCTTCTCCAGCTCGTGCGCGATGTCGGACGAGGTGACCGAGCCGAACAGCTGGCCGCTCTCACCGGTCTTGCGCTCGAACGTCACGACAACGTCGTTGAGCTTGGTCGCGAGCTCCTCAGCTCCGCCCTTTTCGGACGCAGCCTTGCGGATCGCGGCACCCTTCATCTGCTCGATGACGGCCTTGTTTGCAACGGTCGCTTCGATCGCCAGCTTGTAGGGCAGCAGGTAGTTGCGCCCGTAGCCGTTGGCCACCTTCACGACGTCTCCGGCGTGGCCCAGCTTGTTTACATCCTCTTTCAGAATGACTTCCATGACTTGTCTCCAATACTGCGTGGCCGCTCACAGCGGCGCATGCGCCCGGGAACCGCGTCTGCGGCCCGGGCGACGGGGCTAGAACTTCGCGGCGTACGGCAGCAGGGCGATCGACCGAGCCTGCTTGATGGCCCGGGTCAGCTTGCGCTGGAACGGGGCCGAGGTGCCGGTGAGGCGGCGCGGAATGATCTTGCCGCGATCGCTCACAAACTGCTGCAGCAGGCGCACATCGCGGTAGCTGATCGTGTCGATCTTCTCCACCGTGAACTTGCAGACCTTCTTGCGGCGGAAGAACTTACGGCCGCCAGGGCCGCCAGGCCCACCGGGACGGGGAGGACGCGAACCACCGGGACGGGGGCCGCCGGGGCCGCTGGGACGCGGGGATCCACCCTCGGCACGCGGCGCTGCTGCCGCCGCCGGAGTCTCGCCAGCGGTTGCCGCCGGCGCTGCTGCTTGAGTCGTTTCGTCAGCCATGTTGCTGCTCCTTCTTTCGTGGCCAGCTCTCTCGGCTGGCCGGTTCTGCCGCTCACGCTCCGGACCCCCTGGGGCCCGTGGACATTGCACTGCTTCGGTCGATCTGGGCGTCTCAACTTGCTCGGCCCACCCGCGAAGCAGGATTGGAAGCGTCCTGCGGCGTTGGTCTTGATTGCCTCCTCACGTCAGGTCCTTTCGCTGAAGCGAAAGGAGAGCCTTACGCGGTGACGGTCTCTGCCGCAGCGGGGGCCGGAGCCTCAGCTACAGGAGCTGCAACCGGAGCGGCCACAGGCTCAGCAGCAACAGCAGCGGCCTCGGGGCTCACCTGCGGCAGTGCCGAACGCTTTACGTGCGCATCGCGGTGCTTCTTGATCTTGGCAACGCGCTTGTCTTCCTCGTCCGTACGCACGGTGATGAACTTGATCACCTGCTCGGAGACGCGGAGACGACGCTCGATCTCGGAGATCAGCGAGGCCGGAGCTTCGACGATCAGCAGGATGTAGATGCCGTCGTTGAACTTGCGAACGGTGTAAGCGAGACGGCGGCGGCCCATCTTCTCGACGGCCTTGACCGTGCCGCCACCGGTGGTGACGTAACCGGAGAAGGTCTCGATCAGCTTTTCGGTCTCGGCCTCATCGGTGTCCGGCCGAACAATAAACATGATTTCGTAGCTGCGATTCATTGTTGTTCTTTCCGCGGGGTTTTGCCCCGCACCGTTTTGAGCGAACTCACGACGGCTTGGCGTTTTTCTTTGAGTGAGCAGAGTTCAGTGAGGAGTGAGTAGACGTCGTTGCAACCTTGCTGCGGTCTACTCTCTGCTCTCTAATCACTACTCACTTTCTTATTGAACTCACTCATCGCCGCGGTGATCCCTTTGATCATCACGGCCTCGACGGCGCGTACCGCATCGTCGAGCACTACATCCAGCGTGGCCAGCTCTCGCTTCGTCATCGGCGAAAGCAGGTAGTCCTTGCCGCCGGCCTTTACCTCGCGTCCGGTCTCGAGCGGCGGTTTCCCGACCCCGATACGGATGCGCTTCCATTCTTCCGTTCCAAGCACCCCGATGACCGACTTGGCCCCGTTGTGCCCTCCCGCTGAACCTCGCTCGCGTACGCGAATCGAACCCAGCGGAATTGCGAGCTCGTCGTAGAGGACGATCAGGTCCTCGACTTGAAGCTCTAACTCCTTCAACAGCGCGGCGATCGAAAGCCCGCTCAGGTTCATGAAGGTCTCAGGCTTCGCCAGCAGGACGTCTTCCCCTGCCAGCCGTCCCTTGCCCGTCAAGGCCCTGCCTCGCCGATTGCTGACCGTAGCGCCCGCCACCAGAGCGAGCCGGTCGATGGCTAGAAACCCGGCGTTGTGCGGAGTGAACTCGTACTCCGCTCCAGGATTGCCAAGCCCTACGATCAGCTTCATGCTGCCGCTCCGGAAAGGAGCGAGTGAGTAGAGGTCAGTGACGAGTGAGTAGACATTTCGATGCTCATGCTTGCCTTCACTACTCGTTGCTCACTGCTCTCTACTCACTTCGGAACTACTTCTTCTTGTCTGCGGCGGGCTTCTCAGCGTCCTGCTTGCCCTTCTTCGCCACAACCGGCTCAGCCGGAGCAGCCACACCCGCTTCTGCCTCGGCCTCAGCCTTGGAGATCGTGATGTGCGCAACCATCGTGTTTTCGCCGCCGATGAACTTGTAGCTGGCGGTGTGGGGAAGCTCGGAGATGTGGATCGCCTGGCCAACCTCGAGTCCGGTCACGTCGATGTCGATGTGGCTCGGGATGTCGTTCGGGAGGCAGTCGATCTCGACTTCGTGCAGAACCTGGCTCAGGATGCCACCGCCGGTCTTCACGCCAGCCGGGGTACCGACCAGCTGTACGGGAACGCTGACGCGCATCATCTTGTCCATCGCGATGCGCTTGATGTCGATGTGCAGCAGGTGACCCTTGATAGGCTCGTTCTGCCAGTCGACGATCATGCCCTTCGCCGCAGGTGCGCCTTCGATGGAGAGATCGAACAGCGTGTTGTGGCCGGAATCGGAGTGCAGGATCTTGGTGATGACCTTGGGGTCCACCGTGACCGCTACCGAGGGAAGTCCTGCGCCGTAAACGACGGCCGGGATCAGGCCCGACACGCGCACCCGACGTGCATGGTTCTTATTGAAGGTACCGGTGCGCGGGGTTGCAACCACTGCGCTAACTGTCTTGTCTGCCATTGTGCTTTCCTTTCGGGCGCAAAGAGCAGGGATGAGGGAACAGGGATTAGGGATTAGCCAAATCCGCTCGTGCCTCGCTGCTCCTTCACTCCCTTTGCGGCTCACGCCGCTGTGATTGGAACCGATGTCAGGAGGGATGCTCTTGCTAATCCCTAATCCCTGACCCCTAATCCCTTGCCTCTAGTTGAAGAGCGTCGATACCGACGTCTCCAGGTGGATGTTTTCAATGGCGCGGCCCAGCAGGCCGGCGATCGAAAGCACCTTGATCTTTTCAAGCTTCTGCCCGGCGTCGCTCAGAGGGATGGTGTTGGTTACCACCAGCTGCTCGAGGCGGGAGTTCGTAATGCGCTCCACGGCCGGGCCACTCAGCACGGCGTGCGAGGCGCAGGCCAGTACGCGGTCCGCGCCCTGGTCCAGCAATGCCTCGGCGGTCTTCACCAGCGTACCTGCCGTATCGACGATGTCGTCGAGGATGAGGCAGGTCCTGCCCTTTACATCACCGATCACGTTCATCACCTCGGTGACGTTGATGTCTGTCCTGCGCTTGTCGACGATGGCCAGCGGCACTTCCAGCTTCTTGGCGAAGAAGCGCGCACGCTCTACGCCGCCGGCGTCCGGGCTGACCACGGTCAGGTTCGGCAGGTTCATGTCGCGGAAGTAGCTCACCAGCACCGGGCTGGCGAACAGATGATCCACGGGAATATTGAAGAAGCCCTGAATCTGGGCTGCATGCAGGTCGACGAAGAGCGCTCGCTGCGCTCCGGCACTGACCATCAGGTCAGCAACCAGCTTCGACGTGATTGCCACACGGGGCTTGTCTTTGCGGTCCTGGCGGGCATAGCCGTAGTACGGAACCACGGCGGTGATGCGTCCGGCCGAAGCGCGTCGCAGCGCGTCGATCATGATCAGAAGCTCCATCAGGTTCTGATCGACCGGATGGCAGGTGGGCTGGATGACGAAGACATCCACACCGCGCACGTTTTCAAGGAGCTGGAAGTGGGTCTCGCCGTCGGAGAAGCGCACCAGGCGCGTCTCGCCGACGGGTACACCGAGAAACTTCCCGACCTCCTCCGCCAACGGCCTGTTTGCCGATCCGGAGAAGATCTTGAAGCGCTTGTCGTCGACTACCTTCGACACGCGCTTTTTGTCTGCCGCTTTGCCTGCCTGAGCAGGGGCGGCTGCATCCGCAGCCGGCTTCGCCGGGTCAATCCCCGCGCCGTCACTGGTTGCGCTCGTAGAACTCTGGGTTGGAACCGCAGTCGTGTCTTTTTGGCTCACGTTCGAGAAACCCTCCAGGTTGGTTGACCTGTTGTTTACTCAGCTGCTTTGTCTTGCTCTCATGCCGTGTACGCCGTTTTGTGCGCGTACGGCCCTCTTGCTAGAACGCTGGTTCCTTCTTTGGCCTTCGTGCGTGTGTTGCCCGCTACTCCGAAGGCTCAGAAACTCTTCTTTCTTACTTCCTCCGCCATGTCGAGAATTGCTCCCCGCCCGGCGGCATACTGCAAAAAACTTCCCGGCGCATCACGTTGCTTCCGCGCCAAAAATCAAAAGTCCCGAAAACTACATTTCGCGCGGTCCCATGATTGTTGAATGGGCCTGGCGAACGGCTAAGGTTGGTTGGGCGACCAGGATTCGAACCTGGACTGAGTGCGTCAAAGGCACTTGACCTACCGTTAGTCGATCGCCCAGTCTTCCCGGCCTGAACTACAGTGCCGACGAAGCTACTCTGCGAACATCGTGTCGAAGTACGTCTGGCGATCCAGCATCTCCGTAAGGAGCGCCCTGGTGCCCGAATGTTCGACCCGCTGTTGAGCTTCTCGCGCCGCTGCTTGACTGAAGTACAGACCAAACAACGCCGACCCCGAGCCGGAAAGCGCTGCGTACAGCGCCTGGCTCGAGCTGCTTCCCAATAACTCACGCTTGGTTGAACGCAGGAAGGGATGCTGTGAGAAGACGACCTCTTCGAAGTCGTTCTCGATCCCGGTGCGGACAAGCGCGAGAAGTGGGTTCTCGGCCAGACCACCCTCGAACTGCTCGCCCGAAGGCGAAATCCCGAAACCGTGTTCCGGAGAAACTGTTGGGGTGGTACCGGAGGAGTGCGGCGCAGTTCCGTTCGCATTGCCCGCAATTCCATTGCAGGCCCAAACGGCGGCTGACGCGCAGCTCAACTTCGTTATTCTAGCGTTTTCCACACTGGAGGTCAATGAGGGCGCGACCGAGCCCGCACTCGGGTACCGCGCATCCAGGTCGGCGAACGCCTGCTTGGTCGAAACGCCAACCCCCGGCGTGGCGACAACGCACGGCGCAACCCCAAGATCCGGAAGGGGATACACCTCTTCGCCGCGCCCGATCCCAAGTACCGTGCCGCCCAGCAAGAATAGCGGCACATCCGACCCAATCTCCGCCGCCAGCCGCAAACGCTCCGCTCCCGGCAGCGCCACGCCGAGCTCCCGCTCCAACCCCATCAGCGCCGCGACCGCATTCGCCGACCCCGCGCCAAGCCCGCCCTGCACCGGCAGACGCTTGTCGATATCGAGGTGAACCTCGGCGGTCACGCCCATCCGGGTCAGCGCCGCAGACACCATCCGCCAGGCGGTGTTCTTCTCGGCATCGCCGTTTTCGGTGCGAGGCACGCCCCGGTGATTCGCCGTCAGCGTGATCCTCATCTCAGCAGCCTGTCGCGCCGAGACCGTCACGAAGTCGTGCAGCCCGATCGTCTGGTAGATGGTCGAGAGGGCATGAAAGCCGTCCGGCCGCGGTGGACCCACCGCCAGGCCGAGATTGATCTTCGCAAACGATCGAACACGTGTTGCCATGCAGATGCCATTCTAGCGGCGCATGAAGGGGCTCAAGGCTCAACTTCGGTCAGCGGGGTGCAGAGGTCGTCAGGAGCCCGCCGCTCCACCAGCTCCACAGGGGACCGGTCGCGCCCCATCAGCCAGCAGATCCGCCGCCCGTCGAATGCGACCGCATGCTTCGGTTCGGAGATGAGAATCATCTGCGAGGCCTGCAAGTGGGCGATCGTCTCCTCCAGCGGCCCAGAGGTGTAGCAGAGATGATTGAGCCCACCGCCCTTGGCCACGGCATTCGTGAGCACGCTTGCGGGACCGTCGGGCGCGACAAACTCCAGGTACGCCGGATTGCCCGGAATGCGCAGGAACTGCACCCGCGCGGTCTGCAAAGGATCGTGGATCACCGGCGAGGCTATTTCATACCCGAAGCGCTCGATATAGAGCGCCGCGATCGGCTCGATCTCCTTCACCGCATAGCCGACGTGGTGCAGGACCAGGTTGGGCGCAACCATCAAGGCGATCTCCTGGAGCAGGGATGACGTGCGGGAATGACCTGCGGGAACGAAACGAGCGCTAGGCCGGTACGGCCGGTTGTGCCTCGATCGATGCCGTCGAAATCACCCGCATCGGCACATCGTGGGGTGTGAATCGCGCGATCTCGAGCTCCCAGTGCGACTCATCGCTCGCCGGTTCTCCCGTCGCGGCAGTCTGCAATCGCGAAAAGCCCAGCCGCTCGTAGAGCTCGCTGACCATCGCGTTCTTCGCCGTCGGCTTGTACAGGCCGTACACCCGTTCGACGCCCATGCCGCGCAGCTGTTCGACGAGCAGATTCAAGCAGGCCTCTTCCACCCGTCGCCCCAACACGCGGCAGCTCATCAGCCACAGCTGGATCTGCGCCTCGGGTCCCTCGGTGCAGGCGAGCAGTACGGCAATCATGCCGTTGTCACCGAAACGGTCAGCGAGCCGCACCTGGAGGGTGACCATGTGCGGATTGCGCACCGCCGCCGCGACCTCGCACTCGGTCATGCGCTTCGTCGTCAGGTTGAACTGGTTCGTCTTGTTGATCAGCTGCGTCGCACGTGCAAGGCACATGCCATCGATGGGCCCGGCGGTCAGGGTCATATCCAGCGAGTCAAGATAACTATCAAGATCCGTCGCTCCCGAACCCGTCGAGGCGTAGCCACGTTTCAGCCGCTCGCGCTCCGCGTTGGCCTGGTACATCGCAGCCCGCTCACGATCTTCCTCGGTAACACGCAGCCCTTCGAAGTACCCCGCCGCCGCCAGCGTTCCCACGTACTCTGCCGGGTCCTCGCCAATCTCAGGCACCATCACCATGGGCAGCTCGCGGCGGATCAGCGCACGCTCCACCGGGTTGTCGTCGAGAAACACCAGCGCATCGAGTCCAAGGTTCAGCCGCGCTGCGATCTCGCGCAGATTGGCCGCCTTGTCCTCCCAGTTGGCAACAAAGCATGCGATGTCACCCGAGCGCAGCACCATCTCCAGATGCTCCTCGAACGGTTCACGCGCGTTGGCCTCGTCGTTCTTGCTGCACACCGCGAGCACCACGCCGCGCATGGCAAGCTTCTTCACATACCGCTGCAGCTCCACATGCGCTTCGCCCGCGGCGCTGCCTTGTCCCAGCAGGATGCCTTCGAGCCCGTCATCACCGATCACACCGCCCCACAGTGTGTTGTCAAGATCGAGCACGAGGCACTTCGCCGAACGGCCGCGCTCCGCTGCCACAAGCCGCGCCACGTGATCGCCATAGAGCTCCGCAGCGCGAGGGTGCACCTCGTACTTTGCTCGATGCCACAGGGCCGCATCATGCCACTCGCGAAGGCCGTCCACCGCGCACAGACGGTCGATGGCGAGCAGGTCCACACCCTCAGATGCAGCCACCTCGCGGAGCTTCTGATTGACAGCTTCCAGCCGTGTGGCAGGCGAGCACGCCAGCCGCTCCTCGTTGTCTCCCAGCACGGCGGGGAGAACCGGAAGCAACGTCTGCTGAATGACCTGGCAACCGAAGCTTGCTCGCGCCCGCAGCCAGCAGTCTTGCATCAGCTCGATCGCCGCTTCGGGCGAAGCTCCATCGCACGCGACCATGTGCCGAGCGTCGAGCGCCAGCAGCACCACGTCGGGCCGAAAGCGTGCGAGGCCGGAATCTGCGCTCAACAGCTCCTGCCGGTACATGCCGTAGGGCGCTTCGTAGATTTCGATGGCCAGACCGCGCCGAAGTCCTGCAACGCGAATCGCCGCAGGCAGATGGTTGGTGGTCGAAGACCCGAGGATCGCCAGTCGCACTGGCTCCAGCGCCGCCGCCTGGCCCGCCGCAAGCACCTTCGTCAGCGCTCGGTCGAGCTTGCCCAGCTGCGGGAACTCCATCTGCGAAAGTGCCAGAGAGCGCAGCAACCCAATCGCTTCATCCTGGGCAGCGAACCTCGCGTGGCGAAGCTGCTCATCCCAATCGTCTCGCACTGGCAGCCAGGGCAGAGGCATCGTTGCGGGTTGCTCCTTTCCCATTCCGTTCGTGGTCCCAAATCCGTCATCGGTACCGGTGCGTCGGAGGTCAGCAGCTCAAACCCTCTGTCCGGAGATATCTCACTCCAAACTGGCCTCGATTCTACGGCGCGAAGCGTCATCTCGCGGCGTATCGAAAGACAGGCATGGCCACGCCCCCGGAGCCGGACGGCCGAGCTGCAAACCTGTTCCGTCGCCGGAACGCAGCAAGGCCGGGCAATATGCCCGGCCTTGGTGGTGACGCGAATTGTGCTGCCCTGGGTTACGACAGGTTGGGTCTACTTGGCGATCTTGTTGTCTGTGATGAACTTGGCGGTTGTGTCGTGCAGGCCCTTCAGCGCCTCTTCGTTCACATAGACCATGTGGCCGGTGGGGAAGAACTTGTAAGAGATGTTCTTCTGCAGCTCCACGGGCATGGGCAGGTGCTTCATTTCATAGGTCGCGCCAAAGTACAGCGTGCCCATGTCGAAGTAGCCGCCCATCAGCAGTACGTGCATCTTGGGCACGGACTTCATCACGTATGCCAGGTCGCCCACCACGTTCAGTGTCTTGTCACGTCCGCCGCCACCAAAGCCGCGGCCCGGAACGCGATGTCCCATGTCCCAGTTGAAGCCCTGCTCACGAGCGCTCGGCTTGTAGGTCATCTGCTCGCCGAAGTGCAGCGTCTCGTGGGCATAGGTATTCATTGCCGCGAGATACGACGAATCGATCGACTCCGTGAATGGATCGTAGCCCGTACCCTGCGAGAGCGGGTCCATCGCCGGGCCCTGGTAGCGCGAGTCCAGGCGGCCGGTAGTGATGTTGTCCGAGTCCTGCACATACTTGGCGAACTCGCTGCCGGTCATGCGCAGGTTGGCCTTCAGCCACGTCGCGGCAGGAACGCCCGTGTAGCTCTCCAGCTTGGCGGCAACGGCAGCCTTCTTCGCCGGGTCGAGGTCCGCGCCCTGCAGCAGCGCGGAAGCATACTCGCCGAGCGAGAACTTCTCCACCTCGTGCAGGAACGTCTCCAGGTCTGCCGGAGCGTTCGCCACCTTGTGGTGGTACCACGCGGTCGCGGCAAAGCTGGGCATCGCGAGGAAGAACCCGTTCTCCATGCCGGGGCTCGAGTCCGAGCCATCAGCCGAATTGTCGAAGCCGAGGATCTGGCTCAGGAAGACAACGCCGTTCAGATCGACGCCGTGGTCATGCAGCACGGCAGAGAGAACGGCGTCGCGCGTGGTGCCGTAGCTCTCGCCGAAGAGGAAGCGCGGCGACTGCCAGCGGTTGAACTTGGTCATGAAGCGGCGGATGAAGCGGTCGAACGCAGCTGCGTCCTGATCCACGCCATAGAACGCCTTGAACGCATCGCGTCCCTGCACCCGGCTGTAGCCCGTGCCCGGAGCGTCGATGAAGACGAGGTCGGCGACGTCCAGCAGGCAGTACGGGTTGGAGTTGATCTTGTACGGTCCACCGGCCGGGTGATCCAGATCGGGCACCGCAATGTGAACCGGGCCCAGCGAGCCCATGCGCAGGTACATCGTCGCCGAACCGGGGCCACCGTTGTAGATGAAGACGATCGGACGTGTGCCCACATCCTCGCCCTTGGCGAAGTACGCGGTATAGAACATCTTCGCGGTCGCGGGCTGGTCCTCGGCGCGCGCAGGAAGATCGACCGCAGCCTCGGGCAGCGGCTTGCCGTCAAAGCCCAGCGTCGCATCCTGCGGATCGGTCGCGCCTACGGTCAGCAGGCCGGCAACGGCCTTGTATGCGATCTCCTTGCCGCCCACCTTCACCGAACCTTCCGTGGTGGAGTCGGCAGGCAGCGTTGCGGCGCGGCGCGGACCTTCGGGGGCCGTCGTCGTGGTGGTCGTCGTGCGCTCAGGCCGCGCGGGCATCTCCTGCGCAGCCAGCAGGGAAGGCAACATCACAGACAGGCCAAGGCCTGCCACGGCAACTTTGAAGCGCATGTATCGTTCTCCGGAAAAAGCGGGGTTATGGAGATAGTACGGCGGAAGCGCCCCTGAGGACGCAGAAACCCCCGATTCCGATAAATCCGGGTGCTCTACTCCATCAGCTTCTTCGCGAGATACGTGTACGTGATCGCCCATGTGCGCGCTTCCTCTTTCAGGTCCGCTCCCGCCGCGTGTCCGCCCTCAATCTCCTCGTAGTAGTAGAAGGGCAGATGGAAGCCCTCCATCTCCGCGGCGAACTTGCGCGCATGCTCCGGGCCAACGCGATCGTCCTTCGTCGTCGTGAAGATCAGCGGTTCGGGATACTTTCCGTCGGCCTTCAGATTCTGATACGGAGAGATCGAGGCGAGAAACGCCCGCTGCTCCGGCACCTTCACCGAACCGTATTCGCCCACCCAGCTCGCACCGGCTTCAATGTGCTCGAAGTTCAGCATATCCAGCAGCGGCACCTGGATCACGACGGCCTTCCACATCGCCGGATGCTGCTCAAACTCCACGCCCATCAGCAGGCCGCCGTTGGAGCCGCCGAGGATGCCAAGCTTCGCCGGGCCCGTCACCTTCGTCGTCATCAGGTCACCAGCGACGGCATAGAAGTCGTCGTAGATCCGCTGGCGGTGCACGTTGAGCCCCGCCTCATGCCACGCCGGACCAAACTCCCCGCCGCCGCGAATGTTGGCGCGTACATAGACTCCGCCGCGTTCCAGCCACAGCTTGCCGATGTTCCCCGAGTAGCTCGGCGTCTCGGACACCTCGAAGCCGCCGTAGGCATCCAGCAACGTCGGGTTCGTGCCGTCCAGCTTCATGTCCTTGCGGTGCACGATGAAGTAAGGCACCTGCGTGCCGTCCTTCGAGGTCGCGTACCGCTGTTCGACGGCATCCTTCGAAGCATCGAAGAGCGTTGGGCCGGACTTCGCCAGCATCATCGTGCCCTTCGCCGCATCGCCAAGCTGCAACGTCGGAGGCGTGAGGAATCCCGTGATCTCGAGATAGAACGCATCGTCCGTGTTGCTCGTGTCCACCAGGTCGACGGTCACGTTCTCGGGCACGTCGAGCGGTTGCTTCGTCCAGCCTGTTGCGGTCGGCCTGTAGATGGAAGCGCGTCCCTGCACGTGGTCCAGCGTGGTCAGCACCGCGTAGCCGCGTGTCGTGGCGACATCGCCGAGGAACTCATCCTTCGTTGGCGCGAACACTACGGCAGGCTTCAGGTGCTCCGGGTCGCGCAGCACGTCCGCGATCTTCATCTCGACCAGCGAACCTTTGCTGAAGCTCGCCCCACCCGCGCTCCAGTCTTCTCGCACCGTCACCAGCAGCCGTCCATCGAGCAATCCGGAGAGCTCCGCCTTCTTCGGGATGGCCAGCCGCTTGAGGCCGCCAGCCGTCACCACCCAGGTCTCGACCTCGAAGAAGGATGGCCTGCGTTCCACCACGACCAACGTGTGCCCCCGGGCATCGTGCATGGTGCGCGGCGAAACATCCATATCGCTCGCCTGGCCGCGGTAGATCTCCTTCGCGCTGTCCAGCGGCGTGCCGCGCTTCCACTCCTTCACGACGAACGGATAGCCCGATGTGGTCATCGTGCCCGCGCCCCAGTCACGCGAGAGCAGCAGCGTGTCCTTGTCCTTCCACGCGACGCTCTGCTTGCTGCGCGGGAGCGTGAAACCGTCCGCAACCCAGCTCCCGGTCTTCAGGTTGAACTCGCGCAGCGAGGCCGCATCTTCGCCCCCTGCGGAGAGTTCCACCATGCAGTATTCGTTGCCGGGATACAGGCACTGCATCCCATGCCACACCCACTTCACGCCTTCTTTCACTCCCAGCGCGTCCACGTCGATGATCGTCTGCCAGTGGGGCTCGGCGGTCGCGTAGTCCGACCGCGTCGTCCTGCGCAGCAGACCATGCGGATGCGCCGCATCACGCCAGAAGTTGAAGACCCAGTCCCCCACCATCATCGGCAGAGGAAGGCGATGCGGATCCTCGGCGATCTTCAGCGCGTCGTCAAACATAGGCTGGTAGTGCGGATCGGCCTCGAGTGCCTTCAAGGTGCGCGCATTCTGCGACTTCACCCAATCCATGGATCTCGCGCCGTTCACGTCCTCCAGCCACTTGTAAGGGTCGGCAGGGTCGACCGGCTCGATGTTCAGGTCGGCAATCTCCGGATGGGCATAGCTCGCCATCTCGAACTCGGCGGTCTGCGCGGCCACCTGGCCCTTCGTGTTGTAGGCCTTCACCACGAAGCACCCGCCAGGCTGCACCTCGGCGAAGTGATACATGCCCTGCGCATCGGTCGTGGCCTTCAGCACCACGTTCACGGGGCCCTTCATCCATTGGCAGCTGTTCACCAGCTCCACGCGGGCATCGGCGACGGGCTTCGCCGCAGCGCCTGCGACCACCCGTCCATCCACGAAGTCCAGCGCGTCGGACTGCGCGTACATCCCAAGGGATGAGAGGGAAAAGGCAAGCAGGGCAAAGCAGCGTGCCGAACGGGGAATCATCAAAACCATGGAAAGGGCCTCCAGAGGCAGCTCAGCGGCGGATGGCCGAAGTCTACCGCAGGAGGCCCTGCTTGCTGTCGTCGAAGCGCGCGCCTAGAAGATCTGGAAGCCCACATCCACGTACATGTCTACCTCCACCGGCTTGCCGTTCTGCGTCGCCGGCTTGAATTTGTACTGCTTCACGGCCTCTGCCGCCTTCTCATCGAGCCCCATGCCGACACCGCGCACCACCCGCACATGCGTTGGATTCCCGTGCTGATCCACCACCAGGTACACCTGGACGTTCCCCGAGAACTTGGCCTTGCGCGCCTCTTCGCTGAACTCGGGCTCCACGGACGAAATCACCACCGGCGCCTTCACCGAACCGCCGATATGCATCACCCCGCCACCGGTATTCCCCCCGGCTCCCGGCCCAATGCCAGCGCCATGGCCTGACCCGATGCCCGTCCCCGCGCCATTGCCCAGCGAGACGCCATGCAGTGACGAATCCGGCAGGCCAAGATTCGGCAGCGAGTTGTCGGCCATCTTCAGGTCCTTCTGCAATACGACCGTCGGCTCGATCGTGATCTTCGCGGCTTCCGTCGGCGGAGCCTTCGGAGGCATCAACTGCAACTGCGCGAGCTTCGGCAGATGTCCCTGCGCGACGGGAGCGAGATTGTGCTGCCCACCCCCACCGCCGGTGCGCTCGGCCCGCGGCAGCACCGCAGGCGGCGGAGGCAGCGTCAGCGAGATCGCCTCGGAGGTCTTCTTCGGCCTCAACACCTGCACCGCGCCTCTGCCCACAACGGTCAGCACCAGCAGCAGAGCGAACCCATGCACCGCAAAAGCCGTCCACATCGACGCCCGGCTTCGCTTCGTCGCGACGCTCTCCGCAAACCCGAACATCGGAGCTCCCACAAGCCCGGGTGCCGGGTGCCCCATCCATGCCGCGGCCTCATCGCGGCATGGGTGGGTTTCCTCCGCGGCCAGCCGCATCTTCGCCAGCAGCCGCTGCTCCAGCCCCGCCGGTTGTTTCTGCGCCGCGCTGCGTTCGGCGAGCACACCCTGCAGCATCGCCTCAAAGCCGTTGTCCAACACCTCGTTGCTCTCGATCATCGTCCGCCTCCTCTGCTGGCCGTGACCTCCCGGCCAGCGACGCAGCGTTCCGTGAATTTGTCCTTCAACTGCCCCCGCGCCCGCATCAGCCGCGTTCGCACCGTGCCTTCCGGCACACCCATCACCTCGCCGATCTCCCGCGAGCTCAGCTCTTCGATCGCGGAGAGCACCAGCGTCTGCCGCAGCTCCTCCGGCAACTCGTCGATCAGCTCACTGAGCAGCGCCCGCTCATCGTTCTGCGCCGCCGCGTGCTCGGGAGTCGGCCTTGCATCCGCCAGCCGCACCGCATCCGCGTCGTCGCTCAGTCCGACCACGCGCGCACTCTGGCGATCCAGCGCCGTGCGCCACACCGTCCGTGCGAGAAACGCCCGCTCGTTCTCCATCGCCTGCCAGCGGTCGCTGCGAACCAGCTTCACCAGCGCGTCCTGCACCGCATCCTCGGCGTCCTGCGGATGACGCAGAACGCCATAGGCCACGCGATACAGCAGCCGCGCGTGCTCCGCCGCAATCCGCGCTAATGCGCTGTCGCGGTCTTCTCGATTGCTTTGCTGCCCTGGGTCCGGAGGTTTGATCATGCGTGCCCTACACATCCAAAGACCGGAGCCAGGGCAAAACCGTTCACGGTTGCGGAGATTTTTCTTCGGGCTCCAAAGGCTGCCTACAGCACAGGCAGCTTCGGCTCACAGAAAACTTCCTCGGCATAACGCGATTCAACACGCCCGCCCAGATGCACGCAAACCAGCTGCACGCAAACCAGCCACGGTTGCAGACCCACAAAGCCCGCAGCCGCGAGTATTCTCATCCATGGATTCAGTAGGAGCCGCCGTCCGAGCGGCCCACACAAGGAGACCCTGCCCGTGCGTGTTGGCCTGATGACCCGTGAGTATCCCCCCTATGTCTATGGAGGCGCCGGCGTTCACGTCGAGTACCTCTCCCGCGAGATGGCACGGCAGATCGAGGTCGAGGTTCACGCCTGGGGTGAAGTACCGAAGGAGCAGGGCGACCCACGCGGCGACCACTGCGAGGAGCCGCCCGCAGGGCTCACCGAAGGGGGCTCATCTGGCCTGGATGTCCACTTCGAGCAGCCGTGGGAGGCGATCAGCAATGGCACCACGCAGAAGTTCAAGGGCGCGCTCGAGGCCCTGTCGCTTAATCTCCTGCAGCAGCTCAACCTCGAGAAGCTCGACGTCATCCATACCCACACCTGGTATGTCTCGATGGCCGGCTTCCTCGCGAAGAAGCTCTACAACATCCCCTTCGTCCTCACCACGCACTCGCTGGAGCCGCTGCGCGCGTGGAAGGCGGAGCAGCTGGGCTCGGGCTATGCGTTGAGCTCGTGGATGGAGCGGACGGCAATCCTTGATGCGGACGCGGTCATCGCCGTCTCGCAGGGCACCAAGGCCGACATCCAGAAGGCCTACCCCGACGTCGATCCCGCGAAGATCCACGTCATCTACAACGGCATCGACCTGCAGCAGTACCAGTACACCCCCCACCAGGACGCGCTGATCAAGTACGGCGTCGACCCGCACAAGCCTTACGTCCTCTTCGTCGGCCGCATCACGCGCCAGAAGGGCGTCACACACCTTGTTGATGCCATCAAGTACCTTCCGCCCGGCACCCAGGTCGTCCTCTGCGCCGGTGCCCCGGACACCCCGGAGATCGCGGCCGAGATGCGTGCCAAGGTCGAGGAGGCCCGCGCGGCCACGATCGGCAGCCAGCCAGCCATGGTGGCGGTCGAGAGCGACGGTATCAGCAACCCCTCCGGCTTCGCCACCGCGACCGGCGATCCCACCGGCACCGGCCACAACATCGTCTGGATCGAGCAGATGGTCACCAAGGCCGAGGCCATCCAGCTCTACTCGCACTGCGCCGTCTTCTGCTGCCCTTCGGTCTACGAGCCCTTCGGCATCATCAACCTCGAAGCCATGGCCTGCCGCGCTCCAGTAGTCGCCTCGGCGACTGGCGGCATCCTGGAAGTCGTCGTGGATCCCTCGTTTAGCGGTCCGACTTTCAATGCATCCGGCTCCAACTCCCCGGTCACGACACCCCGTCGCCGCCACACGGAGTTCGAGTTCATCCTCACCACCGACGTCCCAGCAGCCCGCCAGACTGCCCCCGAGCCCAAGGCGGGACCGGACTCTCCCTCACACGCGGAGCAGACCGGCTACCTGGTCCCGTTTGAGGCCGATCCGGTGACGACCTTTCCCTCCGACCCGGAAGCCTTCTCGAAGGCCCTGGCCGCGAAGCTCAACGATCTGCTCGCCAATCCGGACGAGGCCCGCGCCATGGGTGAGGCCGGCCGCCGCCGCGTGGAGGCCCAGTTCAGCTGGACCGCCATCGCCCTGCAGACCATCGATCTCTACGAAAAACTCATTGCTGCCCGCAAGGGCTGATGTTGCTGCCGGGCGCATCCCCACAATGTGCTGTCCGGCGGCCCCACTTCCTCGTCACGCAACCGTAACGGCCCCGGCATTTATAATGGAGGGGACGCGCCGTTTGCGCCTACATTGACGCCGCAGGGAGCTTTCCATGGCCAATCTTCTCGATCAGCTCAAGAGCATGACCACCGTGGTCGCCGACTCCGGCGACATCAACTCCATCAAGAAGTACAAGCCGACCGACGCGACCACCAACCCCTCGCTCATCGCCAAGGCCGCCACCATGCCCGAGTACCAGTCGATCATCGACGACGTGCTCTCGCAGGCGAAGTCCTCCCTGGGTGAGTCGGCGGACGATAAGGCAATCGCCGCCGCGGCGTTCAAGTCGCTCGCTGTCGCCTTCGGCCGCAAGATCCTCGAGATCGTCCCGGGCCGCGTTTCGACCGAAGTCGATGCCCGCCTGAGCTATGACACCGAAGGCACCCTGGCTGCCGCACGCGACATCATCAGCCAGTACCACGCTGCTGGGATCACCAACGACCGCGTGCTGATCAAGATCGCTTCCACCTGGGAAGGCATCAAGGCCGCCGAGATCCTCGAGACCGAAGGCATCCACTGCAACCTGACGCTGCTCTTCGGCCTGCACCAGGCCATCGCCTGCGCTGAAGCCAAGGTCACCCTCATCTCGCCCTTCGTCGGCCGCATCCTCGACTGGTACAAGAAGAACGAGCCCGGCGACTACGAGGGCGCGAACGATCCGGGCGTCAAGAGCGTCACCGAGGTCTTCACCTACTACAAGAAGTTCGGCTACAAGACCCAGGTCATGGGCGCCAGCTTCCGCAACACGGGTGAGATCGTCGAACTCGCCGGCAGCGACCTGCTGACCATCTCTCCGGACCTCCTCGAGAAGCTGCAGAACACCGAAGGCACCCTCGAGCGCGCTCTCGATCCTGAGAAGGCTAAGGCCTCCGATGTCGAGAAGATCTCCATCGACAAGGCGACCTTCGACAAGATGCACGAGGAAAACCGGATGGCCCACGACAAGCTGAAGGAAGGCATCGAAGGCTTCTCCAAGGCTCTCGAAGACCTCGAAGCTCTGCTCGCCAAGCGCGTCGCCGAGCTCAAGGCTGAGCCGGTCAACGCCTAAGCGGCCGGGCAATCGAGTCGGGACGAATCGCAAATACCGAGGGCCGGACGCCATGTCCGGCCCTCGGTGCGTTCAGCGCAGAACTCAGGCGTCGCGGCGTGCCATGACGACGTAGTGAACCAGGCCGCCAAGGGGAATTCGCGGCTGATAGAGCGCAAGATTCCACGCCAGCGCATAGACGGCAAGTGCGGCTCCTCCCACCATCAGGCGGCTCCTTGATAGCGGTCGCGCCCCCGTATCGTGCTCGGCATTCCTCCGCCGGGATGCCGCAAAGCCGCACAGCAGCATCAGGCAGAAGGCATGGATCGATACCCATCGCGTCCAGTCGGTCCCAAACAGGAAGAGCCCGATCGAGCCCAGCGTAGCGAGTAGCGCACACCCGCCAATCACGAATGCCTCGCGGCGCTGACCAAGCCGGCGCATGGTCTCCAGCTGCCAGACAAACGGGAACGCCGAGAGAAGAAACAGCGTAGGCATCACGCGCCAGTAGTGCTCTGCGTTCGAGACGCGAAGCACGTGCTCCCGCGCAAAATCTGACGTCTGCGCGAGGTAGTCGATGGCGCCTCCGCAGATCGTCTCAGCGTGTGGAGGATGCGTGTTCTTCACCGCGACGCAGATAGCCTGCGCGGCGGATGCTCCTCCCGGATGATGGGAGACCGAGAGAAAGCAAAGCGCAGCCACAATCAGAGGCAGCAGCGAGATGAGCAGTGTTCTGCGGAGATCGCGCGTCACCAGGAAAAGGGCGGCGACAACATAAGGCAGGTAGACAAAGATGGCCTCATGGGACAGCACCATCGCCGCCACGATCAACAGGAGGCTGAGGATCAACCATGATGTTCGCATCCGTCCAGCGAAGATCAGAACGAACGTAAGCGTTGCATAGAGCAGAATCTCTTTTCGTAGCGCGAAGCCCGGATCCATGAGAGGAAACTGCAACGTGGCAGGCGAGAAGATGATGAGCAGGAGCCCAAACGTCCAGTCGACTTCGCGAAAGATCCGCCATACTCCGACGAGCGTGACGCCATACACACCAAGCTGCACAAGCAGCACGGATGCCACGACCGGAATGTGCATCCGCGCAAGGGCGAGAAACCCCGAACCAATCAATCCTCGACGCACAAAGCCGCTCGAGTAATTGATCAACCAGTCGGCGAGACTCCAGTCTCCGCGATTGTGCAGGTTATAGATGCTGAGTGGAATCAGAACGGTTGCACAGCAAAGGAGCAAAGCCTTCAGCGCGAAATCGCAGCGTCTCTGTAGGCGATATTCCATATCTCTGCTTCACGCGACCCCTGCAAACAGACCTATACTAGCAGCCATGGATGCACCGAATGCCAGCGCGCAACGCGCTTTATGGCTGCGTCGAACCCAGGGCATCGCGGTCTCTCTTTCGTTGCTGATGCTGTTGGCATTCGTATACACAGCCGTGCGGCGACTGCGGTATCCCTTTGAACTTGACCGCATGGAATCAGCCATGATGACCTCCGTGTGGCGGCTCGCCCATGGACAACCTTTGTACGGGAAGCCATCGCTCGAATGGGCCCCGTTCCTGTATGCGCCTCTGTTCTTCTATGCTTCACTCGCGATGTCCAAGATCACCGGGCTGGGATATGTCGCTCTTCGCTCGGTGTCATTGTTGTCAGCGCTGGGAACCGCAGCGGTACTGTATCTGCACATTCGCCGCGAGACTGCGAACACCGTAGCGGCCATCTCTGCCGTGGGCATCTATGCTTCGCTCTACAGCGTCGCATTGGGGTGGTACGACATTGGGCGAGTGGATTCGTTGTCCGTCTTTCTCTTTGTGCTTGCCGTGTACTGTATGCGCTTCGCACCTCCGCCGATTGCAGCCATAGTCTGGGTGCTGGCGTTCCAGACGAAGCAGGGATTTCTGCCCATAGGGCTGTTGGCCTTTGTCGTCGAGTGGAGACGGCCGCGCCGCATGGTGCTCAATATGGCGATCTATGCTGCGCTTGCGTGGCTCAGCATCGTCTGGCTGCAGCGCACTTCGGGCGGCTGGTACAGCTACTATGTCTTCGGTACCGTGAAACAGCTCGGAATCTCAAGGCACTACGCGGTGCTGTATCTGCCCTACGATCTGCTCCAGCCTCTGCCCATCGCCCTGCTTCTGTGCGCGATGGCGCTCATGGTCCGACCCATCCGCTGGTCTTCCCAGCGTGGTTTTTTCTATGTCTGGTTCACGCTGCTGATTACGGGAAGCATCTGGTTCGCGCGCGCGCATGAGGGCTCTTACGTCAACACAATCCTTCCCGCCTACGTGTGGCTCGTGCTGGTCGCCGGTATCGCGATTGCCCGGTTGGCGCCTCTCGACGCGCAGTCGCCGCTTCCGGGCCTGCTCTGGCTGATGGTCATCGCGCAGATATCCATGCACCTCTACCGGCCGATCGAATTCGATCCTTCGCCATCGATGCTCGCCACGCGCGAGCACTTCCTGGACATCGTCCGTGGTGTTCCTGGCGATATCTGGCTCACCAGCCACAGCTACGATGCCATCCTCGCGGGCAAGCCCTTGCACGCGGAGATGGACGCTCTCGACGCCGTGCTGGAGAAGGACCCACAGGTAGCGGCGGAGGTACGAGAAGCCATTGCCGGCAAACACTTCACAGCGATCCTCCTCGATCACGAGCCCGAAACGTACTCCCCTGCCTGGTTGTTCAATGGGCCACCGTTCACCTCGGGGTATCGCCAGGAGGCAATCGCTCCCATGAACTTCGTCAACACCGTAGGGGATCAACCTTCGCTGGCATTCCTGCCCTGCGATATCCCGGCGACAGCCGCGCAGAGCCTCCTCATGCCGCAGACCTTCGCGCGACAGGGCCAATGTCCTTCAGGAGCACAGTGATAGCCTTGACCCAAGAAGCTCACACCATGGCGAACACTCCCCGCATTGCAGTTCTTGTGCCGTGCCGCAACGAAGCTATATCGATCTCGCGGGTCGTCGATGACTTTCGTGCCGCGCTGCCGTCCGCTGTGATCTACGTCTACAACAACAACTCCACCGACAACACGGAGGAGATTGCCCGAGAACATGGCGCCATCGTGCGCCGCGAGACTCTTCCCGGCAAGGGCAACGTCGTCCGACGCATGTTCTCGGACGTAGAAGCCGACATCTATGTCCTCGTCGATGGAGACGGCACCTACGACGCAAGGTATGCGCCGCAGATGATCGAGTTGCTTCTGCGCGAGCATCTCGACATGGTGAACGGCGCTCGCATCACCGACATTGAGGCCGCATACCGGCCTGGGCATCGGCTTGGAAACTCCGTTCTCACCGGCCTGGTCGCGAAGATCTTCGGAAGCCGCATCCGCGACCTCCTCAGCGGCTACCGCATCTTCTCGCGCCGCTTCGTCAAGAGCTTTCCTGCTGCATCGCACGGCTTCGAGATCGAGACCGAGCTCACCGTGCACGCGCTGCAGCTGCGCATGCCGCTGGGCGAGGTCGATACTCCCTATCGCGACCGCGAAGAGGGCAGCACCTCCAAGCTCAACACCTACGCCGACGGCGCACGCATCCTTCGCACCATCATCCTGCTCGTCAAGGATGAGCGCCCACTGCTCTTCTTCTCGCTGGCTGCGGTGTTCTTCTTCTGCCTCAGCATTGGCCTGGCGCTGCCCATCGCGCTGGAGTTCCACCGCACGCACCTGGTGCCACGCTTCCCTACGGCCATCCTCGCGATGGGGATCATGCTGCTCGCGTCGCTGTCGCTCTTCTGTGGCCTGATCCTGGACTCGGTCGCTCGCGGCCGCGCCGAGGTGCGCCGCATGCGCTACCTCGACGTTCCCTTCTTCGAGCCGTAGAACTTACTGATTCAGCGGATAGACGAAGAAGACCGTTCCCGGTACATGCTCCCACCCAGCTGGTGTGTCCGTGGTCGTTGCCGACTCGGCAACAATCGCCTTGGCGCCATTCCGCCGCACCGTAGCCAGCACCTGCTCCTTGTTCGTGAGGGAGTTCCAGAACGTCATCGGATCGCCATCATCCGGCACCTCAATCTCGGTGTCGATGGCCGTATCCGCAAGCCGCGCCCAGTATTGGTCGACGTAGCAGGCCTGATCGCCGAAGCAGGCCACATAGCTCCCGGGGCTCGTTCCCAGTGCTCGCAACGCGGCAGCTGCCGGATAGATCTGTTTGCTGTACGCTCCACCCGGCTGCGCGGTCACGTTGTCGATCCGGCGCGTCTGCGCGATATCGCGCAGGCTTTGTCCCAGCAGCACGAAGGCCAGTGCGATGCACGCGACCTCGACACCAGCTGGCAACGCTGCGCTTCTTCCGGTCCGCAGCATCGCCGTCAGCGGGAAGAGCACAAACATGAATGCGAACTGCACGTAACGATCCTGCAGGTCGATGGGCATGTAGATGGCGACCAGCAGCGCTCCCCATCCGATCAGCACCAGGTACGGCAGAGCTTCGCGCCAACTCGCGGGCAATCTGGCTCCGAGCAGGAAGAACAAAAGCAGCACGACGAGCGGCTCAGGCCGCTCCAGCAGGAACCTGGTCAGCAGCTCGGTGGTCCGGATCAGCCGGTGCACATGCCCCATCAGGTAGATCTTCGGCTTCAGCCCCTGCGTCCAGTACGAAGGATCAAACCACAGGGGATATGTGCCCACCTGGTGGTCGCGATAGCTGTAGATCGCCGGTGAATTTAGCAGGAGCTCTTCGTGATGCGCCCAGTTCGCGCTGGCGTGGCCCAGGTCGCCCGTCCGCCACTCGTGCCAGCGCGCGGTGCCATCGACAAAGAAGGCATAGTTCATGCGTGCGCTCTCGCCGGTCGTCAGATACCCGCGCTGCTTCGATATGCCATAGACGTAAGGTCCTGCCAGCGCCGCATAGACGAGGCCCGCGAGAATGACACCGGCAAGCATCCGCCGTTCGCGCAAGACGGCATACAAGCCAAGGGCTCCGAGCAACAACACCGACGGAATCATCGCATACGACTTGGTCAGGTACGCCAGCCCCAGCGACAATCCAAGCAGCGGAAAGAGCCACACCCTGCGCTCGACCTGGATGCGCAGCAACGTTCCCGCAGCGACGAAAAACAGCGTCATCATCAGCGCGTCACTACGCACCTTGCCCAGCGAAAGCTCGCGCAGGAACGACACCAGCAGCGTCGCAAAGCTGAAGAAGTACAACGCCGTGGCCGAGAAGGCATGGGTGGCGTCAGGATCCTTCTTTGCACGCAGCTGCAACAGCCCGGAGATCAGGTACGCGCAGGCCGCGAACGAACAGCAGTAGATGAAGAAGTTGCAGTAGTAGAACACCTGCAGCTCGTGCACCCGCGTGGGATGTGCGAGCTGCAGCCCTGCTGCAAGGACGACCGAATACAGCGGATTCCAATAGCCGTTGATGGCCATCGCCCAGTCGTGCCGCAGCATCGCGGAGGCAATATCCATGAACGCCAGCGCGTCGCCATCAAGCTGATAGATGTCGTACTTCGCCAGACCAATCCCATTGAAGAAGAGGATCGCGCTGTACGCAATCAGGAGTCGCCGGGCCCACGTCCCAGTCCCGGCCAAGGCGTTTGTCACACGCTGCATAGGGCCAGCATAGCGCAGCAGGCTCACAACGATGCGGCGAGCGCTACGCTTCGTCGTAGACCACGCGAAGCAACTCCGCCGCCATCCGATGCATCGGCCGCAGCAGCGGAAGCTGCGCAATCTTCAACGTCAACAGCAGCATCTTCAGTGTCTGGTCGAACAGGGCCTTCGTGCGGCGGGCATTCGTGGAGCGGTCATATACCCAGAAAAGAATGAGCCCCATCTGGTACATCCACAGCAGCCGCGGAAGGTATGGTGCGATGTCCTTCGGCAGCTTCACGCCCGAGTCTGCAACAGCCCGCTCGAAGAAGCCCAGGTCCTCCTCGCGGATGGCGCTCGTTTCGCTGCTGAAAGGGCTCAGCGGATGCTCCGGGTCCGCATGCGCAGAGAGCGCTCCGAGCAACCGTTTGTTGGGCGCGAAGTACTCAAGCTTCTCGCCGATGATGGTCCGCAGCCGCTGCTCCAGCGTCTTTGCCTGCGCCAGCTTCACTTCGAGGTCAGCCACCATCTGCCGCTGCGACTGCTCATAGAACGCCATCACCAGCGCGTCCTTGGAGTCGAAGTAGTAGTACGCCGCACCGGTGGCTACGCCCGCCTCGGCCGCGATCTCCCGCATCGTGGCCCGCTCAAAGCCGTGCTCACGGAAGACCGCCAGCGCCGCGGCAAGGATGCGAGCGCGCGTCTCCTCGCTCTTCGTCCCCGCCTCGGCGCCCGCCGCCCTGCGCGCCTGTCTCGCAGGCTTCTCGATCGTCGATGTCTTCTTAGCTGCGCAGATGGTACGGATCTCCCAGAACCTGCGACGGACGATGCACGGCGCGACGCAGAGGTTTCGATGTAGCACTCTTGTGCTGCTTGCTTCGGGTACAGAGCCACAGGCTGGCCACCGTGGCCAGGCTCAGGATGAGGATACTCGTTGCGGGGGTAAGCATCACAAATCTCCGGTTGTGCATGGTTGTTCTCAGCCTTCTGGAAAGTTGCTCGTGCCACCAGCCAATCTCTACAACGGAGCTGACGGCACGAACTCCTACGCCGTCGCCGGAAGCTCCGTCTCGCGATTCGCCCGGTTCCGCGTGCCAAACCGCATCAACGTCAGAATGACGATGTTGGTGACGTGCATGATGCCCAGCACCGTGACCACGACCCCAAGCTTCCAGCTCTCCACCTCCAGCACGGCCCGCAGGTTCGCCATCGAGTACTCCGTCTTGAGCGCCAAGAGGATGAAGCCGATGTTCACGAGGTAGAACCCAACGACCAGAAGGTGATTCACCGCGTCCGCCAGAATCTCGTTGCCGCGAAAGGCATCCACAAGAAAGACCCGTCCGTTGCGGTGCAGCGTGCGCGCTACCCAGGCCGTCATGGCCAGTGAAATGGCGACATACAGCGCGTAGATCAAACCGATATTCATCTTCCCTCTCCTTGGTGCTGCATCAGCTCCGATTCGTTTCTGAACGTGTTCAGAAATAGAAATACGCCCATACCGACAGCGACGCAACTTAAAAGTGAACACGTTCAAAATCGACGCGGCCCCATTCGGGCCGCGCGGTTGTCACATTGTTCTGCTGTTCTGCTGTTCTGCTGTTCTGCTGTTCTGCTAAAGAATGTACCGGCTCAAGTCCTCGTTCTTCACGATGCTCTCCACCTGCGCGGCAACGTACTTGTGGTCGATCGTCAGCACGCGCTGCGTGGTGTCTTCACCGTTGTCGCGATGCACGACGCGGTCCACCAGAGCCGGAACGCCATCAATATTGGCGTTCGTACCGCTCTGCGCGGCGCGGATCATGTCCGGCGCGGAGAAGCTGATCTCGTCCAGCACCTTCTCGAGGATGGTATGCAGGCGCCGCGCGCCGATGTTTTCGGTCTGCTCGTTGACCGTGAAGGCGAACCGGGCCATCTCTTCAAGCGCCTCCGCGGTAAACTCCAGCGTCAGTCCTTCGGTCTCGAGCAACGCCCGAGCTTGCTTCACCAGCGAGGCGCGCGGCTCGGTGAGAATGCGCAGGAAGTCGTCGACGGTCAGCGGCTTCAGCTCCACGCGAATGGGGAACCGGCCTTGCAGTTCGGGGATCAGGTCGCTGGGCTTGGAGACGTGGAACGCTCCCGCCGCGATGAACAGGATGTGATCTGTCGTCACGAAGCCATACTTCGTGTTCACGGTCGTGCCTTCGACGATCGGCAGGATATCCCGCTGCACGCCTTCGCGGCTGATGTCGGGACCATGCCCGCCCTCGCGCCCTGCGATCTTGTCGATCTCATCGAGGAACACGATGCCCGTGTCCTCCACACGCTCTATGGCGACGCGCGTGATCTGGTCCATGTCCAGCAGGCGTCCCTCTTCTTCCTGCACCAGGTAGTCGAAGGCCTCACCGAGCTTCATGGGGCGGCGGCGGGTCCGCTGCCCGAACATGTTCGAGAGCATCTCCTTCATGCCATTCGATTCCATCTCGTCAGACGGCTGGTTGGAAAAGATCTCGACCTGCGGCTGGTTGCGATCGCGGGTCTCCAGCTCAATCATGCGGTCGTCGAGCCGTCCTTCGCGGAACTGCTGCCGCAGGCGTTCCCGTTCGCGGCTGCGGTCCGACTCAGGAGCCGCAGGGGCTTCTACAGCATGGATTCCGCTCGGCTCAGCCGCGGCGAGCGCGGGGGCGGCAATCTCCGTCACCCCTGCGGGGTGGTCGGCGCGCGCCGGCGCAGGGCGTTCGCTCTGGGCCAGCACCAGGTCGATGATGCGGTCTTCGGCGGCAAGCTCGGCGCGGTCTTCGATCTCGTCCAGCTTCTCTTCGCGCACCATGTCGATGGCAGTCTCGACCAGGTCGCGCACGATGGACTCCACGTCACGCCCGACATAGCCCACCTCGGTAAACTTCGACGCCTCGACCTTCAGGAAGGGTGAGTTGGTCAGCTTCGCCAGCCGCCGCGCGATCTCGGTCTTGCCCACGCCGGTCGACCCGATCATGAGGATGTTCTTCGGCATCACCTCGTCGGCAATGTCTGGTGAAAGCTTCTGGCGGCGGGTGCGATTGCGCAGCGCCACGGCGACGGCACGCTTGGCCGCAGCCTGCCCGACCACGTACTTATCGAGCTCCGCGACGATCTCGCGGGGCGTCATATCTTCAAGCGAGACGGCTTGATCTTCTGCGGTTGCGGGTAGGTAAATGGCCATTATTCCGTATCACCGTATTTTTCCAACATAGCTGCGTCCGCAAGATCCTGCAGCCTGCCGACAGCCTTCTTATTTCGAATCAGGTGTTCGCGGGAAATAACCGACGCTTGCACTCCTCCATCGAGGAAGCAGATAGTTCGGTCTCGCCAAGCTTCTTCCGTTGATACGCCCTCAATGGCCTGCAGCACATCGATCCGATTCGGAGGAACACCGAACTGAATTACCTGGCCGGGACGTCCGAAAAAATCCGACGGTTGATACCCGGCGATCGGTGCTCCGTATTCTGCCAGCGCCTTGAAAATGCGTTGTGCGTTCTCAGGGGTACTTCGAATCCGAATATCCAGGTCCTTCGTCAAGCGAGGTTCGCCGTAGGCACCCACAGCGTGGCCGCCGATGACAACGTATTCAACCCCGTGTGCGTTGAATGCGGCGAGTAACTCTTCTTGGTCCTTGAGCATCCGTATCGATCCCATGCTGGCGTGAGAACGCTTCCGCCATCTCCGCGATCGCCCGCATCTTGGCCCCGAAAGGCTGGGCTTTCCAGTACCGGATCGTCTCCCGGTCTTGCTCCTCAAACGACTCAAAGATGCGAATCGTTCGGCTCGGATCAGCAGCAACCCACTCCTGCATGGAAGCCCTCCACTATCAGTATTCTACTCGGCCCTCAGCTCTTCAAACGTCACATTGTCATTGGAGTAGATACAGATCTCCGCCGCGATTTTCATGCTCTTCTCCACCACCTCGCGGGCGGTGAGATCGGTGTTCTCCAGCAGCGACGTCGCGGCGGCCAGCGCATAGTTTCCGCCCGAGCCGATCGTCGCGATATAGCCGACGGTCTCACCCGCGGCGTTGCGCACCGGGTCCGGTTCAATCACATCGCCATCGCCGGAGAGCACATACATCTGCTTCCCGTCGGCGACGATCAGCAGCGCTTCGAGCTGGCGAAGCTGCTTGTCCGTACGCCACTCGCGGGCCAGCTCCACTGCCGACCGGCTCAGGTTGCCGCCGAACTGCTCCAGCTTGGATTCGAACCGCGTGAACAGCGCGAAGGCATCGGCGGTGGATCCCGCAAAGCCAGCGAGGATGCGCTCGTTGTAAAGCCGCCGCAGCTTCTTCGCGGCGCGTTTCATCACGGTGGCGCCCAGGGTCACCTGGCCATCGGCGGCGATGACGGTATCAGCCCCGCGGCGTACGCACAGCACGGTGGTCGAGCGCACGCGGCGTCCGTCCGCCAGATCCAGTGGGTGGCCGGCGCGGGCATCGTGGCCGGGCCGCGAGTTTGTTCGGGCGTTCTGCGATCGCTTCATAGTCCTCTTCGGCACAGCCTCAAAGTATATCCCTCCATCTCGCGCGTCTCGCCGCACGAGCCTTCCGGCTGCGATATGCTGGCCTCAATAGACCCCTCGGGAACGCCTTGAAGTGAAGCCCTCCGTCCACAAGCTGATGCAGACGCTGCAGCGCATCGACCTGCGGGTGGTCGGAGCCATCGTCGGCGGCCTTCTGCTGATCGGCTTCGGCATCTGGCTGTTCTTCCGCCTGCGCCGCCCCACCCCGGATGAAGTCGAACGCCGCCGCCGGATGCATCTCTCCGAAAAGGGCCGCATCACCGACGGCTTTATCCTCGATGCCCGCACCCTGGCGGGCGAAGAGAGCATCTCCGACGAGCCCGAGGTGTTGGTCTACAGCTATCGCCTCGCAGGCGTCGTCTACAACTGCGCGCAGGATGTCTCCGCGCTCGCCGACCGTGTGCGAGGCTTCCGTCTCGACCAGCCGGTCCAGGTTCGCTACGACCCCCGCAATCCGGGCAATAGCGTCCTCGTCAGCGAGGTCTGGAGCGGCCTCAGAACGCCCGGAATTATTCGAAGTGCAGCGGAACCGCAGAGCAGCAGAACGTCAAGCTAACAGAACAGCGGAAACCTGGGCTCCATCTGTTCCGCTGCCTCGAACGTCTCTTCGCAATCCGCTGGATCTGGAACTCGTTGTAGCGGTCGCCCCGCGAGGGCGTCGCCGATCAGTTCCACGTTGTCGCTGATCCTCACGCAGGCCGTAGAGGTCGCTCCTCCCCATCCAACCGAGCCCCATGCGATATACCGGATTACGGCTCGTGGCGGCCGCAGGATCGAATTCGCTGACTAAGTCGGAGACAAAGGATCGACGGAGCGGGCGGCGTGCACGCCGATACGTCTGGGCCCGGGCGTGCACGTCCGCTCCTTCAAGATCGGATGCCTGCAAACTTCTGCGGGCTGGCCCGTAACTCCCCACGAGATCGCAAGATAAAGCGTTGCCAGACGAGATAGGTTGCCTGCTGATAGCACATTTGCGCGGAGACTCGCCGAAGCCTGCTACACTCAGCGCCAAACCGAAGCTCATTTCTCTGTACCGTTTCGGCATAACCGTCTTCGCTGCCTGGCCTTCTCTGCCTTGCGCGGAGTGCGTCGTTTGCCGAAGTAGCAGAAGATAAGCTGTACCTCGGGCCTCAACGCCGCTGTATCCGGGACTGTCTGCTTGCCGCTGAGTCGTATCGCGAGCCTGCCCAACAGCACGACGTGCCATCACACGCCGCTGCAAAGGCGGATATGCGCCCGGTTCTTCCGCCCATGCTTGAGTTCGCTCCTGGTTGCGGCGAGCCTCTGCGTCATAGCACCGCTGTCGAGCCACCCACAGGTCCCGTCCGAAGGCCGCCAGACCGAAAGCAGTCAACCTTCCGCCAATCGCCGGGCTCGAGCCAGGACCTTCGCCTCTGCGCGTGGAGTCGCCCGGCCAGCGGGGGCCCGCGACCCGCTTCTCAGCCCGTCGCAAGCTCTGGCCGTGGCACGCCGACAGTCGTTCGCGATGGCAACCGCCCGCAGCGCCCGGCCAGACAGCTCCATCCTCACCGCTCCGTGGCAGCCACTCGGTCCCGGCTCCCTCGCGTCCCTCAGCTACGGCAATGTCACGGGGCGAGTCACCGCCCTAGCGCTCGACCTCAACGATGCCACCGGCAACACCGTCTATCTCGGGACGACCGGCGGCGGCGTCTGGAAGTCGGCCAACGCTGCCAGCGCCCTCGGCTCCGTCACCTTTGCGCCGCTCACCGATGACCTTCCCGCCTTTAGCGCGAACTCCGGCAGCGCCGTCATCCCCTCGCTCTCGATCGGTGCGCTGGCTGTGCAGCCCCACACCAACCCCGTACTCCTCGCGGGCACTGGCGATCCCAACGATGCCATCGATTCCCTCTACGGCGAAGGTCTGCTGCGCTCCACCGACGGCGGCCTCACGTGGGCCGTCATCCAGGGTTCGCACGACGGCGTGAACGGCAACCACAGCTTCATCGGCCTCGCAACGGCAGGCATCGCGTTCTCGACCGCCTCACCCTCGCTGGTCGTAGCGGCATTTTCCACCTCCGCCGACGGCATCCTCACCGGCGAATCCAGCACCTCCACGGCGGGCCTGTACTACTCCAGCGACGCCGGCCTGACCTGGCAGATGGCCAGCCTCTATGACGGAGCCCAGGTCGTCCAGCAGCCCACGCCCTACTTCGGCAGCCAGCCCGGAAACCCCGTGACCTCGATGGTGTGGGACGCGCAGCGGGCTCTCTTTGTCGCGGCCGTTCGCTATCACGGCTACTACAGCTCCCCCGACGGCATGACCTGGACGCGCCTCGCTTCGCAGCCCGGCGCAGGCCTCGCGCTAGCGAACTGCCCGTCGATCACCACCTCTACCGCCTGCCCGATCTTCCGAGGAGCACTAGCGGTACAGCCCGCCACAGGCGATCTCTACGCCCTCACCGTCGACGCCAGCTCGAACGATCAGGGCCTCTGGCAGGATCTCTGCCGCCTCAACGCCGGCGCGTGCTCGACGCCCCAACCGGCTTTCGCCACGCGGATCGACAATGGCTCGCTGGAGGCCGGCTCCGGTAACACCACCATCGCGCAGGGTACCTACAATCTCGCGCTCTCCGCTGCACCCGCGTCCTCGGGCGAAACGGCCCTCTACGCCGGCACGATCGACCTCTACCGCTGCACCCTCGCGCTCAACGGAACCTCCTGCACCTGGCGCAACACCACCAACGCCGTCAATGGCTGCGCCGCTCCCGCGCAGGTAGCGCCCGCGCAACATGCACTGGCGACCCTCAGCCAATCCTCAGGAAATCCACTGCTCTTCCTCGGAAACGACAGTGGCCTCTGGCGCTCACTGGACGGCGTGGCCGAGACGGGCGCAGCCTGCTCTGCCTCGGACGCAAGCCACTTCGACAACCTCAACGCTGCCATCGGGGCAGGAGGTTCGCTTGCCGAGATCGTGGGTCTCGCGCAGCATCCTTCGGACGCCGATACGCTGCTCGCCGGGCTCGGACAGAACGGCTCCGGAGCCACGAGCACGGTTTCTTCGCTTGCCGCGTGGCCGCAGCTGTCGGCCGGGGAAGGCGGATTTCCTCTCCTCGATCCCAATACGCCCTCGAACTGGCTGCTCAGCATCGGCGCAGGGGTCAACGTTGCTCTCTGCCAGCTGGGGCCAGCCTGCGCCCCGGCAAACTTTGTCCCTCCGGCAACGGTCGGCGAAGCCCAGGTGAGCTACGACGCCGCCCAGCTCGATGCGCCCGCCCTGCTCGATCCCGGCATGACGACCAGCCTCGTCACCGCGACCTGCCGCGTGTGGCGCGGGCCCGCAGGCTCAGGATCAAGCTGGTCCACCAGCAACGCTCTCTCTCCTGCGTTCGATGGCGGCGCCACACCTTGCACTCCGTCCAGCGCACTTGTGAGATCCATCGCGCTCGGCGGACCCGTCTCCAGCTCGTCCAGCGCACAATGGGCCGGTTCCCAGGTCATCTATGCCGGCATCAGCGGCTCGCTCGACGGTGGCGCCGCCATTGGCGGCCATGTCTTCGTCACCACCACCGCCAACGCCGCAACCAGCACTTCCGCGTGGACCGACGTCACGGGCTCACCGGTCACCAACGACTCCGCAGGCTTCAACCCCGCAGGCTTCGACGTCTCAGCCCTCGCCGTCGATCCCCACGATGCGACCGGAGCCATCATCTACGCAACCATCATGGGCTTCGGCGAGCCCCACCTCTATCGCTCCACCGACTTCGGCGCCCACTGGACCAACATCTCCGCAAACCTTCCCAACGCTCCTGCCAACGCCGTCGCCGTCGATCCCAACGACGCAAACACCGTCTACGTGGCGCTCGATACCGGCGTCTATGTCACCTCCTCCGTCACCACCTGCCCGACCACCAACTGCTGGAGCCCGCTCGGTACCGGCCTGCCCAACTCGCCCGTGACCTCGCTCGCCGCCGGGGCCAGCCTGCCCACCGGCGACGGCCGCGTCGGCCTGCTGCGCGCCGGTACCTACGGCCGCGGCATCTGGAGCACGCCGCTGCTCACCGCCGCCCCGCCTGTCGCGGCAGCGATCACGGTCTCTCCTGCGAGCCTCACCTTCCCCGCCACGGGAGTCGGCAACACCTCCGCCGCGCAGACCCTCACCGTCACCTCCAGTGGCAACACCACACTCGTGATCGGCACCCTCAGCGTGACCGGGAACTTCGCCATCCCCGCCAGCGCGCCAGACACCTGCAGCGGTCACAGCCTTGCCGCGGGGACCAGTTGTACGGTGGGCGTCGTCTTCGTTCCCGTCGTGCTGGGCAGCGCTTCGGGGACGCTCTCGATCCCCTCCAGCGCCGGGAGCGGCACCGTCGTCGTCCCGTTGAGCGCCACAGGCGTCCATCCCGCCACAGACGCGCTCACGCCAACATCGCTCACCTTTGCCTCACAGCCGGTGAACACCACCAGCGCCGCACAGACGGTCACGCTCACAAACGCCGGTGACCTCGCCCTGGCGATCTCCAGCATCACCTCGTCAAGCGCAGACTTCGGTGAGACCGACACCTGTGGCACGTTGCTGGCCGCGCAAAGCTCCTGCAGCATCAACGTTGCGTTTACCCCTTCAGCGAGTGGCACGCGCACCGCGACGTTGACCCTCACCGATGCGATCCGATCGCAGACCGTAAGCCTCAGCGGAACCGGCTTCAATCCCGCGACCGATACGCTCTCGCCTGTCTCGCTCACCTTCGCCTCGCAGGCTGTGAACACCAGCAGCGCGGCTCAGCTCGCGACGATTACTAACTCCGGCGACGTCGCTTTGTCCCTCAGCAGCATCAGCTCCACCAGCACCGAGTTCCCCCAGACGAACGCCTGCGGCAGCTCCATCGCTCCTCACACAGCCTGCAGTGTGAGTGTCGTCTTCGCGCCCACGGTGACCGGCACACGCACGGGTTCGCTCATCATCGTGGACGCCATCCAGACCGAGACCGTGGCCCTGAGCGGCAGCAGTGCTGCTCCACCCACGGACACCCTCGCGCCGGCATCACTTACCTTCCCCTCACAACTCGTGAACACCACCAGCACAGCCCAGACCGTGATGTTGACGAACTCCGGCGATCTGGCGCTTGCCATTGCGAGCATCGCAGCTTCGCCGTCTCCCTACACGCTCGTCAATCACTGTGGCGCCTCGCTTGCAGCACACAGCTCCTGCGCGCTCAGCGTCACATTCACCCCAGCCGTGCGCGGCAGCATCAGCGGCTCGCTCACCGTAACTGACGCGCTCCATACCCAGTCCGTTGCGCTGTCGGGCACAGGTTCGCTTCCTGCCACGGATACGCTCTCCGCGACCAGCCTCGCATTTGTCTCGCAGACCATCGGCACCACCAGCTCGCCGCGCAACATCACATTGACGAACTCCGGCGATCTGCCCCTCCCGATCACCAGCATCACGTCGTCGAGCCTCGACTTCCCGCAGACCAACAACTGCGGCAGTTCACTGCCGGCGCTCACCTCCTGCAGCATCACGGTCAGCTTCTCTCCGACCACCACGGGCGCGCGCACCGGCAGCATCGCGCTGGTCGATGCCAACGGCACGCAAAGCGTCGCGCTCACGGGACAGGGAACCGCGCCGGCAGGTGTCTCCGTCGCACCCGCAAGCCTGGGGTTCGGTGCGGTACTCACGGGTACCACCGCCACGGCGCAGGTCATCACGCTTACCAACAACGGCGGCACAATCGTGAACGTCTCGTCTGCCACCGCCAGCGCCGGCTTCAATGTCGCCTCGTCGACCTGCGGTGCGACGCTGTCCGTAGGCTCGGCCTGCACCTTCAGCATCACCTTCACGCCTCCCGCAGGCGGCGCCTTCAATGGCACGTTCACCCTCGTCGACGATGCTCCCTCGTCTCCGCAGATCGTGGCCCTTTCGGGTACCGGGGCGACACCAGCCGCGCTCACACTCTCCGCCACGGCGCTGTCCTTCCCCTCCACGGTGGTGGGAAGCACCAGCGCCACCGAGAACCTGATCCTCAGCAATCCCGGCGGCCTGCCGCTCACGCTCGCGGGAATCAACGTGAGCGCAGGCTTCACGCTCGCCTCCAGCAACTGTGGAAGTACGCTGGCTGCGGGGAGCTCCTGCACAGTCAGCGTGGCGTTCACACCCTTGGTGGGCGGAGCACTCACAGGCACGCTGACGGTCGGCAATAGCGCCACGCCAGCGATCCAGACCGTCACCCTCAGCGGCACAGGCCTCGCCGCTGCAACGGACACGCTCTCTCCGTTGTCCCTCACCTTCGCCGCGCAGTCCACCGGCATCAGCAGCGTGGCGCAGCTCGCCACGCTCACAAACTCCGGCGACGTGGCCTTGTCCCTCACCGGCGTCTCGAGCTCGAACCCAAACTTCGCGGTAGCGGACGGCTGCGGACCTTCGCTGGCGGCACACAGCTCCTGCAGCTATCGCATCAGCTTCAGCTCCTCGACCACAGGAACATCTACGGGCGTACTCACCGTGGCGGATACCCTACGCACGCAGGTGGTCGCCCTCACCGGCTCCACCTACCTGCCCGCAACCGACAACCTCTCCGCGACCGCGATCACCTTCGCCATCGAGCCCGTGGGCACTACCAGCAGCCCGCAGAACCTCGTGCTCACCAACACAGGCGACGTCGCGCTGAGCATCCAGAGCATCACCACCTCCAGCGCAGAGTTCGGTGCCACCGGGAACTGCGGCGCATCGCTGGCGGCGCATAGCTCCTGCACGCTCAACGTCACGTTCACGCCATCGGGCTCAGGCACGCGCACGGGCAGCCTGGTCATCACGGATGCGCTGCGCACGCAGACCGTCAGCCTTGGCGGTACGGGCGAGCAGGCTGCGACGGACACGCTCAGCGCGACCGCACTCACCTTCCCCTCGCAGCAGGTGAGCACCACAAGTCCCGCGCAAACGGTCACGCTGAGCAACACCGGCGACGTCAACCTCAGCATCAGCAGCATTACGTCCGCGAGCCCAGACTTCGCCGCTGTCAGCAGCTGCGGAGCTTCGGTCGCAGCTCACAGCAGTTGCACTCTCAGCATCACGTTCACGCCCTCAGCGACTGGAAATCGCAGCGGCCTGATCACGCTGGTGGACAGCGCTCACACGGAGACGATCTCTCTCACCGGAGTCGCCGTCGCTCCAGCGAATCTCGTCTTCACGCCTTCGTCGCTCAGCTTCCCCGCGACCCTGGTCAACCAGACATCGGCGACGCTCATCGTCACGCTCTCCAACACCGGCGGCAACGCCGCGACCTTGCAGGCGCCGGTCATCACCGGTGACTTCGCGATCACCAGCAATACCTGCGGCAGTTCCCTGCAACCCAGCTCGGGATGCTCCCTCGCGATCACTTTCACCCCTGTCGCCACAGGCACACGCTCCGGCATGCTGACCGTCGCGACCAGCGCTGGATCGCAGACCGCCGTGCTGAACGGTACCGGCAATGCACCTGCCACGGATACGCTGACGCCGTTGGCCCTCACCTTCTCCCTGCAGCAGATCGGCACCACCAGCGCCGGCCAGCAAGTGACCCTGACCAACGCCGGGGACGTCCCGCTCACGCTGATCGCAACGTCTACCTCGACCACGGAGTTCGGTGCAGTGAACGCATGCGGTCCTTCGCTGGCAGCGCACTCCACCTGTGCCGTCGTCGTCACATTCACACCCACGGCTACAGGAGCCCGCAGCGGCATCCTCACGATCAGCGACTCGTATCGCACGCAGACGGTGGTACTGACTGGTACCGGTGCTGCGCCGCCAGGTGTCTCGCTGAGTCCCGCGTCGCTGACCTTCGCTCCCACCGGCGTCGGCGCAGCCTCTGCCACGCAGGCCGTTGTGCTGACCAATAACGGCGGCCTGCCCTTGAACATCGCTAACACCAGCATCAGCCCCGGCTTCGCCCTCGCTTCCAACAGCTGCAACGCAGTGCTCATAGTCGGCGCCAACTGCGTGCTGCAGATCAACTCAACTCCCGCCGCGCCCGGTTCTTACTCCGGCTCGCTGACGCTCACCACCAACGGTGTTCCCGCAACGCAAACCGTCGCGCTGGCGGGCGCAGGCGTAGACTTCACCCTCGTAGCTACAGGAGCCACATCGCAGACGGTCAACACCGGAGGCACGGCGTCGTACGCGCTGCAGCTCGCCTCGACCGCGTCTCTCAGCGGCCCCGTTGCCCTTAGTTGCACTGGAGCACCCACGAACTCGCACTGCCTCGCCTCTCCAGCGACCGGGGCACTGGGCGGAACCCAAGTCATCAGCGTCACGGTCACCACGGGCGTCGCTGCACTGGAACGCGGCCCGGCACCTCCGTGGATGCAACGCAGAACAGAGATCGCATTCGCCTTGAGCATGCCGCTGCTCTGGCTCGGCCGACGCAGGCGAAGGCTTGTCTCCCTCGCTTGCATGATGCTTGTCTCGATAGGTCTCGCCTCGCTCAGCGGCTGCGGTGCGGGGCGCGCACTGCCTCCGGGAGCAACGACGACGCTTCCATATCCCACGCCCGCAGGCACCTATACCCTCACTATCACCGGCTCCGCGTCAGGCATCTCGCACACAGTGTTGCTCACGCTCATCGTGCAGTAGGACGTGCTTGAGTTCGATCTCGACCATTTACGCTGACTGCCCCGCAGACACGCCGCTAGCCCATGCCCACTGGAAGTTATAGCCACCCAGCCACCCCGTTACGTCGACGACCTCGCCGATGAAGTACAGCCCTTCAGCGCGGCGGCTCTCCATGGTGCGTGCATCGAGCTCCCGTGTATCCACGCCACCCAACGTCACCTCGGCTTTGGCGAATCCCTCTGTTCCGGCGGGGACAAAGGCCCACGCATGCAGAGCAGCTTCAAGCCTCGCAAGCCCGGCGTTGGTCCAGTCCTGGGGATCCATGTTTCGAACCCACCGCTCTGCGAACCGCGCCGGCAACACCTCTCGCAGAGCAAAGAACAGCGCGGCAAGGTCCCGTCGCGATTCCTTCGCATACAGCGGCGCGAACACATCCTGTCCCGGAGCAAGGTCGAACCGTACCGCTTCTCCTTCGCGCCAGTAGCTCGAAGCTTGCAGCACAACTGGCCCGCTCAGTCCGCGGTGCGTAATCAGCAGCTGCTCGCGAAATGCGGGGATCCGCTCGTTGCGGTCCTTCTTTGCAGCCTTTCGCTCGACCTGCGCCACGCTCTCCGCAGACAACCCGCTGAGGTCGCACCAACGCTCCCGATCGTCCGCGCTCAACACCAGCGGCACTAGCGCGGGACGCGGCGCGATGATGCTGTGCCCAAACTGCCGCGCAACGTCGTACCCAAAGCCTGTCGCACCCATCTTGGGGATCGAGAGACCACCGCTGGCGATGATCAGTGACTCGCAGGCGAAGTCGCCCACGCTGGTGGTCAGATGGAAGCGTGCATCAACCTGCCCCGCATCACCTGCCGGGGTAGAACGAACCTCCGTAACGGTAGCGCCGCATTGGATCTGTACCCCGGCCTCGCCGCACTCCGCCTCCAGCATGGTCACAATCTGTCGCGCCGAGCCGTCGCAGAATAGCTGCCCCAGCGTCTTCTCGTGGAAGGCGATGCCATGCTTCTGTACCAGCGCGATAAAGTCCTGCGGCAGGTAGCGTGCCATCGCGGACTTCGCAAAGTGCGGATTCGCGCTGAGATAGTTCTCCGCCCGCGCGCCTGTGTTGGTGAAGTTGCAGCGCCCGCCGCCCGAGATCAGGATCTTGCGACCGATCTGCTCCCCGTGCTCCAGCACCAGGACCCGGCGGCCACGCCGGCCTGCCTCCAGCGCGGCCATCAGTCCGGCCGCTCCACCACCAATCACCACCACGTCTGTACGCGTCTGCATCGATCTTCATTGTATGGACGCGCGAAGCGAGGGCAGCATCATCGCGCGAACGCGCATCTCATCTCGCAGAGGGCTCGATGATGATGAAGACATTTCCATGGGTAGCAGCGGCAGCAGGCGTAGCGTTAGCGGCATACTTCCTCAAGAACATGCCTGTCCCACAACATGCAACGGGTTCGAACGATGTCGAAGACGCAGCGCGCAAGACCTCGGTCTGGGGCTCGAAGCAGCGCGTCACGGGCAAGGGCAGGGGCCTGATCGGTAGCCTCAAGCAGGGTGTCGGTCGCGCCACGGGTAACCAGGAGCTCCAGGACCAGGGCGCCATCGATCACATCGGCGGCGCCGTGCAGGACGCTGCGGGAGAGCTGGCGCAGGCCGCAGGGCAGACCCTGCACGACTTCAACCGCTAGCTTTCATCGCAAATAACCCGGTAAAGCTGCGATTCGCGCGGCGGGCTCTACACTGAGCTTGTATGTCTGAGCTCCCTGTTCTTCGCACCAGCCGCCGCGCCTCCGCCCGCCTTCGCAGCGGATACCTCTGGATCTATCGCAATGACCTCGAAGGTCCGGAGCCCGATGCAGCTCCTGGCTCGCTCGTCACGGTCCTGGACGCGAGCCTGCGGCCCCTGGGCACCGCGCTTTACTCCAGTGCGTCGTTGATTGCTGGCCGCCTCGTATCGACCACCGCAGACCTCACCCGCGAGCAGTACATCGCCGATGTGCGCACCCGGATCTCTGCGGCCGTCGACCGCCGTCGCATCGTCGCTCCACTCGGCGACTCCACCACGGCGCAGCGGCTCATCTTCAGCGAGGCAGACGCCCTGCCCGGCATCATCGTCGATCGATACGGCTCCATGGTCGTTCTGCAACTGCTCACGCAGGGCACCGCGCAGGACGATGTCCGCGAGGCGGTCGTCGACACGCTCAAAGCCAGGCTCTCGCCCAATCTCGAGCCTCTGACCATCTGGGAGCGGCCCGACCCGCGTATCCGTGAGCTCGAGCAGCTCGCCGCGCCCGCCACGGAGGCGCTCTTTACCAATCAGCCCACACCGGAAGCGACCACCGTCTTCTCCCTCAATGACGTGCGCTTCGGCTACGACGTTGGCGCAGGACAGAAGACCGGCGCCTTCCTGGATCAGCGGCTCAACTATGCCGCCGCAGCGGCGCATGTCAGGGTTTCGGGGCTCCACAAGCGCGCCCTCGATATCTGCACTTACCACGGAGGCTTTGCGCTGCACCTCGCGCAGGTCTGCGACAAGGTCACCGGTGTCGACCAGTCCCATTCGGCCCTGGAAGCTGCAGAGCAGAACCTCAAGCTCAACCAGGAGACGCTGGCCGCAACCAGGGTCGATTGGATCGAAGCCGATGCCTTCGACCTGATGCGGGCGCTCGACGATGCGCACCGCAATCCCGACGCGAAGACGAAGCTGCCGCTCGATGCGCGCGAGTCCTTCGATGCGATCGTGCTTGATCCGCCCGCCTTCGCGAAGACCAGGCGTGCGGCCGAAGGCGCGCTCCGAGGCTACAAGGAGCTTAACCTTCGCGCTCTGCGCCTGCTCGCTCCCGGCGGCACGCTCATCACCTGCTCCTGCTCGCACCACGTCTCGCTGGCGGAGTTCACCGAGGTTGTCGCCGCCGCAGCCGCTGATGCGGGCCGTCGCGTGCAACTGCTGGAGGTTCGCGCCGCTGCGCCCGACCATCCCGAAGTGCTTACCCTGCCGGAGACGCAGTACCTGAAGTGCCTCATCCTGCGCGTGGAATAGACCGCCTTACCTTACATCCAGCTCGCGTTTGAAGAACGCCACGGCCATCTCCGCGACCTTCATGTGGACGGCATCGCGGTCGACGCCCGGCTCGTCCGCACAGTACACACCCAGCTTCTCCCTGCCCAGCGTCGTGCAGGTATCGAGGAACGTGTAGTGCGCGACGCCGCCCGGCAGCACCGTCTCGTGCAGGCCCCGCACCTTCGAGCGCAGGTAGTCTCCGTTGTACCGTGCCGGAGCGATGGGATCCGCATTACCCACGACAACATCGATGGGCATGCGGATGTCCTTCAGGCTCTCCGGCGTCAGTACCTCTTCAATGGCTGGAGAGATCGCAAACACAGCGTGGATGCGGTCATCCGCGAAGCTCTCTCCGCTTCGCGCCAGCGAGACCCTGCTGGTCTTGCGCGCCGTCTCCAGCATCACGGGAGGCGGCCCAAAGGCCTTCATCTCCGGCACATGGCACCACGCGAGATCGGTGTGCTCCTTGCACTCGTCATAGAGCACGCTCACATCCGTGCGCGCTCCTGCGAGCTCCATCACGGTGTAGCCGCCGATCGAAAATCCCGCCGCCCCGATCCGGTCGCGATCGATGCGTGGGCCAATCTCTTCATCGGCCAGCATGCCGGTGATCACATCGCTAAGGTCGGTCGCGCGTTCCCACCACAGCACGAAGCCCTGCGCGGTGTAAGGCTCGTTGCCGTTGTTGCCGGGATGATCCACCGCGGCCACGATGAAGCCCGCACGGGCCAGCACTGTGCCCAGCCACGCCATCTGGTCCGCGGAGCCGCCCGTGCCGTGCGAAAGCACCAGCAGCGGCAGCTTGCGCAGGCCAGGAATCATCGGAGCATTCGGTGCGGCGCTCCCCTTGCTCAGCAGCGGAGCTCCGGGCGGCCCGATCCACTGTGGCGTCTCCGCCACGCTCTCCGGCGCGGGATACCACACCGTCACGTTGAGTTGAGGCTTGCCGCCACGCCAGTCCCGCAGCTCCTTTGGATGAAACACGCGCGTGGTCACGCCCGCATGTGCTGGAGAAAACGGAGCGGGCCTGGTGTACCTCCCGGCAGAAGCCGCAAGAGGCGCAAGGCAAAGCAGCGCGGTGAGAATCGCTCGTCGCATGTCGATCAGCTTAGACGATGGCGCCGGTCCGCATCGCGACACCGGAACAAAAGATCACGCGCACCAACAGCAAAGGCCGCCCAATTCCAGGCGGCCCTTACTATTCTGCTGTTCTGCTACTCAGCGGTTCTGCTGCCTTACTCGACCTTCTTCCCATTGATGTCCCGCACCTCGATCGGTCCCAGCTTGGCGTCCTTGAGCCCGGGCTCGATCTTGCTGCGGTCACCTGCGGCGACGATGGTGAGCTGGTCCGGATGGACGTACTCCCGCGCCACCCGGGCCACATCCGCTGCGGTCACAGCGCGGTAGCGGGCCGGCAGCGTCGCATAGTAGTCCAGCGGCCGGCTATAGAGGAAGATGCTCGAGAGCGAGCCAGCGATCGACGCCGTGGTATCGAACACCCCGGGCAGCGATTGCACATTCGAGTTCTTGGCCTCGGTCAGCTCCGCTTCGGTGGGAGGATTGTCCGGGAAGCGCTTCAGCTCATACATCAGCTGCACGGCCGAGTCGCCCGTAACGTTGGTCCGCACCAGGCCGCCAGCAAGGAACGGCCCCGCGCCGCGATACATGCGGAAGCCTGAGCTCGCACCATAGGTGTAGCCATGCTCTTCGCGCAGGTTCATGTTGATGCGGCTGGCGAACGCTCCACCCAGCGTGTAGTTCATCACCTGGATCGTTGGCAGATCGGGCGAGGTGGCAGGAACGCCCACCCCGAATGCAAACAGCGCAGTCTGCGGTGCACCCGGCTTGTCGATGATGACGATGTGCGTCGCGGAAGGCGTCGGCGGAACCGGGAGCGGAGCGATCGCCGCAGCCGTGCCGGTCCACTTGCCGAAGTACTGCTCCGCCAGCGTGCGCGCTTCCTTCAGTGAGATATCGCCGACCAGCACCAGCGCCGCGTCACCGGGCGCGTAGCGGCTCTTGTAGAAGCTCACCGCGTCGTCGCGCGTGATGCTCTCCATGCTGGCCGTCGTGCCGCCGAAGGGAACGCCATACGGCGTGCGGCCATAGATCAGCATCGGGCCGACGCGCTGCGCCATGCCGGCGACCGAATCCGTCTCCTGCTGAATGCCAACCAGACGCCGCTTGCGCAGGCGATCGAAGTCCTCCTGGTGGAACGCAGGATGCTCGACCACATCGGAGAGCAGGTCCATGCCTTCGCTGGTGTGGTTGGTGAGCACAGTCATGTCGGCTCCGCCCATGTCCATGGTGGCGCTCAGGCCCACGCGTGTGCCGATGCGCTCCGCGGCGCCGGAGAGCTGCTCCACGCTGCGCGTCTCGGTGGCCTCGCCCATCACCTGCGTGGTGAGCATCGAGAGGCCTTCCTTGCCGGCCGGGTTGTTCTCGCCGCCCGCCCGGACCACCACATTGGCAGTCAGGATGGGCAGCGAGTGCTGCTCATACACCAGCACCTTCATGCCATTGGCCAGCGCGAAGCTCTGCGGCACAGGCAGGTGCACGGTGGGCGCAGGGCCGGGCTTGGGCACAGCCTTGCGCCAGTTCTCCGTATCCTCAAAGGCCTGCGTGTACGGGTTGGTGATCTTCACGTCCGCGTCGGTGTTGTCAGGCGAGCGCGGCACGTCGTCCAGCACCTTCTTGCCCGGCACGCAGTAGATCACCACGGCTGAATCTTTGGTGAGGTACTTGTTCGCCGCGGCCTTCGCGGCCTCCGGAGTCACAGCTGCGGCGGCTGCAACATCCTTCGGCAGATAGCCGGGATCGCCGGTGTACTGGTTGTACATATCCAGCGTGTCGGCCACACCGCCAAAGCCGCCCAGGCGCTGCAGGCCCGTGATCTTGCGCGTCAGGCTGGTCGCCTTCGCAGCCTCGACCTCTCCGGGCGTGGGACCTTCGTCCTGCAGCTTCTTCAGCTCAGCCCAGAAGGTCGCTTCCAGGTCCTCGAGTTTCACACCGGGCTTCGCTGTGATGTCGCAGCTCGCGATACCGGTAAGCTTCAGCTGCTGCGACTCGCAGTTCACGCTCTGCGCAACCTGGGTCTTCAGCACCAGCGCTTCATCCAGGCGGCTGGTCTTCGACATGCCGAGCGCATACATCGCGCTGTCGGTGGCATACGCATCCGGCGTGAACGCCGCGGGCGTCAGCCAGCCGATGCTCAGACGCGGCAACTTCACCGTGTCCGTGATGGTGGAGCGCTTCTGCGTGCTGATCGCGGGCGTCTGCACGTTCACCGGCTCGACGGCCGGGCCTTGCGGGATGGATCCAAAGTACTGTTCGAGCAACGCCTTCAGCTGCTTCGGATCGAAGTCGCCCGCGATGGCGATCGACGCGTTGTTGGGCGTATAGAACTGCTGGTGGAAGTCGCGAATGTCGGCGATGCGTGCAGCTTCGATGTCCGCATGGCTGCCGATGACCGAACCGTAGTAGGGATGGCCTTTGGGGAAGAGCAGGTGGTACATCTCTTCGTCGGCCACATCGTACGGGCGGCCCTCGCCCTGGCGACGCTCGTTGCGCACCACGTCGCGCTGGTTGGCGAGCTTCACGCGATCGAGGCCTTCCATCAGGAAGCCCATGCGATCGGACTCGAGCCACAACGCCAGCTCGAGCTGATTGGCGGGCATCGTCTCGAAGTAGTTGGTGCGGTCGAAGTCCGTGGTGCCGTTCACGTCGGTGGCGCCCGCGCCCTGCACGAACTTGATGTGCGCCTTCTCGCCGACGTGCTCGGAGCCTTCGAACATCATGTGCTCGAACAGGTGCGCGAACCCTGTGCGTCCCGGCTTCTCGTTCAGCGGACCCACGTGATACCAGAGGTCGACCGAGACCAGCGGCAGCCGGTGATCCTCATGCGTGATGACCTTGAGACCGTTGGGCAGCGTGTAGGTCTCGTACTTGATCTCCGGCAGCTTGAGCTTCGCCTCGGCGGGAGCGGCAGCGAAGGCCGGCAGCATGGCGGGCGTTGTTGCGCAGACCGCCGCAGCCATCGCCGCAGACAGAACTGTCCTCGTAAGTTGCTTCATCAAAGATGACTCCTCGGGGCCGAGTAGAACCGCCCCTGGGTGGGTTCGAGTGGACTCTGGAAATGAATCATAGACGGTCGAGCAGGAGTTTCGTGGCGTGAGGTACGTACCGGACTGCCCCGCCGTTCCAGGATTTCCCGGGAGAAAAGTTCAGCCTTCGCTGATACCCAGCTGCGCCTCCAGCGCTGCCAGGCGGCCCTCCAGCTCCGCCACCTGGCTTTCCAGCTGAGTCACCCGATCCTGGATCGCCGTGCCGAACGCCGGAGCTGCATGCGTGGCAAATGCGGGTGCCGCAGCAGGAAGCGACGCAGTTGCCGCCTCCACGGGCCCGCTCAGCAGGTGCGCCCAACGTGCCTCGCGGGCTCCGGGCTGGCGCGGCAGCAGCGCCACCAGCGGCTCCTCGCGGGCAGCCAGCCGCTCCAGCGTGGTCTGTACGGCCGCATTGTCGTCGAAGCTGTACTGCCGCTCCGCTCGCGCACGAAGCTCCGCTGGCGTCTGCGGTCCCCGCAGCAGCAGCAGGCAGACCACCGCCACTTCATCGCGCCGCAGCGGAGCTCCGCCCAACCCTTCGCGCATGCGGTGCTCGAACTTGGTCACCCGGGTATCTTCCAGCGTCCGCACCAGCCCCAGCTGATCCAGCTCGAATAACGCTCCCCGCACGTCGGCCTCGCTGAGGCTCATCACCGGCTCGCGGCTCGACTTCTGATTACACCCGTTCAACGTCGCATTCGCGCTCAGCGGGTAATACTCCGGGGTGGTGATCTCCTTCTCCATCAACACACCCACAACTCGGGCCTCGACTGCGCTCAGCTTGATCATGCGTCCATGCTAGCGGAGCGGCGGAAGGAGGCCGTGAAACGGGCGCAGCGACTACACTGGAAGGGATGGCTTTTTCCGAACAGTTCGATGTGCTCGTCGTCGGTGCCGGACACGCCGGTTGCGAGGCCGCAGCTGCGGCCGCCCGCATGGGCCTGCGCACCGCGCTGTTCACGCTGAACCTCGACCTGATCGCCCAGATGTCCTGCAACCCCGCTATCGGCGGCGTGGCTAAGGGCCACCTCGTGCGCGAGGTCGATGCCCTCGGCGGCATCATGGGCGAGGTCGCTGACGCCTGCGGCATCCAGTTCCGCCTCCTCAACACCTCGCGCGGCCCCGCCGTCTGGTCGCCCCGCGCCCAGTGCGACAAGGCCCTCTACCGCACGAAGATGCGCGAGAAGCTCGAGAGCATCCCCAACCTCTTCATCAAGCAGGCCGAGGTCATCGATCTGGTGATCGACGACGAGGGTTCAGGGATCAGGCTTCAGGGATCAGAAAATCATCCAGGCAGCGCCGAAGGCTACGCCACCCCGCAAGACCTAATCCCTAATCCCTGTCCCCTAATCCCTCGTGTCCAAGGCGTGCTGCTCCGTGACGGCAGAAAAATATCCGCGGCCGCAGTCATCGTCACCACCGGCACCTTCCTCAACGGCCTCATCCACTGCGGCGAGCAGCAGTACACCGCCGGCCGCTCCGGCGAGCCCGCCTCGGTCCTCCTCGGTGAAAGCCTCAAGAAGCTCGGCCTGCGCGAGACGCGCCTCAAGACCGGCACGCCCCCCCGTCTCGACGGCCGCACAATCGACTGGTCGAAGTTCGAAGAGCAGCCCGGCGACGCGGACCCAACACCATTCAGCTTCCGAAGCCTCTCCGCTCTAACGAGTGAGGGATTAGGGATTAGGGAACAGGGATTAGAAGGCAACCCTGCAATCGAGGCCGAGATCCATCACGAGGCTCAGGGACTAATCCCTAATCCCTATTCCCTAATCCCTCAGGCGGCGACCACGAAGTGGACGCCGCCCCTGCGCCAGATCTCCTGCCACATCGCGCACACCACGCCCGAGACCCTGCGCCTCATCCGCGAGAACGTGCACCGTTCGCCCATGTACACCGGCCAGATCGAAGGCATCGGCCCACGCTACTGCCCGTCCATCGAAGACAAGATCGTGCGCTTCCCGGACAAGGCCTCGCACCAGTTCTTCCTCGAGCCCGAAGGCCTCAACACGCACGAGGTCTACATCAACGGCATGAGCACCTCGCTCCCCATGGAGGTGCAGTCCGCCATGGTGCGCTCGATCCCCGGCCTGGAGAACGCCGAGATGCTCCGCCCCGGCTACGCCATCGAGTACGACGCCATCGACCCCACCGAGCTCGATCGCACCCTGCGCGTGAAGAAGTTCACTGGCCTCTACCTCGCCGGCCAGATCAACGGAACCAGTGGCTACGAAGAAGCAGCCTGCCAGGGCCTCATGGCCGGGATCAACGCGGCGCTCTTCGCGCTTCGCGCGAAGAGCGAGGGATCAGGGATTAGGGAACAGGGATTAGAACAGCGGGTTCAAGACGAAGGGCACACTGCGGTGGCCACCACGGAATCCCTAATCCCTAATCCCTACCCCCTAATCCCTGCCTCTTTCACCCTCAATCGCACCGAGGCCTACACCGGCATCCTCATCGACGACCTCATCAGTAAGGGCACCGACGAGCCCTACCGCATGTTCACCTCGCGCGCGGAGTTTCGCCTGCACCTCCGCATCGACAACGCCGACCAGCGCCTCACCCCCTACGGCCGCGACCTCGGCCTCATCGACGATGCCGCCTGGGCCGCCTACGAGGCCAAGCAGCAGCGCTTCGAAGCGCTGAAGAAGCTCCTCGAGACCACCCGTCTCACCGAGGCTGACGTGCAGGCGTTGTCCAGCTCGACGACGGAAACAATGCCCGTCGCGGAAACAAAGCCCGTCATTCTGAGCGAAGCAGAATCGCTCGGCGATTCTGCGCAGTCGAAGAACCCCGACGCTCCCGATCTCACCGCAACAGCCCAAACCCTTTCAGCCTTAAACGCCCAGCCCCAGGCCAACCCCTTCGCACGCGGCGAACTCTTCTCCCAGGTCCTCAAGCGCCCCGCGGTCACCATCGAGCAGCTTTTGCCCGTTCTGCTTGGCCGCCTGGATGCCGCTCCCGAGCTAACCGTCTGGTCGCAAGCGCTGCGTGCTGCCAACACGCACGCTGAACCCTGGCCCTTGGCCCCTGGCCCCTCGCTCCACCTGCCCGCCTGGGTCCGCAACGAGCTCAAGAGCGTCGAGACCACCATCAAGTTCGCCGGCTACCTCGCCCAGCAGCAGCGCAGCATCGCCCGCCTGCTCGCCGACGAGGCCCGCGCCATCCCCGCCGACTTCGACTACACCGTCGTCAGTGGCCTCTCGCGCGAGATGCAGGAGAAGCTCACCCGCGTGCGTCCGATGACGCTGGGCCAGGCCAGCCGCCTCCCCGGTGTCACGCCCGCGGCAGTGTCTCTGATTCAGTGCTTCCTCGAGATACGCGCGAAGGGCATTCCCAAGCACCGCCGCACCGCGTAAGGATTCCATGGAGACCACGACGCTCTACAGGCCCGTCGGACAGCGCGAGCTTGAGCTCATCGCTGAGTCCGGCTACACCGCATTCCCGCCGCGCCTCGCCGGTCAACCTATCTTCTATCCGGTTCTTACGGAGGAGTACGCAAGACACATCGCCGAGCGCTGGAACACCGACGATGAATTCTCTGGCTACGTTGGCCATGTTCTGCGCTTTGAGGTCGGAAATGACTTTCTGGCGCGCTACGAGGTGCAGAAGGTCGGTGATCGCACGGCGCTGGAGTACTGGATTCCAGCCGGAGAACTGCCGGAGTTCAACCGCCAGATCGTCGGGCGAATCGAACTTGTCGCAAGCTATCGCCGCGAGGGATCGCTGCCGAACGGTTCATAACCGGAACGCGGTATAGTGCTAGTCCGGAGCGGCCTTCCCGATGCGTACCCTTGCCGTAGCAGCGCTCTTTCTCCTGACACCAGCTCTTGCCGTGTCCCAGCAGCCTGAGCCGCTACCAGCGCCGTCTGACCAGACGCCCACCATCACCGTCACATCACGCATCGTCGCGCTGGACGCGCTCGTGCGCGACAAGTCGGGCAATCTCATCGTCGACCTCGCGCAGCCCGACTTCAACCTAAAGGTCGATGGCCACACCCAGCCGGTACGGTACTTCAATCGCGATCAGGACCTCCCGCTCACCGTCGGTCTGCTCTTCGATACCTCCGCGAGCCAGCATCAGTACTTCGACGACGAAGCCCTCGCCGGCTCCATCTTCCTGCGCGACACCCTGACCCGCTCGAACGACCGTGCCTTCCTTGTGGCCTTCGACACCTCGGCCTTCCTGCTGCAGCCCTTCACGCACTCACTGCCATCCCTGAACAACGGCATGCGGCTCCTGGGCTATCGCACCAACCAGCTATCTTCGGGAGCGAATGCGACGCACCTCTACGACGCCATCGTCCACGTCTGCGGCCAGGTGCTGGAGCAGGACCCCACCGGCGCCAACACCGGCCGCCGCGCCATCCTGATCCTCACCGACGGCGAAGACGTGGGATCGCGCGCCAACGTCGACGACGCGATCCGCGCGGCGCAGGAGGCCAACACCGCCGTCTACTCCATCCTCTACACCCGCGAGACGGCCGACTATCCGCACGTGCCGGGCCAGCGCGATGGCATCGGCGTCATGCGGCGCATCTCCGCCGAGACTGGCGGCCGTGAGTTCCTGGTCCAGCGCGGCGTCTCCATCAGCGCTGTCTTCGGAGCCATCGCACAGGAGCTTCGCTCCGAGTACCGCCTCGCCTTCACGCCGCCAGAGTCAAAGCCCGGCAAGTATCACCGCATCGAGCTCAAGGGCAACGATCCAAGACTCGTCGTGCAGGCAAGAACGGGATACTGGGAGAGGACAGCGAAATAGCGAAATAGCGAATAGCGAACAGCGGAACAGCGGAACAGCGGAACAGCAGAACAGCGGAACAGCGGAACAGCAGAACAGCAGAACAGCAGAACAGAAGAACAGAAGAACAGAAGACACCTTAATCGCGGGCGCAGAGCGGCCGCGAGTCGTGCATCTGTCTCCTTTTCAGCACAACTCGCCACATATTCATCGGATGACCGGCTTTTCTCTGTTCCGCAGTTCTGCTGTTCCGCTATTCTGCTGCTCTTATGCCCGAACTCGCTCCGGTCGCCATCTTCTTCTTCGTCATTCTCGCGCTGTTCATTCTGGTGCTCTTCGCGAAGACCTTCTACACGGTGCGCACGGCAACCGCCGGCATCGTGGAGCGTTTCGGGAAGTTCGATCGCATCACCCGGCCCGGCGCGCACTTCCTCGTGCCTTTCGCGGAGCGGGTCTACTTCGTCGATCTGATGGTGAAGCAGGCCCAGTTCCAGGTCGAAACCAAGACCCGCGACAACGTCTTCGTGCAGATCCCCGTGAGCGTGCAGTATCAGGTCCTCGACGATCGCATCGCCGATGCGTTCTACAAGCTCAGCTCGCCGCAGAAGCAGATCGAAAGCTTCGTCTTCAACTCCATCCTCGGGCACGTGCCCAAGTTGTCCCTGGATGAGACCTTCGAGCAGCAGTCGGGCATCAGCGTCAACGTCAAGACCGAGCTCGACGTCACCATGCGCGACTTCGGCTTCAACATCCTCACCGCACTCGTCACGGACATCATCCCGGATGCGAAGGTGAAGGCCGCCATGAACGACATCAACTCCGCGCAACGCCAGCAGGTGGCAGCGCAGGCACGTGGCGAAGCCGAGAAGATCCTCAAGGTAAAGCAGGCCGAAGCGGAAGCCGAGTCCAAGGCGCTGCAGGGCAAGGGCATCGCAGCCGAACGCCAGGCCATCATCGACGGCCTCACCGAGTCCGTCGAGCACTTCCGCCAAGGGGTGCCCGGAGCCAGTGCCGAAGACGTCATGGCCCTCGTGCTGCTCACGCAGTACTTCGACACCCTGCGCGACATCGGTACCCGTGGCGGCACCAACACCCTCTTCCTGCCCAACAATCCCGGAGCTGCGGCAGACTTTCAGACCCAGATTCTCGCAGGCCTCCGCAGCACCAAGCCGAACGGAATGCCGGACGTCCCGCTGAGCAATCCGTTGCCGCCCAGCCCGACGGGCTATCCGACGAAGTAGCAACGGGTAGCACTTCAGGCGAGCCGGGTGTTCTCCATCGGAGTCGCTGTGGGGGCCCACAGCGACTTCCACAGCGGCCTCGGTGTGAAGAGGAACCTGTAGAACCCGACGACCGCCGCGGCGTTCAGCATCAGCATCGCGCCCGCGGGCGTCGCCAGTCGGCCCACCACTGGCAGCTTCCAGCGCAGTCCCACCAGCGCCATCATCCAGAACGCAACCTGCATCCCTGCGAAGGCGAGCATCGCAGGATGTCCTGCGCGGCCCAGCAGCAGCGCGGTCGCCAGCAGCACGACGAAGCAGTAAGGCACCACCAGGCGCAGCAGCTTGTGCGAGACCAGCTGGAACAGCACCCGGTTCTGCGGCGACAACACCCAAGGACACTGCGTCACCAGCTGAAAGTTTCCGGCCAGCGTCCGCACCTTGCGGGAGAACTCACCCTTGGCCTTGGCAGGCCATTCGTCCGTCACCACAGCATGGCGATCCAGCACGCTGCGGTAGCCCTGGCGGATCACAGACAGGGGCTGGAACATGTCGTCCAGAATGCAGCCCTCCGGCAGGAGTGACACAACCGATCGACGCACAGCATAAAACCCACCGTATACGCCGACAGGCGAATCGAAGTGGGCCTCTGCCTTCCGGATGGACTGCTCATAGTGCCAGTAAAGACCGCTCACAGCCTTGGCCGTTCCATCGTGGTCGCGAACCTTGAGCCGCAGGTCACCGGCCACACAGCCTACACGGCGATCCGCAAAGTTCTCAATCAGCTGATTCACACTGCCTTCCCGGATCCGTGGACGAAGGTCCACGAAGAGCAGGATCTCCCCACTGGCCGCGAGGATGCCGTGGTTCAGCGCGGAGGACTTGCCCACCTGATCTTCCAGCAGGATCAGCTTCAGCCGCTCATCGCCGCGACTCGCCTCCATGCCGCGCAGCAGGGCATTGGTCGCGTCGGTCGAGCCGTCCGAGATCACCAGGATCTCGCCAATGATCTCCTTCTCAAGCTCAAGCAGATGATCCAGCTGCGATTCGATCCTGCGTTCGCCATTGTGGACCGCCATGATTACGCTGACCGGCCGCATATCCCAGGCCCACCATCTGTACTGTTTCCTGCGCCGCTTGCGCAGCCGGGCGAGCCCCTGGATCGCCAGCGGATAACCAGCATACGTGTAGACGATGACCGCAAGCGAAAGCCAGAAGGCCTGCGCCAGAAACGCAACGCTCACTGCGAGCCTCGACGGCGCACAATCGTCTTGATGGTCTCGAACATGATGAAGAGATCGAGTCCCAGCGTCATGTGCTTCAAGTAATAGAGATCATATTCGAGCTTTACGCGGGCCTGTTCCAGCGTGGCGCCATAACCATAGCGGATCTGGGCCCAGCCCGTCAGCCCTGGCCGGATCAGGTGGCGCAGCTCATAAAACGGCAGGTTCTCGGCGAGCATCGGGGTGAACTCCGGCCGCTCCGGCCGCGGCCCCACAAACCCCATATCGCCCTTGATCACGTTCCACAGCTGTGGCACTTCGTCCAGCCGGGTCTTACGCAGGAACATGCCGACGCGGGTCACGCGCGGGTCGTTCTTCACCGCCCACTTCGCTCCCGCAGCTTCGGCGTCCGTCCGCATGGTGCGGAACTTTACCACCTGGAAGTGAGCTCCGCGCAGACCCACCCGGGTCTGCCTGAAGAACAGCGGCCCCGAGGAAGATAGCTTGACCGCCAGCGCCACCAGCGGGAAGAACGGTGCGAACACCAGCAGGCCTGTCGCCGCCGCCACCACCGAGATGAACTGGCGCGCCACCTGCATGGAGCGCCGCAGCCGGAACCCTTCGCTGTAGAGGAACGTCGATGGGCGAAGCCCATCCAGCGGCAACCGTCCGGTCAGCCGCTCCACGATGGCAAGCGCATCCTCGACCACGACGCCACGGAACCGGAAGTTCAGAAGCTCCTGGATCGGCAGTTCGCCGCGCTCGTTCTCCAGCGCGATGATAATGCGGCTCAGAGCTACATTCTTTTCGAGGCGCTTCAGCTCAGTTGTCCATGCCGACCGGCGAATCGTCTCGTCTTCCGTGGTCGACTCCGCCCAGTCCACCACATCCATGCCGAGGTCCCGGCGGCTGCGGATCGTCTCCACGATCGCTGCCGCCTGCGGGCCGCCGCCCAGCACATACACCTGCTCGCGGAACATCGGGTGGCTCAGCATCCATTCGTACACCCGGCGCCATAGGATCAGCACCGGCGTGAGTACCGCGATCCCGAGCACATACACACGGCCCTGACCGAAGATCTGCGCCTCCGGAAAGGCCAGCAGCAGCAGCCACACCGCAAAGCAATCGAACCCCAGCACCAGCAGCAGGCGGAAGTAGATCTCCTCCCGTCCGCTGATCAGCTGGGGCTCATAGAGATCGAAGTAGTACGAAAACATCAGGCTCATCGCCGTGACGCCCAATAACTTCAGGCCGCCGTACTCATAGTTCAGGACCAGCCAGGTATCCTGCCCCAGCACCACCCACGCGGACAGCGCAAAGCAGCCGCCCACGATGAACGCCTCGCAGAGCAGCAGGAATACGGTCCGAACAGGGAAGTACACATTGAGGAAGCGGATCATCGGAGGAGCGTGCCTTGCTTACTCCTTGATGGTGTCGTAGTTGTCGTAGGTCGCGTAGCCGTAGTAACCGGTCGCCGCCGGGAGATCTTCCACTGCATTCAGCACCACACCGAGCACCTTGGACGCCTTCAGCTCATTCAGTGCGCGCTGTGCGGTCTCGAGCTTGGTGACACCACCGCGAACCACCAGCAGCACGGCATCGCAGGCACGCGAGAGGTTCACACCGTCAGCCACCAGGTTTACCGGGGAGGTGTCCACCACGATCCAATCGAAGTAGGGCGAGACCCTGTGAATCATCTCGTCAAAGCGCTTGTTGGAGGAAAGGTCCGCTGCGTTTTCGCCCTCGGCGCCGCCCGCGATGAACGTCAGTGAGCTCAGCCCCTGCAGCTTGCGGTCGCTCTCATCGACCAGCGCGCGCTGCATCACCTGCTCCAGCGAAGCGTGGCCGGAGAGATAGGTGGTAAGCCCAACCTGGTTCGAGCAGCCCAGGAGAATGTGCAGCGAACTGCGCCGCATGTCTCCGTCGATCAGCAGGACCCGGGCCGACTTGTGGCGAGCGAACGACAGCGCCAGGTTAGCGGCGACGAAGCTCTTGCCTTCCTGCGGCAGCCCACTCGAAACCAGGATCGTCTTCAGCGCATCGGCGTCGCGAAACTCAAGCATGTGCGAGCGCAGCGTGCGGAACTGTTCCAGGCCGCGGCCACGCTCCTGCAGCGAAGGCAGATGGCTCCACTGCGGCTGCCACACGGTAGGGAGGATGGCGTCCGGGGCAAACACCGGGCCCTCGGCCTGATTGGTGCTGTCTGCCGTCAGGACCTGCGCAGGAACGGCCGGCACTGGTTCTGCATAAACCTGCCGCGGAGCAGCAAAAACGGGCTGTTCGGCGAACGGCGCCGGCTGTGCCAGGGGGATCGGGTTGGCCACTGCCACGGGTTCAGCGTCAACCGCCGAGACGAGCCGCTCGCTGCGCGATTTTTCGATCTCGGCCCGCTCTTGCTCGGCCCGGATCAGGGCTTCATAAATCTTGCTCATCCGTCCTGCCTTCCTGAATCATTGCCGGCCATCTGCAAGCCTTGCGCGTAGGTCGCCTGCGAATCTCCCGCCGGTGCCGCGCCGGGAAAACCCGGCTGCATCGATGAGACGACGAACGGTTGCGGCTCCAGATCGAGGTCCTGCGCCACGGCGAGGATGATTCGATTCGGAATCTGGTGCGACTGCTCCACGTACGCAAAGATCAGCGCATGCTCACAAAGAAGGTTGATCACCCTCGGGATGCCGCGGCTCGCCCGGTGGATCGACGCGATCGCATCCGGCGCGAACAGAATCTCGGTGCTCCCGGCGATGGCGAGACGCTGCTGAATGTAAGCGCCCGTCTGTTCCAGGCTGAGCGGCTGCGTCCGGCACCACAGCGAGATGCGCTGCCGCAGCTGCCGTAGCTCCGGCAAGCGAAGCTTCTGCTCCAGCTCCGGCTGGCCAGAGAGAATGATCTGCACCAGCTTCTCGCTCGAGGTCTCGAGGTTCGTCAGCAACCGAATCTCTTCCAGCAGCTCCAGCGAGAGTCCCTGTGCTTCGTCCACGACAATGACGCAGGTCTCCTGGTGGCGATACCGCTCCACCAGCCAGCGGTTCAGCTGGATCAGCATGCCGCTCTTGGTGCGGTTCACCGGAGTCAGCCCAAAGTCCGACAGCACAAACTCGAGGAAATCGAGCGTCTCAAGCTGCGGATTGAAGACGAAGGACGTGAACACCCTCGTCTGGTCGAACGCCCCAAGAGCCCGCCGAAGCAGGGTCGTCTTGCCGGTGCCCACCTCGCCCGTCAGCACGATGAACCCCTTGCGTGCCGAAATGCCATACTCCAGCCCTGCCAGCGCCTCGCGGGTGTGGGGCATCATGTACAGAAACCGGGGATCCGGGCTGGTCGTGAACGGGTTGGAGTGAAGATTGAAAAAGCTCTTGTACATGGTTAGCTGCCTGACTCCGGCGCCGATTGAGGCTCAGGCGGGTGCCGACGGAAGAGACGCTTGAACCACGCCACCTGCTCCTGCGGACGGGTCTTGGCATAGTCGCGCGAGAATGGAACAACGGCCAGCGTGGGAAGGTGCGTAAAGGCCCAGACATCCAGCTCGGTGCGTAGCGACGTGTCGCGATACTCCTTCAGCGCCGCCATGCCAATGCCGACAAGAAGACCCAGACCAATGCCACCGACGAGGAACTCCCACAGCACGGGGAAGCTCGGGGCATCGGGAAGGTTCGGCTCATCCAGAACCCGGAACTGCTCGCCCTGCTGGCGGAGCTCCAATTCGGTCGCCATGCTGGACTGCTTCATCTTGCCCAGCAGATCGTCGTAGAACTTCTGCGCCGTCTCGTAGTCGCGCGTCAGATCCTTCCACTGCGCCTGCAGCTCAGGGCTGGCGGAGATCCGGCCCTGGTAGGTGCCAAGCTGTCCCTGGATCTGCGCAATGTGGGCCCTGCGCGATTGAATCTCGAGGTCGATGGCCTTCAGCGTCGCACGAATCTGGTTGGCCGCTGCCTGCTGTTGGGGAGTGAGACTGGCCGCCGCCGCGGCGGCCGTAACAGCCGGGCGAGGGGCCGCAAGCTGCTTTTGAACTTCGGAGATCTTGCGCCGTGTCGCCACCACATCCGGATAATCCGCGGTGTAGTGCGTCATCAGGTCGGCCTCTTCGACCTTCAGGTCCTGGAGCTCCTTCTGAAGCGCTACGGTCACGTTGTCCGGAGCGGCCGGTACAGTCGAGTCCGGGCTGCCCGAGGGGACGATCTGCTGCAACAGTGACTGCTCGTAGGAGCGTTGCTCTTCGGCGTGCGTCACGGCATCGTTCGCCGCCTGCAGCTGCGTGCCTAGGCTCGTCAGCATCGAAGCGTTCTGCTGCTGGTCGGTCGGCAGAGCACCGAAGTGCTCGCGCTCGAACGCCGCCACCTTCGTGTCCTGATCATCGAGGTTCTGCTTGGCCTGCGCCAGCTGCGACTTCAGGAAGTCCGTGGTGTTTTCTGCGGCAGCCTGACGGGTGTGCAGGTTCTCGCCCGTAAACAAGGACGTGATCTCGCCGCATACAAGCTGCGCGGTGCGCGCGTCGCTGGCGGTAAAGTCGATCGTGAATCCCGGCAGGCTGGCCCGCGAGACCTCTGGGGCAATCGCCTTGATCGTAATGTTCTTGCGAGCCTCATCGATGCGATCGTCCATCGTCATGTGGCGGGTCGAGTACAGGTTGTACCGTTCCACGATGGGTTGCACATGGCTGCGGCTCAGGATCTGCTCGCGCATCGAGGCGAGCCGGCTCGTCAGGTCCGCAGTCACCACGGGCTTCACATACTCGTCCGGAACCGACTGCTGTTCGATGATGACCAGCGTCTGTGACTTGAACTTCGGAGGCATGAGCTTGGCGACCGCCAGAGCAACGATCGGCATCACCACCACCGGCGTCAGCAACGCGAGCCGGCGGCGGCGAAGGATCGCCATGTAGTCCGTAAAGGTAAGTGTGCGGTGACCTAACATTTCTTCTCCTGCGCCTTCACTCCGCGATCAATGTCCGTGCAGCGAGATCGGCAACGGCGCGAAGGTGACCCCGAAACCTACCAGGTGCTGAATCCCTTGCAGCGGCGCCGGCCCTCCGGTGAGGCCGGTCACGCTTTGATCTTCCAGAGTGTACGAAAAATATGCGGACCAAAGCCTGCTGAGCGTACGGTTTACCTGCGCTCCGAGATAAAACCCATTGGAGTTGTAAGCGTACGTTCCAACCCCGGGAAGTGACGTCGTCCGCAGGTACGACATGTTGGCCGAAGCGTGCATCACGGGAGAGATGCTGCGGCTGAACCCGAAGCCGAGGCGGGCCGTCTCTGCCGACGATCCATAGCTCGCCGTATTGAGAATCTCGCGGTCGAACGAAAGGTTCATGCTCGAAAACTGCAGCTCATGGTCGACGGATGCCTGCACCGAATACGAAAGAGAGGAGCTCGACAGGCCCGCCGCCGCGGAGGTAAAAAACTGCGGCCCTGCTCCGGCCGAAGCCGTCCATGTCGGTGAAAACGAGTGCGTGACGTTCATCCGCGCGGATTGTGTGTTTACAGTGAAACCCGTCGAAGGCTGGCTCGTGTGAATGTAGGAGTAATTGCCGCCAATCTGATCGCGTCCACTCAGGTGATGGGTGACCCCGCCGGAGGCATTCAGCGAGCTCGAATCAATGCCGCTCGCGGCTGTCCCTCCACCTGGAAAGTGAAGCAGCGTGTAGCCCACACCCATGTTGAGGGACGTAGCCCCGCTCAACATCCGCTGCGCACTGCCTTGTGCCGACTCATTCAGGCGGGTCTGGTTCGGAGTCAACAGCCCAGCAGCGTCGCCACCTGCTGTGCCATTGCCCAGATCGCCTGCCCCCGCAGTCCCGGATACCCCGCCCAACGGGAGGTCCGGCGTGATCCGCAGCGTATCTTCCGCTATGAACGTCCACTTCTCATAGACCAGCTGCTGCGACATATCCAGGCTCTGGTAATACGACGAGTTGCCCTGGCCCCCGGAAAAGAAGGTGACCCCGCCGCCATACAGCAGGCTGAACGGATGGTACGAGCTGCCCGTAAGAATTCCGACCGTCGCGCCCATCTGGGTCGCGTACGCTGTGCCCGAATAGCCGGCATAGTTCACATACGCGGTCTCTCCGCCGTTGACCGCGTAGGTCAGCTGCCCGGCAAGGGGCAGCGAGAACCCCGTGCTCGGGGCGTCGTAGGTGACGGCTGGCGGAGCCTGGCCAAACGCGGACTGGACTGGCGGGCACACCGCGATGAGCAGTGCCGCCACGGAGACTGCCTTGATCATGGGACCACGATGGTGTCGCCAGGTTCCAGCGCCACGCCTTGCTGATTCCCGTCACGAACGGCGGTCTTGTAGTTGAACGGAATCTTCTTCTGGGCGCCCTGGGGTCCGCGCAGGATATAGATCTTCTTTCCGTTGGCGTAGGGAGTGAGGCCGCCCGCGGTCGAGATCGCCTGTAGCACGGTCATCCCGGGAGTAATCATGATCGGGCCAATGTGTCCCACCTGGCCGATCAGAAACACTCGCTTGCTGTTCACCTGCGAGACCGTCACCGTCACCGTGGGATCGTTCACGTACTTCTTCAACCCGGCCGTGATCAGATCCGCCAGCTGCATCGGTGTCTTGCCGGCGGCAGGCACATCGCCGAGCAGCGGCATCGAGATCTGGCCATCGGGGCGGACGGTCAGCGGGCCCGTCAGCGCCGTCTCCTTCCACACCGTGATCTGCAGCTGGTCGTCAGCTCCAATCACATAGGTAGCGGAGTCTTGTGGCGAAGAGCCGACCTGTGCCGCTGTGGCCTGCGGCGTCACGGGTGCAGTTGTCGTGGGGCGAGGAGTGATCGCCGGGTGTGCCATCCCTTGCTGGGCGAAGGAAGGCATCGTCAGAGCCAGGAGGGCGCAAGCAAGGGTGCAGGCAGATTTCATAGTACTTCCAGTGCTCATGTCTTTTTTGTCGCTGCACGGTTGCAGTGACTGTCGCACGCGCACGCAGGCATCGCCTAGCCTATCGCAAAACCGATGGCGACGAGTGTCCCATACAGACCAGCAATCGCAGCCATGGAGCCGCTATCCTGAGACAATCGACTTTGTGCGGAATGCGCAGACTCATCATAATGCACACAGGAGCCATTACTAGTGGCAAAATGAAGCAGCCACTCCTTAAGGTCTGCCCGCCTCTGCCGAACCCCGCAAGGTATGCTGCTGTCGATGTCTCTATGCTGAACGCTCCCTCAACGGTCTCGCAATCCCCTTCGGGCTCCATGAAGCTGGCTTTTCCGGGAGGTGAATCGGCGGACTCCCCGAACCTCGGAAGACAGCCCCTGCTGCCGATCCTCGTCCTCGCTGCGCCAATCCTCTTTCTCTACTGGCGCATCAGCTTCAAGCTGGTCAGCGACTGGTACAACTTTGGCGACGACTCGCACGGCTTTCTGATCCCGTTCTTTGTCCTGTTCCTTCTTGCGACTGAGCGCCAGCGCTACCTGCGCGTCCCCACGAGCAGCGACTGGTCCGGCATTCCCCTCGTGGTCCTGGCGCTGCTGACCTTGATGGTGGGCGTCTTCGGCGCCGATCTGTTTCTGCAGCGGCTCTCCTTTGTTCTTCTGGTGGCTGGCCTCGTCTGGAGTCTGCTCGGACGACGCATGCTGGTGGCGTTGCGCTTTCCCATTGGCGTCATGCTGCTGGGCATTCCTCTGCCCACCCTCGTGCTGAACCACATCACGTTCCCATTGCAGCTGCTGGCATCACGCGTTGCCAGCGGCATGCTGCCGCTTGCCGGTGTTCCCGTACTTCGCGAAGGCAACGTCATCAACCTTCCCGCCATGCAGCTTGAGGTCGCCGAAGCCTGCAGTGGGATCCGCTCCCTCATGAGTCTGCTGACCGTCGCCATCATCTTTGGATACTTCGTGGAACGTACGAACATGCGTCGTGTGCTCCTCGCGCTGGCCAGTATCCCCATTGCGGTTGCGGCAAACTCCATCCGCATCTTCGGCACAGGCCTCTGCGTTCAGTACTGGGATCCCGATAAGGCCATGGGCTTCTTCCACGAGTTCTCCGGCTGGCTCATCTTCCTCGTCTCCCTCTCCTTGCTGTACGCGGTCCATCTCGTCATGGGCCGTTTTGACCGTGCGGGGAAGGCAGCATGAACAACGGCGGAATGTTCCGGACTCCCATCTACTGGAGCGTGATGGGGCTGATGCTCGCCGTGCTGGGCCTGCTCGTCGCACGAGGCAATCAGGATCGCGTTCCACCCAGCACCGCTCTGGACCAGTTCCCGGTCATGCTCGCTGGCTTGAACTCCACCGAGGTCCCGCTCGCCCAGGAGGCGCTCGATGTCCTCGGCAAGGGCTACTTCCTGAACCGGCTCTACAACGCCCCGTCTGCCACGACACCACAGCGCGACACAATCGGTCTCTTCATCGCCTACTTCCCTACCCAGCGCTCCGGTCAGTCCATCCACTCGCCGCAGAATTGCCTTCCCGGCGCGGGTTGGACCTTCCTGAGTTCCGATACCACCACCATCCCCGGCCCCAACGGAACCTCGCATCAGGTCGGCGACTATCTCATCTCGGATGGTTCGCATCAGGCAGAAGTCTTGTACTGGTATAAGGCGGAGAAACGTTGGATCGCGAATGACTGGGCCGCGAAGTACTATATGTTGCTGGACTCCATGCGCTTTGGTCGAACCGACGCCGCGCTGGTGCGAATCACCACCATGATTCACCCCGGAGAAGATCGAGCTCAAGCCCGTCAGCGTGTTGTCGCATTTGCTGATGCCCTCTCGCCACTGCTTCCGTCCTACGTGCCGGACTAACCCTAACCCGGTTCCAGCGCGCAATGATCCCTCGCGACCTCCCTCCATAGGGAAGCGCCTCTCTCGGAGAATCCTTTCCCATGTCTGCTCATCGCAATCTTCGCGCCTCCACGCTGTGCCTTCTCGGAGTCTCCCTTGGTCTCACCTCGCTTGCGGGTTGCAATCGCGACCCGAACGTTCGCAAGCAGAAGTACCTCGAGAGCGGAAAACGTTATGAGGACTCCGGCAAGTACCGCGAGGCGGCGATCCAGTTCTCCAATGCGCTCAAGGTCGATAAGAACTTCGCCCCGGCGCACTTCGAACTCGCCAAGGTCTACGCCAAGCTGGGGTCGATGCAGGCCTCGTTCTCGGAATTCTCGAAGACCGTGCTCCTCGATCCTGGCAACATGCCGGCACGTATCGAGCTCGGCCGCATCGAGATGGCGGGTGGCCTCGCCGATCGCGCCCGCGAGCAGGCCGACGCCGTGATCGCTGCACATCCCGACAATGCAGATGCTTATTCCCTCCTCGCCGGCCTCGCGGCACGCAAGGGAGACTTCGCCACCGCGAAGCAGCAGATGCAGAAGGCCATCGAACTGAATCCAAAGAACGCCGACTTTCACACCTCGATGGCGATGTTCGAGAACGCCTCCGGCGAGAACATGGACTCGACCGAGCCCGAGCTGCGCAAGGCGCTGCAGCTGGATCCCAGGAGCGTGCCTGCCCACATGGCCCTCGCACAGCTGCTGAACCGCCGTGGAGACAAGGCAGGCGCGGAGCAGGAGTATCTGGCCGCAACCAAGGCCGACCCCAAGAACGTGCCGGCCCACGGCCTGGCTGCTGCGTTCTATCTGTCGCAGCAGCAGCAGCCCAAGGCCGAGGCGGTCCTCAAGGAACTCGTCCTCAATTCGGTCGACAGCCAGACCGCGGACGACATGCTCCTCGACTTCTACATCCGTACCAACCAGTTGCCCAGCGCGGAGAGCTTCTTCTCGGACTTCGTCTCGCACAACCCGAAGAACTTCACCGCCAACTACAGCTATGCCCGCGTACTGATCATGCGTCACGAGGAAGCCAAGGCGAACGATGTGCTGGCTACCTTGACCAAGCTCAATCCGCACGCTCCCGAGACAGCTCTGCTTAAGTCCTCCATGCTCCTGGATGACGGCAAGACCAAGGATGCGCTCGATGTGATGAAGGCCGCCGTCCATGACGCACCCGATAACCTCCAGCTGCACATGGCCATGGGGCGTATGGCCCTCGGCTCGGGTGATCTCGAGACGGCCATGCAGAACTTTCAGGAAGCCCAGCGCATCAACCCCAACAATATCGAAGCGCTTTCCGGGCAGGCTGATGTTGCAGACCGAAAGCACGACCTGCCGCTTCTCAGCCAGCTGGCTGGCAAGGCCCTTCAGCTGAATCCCAAGTACGAGCCCGCGCTCGTGTGGCGCGCCACCTCCGAGGCCAACAACAAGGAGTTTGCGCAGGCTGAACAGGACCTGACCCAGGCGGAGCAGATGGCTCCGCGCGACCCGCGTCCGCATCTCGAGATCGCGCAGATGCGCATGGTCGGTGGCAAGATGCCCGAGGCCGCAGCTGAGCTCGAGAAGGCTCTCGCGCTGGATCCGAACTCCGAAACCGCCCTGCATATGCTCGCGTTCATCCAGGTCTCCCAGAAGCAGCCGCAGAAGGCTATCGATCGCGTTCAGCAGCAGATCACAGCTTCTCCCAACAACGAAAACTTCTATCGCGAGCTCGCGACGCTGAAGCTCTACGTCAGGGACTTCAATGGCGCGCGAGAGTCTGCCCAAAAGGCCCTTACGCTCAATCCGCAGGACGAGCGTGCGGCGCAGACCCTGTCGCAGTCCTACGTCGCTGCGGGGCAGGCCGAATCCGCCATCGCTCTCTGGAAGCAGTGGTCCGTCAAGCATCCAACCGATTCGGTCGCCACCTCACTCCTCGGCGAGCTCTACGAGAACAAGGGAGACACCGACAACGCTCAGGCCTCCTACGAAAAGTCGCTGCAGATCGATCCGCACCAGGCCTGGGCCGCCAACAATCTTGCGTACCTGCTGGTGGAGCACAACGGGAACCTCGACAGGGCGCTCGCGCTGGCGCAGCAGGCACGAGCCGGCCGCGCGCAGGACCCCAATACCGCCGACACCCTCGCCTGGGTCTACTACCACAAGGGCCTCTACGCTTCGGCGCGGTCCCTGCTGGAAGATTCCCTCAAGACCTCCCCGGATAACGCCACCATCCAGTACCACCTCGGCCTCACCTTCGAGAAGATGGGGAACAAACCGGATGCTGCCCTTCACCTGAAGAAGGCGATCGAGCTGGGCAAGAATACCTCGGTAGGCCAGCGCGCGGCGCAGGAACTCGCAACCCTCTAGCCGTCGACTCTGGCGATCGAGATAGCCCAATAGACAGCAACAAAAGGGGGGAGCCGGTTTGGCTCCCCCTTTCGCTATGCTTCGAATTGGAGCTTGTCTTGGAGCGCGTCGCATCTTGATCCGGGGCGTACCGCCTCAAAGCTCTCAGGCCACGGCTCGCCGCTTCAGCAGCCCCGCTCCCATCGCCAGCGCGGTGGCAACCAAGGCCAGGCTTTCGGGCTCCGGTGCTGTCCCCGAAGTCGGCGGAATCGTATCGTCCCCACCCCGGCCGTCATCCAGCACCACAAGGCTGGGCGTGGAGGTGTAGCTCCCCGTAAAGTCCCCGATACCCCCCGAGGGATACGAGAAATCCACTAGGCCGAATCCAGTCGCAGAGCTTGTCAGGTCCGTGAAGGTGCCCGCGATCTGAACCACGCTTCCAGGAGAGTAGCTGGTCGCATTGAAGACGTAGTCGTCCCCGTCGTAGACGAAGCTGAACAGCTCCGGGCTCTCCGCGTCGTAGATCATGTAGAGGCTGATGACGTCCGCGAAATCCAGTGCCGTGCCGCTCGTGATACCGGCGAAGCTTCCCGACGCCCCCGCAGGAGAGCCGACAACCTCATCGCCGCTTCCAAATGTCAGGACCCCCGCATCCTGCGTCACGGTGGAGGCGTCCACGTACCCGCTGATGTTGAACCCCCCGGTAAGGGTGTCAGCCAGGGCAGGAGTAGCTGCAGCCAGCGCAGCCGCAAAAACAGCAAGTCGAAACGAAGTCATCACGTCGAACCCCGGGCAGCCCGGGGGAATGGTTTCTGCCCCGGCACACTGCCAGCCGCTGAGCGGCGGTGGATCGCAGAGGCGGCGAAAGCAGCCGTCCCTGTGGTGCAAAAGCGACTACGGTGGACATAGATTAGCGTCGCGTCGCACGTATGCGATGAGACTTCCTTGCGTTGCGCCGAATATCAACGGCCCAGGCATTACTCCCGGAAGGCGAAGGAAATCATCCTGACGCGATATCCTTTGAGAGCGCTGGGCGACGCAGAGAGTTGCCTGCCGTACCCCATAAGAAATCGAATGACTCGCGCCCTCATCACCGGAATTGCTGGATTTATTGGTTCCCACCTGGCTTCTGCGCTCGTCGAGCGCGGGGATGCCGCCCGCGGCCTCGACAACTTCTCGACCGGAAATCGCTCCAACCTCACCGGCCTTGCAGGCAAGGTCGACCTCATCGAGGCCGACCTGAATGATCGTTCCGCCCTCGCCCGCGCCTGCCAGGGCGTCGACGTCATCTTCCACGAAGCTGCGCTGCCCAGCGTGCCCCGTTCCATCGCGGACCCCGCCGCCAGCCACACCGCCAACCTCGACGGCACCTTTGCGTTGCTGGAGGCCGCCCGGGCCGCAGGCGTGAGGCGCATCGTCTACGCCGCGTCCTCCTCGGCCTACGGCAACCAGCCCGGCTTCCCGCGCGTGGAGACGATGCGCCCCGAGCCCATCTCGCCCTACGCCGTGCAGAAGCTGGCCTGCGAGTACTACCTGCAATCCTTCTGGCGCGTCTATGGGCTTGAGACCGTCTGCCTGCGCTACTTCAATGTCTTCGGGCCGCGCCAGGACCCCAGCTCGCAGTACTCCGGCGTCATCGCCCGCTTCGCCGCCGAGATGCTCGGCGGACGCACCCCGACCATCTTCGGCGACGGTGGCCATTCCCGCGACTTCACCTACGTCGAAAACGTCGTCGCTGCCAACCTGCTCGCGGCCTCAGCCACCGCGGAAAATTGCGCAGGGCAGGTCTTCAACGTCGCCTGCGGCCAGTCGTATACGCTCAATCAGCTGTACGCTGCGCTGGCGCAGGAGCTCAACTTCCCCCACCCGCCGCAGTACGCTCCGGAGCGCGCCGGCGACGTCCGCGAGTCGCTCGCAGACATCACCTCCGCCCGCGTGGCGCTCGGCTACCAGCCGAACATCGGCTTTGCAGAGGGAATCGCCCGCACCGCAGCCTGGTATCGCGAGTCTGCCCGGTAGGCGATCGAAAGACGGTCACAGAGCGAAAGAGTCCTCGCCGTAACGCGGCCAGCAGCCGAGTCGCGCATCAGATACTTTGTACCGACTGAGAGCGAGGTCCACAACCTGCCGATGCCCCTCACCGCATCCTCCATCACCGCCGCCGCCACCCTGGGCGAGCTCCGCGAGCGCATCCACGGCCGGACCGCGCGCGTGGGCGTCGTCGGCCTCGGCTACGTCGGCCTGCCGCTCTCGCTCCTCTTTGCGGAAGACGGCTTCCTCGTCACCGGCTTCGACATCGACAAGGCCAAGGTCGACACCCTCAACGCTGGCGGCAGCTACATCCACCGCATCGAGCCCGAGCACATTCGCGCGGCACAAGCCTCAGGCTTCCACGCCTCGTCGACCTTCGCCGAAGCGGCATCCCTCGACGCGATCCTGCTCTGCGTTCCCACCCCGTTGCACGCCGACCACACGCCCGACATGAGCTACGTGGTCGTCACCATCGAGGCGCTTGCTCCGCACCTTCGCCCGGGCCAGCTCGTCGTCCTCGAAAGCACCACCTGGCCCGGCACCACGGAAGAGATCATCGTCGCCGCCATCGAGCGCGCCGGACACAAGGTCCTCCGCTCCGGTGCACCCGCAGACCACACCTCCACGCCCGCATCGCAGCCCCTCGACGGCATCCTCGTTGCGTTCTCGCCCGAGCGCGAAGACCCCGGCAACGCCACCATCCCGCGCCGCAGCATCCCCAAGGTCGTCGGCGGCGTCGACGCGACAGCTACCGCCGCCGCCTGCGCTCTCTACGGCGAGGTCTTCGCCAGCACCGTTCCCATGTCCTCACCCGCCGCGGCAGAGATGACCAAGCTGCTCGAGAACATCTACCGCGCCGTCAACATCGCGCTGGTGAACGAACTCAAGCTCCTGTGCGCGCGCCTCCACATCGACCTCTGGGAGGTCATCGCCGCCGCGGAGACCAAGCCCTTCGGCTTCCAGGCCTTCTATCCCGGCCCCGGGGTCGGTGGCCACTGCATCCCCGTCGATCCCTTCTACCTCAACTGGAAGGGCGAGCAGGTCGGCTTCTCCGCACGCTTCATCGAGCTCGCTGGCGAGATCAACGAGTCGATGCCCGCATACGTCGTCGATAGCACGCGCGAGGCCCTGGCTGCACGCGGCGTCCAGATCAAGGGCGCGAAGGTGCTCGTCCTCGGCGTGGCCTACAAGCGTGACGTCGATGACCTCCGCGAGTCGCCCTCGCTACGCATCCTCGAGCTGCTCCGCGAGGCTGGCGCAGAGATCGCCTACAACGATCCCTTCTTCCCCACAGTCGGCACTGGCCGCCACTACGAGCTGGAGATGACCTCGACCCCACTCGAAGACCTCGCGAGCTTCGACTGCGTGCTCCTCGCCACCGACCACTCCGCCTACGACGTCCGTGAGCTGGTCACGAGATCGAAGCTCTTCGTTGACACACGCAACGCCACGCGCGGTATCGCGGCAGGCAACATTGTTCGTTGCTGATGTCCGCTGCTGAGGCACCTCGCGTTGGCGAGGCCGCAATCCCCGCGTGCCATACTTGTCCCATCCATGCCTTACACCGGACAGCTTGAGTACTCCGACCATCGCAAGATGCGTACCCGCAACACCACCATCTACCGTGCGCTGCACTGGCCCATCTGGATCTGGGTCTTCTTCCTCGCTCCGGGTCCGCTGACCTTCTCGCTCTTCGCCCATGGTTTCTCGAAGGCCAATGCCACATGGCTGGCGCTGGTACTCATCGGTACCGGAATCGCAGCCTACCGCGGTGCTCTGCCCGGAGCTGAGCCCGCGCCTTACATCCTGCGCTTCGACGAGGACAAGCCCAACCCGCTCTATCGCCGCGTCTGCTACACCTTCGCGTGGAGCGCCGTCATCACCTTCGCGAGCCTCAACTTCGCAGGCCTCGCCGTCGCAGCCATCACCGGCCATTGGTACCTGAAGCAGATCTACAACTACGCCTATGCTCCGCTGAGCCTGACGATCCTTGCACTAGGAGCGCTCGGCCGGCTGCCACGCGTCAAGAAGTCCACCAAGGGCGAAGGCACCGAGCGCCGCTACTTCTACGGCAGCGTCTGGTCCGTCACCCTCGCGCAGACAGTGCTGATGATCTTCTGGAAGACCCTGCCCAACACCCGCGAGGCCTCCGCCATCAAGCTCGCGATCTACACCATTGCGCTCGCGCTCCTCGGCCTCGCCGCAGCCAACGGCCGCCTGCCCCGCACCCGCCCCATCGTCCCCGGCGAGCTCATGGTCGACTAAGCTTTACGCTTCGCGAGCTTTACGATTCACTAAATCGACAGCGACGCGCGCGCCTGGAACATGCCGCGGAACATATCGCGATAGCCGAAGATCACCGCCAGCTCCAGCACGCCGGTCACGATCCCCGGTGCAATCATCTGCCCGCCCGTCAAAAACAGGTGGAAGCACAGGATGTTGAACGTCTCGGCACACAGCAGCACGATCCCCAGCGGCAGGAAGAACCCGCTGAGCACCAGCGCGCCACCGAGGATCTGCACGCCGGACAGGACCTTCATCCAGCCCGTGGTCATCATGATGCCCGACCATGTCATCGCATCCGGGGGCATCGCAGGAGCGCCCTTCATCGGGATGAAGGGATGCAGACCGTTGAGGCCGAAGACAACAAACATGAGCCCGAGCAGGACGCGGCAGATGAGAATGACGATCTTCATAGAAATCTCCTACAGAGTAGAGGCGCACCGAGTGGCCCGAAGGAGTCACCATATTAGCGCGGACGCTGCATCGTCGGTTCGGTCTTTGTCGTAACGTTTCAACGCGGGATCTACGCCGTCGCCGGCATCGCTAGAATGAACCTGCGGCAGCCAGCCACCAACGGACGCGCTCTACATGCAGCTTTCCCTCGCCAACAAGGTCGTGCTCATCACCGGAGGCTCACGCGGCATCGGCGCCGCCACCGTCCGTGTCTTCCGCTCCGCCGGTGCGCGAGTGATCTTCAGCTATCGCGCGGCTTCCGCGCAGGCCGATGCTCTCGTCGCCGAGTGCGGCGGCCCCGACGTCTGCAGCGCCATCCAGCAGGAGCTCGCCAGCGCAGAGGACGGTCAAGCGCTCGTCGCCGCTGCGGTATCTGCTTTTGGGAGGTTGGACGCCGTCATCCTCAACCACGGCGTCTGGCCCCCGCACGACCAGCCCATCGACACCATGCCCTCCTCGCAGTGGCGCTCCACGCTCGGTATCAACCTCGAAAGCGTCTTCGGCATCACTCAGGCCGCCGCCGCCCAGATGTTGAAGCAGCCTGTGGCCGCCGATGACTCCGTTAGCTGGAAGACCAGCCCCACCCGCGGCCACATCCTCTTCGTCGCCTCCACCGCCGCCCAGCGCGGCGAGGCCTTCCACGCCGACTACGCCGCCAGCAAAGGCGCGCTCCTCTCCCTCACCAAGAGCCTCTCCTCCGAGCTCGCGCCCAAAGGCATCCTCGTCAACTGCGTCGCCCCAGGCTGGGTCCGCACGGAAATGTCCGCCAGCACCCTCGCCGACCCCATCCTGTCGAAGCCCGCACTCTCGCTCATCCCGCTAGGCCGCCCCGCCGAGCCCGAAGAGATCGCCGGCCCCTTGCTCTTCCTCTGCACCCCCTGGGCCGGCTTCGTCTCTGGAGAGATCTTCAACGTCAACGGCGGCGCCGTGCTGGTGGGATAACTCGTATCTTGCGAGAAGCTCGTCTACGGGACCAACACTCCCTCGATGGGGCGGTGTGATCGAAGTGTCGAAAGTCCGACTGTGTGGGGATTCAAGCACCGCCCCGGAGCCAAGCTAATAAGATTAGCAAGGCGAGGACAACGAGCAGAGTGAGACCGATCCAACGCCAAGGCGTTTCATCCGATCCGCGCATGCCGATGATTCTACTTTGGCATGGCCCATGATTCCGCCCGACCCCGGAACGTCCACTGCCGAACAGCCGACTTTCGAGGAGCTACTTCGCCTTCCGACTAAGACGGAGAGCGGTGGCGTCGGACCAGAGGGCCACCAGTAAGCTGACAATGAGAAATACAACCAGGTCTAGGCTCGGCTTCGCAATGAGAGGATCGGCAGCATCGCGCACCAGCGCAACCAATAGATACAACATCATCGCAGTGAGGCTCAGGCAACCGACCCAGATCGCGGAGATGCTGGCCGTGTTCCATCTGCCTCTTAGGCCCAGAGATGCACCTAATGCGAGTGCCAAAGGGCCGAGCCATATCCACCAGTACGACAAGAGAACCACTCCAAGCTCGCGCCAAGGCCCGAGATACCCGCTTAGTTCTGTTAGTAGCCCAAACAGGACGAGGGCGCCTCCCCAACCCACGGCTATCGACAAGAGCGATTTGTAAGCAGACCGCGCGCTGGTGCTGAATAGAGGCTGCATCGCATCAGTATCTCAAGGCGTGCCCCAATCAGTAGAGGTTCTAAGATACGAGGTTTCCGGAACGTTCGGTAATGCGGCCTCGTTCAAGTCGGCCCGCCGGAGCCATGCATCGCTCCGCGCTCACTCTTCCCCCCGTCCCGCGACCGTCGCATCCCCTGCATGCGCCCAGCCCCAGGCACCGTCTAATCTAGACAGGGAGCCCCATGCTCCCGCGGTGCCCTACCCACGTATGAAGCTCCTCACTCTCCCTCGCCGTCTCGCGCATGCCGTGTTCCTCCTGCCGCTGCTGGCCGTGCCCGTGCGCCTGCACGCGCAGGCCTCCACGATCCCCAGCGCTGCCACCGGCGCCGAGGAACTCAACGGCGGCAAGGGGAAGAAGCTGCTCGACCAGATGATCGCTGCCCTCGGCGGCGATGCGTGGCTCAACAAGACCACCTGGACCCTCGAGGGCCAGTCGGCCTCCTTCTACCAGGGCAGGCCGCATGAGGGCGTCACGCATTTCATTACCTATGAGCGCGCGAAGCCCTATGGTGAGCGCGTCGTCATCATCACCAAGATCGGCGTCTTCTTCCCCACCGACCATCGCGACGTCGCCGAGGTCTGGACCCCCGACAACGGCTACGAGATCACCTACAAGGGCAAGAAGGAGCTGCTCAAGCTCGACGTCGCTGACTTCCAGCGCCGCCGCGCTCACTCGCTCGATACCGTAGTGCATGACTGGCTCAAGCAGCCCGGCGTCCTCGTCACCGACGAAGGCCAGACCACGCTCGACCGCCATCTCGTCGAGAAGGTAAGCGTCCTCACCACCGCCAACGACGCCGTCGAGATCCTCCTCGACACCGGCTCCCACCTGCCCCTCGCCCGCACCTTCCAGTATCGCGACGACCGCTTCCACGACTGGGACACCGACATCGAGGTCTACGACGACTACCAGCCCTTCCAGGGCATCATGACGCCGATGAACATCACCCGCTCCCACAACGGCGAGATGGTCTCCCAGCGCTTCTTCACCAAAGTCCGCTACAACGAAGTACTCTCCGACGACGTCTTCAACCCCGACCGCCCGCTGGAGAAGAAGGTCAAGTAGCCGCTCTTCTTCGCAAGAGCAACAGCCCTACGCCAGCACCTCGAACGGCCGCATCATGTCGTTCGCCTCATGCTCCAGCACGTGGCAGTGGTAGAGATACTTGCCCGCATACCCATCGAACCTCACGATGATCCGCGTGATCATCCCCGGCGGGCACTGCACGACATCCTTCCATCCCCGCTCGATCGGCTCCGGTGGAATCGCTGTCGCGAGATACTTGCGCTGCTTGTAGTTCAGGTAGAAGAACGGCTCGAACGCCCGGCGATCCAGCACCTGGAAGCGCACCAGGTGCAGGTGCATCGGGTGCGTGTCTTCAGTCAGGTTCACGAACTCCCAGATCTCCGTGCTGCCGAGCTTCGGCGTCTCCGTCACCGGCTCATGCCAGCGCTTGCGATTGAGCAGCATCATCATCGGGTTCTGCCGCGTATCGCGCACCTCGTCCAGCGTGATCGTCCGCGTCACGATGGCCGAGCTCTCCGGGATCGCCTCGATCTTCCTCAGCGCAGTCGGCATGGCACTCGCCGCCGCCTTCGCGGATGCGGCTCCCACGCGAAACTGCATCAGGTCGGTCAACCCCGTCCGCAGCTGCACCTGCTGCCCCGCGCTCTGCGAGAAGTCCACCAGCACATCCAGCCGCTCCGCCGGAGCCATCAACACCATCGGCACTGCCTCAGGCTGGCTCAGCAACCCCTGGTCGCTGCCAATCACCTGCAGCGGCTGCTTGTTGGAGAGCGCGAGCGCAAAGAACTGGCTGTTCGCCGCATTCAGAATTCGCAACCGATACAGCCTAGGTTCCACCTCGACATACGGCTTGATCTTCCCGTTGATCAGGATCGAGTCCGCATAGAACTCCGGCACCCACGGATGCTCCGGATCGCCCGACGTCGGGTAGTACAGCTGGCCCTCCTTCGTCAGCAACCTGTCGGAAAGTATCAGCGGCAGCTCATACGCTCCACCCGGAAGATGCAGGCTGTCTTCTGCGTCATCGCGCAGCAGCACCATCCCCGCAAGTCCCGCATAGGAGTTCAAGCGGTTCAGCCCCATCGCGTGATCGTGAAACCACAGCGTCGCCGCGTCTTGCGCCAAGGGATACGTGCACGTCTTCGACTTGCCCGGCACAAACCAGTCCGTCGGATAGCCATCCTCGGACGAAGGTGACTTGCCTCCATGCAGATGCACCGCCGTCCGCACCTCCGGCAGCTCGCGCCCGCAGCCATGCAGGCTGTAGTCGATGGGCAGAAAGTGCTTTGTCGGAAGCTGGTTCAGCCACTCCACCTTCATCGGCCGATGGCTTCGTGCCTCAAGGATGGGAGTCGACGCATTCGGCGAGTGGTCCGCTGCATCCGTGTAGGCCCACACCCTCGTCTCTGGCACATCGCGGTGGAACTTCGCCCGCACCTCGCGCATGGCGATGCGGACCGTCTCATGTCCCGCGTGGATTTTCTTCGGCAACGGCAGTGGATCGACGAACGGCGTCAGCGTCGCGGCACGCAACAACGGCGGCACCAAGGCCGCGGGATGCTGCGCAGCCTGTCCATCGCTCGCCGGCGCCATCGCCTGCATCGTGTGTTGACCAAAGGCTTTGCCGGAACCGCTCACCAGCGTGAACGCCATGGCCTGTTGCAGGAACAAACGTCGATCGAAGGGCAAAGCGAATCTCCAGCCTGGTACTTGAACGAGAAAGCGAACGGCACGCGCTCGTTGGGAGCGCGTGCCGCCTGATACTAGATTCGGTATGGGCTCCTGGTCTGAAGCCCTGCCGCGTCTTACTTGCAGGCTGCCGTTGACGGGCTGCAGACAGCTCCCGTGCTCGGGCTCAGGAACAGCGGTGTCGGGCTCGGCGGTGCAGCTACATTGCTGAAGTTGAACATATTCATCAGCGTGCCTGCCGAAGCGTCATACGAACCGCCACCGATGCGCGCGCTGCCCAGGAACACATCCTCGATAAACCGCGAGATCGAAGACTGGTCCGTCACCGTGTTGTCGATGTAGTTGGTCTTCGCCCAGGGCGAGATCACCAGCAGCGGCAGGCGAGGACCATAACCGCAGCGGCCCTGCACCGGAGCCGTCGAGGTCACACCCGCCAGCGTCGGAGCCACGTTGCAGAACGCCGCATCCGCCGTCGTCTGCGATCCGTTCAGGATGCTGTTCAGGTGGTCATACCAGCCGTCCGAGTCATCGTACGCAATGATGATCGCGGTGTTCGCCCAGAAGGACGAAGCTTCGATCGCGTTGATCTCGTTCACCACGAAGGTCTGCTCATCGAGAGGATCCGAGTAGCCCGCGTGACCGTCCTGGTAGCCCGGAGCCTTCAGGAAGCTCACCGCCGGCAGGTTGCCCGCCGCCAGGGCCGCATTGAAGTCCAGGATGTCGTACTGGTGGTTGGCCTGGGTCGCACCTGTGCCGGTATCCGCGGCAGTTCCGATCGCAGCAGTCGAAGCCGGACGGTTGTGAGCCGGGTTCGCCGTGCTCGCGTAGTACTGGAACGGCTGGTGATGGGGAATGTAGTCAGCCTTCAGCGGGTTGCCGGGGATGTTGACGGCGCCCGTCGCGCGGCTGCCGGCCGCTTCACCCGGAAGGCATCCCGTACCCGACGCGATCACCGCGCCGTTGTTGGCGTTGGTCAACGTCAGGTTGAAGCCGCCCTCGAAGAAGCCCCAGGTCACGCCGGCCGCATTCATCAGGTCGCCGATGTTCTTGCCCGTCATCTGCACCGTCGCGCTCGAGGACGAGCACACGTCGTATGCGGGGTCTTCATCGCCGATCAGCGTCAGTCCGCCCTGTCCGTCCGCAATCGTCCCCGAAGCAGCGCCCGACAGGATCACCTTCGCGCCGTTCGTCTGGCCCGAGATCAGGTTGATCGCACCCTGCGTCGAAGCTCCGAAGGTCGTGCCGAAGGAGTGGTCGTTCATCGAGAAGTGCTGCGCGTAGTTCCACATCGCAGTCACGGTGTTGCCGTCGTAGTAGCCCATCGTGAGGGCGTTGGTGCCGGCCGTCCCGGGAGCAGCCGTCTCGTTCACCAGCGCAGCCGTATCGGGAACACCCACCGACAGCGGGAACAGATCCATCTTGCCGCCGTCAAACGCCACCTGCTCGGGACCATAGTTGTGGTCCTGGTCGCCGGTCGCAGCCTGATTCGGACCCAGGCGGAAGGGGTTCGAAGGAACCGAGTTCGACGCCGTCACCAGGTTGGCCGCGTTCAGGTTCGGGTTGGCGGTCAGCAGCGTCGGGCTCGTCACGTAGTTGCTGATGTTCGTCGGTGTGCCCGAAGCTGCCGTGAAGGTCGTTCCACCCGTATTCGCGGCGTTCGGATAGGTGCCAAAGTAGTGATCAAACGAGATGTTCTCGCCGAAGATCACGACCACATGTTTGATGGCGGCCTGGGCCGTCGTCGGGACGACAGCTGGCGTCGTGGGCGGTACGTAAGCAGACGGCAGAGGTGTCGCCCCGCAGCCTGCCAGTAAGAGGACGACCGCGAACGAAAGAGGGGCGTAAAGCTGGCGCATGAAATGGCCTCAAGGGGGATTGGTACCGACCCCATTCTTCCCGTTGCCCGTCCCACCAACGTGTCACGACGGTCAATTGCATGTGAATCGTGCGTGAACCGGCCATGGTCGAAGCTCACCTCGGCGAGCGAATCACGTCAGTAGAAAAATTCTGTTTACACTTTGCGACACAAAGCGTACGCTGGCTTTGCGTTGCAAAGCATTCAGCCCATGACCGATCTCCACCAGGCACTCACCGACATCCGCAGCATCCGGCGGCAGGTCGCCCAGACCACCGAGTTCCGTGGCTACGGTCCGGCTACTCTCTCGGCGACGGCCCTGCTCGCATTGCTGGCGGCGGCAGCGCAGTCGCACTGGCTTCCGACCCCGGCGGCGCATCCTGTCGAGTACGTCGCGCTCTGGCTCTCAACGGCGGTCCTTTGTGCCGCGCTCATCGCCACGCAGATGCTCACCCGTGCGAATCATCTCCACGGCCCCATGGCCGACGAGATGATCCGCCTCGCGGTGCTGCAGTTTCTCCCCGCAGCCGCAGCCGGCGCAATCCTGCCGGTGGTGTTGCTTCATGCGCTGCTTCACGCTTCGCCCATCGGTTTCTGGATGCTCCCCGGCTTATGGCAGGTCATCTTCAGCCTGGGCGTCTTCGCTTCGGTCCGCTGCATGCCCCGGTCGATGGTGCTGGTCGGCCTCTGGTTCCTGCTCACAGGCTTTAGCTGCTTGTGGCTCGGAGATAACCGGGCATTGTCACCTGCCTGGATGGGCTTGCCCTATGGCCTCGGCATGGCTCTGGTCGCTGTCCTTCATCGCTCGGCATCGCACCGCACGCTCGCGCTTGAGGACGGAGAGGAAGATCTCGATGACGAAGCCTAAGGCCCCCACTCCCACGACCGCTCCTTTCGCCTACGAGGGCCTGGATCGCGTCATTCACGAGCGCGCCCGCCTCAGCATCCTCACGTCGCTCATCACGCATCGCAATGGGCTCAGCTTCGTCGAGCTCAAAGAGCTCTGCGCGCTCACGGACGGCAACCTCGCCCGGCACCTCCAGGTTCTGGAGGAGAACGGCATGGTCCGCCCGTCCAAGGACACCGAAGCCGGTCGCGGCCTCACCACGCTGCGCATCACCCCTGCCGGCCGCAAGCGTTACCTCGACTACCTGACCATCCTCGAGCAAGTCGTGCGCGACGCCGCCGCCGCCGACGACGAGGCAGACGAACCCGCGCTCCGCCGCAAGCTTACTCCCATCAACACCTAGCCGCAGGTCTGTTTTCGGTCCAAGGGATCTGCACGCTCCTCAACTTTGCATTACAAAGTCAGCGCTCGAAAAGGAGAAACCCGCATGAGTTCCTTCGCCTCCCCTCAACCGCTCCCCTTCGGCCTTCGCTCTTCCTCTCTGGGAGCCAAGTTCTTCATCATCACGATGCTCGCCCTGGTCATGAGCCTCTCCGGCTTCTTCGTCGAGAGCCTCACCACCGAGCGCGCCAATAATCACGGCCTGCTCGCCGCCTCGTCAGAGAGCTCCACGGCGCAAGACGCCAACCAGCCCAAGACCGTCTTCGGCATCCGCCTTGCCGACTCCTACCGGTCCACGCGCCGCTCGCTGCACTACATCACGCTCTTTCTGGGCTTCGTCTTCCTCACCTACTTCCTCTTCGAGGTCCTCAGTGGCCGTCGCGCGCATCCAGCGCAGTACGCCATGGTCGGCATCGCGCAGATCATCTTCTACCTCTTGCTGCTCTCACTGGCCGAGCACATCGGCTTCGACCTCAGCTTCCTCATCGCTGGCGCTGCCACCGTCTCGCTCTTCGCGCTCAACACCGAGTGGGTCTTCCAGAGCCGCAAGCTGGCCTACCGCGCCCTCGCAGTCTTCTCAGCCCTCTACGGCTTCATCTATGTGCTCCTCCGGGTAGAGGCCTACGCCCTCCTCGTCGGAGCCATCGCCAGCTTCTGCGCCATCGCCGCAGCCATGTACATCACGCGCAATGTGGATTGGTACGGTGCTGGTGCTCCTGCTCCGGCCGTTGCCGGAGGAGCCATTCCGCCCTCGCCCCAGGTCCGCGACTCATGGCTGGAGTAGGCCGCAAGTAGCACGGAAACCCCTCGCGGCTGCGGATATCGCCCCCAGGGGAAACCGCTGCGAGCGGGCAGGGGAGCAGAGCCCTATCCCCTGCCCGCGCCTCTTGATATCCTGACCGCTGCTATGAGTGATACCGAAACCACCGCAGTGGCCGAAGCACCCGCGACCGAAACCACCCCTGTCGTCACCCCGAAGCAGACCCTCGACATCACCGAGATCATGGCGATCATCCCGCATCGCTACCCCTTCCTGCTCATCGATCGCGTCATCGAAGTCGAGCCCAGGGTGCGCATCGTCGCTATCAAGAACGTCTCGATGAACGAGCCTCAGTTCCAGGGCCACTTCCCGGACTTCCCCATCATGCCCGGCGTCATGACCATCGAGGCCATGGCCCAGGCCGGCGCCGCGCTCATGCTCACCGAGTACTCCCAGGAAGATCGCGCCGACAAGCTCATCTTCTTTACCGGCATCGAAAACGCCCGCTTCCGCCGCCCAGTCACGCCGGGCGACCAGGTCCGCATCGAGGTGAAGGTTATCCAGTGGCGCTCCCGCGCCGTCAAGATGGAAGGCTCCGCCACCGTCGACGGCAAGGTCGTCTGTGACGCGACCTTCTCCGCCCAGCTCGTCCCCCGCAGGCGCGAAGCCGCGCCCGCCACAAAGTCCCCGACTGCGGAGTAAGCCCGTGCCCGCCAACATCCATCCCACCGCCATCGTCGCCGAAGGCGCCATCGTCCCCGATTCGACAAAGATCGGCCCCTTCTGCACCGTGGGCCCGCACGTGGTGCTTGGCGAGGACTGCGATCTCATCTCGCACGTCGTCCTCGACGGCCACACCACCATCGGCCGTGGCAACCGCTTCTTTCCCTTCGCCAGCGTCGGCATCGAACCCCAGGACCTCAAGTACAAGCAGGAGCCCACCCGCTGCGTCCTCGGCGATGACAACGTCATCCGTGAGTCCGTCACCATCTCCCGCGGCACGGTAGGCGGCGGCGGCATCACGCGCATCGGCTCCGGCTGCCTCATCATGGCCTACGTCCACATCGGCCATGACTGCCAGATCGGCAATGGCTGCATCCTCGCCAACGCCACCACCCTCGCCGGCCACGTCACCGTGGAGGACTACGTCACCACCCCCGCCCTCGGCCCCGTGCACCAGTACTGCACCATCGGCAAGTACGCCTATATCGGCGGCGGCACCACCATCACGCAGGACGTGCTGCCCTACTCGCTCACCTCGGTCGAGCGCAACAACCACGCCTACGGCCTCAATAAGGTCGGCCTGCAGCGCAAGGGCTTCACCGACGAGCAGCTGCGCAAGCTCACCACCGCCATGCGCCTGCTCATCGGCGGCAAGCTCAACACCACCCAGGCCCTCGAAGCCATGAACGACATGCTCGACTCCGGCGCCGGCGACGAACACATCCAGTACCTCATCGACTTCGTCAAGAAGAGCGAACGCGGTGTCATCAAGTAGCGATTTTATATCGATATGGATATACTCAAGCCGTTGCGCTGGCTGGGCGACTCCCCCAAGGCTGTTCAGCGGTTTCCCCCGGCGGCCAGGCGAATGGCTGGCTTTGAGCTTCAAGGTGTGCAGCACGGTTTGCACCCCTCCGACTTCAAGCCCATGCCGTCCATTGGAGCAGGGGTAGAGGAGCTTCGCGTATGGGTCGAATCGGGAACGTATCGCATCATCTACCTGGCGCGGCTGGAAGAAGCCGTCTACGTCCTGCACGCATTCCCAAAGAAGTCGCAGCAGACGAGCCCGCGCGACCTCGAGTTGGCACGAAGCCGATACGAGCAACTCGTTCAGCAAAGAAAAAGGAAGAACCCCTCGTGATCGAGGAATTCAATTCCGTATGGGACGCCTTGGGCTTCTCAACTGAAGAGGGTGCGAATCTCGAAGCCCGCGCCTCGCTCATGCGAGAGCTGCGTGAGATCATTCGAAGCCGCTCCTGGACGCAAGCAGTTGCGGCAAAGCAATGCCGGGTCTCCCAGCCGCGCCTCAACGACCTCATGCGTGGACGCATCGACAAGTTCTCCATCGACGCCCTCGTCAACATGGCAGCTTCGCTCGGCCTCCGAGTCTCCTTCGAACTGACGGCAGCATGACGGATTCCGCCAACACCCTCGGCCTCATCGCCGGCAACGGCCGCTTTCCCTTCCTGCTGCTTGACGCCGCACGCGCCCACGGTCTCCGCGTTGTCGTCGCGGCCATCAAGGAGGAGACCGAGCCCGAGATGAATGATCGCGCCCGCCTCGACCCTGACTTCATCCGCGTGCATTGGCTCTCGCTCGGCGAGCTCTCCAAACTCATCGAGACCTTCCAGCGCGAGGGCGTCACCCGCGCCGTGATGGCCGGCCAGGTCAAACACAAGCAGATCTTTTCTGCGATCCGCCCCGACTGGCGTCTCGCCAAGCTGCTGATGAGCCTCCGCACGCGCAACACGGACATGTTGCTCGGCGCCGTCGCCAGGGTCCTCGGCGACGAAGGCATCCACCTCGAATCCTCCACCGCCTACCTTGAGCCGATGCTCGCTCCCGCAGGCCCGATTACCAGTCGCAAACCAACCGACCAGGAGCTCGCCGACATCGCCTATGGTGTCGATGTCGCCCGCGGCATCGCCGGCTTCGACCTCGGCCAGACCGTTGTCATCGCTGCCGCAGCCTGCGTGGCCGTCGAGGCCATGGAGGGCACCGACGCCACCATCCTGCGTGCCGGAGACATCATGCGTACGCTTCACGAAGACGGCGACGCCAGCACCCTCGCCCGCTCGCTCACCGTTGTCAAGGTCGCCAAGCCGAAGCAGGATCTCCGCTTCGACGTCCCGGTCGTCGGACTACCCACCATCGAGACCATGCGCACCGCAGGAGCGACCTGCCTCGCCATCGAGGCCGGCCGGACGCTTACCTTTGACCGCGCCGCGATGATCGCCGCCGCTGACGCTGCAGGGATCGCGATCTTCGGACATTCCGGCGCCACGACGCTTTGATCAAGCACCAGTCGTCTTCTGTCACTCGACACAGGTAATATGTCAGCACGCGGGTCAACCGGCGGAGTTCATGCCTCGACCGGCTACAGGCACCTCAAGGAGATGCACCCATGCTTCTGAAGAAGATTGCGGCCGCAGGTATGATGGCCGGACTCGCCCTCGGTCCCGCGCTTGCAACGGCTGAGCCCCTCACCGTCGGCTCCAAAGCGCCGGACTTCACCCTTCCCTCGCAGGACAACAAGCCGGTCTCGCTGCATGAGTACAAGGGCAAGTGGGTCGTCCTTTACTTCTACCCCAAGGATCAGACCTCCGGCTGCTCGCTTGAAGCGCACAACTTTCAGCGCGATCAGGACAAGTACAAGGCTCTGAACGCTGTGGTTCTCGGCGTCTCGCTCGATACCGTCGAGAGCCACGCGACCTGGTGCACCAAGGACGGCTTCAACTTCAAGATGCTCGCCGACCCGGACCACAAGGTGGTCGATGAGTACGGCGTGCCCATGATGTCCCACGGCGATATGCACTTCGCCAAGCGCCAGACCTTCCTCATCTCGCCCAAGGGCAAAGTCGTCAAGTTCTGGGAAGTCACTGACATCCAGAACCACAGCGACGACGTGATGGCGGCGATCAAGGCCGGAAGCTAGGCTCAAAGCAAACTCAGGCAGACGCAAAAGCGCCCGGACCGAAGTCCGGGCGCTTTTGCTTGCCTGTTTGCTACTGAGCGAAGGAGAAAACTACGCCTTCACAGCCTTCTTGACGGCCTTCTTTGCAGCCTTCTTGACGGCCTTCTTCACAGCCTTCTTAACGGCCTTCTTCGCGGGAGCTGCCTTCTTCACAGCCTTCTTTACGGCCTTCTTTGCAGCCTTCTTCGTTGCCAAGGTGATACCTCTCATAGTTGATTTTTTGGTGCTAGTGCTCTTGTTGCCGACTGCCTTCTTACCGCGCAGAGCACTGACCTTCTTCGCGGCAGAACCTGAAACCTTCTTCGTCGCCTTCTTGGCGGCTGCCTTCTTAACGACTGCTGTCTTCAATGTTTTCTTTACCACTTTCTTCGCGGCCTTCTTGGCCGGCGCTTTCTTGGCCGCCGTCTTCACGGCAACCGCCTTCGCCGCTTTTTTCGCGGGCGACTTTACGGCAGCCTTCGTCGCTGCCTTCTTCACTGATTTCTTGGCGGGCGCCTTCTTCGCAACGGCTTTGGTGGCAACGGCCTTCTTGGCTGCCTTCTTCTTCGCGGCCTTCACCGGTGCGGGAGCAGGCGTCGCCTCGAAGGACATCGACTCCGCTGGCTCGTAGGGCTCACCGGATGATGGAGGCGCCGCTACGATCACGACCTCTTCCACATGCGTGTCCGGCTGAGTGCTGAACTCTTCGACTTCGTCCTCTTCGATCTCGTCGATCTCATCGGGAGAGTCCAGGTCATCCATATCGTCCTGAGCTCCATCAGCGGAAGCGTACAGCTTAATGGTTTCGTCGTCCTGCAGCATACCCATTCACCTCATGCCTTAAGGAGTTTGGCTTATCGCCTCAATCCCTACCGCGTTCCTGCTTTTGATACGTTGCGCGATTGCTACGCTACACACGCTTCGCACGAATTGTACGGTTAGAATTACGCCGCAGTGAGCCAAATAGCAAGCACCTTTTTTGGTGCAGCCTTACTTTTTTGCCTCAACACGATGACCACTTGCATTCCTCATGCGTGACGTCCTTCGTGACAGCCTGTGATCGTGACTCAAGACATCGGCAATGCAGCTGCAATCGATCACCGCTACTTCTTCTTCGTTGTCTTCTTCGCGCCAGCCTTGGTGCTCGGTGCGCTCTTCCGGTTGGATGCAGAACTCTTCGTTGCCGCACTGTGTGCTGGCGAATGTGCGCTGCTTCTGCTGCTCGCCTTCACGCTCGTCCTGGCTCCACGCTTGGTTCGCGAGGCGCGCACGCTGGGGGCAAGCCGCACCGGTTCCGCAACAAAGATCGTCCGTCCGGCAGCCACGGTGTTCGTGCTCATGTGATTCCATGAGCGCAGCTGCTCCACCGTCACGCCAAAGTGGTCGGCGATCGTCACCAGCGTATCTCCACGGCGTGCCTTGTAGTGCTGCTCGCCGTTGGAGCCGCTCGAGTGGATCGGAATCACCAGCTCATCACCGGTCGCCATCGGGTTCGCCGCAGTGATTTCGTTCACGCTCGAAATCTCTGTCGCCCGCGCGTGGAAGTTCGTGGCGATGTCGTCGAGCGTCTCGCCCGCCTTCACCACGTGGAACCGCCAGCTCGCGCGATTGTCCTCGGGAATATCCTTCAGCCGCTCCAGGAAGACCTGCTTGCTGCCCGGCGGCAGCCGCAGATCGTAAGGAATATCTCGGGGCGTCTGCATCCGCAGCAGCGCGGGGTTCAGCGCGACGATCTCGCTCACACTCGCGCTGGTCAGGTCTGCCACCAGCCGCAGGTCAATCGCGTAGCTCGTCGAAACCGTGTCAAAAAGCACCGGAGCCATCGGCGTGATGTTGGCAAGCCCATACTGCTGCGGGTTCTTCGCCATGATGGCCGCCGCGATGATGCCCGGCACATACGCTCGCGTCTCCGCGGGCATGGCGTTGTGCCGCAACAGCTCCCAGAAGTCCGCATACCCCGTGCGGCTCACGGCGCGCTGCACATTGCCAGGACCCCAGTCATACGCGGCCATCGCCAGGTACCAGTCGCCGAACTGCGCGTACAGGCCCTTCATGTACTTCGCGTAAGCCACGGTCGACTTCTCCGGGTCGAACCGCTCGTCGAAGTATCCGTTGCGCTCCAGGTTGTACGCTCCGGCAAACGGCATGAACTGCCACATGCCACCAGCGCCCGACCGCGCGTTCAGCGCCTGCGGCTGGAAGCCCGACTCCGCCACCGCCTGGTAGATCAGATCCTGCGGCACGCCGTTCTCGCGGAGGATCCGCTGGATCATCTCCTTGTACTTGCCTGCGCGTTCCAGCGATGCCACCAGGTGCGCATGTCCCGCCTGCGAGTTGGAGAAGTAGCTGATGAACCCCGCAACGTAGTTGTTCACCACCAGCGGAAGATCCGACTGCGTCGTCTTCAGCTCGGCGTTCACCTTGCCCAGCAGTGCAGGGTCCGGAGGCCCGAACGTGACCTCGCCCAGCGCTACATCCAGTGGCGCCGGTTCCACCTTCGGTGAGAAGCCGTTGCCTTCCTTCAGCGCCACCATCTCCAGCGAGTTGATCCGCGACACCAGCGATTCAAACTCATCCGCCAGCTGCTGATCGCCCTTCAGATCCATGCCGCTCGAAAGCATCAGGTCCACGGCGGAGTCGAAGTCCATCCGCGCGGCGTCCAGGTGGTTGGCGTTGTAGTTCGACACGCCCGAGTTATAGGTCGTCTCTACCCGATTGATCAGGTCCTGCGCCTTGCGCGAGGTCTGCTGCGTGGCAGGCGCATTCGGCAGCGATGCAGGCTGTTGGGGTTGCTGCGACGCCGTCTGCTGCGCACTCGGTCCCGAAGCCTTGCTCGTCTGCGGCTTGGCCGCCTGCAATGCAGGCGTGGGCTGGGAGGGATACACCGTGCTGCGAGAGGTGGAAGGAGCCGTCGCCGCAATTGGCATGCTGCCAGCCGCCGCAGGTGGAGGCAATGAATCGTCAGGGCAGCCAGCCAGCAGCACCAGCAGCGGCAAGCCGCTCAGCGCCATCAGCGATCGCATCCATAGAGGGCTCTGCCGCAGGTTCACCATCGACCTGTTCATTGTACGGGCTGGAACCCTCGTTGGACTCGCTGCGCGTCTCCGCTTCGCCATCATTGCCAGGGAATCGTCGTCCGCCAAGATGACCTCACAAGATGACCTCATGAAAGAGCCGAGTGCCCCTGATCGCCGGACGGCCCGCGAACTCCCAGCCTCCGCTCTGTTAGCCTAGAGATTCGAGGCATTTCGCGCGTCCACGCGCTCATTCCGCCTCCTCTCGAAGCAAAAGCATGGATCCCAGCCACATCAGAAACTTCGCGATCATCGCGCACATCGACCACGGAAAATCCACCCTCTCCGACCGCCTGCTGGAGATCACGGGAAGCCTCACCTCCCGCGAGATGCAGGCCCAGGTCCTCGACGCGATGGACCTCGAGCGCGAGCGCGGCATCACCATCAAGGCCCACACCGTCCGCATGATGTACAAAGCAGACGACGGCCAGACCTACCAGCTCAATCTCATCGACACCCCCGGCCACGTCGACTTCTCCTACGAGGTCTCGCGCTCCCTCGCCTCCTGCGAAGGCGCGCTGCTGGTCGTCGATGCCTCCCAGGGCGTCGAAGCGCAGACCCTGGCGAACGCGTACCTCGCCATCTCCAACGGCCTCGAGATCATCCCGGTCATCAACAAGATCGATCTCCCCTCCGCCGACATTCCCCGCACCAAGGAGATGATCGAGAAGTCCGTCGGCCTGCCCGCCGATGACGCCGTCTGCGTCTCCGCCAAGACCGGCCTCAACGTCGCCGACATCCTCGAAGCCGTCGTGCACCTCGTGCCGCCGCCCAAGGGCGATCCGGAAGCTCCGCTGCAGGCGCTCATCTTCGACAGCTGGTTCGACCCCTACAAGGGCGTCATCATCCTGGCCCGCATCATCAACGGCCGCCTCCGCAAAGGCGACAAGATCAAGGTCATGTCGAACGGCCGCCAGTTCGATGTCGATTCCATCGGCGTCATGACGCCCAAGCCGGTCGTGCTCGAAGAGCTCTCCGCCGGCGAAGTCGGCTTCTTCGTGGCCACCATCAAGAACGTCGCCGACACCAAGGTGGGCGACACCATCACCCACGTCGATAGACCATGCGCAGAGGCGCTCCCTGGCTTCGAAGACATCAAGTCCATGGTCTTCGCCGGCCTCTACACCGTCGACTCGCACGCCCACGGCATGCTCCGCGATGCGCTCGAGAAGCTGCGCCTCAACGATGCCAGCTTCAACTTCGAGCCGGAGTCTTCTGTTGCGCTGGGTTTCGGCTTCCGCTGCGGCTTCCTCGGCCTGCTCCATCTCGAGATCATCCAGGAGCGCCTGGAGCGCGAGTACGACCTCGACCTCATCATCACCGCACCCGGCGTGCAGTACAACATCACCATGACCGACGGCTCCAAGCTCGTCGTCGATAACCCCTCGCGCTGGCCCGACCCCTCCGAGATCGAGCAGATCGACGAGCCCGTCATCCAGGCCAAGATCCTCACCAACGAGGAGTACGTCGGCAACATCCTCAAGCTCGTCGAAGACAAGCGCGGCCGCCAGCAGAACATCGAGTACGTCTCCGAGACGCGCGTGATGCTCACCTACGAGCTGCCGCTCAATGAGATCGTCCTCGACTTCTACGACCGCCTCAAGAGCGTGTCGCGCGGCTACGCTTCGCTCGACTACCACCTCGCCGGCACCTGGATCTCGCCCATGGTGAAGATGGACATCCTCATCGGCGGCGATCCCGTCGACGCGCTCTCCATCATCGTCCACCGCGACTCCGCCTACGACCGCGGCAAGGTGCTCGTCGAAAAGATGCGCGAGCTCATCCCGCGCCAGATGTTCGAGGTCGCCATCCAGGCCGCCATCGGCTCCAAGATCATCGCCCGCTCCACCGTCACCGCGATCCGCAAGAACGTCATCGCCAAGTGCTACGGAGGCGACATCAGCCGCAAACGCAAGCTCCTCGACAAGCAGAAGGAAGGTAAGAAGAGGATGAAGCGCATCGGCAAGGTAGACATCCCCCAGGAAGCCTTCCTCGCCGTCCTCAAAGTCGGAGAAGAGTAGGTCGACGGCCGAAGGCGCTGTTCACCATTGCAATATGGGCCAACTAGGTGCTCCTGTTTCGACCGGCAAACTCCGCTCTGATGCTTCTTTGGGCCGACTGCACTCTGCCGTTCCGGACAGCCCAATCGGCTCTTGCACTTTGCGGGACGCCAGGATCAAACGCGAATCGCGCACGATGACCATCTTGGCGTCAAGGATTTTGCGACGCCTGACATTGTGCACCAACTGCCCCCCAGCCATTCGCGCCATCATCCCTGCTGGTACGGTGAGAAGGGAGGAGTGTGTAACCACGTGCGCTGCCCAACCCGCGGCGTTAGCGAATGTGGCCAAAGCCGAGCGTTCAAAAAATCTGGCGATCTCCTCTTCGCGCGTCAATTCACCCCGCCGATATCTGCTAAAGCTTTCCCACGCCGCGAAGGCTATCGCCACGACCGGTATATGGAACCCAACATGCGCCACGTCGGCATGGTGAATTCCTTCTGCTACACGCTGGTTCATCTCTAACAGGTGAGCTTTCCCATCAACTAGGTGATGCAGGAGTTCCGGGTGTGCCGACATCCGTTCGTACAACTCATGAGGAACTACCACATCGACGTGGGGGTGTGCGGCGATTGCATCACGGACGTAGGCGATGCTGTCGGTGGCTTTCAGCTGCAGGAGCTCCTGGATGTGACCGTGACTGTCCCGGACCACAATGTCCCACGCCGGCTGCGTTGCGCTATGCGCCAGCTCGGCGACGCAGCCGTGGGGCAGGTGACCTGCGTTGAGCCACTGCACATAGTCGATCTCGAAGAGCTTTCCTTTGACGCCGTTCACGAAACCCTGCAGCGCTGCCGGATTCGCCGCTAAGTGGTGCACCTCCTCCACGAACGAAGCGTGCATCTGCGGATACTGCGCGTGATATGCCTCGATGACCGCGTGGGGGATCTGCGCCTCGCTGATCTTCCCTGCAACGATGTCAGCAAGTGCTATGCCACCGACCACAGCGGTGTCTACAAAGTCGTCCGCGTTGCAGCCGCGCGTCATCAATTCCAAGGGCTTGCGCAGCGGCCCCGGTGTGGCTTCCATTACCTTTTTCCAGCGAGCGACGAGATCAGGCTTCAACCGTCGACCTCCAGCAGAACACGCCAACAGCAGCCGTGATCAGCACGGGCACCGCCAGCAGAGCCGCCAGGGCTATAGGCCGGAGGGTGACCGTACGCGCCGCGACGAACATTATCCAGAGAGCCGCAACGCAAATGAGCTGGAAAATGATGAGCCTTCGCTCGGAAGAGCGCTGTCGACTGCGCGCCATCGCCTGATCCGCCTCGATGTTCAGCCGTACCTCGGACAGCCCTTCTTTGTTCTCGCGAAGACAATCGGCTAGCTTTGCTTCCATAGCGCGCTGGTGGGCTTCGAACCTGGTGTTCGCTTCGGTTAGCCGTTGCGAGGCCATCTCCGCCTCAGCCGCTGCCTGTTCAAAGGCACGGCTGGCGGCAACCATTTTGTCAGTAGCTTGATTCTGCCTGTCAATCGAAGCGTTGAAGGCGCGTTCGGCTCGGTAAGCCAGTGCCTCGGAGTCCAAGGCTAGCTTGCTGCATGCGCTCGCCTGTTGCACTGCCTTACGCACGTCGGCAAGCAGTGCGTCATTGCCGTCTAATAGCTCGAAGAGCTTAGTGGAAAATACGTCATTCCACGTGTCCTGCTCGTCGAGCCGTGCCAGGGTCTTCTCGACCAGTTCCGGGTCACTGGGAGCGAACGCGTTGCTAATCGACTTCATAATCCCCATGCACCGGATGGTATCAGCGAGTCGATCCACGAACGGTCCGTCATAGATGGGACGTCCCATCCGAGGAACCCACATTCACTCTCAGACGCGGATGCGTGAAGTATCCACGAACCCGAAAGCTGAAGTGGACAGATCTGCTGCCAATCGTTCCCCCGCATCACAATAATCAGAGATGTCCTCGAAACGTTCCAAACAATCCGCCGGCCTTCTCCTCTTCCGCCGCGTAGCACACGGCCTCGAAGTCTTCCTCGTGCATCCCGGCGGGCCCTATTGGCAGAAGAAGAACGAAGGCTCGTGGACAATTCCCAAAGGCGAGTTCGACGGCGACGAAGCGCCGCTCGATGCCGCCCGCCGCGAGTTCCTCGAAGAGACCGGCTTCGCCTCTCACGCTCCATTCCTCGACCTCGGCTCCATCCGCCAGAAGAGCGGCAAGGTCGTCGCCGCGTGGGCCTTCGCCGGCGACTGCGATCCCGCGCAGCTCATCAGCAACACCTGCGAGATCGAGTGGCCGCCGCGTTCCGGACAGCAGCTCACCATCCCCGAGATCGACCGCGGCGCATGGTTCACCCTCACCGAGGCAACGCTCTACCTACGCGCCGAGCAGCATCCGCACCTCGCTCGTCTCGAAGAGCACCTGCGCCTCGGCGTCGCATCGCGTGGCTGACCCGCCCACGCACGGCACCGTCTCCTGTCAAGCCCTCCGCGCTCGCTCGATTCGCAAATACCCGCGCCACCATTGGCGAAATGCGCCTTCCGCTCCTGGCATAGTTCGCCCGCTCCGTTCTTTACAATAAGAAGAGTGGACAAAACCACAACGGTGTCACACATCGCACAGCGCCCGTCGCTGCGAGGGATACCCCCACCCAAGCCGTCCGTTTTGAATATTTTGGCGACACCCCCGGGGATTGGGGGGAGGGGGGTACCCCAACGCCGAATTACGATTCAGCCCTCGCTGGCATCGCTCCGCGAAGCCTGCGATTCAGCGGCTCGGAGAAGAACTTAGCTAGCGCCCATCCCAGCGGAGCGCACAACAGGACGACACACACCACATAGATAGCAATCGCCGCATGTGGAGCGGGGTTCAGCTTCATGCCATGCGGCGTCGGATAGTAATGCGCAAAGATCGCAACCCCCGCCATCACCAGGAACTCGTGCGAGAGATACAGCTCATAGCTGTGCCGCCCAAACCACCGAATCGCCGCTGTCCATGGCGACGAGTGTGCCTCCGGATTCTGCAGCCGGCGCAGTGTTACGGCCACCATCACCATGGCCGTTGCAAGCGCGAGCAACGTGTCGTCGGTGCCGCTCGCGCCCAGCAGGTGCATCACGCGCCACCGGGGCCACACGAGGATCAGCGCGATGATTGCAGCACCAACGCACTGCAGACCATTCAGCCAGGACGTACCTAGGATGAGCTTCCTCCGCCGGAACCAGTTCATCAACACCGCCGCGATGCATCCCATGGCGATGTCGCTCATGCCTGCGAGATACGAGTTCTCCGCCGCAAGATCGTTCGCCGGCCACACCACTCGCGCCCATGGGCCTATGGCCACCAGCACCATCGCAAGCAACAGCCACACGCGGATGCCGCCGCTCCATCGCCGCATCAGCACCACCGCGACCAGCGGGAAGAAGAGATAGAACATCTCCTCAATCGAAAGCGACCACAGCACCGTCCACACCGCAGGCAGCCAGCCGTTGCGTGAGGTCTCCAGCCAGTTGAGATGGAACGTGAGCGCCGCAAACAACGCGCGAGGCAGCGTGGCTATCTTCGGGTTGATGACGAAGCCCGGCACCTTCGCCAGGTGCATCACGCTGAGCACCACGAGCAGCAGCAACAACAACGGCATGATGCGCGCAAAACGGATGCGGTAGAAGACCAGAGGCTTGATCCCGCCGAGCGAACCAAACCGTCGCAACGAAGTGAGCGTGATCAGGAAGCCCGAGACGGCGAAGAAGATCGTGACGCCGTTCCCTCCGTTGTGGAGCGCAAGGTGCGACAACATCGGGTTCCAATTTCGTCCGAGGTTCACATCCACACCGCGGAAACGAATCCACGTATGCAGCAGAATGACTGCAAGGATCGAGATCCCGCGCAGTACGTCGATGCCATCGAGGCGGCTCAGAGCAGGCTGTGTAGCGTTTGTGCCAGTCACTTCAAGATGGTACAGAACCGGGTGGCAAGCGACCGCCGCTCCTCGTATCCCGGAACATTCACGTTAAACACGACGCGCGTACGAACCGGCGGGAAGCCGACCCGTACGCGCAAGACACGTCGTGGGAGGGGCACGTATTTGCCGGTCGCGATCTATCGCAGAGATACCTCACCCCTGCGTCCGCGGCCTACGCGCCGAGCTTGTTACTTACCGGCGGAAGCCACGGAATCCGCCACCGTAGAAGCCGCCGTAGCCAAAGCCAATGCCAACACCGAAGCCTGGATACCCCCAGCCACCCCAGTAGGGTTCGCCCCAGTACGGGCCATAACCATAGCCGTAGGGGTAGCCATAGGCATAACCCGGGTAGTAACCGTAGCCGTCGCCGTATGCAGGTTCACCATTGGCTGGGGCGGCACCGGGCAGAAGGTCACCGCGCAAATCCATGGGACCGAACTCCATCGCGCGCTGCTCGCCGCCGAAGGTCAGCGCATGATCCTCCTTCACCTTCACCGGCTTGGCTGACGCGCTCGCATAAGCTTCCGCTTCGCCCTTCAGCGTGCGCACCGTGTTGGTGTCCGCGTTGAAGGTGTAAAGGCCGTCCTTCAGGATCGCTGTCTGGCCGCCGGGAAGGTCGACCAGGATCTGGGGACGGTGGTCGGGGTGGTGCACGTTCAGGTTGGCGACGCCGTGATCGATGCGGATCTCCACCTTGTCGGGAGTGGCACTCAGGGTTTCGGAGTGCGTGGCGCCGGTGCTGCGGAGCCATACGCCGGGAGCGATGGAGGCGTTATTCAGGCGGGGATACTGCATGCGGCGCTGCGGTGGGGGAGCTCCCTCACTCGGGGCGTAATCGCCGGGAGCTGCCTGCATCTGTTGCGGCGCAGGAGCGTAGCTGCGCTCAATCGGTGCGGGGTTCTGGTCCTGCGGGGCAGTGGTGTCCTGCGAGAATGCAACGCCCGCTGAGAGCGTCGCCAGTGCTGCAAGGGTAGTGATAAGCCGGCTCATTCCGCGAAATCCTCTGTGTATATAGATGCGCGTCGAGGCAGAATGTCGCGGTGCATCCACGAGAGTGGGGCAAGGCAAAAGATAGCGGGGTTGCCTCGGACGCTTGTAAACATTGAGCGGAATGCTTGCGTCTCATGCGCGTGGGGCGGCTAGTCGCGGGGGCGGCGGCGGATGCTGGCACCGAGGGTGCCGGAGAGGCCCAGCGCGGCGGCGATGACGCCGATGACGGCCACGATCGCCACGGCAGCACGGGAGAACAGCAGCAGCAGCGCGGTGGCAAAGCCACGCAGGATCGCCACGACCAACGTGACAACGATGTGGATGATGGTCGCCAAGCAGGCTCCAGCTTAGTCTCAGTAGCAGAGTTGGATGCATGCTGTGGGAAGGTGCGGTTCCACGGGTGAGTCGGGCATAGTGGAAGCAGGAGTCGGGCTTGAAGCTGACGTCGTACCAGGGAAAAGTTTCGCGAGTGGGAGCAGATAAGGCTCGGACCACGGTGCCGGGGTACGTGAACCCTCGGGGCCAACGGGTCTTGGAGCGCACTGGAGCGCGGTCGACAACCTTCCCGGGCCAAGTGATCTATCGGCTCAAGTGCAAGGACTGCGCTCTGGAGTACGGAGCGAACGGCTGCGATATCCACGCGCGGACGTGTCCGGGCTGCCAGAGCGGCTCGAAGGGCGAGCCGCTGGTGGAGAAGCCTGCGGGGCTGTTCTCCTAACGCCTGCCGGGGTACCCTCCCCTCCCCCTGTTTGGGGCAAAGTCTTCGAAACAAGGAATTTAGAGGCGGACTTCTTTTCAGGGATTCGGGGTCAGGGTCCAGGGTTCAGAAGGCGCGGATGTTTTGCAGACAAGACGGGCCGCCTGGTGGCGGCCCATTTCTCTTCCTGTATCCATTATAGGGAGTTGGGCCAGGAACTACGCCAACCGGAGACACTCTCCGGTTGTGGGCTGGGGAATCGGAGGGTCTCTCCGGTTGTGGCTTGGCTTATTGGGGAGGAACGGCGTACTCGGTGTGGAGGTGCATCTTCCACTGGCCTTGCTGGAGGACCCAGACGGTGGAGATGTTCGTGTCGCCTGACATGGTCTTGCCCTGGCAGCTGGGTGACTCGATGGCGCGGTAGGTGAGGGTGGCGATGGTGGGTGTGAGGAAGACGACCTTCGGCTCGCGGATTTTGACTGGGGCGAGGGTGCACTGCTTGAAGAAGACAGAGACGAAGTGAAGGACCTGCGGCCCGTCCCATGTCTCCTGCTCTACGTTGCGGAAGTCCGGGGTGAACTGTTTGGCGAGCCCGGCGGTGTTGGCGGAGGTGTAGTTGGTCCAGAAGAGGCGCTCGGCGGCGAGGACGGCGTCGGCTGTTGCGGTGGAGGGGTTGGATTGCGCGAGACAGGCCGGGGCGAAGCTCAGAAGGGCGAGGAGGATGAGGCGGCGCATGGTGGGATTGTAGCGGGGTGGTGGTTACGCGAAGAAGCTGAGCCGGAAGTTGGTAGACTTGGCGGCATTCCAGGCGCGTTGAGGAGTGTCCGCTTTGGGTCGATCGCGAACGAAGGTGATTCCTTTTCCGAAGAAGGGTGTTGCGCAGACGCCGGGCTCTGCAGCTAAATTGATATAAACGCAAGTCCTGCGGAGCGGCCTGCAGCGCTGAGCGAGGATGCGTTGCGCGTTTGCGTGCAAAGGATCGTCCTTTACGGAACTATCCGGGAGTCGTGGCACTCGAAGAACGACCGCAGCTACCGCAACGTCAGCATGGATGACATCCAGCACATGCTGCGGAGCGAGTGGAAGCTCAAGGGTAAGCCGCAGTGGAGCGACGACCACGGCAACTGGACCTACAAGCTCGACGGCAAAGACCTGGACGATGACGAGTTGACGTTGATCATCGCGGTGCGCGACGAACAGGTCGAGATCCTGGTCACTACGAAGTGGTGATTACGAAGTATTGAGGCGGGAGTGATGGGCGTGGCGGAGAATCCAGGAACGGGAAAGGCAAGAGCGCGAAAGATCGAGAAGAAGACGTCGACGATGCGGAAGCCGTACCACTTCGTGGGATCAGGTCTGCCGAACGTGTACCTGGTGGGGGTGGAGTACGAGGTGGATCGCGAGACGCTGGAGCAGCGGGCGGCGATCCCTCGGCTGCCTGACCTGCTGACGTGGATTGCGGTGACGCTGCTCTCGAAGGATGCTCCGCTTACGGGAGACGAGCTGCGGTTCCTGCGGAAGCGGGTGGGCAAGTCGTCGAAGGACTTTGCTCAACTGCTGGGACTGACGAGCGAGCAGTACTCGCGCATGGAGAACGGTGTGGTGACGATTACGCACTCGAACGATAAGCTGGCGCGGCTGCTGGTCGTCACGCTGAGCGTGGCCGAGGCACTGAAGAAGCCGGAGCTGATGGAGCGGGTCGCGAATCAGACCTGGACATCCCATGTTGGGCCAGATCAGCGGATTATTGCCCGCGTGGATGGCGTGCGGGGATGGACTGTGGAGACGAAGGCAGCGTGAGGGGGTTTCGTGCGTCCTGCTTCCCACCCGCTAGCAGAGTGCGCGTACAGGTCGGGAACCCGCACCCCTGCTGTTTTATAGTCGGCTATGGGTGGGCCACCCGACAGTGCGCACCCCCGGGGTCATCTTGATTGCTCGTCATGAGGCGGATTTCTATTGCTGCCCATGAGCCCGTCGCTTACTACGCGGGAGGCCTTAAGCTATCTTCAGATCAAACTCTGGCACAGAGAGGGACGCCATGAATTTCATGAAGAATGCACATATTGGTTCGGGTGGATTTGGAGAGGTCTGGTCCGCAACCCGCGTGACGGACGGCGCAGAGGTAGCGGTCAAATACCTCGTCGACCGCGACCAAGTCAGCGAAGACCGCTTCCGGCGAGAGGTCCGTTGCCTTGAGACGCTTTCCCATCCCAATGTGGTCAAAGTCCTTGGTAAAGAACTTGGAGATGGGGTGGGGGAACTCTACTATGTCATGCCTCTATACTCTGCATCGCTCTTCCATCGGATGCCCTCTGTCACGGGGGACTTTGCCAGGATCAAGAACATATTCACTTCCATCTGTGATGGTATGTCCTATGCCCACGCGGAGGGAGTTATCCATAGAGATCTAAAGCCTGAGAATGTGCTTCTTAACTCGGATACAGACATCGCGGTAACCGACTTTGGTCTGGGCCGGATTTTGACATCCGCTTCGACCAGGCTTACGAACACTGGTCAGGGATTTGGGACGCTCCTTTACTGTGCTCCGGAGCAGCTTGCCGATGCCAAGCGAGCGGACGCTAGATCAGACATCTACAGTTTGGGGCGGATTCTCTACGATCTTTTTTATGGGATCGATCTCGGACCCATAGATCTTGATGCAGTCCCATACCCAATTGCGGCTGTTATCAAAAAAGCTTCGCACCGCGATCCGGCAAACAGATATCAAACGGTTTCGGAGTTGCTTTTGGACTTCTCTGCCACGATGGGTCTTTTACTTGGTGATTTAGAACCGGATTCGATTGAAGACCTACTCGAAAAATTGAAGAGCCCGTTGGAGTTCAGTTCTAATCTTGACAAGTTGGCGATGGCATTAAAGAAGCAGGCGGACAACGGCGATGTCGTCCATAGCGCATTGATGACAATCCCAGACGGAGTTTTTAGCGCACTGGAAAAAAGCCAACCCGATCTCGCTCGGCATCTTGTCGGAACATTTTTCAATTATGTGACCTCGCAAAGTTGGGGGTTCAGTTATACGGACACAATCGCCAGTGTTTGTGGGCGTTTGTTCTATGAGAGCGGTGACCCTATCGTTCGTGCGCGATTGACTGAGGCTGTTCTTGTGGTGGGAGTCAGCCATAACCGATGGGCCGTAATGGAGAAGTTCGGCTCAATGGTGCATTCGATCAAGAGCGAAGAAGATGCTCAACAACACTGGGTTGTTTTGCGCCACCATCTAGATGAATTGCGTGCGGTGTCAGGTTATATAAACCGCAGTCGGCTGATTCCAGCTCTAGCAAACCTCTTTCCGTCCGAAGTGCCGGAGCAGTGATCGGATGACGGTTTCAGGACGGAGGGCGCGGGCTTAAGCCCGCGCCCTTTCTATTTTTGTGGGGCATTGTGCGGCCCGGTTGAAACCGGGCCCTTCCGGTCGCGGCGGGAGTGCGCGAGACGCAGATTCCCTTCAGGAATGACAAACAAGAGGGGCAAGAGCAAGTGCATCCGTTCCCGAAGGGCTTGGGGGCTGTGGCTGGTTGAGGGAGATGCAGGTCCTTCGACTTCGCGCGGTGCGCTCCGCTCAGGATGACGGTTTGTGGGTTGAGCGAAGCAGATCCCCTGCGGGGATGACAACAAGAAAAGGATCGATTTGCTAGCGGCCTGCTTCGTTGGGTTCCCTGCGGTAGATGCGGTATTCGAGGGGTTTTTCGGGGCGGGACCAATAACGTTGCAGGGTGTCGGAGGGTTGCTGGCGGACGAGGCTGTACGAGGCGAGTGTTGCCTGCAGCCATGGCCAGTCGCGAAATTTATCGAAGCTGGGGGGCTGGTTGAAGCAGGATGATTCGGTCAGGATGATCCACCGGGGCTTTGTTGCCAGCATCGCCTGCTGGAATTTTCTGCGCTGATCCAGGGAGATCGGGTCGACGTTGCTCTCGAAGTAACAATCGTAGAAGAAGCCGGTGGCTGGGAGGAGCTTTGCTTTGTATAAGCTCTCGATGCATGGGCCGATTGTGTCCAGACACTGGATGCTGCCTGAGTCGTGATCGATGCCGAGGGCCTTGATGTCGGCGAGGAGTGGGGCGTCCGGGTCCTGGCGGGAGTAGGTGGAGAGCTTATAGGTCTGCAGAAGGATCATGCCGACGCAGAGGGTGATTGCGGCCGGTGGAAAGATGGCCGCAGCCCCGGACGAGGGCACTTTTCGAAATAGACGCCGGAGGCAAAGGGCAATCAGGAAGATAAGAAAAGGGTAGCGCTGGTAGGAAAAGCCCTTTCTCTGGGTGATGTAGGAAAGAAGTCCAACGAGGGCTCCGGCGAGCAGGAGAAGATCGACCTTATCCAGAGAGCGTTGGCAGGCAAAGATCGCAGTTGCCGCTGTCAGCAGCAAGAGAGGCTGGAGGGGAGAGATCGAATGGAGCAGGAGATAGCCGATTGTTCGGCGGCCTAGCGACAGGTGGTAGGCATCCAAGCCGTGGAGCATCGTCCAGTAGGCGGTGAGCGCTTGGTTGGCAAGGAGAAAACCAAGGCACACCAAAGGAAGGCACAGGCTGCCGCCGACAGCCACAAGTAACAATGGAAGACCGTTGCGAGAGGTCCGCAGCTGCACCCAGAGCCATGCGACCAGTAACAAGACGAAGATGCCAAGCGGTGGCTTGAGGCATGTGGCCCAACCGACACAGATGCCCGCAAGCAGCAGGCTTATAGAACGCGATCTTGCCTGGCTTGCCGACGTGGCATAGAGGGCGAAGCAAGCGGACGAAATCAGGAGGACGGCAGCGGTGAGATCTCTCTGTCCGCCGGCCATAACGCCGTCCTGACCGTGGATGGTGAGAAAGAGCGTGCCCGCCAGGAACCCGGCCTGCCGCCGGTCCACTCCCATGAGGTATACGTAGCCAAGCCCAGCCAGCACGAGCAAGGCGAAATCAAAGAGCCGCCAGCCGAGCGCCCCGCCGCCGAACACAAGCATGGCGAGATCTTCGGTGAGGTACGCACCGGGGGTATTGATCTCGATGATGTCGCGATAGGGGCCCCAGCCGTGGTGGGTAAGGAAGACGACGTAGTGGACGAGGCCCGAGTCGCCCATGAGTGGCCAATGCCAGGTGAGGACGAGGAACGTCAACACGATGAGGCTGCAATATGCGGCGAGCCAGGGTTTGAGGAGTCGGAGGAAGGCGCGTCTAACGATCTCTTGAGACACGTGGTCATTCTACTGGGGAAGAGGTGCGGCTCGTGGTGATGGGGCCCCTACCCCCGGGTGTCCTCAAAATCTTCATCCGAGGGGAGATCGGAGATGGAATCCAGTTCGCGGAGGAGCGCTGCGGCGGAGCCGAGGGGTTCGGGTTTTTCCTCGGGATCCTCGGGATTTTCGGGGGCCTCGGGATCTTCGGGGGCCTCGGGATCCTCGTCGGGGGCGAGATCGTGGCCGTCGGCGGAGGGGACGGTGTGGGTGACGGTGTGGGGGTCGCGTACGAGGGTTTTGGCGTTGGCGCTGGCTACCTGGAGGGCATAGAGCACCATGCCGGCGCGTTTGGTATCGATGAGTCCCTGGCCGAGTGCGGAGACGACCATGGAGACGGCGATCTGGATGGATTCGCGGTCTTCGAGGGGCGGGAAGTCGAGGGTGACGGGACGCTGGAAGTTGCCAAAGTACTCCTGGACGAGCGGATTGCGCTGCAGGCCGCCAAGGTCGGGATTGAGGGGATGGATGATGGTCTCGACGTCGAAGTCTGTGGTCGACTCGCCGGCGAGGGGCGACTGGCGGCGGTTGGGGTAGCGGCGACGCTCGCGGTCGTGGAAGTAGCAGAGGGGCTCGCGATGGAGCGCGGGCGAGTTGCAGCGCGTGCCGTTGGCACGGATGTGTCTACAGAAGTTGGTCGACATGTTGGATTTTCCAGCGATTCAGGATTGGGGAGCAGCGCGGGTCCAGGGCTCTGATTGGCCAAGGACGCCGTTTTCGGGCTCCACTTTCTATTGTAGGGAGGCGGGTGGGGTGATTGTGCCACCGTGCTGACGCCGGTTTTGGCTGTGTTGGCGCGGGTTTTGAGGGCGTGTCGCCGGATGTGGGGGTTGACAGGAGTTTGGGAGCGGTGAGGGCTCACACGGTGGGGATGTTGGGGTTCGTCGGGGATTCGCTGTTGCCATCCGGGGATGGCGGGGAGACCTGTCTGACGGGCGCGGCGGTGTCGGCGGAGGTGTCGTTGGTCCAGAAGAGGCGCTCGGCGGCGAGGACGTCGTCGGCTGTTCCGGCGGAGGGGTTAGATTGCGCGAGACAGGCCGGGGCGAAGCTCAGAAGGGCGAGGAGGATCAGGCGGCGGATGTGGGGTGTAGCTTTTGGGAGGGCGTGGACGGCATTCAGTCATTGCGCTTCGCGTCCCTCCGGCCTTCGGCAGAGCGGGACCAGCTCATGCCTCGTCGAGATCGCGTCATGGATGCAGGGCCGATTACTTGGCCACTAGCAAGGGGTAGCTAGGCGAAGCGAATTCCAAAAAGGCCACCGGTCAGTGTTGCATCGGTCAGTTTCGTTGGAACATGAAACGGCGTGACGTCGAAGCCTCTCGGATATTCGATTTCTTTATCCGAGTTAAACGTAACGATGTATTGAACGTTGTAGGCGGCAGCAAATCTTTGCCCTAAGGCCAAGGCTGCACCAACTTGTCTTGAATCGACCGGGTCAAAGAGGTGGCTATCATGGACAAGAAAGCCTGGCCCCAAACCCTTTGAGGCTGCAAGTTGACACAGCATCATGTCGAAGGTGTAGATCTGCATGTGTCCGATCCCAGGGCTCCGTTCGCCTTGGACCTCGACATTGAAGGTTGGCCCGTTCGTTGTTTCGGATGGCGTGAAAAGGGCTGGCTTCTCATACAGCTCGCTCGATATCTCCTGAAATGTCACGATGACCTTATTAAGTTGGTCTGCCTGCTCGGAATAGTCCTGCTGTAGCCGGAGCAGCAGTTGTTGCCGTCTGATCTTGGCCTTTGCCAAGCCTTCTTCTATCTGCTCGGCGGCGGCGAATCTTCTCTGTAAGAGATCCAATTCGGCGACCTTCTTGCCATATTCGGCTTGGAGTTTTAGGAACTGCTCCAGCGCGCCGTGGGAGCTTAGAAGTCCGAAACATGCTTGGCGCTCGGCGTCCAAGCTGGCTTTGCGTCGTTCCCGAGACGCGATCCGTTGTCTTGCCGCTTGAATCTCTGAATTTAGGTATGATTTTCGATTTAATACCACTGATTCGTGAAAGAGCTTCACGTCGTTGAAGGCACGTAGCGCGACACCAGGCAATACAAGACCGGCCTCTTTATAAACCTTTTCCAGCTCCGAGATCTGGGGGGTATGCTCATCTTCGATTGCCGTCTCCAGGTCAAGGATTAGCTCGTCGTCGAGTGTGTTGTCTGCTGATAATCTCGACAGCTCGTTGGTTAGTTCCCCTGCCCGTTGTTCGTATTCTCTGAAATCAGGCAATACCTGGAAGCCGCTGATGCGGCTTTGAAATTTTGCCAACTCCTTTGACTTAGAAGCGATTTCAGCCCGAAGCTCTGCCTTTTTCCCGACGACCTCTGCAAGGTCTCCTTCCCCGACAGCTGCCTTTAGCTTCTTAATCGAATCTTCGGAGTCCCGCACCTTTTGCCAATCTTGCGGTATTGTCCAGTCGAGACCTAACAAAAAAGAGACCGCGACTTGCCATTGGACCGGCTTTGATTGCAAGAAATATAGGTAGGGTTTTGAGAACCCGCCGGGCTCCCTTCTCACGAAATAGGGGAAAAGGGATCGAAAAGTTGGTGCGTAAGCTGATTGACCCCTCTTGGCTGAGGCGTCAAGTCCGAACATGAAATGCCCAAGGACTCTGTCCCATGACTTCACGTTGAGAATCCATTCCTGCTTCTCTTCTGACAGCTCGGGCTTTACGGGCCAATCCCCGAACGAGGATGCGTTGACGATCACGTCACCAGGCTCTGATCCGGATCGCTCCGCTCGGACCACCTGCCCCCCTAGGTCGAACTCCAGGCCGAATCGATGGCCGGCCAGCTCGGGCATTTTAAAGATCGAATCCTTGTCGCACTCCCCGGCGCAAACGAAGTGGATGATTTCGAGGGTCGACGATTTTCCAGCCCCGTTCCGAGTCTGCTTAGACTTGGCCTTCGACTCTTTGTCTGCTAAAAGGACGTTGAGGCCCGGGCCGAACTCGAGCTGCTTGAATGATGGCAACGAACTGTAGATTCGGTAGATCACATTCCAACCCGTTTCAGACGGCCGTCGTTTAGCTCTACGAGCTTCATCGAGAACAAGAGAGCTACAGCCAGCACGAACCAATCAAACGACAGTGGGCTCGCATTTGTGCGCGAGCTGCGCATCTCTTTGATATCCGACCAAACTTTTGAGACCGTCGCTGGTTCCGAGAGCAGTGAAAGGACGTCCCCGCCGACCGCGAGAAGCGCTCTATCCTCCGGTAAGCGCTTTGTGGGCAGAATCATGACGGCTCCGATTCTTTGACGGGCTCAAAAATCTCGCACTCTTCGAAGAGGAAGGCGAGCAATGCCAAGACGGCCGTTTCCTTCGCAGAACCATCTTGGCTTCCGCCGCCAGCATAGTGCCAAAGGTGAGTTAAGAGATCATCACCTGACTCCCCAGAATCCCTCAGTTCCAGGTATTTCGCATGAAAGGTCGCTGCGACGCGGTCGCCAAGCTCTGGATCGTGCCACTTGTCGAAAAGCTTCTTCACTAAATGAGCTTTGCGGCTTCCCATCGTCAAGAGCGACTGAGTGTAGTCCGACAGCTGGTTGGCTTCGAGCTTGCCAGGTGCTACTTCTGCAACCGGTAATCCAACGGGCGCCTCTTGCTGGGCCAGCGCGTTCACGACGACGATCACGTCTTTTATGTCGAGACGTTTGAAGGTCAAATCAGTTGGCGTGTGGCCCAAAATGGCAGCTTGGTCTTCAGATTGCAGCGAGAAAAACTCGTTGCGCAGCTCGACATCGCACCAAGACTCGACCGAGACGCCGTTTGAGCCGTTGAGGCTCTGAAGGTGCTTTACCGTCTGCGGGGGAAGGCCGCTCTTGTGTTGATTGTGGACGAATACCCATTCGCCCATGAGGGTTGACCAATGAGCAACGGCTCCTGTGAAATCCTCGTCGATCTTATCCTTTGCAACCGTAGCCTTGAACGTCTCCGGTGCGTAAACCTGGTATACACGCCGCTTTGACGCATGATATCCGTCGCACTTGTGGTCGCCTTGATTTCCGTATGGCTTGACCTTCCGGAAGTCGCCGGGATACCGGCGCTCCATGATGGCGCTGAATAGCGATTGAAACTCGGTTCCCGTCCTGGAACGGAATTCGTCGTTGAACTTAAGCTCGTACCAAGCGCGCATGCTGCTCCGGGTGCTCTCGTTGGATACGTAAGTCTATCCCGTTCTAGGCTATTGCAGCAGGGTTCCGCCGTCGCCGTTGGTTTTGGGGTCTTCGGGGGGGATTACGGTTGCTGAGGCTACCTTGTCGTCGGCTTCCAGGTTCAAGAGGCGGACGCCGGAGGTGCTGCGGCCGGCGGCTCTTACGGACTTGGTGTCGATGCGGATGATTTTGCCGAACTGGCTGATGACCATCATCTCGGTGGTGTCGTCGACGAGGTTGATGCTGGTGACCTTGCCGATCTTTGGGGTGGTCTTCATGTTGATGACGCCCTTGCCGCCGCGGGTCTGGAGGCGGTAGGCGTCGACGTCGGTGCGCTTGCCGTAGCCGTTGTCGGAGACGGAGAGGATGAGGCAGGGGGTGAGGCCTAGCTTCTCGTCGAGCTTGGCGAGCTTAGCGCTGATCTCGGGAGCGGCGGTGGGGACCTCGGCGGTGTCGTCACCGGGGGCGAGGGCCATGGGCTGGGCTGCGGCGGAGTCGATGGCTTCGTCGATGGCCTTGGCAACGACGTCGGCGAGTCCGGCTTCGCGGGCGCGTTCGAGGCGCTGCTTGTTGCGGGCCTCGGAGGACGGGGTGACTGCTGCGCCGATGACGTAGTCGTTCTTCTTGAGGGCGATGCCGCGGACGCCGGTGGCGGGGCGGCCCATGCTGCGCACGTCAGCCTCGTGGAAGCGGATGGCTAGGCCTTCGTGGGTGGCGAGGAAGATGACCTGCTCGCCGTCGGTGATGCGGGCGGTGATGAGCTCGTCGTCCTTGTCGATGCCGATGGCGATGATGCCGCGGGCCATGACGTTGGAGAAGTCCTTGAGCGCGGTCTTCTTGACGGTGCCGTTGCGGGTGGCGAAGAAGACGAACTTGCCATCCTCTTCCAGGTTGCGGACGGGGAGGATGGTGACGACCTTTTCGCCGGGCTGGAGGTCGACGAGGGAGGCCATGGCCTTGCCCTTGCCAGCGGCGCCGACGTCGGGGATCTCGTAGACCTTGAGCCAGTAGACGCGGCCGGAGTTGGTGAAGCAGAGCAGGTAGGCGTGGGTGGAGTCGATGATGAGCTGCGAGACGAAGTCTTCCTCGCGGGTCTTCATGCCCATGCGACCGGTGCCGCCGCGCTTCTGCTGCCGGTAGACGGTGATGGGTGTGCGCTTGAGGTAGCCGGTGTTGGAGACGGTGACGGCGACCTGCTCGTCGGCGATGAGGTCTTCGAGGGTGAGCTCGGTGGTCTCGTCGAGGATGATGGTGCGGCGGGGGTCGCCGTACTTGTCGCGGACTTCCTCGAGCTCCTTGATGATGACGCGGCGGAGCTTCTTGTCCGAGGCAAGAATCGATTCGTACTCGGCGATGTCGTCGCGGACCTTACGCAGCTCGTTCATGATCTCGTCAATGGAGAGCTGGGTGAGGCGGTACAGCTGGAGTTCGAGGATGGCGTCGATCTGGCGGTAGCTGAGGATGAGGGTGCCGGCGGAGTTGTTGGCCAGCTGGGCGGAGACGCTGCCGCCGTTGAGGTCGATGCCGTACTTGGCGGGGTCGAGGGTGACACCCTGGATCTCGGTGCCGCGGAGGTTGATGCGGCGGTTGGAGAAGTAGCCGAAGAGATTCTCGCGGGCGTCGGCGCGCGAGGAGCTCTGGCGAATAATCTTGATGACGTTGTCGAGGTGGTCGAGGGCGATCTGGTAGCCGAGGCGGATGTGCTCGAACTCGCGGGCCTTGTTGAGGAGGAAGGCGGTGCGGCGGCGGACGACGTCGATGCGGTGATCGAGGAAGGCCCAGATGGCGTGGTCGAGCGGGAACTCCTTGGGCTGGCCGCCGTGGACGGCCAGGAAGATCATGGAGAAGGATTCCTGCATGGAGGTGTGCTTGTAGAGCTGGTTGAGGACGATCTCGCTCTGGGCGCCGCGCTTGAGCTCGATGACGATGCGCATGCCGTCGCGGTCGGACTCATCGCGGACGTCGGAGATGTCGTCGACGATCTTCTCGTTGACGAGCTCGGCGATGCGCTTGATGAGGGTCGACTTGTTGACCTGGTAGGGGATCTCAGAGACGATGATGGCCTGTCGGCCGCCGGTGATCTGCTCGAGGCCGCACTTGGCGCGCATCATGAAGCGGCCGCGGCCGGTCTGGTAGGCGCGGGGGATGCCGGACTTGCCGTAGATGAAGCCGCCGGTGGGGAAGTCGGGACCCTGGACGTGCTCGAGCACGATGTCGAGGTTGGAACGCGTGTCGGACTTCTCTTTCGAGAGGAGGGCAATGGACGCGTTGAGGACCTCGGTGAGATTGTGCGGCGGGATGTTGGTGGCCATGCCGACGGCGATGCCGGTGCCGCCGTTGACGATGAGGTTGGGGAAGCGGCAGGGCAGTACGGTGGGCTCGGTGGTCGAGTCGTCGTAGTTGGGGACGAAGTCGACGGTATCGGAGTCGATATCGGCGAGCATCTCGGCGGTGATGCGCATCATGCGGGCTTCGGTGTAACGCATGGCGGCGGGTGGATCACCGTCGACGGAGCCGAAGTTACCCTGGCCATCGACGAGGGGATAGCGCAGGCTGAAGGGCTGGGCGAGGCGCACGAGTGCGTCGTAGATGGCGGTGTCGCCGTGGGGGTGGTAGTTACCCATGGCCTGCGAGACCGGCTTGGCCGACTTCATGTACTTCTTGTTGTGCTGGAGGCCGAGCTCCTGCATGGAGTACAGGATGCGGCGGTGCACGGGCTTGAGGCCGTCACGGACGTCGGGCAGCGCGCGGCCGACGATGACGGACATCGAGTAGTCGAGATACGAACGGCGCATCTCCTCCTCGATGTTGATGGGGGTCATGATCAGAGCTCCGGGGCCTGTGGGCGCACCGGGGCCTCCCGCACCACCGCCGGGCGGCGGATTGTTGGAGTTTGCGTCCTGGGAGGGGGTGAGATCGTCGGGATTCGACCCTAGGGGGAGCTGGTTCTGATCGTCTGCCATTCAACGTTTATTTTAGCAATTTCTTCGCCTTTGCCGACGGTTGGTTTGGTCCAGGTTTGCCCAAGAATCGCTTGATTTTGGCAGCAGTCTTCGGGGACATGACTTCGCACTCCCAAATCACCATCACGCGCCACCCCAACTGGCGAAGCTCATCCTTCCGCGTGGTGTCACGGGCCACGTTGCCGGCCAGTTTTGGCGCCCAATACTCGGGCCTAGAGGACGGGATTCGCCCCTCGTTGCACTTGGTGTGCTGGTGCCAAAAGCATCCGTGAACGAAGATCACGGCTCGGCGACCGGGAAAGACTAAATCGGGTCTCCCCGGGAGTGCTTTGGAATGAAGTCTGAACCTGTAACCCATACCAAAAATGAGCCGGCGAACAGAGATCTCGGGCGAGGTGTTTAGGCTCTTGATTCGCCGCATGTTCTCGGAGCGACGAGCTTGGCTAAGCTTATCCATTGGATCCTCCGGAGGCATTAGATGTCCGATGAGTCAACAGCCGCAAACACCCCTTGGCGTGGATACGTGCCGAAGTCCTTGCCGGAGGGGTTCAACTTTCCTGCCACTCATCAGGACTATGAATTGATGTGCTTCCTTCACGAGGAGATCCTTCGGCTCGGGGGCGGGTGGAAGCAGTTTTGTGCAGAGGTTCCTACACTCATTCGCCGCGCGATCGATGAGGTAATCGACACCGGCAGGTCTGGACGATTTCTCATTGACGAGTTAGAGAAGACAGAAAAAACCTACATAGGTACGAAAGTCGAAATCCTACTCAGAAATTACCTCGGTGCCCCTTGGGGTAAACTTTTGGACCTCAACTTACGAGGAGTTGAAGTGGATATCAAGAACACGGTCACGGGAACTTGGTATGTCCCGCCGGAGGCGTTCGGTCGTCCCTGCATCGTAGTCTCAGCCGACGAGGTTAGGTCAACGTTCAGTATCGGTATCATCGTGGCCCGGCCAGAAATTCTGAACAAAGGAAATCAGGATAAGAAACGTTCTATCTCGGCTCGCGGGATAAGAGAGAATGCGCATTGGCTCCTAAGGGATTACCCCTATCCACCTAACTTTTGGCAACAGGTTCCCGTTCCGATTAGAGAAGCGATCCTCTCGTCTGGGAAGGGGACCAAGAGAGTTGCCGCCCTCTTTCGCAAGTTTATGCGGCAACCCATCCCCAAGAAGGTAGCGGTGGGCTTGGCGCAGCAAGAAGATCCGATGAGAAGAATCAGAAAGGGAGGAGGAGCAAGGGACGAATTTGTAGGGGAGGGAATCGTCCTCCTCTCGGGCCAATATGATCGGGCCCTCATTCATGAACTAGGGCTCCCCGTATGCGCGAGGGATGAGTTCATATCCATCAAGGCCGCTACAAGCGCGGAAGAAGAGATACTGAAGCGGGGCAAAAAAATCTGAAGCTAGCCGACCATTCTGAGAGAAGCTCGCGCTTCAAGACACTTTCTCACCTGAGCTGCGACTGACTTGGCAACGGGGGGCGGGAAGGCGTTTCCAACCTGCCGATATGCTGCAGTTTTCCCACCGACAAACTGCCAGTCGTCCGGAAATCCCTGAATCCTCGCTGCCATCCGAACCGTGAGGCGAGGAATTCCTTGGAAGTCGCGATCTGGAGCGGCATCTGCGAGAGTCTTGCCGTTGACACCTAGAGCTTCCCAGGCCCTACGGGCCCGGGTGGGGCCAAGGTCTGGTCCGCCGTGTTTTTTGCTTCCGCCTACCAGCGTCGGAGCAATTTCATTTGCGATGCTCTTCCACGCCTCGGCGCCAGCCCAACCGCGCTCTTTCATGAGATCCACCAACAGCTCACCTACGGTTGGCGGCGGCACCTCCGATGGAGTCGGCCAGCGAAAGTTGCTCTCAAGGCCGCGGCGAATCGCAACAAAGTTAACTCGGGGTCTTAGTTGAGACACCCCGTAGTCAGAGGCATTCAGCAGATGCCAATCGGTCCAGTATCCGGGTAACTCATTGGCAATGTATGTCCGGTAATCTGCGAAAACGGCATCCAGAATGCCGCGAACGTTCTCAATCACGATGGCTCGAGGTTGAAGCCGCCTAATCAAATCGAGGGCAGCGGGAAAGAGGTTGCGCTCATCAGCGCTACCAAGCTGCTTGCCGGCCTTCGAGAATGGGGGACAAGGGAGCCCCGCCGCAATTACGTCCACACCTGCAAACTCCGAGCCGTCGAAGTTGTTCAGGTCTTCGTGCCTAACGTCCCAGTGCGGTCTGTTGAATCGAAGTGTGCGGCATGCGTGACCGTCGAGTTCAACCAGTGCCGCGTGCTCGAATCCAGCCTGCTCAAACCCTAGGGCCTGACCGCCCGCGCCTGCGCACAATTCCAGAACTCTTAGACGTTTCGCCATACCTTCGTTATAACGAAAAGCTCTTTGGAAATGATCGAAGAAAACACGAAGGAGGCAAGATGTTCCCAAGAGCGAACGCCGCGGAAATGTCCCGGCGAAAAATCTGCACCTTCAGACGCGGGAGCGCGGACTCGCCCCGGGGGAGCTTGTACTCCCAGGCAAAGGCGTCGCGCTTTCAGACGTCGGCGAAGCCGGAGCCTCCGCCGACCTTGGTGACGTGCTTTTCAAAGGTGTAATTGCCCCCAACCATGTCGTCTTCTGTGGGATGAGAGACGCCGAGGGCTTCGCAGAGGTCGCGAAAGTGTTGCTGGTAGGCGGACTTCTCGGTGAGCTGGGTCTGCTGCCACTTGATGGCGAACGTTGTGAGGTCGAGTGGCATGGTCTCCGTATTGTGCCAAATGCGTGGCGGCTTCGTTCGGGGTGGCGGGAGGAGCCTGGTGGCTACTCGGATTCTACGCAGGGGCAATCGCGGCGCGGGTCCGAGAGCCCGGACCCCCTGAGGGGTGTTTTCATTGGGGAGGAAGCCTGATCGAGATCAAGTCTTCTTCACAGCCATTGTGAGGATGCTCTGAGTTTCGCGCGTTCCCTCAGCGGCTAAATGTGAGTTTGCATCAGGTTATTGTCTTTTCAGGGAGATGTTCTGATGCGATCTCATCCTTTGGCTCGGACGACGTTTGCGATTCGGAAGCAGCTGGCGAAGGCGGTTGTGGCTGGGCGGTTGAGCTTGAGCGAG
>NZ_FNVA01000002.1 GCF_900108185.1 Bryocella elongata | reverse complement strand
GCAACCCGGTCCAGCCTTCACGCCGCATCGTCGCGACGCGCTCGATCATCTCCGGCGAGGTCTGATGACGCAGCCGATGTGGCCGCGAACTCCGGTCGGCAAGCCCTTCCACACCCAACTCGCGATACCGCCTGACCCACTTGCCCGCGCTCTGGCGGCTGATCTTGAACTCGGCTGCCGCCTCGCTCAAGCTCAACCGCCCAGCCACAACCGCCTTCGCCAGCTGCTTCCGAATCGCAAACGTCGTCCGAGCCAAAGGATGAGATCGCATCAGAAAATCTCCCTGAAAAGACAATAACCTGATGCAAACTCACATTTACAGCGCATCGCAGGGCTCACAAACAGCGATGGCACGACCGGAGCCGTGCCATCGCCGTGTACGCGTTCGCAAGCTGCTACTCGTCGTTCTCGCGCAGCTTCGCCAGCACGCCAAAATCCTCCAGCGTGGTCGTATCGCCCTTCACCTCGCCAGTGGTCGCCAGCTCACGCAGGAGCCTCCGCATGATCTTGCCCGAGCGCGTCTTGGGCAACATCTGCGTGAAGCGCAGGTCGTCCGGCCGAGCCAGCGCTCCAATCTCCTTCGCGACCCACTTGCGCAACTCCTGCCGTAGCTCTTCGGTGGGCTCGTTGCCCTCTTCGAGCGTCACAAACGCGGCGATCGCCTGTCCCTTCAGCTCGTCAGGACGCCCCACCACGGCAGCCTCGGCCACCTTGCCATGCGCCACCAGCGCGCTTTCGATCTCCATTGTGCCCAGCCGGTGGCCGCTCACGTTGATCACGTCATCCACGCGACCCATCAGCCAGAAGCAACCGTCGGCGTCCCTCCGGGCTCCGTCGCCGGTGAAGTAGATGCCCTTGCCGTCGTGCCCCTTTACCTCGGAGAAGTACGTCTGCACATACCGCTCGTGGTCACCCCAGATCGTCCTTGCGATCGAAGGCCAGGGCTTCGAGATCACCAGCAGACCGCCCTGCCCCGCCGGAACCGGCTCACCCTCTTTGGTCACAATCTGCGGCGCCACACCGAAGAACGGCTTGGTCGCCGAGCCCGGCTTGGTCGATACCGCGCCCGGGATCGGCGCAATCAGGATCGAGCCCGTCTCCGTCTGCCACCAGGTGTCGACGATCGGGCAGCGCTCCTTGCCAATCTCGCGGTGATACCACATCCACGCCTCAGGATTGATCGGCTCGCCCACCGTGCCCAGCAACCGCAGGGAGCTCAGGTCGTGCTTCTTCACCCAGTCGTCGCCCCACTTGATGAACGCCCGGATCGCCGTCGGTGCGGTGTAGAAGATCGACACCTTGTGGTCGTCCACGATCTGCCAGAAGCGATCATTCGCCGGATAGTTCGGTGCCCCCTCATACATCAGCACGGTCGCACCGTTCTGCAGCGGGCCGTAGACCACGTAGCTGTGGCCCGTCACCCAGCCAATGTCCGCGGTGCACCAGTACACGTCCTCTTCCTTCAGGTCGAAGATGTACTTCGACGTCAGGTAGGTCTGCACCGAGTAGCCACCCGTCGTATGGACCAGCCCCTTCGGCTTGCCGGTCGTCCCGCTGGTGTACAGGATGTACAGCGGATCCTCGGAGTCCATGGGCTCTGCCGGGCAGAAGCCCGAAACCTTCGCCATCTCCTGGTGCCACCACACGTCCCGCCCCGGAGTCATCGAGATTCCCGAAGCCGCGTGAGGCGCGCGCTGATACACGATCACCCGCCGCACGTTCGGGCACTTCGCCATCGCCTCGTCGACGATCTGCTTCAGCTTCACCTCGCCGCCCCGGCGATAGCTGATGTCCTGCGTCAGGATGATCTGGCAGTCCGAGTCGTTTACGCGGTCCGAGATGGCATGAGCCGCGAACCCACCGAAGATGACCGAGTGAATCGCCCCGATGCGTGCACAGGAGAGCAGCGCAATCGCCAGCTCGGGCCCCAGGCCCATGTAGATCGCGACGCGGTCGCCCTTCTTCACTCCCTGCGCCTTCAGCACGTTGGCGAAACGCTGGACCTCCTCATGCAGCTGCCCATAAGTCAGCTTCCGAATCTCCTTCGGCCTGCCATCTTCGCCGCACAGCTCGCCCTCCCATAGCAGGGCGACCTTATCCTTCCGCGCACCCCGCGCGTGGCGATCGACGCAGTTGTGGCTCAGATTCAGCTTGCCGCCCGCAAACCACGTAGCGTCCGCGCCCGAGCCCTCGAGCACCGAAGTCCACGGCTCGAACCACTCCAACTCCCCGGCGGCCTTCGCCCAGAACGCATTCGGATCGGCGATGCTCTCCGCATACATGCGCTCGTAGGCCTCCGCGCTACCGATGTAAGCCTTGGCGGCGAACTCCGGGGGCGGCGGAAAGACCCGATCCTCGCGCATCAGCGAGTCGAAGGTCTGCGAAACAGCTTCAATGACGGGCTTTTCAGTACCTGGGGAAGACAAGGGAGGCGTTCATCTCCGAAAGAAATCTAAGAGCCACAAAGTTACGTGAACCCACCAGCGAGAGGCAACCGGTCACCGGGAACTGATGAAAACAAAGCTGATGAGTATCCATCCCCTTGGACAACCCGGCCCGGCCTCTGTCCAGCTTCAGGGCTGTACCGTTTTGGTATGGCACGATCGGCTCAAACTGGCACACACTAAAGTCACATGCGCGCGGGCCGATAGGTACCTCGCTATGTACGATGCCTTCCTCGCCCTCTCCTTCGCCGCGATGATCTTCACCCCGGCGATCGTTGCCTTCCACGTATCACGCAACGCTGAATCGCACCTGGAATAGCCGTCACGGCGGCGGTCGGCTCGGTGTGCCATTCTCAGAGAACACATGAGCTCCCTGCTGGCACCCTTCTTCGGCTTTTTCCTCGGCTTCGCGTTCGGCGTCGGTTGTGCCCTGGCCGTGATGTATTCCATCTACCTGGGTGGATATCGTGCTGCCGTCCGCGACGCGGCCCTGCCCGAGGCGCCGGAGCGGCTCCTGAAGCAGCGGGCCAAGCTCGCCTCAGCGCAATCCCACCCCTAGCTCTTCCCTAATTTTTTGCTGCGATCTCCGCCCGCAGCGATCGCACCTCGGCCGACAGCTCCTCGATGGCCTTCATCAGGTTCGACGAGTGAACTTCCTCGATCGACGGGTGCAACCCTCTGACATAGAACGTCCCATTGGGCTCCAGCACGCAGATTTCGACCTCTGCCGGATCGGTAAACCCGTTCTTGTTCAGCACCGAATACAGCTCCTCCATGGTAAGCGTCTCCTTCTTCAGCGCTTCCTCGTCGATCCTGCCCCGCTGCACCAGCGTGGTCGAACGGCCCTCCAGAGCCTCGTTGATTTTGGGCGCGCTGTAGAGAATCCGCATCAAAATCCAATTGATGGCCAGCAGTGAGAAGGCGCCGAGTATTCCGCCCGTCACGCTGTTATCGTCACCAATGATGGCGTTTTGCACGGTGTTGGAAAGACTTAGCAACACTACGAGATCAAACGGGTTCAACTGGGCGAGTTCACGCTTCCCGAAAAGCCGAAGGAACACGATCAGGCAAAGGTAGACCAGCACCGGCCGGATAATCTTCTCCAGGACCGGAACGGGAAGGTGGAACATGTTGGTAGACATGGTCTGTAGCACGGTGTGGGACATTTCGCTCCTGTAGGATGCGCAAAACGACTAAACGTGACGGCCAGGGCGTCGATAGAGAATTTGAGCGGGCCTGCTGCATTTTCGAACACTCCCGGCTTCCCTGGTACGGCCAAAGTGCATGAAATCCGGACATGCCGTTGAAACCAAAGTCCCGGAAAAACCGACCTAACGCGCAGCGAAACGGGTTCACTACTGATGGAAGGTATCGCTCCTTGAGCCTTCCATCCTACGCAACGCGACTCGTCGTACTCCGGGATTTACCCGGTTTTTGCGCGTATTTCTGATATTGTTCTGGTAACTTCGCAGTCCGTTGCCGGGCCCTCAACGAAGAAAGTTCACACCGCATGCCGAAGCCACTCCGCAGCGAAGATCCAAACCCGAAAAGCGTCCAGTTCTCCCACTTCGGCGTGCTCGATGATGGGACACGAAACAAGGGCGCTTTTGTCACGTCCATCGTCACCAACGTCTCCATCCTGCTCCTCCTGATCCTCGTGGGTAGCGTCGTGAAGAACGCCGTTGCGCCGAAGAAGGATGTCAAGGATCTGACGTACGTGAAGGTCGCCGAGCCGCCACCACCCCCTCCGCCACCACCGCCCCCTCCTGTCATCCTGCCGCCGCCCCCCGTGGTGGAGCGCAAGATCGACATGCCGAAGCCCATCGAGCCACCGCCCGAGATCAAGCCCATCGAGGTGCCGAAGCCGAAGCCCTTCGTTCCGGCTCCCGCCCCCCCGAAGGCTGTGAATCCTCCACCGGCTCCGGTGAAGGTGAACCTGGCCGCAGCTCCGGTGTCCGTCCCGAACCACGATGCGCATCCCTCTGCGGTACGTCTCGGCGCGACGGATAATCCCCTCAAGCCGCTTACCGGCCCCGCCGTCTCCAACGTGAACCTGGGAGTGAGCGGAGCCCCGGGCATGAGCGCCAGCAACGTCGGCAACGGCCCTCGCGCTGCTTCTGTGCAGCTCGGCAGCGGTTGCCCGAACTGCCAGAACATGAACGGGCGCGACTCCGGAAGTGCTCGTGTTGCCGGCGTCAAACTCGGCGTTCCCGGCGGTACCGGGCCGTTGAACTCCACAAACCGGACCAACCAGCCCGTCAACGTCCAGCTGCAGACGCAGCAGGCCCCGGCGCAGCAGGTCGCACGCATCGCCACTTCGCCTGTCACGGCCGTCCCGACCACCATCTTCAAGCCGAAGGCCACCTACACCGAAGAGGCCCGCTCCCAGCACATCGAGGGCATCGTTCAGGTCAGGATTCGCGTCATGCCGGATGGCTCAGTCGAAGTTCTCGGAATCGTCCCCGGCCGCGGCCTGGGACACGGCCTCGATCAATCGGCCGAAAACGCAGCCCGCGGAACCCGCTTCAAGCCTGCCACCGACGCGCAGGGTCACCCCGTCCCGTGGGAGGGCATCGTTCAGTTTCAGTTCCAGCTGAGCTGACCCGCCTTTCTCACAAACCGCGTCTAACGAAAGCGATATCCTGTCACAACCCGGAAAAACCACTCCGGTCGTGACAGGCTGCCGACCCCGAGTTCAACGCTCGGCATGCTCGAACGGATAGCCCCTCGCCGAAGGGTATCCCTGCAACGTTGAAGGAGCCTTACTCTCTATGACCCTCCGGACGAAACTCACCACTGCTGTGGCCTTGGCCGCTGTGCTCGCGCCCGCAATGGGGGCCCACGCCTTCCCGATCCTCGGTAAGAAAAAGGTCCAGGAAGATCCCTACGCCCGCAAGCTCACCCCAGCCCAAAGTGCGCTGGTCGACAAGTCGATCGTCCGCGAACAGCTCGTGGTCAAGACCCTCAAGGACCGCCTCCCGCTGGTCGAGACCTACGTCCAGAAGATGAAGGCCGACCCGATCATGTTCCAGTCGCCCGAGTCCGATCTGCACATGCTCGGCCGCGTCAACTTCGGCAAGGTCATCGACGACACCGCCTATGCCCAGGGCAAGGGTGTCGAAGAGAAGAAGACCGGCTTCTTCGGCAAGTTCAAGCACTCGATGAGCTACATCACGGGGCTCTCGAACACGCTGCACCTGACCTTCCACCAGTCGGGCTTCGTAGCCATGCTGCTGGTGGATTCCAACAGCTACAACCGCCAGACCTACACCTTCTCCTTCGTGCGCAATGAGTTCCTCGGCACGGTCCCGACGGTGGTCTTCGACGTCAAGCCGACCAAGAACAACGCCTATGGCCGCTTCTTCGGCCGCATCTGGGTCGAGCGCAACGGCGGCAACATCGTCCGCTTCGATGGTGACTTCGCCGGCTCCGACGCCGACCGCCGCGAGTTCTACCACTTCGATTCGTGGCGCACCAACGTGCAGGAAGGCCTCTGGCTCCCGACCGCTGTCTACATCGAGGAGACCGATCCCAAGAGCCCCACTCACGTGTTGAACTTCCGCGCGATCAACCACATCTGGGGCTACCAGCTGCGCGTGCCTGAGAACGCGGGCGAGAACGAGTCCGAGACCGTGATCGGCGCCAACGACGAGAGCAATCAGGCCACCGATCTCACCCCCCTCGGCGCCCAGCGCGAGTGGGTCCAGCAGGCCGAAGACAACGTCATCGAGCGCCTCTACACCGCTGGCCTCATCGATGCTCCTTCGCCCTTCGACAAGACCCTCGAAGCGCTGGCGAACAACATCCTCGTCTACAACAACATCCAGACCTCCCGTCCGCTTCGTGTCCGCACCCTGCTCACCGAGCCGCTGGAATCCGTCTCGATCGGCAACACCATCCTGGTCTCCAAGAGCCTCATCGACACCACCGCCGTCGCTTCGGCTGATGGCGCGCAGCAGATGGGCAATCTGAACGCTGTACTCGCCTTCCAGATCGCGCACATCATCCTCGGTCACCGCATCGACACCAAGTACGCCTTCTCTGATCGCCTGATGTTCCCACCCGAGTCCGCCTTCCAGCGTCTCCCGATGGGCCACACCGACAAGGACAACGCCGAGGCCGCCAAGGAAGCGATGAAGCTCCTGGGAGCCAAGGAACTCGCCGATGGCGCTCCGTTCTTCGGGCTCTACCTGCAGCAGCTGCAGGCCCGCCAGAAGGGTCTCAAGTCGCTCAACACACCGCAGATGGGCGACTCGCTCGTGAAGTCCGATGGCACCTTCTGGATGCAGGAGCTCGTTGCCAAGGGACCCAAGCTCGCGAACAACGACCTCAAGCAAGTCGCGGCTGAACCCCTCGGCCAGTTCCTCCGCTTCGACCCCTGGACCGACCAGGTGATCCAGATGCACACCTCGTACGAGCCTCTGCTGAGCGCTCGCGACAAGATGCCGTTTGAGATCACCCCGGTCTACGTGAAGCTCGGCTACTGGCAGCCACCGGCTCCCCCGCCAGCTGCCCCTGCAGCGGCGACGGCCCAGCCCGCGGACGCAGGCGCTCCTCCTGCGGCACAGCCGTCGGATGTGGTCGCTGCCCCTGCAACGCAGCCCGCAGATGCGACGGCAGGTGCGCAGACCGCGCCTCCAGCGACCGGCACCTCCAACCCTCCGCCACAGCAGTAAGCTCGCAGCAGATCAGCACCAGGCGCCCCGTAGGTCAGACCGGACTTGCGGGGCGCTCTTGTCAGAAGACGAACCTTTGGCCTCGCTCGTACGTTGAGCGCTATCGCTGACAGCCAACGCATTTTCAGTTAGATTGCAAGCGGGACAAATCAGCAGGCAGGTGGTTCATGAACTCTCATCACGCTATCAACGATGCCACCGTTCCTGACGATAGGAACCTCCGGGAGATCCTGAAGTGAAGCGCATTCTTACTGCCCTGCTGTTGAGTCTCAGCGCCGCAGCCGCCCTGGGCCAGGCTGGAAGCACCGCCAGCCGCAAGCTCGACCTCCAGGTCGGCGGCGGCTACTCCAACGGCAAGTCGGATTACACCCTCAACCGCCTCGGCGGCTTCATGATCTATGCCGACGCCGACTTCATGCGGCACATCGGCGTGGAGCTCAACTTCCACCAGATCTCAGACCCCAACAGCCCCGTATACGAGCGGACCTACGAGGCTGGCGCACGCTACTTCCGTGACTACGGCCGCTTCCGGCCCTACGTGAAGGGCCTTTACGGACGCGGCGTCTTCAACTCCCCCGTCTACGACTACTACGTTCAAGTGGCCTGCACCTCCGGTACCTGTACGTACCAGCTCGAAGAGACGAACTTCAATCTCGCCTACAACATGATGGTGGGCGGTGCCGGCGTGGATATCTCCATCGTGCCGCGCGTGAACGCGCGCGTCGACTACGAGTACCAGAAGTGGTTTTCCGGCCCGGGACTCACCAACGGCCTCACGCCGCAGATCATCTCCATCGGCGTTGCGTATCACTTCCCCGCCGGACGCCCCGTGGGTTACAACCACTAGACCGATCGCGGCCTAAGAACCAACCGAAAGATCGCGCGACTCAAGCACTCTACCGTACGTCTCAAGAGGCAGCATGATTCACGCGCCCGGGATTGCCACTGAAGCTTCGAACCTGGCAGCACGAGCGGCCCAGACGCCGCATGATGCTCTGCGGTTCTTCTTTCACCTCGGACTGGTCGGCCTGCTCTTCATCTCAGCGGTCGACAGCTCGTTTGTCCCGCTCCCCATCCCCGGCGTCACCGACATCATGATCATCTTCTATGCCGCGGGCAAGGAGAACGTCGTGCTGCTCGTGCTCGTGGCGACGCTGGGCTCAGCCGCCGGTGGACTCTTCTCCCACGCCGTCGGGCGAGCCGGTGGCATGGCCTTCCTGCAAAAGCACGTGCCGCCGCGCATCCTCAAGCGCGTCACGGCATGGATGGAACGCCACGCGATCCTCGCGGTCTCACTGCCCGCGATCCTTCCGCCACCGATGCCACTATCGCCGTTTGTACTCGCCGCGGGCGCAGTGCATATGTCGCGAAAGAAGTTCATGTGGGCCTTCACGCTCAGCAGGCTTGCGCGCCACTCCTTCGCTGCGTGGCTCGGCGTGCACTATGGCCGCGCCGTGCTGCGCGTGTGGAAGCACTTTTCCGCACAATGGGGAAAGCCCATCCTCATCGGCCTGTGGAGCTTCATCCTGATCTTCACCGCGATCGGGATCTGGCAGCTCTGGAAAACCTCAAAGTCGATGGATCTGCGGCGTGCTGCCTAAGCAGCCGTCGCTGCAGTCCTGCGTGGCGCGAACTTTCGCTTGTAATACGCAATCGTGAGGAAGATTGCAGGAACTCCCACCGCCGTCGGCCAAAGCCAGATGATCCATCGAGCATGCTGGATGTGGATCACCTGTGAGAGCGTCACCGCGCTGAACGCCGTCCAAGCCGCGATGTAGCTGCCGATGAAGTTCCCAAGGTGGTCATACCACCACCACATCTTCTCCCTGGGCTTTCTCACAAACCGCGTCATCTGTACCGACGAAAGCCGCATCCCCAGCAGCCCGAACACAATGGCGACGATGCCGAAGTTCTGCACCATCTCATTGTGAAACGCTCCCAGAAACGCGAGCATGAAACTCGCCGCGAACGTCAGCACCGCTGCGATCCAATCGACAGGCTGTGCGCTACCGCCGCTCGACAGGTTCTTCCACCGTGTCACCCTGTAGCCCGAGAACGCCGCGTAGAAGCTGAACACCGCCACCAGCGCCAGGAACAGCACCGGCCGATACAGCGCCATCGGCAACGCCGTCGCCGCGACCACTCCCATCGCCCACAGGTACACCATGCCCCAGCGCTTGTGCTGCTTGCCGCCCTTCGCTGTCATCAAGGCGACCGGCGCCAGCCCGAACGAAAGCGCACCGGCGGTGATGTGAATCGCGAGAAAGGCCTTCATCCATAGCGGATCAACGTGCATCACGTCTTCCTCCTTTGTCCCTCGTCTTTGCCTTCTCCAGCTTGTCGAGTTCGCGTAGTGTCTGCTCGCACCACGCTCTGGTCGCCGCCGCCTGCGCTTTGCCGAACTCCAGCGTCAGCTGCCAGTACGGCGCTGCCGGATGTGTCAGCATCTTTGCTGCAAGCTCGCGCTCGATAGGCCCGTAGCTCTCCAGTTCGCGCTTCGCAACGGCCAGGCGCTGCTCCACGGCCGCGCGCATCGCGCCCTTCGGGGCCTTGTCTCCGAAGAACAGCTTCAGCAGCAGCTCTTCCCGCCGAACCTGCAACCCGCAAGGCTCTGCGAGCCATTCGCGCAGCCGCACCTTCCCCGCGGGAGTGATCCTGTACTCCTTGCGCAGCCTCTGCCCCTCAGGCTGAAGCTCCCGCATCGTCACCAGGCCTTCATTGCTCAGCTTCTTCAGCGCGGGGTAGATCTGCCCAAAGCTCTCGCTCCAAAAGTTCGCGGTCGAACTTTCGATCTTCTGCCGGATGTCATAGCCCGACATCGGCCCAAGACTCAACCACCCCAGCAGCGATTCGGTGGCCGTGGTGCGGATGGGAACTGGATCCTCCGCACTCGATGCGCTCGACGCGCTCGAGTCTTCCCGACGGTTCGACGCACGCTCCGATCGGCTCTTCTTGGATGGCATGAGCAGTACACTAGCTATCTGCCAGATACATGTCAACCAGATTGATGCCGATGCCCGAAATCCACTCCCCTCGCTCTCCGATATGCTTCCCTCCTGCCCCAGCCGTGGGCCTCGGCAATCCCGGCCATACTCTGCTAAACTGAACCAGTGCCGGGTCCTACGTGACGCGATCCCGCCAACCCCGCCAGGTCCGGAAGGAAGCAACGGTAACGGGCCATCGCGGGCGCAGTAGGGTAACCCGGTACATTTTCTTTCTCTGCTCCAAACCCCAAAAACTCCATCCATCTCTCGCGCTCGTGTACTCCTGCGCGTACGATCAGGCTTGTCCATCGCAAGATTCTGCTGCCACAACGTCTCCGACGCGGCTCTCACGCGCCCAGACGGCCTTCCGTCAGCTAAGATTTCTAGTGGTGTCCGTGGAGGGTCCCAAGCTTTGAGTCTCACCCTGCAGCCTCGCAAGTCCGTGCGTGCAAAGATCTCGTCAGTCGGAACCTATGTTCCGCCTCGTCTGCTCACCAACGCAGATCTCGAGAAGATGGTCGAAACCAACGATCAGTGGATCGTCGAGCGCACCGGAATCCGGCAGCGTCACATCGTAGACAAGGGCGTCGCCACCAGCGATCTTGCAGTGGAAGCAGCAAAGGATTGCCTGGCCAGGCGCGGCATCGAGGGCAAGGAAGTCGAAGCCATCATCGTCGGCACCGTTACGCCCGACATGTTCTTCCCCGCCACCGCCTGCCTTGTGCAGAATCGTATCGGCGCCATCGGAGCCTGGGGCTTCGATCTCTCCGCAGCCTGCTCAGGCTTCATCTACGCACTGCAGATGGGCGCCAAGCTCATCGAAAGCGGAGCCCACAAGAAGGTCCTCGTCATCGGCGCCGACGTCATGAGCTCGATCCTCGACTACACGGACCGCACCACCTGCATCCTCTTCGGCGACGGCGCCGGCGCAGTGCTCCTTGAGCCCTGCGAAGAGGGCGAGACCGGCCTCATCGACTTCCTGCATGAGGTCGATGGCTCGGGCGCAGAGTCCCTCTACATGCCCGCAGGCGGAAGCGCTCTGCCCGCCAGCCACGAGAGCGTCGACAACCGCAAGCACTTCGTCCACCAGTCCGGCGGAGCGGTCTTCAAGGTTGCCACCCGCAAGATGGCCGAGCTCGCAGAAGAAGTTCTTCGCCGCAACGAGATCACCGCCGAAGACATCAAGCTCTTCATCCCACACCAGGCCAACCGCCGCATCATCGTAGCCACGGCAGAGCGCCTTGGCATGCCCGAAGAGAAGGTGCTCATCAACATCGACGAGTACGGCAACACCACCGGCGCCACCATCCCGCTGGCGATGCACACCGCGCTCGAGCGCAAGCTGCTGAAGAAGGGCGACCTCGTGCTTCTCGCCTCCTTCGGTGGCGGCTACACCATAGGGTCCACGCTGCTGCGCTGGGAGTTCTAGGCTCTGCGTCAGCGATTCGATCAATGATTCCGTCAAGCGGCACGCCTTTGGGTGTGCCGCTTTTCGTTGTGGCTCAAGGCAGGCTCGTTGCCTGATGATGGAGTCTGTCATGACGCGACTCCAGCTGCTCGCCCTCGCCGCCTCCACAACCTTCGTAGCCTCCACAGCCTTCGCACAGGACGTCCATGTGAAGGTGGATCCGCACGGTCACGGCTCCACGGCCTCGACCACCGACTACACGACGATCCAACAGGCGCTGGACCACGCGCCGGATGCGCCGCATGGCCGCATCTACATTGAGATCGTCCCCGGCATCTACCGCGAGCGCATCCACGTCACGCAGAACCGTCCGCGCGTGACCCTGCTGGGCAAAGGCGAAAAGCCCGAAGACGTCGTCATCGTTGCAGGGCAGAACGCGAAGATGGCCGGCGGCACCTTCTTCACGGAGACCGCAGAGATCAACGGCGACAACTTCGAGGCAGACAACATCACCTTCCAGAACGATGCCGGGCCGACAGGACAGGCCGTAGCAGCCTCCGTGCGCTCTGACCGTGCCGTCTTCAAGCACTGCCGCTTCCTCGGCGATCAGGACACTCTCTTCTCCGACTGGGGCCGCCAGTATTACGTCGACAGCTACGTTGAGGGCGGCGTCGACTTCATCTTCGGCAACGCCACCGCGGTCTTCGATCACAGCACCATCGTGGAGATCCGCAGCGGGCAGATCACCGCGCAGTCGCGCACCATGGAAGAGCAGAGCTCCGGTTACGTCATCGACCATTCGACGATCGAGCACCGTCCCTTGCCACCGCCTCCGGGCAAGCAGGCGCAGGAGGGCTTCGGCCTTGGCCGCCCGTGGCGCGACTACTCCCGCGTTGTCGTGATGAACTCCGAGCTGCCCGCCGACCTCACCGCGGCAGGCTGGTCTCTCTGGAATCGCGGCGACACCTCGACGAAGGCCTTCTATGCGGAGTTCAACAACAGCGGCCCGGGATGGAAGCCCAGGGAGCGCGCCTCGTGGGCGCACATCCTCAGCGCGAAGGAAGCAGCAGCCTTCGAGCCACGTTCCTTCCTTGCAAAGCCCAGCGCCGACGGTCGATCCATGCCTGTGAAGTGGGACCCGATCGCAGAGGCCGCGCGACTCCCCTAGCTTCCGACATAGCGACAAACTCGGCCAACTTCGCATCTCACGTTGCATGCAGATTGCTGACGCGAAGCGCGCGCCCGAGCGCCTGCTCACCTGGGCTCCGCTCCTCACAGGACTGGCCGCAAGCTACGGCCCCATCGCCTACAACTACGGCATCGCGCTGTACTTCCTCAGCTATGCGCACGGCTTCGTAAAGCGTGGCCTCGTGGGCGAGCTCTTTCTGCCCTTCGCACACTTCAGCGCGGGCGGCCTGCGCACCATCCAATTTGCCTTCACCTTCGCGCTCTTCGCGGCGACCTACTGGGTCTTCCGCGAGCTGCTCTTCGGCAGCACGCAAGACCGCGTCTTCGCTGGCGTCCTGCTCGCGGGCCCGGCAATCTTCTCGCACATCGCCATCATGTTTGAGCAGCCCGACGTCACGCTGCTTCTGCTGCTGCTCGTCATCGCCGCAGCCTTCATGCGCCTCAACCCAACAACCGCAGCCTTCGTCTCAACGCTGCTATCCTGCGTCGCGCTATTGGCTCATGAAGGCTATTCGCTTGCGTTGTATCCCTTCGTCGTCGCGACGCTCTGGATCGCATGCAGGCAAAGCAGACTCGCGTGGTGGATCGCAGTCCTCCAAGTCGCGCTCGTCACGGCTGCGTTCCTTGCGATCCTTCACTTCGGCACGTTGCGAGTCGCTCCCGAAGTCATCCTTGCCGACGCTGCACGTCGCAGCGATGTGCCCATCCAACGGCAGGTCTTCGACGTCATGCACTCCACGCTCGCGCAGCAACAGCAGCTCGTCGCGCACTTCTACGCGGGCCACGACTTCCGCATCCTGCTCGCAGTCTCGTTGGCCTTCACGCTGCCCTACGCGTGGCTGTTGCTGCAACTGTTGCGACGTGTCCTCCGTGCGCTTCACGCTACCACCCTGGACCTCGTCATCCTCTGCGCGCTCTTCCTTACTCCACTCGCGCTATGCGCCTTCGGCCACGACGTGGGCCGTTGGCAGAGTGACTGCGCGATCGACGCAACCTTCTTCCTCCTGGTGCTCGCAGTGACGGATCAACGAGCTCGCGCAGAGCTTCGCGCCTGGGCCTCCGATTCCACTCCACTGCTCTGGCTGGCGTGGTTCCTGCTGCTGGGGCCCATCGATGCCACGTCCCTTCGCTCCGTTGCCCATATGAGCGTGCTGTGGGCAGGCAACTAGCCGGCAGAAAGAGTGAATAGATGCAAGTTCGGCAGAAGACCTACAATCGACGGTGCATAGGAGCACCCATGTCCCGTTTCGCCCGCCCACTCGTCCTCGCCGCCTGTCTTTGCTCCACCCTCGTCTTCGCCCAGCAACCAACCGGCGTCCGTGTCCAGGACATCGACCGCTCCGTCATGCCCGGCGACGACTTCTATCTCTACGCAAACGGCGAGTGGCAGAAGAGCGCCGAGATCCCGGCAGACCGCACCGGCGTCGACGCCTTCAGCATCGTGGCCAATAAGACCGACGCCCAGCTGAAGGAGATCTTCGCGGAGCTCGCGAAGAACCCCGGCGCCGCAGGCTCGGACACACACAAGGTCGCCGACCTCTATGCCAGCTACATGGACGAAGCTGCGATGGAAGCGCATGGCCTCGCCAGCTTCAAGCCGAAGTTCGCCTCGATTGAAGGCATCAAGACCCGCGCCGAACTCGCACACGCGCTTGGTCTGAGCCTGCGCGCCGACACCGACGCGCTCAACAACACGCAGTTCCACACCGCAAACATCTTCGGCCTGTGGGTCGCTCCGGGCTTCAACGACTCCGAACATTACGCGCCCTACCTGATGCAGGGCGGGGGCAGCCTGCCATCGCCGGACTACTACCTCTCCGGCTCCGCCAAGATGAAGTCCGTCCGCGAGGCCTTCGTGAAGCATGCCGCGAAGATGTTCGCGCTCGCAGGCTTCGGCGATGCCGATGCCCGCGCCGCTCGCGTTCTCGCCCTCGAGACAGCGATCGCGAAGATTCAGCTCTCGCTCGCGGACTCCGAAGACATCAAGAAGGCCAACAATCTCTGGAACACCAGCGACTTCGCTGCGAAGGCTCCGGGGCTCGACTGGAAGGCGTTCTTCTCTGCGGCAGATCTCGGCACGCAGAAGCAGTTCTACGTATGGCAGCCCACCGCCATCATCGGCGAATCAGCGCTGGTCGCCTCCGATCCCATCGACGCCTGGAAGGACCTGCTGCTGCTGCACCTGCTCGATACACACGCCGCAGGGCTCTCCAAGGCCCTCGCCGACGAGCGCTTCGCCTTCTACGGCACCGTGATCACTGGCGCGCCGCAGCAGCGTCCTCGCGAGCAGCGCGCTGTGGCCTTTGCGAACGGCGCGATGGGCGATGCCGTTGGGCAGATCTACGTGAAACGCTATTTCTCCGCCGAGGCCAGGCAGCGCGCGCAGGCCATGGTCGCGAACCTCCTGCTCGCCTTCCACAAGCGGCTCGAGGCGCTTGACTGGATGACGCCGGCGACCAAAGCCGAAGCCATCAGGAAGCTCGATGCGCTGAAGGTCGGCGTAGGCTATCCCGATCACTGGCGCTCTTACACCGGCCTCGAGATCAAGTCCGACGACCTCGCTGGCAACATCTATCGCGCCAACCTCTTCGACTACCACTACAGCCTCTCGCGCATCGGCAAGCCCGTCGACCGCGCCGAGTGGTGCATGGAGCCGCAGCTGGTCAACGCGGTCAACCTGCCGCTCGACAACGGCCTCAACTTCCCCGCAGCCATCATGCAGCCGCCGTTCTTCGATGCCAGCGCTCCCGACGCTTACAACTACGGCGCGATCGGCGCCGTCATCGGCCACGAGATCTCGCACACCTTCGACTCCGAAGGCGCGGCCTTCGACTCCACGGGCAAGGTTCGCGACTGGTGGACACCCGCCGACTTCGCGCACTTCAAGCAGGTCACCGACGCGCTCGCAGCGCAGTTCGATGGCTACGAGCCGTTCCCCGGCATCCACGTCAACGGCCGTCAGACGCTGGGTGAGGACATCGCCGACCTCGGCGGCGTTGCGGCCTCGTACGATGCCTTCCACGCCGCGCTCAAGGGCAAGCCCGCAAAAGAGATCGACGGCCTCAGCGGCGATCAGCAGTTCTTCCTCGCCTTCGCCCAGATCTGGCGCACGAAGATGCGCGAGGCCACCGAGCGCGCCCGCCTGCTCACCGACCCTCACGCTCCCGGCCAGTACCGCGCCGAGACCGTGCGCAACTTCGACGCCTGGTACAAGGCCTTCGACGTCCAGCCCGGCGGCAAGCTCTACCTCACACCTGAGCAGCGCGTACGCATCTGGTAACCATGGTGAGAGACGAGATGCAAACCTTCGCATCTCGTCTCTCGCATCTCGTATCCTTATCAGGATGCCGCACCAACACCTCGCAGCCATCAAGCTTGGGACCGACCCCGTGGGACCGTTGCCCCCGGCCAGCTTTCATCGCACGCTCGATACCTGGCTCTACTGCCCCAAGTGCGAAGCGGCTTACTCCCTCGTCGCTCCCTATGACTGGGCCACCGACCGTTTCTTCGCAGACGATTCCCGCCGCTTCATCGTGCTGCTCCAGCGCGCCATCAACCGTGGCCACGGAGCAGGCCACCGCGTCACCCACTTCGACACCAACGGCGTCGCGGTAACTGCCCACACCAGGACCGAGCCCATCGAGCTTCCCTTACCTCCACGCCACATCATGTAGGGACACAAGGCTTTGCCGCCCGTGCAGGACTTCGCCGTACCCGGTTTCCCGGGCTAACTCGGCCGCAGCACCGGATATCGCCCCGGGCTGGTAAAATAACCCCAGTGAGTATCTCCCCCACGGCCGAAATTTCCGCCGCTCCCGAGACTGACATCCTCGATCTGCAGATCCCCGGAACTCCCCGGGTAGGATTCGTCTCGCTCGGCTGCCCCAAGAACCTCGTTGACTCCGAGGTCATGATGGGCCTCATCCACTCGGCAGGCGGCGAACTAACGCCCAAAGCCGAGGACGCCGACATCCTCGTCGTCAACACCTGCAGCTTCATCGACTCCGCCAAGCAGGAGTCCGTCGACACCATCCTCGAGATGGTCCAGCACAAGATCGCCAACGGCGGCCGCGCGAAGCGCCTCATCGTCGCCGGCTGTCTCGTCGAGCGTTACCGCGATGAGATCCGCAAGAACATCCCCGAGGTCGACGCCGTCGTCGGCACCGGCGAGCTCGACGCCATCCTCGAGGCCGCAGGCCTCTCCAGACCCGCTCCGACGCCCACCGACTCGCCCTTCGCGATCCTCTCTAGCGCCCAGATTGCCCGCCACGCCTCCGCAGTGAACCAGCACTCCCGCCCTGAAGGCAATGGCGCGCAGATCCAGCATGAGGCGGGTGCCCCACATCTCGAAGAGATGTGGGAAGGAGCCGCTACGGCCTCCGGCGCAGCGGCCTCAAGACCCGAAGGCGACGCCCGCGAGCAGTCCGGCCGCTTCTCCCGCGAGAGCTGGGACGGCGCCACCGCTGCCCTACCTACCTACCTCTACACCGCAGAGACCCCGCGCATCCTCACCACGCCGCGCGCCTCCGCCTACATCAAGATCGCGGAAGGTTGCGATCACCCCTGCACCTTCTGCATCATTCCGCAGCTGCGCGGCAAGTTCCGCTCGCGGCCCATCGATTCCATCGTCAAGGAAACAAAGCAGCTCATCGCCCAGGGCGTCCGCGAGATCACCCTCATCGGCCAGGACACCACCTGCTTCGGCGAGGATCTCCCGAAGGATCCAGCTACCGGCAAGCGTCCCGAGCTAGCTGACCTGCTCGACGCGCTGGCCCCCATCGAGGGCCTGCACTGGCTGCGCTTCCTCTACGCGTACCCCAACAAGATCACCACGCGCCTGCTCCAGTCCATCGCGAAGCACGACAACGTGGCCAAGTACCTCGACGTGCCGCTGCAGCATGCCTCTGCCGCCGTCCTCAAGCGCATGAAGCGCGGAGGCACCGCCGACCGTTTCCTCCAGATCATCGACAAGGCCCGCAACATCGTCCCTGATCTCACCCTGCGCACCAGCTTCATCGTCGGCTTCCCCGGCGAGACCGAGGAAGACTTCGAAGAGCTGCTCGCCTTCGTCAAAGAGGCCCAGCTCGACTGGCTCGGCGTCTTCAGCTACTCCGACGAAGAAGGCGCCAGGGCCTTCGACCTCGACGAGAAGGTTCCGAAGAGGACGATCGAAGCCCGCCGCCGCAAGCTGATGAAGCTCCAGCAGACCATCAGCAGGAAGAAGCGCAGGCAGTGGGTCGGCCGTGAGATCGAAGTCCTCGTCGAGGGCCCCAGCGAAGAGACCGACCTCCTCTGGCAGGGCCGTGCGCTCAACATGGCTCCCGAGATCGACGGCAAGGTCCTCATCAACGACTTCGGCCCCCACGAGGAGCTCGTCCCCGGCACCTTCTACCGCGCCCGCATCACCGAATCCCACGACTATGACGTGGTGGCGGAGATCCTCGATTAGGCTGCGACTCTGTCCACCCCGCTAGCCGCCGCATTCGACGCGTCTTGCAGCGACGTGCTGACTTCGCGATACGAAAACGGTTCCACGGCAAGGATTTCTTCATCGCAGAGTTTGACCGGTAAGTAGACTAGGCAGACGCTGAGGCACGACTGCTTCTTCGGGAATGGCATTTCTTGATCAACCCCGTGTCACCCTCGCGCCAGGTTCCACCCCGAGTGCACATCTACAGCCATCACTCGCCGGCTCCGAATACGACAGGGCCAGGTCTCGCTATCTGCTCGCAGATCCAGGCATTTCTCGATCTCGGTTTCGAGGTCGATTTTGTGCACCTGCAGGTCAAGCCCTCTGCACCGCCAAGCCATTTCAAGGAAATTTCGTATACGGCGATCCCGCTCCAGATTGGCAAGGTCCCGTTCTACGTGCGCCTTCTCTACCTGGTCGGGTGGCCGCGGCGTTTCAATTGGCGGCCGCTCTTCGGAAGGAGTTCCTTGCTGCGGGAAGCGCGTGCTCGTATCCGTAAAGACCCCGACGCATTGCACGTATTCAACTACCTTGTGACTGCACATATCATCCCGGCTTTGCCCAAGACCCGAGCCATCTTTGCGTGCCACGATATCGAGACCGAATACCTGGAGCGCAGCTACGCCATCGTCCGTGCCGCCGAAGGGCGGAGCATCCTGCGATGGGAGAGACGAAAGCTGCGACGGGTGGAAGAGATGGAATGCCAGGTTGTCTCCGAAGCGAAGCTGGTGTTGTGTGTCTCTGCCGCGGAGGCCTGCCAGATCAACCGTCGGTGGGCCATCTCGAATGCAGCGTATCTTCCGTTGAGTGTTGCGAACGACACTCGCACCATCGGTGCCACCGTGCGCGCTCCGGGAGAACCGCTGCGCCTCCTGCACCTCGGCGAGGTGGCCCATTTTCCCACTCTCACGTCGCTCGAGTTTCTGCTCACCAGGGTATTTCCCCTGCTGGACGCCGCAACGCTCTCCCAACTCGAACTCGATGTCGTCGGCAAGCTTGAAATCGGCGACCCCAGCGTCGAAGCGGTGATGGCGATGGCGCGACCCTACCCCCAGGTTCGATTTACAGGGTTCGCGCCAGACCTCGAGGCCGTGTACCGGCGGAACCACCTCCAGCTCGTCGCCTCGCAGCAGGCCACCGGTGTACGTACCCGCATCATCGAGTCGTGGGCGATGGGGTTTCCGGTCCTGAGCACGACGGTCGGCGCTGGCGGAGTCGAACAACTGGCCCCCGGGCACAACATCCTCCTCGTCGACGAGCCACTCCAATTCGCCAACTGCCTGCGTCAGCTGGTTGAGGACTCAACGAGCCTCAAAGCGATCGGCGACGCGGGGCGTGCTACCTACGACGCCCACTTCAGCCGCCCGTCGGTCGCAAGCCGCCTGCGCGATCTGTTGGCACGGCACGTCGGCTCGCAATTACCCCACGCTGCGGAATTGCTCCCGGAGGCGGAGCAACAAACCGCCTGAGGGCATCGTCTCCACTCAGGACGCGATGGAACACGTCGCCTGCGGGTTGTCGTAAATCGCGACGTCGCTCAACCTTTTGCAATCGGTTAAAATGGACTTGTCATGGCGAAGCCTATCCCCTGCGTGACCTGCAAGAAGATCGTCGCTCCGACCGAGCACGACTTCCCGTTTTGTTCCGAGCGCTGCAAACTCATCGACCTGGGAAAGTGGTGTTCCGGCGAGTACACCATCTCGACTCCCATCTATGACCCCGAAGTACTGGACGAGGTAGCCCGTGCCCGCGAACACGCCGGCCTCCTGATGCAGGAAGACGAGCTGCACCAGTCCCGCTGGAAGAACTGACCCGTTCCGGAATCAGGCCGCCCAGGCAAATCCTTGGGCAGTCCAACAGGCACACGAAAGCCCCGGCAAATAGCTCCTCGCTTTGGAGGCAGCTCTTTACCGGGGCTTTATGGTTTGCGGGTTTTGAATCCCACCAGGCTTAGCTGCCCTGGTTCATCGTGGCGTTGTAGCCGGCCTCGAACTGGGCGCGATAGTCATCACGCTCCGGACCAGACTTCACCGGGGGATTCTTGTACAGGTGCGACGTCTTCGCTCCGATCTGGCGGCCGGCAAGCTTGTCGAGCTGGTACGCTTCGACGCCGTTCCGGTAACCCAGCGAATTCTGGTCGACTTTTACGTTCGAGGCCGCGGTGTTGGTCTCCGCGGTCTTCTCGGCCAGCGACGACATCGGTACGCTGGTCATCATCGCCACTGCAATCAGTGGTGTAAACAACATGAGCTTCTTCATAGATCCTCTACTTCATTACTTCCTGTTACTGCATTGTTACTTGCTTGGCGGGCACATTTGCCCTGAACCACGTGCGACATTACGCCTAAGCAATGACATCTTGCAAGGGTGCCGAGCACGTAATTTGTCACATTGGGTCACTTTTTACGGCACTGACAAAGAAAATGTCCGGCTGAGTTAGCCGGACAAATTCAAACCATTGAAAAATATAGGCTTACGGATTTCACCAAATAGAAACTTCGCGGAGCGCCTCTGGGCGATAAACGAAGCGAATCCACCGGATCAACGCTCCGTGCCGGTCAGCCCGCGCTGCTTCAGCATCGGAGCCACGCTGGGCTTTCCTCCCAGCCACCGCTCATACATCGGACCAAGATCTTCGCTGTTACCGCGTGATAGCACCATCGAACGGAAACGGTCGCCGTTGGCTCGCGTCAGTCCGCCGTTGTCCTCAAACCACTGGTACGCGTCGTCGTCCAGCATCTCCGCCCACAGGTACGCGTAGTAACCCGCCGCGTAGCCGTTGCCCCACACATGCATGAAGTAGCTCGACCGGTAGCGCGGCGGCACGGTCTTCAACGCCAGCTTCGTCTTCTCCAGCGCCGCACGCTCGAACGCATCCACGTCCGCGACAGGCTGGCCCGCTGGGATGGTGTGCCACTGCATATCGAGCTCAGCCGCAGCCAGCAGCTCCGTCAGCCCGTATCCCTGGTTGAACCCGGCAGACTGCTTCAGCTTTGCCGCCAGCTCCTGCGGCATCGGCTCGCCCGTCTGGTAGTGCCGCGCAAAGTGCGCAAACACCTGCGGCTGCGTCGCCCAGTGCTCATTGAACTGCGACGGGAACTCCACAAAATCCCGCGGCACGTTGGTGCCTGACAACGACGGGTACTCGACGTTCGAAAACAGGCCATGCAGCGCGTGGCCGAACTCGTGGAACATCGTCGTCACGTCATCAAAGCTCAGCAGCTGCGGCTGCCCCGGCGCGGCCTTGGCGAAGTTCGCCACGTTGAACACCACCGGCAACGTCCCCAGCAGCTTCGACTGGCCCACGAACTGGTCCATCCACGCGCCGCCGTTCTTGTTATCGCGCTTGTAGTAGTCCGTGTAGAACAGCGCCAGCGGCTTGCCATCGACGTCGAAGACCTCGAACACACGCACATCCGGGTTGTAGACCGGGATATCGTGCCGCTCCTTGAACGTGATGCCATAGAGCTGCGTCGCCGCGTAGAAAACACCATCCTCGAGCACGCGGTTGATCTCGAAGTACGGCTTCACCTGGCTCTCGTCAAGGTCATACTTCGCCTTGCGTACCTGCTCGGCATAGAAGTTCCAGTCCCATGCTTCAAGCTGAAAGCCCCCCTTTTGCGCGTCAATCAGCTTCTGGATCTCCGCAGCCTCGGCATGAGCCTTCGCCGTGGCTGCCGGCACCAGGTCATCCATGAACTTCAGCGCCGCCTCTGGAGTCTTCGCCATCTGGGTCTCGAGCGCCCACGCGGCGTAGCTCTTCTTGCCCAGGAGCGCAGCCTTCTCGGCGCGCACCTCGGCCAGCCGCGCGACGGTAGCTCGCGTATCGTTCTCGCCGCCGCGCTCCGCGCGCGTCCATGAGTCGTTGAAGAGCGCCGCCCGCGTCGTACGATCGCTCAACAGGGCAAGGTCCGGCTGCTGCGTCGTATTCTGCAGCTGGACGACATAACCCGCCGTCTTGCGCTCCTTCGCGGCAAGCTCTGCCGCATGCAACTCGGCTTCGCTCAGCCCCGCCAGAGCAGCCTTGTCCGAGGTCGCATACGCTGCTGCCTTCGTCGCCGCCAGCAGCTTGTTCACGAACACGCTGGAGAGCGTCGCTTCTTCCTCGTTCAGTCTCTTCAGCTTGGTCTTGTCGGCCTCACTCAGCTTGGCTCCCGCGTGCACAAAGGCCAGGTACGTCTGGTCGAGCAACCGCGCCTGTTCGTCGTTCAGCTTCAACGACGCCCTCTCGTTGTACAGCGTCTCCACCCGCGCGAACAGCTTTGCGTCGAGATACAGAGCGTCCGAATGCGCAGCCAGCCGCGGCGCTTCCAGCTCCTGCATCTTCTGCAGCACAGGATTCGTGTTCGCCCCGGCGAGACCATTGAAGACCGCCAGAACACGATTCAGCAGAACACCCGACCGCTCCAGCGCGACCAGCGTGTTGTCGAAGGTCGGCGGCGCGGAATTGTGAGCGATCTTCGACCACTCGTGTCGCTGCTGCGTCATGCCCGCCTCAATCGCCGGCGGATAGTCCGTGTCGTGGATATGCGCGAAGTCCGGCGCCTGGAACGGAAGCTTGCTCTCCGCATAGAAGGGGTTCTGCGGCCCGAACATCCTTGCCACGTCCTGCGGTTGTGCCGCCGCTCCACTCGCCGCCAACATCGCCGCCGCTGCTACCGTTACCTCTGCCACTTTGAATCTCCTCGTGCCCCGCTGCCAGACTGCCAAGCCCCAAAACATGATGCTGTGAATCTCCTGCCTTCAGTGTCACGCCTGCGCAGCGAATTGGCCAACGACCGGACGACCTTCGGACACTCGCGCCTTCGCCTCGTACAATCAGAACGATGTCTTCCGTTTCATCTGATCGAACCGCCCACAGGACTCGCTGGGCCTGGGTGCTGGGCACCTTCTTCGGTACCGGCCTGCTCAAGCCTGGCCCCGGCACTTACGGCTCGGCTGCCGCGACGCTCCTTTGGTACTTCGCCGTTCACGCCTTCGCGCCTGCACCGTTGACCCTCACCATCGCCACCACCGTGGCCGCGCTCGTCGTGACGCTCATCGGCATCCCGGCCTCCACCATCGTCGCGCGCGAGTCCGGCCGCAAGGATCCCGGCTTCGTCGTCGTGGACGAGGCCGCCGGTGTGCTCGTCGCTCTCATCGCCATCGCGCCCGACTGGAAGCACGCCGCCGTCAGCTTCCTGCTCTTCCGCGCCTTCGACATCACCAAGCCCTGGCCCATCCGCAAGCTCGAAGCCCTGCCCGAAGGCACCGGCATCATGCTCGACGACATTGGCGCCGGGCTGCTCGCCCTGCTCGTGGCACACCTCGTCGCCCGGTTTTACTAGCACCGTCCATTTGCAACCGGCTTCAGTCCGGCTTACGATCACCGCAATGCCGCTGCTCTACAACAGGCCCGACGTTCCTCACCTCGACAGGCTCGCTCCACGTGCCGCCATCCCCGGCGGCAGCTTCGAGGTGATCGGCTCCCACCTGATGCCCATCACCAACGACGGCCCGCAGCTCCCGAACGCCTTCTTCGGCGAGATCGAAGCCACCTTCGATATGGTTCGCCCCTCCCGCGCGCTGGTCCGCGTGCCCGAAGGCGCCATCTCCTCGGACCTCATCGTGAAGCACCAGGGCCACGCCAGCAATCCCCTGCACGCCTCCATCGGCGTCCCCATGGCCGAGGACCTGCACCTCGTCTCGAACCCCGCGATCGATGCCGAAGGCAACGTCTTCGCCATGGTCAGCGGCCCGCGCGGCGAGCGCACCGCGATCGCCATCTACAAGATCGCGCCGGACCTTCAGATTCGCCCTTTCGCCCGCGAGCTGATGAACATCTCTGCACTCGCCTTCGACCGCGAAGGCAATCTCTTCGCCAGCTCCCGCCAGGAAGGCACCGTCTATCGCCTCACCCCCACGGGCGAGATCTCAGCCTGGGCGGAAGGCATGGGCGTCGCCACCGGCCTCGCCTTCGACGCCAAAGGCTCACTCTACGTGGGCGACCGCTCGGGCACCATCTTCAAGATCGACGAACGGCCAGGCGCGACCCCCGACGCCCCGGCCACCCGCGAGATCTTCGTCTTCGCCACGCTTGAGCCCTCGGTCGCGGCCTACCACCTCGCCTTCCGCTCCGACGGCAAGCTCTTCGTCAGCGCTCCCACCACCTCCTCCAACCAGCCCATCTACCAGATCGACCCCGACGGCAGCGTAAGCGTCTTCTTCCGCGGCCTGGGTCGCCCGCAGGGCATCGCCTTCGATGAGGACGACAACCTCTACGTCGCCGCCTCCTGGCGCGGACAGCGCGGCATCATTCGCATCACCCCGTATGGCGACGCGGAGCTTACCGTCAGCGGCAATGACCTCGTCGGACTCTGCTTCCTCGATGATGGCTGCGCTGCCCTCGCTACCAACAACACCCTCTTCCACGCCGACCTCGGCATCACCGGACGCTCGCTGATCTAGCGGCGCAGGGATCTGGCGTCGCAATCCACCCGCAACTCGAGACTCACGACCCGAAACCCGATCTCACGTCTGGTCTCGACCTTCCCCGAGGGTCCTGCAACGCGCACACCTCGCGGATAATGGAAGCAGTGCGCGCCAGCTCCCCATTCACGGCCATCTTCCGCATTCCATCCCCGGCTGAGGCCGAGCTGGCAGGCCTGCGAGCGGAGCTCTCGCTGCTGCGGTCTACTCTCGCCGCCCGCGAGCAGGCGCTCGACGATCTGCGCTGCCACCTCATCAGCTTCGAAGGCCGCTACATCCGCCAGGTCGGCAAGCTCTACAAGCAGCTGGATGAGTGGGAGCAGCGTGTCGCAGCTCTGCACCCCGAGCGCGAGGAAGCCTTCACCGAGCAGGAAGAAGCCTATCCGGAGGCGGGCGCGTCCGAGCCGGCAAAGAGTGCCCCGCGCGACCCCAGACCGGCCCTCACGCTCCGTGCGCTCTTCCGCGAGCTCGCCCTTCGCATTCATCCCGACCACGCGCTGGATGCCAGCGACGAAGCGCGCCGCACCCGCCTTATGGCCCAGGCTAACGATGCCTTTCGCCGCAAGGATCTCCGCATCCTGCGGCGCATGCTGCACGGCTTCGACCCCGGCGGCGCCTTCTTCGTTCGCGACATCGAAGCCGATCTCGCCGAAGCCCGCGATTCAATCGCGCAGACGCGCCGCGACATCGCGTCCGCTGAGGCCGATCACGCCAACCTCGCCGCCTCGCAACTCGCGGACCTCGAACGCAGCTGCATCCAGGCCTCGCTCGCCGGCCGCGACCTGCTCGCCGAGATGGCCGCGCGGGTCAAAGGCCGCATCGGCATGGCTATGCGTCAGTACGATCTCGACCTCAGCCGCATCAAGCGGCCGGACCAGGGCATGAAGCTTGAGTCGCTGCTTAGTGCAGAGTCGAACCCCGTCCGCCGGTAAGCTTCGTGCGTTGCTGCGACTTCAACCGCAGAGCCTCGCTCTGGATGAGGTCCAGCCGCGAACTGATCTCCTCGACCGCCTGCTGCGCCGCAGGCCGCCAGTCCTCATGCTGGATCTCGCTCGCGAACAGCACCACCTGCAGCTTGTTCCGCACCAGGTCATCGAGCTTGTGACGAATGTCCTCCAGCGCTGCCTTGCGCGCCTCGCGCTGCGAATTCCGCACCGTAAAGAAGATCGCACCATGGAGCACGCCCACGACCACGGCGCAGATCGCCGCAGCCTTCCAGGGAGCGATATCGCGAAACACCAGAAACACCATCGCGACGACGCACACGCCCGCGGCCGTGAGTACCACCTCAAGGTATTTCAGCAGTGTCTGCATTTTTGCGAAGTATAGCCCCGCAACCTGAGGTTCCGCGCTCGAATCGTACAGAGACGGGTAAGTCGATTCCCGCCGGTCCCGCGCAGCCGAGACAGTATCATCGAAGACAGGTCTTCGCTCTGCCTGCCACAACCCAATCTCCGCTCACAAGACGATCGCATGCTCGCTGAAATCATCGCCATCGGCTCCGAGATGCTCACCCCGCATCGTCAGGACACAAATTCGCTCTACCTCACCGCTGGCCTCAACGCGCTCGGCGTCAGCGTCGCGTTCAAGACCATCGTCGGAGATAACCGCCAGCACCTCACCTCTGCCATCGGCATTGCTCTCTCACGTGCAGACATCGTCGTGCTCTCAGGCGGCCTTGGGCCCACGGAAGACGACCTTACGCGCGAGTGCGTCGCCGAAGCGCTCGGACTCGGGCTGCATCGAGACGCAGACGTGATGCATGCGCTGCAGCAGCGCTTTGCCGCGCGGCGCATGGCGATGCCGCCCAACAACATTCGCCAGACCGAAGTCCTCGACGGCGCCATCGTCCTGCAGAACCGCAACGGCAGCGCGCCCGGCCAGTGGCTCGACACCGTCTACGGCGGCCCCTCCGGCAAGGTGCATCGCAAGCTCGTGATCCTGCTTCCCGGCCCACCCAAAGAGCTCAAGCCGCTCTTCGACGAAGAAGCCGCGCCTCGGCTCCGGCAGGTACTGCCCGCTTACTTCATGGCCTCCCGCATGCTGCGCATGGCTCTTATCCCGGAGTCCCAGGTCGACGCCCGCTGCGCTCCCATCTACCAGCCGTACACCGACGTCGAGACCACCATCCTCGCCGGCTCCGGCGAGATCCAGCTCCACTTTCGCTGCACCCGCCCCACGCAGGAAGAAGCCGAACAGCGCGTCGACGAGCTCGCCGAACTCATCGAGCGCGAGATGGGCGACGACATCTTCTCTTCGCACGGGGAATCCCTGGAAGAGATCGTCCTGCTCATGCTGGGCATGCGCGGCATGAAGCTCAGCGTCGCCGAAAGCTGCACCGGCGGCCTGCTCGCCTCGCGCCTCACAGCCATTCCCAACGCCTCGCGGGTCTTCGATGGCGGCGTCGTGCCCTATGCCAACGATCAGAAGGTCATGCTCTGCCATGTCCCTGAAGATCTGCTCGAAGAGCATGGCGCGGTAAGTGCCCCCGTGGCCCGAGCCATGGCGGAAGGCATACGTGCGATAAGTGGGAGCTCCATCGGCGTAAGCATCACCGGGCTCGCAGGTCCCGCAGGCGGCGAAGGCCCCGATGCCGACAAGCCCATCGGGCTCGTCTTCATCGGATTGTCCGATGGAGAGGACACCCAGGTGAAGCAGGTCCAGATCCCCGGCGACCGCGATCGCGTGCGTCTGTGGGCCACGCAACATGCGCTGGAGCTGCTGCGCCGCACCCTCGAGTAACAAAGACCGGCATCGATTCATCGATTGCAGGGCGATCTATCCCCTGTGTCTTGTTACACTCAACCTTCAGCCCATGATCCTCTGGACCTCCATTCTCGTCGTCTCGTACCTCCTTGGTTCCATACCTTTTGGCTTTGTGCTGGTCTGGATGCTCAAGCACGAGGATGTGCGTCAGACCGGAAGCGGAAATATAGGCGCAACAAATGTGGCGCGCTCTGGCGGCAAGGGCCTCGGTCTGCTTACACTGTTGCTGGACACCTTGAAGGGGGTGGCCGCTGTCCTGCTCGCGCTGCACTTCGCACCGAGGCTGAACGGCGTCCCTTCAAACCTTGCAGTCGCTGCCGCTGTGGCAGCTGTCGTCGGGCACATCTTTACCGTTTGGCTGGGATTCAAAGGCGGCAAAGGCATTGCGACGGCTCTTGGCGTCTTTCTTGCCTTATTGCCAATGATGGCTCTCGCTTGTCTCGCAGTTTTTATTGTCGTCTTCGCACTGACTCGCTACGTTTCGCTCGCATCTATCCTGGCAGCGCTCAGCGTGCCTTTGTTCACCTGGCTTCTCGTTCCAACGCGAGCGCCTGTGCTTCTCGCGGGTGTCAGCTTCATCTCGCTGTTGAGCATTGTGAAACACCACGCCAATATTCGCCGTCTGCTCAGTGGCACTGAAAGCAAGTTTGGCAGCAACAAAGCTGCCCCCTCCAGATAGGAGCACGCATGAGCCGCATCTCTGTGATCGGCGCCGGGGCCTGGGGCACCGCGCTGACCGTCAGTCTTGCACGCCGCACCGAACATCAGCTGACCCTCTGGGCCCATACCGCCGACCACGCGAAAGAACTCTTCGTCAGCGGGGAGAACAAACGCTATCTGCCGGGATTCGTACTCCCCGCCACGGTCAACGTCACCGCCGATCTCGCCGCAGCCGTCGAAGGCGCGGAGATCATCCTCTTTGCCACACCCTCGCAGTCCCTGCGCCCAGTCATTCAGCAGATCGCTCCCAGCCTGAAGAAAGCCCAGGTCCTTCTCTCCGCAGCCAAGGGCATCGAAGAAAAGACCTTCCTGCGCATGTCGCAGGTGCTCTGCGAATTCGCTCCCGAAAACCCCATCGCTGTCCTCGGAGGTCCCTCCTTCGCACAGGAAGTAGCAGCAGCGATGCCCACCGCGCTCACCGTCGCCATCGACAACGAGCCCCTCAGCAAACGTCTCCAGGACGACCTTGGCTCCGCGTCCCTCCGCGTCTACCGCAATGACGATGTGCCCGGCGTAGAACTTGGCGGCGCGCTCAAGAACGTCATCGCGCTCGCCGCTGGCGTCGTCACCGGCCTCGAACTCGGACACAACGCCGCCGCCGCTCTCATCACGCGCGGCATCGCCGAGATCACCCGCCTCGCCGTAGCCTGCGGTGGACGTCGCGACACCATGTCCGGCCTCTCCGGCGTTGGAGATCTGGTGCTGACCTGCACCGGAAATCTCTCGCGCAATCGCACCGTCGGCATCGAACTCGGTCGCGGGCGCAAGCTCGAAGCCATCCTCGCCTCGCTCAACGGCAAGGTCGCCGAAGGTGTCCGCTCCACCACCGCAGCACTCGGCCTCGCCGCGCGCTACGGCGTGGAGATGCCCATCACCGAGCAGATGAACGCCATCCTGCTCGACCACACGTCGCCGCAGGAAGCGATCCGCGAGCTGATGTCCCGCCCCGGTCGCACCGAATAACAAAGAGTTGTTGGAGTAGCCCTCTACTCGACGACGAACTCCATCTCGTCCAGCTCGGAGAACAACTCACGCACCGGGACATGGATCGGCGTCCCCTCCACCGTCAGAACATGACGTTCTTCGGTAAGCACGCCGCCCTTCTCCGCCGCGTAGGCACGCCGCCGCTTCGGATCGAGCACCCACACCGTCTCGACTCCCATCGCGACGTAGTCCTCAATCAGCTCCCGCGAGCCTGACATGCGGTCCTCGTCGCACAGGATCTCCACCACCAGCAACGGCGGCGTAGCCAGTGGCGACTCGTAGCGCGTCTCGCGGCGAGCCACGGCGAGATCAGCCACGCGCGTTGCGTGCGGACTCACCTGCACGTTCTGCCGCGGCAGAACACGAATCTGCCACTCGCGTTCATGTTGACCAAGATGGATGGTGAGGAACTTCAATACGCTCGCGTGGTGCATCTCGCCGACAGCGCGCTCACGAGGTTCCCGCGCTGTGCCGATATCTCCACCACGAACACTTGCGGGCAGTGCCCGCCGCGCCGTCGTTGGCGCGCTCTGTACTGCACCTGAGGGAATCGCTGACATGATCGCGTACCTCCCGTTGCGGCAAGCATACTCCCGGTTACAGTACGAATGTCGGTGATTTCGCGCACATCTGGCCCATTTTGGTGCGGTCCGGCAAGGGTTGCTCGACCACTTGCTGTCGAGGAGAAATCGTGTTCACAGATACCACGGGATATTGATGACCGTAATTCGTTGATTCCCTTTGACCAGCAGCAGTAACTTCAACATCTGCGACCGCTGGTTGTGCAGCGGAGCCTGCCACCAGTGCTTCACCACCAGCTCCGGAATCAGCACAGCGATCTGCCGCTCCGGGTGCTCGCGTTCCACCGCCAGGATGTGTTCCAGCAGCGGCCACATCACAAATCGGAACGGAGACGGCAGCGAGATCAGCCTCGGCGGCGTGCGCCCGATCGCACGGATCGGATCGGCGATGTTCGCCTCCCAGTGCTGCTCGAGCTCGCTCAGCCGGTCCTCCGCATCCACATGCACCGCTTCGACTTCATCGCTCAGCTTCAACGCAAACCGCAGGCCCTTCTCCGCAATCTTCGACCAGCGATCCACGGGCACAATCACCAGCGGGGCAACAAGATTGTCCGTGTGGATCGGCCGATCGATCGTCGTCTCCTCACGCACGCCATCGTAGTGCCGCCGCACCGAAGCCATCAGCAGGATCAGCAGCGGAATCAACAGCGCCGTCACCCACGCGCCCTCGCGGAACTTGGCCACCAACACAACCAGCAGCGTCACCCCGGTCGCCACCGCGCCCAGGCCATTCACGACCATGCGCAGCTTCGCGCGCGGGCCGCCCACGCGCAGCCAGTGCACCACCATCCCCGCCTGCGACAACGTGAACGCAAGGAACGCGCCAATCGCAAACAACGGAATCAGCCGGTCCGTCACGCCCTGAAAGATGATCAGCAGCAGCGCCGTGAAACCCACCAGCGCGTAGATGCCATGCGAAAACAACAGCCTGCGTCCGCGAATGAGAAACACGTGCGGCAGAAAGTCATGCATCGCAATCGCCCGCGTAAGCCGCGGAAAGTCCGCGAACGAAGTGTTCGCCGAAAGCGCCAGCACCGCGAAGATCGAGCCCATCGAGACGTAGTAAAACCATCCCCGCCCAATCACCGCACCAATCAGCTGCGAGAGCACGCTCTGATAGCCTGCGCCGCTGGGGTCCGTCGCTCCAATGCCATACGCGCGGCACAGCAGCGCGATACCCGCCAGCAGCGCCATCAGCAGCAGAATGATCATCGTCAGCGTCTTCTTGGCGTTACGACACGCCGGCTGGCGAAACGCCATCACACCGTTCGACACCGCCTCCACGCCAGTCATCGCCGTACAGCCCGAGGCAAACACCTTCGCCAGTAGCCACAGCGGCAGCATGCCCACACCGATCGGCAGATGCGGCGGCGCCACAATCGCCGCCGGATGCCCACCAGCCTGGTACGCACGCCAAAGTCCCAGCCCGATCACAAACAGTAACGAGCCGCAGAAGAGATACGTCGGCGCAAGAAACGCCAGCCCCGAATCCTTGATCCCGCGCAGGTTCACCAACGTCAGCCCCGCCAGCACAGCCAGGCACAGGATCGTTGTGTGCGGCTGCAGCGCAGGGAACGCCGAGATGATCGCTCCAACGCCAGCCGAAATACCCACCGCCGCGTTCAGGATGTAGTCGATCATCAGCGCCGCGGCGGCCAAGAGTCCCGCCCGCTCGCCCATGTTCTCCGTCGCCACGGTGTAGCTGCCGCCGCCGTTCGGATACGCGTCGATCGTCTGCAGATATGAGAAGAAGACGATCACCAGCAGCACAAGAATCGCCGCCGTCACTGGCAGGATGTAGTGCAATCCCGCCAGCCCCAGCGGGATCAGCAGCGTCAGCGCGGCCTCCGGGCCATATGCCGCCGAGCTCAGCGCATCCAGCCCAAAGACAGGAATGCCCGCAATCGGGCCAATGTGTTCACCATGCTCATCCACCGTCGCAATCGGACGGCCCAACACCACATCGAAGAAGGACACGCGCGGCGCTCCTCTGCGCCATCCGTCAATCTAGGGCCGCAACCCGCTAAAAGTCCGTAAAGACGTCCACAGGAAGCCGTAAAGGCTGGCAAATCCACCTCCGCGCCGCGGCAACGCTACACTAGAGGGCGATGGCTTTCTCAATCTTCGGCAAGCGCGACCGCGAGCCCGAACCGGCGGCTAACAACTCCGAACCAGAGGCACCCCGCAGCTTCTTCGACCGCATGAAGAAGGCGGTCACCCGCACGCGTGACTCCTTCTCGCAGTCGCTCTCCGCCGTCGTCGCCCTCACGCGCGAGGTCGATGACGCTTCCCTCGACGACCTCGAGCTCGCGCTCCTCGCCTCCGACATCGGCGCGCCCACCACCCAGGAGATCATCGCCCGCCTGCGCGACCGCGCCCTCCGCCAGGGCATCTCCGACGGTGCCCAGCTTAAGCAGGCACTCAAGTCCGAGATCCTCCGCATCCTCGATGCCGTCGCCCACCCCGTCGCGCACCCCGCCACGCCGCCCGAGGTCATCATGATGGTCGGCGTCAACGGCACCGGCAAGACCACCACCACCGGCAAGCTCGCCGCGCTCTTCCGCAAGCCCACACGCGAGTTCCCCGAAGGCCGCAGCGTCCTCCTCTGCGCCGCCGACACCTTCCGCGCCGCAGCCATCGAGCAGCTCGAAGTCTGGTCGCAGCGCTCCGGCGTCGAGCTCATTAAAACCAAGCAGGGTGGCGACCCCTCCGCCGCGCTCTTCGACGCAGCTACGGCAGCCAAGGCGAGGGGAAAAGACATCCTCATCGTCGACACCGCCGGACGTCTGCACACCAAGAGCGACCTGATGAAGGAGCTCGACAAGATGGTGCGCACCGCCAACAAGATCATCCCCGGCGCGCCGCACCAGACGCTGCTCGTCATCGACGCCACCACTGGACAGAACGGCCTGCAACAGGCCCGCCTCTTCACCGAGGCCGCGAAGGTCTCCGGCATCGTTCTCACCAAGCTCGACGGCACCGCCAAGGGCGGCATCGTCGTCGCCATCGCGCATGAGCTCGGCCTGCCGGTGCTCTACGCCGGCGTCGGCGAAAAGATCGACGACATCCTCCCCTTCGAGCCCGAAGCCTTCGTCGACTCCATGCTGGAGTAGCTCACGCGGCTCGAATAGCTCACTCGGCTCGAGTCGCCGCACCGCCAACATTCAGTAAGGCCCCCATGCCAGTTCTTCCCCAGGACGAGATCCACCTGCAGCGCGCGCTCGATCTCGCGCAGGCAGCCGTCGGCCTCGCCTCGCCCAATCCCACCGTTGGCTGCGTCATCACATCCCCCACGGGCGAAGTGCTCGGCGAAGGCGCGCACCACTACGACGCATTCGACCACGCCGAGATCGCCGCGCTCAAACAGGCCGCAACGCAAGGCCATGATGTTGCCGGAGCGACCGCCTATGTGACGCTCGAGCCCTGCGCCCACCATGGACGCACCGGCCCCTGTTCGGAGGCACTCATCGCCGCCGGTATCCAGCGCTGCGTCGTCGCTGCCATCGACCCCAACCCGCTCACCCGCAATAAGGGCCTCGCAAAGATGCGCGACGCCGGCCTCACCGTTGACGTCGCGGGCCGCAACTCACCGCAGGCAAAGCAGGCGCGCGAGCTCAACGACGCCTTTGCCTTCGCCATCCAGAATCAGCGGCCCTTCGTCACGTTGAAGTCCGCCGTCTCCCTCGACGGCAAGATCGCTCCCGCCGCATCCACGCGTAGCGAGGTCTCGCCACACTGGCTCACCGGCCCCTCAGCCCGTGAGAGCGTACAGCAGCTGCGCCACGCCTCCGACGTCCTGCTGACCGGCGTGGGCACCATCCTCGCCGACGATCCTTCACTCACCGACCGCAGCGGCCTTCCGCGCCGCCGCCCGTTGCTCCGCGTCATCTTCGACTCGGCCTTGCGCACGCCTGCCGATGCAAAAGTCCTGGCTGGAGGCAACGCCATCCTCGTCTGCGCGGAGAACGCCGATGAGGATCGCGATGCAGCCCTCAAAGCCACGGGCGCGGATATCTGGCGGCTGCCCACCGAGGCCAATCGCCCCAACATCCATCTCACGCTGCGGAAGCTCTACGAAGAGCTCAAGATGACCAGCGTCATCGTCGAAGCAGGCACCGGGCTCACCGACGCGCTCCTGCAGCGCAACCTGGTCGACCACGTCGTGCTGTACTACGCCGACACCGAGCTGGGCAGCGACGCCATCCCCTTCTCCACGCGCTTCCCTTCGCCGTACAAGCTGCAGGAGAGCCTCACCGAGGTCACCCGCTCGACCTTCCCGCACGGCGATCCCATCGGCACCGAAGACGACGTCCGCATCACCGGCTACCTTCACAACCCGTGGGCGAAGGTTTAGGACGTATCGACAGATATATCTGGGCTCTTTGGTTTTGTTCTCAGCAAGCTGTGTCATCCCGAGCGAAGCCGAGGGAGCTGCAGTTTGCCGATGCAAGCAACGATGCGGGTTTCTCCACTACGCGGTGCGATGAAACTGCACCGCTCCGGTCGAAATGACACACCATGCGGAGCCGCATAGGTCGATCCAGCCTAACTCTCCGCGACCTCTTGACCACCTTGCTACCCTAGAACTATGTTTACCGGCCTCGTCGAAGCCACTGGAAAGCTCGTCTCGCGCGCCCACACCGGCGGCGCTCCCCTGCTCATCGTCAACGCGCCTTCGCTGGCGGGTCGCTGGCGCGAGGGCGACAGCATCGCCGTCAACGGCGTCTGCCTCACGGCGCTCGTCGTCGAAGGCGACCCCACGCACTTCGCTGCAGACCTCGCCGCCGAGACCTTGGCCCGCACCACGCTCGGCGCGATCCCCCACGGCTCGGTGCTGAACCTTGAGCTGCCCACGCCCGCCGGCGCGCCGCTCGGCGGCCATGTCGTGCAGGGCCACGTCGACGGCACCGCGAAGTTCATCTCCCTCGTTCCGCTCACCGACGACCTGACCACCACCGACTGGCGGCTCACCCTCGAACTCCCCCGCGAGCTCGCAGCGGGCGTCATCTCCCAGGGATCGATCACCGTCAACGGCATCTCCCTCACCGTCGCCAAAGTCCGCAACGAGGCAGACGGCTTCTTCGTCGAGATTGCCATCATCCCGCACACCTACCAGGTCACCAATCTGCACGCGCTCGCGACGGGCTCAGAGGTCAACATCGAGACCGACGCCCTCGCCAAGTACGCCGCCCAGATGCACGCATCGAAGTCCACGTCGGAACTCACCGCAGCTTCCCTGCTCGCACGCGGCTACTAATCCGCTACTCTTCGGCCGCAGGCAGCGTCTACACTCCACCATGCCCCTCAGCCGCTGCCATCGCTTCCTCGCGATCCCGCTCTGCTGCATCCTGACTTGCAGCCTCTCCGCGCAGGCTCCTACCGACAAACCAGCCTTGCCCGCCTTCGAAGTCGCCACCATCCGCCCCGATCCCGACGGCGATCCCCGGCAAGGCAGCTGGTCGCGCCCCGGCATGGGTACCTTCAAGGCCTCACACCTCTCGCTGGAGATGCTCATCCGCCTCGCCTATGGCGTCGATGCGAAGCAGATCCTCAACGAGCCCCGCTGGCTCACCGGCAACCTCTACGACATCACAGCCAAGCCCGAGGCCGGCGTCGCCCTCTCGCGCGAAGAGCTGCGCCCGCGCCTGCAGGACCTGCTGCAGCAGCGCTTCCACCTCGTCTGCCACACCGAAACGCGCGACGAACCCGGCTACATCCTCGTCATCGCTAAGCACGGAGCGAAGCTGACGCCCACGCACGGCGCGACCTTCCCGGGCTTCCGTCAGAACGTCAATCCCGGCAACCTGAAGGGCCTCAACTGGTCGATGACCGACCTCGCGACCTACACCTCATCGCTGATCGCCAAGCCCGTCGTCGACCGCACCGGCCTCACGGGCAGGTACGACTTCAGCATCGAGTTCGCCCGCGACGACGACGCGACCTCGACGCTCCCGTCGCTCTTCACCGCGCTCGAAGAGACCTGCGGCCTCAAGCTCAACGCAGCCAAGGTCCCCGTCCAGGTGCTGGTCATCGACAGCGTCGACGCCGTGCCAACACCGAACTAGCGCCCCGCCCCACAAATCGCGGAACTGTTCGCAGCGCAACGCTGTCCATCGGCGCGTCATGTAGCAGGGCCAAAGGCCCGACAGATACTAGCCTGGGCCGAAGGCCCAGGCTGCGGCACAAGAGATGGCATAGGGCTGAAAGCCCGACACATCGCCCAGGAAATCCCAGACCCACCACGCAGGCAAGCTACCCCAGCTCGTCCAACATCCCGGTCATCTCGCTGGCAGCATGAGCATTGCCCGTCCGTTCCGCAGCCTCAAGCCCCGCGGCAATCCGCGCCTTCGCGTCGTCGATCCGCCCCAGCTTCACCAGCACCTGCGCCGACATCTGGTACGCCGGAACGTAGTCCGGCGTTCGCTCGATGATCTCGTTGTACTCATCCAGCGCCGCATCCGTCTTGCCTTCGCCAGCCAACGCCATCGCCAACCCATAGCGGGCAAACGCGTCCGCCGGGTTGGCGGCAAGAATCTCTCGCAACATCGCAATCCTGTCCATGTCGATAGCATAAAGACAACGGACCGATAGAATAAAGATGCTATGAGTGAAGCGATGCAAGCCCCCGCGCCGCGTCTCGTCTCCGCGTCGCAGTCCGAACGCAGCGAGATCATCTTTCCGGCCGACTCCAACCCTCTCGGCAACCTCTTCGGAGGCCGCCTGATGCAGTTCATCGACCTCGTCGGCGCGCTCACCGCCAGCCGCCACTCGCACGCCATCCCGGTTACGGTCAGCATGGACCACCTGGACTTCGTCGCACCCGTCCGTGTCGGCGACATCCTCATCCTCAAGGCCAGCGTCAACCGCGCCTTCAACACCTCCATGGAGGTGGGCGTGAAGTGCATGGTCGAAGAGCCGCGCGGCAACATCCTGCGCCACGTCTCCTCCGCCTACCTCACCTTCGTCGCGCTCGACCCCCTCGGCAACCGCGTCCCCGTACCGCAGGTGATCCCTGAGACCAACCACCAGAAGCGCCGCTTCGAAGATGCAGGCCGCCGCCGCGAGATGCGCTCCGCCGAGGTGATGCGCAAGAAACAGCTCCGCGCGACCTTGCCGCCGGAGTGGCACGTCTAGAAGCGAGTGAGCAGACGGCAGTGAGTAGTGAGTAGACTCCTTCTCGCTGACCAGAAGCAGTACGCACCGCAAAACCACTACTCACTACTCACTGTTCTCTACTCACTTTGAGGTTTCCATGGCACACGGACACGCACCAGCTCCCCCCGCTCCCCTTCCTCTTCGTGGCATCCGCCACATCGTCGCCGTCGGCTCCGGCAAGGGCGGTGTCGGTAAGACCACCGTCGCGGTGAACCTCTCCATCGCGCTCTCCAAGCTGGGCTACAAGGTCGGCCTCATCGACGCCGACATCTACGGCCCCAACGTGCCCACCATGCTCGGCGCTACGCGCCAGCCCAACATCGTCGGCGAGAACACCATCGAGCCGCTGACCGCGCACGGCGTCAAGTTCATCTCCATCGGCCTCATCGCTCCCGGCGACAAGCCCATGGTCATGCGCGGACCGATGCTCCACCAGATCATCCGCCAGTTCCTCACCCAGGTGGCCTGGGGCGAGCTCGACTTCCTCCTCGTAGACCTGCCCCCCGGCACCGGCGACGTCGTCATCTCGTTGGTACAGACGGTACCCCTCACCGGCGCTGTCGTGGTCTCGACCGGATCTTCGGTCGCATTGGAAGACGCGCGCAAGGCCCTCGGCATGTTCGCGCAGGTGAACGTGGAAGTGATGGGACTTGTAGAGAACATGAGCCAGATGACGCTGCCCGATGGCACGATCATGGATATCTTCGGCGCTGGCGCCACCGAACAGACCGCAAAGCAGTTCAAGCTGCCGTTCCTCGGCTCCATCGACATGGATCCGCACGTCCGGGAAGGCGGCGACCGTGGCCTGCCCGCTGCCCTCGCCGGCGGCGCCACCAAACGCGGCCAGGAGTTCATTGCCATCGCCGAAAAGGTCGCAGCACGCTCCAAGGAGATAGCCGAAAGCACCGAGGACGTACTCGAGATCAGCTAAGTCGGCCACCGAATCGGGTGCCCCGGGTCCCTCAAGGGACCCGGGCTTGCGTTGCACCGAAATCACGGAAAACCTTGAACCCAGTCCCTCTGGACCCTAAGCCCTGGGCCCTGACCCCTCGCCCTTTTGACAACATCAGTAAAATAGACATAGCGGCGCTCTCTCCGCCCGAGACCCCTTATGTCCGGCCCTCTTACAACCCGGCAGCGCGAGATCCTCATCGCCATCGTCGAGCAGTACATCGAGACCGGCGAGCCCGTCAGCTCAGGTACGCTCGCGCACGTCGCCTTCGACCACGCGATGAGCTCCGCCACCATCCGCAACGAGATGGCATCGCTCGCCGACGCCGGGCTTCTCGACCAGCCCCATACCTCCGCAGGCCGCATCCCCTCAGCTGCCGGCTTCCGTCTCTACGTCTCGCAGCTCAAGGTCTCGCCCACGACCGCGCAGCTCGCCGGCCAGGCCGAGGTCCGCTCCCAGTTGAGGTCCCAGATCGACTCGCAGTTCGCCGGCGTCGCCGGCGCAAATGCCCTGCTGGAGTGCACCTCCCAGGTACTGGCCGCGCTGAGCTCCGGCGTGGGCTTCGCCATCGGAGCTTCCACCGCTGCCGATCTCCTGGAGCATGTGCACTTCTCGCGGCTCGCTCCCAGCCGCATCCTCGCCGTCGTCGTCACGCGCAGCGGCATGGTGCGCGATCGCGTCCTCGCGCTCAGCCGCGACCTCACTCCCGTCGAGCTCAACAGCGCCTCCAACTTCCTCAACGAGCACTTTCGCGGCTGGAACATCGAACGCGTCCGTGCCGACCTGGCACGGCGTCTTGAGACCGAGCGCCACACCTACCAGGAACTCCACGACGCCATCGAGCTCTGGGCCAGTGCGATCCCGGCCTCCGCGTCGCAGCCCGTCGTCTACCTCGACGGCATCACCAATCTGCTCGCGCATCCGCAGGACCGCGAGCGCCTTCGCGCCCTGCTCGCCGCGCTCGAAGAAAAGCAGCGCCTCGTCGAACTCCTCAACGCCTACATCGATGCCCGCGAAACCAGCGTTCGCGTCGTCTTCGATCTCGAAGACCAGCAGCCCGGTATGGCAGGCCTCGTCCTCGTCGCCGCGCCAGCGCGCGTGGCCGACGGAAGTTCCGGCGCCGTGGGCGTTCTCGCCCCGCGCCGTATGCAGTACAACCGCACCATCGACGCCGTGGGCTATGTCGCAGAGGTCTTCGACCGGCTGCGTGATCCCGCAACGCCGTAGCCAACATCCAACTCTCTGCAACCGGCCTCTCGAGCCCGAGCGAATCCCCGCAGTCCAAGTGCTGCGATGAACAGGAAGCGATATGCCACCGCTCAACTCCGAAGGCCTCAAAGATCGCTTCGCGCGCTGGTCGCGCGGACAAGACGGAAAGGAACAGAACATGTCCGAAAACACCACCCTTACCCCCGAGCAGGAAGCAGCGCACGAAGCTGCCCAGGCCGAAGCCGGAAACACCAACGAGAGCCACGCCGAGCTCGAGCAGCTTCGCGGCGAGCGCGACCAGCTCGCCTCGCAGCTCCTCCAGTCGCAGGATCGCCTCGCTCGTCTGCAGGCCGAATTCGACAACGCCCGCAAGCGCGAAGCCAAGGAGCGCCAGGACGCGCGCGACTACACCGTCCAGCAGACCGTCGAGCCCTTCCTCGGCGTCATGGACAACTTCGCCCTTGCGCTCAACAGTAAGGGCGACGCCGCACAGCTTCGCACCGGCGTCGAGCTCATCCTGAAGCAGATGGAAGACGCGCTTCGCAACCTGAACGTGCAGCCCGTCGCAACCGTTGGCGAAGAGTTCGATCCCCGCGTGCATGAGGCCCTCGGCAGCATCGAGACGCTCGAGCATCCCGACCACTCGGTACTCGAAGAGATCCGCCGCGGCTATAAGCTGCGCGACAAGCTCCTCCGTCCCGCACTTGTACGCATCGCCATCAACCCAGCCCAGAAGAGCGAGTAGTCTCCGTACCGTCTTTCTCTACTCTCTACTCACTACTCTCTACTCACTGGAATCGATTCATGCCCCCTACGATGAAACTTGACTACTACGAGATCCTCTCCGTCGAGCGCACCGCCTCCGACCAGGAGATCAAGACCTCCTATCGCAAGCTCGCGATGCAGTATCATCCCGATCGCAACCCCAACAATCCTGAGGCCGAAGAGAAGTTCAAGGCCTGCAGCGAGGCCTATGGGGTACTGAGCGATCCCGACAAGCGCGCCGCCTACGACCGCTATGGCCACGCCGGCGTCAACGGCTCCGGTGGCTTCCCCGGTGGACAGGGCAGCCCCTTCCAGCAGGGCGCCGACCTGAACGACATCTTCGGCGATCTCTTCGGCGAGATGTTCAACATGGGCGGCCAGGGTGGACGACGCGCCTCGCGTCAGCAGCGTGGCCGCGACCTCAAGTTCGACATGCGCCTCGAGTTCGAAGAAGCCGTCTTCGGCGTCGAGCGCGAAGTCACCATCCGTCGCGCCGAAGCCTGCGAAGTCTGCGAAGGCTCAGGCTCCGAAGGTGGCAAGGCTCCCGAGACCTGCCAGCAGTGCGGCGGTCGAGGACAGGTCCGCTCGCAGCAGGGCTTCTTCTCCATCGCGCGCACGTGCCCCATCTGCAGCGGTACCGGCACCGTCGTCCGCAACCCCTGCAAGACCTGCCACGGCGAAGCCCGCATTCAGCGCGAGCACAAGATCCTCGTCAAGGTACCCGCCGGCGTCGAGCAGGACACACGCATCCGTTACACCGGCGAAGGCGATGCGGGCCGCTTCGGCGGCGCACCCGGCGATCTGTACGTGGTCCTCACCGTCAAAGCGCACAAGTTCTTCGAGCGCGATGGCGACGACATCCACTGCTCGATCCCCATCAGCTTTACGCAGGCCGCCCTCGGCGCGGAGATCGAAGTCCCGACCCTCGACGGCAAGGAGACCCTCAAGGTCCCCGAAGGTACGCAGTCCGGCAAGGAGTTCAAGCTCAAGGGCAAGGGCGTGCCGCACCTCAGCTCCTATGGCAAGGGCGACCTCATCGTCGAGGTCCGCGTGCAGACGCCAACCAAACTCAACAAGCTGCAGAAGGATCTCCTTCGGCAGCTCTCCGACGAGATCAAGATGGAGAACACCCCCACCTCGCGCGGACTCTTCGACAAGGTCAAGGAGATGTTCAGCTAGTTCGGACACTCAACAGCAATGCAGAAGGGCGGCCATGCGGCCGCCCTTCTTGTCTTTCGTCGTCATCCTGAGCCGCAGGCGAAGGACCCCCGAATTCGTTCCGCCCATGCACACCACCCCGCAGCGCTGAGTACCTCATACCTGTTCCCCTCAAACCTCAGACCTCTACAGCAATCTGGTTTGAACTCCCCAGGAAACCAGCTAGAGCAATGCCCCACAAACCGCCAGCGCCGCGATCGCCGCAGTCTCCGCGCGAAGAATCCGCGGCCCGAGCGTCACCGCTCTCCATCCCGACTCATCAAACAGCTTCATCTCATCCGGAGCCCAACCACCTTCGGGTCCGATGGCCATCGCCAACTCGCTGACTGGCTGACTCGCGAGCACGCTGCTCAACGAGTTCTCCTGCTCCGTCTCCGCGAGCAGCAGCTTCGTCGTCGCTTCCACCGTAGGCACTACGAGCTTCAGGACCAGAGGATCATCCACCACCGGCACATCGCTGCGTCGCGACTGCTGCGCGGCCTCGCGCACAATCTTCCGCCACCGCTCCACACGCTTCGCCGCTGCCTGCGCCAGGTGCTTCTCCGTGCGCCGCGCGAGAACCGGAGTAATGCGCGCCGCGCCCAGCTCCGTCGCCTTCTCCAGCCCCCACTCCAGATGATCGAACTTGAACACCGCCATCAGCAGATGCACCGGCAACGATGCATCCATCTCCAGCTCTTCGCCCAGCGAGAAGACCACCTCGCGCTCACCCACACTCGTGATCTCAGCGCGGCGGAGAAATCCACCTGCGACCACATCGAACACCTGCCCGGCCTGCGCACGCAGCACACGCGCGAGATGCACTGCCTGGTCTCCCGTCAGCGTTGCGGTTGTGTCGTTCCACTCATCGGCGATCCATCGACGTCGCGTCATACCAACAGGATACTGCGTCCCTTCGGCGATCACGCCGTCACCCTTCGCATCGCTTTCCGCTCATCTCTTCTCTCTGCCTACGTCTCTACTGTCTACTGTCCGCACATTTCTTAAACACCTCGGGGACGCCTATGGCGTCCCCGAGTGTGTTGCCTTTTTTGGTTGCCTTGCCTTGGTTGCGTTTGCCTGCGCTCCCATGTCGCGATCACGAGCAGTGATGCAACTAACGAAGGTATAGATTTAGCGCGACACAGAGTCAAGAAAAAAATGCATGCGAACGCACGCAGGAACGGTTGCACGTCGCGATGCAAGTGATCCATTCGAACTCGAGTTCACCTCCTCATGCGCGCAACTTTCGTGCGTCACGTGTGTCGCCGATCACACCGGTCAGCTTCGACCTCCTGCATGAAGATGCAACGAGAGGCTCTTCACTCGACGCACTCGCTTTGCCCTGCGCGCAAATCACCCCATAAACACTGGCGATTCTTCATCAAGCCCGCAAGAGCGGAACCCACTCGCTAGAGCTCCACTCTGCGCCGTATACTTTGTCGCGCCGAGGCTGAAGGCTTCGCATCGTAGAGGAGTCGCATCGCATGTCTTCATCACGCGACGTCGTCATCGTGAGCGCCGCACGAACGCCGGTCGGAAAATTTCTCGGCGCACTCAGCTCGCTCACCACCATCGATCTGGGTGCCATCGCCGTGCGTGCCGCCGTCGAACGTGCCCGCATCCACTCTTCTGATCCGGACAACTGCATCATGGGCTGCGTGCTTCCCGCCGGACTCGGACAAAACCCCGCGCGACAGGCTGCACTACGTGGTGGTCTCGCCAACACGGTGGAAGCTCTCACCATCAACATGGTCTGCGGCAGCGGGCTCAAGGCCATTGGCCTCGCAGCGCAAGCCATCGCGCAGGGCGACAGCGAAATCGTCGTCGCCGGCGGCATGGAGTCCATGTCCAACGCGCCCTATCTTCTTCCATCCATGCGCAAAGGCGCACGCATGGGAGACGCCCAGGCCATCGACTCCATGATTCATGATGGCCTGTGGTGCGCCTGCGATGATTGGCACATGGGCATGACCGCCGAGCTCGTCGCCGAGAAACTCAACATCACCCGCGAGCAACAGGATGAGTACGCACTCGCCTCACATCGCAAAGCTGCCGCCGCTCGCGCTGCAGGTCGCTTCGCCGCAGAGATCGTTCCCGTCACCATCCCCTCCACAAAGCGCGGGGCCCATCCCACCGTCGTGCAACACGACGAGAGCATCCGGGACGATGCATCCCTCGAGGCACTCGCTTCCCTTAAGCCTGCCTTCAAAAATGACGGCACCGTCACCGCCGGCAACTCCCCCGGCGTGAACGACGCTGCCGCAGCCGTCATCCTCATGTCAGTGGACAAAGCACGCGAGCTCGGCCTCCAGCCGCTTGCAACGATCCGCGCACAGGCCACAAGCGGCGTCGCGCCGAAGTGGGTGCTCCTGGCTCCCGTCACCGGTGTGCAGAAGGTACTCGCTCGCGCTGGCTGGGCCATCGACGAAGTCGATCTCTTCGAACTCAACGAGGCCTTCAGCGTGCAGGCCCTTGGCGTCACGAAGGAACTCGGTCTGGATCTCACTCGGGTCAACGTCAACGGTGGCGCAGTCGCGATCGGTCATCCCATCGGAGCCAGTGGCGCTCGCGTCCTGGTCACACTGCTCTACGAGATGCAGCGCCGCGATGCACGCAAAGGCATCGCAGCCCTTTGCCTCGGCGGCGGCAACTCCGTCGCCATGGCCCTCGAGCGCTGCTGACTCTCTCCGTTGCCTTCGGAAGCTACGCCTTGGGTCCGTCGTTCACTTCGATCCAGTACTGGTCTGGATCCTGGAAGTAGAGCTGTCGCACTCCGTCCCGTCGCGGCCCAACCTTCCCATCGCCTCGAAAGTTGCGGTACACCACGCCCATCCCATCCAGGCGCTCCATGAAGCCGCGCAGATCGTCCGTGCGAAACGCCATGTGATGCGTGATCTCCTGCGTCTTCGCGGTCGCCGCATTTCCAACAATATGCAGTGAGTTCCCAGGCCCGATCTCGAGCCAGATGTGCAGCCCATCCTCGAAGGGTTCAGCGATTCGCGCAAAGCCGAAAACCTGCTCATAGAACGCCGCACTGCGCTCCACGTCCACAACAAAGATCGCCAGGTGATCGAAGGTCATCATGATTCGCCATCCATCATAGTCATCCGAAACGCGTGCGTCGCTGCGCTTCCATGCGTCAAACTTCCATGCGTCAAACCTCCATGGGTCAAACTTCCATGCTCGACAACACCCGCCGCTTCACTGGTCGCGCCGCCGACTACGACCAGTATCGCGAGCGCTACGACGCATCGATCGTGCTGCCACGCCTTCGCGAATGGTGCGACCTCACGCCGGATTGGCTCATCGCCGACATCGGTGCAGGCACCGGCATGCTCGCCGACATCTTCCTCGCCAACGGCAACTCGGTCTTCGCCGTCGAACCCAACGCCGAGATGCGTCGGGCCTGCATCCTGCTTCACCCCGGTCAGCATCTTCTCCAGGTCGTCGATGGAACCGCCGAAGCCACCACCATCGCCGCGCACAGCATCGATCTCGTCTGCTGCGGCCGCGCCTTCCATTGGTTCGATGTCGACCAGGCAATGGCCGAAGCCCGCCGCATCCTCAGGACCGATGGCTGGTTCGTCAGCGTCGCCTTCGGACGCGCCGATGATGCGCTCGACGCCAACCTCGCTATCGAGGCGTTGCTCCGTTCCATGACCTCGAGCGGCAACAGCACACGCGACGCCTACGCGAAGTACGCAAGGCTCCCGGAGTTCCTCGTCCGCGACTATCGCCAGGAACAGATCGAAGGCGCAATGCTCCTCACCTGGCCTGAACTCCTGGGTCTCATGCGCTCGTTGTCGCACTCCCCGTTACCAGAGGATCCACGCTTCCCCGAATTCGAAGGCCGCCTTCGTGACGTCTTCTCACGCTATGCGGTCGAGGACCGCATCACCCTCGCGACACGCTACTGGATCAACGTCGGCCGGTTCTAGTGACCCTTCGGGGCGGACATGCAGACCGTCGCGACTCGCTGCGCCACCCACGCGTCCAGTTCGCCTGCCTTGCTCAGCTGCAGAACCTCTTCCATCCCGGCCTGCCGATTGCTCGGGTTCGCCGCTACTACCATCTCGTACGCCCTCAGGCCGCTGCGCACTCCAGCCTGAAACTGGGCCACAGGATTGTCCGGCTCGTCCTTGTGCTCGATCGCATAGCGCGCTCCGCCCGCCATCATCTGGAAGAGGATCAGCGACCCCGTACGGTTGTTCCCTTTGCTCATGCCCGGCACCACGATGCACGTGAGCACATGCACATCAGGAACCTCGGTCAACCACCGAAGCAGCCATGACCGCTCCTCCTGCGCCTTGTCGCCCAAAGGGTGCTGCTCCAGATCCCCAATCGCAGCGAGAGCCCGCGCACGCTCGGCCGCAGTCGATGGCCCCCGATTGCCCTGTGCCACGGCCATGCGCGCACAGAGAAGCGCTGCGGCGAAGATCAGGCTCTGCCATCGCATGCGAAAGACGGTATCACAGCCTCGACGCGCTCAGCACTCGATGATGTTGCGTCAAGCCCCGCAAGGCTCGTCTCCTTGTAGCGTGGAAGCCTATCTGGACCAGTCGCGTGAGGTGTGTCGGATCGCCTTCACGTAGATCCGGTCGCCGGAGACCTCATACAAGACCACATAGGGCCACGGAGCAAAGACAAGTTCTCTCGAATTGTCCGCGGATCGTTTTCGTCCAACATGCGGCATCTGGCGTAGGTTCAGAACGCCCGCAAAGATGGCCCGAGCCACCGATCTTGCAGCCTCGACACTATCTTCAGAGATGTGTTCCACAATCGAAGCAAGATCGTCCGCCGCGCTCTCTGTCCAGACGATTCTCATCGGCCGTGAAGCAGGTTCTCGATTCGAGCCACAACGACCTCGTGCTCAACTGTCCGGCCTGCCGCGATGTCTTCATCTCCGCGCTTCACCGCAAGGAGCAACTCTTCTTCCTGATCGAGGAATCGGTCAACACCCCTCTGCGCCAGTTCGTCAGGCGAGAGGGATGTTTGAGCGGCCAGGTGCTGCAGTCGTTGTTCCTGTTCGGGGGTAAGGGCGACCGACATAAGAAAAAACTAGCCCCCCCTCGTTTACCGAGTCAAGCCGCCACTGAGGCATAGCGAAGCCATGACGAGCGTCATCCGCATGGCGGCTAGGCCAGCGCTCCATTCAGGGACAGGATGAAAATGCAGATGCACGCCCCTCGTCACAACCTCAGCATTCGATGATGTTCAGCGCCAGCCCCGCGAGGCTAGTCTCCTTGTACCGCGACTGCATATCCATCCCCGTGCGGTACATCGTATCGATGATCTGATCCAGCGAGATCTTGTGCACGCCCGGATCGTTCATCGCCAGGCGCGAGGCATTGACCGCCTTCACCGCGCCCATGCCATTGCGCTCGATGCACGGAATCTGCACCAGCCCCGCAATCGGATCACACGTCATCCCGAGGTTATGTTCCATGCCGATCTCAGCCGCATGCTCTACTGCGTCGTTGTCGCCACCCAGCGCCGCAACAAGACCACCCGCCGCCATCGAGCACGCCACACCCACTTCACCCTGGCAGCCAACCTCCGCACCGGAGATGCTCGCGTTCTCCTTATAGAGCACGCCGATCGCAGCCGAGGCCAGGAAGTATCGCAGCAACCCGCGTTCCTTCTCGATATCGCTCAGTCCGTGCGAAGCATGGCGCAGAAAGTAGTACGCCACCGCCGGCACAACACCTGCCGCGCCATTCGTCGGTGCAGTCACCACGCGCCCCCCCGCAGCGTTCTCTTCGTTCACCGCCATCGCGGCCAGAGTCACATCATCCAGCGGAGCCAGCGGGTCGCGATGCGCTCCCGCCTCATCCATCCTCGCTAGCCGGCGAGCCAAACCCGGAGCACGACGCCGCACATTCAGCCCACCCGGCAGTGTGCCTTCCGTCTGCTTGCCGCGCTCAATCGAGTCCTCCATCGCCCGCCACAACGTCAGCACGGCAGCCTCAATCTGCTCCTCCGGGGTCATCGATTCCAGCGATGGCGGAGCTTCATTCCCCGGACGAAACGGCGACACGATGCGGTCGATGCGGCGCGCGATCGTCGCATCACTCAGCAGTGCGACCTCGTTCGCGAGCACCATCTCCGCAATGGTCTTGCCATGCTCGACGCCAAGCTGCAGCAACTGCGCTGCACTCGTGAAGCGATACGGCACTACGCGATCCCCTGCAGCACTGGCCTTGTTCGCGAACTCCTCAGCCGTAAGAATGAACCCGCCTCCGATGGAGTAGTACACCTGCTCGAAGAGAACCGCTCCGGCCTCATCGAGCGTCGCAAAGCGCATCCCGTTGGGGTGCGTCTCCACGCCATCCGGATACATCCGGTCGCGATGAAAGCGCAGGTCCGTCGCGGGATCAAACGCGATCGCATGCTTGCCCAGCAACGTCAACGTCTTCGATTCCTTCAGCGCGTCGATCCGTGCCTCAATGCCATCGAGGTCCACCGTGTCCGGCGACTCCTCCAGCAGCCCCATCACGATGGCGCGATCCGTCGCGTGTCCCACGCCTGTCAGCGCCAGAGAACCATACAAGTCCACCGTGATCCTCGAGCCATACTCTGCACGACGCGCAAGCTCGCGCACGAACGCCAGCGCCGCGCGCATGGGTCCCACCGTGTGTGAGCTCGAAGGTCCAATACCAATCTTGAAGAGTTCGAAGAGACTTGTCTGCATGCACCCGCCCGATGCTCCATTGTAGGGCGCTGCGCGCTCCACGTCCCATCCTCAGACCGGTTGGTCGGACGAACCAAACACAACAAGGCGGGCCGATACTCCGACCCGCCTCGACGCCCCTTAGTCTTCCCCGCTCAGTTGCCCGTGTGGTCCGCAGGACTCGGCGCGGGCATCGCGACCGCACCCGCACTCACCAGGTACGCCGCCGCTCCGCTGAACTGCACCGGCTTCTTCGTATCGAAGTACAGCTGCGCCAGCGAGTGCTGCGCCTTCTCATCGTGATAGCTGCGCATCGCCTTGGCCGCCGCCGCACGAACCGTCGGGTCCTTGTCTTCCAGCGCCGCCTCCAGCGTGGCTCGCGTCTCCGGCAGATGTATCTGCGCGATGTCTTCCACCGCCTGCACCCGCGCCGTATCGCCGCCGTTCTTCTTGATGTACTCATACGCCGTCACGCCGAAACCAAACGGCCCCAGCAGCAGCGAAGCTCCCGTCTCCGCACCCAGCTTGGCCATCGACGCAGGGTTGTGCATCTCGCGACTCGCCTGGTGCATGCTTCCACCCACCAGCGGTGCCGAGGCCTTGCGGTCTCCATCGACAACGGCCAGCAGCAGGTCCTCTCCCGAGTGGTCGCCCATCTTCCACAGCGTCGTCGCTGCGGCAAACGCCACCTGCGGCTCTGGAGCATTCAGCGCCTCGCGCAGGTGCCCATCCAGCGCGTGGTTCCCTGTCTGCCCGGCCGCCAGCACCGCTGCGGTTCGCGTATCAACATCCTTCGCCGAGAAAGCATCCGTGATCAGCTCAGCCGCCTTGGAGTTTGTACCCAGCGTGCCCAGCGCACCCAGCGCCTGGATCTGAAGATCCACGTGCTTGTCGTCATGCACCGCGTCGGACAGCAGCTGCCACGACTGCGCGATAGCGTCGGCCTTGGTGCGAGTCACCTCGCCCACCACGGCCCCGTCCGCACTGCTCGTTGCAGGCTTCGATTTGCCCTGTCCCTGCGCTACGCCCGCGGCCACGCTCATCAGCGCCATCGCCGCAACGCCCGCCAATCCCAGCCGCGGCACGCGGCGCCATGCGAGGCTCCCCCGCAGTTCCGCCACGGGCCCGGTGTACTTCCTCGTCGTCATCTCGTTCACCTTCGCCACCTTCTTTCGTCCGGCTGCCGCAGCAGCAATCGGCCTTGCCCTTCAACATCATGCGTCACAAACGGGTCAGGGACTTCGATGCGGCTCAGCCTTCCTTTGGTTCACCGGCCCTTCCGCTGTTTTCTCAGCCCACAGCCTACCCCATCCCACGACGACCGTCGCCCACAACTTCCCTCCACCGCCGGTACCGGGTGCTACACTCACCCGCAACCGCTTCCTACTCCGAGTACCGGTTCAAATCATGCTCTTCAAGACTCGCAGCGCCGCGGTCTATGGGATCGACGCGCACCTCATCGACGTTGAGATCGACTTCGCCGGATACAAGACCGAGAAGGACGAGTTCTCCACCGTAGGTCTGCCCGATGCCGCCGTACGCGAGTCGCGTGACCGTGTCCGCTCCGCCATCCGCAACTCCGGCTTCGATCTCCCCACCACCCGCATCACCATCAACCTCGCGCCCGCCGACCTGAAGAAGGAAGGCTCGGGCTTCGATCTCCCCATCGCCATCGGCATCCTCGGCGCCTATGGCGCGCTGACGATCAAGGAAGTCCACGACTTCGTCCTCGTCGGCGAACTCGGACTCGACGGCACCCTCCGCGAGGTCCAGGGCGTGCTTCCAATCGCCATCGCCGCGCGAGCCGCCGGCATCCGCAACGTCATCCTGCCCGCCGCAAACGCCCGCGAAGCCGCCGTCGTCGATGGAGTCGACGTCTTCCCCGTCCGCTCGCTGCTCGAGGTCCGCGAGCTCCTCAACGGCTTTGCCTCGGGCAAGCAGTCCATGTTCGCCAAGCCACTGCGCGTCGACACGAAACAGCTTCTCGCGGGCTCCGAGCATGCGCTCCCCGACTTCCGCGACGTCCGGGGACAGCTCGTGGCCAAACGTGCCCTCGAGGTCGCCGCAGCTGGCGGCCACAACATCCTCATGATCGGCCCGCCCGGCAGCGGCAAGACCATGCTCGCCAAGCGGCTGCCCTCCATCCTCGCTCCGCTCACCTTCGAGGAAGCCCTCGAGACCACCAAGATCCACTCTGTCGCGGGCGTGCTGGATAAGGATGCGGGCCTCGTCACACAGCGCCCCTTTCGCGCGCCTCACCACACCGTCTCCGACGCAGGCCTCATCGGCGGAGGCATCATCCCCCGCCCCGGCGAGGTCTCTCTCGCCCACAACGGCCTGCTCTTCCTCGACGAGCTCCCCGAGTTTCCCCGCAACGTCCTCGAGGTCATGCGCCAGCCGCTCGAAGACGGGCAGGTCACCATCGCCCGCGCCTCCATGTCGCTCAGCTTCCCGGCGCGCTTCATGCTTGCGGCGGCGATGAACCCCTGCCCCTGCGGCTACCGCGGAGATCCCTCCGGCCGCTGCCATTGCACTGCGCCCCTCATCCAGCGCTACATCTCCCGCGTCTCCGGCCCTCTTCTCGACCGCATCGATATCCATATCGAGGTCCCAGCCGTGCAATATAAGGAGCTGCGCGGCGGCTCCGCCCAGGAAGGCTCCGCCGAGATCCGTTCCCGCGTCCTCGCCGCGCGCGAGCGCCAGCACGCCCGCTTCCACGCCAACGCTCCGGATTCCGGCAGACAGCCTCCCCCACCGGCCTCCGATCCCCGCAGTCGAGGCTCCTCCCGCACCGCACCCAGGCAAAAGGTCTTCTCCAACGCCCAGATGTCGACCCAGCAGATCAGAATCTTCTGCGAGCTCTCCAGCGAAGCCGAGCGCCTGCTGGAACGCGCCATGGTCTCCCAGGGGCTCTCCGCCCGAGCCCACGACCGCATCCTCAAGGTCGCCCGCACCGTCGCCGACCTGGCCGCCGCACCTTCCATCACCGTCCAGCACCTCGCCGAAGCCATTCAATACAGGACCCTCGACCGGAGCCATTGGTCGTGATACGATCACTCGCGTCATCAGGTATCCCACTGAAAAACAAAGCCCTTGTTTGATTCCCGCTTCCAAAACCTCCCGATTTTGGAATTTCCCCCGATCTTTCCAACAGAAAAAGGGATTGACCCGAGCCATAGCAAGCGGTATGGTGCATAAGGTAGTCAGCCAGAGGCACGAAATTCCTCCCGTCTGCGTTCCTTGCGGTTCGCTTCCCGGGCTTTCCTTTGACTGACACCAGCGGCTCTGCTGCATCCCCACAGCCAGCCTCAGTTCGTAGTGCTCGCCCCCGATCGGCGGTTTACCCCTTCGTGTGCATGCTCGAGTTCTGGGTATCTGCGGGAACCCGATAAAGTTTGAGGAACAGGCCTGATCAGCAGGCGGACCTGGGCCGATGACGTTATCGCCTGTCCGGCTCGCAAAGGACTTGCGCCCTTGCACCCTCCGGACACGTCTAATCAAGGAACGAGGATCAAGAAGCTGGCCTCGCCAGCGAAGCGGGATCCTCAGCGTGCAGCCCTGTTGCAAGTACGAACGTCCCCAGCTGAATCACCGCTCAAGCTATTCGCCCAAAGGGTCCCAAACGGACAAGACGACCCAGGCCAATCCCTTGCCAAGGAGAAAACATCTCATGCGCTCAGATCTGATTTTTGGAGCCCTCACCCACGTCACGAACCGCTATAAGCTCTGCCAGCTCGCCTCCAAGGCGACCCGCAAGCTGCATAAGCCGAACACCCGCCTCCAGGACACCACCAATGAGGTTCTCGATCGCTTCAAGGACACCGTCCCGATGAGCGAGCAGGTCGAGGCGGACCTCGCGATTCCTTCCCGGCGTGCCGCTTAGTTTCACTCCACTCAGACTCCAGCCACAGACTTGATCAGCTTGTCGTTTCGCCGCCCGCCAACGAGGTCCAACCGGACCGAACCGTGGCGCTCCCACCTCCCGGAAGTACCCATCCTGTGCAAATCAGGGCACTCCGGGAGGCATCGCGGCTCTTTCGCAAGCAACGCTTCTCTGCTAGGCTGTCTCCAATCTTCCTAGTTCCTACCTTCTGCGCTGAGGTTGCCAAGACCTTTCAGGTTTGAGCACGTCCGCTGTTGCTGTTCTCATCTGTCGTCCGTTCGTTCCTCTGCAACATCCTTGCCGCAACACCCGAGCGGGTTCCCGCTCCCTGCAAGACCCATATCCCCTTCCAAAGAAAAGTTGAACCATGTCCACTGAAAGCACCCAGGAACTCATGACCATCGCCGAGCTTAAAGAGAAGTCCATTGCCGAGCTCGGCAAGCTGGCCCGCGCCCTCGATATCGCCGGCACCAGCGGCCTGCGCAAGCAGGACCTCATCTTCAAAATCCTTCAGGCTCAGAGCGAAAAAGAAGGCCACATCTTCGCCGAGGGAGTGCTCGAAATCCTCCCCGATGGCTACGGCTTCCTCCGCTCGCCCGATTACAACTACCTGCCAGGCCCCGATGACATCTACGTCTCGCCCTCGCAGATCCGCAAGTTCGACCTCAAGACAGGCGACACCATCAGCGGCAACGTCCGCAGCCCCCACGAAGGCGAAAAGTACTTCGCCCTGGTTAAGATCGAGGCCATCAACTTCGAGTCGCCCGAAGAGACCCGCAACAAGATTCTCTTCGACAACCTGACGCCGCTCTACCCGCAGGAGCGCATCAAGATGGAGACCGTGCGCGAGGCCATCTCCGGCCGCGTCATGGATCTGCTATGCCCCATCGGCAAGGGCCAGCGCGGTCTCATCGTCGCTCCGCCGCGCACCGGCAAGACCGTCCTGATGCAGCAGATCGCCAACTCGATCACCGCGAACCACCCCGAAGTCGTCCTCATCGTCCTGCTCATCGACGAGCGCCCGGAAGAAGTCACCGACATGCAGCGTAGCGTCAAGGGCGAAGTTATCAGCTCGACCTTCGACGAGCCCGCAGCACGCCACGTCCAGGTCGCCGAGATGGTCATCGAAAAGGCCAAGCGCCTCGTCGAGCACAAGCGCGACGTCGTCATCCTGCTTGACTCCATCACCCGCCTCGCCCGCGCCTACAACACCATCGTCCCGCCCTCAGGCAAAGTCCTCTCCGGCGGTGTCGATTCCAACGCGCTGCAAAGGCCAAAGCGCTTCTTCGGCGCGGCCCGCAACATCGAGGAAGGTGGTAGCTTGACGATTATTGCCAGCGCCCTCGTCGACACCGGTTCCAGAATGGACGAAGTCATCTTCGAAGAATTCAAGGGCACCGGCAACATGGAAGTGATCCTCGACCGCAAGCTGGTCGATAAGAGAGTGTTCCCCGCGATCGACATCCAGCGCTCGGGAACCCGTAAGGAAGAGCTGCTCATCCCCAAGGACGATCTGCAGCGCACCTGGATCCTCCGCAAGGTCCTCAACCCGCTCTCGCCGGTCGAAGCCATGGAGCTTCTCTCCGACAAGCTCGGCAAGACCCGCAACAACCAGGAGTTCCTCCACAACATGAGCTCGCTGTAAGGGAGTAGCAGCGGGCGTTAGCTCGCGGAACAGGCCGCCCGGAAAAGGGCTTCAGCCCCGGGCCCTCAAACACGAGCTCAAACCAAATCGAACGCCCTCGCAACCGCGAGCCAAGCGTTCACCGGCATCTCTCGGGTGGTACTGAGAGGAAGAAGGGCGCAGCCAACAAGCTGCGCCCTTTCGCTTTCTTCCCCCAAAATTGTCATCCTGAGCGAAGGCTCGCGCCTTTGCGAGCCGAAGCCGAAGGACCCCGAAGTCATTCACTGCACCGACACGAATCAACCGTTTCAGCCACGACCGCACGTATCTTTCTGCGCACCTGGCTTGTGGTCCCAAAATTCGGTAGCGATAATGCGGGCATGGGCGCCCCACAGCATCAACTCGTGATTGAGTTTGAATCTTCAACAATGGAAAGCTTCAACGAACTGCAGCCCCTTGAGGAACTACTCCGTTCCGGTTTCGGAGACGATCCGGATGTATTGGTCGACGGACATGACTTCGGCACGGGCATCTTCAACATCTTCATTCACACCAACACGCCCGAACCGACGTTTGAGAAAACTCTGGCGATCATCGAGGGCGCGCGCCCCGGAGCGGAACTGAGGGCCGGATACCGTGACTTCAACGAGGACGACTACGTACCGCTCCATCCCCAAAGTCTGGAGTCCTTCGAGCTTCGGTAGCCGGAGACACGTCAGTGCCTGCGGTCTCATGAATTGTTAGTCAAACCAACGGCGACGTCGGCAGCCCCAATTTCTAGTAAGTCTTACTGACCCCCTGCAACGTAACCGGCCCCTTGATCGCGGCCTTCTGCTTCGCCACCATCTCCGCCACATCCCCCAGCAGCTTCTTCGAGTCGAACACGATGCCATCCTTGATCGTGTACTCGATCCCACCCACGCGCTCCGTCTTTCCGGTCGCATCGTTCAGCCGCATCCATCCCGTCGGATACAGCACCTTCAGGTTCGCCAGCGGGTTCTCCCCGACGATCACCATGTCCGCCAGCTTGCCCGGGCGAATGATCCCAAAGTCCACCGTGTCCTGCTTCGGGCTCTGCAGTTCCTCGGCGCCATAGAGCGTCGCCGACCGGATCACCTCCAGCGGCGTAAACCCCGCCTCGCGCAGCATCTCCAACTCCTGGATGTAGGTGAACCCATACGTCTGATAGATGAAGCCCGCGTCGGTGCCCACCGTCACGTGCCCACCCGCGTTCTTGAAGTCGTTGATGAACTCCATCCAGATGCGGAAGTAGTTCTTGAACGCGACCTCATCCTCGGTCGTCCAGTTATAGAAGAACGATCCATGGTTCTCGCGATTGGGCTGGTAGTACTGCATCAGCGACGGCAGCGTGTACTGGTCGTGCCACTCCGCAGTGTAGGCGCGCATCAGGTCGCGCCCGGCCGAGTAGATCGTGAACGTCGGGTTCAGCACCGTGCCGCCCTTCACCCACTCGTCGATCAATCCATTCCACTGCGGACTGCCGCGCTGCGCAATCTTGTCCCAGTTCCTCGCCACCTGCCCAAAACGCATCTGCTCGTCGTTGTAGTTCTGGTCCGCGGGATAATCCTGCACCGTGGTCTGCGTCAGCATCGACTCGAACAACCCATAGCTGTGCGTCACGGTGCGCAGCCCCAGCCTCGTCGCGTCGATCGCCGTCAGCCGCGGCTCGCTCTCCTGTCCCAGGTGCGCCAGCGATCCCAGCTTGTACTTCTTGCCTTCATCCAGGATCGCCGCGACCACATCGGGATCTCCGCCAAACAGCTTGATGCCATCCGCGCCTTTGCCTGCGAGGAACCGCACCCACTCCCGCCCCAGCTCCGGAGTCTTCTCCGGCTTGTCCTTCCATCCATCGCCCGTAAACGCCGGCTGATAGACATAGATCCTCGGCGCCGTGATCTCGTTCTTCGCGCTGCGCTCGCGCTCCTTCAGCGTCCAGTCGAGCCCGCCGCCCGGCACGCCACGCACCGTCGTCACACCACTCGCCAGCCACAGCTTGTTCATGTACTCCGCATCCGGAGCCTTGTCCGGAGTGCCGTAGTGCACATGCGTGTCGACGAATCCCGGCATCAGGTACTTGCCGGTACCATCGATCTCCCGCTCACCCTTCGCTGGCCGTCCTTTGTCCCGTATCGGCCGATGCGGCACGCCCACGCTCACCACATCCACGATGCGATTGCCTTCCACCACCACATCCACCGGCCCCATCGGCGCCGCGCCCGTGCCATCGATCACCGTGATCCCACGAATCACCAGCCGCGTGTACGGGCCTCCGCCATCGCTCGGCGAGCGCGGAGGTGCAGGCGTCAACTTCTGCCCATGGGCAAGCGCGACCGCAACCAAGGCAACAAGGACAAGTCCACCGCGAACACGCTGGCGCATACGTCTCCCGAGCAGCTGAAGTGTTGATGTGCTGCGAGTATAACCGCGCAGACGCCGGCCACGGCCTTCCTTCGGGACTTGGCGTCAACACGAAACCGCACCTTTCGCAAATTGCCTCTTCACCCGGAAGCCCGCGCGCTATATTCTTCTCGCGACGTCAATCTCCTGAGGTCCCCTGTGATGCTGCGTCGCGCCTGGCTTCTGCTGGCTCCTGTCCTCTTCGCTTCCGCTGCGCTGACCAGCCACGCGCAGACGCCCTCAATCACCTCCGCGCCCAACGCCCCGGCCACCCCGCGCACTCCTATGCCCCGCGACTACCGTGGCGTACAGATCCACATCGACGGCATCTTCGTCACCCCCATCCCCAACGCGCCCTTCACTGCCTCGGTCCAGATCGTCTCCCACCAGGTGATGCCCGACGGCACCGAGCGTGTCGTCAAGACGGAGAACCACATCGCGCGCTCCTCCTCGGGACGCATCCGCAACGAGCGCCGCGCGCTTGTACCCTCCACGTTCAACGGCAAACCCCGGCTCATCTCCGCGCACTTCTACGACCCCAACACGCGCGAGAACATCTACACCGAAACGGCAACGCACATCGCGCGCCAGAGCGTACTGCCGCGGCCTCCGTCAACGCCGGCAATGATGCGTCCGCCAGACCAGCAGCCTAAGTTTCCCGGCGTCACCGTCACGGCTCTCGGCGATCAAAACCTCGGCGGCGTTACCCTCACCGGAACCCGCAAGACCCGCATCGTCCCCGCCGACCAGAGCGGCACCGGCAAACCCGTCACCATCACCGACGAGTACTGGTACTCGGCCGAGCTCTCGATCTACCTCATCATTCGGCACAACGATCCCCGCACCGGCGAGCAACTCGTCGCCGTCACCCAGATCGAGCGCGCGGAGCCTTCGGCCGACATGATGCAGGTGCCTACCGACTACAAGCTCGTCGACGAAACTCCGCCTCAGGTTCCACCGGATAGTCGTTGCCTCGCGGGCGCCGACAACTGCTAGCGGGCTGACACCCGCGCCTGGGACCTTTCTGCCTCCGACCGAATACGCCAGTCTGTCGCCCAAACGGCATTGCAGGCTACAGATCACTCAACACGATCGACGCCAGGACGAAAGCTCCGGCATCCGTGCGCCGTTCCATGCGGCGATGCCGTTGCGCCATTGCGTGCGCATCGCGCATCCCAAACGCCTCGCCAGCACTCCGCGCGCAACTTTGACCTTCGCGCCACATCTATACTCAGAACATGGCGATTCCCACCCTCCCGCGCACCCTCGGCCAGCTTCGCACCTCGGAATTCACGCCGGAACGCGTGGGACGCAGCGTCAAGGATGAGCTGCGCGACAACCTCATCGGCCGCCTGCGCGAGATCGCGCCCGGTGGCTCCAAAGCCGGAGAATCGCTCTTCCCAGGCATCGTCGGTTACGACGACACGGTCATTCCGCAGGTCGTCAACGCCGTGCTCTCCAAGCACAACTTCATCCTGCTCGGCCTCCGCGGTCAGGCCAAGTCCCGCATCCTGCGCTCGCTGACCGCCCTGCTCGATCCCTTCACGCCCTACGTCGCCGGCTCCGAGCTGCGCGACAACCCCTACAAGCCGCTGAGCAAGTTCTCCAAGGACCTCATCGCCGCACTCGGCGACGAAACCCCCATCGAGTACCTGACTCCCGAAGACCGCTACGTCGAAAAGCTCGCCACGCCCGACGTCACCGTGGCCGACTTGATCGGCGATGTTGATCCCATCAAGGCCGCACGTTCCGGCCACGAGCTCGGCTCCGAGCTCACCATGCACTACGGCCTGCTGCCCCGTGCCAATCGCGGCATCTTCGCCATCAACGAAGTCCCCGACCTGGCGGGCAAGATCCAGGTCGCCCTCTTCAACATCATGCAGGAGGGCGACGTGCAGATTAAGGGCTACCCCGTCCGCCTCGAGCTCGACGTGGCCATTGTCTTCTCCGCGAACCCCGAGGACTACACCGCGCGCGGCAAGATCGTCACCCCCCTCAAGGACCGCATCGGCTCTGAGATTCGCACGCACTATCCCGAGTCCGTCGAAGAGGCCATCGAGATCACCGCGCAGGAGGCCTGGACCGCACGCACCTACGTCGATGTGCCCAAGCAGTCCGGCCCCACCATTGAGAACATCCAGATCCCGCACTACATCCGCCAGATCGTCGAGCAGATCGCCTTCATCGCGCGCGATGATAAGAAGGTGGACAAGCGCTCCGGCGTCTCGCAGCGGCTCCCCATCTCGACGATGGAGCTTGTGCTCTCGAACGCCGAACGCCGCGCCCTGATCCATGGCGAGTCGCTCGTCGTGCCCCGCGTCGGCGACATCTACGCCGCACTCCCCGGTATCTCCGGCAAGATCGAGCTCGAGTACGAAGGCGAGCTCAAGGGCTCCGAGATCGTGGTGCGCGAGATCATCCGCCAGGCCGTCGCGCAGATCTACGATGGCTACTTCGCCGACACCAACACCCAGCAGATCGAGCAGTGGTTCAACCTCGGCGGCGCCGTCGAACTCAACGACAAGCAGCCCTCGCAGACCATCTTCACCACCATGCAGGAGATCCAGGGCCTCTTCGACAAGCTCACGCCGCTCAAGGTCACCAGCCGCACACCCGTCGAGGTCGCCGTCTCCGCCGCAGAGTTCCTCCTCGAAGGCATGACCGCCCACAAGAAGATCTCCCGCTCCGAAGCCCGCACGTTCACCGCCGGCGAAAAACGCCGCCGCAACGAAGACGCCGCCAACATGGGCGAACGCTCCCGCGAACGCGAGAAGGAAGCCCTCGCCGAAAAGGCCTTCAACCGCACCCGCCGCGGCTTCAACTAGCCTGCTGCCCGCATGGCTGCGGCTACACTATCCGCAGCCATGCTGCCCTTCCCTGGCATTCCCTATGGCCCCGCGCCCGCGTGGGTCTTTCCCGCGTTCGAGCTCTCCAGCTACGCGATGCTCGCGCTCTGCCTCGCGCACGCCATCCGCCGCGGCCGCATCGGCTCACTCTCGTACATCTTCGGCGGGCTCGGCTTCGGTCTTCTGCTCGAGTACCTCGAGGTCCGCTCGCACAGCTACACCTACGGCCACTTCGGCATCATGCTCGGCCACGCTCCGTTCAACATCCCTCTCTGCATCGGCTGCGACTGGGCCGTCATCATGTACGTCTCGCGCATTTTCAGCGACGCCCTTCGCCTGCCCTGGCAGGCCGCTGCCGCGCTCGATACGCTGCTCGCGCTCAACGTTGACCTCTCGCTCGATGTCGTCGCCTACCGCCTGCACATGTGGCACTGGAACTGGCCCCCGCAATACAACGCGCTCACCACGCAGTGGTTCGGCATCCCCTACGGCAACTTCGTCGGCTGGATCACCGTGGTCTTCGGCTACTCCTTCTTCAGCCGCTGGTTCGAGCGACTCATCGTCCGCCATGACCACACCCAGCACCACAGGATCGCCGCCTGGCAGTTCCCACTCGTCGCAGCACTCAGCCTCATCGCCTCGCAGCTCGTGCTCACCTTCAACGAAGTACTTCTCTACCCCTTCGTCGCGCGTCACCTCAGCATCACCTCCCCGCGACGCTTCTCTCTCTTCGCCGCGCTGCTGTTGATCACCGCCGTCACAGGCTGGGCGCGCAGACCCAGACCGCGCCGCACCATCCCCTCACTCGCCACCTTCGCGCCCGTCTACTTCCACCTGTTCTTCCTGATGTTGTTCTTCGCCTTCGGCTTCTACCGCGAGAGCCGCTGGATGACCGCCGTCTCCTGCAGCAACGGAGCACTCGGCATCCTGCTGCATCTCCTGCCCTTCACAAAGAGTTCCGCGAAGGCCAGGGAAGCCATCCAAGGCTCCTCGACGGAACCGGCATCAGCCTGAACCTCCACACCTGAAATTCACCGTCTTGAAACAGTGAGTGCGTCCTCGTGGCCGCCGTCAAAGCCGCTTGCCGGGCCGTGTCCAGCCATCACTCCCGGAGCGTATGATTCTGCGCGCGGCGGGTCTTTCACCTTCGCACGCCACGAAGGTCAGCCCACGCGCGATCCATCCGGAATCATCCAAGGAGCCTCCCCATGGCCACAAGCTCGCTCGTCAATCCCGCCACCGGAACCCTCAATCTTCGCAAGCACTACGACAACTACATCGGCGGTCGCTGGGTCGCGCCCGTCAGTGGCCAGTACTTCGACAACGTCACTCCCGTCACCGGCGAAGTCCTCTGCCAGATCGCTCGCTCCAACACGCAGGATGTCGATCTCGCCCTCGACGCAGCCCACGCCGCCCGCGCCGCGTGGGGTGGCAGCTCTGCCGCCGACCGCGCCCGCGCCCTCGAGCGCATCGCCGACCGTATGGGCGAACACCTCATCGAGCTCGCTACAGTCGAAACCTGGGACAACGGCAAGCCCATCCGCGAGACCATGGCCGCCGACATCCCGCTCGCCATCGAGCACTTCCGCTACTTCGCCGGCTGCATCCGTGCGCAGGAAGGCGCCCTTTCGCAGCTCGACGAGCTGACCGTCGCGTATCACTATCACGAGCCCCTCGGCGTCGTCGGCCAGATCATCCCATGGAACTTCCCCATCCTCATGGCTGCATGGAAGCTCGCTCCAGCGCTGGCCGCGGGCAACTGCATCGTCCTCAAGCCTGCGGAGCAGACACCGCTCTCCATCCTCATCCTGATGGAGCTCATCGACGACATCCTTCCTCCGGGCGTCCTGAACATCGTCAACGGCTTCGGCCTCGAGGCCGGCAAGCCCCTCGCTACCAGCCCACGCATCAAGAAGATCGCCTTCACCGGTGAAACCACCACCGGCCGCCTCATCATGCAGTACGCTTCGCAGAACCTCATCCCCGTGACGCTCGAGCTCGGCGGCAAGAGCCCCAACATCTTCTTCGCCGACGTCATGAACGAAGACGATGCCTTCTTCGACAAGGCACTCGAGGGCTTCGCACTCTTCGCGCTCAACCAGGGCGAGGTCTGCACCTGTCCTTCGCGTGCGCTTATCCAGCAGTCCATCTACGACCGTTTCATGGAGCGCGCCATCAAGCGCGTCGAAGCCATCAAGCAGGGCTCGCCGCTCGAGAAGGACACCATGATCGGCGCACAGGCCTCGTCCGAACAGCTCGAGAAGATCCTCAGCTACATCGACATCGGCAAGCAGGAAGGCGCAAAGGTCCTCACCGGTGGCGAGCGCAACATCCTCGAAGGCAACCTGCGCAACGGCTACTACGTACAGCCCACCATCTTCGAAGGTCATAACAAGATGCGCATCTTCCAGGAGGAGATCTTCGGCCCCGTCGTCTCCGTCACCACCTTCAAGGACGAAGCCGAAGCCCTCGAGATCGCCAACGACACGCTTTACGGCCTCGGCGCCGGCCTGTGGACGCGCGACATGAACCGCGCCTACCGCATGGGCCGCGGCATCGAGGCCGGCCGCGTCTGGACCAACTGCTACCACCTCTATCCCGCGCACGCGGCCTTCGGCGGCTACAAGCAGTCCGGCATCGGCCGTGAAAACCACAAGATGATGCTCGACCACTACCAGCAGACCAAGAACATCCTCGTCAGCTACAACCCCAACAAGCTCGGCTTCTTCTAGACCAACGTCCGAATCGGGTGCCCCGGGTCCGGACTCTCGGACCCGGGCTAACCTGCCACATAGCCCTTCCCGCTAACGCATGACCACCGCGATCCAACCCGCCCAGGTTCAAGCCACCCCCGCTGCGCTCGAGCTGATCGACAGGCTCGCAGCGAAGCACGGTCCTGTCATGTTCCATCAATCCGGCGGCTGCTGCGACGGCTCCTCGCCCATGTGCTATCCCCAGGGCGAGTTCCCTCTGAGCGATCACGACGTGCTCCTGGGCAAGCTGAACGGTACTCCCTTCTACATCTCCGCTCCGCAGTTCGAGTACTGGAAGCACACGCAGCTCACGCTCGATGTCGTCAATGGCCGCGGCGGCATGTTCTCGCTCGAGAACGGTGAAGGCGTTCGCTTCCACATCCGCTCCCGCATCTTCACCGACGAAGAGATTGCCACCCTCCGCGCCTCGGGCCGCATTTAGAATCGGCTCTCATAGGCCGGGAGCCTGGACAAAGCCGCATGTGGGGACCTGACGATACCTTTGGCCGCTGGCTGCAGTTCGTATGCGGCATCGCAGCCCTCGGGCTCGTCATCGGCGTCTGGGAGTTCGTCGGCTTCTTTGATCTATATGGCGATATTGCCATGGCCGGGCTCGGCTATCTGGCAATCCGTTGCCTCTGGTATGCAGCCACCGGCCGCAACAATCTCAACAGCCTCGACAACTGAGCGAACCCTCACCGTCCCTTCGCTACAATCACCCTCATGCCACGCTATTCCCGGCCCCGCAGCTGGAAGTCGCACGTCCGCATCTGGACGCCGCCGGTCCTGGCCCTGCTCTGCATCGGCTTCTTTGTGTATCAGGAGCACGCCTACAAGCATCGGCAACTGACCTCGTGGACAACAACCAACGCAACGGCCGACGATGTCCGCCTCCAGCCCGTCTCCCGCTTCGCCCTTGAATATGGCAGCAAGCCTCTCTACGAGACCTACGTCCTCGCCAGCTACACCGTGAACGGTGCGCCCCACAAGGACTGGCTGCCGCTCTCCGAATCGCCGAAAGCAGACAAAGCAGCGCACGCTGAAGCCGATGCCATCAAAGGGAAGCAGTGCTTCGTCCGCTGGGATCCCGCAACACCCGACCAGAAGATCGTGGAGCTGCAATAGAACAGCATTGATGGCTGTACCTTCCGCTTGCGAATCACAGGATGAACGGCGCCTATGCCCGAACTCCCCGACATCACGGCCTACCTCACAGCCCTCGCGCCGCGCGTGATCGATCAGCCCCTCGAGTTCATCCGCATCGCTTCGCCCTTTTTGCTGCGCACCGTCGATCCACCACTCGCCGCCTTCGAAGGCAAGCCCGTCAAGGCTCTTCGCCGCATCGGAAAACGGATCGTCTTCGAGTTCGAAGACGATCCGCATTCTGGGCCCTCCGCCCTGACCCCAGCCCCCCTGTTCCTGGTCCTGCACCTGATGATCGCCGGCCGCCTTCACTGGCATGACCTCACGCCGAAGAAGCCGCGGCCCAAGGTTGCGACCAAAGGCAACCTCGCCGCCTTCGACTTCCCCAACGGCACGCTCACGCTAACCGAGGCGGGATCGAAGCGCCGCGCCTCCCTCTATGCCGTCCGCGGCGAAGCGGCACTGCATGACCTTGATCCCGGAGGCCTCGACATCTTCGCCCTCACACTCGAAGAGTTACGCGCCGCACTCACGCAGGAGAACCGCACCCTCAAGCGCGCCCTCACCGATCCACGCGTCCTCTCCGGCATCGGCAACGCTTACTCGGACGAGATCCTCTGGGCCGCGCAGCTCTCTCCTTTGCTGCAGACGCGCAAGCTTACCGATGCCCAGTGGCAGAGCCTTTACAACGCCACGCGCGAGACGCTCACGGTCTGGATCGAGCGCTTCAACACCGAGGCCGCGAAGTCCTTCCCCGAGAAGGTCACCGCGTTTCGCCCCGACATGGCCGTACACGGACGCCACAACCTTCCCTGCCCCCGCTGCGGCTCACCCGTGCAGCGAATCCGCTACGCCGACAACGAGACCAACTACTGCGCCACCTGCCAGACCGAAGGCAAGGTCCTTGCCGATCGCTCACTCTCCCGCCTCCTCGGTTCCGATTGGCCACGCACGCTGGACGAGCTGGAAGCTTTGCGGCGGAAGTAGTTCGGCCCGATTGAACTTCGAGACAAACGCTTTCTTTGCACGTTTCGCTATCCAATCGTCCGGACTCCGAACTAAGATGGTCTCGTTCTTCGGAGGAACATGCTCAAGGCTCCATTTCTCGTCGCCCTCGCCCTCGTCCCGGCCCTCGCCAGCGCGCAGCATGTGACCTCGACCACAGCTTCCGTGATCGGCGTCCCCTCCCGGATCGCGTTGTTACGGTCCACGAGCGATCCCCTGCAGCGCTCGGCCATCCAAGGCCTCAAGTCCTGCGTCGCGACAGCACCCATTACTCCTCCCTCAGGCCCCATGCAGATCCCGCATCACTACCTCAGCGGTTCGCACGGCCCCACCAATCCTGAAGAGAAGAAGCAGACTGAGGTCTACGGTGCGTTCGAGCGGCGCACCACTGCCGGCATGAACCAGTACCTCGCGACAGGCAGCCACGCCGAAGCCCAATGTGCGCTAGACCAGATGGACGCCTGGGCCAGGGCCAACACCCTCATGGACTATGACCCGCATGTGAACCAGAACAGCCAGTCCTGGTTCCAGGTCGAATGGACGCTCTCCAGCCTCGGCACCACCCTCTCGGTGCTTGTCAACGACCAGGCCCTCGACCCTGCAAAGCTCGCGCGCGTCGAAAAATGGCTCAACGCCTCCGCGCACAGGATGATCGGCTTCGAAGGCCCGAAGGACATCAACAATCATCACGACTGGCGTGCCCTCGCAGCTATCTCCATCGGCGTCGTCACGAAAGATAACTCCCTCTTCGACTTCGGCGTGACTGCCTACAAGGATGCTGTCGCACAGATCGACAAGAACGGTGCCTTCCCCCTAGAAATGGCCCGGCACGAGCGCGCCATCCACTACCAGTCCTTCGCGCTGCAACCGCTTGTCATGATCGCCGAGTTCGCAGAGCACCAACACATCGACCTGTATGCCTACGCAAAGAACGGCCGCACGTTGCGCGACGCCGTCCGCTTCCTCGGCCACGCCATGGATGATCCCACCATCGTGAAGTCCTACACCAGCGACGCGCAGATGATCGACTTCGCAGGCAGCGACTTCGCTCCCTTCGTCTTCTACGCCGCGCGCTTTGGTAACGACGATCTCGGCAACACCATCACCAACGGATTGAAGGAGCCTGTCTTCGAGACGCGCATCGGTGGCAGCACCACGGTCATGGCCGCAAAGTAACCCGCAGGCTCGCACCTTATGCCTGTATCAGCGCCAGTGACATCGCGAATCCCCGCATGAATAGTGCTTATTCCGCGCGACAGCACGCAGGCATGCGGTCTACGCTGATGCCATGACGACGCTGACGCAAGAGCTCTTCGACACCACAGCCGCCACCTACGACACCGACCGCGCGAAGCTGATCCCCTGCAACGATGCCTTCTATCGCAAGGCCATCGAGCTCATCCCCGCAGGCGCGCTGCGCATCCTCGATCTCGGCGCAGGCTCTGGCATCCTCAGTGAGTTGGTGCGCCGTCATCATCCGGCATCACGCGTTCACCTGCTCGACTTCTCTGCAGCCATGCTCGATCGCGCGCGGACGCGCCTCGCAGGCGACGACATGGTGAGCTTCGAGGTCGCGGACTACAACACCGCAACTCTCGGTGAAGGCTGGGACGCCATCGTCTCCGCGCTCTCCATCCATCACCTCGAAGATGGGAACAAGCGCAAACTCTTCGCGCGACTCGTGCCTGCGCTCAAGCACGGCGGCATCTTCATCAATGCGGAGCAGGTCGCCGGCCCCACGCCGCATCTCGAAGAGACCTACAAGCGCCTGTGGCTTGAACAGGTCCGCGCCGCCGGAGCCACCGAGCAGCAGATCAAAGACTCACTCTATCGCCAGGCCGAAGACCGCTCCGCCTCCGTCGAAGACCAGCTGCAATGGATGCGCGAGGCCGGCTTCATCGACGTCGATTGCTGGTTCAAGGACAACCGCTTCGCTGTCCTCGCGGGGGTCCGGCCAGTCGCGTAACAACTCGCAGCCCGAAGCTCGAAGCCCGAAGCTCGAAACCCGAAGCTCGAAACCCGAAGCTCAATCGTCGTCCTCTGACCCTGTAGTGAACCATGGAAAGAGGCCGGTAGCGACGCCCCTCAAGCTTCGGGGAGAGCGCGCTCCTACGCGGTCGCCTGCAGCCTCTCCAGCAGCATCGGTCCCGCCTGCGACACACTGCCCGCACCCAGCGTCATCACCAGGTCCCCAGGCCTTGCATCCTGTGCCAGCCGCTCCACCGCCTCCTGCATCGTCGGCGTGTAGTACACGCGGCCTCCGTTCACCTCGCGAATCACGTCCGCGAGCCGTTCGCCGGTGATACCTTCGATGGGCTCCTCGCTCGCCGCATAGATGTCCAGTACCTTCACCGCATCCGCATCGCCAAAGGCATTCGCAAACTCGTCCATCAGATCACGCGTTCGCGTGTAACGATGCGGCTGGAAGAGCACCAGCACACGACCATAGCCGCACTGCCGCGCAGCTTCCAGCGTCGCCTTGATCTCCGTCGGATGATGCCCATAGTCGTCAACGACCGTGATGCCGTTCACCACGCCCTTCACCTGAAACCGCCGGTCAACACCACGAAACGTCTTCAGCCCTTCCGCGATCTTCGCCGGCGCAATGCCTACCTGCACGCCGATCGCAATCGCCGCCGTCGCATTCAGCACGTTGTGCTTGCCGGGGACATGCAGATCGAACGGCCCCAGCACGAGCCCCAGCGTGTTCACCTCGAAGCGCGACACCGCCCGAGACCCGAGATCAGCCCCCAGCGGCTCGTCCTTGCTCACCGCACCGGCCATCGGCAGCACGCGCAGCCGGAAGTCCGCATCCGGGCTTTCGCCATACGTGTATACGCGCCGCGTCACGCGCGGCAGGATCGACTTCAGCCGCGGGTTGTCGATGCACGCGGTCACCGCTCCATAGAACGGCACCTTGTTCATGAACTCGAGGAACGCATTCTCCACGTCCGCCATATCCGCATAGGTGTCCATGTGCTCACGGTCGAGGTTCGTCACTACCGAAAGAATCGGCGGCAGCTTCAGGAAGCTGCGATCGCTCTCGTCCGCTTCAGCCACAAGGTACCGGCTGGTACCAAGTCGCGCATTCGAGCCCATCGCCCCCACGCGTCCACCCACCACCACCGTCGGATCGAGCCCGCCACCCGCCAGCACCGCCGCCACCATGCTGGTCGTGGTCGTCTTGCCGTGCATCCCCGCAATGGCGATGCCATACTTCAGCCGCATCAGCTCCGCGAGCATCTCCGCACGCTGGATTACCGGAATCTTCCGCAGCCGCGCCTGCAGCACCTCGGGGTTGTCTCGCGCCACAGCCGAGCTCGTCACCACCACATCGCTCGCCGCGGAGTTCCTTCCCTCATGGCCCACGAAGATCGTCGCGCCAAGACCCTTCAGCCGCTCCGTCGCCGGGCTCGCCTTCAGGTCCGACCCTGACACGCTGTACCCCATCGTCAACAGGATCTCCGCGATCCCGCTCATTCCAATCCCGCCGATTCCGATAAAGTGCACGCGCTGCGCGGGCGCGAACATGGCATGCTCTGGCAGACTCATCTGCGGTCTTGCTCCTTCACTGCTGGGCTCCTACTAAGGTAGACCCTTTCGCCCAAAATACTGTGTTTGCACCCCTTAGATGCCGCGGAACCATTCACCGCGTTCACCGCAAGAAGCCCTTCACTTTGGCGCAACAAATTCCGGCACTTGCGTGTCTAATCGATTGAGCGCCCGGGAACAAGCAGATTCCCCGGCTCAACTCCCGGACCACACCTCGCAACTGCGGGTGGTGCAGCAACCGAAGGTCGGCCGGGAAGGATGATCGAATGATCACGCCACGCACATCGCGCAACACTTTTCTCGCAGCCGCTGCCGTTGCAGCGCTCGCTGCCGCTCCCGTCCAGTCCGCCTTCGCGCAGGATCCGTACGCTGCGCAGCAATACGCTCCTCAGCAGCAACAGCAGTACGACCAGTATCAGGGGCAGCCGCAATACGCTCCCCAGCAGGGATACGCCGGTCAGCAGCAGCAGCCCTACGGCGACCCGAACGGAGCTTATGCGGATCAGGGCCAGGGTCAGGGCTACTCGGATCCCCAGTACCCCGACAACTACGATCCCAACCAGATGAACCCCGTCACGCAGCCGCAGGTCACGGCCCAGTACGCTCCGCCGGCGATCCCGGCGGACCAGTACCAGCCTCCCTGCCCCGGCGACGGCTACCTGTGGACGCCCGGCTACTGGGCCTGGGGCCCGCAGGGCTACTACTGGGTCAACGGCGCCTGGGTCATGCCTCCTTACGCCAACGGCCTCTGGACCCCCGGCTACTGGGGCTGGTATGACGGCTTCTACGGCTGGTACCCCGGCTACTGGGGCTACCGCGTCGGCTACTATGGCGGCATCAACTACGGCTTCGGCTACTTCGGCCTCGGCTTCTTCGGTGGCTACTGGTACGGCAATCACTTCTGGTACAACCGCGCTTACGGCCACTTCGGCGCAGGCTTCGGCGGCCACTTCTACAACCACGTCTATGCCGGCTTTGGCGGCGGCTACCGCGCTGGCGGTGCAGGCTTTGCCCGCGTCGGAGCAGGTGGTCGTCCCGTAGGCTACGCTGCCCGCGGCAACGAAGGCGCCTTCCGTGGCGGTGGTGCCGTCTCCGGCTATCGCGGCGGTTCCCCAACCTCGGCAGCCCGCCCCGGCGGCAACTACCAGGGCGGAGCTCGCCCCCAGGGCAACGTCCAGGGCGGCGGTCACTTCGCTGCTCCTAACGGCGGAGCCAACTTCTCCGGCGGCGCACGACCCAGCTACTCCGGTGGTGGTGGCGGAGCCCGTCCCAGCTACTCAGGAGGAGGCGGCGGTGCCCGTCCCAGCGCTGGTGGCGGTGGTGGTGGCTTCCACGGTGGTGGGGGCGGCGGATCGCACGGTGGCGGCGGTGGTGGACACCACTAAGCTGCAGCTTCACAAGTACGAAACAGCCGAGGGCTGAGGTCAACAACCTCAGCCCTTTCGCTTTGTTAGAAATGGTCCGATCCTGACGCGAAGCGCTAACGGCGAAGCCGCTGCCGAGAATCGCTAACGCGCAGCGATTCCCGCGAGTTCCAGAACCATCCCTGCGATCCGCTCCAGCGCTCCGGGCTTCGCCATCGCCCGCGCCGCCTCAGACATCGCCTCGCGCCTCGGCGCGTCGTTCAGCAACCCCACCAGAGCCCCCAGCAGCGACTCCTCGGTGACAGCCCTCTGCAGCAACATCTCTGCGGCGCCCGCCTGCACCAGCAGCTCCGCATTCTTCCGCTGATGATCGTCCGCCGCCGTCGGCAAGGGCACCAGCACACTCGGCTTTCCTGCCGCCGCCAGCTCCGCCACGGTGCTGCCCGCACGCGCCAGGACCACATCTGCGGCCTGATACTGCGCCGGCATGTCCGTCAGGAACGCCGCTACCGTCCATCGTGCCGGGTCCGCTCCGCTCGCAGCGTACGCCGCCTGCGTCGCCTCCAGCTGCCTCACGCCCGACTGATGCACGATCGTCAACCCCGGCACCGCCTCCATCAACCGCAGCGCAATCTTCGGCAGCGTCTCGTTGAACACCTGCGCCCCATTGCTGCCCGCCGTCACCAGCAGTCGCGGAGCCTCGCCCGCGCCCTTCGACGTCACCGCAAAGATCTCCGGCCGCACCGGCACGCCCGTCACCTGCGCGTTGCGAAAAAAGCTCGCCGTTTGAGGAAAGTTCACCGCCGCCGCGCTCACCCGCTTGCCCAGCACGCGATTCGTAAATCCCGGCACCGCGTTGGGTTCGTACGCCAGCGTCGGCACGCCCCGCAGCACCGCCGCGATCATCGCCGGCCCGCTTGCATACCCGCCCACACCCACCACCACCGCGGGTTTGAAGCTGCCAATCAGCCCCATGCACCGCAAGATGCCCAGCGGCAGGTCCGTCATCGTCTTCAGCCGCGTCGCCAGGGACACATTCTTCAGCTGCCCGCTCTTCACCAGCTCCAGCCGGAAGCCAGCCTCCGGCACCAGCTTCGTCTCCACGCCCCGCGCCGTGCCCACATAGATCACCTCGGCGCCATGCTTGTCGCGCAGCTCGCGACCAATCGCCAGCGCCGGGATCACATGCCCGCCCGTGCCGCCACCGGCGATCATCACCCGCAGAGCGCTGTTGGATCCTCTACTCACTATTCACGACTCACTTTTCACTGGTGGAAGGACGCGAAGCGTCATTCCACCTCCCGCGTCACATTCAGAAGCACGCCCATCGTCGCCAGCGTCACCAACACACTCGTGCCACCCGACGAGATAAACGGCAGCGGAATTCCCTTCGTCGGCAGCAGCGCCAGCACCACGCTCATGTTGAAGAACGCCTGCACCAGCAGCACCGACGTCAGCCCGAACGCCAGGAACCGGGCAAACGGATCGCGCGATAAAAACGCCGTCCGCAGCCCTCGATACCCGAGAATGCAGAACGCCGCCAGCACACACAATCCGCCAATCATCCCCAGCTCCTCGCAGATGTTCGCGAAGATAAAGTCCGTGTGCGGCTCCGGCAGATAAAACAGCTTCTGCACGCCTTCCATCAGCCCGCGTCCCCTCACTCCACCCGAGCCCACCGCGATCAGCGATTGCAGAATGTGGAAGCCCGCGCCCTTCGGGTCGGACTCCGGATCCAGGAACACCAGCATGCGCTTCCGGCGGAAGGCCACGTGGAACAGCATCCAGTAGAGCACCGGCGCAGCCACCGCCAGCGCCACCCCGATCCACTTCATCTGCATGCCTGCCAGGTAAAGCATCATCATCATCACCGCCGCGCACACCAGCGCAGTGCCCAGGTCCGGCTCCTTGAGGATGAGTGCAATGAACAGCAGCGGCGGCAGCACCGCCGGCAGGATCGTGTCCTTCACGTTGTCGATCTGGTGCAGCCGCGTCTGCAGCCACCACGCCAGGAACAGCACCGTCATCGGCTTCGCCAGCTCACTGGGCTCCAGCGTAAAGCCACCCGCGAACCGCACCCAGCGGTGCGCTCCATTCATCCCGTGCATGAAGAACACCAGCAGCAGCAGGATGCCCGTGATCGCCATCGCCGGAAAGATGATCCGCGGGTTGTTGTACTTGCGATAGTCCACCCGCATCAGCACAAACAGGATGACCATGCCCACGGTCACATACGCGGCCTGCTTGATCACAAAGGCATACGGCGAGCCCATCGTCGCCTGGGCCATCACCGCCGAGGCCGAGAACACACTCACCAGCCCAAATAGCACCAGCAGCAGCACCGTCCCGAATAACCACTTGTCCGCGCCGACCCGCTTCGCCATTCAGCCCCCCGCCTGCGGACGTGGGATGAACGCGATTGGCTTCCCAATCCCTAATCCCTAATCCCTAATCCCTGTACCAGCGCCTTGAAGACCCGTCCGCGTTCCTCGTAGTTCCTGAACTGGTCGAAGCTGGCGCACGCCGGCGCCAGCAGCACCGTATCTCCCGCCGCGGCCTGCGCGCGTGCATAGCCCACCGCGCGGTCCATCGTCCCGGCACTCTCTATCTTCGCGATCCCTGCCAGCTGCCGCTCAATCTTTTCCGCCGCCGAACCAATGGTGATAACCGCCTTCACCCGCTCGCGAATCAGCGGCGTCAGCGTCGTGTAGTCCGAGTCCTTATCCTTGCCCCCGAGAATCAACCAGATGCCTCCCGCAAACGACTCCAGTGCCTTCATCGTCGCGTCCACATTCGTCGCCTTGGAGTCGTTGTAGTACCGCACCCCATCCAGCTCCCGCGTGAACTCCAGACGATGCTCGACTGCCTTGAAGCTCTTCACCGTCTCGCGGATCACCTCGGTCGAGATCCCCGCCAGCTTCGCCGCACACACCGCCGCCAGCACGTTCTCCACGTTGTGCTTGCCGGCCAGCGGAATCTCGCTCAGCGGCATCACCGGCTCCGGAGCCTTGCCCTCCTGAGCCGCAAAGAACACGCTCTCGCCATACGCAAACGCTCCCTGCTTGATCTGCCGCTTCGCGCTGAACCAGTAGATCTGCGCCTTCGTCTTCGCCGCGACCTTCTGCGTCTCCACATCCTCGCCGTTCAGGATCAGGAAGTCCCCCGCATCCTGAAACTCCGTGATCCGCGCCTTCGCCGCCCAGTACGCTTCAAACGTCCCATGCCGGTCGAGATGATCCGGCGTGATGTTCAGCACCAGCGCAATGCGCGGCTTGAAGCTCTCCACCGTCTCCAGCTGAAAGCTGGAAACCTCCAGCACACTCCACACCGTAGCCTTGTCATCCTGAGCCGAAGGCGAAGGACCTGCTTCTCCAGAACTCCCTCCGCCCAATGCGAGGCTCTCATCCACCATCGCCGTTACCGGCCTGCCGATGTTCCCACCCACCAGCGTCGGCCGTCCCGCCGCCTTGAAGATCTCGCCGATCAGCGTCGTTGTGGTGGTCTTGCCGTTCGATCCCGTCACCGCCACGATCTCGCCCTGCAGGTACTCCGCGCCCAGCTCCAGCTCGCCGATGATGTGCGCTCCCAGCGCCCGCACCTGCTTCAGCTCCGGCACCGTCTGCGGCACGCCGGGCGATACCACAATCAGCTCTTGCCGCCGAAACGTCAGCAGCCCATGGCCCCCGGTCTCGACCATGAAGCCCTCATCCAGCAGGGTCGTCAGCTCCGTGATCAGCGTCGCCGGCCGCGAGTCGCTGACCGTTACCTTCGCTCCACGCGCCTTCAGGAACCGCGCCGCGGCCAACCCGCTCGCTCCCAGCCCCACCACCAACACCCGCTTGTTCTTCACGTCGATCGCTGCCATGCCTAACAGCCTAATCGAAGCCCGCGTCGATTGGATGTGACCATGCACCTCCGAAACCTGGAGCTACAATTCCCCGAGAAAACCCGCAGCTCGAAACTGGAATCTGGGAACTGAGAACTGAGAACTGAGAACTGAGAACTGAGAACTGAGAACTGAGAACTGAGAACTGAGAACTGAGAACTGAGAACTGGATTCCTGATCTTCCTGGATACGCCTCACCTCCCATGACCCCAGCCGACTTCCAACGCCTCGCACTCGCCCTCCCCGGAGCCGAACAAGGCGCGCACATGGGCGCCATCGACTTCCGCGTCGGCGGCCGCATCTTCGCCACCCTCGCCCACGCCGCACAGGGCTACGGCAACCTGATGCTCACCCCCGAAGCCCAGCAGGACCTCCTCGCCGACGCCCCGCACCTCTTCCTCCCCGTACCCGGCGGCTGGGGCCGCATGGGCGCCACCCACATCCGCCTCGCCTCCGCCACCGAGGCCGAACTCTCCGACGCACTCCGCGTAGCTTGGATCCTCCGCATGGAGAAGAACAGCAAGACAACCAGCGCGAACAGGAAGCCTGCGAAGAAGGCTGCCAAGAAGAGTGCCGCGAAGAAGACCGCGACAAAAGCGAAGGCGCCCGCCAAAAAGCGGACGCCCAAGCCAAACACCTAACACCAAACACCTAACAACCAGGAACTGACAACTGAAAACTGAGAGCCCTGGCCCTCAGTGCCCCGCGAACATGTCGTTGAACTTGCCCGTAAACTCCACATCGCCCGGACCCGCACCATTGCGCAGGAACGCCACATTCGCCACACTGACCTCCGGCGCATCCGTGCCCAGCGCCTCGATCGTCTGGTCGATAAAGTCCTTCAGCGGCATCGCACGCGGATCGCTGGCCTGCCCCGGTCCCATCAGCTCCGTCTGCACATACGGCGGAGGAAGCTCCAGCACCTTCACACTCGTATCCTTCAGCAGATAGCGCTGCGACAGCGTGTAGGAGTGCATCGCCGCCTTCGTCGCACAATAGGTCGCCGTGATCGCCAGCGGCACGAACGCCAGCCCCGATGTCACGTTGATCACATACGCCGCAGGCTGTGCCTTCAGGTGCTCGATGAACGCCGACGTCATCCGGATCGGCCCCAGCACGTTCGTCGTTAGAATCGCCGCCACCTGCGCATCGTCAACCGGACCCTGCACCGCATCCGGCGACATGATCCCGGCATTGTTGATCACCACATTCAGCGCCGGATACTCCGCGATCAGCTTCTCGGCAACCGCGGCGATGCTCCTCGGGTCCTGGATATCCAGCTCCACCGACTGCATGCCGGGATTGGCCGCGATCACTTCCGCCAGCACAGCCTGACGGCGGCCGGAGATGATCACCTGGTTGCCCAGCTTGTGCAGCGCCTCGGCCAGACCCCGCCCAATGCCCGAACCGCCGCCCGTGATAAAGATCGTGTTCCCTGTCAGCTTCATGATGTTCTCCTCGCTTCTATTCCAGACACTCAATGTTTTCTGGCCTTCGACGGCCACATCACGTACTCTATGCCAGTCACTCTCTTTTCGTAAGTAGGCACTTTCAAGTTTTATAGTTACCGGAAAGAGAGTGTCAGCGCCACCCGAAAGAGGCGATTCCATGCCAGCCAAGCTACTCCACAAACCGTCGCCCTCGTATGAAGAGCTTGACCCCGTCGTCGGCGCCCTCGTTGACGAGGTCATCGGCCGCGTCGCCGACAAGTGGACCATGCTCATCCTCGAGGTCCTCGAGACGCAGGGCAAGCTCCGCTTCACCCGCATCGCGGAAGCCGTCCCCGGCATCAGCCAGAAGATGCTCACCCAAACCCTCCGCCAGATGGAGCGCGACGGCCTCGTCACCCGCACCGTCTTTCCCGTCATCCCCCCACGCGTCGAGTACGAGCTCACCACCATCGGCGCCTCGCTGGGCGAAGCCTTCTGCGGCGTCTGGCAATGGGCCGAAAAGAACCTGAAGAAGATCGAGAAATCCCGCGCGAAGTTCGACCAGCACGCCATGAAAGCAACGAAACTGTAACGCGGGCTAACGCGCAGCGCCAACCGCGCAGCGGCTATCGGGAGCGCCCCGCGCGACCGCTAACGGCGAAGCCTCCGCTCCCCGCGCTACACTACTCGCTCCATGTCCCAGACGACCGAAACTCCCGACCACTACTCCCGTTGCCTCGCCGCCGTCGAAGCCATCCGCGCGCGTCACGCCGCGAAGCCCACGCTCGGCATCATCCTCGGCTCCGGCCTCGGCAACTTCGCCTCGCAGGTCGAAAACCCCACCGTCGTTCCCTACGCCGACATCCCCGGCTGGCCGCTCTCCACCGTCGAAGGCCACTCCGGCAAGCTCGTCCTCGGCAAGATCAACGGCGTCGAAGTCGCCGTGATGCAGGGCCGCGTCCACGCCTATGAAGGCTACGCGATGACCGAGGTGACCTTCCCCACCCGCGTGCTCGGCCTGCTTGGCTGCGAGAAGCTCATCGTCACCAACGCCGCCGGCGGCATCAACGTCAGCTACGGCGAAGGCACGCTGGTCGCCATCTCCGACCACATCAACCTCACCGGCCACAACGCCGCGCTCGGCCCCAACGAGCCACGCTTCGCCACAAAGCCCAACGCTGGCGCTCGCTTCTTCGACATGACGACGGCCTACTCGAAGACCCTGCGCGCCCTCGCCCACGCCGAGGCCGAGAAGCAGAACATCCCGCTGCCCGAAGGCGTCTACCTCGCCGTACTCGGCCCCAGCTATGAGACCGCCGCAGAGATCCGCGCCTTCCGCACCCTCGGCGCCGACCTCGTCGGCATGAGCACCGTGCACGAGGTCATCATCGCCCGCCACATGGGCCTCGAGGTCCTCGGCCTCTCACTCGTCACCAACATGGCCGCCGGCGTCCTAGACCAGGCCATCAATCACGAAGAGGTCATGGAAATCGGCAAACGCGTCGAACGCCAGTTCACCTCGCTGCTCGTCGCGCTAATCCCGCAAGTCTCCGCCGCCTAGAACCGCGCAGAGATCGGGTGCCCCGGGTCCCTCCAGGGACCCGGGCTCATCTGCGATGATGTGTCATCTCGACCGGAGCGGGACAGCTTCACCGTCACGCGCAGTGGAGAGACCTGCATCTGTGCCGCTACGAATGCCAGTCGCTCGAGATGACACATCCGAGGCGCTACTCGCGCCACTGACTCGCTAACTCGCCAGCCAGCTGACCCGCTGCCCCTACTTCATCGCCATCAACGCAGCCATCGTCTCAATCCCATCCCAAAGATTCTGCATCCGCAGATTCTCATTCGCCGCATGCTGATTGTCATCATGATTGGCAATAGGCACCGTGATCGTCCGCGTCCCTGACGCCCGCTCCATCGCGTCGAGAGGCACGGTCCCACCCATCGTCGGCAGCAGCACCACCTCGCCACGAGCGCTCTTCACCGCCGCGATCACCTCACTCGCAATCGGCAGATCCATCGGCGTACGCACCGCCGGTTCCACGCCGCCCAGTTCGATGCGCGCCACCTTCGCATGCCCCAGCAACTCAGCTTTGGTGGGCTCAGCTGACGTCACGAAGAAGCCCTGCGACTTCACGTAGTCCACCACGCGCTGCTGCTCCAGCTTGCCTTCGCTGCCCACCACCAACCGGATGTCGAGGTTCGCAATCGCCGTCGAAGGTACCGCATTCGTCGAGTGCGCCCCCGTCTGTCCCGCCGAGATGCCATTGATGTTCAGCGACGGCTCATTCAGCAGCTCGAGCAGGTGCCGCGGGCTGCCATCCGTGTGCCCCAGCGCCAGCTCGTTTCGCAGCATCTCGTCGTTCTTCGGAGCATCCGCCAGCGCCTTCAACTCCACCGGCCCCAGGGGCTGGATGCCGTCGTAGTAATGCGGGATCAGCACGTGCCCGTTCGCATCCTTCATGCCCGCCAGCAACTGCACCAGCTCCAGCGCGGGGTTCGGCGCCCAGTTGCCGTAGTGCCCGCTATGCAGCGGATGGCTCGGCCCATACACCGTGATCTGCACATGCGCATCGCCGCGCGCTCCAAACGCAAGCGACTGCCGCCGCGACTGGTCCACCGGCCCATCGCACACCAGCCAGATGTCGCCCGTAATCAGCTCACGATTCGCTTTGAGAATCTCCTCCAGGTGCTCCGATCCGTTCTCCTCTTCACCCTCCCAGATGAATCGCAGGTTCGCGCTCAACTTCACATGCGCGTCGCGAATCGCCTTCAACGCGGTGAGCTGCGCCATGATCGTCGCCTTGTCGTCACCCGCGCCGCGGCCATACACACGCGGCTCACCGTCCACGGTCTTCAGATACGGTGCAAACGGCTTGCCGCCATCCCACTCGCTAGGCGTCACCGGCTGCCCGTCATAGTGCGCGTAGAAGACGATCGTCCGCGTCGCGCCCGGACTCTTCACCTCGCCCCACACCACGCGCGGATACTTCTCCAGCCCCGGCGCCGTCAGCAGCTTCGTCTCCGCGCCCAGCGCCTTCAGCTGCGCTTCGAGGTAGTCCGCATTCTTCCGCAGCCCTTCAGGATCAGCCGCCACGTTCGGCATCGACAGCAGTTCCTCAAACTGCTTCGTCAGCTCCTCGTGCCTGGGCGACGCATACGCCTTCGCCACAGCAGCGGTCTGCGCGGTCGTCGCGGGAGCCTGCGCAAGCATCGTGGACACGGCCGGAGACACGCCAGCAACGGAAGCTGCAGCAAGCAGCCAGGGAAGGCACACACGAACGGGGGTCATGCTCCCAAAACTAGCACGGCGCGCAGGCCGCAGCACAAACCTCCGCGCGATGCATTACGCTTTCTCTGTGGAACTTCCGCCCGACGCCTCATCCGCACCTGCCCCGGTCCGCCCCGCAGTCATCGGCCCCGTAGTCATTGGGATTGCCGGCTGCTCCGGCTCCGGCAAAACCACCCTCGCCCACGAGCTCGCCCGCCAGCTCGATGCGACCGTCTTTCCGCTCGACCTCTACTACCGCGACCTTTCGCACTTCCCCTTCGAGCAGCGCGACAAGCAGAACTTCGACCACCCCGACTCGCTCGAAAGCGAGCTCTTCATCGAGCACATCCGCACCCTCAAGCAGGGCCAATCCATCCAGCGGCCCGTCTACGATTTCAGCATCCACTCGCGCGTTCCCGGCAGGTTCGAGCCCGTACATCCGCAGCGTTATCTCGTGGTCGAAGGCATTCTAGGCCTGCACTACGAAGAGCTGCTCCCGCTCTACGACTTCTCCATCTATGTCGATGCACCCAACGCCATCTGCCTGCGTCGCCGCATCTATCGCGACATGCGCGAACGCGGCCGCACCGAGGAGTCCGTCATCGCACAGTTCGAAGCCACCGCACGCCCCATGGCGGAGCTCTACGTTGTCCCATCACAGGAGCGCGCCTCCATCGTCGTCCAGGGCACCGAAGCCCTCGACTGGTCCATCGAGCTCATCTTCAAGACCATGAAATCCCGCGGCCTCCTGGACCCACTACCCGCAAAATGAAAGCGGCCGCGCAAACAAGCGCGACCGCCACATCTCTACTCACTACTCACTGCATTCCCCTACTTCGAGAAGTCCACCGTAGGCGCAACCTTGTTCTCCGGATTGCCCTTGAAGTACTGGTCGCGATACTTGAAGCCCGCCATGTTCGCCCAGATGCTGGCCGGGAACTGCTGCACCGCGACGTTGTACGTCTCCAGCGCCTTGTTGTAGCGCATGCGCGAAACCTGGATGCGGTTCTCCGTCCCCGCCAGCTCATCCTCCAGCCGCATGAACTGATCGTTGCCCTTCAGCTCCGGATAAGTCTCCTGCAGCCGCAGCAACGGGCTGATCGCCACATCGAGCCGCTTGTTCGCGTCGATCGAGCTCGCCCGGTCGCTCGAAGCCGCAACCACCGCCGCACGAGCGTTCGCGATGTTCGTCAGCACGACCTCTTCTTCCTTCACGTAGCCCTTCACGCTGGCCACAAGGTTCGGAATCAGGTCGAGCCGCCGCTGCTGCTCGACATCCACCTGCGAGTACGACTGGTTCACAGCCTCGTTCAGCCCAACCAGGTTGTTCTTCGTGCTCACGTAGCTGTAGCCACCAATCAGCACCAGCACGACCAGAACACCCACCACGCCCAGCACTGCGATCATTCCACGCATCGTTATTCCTTTCGTTCGTTCCTACAGGTCGTTCTCATCCTACGGCAAGCCCTTCACTACCAGTCGCCACTCGCTCCACCACCGCCGGAGCCGCCGCCAAATCCACCACCGAAGTCCCCACCGCCACCGCCGCCGCCAGAGTCGCCTCCGCCGAGCCCGCCACCGCCGCCAAATCCACCACCACGCCCACCGCCGCCAAGCAGGTTGCCCAGCAGGAACCACATCCACCCGCCACCACCGCCGCCGCGTCCACCACGCGAGATCAGCAGGATGATGACGATGAAGATGATGATCCCCACCCACCCGCCGCCGCTCGAGCGATGGTGCGTGGTCTCGTAGTGATACGTATGCTGCGCGGGCAGTTTGACCGTCGTATCCAGCGTGACATGCGAGTCGTCCGCAATCACCTGCGCGATCTGCCGCTCGCCGCCCAGGATCGCAGCACCGTAATCTCCCTGCTGCAGCTGCGGCACCATGGAGCGGCCAATGTCGCCCACCTTGGCATCGTTCAGGATGCCCTCAAGCCCGTAGCCCACCTCGATGCGACGCTTGTGGTCGTTGATCGCAAAGATCATCACCACGCCGCGATCGGTGTTCTTCGGCCCGACCTTCCACTTGTCTTCGAGCTTGGTCGTGAAGTCCTCGATCGTGTCGCCATCGAGCGAATTCACCGTCACCACGACGATCGTCGCGTGAGCCTTCTCGTACACCTCGCGGCTCAGCGCCTCGATCTCCGGCTTGGTGCCGGCATCAATCACGCCCGCAAAGTCCGAAACATAGTTGCCGTTGGGAGCTGGCAGCTTGTCTGGATCTTCCGCACGCCCCGAGACACAAAAGACAAAAGCAAGGAGCAACAGCCAGGCTCGCCTGGACCTCAAAATCCGAACCGGCATGGAAGAAGCGCAGTACACCACTCAAGCATACGCACGTTTCCATCACCAGGTTCCCCAAAGCAAAACCCTCCCGTTGGTACGGGAGGGTTTGCGATGAATCGGGAGGCCTGCGTTTCGACTGCCTCAGCTACATCTGCTTCTTCAACGACTTCGCCATGTTGTCGTGCGCAACAACGTGCGAGTACCCCGACTCCACCGTCTTGCGGAACTTCATGTCCTTGGTGTCCTTGATCTCGCTCTTGAACAGGCTCTCCGCCTTGTTATGGTCGCTCACCATGTCCGCGATGTACTCCTTGTCGAAGTCCTTGCCGCTGAGCCCGCTCAACTTCTTGTAATCGTCCTTGTGCGAGTCGTCGAGGTCCGTCGCCGGAGCCACACCCCACGAATCCGCATAGGGCTGGAGCGACTTGCCCAGCGCTGTATGCTCCACAACCATCTTGTGCGCGAACTCCTTCACCTTCGGGTCCGACGCCTTCTCCTCCGCCAGCTGGCTCAGCTTGATCTCGTTCACGCCGGCCTGCGACACGTTCGCGAGAAACGTCTTGTCGTCGTCCGTCGCCTGCGCGTGGGAACAGGCCGGCAGCAGCATCGCAGCGGCAGCAACAGAGCTAAGTGCGATCAACTTCCAAATGTTCTTCATGATCAATCCTCCGGAGTGGAGCGCGTCAGCCGCAGTTCGTTACCGTGCAGCGGACCCGCGCTTCCCTGCTCTCGACAACGTATGAGTCCTCAACGACCTGCAGCGTTGCACAGCAGCCGTACGAAGTGCGTATCCTGTTCCTTGGAGTTTTCATGCAGCCAACAATGTTAGAGCGCACCGTCACAGCCGAGTCCCTGCAGCCCCCCGTCGCCGAACGCGAGCCCAAGGCAATTCCGATCCACGACACCGAGCTGCACGACGACTACGCCTGGCTCCGCGACAAGGGCTCGCCCCGCGTCACCGCCTATCTAGAGGCCGAGAACGCCCACACCGCCTCCGTCATGGCTCCGACGAAGCCGCTCCAGCAGCGCCTCTACGACGAGATGCTCTCGCACATCAAGGAAGACGACGTCTCCTACCCCTATCGCGACGGTGCGTGGGAGTACATCACCCGCACCGAGAAGGGCAAGCAGTACGCGCGCTTCAGCCGCTATCCCGCCGGCAAGCCCGAGGAAGAAGCCATCATCCTCGACGTCAACCAGCTCGCCGAAGGCCAGCCCTTCATGGCCATCGGCGGCCTCGCCATGAGCCCTGACGGCAAGCTCCTCGCCTACTCCACCGACAACACCGGCTTCCGTCAGTACACGCTGGCAATCAAGAACCTCGAGACCGGCGCGACCCTCGCCGACACCGCCCACCGCGTCGGCTCCATCGTCTGGGCCAATGACTCGAAGACCCTTCTCTACTCCACCGAAGACGAACAGACCAAGCGTCAGGACCGCGTCTTTCGCCACGTCGTTGGCTCCCCGCAGTCAGACGATGCCGAGATCTTTCACGAAGAAGACGAGCGCTTCAACGTAGGCCTCGGCCGCACCCGCGATCGCAAGTACCTCCTCCTCGACGCCAGCAGCCACACCACCAGCGAGGCCTGGTTCCTCGACGCTGCACAACCTGAAGGTTTCTTCACGTTGTTCGCCGAACGAGTCGACGACGAAGAGTACGCCGTAGATCATCGCGAAGGCTTCTTCTACATTCAGACCAACCGCGGCGCCGATCGCTTCAAGCTCGTGCGCACGCCCGTCAACGCAACCTCGCGCGACAACTGGCAGGAAATCCTTCCCGAGCAGCCCGACGCTCCGCTCGAGGACTTCGATCTCTTCGCCGGCTTCATGGTCACGACCTATCGCGAGCGCGGCCTGCCCGTGCTGCGCGTCTTCGATCTCGATGCCGCAGGCCTTCCCATCCAGCCACGCGACATCAGCTTCCCTGATCCCGCCTATGAGGCCGATGGCGATGTCAATCGCGACTTCAACACCACCGTCTATCGCTACGCCTATCAATCGCCCGTGCGGCCCGGCTCCATCTTCGAATACAACGTCGCCACCGGCGAGAGCACCCTGCTCAAGCAGCAGGAGGTCCCCGGCGGCTTCGATGCCTCCAACTATCGCGCCGAGCGCCTCTGGTTCAGCGCACACGATGGCACCGAAGTCCCCGTCACGCTGATGTACCGCATCAGCGGCGAGGGCCTGCCCGCCTTCGAACGGAACGGCTCGCGCCCGCTCTACGTCTACGGCTATGGCTCGTATGGATACGCTCTGCCGCTGGGCTTCAGCGTCGCCCGCCTCTCGTTGCTCGATCGCGGCCTCGTCGTCGCCTACGCGCACATCCGCGGCGGTGGCGAGCTCGGCGACCCCTGGCACGATGCCGGCAAGATGATGGTCAAGCGCAACACCTTCACCGACTTCATCGAGACCGTCGAGCACCTCACCAGCGAAGGCTACGGCGACCCGAAGCGCGTCGCCATCGAAGGCGGAAGCGCCGGAGGCCTGCTCATGGGCGCCGTGCTCAACATGAAGCCGGAGATCTTCCGAGTCGTGCTCTCGCACGTGCCCTTCGTCGACGTGATCAACACCATGCTCGACGCCAGCCTGCCGCTCACCGTCGCCGAATATGAAGAGTGGGGCAACCCCTACGAGCCCGAAGCCTTCGCCTACATGCGCAGCTACTCGCCCTATGACAACCTCGAGTCACTCGCCGGCAAGCCGCTGCCCGCCATCCTCGTCAAGACCAGCCTGAACGACTCACAGGTCATGTACTGGGAGCCCGCAAAGTACGTGGCCAAACTGCGGACGCTGAAGACCGATGCCGCTCCCCTGCTGCTCGAGATCAACATGGACGCTGGACACGGCGGAGCCTCCGGCCGCTACGACTACCTGAAGGAGATCGCCTTCGACCACGCCTTCCTGCTCACCGAGCTGCGAGTGGCGGAGACGATTTCAGATTAGGTAGGTTGAACGTCTGTCTTCGAAAAATCGTCGCCCTTGAACAGAAGCGGCTCATTGAGCCGCTTCGCAAGCGCATACGAGAAGCAATCGCCGAAGTTGAGCCCCGCCGGATGACGGCCTTTGCCGAAGCGCAAAAACGCATCTCGCGCCAGCTCGGCGTCCTCGCGCGTCACGGGTTGAATCTCAATGTCAGAGGTCTCGATGAGGACATCGAGACGTTGCAACGCGCCGTCATCCTTCGAACCAGCAATCACCATGCAAGCCTCAAAGTAGCTCGCGGCGGAAAGCGACACGGGACTCGCATCGGCGATCATCCGCAGGAAGGCTTGTGCCTCATCCTCCCTACGCATGATGGCGATCAGTACCGGGGTGTCGATAACCATCAGTCGAAATGACCGTGCTCGTTATACCCGACAATCTCATCGGGAGTACGGAGGTCCTTCGGATCATGATGCGCCGCATACCACTGCTGCAGATCTTCCGCAGCGGCGAGCATCTCTTCGATCGAATGCCGTCTCTTCCGAACGGGCTTCAGGGGAGGCCTGACCGCCTCGACCACCACCTCGGCAACAGATCTACCCGTCTGGGCCGCACGCCGCTCGATCTCTGCAACAGCTTCTCGGTCTGTGATCTCAACGATCATAGGCGGCATTCTACGCCTTCGATTCCTCCACCACCACATCCCCCTCGCCAGGCGCGAGGAACAGATTCTCCTCCAGCCCATGCTGCCGGTCGTACAGCTCGCGATAGCGCCCGTGCAGCACATACAGCTCATCATGCGTGCCCCGCTCCACGATGCGTCCCTGCTCGACCACCAGAATCTGGTCCGCACGGCGAATCGTCGAGAGCCTGTGCGCGATCACGAAGGTCGTGCGCCCCTGCATCAGGAAGCTGAGGCCATGCTGAATCATCGCTTCGCTCTCGCTGTCCAGCGAGCTCGTCGCTTCATCGAGAATCAGGATGCGCGGGTCCGCAAGGATCGCTCGCGCAATCGACAACCGCTGCCGCTGCCCGCCCGAAAGCTTCACACCCCGCTCGCCCACGATCGTCTCGTAACCTTCCGGGAAGCGAGTTGCAAACTCATCCACGCGCGCAATCGAACACGCTCGCTGAAAGTCCTCGTCGCTCGCATCCGGCCGCGAGAACAACACGTTCTCGCGAATCGTTCCATCGAACAGGAAGGTCTCCTGCAGCACCACGCCCAGCTGCGAGCGGAAGCTCGAGAGCTTCACGTTCGCCAGGTCATGGCCATCCACCAGCACCGCGCCCGACTGCGCGGTGTGGAAGCCGCACACCAGGCTGATCACCGTCGACTTGCCCGAGCCGCTCGATCCCACCAGCGCCGTCACCGTCCCCGGCTTCGCCTCAAAGTTGATGTTGTGCAGCACCGGCTTGTCCGGCACATAAGAGAACCCCACATCCACGAAGCGCACATTGCCTTCGATCGGCCCAATCTCGAAGCTCCGCGCCGGATCGGCGTCCTCTTCCATCTCGCCCATGATCTCGCGCGTGCGATCCAGTCCGGCCATCGCTTCGGTCAGCTGCGTACCGATGTTCACCAGCTGCACGATCGGCGCCGTCATGAACGCCAGGATCATCACGTACGAGAAGTACCCGCCCGGCGTCATCTTGCCTGCGTAGTTCAAGCGCGCGCCCATGTACATCACCACGCCGCCCACCACGCCCAGGATCACCGTCGACGACAGCGTCATGATCGACTGCGCCGTCAGCGAGCTCACCACGTTCGCCAGCAGCCGCTCCACACCGCCCGCAAAAACATTCGCTTCGCTCGACTCCGCGTGATAGCCCTTGACCACGCGCACACCGCCCAGCGACTCCGTCAGCCTTCCAGTGACCTCGGCGTTGATCTTCGCGCGCTCGCGGAAGATCGGCCGGATCACCTTGAACGCCTTCTGGATCACACCCGCGAACGCGATCATGATCGTGAATGTGACCAGCGTCATCGGGATGCTCTGCTTCATCAGGTACACGAACGCGAAGATCGCCGTGAGCACACCGCCCACAAAGTCCACCACGCCCGTGCCGATGATGTTGCGCACACCTTCCACGTCGGACATGATCCGCGCCACCAGCGTGCCCGTACGGTTCTCGTCATAGAACGCGACCGGCAGATGCCCCACGTGCTTCTGCACCTGCACGCGCAGCTCCGCAATCAGCTTCTGCCCCGACTTCGAAAGCAGCTGCGTCAGCGTGTACGAGGTAAGACCCTGCACCAGCGTCGCCAGCATCACCGCACCCACCACGATCGGCAACACCTGCATCTGGTGCTTGATGAACACCGTGTCGACCAGAGGCTTGAACGACATCGGAAGAACCAGCGAGCAGGCCCGGTTCACGATCATCAGGCAGAAGCTTGCCGCCAGCAGCCAGCGGCGCGGCAGAATCAGCGCCCGGATCTCGGGCCAGATATCGCGAAACTTGGGTTTGGGCCGCTTCTTCGTCAGATCCGCACTGGCTGCGCGACTCGCGCCGCCGCCGTGCCGCCCGGGACGGTCAGCCGCCCCCATCCCGCCGCCCATACCACGTGAAAATCCACCCATCGTTCATCCAGTCTAGAGCAGCTTTTGCCCAATATTCGCTCTATCTTCGATGCGACGCCCTGCAGGCAGATTCATCCGTCTACGCACGCAAAAGGGCGCGATCTCTGCAGATCGCGCCCTTTTCCATACAAGATCCACAAAACCTAGACAGCAGCTTCCGCCGGAGGAGTCCGCCGCGCCGCGATGAACGAACGCACGCACATCCCCGTGAATACCAGGCACACGACCGACATCACCAGCTGCTCCTGCACCGCCAGCGACGAGAGCGTTGCGCCCTTCATCATCGTCATGATCGCCCGGATCCCCGGAAACAGGAAGCCCAGCAGGCCAATCGTCACCGCAACATGCATGAACAGCATGCGCGTCTTGTTGTTTTCGGTCCGCGAACGCGCGCCGCAGATCATCAGCGCGATCCCAAAGTAAGCCGGAATCAGTGCCGTGGGAGCCGTGCGCCCCGCAAGACCCCAGTAGGCGAACCCAAGCGCCACCAGCACAAAACCCACCATCATCGTGATCTTCGCCATCATCGTCTCCTTCGGTGCGCAGGTCCGCTGCGCGTACAAGATTTTGGTACGTTTCCGGATCCTGAAACCAATTCGAGCTGCAGCGACTCTCTACTTGACGATCTGAGCCTTCGAGGAGCTTCGCGCCGCGGCGTTGCCAGCAGGGATCATCCCGGCGCCGGCAGCCTGGCGCACCTGCGCCTCCACGTCCGCAACCTTCCAGTCATTATTCGGATAGAAAGCGATTACTTTCCCATCTTGCCCTACAACCACTGTCGCCAGTGAGTGTGCAAGTGTATTCCCCGGAGCAGGAGTAATGCCCAGATCGAACCATTCCTCCATAGCTTTCAGGTCATTCTCCCGGGGAGCCGCAAAGTCCCAGTGCGCAAAGTTCTCCTTCGTGTACTGGCCCGTGTACGCTCCGCCATAGCTTCTCAGCACCGCTGGCGTGTCATACGCAGGATCGAAACTCACGCTCAGCAGATGCGTCTTCGCATACAGCTTCGGTTCCATTGCCAGATCCTTGTCGATCTGCGCGAAGTTATGGCTCATCCGCGGGCAGTAGTCCGCCAGTGCGCAACGCGTGTACACGAACGTCATCAGCAGCACCTTGCCCTTGAACTGCCCCAGGTGGATCATCTTGTCCGACTGGTTGCGCATCGCGATGTCAGGAACATCGTCCCCTGCCGCCGGCACGTGGTACTGCGTCGCCGGCTTGTAGTCCGGCTTCGCCTGCTGAATCACCACCACATCCTTCAGCCGCAGATGCACCGGACCGTCCGGACTGTCGTCTGCCAGCATCGTCGCCGTAATCCGGTCGCCGGGATGCACCTCGGTCATCACCGCGGGATCGGCGACCTTGTACTCCATCGCCATCGCTTCCATCAGCCCGGGAATATTCTCGTGATTCAGCAGCATCGTCTGCTGATTCGGATTCACCCGCACGACAAATCCCCGCACCGGATACGACTTGGTCACCGGCCCCGCCGTGCTCGAAGGCTTGCTGTTGCATCCGCTCAGAAGAGCGGCAAAAGGCACGGCCAGCGCGAACGTCATGGCCAGCGCAGCCACGCGGACGGCGCGGCGAATCGGTCTCTGCAAGATAGGCTCCCGGGCCGACCGCCGTTCATCGCAACGCACCTGCTGCGCTGCTCCGTCTCCGGGCGCGGCCTCTCACTCCATCATAGTCACCGCCATCCACGGTCCCGCTCTCGCCTGCGTGCTAGCATCACTCTCGTCAGTGGCCCTTTGGAGTCAGTGGCCCTTTGGAGTCGACCCGGTGCGGCGGCTACCTTGCTCGCGGGCCCGTCAGGAACGCACCCCTTCCGCCACGCGCCCTCTCCGCGCCTTTGCGTTCCGTAAACCACAGCAAAATGACAGTCAGCGAATCGACCTCCGTCGCCCCCAATCAACCAGCCTCCACCGCAGACGACAGCGCCTTCGGCCCCGCCGTCCTCTGGCTCGCCTTCGGCTTCCTCCTCGCCGGTCTCGGCACCGTCATGCTCGGCCCCGTGCTGCCCTCGCTCGCCCACCAGTGGCGTCTCACCGACGAGCAGAGCGGCTGGCTCTTCCAGGCCAAGTTCATCGGCTCCTTTCTCGGCGGCATGACCGTCCCCCGCCGCCTACGCTTCGGCATCCTCGGCGGCATGGTCCTCAGCTGCGCGGGCTTCGGAGCCTTCGCACTCATCACCAGCCTCAACCAGGGGCTCATCCCTGGCTGCGCCACACTCTTCGTCGGAGGCCTCGGCCTCGGCCAGATCATCGCCTCCAGCAACATCCTCGCCGGCCGCCGTTATCCCGAAGGCACGGGCTCCGCGCTCTCCACGCTGAACTTCTTCTTCAGCTTCGGAGCCATCATCACCGGCGTCGTCGCTGCGGCCGTAATGCCCCGCTTTGGCCTCAGAAGCCCGCTGCTGATCTTCGCCGCGATCTTCCTCGTCACCGGCCTCGGCGGCTTCGTAATGTCCTCCGGCCGCGGCTACAGCCCCGGAGCCACCGCCGCATCAAACGCCCAGGAGTCACCCCTCCCGCGAGACCTCTTCGTCCTCTTCGGCCTCTGCCTCTTCCTCTACGGCGGCCTCGAGACCTGCATGACGGGCTGGCTCACCACCTTCACCCTCCGCTTCTCCGATACCAAACTCCTCGGCGGCCAGTCCGCGCTCGTGCTCCTCTGGGCCGCGCTCACCGCAGGCCGCCTGCTCACCTCCGCGCTCCTGCGCTGGATCAGCGAAGCCACACTGCAACGTATCGCGCTCGTGCTCTCCGCCGTGTTCATCGCTCTGCTCGCCGTCGCGCATCAGGGCGCCATGATCTCCGCACTCTGCCTGCTCCTCGGCTTCAGCCTCGCCCCGTTCTTCCCCACGACCTTCGCGATCCTGCTCCGCCGCCGCCCTTCAGCCCGCACGGCGGGCATCATCCTGGCAGTCTCCGGCCTCGGCGCAGCGCTCTTCCCCTGGCTGATGGGCCTCGTCTCCACCCACACCGGCTCGCTGCGCAACGCGATGATCGTCCCCCTCGGACTAGCCCTCGGACTGCTCCTGCTCAGCCTCCTAATCGTCCGCGCCCGATCATCCACAGCCGGCCCCGCCTGACGACCACAGCAAGGCGAAATTTCATCGAAGACCGGGCGTATAAAAGTCCTATGGCGGAAGTGCATCTCCGGGACAGCTCGCTCCACGAAATCCTGAACCTGCTGGACGCCCGTGAGCTGGTGATCACTCCCTCCGCGCGCTCCGCGCAGGCCCTCCGCCGTGCCTTCGACGAGCGCCAGCGCGCAGCCGGACTCCGCGCCTGGGAGCCCGCCCGCGTCCTGGCCTGGCCGCAGTGGACCGCTGCCCTCCTCTCGGAACTCGTCGTCGCCGGCGCCGAAGACCGCCTGCCCCTCAGCCGCCCGCAGGAGCTCGCTCTCTGGACCGAGGTCATCTCCGCCGACGAGGAGGCCTCCAACCTTGCGCTCTCCACCGACTCCATCGCCGACCTCGCCGAGCTGGCCCAGTCCGCCTTCGCCCTCGCCGCCGACCACGGTGTCCTCGATCAGATTCGCCCATCGGCCACTAGCCGCGACGAGCGCTCCTTCGCCCGCTGGGCCGAGCTCTTCCGCCGCGGCTGCACCCGCCGAGCCTACCTGCCCGCCGCCCTGCTCAACCGCGCCCTCGCCGAGCATGCGCAAGCGGGCGCACTGAAGAACCACCCTCAGCTCCCCGGCACACTTCACCTCTTCGACCTCGCCAACCCCAGCCCCTCGCAGCAGCTCCTCCTCGACGCCCTCACCCAGCTAGGCATCACCCTCCATCACCACAACCCCACCGCCGCCGAGCCCCAACTCCAGGCCTGGACCGTCTGCCCCTCGGAGCGCGACGAGCTCGACCTGGCCGCCCGCTGGCTGCGCGACTTCCTTGAATCCGCCGCCCGCGATGGACGTTCCCCCACCGCCGCCCTCATCGTCCCTTCGCTCGACACCGAGCGCGTCGCCCTCGAAGCCGTCCTCCGCTCCACGCTCGCGCCCGAGCTGAACGCCATCGCCGCCGATCTCTCCTCCACCCCGTGGAGCTTCTCGACCGGCGCGCCCCTCGCCTCGCTTCCGCTCATCAGCTGCGTCCTCGACCTCGCCCGCTGGACGCTCGGCGCGCTGCCCGTCGCCAGCATCGGCAGCCTGCTGCTCTCGCCCTACCTCGGCCTCACCGCCGAGCGCGACGCCGCGGCCGTCTTCGACTTCGAGGTCCTACGCTCCGCCCAGCTCCTCGAACCCGAGCTCACCCTCCACAACCTCCTCGAACTCGCACGCAGCGCCGAGCGCAAGCTGCAGAAACACACCCCACCCCGCACCACGCACGCCGCGCTGCCTTCCTGGGTCAACGCCCTGCACGATGCCCTGCGCCGCGAGCCCCAGCTCTTCGACCTCCTGCAGCACGATCGCCTGCGCCCCCGCACCTACGCCGAGTGGATGGAGGTCGTCCGCGCCATCGCACACGCTGCAGGCTGGCCCGGCGACCGCGTTCTGACCGCCACCGAGTTCGCCGCCACTCGCGCCCTCGACGCTGCGCTCGACTCCATCGCCACCCTGGACGCGGTTGCCGCCATCTCCGGCGACCGCACCAAGCGCGTCTCCTTCGCCACTGCGCTGCACACGCTGGAACGCCAGCTGCGCCGCACCCAGCAGCAGCCCGTCGCCAGCAACGCGCTGGTCGAGGTCCTCACTCCCAACGAGCTCGAAGGCCGCGCCTTCGACGCCGTCATCTTCCTCCACGCCACGGACGCCAACTGGCCCGCCGCCACCCGCCCTCATCCGTTGTTGTCCCGCACGCTGCAGCGCGAGGCCGCCATGCCCGGCGCGACCCCCGACTTCGCTCTCGCCAAAGCCCGCGCGACGATGGCCGCTCTCCTCGCCCACACCCCCCACGTCCTCTTCACCTGCGCCAAGGAGAACGCCGACGGACACCTTCGCCCGTCGCCGCTGCTCACCTCCTTCCACCTGCCCGAGCACGAGCTAACAGACCTCATCGCGCCCGCAGCCCCAATCGCTCCCATTCCATTGCTCGACACCATCGACGCCATGGAGCTTCCCGCGCTGCCCGACGCGACCCTGCGCGGCGGCTCGCACCTTCTCAAGCTCCAGGCCGCCTGCGGCTTCCTCGCCTTCGCCGAGCTTCGCCTCGGCGCCGCCGCTCCAGAGACCCGCGAGGCCGGCCTCGATCCCCGCGAGCGCGGCAACCTCATGCACCATGTCCTCGAAGCCTTCTGGCGCGAGGTCCAGACCCGCGACGCCCTCGAAGCCTTCAGCCCCGCCGAGCGCACCGGCATTCTCGAAACCCTCATCGACGACGAGCTCAAGCACCTCTCCACCGAATCCGGCTGGAGCGAAGCCTACGTCGATCTCGTCCGCGCCCGCACCCTCCGCGTGCTCGAGGCCTGGCTCGAGCACGAGCTCAAGCGCGGCCCCTTCACCGTCCTCGAGATCGAGACCCAGCGCGAGCTACAGCTAGGCCCGCTCAAGCTCAACGTCCGTATGGATCGCATCGAAGCCCTGCCCGAGGGCGGCATCGCCTACGTCGACTACAAGACCGGCAAAGCCGACGCCAAGGCCTGGGACGGCGACCGCCCCGACGAGCCCCAGCTCCCGCTCTACGCTCTCCTCGCCGAGCCCGGCAAGCTCCGCGCCCTGCTCTACGCCAACGTCCGCGCCGGCAAGGACGCCGCCTGGAGCGGCCTCCAAACCGAGGAAGACATCTTCCCCATGAAGCGCAAAAGAGTCGCCGACCTCGCGACCCGCACCGAAGAGTGGCGCGACGTCCTTACCCATCTCGCCGAGGACTTCCACGCCGGTCGCGCCCACGTCGATCCCAAGGCCGTGAACATCAACTGCGCCCGCTGCGCCCAGCGTCTCCTCTGCCGCCGCGACGCCGCGGCCCTTCGAGCTTCTGACGACAACGGCCTCTTCGACAACGACGGCGACATGGACGGCGACTTCGAAGGAGGGATGAATGCCTGACCTCTTCGATCTGCAACCGCTGCCACTCGCCGACGCCGAGGCCCGCCGCCTCGCGCTCGACACCCATCGCTCCGCCATCGTCGAAGCTCCCGCGGGCTCCGGCAAGACCGGACTGCTCATGCAGCGCTTCCTCAAGCTCCTTACCGACGAAGCCGTCACCGAGCCCGAAGAGATCCTCGCCGTCACCTTCACCAACAAGGCCGCCGCCGAGATGCGCGAGCGCGTCCTAGAGCAGTTGCACTTCGCGAGAAATGCACAGCTCCACGCCGCCCGTGACGCCAAGCCCCTCACCGATGACGCCTTCCAGCAGCAGACACGCCTCTTCGCCGAACAGGTCCTCGCCCGCGACGCCATCCTTGGCTGGAACCTCCTCGACCGCCCGCAGCGCCTGAACTTGCGGACCATCGACTCTCTCTCCGCCGAGATCGCCAACTCGCTACCGCTGGTCTCCGGCGCGGGCGCTCCACGAACCCCGGCGACCGATCCCCAGCCGCTCTATCACGCCGCCGCGCACCGCACCCTGCAGCAACTCGGCGGCACCGACTCCGCGCTCAACGACGCTCTGCGCCTCGTGCTCCTGCATCGCGACGCCAACCTCCGCGACTGCGAGCGCCTGCTCGCCGACATGCTCGCCAAACGCGAGCAATGGGGCGAGCTCGTCCCCCTCACCCCCGGCGAGCTCGACGACGCCGAGCTGGACCGCACCGTGCGGCCGAAGCTCGAGCGCCTGCTCGAGACCATCGTCTGCGACGGCCTCGCCCACGCCGCCCGCCTGCTGCCCTCCGGTGTCCTTCACGAGCTCACGCAGATCGCCGCCGCGCTAGGCGATGCTCCCGGCACGGCAGGCGCATCGCCCTTTGCTCACTGTGCCAACAAGAACGAACCGCCCGAGGCCATCGCCAGCCATCTCGACCATTGGGTAGCGCTCATCTCCCTCGTCCTCAAGCCCAGCGACAACGATTGGCGCGCCCGCTTCCAGAAGAACGATCTCAAGGTCGAGATCGACAAGCTCTCCCAGCAGCGCCTCAAGGACCTCGTTCCCGGCATCGCCACCGACGCCCTGCGCGAGGCTCTCGCCGCCGTGCGCGAGCTCCCGCCCGCGCGCTATCCCGACGAGCAATGGGCCGTCGCCCGCGCGCTCTTCCACGTCCTCCGCCACGCCCTCGCCGAGCTCCGCCTGCTCTTCGCCGAACGCGGCCAGTGCGACTTCAGCGAACTCGCCCTCAACGCCCGCCAGGCCCTCCGCACCGACTTGGCCGCGCCCGACCTCGCGCTCGCCTACGGTGGCCGTCTCCGCCATCTCCTCGTCGACGAGATGCAGGACACCAGCGCTGGCCAATACGAACTCATCACCCTGCTCACACGCTCCTTCGACGGCCACAGCCAGACGCTCTTCCTCGTCGGCGATCCCAAGCAGTCCATCTACCTCTTCCGCCAGGCCCGCGTGGAACGCTTCCTGCACACCCTCGAAGCTGGCCGCCTCGGCGAGATCGACCTCGACGTCCTTCGCCTCACCTCCAACTTCCGCTCCCAGGCGCAGCTCGTCGACGACTTCAACACCGCCTTCCAGCCCCTCTTCGCCAGCCTCGACGAAGGCACAACACCCCCCAGCGGCGAGATCGCCTTCGTCTCCGCAACACCCGTTCGCAAGCCCTCCGACTTCGCCGAAGCTATGGTCTGGCATCCCACCGTGCTCCCCGCCCCCGCACGCAGCGGCCCCGGTGACGCCGACGCGAGCACCGAAGACGACATCCCCGACACCCGCGCCCAGCAAGCTCTTGAGCTGCGCTCCGTCATCGAAAAATGGCGTTTACAACCGCTTCCCGAAGGCCGCACCAAGCCCTGGAGCATCGCTGTCCTCGGCAGCTCGCGCACGCAGCTCCAGCCCGTCATCGCCGAGTTCAAACTCGATCGCGGCCACGGCACGATCCCCTATCGCGCCGTCGAGATCGATCCCCTCGGCCTGCGCCCCGAAGTCCTCGACGTCCTCGCGCTCACCCGCGCTCTGCTGCATCCCGCCGACCGAGTAGCTTGGCTCGCCGTCCTGCGCGCTCCATGGTGCGGCCTCACCATGGCCGACCTCCTCGCGCTCACCGGCGAAGGCGTCGATCCCAACTCCCACGCGTTAGCCGAAGCCACCATCCCCTGGCTCGTCGCGCATCGCGCCGAACTGCTCAGCATCGAAGGCCAGCACCTGCTGCAGCGCGCCTGGCCCGTGCTCGCCACAGCCGCAAGTACCCTCGGCGCAACGCCGCTCGCCATTCACATCGAGCGCACCTGGCGCTCCCTCGGCGGCAATCTCCCGCTCGATGCCGCGGCGCGTGATAACGTCCGCCGTTTCTTCGCGCTGCTCTCCGAGCTCACCGCCGACAATCCCTCCATCGACCTCAGCCTGCTCGAAACGCGTCTCGCCAAGCTCTACGCCGAGCCCGCGCCCGCCGACAACGCAGTCGAACTGATGACCATGCACAAGGCCAAGGGCCTCGAGTGGGACGTCGTGCTCGTGCCTTCGCTCGATCGCAAGCCCGGCGGCGATCGCGAGCCGCTGCTCAACTGGATCGAGCTCGAGCAGGACGGCGCGGACAGCTCCAGCGTGCTGCTCGCTCCCATCTCGGGCGCCGGCGAAGACAACTCCCGACTCAACGATTGGCTCAAGGCCGCACGCGCCCGCCGCGAGGCCGCAGAGCGCCGCCGCGTCTTCTACGTCGCCTGCACCCGCGCCCGCGAAGAGCTTCATCTCTTCGGCGCCGTCCGTCGCAAGCAGGATGGAGCCATCGGTAAGCCCACGCACGGTAGCCTGCTGCAGGCCTGCTGGCCCTTCGCGCATACCGTCTTCGAGGAACAAGCCCAGCGGCCTGTGCCATCGCTCGAACCCGCGCAGGAGTTCGAAGTGACTGCTCGCGATCCGTGGGAGCACGAACAAGAACATGGCCTCGCCCTCGCAGCTTCCGCCTCCGAGACGCAGGCTCCACTCATCCTCGAGCGGCTACCCGCCTCGCTCGACTTCAACGCTCCCTTCCAGCAAGCAGAGGAGCATCGCCTTCCCTACGCATCAGCAGCTGCATTGCCATCTGCTCCCGCCTTCGACCGCCCTGAAGGCTCCTTCGCTGTGCGTGCCTATGGCAACGTCGTCCATCGCTACCTGCAACGCATCGCCGAGCAACTCGACGCTGGTTCCGATCTCGATGCGATGGCACAGGACATCGCATCGTGGGAGCCCCGTCTTCTCGCCAGCCTGCGCGGTGAAGGTCTCACCCTCGCCCAGGCCCAGCGCGAGGCAGCACGCGCCAGAGCCGTCCTCGCCAGCGCCCTCGGCGACCCCATCGGCCGCTGGATCCTCTCGCCGCATACACAGTCCTCCAGCGAGCACGAACTCATGCTCGCTGGCGAGCATGCTGCCGTCCGCAACCTGCGCGCCGACCGCATCTTTGTCACCAGCACACCCCCACCCGGACTCGAGGCGGCATTCGAAACATCCAACCCAGCCACCTGGATCATCGACTTCAAGACCGCCGAGCAGGGATCACGCACAGACGCGCTCTTCGAGCAGCAGCAGCGCGCTCGCTACAGCACCCAGCTCGAGTTCTACGCGGCGTCCCTCACCGCGCTCAACACCACGCCGCAGCCCATCCTTTTGGCTCTTTACTATCCAGAGGCGAAGAAGCTTTTCTGGTGGCACGCTTCCAACCCATCTGCGTCCAAGACTGCATGACCTTGCTTCGGGCGCGAAGATTGCGGGCTATCCGCACAAAAAAAATGTTCGCCTCATCCCGACAATCTTTGGTCACAGCAACAAACTCCACCTTGGCCAACATCGCTTGCCTAGCGTTTGTCTCGAGCCGGATAATAGCAACATCGGCACGCGAATCGTGTCTATGTCCATGACCATCAACAAGAAGGATTCGCATGTCTGTTTCGGGACACTTGATACTGTGCGTGGACGACGAGAAGGTGGGCCTGCAGGTCCGGCGCCTTCTCCTCGAGCGCTCAGGCTATAGAGTTTTGACCGCACCCGACGGTCCCACCGGCCTCAAGGTATTCGAAGACAATCCCGTCGAAGCTGTCGTCCTCGACTACGCCATGCCCGGCATGCACGGCGGCGAGGTCGCCGCGATGATGCGGCAGATTAAGCCCGAGGTCCCCATCCTGCTCCTCTCCGCCTACCTCGGTCTTCCGCCTGAGATCACTCAGCTCGTGAACGTTTACATGACCAAGGGTGAAGGCGCACCCGCTCTGCTCGACAAGCTCTCCAGCATGTTCCCCGATTCGAAATCGACCGCCTGAGATAGCCCTTGAACCTGAGCAAACTCAACCGGATTCTGCTCCAGACCCTGCTCCTTCCGGTAGTAGCGCTGATGGTCGTCTCCGGCGTGCTCGTATGGCAGATCCTCAGCGCAAAGGCGACCGTCGCGCAGATCCAGCTCGCTGACAACAACATCGCCACCGCGAACTACCTCTCCGCCCTCATCGCCGATCAGGAAGCCGGCATCCGCGGCTATCAGAACACCGCCAACGAAATCTTCCTCCAGCCCTACGACTTCGCCGTCGCTCCCATCCAGGGCAGCTTTGCTCGACTCCACGAAGGCATCGCCGCGCAACATGGCGATACCTCCCAGCTCGACTCGTTGATGGCCGCACATCGCCGCTGGGTCAACACCATCGCCGAACCCATGATCGTGATGGTCCGCAGTGGCGCCGACACACGCGATCCCGGACTCAACCTTCGTGGCAAGGCCTACATGGACAACGTGCGCGGTGCGCTCGCCTCCATCGTCGCCAGTCAGAAGTACCAGCGCACCCTCTTCGTCGATCACTGGCAACAGCAGCTCCGCGATACGCTCATCGGCATCGTCGTCTTCGCTCTGCTCACAGGCCTGCTCATCGGCCTGTTCGCTCGCAGCCGCCTCCATGCCGTCTCCGGAGCCTTTCAGGACTCGCTCATCAAGCTGCGCAACAACGCGCAGTCCACCTTCGAGAACGAGCAGCGTCTGCGTGCCATCCTCGCCGCTATCGGAGACGCCGTCATCGTCTGCGACCCGCGCGGCTCCATCGAACTCGTCAATCCCGTCGCGCAGGATCTCTGCGGCCTCAACCAGGAGTCCGCCACCGGCCGCAACGTCGGCGACGTCTTCCGTCTCCTCGACGAGAACACCCACGATCCCATCCCAACGCCCTTCGAGCAGGTCCGTGATCAGCGCCGCCTCATCGGGCCGTCATCACACGCTCTGCTCGTCCGCCACGATGGCACCGAGCTCCACGTCGATACCAGCGGCGCTCCCATCTATGACCTCAACGGCGACCTCGCGGGCATCGTCCTGGTCTTCCGCAACGTCAGCGAGCAACGCCGCACCCAGGCGGCCCTGCTCGCCAGCGAGAAGCTCGCCGTCGCCGGCCGCCTCGCCGCCACCATCGCGCACGAGATCCACAACCCGCTCGATGCCGTCGTCAACATCATCTATCTCCTCCGCCAGGGCTCCACTCCGGAGGAGGCCGCTCAGTTCCTGGAGATGGCAGCCTCCGAGCTCGACCGCGTCACCCAGATCAGCCGCGCCATGCTCGGCATGTACCGCGAGTCCCGCACACCCGTCGCCGTCGACCTGGAAGAGGTGCTCTCCAGTGTCCTCCTGCTGTTGGAGCGACGCATCTCCGACCAGCAGGTCACAGTCAACGTCACTTACGCTCCTGGCTCTGTCGTCACCGGCTTCCCCGCCGAACTGCGCCAGGTCTTCACCAACCTGCTCACCAACGCACTCGACGTCTCGGCAACAGGAAGTGTCATCGATGTCCGGACCAGGCCCTACAGCCTGCGCGGGGGGCCCGCTGGTTTCGAGGTCACCGTCAAAGACCAGGGCACCGGCATCACGCTGGAAGACATGGCACAGCTCTTCCAGCCCTTCTTCACCACCAAGGGAGAGCAGGGAACCGGGCTCGGACTGTGGGTCAGCCAGGGCATCGTGCACAAGCACGGCGGCTCCATCCACATCGACACCAACGTCACCACCGAGCATCACGGGACCACCATCGCCGTCTTCCTCCCCTTCGGCGCCGCCGTCCTTCCCTCGGAACATGGCTCCGGGATCTAGCCTTAGGCCGCCACCCCGGCGCCATGCAACAGGCGTGTCAGCACCTCCGCCGCCTGCTCACAATCCCCACGCGAGACATCGCGGTGCGTCACCAGACGCACAGCATCCGGGTTGATCGCACTCGCGATAATCCCCTCCGCCTTCAAGGCGGCAACCACAGCAGGCGCCGTGCCCTTCGCCTTCAGGGTGAAGATCACGATGTTCGTCTGCACAGCAGACAAGTCGATCTCCGCGTCCTCGCACGCCGCGACCGTCTCGGCCAGCATCCGCGCATTGGCATGATCCGCCGCCAGCAGCCCCGGGCCTTCTTCCAGAGCGATCAGTCCCGCCGCCGCCAGCACACCTGCCTGCCGCATCGCTCCGCCCATCACCTTGCGCATCGCGCGGGCCCGGTCGATGAACTCCCGCGAGCCCACCAGCATCGAACCCACCGGCGCTCCCAGCCCCTTCGACAGGCAGAACATCACCGAATCGAAACCCCGCGTCAGCTCTGCCACGCTCACACCCAGGTGCGTTGCCGCGTTGAACACCCGCGCTCCATCGAGATGCGTCGGCAGCCCCACACTCTTCGCGCCAGCCCAGATCTCCTCCAGCACCGGCAGCGGCGTGCACGTGCCGCCCGCCATGTTGTGCGTGTTCTCCATCTCGATCAGGCCGGTCTGCGCACGGTAGTAGATCTTCGGCGCAATCGCGCGCTCAATGTCGGCCCACCGCAGCACGCCTCGATCGCCCGGGACCGTCCGCGGCATCACGCCGGAGAAGCTCGTCATCGTCGCCATCTCCCAGTCCAGGATGTGCGCCCGCGACTCGCAGATCACCTCCTGCCCGTGGTGCGTATGCAGCTTGATCGCAATCTGGTTGCCCATCGAGCCAGTCGGCACAAAGATCGCCGCCTCACGCCCAAAGACCTCCGCCGCACGCTGCTCCAGCTTGTTGATCGTCGGGTCTTCGCCATAGACGTCATCGCCCACCTCGGCCTCGGCCATCGCCTGCCGCATCGCGGCTGTAGGCTTCGTCACGGTGTCACTGCGCAAATCGATCACTGTACTCATTCCACTTCTCCCTATCGCAAGTCGCTTCGATGACGGGGGCATCCCCCTCCTCATCGCTCAAGCCCGCAACGCGGGCAACCTGAAACCCTCATACCTCTACAGAAATCCGCATTCGCTCGGCCCAAGCGGTGCAGACCTTGGCCTGCGACAAAACCCAACGTTCCTCTAAACCGCAACACTCTCCAGCAACCGCCCAAACACATCGTTCGACACCAACCGCCCGTGCGACGTAAGCGCCCAACGCTCGCCATCCACCACCATCAAACCGCCCGCAGCCAGCTCCCGCGCGATCCCCGCAGCCTCATCCACCCAGCCTGCATCGAACCGCTGCCGCAACGCCGCGACGCTCACACCTTCCACCAGCCGCAGCCCCAGGAACAGCGCCTCTTCAAAGGCTCCCCGCGCATCCACTCTTGTAATCTCTGCAGGCTCACGACCATCGTACCGCGCCAGCTCATCCGCATTCGCAAACCGCACCGCGCACTCTGGCCCCTGAGCCCCGAGCCCTGGACCCTCGATCTTCAGCATCGAGTGCGCATCCAGCCCGAAGCCGACATACGGCGCCCGCTCCCAGTACTTGCGGTTGTGCTTCGCCTGAAACCCTGCCCGCGCAAAGTTCGAGATCTCGTACTGCCCAAACCCATGCTCCGGAAGGAACGCACAAGCGCGCTCATACATCGCCGACGCCCGCTCCTCGTTCGGCACCTCGGGCGCATAAAACCGCGCGCCGCCGCCCAGCACCTCCGCCCCCAGCCGCGAGCCCTCATCCACCTCGAACAGGTACACGCTCAGGTGATCCAACTCGCTCGCCACCGCCGCGTCCAGCGACCGCTGCCAGCTCGCGTCCGTCTGGTGCGGTAGCCCTGCGATGAGATCCGCCGCGACCTTACCCACACCCGCGCGCCGCAGCCGCGCAATCTCCGCCACGCAGCTCTCACCCGTGTGCGATCGCCCCACCGAGGCCGCCTCGCGGTCGATAAAACTCTGCACGCCCAGGCTCACGCGATTCACGCCCAGCCGCAGCGCCGCCTTCAGCAGTTCGTCCGAAATCTGCCCCGGAGCCGCCTCCATCGTGATCTCCGCATCGGCCGCCACATCAAACTGCCCGCGAATCGCCGCAAGAATCCGATTCAGCTGCGCGGGCTCCAGCAGACTCGGCGTGCCGCCACCGAAGTACACCGTGTCGGCCTTGCGAGGAAGCATCGCCCCAAGCGACTCAGCACGTTTCCCCACCGATCCAATCTCAGCGCACAACGACTCGACATACCGCTCAATCGCAACCGGCGTCCCAACACCCGAAGCAAAGTTGCAGAAGCTGCACTTCGCCCGGCAGAACGGCACCGACACATACACGCCCAAAGCACCGTTCTCCGCGAATTCCGGGCGCAAATCAGCCATATCCCATTCTTTCACGCGGCCTTCGAAGATCGTCATTCCGAGCAGAGCGAGGAACCCCTGTATTTGCGGCTCTCTCCGAGCCACGACGTTCCAGGCAACACCACCACCGCCCTCCCTCCCCACTTCCTTCCGGACATCTCGCCGCGACCCACTAAAATCAAACCAATGCCCGAGACCGCCAGCCCGCAGCCCGATCACGCTCCCACCAAGGGCGACAAGAAGGCCGCGCCTCCCAAACCGGCCACCACCAAGCCCGACGACGATGTCGTCGGCAAGGCCTACGACGGCCGCATCATGCGCCGCCTCGCCGGCTATCTCGCGCCCTACAAGCTCCAGACCGGCGTCTCCGCCGCCGCCATCCTCCTCAAGGCCTTCACCGACATCGCCGGCCCGTTCCTGCTCGCCGTCACCATCGACACCTACCTCGCGCCCGAGGCCGGCAAGCAGCACTGGCTCACGCACTTTCTCAGCAGAACCCCGCTCACCGGCGTCACCGAGATCGCGCTCCTTTACCTCGCCGCGCTCTCCATCACCTTCGGCCTCGAGTTCGTGCAGACCTACCTCATGCAGTGGACCGGCCAGAAGATCATGTTCGACCTGCGCTCGCAGATCTTCCGCCACATCCAGCGCATGCACATCGCCTTCTTCGACCGCAATCCCGTGGGCCGCCTCGTCACCCGCGTCACCTCCGACGTCGACGCGCTCAACGACATGTTCACCTCCGGTGTCCTCGCCATCTTTGAGGACATCTGTTCCCTCTCGTTCATCATCGTCGTCATGCTCTCCATGAGTTGGCCGCTCGCGCTGCTCACCATCTCCGTCATCCCCGGCATCGCCTACGCCACGCACCTCTTCCGCAAGCACGTCCGCGACAGCTATCGCCGCCAGCGCGCCGCCACCGCGAAGATCAACTCCTTCACCCAGGAGTACGTCAGCGGCATGAGCGTGGTGCAGCTCTTCAACCGAGAGAAGCGCGCCTTCCGTGACTTCTCCGCCGTCAATCTCGAGAACAAAGAAGCCTGGACCGACGCGATCTTCGCCTATGCGCTCTACTACCCGGTCGTCGAGTTCCTCGCCTCCATCGCCATCGCCCTCGTCATCTGGCGCGGCGGCATCGCCGTGCTCGGGGCCACGCAACACACCTGGCTCTCGCACCATCTCTACGTCACAGCCAGCGGAGCTTCGGCCTACAGCCTCTTCGGCAACATCGTCACGCTCGGCACGCTCATCGCGTTCATCCGCTACGCGCAGCGATTCTTCTATCCCATCCAGGATCTCAGCGACAAGTTCAACATCCTGCAGGCCGCCATGGCCGCAGCCGAACGCATCTTCAAGCTCATCGACACCGTCCCCGACATCCCCGCCCCCGCGAAGATCATCCCAGGCGACCACTCCGGCCGCATCGAGTTCCGCAACGTCTGGTTCACCTACCAGCAACTCACCACCGACCAAGAAGCCGCCCTGCAACAAATCCGTCGCGAGAACGCCTCATCACAAATCCGTCATTCTGAGCGCAGCGCAGCGGAGTCGAAGAACCCCGAAGCCGCCCATCTCACCTCAACCGCTCAAACCCTTTCCACCTCGAACCCCAACACCCAACAACCAACAACCAACAACTCCCCCGCCGACCACCCCCTCCTCCGCGACATCGAGTGGATCCTCCGCGGCGTCTCCTTCACCATCGAGCCCGACCACACCGCAGCCATCGTCGGCCACACCGGAGCCGGCAAGACCACCATCACCGCGCTCATGATGCGCTTCTACGATGTGCAATCCGGAACCGTCCTCGTCGATGGCGTCGATGTCCGCGAGCAGGACGTGCACGCACTGCGCCTCCGCTTCGGCATCGTGCTGCAGGACTCCTTCCTCTTCACCGGAACCATCGCGAAGAACATCCGCCTCGGCACCGAGTCCATCACCGACGAGCAGGTCGAGCGCGCGGCAGAAGAAGTCAACGTCGCCGACTACATCCGCTCACTCCCCGAAGGCTTCAACACGCCCGTCATCGAACGCGGCGCGACGCTCTCGACAGGCCAGAAGCAGCTCATCAGCTTCGCCCGCGCACTGGCACATCGCCCCGGAATCCTCATCCTCGACGAGGCCACCAGCTCCGTCGACACCGAAACCGAGCTCCGCGTCGAGTCTGCCCTCGCCCGCATGATCACCGGCCGCACCAGCGTCCTCATCGCGCACCGCCTCAGCACCGTCCAGCGCGCCGACACCATCCTCGTCATGCACAAAGGCCAGCTCCGCGAACAAGGCTCCCACCAGCAGCTCCTCGCCCACCGCGGTCTCTACTACAAGCTCTACCAGCTGCAATACAAGGACCAGGAGCTGGCCGCTCTCACGGCAACAGGCTCACCCGCCACCGCCTAAGGTCCTACTGAATCCTGAACCCCAGCACATCCTGCTCTGGAAGATGCTGCGGCATGATGATCTCCAGGCCATCAGCAGCGAGCTTGAACGCCACCGTCGCGCTGCTGCCCAGCAGCTTGACCGACGTGATCGGCTTATCCGGACTCGCCAGCGACGTGATCTTCAGGATCTCGCCCGGCTTCGGCTTCTCCAGCACGAAGGCATACAGGCTGCCATCCTTGCCCACCGTGAACCGGAAGTCGCTCGTCGTGAAGTGATACTCGGCCTGCGGCTTGTTCAGCGCTCCCGTAGGCAGCAGCCGTTGCTTGCCATTCGCATCCAGCGGACCTTCGCCGAACCTCTTCCACGCATGGCTGCCATAGATCGCCTCACCATTGATCCGCATCCATACGCCCATCTCCCGCAGCATCGTGGCTGCGCCGGGATCAATCGCACCCTCGGGGCTGATCGGAATATTCACCGCATACGAGCCATCGCGCGACACCTCTTCCAGCAGATAGAGCTCCAGAGCACGCGAGCTATAGACAATGTCCGGTTTATAGAACCAGTCTCCCGCAGCGTTCTCCCCAATCCAGTCTTGATCGGTCTTGATGTCCTTCGGATACTTGCTCTCCACCGTGCTCACGATGCCGTTGGCCGCATGATGAAACTTGATGATCGAGAACGTATCGACCTTCCCACGCGTCGCCAGCGTGTGGTTGTAGAAGTCTGCGATCACCCGTTGCACGCAATCGCACTTGTAGCCGGTCCCCGTCTTGTCGCCGCTGAACGGCCCCGAAGAGTCGCCATCGGTATAGATAAAGTCAGGGTCGTACTTGTGGATCACGTCCATGATGCGCAGCGACCACCGCGTGGTGTACCAGTGCGCATAGTCGAGATGATCCTGGAAGATGCCCTTCTCCGGGCGGTACTGCACGTTGGCCACATCCTTGTACGCGCGGAGATCGATGCCGTAGAGCAGGCGCGGATCGAGCCCCTCCCACCACTTGCCCTTGCCGTCTGCCAGCGTAAGCCGCGCAGCATCGTACGGCTTGCCCGCGTCGGGCCCGGTCGTATCGCTGCCAAACGCCGGCTGATACCACCACCACGTGTACTCGTGATGGAAAGCCACGCCGAACCGCATGTGCGCTCCATGCGCGGCCTTCGACCACTCTCCTAGCAAGTCCCGATGCGGCCCGACGTTGACCGAGTTCCACGGCTGATACTTCGAGTTCCAGTTGTCGAAGTTATCGTGATGCACACCCTGCACGATCAGGAACTTCGCTCCCGCCTCGTCATACAACTTAACTAGCCCCGCAGGATCAAGCTTCGTCGGGTTCCACGCATGGAGCACATCCATGTAGCCGGTCTGCGACGGTGGCCCGAAGTCGCGAACATGATTTGCATAGGCCGTCGTGCCCGGCTGATAGATCTTGCGCGCATACCAGTCCCCGCTGCGCCCTTCCGCCTGCGGCCCAAAGTGTACCCAGATGCCGAACTTCGCTTCACGCAGCCAGGCCGGTGTGCCGGGATAGTTCTTCGCAATCGACTCCCACGTCGGCTCAAACGGCCCCGCCGCGATGGGAAAGTCCATCTTGACCTCCGCGAAGGTCGCGGGATCCTGCATCGTGATCGAGTTCTCGGGCTGCGTCGCGCGAACCTCCGGCATCGGCGCTGGCGCGGGTAGGGTCTGTCCCTGAACCATTGGAACGCAGCACGCAGCGAGCGAAAACACGATCAGGGAGCGGACAGAGCGGGACATCCTGCAAGGATACCCCGCACCCTTCAAATCCCCGCCGCGCTGTACGATGCCCGCTCTTCGCGGTAGGCTATCCGCTAGTCCCATGTCGAAAATCAAGACCCTCAACTCCCCCCGCCAGGTTCTCTTCGCTTCCCTCGTCGGCACCACGGTCGAGTTCTTCGACTTCTACATCTTCTCCACCGCCGCCGCGCTCGTCTTCCCGAAGCAGTTCTTCCCGGCCTCGAACCCAGCCGCCGCGATGCTGCTCTCGCTCGCCACGGTCGGCGTCGCCTTCTTCGCGCGCCCCATCGGCTCCGCCGTCTTCGGCCACTTCGGCGACCGCATCGGCCGCAAGCGCACTCTCGTCCTCGCGCTCTCCACCATGGGCCTCTCGACGTTCATCATCGGCGTGCTGCCCGGCTACAAGACCATCGGCCTCGCCGCTCCTCTGCTGCTCGCGCTCTGCCGCTTCTTCCAGGGCATCGGCCTTGGCGGCGAGTGGGGCGGCGCCGTCCTGCTCGCTGTCGAGAACGCCCCACCCAACCGCCGTGCGCTCTACGGCATGTTCCCGCAGCTCGGAGCCCCCATCGGCTTCCTCTGCTCCGGCGGCATCTTCCTTCTGCTCTCGCGCGTGCTCTCCAACGCCCAGTTCCTGAGCTTCGGCTGGCGTCTCCCGTTCCTCGCCAGCGCCGTGCTCGTTCTGCTCGGCCTCTACGTCCGCCTCACCATCACCGAGACCCCAACCTTCCAGGCCGCGCAGGCCCGCAACGAGCACGTCGCCGTCCCCCTGGGCGTCGTCTTCTCCCGCCACGCCCGCACCGTCGTCGCCGGCGTCCTCGCCTGCGTCGCCACCTTCGCGCTCTTCTACCTCACCACCGTCTTCTGTCTCTCCTGGGGAACCACCGCGCTGCACTTCTCGCGCAACCAGTTCCTCATCCTGCAGCTCATCTCCATGCTCTTCTTCGCGATCGGAATCCCCATCTCCGCGCTCGCCGCCGAAAAAGGCCGCAAGCGCCTCATGATCGCCATCACCATCGCCATCGCGGCCTTCGGCTTCGTCATGCCGCGCCTCTTCACCACCGACACCCACTCCACCATGGCCATGCTCGCCATCGGGCTGTTCCTCATGGGGCTTACGTATGGGCCATTGGGAACACTCGTCTCCGAGCTCTTCCCCACTGCGGTCCGCTACACCGGAAGCTCGCTCGCCTTCTCCATCGGCGGCGTCATCGGAGCTTCGGCCACGCCCTACGCCGCGCAGTATCTCGCCGGACACAAAGGCCTGCCCTGGGTCGGCTACTACCTCACCGCAGCAGCCCTGCTCACGCTCATCGGCCTGTTCATGATCCCCGAAACAAAGAACCTCGACCTCTCCGTAGCCGCGCCAATTGACTAACCACCAAAGCCGGGTGCCCCGGGTCCCTCAAGGGACCGGGCTAATCTGCCACAGATGCCCGAGGTGAGCAGCCGCATTCCATTCCCAAAAACACAAGGCCCGGTTCCGAAACTTCCGGACCCGGGCCATATCTTCGGGACAACGATACCGTCCCCGCTACACGTCAATGCTGAACTGCGACAAATCGCCATACAGCGCGTGGTACAGCAGCTCGTTCAATGCCAGATCTTCAATCCTTCTCTTCACCTTGGTCTCCTGCTGCACGCTGGGCAAAGCGGCCACTGCCGCCCCGCGATGTGACTGCGTAAGCTCCGTCTCCCGCGTCGCAGGACCGAAGCCAGGTCCAAATGCCAAACTCATCGCGCTCATTACGCCTCTCCTCTCGCGCCAGCCGGCGCCTCCTGGTTCGGGCCCTGTTCGCGCGGTATATGGCATCCCCAACGCGACTTCACGTCGTACTTGAACTGATCCATCCCCGCCTTGAAGCGCTCGCGCTCCTCCGGGGTCATCCCGGCCCAGCGCGCCTTCATGCGGCGCTTCCACTCGCGGCGCTCGTTCCACCTGTTCCCACCCGGAGCGTGCTTGTGGAACCCGCCCAGCAGCAGCTTCGACAGCACCAGCAGGCCCATCGCCTCCCAGTACGTAATCAGCCGCAGGTGGAAGATCGATGGCATCAGCCAGTTCCACAGGTGTTCCACCACCAGGGAGACCAGCGCAAGAATCGCCACGACCATCACACAAATCTTTAGTCCACGCAGAAATCGCATGTACCTACCTCTCTTCCTTCACAATCCCAAAGTCCTTCCGCATCTGCTCCAGGCGCTTGCGCAAATGGAGCACAGCGTATCTCTTCCGTGCCAGCAGCGTGTTCTGGTTGACACCCGTCTCGGCCGCCAGATCCTTGAAGCTGCGGCCCTCAATCTCGTGCGCCACGAACACCTCGCGCTGCGCCCGCGGCAGCTCCGCCAGCGCCTCTTCGATCGCCTCCACCATCACCTTGCGCGCATACGCCGCCTCTGGTCCCGCATCCGCGCTCGGCAGCAGCTCCGCCAGCGACGGCGCATCGGCCTCCAGCCCCGCCGGCTCATCCAGCGATACCGCCTTCTGCTTCCGGAACAGGTCCGTAATCCTGTTCCGCGCCACGCGATACATCCACGCCGTCACCTGCTCCACAGGCTTCATCAGCCGATACGTGGACACCAGCTCGTACAGCACATCCTGCAATACATCTTCGGCATCGCCCGTATCCATCACGCGGCTGCGGATAAACCGGCGCAGGCGCGGCTCGTCGCGGGCGACCGCCTCGGCCACCGCATGGTCCTGCTCGGCGAGCGTCCACTCCGATCCAGCCATTCCGAATTGAGCCTCTGCCACGACCGAAGCCACTTCACCCTCCCGCACCATGAAAGCGAGGAGGTCCGTCCAGCTCAGCCGCGGCTCCTTTGTGCGTCTTCCCTATCGTTAACGAGGCGCCGGGGAGAATATTGCAGAATCCATCCATCCTTTTCGAGGGGGGTCGAAGCGACCCTTCAGAGCGCTCGGGTGGCACTCCCCTGGATGATCGAACCTCCGGAAGAGCCACGCTCTCCTGGCGGAGCTTTGTCAGGGCGGGGCTTCAGCCCCTACATAAACGCCCCACAATCAAGGGCTTCAGCCCCTGAGGCCCACGTTCCTCGACCAACTGATTCCCGTGCAGAGCTGCACTACGCCCGCTCCTCCGCTTCCCCGCAAAGCTTGTCCAGCCGTCGCTGCTGGGCCTCCGGTGTGCGGTAGTAGAACACCGCCAGCAGCCCCTGCCGCCGCTGCGTCGGCGTCATCTTCGCCCATCCGGCGCGTGCCTTCGGTCGCAACCGGAAGGCCTTATCGATCAGCGGAGGCAGCTCCACCTCGGCCTCCATGGTGTTGAGCAGCCGCTCCGCCATCTGCTCGCACCGGCCCAGCTGTGCCTCTTCGCTCTTCACTCCGTGAATCCACTTGCCGATCTCCCGCCGCCACGACTCCGACAGCTCGTCGTAGAACGCCCGCAGGCCCGGCTCCTCGTCCAGCAACGCCGCCAGGGCATCCGGCAGCTCCGCCGGCCGCTCCCCAAGATCAGCCTCCAGCACGAAGTGCGCCATATCCCCCGCGCTCACTCCTGCACCCCGCTGCATCGCCTTGTTCACGAGCAGAAAAAACGCCCCCGCCCCATCCGGAGTCTCTCGTTCGCTCAGACTGCGCACCGGAAACAGCGACGTCCGAAAGGCCGTCCCTTCCCCCTTGGCATGGCGAGACCGAATCGTCCCCTTCACCCGCAGGCGCAGCATCGTCGAGAACGCCTTGTGCACATCGAAGGGCACCCGCGCGATCGTCCATCCCAGGTAACCCGGCGCTCGTTCCAGCGCTGCCTCAAACTCCCGCGCTTCATAAGACGTGGACTCCCCCGCCATCTGCGCCGCCACGCCCGCGCGCTTCGATGCGGACTTCTTCTGCGCCGTTGTCCGCGCCGCGCTCTTCTTCACAGCCTTCTTCGTCAGCGCCATAGACCAGCAATCTTATCTCCGCCTCGGCAAGAAATCTTTCGCAATCTTCCAATCCAATCCACCTCGAGCACCGTTTCCCCAACGAACGCAATCGAGCTGACTTTGACGATCACCACCCAGGCCAATCCTCAAAGTCCGCGATTCATCGAAACGGGAGTGTGTACCTTGCAACCTAAAATCAGCAGCCTGATCGACAAGGCCCTTTCGCGCCGGAGCTTCCTCACCGGCGTGAGTGCAGTAGCAGCGGGAACCGTCCTCGCCGGTTGCGGTGACAACTCCACACCCGTAACCAGCACACCGACCACACCCACCGCACTCACCGACGCCGACTACCTCAACTTCGCTCTCAATCTCGAGTACCTCGAGGCCGAGTTCTACCTCCGCGCCGCTACAGGCAGCGGCCTCGCTGCAGCGGACACCGGCAACAGCACCAGCAAGACCACCGGCGGCGCTGCGGTCTCCGGACTTACCTCCGTGCAGTCGCAGTACATCTACGAGATCGCGCAGAACGAGCTCGACCACGTACGCTTCCTCCGCTCTGCCCTTGGCTCTTCCGCAGTCGCAGCCCCTACCATCGAGCTCACCGCGAGCTTCAACACCCTCGCCTCAGCCGCGGGCCTCGGTGCAAGCTTCAATCCCTTCCTGAACTTCTCCAACTTCCTCATCGGCGCCTTCATCTTTGAGGACGTAGGCGTCACCGCCTATCACGGCGCAGCCAAGCTCCTCACCAGCAAGACCAACCTCACCGCTGCAGCCGAGATCATGGCCGTCGAGGCCTACCACGCCGGCTCCATCCGCTCGCAGATCGTAGCCTCCGGCTCGTCGCTCATCTCTACCGCCAACGCGGTCTCCGGCGTGCGCTCCTCGCTCGGTGGAGGCAACGAGACCACGCTCAGCGCCACCAGCGTCGTCGCCGCCAGCGCCACCACCTCCATTGCCTTCGACCGCACCACCGACCAGGTGCTGCACATCGTCTACGGCACCGGCGGCGGTGCAGGAGTCAAGGGTGGAGTCTTCTTCCCCTCCGGACTCAACGGAAACATCAGCGTCACCGCGGCCTAACGCCAGGAGAACCGGAGAACATCATGCCTACCCTAGAAACACAGCAACTCGATGAAGTCATCGCCAGCAGCCGTCGCCGCATGCTCACCATGGGCGGCGCAGCCATCGCCGGCCTCGCGCTGTCAGCCATCGCCGCCGACGCGCAGACCACCACCCTCACCGACGCCGACTATCTCAACTTCGCGCTCAACCTCGAGTACCTCGAAGCCCAGTACTACACCCTCGCCGTCTCCGGCATGACCATCGACCAGATGGGCCTCGGCATCACCGGCACCGGCACCCAGGGCACCGTCACCGTCAAGGCCGGCGGCTACACCGCCTGCAAGGTTCCATTCGCCAACACCATCGTCCAAAGCTACGCCACAGAGATCGCCCTCGAAGAACGCAACCACGTCTCCTTCCTGCGCAGCGCTCTCGGCACCGCCGCCGTCGCTCAGCCTGCCATCGATCTCGTCAACAGCTTCAACTACCTCTCCACGCTCCTCGGCCTCGGACTCACCTCGTTCGATCCCTTCGCCAACGACATCAACTTCCTCCTCGGCTCCTACATCTTCGAGGACGTCGGCGTCACCGCCTACACCGGAGCCGCCCCCGCGCTCACGGTCAGCGGTAACCTCGACGCCGCCGCCGGAATCCAGGCCGTTGAGGCATACCACGCGGGCATGGTCCGCACCACCATCTACGGCCTCGACCAATCCGCTACCACGCTTGGCGCAGCCGGAACCGCCCGCGCCGTCGCCACCGCCATCTCCAAGGTCCGCGCCTCGGCCGATGGCTCCAACTCCACCACCTCCTCCCGCGCCCAGGGCGATGACATCGGCCTCGGCACGCAGACGGTCGCCCTCAACACCAGCTCCAGCTTCACCGCCTCCACCCTCGTAGACGCGTCCACCACCGGCTCCATCAACGCCGCCGGATCCACCGGCACCGCCGGCTCCCTGGTCTTTGCTCGCACCGCGGCCCAGGTCCTCGGCATCGTCTACGCCGGAGGCACCACCACCAGCAATCAGGGCTTCTTCCGCGCCGGTCTCAACGGCAACGTCAAGTAAGCCCGCATTCAGTTCCGCTTATCCCGGCACGCACCCGGGTGCCCCGGGTCCCTTCAAGGGACCCGGGCTTTTCTTGTGCCCTCAAGCCGCAACCCAACTGGCATCTGGTATCTGAAAACCTGGCAACTGAAACCCAACCCGAAACTCGAAACTCAAAACTCGATCATCCCTATTCCCCCAGCCCACCAGCGCATCCAACTGCCGCGACCCGCCGTGACCCCCTACACAATTCCCACCACCCCTCCCAGCTACACTTGAACCATCAGCACGCCGACCAATCCGCGCATCTTCCTCTCCGCCGGGGAAGCCTCCGGCGACGCCTACGGCGCCACCCTCATCGCAGAGCTCAAGCGACGCATTCCCGCCGCCACCTACACCGGCCTCGGAGGCTCCGCCATGGCTCGCGAAGGCCAGCAGCAGACCGTCCGCGCCGAAGACGTCGCTGTCATGGGCATCTCCGAGATCGTTCGCCACATCCCGAAGATCTACGCCAGCTATCGACGCCTCGTCCGCTCCATCAAGCGCGACCGCCCCGGCGTCGCTGTCCTCATCGACTTCCCCGACGTCAACTTCCGCCTCGCCAAACACCTCAACCGCGCCGGCGTACCCGTCATCTGGTTCGTCTCACCCCAGCTCTGGGCCTGGAAGCGTGGCCGACTCCGCTGGGTGCAGGAGCGCGTCTCCAAGATGCTCGTCATCTTCCCCTTCGAGGAGCAGTTCTACCGCGAGCGTGGCGTCGACGCCGAGTTCGTCGGCCACCCCCTCCTCGAGGCCGTCGAGCAGGCCCGCCACTTCGCCAATCCCGTGCTCGAAACCCGCGAAGGCTTCGCCGACGCCCACAACCTCGACCCCAACAAGACCTGGATCGCCCTGCTCCCCGGCTCCCGCTGGAAGGAGATCCGCGCCAACCTCCCGGCCATGCATGAGCTCGCCATGAGCGATCTCATCCACGCCGCCGCCGATAATACCTTCGCCAACGGCACCCACCTCGAGCTGCCCGTCAACCCCGCCGCGCACACCCGCTTCGAGTTCCTGCTGCCCGTCGCCTCCACCATCGATCCCCGCAAGCTCGCCGACTTCCTCGCCGAGCTCAATCGCGGGCACCTCAAGTACTTCGGCCCCGAGGCCGCAGGCATTCGCCTCACCCTGCTCACCGGCCCCGACGCCGCACGCCAGGCCCTCGAGCACGCCCGCGCCTCCGTCGTCGCCAGCGGAACCGCCACGGTCCTCGCCGCCATCGTCGGCAATCCCTTCGTCGTCGTCTACCGAGTCTCACCGCTCACCTTCGCGCTCGCGAAGAAGCTCGTCGAGTACCCCGAAGAGATGAAGCTCCGCCGCGACCGCGACGGCCTGCTGCCCGTCTCCATGGTCAATCTCATCGCCGGACGCCGCATCGTCCCCGAGCTCCTCCAGGACAACTTCAGCGCCGCCAACGTCGCCTCCGCGCTCTCGCCGCTACTCGTCGACTCCCCCGAGCGCGAAGCCCAGATCGCCGCCCTCGCTGCCGTCCGCGCCCAGCTCGCCGCTCCCACCCCGGCCGATGCCATCTCTCGCCTCGCCGACGCCGTCGTCACCGCCCTCAATTAGCAACACCCCGGGTGCCCCACATCTCGATTTTGAGATGTGGGTCTGCCAGGAGCATTCACCCCGCTACAACGCAGATCTCCTTCACCCACCGCCTCAACCGAAGCCGTACAATCATCGTCTAAGTAGGTGTCTTACGGGGCACGCCCGGCGTCGTTTCGGCTGGCGCGACGCGCCCCGCGGGCCAAGGAAACCCACCCCATGCTGAATCCCTTCAAGCCGAAACCCGGCCGCGTCCTCGCCCTGTTGAGCCTCTGCGCCACTGCGGCTCAACTGCGCGCCGCCATTCCCGTGCGCGCTCAGATCGACGTCACCGGCTACGTGATCCACACCGACCTCGATCCCGCCACCGGCCGCATGAACGCCACCGCCGCCGTCACCTTCACGGCGCTCGACGATCTCAACGTCGCCGTCTTCGGCCTCAACAACGGCCTAGCCGTCAGCTCCATCACCGATGCCACCGGGGCCGTCCTCACCAGCGAGCGCAACGTCACCGACTCCACCATCCGCGTCACGCCCTCTGCCATCCTCGCCAAGGGCTCCTCCGCGACCTGGAACTTCACCTACGCCGGCGCGCCCTCCGTCACCACGTCTCCCGTCGATGGCATCAAGTTCCTCCAGATCACCGACCCCGTCAGCATCCTGCTCTACCCCGGCCGCTGGTTCCCCATCTCCATGCCCGGCCTCTTCACCGACCGCTTCACGATGGACCTTCAGGTGACCGTCCCCACTGGCGAGCGCGTCGTCGGCAGCGGCGGCGTTGGCGGCGAGAAGAAGCTCCCCGGTGAGCGCTCCGAGTACGACTTCAAGTGGGACAAGCCCGGCTTCGCCGGCACCATCGTCGCCGGCAAGTTTCTCGCCCCCATCACGCCCCCCGGCATCCCCAACATCCGCGCCTTCGTCACCAAGGCCAACGAAACCCGCGCCAAGGACATGGCCGTCACCGTCGCGCGTGAGTTCGAGTTCATGACCACCGCCTTCGGTCAGGCCCAGTCCGGCCGTCTCGAGATCGTCGAGCTCCCCGCCGACTCCGTCTCCGCCTTCTGGGCGCCCGAGATCATCGCCATCCGTCCCGACCGCGCCAACACCCGTCTCCTCGCCAACACCGTAGCGCACCAGTGGTGGGGCTCGCAGGTCTCCCCCGCGACCCTCAACGACGCCTGGATCACCTTCGGCATGGATCGCTACGCCGAGCTGCTCTACATCGAAGAGCAGAGCGGCAAGACGGCCATGCAGAACGCCGTCAACGACTCCGAAGCCGCTGCCCTCGCCTACGACACCGAGCCGCTCAGCACCCTCGGCCGCACCGATCCCTTCTCGCCCCAGTTCCAGAACATGGTCCTCGACAAGGGCGCCATGGTCTTCCACATGCTCCGCTGGGAGATGGGCGACGACCAGTTCCTCGCATTCTTACGGGGGATTCTCAGCCAGTATTCCGACAAGAGCGTCCGCACCGCCAACGTCAAGCAGGTCGCCGAAGCCGCCTCCAAGCTCGACCTGACCTCCTTCTTCTCGCAGTGGGTCGAAGGAACCGGCGCCCCCAGCTTCGGCGATAACTTCCAGGTCTATCGCCTGGGCAAGGGCAAAGGCTTCCGCACCGTAGGCTCGGTCACGCAGGACCTCGACCTCTTCTCCATGCCCGTCGAGCTCCGCATCGAGACCGAAGGCAAGACCGAGGACCGCCGCGTCGACCTGGCCGGCACCGAATCCCACTACACCGTCGAGACCTTCGGCCGCCCACGCCACATCATCCTCGACCCCGACAACTGGCTGCTCAAGACCACACCCGATCTGTCAGTAAAGGTAGCCGTCCTTCGCGGCCAGCAGTCCGTCGCGCAGGGCGACCTCCTCGGCGCCATCGCCGAATATCAGAAAGCCCTCGCCGAAGACCGCGGCAGCTCCCTCGCCAACTACCGCCTCGCCGAGATCTTCATGATGCAGCACAACTACCAGGCCGCCGCCAACAGCTTCCGCGACGCACTCCGCGGCGATGGCGAACCGAAGTGGACCGAGGTCTGGTGCCACATCAACCTCGGCAAGATCTTCGACATCACCGGCCAGCGCGAACGAGCCGTCAACGAGTACCGTCTGGCCGTCCAGACCAATGACAACACCCAGGGCGCCATCAACGAAGCCCGCTCCCTCATGGCTCATCCCTTCAAGCGCGACGAAGAGGCCAGCGGCAGCTAGCTCTCAGCTGTTGTCGTTGCGATCATCCTCCAGGAGGATCTGCCCCAACAAACGTGCCCCTGCCGCCCGAAACGCCTTTCCTCAAACCTCATACCTATTCCCCTCATACCTCTACAGAACACCTCACCGAATCCCACCCCGCCACAAGATCCAGCGCCCGCACAACGTCACCCGCTGAAACCCCAAAACCCAACAAAAAAGGCACAGCCGAAGCCGCGCCTTACTCACTGTTCTGCTGTTCTGCGAATCAGCTGTTCTGCTGATTCTTGACCAGCATCGGCTCCAAACGATCCTCCACAATCTCCGAAGAGATCGACATCGCCGCAAAGAACGCCTGCGCCGCACGCAGCGCCGCCTCCGTCACAAACTTGCTGCGAATAATCTCCACCGGCGCCGACACCAGGTTCGTCCGGTAAGGCGCATCAGGATCGCCCGGCTTCACCCCCACACACTGCGCCGCACGATACGTGCAGCTCGCCAGGTCCGTGATGCTCAGCGCCCGCGTCGGGATCAGTAGCAGCGTCCGCGGCGGAGCCATGCGGTCCAGCAGCGACACGATCTCCAGCTTCGACTCCAGCTCATCCGGCACAAAGTCGATCGCCAGGTCCGCATCGTGTACCGCGTCCTCGACTGTCGACACGTAATGCACGCCCGCCAGGTCGCCCAGAGCCTCCTGCGCATGACGCAGCTTCACCGGCATCACGTCTTCGAGATACACCGTAAAGCCCGCACGAGCCGCAGCAGCGGCCAGGGCCCGGCCCTGGTCGCCCGCGCCAATCACAGCAATCGTCTTTACGGAGATGCCGGACGTCGCGCCCATCGCGGGCGCTACTCCTTCGCTGCAACAGCAGTAAACGCAGTCACAACGCCTTCGTAGCTCGGCTCGGACTTCTGGATATGCTCCAGCACCCGCTGCTTCTCTTCCGCCGTCAGCGTAGGCAGCACGGTGAGAATGCGACGCAGGGTCACCGAAATATCGTCAAAGTAGTTCATCGTGCGGATCGCTTCACCGGACAGTGGCACTGGGGGAATCTCCTTGTTCTTCTCCCTAGTGTAGAGCAGCCGCCTGTGCGGCAACACCCCGCTGACGCGAAGCGCCAACGGCGAAGCCGCTACCCGCGCAGCGGCTAACGCGAAGCGCTACTCCGCCTTCACCCAGCCATCCCGGTCCGTCATCTCCATCACCGCCGCCAGCCGCGACGCATGATCCGGCCGCAGCGCACCCATCGGGTACCGCCACGCCCAGTTCCCCTCCGCCGCCGCCGGGCGATTCATCCGCGCCGCCGTCCCCAGCTCCAGGATGTCCTGCAGCGGGAAGATGCACAGCGTCGCCACCGACGCCGCCGCCGAGCGGATCATCGACCACACAATCTCGTGCTCCGGATTGATCGGCCCCAGGTATGCCTGCACGTTCGCCCTCTCACCATCATGCAGGTCGTCGACCCACCACCCCAGCGTCGTGTTGTTGTCGTGCGTGCCCGTGTACACCACCGTGTTCGGCACAAACTTGTGCGGCAGGTACACATGCCCTCCGCGATCCCCAAAGCCGAACTGCAGAATCCGCATCCCCGGCATCCCGAAGTGCTCCCGAAGCTCATCCACCTCCGGCGTGATGATCCCCAGGTCCTCCGCGATAAACGGAAGCTCCCCAAAGACCTCACGCAGCCGCTGAAACAACGCATGCCCCGGAGCCTTCACCCAGCTCCCATTGATCGCAGTCGTCTCCGTCGCCGCCACCGACCAGTACGCTTCAAAGCCCCGGAAGTGGTCCAGCCGGATCGCGTCATACAGCGCCAGCGAGCGCCGGATCCTCGCCACCCACCAGTCGAACCCACGCTCTTCCAGCAGCGACCACTTGTAGAGCGGATTGCCCCACAGCTGCCCCGTCGCCGAGAAGTAGTCCGGCGGTACGCCCGATACCCGGATCGGCTTCCTCAGCTCGTCCAGCTCGAAGATCTCCGGATGCGTCCACACGTCCGCCGAGTCGTAGCTCACAAAGATCGCCACATCGCCCAGGATCTTCACCTTGCGCTCGGCGCAGTACGCTCGCAACGCCTGCCACTGCTCGGTGAAGAAGAACTGCACCACCTGCTCAACCGCCAGCTCCCGCCCAGCCTCGTTCAACAGCGCCGTCAACGCATCGCTTTGCCGGAACGCGTACGCCTCCGGCCACGTGATCCAGCTCGCATAGCTGAACCGCCGCCGCAGCACGCTGTAAAACGCATAGTCCGTCAGCCAGGAGATGTTGTCCTTGCAGAACGTCTGGAAGCGCGCCTTCTGTTCATCGCTCGCACGATCCAGGAAGTTCGCCGCCGCCTCTTCAATCAGCGGAAGCTTCGTCGCATACACCGTCCCGAAGTCCACATCGCCTTCGTGCCCGGCCAGCCCCGCAATGCGCTCCGCAGAAAGCCAGCCATCGCGAACCAGCAGCTCCAGGCTGATCAGCAGCGGATTCCCCGCAAACGCCGAGATCGCCGAATACGGAGAGCTGCCATACCCCGTCGGGCTCAGCGGCAGCACCTGCCAAAGCCTCTGCTTCGACGCTGCAAGAAAGTCGACAAAGCCATAAGCCGCCGGGCCAAAGTCGCCAATGCCGCCATACGATGGCAGCGAAGTAACGTGCAACAGCACGCCGGACAGACGTTCAGGGTCCAAAGGACCTCCTTCGTGAGCCCCACAAGCTCACCCTGCGTTCGACGCGCAGACCGGCGGCGGAGATGCTGCATTCATTCCACCGAAACTTCGCAACAGATGCAACATACGCGATGAAGTGCGATCCGCCGCGAAGCAGCCCCATGGCAACCCGATACCCGATACCCGAAATTGTCATCCTGAGCGATGCCGAAAGAACCTGCCACATCCCTCGTAGCCGAAGGCCGCCGGAGAGCTTCTGACCACAAATGTCTTCGCAAGTCCCCGCAACGCTCAACAGCTACACCTGCCCACAAACACAAAGGGCGTCCGGAACATCGGACGCCCTTCGCTTTTCCTAAGAGCTAATAGCTAGCGGCTAGCAGCCACCATCCAGCCCTTACTGCCCCAACGGGCTCTGCTGCGCTGCCTGCTGCTTCTTGCTGTAGACGATGCCGCCGTTCTTCGCATAACGCTCGACCAGCGTGCCCACGAAGATGCCGAACACCTCGTTCCGCTTCTCCTGCAGCATCTTGTCGTGCGTCTGCGCGACAGCCTTGGCGAGATCGTCCGCGGTCGGCTCCTGCTTCTCGTTCACTTCGATCACCGTGCCGATCGTGCCCGTGTTGATCGGAGCCGAGATGCCACCCTGCGGCAGCGAGAACACCACGGCAGCCGGGCCGCCCATCGAGCCGAGATCCGGCACCTGCGCGTCGCGGCCCACCAGGTCGCTCGACTTCACAGGAATCTTCAGCTCGGCCGCAGCCTTCTTCAGATCGTGAAGCTCCTTCGCCCGGTTCGACAGCTTGATCAGCTGCGCCTGAAGAATCTCAGGAACCTGCTGGCTGCGATAGTTGTCCAGGATCTGCGCCTTCGCGTCCGCGAAGTTCGGTGCATGCGCGGCCTGAATGTCAGCCACCTGGAAGATCGCAAAACCTTCCCCGGTCGACGCCATCTGCGGCGCGGCATCCTTCTTTGCGACGAAGGCGCTCTGCATCAGCTGCGTCGAGTCCGGAAGGCTCGGCACCACGTCCGTCGGCTTCAGGAAGCCCGTCGTCGTCACCTGCAGGTGATGCGCTTCCGCAGTCTTCTGCAGGCCGTTCTTGCCAGCCTCAGCCACCAGCTGACCGGCATAGTTCTGCGCCGCAGCTGCAGCCTTCGTGCTCACCAGCTGGGCCTTGATCTGGTCCTTGACCTCGCTCAGCGGCTTGGCGCCAGCGCCATGCTTCTCTTCCGTCTGGATGATGTGATATCCGAAGCTCGAGCGCACCAGGTCGGAGGTCTGACCGGGGTTCAGCTTCATCGCAGCCTGCGCATACGCCGGATCCAGACCGCTCGTCGGGATCATCGGCAGCTCGCCGCCCGTGTCCTTCGAACCCGGGTCCTCCGAGTACTTCTTCGCCAGGTCGGCAAAGCTCGCTCCGCCCTTCAGCTGGTTCAGCACATCCTGCGCCTTCGCCTTGGCCGCTGCGTCGGTCTTCGCGTCCGCACCCTTGGCGACAGTGATCAGGATGTGACGCGTCTTGACCTCTTCTTCCGTCTTGTACTGCGCCACGTGGCCGTTGTAGTAGCTCTGCACGTCCGCATCGCTCACCGCAGGCGCGCCGCCCGGCAGCTGCGAGTTGTCGAACGCAAAGAACGAAATCTTGCGCTGCTCCGGCACCGCATTGGCATACCGAGCTGCGTTCTGCTTGAAGAACGTCTCCAGCTCCGCATCGCTCGGGTTGATGCTCTTCTTCACATCGTCGCCCGAGAGCACCGCGTAGTCGAACTTCACCTTCGTGCCGGCCTGCAGCGCTTCGGTGTGGACCGCCGCGTCAGACACCGTCACGCCGCCTGTGATCAGCGACTCAAGACGCTGCAGCTCGAGGTCGATCTTCAGCTGCGTCTCGAAGTCGGTAACCGACAGCCCGAACTGTTCCACGAAATTGATGTACTTGTCCTGACCGATGAACTTGCCTTCGGGGAACAGCGCATCCGCGTACGGTCCATGCTGCAGGAACGTCGCCAGGTCGGAATCGCTCACCTGCAGGCCGAGGCGATCCGCCTCGTGCACCAGCACCTGGCGCTCCACTTCAATCTGTCCCGCGCGGTTCATCAGCATCGGCATCAGCTGCTGCACGTAGGCCGGAGGAATCTGCTGGCGCGCAGCCTGCTGACGAGCCAGGTTCTGCACCTCCTGCATCGTCACCGGGGTGCCGCTCGAAAGCCGGCCCATCCAGCCCGGATCCTTCACCGTGGCAAACAGCGTCGCGTCGCCGGCAGCGCCATTGTCAAAGATGCCGGGTACGAGGAAGATCACCATGAGCACAATGGTGGCGCCGATAATCAGCGCAAAAATTACCTTGGTGAACGCGTTGTCTCTTTGCAGAATGCGAATCATGCTTGGCTGACGACCTTCATATCGAGGCGGCCTCGCACTCTCGCGAGACCGAGCTCAGCCCGGGTTTTTGCGCACGGCCATCCAACGCCTGCTTCCACAGGACGCGCCACGCCTGCGTGCAGGGGCTCGGGAGAAGTATAAATCAGCAGTGACGCGCTTTTGCGCCGATCCGCCCCGATTGACACCTGGCCAGAGGTCGCACTCCCCTTCACTCGCCATTCCGAAGCGTAGCCGAGGAACCCCTGTTTTCCGTCGCACCGCCCAGAACGCCCAGGGTCATCAGGCCCCCCAGAAACAAAAACGGCCTCAGCCTCCGGGATATTCGGTCCCCGAAGACTGAAGCCGCGTTCGATCTCTTCGTACGCTTTAGTATCCCGGAGGCGGCACAGGAGCCGGTCCCCAATAGCACCCATAGTAAGGGCGGCAGTACCGGCGCATCGGCTGCGGACCTTGCGGTGCCGGCCCCGCGCCATACGCCAGCCGGGCCATCTCCTGCTCCGACACCGTGCGTACCGGCAGCGGCTGCGCCACATGGAAGGTCAGCACCGACTCCGGTGGAACCACAATCTGCCCGCCGCCGGACGCCGCCGAGCTCGCCACACCGGCTGCTCCACCCACGCCCGCACCGATCGCCGCGCCCGCGCCGCCGCCAGCTACTGCACCAAACAGCGCTCCCAAAGCACCCAGACCCACCGCGCTGCCTACCGTGCGGTTCGTCTTGTCGGCGCCCTCACGCTGCCACACATCCGTGTTCAGCGGATACAACTGTCCGCCCATCGTCAGGCTGTTCAGCTGCAGCGCCAGCTCGCCACGACCCTTCAGCGCACCGGCAGACTTGGAATCCACCACCACGCCCGAGACCTGCGCCCCACGCGGCACCGCCACCACACCGTTCGCGACAATGTCATTCAACACCGTGCCGCTGAACGCCGTGCCCGGCTGCGTGTGCTTCGAGTCCAGCCCGTTGTTGATCCGGATCTGCAGCGTCGAGCCCTGCACCACCGTCGCCGGAATCCCCGCGCGCTGACCCGCCGCGGCGCCCGGAGGCGGCACATACGACGGCCCCTGCTGTCCCGCATACATCGGCTGACGCGGTGGATACTGCTGCTGCGGATAACCCTGTTGCTGCGGATAGCCCTGCGGCGCCTGCGACTGCGAGTACGCCGGCTGCTGCTGGCTGTAGGAAGGCTGCGGCTGGCTCGCCGAAGCCTGCGCCGGCTGCGATCCCCCCGTCGGCTGATCGCCCGCCGGAGGTGCATACGTGCCATCCGACTGCAGCACCCAGCCCGGAGGCGGCGCCTGATCTGCTGAACTCGATCCCGCCGGTGGCTGCGCCGGCGTATCGCCCAGTGTCAGCTCATCCACCACCTTCTTCACACCGTTCGTCCGCGCCGCCAGGTTCTCCGCCTTCGTCCGCTGCGCTTCGTTGTTCACGTTGCCGGACAAGGTCACCACGCCATACACCGTCGACGTCTGGATGTTCTGCGTCGACAGGTCGGAAGCTCCGGCCAGTGCACGCAGCACATTCGACTCAATCTCGGCATCCGTCAGCTGCGTGGTCGGTTGCGTCTGGGCACCCGCCGCTGCTGCCAGCATGAGACCTCCAGCAAGCACCATCACGCCGTGAGCTCCCATCATCCTGTGCGATCGCATCGTTCTTCCTCCTGGCACATGCAGACGACTCGCGCCCGCACGGCATAAAAACCCGGCCCCGTCTCGACCCTGAACCACAACCCCAGGTCGAGACCTGCCATCTCGTCACTCGGCCCGTCCACTCTCTCCATTGGATGCGGGAACATACCGAAGCAACGGCGTCAGTAGCCACTTGCAAAGACGCGAGGCAGAGGAAAAAGTTCCGTTATCTCACGATAGGACCTTCCGCTCCCAATCCCAACCCACAGAATCACCCCACAAAGCCCATTCTTTCGACGCATCTTCGCCAAACAGTCACTCGTTTGACCCACGGCATTGATCCGTCCTATACTGATTTTGCGGGGTGGAGCAGCCCGGTAGCTCGTTGGGCTCATAACCCAAAGGTCGCAGGTTCAAATCCTGCCCCCGCAACCAATTACAAGATTTGTACCAGCCTGGACCCCACCCAAGCCGTGGGGTTTTTCTGCGTCTGGAACCGTGGTCGCATAGCCACACTTCTCGCCCTGGGATTCCCTCCCCCTCGCGTCCCGAGAATTCTCTTCACACTGACCCGCTTTTTGCGCCCCCGACAGAGCCCCTTCACCTTCCCGTCACATGCCAACCACCGTGACCACTATCCCCCAGCGCCACCCCCTGGAGCACACCGCCTTCTGCAATCTTCCGCTGAAATTCTTTTCTTGCGGTCCGGCAAGTGCTGGCTATGATGTCGTATGGAACTGGTCTCCCTGAATGCGACACACCCTGATCACGGTGGCAAGTCTTTTCAGAAGGCTGCGTCCGTGGTGCTGCATCTCCTTGTGATCGCCGCCCTCACGTACCAGATCCGCGGCGTCGCCAGGCTTCCAGCCCATCCCCACATCGACGCCAGGATCCTGGTGCCGTACGCTCCCGGCCACACCGCGGTGGTTCACCCGCCCAAGCCGAAGATCATCCGCCCGAAAGAAGAGCCAAAGCTCGCCATGAAGGAGCCACCACCACCGCCTCCGCCCAGCAGCGGTGGCGATCCCACCGGTGATGCCGACGTCGAGCTCGCCATGGCCAGCTTCTTCCCCGATCCCAAGCCCGACCTCGCCGCCCTTCCCCACGGCACGCGCGGCGACATCGTCATCGATATCGTCATCGATCAAGACGGCAAAGTCGTCGACACGCAGGTCGACCAGGGCCTCGGCCACGGCGTCGACGAGGCAGTGCTCGCTGTCCTCCAGACCTGGACCTTCTACCCCGCCACCAAGTCCGGCAAGCCCGTCCCCAGCAAGCAGCGGCTCCTCTTCCACTTCGAACGCGCGTAGTGCGAAAGGCGCTCTCTCCGATGTCATCCCGCGCGGAGTGCTGCGCAGCAGCACGAAGACGAAGGACCCCGAAAGGGCTTCGGTAGCCAAGGCAGATGGAAGCCTTCAGACTCGAACTTCCGTACCTCACGGCTACATCGCATCGCCTCTCCGTTGACGAATCTCCGCTGCCCCGCGTCCTTTCGCTCGCGAGCCCGTATAAGTACCGTAGGCACCCAAATCCACTTTCTTTCTGGACATCACATGCGTGCAGCACGTGTTTCCGTAGCCGTGTCGACGGTCGCGGTATCGATCTTGTCGTTAGCGGGCCTTGCAGCCGCTCAGGCTCCCGCAGCGAAGCCCGCAGCACCAGCAGCCGCGACCCCTTCCGCGAAGCCTGCTCCCACCGACGCGCCGTCCGCCGCAGCAGGAGACGAGGGCAGCCCGGCCCCGGTCTCGCCCTTCCCGCAAGGTCCGCCGACCAAAGCTGGCCTCGAGCTCAGGGAGATCCACACCGCCGACCGCAAGTGGCGTGAGACCCAGCGTGGATACGTCGATCCGCGCCGCTTCGGCCGCATCCAGCCCAAGGAGTTCCGCTCCGTCGATCCCGCCACCCAGGCCAGCGAGTACGAGCACCTCAAGAGCGTCGCCGCCCAGCTCGACAAGCTCGATATCGCCAGCATGACCGAGCCCGAGCGCATCAACCTCGAGATCTACCAGTATCAGATCGGCACCCAGCTGGACTCCCAGAAGTTCAAGGAGTGGGAGAAGCCCGTCAACTCGCTCGAAACCTTCTGGACAGGCGCCCAGGGCACCGGCCAGCGCGGCTTCCGCACCGAGCAGGACTACCTCAACTACATGGAGTGGCTCTCCGATCTCCCGCGCTTCTTTGACGAGAACACCGCCAACATGAAGTCTGGCCTGGCTCGCGGCTTCACCCCGCCCAAGATCACCCTCCTCGGCCGCGACCAGACCATCGCGCCCATCGCCAACGCCAAGAGCGCAGACGACACGCCCTACTGGAAGGCCTTCCAGCACATGCCCTCCACCATCAACCTCGCCGAGCAGGCCCGCCTGCGCGCCGAAGGCAAGCAGGTCATCGAAGCCAAGGTCATCCCCGCCTACCAGAAGCTCCTTCTCTTCTGGAACAACGACTACTACCCCAATACCGTCAAGTCCATCGCGGCCACGGATCTCCCCGACGGCAAGGCCTACTACAAGGCCCAGATCAAGCGTTACACCACGCTCGACATGTCCGCCGAAGACATCCACGCCTTCGGCCTCACCGAGGTCGCGAAGATCCACCAGGAGATGCTCGACACCATGGTGGAGGCCAAGTTCCAGGGCGACTTCCCGGCCTTTCTCAAGTTCCTCCGCACCGATCCACAGTTCTACCCTAAGACCAAGGAAGAACTCCTCGGCGCGGTGTCGTACATGATGAAGGAGTTCGACGATAAGGCCGACCGCTACTTCGGCTACATGCCCCGCGGACGCTTCGGCGTTCACCCGGTCCCGGACGAGGTCGCTCCCTACCAGCCCGCGGGCTTCGGCGGTCCCGGCGGTTTCTCCATCAACCTCTATGACCTGCCGTCGCGTCCGCTCTACGGCATGCCCGCGCTGACATTGCATGAGGCTGCTCCGGGGCACTCGTGGGCGGGCCTCATCGCGCGCGAGCACGCCGATCCCGACGGCTTCCGCGGTGGCGGTTCGGCCTTCGGCGAAGGCTGGGCGCTCTACTGCGAACGCCTCGGCACCGAGATGGACATGTACCACACGCCCTACGAAAAGTTCGGCATGTTGAGCTTCCAGTCCTGGCGCGCCTCACGCCTCGTCGTGGATACCGGCATGCACGCCATGGGCTGGACCCGCGAGCAGGCCCAGCAGTACCTCCGTGAAAACACCGTCCTCTCCGAGCACGACATCGAAGAGGAGGTCGACCGCTACATCTCCTGGCCCGGCCAGGCACTCAGCTACTACATGGGCATGACCGAGCTCTTGAACGAGCGCCACCACGCCGAGCAGGTGCTGGGCCGCAAGTTCAACCTCCGCGCCTTCCACGACGCCGTCCTCGCCACAGGCGGCGTCCCGCTCCCTGTGCTCCACGAGTACCTCGAAGCGTGGATCAAGGGCGGCGGCATCGGCCCCTACCCCGACATGGAAAAGTAACTCCAGCGGCACAACGCGAATGGGCACGCCCATAGCGTGCCCATTCGCATTTAAGCAGAGGCTGACTTCTGCGACTCAGTGCGCAAAGGTCACGCCGCGCCCCAGGATCACGATGTACGCCAGCCCAACGACGATGGCCGCAATCCACCACGCTGGCTGGCGGGCCACCGCAAGCGGCTCGCGCGCATTCGCGGCAACCTTCGGAAGAAACACATCCGCCCACATCATGCCGGACAGCCCTCCAAACGCCGCCGGGATCGTCGACAGGAACAGCAGCTTCGGCCCCAGAGGATCGAACGCGCCCGCCACGCAGTAGAAGCCGCAGGCAGCGTAGTACGGCAGCCGCCCCACCGTGTTGTACAGGTCACGGTTGCTCCCTCGATCTGGACAGAACGGCTCGATGCTCCGCGCCATCGCCCACACCACGAAGCGGTAGAGCGCAGCGCCCAGCACTGACATCACGACACGCAGAACATACGGATGCGGCAGCCCCTCAATCGCCGCCGCCCAATCCCCAAGCCCCAGGATTCCCGAGAACAGAAAGTACCCTGCGCCATCCAGCAGATTGAAGCACCCCACCAGCCACAGAAAGTAGCGCAGATTGGCCCGCTCGCCCAGCCTTCGGGAGGCAAACAGGCAAAGGCCTCCTGCAACCAGGTTGACGAGGGTTCCACCCACATCCACGAGCCGATCGGGACGCAGGTCCGACAGATGATTGCTCGTCAGCTCCGTCGGAATATCCCCGCGCAGCAAGGCCACCACACCGTGCCCCAGCCCCTCATGCAGCACGGAGGAGATCGCAATGGCCAGCACAGCCATGCTGATGATCGTCGGCTTGTTGTTGGTATTCGCCATGGGAGTTGGAGAACAGCGTACCCGAAAAACGCGAACGGCACCGAAGCGCGGCAGAGACGCCTGTCTCTGCGAGCCTCCACGTGCACCTTCCAGCTCGCAACTTGGTCACGCCACAAACTGTACGATGGTCGTGGATGCCATCTTTGGGCCGCCGCTACACCGGCGCGTCAAGCTCGTGGCAGGAATCGAGCCCGGATGAGCGCCTTTTCGGAAGTCAGTTATTGGAGCTTGTGCCTCGCTGTACTCGCGCGCCAGCTCTGCCTGCCCGTCCCGGCCATCCTCTTCCTCATGACCGCGGGAACACTCGCAGCAGAAGGCCACCTGCATCTCAGCCTCGTGCTCTTGATGGGCGTCCTCGGCTGCATGGGCGGAGATGGCGTCTGGTTCTGGTTCGGTCGTCGCTGGGGCAGCAAGATCGTCCGCGTCATCTGCCGGTTCAGCAGTGATCCGCGCGCCGCGGGTCTCAAGGCGCACCGCCTCTTCGATCAGTGGGGACTGCGCGTCCTCGTCGTCTCCAAGTTCGTCCCCGGCCTCGACGGCGTCACCCCTCCCCTCGCCGGAGCCGAGGGTGCACCCATCCTCAGCTTCCTCGCCCACGACGCTCTCGGCGGCCTCCTCTGGTCCAGCTTCTACACGCTGCTGGGATACCTCTTCGCCCACCAGCTGCAGGCGGTCGGCCGCGTCGCGCACCAGTTCGGACACTTCGTCGCTATTGTCGTCGGCATCCCTCTGCTCGCTTACATCCTCTGGCGCGGCATCACCCTCGTCCGTATGATCCGCCAACTCCGGCTGCGCCGCATGAGCCCCCTTCTCCTCTACCGCAAGCTCGAAGCCCACGAGAAGATCGCCGTCCTCGACCTCCTCAACTTCGAGGATGGCGACGACTTCCCGCTCGGCATCCCCGGCTCGGTGCGCGTCGATCCCGCCGGCCTCCGAGCCGCGCAAGCAGTCATCGTCCCCGACGACGTCTCGCTCGTCCTCTGCTGCTCCTCAAAGCGCGAAATCGTCAGCGCCCGCGTCGCTCTCGCACTCTCCCGTATCGGCGTCGAAAACGTCTGGGTGCTCGATGGCGGCCTCTCCGCCTGGCAGGCCCTCGACCTTCCGCTCTCCCACGAATTCAGCACCCGCGACGAAGTCGCCGAACGCCTCGGAATTCGGTTCCCCGGCCCGCAGGACGACCTCCGCCACCGCAAGCCGGTCCACCATAAGGCACCTTCACCGTCGCGATAACCGGGTAATCTACGCCCGCACATCTCCCCCACAAATCTCCGCTATGTTGATGGGACTTCAGGGAACCTCTCCACAGGTCGGGCTTTGTCAGAGCAGGGCCTACCGTCCCGGCTTTGTCAGGACGGGACTTCAGAGCAGTCTCCCTGTAGATGACATCTCAGGGCCGAAGGCCCGCAACATCCTAGCCTAGGCCGAAGGCCTAGGTAAGGTGCCAACGATAGGCCGAGGGCTGAAAGCCCGACATATTGGCCCTCCGCAAATTTCAAATCCTGGGAGCCTCTGCGCAGCTCCCACCTTGTTCTCCCGGAACGCCGACCCACCCAGGCGAACCCGCCCGCATTTTTTTATACTGATCTTTGGAAAGACCCAGGGAAGACCCACATCTATGCCAAAACAAGAGTTCCAGACAGAAGTCAGCCAGCTCCTTCAGCTCATCATCCACTCGCTCTACTCTCACCCGGAGATCTTCCTCCGCGAACTCATCTCCAACTCCTCCGACGCGCTCGATAAACTCCGCTACCTCACCCTCACCGACGAGCGTTTCAAGGGCTTCACCTTCGATCCCCGCATCGAGCTCGAGCTCAACGAGACCCTCAAGACCCTCTCCCTCGCCGACAACGGCATCGGCATGAACCAGGAAGACCTCATCGCGCACCTCGGCACCATCGCGCGCTCCGGCACCAAGAACTTCCTCAACCAGCTGTCCGGCGACGCCAAGAAGGACTCCAACCTCATCGGGCAGTTCGGCGTCGGCTTCTACTCCGTCTTCATGGTCGCCGACAAGGTCGAAGTCATCTCCCGCAAGGCCGGCGAAGACGCCGCCTGGAAGTGGACCTCCGACGGCAAGACCGGCTTCGACATCGAGCCCGCCGAGCGCGCCACCCCCGGCACCACCGTCCTGCTCCACTTCAACGCCGACGGTGAACCCTACGCCAACGCCTGGCGCCTCAAGGACATCGTCAAGAAGTACTCCAACCACATCGCCTTCCCCATCTTCCTCACCTACGACAAGTCCAACTGGAACGAGGAAGAGAAGAAGTCCGTCACCGAGCGCACCACCGAGCAGGTCAACTCCGCCTCGGCCCTCTGGCGTCGCTCCAAGTCCGAGCTCACCGACGAAGACTACAAGGAGCTCTACAAGTCCCTCACCGGAGACTTCGAAGACCCGCTCGTCTGGTTCCACACCAAAGCGGAAGGCTCGCTCGAATACATCACCCTCTTCTTCATCCCCGCCAAGGCCCCGATCGACCTCTATCAGCAGGACTACAAGGCCGGCGTCAAGCTCTACGTCAAGCGCGTCTTCATCATGGACGACTCACGCGAGCTGCTCCCCCAGTACCTCCGCTTCGTTCGCGGCATCATCGACTCCGAAGACCTTCCGCTCAACGTCTCCCGCGAGATCCTGCAACAGAACAAGATCCTTAACAGCATCCGCACCGCCTCGGTAAAGAAGATCCTCTCCGAGCTCAAGAACCTCAGCGAGAACGATGCAGCCAAGTACGCCCTCTTCATCGAGCAGTACAACCGCCTGCTCAAGGAAGGCCTCTACGGCGACTTCGCCAACCGCGAAGCCCTCCTCGATCTCGTCCGCTTCAAGTCCACCGCGGTCGAAGGCCTCACCTCCCTCGCCGACGCCAAGTCGCGCATGAAGGAAGGCCAGACCGCCCTCTACTACATCACCGGCGGTGCCGAATCCCTCCTCCGCACCTCGCCGCTCCTCGAGATCTACAAGAAGAAGGGCTACGAAGTCCTCATCCTCGATGACGACATCGACGAGATCGTCTTCTCGCAGATCGACACCTACGGCGAAACCGAGCTCAAGTCCGTCAACAAGTCCTCCACCTCGGACGACCTCAAGGACGAGACCGAGCCCGAAAAGTCCGAGCAGACCCAGCCCCTCATCGACAAGCTCAAGGCCATCCTCGGCGACCGCGTCAAGGACGTCCGCATCACCTCGCGCCTCGCCGACAGCCCCTCCGTCCTCGTCACCGACGAAGACGAACCCACCCTCCGCATGCAGCAGATGATGAAGGCCATGGGCCAGAAGCTCCCCGAGCTCAAACCCACCCTCGAGATCAACCCCGACCACGAGATCGTCAAGAAGCTCTCCGGCCGCCTCACCGACGCAATCGCCGACGACGCCGCCTGGCTCCTGTACGACCAGGCCCTCCTCATGGAAGGCGTAGCCCTCCCCGACCCCGCCGCCTTCGTCCAAAGACTCAACAGAGTCCTCAACCAGACGGTGTAGTCCTCAACCAAACCTTCTAGCTCCCATCCGGGTGCCCCGGGTCCCTTAAGGGACCCGGGTTTGCTTTGCGCGATGCCCGCTCGAAACGAGGCCTTTCCTCAAGCCTCCAGCCCGCATCGCGGGCGACCTGTTCCGCTCATCGCTCTACAGAAAACACGAATCCGCTAGCGACATCCGCCATTCTGGCTCCGATATCCGCGCGGATACCGTTTCCCGCTTCGCCATCTCACCCACCCCATATATCCTGTGGGTGTTCGCGCCCAACGACTCCCTGAAACTGCCCGCCCGCCTCGCACGCGGACCAGTTCGCAGCTCCATTCGTTGGCCGCCCGGAGATCCTCAAAGCATGGCGTGTCGCGCATGAACCTTACCCAGTCGTCCAAGACGCAGCGAGCCACAGCCGCCATCGCCCTGCTGGCCTCCGTAACCCTCGCCGGCTGCCGCCAGGACATGCACGACCAGCCCAAGTTCTTCCCCCAGCGCGGCACCACCTTCTACGCCGACGGCCGCTCCGTCCGCCCCCAGGAGGCCGGCACCGTCGCCCGCGAACAGGGCGACCCCACCAGCTACCTCCTCACCGGCATGATCGACGGCCCCCACGGCCTCCAGGAAGGCGACGGCCTCCCGCTGCCCCTCACCCCCCAGCTCATCGCCCGCGGCCAGGAGCGCTACAACATCTACTGCACGCCCTGCCACTCCCGCACCGGCTACGGCCACGGCATGATCGTCCAGCGAGGCTACGAGGCCTCCGCCAACCTCCACTCCACCCGCCTCCGCGACGCTCCCCTCGGCCACTTCTTCGCCGTCATCACCAATGGCTTCGGCGCCATGCCCGAGTACCGTGCGCAGGTCGCCCCCGAAGATCGCTGGGCCATCGCCGCCTACATCCGAGCCCTCCAGCTCAGCCAGAACGCCAAAGACTCCGACGCCCCCACCCCGGCCGCCATCAAGCCGCTTACCCAGATCGCCACCACCCAGGGCGAGCCCGCCGAGTGGGCCAACACCCGCCACTGGACCTCCAGCGTCGCCAACCTCCCCACCTACACCACTGGCGAGGTCGCCTCCCTCCACCCCGGCCCCGTACCCGGCGTCCCCTCCAGCACCGCGGCCACCGCAACAACTGGCCCCCTGGCATCTGGACAACCGGCATCTGGAACCCCGAAGCCCAGCCCGACCGCAGCCACAGCCTCAACCGGCCCCACCAAGCCCACCGCGACGCCCGCTCCACCCAAAGCCAACGCCGCCGCAGGCAAGCAGGTCTACCTCGACAACTGCTCCATCTGCCACCAGGACACCCTCGAAGGCCGCCCCCCCAAGATCCCCGCCATCCTCAACATCGTCGCCCGCACCGGCGAGGACCACGTGCGCACCACCATCCACGAAGGCAAGCCCGACGCCCGGCCCATGATGCCCTCCTTCGCCGAAAAACTCACCGACGCCCAGGTCGACGACCTCATCGCCTTCCTCAAAACCGGCAAACCCGCCGCCGAGTAACCACTGGCAACTCGAGACTCGAAACTCACAACCCGAAGCTCGATCAGTCGGTCTCTACCGCACCAGCAATCCCCCCAAATCCCACCCACAATCCGGGTCCCTCAAGGGACCCGGGGTTGCTTTGCAACCAGCGCGCTCCAGCCGACTCCCTCAAGCCTCCAGCCCGCAACGCGGGCAACCTGTTCCCCTCATCCCTCTACAGACAACAAGCGCTCCTAATGCACGGCGTCACACCAGCCGCCCCTCCCCGTAGCTCGCAGCTCAACTCCTCGTCGCTCAACAAACATCCGCTGACGAACGCCACATACCAGCCACCAAAAACACAAAGGCCGCGCAACCGCGCGGCCTTCGCCTTTCCAACTGATAACGGACAACGAACTAAAGCACGCTAACCAGCTCCGTATACTCCCGGCCCTGAGCTTCCGCCACAGCCTTGTACGTCAGCTTGCCGTCGATCGTATTCACGCCCTCGGCCAGCCCGGCATTCGCCTTCACCGCCGCACGAGCCCCGACCTTCGCCAGCTGCATCACGTACGGGAACGTCGCATTCGTCAGCGCCAGCGTGCTCGTGTTCGGCACCGCGGCGGGCATGTTCGTCACGCAGTAATGCACCACGCCATCCACCACATAGCTCGGGTCCGAGTGCGTCGTCGGCTTCGCCGTCTCGATGCAGCCGCCCTGGTCGATCGCCACATCCACGATCACCGCGCCCTTCTTCATCTTCGCGACCATGGCCTTCGTCACGATCTTCGGCGCCGCCGCGCCCGGAATCAGCACGCCGCCAATCACCAGGTCAGCCTCGCTCACCGCGCGCTCCACGTTGTAGCTATTGGAGTACAGCGTGAACAGCTTGCCGTTGAAGATATCGTCCAGCTCGCGGAGACGGTTCAGGCTCAGATCGAGCAGCGTCACCTTCGCGCCCATGCCCACAGCGATCTTCGCGGCGTTCGTGCCCACAATGCCGCCGCCAATCACGCACACATTCGCCGGAGGCACACCCGGGACGCCGCCCAGCAGCACACCGCGTCCGCCATGCTCCTTCTCCAGGTACGCCGCGCCCACCTGCACGCTAAGACGGCCCGCCACCTCGCTCATCGGCGTCAGCAGTGGCAGTGTGCCAGCCTTGTCCTTCACCGTCTCGTACGCGATGCCCGTCACCTTCGCGTTCAGCAGCGCGTCCGTCAGCTCCTTGATCGGAGCCAGGTGCAGGTACGTAAACAGCACCAGCCCTTCGCGGAAGTAGCCATACTCCTTCGACACCGGCTCCTTCACCTTCACGACCATATCGGCCGCCCACACCTCGGCTGCAGTAGCCTTCATCTCGGCCCCTACCGCCACATACTCCGCGTCCGGAAAGGACGAGAGTGCGCCGGCATTTGTCTCCACCAGCACCGTGTGCCCGGCTTCGGTCAATGCCTTCACGCCGGCAGGTGTAATGCCTACCCGGCTCTCGTGGTCCTTCACTTCCTTCGGTACACCAATAATCATCGGTTCAGTTTCTCCTCTGAGATTGTAGGCCACCCCATACCAGCCGGCCACCCCCTCACCACTCGCCGCCGCTATGCACCACTCTCGCTGCAAACGTATTTCCTACGCCAACATTCCCTTCGCTTCCCAACCTCCCCGGTTCGCGCCCGCGCCCCTCCAAGCCTCTACAATAGAAATTGACCGAATTCCGGCACCGAACCAGAGGATTCCCCAGAAACAATGTCATCGAAGAATTTCTCCTCGCGCGGCGGCATGCGCAGCATCTTCTCGCTCTTCTCCAGCGACCTGGCCATCGACCTGGGCACGGCAAACACCCTCGTCTACGCGCTCGGCAAGGGCATCATCGTCAATGAGCCCTCCATCATCGCGGTCAATCGCGTCACCGGCGAAGTCGAAGCCGTCGGCAAGGAAGCCAAGGACATGCTGGGTCGAACCCCCGGCAACATCATCGCCATCAAGCCCATGAAGGATGGCGTCATCGCCGACTTCAAGCAGACCGAAAAGATGTTGAACTACTTCATCCAGAAGGCACACAACCGCAAGATGATGGTGCACCCCCGCATCGTCATCGGCGTGCCCTCGGAGATCACGCAGGTAGAAAAGCGCGCCGTCATGGACAGCGCCTACCGCGCGAAAGCCAGCGAGGTCCATCTCGTCGAACAGGCCATGGTCGCCGCCATCGGCGCCGGCCTGCCCATCACCGAGCCCGGCGGCAACATGGTCGTCGACATCGGCGGCGGCACCACCGACATCGCCGTCATCTCCCTCGCAGGCATCGTCTACTCACGCTCCGTCCGCATGGCAGGCAACCAGATGGACGAAGCCGTGATGACCTACCTCAAGCGCAAGTACAACCTCCTCGTCGGCGAGCGCACCGCGGAACAGATCAAGATCGAGTTAGGCTCCGCCTATCCCCTCGATAAGCCGCTCACCATGGAGATCAAGGGCCGCAACCTCATCGAAGGCGTCCCCAAGACCATCACCATCGAGGACTCCGAGATCCGCGAGGCCCTCGGCGAGTGCATCGCCACCATCATGAACGCCATCCGCGTCGCCCTCGAGCGCACCCCGCCCGAGCTCTCCGCGGACATCTCCGACCGCGGCATCGTCCTCACCGGCGGCGGAGCGCTCATCAAGAACCTCGACAAGCGCATCCGCGAAGAAACCGGCCTCCCCGTCTCCATCGCCGACGATCCGCTCGCCTCCGTCGTCCTCGGAACCGGCAAGATGCTCTCCGACTTCCGCCTCCTCCGCAAGATCTCCATCGACTAACTGGCATCTGGAGAACTGGCATCTGGAAAACTGATACCGCATAACTCCCAGCTCCCAACTCATCACTCGATCAAACTTCCTACCAAACGAAGGCCGCCCACAAGGTGGCCTTCGTTGTTGCAGTTACCTCTCTTGCTCGTCGTCCCCGAAGGGAATCTGTGTCCCGCCTCAAGAGCGCAGCCGCCCTCCGCAACAGTTAGCGATCAAAGATCCACTGCCGCATCGCGATCCTGCGCCTCCATCAAGAGGCAGTCCGTTCGTCGCCAGTGAAGAGGCGACATCGCGAACCGGCTCTTGAAGGCGCGACTAAATGCCGCCTCGGACGTATAGCCCACGCGCCGCGCTATCTCTGAGACCTGCGCGCGACCATGGCGCAATAACTCCGCCGACCGATCAAGACGCCACGCCGTCAGATACGCCATAGGCGCTTGACCCACGATGCGTTGAAAGTGATCCGCGAAGGCCGACCGCGACAGGTTCGATAACTTCGCAAGTTCGACGACGTTCCAATCGTGGCCCGGCCTCGCATGCATCGCCGATATCGCCTTGTTGACCCTTGGATCGATCGCACCGGAGAGCCACCCACGCCCTACCTCGCCATTCGACGCCCACGTGCGCAGCAGTTGCATGAAGATCACATCGAGCAGCCGGGAGATCATCGCCGCAGCGCCCGCCCGAAGGTGCAAGGCCTCGTCAAGAATGAAGTGGCAGCTGAGTTCCAGCCATTCGAAGGGCCGGTCTCGCAGCCCCTTCAAAACAATCACCGGGGGTAACACCGCCAGAACTCGTTGCGCCAGTATGCCGTCGAATCCGAAGTCTCCACAGAGCCAGTTCGTATCTCCTCGGCCAAGCACCAGGCGCTCCCGGTCGTACTCACGTGACGCCAGGTCATGAAGCGAAACGGCCTCGCAACCAGCCTGGTCTGAAATCGTATGACCGTGGGCATGCATCAGCATCACAAGATCCCCCTGTGACGCTTGGAACACAGTGTCCAGTCCATCGACAGAGATCACGACCGAACCACTGCGGATGATGTGCAGCCGATGCTTCCCTGCCGGGAAGTGAATACCGAACGGAGCCTCCGCAGCACACGTAAACACCGTGTTCCCACGCACCCGAATCAGTTCCAGCACGTCCGACATCGCATCGCGCTCCAAAGCAAACGGATCGCGCAGATCATCCAGCGCCTCTGGCGTTTCAGCATGAAAATCCGGCTCGTGAATCATTGGTGATCCATTCCCCCATTGTTACGCTGGACAAATCATCACAGGGAGATTCCAAATGTCAAAGACAATTATGTTGATCCATGGGGCCTGGGTGACCACCCATTGCTGGGACGGGTTCCGCGACTTCTTTGAGGCTCAGAACTACACGGTCGTCGTCCCCGCCTGGCCATTCATGGATCGCCCCGTTGATGCGCTGAGGAACCTCCCCGACCCACGAGTCGAAGAACTCACGATCAAGGATCTCGTCGACCACTTCGACAACCACATTCGATCGCTCCCCGAAGATCCCATCCTGATCGGTCATTCCTTCGGCGGACTCATCGTGCAGATGCTGCTGGATCGTGGCCTCGGTGCTGCAGGTGTCGCCATCGACGCAGGCCCGCCTCGCGGCGTTCTCCCAAGTCCTACGGCCATCAAATCCGCACTCCCCGTACTGTTGGCATGGCGTGGTTGGTCCCGCGTTCTGTCCATGTCGTTCAAGGGCTTTTCAACCACCTTCGCGAACACGCTTATCCCCTCACAGCAACGCGACACCTACGCCGAGCACATCGTTCCTGCGCCCGGCAGAATCTACTTCCAGGCGGCTCTGGGTCTCGGAAACGCCGTCAACTTCAAAAACCCTAAGCGCCCGCCTCTCTTGCTGACCGCCGCCGCGGAAGACCGCACCAGCACACCTTCCATGGTGCGGGCTATGTATCGCAAGCATTGCAAGGCACCAAGCCAGACCGACATCCTTGAGTTCGCCAATCGCAGCCACTGGCTCATCGCCGAGCCCGGCTGGGAAGAGGTAGCAGGTGCCATCCTGAAGTGGATTTGCCTGAACACAAAGGGCTGAAGGAGTCTGAACCGTCTAGATTCCTTCGGCGGACACATCCGCTGAAGCATTTTCCCTGCGAGTGCGCGGGTGGTGCTCGTGATGGCCGTTTTTCCCAATGAAAACGCCACAGCACGCCCCTCTCGGAAGCCCCGACATAGGAAGGAGGCTCAAAGGGAGGGTACAAACTCACCACGATCTCCGCTTGTGCCAAGGCCTGCAGTCTTCAACCCTTGAAGAGGGTCTTTGATGGCCCATCAAGGGGTGGCAGGCTTGAGCGATTCAATCTCGGTGCGACAGGGTACGCAGGTCATTCCCATCGTCTCCAACGTCGTGCACAGGCATCCCTGCCTCGTCGCAAGAGGGCTGCACGTCGAGCATCATGCCAACGAGCCCACGGAGTATCCCGAGCGCGAGCCCCAGCAGCACAACCTCTACCTGCACACCGGCCCCGCCGTGCAGGCCGAGATCAAGAGCCCTGAGTTCACAGGCCTGCGCTGGGTTCGCCCCGGTGACTTCTGGGTCATGCCCCAAGGCAGCCGCCACTCCGTTCGCTTCCAGGGACACACCAGGGTCGAAGGCGTCGCGCTCGCCTTCGACCCCGGCCGCTTCGAGACCCTCGTGCAGTCCGCCGATGGCTCCTGCTCCACCACCATCGTTCAGTCGCTCGCCGCCAGCCCGCCCAGGATCGAACACCTCATGCGCGCCCTCGCCTATGAAAGCCTCGAGCCCAGCACAGAAGACCACTTCGCCCTCGAGTGCATCGCCACCGCCATCGCGCTCGCGCTGAGCCAACACGCCAGGGCCACAACGATCGCCGCCCAGCCCGCCGCAAAGTCCGGCGCACGGCTCGCCCCAAGGCAACTGCGCGCCGTCCAGGCCTACATCGACGATCATCTGCAGCGGTCCATCACACTCGCTCACTTAGCTGAGACCGCCGGACTGAGCTCCTTCCACTTCCTTCGTGCCTTCAAGCAAAGCGTGGGAGTCACACCATGCCAGTACGTCATCGAACGCCGCATGGAACGCGCCAGGTGCCTGCTCATCAACAGCACGCTCAGCATCGCGGAGATAGCCATCCACATCGGCTTCGAACACGCCAGCCACTTCTCGCGAGCCTTCAGCCGCGCCGTCGGCATGCCTCCGTCCACATTCCGAAGCAGCCTCTAGGAAGCATCTGCGCAAGCCACGCATTGCCAGGATGCATCTCGCTTCGTCAAGCGACCTCTCGCATGAGGCAACCTCTCGCATCCTCAGACGCCTTATGGCTTCGTCAGGCTCCCTCTTGCTTCGTCGGCAAGATCTCGCTTTGTTGGGGCGGGGCTTCAGCCCCGCCGTACCGGCCCATTCGCCATGCGACTTTACCCGCTGAGGGAATGCGTGATCAAACCTCCCACATAACCGCAGCAAACGTCATCCCACCGCAAGATTCGGTAACAGCCCCTTCAAACCGCCACATCGAATCACGCATGAGCGCAGCCACCAGGTTCGGACTTGCAGAGCTGTCTTCCTCCATCTGTGCCTCAGCAACAAAGTCCTGCAAGGCAGCCGCTGAGGGTCTTCCCCTCAGCGGCTCCGAGCCCACCCGCGTTCTTGGAGAAAACCTATGCGCCACAAGTGGCAGCGAATCCTTTCGCTCCTTGTCCTTTGCATCTTGACCACCGGAGGAACCCTCATGTCCCAGACCCCCACCGTAAAGAACATCGTCCTCGTCCACGGCGCCTTCGCCGATGGCTCCAGCTGGTCCAAGGTCATTCCCCTGCTGCAGGCCAAGGGGTACCACGTCACCTCCGTTGCCATTCCACTCACCTCCTTCCAGGAAGACGTCGCCGCAACCAGGCGCGCGCTCGCTGTGCAGGATGGCCCCGTCATCCTCGTCGGCCACTCTTACGGCGGTGTCGTCATCACCGAAGCCGGCAATGATCCCAAGGTCGTTGGCCTCGTCTACGTCGCTGCCTTCGCTCCCGACGCCGGCCAGTCCATCGTCGACATCAGCAAGAGCTTCCCCAAGCCGCTCGGCATGGACAAGCTCGTTCCCCAGCCTGACGGCTTCCTGCTGCTCTCGCCCGACGGCATCGAAACCGCCTTCGCGCAGGACCTCAGCAAGGAAGAGAAGGCCCTCATCACCGCCGTCCAGCCGCAGACCGCCGGCGCCATCTTCGGCGCGCAGCCCACGCAGGCGGCATGGCACACTAAGCCAAACTGGTACATCGTCGCCTCCCACGACCACATGATCGCTCCCGAGCAGGAAGCCAGCATGGCCAGGCAGATGAAGGCCACCACTACAACCCTGCCCTCCAGCCACGTCGTCATGTTGTCGCACCCCGCAGAGGTCGCCAAGGTCATCGAAGACGCCGCCACCAGCGCAAAGTAGTCACCCGATCCAACCCAGGCGAGCGCCAGGCACCACGCCTCGCGCTCGCCTCACCTTTTCAGCGGAGCACAACATGAAACTCCTCATCGGCAACGTATCCCTCGAGGTCGAAGAGCAGGGCGCCGGCGACCTCTCCCTCGTCTTCCTGCACTACTGGGGAGGAACACATCGCACCTGGCGCCAGGTCGTCGCTCACCTTCAATCGGCCTGCCGGCTCGTCACCTACGACATACGCGGCTGGGGACAATCGGCTGCGTCGGACGACTACTCCATCGCCGCGCTGGCCGACGAAGCCCTCGCCCTCATCCACCACCTCAAGCTCACCCGCTATGTCCTCGTCGGCCACTCCATGGGAGGCAAGGTCGCGCAGCTCGTCGCCTCCCGCCAACCGCAAGGACTCGTCGGCTTGATCCTCGTAGCCCCCGCAACTCCCACCCCCACGCGCCTCCCAGAAGAAGCCCGCCAGCAGCAGCTTCACGCCTACGACAATCGCGAGACCGTACTGCAGACGATCGCCTTCCTCACCGCCCGCACACCCGATCCCGCAACAGTCGAGCAGATCATCGAAGACAGCCTCAGCGGAACACCCGAAGCAAAGCTCGCATGGCCCTCCGCGGCGATCCTCGAAGACATCTCCGCCGAGGTCCCAAAGATCAGCGTCCCCACCCTCGTCCTCGCCGGTGAAGTCGATCGCCTCGACTCCGTCGAGCAGCATCGCCGCGAAGTCATCGCCAGAATCCCCGGCGCCACTCTCGCGATCGTTCCCCACAGCGGCCATCTTCTGCCCATCGATGAGCCAATCCGCGTGGCCCACGAGATCGACAGCTTTCTCACGAGTCACTCGCTGACCCACGCCACACCCGCGCTATCCGGCAGCGGCCACACCGGTCCGAGGTAACAGCGTGAACCCGTCCTATCTTCGCTCTGCGCGCCGCGCCTCACTCCTCGGCATCATCCTCTGCCTCGCAGCCACCGCCCAGCAGCGCTACCAGGTATCCACCGTCAAGCCCAGCGCACCCGAAGCCGAGCGTCACACGCAGATCCGCGGCAGCCGATTCGTGTCCGAGGGAACAACCCTCGAAGACCTCATCAAGTTCGCCTATGGCGTCCACGCCACGCAGATCATCGCTGGCCCCGCGTGGATCCACACCCAGAAGTTCGACACCATGGCCGATCCCGAGACCGAAAAGCGTCCCTCGCCGGAAGAGCTCCGCGCGATGGTCGCCGAGCTGCTCGCCAACCGCTTTCAGCTCGTCCTCGTGCACGAGCAGCAGCTCATCCCCGTCTTCGCTCTCCAACGCACCAGCAAGGAGCCGAAGCTGAAGAAGGATGACAGCCCGGACGTATACCTTTCAGGCGGCCTCACGCCACCCGGCTCCCTCTTCGTCGGCCACGGAACCGTCACCGATTTCACCCACTTCCTCCAGCGATACGCTCCGCCGGAGATTGATCGCCCCATCGTCGACCAGACCGGCATACAAGGCCACTACGACTTCGAGCTGCACTTCACCCCCGTGGATGCTCCGCACGATGCCCAAGCCTCCTCGCAGACCAACACCCCTCCCGAAGCCCCCAACATCTTTACCGCCATCCAGGAGCAGCTCGGTCTCCGCCTCAAGCCCACCCGCGCCGCAACGGAAGTGCTCCGCGTCGCCTCTGTCAGTCAACCCACCCCCAACTGACACCCGCGAGCCACGCACACTCACGCAGCCCGGCGCAGCAAGAACTCTGCAACACGGAGACCCGCAATGTCCCGCATCGTACGCATCCCCATCCTGCCGTTCAAAATCTCCAACGCCCACCTGCTCCTCGGCAGCAAAGGCGCCGTCCTCATCGACGCAGGACTTCCAGGAACCGTGCCGAAGATCGAGAAGGCCCTCTCGAAGAATGGGCTCTCCTTCAAAGACCTCACCGCCATCGTCATCACCCACGCCCACGTCGACCACGCCGGCGGCGCAGCAGAACTCCGCGAGCGGTCGCGCGCTCCCCTCATCGCCCACGAGGATGACCTCCCTTACTACAAGCGCGAGCGCCCCATGACCTTCTGCCCCACCGGCTGGGCCGGACGCGTCTTCTTCCGGACGCCTCTGCCCCACGAGCCCTACACCGCCTTCGAGCCCGACATCCTGCTCTCCAACAACGACACCCTCGACCTCTCACCCTACGGCGTCACAGGCACCGTAAAGCACACGCCAGGCCACACCAAAGGCTCCGTCTCCGTGGAGCTCGAACACAATCAGGCCATGGTCGGAGACCTCCTCGCCTCGGGCATCTTCATCGGTGGTCTCATCCGCACCGGCCACGCCATCAGGCCCCCGTTTGAAGACGATCCTCGAGCCGTGTCGCGAGAGCTGCTTCGCCTCATCGACGCTGGCTTCGACCGCTTCCACGTCGGCCACGGCGGCGCACTCGACTACCGCGAAGTGCGCCGCCACGCCGAAGCCCTCGCCCGCACCTCCGCCGTCCGCTAGAGAACCCTCAGCACCCGTCCGCGTCTCGCGAACGTATCTCCGCATGCGAATCTATCTCCGCTTTGTAGGGGCGGGACTTTAGCCCCGCCATAAGCTGGATGAAAAGCCGACCTCACGCGAGCCGCAAACTCAAACGCCGTTCGCCGCTAAGAACCCACGCATCGCACTCGTCACCTCCAACAGGTGCGTCTCCAGCGCGAAGTGCCCCGTCGGCAGAAACTCCACCGTCGCATGCGGCAGATCCCGCCGAAACGCTTCCGCTCCCGCAGGGATAAAGTACGGATCGAACTTACCCCACACCGCCAGCAGCGGCACCTGCGACTTACGGAAGTACTCCTGAAACTTCGGATACAGCTTCACGTTATTCGCATAGTCGAGAAACAAATCCAATTGGATATCCACGTTACCCGGACGAGCCAGCAGCGCGGCATCCAGCGTATATCCCTCCGGCTTGATCAGCTCCGGGTTAGGTATGCCCACGCCATACTCATGACGCATCCCCTCCGCAGTCAACGCTCCCCGGATGGCATTGCGATGCTCCAGCGTCGGCTCGCGCCAGTAGCGCTGAATCGGCTGCCACGCATCGCCCAGCCCCTCTTCATACGCATTGCCATTCTGCGAAACAATCGCTGCGACGCGCTCCGGCGCCATCATTGCCAGCCGGAATCCCGTCGGCGCGCCATAGTCGAACACGTACATCGCATATCGCTTCAGCTTCAAAGCTTCCGTGAATGCAAAGATTGTGTGCGCAATCGAATCGAACGTGTACACATAACCACGCTCCTTAGGAACCTTCGTAAACCCGAACCCCGGCAGGTCCGGCGCGATCACGTGATACCGGTCCGCAAGCCGCGGTATCAGCTCGCGATATTGAAACGACGACGTCGGAAAACCATGCAACAACAGCACCACCGGCGCATCCACCGGACCAGCCTCGCGATAAAACACCCGCACACCGTCCGCTTCAACATAATGGTGCGATGTAAGCGGAATATTCGGAACATTCGACATAGCCGTCCTCCGTGGATCGGATGGTTTCATGGGGTCGAGCGATTCACCCTTCCCCATAATCGTGTGCAAACCAGCAAATGACACGGCCCCCAGGAACCGTCTGCGATCCATGCCCGGCCCGCCATCAAAGCTCAATGACCACCTTGCCTTTGCTGCCCTTGGCAACCTGGTCATAAGCTGCCCCAATCTCGTCGCGTCCGAACGCCTGCTCCGCAAGCAACGGCTTCAGCTTCCCCTGCTCCGCCAGCTTCGACGCCTCCTCGAGAATGTGCCCGTGATGCGCGCGATACTTGCCCGTCAGCAAAGGCATCAGCGTAAACACGCCCGAGTACGTAGCCCCTCGGAACGACAGCGGCGCCAACGCATGCGTGCCCCAGCCCAGGCAGCTCACCACGTGCCCCGTATAGCGCTTCACCGCCACGAACGACGCATCCAGCACCGCTCCACCCAGCGTGTCATACACAACGTCGAAGCCTTCACCACCGGTATGCTCGGCAACATAATCCGTCACTGCCGTGTTCCGGTCGATCGCAACCGCCCCCAGGCTCTCCACGATCCCGCGCTTGTCCTCCGACACCGTCGCAAACACCTTCGCCCCATAAGCCAGCGCGATCTGCACCGCGGCATAACCCACGCCGCCAGCCCCTGCATGCACCAGCACCGTCTGCCCGGCATGCACCTTGGCCCGGTCTACAAGGCCTTCCCACGCCGTGATCGTCACCAGCGGCAACGCAGCCGCCTGCCGCATCGTGAGCTTGGCAGGCTTGTGCGCCAGCAGCGCCGCATCGGCCGCCACAAACTCCGCCAGCGTCCCTTGCTGCCCGCCCACGCCGCCCACCATGCCGTACACCTCGTCGCCAGCCCGGAACGCCGTCACATGCGCGCCCACCGACTCCACAACGCCAGCCATATCCAGCCCCAACACCGCAGGCAACGGCTGCTTCGCGTGCCCGGCTTCGCCCGCACGAATCTTCGTATCCAGCGGGTTGATCCCGCTCGCAAGAATCCTCACCACTACCTGATCCGCCGCAGGCGTGGGCGTCTCAAGCTCAACCTTACGAAACTCCCCGTGCGGTACCTCAACAACAAATGCCTTCATCGCGCGCTCCTTTCTCAATTCGATGAATCCGTGCCCAGCAGGAGTTACTCCCGATCAGTCAGGCTTCACCACAACCGGCGTCGACGAGAACAGCACCACAAGGCCCTCCATCAATGTCGGGTGCGCCAGAACAGCATCGCGCAGCGTTGTGTATGGCAGGCCCGCGAGCATCGCAATCTGCACCGCCGACATAATCTCGCCGCCGTCCACACCAAACACCGTAATGCCCAGGATGCGATCATCCTCGCCCACCAGAGCCTTCATGAAACCCCGCGTCTCCGAGAGCGTTCGCGTCCGCAGCACCGCCGCCATCGGAATCCGGAACAGCCGATACGAAATCCCCTTCGCCTTCGCCTCCGCCTCGCTCAACCCAATCCGCGCCAACTCAGGATCGGTGAACATCACGAACGGCACCTGCCGGCCCGTCGTTACATGGTCGCCGCCGGCCAGATTGTCGCGAACCACCCGGAAGTCATCGAACGCGACGTGCGTGAACTGCGGGTTCCCCGTAACGTCACCCAGCGCCCACGTATGCGGCGCGGTCGTCTCCAGCCGCGCATTCACCTTCACGTACCCGCGCTCGTCCAGATCCACGCCCGCAAGCTCGAGTCCGATGCCCTTCGTGTTCGGCGTGCGGCCCAGCGCCACCATCAGGTGTGTGCCCTCAAGGGTCTTCTCCTCCCCGCCCTGCAGATAGCGAACTGCAACGCCCTCACCTGAGGTACCCAGCACCGATTCGACCGTCGCATGCAAAATCACCTCGATCCCCTCCTCATCGAAGAGACCCTGCAGCCCGGCCGTCACGTCCGCATCCTCGCGATGCAGCAGCGATCCATTCCGCTCCACAACCGTCACGCGGCTTCCCAGCCGCCGCAGCGCCTGGGCAAACTCCAGCCCGATGTAACCACCCCCCAGCACAATCAGGTGCTCCGGCAGCGTCTCCAGCTCCAGCGCATCGATATGCGTCAGTGGCTTCGCCGCTGCCAATCCCGGAATCGTTTCCACCCTCGCATGCGTGCCCGTTCCAATCAGCACGTCTGTGCCGCGCAACCGCCGCACACCACCCGTGTTCAGCTTCACCTCGATCAAGCGAGGCTCCACAAACACTCCGTGCCCCAGCACCAGCTCCGCGCCACTGGTCTCGAAGTTACGCAGGTGGATATCCACCAGCCCCTTCACCATGCCGCGCTTGCGCTGGATCACCCCGCCCATCTTCACCTTGTAGCCCGCCGTCTCGATGCCAAACTCCGCGGCCCGCGAAAAGTACGACGCCACCTTCGCGCTCTGAATGAGATTCTTGCTCGGAAGGCACGCAATGTTGGGGCACGATCCTCCCACCCAACGCTGCTCGATCACAGCCACCCGCTTCCCTTGCCTCGCTTGCGTCCACGCCACAAACTTCGATCCCTCTCCACTGCCCAGGACCACAAGGTCATACTCTTCCACCACCACTTCGTCCGCCGCCATCTGCATCATCGCCGCCTCCAGTCAAACGCATGCGCCCACCTCTCCATCCTCCGCGAGATCCTTATACTGGGAGTTACCCAGAGTCTCTCGAAGCTGTTTCGGAGTATCGAATTGGATAGGCTCAATCCCTTCTTCGCACGCTTCACGCTCTCGGTCCGGGTCTTCTTCTCAGGCCACATCTGCGGCACAACCGCCGATCACGTCACAAAGAGCGCCGGCCATCTCCATGTCCTCCGCAGCGGGGTGCTCAGCATCCTGAATCCCGCAGGCGCGCCGACCGTCCTGCGCGAGCCGACCGTCCTCCTCTACCCCAGGCCCGGCGAACATACCTTCCAGACCGAAGGCGCCGACATCGTCTGTGCCTTCGTCGACTTCGGAGCCGGCACCTCCAATCCCCTCATCGCGGCACTACCCAGGCTGCTCAGCGTTCCGCTGTCCTCCGCTCCGGAGCTCACTCCCACCGTCGACCTCCTCTTCGCGGAAGCCTTCAGCCAAAGAGAAGGCCGCCAGGTCGCCGTCGATCGCCTCGCCGAATACTTCTTAGTCATCCTGCTCCGCCACGCCCTCGAATCCCACATCATTCAGGGCGGAATTCTTACCGCACTTTCGGACAAACACCTCGCCAGCGCCGTCTCCTCCATGCACCAACATCCCGAACGCTCCTGGTCCCTCGAAGAGCTCGCACACATCGCTGGCATGTCCCGCGCACGCTTCGCCGCGCACTTCCTCACCATCATGGGCCAGACTCCGTTCGAATACCTCGTCCTCTGGCGCATCGCCGTCGCCCAGTCGCTCCTCCGCAAAGGCGAACCGCTCAAAATGATCGCCCCTGCCGTCGGTTACGCCAGCGCAGCCGCCCTCAATCGCGCCTTCACCCTGCATATGGGAATGCCACCCATGAGCTGGCTCGCCGCCCAGCAGCCCGCGAGCATCCCTTAACCCCGGCTCAACGCGCTACCACTCATTGCTCTTCTTCGCCACGTCGAGATACGTCCGGGACCACAGCGCAATCTGCATCTGCAGCGACTTCCGCCACGCACCATGCATCCCCTCGACATCCTCCACGCCGTGCCCCTTACGTGCCAGGTACGGCTTGATCGTGTCATTCATCACCGCGACAAATCCCACAATGTCATGGAACGGCACATACGCCGTCGACCGCACATCATCCGCCTGGTTCTTCTTCACGCTCGTATGCCGCAGCGCAATCTCCTGCTGATAGTTCAGCCACTCCTGGTCATACGGACGCAGGCACGTATCCAGAATCCACTGCTGAAATCGCAGGTTGCTCCGGCCCAGGTACTCCGGAATCGGCTCCCCCTCCGGCGTGCGCGAATGCCTCGCAAGATGCGGAATACTCGCGATAATCCCGCTCCGCCAGTGAGCCACAATCTCCTGTGTCTGATCCGCCAGCACCTCTCCAGCCATCCGGAGGTACGCTTCATCCTGCGGGCTGAATCCCGCCGTCTCCTTCAATTGCTCCAACTCTGCCAGCGACACAGGCGACGCCGCGACCTCAACATCTCCATAGCTGTAAGCGGGAATCTCTTCGGCAACCTTCTTCATGCATCCTCATCTGTACGTGGCGATCGATCTCCCATCACACTCGCTCACCCCGGTCGCTACCCGTTGCCCGTGAGTCTCAACTCACTTCCCCCGCGTACCCAAAACATCTCGCCATCTCCCCGAAACACACCCATCCGCTTCAGATCCCCGCGTACCAGCTATACCCATACTCCGGGTTCGCCGATCCCATCCCCTTGCCAAACCCCTTCAGCGAGTCCGTAAACACCATCTTGTGGACGTACTTCACATTGCGATAGCCCAGCTGCTTCGGCAGCCGCATCCGCAGTGGTCCCCCAAAGCCGAATGGCAGATCGCCGTCGTTCATCCCCCACGTCAGCAACGTCTGCGGATGCCGCGCGTCGTGCATGTCAATCGAATCCCACAACCCATCCCGCATCGACGTGTAGACCAGGTATCGCGCCGGAGCCAGCGGCTGCACCTCTTGCAACACCAGCGCCAGCGGCGTGCCAATCCACTCCGCAATGTACGACCAGCCCTCTTCGCAAGCCACCTCGGTAATCTGGCTGCTCCGCCCCATCTGCTTCAGGTCCGGCACAGAGAACTCCGTCGGATGCATCACCATCCCACCCACAGCAATCTTCCAGTTCGCAAAACCCTCGGCCTTGTGCTTCGTAAACTCCGCCGGAATCGGCCCATAAAGCGAATTCGCGAACGGCTCCTTCGAGATCCAGCTGCGCGAAAACTCCCGCGCCATCGCATTCGGCGCAATGATCCTGCTCGCCGCATACGTCAGCGCCTCGCCCGGTCCGTAAGGCCCCGCACAGTCCGGTGCAGCCAGACCAAACCGCCGCACCACCTTCGGCGCTGCAATCACTCCGGCTGCGCCTGCCGCAGCCGCGATTCCAGCAGTCAACATCCTGCGGCGCGAGAAGCTCTTCATGCTCCCTCCTTCACTGCATCCACGGCATCTGCACAAACCGCCCCATCTCCGCCCGTAATCATCCCCCGCATCCGAGCCACAAAGCCCGACGTCGACACCATCGCCACATGCGTGATGAAGAACAGCACCAACCCCCACGTCAGGAAAAAGTGCAGCGTCCGCGCCGTCTGCCGTCCTCCCACAATCAGCGGACACCACGGCACAACCGCCGTAAATGCCGGAGACATCGCCAGCCCCGTCCAGATCATCAGCGGAAACGCGACAAAGATCACCGCAAAGTACACCGTCCGCTGCAGCACGTTATAACTCGTCTTCGACTCCTCCCGCCTGGGAGTAACTCGAAGATAGCCGCCGATCACACCCCAGTAACTCCGCCAGTTGCGCTCACTGCGTTGCGGCACAATCTCCCGCCGGAACCGCCCGCTGCGCCAGCCGCTCACCACGTACACCGCGCCCACAAACAGCAGCAGCCATGCTGCCTCAAAGTGCAGATAGCGGCTCCATCCATTCTGGTCAGGAAGAATGTACTTGTACGCCGTGGGCACGGTGTCGCGCGAAGATGCCACCGGCAGCGTAAACAGCGGCTTCATATTCACATTACCCGTCTCCCCCAGGTAAAACCTCGGGTGAGAAAACACAATCTCCACGCCGCTGATCACCAGCGCCACAAACGCCACCAGCGTCAGCCAGTGCGTCACACGCACCACCACACCATGGCGTGGTCCCGCGACAACGCGCGCATCCGGCTGTGGCTGCATGCGCAGAAGAATAGCACGCAACGATCGCCCCGGCACGTCGTATGCGAAGCACCTCGCCCGCCTTCGCTTCGCTCATTTCTACTGACGTCTAGCTCTGCATCATCCGCATCTCGCCGGCCTGCCGCAGGTTGAAGTTCTCGTCCTCCTGCGCCACCCCGGAGCCCCCCTGCACCATCCGCTCCAGCACCCTCGCCAGGTGCTGCAACGCGAACGACTGGCTGTTCAACTCCTCCGCCGCCGCTGCAGTCTCCTCCGAATGCGCCGCGCCATTCTGCGTCGCCTGGCTCAGCTCGTCCATCGATCCCGACACTCCGCTCATGCCATCCCGCTGTTCACTGCACGCCGTCGCAATCTCCCTCACCAGCTCGCCCACGCGCTCGAACGCGCTGTTGCACCGGCTGCTCGCATCCAGCAACGTCTCCGTACGGCTCGACCCACTCAACGCCAACCCGATCGACCGTTGAATCAACGCCGCAGTCTCCGTCGCCGCATCCGCCGAGCGATGTGCCAGCGTCCGCACCTCATCCGCCACCACCGCAAACCCCAGCCCCTGCTCGCCGGCCCGCGCCGCCTCCACCGCTGCATTCAACGCCAGGATGTTCGTCTGAAACGCAATCTTGTCGATTACATCGATGATCTTCTGGATCTCCGCCGACGAATCACGAATCGCGTTCATCGCCTGCACGCACTCAGAAATCGCCTGGCCACTGTCCACGGCCTTTGCAGTCGCCTCGTCCACCACGGCCAGCGCCTTCGCCGCGCTCTCCGCATTTCGCAACGTCAGCGTATTCACCTGGTGCGTCGCCGCGGACGTCTCTTCGATCGCCGCCGAAGACTGCGTCGCCGTCTGCGCCAGCTGTTGGCTCGACTGCGAAACCTGCGTCGCCGCCTCCGCAACATACGCCGCGCCCTGGCTCAACTCATCCACAACGCCACGCAACCCGGACTCGATCTGCACCACAAACCACAGCGATCCCGGCCCGGCTACCGTCCCACACAGCACCAGCAGCACGACCGCAATCTTCACCACACCCGCATGCTGCGACACCGCCAAAGCAATCGGATCAAGCAATCCCCCACCAGCCGCCTGCCCCTGAATCTGCAATCCCGTCGCCAACAGAAACGCCAGCATCCCCAGCGCCGTTCCTACTGCGGCCACCAGCGTGACCATCGACAACATCTTTGCCCGTAACGTCCAGTTAGCCACCAACATCTCTCCCGTGTGCAAATCTCACGGGTTGATATCGGCGCTGCATGCACTTGCTTGAGCCGGTCATCGCCCAGCCAGCTAACTCTGGTAACTACTTCCCATAACGGGATAACACAAAGGAAATCATCGCGAAAAATGATGTCCGTACGGGCTTATGTTGTGACCACGATCACTTACGCCACGCGCGCTTTGCTGCGCTCGCGATGCGCCATCACCTTGCCCACATTCTTCTGCACGAACTCCGTCAGCACCTTCATCGGCTCCGCAACCTCGCGTCCGAACGGCGTCAGGCTGTACTCCACCTTCGGCGGCTTCGTCGCATGCACCGTCCGCAGAACAAACCCATCCGCCTCCAGCACCCGCAGCGCCTGCGCCAGCATCTTCTCGCTCACACCGCCAATCAGGTACGCCAACTCGCTGAACCGGTAGCTGCTCTCCAGCAACAACACCAGCACCAGCGATCCCCAGCGCGACGTCACATCGTCCAGCACATCCCGCGTCGGGCAATCCGCTGCATACAGGTTCCCTTTACGGATGCGAACAGTCTTCGTACTCTTCGGCCACGGCATGTCATAGAGCTTACCCCGAGGTACGTACTTACGTAAAGTAAGCTCCTGGGGCTAATCTCATCTCATCGCGGAACTCGAAGCACAAAACCCGCGACTCGAAGCTCGATCGATATTTTCAGCAAGCCCCGGCGACACGCCGGCCAGAACCTCAAGGAGAACATCATGATCGCCATCACCGGAGCCACCGGAGAGCTCGGAACCCTCGTCATCGAAGCCCTGCTGAAGAAAGTCCCCGCAGACCAGATCGTCGCCGCCGTGCGCACCCCGGCCAAAGCCGCGGCCCTCGCCGCAAAGGGCATCCACGTCCGCGAGGCCGACTACAACCGTCCCGAAACCCTCACCTCCGCCTTCGCCGGCGTCGATAAGGTCCTGCTCATCTCCAGCAGCGAAGTCGGCCGCCGCATCGCACAGCACGCCGCCGTCATCGACACCGCAAAAGCCGCCGGCGTCACCTTCCTCGCCTACACCAGCCTTCTGCACGCCGACACGTCACCCCTCGCCCTCGCCACCGAGCACCTCGCCACCGAGAAGTACCTCGTCGCCAGCGGCCTGCCCTATTCGCTCCTGCGCAACGGCTGGTACTTCGAGAACCAGACCGCAGCCATCGCTCCCGCGCTGCAGCAGGGTGCCTTCATCGGAGCCTCCGGCGAAGGCCGTTTCGCCGCAGCGACACGCGCCGACTACGCCGAAGCCGCAGCCGTCGTCCTCACCACCCAGGATCCAGAAGCCCACGCCAACACCACCTACGAGCTCGGTGGCGACGTCCCCTACACCCGCGCCGAACTCGCCGCCGAGGTCAGCAAACAAACCGGCAAGACCATCGGCTATCACAACCTTCCCGAAGCCGAGTACGAGAAGATCCTCGCCACCTTCCTTCCGCCCCCCGTCGCCCACATCATCGCCGACGCCGAAGCCCACGCCGCCAACGGCGCCCTCGACGACAACTCGCACGATCTCAGCAAACTCATCGGCCGCCCCACCACCACCCTCGCCGACGCCGTTGCCACAGCCCTCAAACCCCTCGCCTGACGCCGCACAAATCGGGTGCCCCACGTCTCGCCTCCGAGACGTGGGCTCGCACCCAGTCCGCCCGAGACACCGCCTTTCCTCAAACCTCAAGCCCGCAAAGCGGGCGGCCTGTTCCCCTCATCCCTCTACAGAAAACAAGCCCACCGCAAAAATCTCGAGGCCTAACACCACAATCCCTCACCACACTCCCTGTCACCGACGCCACCCGCTCACCGCAGCCTTTCCTCAAACCTCAAGCCCGCAAAGCGGGCGACCTGTTCCCCTCATCCCTCTACAGAAAACTAGCCCAGCACAAATCCCGGGGCGGGCGCCTTCGCGCTTAGCGCCGCAAGCTTCCCACGAAGCCCCACTCACCAGAACACAAAACAGCCCGGGAGATCGCTCTCCCGGGCCGTTGCACCTCTCGTGTCCTACGCAGCAGAAGCTGTCGTCGCAACCCCTTCGCCGCCCGGCTGCAGCCTCATCGGCTGCCGCTTCCAGTACGTCAGCGACCGCCAGCACCATTCCACCGGGCCGAACTGGAAGTACTTCAGCCAGATCGGGCTCCACACCAGGTTCACCGTCCACATGCACAACACCACGATGTACAGCTTGTAGTACTCCATGTAGCCGTACCAGTGCGTCGGTCCCCACACAAACAGGAATTGCATGCTCAGGCTCGTCAGCAGGTAGTTCGATAGCGCCATCTGTCCCACCGCTGCAACCCGCGACATCAACCACTTCAGCGCGCCCGAGCGAATAATCAGGATCAGCAACGCCGCGGTTCCCACCGCTCCTGACACACGCCCCACGCTGTACGTCGATTGCATCCAGAACAGCGTCTTCATCTGGTCGAAGTGGCTCTTCCAGGCCTCGTACGCTCCCACCGAAATCAGCGGCCACGCTATACCCAGCCCAACGATCGCCGACCACACGTAAGTCCGCGTCGACAGCTTGCCCGGCAGAAATCCATTCTTGTACAAGGCCATGCCCAGCAGCATCATGCCCAGCCAGTCGCCCCAGCCGGCGTACGCTCCCAGCGCTTCTCCCTTGGCTACGTTCTGCGCTCGCGCCCCCTGGGCCGACCCGTAACTCTTCTGCTGCTCCGCGATGTCCTTCCGGCGGTCCTTCACGCTCTTGCGATAGTTCCCCTCGCTCTTGTCCTCGGCGTCGATCGCCTTGCGCTGGTCTTCCGTCACCACATGGTTCTTCGCGTAAGCGGCCTTCGCGGCCTCGCCCTTCTTGTGGATCGAGTACGGCATCATCGTCTGAAAGCCCACATCGACGACCGCCGCGTTGAACAGCAGCACGCATCCCGCCCAGATCAAAAGCTTCTTCGGCTGCAACCCCCGGAACGGGAACAGAAACAGCAATCCCGCCAGCCCGTAATAAAACAGGATGTCGCCATTCCAGATCAGATACCCATGCAGCATGCCCAGCAGCACCAGCCACATGTTGCGCCTCAACCAGATGTCCGCCACCCGCAGCCCGACGCCGCGCTTCTCCGCACGCTCGGTCAGCAGCACCACACCGGCGCCAAACAGCATGCTGAACATGCCGCGCATCTTGCCTTCGGCAAACACCCACCGCGCCAGCCACAGCGCTGTGTTGATCTTCCAGTGCGGTCCGTCGAACACCGGCTTCTCCGTCGAGAGCGGCCAGTTATAGTCGTAGAACCCCAGCGCGAAGTCCGTAATGTTCATCAGCAGGATGCCCATCAGCGCAAACCCGCGCAACGTATCCATCGTGCTGATGCGTTCCTGCCGCGAGACCGGTGCAAACGGTACAACGTGCGGTGGCCCCGCCAGCTCCTCATTCGCCCCTGGGGCGATCGGGCTCGAATCAACAGCGACAACGGGAGTGCTCATACGCTCACCTCGAAGAAATCGCTCAGCTGAAATTGGGGTAATCCTGTGCGGAAAGACTACCACGCAAACACCGTCTTCCCCCAACCTCCAGCCCGCAAAGCGGGCGACCTCTTCCCCTCATCCCTCTACAGAAAGACGACCTGCAAAATCTCAAAAGCTGAGTCCACAATCCCCACCTGGCTCTCTAGCCACGGCGCCACGCAAATACCGTCTTTCCTCAAACCTCAAGCCCGCAAAGCGAGCGACCTGTTCCCCTCATCCCTCTACAGAAAAACAACCTGCAAAATCCCAAAGCTAACCCATAATCTCCACTTGGCTCTCTAGCCACGTCGCCACGCAAATACCGTCTTTCCTCAAACCTCAAGCCCGCAAAGCGGGCGACCTGTTCCCCTCATCCCTCTACAGAAAACGACCTGCAAAATCTCAAAGCCAGCCCGCAACCTCCACCTGGCTCTCTAGCCACGGCACCCACGCAAACACCGTCTTTCCTCAAACCTCAAGCCCGCAAAGCGAGCGACCTGTTCCCCTCATCCCTCTACAGAAAAACGATCTGCAAAATCTCAAAGCCAGCCCGGAACCTCCATCTGGCTCTCTAGCCACGGCACCCACGCAAACACCGTCTTTCCTCAAACCTCAAGCCCGCAAAGCGCGGCGACCTCTTCCCCTCATCCCTCTACAGAAAAACGATCTGCAAAATCTCAAAGCTGAGTCCGCAATCCCCACCTGGCTCCCTTTCGGCCGCCCACAACGCCCTCGTGGAAGGCCCCGCGTTCCCGTCTATTGATATCTCTCCCGCTCCCACGCGCAAAGAAGCCGAAGCCGCGTCTCGCAGCTTCGGCTCATTGCACTTCCTCGGTCGTTAGAGCGTCCTCCTATAGGTGCAGAGCCATGACTCACTCTCTATAGGCGCTTTCCCAACGAAAACGCCACGCCCTGGATACCCGGCAACAGGAGGAAGGCTCTAGATCTGCGCCGTGCCACCATCAACAAACAATTCGATCCCATTCACAAAGCTCGAGTCGCTCGACGCCAGGAACGTCGCCACCGTCGCAATCTCCTCCGGCCGCCCCATCGTGCCACGCGGAATCATCGCCGCAAATCCCTTCTTCGCCTCTTCCCCCAAAGGATCAAGCGCCGGCGTATCGATCGTGCCCGGGCTGAGCAGATTCACGCGAATCCCACGGTCCTTCAACTCCAGCAGCCACGTCCGCGCCAACGCGCGCAGTGCCGCCTTGCTCGCGCTGTACACGCCGAACGAAGGAAATCCCTTGATGCTCGCAATCGACCCGTTGATGATAATCGCGCCATCCTTGTTGAACAGCGGCAGCGCCTTCTGCACCGTAAACAACGTCCCGCGCACGTTCAGATCAAACGTCTTGTCGAAGTGCTCTTCCGTCACCTGCTCCAGCGTCGCAAACTCGCCCGTGCCCGCGCTCGCAAACAGCACATCGATCTTCCCCTTCTCGCGCTTCACCGTTGCGTACAACCGGTCCAGGTCCTCGAGCTTCGATGCATCGCCCTGCACTCCGGTCACGTTGCGCCCAATCGCCTTCACCGCTGCATCCAGCTGATCCTGCTTGCGCCCCGTGATGAACACATACGCGCCCTCCGCCACAAACTGCTTCGCCGTCGCCAGCGCCATGCCGGACGTCGCCGCCGTAATCACCGCTACTTTGCCTTCGAGCTTACCCATGGGTCTGCCCTCCTGCAGCAGTAGATGGACCCATGAAGTTCGGAGATTCAATAGTTCCGAAAATACGAACTATTGAACCTTCCGCTTCCCTCACCTACTCTCAATGACAGTGCGACCGTTCCTCCATCCCGCGATCGAAGACATCACCGTCGAGAGCCTGCTCCACGCCCTCTCCGATCCCGTGCGCGTCGCCATCTACGCCAACATCGTCGCCCAGGACTGCGCCCAGAACTGCTCCACCTTCCTCCACGTCCTCAACCGCCCCATCCCCAAGTCCACCCTCTCGCAGCACTTCCGGATCCTCCGCGAAAGCGGCCTCATCCACAGCGAACGCCACGGCGTCGAAGTCCGCAACACCTCCCGCTGCGCCGAAGTCGACGCCCGCTTCCCAGGCCTCATGGCCTCCATCGTCAAAGCCCACATGATCGAACTCGAACAAGCCGCCGCAAAGAAAATTCCCGCAAGACACTCCGCAAAGTCCACCACAAAGCGGTCCCCCCGCTCAGCTTAGTCATCAGGCCGGATCCGCGCTTCGCGCTCCGGATGCTCCATCGGCGTAAAGCCCGTTGCCTTGCGAAACATCGCACAAAATGCCGCATGGCTCGCATATCCCAGCGCCTTTGCAACTCGCGAGCTGGACTGCCCCTGCGCCAGTCGAACCTGCGCCTCCAGCAGGAGAAGCTGAGCTCGCCATTCTCCAAAGCTCATGCCCGTCTCACTCCGAAACAGGCGCGCCAGCGTTCTGCTGCTTACAGAAAGTCGCGACGCCCAGTACTCCATATCTCCCGCCAGCGTAGGATTTCGCTGCATCGCATCGCAGGCCTTGCGAAGTCCTTGATCTTTGGGCCACGGCAGAGATAACTGCAAGCTCTGGCATACGCGAAGCTCACTTGCGATCAACGCCGCCATCTGCGCACCGCGACTCGCAGGAGCATAACGAGGCGGCTCCTGAAGCATGCCCACGATAAGCTCCCGCAACAGGGGAGATACGCTCACCGCTGCGCAACTCGCCATCGGAATATTCGCGGTGTCATCCAGAAAGAGCGTCCGCATCCGAACCGGGCCACGCATGCGAATCGAGTGCCGCGTATGCGCCGGCACCCACAAAGCGCGCGTAGGGAGTAATACCCATTTGCCTTCGCGGGTTGAGAGCACCATCGTGCCCTCGATGGCATAGAGAAGTTGCGCCTTCACATGCTCGTGCGCTGGAACATGGTCGTTCGCAGCATAGTCAAATGCCAGCGCCGCAACGGGACGATCTACCTCCAGGCACTCTGCAAGCGCCTTGTCTGTCCGGATGTCGATAGTTTCTGTCCGCATATCGCCGTTCAGCCGCCCTAGCCTTCCAGTATATGAGTGGCGAACGCACCACCTCCACCAATCACAATCTATGGCTGATTGCAGGAGTCGCCATCATCGCACCCTTCATGGAGGTGCTCGATACCTCCATCGCCAACGTCGCCCTGCCGTACATCGCGGGCAATCTCTCGGCGTCGCTCGACGAATCGGTGTGGGTGCTCACGTCCTACCTCGTTGCCAATGCGGTCGTGTTGCCGGTCAGCGGCTGGATCTCAGGCCGCATGGGGCGCAAGCGCTTCTATCTGCTCTCCATCCTGCTCTTCACCCTGAGCTCGTTCTTCTGTGGCATCGCGCCAAGCCTCCCAATCCTCATCCTCTTTCGCGTATTACAGGGGCTTGGCGGAGGTGGCCTCCAGCCCACCACGCAGGCAATCCTGGCCGACCTCTTTCCCAAAGAACGGATCGCCGCCGCGTTCACGCTCTACTCGGTCGTCATTGTCCTCGCGCCCACACTCGGACCAGTAATGGGCGGCTGGCTCAGCGACCACTGGGGCTGGCGCTGGATCTTCTTCCTGAATATCCCATGCGGCATCGCCGCCTACTTCCTCAACCGCGCCCTGCAACCTGAGGCACCGCAGGATCACACCAGAGATGCTCCCATCGACTACGCCGGCCTCCTCGGCATCGCTGTGGGCCTCGGTTGCCTCGAGTACGTGCTCGATCGCGGGGAGCGCTCCGACTGGTTCGCATCGCCCGCAATCTCTACCGCGGCGATCCTGTCCTGCGTCGCCCTCCTCTTCCTGGTCCACCACGAGCTCTTCCGCGCGAAGCATCCGGTGCTTCAGATGCGCCTGCTCACCAATCGCAACTTTGCCTTGGCCTGCGGCATGGCCTTCTTCACTTACTTCGCCCGCTACGCCAGCACCGCGTTGCTTCCGGAGTTCACCCACGGCATGCTCGGCTACACCGCAACCGAGAGCGGCCTCGTGCTCTCGCCGGGGTCCTTCGCCCTGCTGCTGTTTCTGCCGCTGACCACGTGGCTCATGAAGCGCATCGACCATCGCATCCTGATCGTCAGCGGCTTGATGGTAACCACGTTTGCATTCCACCAGCTAACCGGCCTCACGCTGCAGGTCGATTACGGAACCATCGTCAAACTCCGCATCCTCGAAAGCTCAGGAGTCGCGCTCTTTCTTACTCCCTTGAGCGTGCTCGCATTCTCCCGGCTGAAATCCGGCAAGAACGACGCCGCCGCTTCGTTGTACGGTCTCTTCCGGAATCTGGGCTCCGCCATCGGTATCTCTATCGTGAACACCATGCTCGTGCGTGGAGTCCAAATCCACCGTACGTATCTGGTCCAAAACCTGCCCCCATCGTCGATGGAGTTAGCCGCTGCAGTTCAGGCACGAGCTTCCTACCTGCACGCCTTCGCCGGAGATTCCAGCACCCATGCAGCCCGGCGCGCCCTCGGACAAATCCAGGACGAGATCAATCGGCAGGCACTTCTACTCTGCTACGCCGACTGCTTCCGCCTCCTCATGTATGTCTCCGTCGCGCTCTCGCCCGTCGCATTCTTCTTCCTGGTCCGAGAGCGATCGGGCCCAACCGTCACGCAGTCCGTTGCGAAGTGACCGGAGACGCAGCATCCTCAACTGAACCAAACTTGCCACCCCACCACACCCACCACCACAAAGCCACTCGCGCTACTCTGAAGCGGCTCGCCTCTCCGCCACACCGCACATGACAACCCATCGCCCCGCTCCTCGCCACGTCGGCGTCGGCCCCCGTCTGCACGGGCTCGACACCCTGCGCGCCTTCGCCGTCCTCGCCGTCATGCTCTATCACCTCACCATCTTCGGCGAGCTGCCCCAGCGTCTCCTCCCCGTCACCTATCACGGCTGGATGGGCGTCGACCTCTTCTTCGTCCTAAGTGGCTTTCTCATCGGCCAGCAGTTACTCAAGCCCTACGCAGAAGGCAAAGTCCCGTCGATCCGCAGTTCGGTGCAAGCCTTCTATCTCCGCCGCGCCTACCGCATCCTGCCCGTCTATCTCGTCGTCGTCGCGCTCTACTTCCTCGTGCCCGCCTGGCGCGAAGCCCCCACCATCGGCCCGCTCTGGAAGTTCCTCACCTTCACCATGAACTTCGGCTTCAGCTTCCGCCGCCGGGCCTTCTCCCACGCCTGGTCCCTCTGCGTCGAAGAGCACTTCTACCTCGTCCTCCCCGTGCTTGTCGCGCTGTTGATGCGCAAACCCTCCGCCCGCAAGACCGCATGCACCATCACCTTCGTCGTCCTCGGCGGCCTCGCTCTGCGTTATTGGCTCATCGCCCGCTATTCCGACGAAATCTATACGAAGGTCTATTACACGAGTTACTCCCGCCTCGACGGCCTCACCGCAGGAGTTACTCTCGCCCTCCTCAAAACCTTTCGCCCCGCAACCTGGGATAGCCTCATGCAGCGCGGCCACACGCTATTCTTCGCCGGCATCGCCTGCGTCGCTCCCGTCATCTGGATGTTCCGCAACCTCGACCTCGGCAGCGACGAAGGCTCCGCAAAGTGGGGCATGATCGTCGGCCTGCCCCTGCTCTCACTCGGCCTCGGCCTCATCACCGCATCCGCCATGAGCCGCAACGGCCTCATCGCCCGCTACCGCATCCCCGGAGCCCAAACCATCGCCGCCCTGGCCTTCGCCCTCTATCTCACTCACAAAGAAGTCGGCCACTTCCTCATGGAACACGTCCCCACCATCACCAAACCCCACGGCCCTGCATCATGGCTGCTCTACGCCACAACCATCTTCGCCACCGCATGGCTCCTGCACATCGCCATCGAACGCCCGTTCCTCCGCCTCCGCGACCGCCACCAGCCCCACCACAACACCGCCGCCCTCGAAGCCGACATGCGCCGAGACCCCGCCCTCTGACGAAATCTCTCGTCACGCATGGAACCATCGCCCGCAATCAGAATCCAGCAGGCAAATCCGCCTCAACCCGGATGACCTCTCCGGTAACTGGATGTTGGAAATTCAGAAACTGAGCGTGCAGCAGATAGCCACCATCCCCCGGCAGTCCGGGAAGCTCTTCCAGAGGCTGCCCACCTGCGCCATACAGCGGATCGCCCACCAACGGATGGCCAATCGACGCCAGATGAATTCGTATCTGGTGCGGCCGCCCCGAACACAGACTTACCTCAAACATCGTTGTATCTATTGTGCGCGAAATTACCTTCGCCACGGACTTAGACGTCTTGCCGCCCGCACTTGCAGCCCACACGGAACCGATCAGCGGATGCGGTACAAGGCCAATCGGCGTAACAATCTCGTAGACATCCCGCTCCGCCACGCCCTGCGCCAGCGCTCGATAAATCTTCTGAATCTTCGCCGTGTTCCAGTCCGCACTCAGCCTCGCGGCCGCCTCTGTCGTCTTCGCGAAGAGGACGATGCCGCTCGTAGCTCGCCCCAGCCGATGAACAGGATTCGCATCGGGGCTTTGCCTCTGCACCAGTCGCAGCAGCGTGTTCTCCATAAACCCGGCCCCCGGCAGGGTAGGCAGCCCGCTCGGCTTGTACACCGCCAGCAGGTGCGTATCCTCCAGCAACACCGCAAAGTCCCGAGGAGCCTCCGGCTCAACCCACGGCGGACGGTTCCACACCAGGCCCTGACCCGCAGCAACCAACTCGCTCCCGCTGGCCACAACGCCGTCCAGAGTCACCTCGCCGCGCTCCAATCGCTCCAGCCATGCCTGCGCAGTGGAGTGCGGATAAAGCCTCGCCAGGTGATCCACCAACGCCTGCCCATGCTCTCTGCCGCCGATGATCGTCGCGTAGGCATAGCCCCGGTTGAGCATCCTTCGAGTCTAAGCGACGACCTCCGCCCACACGTACTCCGCTCCAATCAACACCCGCAGCACGCCAACAATCGTTGATGACTGCAGGCCCGTTCTCCATGCGAATGGCAAGCCCTCCCGATTAGTATCGAGTCATGCTGATCGTTCAGATCTCATGAAGTGGCCTCCTTACAAGCCGCGCCATGTCAGGTCGAAACAAGTCACGTTTTGTCAGGAACGAACGAGTTGTGCCTTATCAGGAACGAACGAGTCATGCTTTGCCAGGAAAGAACCGGTCGTGCTTTGTCAGGAACGAACGGGTCGTGCTTTGTCGGGGCGGGACTTCAGTCCCGCCACAAACATCCGCGCAATACAGTGGCTTGGGCCCCGGAGGGAACGCTCAAAACTCGATCAGACCTTGCTTCAGTCACGTCTCGTTAAGGGCACGGCTTCAGCCGTGCCGTAAGCGCTCGTAATCAAGGGGGCTTTAGCCCCTGGGGGAATGCTGGCTGTAACGTATGCAGAGCTTCCCTGGTGTCCCGAGTCAGAAATTCCTTGCCTTGCTTGGAGGGCTGAAAGCCCGACACAATATCCTGCACGAATCTCTAACTCACCACACTACCTGCTTTAAAGAAAGAGCCGCAGCATGCAAAAAGGCTTTACCCGAAGACCGAAAGCACAGGAGCCCGCGCCGAGCCACGGCACCAACTACATCACTCCCGGCGGCATCGAACGCCTCAAAGACGAGCGCCAGTTCCTGCTCGCCAAAGAGCGCCCCGCCGTAGTCGCGGTGGTGGCATGGGCCGCGGGCAATGGCGATCGCAGTGAGAACGCCGACTATCAGTACAGCAAGCGACGCCTCCGGCAGATCGACAGTCGGGTCCGCTTCCTCACCAAGCGAATCGAAGCCGCAGAGGTCATCGATCCCGAAGCTCCCCGAACCGGCCAGCGCGCCACAAGGGTCTTCTTCGGAGCCACCGTCCGCTTCGCGAATTCCGCCGGCACACAGCGAACCGTCAGCATCGTCGGCACCGACGAGGTCGACCTCGACCGCAACCACATCAGCTGGGCCTCCCCCCTGGGCCGAGCCCTGATGCGAGCCGCAGAGGACGACGAAGTGGTCCTCCAAGCCCCCGGCGGCACAGAAACCCTCACCGTCCTCGAAGTGCGCTACGAGCGCATAGACGTGGAACCCTTCCGCGTACCTCTAGGCTCCGAAGTGTCGCCAACGGACCTGACCGCTGACCCTCTACAAGCAAACCAATCCGCGACCGAGCCAGATGACATAGAAGAATCCTGAAAACACGGTTCGCAAAAAAGAGCGCCCATGCAGTTAGGAGAAAGGCGCACGAGGAGAAACGAGTCAGTTACAAAATTCGCCAATCACCACGTGGCAGGGCGCATCGCTGGCGAGAAGCCGGCTTGTCCGCGCCATCGATTTGAGTTTCATCCCTTGATTGAGCAAATCGACAGCACGCAAAGGGCGATCAAGCGCGAAGACTCCCCGTAGCTCTCAGAAGTCCCCACTCGCGCCGCCGCCGCCCGATCCGCCACCAAACCCGGATCCAAACTCCGGGCTCCCCGCTTGCGAAGCTGGAGCGATGGGATGCGGAGAGAACAGGCCGAGTGCGGACGAAGCCACACCCAACGCGTGCTTGTGTCTCCCCGACATGTTCGCCGCAGTAAAGCCGTGGCGAACTCCGTCGGGACCCTGAGCGAGCCAGCGGCGAAGCCATACGGCAACAGCAATCAGCGCAATGCCAAGCAACATCGGGTCCCAGGTATGCCGCTGCCAACCCAGGTACGGCTTGTTGGTGACCAGCGTGAGGACCATACTGATCATTCCGGCCGCGAGAAGGAAGCGATCCTTCCGGCGCACGCCGCGCGCGAGGAGGATGGGCGGCAGGCACCAGAGCAGCACCCACGTCGTCCAGTAGAACGGTGCTGCAAACTCCGAGGTGGGATGCATATTGGTCCACAACTCGGCGGGTGAACTGATGGCTGAGAGCTTGAGGTTGAGCACCAGGTAGATTCCCAGCCAGAGAAAGGCTTCCGCGAGCGAATATTCCTGTTCGAGGTAGTCGAAGCGATGACGCGAGCGAATAGCCGCGATACAAGCCAGCGCAGCTGCATACAAAACGCAGATCCAACAACGCTGCCATGTGTGGGATGGCGTCCAGTACCCGGGCAGGAAGAGGGTGAAAATCATCGCGGCAGGAAACGCATACCAGAGGTCAAAGCGATACCAGATCCAGAGCGAAAACCCTGCACCGGCGCAACAGACCAGAAACATCACACGATGTTCGGAGGGGAGGCCGCTGTCGGAAAAGAGAGAGGCCACACTGCTGCAGGCCAAAGCTACGGAACCGATGGCAAGTCCTTCTTCGATTCCGTAGCGATACAAGCGGCCACCGGTGACAGCGGCCTCGGCGGACATATAGCAAAAGACGGAAAAGCCGAGAAGACATATACCGATGAATGACCGGGAGGGTGCGGCGCCTGCGAGCAGGAAGAAGAGCCCGACGGCGGCGCCCACTGCAACGAGAGTGAACAGCAACAGCACCAGCCGGAGAAAGATGTTGGTGGTGCGCAGGTCGGAGACCGTGTCCTGTTCGAGCTGCTCGTACTGCTCCTTGCTGACGAGGCCGTCGTCATTCCATTGGGTAACAAGCTTGCGGGCGCGCAGGCTCTCCTGGGTCGATTCTGTGTAGAGCTTCATGCCTGCCTCCCCCTTCCAAAGTGCTGCGCAATCAGCACGAGCGCGACGAGCATGGCGATGGCGGTCGCTACGAAGTACATCAGGATCAAGGTGCCGTCGTTCATGTTGCGGAGGAACATCGAACTCACACCGATGTAGCCATAGACGGCGGCGTACGCAACGAAGACGAATTGACGCCGCTGCAAGCCCCAGGCCAGAGACGCAGCGCAAACGATCAGCAGGCCGAGGAACCATGGGCCGTAGCCCTGATGATCGAGAACACCGGAGAGCGTTGTCCAGAACAGAACGTTTGCCACGATATGGAGATACGTGCCAAAGAAATGCGGCTTCAGTTTGCGGCGCTGAAGCATAACTCCGCTGGCGCCGACTACGAGGCAATATAGGAGGGCATACTGCCGGTACGCCCCGTTCTGAAAGGACGGCCAGTGCGAAATCTTGAGCCCGAACCATCCGGCGAGGGAGGACAGGGCGAGCGAGAGAACGAAGCGATTGTCGAAGCGATAAGCCAGGAAGAAAAAGAGAAAGGCAGTCGCCAGGAGATAGTTATCCCACTGTCCGGAGAGGATGTGGAAGCGGCTCTCAAGGTAAGCGAGCTCCACGCACCAGACGAGGCTGCCGAGGTAGAGCACGTAGTCGAAGATCGGAGTCGGAGTAGCCGTTTCCGCAGGCGACCAGGCACTGGCGCGAGAAAAGCAGTACCACGAAGTGGCGGCAAGCAGGCCCGAGAGAGCAATCAGGATGAGGACGTCGCCAAGTTGCTGCGACCACGTCGAGACCGTCCAACCAAGCCCGGCAACGAACGCCACGACCCCTGCGTAAAGGAGAATGTTGATCTCGAGCGAGAGCGAGAAGGGTTCTTCGCGAACAAAGCTCGCCAAAACAGCCTGCTGCTCAGGCGATATCGTCCCTTGCTTCTTCCAGCTCTCCAGACGGGCCAGGATGTTCATGACTCTGCACTCTCCGGCGATGAAGCAGTGTGTCGGTTCCAATTGTCGATTCCGATAGTACATGCCGGGACAATCCCCGGCCGTTCCCTTGAGCTGAGGCCCCGTAGTTCCCAGAGCCCGCCAGAGAAATGGACTGGCGGCAACACCCCGCACCCCCATCCCCTCCGGCCCGGCCATCTCTCCTGACACATCCTGACACCCCGCCCATCTACACTTAACAGTGATGGACTTCCAACTCGTCTCCGAATACACACCCCAGGGCGACCAGCCCACCGCCATCGCCCAGCTCACTGGCGGCCTCGACGCCGGCGAGAAGGACCAGGTCCTCCTCGGCGTCACCGGCTCCGGCAAGACCTTCACCATGGCCAAGGTCATCGCCGAGTGCAACCGCCCCGCGCTCATCCTCGCCCACAACAAGACCCTCGCCGCCCAGCTCTATCACGAGTTCAAACAGTTCTTCCCCAACAACGCCGTCGAGTACTTCGTCTCCTACTACGACTACTACCAGCCCGAGGCCTACATCCCCTCCGGCGACCTCTACATCGAAAAAGAAGCCACCATCAACGACGAGCTCGACAAGCTCCGCCTCTCCGCAACCCGCTCCCTCTTCGAGCGCCGCGACGTCATCATCGTCTCCTCCGTCTCCTGCATCTACGGCCTCGGCTCGCCGGAAGCCTACTACGGCATGCTGCTGCTCCTCGAAAAAGGCCAGCGCATCAAGCGCGAAGACATCACCAAGCGCCTCGTCGAAATCCTCTACGAGCGCAATGACTACGACTTCCGCCGCGGCACCTTCCGCGTCCGTGGCGACGTCATCGAAGTCTTCCCCACCTACGACGAGAACGCCTTCCGCATCGAGCTCTTCGGCGACGAGATCGAAACCCTCTCCCAGATCGATCCCCTCTTCGGCACCATCCGCCAGAAGTACTCCCGCCTGCCCATCTACCCCAAGTCCCACTACGTCGTCCAGCCCGAGCGCAAGATGACCGCCGTCGACTCCATCGTCGCCGAGCTTACCGAGTGGGAAGCCCAGCTCGAGCACGAAGGCCGCCTCGTCGAGTCCCAGCGCATCCACCAGCGCACCCGCTACGACCTCGAGATGATCAAGTCCGTCGGCTACTGCCACGGCATCGAAAACTACTCGCGCCACTTCTCCGGACGCCTCCCCGGCGAGCCGCCCCCCACACTCCTCGACTACTTCCCCCGCGACGTCATCACCTTCATCGACGAGTCCCACGTCACCGTCCCCCAGATCCACGGCATGTGGCACGGAGACCGCTCCCGCAAGCAAAATCTAGTCGACTACGGCTTCCGCCTCCCCTCCGCCATGGATAACCGCCCCCTCCGCTTCGAGGAGTGGGAAGGCCGCGTCGGCCAGACCATCTACGTCTCCGCCACACCCGGCCCCTACGAACTTACGAAGTCCGCCGGCGTGGTCGTCGAACAGATCATCCGCCCCACCGGTCTCGTCGACCCCCAGATAGAAATCCGCCCCGTCAAAGGCCAGATCGACGACCTCCTCGCCGAGATCCGCGACCGCGCCGCCATCAACCAGCGCGTCCTGGTCACCACCCTCACCAAACGCATGTCCGAGGACCTCGCCAACTACTACACCGAAGTCGGCGTCCGCTGCCGCTACATGCACTCTGAGATCGAAACCCTCGAACGCATCCGCCTGCTCCGCGCCCTGAGAAAGGGTGAGTATGATGTCCTCATCGGAATCAACCTGCTCCGCGAAGGCCTCGACTTACCCGAAGTTAGCCTCGTAGCTATCTTGGACGCCGACAAAGAAGGCTTCCTCCGCTCCCAGGGCTCGCTCATCCAAACCATAGGCCGCGCCGCCCGCCACCTCGAAGGCCGCGCCATCCTCTACGCCGACAAGATGACCGACTCCATGCGCCGCGCCATCGACGAAACCGACCGCCGCCGCGAAAAACAAGTCGCCTACAACCTAGAACACAACATCACGCCCCAAACCGTAATCCGCTCCATCGACGACTCCCTCGCCACCATCCTGAAAGCCGACTACCACGACTCCACCGAAGAGATCATGGACACCGACTCCCTGAACTTCCGCGACCAGGGCGAACTCGACGACCACATCCTGAAACTAGAAACCGAAATGCGAGAGTCCGCCAAGAAATTCGAGTTCGAAAAAGCCGCCAAACTAAGAGACGCAATCAAAGAACTCCGGGAAAAGGAGTTCCTCTTCAGCTAGACACTCGCGACGTGCCAGGAAAAATCTTCTTGGCGGCAAACAGTTGATCGCTCGAATTGGTGGCGGAGGCCGCGGTATCGGGGTAGACTTCTTCGATCCGCACTTCCCATGAAGGAGAGGCTCTATGAAAGTTGAGCAGCACAGCCCCGCGCGAACGCGTCTATCGCCCAGCATCGCAACGATGATCGTAATGGGACTTCTGGCCACGTTCTCCCTCGCAGCAGCGGCGGCTCCGCCGCTGAAGGGATGCACCTACAACCTCACCGGTGCGCCCGGCGCGGCTGCATTTGTCGGAGTCAAAGCGATTGGCCCGGGAGGGAATCTGTCCGAGCCAGGCCTCTCAGCTCGCACCTACTACTGTACTGTCACTCGGGGTGCCGCAGTGTCGGCACGGATTTGGGGAACGTTCTCCACAGATGGCGCTCCCTACGTCATTATGGCGCTCAAGTTCAAGGGAGATTTTCCGAGAGCTTACGTCTCTGCATGCTACTTAGGGAGCGACCCCGACTGCCACGGCATGCAGCAGGCACCCAAGAATTTGGTGATACCTAAGATCACGTCATCCACCCCTATCCCATCCGGGGGTATTTCCGATAATTCAACGAACGGATGGAGGTTGCTCCCCCAGGCATCTTCATCAGCGGAACTTCCTGCTTATGGTGTCGCCGACTGTGACGGGAGGGTTCAAGTCACCCTCTACGCAGTAGAAGCCCAAGAACAGACCGACGGATCTCACCCACAACACAACATCTCCGCAATGCATTCTGTAAGAGCTCCAGCCACGATCCAGATCGAGGAAATAGAGAACAAGCAAGGGCGCGACTGTAAGGTCAATCGATAGCCGACAAGTGCTGGAGCCCGCTCATGCCGGCCGAGTGGAGCCTGGATGCACAATCCGTGATGGTCGCATCCTGACGGGTGGGAGTGGGAGAGAGCGCTCCCACTCCCACCGTTCCCCCGCATCACCAATCCCACTCATACGCCTGTTACCCATATCTCAAAGCCCTTGCGTCATCCTTGTACTCGCGCCGAGTGATGCCATGCTCGGGCTTCGCGGGATTCGTCGCCGAAACCAACGATTCGCAATCGCTCCACGACTCCGGTTTATTAGCAAAGAACCTTTGTAAATGCGCGACCGGGCACTCTGAAGCCATATTCCTGATTTTGATAAGAGCTATCAACATGCAAGTCGAAAAACAACCCGCGCAGCCCTTCGACGAAGAGGTCTCGATAGCTAAAATCGGCCGCGAGCTTCGAGATGAATTCTGCTGGCTGGCCGATATTGGAGACGACGGCAGAGTCCCTGACCCGGCATCCGTGACACACCGCGCGAGACGAAATTTAGTTCGGTGCGTCTTCAGCTTCGTTGAGGCTCTGTCCTTTGTAATGAAGGCGAATGCTCTTCGGCACATTCGAGCGAACCATGATCAATGGGATGCAAGCGAGCTATTGATCGCGGAAGAACTCTCAGCTGAGGTCACCGAAGCCGGAAGAATCGTCAAGAAGAAGGCCAAGGTCAGAACAATGAGCAACGTGCGGTTCGCTTTTCGTCTGCTCGCCGCAGCGTACGGGGCTGACTTCACGCTCGACGTGAACTCGAACGGTTGGCAATGCCTACAAAGAGCAATAAGAGTACGCGACCGCGTGACCCATCCGAAGTGCCTAAGTGATCTCACGGTGACAGAAAGTGAATATTCCGATGCGATCCGTGCATTCATCTGGTTTGATCGTCAGTCGCTCCGAATAATGGAGCCAATAGCTAGGGCCCTCGACGGAGATATTGCCAAGCTGAGGCAGAGACTGACGGGTATCGATCCCATCGCCGCAAGCGAATTTCGAGGTATATCGGATGAGAGCCCGCTCCCAGTTCCACCGAGGGGACTCCACGACGACGTGTAGTTTGTCGCTATATCCTCTGCAGCCCATCTCTCCTCCAAGATCCTGTCGCCCTGAAAAGGTTGGGTATCGTTTGCCCAGCAAGCGACCGCTCCAAACCACAAACTCCCCGCAGCACAATCTCCCCAGGCCGATGCCGTCCCGCGAAGCCATCCTCGCCACGCTCCGTGATCACGCCGCCGAGCTCCGTGCCTCCGGCCTCGTCCACCTGCGTCTCTTCGGCTCCGTCGCCCGCGACGAAGCCACCTCCGGCTCGGACATCGACCTCCTCACCGACTTCGCTCCGGGCACTCGCGTCTCCCTGCTCACCCTCAGCGGCCTCCGGCTCCAACTCAGCGACCTGCTCGGAGCAGAGGTGGACTTGTCCTCCTCCACGGCCTTGAAAGAAGCCGTTCGCACCCGCGCGCAGCGCGAGGCCGTCCATGTCTTTTAGAGGCCGGCCCTTCACTTCCGCGACATGCTCGAGGCCATCGGGCTGATCGAAGAGGGATGGGCAACATCCTGCGCCACGCCTATGACCGCATCGAAGAGGAAACCATCTGGAACACGATCCAGGATGATCTTCCACCTCTGAAGCAAGCGGTGGCACTAGCCCTGACGACCCACTTCCCAACTGCAGACTCACAGTAGACGGGAGCAGACGCTTGCGCCCAGCAAACGTCCGCTCTCAGCCAGTACACACACACCCGAAACCAAACTCCCCAGCCCTCCATCCAACCCACGAGGGCACCCCCATGCTCAAAATCAAGCGCGTCTATCTCGAACCCGAACCCACCGACGGAACCCGCATCCTCGTCGACCGCCTCTGGCCCCGCGGCCTCACCAAGGAAAAAGCCAAGGTCGACCTCTGGATGAAGGAGATCGCCCCCACCACCGAACTCCGCAAATGGTTCGCGCACGACGCCGCCCGGTGGTCGCAGTTCCAGTCCCGCTATCTCGACGAGCTAAAGCTCCACAACGACCTGATCCACACCCTCCGGCAACAGGCAGCCCACGGCCCCGTCACCCTCGTCTACGGCGCGCGGGACGAACAGCACAACGAAGCCGTCGTCCTCCAGAAACTCCTGCAATCGAAGTGAATCGACCAGTCCGTCCTGAAGGAACCCGTTTGCAGTCGGGCCCAGCGCGAGGCCGTCCACGTCTTTTGGGGGATCCGGCCCTGTCAACCCCCTGACTCCCTACCCCACCCCGCAACCCCAACAATCCAAAGGCCATCCCGCACCTCGCCCCATGGCGCAATCACCCCACCGAACTCTCTAAACTGGTATGTGGGAGCACAAAGAGGCTGTCCGGACGCATCCAGCGTCCGGACAGCCTCTTTCCTTTGCCCTTGAACTTCAAATTCACCAACGGAGAGAACCATGACCAGGAAGAGCATCAAGATTCACAAGCCCGCCCCCACCCTCCACCTCCCCGCGCACGAGCAGCGCGCCGCCGCCCGCCGCCGCCACAACGCCGCGCTGCCCAACATCCCCGGCCCCAAGCCCCGCATCGCACGAGCCGCCAAACCCCGGCCGATCCCAGCTCACAAGGTCACCACCCCCCGCAGCGTTCACTGAGGCCCCTCACCCTGGGCCCTACCCTCCCCGGGGACTTCACCCGTAAAGTCCCTGAATCGAATATTTTGCCGCCAGGGGGAGGGGGGGCACCATGCCCCCCAACGCCCCACAGCCGTCCTCGCAGTCGAATCCCTTAGTTCGCCGAGGCCTTCTGCACCTTATCGACGACCATCACCTCGACCACATCCTTCTCCGACTCCAGCTTCAGCCCCATCTCGCCCTGCAGCGTCGTGTTCAGCACCAGCAGGAAATCATCCAGCCCCTTCGGCGGGTCGAGCATGTACTTCGAGAAGTCGAACGAGAAATCCCACCGCCCCGCAAGGCCCGTCTTGTCGACCACAGGCTTCTCCGTCGGCCCTGAGAGAAAGTCCGCAAACTCCTGCATCGTCAACGCCCGCGCCGTCGTCCCCATCGCCGAGTTCGCCCGCCACGGAACCTCATCGCTCGTCGCCTGCTTGAACTTCTCCCCCAGCTTCGGGCCGCCCTTCGCCACCTCCAGCGCAAACGACCGCAGCTCCTTCTTCTCCCGGTGAAACGCCAGCCCAAACCGCTCCGCCAGCAGCGCCTGCATCATCGCTTTCATCTGGTCTTCCGTCGCCGGCCCATCTGCCTTGGCCTCGATATCGTACTTCTCGCTCGTCAGCAGCCCCGGCCCCAGCACCTGCGCCCGCTGCACCCCATACGCCCACTTGATGCACGTCTGAATCGAAACATCCCGCATTTTTATCGATGCCGGAAGCAGAATCGTCTCACCATCGCTCTCGAACCGCACCTGCGCCGCACTCGGCCGTATCGTAGCGACCGCAAACGAAGCCTGCGCGTGAGCCATACCGCTGCTGAATATTGCTGCCAACAAGAGCCAAGCCTTCATCACGTCTCTCCGGTGTTCGCGGTTGAACCTGCGGTGTCTCCTCCCTCATACGAAGCCGCGACCGCATCCGTTCCGAAGAATCCTGGCTCCCGCAACGGCAACTACAGATGCCCCAACCGGAGTGTGATCAGCGTGATACGCTTCGCACACCGACCTCAAAGGAGATTCATCGTGGCACGTACTGCGGTCTTTTGTCCGGGCGTCGATCAGGAGATGCGCGAAGCGATCGAGAAGATGGTCACCGCCAAGTGGGTGCTCCAGAAGGATGTCCACGACGGCAAAGGTTCCACGAAGTCGCTAAAACAGGTCGACAAAGAGACAACACTCTTCATCATGTCTCACGGCAACCCCATCTTTCCCGTCTTCCAGACCAGGCTGGGGAAATGGACCGGGCCGGAGATGGCGAAGCTCCTCGAAAAGAACTCGCTGCGAAAGAATCATCGCGAGATCGTCCTCCTTGTCTGCAACGCCGGATCGTCGCTCTCAGATGAAGCGAACTTCCAAAGGCGGAGCCCGATGATCAAGGAACTCCAGATGCTGGAGCGCAAAGACAAGGTTCAGTTCGAAGACAAGTTGGTCTTGTGGAACAAGGAGAAGAAGGACCTGAAGCAGTTCGACAGCAACGTGAAGGGCAGCCTCGAGACGAGAATCCTCCCGTTGGCCGCCCAGCTTGTTGCGGAACTCAAGAGCCTGAAGTTCCTGAATATTCGCGTGACCTGCTATCGAACGCCAGTTTCACAGAACTTCTTGCCCATAAAAGGAGATGAGACCTTTCGGATCACCCTCGACACGAAAGGCTTCGAAGGCAAGAACTTCAAAGAACGGGAGAGCGATCCGGCGATCGTTGAGAAATACAAGGTTATCTGGCAATGACAGCCTTGAGGCGCCCGACCGGCAGCATGGGAGGAGTGCGCACCATCGAACCCGGCCCGATCATCTCCAGGACGCGGTCGATCGTCTCTTCCGTTCGGGTACCCTGGCGATGCATCGCATGCAGGCCCCGCGCGGTCATTCTGCAGATCTCAAACTTGTTGATGCCAGTCGCAAGAGCACTATGGATTTTAGCGGAACGCAAGGGAGCTCCAGTGGAACAGGGTGAATGCAGCGTGTGTTCCGGAACTCATCCTGGATGGTTTAAGGCGAGAGGACTGGCGGGCTGTTACCAGCCTACGCTGTATTTGCCCGCCGCGCCGGTCGTAAGCCGCCGGTATCAGCTCTGAGACTGGAATTCGTACACTCGCTGTAGTGCCATGAAGCCCTTGCCCACCTCCGCAACTCTCTCGCTCCGCATTCAACCAGGCGCGAAGCGCGAAGGCGTGGTCGGCGCCTATGGAGATGCACTCAAGATTGCCATCGCCGCACCTGCCGTCGATGGCAAGGCGAACGAAGCACTCATCCGCCTTCTCGCGTCGCTACTTGGCATCGTTAGAGCCAGGATTGAGATCGTCTCTGGCCAGACTTCGCGCTCGAAGGTTGTTCGGATCGAGGGTCTCTCTACACAGGAAGTCCTCCGCGCGCTGACGACCGTCGAATGACTGCCCGCCGCGGACTCAGGAAGCACAAACGTTGACGACCACATGGAAGAAATGATGCGTATAGCAAGCCTGCAGCCGTCCATCACCGTCACGCTCGCCGCATTAGGCGCAGTTAACAAACTGTGTGCTCATACCAGGTACTGCGCCGAAGCCCTGCCGGAGCTTGCCACGCTTGGACTGCCTCTACTGCAGGACTCCTGGACAACCAACACCGATGAACTTACTGCCGTGAAGCCCGACCTGGTCATCGCTTCCGTTCCTTACCGTATTGAGTCGCTGGCAGCGATCCTCAAAGCAGGCTTCCCCGTGCTGGCACTCGCGCCAAAGACGCTTGAGGATATCTTCGCCGACACGCGACTTATGGGCGCACAGGTCGACCGTCACGACGCGGCGGAATGCCTTGTTGCGGGCTTTCGCGTGCTGCTTCAATCGTCAAACGAGAGCGCAGCCGCGGCTCTCGGTGAAGCTCCGGGGCCACGCGTCTACTGCGAAGAATGGGGCAAGCCGCTCATCCGTTCTCAAGGCTGGGTAGCAGAGCTGATCGAAGCGGCACACGGAAAATTTGTCGGCGCGCCGGGCGCGCAGACGACCACGCAGGAAGTTGAGGACAGCGATCCCGACGTGCTGCTGTTCGCCTGGTGTGGCGCGGGCGACCGCGTTCCGCTGGAGCGGGTGATCGAGCAGCGCGGTTGGCAGGGTCTCCGTGCTGTGCAGGAGCGCCGCGTCTATTGCATCCCGGACGAGTACCTGAACACCCCCGCGATACCATCGCTGACCAAGGGGCTTGCCTGCATCAGCGCAACGCTGCATCCCGATCGGGTAGTCAGACCTGAGCGGCTGATCCAGCTTGCGGTGCGCTGACGAATCCCCCCCCCCCTCAAAAAAGAGACCAATCGGTCCCTTTTCTACTGACAGACCATCAGCTCGCGGATAAACTGCGAGCATTCTGCATTGGTTCCGCTCCGCTTTGTGGAGCGATGGAGGTGTCATGCGACGTTCGTCTCTGCTCCTGTTCCTTCTGTTCTCCCTCTGCGCGGTCGGCCTTACGCAAGGCCCAGGCCCAGGGCCCGTCCCCACCACCAAGGTGCTCGCAATCGGCGAAATCACGCACCCGCTGACGCCGGAAGAGCGCGCCACGATCATGCCGCACGAGGTTCCCGACACCGTGCAGCTCTACCTTGATGGAAAGATCGACCAGTGGTGGTTTCGCCAGGATGGCAAGGGCGTCGTGTTCCTGATGAATGTGACCTCGGTGGAAGAGGCGCATGCGCTGCTGGAGAAGCTCCCGCTCGGACAGGCCCACCTGATGAGCTTCACGCTCATGCCACTCGGTCCCCTGGCGCCGCTTCGCGTCCTGCTGAAACCAGCGAAGTAACCCGCTCTGCGTGCCCTGCGGGCCGCCGAAGGTTGGCCTGCGGGGCACTGGACATGCGACAATCGGCTTCATGGCGAAGACCGATATTCCCACAAACTCCACCCCGGCGCCCAAGCGCACCACCGGACTTAGCCCGAAGGAACAGAAGCTGCAGGCACTGCGTGAAAAGCTCGCTGCGGCTGATAAGGCCTCCGGCGCAAAGCCCGGTGCAACCCCCGCTACGGGCGGCGGATTCCAGGCAAAGTCCAACGTAGCCCGTAAGACCGCATTCCAGCGCAAGGCGACCTAACCAGTTCGCAGCGAAAGCCGCGAACTGGCAGGGCAAGCCTAGTCATGCACGAAGAACAGCCCGCTGTAGTGCTCCGCTGAATGCTCCGGGTGCAATGGGAAGCGTACGTTGAGTTCGGGGCATTTCCACTCCGCTGCCAGTGAATAGCCGGCGTCCGACATCTCCTTGAGGAGAGTTCCGCGCTGCAGGACCTTGGCCGCCGTGAACCAATCGCCGGCATCCTGCACCGCAAACAGCGGCTCCACCTCTGCCATCGGCGAGCGATTCACCAGCACATACTTCGGCAGACTCCCGAGCTGCGCCAGGAATCGCGGCAACGGCTCGTCGAAGTAGTGCAACGATCCGGAGAACAGCGCCAGGTCGGCCGGCCCACAGCGATCGAGGCTGTGCTCAAAGCGTAGATTCGCTGCGCCACGCTCTGCGGCCAGCATTCTGCCATGCTTGACGGATTCACCGAGCTCGCAGACTACCCATTCGAGCCCGGGAGGAAATGCAAGATGCTTCGAGTACAGGTAGTAGATGTTTCCAACGCTACCGCCCACATCAACGATCCGCTTCACCTGCGGAAGCACCGAGCCTAGCTGCTGCATGGCGTCGTGATCGCTGGGTCGAGGTGTCTCTTCGAAGCTGCGGTGCAGTGCAATCGCGCGAGGATCCTGGTGCCCGATGGAACCTTCCCTGCGCACGCGCGATTCGGCGGCTGCCCGGGTATAGAAAGCCCTTCGGTACCCGACAAGAGCCTCATCCAGGAAGCGGTTGCCGCCTGCCCAGGCCAGCAACGGCCTCACTCCCGGCAAGCGCTTCTGCGCCGCGAGCAGCAGCCGGGCTGTGTGACGCACCTGCGCACGCCGCAGGCTCTTCCACGCTCCCATGCGCTGGCTCCTTCCACTCTGGATGACGTTCGGTACCGCTGTTATACATCGAGAGATGCACGTTTGAGAGAAATCTTGCGGGACGCACGCTTCAACCTGGGCCGTCTCCACCGCATCTCAACGATTGGGCCTGCTCTCCACAAATTCTCCGTTGCTTCCATCCGCTGGATGACGCGAAAGGATGTTTCATGACGTCGACTCCCCTGCTTCTTCTGGCCGCCGCTCTCTCCATCGTTCCACAAACCAATGTGCCGTTTCATCGGGGGCCGCTGCGCAACAGCTTCGCCTCCGCGGCCGAGGACGTGATCGATACTGCCGACACGGTCCAGATCCATGCCGACGACACGGAGTTCAGTGCGCAGATGCAGCAGGTGCGCACCGCATACGATCGCTTGAAGTCGATGGCGGAGGACCAGCGCGAGACTGACGTTTCGCAGGCCCTCAACGACATGATCTTCGCCATCTCTGCCTGCCACATCACGGCACGCGGAGGGGACTCGACGCAGCAGTGCGAAGAACAGGTCAATCACGCTCGCACACGATCCATGGAAGCGATCGAGAAGCACAAGACTCCCGGCGGTTGGCAGGACGGCGCGCCGAAGGAGTGACCGCAGGTAAGGCCGAGGACAAATCACAACCTGAAGCGCACGCCTCAGTGCTCAGCTTCGATGCCGGAAGCCTTCATCACATCCTGCGCCTCGGCCGGCCATTGCCCGCCCATCACGAGATGATCGTCGAGGATGAGATCGTTCTGGTAGTTGGTCCACATGCCACCGACCTTCGTGCCGTTGTGCCAGTTGCCCAGGGCAGTGTTGTCGGTTGAGACGCGCAGCGGGTAGAACGCCTTCACCGTGTTGACGTTGAGCCACTCCGACTTCGGATCATCGACGACGTTGCGACGTACCGTGATGCCATGCGATCCCTCATCGAGATACAGGCCAATCTGACCGTGGTTGTCGTAGATGTAGTTCTCCGTAATCAATGTCCCGGCGCTTGCAGAAAGGTTGTAGATCGCACCTCCATCCTGAAAGAGCCGCTTCGCATCGTGAATGCGATTGCTGGCGACGACGACATCATGATGGGTCGTGGGTGTGGAATAGACGACGTTCTGGGGGTAGTCGTAGCCATGCATCCGATAACGGTAATTCGCATTCCCGCCCGGATCGTTGATGCCCCAACCATAGCCAATGTCGATCGCATCGTAGGGTACCGCTGAGATCTCGTTGTGCACGATGGCTGCGCCTTCAACATAGGTGCTGAGGATGGCGGCATTGTCCTCGTAGTCCTTACTCACATCATGGATCGCGTTGTTCGCGATGACGAGCGCACGGTTTGTCATTCGTGGATCGCGAGGATGGTGCGCGTCATGCTGCACGCCACCGGCAAGCACCGCGCCTCCGGCATCGTCGAAGAACTCGCAGCGCAACACCTGCACATCGCCCGTGGCGAGACCGACACCGCCGACGACAGCGTCGGCATCGTTACCGATGCCCAACGCATACTGGCCGAGGTGAGCAAAGGTGTCATGGTCGAACGTGATGCGCTCCGCAGCAGCGACCTGGATCGACGCGGGCATCTGGCTCCACTCACTGCGGGTGCGCTCGAACTGCGTGCATCCCTGAGGACAGGACTTCACCACGTCGGCCGGAAACGTATCCGCATGACCGGTGACGAACGAACCACTCTGCTGGCTGGCGTAGCCTTCATCCCCCGAAGGCCCAAGCCACGTCGTGTGCTCGAAGGTGATGCCGCGAAAGCTCAATTCATCGACCGGAGCGTCGAGGGTCCCGGTGACCGCAAGGAGCACCGTTAGGCGCGGCAGCTCAACGTCCATCGCCTGAGGATCCGCACCACTCGGGAATTTCACGTAGAGCTTGTGCTTTGCCGGGTCAAGGTACCAGTCACCCGGCTCGCTGACGAACTCGAGCGCATTTGCGAGATAGAGATGTGAGAGCTCTGGATGAAAGGGCTTCTCCACCGTGTCATAACCCCACAGGTTGTTGTCCCATGCGGGCTGCTTCATCAGCAGCGAAGCACCGTCAACACGCGCGACCGGCGAGATGCGTTCCGTGAAGAAGCCCGTCGCGTGCAGCTCCATGCGTTCCGGATGCGCGACCTTCGTGAGATACGCGAACGCAGGGTCCTTGACGAACAAGCCCCGTTCCGAGAACTCGACCGCCTTGCGCGGGACCTCGACACGTCCCACGTGCGCCAACCTGCCGTCAATCCACAGCTGGCGAGTGTCAACCCCCGCCGGCACGTCCGCAACGTAGATGCCTTTCGAGCGATCGAAGATCTTCCAGCCTTCGATGCGCACTGCACCAGAGATCTGTGGCTTCGCACCGTCCATCGCCTCCCAAGCCACATGATGTTCGTTGCGGCCACCGTCTTCGGCGCGAAAGACGATTGACCTGTCGATTCGATATAGGCCATCGGCAAGCTTCACCGTCACATCGTTCGCAGCATTCACCTTCCGGACCGCAGCCTGTGCGCGTTCGATGGTGCGGAAGGGATGCGCAGGAGATCCATCCGAAGCATCGTCGCCTTGAGGCGAGATGGCGAAGACGATGCCTTCCTTGAAACGCCGGGGCTTGATCAAGGGTGTATCTTCTGCGAACCCGCTGACAGTGAGCGCGAGCGCCATCGTCGCGGAGATCCACATCGCTCTGTTCATGCGCATTCCTCTTCTAGCTCCACGCGGACTTCTTCACCTCGATAGGTGAACCGCCTCTTCCTTCGCGTTCTCGCCCCAATGAAGACCACCTCTATGGTGCGCTCTGCGACCATGCCAGGGAAGCTTCCCAAGCGTGCGCCTATGTTCAAGCGCCGCTCGCGCTCAAGCCACAGGAGATCGACTGCAGAGGATTCGCCCTGCTCGTAGCCATAGCCATCGCCTGCATCTTCATAGAGCGTGAAACGCGCGTCGGCGCCTATGTAAACCCGTATCTCCCAGGGAGCCTCGGGACGCTCATCCACAAATTGCATGGCTTCGGTGGTGACGAGGATGGAACCGGAACGCACATAGACCGGAAGTAACTCAAGCGGCGCTGACGCAGGCAGTCTCTGACCACCAGTAATGTGCTGCTCAGTCCAGAAGTCATACCAATCCGCACCTGCAGGAAGATAGACCTCGCGCGATCGCTCCACCCCTTCAATCGGAACGGATGCAACGTCAAAGTACATCGGCTTCGTCACGGGGCAGACGAGGAGTTCATGCCCCAGGAGAAATTGATCGTCTACCGCATGAGCACGCACGTCGTGCGGAAACTCCAGCCCGAGGCACCGCATCATCATCGAGCCATCCCGCGTGACTGCGGCCATGAGCGAATAAAGATAAGGCATCAGCTCATAACGGAGCCGAATAAAGCGAGCGATGGTGTCGTAGAACGGAGAGCCCTGTTCGCCAAAGCGCCAGATCTCGCGTGGGGCATCCGTTCCGTGCGATCGAAACATCGGGAGAAACGCTGCATACTGCAGCCAGCGCGTGTAGAGTTCCCAGTAGCCAAGGTCGGTGCAACCGGTATCGTTCGCGTCAGGCTGCAGCGCGTCCATCGAGGTCAGTCCACGACAACCAGCGTTGTAATCTCCCTTCCAGAACCAGAGCTCCGGGTTTGCCCCCACGAAGAAGCCACCAATATCAACGGTCCAGTACGGTTCGCCTGCGGCGGTGAAGTGACAGCCCTCTGCAATGCAGGCACGCAGAACATCCCAGCGCGCGCAGATGTCGCCATTCCACGTCACCGTGCCATACCGATGTTGTCCGGCATACGAGCTTCGAGTAAGGTTCAGCACTCGCTTCGCATTCGTCGCGGAGCGCTGGCCCTCGTAGATGCCGCGCGAGTGCTCCAGCGAGTAGGTATTGAGCTCGCCCGCGTCGAGATAGAGCTTCGCGGCTTCAGTATTGATGCGCATGCGCTCTATGGGTTCAGGCTTCTGCACACCCGCCCAATCGGCTTCGAAGGGCTCAGTGCAGTCGCACCACCAGGCATCGACGCCGCGATCGAAAAGTCCGCGCTGAACCTGCCGCCAATAGCTGCCGCGTGCATCGCTATGGAAGGCGTCATACGTGGACTGGTTACCGAGCATGCCGCCAAGCTGCAGCAGCTCGCGCTGATTCTCACAACCACCCGTCATGATGGGCCAGATCGAGGCCATCCAACGGACACCGAGTTGATGCAGATCTCGCGATAGGCCTTCGGGGTCGGGGAAGCGCAGAGGATCGAGCGACTTCTGTCCCCAGGCGCCGCCGTTGGGCCAGGACTTCCAATCGAGAACGATGCAGTCAAGCGGAATCGAGCGACGCCGATACTCCCGCACGACCTCGAGCATCTCCGCACCGGTTACGTAGCGCTCCTTCGACTGCACATAACCCAGCGACCACTTTGGCAGCATGGGCGCTGGCCCGGTCAGATCGAAGTAAGCACGGGTCACACCGTCGAAGCTGCCACCACCGAGGACGTAGTAGTCGAGCTCGTCCACGACGTCGCACCACCACTCCGCACCTCGCGGAGCATCGCGAAACAACATCAGCGAACCGCAGTCCATCAGGATGCCATAGCCGCGCGTCGAGACCAGCATCGGCACGACGGCCTTCATGTTTTGCTGATACAGATCGCGGGTGCAGCCGCGAAGATTGCCGTGGCCTTCTTCATGGGAACCGAGACCATAGATGGCCTCATCCTCGGCGAATTGCAACGAGAGCGTGGCCTCGTACGCCATCCGGTCGAGCCTTTGTTCCTTCGGCGTCGCGATGGCGCGGGTACCATCAACGCTTTGCGCGAATGCGACCTCTGCATCCGATTCGTAGACGTTGCGATAGACAGGTTTCTCGATGAGAGAACGAGCACCCGCGGGCTCATACATCAGAGGCGTCCCATCCGCTAGCTCAAAACGCATCGCTCCCGACTCGCGATCGATGAACAGGCGCATCGCAGAGGTGGTAAGCAAATAAGCATCGCCGCTCTCCGTGAGTTCGCACCAACACCACTCCCTTGCCGCGACGATGCGGCTCGGTTTCTCGAGCCACGCCTCGCGCTGCGTGCAGGTGATGCGCACCACGCTCGGCTGCACGAAGCCGACGCGCACATGCGTTCCCTGGTGAACGAACTCGACAAAGCGCGCGGCGGTTGTGGTGAGGTCGTCGGTGCTCATCGACACACTCATACGCTGGCACTCATCTCTGCCGCCACGGCCGCGGCGATCGCGCGACGGCGCTCAAGCTCGCACTGAATCTCCGGTTCCATGCGTTCGTAGCGGGCATAGAAGAGAACGGGAAGAATCGCAAGCCCGTAACAGAGCGCCGGCAGCCAGAGAAAGCTCAGGTCGATACCGGCGAGGGACCGCGAGCTTTGAGTTGCATTCGCGACGTAGTGAAAGTGGGCCATGATCCACGCGGGCAGCGCGCCTCCAAGGCCGCTTCCGGCCTTGAGGCAAAAGGCTGCACCCACCGCAGTGAGCAGGCCCGTGGCGCGAATGCCGCTCTTCCATTCCCCAAAGTCCACGCTGTCCGAAAGGATCGAGAATGGAATCGCCATCGCGATACCACAAGCAAGGAAGCCGACGATCCAGCCAGCAAGCACGATCGGCATCGAGTGTGAGCGAACACCAAAGCCCATCACGATCTGTCCAGCCACGGACCACGCGAGGCTGGTCGCCCATACGGTCCGCTTCGAACTGATGCGGCAGAACCAGGGCAGCAACAGGATGCTCGCGAGAGAGACCACATCAAGGCTGTCGGCAACCGAAGTCATGGCGCCGTTGTGCATCACGTACTCGAAGAAGTACGGCGCAGCCGCGATGCGAGCAGTGAAGGCGATCCAGAAGAGCAAGCTGCTGAAGAAGATGATGAGCCACGGACTGTTGCCACGCACGGCTCGCAGGCTGGTGCGGAACGGTACACGCACGCGTTCGCTCTCGACCGTTTCACGGAGGTTGCGGAAGGCCGTGAGATACAGCACGATGGTTCCGCAGGCGTAAACCGGAACAGCGATCATGAACCCGCGCTGCGCATCGCCGTGGCCGAACCACTGGACAGCCTTGAGCAGCGTGAGATTGACAAAGAGCACTCCGCCCTTGGAGCCAATCATGCGGAAGGTTGTGAGCGTCATCCGCTCGTCGCTCGAGGGGGTCAGCGATGCCAGGATCGATGTGACCGGTGTATTGATGCCCGTATAGAGGACGCTGCAGCTCACGTAGGTGCACAGAGCGTATGCGATCTTTGCCGTGGGACCGAGGTGGAACGTTGTGAAGGTGAGAACTCCGGTAATGGCGTAAGGCACGCACAACCACAAGAACCACGGACGGCTCTTGCCCCACCTGCTGGCAGTCCTATCGAAGATGACGCCCCACACCGGGGCGTCGATCGCATCGATGCAGCGCGCCACGAGCAGGATGCCGCCGGCGGCAGCAGCAGAGATACCGTAAACATCGGTGTAGAACTTGAGCAGGTAAAACGAGATGACGCAGAAGACAAGTTGGCCAGCCACCTCGCTGGCGGTGTAGCTGAGCCGCGACTTCATGATTTCGCGCTGCATACTTGCTGGACGCTCCCGGTCGTTGCGTCTCGAGTATTGTGCCAGCGTCCGCGATACAACCGGCAAGAGGTGATCGTTGTGCGCAAAAAAAAGGCGCTTCATTCCGGCGACGAATCGCCCGTCTGAAGCGCCCGGGATCCTCTTACGCTACGTCCTTTGCCTTGTCCGGGAAGGGACCAAAGCTCTCCGGCTTATCCAGATCGTGGTTGTAGATGTTTGCGCCTTCGTGCAGGAAGGGCGTTGCCATGGCCCATGGCTTGCCATCAGGGCGATCGATGGGAGCTGCCGAATACTGTGGCAGATAAATGCGGCGCATGCGATCGGTGGTGTTCGGCCCGCTGCGATGGAAGACGAAGCTATCGAAAGCCACGATGCTTCCCGCAGGCACGATCACCGGGTCCCCTGGATCACTGCCCGTATAGCCGATCAGGTCGTTGGTGCCATCTTCCTTGGTGTGGTTGATGATCTGCCCCTTCGTGTTCGCGCGCGAATGCGGCAGTAGATACACGGTCCCATTCTCTTCGCTCACGTCATCCAGCGTGCACCAGCAGGTGACATAAGGCTTGTGCTCCGTGGCGGGGTTGTACCACTTCACATAACCCGAGTCCTGGTGCCATGCAAACTTCATGCCCTGCTCAGCGCCCTTGACCACCCACTGCTCGTGGAAGAGGTAGGCTTCATCACCCACGGTAGCGCGTGCCACCTCGGCCATCAGGTCGCTGAAGACGAACTTCCAGAGCCGGTTGCTCAGCCGGTAGCGGTTGTTGATGAAGTACCGCTTGCCACGATGGCTGAGGTTCTCCGTCTGCACGCCCTTGGCGTCCATGATCGAGTCGTAGTAGCCGAGGTAGTAGGAGCACTCCTCGCGAAGCATGGCAAGCATATCCTGCGGGATGACTCCCGGCAGAATCATGTAGCCCTCTTCCTTGTACAGAGCGCGCTGCTGGTCGGTGATGATCATGTCCGGAACTCTAAGCTCCTCGCTATACGATGGGCTTCTCATTTTCCTGTCGACTTGTTATCGTTTTTTGTCGTGAGGGCTCGCCTCCAAATTCCGTCGAATCAGGAAGGCGCACTGTGGCGTTATGCTCATGCAGCCAGCGCCAACCGGCGGCACACGCACGCCGAGCTGGAGCTGAACCTCGTGACACACGGCTACGGAACGTACTTTGTCGGTGCCCGAAGGTATCGAATCCGGCGCGGCGACCTGATCTGGCTCTTCCCTGCCCAGGAACACGTACTCTTCGAGCAGAGCGCGGACTTCTCCATGTGGGTTGCTGTGTTTCGCCGGAAGTCCATTCGCGCTGCGGCAACGACCGAGGCTTCGCGGGCTCTTCTGCAGAAGGACCTGGAAACAGGAGCCAGCCGTCGGCTGCTCGGCGACGACATGCAACGGCTCGAGGTTCTCCTGCGCGAGCTTAGCGCCGATGGCACCGGTCCGGATGTACTCAACGCGGGGCTGCGTTATGCAATGCTGCTTGCGTGGCAATCTTTCGAGCGCGCCACCGGGATGGGAACGCACGATCTTCATCCTGCGGTGGAGCGTGCCGCAAAGTTACTGCGCGAAGATCCGGAGACGGCATCGCTGCCTCGCATTGCCAGGCGCAGCGGACTCAGCGCAGCGCGGCTCAGCAGGCTCTTCAAGGCACAAACGGGATACGCTCTCACAGACTTCCGCAGCAGGGTGCGGCTCGATCGCTTCCTCGAGCTTTACGGCGCGGGCCACCGTCTCTCCATGCTGGATGCCGCTCTGAGCGCGGGTTTTGGCAGCTACCCGCAGTTTCATCGGGTCTTCACGCGCATCATGGGGCGCTCTCCACGCGACTACCGCCGTGACCTCGAGTGAGTTCTAAGCTGGCTTCCTCGCTGGCTCCTCAGCCACGACCTCGTCCCACATCGCAACGATCTCTTCGCGGAGACGCTTCGCATCCTCCCAGCTGTTCGGGAAGCTCTCAAGCGCATAGCCTCCCTCAACGGGGCCGAGCTCGGGGCAGAGGAACATCTCGCGGCGTGAGTCGTGATTGCCTTGCAGCCACAAGCGCATCACAGCCTTGCCGAAGGGCCGCCAGGCTTCAGCCTCGGCCGTAAGCGAACCATCGAGCCGCGTGATCGGAACCTGCACGTGATGACCGTTGAAGGGGCGAAAGTGGAACTGCACGCTTTGCTGGATGAGGTCGGGTCGAACCAGCAGGCGGCGCTCAAAGTCCTGCGGCAGCAGGTGTTTGACAACGGCAAAATGCGAGAAGTCCCACGAGATGTCCAACTTCTCTCCGGTCGCATGCTCGTAGGCATCTGCGAGCGCGTACATCTTCTCGGGTGTCTCGGTACAGGTCCCGCGATGCGTCTCGATGGCAGGGCGCAGACCCAACGAATGAGCGAGTTCCATAAGGCTCAGCGTGAGCTGCAATGCTTCCTCTGTGGACGTCTCATCATGTGCGAGCTGCACGTTGACGTCTATCGTGCCGGAGCGCTTCAGGTCGTCGAGGATCCCGGGAAAGGCAGCGGCATCCCCCGAGGCCATGCCTCCGACGAAGATCAGGCCACGCTCAGCTGCGCCCCGCGTCAGCTCGTCACTCGGCCCCCAGCAGACACCATCGAAGCCGGCTTCGGCGATGGCGTCCAGCTTCCACTCCAACGGCCACTCCGCCTGCGCTATAGGGTGGCCCATCAGGGTCCAGAGATTTGCAATGGTCTTCATCTGTCTGCTTTCCGCGTCTCCGCTTCTGCCTATCATGCAAGCTCGGCAGCGCTGAATTCAACTTCGCGATGCATTTGACATGCGCAAAACTAAAACGTACAAAGTGCACGTGACGGGCGCGGCAACAAGGACTCGTTGCCGTGGTTCTTCCACATCTACCGAGCGAACTTCGATCGTCCCTTCCTATGAAGCGTTATGCGTTCCTCCTCTCTGCACTCTCACTGGCTGCGCTTCCATCTCTGGCGCAGGTAGCTGTCTCTGTTCCCGCGTTTCACGCATCCGCTGCCGAGGCGCAGCAGAGCTTTCGATTCGTCGCCGATGGCCCCAAGGGCCCGGGCTGGACGAGGCCCGACGAGATTGCGCGCGTGTACTTTCCGGAGCCGCTGCCGGCCTTCTTCACGAGAACGCTGGAGCTGGATGCGCCGATCCCGGACGGAGGTTCGCTCGAATGGATCTTCACCGGTCCGCATGCCGGATTCACGGTGACGCTGACGCCAACGACGGTTCGGCTGAACGAACGCTATTACAACTCCGTGGCACTGAGCGATGGAGGCACGTATCCGAGCAAGACCATCGCGGAGGAATCGCGCGCCTATACGGGCGCCGCTCGCTCGCTACGCGTCGTGGTGGACTCGCATCTGAGTGTCAATGTTCAGCTGAATGGCGAGACGATTCTCACGGCGCACCTGGTCTTCGATCTCACGCGGCACCAGCTGATGTACCGGGCGCCGCGCACGCATCATGACGTAGTGACAGGACATCTGCTGAAGCCCGAGATCGCACAAGCCACGCTGACGGTTCATCCCGAGGAGCACCGGCAGACGATGCTCGGCTTTGGCGGCAGCCCGAGCGTGCCGGCGTATGCAGGGCTCAGCGCTGCGGGCAAGCGGCAGTACTGGGAGATGATGAAGCGCTACAACCTGCTGCTCGATCGTGAGTACCCGATGGGCACGGAGCTCAAGCGCGATCTCTCCAACATTGACACCCTCGCCGATGCAACGCCGCATTACTACGGCGACAACTTCCCCAACGGCGAGGTCTCGGACTTCGACTACAGCAAGCATGCGCTCGCTCTGGGCGGCGAGGTGATCTACGAGATGTGGGCGCTGCCAACGTGGGCCATCGTGCCGTGGAAGCCTGCGCCGGGACAGCCGGAGGTGATGGACGCCTGGAACAGGTACGTCCGCGAGGCCGCAGATCCCGACGTGTACGCAAAGATTGTCGTGGGCTATTGCAAAGCCCTGAAGGCCCACACGGGTGCGGCGCCCGCGATCGTCGGGGTACAGAACGAAGTGGAGCAGCCACCCGAGATCTTCGCGAAGATGACCACCACGCTGCGCCGCGAGCTCGATGCTGCAGGCTTCACGAGCACGCAGATCCACATGGCGGATGCACCGTATGTGTCGATGGCGATTGGCCGCGTGAATGACCTGAAGCGTGATGCGGCCGCCTGGAAGGCGACGGATTACGTCACCGCGCACCAATACGACTACCAGGGATTCCTCGCGAATCCCGACCTCTATGACGCCCGCTTGAAGAAGCTGCATGATGCCTCACCGGACAAGGCGTTTCTTGCAACCGAGATCTGCCTGAACGATGGCAATGCGCAGGAGCCCTCGTATCGCCTCGCGTTCCAGGTGGGACAGCTCTATCACAAGGACCTGGTCGAGCTGGATGCAGAAGCCTTGATGTATTGCTGGCTGTTGCTCGACGTGGAGCAGCCGACGTTTGGCGGATCGCGCTCGCTGCTGGTGCCGGACCGGACGCACGGAGATGTGCCTGTCGCCTCGAGCTTCCAGTTGCGTGTGATGGGGGCCTTCAGCCGCCACGTGCGTAAGGGCATGAAGCGCGTTGACGTTGCAACGGGCGATGCTGATGTGATGGCAACGGCGTTTGTGGGTGCGGACCATGCCGCGACGTTGGTCGTGATGAACCGGTCGACAAAACCCACGACGCTGCACCTTGACTGGGCGCAGGCGCCGGTGTTTCGCACGCTGGAGCGCACGAGCACCTACGCGGACAACCAGGTGGAGACAATCACGTCGCTCGAGCGACTGGTGATCGCTCCCGGGGAGATCCTGACGCTGACGACGGAGGCCGTGCAGTGAGCCACCATCACAAGCCGCGCAATCGCAGGGAGTTTCTTCAGCTATCGGGCGCGGCGCTTTCGTCGCTGGCTCTCCCGTCGATGCTCCACGCACAGGACCCCAGCGCGCCGTTGCATGCAACGCTGGCCGTATTCGCGGATCCCATCTTCACGATTCCTACAGACTTCACAGGACTGAGCTACGAGGCGGCGCAGCTGGCGAATCCGGCATTCTTCGCACCGTCGAACAAGGAACTGGTGCAGCTCTTCCGCCAGCTTTCACCCAGCGGCGTGCTGCGCATCGGTGGTGGAACCTCGGAGTACACCACCTACTCCGACGCTGCGCCGACCGAGCCTACACCCTTCGAGGTCTTCGGGCCCGATACCGACAAGACCAACAAGAAGGGCACCGTGACCACGGCGCGCGCGCTCGAGAACCTGCGCGGCTTTCTCGACGCGACGGGTTGGAGCTGCCTCTATGGGCTGAACCTCGGACAAGGCACCAAAGAGAATGCCGTGAACGAGGCGATGGCCGCGCATCGCATCCTGGGACCGCGGCTGGTGGCGCTGCAGATCGGCAACGAGCCAGATAGCTTTCGCAACCGATTTCGTCCGGCGAGTTATACGCCGGAGGACTTCGTCCGCGAGTGGAGCGAGTTCCGCGAAGCCATCGTCGCGAAGGTTCCGGACGCGAAGTTCGCTGGCCCGGATATCTCCAACAAGCTGCCTTACCTTACTGCCTTTGCCGATGTAGCGATGAAGCATAAGGACGTTGTAATGCTCACGGGGCATTACTATGCGATGGGCCCCGCAGGCAGGCCCGATGCCACGATTGCGAACCTGCTAAGCGAGGAGCCGAAGTCCACCACGATGAAGTGGAGCGGCGTAGCGACCATCCAGGACGCGATGAAGAAGACGGGCCTTCCCTATCGCATCTCGGAAGGCAACTCGTGCTGGAACGGCGGTCAGCGCGGCGTCTCCGACACCTTCGCCTCTGCATTGTGGTGTGCCGATGCCATGTTGCGCTTCGCGAGCTATGGCTTCGGCGGCGTGTACCTGCATGGCGGCGGCAATGGAATTTACTCGCCAATCGTCGGAGCGCCGAGTACTGGCATCATTGCGAGGCCCGAATACTCTGGGATGCAGTTTGCACAACGCTTGGCGGGAGCGACGCTGATGCAGGTGAAGCTCGACTGCGACGACAATCTCGTGCGGGCGTACGCCGCGCGGGCGGCGAAGCATGCCAAGGGAATCCAGCATGTCGCGCTGATCAACAAGTCCAATCGCGTTGTGGAGATCGGACTGCCGAAGGAGATTCTTGCAGGCAAGCCCTGGCAGTCGGAAAAGCTCAGCGCGCCGGCGATCGATGCAACATCCGACACGACGCTGGCGTGGGCAGGCAAGGTGACGCATCCGCAGACGACGTTGCGGCTTGAGCCTTACACCGCGTTACATCTGGCGCGCGACTAGTTGCGCTCGCAATGTTGTTGCGGCTCCTAGACTGAAGGTTGATCCTTCAGCAGGCTGTGCGCCGTGTTCACGTCTGTGATGAGCACGTTGATGCGCTGGCCGACGAGCGCGGCGCGGATCGCTTCGAGCTTCTTCGGCCCGCCCGCGATGCCAACCACGCGCTCGACGCTCTTCAACGTCTCCGGCTCGATGCCCACGACGCGGCTGTTGAGCGCAGAGCGAACCGCCTTGCCCGCAGCATCGTAGAAGCGGAAACAGATGTCACCGACGGCGCCCTGGGCGCGCATGTTCTGCATCTCGGCTGCCGAGAAGACATTGCCGGAGCTGACGAGGATCGGTGAAGGATGCATCGATCCGATGCCGACCAGCGCGAGGTTGAGGCGCGGGAAGAGGTCTGCGGCCTGGCGCACGCTGGCATCCTTCATCAGCACGCGGCGCGCCTCCGCCGAGCCCACAACCGCAGGCGCCTGCAGCAACACCGGGCTCGCTCCGATGAGCCCCGCGAGACGCTGGGCAATGTGCGTCGCATGATGCTGCGCGCTGGCCGCGCCGAAGCCGCCCAGGATCTGCACAACGCTGCCACCACGTCCGCAGTCGGAGCTGTGCAGGGACTCCACCATCGCAAACAGCGCACGGCTCCACGAAGAGATGCCGATCAACGTACCAGGCTTGACGGTGGTCTGCAGGAAGAACGCTGCGGCCGCGCCGAGGTCGCTGACGAGGTGCTCGTCGTCGTTGCGCGTCTCGATCACGATGGCTTCCTTGAGGCCGAAGCGCTTCTCGAGCGCGTCCTCTTCTTCGTTGAAGATGCCGGGAGGCGACATGACGCTGATGCGCACGATGTTGGCCTCGCGCGCGCGCTGGAGCAGGCGCGACACCGTAGACTGATGGATGCTCAGCCGCTCGGTGATCTCTTTCTGGCGCAGGCCATGGTCGTAGTACATACGCGCGACCTTCGCCATCAGGCGCATCTCGTCGAGATGAGGCATAGGGATGATTCTGTCACAGCGTAAGCGGTTTCGTGGAGGCGGAAACGCAAAAGCTACGGTGCAGGTCCGCCGCCCTGCGCCACGCAGGCGTTTGGCGTTCCGGGCTCCGGGACGCGACCTTCAAGCTAGATCAGGCCGAAGGATCGAATCGGGCGGAAGGATGGTCGAACCGATCCTGGAGGGCTTCGACAAACTCGCCCACGTGCAGGCCGTCCACCAGCGCGTGGTGCACATGGATCGAAATCGGCAGTGTTCTTCGGCCTCCGCTCTCGGTGATCTTGCCAAAGGTGATCTTTGGCGCCGAGTCTTCAAACGCGAAGTTGCGGGCGTGGGAGATCGACGTGAAGTCGAACCACGGCAGGGTCGAGAAGCGGATGAGGTTCGTGTAGGGGTGGCGCTCGAGATCGGTGCGCCCCTTCACGCGCTCGACTTCGAGCGAACCTGCGCGCACAAACTCTTCGATGTCCTCGAAGAAGGGGTAGTCGGCGAATCCGATCGTGCCATTGGGCCGGCCCACAGCGCTTCCGCCGTTGATGCGCTCATACTCCCATACGTCTTCGCCCTCAATGCGGGTGCGAAAGTTCTGCACGCGCATCGACGCCACGAGGGAGCAATGGACCATCGTGAGAAAGACCGACAGCTGATTGGCCTTCGCGAAGCGAAACGCCTCCGTGCAGTCCAGGCGCAGGCAGACGCCGTGATAGGGCTCAGTAAATTCCTTGAAGAAGTTGAAGATTGTGGTGCGCGGCCACGTGGCCAGATCGATCTTGCGACGGTTTCCCTGTTCCATCGGACCTCTGCTTTTCTGGATGTTGGCGCGGCTCTACCGATCTGTCGCGCGCAGTTCGGCGACGATCTCCGCGGTGGCTTTGCGGGCCTCGGCTTCCTGCTCCACGGGGAAGCTGATGGCGCCGACCCTTGCGTGGCCGCCGCCTCCGTAACGCTCGCAGATCGCCGCGAGATTCACCAGCTCGCTGGCGGGCTTCTTCGTCCACGGGTTGGTGCCGACAGAGACCTTGCAGCGGAAGCTCGACTTCGAGAGGCCCACGACATAGGTCGCCTCGGGATAAAGGTAATACGGGATGAACTTGCTGTAGCCCTCGGTCGGCTGGTCGGTGATGTCGAAGGTGATGACGCCGCGGTCAAGCTGGGCGCGCTCGCGGATAAGCTCGAGGCCCTGCCAGTGGCGGTCGAGCAGAGGTCCCAGCTCGGCCTGAATGAAGGGCTGCGCCAGCACATCGTCGAGACTCATCTCGGTAAGCAGCGGGATGATGCGCTTCGTGATCGACTTCCCATCCGCATCACTCGCGCTCTCGATCACCATGGTGAGCTTCATCGCGGCTTCGCGCATGCCCACAGCAGCCTCGGCGCTCTCGTACTTCGCTCCATCGACGATGTTGGCCCAATGGATGAGCTCCTTCAGCGGCGCGATGTCCATGCCGAACTTTGTGCTCGCAATGTGCGAGAGGAAGCCTGTGCAGCTGATGTAGAGCGGGTCGAAGAACTGGCGCATCGCCAGCGGTCCGGGTGTGCCGTCCGGGTTGAGCTGACCGGCGCGGAAGTGGGCTTCGTCGGCGGCATCGAGGAACGCGGACTGGTGGTGGTCGAACCACCAGGTGAGCCGCGGCGAGGCCGAATACTTGAAATCGACGATGGCGTTTTCGCCCTCGGTCGCGAACCAGCCCTCCTCCATCAGAGAACCGGCGCGGTGCACCAGCCCCTGGTACTCGAAGCTGTCGACCGTACCGATGCACTCGCGGTGAAAGCGCGTGAAGAGCGAAGCGGAGCATGCGCCGTCGAAACAGCGATCGTGATAGAAGACGCGGCAGTTCAAGTGGGACCTTCCTGACGGGGTACGCAAACTTACGGTGGGCTCCGCACACAAGCCGCGGCTGCCTCTTCAAGAATAGTGCAGGCAGTGCGACGGAAAACGTCTTGCGGAACCCCAAGGCCCGCAGACACGTATGCTCTCCTGTAAAGAATCAACGGAGTGTCCATGGAAAGCCAGAACGAGAACCAGCCTGTGTCACCGTCGGAATACAACAGCCCGAAGGCCGCACAAGCGGTCACGTATACAGCGCCGAAGCACAGCGTGCTGCTCGGGCCGTTTGGACTCCGCGCGGGCTGGAGCGCCCTGATCTTCTCTGTGCTGGCCGTCGCGGCCATCTTTCTGGCGAGCCTGGCGGCCGTCGGAGCCTCGGGCCAGTGGGGCAAGATGGTCGAGCGCCAGCACGAAGCCGCGGTGGCCAAGAAGACCGGGCGTCCTGCCCCGAAGCATGAACCCTCTGACCTGAAGCCGGGCTATGCCGCGTTGACCGAGGCCTTCCAGTTTGGCGGAATCGCCCTGGCCACCTTCGCCATGGCAAAGATCGAGCGCCGCCGCATGCGGGTCTTCGGCATCAGCGGTTCGCGAATTGCCGATCTTCTCCCCGGAGCCTTCTGGGGCCTGGTGTCTCTGAGCGCGCTCGTCGGCATCCTGCGGGCCATGCATCTGCTCGTCTTCGACGGCATGGCGATCCACGGAATCGCCATCGTCCGCTTCGGCGTTGAGTGGCTCATCATGTTCCTCTTCGTCGGGTTCCTGGAGGAGTACCTCACACGCGGATACCTGCAGTTCACGCTCACGCGGGGCTTCTTCGGCATCGGCGGCGGACCGGAGCCGAAGCAGCGCTTCGTGGCCTTCTGGTGCGCGGCCACGGTCATGTCGCTGATCTTCGCTTGCCTGCACCTCGGCAACGGCGGAGAGAACGTGATGGGCCTCCTGATGGTCTTCGTGGCCGGAATCGTCTTCAGCTACGCCTTGTGGCGGACCGGCAGCCTGTGGTGGGGCATCGGCTTCCACATGGCGTGGGACTGGGCCCAGAGCTTTCTGTGGGGCGTGCCGGACTCCGGCAACCTCAGCTATGGCCGACTCTTCAACACCCATCCGGTGGGCAAGGTGCTCCTCTCCGGCGGCTCCGATGGCCCCGAAGGCAGCGTCTTCGTCATTCCAGTCATGCTGCTGGTGCTCCTCGCCATTCGCATGGCGAAGCCCGGCGTGCAGCCGCCCCTCGAGGCAGAGCCTGGGTCGTATCGACATGCGTCCGAACGCTCTGAAGATATGCCACTTATCTTTTAGCGGTATAACGTCATCGCCCCCATTCGTGGCAATGGGCTTCACAGCCCCATCGCTTAACATCAGTACTGAGCGCATGAGCCTGAACCCTAACGATCCCAGACATCCCTCCCGCGACGACACCGCGTCCCGCGAGCCCCGGCTCGTCACGCGCTCTCTGCGCGAAGAGCTGCAGGCTCGTCGCGACGATCGCGACCTACTCCCCGAACATCGCGGCCTCTTTTCGCGGCTCTCCGAGCTGCGCCTCCGCCAGGCCCGCAATCAGCGCGAGGACGACCGTCCCGGCCGAACCCGCCGGCTAAAACTCATTGGCCTCTCCACCGCCGCGCTCCTGCTGTTGATCGTCGTCCTGCTGAGCGGCAGCGTGCTGTATCTGCGGCATCGTCTGCACACGTCTTTACCAGAGCTGGACGGCCAGTTGCAGGCCACAGGCCTCGGCGGCGAAGTCATCATCACGCGCGACCCCCACGGTGTGCCTTCCCTCCAGGCCCAGAGCCTCGACGATGTGCTCTTCGCGCAAGGCTACGTCACCGCCCAGGACCGCATGTGGCAGATGGACGCCCTGCGCCGCCATGGTGCCGGCGAGCTCGCAGAGATCCTCGGCCCGGCGCTCGTCGACCACGACCGCAGCCAGCGCATCCTGCAACTCGGTGCCGCAGCCGAGCGCGCCGTAGCGGCTCTTCCTCCAGACCAGCGCCATCAGCTCGAGGTCTACGCGAAGGGCGTCAACGCCTACCTCGACAGCCACGCCGACCGGCTGCCCGTGGAATTCGCCGCGCTGCACTACAAGCCCGCCCCATGGACACCGCGCGACTCCATGCTGGTGGTCCTGTGCATGTGGCAGGACCTCGCCACCAGCTTCCCCACGAAGATCGCGCGTGAAGCGCTCGCGCAGCATCTTCCCGCACAACTGCTCGGCGATCTCTACCCCGTGGGATCCTGGCGCGACCGCCCTCCCTCGCAGCCGCAGCCCGACCTCACCCAACAACACGAAGAGATCGAGCAGGTCCCCCTCGACAAGACCCAGAGCCTTCTCCAGCAACCCAACATGCCATCGGCAACTCCCCGCGACATCGTGCGCGTCGCCGAAAACTTCGAACAGGCGGCCTGCGAGGACTGCCGTTCGGGCTCCAACAACTGGGTGGTGGCAGGCTCGCGCTCGGCCTCCGGCGCGCCGCTCGTCTCCAACGACATGCACCTCGGCCTCACCGCGCCGGACATCTGGTACGAGGCCGGGCTGCACGTAAAGGCACTCGATCAGCCTGAATCTTCGCTCGACGTCGCAGGCTTCACGCTGCCGGGAGTGCCGTTCGTGATCGTCGGCCGCAACGCCCATGTGGCCTGGGGTTTCACCGCCATGCTCGGCGATGTGCAGGATGTCCGCATCGAACACACCCGCGGCACAGGCGACAGGATGGAGTTCCAGCGCGTGGACGGTTCGTGGGCCCCTGTCGCGCATCGTCATGAACTGATCCGCGTGCGCGGCGGGCGTGATGTGAAGCTCGATGTGCTGCTGACCGAAGCTCCCCTGGGCAGCGGAACGATGGCAACGCCCATCATCAGCCCGATCTTCCCCGGCGAAAAGCGCATGCTCTCGCTGGCCTGGACAGCCTACGACCCACAGGCGCTCCAGATTCCCGGCCTGGCGATGGACACCGCAGCCAATGGCACGCAGCTCGTAGCGGCCTTTGGCAACTTCGGCGGCCCGACGCTGAGTGCAGTCTGGGGAGATGACGCGGGGCACATTGGCTATCACGCGCTGGGTCGCATCCCCGTACGCGGGCCCGCAATGCAACATCCGCGCGATATTCAACAGCCCATGACCTCGCCATTGAACCTCGACAACAACGGTGCGCTTCCCGCCGACGAAGAGGCCGAAGCCGACGATAGCGAAGACGGCAGCGACACCGCACCGCAGATGGCTCCGCCTTCGACCGGAGCGTCGCCCGAACACGTCGCGCCCAAGCCCGGCATCGACTACACCATCGGCTCGGCCATCGCGTACAAGCCCGTCGATGCCCTCGACCCAGGACAGGCATGGTCCGGCTACGTGCCCTACGACAAGCTGCCCTCGGTGACCGACCCCACGACCGGCTACCTCGCCACGGCGAACGCCCGCGTCACGCCGGACGACTACCCATTCTTCCTATCCGGCGACTGGGTCGACGCCTATCGCGTCGAGCGCATCACGACGCTGCTGAAGGACCGGCAGGGCCTGACACCGGCGGACATGCTCGCGATCCAGAACGACGACTATTCGGACCTGGACCGGACGGTGGCCCAGAAGCTCGCCTACGCAATCGACCACACCACCGCGGTGCATGACCGCGACCGTATGAAGCAGGCCGCCGAGCTCCTGCGCCGCTGGGACGGGCACATGGACCCGGACTCGCCCGCCGCAGCCATCGTCCTCGCGACGCGCGACGTGCTGTGGCCGGTGCTGCTGACCGCGAAGATCGCCGAGCATGACCACGTGAAGGCTGATAGCAGCGCAGCTCGTGAGGGCGCAAAGCTCTACCTGTGGGCAGAGAAGACCACGGCGCTGGAGATGCTGCTGGCTCGCCAGCCCGCGCGCTGGCTGCCCAAGAACTTTGCCAGCTGGAACGACCTGCTGGCAGTCTCGGTGGACCGCGCGCTGCGCGAGGCAGGCGCACCGCATGACCTCAATCGCTGGAAGCTCGCGCAGTATCACTCCACCGAGATCGCGCACCCGGTCTTCGGAAGCCATACGATCATGAGCCGCCTGCTGGGCGTAGCGACCGGCTCCGGCCTGCAGCCGGTACGCGGCGATGCGACGACAGTCCGCGCCAGCGGACTGCACTTCGGTCCCAGCGAGCGCTTCGACGCCGACCTGAAGGACAGCGACGCAACGCTGGGCAACATCACGACCGGACAAAGCGGCAGCCCCGCCAGCCCCTGGTACCTCGACCAGTTCCACTCCTGGCTCGTCGGCGAAAGCTTCCCGCTCGCGCTCCAGCATCCGAAGGTCGAGCACACGCTCAAGCTGGAACCATAGCCCGGCCCGCGATGCAAGAATAGGCGCAGCATGAAGTCCAGCGGAGCCGCCTGATGAGCAGCAGCGAATCCCCAACCCGCGCCCAACGATTCGCGTGGCTGCTCGTCCCCCTGTTCGCCTTCCTCGCCGTGCATCCACTCGTGGTGCATGGTTGCTCCTGCGGCCACGACTTCGAGTTTCACCTCGAAAGCTGGCTCGACGCGGCCCAACAGATGCGCCACGGCACGCTCTATCCGCAATGGGCCTTCACGGCCGCCTGGAACGCAGGCGAGCCCCGCTTCGTCTTCTATCCGCCACTCTCGTGGATGCTCGGCGCGCTGCTTACCATGGCTCTGCCGCTCAATGCCGTCCCCATCGTCTTCACCTGGCTCGCGCTCACCGGCGCGGGCCTCTCGATGTACTTCCTCGCACGGCCCTTCGCTTCAACTCCAGCCGCGCTGCTGGCAAGCGCCATCTACCTGGCCAATCCCTACATCCTCTTCACCGGCTTCGAGCGCACCGCCTACGCCGAGCTGCTGGCCGCCGCCTGGATGCCGCTAATCGTGATGGCCGCACTGAATGCCCGAGCAAGGCCCGCATCCATCGCAATTCCTCTTGCGTTGCTCTGGCTCACGAACGCCCCGGCCGCTGTCATCGGCAGCTATGGCTTCGCTCTGATCGTGGCGCTCTCGCTTGCGACGCAATGGCATCAGACCCGCACCCAGCCGGACCACGCGAAAGACCTCGCGAAGCGTGCCCTCCTTGCGACCGCCGGACCAATCACCGGCATCCTGCTGGTCGGCTTCTATCTCGTCCCCGCAGCCTACGAGCAGCGCTGGGTGCAGATTGCAATGGCCACGCTGCCCAACATGCGCGTCGAAGACAGCTTCCTCTTCGGCCACACCAGCGATGCCGGCCACAACATGGTCCTGCACACAGCCAGCATGATCGCCGTGGTGCTGATGACTGGGACGGCGGTACTCCTTGCCGTCGCGTGGATGAGGCGCGATCGCATCGCTTCAGAGCATCGCCGTCCGCTGCTCTCCGTGCTGGCCGTGACTACAGCGATCCTGCTCTTCCTGCTGACTCCTGTATCGCTCTTCGTCTGGCATCTGCTGCCGAAGCTCGCCTTCCTGCAGTTCCCCTGGCGTCTGCTCTCGCTCGAAGGCGTCATGCTTGGCCTCGCCGTCGCGCTCGCTCTACCGCGAAACAAGCTCTCGCTCCGCACCTCCGCCCTCCTCAGCATCCTCTTCACGCTCGGCATGAGCGCAACCGCAAACCACCTCTACCGCCAGGCCTGCGACACGGACGACCTTCCCTCTGCCCGCGCGGCTCTGCTCGCCTCGCATCACGGCATGCAGCCCACCGACGAGTACACGCCCCGCACCGCCGACAACGACTCCCTGCGCACCACCAACCCCGCCTACTGGCTGGCCGGCGATCTCCACGACCCCAACGTTCCCGCCCCCGGCACCCAACCCAACCCCGTCCAGGTCGATCCCAACTTCGATCCCAACGACCTCGACGACGCGCAGACCGTCTCCGCGAACGCTCCATTGCATCTGAACCTGCATCTGGCAATGCCCCGGGTGCTGATTCTCAACCTGCGCGACTACCCCGCGTGGGAGGTCACGCGAACGGGTCCGGATAGCCTGAGCCTGGAGACGCCGAAGCCATACCAGCGCGACGATGGCCTGCTGGCCATCGCGCTCCCCGCCGGAGACTCGACCATCGATGTGCGCTGGCATCGCACCCCGGACCACAACCTCGGACTCGCGCTCAGCCTTGCAGGCCTCGCTATCCTTGGATTGGCCTCGGGACTGCCATGGTGGCGCTCGCGTAGAATGAGGGATTGATCGTGCGTTTACGATCGACCCTTCTATGAACGTTGATGTCCAGCAAATCCTGAAGAACGGCGTCGTCGTTACGGACGCTGCGCTGGAGCGGCTTCTGCCCTCCGCCAATACCCTTCCCCACTCCATCCACCGCGCCATGCGGCACTCCACCTTCGCGGGCGGCAAGCGCCTGCGCCCCATCCTCGCGATGGAAGCCGCGAAGATGGTCGCCGGTCGCGAAGTCCCGGGTGCCGACGAGCTCGGCGCCGCGCTGGAGATGGTGCACACCTACTCGCTCATCCACGACGATCTGCCCGCGCTCGACAATGACGACCTCCGCCGCGGCATGCCCACCTGCCACGTCGCCTTCGGCGAGGCCATCGCCATCCTCGCTGGCGACGCCCTGCAGACACTCGCCTTCCAGACGCTCTCGCAGATTGCAGCGCAGCCGGCCACGCTCATCGACATCATCCGCGAGTTCTCCTTCGCCATCGGCACCGGCGTGGGTATGGACACCGGCCTTCCCTCCGGCATGATCGGCGGCCAGGTCATGGACATCGAAGGCGAAGGCCAGAAGCCCACCGCCGAGCTCGTCGAGCGCATCCACCGCGCGAAGACCGGTGCGCTCATCACCACCTCCATCGTCTGCGGCGGCATCCTCGGGCTCGGCGACCTGCTCGCGCAACCGGACAGCTCCGCGACGCTCGCAGCAAGTCCCAAGGACGTCATCGCCGCCCTGCGGAGCTTCGGCGAAAACGCGGGCCTCGCCTTCCAGATCGTCGACGACATCCTCGACGTAACCCAGAGCTCCGAACAGCTCGGTAAGACCGCCGGCAAGGACACCGCCAGCGACAAGGCCACCTGGCCCGCCGTCTACGGTCTGGAGCAGTCCGAGAAAGACGCCGCCAGCTACATCGCGGACGCCTTCGCCGCCCTCGAGCCCTACGGCCAGTCCGCTGCCCCGCTCAAAGCCCTGGCGCAATACCTGGTCGAACGCAAACACTAGCGCCTTTCTTCACGACTCACTACTCACTATTCACTGCCCTCTACTCACTGGCCCTTATGTCCCTGCGTCCGCGTCACTTCATCCTTCTTGCTGTCATCCTCGGTCTGTTTGTGTGGAACGTCGTGCGGTATCACCGCGTGAAGTCCGATCAACAGGCCATCCCCGCAGCTCCTGCTCCGGTGGTGAACACGGCTGCCCGCGTGAATACCCCGGCGTGGACGGCCTTCGACCTCGCCGTGGATCTGCGCGACGCTCCGGACGATCAGTTCCTTCCCGCGATGAAAGCTCTCCAGGCCAGGATCGCCGCCGCTCCCGCCGAGGCCGCCACCACCGACGTGAAGGGCTGCCAGACCTGGCTCCAGTTCTATCGCCAGGGCAAGCTGCACCCCGGCAATGACATCACGTGGAAGAACCGCAGCGAGCGCCACCTGAACGGCTGCGTGCAGTTCCACCTCGACACCACAGCACAGTAGCCACGCGCAGACCATGAACGAAGTAGCCCTGCTCAATGCGCTCCGCGACTGCTTCCACCCCGTCCTGCGCCGCAACATCGTCGACTTGAAGATGGTGCGCGGCGTGGAGGTCACGCGCGACCTCGAGGCACCTGGCTCCGGCATCCCTGGCGTCCCGCAGAAGTTCATCGCGCATGTGTCCATCACCGCACCGGGGAGCGACGAGGCCCAGAATGCGCAACTGGTCGCCCAGATCGAGAATCGGCTCGCCGGAATCGAAGCCATCAGCCGCAGCCAAGTGACGTTATTGCCGGCACTTTTCCCGATCCTGTAACGGCGGCTGTCAAACCCGCTTAAGCCACAGACTCCATGTGTATCGTGGGAGAGGTGAAGCAGCCTGCCTCCACTCCCGTCATGCATCCGTTCGATCGCAAGTTCGGGACGGATACCTCCGGCCTGCTGACCGGTCAGGTGATCGCACGCGGTACCGGGGCTGTCGTCGAGGAGCTGACCGCCTACTACGGCATCGCTCCCAGCATCCTGCACACTCTGCTGGACATCTGGCTGACGCGCACCGAGCCGGAAAACGAGATCGAGCACACCGTGTTTCTGGACGTGGGTGCGGGCAAGGGCCGGGCCATGCTGGTGGCCTCGCAGTATCCGTTCCTGCGCGTGGAAGGCATCGAGCTCAGCCCCAGGCTGGCTCGTGTCGCAGAGGCCAACATCGCGAAGTTCGAACAGCATCCCGAGAACGATGAGCTTTCGCCCCTGAAGCTGGTGCAGGACGATGCGACCAAGCATCCCCTTCCTGTAGGCGCGTCGCTCGCGTTTCTCTTCCATCCCTTTGAGCTGCCGATGCTGAAGCGGTTCGTGGCGCACGTGGAGCGGACGCTCGCCGAGCACCCCCACCCGTTCGACCTGATCTACGCCAACACCGAGCACGACGCCTGGCTGGACAAGCATCCTTCCTTCGAGCGGGTGTGGTTCGGCAACGTGCCCATGTCACCGGAGGACCACAAGGCCGACATGGCAGAGATCGCCCAGCAGAAGGAATATGGCTCGACGGGCGATGAGCTGTGCGCGATCTACCGCTTCGTCGGACAACCCGAAACCCCGAAGGCAGCGCCGTTGAAGAAAACAGCTGCCCGGAAGCCAGCAGCAGCGAAGAAGACCGCTGCTGGCACAAAGAAGGCCGCCGCAAAGAAGGCTGTGGCCCGGAAAGCACCGGCCAAAAAGGCTGCAGCCAGGAAGAGCCCGGCGAAACTGGCCAGCCGGCGCGCAAAGTCGTAGCACGACTACGCCCCGCCTGCCTGTGTAACAACGCGTGTGAATTACAAGTTACAAAGAAATACGAAAATTTCTTTCTGGGCAGGGAACCTTCTCGCAGAGGGCTCCGTACTGGCTTATGTACGATGTTTGAGTTTGGCCGGAAATCTGAAAAAAGAAGTTCGGATATCGGTCAAGTTGGTCGATTACAGTTGAATCTTTCCTTCAATTGGACGATCTTATTAGTACGAGGGATCTGGGCTTCAAAGCTGAAGATAGTGCGCTGCGACCCGCGATCGGGGACGCGCCACACGATCCAGAACCCACAAAATGAGCCAGTGTGTGTAGACGGCTGAGTCAAGACCTCAGAACCGCCCGCGCTGAAGACACCTAACTACCACCCCTGAATGGGTTCGGCGCCGACGCACATTGCGCGCGCCAAAGGAGAAACACGTATGTATACCCTTGCTATCGCCTTCTTTTCCGCAGCTACCGTTTTCGTTCCCAGCTTCATCGGCATCCGCGCTCGCACCAACTCCAACTGGCGCACCCTGTAAGCCCAACGAAACAAATACGATCGCAACGAAGGCCCTGTCTCATGACAGGGCCTTCGCTGTTTAAGACCGAGGATGCCTCCAGAAGAGAAATGCGCAGTCGCAAATGCCCATCCGGGTACGGACTTAGCTTATTCAGATCCGTTTGCCACCTCAAACTAACTTTCCCGGGACCAGCATTCAGAGCCTGAGAGAGAATTCAGTTCGTTGGAAGCTTTCTCAGCGCCACCGAACCAGGAAGAGCCGCTCGGTGTCGTTTTCTCCATGGCTGATCGTGATCTCCGCGTCAGCGCGCTCCACAACCGACGGAAACCGCTCTCCCCACTCGACCAGGATCAGCGAATCTTCGCTGCGGCTGGCGAGGTCCCACAGGCCAATGCCCTCCAGCTCGCGGTCGCTCTCCAGCCGGTAAAGGTCGAGGTGGGCGAGCGGCGCCTTCGTGGTGGGATATTCGTGCAGCAGCGTGAAGGTGGGGCTGGAGACATCATCCTGCGATGCTCCCAGCGTAGCGGCAATCCCCTGCACCAGGGTGGTCTTGCCCGTACCCAGCTCGCCGGTAAGAATGACGAGCCGCGGCCCCTTGCCGGTGGAGCGCAGGATCTCGGTAATGGTCTCGGCGAGCGCGTGGGTTCCTGCGACACTGCGGGTCCGCAGGCGCTTCTCGCGCGTGTAAGGCGTCATGCTTGGGGTTCCTTTCAGCGATTACGTCCGGCGAGGCCGGTAATCCAGGTGAAGCCGTCCTCGTCGGTCAGTCGCGCCCGGAAGGCGTTGGCGAGGTGGTTCACCGTATCTGTTGCCAGCACGGTGTGTTCGTCCTGGGAGAGGGTCGCGAAGTCGCCGCCGAGGCCGTGCAGGTAGACCGCAGCTTCGACGGCCTGCGCGACGCGGTTCAGATCGGGCACGGCGCCGTCTTTGTCCACGGCATACTGCGCCAGCATCGCGGCGACGATCCCTGTCAGGATATCGCCGCTTCCCCCCTTGGACATGGCTGGGTTGCCGCTGGTATTCAGGGCGATGCGGCCGCCGGGGCTGACGATGAGCGTCCGCCAGCCCTTGAGCACCAGCGTGACACCATACTCGCGCACGAAACGCCGGGCGATGCCGAGGCGGTCGGACTCAACCTCGCGAACGGACATGCCGGTGAGGCGGGCCATCTCGCCGGGATGCGGCGTGAGCACGATCGTGCGGGGCTTGCCCTCGCGGCGGGCAGCTTCCGTAACCTCGCGGAGGCTGTCCATGTCGGCGGCGATGGCATTGAGCCCATCGGCGTCGAGCACCAGCGGCAGGGTGGTTCGCTCCAGCAGCGTGCGGACGAACTCAGGAGTTTCGCCCTGCTGGCCAAGGCCCGGGCCGACAGCCAGGACGTTGATTCCCATCAGCATGGCCTTCAGAGGCTCCCCGAGAAGCTGGCTCGAGTCCAGACCCGCCCCATCGAAGTCGGAGGCCATCGCGAGCGGGGTCAGCATCAGCTCCGGGGCGATGGTGGCCACTGTCGGCAGAATCTCGCGCGGGACAGCCGCGGTGACCAGCCCGGCTCCGGCACGGAGCGCAGCGAGCGAGGCCATCGCCGGCGCCCCAGCCTTGCCCAGCGCTCCGCCAACGACCAGGACGTGGCCGAACCGTCCCTTGTTGCCGTCAATGCTGCGCGGGACCTCGGAGATCGCCTTCGAGGATCCGCCCCAGTACAGTCCCGTGGAGGCCTGGACGGCGGCGGCAGGAATCCCAATGTCCGCAACGACGACAGGACCGAAGTTGTCGGCAGGCTTCGAGCTTCCGCCAACCGTCAGGAATCCAAAGACATGCGCGAGCTTGGGTGCGGCGAAGGTGACAACCGCGTCCGCGCGAAAGGGCTGCGAGGCGGGGTCGTCGGCCGAGCCCTGGCGCAAGGTGGTCGCGTTGGCATCCCAGCCGCTCGGCAGGTCCACGGCAACGACAGGCACGCTGGAGGCAGCGACAAGGTCGCGAGCCGTAGCCGCGAGTCCCCGGAGAGGCGGCTTGAAGCCGGTGCCGACGATGGCGTCCAGGACGAGGGTCGCGTCCGCGAGCGCCGCGCGCAACTCGGACTCGTCGGAGATTGCGACAAACTCGGGTCCGCCCGGCTTGCGGGCTGCGCCCAGTACAGCCGCGGCATCGCCCTTCACGTCAGTCTCAGCTCCAAGGAGAGCGATGCGGACGGTCCGGCCCGCCCGTGCGAGTTCCTGCGCGGCAACCACGCCATCGCCGCCGTTATTGCCTTTGCCGCAGAGCGCGACGATGACTCCCCCGCCGTCTCCCGCCTGGGGCCAGCGACGCAGGCAGAACTTCGCCACGGCCGCTCCTGCGTTGTGCATCAGTGTCGCTACCGGGGTACCGTCTTCGACGGCGCGCTTGTCGGCGGCGGCCATGTCCTGGGCAGAGAGGATCTTCATCTTCGAGCTTCCTTGCTTGTCGGTGTTGCGGTTTGGGTACGTCCGGGCTCTCTGAGCTCGAAAATTTAGCTGCTTCCTAGCGGACTGGCTGCTGTAATCGACACTGCGGTCATGCGCCGCAGCCCGGTGCGTGATCTGAAACAGGTCACTCCGGAGAACAGTCTTTCACCGATCCCGCCTGCTGACGATAGAACACGGGAACTGTGACGACTGTGTTGACGTCGAGGAGCTTCATGTCCCCCCAGCCGATGACCTTGTCTTTATGTGAGATGCAGCAGAAGCTGCACAGCTTTTTCTGCCGCTGCGCTCTGAGCGCCGGGCTGCTCGCTCTGACAGCCATGAGTTTGACAGCCGCGGCCCAGGCCCCGGCAGCCGCCCAGTCCGAGCCGGACCGGATCAGCGTGCTCGAACACCGCATCGACCAGATGCAGGCCGACCTGAACGAGGTGAGGGCGCTGCTGGCGGCGGAGAGGGCACATGCGGCGGGAGCCCCCGTGGCGCCAGCTGCACCGGCCGTGCTGGCGGCCTCGACGGCGGCGCCAGCTTCCGCGCCAGCCGCACCCACGAGCGCCGGCCCCGCAAGCACAAGCAGCTCAGTTGCCTCCGCTGCCGCACCGGCCACGGCAACGCCCGTCGTTCAGACCGCTGCCAGCTCGGTACCCGCCTCTTCGCTGCTGATGCTTCCCAACGGCTCCACGATCAACCTGCTGATCGATACCTACATCGGCTACAACGCCAACCAGTCCGTGGGCCGCGTGAACTACCTGCACGCCTACGATGTGCTGGACGACGTCTACGGGATCAACCAGGCCGACGTGATGTATGAGCTGCTTCCGGACCTCGCAGCAGGACGGCGCTACGGCCTGCGGCTCGATCTCCAGTACGGCCAGGCGACGGCAACGCTTCAGGGCAGCCCGGCCAATGAGGGCCGCCCTGACCTCTGGCGCAACCTCTTCCAGGCCTACGGACGATACGTCATCCCGGCAGGCAAGGGTGTGACCGTGGACGTGGGCAAGTGGGCCAGTTCGCTCGGCTACGAAGGCAACTACTCCAAGGACCAGATGCAGTACAGCCGCGCCTTCTTCTTCAACTTCCTGCCCTTCTACCATGCGGGTCTGCGCGCCAACTACGCCTTCAACGACAAGCTCTCCGTCAACTACTGGATGGTCAACGGCACCAACCAGACGGAGCCCACCAACAGCTTCAAGGACGAGCTCTTCGGCTTCTCCTACTCCCCGACCAGGAAGATCTCGTGGACTTCGAACTACTATCTCGGGCAGGAAAACCCGGATTCGGTCGCGTCCACGAGCTGCACGCTCCCCGTGCAGCCGGGCCTGTGCTACACCCCCATCAATCCTGCGCCGAACGGCCGGACCCACATCATCGACAACTACGTTGCCTTCCAGGCGACGCCGAAGCTGCTGCTCGTTGGCGAGGGCGACTACTTCATCTCGCGCAAGTGGCGTAACGCCGGACCGGGCGAGTCGGCGGCGCCGTCGCACGTCGACGGTGGCGCTGCCTATGCGCAGTACCAGTTCGACCCCAGGGCTTCACTGGCGATTCGAGGCGAGTACCTGAGCGACCGCAACGGGCTCTTCTCCAACGCCTCGCAGGCGTTGAAGGAAGCGACGATCGCCTACAAGTACAACTTCGCGGATGGTTTCGTGGGCTTCCTCGAGTACAGGCGCGACTGGTCCAACACGAAGTACTTCCTGCAAGGACCGAACAATACGCCCTCCAACCACCAGGATGTCGTCACGCTGGGCATGGTGTGGTCGTACGGAGGCAAGCAGGGAGCCTGGTAGGAACAGACAGTAGACAGTTGAAGTTGAGGATTGCCCGCAGAAATGGAAACCCGTGTCCGAAGGTCCGGACCCGGGACACCCAAAGATCGCAATCTATCCGTTCCGCTCTAACGGCGTAGCCGCTATCGCGAAAGCTATCCGCGAAGCGGCTGCCCCAAAAGCTCTTCCCTACCGTCCCGGGTGCGCAGCGGCCAGAGCCGCAGCTGCCGTCCGCGATGCCGAGTTCGTCGCCCCGGAGGCCGTCGTCGCCGGTTCGGTCTTGGGAGCGAAGTAGTTCTTCTCGTACATCGCGCGATAGAACTCTCCGGTCAGCTCCGCAGCCTTGGGACCAAACGTCGGCCTGCCGCCTTCGAGGAAGATCACCGTGACGATGCGCCCGGTGGGAGCATCGCCATAGCTCACGAACCATCCGAAGCGCGTGCCGTTGTTGGAGCACGTGCCCGTCTTGCCGAAGACCGGGAACTGCTGGAAGTTGGCGCGCAGGGAACGGGCAGTCCCGTTAGAGAAGTTCACCGCACCCTGCATGCCGGGCAGGATCTCAGGAATGACGTCCTTGATGTCGAGCAGCCGCTTCACCTTGGGCTCAAAGGCGGTCAGCTCGTCCGGGCTGGTGGGGTGCTGGAGGTAATAGAGCGTGCCGCCGTTGGCGATCGCCGAGACCAGCGCGCCCAGCTGCAGCGGCGTCATGGAGATGCTCTCGCCGAAGGAACACATGCGGCCCACACCACCCTGCGCCTGCGGAAGCTCGTTGTCGGGATAGGTTCCCAGCTGCTCGCCGGGGATGTTGTAGCCCGCCAGCTCGCCCAGGCCAAACTGGTTCGCGTAGTGCTTCACGCGCTCGAAGCCCATCGCGCGCCCCAGCACCTCGAAGTACAGGTTCACGCTCTTCGCGAGCGCATGGGTGAGATCCAGCGAGTAGTGGCCGCCGAGATTCACCGGGGTATCGGCCTTGACCAGGCCTTCCTTCAGCGCCGAGAGCGCCACGGCGACCTTGATGGTCGAGCAGGGCTCCGCGCCAGAGCTCAGCGCCAGCTTCTGGTTCACCATCGCCAGAATCCGGCCGCTCGAGGGATCGATCGCGACGACGGTGCCGTTCATGTTGCCGAGCGCCTCAATGGCTGCGGCGCGCACCACCGGATCCTCACCGGCGGTGACGTCCCCGGCCGTGACCGAGGACGTATCGGCGAAGCTGGAGGCCGTGAAGCGTTCGCCATAATAGTGGCGCCGGGTGACGACGGGGACAGCAGCGGCACGGCCATGCACCGTGCGGCGACCCGCCGAAGCTCTCTCCGCAGGAACCCTCGAAGTGCGGGAAGCAGCCGTATGCGCGGCAGCCGCGTGGCGTGAGTGCGCCGTGGGAGCCACGTGGGAGCTTACCCGGCCGGAGCTGCGCTCCTTCGCCGCGGCGCGGTGGTGTACCGTCGTGCCGGCAAAGGCGGTCGCCGCCGAAAGCAGCGTCAGCGCGGTTGCCGTTGCGAGGCGCCGGAACATTCTGGAAAAGGGCTGGTGTGTCATGAGCCTAAAAAGACCCTCCCGGTGCGGCAGAGAACGACGAATCGTCCTCCGCCTGAAGGTGTGAGGTTGAAACTCTCCCCACTTATCGGCGCATTCCTTGCAGCGCTGTAGCTTCCTGGAACAAATCGCTGGGGAGCAATACCACTATGGGTTACGCCTCAGAAAGGCAGGAATCTCCAGCTCGTCGTCGTTATGGTCTCCAGAATCAGGCGCATACCCCGCGAAACTTGGGATACGGGCTTCCGGCCACGCGGACTCGGGCGGCGTCACCTTTTCAGGATTGTCGCGCAGCTCCTCGTTGGGCTTGCGGAAGAAGTCGTCGTCGAAGACCGACGCCGGTACGGGGACCAGCTCCGGCTGCGGCACAGCCGAGGCCGAAGGCACGTAGGAGCCAGGGGCTGCGATGCGCGGCGCGCTGGGGGGCTGGTGCGCTTCGAGGGAACGTGGACGCGGCGGCTGGGGATCCTCAAAGTTGAGGGTCGGAGCGGCCTGGCGCGGAGTTCCGCGTGGTTCAAAATAGCCCGGAGCAGGCTCCTGCATGGGGATCGCGCCCGAACCAGCGGAGTGCATGGCGCTGGAGAGCGCGGCCGGGAAGGTCGGCGCGGCCGGAGCCATGGGAGCCGGAGTCATGGGAGCCTGCGCCACAGGTGCCTGCGCCACAGGCGCCTGCGCGGTGGTGGCGAATGGCGCAGAAGGCTGAGCCGCTGCAACCGCGGCATGCGCGACCGGAGCCGTGATGACAGGAATCGGAGCTGCAGCAGCCTGAACTTCGCTGGCGAAGGGCACATTGGCGACGCGCGCAGCCACCGGGGTAGGTTCCGGAACGAACTCCGCCGCATCGTGATCATGGCCGGTCAGAGCGCCGGAGAGCATGCGCTCGCGGCGCGCGGGCTGCTCGTCGCGAAAACCAGTGGCAATGACGGTGATCTTTACGTCATCGCCCATGCGCTCATCCTGCACCGCGCCGAAGATGATGTTGGCATCCTCGTGTGCGGCGTTCTGAATGATGGTCGAGGCCTCGTTCACCTCGTTGAGCTTCAACGAGCTCGAGCCCGTGATGTTGATCAGGATGCCCTTCGCGCCGTCGATCGCACCGGCTTCGAGCAGCGGCGAGGCCATCGCGGCCATCGCAGCTTCACGGGCGCGATCCGGGCCGGAGCGAACGGCAGTCCCCATCACGGAGTACCCCATGCCCGCCATGGTCGTCTTCACGTCCGCGAAGTCGCGGTTGATGACGCCCGGGATGGTGATGATGTCTGAGATCCCCTGCACGCCTTGGCGCAGCACGTCGTCGGCGATGCGGAAGCTCTCAAAGAACCCCGCGTCCTTGGCAACGGCCAGCAGCTTCTCATTGGGGATGACGATCAGCGTGTCGACGGACTCCAGCAGCTCCTGCACGCCGCGCTCGGCCTGCTTGGCGCGGCGCTTGCCCTCAAAGGCGAATGGCTTGGTGACGACCGCAACGGTCAGCGCGCCCATCTCGCTGGCCAGCGAAGCGATGACCGGGGCAGCGCCCGTGCCTGTGCCTCCGCCAAGGCCGGTGGTGATAAACACCATGTCCGCGCCCTCGAGCGCTTCAATGATCTTGTCGGAGTCCTCAAGAGCCGCGCGCCGGCCGATGTCCGGATTCGCACCTGCGCCGAGGCCGCTGGTCAGCTTGACGCCCAGCTGCAGCTTCACCGGGGCGTTCGACTGCTCGAGCGCCTGGGCGTCCGTGTTGGCGGCGATGAACTCCACGCCCTCCACACTGGCTGCGATCATGCGATTGACAGCGTTGGTGCCACCGCCGCCGACACCGATGACCTTGATGCGCGCATTGCGCTGCACCTCGTCGTGATAGTGAATCCGCAGCGCGTCGTCAGGCTGATTGGACATGAGAGTAAGGCTCCTTCAGACACACGCGTGCCAAGGCCCGCGTTAACTCATTGTGCAACGGCAGGCCGGGGAAATTCTCCGCAAACTTTCCCTCGTGCACCCAGTTGGGCTACAGAAAAGCCGCCTTCGTGAAGAAACTTCCCGAAATACCTGTTGTTGGTAAGACTCTGCCTGCCCTGGAACGGCATGGGCGAAGGAGATCACCCTCCGCGCGAAGCTCGGGGCCCTGAAACGCCATGAGCCGCCCGCAGGCGGCTCATGGCACGAACGAAAACGCCCTTACCGCTGCGGCAGGTGCAGGATCACTGCAGCGCCGACGGACGAAAGGCCAACCGAGCTCGTGGTGCCGCTCGTGCCATTGCCGAGGCGGTTCATGTTGCCGTAGCCAAGCTCAATCGCACGCAGCGAAAGGAAGCTCGAGATGCGGATATCCACGCCACCAAAGCCTTCGACGGTGAAGAAGCTGTCGTATTGGCGCGGTACCGGGCTGGTCACCGTCGTGGAGCTGCAAAGCAGCGTCCCGCCCCCACCCGTGATGCAGGTGGGTTCTGTGACGTTCGAACTGGTGTGGCCCACGGAAGCCTGGATGTAAGGCCGAATCCAGTGGATCGGCGTCGGGAACGAACCGCGGACACCACCCAGAACGGTGTTGGAGGTGACCATGTTCTCGCCGCCGCCGGAGGTGACAGCGCTCTTGTTGGAGCGTGCATCCATGTAGCGGACGTCGAAGCCCAGCGTCATGGGTCCGAACTTGCGCCAGTCGTAGTAGCCGCCCACGAACACGCCTGACGGGTTCAGGTGACCGGTTGAGACCGTCGTACCGTTCACAGCGGCCGTGCCGTTCGAACAGGCGACCGAGGTCGAAAGGCAGGAGATGTCGCTCATTCGCGTCGCCGCATAGCCCACGTATACGCCAGCCTGCGTCTGTGCCTTTGCCACCGGAAGGGCAGTCAGCCCACACGAAACCAGGGCCAGCCCGAGGCCGGACCTCCACCCACCAAACCGCTTACCGAAAATCATGAATACCAGTCTACCGAACGGGATGCGGAATCGTCTTGGGGAGCCCGAAGAACGGCCCTTGAGCCGGGTGAGTCGCTTGCTCCCGCGTTCCCCAAAGTTGATGCCTTTGCAGGTTAGACGAAGACCTGACCGGGACGGGGTGTAGGCTGACAAAAATCACAATCCATCCGGGAGACGAAGCCATGCAGCGAATGACCACGCGGGTATTGGGAACGAGGCAGCCGCCGCGATGCCCCGGAATTTCGGCGATTCCGGCCTCCGCGCCCCTGGCGCTCGCCTTCCTGATAATGGCCATTCCGGCTGCTGGCCGCGCCCAGAGCGAAACCGCAGCCCGGGTCAACGCGCCGCGCCTGCAGGAGTCCCTGGAGACCCTGAGCACCTTCGGCCGCCCAGCCGGTGGCACCTTTGCCGACGGCGTGAGCCGGGTGGCCTACTCCGATGCGGACGTCGCGGGCCGAGCCTACGTGATGGGCCTGATGCGCGAGGCCGGACTCGATCCCCACATCGATCCCGCAGGAAACATCATTGGCAAGCGAGCCGGAAGCGACCCGTCGCTCAAGCCCATCGTCTTTGGATCGCACATCGATTCGGTGCGCAACGGAGGAAACTTCGACGGCGATGTCGGTTCGATGGGAGCGATCGAGGCCATTCGCACCTTGAATGATCACCACATCCCAACGCGCCACCCGCTGGAGGTCGCCATCTGGTCCAACGAAGAAGGCGGAACCCACGGCAGCGCGTCCCTGCTGGAGACGCCGGGCGCGGCGACGCTCAATCGCGATTTCTACGGCATCACCATGCGCGATGGCCTGCGCAAGATCGGCGGCGACCCCGACAGGCTGGCCGAGGTGCTGCGAAAGCCGGGATCGATGTGCTGCTACCTCGAGTTGCACGTCGAGCAGGGCGGAAACCTGGAGAAGGCCGGCATCCAGATCGGTGTCGTGGATGGCATCGTCGGCATCGATGACTATGCAGTGGAGGTAAAGGGCTTCGCCAACCATGCCGGAACCACGCCCATGGCGGGCCGCAAGGACGCCCTCTATGCCGCCTCCTACATCGTGCAGGCGGTTCGCGACGTGACGAACGCGATGCCCGGCCGCCAGGTCGGTACAGTGGGGCGCTTCGAGGTCTTTCCGGATGCTCCCAACGTGATTCCGGGGCGGGTGAGCTTGTCGATCCAGTTCCGCGATCTCTCGGAAAGCACGATCGATTCCCTGGGCAAAGCGATGGCGCTCCGGGTACAGGAGATCGCCAGGCAGACGGGCACCGAGATCACCATGACCCATCTCGAGCGGGCGCGTCCCGCGCTGGCAAACAAGGCGATTCAGAGCGATATCGAGGCCTCGATCGCCGGGCTGGGCCTGACGGCAATGCATCTTCCCAGCGGCGCGGGTCACGATGCCCAGGAAGTCGCCAAGCTCGCTCCCATGGGCATGATCTTCGTCCCCAGCATCGGGGGGATCAGCCATTCGCCGAAGGAGCTCTCCCGCTGGCCCGACATCGCCAACGGCGCCAACGTCCTCCTGCAGACGATCCTGCGCATCGACGCGAAACCCGACCCAAAGTAAAGCCCCCCAATACGGCCGCGCCCTTCAACCACCGATAAAGCAACCACCGATAGAGCAGCCGCTAATAGAGCAGCCGCTAACGCGCCAGCGCTGCTCCTAATACGTTCCCGCGAAGATCGCCTTCAGCTTCTGCTTGAGCCCCTGCTCTTCGCTGGCCCTGCGAACCTGCGTGCGGTGCGTGTAGAGCAGCATCCCTATGGCGGAGGAGAACTCCGGCCGCGCCAGATCCGGCGGCATGCGGCTCAGCGGTACAGGGTAGCCGATGCGCGCAGGCACGCGCAGCAGGCTCTCCGCGTGGTCCATCAGGCCAGTAAGGTTAGCGCCGCCGCCGGTGAAGACACAACCCGCGCCCATGGCTTCCAGCACGCCGCCGTTGCGCAGGTTGTCGCGCAACATGCGAAGCAGCTCCAGCGCACGCGGCTCGAGGATCTCCGCGAGATAGCGCTGCCGCACCATCCGTGCCGCGCCCCCGCCGGTGGAAAGGTCCCCGCCGACCTCAATCTCGTTGAGCTGCGGAACGCTGGTCACGACAGCGCTGCCGAAGGTGCGCTTCAGGTGCTCGGCCTCCTGCACGCTGATGTGCAGGCCGACCGCAAGGTCGTTGGTGAAGTGATCGCCGCCGATCGGCAGCACCGCCGTGTGGGCGACTGCGCCTTCGAAGTACACGATCAGCTCGGTGGAGCTCGCGCCAATGTCCACGAGGCACACACCCAGCTCACGCTCATCGGCCGAAAGCACAGCCTCAGCCGAAGCGATGCCCTCGTAGATGGTGTCGACCACCTCGAGACCCGCCTTGTTGGCGCACGTCACAACGTTCTGCAGCGCGGAGCCGGAGCACGTGGTGAGGTGCAGGCAGACCTCCAGCCGATTGCCCACCATGCCGATGGGATCGTGGATGGCAGCCTGGTCGTCCAGAATAAATTGCTGCGGCAGAAGGTGCAGCACCTCGCGGTCCGGAGCCAACCCAATCGACCGCGCGCGGTCAATCGCACTGCGCACGTCCTCGCGGGTGATCTCCTTCATGCGGCTGCCCATGCTGATGCCGCCCTGCGAGTTCATACCGCGGATGTGCGGTCCGCCCACACCGACGACAGCCGTCTCAATGGGAGCCTTGCAGGCCTTCTCCGCCGCCAGCGCAGCCAGGTTCACGACGTCGGCTGCAGGCCCAAGATCAGCGATGACGCCACGGCGCATGCCGCGCGAGTTCTCCACGCCGTGACCGCGATAGCGCAACACACCGTCCAGCAGCTCTGCCACCAGCACGGTCGTCTTCGAGCTGCCCACATCGAGCACGGTGATGAGATTGTTGCCCTTGCCGTTCATCGCTGGGGCCCTCCTGCGGGATGCGCCTGCTTCGGCCTGGGATGTGACGCGGCCGGGACCTTCTTCACCGGATGCGCCGTCTTGTTCAACGTCAACGGGTGAGGCGCGGCGATACCCGCCTGCGGCTTGCCCGCGCCTGCCTTCGACTGCGCCGTCTTCGACTTCGGCAACGCCGCAACCTTCGCGGCTGGCGTTGCAGCCTTGGGTGCGGCCGCAAGGGCTGCAGCCGCAGCATCGGCCGCGCTCGGGCCCGTCGCTGTGCTCACCGGCGCCGGCGGTCCGGCTGTACCCGAGTTCAGCACGATCTTGCTGTAGTAGCGCATATCCGCCGAAACCAGCTTGGGATACATCTGGCGCCACTCGGGCAGGTGCTGGTCGAACGTCTGGTAGCGGGCCAGGAAGTTCTCGTCGCCGAAGTGCACCAGGATGTCGGAGCCATCCCGCGCCACGATCGCCTTCACATCCTCGGGGTCGGTCACATCCACCTCGCTGAGGCTGTCCGTGATCTGCTCGCCACCCGCCGCCATGGCCTTCATAAAGTCGGTATAGAGCCCCATGCGCGCCTTGCGGGTCGAGAGCGGATCAGCCGCGCTGATGCCGGTGAGCACCGGAAAGGAGTAGTGCGGGTCGCCCGCGGCGTCCGACGGCATATCCAGCAGCACACCCGTCGCATCGACGAGACCGATCTGCGTTCCCTGCCGCACAAAGGCTACCGGCGTCCGCTCCACAATGGCCACGCGGAGCCGATTCGGCAGCAGCCGCATCACCGTGGCGTGCTGCACCCAGGGGAGGCGTTCGAGGTCAGCCTCGCGCTCGGCCAGCGACATGTGGAAGATGTTTCGGTCGAGGTCGTTGGCGAAGACACCCAGCGCCTGCGACCGGGAGAGCTCATGATTGCCAAGGACTTCGACCTGATCCGCGCTGGCGAGGAGAAACCGCTCGCTGTGCGTCAGATACTGGCGGACGACCAGGCCAACCGCCCCGAGGATGCCGGCCACCAGCAGAAGAGCTCCGCCCGCCATGAGGCGACCGCTCAGGGTGCGGGGCAGGCCGCGGAAGCGCACACGCAGTCCCTTCGCCCCCCGCGCGCCGTTCGCACGCCGGGAGTACGAGGAACGGTCCGCCGCGTCAGCACCTGCGCCATCGCCGGCGTCGTAGCCACGCCGGAGTGAGCCAACAGGTGCCGGGTGCGAGTAGGCGCTCGCGGAGGTATAACTGTCCTCCGGCGCTTCCAGCACCGCAGCGGTTGAGCCGCGCTTGGTTCCCATCTTCATACCCGCTGAGCCCAGAGCAAGGCCGCGGAAGAATCGCCAGACTTGAACATACCAGCCCGATGCGGCCGGAAGGCAGCGAGTTTCCCGAGGGTATCGACCGAGGAAACCGAACGCACGTTGTCCGTTCTCCGTGCTTCGTTGTCCGAGGAGTTCTCCCGGGATGCCGATCTACAGAGAACGGACAACCGACAACGGAGAACGTCCCCTGAATCCCCGCCGCACCCGCGCGAATCTACAATGGGAACCAAGGAGTCGGCCCCCGATGAAACTCACCCGCTATACGAAGTTCACCGGCGATCTCTCCACGAGCTTCGACCTCGACGATCTGCTCTCGCAGCTTGGGGACTTCCTGCTCGACTCCGGCTACTACGATCCCTTCTCCCCCAACGCCAACATGGACGACTCCATGGAGAGCCTGCGCGAGGCCATCCGCCAGGCGCTCGACTCCGGCGAACTCCTCGATGAGGACGGCCAGGAGAAGTACGACGAGCTCGAAGAGCCCCAGGTCGAAGAGCTCATCGACAAGATCATCCAGCGCATGAAGGCCGAACAGTACCTCAACGCCGAAGAGCCTTCCCAGGGCCAGGGCGAACAGGGTGAAGGCGAAGGCGACGCCCGCTTCGAGGTCACCGACAAGGCGATGGACTTCCTCGGCTACAAGGCCCTGCGCGACCTCCTCGGCCCGCTGGGCAAGAGCTCGCTCGGCCGCCACGACACCCGCCACGAAGCCGCGGGCGTCGAGACCAACGGCAGCTCCAAGCCCTACGAGTTTGGCGACACCCTGAATCTCGACATCACGGCCACGCTGAACTCCGTCTTCGCCCGCGAAGGCGCACCGAATGGCTCAGGCGTCCTCAATCTCGAATACGCCGACCTCCACGTCCAGCAGGCCGACTACCAGAGTTCCTGCGCCACCGTCGTGCTGCTCGACTGCTCGCACTCCATGATCCTCTACGGCGAAGACCGCTTCACCCCCGCCAAGCGCGTCGCCATGGCGCTCTCGCACCTCATCCGCACCCAGTTCCCCGGCGATTCGCTCTCCCTCGTCCTCTTCCACGACTCCGCCGAAGAGATCCCCATCTCGCAACTCCCGCGCGTCAAGGTCGGCCCGCATTACACCAACACCCGCGAAGGCCTCCGCGTAGCCCAGCGCATCCTGCGCGGCTCCGGCAAGGACATGAAGCAGATCGTCATGATCACCGACGGCAAGCCTTCGGCACTCACGCTCGAAGACGGCCGCATCTACAAAAACGCCTTCGGCCTCGACCCCCTCGTCATCTCCGAAACCCTCGAAGAGGTCGGCCGCTGCAAACGCTCCGGCATCATGATCAACACCTTCATGCTCGCCCAGGACTACGCTCTCGTACAGTTCGTGCAACAGATGAGCGCCATGTGCCGCGGCAAAGCCTACTTCACCACACCCCAGAACCTCGGCAACTACCTCCTGATGGACTTCATGTCCCGCCGCTCCAAGCACATCAATTAGGGTTTCTACCGGTGCATTCCGCGCCGCCCAATATCTGTCGTCTCGACAGATTCCACCCCACCCAGGATGTGTCGTTTCGACAGATTCCGCCCCACCCAGGATGTGTCATTTCGACCGAAGCGGGACGGTCTCATCGTCCCGCGTAGCGGAGAAACCTGCTTCTTGTTTCGTTAAGGGCACGACTTCAGTCGTGCCGTAAAGCCCGCAGAATCAGCGCGGCTTTAGCCGCTGGGGTACGCTAGCACTACTTAAACAAAGGTGCCCTGGGAGTCAGCGCTGCGCGGCAGCCCGAGACGGAAGTACCTGGCTTCACACAATAGGACCCAACATCGAATCACCTCACGCACCTGTAGGGGTAATGAGAAGACGTCCATCGGTCCTTCAGCGCCATCGGCGCGCCCCATACCAACCTCGGGTGAAGCGAAGCGCAACCCCAGGCTGGTAGGTGCGCGCCCACAAAACACCCAAGCGCTGAAGGCGCGGCCCATCGCTGCCCACTAAACCGGTGACAATAGCGTTTCCGCAGATAGACCTACAGCCAGGCCGCCTTGTCATTGTCATTTCCGCAAGAACTCTGCGGCTGCTCTTGCTTTTCTCGTTGTCATCCTCGGAGAGCATCAGCTGTTGCCTTTGTATCTCTTTGCTTGTCATTCCCGAAGACAATCTGCGTCACCAGGCCTGCCCCCTTCAGGGACCCGCGTCTGGCGCCCCTTCAGCGCCATCGGCGCGAACCATACCAGCCGGGTGCCCCATGTCTCGATTCTGAGACATGGGTTCGCAGGATGCCAGCCAAAGCACAAACCCGCAATCACGCCGCCAACTCCAAGGGCCAAAGGCCCGACGACATATCAGCCTGGGGTGGAGCGAAGCGCAACCCCAGGTGCACGCCCACAAACCACCAGAGCGCTGAAGGCGCGACCCATCGCTACTCCACGAACTGGTGGTAAGCGCGTTTACCGGTATCTATTAGAATGAGTTGCCCGAGGATACACTCAAGTTGGCTTTCGATGGCTCAGCAAGAACTTCATTATGCCTAAAGACACAAAATCAAAACGGGTTGAGGATCTCCTCTGCTCTTTGCACTATCTGAATTCCGGCGAATCTGGCAGATTTACGGTCTCCAGTCGAAGACCCCCCATAAGCCCAGAGGAGCGCGAATTTAGAAACGAGCTCCTGGCGGCGGGAGTTATTACTGAAACTCGTCATGGATCACTCGCGCTGACGCAAGAGGGAGTGGATGAGGCGGTAGCGATTATGAATGCCAGAAGTTTAGAGGAACAGCTCCAAGTGACATTCCCCGAGAATCGCGAAGGGGTAATGAAAGAACTAGATTACTGGGTTCGACGTCAACAAGAAGGACAGCCCGGTTCGATTCATTGGGAGCAGGTTGGGGGCCGGATCGCCCATTTAAGGCACCTTGAGCAAAGATTTGCCGAGGCCGAGAGAACTCAAGCACAAAATCTGCCACGACCTACTACGGAGACCATAGCGTCGAGTGAGGAACTGCTTCCAGCGGATGAGGCAATTCGATTGTTGCAGACTCAACTCAATGACGAGGTGGAATCACTACGTCATGACGATGTCAGGGTAGAGACATGGAAACGGCTGACATTGAAGATTGTCCGTCGCGCCTTCGGCGAACGGTCACAAAATGCAAAACATTATGCGGTGACAATGTCTTACGCGCGTCAGGCTGATGAAGAAAAGCAAGCGTGGCATGTGCAGCACATCCGTGACAAGAAGACTATGCTGCAAGCCTTCATCAAAGAACTCGAAGTGATTCCACCCGTTCGCCCTCACTCGATGGTGTCGGACGAGGATTTCGCCAAAATGGCCTTGGAAGAAGCGCGAAAGAGCAAAAATGAAGATGATCGGCCTCACCCAAAGGTCGGGTGCGTTGTAGTAAAAGATGGAAGAGTTCTAGCGAGAGCGCATAGAGGTGAATTCGAAGCGTGTCACGCAGAATACGCAGCGCTTGAGAAAAAGTTAAAAGATGAGACGTTGGCCGGCTGCACGGTGTACGCCACATTGGAGCCCTGCACAGGGCGCAATTCTCCGAAAGTTCCTTGCGCTGACCGTCTAATTGCAAGACGAGTTGCTCGCGTCGTTATCGGGGTTCTAGATCCAAACCCGGAAATTCGCGGTAATGGTGTATTAAAGCTTCAGGCAGCAGGCATCGCGGTGACATTATTCCCGCCAGCGCTCGCCAACGAGCTTTTGGAGTTGAATCGCGACTTTATCCGCTCTTTCACTCAGCCAAGCGCAGGGATTCTCAAAGCCAAAGAAGATCGGGCCATACAAGAAAAGCGAAAGCTTTATAAGCTGATCAGCAAAATCAATTGCATTCAATGCAAGTTTGCTTTTCCACCTGGCCCGCAAGAAGCCGTTTTCAATGGGGCATTGATCAGCCAGATCAACCGAGACATTGATGCAATCAGGGACGATCTCGTCGATCTTCTGGATCTGCCCGAAGCAAAAGCAGTTATAGACTTGCGAATACCGTCTGCGCCCTACGAAGGGGCATCTTGGCTTTGGTTAGAAGCTACATGGAGAGAGTACTTCCAACCTCTGCAGGAGTTGTTTATTCAAGTGAAGGTCGAAGTCCTTCACGATTGAGATTCTGGAGTCGCACGGCCTCATCCAGAATTCGCACCGATAAGTCGGCCTATCGCCACCGCTCTCGCCCTTCGCCGGGCGAGAGCTTCGTAACAGGCTCGCTACTTGCCTCAGCCTGAAGCGCTACCCGCACAGCCGCCAACCCATAGCGCTCCAGAGCACCCGGAAAAACCACCCAGCATCTGGCGTACTTCCCTGCCCCACTCTCTACAATGGAAGTAGGCCTGTTCTTCACCTCACCCCGCCACGCAGACCAGCACACTCGAAACACGACCTCCAAAAATGAGAGGTCCAGACCTAAAGTCTCTGTTTTGAGCATTTACGCAAAATGGGGGGGGGGGGGGGGGGGGGTACCCCTACCGGCCGCGCTTCCAAACCAGGTAAACGCCCCACGCAGCCGCCGTGCAGTTATCCATCACCCGCCCGTCGAGCAGCATCGCTTCAAACTCCTCGACGCGCACACGGTGTACCGTCATGTCGTCCTCTTCGTCGTCCCGATCCGTCTCACCCTGCGTGAGACCTTCGGCGAGGAAGACATGATGGATCTGATTCATCGCACCGTAGGCAATCCAGAGCTTTGTGATGGGCTGCATGAGCTCCGCAGTAAGCCCTGTCTCTTCGCGAAGCTCACCGCGCGCCATCTCTTCAATGTCGACGTTGGCATCTTCCCAACCGCCCTGCGGCAGCTCGTAAAAGCTTGCGCCCACGGTGTACCGGTACTGATGCACGAGCCATACGTAGTCGCCATCTGCCGCATGCTCAATGGGGATGACGATACACGCCGGGTCTTTATCCAGTACGCCGTAGATGCCACGCTGGCCGTTGGCTCGCTCGATGATGTCCTCGCGCCACCGCGACCACTTGTTGCGGTAGATCTCCCGGCTGCTGATGGTCCTGATGGGTTTGCGGCTCTCGTCGTGCAAGCGACCTCCGTCACGCAGGGGCTGTGACTTGCGCAATTATCTCAGCCCCACGTGACAGAGAAAGGGGTGGCTGCAGCTACTGAACCTCGCGATTGTCCATCGTCTCTTCGGAGCAGTGAAGGACCGCAAGAGTCATCGGCGGAAGCTCGATGTGCGTGTCGTCCTGGGAAAGATCGAAACGCGAAGCCAGCAGGAGCCCCTCCTGCTGCAACAGGTCAAAACGCTGAGTCTCGCGCCCGAGGTTCACCAGGACGCGAACTTCGTCGCGCTGCATCACGAGCGTGCGCCGCACGTCATCCGTTGAGACCCGCAACCGCTGCATGCTTCCATCATTGAGCGAAACGGTACTGCGCCGCAGCTTGATGAGGGCCTTCACCCACGACAGCATCTCCGCATGCTTGCCGTCTTCCACCTCACTCCAGTCGAGCTTGGAGTCCTCGAAGGTCTTCACGTCCTCCGGGTTTGGCACCTCATCCCAGAAGCCGAACGCGGAGAACTCACGCTTGCGACCTTCGGAGACAGCCTTGCGCATCTCTTCGTCTTCGTGGTCGGCGAAGTAAAGAAATGGCGTCGATGCCGCAAACTCTTCGCCCATAAAGAGCATGGGAACATACGGCGCCAACAGCACGATCCCGATTGCCACCCTGGCCGCGTCGATGCCGACGAGGTGCTCCAGGCGCTCGCCCAGCGCACGATTGCCTACCTGATCGTGATTCTGATCGAAGTGGATGAAGTGATGTGCTGCAAGGCCTTCTGCAGGACGGCCATGCTTGCGCCGGCGATACTGCGAGTACTGGCCGTCGTAGACAAAGGCATGCTTCAGTGCCTTGTGCAGGTCCCCAACAGAGCCAAAGTCGGAGTAGTAGGCACGCCCCGGCTCCTTGTCATAGAGCAGCGTGAAGAGCGCATGGTGGAAGTCATCGCTCCACTGCGAGTCCATGCCATAGCCCTGTGCCTCACGAGGGCGCACGATGCGCGGGTCATTGAGATCGCTCTCCGCAATGAGATAGAACTCGCGTCCCAGAGTAGCGCCCAGGCGCTCCACCTCGCTCGAGACCTGTTCAAGGAAGTGCACCGCGGAGAGATCGATGAAAGCATGCACCGCATCGAGCCGCAGGCCGTCGATATGGTAATCGCGAAGCCACATCAAAGCATTGTCGACGAAGAAACGACGCACCTCATCACTGCCCGCTTCATCCAGATTCACCGCATTGCCCCACGGAGTCTTGTGGTGATCGGTGAGATACGGCCCGAACTTGTTCGTGTAGTTCCCCACCGGACCAAAGTGGTTATAGACCACGTCGAGGATGACACTGAGTCCCCGCGCATGGCACGCATCGACAAAGCGCTTCAGACCATCGGGACCGCCATACGCTTCGTGCGTCGCGAAGATCGAGACTCCGTCGTATCCCCAGCCCTGATTGCCTGCCCAGGCCGCCACCGGCATCAGTTCCACATGTGTTATCCCAAGGTCCCGCAGATAGTCGAGGTGTTGGATCGCACCGTCAAAGGTGCCTTCCTTCGAGAACGTTCCAATATGCAGCTCGTAGAGAACGGCTCCCGTCTTGGGAGCTCCGCGCCACAGCTGGTCGTGCCATGCAAAGACGCTGTGATCGTACAGTTCGCTGAGGCCATGCACCCCCTCGGGCTGCCGGAGGCTGCGCGGGTCAGGATAGGGCGTTTCGTCATCGTCGAGCAGGAAGGCATATCGATCGCCACAGTCGCAATCCTTCAGCTCGAGCTTCCACCAGCCACGCGCGTTCGGGCCTTCCATTGCGAACTTGCCATCACCAAACTTCACAGACATCTTCTGCGCGCGCGGCGCCCAAACTCCGAAGCGATGCATGATCTTCCTTCCTCTGCAGCGGTACCACTCTGCACCAACGACGACCGACTAGTTCCGGGTCAGCAGCGCAACCGGGAATTCCATGAGCAGTGCACTCAGCGCGATCTCCTGGGCCCTCTCGATCTCGAGCCGCTCGCCGGTCAGACGATTGAGCCATGCGCCCTCGGGAAGTTTGAGCCGCGTGTCGGCCCATTCGCCTTCGCGACGCATGCCCAGGCGTTGCCCAACTGTGACGACGTTCTTTCCGCGGGCATAAGCGAGGACGCATTCGGCGTGTCGCCCTGTTGCGGTCAGCGGTTCGTAGGAGGCTTCAGCGCCAAACCAGTCCCGCTGCTCATTGCGCAGGCAAAGCGCATGGTGGATCAGCCAGAGCTTGGGCAGCCCCTCATCCATGCGAGCCATCACACCACGCACATCCAGATGTTTCATCTCTGCCAGCAGAGCGCGACGCATTTCATAATCCACGGGCCGCCGATTGTCAGGATCGACGAGTGAGAGGTCCCACAACTCGCCTCCCTGATAGAGATCTGGAACACCTGGAGCGGTATGTTTCAGCAGGGTCTGCGTGAGCGAGTTGAACCGCCCTGCTTCAAGGATCTTCGCGACGAAGGCTTCGATCTCCCCGACCCATACGGTATCGCCAAGCATCGCTTCGATGTACTGACCGAGAGCGGTCTCGTACTCGGCGTTGTTCGATACCCAGCTGGTCCGCTCCTTGGCTTCACGCATGGCCTTCAGCATGTATTCCGTCAGCCGTTCCTGCGTGATGGGCCATGCGCCAACGAGAGTCTGATACAGGAACCATTGGGTGCCCGTGTCGATGAGATCGCCAAGCTGATAGCGCCTGCCGTATTCGCTCCACCGGGAGGCGACCGAGGCAAACTCGTGTGGAATTTCGCTGAGCACAGCGATGCGCGCGCGCACGTCATCGGCACGTTTCGTGTCGTGCGTGCTGAGAGTCGTCATCGTATACGGCGTGGTCGCGAGCACCTTGCGTTGATAGTCGTGGAAGGCCTCAACCGTGAAGCCGCCGCAATCGGGGTCGCCGCCGACCTCACACAGAGCGGTCAAGCGGTTGAAGCAGTAGAACGCGGTATCTTCAACGCCCTTGGCCATCACGGGACCGGTAAACTGCTGGAACCGCTGGACGAATTCGGTCTCATCCTTGCCCGATATCTTCAGCGTGAGCACATCGCGCATGAAGTCGAACAACAGGCCGTCGATGTCCGTCCGATTATTTTTCGCACTCTCGCAGGCGCGCTCGATACGCTTGCGATCCTCCTCGCGGATTTCGTTGCGGTCAGGCACCACGTAGGTGCGATAGACCGAGAAGCAGGCCGCAACCTCACGAATGGCGCGGCGAATCTCTGCGCGAGTGAAGTCGCGCTCTTCGCGATGACTCTCGCAGATGTTTACGAAGATTGTGGCAAGGCGGTTGACATCGCTACCAAGCGCCTCCTGGGTGACTGCGATCTTCTTATCGTGAGCGATCGCCGGGAACGGAGTTGCATCACCGGCAAACTCCGCGCAGAGTTCGCCAAGCCGCTCCACGCCATCGCGATCGACGAGCACACCAAGCACTATGTTGAGGAAGTCATAGCCGCTGGTGCCTTCGATGGGCCAGTCGCGCAGCCATTCGCCGGGTTCGAGGATCTTCTCGCCGATAATCCAGGCTTCGGGTGCACGGTCACGCAGTCGCTGAAAGTACTGCATCGGGTCGCGCAGACCATCGGGATGATCCACGCGCACCCCGTCGAGCACCCCACTCTTCAGCCACTTCAGGATGAGCGCATGGGTCTCGTCGAAGACAAACTCGCGCTCGACGCGCAGGCCAATAAGGGTGTTGACGTCGAAGAAGCGCCGATAGACCAGCTGCTGGTCGGCGGTCTTCCAGTACGCCAGGCGATAATGCTGCTGCGTAAGGAAGGCATCGAGGGCATCAGGATCTGCATTGAGCTCACGCACCGCCCGATCCACCGCATCGCATACGCCCTGCTCTTCATTGCATAGGCGGTCGAGAAGCGTCTGCAGTACATTCTTGTCGCGATGCCGAGCCAGCACCGTGCGACGATCGTTCATGTCGGTGGAAGGCAAGCGTCCGTAACTTGCGCCGACGAAGTTCAAGGTATCGCTGCGCGCGTAGTCGGCGGCACGAGCGAGTATCGTCGATAGGCTCTCGGGAGAGATTGGGAACGTCTGTCCGGAGGTATCGACGACGAAGGTGCTGCCTGAGCGCTTTACGACGATGCCGCCGGCGGCCAGCACGCGGCCGTACTGGTCCCCCAGGATCGGCACGAGCACCTTTTCGCGGAGGCGCTCTTCGCTTGGGTTCCAGTCGACATCGAAGAAGCCCGCATAGCGGCTGTTCATGCCGTTTTCTAGCACATCCCACCAGTAGCGGTTCTGGCGGGCGAGGCTCATGTGATTCGGCACGATGTCCAACACCTGGCCAAGTCCTACTTCGCCGAGGCGTTGCGAGAATTGCGTGTGGCCCTCGAGACCACCGAGCTCTTCGTTGACCTTGCGATGGTCGACGACATCGTAGCCGTGCATGCTGTCGGGCGCGGCTTGCAGATAAGGTGAGCTATAGACGTGCGAAACCCCAAGCTCCTTGAGGTAGTCGGAGATCTTGCCAGCGTCCTCGAAGGTGAACTGCTTATGAAGCTGCAGCCGGTAGGTTGAAGCTGGAATCCGCTTCATGCGTTCACGTTCTCCATGGGCTGCGTCGCAGATGCGACTCGTTTTCGAATATCCGGCACACGGGTCGTCACGAGGCACAATCCATGCCTTCGCACGGACTGCACACCACGGGCCGGAAGCAACTCATTGTCCTTACAGATAGAGTCCCGAAAGGAGGTCTCAGGTTGCACTCAGCTTCAGCATGTAGCCCGCCCCATGCCAACCGGGGCGTTATGTCGTTGATCCTGTGTAGGGCTCGGGCGTCCATTGACCAGAGAGGGCGAACGCTGCGTGAGCAAGCGCGATGTGCGACAAGGCCTGCGGAAAGTTGCCCAGCATCCGTCGCTCCACGGGATCGTATTCCTCGCTCAGCAGGCCTACATCGTTGCTCAGCAACAGGAGCTTCTCAAAGAGCACTCGTGCCTCCTCCTGACGGCCGATGAGATGCAGTGCGACGACGAGCCAGAAGCTGCAGGCGAGGAAGGTTCCTTCACTGCCGCGAAGGCCATCCTTTGTCTTCGAGGTGTCGTAGCGCTGCACCAGGCCATCGCGCATAAGGCCCTTCTGGATGGCATCCACGGTGCCGATGATGCGGGGATCGTCAGGCGGCAGGAAGCCCACGATGACCAGCCGCAGGCAGGAAGCATCGAGCGCATCGGAGCCGTAGGCCTGGGTAAAGGAATTGAGCTTCCTGCTGAAGCCCTTCCTGCAGATCTCCTTGTGCAGCATGTCGCGATTCTTGCGCCAACGCTTCACATCGCCGGAGCCGTCGTACTTCTTGTAGTGCTTGATGGCGCGATCCAGTGCCACCCACGCCATCACCTTGCTGTAAACGAAGTGCTGGCGCTTGCCGCGCACCTCCCAGATGCCTTCGTCCGGCTCGGTCCAGATGTGGCAGAGGTGATCCACCAGCGAGGCCTGCAGGGCCACGGAGGAGGTACGCAGATCGTCTTCCGCTTCCGGCATGCGGCTGAGCGCGACGGCCACCTCGCCAAAGACATCCAGCTGGAATTGCTCGCTAGCCGCATTGCCGATGCGTACGGGGCGCGAATCCTCGTAACCTCGCAGCCACGCGGCGTCCCACTCCACCAGCTTGCGCTCGCCACAGATGCCATAGACGGTCTGCAGCTGGTCTGGGGATCCGGCGATGGCGCGAAGCAGCCAAAGTCGCCAGCCCACGGCCTCTTCCACATATCCGGCGCGCAGGAGGACCAGCAGAGTGAAGGCGGTATCCCGCAGCCAGCAGTAGCGATAGTCCCAGTTGCGTTCGCCTCCAATGCCCTCGGGAAGGCTCGTGGTTACCGCGGCTACGATGCCACCGGTGGGCTTGTACGTAAGCGTCTTCAGCAACATCAGGCTGCGCTCGACGGCATCCTTGTAAGGGCCGTTGTATTGGTTGACCGCGGCCCATTGTGTCCAGAAGGACTCGGTGTCGCGCAGCGCATGGTCGAGGTGGATGGCCCGGGGAACCTCCTCCACAGAAGACCCATAGCTCATGGTGAAGCAGACCTGTCGCTCCTTGCTCAAGGTGAAGTCGCTGACGGTCGTCATCGCCTCGCCACGCAGCTCGGCCACAGGGCCATCGGCGCAGCTGGAGCGCAGCACCACGAGGTTCGGGCCGGCCACTGCGACAAGTTCCTGGTCACGCATGGTTACCCAGGGGATCGTGAGGCCGTAGTCGAAACGCAGCACCAGATCCATGTGCATCTCGACTTTGCCACGGACCCCTTGCACCATGCGCACAACATCGGAAAACTTCCCACGTGGGGGCATGAAATCCACCAGGCAAACCTCACCCTCCTCGGTGAAGAAGGTCGTCTCCAGAATCATGGTTTGCGGGCGGTAGCGGCGGCGGGTCTCGAGGATCTTGCCCTTGGGCCGGATGCGCCAGAAGCCGTTGTTCGCAGTCCCCAGCAGGGCAGCGAAGCACGCGCTCGAGGCGAATGACGGCCAGCACAGCCAGTCAATCGAACCTTCGCGGCTGACCAGCGCCGCGGTCTCGCAGTCGCCGATGACGGCGTAATCCTCGATCCGCACGGCGTGGAGCGGGGTCGTGTCCTTCTTCTTGAACCACTCCGGCAATCGGTCCTCCTGCTTGCTTGTTCCTGGAACATGCATCCAACAGCCCAGCTCTTCATGCAGCCAGGCTGCGGGAGAGGTATAAGGTTGGAGTGCGTTGATCTCAACCTGCGGCATGCTTCGCGCCGCGGGTACTGATTGCTTCGATGCAGGTTCGGCCCAGCCCGCCGCTCGAGCGCAAGCTATGGTGATTGCGTTCGGACCAAATGAATCTAACGACGTGAGAGTTTGACAAGACCATGAAACCGATTGAAGGCCGCCGCCGCGTCATCGTTGAGGGGATCCAGCCACAGATTGACGGTGGGCGCTATCCGGCCAAGCGCACCGTCGGCGATAACGTGACTGTCACCGCTGCCATCTTTTCCGACGGGCACGACCACGTCGCCGCTCGGCTCCTCTATAGCCATGCCTCCGACACGACCTGGGGGACAGCTCGGTTCACGGAGCTTCCCAACGACATGTGGGCCGCAACGTTTCCGGTCGACCGCCTCGGCACCTGGCGCTTCAAGATCGAGGCTTGGGTCGACCACTTCGACACGTGGTCCAGCGACCTGGTAAAGCGTCTCGGTGCGCAGCCTGATCCAACGAACCCATCCGCCAATGCCGTTCCACAAGACATTCCGTTGGCTCTTCGCATCGGAGCCAATCTCCTGGACGCTGCCGGAGATCGCGCGCGCGGCGCAGATGCCGCACAGCTGAAGGCCGCCGCCACCGACCTTTGTACACTGGCCGAACAAAACCTGCCGTACTACGCCGGCTATCCCGTCAGCGATGAAATCATCTCGCTGGCCGATTCTTACCCCGACCTGCGCTTTGCGGCGCGATCCGACCGCGAGCTGGAGATCTGGGTCGATCGCGAGCGGGCGCGCTACTCCAACTGGTATGAGCTCTTTCCACGTTCGGCAGCCAACGTCGAAGGCGTTCATGGCACCTTCAAGGACGTCGAGAAGCGGTTGCCGGCCATCGCTGCGATGGGCTTCCAGATCGTGTACATGCCGCCGATTCACCCCATCGGCCGCAGCTATCGCAAGGGCAAGAACAACTCGGTCTCGGCGCTCGATGGCGATGTGGGAAGTCCGTGGGCCATCGGCGCGGCGGAAGGCGGACACACCGCGCTGCTGCCCGAGCTCGGCACCTTCGCGGACTTCGATTTGCTCGTCGCCGCCGCGCAGACCCACGGCATGGAGCTCGCGCTGGACGTTGCGTTTCAATGCGCACCCGAACATCCTTGGGTGAAGGAACATCCTGACTGGTTCATCATCCGGCCCGATGGCTCGATCCAGTACGCCGAGAATCCGCCGAAGAAGTACCAGGACATCTACCCGCTCAACTTTGAATCGCCCGACTGGCGCAACCTGTGGGAGGCGCTCTATGGCGTCTTCAAGTTCTGGGTCGACCGCGGCGTGCGCGTCTTCCGCGTGGACAATCCGCACACCAAGGCGCTGCCCTTCTGGGAGTGGTGCCTCGCCGAGGTGCGCAAGTCAGCGCCCGAAACGCTCTTCCTGGCTGAGGCTTTCACGCGGCCGCACGTGATGTACTCGCTGGCCAAGGGTGGTTACACGCAGGGCTACACGTACTTCACCTGGCGCACCGGTAAGGCCGAGCTGGAGGCCTACTTCACCGAGATCAACAACGCTCCCGTGGCGGACTTCTTCCGCCCCAACGTGTGGCCCAACACGCCGGACATCCTGCACGCCCAGTTCCAGGTGGAAGACCTGGCTGAGCGGCGCGCGATCTTCCAGCAGCGAGTGATCCTCGCTGCGACGCTGAGCGGAAACTATGGCATCTACGGCCCCGCGTACGAGTTGCTCGAAGGCCGCCCCGGACCGACGATGCCCGGCAAGAGCGGCAGCGAAGAGTACCTCGACAGCGAGAAGTACCAGCTGCGCACGTGGGACTTCGACGCACCCTATTCCATCGCGCCGCTTATCACGCAGCTCAACGCGATCCGCGCCGCGCATCCGGCCCTGCAGGCCAACGCGAACACGCGCTTTCACACGGTGGCGAACGACCAGCTCATCGTTTACTCGAAGTCCACCGCACCGGAGCTACCAAGCGACCAGCTCGGTGCCAAGGGACAGGCCGCGCTGGCCGCAGCCGCAAAAGCAGACACCATCCTGACAGTCGTGAACCTCGATCCGAAGAACACCCAATCGGGCATCGTCAATCTCTGGATGCCATCACTGGGACTGCCATGGGAGGATTCGTTCGAGGTGGAAGACCTGCTGACCGGGGCGCGCTACCGGTGGAACGGACAGTACAACTACGTCAGCCTGAACCCGGCGCTTCCGGCGCATGTGTTTCGTATTGTGAGGTAGGTGAATGGCCTGGATCTGTTCCACCTGCGGGCAGAACCACGAGGATGTTCCGCTCAGTTTTGCCGCAGACTTTCCGGACAATTTTGCCAACATGAGCGCGGATGAACGCGACGCCCGGGCGCTCATCACCTCGGATCAGTGCATCATCGACGAGAAAGAGTTTTATGTTCGAGGACTGATCGAGATTCCAATTCACGGCGAGCCGGATCCGTTCCTATGGGGTGTGTGGGCATCTGTATCTGAGGAAGACTTTGACCAGATCCACGACAGTTGGCAACTGAAGGGCCGTGAATCGACTACTGGGCCGTTCAAGGGCAGACTCGCCAACGGATTTGGCCCCTATACGCCAACTACGCGTAACCTCAAACTCACGATTAAGATTCGGCCTGTCGGCGAACGCCCACTCTTCTTCCTTGATGAGGCAGACCACCCGCTCGGCACAACTCAGCGTTGCGGATTGACTCTCTCCGAGGCGCAAGAAATAGCATCTTTCGTCTTGCATGACTAGTAGCCGTTTTCGCTTATGTCAAGCGCTCTGCCGACATAAGAACACGCGACGCACTAACCAACGAACAAATTCGCATCAGCGTCAGGCAGCGTTCTGTTCGAGCGATGACGCTACGAACTCGAGGACGCTTTCGATCTCTTCCCGGCTTACCGGAAACTGTTCGATGATCTCGTCAACCGTCAGTCCCACTTCAAGGTTCTCAAAGATCACCTTCACCGGCGTCCGCGTGCCGCGCAGCACCCACGCTCCCCCGACCTTGTCAGGGATGCTCTCAACCCTAGCGCACTGTGACCAATCCAGTGGTTTCATTCGCTTCTCCCGAGGATGACCCGCTGGTCGAAAGTATACCCGCCAACCATCGCCAGTCGCGCACTCTGCATCCAACCCCAAAGATTCGTTTGAGGTACGCCCGCTCGATGATCCGCAAGCAGCCAGCCAGCACGACCGACCCCCTCTGGTACAAAGACGCGGTCATCTACGAGCTGCACGTCAAGGCCTTCGCTGACTCCAACGCGGACGGCATCGGCGACTTTCAGGGGCTCATCTCACGGCTCGACTACCTCTCGGACCTCGGTGTCACATGCCTTTGGATCCTGCCATTCTTCCCTTCGCCGCTGCGCGATGACGGCTACGACATCGCCGACTATGTCAGCGTGAACCCCAGCTACGGCACGATCCAGGACTTCCGCCAGTTCCTCGACGCGGCCCATGCGCGCAACATGCAGGTGATGATCGAGCTGGTCATCAATCACACCAGCGATCAGCACCCGTGGTTTCAAAAGGCCCGCCGCGCTCCCAAGGGTTCGCCCGAGCGCGAGATGTACGTCTGGTCCGATACGGACAAGCTCTTCGAAGGCGTGCGCATCATCTTCACCGACACGGAGAAGTCCAACTGGACGTGGGACGAGGTAGCGCAGCAGTACTACTGGCATCGCTTCTTTTCGCATCAGCCGGACCTGAACTTCGACAACCCGCAGGTCATGCACGAGGTCCTGACCGCCATGCGCTTCTGGCTGGACATGGGAGTCGACGGTCTGCGGCTGGACGCGATTCCCTACCTCGTCGAGCGCGATGGCACCAGCTGCGAGAATGTGCCCGAGACGCACGTGCTCATCAAGCAGATCCGCGCGGTCATCGACGCGGAGTACGAGAACCGGCTCATCCTCGCAGAAGCCAACATGTGGCCCGCGGATGTGCGGCCCTACTTCGGCGATGGCGACGAGTGCCACATGGCCTTCCACTTCCCGCTAATGCCGCGCATCTACATGGCGCTACGTCAGGAAGACCGCCTGCCCATCACGGACATCATGGCGCAGACGCCGGCCATCCCCGCCAACTGCCAGTGGGGTCTCTTCCTGCGCAACCATGACGAGCTGACGCTGGAGATGGTGACCGACGACGAGCGCGACTACATGTACCTCGCCTACTCGGCCGACCCGCGCATGCGCATCAACGTGGGCATCCGCCGGAGGCTCGCTCCTCTGCTGGACAACAACCGCCGCCGCATCGAGCTGCTGAACTCGCTGCTATTCAGCTTCCCGGGCACGCCCATCCTCTACTACGGCGACGAGATCGGCATGGGCGACAACATCTATCTTGGCGACCGCAACGGCGTGCGCACGCCGATGCAATGGAACTCGGATCGCAACGCGGGCTTCAGCAAAGCCGTGCCTGCGCGGCTCTACTTCCCGGTCATCATGGACCCCATCTGGGGCTACCAGGCGATCAACGTCGAAGCGCAGGAGAGTGACCCTTCGAGCCTGCTGCACTGGACGCGCAACATGATCGCGCTGCGCAAGCTCTTCCAGGTCTTCGGCCGCGGCACGCTCGAATTCCTGCATCCCGATAACCGCAAGATCCTCGCCTACATTCGCGAGTACAAACCGGAGAGCGGCTACTACGGCGACGATGGTCAGTCGCAGACGGTGCTCTGCGTTGCGAATCTGTCACGATTTGCGCAGCCGGTCCAGCTGGACCTCTCGCGCTACGCAGGCCGTGTGCCGGTGGAGATGCTCGGGTACGTGCCCTTCCCCACCATCGACAACACGCCCTACGCGCTGACGCTCGCACCTTACAGCTTCTTCTGGCTCGAGCTGCAGCAAGCAGCACCGCAGCAGGCGCCGTTCGTCGATGCCCCCGCCACACTGACGGCGGCTGGTCAGCAAATCACGCAATCCGCCAACGTTGACGCGGCCGTGGCGACACCAGCTCCCGTGGCGCAGACGCCGGGATCGTTGAACACCCTGGGTGACATCGCGGGCGCGCAGGGTGTGCAGGCTATCGAAGCCGCGCTCCCTGCGTTTCTCGCGCGGCAGCGGTGGTTTGGAGCGAAGTCCCGCACCATCGCGAAGGCGCGTATTGCGTGGACGACGCCTGTACCGCAGACCTCCGGGGTTCTCGCAGGCATCGAGGTTGAGTTCGAAGATGGTGGCAAAAACGAAATCTATCAGCTGCCGCTCGCGACCGCATCGGGCAAGGAAGCTACGGCTGTTCGCGCTGACGCCACAAAGTCCATCCTCACCGCGCTGGAAGAGGGTGGAGAGACCAAGATCGTCTACGATGCGACGGCGAGCGAAGCCTTCCGGCACGCACTGAAGGAGCTGATCTGCGGTGCGCAAGAGGTCGCGGCGGCGGGTAACCTCGCGCAGTCGGACAGCAGCACTGCAACCTACTCGCTGGTTGCAGCCAACTCCGCCGGGCTAAAGAAGCTCGACCTGAACGTCGACTCACGCGTGGGTTCGGTGGAGCAATCGAACACCAGCATCCTCTTCGGCGATCGCGCCATCCTCAAGCTCTTCCGCCGCTTGCGCTCGGGTGAGAACCCCGATGTCGAGATCACAAGGTTCCTCACCGACGTTGCTCATTTTCCTCACATCGCGCCTTACCTCGGCGACTTGCACATTGCGTCCGACGCCACGACCATCGCCTTCCTGCAGGTGTTTTCGAAGAACGAAGGCGACGGCTGGCAGTGGATGCAGAGCGAGCTTATCAACTTCCTTGCGGCGGTGAAGGACCAACCTGCTCCCGCGGTGCTGGAGAAGGTAGATCCGCTTGCCACGTTCCTGCCTCCCGCTGAATTGACGGCAGCGGCTGGAGTCAGTCTCGAGGCCGCAGCTACGCTTGGACGCATCACCGCGGAGCTTCATCGTGCACTCGCCACTCCGACGGCTGATGCGGGCTTCGCGGCTGAGGCGTACGACGATGCAGCGCTTGCGCGTGAGCGGAAGCGCATCACGGCCCAGGTCACACACGCCCTGAATGCGCTCGAGGATCGCGCCTCGAGCTTCAGCGGAGACCAGGCGGAACTGGCTCAGAAGCTGACCGCGCAGCGTGCGCGCCTGATGGCTCGGGTTGAAGCGATTGGCGGGCTTCAGGGAGATGCTGCCGCGTCCTTTGGCCAGCGAATTCGCGTCCACGGCGACTATCACCTCGGACAGACGTTGCGCACCGCTTCGGGGTTTGTCCTCGTGGACTTCGAAGGCGAGCCGGCACGATCGCTCGCGGAGCGCCGCGAGAAACAGTCGCCACTGAAGGACGTGGCCGGGATGCTGCGCAGCTTCAGCTATGCAACGTACGCAGCCCTGGCGACGGCGAGCACGGGTGAACCTCACGGGACTGTCGAGAACCAGCGCTCCTGGGCCGCGTTGTGGGAGGCTGCGGCCTGCGCCGCTTTCCTCGATGCCTACCGGGAGGTTCTTCGCGACACCGACGGGCTGCTTCCTCAGCCCGCTCAGCAGGATGAATTGCTGCGTGCGCTGCTGCTCGAAAAGGCGTCTTATGAGTTGATGTACGAGCTGAACAACCGGCCTGCGTGGCTGGCGCTGCCGCTTCACGGACTGCTCGCGCTGAGCACAGACTGAAAGACAAACGATGGCGACCTCTCCCATGCTCGAAACAAATCACGCCTCAGTGACGACCGACTCCGCCGCTGGGGAAAGTTCTGCGACGACGCCGGAGCTTCTGGTCTGGCTGGCGGGCCAGCCGGGCGAGGCTTCCGCGCTGACGGTAAGTGCGCTCGAAGCAGCCTTTGCCGGAAGCTCGATCGTCGTGATCTCCCCGGAGCCGGCGCCTTCGCCACTGCCCCCGGGAATGCGCTGGGGTGTGCGGCACACGCTCGCACCGCAGGGAGCGTGGGTGTTGACGGCGACTGACTTCGCCGAAGCGGCACACGCGGCTCGCGACTATGACGCTCCTTACGCACTCCTGCTGGGATCGCATGGCCCATGGGCGACACCGGGGGCGTTGCGCAAGCTGGCCGATACCAGCGGAGACCGGCCAGTCGACCTCGTAACGCCACGCCCCATGCCGGGCGAAGAGCAGGGGCTGGTCAACGCGGCGCTGTTGTACCCACTGACGCGGGCGCTCTTTGCAGCGGACGTGCATTATCCCTTGCCGACGGACGCCCTCTTGTCGCGACGCCTGCTGGAGAGACTCGGCACGGTGGCGCATCGATCTGCCAGCGCGGCCAACGATGCGATGCTGTGGCCGGTGAGCGAGGCTGCCGTCGCGGGCTGCCACATTCGCGAGGTGACGCTCGAGGGCTACACGCTGCCACATCCTCCCGAGAGCACCTTCAATGAACTCTTCACCGCGGTTGCGGCCTCGCTCTTTGCGGATATCGAGACCAAGGCCAGCTACTGGCAGCGAGCGCGCATCTTTGCTCCCACTGGAGCTGCGGGGATACCCTCCGCGCAGGCGGGGATTCCGCACCCGCCACCCACCAGCGCGGTCGAGGTCTCGCCCGAGGTGCTGGAGCTGATCGACAACTTCCGGCTTGCCTACAAGAGCCTGCAGGAGCTCTGGTCGCTGCTGCTTCCGCCACAGACGCTGCTGGCGCTGAAGAGGCTATCTCTTGCGCCGCCCGAGAGCTTTTCGGTGGCTCCGCAGGTATGGGCCCGCATCGTGTACGACTTCGCGCTGGCGTACCGGCTGCGGACCCTCAACCGGGGCCACCTGCTGGGAGCGTTTACGCCGCTGTACATGGCCTGGGTCGCATCGCATGCCCGCGCGGCTGAGGTCGATCCAGCCTCAGCGGCGCAAATGATGACAGAGACCGCGCAGGCCTTCGAGCTCGAGCGCGGTTACGTGGTCGCGCGTTGGCGCTGGCCGGATCGATTCAACCCTTAGGCCTGAAATCGACGGCCCTGCAACCTACGTCGGACGAACGCAAAGAGAGGTACCCATGGGACAGCAAATCGGCTCCGCATTACGTCAATCGATGCACCGCGTGGTGCTCGTGCTGGCCAACTTCCTGCCGGGCATCGCGGCGTTCCTGCTGGCGGTGGTCTTCTTTACCCTCATCGGCTGGGGGCTGAGCGTGCTGCTCCGCCGCGTCCTCGTTTCGGTGCGATTCGACGAACGCCTGGCGTCGCGTCAGCCCATCAACACGAACGCCTCGGTCGCCGACTGGTCGCCGTCGCATTCTCCCACGCTGCTGGCCTCGCGCTTCGTCTTCTGGGGCTGCGTGCTGATCGGCGTGGCGGTGGGACTTTCGGCCTTCGACGCTTCGTACTCCGCCAACTCAACGATCTCCATCTTCCTCCTGCCCTACGTCACACACATCACCGGAGCGGTGCTCATTGTGCTGGCGGGATCGATCCTCGCGCGGTTCCTGGCGCGTTCCGTTCTTATCGGCGCGGTGAACGCACAGATGCAATATGCCCGGTTCCTTTCGCTGGGCGTGAAGTGGCTCGTCCTGGTGCTGGCGGGAGCGATGGCGCTGGACCACCTGCAGGTCGGTGGACACATCGTTGAGCTGGCCTTCGGCATCTTATTTGGGGGGATTGTTCTTACGCTGGCGCTGGCCATTGGGCTGGGCTCGCGCGATCTTGTGACGCGGTCGATCGAACGCAACATCGATCGCCCGTTTGTGGCGAAACCCACAGAATCACAACCATTGACCGAGCCCGAGCCTGCGCGTTCGAAGCTCCGTCATTTTTGAAGGCAACAAATGTAGGCACCATCGCCGTGTCGTGCTAAAGTGTTGCCCGCGACGGAAATGGGCCACGGCAATCGAGGCGGCAAATGGAACCATGGCTGCAGAACCTATGTCTGATCAACAAGTCGAAGCCTGAGCCGGTGGCCCCGCTCGCTATAATCCCTGTTGAGGATTCATGCAGCAGCAAGCCATCTACGACCAGCTCACGTCCATCCTTCGTGATCTCTTCGACGACGAAGAACTCGTCGCCGTCCCAACACTGACGGCCGCGGACGTACCCGACTGGGATTCGTTCAACCACATCAACCTGATTGTCGCCGTGGAAGCGAAGTTCGGTGTGAAGTTCCACACCGCCGAGCTGGAGTCGATCCACAACGTCGGCCACCTGGCCGAGCTCATCCAGAACAAGCTGGCAGCGCAGGGACGATAGCTCCCGCGCCACCATCACTGCCAGGTGTGCGGGAGTGATCCAGCGGGTTTCCCTGCCTTGATCTCCGAGTACTCAATCTCGATGTCCTGCGTCATATCGTCGCGGACCCAAGTCGCGTCGACGGCGGGAAGCTTGAGCGACTTTGTCGCCTGCTCGACGCTGAGTCCGCGGCGCAGATACTCTTCGCAGGCATTCCGAAGATCTCGCAGGAAGCGTGCCTGGCCCTCCAGCATCTCCATCCCACCCTGCTGACCGTGGCCAGGCAGCACGATCTCCGGTCGCAGAGCCTCAGCCCTCTCAATCACATGGGGCCAGTTGGCCAGGTCCGCATCCCACAGCTTATTGCGCGGCCCATTCACGACTGCATCACCGGTGCACAGGACATGCTCCCTGGGCAGCCATACATAGCCATCGCCACGTGTATGTCCCCAGCCCATATACAGAAAGTCGACCTCGCGCGTGCCATCCTTGAGCACAAACTTCCGTCCGCGAAAGGTCTGCCGAGGTCGTTCGACATCGTCATACGGTAAGGTCCACATGTCCTCGCGCTTTGGTTTGGTGGTAAGCCAGCGCTCAGGCTCGTAGCGATCCATCTCCTCGCGCACGCCCTGCGTTGCGAGCGTCGTGACGCCGGCCTTCGTCCACAACGCATTGCCGTAGGCGTGGTCACCATGATGGTGGGTCATGAAGGCATAGCGAATCGGCTTGGGCGAGAGCCGCGGAATCTCCTGCAGCAGCTCCTCGACCCGGCCCGGGTAGCTGCCATCCACCACGATGAGGTAGCGCTGCATCTCGATCACGACGGTGTTCGCATAGCCTTTGTGCGGGTCTCCTTCCATAAACCAAACACCCGCGGCCACTTGCTTCGGGGGAGCGAACTCGGCGTGCGATGTCCCCGCAAACACCGCCAGCATCGCAATGAGCTTCACCACGCTGTGCCCGCCTCTCATCATCTGAAACCTCTCCAGCTTCCATCAGCCGCGCCGACGATCCATCCTGGCCGTAGCGCCGGAGCCCCGTTTCGTACTATTCTCATCGGATACTCGAATCCAAGTCGCGAGCAAATCTGATGCCTGAACCTCCAAGCCTTATCGGCGCCTCTCCCCTCCGCAAGGAGGGCCGCGCGAAGGTGCTGGGCGCCGCCAGGTACATCGACGACATCGAGCTTCCCGGCATGTGGCATGGCGCCACCGTGCGCAGTACGATTGCGCGCGGACGCATCCGCTCGATCACCTTCTCCGATGAGATCGACTGGAGTGAGTACGCCATCGTACGTCCCTCGGATATCCCCGGCGAGAACGTGATCGTCCACCTCATCAAGGATCATCCCTGCCTGGCGGACGGCTTCGTGAATCATCCCGAAGAGCCGATCCTCCTCATCGCTCATCCCAGCAAGGCCGCTCTGCTTCGGGCGAAGGCCGCGATCCGCATCGAGTACGACCCGTTGCCCGGGGTGTTCACCATCGAAGAGAGCGAGGCTGCCGTCGAGAGCGGCGACGCGGAGCGCATCATGTGGGAGCCCAACGAAGCTGCAGGCTCTGCAACCTTCGGCTCCGCCAACTGCTTCCGCCAATACCAGCTGTACTCCGGCGAGGCAAAGGAGACCGAAGCTGGCCTTGCAAAGGCCTTTGAAGAAGCGGCCTTCATCGTCGAAGGCGAATACTCTACGGGCGCGCAGGAGCAGCTCTATATCGAGAACAACGGCGTCATCGCCGAGTGCTTTCGCGACGAGCACGGCAACATCGAAAGCCTCTGCGTGCAGGGCTCCATGCAATGCCCGTACTATCTCGTACACGCGCTGACGGTCGTCTTCAATCTTCCCGAAGACAAGTGCCGCGTCATCCAGGTCGAGACCGGCGGAGCCTTCGGTGGCAAGGAAGACTTTCCTTCCGTGATCGGATCGCACGCTGCGTTGCTCGCGATGAAGTGCGGCCATCCGGTGAAGATCGTCTACGACCGCGCCGAGGATATGGCCGGCACCACCAAACGCCATCCGTCGCGCACACGCCATAGGACGGCGCTCTCGAAGGACGGCATGCTGCTGGGTGCGGAGATTGAAGTCGCGCTCGATGGTGGGGCCTACACCACGCTCTCGCCCACGGTTCTTTCACGCGCCACACTGCATGCGCCAGGGCCGTATCGCTGGCCCTTCCTGCGGGTGCGGTCCAAGGCCATGGCAACCAACATTCCTCCGCACGGCGCCTTCCGCGGCTTTGGTGCGCCGCAGGCACTCTTCGGCATCGAGCGCCACATGGACCGCGTTGCGAAGGTCGTCGGCCTTACGCCAGAAGAACTGCGTCGCCGCAACTTCCTCCGCACCGGAGACGTTACGGTCACCGGCCAGAAGCTTCACGAAGCCTTCGACATGAACGCCATGCTCACACGCGTTCTGAAGGAGCATGGCTATCACGAGAAGCTGGCCCGCTTTGCAGAAGAGAACAAGACTTCGCCGATCAAGCGCGGCGTGGGCTTCGCGGCCTTCCTGCATGGTGCTGGCTTCACCGGCTCAGGCGAACGACGGCTCAACTCCGAGGTCGTGCTGCGCGTCGATAAGGCCACTGCCGGCCAGCCCGCACGCGTATGCGTGCTCGTCTCTTCAACAGAGTTTGGCCAGGGCACAAATACTATCCTTAGCCAGGTGGCAGCACATACGCTGGGTATTGCCTATGACGATGTGTATCTCGCGAAGATCGACACGGCGGTCGTGCCAAACTCCGGTCCCACGGTGGCGAGCCGTACTGCAATGATCGTGGGCAAGCTCGTCGAACGCGCGTCGCTGAAGCTGCTCGAAACACTTCGCACGTACTCTGCTCTACCTGAAACATGCGACCGCGACACGTTCTTCGCCGCCACAGAACGGTACTTCGCAGAGCACGAAACACTCCGCACCTCCGTACGCTATGAGCCGCAGGCGCCCGTGTTCTGGGACGATCAGCTCTATCGCGGCGAGGCCTATCCGGGCTTTGCGTGGGCCATCTACGTTGCAGAGGTCGCCGTCGACATGAACACCTATCAGGCGACCTGCACGCGCTTCGACGCGCTGCAGGAGGTGGGCCGCGTGCTGCACCCCGTGCTCGCGAAGGGCCAGATCGAAGGCGGCGTAGCCCAAGGCATTGGCTACGCGATCTACGAGCGTTGCGAATGGAAGGAGGGTCGCATGATGAACAACCAGATGACCAACTACATCATGCCCACGAGCGCCGATCTTCCCGAGATCCATGTGCACTTCGAAGAGGTTCCCAGCGTGCACGGCCCCGGAGGCGCCAAGGGCATCGGCGAGCTGCCAATGGACGGCCCCGGTCCCGCGATCCTCAACGCCATCGAGAACGCAACCGGCGTCAGCTTCCACAGCATTCCACTGCTGCCCGAAGACATCTTCGAACGCTTCACCTCGCTCGGCCATCTGCACGGCGGCAGTGAAGACATCGACGCTACCGTCGACCGCGACACCGAAGTGGAAGCTCCTGAGGTCACGGTTTAGATGAGCACCATTCAGATCACGATCAATGGCACGAGCCAGTCTCTCGACGTGCCACCGATGAAGCGGCTGCTCGATGTTCTACGCGAGGACGCGCACCTGACCGGCACCAAGGAAGGTTGCGGCGAAGGCGAGTGTGGTGCGTGTGCCGTGCTGATGAACGGCGAGCTGGTGAACAGCTGCCTTGTGCCGGCTCTGCACGCGGATGGAGCATCCGTCTGCACGATCGAAGGCGTCGCACCCAGCGCTGCGGCAGAAGGAGAACCCGCCCATCTGCATCCCATCCAGCAGTGCTTCTTCGAGAACGGCGGAGCGCAGTGCGGCATCTGCACGCCAGGCATGATCCTCGCCACGCATCATCTGCTCGACAAGTACCCCAACCCGACGTTGGAGCAGATCAAGGAAGGCCTCGCCGGAAACCTCTGCCGCTGTACCGGCTACATGCGCATCTTCGAGTCGGTGCAGAAGGCCGCCCAAGCGCTTACAACAATCAGCACATAGTCATTCCAGACCGCAACCCGTCCCTCGCACCTCGTATCTCGTATCTCGCCTCTTTCCCTTATGCGCTCTGACGTCACTCAATACGAACTTACCGCGCCGACAACGCTCGCTGCTGTGCTCGCGCAGCTTGCGGCTGAGCCCGGAAAGCACACGCCCATCGCTGGCGGCACGGAGTTGATGGTCGCGCTTGGCGTCGGCCGCCTTGCCGCAAAGTCGCTTCTTTCCATCAATCACCTGAAGGAGCTGCGCTTCATCCGCGTTGACGACGATGCGATCCACATCGGTGCCGGGACCACGTTCACCGACATTCGCCGCAACGCCGACATCGCCCGCGATCTTCCACTGCTGGCGAGCTCTGCTTCCTGGACCGGCTCGGTGGCAAACCAGAATCGCGGCACGCTGGGCGGCAACATCTGCAACGCGTCGCCCGCGGCCGATACACCTCCCGCCCTGCTCGCCTATGGAGCGACCGTCACGCTGATCAGCACCAATGGGACGCGGACCGTTCCTTACACGGAGTTCCATCTCGGCTACAAACGCACGGCGCTGCGACCCGACGAACTGCTGCACACCATCACTGTGCCGCGCACGTTCGCTGGGTGGAAGCAGCACATTCGCAAGGTCGGCACGCGCAATGCGCAGGCCATCTCCAAGACCGCGCTCGCGTGCCTCGCAAAGCTCGATGGCGAGACGATTGCCGAGATCCGCATCGGCGCAGCATCGCTCGCGGACCGTCCGCTGCGCTGCACGGGGATCGAAGCGGCATTGACGGGCTTGTCGATTGCGAAGGCCGACCTTGAAGCGACGGTGCGAGCCGGCCGCGCGGCTCTTGCGTTCGAAGCTAAACCGATCGACGACATCCGCTCCACCGGGCGCTATCGCTCTATCGTTGCGGCGAACCTGCTTGAGGAGTTTCTCCGCTCACTCGTCCTCTAGTCAGCACCACGATGACGGTCTAGGATCGCGACTTCACGACGAACTCCCTGGCACGCTTCAGGTCCTGCTCTGTATCCACGTCGAGTGCAAGCTCCTCGCAAGCAACGCTGCGTGCGCCGCGCAGAAGTTCGCGCGCGCCAACGTCGCCGTCCAGTTGCAGGAGAGCTTCGAAGCTCGCGCGTGGAAAGTACGCCGGCACTCCAATGCGGCTCATGTAATACGAGCCAGTCACTCGATCTGGCGCGGTCAACAGCTCGCGAAGATGGTCTGCGGTAAGTGCGACCTGGTCGCAGGTCATCAGCACCACGCCGTCAAGTTCAAGCTGCAACGCAGCCTCGACGCCGACACGAATTGATGACGCAAGCCCTTTGTAACTCTGCCGATTGAACAGCACAATCGCTCCGAGGGCTTGCAATGGAGCCAGCAGTTCTTCGCTGCGGATGACCACAACAATGGGCGAGAGACCCGCGGCGATCGCGGAGCGTACGGCGCGCTCGACGAGAGTGTCACCCGAATCGGGATCAAGCACCTCGAGCTGTTTCGGCCGGCCGAGGCGCGTCGAAAGCCCCGCCGCCAACACCACCGTCGCGATTCGCGGTGAAGCTTGCGAACTCACAAGGCACACTGCGTCTGCTGGTAACGAGCGGCCGATCCGCGCGTGACCTGCTCTTCCACCATCTCTGCGGTCATGCGGCGCGAGGATCCAATCTTGCCCTGCACGCAGGCCTGTATCTCCGCAATCACAGCCAGCGCGATGGCCTCTGCGCCGTCGCCGCCAAGATCCATGCCGACGGGAGCAAAGAGTCCAGCGCAGGCGCGCTCCAGCGTCCAGCCGAGTTCGCTCGCGGCGTCTCTGACCAGTAACGCGCTGCGATGCCTCGCCCCAAGCAAACCGAGATAACGTGGGTGTGCGGCGAGCGAGCGCGTGAGCCATTCGCGATCCTGCTCATAGCTATGTGTGAGAATCGCTACCGCATCGTCCCGCTCGATTGTGAAGCCGGACACAGACGTGGCAACGATCTCCGCTTCGGGAAAGCGTTCGCGCTTCGCCCACTGCGCGCGGCTGTCGAGGACGACAGTGCGCCAGCCGAGCATGTTCGCCATGCGAACCATGGGTTGCGCGTCGTCCCCGGCGCCGAAGACGATCAGCCGCTGCGGAGCTGCAAGGATTTCGTCATACAGAGGCAGCGAAGCATCGATGACTGCAGGGCCACTGCGAAAGACCGCAGAGCCGGCAGCATCCAGCACGCATCGCGCGAACTTCGCACCGCCCTCCGGCAGCTGCGTGATGATGCGACGTCGCTCGCCGCGGAGCGAAGCTTCCAGCGCTTCGAGATGTGCTTCGAACTCAGCGGTGTCGGCGGGTTCCAGCAACACATCGACCGTACCGCCGCAGCCAAGCCCATAGGGGATATCAGCGGTGTCGTCGAAGAGTGTCGAGTAGCGCTCGATGTGAGCTCCGTCGCGCACCATCCACTGCGCTTTGCGCAGCACCTCGGCCTCCAGGCAACCACCGGAGATCGCCCCCGCATACTCGCCGTTGCTGGCAATCAACAGCCGCGCCCCGGCGCGCCGGTAACTCGAGCCTTCCACGCGCACCAGTGTGGCCATTGCCACGGCGTTGCCGCGCTTCCAAAGCTCAACGATGTTGCGGCGCTCGCGCATCGGGCAGAATCCTTGTTACGTCAGGCAAGCAATCGCGTGACGACTGCTCTCAATTTACGCCTTCTCGCTGAAGGTATGGATGCCGCACTCCAGCTTCGCGCCGCCCCAGCGTCCGCTGCGGGGATCAGCCCCGGCCTCGGGAACCTTCGTGCAGGGCTCGCAGCCAATCGACGTATAGCCGCGATCGTACAGCGACAGCCGGGGGATGCTGTGCTCCGTCGCGTAGGCATCGACCTGCGCCCAGGTCCAGTCCGCGAGCACGCTCACCTTCTTCATCATCTTGCCGGTGGGCAGTTTATGGTCTTCGACCTTCTTCAGGTTCGCGCGCGTGGGCGACTGTTCGCGGCGCAGCCCCGTGAACCACCATGAAAATGGCTCGAGCGAACGCATCAAAGGCTCAACCTTGCGGATCGCACAGCACTGTCCCGGATCGATGATGTGCAGCAGGCCGAACTGGGCTTCGTGCTCTGCGAGCGTGGTCTGCGGTAGCGCATTCACGAGGTTCAGGTTCCACTCCCTCACGACGCGATCCCGGTACTCAATCAGGTCGACGAAGTGATAGCCCGTCTCGAGGAAGATCACGGGCACATCGGGCAGGCGCTGCTTCAGCAGGTGCAGCACGACCATGTCCTCGGTTTGGAAGCTCGAGGTGAAGCAGACATCCTTGCCACTGGAGGCCTCGACGACTGCATCGACGAGCTCAGCTGCCGAGAGCGCTTCCGCCTGTTCGGTGAGATTGGTGATGGTCTCAGTCATGCGTGCTCCTATGGCCCGACGGCCTTACTCTGTAGCTTGAATCCAGTGGGTTGCCGCGACTTCATCGGTGAAGAACGCCTCCCCGGCGGACTCGCGTAATGCCACCAGCGAAACCTCGTCGAGCTGCTCCCGCGCCGAGATGCCGATGACGCCGGCGAGCTCCAGTGCGCGGGCGACTGAGGGTAGCGAGGACGGTGAGATCTTCGCATCGTCGACGATGATGGCGTTGCGGCCGATGGCAAGCAGCGACTCACGCAGCGCGGTTGCGCGAGCGGCAGCATCGTCGCCGCTCAAGTGTACAAACGCGAAGCGCCGAAGGCTTGCGGTTGGCTCGGAGCCCGAGGTTTCGTCCGCCGCAGCGACGATCATGGCAGCGCCCACGGTCGCGTTGGTCACGGGATCAATGAGGATAAACGAGCCCATCGCACGGCTCTCGGCATAGGGATCGAAGAAGAGCGGAAGGCTGGTCTCGAGCTCTACCTCGGCGATATCGTTGAGGTTGAGCTTCGTCGCGGCGAGACGCTCGCCGGTATTTACGTCGATGCGATGACGGATGGCCCTGACGGTCGCACGCACGGTGCGTGTGGTGTGCTTCAGCAGGTAATTCGTCCCCAGCTCAAGCGGCTGCTCGAGCATCCAGACCAGCATGGCGCGGATACGATTCGTCACCAGTGGCGCAGTCTCGTTCTCCGCAATGAGCATCTCGCCGCGGGAAAGATCGATCTCGTCCTCAAGCTCCACCGTGACGGAGCGCGGCGAGGCCGCACTCTTCAGCTCGCCATCGTAGGTCACGATCGACTTGACCTTCGTCACGCGGCCTGAAGGCAGCGCCCGCACGCTGAGTCCTGCGCGAAGTTCACCGCGCTCGATGCGTCCTGCGAAGCCGCGGAAGTTTGCATCGGGACGCACGACGAGCTGCACCGGAAAGCGCAACGGCTGCTGCGACTCATCGCGCACCTGCAACTGCACCGTCTCCAGGTATTCGAGCAGCGTCGGCCCGGTGTACCAGGGCATGTTCTTTGAGGGATCGACGACGTTGTCCCCCGCCAGCGCACTGACCGGAACGAGAGCTACGCTCTCGAGCTGGAGCTCGGCTGAAAGCTTGGTGAATTCAGCAGCGATGCGGTCGAAGACCTCAGCCGAGTAGCCAACAAGGTCCATCTTGTTCACGGCAGCGACCACGTGTGGAATGCGCAGCAGTGAAGCGATGTTGGTGTGGCGGCGCGACTGCGGCAACAGGCCATCGGCCTTCACGAAGGCAGCCGCGTCGATGAGCACAATCGCCACATCAGCGGTCGAAGCTCCGGTCGCCATGTTGCGGGTGTACTGCTCATGGCCGGGTGTATCCGCGATGATGAACTTGCGCTTCGACGTCGAGAAGTAGCGATAGGCAACGTCAATGGTGATGCCCTGCTCGCGCTCGGCGCGGAGGCCATCGGTGAGCAGCGAGAGATCGACCTGGCCATTGCCTGCGCGGTTTACGCGGCTGGCGCGCACGGCAGCGAGCTGGTCTTCATAGACCGAGCGGGTGTCATGCAGCAGACGGCCGATGAGGGTCGACTTCCCGTCATCCACGGAGCCCGCTGTCGTAAAGCGCAGCAGCTCCTGGTCGAGGTGAGCGTCGAGGAAGGCGCGAAAGGCAGCTTCGCGGGGGTCGGTAATCAATGTCGACATGGCGGTGGTCCTTGAGATCAATCGGGAGAGACTGCGTTGCTGGTCGTTGTGTGGCGTGCGGTGAATCACAACGTCGAAGAGCCAATGGCAAGCAACAGCCTCTAGAAATATCCTTCGCGCTTCTTCAGCTCCATCGAACCTTCTTCGTCATGGTCGATGGCACGGTTCTCACGCTCGCTGCGACGGAAGGTGATGAGTTCAGAGATGATCGCCGGCAAGGTATCGGCATCGCTCTCGATGGCGCCTGTGCAAGGCGCGCAGCCAAGCGAACGCATGCGCACCTTACGCTTCTCCACCTTCTCGTGTGGCAGAAGTCGCGTCGTCTCATCGACCAGGGTCAGCGTGTTACCACGCACCACCACGTCGCGCTCTTCGGCGAAGTACAGCGGCACGATGGGAATCTGTTCGGAGTAGAGGTAGAGCCAGATATCGAGCTCCGTCCAGTTGCTCAACGGGAAGACCCGGATGCTTTCGCCCTTCCGCAGCCGGGAGTTGTAGAGCTGCCACAGCTCCGGGCGCTGGTTCTTGGGGTCCCACTGGCCTGCGCTGTCGCGGAAGCTGTAGACCCGCTCCTTGGCGCGGGACTTCTCTTCGTCGCGGCGAGCCCCACCGAACGCGGCATCGAAGCCACCCTCCTCCAGCCCGTCGAGGAGACTGCGCGTCTTCAGCGCGCCACAGCAGTTCTGGGTGCCCAGCTTCCAGGGGCTCGCACCGTCGGCAATGGCCTCTTCGTTGCGGTGCACGATCAGCTCGGCACCAATCTCCTTCACGTACCGGTCGCGGAAGGCGATCATCTCGGGGAACTTGTAGCTGGTGTCCACGTGCAGCAAAGGAAAAGGGATCTTGCCGGGGAAGAACGCCTTCTGCGCCAGCCGCAGCATCACGCTGGAGTCCTTGCCGATGGAGTAGAGCATGACTGGCCGGGCAAACTCAGCGACAGCTTCGCGAAGGATATAGATGCTCTCCGCTTCGAGCGCCTGAAGATGATTCATGCGCTCGCGATGAAGCTGTGCAACATCAATTGGAGCATCGGCGATTGTGGACACGAGGGGCCTCCGGTGAGGACAGCAGCCAAAGGCGAAGATGCCGAGGCGCTGAGGATCAGATTGTGGAGTGGGGAAAAAGTCGCCGGGTTCGGGATAGAACCTTCAGGCGGCTCCGGAAGGGCGAACTAAAGCTCGCAACAACAGCCGGAGAGACAACACGCCCCCGAGGCACAACAGCGGACGCCGAGTGTCGAGAGCAGGTTCATCCTCTCGATTGTACGTTCCCGGGCCGCGCGGGGCAAACCCGGGCCCTTGCGGAGCAAACCCCGCGCTCGCCCATGCATCACACAGGTACCTATCTTGGAGCCGCAAGTCGAGATTCCGCGCGCGTTCGGCAAGTATCCGCGCTAACGTGGAAACGACTATATCAAGCGTCCACTGGGAGACATCTGCCTGATGCTGCGTCGCACGATCCTTTCCTCCGCCATCGCCCTTGGCCTGTCACTGGCCCCGGCGGCCTTGTCTGCCCAGGCCCCCAAATCGGCCTCCGAATACCCCGATACCCACTTCGAGATCTACGGCGGCTACGGCTATCTGCGGCCTTTCAATAGCGCCGTCAACCAGATCTCCTACACGCCGACCTCGAATCTCAACGCCACGGCCAGCGTCACCGGCTACTTCAACCACTGGTTCGGCGTGCAGGTGCAGGGGGTCTATTTCTCCGGTTCGCTGGAGCACTACTCGTTCCTGCCGACGTGTTACGGCTGGCAGTGCGACAACCATTTCACCTCGGCCGAAGCTGGCCCGGTGGTTCGGTGGCAGCTCGGCCCCGTGGTGCCGTTCGTCCACCTGCTGGCAGGCGGCGTTCGCGCCGGCGGCCCAGCAGCGCAGCCCATCACGTGGGGCACGGGAGTCACCGGCGGCGGTGGCGTCGACCTCGTCCTTCCCTTCTGGAACAAGCATCTTGCCGTCCGGGCCGTACAGGCGGACGTGGACTACTCGCACACCCACTTCCCGCACCCCGCCGTCTACAACCAGACGCTGGGCGGAGTGGGCGATCTCAAGGCCGTACACCTCTCGGGCGGCCTGGTCTATCGCTTCGGCGCGCCTGAGGTATCGCAGTCCGTCATGCTGGGCTGCACCGCGGAGCCCGTCAGCATTCATCCCGGCGACCCCGTCACCGTCACCGGAAGCACGCTCTACCTGAACCCCAGGCACAAGGCCGACTACACCTGGACCGCCAACGGGGGGCAGGTCACCTCCAAGGGCGAGACGGCAACCATCGACACCACAGGCCTGGCTCCGGGACAGTACACGGTCAGCGGCCATGTGAGCCAGGGCGCCAGGGCCAGCCAGCAGGCATCCTGCGTTGCGCCGTTCACTGTCAAGGCATTTGAGCCTCCCACCGTCACCTGCTCCGCCAATCCGAGCACGGTCACGTCGGGTACCGGCGTCCAGATCAGCACGGTAGGCACGAGCCCGCAGAACCGCCCGCTGACCTACTCATACACCACCTCCGCCGGCCAGATCACGAGCAACGGCACCACAGCCACGCTGAACACCGCAGGTCTCGGCGCAACGCTGATCAACATCGGCTGCAGTGCCGTCGATGACCTCGGCCAGTCGGCCACGGCGGCGACCAGTGTCACGGTCAACGCGCTGCCGGTGCCGGTGATTCCGCAGACGCAGAGCCTCTGCAGCATCGCCTTCAGCCGCGACAAGCGCCGCCCCGTCCGCGTCGACAACGAAGCCAAGGGATGTCTCGACGACGTCGCACTCTCCATGCAACAGCACACCGATGCGAAGCTGGTGATGATCGGCAATGCCTCGCCCGATGAGGTGCCACAATCCGCTGCCGAACGCGCCATGAATGCACGCCAGTACCTGGTGCAGGAAAAGGGCATCGACCCGGCTCGCGTTGAGCTTCGCGTCGGCGATACCTCCGGTCGCACCGTCAACGATGTGCTGGTGCCGGCGGGCGCTACCTTCAACGATGCCAACACGCAGGTCTTCGATGAGTCGACGATCAAGCGGCACGGCCAGGCCTACGGCACCACGTCGGCTGGGCTGAAGCCGCTCCACAAGCGCAAACCAATGGCAGCCAGAACGGGGATTCCGCCCCAGCAGTAAAGGGACGGAGACCAAAACGGCAATGAGATGAGGGCGCGATCAAACCGATCGCGCCCTCATCTCGTTTTGCCTATGCAGATGTCCGTGACAGAAGACCAGACGACGCAGATACGAGCGCGATCAACGTTCCCGGACGGCTCTTCCAGCAGCGGCGAGGCACCCCACACCGCGTCAGCTAAAGTTCTGGTAGACTGAGACAGTCGGTAAGCAGGGGCACGGCATGAGCTTTCCCCGCCGGTGCGTCTGCACTTGTTCACCGAAGTTCAAACACCAGGGATCGGGGCGTAGCGCAGCCTGGTAGCGCACCTGCTTCGGGAGCAGGGGGTCGTTGGTTCGAATCCAATCGCCCCGACCATTCAAATCAAGCATTCAGAGAAGGCTCTATCGTCCTCCCAAGGTTCACCCTTACCTGGGAAACCTGGGACGTTGCTGTGCGAAGTGCCTCTGACAAAAAAAATGGCTGCGCAGTTCCAACGCAGCCATCCACCAACAGACATCTTCAGAACGTGAGTTACAGCACAGCACACCGTGCCGTCTCGAACACTATGCGACCCGGCTCGTCCGAATAACCTCCGCGTAAAACTTTGCACTCAGCTTTGGGGTTCGCTTCTGCGTGTGCAGATCGACATATGTGATCCCAAAGCGCTTGTCGTAACCATCGGCCCATTCGAAGTTGTCGAGCAGGCTCCACAGGAAATAGCCTCTCACCGGCACACCTTCGCTGACGGCCCGCTGCAGTTGCGTCAGGTAGTTGCGAAGGAACATCACCCGGTCCGTGTCGTAGATATGCCCATCGGCCGCGATCGTATCCGTCGAAGACGTCCCGTTCTCTGTGATGTAGATCTCGCGCACATCCCAAAGCTCGCTCACCAGCTTCGGCACCCAGTACAAAGCCTCGGGGCCTATCGTAAGCCACGGGCTGTACATGTGCGGATAGGACGCTGGTGGTGGCGCCATCGCATAGCCACGCTCGTTCGCATCAGCGCGTACGTATGCCGGCTGGTACACATTGGTCCCCACAAAATCCATGGGGCTCGAGATGATGCGCAGGTCTTCCGCAGTAAACTTCGGCGCGTCGCTGCCTAGCCGTTTGAGATACTGCTCCGTGTAACGTCCCTCCTTGATGACCGTCAGATACATCGCGTTCTCTTCGCGAAAGGCTTTGCGGGCTGCTTCAATATGCTCCTGCGATTCAATGACCGGCGTCGTCGCTACAGGATTCTCCGCAACGCCAACCTTCGTTCCCGCGGGCGCATTCGCGCGTATCGCCTGCACCGCCATCCCGTGGCCCAGCACCACGTGATGCGTAAGCTGAGCAAGCCGGCCTCGTGATAGTTTGAGGCCCGGTGCGTGTCGGCCTTCCTGGTTGCCAACCTCTACGAACGTGCGGAGTTCGTTCATCGTCATGTAGTGCTTCACGCGATCGCCGAGCTTACTCACGGTATACCCCGCATAGTCGGCGAAGGCCTTCGCAGTGTCGTGGTTCTCCCATCCACCTCGGTCCTGCAATACCTGCGGCAGATCCCAGTGATACAACGTGCAGAACGGCTGGATCCCCGCCTCCAGCAGAGCATCCGTAAGCCGAAGATAGAAATCAACGCCCTGCTGATTCGGCGCGCCAGTGCCATTCGGGAAGATACGAGTCCACGCCACCGAGAAGCGGAAGCTCTTCAGCCCGAGGTTCTTCATCAGTTGAATATCTTCGCGGTAGCGATGATAGAAGTCGTCTGCCACATCGCCAGTGTCGCCATTATCGACCTTGCCCGGCATATGCGAGAACGTGTCCCAGATAGAGAGACCGCGCCCCCCCTCATGCACTGCACCTTCCACTTGGTACGAGGCCGTGGCCGATCCCCAAAGGAAGCCTGGAGGAAAACTGCGATGCCCCGCCACGCGCTCGGCAGGAGTCTGTGCACCCGATTCAGACACCAGATTCGGAAGAGTTGCAGCAGCCGCTGAGCCACCGAGCAGACGTGCGAGTGCGCGTCTGGAAATATTGCCGAACATAACCCTCCTGCATGAGAAGCCGTGTTGCCAAGAGACACACAGGCCGCCGGACATGGAACTCTGCTGTCCGGCGGCCCGAGAGTGATTGCGACCTGCCGCTGCTGCTTAGAACGACGCCTTCAATGCGAACTGGAACTGGCGCGGAGTATAGTTCGGGTCCGCGTTTGTTACCGTGCCGAAGGAGCTGTTGCCGAGTTGCACGTTGCCACTGCCATCATTCAGGTAGTAGCTCGGTGTGTTGGAGACGTTGAAGCACTCCGCACGGAACTGGAGACCAACTCGCTCGGTGACCGTAAAGTCCTTGAAGAGCGACAGGTCAACGTGGCGGTAGTGCGGCCCAAAGAGCGCATCGCGCTGCGTTGTGCCGATCGTCCCCATGGGCTGCGGGGCGAACGCTGCCGTGTTGAAGTACGCGCCCAGCGTCGGATGTCCAACATGCGGGTTGCCCACGATGTTAGGACGATCCGGACCACCGCTGTTCTGCGGCGTGGAGCGGTTGCTGAACGCATCGGTGTAGGTCTTGCTTCCAATCGTCTCCGTGGTGACGTCATTGCCTGAACCGCTGTTGACGATGTCGAACGGCTTGCCGCTCTGCCACACCGCGATGGAGTTTATCTGATAGCCGCCAAGCAGAGCCTTCTTGAAGCCCGTGAAGTTCTTGCCGAACGGGAGCGCGTAGTTCACCGACGATGCAAAGCGGTTCTTGATGTCGTTCTCTGCAACACCATATTCAATCTGGCGAATGCGTGTTGGATCCGCATTGCTCCAGCTGCGGCCGCCACCCTCAGCGGAGAAGCCGGTGATGTCGCTCATCGCCTTGCCCCACGTGTAGTTCGTGTCAAACGAGAGGCCGTGCGAGAAGCGACGCTGGAAGGACATCTGCAGCGCGTTGTAGTTGGACATACCTTCCGACTGCATCCAGCCCACGCTTGAAAGCAGCGGAAGCACTGTACCCAGCTTGTATGCCGAGCCTGCTGGGTTCGAGTCAGGATTGAACGGTGCTGGCGAGTTGATGTCGTTGATGGTCTCCGGCAGGTGCTGGCCGGTGTTGCCGACATAGCCGATGGTGAAGACGTTCGGTCCAAACTGCTGTTCGATCTGCAGGTTGAACTGCTGGATGAGAGCGCTGCGGAACTTCGGATCTTCAGCAACGAACGAGAGGTTCGCGACTGCAGGCAGACTGCTGATCACAGGAGCGCTCGGAACCGGCAGACCAGCATCGAACGTTCCCGGAGCGCCGACGGTGGAGCATGCTCCGTTCTGGCCGGAAGGCAACGTGCCGCCGTTCGCGTTCGTCTCGATCACGACCGCGAGGTTCGACTGGCAGTTAGGGCTGAAGACCGAGACGAAGGGAATGTTCTTCAGGTCAGCATTCGAAGTGTAGTTACCGGGGAAGAAGCTCATGCCATAGCCGCCGCGCAACACGGTGCCAGGACGAATGCGCGCCGAGAAGCCGATGCGCGGAGCAACGTTGGAGTAATCGGTCTTGATGCCAGCGTGCCCGTCAACCCCGTTCACATTTGCAATCTTCAGAGCACTGTTGATATTGCCCGCATTAGAACCCAACGCCTGGTTGAAGTCGAAGTTCGAGATATGCGAGTGCGCTTCGGTGAAGGGCGTGAACACGTCGTAGCGCACGCCAAGCTGAATGCTGATCGCTGAGGTCACCTTCCAGTTGTCCTCAACGAAGAAGCTCGGCTCGTAGGTGCGATAGTCAGGCGGGTTCAGATCATAATTACGGCTGTCCGAGCTGAAGGCGCCAACAAGGCTCGATGCAAGGTTGTTGTCCTGCGTCTTCACATTGTTGTTGGCAACCGTGTCAGTCACAAGTCCGAAGCCATACTGCCCAGCGGCAAACGAGCTCTGCACGTTGCGAGCCTGGCGGCGGATGTAGCTGGCGCCAGCCTTGAAGTTATGGTTGCCACGCGTGTAGCTGACGTTAGCCTGGTACTGGAACGAGTTATCGATATCAGCCAGCGGCACGTACGCACCATCACCGATGTCCGAGAACGGTCCGAACTGAATCGGCGTCAGGTAGTTGGAGTACTGGTTGAAGTTCATGTTGGTGCCGAACCCCAGCTTCGTGTCGGGGCTGGTGCCATAGTTCAGCGGAGCAGAGAAGTTATTGATGCGCGTGTAAGCCGCGCGCAGATCCACCAGCAGATTCGCCGTGAAGATGTGCGTGAAGCCGAAGCCATACTGCTGCGCGTAATCTGTCGCGGGGCCATCGAAGTCATAGCGACCGCCGCTGACCTGGATGCCGTTGACGGTGCCCAGTCCCGGAGGCGTGAAGGTGTTGTACTTGTTCGAGTCGTAGCGGCCGAAGAACAGGTTGCGGTCGTTGAACTTGTGATCGACGCGCACATCGAAGCTGTTGCCAGACTGCGTCTTGTTCGGGCTGATGACCGAGTTGTTGGTAAGGCAGTTGGCCGAAGGTACCGGGGTGGGTGTCGTGCAACCTGGAGTATTCGGCGCGGGAAACAACATCAGGTAGTTCAGAGCAATCGGATCGATCCCATTACCCGCGGTCCCATTGCCTGCGTTGATCAGCGTCTGCGGCGTCTCTCCGTTGAGGCTGTGGATCGCGTCGTACTCGTACATATCCGGCACGGTCTTGCTGTACGTGACGCCGGATACCGTGCGCAGACCTTCGTAGTCGCCGAAGAAGAACGTGCGGTCGCGGAAGATCGGGCCAGAGAACGAACCGCCAAACTGGTTCTGGCGAAGCTCGGGCTTGCGGCCGGTCTGCTGCGAGACGTTGCGGGCATCGAAGATGTCGTTGCGGAAGAACTCATACGCCGTGCCGTGGAACTTGTTCGTTCCCTGCCGGGTGATGATGGAGACCACACCACCCGCCGTGCGACCGGCCTCTGCGGTGTAGTTGTTGGTCTGGACGGTGATCTCCTGGATCGCCTCCACCACGGGCTTGATACCCGTCGTGCCGATGATGCGCTCGTTGTCGTCGATGCCATCGACCGTGGTGTTGTTCAGGGTGTCGTCCTGGCCGTTGACTGAGAAGCTGCTCGAGGGACGGCGGTCATCCGGACGGCCACCGCTGGTCAGTCCGTTGCCTGGGCCCTCGTTCGCACCCGGCACCAGCTGGACCAGCTGCACGTAGTTGCGGCCGTTTAGCGGAAGATCCTGCACTGCCTGGGCCGTCACGGTCGAGCTCACGGTTGAGTTGTCGGACTGCAGCAGAGGCGTCTGTGCCTCGACGTTCACGACCTCGCTCTCCGCGCCAATCGCCAGGGCCTCATCGGCACGGGCACGATCGCCAGCTTCCACCGCAAGGTCTGGGGTGCGCGAGGCCTTGAAGCCGCTCGCCGCTACCGAGATGCTGTAATGGCCCGGGGCCAGCAGCGGGAAGATATAGTTGCCGCTGCTATCCGTCTTCACGGTGCGGGTTTCGTTCGTGCCCAGATTCTTCAGGGTCACGGTAGCGTTCGGGACGTCTGCCCCGGTCGGGTCCGTCACCGTGCCGAGGATGTCTGCAGTGGTGAGCTGCGCTCGAGCGGACGAGGTGGAGAGGCAAAAGGCAAAGGCGAGACCTGTCGCCCATCCCATCCTCCGAAGCTTCGCAATGCACTGGCCGGTGCGTTGAAGAGGTATTGATATTGTCTGATTCATGTCGTTTCCTGTCCTGCGTCTGGTTGCTTTCGTGGAGATGGCCACAGCTTCGCCGCTCAGTCATTACGTTCACAGCGGGCTGCGGGTCGTTTAGCAATCGGCACGGAGAATAGGAACCGCGTTGCATCTCTGTGAAGGCTCTTTCAGGAACATCACCGGAGGCATCTATTCAAACAATTGAAATAAAGCCACTTACAAGGATAGGTAAAGAGGCTCTTTACCTGACTTGCCACGTTGGGGAGCAGTCACATATCCTCAGCAGCGGCGGCAGAGAGGTATATCGCTGATGCATGTAGACGGGGCCACACCATGGATCCCGCAAAGTGAGCGGGACCGCGAGGTGGTTCGCCAGCAGATGAGTCGTCTGCTCGAGACCAGCCACTTTCGCAACAGCCGTCGTTACCCTGCGCTCCTCCGCTTCATCGTGGAGGAGGCGCTGGCGGGCCACGGTGAGTTCTTGAAGGAGCGCCTCATCGGCGTTCAGGTCTTCGGCCGTCCGGCGGACTATGACACCGCGGCGGACCCGGTAGTGCGCGTCACCATCGCCGAGGTCCGCAAGCGCATCGCGCAGTACTACCACGACGACGGTCACGATCACGAGATGCGCATCGAGCTGATGCCCGGCTCCTACGAGCCCATCTTTCGGCCTGGCCGTGACGGTCGACTTGAACACCTCGCCGATGGGGCGCCGCCTGAAGCAGACGCCCATCCCCGCGCCGAGCTCGCTCCTTTGCCAGCTCCAGGCTTGCCCCCGCTCGAAGATACCCACACGTCCGCTGAGCTCATCCACACGGCCTCTCGGTGGCGGTCGTCGCGGAAGTTCTGGATCGCAGTGGCTGCGACCGCCCTGCTCCTCGCCTCGGCCGGCTCCTATATAGGTTGGCGCGAGACCCGCCCGACGCCGCTCGAAGAGCTGTGGGAGCCCATCGTGTCCCAGCACAAACCGGTCACCTTCATCCTCCCCATGGCGGGCGGAAAGTTCGGCGACAACGCTACACTCGAGCGCCCCGTGAACGATGCCGACCCGGAGCCCGCAGCCTCCAGCCCATGGGTCAGCTTCCTCCAGCTCGAGACCGGCGGCGAGAACGTGGTCTTCGCCGACGTCACCGCCATGACGCGCATCTCCGACCTGCTGACGACCCTGCACGCCGAGTCGCACGCCCGGCTCAACAACAGCACGACGCTGGACGACCTTCGCCAGGGACCCGCCGTACTGATCGGCGGCATGGACAATCAGTGGGCGCTTCGCGTCTTCAGCCGCCTGCGCTACGGCTTCGCAGGGAGCGACGCGGACGCCTACTGGATTCAGGATCACAAGGACCCGGCGAATCGCCGCTGGTCGCTCGACCTCAAGATGAAGCTGCCCAGCGTGACCCGCGACTACGCGCTCATCGCTCGCATCCACGACGACGTCACCGGGCAGACAGAGATGATCGCTGCAGGTATCGGCATGAGTGGCACCGCCGCAGCTGGGGAGCTGCTCGTAAGTCCTGAGGGAGCGGCCGAGCTGCGAAAGCTGCTGGGGGACAAGGCATTTCGCGATCGCGACTTTGAAGCAGTCCTCAGCACCGACGTCGTGAACGGGAGCGAAGGTTCCGCCAAGATCCTCACTGTCGTCCTGCAGTAAGCCTTCACATACGGCTCAGGCTCGATAGCAAAGGTCAAGGGTGGATTCACATAGTGAATCCACCCTTGACCACGAACGGTTGCTGGCAGACTGCTAGAAGTCGATCCGCAGCGCCACCTGTCCCGTCCGGTTACCCGCATTCTCCGCAGTCGTCGCAGCCGTCAGCTGGCCGAACGTCGCGTTGTCGATCTGCGTCGAGGGCGGCGCAAAGTTGGTGTGGTTCAGCGCATTCGTAAAGGTTGACTCGAACCGCACATGCACCGCCTCCGAGATCGCAAACGTCTTCGCAAGCCCCAGAGAGACTGCCTGTGTTCCTGGCCCCTGCAGGATGCCAACGCCAGCGTTGCCAAAGCGCCCCGCTCCCGCTGGAGTTGCAGAGAACGCGCTAAGATTGAAGTAGCTCGAACGCGACTGCCCCGTGTAGAAGCTCTTCGACACGACATCCGGGCGAAGCGAAGCTCCACGATTCACGACATTCGTATTCGACTGGTCAGCGCTCGCACTGATGCTCGGCGTAAGCCAAGGCCCGGTCTCCAGCAGCGTGATTGTGTTGAGCTCCCATCCGCCAAGAATGCGGCTGAGAACACCATTGCCATTGAGCCACGCATGCCCTTGGCCCACCGGCAGCTGATAGATCGCCGTGAACAGGAAACGATGCCGGCGCGTGCCTTCCTCATTGCCGTAGTCCCGCGCGATGTGGAAGCGATCCGCGATCGGGACGCCGTAGTTCACTTCCCCCGCATAGCCGCTTGGAGTATCACCCTGGTTATCTGCAAGGTTCTTCGCAAGCGTATAGTTCGCATCGAAATACACACCGTGCACCATATGATGCGAAGCCTCTAACTCCATCGCATCGTAGTTCGCCTTGCCCGCATTGAAGGTCGAATACAGCGTCGTCCAGTTCTGGTAGGGCGCACGCGTATCGACAAACGGCCCTGCCGTTGCGCCCGTATCGTATGCGGTCGTGCTGGCAGGAATCTGGTTCAGATCCTCCGTCACACTGAGCCGATAGGTATGCATGCCCACATAGCTCGCACGCAGGGAATAGTCCTTGCCAACCTGCCGCTCCACCGTGAGGCTCCACTGATTCGCTTGCGGATCGCGATAATTCGGATCCACACCCTGGTCAAGACCACCTCCACCGTAAGTAACACCGGTCGTTGCAGGCCGGGTGTTGGGGAAAGTAATCTCTGAGGTGTTGCCGCAGTCAGGGTTGGAAGGATCGCAGTTCGAGTAGATATGCAGGTTCGACGTCGGATTGCCGCTGTTGTTGAACGATAGCGGCCCAAGATTCGTGATCGTGTACACGCCAAAGCCTCCACGCACTACCGTCTTCGTATCGTTGAAGGGCCGGTACGCAAACGCAACGCGCGGCTGGAAGTTGCCGAAGTACGTCCTGCGAAGCCCGTTCGGCAGCTTGTCCTGGCTCGCGGTCAAATAAGGCGTGCACTGCAACTGCGTGTTGCGCCCCGCGAGACCGCATGAGTTGAACGACTGCTGAAACGCGAGATTCGAAGCCGTAAGGCCCTGCTGCTGAAGGTAAGCGGCAAGGTTATCGGGAACCACAATCGAACCCGTGTTTTGATCGAAGTTCGCGAGGTTTCCACCATCCTCCTGGAACGATGGAAGGAACTGCCACCGCAGGCCGTAGCTCAGCGTCAGCCTGCTGTTCACCTGGTATTCGTCCTGCACGAAGAAGCTGTACTGTGTCGCCGTACCACCCACATCCGGGCTCGACACCGCGAAGTACTCCGTCGTCGGCTTGCCCGAAAGGAAGTCGCCAAACGCATTGCCCGTGAAGATATCGCTGGCGTTCTGGCCCCAGCTCGGCTGAAAGACAAAGTTGCCGAAATCATCCGACGCGAACTCCGGAGCAAAGCTTTCCAGATCGAAGTAGCGAAGATGACGAAGATCCACACCACCCTTCAGCGTGTGGCGGCCAAAGGTCCATGTAAGGTTGTCGGAAAATTGCGTCGTCTTCGACTGCGTCACACCCGCCTTGTCACGGCCGATAGGCGTGAAGCCCGTACCGGCGTTGAAATTGAACGTAGGAAACGCATGCGTCAACGCGTGCTGGCTGATGTCCACTCCGTTGAGGTCGAGCTGCTGTAATGCAGCGGCTCCTTCAATCGGGAAGTTCACGCTCGTAGTTACATAGGTCAAACCAAACCGCGCTTCGTTCAGGAGCTTCGGCGTGATCGTGAACGTATCCGAAACGAGCAGGCTGCGGTTGTGGATGCTGTCGCTATCGTTCGGAAGGAAAGCATTGGCCACGTCGGACTGAATGTTCTTCCTGCTGAAGCGCGCGTAGAGCATGTTACGCGAGCCCAGGTTCTGGTCGACGCGAAGGTCCGCACCATCCGTCTTCGCCGGGATCCGCTGAAAGTTCTCGTAGTTGAAACCCGTCGATGTGCCACAGCTCAACGTCACGGCCTGGTTAGGCAGCGGTATGTACTTCAGCAGCGCAGCTGCAGTTGGGTTGATGCTCGTCACCGCGGGGCCGCAGATGTCCGTAAGATTCCCGGCACGATCCGCTGCCGTCGGCACAAGAAACTGCTGCAGCGTCGCGGTGGAACGCCGATTGCCTTCATAGTCGAAGAAGAAGAACGTCGACTTGCCCGAGTAGAGATGCGGGATCGTCACCGGTCCACCCAGCGAACCTCCAAACGTGTTGAAGTGCTTCGGAGCCTTCCCGGAGAAGCCATAGGGATTGGCATCCAGAGCATCGTTCTGGAGATACTCGAAGAGGCTTCCATGGAAGTTCCTCGAGCCGGACTTTGTGGTGAACGTCACATCACCGACCTGCGAGAACTCAGCGCTGTTGTTGAAGGCCGTAACCTTCACTCCGGCGATACCCTCCTGCGACGGATAGGCATCCTGCAGCGCTCCGTTCTGGCGCACGTTCACCGTCGACACACCATCGACCGAGAAGTTCACCATCGAGGACGACGCACCACCAAGAGCGATATAGCCCGAGCTATCCTGCTGCACGTTCGCCGAAAGCGCGAGCGCGCCGAGCGGGCTTGTCGTGCTCGCGCGATTGTTCAGAGGAAGCTCGGTGATCAGCGTGTTGCTCTTGTCGTCAGCGATCGAAGCATCTTCCGTATTGATCTGATCGACACCGCCCTGTACCTCAACGGTATCCGCCGAAGCAGCGACCTGCAGCGTGACCGACAAGCGAACATCCTGCCTCGCGCCCAGGACAACCGACGCGATCCTCGTCCCTGCGAAACCCGCGTGCTCTGCCGTCAACGAATACGTACCGGGCTTGAGGTTCTCGAAGCTGAAAGCTCCGCTGTTATCCGTCGTCGCCGTAACGTGTGACCCCTGATCCACCGACGAGATGGTGACTGCAGTGCCAGGGACAGCCGCCCCTGTCGAATCGGCCACGGCGCCGCGAACGCTTCCCGAAGTCGACTGCGCCATCGCGCAAATCGAAAGGGCGAAGAGTGTGAGCCATAACATTGCTGTGCGTCGCACAGAGCGCAACGCCCCCCGCCGGGTAGCGCGCAGCGATGCGAAAGAGAGATGAAGGGGAAAGCCTCCAAAGGTATTCATGTCGTCCTCATATGCCGGTCAAGCCGGTACTTCTCATCCGACACCTCTTTCGCTCAGGAAGGCATAAACCTCATCCTTACGAACTCCTTATGGCTTCTGCTCTAGCCTTGAAACATGAGGTCGGGCGAGCGCAACAGCATGAGGTCGATCGTTGCCGCACTCTGCTGCAGCGCGATCCTTGTCGCTGCCGGAGCGGCGCTTTCACGCGCCGTCCCGCTCGCGACGGCCATTCCGCTCTTCCTTATGCCGCTGCTCTATATCGCCTGGCGGCTTCCCTTCAACGTGGCCGCCACCGCTTGCTGCGCTACCACATTGACCCTCGACTTCTTCTTCACCGAGCCTCGCTACACGCTCCGCATGAGCTCCGCGCAGGACGTCGCGACCCTGGCCTGCTTTCTGATCGTCGTGCTCACCATCAGCCGGCTATCAAGTCGGCTGTCCGAGAAGACCACCACCCTGATCGAGCGGGATGCCGCACAGCTCTCCCTCCACCACCTCGCTGAACGATGCCTCGTTCTCGACTGGAGAGAATCTCTGCCGACAGAACTCTGCTACACCGTCAGGGAATGCTTTGCCTTCGACGAAGTGAGTCTCTGGGACGATATCGAAAGCCGCTACATCTCCACTGGAACCACCACGAGCCGCGAAGCTCTGCAGGCAGCCTTCATGGCCGCACAGGACTTCGACCTGCCGCGGTCACGGCAATCAATCCGCTTACTGCGCTCAGGGGTTCGGCCCATCGGGAGTCTCCAGCTGCAAGGATCTATGCCGGACGAGTCAATCCTCGGCTCCATCGCCACGCTCGTCGCTCTTACCCTCGAGCGCGCGCGGGCATTGACCAGCGAGGTGCAGGCACAGTTCGAGAAGAACTCCGAGCAGTTGCGTAGCAGCGTCCTCGACGGCCTGGCCCACTCCATCAAGACCCCACTCACAACCATCTCTGTCGCGAGTGCCGGCGTCATCGCCATGGGTCATATGACAGAGCCGCAGACTCGACTCCTCGCCCGCATTGAAGACCAGGCGCACTACATCGCAGGCCTGACCGACAAGCTGCTTCGCACCGCGAGGCTCGATGCAAAGATCACGCCAAAGCGCAGGGTGATTGACTTACTCGAGCTCACATCCGACGTGCTGCATGAGCTGGATTCACCGGCAGCTCGACGTGTTGAGCGAACCGGCGCGCGCAACATCATTTCAGTCTCTACAGACCCTGAACTGCTGCGCATGGCGCTGCTTCAGGTCGCCGAGAACGCACTCAAGTACAGCCCCCCCGAATCCATCGTGACAATCGACCTTCAGGCGGAAGGGTCATACGTGACGATTGCGATCCACAACGACGGATCGTATATCCCACCCGAGGAGTCCAGGCTCATCTTCAAGCGCTTCTATCGCAGCCCGCGCGTTGAGCAGAGCGCACCCGGTACCGGTCTTGGATTGTCTGTCGCCACGCGGGCGATTGAAGCGCTCGGAGGGACCATCTTTCTCTCGAGCGATCCGTCCTCGGGCACAACCTTCACCATCACTATCCCTTCTGGAGAGGAGTTCGATGCAAGGTTCGATTCTCATCGTCGAAGATGACCCCGCGTTGCTGGAGAGCCTTCACGGAACACTGACCGCACTCGGTTTGAACACTGAAATGGCGGCAACAGGTGAGTACGCTCTACGGCTACTCGCGACCCACCCGATCGAGGTCGTGCTGCTCGATCTGAATATGCCTGGCGTGGGTGGCATGGCTACCTGCAGAGTCATGCGTGAAGCACATCCCGACCTCGCCATCATCGTGCTTACAGTGCGAGACCATATCGATGACAAGGTGAATGCTCTCGATGCCGGAGCAGATGACTACGTCACCAAGCCCTTCCATCTTCCTGAGCTCATCGCAAGGGTTCGCGCTGCGCTGCGCAGGAAGGCCGTGCGGCGCAGTGCAGAGCAAAGCCTGCTTGCCATCGGTGAGATCCGGCTCGACCTGGAAGGCCATCAGGTCCGCCGAGGAGGTGAAATCGTTCACCTCACCCCCACCGAATTCTCGCTTCTTCACGTCCTCATGAAGAACGCCGGCCGCCCCATCGCGCATCGCTCTTTGCTCACCTCAGTGTGGGGCTCCGAGTACGGAGATGAACGCGAATACCTGAGGACCTACATGAACCAGCTGCGGCGCAAGCTCGAAGAAGATCCCGCACATCCGAAGTATCTGCTCACGGAGAACTACATCGGCTATCGTTTCGCTCGTCCCGATGCCTGATTGCGCAAATGACGATGCGCCCCCGCATATTGCGAGAGCGCATCGTCTTCCCTTTGCTTCGATCAGTCGAGCTAGAACGAAGCCCCCGCGACTTGCGCAGCCGTGAGCGAAACCGACCCATGCAGCGGGAGCGAGACCGATGAGTCACCCACCTGCAGCGTGAAGCTACCCGGCGCGATCGTCCAGTGCTTGCCCGCAACATCGTAGTAAGCAAACGCCCGAGCTGATAGTGGAATGCTGACATGCCGAGTCTGTCCCGGCGTCAACTGCACACGCTCGAAGCCCTTGAGCTCATGCATGGGGCGCTCCACCGGTGCGTGACCATCTTCGACATACAACTCCGCGACCGCCGCTCCTGCACGCTTGCCGGTGTTGGTCACATCGAACTCCGCCGTCGCCATCGTGCTCCCCTTGGGCCCCGTCACCTTCAGGTTCGAGTAGCGGAAGCTCGTGTAGGTAAGTCCAAAGCCAAACGGAAACAGCGGCTGTACCTTGTTCTTCTCGTAGCCGCGATAGCCCACGAACAGGCCATCCTTGTAAGTAATATCGATGGAGCCATCGGCAGGATAGTAGTTCGCAAAGGTGGGGTTATCCTCAGCGCGACGTTCAAAGGTCACAGGCAGTCGGCCTGAAGGATCGACAACCCCGAAGAGAATCTCCGCCAGCGCATGGCCCCCAGCCTGCCCGCCATACCACTGCTCCAACAATGCAGGGACGCGGTCAATCCAGCGGCTCGAGTCCACGTTGCCGCCCGATGTCACAGTCACAATCGTGTGCGGATTCGCCTCCGCCATGCTGCGAATGAGCTCGTCCTGTCCGTACGGCAGCGAGAAGGTGCGGTCTCCACCTTCGCTTTCTGTCCCCATCTCCGGCGTCGCGTAGAAGCCCGCAGCGACGACGACGACATCTGCATGAGCCGCGGCCTGCTTCACTCGATCGCTCACGAGCGTAGACTCCGGCACAATCGCCAGGTGAAGTCGCGTGCCAAGCATGCCTCCGCCATAAGACTCCACAACGACCTTATGCACTCCTGCGCTCAGATGCATCGTCAGGTGCGGCTCGAGGGCCTTCACTAACGTCCAGTTATCGATGAGCTCCTTGCCATCGAGATACACACGATTCCCGGCGCCTTCGCCTCCGCCAGCCAGCGCCACGAGATACTCGCCTTCCGACTCCGCGTGATAGTAGCCGGTGTACCGTTGCACACTGGTGCGCCCGGCGCCACCACCGGGACCCATGTTCAACATCGCGCGCAGACTCTCCGGAACATTGCGTCCCAGGCCCTCATTGCTGATGTGTTGCACGACAAGGCTGCGCGGCTTGCCCTCAAACTCCTTATTCTCGAAGATCTCCAGCGTGACGCCCGGCTTGCCATCGGTAGCAGCGGTGGTGAAGCTCGTGCGCCCCGCCAGCTCACTCAGCGTCGGCAGCCCTGCCTCATACAAGACCTTCACACCCGGAGCCACAGAGCCCATACCTTCGAGCAGGCTCACGTTGTGGAATGGCACCACGCCCGCGCTTCCGCCTCCAACAGCAGTGCCCGGATACGCGTTCGGACCCACCAGCAGAATCGTCTTCACATGCGCCTTATCCAAAGGCAGCAAGGTGCCTTCGTTCTTCAACAGCACCACAGACTCGCGAGCCGAGTCCAGCGCAACGGCATTGTTATCCTTGTCATCCAGTGAGATCGAAGGATCGCGCTGCTCGCGGTCAAGCCAGCCAAACATCATCGCCGGCGCAAGGATGTGCCGCACCTTGTCATCGATGGTCGCCTCCGGCACCTTGCCCGACTTCACAGCCTCGGCAAGGTTCGCACGATTCATGAACTTCCCCGTCGGCATCTCGAGATCGAGCCCACCGTTGGCCGCGGCCACGGCATCGTAAGTTGCGTTCCAGTCCGACATCACCACGCCCTGGAAGCCCCAGTCCTTCCGCGCCACATCGATGTTCAGATAGCCGTTCTGCGTCGCATGCTGCCCATTGATCTGGTTGTAGCTGTCCATGATCGCCCCTACATGCGCGCGCCGCACCGCAGCCTCGAAGGCAGGCATGTACAGCTCACGCAGCGACCGTTCATCCACCACCGAGTTCGAATCATGGCGCAGAAACTCGGAGTTGTTCGTGATGTAGTGCTTGATCGTCGCGCTCACACCCTCCTTCTGCATGCCTTCGATGTAGCCGACCACCATCTCCGACGCCAGGTACGGGTCTTCGCCGAAGTACTCGAAGTTGCGCCCGTTGCGCGGCGAGCGGTAGATGTTCGTCCCCGGCCCCAGCATGTAGTGCACTCCGCGTGCCCGCGCATCGCGCCCGATCCCCGCGCCCACACGCGCTGCGAGCTCGCGATCCCAGCTGGCCGCCAACCCGATGCCGCCCGCATACGTCGTCGACGGAAGTCCGCTGTTGGACCGCACGCCCACCGGTCCATCCGACATCTCAAAGGCCGGAAGATGCAGTGACGGCACAGCTCGAACCGCGAAGCCCGTTCCTCCGATGTAGTCCAGCTTCTGATCCAGCGTCATGCTGTGCACAATCTCATCGATATGCTGACGATCGGCATCCGTCAGCGGATGCGGTGCCTGCGCAAGCGCTCCTGCTGCAACGCACGCCGCCACGGCAATGGTTGAAAGCTGAGCAGCGAGACCGCGGTAAACATGGGCCTTCCGGCGGGATGCAATCATCATTGGCACACTAACTATTGGCACACTAACTCCATTTCGTTCGTTTAATAATCGCGAGAAGGATCGTAAATCAGCAGAGAACCGCTTGTCTCTTCAGCTCCCGCACTGCACGCCGTGCGGGCGGATTCATCGTGTCAGCAGACCGTCCCACAGATGATATTCCGCATCCGCTGGCCTGTCCTCAACCACAGGTTCGTGCTGCAACAAAATCGTCGGACGCCGCGTCGCGTCATATCGTGGCCACGCAGTTCCACCGACAGACAACGCGTCGCCCTTGATGAAGGCCACCCACGTCGCGTGCATCTCGTGAGCCAGCAGCGCATCATCGGCGGAGAGCCCTTTCGTCTGGTCCCAGACCAGCGGCAACTCATGCGTATGAGGCACCTCGCCCGCAAAGCGGCCCTTGGCCACCGCATCATCGAAGCGATACACGAAGGCCGCACCACCTCCGGTAACATGCGCCTCCGCGACTCGCAGCGAGGGAATCCAGTACTCCTCCGCCGTCGTCGAGCGTACTCGGCGAAGATCATCACTCATCCCTGGGTACACCTGCGCGTAGTGCTCCGCCACCTTGCTGAAGACATCCACGCTCAGGTTGCCCAGATCGGAAGGTCCCGGGTCATGCTCCGGGTGCGGCCCTATGAACGAAGCGCTCTCCTCGCGGTTCGTTCCCAGCAGCAACCGCTTTCCGCGCGTCGAGCCCCCACGGATCGCCTCCAGCGGCGACCCCGGAAACAGTTGCCCATCGATCTCGCACCGCAGCGGGAAGTGCACCGGAGGCTCGCGATAGAAGCTCCCCTGCGCTGAGATCAGCGTAGACGCTGGCGACTTGAGCAGCATCTTCACCTCATCGCCAGTGGTCGCGTTCCACATCTCACCAAAGCTCGTCGCGATCTTCTGCGCCTGCTCCATCGGCCAGATCCGCTCCGCCCCGCCGCTCTCCGAGATCATCTGGTGGAACAGCCCCTTCGCCGAGGGCACGCCCATCAGCAGGTCCGTCATCTTGGCCCCGGCCGATTGCCCACCCACGGTCACCCGCGTTGGGTCTCCGCCAAACGCCGCGATATTCTTCTGCACCCACTCCAGCGCGGCGATCACATCGCGCATCGCGTTGACGGCGCTGCCCGCGTACTCCGCGCCCAGCAACGGAGCCACATCAAGGAAACCAAACACTCCAAGCCGATACGCTATGTTGACGCAGACAACGCCGTCGCGCGCAAACTGCGCTCCATCACACAGCGGATCGCAGGCCCGCCCGCCCGTAAAGCCTCCGCCATGAATCCACACCAGCACGGGGTACGGCCCTTTGCCGGCAGGCGCCACGACGTTCAAATAGAGGCAATCTTCACTCTGCGGATACGAGTCTCCCGGCTGCATCGCGACGGGAGCGCACCTGGTCGCGGCGCGTACTCCCTGCCACGGCAACGGCGGAGACGGCGGACGAAATCGCCGCGCTCCCACTGGTGGCTGCGCAAACGGCAGTCCCAGGAAGCTTCGGCAGCCATCTGCTTCTGCGCCCCGCACACGTCCCAGCGGAGTCAGAACCTCCACACCTTCCCCGGCCGCAAAGGCCCAGGCTATCCGCGGCAAAGCGCAGCCCAGTACACCAGCCGCGGCTCCGCCCAACAGACTCCTTCGTGTCAGCAAATCATCGCTCCCATTCCCGCGAACAGCGTAACCTAGATTCAGCTCTCGCGCGTACTTGAGACAAGCGTTTGTTTTCGCACGAAGGGATTGACAATCAAGGCTCGTCTCGGGCTGAATAGTGACGCCGCGGCGAGCTGGCTTCTCGCTCAACCCATATCCGGCCCAAGGATCTCCATGCCTCTGCGTCCAACCTTCGTCGAGCGCCTTCCCTTCCGCTCTCGCGCGGCCTCTGCGCTGCTGGCCCTCGCCACATGCGGAACCCTTGCCAGCGCTGCCCAGAAGCCCGTCACCGTCTGGCTGACAACCGCCGATCAGAGCAGCCTGCTCAAGCAGCAGAGCGAGCCCCTGAAGTGGCACAAGGCGTCCGACACACCCTCTGCCATCCACATCGATGACAGCACCACCTACCAGACCGTCGATGGCTTCGGTCACGCCCTCACCGGCGGCAGCGCTCAGTTGCTCATGAAGATGTCTCCGGGAGCGCGCAAGGCCCTGCTGCAGGAACTCTTCGGCAACGGTCCCAACGACATCGCCACCAGCTACATTCGCGTATCCATCGGCGCGTCGGACATGAACGAGTACGTCTTCACCTACGACGACCTCGCCGCGGGAGAGACCGATCCGCAGCTCGCGCACTTCACCCTGCACGAGGACGAGAAGGACGTCATCCCCGTCCTCAAAGAGATCCTCGCCATCAATCCGAAGATCACGATCCTCGCCTCGCCCTGGACCGCACCCGCATGGATGAAGGACAACGGCAAAGTCAAAGGCGGCACACTCAAGCCCGAGGACTACGACACCTACGCGCACTACCTCGTCCTCTATCTCCAGGGCATGCAGTCGCGCGGCATCCACATCGACGCCATCACCCCGCAGAACGAGCCGGAAAACCCCAAGAACACCCCCAGCATGGTGCTGACCGCCGAGCAGGAGGCCACCTTCATCGGTAAGTCCCTCGGCCCCGCAATCTCGAAGGCGGGACTGCACACGCGCATCATTGCCTTCGACCACAACTGCGACCACCCGCAGTATCCTGAGACTATCCTCAAAGACCCCGACTCCTCCCGCTACACCGACGGCGCAGGCTTCCATCTCTATCTCGGCCAGATCTCGGCCCTCACCCAGGTCCACGACGCCTTCCCCAGAACCAACATCTACTTCACCGAGCAGATGGTCGTCCCGCGCCGCAATCGCACCACCGGCATCACAGACAGCTCCATCGCTCAGCCAGAAGCTCGCGTCGTCATCGGCGCCATGGAGAACTGGAGCCGCAACGTACTGCTCTGGAACCTCGCGGCCGATCCCAACAACGGCCCGCACACCAATGATGGCGGCTGCCCCATGTGCGCCGGCGCAATGACGCTCGACGGCGACAACGTCAAGCGCCTCTCCGCGTACTACACAGCAGCGCATGCCTCCAAGTTCGTACCGCCCGGATCGATCCGCATCGCCTCCAATGCACCGGCAGACACTGCGCCGCATGTGGCCTTCCGCACACCCAAGGGCAAACACGTTCTCCTCGTCAGCAACCCTTCCAAGGACGATGCGAAGCTCGTCATCGCCGTTGGCAAGAAGCAAGCCGAAGCCACGCTGCCCGCGGGAGCCGTCGCCACCTTCATCTGGTAGCCCGGGACGCTCCACAGCAACTTGCTGCGCAGTGAGCCCTGCCTATCGCTTCACAGCAGGGCGTGCCGCCGGCAAGAACGTCACCACGCGCAGCGGCTGTCCTTCGCGAAGAGCATAGAAGTGGTTCGGAGCGACGTTCGTGAACACCTGCGGCGGCCCATCGCGCCAATCGACTTCGATCCTGTCGATGGCACCCGCTCGTCCCAGGCCGAAGTGGAGACTCAGATCACTCTGCGAAAGGTAGCTTCCGCCCGAACGCGGCTCCGCCGTCTGCGTCACCCCACCAGCCATAACCCGCACCCGCGTGTTCAGCGCGAGCTTGTTCTTCGGTGCGCCCTCCAGCGTCAGTGAGATCCACGTATTCGCCGGGTCAGGCCGCGAAGAGAGGATCGTTGGCTCGCCATCGAGGTTCTCGATCACCACATCCAGCGCACCGCGATGGAACAGGTCGCCCACCGCAAGCCCGCGGCTCACCCGAGGCAACCCAAGCGCAGGACTCACCTGTTGCGTGGCCTCGCGAAACTTGCCATCGTGCGTGCTGAGAAACACCACTCCCGGCTCGCGATAGTGGATACCCAGCCTGGTCTCCTCCACCTGCGGATACACGTGCCCGTTTACCAGCACCAGGTCCTGCCAGCCTGAGTTATTGAGGTCCACAAACGCATCGCCCCAACCCACATACGGTACCGTCGCTGCAGCCACCCCAGCCGGCCGCGCAACATCCGTAAACGCAAGCCCACCGTCATTGCGATACAGCGTCATGTACTCGTCACTGAAGTGCGACACAGCCACGCTCATGCGGCCCTTGTTCTCGTAGTCGCCCACGGCCACGCCCATGTTCGCCTGCTCGAGGCCATCGTCGCTCAGCGCGACACCCGCCTCGAGCCCTGACTCCTTGAAGTGTCCGTCCCCTTCGTTGTGGAACAGCAGGTTCGCCTGCCCATCGTTCGCGACGAACAGATCGAGTTTCCCATCGTTGTCGAAGTCCGTCCACGCTGTGCCCAGCCCGAAGTAGTGCTGCGGATTCGATACGCCGGCTTCCGCTCCCACCTCGGTAAAAGTCCCGTTGCCGTTGTTGTGGAACAGCAGGTCCGTGGTGCCCTTCAGCCCGCGCGGGCCGCACTGCACCGCCACATCGTGATAACGGCATGTCGACTTCGAACCAAACTCCGGAAGATCCGACAGGTGAAAGTCCACATAGTGCGGAACAAAGATGTCGGCAAAGCCATCGTTGTCGTAGTCGCCAAAGACCGCGCCCGTAGCCCAAGCTGTGTCCGCAGCCAACCCCGCATCCTTCGTCACATCGCGAAATGTTCCATCGTGCTGATTGCGGTACAACTTCACGCCGCCGAAGCAGCTCACCAGCAGATCTGGCCAGCCATCATTGTCGTAATCCCCCACCGCAGCGCCCATCGCCCAGCACGGGTTCGCAACGCCGGCCTTGTCGGTCACATCGGTAAATGTGCCGTCGTGATTGTTGTGGAACAGAGCACTACGCGCCGTCTCGCCCTTCAGCGCCATCGCCACACTGGGCGCATTGGTGAAGTAGATGTCCAGCCAACCGTCGCCGTCATAGTCCAGCAACGCAACCCCACCGCTCATCGACTCCACGATGTACCGCTGATCCGAACTGGAAAGATGCTTGAAGCGCACCCCTGTGGACGCCGTGATGTCCACCAGTTGCGGCGTCACAACGGGACGCGCCGCAGTCGAAGCTGGCGCTTGAGCCATCAACCGCATTCCCACCAGGAAGAGAAGCCCCGCGCACACTCGACGCATCAATGCGACATCCCGCCGGACTCAGGCGTCTCCGCATCGCTCGTTCCCGGTGCCGCGAGCTTCATCGTGCTGTATGTCCCGCGCAGCTTGTCCTTCAGCGCCTTGAGCTTCTGATACTCCGCCAGCTCGCGCTTCGCATCTTCAAGCCGCTTCAGTTTGCGATCCACCGTGCTCAAACGAAACCGCGCCAGCATGTTCGAAGGATCATCCGCAATCGCCTGCTCCAGCAGAGGCAGCGCCGCCGCGTCATCGCCACGCTCGCTGTCGATGTGCGCTAACCCTACCGCTGCGTCCACATTGTGAGGGTTCGCCTTCAGGGCCTGCTGATAGAGCCCGGCAGCCTCGTCCATCGCGCTGCGCTCGACCAGCACATCGGCCAGTCGCACCTTGGCCTGCAGATCCTGCGGGTTCGCCGCGACAGCCTTCCGATACTCCTGCTCCGCCAACGGGTGGTCCGCCGTATTCGGCGAGGCATACAGCGCCTCCGCCAGCTCAAAATGCACCCCCGGAAGCGCAGGATTCGCAACAATCGCTCTTCGAAAGCTCGCGATCGCTCCTGGCAGATCACGTACACGCAGCAGCTCGTGCGCGATCGCCATCTGCATCTGCCCCGAATTCGGCGCTGCGAGGGACAGGCTCAGCAACGAGTCACCCGCAAGGTCCGTGGCCGTGCGATAACTCGCATACAAGATCTCGGGGTCTTCCGGAGCCTTACTGCGCAGCTGCTGCGCGGTTGCAACCGCCCCGGCAAGATCCTGCTTCGCGCTCTGCAGCTCAAGCAAAGCTAGCCCCACTTGCTTCGCGAACTTCGGTTCATCCAGCTGCGGCAGAGCCTGCTGCAGATCGTCAATCGCAGCATCGCGCTGTCCCAGCGCCCGCTCGCTGAGGCCCAGCAGGCCTCGGATCTTGCTCAACGACGGCTCCCCTGCGAGCGCTGAGCGAAAGTGTTCCTCTGCCAAATCAAAGCGTTGTTTGAAGTACAGCAGCACACCAAGGTTGGCCTGCGCGTCGACATTCGTCGGATCGATACGAAGCAGCGCTTCGAACTCTGGAATCGCCTGATCCGGGTGCCCAGCCTTGAGCGCGGCATCGGCGCGCACAGCATGCTGGCGGGCCTGGCTCGCATTGTCACCCTGCGCGACTGCGACGCTGCCAAGGGAGAGCGCAGCCGCAACGAGCCCGATCCCGAGATGGCGGCGGTACATTCCAACAACCAGCATGGTTCTCCATTACAGCACCGCACCATTGGGCCCGGCAAAAAAGAAAAGGTGGACGCGAAGTTGCACGCGCCCACCCGGGGTTGCGGAGGCAGCACCCTTAGAAGGAGAACCGGCCACCAAGTTGAATCACGCGTCCGCTGCCGATCGTACCGGTGATCTTGCCCGCGGTTCCGGTATTGCCGGAGCCCACGTTACCAGTGTTCAGACCGGTGCCCGGCAGAGCGAACGTCGGGTGATTGAGGACGTTGTTGGCATCGATGCGCAGCTGGAACTTGTACCGTTCCTTGTACAGGTTGAAGCTCTTGCCCATCGACAGGTCGAAGTACTCGTATCCAGGACCGTACACGCTGTCGCGATGCACGTTGCCGAACGTGGCGTACTCAGGGATGATGAACGCCGGCGCGGTATCGCCAGCGAACAGCACCGTCTGTCCGCCGTTCGTCGAGTTGCGCTGGTAGCTGGTGTTGTACCAGTGAGCCAGCGTACGTTGTCCCTTGGGCAGGTTCGCGTTACCCGCATAGCTCGGGTACTGATTGCCCGAGCCGGCGTACGTAGCCGAGAGACTGCCAGGGACCGTCACAGTGAAGGGATTGCCCGTCTGTAGGGAGAAGTTGGCCGAGAGCTGCCAGCCACCCACTGCTTCGTCCAGGAACGCGTTGTGGTTGAGGAACATCTGTCCTTTGCCGAACGGCAGAACATACGACGCCGTCCCCTTGAACGCATGGCGCGCGTCAAAGTTCGACGGTCCATAGTTCGAGCTGACGTCGTAGGCGCTCTGGTACGTGGTGGTACCACCACGGCTGCCCCAAGCGGACGAGTCAAACTCATCCAGGAACTTCGACCACACGTAGCTCGCCTGGAACGCGATGTTGCGCGACAGCCGGCGGTTCATCTCCAGCTGCAGCGAGTTGTAGTTCGCACCGGCGTCGAAGATGTTGCCGCCGATGGTGCCGTATTGCGTGTAAGGACGCTGAGCATTCGTGTTGGTGGCCGCGGCGATCAGCTTCGACGCCGGTACCTGGTTGTTGTCGACGTTGAAGCCCAGGTTCACCGAACGGCTTCCCACGTACGCAATCTGCGCGGACATATTGGCGCCAATCTGACGCTGCACCGACAGGTTGTACTGATGGATCCGCGCCGTCGGCGTGTTCTCCGCGTTGATGCTTACGTTCTGGCCGTTGAACGCCGAGTTCGACGTACTGGCCGTCACGTACGGATAGTTGGTGGTCGTTGCAAGCTGGCCGATCGGGGTCAGGCCGCTGGTGGAATCGCTCAAAGAGCCTTTCCCGCCGAACGCCGCGCCCTCACCACTGCCGTACGTGTCGAGGCTCCAGAGGTACGCGTACAGACCGTAGCCGCCGCGAATCACCGTGCCCGGACGGAACTGCCAGGCAAAGCCCACGCGCGGAAGGAACGTCGTGTACACATTGTCCTGCAGCTGGGTACGGCCGTGGTCCTTGTTCACCGCAAACCATATCGCGCCCGGAGTGCCCGTCAGGCTGTTCTGCACCAGCGGATCAAATGTGCTCTGGTTCTTCTTGTTGTCGCTCCACCCTTCCATGATCTGGTAGCGCAGTCCGAGGTTGATCGTCAGGTTCGGCTTGACCTTCCAGTCATCCTGCACAAACATCTGCGGCGCCTTCTGGCGGCCCGCAAACTCCGGCGTTACACCGGCAGACCAGTTCTGCACCGTGCCCAGCAGGAAGTCAGCGTAGCCGTTGCCCGTGGAGGTTTGTCCGCCGCCCACCGCCTGCTGGCAGTAGCTGCAGGAGGTGTACGTACCAGTGAAGCCATACGTCGCGCCGTTGATGTTACCCCACGCCGTCGAGTTGTCCTGGAAGATCAGGTACTCGCCGCCGAACTTCAACACATGCTTCCCACGGATCATCGTCACCACATCTGACGGATCGTAGTTGTGCTCCTTGTAGACAGCCGCCGTGCCAGGCGCCAGGCCCGTGTAGCTGCTGATGTTGATCGTCGGAAGAATGTCCGCTGCGAGGAACCCCACGCCGAACTTTCCTCCCACTCCGGAACCCTCCGTCTGCGGGGTGAAGAAGTTCAGCTGATTGGTGTATCCAAGGCGAGCTTCGTTGATGGTGTGGTCGCTGATGTTCCAGACGTCCGTGATCTGCGAGTTGTAACCATCCACATCGCCCACATAGCAGTTCACCGGGCAGGGGAACGCGTTGGGATAGAACGCCGGGTTGTCATGCTGTGTCACCGACGCCGTAATACGGTTGTGCGGCGTAACATCGTAGTCCAGGCGGCCGAAGTACTTCTTGAACGGGTTCGTGCCGCGGATCGAGTAATAGTAATTGTTCGTGGTAATGCCACTGCCGCTGTTTACGGTCGTCTGCGGCCCGTTGTAGTTCGGCAGCGGAATCAGCGCCTGGAGCTTTGCGGCGCTGGGATCGATGTGAGCCGCGATGTTGTTGTTCGCATACTGCGTGCGGTTGATATACGTCTTGCCGTTGTACGTGACGTAAGCGCCCGTACCGGGCTGGTAGATCGGAGCGAGAGCGCTGAAATCTCCGTTACGCATAGCCTGCGTGGGCACCGTTGCATAACCCGTCGATGCACTCTTGCTGATCGTCTGGTCGTAGTCGAAGTAGAAGAACAGCTTGTCCTTCAGCGCCGGGCCCGAGACCGAGCCCCCAAAGTTATGAAAGCGAAGATAGGGCTTGGACGTCTGGAAGTAGCTCTTCGAGTTCAACGCATCGTTCTGCGCGTACTCGTACAAGGAGCCATGCCAACTGTTCGAACCGCCCTTCGTGATCTGGTTGAACACCACGCCGCCAATGCCATACTGCGCACTGAACGCCGAGGTGGACACCTGGACCTCCTGCACCGTCTCGAAGACCGAGACGTCCGCGTTGCCCGAGTGCGACAGCGCCGAGGACGCGCCGTCCGCCAGCACCGCGTTGTAAGGCAGGTTACCGTTCACCGAAATAGCCTGGCCCGTCGCGCCGGAATAAGACGCCGCGCTCGAAGATCCGGGGATGAACTTCACGAAGTTCTCCCAGTCCTGACCCACGTTCGGCCGCTTCTGCATCTCGTTCGCCACCAGCGTCGTGGACTGCTCACCAGTCTCCGTCTGGATCAGCGGAACGTCGGTCGTCACGACCACCTGCTCGGTCACTGCGCCCGGCTTCAAGGACGCATTGATCGTGATCGTGCCAACCTCAAGCGTCACCGACGAGCGGACGAAGCTCGAAAATCCATCCTTCTGCACCGTGATCCGGTAGTTGCCTGTGACGATCGGACCGGTATCGAAGAGGCCGTCCTGGTTGGTCGTGTAGACCTTCGTGACGCCCTTCTCCGTGTCCAGCACAGTAACGCTGGCTCCCTGAACCACGGCGCCCGAAGAGTCGCTGACGACGCCTCGGATGTCGCCCGAGTTCGTGTTTTGTGCCGCCGCCGGTGTGCCCCGCCCCGCCATCGCGAGCAGAACCACCGCTGCAGCCACCTGAAGTAATTTGCGCATCGAACCTCCAAAGAAAACTTCTAAAATTCAGCAGAAAAGCGATTGTCTTCCCAAGAAAAGCGATTGTCTTTTTCGTTGGTTGGAAATCCCGAAACATTTGAAGGGCGGGTACATGTTTCTGTCAAGAAATTTCTCGCACCCGATCCTGAAATCAGAAATCAAAGACAATCGTTTTTCCTGAGCGCGCCAAGCTTCCCACCGCCAACCATCGAGGCCACAAAGATGCCTTACCGGTTCAGCGAACGAAACCCGCGTCACGAACGCATCCGCAAACTCGTCGTGTAACGAATGCGACACCCGGTCAGACCACCGCAGCGCAACCGGGCAGCCGTCTAAGGGCCTGGACGGTCATCCAGTTTGTAACGAGCCTTTCGGAGGGTAGAGCACCCAACGGTTCAGCGTTCGCGCCGAAGCGCCACGCAGTTCCGCCCCAGACACAGTCGAAAATTCCCCGAGACAGGACCCGCTTCCACCTGCAACGGACGCGGCCTCTTCATGTCGCTATCCCGCTCATACGGTGCGTGGAAGATCTCGTTGCCGCCAAGGTCCATCACCACCAACCCAGGCCCTTCCAGGAAGCCACCACCGTAGGCGCCAGGGCCCAGATTCTTCCCCGCAACTACGATCGGAACATCGGTGAGCAAGTAGAACTGATATCGGTCCCTCAATCCCGACGAGTATCCTCCCGTATCAACCAGCGCGAACAACGTCTGACGGTTCGCCTCCCAGCGAACACCCGCGGCGTTGCGTAACTGGACCGTACTGCTCTGCCCGCTGAAGTAGACCACCGCCGGCATCGCAGCACCAACCTCCGCAGGAGTCATCACTGCTGCGGACGGCCCCTGCTGCGCCGCCAACACCAGCGCCGATAAAAGGAGCATCGCACACACAATATTTCTGATCCCGCTTCGCTTCTTACTCACTTGAAAGTTCATAGCGAAGGGAACCATACAGCATCTGGTTAATAGCAGGAACCCCCCATAAGGATGGGTTATCAATTTGCGTTCCCAACCGGCCGTTCTCGATAGCGAGTTACAAGGCAATTCCTCAGCCACCCTCGCTGGAATTTTCGACACAAATAAGAAGGGCGCGGCTTTGGCCGTGCCCTTCTCATTTGCAACCTAACTAAACCAGGACGACCTACTGCACCTGAGCCTCGAACGCAGCAAACCTCCGCTCCAGATCCCACTGCTCGGACGCTTTCTCGTTCGCATCGAGAAATTCCTTGCAAGCCCCCGAAGGCAGCGACTTCGCGGAGATCGCAGCAACGCATACACTTCTTCGGTGCGTGAAGTCATCCGGAGCAGCCCACAGGCTCTCCCCATGCAGGAACGCATGCTCCAGCGCGGTGCGCGCCGACTGCTTCAACTGCGCATACGTCAACCCCTGCTCCATCACGCCCTTCATGTACTCGTGCGTCAGGTCGCTGCGATTCACACCTTCATCGTCGGTCGAAAGCGCCCACGGCACATGCGCGGCCATATAGGCATGCAGCGGATGCGCGTCGCCCTTAATGCCAAGGATCCCATCGTTCGAGGTGAGATTGATCTCCACCATCACATGTTGCTTCGCCATCTGCTTCAGCAGCGCCGCAGAATTGTCTTCGTAGAGCACGTCGATGCCATGCCCGATGCGCAGCGCATGCCCTTTATCGATCGCCTCGCGAATGTGGAAGCTCAACCCATCCGGCGGCACCAGCCCCGGCGCAATTTCACCCGCATGCAGGCTCACCTTCACGTTCGGATACACGCTGTGCAGATAATCCAGCATCTCCATCTGCAGCTCATAGTCCCGCATCGCGAGGTACGCATCCTCCGGCTGCACGAAGTTGATGCCAACGATGTCTTCCGGGTCAGCACTCGCGGCCTCGAAGCCCAGCAGCGTCTGCGCAAAGACCTGCTGCGGAGGGAACGCACGAAGGACCTGGAACAGAAAGTGGATCTTGATCTCACAATCGCCCTCGTAAGCGCTGACGATCTTGAAACCCGCGTTTGCAAGAAGTCCAGTCGCTTCCCCGCAGTGCTCGATCTCGTTTCGCTTCGCCAACTCGCCCTTGTACTGCGCAATGTCGGCCTGCACCTCATCACGCAAGCCACCCGCCAGCAGCTTCTCGCGCAGCTCCGCGAGCTGCTCGCGCGTGATCGACTTCTCCGCACCTGCGGGCCAGCCGATCTTGTATCCCAGCCCCGCCGCATGCTTGAACGGCGGTGTATCCATGATCTCGAGGTACTGCTCGTTCTGCGAAGCCGCGCGGCTCGCAACCTCATCCAGCCACGCTCCGCGCTCGTCCTGCATCCCCCCAAAGCGCGAGAAGGTCGAGAAGAATTGGTCGTGCCCATTGATGCCCTGCGTCGGCACAAACGCACGCATCGAGAAGCTGTCCACCAGGTTGTCGTACAGCTCCTGGTTCTTCATCGCATCGGCCGCAGGCACAGTCTCCTTCGGACACAGGCCAGGCTTCTCCGGAGCAACAAACTTCACCGCATCCTGTCCCACCGGAGCCGGCGGCTTGCCCTTCTCCACCACCGTCACGCACGCGCCCTGCTGCGCCGCTTCTGCGATAAACGTCTCCGCATAGATCGCACCCGAGAGGTGCATGTGCAGGTCCGCGCCTTTGGGAAACGGCTTCAGAAACGCATACAGCTCGCCGGGACCCGCTTTGCGCGCGGCCTCCATGGCCCTGGCAGCCTTCAACTCTGGAGAACCCGCCTGGGCGTGCGCTGGCGTAGCGGCCATCGCCAGACAAAGTCCGAAGGAAGCGAGTGAGAACAGCGGGCGGACGTACCGTGCATTTGTCATAGGAAGTGCATCAAGCATACCGCGCCCGGCACGTTACTTAGGCTGCTGAGCTGTGGGGATTGCAGGCTCCCGCGTCAGCATCAGCATCAGCGACCGCTGCGCGAACGGAGCGTACAACAGCAGCGCCGTGCACGCCAGCGCCAGCCCGAAGTTGATGTGATTCAACAGCAGGAACGGAGACAGCGACCACAGCGCATCGGCCAGCAACAGCACCGGCCAAAGCCGCAGATACTTGCCCCGCAACCTCGGCGCACGCATCAGTACCGCCGACAGCAGGAACGCGCGCATCGGAATCATCATTGCGGCCGTCGCCACCAGCACAAAGTAGATCGCGGCAGGATGCGGCAGCTCACTCAGCAGCTGCGAGATCTCGCCAAGATTCCCCAGCGCCCCTACATAGAAGCCCAGGTACATCAGCTGCAGCAATAGGAACAGCGTCTGCACCACGCGTGACGACGCAGTGGGCAGATCTTCGGGCTGCGACAACATCGCCGCCAGCACACCCGCCGTCACGGCCTCGCTATGAGGTCCCCTCGCATCGGCCAGCGGCACAGCGTCCCCGGCCTCATCAGCTACAGGCGCTTTCAGCGAAGCATCCAGACGCTCCACCGGCGCCACGAACCGGTACCCCCGACGCGCCACCGTCTCCACGAACCGAGGATTCGCCGCCTTGTCGCCCAGCGCCTCGCGCAGCCGGTTCACCGCCGAGTTCACGCCGTGCTCGTAGTCGACGAACGTCCCGTCCGGCCAAAGCTCGCGGCAGATATCCTCCCGCGTCAGCACCTCGTTAGGACGCGCCAGCAGCATCCCCAGCAGCGCAAACGGCTGGGCATGCAGCTTGATCCGCATCCCCTGCCGGCGCAGCTCACCCGCAGCCAGGTCCGCCTCGAAGAGTCCGAAGCGATAGCGCCCTGGGGTGGCTGAAGCTGCCGTCGAAGCTGGTGTCGTCGCGTCCATCTCGTTCCAGCCAGTGTACTCAAGCCAAGCCGCTGCATAGCCGGTGCATACATGCGAGATCTCCCCGCAAACCACACATCCACCGCACCTTGCGCCGTGAGGAACAATCCTGCCCACGGTGATCCCCATTGCATCGACCTCCGCACGCCGATGCGCGATGGTGAGGCATGAAGCACCGCCTCCGACACCTCACGCTCCTCCTCATGCTTGCCCTCGATCTTCCCCGCGCCCTTCTGGCCGATCCTCCCCGCGAGGCCGCCGCCGCCTTCGACGCCTACTGCCGCGGCGTCGAGGAACGCCTCACCAACCAGCACGCCAGCGGAGCATACGTCCTCACTGGTGCCGCCTCCTCAGATAACCTGCGCATCGAGCGCATCGCCGCCACGCCCGACCTTCCAGGCAGTGCCCGGCTCGACCACTGGCGCGGCGTCACCTTCGTCCCCGGAGCCACCGCCGCTCAGTTCGAAGACCTCCTCCACAACTTCTCCACCTACCCCACCACCTTCTCTCCCGAAGTCCTCTCGGCAAGCGCCCAGACCACGGGCCCCCACCGCCTGCTCGCGACCATGCGCGTCCGCCAGCACCACGTCATCACCGTCGTGCTGGGCGCCACCTACGACGTCACCTTCTCGCAGCCTGCGCCCCATCGCGGCTACAGCCTCTCCCGCAGCCAGCGCATCACCGAGATCGACTCCCCCAACACACCCCGCGAGCACGCCCTCAGCTCTGCCAGCGAACACGGCTTCCTCTGGCGACTCAACACCTACTGGTCCTGGGAGGAGCGCGCCAACGGCCTCGTCCTCCAGATTGAAACCCTCTCGCTCTCGCGCTCCGTACCCCGGGGCCTCGGCTGGATCGTCGGCCCCTACGTCGATACCATCCCCCGCGAGTCCCTCGAGTTCACCCTCACCCACGCCCGCAACGCTCTCGCGCACGCCAGGTGATCTCGATCTCGTCATTCCGAGCGCACGCGAGGAACCCCTGTATTTCGCACTTGCCGTCACAAACTCCACAAGGACCGTCCATGACCTCAACCACCCTCCTCAAAGCACCCGAACGTCGCGTCCACGCATCCCTCACCGCCTCCGCTGAAAAGCGCCTCCTCGAACACCTCGCCCGCCACGCCCCCGCCTGGCTCACCTCCGACCAGCTCACCGCCCTCGGCCTCTTCGGCCAGCTCGCCGCCGGCCTCTGCTACGCGCTCACCCCGTTCCATCGCAACTGGCTTCTCCTCTGCTGCGCGATGCTCGCGATCAACTGGCTCGGCGACAGCCTCGATGGCACACTCGCCCGCGTCCGCCACAAGCAACGCCCGCGCTACGGCTTCTACCTCGACCACATCTGCGACCTCTTCGGCTCCATCGCGCTCATGGCCGGCATTGCGCTCTCCGGCCTCGCGCATGGCTGGGTCTGCGCGGGGCTCTTAGCAGGCTTCCTCCTGCTCGCCGGAGAGAGCTTCCTCGCCACCCACACCCTCGGACGCTTCCATCTCTCGCAAGGCCCCTTCGGCCCCACCGAGCTCCGCCTGCTCATGATCGCCGGCAACCTCACCGCCTGGGAGCATCCCCGCGTCGCCATCCTCGGCCACCGCCCACTGCTCTACGACCTCGGCGGGACCATCGGCATCGCCTTCATGTTCTCCGCGGCCATCCTCACCGCCATCCGCCACGCCGCCCAACTCGCCCACGAGGAGCCGTTGCCATGAGCCACCTTCAACGCTGGATCCGCTTCAACGCCGTCGGAGCCATCGGCGTCGTCCTTCAGCTGTCCCTCGTGGCCGTCTTCGCGAAGCTCCTCCGCCTGCCCGCATCGCTCGCTGCCGCGTTTGCCGTCGAACTCACCCTGCTCTTCAACTTCACGCTGCATCGCCGCATCACCTGGCCAATCCGCTCAACGTCACACAGATACTGGCCCGGGCTCCTCCGCTTTCACCTCGGCAACGGCCTCGTCTCACTCACCGGCAACACGCTGCTCACACCGCTCCTCACGCACCACGGCCTGCCCATCGTCGCCGCCAACGCAACCGCCATCGCGCTGTGCTCCACAGCCAACTTCATCCTTGCCGCCGTCTGGGTCTTCGGCCGTCCCGCGGCATCATCCAGGAACAGCGGCCCTGTTGCCCTCCTCGGTTCGCTCCAACGCATTGCCAAACACGCTTCGCCAGCCCCCGCACGTAGACTTTGATCGAGGATGCCATCCCCCATCACAGTCGAACGGCAGCGCGGACGCTGGGACATGCCCATCGTCCTCGCAGTCGCCTGCCTGCTGCGGCTCTACGTCGTCTGGAGCGTCCTCACGCAGCAGCCGCGCGGCTGGCTCTTCGGCCGCGGCCTGGAGATGGGCTGGCTTGCCGAGGCCCTCCTCAAAGGCCAGGGCCTCAGCAATCCCTTCGGCCCCCCCACCGGCCCCACCGCCTTCATCGCTCCGGGCTATCCCTTGCTGGTAGCCGCAGTCTTCAAGCTCTTCGGCGTCTACACCCAGACCTCAGAAGCCGTCCTGCTGCTCCTCCACACCGCCGCGAACGTTCTTACCGTCGCGCTCATCATGGTCCTCGCGAAGAGGCTCGCCGGCCGTACCGCAGCGCTCCTCGCGGGTCTCTTCTGGGCCTGCTCGATCCCGCTGCTCTGGATGCCCAGCATCTTCTGGGAGACCTCCATCTCCATCGCCCTGCTGATGCTGCTCTTCGTGCTCACGCTGAATGCCAGCCAATCCCCTTCGAAGAAAGCATGGATCGGCCTCGGCGCATTCTCCGCCGTCCTCGCGCTCATCAACCCCGCGCTGCTGCTGACCATCGTCGCCGTGCTCGCGTGGCTCGCCATCGTCACGTGGAAGCCCTTCCCGAGCCATCGCTCCGGCCTCGCACTCTCGCTGCTCACCTTCGCCATCGTCTTCTCGCCCTGGCCCATCCGCAATGCACGCGTCTTCCACGCCTTCATCCCGTTGCGCACCACCGTCGGCTTCGAGCTCTGGATGGGCAACCTTCCCTCCTCCCACGGTTACCTCAACGAGACCGTCTTCCCCAGCTACAACCAGCAGGAGCTCGACGACTACAAGCGCATGGGCGAGATCGCTTACACCAACAACAAGTCGCGCCTCGCAAAGCAGGAGATCCTCGCCAACCCCGCAGCCTTCGCCTCGATGACAGCCCGCCGCTTCGTACGCTTCTGGAGCGGCAACGGCAACTCGCAGGGCTCACCGCTCTACGTGCTCCACGCCACCCTCACCACGCTGCTCGGCCTCGCCGGACTCAGCCTGCTCCTGCGCAAGCGTCGCTACGCCCTGGTCGCACTCTTCGCGATCCCCTTGATCCTCTTCCCCGCGCCCTACTACATCACCCACGCGGAGTTCCGCTACCGCCTCGAGATCGACCCCCTCCTCACCGTGCTCTCAGGCGTCGCCCTCGCAGCCATCTTCACCTCGCGCAAGGAGCCCGATGCCTCAGCCTGACGCGATCGGCAACATCGAATCGCCCCACGCAGCGAAGCCAAAAGAACCAACGGCGCTCCCGCTCCCTGCCTCGCTCCGCCGCTTCTGGATCGCCACCACCGCGATCTTCGCGCTCACGTACATCACAGCGCAGATCCGCTACTGGATGGGCCTCCGCTATAACCCCTTCACCCAATACCCGTTCAGCGACCTCTACGAGTACATCGCGACCTTCCACTACGTGCACACGGCGGCGTTCTTCCATCCGCCGGATGCACCCGCAGTCGCCTACCCGCCCTTCGGCGCCGTGCTCTATCGCCTCTGCTATCTCACGCCACATCCGCTCGCCTTCTACATCCTCGTCGCGGGTACATGGCTCGCAGCCGGCGTCTGGATGCTTCGTCGCGCCATGATGCAGCGCGGCATCAGTACGATGACCGCAACGCTCTTCCCGCTCTCCATCGCAGCCTTGTCCTTCCCCATCCCCGCGCTGCTGGAACGCGGCAACATCGAGCTATTCCTTTGGATCTTCGCCTCGCTCGGCGTCGTCGCCTTCGTCCGCGGACGCAACAACCTCGCAGCGGTTCTCTGGGCCCTCGCTGCCGCCACCAAGCTTTATCCCGTGCTCTTCTTCGCGCTCTTCCTCGCACGAAGGAAGTACGGTGCCTTCGCGCTCGCCATCGCGGCGTTCATCGCAGCCTCATGGCTCGCGATGTTCTGGCTCGGCCCCAGCGTCTCGCTGGCGTTTCACGGCTCGCTGCACAACATCTTTGGCTTCCAGGGCACCCGCGGCAACGAGTTCAACCTGCATGAGCTCTCCGCCAATCATTCACTCTTCCAGTACGCGAAGATCCTCGCCATCATCCTCGGCATCGACTCAGGCAGGCTCACCCCTTATTACTACGCGCTCTTCGCCGTGATCTTCGCCGTGATGTTCTTCCGCAAGATCGTCCATCGTCCGGTCGAAAACCAGGTCCTCGCGATCACCAGCTTCATGATCATGCTTCCCCCGGTCGCATACTTCTACTCCATCGTGGAGCTCTTCCCCGCATTCTCTCTGCTCGTGCTCGCAGCGCTCGATGCGGAGCGCGCCCACCTGAAGCTCAAGGGCTTTGAAGGCACCCTGCGGCTCTTCCTCCCGCTCTTCGCATCCTTCGTCTTCCTTACCTATCCCACGATCTTCGTCTATGGCGGTCTCATCCAGGGCGCGCTCTTGCTGGTTCTCTTCGCGCGCAGCACGGAGGGCCCACTCGGAGTCGCTCCGGCCATCACCACCTGAAAGCCACGAAGACACTCGCTCCAAAATGAAAAGCCCCGCCGGAGCGGGGCTAACCTCATGTGAGAAACCTGATGTCCTCCAGCGCGTTCGCGCTGAACGGCCTACTGGATCGCGAGCGTGTCGCCGAGGTTGATGCCGTTGTCATCGATGTGACCTGCCGGCAGCTCAACCACACTCTTGATCTTCATATTGACCGAAGTGATGCGGAAGGGCACGATGCGCTTCCACAGTTTGATCACCTGCAGATTCTTGTCGAGACCCACGACATCGATGGTGAACATCATGCCGAGAGTGTGAATGCCAGAGGAAGGCTTGATCCAGAGGCCTCCTCCGGCCTTGAGACCGCGGCGTCCAAGCAGACCCCAGAACCTGGTCAATGACGTGTCCGCGACCTCAACATGATCGGCGACCACGGCACCATTCTTCTGGTTGACTACCTTGACGACGCGCATCTTTGACTGAACTCCAGAAGGGTTGGGTTACGCAGACTTCTTACGACGAACGACGATGAAACCGAGAACGACAGCGGCCAGAACACCAGCAGCCACGCGAACGAGCAGAGACGTATCCATAAATGATGCCTCCTTTCTGGAGTAGCTTCGGAGTCGCTAAACCAAATCCAATCAGCCCAACGAGGCAATCATCCCCGACGCAGACAGCGGCTTCAATCACACAAAAGTGCTGCTCCTGGCACACTCCGGGGACAGAACACGACAGTCCGGAGCCCATCGCATCCACCTTCGAGGTGGAACCCAAATCGCCAATAGGGGCAAGCATTTGCGAAGGCAAAACAAAACGCGCGGTGGAGGAGCATCTCTCACCGCGCGTTCATATTCCGGGACCGCCGTTACTTTGGTTCTAGTTGCTCATCTTCGTCAGGCCATCCATGATGGACAACACCGCCGGAGCCAGCAGCACGATGAAGATACAGGGGAAGATGCACAGCACCAGCGGGAAGATGATCTTGATCTTCGTCTTCGCTGCCGCTTCTTCCGCATGCTGACGCCGCTTCATGCGTAGCTCTTCGGAGAAGCGCCCCAGCGCTTTGCCGATCGGCGTACCGAAGCGGTCCGTCTGCACCAGCATCGCGACGAACGAGGCGAACTCTTCGATCTGGGTCCGCTGCGCCAGGCTCTCCCAGGCCTCCAGGCGTGGCTTGCCTGCACGCTGCTCGAGGTGGACCTGCGTGAACTCCTCGTTGATGTCCGGGTAGCTCACCGCAAGCTCTTCGCCGACGCGAAGCAGCGCCTGGTCAATACCCAGACCCGCATCCACGCAGATCACCAGCATGTCCATCGCATCCGGTAGGCTTCTGCGGATTCGCATCTTGCGCTTGTTCACCATGCGCGACAGATACATGTCCGGCCCCATGAAGCCGAGAATCGCAAGTGCGAACGCCCAGAAGAACGTGTTGTCTCGAATAAAGCTGCCCGCAAAGAGTCCGACGAGCGGACAGCCAAGTTGCACAGTAAAGAAGACGTCAGCTGTGCCCGAACTGCGCATGCCCGCAGCCATCAGCCGTGTCTTCAGCTTTCGGTTCTCGGTGAGCCCGAGCTTTGCTCGAAGGCCGCGGGCAATCTCCAGCAGCACCTCGGTGAACTTCTCTTTGCTCCGCACCATCCGCTCATCAGGGCGCGTGCTCGTCACCACGTCCATGATGCGCTGCGCCTCCGGTGAGGGCTTTACCAGCACCGGCACCAGCAGCAGCGCCGCCATGCAGAAGGCGGTGAATCCGATACAGATGAAGAACACCATCTGGCTCATGGCTAGATCTCAATCCCGTTGATGATGCTGCGAATGATGAGACCACCAATCACAAGCAAGCCAACGCCTAGGTAGATCAGATAATTTCCGATGGTGGTATTGAACAGCACGGTCGAATAACCCGGATCCACCACGTTGATCAGCAGCAGCAACACAACAGGCAGTCCGGTCAGAATCCACCCCGTCATGCGGCCTTGTGCCGTATGCACTCGAATCTCGCCCTGGATGCGTACGCGCTCACGGATCACATGCACGATGCGGTCCAGGATCTCCGCCAGGTTTCCGCCCGTATCCTTCTGCACCAGCACGCCCGTCACGAACACGCGAAGGTCCTGCGACGGTACGCGATCCAGCATCTGCATCATCGCTTCACGCAACGGCAGGCCAAGATTCTGCTTCTTGTAGACCTCGTCGAACTCACCCTTCACCGGCTCGAGCGCCTGCGCTGCAACAACGCCAAGCGCCGCAGGAAGGGAATGTCCAGCGCGCAGCGAGCGTGCCATCATATCGATCGCATCAGCCAGCACGCTGTTGAACTTGTTGAGCCGTCTCTTGCGCCGGAACCCCAGCACCGAAAACGGGATGAACATCGAGCCAAAGCCCGCCACAATGGCGATCCACAGCACATGCACGAAGATGTCGGCGAGAAGCGCAGCGACGACTCCCAGTCCCAGGCTCGCCACCATCACATTCCCGACAGTGATCGTGCTGTCCGCCTGCAGGATCAGCATCTGCAGCTGACGATGCAGGGATGACGTATCGATCAGATCTTCAAGCCAGCCGAACGGCCCTTGCTCCTCAACCTTCAGATATTGGCGAAGATCCTCGCTGATCGAAGCGGTCTCTTCACCGGGGTTCGCGGCCTTCACCTGCACGACGCGCCGATCGAGCTTCTTCTCTTCCCGGCTCGGCCGCATCACGAACATGACGATCCCAAAGGTGAGGAGCGCCATGAACACTGCCGAAATGACCACCAGAACCATCGCGCTAGATCTCCTGCACGTGGTCGCGCATGGATTGCGGCAGTTCAATACCGCAGGCGACAAGCTTCTCTGCAAACTTCGGCATGATGCCCGTGGACTTGAAACGTCCGCGAACCTTGCCATTGGCCCCAAGGCCCTGCTTCTCGAACACAAACAGGTCAGTCATGGCGACGACATCTTCAAACGCGCCTGCGATCTCCGTGATGTGCGTAATGCGGCGGCTGCCATCGGCCTGGCGAGACACCTGGATAATCAGGTGCACAGCGGACGCGATCTGCGCCTTGATGGCCTTCTCCGGAAGCCGGATGTCGCCCATCATCGACATCGTCTCCATACGCGCAATCGCGTCGCGTGGAGTGTTCGAGTGGATCGTCGTGATCGAGCCGTCATGGCCAGTGTTCATGGCCTGCAGCATGTCCATGCACTCTTCACCACGGATTTCGCCAAGCACAATGCGGTCGGGACGCATACGAAGCGCGTTGATCACCAGTTCGCGCTGCCGGATCGCGCCTGAGCCTTCCACATTCGGCGGGCGCGTCTCCAGCCGCACCACGTGTTCCTGCTTCAGCGCAAGTTCGGCCGAGTCCTCAATCGTGACCACGCGCTCGTCTTCGCTGATGAAGCTCGACAACGCATTCAACAGCGTTGTCTTACCGGATCCGGTACCACCCGAGATCACGATGTTCAATCTTGCCTTCACCGCGCCGCGCAACAGCTCCATCATGGGCTGCGTCAGCATCGTATTGCGCAACAGATCCGGCCACTCCAGCGCCTTGTTGCCAAAGCGGCGGATCGACATACACGGCCCATCGATCGCCAGCGGCGGGATAATCACGTTCACGCGCGAGCCATCGGCAAGACGAGCATCCACCATCGGGGACGACTCATCGATGCGCCGGCCAACGGCCGACACAATCTTGTCGATCACGTGCATCAGGTGCTTGTTATCGCGGAAGGTGATCGACGTCTTTTCGAGCATGCCGCGACGTTCCACGTAGACCTTGCTCGCCGTGTTCACGAGAATATCGCTGATGGTTGGATCCTTCAGCAGTTGCTCCAGCGGCCCCAGTCCAAAGACCTCATCGACCACTTCCTGCGCAAGACGATCGCGCTCCATGCCGCTCAGGGGGATTCCCTGCTCGACCAGCAATTGCTGAATCAGCGAGAACAGCTGCGCCTGCCCGCTGCGCGTCGCAGTCACCTCGGCAAGCTTGTCCAGGTCCATCCGCTTGATGAGTTCCTGGTGCACAGCAATCTTGATCTGTTGCTGCACGGCCTCTGGCACGCCCCGCTGCTGGGGGCGTACGCCCGCCCCAGGGGGCGGCTGTTGCGAACGATCCGAATAGCTTGAGGCGGTACTCATGGGTCAGGTCCCTTTTCGATCTCCTACGTTTGGCCGCTTGCGTTCCGGCGAAGGCACGTTTCCCGCTACTTGCCAAACATGGCAAATATCGACTCTTTCTTCTTGACCGTGGTGGTCGCTGTCGGCAGGTTCTGCGAGCTCCCCACCAACGTCGCCGACCAGCGAACGAACTGCTGCGTAAAATCACCCTTGCGCGATGGAGGAATCGGATCGCCAAGGTTTACCGCCCGCACCAGGTCCATGTAAGCATTCGGCAGCTTGATCGCCACTGGCAGACGAATCGCCTTTTCAATCTGTTCGACGTTCACCGCGTACCGCGAAGAGAAACGATTGATCACAACGCTGATCTTGTCGGTCGTGAAGTCATGCTGAATCAGCGAATCCACGTAGCGCGAAAGATCGCGCACGGCACCAATCTCCGGCGTCGCAACAATGTACGTGCAGGCCGAAGCCTCAATCATCGACATCGTGATGTCATCGAGGTCCGTCTCGCAATCGAGAATCACGTAGTCATACTCGCTACGCAGGAAATCCAGCGTCTTGCGGACGCTGTCCGCTTCAATCGGACGTCCACCACCGCACACATCCGGGGAAGAGAGTACCTCAAGGCCACTGGCGTGCCGCGCCACATATCCACGGAGCAGCTCGCTGTCGAGGCGATCCACGTTTCTCACCACCTCGTGGAAGTGATACCGCGTGCCGTCCAATCCGAGATACACACAAACGTGGCCGAGCTCATCGTGCGTATCGATCAGCAGCGTCTTCTTGCCCTGGCACTGACCGAGATACATGGCGAGGTGCACCGCCAGAGTCGTCGTGCCGACGCCACCCTTCGCACCAAAGAACGAAATCACCGTCCCCTTCGGCTCTTCAACCGCCTCATGCACAACAAACATGCCTTCCATCTGATCGAGTGTGTCGGCCAGACCGGAAGGATTGAAGGGCTTGGGGAGAAACTCATTGCAGCCGGCGCGCATCGCCATCAGCAGCAACTCGGGCGCGCGGTCCGCGGCAAGAGCAACCACCAGGATCCGCGGAAATAACTGGCGCAGAAACTTGATGCTCTCCAGGGCCTGCTCAGGATCGTGATCGAAGTCCACCAGTGCAATCAGGCCGCTGGCGGCCTTCAGCTCCGGAGAGATGTACGGCCGGCGCTGCGACGAGATGTAGCCCTCAAAGTTTGCTGTGACGATGAGCCAGGGCTTGCGCTCCACAGCTTCCACGAACTGCTCGGCCGCACGCGGTTCCGCGCAAATCGTGATAACTCCTGCTGTAAAGACTTCTGTCATGATCTAGCTCCTGGTCGCTCTTACTGCTGCTTCTTCTCGTACTTCGGCAGCTCGTTGTCAAACTTGTCCTTCTTGATGAACGGCACAACCATCGCGGGAGTCGCAGGCCCTTCCTCAGCGGCCTTCGCTTCGGCGATCGGATCGATCAAGGTCGGCGTAACAATCACGATGAGCTCGCCAACCGAATGGTTCAGGCTCTTCGACTTGAACAGCTCACCCAGGATCGGCACGCTTGCCACACCCGGCGTGTGCTCCATGACGTCCGTGATGCGCTGGTCTAACAGGCCGGAGATCGCGAAGCTCTGTCCGCTCTCCAGCACAAGCTCCGTATCAGCCTTGCGTGTCGAGATGGCGGGCACCGTGTAACCGGCGATCGTCACAGCGTTCGAGTAATCAAGCGCGCTCACCTCAGGGTTCACCTTCAGGTCGATCGTGCCGTCCGGGTTTACCTTCGGTGTGAAGTCGAGCTTCACGCCATAGGGCTGGAACTGCAGCGTGACCGAAGCCGCGCCGCCGCTGCTCGCCTGCACCACCGGGAAGGGAAACTGACCGCCGGCGAGGAAGCTTGCCTTCTGGCCGCTCATCGATGTGATCGTAGGCTCGGCAAGAATCTGCGCAATGTTCTGCGTCGCCAGATCTTCCAGCGTCACACCCACATTCAGCTTCGAGCTGTAGAGGCTGAAGTTCAACGGGTTGCCGATGGTCGTCGTCGTGCCACCACCCGTCATGCTCGACGAGTACTGGTTTGTGCTCGTCGACGCGATGTTCTTGCCACCCACGCTGAAGAAGTTGAAGCCGAACTGCGCAAGCTTGGAGCGATCCACCTCAACGATGCGCACCTTCAGACGAACCTGTTTCACACGCGAGGAGTTCACCACCAGCGAGTTCGTTACGTTCTTCGTGAACTGGGCCGAAAGCTTGCCCGCATTGATCGCATCGTCCTCGGTGCCAACGTAGCCGGTCAGTACGACGCGGTCTTCACTGCCTTCCACATGAATCGCGTCCTGCGGAAAGCCCACCGTAAGTGCGCCCTGCAGGCTGTCAACCTTCATGTCGGAGGAGATCAGATAGGCCTGCGTCTGTCCCGTCTCGTCCCACACCAGCACCGTGCTCGAGCCAGGCTTCAGTGCCGTCACCACGATCTGGTTGGGATTCGCCGTATAGCTGTTCAACACCGAAGGATCGGTCACGTAGACGCGAGTGAGCCGGCGGCGCGTGTCGATGAAGATCGTGCGCCCCACCGTCACATGCATCGCCTTCTCGGAGGCCTCGGTGTTGTTGAAGTTGCCGGTCATCTCGCTCGCCATCGGTGCGGAGACCAGGGGAGCCATCGCTGGCTGCACCGGGGGAACCGGCACAGGCGCGGGGGCAGCCGCCACGGCGCGAGGTGCTGCAGGTTGTGCCGCTGACCCACCCGCCATCGGATGGGCCCCGTGTCCTGCCAGCACCACAGCGCCCTGATTTGCCGCAGGAACAGCAGGCATGGGATTCACAGCAGCCGTTACAGCAACAGGTTCGGTTCCCTCTGTCGCAGCAGCCACCGGAGACGGCGGTGCGAGATTGCCCAGCACATCATTCGTCATCGAGGTGCGCGGCGACAACACCGACGTCGTTGTGTCGTTCGAAGCCAGCGTGGCCGGCGCGGGGGCCACTGCTGGAGCCGATACCTTCGCACGAACAGGAACCGTCGTTGCTGCGGCAGTCGCTGTGCGCGGCGTTCCATGCGTGTTCGATGTCGTATCGCGCAGTGCCGCCATCTGCCGCATCAGCGCGGCAACTGCAGCCTGGCCGGCTGCCTGGTCGGGCGCCGGTGCCGTGCTCGTTGCGGCAGCGGTCTGCGGTTGCGGTGCCATCTGCGAGCTCGTAGAAGTCGTACCCGCTGTCTTGGGCATCGGAAGAACGAGGCGATGGGGCTGCGCCGTCGAAGTCGCGTCAGCCGGTGTCGTTGTTTGTGCTGCAGCCGAAGCTGCCAGCACGCTGCAAAGCGCCGCGCCGAGCATCGTCTTGCGTTCGATCGTGATCATTCGCGGGCTCACTGGAATTTCTCCGTCGTCGTCGTGCTGCCGTTTACCGTCTGCACCACGTAGGGTTGACGTGCAATCACCGCAGCCTGGACAGGCCGAGGCGCCACACGGACCGGCTCACGGCGCTCAGGCTTCGGTGCGCCCGGCTTTACTTCGGCTGACATCTCGTGATCGTTTCCGTTGCGGAGAATGAAGTGCACCGAGCCTTCCGCAGTCGCCAGAACCACCTTTTGAGCCTGGTCCGGCGTCACCATCAAAGTCACAACGCTGGCGGAAACCGCCTTGCCCGTTCCGTCCGGGGTCGTATTCTGCCCCGCCGTCAGCACCTGCACATCCTGCAGAACAACCTGTGTCACCGGATCGATGGAACCCGCCGGATGCAACGTCACCAACACATCCACTCGCGTTCCCGGAAGCAGGAAGCCTGCGACACCAACGACATCATCCGAGCGCAAAGACAGAGCGCGCATGCCATCAGGGATCTTTGCCGAGAGGCCAATGCCAGCGCCCGGTGCAGACATCTGCTGATCGAGCAACGGCTGCCCGGCAGGAAGCGGAAAGAGCAGCGAGCGCCCGATCAGGTCCTTGGCGTTCGTGTGCGCACCTTCGAGGGGCGTACCCATCGGCCAGTCGACCGTCGTCAGGTCAGAGGCTGTAAGCACCTCACCGGCATCCAGGGCTTTGGCCGTCGCCATGTACAGCAGCTTGGGCGTAACAGCTTCGTGGGGCTTCGCAAACTTTCTGCTAAGCCAAAAGGTGAAGACGCCCGATACCAGCAGGGCCATCACCAGCGCGGTCATGAGTCGGCGGGCCTGCATGATTACCTCTGGACTCCGTGGAGATACAGCGTGACAACAGCGCCTGCCGCGATGGCAAGGCCGTAGGGGAGACGCAACGTCGCTGTGTTCCGGACGTTCAACTCGGGGTGCGGCTTCAGTCCAACCTCACCGTGATGCTTGGTGATCGTCGATACATTGAAGAGCGTCTCCTTCAGCTTGCCGCGCAGCAGGGCAAGTCCAACGCCCATCAGTCCGCCGGTGATCGCCGTAAGGATCAGCAGGTAGGTAATGTTGCTCAGGCCGGCAATCGTGCCAACCGCGAGGATCAGCTTCACGTCGCCTGCGCCCATGCCACCGGCGATGTAGAACAGCAGGAAGATCACGCCGCAGATCAGGCCTGCAGCAAGCGCCGTTCCGGCCCCGCGCCAGCCATCCAGCACACCGTGCAGCACCAGCCCGAACAGCAGGGCCGGTCCCGTCAGCACATTCGGGATGCGGCGAGTCCGTACATCGCAGGCCGCGCCGATGACGGCGAAGAGCGATGCTGCGACCGGATACAGAAGCTGTTTCTCGACAATCGTCATGGGAGTTTTCCTGTTTCATTGGCGGTGCGCCTTTCGCTGGCGTCCCGTCGATTTTGTTTGTCCGTCGCGCCGGTCGTATCTCCGCCGGTGGCTGCTCTCGGAATCTGGTCTGCGTGAGCAGAACTCAGCACCCTCTTCGTCGTGCGATCAGAGTGCTCAGTTCTCTCCGCCCTGGGGCCCTGCCGATCGTTCATCGGCCGTCCGGAGGCCTTATTGCGCCGGGTGGTTTGTCTTGCTGTCTGCGCCCGCCAGCCTTGCATTGCGGGGTTGGGTCTCGAGGTTGAAGCTGTTGCCCTGGCTGGCATCCGGAGACGGGTGAAGTCCCTGGATGCCAACCCGAGCAGCAAACTACACGGCGCTGGTCAGCTGGCTGCCAACGTTGCTGAAGGCATTGCTGATCTTGCCGGCGAGGGTGGACATGGCGGCGACGGCGGCGAGGCCGATCAGGCCAGCTACCAGGGCGTACTCGATCAGATCCTGGCCAGACTCTTCGGTCATCAGGTTGAGCATGAAGTTCTTCATCGGTGTTCTCCTTGGGGAAACTTGGGGTTTGGGGGTGATGGCGACATCTACTGCGGGTGCGACGAGCCCTCTTACTGGAACCGAGACTAGAGGTGACCTCCGGAACTCTCAATCACCGCTTCGGGTTACTCACCCAGAGCGTTTAGGGCAAGCCAGACGAGCGGTTTCGTAACCTACACATCGGTTACCAACGTCGTCTCGATGAGCTCAACAGCAGCGCTCTCCGCTCTCAAGTACCCTGTACCGCACGCCCCGAAGGCAACTTTCCCTCCGGAAACATCTCTGTTTGCTTCAGATTCCAATCTGGAACGATTGCCGGTGTCGAATCCTTTTCGCATGGACCAAACGGGGGATTTCGCAGAAGAACCGTCCTGCGTTGTAGACCAGCAACCGCCCTTCGGCACCTCGGTGCCGTTACCAATGAGTTTCCCCGGCAGGATTTAAGTCACAGATTCCCTCAACTTCGAGCCGCGATGGCCGGTACCGTTACCTCCTGACGCGACGTATCACGCACCCCACCTCATGAACGCAGCAGCGCTGTATTTCCTGGAGGCACCCGCTTCGGCGGCCCGCCCCGGCCAGCTACAATCCACCTTGTCCCGCTCGAGAGGTCCTGTGCGACTCTGGTTTGCCCCCGGAAGCGATGTCCCGCTCTACCAGCAGCTCACCACCCAGGTCGAGCTCGCGATCCTCGCCGGCGACCTCAAAGCCGGCGACCGCCTCCCGTCCACCCGCGAGCTCGCGCGCCGCTACGCCATCCATCCCAACACCGTCAGCGCCGGGTACCGCCAGCTGGAACGCACCGGCTGGACCGAGCACCGGCGCGGTGGAGGAGTCTACGTCCGTCCCCAGACCGACCGCCCTTCAACCCCGAAGCAGCAGCTCGACCACGCCATCGCCCACGTCTTCCGGCTCGCGCGAGATCTGGACGTTCCGTTCTCCGAGGTGCGCGGCCGCGTCGCCGAGTGGCTCGCTGCCCCGCCACCCAGCCACTTCCTGCTCATCGACCCCGACCCCGCCGCCGTGAGGATTCTCCAGGCTGAGATCGCCGCGGTCACCCGGTTTCCCGTCATCAGCTGCACCGCCGCCGACCTCGACGAGAACGCTGCCCAGCACCTCACCGGCGCCGTCCCGCTCTGCCGCCCCAGCCAGGAACGCGCCGTGCGCGCCGCGCTACCCTCCGGCATCGAGCTCCACACCCTCCAGATCACCTCTGCCCGCGGCTGGCTCGAACCCCGCCTCGGACAGGCCGCCGGCTACCTGATCGCCGTCGTCTCTCACTGGCCCACCTTCCGGGATACGGCCCGAACCATGCTCACCTCGGCCGGCCTTAGCGAAGATCAGCTCCTCTTCCGCGACTCTACGGTCCGGGGGTGGCACCGTGGCCTCGACCAGGCTGCCGGCATCCTCTGCGACGCCCCCACCGCCGCCCTGCCGCAACTCCCGGCCGGCCCGCTCCACATCATCTTCCCCCTCATCGCCGACCCCAGTCTCGACTTCCTCCGCACCCATGGCGAGCCGGTGACTTCCGAGAGATAGACTCCGTCATCCCGACCGAAGCAGATAAGCCGTCATCCGAGAGGAACGGATCAGCCGCCATCCTGAGCGGAGCAGGTCGGCGCGAAGCGGCGACCTGCGAAGTCGAAGGACCTGCCTCGCTGCTTCCACGCGCAAGATCGCTCACCCCCTTCAGTCTTGACGATCACCCGCCTTACGCCCGCCCCATGCTGGTTGCTCAACTGTTCTGCTGTTCCGCTGTCCTTCTGTGTCACTCCTGAAACTGAAATACAAGCCCCCGCGCCGCCTCGCGCGCGCTCCTACGCTGGCTTCATTGCAGACGTAGGCTGTTCTCCGCCGGAACAGCCCCTGCCACGAAGTCCAAAGGAGCGCCCCATGCGCATGCTCAATCTCCGCCGCCTCTTTCCCTGGTGTCTCGCCCTTGGTCGCGGCCTGCTCGGCCCCGTGCTGGTCCTCTGCCAGGCCTCTGGCTGGAGCGGCCCCGCGCTCGCCTCCATGGTCGTCGTCGGCCTCGTCTCCGACATCTTCGACGGCGCCCTCGCCCGGCGCTGGAAGACCGACACCGACGCCCTCCGCCTCACCGACTCGATGACCGACATCATCTTCTACCTCGGCGCCGGCTATGCCTTCGCGCTCGAGTGCCCGGACCTCTGGGACATCTACCGCCCCGTCGTCGGCGCCATGATCGCGCTCGAGGCCCTGCGCTTCATCGCCGACCTCGCCCGCTTCCGAAGGCCCTCCAGCTACCACGCCTTCCTCTCCAAGCTCGCCGGACTGCTCATCTCCCTGGGCGTCGTCGCCGCGCTCACCGCCGACGAGGGCCCCGACATCCTGCTCGCCGTCGCCGGAGCTCTGCTCACCGTAGGTCTCGGTGTCGGCATCCTCTCTCAGCTCGAAGGCCTGCTGATGACCTTCATCCTGCCCCGCTGGCGTCGCGACGTACGCTCCCTGGCCGCCGCCCTGCGCCTGCGCCGCGAACTCCTCACCGACGGTGAGATCATCCCCACGCCATAATGCACGACAAGCTCGCCACAAATAAAAAGGCGTCCGGAGCATAAGCTCCGGACGCCTTTGATCTACGAAAATGCTATCGCTTACGCGACGACATCGATGCCCATCGAGCGGGCGGTGCCGCGAATCGTCTTCGCCGCAGCCTCGATCGAAGCAGCATTCATATCAGGCATCTTCACCTTGGCGATCTCGAGGATCTGCGCTTCGGTGACCTTGCCCTTCTTGTCCTTGTTCGGGGTGCCGGAGCCCTTCGGGATGCCAGCAGCCTTCAGCAGAAGAACCGGAGCCGGAGGGGTCTTGGTGATGAACGAGAACGTGCGGTCCGAGTACACGGTGATCACAACCGGAACGGTCATGCCCGCGACAGCCGGATCCTTGCTGGTGCGCTCGTTGAACTGCTTGCAGAACTCCATGATGTTGACCTGCGCCTGACCGAGCGCCGGGCCTACCGGGGGAGCGGGAGTCGCCTTGCCTGCAATGATCTGCAGCTTGACGTAGCCATTGATCTTCTTCGGTGCCATCTTCCTAGTCCTTCTTTGCGTGCACGCGGCCTTTGGCCGGCGAGCACCTCACAATTGAATTGTCATCCTGACGTCAGTCGAAGCGCGAAGCTCCGTAACCAGCGTCGTCTACTGCAAGTGGGAGTTAGAAGGTCCGGTGAAGCGGCCGGGCTGTATCTCCCAAAACTCTGTTCGCTACCGCGCACAAGCGCGCTAACGATTGCTAACGCGAAGCGCTAACGAGCGCCCCGCGCTCGCTACTCTTCGGCCTTCTCGACAGAAGCGAAGCTGACCTCGGTCGGCGTCGGACGTCCGAAGATCGAGACCATGACCTTCAGGGTCTGCTTGTCTTCGTTGACCTCGTCCACCGCGCCGTTGAAGTTTGCAAACGGGCCATCGGTAATCCGAACCTGCTCGCCCTTGCTGAACTTGAGCTTGAGCTTCGGCTTTTCCTTGGTCGCATCCGAGCGGTTGAGCATGGCGTTGACCTCAGCCTCGCTCAGCGCATTCGGCTGGTCGCCCGTCTGCAGAAAGCCTGTGACGCGCGGGGTGTTCTTCACCACGTGCCACATATCATTGTCGAGCGCCATCTCCACAAACACGTAGCCCGGAAGGAACACACGATCGATCGTGTACTTCTTGCCGTTACGCATCTCGGTGGTGGGCTCGGTCGGAATCTCGATGCGGCCGACCTTGTCCTCAAGGCGGTACGCACGCACGCGCGACTCCAGCGACTCCTTGACCTTGCGCTCAAAGCCTGAGTACGCGTGGATGATGTACCACTTGAACGGGTTCTCAGGCGCCGGAGCGGCTTCAGCCGTCTCTTCGGCAGGGATGGGAATGCCCTCGCCCTCGGTGGCCTCAGCTACAAGCTCTTCTGCCTCGAGGTTCTCGGCCTGCTCGTTATCGAATTCGTCTGCCATCAGCTTCTCTGCTCTCTCGCGCCGAGGGTATTTCGCGGCTTGGCTCTTCCGCGGTTCCGCCCAGGGTGGAATTGGCGGCGTCCCCTTACCTTCCGGGGCGCCGTCCGGCTTTAGTGCTTGGTCAGCTTCACGATCAGTTGATCCACGCCATGGCCCAGCGTGGCATCGATCAGGGCGAAGTACGCCGCAAAGACGAAGACCGTCGCGATCACGATGATCGTCGTCGACTGCACTTCATTGCGCGTCGGCGTGACGACCTTGCGCATCTCCTGACGCGTGTCTTTGAAGAACTGCACCAGGCGGGCTGGGCCGGAAAGGGCCTGCTCCACCGCGGTTCCTTCTTCGTGTGTCTCTGCTACGGCCGTCTTCGACATGGCCTTACTCCTGATGCTGCGTGATGCTGATACGTATTCCTGCCGCTTACGGCTTCCAGAGTACTGAAGTCGGGCGGTTCAATCTGGCGGGGGAGCTCGGATTCGAACCGAGAAGTTCGGTTTTGGAGACCGACAGTTTAACCGTTGAGCTTACTCCCCCAGGGAGCAAGGCCTCAGTGGGCAGGGCTAGGGTTCAGAAGGCGACCATGCGCAACTTCACTGAACCCCGGGCCCTGGACGCTGGGCCCTCGCCTTACTTCGTTTCCTTGTGCGGCGTATGCTCGCGGCACGTGTTGCAGAACTTCTTGAACTCGAGACGGCCGGTGGTGGTCTTCTTGTTCTTCGTCGTCGAGTAGTTCCGGTTCTTGCAGACCGGGCACTGGAGGGTTACGATTTCGCGCATTGGGTATTTCCTTTCCTTTATCGTGACCGATCACTTCGACCGGCAAGCAGCTTGCCCATTTCCTTTCGGACTGAACACGCCGCGACGCAGGGCTTATTGGCCCCTGCAGACCAAATCCTGAATTGTGTGTACGGAAGCAGAGCGGTCAGGCAACGACCTGCTCCTAACATTATGCCCCATCAGGGCCGAACGCGGCAAATGGGCAGACACACAGCTGCAAACGACTGACGGCAGGCCCACAATCCCCTACCTGGGCCGCCCAGCGCCTTCCCAGAACCCGGCAGATCCCGTCAACACAGCAGCAGATCCCCGAACCGGCCCCAACAGCAGAACCTTCTCCAGATTCAGGCTGCCTCCCCCATCCGGGAAGACCGGGCCGTCGTACAGCATCTCCCGCGATCCCACCAGAGCGGCCTTCGCAAACTCGGGGAATAGGTCCAGATCCCTTTGCCGAACCAGCAGATAGCAGTGCGCGCAGATCGACTCCGGCTCGAACAGCTGGCTGGCGAGCGCAAAGCGCCGATGCCCGGCCTCAACAGGAATCGCGTACAGATCCGAACCCACCATAAGCTCGTCCGCCTCCGGAACATCGCGCGTCACCTCCGCAACAAGCAGATGTGCGCTCAGGGCGCGATGAAACTTCCACTGCTCCCGCAGCCTCGAAAGGTTCCAGGCCACCGATCCCAGCCAGAACACAAACAGCACCGCCGCCGCCAGCCGCCACCTCGGCCACTCCCGCTCCAGAAGAACCGCCAGCGCCAGCAGCGGCCAGATCGACGCATACACCAGGTAGTAAGGAAAGGTCGCCCCCATGAACAGCAGCGGAACCGAAAACAGGGAGTACGCCGCAAGGAACTGCAGATCGAGCGCAGTCCCTGTGACCAATGCCATCTCCGTGCGGCTCCGCGCGCCAATCACCATTGCCATCGCAATCGAAAAGACGATCAGGCACGCCACCCAACCCTCACTCCAGCGCAGTGCGCCCAGCAGCGAGCGGATGCCGTGACCGTGCGTCTCCGACCGGTTGATTCCCGCATGCCACAGGAACTGCCGCACCGCATCATGCGGGCGAAATCCCCACAGCTTCAGCAGCAGGAGTAGATCCAGCGCGAGTCCCAGGACGAAGAACGCCGCCACCGCAAACTGCCGCCGCAGCAGAAACGAGCCACCCGCAGCAAGGGAGAACGTCGCACACAAAGGATGGCTGAGCAGAGCAAGCCCACAGCTGATCCCGCACAGGGCCGCAGCCAGGCGCGAACTCGATTCAGCCGCCTCCACCGCCAGGATCAGCCCGATCGCCGCAAACAGGAGAGCAAGCCCTTCCATCCGGGCGTAGAGAATCTCCAGCACCGCGCGGTCCCCCACCCACAGCACCGCGAAGATCAGGCACGCCTGTGCGTAGCCACGGCGGATGAGAAAGCCCACCAGCAGAAGAGCCGCCAGCCAGCCACCAACGAAGTTGGGAACACTCGCCATGGCCCGGCTGAACCCAAACCAGCGATACAGCACCGCGAGCAGGTGCGGCAGCAAAGGTCCGTGGTACGCCCACAGAGAGTCCACAAACGGCGCATGAACGCTTACCTGGTAGGTAAACGGGAACCCCAGTGAGGCACGCAGAGCCGGTACAGAGAAGAAGGGATTGTCGGTATAGAAAGGATCGAATCGCCCCAGGGCGATACTCCACACCAGAGCTCCGGCGACGACGATTCCGAGCGCTACAGAACGGTAGCGCCAGGGGAGCACTGGGTTTTGAGAGGGCATCCCCTCAAGTCTATCAAGGGTTTACGCCATGAGGGCCAGCACGGCTGGCAATAGCCGCCTGCTTCAACATCAGCTGAAGCCAGCCGCTACGCTCAGTAGTAGGCGTAGAGCTTGAAGAACTTCTTGCGCAGCGCCGGATCGACCTGCTCCAGCTTCGCGAGATAGAGCTCGCGGATCTGGCCCTGATCGCCGGCCGAGAGCTTCGCGTAAAGCGGAGCCGTCTGCAACCCCAGCTTGCCGGCCGAGGCCACCGACTCGAACTCACGGATGCGCAGCCCTGTGCGGGTCAGCGACTCCAGAAACCGCGCCACCTGCCCTGACGAAAACGAGGTCTCAATGTCGCCCTTGACGGCATTGAAGCTCGCAACATCCTGCGGCTCGAGCGCGGGGCGCTCATAAAGGGCTGTCGTGCGGTCGACGTTCCAAGAGGTGCTGGCTGCGTTCGGCTGAGACATTTGCTGGTCTGGTCCTTACTTCGGAGCTTCTGAATCACTGGAGCGGGAGACGGGAATCGAACCCGCGACCAACAGCTTGGAAGGCTGTGACTCTACCACTGAGTTACTCCCGCCCATGCGGCCGCGTCAAGCACGTCCGCGTTACAAGATGCGAGAGGCGAGATTGAAGATGCGAAAGAAAGGTCTTGCCTGCGGCAACCGTTCCTCCCGTATCCCGAATCTCGCCTCTCGAATCCAAAATCTGGAGCTGATGGAGAGGCTTGAACTCTCGACCTCTCCCTTACCAAGGGAGTGCTCTACCACTGAGCTACATCAGCTTTCCCGGGACTGCCTGGACTCCAGCCGCGCGCGCAGATGCGCCATCACGATTCTGAACCCAAACATCCCCAACAACAACTCCGGTATCCAACGCAGCTCAATGTCGCGATCCTGAATCGACACCAGACTGCTTTGATACCCGTGAACGTGCAGCGTGGCGCTCGGATCAATCGTGAACCAGGCCAGCAGTCCTAAGACTACCAAAAGCCCCAGCGCCATGACCATCCGGCTTTGGCTCGCCGCTGGATTCAGCGATCCCTCGCTTCCTCGTTTGGCTTCCACGCCACCCTCATACCAACCACCGGGTCGCCCCGGTACACGCTCATTCAAACTGGTGCACAGGGGAGGATTCGAACCTCCGTAGCGCATAACGCGGCAGATTTACAGTCTGCTGCCATTAACCACTCGGCCACCTGTGCACTTTCCCGCTCTGATCTCTCTCCAACCGCCATCCCGCGGCACCCTTCGTCCTGCTTTCGCGCAGCCAAAGGCCGCACATCTCGCTGGAATCGAAGTTGTGCTCGTTGGACACTGCGGGGGAAGGGGACTTCGTGCAGGTACAACCAAACTCTTCTTGCCGCGGGACCGGCTAAAACTGGAGCTGGCGAAGGGATTTGAACCCCCGACCGCCTGATTACAAATCAGGTGCTCTACCAGCTGAGCTACGCCAGCCCATCCCGCGTACCGATGAAGACCAAAGCCTCTATCGGCGCACCGCCGCAACAGCGGCAGTACTTTTTGAATGTATCACAGGGGGTCGCGGCAGGGACAGTGGGAATGCCACCCCGAAGCACGGAAACCGCTCGCGGAAAACTCCTTCGCGCCCCGCCAGAAACCTCCAGCAACGCCACAGCTGCATGCTATCCTTCCCGCACTCAAAAGTTGCAAAGAGTCGGGCCATCGAGATAGCCGCTGCTCACACGGCGTGTTGTCTCCCACTCCCTGTTCCGGAAGGCTCAAACGATGCTCAGGATTCGCGCCACTCTCTTTCTCGCAGCCCTCTCCGTCGCTGGCTGCGTCGCTCTCGCGCAACAGGTGATGGACAACGCAGCCGTCCTGAAGCTTCACAACGCCGGACTCAGCGACGACCTCGTCGTCCAGACCATCTCCGCGTCCCCCGGCCACTTCGATACCGGCATGGATGCCATGATCGCCCTCAAGAAGGCCGGCCTCTCCGATCGCGTCGTTGGCGCGATGATCGCCAAGAACGCGAACCCCGCAGGACCCGCCCCTGCTGCCGCACCCGTCGCAGCCGCCTCAGCGCTGCCGCCGGGCATCACCGACGTCGGCCTCTACTACCAGGACAAGACCGGACAGTGGAATGAAGTCGCCAGCGAGATCGTCCACTACAAGACCGGTGGCGTCCTCAAGAGCTTCGCGACCGGCGGCATCGTCAAGGGCGACCTCAACGGCAACATCAACGGCGCCGACAGCAAGCTCAAGGTCGTCTCCCCGGTCAACGTCATCATCTACCTGATGGAAGGCCAGTCCCCCACCGAGTATCAGCTCCTCCGCCTGCGGCCTGGCAGCAACTATCGCGAGTTCCGCTCCATGACCGGTGGCGTCATCCACTCCTCCACCGGAGCTAACCGCGATTCGGTCGAGTTCGAATCGAAGAAGATCGCTCCCCGCGTCTATCAGGTCACGCTGCCCGCCTCCATCGGCAAGGGCGAGTACGGCTTCCTTCCTCCCACAGGAGCAAACTCCCAGGGCAACGCCGCAAGCTCCGGCAAGATCTACACCTTCAGCCTCGTCGAGTAGCCGGAGGCGACCTCCTCGCACGCTCTGCCTCCCGAGCCCGTATTCTCTCGCGCCTCGCCGCCGTAGCCCAACTGGCAGCGAGGCTCGTCTTCTCTGGGATGATCTGCCCCCGCATCGACTCCGTCCTCACTTCCGCCGTCCCTGATGGCGATTCTTGCCCCGGTGGTACGATAACGGCCATGACGTCGCACCCTCGCCGGCTGCGCCTCCAGCCCCATTGGCGGAGCCTTCGGCAACTTCGCCTGCTGAGCTCCTGCCTCGTTCTGCTCCTGGCCGCAGCCCTGCACGCCCAGTCGGGAGCCCAGTCCGGAGCCCAGTCCGGCAGTCTGCCCGACGCCACCGATTCAACCGCCGCCGCAACCACCGACGGCCCCCTGCAGCAGTCGCACGACTTCTCCCGGCCGAAGCTCATCGGCAACGACGCCATCCTGCGCATGCACGCCGCCGGCCTCGGCGACGATGTCCTCGTCCAGACCATCACCATGCAGCCCGGCCACTACGACGTGAATCCGGACGACCTCATCGAACTCCGCAAGCAGGGCCTCTCCGACAAGGTCATCGAGGCCATGCAGCAGCACAGCGCCGTCGCCTCGGGGCTCTCCACGCGCCCCGTACCAACCGCCGCGCCAAAGTTCACCGCGCAGGCCGCAGGCATCGACGAGATCGGCGTCTACTACAAGGGCAAGACCGGCGAATGGATCCCCCTCCACACCGAGCGCGTCGTCTTCAAGCAGGGCGGAGCCGTCAAGAGCGTCCTCACCCATGGCCTCATCAACAAGGACATGAACGGCCATCTCGACGGCCCGAAGTCCACCCTCGTGCTCCCCACCGGCGTCGAGATCCTCATCTACGCGCCCGCCGGTACCTCCGCCGAGGAGTACCAGTTCCTCCGCTTCATCGAGAAGTCCACCTGGCGCGAGTTCCGCGTCGAAACCGGCGGCGTCTTCCACTCCGAGACCGGCTCCGACCGCAACCAGGTTGACTTCCACCCCGTCAAGATCGGCCCCCAGCTCTACACCTTCACCGTGCCCGTCGACATCATCAAGGGCGAGTACGGTGTCCTTCCTCCAGGCAGCTCCAACGTCAAGGGCATCGAAGGCTCAGGCAAGATCTTCACCTTCTCCATCGCCGAATAATTCATGCGAAAACGTACGCTCGTCCCCACCATCATCGCCTGCACCCTCGCTGCAGGCCTTGGCGTCGCTCTTTATCTCCGCGCACTCGCTCCGCCTGACGCCGCGCGCCTCCTGCCCGAGTCCGACGCAATCATCTATCTCCACGTCGCTCCCCTCCGCTCCGCCACCCACTTCGACCAGACCCCCATCACCCGCTCCGCAGACTTCCAGCGCTTCATCGACGCCACCGGCGTCGACCCCGAGCGCGACATCGATGCCGTCGCCTTCGCGCTGCATGAAATGCCCGACCCCAATGGCCCCAACGGCCCCGTAGCCTACTCCGAGGTCTTCGTCGGCCGCTTCGATGGCGACCGCCTCCGCCATTACCTCGAAGGCCTCGCGCCCGCCAAAGAGGAGTACTCCGGCCACACCATCTACACCATCCCCATCGAGAACCGGCAGCTCCGCATCACCCAGCTCGACTTCGACACCATCGCCGCCTCCAACATGCCCACCGCCGAGCAGATCCACTCCATGCTCGATCGCTCGCGCGCCTCGGCCATCGGGCTCACCGGCTGCTCCCTGCTCTCGAAGCACTATCACGACGTCCCTCTGCTCTCGCAGGCCTGGGGCATAGGCCACATCGGCCTTCCCTTCTCACAGGATGGCCAGATCAACGCCTTCGGTCTCACGCTCCCCATGGCCGCCGACACCGACCTCGTCGCGAGCCTGCGCTACACCACCAGCGCCAGGCTCCGCATCGAAGAGTTCGCCCCCGACGCCACTTCCGCAGCGAAGACTGTCGAAGCCGTCAGCAGCCTCCTCGGCATCGTGCGCGGCATCTCCACGCAGCAACAGCAACACACGCCGCAGGACGACGCCCTCGCGAAGATCCTAGACTCCGTCCAGGTCGAGCAGCACCAGGCCCACGCGATCATCTCCGCCAGCGCCACCGCCGACCAGCTCAGGGCCCTCAGCGCCCACTGACCCCGGATTTGCCCCCGCACAAACCGGGTGCCCCGGGTGCCCCGGGTCCCTTAAGGGACCCGGGCTAATTCACCACGACAGCTCAGGGCTCACCTCACTGCCGCCTTTCTGGTTGTCATCCTCGAAGAGGATCTGCTTCTCCCCTCCCTACCCAAGGTCCTGTTTGACCCAGCTACACTGTTCGCGACGCGCTCCCACTCCTCTCACCGGAGATCCGCACCATGAAGCCCATCCTCGCCCTGGCCCTCTTCACCGCGCTTCCCCTCGCCGCCCAACAGCCAGCCCAGCAGCCCCTCCTCACCGGACAGGCCGCCTTCACCGACTGGAACCAGGAAGCTCCCGGCGTCCGCCACAAGATCACCGTCGCCGACCTCCCCGAGCCCAATCCCGACGAGTCCGTCACCAACGGCCCCAAGGTCATCCCGCGCCCCGCCGACGCCTGGCCCCAGGCCCCGGCAGGCTTCAAAGTCACCCTCTACGCCGGCGGCGATGACACCTTCAACACCCCACGCCTCATCCGCACCGCGCCCAACGGCGACCTCTTCCTCTCCGACTCCGTCGGGGGCGACATCTGGGTACTCCGCGGTACCGAAACCCACGGCAAAGTCGCCAAGCTCGAGAAGTTCGCCTCCGGCCTCGACCACCCCTTCGGCATCAACTTCTGGCCCGCCGCCGATCCGAAGTTCGTCTACGTCGCCAACACCACCAGCGTCGTCCGATTCCCCTACAAGAGCGGCGACCTGCATGCCTCCGGCCCCGCCGAGACCATCGTCGCCGAGCTCCCCGGTCGCCCCCACGTCGTCACCGGCCACTGGACCCGCGATGTCGTCTTCACCAAGGACGGGCGCATGCTCATCTCCGTAGGCTCCGGCTCCAACATCAACGACCCCGACACCGACCCCAAGGAGTTCCACCGCGCTGACGTTCTTGCCTTCACCCCCGAAGGCAAGTTCCTGTCCGTCTATGCTTCGGGAATCCGCAACTGCGTCGGCGAAGCCATCAACCCCGTCACCGGCCAGCTCTGGTGCTCCACCAACGAGCGCGACGTCCTCGGCAACCACCTCGTGCCCGACTACGTCACCAGCGTCCCCGAAGGCAGCTTCTTCGGCTGGCCCTGGTACTACATGGGAGGCCACCTCGACCCGCGCCGCGACAACCCCTGCGCCACTGGCTCCGGCCCCAATCAACAACTCGCGCAATCGCTAACGCCGGAGCAATCCAAGGACTGCAAACGCGAAGACATCAGCAAGCGCGTCCGCACCCCCGACGTGCTCATGCAGCCCCACATGGCCTCGCTGGAGATGGCCTTCTATCCGGCGGCCACGATCTGGACAGGCGATCCTAACCACGTCCCCACCGGGAATCACCTCACATCAAAGTTCCCGCAGACCTACTGGGGCGGTGCCTTCGCCGCCGAGCACGGCTCCTGGAACCGCGCCTCCCGCACCGGCTACGAGGTCGCCTACATCCCGGTCCGCAACGGCCAGGCCACCGGCGAGTATGACGACTTCCTCACCGGCTTCGTCACCAAGGACGGCCAGGTCTGGGGCCGCCCCGTAGGCGTCACCGTCGCCAACGACGGCTCCCTCTTCGTCGTCGACGACGGCAGCAAATCCGTCTGGCACATCAGCTATACCGGCAAGTAACCCGACTGGCATCTGGAATCTGGCCCACTGGAATCTCGAACCCCAAAACCGCAATCTCGATCAAAGCACTTCAATCGGGGCCTCACCTCTCGACTATGAGAGGTGGGTTCGCACGATCTCTCTGGATCACGCACACGCCGGGTGCCCCGGGTCCCTCAAGGGACCCGGGCTAATCCGCCACAAATGCTGAGGCATCGCAACGCGAACCCACCAGACCGCGTCCATCCACTTGCGGCAACCACTCAGGCCTCGCCCATGAACACAACCATGCCCACCACCGCCAACACGTCCCGCAAGTCTCTGGCCCTCACGCTGGCGATCTATCTCCTCAGCCCGCTCCTGCTCAACGGCATCATCTTCGCGCTGCACTGGGACACGCCGCACCCCGCCAACCCCATGCTCCCGCCTGGAGCCATCGTCGGCAGCATCTGGATGCTCCTCTTCCTCGCCATGGGCCTCGCCCGCTGGCTCGCCGCCCAGCGCAACGCCGCCATCGCACGGTGGCCGGACGCCCTCGCCCTCGCCTGCATGCTCTACCCTCTCTACACCGCAGGTCTGCGCAGCCTCACCATCGGCTTCTGGGGAACCGTGGCCACGCTGATCCTTGCCGCCGCTGTACTCCTGCGCGTCCGCCCGATCCGCACATCTGCCGCCGCCCTCATCGTCCCGGTCATCGTATGGCTCGCCTACGCTGGCACGGCGCTTGGCTCAGAGCTCTTCAGGTAACTTCAGCTGCCAGGCGCCACCAGGAACGGCCCTCTACTCTCTAACCTCTACTGTCTAACCACTGCCTTCCTCACCCCGCCTCCAGCATCCTCGTCTTCGCTTTCAACTCATCCAGCAGCCGCTCCACCTTGTCATCCTTCTCCAGCGCCCGGAACCGATCCTCCAACGTGGCTTCTGAATTCCCTTCAAGCAGCGTGCGGCCCGCATAATTCTCGGCCTCTGCGTTCTGAATCCGCGCCTTGAACCGCCCCAGCACGTTACCACGCACGCTCTGGTTCTCCGACGCGATCCGCTCCTGCGCCTTCGTGGCCTTGCCCACCATCCGCGCCCGCCGATGCTCCGCAATCAGCATCTCGCACTGCGCTTGTGTCTCCGTCAGCTTCGCCTGCAGCTTGTTGTACGTCGACCGCAACGCCTCCGACTCCACCTTCTGCTCCGTCACCTGCTGCGCGAATCCATCCGCCATCTGCTCATGGCTCAGCGACCGCTCCAGCGCCAGCCGCGCGAGCTCCTCTTCGCCCTTCGTCACCGCCAGCTCCGCCTTCTTGTTCCACGACTCCGCAGCCGCGCGCTCATCCTTCGCCCGCTGCTCCAGCACGTGCTGGTCCGCAATGGCGATCGCCACCTGCGTCTTCACCTGCAACAGCTGGTTCTCCATGTCGAGCACAAGCTGTTTCATCATCTTCTCGGGATCCTCGGCGCGATCGATCAGGTCATTCACATTCGCGCGCAACAGCGTGGCAACTCGTTCCATCAGCGACATAGCATTGCTCCTTCTTTCCTTCGCCTTGGCGTCCTCAAACAACCTCAACTCTCGTCATTCCGAGCGAAGCGAGGAACCCCTGCATTTCTCCCGCAGCGGCACTCACTCCCGATGCAAGCCACACACTTCCCTGCAAAACCAACGCGGCGCGCGAATCCCTTCGCGCGCCGCGTCCTTGTTACGCTCCAGCCTTCGGAGCCTTGTCATCGCTGTCCGTCGAACGCGCCGTCATCTGCTTCACGTTCGACATCAAGTCGCTCATCTTCATGCCGCTCAGCGCCTCGAACAACGCAGGCACCTGCGCGGCAATCTCCGTCATCTCGCCGGTCAGCTTGTGGGCTCCCACGTTCTTGCCGTCACCGGTAGACACAATGGTGATCTTGTCCACCTTGCTCAACGGCTCCGCCATCGCGCGAACAACATCCGCCATGTTCGAGATCAGCTTGTCGACCACCGCGGCCTGCGTCCATTCCTGGTACGCTTCGGCCTTCACGTGCATCGCCTTCGCTTCGGCCTCGCCCTTCTGGAACACAATCGAAGCCTCAGCCTCACCCTGCGAGCGGATCGCCTGGGCTTTACCTTCAGCCTCCGCCACAAGACGAGCCTTCTCGGCGTTCGCCATGTTGCCAATGCGCTGAGCCTCGATCTCAGACTTCTTCAGAACCGTCGCGATCAGCTCCTTCTCGTTACGCAGAATCTCGGCCTCCTGCACCTTGACCTGCGCTTCCTTCTCGATCTGCACCACGCGAACCTGCTCGGCGATGACCTTTTGCTGCATCACGTTCGTCTGCAGCTCATAAGCCTTATCGGCCTGCGCCTGCTGCTTCTGCGCAGCCTCTGCAAACTGCGCCTTCTGCACATCAAGGTCGCGCTGCGCCTCAGCCTGCTTGGCCAGCGACATCGTCTCCGCGAGCACGCGTTGCTGGTCCGCCTCGGCCTTCGCTACAGCAGCCTCCCGCATCGCAATCGCGCGGCGAATCGCCGTATCGCGCTCGGCTTCGGCCTGCGCAATCTCCGCGTCGCGCTTGATGCGCGCCACATCCGGCCGGCCCATGTTGGTGATGTACTCGTTCTTGTCGCGAACCTCCTTGATGGTGAAGCTCACCACCTCCAGGCCCATCTTGCTCAGGTCCTCCGCGCAGGTCGAGCGCATCCGCTCGCCCACCATCTCCGGCTCCTTGACGATCTGTTCCACCGTCAGCTGGCCGATGATGCCGCGCAGATGGCCTTCCATCACCAGGCGAATCAAGCCATCGCGCTCCGCCGGCGACTTCGATAGAAACTGCTCCGCCGCCGTCATGATGCTCTGCATGTCGCTGCGCACTTTGATCTGCGCCACAGCCTCGACCGTCACCGCAACACCCTGCTTGGTGTACAGGTCCTGGCTCGGCGCCACATCGAAGCTCATCAGCTCCAGCGAAAGAATGCGCGTGTGCTGCACCATCGGGTACACCAGCGCACCATGACCGATGATCACCTTCGGTCCACCGAAGCCATAACGAATAATCGCTTCGTTCGGGCCAGCCTTGCGATACATCCGGGCCATCACCGCCATCAGTACCAGCGTGCCCAGGACGATCAATCCGATAATCACAATGTAGTTGTCGTTCATATGCCTTTTCTTTCCTGCTCCACGTAAAGACAGCCTCCAAAACGTACCCCGCACTTGACCCCGGGGCATACAAGACGCTCGCGATGTCACCTCGCTCGAGCGCCGTCAATACTTGTAGAACCGCACCGCTCACCTCACTCGAAACTCGCAACCCGAAGCTCGAAACTGGATCGCGAATCCTCTGGCTCTTCGCCCTGAACCCTAATCCCTGCGCCCTAAACCCTGCTGCTCCTGCTTCTCCGCCAGCAGTCCGTGCTCGAAGTCATCCCAGCGCTTCACGTAGGCCACACCGCGCACGTACCGCATCACGATGACCTCCGCTCCGCGTTCGATCACCTCGCCGCCATCGCTGCGCACCAAGGCACTGCGCCGCGCTCCGCCCTGGGCATAGAGCATCTCGCCCGTACCCTTCAACGGCACCGACGCACTGAGCTTCCCGATGACGCCGACCATCTCCGTGTCCTCCGGCTGCAAGGTGCGTTCGCCCTTCATCAGCACGGCGGTAAGAAACCAGAAGATGATCGCCGCTCCCGCCAGCCCGCTCAGCGCGGAGAACAACAGCACCAGCGAAGCTCCCAACACGTTCGCCCGATGCATCAGGTAGCCCGCCCCGCCAAACCAGCACAGGAAAGCCATCAGCGTGAAGCCATTGATCGGAGAAGCTCCATGCTTCATGCCTCCCTTGAGACCACGCGGCGCATGCAGGTGAACATGCGCATGCCCCACATGCAGATGCAGTCCACCGGCAAAGAAGGAGATCAAGCTCAACAGCAGACCCACGCCAAAGCACGTGAGGTAAATCGCATTCCAATCCCATCCGCTCATCGCGTCCCTCCCTTCTTCTCCACAACTCTGGGTGCCCCGGGTCCCTCGCCCTTGGGGACCCGGGCTTTCGCCACCGGTCCCGGCCGCAAAACCTCCATCAGCCGCTCCGCCAGCTTCGGGGTTTCCAGCACACACTCCAGCAGCAACAGGCTGCCGCGAGAATCCTCATGCTTGGAGATCGCCAGCAACGCCCGTCGCAGCTCCGTATCCTTGCGGAACTTCTCCGCGCCCGCCACCAGCCACAGGTCGAGCTTGTCTTCCTGCCCGCGCAGATCGCTGATCAGCTCCGCCGAATACCCTTCAGGGTCTTCCACCAGAAATCCCGGGTGGACCTTGAAGAACTTTGCCAGCAGCAGTCGTGTGGTGTTGGTCAGGTGCGGGCGCGCGCCGCTCTCGATCTGCGAGAGGTAGCTCTGGCTGAGCTTCTGGTCCATCTCGGCCGCAATGGCCTTGACCAGCTCACCCTGGGTCATCGCCCGGCCAAGGCCGCGCACAGAACCCTCCATCTCCCGCAGATACCGAATTTTGTCGCCGAGCTTCATGGCTCCCGGGCAGCGAAAACCGCCAGCCCCCTCCGTACCGCTTCACAGCACATAACGGATTGCAATATTTATATTGCAAATTGCGATACATGTCAAGAGACCTTGGGCACCGCAATCGCCGGGTGCCCCACGTCTCGATTCTGAGACGTGGGTTGGCACTACCCCAGACTCACCCGAAATTCACCCGGATTCTGACCAAACGCATTACAGAACGCCGCCGCGAAGTGGCTCGCATTCGTATACCCACACGCCGACGCGACCTCCAGCACGCTCAGGTCGGTCGACCGCAGCAGCTTCCGCGCGCTCTGCATCCGCAGCCGCTGCACATACTGGTGCGGCGTGCAGCCCACCTTGCGCTTGAACAGCCTCGCGAAGTGGAACGGGCTGATGCCCGCAACCTCCGCCAGTTGCTGGTTCGAAACATCCTCGCGATGCTGATGCTCCAGGTACTCCAGCACCCGCGCCAGCCGGCGGTCGGTCAGGTCGCCGGGGTCCCGGCTCAGCGTCGCATCCGACCACCGATGCGCCGTCGCGAGCAGATGCGTCGCCAGATATCGCCCGGCCGAGTCCGCATACGAGTCCGGCATCCCGTCCTGGGCCGCCGTCCGCAGCGACTGCATCACCTGCCCCACGATCGGATCGCGCACACCCATGGCGCACACCGCGCCCTTCGCCGTCGCGGTCCCGGCTCGCCGATACTCCTCCGCTGCCTCCGCAAAGTACACCGCAGGCAGAAACACCGACAGCACCTCGCCCGGCTCCCCGGTCACGGAGCGCCAGCTCATGCGGTAGGTCTCCGTCGGGGCGGCCAGCGTCACGTGTCCGGGCTCTTTTCTCGTGGTGTACGTGCGGCCCTCATGCACGCCGGTAAAGTCGCTCACGCCGCGCACCACCAGCCCGATGTGAAAGTCCTCCACGGCCGGCGTTTCGAAGCTCTCCTTCGCCAAAGGCACGCCCCGGCGCACTACCAGCAGCGAGCTCCAGCCCGCATCGAGGCTGCTCTCCAGCACGCCCGCGCCGGACGCCTGCGCCAGCCGCAGACTGCTCTCGTGGAAGTGGCGCTGCTTCAGGTCCAGCTCCAATAGGTTCGGCATACATTCAGATCTCCAGGTATCGCAAACGAGGAACAGCACGATTTGGGTCAATCACAGCAGCCTTCGGGTCGCTGCTACCAGCCCGGAAGGACGACCATCATCACAGGTCGACGCTGCCCGCCTCCACGCGCCGGTCCTCGATTGGATGCTACGGCCCACAGGGCTCGATTCCGTCGTTTGCAAGTTGGAGGCCCTACAAGGAGATTTCGATGCGAGTTTTTGTAACCGGATCCGCTGGCTTTATTGGCTCAAGGGTGGTCGCCGAGCTGCTCGGCGCTGGACACACCGTACTGGGCCTCACCCGCTCCGAGTCAGGCGCTGAAGCCCTGCGCAAGCCCGGAGCCGAAGTGCTCTATGGCAACGTCGAAGACCTCGACAGCCTCCGCAAAGGCGCCGCTGACTCCGACGGCATCATCCACCTGGCCTTCAACCACGACTTCACCCAGTTCCAGAAGAACTGCGACGACGACCGCGCCGCGATCCTCGCGATGGGCGAGGTCCTGGCCGGCTCGTCGCGTCCGTTCCTCGTCACCTCCGGCACCGCCATCGCCGCCAACATAGTCGGCAAGCCCTCCACCGAAGACGGCCCCACCGCCCCGTGGAACCCCCGCGCCGCCTCCGAAGCTGCCGTCCAGGAGCTCACCGCCCGCGTCAACACCTCCGTCGTCCGGCTGTCCCAGATCCACGACAACTACAAGCAGGGCCTCGTCCCCTACGTCACTGCGGCCGCCCGCGATAAGCAGCTCTCCGCCTATATCGGCGAAGGCCTCAATCGCTGGCCGGCCGCGCCGGTCAAGTCAGTGGCGCAGCTTTACCGCCTCGCGCTGGAGAAGGCCGAGCCCGGCGCCATTTACCACGCCGTCGATGAGGAAGGCGTCTCCATGAAGGCCATCGCCGAAGCCATCGGCCGCGGCCTCAAGGTGCCCGTCGTCAGCATCAAGCCCGAGGAGGCCGAGGCACACTTCGGCTGGCTCGCCCGCTTCGCCATGCACGATATGCCGTCCTCCAGCGCCATCACCCGGCAGAAGCTCGGCTGGAAGCCCACCGGCCCCAGCCTCATCGAGGACCTCGACAACATGGACTACAACAACCTGGCAATCTAACCAACCAGCACAACTTGGTGCTCCACGTCTCGACTCTAGACGTGGGTTCGCAGGATGACCGCGGACCTCCCCAGAACCTCTAGCCGAACCACCAAAAGAAGCGGCGGAACCAGTCCACCGGTTCCGCCGCTCTGCTCTAGCTGTTCTGCTGTTCTGCTATTCGCTGTCCTGCTGCTTCTAAGGGGCTTCCCCGCCCAGCGACGCCATCGTCGTCCGCAGATACTTGTGCGGGTTCACAGCCGTGCCGCGGATCTGTACCTCGTAGTGCAGATGGAAGCCTGTCGTGCGGCCCGAATGGCCCACATAGCCGATGACTTCGCCCTTGGCCACCATCTGCCCCGGCACAACGTTATAGCCCGAAAGATGGCCGTACACCGTGGTGATTCCATTGCCGTGATCGATGGCAATCTCGCGGCCATAGCCCGAGCCCATGCCGGCCTTCACCACCCGCCCCGCAGCCGGAGCATGCACCGGCGTGCCGTTCGGCGCGCCAATGTCGACTCCCTTGTGGAACTCGCCTTCGCCGCTGCCCAGGATCGGGTCTTCACGCTCGCCAAAGCCAGAATTGATCGGCCCTATCACGGGCCACATGTCCGGGGTATTGCCGCCGATGCTCGTGTCCAGGTTGGCAAAGTTGCTCAGCGCCGCGCGAGTCGCCAGCCCCGGCTCAACCTGCGTCACCGACAACAACCCACCCGTCGCAGCCGTGTCCTTCAGCGCCACGTACGTATCCAGCGACTTCATGTAGCTTTCGTCGTTGAAGAAGGCCGTATCGTCCTTGAGCGCAGCTTGTGCCGCAGCCACAGCCACCGCCTCGGGCTTTCCGCTCTTCGCCTTGGCTGGAGCGAACTTTCCCACATTCAGACCGTGTGGCAGCGTCAGCTTGCCCGCCGTCAGACCGTAGATCGCAGAGACTTCGGTCGCCAGGGAGCCAAGGCTCGCTGCCTGAACGTCCTTCTCGTGGGTCTGTTTTTCCAGGTGCTGGTAGTCGCGGCGGCTCATCGCAAGTTCTTCGCGCAGGCGATTGACCGTCTCCGCCTTCACCAGCATCCGGCTATAACTGCCCGCCATCCCGGCAAAGGTAAACAGCCCCATCAGCGCCGCAGCGGCAAAGCCGTAGACATAACGCATGGGAACCAGAACCCGCTCTGCGGTTCCGTCCTCTCCGTGTGTCACGTACTCGATGTAACGCTTCCGCAAATGCAGCCGCCTCGTCTTCCGTATGCGCGCGCAGGCACTCCCCACTACAAGGAGGGCCCACGGCGGTCCCAGCTTCAACGCGCCGACCGGAATCCACAATCCACCCCGTAGGGCAGCCCATGGGTATGGTCTGCTCGCGCAGTCTCCGCCGACGGGGCCCACCCCACGCCGTCCGGTACGAAACAAGCTCGTACCTGTCATGTTAACGGACGTAGAGGAGCCCAGCAAGGTTCCCGCCTACAGTTCCGCTCATATCTTTGGGACAATCGGGGTTGTCCCCTTTTCCAGAGAGAACTTCCCCAGGAGCACACCATGACCCCGCAGGAGCCCACACCGGTCCAGCAGGAGAACCCACAGGAGTCCGTAGAGAACTTCGTCGCAGCCATCAACGCCCATAACCTTGACGCCATCTTCGCGCTCCTCCCCCGCGATCACGTCTTCATCGACTCCGTCGGCCACCGCCTGGAGAGCGCCGTCGCCGCCCGCACCGCCTGGCGCGGTTACTTCGCCATGTGCCCCGACTACTGGATCCGCCTCTCCGACGTCCTCACCGACGGCGAACTCGTCCTCGCCACCGGCATGGTCGGCGGAACCATCCGCGCCACGAGCTGGCAGACACCAGCCGCCTTCAAGGTCATCATCCGCAACCGGAAGCTGCAGGAATGGCGTGTCTTCGCCGACAACAAACCCGTCTACGAGATCCTCGCCAGACAGTAAGACCAGTGGCAAGTGATACGTGACAAGTGGCAAGTCAAATTGCCCAGCATCTGGCAACTCGCCACTCGCCACTCGATCGAACATTCTCCTTTTCCGGCCACCAACACCCAGCTCCCCCACAGACCGGGTGCCCCGCATCTCGCTTCCGGCATGTGGGTTCGCAGGATTCCCATGAACGCCAACACCCCTCGGTGCCTCGAACTCATCGGAAGCACCGCCCCTCTTCCCCCCCTCGCCTCCAGTAGGCTTAAGAGCAAATGGCAGTCCCCCGCATCTCCGGCGAGCTCGCCCTCATCGACCGCATCCGCCGCCGCACCGAAGCTCAGCCCTCGCGAGCTCTCCGGCTCGGCATCGGCGACGACTGCGCCATCCTCCGTGTCCCCCGCGGGCAGGAGCTCGTCGTCACCACGGACTTCTCCCTCGAAGGCCGCCACTTCCGCCGCGACTGGCACACCCCGCAGAGCATCGGCCACCGCACCCTCGCGCGCGGCCTCTCCGACCTCGCCGCCATGGGCGCCACCCCGCTCGCAGCCTTCCTGTCACTCGCGCTACCGAAGTCCGCCGCAACTGACACCCGATTCCTCGACGGCTTCCTCGAGGGCCTGCTCACCCTGGCGAAGCTCCACAACGTCCCCCTCGCCGGCGGCGACACCAGCGAGTCCCCCTCCGACGCTGTACTCGCCGACATCGTCCTCCTCGGCGGCACGCCCACCGGACAAGCCCTCCGTCGCAGCACCGGCCGCCCCGGGGACCTGCTCTACGTCACCGGAGCCCTCGGTGGCGCCGCCGCCGAACTGCAACCGCTCCTCGCCACGCCGCCCTCCGAGCCCAGGCCCCTGAGCCCTGGCCCCTCACCCCACTACTTCCCCCAGCCCCGCCTCGCCGTCGGCCAGGCCCTGCTCCGCCGCCGCCTCGCGACCGCCGCCATGGACCTCTCCGACGGCCTCTCCACCGACCTCACCCACCTCTGCGAAGCCTCCAACGTCGCCGCCGAGATCGACGAAACGGCACTTCCGCTCCATCCGCTCACCCAGACGCTGCTCCCCGATGCCACAGCCCGCCTCCACGCCGCGCTCCACGGCGGAGAGGACTACGAGCTCCTCTTCACCGCCAGACCCGGCACGAAGCTCCCCCGCTCCATCGCCGGTGTCCCCATCACCTGCATCGGCCGCATCACCGACAAGCTGCCCCGCAGGCCCCTCCTCACCCTGATATCGACGTCAGGCAAAAGCATTCCCCTCAAGCCGCAAGGCTGGGAACACCTCCGCTAGGCATCTCCCTCAAACCTCCGGCTCGCGAAGCGAGCCCCTCGCCACCTCGCACCTCTACAGCAATCGCTCCCTTTCGCGCTCAGAAGCATCGAGAACCAAAGCATGCCCCTCGCACCACCCACGCTCGACACCTTTTCCCGCACCTGGACCGCGCAGATCCTCGCCGCGCCGCCCATGATCCTGCCCACGCGCCACTTCACCTACCCACAGCTCGTCCCCGGTGAGGAGGAAGCTCTCGCCCGCGGAGCGATGCTGCTCAATGTGCAGCCGCGCGCAGGCGGCAACTTTCTCGCAACCTGCTCGCTTGGCTTCAAGGATCGCTCACTGCCCACCGGCGTCTTCGCCTGCCCCGCGCGCGACGAGATGCTCGCCGTCGCCGGTGGCTACGCCTACCTGGTCAACACCCTTACCCCCGACCGCGCGCTGCACATCCAGCTCAAGCCAGTCGTAGCGATCGCAGCCGTTTCCCCGTCAGACGAAGAACCCACCGGCCTGCTGCTGCTCGCCGGATTCCACAACGTGCTCGCGCTGGACGCCAACGGCATCCGCTGGGAGTCCGCCCGCCTCACCTGGGAAGGCCTTTCCATGACCGATATCGCCGAAGGCAAGCTCCACGGCACCGGCTGGAACATGATGAGCAACAGGGACGTCCCCTTCACCGTCGATCTCAAGACCGGCGCCCATGAAGGCGGAGGCTTTCAACGGTAAGAACTCCGTTGTGCGTTGTACGTTATACGTAATTGCGATGGCCCCTCGTACAACGTAGAACGCACAACGTACAACGTCGAGCGCCGCTTCCTACTCCCCCTGCTCCACCCCATAAAAACTCAACGCCGCCTCACCCTGCTCCAGCACGCGAGTCCGCATGAGCTTCCCATATCGCTCCGTCAACGGCTTCTTGCGCGAGTGCTCTGCCACCACAACGGCCTCCGCATTGAGCAACGCAGCAGCGTTCCGCCCGAGATACCCCAGCGTCTCCTCATACTCGCGTCCTTCCTCATACGGCGGGTCGAGGAAGACCACATCCAGCGCAGTCCCCTTCTTCGTCAGCGACTCCAGCAGCTTCCGCGCTCCGCGATCCTCCAGCGCATAGCCCGAAGCAATCTTCAGCGTGCGCAGGTTGTCGCGAATCGCCGTTGCCGCAGGCCTTGCATTCTCCGCGAACCACACAAACTCCGCACCACGGCTGATCGCTTCAATCCCCACCGCGCCCGAGCCCGCATACAGATCCGCAAACCGCACCCCCACGAGGCGCGGCCCCAGCACATTGAACAACGTGCCGCGCAGCTTGTCGCTCGTCGGACGCGTGTCCAATCCACATGGCGCCGCAAGCAGGCGGGACCGATACTCTCCAGCAATGACGCGCATACGTGTGTCCGTTCTTCTCCAACCTCTACAATAACCATGTGCTGCGCTCCTCCATTCCGCTGGGCCGTTTCTTCGGTGTCGATGTGCGCGTGCACCTGAGCTTTCCTCTGCTCCTGCTGCTCTCGCTCATGTACGCCACGCTGTTGCATCAGAGCTCGTGGCGCGGCCTCGGACTTTGGCTTGTCTTATGCCTCGCCGTCGTCATCCGCGAGGCCGCACGCTCCCTCGCAGCCGTTTACAGCGGCCTTCGCGTGCGAGCCATCTTCCTTCTTCCCGTCGGCGGCATCATGGCGCTCGCTCCCATGCCGGGACAGCCTGAACCGAAGAGTTCGAGCACGCGACTGGTCAGCGCCGCCGGCCCCTTCGCAAACTTCGCGGTCGGACTTGTATTGCTCGCCGCAGCCTATGCCATCGACGGCCACGTGTCGCTCCTCGCAACCCCCTGGATCTCCGTCCAGTACATCCTGCGCAGCCTCATCTGGTCACAGTTCATCCTCGGAGCCGTCGGCCTGCTGCCCGTCTCCACGCTCACCTCGCAGCGCTTCTTCAACTCACGCCGCGCCAAGGCCGACGACACCCCCGCCTCGCAGCCCGGCAACGCCCGCAAGGATGAGGAGCAGGCTCCTTCAGGCCTTCGCGTTCCCACCCTCAACGCCGGCAGCTTCCTGGCGCTGGCCATGATTATCGGCGGCATCGTCCTCCCGATGCACCTCTGGCTGGTTCTCTGCGGGGCGTTCCTCCTGCTCTACTCGCAAATCACCCTCGCCCAGCCCGCAGCCACATCCACGGCAGCCGAGATCCTCGTCCGCGACGTGATGCTCACCGAGTACACGCTGCTTTCCACCACCGACACCCTCCGCAGCGCACTCGACCACACCGCCCACAGCCTGCAGGACGTCTTCCCCGTCATGCGCGGCAACTTCCTCGTCGGCTCCGTCGCCCGGGCCACCCTCATCAATCGCCTCATGGTCGAAGGCGACGGCTACCTGCAGGGCATCATGACCCGCACCCTCCAGTTCGCATCTCCCGGAGAGAAGCTGGGCGAAGCCCTCCGCCGCGCCGCCGCACTCGGAGCCAGCGAGTTCATCCCCGTCATCGAAGATGGCGCCATGCTCGGCATCCTGACGCCCCAGAGCCTCGGACGCGCCGCCCAGGTCGCCTCCCTGCTGCGCTCCCAGCAGATCGCCGCGGAGCGCGAGCAGCAGTGAGCGACGAGACCCCTGGCGCACCTTCTGACCACTTGCCCGTGGCCCCTAATCCCTTATCCCTAATCCCTAATCCCTCACTTTTAGCTCCCGGCCTCTACCTGGTCGCCACACCCATCGGGAACCTCGAGGACATCACCCTGCGCGCCCTGCGCGTCCTCGCCTCGGTCGACCGCATCGCCTGCGAGGACACGCGCCAGACCGCCAAGCTGCTCTCGCACTTCGGCCTCCGCGTCCCCACCGTCAGCTATCACGACCACAACGAGACCGGCCGTGCCTCCGAGCTCATCACGGCCCTCAAAGCCGGTGCCCGCATCGCCATCGTCTCCGACGCCGGCACCCCCGCCATCGCCGACCCCGGCTCGGTCCTCGTCCGCGAAGCCATCGCCGCGGGCGTAGCTGTCTATCCCATCCCCGGAGCCAACGCCGCCCTCAGCGGCCTGATCGCCAGCGGCCTCAGCACCGAAAGCTTCGCCTTCCACGGCTTCCTTCCCGCCAAGGAAGGCGCCCGCAAGACCGTCCTCGAAGCCCTCCGCCTCTCACTGGCCTCCGGCCCTCTGAACCCTGGCCCCTGGGCCCTGAACCCTGGCCCGGCCACCCACCTCTTCTACGAGACCCCGCACCGCATCCTCGGTGCCCTCGAAGACGTCGTCGCCGTCTTCGGCCCGCAACACCGCATCGCCCTCGCCCGAGAGCTCACCAAGCTGCACGAAGAGTTCCTGCGCGGAACCGCCGCCGAGGTCCTCGCGACGCTCTCCGCCCGCCCCAGCATCCGCGGCGAGATGGTCCTCATGCTCGACGGCACACTCCGGCACAGCGACGAGGACTCGTCAGTCAAGACCATCGCCGACGAGGTCACCCACCTCATCCGCACCGAAGGCCTCTCCGAAAAAGACGCCCTCAAGCGAGTCGCCAAATCCCGCGGACTTGGCAAGAGCGAAGCCTACCGCGAGTGGCAACGCTCCCGCCGCTGACCTGGCAGCCAACCCGGCAGTCAGCCCGCTCTCTCGCCTTTTCATCCTGCCCCTGAGCGAAGCGAATGGGGAAGGACCGGCTTCTCCTCATCGCTCCAGCCCGCAAAGCGGGCGACCTCAAGACCTCATCGCTCTACAGAACCACGACCCGCCAGCTTCGGTAAACGGCCTGTGCGCTCACGAGATCGTGAAGCTGTGCACCCACGGCAGCGGCTTCCACTTTCCGTCGACGTGCTCCAGCACCACCCACGCCCACATCCCGCACAGCCCGCCGCACCACATTCCCGTGTGCACCAGTGCGAGGCGATGATCCGGCGTGAAGTACACCTCGCTGAAGCTGTGCATCCCTGCCGCTCCATCGAACTCGTGCGCGTTCAGCTGGCTCGCCTGTTCCTGTGTAACCCCCATCCGCGTCGATCGATAGCGGGCCATCGCCGCTTCATCCATCAGGTGCACGGGCAGGCCCGGCTGGAGCCGATCGGCCGACAGCGCGAGGCGCTCGTGGCAGTGCGCATCGAAGTCGGCCAGCAGCGCGCGCCACTCCAGCTCTCGCTCCGGAGGAACCTGGATCGCACGATTCGGACTCATCGAAATCCCGCCGCCTCCCTCTCCCGGCGCAGGATCGCAAGGCTCATCACTGCGAACGGACGTAGTTGTCGTGTCCTCCACCAGCCACACGGTCCGCTCTGCGTCGGCCCATTCGATCAACCCATGAGGCAGCAGCTGCGAGTAGATTGCATAAGAATCCGCCTCACGGTCCGCCGGCATCGCGATCGGCTTCAGCGGCAGAGGCGGAGGCTGCTCCGTGCTCCTCTGCTGCGCCCACGCCGTAGCGCTCAGGACTCCGGCCACCACACCCAGCAACGCGAAACGCCGCATCTCGGTCCTCCTCGAAGACTGCCCGATGGATAGACTGAAATACGGCGCAAACCGTTCCCGCGAAATCAAAAAAACTATATCTACGCCCGCCCCTTCAGCCGGTCATAGATGTACTTGTCGCTCGTCGTGCCCATCGCTTCGTTATAAAGCTCTTGCGCGCCGATCGCGTTCTTCAGCTCTTCATCGAACTTGTGCAGCGCTGTCAGCGCATCCGCCGTCGCCGGAACCTCTAACTTCGAGGTCTTGAAGAACTTCTGGTATCCCCGGTCCGTCAGGCGAGAGATCTCCCCCGCCAGCACCCAGCCCGAACGCGCCAGCAAGCGCACCGGCGCATCCTTCACGTCGCTCGGCGCAATCTCTGCCGCGCAGCCATATTTGCTCACCCGGCGAGCACCGGCCACACGATTTGCACCTTCTGTGGCTGGTGAAACGTCAAATTTCTCATCGCCGAGGCGCGAGAGCACTTCGTCAAAACTTGGAACCGTTACGGTTCTTGGCATCGTATCCAGACCTTCGTTTTCGCGAAGCAGGCTTTACAACGCCATTTCCGCGTGAGACTCTAACCCAACTTTCGCACATCCAGGCACCGCGCTTCAATGCTCCAATCCCGGCGCGGGGCACTCCAGAGTCGCCCTTTTTGCCCGACCCACAAGCATTTCCTGCTGTAGGTAGAGCCGGGGAAGGACTGGCATGAGGCGTTTTCCCTCAAAGAAAACGTCACGACACTCCTTTTTCGGAAGCCGCCGCAGCCGCGAAATTGCCCCGGAGGATGTACCGATGCACTCCCTTAGCCGCAAGCTTCTCTCCCTCATCGAGGCCGCCGCTCCGCAGCTCGCCCAGGTCGACGACTCCACCACCACGTCTCCCGTCCGTGCCGGCGGATGGAGCCGACGCCAGCTCCTCGGCCACCTCATCGATTCGGCCTCCAACAACCACCAGCGCATCGTCCGCGCCAGCCTCCAGCGCGAGCTCAACTTCCCCGGCTACGACCAGAACGGCAACATCCGCGTCCAGCAGTTCCAGACCGCCAGCTGGGCCATGCTCGTCGACCTCTTCCTCGCCTACAACCGCCTCCTGGCCCACGTCATCGCCCACATCCCCGAGGCCAAACTCCAGACCGTCTGCAAGATCGGCGCGGAGATGCCCACCACCCTCGAGCACCTCGCCAAGGATTACGTGAAGCACCTCGCCCACCACCTCAAGCTCATGGGCATCGAGCCCGAGATGCCCGCCGCCGCCTAGGGCCTCCACCATCAGGGTGCCCCGGGTCCGGACTCTCGACCCGGGCTAAGTCACCACGAGTCTCCAAGGTTCCCCAGGAACAGGGTGCCCCACATCTCGCCTTTGAGATGTGGGTTTCTGCGACCAGCAACCCGCTCCTTCGCCGCCCATAAGATCATCCAAGAGACAACATGGCCTCCGCGATGACAGACACACCGATGATCAGCACCGCCCCTTCGACAACCAACCCCCTCGGCGTGGGACTCCTCGACCGCATCGGCAACACCCCGCTCCTCCAGCTCGACGCCCTCACAGCCCGCCTCAACGCGCAGTACGGCGTGAACATCCACATCTATGGCAAGGCGGAGTGGGCCAACCCCGGTGGCTCCGTCAAGGACCGCGCCGCCTCTTCGATCATTCGAGCCGCCATCGCCGAAGGCAAACTCACGCCAGGCGCGGCCAGCAATCAAAAAATCCTCCTCGACGCCACCAGCGGCAACACCGGCATCGCCTATGCCATGCTCGGCGCAGCGCTCGGCTTCCCCGTGCACCTCTGCATGCCCTCCAACGTCTCACCCGAGCGCAAGCGCATCCTCAAGGCCTACGGCGCCGAGATCGTCTGGACCGACCCTGCCGACGGCTCAGACGGAGCCATCCGCAAAGCCCGCGAACTCGCAACCGCCGACCCCGAGCGCTACTTCTACGCCGACCAGTACGGCAACGACAACAACTGGCTCGCCCACTACCGCACCACCGCACCCGAGATATGGCAGCAGACCGAAGGCGCCATCACCCACTTCGTCGCGTCGCTCGGCACCTCCGGCACCTTCATGGGCACCACCCGCCGCCTGCGCGAGTTCAACCCCGCCATCCAGTGCATCTCCATGCAGCCCGACTCGCCCTTCCACGGCCTCGAGGGCCTCAAGCACATGGAAACGGCCATCGTCCCGCCCATCTACGACGACAAGCTCGCCGACCGCGACCTCCCCATGGCCACCGAGCGCGCCTACGCCATGGCCAAGTGGCTCGGCCGCAACGCCGGCCTGCTCGTCGGCATCTCCGCCGCCGCAGCCTGCGCCGCTGCCCTCCAGGTCGCCGAAGAAGAAGCCGCCGCCGGCCGCGACGCCGTCATCGTCACCATCCTCTGCGACTCCGCCGACAAGTACCTCAGCGAACACTTCTGGCAGGAAACCATCGCCGCGGACAAGGACTTGGAAGCCAAGCTGGGGACCGCCCGATAGCCCCGTTCTTTGCCGTCATCCTGAGCCGAAGGCGAAGGATCGGCTGGACTCTCCGGGCACGTCTGGTCGGTCGAAGAGCTGATCGCGCTCCTGCCAGAGCCAGTCGCCAAGAAGCGTGGCCCTTACAAGCGAAAGCAAGGGTGAGGTCCGATACGGGACGATCTCCTCTACAACTTTAGTTGACAAAAGACCACACGTTGGTAAAATGTCACATTATGGAGAGACGGACGATAGTTAACACCGTACTAGAGGCGCAAGACCTCCTCCGGTTTTGTCTTCAAGGAGGCGGTGAAATCGTCCCGGGTCGCCATTTCAGGGACGAACTATTGCAGGAAGACCTTACCTTTGAGGATGCATGGGTCGTTCTGAAATCAGGAAGAGTACTCGATCCACCAGAACCAGACATCAAAACAGGTGAATGGAAGTATCGGGTCGAGGGACATGAGCCTGGAGGCAAGTACCTCGTCATTGTCTTCAGTTTTAAGAGTGTTTCCCGGGCTTTCCTCATTACGGTTTTCTCCGTAGCAGCGAAGGCAAGGGACGAATAACGAGGAGGAGGAGGACACGTGGACTGCAGCAATTGCGGTTCTGAATCTGCCACCACACAAGGGGTATATCAGTTTCGTGAGAGTGGGCTGAATAACGTCACGCTCACAGGAATTGAGCTGTTGACGTGCAAAGAGTGCGGGAATACCGATCCCGTGATTCCGAACGTCAATGACCTAATGGCCGCACTTGCGTGGCATATCGCCACGCGCAAATATCGTCTGAACGGCGAGGAGGTTAGATTTCTACGGAAATACCTCAAAATGAGTGCGACTGAGTTCGCTAAGCTGATCGCTACCGATAGAAGCACACTATCCAATTGGGAAAATGGCAAGCAGAAGATCGGACCACAAAGTGAACGCCTCATCCGATCTGTAGTTTTGGCGTTAGGCGACGGATTGAAAGAACGCACCGAAGAGGGCGTGCAATCCTTCGAATGGCTCGTAGACGAGTATCGTCCCGAGCAAATGCGAGTTGACATGGACACAATGGAAGTCCAAACAATCTAGATTAAAGAAGGACAACCGCTCAAACGAGAGGCCCGCTATAGCAGCGGGCCTCTCGTTTCTACACCGACCCTAGCGAATTTCAAACTGAGGCACTACCGAAGGATCCCCGAATTCAAGGCTTCCGCAACCGGTGAGATACCCCGAGACCTGCCATGAGCACCCTGCACATCCCGCAATCCCTCTACGACCAGCTCCGCGCCCACGGCGAAGAGACCTACCCCAACGAGTGCTGCGGCATCATGCTCGGCAAAGCGAGTGCCCACAGCGAAACCGGAGAAGACGAGTCCCTCTCCGTCCAACAGCTCATCCGCGCCGGCAACACCCGCACCGACTCCGCCCACAACCGCTACCACATCGCCCCGCAGGAGCTCCTCAAGGCCCAGCGCGAGGCCCGCAACGCCGGCCTCGACATCGTCGGCTTCTACCACTCCCACCCCGACCACCCCGCCCAGTGGTCCATCACCGACTTCAACGAGGCCCACTGGTTCGGCTGCGCCTACGTCATCACCTCCGTCGATGGTGATAAGACCACCGGCACAGCGCAGATCACCAACAGCTTCCTCCTCACCGGCAGCACTGAAGAAGACAAGACCTTCGCCAGCCAGTCCATCGAAGTCGCGTGACTCCGCGCTGAGAGCAGCGCGCCAAAGCCTCTACCAGCAATCTCCCATTGCAGGCGCCACAACCGCCCACGGATCGCACCCACCAGTAACGTCCGCCTTCGTGGAAGGGCTCTCCCCCGCCTCTTCAGGCAGAATCAAAGCGGCCTCTTCACCGAAGAGCTTCCCGGAGGACGTACCGCTGTGCGAATGCAGCTTGGAAATCTGCTGGTTCTGGCCAACCTCATCACGCCGGAGCAGCTCGACGAGGCCCTCGACCGGCAGGTGCGCCAGGGCGGCCGCCTCGGAGAACACCTCGTCGCCGCAGGTGCTCTCACCCCGGAGGCCCTAGCTGCGTTCCTCGCCAAGTTTCCCGTAGAGCCCAAGACCATCGAAGCCACAGGCCTCGATGAAACGGACCTCACTGAGCTCCTCATCAAGCAGATCCACGCCTTCCGCCTTCGCTCCGCCAGCGAGTTCGGCGATGCCATCAAGCTCCCCGGATTCATCGTCACCGACCTCGTCCGCCTGGCGGTGGAACGCAAGCTTCTCTACGCCAAGGGCGTGCGCGCAGACAACTCTGCCGTGATGACCTATGACCTCACCGAAGAAGGAAAGCGTTTCGCCAACTATGCCCTCGAAAAGTCCCAGTACAACGGGCCCGCGCCCGTAACCCTCAAGCAGTTCAACCTGCAGGTCAACCAGCAGAAGATCACCAACGAGATCGTGACCTTCGACCTGGTTCGCCAGCGCATCGGCGACCTCAACATCGAAGAGGAGCTGCTCGAGCAATCCGGCCCCGCCCTGAACTCCGGCCGCGCCATCCTTCTCTATGGTCCTCCCGGCAACGGCAAAACAACCTTCGCGCTCCGCCTCGCCGACGTATTCAAGGACATCGTCTACATCCCCTATGCCGTCACCGTCGAGGGCCAGACGATCCGCGTCTTTGATCCCAGCGTCCACATCGCGATCAAGCCCAACTCCGCGTCCGACACCCGCGCGCCCTCGATCCTTCGGGGCGAGGAAGTCGACGCCCGCTGGGTCGCCTGTAAGCGTCCCTTCGTCGTCGCCGGCGGCGAGCTCACGCTCGAGATGCTCGATCTCCGCTACGACCCCACGTCCAAGCTCTACGAAGCTCCGCTGCACATGAAGGCGCTCGGCGGCTGCTTCGTCATCGACGACTTCGGACGGCAGCTCGTCAGCCCCGCCAACCTCCTCAACCGTTGGATTGTGCCGCTCGAAAGCCGCCTCGACTACCTGAAGCTCCACACCGGCAAGAGCTTCAGCATCCCCTTCGACGAGCTCGTCATCTTCTCCACCAACCTCGATCCCGAAGACCTCATGGACCCGGCCTTCCTCCGCCGCCTGCCGTACAAGATCGAGATTGGCTCGCCCTCCGTCGCCCTCTTCAAGAAGATCCTCGCGAAGGAATGCCTCTCCCACGGCATCCCGGTCGACGAAGCGATGCTCGACGCCATCGTCCATCGCATCAAGGTTGAAAAGGGTCTCGACCTCGCAGCCTTCCAGCCGCGATTCGTCCTCGACCAGGTCGTCGGCTCCTGTAACTTCGCAGAAGAGCCCGTCTCGCTCAATCCGAAGTACCTGAACTACGCGATCAATAACCTCCGCATAAAACGCGCGGAGCCCGCCTGAGAGGCTCACCACAAGCCGAATATCGAAGCACGGAACATCCTCACCGCGACGACACCCGGGCATCCCATCTGCGATGCTGTCTCTGACGCAAACGTCCAGAGCATCCAGAGAAGTCCCAAGGAAGCCAGAGGAGCCCATGCCCAGCCCCACCTACCCCCGCCGCCGCTTCATGTCGTGGATGCTCTCTGCCCCCCTGCTGGTGTCCGCCTGGAAGTCGAACGCCGCCTCCACGCGAAAGTCCAGCATCACCGACCACGGAGCCCTCGCCGACGGCTCGACCGTCAACACCAGGGCCATTCAGGCAGCCATCGATGATCTCGCAGCGCACGGTGGCGGCACCGTCATCGTCCCCTCCGGCACCTTCGTCACCGGAGCCATCTTCTTCAAGCCCGGAGTGAACCTGCACCTCGAAGCCGGAGCCGTGCTCCAGTGCTCCACCGATGTCGCCGCGAACTTTCCCGACCAGCGCACCCGCATCGAGGGCCACTTCGAGGAAAAGTTCACCCCCGCCCTCATCAACGCCAAGAACTGTGACGGCTTCCAGCTCACCGGCGAAGGTACCCTCGACGGCGCAGGCCGCCCCATCTGGGACTTCTTCTGGAAGCTGCGCAAGGCCTCGCCGCAAGGCGGAAACTTCCCCAACATCGGTATCCCCCGCGCCCGCCTTGCGCTCATCGAAAACTCCCATGGCGTGAAGATCGAAGGCGTCACCTTCAAGGACTCGCAGTTCTGGAACCTCCACATCTACCACTGCGACGGCGTCCTCGTGCACAACGTCCGCTTCCAGGTTCCGGACGACTATCCGCAGGCCCCCAGCACCGACGGCATCGACCTCGACAGCTCCCGCAACGTCACCATCGACGGCTGCTACTTCTCCGTCACCGACGACTGCATCGCCTGCAAGGGCTCCCGCGGCCCACACGCCCTCGAAGACCTCACCAGCCCTCCCGTCGAGCACATCCGCGTGCGCAACTGTACCTACAAGCGCGGCGGCGGCGTCCTCACCCTCGGCAGCGAAGCCACCATCGTCCGCGATGTCCTCGTCGAGGACTGCAAAATCACCGGTCGCGTCCGCATCGCCACGCTCAAGCTCCGCCCCGATACCCCGCAGCACTACGAAGACATCCACTTCCGCAACATCACCTCCGAGGCCGACGCGCCGCAGATCCTCACCATCCAGCCCTGGTCGCAGTACTTCGACCTCAAGGGCGCCGCTCCGCCACACTCGGTCGTCCGCAACATCAGCCTCACCGGCGTCAAAGGCCACTTCGCAGCCTTCGGCGTCATTCGCCCCAACCCCGGGCAGACCGAGATCAGCAACATCCTTCTCAAGGACTTCGACGTCACCTGCGACAAGGACCAGCTCGCCGCCTCCGGCGTCACCGACCTCAAGTTCGAGAACGTCATCGTCAACGGCAAGCCCCAGACGGGCCCAGCCGCCTAGAGCCTCCCAGCAACTACGCCCACAAACAAAGCCGCCCGGAGGCATCCTCCGGGCGGCTCTTTCTCTTGTCTCGAAGCCTCTACTCCAGCTTCCCTTCGAGCCAATGACCGGCGTTGGCCGCTGGCACACGCACACTCAGGAAGAACTGCCCAAAGCTCGCGTACACCGCGCTCACCTTGTCAAAACGCATCTCGTAGATCAGCTTCTTGAACGTCAGCGGATCCTCCGCGAACAGGTCCACACCCCACTCCCAGTCGTCCATGCCGATCGAGCCGGTAATGATCTGCCGCACCGTCTCGGCGTACCGCCGCCCCACCATGCCGTGCTCATGCATCATCACGCGCCGGTCGCTGATGGGCTCGGTGTACCAGTTCACCTGCTCGCCGCGCTTGCGATCCATCGGGTAAAAGCAGTTGTACTTCGCCGCCGGAATCGCCGGATACAGCCGCGGCGTCAGCGCCGCCCGCGTGCGCGACAAACCATCCTCGATGCCCGTCGCCCACTCCACCGTGCCCGGCTGCAGACCCTTCTCCAGCAGCGGAGCGTAGATCTTCTCCGTCGACTCATACAATCCCATCTCTACAATCGACACATAGGAGGTCGTCTGCGTCAGGAACGCGTTGATCCCAGTCTGCGCCAGCTCCAGCTCGACAGCATTCAACGCCTCAAAGGTGTCCCGAAAGTGGATCAGCATCAGGTCGCCCTTGTGCCCCAGCATCGAGAACAGCGCCGACTGGTTCGGCGGAACCGTAGGATCGCCCGGGTTGGCGCCCGACTCCCAGCGTGCCAGCAGCGCGGCAAACTCCGCAGCGATCGCTCCCCGCTCTTCGACAGCGAGCTTCTTCCAAGCCGTCCAGTCAAAATGAAACATCTGGTGCAGAACGCTCGAACCTTCCAGCGTCAACGGAACCTGCGGCATCTCGGCCAAATCGCTATCCTCCACGTACCCAACCATTATCAACGCGCCAGGGCTCCCGGAACGTGACGCACGCCACGCCGCGGGCCGCTCCTCGAATCTCGCATCTCGAATCTTTCCTCCCGCATCTCTACAATGATGGCAATGAAGATCCACATCCCAACCCCGCTCCGCGCCTACACGGACAAGCAGGAGACCGTCACGGTCACCGGCGCCTCCGTCGACGGCGCGCTGAAGGCGCTGGTCGCGGCCCATCCGGCCCTCCAGCAGCACCTTTACTCGGCGGACGGAAAGCTGCGCAGCTTCGTCAACGTCTATCTCAACGACGAAGATGTCCGCTACCTTCCCGCCAAGGAAGAGACCCCCACCTCCGAGAACGACGAACTCACCATCATCCCCTCGATCGCCGGCGGCTGTTGTCGCCCCTCTGACGGTTGTTGTCGCTAGTTCACCGCGAGAACCCGCAGCCCTCCCTCTCCAACTGAACCATGCAGCTCCGCTGGGACATCTGTTCCAATGGAAGCATTCGTGCCTTAGCGCACACCAGCGGCTCCTTCGCCACGTCGGGTGACACCTCCCGAACCAGGCTCCGGACCACAAGGACCTCATGATCGCCACCGAAGAACTGAAGAAGACCCTCCCCGCCCTCACCAACGAGGAGATCGCCCGCTACTCGCGCCACCTCATCCTCCCGGAGGTCGGCCTCGAGGGCCAGCAGAAGCTCAAAGCCGCCAAGGTCCTCTGCGTCGGCACCGGCGGCCTCGGAGCCCCGCTCGCGCTCTATCTCACAGCGGCTGGAGTGGGAACAATTGGACTTGTAGACTTCGACGTCGTCGACGAATCCAACCTGCAGCGCCAGATCATCCACTCCCAGTCCACCGTCGGCAAGCTCAAGGTGGACTCGGCCGAGATCATGCTCAAGGGCCTCAACAAGAACGTGAACGTGGTCAAGCACAACACCATGCTCACCAGCGCGAATGCGCTGGAGATCTTCGCCGACTACGACGTCATCGCCGACGGCACCGACAACTTCCAGACCCGTTACCTCGTCAACGACGCCTGCGTGCTCACCGGCAAGCCCAACGCCTACGGCAGCATCTTCCGCTTCGAAGGCCAGGCCTCCGTCTTCGCCACCGAGGACGGCCCCTGCTACCGTTGCCTGTACCCCGAGCCGCCGCCCCCGGGACTCGTCCCCAGCTGCGCCGAAGGCGGCGTCCTCGGTATCCTCCCCGGCCTCGTCGGCGTCATCCAGGCCACCGAGGTCATCAAGCTCATTCTCGGCATCGGCGAGCCGCTCATCGGCCGCCTGCTCCTGGTCGACGCCCTCGGCATGAACTTCCGCCAGCTCAAGCTCCGCAAGAACCCCGAGTGCCCCGCCTGCGGTACCCACGAGATCAAGGAACTCATCGACTACGACCAGTTCTGCGGCATCGAAAAACCCACCTCCGTCGGCCCCCTCGAGGTCAGCTCGCACGGCATCACCCCGCAAGGAGACAGCATGATCGACGGCATCCCCCAGATCTCGGTCGAAGAGTACAAGGCCCGCCTCGACGCAGGCGAAACTCCCTTCCTCCTCGACGTCCGCGAGCCCCACGAGTACCAGATCGTCCAGATCGGCGGCCATCTCATCCCCGTCGGCCAGATCGAGTCGGGTCAGGCCGCACCGTCCGTCCCCAAGGACACCGAGATCATCACCCAGTGCAAGTCCGGTGGCCGCTCCCAGCGCGCCGCCTTGGCCCTCAAGGCCAAGGGCTTCACCAACGTGAAGAACCTCGCCGGCGGCATCACCGCCTGGGCCGACCGCATCGACAAGTCCCTCCCCAAGTACTAGGAGTAGCAGCGCCCTTCAGGGCGCGGTAGAGAGCCAACATCGTGATGGGCTTTCGCCCTGGAAGTTTCACCACATCCAGGGCTGAAGCCCATCGCTTTTTCCCTGTTCGATGCCGCGCTCTGAAGGGCGCTGCTACTCTGGCATGCCGTGCCCCCGCGGGGTGCTGCGACTCCGGACGGCGCAACGCGAGCCATCACCTCGTCGCTCCAGCCGCGCAGCGGCGTCCTGAAGACCTCACCCCTCTACAGCTCACCTCCGCCCGGTGCTACAACAAACCCATGCTAGCCGCCACGCTCATCACCGCATTCGCGCTCCTGCTCCCTGCCGCAACCCTCCTCGACCACGGCCCCGACGACGAGGCCGCCATCCGCCGCGCCCGCACCCACTCCAACCGCGCCATCGTGAATCGCAACCTCCTCGGCGTCGCGGAATCCCTGGCCGACGACTACGTCGCAATCGTCGGCGATGGCGGCTTCGTCTCCTCGAAGAAGGAGTACGTCGGCCTCTTCAAGCAGGACTTCGACAGCGGCAGCAAGCGCGTCATCTACGAGCGCGTCGCCGATAAAATCGAGGTCAATGCGGAACAGGGTCTCGCCGCAGAACACGGCCACTGGATCGGACGCCGAGTCGACGGATCGACCGCCTTCACCGGAACGTACATGGCCATGTGGCAGCAAACGCCCGCTGGCTGGAAGATCCGCTCCGAACTATTTGTCACCCTCAGCACCGGAAACCAACCCCACTAAAGCCTTTTCCCTGTAGGGTGTAGTGGGGTAACTTTAGCCCCGGCAGCGGAGAAATGCTGCGGTCTGCCATGGGGCAGGATCCTCAGCCCAGAACTGAACTGCGACGGCAGCCAAACAGAAAGTGCAACCCGCGAGCCCCCAAAGTGGAAGGGCTAGGGCCTAGACTAAGCCTGTTCCACCTGGACCAGAGGTCCATCCGTTGCACGAAACCATCGAGTTTCCCCGCACAGGTATTCGCCCGCTCGATCCTCTGGCCTTTGAAGTCCTGAGCTCGACCGCCCGCCTGCTCATCCAGGACGGCGATCCGGACACACTCTGCCAGGCCGTCTTCGCCATCCTGCGCGACTCACACAGCATCGACGTCTACATCCACTATCTTGTGACCCCGGACGGCACGCACCTCCAGCTTGCCTCTGCGGGCGGTAGCACAGAGGTCCGTGAGGCCATCGGCACCTCCATGGACTTCGGCTCCGCCGTGTGCGGCACCGTCGCGTTGCGTCAGAAGAGCCTCTATCTCTGCCTGCTGGGGCGGACCGACGCCATGACGGAGTCCATCCGCGGCTTCGGTACCCGTTGCTACGCGTGCTATCCGCTACTGGCGAACGGCCGGCTGCTGGGCACGCTCTCCTTTGGCAGCACCGCTCGGGACAGCTTCGAGCAAGGGGAGCTTGATCTCTTCTCGCTCATCGCCGAACAGGTAACGCTGGCCACCGAGCGCCGCCGCCAGATCGGACAACTCCAGGAGCTGGAGCGCCTCGCCGCAGCCGGCCGCATGAGCGCAACCCTTGCCCATGAGATCAACAATCCCCTGCACTGCCTGCAAAATTACCTGGAAGAGCTGGGCGACAAGGTCGACTCCCCCGACGCTAAGAGGCTCCTGGAGAGAGCCGGCCGGCAGGTGGACGAACTGGCAGGCATCACCCATCGCACACTGCAGATGTTTCGCGGCGATCATGCCACTGCCGTTCGTTGCGACCTCAGCAGCCTGGCGCGCGAGCTTCTGCTCGACACCCGGCTGCCCGGAAACGCGCGGCTTGTCTCCTCGATCGAGCCAGGGGTCTCAGTCGTTGCGGTGCCCGGCGAGTTGAGGCAGGTTATCTTCAACCTCCTGCTCAACGCCGCCCACTTCTCGCCGCCTGGCCGCGAGATCCGGCTGGAACTCCGGCGCGCCACGACAACAGCCGAGATCCGCGTCACCGACCAGGGCCCCGGTATCCCCGCAGCCGCACGGGATCGCGTCTTCCAGCCCTTCTTCACCACCCGCGGCCTCGAGGGCACCGGCATCGGCCTGTGGGCCTCACGGGAGATGGTGCGCCACATCGGCGGCGACATGAGCTTCAACTCACACCCTGAGCTCCACCCCGGGACCTCGTTTGTTGTTACGCTGCCGCTTGCAGCCTAAGAACGTCTTCGAGCATCCCACGGTACACTTCCGTTGTAACTCCCAACCGGGAGGGGTCCCGTACCGTGCCTCACACAACATTCGCTGCATCGAATTCCCTCATCGAAGCACCGCCGCCACAGTACGAGAGCCTGCTCAGTACGACCGCCCACGTGCTTCTGATGGACGCCGATGCCGACACGCTCTGCCAGCGAGTCTTTGAAGCGATCCGCGGCCCCTTGCAGCTCGATGTCTACTTCCACTACCTCGTCAGCGAAGACGGCACGCAGCTGGAGCTGGCATCCTCCGGCGGCAACCAGACCGTACGCGATGCACTCGGCACCACCCTCCAGTTCGGGGAAGCCATCTGCGGCACCGTAGCCCAGACCTGCCTTCCCATGACCGCCACGCACGTGCTCTCCAGCAACGACCCGAAGACCTTCCTCATCCGCACCTTCGGCATTCGCTGCTACTCCTGCAAGCCGCTCATCATCCAGGGACGCATCGCGGGAACGCTGTCCTTCGGCAGCACACACCGCGACGAGTTCACCTCCGACGAGAACGACCTCTTCGGCCTCATCGCCAAGCAGGTGACCATAGCCACCGAGCGCCGCATGCAGAACGCCCGCCTGCGCGAGATGGAGCGCCTCGCGACCCTCGGCCGCATGAGCGCCACGCTGGCCCACGAGATCAACAACCCCCTCGAGACGCTCAACAACATCCTCTTCCTCCTCCGAGGCTCTGCCGCAGACGCTGAATCCGCCGAGATGCTCACACGCGCCGAAGAGCAGGTCGAACGCCTGGCCGAGATCTCACGGCGCACGCTGGAGCTCTTCCGCGGACAAAAGCAGGTCCCGCAATCCGTCAATCTCAGCCAGCTCGTGGACGAGCTCGCCGCCAACCTCCACCTTCCCGCTCACACCCGGCTCGTCACCTCCCTTGAAGACTCGCTCATCGTCAGCCTGGTTCCCGGCGAGATGCGCCAGGTGCTCTTCAATCTCATCCTGAACGCCGCCCACTTCTCCCCCGAAGGACAGCCCGTGACGCTCACGCTGCGGCAATCCTCAGGTTTCGCCGAAGTCCGCATCCGGGACGAAGGCATGGGGATCTCCGAAGAGACGCGCCGCCACCTGTTCGAGCCGTTCTACACGACACGCGCCGAGGGCGGCACTGGGGTCGGGCTCTGGATCTCACGCGAGATGGTCGAACGGGCGGAGGGCACGCTTACCTTCGAATCGAACCCGGATGTACGTCCCGGCACCGAATTCATCATCCGGCTCCCGCTCGCGAATTGATCCCCGCGCCACCAGTGCCTGCCTAGTATGCTCAAGCAGTCTCTGAGGATCTTCTCCATGCCGCAATGGCGCATCGGGTTCGGCATGGCCGGCCTTTGTCTTGCAACAGTCAGTCTCTTCACCGCGACCGCAGGTTGTGCCCCGGCGCCCGCCCGGCCCGCGGCGAAACCTGCAACCGCAGCCACCGGTGCTAACACCTTCAACGGCTGCCCCGTCTTCCCCGCCGATAACGTCTGGAACACGCCCGTCGACAAGCTTCCCGTCTCGGATAAGACCCCTGCGTACATCGCCAGCATAGGCGCCGCGGCCAAGGTGCACCCCGACTTCGGGCAGGATCCTGGCAACGGCTTCTGGGTGAGCCAGGTACCGACCGGTACCAAGTGGGTGCAGCTCGAGATCGAGTATCGCGACGACAGCGACCTCGGCAGCTACCCCATGCCCGCGCATCCCCACCTCGAAGCCGGCGGAGACTCGCACATTCTCCTGATGGACACCCGGCGATGCCTGCTGTACGAGCTCTTCGGCGCGCATCAGCTGCCCACGGGCGTCTGGCACGTCGGTTCGGCGTCAAAGTTCGATCTCACCAGCAACGCCCTGCGCGAAGACGGCAAGACCTCGGCAGACGCTGCGGGGCTCCCGATACTGCCAGGCCTCGTCCGCTACGACGAAGTCGCCTCCGGTGAGATCCACCACGCCATCCGCTTCACGGTACCCAGGACCCAGAAGGCCCACATCTGGCCCGCCCGTCACGATGCCTCCAGCCAAACCGACGAGACTCTGCCGCCGATGGGGATGCGCATGCGGCTGCGCGCCAACTTCGACATCTCCGGCTTCCCCGCCAAAGACCAGGTCATCCTGCGTGCGATGAAACGCTACGGGATGATCCTCGCCGACAATGGCTCTGCGATCTTCATCAGCGGCCTCTCCGATCCGCGCTGGAACGACGACGAACTGCACAGCCTCGGCCGGGTGACAGCAAGAGACTTCGAGGTCGTCGACGAGTCCGCCTGGCAGATGCTGCCAAACTCCGGTCGCGTCGACCCACTCGAACTGCAGGCGATCGGCGAGAAGTAGGGATCGTCACCAGCGCACCCAACACGCAAAGGGCACGGCCGAAGCCGTGCCCTTTGCGTGTTCCTTGAACCGGATCAGAAGACTAAATGTTGTCCGGGTCGTCGACCACCAGGATCCGCATCACCACCGGCGGATCATGCATGAAGTCCAGCTTCGTCATCTCAGTCACCGCGCGCTCCAGCGTCGAGCTGAGGCACGGCTCGGTGGTCACGACGAACGGCAGCCGCTCGCTGGCATGGCCATGGTGCTGCAGAATCGCATCGATGTTGATGTCTTCCTTCGCCAGCGCACCCGCGATCGCAGCCACGATGCCCGGCTTGTCCTTCACCACAAACCGCAGGTAGAACGGCGCCGTCACATCGCCCGACACCTTCAGCTTGCGCGCCGGCATCCTTACTTTGGACGAACCCTTCGCCACCGCGATCACATCGCTCAGCACAGCCACCGCCGTGGGATGTCCCCCGGCGCCATGGCCGCTGAACACCACATCGCCGCCGAAGCGTCCGCTGGTGACCACCATGTTCTGCGTGCCGTGCGACCAGGCGATCGGCGAGGATTTGGGCACCAGCGCCGGACCCACCGCTGCGCGAACCGTATCGCCATCGAGCTCCGCACGCGCGACCTGACGCACCGTGCAGCCCAGCTCCTTCGCGTAAGCAAAGTCGATAGCATCGACGCGCGCGATGGTCTGTGCGGGAACGTCATCGGGATTGATCTCAGCCCGCAGCGCGATGCGCGCCAGCACGCAAAGCTTGGCCCGCGCGTCAAAGCCATCGACATCGGCCGAAGGATTGGCCTCGGCATAACCCAGCCGCTGCGCTTCCTTCAGCACTGTGGCATACTCCGCGCCAGACTCCATCGAGCTGAGGATGAAGTTGCACGTCCCGTTCACAATGCCGCTGATGCGATGAATGATGTCGCCGCTCAACCCTTGCGCCATGCCCGGAATCACCGGCACACCACCAGCCACAGCAGCGTTGTACAGCAGCTGCACGCCCTGCTTTGCGGCGAGCTCGAACATCGCAGCTCCGCGATACGCAATCAGCTGCTTGTTCGCCGAAACCACATGCTTGCCCGCCTCAAGCGCCGTGCGTAGCCAGCCCTCGATCGGATCGAGGCCGCCCATCAGCTCGACGACGACATCAACGTCATCGGCAGTCAGCACCTCGTCGACGTTCTCCGTCCACTGGGCAGAAGCCGGGACAAAGCTTGCTTTGGGATGAGCCTTCTTGCGCTCCACACCGCGGTTGAACACACGCGTGATCACCACTGCGGATCCCGCATCTTCCAGCCGTTCGCGATGCGCGTCCAGCACCTCTGCGAACGAACTGCCCACGGTGCCAAATCCCAGCAACCCTACACGCAGCGTCTTGCTTGCTTCTCCTGCAGCCATCAGAACTCCAACCTCACAAACGAATCATCCACGCGGCTAATAATCCACGCGAAACGAACTCTTCTCCCACAGCGCAAAGCTCTCCCACGCTTCCTCGCCCAACAGGTTCACGATGGGGATGGTGCGTTGATCGAGAGGTTTCTTCACTTCCTCGTAGAGGAACGAATCGTCAAAGCCGACACGCGCGGCATCGGCAGCATCATTGCCGTAATAGATCGCGCGGCAGCGCGACCAGTAGAGCGCGGCCAGGCACATGGGGCAGGGCTCGCAGCTGGTATACACATCGCAGTCGATCAGCTGAAAGGTCGCAAGAACATTGCAGGCGTTGCGAATGGCCGTGACCTCGGCGTGCGCGGTGGGATCGTTGTTCGACGTCACCTGGTTGGTGCCGGTGGCAATCACCTTGCCGTCCTTCACGACGACGCAGCCGAACGGACCACCGCGGCCGCTCGTCACATTCTCCGTAGCCAGGCGAATCGCCTGGCGCATAAACTCCGCATTCCCGTGCATCTGTTCTTCCTGATCCCTATTCCCTAATCCCTGTTCCCTTGCTCTAATCAGCTTCATGGTACACGCTCTGCGCTCGCGTCGCGTCGTCACACCGCATGGCGAAATCGACGCTACCGTCGTCATCGAAGATGGTCTCATCATCGGCGTCCACCCCGCTTCGCATCTCGACTCTCGCATCTCGAATCTGCCGACCGGACTTCCCATTGAAGACCTTGGCAACCTGGCCCTGCTCCCCGGTCTCGTCGACGTGCACACCCACATCAACGAGCCCGGCCGCACCGAGTGGGAAGGCTTCGCCACCGCCACCCGCGCCGCCGCCGCAGGCGGCTTCACCACCCTCGTTGATATGCCATTGAACTGCCTCCCCGAGACCATCGACGAGCGCGCGCTGGCCCTCAAGCGCGAAGCAGCCTTCGGTTCCGCTCTTCCCAACACCCAACACCCGACCACCAACAACGCCTCCCCAAACCAGTGCCTCGTCGACCTCGCCTTCTGGGGCGGAGCCGTCGACGGCAACCAGGCCGAGATCGAGCCACTCGCCCTAGCCGGCGTCGCCGGCTACAAGTGCTTCCTCATCTACCCCGGCTGCGACGGCTTCACCGAGATCGACCGCGCCAACCTCGAGCTCGCCATCCCCCACATCGCGAAGACCGGCCTTCCGCTGCTGACGCACGCCGAACTCGCACCCTCCATCGACCGCGCCGTCGCGCGCCTCAACGCATCCGGCGCTGATTGGCACAAGTACTCGACCTACCTCGCCTCGCGTCCCGACGAAGCCGAGCTCGACGCCATCGCCATGCTGCTCGACCTCTGCCGCGCGCACCGCTTTCGCCTGCACATCGTGCACCTCTCCACCGCGAAGGCGCTGCCGATGCTGCAGGCCGCCCGCCTCGAAGGCCTGCCCGTCACCGTCGAGACCTGCCCGCACTATCTCCACTGCGCTGCCGAGGACATCCCCGACGGCGCCACGCTCTTCAAGTGCGCTCCGCCCATCCGCTCCGCAGCCAATCGCGACCAGCTGTGGGCCGCGCTCGAGAGCGGCCTCATCGACATGATCGCGACCGACCACTCCCCCTGCCCGCCGCACATGAAGCGCCTGGCTCCCGATGACCCCCAACTTCGTCATTCTGAGCGCAGCGCGCAGGGCGCAGTCGAAGGACCTGCTTCTCTACCATCGCAGCCGCCCCCCGGCCTCGAATACGGCCGCTTCGACCAGGCCTGGGGCGGCATCCCATCGCTCTCCACCGCGCTCTCCGTCCTCTGGACCGACTGCGTCGCTCGTGGCGTCCCCCTGGCGAAGCTCGCCCACTGGACCTCCGCCGCGCCCGCACAACTCGCCGGCCTCGGCGCCTGGGTGGGCTCCATCGAGCCCGGCAAGCACGCCAACCTCGTCGCCTTCGACGCCGACGCCACCTTCCGCCTCACACCCGACAGGCTGCACTATCGCCACGCAATCTCTCCCTACCTGGGCGAGACACTCCGTGGCGTCGTCCGCTCCACCTGGCTGCGCGGGCAACAGGTCTATGAGAACCGCGAGCACCCCGCCTTCCCCCTCGCTCCCGGCGGACGAGAGTACACTTTAGACTCGCTCCACACACATTGATGCAAGCCCCAACAACCGCGGTTCCCGTGCAGTCCTTCTGTTTTTCTCGTCCGCTATGAACGATCTCAGTCCCACGCTCGAAGCATTCAACGACATGACGCCCGCCGAGGCCATGATGGCCATTCTGCCCTGCAACGGCTCCCGCGCCTGGGCCGAAGGCATGGCCGCCGCGCGCCCCTTCCACACCGCAAGCTCGCTCTTCGCGGCAGCCGACAAGGTGTGGTGGGCGCTGCCCGCGCACGACTGGCAGCAGGCCTTCGACTCGCATCCCCGCATCGGCGAAAAGCTCGCCATGCACGCCACCAAGCAAAGCCTCGAGTGGTCAGCCGGCGAGCAGGCCGCAGCCAAACCCGACGAGCAGATGCAGGCCACGCTGGCCGAGGGCAATCGCGAGTACGAGCAGAAGTTCGGCCGCATCTTCATCGTCTGCGCCACCGGCAAGAACGCCCCCGAGATGATCGAGGTCCTCCACCGCCGCCTCAACAACGATCCCGAAACCGAGCTCAAAGAGACCGCCGAACAGCAACGCCAGATCACCCAGATCCGCCTACGCAAGTGGCTCGGCCCGCTGTCCTAACCGCTTGATCCGCCTTTATTCTGACCGCAGCCAGAGCCCCGGAGTTTCACCATAACGCGGGCAGGACGCAGGCAAGACGCTTGCAGCTAGGCACTCGTTAAGGGCACGGCTTAAGCCGTGCCGTAGCAGCACACAAAGCAAACGGGCTTTAGCCCCTGAGGTACGGCTTGGGACTCTCAACACATATCCTCGATACCAATCTAGGCCGCCCCGCAGCCAACGTCGGGATCACTCTCTACCGGTGGCGCGACACGGCTATCGACGGAATCTGGGAGGCCATCGGCGGCGGTCGCACCGATGCCGACGGCCGCTGCAAGACCTTGCTCGGGGACACACCTCTCCTGGCACTTGACTACAAGCTCCGCTTCGGTACCTCCGTCTACTTCTACGACCTCAAAGTCGAAAGCCTCTATCCCGACATCGAGATTGCCTTCACCGTGCGTGATCCCGCGCAGCACTACCACATACCCTTGCTGCTTACAGCCAACGGCTACACCACCTATCGAGGAAGCTGAACCATGGCCGCTACCGCCCGCCTGATCTCTGACCGCTACGGAAAATCCCGCGTCCGCCTCATGCGCGTCACCCGCCATGACTCCCACCACGATGTCGACGAGTGGAACGTCCAGATCCTCCTCTCCGGCGACTTCGAGACCGCCCACACCCTCGGCGACAACTCGAAGATCCTGCCCACCGACACCATGAAGAACACGGTCTACTACGTCGCGCGCAAGTCCACCGCCACCAGCATGGAGGACTACGCGAAGGAGCTCGTCGACTTCCTCCTCAGCCGCAATCCCCAGGTCTCCGCCGCCGAGTGCGTCGTCGAGTCCTCACTCTGGAAGCGGCTGACCGTCGCCGGCAAGCCGCACCCCACCGCCTTCATGCGAGGATCCGACGAGCGCCAGATCACCACCGTCGCCCGCAAGCAGGGCGAGGCCTTCTCGATCTCCAGCGGGCTCGACGACCTCACCGTGATGAAGACCTCCAAGTCCGGATTCGTCGGCTACATCAAGGATGAGCTGACCACGCTGCCTCCGACAACAGACCGCCTCTTCGCCACCGCCATGCGCGCCATGTGGACCTACACGCCCAAAGCTTTGGCGGCTGGCATCGACTTCAACAAGGTCCGCACCCACCTCCGCGAAGCCATGCTCGCCACCTTCGCCGACCACGACTCCCTGAGCGTTCAGCAGACCCTCTTCGCGATGGGCGAGGCAGCGCTCGCGCACACCAACGTCATCAGCGAGATCACCCTGCGCATGCCCAACAAGCATCAGCTGCCTGTCGACATGACCCGCTTCGGTCTCGACAACCCCAACCACATCTTCGTCCCCACGGATGAGCCGCACGGCACCATCGAAGCCACCATCACCCGCGCCTAGCTGTTTTTCTGGTTGTCATCCCCGAAGAGGGACCGCTTCTAGCTTCTAGCTTCTAGCTTCTAGCTTCTAGCTTCTCGCTTCTCGCTTCTCGCTTCTCGCTTCTCGCTTCTCGCTCTTCGCATCTCGCATCTCGCATCTCGCATCTAGCATCTAGCATCTCGCATCTAGCATCTAGCATCTAGCATCTCCGCCCCGCCGTACAATCGACCCTGCATGTCGAACGCAGTCTCCCCCGACCCCACCACCCGCGCCGCTAAGATCATCACCCGTTGCCGCGAGCTGGCCCGCATCACCGACATCCCCGGCGAGACCACCCGCCTCTTCCTTTCGCCCGCCACAAGCGATGCACACACCCTGATCAGCTGGTGGATGCGTCAGGCCGGGCTCGAATCCCGTACCGACGACGCCGGCAACCTGCGCGCCGTCCGCCGCTCCGGAAAGCCTGACGCACCTACCCTCGTCCTCTTCTCGCACATCGACACCGTCCCCAACGCCGGTGCCTTCGACGGCCCGCTCGGCGTGCTCCTTGGCCTCGCGGCCATCGAGGAGCTCGGCGCCACGGCCCTTCCCTTCCACATTGAACTCATCGCCTTCGCCGAAGAAGAGGGCGCACGCTTCGGCTTCCCATTCCTCTCCTCGCTCGCTGTCGTGGGCAAGCTCGACGCCGCAATGCTCGATCGCAAAGACAAGCAGGGCATCTCCGTCGCCGAGGCCATCCGCAGCTTCGGGCTGGATCCAACCCGAATCCCCGAAACCTGCCCGCTCGCGCCCAGCACCTTCGCCGCGATCGAGGTTCACATCGAGCAGGGTCCCGTCCTCGAGAAGGAAGACGCTTCCCTCGCCGTCGTCGAAGCCATCGTCGGCCAGTCCCGCTTCGAGCTCACCTTCGAGGGCCAGGCCAACCACGCTGGCACCACCCCCATGGCCCTGCGCCACGATGCCCTCGTAGCCGCCGCCCAGTGGATCGTAGAAGTCGAGCAGTACGCCGCCAACTACAAGCAGCTCGTCGCCACCGTCGGCCGCGTCGATGCCTACCCCGGCGCGACCAACATCGTTCCCGCCAAGGTCCATGCCACGCTCGATGTCCGACACCCCAAGGACGAGTCGCGTCATGCCGCCGTCGCTCACCTGCTGACCAAGGCCGAGTCCTCTGCGACGCATCGCGGCGTCAAGGTCTCTGCCAAGGCTATGGCCGAGCAGAAGGCCGTAAACCTCGACCGCACCCTCACCACCGCCCTCCACCGCGCCGCCGAGCGAGCCGGCTTCGATGCCGAGCCAATGTTCTCCGGCGCAGGCCATGACTCGATGATCCTCGCGCCCCACGTGCCCACGACGATGCTCTTCGTGCGCTCACCCCGAGGCCTCAGCCATCACCCCGACGAGAACGTCCGCGAAGAAGACGTAGAAGCCGCCCTCGCCACCCTGCTCAACCTGCTCATCCACCTGCATCCGCACAAGATCAGTGAGTAGTGAGTAGTGAGAACGCTGGCTGGCTGCGGTAGCCCGAAGGACTCGCAACTCGCAACTCGAATCCCACGACTCGAACCAGATTCTTTCACTGGCATCTGGCCCACTGGCATCTGGGATCTGAACCCCACCCACCCTTGACGCCGGGCCGCATTCCCTATTCACTACTCTCTACTCACTGTTCTCTACTCACTCATCCCTATATGCACTCACTCGGCCACACCCGCAGCGCCAACCGGCGCGACCATCTCTTCCTCACCCCGGATACCTTCATCCGCACGCCGCTCCCCGGCCTCACCGACGGCGTGGCGATCATCCACGTCGCCCCGCAAACGGGCGCCGGCTTCACGCAGATGACCGTCGAGCTCGAGCCCGGCGGCACGCTCACCGAAGGTCCCACGCAGCGGCTGCTGTACGTCCTCGAAGGTTCGCTCGCGCTCTCCGAACCCGAGAGCCCCACGCCCCACGAGCTCACCGCCGGCAGCTTCGCCTTCTGCCCCGAAGGCTACGAGCACATGCTCACCGCCGACACCAAAGCTCGCGTCGCCGTCATCGAAAAGCCGTACCAACCACTCTCGCTCGAGCACGCCAAACTCATCGCCGCCCGCGGCGAGCAGGAGGTCCCCTGGTTCTTCGTCGGTCATGAACCCGACCTCCCCGGTACGCCCCTCGGCGGCGACGAAGACCTCCAGGTCCGCTCGCTCATGCCCGCGTCCATCGCCTTCGACTTCGCCTGCAACACCATGGAGTACCAGCCCGGTGCCGCACTCTCCCAGGTTGAGGTCCACTACATGGAGCACGGCCTGCTCATGCTCGAAGGCGGCGGCATCTACCGCGTCGGCGACTCCTGGTACCCCACCCAGGCAGGCGACTTCATCTGGATGGCCACCTACTGCCCCCAATGGTTCGGCGCGCTAGGCAAGGCCCCCGCAAAATACCTTATTTACAAGGATTTTAATCGCCATACCCTGGCGTAGACGCCCTCGATCCTCGACGGATGCCGCTGCTTGAGGTCCATGAATCGAACGCGCGAGCTCCCCCCTGACCTTCGCGCGATCCCAGTCCCTTATGTGACACGCGTGAACATCCCCCAAGGGAAAGCGCACACCGTCACCCAGCACGGACGGCAGGTCACGGCTTCAGCCGTGACAAAAGAGACCTCCCATCGATGCGGCTTCAGCCGCTGAGGGCGCGAAGCCACGTCGGACGGCGACCACCAGAATCTACCTTCGAGATACGATCGTAGTCTCCAGGGAACGCGCAGCCGATGATCCGACTTGGCCTCTCAAGTCCCCAACCCGTTGCTCCTCCTCGGCTCTCTCCGGCCGCTGCAAAAGCGCTCGCGGAAACGGTCGCCTGGTGTTCGCTCAACAGTTCGCAAACACACAACCTTCGAAGTCCTGAAATTGATCCGTCAAGAGCCCTCGAGCCAGAGCCTTGGAACGACGGAGATCCAATCGGGGTTTGGTCTCAACGGAGATACGAGCAGTACGGTCGCTCCATAGCGCAACTGACACTGCGCCGGTCGGAACGACTAAATGAGATGAGGCCGGCGACGATCAAACACAGCGACGATTCGCAGTCGCGCGGACGCCTCCTCGTCTACTTCCCCATGGAGACGGTGGACTGCGGTGCCGCCGAGGCCTCCTCACACGGCTTCTTCGACCTTCACGACACGCCGCCCTGGGACACTTGGTTTTGGTACTCCGACGGAGCCATCCTCGCCTGGGTTCCCGAAGGATTCATCACCCGGGCGCAGGCCGGAATCGATGCAAATCCTGTGGATTGCATACACTGGGCTACGCCGGGCGACTTAGCGCACCTCACCGAGCACGAATAGAGAACCATGACCCTCCCCATCAACACCGACCGCCTCCTCCGCGAGCTCCACCACCTCGCCACCATCACCGACTGCCCGCCCAACACGGACACCTCGCTCCCCGAGCCCACGCAGGCCGTCACGCGCATCGTCTTCACGCCCCGCGATCTCGAAGCCCGTGCCTGGCTCACGTCCCTCGCGGAAGCCGCAGGCTTCACCGTGCGCGTCGACCCCGTCGGCAACACCTTCATCCGCTGGGAAGGCTCCGAGCCTTCGCTCCCCGCCGTCGGCACCGGCTCCCACATCGACGCCATACCCCACTCCGGCATGTACGACGGCACCGTCGGTGTCTTAGGCGGCCTCGAAGCTCTACGCGCACTCAAGGAGTCCGGCTTCCAGCCCAAACGAAGCCTCGAGCTCCTCCTGCTCACCAGCGAAGAGCCCACCCGCTTCGGCATCGGCTGCCTCGGCTCGCGGCTCCTCGGCGGCGTCCTCGATCCGCACACCGCCGACGCGTTCCCCGATCGCATCGCTGAATCCGACCCCAGCGCCCCCAAGCCGGATATAGCTCTCACCCTCCACGACGTCCGCACCGCCGCCGGCTTCACCGGCTCGCTCGCCGACGTCAAGCTCGCCGCAGACCACTACCACGCCTGGGTCGAGCTCCACATCGAGCAGGGCCCGCTTCTCGAACGCGATGGCATCGCCCTCGGCATCGTCACTGCCATCTCCGCCCCGGCGGGCTATCGGTTCCTCGTGGAAGGATTCGGCGGACACGCTGGCGCTCTCCTCATGCCCGACCGCCGCGACGCCCTCTGCGCCGCCGCCGAGCTCATCCTCTCCATCGAGCGCCACACGTTAGCCGCCAACGCCGCCGCCAGGGCCGCAGGCCACTCCGGCGTCGACTCCGTCGCCACCGTCGGCAAGCTCGAGATCCACCCCGGCAACGTCAACGCCGTCCCCTCCCGCGTCCTCGTCAACCTCGACATCCGCGACACCGACGTCAACCGCCGCAACGGCACCATGGACGCCGTCCGCGCTGACATCCGCGAGCTCGAGCAGCGGCGCGGCGTCAAGGTGACCGAAGAGTTCGTCAACGCAGACGCCCCCGCCCACTCCAGCGAGTCCATCGTGGCCACCCTCGAGGCCGTCTGCGAAGCCGAAGGCGCAAGCTACCGCAAAATGGTCTCCCGCGCGTACCACGACTCCACCTTCATCGCTCAGATCGCGCCCATCGCCATGCTCTTCATCCCCTGCCGCAACGGCGTCTCCCACCGGCCCGACGAGTACTCGACACCCGAAGCCATCGAGCTAGGAACCCGTGTCCTGGCCCTCACCCTCGCCCGCCTCGCCAACGAGTGAGGATGAGCCCTCGATGTGTTTTGTCAGGGCGGGACTTCAGTCCCACCATAAGAGCACGCGGTTGCAAGGCGGCTTCAGCCGCAGAGGGAATGCCCAGCCCCCATTCCGTGATAGTGATGGCATCCTCGCAACGAGTGGGATTCCAGATCGCCTGCCAGCTACGCGAGGCGGAGTAGCAGCGGGCTTCAGCCCGCGGAACGCCGGCGATCACGAAGGGGGCTTCAGCCCCGGGTTTCACGGGCTCCGCCACCCAATCGCGCCTGGAACCGCAAATCATTCTTTCAATCCCGTAAACTGTTGATTGACCCTTAACTCTGGGCCCTGAGCCCTAACCCCTGAACCCTCGCCTCATGCCCATCCAGTCCCTCAACCCGGCCACCGGCCAGCTGCTCCGCAGCTTCGACGCCCTCACGCCCGAACAGCTCGAATCCAAGCTCGCGCTCGCCGCTCAGGCTGCGGTGACCTATCCCCTCGAGCCCCTCGGCCAGCGAGCCTTCTGGATGCGCCGCCTCGCCATCCAGCTGGAAAACGACGCCGACGATCTGGCTGCGCTGATGACCGCCGAGATGGGCAAGACCCTGCGTTCCGCACGCGCCGAGGTGCTGAAGTGCGCGGCAGGCTGCCGCTACTACGCCGCAAACGCCGACAGCTTCCTTGCGCCCGAGCCGATCGAATCCGAGCATGCCCAGAGCTACGTGCGCTATGACCCGCTGGGAGTGGTCCTCGCCGTCATGCCGTGGAACTTCCCTCTGTGGCAGGTCTTTCGCTTCCTCGCGCCGGCGCTGATGGCCGGCAACATCGGCCTCCTGAAGCACGCCTCCAACGTGCCGCAGTGCGCCCTTGCCATCGAGGCCCTGGTGCGCCGCGCCGGCTTCCCCCGCGGCGTCTTTCAGACGCTGCTCATCGAAGCCCGGCAGGTCGAAGCCGTCCTCGCCGATAAGCGCGTCGCCGCCGTCACCGTCACCGGCTCGGAAGCCGCCGGCCGCGCCATCGCCGCGCAGGCTGGCTGGCTGATCAAGAAATCCGTGCTGGAGCTCGGCGGCTCCGACCCCTTCATCGTCCTTCCGTCCGCCGACCTCGATGCCGCCGTTACCAACGCCGTGCAGGCCCGCCTCATCAACAACGGCCAGAGCTGCATCGCCGCCAAGCGCTTCCTGGTCCACACGGCGATCTACGACGAGTTCGAGACACGCTTCGTCGCAGCGATGCAGGCGACTGTTGTGGGAGATCCCATGCGGGAGACCACGGAACTTGGCCCAATGGCCATGCCCAGCGCCGTCTCCGCACTCGTGACTCAGGTACAGGCCGCGGTCGCCGCCGGCGGACGCCTCTTGTGCGGTGGCCGTCCCGGTTTCGGCGAAAACGCCGTCGACACGAGTGCCGTTCCAGGCTGCTTCTTCCCGCCCACCGTCATCGCGGGCGTACCACGCGATGCCGCCGTCGCCAAGGAAGAGACCTTCGGCCCTCTCGCCATGCTCTTCCGCGTCGAGGACGTGGAAGACGCGATCGAGCTCGCGAACGATACCCCCTTCGGCCTCGGCGCCAGCTGCTGGACCAACGACCCCGAAGAGCAGGAGCGGCTTGCCGAGGGCATCCAGGCAGGCTGCGTCTTCTTCAACGCCCCCGTCGCCAGCGACCCGCGCCTGCCCTTCGGCGGCATCAAGCACTCCGGCTACGGCCGCGAGCTCTCCAGCGCAGGCATGCGGGAGTTCCTCAACGCCAAGACCGTCGTCGTGGAAGGCGTGGCAAGCCCGGCCGATCAGCCGTCACTGTTTGAGCACCCCGAGCCGGAGCCGTTGCCCGCCATGGCCCCTCCGATGGAGCCGTTCCTCGAGCGCGACCCCGACCTGCTGCCGCTCCGCAGCCATTCGATCTTCGGCCGCTCCCGCGGATCTGAGTAGAAGCCCCCGCCCCGGAAATCACGAACCAGACGGCAATAACGGCAGTCCCTCTGAGACAGGAGGCTAACTCCGCGCCAGCCGATGCTCCAACCCTGCCTTCACCGCAGGCCACTCGTCGTTCAGGATGGAGTAACGCAGCGACAGCCGCGGCGTGAGATCCGAAGCCAGCTTCTGCGCACGGAGCCTGCCGTCGAGCTTCGCACCCAGCCGCTCGATCGCTGCGGCCGAGCGCTCATTGCGGGCATCGGTCGACAGCTGCAAACGCAGGACGTTCCACCGCTCGAAAGCGTGCGTCATCAGCAGCAGCTTGGCCTCGGTGTTGAGAGCCGTGCGGACAGCATCCGCCGCAAGCCAGGTCCAGCCGATCTCGCAGCCATCGTAGATCGAGCCCGCAAAGCGCTCGTGCGTCTCCGGCCACGCCCAGCGATCCAGATCGAAGAATCGCGTCGATCCCACCACGCGGCCATCCTCAACCCGCACGTGCACAAACGGCACGGCAGAGCCTGCTTCGCGCGCCGCGATGGCGCTCTCCATATAGCCGAGCATGGGCGCCCGGCCTTGCGGGACGATCGTCCACCCGTACAGGGTCGGATCGACGGCTGCTGCGGCCACAAGGCCATCCAGATGGGTGAGCTGCATCGGCTCCAGACGGACGTGGCGTCCCTCCAGCACGGGACAATCGTTACGCATGAAACCAATGCTAAGGGAGTCCGTACGATGGGAATTCCACGGCGGCAAAAAAGAAGCCCCGCGGCCGATCGACGGCCCCGGGGCACCCGAGTGGACATCTTTCCAGCCGGTCGCGATGCCCGGAAAGGCATCGGAAACCTGCTGGCGATCTAGAACTGGAAGGACGCCTGCAGCGCAATGCGGCGAGTCGCTGCATTCGTAGTGTAGGGTCCGCCTGCAAGCTGGGTGGACGTGCCGAAGTTTGACGAAGTCAGGGCGCCCTGCGGAGTCGCGTAGTCCTTGTTCCCGAAGAGGTTCTGTACCTGCAGGCCGAGAGCAAAGTTATAGTGCTTGCCAGTGCTGGCGCCACCGCCGCCACCGAAGTTTGCGCCGCCGCCACCACCGCCACGGCCACCGCCGCCGCCACCACCACGGCCGCCGCCGCCCGGACCTCCCGGACCACCAGGACCGCCCTGACCACCTTGACCCCGTCCAGCCGGCGCATTACGCATGCCACCAAAACCCCAGGTCTTCGTCAGGCGGAAGTTGAACGTGAACTGCGATGGTCCCGTGCAGTAGTTGATCGGCACAATCGTCGAGCCCGTAGGCTGCGAGCCGGACAGAGCGAACGTACCGCAACCGGCGATTGACTTGATCGTTGTGCCGTTGGGCGTCGCCCCGTTGGCCAGGTACGGACGATCGTTGAAGAACGTATCGCCGTTGTCGTCCGAACCGCTCGTGATGTTGTAAGGGTTGCCGCTCTGCCCAATCATGAACGGGCTGAAGAGGATGTAGTGCGGCAGCGTTACCGAACCAGCCACAAAGTACCGCGTGCGCACCGCAAAGGAGGTCCGGCCGTAGTCTGCCGAGATGTTGCCCGGCGTGGAGATCGCCGAACCAGCGCCCGACGAATCACCGTGCGCGCTGCTGAACGACAGGTATCCGAACAGCGAGATGCGCTTGGACATCTGCATGCGGCCGTTCACCATCGCCTGGTTCTGGTTGAAGATGCCCTCGCTGAAGTACTGGTACGTCGCCGTCGAGCGAACCACACCGGGCGTGGTCTCCGGAACGTAGCCGATGTTCTGTGTCGCCAGCTGGTGCACACCCTGCGAGTGGATGTAGTTGAAGGACAGCGTCGCCATCCGGCCCACCTGCTGATCCGCGCCGATGGCCTCCTGCACGATGTAAGGCGTGCGCAGGTTGCTTGCTGTCTGGTAGGTCGTCTGCGAGGAAGCAGTCGCGCCCGCAAGGCAGGTCGCGAGCAGTGTCGACGAGAGCGTCGTCCCAGGCGCAGGCGCCGAGCAACCGGTCGGAACGTTGCTGATCGTGTAGACGGTCTCGTTCGTGCCGTTCTCCGCCTGCAGGTTCAGAATGCTGCTCTGCGCGAAGCGATCGTAGAAGATACCGAAGCCGCCGCGCAGCACCGTCTTGGGAGATCCCTTCCCGGAGAACATGCCGTAGCTGAAGCTGAGACGCGGAGCAAAGTCATGATGATCGCCCAGGTGGTTCTGCGTCTCGTACCGCAGGCCGTAGCTGATCGAGAGGTTGGACTTGGGCTTCCAGTCGTCCTCGGCGTACAGGCCAAGATCCTGGTAGGTGTCACCGATCTTGTGATTGTTCACAATCGTGTAGCCGAACTGGCGCGGCTTGCCGGTCGCATAGCTCGTATCCAGCGTGCTGCCGTTCGTATTCGTCAGGCTGCTGTACTGGAACGAGCCGTTCGTGTTGCCGGCGGTATTCTCCGCCTCACGCGTTGCGCGGTAGCGGCCACCGAAGCGGATGAAGTTCTTCTTCAGCTGGATCGAGCTGTAGCTCTGCACTTCCCAGTGGTCCTGGTGATCAGAAAGCAGCTGTCCGCTCCAGCCACCCGCGTTGAATGCGCCTGAGACCGACACGCTGGGGCTGTTGTTCGTCGTCGAGTTCGCTACATGCTCGCGCTCATATTCGAACCGGGTCTCGGTCACGATGTGCGAGTTCACCGTCTCGGAGTCACTCACCTGCACGATGTTGGACATCGAGTTGGTGTTGTAGCCCGCCGAAGGCAGCGTCAGGTTCCCGAGTCCGGCATCGGTCGAAACGTTGCGCACAAACTGGTAGCGCGTCGTCAGAACATTCTTCGAGCCCAGCGCAAGATCGAGGCGAGGGTTGATGTCACCGCGCGTCTGGGGGTAGTACGTCGAGGTCTGGTAGCTGGTCGAAGCGCAGCCCGCCGTCTGGGCGGCGCACAGCGTCGTCGTTCCCGGCAGCGCATAGATCGTCGCGTTGGTAAACGAGTCGTCCTGGATCTGACGGAACGAGCCACCCAGGTTGTAGGACGCGGACTTGTTCACTGGACCGGTCATGTTTCCGAAGATGAAGGTCGTGTGATACGGCGGCTGATAGCCCGTCGTCAGCGGGTTCGCCGTATCAAACTGCGAGGGATCGCCGTTAACCTGGATATTGCCGTGCAGCTTGTCCGTGCCCGGCTTGGTCAGAATCTCAATGCGCCCGAAGCCCAGCCGGTCATACTCCGCCGAGAAGGGATTCTGGTTGATACGGATCTCGCGGATCGACGACTTCGGCGGCAGCTGACCACCGGTGAAGCCATCCACGTAGATCTGGCCGCCGTTGGGGCCGGCCGAGGGGCCGGCCAGCGCCTGAAGCTCGCTCGAAAGCTCATCCGGATCGTCCGAGAGCGCCTCCAGGTCCTTACCGGAGAGAATCGTCGAGCTCGCATTGGAGTCCGCATCGACCGACAGCTGCACCGAGTCGGCATCCACGTTGATGACCTGGTCCGCGGTGCCAATCTTCAGCTTCGCATCCAGCGTCATGCTCACCACCGGAGTGATCTTGACGCCGTTGCCAACGTAAGAAGCAAAACCCGGCATGCTGACGACGAAGGTGTACGTTCCTGGAGTCGCGCTCACCGCGTACGTACCGTCCGAACCCGACTTGACCACCACGGCAGGCCCCCTGGACGGCGTCAGCGTGATCGTCGCACCTGGGATCAGCTCTCCGTCAGGATCCGTGATCGTTCCATGAACCTTCGTCGCCGAGGCCGGAGCCTTCGCCGCCGCCGTCTGGGCCGCCGCTGCGGCCTGGGGCGAGGTCCCAGGAGCCGCGGTGACCGCTGCCGCCTGTCCCCACAGCATGGCGGGTAGCACCAGCATCGTAGCCACTGCTCCGAGTTGCATCTTCCTGCGCGTCATTCCTTCTCCTCAGTCGTCGCGGCCTTGGGGCACGCATACGCGAATTTCTTTGTCCGACCATACGAGCCGGATCCACACGTCTCCCGGGGGCGCGGTCCGCATTCGCGCATCCGCCCTGCCCGGTCTTCAAACTCTTCGTACCTGCCGCCGTCGAATCACCGCGGCACAGCGCCAAAACGCTACTGCGGCATGCCCGCAGCGCCTGCATCCCCGCCACCCAGGCTCCACGCCGAGAGCGAAACTCCCTGTCCGTTCGGAGCAGCCTCCAGCAGAGGCTCCACACCCGACAGCAACGTCACCGCCGTAGCCGGACCCGAGCCCGTCATCGGCGGCATCGCAACGATCATGATCGCCTCGCCCGGCTTCAGCTCCGCCAGAGTCTGCGTCGGCAGCCGCTGCAGCATCTGCCCAAGGTCCATGTTTCGCGGACGGCCTTCGCCTCCGCCAAAACCACCACCCGCAGCTCCGCCTCCCGGCGCCCCAGCGCCTGGACCTGCCCCCGGACCTGCGCCCGCCGCACCACCCGGACGGCCAGCTCCAGCACCAGCCGCTGCGCCGCCCTTCATCCGTGCCGCCACCATACGAGCCATCATCTCCGGAATCGCCCGCATGTCCGAGTTCGCGCCCACCACCACCGTCACCGACTTCTTCGTCGTCAGGTCCTTCAGCGTGATGGTCCCAGCCGTCTGGTCAATCGCCGAGATCAGCCCCGAATAATCCTTGAAGTCGCCCGCCAGAATCGCGTCCGCCGTAATCGTCGAACCGTCCTCCGACTTCGTCCCGCGCACCCGCAGGTGCTCACCCGGATGAATCTCTGCGATGCTGCTCTTCACCGCGTCCGCCGCCTTCACCGAACCGTTCGCGTAGCGCTTCACATCCGTCGTCGCGGTCGTCTTCACCGTCACCGGCTTCATGCCGCTCGAGACCACAATCGTGCCCGACGCTGCATCCACACTCTTCACAATGCCGCCGGCGCCCTTCGCCCACGCAGCCTCTTCCGCAGCGTGGAGGTCAGCGATCGCCGCCGACTTCATCAGCACCACGCGGCGCGCAGTAAGGGTTGTGCCCGTATCGCCGTCGGTACCAGTCACAATCACCTTGTCGCCCACCGCGACGTCGCTGATCTGGCCCGGCGTTGCGGTGCTGAGGCTCTTCGCCCCGGGAGGTACATTCAGGATCGAGACCCCGGCCGGAACCTTGACCGTGTAATCCTGGCCGGCCGCGTTGGTCACCGTCAGGCTATCGCCCTCCACAGACTTCACCGTACCGGACTGGTGCGGCGTCGCCGTGGCCTGAGCGACCATCTCTGCGGGAATCATTGCTACGCTGGCAATCGCCAGGCTCGCTGTAAACAAAACCGCTGTGCGAACCGTCTTCGTCATTCGAGAAACTCCAGAGATCGATGCATGGCGCATCGAAAAACTCGTGCGCGAAATTCCTCCTCCGCGCCAATCTTCTCAGTCACATGGGGAACATCGGGGGGCCGGGATGCGCCGAGCCTCCGGACGGTACCCCCTGTCTGGACTGATGCTGAGGAGACGCTAGGGAAATCAAAAAGTTTCCCCGGAGTTTGTAACTCTTCGTAACGCTGGCCTTCTGGTCTATGACCTTACCGCGGACCCGCTGAAGGGATGCTTAAGGCAGGCTGCATTTCTCTCTCCGGAACGCCACGAAGGCACGGCTGCAGCCGTGCCTTCGTGGCATCCTCTTGCTGAAGACTAAGGCAGCTCGCTATCGCTCGACACCGGTAGGTCGAGATGCGACGGATACTTCGCGGAACCATAAATGCTAATGGTCTCTGCCTTGTACGCCGACGCAGGCGCCTTCATGATGTTCTCCACCCAGGTCTGCGGGTTCCGGTCGTAGAGCGGAAACCACGTCGACTGCACCTCCACCATCATCTTGTGGCCCTTCAGGAAGGTGTGGTCCATGCCGTGGAGGCTCCATTTGTACTCGTTCACCTCGCCCGGCTTCACCGGCTCCGGCGTCGTAAAGCTGTTGCGATACCGCCCGCGCAGGATCTCCTCGGCCACCATGAGCTCCTGTCCATCCGGATAGACGTCGATCAGCTTCACGATCCAATCGCCATCCGTGCCCGTCGTCGCCGCGAAAAGATCAGCCTTCACGTCGCCAGCCACGGTTACGTCATGATCCAGAGCCGGCGTGGTGAAGTTGGCCAGGTCCTTGCGTCCCGAGACGAACCGCTGGTCCTCCACGAGCCACGTCCGCCAGGTCGAGCCATCCCCATACGTCGACTGCACCGGCCGATGCCGGAATGGGATCGGGTCCGCAGGATCAGCGACATACGCCGCAGCCTTCACGTCGTACGCACCCGACGGCGAGGTAAACGTCGCCCTCTTCTCCGGAGCCAGGTACAGCTTCCTGGTCGTAAATCCCTCCACCGGAGGCCATACCGGATAACGATGCCAGGCGTTCTCTCCCGTCCGGAAGCTGGCCGTGTCCTTGAGGTCGAAGCCCGGCTTGCCCTTCAGGTAGAACTCGAAGAACGGAGCTTCGAACATCGTGTGGTACTCGCCGCAGATGTTCTTGCCCCCGAACCCTACGCCGCCCCAGTTGCTCATCAGCTCGGTGCAGGAGCCGCGGCCCCAGCCGCCGTGGTTCCACGGTCCCAGCACCATGAAGACCCGGTGCTTTGGATCATTGGGATTCGAGCCAGGCCGAAGGCCCGCCTTTTCTTCTCCGGCCCGTAGCGCGGCATACTCAGCCTGCGTGCCCCACATATCCTCCTGGTCCCAGTAGCCACCCACCTCCAGCGTCGGAACCTCCGGAGCCTTCAGGTGCGGCTCAACCGCCATGTCCTGCCAGAACTTCACATAGCTCGGCTGCGAGAGAAAGACCTTCGCCGTCGGTAGGTTCTCCATGTGCGCCGAGGTCGCCGCGCCCTCGAAGTTGCCATGCTGCAGGAAGAAGTCGTACTGATCCTCCTTGGAATCGACGGTGCCGTCGGTCTTCTGCGCCTCCAGCTCCTGCACATAGTCGAAGCCGTACGTCTCGCGGAAGGCGCCGTTGTGGAAGAAGTCGTCGCCCTTCCAGATGTTGGTCATCGGCGCCTGCGGGCTGATTGCCTTCACCGCAGGACTGGCGTCGATCCCCGCCATCATCGCCAGGAATCCCGGATAGCTGACCCCCAATACGCCCACCTTGCCCGAGTTGTTCGGCACGTTCTTCAGAAGCCAGTTGATCGTGTCGTTGGTGTCCGTGGTCTCATCGACATCGGCCTTCGTCTTGTGGGCGACGACCGGCCGGTTCATCACGAACGTGCCTTCGCTCTTGTAGCGCCCGCGGATGTCCTGAAACACAAAGATGTATCCGCTCGCCGCCAGCTCCGGCTTGGAGCGCGAGACGCTCTCCGGAGAAGCGCCATCAACCCCGTAGGGGGTCCGCTGCATCAGGAAGGGCAGCTTCTCGCCGCTCTCGCTGCCGATCGGGCGGATGAGGACCGTGTGCAGCTTCACACCGTCGCGCGTGGGGATCATCGCCTCCGTGCGCTCATACTTCAGGCCCGCCGCAGGCTCCTGCGCCTGCACTCCGCACGTCGCCGCAAGCAATACCGCCGCGGCCCAGCACATCATCCTCGTCATCGACACTCCGCACGCCATTTGGCGTAGTTCCCGTCTCAACTCTCTACAATGAATCTAGGGCTCTTTGTCGAAACCTCGTAGCAGGTCGTTAGGAGGGCCAAAGGCCCGATACATACTAGCCTGGGCCGCAGGCCTAGGTTGGGGTTTACAGAACGTCCGAGGGCTGAAGGCCCGACACATCAACAGCCAACGAACGGCAGGTCGTCCCGGACATCCTGGTACCGCTGATGGACTTCTGCCGTGAGATTTGAAGCTTCAGCGAATAGCGACTTGAGCCGCTAAGGCGCGTCTCGCATGCGACGCGTGACGACGCTCGATGCCACCAAGTACCCTCGTAACCCACGCCGTTTGAATATTTTGCAGAAAACAGGGGGAGGGGGGGGGTACCCCGCCCCCGATTCGCCTAGCCCAGGTTCTCGCCCGGCGCCATCACGTTGCACTGCCAGCCCTGGCGGCCATGGGAGCCGTCGCAGAACGGACGCTTTTCGCTGAGACCGCAACGGCACAGGCTGATCGCCGGCTTGCCGGTCAGGTCCCATTCCTTGCCGTCAACGTCCTTCAGGATGATGTGGCCTTCCACGCGCAGCGGGCCGTTAGGACGGACCGTAATCGTGACAGGAGCAGCAGGAAGCGGCAAAGGTGTTTCAGACATAGTGGTTCCTCCGAGACCCTCAGGATACCAGCGCCACCGCAACGGCTGATGACACGGCGCCTGTGCTAGCCTCACCTTCACCGAAACCAGAACCTGCTGGAGCCACCGATGAACAGCCGCGTCCTTCGTCTTGCCACCGCTGCCACGCTCCTTCCCGCCACGCTGGCGTTCTCCGCCCTGCCCGCCGACACCGATCCATCTACCGATCTAGCCCACGGCAAACAGTGGTGGGCCCACGTGCAATACCTGGCCAGCGACGCAATGCAGGGCCGCCTCACGGGCTCGCCCGAGTACCTCAAGGCCGCCGACTACGTGGTGAATCAGTTCAAGGCCGACGGCCTGAAGCCTGCCGGAGAGAACGGCGGCTGGTTCCAGCAGGTGCACTTCGACGTGACCCGTGTCGACCAGTCGAAGTCCTCGCTCGCGTTGACCAACGACGGCAAGACCGCCCCGCTCGTTCTCGGCAAGGACGCCATCCTCGGAGCCCGCTCCAACCCGCCGGGCGACGTGAGCGCTCCCATCGTCTTCATCGGCTACGGTCTGCACCTGCCCGAAAGCGGCTACGACGACTTCAACTCCGCCGATCTCCCTGCCGCCTCACTCAAGGGCAAGATCGTCGTCGAGATCAACGGCGGTCCCTCGGATCTTCCCGGCCCGCTGAAGAGCTACGCCCGCACCTCGCCCCACGCGCGCGAGCTGGCCGAGCTCGGCATCGTCGGCGTCATCAGCATCCCCACGCCCAAGTCCATGGACTTCGGCTTCGAGCGCGTCGCCACCGGCGCGTCGCAGCCTGCCATGACCCTCGCCGCGACGCCTGCCGACCTCGCCGTCGCGAAGGAACATCCGGCGCTGGCCAACTTCCACAATCACACCCTCAGCGTCACGATGAATCCCGCCGAGGCTGAGAAGCTCTTCGCCGGCACGGGTCACACCTTCGCCGAACTCCTCGCCCTCGCCGACGCCCAGAAGCCGCTGCCCCGCTTCGACCTGCACAAGTCGGTCAAGGCTCACGTCTCCGTGGAGCACTCGACGGTAGTCTCGCCCAACATCGTGGCGAAGCTCGAAGGCTCCGACCCCAAGCTGAAGGCCGAGTATGTTCTGGTCTCCGCGCACCTCGATCACCTCGGCGTCGGCGAACCCGTCACCACGCCCCCCGCCGACCCCAACAAGCGCATCTACAACGGCGCCATGGACGACGCTTCGGGTGTCGCCACGGTCCTCGAGACCGCCAAACTGATGAGCGCCCGAGCCGCCAAGGGCGAGCGTCCCAAGCGCAGCATCCTCTTTCTATGCTTCACCGCGGAAGAGAAAGGCCTGCTCGGCTCACGCTACTTCGCCAGCCACCCCACGGTGCCCGCGAGCACGCTGACCGCCGACCTGAACCTCGACATGTTCATGCCGCTGTTCGCCTTCAAGAAGCTGCATGTACAAGGGCTGGCCGAATCGACGCTGGGCGACGACGCCCGCAAGGTCGGCGCAGAGCACCACATCATCATCGCCAACGATCCCGAGCCCGATCGCAACAGCTTCACCCGCACGGATCAATACAGCTTCGTGCAGGCCGGCGTCCCCGCCCTCGCCATGAAGTTCGGTTGGGAGTTCGGCACCCCCGAGTACAAGGCCTGGCGCAACTGGCTGGCGCAGCGGTATCACTCAACGACGGATGATCTGGACCAGCCCGTCGACCTCGTCGCTGCCGCGCAGTTCAACAGCTTCTACGCCGACCTGGCGACCGAAGTTGCGAACAATCCAGCGACACCGCACTATCTGGATTCGAGCTTCTTTCACCGGTTTGAGAAGCAGTAGAAGCCGAGTGAGTAGACATCAGTGAGTAGAGAGTAGACGAGGTTCCTCTGCTCTCTACTCACTGTCCATTACTCACTTCCCCATCTCCACCATGTTGCCGTCGACGTAGCAATATCCCCACGTCTCGCCCGGCTCGACCGAGCGCATCACGGGATGCTTGGTCTCGTGGAAGTGCTTGGTGGCATGCTTGCTCGGCGAGGAGTCGCAGCAGCCGACCTTGCCACACACCAGGCACTCGCGCAGGTGCACCCACCAGCCGCCGGTCTTGTTGCACTCCTCACAGCCTTTCTTGTAGCTCTCCGAGGCTGGAGGAACGGGCTTGAGATGTTCAAAGTGATGGCAGGACATGGCGGGGTTCTCCTTCTCAAGCATCGAGGGTATCGTGCTGGCTCTTCGATGCAACAGAGCCAAAAGAGTCGCTTGGGACTTGACGTTCGCGGTCCGTCACCCGAATCACCGGCGACGGACCGCGGACGGGATCGCTTATGCGTTTACCTTGCTGCCTTCAGGCAATCCAGCTGAGCCGCCAGCAGCACTTGAATACCCTTCTCTGCAATATCCAGCATCTCGTTGAGCTGCGCACGCGAGTAGGTGTCGTGCTCTGCCGTCGCCTGGGTCTCTACCAGGCCGCCCGATGCTGTCATCACCACATTCATGTCCACGTCAGCACGGGAGTCTTCCTCGTAGGCCAGATCCAGCAGGACGTCGCCGTCCACAACACCCACGCTCGTCGCCGCGACCATTTCGCGGATCGGAGAAGCCTTCAAGGTTCCGGCTGCGACGAGCTTGTCGAGCGCGATCGCCAGCGCAACACAAGCTCCGGTAATGGCCGCGGTGCGCGTCCCCCCGTCGGCCTGGAGGACATCGCAGTCCAGGGTCACGGTTCGCTCCCCGAGGGCCTTCATATCCACGACACTGCGCAGGCTGCGGCCGATCAAACGTTGTATCTCGTGTGTACGGCCACCGATCTTACCTTTCTCGGCCTCACGAGCTGTTCGGGTCAGCGTCGCTCGCGGGAGCATGCCATACTCCGCTGTGACCCAACCGCGTCCCGAGTTACGCAGCCAGCCGGGCACCCCATTGTCCACCGTAGCGTTGCACAGCACCTTCGTATGACCAACTTCGATGAGCACCGAGCCTTCGGCCGTCGCGGCCCACCCCGGAGTCATCTTCAGCGGACGCGCATCGCCCGCTCCACGTCCGCCGGAGCGGAATATTTGTTGCTTCAAAGCTTCAACCATCCCGCCATTATAGGAACGAGAGGCCGACATCAGGAACTACCGCTCCGGGACTCGCGCTGCAAGCCACGCCACTCGGGTAGGTGACATCACAGGTGTGAGCCGAGGCGAGTTGTGGGAAACGGACGCTTACCGATTTCATACAGGCAAGGTTTGGGCGCCGAATTTTCTCGTAGCGAATTTTCTAGCGCGAACCGCCAGACAATAAATTTAGGCGTACACTTTGGATCAATTTCGGGAATAGCCATACCAAACCGGGAATGCGCATAAGTGACTGATAGTGAAGGCCGCTAGAACGAGCACGGATTTTACTGTTCCGATTTGGGATGGAATTACATAAAAGACGGGTTTGCTCTCACTCTCTATAATGCGAGCAAACGTTGGCAGTTGCAGCAGTTGCGGACAGAGATTCCAGTTTGGTACTCGAAGTGTTGGGATTTTCTCCGTAACCACAGTTCCCCGACGGGTTTTGGCATGCGGTGCTGTCATTTGCGGCAGCGTGAAGGGTGTCCGAGTCCGCCAGGGAACAGAGATCTCTATGCAGGCTCTTCCGCAGAGTTTTACGGCCGCAAGATTCTCGTTATCTCCACCTCGGTCGCATACGGGCGCCGCGGTGGGGTCTGTCCTCCTATCCGGCGCAATTCCTGAAGTGGGTGAGACGACCGCGGTGGCGCATGACGCGGCGAATATCCTGAGCGCGCTGCTGCTCTATTGCGATCTGCTGCAGCAGCCCGGCGTCCTGAGACCGCGCCACCTTCATTACGCGCGCGAGCTGAACGAGCTGGCGCGAAGGAGCTCCGGGCTGGTCGAGCGACTGCTCGACCAGCTGACGGAGCGGAGCGGAGCTTCGGCCCGGGTCTCAGCGCACTCGGAGCCTGCGGCGGGAAATGGTCGTCCCCCTATTGCGGGGAAGTCCTATTTACCTGCCACGAAGTTTCGCCAGATGGAACCCCTGTTGCGGTCGCTCGCGTTTCCTTACGCGAAGCTTGAGATGGAGATTGGGGATGGCCTGGACGAGTGGGCTACGCCACCGGCCGAGTCGCTCGAGCGTATTGTCGTCAACCTGGTTTGTCACGCGGCCCAGACTCTTGCGCCAAGCGGCTTGTCCAGTCGCCGCCCATTGGCCGATAAGAGCGGTACGCGACAAGACGCGACCCCGAAGGGGCGTATCGCAGTGACTCTGCGGCGATCGGGAAAGCGAACATTGCTCGAGGTGACGGACAACGGTCCAGGCATCTCGGCAGAGATGGCGGCGGCATTTCTGCTGCCGTCTGATCCGATGTCGGGCTCTGAACGCGGTCTTGGGCACCGAGTCGTACATGAACTCGCAGGCGCCACAGGAGCTAGATTGTCCATCCGCTCGCGCCCCGGACAAGGAAGTACCTTCTCGTTGAGCTGGCCAGCCCAACGCAACAATGAGTCCTCGGCGACCGGCGCGCAGCCGGCTGCACCGCAGGAACCGCGCATGGGCCACTGAGGAAGATTTCATGGAGAGCAAAGTAACTCCGCCGAGCAGCACATCCTCAACCATCACCGACAACAGGCCGGCGCCATCGCGAGCCGCTGGGGAGCGGCAACCTCCGGTGCACGTCCTGATTGTTGACGACGATCAACCCGTGCGAAGCGCCTGCGCCGAGATTGCAGCGAGTCTTGGCTTCATTGTGCATACGGCCGACTCCGTTCAAACCGGGCGCGCGGTGCTGGCTCATCATCCGATCGACATCATCCTTCTCGACCTGAAGCTGCCGGGCGGCAGCGGACTTACGTTGCTGGAAGAGGTTCGCGCCAAGCAGCCTGACGTCATCGTCATCGTGATGACGGCGTTCGCTACGGTGAGTTCGGCAGTGGAAGCGATGCGGACGGGTGCGACCGACTATCTGACGAAGCCCTTTACGCTGGAGGAGGTATCGACCGTCCTCGAGCGCTCCAGTCAAAGGCGCGTGTTTGATGTCGAGAGTCGCAACCTGCGGGAGAAGCTTCGCACAGACTCCGGCATGGGAGGCATCGTCGGCCACTCTCCGGTAATGGAGAAGCTGTACCGAATCCTCTCGAAGGTCTCGACGACGTCGCATCCGGTGTTGATTCTGGGAGAGAGCGGCGTGGGCAAGGAGCTCATCGCGCGCTCCATTCACCAGAATGGACCGAATGCCTCCAAGCCGTTCATCCCTGTCGATTGCGGATCGCTGGTTCCTACGTTGATCGAGAGCGAACTCTTCGGCTACGTCAAGGGTGCGTTCACGGGAGCGAACCGATCGAAGACGGGTCTACTCGCCGCGGCGGAAGGCGGGACGGTCTTTCTGGATGAGATCGGAGAGCTTCCGCTGGATCTGCAGGCGAAGTTGCTTCGCGCTCTGCAGGAGAAAGAGGTGCGTCCTGTAGGAGCTACGCAGGCGGTTCCGATCCAGGCGCGAATCCTTGCGGCGACCAACCGTGACCTTCTGGCGATGGTGGAGACCGGGCGATTCCGGAAGGATCTCTACTTCCGGTTGAACGTAGTGACGCTGCGCATCCCACCGCTGCGGGAGCGACGGGCTGATATTCCGCTGCTGGCGGCGCATATCCTCGACAACCTGCAGCGCCAGACGGGCACGGCCTTTACGTTCTCCGACGACGCTCTCCGAATGATCGTGGAATACGACTGGCCAGGCAATGTGCGAGAGCTGGAGAACGCGATCGAGCGTGCCTGCGCCCTGTCGAGCGGACCGGTCCTGCATCTGGCCGACTTCCCGACCCAGGTGCAGTATCACAATGCTCACGCGACGAATCCGACCGACACGATGGCTCTTTCGGCAGCTCCAGAGGAGATTCCATTGGGAAGCATCGCACCACAAGCAGTGCTCTCCATTGCCGAGTTGGAGAAACAGGCGATCCTCAATACGATCCGGCAGCTGAAGGGCGACAAGTTGATGGCGGCGAAGCTTCTGGGGATTGGCAAGACGACGCTTTACCGGAAGTTGAAGGAGTACGGGCTTGGCAGCGATGCAAGCCTGATGTAACGGAAATCACCGACATCCCGGAGTTTAGGGAATGGGATGTCGGCGGGTCAGGAAAGTTGAATTCAGGGGAGGCACAAGATGCCGTACACCATTCTTCTTATCGCTCCCGAAGCCGCCGCGACGCAGGTTGCCGACCTGCTGCGGCGGGAGTTGGACTCTGCCGTGGAGGTTGCCCCCAACCGTCGTGCAGGCCTCGCCGCGCTGCGCCGGGCGGAGTATGCCCTGGTGTTGCTCGACGAGAGCCTCGCTTCGGCCTCGCCCGAAACCGCCGACATCATCTACCAGAATGCGGGTTCCGCCCCGGTGCTGGAGATGAGCTTCCATGTGTCGACGGCGCCACGGATCCTGCGGCAGGCTCGTGCCGCCATTGCACGAGCCACCCACGAGCGCGCCCAGGCTCGTGCCGCCGTAACAGCATCCCTGCACTCCGAGTTGAACGCTTCGCTGGCTGGAATCCTGCTGGAATCGCAACTGGCTCTGCGAAGTGCGCAGCCCGACCAGGCTCCCAAGCTGCGGCACCTGGTGGAACTCGCGGGCGACCTCCGCGACCGGCTTCGAGCTCAGATATAGGGCACAAGGCGATGAAGAAGATCGGATGAATCTCGCCGGATGGAGGGATGCGGCCGACATGGTGGCTGGGGTATGATCCCGGCGAGGCGTGCCCTCCATCGTAGAAGTACGGCTGTGATGTGCCAGGCAGATCACGGGGGATTTGTTCCGCCGGGCGCTGAACGGGGCTCGAAGGAGCCGCGATAGCAGCCATCGATTACCGTCCGGCGTGTCTGCATACCGTACAGCCTTGTGTGTAGAATCGCCGAACCGCCGGCTCGCCGTGCGCATCTGAAAGACTGTTTCGACATCGCCTGGGAGAACAATCGATGAAGCTTACCCCTGGAAAACTTGCGGGGATGAAGGCAGTATCTGACGCCCGCAACGTCATTGCCGCAGCGGCCATGGACCAGCGCGGCTCGCTGCAAAAGTCGCTGGCCAAAGAACGCGGTGGAATTGCGACCGGCCACGATCTCGAGGTCTTCAAGACCTGTGTCGCCGACACCTTGACGAGGTACGCCTCAGCGATCCTGCTCGATCCCGAGTTCGGCCTTCCGGCCTCGCACCATCGCAACGGCAAGGGTCTGCTGCTGGCGTACGAGAAGACCGGCTACGATGCCGCGACGCCCGGCCGCCTTCCGGACCTGCTGGATGTGTGGAGCGTGCAGCGCCTCAAGGCTGCAGGAGCGGACTGCATCAAGATCCTGCTCTACTACACCCCCTTCGAGAAGCCTTCGGCCAACGAATTCAAGCACGCGTGGGTCGAGCGCATTGGCGACGAGTGCCGCACCAACGACATTCCGTTCTTCCTTGAGCTGGTGGGCTATGACGCCGAAGGCGGCGATGAAAAGACTGTGGAGTATGCGCGCAAAAAGCCTTCCGTGGTTCTGGGCGGGATGGAAGAGTACTCCAAGCCCAACTATGGCGTGGACGTGCTGAAGGTCGAAGTGCCGATCCAGATGGAGTTCGTTGCTGGCACCAAGGCATTCAAGGGCGACGCAGCGTATACCCGCGAGGAAGCGATGCAGCTCTTCCGCAACGTCGAAGACAACACGGCGCTTCCCTTCATCTTCCTCTCGGCAGGCGTCTCGAACCCGGTCTTCATCGAGACCCTGGAGCTCGCCAACGAGTCGGGCGTTGCGTACAACGGTGTCCTCTGCGGCCGGGCGACCTGGAAGGATGGCATCGCCATCTACGCCAAGCAGGGCGAGGCAGCCTTCCGTGAATGGCTCGACACCGTCGGCACCGAGAACATTCAGAACGTGAACAAGGCTCTCGAGGGCGCTACTCCCTGGACGAGCAAGGTTGAGAACGCATAGATCTTCCCTTTGCCTGCAGCACCAGGAGCCGGGCCCGTTCGCGGGCCCGGCTTGCTTTTGCAGGAACCCACGGCGTGTCGCAGTACACTGCACGCATGCTCCGGCCACTGAGGTTCTTTGCCGTCGTCAGTCTCTTCGCGTGCGCGCTTCACATCGTCGCGCAGGATTTCCAGCCCAAGGCCATTCGCTTTGAGGGTGCTCCCGACCAGGACCAGGCGCGGCTGCTCGCCATCACGGGCCTTACCCCGGGCGCGACGGTGACGAAGGAGCAGATCGAAGCCGGGCTGGGAAAGCTCGCCGATACGGGTTCTTTCACAGACATCAGTTATACGGTGAACAGCCAGGCACTCGTCATCAAGCTGGGCAGCTCGGACAACGCCGGGCTGCTGCCGGTGCGGTTCGCCAACTTCCTATGGTGGAAACCGGAAGAGCTGGAGCGCCTTCTTGAAGCCGAGGTGCCGATCTATCACGGGCAGATCTCGCTCACGGGGTCGCTGACCACCGAAGTGGAAGCGGCCCTGGTCAAGCTGGCGAAGCAGAAGGGGTTGGACATCAAGGTGTCGGCCGAGCACGGAGCCGGGCATATTGTGCTGAGTATCGATCAGCCTCATATCGTCGTCGGCCGGATCGCGATTGACGATGTCCGGCCGGCCCTCGGGCCGAAGATCTCCGATTTCGTCGCAGGCATGCGCGGACAAGATCTGGACGTGGTCACAACGGCCACAACGATCACGGAGGATGGAAGAGACATCTTCCGTAACGCCGGATACCTCGATGTAGCCATCGACCCACCAGTGTTCACGGAGCCCCACCCTCTGGCCGCGGGGACTTACGCCGTGGACGCGAAGGTAACGGTCCATCGCGGGGATATCTACAAGGTGGTGGAGCTCGCAATCGTTCCTGCGCAGCCGCTGCAGGAGTCCGAGCTGCGTGCCGTCTCGGAGTTGAAGAAGGGCGACCCTGCTGCTCCCATGGGGCTGCTCATCAGCGGGCAGAAGATGGCGAGGCTCTACGCGGACCGAGGCTATCTCGACGCCAGCGCGACGCAGTCGATCTCACTCGACAACGTGGCTCACACGGCCGCGTACACGCTGACGTTGAGGGCAGGCACGCTGTATCACGTTGCGGGGATCCTGACAGGAGCGCTGCCCGTGGATGCCCAGACCGAGCTTGCAAAGGACAAGCGACTCTCGCCTGGTCTTCCTGCGGACAACGAGATAGGACATGCGATCGCCGAGGACCTGATGCCGCTCTATCCGCATCGAGCGCTGAATCTTGGAGAGCGCGTCGACCGCCTCGAGCACACGGTGACCTATGTGGTCGAGTTTCGTACCGCTGCACCACGCGATTGACAATGCGAACCGCTGTTTTGAGGCTACTTCGCGTTGAGCAGCTTCATCGTCGCCGCGCGGGTGCGTGCATTGGCGAACAGCGGCGCGCTGACCTGCCGCCGATAGAACGCGAGCACTGCGGGGTTGCGCTCGATGCGGCCATCGCCCCAGTCCTTCCACTGCGGGTAAGAGCTCCAGTCCCAGTCGATGTAGCAGAAGGCCTTGATGCCGCGCTGGCTGCGGATGAGGCCGAAGTACGGGGCGAACCACGCGTCGATGGGAGCCTGGCCCGCCTCGACGCTGTGGTGGAAGGGCGTGGACTCGGCGATCATCACCGGGAAGCGATGGCGGTCGGCATCGGCGAGGAACGCGCGGGTGGCTTCCGACGTGATGGATTCGCTGCGAAAGAGATTGATCGCCCACCAGTCGACCCATGCATCGCCCGGATAGTACGCTCCCCAACGCTTCGCCGCGTCGCTGACCTGAGCACCGCCGTTCTCGGTGTCGAGTTCCGCTTCGGCCGACAGATCCCAAACCAGCGCGACGTTCTCGAGATGGCAGCTGCGGATCGACTCTGAGACGTGGCGGAAGGCGTCGACGTAGCTGCGCGGCTGATAGCCGTTCCATGAGCCGTTGAACTCATAGCCCACGCGAAGGAATACCGGCCGGTCGAGCGACTTGAGGCCGTCGCATAAAGCGCGCAGGCGGGAGTCATCAACACCGTCGGCGACCTCCTGCTCGTAGTGCTTCTTCGCGTCGCCCTCGTTCATGGCGATACCGATCTGCGGCACCACCAGGTCGGGATATCTGATGAGCTCATCATGCAGCCGAGCGAAGAATGCGGGGATATCGTCGTGCAAGTCGACATAGCTCATCGACAGGATCGGCTGCGATGGCTCGACGGCCCTGGAGTATGCGATGAAAGTGGCGGCGTCACTCTGCCCGGCGCCGTGCAGCACAACGGGGTCGCGCGGCTCGAGCCGGCGGCCATAGTAGGTACGCGCCACGAGCGGAGCCGCTGCGAGGCTCTGGCCCGTGGTGGAGCTTGAACGCTGCTGCGCCTGTACCTCGCGAAGCACGCTTCGCGCGAGGCGGTGCTTCGTCTGGGGAGCGGTCCACAGCAACGCGACGATACCGGCGCCTGCGGCCATCAAGGCAAGAAGCGCGGTGTAGATGCGCGGGAAGTTCATCGCGGCGTCGAAGCCTCCGCGGGCGTTTCATGGCTCTCACCTGACGAAAGCGACCGCTTCCACGCGGCCTGGAGCAGCACATTCGGCAGCAGGGCCACGCCGGCGACGAAGAGGATATCGAGCGGTCGCGGCCTGTTATTCGCGATCGTCATGAAGATCTCGGCGACGCCCTTGAGCTCGCCCGCGCGCTTGGCCTTGAGGGCGACCTTGGTGGCGAGGAACGAGTTGTACGCTCGAGGCGTGAGCCATTTGCGGTAACGATTGGCCCAGTGCAACGAGTCGCGCCAGTTCATGCGGCGGCTGCGCGAGATGCTCTCGGTGACGATGTTGTAGATCACCAGGGGTTCCCAGACGAACTCGACCCGCGCACCGGCGATATTCCAGGCCTCCAGCAGCCAGGCCCAGTCCTCGTGATCGCGATGCGTGGTGAACGGCACGATCTCGAAGATGGAGCGATGGACCATGAGCGCCTGCACCGGGATGACGCCCGGCCTGCCCAGCAGCGAAGGCCGCACGAGGATGTACTCAGAGACATCCTCGTCGGGACCGATGGGCCGCTGTGGCCACACGTCGTCCTGCTTGCCGTCACGGCGATAGATGGTGCGGCAGGCGATCATCACATTCGGTCGGTCGGCCTGGGCAGCCGCGATGCAGCGCTCGACGCGCTCGGGCAGCACGAGGTCGTCATCGTCGAGGAAGGCGAGCCACTCGCCGCGACTCATGCGCACGCCGCGATTGCGCGCTTCTGCCGGTCCGGAGTTCTTCTCCAGCTCGAAGTAGCGGAGTCGAGCATCGATGCCCTCGACGGCGGCGCGCGCGTCTGGGTCTGGCCCATCTGCGACAACGATGACTTCAACATTCGGGTAGGTCTGCGCAAGCGCACTCAGCGCGGCCTCACGCATCTCTTTCACGCGGCGATACGTGGGGATGATGATGCTGACGAGTCCCGGCAGACCAGGACCAAGGCTGGTCACGCGGCGCGGAGAGAGTTGCACGCCTCCGAGGCATGGAGACGTTCGCGACATCATGACCGGTCTCCGGCCAACGCAGGATATCTGCGGCCGTTTGCAGCGGTGGGCTGCAAAGGAATGCCCCCGATGATGTCCTTCGGTCCGAGGCCAAGATCGCTCTCCGCCTCGGAGCCTTCACGCATGCACATCTTGACCACCGAGATGTAGACGAACATCGATGGCAGGTATGGGTCGAGCGGCGTGGACTCGGCGAGGCTGGTGAGCACGAGCCAGGTGAGCAGCACGGCGGGAAGCATGTCGCTCTCGGAACGCGTGCGGCGATAGCGCTTCCAGGCGATGACTAACGCACCAACCATCATCCCTGCATAGAGGAGTGCTCCGACCACTCCGAGCGACAGGGTCTGATCGAGGAAGGTGTTGTGTGCGTGCGGCACCATCCAGCCCTGGTCGGCTGAGACCTTTTCGACGCGCTTCGGCTCCCAGAAGGCCTCGTAGCCAAAGCCGAGCCACGGCTTCTCTTCGACGCTCTCCATCAGCTCAGACCACAGCGGTGCGCGGTTGGACAGACTGGAGGTGTTCTGGGTGTCGGTGCGGCCCATCATGAAGATGTCGGTAGCCGCGCCCTTCGCGTTACGGCCGAGCACGAGGATGAGTCCAGGAACAGCGATCATCACCGAAGCGAGAAGCAGCATGGCTCGGTCTGCGGGGCGCATCTGGCGCTTCGTCATGCGCGTGAACATGATCACCACAAGACCGAGGCAGATGAACGCACCCATACGGGCCCGTGTGAAGAAGAGCAGCGCGAGAATGAAGGCGAGAAAAGGAAAGAGCCTGCTGCGCCATTCAGGTCTTCGCATGCACAACGTCAGGCCGCAGAGCGTACAGACGAGCAGGTTCATCGCCTGGTAGTTCGCGGTCATCACGCCGGTGAAGCGGTAGTCAGGGTTGAAGGGCTGGAAGATGCCCTCCTGCAGCCAATCGACGTAGAACGAAATCATGGCAACGGTGCCCGTCGCCAGGAATCCCCAAAGGGCGATCTCCAGATTCGAATAGACGCGCGCGATCACGTACGCAAAGAAGGCGTCGATGCCAAAGACGACCAGCCGCTTCCCTGTGATGGCGGGGTCCTCGCTCCAGCCAAAGCTCGCGAACGACCAGGCGACGTAGCCGATGGCCACGAACATGAGCGGACCACCGAAGCGCCCTCGCTTTGGGAGCCGCCACAGCATGAACGTGGCGATCACGAGGACGATCGGCATCGCGACCTGGCGGCTGAAGTTGCCTTCGTAAGCCTGAGCTTCATTGGCCGCCGCCTTCAGCGGATCGGGATCGACCTTGAGCGGGAGATAGTAGGGCACCGAGTACCAGAAGCAGACGCCCAGCAGCACAGCGCAAACGATCTTGATGAGCTTCAACCGGTAGTCGGCGCGGCCCTGCTCGAGCGCGGCTTTCTGCAGTTCGGCGCGAGCTACCTGCGCACTCAAAAGGAGGCTCATATGGCTTTGAGCTCCCGTGTGTAGAAGAACTGCCGCACCACCAGCACGACGGCGCTGCCGATCAGCATCGCGCCTGCGGCTCCCGGCAGGGCAAAGGCATGGACCAGCCAGACACTGATCGCGAGCTGCGCGACGAGCCCGGCGAGCTGCGCGTAGAAGGTGAAGTCCGCATGCTCGATCGCGGTGAGCGCATACCCCTGGGCCATCGTAGAAGCGTAGACCACAAGGTTCAGCGCGAGCACCACGAGCACCATCCGTCCGTTGGCCGGAAAGTGCTTGTAGACCAACTGAGCAAACTGCGGCCCGATGAGCAGGACACCCGCGGCAAACAGGGCAGCTCCGCCGAACAGAATGCCATCGAGGCGGCGGACCATCTTTGTCAGCGCCGGCCGGCCGCCATCAGCGTAGGCCCGCGCCATCATCGGCGCCATGATGTTCTGGATCGACACCAGCGCAACGCGAGGGATGTTCACCACCTGTTCGCAGATGGAGTAGGCGCCCACGCCGCCGCCGCCCATGAGCGCGCCGAGGAGCCAGGGGTTGGCCTGCGAGCTGACCGTAAAGACCATGTTGCTGCCCAGGAACCATTTACCCAGTCGCAGGTTCTTCCAGAGGTCGGGGAGCACGGAGCTGAACTCAATGTCGAAGGTCTTCCACTCGTTGATCAGCCACCAGAAAGACACGAGGATCGCGCAGATCGAAAGGGCGGAGAGAGCCGTCCCGACGTTGAGCCGATGCGCTCTCCAAAGCCAGCAAACCGCAATGACCTGCAGGCCGTTGGTGGCGACATCGGTCCAGAAGGCTTCCTTCATGCGGATCTCGGCGAAGTACATGCGCCGGGTGTATTCGCGGAAGATGATGCCGAAGGCGGTGACGACCAGTGGCGCAAAGACGCCGTAGTACATGCCGCGCGATGGTGTAGTGGACCACCATGCTGCGCCGCGCAGCACGAGCGTCGCAAAGAGCAGCGCGAGGATCTGGAGGACGAAGATGCTCCCAAGGTACGCCCGCTGCTTCTCCTTCTCGAGGGAAGGCAGGTTGAACATCAGCGGCGCCCACAGAAAGACGCTGCAGAGCTGCTGAATAAGATCGATGGACCTCTGCGTGAGGATGTAGATGCCGAACTCCCACGGCGTGCAGTAGCGCGAGATGAACGCGGCGACAGCCATATTGCCGAGGGAGAAGACGATCTGATCGCCCAGCGCATAACCGAAGCGCTCGCTGACGAGCTTGCGGGCACGGGTGAGCAGCCCCTGTGGGCGGACAGGGCTCACCTCGATCTCCTCAGCAGTACCGGCCTCGGAAAGCGGCGTCATAGCCTCAATCGTCTCATCCGCGCAAGGGTCGCACGATGCCCCTTTCGCGCACTATCGCACCCCGGGTGATGTGCCGAATGGAACCTAGGCGTGCCGACTTGCGAGCTCACGATAAATCTCGTTGATACGGTCGCCATTGGTACTCCAAAGGAACTTCCGCGCCTGCTCCGTGGTGCCCTCGCTCAGTTCGAGCAGGTACTCGGGGTCGTCGACGAGTTCGCGCAGGGTCGCAGCCCAGTCGGTGACTGCGGCGCTGGGGGAGACGACCGGCAGCAGCACCCCGCTGTCGTCGCTCACCATATCGGCCGCTCCCTGGTGATCGAAGCAGACCACGGGAACACCCGCGGCCAGCGCCTCCAGCACCACGTTGCCGCTGGTGTCGCGAAGGCTGGTGAAGCAGAAGACCTCTGCCTCGTTCATCTTCGCGACTGCCTCCTGGAACGGCAGACGGCCGAGGAAGTGGACGATGTTGCGTCCGGCGGCGCGAGCCTGTTCCAGCTGACGCTGGCCCCTGGCCTGGCGACCGAGCGTCTCTTCGGGAAGGACCGGTGGAGTGCCCGGGCCTGCGGATGGAGCGAGCGCCACCGGCTCGCGAACCATGCTCAGCAGGCCAAGCCTTCCCGTCTCGGCGATCCACGAGGTCCACATGGGGCCGTTGCCGAGGATGTCCAGCTCCCAGCGCACATCCTCCTCTTCAAGCCTGGCAAGAGCTCGCAGCAGGATGGGCAGAGCCTTGCGGGTCTGGAACTCACCGCTCCACAGAAGCTTGATGGGCCGTGCCGACCGTCCTGCACGCTTGTCGTCCACGCGGGACTGAAAGCGCGAGCGATCAGGTTCAATCACCGTGCGCAGACCGGTCTCGAGCAGCAAGCCTACGTCGCGCTGAAAGACGCGCTCGTAGTCGCGCTGATTGGTGGAATTGGCCCCGATAATCATTGCGGCGTGTCGCGCGGCGGCCCGCACACGCCCCTTGAAGCGCAGCGAGCACTCGTTGCTGACGGCGCGCATGAACTCCTTGATGGCTTCGACCGGGTGCAGCATCGAGAGGAAGCTGAATGGGAAGTTCTGCGTCCCGCCAACCGGTCCCCACAGGTACGGGATATCGAGCTGCCACGTATAGCCGGGCTCGCGGAAGGTGCAGACGTTCACCTGGTGGACGAGATCGAACTTCTCCGTTGCGTGCAGGCTCCTCGCGAGCTCGAAGGCTAGCTTCTGCCAGTGGTGGTAGGCGGTGTAGTTGTAGGCGAAGAGGGCGGGCTTCTGCTCCATCTTTCGGAGAGCTGCATCCGGCGTCGGGGTGTAGTAGCGGACGCCCGCTGGAAGGAGCCCTTCGCTGTCGGCACGCTGCAGTGCAGCAAAGTTCGACTCACTGGTGATGACGTGGAGCTCGGCCGCACGGGCGCCCTCAAGCAATCTTCCCCAACCCACGGCCCATTCCGAGCCACGGTAAGGGCTGCACTCGTAGGCCATCAGCAGAACCTTCACGCGTCGCTCCATGGTTCCAGCATGCGCTAGAAGATTCCGTTGTTGCCGATCGGGTTGAAGTAGACGCCGAGATTGATGAGCTTCACGAAGCGATCGATCTTCGAGACCAGATCATGCCGGACCAGGATAAGGTCGTCGGGCTGCAGGATCATGTCGTTCTTCGCGCGGGTCCGGGCGTCGTAGCGTCCCAGCTCCAGCACGTGAACCTCGGCGTACTCCGAGTTGATCCGGCGGAAGAGCAGCACGTGGCCCATCGACGCATCGTCCTTCGGGCCACCGGCCATCAAGATTGCCTGCGTCGCGGTGATGGGCCGCTTGAGATCGAAGTGCCCGGGGGTCGTCACCTCGCCGGCGACGACGATCTGCGGCCTCTGGAAGTCTTTGAGGCTGACGGTGACCTCGGGATTGACGAGCTTCATCGAGCTCTCGCGGACGATCATGCGCTCAATCTCGGGCACCGTCATTCCAGCCAGCTTCACGGCGCCGGTGGACTTGAGGCTCGCACGGCCGTCAGGGCCGACGACGACCTCGTCGTTGAACTCGGGAGTAAAGCGGAAGTTGACGGTGACCGTGTCACCGGGCTCGACCTCGTAGTACCCCTGCGGCCCGATCGCGGAGCCATCCCCCATGTGCTGCGGACCGGTCTCGGACTTCCCTGCACCGGCGATGATCGAAGACCCCTTTGCCTTTACGACGGGCGTCGACGGGACTGAGCCGGGCAGAGTCTTCGGGGAATCCGGGGGGGTGGCATTCTGTCCAAGAGCGGACGTGCACGGAAGCAACCCGCCCAGGGCGCACCCCAACGCAAGCCCCAGCACCGGGTTCATGTACGAGCTCGATTTGGCAGACACCTTGCGCATCTTCTTCCTCAGCATGACCTGTGCCGGACGTCCGGGCCAAGAGCCTAACTTGGTACGGAACCCCGAACCGAAGACCAGATCCTCAAAGCAGAACCCAAGTTCCTAGAACAACAGCTTGTGCAGCCAGCCCGGAACAGCGTAGCGGCGGCGATTCAAAACATAGCCGAGCAACGGAACCCGCGTGGAGCCGAACATCGCCTGCAGCTGCTCGAGATTCTGTTTGCGCGACTGCCCGGCAGCGACGACGCCGACGTAACCGTCGATGCAGAGGGCTAGCTCGCTGGCGAGCGTGGAGGCCTGCAGGCTGGGGCAGTCGAGAAAGATGAAGTCGAACTCGCGCCGGGCCTCGATCATGAGCGGGCGAAGCCGTGCCGAGAACTGGCCCTGGGTCGCTCCGCGCTGGCGTGGACGAGAGCCCAGCTCGCCGTTTGTGGCCAGCACCCAGCAGAGCTTGCTGGAGTCGTACTTCAGGCCGAAGCTGACATCCTCCTCGGCCTCGAAGTGCTTGAGCAGCTTGCCCATATCCATGATGGCCACGCGGCTCGAGGCCTGGCGTGAGGCCTCCGTGGCAAGATTGCGGACGACGTAGGAGGTGCCTTCGCCTGAGAGCGCAGAGAGGAAGGCCACAGCGTACCCAGCAGGCTTGCCCTTGCCCAGCGCCACAGCCTCGTCGTGGCCGCTTGCCGTGGCATTCGCTGTCCTGCGCTGCGCGGGCGCGATGGCGGCGGCCCAGCCCGAAGCTCCTTCGCTGCCGTCGACTGAAGCCACGGGAGCGAAGTGCGCACTGGCGCCCGAGCCATCCTGATCGGCGCCGAGACCTCCCCGGATTGCGACGAGAACGCGCCGGTACTCGACACCATTGCCGTCCTTCGCACCATCGTGGTCATCCTCGTCAGCAAAGGTGGCGATGGTGCGCATGCCGGTGAGTTCGTCGAGCCTGGCGGGCGAGTAGACCTGCTCGGTGGAGGTATCCGCGTAGACCGCGAGCAGCGTCCCCAGCAGGATCGCAAAGGCAAGACCCGCCGCGAGATACAGGACCGGCTTTGGCCGCACGGGATCCGGAGACGCGATGGGAGCCTGGACGAGCGCCACGTCGAACATCTTCGCCTTGTCCAGCGCGTCGGAGATGCGCGCTTCATCGCGCTTCTGGGCGTAGACCTTGTAGTCGTCCTGGGCCTGGGCGAGCTTGCGCTTGAGGCCGTTGTACTCGGTGGTAGCCTGCTCCAGTTCATCGAGGCGGGCCTTTGCGTTCTTGACCTGCTCTCCCAGCTGGGCGCGCGCCGCCACCGTACCGCTGACCTCCGCCGTCGAAGTCGCCATGGCTGAGCTGAGCTGCTGGTAGACGGGGTTAACGTCCGTGGCCGTCTCGCCGGCGGGGTTCTTCGCCGCCGCCTGCACCGCATCCTTGGTGGTCTCGATCTTCTCGTCGATCTCCAGCACCTGGCGGTCAGTGGCGGGGTAGCGTTTGAGCAGCTCGGTGCGGCGGTTCTCGAGGTCTACCAGCTCAGTATTCAGGCGCTCCTGCGAGTACTGGTTGGTAATCGTCCGGACCGTCGTGCGGGAACGCTGGGGGGTCTTGTCCAGCTCGCGCTGCTGCGCGGCACGGGAGCTCTGCTGGCGGGCCAGCATCGCGTCCGCCTGCGACAGCTGGTCCTGCAGCCCGCCGACGCGCTGCGTCTGCAGCTTGATCTGGTCTTCCAGATCGGAGATCTGGTGGTCGACCTCAAACTGTGTCAGCTCCTGCTGATCCTCGTCGAGCTGGCGGGCCTTCTCCTTCACCTGCTGGTCGAAGAACTCCGCCGCACCGCTGGAACGAGCCGCATCGCCGCGATCGGCGAAATAGGCGTCAATGATCTTCTGCAGCTGGTCGCGGGCTTCTTCGGGGGAGTTATCGATCAGAGAAATGTCGATGACGCTGCTCTGGTGGACGGGGTCGACCTTGAGATGACGTTCCAGCGTGGAGATGCTCTTCTCTTCATCCCGCGTACTGGTCCCCTGGGGATCGAGGCCGAGCGCGCGGCGGGCGACGCCGGTGCTGGTCAGCAGGTCGACCTCGTTGTTGATCTCGGTCGTCGAGACGTCGTTGGCCTGGACGAGGTGCTCGGCAGGGCTGGTGGTCAACGGCGCCTGCGCACGGAGATTCTGCACCATCAACTTGGCTTCCGCCTGGTACTTCCGGTGCATGAGCAGCGTGAGGAGAAGAACCGCGCCAACCACGATGTATATGGTGAACAGGAAGATGCGCCGCCGCCGGAAGACGGCCTCGGTGACGATCTGTCGCATCTTTGGCGGAGCGTAACTGTTCATTTTGCGTTACTTACGCGAACAGGCTGCCGTTTCGTCCAGTATCTTCTCGCTGCCCGCACCAGTGTACCAACCTCTTTACCTTGAATTCCGGGAACAAAGCCGACGATTGCGGAGGAAAACCGGTGAGAAACCCGGATCGACGCTACACCGTTAGCAAGGAATATCATTCTTTCGTGCAGGCAAAGGTAGTACGACTAAAATTGTCGTAACACCAAAGACGAATTTCGCTGTCCCCGTTAGAGGCTTACGCTTCGGCAATTGAAGGGGTAGATTGAGACCAACTTCATTCGAGAGCTCACCCGGGCCTCTTGTACCACTCACTCAGTCCTCGGCCTCAGCGGCCGATGAAAGCTGTTCTCTTATGGCGGAAGAGACCTTCGAGGCTATCCATCAGGCTTCGTCCGGCACGAGCCGGATGCGGACGTCGCCCCGTTCCGCCCCGCTGGCACCCGTTCTGCCCGGCGACTTCGACGGCCGTGCGCCCGCCGTGCCGCCTCTCGTCCGGCAACTGGCCTCCCCCCTGGTGCGACTGTTCGACCAGGCCAGCCTGTGCGCCGCCCTGTTCGCAACAGCTTACAGCTTCGCCATTCACCACGACGGAAGCCTCGGCAGCTTCCTCCAGCTACGCATATCGGTTCACAACCTGCTGGCCGTGCTGGCTCTCCTGCTTACGTGGAGACTCATCTTCTGGCTGACGGGGCTGTATCACCCGCGGCTGACCCGCACCCTGACCTCGGTGATGGTGAAGGTGCCGCTGAGCGCCGCGCTGTGCACCCTGGTCGCAGTCTTACCCCTGCACACCGGAGCGCAGCACCTCGACCCGATTACCTCCGCCTGCCTGTTCTGGTTCCTGGGGTGCTCGCTGATGCTGGCGACGCGGGTCTGCGTCTACACCTACGAGGAAAACATCCGCCCGGCCTTCCGCAAGCCACGGACGGTGCTGATCTGCGGCACAGGCATGCGCGCCCGCAGCGCGACGCTGGAGCTTCCGGATGATCGGGAGTTCCGCTATCACCTGGAAGGCTACGTCGACTCGACGCCACAGCCCGAGTGCGACGGCCTCGCGCCGTATCTGGGCCACGTCTCCGACCTGGAGATGCTGCTGATGCGGCTGCCGGTGGACGAAGTGCTGATCGCGCTTCCCATCAAGAGCCATTTCAACGAGATCGAACAGATCATCAACGTTTGCGGGCGAGGAGGCATCGAGGTGCAGTACTCCCTCGACCTCTTCACCGCCGCCGCGACCAAGCACCATCATGTCGGCGCCGGGGACGGCAATCGCGTAGTGCTGGAGATGGTGCACCGCGACCAGCGCCTGCTGGTCAAGAACATCTTCGATCGCATTCTGGCATCGCTGGGCCTGCTGATTTTGGCCCCGGTGCTACTGCTCATTGCGCTCGCCGTGAAGCTCACCAGCAACGGGCCGGTCTTCTTCATCCAGCAGCGCTATGGGCTGGGCAAGCGGATGTTCGGGATGATCAAGTTCCGCTCCATGGTGGTGGACGCCGAGGCACGGCAGGCTGCGCTCGAGCACCTGAACGAGAACGACGGCCCCACCTTCAAGATCAAGCAGGATCCCCGCGTCACGAAGGTCGGATCCTTTCTCCGCAAGACCTCGCTGGACGAGCTGCCGCAGCTATTCAATGTGGTGAAGGGCGAGATGTCGCTTGTTGGCCCCAGGCCGCTGCCGGAGCGTGATGTGCGCCGCTTCTCCGAGGCGTGGCTGATGCGCCGCTTCTCCGTCAAGCCCGGAATTACGGGCCTCTGGCAGGTCTCCGGGCGCTCGCTGTCGGACTTCGACAACCTCATCAAGCTCGACCTGCGCTACATCGACCGCTGGAGCCTGCTGCTGGACATCAAGATCCTGCTGCGGACGTTCTCCGCGGTGGTGCGCCGGCGCGGGGCGTACTGAAGAGATCAGCGCTTCGCGTTAGCCCTTCGGGATAGCGGCGTTGCCGTCAGCCGCTTCGCGGTCAGGGTCGCTTTCCGCCAACGCGAACCAACAACGAGCTGAGGGCGAAGGCGCTAACGACCTAACGGCGAAGCCGCTCCCGAAAGGGCTGCCCGCGGAGCGGCTAACGCGAAGCGCTATCCTCGAGCGCCATATCGCTTATCCGCCGCGATGACCTCGGGCACATTCCTGTCCAGTGCTTCCCGGACCAGCTCAGGCACGTCCCATGGGACATCGTGGTAAGCCTTTAGAGTCCATTCGCTGTCCGCATCCCGCAGAAGCTCCTGAGGGAAGAGGGCTATCAGGTCCTGCGCGGTAGCCGCTGGCCGATCTTCCACGTTGAGCCCGAGCATCCCCCTCAGGTAAGCCGCAACCAGATCCCGCCCAGGCCCCAGCGGAAGGTGGGCGAGCTGTGTCGGTCGAAGGTTCATCTCGATCAGCAGAGGCGTACCGGTCGCTTCGTCGACGATGAAGTCGAAGCCGCAGAAGCCACTGACGTTGGCGCCCTTCGCGACGCTGCGGATAGCCTCCATCATGGTCTCGTCCTCGACGATCCGAAGCACGCTGGAGGGGCCGAGATACTCCGCAGTCTGAATCACCTCCAGGCAGACAGCAGCCCTTAATTCCCCAGCGACGGCGACGGCCATGGCGGTTCGTTCCGTTCCACGGACCAGGCGCTGGGCAGCGACGTCGCGTGTGGTGCCGTTGGCCCATTCGCGGATGTAGCTCCAGTCGTGCCAGACGATACCGCGCCTAAGTGCGGTGAGGAACGTCGATGCCCGATGGAGACGGCCCCAGGCGCGCGCGGCCTCACTTTCGGTGGCGACGAGGCGGACCCCGCGGCCACCGAAGGTGGCGTCAGCCTTGAGGGCCAGAGGCAGCCCCAGATCGCGCACGGCGACGGCAAGCTCCTGCGGCGAGGAAACGGCAATGGTGTCGGGGGTGGCGACTCCCAGCCCCGCGGCCAGGGTCAGCAGGGCCAGACGCGAGCGGCCCAAGGCGGTGGTCTCAGCGCGCTCTCCGCTGGTCGCCAGCAGGCGCCGGATCGCCTCCTGGTCCTCGCCAGAGCTGACCTCCGCAGCCGACCGCAGCTCCTCCAGATGCAGGACGGTGAGCTCATCAACAGGAATCACGATGTCGGGTTGCGACGCACGGATCGCTTTGAGGATACTTTCGACAGGTCGTAATACGTCGTATCGATATCCCCGCTTCACGACGCCAGCCCGGATTGCCGGGTGGGACTTGGGCGCCATGAGTTCGACGTCGCAATCGAAGGAGGCCAGAGCCAGCACCAAACGGGCGGTCGACACCCACTTTGCTCCCGCCAGGAGCAGCACTTTGCTCTTGCCCGGCCGGCTCGAATCTTCTGAGCTTGTGCTCAATCCCCTGGTCCTCTGTAACCGGTCCTCTGAACGAGTCCCTTAGACAAGTCGTCTGCAGGACGCCGTGATGGAAACGAAGTCGAGTCTATCGCACGACAGTCCGTGCACGTTGTCCCGCAAAGGTGGGGTATCCGCTGCGGGAACGTCCCATACCAACACCTCTTGCGAGCCGCAGCACCCGTTCGTAATGGGGATAACTCATCCGGGGGATAGCGGCCCCGAAGCGACGGATTTCTCATCTTCGTAAGCGTCCGCAGAGCCGCGAAAGGACGGAGCTTGATCGTGAACCGCAATACCGGGTCGTTCCTCCACGCCGCCATCATCGGCGCGGGGCCCTATGGACTTTCGCTCGCAGCCCACCTGCGCGAGGCCGGCGTGCCTCACCGCATCTTCGGACGGCCCATGCATTCCTGGGCGACGCAGATGCCCGTGGGCATGAAGCTCAAGTCCGATGGATTCGCTTCGAACCTCTCCGCCGGCTCGGTCCCCTTTACGCTGGAGGACTTTGCGCGGCTTACCGGCCGCCCCTACCACGCGACCGCGGTGCCCATTGCTCTCGAGGACTTTATCGCTTATGGGCAGGAGTTTGCGCACCGCTTCGTTCCTGAACTTGAAGAGGTCGACGTCACGCATATCGAGTCCGAAGGCAAGGCCTTCCGGCTGACGCTGGAGACCGGCGAGAGCTTCCTCGCTCGCCACGTCATCCTTGCGACCGGCGTAAGCCTCTTTTCGTGGATTCCTCCGATGCTGCGGCACTTGCCGGCCAGCCTCGTTTCTCACACCGCTGACCACCGCACGTTCGAGCAATTCCGCGGACGCGAGGTACTGGTGCTGGGCCGCGGCGCAAGCTCGCTCAACGCCGCGGTGATCCTCAACGAGATCGGCTCGCACCCCACCGTCGTGACCCGCTCGCAGAAGATCCACATCCACCGGCCCGCGTTTGAGGGCAAGACGCCGCTGTGGTATCGGTTGCGGCATCCTTCCTCGCCGCTCGGCGAGAGTCTCCGGTCATGGTTGTCCTCAAACTTTCCTGGAGTCTTCCAGGCTCTGCCGGCGCCGCTGCGCCGCGCGCTGGTCTACAAGCACCTTGGCCCAGCCGGGGGGTCTACGCTTCAGGGACGCATTGAAGGCAGGATGCCGATCCTGCGCGGCTGGTCGGTTCTGAAGGCCGAAGCCGTTGCCGGTCCGTCCGGCGAGGAGATGGTTCGCGTGAAGCTGGCGAACGAAGCGGGTGAGCGGCGCGAGATCACCACGTCGCACATCATCTCTGGCACAGGGTACCGGACGGATCTGGACCGCTATCGGTTCCTTGCCGCAAATCTGCGGGCCTCGATTCACCGCCAGAAGTACGGGGCTCCGGTGCTGAGCCGCAGCTTCGAGACTTCGGTTCCGGGACTGTACCTGGTCGGACCGGCTGCGGCTGCGAGCTTTGGTCCCCTGCTGCGTTTCGCCGCCGGAGCCGGTTACGCAGCGACCCAGGTGACGAATCACCTTGCGGCAGACTTCGCCCGCATCCGCGGCCTCGCCCGGCCCTCGATGGCAGTGCAGGCTCAGCGTGTGCGGCCGGTGAAGTAAGCGAAGAAGATGCGAGAGACGATCGCATCTCGAATCTCGTCTCTCGCATTTAGCCCAGCTATTTGATTCCTGTGACATCCTTGCCGATCGTGAGCGGCTGGCCGTCCGCGCCCGTCACCGTCAGGTCCTTCGCGGAGATGTCGGCGTAGGCCACGCGACCCGCCTTCTGCGCTGTGATCGTCACGTTGTCGAATGTTAGCCCCTTGATGGGAGCCTCCGGAAGACCTTCGACCTCGAGGCCGTTCTTCGCGGAGGTCACCTTCAGATTGCGGATCGTGACGTCGTGGATGTGCGGCGTGAGGCGTGTGACCGGTGCCGTCTCCACGACGGCTGCGCCGCCCTTGGGGCCGCCGTAGTAGTCGGTCACCTGCACGGCCGTGCCGACGTTCTCCATCGTGATGTCAGAGTAGATGAAGTCGCCGATGTCGTCGCCGCGGTCGCGTCCGCTCTTGATGCGGATGCCCTGCGTGGTGCCGCTGAACGTGATGCGCTCCGCGCGGACATGCTGCACGCCACCAGCGATCTCGCTGCCGATGGAGAGACCGTGGCCATGCAGGAACGTGCAGTCGGTGATGGTTACGTCGACCGTGGGATCGTTGGGTCCCGCCGAGCCGGGCTGGCCGCTCTTAATCGCCACGTTGTCGTCACCCGTGTCGATGAAGACGTGGTCGATCAGGATGTGCTTCGAGCTGAAGGGATCGATGCCGTCCGTGTTGTGGCCCGCAGGCAGAGGCGCGAGGATCTTCATGTTGCGGAAGGTCAGGTTTTCGCTCTCGTAGGCAGTGATCTGCCACATGGGCGAGTTCTCGACGGTGATGTTCTCCATCGTGAGCCCCTTCACGTGGTCGAAAAAGATCATGCGCGGGCGCGGAGTCTGCGGATGAAGCCACCAGCTCTGGCCACGGCCGTCGATGATACCGCCGCCACGGATGGCAATATCTTCGGCATCCTTCGCCCATAGCAGGCCGCGAAGTGAGGGCTCGTGAAGCAGCTCGGCTTCCGGGTAGTCCGCGTGGTTCTCGCTGCCGGCCAGCGTGGTGCCTTCGGCGATCTCCAGCGTGATGTGGCTCTTCAGCTCCAGCGGGCCGCTGACGAACAGGGGCGCGCCGTGCAACTCCACCACGCCGCCGCCCTTGGCTGCGCAGTCGTCGATGGCCTTCTGGATGGCTACTGTGTCGAGATGCTCTCCGTCGCCGACGGTCTTCGCGTACTTCTCGACCGGGCAGGTGCGCTGGCCGGGGGCCGTCGGTGGGGCGATCTGGGCACACATGGAGCTACCTGCAACAGCGACACCCAGGCCAAGACCAAGCAACATCACTGCACGCATGCACAACCCTCACTGAATGTGTTTCGAGGAACCAGAGTCATTAGACAACGTTTTCAGCTGCCACGCTGAGCCAGGTCCGAGGCGCGGAACACGGTTACTGAAAGCCCTTCGGCCGCTCAGCCGCTACATCCAGCTCATGTTCCAGCTCGGCGCCGATCTGCCCCAGTACTTCTTCGCCGAAGAGCGGCCCGACAAGTGTGATGCCATGCGGCACGCGGCGCGGCGGAGAAAACTTCTTGAGCGGATGCGCCGGATCCGGCATCCAGTCGCTCCGCTCTTCGGTGACCTCGACGAAGCCCGCCCGCAGCGTGAGACTCGGGTGCCCGGTGAAATTGAAGATCACCATCGGCTCATCGCGAAGGCTCGGGACGAGAAGCACATCGAACTTCATGAACAGGTTGCCCATCTCCACCGCGACCCGGCGGCGCAAACGATCGGCCTGGACAAGATCCACCGCGCTGAGAAAGCGTGCCTGCCGGAACGTATTGGGCCAAGCATCCGGCGTCTGCATCTTCAATTGTTCGACGCGGCCATCCAGCGTCTCCGCCTCAAAGGCGGCTCCCGCCTCCGCCAGCAGGATGACGTTGAGCGAATCGTAGGGCAGATCGGGCAGCGTGACCGGCACCGTCTGCACGCCGAGCTTCTTCAGCACCTCAAGCGCATGGCGATCGACATCGGTAGCCTCGGCCATCCACTTCTCCACGTAGCCGACTCGCGTGAGGGGCAGCGGCCTGGCATGTGGCAACTCGACCGGCAAGGGCACATTGCCAAAGTCCCGATTGTCGGTCGTGGTGATGGCCCGCAGCACAGTCAGCGTGTCATCGACGCTGCGAGCCATGGGACCAAGCTTGTCGCAGCTCCAGCTCAGCGTCATCGCTCCCGTGCGTGGCACGCGACCGAAGGTGGGCCGCAGCCCCGTGACCCCACAACGCATGCTAGGCGAAATGATGGACCCCTGCGTCTCGCTGCCGATCGCAAAGCCAACCAGCCCCGCAGCCACAGCCGCTCCGGGACCTGCACTTGAGCCCGATGCCCCTTCGTCCAGATTCCACGGGTTCTTCGTCTGGCCGCCGAACCAGATGTCATTCAGCGCCAACGCACCCAGCGAGAGTTTGGCAACCAGCACAGCACCGGCGTAATTCAGCATGCGAGTAACGGCGGCGTCCTCGGCAGGCACGCGGTCGCGAAGGAACTCCGCGCCCCAGGTGGTACGAATCCCCTTCGTATCGAGCAGGTCCTTCGCGCCCCACGGGATGCCATGCAACGGGCCGCGATAGTGCCCGGCTGCGATCTCGGCGTCGGCCGCACGAGCCTGTTCCAAAGCATGCTCTTCGCACAACGTGATGACGCACTTGAGCTGCGGATCGAACCGTTTGAGCCTTGCGAGATAAATCCGCGTAAGTCGTTCGGAGGTGATCTGCTTCGTGCGAATCCAACCAGAGAGCTGCCACACCGGGGCGAAGGCAATGTCGTCGTCAGCAACCGGGAGCTTTGGCAGCATCTTCACGGGCACGGGTGTCGGCTCCCGCACGGGCTCTGGATGGTGCTCTCCGGCCGCGAGTTGCGGCCGCCAAATGGTGGCTGGGGCATCCGCATCGCCCAGCACAACCTTGCGCGGCCCAACGCGCCGCTCCATCATCGGCGCCACGCCGACCGGCCACGCGGCAGCTGCCTCCTCTAACTGTGCGGGAGAAAAGCTGATCTGCTGCAGCTTCTCCGCCTCAGCGAAGGTGGCGCCGGAAACGGCGGGCCCGACCGGCTGCGCACTGTTTGGAACGGGAGGCTGGCCGGGAGTCGGCGTCTGCGAAACCTGCGCCGCAGCCTCATCTGTTCCAGCTACCGCCACAGCGGCAGCCAGGATTCCCATGCTGCCCTTGGTCAGAAACTCGCGCCGCGAACCTGCCATCGTCTCTTCCTCCTGCTTTGAGGCTTGTACTGAGGGGAACAAGAACGGGTATATCACCGGAGTGACACCTACTTGCGCGAAAGCACGATCTGCACACCAGCCATCACCGCTCGTGGCGGCATCGCTACCCCCTGAATCTCCTGGTAGCCGGTGCTGCTGAGGTTCGTGGCGCGGACGTAGGGCTGCCAGCGGCCCTTGTCGCGCGCGATGGAAAGATCCCATACCGCGTATGGCGCCGAGGGCACCGGCGCGAGTTTCGTGCGCTCCAACACACCCAGCTGAGTGCTCAAGAGCAGCCCCTGCCGCGCATGCCACAGCCAGGTCGCGCGGCCGTTGTTCACCGGGTAGTTGAAGACATACTCCGACTGCAGGCTGCCCAGGGCGCTCTGCGAGCCGTGCAGATACGTCCAGCTGAACCGCAGCTGCTGCGAGCTGGTCGCGCGCCACTCCACCTGGGACTCGACGCCGCTGAAGGCCAGTGCTCCGAGGTTCGTCGCCTGCCAAAGCTGCGTGGAGTTCGCCCGTGTGTAGTCGATGGTGTTCTTCTGCCGCGCCGTAAAGACCGTGGCACTCACCGCGAGCTTCGCGCTGGGGTACCAGTCCGCTCCGCCTTCATAGTTCCAGGCCGACTCCGGCGCGAGCTTTGCATTGCCCACCGTCGTCGGATCGCTGTAATAGAGGTCGAGAAACGTCGGCAGGCGGAAGCCATAGCTCACAGCCCCGCGCAGCTTCCAGTCTTCGCCGAGACGCAGCGTCCCTTCGCCCATCGGCGAGCTGACGACTCGGCCACCAGAGAAGACCTCCTCGCGCAGCCCACCGGTGAGCGAGCCCCGCACACCATGCCACTGCAGTTCACCATACCCCGCGCCGCGATTGCGTCCATGGTCTCCAAGGTTCGTCGAGTGAATCTGGTCGGTCGTCTCGTCGAGCCCCGTGAGCAGCGTCAGCCCATGCCGCAGCGTTCGGCTGTCACGCACTGAGCCCTCGTAGCCCTGGTCGATGTGGTTGTTCTCGTAGATCGACGGCTGGTAGCGGAAGAGGACGAACTCGTCCGTATGCCGACGGTAGGCCACGGAGGCCGTTGTGTGCTCGCTGAACTGCTGCGTGAGCGCGCCGAACCAGCCCTTAGTCCGCTCCCACGAGGGATAGTTGCCGAAGAACAGGTTCGCGCCAAAGAGCCGCTCATCCCCGGCAAGCAGCAGATCGCTGGTGCCGAGGGCCGACTTGTACCAGCTCTCGCTGCTTACGTCCTGCGTGCGGTAGTCGCGGTCGAACTGGAAGCCTTCGGAGCGGGCGCGATCAGCAGCGAGCGTCTCGCTGAATCGGGTGCGGGCCAACGTCGCCAGCACACCCTCTTCGTCGCTGGCGAAGCTGCCGCCACCCGCGCGCAGGAGCAACGAGTCGCCCTCCGGCTTGCGAGTTCGCAGATCGATGACGCCGCCGATGGCGTCCGAGCCGTAGAGCGTGGAGCCGGAGCCGTGCAGCACATCCGCCCCCACAATCGCTAACAGCGGCACCGGCGGATCCAGGTTGAAGTGCGAGGTCTCCACATCATCCAGCCGCAGGCCGTTGAGCAGCACCAGCGTCTGCTCAAAGCTAGCGCCGCGGATGGAGACGTCGTTCATCACGCCGCCCGGAGCCCGCTGTTGAATGTCCACCGAAGCGTCGGTGCGCAGCGCGTCCTCGACGTCCCCCTGGACCAGCGGCAGGAGATCCAGCGTGACAACGGGCCGCGCCGATTCGCCGATGGTCACCGGCTCAATCTCTCCGAGGACGACGACGGTTTCGCGCAACGATGGAGGTTGCGGCGTAGACGGGGAGGTCGGAGACGGAGTCTGTGCGGGAAGGAGTTGGGTGGAGGAGATGGCGGCGAAGGAAGCGACGGCAAAGCGGAGGAACGTGTTTTCGGACAACAATGTCTATACCCGCCCTACAGGATACTGTCCGCCAGTGGCGGCACGCCCCATGCCCATCGCTTCGCTCACGCTGGAACTCGCCATCGAACACGCCCAGTCGCTCAAAGACCGCCGCCAGGCGGTTCGTTCGCTCAAGGACAAGCTGCGGCACGGCTTCAACATCTCGGTCGCAGAGCTGGACGATGCGATGGTCTGGAACCGCGCCACCATCGGCGTGGCGGCAATCTCCGGATCGTCCGCCTACCTTGCGGGTCAGCTGCGTGAGGTGGAAGAAGCGGCGCGGCGGATCGCCAACGGGCTGGGTTGCGAGATCGTGGACAGCTTCATCGAAGCGGACGTCGAGCTCCCGGAGGGCTAATCCGCGTTGCGACAAGCCGTTACGCTGTCGATCCCGTGTGCAAAACGCGACGTTAACTCCGTTTTGGTACGCTGCGGTACCCGACGATAACGGTACCTGACCCAAAAGCAGCAAGTCCCCCGCCGCCTGGCAAGTGCTATCCTGCACTGTCTATATGCCTGTTCAACGCGCAAGAGATTATCACCGCGGCCGAGTGGCCAGCACCTTCGGGGAAGAGATTACCGCCATGCTCGAGGGTGAGCTGTCGGATCCCCGGATTGCATCCTGCCATGTCACGGAGGTCATCCTCGCCCCCGGAGGCAAGAGCTGCCGGGTGCTGGTGGCCGTCCATGGTGACGAGGACGAGGAAGATTCCACGCTCGAGGGCCTGATGGCCGCGCGCGCTTACATCCGCACGGAGATCCGCGACCGCATGGGCGTTCGCCATGTTCCCGAGATCAGCTTTGCCATCGACCGCTCGGAGAAGATCGGGGCCCGTCTGGACCAGGTCTTCGAGAATATCGAAAAACGCCGTAAGAAGATCGTCCGGAAGGCTGCTAAAAAGGCCGCTCCGAAAGGCGACTCAACCCCAACCAGCGACCCAACTCCAAAGGCCAAGTAACGCCCTGCTTCGAAGACCCCACATGACCAATGAATCCGCCATCGCCGAGCTGCAAAGGATCATTGCGCGCCATCAGAGCTTCTTCATTACGTCTCACGCCCGGCCCGATGGCGACGCCATCGGTACCTCCCTGGCAGTGATGCATCTGCTTGACGCGCTTGGAAAGCATTCGGTAGTCGCCTTCGCCGACGCCATTCCCAACACATATCTCACGCTACCTGGAGTGGAGCGCATCGTTCACGCTCTGCCCTCGGCTGCGCCTGAAGTTGCCGTGATTCTCGAGTGCGACTCGGTGGAACGCACCGGATTTGATCCACGCAGCTTTGCCGCGATGAGACCGGGAATGGTCGTCAACATCGACCATCACCAGAGCGGCCGCGACTATGCGGACTTCAACTGGATCGACATGAAGGCCTGCGCGGTTGCCGCGATGATCTACGACCTGACCCTGGCGATGGGTATTCCCATCACCTGCGCGATGGCCACATGCCTCTACACTGCGGTGCTGACCGATACCGCGGCGTTTACCCATGCAGGCACCATGGCATCGACGTTCTCCCTCGCGGAGCACCTGATCCAGTGTGGCGCCGATCCCAACGGGATCGCCCAGCAGGTCTATCATTCGAACTCTGTCGGCAAGATCCGGCTGCTGGGCTCCGCGCTCTCGAACATGCAGATCGACGGCGAGGTGGCCTGGACGCTGGTCACCGAGGACGAGATGCGCCAGGCCGGCGCCCAGGTGGAAGACTGCGAAGGCGTGGTGAACTACCTGATTGGCATCGCTGGGGTTCGCGCCGCAGCGTTCCTCCGCGAGGTCGCTCTGCCGGACAACGATCGTCATTACCGGCTGAGCCTTCGCAGCAAGGGCGAGATCGATGTGGCCCGGGTAGCGGAGGAGCTGGGAGGCGGGGGCCACCGCAATGCCAGCGGTTGCACCCTGGAAGGTCCGGCCGACAGGGCTACCGCCCGCATCGTGGCCGCACTTCAGGCGGCCTGCCCCTCTGTGCGCTCAACTCTGTTAGCCTAAGCTCGATTCTGTTTCTGGGACCGTTGACCCACGACGCTGAAACTCGTGTCGTGGGTCAACGTTCGCCTGTCCCTACCCTATCCGGCCCATTTGAACGCCCCCTCCCAACCCGCCGACGTCTCAGCAGCGAGTGCGCGTCCCATGGCCCGACTTCGCTCCATGATGGCCACCGAGCTTGGGCGCTCCGGCTGGGAATTCCTCGTACTGGTGGTGGTGGGCGGCTACTTCCTGCTGTTCGGGCTGATCCCCTGGTTTGGCGGCGATCGCGTCGGCCTGGTGGGGGCAGACGAACCCCGCTATGCGCAGATCGCACGGGAGATGCTGGAGCAGCACTCCATCGACTGCCACGAAGTCCACGCCAAGATCACGCCGCACAACCTGTCTCCGAGCGCGATCCACGCCTCGTACGAGTGCCTGGTGGGCGGCACGATTACGCCGATCCTCTACGGCAAACCGTGGCTCGAGAAGCCGGCCCTGTACTACTGGCGCGCGATGGGCTTCTTCAAGGAGTTCGGCGTGTCGGACTGGTCGGCCCGGTTGCCGTCCACGACCGCCACGGCAGTGCTCATCCTGCTGGCATTTCTGCACCTGCGACGATTCCGTCCTGGCGGGCACCTCGACGCCGCGCTGATCATGGTGAGCAGCGTCGGTATGGTGGCATTCGCGCGTGGGGCGTCGACGGACATGCAGCTGGCAGCGCCCTTATGTGCCGGCATGCTCGGCTGGTATGCGTGGTACGAGACCGGCAAGAAGTTCTGGCTCTTCGATCTCTACTTTTTTGGCGCGGCGGCGACGCTCGCGAAGGGCCCCGTCGCTCCGTTCATGATCCTGAGCATCCTGTGCCTGTTCCTGGGACTGCGCAAGGAATGGAGCGCGCTCAAGCGAACGATCTGGATCCCAGGCATCCTCCTGTACCTCCTGATGGTGTTGCCCTGGTACATCGCGGTGCAGCGGCGCAATCCGAGCTTCGTTCGTGAGTTCTTCTGGGAACACAACATCGAGCGGTACACCACGAATCTCTACCAGCATCACCAACCCTGGTACTACTACCTGATCGTCCTGGTGCTGGGACTGATGCCCTGGACGGCCGTCGGCCTGCGGGCGCTGGTGGATGGCCTCGAGATTTCGCTGGCGGAGTGGCGGTCGCGCCACAAGCCGCAGCGCTACCTGGGCCACATTCGCGCAGGTGATGCCTTCCCCGAGTTCCTTGTGCTGTGGGCGCTCTTCCCGGTCCTCTTCTTCTCTTTTGCGGGATCCAAGCTGCCGGGCTACATCCTTCCCTCGATACCGCCGCTGGCCATCCTCACAGGCGATTACCTCTACCGCATCCGCCGCACGGGTATGCCGAAGTGGCTGCTCAACTCGCATGCGATCCTGACCGGGGTGCTGACCTTCGTGCTGCTGCTCTGCCCGCAGTACATGGTGTACGAGAAGATCGTGCCGGCGCCGCGCTTCTTTATCCAGGCCGCCGTATGCGGTGTGTTGGCTTCCGCCCTGGTGATCGTGCTGGTGCGGCGCGGTGGCCCCGCTAAGCTTCGCCTGGCCACGCTGATTCCCCTCTGCTGCCTGCTGTGGTTCCTGCTGGGACTCAACGGCCGCACGATCGACGAGAACTACTCCGCGCGACCTCTCGCCGAAGAGATCGCAGGGCTCACCCCCCACGAGCAGACCGTCGCCGTCCTCGATGTCCGTCGCGACATGGTCTATGGCCTGGCGTTTTACCGGAACCAGAGCATCCTGAACTACAGTGGCGAGGTCCCGGCAGGCGAACACATCCTGGTCGTGCCCATTCGGCAATCCAGCCAGATCGACCACTATCTGCAGGGCCGTCCGTACCAGAAGCTGTTTACCTATGGTCCTCAGGGACTGAACGTGTACAAGGTGAGCGCTGCAGCCGCGACGTCCGCAGCAGCTCCTCTGTAGCCAGCCCATAGCAGCGCTCGCGCGGTAACAGCCCCAACCGCCGATCGGCAATCGCCAATCCGGTCCGTAACCTGTAGAGTCGATGGGTACCATGTCCCCCGGCTCGCAAATGGAGATTCTCGACCTGCGCCACTTTTCGGCGGCGCAGCTTCGCCCCCTCCTGCGCGATGAAGCGTCCCAATGGCAGAGGCGGCTGCACTGGAACTACACCCAGTCGACCGACCTGCTGCTTGAGTACCTCGATAGCCGGATTCTGCCAGGCGTGGTGGCGTACTCCTCGAAGCGGGTCATCGGCTACGCCTTCGCGGTCTACGAGGCAGCAAAGGCTGTCATCGGCGACGTGTACGCTTTTACCGAGACCGGATCGCAGATCAACCCCATCTGCGACAACATGCTGATGCACCTGATCGAGATCCTCGAAGCGACGCCAGCCGTCGACCGCATCGAGTCTCAGCTGTTGATGTTTCCCGCCGGGTCGCTGCACACGCCGTTTCTCTCGCGAGGATTCCAGGCCCACCCGCGCCTCTTCATGCTGTGCGATCTCGCGCAGTCTCCGCTGGGCAAGCAGTTCGTGCCGCCTCCGGTGCCTGCGGGAATCTATCTCGAGCCCTGGCGAACGAGCTTCACCACGCAGGCAGCTCAGCTGATTCATCGCTGCTATGAAGGCCATACCGACGCCAGCATCAACGACCAGTACCGCACGCTGCATGGCGCAGAGCGCTTCCTGCACAACATCATCCGCTTCCCCGGCTGCGGGGTCTTCGATGCGGACAATTCGTGGCTGCTGCTGGATGCGGCTTCGGCGAATGGCATCCCGCGGATTGAGGCGATGGTGCTCAGCTCCCGGGTCGACCACGACGCAGGGCACATCACGCAGCTCTGCGTGGCCCCTGGCGCCCGCCACAAGGGCCTGGGACGCTTCCTGCTGCAGCAGGTGGCCAGCGTGCTGCTGCGACGCCGCTACACGGCACTGTCGCTCACGGTGACGGAGTCCAATGGACCCGCACGACAGCTCTACGAAGGCCTCGGATTTCAGGCATGGCATCGGTTTGAAGCCATGGTGTGGGAGAAGCCGGGAAATTGAGGCGAGGGTGGGAGGGGTTGGACTTTCTCCGTTTTCCGTTCTCAGTTTTCCGTTCTCAGCTCTTAGCTCTTAGCTCTCATGTTTCGTTCGAAAAGACGAAGACCCTCCAGAGGAGGGTCTTCGCGACAACGGAGAACGGAAAACCGCTTCTCCCTACCGCGCGCCGAAGCGCCACAGGATACCACCGCCGAGCGAGAAGTACTCGCGGGTCTCGGTGCCGAAGTGCTCGAAGATCATGTCCGGCGAGAGGCGCACCGCGAAACGGCTGCTCTGGTTGAAGTCGATCGAACCACCGACCGCACCCCAGGGAGCTGTGCTGTTGCAGTACAGGCCGAGGTTGCCGGTCTGTCCTGCCGTCTGCTGCGCGGGGCAGGCAGAGACGGGGCTTCCGCCAGGGTAGTTCTGCGTCGCGTGGTCGAAGATGCCGTGCGAGGCGCCAGCCTGTGCGTGGTAATCGATGGCGAAGTAACGATTCTTGAAGCCGCGATAGACCACGCCGCCCGAGAAGACGTGCTGCATGACGAGCACGCGGTTAAGGTGGACGTTCTGCGCATTGCCGGGATTCGGGATTGTCGGCGTGGTGCCCGCTTCGAAGCGGTAGTCCCCAAGCACACCGAGGCGGCTTACAGGCCCCTTGCCCAGCCAGTAGGTGAACTGGCCTTCGCCGCCGCCCATGTTGTACTTCGACTGCAGATTCTGTCCGGCCTGGCCGTTCATGAAGCTGAGGCCGCCGAAGAGCTCATAGCGGTTGTTGTACTTGGGGCCGGTGTAGGCCGTCAGCTGGGCCACGGGTTTGGGCTGCATGGGCGCCGTGCCGGGTGCAGCAACAACCTGGGCGCCCGCAGCGCCGCCAATCACGCCGGCCAGGGCCAGCAGCAGGGTCGCGGCTTTACGCGAAGTCAACTTGGTTGCCAGCGAGCTCGTGGTGTTACGCATCGCCGTGTCTGAACGCATGAATGTCTTGTGCAGCATCGTCCTCAAACCGCGCCCTCGTGGTGTGCGCCGTAAAAAATAGCGCCGGGGCGCCTTCGAACCTGCCTGTACCGCGAGCAGCCCACAGGGCGGCCCAGCTTTGGTGTCCGTGCCTCAAGGATATACCGGCGCGGGCGTCTTCGGCCCGATCCGGCCATCTGTATGGCGATCTCGCACGATTAACTCTTGCCCTGTTGGACGAAGCAAAACGCTGTGCGGCAGCGCACATGCCCGCTGAACCCCAAACGTGCGACAATGTTCGGAGTCCGCGTCTGCGCGGCCCGGAGTCTTTTTATGGGTGAACTTTTCCAGCCTACACATCTGCTCGTGATCGGCGTGATCCTGCTTGTACTGTTCGGCGGCAAGAAGCTGCCGGAGCTCGGTAAGGGTCTGGGCGAAGGCCTGCGCGGCTTCAAGGAAGGCATGAAGGGCGTTACCGAGGATCCGGCCAAGCCCGGCGAGACCGCACACGTCGTGACTCCCAAGGCCGAAGACGCAACCAAGCCCCCCGTCGCGTAACCGCGCGGCCAGCCGCATCCAGCGGCGAAACATCAGGCTCTTCGAGAGGCCCGGCAGATGCCGGGCTTTTCTGCGTCCGGACATCCGCCCGCACCTCCCCTCGCATCTCGCATCCCGTATCTCGCATCTCTCTTTGAATGAAGCTGAAGAGCCCGTACCTGATCAAGCCGCATACGAAGGTCCGCTTGTCCTCGCACTCCACGAGCGCGCACGACGGCCTCAACGAAGGCGCCGCCCAGGCCGTCTTCGTCGAGCACCGCACCAGGCTCGAGGACCTGCAGGAGCGCTTCTACGCCGCTCAGTCCAGGTCCGTTCTGCTGGTGCTGCAAGGCATGGACACCGCCGGCAAGGACGGCACCATCAAGCACATCTTCTCCGGCGTGAACCCGCAGGGCTGCCAGGTCGCCAGCTTCAAGGTGCCCACGCCGATCGAGGCGCGGCATGATTTTCTGTGGCGCTGTCACGCGCAGGTGCCGCCGCGCGGCATGATCGGCATCTTCAACCGCTCGCACTACGAGGATGTGCTCTCACCCTGGGTCCATGGCACGCTCAGCGACAAGCAGCGCCGCCTCCGCTTCAAAGACATCAACGAGTGGGAGCAGACGCTTACCGACAACGGTGTGGTGATCCTCAAGTTCTTCCTGCACATCTCCCACGGGGAGCAGACCCAGCGCCTGCAGGAGCGCATCGACACGCCCTCCAAGCACTGGAAGCTATCTCCCGCGGACTTTGAGGAGCGGCCTTTCTGGCCGAAGTATCAGCAGGCTTACGAGGAGATCCTGCGCCACACCAGCCCGAAGCACGCACCGTGGTTCGTCATCCCCGCCGACCACAAGTGGTACCGCAACCTCGCGATCTCGAAGATTCTCGTCGATGCGTTGAGCTCGATGAAGCTCGAGTACCCGGTGGCCACCTTCGACCCCAGCGGCATCAAGCTGGGCAAGGAGAGCCCCAAGGCGGCAGCGAAGCAGGTGAAGATCCGCACCGACCGCGAAAAGCGTGCGCCGGATGCCGATTCGATGAGCTACGGGAAGAAGAGCCAGTAGGAATTTGCTGGACTTCTTTGGAATGCTCGGTTATTTGTAGCTCATTCCACGCAGAGGTCTACACCATGGGCGAGTTATTCCAGCCAGCGCACCTGCTGATCCTGATGATCTTCGGGCTACCTTTTTCCGCGCTGGTCGTCCTGCCGTTCTGGATGATCTTCAAGAAGGCCGGCTTCCCAGCGGCGCTCTCGCTCCTGATGCTCGTCCCCATGGCCAACATCATCGCGCTCTACGTGCTGGCGTTCTCACGCTGGAAATCCACACCGGCGGCTTAGCCCCGCCTACAACGTAATCATCACCACCGCGCCCAGAGCCAGCAGCATCCCGCCGAGCTGCCTTCGCGTCGGCCGCTCGTGCAGGCGCCAGGCCGCGAGCAGGATCGTCCCTGCCGGATACAGGCTCGCCAGCACAGACGCCACGTCCAACCGTCCCAGCCGCGTGGAAGCCACGAAGAGCAGGTTACCGCCCGTATCCAGCAGCGCGATCCCCATGGCCCAGGCCACCGCGTTGCGGCTGAGCCATCGCTTCGGCGACCTTGCCTTGCTGAAGATGGAATATCCGGCCAGGAGCACAAGGCAGGTTGCAAGGCTCGAGGAGCGGGCCAGCGCGATCGGCTCCAGCACACCTAACGGGTTCGCGAACTTCAGCGCAGTGAAATAGAAGCCGAAACCCACACCGCCGATGAGCGCGAGGGTCATCGTGCCCTTTGCCGCGGCACCGTCGGCATTCTCCGGCGAAGGCCCCGCTGCGATGGCCCAGATGGCTGCGCCAGCCAGGACGAAGCCAGCGATCGTCAAGGCTCCGGGCCGGCCTTCCACGAAGGCTGAGACCAGCGCAGGAATGGCCGCCGCCAGCAGTCCGCTTAGGGCAGCGGAGACGCCCATTTCCCCGCGTGAGAGCGCGATATAGAACGCGGTGAGGGAGACTGCCGCGGCAGAGCCTGCCGCCAGGGCCCAGTACATGGGCGCGCCTAGCGGCCACACCGCATGCAGGGCGAAGAGAACCGCCAGCAGCACGGCGAGACTCGTGGCATGGCCCACGATGACCACCCGCAGCGCGCCGCGCGTGGCGTCGCCCGCGTCTTCGGCTGCGTACTTCGCGCCCATGCCGCCGGAAAAGTCACCGCCGCCCCAGGAGGCGGCGGCAGCGAGAGCTACAAATGCATTGGAAGGAAACGGCATCCTGACTAGGGCGTGGGCGCGTTGGACGACGGCGGAGTGATCGAGCTGGCGCTCGCCGTGGGGTAGTACCCCTTCTTGGAGATGATCTCCAGATTCGGCCGAAGGACGCGCACCTCGACGGTGCGGTACTTGCCGTCCAGCACGCTCTCGTTCGAGTAGTAACCGAGCGTGTACTGCGAGCGGACCTCTTCGCTGATCTTCGCGAAGCTCTCCTCGATCCCCTTGGGGCGGAACTCCGGATCGCACTGCCCGCCAGTGGCGGCGGCATAGCGCGGCAACACGTTGTCTCGCATCGTCAGCGGGAGGTGGATGCGGTCGAGGAAACCCATGCCCGGAACGCTGGAGTCGCCCACCAGCGTGGCGTAGACCGCGATGCTGTGCGCCTGCAGGAACTTGATGACGTCCTTCTCCTTGGACTTGGAGCCGTACTCCTTGCCGTCGGAGATCACGAACAGAACGCGGCGGCGATTGTTCGGCGTCTTCGCCAGTGCCGCTGCAGCCGTCAGGATCGCGTCGTTGAGGGTGTGGAACTCCTTCTCCGGGTAGACCGTCCCATTGCCAGCCGCCGAATGCGTGGGGCTGGTGTTGGGATCGACGTCGAAGCCGTTCTTGTAGGTCGTCTGACCAAGCGGGCCGGCTCCATACCAGACCTGGTCGCGTCCAGCGGTCTTGGAGCGATCCAGCACCACGGCGAGACGCTGACTCTGCGCGGCGGTGAAGTTGGTCTGCTCGGTGACACCGTTGTTGTAGGTGAAGACCGCCATCTCGTCGTATGGAGTGAACGCACCCTGCAGAGCGTGCAGCGAGGTGTTCACCTTCTCCATCGTCTGGAAGTCCACGCTCTGGTCGACGACCAGCGCTACAGAGATCGGGAACGGATCCGAGGACCAGTAGGTGATGTTCTTGCGCACACCGTTCTCGAAGACCCGGAAGTCGCGCCACGTCAGGCCGGGGTACAACTTGCCTTTGGAGTCCTTCACCGTGACTGGGACCTGCACGAAGTTGACGTGCACCCGGATGATGGATGCAGAGCTCTCCGGGCCCGTAGGCATGGGCACCGGACCGTCCTCGTCCTCCGTCTGCTCCTTGGTGGCCGAGGTTGGCAACTTGCCGGAGGGAGCGATCCCCCCGTTCTCCTTCACGGCCTGGGCTTCGGCGGCCTTGTCTTCGGCAGGGGTGGACGCCTGCGCTGGAGGGGTCGCAGGCAGCGCCTGGCCCACGGGAGTCACAGTGTTGAGATCAGGCAGCGTCTGTGGCCGCGGAGCGTCCGGGATGCTCTGCTGACCGCCCTGTGCTGCGGCGGTTCCGCCTGCGATAGCCAGTGTGAGCACTGTTGCCATCACCATGCCCGTCGTCTTCAATGTGGTGCCCAACGCCATACGTCCTCTTTTCAGCCTCCGTGACCAGTTTTGGTCCCGGCTTCAAATGCCTGTGGTTCAAAATACCCTTTGAGAGTATCAACAAAATCAACGCAACCCTACCCGCTCAAACGTATCGGAAGCGCATGCGCGTGACCGGCTTCCGTTCTCTCGCGGTGATGGTTCTATTTGCTCTGACGCTTGACCCCACCGCAACGTTGCGCGGGATTCCCACCGGATCGCCCCCAAACTGCATCATCGGGCGACGCCCCGCCCGCCGGATGCCGATTGTGTCGCCAAAACAGCCCGCCAACCCGTCTAATAGGGCGAGAGACCCCATGCCGCTTCAGCCTACTCGCCGATTCCCCGTCTCCCTGCTGCCTTCTGCATTCTCGACGCCCTCTACCATCCTGCCAGCGATGGCCTCGCTGAGCCTCGCCGCGGGCCTGCTGCTGACGCCGGCAGCGCTGCACGGGCAGTGCGCTCCCTCCGTGGACGCTCCGCCGCCGCCCTCGACGGCCGCGGCGCCCTCCGATGAAGGCCCGATCCTTCACGACGGCCAGACCCTCAAGGTCAACGTCAACCTCGTCGACGTGTACTTCTCCGTCCGCGACAAGGGTGGGTTCGTTACCAGCCTGAGCAAGGACTCCTGCCAGATCGCCGAGGACAAGACCCCGCAGACCATCAAGCGCCTCACGCTCGAGAAGAATCTCCCGCTCACCATCGGCATCCTCCTCGACACCTCCGGCTCCCAGGAGCACGTCCTTCCCCTCGAACAGGACGCCGGCTCACGCTTCCTCCGCGAGGTCATCACCCCCAAGGACGAGGCCTTCCTCATCTCCTTCGACGTGAACGTCGATGAGCTCGCCGACTTCACCAACTCGCCCCGCGAGCTCACCCGAGCCATCAACAAGGCTTCCATCAACGAGGCTTCCAGCTCGGCAGGCGTCCCCGGCATCGGCGGCGGACCGTTCCCCACCTCGAACCCGCGCGGCACCCTGCTCTACGACGCCATCCACCTGGCCTCCACGGAGAAGCTCCAGACCCAGGCCGGCCGCAAGGTCATCATCGTGCTCACCGACGGTCAGGACCAGGGCTCGCAGTACCGCATCAAGGACGCCATCGAGGCCGCGCAAAAGGCCAACGTCATCGTCTACCCCATCCTCATCGCCGACCGCGCCATGTACGCGTCGTACGGCGAGATCTACATGGGCTCGGGAGCGATGAGCCAGATTGCGGAGCAGACCGGAGGCCGCGTGATCAACGTCGGCAACAACGGCCGCAAGCTTGACGACGCCTTCGACCAGATCCAGGATGAACTCCGCTCGCAGTACATCGCCAGCTACACGCCCACCAACAAGACCGCCGACGGCAAGTTCCGCAAGATCGAGATGGACTGCGGCAAGGGACTGAAGATCCAGGCCCGCAAGGGGTACTACGCTGTGCCGGGTGGCGACGACCCTACCGGGAACCAGTAGGAATCGATTCCGCCATCCAGGCCTAGAAGAAGATCGTCTGCACGATGATTGCGAGAATCAGCACGCCTGCCGCCGCAATGACGGCGATGGCGGCCTGGGTCCACAATAGACTGTCGCCCGAGAAGAACCGCTCCACCATGCCTCGCGGCTCTTCGATCAACCCGTACTCGTTGCCCACGTTCACTGGAATCCCACCTCGTTCTCGCGCCTTGGGCGCAAGCCGGGGCATCTTCCGCAGCACGGGTGCCCCACGGGCCACTTATCGGCCCGTGGCTCGAAACGCTTCAATGAAAATTCGTGCAGCCTGCGTGGCTTACGCGTCCATCGCTCCCGAGTAGACCGCCATGCCCGCGACGGCGTCCACGCCCATGGCGTCCAGCTCGTCGATCTCGCGCTGCTCTTTGATTCCCCCGGCTACGATCAGCTGCTTCGCCGTCGTCGACCTGAGAATCGCAGCCACGTCAATCGGGAAACCGCTCATCGTGCCTTCGGTGTCCACGTGGGTGTAAAGGAACGCCGAGCAGGAGTCCTCCAGCCACGTCACGGCCTCTTCCGGTGTGAGCGCGACCGAGTCCTTCCAGCCCTTCACCGCCACCTGGCCCTTCTTCGTATCCACGGAGAAGCACAACGCGTCTTCGCCAAGCACCTTCTTCAGGCCCTCGGCGAACTCCAGTCTGATGAGCTTGTGGCGGCGTGCTTCGCCGTCTTCCGAGGTTCCAAACAACGATGACCCGTAGATCACGCGCTTCGCACCCAGGTCCAGCAGCCGCTTGCCGTCTTCGGCCGAGCGCAGACCGCCGCCCACCTGACATGGAAGCCGCTTGCAGATCATCGCAACGAGCTCGGCGTTCGAGCCCTGCCGCATCGCGGCATCGAGGTCAATTAACTGCACCAGCGGATACTTCGAGAAGCGTTCGATCCAGTATTCGAAGTCATCAAACGCCAGCTTCAGGGTCTCGCCCTGGACGAGCTGCACAATGCGGCCGCCCATCAGATCAATGGAAGGAATGAGCATGCTTCTATTGTCGCAGCAGACAGGTCGCGAGCATCGCGACTCGCTAGCGACGGTGCGTGGTCATCGACGATGGAAAGGTCCAGCTGCCGTTGACGCTGCCGGTCTGAGGAATCACCATCGTTCGCTGCAGCGTGCGCGAGGACCAGTCCTCGGATTCGCTGGAACTCAGACCATCACCGGCAAGGACACGCCAGAGGGCCTGCCAGACCACGATATTGCACGGCACGGTGAGAAGAGCCAGCAGCAGCGTCCAGGGTACGCCAGGCATGGCCCTGCGCAGCTGTCCCTGTTCGACCACCAGACGCAGCGCAGTGGTGGAAGGGTCCTGCACCCTCGCGCAGATCGTCTGCACGGCCGTTGGCTGAGGCTTTGTGCCCTGTGCTGGTTGCGCTGGAAGGAAGCTCGTACCCAAAGCCGCCGCGACCTGAATCACGGCAATCACGATCAACGACTTTGCACGCACACTGACCTCCTGGTAACCAGACGGAGGTACCTATCGACGTAGATCAAGGAGTGTTGCGTGGTGTACTCGCAGACAACAAGCTCCGCCGCGCCGGGGACGAAGCGTCGCAAATTGCGGCATCCGCGTCACTTGCGCTTCGAACTCTATCCGGCAACACGACTTACAGGGCTAACAGGGCAAACGCATCGGCACGCCCGCACGCGCGACCTCCGCCTTGAGCACGCGGGAGTCCGTTACACCGAAGTGGAAGATGCTCGCAGCCAGCGCTGCGTCAGCCTTGCCTGCAAGAAAGACCTCTGCAAAGTGAGCCGCCGAGCCAGCACCGCCCGAAGCGATGACCGGGATCTGCACCGCCTCGCTCACCGCTCGCGTCAACTCGCAATCGAAGCCGTTGCGCATGCCGTCGGAGTCCATCGAGGTCAGCAGAATCTCACCCGCGCCACGCGCCTCGGCTTCAATCGCCCAGTCGACGACACGCAGCCCCGTCGGCTTGCGGCCACCACTCACGTAGACCTCGGCTTCGCGCACGGGATCAGCACTGCCAGCCGCACGCCGCGCATCGATCGCGACGATCACCGCCTGCGCTCCGAAGCTCGAACCAATCTCGCCGATCAGCTCGGGCCGCGAGACTGCAGAGGAGTTGATGGAGACCTTATCCGCGCCCGCATCGAACACCGCGGCAGCCTCTTCCGCCGAACGAATGCCTCCGCCGACAGTGAACGGCACAAAGAGCTGCGAGGCGGTGCGCTTCACCGTTTCCAGCAGCGTGCCGCGACCTTCATGAGTCGCAGTAATGTCGAGCAGCACGATCTCGTCGGCTCCGGCAGCCGCATGACGATGGGCCAGCTCCGCCGGATCGCCGGCGTCAATGATGTCGACGAACTGGATACCTTTGACAACGCGGCCTCCGCGTACGTCCAGGCAGGCGATGATTCGTTTAGTAAGCATGTCCTACAGCTCCAGAAAGTTCTTCAGCACCTTCAGCCCGGTCTCCGCTGACTTCTCCGGATGGAACTGCACACCCATCACGTTGTCGCGCTCGACCGCACCGGTAAAGGCACCGCCATACATCGTCGAAGCTGCGGTGTCCGCACCTAGCGGCGCACGCCACGAATGCGTGTAGTACACAAAGCTTCCCGGCGTGACGTCCTTCAACAGCCGCGAGTCCGCGCGCACATCCTCCAGCGAGTTCCAGCCCACGTGCGGCGACTTCAGCTCCGCGCCCTCATACGCTGCGGGAAAGCGCTCGCACTGCCCTGCAAAGTGGCCAAGTCCTAACGTATTCGGAGCTTCGGTCGACCCTTCATACAGCCACTGCAATCCAACGCAGATGCCCAGGAATGGCGTGCCCTTGGCCGCGATCTCGCGCACCGCTTGCGTCAGCGCAAGGTCTTCCAACAGCTGCGTCGCCTGAAAGTGCCCCACGCCCGGGAGCACCACCTTGTCCGCCCGCAACACATCATCCGGCTTCTGCGTCACGACGATGTCGTCCGCACCGAGAAACTTCAGCGCCTTCACGACGCTGGTAAGATTGCCCGCTTTGTAGTCAATGACTGCGATCATGAAGTCCCTTGCGCCCGCCTATCGCCGCTTGCTCTTCTGCTTCACCCAGTACGTGAAGGCGTCCTCATTCAGCTCACCTTCAAGGTCTTCGATACGTTGCGTCATCCGCGTTGCGGCATCGCGCACCCCCTGGTTGTAGAGCAGCGGCCCAACCTCAGTGAGGAAGAAATCCAACAGCAACCCGGCAGGCAACTCACCGATCGGCTCCGGCAGGTTGCGCTCGAAGTACTGCTGCATCGACGCAATCGCTTCCGCGCGATTCTCTTTCGACAACTCAACGGTCATCAATCAACCCCTCGAACTTTAGCAATCAGAGCCGCCATATCAGTGATAGATGGCCCAGGCCATGATCCTGGCGCCGGCAGTCATAATCACAGCAACAGCGGCAATGGTGAGCGTCACCGCCTCGTAAAGACGGACACCTTTGTTCGCACGCAGCGGATGCAGGAGAACCGACGCAGTCATCGCGCAGAGCAGGACGATGCCCATGAGAGTCCACGCTCCAAGATCCATGGGCGGCCTGGGATGAGAAAAGCAAACCCCGATCGCAGCCAACGCGCAAACTGTCGCGGCAGAGGCGAGGTAGATGCGCCGCAGTGGAGCGAGGCTCACAGCAACCCCTTCGTGCTCGGCAGCAGCTCCCGCATGCGCTCATCCTTCGAGCAAGCTCCCCGCATCGCTCGCGCAAACGCCTTGAAGATCGCTTCAATCTTGTGATGGTTGTTACGCCCATACATCGTCTTCACGTGCACGTTGCACTTCGCTCCACGAGCGAACCCATCGAAGAAGTCCGGCACCAGCTCGGTGACAAGGTCACCAACCACCGGCGCGGTCAACTGATCATCCACCACACAAGCCACGCGACCCGAGAGATCGACAGCAGCGACAGCCAGCGTCTCATCCATCGTCATCACAAAGTATCCCGCCCGCAGGATGCCGCGCTTGTCGCCGAGAGCTTCGGCGAAGGCTTCCCCCAGCGCGATGCCCACATCCTCGACGGTGTGGTGCTGGTCGACGTCGAGGTCCCCGATGCACTTCAGCTCCAGGTCGAAGCCGCCATGCTTGGCAAAGCTCTCCAGCATGTGGTCGAAGAAGCGGATACCCGTCGACACCTTGTACGTGCCCATGCCATCCACGTTCAGCCGCAGCGCAATGTCCGTCTCCAGCGTCTTACGGTTCACGGTGCCGATGCGTTCGGCCTCAACAGCGACGGGCGTCACGCCCAGCTCACTTACGATCTCGCTCATGCTCTTCCTCCCCTGCCTGTCGCGGCGGACAGGCTCTTGCGGCGCTTCTGCAACCGCTTGACCTTGACCAGCTGCACGACCACATAACCGAACGCGCAGAGCAGATAGGCCCCGTAGAGCCACACCACTAAGGGGAACTTCTGCCCCAGCGACGCCGCAACGCCACTCATGGCTACAACGCTGCCAATGATGAGCAGCCCCTTGCGCTGCGCGGAGCTGACGCCCTTACTCATACTCATACTCATGCCCTTCGCTCGAGGTCCCGCGTGCATGCCGCGCCTCGGCAGGCGTCCAGCCGATGGCATCAAGCGAATCCTTCAACGCTGCGAGGCCCTGCGTCATCTGATCTTCGAGACCGATGGTGAGTCGCACATAGCCATCGCAGCCCGGATCGGAGGAACGATCGCGCAGCAGCACGCCACGCTCGCGCATCGCTTCTACCAGTTGCTTATGCTTCGGGCCGATATCCATCAGCACGAAGTTCGCGGCCGAAGGCCACGTAGGGACGCCCAGCTTCGCAAGCTCCGCAAAAGCCCGCTCACGCCCTGCGCGCATCTGCGCAACGTACCAGTTGAGGTAGTCCTCATCCGCAATCGCTTCAGGCAGCACCGCCAGCGCCACACCGTTCACGTTGTACGGCGAGCTCGCCTTGCGCAGGAAGCCAAGCAGCCGCGCATCGCCAACGACCATGCCCACGCGAAGGTTCGCGAGGCCATACGCCTTCGAAAACGTACGCGTGACCAGCAGGTTGGGGATGCAGTTCACTTCGTCAAGCATCGTCTCGCCGTGGAAGTGGAAGTACGCCTCGTCCACCATCAACACCGCATGCGGCGCGGCGGCGGCGATGGCCAGCAGGTCTTCGCGAGCGACCGTCGCACCCGTCGGATTGTTCGGCGAAGCCACGATGATGAGCTTGGTCTTCGGCGTGATGCCTGCAAGAAAGCGCTCGCGTGGGAAGGCCAGCGAGTCATCGCTCTGCACACGCTTGAGGCCCGGCGTCATTAGGCTGATCGAGACGTCGTACATGAAGAAGCTTGGCACCCACACCAGCGCCTCGTCACCCTCATCAAGAAAGGTGCACGCGATGAGATGAATCGCTTCATCGACGCCGTTGGTGAGCAGCACCTGCTCGCTCGCGAGGCCAAAGTGTGCCGCGACGATGCGCTCCACCGGCGTGCGCTCGGGATAGATCGTGAGCCCTTCCGCGCTGAGCTGCTGAAGCTTCGCGAAGACACGCGGACTCGGCGCAGAGGTGTTCTCGTTGAAGTCCAGCCGCAGGGCATCGCGGCCAGCGAGCGGCGGGTGATACTCGGGCATCGCGAGCACGCGGGCCCGCGGCTGCACCAGCATTACGTCTTCGGCGGTGAGAGCCATGGTGATCCTTCCAGCGAGTGAAAACGGTGCAATAACCTAGCGCATGCGGACGCGAACACTGTCCGCATGGCCCTTGAGGCCTTCGGCTTCGGCGAGCGTGATTGCGTGCGGCCCAACGACACGCAACGCGTCCAGCGTGTACTGCTGCACGGTGATGACCTTGATGAAATCCAGCACGCTGAGCCCACCGCGCACGCGGCCATTGCGGCCCGTGGGCAGCACATGATTCGGCCCGCTGATGTAATCGCCCATGGACTGCGGCGTGTGATTTCCAACGAAGACCGAACCGGCGTTCTTTACCCAACGCAGGTCCGCGCCGCTATCGACCGTGAGGTGCTCTGGCGCGAGACGATTCGTAAGCTCACGAGCTTCATCAGGGCTCTGCGTCACGAAGGCATAGCCCTGCGCTGCAATCGACTGCTCTGCAATGGCATTGCCCTGGACCTGGCGCTTCACTTCAAGGACCACGGCCTCGGCAAGCTCTTCGTTCGGAGTGATGAGGACCGCGAGTGCCTCGGGATCATGCTCGGCCTGCGCGACGAGATCGGCTGCGACGCCATCGGGATCACCGTGCTCTGTGGTGACGACGATCTCCGTCGGCCCAGCCGGCATATCGATGCCGCACTCAAGGCTCACGATCGACTTGGCCGCAGTCACATAGATGTTGCCCGGACCGACGATCTTGTCCACGGACTCGATGCTCTCAGTCCCGTACGCCAGCGCTGCAATGGCCTGTGCGCCGCCAATGCGATAGAACTCCGTGACACCGACGAGGTGTGCGGCCGCGAGCGTCTCCTGCGCGGGCTTCGGCGAGCAGACGACGATCCGCTCCACACCAGCGACCTGCGCTGGCGTGGTGGTCATCAGCAGCGTCGAAGGCAGCGGGTACCGTCCACCAGGAACGTAGCACCCCACACTGACCAGCGGCCGAATGACCTGACCAACCTCCATGCCCTCGCTCGGGCGGAAGCTGAAGGCACGCGGCAGCTGCTTCTCCGCGAAGATGCGGATGTTGGCCTGCGCCATGCGCATGGCAGCCTTAAGCTCTTCGCCCAGTGACTCCCAGGCGGCCTGCATCTCCTCACGCGTCACGCGCAGAGACTGCCCCGGTGCGAGGGCATCGAAGCGTTCGGCGTACTCGCGCAGTGCAGCATCACCACGCGAGCGAACGGCGTCGAGAATCTCATGGACGACGTCGTCAACCTTGGCGGTGTTGGTGGCGCCGCGGCGCTCTATCTGGCGAATGGCGTTCTCAGCAGCGTTAGCGGTCTCGCCATATGTCTTCAGGATCTTCATCGTTGGTTGGGTGTCCTCGGGGTCAAACAGAAGATTTAGCGGCGACGGCCCATGTTGGGCGGAATGTACCCGGTCTGTTGCTGGCGCGGAGCGCGGCCCGGCGAGCGAAGCTGCTGCTGCATCATGCGGCGCTCATCACGCGAACCGGTCATTACGACCCGCTTGGCCGAAGCTTCGCTGGCGGGGTAAACGCGCTTGGGGTTCTTGGGATCGAGCACCACGGGGATGCGCATGCCAACCTCAAGCCGCTGATTGGCAGGCACGCGGGTGCTCATCGATACGTCGCGCGACTCGGTGGTGCCCGGTTCCTGCACGCGCATGTTGATCTTCACGAAGTCCGCCTGCAGTTTGCCGAAGACCTTCACCGGCTCCGACGAGACGAGCGTGGCATAAACGACCGTGCCCGTGGCATCGATCTTCTTCTGCCGTGCGCGCTCCAGGAAGTAGCGCACGGCGGCGAAGATACCGACGGCCAGGACGACGATCAGGGCAATGATCAAAGGACTCTTCATCGTTGTTCTCTCCTAAGCTGCATCGTCGATGTGCTTCCCCGATGCCGCTCCCGCTCGTACAAGAATCTGCTCGCACATCGATCGAACTTGAGGTGCAATCTGAGTTTCAAAACGAGCCAACTGTTCCAGTCTCGCAGGCAGAAAATCCGGGTGCCAATTTTCAGCGAGGCGACCCACAGGAAGATCATCCGTCTCACTGTTGATGGCCTTGATCAGAATCTTCTCCTCTTCGGAGAAATACTCTGGAACCCAAGACGTGTAAGGCGACAGAGACAAGCAAAGTTCGGCAGGGCCCAATGATCCATCGATTCCCGCTCGCGCGAGTACACGAGCCTTCGCCTGCAGTCGCCGTCGCCTCACGTTTCCTCCCTACAACACAACCTTCGACAACGGATACTCCACAATCCCCGTGCCGCCCGCCGCCTTCAGCTGCGGAATCACATCCCGCACCGTCGACTGCTCCAGGATCGTATTCACCGCCACCCAGTTCGAATCATGCAGCTGGTTCACCGTGGGCGAGTTCAGCGCCGGCAGCACGGCCAGCACGGCGTCGAGGTTCGACTTCTCCACGTTGAGCATCAGACCCACCTGGCTTTGCGCTGCCATCGCTCCGTTCAGCATCAGGCTCAGCGTCTCGATCTTCTCGCGCTTCCAGTCGTCGGCCCAGCTGGTCTTGTTCGCGATCAGCTGAGTCTCGGACTCCATCAGGGTCTCGATGATGCGCAGGCGATTCGCGCGCAACGAGCTTCCGGTCTCGGTCACCTCAACGATGGCATCGGCCAGCGTTGGCGGCTTTACTTCGGTCGCACCCCAGCTGAACTCCACCTTTACGTTGATCTTCTTCTCAGCGAAGTAGCGCTTGGTGTACTCCACCAGCTCCGTCGCGATGGTCTTGCCCTCGAGATCTTCGGGCTTCTGGAAGGGCGAGTCCTCAGGCACCGCGAGCACCCACTTCACGCGGGTGTTGCTCTGCTTGGAGTAGGTCAGCGACGTGACGCGCTCCACGTCCGCAAGGTTCTCGAGCACCCAGTCATTGCCCGTAAGCCCAGCGTCGAGCGCACCATGCTCCACATAGCGGGCCATCTCCTGCGCGCGCACCAGCATGCACTCAATCTCGGTGTCGTCGATCGTCGGAAAGTAGCTCCGGCCGCTCGCGTAGATGTTCCAGCCAGCGCGTGCAAACAGCGCCAGCGTTGCGTCCTGCAGACTGCCCTTCGGGATTCCCAGCTTCAGCTTGTTGGCCATGATGTTGTCCGTTATCCGTTCCCAGTTGTTCGTTCTCAGTTGTCCGTTCTCCGTTTGTTCAGGGTCGTCGGCTCGGAGAACGGAGAACCGACAACGGAGAACCTAGGCCTTCTCGAAAGGGATCGGCTTGGTGAAGCAGCTCACCGTGCCTTCGTGGCACACCAGGCCATCGCCTTCGACGACGACCTTGAAGAGCAGAGCATCGTTATCGCAATCGGTGGCCATCTCCACGACCCGCAGGCGATTGCCGCTGGTCTCGCCCTTCATCCACAGCTTGCTCCGGCTGCGTGACCAGAAGGTGACGAAGCCGTTGCGAAGGGTGTGCTGGTAGCTCTCCTCGTTGAGGAAGCCGAGCATGAGCACCTGGCCGGTGGCGGCGTCCTGCACAATGCCGGCGACGAGGCCGCCGGTCTTGGCGAAGTCGATGAGGGGGCTGGGTGTGGTGGAGTTCGTGGGCTGCGTCTGCTGGTCTGCCATGGTTTCCTTGCTGGATGTCCTGCTGAAGTTCCTGGTGCCAATCCTTCGTTAATTCGTTGATCTGCCGGCCCGGTGTGCTCTTCGCGACCGTCCGGTGTGCTGCGGGGAAGCCCCGTCACCGCGCAGCAAAAAGCCCGCTCGCGGTGTCGCGGCAGCGGGCCTGGTCCATTTCCGGTGAGCTTCGACTACTTCTCTTGTCCGGACAGAACCGCCGCCACACGCTTCGCATGGTGATGGTGGAGTCCGTGATGGTGCAGCCGAACGATCATCTCCTGTAAGGGTAGATGCCCGGGCCGCCCGAAGTCAATGCGCGCCACCCCGGATTTCAGACGCCGTCTTCCGGCGCCGGATCGATGAGGGTGAACGTGCGCTCGCCGTCCTCGGCCACACGCACCTCGCCGGTTCCGATGTTGTAGATCCATCCGCTCACCGTCAGCTCACCCAGCGCCATGGCGCCCGCGACCGAGGGATGCGTCTTGAGGTGCCGCATCTGCAGCAGCACATTCTGCTCCGTCAGCTCCAGGATCAACGGCTTGTCGCTCCCCTGAGCCACATCCCGCTCGTTCACGGTCTCGGCAACGGTCAGCGCTGCGTGAGCGTTCGTCAGCCAGTTCGTCACAGCCGGCAGCTTGCCGCTGTTGTCAGGCGCAAGCAACGCCTTCATCGCGCCGCAGTCGGAGTGGCCGCAGATCACGATGTGGCGCACCTTCAGCCCCGTCACCGCAAACTCCACCACCGCGCTCACACCACCCAGCATCTCGCCATACGCCGGCACCATGTTGCCGATGTTGCGCGTCACAAAGACCTCGCCCGTCGTCGTGCTGGTGATCAGGTTGGGGTCCACGCGCGAGTCGGCGCAAGCGATGAACAGCGTATGCGGCCGCTGCGGCTCGCTTCCGGCCTGCGCAAACTGCTCCGCGCGTTCGGGATAAATCTGGGTGCGAAAGCGGCGCACACCTTCCTTCAACTGCTCAAGCGTCTCATCCATAGTGCCTGCGTTCATTCCTTAGAAACTGTATGCCCCAGCGCTCAGCTAGAGGCGAAAAGCTAGGCTAGAAGCTAGAAGCTCGCTTCTACTCTTTCCACTTGATGTTGCAACCAATGCTGCTCACCTGATGAGCGTCGGGAAGCTTGCCCGCTACCACCGCATCCAGCGCCGCGCGGAGGTCTTTGCCTGTCACCGGGATGTCGTTGCCAAAGTCCTTGCGGCGCGGGCGAGAGTCGTCCAGCTGGCCGCGATAGACCAGCTTCAAATCGGCGTTGAAGACGAAGAAGTCCGGGGTGCAGGCAGCTTCATACTCACGCGCCACCTCCTGCGTCTCGTCGAAGAGATATGGAAACTCCCAGCCCAGCCGCGACGCCTGCTCGCACATCTGATCGGGGCCATCCTCCGGATACTGCACGATGTCGTTCGAGGAGATCGCCGCCATCGCGATGGGCCCATTGCCGCCCTGGAAGTAATCCTTGCCGATGCGCGCCAGCTCCTCTTCCACATGCTTTACATAGGGACAATGCACGCAGACAAAGGCCAGCAGCAGGCCCTTCCGTCCGGCAAAGATGTCGTCGCGGCCCAGCGCCTTGCCGCTGACCACATCGGGCAGCTCAAACGGCGGAGCGATGGTGCCTAGCTCGACCATCGTGGATTCAGTTCTCGACATTGCGGCGGACCTCCACCTGCCATGATAGCGTTCGCGCGTCCTGTCAGTGTGGCGTTCGCGTGAACGCCCTTGCCAGGGGTCTATCTCCGGATGTATCAAGTGGGCACCATGTCAGACAGGTTTTCGCCGCGCGCCCGATTCGCCTCCCTCCTGTTGATGCCCCTGCTTCTGACGCACGCCCTCCACGGGCAGACGGCAAAGCCTGTCCCCAGCCCCGGCCGCGAGTCGCTGAACAAGGAGCTGAACGCCCTCGCCGCGAAGGAGACCGCTGCCCGCCGCGCCAAGGTTGCTGCCATCGCGAGCAACGCCGACGCCGAAGCACGCCAGCACGAGGTGCGCGCGACCATGCTTCGACTCCTCGGACCGCTGCCTGGGCGCACGCCGCTCAACGCGCAGGTCACCGGCTCCACGCAGTTGGAGGGCTTCCGCGTCGATCGCGTGCTCTATGAATCTCAGCCGAAGTTCTACGTGACGGCGCTGCTCTACGTGCCCGACCGCCCCAACGGCAGCGACATGACCACGAAGTTCCCAGCCATCGTCATGGCGCCCGGGCACGCTCCCAGCGGCAAGGCCGGGGACGTCGCCTTCGCCGAAGCCTTCGCCCGCGCAGGCTTCGTTGTCCTCAGCTGGGACCCCTTCGGCCAGGGCGAGCGCCTGCAGTATCCCGATCCGCAGCACGAAGGCAAAACGCTGGCGAAGGCGCCCACGGGCGAGCACGGCGAAGCGGGCCTGCAACCCACCCTCCTCGGCAACGCCATCGCGCAATACATGCTGTGGGACGGCATGCGCGCCGTCGACTATCTCACCTCGCTACCTGAGGTCGACAGCAAGCGCATCGGAGCCTTCGGCTGCTCCGGCGGCGGCACCGACACAGCACTGCTGGGCGCGCTGGACACACGCGTCGCGGCCATCGGCGTGGCCTGCTACATCACCAGCTTCGACGCCCTGCTACCCTCCCTCGGCCCCCAGGACGCCGAGCAGTCCATCCCCAACTTCATCGCCAGCGGTCTCGACCTGCCGGACTGGGTCGAGGTTGCAGCACCCCGTCCCTACGCCATCATCTCGACCACGGAAGACATGTTCCCCTTCGCCGGAGCGACCACCAGCGAAGCCGAGGCGCAGAAGTTCTACGCTCATCTGGGCGCGGACACGAACCTGACCTGGATCAAAGGCCCCGGCCACCATGGCAACCTGCGGCCCATCCTTCCGCAGATCCTCGCCTTCTTCACCGCACACCTTCATCCCGACGCGGCCTACGCGAAGAACCTTCCTCCAATCACCGATCCCTTCACCACCGTTCTTCCGGTGTTGAAGCCCACACCACCCGATCCCAAGCTCACGCAAGTGACGCCGACCGGACAGGTCGCGACGTCCTATCCCGACGCAGCCACCGTCTTCACGCTGAATCGAGCCCGCGCGGAGAAGGTCGTCACGCCACATCCGAAGGGACTTCTCGCGATGCAGCAGGCGGTGCGCAGCGTGACGCATGCGATGGCGATCCCCGGCAGCTGCCATCTGGAAGGTCTTGAGGGCAGCTGCACGCTGTCTCCCTCCGCCACAGTTTCGATCGCCGGCAAGGACATCGCGCCCGGCCTGCTGGAATTGACCTTCACGTATCCCGGAGGCAGCAACTTCCACGCTTTGCTGGGAAGCAGCGCGTTGTCACAGCCGAAGTATGGAAAGCTGCTCCTGACCAACGAGTTCGACAAGACCGGCGAGCCCACGCCGTCGCTACGAGAGAAAGTCCTCAAACAGAGCAAGGAGGGAGGCGTGGTTCTCGCGATGCAGCCGCGTCCATCACCGCAAGGCAATGAAGAATCCAAGGCTGGCGTTCTGGGAGAGTTCTATCTCACGGAGCTGCGTGCCGAACTCACTGGCCGCACGCTCATTGGTCTCCGCGTCGACGACACCATCGTCGCGGCAAACTACCTCGCAACGTTGACAACCCAGCACTCGCAGCCAGCCCACACCCCGCGGCTTGCAGCCGAAGCCTCCGGCCACTACGCCCTCGTGCTGCTCCACGCGGCCGTGCTCGATACGCGACTCAAGTCCGTTCTCGTCCTCGGCGAGATCATTAACTACCGCGATCTCATCGCCGATCCCATGCCCAGGGACGCGCCCGAGGACATCCTCCCCGGCGTCCTGAAGCACTACGACGTCGATGACCTGTACCAAGCCGTGGGCACGAGGCTCGTGCCCACGAAGTAGGGCACAGTGCAAAGCTTGTAAACTTGGCGTGTGCCTGAAGAAACCACGCTAAGTCCTGCCCTCTTTCTCGACCGCGACGGCGTCATCAACGTCGACACCAACTTCCTCTACAAGATCGAGGACGTCAAGTGGATCGAGGGCATCTTCTCGCTCGCGACCACCGCGACACGGCTCGGCTACAAGATGGTCGTGGTCACGAACCAGTCCGGCGTAGCGCGCGGGCACTTCACCGCGGAAGACGTTGAGACGCTCATGGACTGGATGGTCGCCGAGTTCGCCGCCCGCGAGGTCCCGCTGACGGCGTACTACTACTGCCCCTTCCATCCGGGCCACGGCGACGAGCGCTATCGTCGCGAGCACGAGGACCGCAAGCCCTCGCCCGGCATGTTGCTCCGTGGCGCACGCGAGCACGCCCTCGATCTCTCGCAGTCCGTGATGATCGGCGACCGCTGCACGGACATCGGCGCAGCCAACAACGGTGGCCTGCGCCAGGCGTTCCTCATCGCCGGCACCGAGACCGGCCCCTGCAGCGGCAGCTACATTCCCGTGGATAAGCTCGCCGAAGTGGAGCAGTGGCTGATCGCGAACACGCCCGCGCAGTAAGCCCGGACGTCAGTAGACCTCAGCTGTCGCGAAGGGCGAGCCCTTGAGGTCCTTCGCGCTGAGGTCCGGCGCGGCGCCGCCCAGCTTATCCAGCGGCCACGCGATCGCCAGCTGAGGATCGTCCCAAAGGATCGACCGCTCACCCGCGGGATAGTACCCGCGCGTGGTCTTGTAAAGAACCTCGGCTGTCTCCGACACCACCACGAAGCCGTGCGCGTAGCCTTCGGGGATCCACAGCAGCTCCAGCTGCCCAGCTTCATTCAGCGGTCGCAGGTCGAAGCCTGCCCACTGGCCGAACTGCGGCGAGTCGCGACGCACATCCACGGCGACATCCCAGATATGCCCGCTGAGCACGCGCACGAGCTTCCCCTGCGGCTGACCGAGCTGGTAGTGCAGCCCACGCAGCACACCCCGGCGCGAGAACGACTGGTTGTCCTGCGCAAACTCGGCAGGCAGTCCAACGGCCGCAAAACGCTCCGCGTTGAATACCTCGGTGAACCATCCACGGTCGTCGCCATGCATGCGTGGCCGAACCAGCTTTACGTCCCGAAGGGGGGTCTCCACGATCTCCATGTTGTTCACGATAACGCATGAGAGACTGAGCTCGGCCTACCCCAGAGGCGTTGCGATGACGCTAATCGCTCGTCCTGCACCGGCCCACCGGAGGACAACATGCAGCGCATGCGCGACGTTCTGCGAGAGAGCCTCGGCCTGAGCCTCGATGCGCTCAGCGAGCTCGACCGGCTGGCCACCGCGTGGCCTGTCGCCTGCGGAGCTTCCCTCGCCCGCCATGGAGAGATCGTCGAACTCGACGCCGAGCGCACGGTGCACATCCGGGTCGAAGGCGCGGAGTGGATGCGCGAGTTCCTCGATATGCGGTCTTCTCTGCGCCAGAACCTCGCCCGCATCGCTCGCGTCCCGTTGAACGGGATACACTTCGAAGAGCAGGGCCGCGCGGCAGAACGCGCTCGCCGCCCAGCGCGATAACCACTTCGAACGGAGTACGCATGGCTGACACCCACACTGCGGAGAACCAGACCGCGGGCGTGTCCGAACAGGACGTCCGCCACGTCGCCAACCTCGCCAACCTGGAGCTCACCGACCAGGAGCTGCCGCGCATGGTTCGCGACCTGAACTCGATCCTGAACTACATCGCCGAGCTCAACCAGCTGGATACCGCTGCCGTCGCTCCCATGGCCCAGGTGGGCGAGATGCTGGGCCTCACGCCGGACGGTGCAGGCAACACGCTGCGTCCCGATGTGGTGCGGCCCTCCGTGGACCGGGCCGCCGTGATGGCCGCTGCTCCCGAGACCGATGGCCGCTTCTTCAAGGTCCCCAAGGTCATTGAGCGTTAAGAAGCCCGCGAGAATCGAGCACAACGTTTTGTTGGGGATGGGCTTCAACCCGTCCGTCAAAGCACAGGAACGAAGGGGCTTCAGCCCCGGAGGGACAATTCCCCTCGAAGGACAGACGAACCCTGATGTCGAACGCACTGAATCTGGAGACACTCACGCTGGCTGAGGCCCGCGCCGCCGTCGTGGAAGGCCGCACCTCCGCCGCCGCGCTGACGATGGAGCACTACGAGCGCATCGCCACCATCGACACGCACGTGCACAGCTACCTCGCGCTGACCCAGGAGCGCGCCCTCGCGCAGGCGGAGAAGATCGACGCTGCCGTGAAGGCTGGCGGCCAGCTCGGTCCGCTTGCTGGCGTGCCCGTCGGCATCAAGGATGTGCTCGCCACCCGCGGCACGGTGACCACCGCCGGTTCAAAGATTCTCGAAGGCTACAAGCCGCCCTATGATGCGACCGCCGTGCTGAAGCTCGAAGCCGCTGGCGCCATCGTGCTCGGCAAGCTCAACTGCGATGAGTTCGCGATGGGCAGTTCCAACGAGAACTCGGCCTATGGCCCCGTGATGAATCCCAAGGCTCCCGGTCACGTTCCGGGCGGGAGCTCGGGCGGCTCGGCGGCATCGGTCGCTGCTGGCCTTTGCGTGGCCTCGCTGGGCACCGACACCGGCGGCTCCATCCGCCAGCCTGCGGCCTTCTGCGACGTCGTCGGCGTGCTGCCCACCTATGGCCGCGTCTCGCGCTTCGGCCTCATCGCCTTCGCCTCTTCGCTCGACCGCATCGGTCCGTTCACGAAGAACGTCGCCGATGCGGCAACGATGCTCGAGGTGCTCGCTGGCCCTGATCCGCTGGACGCGACCAGCTCGACCACAGCGCCGCAGAGCTACACCGCCGAGCTGGCCAAACCCGTCAGCGGCCTCCGCATCGGTATCCCCGAGGAGTACTTCGGCGAGGGCCTGAATGACGATATCCGCGCCGCCATCGAGAAGAGCCTTGACGCCTTGCGCGAGCAGGGTTGCGAGCTGGTCAAGATCTCCCTGCCGCATACCAAATACGCTGTGCCGACCTACTACGTGATCGCGACCGCCGAAGCCAGCGCCAACCTCTCGCGCTTCGATGGCGTGCGCTTCGGTCACCGCTCCGCACACTCCGAGACGCTCTCCGCGATGTACAAGAACTCGCGCGAAGAAGGCTTCGGTCCCGAGGTCAAGCGCCGCATCCTGCTTGGCACCTACGTGCTCTCGGCGGGCTACTACGACGCCTACTACCGTAAGGCGCAGCAGGTACGTGCTCTGCTCACGCAGGACTTCCTCGCGGCCTTCCACAAGGTCGATGCCATCGTCTGCCCGGTCACGCCGTCGCCGCCGTTCAAGTTCGGCGAGAAAACCGATGACCCCGTGCAGATGTACCTCGAAGACATCTTCTCCGTCGCTGCATCGCTCGCCGGCATCTGCGGCATGAGCGTGCCCTGCGGCTACACCCGCGATAACCTCCCCATCGGCGTGCAGGTCCTCGGCAAGCACTTCGACGAGGCCACCATGCTGCGCGTCGGCGCGGCCATCGAAGCCGCACGCAAGGCCAGCTAAGCTTCACGATCACCTTCGTCTTGCGTCAGGGCTGCTGCGTCTACCGATGCAGCAGCCTCATTCTTTGCCCACGTCCTTCTTGGCCACGTCCCTGTCACCGTACCGCTACGTCCGCGCACCCACCACCCGTGAGAGCCTGAAAGCATGAAGCACCTCGCACGCCGCCACCTTTGGGCCGCCCTCTGCATGAGTGGCGCGATGGCCGCACGCGCGCAGAGCACACCCACACCCGCAAGCACCAGGCCCACAGCGCAGGACTCCGTGACAGTCACCGCCGACCGCGGCCTCGCGGGCATCAACGACTCCGCGACCAGCACCACCACCCTCAGCGCCGAGCAGATGCAGCAGCAACCCGGCCTTTCACTCGACGATGCGCTGCACCAGGTCGCAGGCTTCACCCTCTATCGCCGCACCGGCTCCTGGACCGCCAATCCGACGACCGAAGGCGTGAGCCTGCGCGGCCTCGGCTCAACCGCCGCCAGCCGCACGCTCGTCGTCAGCGATGAGGTGCCGCTCAACGATCCCTTCGGCGGCTGGATTCACTGGGACGAGATCCCCGCGCTCGCCATCGATCGCGTGCAGCTGGAACGAGGCGGAGCCAGCGATCTCTACGGCTCCAGCGCCATCGGCGGCGTGGTCAACGTTGTGCCCGTTGAGCCGGGCACACGCCATGGCGAAAGCCTGCTCTTCTCCGCCGACGCAGCAGGCGCGAGCGAGAACTCCGCCAATCAGGATGCCCTGCTCTCCACCACATCGAAGCGCGTTGCCTTCCTTGGCGCGGAGAGCTTCCTCACCACGGGCGGCTACATCCCGACAGCACCGTCATTGCGAGGCCTCGTGGACATTCCCTCCAACGTGACCAGCGAAGCCGGTCGCGTGGGGCTGCGAGGCTTTGCGTTGCAGCAGAAGGCCTCGGCCTTCCTGCGCGGCAACGTATTGAACGAAGCTCGCAGCAATGGCACGCCGCTCCAGACCAACGGCACGCGCTTGTGGCGCTACACCGCCGGCGCCGACTACGCTGCAGGAAAGTCCACTGCATTGCTGAGGCTCTACGGCGCCCGCGAAGCCTATCGCCAGAGCTTCTCGTCGATCGCCACCGATCGCAACTCCGAGACGTTGACCAAGCTGCAGCGTGTGCCACTCGATCAGGCCGGCCTCGTCGCGCAGGCTGCGCGTGCGATGCCGCATCAGCTCACCGCAGCGGTCGGCTTCGACATCGACGACGTGCGCGCGACCGATAACGAGGCGGCCGTATCCAAGATATTCGCCACCGCCACGACCAGCATCAGCGCTCGTCAACGTGAGACCGGGGGCTTCGTCGATGCCATCTGGACGCCGCGCACGTGGTCGCTTTCGGGCTCAGTACGTGTGGACAGCTTCCACACCTACGATGCCCGGCAGGCGGTCTCCACCTCGAGCACAATCGTTCCCCTGCCCGACGTCAGCGAGCTGGTCGCTAGCCCGCGACTGGGCTTGGTCTTTCAACCTCAATCGCATGCGTGGCCGCGCGGACTCGCGCTGACGGCAACGGCCTTCCGTGCCTTTCGCGGGCCCACGATGAACGAGCTTTACCGCACCGGCCAGGTGGGTCAGCAGACCACACTCGCTAACCCTTCCCTGCACGCGGAACGCGCGACGGGAGCCGAAGGTGGCATCGAGCTTGATCGGCGCATCGGCCATCTGCGCGCGACCTACTTCTGGACCGAGGCCAACCGTCCCATCTCCGCAGTGTTGCTCTCGCAGACAGCCACGACACAGACGCTGCAACGCCAGAACCTCGGGCAGATCCGCAGCCGAGGCATCATGCTCGAAGCGCAAAGCGCACGCTGGCGCGGCCTCGATGCAAGCTTCGGCTATCAACTCGCCGTCGCAACGGTGACAGCCTTCAATACCAGTTCCACCGTGCAAGCCAACCTCAAGGGCAACTGGATCCCCGAAGTGCCGCGCGAGATGGCGACAGCTACAGCCAACTACAGCGCGCCGCACGTCGCGAGCTTCCATGCCATCGTGAGCTACACGGGCCAGGCCTTCGACGATTCGTCGAACCAGTACCTTCTGCATCCCTATGCGCGCTTCGATGTCTCGGCGGATCGCTCGCTCACGCACGGGTTCAGCCTCTTCGCCGGTGCGCAGAACCTGCTCAATCGCTCCATCGACGCAGGCCGCACCCCGATCCTAACGCTGGCTGCGCCACGCCTTGTGCAGGGCGGCATTCGTTACACCTTCAAGCGATAGCGACGTGACAGCAACTGATGGCGATGCGAGGGTTCGCAGCTCGATTCTATTTCTCTCGCATAGCTGGAAGGCTCCTATCAACCGCAAATCCTGCTGAAAGTTGCGCGCAACCTCTGCGAGCTACTTGCGTTTCATTCAACATACGGAGCGCAGGTCAACGATGACCGAAAGCGCTCGGATAGGAGGCAATATGAAACTCGCAACCGTTGCAAACATCCTCAGGACCAAGGTGGCGCGAGGCGCCGCTGTTGCCGCCCTCGCCGCAGGTACCCTCGCCGTCGCGGCTCCTGCCGCACAGGCTCAGCGCTTCTTCGTCGGAGTGGGAGTTGGCCCCCGCTACGTGGCGCCCCGTCCGGTATATGTTGCTCCGCAACCCTACTACGCCGCTGGCCCGGCGGTCGTCTATGGCGGCCCGGCGTATGGGTATGGCTACTATGACCGCTTCCATGGCTGGCATCGCGATTACGGCTGGCACCGCGGCTATGAGGGCCGGTGGCATCGCTAAGCGATAACCGACAGCTCCTTCTGCACTCAACCTAACGATCCACGTTCGCATGGGCCGCTCTCCAAATGAGAGCGGCCTTGCCGTTTGTGTTGGGGATCTATAGCGCGCGGAAGTAGACCGACTCCGGCTCCGCGCAAGCGAGGCACAAGCGCTGGCCTTCCCGCTCGATGAAGCGGTCGAAGTTAACGCCTTCACCGCAACCATCGCACACCACGCGCTGTCCGCGGAAGCCCGGGAACTCGCTGGGCGGCAGCGGGACGCGCACCCACTGGGCATCGAACAACTCCGCATCCGGCATCTCGCGGTACGCCTTCATCTGCTGCACGTTCTTGTCGAGTTCAGGGTAGAGCTCTCTGGCGCACTGCTTGGAGCTTTCCAGCGCGACCACGCGGAGGCCCTTGTATTCGTTCCCTGCGAGCTTCGCTTCAAGGTCGACGAAGGTGGCCGCCATCTTGCCCCAGTCGCGCAGCTTCAGCGCGCGCTTGCCCACGCGGCATCCGGTCACTACACCGATGGCGTCCGTGGCACAGCGATCAATTTCTACAAAGGTCACCAGGCGCTTGCGGTCCGGATTCAGTGTGCCGTCAGGAAGATGGCGTGCGGTAGGGTTCTGCACACCGAGCCGGTCCAGCGCCAGCATGGCCATGCGCACGCCCAGGATCTGCCCGGCACACAGGTGGCCATGGGCTTCCTCGGCGAGTTGGAGCAATTCATCCAGGGAGGCGGGAGACAGGGGCGATTTCAGAACGGGAATAAGCTCGGCCATGGCAGCCTTTCTTCCACACTGCAGCACTCAAGACACGGGCCGGGGCAGCCGATGAGTCGCACAGTAACAAGCGTTTCAACCAATCCTGATGAGACAAACCGGCGAGGGGAATCTTCCTCGCCGGTCTTTTTTGTCCCTGAATTGAGCTACTTGAGTTCGTAGCCGGTGAAGAAGTAGCCGATCTCGAAGGCGGCCGTCTCTTCGGCGTCCGAACCGTGAACCGCGTTCTCGCCGATGGAGCTGGCGAAAAGCTTGCGGAGCGTGCCCTCGTCGGCCTTGGCCGGGTCGGTCGCGCCCATGAGCTTGCGGAAGTCAGCGATGGCGTTGTCCTTTTCGAGAACCATCGGGAAGATGGCGCCGGAGCTCATGAATGTGGTGAGCTCGTCGAAGAAGCCACGCTCAGAGTGAACGTAGTAGAAGCCCGCAGCCTGGTCCTTGGTGAGACCGATCTTCTTGATGGCGACGATCTTGAAGCCGGCCTTCTCGATCTCGGCGAGGATGGCGGCGGTGTAGCCCTTCTTCACGGCGTCGGGCTTGATGATGCTGAAAGTACGTTGTGACATGTTGTATTCAGACTCCCTGATTTTCTGCGGCTTTCGCATCTTTGATTGTATCGTCTCTGCGTGAAAGAGTGACCTATGCAGAGTATGGATCTGGGTTGGCTGCAATTTGTCGGCTATGCGCTGGTCGCGGCGACGATCGTGTCGTATGCGGCGACAAGAATAGACGTTCGCCGCCTCTCGAAGGGTTGGAAGGGAGCCCTTACCGGAGTATTGGCATTTCTTGCGGCCTCGGCGTTTTCCGTTCGGGAACACCATGCCCAGGCCTACTCTCCTCGCGTGAAACTTTCAGGAGTCGTAGCGCGGCTGAACGAGGATCCCCAGGGCAAAGGTGGCTATGCCGATGAGTTTGTCCTCGCCCTCCCGGACGGAAGATATAGCCCGTTGCTGGAGACCGATCGCCTCGGAAGCCGTTCGTCCAACTTTCGCCCTCTCGCGAAGGGCGACACGCTCCAGATCGAGTACAGGACGTGGGACGAGACCATCCTCTCCATCGATGTGATCGACGGCATCCATCCCGGCTGGTCACTTCGCTATCAATCGGACGCGTATAGCGAGCTCATCGGAGGGTGTTTCCTGTTGCTGGGGGGCTTTGCGTACTTTGTCTGGCAATGGAACCAGGACCGGCAAGGAAATGAAGTTGTCACCGTTGATACGAAACCCATGCCTTCCGACATCGTGACACTCGGACTTAGTGATGAAAGCCACACCTAAGACCGAATGCCTTCGGCGTCGTCAGGGAGCGATGCAGCTGAAGCTGTTCGCGTCGTTTGCATTGCCCGACTTGTAAACCGGAGTCTGCGGGTACACACACAACGGCCGCGTCATCACGGGCTTCGGCGCAGTCCTCTCGCTGCCGAGTTTCGTTGCCACCAGCGTGCCGGGAGCGGTGCCCGACTCCACCCACTGCTCCAGCGCGGTGAACACATCATGCTGCGCATCCCCACGCGGACCATACTCCGCCTGGCCGAAGACCGTCGCGCCGGGACCTCCGCCGCAGTGCAGCATCCCCGGCACCATGTACAGCCGCGTCGACTCAGCCGCCGCCTTCTGCCCCACCGTGCTGATCACACCGTTGTAGTAGTCCACCGTGCCCAGCGCGGGGATCGCCGGGTCCGCCCAGCCGTGGTACAGGATCAGCTTGCCGTGCGAGAGGAACGGCTGGATCGCCGTGCTGGTGGAGTTGAGATCCGCGCCTGTTTTGGCTGTGGCGAGCTTGTAGTCGTGGTCGAGGTCGAAACTCGCAAGCTGCCAGTCGGGCTTCTCGTAAACGAAGTTGCGGAAGTAGCCCTGCGAGTAAAAAATACCCAGCGCCTTGTCACCGGCCACCCATGTATCCCATCCGCCGGGAGCATCCTCCGCGCCGGGAACCGAGCCTGGCAGAATCGTCTTGCCGCTCGCGTCGAGCTTCGGGCTGTAGAAGCCACGCAGCGTCGCCACCTGCTCGGGCGTGAGGCAGCCTGCCGTGTCCGTCTGGCCCTGTTTGCAGGCCAAAGTGGCAGGATCGAAGCCGCAGTGCGCCGGATCGCTCAGCACGCCATCCGCCAGCCCATCCTTCGCATCGCAGGCGGCCAGCGCGGCCTTCGCAATCATGGGCAGCTGCGCGGCAGTAATCTCGCTCGCGGTGGAGGCGTGCATCCGCTGCTCTCCAGCCGCCCCGCCGGAGAGTAGGCCGCTCCAGTTGTAGGCAGGAGCCCCGGCCAGCACGCCGTCGTAGTCCTGCGGGAAGCGCTCGACCTCCATCAGCGCCTCGCGCCCTCCGTCGGAGCACGCCGTGAAGTACGAGTGCGCCACCGGCTTCGCATAGAACGCCGTCGCCAGCGCCTTGCCCTGCACGGTCATGTCATGCACGGCGCGCCAGCCAAAGTCCTTCACCTTCTCGGGATGACCTAGGGCAAAGTTCGGCAACCCGCCCACATGCCCGGTGTCGGTTCCACCGCTGGCGTAGCCTTCCGCAACCGCCGCTGCAAGTCCCGGGTAATCGATGTTCCCCGCAAACCCGCCGTTGCCCTGCCCGCGAAACTTGCCGTTCCACGCCACCGGCAGCCACACCTCGGTGCGGATGTCGGAATCGGCGGAGGGCCTATCCTCGATCTGCACGCGGCAGAAGGCCGGCAGCGAACCCGTCGCCGTCGGCGGCAGCTTCGCCGCCTCCAACCCTTCGCCATGCAGCACGAAGCTCGCCGTCACCACCCGTGCATGGTTCAGCTCGCGCCCCTGCAACCCCAGGCACATCACCTCGGGTCCCGTCTGGGCAAGAGCCGCAATTGGGGCGACAACCGCAAACACAGCGGCTGCAAGAACAACGAAGTTCGCTCGCTTCATATCCGAGCAGTATAGCCACGGCAAAATTCGCTGCAGCGATTCCCGTCACTTCCACGTCCAACTACGCATGCGCTGGCAGACCTGGATCTGGGCAGTGGGAGGAGCCGCCTGGCTCCTCGACGCAGCCCTCGAAGCGCGCCACGGCCACCCCGCCAACGCCAAACTCGCCTTCGCCCTTGCCGCCGTCTTCGGCCTGGCCTTCGCCTTCTTCGCGCAGACGACGAAGCCGAAGAGGTAGAGAAGCGTCGTTCTCGGCGCTACGATGTTCCCATGGGATGGGAGCGGGTTTATACAGTCCACGACTACTGGGATGGGCCACGGTCGGGAGTGGCGGAAGTGTTCGGAGTACCCCATGCCTTCAGGTGCATCTTCGACGAAACGGCCGACGACTACACTGATCGGTTTCTCGTCTCCCAGATCACCGACCAGGACCTTGCTCTGGTGCTTGAAGACTGGGATATCTGGACACGGTGGAAGGCTTCGTTTGACGTAGGATCAACGACGCTAGACACGCATCCTGCGCTACCCGCCGACCGATCCCGTCATGAAGAGATTGCGATACAACTTGCGAATGCCTTCATGGTGAACCCAGGCTGTCAGGCAGAAATGCGGGCCTCATTCCGGCGCATCGCGGGCGAACCTGTCCCAGACGGTGTGGACGAGTTCGAGGTTGAATGGTCGAAAATCACGGACCATCTTTGATCCACGAAAAGCAAAGGGAGCGCACCGAAGCACGCTCCCTCTCGCTCTTCCTAATCCCTAATCCCTAATCCCTAATCCCTGCCTAGCAGCTTCGCCATCGCGTCGCCGATCTCAGCTGGTGACTTGACCACGGTGATGCCTGCGGCTTCCATCGCGGCCATCTTGCTGGCGGCAGTGCCTTCGCCGCCGGAGATGATCGCGCCCGCGTGGCCCATACGGCGGCCCGGAGGCGCCGTCTGGCCAGCGATGAAGCCGACCACCGGCTTCTTCACGTGAGCCTTGATGTATTCCGCCGCTGCCTCTTCTGCCGATCCGCCAATCTCGCCGATCATGATGATCGCCTCGGTGTCGGGGTCCTCGTTCAGCAGCTTCAGCGCATCAATGTGCGTCGTCCCGATGATCGGGTCGCCGCCAATGCCGATCGCCGTCGACTGGCCAATGCCGCGCTGCGTGAGTTGGTATACCGCCTCATACGTCAGCGTGCCCGACTTCGACACGATGCCCACCGAGCCTTCCTTGTGAATCCGCCCCGGCATGATGCCGATCTTCGCTTTGCCCGGCGAGATCACACCCGGACAGTTCGGCCCGATCAGCGTGGAGCCGGACTTCTTCACCAGCGGGAAGGCCTTGACCATGTCGAGGACGGGGATGCCTTCGGTGATGCAGACGATCAGCTCGATGCCCGCATCCACGGCCTCGAGGATGCCATCCGCCGCAGCCGGTGGCGGGACAAAGATCATCGTCGCGTTGGCGCCGGTGGCCTTGCGAGCCTCTTCGACGGTGTTGAATACCGGCCAGCCTTCGTGCGTTGTGCCGCCCTTACCGGGCGTTACGCCGCCGACGACGAGGTCCACGCCAAACTGCTTCGCATACTCCGCGCAACCCTTGGCATGAAACGAACCCTCACGGCCGGTGATGCCCTGCACGATCAGGCGAGTGTCTTTTCCTACGAGTACTGACATCGAGTTCTCCCTTTACCTGCGCCATGAGCGCTCACTACGAATTCAACATTCGATCAATTTGACGCTGCAGAAACGGGTACATCGCCTGAAGAGCGACGTGCGAAACCCTGGAACATCGCGACAACCTTTGTGCTCGCGTCCGGCGCGTAGAAGATTTCAGTATTCGACATCGTGTCTTCCGCCATGTGTCGCATGCGGGCAAACATCTCCGTCTCGTACGCTGTGATGGCGCTGGCAGCATCGCGCCCGTTAAGCAGTTGCCGCGACAGCACCAGGGCATCCAGCATCGCCATATTTACCCCTTCGCCGGCGTACGGCGGCATCACATGCGCGGCATCGCCGATCAAGGTCGCGTTCGGCAGCGAATCCCAGTACTGATCCGCCGGACACGAAAGCAGCGGACGCCAGACCAGCGAGGATGCCTCCGCGAAGAGCGGAGCCCAACGTTCGCTCCAACCTTCGAAGTTGGCATAAAACCACGCTTTGCGTTTGCCCGCCGTGCCTGCTTCTTCGAGTTGCTGCTTTCCGTTCGGAACGGGAGACTTTACTCCCGCATAAAAGAGAAGGCTACCGTCCGGTTTTGTTCCCATGCCCAGGGTGCGCTCGTTCCCAAGCGCCATCAGCGCGGCTCCGCCCAGCAGGTCCCATAGCTCCGGCACCGTGTCTTTTGCCGCTGGCACGCTGCCTTCGACGAGCGTAATGCCGACGTAGTAAGGGCGGTTGGGCGTGACGAACGCCCGCAGCCGCGAGTTTGCCCCATCGCAACCGATCACGATATCGGCCAGCACGGTGTCTCCATCGGCAAATTGCAGAGCCACCTTGCCGTCGTGGTGGACTGCGGATTCCAGCTTTCGATCCCAGTGCACCGTATCGGCATGCAGCGACTCCAGCAGTAGCTCGCGTAAGGGACCGCGCTCAATTTCCGGACGCTTCCCTGCACCGGACATCGTGCGCTGATGATCGTGCAGGATCGTTCCATGCTGGTCGGTAAGGCGGAGGCGATCGAGATCCGACCGGTGATTCGCCCAGAAAGCATCCATCAGGCCGGCAGCCTGCAAAGCCGCCAGCCCCGAGTCCTCATGCAGATCGAGGGCGCTGCCTTGAATGCGCGCGTCGCGACTCGTGTCGCGCTCGTACACTGCGACCTCCGCCCCATGCATCTGGAGCAACCGCGCAAGAGTCAAGCCCCCCGGACCTCCGCCGACGATCGCGATTTTCTTTCCGTCTATTGCAGACATGAACGACCTCTCAGGGATCTGGACGGGAGAGCCTAGCCCTTCGCCGCCGCGACCGCGAGATCTGCAGCTTCCTTCATCGTTGCGCCAATCTGGACCTTGAGGCCTGAGTCCGCAATGATCTGGCGACCCTCTTCCACGTTCGTGCCTTCCAGGCGGAGGATGATCGGCAGGGTGACGTTGAGCTTTCGCGCCGCCGCAACGACTGCCGTCGCAAGCACATCCACGCGCAGGATGCCGCCGAAGATGTTGATGAAGATCGCCTTCACATTCGGATCGCTCAGCAGGATCCCAAACGCGTTCTCGATCTGCTCCTGGTTGGCTCCCCCGCCTACGTCGAGGAAGTTAGCGGCCTTGCCACCGGCGTATTCGATGATGTCCATCGTGGCCATGGCGAGGCCGGCGCCGTTCACCATGCAGGCGATCGAGCCATCCAGCTTGATGTAGTTCAGCGCATACTTCGACGCCTCGACCTCGAGCGGATCTTCCTCGGCGATATCGCGCAGTTCCTTCAGGTCCTTGTGACGGAACATCGCGTTGTCGTCGAAGTTGATCTTGCAGTCGAGCGCGAGGAGCTTGCCGTCCTTGGTGGTGATGAACGGGTTGATTTCCATCAGCGTCGAGTCGGTGTCGATGAAGGCCTTGTAGAGGCCGAACATGAACTTGACCGCGTCGCCAATCTGCTCCTTCGCCAGCCCCAGCTTGAACGCCAGCTTGCGCGCCTGGTATGCCTGCAGGCCGATGCCCGGATCGCAGTACTCCTTGAAGATCTCGTCGGGCGTGTTGTGCGCGACCTCTTCGATATCCATGCCGCCATGCTGCGAGGCCATGAAGACGACCTTGCCCGAAGCGCGGTCCAGGACGAGGCCGAGGTACAGCTCGCGCTCAATGGCCGAGCCCTGCTCGATGAGCAGGCGCTGGACCTTTTGCCCTGCAGGGCCGGTCTGGTGCGTCACCAGCTGCATGCCGAGGATGGCCTTCGAGTGCGCATCCGCGTCCTCGATGGTCTTCGCCAGCTTGACGCCGCCGCCCTTGCCGCGGCCTCCGGCGTGGATCTGTGCCTTCACGACGACGACGGCATTGCCTTCGCTGAAGAGCTGCTTGGCGGCCTTGTCGGCCTCCTCGATCGTGGTGGCCATCTCGCCCGAGGGGACGGGCACGCCATAGCGGCGCAGGATCTCTTTGGCCTGGTACTCGTGAATCTTCATGGGAGCTCCGGAGGGTCGTATGGCACAGTTAAGTCCGTGCGCGGCAACGCGAGTATGGTATCGACGCGCGAAAGGCGTGAGCAAGCAGGATCGCACGATTATCGCCGAAAGCGTTCTGTCACCGTACTGCAACGTTACAAGGGTGGGAGAAGACAAAGGCAAACGCAACGGCGCGGAGGACGCAAGGGCCGGCGGCGGGATCTGCAGAGGAGGAGGCGGCGTGGCGTTTGTTTTCATGCCGGGAGCCCTAACTGGTAGCCTTAACCGGCATGTCGATACAACAGGAACTGCGGTCCGTGGTGGAGCTTCGCGCCACGCTGACGCGATACGAAGCCGCTGCGCTGATGCAACGCATCCTCGCGGGAGAAGCCGGCGAGGTGGAGCTGGCCGGGCTGCTGGGCGCCATGGCGGGGCGCGGCGAGACCGCCGCCGAGATCGCAGGCTTTGCCGAGACGATGCGCTCCGCAGCAACGATGCTCCCATTGTCCTTGGCCGAGCAGTCCGAGCTGGTCGACACCTGCGGCACGGGTGGCGACGCTTCCGGGAGCTTCAACATCTCCACCGCCGCTGCGCTGGTTGCTGCAGCCGCCGGGGCCAGGGTCGCCAAGCATGGCAACCGGGCTATCACCTCGCGGTCGGGTTCGGCTGACGTGCTGGAGGCGCTGGGCATTCCGATTCAGCTCGCGCCGGAGGCTGCCGCCGAGGCTCTCCGCACCCACCGGTTCTGCTTCCTGCTGGCTCCCTCGCACCATCCAGCGATGAAGGCGGTGATGCCTGTGCGTCGCGCTCTGGGGGTGCGGACGGTACTGCATGTGCTGGGCCCGCTGCTGAACCCGGCAGGCGCGCGCCGCCAGGTGATGGGCGTTTACCACGCGCGCCTGGTGCCCCTGGTGGGTGAAGCGCTGGCGATGCTCGGCGCGGAGCACGCACTGGTGGTGCATGGCGACGGTGACGGTGTGAAGGGACAGGACGAGTTCGCGCTGAGCGGGCCGAGCGAGGTCGCCGAGGTGCGCAACGGCTCGCTGCGCACCTACATCGTGACACCGGAGGAGTTTGGGCTTACGCGCGCTCCGCTGGAAGCGTTGGCTGGCGGCGATGCGGCGGAGAATGCTGCGATCCTGACCTCGATCTTTGCGGGGGAATCCGGAGCACGACGCGACATCGTCCTGATGAACGCCTCGGCGGTTCTGCTGACCGCGGGCGTCGCGGCCAACCTGCGCGAGGGTGTGGAACTCGCGGCGAGGGCGATCGACTCGGGCGCTGTGCGGGAGCTGGTCGCGAATCTGCGAAGGTAATCAGCCGCGTAGCCAAGTACTGTTAGCCTTACCCGCGGCACAGGAAATTACGACGGAGGCACGACGATGAGCTTCAACGAGGGATTTGCAGCGCCGGGGATCGGCGCACTGGGACCGGACATGGTGACGACGGCGCTGGAGCTTCCCGGCTACCGGATCGTGCGCAGCCTGGGAATCGTGCGTGGCATCGTAGTGCGCTCGCGTTCCGTGTTTGGGTCGATCGGTGCAAGCTTCCAGACGCTGGTCGGCGGCGACATCACGCTGTACAGCGAGCTTTGCGAAAAGACCCGTCAGGACGCCTTTGCCCGCATGATGCTGCACGGAGCGGAGCATGGAGCCAACGCTATCATCTCCATGCGATACGACGCGAACGAGCTGATGCAGGGCGTTACCGAGGTGCTGGCGTATGGGACAGCAGTGGTGGTGGAGAAAATTTAGGGTTAGCTTTTAGCCGTTAGCTTTTGGCTAATGGCTATGAACCAGCTACGAGTGGAGAGTCTGGAGCTCCGGGCTGGAGTTACAGACGCAAGAACCCGACGGTCCGGACGCACCCGCCTTAGTGCTTGATGGCGAACATCAGCCAGCTGGCCAGAATGAGGCCGCCGACGAAGAGCGCGAAGCAGAAGGCGCCGAAGCGGATCATCATCTTTGGCTCCGCGCGCTGCGTGATGCCGAAGACCACCGAGATGCAGAGCGCGAAGAGCGTTGCGGCGCTGAAGTGCGAGAGGAGCATGCTAGCTGGCCTTCCTTCCGTTGGCCAGCGAGTGCGCATCGACCGCGGCAATGATGTTCAGCAAACCAGCGATGAGCAGGGCCTTGGAGCCGTAGTCGGCGACCGTGGTGAGCACCGGGTTCGTTCCCCAGCCCATCACTCGCGCGAGGAGGTACGCGAGACCGTTGCCCAATTGAGCGATCGAGCCAAGGATATCGAGGATGTCGCCGGTGGAGGGGTTGTAGATCTTGCCCGCGAGGGCGAGGCCGAGGACATACATCGTCACGATGGAGGCGAACAGCAGCACGCCGCGAACCCACTTGCCGAGGATCAAGTGACCGGCGCCGGGGACGAGCCAACCGGCGACAAGAACCATGGCGGGGAGGCTCGACTTCTCGCCGGGTACACGCTGTGCGATCTGGTCGCGCGTCTGGGCCTGCTGAGCGGGTGTTGGCATCGGAGTTGATTCTAGCAGCGGAAGAAGTTCTCCGTGTCCCGTTGTCCGTTCCCCGGCAACGGGCGACTGAGAACTCCTTAGATCCTCACCAGCTCGCGCTGGATGGGCCCGGATACGACGGCCTTGCCCGGACGCGCGATCATGTTCACCTCGCTGCGGATGCCGAACTCGCCGTTGAAGTAGAGCCCGGGCTCGACGGAGAAGCAGGTATTGGGCAGGATCAATCGCTCGTCGTGGGTCTCGAGGTTGTCGAGGTGCGCACCGTTGCCGTGCAGCTCCACGGCGATGTTATGACCGGTGCGATGCGTGAAGAAGGGGCCATATCCAGCATTCGTGATGACCGCGCGCGCGGCGGCGTCGGCCTGCCAGCCGGCGATGGGCTTGCCCGCGAGGAAGGCCTCTTCGACGACCTGAATGGCGGCGTCGCGAGCCGATGCGACGGTGGTAAAGATGTGCTGCTCGCGTTCGGTTGGCTCGCGATCGACCACGCCGGTCCAGGTGATGTCGTACCAGACGGCGTTCGGATCGTGAGCCAACTTCGCCCACAGGTCGATGAGCACAAAGTCGCCCGAACGGATGGTTCGCGCGTGCTCCACCGTGGGCTCATAGTGCGAGTCGGCGGAGTTGGGGCCGGCCGAGCAGTTGGGCCCGTGGTCGGGGAACAGGCCCTCGCGCTCGAAGCCCTCGAGGATGAAGTTCACGACTTCGCGCTCGGTGATCTCGCGGCGATCCAAAGACGCGCCATGGCCGCAGCGGACGGCCTCTCCCATGCGCTGCCAGGCGGCCTGGAGGACGCGATCCACGCGCTGCTGCGCCGCAAAGTGCGAGGCAATCTGATCCTCGGTGAGAACAGCTTCGAAGAGGCTCACGAGGTTGGCGGAGCTGACGATGTCCTTCCCAAAGGCGCGCAGCATCTCGACCGTGCCAGCGTCCACCATCGAGACGTACATGATGGCGTTGCGCGGGGAATACTGCATGGCGATGCGGGTCGAGCCCTCGAGCATCGACTGCACCTTCAGCTCGAGTTCCTGCCAGCTCGAGTACTCTTCCTTCGTTCCCGGAACAGCATCCAGCTTGCCGGATTCGATCCGGTGCACCAGGCGCTTTGGCTCTCCCTCTGCCGGCACAAAATAGAACCAGCGGCGCGAGACAAAGCTCTGCTCGTCGAGTCCGAGGATGCGGTAGGCGATGGGGTCGCGGTGGTGGTGATCGTAGAAGAGCCAGCCGTCGAGCTGCTGGTCGCGAAGTGCCGCCTGGATTTCATGAAGCTTCATCGCATTCCAGTATCCCGCATTCAGCGTCGCGACGGAACCGTCGCGTCCCGGTCAACGTATCTGCAACGGGGAATCTGCTGAGCGAGATAGCGCTGCGTTCGTCTAAACCCCAAACGTCTCCCCCAAGGAATCAAGGAGTGGCAAGCAGGTGAAGTTTCGCAGGACCGGGTCCGGCTGGGGATTGGGTGCGTTCGCACTCTCCCTGAGCATTTTTTCTCCAGCAACAGGCCTCCGCGCGCAGGTGGCGACCCAGCAGCAAGGGCAGGCCAAACCGAGCGTTGTGCCGGAGACTCCACCGAAGCCGCAGCCCGCGTCGGACGCCAAGGTGCCACTGCTTGACCATCCCATCTCCCTGGCCGACTTCCCCGGCATGACGCCTCGGCCAGAGCTTCAGGACAAGCTCGGCCACCTGGTGAACTTCATCCAGAACACCCCGGTCGACGGAGCGCCGGGCACGGAGTCGACCGAGGTGTACCTCGGCCGCACCACGCAGGCGCTCTACATCGTCTTTCTGTGCTTCGACCAGCATCCGGAGCAGATCCGGACGCACCTCGCGCGGCGCGAGAACATCCTCAAGGACGACTACGTCACGGTGAACCTCGATCCCTTCCAGGACCGCCAGCGCGGCGTGGAGTTCCAGGTGAACCCGAGCGGTGTGCAGGCGGACGCGGCGTGGACCGAGGCCAACGGCGCCGACTACAGCTACGACCAGGTGTGGGACTCGGAGGGCCGCATCACCCGCAAGGGCTGGATGGCCCTGATGGTGATTCCGTTCAAGAGCCTGCGGTTCCCGCCCAGGGGTGGGGACTGGGGCGTGGTCTTCTGGCGCAACTTGCCGCGCAACAGCGAAAACGACTTCTGGCCGCGGGTCTCAGCCAACGTGAACGGCGAGCTGAGCCAGGAGGGCACGCTGCACATGGACGGCCTCGCCGGGGCTACCGGCTCCCATAACGTGCAGCTCAACCCTTACGCTCTCGGCCAAAACGAGCACTCGCTGCAGACCGTCGATCCGAACAATCCCTACTTCTCCACGCGGCACCTCGAAGGCACGGCAGGCGGAGAAGCCAAGGCTGTCATCCGGGACTCGATTGTGCTCGATGGCACGGTGAACCCCGACTTCTCGGACGTAGAAAGCGACCAGCCGCAGTTCACGGTGGATCAGCGCTTTCCGGTGTACTTTCCCGAGCTGCGCCCGTTCTTCCTGGAGAATGCAAGTTACTTTGCGACGCCGATGACGCTGCTGTACACCCGTAACATCATCCGGCCCGAGTTTGGAGGGCGCATCACGGGCAAGGTTGGCCGCACGAACCTTGGCATCCTGGCGGTCGATGATCGCGAACCAGGGCAGACCGTGCAGCCGGGCGATCCGCTCTACAACAAGAAGGCGCAGTTTTATGTTGGCCGCGTGAGCCAAGACCTCGGCACGGGCAAGAACAAGGGTTCAAACGTCGGCCTGATGTACACCGACGAGGAGTTCGGTGGCGGCTTCAACCGGGTGGGCGGAGCGGACTTTACCTGGCGAATGAACAGCCATTGGACGGCCCTGGGCCAGATGGTCGAGAGCGCAACCAGGCAGAATCGCCCCGACAGCGCAGCCACCGTCTTCCCTTCCGGCTATAACGCTGGACCAGCGAGCGATCTGCAGGTGCAGCGTAGCGGGCACTCCTTCAGCCTGTTCGATGAGTACCAGGACGTAAGCCGCGGCTTCGTCACGACCTCCGGCTTCTTCCAGACTTCGAACATCCGCAGCGACCATCTCCACTCGACCTACCAGTGGTTTCCGAAGCACAAGTTCTATCAGAGCTTCGGCCTCGAGACGAACCAGAACATCGCTTACGACCACGCGGGCAACCGGGTCTATCACTATTCGACCTTCGACCCGTTCTGGCTCCTGCCTCGCGATATCGTCCTCGCGCCAATCTTCGGACAGAACTCGGATACGGTCGGACCGCAGAACGGATATCCCCTGCCCGCGAACCACAACTTCACGGAGAACTTTGGCGGCATCGTGGCTCGCGGACAGCCGTGGTCGCAGATGAACTTCAACCTGCAGGCTCTCCGCAGCGGCAACGTGAACTACAACCCCGTGACAGGACAGGCGCCGTTTCTGCTGAACCAGGACTCAGTGCAGCTGCTGGTGAGCATCAACCCCATCAAGCAGCTGACCGACGACAATACGTACCTGCTGGATCGCGACCACGCCACCCATGGAGGCCAACTGGTGTACGAGACGCAGGTCTTCCGGACGAAGCTGAACTACCAGTTCACCCGGGCATGGTCGGCCCGCGTCATCATGGAGTACGACTCCACGCTTGCGAACCCCGCGCTGACCTCGCTGCAACGCACCAAGCAGGTGCAGACGCAGGCGCTGGTGACGTGGCTCCCACACCCCGGCACGGTGCTCTACATCGGGTGGAACAACAACCTCGACAACTACGATCACCAGATCTGTACGACCATCGCCGGCACGCAGCAGTGCAACCAGAACTACCCGATTCTGCCGCGCGGAAAGAACTACCTGAACGATGGCCGGCAGCTGTTTGTGAAGGCGAGTTACCTGATCCGATTCTGAAGTTGGGCGTGCGGAGCACACTCAAAGCCCTATGGGATCAACTCGCTTCATGGCTATACTTGCGACTTATATGAGGCCCCCTAGGCAGCCACCCCGAGCCTTCGTAACAAGAGCCGTTGAGACCACGGTATTGTCCCAATCCCGAAGGCGTTGCTGCGTCTGCTTTTACCTGCACGACATCAACGAGGTGAAGAAGGGGCAAATAGCGCACCTGAATAAAGATCGCAGTGACGGCGATATCGGGAACCTAGTTTATCTCTGTCTTGACCACCACGACGAGTATGACTCTCGGACTAGTCAAGCAAAAGGGCTGACGGAGGATGAAGTGCGGCTGTATCGGGAGCAGCTTTACAAAGCAAATCGAGCCCAGGTCGATCTGGCAACCGAGAATTCGCAAGTCACGGAAGCAGCTAACCCTATCCTGCCGCTCTTGCGCGACGAATCCGCGTTTCAGCATGCTCGGGATCAGGACAACGCGGGCTTCGAAGTACTCAACCGCCAGTGGAATTACCCACTGTGGCAAGTAGTCGACCAGACTGATTTGTTTGCTTACAAGTCGCACGGAGATATTGATGGTGTTTGCTTGATTGAACGCATCGACTTGCCGAATGGAGCAATCGCCATTGCTTGCATTGCGCCGTGCGGAAACCCGGGGCAGAGCATCACAAATAATGTCGAGCTAATATGCTTTCAGGTCTGCGAGAGATTCAACATCCCGCCAAAAAGGCTCATATGGCTGGAACATTATGACTACGGAGACCCAGAGTGGAATTGGGTCACGTTTCGGGTGATGCCACCCGACGGTCCTTTTAGCGATCCGCGTTGGCATGAGGTTTCCTCTACCCTCTGGAGTGAATGGGGTCTAATCCCCAAGAAGAAACTGCCTCGTAGGGGGCCAGTATATGGTTCGAAATTGAAAAAGCTATTTAAGCGACCATCCTCTTTCGAGGATCTTTCCTAGTACCGAGCAGAGTCGAACGCAGTCTTTTGGGCAAAAACTGGTGCGGTATTTACTCATTCCCTGTTAAGTTGGTAGAACACAAAATTCTCGGGCCTAGAACGGTGCAAGCCGGGGGTCTTCCGGCTACCCGCAACCATGCACGTAAAGGAACGGAACCTATGGGTAAGCGTCTCTCAGCCGAGTTCCTCGGCACACTCTGGCTTGTGCTTGGAGGATGCGGCAGCGCTGTACTGGCTGCCGGATATCCGCATCTTGGCATTGGCTTCGCGGGCGTCGCGCTGGCGTTCGGTCTCACGGTCCTGACGATGGCGTACGCGGTGGGACATATCTCAGGCTGTCATCTCAACCCCGCAGTAACGATTGGGCTGGCGACCGCTGGGCGGTTTGCGTGGAAGGACGCGCCCCGGTACATCGCGGCGCAGCTGGTGGGCGGCGCGGTAGGTGCGGCGATCCTCTATGGCATCGCAAGCGGCAAAGCGGGCTTCGATGTGCACGCGGGCTTCGCGTCGAATGGCTATGGCGCGCATTCGCCGGATGGCTATGGGCTGGTCGCGGCGGCGCTGTGTGAGGTGGTGATGACGGGCGTCTTTCTGCTGATCATCCTGGGCTCGACGCACTCGCGCGCGCCACAGGGATTTGCTCCGATCGCGATTGGCCTCGGGCTGACGCTCATTCACCTGATCAGCATCCCGGTGACGAATACCAGTGTGAACCCGGCGCGGTCGACCGCGGTGGCGATCTTCTGCGGCGGCTGGGCGATGCAGCAGCTATGGCTGTTCTGGGTTGCGCCAATTGCGGGCGCGATCATCGCGGGCGTGTTGCATCGTTCGCTGTTTGAGAAGACGCCACCGGAGCCGAAGATTGCGGGCACTCCATAGGAGATCAGCCGCACATCTGTGGGTAGATGCGTACGGCCTTCTTCCTTGATCTCAAGATGCTCAAAGACACAAAGGCCCGGACAATGTCCGGGCCTTTGTGGTTTGAGTAGAGGTTGCAGTTTATGCGTTTTCGGCGCGCTTGGCTTCGTCGGCAGCGTTCTTCGCCGCGGCGAGTTCGGCCATCTGTTCCTTCTTGGCCTCGGCGGTGTTGCGGCCGAGTTCGGCAGCCACCTTCTCCGTGGTGAAGGCTTCGACGATATCGCCGACTTTGATGTCCTTGTAGCCGGCGAGATCGATACCGCACTCGACGCCCTGGCGGACTTCGCTGACGTCGTCCTTGAAGCGCTTGAGCGAGGCGATCTTGCCCTTCCAGACCTCGACTCCATCGCGGAGGACGCGGACCTGGTTGTCGCGCTTGATGAGACCATCGCGAACCACCGAACCGGCAATCTGACCGACCTTGGTGATCTTGAAGACGTTGAGCACCTCGGCGCGGCCTGCGTAGACTTCGCGGTAGACGGCATCGAGCAAGCCGAACATCGCCTTGGTCATCTCGTCCTGCAGCTCGTAGATGATCGAGTGCAGACGGATGTCCACGTTCTCGCGCTCGGCCACTTCCTGCGCCTTGCGATCCGGACGGACGTTGAAGCCGATGACCACCGCATTGGAAGCCGACGCCAGCAGCACGTCGCTCTCGGTGATGGCGCCGACGCCGGAGTGAAGCACCTTGACCCGCACCTTCTCGGTCGACATACGCTGCAGCGAATCGGCCAGCACTTCGACCGAGCCCTGCACGTCGCCCTTGAGGATGATGTTGAGGTCCTTCATGCCGGCCTGCTTGATCTGTTCCGCCAGGCCCTCGAGCGACACGCGCGAGGTCTTCGCGAGCTGCGCTTCGCGCTCCTTGAGTGTGCGGTAACGAGCGATCTCCTTGGCACGGTCGCGATCGGCCATCACCACAAACGTATCGCCTGCATCCGGCATGGACTCGAGGCCCAGGATCTCGACGGGGGTCGAGGGACCGGCTTCCTTGATCTCGCGACCACGATCGTCGAACATGGCGCGAACCTTGCCGAACGTGTTGCCGACGATGTAGCTGTCGCCGGTACGCAGGGTTCCGTTCTGCACGAGGATGGAAGCGACGGCGCCGCGGCCACGATCGAGCTTGGCTTCAATGACCGTACCGACAGCGGGACGCTCAGGCTGAGCCTTCTGCTCGTTGGTATCGGCGACGAGGAGAATCATCTCTTCCAGCGAGTCGAGGTTGAGTCGCTTCTTGGCCGAAACCTCGACGAACTCGACGTCACCCCCCATGGAGGTAGCCTGAACGCCGCGAGCGGCGAGCTGGTTCATGACCTTGGTTGGGTCTGCGTCGGGCTTATCGATCTTGTTGACGGCGACGATGATCGGAACCTTCGCGGCCTTGGCGTGATCGATGGCTTCGAGCGTCTGGGGCATTACGCCATCGTCGGCCGCGACCACGACCACGACAATGTCCGTGATCTTGGCGCCGCGGGCGCGCATGCGAGTGAAGGCCTCGTGGCCCGGCGTATCGAGGAAGACGATCTCGCGACCGAAGGCCGCAGAGTCTTCCTTGGTAATGCGGACCTTGTACGCGCCGATGTGCTGGGTGATGCCACCGGCTTCGCCACCGGCGACATCGGTGGAACGGATGGCGTCGAGCAGCGAGGTCTTACCGTGATCGACGTGACCCATGATCGTGACGACCGGGGCGCGGGTGATCTCGACCATGCCCTCGGTGGACTCGATGAGGTCCTCGATCGCCTCGTTCTCGATCTGCTCTTCCACGGAGATGATGTTGGTGTCGGCGCCAAACTGGCGGGAGACTTCCTTCACCAGCTCGGCATCGAGCGACTGGTTGACCGTCACGAACACGCCCTTCATGAGCAGCGTCGCGATGAGATCCTTGCCGCGGACTCCGAGCTTCTCGGCGAGGTCCTTGACCGAGATGCCTTCCGTCACGGTGATGTGCTTGGTGATGGGCAGTTCGCCCTGCGGGATCATGGCCGCGCCACGGCTGGGCGCGTATCCCTTCAGTGCGACTTCCTTATTCTTCTCGTAGCGGGGACCACCACGGCCACGCTGCGCTCCGCCACGCGGACGGCCCGGAGCGGGCGCCGCCTCAGCCGGAGGAAGCAGGCCTGGACCACGGCCGGGGCCACCAGGACCGCCGCCGGGGCGACCACCGAAGCCAGGGCGCGGTGGGAAGCCGGGACGTCCGCCCGGACCACCGGGGCCGCCGCCAGGGCCGCCCGGGAAGGTGCGAGTCGGGTGCATGGGACGGCGACCGCCAGGGCCCATGGGGCCGCCAGGACCGCCGGGACGCATGCCCGGAGCGCCGGGTGCACCTCCGGGGCCACCAGGGCCGCCGGGACGCGGGCGTTCGAAGATAGGACGGCGAACCGTGCCGGGAACCACCGCCGGAGCGGTGTAGGTCGGGCGAGGGCCAGTCTGCGGCATGATGACGCGGCGGACCGGAGCACCTGGAACCGCGGGAGCTACCGGAGCAGCGGCGGCCGCGACAGGCACTGGTGCTTCAGCGACGGGAGCGGCAGCAGCGACCGGAACTGGCGGAGTGGCCGGAGCAGCCGGTGCCGCAGCAGCCGGTGCCGCGCTGACCTGGGGCGCTGCGGCAGCCGGAGAGGCAACAACGGGGGCAGCAGCAGCGGCGGCCGGAACCGCCGGTGCAGCAGGAGGCCTGACCACGACCGGCGCCGCCGGGGGAACAGAGGCAACTGCGGAGGCGGAGGTCACGCCGGGGCGAGCAACGACGGGACCGCCAACCACGGGGCGCGGAGCTCCGGGGGCAACGACCGGCCGAGCTCCGGGCATGGTGACGTTGGCAGCCTGACGCGGCTGCGGCATGACGACGCGGCGCGGCGGGGCCGAGGGGTCGGCCGGCGGCGTGAAATGGGTCGAAGTCGGAGCAGGAAGCACCGGGCGTGGAGCGGCCGCCACAACGGGGGCGCTTGCAACCGGTGCGCCTGCGGGGCGCGGCGGCGCAGCTGCCACGACGGGGCGGCTGGACGGCGGAGCTACGGCCACGGCCGGGCGCTGCGGAGCTGCAGCCGGGGGCGGAGAGGTCCGAGCAACGGTCTCTGCCTGCTTGCGCTCGAGGATTGCCTTCAGCGCGTCGCCTGGCTTGGAGGCGTGTGAGAGATCAAATCTGGGCCGGTCGCCCGAACCCTGGCGGCTCGAAGAGCCAGCCGTGCGAACGCTCTTATTGAAGAAAGCGCGCACCTTCTCTGCTTCATCCTCTTCAATCGAGGAAGAATGGGTCTTCTTTTCCGTGACGCCAACGGCGATCAGAGCGTCGAGAATCGGTTTGCTTTTGACCTCAAGCTCGCGGGCCAGATCATTGATGCGGACTTTGCTCATCTATTCCTTCTCGGTACCAGGGGCGACGCGCATCGCGCGGCCCGTTTCCTAGGCGCTAGCTGTTCATTTCAGCCTCTTCGTTTAGGAGCTGGGTTCAAGGTTATTATCCCTTGAACGTTGCCTTGACTGGCAAGGTTCTTGCCAGAGTTCACCTGCGTTTTACGTGATATTCGCCGTCTGCACGCCGAATCTCCGCATGTTTCGTGGCAGCACGGCGGAGCTTTGCAGCTCCGCCGTGCCGAATCCTGTTACTCGTCGATACCCTCGGTCGAGGTCTCTTCCGACATCTCGACCAGCGAGTCCATCGTGTCGTTGTCTAACTCGATGGCCTCTTCGCGGGCGTCGGCATCGTCGTTCGCGTCCGAACGCGAGATCTCGTCCTCGGCGTCCGCGATGTCCTCGGTCGACACGTCGTCAACCTCTGTGGCTCCGTCGGAGCCGGCCTGCCTGGCGAGAATTTCTTCAGGTGTCATGGTCAGCGAATGCTCCTCGTCGCCGGCGGCGTCGGTCTCGGCGGCCGCAGCCACCGCTACCTCGCCCTCAGCGAGTGTCTGTTCCGGCACAGTGGTTGGATTCTCTTCACCCACCACAGGCTCCGGACGAACTTCACCTTCTTCGTAATGACCGAAGTAGTGGCGGACGGCGACGGCGATCTTCTCGACCGTCTTCTCGCCGATGCCCGGGATTTCACCCAGCTCTTCGGCAGTCATATCCGCCAGCGATTCGACCGTGGTGATGCCGGCCGCGATGAGCTTCTCCATCACGTGCTCACCCAGCTCGACAACCTGCTCGATCGGGGTAGAGGGTCCGCCACTCATGGCCTGCATCTGCTGCTCGACCTCCTGGCGCTTCTCTTCCTCGCTCTTGATGTCGATCTTCCAGCCCAGCAGCTTGGCGGCGAGGCGGACGTTCTGGCCCTTCTTGCCGATCGCCAGCGAGAGCTGGGTGTCGTCGACGATGACCTCGAGCTGCTTCTCGGCCAGGTCGGCGATCGATACGCGCGAGACCTTGGCGGGCTGCAGAGCCTTCTCGGCGAAGGTGGTGATCTCGTCCGAGTACTCGATAATGTCGATCTTCTCGCCACGAAGCTCGCGGATGATCGACTGCACGCGCATGCCCTTCATGCCGACGCAGGCGCCGACGGGGTCGACGTCCTTGTCGCGGGACTGCACGGCGATCTTGGTGCGCTCACCGGCCTCGCGGGCGATGGCCTTGACCTGCACGGTGCCGTCGTAGATCTCGGGAACTTCGCTCTGGAAGAGCGACTGCACCAGACCCGGCGCTGCGCGGCTGACGATGACCTGCGGGCCCTTGGCGGCGCGGTCCACGCGCAGCAGGACGACGCGAACACGCTCGCCGACGGCGAACTGCTCCAGGCGCGACTGCTCGCGCTTGGGCATGCGGGCTTCCGTCTTGCCGAGGTCGAAGATCACGTCCATCGGCTCAGAGCGCTTCACGGTGGCGTTGAGGATCTCCCCGGCGCGGTGGGCGTACTCGTTGAACACGGTGTCGCGCTCGGCCTCGCGGACCTTCTGGAAGATGACCTGCTTGGCCATCTGCGCTGCGATGCGACCGAGCGGGGTGGTGTCCTTGTAGAAGCGCAGCTCACCGCCGACCTCGACCTCGGGAGCGAGTTCGCGGGCAGCCTCCAGCGTCAGCTGGTTCTCGGCGTCTTCGACCTGCTCATCGCCTTCGACGACGGTCTTGTAGACGTACGCGCGGATCTCGCCGGTCTCCTTGTCGAGCTCGCCACGCATATTTTCCTGCGTCTTGTAGAACTTGCGAGTCGCGAGGGCGATGGCGTCTTCAACGGCGCCAACGACGACTTCGGCTTCAATTCCCTTCTCGCGCGAGAGAAGTTCGATCGTTTGATACAGAGGGCTTGCCATAAGTGCGACTGAGTAGTGGTTAGAGAGCAGTGAGTAGACGTTGAATCCGCGTCTGCCGCGCGTGCATGCGGCCCGTCTACTCTCTACTCACTGTTCTCTTAACCACTGTCCTTTCCTAAATTTCTGCGACCAGATGGGCCTTTTCAACATTGGCCAGGTCGAGTTCGACGGTCGGTGAGGCCTGGGTGTTCTTGCGGGCGGCCTTGCCCTTTTGTTGGATGGCGGCGAGATCCAGCGTGAGCCGGAGTCCGTCAAAACTGGTCAGTCGGCCGGTGAACTGGCGGTTGCCATTTACCGGAGTGAAAGTCTGGAGCTTCACCAGGAAGCCCGTAAAGCGGCTGTAATCGGCAGGCTTGAGCAGCTTGCGCTCGAGCCCGGGAGAGGAGACCTCTAGCGTGTACTCGGCGCCGGGGACGAGATCTTCCACGTCGGCGAGCGTCCCGAAGTCACTGGCGAAGAGCGCACAGTCCTCGTGTGTGATGCCGCTGAGGGCCTCGGCGGGTACTCCCTGGGGGAGCGCAACCTGTCCGTCCGAATCAGCGGCGGGGATCAGTGCAAGCGCGGCCAGTTTGGCGCGCTCCTCCGCGTTCTTTTCGAGGAAGATACGCAGGGCACGATGCTTTCCGCCGCCCGTGAACTCCAGGTCGACCACGTCAAGCCCATGCGATGCCGCAACCCGGTCGGCAGCATCTCGAATTTTGTCCAGCACAACAGCCATCGCAAGACACCAGTGTTAAGGACGCGTTGTGCTTCGGGTACAGGCCGCACGGCAGAGACGCCGATCACGGTCCAGACTTAGCGCAGCGTCGAAACGCGCCAGCCTGATTTCAGGGCAAACAAAAAGTGGGCGTTAGCCCACTCCTCTTTTCCGCCAGTCTCAGGCCGGTGCGATCACGGCGTGGCTGGCAGGTTCGCCAGCGCTGGCAGAACGGATTCGTCTGCACCGGTAGTGTACGACAACCGCAAAGCGAACTCAAGCCTTCCGTAGCTTCAGAATCCAGAGGGCTTCGTGGCGGGGAGCAACCGGGCTTTGGGCGATCCCCGGCTTGCCAACGGTATACTGGCGCGAACCGACTCCCTGCACGTGGCAGAGCGCCCGAACCGTCGCGACCTGTAAACTTTGGGCCGCCTCTCTTCGGGATTTCGAACCGCACCGGAAGTACCGCATGACAAAGAACTTCCGCGCCCAGCTTGCGCTGCTCGCCGCACTTCCGCTGCTCTCCTGCAAGTCGCCAAAGCCGGCGGCCGTGGTGCAACAGCCGACCACCGCCATCACCCGGAGCTCGGCTAGCCCAGCGAGTTGCAGCGCGATGTCCGTTGGTGCGGATGGCGCGTTCAACGGATTTGTGCCGGACGCCTCGGACGCCTGGCACCAGGACGTCAGTGCGGCGCCTCGAGCCGCTGACTCCGCCGACTTCTCCAGGCGCAAGCTGGATCTCAACGCGGCTCCTCTCCATCCGGACTTCGGCAGCCAGTTCGGGATTCCCTATAACGTCGTCGACTCAGACACGACGCCCTTCCGCTTCGTCACGATCAATCAATACGTCAGCGAAAGTGACGTGACGGCCGTTCCCCTGCCGCGTAGCGCGGTGACGGAGGGCACTATGCCGGCCTGCAGCGAGAGCGGCGGCGACCAGCACCTGATTCTCGTCGACCGCAAGACCTGCAGCGCGTACGAGTACTTTGTGGCTTCCACCTGCAATGGGGAATGGAGTGCCGCAAATGTGGCCATGTTCGACCTCCAGACCCCGAATCGACGCCCGTTCGGGTTTACATCCGCAGACGCCGCCGGACTGTCGATTCTGGAGGGACTGGTGCGCTATGACGAGATTCTGTCCGGACACATTGACCATGCGCTTCGCTTCACGGCTCGATTTACCCGCCGGGGCCAGCATGGGTCGCTGTTCGTGGCCCCGGCAAACCACGGCGCCGGGCAAAGTCTCGTCACGGACAACGTGATGGGTATGCGCATCCGGCTCAAGGCAGACTTTGACGTCTCGCGCTATTCAAAGACCAACCAGATCATCCTGAACGCGATGAAGCGCTATGGCCTGATCCTTGCGGACAACGGCGCAAACATGTTCTTCCAGGGAACGCGCGATCCACGCTGGGACGATCAGGACCTGAAGCAGCTGACGACCGTGCATGCGACCGACTTCGACGTGTTGGAGATGGGCCCGGCCTCCAACACGGAAGAAGCGCCGAAGGGCGCGCCGCCCCGGATCGTCAGCTTTACCGCCTCACCTGCCGTGAGCAAGGCGGGGATGCCTGTGACGTTGTCGGCTGACGTTCAAGGAGCGTCGTACTCCTACATTGACCAGACCGGATTCCTGCGCGGGAGGTCGGTTGTGGTGAGACCCACGCAGACGACGCACTACAAGCTCACTGCGCGAAATGAGTACGGCTCCACGAGCACAGAGGTCGTCGTCGAAGTTCGCTAAGTTTGGCCGATTTTGTGCACTTTACGTACAGAAACCAGCGTCGGACCCGATTGTGTTTCCTTTCAGGGGACCGAATCGGGAGTACCAGTACTCTAGTAACCAAAATGTCATTACTCGTCGCCTCAACCCTCTGACCAAAGCCGTCTCTACTGCCGACGTACACGAGAGAAGTACGAACGACCTGTGCGCGCACAGGGATGCTGCCACCTCGGCTAGAACACAAGGCTCCGGAGCGCCTCATGGGCGTTTCAGCGGGGCTTGTGAGAGCGAGTGGTCATCCCAACCATGCGCCAGGCGTTGGAGACGACGATGGCCACCCCCCGTAGCACCCTGATCCTCCTCGCAGCGAGCGCCGTGCTCGCGCAGTCCGGCTCCGCAGCGACCCTGCCTATTGCCCCCGTGCATGTCCACGCGTTTCAGCGCTCCGTCGGCAGCGCCGTCACGCCGGCCAACAGCTTGTGTTCCGGCATGGGCCTGGGCGTAAACGGTGCGCTGAACGGGTTTGTTCCCGCGTCGACCGATGCCTGGCACCAGAACATCAGCTCCGCCACGGTCGATCCGAGCTCTGCCACAATCATCAACACGGCCGGAGACCTGGCTGGATACAACCTGCACCCCGACTTCGGCACGCAATACGGCATCCCCTACGTCGTGGTCGACTCACGCACGCAGCCGAACGTCTCGGTTCCCATCAACCTTTACGGTTCGGAGAGCGACATCACCGTGGCGCCCGTACCGGCCAACGCTCCGATCGAGGGGAATCCCCTGGCCTGCACGGCACCTGCCGGAGACCAGCATGTGCTGGTTCTCGATCGCAACTCCTGCGTCGACTACGAGTACTGGACGGCCTCGAGCTGCAACGGCGCCTGGTCCGCCAGCGACTCCGCTCTGTGGGACATGACGACCCCGGAAAAACGTCCGTACGGGTACACCTCGGCCGATGCGGCCGGCCTCTCGGTCTTTGAGGGCCTCATCCGCTACGACGAGATCATTGCCGGAAGCATCAACCACGCGATCCGGTTTACCGCGAAGTACACCAAGACCGGTCCGCAGGATGGCTATTACGTCGCTCCGGCCACCCACTCTTCCGGCAACCTGTGGGGGACCGACAACATCATCGGCATGAGGATCCGGTTGAAGGCCGGCTTCGACATCTCGCACTACTCCAAGACAAACCAGATCATCCTGACGGCGATGAAGAACTACGGCATGATTCTTGCGGACAACGGAACGACGATGTTCTTCCAGGGAACGCAAGACAACCGCTGGGATGACAACGACTTGAGCTCGCTCAGCGCGGTGCCGTCCAGCGCGTTCGAAGTCGTCACCATGGGAACCGTGAGCACGATGTGGACCCCTCCGGCAACAGGTGCAGCGCCCACGATCCAGTCGTTCACGGCATCGGCGACGAGCGTAAAGGCCGGAGCTACCGTGGTTCTCACGGCCGTGGCTCCCGGCGCCTCCTACAGCTACGTCGACAAGGCTGGCTTCATGCGTAACGGCACCGTCTCGGTTTCACCCACTGCGACGACGACCTACACACTGACCTCCAGGAATGCGTTTGGGAGCGTGAGCAAGTCGCTTACGGTAACGGTTGTTCAGTAAGCCCGCACCACGATTCGCCATCCCGGCCGCCGCCTCCTCCCCGAGGCGGCGGCCTTTCGGTTTCTCGGGGCTGGAACACACCCACCCGCGTCCGGTGCAACAATAGAAAGATGATCGAAACGCATATTCCCGAAGCACTGACGTTTGATGACGTCCTGCTCGTACCTGCGTACTCGGACGTAGTTCCGACGCAGGTCAGCACACAGGTCCAGCTGACGAAGAAGATCACGCTGGCCACTCCGCTGATGTCGGCAGCGATGGATACCGTCACCGAATCGCGACTGGCGATTGCAATTGCACAGCAGGGTGGCCTGGGCGTCGTACACCGTAACCTCACCATCGAACAGCAGGCGGGTGAGATCGACAAGGTGAAGCGCTCTGAGTCGGGCATGATCGTCGACCCCGTGACCATCAGCCCCGACCGCCCCATCTCCGATGCGCTCGATGTGATGCGCCGCTTCAAGATCTCCGGCGTGCCCGTGACCAAGGGTGGCAAGCTGGTGGGTATCCTCACCAACCGCGACCTGCGGTTCGTTTCGCGCACGGACATCCCGATCGCGGACGTGATGACCAAGGAGAATCTGATCACGGTACCGGTGGGTACCACCCTGGAGGACGCGGAGCACATCCTGCACCAGCACCGCGTCGAGAAGCTTCTCGTCGTCAACGATGCCTACGAGCTCAAGGGCCTGATCACCGTCAAGGACATCCAGAAGAAGCTGAAGTACCCCAACGCCAGTAAGGATGCGCAGGGTCGCCTCCGCGTGGCGGGCGCGATCGGCGCTACGGGAGACTTCCTGGAGCGTGCCGCCGAGCTGGTGAAGATGCGCGTCGACGCTCTGGCGATCGATTCCGCCCATGGTCACTCCTCGCGCGTGCTCGAAGCCGTTCGCGAGTGTAAGCGGCTGTTTCCTGACGTCGACCTCTTCGCCGGCAACATTGCGACCTACGACGGCGCGAAGGCGCTCATCGAATCGGGCGCAGATGCGGTGAAGGTCGGCATCGGTCCAGGCTCCATCTGCACCACACGCATGGTCACCGGCGCAGGCATGCCGCAGATCACCGCAATCGCAGAAGCAAGCCGCGCGGCACGGGAGCACGGCGTGTCGATCATCGCCGATGGTGGCATCAAGTACTCGGGCGACATCACGAAGGCCATCGCAGCAGGCGCCAGCGTGTGCATGATGGGCTCACTGTTTGCGGGCGTGGATGAGAGCCCAGGCGAGACGATTCTGTACCAGGGCCGCAGCTTCAAGTCCTACCGCGGCATGGGCTCGCTGAGTGCGATGGCGCAAGGCTCCGGGGAGCGCTACTTCCAGGGCAAGGACGATATCTCACCGAGCACGCGCAATGAGCGTATCGAGCTCAAGCAGGAGTCCAGCGGCAACCGCCTGGCGAAGTTCGTGCCGGAGGGCATCGAAGGCCGCGTGCCTCATCGTGGACCGCTGGAGGCGATGGTGTACCAGCTCGTCGGCGGCCTGAAGAGCGGCATGGGCTACCTGGGTTGCGGCAGCATCGAAGAGCTGCAGAAAAACGGGAAGTTCATCCGCATCTCCGGCGCAGGACTGCGCGAGAGCCATGTGCATGACGTGGTCATCACGCGTGAGGCGCCGAACTATCACGTGGAGTAGACACGGCAACTGCTCACACAGAAAAGCCCGGTTCGGAGGCCCGCTCATTGCGGGAGTCTCTGAACCGGGCTCTTTCCTGCTGGAGACGACGTGACTAGAAGCCGCCCAGGAAGCCTGGCGATACGGGGTTCTCGTAGACCGAGTAGTCGCGGGTCACCACGGTCAGCCCCGAAGGCGTGACGAAGTAGTTCTTCTTGTCCTCGGCCGGGTCGTAGCCGATCACGGTGCCGTCCGGAATGTGGACGTCGCGATCGATGATGGCGTGGCGGATGCGGCAATGGCGGCCGATGTTACCGTGCGAGAAGATGATGCTCGAATCGACATCCGCATAGCTGTTGACGCGCACATCGTGCGAGAGCACCGAGTTGCGGATCACAGCTCCCGAGATGATGCAGCCCGCCGAGGCGATCGAGTTGATCGCCATGCCCGTACGGCCCGGCTCACCAAAGACGAACTTCGCCGGCGGATACTGGTATGGCCGCGTGCGCATGGGCCACGCCTTGTCATAGAGGTTGAAGACAGGGGCGACCGAGGCCACGTCCATGTTGGCCTCGTAGTAGGCCTCAAGCGTACCCACATCGCGCCAGTAGAGTGCGCGCTGCTTGTTCTCGTCGACGAAGTTGTAGGCCTGGACCTTGTACTTGCCGAGCAGCTTCGGCAGGATGTCGTGGCCGAAGTCGTGCTTCGAGTCGGGATCCTCAGCGTCACGCATGAGCTCCGGCAGCAGGACGTCGGTGTTGAAGAGGTAGATGCCCATCGAGACATCGACCATGTCGGGATTGAAGGGCGAGCGGATGGCTGTCTCCTTCGGCTTCTCGACGAAGCCGATGACCTCGCCGTTCTTGCCGACTTCGACCACACCAAATGCCGAGACCTCGTTGGGCGCGACCGGCAGGGTCGCCAGCGTGACCTCCGCGCCTGAAGCCAGGTGGTGCTCCTGCATCAGCGCGTAGTTCATCTTGTAGATGTGATCGCCGGAGAGGATCAGCACGCGCTTCGGCTCTTCCGAACCGATGGAGTAGATGTTCTGGAAGACGGCGTCCGCTGTGCCCTGGTACCAGGACTTGGACACGCGCTGCATCGGCGGCAGGATCTCGATGAACTCACCGAGCTCGGAAGCCACCACCGGTCCCCAGCCCTCACGAATATGGCGATTGAGGCTGAGCGCTTTGTACTGCGTCAGGATGTACACGTGACGCAGATCCGAGTTGATGCAGTTCGACAGGGTGATGTCGATGATGCGGTATTGCCCTGCAAAGGGAACCGCGGGCTTCGCACGGTCGCGGGTTAGGGGAAAAAGTCTCTCGCCGGCTCCACCAGCCAGCAGTACGCCCAGTGTGTCTCTCATCGTCCTGCACCCTCAAGGCAATCCCTGCGCGGGAGAGCCCATACTGTCCTTCGCCCCATGCTGGGATGCCAACTGGAGGCAAAAAGGACACCTAGAAGAAAACCCTTACAACCGATGGCGCGAATTGTATCAGTGGGATGAGAGCGTTAGAAGACATGTCCCGCGATGGAGCCGGGCTCGCGCGACGAGAGCGGTCAAAGTGAAGCGATTTGCCGCGGAACACGCTCCGAACACCGCCCACCGCGACGATGGGGGCGACCCGGTGCTAGGTACCCGACTGCTTGTCGGCGCTGCCGCCGTCATTGCCGTCGCCCAGAGCCGATTGCTCCTCTGTGGTGATCCGGAGGGACTTGAGGAACGTGAGATCGTGCCGGGTGAAGGGGCCTTCGACGGGGTCTTCGGACTCGCCGTCCGCGGCCTCGGCCTCTTCCAGCTCGTTCAGGCCGATGGTGGCCTCGAGCATCAGCAGGACATCGAAGCCCTGCTCGCGGATCTCCCGCACCACTCCGGCGATCTGGTCTGAGTCTGAGACAGACTCATGGATCGCCTCGCCCAATTTCTGAATGAGATCCTTGACCTGCTGATTCATAGCCACCTCCCAGGCGATGCGCTTTCAGACACCTACCTCGCAATGGGTCTTCCTCGCCAGGATTCAGCGGGAACGGCAGCTGCGGGTCTAACTATCGGTAGACTATCGCGTCCTTTCCAAGTCGCCAACTGAGGAAAAGCGCCCCTATTTACGATGACCCGTTCAGGAAAAGGATTCCTGTCTGAAGTTGGGACGTTTCAGGAGACGCAGCAAGGGCGGCCGGGTGGCCGCCCTTGCTGCAACCTTGTGCGTGTGACGCGCTTAGGCCTTCACCAGTTCCTCGCGGTTGCGCTGGATGTACTCCTGCGAGTTGAGCAGATGCGCCTGCTGCTCGCTGAGGAGTTCGCGCACAGGCAGCGGCAGATCCTGCTCCAGGGCGTCCCTGTACACGTCGAGGGCGGATTTCTCACCCTCTTCCGCGGCCTCGAGCAAGGACGAGTCGCCACCGCCGAGTTTGGCCTTTACGTCGGCCCATACCCGGTGCAGCGCGCCAGCCACCGAGCCGGACTCGCTGACATCCGGCATGCCGTCGCGATGTAGTTCGTTCTCGAGCTCCGCGCGGAAGTTGGCGCGTTGCAGGCTCTGGGCAAGGAAATAGCGCTTCAGGGTCGGATCTTTCAGGTGCTCGCCCACCTCGGCGAACCCCTTCTGCCCATCCTGCAGCGTCTTGATCACGTCCAGCAGGACGCGCTCCGCTTCACGGTTCTTTGCTGATCCATCCAGTGTGTTTGCCATGTGGTCCATCCTTCTTCTCAAGAGCAGTATGTCGAGCTGAAATGTTCGTGCAGGTGCTGTGTTGTGGGGTCCACCGGCTGTCGGCGATTCTCCTTCGCCGGTGATGGGCGGAAGAAATCGCGAAAATCCCGCGCCCCCACAACACGCTTCCCTGGCAATGCGTTCCTCGCAAAGCCCACCTGAACTGCTAGATGCCCTATGCTTCCTGCGCGGTTGCCGCTGTCCCTGTAATGATTCGGCTCACGTGTGTGGCATGGAAATCGCCCCGTCACCACTGTGGTTCGCGGCATCAGGCGTGCGCTTCCGTCACAGCGCTGCGTGGAAGAATGAAGTTGCTCTGGATTGTTTCCGGGCTTTGAGATGATCGCCGAGCCCGTTGCGTGATGCACTGGCCCGGCTTGCGCTATTTGTGGCGCTCGAAGCCAGCCAGGGTGTGCGCGCATACGCCAACCGCGAGAAAGCTCCGTCCCATGATGCCTCAGAGACTGCTCTACTCCCCCACGCGTAACCGCCGGCTGAACGAGATGCTGGGCCTCGTCGTGCTTACCACCGGAGCGCTGATGCTGCTGGCACTGGTGACCTACAACCCCGTGGACCCCTCGTTCAACACGGTGGGCGGCGGCGTGGGCGCGCGCCCGGCGCACAACTGGATGGGCCTCCTTGGCAGCTACGGCGCCGACCTGGCGCTGCAAAGCTTTGGCGTTGCGGTGCTCTTCGTTCCGCTGGTACTGGTGCGTACCGGCATCCGCTGGATGCGCTCGCGCTCTGCCGGCCCGGTGCGCTCGAAGGTTGTCGGCGGACTGCTGTGGATGATCTTCGCTCCGGCAGCGATCGCTCTGCTGCCGTGGCACGTGGAATGGCGCAGCGCCCTGCCGATCGCGGGACTGCTCGGAAGCACGCTCGCCGATGGCCTGATCCACGTCGTGAACCTGCCCGGCGCCATCGCGGTTTGCGCCCTGATGGTGCTGCTTTCGCTGTATCTCTCGACCTCATTCCTGCTGACGAACGCGAACGAGTGGTTTACCTCCCACTTTGCATTCATCCGCTGGGCCAGCGATCGCTGGCAGGCCTTCCGCTCGAACCATCGCGTCGAGCAGTTCGACGAAGAGGAAGACCAGTTCCAGAGCCGCCGCGAGCGCACCGCGGCTCGTGCCCGCGTGCGCGCCCAGAAGGAAGCCATCGCCCGACGCAACAGCGAAGGCGAAGATGGCGCCAGCACGTCAGTCCTGGCGGGCCTGTTTGGCTGGTTCGGACGCCGCAAGGCAAAGCTGCAGGACCTATCGTCCGATTCCGAAGCCGCTGCAGTTGAGCCCGAAGCGCCCAATGTATGGAAGAGCATGCCGCGCACGGTTCTCGACACCGTAGCGAGCGAGGACGATGAGTTCGCCCTGGGTCTCGACGACCCGAATGCCACCGACCTGCCGAGCACACCGCCCTCCATGGTGGCTGGCGCGAAGCTGCGCGAGATGCCCCGCCCGGGCGACATCCCGTTCGAAGGCGCCGAGACCGTCAGCCAGGTCAATGATGACAACTGGCTCGACCGGCCGGAGCGCCGCACGCCGCCGCCGATGCTGAATCGCGTGAAGCCCGCGGACGTGCCCGAACCTCCTCCGGCTCGTATGCCAGTTCCCCGTGCGGTCGCCAAGGCCGGACCGGTACCGGTCCCCAAGCCACCGATGCCCTCGCCCACCGCGGACATCCGCGACCAGAACATCGCCTTTGGCCAGCGCGCCGACGCCAACCTGCAGGCCGTCACGATGCTCGCCAAGAGCGTGCGCGGCTACAAACTGCCGCCCAGCACCCTGCTGTACCGCAGCGACGAGCACGCTCCGGTGCGGGAGAATGAGCTGCGCGAAGAAGCCCGCGTCCTCGTGCAAAAGTGCGCCGAGTTCGGCGTCGATGGCAATGTCGAGCAGATCAACCCCGGCCCCGTCGTCACGACGTTCGAGTTCCGCCCCGACGCCGGGGTCAAATACTCCCGCGTCACTGGTCTGGCCGACGATCTCTGCCTCGCCATGGCCGCCGAGTCCATCCTCATCGAGCGCATCGCCGGCAAGTCCACCGTCGGCATCCAGGTCCCCAACCGCGAGCGCGAGACCATCTGGCTCCGCGACGTCGTCGAGAGCGAAAGCTTCGCCAAGTCGAAGTCCAAGCTCGCCGTCGCCATGGGCAAGGACATCAACGGCCGCATCGTCACCGCCGACCTCGCCGCGATGCCTCACGTGCTCATCGCCGGCTCCACCGGCTCAGGCAAATCCGTCGCCATCAACGCCATGATCATGTCCGTCCTGCTCAAGTCCACGCCCGAGCAGGTCCGCATGATCCTCGTCGATCCCAAGCGCGTCGAGCTGGGCATGTACGAGGGCATCCCGCACCTCTTCACGCCGATCATCACCGAGGCCAAGCTCGCAGCCAATGCGCTGCGCAACGCCGTCCGCGAGATGGAGCGCCGCCTCAAGCTCCTCGCCGCCAACCACGTCCGCAACATCGACCAGTTCAACAAGCTCTTCGAGAACGGCTCCGAGTACCTCTTCGAGGACGTCAATCAGGAGCCCCTGCCCTACATCATGATCATCATCGACGAGCTCGCCGATCTCATGATGCTCGACCGCGCCAATGTCGAAGAAGCCATCACCCGCCTCGCCCAAATGGCTCGCGCCGTCGGCATTCACCTCGTGCTCGCCACGCAGCGGCCGAGCGTGGATGTCATCACCGGCCTCATCAAGGCCAACGTCCCCACCCGCATGAGCTTCCGCCTCGCCACCAAAGTCGACTCGCGCACCATCATCGACAGCAACGGCGCCGAAAGCCTGCTGGGCCGCGGCGACATGCTCTACCTTCCGCCCGGAACCAGCCGTCTGCAGCGCGTGCACGCTCCCTTCGTCACCGAAAAGGAGATCGCCGCCGTCACCAAGTTCTGGAAGGACCAGGGCGAGGCCGAGTACGTGGAAGGCTTCCTCGAAGGACCCAAGGACGAAGGCAAGGGCGAGGACGGCGGAGCCAACGACGGCGACGACAACGATCCGCTCTACGACGACGCGGTCCGCCTCGTCTACGAGTTCGGCAAGGCCTCCACGTCGCTCATCCAGCGCAGGCTACGCGTAGGCTACGGCCGCGCCGCCCACCTTATCGACATGATGGAACGCGACGGCATGGTAGGCCCCGCCGACGGCTCCAAACCCCGCGAGATCCTTAAAGCCAAGAGCTTCTACAGCGAAGTCGATGGAGCGATGCGGTAGCTGCGGGATTCCGACTCAACGAAGTTGAGACTTACCTCGAAACCTCGCGGCGACCCGCGAGGTTTCTTTCATCCAGCGCACGGCGCAGCAGGGTCTTGATCACCGCTTGCCTGCTGATATTCAGCTCGCGAGCCTCGCGATCAAGTTCCTTCAGCATCGGCTCCGTGAAGTCCACGTTGACGCGCTGGATGGGAAGCATCGGCGGCATCATCTTTCCACGATTTGTGAAGTGCTTCGAGACGCTGTGGCCCTCGTCTGCCAACTTCGCGATGTCGTCCGCGCTCGGCACAGCATTCTTACGAGTGGTCTTCATAAAGCTCCTTCTCTTCCCGGGTTGAACGCCATAGGGTGACGAGATGGTAGTAATCGCCGTCAGCGTCTTCCCTCACCTCGAAGATCAACGAGTACAGGAGACGTCCGACCCATCCGATGGCGCGGAACTGCTCAGGATCATCGGACCGGCGGTCCTGATAGTAGGGCCGGGCAAAGATCTCCTGCGCTTCTTCAAACCCGATGCCACGCTTCGGGTTCTTCCTCAGCCGCTCGCTCTTCTCTGCGTCGAACTCGAAGCGCATGTTGGTATAAGAGTTATACCACTATCGCCCCCGCGCCATCGCCACAGTCTTCGGCGCGACAGGCCCCAGCCTGTCCCCCAGAGGATCATGCGTGTCGAACCACCGCACCACGCGGGTATGGAACTCCTGCGGCGCGATGGACGCTGCCGCGCCGTGGTCGGCGCCGGGGACGATCCACAGGGCGCAGCGTTTGCCGCAGGCCTGCTGGATCTCCAGCGCGTTGTGCATCGGAATGTTCTCGTCGCGCGTCCCTGCGATGAGCAGCACGGGGACGTGGGAGTGCTCGACGGCGCGGATGGGCGAAGCATCGGGAAGATTGACGTGATAGCGGAGCCTTGTCCACAGGAACGCAACCTCAATCGCCGGTCGTCCGGCGGTGGCCCAGAAGGTCGCGCCGAGGTGCGTCTGCCAACCGAGCCGCTCGACGGAGATGCGGCGGAAGCTTGCGAAGGGCGACTCCACGGCGACGGCGCAGAGCTGCGGCGTTACAGCTGTGGCCTCGACACCGATAGCCGCGCCCATTGACTCGCCGAGAAGGTAGGTGCAGCCGGGGTTGCGAGCGCTCAGCCAGCCGACCCAGCGGCGTACGTCATCGCGCTCCAGCACGCCATATGTCGCAATGCTTCCGCCCGACGCTCCATGCTGGCGCGAATCCGGCAGCAGCACAGTGTAGCCGCGCTTGAGGAAGATGTCGGCATAGCCCGAGAGCCACACGCGGTTGCCGCCGATGCCATGCAGCAGCACCACCGAGCGGCCGTTCGGGTTGGCCGGAGCGACGTACCACGCGCGCAGCACTGCGCCATCCTGCGCGGTGATGGACACATCATGCAGGCGCGCATCGAACTGCCGCTCGTAGCGCACGCGGTAGATCTCCGGTGCGTAGATTGGCATCTTGGGCAGATGCAGCGAGAACTCCGCCAGCGCCACGCCGACGATCAACGTCAGTGCGGCGTAGGCAACAACAAGAGTGACTGCAATCCGCACCGGCACTGAAAGCTTTTTCTCAGGTGCAGTCATATCGTTCTTCCCAGGGGCAACAGCTCCTCGTAACGCCCAGAATCCGGACACCCAAACTCCGGGCTGTTCGAGGCATATCGTCTGGTGAAGTTTGACGCCGCAAACATAGAAAACGTCAGTCGTGGCGCGGGGAAAACGCAAAAGGACACGGCCTGAGCCGTGTCCTGGGAGTACGATCCCGCGTTGCCTTGCGGGAAGACCGTTTGTTAGCTGTTGACGGCGCCCGGCATACCCGTACCCCGGGCCTTGGCGATGTCCTGCGCCAGCGTCTCCGGCTCGCCGGGCAGCTTGAAGTCAAAGGACTCCGGCGTTGCGCCACGGTCGATGACAGGCAGCGAGGGAAGCTTCGCCGTGTGACCAGCTTCCTTCATCACGGAAGCCGCCGTCTCCAGCACCTCGGGGACACTCATGGTCAGCATCTCGCGACCGTTGTCGTAGCCGGCCTCGATCTGCTGCTTCAGGAAGCATCCCGCGGTCTGCGCGGCGAGGTAATCCGTGATGGCCTTGCCGGTCTTCTTCTTGTGCTCCACCCACGCTGTGTTCGGCATGGCAATCCAGAGCGGCTTGCCGTTCACGGCAAAGCGGATGTCTGTCGCGTCGGCATGGCGCGTGGCGATGGCCACAACGGTGCCCTTCCAAACGCAGTGCAGCTCTTCGCCGGTCCAGCGGTCGATCGCCCGAAAGTCCTCGTACATGCATTCAGCCTATCCGCTCCCGGCATTGCGCCGCAACTGGGAAGGTTGTGTAACGTGGCAACGACCTTTGACAGAAGGGTCGTCGAGCAAAGGGCGCCCCATGTAGGCTTAAGCAGACCGGCTCAAGGAGACTTTCATGCTTTTTCGTATCACCCGGCCCGTAGTGTTTGCGTTTTCGATGTGGATGGCATTCGCGCTCGGCGCCCAGGCGCAGGACAAGCCCGCCGATCCGGCGCCAGACGTCCTGGTGTTTTCCAACGGTGATCAGCTCACCGGCCACCTCGTCAGCTCAGCGGGCGGCTCCGTCGTCTTCAACAGCGACATGGCCGGCAGCCTTACGATTCCCTTCTCCAAGGTGAAGGAGCTGCGCGCGGGTTCGAAGGCCAGCGAGTTCGCCCTGCTGAAGAAAGGCCTCGTGGTGAAGACAGGCACCCCCGCGCCGGAAGGAACCATCTCGATCGCCGATGGCAAGGTCGCTGTACATCCTTCGGGGCCCGCGACAAGTCCCGACGCCGAATCCGTGGCGTCCACGATCCCGGCAGACCAGGTGAACTACCTCGTCCCACGTGCAGAATTCGACAAGCAGGTTCGCGGCCACCAGAGCTTCTTCGCCGACTGGAACGGCGCCGTCACCGGCGGTGCGACTCTGGTTCGCGCGACCACGAACGCGACCACGCTCACGCTCGGTGTTGGCCTCATCCGCTCCACCCCGACTGTGTCCTGGCTGGCTCCGCGCGATCGCACCACCCTGAACATCATGGAGAGCTACGGCAAGAACACCTCGCCGGGCGCCATCCCGCAGACCAACCCTCCCGCGAAGAACATCACCACCCTCGCGAGCATCTTCCACGCCGACTCCGAGCGCGATCAGTACTTCAGCGCCCGCTTCTACGCCCTCGGCGACGTGGCCTTCGACCACAACTACTCCCAAGGCCTCTCGCTGCAGCAGATCTACGGCGGCGGCATCGGCTGGACGATCGTCAAGGACGCGAAGCAGGAGCTCGACCTGAAGGCCGATATCCACTACGAGACCCAGAAGTACCTGGGCGGCGTCATCAATGGCGTCCCCACCGTCGCGGCTCCCTCCACCCAGCTGGTCGGCTCCACGATCTTCGAGGGGTACCACCGCGCGCTACCGCGCAAGATGGTCTTCACGCAGTCGCTGAACCTGATTCCTTCCTACAATATCGCTGCGGACTACTCGGCGAACGTCAACACAGGACTCACGTTGCCGGTGTTCAAGCGGCTTAGTGCGGCGATTACGGCCAGCGACAGCTTCCTGAACGATCCTGCCCCGGGCTACAAGAAGAACTCGTTTCAGTTCGTAACCGGGGTGACCTACAACCTGCGCTAACGTCCCATGGGGATGGGGGGAGGTGCGGTTCTGCCTCCCTACTGTCCCCCAGACGCCTCGGCAATGTTCTAATGGAAGATGCGGGCCTTTGCGCCCCGTTCGGTGTCCCCACCCGCAGGAGTTTCGATTCTGATGTTTGCCCGCAAGTCCTTGAGCAATACCGCGCGCCTGACAGTTGTATCCCTGGCTGCGCTCCTGATTCCCTCTCTCGCTGCGACGGCCCAGAGCAGCACCACCCCGAAGGGGCACGTGGCCCGTCACGAGACCAACGCGAGCCGCCAGGCGCGCATTCAGCGCACCATCGAGGACACCTACACGCACCGCTGGGAGGTCTTCGGCGGTGGTGGCTGGCTGCGCTACCGCTCCGGGCAGTCCCTGCAGCGCAACAACGAGGTCACGTGGGCGGTTTCGACCAACTACTTCCTCAATCCCAAGCTCTTTGTCGTTGGCGCTGCCAGCGGCGCCTTTGGCAATGCCAAGGTCCCGAACAACATTTACGGCGTTTATAACCCGCAGATCAACGAGTACTTCTTCCAGGGCGGCGCAGGCTATCGCGTCTACGCCAAGGAGAAGGTCGCAGTCTCCGTGCAGGGTGTGGGCGGCGTGGCCGACGGCATCTTCTCCGGCGGCGCGAAGGGGCTTTACGGCTACCAGCTGGGCCTGTGGCAGGACGGCGTCCGTCCGGCGTTCTCGGTGAGCGGGAATGTCGATTACAACTTCCAGCCGAACCTGGCCTTCCGCTTTACGCCGGTCTACCAGGCGACGTTGTTCAGCAACGCGCCGGGTACTTCCTCATCGAGCTCGATCCAGAGCCACTTCGGCTTCAACGCGGGTGTACTGTACCGCTTCGGTCACCAGAAGTAGCGGGCTCCGCGAAACGAACCTACAGGGAGGGGATGCCGCAACGGCATCCCCTTCGTTCTTTGATGGTTGGGCGTAGAATGGTCTCATGCCTGAGCAACCGTCCTCGCAAGGTGTCAAACCGGAAGATCACTCAGTCGCCCGTCGCGCCGAAGCCGAGCTCAAGCGCAAGATTCAGACCCTGGAGCTGCAGCGCGAGCGCGTATTGAGCGAGCGCACCGCCAGCCCCCACCGCCGCAGCGCCCTCGAGACAGCACTCAAGTCCATCGAGTACGAGCTGGAGCAGTTGGGCTGGTCGGTGAAGCTCTAAGAGCAGCCCTTCGGGTTAGCGCTGCGCTGGAGCGCCTTCGGCCGTCAGCCGCTTCGCGGTTAGCTCTTGATTGCAATATCTACACGACCTGCCAGGCCTAACGCCGCAGGCGCTAACGGCGAAGCCGCTACCTGCGCAGCAGCGAACGCGACAAAGTCGCGCTTCCCCTAGCTCTTCCTCGTCAGCGTAAACGGATTCGCCTGCGCTACCGGCGTCATCACGATTTGCTGGAGCACAACATGCTCCGGCCGTGTTGCGACGAAGACGATGACGTCCGCCACATCCTCGGGCAACAGCGGATCGACGTTCTCATAGGTCTTTCCGGCACGCTCCTCATCCCCACGAAAGCGAATGCGGCTGAAATCCGTCTTCACCATGCCGGGGTCGACCGTGCTGACGCGTATCGGGGTCCCATTCACGTCGATGCGAAGTCCGTCGGTGATGAAGCGCTCCGCCGCCTTGGTCGCACAGTAAACCGCGCCGTTGGCGTAGGCGTTGTGCCCGGCGATGGAGCCCAGGTTGATGACGTGGCCGCGGCTGCGGGCGATCATCCCGCTGACCACCGTGCGGGTAACGTAGAGCAGCCCCTTCACGTTGGTGTCGATCATCTCTTCCCAGTTCTCGATGTCGTCCTCGTAGAGCTTCTTGAGGCCGCGGGCGAGCCCGGCATTGTTCACCAGAACCTCGATGTCGCTCCAGCCGGCGGGCAGCGTCTTCAGCGTGCACTCCACCTCATCGCGATCGCGCACGTCGAGCTCGAAGCAGAGAACGTCGGCAGCTCCCGCCTCCCGAAGCTGCGGCTCGAGCTCCTTGAGCTTGTCCAGCCTGCGCGCACAGACGAGCAGCTTCGCTCCAAGCTTCGCAAACTCCAGCGCCGTCGCGGCACCGATGCCACTGCTCGCGCCGGTCACAAACACAATCTTGTCTCTGAGAGAAATGCCCACGGACCTATGTCTCCTGCAGTCTTGTATAGCCGATTCGTTCCCGAACTTCATCTTGCCTGAAAGCTGCGCAGCGCGCGAGCCCGGAGCTAAGAGCACTGGAAAATCTGCCGCAAAGCAAAGAGGCAATCCACGGGCGGTATGCCCGTGAACTGCCTCTTAGCAGTCTGGTTGTAGAAGTTGTGCTGCGGCTTACTGCTGCTGGCTGGAAGCGGCATCGCCGCTTACGCCGATGGACGCACCCGAGACCACCAGGTTCACCCGGCGGTTCTGCTGGCGACCCTGGACGGTCGCGTTGTCGGCGACGAAGTTCGTCGCACCAAAGCCCTGCGCTGAAACGTTAGGCTGGGGCACACCGTTCTGGACGAGGAAGTTCTTCACGGTGTCGGCACGGTTCTCGCTGAGCGTCTGGTTGAACGCCGGCGTTCCCGTGGAGTCCGTGTAGCCTTCCACCTGCACCTTGAGGTTCGGGTACAGCTCGAGGATCGTGGAGATCTTCGCGAGGCGAACCTGCGCATCCGACTTCAGTGTGAACTTGCCGGTGTCGAAGAGCACGTCGTTCATGTTCACAATGAGGCCACGTGCGCTCTCGGTCGTCTGGAGCACAGCGTTGAGCTGCGACTTCAGCTTCTCGCGAGCTTCTTCCGCGCTCTGCTGGCTGGCCTGTGCCTGCTGCTGAGCAGCCGCAGCCTGGGCGCGAGCGTTTGCCGCTTCTGCCTCTGCGCGCTCACGGTCAGCATCGGCCTTGGCCTTGGCAGCCGCAGCCGCGTCAGCCTGCGCCTGAGCGTTCGCTGCGTTTGCGTTCGCTTCCTGCGCTTCCTGCTGTGCTGCTACCTTCTCGTTCTGATTCTGCTGCTCGCGAAGCTGAGCTTCCTTGCGCAGCGAGACGATTCGGGCATCTTCAGCGCGCTGTATTGCCTGACGCGCATCGGTGAAGATCATGTGCACGTCGCGGTGCGGGTTGGCCTGCATCGCGTCCGCATTGTTGATGTCGGTCTTCACTTCCTGCATGATGTCGCCGGCATAACGATCAGCGCCAGCCATCATCGCGATGCGCTCGGCGTTGTGTGCCTCATACAGGGCGAGCGGATAGTGCTCGCGATCGGTAATGGGGTTGAAGACCGAGTGAGAGCCATCTGTCGGAGCGTAGATGCCGCGCGGCAGCAGCTGGTAGTGCGCATTCACCTGCTCGAGGACGCCCTGTGTCTTGTCGAGGATGACGCCCTTCGCTACCACCACATCGCTCGGCTGTGAGACCGCGTAGTAGGGCTCAGCGGTGATGATCATGCCGAAGGACTGGAAGGAGCTCGATACGTCGAGGTTCGCCTTGTCGCCGGCGAGTTCGAGCTCACCAAGGTTCTGCGGATGGCCGTCGGGCGAGATCGCCCAAAGGACATAGGTCAGGTACTCAGGACCGAAGCCGTTCGCAGGAGTAAGTCCAGATATCCGCATCGAGATCTTCGACTTGCCTGTGACCGATTCGACCTTTGCTTCGCCACGCGCATTGGGCATGAGTTCGGTTCCCATGAAGCCGATCTTCGTTGCGCCGCTGCGATTGAGAAAGTTCACGGCATCGAGCTGACGCTCGACGACCTTCACGTGATAGATGTAGGTCCCATTCGGGCCCGAAGCCATCACCTCAGCCGACTGCGCACCGGGTGCGACCGCGGTTGGGTTCGGCACCTGCGCGGTCGCGCTGAGGCATAGGCCGGCACTTACGACCGCAAACGAGAATGCGGATGTTGTCTTCTTCCACGTGTTCATGATGTTTTCGATCTCCTGATTGCTTACCGCTTCGGCGTTGGCGCAGAACAGACGCGGCACACTCGCCTCACGCCAATGAAGGCGTACAAGGGTTGTGATGGGAGCGGAAACGCAAAAGGTGCCCGCGAAATAAATAGACTTTACAGGCAACCGAATAAGGAAACGCGGCCTTGTTGCATTACTGGAAACGAGGCAACTCTTTCTCGCCAGCAATGCTCAAAGCCGCGTAAACACTACCTATCTACGACCTAATTACTGGCCAAGAATCGGCACGCCAGCTACTTCCATGCTGTGCGCGATCTTTTCCTTCCATTCTTCCGGACCCGTGATGTGCACGCTCTGGCCCTTTGAGTCGACCGCGACGGTCACAGGCATATCGACGACATCGAACTCGTAGATCGCCTCCATGCCAAGGTCGCCGAAGGCCAGCAGCTTCGAACCCTTGATGGCCTTCGACACGAGATACGCTGCACCGCCGATAGCAATGAGATACACCGCTTCGTTGTCGCGAATCGCATCGATCGCTGCTACACCACGCTCGGCCTTGCCCACCATGCCGATGAGGCCCGTCTGCTCAAGCATCTGCCGCGTGAACTTATCCATGCGCGTCGCGGTCGTGGGCCCTGCCGGGCCAACCACCTCGCTGTGCACCGGATCGACCGGACCAACGTAATAGATCACGCGATTGGTAAGATCCACGGGAAGCTTCTCGCCCTTGTTCAGCATGTCCGTCATGCGCTTGTGCGCGGCATCGCGACCTGTCACCAGCTTGCCGTTGAGCAGCAGGACCTCACCCGGCTTCCAGGTCTTAATCTCTTCCCGCGTCAACGTATCGAGGTTCACACGCTTGCCTCCGCTCACGTCGTAAGTCAGCTTCGGCCACTTATCCAGATTCGGAGGATCGAGATACACCGCGCCCGAACCATCCAGAACAAAGTGCGCATGCCGCGTCGCCGCACAGTTCGGAATCATCGCCACCGGAAGATTCGCCGCATGCGTCGGGTAGTCGTAGATCTTCACATCCAGCACGGTCGTGAGGCCGCCGAGTCCCTGCGCGCCAATACCCAGCGCGTTTACCTTGTCGTAGATCTCGACGCGCATCTTCTCTATGTTCGTCTTCGCACCTCGGGCCTTGAGCTCCTGCATGTCGATGTCGTCCATGAGACTCTGCTTGGCAAGCAGCATCGCCTTCTCCGCCGTGCCGCCAATGCCGATGCCAAGGATGCCCGGAGGACACCATCCCGCACCCATCGTGGGCACCGTCTTCAGCACCCAATCCACAATCGAGTCCGAAGGATTCAGCATCACGAACTTCGACTTCGCTTCGCTGCCACCGCCCTTGGCCGCCACCGTCACATCCACCTTGTTGCCCGGGACCAGCGATACCTCCACCACGCACGGCGTGTTGTCCTTGGTGTTCTTGCGACTGAACGCCGGGTCGGCAAGAATGCTGCCGCGCAGCTTGTTATCCGGGTCCAGCCAGGCCTCACGCACGCCCTGGTCGCACATCTCCTGCAGCGACATCGTCGCCGGGCCTTCGCCCTTCAGCAGATGACACTCCAGCCCCAACTTGATAAAGATCGTGACGATGCCCGTGTCCTGGCAGATCGGCCGATGTCCCTCCGCGCACATGCGCGAGTTCACCAGGATCTGCTTCATCGCATCCTTCGCGGAAGGCGACTGCTCGAGCTCATAAGCCCGCGCCAGGTTCTCGATGTAATCCACCGGGTGATAGAAGCTGATGTACTGCAACGCCGCGCGAATGCTCTCGATCAGGTCGTCCTGCTGAATCGTCGTCATGCCCAACATGATAGGCCCGCACGTGTACGCCCGTGTAGTCGCCGCGCAGCCTGCCGGATCGATGTTCGGTCAATTCGGTCTTCAGCGAAAAGCGCTACTCGTCCAGCACGGCAAAGACTTCGACAACCGGAACCGCCACCGGCGTTCCCTCCAGCCCCAGCACCCCATCCCGCAACTCTCGACGCGTCCCGGAGCGCTCCAGAACCGTAACGACCCGCTGTTCGGGATCGAAGACCCAAACCACAGGAACGCCCATGGTGAAAAAGTCCTGGATCTTCCGTTCGAGACGGCTCCACCGGTCTTCAGGCGAGAGGATCTCAATGCAGAGAAGTGGCGGAGTGCGGATGATCTGTTCGCGCGGGATACCTGTCGGGATAATCAGCAGATCGGGAACGCGATAACGTGCCTCGTTCGTCTGGGTCCGGAGCTCTGGCAAGACCTTAACGCCCCAATCCTTCTGATGCGTTCCAAAGATCACGATCAGGATCGACTGGATACTGGAATGATCGAACTCACCCACGTTTCTATCCTCAAGCCGGCCGTCAACATAGTCGACGTCGGGCGAATACACCGTATGCAGATACTCTTCGACGGTTACGAGGGGAACGTCCACAGAAGTCATGTTTGCTGTCGCCATCACACACCTCCTGGAGATTTCAGCGTACACCCGCGCCGTCAGCGCACATCGACGGACTCACTATAATCACCGCTGAGGCTTCCCTTGGCAGAGACCATCGTCGACATCACCGGGCTCCGCAAGGTCTATCCCGGCAAAACCCCCGTCATCGCAATCGATGACATCGATCTCCACGTCGAGGACCGCGAGATCTACGGCCTGCTCGGCCCCAACGGCGCCGGCAAGACCACCACCATCTCCATCGCCACAACCCGTGCGATTCCCACGGCAGGCACGGTGCACATCGCGGGCACGGACGTCGGCGCGCATCCCGCAATCGCCCGCCGCGTCATCGGCGTGGTGCCGCAGTACAACACGCTCGATCGCTCCTGCACCATCGCGGAGAACATCAGCTTCCACTGTCGCTACTTCGGCTTCTCCAGCGCCGACGCCAAGGCCCGCACCGCCGAGCTGCTCGACCAGTTCCGCCTCACCGACCGCGCCACGGCCTATCCGCAGCAGCTCTCCGGCGGCCTCGCCCAGCGTGTCCAGATCGCCCGCGCCATCGCCCACCGCCCCCGCGTCCTCTTCCTCGACGAGCCCTCCGCAGGCCTCGATCCGCAGAGCCGCATCGCCATGTGGGAGGCCGTCAAAGGCCTCCGCGAGCACGGCATCACCGTCGTCCTCACCACCCACTACATGGAAGAGGCCGACGCCCTCTGCGACCGCCTCGCCATCATCGACCACGGCCGCATCCTCGTCGAAGACACACCCGCTGCACTCAAGGGCTCGCTCGGCGGTGAAAAGATCTACGAGCTGAAGCTCGATCATCCGCAGCGCAGCGAAGCACTCGCCGCACTGCTCCGCTCGCTCGATGGCGTCACCACCGTCGAGCCCACCGACGAAGGCCTCCGCGTCGTAGCCCACGCCCGCGACGGCCTGCTCGCACACATCGTCGGCATGGCCAGCGAGTACGGCCTCCGCGACGTCGCCACCTCCGAGGCTTCCCTCGAAGCCGTGTTCATCAAGCTGACCGGGAGAGACCTCCGTGAGTAACCCAACCGTTTCCCCTGTGAATTCGGTATCCCCCTTTACCAGCTACACGCGCGCCTTCGGCGGCCTGCTCCTGCGCGATCTCTACGTCCTGCGCCGCGAGATCGGCCCCTTCCTCATCCGCGTCTGCATGAACCCGCTGCTCTTCCTCTTCGTCTTCACGTACATCATGCCGCACATGGAAGGCGCCGCACTCAACCCCACGGCCCGCATGGCCGCCGGCGCCGGCGCCAACTTCTCCACCGTGCTGCTGCCCGGCCTCATCGCCGTCGCCATCATGTTCTCCGGCATCGCCGCCGTCGCCCTTCCCCTCGCGCAGGAGTTCGGCATCACCCGCGAGATCGACGACCGCGTCATGTGCCCGCTGCCCGTCACCGCCGTCGCCCTGGAGAAGGTCATCTTCAGCGCGGTGCAGTCCATCTTCGCCGCCTGCGTCGTCTTCCCGATGGCCTACTACGTGCCATCCACCAAGGTCGAAGCCCACGTCACCAGCTGGCCCTTCCTCATCGCAGTAGTGGTGCTCGCCAGCCTGCTCTCCGGTGCCCTGGGGCTCACCATCGGCACCCTCGTCCCACCCAAGCAGATCGGCCTCATCTTCGGCGTCGTCGTCATGCCCATCACCTTCCTGGGCTGCGTCTACTACCCTTGGATCGCCCTGCGCTTCAACCCCGTGCTGCAGTACGGCGTGCTCATCAACCCCATCGTGTACATCAGTGAGGGCCTACGCGCCGCGCTGACGCCCGCACTCGGCCACATGAACCAGGGCCTCATCCTGCTGATGCTCTGCATCTTTTTAGCGCTGCTGTTGAAGATCGGCTGCGACGGCTTCCGGCGCAGAGTAATCAGTTAGGGCAGCGCTTCGCGTCAGCGGCCTTCGGCCGGCAGCGACTGCATCGTTAGCGCTGGGCGTTAGCGGACGTCTCCGCAAGCCTCGCTTACGCCGCAGGCACTAACGCGAGCAGCGCGCTCACTCCGCCGCGTACGTATGCTCCGGCTTCACCGGCTTCGCCACGCTCGCCTTGCCCAGCTTGTCCGCCAGGTCCTTCGCGATCACCGCGCCATGGAAGCGCCCGTTCTCGATGAACACCTCGTTCGTCCGCTCACCTGCGACAACAACGCCCGCCACATAAATCCCCGCCACGTTCGACTCAAACGTCTCCGTGTTGTAGATCGGGCAGCGCGAGTTGTTCGGGTCCAGCGTGATCCCCATCGACTCGATGAAGGTGAAGTCCGGCTTGTATCCCGTGAGCGCGAAGACGTGCTGATTCGCAATCGTCTTCTCTCCATCGGGCGTAGATAGCACCACCTCGTCGTAGCCAATCGACTTGACCGTCGTGTTGAAGTACGCCGCAACCTCGCCGTTCTTGATGCGGTTCTCAATGTCCGGCTTGATCCAGTACTTGATGTGCCGATGCAGCGCGGCTCCACGATGCACCAAGGTCACCCGCGCTCCATGCCGATACAGCTCCAGCGCCGCGATCGCCGCCGAGTTCTTGCCGCCCACCACCAGCACATCGCGCCCAAAGTACGGATGCGGCTCGTTGTAGTAGTGCATCACCTTGGACAGCTCTTCCCCCGGCACATCGAGCGGATTCGGCAGGTCGTAGTAGCCCGTCGTCACGATGAGTTTGCGCGCGCGATGCTCCCGCGCCCGGCCGAACTCATCCTCGGTGTGCACGGTGAAGTCGCCATCCGTACCGCTCACCCGCTTCACCGTCTCGTACAGGTGCAGCTCGAGCTTATAGCGCTCCGCGACCTTGCGGTAGTACTCCAGCGCCTCGCCGCGCGAAGGCTTCTGGTTCGGTGACGGAAACGGAATGTTGCCGATCTCCAGCAGCTCCGGCGTGGTGAAGAACGTCATGTTCGCCGGATAGTGAAACAGCGAGTTGGTGAGACATCCCTTGTCCACAACCGCCACGCTGCAGCCAACATTCTGCGCATCGATCGCGCAGGCCAGCCCCGTGGGTCCGGCTCCGATCACAAGGACGTCGTGCATCACTTCACTCATGCCTTCATTGTATTGGGACGGTAACCCAGACAGCACCAAGGCCGCCTCGCGGCGGCCTTGGTGTGAAGCTTGCAGGCAAACTGATCGCTACGCGTCGAGGTCCACCAGCTTGTGGCTGATCGCAAATAGCGCCAGCTCCAGGCGAGTGCTGACCCCCGTCTTGTCGAACACATTCGACAGGTGCCGCTTCACCGTCTCCTCCGAGATGGAGAACTGCTTCGCAATGTCCTTGTTCGAGCAACCCTCGACGATACAGGTGACGACTTCGAGCTCGCGAGGCGTCAGACCATAGGTCTTGCGCTCCGGCACCGCAGCAGCCTGCTGCATCAACTCATGCAGCGCAGCCAGAAGGTTGGCGACGCGCTGTCCACCGATCCAGTAATCGCCGGACAGCACAGCCTTCAGCGACTCCGTCAGGTCGTCGGCGACCGAGTCCTTGAGCACGATACCGCGGGCGCCGATCTGCAGCGCCTCGATGACCTGCTGCGTGCTGATCGTGCTCGTCAACAGGATGATCTTCACCCGCGGCGAGCGCGACATGATGGCTCGCATCGCTTCCAGGCCCGGCAGGCGCGGCATCGCGAGGTCCAGCAGAAGGATGTCGGGCTCGAGCTCGAGCGTCTGCGTGATGGCGACGTCGCCATCTTCCGCCTCGCCTACCACCTCGAAGCCGGGCTCGCTCTGGAGCATGTTCTTCACGCCAAAGCGCACGACGGGGTGATCGTCGGCCACGACAATGCGGATGGTTCCGGCGGTACGCATCATCGGCGGAGTCGAGCTGCTGGCGGAACCAGCCTGCGGAGCGGGTTTACGGAAATCTGTCGCCATTCGTGGAGGTTCTCCGTCCCAGAAAACGGCCTGTCTATCAGGTCAATCTCACGTTCAGCATACGCCGCAGCCGCGCGCAGGCTCGCATGAAATCCTCAATCGGAGGGGTGCATTCCGGGGCACCCCCTTCTGCAAGTGTCGCAAGATCGCGCAGTTCGACCGCACCGACCATGCCACAGCCGCCCTTGATCGCGTGGGCTTCGCGACGATAGAGATCCAGGTCTCCGGAAGCGCGCGCGGCGCTCATTCGTTCCACGCGCTGGGCAACGTCCTGCACCGTCAGGTTGTAGAGCTCGAGCAGCTGCGGGCCAGGCAAAGTCGCCGAGAGCGTCGCGAAGATCGCTTCATCGAGCGCGGGAGTTGCCGCGCGGTCTGCGGCTTCTATTTCGAGGCCAACCTCTTCGGAGACTGAGGCGCCTCCCGTCACGGAATCGGCCGCCGCGTGCGGCAGGTGTGCCGAAGATCCGTCCCTCACCTTTGCAGCGACGACAGCGGCAGTCAATTCTCCGGGCTGAAAGGGCTTCAACAGGAAATCGTCGAAGGACTGGAGCTCGACCGTCGTGGCCTGTGTCGCGCTCATGCCGATGAGCAGCACTGACGGAGGACATATTGCACGCAGCCGTGAGCCCAGCTCAGCCGGACCCATATCGGGAAGATGAAGGTCGCAGAGAACGACGTTGATCCCGGTCTTGTGCTGCTCAAGCAGTGCCAGACCTTCTGCTGCGCTTGCTGCGGAGAGGATGGAATGCCCTTCCATGGGCAGCAACATCTCGAGCAGCTCGCGGACCACCACATCATCCTCGATGATGAGTACCTGCAGCCCCGCGATCGCCGTGTCCTGCCCCATGGTGTTGAGGGTATAAGAAACGGGAGTCCCGGACACTGGTCCGGGGACTCAGCGGCAGTACTTTCGGCATCACCCCTTTCCGCATCCGGGGGAGCACAGAAAGGCGGTAGATTGGGCTGATGGCCGTATCCCGCCGCCTGCGCCAGACGAGTTGCGACGCCGTGGCCCCTCGATCGAGGAGGACCGCGTGAGCCTGCCCCGGTTTCTGGCGACGTTGCTGGTTTGGCAGATGGCCTCGAACAACCATGCGCCGACGGTGGCGCCCACGCACTTCCGCTTCGAGCGGGAGATCTCCCTTCCAGCGGGCGAGCAGGGGCAGGCGTGCCTGGTGCTGGACGCGGCGGTCTACGCCCATGCCGCCGAGTCCTCAGCCCGGGATGTGCGGATCTTTGCAGGCGCCGCTGCTGTTCCGAGCCTGGGCGCGCTCCGCGAGGTGCCCTACGCGATGAGTGAAAGCGACACCCAGCCGGGCGAGGACGCGACCGCCGGTGTGGGCAACGTCGCCGTCCACGGCAGCGACCTGAGCTTCGACCTTGCGATGCCCGCGCGCGCCTACTCCGCGGTCGCGCTGAAGCTCGACGCCCCGGAGTTCGTGGGCATCGCTCACGTGCTGGGACGTCGCAGTGCTTCGGACCCCGGCACCCCGTTGGGCAGCTTCCTGCTCTTCGATCTCTCGAAGGAGCAACTGCCAAGGTCGACCACACTTGCGCTCGCAGAAGCGAGCTATCCGCTGCTGCATGTGTCGATACGCATGGTTCAGCCGGACGGCCATCTGATGCCTCGCGTGACTCCGGCGATGATCGCGGGAGCGAACGTCCCTCCCAGCCGCGAGGCGCAGGTGCTTTACACGACGGTCGCGCAGTCCGGTGCCCCGGAGCAGGACGGGCAGGATACGGTGCTGCGGCTGCCTGTAGTCCCGGAGCACGTTCCCGTCGAACATGTTCGCTTCATGCTGGAGCCGCGCGCGCACGCCAGCTTTCTGCGGGCGGTCACTCTCACGGCTGCAGCGGGAACAGGAAACAGCAAGGGCGAACCAAGCGCGGACGAGAGCCTGGGCGGCAGCATCGCCTTCCTGCAACGACCGGGTGTCGAGGAAGCCCCGGCGATTCACTACGAGTCCCTGGACTTTCCGGCTACGCTGGGAGCGACGCTGGGGTCCTCGGCACAAGTCGTGGTGCGGATCCACAACGGTTCGAAGGCACCGCCTCCGATTGCCTCGGTGGCGCTGGAGATGCGGCGTCGGAGCTTGTGCTTCGACGCTTCTCCCGGCGAGCACTACACGATGTTTTACGGAGACGCATCAATCGCGGCGGCGGCATACGACTACGCTCGCCACTTCGCTCCCTCGACCCACGCGGCGTATGCCCAGCTGGACCAGGAGCAGCCCAACCCCAGCTTCGCTCCTCGCGCCGCACCGCAACAAATGGCCAGCCAGCACCCCGAAGCGATGTCCGTGGGGGTGCTCATCCTGATAGCGGCAGCAGGACTTGCAGGGCTCGAAAGCGTCAAACGAAAGAGGGATCGGTAGCGGATGTTTGAAGGAAAGACGTTCTGGCCGCAGGGGCGAACCATGGTGGTGCTTGCGGCGGCGACCGTTGCGCAGGCCCAGTCGCTTCCCACGCATGTGAATACTGACCCGCTGCTGAAGGCGGCTCGCCAGCAGCTTGCACAGAAGCACTTTGTCGAAGCGAAGCGGCAGTTTTCTGCATTCGCCGCCGCACATCCCGAGAGCGTAGAGGCGCAGCTGGGCAAGGCCGATGCCGAGCTTGGGCTGCATGAATACGATGACGCCGAGGTCGGCTACCGGGCGATCGTCGCGAAGCAGCCGCAGATGTGGCTGGCGCACAAGAACCTCGTCGTCGTTGAAGCTGCGCTGGGGCGGTGGGAGGAGTTCGACCGCGAGCGCGCGATCCTGCACGACGCGCGACAGCGTGGAGCCGAGGGTATCTCTGCCCGCGAGAGCGATGTGATCGACAGCTTCAACGTCGCAGGGCAGCACTGGATTGTGCGGGCCTACGACGAACCCTCCGGACGCTCGCTGACGCGTTACAACTTCGAACGCTTCTCGCCCGATGGCCGGGTCCAGGCCTTCCTTTCGCTGGAGTCCGCATCGGCCGCCGCTGCGATGGTCGGGCACCCGGGCGGCCCTGACACGCCGCAGGCCGGCGCTGCAGCCCCGGCCATCCGCGACTTCGCGCTCAACTGGTATACAGGGCAGGCACATGGGATCGTCCGGCCCTACATGGGAGCCGAGCCCAGCTACGAGCGGGTTCGCGCCGACGCGATGCGCTGGATCCGCCAGCAGTCGGCGACCGCACATCAGCACTGACGTGCTCCCGAAGCACGCGGTTGGACACTGGATTCCATTTCCCGCCCGTTGCCATTCTTCAACCGCATCCGTTCCCGTAGACTGGCACCCGTATGCAGACTGAAATGTGGACACGGCGGAAGTTCCTGGTCGGCGCGGCGGCGATGCCGCTGGCGATGCGTGGCATGGCGAAGGGTCTACAGGTTGGGCCGACCCCAAAGTGGGTTCTTCTCGGTACCGATACAGGCAAAGGGATCTACCGCGCCAGCTGGAATGCCTCGACGGGCGAACTTGGCTCGATCGAGCTCGCAGTGGAATCCGAGCGCCCCAACTTCTTCGTCCGCCACCCGCACCTGCCGGTGGTCTACACGGTGAACGAGTCCACCACGCCGGTCGGCGGTATCTCCAGCTTCCGCCTGGACGCCGCCAAAGGTGGGCTGACGCCGATCAACCGGGTGGACTCCCATGGGGCTGGGCCCTGCGCGCTGGGGATCGATCACACCGGCAAGCAACTCTTCGTCGCCGACTACGGGGGCGGCGCCTTTGCGGCGTATCACCTTGAGGCCGACGGCAAGATCGGCCCGGTTGGCGGCACGCTCGCCTGCCAGGGCGTCGATGCGGCAGCCTGCGGCCCGCTGGGTCCGGTGAAAGATCGCCAGAACGCTCCGCACCTGCACTGCGCGGTGGTCGCGCCGGGCAACGACTTCGTCCTGGTCTGCGACCTGGGCGATGACGCCATTGAGATCTTTCCGCTCCACCACTCCGGAGCCGCCATCACCAGCACACCGCAGCGTGTGGCCGCAAGAACCGGCTCGGGACCGCGCCACATCGCGTTTCATCCCTCGGGCAGGTGGTTTTACGTGGCTCACGAGCTGGACTGCACCCTCGACATCTACGACTGGAAGGTCGCCGAAGGGAAGGCCACAGCGACGCTGCGTCCGGGCAGCGTCGTCTTCACGCTGAAGCCCGGAACGGGACTGGCAGGCAACAGTGGCTGCGAGATTCAGGTGAGCCGGGACGGCCGCTTCGTCTACGCTTGCTCACGCGGCGTGGATGAGATTACTGTGTATGCCGTCGGACGGGAGGGCGATCTGACCGAGCTGCAGCGTGTGAGCTCGGGAGGCCGGATACCTCGGTACTTCGCCCTGGACCCCACAGAGCGGTGGCTCGCCTGCACCAACCAGGGAGCAGCCGACAGCGGAGCCGGGGCTACGGTATCGATCTATCACCGGGATTCTGCCACTGGAAAGCTGAGCGAGACGCCACGTGTCGTCGCAGCTCCTACGCCGATGTTTGTGCTTTGGGTCTAGAGGTTCGTGCTTTGGGTTTCGAAGAGCGGTATCGCTGAGTTAACCCCTCACCGGACGGGTCTCGCAGCGTGGAAGACGAGGGTACCCCTATGTTTGCCCGCAAGGTCACAGTCGAGTGCATCACGAGTAACGGAACATCCACACCAGCCCCGGTCGCATGGATCGACACCTTCGCCATGCGCAACTTCACCAACGACAAGGTCTTCGACGATACGTTGCCGGTGGGCGACGGCCGGATGGAGGTTGGGCACCGCGTGCCGCTCGAGCACCTTGAGTGTGCGATCGAGCAGTGGTTCCACAAGAAGGGCTACGTGAAGGTAGGCGAACGGGTCGTCGTGCGCGAGGAGCACAACGACCGGTCGCTCACATAGCGCACTACGCCTGCCGCAGCGCCGTGTTGTCCAGCACGAAACGGTACTTCACGTCGCCCTTGACCACGCGCTCGTAGGCTTCGTTCAGCTGGTCGTAGGTGGTCATCTCGATGTCTGCGCCAATGCCCTTTTCGGCGCAGAAGTCGAGCATCTCCTGGGTCTCCTTCATACCGCCGATGCCCGAGCCAGCCAGCGAACGGCGGTTGGCGAGCAGCGAGAACGGATGCACCGAGAGCGGCTGCTCCGGGATGCCCACCAGGCACAGCGTGCCGTCCAGCTTGATGAGGCTCAGGTACGCGTTCATATCGTGCGGGGCGGAGACGCAGTCGAGGATGAAGTCGAAGCTGCCGGCATGCTTCGCCATCTGCGCGGGGTCCTTCGTGATGATGACCTCGTCTGCTCCGAGCTTCTTCGCGTCTTCAACCTTGCTCTCAGACGTGGTGAACTGCACCGTATGCGCTCCGAAGGCGTGCGAGAACTTGAGGCCCAGGTGACCGAGTCCGCCCAGACCGACGACGCCGACCTTCATCTCCTTGACGTCCTTCTTCGCGCAGTTGAAGAGCCAATGCCGCAACGGTGAGTAGGTCGTGATGCCTGCGCAGAGCAGCGGCGCGGTCGCGGCCATATCGACATGCGGCTGCAGCGTGTGCACGAAGTGCTCGGGCGTCACGATGATGTCAGAGTATCCACCGTAGGTGGGTGAGCCGTCGCGCAGCTTCGCGTTGTAGGTGTCGCGCGGGCCACCATCGGAGCAGTAGTTCTCGAGCGACGCCTTGCAGTTCTCGCAGTGCAGGCAGCTCTCGACGATGACGCCCACGGCCGCGCGATCGCCGACCTTGAAGCGCGTCACGTCCGAGCCGACCGCGATCACGTGGCCGGTGATCTCATGCCCCGGAACCATGGGGAAGATCTCCGCGCCCCACTCGCCACGCGCCTGGTGAATATCCGAATGACAGATCCCACAGTAGTCGATCTGCACGACGACGTCATCGGGCTTGGGCTCGCGACGCTCGAAGTGCCATGGGGCAAGAGCGGAGGTCTTGGACTGGGCTGCATAACCGAAGGACTTCATCGAATCTTCTCCTGGAGAGGTCTGCCGGATCGCAGTCCGATCAGAGTGACTGGGTCATATTAAAGTTCACGGTGATGATCGTGTTTACTTCCACCGGTTGTCCATTCAATAGATATGGAATGTATTTCCAACTCTGTACTGCCCTGAGCAACGAAGAATCTCATCGGCGAGGCCTGGGGAAACTCTTGTGATGGTAAAGCGCGGCAGGAATTCTGTCCCGCCGCGATGGGAGGGCGGGCGATCCGGTAAGCTGCAGGCAATCCTATGCTGCGTCACGTACTCATCTTCGGGCTCATTGGCGGCGCTTTGGTCCTGGCACTGGTGTGGAGCGAGTACCACTTCCTCGTCCTCGAGCACTCGGTGGAGATCTACGGCGCGGTCGTGGCTGCACTCTTCGCGGCCTTCGGCATCTGGCTCGGCCAGCGGCTGACAGCGAGAGCGAAGCCGGTGGTCCGGGAGGTCGTGGTCCGCGAGATTGAGGTGCGTGAGGTGATGGTCGCTGCGGAACCGAACGTCCCATTTGTTATGGATGAGGCTCGGCGCGAGGCGCTGGCGATTACGCCGCGCGAGATGGAGATCCTCGCACTGGTGGCCGAGGGGCTGAGCAATCGCGAGATCGCGGAGCGGCTGTTCGTGAGCGAGAACACCGTGAAGACGCACTGCAGCCGGGCGTTCGACAAGCTCGGGGCCAAGCGGCGAACGCAGGCCGTGCAGATGGGCAAGGAGATGGGGCTGCTGCCATAGTCCCCGTTCGCGCGACGCCATCCTGTCATACGAAACGATGATTTCTTCGCCTTAGTCACTGTTTCAGGGCAAAATCATGCGAAAGGATGACGACATCCGGGGCGGTGCGCCGCGATGGTGGAGGCATTCCACCCAAAGCGCAGGCTGCCTTGATGGGCTTGCCGCGCAACAGGAGCTTCACCGATGAAAAAGATTGTTCTGACCTATGGCCTGATCTCGGGCGGCGTGATGGCCTGCCTGATGGCGCTCGCGACGGTGTTTGGCAAACAGATTGGCCAGGGCCACGCGATGTACGTGGGCTACGCCACGATGGTCGCGTCGTTCCTGCTGGTCTACTTCGGCATCCGGAGCTATCGGGACACGGTAGGCGGAGGCGAGGTCAGCTTTGGCCGCGGCGTGGCCATCGGCGGGCTCATCATGGTGTTCACCTGCGTCTTCTACGTGGCGACGTGGGAGGTGATCTACCACAACTTCATGCCGCACTACATGGACGACTACGCCGCCTACATGCTGAAGAAGGCGCAGGACGCCGGCGAGACGGCAGCGCAGATCCAGGCAAAGATGGCGGAGATGGAGAAGATGAAGCAGCTCTACAGCAACCCGGTGATGAACGTGCTGATGACGTTCCTGGAGCCGCTGCCGGTGGGGGTGGTGATGACGCTGGTGTCGGCGGGGATTTTGCGGAGGAAGAACAAAGCTCAGGCGGCTGAGGCTATGGTTTCCTAGGCCGCAATCCTATTTGGGAGGCAACACTTTCACCACCGCAGTCTTCTTAACGGCACAATTCTCAAGCGAGTAGTGCACATCAATACTCCGATTGATGCGAAGGTGCACGGAAGAAGGGACGCGCAGCCCGGATAGAACCTGTGTATTCAGCTCAAACGCTATCTCCGACTGCGTTCCGTCCGGGTTCTTCGTCACCGCTTGATTCGCTGTATAGACCAGCCCCTCGGGCATAGCGGAGTAGACAGGATGTTCATCGACTTCGTCGTGAAAGCTCCTGACCTCCGAGGCCAGGTAGTCCTTGTCTGTGATGACCGTAACCGGCCCACCTGGAACCGCCAAGGTGAATCGAAAGCCTTCAGGAACTGCGGCCGCATCTCCCACCTCGGTATTGAAAGGAGGTATTGGGCCGAAGAGGCCTTTTGTCGGCCAAGTTAGGAACACACCGGCAACAAGGGCCCGGGCCAAACCTGCCGCTCCCTGAGGCTGCACGGTGGCCGGGCCGTCAGGTGGCTGCGCCGTTACCTGCGAGCGCCCCTGCCCGTCAATGGTGACAAGGAACTTCGTCTGCTTGAGATTCGCCTGCTGTTCCGGAGAGCTTCCACCCCAGGGAAAAGTTGACCAATCGAACGATACGGAGCAGCTGAGACCGTCAAAGCCGTGATCGGGCAATGAGTAATAGTGTGCACGGGCAGCCTCCACAATTTTCTGCTTGTCGGGAGTCAGATGCTGGGCCGGAGCCACCATCGCAACACACAAAGGTAGATATCTGAGATAGCGAGCTGTCATCCGAGGATCATACTTCGTCTGCCGACTACATCGCCCGTGCGCGTTCGATGGCTCTCACTACCGCCGCCGCCTTGTTGCGGCACTCTTCGTGTTCCTTCTGCGGCACGGAGTCGGCGACGATGCCGGCGCCGGCCTGGATGTGGCCTTCTTCGCCGTCCATGAAGAGCGTGCGGATGGCGATGCAGCTGTCTAAGTTTCCGGCGAAGTCGGCGTAGAAGATGGCTCCGCCGTAGACGCCGCGGCGGGCGGGTTCGAGCTCGTCGATGATCTCCATGGCGCGGATCTTGGGTGCGCCGGAGAGCGTGCCTGCGGGGAAGCAGGCCTTGAAGGCGTCGATGGGTGCGAGGTCCTTGCGCAGCGTGCCTTCGAGCGCGGAGACCAGGTGCATGACGTGGCTGTAGCGCTCGACGAACATCAGGTCCTTCACGCGTACCGACCCGTACTCGCTGACGCGGCCAACGTCGTTGCGACCGAGGTCGACCAGCATGACGTGCTCGGCGATCTCCTTGGCGTCGGCGCGGAGCCCGGCCTCCATCTCTCGGTCGAGCATCTCATCCGCACCGCGCGGGCGCGTGCCGGCGATGGGGCGGTACTCGATCTTGCCGTTGGAAGAGACGCGGACGAGCATCTCGGGCGAGGAGCCAACGATGTGCAAGGGCCCAGGGTTCAGGGCCAAGGGTTCAGACTGCGCCTTGCCACGAACCGTCTTCTGCGCCCTGGACCCTGAGCCCTGAACCCTTGCGCTGGCATTCGGTTCTCGAGCCGATCCCGGAACATTGAAGCGCAGGAAGTACAGATACGGGCTCGGGTTCACGATGCGGAGCGAACGATAGACGTCGAAGGCGTCGACGCCAGGGGTGCAGTCGAAGCGCTGCGAGAGCACGCACTGGAAGATGTCGCCGGCGGTGATGTAGTTCTTGGTCTTCTCGACGGCCTTGAGGAACTGCGCGGGCTTCGTGCGCGCGGTCAGCTTCAGCGCGCCGAGCTTCGCGGAGGGCTTGCGCTTCGGCTTGGGGAGTGCCGCGTTGAGCATCTTCTCCAGGCGATCGAGGCGGCGGTTGGCGGAGGCGTAGTCTTTCGCACCCACCCGTCCCGACGATGAACCTGTCGGTACGGATGGGGCACCCGGAAGCTCAAACGGCTTGCGGGCGCCGGCGGTCACCATCAGGTGAATCTGCTTGCGGACGTGGTCGAAGGCCAGCACCTCGTCGAAGAACATGAGATGTGCGTCGGGTGCGTGGAGCTCGTCGACGGCGTGGGTGGGCAGCTTCTCGATGAGGCGGACGACGTCGTAGGAGAAGAAGCCGACGGCGCCGGCGGTGAAGGGCGGCAGGCCGGGCAGGCGGGCAGGCGTCTCGCCGCTGAGGGCGCGCTTGAGCTCGGTGAAGATGTCGGCTTTGTAGATCTTCTTGCGGCGGCCTTCGGTGAGTGTGACTTCGCCGCCCCGCGCCGTGAGCGTGCGGTAGGGGCGGATGCCGATGAAGGTGTAGCGGCCCACATGCTCGCCGCCTTCGACCGACTCCAGCAGGAAGGCCTCGGGCTCGACCGAGGCGACCTTGAGGAAGGCCGACACGGGGGTCTCGAGATCGGCCGCGACTGTGCGGCTGACAGGAACGAGCGAATGGGTGCGGGCCAGCTTCTGGAAGTCTTTGAGGCTGGGGGTCGTAAGGCTGCGCGGCATAAAGAACATGATAGTTGGGAGCGGCGCTTCGCGTTAGCGGGCTTCGTCCGGTAGCCGCTTCGCGGTTAGCGGCTTCGCCGTTAGCGAAGTCAATCCAGGGTGAGACGTGTCGTTGCTAACGCGCAGCGCGAACGGCGTCAGCCGCCACCGGTCGCAGCCCGCTACCCCAGCGAAAGATCCTTCCCGAAAGCACTCATCTCGCGCTGCCCCGTGCCGATAACAGAACACGATTTGGTTGCCGGTCGTCTCAGGCCGGGCGTAGACTCGCCCGGTTTGGCCGGAGACCGTACCGGCCACCGCAGGCGTCTCTCCGGATCTTCTCAACGGCGATCTCCGCGAGAGCGAATGTGTGATTCCCGAGTCTTTCACCTGCGTCTAATGCAGGTGGGTAGAAGGAGGATCGACGATGGCCGGAGAGACGTTGATTCCCGAAGGTCCGGCGCTCGCAGCAATGCCGACCCTGGGCCGTAACCCGCAACACAGCCACGACAATGCCGCGGCTGGGAATGCCTCTGCGTCGCAAAACGGCGATCACGCAGAGACGAAGGAAGACCGGATGAAGCAGGCAACAGACAATTCGAACAGCATCGCAACGCTCACGCTGGAGCAGGAAACGAATCCATGGGAGGCGCAGTCGCTTCGCTTTGACGAAGCTGCCCGTCGTTTGAACCTTGATGCAGGAATCTGGAAGGTCCTGCGCTACCCTTCGCGCGAGATCATCGTGCACATCCCGGTCGGCATGGACGATGGCTCGATCGAAGTCTTTACCGGCTACCGCGTGCAGCACTCCTCGTCGCGGGGGCCATGCAAGGGCGGCATCCGATACGCTCCGGACGTGAGCCTGGATGAGGTTCGCGCCCTCGCCAGCTGGATGACGTGGAAGTGCGCGGTCGTAAACATCCCCTTCGGAGGCGCCAAGGGTGGCGTGATCTGCGACCCCAAGAAGATGAGCCAGGGCGAGCTGGAGCGCATGACGCGCCGCTACACCGCTGAGTTGATCGAGTTCCTCGGACCGGAAAAGGATGTCCCCGCGCCGGACATGGGCACCGACGAGCAGACGATGGCATGGATCATGGACACCTATTCCATGCACATGCGCCAGACAATGACGAGCGTCGTGACGGGCAAGCCCGTGAGCCTGGGGGGTTCGCGCGGCCGCAAGGAAGCGACAGGCCGCGGCGTCAGCGTGGTGACCGACGAGGCTATGAAGCACCTGAACATGCGTCCCGAGGACACGAAGGTCGTGGTGCAGGGCTTCGGCAACGTGGGCTCGAACACGGCACACTTCCTCTGGAAGAAGGGCTACAAGGTGGTCGGCATCGCGGAGTGGGACGGCGGCCTGTACAACGCCAACGGTCTCGATATCAGCGAACTGCTGGAGTACCGCGCAAAGAACGGCACGATCCATGGCTTCAAGGAAGGCGAGGCCTACGACAAGGACGAGCTTCTGCTCTCCGCGGTCGATGTGCTGATCCCAGCCGCGACCGAGAACGTGATCACCAGCCGCAATGCGGCGAAGCTGCGCTGCCGTGTGCTGGTAGAAGGCGCCAACGGCCCGACAACTCCCATCGCCGACGAGATCCTCGCCGACAAGGGCGTCTTCGTGATTCCGGATATCCTGGCCAACACCGGTGGCGTGACCACGAGCTACTTCGAGTGGGTGCAGGATCGCATGGGCTACTTCTGGACGGAGAAAGAAGTGAACGAGCGGCTTGACCGCATCATGACCGACAGCTTCCAGGATGTGCTGCAGTACTCCATCGCCCACGGCGTGAACAATCGCATCGCAGCGTACATGCTCGCGGTCGACCGGGTCGCGTATACGACCAAGCAGCGGGGCTTCTATGCGTAGAAGCAGTGGTAAGTGACAAGTGATACGTAAGGACAAAGGGCGCGACTGGAGTCGCGCCCTTTGCTTTGTACTTGTCACTTGCCACTTCTCACTGCTTCTAAGGCTTGACCACCATCGTCATTGTCTGGTTCGACGTCTGCGCGTAGGGCGCGGCCGAGGTTGCGGTGACGGTGAAGGTATAGGTTCCGGGCTCGACACCGAAGTCAGTGCAGCCGGTCGTATTGCAGCCACTCAGCATCGGCAGGGCTGCCAGCAGAAGGCCGAACGTCACCAGACCGAGCAGCTTCCTGCGTCGGCGAAACGCCAGCAGCATGACTCCGAGACCCGCCATGATGGGCAGCTTCGATCCGGGATGCTCGTTCGAAGCCGTTGTTGAGCAGTTGTGCGGCGGCTCAGGCATCACCGTCAGTGTTGTCGTCCCGCCGCCTGCCGGGATCGTGGCGGTGGCAAAGCTGCAGATCGTCTCCGCGCTCTGCCCCGCGCAGGAGAGTTGAACCGGCTCGTTGAAGTCGCCATTGTCCGTGATCGTGACGGTAATCGCGGCCGTCTGGCCGATGATCAGGTTGAGCGTCGTCGGATTGACGGTCAGTGTGAAGGTGTTTGGCTGGACGACCTCGTTCAGGACCGGCGAGGTGCTTCCCGTGTTCGCGGCGTCGCCCGAATAGACCGCCGTGATGGCATGCGTACCGACAGCGAGGGTCGAGGTGGAGACCGTTGCGGTGAGAGCCGCGGTGAGCGGTGCGGTTCCCAGCAGGGTCGTGCCATCGTAGAAGCTCACCGTTCCGGTCGGCAGCGGGTTCGTCAGTCCAGAGGGCACAGCTACTGAGAAAGCAAGCTGCGTGACGGTTGCCGTGAGGACAATGTTCTGGCCCTGGTAGGCGGGGTTCGCCGTCGAGGTCAGCCGCGTGCTGGTCGCGGAGACCGGCAACGTCACCACCTGGGCAATGCCAACGCTGGTGGAAGCTGTGAAGTTGACGGTGGGAACGTAGACGGCGTTGATGGTGTGCGAGCCGACGCCGAGCGAGGTGACCGAGAGGATGGCCACGCCGGAGCTGTTCAGCGTGCCGGTACCGATCTGCGCGGCGCCGTCGAAGAAGTTGACCGTGCCAGCCGGAGCCGGAAGCGCGACGTCGGTGAAGGGCGCGGTATTGGTCACGGTGGCGGTGAAGGTGACTGCGTTGCCGTAGATCGACGGGGTCCCTGACGTGGTGACGACGGTCGCGGTTGGATCGGGCAGGATGGTCATGTTATAGACCGGGGACTGCGAAGGCTGATACTCCGAGTCGCCGGAGTACGAGGCCTGCACCGTGTGGCTTCCTGCGTTCTGGCCGGTGAAGCCGGCGTTCGGGCAGGTGCCTTGCGTGAGCGAGTTCTGCAGCGTGCAGGCGGTCGTGCCATCGACCGAGACGGTGAGCGTGCCGTTGTTCGTGCCGCCAGGAGCGGTCGTGCTCACAATGGCGTTCACGTTGTTCGTGTCGCCGATGATCTGGCCGTAGTAGATGGGGGTGGTGACGCCCGGCTGGCCATTGGTGGTGATGGTGGTGGTGGACGGCGCCTGGATGACGATGGTGTCGGAGGTGGTGGGCGCGACGAAGTTGGAGAGGTTGTAGAGGCTGTACTCGAGGAACTTCTGCGCGTTGGTCAGCGTTGTTCCGACGGTGCAACGTCCGCCGTTATTCCACGCCACCCTCGAACCGGCGGTTTCGACGTGGTAGTCGTTGTAGAGCACGCGGCCGCACTGGTTGGACTGGTTGATGCCGCCGTTGCTGAGCGTTCCGGTGAGAGTGACGGAGCCCGGCGTCGTGGTGGCTGGGATGTCAAAGGTCAAGGTGACGGCATCGGAAGCACCGGCGGCGAGTGGGGCGGGCAAGGTGCAGATCGCGGTCGGCGTGGTGAGCGTACAGACCCACGACCCGCCAGTGGAATCGACCAGCGAGGTGGGAGTGATTCCAGACGGAATCTGCAGTGTGAGCGTAAGGCCGGAGAGAGTAGCCGTTGCGCTGTTATCCGTTACGTTGATGACGATGGAGTCGCCGGTCTGCCCCAGATCGAAGTTCGTCTGCGTGTTGGTGAAGTTCACGACGGCACTGGGCGATCCGGTCTGGTTCACGGGAGTGTCGAACGAGAACTGGGCCGGGGTGCTGCTGTGACTTGGAATCGTGACCCAGGTCTGGCCCGGAGCGTTCACTGCGGTGATGTTGTAAAAGACATCCGTCAGGGTGAACTGGAGATTCGCAACGGGAGCATTCAGCGCGCCGATATAGCCCATCCACGCCGCCAGCGTTGGCTCCCCGGTGTAGGCGGTGCTGAGCTGACCGGTGATCGAGGCGGCCTCTGAATCGGAGCCCGAGTAGTCGAAGGTCGCGATGCCGCTCCAGTCGGAGGGCGTTGTGATCCAGGTAGCCGCTCCGTGCGTTCCAAAGACGCGACCGCCTTCGTTGGCGAAGGCTTCGACATTCTTGGCGTAGGGCGCGACGTCGGAGTCAACGATGCCAGCATTCCAGGTCTGGCAACCGAAGATGACCATGTCGTAGTTGCTGATCGGAATGGCGCCGTTCGCAGCGGGGTTCACGAGCTGCGTTTCCGTGGGCGTGCTGGAGCTGACAATCTCGCCGGAGCTGGCGTTGCCGCTGAAGAAGTTGATGCTGCCGGTGCCGGTGGGGTCGGTGACCTCGCTGGCGGAGACGCCGATCTGCGGGAAGATGCACTCGATCTGGTCCGCCGAACCGGTAACGACGGCGATATGCGGCAGGTCACCCTGGGACTGGTTGGAAGGCATCGACAGGATCGGCAGCGTGACGACCGTACCCGAGGTGTAACTGGCGACCTGGGCCTGCGTAAATTGATACTGCCTGCGCCACTTGCCGGCCTGGATGACGACGTTGATGGGGTAGCTGACCGTTCCCGAGACGTTGAAGGTGTAGGTCCCGGAATAGTCAGTGAGAGCGCTGCCGAGGACCGTCGCGGGCACGAGGTTGGGTTGGACCGCGCAGCCATTTTGCCCTGCAGCAGGCACGGTGACGCCCTGCGAGAAGACCGGCAGCGGACTGGCGGGATCCTGCACGAAGACGAGGATGTTCGGGATCGGGTCGCCATGCGCTGCGGTGGAACCTGTAACCGCCGGTCCGAGAGGCGAGTAAACCTGCCCCGTGAACGTGAGCGTTTGCGCCCGCAGCATGGCCGAGGGGAAGAGCGCTCCTATGAAGAAGAGGAGCACAGCAAAGATCGCAGGAGAAGATGCGGCCGAACGAGCGGCGCGCGACACGGCAAGGCGGCGGAGCGGCATGGCAGTCCTGATGGGCCCTGAGTAAATGTTGGGACGGTCTCAAGGAACGATACGGTTCACCGGGTGCAAAGTAAAGTGATACGGGTCGCAGAGCAACAGGTCGCCGGGTGTGGCAGAATGGCAGGGAGCGACCATGGCCCTCACCGGGCCCCAACGTCGGTCCGGCCAGTACGTAAGTCACCGGTCGGCGAGTGCGGCCCCGGCGCGCCGCGGCGTGCGCCCAGCCCACGTGAACCTGCCAAACTCCATTACGCTCAGCCGGATCGCCACGGTGCCCGTCCTCATCTGGGTGCTGAGCCCGAAGTTTCCTGTGCAGGGAACACACGGCGAGCAGGAGATCATCGCCTCGGTCATCTTCATCCTGGCGTCCATTACGGATGGCCTCGACGGCTACCTGGCGCGAAAACGCGGCCAGATCACAACCCTCGGCATGCTGCTGGATCCGCTGGCCGACAAGCTGATGGTGACGACCGCCTTCATCCTGCTGGTCGCCTTTACCCCACACATCATGAAGCCCTGGATCGTTGTGCTGGTCATCGGGCGGGAGTTCCTTGTCAGCGGCCTGCGCTCCATCGCGACCAACGAGGGCTTTACCATCGCAGCAAGCGATCTGGGCAAACTGAAGACGGTGACGCAGATCGTCGCGGTCGTCGCCTGCATCCTCAGCCACCGCTGGGACCACTGGCAGATCGGCTGGTACCCGTTTCCCGTCGCCTTCACGGCCATCATGGCCACGTACTGGATGACCGCCGTTTCGGTGATCTCCGCGGTGGACTACTTCATCGGTTTCTGGAGCAAGATCGAGCATGCCAGCGATGCGACCCGCCAGCGCAGCCTGGTTCTGAACCGCAAGAAGACGGCGGTACCCGAGAAGGCGTAGGTGGCGTCCTTCGCTCCTCTCAGGACGACGACGAAAAGCAGAAAGCTCCAGCCAAAGGCTGGAGCTTTCTGCTTGAGCGGGATAGGTCCTACGCGTGCGTGCGGGTCTGCTCGCGGTGGACGAAGTGATACGGCGGCCACGGTCCGGAGAGCTGCATGGCGCAGTCCTTCATCTCCTTGGTCGCGGTGGAGTACTTGTTCTGGTAGCGCTCCACGGTCTTCTTGTCGACCAGGTGAGCGATGTCGAGCAGCATCTTGCCGGACTCCATGCGCTTGCAGGTGATCTCCTCGGCCAGCGGGAGGAACATGCGGTGCATCTGGAGGCTCAGTGCGCGTGCGCGGGACTGGCGCTCACGCTGGCGGCTGGCGGACTCACGCAGGTGGGACAGATACTCCTGTCCGGCCGCGCCGGTGACGGACTCGCCGCGGGTCTCGGGGCAGATGTCGTCGACGACGACCTTGAGGTGCATCTCGGCCTTGCCGCGCAGACGCTCGACGTTGGCCATGAAGTGACGCTGGTTGGAACGGACCGAGCGGCGCAGAGCGTCGTCGTCCTCAAAGCAGGTGCCGAAGCGGAAAGGCAGAACGGTGGACTTCGAGAAGCAGCTGGAGATCACGCGGGCGTGGTCACGAGCGGCAGACTGCCCTTGCGGGCCGGAGAGTCGAGCCGTGTCTTCAGGCTGGTGCTCCGAGACGATCACGGCGAGGTCCGCCGCGGGAAAGAAGAAGGTCTGGTTTCCAAAGAGCCCGGTCAGCCCCTCCAGAGGCATTGGGCGGCGGTGACGGGCTAATTCGGGATAGGCGTTCCGTTCGGTGATGCAGTAGGCATACCATGCCATGACTTGGGTCGCTCCTGGTCGCCGAGGGGTGAACCCCCTTCGGCTTTTTCGTCGTCCAGCTTTGCTTTTTGAACGCACTGCCTCCATCTGGCGCGTGCCCCATTTTGTAGTGCACTGTACCGATAGCGAGACGGATAGTATGCCGTCCGAATAACGGTTGGCAAGCGGGAAGTAAACGAATCGCGAGCCTTAGTGCAGCATCTCGCGACACCCCGCAGAAACGCCCGCAGACCCCAAACCTTCCCCGTCTTCGCGATGCGTCCGGCAGTAATCCTGATAAACTGAGGCGATGTCCGGGCGCTGGGCCCCGACGATCTTCCCTGTTCCGTCAGGGGTTCTGGACAAAGGATTCGCTAGTGGATAACGCAACAAAGCAAGCGCTGAAGCAGCCCGACAAGTTTGTCGCCCTGACCGAGAACAGCATCGACTGGGCGAAGCATAACCGCGGCACCGCTATCACCCGCGGGCTCACGATCGCCGGCATCGTTGTGCTGGTGCTCGCAGGAGCGTCCTTTTACCAGCACCGCTCGGCAGCAGCGTCGGCAGCCCTGGGAGAAGCAATTCAGACCTACCAGACCCCTGTGGCCACGCCTGGCCAGGAACTCCCCGCCGGGATGAAGAGCTTCCCGTCCCTGAAGGACCGCGCCAGCGCGGCGAACGCCGAGTTCAAGAGCGTCGCCGACCAGTACGGCATGATGCCGGCCGGCCGCATCGCGGTGTACTTCACCGGGCTCACGTATATGGAAGAGGGTCAGAACAGCTCGGCGGAGGCTTCGCTGTCGAAGTCGGCCTCCAGCTGGGACGGAAACGTCTCCGCGCTGAGCAAGCTGGCACTCGCGCAGCTGTATCAGCAGACCGGCCGTGATTCACAAGCGGTGAGCCTCTACACCGAGCTCACCAAGACCAACGCGACCACCGTTCCTGCGGGCCTCGCCCAGATCCAGCTTTCGGAGCTCTACACCGCCGAGGGCAAGACCGATCAGGCGCGCCAGATCCTCGCTCAGCTGAAGGATAAGGATAAGGACTCCAAGGGCAACCCGGGCGTCGCCGCCGAGATCGCCACCCAGAAGCTCAACCCGCAGGCTGCGGCTCAGGGTCCTGGGCTCCAGTAACACTGACCGGGACGCATGGATTCAACCGCACGAAGGCCGCCCGGGATGGGCGGCCTTCTTGTTTCCAATCCGCAAGTGATTGATTTCCCCAGGCCTAGTGCCTCTCGTCCTCTCCGAAGTGATCGGCCGTCGATAGTGGGCTGAGGTGGGTGCTGAGGCGGTCCGCCAGCGCGCTGGGTGTGCGCAGATCCGCCACCGTCGTCCAGTTGTCCTTGCGCTTGCTTGGGTCGCGCGGCGGAGGGACCCAGCGAGGCAGCCCAAGAGCCAGGAAGTGCCCCATCGCACAAGCGGACGGCTCGTAAAGCCTCCGAATCGACTGCAGCCGGGCATGCGCCTCGATATCCCCGCACAAAGCGAAGCCGGCTCCGCCGAGAACTTCGCAGAGCCGGGCGAACTCATCGTCGTCCAGGCGCTGCATGGGCTGTTGCAGGAAGCCAATCTCCATCGACTCCTGCCGGAAGACGTGCACGATATCCACCAGCACATGCCTGCCGACGGCGAACGTCAGCTGCGCCTGCCGGGTCGCCGGCCCCTCCACCGTCGTGATCAGCAGCGCGCAGGTGTCGAGGATCGCTGTCAGAGCCGCGAGCCAGCTTTGATTGTCGTGCTGCGAGCGGTAATAGCAGAGCAGCGGATAGGAGATGTGGGTCTCCAGCAGCGTTGCGCACCACCGCTCCCACTCCGCGAGGAGTTCGATGAGCGCGGCGTTGCCACCGGTAAAGCTGTGGCGGACGAGCAACTCGGAGGCCGTCGGGGGCGAACCGGCGCGGGCGTCCAGCAGGGCGACGGCGATCTCCCGCTGGCTGAACGCTGTATAGAGCACCGGAACGTAACCGATCACCAGGGCGACGAAGCCGAGGCCCGTTCCGGCCTCGAGGACGACAAGCGCCCGGGCCAGCAGCGTGGCCGGGACCACATCTCCGAGGCCCAGTGTAAAGATCGTGGATCCACTGACATACAGGGCAGTACGAAGCTCCCCGCCGAGGGTGCCAGGATGGAATGGATCGCTGAACGGTGTGTGCAACCCGAAGAAGATCAGGCCATAGCCTCCGGCCAGGAGGGTCGCCCACACGATAAAGAGCAGGAGCAGGGAGAGCGGCCCGTAGAAGCTGTAGAACTGATCTCGCGCCTTAGACGACTGGATCAGTCGGGCGACACGCACCCACGGCGTCCAGGTCGCCAGGAAGAACAACCGGGTGATGCGGAAGCGCCCCACAGGCCGGCGCGGAAGGATGATCGTCTGAAACGCGTCCAGCAGGGCGAGTGTCAGAGTGAGGAAGCCGAGAATCAGCGCAAACCTGTGCATACCGTTGACTTTAGCCTTCATCCTTCCAAATTTGATTGAGTGAATACCTTCGTACCCGTAAAACTCGCGCAACGGGTGGCGTCCGCACGCAGATTGATCTAGTGTGATTTGCAACCCGGCGTCGCGCCAGCACCAGATTAGGGATTTTTGGGTTGAGCTCGAGTCAATTCGCCATGACCCGGGTCTAAACACCCAGAGCCCTGACCACGTCGAGTCGGTTTGTGAAGGGCGCCCTTCTTTCGGGCCAAATGAACGCCGTACAGCCGCTAACGAGGTGCGCCATGAAGCAGCGGGTCTTGATCGTTGATGATGATCGTCTTGTAGCTGATACGTTGTCGCTGGTCTTTCGCCTGAATGGTTTTGACAGCGAGGCGCGGTACTCCGCCGCCGACGGTTTGAACCTTGCCCGGAGCTTCGCACCGACTCTCCTGCTCACTGACGTGACGATGCCCGGTGAGAGCGGTCTCGACCTGGCGGATGCCGTGGCCCGTGAGATGCCTGACTGCAAGCTCATGATGCTGACGGCCTACGAAAGCAACACGCCGCACGTCGAGAAGCATACCGCGCGCACCCGGCGACCTATCCGCATGCTCTACAAGCCTGTCCGCCCGGAAGAACTGATCCGCGAGGTTCACGAGCTGCTGCTGGCCTAGATCGACACCTGTCGCGCCTGCCTGCCGCCAAATTCACGCCGGGCCGCGGCGTACACTCAACCTGAGCATGAAGCCCAGCGATGACAAGCTCAGCGGGAACCATCCAGATGTGGACCAGCCCAGCGGAATCCCGACGTTGGCCGAGCTCCGGCGCGGGCGGACATCCCCAAAACGTCGCGCTCCCGCATCGCGGGTAAGCTCAGGCCCTCCCGGACTCTTCGACAGCTTTCCGGCCCCTGAAGCGCCGTCCCCTACAGAAGAGATCATCCCCGTCCACCGACCGGAGCCTGCCGTTGCAGCAGCTCGGGAGCCGGTTCCGAGCCGCGCGACCGATGCGCCGTCACTGCCCGTCGCCGACCCCACCCGTGTCTGGAGTGTTAGCGACCTGGTGCGTCACGTTCGCAACGCGATCGAGCGCGGCTTTGGTGGCGTGACGGTGGAAGGCGAGATCTCCAACTGGCGACCCGCCGCGAGCGGACACGTGTACTTCACCATCAAGGACCCGACCGCACAGCTCTCCATCGTGATGTTCCGCAACCGCGCCCAGCGCCTCCGGTTCAAGCCGAAGGACGGCGACAAAGTTCGCGTGCGGGGCGGGCTCAGCCTGTACGAGAGCCGCGGCCAGATGCAGATGGTCGCGGAAAGCATGGAGCCCCTGGGCCTCGGTGCGCTGCTGGCCGCGGTGCGCGAGCTCAAGGAGAGGCTGCGGCGCGAAGGGCTCTTCGACCGCAAGCGTCCCCTGCCACCGTTTCCTCGCTGCATTGGAGTGGTCACCAGCGCTCAAGGCGCCGCTCTGAGAGACATCGTCAAGGTCTGCCGGCGACGTCATGCGGCCGTGCGGCTGCTCATCTACCCCGCCGCCGTGCAGGGCCCCAACTGTGCGCGTGAGGTCGCCGCGGGAGTGAACTGGTTCTCCGCTCGGCCCGAGCTTGCGGACGTTGTGCTGGTCGCGCGAGGTGGCGGAAGCTGGGAAGATCTTCACGGCTTCGATGACGAGTTGGTGGCGCGGGCGATTGCGGCCTGCAGCGTGCCGGTCATCTCCGGCATCGGTCACGCGACCGACACGACGATCGCTGATGCGGCGGCCGACGTGGCGGCACCGACGCCTTCGGCAGCAGCAGAACTCGTCACTGCCGCACATCATCAGGTGGGTGAGCGGCTGGCCCGGCTCGATGCCCGCGTTCGGCGCGCCGGGCAATACGAGCTTCTTCGCGCGCGGCAGCGTTTTGCGCGTCTCAGCGCGGCGATGGTGCTGCGCCGCGTGAGCGATGCCCTCGGCCAGCGGGCGCAGAAGATTGACGAGCTGGGCTTTCGGGTCGAGGCCGCGATGCGCCGCCGACTTACGCGCGCCGATGCGACGATCTCGCAGCTGGGCTCGCGGCTGGCGCGGCAGGATGTCCGGCGGCGGCTCGCTGCGGATGAGCGGCGGGCGGCGGTCTTGCGGACGCGGCTGGAGGCTACATCCTTCGCGGTCACGCGTGCCCGCAACCTGCGGTTGGAGCAGCTGACCAGCCGCCTCGACGCGCTGAGCCCGGTGAAGGTGCTCGAGCGTGGCTATGCCCTGGTCTACGGCGCGGATGGCCGGCTGCTTCGCTCGAGTGACGCCGCCAGCCCCGGGGATACCATCACGGCGCGGCTCTCCAATGGGCGGCTCCGGGCGAGTGTCCTGGAGTCCAGCAAGTCCTAGCGCCGCCGCCGATTTCGCATCTCAAGAAACGTGTCGCAAGCGTCAACAGCGCTGCAACACCCTGAGAAGGTAGGCTGTAGAGATGCGGAAGTTGTTTGGAACAGACGGAATTCGCGCGGTTGCCGGTCAGGCTCCGCTGGATGAGAAGACGGTGCACGCCGTCGGCGTCGCGCTGGGTGTCACGCTTGGTGCACCCGGAAAAGACGTGCGCGTTGTGATGGGCATGGACACGCGCGAGAGCGGCCCATGGATCGCACGAACGCTGATCGCCGGCCTGAACGGCGTGGGAGCGCATGTAGAGTTCGCGGGCGTCATTACGACGCCGGCCGTGGCCTACCTGGCGCGCAAGCACGGCTTCGCTGCGGGGGTGGTCATCTCGGCCTCGCACAATCCGTGGGAAGACAACGGCATCAAGATCTTCGGCGGCGACGGCTACAAGCTGCCCGACGAAGTGGAGATGGGCATTGAGGCGGAGATCGAAAGGGCACTGGAGGGTTCTGCGTTGAGAGCCCAGGGCTCAGAAGGCCAGCTGCCCGAGGTCAACGAGGCCTTCCGGCGCGAGTACATCGAGTTCCTGCTCTCGACCGTGCCTGACATCTCGCTGGACAATCACAAGGTGGTCATCGACTGCGCGAACGGCGCAGCTTCGACGATCGCGCCGCAGCTCTTTGCGGAGCTTGGCGGTACGGTCGAGGTCACCCATGCTTCTCCCGACGGCCGCAACATCAACCTGAAATGCGGTGCACTGCATCCCGAGATCGTGGCAGCCGAAGTGAAGACACTCCACGCGTCAATGGGCTTCACGTTCGACGGCGATGCCGACCGCGCACTGTTCGCCGATGAGCATGGCAACGTCGTCAACGGCGATGCCGTGATGCTCGTGTGCGCGCGCGACCTGCAGCAGCGCGGCCTGCTGACGAAGGACACCGTCGTTGCAACCACCATGTCCAACATGGGCCTGGAAGCGGCGTTCAAGCGCTCAGGCATCACCATGCTGCGCGCTCCGGTGGGCGACAAGTACGTGCTGGAGGAGATGAAGAAGTCCGGCGCTTCGCTGGGCGGCGAGCAGTCCGGCCACATCCTCTTCCCTGCGCTTGCGACGACCGGCGATGGCCTGCTGACCGCCCTGGTGGTGCTGGATGTGGTGCATCGTTCCGGCAAGACGCTGGGGCAGCTCATCGCGGACCTGAAGAACTATCCGCAGGTGATCCTGAACGTGAAGGTGCGTGAGAAGAAGCCGCTCGAAACGATTCCCGCAGTCGTGGAGACGATCCACGCTGCAGAGGTGGAGCTGAAGGACACGGGCCGCGTGGTGATTCGCTACTCCGGCACGGAGGCCCTGGCGCGCGTGATGATCGAGGCTGAGAGCGAAGAGGCGATGCGCCGCCACGCCGAGGCCATCGCAGGGGCTATTCGCACCGAGATTGGCGTGTAGCAAATGGGGAGCCCGGGGCCAAAGTTGCGGCCCCCGGGGAATCCGATCTTTGCAACCGCGTTATAGCCCGACCAGTGCCATCTCCATTTTGCGGTCGCTCATCATCTCGGACCGCTCCTGCTGCAGGGCCATCACCTGCGCCAGTTCGACCTGGTCGCGGAGTTCGCTGATCTCGCGCCGCATGCGAGCGATCTTCTCTTCGCGCATGGTCGTCTCTGTGATGTCGACCGCGATTCCGCCAAGCGTCGTCACGCCTTCGCCGCTACCGCAAGGGAACTTGTAGATGTGCCAAAGCGATGCGCTTCCGTCCGACTCGCGGCTGCGCTCCTCCAGCACCTGCAGCTGACCGCTCCGCAGTACCGCAAGGTCGTTGTCACGATAGGCCTGAGCATCTTCCGCCGGGAAGAGATCGAAGTCCGTCTTGCCGAGCCACGCGCTCATCGTAATGCCGAAGCGCTCGGCGAAGCGGCGGTTGTAGTACAGCATCCTGCCATCCACGCTCTTCACGAAGCTCAGGAAGGGGCTCTCGTCCATGAAGGACTGGAAGCGCTGCTGGGCTGCGAGCAACTCGCGATTGAGGCGATCCTGCTCGACGAGCATCTGCTCCTGCTCGATGCGGCGCATGCGAAGCTCCATGCGGCGCATGCGAAGCTCCATGCGCGCGTTTACCTGCCGCGCGAGCACCTCGAGCGCGGTACGCTGAGCACCAGTCAGCTGACGGGGCTGGCGGTCAAACACGCAGAGCGCGCCTACGTGTTCGCCAGTGGGTCCGCTGATGGGCATGCCCGCGTAGAAGCGGATATGCGGGTCGCCAAGCACCAGCGGATTGCGCTGGAAGCGCTGATCAGCCGTGGCATCCTCCACAACGAAGATCTCATCCTGCTGGATGGTGTACGAGCAGAAGGCCGATTCACGGTCACTACCGTGCGAGTCCATGCCGACGACGGCCTTGAACCACTGCCTCCGCTCATCGATCAGCGTGATCGCGCTGATGGGCACATCGCTGATGCTGGCTGCGAGCCCTGCCAGCTCGTCGAACTCCGGCTCGGCGGGTGTATCCAACAGACGCAGACGTGCGAGCGCCTCCAGGCGGCTGGCCTCTTTGTGCGTCAGCGATTGGTTCATCGCACGGTCCATAGAACAGCACCTCCGGCGGACGCAGAGCCCGCGAATGTACTGAGCATAGGCAGCGGAGAGCCGTTTGTGAGGTTCCAACTCAGGTACGTATTGGCGAAGTGGATGCCCACCGGCAGGAACACTTCGACAACCTGAATCCTCTCTAGTTGACCGCGGCGTGCGTGTCAGAGGTGGCCGGCATCTCGAGGCCGCTCGCCGCGACGACCCTGTCCTTGCCTGCGTCCTTGGCCGCGTACAAGGCGGCGTCGGCCAACCGCACCAGTTCCGCCGACTGCTCGCCGGGCACGGTGATCGCTGCCGCTCCCACGCTCACCGTGACGGGACGGTGCCGCCACTCCGTGGCATGGACGCGCTCGATGATGCGATGCGCCAGGTTCAGCGCCTTCACCTCGTCGGTTTCGGGCATCAGGATGGCGAACTCCTCGCCACCATACCGGGCCGCCAGGTCGCTCTCGCGAACGGTACTGTGCAGTACCCGGGCGAACTGCCGCAGCACCTCGTCGCCGTCCTCGTGACCGAAGGTGTCGTTGCGCAGCTTGAAGTTGTCGAGGTCGAACATCAACATCGCGAGCGGCCGCTGGTTGCGGCGGCGCTGGGCGATCTCCCACGCAAGGCGCTCATCCAGCGTGCGACGATTGGCGAGCCCGGTAAGACCGTCGGTTGATGCCAGCTGCTCCAGCTTTCGGTTGGCCTGCTTCAGTTCGGCCAGGGCGCGCTCCAGCTCCAGTCGCTGCACACGCAGCTCGATACGGGCATTCACCTGCTCGGCGAGACTCTTCAACGCCTTCGCCTGCGCATCGTTGAGGGTCCTGGGATGGGGAGCGAAGACGCACAGTGTGCCCAGGGCGTAGCCTTCAGGATTGCGCAGCGGCACGCCGGCATAGAAGCGAATGCCACCTTCGACGGTGACCAGCGGATTATTCCGGAAGCGCTCATCGGCGGTCGCATCCTCGACCAGCATCATCTCTTCCTGGCGGATGGCGTAGTCGCAGAAGGCAATCTCGCGCGGATCTTCGCGGTGGTTGAGGCCTACGGCTGCCTTGAAGAACTGCCGCGTCTCGTCGATGAGGCAGACAACACCAACGGCCGTGCCGCAAACCGCCGCAGCTGTGGCGGCAAACTCGTCGAACTCCGGCTCCCGGGGGCTATCCAGGAGCCCAGTTCGATGCAATGCTTCCAGCCTCCTGGCCTCGTAGTGTTGCTCAGCGATCACGCTCGCCCTCCCGGTTGTTTTCGAACGAAACGACCCTGGGAGTTCTGCGATGACAAGGGCCCATGGCGCTATTTCACCACAGGTAGGGCAAAAGGCGCAGGCACCGCGCCCCGCACCCTGTACTTCGGTCAGTACTCCCGTAACGTGTTACTAAACGCTGGGTTTTGCAGTACTAAAAGTTGGGATGAGGTTTTGATATCGGACGGTACACTTGCGTCAATTCAACCGACCTATGCCCATCGTCCAGCTCGATCAAATTCGCAAACAGTACGGTTCGAAGGTTGCCGTAGAGGGATTGTCCCTCAACATTGAGCGTGGCTCGATGTTTGGCCTGCTGGGGCCTAACGGCTCCGGCAAGACTTCGACCATCCGCATGATGATCGGCATGACCGTGCCTGACTCCGGTGGAGTCTCGCTCTTCGGCCAGCCCTTCTCTCGCAAGCAGCTCGCCCGCGTGGGCTTCCTCCCGGAGGAGCGCGGCCTGTACAAGAAGATGAAGGTGCTGGACCAGCTTGTCTTCCTCGGACGGTTGCATGGGCTCGACGCCGCTACCGCGAAGTCACGCTCGGTTGCCTGGTGCGAGCGACTGCAGATCGCAGACACGCTGCAGAAGAAGACCGAAGAGCTCTCCAAAGGCATGCAGCAGAAGATCCAGTTTATTGCCGCACTGCTGCATGATCCGGATCTCATCATTATGGACGAGCCGTTCAGCGGCCTCGACCCGGTGAACGCTCAGCTGCTGATGGACGTCCTGATCGACCAGCGCACGCAGGGCAAGGCCATACTCTTCTCGACCCACCGCATGGACCAGGTGGAGCGCTTCTGCGATTCGATCGCGCTGCTCTCGCGCGGCAAGCTGCTGCTCTCCGGCTCCATGCGCGAGATCAAGAGCCAGTACCCGCGCAACCGTGTGGAGATGATCTTCACCGGCAATGAGAGCTTCCTCGACCATCCTTCCGTGGAGACCTACAGGCTCTACGAGGATGGCGCCGAGCTGAAGCTGCACGAAGGCAAGGAATCACGCTGCGTGCTTCGTCATGCGTTGGAGCATGGCACCAACATCGTGCGGTTCGAGGTGATGGAACCTACGCTGGAGGAGATCTTCATCGAGCATGTGAAGGCCAGCTTCGGCGATGCCGACAACGGGGGTGCGGTCGATGCATAACGTCCTTCTCATCGCACGCCGCGAGTACTTCGAGCGGGTCCGCACCAAGGGCTTCCTGCTCGCGACGGTGCTTATCCCGCTGGTCATGGGCACGCTTATCTTCGGCAGCATGCTGTTGATGGTTACCTCGAAGACGCAGTCGCACGTGGCCATCGTCACGACGAACAACAGCCTTGGCACAGAGATGAAGCAGCAGCTCGAAGGCGGCCAGCAGGCGCAGATGAAGGTGGACCTGCTCGCACCTTCGGATGCCGTTCGCAGCCAGCTTGAGGCGCAGCTTCATGCCAAGGACTCCACGCTTGCCGGATACCTCTGGGTGACTCCCGGAGAGACGCCTGAGGCTCGCCCCAACGTGGCCTACAGCGCACGCTCGGCGGGCGACATCGCTACCGCGAACGCTCTGCAGGACGCCCTGCGCGCCGTGCTGATGCGCGAGCGCCTTACCGCGCATGGCCTTACGACCGGCGACATCGATCAGCTGACCGCTCCGGTGAAGATCGACACCAGCGCCAGCGGCGACTCCGGCGCGGCATTCCTTGCCGCGTACATGCTCTTCTTCCTGATGTACATGGTCATCATGCTCTACGGCATGAACACGGCTCGCTCGATCATCGACGAGAAGACCAGCCGCATCTTCGAGGTGCTGCTCGCGACGATCCAGCCCGAACAACTACTGGCGGGCAAGATTCTCGGCGTCGGCGCGGTGGGGCTTACGCAGATCAGCGTATGGATGCTGGCGGCGTTCGCCTTCGCGGGCTCGGGCCTTGCGCCGGGCATGATGTCACACGGTCATCCGCTCATCTCGCTCGCGCAGATCGGCTTCTTCATCCTCTACTTCCTCTTCGGCTTCCTCATCTACTCGTCCATCGCCGCGGCGCTGGGAGCGATGACGAACAGCGAGCAGGAGCTGCAGCAGCTCAACATGTTCCTGGTCATCCCACTGGTGTTCTGCATGGTGATGATCTTCCCGATCATGCGTGCGCCGGATTCCACGCTGGCCCGCGTGGCTTCGCTGATTCCCTTCTGCAGCCCGCTGCTGATGAACTTTCGCATCTCGCTGACGCATGTGCCCGCATGGGAGATCTGGCTGTCCATCGGGTTGATGACCGCGACGATCGCGGCGATTCTCTCCTTCAGCGCGCGGGTCTACCGCGTCGGCATCCTGATGTATGGCAAGAAGCCCAGCCTGCCGGAGATCGTGCGCTGGATGCGGTACAGCTAGGCTGTATCGACAAATTCGGCGAGCCACGGATCTATATAGTCCTGAAAGATGTGTCATCCCGAGCGAAGTCGAGGGATCTGCAGTTTGTGCTGGCACAGGACTGCAGGTTTCTCCACTGCGCAGGACGATGAAGCTGTCCTGCTCCGGTCGAAATGACACAGCTTTCGCAATTACGAATTTGTTGATACAGCCTAGCTTCGATCCGTTGATCTTTACGACGTCTCGCACCATCCTTCCACCTGTCTGGGTGCCCCATCTCTCGCGAGGGAGGTGGGGTTCTTGTTTGCGGCAGACAGTACGCGTACGCAGGTAAACTGAAAGACGTGCAGCGGTTCACCTTCAAGCAGAAGCTCATCCTGGCGGTGGTGCCATGGCTCGCCGCCGGGCTCATCCGCCTGCTGGGGATGACATGGCGCTATCGCGACGTGAACGCCACCGATGCAGATGGAAGGACCGTGCCCATCGGCATCACGATTCCGGGGCCGGTGGTCTTTGCCTTCTGGCATCGAACGCTGCTCACGTGTGCGCATCGATTCAGGAACAAGGACATCGCGATCCTCATCTCCCCTTCATTCGATGGAGAGTTGATCGCACGCACCGTCGAGCACCTTGGCTTCCATCCACAACGTGGGTCGAGCTCCCGCGGAGGAGCCGCGGGGCTTCGCGCGATGGCGCAGGCCTACGGCGAAGGTCATCGCTGCGCCTTCACTGCGGACGGTCCTCGCGGCCCCAACATGGTTTGCAAGGCGGGACCGGTGCAGCTCGCGCAGCTTTCCGGCGCTACGTGGATCGGTGCCTTTCATGCACAGCCTGATAAGCGCTGGGAGATGAAGAGCTGGGACCGCTTTATGATCCCCAAGCCCTTCGCGACGATCACCTTTGGCTGGCCCGCGCATGTCATGGTGGATGAGGCTGCTCCAGAAGCCACGCTCGTCGCAGTGCAGAACGCACTGGATCAAGCGGTCAGCATGTCGTCCCCTGATATTGATTCGTCTCTACGCTCTACTGTCTAACCTCTGCGGTCTCTCTCCATGCTTGTCTCCGACTTCCATTTCGATCTTCCTGAAGAGCTCATCGCGCAGCAGCCGCCGGCGGTGCGCGGTTCGAGTCGCATGCTTGCGGTCGATCGCGCAACGGGTGCTCTTGCAGACCGCCAGTTCACTGATCTGCCGTCGCTGCTCCAGCGCGGCGACCTGCTGGTAATGAACGATTCGCGCGTGCTGCCCGCGCGGCTGTTTGCGACGCGCGCGGGGCTGACGACGCAGCACAACTCCCCGGCCCCCAGCGGCCACATCGAGGTCCTGCTCGTCGAGCACCTGTCCAACGCCGAAGGGCATAACGAATGGCGCGCGCTGGTAAAGCCCGCGAAGAAGGTGCAGCCCGCCGAGACATTGCGCTTCGATGAGACGTTGAGTGCCCAGGTGATCGCAGCCGGCGAGTTTGGCGAGCGTACGCTACGCTTCAACCTCGCAGGCACAGCGTTCTACGAGGGGCTCGACCGTATCGGGCATCTGCCGCTGCCACCGTATATCCATCGCGACAAGGCCGCGCCCAACACCAGCGAAGACCGCGAGCGCTACCAGACCGTGTTCGCACGTGAGCGTGGCTCAGCCGCTGCGCCCACTGCGGGACTGCACTTCACGCCCGAGGTGCTTGAGGCATTGCGCGCGCGTGGAGTCGAACTGGCAACCATCACGCTTCACGTGGGCCTCGGCACGTTTCAGCCGGTGCGTGTGGACCGCACCGAAGACATCCGCCTGCATGCAGAACCGTACACTCTCTCCGAAGCAACCGCCTGTGCGATCAACAGGGCAACGCGAGAAGGCCGGCGCATCGTCGCTGTAGGCACTACGACGACGCGCACCCTGGAACACATTGCGCGCATCACCCCTGCGGGCGAGAACGTCGCGGCGCACTCCGGATCGACCAGCCTCTTTCTCTCGCCCGGCCTCAACGATCGCTTCCTGCTCGTCGCCGGGCTGCTGACGAACTTCCATCTGCCGCAATCCACGCTATTAATGCTCGTTAGCGCGTTTCTTGGCGATGCACATAGCGAGGAATCAGATTGGGGACGGCAGGCTGCGTTACGCGCCTACGCGCACGCGGTCGCTGAGCGTTACCGCTTCTTCAGCTACGGCGACTGCATGCTGATCACGTAAGTCGATTGACTACTTCGTCGGCATCGATACGGGCACGCGCGTGGAATGGAAAAATTGGAGCTTCCAGGCTCCGTTCCTCTTCACCAGCTGAGCGGATTCAAGCCATGTCGTCGGGATGGGCGCCTGCCCTGCACCCATGGTGATGGAACCGGAATTTGTATACGTGATCCAGGCCTGATCTCCGGCCACATGCACGTCGGGCCTGGTGACGTTCCACGCGAACTTGATGCCCTTTGCGTGGTAGTCCATGATCATGCCCATGAGCTCTTCCATCTCATACCGCTTGCCACCGTCGAAGGCATAGAACCCGGGCACGATCAGCTCGTGAAACTTACGGACGTCGTCAGTCGCGGCGGCGCGGTACATCGTCCGCATTACGTTCACGACCGCATTCTGATCCGCGGACATCGCAACGATACGTGGGAAGGGGGCAGGGATCTGCGCTCCGCCCTCCAAACCCGGCAGAGCCATGGAAACGGCGATCAGCCCCGACATCATCCAATGAATACGCATATTCCTCTCCTGCAATACCTTGTTTGCACAGGTTAGCAAGCAAGTTCGCCAAGCTGCTGTGACGGGCCGTACCATCGAATGGACTATGTCCAGCGCGACCGAAACCCCGAACCTCAGCTCCGCCGCCCAGCCCGGCAAGAAGCCGCCTGTCTACCTGCTTGACTCGATGGCCTTCATCTATCGCGCATACCACGCGATGCAACGGTCGCGCCCGATGACTACGCGCACCGGTGTACCCACGGCGGCGACCTATGTCTTCGTGAACATGCTCAACAAGCTACGCAAGGACTTCCAGCCTGAGTACCTGGCTGCAGTGTATGACGTTGGCGCTCCCGTGCATCGCAATGAACTTGCTGACCAGTTGAAGGACGTGAAGAAGTTCAACATGAAGACGCAGCAGTTCGAGGCTGTTGAGTATGCAGGCTACAAGGCCAATCGCGCCGAGACTCCGCCCGACCTGATCCAGCAGCAGCCCTACATCCGGCGCGCGCTGGAGGCCTTTCGCATCCCCATCGTGTACTTCGAGGGCATGGAAGCGGACGATGTGATCGGGACCCTGAGCTGCAGACTCGCGGAACAGGGCTATGAGGTCTTCGTCGTCTCCCCGGACAAGGACATGATGCAACTCGTCAATGAGCACGTGCGCATCCTGAACCCGACCAAGGACAACCTGGTGCTCGACCCGGCTGGCGTGGAGTCCGTGCTGGGTGTGCCGCCGCGGCAGGTCATCGACGTGATGGCACTGCGGGGCGATTCGATCGACAACATCCCCGGCGCTCCGGGCATTGGCGACAAAGGTTCTGTCGAGCTCATCCAGCAGTTCGGCAGCGTGGAGGCCGCGATGGATGCGGCCGTGGCGACGCCAGCAGCCTTCAAACGCAAGACGTATCGCGAGTCGCTGGCGAACAACCGCGACAACATCCTGCTTTCGAAGGAACTCGTCACCATCCACACGAATGTACCGATCGAGTTGGACCTGGAGGCGATGCGAACGAAGCCGCTGGACAACGCGGCGTGTCGTGCGCTGTTCACCGAGCTGGAGTTCACGACGCTCCTCAAGGAGCTTGCACCGGATGTGCAAGCCGTGGCGACGACCTACAACCTTGCGCCCAAGGCCGAGGAGATCGCAGCGGTGATCGAGGCCGCGCGTCCTGCAGTGAAGAGCTCCGGTGCCTCGCGTCCTTCTCCGGTGGGGCTTTCGATCGCCATTGCAGCGACGGCGCAGACGATCGCTGAAGAGGTGAGCGGGGACGAGGCTGTCATCGAAGAAGCTGAGCCTGCGCCGGCGGAGACGATGTCTCTCTTCGGTGCGCCGCCACCGTCCGCTGCTGAGATCGCAGCGAGTGTAGCGGCGGACGCGAAGGCCGTGGACGTAGCTTGTGCCCTGGGCTTCGCAGCGGACTCGGAGCATGCGTTGCTGGTGGGGCTTGATGCTGCAGGCGTGCGCGAGGCGCTGGAAGATGCCACGCTGCCCAAGCTGGTGCATGATCTCAAGGCGGTGCTGCGGGCGTTGGAGTCGCACGGAGTTACGCTGCGTGGACCTATCACTGACGTGATGCTGGAGAGCTACCTGCTGAACCCGACGCACGCTTCGCACACGCTGGCTGACATTGCGGCGCGGTCCACATCGCGCGCGTTGAAGCATCAGCCGAGCAAAGCGAATCTATCGGACCCAAACCATCTTCCTGAGGCGGCGTCAGCGATCAGCAAGCTGGCGGAGACGCTGACCGCGCAGATGCTTGAAGAGCATGTGGCGCAGGAGATTCCCAAGGACGATCCCGCGCTGGGTGGAGCGGTGACGCCGGAGATGCTGTTTGGTTCCAAGGCGCAAGGAACGCAGGCCCTGTCCGAGAGCAGCACGCTGCCCGACGTGTATGAGGACCTCGACCTGCCGCTGGTGCCCGTGTTACTGCAGATGGAGCAAGTCGGCGTCCGCGTTGACATCGCGCTGCTGCGCGAACAGTCGTCGCGGTTGGCGGTGCAGATCGATGATCTTGCCGAGCGCATCTATGCGGCCTCGGGGCATCGCTTCAACATCAACTCGCCGAAGCAGCTGGGCGATGTGTTGTTCAACAAGATGGACCTGCCGAAGCCGATGAAGTATGGCAAGGGCAAGGTGGTTTCAACCGCGCAAGATGTGCTGGAAGAGCTCGCGCAGGCGCATCCGATTGCAGCCGAGGTGCTGGAGCACCGGCAGCTGCAGAAGCTGAAGGGCACGTACCTGGACGCGTTGCCGCAACTTGCCGATGCGGAGGGGCGCATCCACTCAACGTTCAACCAGGTGGGCACGGCGACGGGACGGCTCTCGTCGACGAACCCGAACCTGCAGAACATTCCCGTGCGCACTGCAATTGGGCGTGAGATTCGGGCGGCGTTCATCGCAGCGCCGGGCAACAAGCTGATGAGCGCGGATTACTCGCAGATTGAGCTGCGACTGATGGCGCACTTCTCCGGCGACCCGTTGCTGGTGGATGCGTATCGTACGGGCAAGGACATCCACACGCTCACGGCGGCTGAGGTCTTCGGTGTCGATCCGGAGACGATGGACAAGGAGACTCGCGCGCGCGCGAAGGCGGTGAACTTCGGCATCGTCTATGGCATCAGCCCGTTCGGGCTGGCGGCGCAACTCAACATCGAACAGTCGGTGGCGAAGGAGTACATCGCGCGGTACTTTGAGCGCTACCAGGGCGTGGCGGCGTTCATCGAACGCACGCTGGAGCAGGTGCGCAAGACGCAGATCGTGCGGACAGCGTTCGGGCGCATCCGGCCGATCCCGGATATCCAGTCGCGCAACCCGAACCAGCGAGGGTTTGCTGAGCGCACGGCCATCAATACGCCGCTGCAGGGCACAGCTGCTGACCTTATCAAGATCGCGATGTTGCGGATTGATGCGGCGATGAAGCAGCAGAAGCTCAAGAGCCGCATGACGCTCCAGGTACACGATGAACTGCTCTTCGACGTAGTGCCCGCGGAGGCCGCGGCGATGGAAGAGCTGGTGAAGTACGAGATGGAGTCAGCGGCGCAGTTCAGTGTGCCGATCGTTGCGGAGGTTGGGCTGGGCGACAACTGGAGAGATATTAAGTGAGGCGAGGGCTATGCCCCCTCCCTACACCATGGCAACAACTATTATGGCTAACTCCTACGATTCTTCGACCTTCGGCGCAGCCAGATCAGCAGAGCGATCGGAACGCCGAAAACAATTGCATACATCGCAAGATCCAAGAGGATCAGCGCCCAACTTCCACTCAAGTATGTGAGGGCCACACCAGCTATCCTACCGCAGCCAGCGAAGGAGGCAGGCGCCGGGCAGTTTGGCATACCAGATGCCAGACACCAATTGGCCAGATGCCAGGAAACACGAAGGGCGCGCCTGATGGCGCGCCCTTCGTGTTGAAAATCAATGATTGAGTTTCGAGTTGTGAGCTTCGAGTCCTGAGTCTTAGGACTGAGCGCCTTCGTCGCCAGCCTGGCTGGCTTCGAGCTGCTTCTGGAGCTCTTCGCGGCGGCGGTTGCGAGCTTCCTCGCGCTTGGCTGCCTTGGCATCGAGCTCGGCCTCGGCGTCGAGAAGCTCGATGAAAGCGACCTCGGCGGAGTCACCCTTGCGGGGGCCGGCCTTGATGATGCGCGAGTAGCCACCGTTGCGGGTCGCGTAACGGGGAGCCACGGTCTTGAAGAGGCGATCGACCGACTCCGGCGTCATGAGGTACGCGAGAGCCTGGCGGCGGGCGTGAACGCTGCCGTTCTTGCCGAGGGTGATCATCTTCTCGACGATGGGACGCGAGGCCTTGGCCTTGGTCAGCGTCGTCTCGACGCGATCGTGAAGGATGATGCTGGTGACGAGATTGCGCAGAAGTGCGCGACGGTGTGAGGTGTTGCGGCCGAGCTTAAAGCCGCCTTTACGATGACGCATCGAGAGTCTCCTTCGGCCGTGCTTCTGCACTTGACCGGAAATTGTGCGAGGGTCCAGGGGTCAGGGCCCAGGGTCCAGAAAGCCGCTCAGAGCTTGCGAATGAGGGAGTAGAGCATTTTACTTTCCTCTTCAGGGATTCAGCCCGTTGAAACAGCGCCGGGTTCCCGTAGCCTAATTCGCGTGCGATGAGTAGCTGCGTCTGAACTTCCAATGTTGAACCACGGGCAATCGAGAGGAACTGTTTATAGTCCTTCCGTGTGCCCCGGCCGTAGCCTTCTGCGATGTTGCTCGGAACGGAGACCACAGCGCGTTGAAACTGGCTGATGAGACCGAACCGTTCGTCCGAAGGAAAACTGGCTGTCAGCTTGTAGATAGCAAGCGAAAGCTCTATACCGCGCTGCCAGACCTTCAGATCTTTATAGGATGTGACCATTCCTGTTCACCACTCTGCGAGGAAATGGCGCGGGGCACAATGCTTGCTGCCCCGCTATGTTGTCTAATCCCTGTTCCCTAATCCCTGTACTTAGAAGTTCTCCGACTCGTTCGCGAGTTCGAGGTCGAGGTCATCATCTTCCTCGTCTTCGAAGCTGCCATAGCTGGCAGCCAGGGTCGCGGCCGGGAGTACGGAGGTCGGTCCGGGTACGGGGTTGCCGTTCTCGTCGATCTTCATGCCCAGGCTCAGGCCCATCTGAGCGAGGATTTCCTTGATCTCGTTCAGGCTCTTGCGGCCGAAGTTCTTGGTCTTGAGCATCTCGGCTTCGGTCTTCTGAATCAGCTCGCCGATGGTGGAGATGTTCGCGTTCTTGAGGCAGTTGTAGCTGCGGACCGAGAGCTCGAGTTCCTCAACGGAACGGTTGAGGTTCTCGTTGCGGATCTGCGGGCCGTCCAGACCGTCGTGACCACCGGCTTCGATCTCTTCCTCGAAGTTGATGAAGATGGTCATGTGGTCCTTGAGCAGCTTGGCCGAGAGGCCGAGTGCGTCAGCGGGAAGCACGGAACCGTTGGTCCAGATCTCGAGCGTGAGCTTGTCGTAGTCGGTGATCTGACCGAGACGCGCAGCCTCAACGAGATAGTTCACCTTGCGGACGGGCGAGTGAACGCTGTCCACAGGGATGAAGCCGATGCCTAGGTCGGCGTCGAAGTTCTTGTCGGCCGAGACGTAGCCACGGCCGCGCTTGAGGCGCATCTCCATGTCGACGCGTCCGCCCTCGCTCACCGTGCAGATGTACACGTTGGGGTCGAGGATTTCGACGTCGGAGTCAGCTTCGATCATGCCCGACATAACGGGGCCAGCCTGGTCAGCGCGGAGGTACAGCGCCTTGGGGCCGTCGCCGTTGAGCTTGAACGGGATCTGCTTCAGGTTCAGGATGATGTCGGTCGCGTCCTCGACCACTCCGGTGATGGACTGGAACTCGTGCAGCACGCCCTCGATGCGGACGGCGGTAACCGCCGCGCCTTCGATGGACGAGAGCAGGGTGCGGCGAAGCGCATTGCCGATGGTGGTACCGAAGCCGCGCTCAAAGGGCTGCGCGGAAAACTTACCGTAGTTGTTGGTCAGTGTTTCCTGGTCAACAGCGAGACGCTTGGGCTTTTGAAAACCTCTCCAAAGCATGGGTCGGTATTTCCTTTCTCCTGCCGACGCGAAGCACTCTGCGTCAGTTCAGGGTTGGTACGGTGAGGCAGCTTCTAGCTGTTAGCTTGTAGCTCCTAGCTAAAGGCTGGGCCGCTTGCATCGCCACCGGCCCCTATCTCCTGCGAAGACCCTCTGCCGATCGTGCGGGCATGGGTGAGACGGGAGTTAGAGGCCAGCGGCTAGCAGCTAGTTACTTACTTCGAGTAAAGTTCGACGATCTGCTGCTCGTTGACCGGCAGCTGAATCTCTTCGCGCTTCGGCATCGAGACGATCTTGCCGCTGAAGTTCTCAGGCTGAGCATCGATCCAGGTGACGCGGTTCTGGCCGCCGATGAAGTTCTTCGACTCCTCGAGGATGACCATGGAGCGCGAACCTTCGCGGATAGCGATGACATCGCCAACCTTGCACTGGAAGCTCGGGATGTTGACCTTGCGACCGTTGACCTGGATGTGTCCGTGACGAACAACCTGGCGCGACTGGCGGCGGCTCATCGCGAAGCCGAGGCGGTAGCAGACGTTGTCGAGGCGGGTCTCGAGTTGCTGCAGGAGCAGGTCGCCGGTGACGCCGGTCTTGCGGGCAGCGTTCTCGTAGTAGGCGCGGAACTGGCCTTCGAGAGTGAAGTAGATGCGCTTGGCCTTCTGCTTCTCACGCAGCTGCAGGCCGTAGCCGACAACCTTCTTGATCTTCTTGGACTGACCGTGCTGTCCCGGGGGGAAGTTGCGCTTTTCGACGGCGCACTTGTCGGTGAAGCACTTTGCGCCCTTGAGGAACAGCTTCTGACCGTCGCGGCGGCAAAGGCGGCAGACGGGTCCTGTATAACGTGCCATTTGATTCTTTCTCCTAAATCAGGTGTCGATCCGTTTACACGCGGCGGGCGCTTCTTCGGGATCCGGTGGTGAAAGGGTTCAGGGTCCAGGGCTCAGGGGGCAGAAAGCTCTTGCCTTCTGCCCCCTGGGCCCTGAACGCTGGCCCCTGAAGTTACACGCGGCGGCGCTTCGGCGGACGGCAGCCGTTGTGCGGCATGGGCGTGACGTCACGGATGGAGCGGACCTCGATACCGGCGGCGGCGAGGGCGCGGATGGCGCTCTCACGGCCCGAACCGGGGCCTGCCACACGGACATCGACCGAGCGGAGACCGTGCTCGCGAGCAGAGTTGGCGGCGTTGACCGCTGCCTGCTGCGCCGCGAACGGGGTGCCCTTACGCGAACCGCGGAAGCCGAGCGAACCTGAGCTCTTCCACGACAGCGTGTTGCCCTGCTGGTCGGTGATGGTGACGATGGTGTTGTTGAACGAAGCCTGGATGAAGACGAGTCCAAATGGAACGTTTTTGCGTTCGCGCTTCTTGAACTTCTTGCCCTTACCCGCCTTGGCTCCGCTGGACTTCTGCTGCTGCTGTTTGGTCGCCATGGGCTACTTCGTCACTTTCTTCTTACCGGCAACGGTGCCCTTACGGGGGCCCTTGCGGGTACGAGCGTTGGTGTGGGTGCGCTGGCCGCGGACCGGGAGGCTGCGGCGGTGGCGAAGACCACGGTACGACTGAATTTCGACGAGGCGCTTGATGTTCAGGCTGATTTCCTTGCGGAGATCGCCTTCGATCTGACCTTCCTGCTCGATGACGGAACGGATCTTGTTGAGCTGGTCCTCGTCGAGGGTTGCCATCTTGGCGAGCGGATCGATGCCGGCCTTCTCAAGGATCTTGAGAGCGCGCGGGCTACCGATGCCGTAGATGTACGTGAGGGCGATACGAGCCTGCTTGTTGGGTGGCAGGTCGACGCCGGCGATACGGGCCATGGTGTGCCTTTCGTCTGGGCTCATTCTGCATGGCAGAGGAGCGGGGTGATTTGTTTCCGGCTGGCAGAAAGCTTTGACTTCTGACTGCTGCCTCCTCCGGGTTCAACGCACGCCTTGACATCGGCGAACTCGCCCGGTGGGGCCGGTAATGCGAGGGATCAGGGCTTAGGGCCCAGGGATTAGAAAGCGCTGCTTTCTGGACCCTGAAACCTGAGGCCTGGACCCTTGTTCCTTAGCCCTGGCGCTGCTTGTGCTTGGCGTTCTCGCAGATGACGCGAACGACACCCTTGCGATGGATGACCTTGCACTTGTCGCAGATGGCCTTTACGGATGCACGGACCTTCATGAGAATCCTCTGTTCTACGTTGTGCGTTGTACGTTGTACGTCCATGCTTGCGCGTAGAACGTAGAACCTGAAACGTACAACGGGTTACTTGTAGCGATAGACGATGCGTCCGCGATTCAGGTCGTAGGGGCTGAGCTCGATGGCGACGCGGTCTCCGGGAAGAATGCGGATGAAGTTCTTGCGCATACGGCCCGAGACGTGCGCGAGAACCTGATGCTTGTTCTCGAGCTCCACCTTGAACAGTGCGTTGGGCAGCGTCTCAACGACGACCGCCATTACCTCAATTGCATCTTCCTTCGACAAACAATCTCCTTCGAGAGGAACCCCGTAAGGAGTCCGCACTCATGTGGCTACGGGGCTTGAAATCCCCGCAGACCTATACGTCCTGTATCGTGGGCTTCTTGTACTCAGTCGCCTGGAAGGCAGACCGATACGGCGGAAGGGACACGCACCATCTGCAATGGTACAGGAAAAGTCTCCCCTTGAGAAGCGAAACGCCCAGGATGCAGGCTAAAGTCCCTTGACCGAGCTATTTCTGCGTGGTGTACTGACCGCTGCCTTCCCCACCGGGCGCTGCGGGCCACCAAACGAGCATCGCGAGCTCTAATCCAACGTTGCGACGCTACTTTCGCTCCAGGCACGAGTGTGTCCGGGGCGCCATAGAGGATTGAAAAGTGAGTATCTTCCAGATTCCATTGTCGATACAGGATCTCAACGGAGTTCATATTGGCACCGCCGTTCATGAACTCCTGTCGGACCCCAACATGGTGCGCGTGTCGCCGCTCGTCGGAGGAGGCTTTGCCTCGGACCGCCTCACGAAGTTCCACGAAGCCAGATCGGATTACATGCTCCTGTTCGCCAAAGACCAGATGACCATGTACCAGGGGCTGAACCTGTACCCCAACTATGTGATCGAGAGTGCCACGATGTTCACGGGGATGCTGGTCGGCCACTACTCCACGGATCGGCTTTCGGTGGCCAAGCGCAGCCTGCAAAAGCTGCTCTCCCCCCTGGTGGCGATCGGCAAGCCTGTGACGGCCAGCAGCATCCGTGAGTTCCTTTCGAGGGACCAGCTGCGCAAACGCGGGTATTACGTGATCCTCACGACGGACGGCAAATATACGCACTCGACGGATCGCCACGTGAGGCACTTTACTGCCCGCAAGACGATCGACTTCCAGACCATCGTCCGCACAATCTAACGGCGACTCGAAATCAGCCCCGCGTTCGGGCCGCATCTCTTGCGACCCGAGCGCGGGGATTTCCATTTAAGGACGACTGTCGGCTTTGTCCCGGTGCCGATGACTCTCCTCTGATACCCTGCGGCCATGCAGCCTATCCGCAGAGTTTTGCTGCTCTTCCTGGCCGTGCTGTGCCCGTTCACAGCGCTGGCCGCTCCTCCCAAGTCTCATACCGTCGCACTGGGTCCCCTCCGCAAGGTTCCGTACACTCCTCCCGAGGCCAACGCCGACAACCGAAGTGAAGAAGCTACGACGCTTCGGGTTCGTCCGCTGACCGTCGACGGCGCAATGAAGGAGTGGACGGTCGGTGACTTCCACGACGTCACCGACCGCACCTTCGTGATCCGGCGGGCCTTGCGGATCAACGATGCGCTGCCCGGCGAGGCGGCCAGGTGGAGCTGGCAGCCGGGACCCTGGTTATCCGTGGACCGGGTGACCGGCCACATCACAGCGCTGCATCTGCCAGACTTCGATCCGCAGATCTCCGAGGCCATCTGGTATCGGGACTATGCCGCGTATTGCGGGCTGCATGTGCTGGTTCGCTCCACGACCTTGACGGCGATCGTCTTCCAACTGGGAGCTCGCCGGGCGGCGGTGAGCCAGAAGCTGGCGAACTGGCCGCTGAATCCCCTGCCCCATCCTGTCTGCGCAGCCACGACGTGGCAACGGACGCCGATTCGAGCGACGCTGCATCCGACGGGGCTTGCTGCGGTGACGTTTGACCTTCTGGGGACGACGTCCCTCGTGGAGGATACGGACGAGCCTTGAAGGCAGCCGCTTCGCGTTAGCCAGTCGGGCGGCCATGTCGAGGACTCGCTGCCGCGAGGCGCTATCCGCGCAGCGGCTACCGGCGAAGCAGCGCGCTGTGTCGTATGAAGTCCTGTGGAAGTCCGTGAAAAAAGGGTTACCAATCATGCGCATTTGCCATTGACCGATCCCGCACGGGGTATTGCCAAAGTAGTATCGTGAACTCAAGCGCGGGAGCATAGCGCCAGCGGCGATGACTGCGCGCTCGACGCGAGGTGGGCTCGCTCTCCTTATCCAACGAAGTACCGAGACAGCTACACCGAGATATTCCGGAAAGGAAAAGATTGTATGTGGAAACCGAATCAGCCTGGCAGCTCGACGCCTACCACTCCCGAGCCGGCGCGTCCGGCAACACCCGCCGCAAGCGGCTATGAGGCCCGTCCAGCGGCTGCGGGGACGGCTACGGCGAGCGAACAGGCGACCATCGGCAAGAGCCTGGTGGTCAAGGGCGAGCTCTCGGGCTCGGAGTCGCTGTATATCGATGGCAAGGTGGAAGGCACCATCAACCTGCCCGGCAACCGTGTGACTGTCGGCCGTAATGGGCAGGTCGCAGCAAACATCCTCGCCCGCGAGATCGTGGTACTGGGCAAGGTTCGTGGCAACTGCCAGGCATCCGACCGCGTGGACATCCGCAGCGAAGGTTCGCTGACGGGCGACGTCATCGCGGCTCGTATCTCGATTGAGGACGGCGCGTTCTTCAAGGGCGGCATCGACATCCGCAAGCCGGGTGCTGAGGCCAAGGCCGGTGAGCCGGTTCCTGCTGTAGAAGCGTAGGGTCCAGGGTTTAGGGGCCAGCGTTTAGAAAGCAACAGCAAAGGCCGCACCCTCGGGTGCGGCTTTTGTGTGTCTAGCTCTATTGTTTGGATCGGCTCAGACTCCCGGTACGCTGAGCCGGAGCGCCCTCTTCAGTTCGTTGATGCGGTTGAAGTGGTACTGGAAGTAGATGCCGCCAAAGATCAGCGTCATGATGGGCCCCAGGCGGAGGCCGATGGGCTCGAGGCTGTTGAAGTGGCGCAGAAGCTCCGTGCGGAAGATGAAGCGGGAGGCGAAGAACAGCACCAGTCCGGCAAGGCTGAGCAGCCAGTGAAAGTGGCCGTGCTCAGGAGCGATGTCGTACCCGATGTTGTAGCGGAAGGTACTCCACTCGTCCGGCAGCTTGAGCAGATAGACGACGGCGACTGCGGCATAAAAGCCAACCGCATTCGAGCTCCGGTCGATGCGGCGCAGCCACGCGGAAAGCACCAGGTCCCACACGACGAAGAAGGCGCCGGCGGTGAAGATGCCCAGCAGGAGCGCCATCCACCACGGAAGGTCCGGGGGATCGGGATAGAGCCGGGGAAGGCCACCGGCGTAGCCGGGCGTGGGTGGAGGCACCACGCCTGTGGGCGCGGAGGGAAAGAGCTCCGCAACAGGCAGCCAGACCTGCGCCGCCTCACCCTGCGCACCTTCGAGCTGCGCGAGGTCGGAGGGGACGATGTGCCCGTCGGCGAGGTAGGCCTGCACCTCCGCCGCGGTATAGGGCCCGAAGACCTGGCCGTTGCGTGCGATCCGATAGGTCATGGTGAGTGGTTCGATCTAGCTTACCGGGAGTTCGTTGCCCGTGGGCTAAAAGGCGGACACGGAGGTCACAACATCGCCGGGGTATATCAGGACCGAAGGAGGCGTGGGCGGGCACTTCTGGCCCGAAATCGCCTGACCATGTTCCGGGAAGGGCGGCGTGGCGGGTCCTTCGACTTCGCAGATCGCAGCTTCGCCGCGACCTGCTTCGCTCAGGATGACGGGCTGACGGGGTGCTAGGAGTTGGCAGCGGCTTCGAGTGTGGCGATGTCGAACTTGGTCATCGTCATCATCGCGGCCATCGCGTTGGGGTGCTTCAGCAGCTGGCCGAGCTTTTCGGGCACGATCTGCCAGCAGAGACCAAAGCGATCGGTGAGCCAGCCACAGGCCATGGTCTTGCCGCCGCCTTCGAGGAGCTTGTCCCAGTAAAAGTCGATCTCGGCCTGGTCTTTGCAGGCGACGGAGTAGGAGAAAGCCGGCGTGAACTGGTACGCAGGACCACCGTTGAGGAAGGTCATCTGCTGGCCGAGGAGCTCGATCTGGATGGTGGCGATGTGCCCTGCGGGCCATGGGCCGACGCCGCTGGAGCGCAGCTCGAAGAGCTTCTTCGATTCAGGAAAGATAGAGAGGTAGAAGTTGGCGGCGTCTTCGGCGTTGTCGTTGAACCAGAGGAAGGGAGTGAGCTTGTTCATGGGGGCCTCGAAGGTTAGGCCTTCTTGACGTGAGCAGATAGCAGGACGCGAAGTTCCGTCATTTGCTCCTCAGATAGGACGCGCTTGGGAATGAACTGCGCCTGGGACTTTTGGATGTAGAGGAGGAAAAGCTTCGATGTTTCACGGTACTTGAGAAAAGCGGTCCACTTGAGCTGTGCTTGTGAAACGTCCGTGATTTGTTCGACGCGATCTTCCCCAAATGTCCAAACGACGTCCCGGAGGATCATCTTCCGCGCACGTAGGACAGGCGCAAACCAGGAAAGTGCCACAAAGATCATCGCGGCGACGATGAGTGGCACCAGCACTGCAATACGATCCGACATAGAACCATGCATGATCTCTCTGCCATTGAGCCCGGCAGTGAAGATAACCAGAAACAGCCAGAGGGCGAGCAAATACCAACGGCTCTTCGTGCTCATCGCCGAACAGGCCTGCGCGACATCGCGCCGCACCATGGAGTATGAGATCGTCATCCCGACATCTTAACCCGGATTACACCACCTGCTCGTCGACTTTCGCCAGCGTAGTGTCCTTCCCTGCACGCGACCAGAAGATGCGCAGATCGCTGACGTTGTGCAGCGCGAAGTTGGGCTGCGGGGGTGCGGTGACGGCGAAGAAGTCGGCGCGGTGAACGTCTTCGAGCCAGAAGGCGGGACGAGGGTCAGGGCCGGAGGGTGCGACCTCGACGTGGCTCATCTCCAGGTTCTTGAGATGGCGGATGAAGAACGCATTCGAGGGCGTGGCGCCGAAGCGGAGCAGCTCGGGGTAGTCGGGCTCGAGCTCGGGGACCTTGATGGTCTTCCAGTCCGGCATGGGCTTTACCTGCTCGCCCCAGCCGGCGCGCATCTCGGTGGGCATGGCTTTGTGGCCGAAGAAGCAGTTGTTGAGCTTCACGTCCTCGATGAGGTTCTCCGGGATGCCGGAGAAGATGGAGGACGTCGACGCGTTGGAGTTGTAGCTGACCAGGTTGGAGATGAGCACGCGGCGCAGGGTTCCGGGCCGCAGTGTCTCCTTGGGATTGCGATTGCGGCGGTTGAGGCGCAGGAAGAGCGGAGCGTCGAAGATGTCGCGGAGGGTGTTGCCAGTGATGGCGACGTCCTCGATGAGCGCGCCGTCGGAGCTCTCCAGCGAGATGCCCTTGCAGCCCTCGATGACGTTACCGGTGATGGTGAGGTTGCGGAAGCCGCCGTTGGACTCCGTGCCGCACTTGATGCGGCCGTTGTAAGGCACATGCTCGGTCTCGTCGAAGTGCTTCCACTTGCAGCTGATGACGGAGCCGAGCTCATAGCAGCCGGTGACGTAGTTGTTGGCGATGGTGACGTTGTCCGTCGAACGCGCATAACCCAGGGCGTAGCTCGACTTGGGGCAGATGGCGTCGTCCCAGGGCGAGTTGACGGTGCAGTTGGAGACGCGGACGTTGCGGCAGCAGTCGATGTCGAAGCCGTCGCGGTCGGTGTCGACGACGAGGTTGTCGAGGGTCATGTTGTCGACGCCCGTCGCGAGCAGGGCGAAGTGACCGCCCTTGAGGATGCCGAAGTCGCGCAGGACGACGTTGCGGCAGTTCTTGAGCGCGATGGCCTTGTTGCCCACGCCGGGCTGCTCGGCGACGAAGCCGCCGGTGCCGCCGCGGATGCCCTTGGTGCCGTTGCTCAGCCCCTTGCCGTGGATCAGGCCGATGCCGTAGATCATGACGTCTTCGATATCGATGCCCACGAGCAAAGAGTTCTGCCAGTGGTTGTGGCCGTAGTCCTGGTAGGGAATCCAGGGATCGTTGGGCTCGGCGGCGTCGTAGGCGCCGCCCATGTAGCCGGTGGTCTCGCCGGGCTTGGGTGAAGCTGCGGCCTCGATGGTCGCCCCTGCGCCGAGGTAGATCGCCACCCGGGACTTGAGGCGGATCGTGAAGCAGAGGTAGATGCCGGCCGGAAAGACGACGGTCCCACCACCTGCTGCTGCAGCGGCATCGATGGCGGCCTGCACGGCGGGAGTGTCGACGGCCTTGCCGTCCCCCTTGGCGCCGTAGTGGCGGACGCTGAAGATGCCGTCGGAGTTCTTCGTCAGATCGTCTGGCGCAGCGGCCTGGGCGAAGGCGTTGTGGCCCACTGTCGTGAGCGTGGCTGCGGCGGCGAGGGGGGAGAGCTTGAGAAGGTCGCGACGATCCATAAATGATGGGGGCATGGCGAGTGAACTATAGCAGTCAGACAGATTGATGGAGAAGTCCGAACACTGAAACGCGACAGTCAGGGACGGTTTTGACCGGGACTTCCCCGCTCCGCCGCCGACTTCGTAGAATGGAGGCTATGGGTTTCCCGATCAAAACCTGTGTCGTCTGTGAAGAGGAGTTTGAGCTTCGCCCCAACCACCCGGGGTACGCCAACCGCTGCATCGAATGCAATGCGCCAAAGGAAGAGAAGGCCGCCGAGCCGGAGTCGATGACGGCTGACGAGCGCCGCGTGCAGCGCGAGGCCGACGCGGAGCGCCGGCGTGTGATCCGCGAGATGCTCTACAGCAAGAAGTAACCGCGGTCCAGGAATTGCGCGGTTGCAAGAAGGCAGCTACCCTCCCAGAAGGCATCCAAATTCCCTCCAGCGAGGGCCATCCTGAGCTTCTTCGGCCACTTCCTGTACCCATGGGGCTTCATCCTCCAGGGGCTGGCGATCGTGCACTTCATTCGCCGACGGCCAGACACCTATTGGCTGTACATCATCCTGTTCCTGGGACCGATCGGCGCGGTGATCTACCTGCTGGCCGAGGCGCTGCCCGATGCAGGATCGACCGGCTATGGGTTCCGCGCGTTTCCCCGGCGGAAGCGCATCCGCGAACTGCAGATGATCGTGAAGGACAATCCCTCGACCGGCAACTATGAGGAGCTGGGGGATCTGTACCTCGAGGAGAACAAGCCAGGCCCGGCGCGCGAGGCGTTCGAGAAGGCGATCGCCGCGCGTGGGGCGTCGTTGGACGCGTACTACAGGCGTGGGATCTGCGCGATGCTGCTCGGCGAGCCTGCCGTGGCGCTCCCTGACTTTGAGCGCGTGGTCGACAGGGAGCCGGACTATGACTTCTACCGCGCGGGCGGCCTGCTGGCCCACATGTATGCGCTGACCGGGCAGACCGAACGGGCGGAGGCGTTGTTCCAGAGCGTGACGCGGGCCTCGACGCGCTCGGAGACCTATCTGCACTACGCCGAGTTCTTCCAGAGCCAGGGGCGGCACGGCGAAGCGCGGGAGTGGGCGCAGAAGGTACTCGACAAAAAGCCCACGATGCCCGGATACCTGAAGCGGCGCGAGCGCCCGTGGTTCCGGAGAGCGAAGCAGATCCTGAAGCAGCTTCCTCCCGCGTAGGCCCGGGCTACTGCTGGCTGAGCGGAAGAATCTTCGTGTCGTCAGTATCGAACTGGAAGCTGACGGGAACCCAGCCGGGCGTTGCGTGGTACAGCACGAAGCGCGCGAAGAGCGGGCCGCGTTCGTAGTTCATCACCATGTAGGCCACCCGCACACGTGACGAGAGGTCCTGCAGACGGATGAGGTCGAAGTACTGAAAGCGGCCGAAGGTGCCCTGGATGTCCCGCAGGTTGTTGGCCTGCGTGAGGGCGTCCTTGCTGGACTCGAGGACGCTGCCCTTGACCCAGAACTTCACCGCGTCATCGGGGCCGTCGCTGCGGAGCGCATCCATGCCCGCGAGGACGTTGGCGGGCAGATCGTCTTTGGAAGGTGCGGCAACCGGCACCGGGGCCGTCTGGGTCTGGGCCTGGGACTGGCTGTGGGACGCCTGGGCGCGAACTGCAGATGTGGCAAACAAGAGTGGAAGCAGGCAGGCCGAAGCCCACCGGGAAGAGTGCGATCGCATGCGGTGCCTTTCGACGGACAAGTGCTGCTTCATCCTGCCATGGACGTAGCCATAAGACGCAGCCAGGCGCGGTTCGTCGTCTGACGTTTCTTAGTCCCCGGCGATGCTGATCAGAAAGGCGACGGTCGCGATGTTGAGCCAACACGCCCAGAAGCCGGGCTGCCCCATGAAGTTCTTCACGCTGAACCACAGCACCAGGGCGATGAAGGACAGCGGAATCGCAGCGTACCAGGCGGCCATCGCGATCCCCGAGCCGGTGTGGTCGTAGGCGATCGATGGGATCCACCACAGGTTTTCGCAGAGCACGGAGGCGGTCACGAGGATGCGCCCGGCCCGGGCTGCGCGCTCTTTGGAAGCAGACGCGCTGCGGACGCGCAGCCACTCCCAGATGACGAGGATGGGCGCCCCGAGGAAGCCTCCAACCATCGCGGCGATAGCAACGGCGCTGAGAGCGGGATGCATGGTCGCGTCAGTCTAGAGCAAGGGGATGGCAACTGGGAAGCGTGAGGGCCATGCTCACACAAGCTGCCGCAGCGCTAGAGCATTTCGCCTTTGCCGGAGCAAAGCAGGTTTCTCCACTACGCGGGACGATGAAACTGTCCCGCTCCGGTCGAAAAGACACATCTTCTGGTGGTCTTGAATCGGTCGATACCGCCTCGCTTCGCCCCGGCCAGATCAGTCGAGCGCGATCAGCAGACCTTCGCCAGCTTCCAGCGTGATCTCTCCCGGGGAGCCGTCCTCTTTGCCTACCATCGAGCCGACGCCGTCGAGCATGGTCGTGAGCACCACCGTCCCTGCGGCGCAGTGGGTGGTGATCATGTCGTTGCCGAGGTTGAGCAGGACCTGGAAGTCGGTGCTGTCGCCATCGGGCGGCGAGGTGCGGCGATAGCGGAGGAGATTGCCTTCGGCCTGCACGTCAGCGATGCCGCCGGAGTGCAGGGTGTCGTGCTGGCGGCGCAGCGCAAGCAGGTGGCGGTAGAGAGAAAAGATCGACTTGGGATTACGGGACTGGGTGGCGGCGTTGATCTCCGGCCAGCGCGCGTCGAGGGGGAGCCAGGGCTGCGCGTCGGCGGTGGTGAAGCCTGCGTTGGGGGCGTCGACCCAGAGCATGGGCGAGCGTTCGGGATCGCGGCCGCGGCCCTTGCCCGGCTCGTTCTTCTCGGCGGGATCCTGCACCTGGCCGGGCGCGATGGGCACGTCTTCGATGCCGAGCTCATCACCGTAGTAGAGCGTGGGGGTGCCGCGCAGGGTGAGCAGCAACATGGCGGCGACGCGGGCTTGCTTCTGGCCGATGCGCGAAGCTAAGCGAGGCTGATCGTGATTGCCCAGCACATAGTTGGGCCACGCGCCGGGAGGCAATAGCTCCTCGTAGGTGCGAATGATGTTCGCGATGGCCTCGGCAGCCCACCGGGTCTGGATGAGGTGGAAGTTGAAGGGCAGATTCGCTCCGCTGAGGTTGGTTGCGGGCGCGGTGGAGTCGATCTCTTTGGGCGATGGGTTCAGCGTGGGCGAACCGTAGTAGCGCACGAGCTCGGGCAGCGGCAGGTAGATCTCGCCGATGAGGACACGATTGGAGCGAGGGCCAAGGGTGGAGGGCTCAGGGTCCAGACGGCGAGTTTGCGACGCGGCGAGCGTGTCTGGATAGGTGTCGAGCAGCGCGCGCATCTCGGCGACGATCTGGTGGGTGCCAGGCTGGTCGGCGTTGTGCACGGCGAGGTGGCGGGTGTGATCATGCGCCGCATCGTCGAAGGCGGGGTCGGGAGGGTTGTCGCGGAAGAATTCGTCCTTGATGAGCAACCAAAGGACGTCCATGCGGAAGCCGTCGACGCCGCGGTCCAGCCAGAAGCGCATCGCGCCGTACATCGCTGCGCGGACCTCGGGATTGCGCCAGTTGAGGTCAGGCTGCTGCGCCAGGAAGGAGTGCAGGTAGAACTGCTCGGTCTTTTCGTCCCAGGTCCACGCAGGGCCGCCGAAGTGCGACATCCAGTTGTTGGGCAGGCGCTCGCGGGCTGGCGTCCAGTCGTCGCCGGAGGGTTTAGCATCGCGCCACAGGTACCAGTCGCGCTTCGGATTCTGCCGTGAACTACGCGATTCGAGGAACCAGGGATGCTGGTCAGAGCTGTGGTTGGGAACGAAGTCCAGGATGACGCGGAGCTTGCGCTTGTGGGCTTCGGCGAGCAGATGGTCGAAGTCTTCCGGCGTGCCAAAGAGAGGGTCGACGCCGGTGTAGTCGGCTACGTCGTAGCCGAAGTCCGCCATGGGCGACGGGTAAAACGGCGAGATCCAGAGGGCAGCCACGCCGAGCGCGGCGAGGTAGTCCAGCCGCGCGGTGATGCCGTTCAGGTCACCGACGCCGTCGGGCTGGCCGTGAGGGCCAGAGGTGTCTTGAAAGCTGCGGGGATAGACCTGGTAGATGACGCCGGTCTGCCACCATTGCGTCGCCGGAAACTGCGTGTCGGACATAGGCGATTGGATGCTCGTCAACGTGCGGCGGCGCGAGCGAACGCCCGCGCCGCCACGTTACCTTTTGCGGAAGTGGGGATCAACGAAAGAGTTTGAGATCGATGGACTCGCCCATGGCCTTGTAGCCGGCGTCCTTCGGATGGAGGTGGTCACCCGAATCATAGGCCGGAAGGAAGGCGCCAGGGTTCGCAGGATCGCGGGTGACCTGGTCGAAGTCGATGACGCCATCGAAGGCACCGCCGTGGCGGATGAACTCGTTCACGGCCTGGCGGGCGGCTTCTCCCGCGGGTGACTGGTACTTTGCGCCGACATACGGCGTCAGCGTCGCGCCGAAGACCTTGATGCCGTGCTCATGCGCGCGCTCGATCAGCTGCTTGTAGCCGACGATGAGCTCGTCTGCGGTGATGGGATCGTAGGGCTTGCTGGGATCGAAGGAGTGACCGATGTCGTTGATGGCCTCCATGACGACGAGGTACTTCACACCGGGTTGGGCGATGACGTCGCGATCGAAGCGCGCGAGCATGTTGGGGCCGGTGGTGTCATGCAGCACGCGGTTGCCGCCGATGCCTTCGTTGGCGATGCCGAGGTTGCGTGTCGCGGCGTTGGCCTGAAGGCGGGCGGCGAGGACGTCGGGCCAGCGGTGGTTGGTGTCCCTGGTGCTCAGCGCGCCGTCCGTGATGCTGTCGCCAAGGGTGACGATGGAGGCCGCATTCGCAGGGGCATCGGCGGCGATGCCCTTGAGGAACATCCAGGTGGTGAAGGTCTTCGGGTCGGTCAGCGCTGGAGCCGTGACGCTGTTGCCGGGGACGCGGTAGCTGGTGGTGTCGGCAAAGGAATGCAGCGTCATTGCGTCGATGGTCTGGGACGGCAGGAAGAGGCTGACGGCGACATCCGACAAGGGCGCGGCTTTGAGCGAGACGGGATCGCTGACCATCATCGCTCCAGCGGGGATGGTGACCGAGGCGTGGCCGCCGAAGGTGACGGGCATCGCGGTGGAGGTGAGTGCGCCCGCTGCACCGACCGTGGCGAGAGACGCCGCTGAAATCTTCAGGTCGGCGGTGCCGAACTCATTGGTGAACTGAATGCGGAAGCTGGAGCCGCCGATCGAGAGATGCACGATCTGGCGGAGGGTGATGCCGTCGGGTGCGGCGGCATCGAACTTGCCGGTGGTGTTGGAAGCAAACACAGGCGAAGTCGCCCATGTTGCGACCCAGTGCGGAGCGGGTGGCGTGGCGGCGGAGGCAGTAAGGGCCAGGGCGAGCGCAGACGCAGCAAGCGCGGTGAATCGAGCAGCGACGTGAGTCTTCAGCATGGAAGCCATGATGCCGTTCGCGGCAGGGGTTTGGCAACGCGGCGTCGCGGCATGCGAGACAACGGCGCGGAAAGTTTTGCAGGATAGTGCGCTGCCTCGCTGGGACGTGGCCTGCAAGGCCCGGTTTGTGGTTTTCTTGTTCCTATGCCGCGAAGCTTTACCGATGTCGCCTGCGAGCCGATGGGCAAGATGCCTGACCGTTCGCGCGTGGAGCTCTACCTCCTCCGTAACGAACACCTGACGCTGCACCTCTCCACCTACGGAGCCAGGGTGGTGGCGCTGGAGAGCCGCGACCGCGATGGTGCGATGGCGAACATCGCACTGGGTTACACCACCCTGCCACCGTATGTCACGCAGAAGAACTTCTACTTCGGGGCGATCGTGGGGCGGGTCGCCAACCGCATTGCGCGGGGACGCTTCACGCTGGACGGCCACGAGTATCAGCTGCCAATCAACAACGGCGAGAACACGCTGCACGGCGGCCCCGGCGGCTTCGACACACGCAACTGGGAGCCGCACACGATCGAAAACGGCGTGCGGTTCTCGTACTTCAGCGAGGACGGCGAAGAGGGCTTTCCGGGCGAGCTTCATGCGAGCGTGAGCTACGTGCTGGAGGGCAACACGGTGTGGATCGAAACACGAGCCACCACCGATGCACCAACGATCGTGAGCCTGGCGAACCATACTTACTTCAACCTGGCGGGCGAGGGCACGCCCAGCGTGCTGGATCATCAGCTGCAGATCGAGGCAGACGCCTTTACGCCGCTGAATGCCACGCAGATCCCCACGGGTGAGATCCGCGATGTGGCAGGGAGCGCCTTCGACTTCCGTGAGCCGCGTCGGATCGGCGAGCAGATCGACGCGCAGGACGAGCAGATCAGCCACGGAGCGGGCTACGACCACAACTTCGTGGTGCGCGGCGACGCGGGTTCCCTGCGGCCAGTGGCGACGGTCTACGAGCCCACCAGCGGACGCGAGCTGGAGGTGGCGTCGACCGAGCCGGGTGTGCAGTTCTATAGCGGCAACTTCCTCGACGGCAGCGTGATCGGGCAGTCGGGGCGGCCCTATGGGCAGCGCTGCGGCATGTGCCTTGAGACGCAGGGGTTCCCGGACGCAATCAATCACCCGAACTTTCCCAGCGTGGTGTTGCGGCCCGGCGAGGTGTACGCCAGTGTGACGACCTGGACGTTGTCGGTGCGATAAGAGAGTGGCAGACAGGGCAAAGGCGCGGCCGAAGCCGCGCCTTTACCTTGTCTGGAGAGGTTAGTGGGCGGTCGAGATCGCGTTGAGCTGCTGAACCTGCTCGGGATCCATCTCCTTGCGGAGGGCATCGGCAAGCTGGGTCTTTTCCTTCTCGAGATCGGCACGAGCCTGCGCTACGCGATCGATGGCGGAGAAGACCTTGGTCTGGTCCTGCGTATTCTTGGGCGAGATCGCGCTGAGCTTCGCCTCTTCGCGCTGCAGGTTCTGGAAGAGCGTCTGCAGCGTGGAGCGGTTGGCGTCGAAGACCTGGTCCATGCGGCGCTGCTGCTCGGGCCGAAGGCGCAGCGTGCGAACCATCGAAGTGTCGTTCCAGAAGCGGCCGGGGATCGCGATCTGCGGTCCACTGCGGATTGAAGACATAGCCCCGGCCTCGCCGTTGCCACGCATCGAGGTTCCGGGCGTTCCGGCCATGGCGGGGCTCATCCCACGGTCTCCGCCCATCTGGGCGCCGCCGGCCTGACCACCCATCTGGCCGCCGCCCTGCTGCATACCGCCCGAGGCGCCGCCACCGCCGGGCGCGCCACCACCACCGTGCTGGGCAGCGATTGCCAGCGGGGCGAAGGCCGCGAGCGCTACACAAAGCGCTGCCTGGCGTACAGAACGGATTGGGAAACAGAGCGTCACGGTTGTCCTTCAGTCTAGAACCACTCGTATCAGGCCTAAAAACTTTTCTTCGGCGAGGCGCGGACTCGTCTCGATCCTGATCCGCGTACTCGTACAACAAATCGTCGCCCGTCCGGGCCGGGTTAGTCCTGCGCGACCGCAGTCCGGCTGCGCGAAGGCGCCGGGGACGTGGAGACCGTCACGCCGTACGCTGCCAGCGTCGCCTGCGAAGCGTCGAGTTCGTGGTCGATCGCGGCCAGCATCTGGTTATCGGCATCGATCTGCCGTTGGCGACGAAGCTGATCCTTCGTGGCCGGTACGGAGGTCAGGGGCGGTAGCGCGGTCGCAGTCTGTACCGAGGTCGAAGGCGCCGGTTTGGACGTGGAGGCTGTCTCGACGGGCTGAGCGGTCCCGGCGCTCACTATCGGGGTGCCGTTCGCTGCGACCGGCCCTGCAGGTTGGTCATGGCCGCGGTGCATTGGTACAGCCAGCAACACGGCGACTACAGCGGCGGTTGCAGCAACCCAGCCGTAGCGGCGTCCCCAGTTGCGTGAGGTGGCACGGCCAAAGCTCTCTTCGCGCAGCGGCAACGTCGCAGAGCGACGCTCGCTCCATGCGAGGGATACAGCCTGGAAGCTGGCAACCGGCTGCGCCACGGCGTCGAGCCGGGCTGCGCAGGGATGGCAGTCGGCAAGATGGGCGGCGGCCGCAGGGGATGCGCCTTCGATGAGCACGGCGTCGAGCTGGGCGTCGGATAGGTGGCCGGAGAGATACTCTGCAAGAGATTCTGCGGGGACGGCCTGTTCCGCTGCCACCGGTGCGAGTGCCTGAGCGGCTAAGGCCGGGACCGGCATGGCGGCCGAACGCTGTTCGGCCCACGCGAGCGTGACCTCGCGGAAGCTGGCGATAGGCTGCGCGATGGCGTCCATGCGGGCGTTGCACTCGTCGCAGGTGGCGAGATGGTCGAGAGCCTCGGGCGAAGCTTCGCCCATCAGGATCTCGTCGAGCACGAATTCGGTCAGATGCTCCACGGGATTCGGATTCTTGAGAGTGGCGTCAGGACTCATCGCGCTGCTCCTCCGGGTCTCGGTGCGGCCGCCCGGGTTGGGGTGTGGGGGCCAGCCTGGGCGCGCACGGCCTTGAGCGCGCGATGCAGGTGGGTCTTCACGGTGTTGATCGGCATGCTGATGGACTCGGCGATCTCGGCCAGGCTCATGTCCTCGCCGAAGCGCATGAGGAAGATGGTGCGCTGGTTGGGCGAGAGGTTCTGCAGGGCGGCCTGCACCTGCAGGGTCTGCTCCCGGGCCAGGACGCGGGCCTCGGGCGAGCTCTCGTGGCTGGGCAGGAAGTTGGCCGCCTCGGTGACGTCGATGGCAGTAGCGCGGGCCTGTCGCCAGAAGCGGAACTTCTGAAGGCGCTGCTGATCGCGAACCAGATTCAGAGCGATGCCCGTGAGCCAGGTATTCACCGAACAGTCGCCACGGAAGTTGGCACGGCCGTTGTAGGCCTTTACGAAGCAGTCCTGCACGATCGACTCCGCCATGTCGGGGTCGCCGATGGAAAAGGACACGAAACGGAGCAGGCGTGGCCGGTAGGTGCGGACAAGCGTGTCGATATCGTCGAGCTCGGTCGCGATCCTGGCGGGTGCTTCGGCGGTTGTCATCGTGGCTTCGAGTGCGAGCTGCATACAACCCAAGACGGGCTGGAAAGAGCCCGGGGGTTACACCCGCGTCAGGCAATTTTGCTCTAGGAGCGCGCCAGAGGCAACTCCAAAGCGTCTCGCCGCGTCCCGCCGGGGCTTCAGCTCTGGGCCTGGTGAGCCTTACGCACCTGTTCCGCGGCCGCGGGATCCTTCTGAACGATGTACTCGTCGATCAGCACAGCCACGAGCGCTGCGGTGGGCACGGCAACCATCGCACCGACGACCCCGGCGAGCTTGGCGCCGGCGAGCAGGGCGATCAGGACGCTGAGGCCCATCAGGTTGACGCTGGTGCGCATGATCCGGGGCGTCAGGAAGCCGTTCTCTAACTGCACGTAGATGGCGTAGAAGATCAGAACCCCCGCCATCTTGGTCCAGGAATCGAGCGCAGCCACGCCGGAGGCAAGCACGATCGTGATGACGCCCCCGGCGACCGGGATCAAGTTGAACAACCCCATCAGCACGCCCAGCAGGAAGAAGTAACGGACGTGCAGTGCCGCGAAGACGATGGTGCTGGTGACGCCGAGGGTGAGCATGAGCGCGCCCTGGCCGAGCAGCCACTTGCTCATGCGCGTCTCGGCGACGAGGAGGGTGCGAGCGAGGCGCTCCCGGGTCTCCGGCTGGAAGAAGGAGAGGAAGTAGAAGTAAGCGAACTCGCCTTCCAGCATGAAGTAAATGCAGAGGATAAGCGCCGTAATCAGATCGAGGATGCGGCCGATCCAGACAGGCATGGAGTTGAGCACATAGCTGGCGAAGGAGGCCGCCGCATTCTCTGCCTTCTGCGCCATGCTGTCGACGCCGAGCTTGTCCGCCATGGGAAGCCGGTGCATCCGGGCGACAAGTTCAGGCACCTTGGCCGGAAGGTCGTCAGAGAAGCGCTTCACGTCATGCAGCACGGGCGGCAGAGCGAAGGTGAAGAGCATCGCAAGCGCCAGGCCCACGGACAGCACCAGCGTGACCACGGCAATGCCGCGCGTGGGGTGCCAGCCACGGATGGAGATCCCCATCACCCGCTGCACGACCGGCATCAGCACCACGGCAAAGAGCGCGCTGACGTAGACCAGTTCCAGCACCTGACGCAGCTGCCACGCCAGCAGGAGCGCAAGCACCACTCCCACGGCGAACAGGATGTGGCCGCGGACCTGCCGGGACTCGGAGGGGGGCTGCCGGGAAGGAGTGGGCGATGGAACCAATGGGGACTGGGCGGACAGCGGACACTCTCCTGAAGCGTTGGTCGAAGCAGCCTGGGGCAGCGACGTCCCTATTGTGATGCAATTGCTGGCCCTTGCCTCATGCCGGTTGCCGAAAGAATCGCTTCAGCCGTCGTTCTCCGGGCTACCGAAGCGCGACAGCGAGGACATCGTCCAGCGTCTCGAGCGCCGTTCGGCCTGTCGTGACGACGCGGAAGCGGGCGAGATGCTCGTAGTGGCGCTGGCGGCGAGCGAAGCGCTGCGCCGCCAGGACGGTGTCGGCCAGGTTGGGGCGCTCGGTGGCGTTGGGCTGTCGGAGGCAGCGCTCCAGGAGCTCTTCGAAGGGAGCTTCGAGGTAGACGACGGCTGTTCGGGGTGTCTGCTCCAGCAGGAGCCGGTTGCCAAGCTCCTCCGGAACGCCGCCCCCAAGAGCGATGACTACGTGCCTGCGGCCCAGGACCGAGGCCAGCGCGGACGACTCGAGGCGGCGGAAGTGCGACTCGCCGTGCTGAGCGAAGAGGCCGGGGACGGTCTGGCCGGTTCGGCGTTCGATCTCGTGGTCGAGATCGAGGAAGGTCCAGCCGAGGTGCTTCGCCAGGAGAGCGCCGATGGTGGTCTTCCCGGAGCCCATGAAGCCGGTCAGCACCAGGCGGTCGAAGGCTGCGGGGGCGGGCGCGAGGCGGGCTGATTGGGAACTCATCGTCTTTTCCATCGAAACTTCGATCAGGGCTGCTGCTGCCATTGTCGTCTCCATTCATTCGAGCTTGCGAACCGGTGAGGGAAACCGGCGAGATTCCCGCCAAAAGCAAAAACCGCAACCTTTTCAGGCTGCGGCTCAGATGGATTCTTGATTCTGGCTTCGCTGTTACGGAAGCACGCAAGACCGCCCGGCCGCTGGTCGGTAGTACCACCAGCTGCTAAATCGAGCGGAGATGCGGATGTCGTTCATCGAAGTCAGAGCCTACTCTTGGTCTTGGCGTCGTTGCAAGTGGAAAGTTTCGGGACAGCTACTCCGCCGGTTCAGTCTGGAGCTTCCCGGCGATCTTGTCCCATAGCGTGTCGGCAGGCTCCGCTTCTTCATCGGCTTCGAAGAGGCCCTTGGCGGCCTCTGCGATGGCCTCGAGGTCACGTACGAGAGCCGCAGCATCGGGATGCGTGTCGAAGAATTTCTGGAGACGCGGATCGTCGGAGAGCGTGCCCTCGGAAGAGGACATGAGCTCGGGCAGGAGATCCGAGAACTCGGTCGTGGTCATGGTGTCGAAGTTCAACGTGGAGAGGTCTTTCACTGCGTGACCTCCTTCGCACCCTCAGCGGGAGTGGGGCGAAGCTGTTCGGGCTGACGCAGCAGTTCGCGCAGCTTAAGACGCGCCTTGTGGAGCTGGGACTTGGAGTTTCCTGTCGAGCATTCGAGCATAGCGGCAATCTCATTGTGCTCGAAACCTTCGACATCGTGCAGCACAAACACCATGCGATAGCCCGGAGGCAGAGCAGCGACGGCACGCTCGAGGGTGACGCGGTCCACGGAGCCCGAAAGCTGGGGGTCGCGGGCACCAAAGTCGCGCTTCGGAGCGTCATCTTCACTCGGATTGATGGTCTCCTCGAGCGAAACAAGCTGGAGGCCCTTCTTGCGGAGGTGCATCAGGACGAGGTTCACCGTCAGCCGGTGCAGCCAGGTGGAGAAAGCGCTTTCGCCCCGGAAGCTGCCCAGCTTACGGTAGAGGTGGAGGAATGCCTCCTGCGTCATGTCTTCGGCTTCGGAGACGTTGCCGAGCATGCGCAGGCAGAGCGTGTAGACGCGCCGCTTGTGCAGGGCGTAGAGCTTCGAGAATGAGTCCGCATCGCCCGCTTTCGCGCGCTCAATGGCTTCGGCCTCTCCGGCGATCGGTGGGTTGCGCTTAAACAACCCGGGGGTCGGTTTTGTCTGCATCGTGATTGTGCCTTGAGCTGCCATCTGCTTTGGTCCGTGGGAGTCCAGATTTGGCTCGAACCGGCAAAGCGCCTGTCCTGAGGCTAACGCACTGGATCTCCAAATGGTTTCAGTGGGGTTGGAAGCGTAGGAGCCGGTTGGGGTTGTCCGGCCCTTCAAGCGCCCACAAATCGCGCATATAACGAACGCGCCAAGCCGATGTCGGTGGTTCCCTGGACCAGCGCGCGCCCGTCCGGGAAGACGGTAAGCGAGTGGGGAGGGCGATCGAACCGGAGCAGGTGGCCGTTGGTGCGGACCCGGCCCGAGGACTCGAGCTTCCTGGCGAGGGCGTGGAGATCGACCGGACGCTGGTGCTCGTGAATCTGCACGGAATTGCGGCCGCAGAGGGTGATGGTCGGGCGGCCCTCACCGGCGAGGTGCCGGAAGATGCGTTGCCCGCAGACCTCGCAGCCGGTTCGCGGGGCGGAGGTGGAGAGCTCTGAGCGGGCCTGACGGCCGTCAGGAGCGTTGGTCCAGAGCTCATAGCCTACGAGGGTGCGGCGCATCAGCTCAGGCTGTCCGCTGAGGAACTTGAGACCCTCTGCGACCTGGATGGACGCCGCGAGGTTGACCGCCGGTGAGAGGATTCCGGCGGTGTCGCAGGTCTCGACCGGCCCGGTGGGCGGTTCGGGAAAGAGGCAGGCCAGGCAGGCCGTGGAAGCCTCTGGCTTCCACGGCGAGGGATCACGGTTCAGGGCCCGGGGGCCAGACTGCGAATCCATCCTCCGCGGAGCGTCTTCTGGACCCTGGACCCTGGGCCCTGGGCCCTGTGGCAGCACATTCATTCCTGCGGCGTAGGCTCCGACGGCGGCGGCATAGATCCACGCCTTGCCGTCTCGAACGCAGAGGTCGTTGATGAGGTAGCGGGTCTCGTAGTTGTCGGTGCAGTCGAGCACGAGGTCCACAGGCCCCAGCAGGGCTTCGACGTTGGCCGGGGTCAAATCGGCGACATGAGCTTCGACCATGACACTGGAGTTGACGCGGCGGAGGTGCTGCTTTGCGGCCTCGGCCTTGGGCAGAGCGTTGCGGGCGTCTTCCTCGTCGTAGAGGATCTGTCGCTGCAAATTGGAGGGCTCGACGAAGTCGCGGTCGATGAGGGTCAGAAGCCCGACGCCAGCGCGGGCGAGGAGCGTGGCGGTAACCGCCCCGGTCGCGCCCACGCCCACAATCGCGACATGGCGCAGTCCAAGAGCTTGCTGCCCCTTGAGGCCGATGCCCGGGAAGAGCATCTGACGGGAATATCGTTCGCCAAGACCACCGTCGTCCACAGATTGAATAGACTGATTCGGTTGGCTTAAAGCACTTGCAGGCGGCTTTCCCGCCGGGCCGTCCAACCCGGAAGGGGTGCCATTGCGCGACGATTGATCGGGCCCGGGGTTTTCAGCAAAGGCAGACACTGGGAAACGCTCCATCTTTGATGAGAAGTATAGGCTTCCGGCCAGTTGTGGCCGCGAGCGAACCCCACGCCCGCAGATTGCATCTCTACGGGAAATCAGAGGTTTCACTCCAGCCGGTTTCCCACGGTGTCCCGGAGACCGATGCCGACGGTATCCCAGCGATACCGGTATACGAAGTGGAAGCAGGCAACTTGGCGCAAAGGAAGCGGCAGTGACGGGTCCGGCAGGAGAAGACCGGCAGAGCATGAGCGGACCGCGGTCGAGCGGTCCGAAGACGGCTTTGGCCCGCGAGGGCAGTTCTTTGGGCGCGGGAAAGCGGCAGCCAGTGCAGGCGCAGGCCCCGCAGGCCCCGAGCGCCGTTGCCCTGCTGGCCAGCGCAGCGCTCGCTTTCTACGCGGTTTCGAGCGTCGCTCAGACCGCAGCACCGGCAACATCCCCGACCACGACCACACTGAGTGGACAGGCCGCAAGCTCGCCGGCACTCTCGAACGGAGCGGCTGGCGCGGTGCAGTCCCCGGGCGCTTCGGCAAAGGCCGCGCAGGCTGCCAGTCCCGAGGCTCTGCCCGGGCCGAACTCGCAGAGCCCGGCGGCAGCCGCGGCGGCAGCGAACGCACCACCTCCCGCGCCAGTGGTAAGCAATCCCCTGCCGGCACTGGCCAGCTCGGTCTGGTCCAGGCAGGGAATGATGGTAAAGGACATCCGGTTCGACGGCGTGACCTTCCCCGCAGGCGATCCTCTGCCAGCGAAGCTTACCCAGAAGGCGGACCAGCCGCTGGATGCCGAGAAGGTCCGTGCGGATCTGCGAAGACTCTTCGCGAGCGGACGTTATCGGGATCTCGCCGTGAACGCCGAACCCAATGGCGATGGGTTGACGCTGATCTTTACGGGCACGCCGCGCTACTACGTGGGGCGGGTGACGATCGTCGGGGTGCCGAATGAGCGTCTGTCGTCCCTATTCGAGTTCTCCACCAAGCTTGAGCCGGGAACACCGTTTACCGAGTCGGAGATTCCGGCCGCGGTCGAAGGCATCACAGACGCGCTGAAGCAGAACGGGTACTACCAGTCGACGGTGGCCCCAACCACCGCGACGGACGTGGGCCAGCAGGTGAACGCGACGTTCAAGGTGACGCTGGGCCCGCAGGCGCGTGTCGGCGATGTGGCCGTCGACGGCACCGATGCGGGCATCACGCAAGAGGAGTTCCGCAAGAAAGGCGAGCTGAACTGTTCACTGCTCACCCACGCATTCCAGCCCCACTGCCGCCCCAAGGTGACGCGCGACACGACCAGCAACGCGCTGGCGGGAGTTCGTGGCTATTACCAGAAGAAGGATCGACTCGAGGGCACCATCAGCCTGGAGGATTCGACCTACGCAGCGCAACGCAGACAGATTGATTACAAGTTCCAGGCGCACCAGGGGCCGCTGGTAAAGGTGGACGTCGAGGGCGTGAAGCTGCCCCGCTCGCGCGTGAAACTGCTGGTGCCCATCTACGAGGAGGGCGCGGTCGACATCGATCTGCTGAACGAAGGCGCGTTCAACATCCGCGACTACCTGCAGCAGAAAGGCTACTTCGATGTGCAGGACTCAGTACAAGTCACCGGGCGCGACACCCCAACGGTCACGGTGCGCTATGACGTGAAGCCGGGCCTGCAGCATCGCGTCACCGATGTGACGGTGAAGGGCAACAAGTACTTCGATGCGGAGCTGATCGAGGAGTCGTTGCGGGTGAAGAAGGGCGATGCCTACCAGCGCTCGGGACGCTACTCCACGCAGTTGGTCAACGCCGACGCGAGCACGATCGAGAGCTTGTATCGGGCGAACGGCTTCACCCACGTCAAGGTGACATCGAGCGTTGAGGATATCGACAAGACGGCGAGCGGGCAGACGATGAAGAAGCCCGAGATCAAGGTGCACTTCAACGTGGTCGAGGGCGCCCAGCAGAAGTTCGGTGACGTGACGCTATCAGGAGTGGACGAAGCGCGGCAGGCCGAGGTGAAAAAGTTGCTGAGCGCCGAGAGCGGACAACCGTTCTCCCTGGTCACGCTCTCGCAGGACCGCGACGCCGTGTTGAGCTATTACGTCTCGCACGGCTTCGATCACGCACGCATCGAGCTGGACCAGGCCCTGAGCGATGACGATGCCACGCGCACAGACGTGACCTTCAACGTGCATGAAGGGCGTATGGTTGCGATCGAAAGCGTTCTGCTCTCCGGTGTGGTGCATACCAAGCCGCGCCTCGTCGACAAGCAGCTGAAGGTGCACGCGGGAGATCCGCTGAACCAGAGCGCGCTACTGGATACGCAACGCAACCTCTACAACCTCGCGCTGTTCAGCGAGGTAAACGCTGCGGTGCAGAACCCTACCGGGCAAGCTCCAACGAAGAACGTGCTCGTGCAGCTGACCGAAGCGAAGCGCTGGGATGTGACCTATGGCTTCGGCTTCGAGGCACAGACGGGCATTCCTTCCGTGACCAACGGCAACAAGCAGGGCAACACGGCAGCGCAGAACGGACAGGCTGGAGTGAGTCCTCGCGTGTCGCTGGACGTCTCCCGCATCAACCTGCGCGGCACAACGCAGTCGCTGACGCTGCACAGCACCTATGGTCTGCTGGAGCGCGTCGCTACGCTGACGTACAACGTGCCGCAGTTTCTCGGAAAGCCGACACTGACAGCGTCGATTTCGGGTGGCTACTCCAACGTGCAGAACATCACCACGTTCCAGGCCTCCACGCTGCAGGGTGACTTCCGGGTCGCGCAGAAGATCAAGCGCGCCGATAACGTGATCTACGACTTTCTCTATCGCCGCATCTCGGTGAACGAGGACTCGCTGGAGATTACGCCGAACCTGGTGCCGCAGCTGTCAGAGCCCGTAACGGTCGGTGGCCCAGGAATTACGTTCTTCCACGACACGCGCGATCCTTCGCCCCTGGATGCGCAACACGGGCAGTACTTCAGCGCCCAGGAGTTCATCTCGTACTCGACGTTCGGCGCAGAGACGGACTTCAGCCGCACAGACTTCTCGCACTCCAGCTACTACACGTTTGGCAAGCGACGGAAGTACACCTTCGCACGCAACCTGCGGGTGGGCTTTGAGAACTTCTACGGCGGAACCAGCGGCGTGAGCAATCTCTCCAGCATTGGAGCGATTGCCAACTGCTCGGGCAGCCTGCTCTACAGCAACGCGACCTGCAACCCGATTCCCCTGCCTGAGCGCCTGTACGCCGGCGGAGCGAACTCGCACCGCGGCTTTGGCATCAACGATGCAGGTCCCCGCGATCTGACGACCGGCTATCCCGTCGGAGGCTCGGCCGTGGTGGTGAACACCTTCGAGCTGCGGCTGCCGCCTCCCGTGCTTCCGCTGGTGGGAGACAGCGTATCTTTCGTCTTCTTCCACGACATGGGCAACGTCTTCCGCTATCCCTCGGACATGCTGAAGAGCATCAAGAACTTCCGGCAGCCCGACAAGCAGACCTGCGAAAACGTCAGTGTTCCGGCGGGCACGACGGATGTGAGTACACTCACGGGCACCTGCAGCTTCAACTACTACTCGCACGCGATCGGCATGGGTGCGCGCTATAAGACGCCCGTGGGACCGATCCGTGTGGACTTCAGCTATAACCTGAATCCGCCCACGTATCCCGTGTATGACGACTACACGGGTGCAGCGCCCTATGTGGGCCGTGCAAGTCACTTCAACTTCTTCTTTGGTATCGGACAGACCTTCTAAACCGCGATGACAAGGCGAGCACAACACGGCGGGGCGATGGACACGAAGGCAGCAACGATGATGCTTGCGGCCCTGTGCGCCTTTGCGGGCGCCGGGCTAGTCCAGGCGCAGGTCGCGCCATCGACCATCAATGCCCCGGGCCCGGCCAAAGTTGTGCCCGGCGTAGCTCCCGCCGCCTCTGCATCGTCGTTGCCGCCCACGACCACCACCTCGCCCGGTACACCCATCGACCGCATCGTCGCGATCGTCAATGGAGATCTCATCCTGGACAGCGATGTGGACCAGGAGCTGCGGCTCGAAGCTCTCGAGCCGTATGACAATCCGGAGCGTGAGGGCTCACGCGACCAGGCGGTCAACCGCCTCATCAACCGCGCGCTGATCCTGCAGCAGGTGAAGCTGCAGAACGATGAGCCCATCCCGGCCGATGAGGTTGAGAAGGAGCTCGACGGCCTGCGCAAGAACATCCCGGAGTGCAAGCGCTATGACTGCGCGACCAAGGCGGGATGGGATGCATTCCTCGCAAAGCAGGGCTTTACCGAGCAGTCGCTGCAGGGGCTGTGGGCGCAGAGGATGCAGGTGCTGGACTACATAGAGCAGCGCTTCAAGATGGGCATCCGCATTACTCCGCAGGAGATTCAGGACTACTACACGAAGACGATGCTGCCGGAGTATGCAGCCCAGCACGTAGCGGCTCCGAAGCTGGATACGCTGTCGGAGCGTATCCAGGAGGTGCTGCTCTCGCAGCACGTGACGGCTTTGCTGGATGACTGGCTGAAGAGCCTGCGCGCACAAGGGTCCATCGTCGTGATGCATCCCGGGGAGGTCGCACCATGAGCCTCTTCGGCAATGATCCCAATGCTCCGGCCTCCAAAGGACCGGAGGACGAGAAGCCCAAGGCGCACGAGTCGCTTCGTGACCACCTGAGGGAGACGCACGAGCACCTGAAGGAAACAGGCGAGCACCTCGGCGAACATCTCAAGGAGAAGGGCGAGCACCTCAAAGAGAAGCTTAAGGATGTACACGATCGGTATGAGGAGATTCCTCCTGCGAAACGCCGTGGATTCTGGCGTTGGGTGGGTATCGTCTCCGGTTCTCTGCTGGCGCTGCTGGTGCTGATGCTGGGCGTTGCGACCTGGTACACGGGCACCAACGACTTCCAGCACCGCGTGGGCCGCGAGGTGAAGGAGGTGCTCGAAGACTCCACCGGTGGCCGCGTCGACGTCGGGCACATCGGCTTCAGCCTGTGGCATCTTGCGATTGAGGTCGACGGGCTCGTCATCCATGGCACCGAGCCTGCCGGCGAGATGCCCTATCTTTCTGCGGACAAGATTCTGCTGCGTCTGCGCATCAACACCTTCATTTCCCACACCGTGGGCAAGGGGCCGCAGACGCACGTTGGGCTCAACTTCCTGCGTGTCGAGCAGCCGCATGTTCACCTGATCGTGAACAAGGACGGAACGACCAACCAGCCGACGCCGAAGCATCCGACACCAAGCACGGAGCCGGTGCAGAACACGCTGCTCGACCTGCAGGCTGGCGATGTGCAACTTGCCAATGGCCTGGCGGTGATCAACGACAAGTCGATCCCGTTCGACATGGCAGCGCACGATCTCGCGGCCGAGGTGAAGTACCTGCCGCAGACCGATCACTACGGCGCTACGGTCGACCTTAACGATCTGCGGACGAGGATCAGCAAGCAGCCCGAGGTGCAATCGCAGCTGCACATCACCGCCGAGCTTGGCCGCGACATGTTTGCGCTGAACAAAGTGGACTTTACGACGGCTCGCAATACACACCTTTCCGCGAATGTCTTCTTGCGCGACTTTGCGAAGCCGGTGTGGCAGGCGAGCGCAAACGGCAGCGTTGACCTGAAGCAGCTCGGACTGCTCGCGGGCATCGACGGTTTCAGCGCTGGTTCGGTGGAACTCGATGTGAGTGGACACTCGTGCGACGTGACTCCGCAGGAAGCGCAGACGAAGCCGCACTTCTGGCAACGGAGCCACAAGACATCACCCGCCGCCAAGGCGTTGCCGCCAAGCCCGGACTGCCAGAAGGGCTACCTGCTGGTGGGCGGGGTGAAGGCCCATCGTGTGGCCTATCGGATTCCCCAGGTTCGATTCCATGACGTGGACGCAGTGGCACAGCTTCACGTGACGCCGGAAGAGCTGCTCTTCAACTCGATCACCTCGACGCTTCCTGGTGGTGGCCGTATCGCCGGCGATATGAAGATCGAGAACTGGCTTGGCGAGGTGCTGCCCGATTCTCCGGTGGCCTCCGCGACGACGGTGGCCAGCGAAAAGGTCGCGAACAACGCCGCGAAGAGCATCGGTGCGAAAGCCCCCGTCGACAACGTGAAGGCCGTGAAGCGAAAGGATGTTTCGCCCAAGACCGCCGCAGCTACGGCGGCGCCGGTCACCGGCACGCATACGTACATCACGGTCAAGGTGCAGGGCATCTCGCTGCGCACCATCATGGACATCACCGCGCCGGAGCACTACGGTGATCTCGGACTCGACACGTCCATTGCAGGCCCCGTGGAGGTCGAGTGGGGCGGGCCCGCAACGAACGTCGCCGACACGGTGAAGGTCGACGCGGATCTGGCGTTTACTCCCACAGGCAAGCAAACCAGGGGCAGGCAAAACATCCCGGTGAGCGGCCATGTGGTGGGCCACTACGACGGCGCCAACGAGACCGTAAAGATCACGTCGGTGAACCTCCAGACACCATCGACGACGCTGGACGCGAACGGCATCCTCGGTGTGAACAAGGGCGATCCGTTGACGCAGCTTGCGCTCAACCTGCAGGCCCGCGATCTCTCCGAGTTCGACTCCGTGCTTCAGACGCTCGGCTTCGAGAACAATGGGAAGAAGGGCTCGGCAGCAATCCCCGTGGCGCTGCATGGAGCGTTGAACTTCAACGGTTCGGCGCATGGCGCGGTACGTAATCTCGATGTGAAGGGTCACCTGAGCGCGGACAACTTTGAGGCAGCATCAGGCACCACCGCAGACGTCCACATCGACTCGCTGGTCGCGGATGCGGAGTATTCCCCGAACTCGGGACTGGCAGTTGGCTCGTCGACGATCAAGCGCAACACCGCCGTGCTCGAGGTAGCGGGCACCTATCGTCCGCGCAAGGTCGTCTCACGGCGCGGCCTTGTGAGCTACGTGTGGGATGACGGCGGTGACATCAACACCAACTTGAAGCTGGACACAGCACAGGCTGCGGACCTGCTGGACATCGCTGGTCAGAAAGGCAAGATTCCTCTCACCGGTACCGTGGCTGCGAACGCTCATGCGGCAGGCACGTTGAAGACTCTCGCGGGTGGCGGCGAGGTGACGCTGAAGAACGGCTCGGCTTACGGCGAGAGCTATCAGAATCTCGATGTGATCTTTACGATGGCGGGGCCGCAGATCGACGCCTCCCACCTGCTGGTGCAGGCCTATGACATGTCGGTGAGTGGCTCCGGCAGCTACAACTACGAGACGAAGCACATCACAGCGCAGCTTGCAGGCAGCAACATGCAGCTGGCAAAGCTTGCGGCGGTACGCAACGCCGGGGCAGACGGCGTGTTGACCTTCAACGCCGATGCCAACGGCACGCTGCAAGAACCGAATCTGCATGCCAAGCTGAGCCTTGCGAAGCTGATCTACCAAGGCAAGGCGCTGGGGGACCTCAACGCGACCGCTTACAGCACGAAGAGCATCGTCTACTACGACGTGCATTCGAATGCGCTGGGAGCGCAGCTGGTAGCCAACGGCCAGACGGCCCTTACAGGGAACTTCGACACCAGCGCCAAGCTGACGCTCGCAGACCTCGATATTGCGAACGCGATCGCATTGTTCGCGCCCGGCAGCGTGAAGGCAACTTCGAAGATCAGCGGCACGATTACGGTGAACGGACCAGCGACGCAGCCGAAACAGCTGGTGGGCAACATCGAGCTGAACCTCGCCGACATCATGGTGCAGGGCATCGACCTGAAGACTGCGGAGCCGCTGCGGGCTTCGCTACGCAACGGCACGCTCACGATCGACCAGCTTCACATTACGGGGCGCGACACCGACCTGCGCGCGGGTGGCTCGGCGGTACTCTTCGGCGATCCCAATCCCAAGGGCGGTACGCTGAGCATCAACGCGGGCGGCGCGATCAACATGGGCCTCGCGCACGTCTTCGACCAGGATCTCATCACGAGTGGCAAGGTCATCTTCAACGTCGGGGCGAATGGAAGGTTGCTGGCGCCGGAGCTCAACGGCAAGGTGCAGTTCCAGAACGTGAACCTCGCGATCGACGGTATACCGAACGGCCTGAGCTCGATGAACGGCACGCTGGTGTTCAACGAGAACCGACTCGACGTGCAGTCGCTCACCGGGCGCTCCGGTGGTGGCGATCTCAAGATCGGCGGCTCAATCTACTACCAGAAGGGCCTGGTTGCGGACCTGACGGCCACCGGCGACAACGTTCGCGTCCGCTATAACGGGCTGAGCGCCACGGCCAATGCGAACTTCCGTCTGCAGGGCGGCCCGCAGTCGCTGCTCTTCTCCGGCAATGTGCTGATCACGCGCTTCAACGTGGGGCCGGATGTGGACTTTGCAGGCTTCGCGGGAGCGGGTGGTGTCGAACTTCCTCCGGATCCGACGTCTGCTGCCAACAAAGTGCGGCTGGATGTGCGGATCACGAGCTCGCCGCAGCTCGACTTCCAGAACAGCTACGCGAAACTTGCCGGTACCGTCGACCTGACAGTGCGTGGCACAACCGCAGTGCCGAGCATCCTGGGTCGCATCCAGATCACCGAAGGCAGCGCGACGTTTGCGGGAACGAAGTATCAGCTGGACCGCGGAACGATCTACTTCTCGAACCCGGTGCGCATCGATCCGATCATCGATCTGACGGCGAGCGCGCGCGTGGAGAACTACGACATCACGATCGGGCTGAACGGTACGATGACCAACCTGAAGCCGACGTACCGGTCAGAGCCCCCGCTCACTGAGGCTGACATCTTCAACCTGCTAGCGCTGGGACGCACACAGGAAGAAGCGCAGCTCTACCAGGAGCAGCAGGTGCAGGCCGGAACCGATCCGACGACCAGTGCGCTGCTGGGCGGAGCATTGAACGCGACCGTCTCGAGCCGTGTGGGCAAACTCTTCGGTGCGGGTTCGGTGAAGATCGATCCGGCCTTCGTGGGCACACTCGGAAACTCGTCGGCACGCATCACGGTGCAGGAGCCACTCTCCAAGCAGCTGACGCTGGTATTCGCGACCAACGTGAACCAGACGGCGCAACAGCTGATCCAGGTGCAGTGGCAGGTATCGGAGAATCGCTCGATTGTAGCCACCCGCGACGAATCCGGCGTCTTCTCCATCGTGTACAAGATCCGCAAGCGCTATCGTTAATTTCGGGCTCGGGCGTTATGTAAGCGTTTTGTCGGCGATGCTCACTTCCTCGGGCATTAAGCATCGAAATAGTTGAGCCTCCGAGGGGTGCGGAGCTCCAGGAGAAAGTGCACTATGCGAACAAAGACGCTACTATCCGCTGCTGCGATGCTGGCCATTACTCTTTCCACCGTTTCGATTGCGGCGCAGAAGGTCGACCCCGATCCTCAGCTTCAGGCCGAGGTGCAGAAATCACTCAGCAAGAAGCAGTATGCCGACGTGCAGGTCCAGGTCGCCGAAGGTGTTGTGACTTTGACCGGCCAGGTAAACAAGCTGAACGACAAGATCGAGGCCGCCAGGAAGGCTGAGCATTTCAAGCCGGTGGGCGTGCAGAATCACATCCAGGTGTCGATGAGCGGCGGCCCGGTCATCAGCGATCAGCAGCTCGGCGAGAAGCTGATGAAGAAGATCCTCTATGCCCGCGTCGGCTATTGGACGCAACCGTTCAATGCGTTCACGCTGGGCGTCCATGACGGTGTGGTGACGGTGGGCGGCGTCGCCGTGCGTCCTGAAGATAAGGACGAGGTGATCGGCGATATTGCCGATACCAGTGGTGTGCGCGACCTGGTGGACAACATCAAGGTGGCGCCGCTCTCCAGCAACGACGACCAGCTGCGCCGCGCGCTCTTTGCTGCGATCTACGGTTACACGGCGCTGAATCGTTACGCGCTTGATCCTGCGAAGTCGATCCGCATCGTTGTGATCAATGGGCACGCAACCCTCGTGGGATCGGTGGACAGCCAGTCCGACAAACAGATGGCAGGCATGCGGGCGAACGGCGTTCCGGGAGTGTTCTCGGTGACGAACGATCTGCAGGTCGCAGGCCAGGAGAGCGGCCGGTAGGTATCGGGTTCGAGTTGCCGGATGTCGGGTCAGCTGGTTCGTGGCCCAACACCCGGCAATGAGGGCCGGAAGGCGCCGGGAATGCCGTATCCGCGTTTCAAGTACGATTAAGCGATGGAAAACATTCTCCGCAGCACGCGCGTCACGCTGGAGATGATCAAGTGGGAGCACTCGATCTTTGCGCTCCCGTTCGCTCTCACGGGAGCGATGCTGGCAGCTGGTGGATGGCCGCCGCTTCAAGTTCTAGGCTGGATCATCGTGTGTATGGTGAGCGCCCGGTCGGCGGCCATGGCGTTCAATCGGCTGGTGGATGCGAAGCTCGATGCAGCCAATCCACGGACATCGATGCGGGCACTGGCCAAGGGCGAGCTTACGATCACGTTTGTCATCGCCTTCACGTTGATCTCGGCGTGCCTGTTTCTCGTGGCCTCCGCGATGCTGAATCGGCTAACACTGGTGCTGTCTCCAATCGCGCTGGCAGTGATCCTCAGCTACAGCTACATGAAGCGCATCACACGGTGGTCACACCTGGTGCTGGGGCTCGCGCTTGGCATTGCTCCTTCGGCAGCGTGGATAGCGGTGCGCGGCACCTATGACTGGCGCATGCTGTTGATGACGGCGATCGTGCTGCTATGGGTCGGTGCATTCGATGTGCTGTATGCGTGCCAGGACTTCGAGCATGATCGCAAGGTGGGACTGAACAGCATTCCGGCAGCGTTCGGCCTGGAAGGGGCGTTCTGGATCGCGCAGGGCATGCACGGCACCATGTTTGTGCTGCTCTTCGTGCTGGTGCATGCCTTCGGGCTGGGGTGGATTGCGTTTGCAGGGATGTGCCTTGTGGGCGCGTTGTTGGCGTATGAGCACGCGATCGTGAGCCCACGCGACCTGAAACGGATGAACGCTGCGTTCTTCACGTTGAACGGCATCATCTCGGTGGTGTTCTTCGTTTTTGTGGCGACCGATATTCTCGTGCGTCGCTGAGCTTCGTTTTCAAGAAACGACAAGGCCCGCCGAAGCGGGCCTTGTTCTTGGCGCCAAAGCGAATCCTAGTGATTCTTGTGTTTTTCGGCGAAGGCCTCGACGTGCTCGCGGACGTTCTGCGCAGTCGAAACAATCTTCTCCCGGATGTCATGCGCCTTGGCTTCAGCTTCGGGCTGGTGACGTTCCTTGGTGTCCTTCGCGGCTTCTTCAAGGCTTCCCCAGGCCTGCTGGGCGTGCCCCTTGATCTGTTGGGCGGCGCCTTCGTTGGCCAGGGAGTCGTTGTTCGTCAGCTCGCCGATGCTCTGCTTCGCGCGGCCAGCTACTTCGTTGAACTTGCCTTTGATCGTGCTTTCACTTGTCGTGGTGCTCATATGAGGCTCCTCGAAAAGGTACCGCGCGACTGGGCCGGAATCCCAAATCGCGAGTATCGTTTGCGTGCTAACTGTCGATGCGATCCAGCCTGATGCAACGTAGCCGGATCGCCGGGCAGAGCGACTAGATTCCTCTGCGCCCCGAAAGAAGGTTGAAGATCAGAACGATAACCGCCAAGACCAGCAAAAGGTGAATCCAGCCGCCCAGCGTGTAGCTGCTAACAACGCCGAGAAGCCAGAGGATGACGAGAATAATCGTGATGGTCCAAAGCATGAGGTCGTTCTCCTAACGATGAAGCGCGATCCTCATGCCTGCGGGATCGGCGCTGAAATCTTTCCGGCTCCGCGCCGGGTTGTAATGAATAAGAGCCCATGCTTATGAGCGAGGTTGTCCCTTCGCCGGGATAATCTGTTGTATCGACAGGGTTGCCCGTGCCGGCGAAAATCGCGCGGCAGGCGATGGAGGGTGGTAGCGGTGAGTCTCGGAACGACGCAGGCGAAGGAACAGGGCATTAGCAGATTGCGAACGGTCGCCATCCAGGGCGAGCCGGGATCGAACAGCCACATGATGGCGCTCGAGATGCTCGGGGACGTCGAGGTGGTTCCCTGCTCCATTTCGGCCGAGGTGATCGCGGCGCTGGTCGACGGTCGTGTCGATGGGGCGGTATTGCCGATCGAGAACAGCCTGCACGGCAGCGTGCATGAACACTACGACCTGATGCTGGCGAACCCGGTGCGGATCGACAGCGAGGGTCAGCTGCGCATCCGGCACAACCTGATGGTGGTTCCGGGTGTGAAACTCGACGAGATTCGCACTGTTTACTCGCACCCCGTCGCGCTGGCGCAGTGCCGCAAGTATCTTGCGACCATGACACACGCGCGCGCTGTGCCCTTCTATGACACGGCGGGCAGCGTGAAGCACGTGATGGCGGAGGGCCTGCGCGACGTAGCGGGTGTAGCTCCGGCGCTGGCTGCGGAGATCTATGGTGCGGAGATTCTCGTCCCGGGGATCGAAGACCACGAGGACAATTACACGCGCTTTCACCTGCTGCGGCGTGCGAGCGACCCCAAACCCGGCAGCCTTCCCGCCCCTAACAAGCTCAGCGTGGCGTTCGCGGTGGAACACCAGCCCGGCACGCTGGTGGCAGCGCTGCAGGGCCTCGCAGCGGCAGGCGTCAACCTGATGAAGATCGAGTCGCGCCCGGTTCCGGGGCGTCCGTGGGAGTACATCTTCTACGTGGACTTCCGCTTCGACGATGAGTCCACGGCGGACGCTGCGCTGGCGGCTCTGAAGCCGGTGTGCTCCATGGTGAAGGAGCTGGGGCGTTACGCGGCGGCGTAACGGGGCCAGCGTCACGAGTGTTAGATCTCTGGATCGATGTTCTCCGGTGGTGGAGGAGCTGTCGGCGGCAACGGTTGCGCGACGCTGAAGTCAGTGATGGGGCCGACCTGCCGCGGCGGCAGTGCCGGCGTGGCGATCGCCGAGCGTGAGCCGAAGGACTGCCCCGGACGGCTGCTGGGCGAGAATACCTCGCGGGCTCCTCGCAGGGCGAAGTAGACGATCCACCAGACGCCTACGAGGGCGACCAGGCCTGCGATCAGGCCCATCACGGCGAAGACGATGTGCATCTGCGAGCTGCTGACGTTGGACGGCAGCTTCATGGAGGACATCATGAGCGGAGCGATGAGGCAGATGAGAGCGAAGAAGCCCGCGGAAGCTGCAACGAGACCTCCCTGCACCATGATCGAGATGCGAGCCCAGGGCTTGAGCCGGAACAGTCCCACGACGGTGACGCCACCCCAGACGGCCAGTCCAAGCGACACGATCGACATTGCCACATAGATGAGCTGAATCGCGGCGATGCTGGGTGGCATGGCGCCTTGCGGCGTTCCGCTTTGTGCGGCTGCTAGCATCTGCGGAGACTTTCCAACCACGACGACGGCCACCGCCAGAAATCCAGCCATGACGAGCAGCCCCAGCGAGGCGAGACCCAGCGTCAGCGCAGCGATCACGACGCCGGTGGGGCGGCGCTCGCTGACCGGGGCGGGAGTGGAAGAGATGGGCACGAAGGCGGGATCGTAGGTCATAGGGGCTCGCGGACTCAGAGTTAGCAGGACAGGTTTGCCGAAGTGTATCGCGCCGGAGTTTCACATCGTGCTTCGGTTGCAGAAGAACGCCTCTTTCGAGTCTTCGCGCGTCCACAGCCGAGCTTTACAGTCGTTGCACCAGGAGCGTAGGGTGTCGCGAAGGCCGGTGTTGACGCCTGTTGACGTGTGCTTCTGCTCACATCCCTGAGGAGTGGATACGAGGTACGCTGTCAGTCAGCGCTAACGGGCGCTCATACAGCGTCGGCTAAGATAGTTCAAACCCCGAATTTGCAGTGTGAGCCAGGGAATGCCGGCGCGCATGCAAGGAGACTAAGACGAGATGGCAAGTGGAAGCTGCGACATCGGCCTGATTGGCCTGGCAGTGATGGGCCAGAACCTGGTCCTCAACATGAACGACCACGGCTTCAAGGTGTGCGTTTACAACCGCACGACGAGCAAGGTGGACGAGTTCCTGGCGCAGGAAGCAAAGGGCACCGAGGTTGAAGGTGCACACTCGATCGAAGAGATGTGTTCCAAGCTCAAGACGCCGCGCCGCGTCATGATCATGGTCAAGGCGGGCTCCGTCGTCGACCAGACCATCGAGCAGATCGTTCCCTTCCTGGAGAAGGGCGACATCATCATCGACGGCGGCAACTCGCTGTTCACCGACTCGGAGCGCCGCACCAAGGAGCTCGCGGAGAAGGGTCTGCACTACATCGGCACCGGCGTCTCCGGCGGCGAAGAGGGTGCGCGCTTCGGCCCGTCGATCATGCCTGGCGGCGATCCCGCGGCATGGCCTGCGGTAAAGGCGATCTTCCAGGGCATCTCTGCCAAGGTGGAAGACGGCACTCCCTGCTGCGACTGGGTGGGCGAGGGCGGGGCCGGCCACTACGTGAAGATGGTGCACAACGGCATCGAGTACGGCGACATGCAGCTGATCGGCGAAGCCTACCAGCTGCTCAAGGACACGCTGCACCTGACCGCCGACGAGCTGGCCGAGATCTTCACCGAGTGGAACAAGGGCGAGCTCGACAGCTACCTCATCGAGATCAGCGCGACCATCTTCGCCAAGAAGGACGATGACGGCACGCCGATGGTCGACAAGATCCTCGACACCGCTGGCCAGAAGGGTACCGGCAAGTGGACCGCGATCTCCGCTCTCGACATGGGCATGCCCGTGACGTTGATCGGCGAGAGCGTCTTCGCCCGTTGCCTTTCGGCTATCAAGGAAGAGCGCGTTGAAGCTTCGAAGATCCTCACCGGCCCCACGGCGCCTGCGTTTACGGGCGACAAGGCGGAGTTCATCGAGAACGTACGCCGCGCGCTGTTCTGCTCCAAGCTGATCAGCTACGCGCAGGGCTACATGCTGCTGCGCGAGGCCGCCAAGGAGTACAAGTGGAACCTGAACATGGGTGGCATCGCGCTGATGTGGCGCGGCGGCTGCATCATCCGCTCGGTGTTCCTGAACAACATCAAGGCCGCGTACGACAAGAACCCGAAGCTCGAGAACCTGCTGATGGATGACTTCTTCTCGGGCATCCTGAACAAGTACAACGCCAGCTGGCGCAAGGGCCTGATCGCAGCGATCGAAGCTGGTATCCCGACGCCTGCGTTCTCGACCGCGCTGGCGTTCTACGACGGCTACCGCACCGAGCGTCTGCCGGCGAACCTGCTGCAGGCACAGCGTGACTTCTTCGGCGCGCACACCTACGAGCGCATCGACAAACCCCGCGGTGAGTTCTTCCACACCAACTGGACGGGTCGCGGCGGTCGCGTGTCGTCGTCGACGTACAACGCGTAGAGAAGACAGTAATGGACAGACAGTAGACAGTGGAAAGCAGCAAGGCCCGCTCACAGTGAGCGGGCCTTGTTTTTTGGATCAGGCTGACGTCGAATCGCTTTGTTCCTGCCCCCCACCGATGGCTCCGAGAGGACAGAACTTTCCCGATGAAGCCAGAGGCGATGCGCAGTGAGGAGACCTGGGCCTCGTTCATGCCGTGCGTGACCTCATGCACGGGCCGAAACAACAGGTCTCTTCACCGCGCCGCTGCCAGCTCGAAGGGGGCCAGCTCACGCTTGGGTGAAATGACAGCCTGACGCCAAAGCCGCTAGTTGATGCGGCCCGACAAGCTCGGCATGATCACCTGCATGACGTACATCACGCCGATCACGACGGTGAGGAGACCAATCGCGATGGCATAGATGCGCGTGGGAAGGGCCAGGGCCTGGACTCGATGCACGATCATGTCCTGTTCCACGTGCACGGAGGCGGTGCCGCTCGCGTCCGAGAGGAAGAGCTGATCGGTTTCCATATTAGTTAGGTGCGAGCGATAGATCATGAGGGCGAGAAAGCCGGCGATCATTACGCCCCAGACTATGGACAGGACAACAAGTGTGGTCATCGAGGACCTCCTTGAACCATCTGCCGAAACACCCGGCCCACTTACCCGTTCGCTGGCGTCAAGCGACCCGGTCCTTCAGCGCCAGAATCATAGACCCGGTCTGGCACCAGAGGAAGTGATCCTGCGCACCATCTTTCGACAGCATTTTCGGTGTTCCAAAAGTGGCATGGGGACCGTGGATGGCCTGCAACGCGGCCTAGTCGTGCATGAAGTGGTAGATGGTGATTCCGACGCCGGTCACAACCAGGACGGTCAGGACCATGAGTCCAAGGATGAACCAGGAGGCGCGTTCACGCGCCTTTTCGTCCGGCACGGTGATTCCGAACGTAGCGATAAATGCATCGGCGATGGCTTCGATCAGGCGCATAGGAATAGAGCCATCCTACGCCCCGGGTATAGGTGGGGTGAATCCACGATCGTGCACCGGGCATCCAACACCTTCGGGCAGGCTGGCTTCCGGTCGGGATAGGCAAACTTCCCCCGCCCGGGAATTCCGCCGGACAGCCCTGCGGCGGTCATTTCGGGCCCCGGTCGAGCAAGTGGTGCGAACGCGCACCAAAGCAGTCGTAGACTGCTGTTAGACTGGAATCGAAGAGATTGCGCGAGATTTGCGCTCGAAGATTGCGAAGGAGATCGAAACCATGGCTACTGCTGCCGTCACCCCCGAAGTTGTGGAAGCGCCGAAGAGCTCCCAGCCTGTGAACCTCACCGATTCCGCGATTGCGAAGGTGAAGGAGATCATGGCCACACAGGATCCGATCCCCGCCGGTCTCCGCATCGGTGTTGTGGGCGGTGGCTGCTCAGGCTTCCAGTACTCCATGAGCTTTGAAAACGCCGCAGGCATGATGGACAAGGTTGTGCGCTTCGAAGACCTTAAGGTCTTCGTGGACGCGACCAGCGCCATGTACCTGAACGGCTGCACGGTCGATTATGTGGAGACGCTTGAGGCCGCCGGCTTCAAGTTCGAAAACCCCCAGGTGAAGTCGACCTGCGGTTGCGGCTCCAGCTTCAGCGTGTAAACCACGCTGTTCCCATGGCAAAGGCCCCGCTGCGGCGGGGCCTTTGTGCGTTTTGCAGATCTTCCTACTCCGCGAGCAGCACGGACATCTTCTCGAGCGCACCCGTCCAGCCCATCGTGTAGCTCTGGCTCGCGTCGCTAGAGATTCGTTCGTGGAGGATCGTCACCTCGGTGCCACCGTCGGCGTCGCGGAAGGTCACGGTGACAAGCGACTCTTCTCCAGGGTTCCAGGAAGGCTTCCAGGTGAACTGCAGGCGCTCTCCGGGAAGGACCTCCGTGTAGACGCCTTCAGCGCAAGTCACCTGCGGCTGGCCCGGAGGGAGCACAGCGTCCGGCTTGGCGTGCGCTTCGATCCGGAACAGTCCGCCTTCGCGGACGTCCAGCACGGCGAGGGGGCAGAAGCGGTTTGCCGGCCCGAACCACTTCTGGACGATCTCCGGCTTCGTCCAGGCCTCGTAGGCGCGGTTGCGAGAGGTGCGAATGACGCGTGACTGTTTGACGAACGGCACAGCGGAGGCGAGCGATGGGACTGCAGCGGTAGTGGACATCAGGATTCCTTTTCGGTTGGCGAGGCGAGTTATGCGGCGTAGAGCGCCACGAGCTTGACGAGGGTGTCGGACCAACCACCGTCGTAGGCAGGGGCGATGTCGGAGGGGAGTTTTTCGTGGAAGACGGTGATTTCGGTGCCGCCTTCGACGTCGCGGAAGGTGACGGTGATCAGCGACTCTTCATTGGACCGGAAGGCTGTGACCCAGGTGAACTGCATACGCTCGCAGGGGACGACCTCGGTGAATACGCCGCAGCCGGTAACTGAGCGGGGAACATTGGGGAACGGGATGGCGTGCGGAGGCGTGTCGTCGGTGAGGCGAATGATTCCGCCAACTCGGACGTCCAGCTCCGCGCCGATGCAGATGCGGTCGCGTGGCCCCCACCACTTCATCATGATCTCGGGGCAGGTCCAGGCGTCCCAGGCCTGCTGGCGGTTGGAGCGGAGAATGCGAGTGAGCTTGACCGACGAGAACGGCGAAGCCGGTTGCGAAGAAGGAATGACGGCCATCAGGACTCCTTTTCCGTTTGTGATTCCCGCTCGGCTTGGGATTCGAAGTGCGCCTGGAGGCGGTCGAGGTTGTCGCTCCAGAACTGGTGGTAGAAGGCCAGCCAATCCTGCGCAGCCTCCAGGGCACGGGGCTGCAGGGAGACCATGCGGGACTTCCCCTCCCTGTCGCGGCGGATGAGCGAGGCGCGTTCGAGAACATCGAGGTGCTTGCTGACGGCGGCGAGCGACATGGTGTTCGCGAACGGCGTGGCCAGCTCTCCCACCGTCAGGCGGCGTCCAGCGATCGTTTGCAGAAGCGCGCGGCGGGTCTTGTCCGAGAGCGCCTGGAAGACAAGATCAAGATCCGGGCTTCGTTGTTCAACCATACGGTTGAATGTATGCCAGCGCCTCCGCACTGTCAACCATTCGGTTGAATTAATTTGCTCCCGCCGGGATTGCGACAAGAGCGGCAGAAAGCTGCCATTCCTCTCCCTCGCCTCAAGCGTGCGTGCCAATGGCGGCCACTCCCGTCTAAGCTAAGGACAGCTATCCTGCATGACAGAGTTCACCGTAAAACTCGCTGACGACCGTGGCCGCATTCTGGAGCAGGTCCACACCGCTGCCACGGCCGAGGAGTTGCGTTCGCGCTTCACCCAGGCTGGCTACCTGGTCTATGACGTCAAGGCGAAGTCGACCTTTGGCCGCTCGACCAAGAAGAAGATCAAGCTCGGGCCGTTCCTGATCTTCAATCAGCAGTTCCTGACGCTGATTCGCGCGGGGTTGCCGATCCTGAGTTCGCTGGAACTGCTGGCCAAGCGGCAGAAGGACCTTTACTTCCGGGCTCAGCTGGAGGATGTGGCCGCGCGTGTGCGCACGGGCCAGTCCATCTCCGAAGCCTTTGAGGCGCAGGGCGGCGTGCCGCTCGTGTACACGACGACACTGCTGGCCGGCGAACGCTCGGGAAACCTGGAAGAGGTGCTGCAGCGGTTTCTCGACTTTCAGCGAGTGGCATTGACCTTCCGCAAGAAGGTTCGGGCGAGCCTGATCTATCCCAGCTTTCTGATCCTGATGGTGATCGGGCTGTTCATCTTCCTGATCACATTCGTGGTGCCGCGGTTTGCCCAGCTGTACGACCAACTGGGCACGCAACTGCCGCAGATGACACTGATTCTGCTGGCTGTGGGTCAGGGAGCGCAGCACTACGGACTGTATGTTGCGCCGGTGGCCGCGCTGTTAGGCTGGCTGATCTTCCGCTGGACACAGACCGAGCCGGGAGCTCTGTTCGTCGACAAAGTGCGCGTGCGGCTGCCGATCTTCGGGCAGGTGTGGCTGAAGTACCAGGTAGGGCTGTTTTCGCGGACCCTCGCGACCCTTCTGACCGGCGGCCTGCCGCTTGTGCCTTCGCTCGAGACCGCGGCACGTTCGATCGAGTCGCGGCAGATCGCCCGCGCGGTGAGGACCTCCGTTGAAGGCGTGCGCGAGGGCAAGGGACTTTCTGTGAGCCTGGAGAACACCAGGGTCTTCCCGGAGCTGTCCATCGAGATGATTGAGGTCGGGGAGAGCACGGGCGCGCTTCCCCAGATGCTCAACTCGGTCGCCGAGTTCTTCGAGGAAGACGTGCAGACCTCGCTGGCGGCGATCATGAGCATGATCGAGCCGGTGATCCTGATCGTGATGGGCCTGGTCGTGGTGACCATCCTGATCGCGCTCTACCTGCCGATCTTCAGCCTGAACGGCTCGTCCTAGACTCGATGCTCGGCGGGTACGCTTTGGACCGGCACGACGCGGGGTTGGGCAATTAGATCTGCGAAAAACGCGGTCTGCCCGCGGCATGTCCCCTTTGAGCCTTGCGCACCTTCTCCACCAGCATGGCCGCAGTGCGATCCATCCGGTAACGCACTTCGGCCGTGCGGAGCGCTTGTATGCGCATGGCATTGCGCTGGTTTGGCGAAAGTTCGAGCCACCCTCGCAGCAGCGCTTCTGTGCCTTCCAGGGTGTCGGGCTGCATCAGTCCGGCGCCATCGGCCTGCACTTCGGCGGCGATGTTCACTTTGTCGGAGAGCAGTGCGGGAACGCCACAGGCGAGAGCTTCGGCGACCGCGATGCCAAAGTTCTCCTGGTGCGAGGGGAGCACGAACGCATTTGCCATATAGAGGGCACCGTACTTGGCGTCATCGCGCAGGAGGCCCGGCCAGTGGATACGGTCTGCGACGCCGAGGCGCGAAGCCAGTTCCTGCAGTTGCGAAGCCCAGCCGACCTCATCGGGGCCGGCCATCACGAGATCGAGTTCGCGGTCGAGCGCGGCGGTCTTCGCGAAGGCCTCGATCAGCAAGTCGCAGCCCTTCTTGGGATGCAATCGACCGAAGAAGAGCAGGAAGCGGCGATCACGGACCTCAGGGCATCGGTCGAGGAACGCCTCGCGCATGGCGGGGGTCCGGTCGGGCGGACTACCGGTGCCATAAGGCACAATCAGCTCTCGCCAACGGTGCAGCCAGAAGCTTTCACGCGCAAGCCTGGCCTCGGCCTCCGAGGTAAAAAGCACGTAGTCGGCGCCGACGAGCACACGGTACTCGACGAGCAGCCAGTAGATCCACTTCTTGAGATGTTTGAGCGGGAAACGGTGCTTGAAGTAGGGATCGAGCATGCCGTGAGCGAAGACGAAGTACGGCAGCTTGCCGCGCACCTCGTCCAGCGCGGCGAGTCCGGGATAGCCCCAAAGGCCGTTGACGATGACGCAGTCGAAGCGGTGAACGTTCTCCCGCAGCCAGCGATTGAGCTTCAGCGAGAATCCGTAGCGGTGCGAGACTGGCCCCAGAGCGTGCACCGGAAAGGGATAGGAGCGCAGGTAAGCAGCGTCAGGGGCATCCAGACTGACGACCTCGCCGCTATAGCCATCGCTCAACAGCAAACGAACCGACTCGGTCGGCCCACCGGCCGCCGGATCCATTGTCCCGATAAGATGAAGGAATCGCATTGCTCGACCATCCTCCGACTGCGGTTGAATAAGGCCAGGAGTCAACCCGCCGGATCGGGTTTCATCGGATAAAGACTGATTTTAGTCCTTTGGGGTTGACCTCACCTCAGGATTTATTTCCGCTACAGTTACTTTTGGGAATCGTCAGACAACATATGGCCACTATCCCCGTTGCGCAGCCGTACAGCCCCGAAGCGATGACCGAGCTCGAGCGAGCCCAGATGCTCGCTCGCAGATATCACGCGGACTTCGTGGACCTGAAGAACTTCCGAATCCAACACGAGCTCTTCAAGAGAGTTCCGGTGGATATCATGTTCCGGTACAACTTCGTGCCGCTGGAACAGCTGGACGGCAAGCTGGCAATCGCCGTTGCCGACCCATCGAAGCTGATGGTGATCGACGAGATCAGCGGGCTGCTGGGAACGCGCATTGTCACGCGGGTCGCGACGCTGTCGCAGATCACCGACCTGCTGAAGAAGACGGAGCAGAGCCAGCGGGTGCTGGATGAAGCCAGCGAAGGCCTAGCCTTCGACGTGCTGACCAGCGAGGACAATCCGGACGAGAACATCTCGATCGAGAAGCTGACGGCGGACGATGACATCTCGCCGATCATTCGCCTGGTGGACACGACGATCTTTACCGCGCTGGAACGGCGGGCGTCGGATATTCATCTCGAGACCTTCGACGACTCGCTGCTGGTGAAGTACCGCATCGACGGTGTGCTGCAGCAGGCCATGGCGCCCATCGCGCGCGAGCATCACCAGACGATCCTGAGCCGCATCAAGGTCATGAGCGAGCTGGATATCGCCGAGCGGCGCGTACCGCAGGACGGCCGCTTCCGCGTGCGCTACAAGGGCCGGCTCATCGACTTCCGTGTGTCGATCATGCCGACGGTGCATGGCGAGAATGCCGTACTCCGCGTGCTCGACAAGGAGTCGATGTCTGAGAAGTTCAAGAACCTTTCACTGGACGTCGTGGGCTTCGGCGAAGAGGATCTGCGGCGGTTCCGCCGGTACATCAAGGAGCCGTACGGGATGGTGCTGGTGACCGGGCCGACGGGTTCGGGCAAGACGACCACGTTGTACGCCGCGCTCAACGAGATCAAGAGCGAAGAAGACAAGATCATCACCATCGAGGACCCGGTCGAGTACCAGATCCGCGGTATCACGCAGATTCCGGTGAACGAGAAGAAGGGCCTGACGTTCGCACGCGGCCTGCGGTCGATTCTGCGCCATGACCCGGACAAGATCCTGGTCGGTGAGATCCGCGACGCGGAGACAGCGCAGATTGCGATCAACTCGGCGCTGACGGGGCACCTGGTGTTTACCACCGTCCACGCGAACAACGTGGTCGACGTGCTGGGCCGCTTCCTGAACATGGGCGTGGAGCCCTACAACTTTGTCTCGGCGCTGAACTGCATTCTGGCCCAGCGGCTGGTCCGGCAGGTGTGCGAGTTCTGCGTGCGCGATGTGCACTACAGCGACGCGGAGCTGGTGGAGAACGGTCTGATTCCCGAGGAGTGGCGCGGCGTGAGCTTCCGCGAAGGCACAGGCTGCATCGAGTGCGGCGGGACAGGCTATCGCGGACGTTCGGCGATCCACGAGCTGCTGGAGCTGGACGACGAGATCCGCGAGATGCTGCTGGAGAAGAAGCCGGGCTCGGAGATCCGCAAGAAAGCCAAGCAGAAGGGCATGCACTTCCTGCGGGATTCGGCGCTGGAGCGGGTGCGAGCGGGGATCACTACGCTGCGAGAGATCAACAAGGTTACGTTTATCGAGACGGGACGGTAGGGATCAGCCTGCCAGCTTCGCGCTCGCCAGCCGGTTGAGGCTGATGCCCTGCTCTGCAGATTCGACCGCCAGAGCACGGTGGACGTGGGGTGGGATGCGCACGCGGAACTCTCCACTGTAGTGCCGATCGGCAAACGCTACGGGCACAGGCTCTCCGTTGGCTTCCATGTCGTTCACCGCCTCCGCGACGACGTTCTGGATACCGGCGAGCGCCTTCTGCGAGGTTGAGGCCAGCCACGAGAGCGATGGAAACTCGGCGCAGAGGCCGATGTACTCCTTGTCTTCCGGCGACCAGGTGACGCGATAGGTGTAATGGTCCTTGTTCATTTCCCTTCCCTCTTCAAGCGCTGCGTACCGGGCCTCCTCTTGGATGTTGCCATCATTCGCACCACTCAGGGTGCGAACAGGTACCTTAGCGGCTAAAGACTCGTTCTGGATTGGGCCTTTTCGGCCCGGTTGAAACCGGGCCCTTCCGATCGTTGCCGCGCCAGACACCTAACCGTCAGCGATTTACAGATGGTTGGCCTACGGGAGAGCTGCGTTTTCGCAACCACTGGCGAAATACAGGGGTTCCTCGCTGCGCTCGGAATGACGGACTCAGGAGGCTTTCCTAGGGGGAGCGCAGCCTGCGGGACATCCTTTCGGTTATGGGGCTTGCGTCATAACCGAAGGCTGTTTTGGACCGTCCAAGGATCAAGAGTCTGGAAACAGCCACCCGCCACGGTACTGCTGCACGGTACTCTAGATAGAGCATTTTCTTGCGCATGGATTTTTTGCCGAAAGCATCAGGTACGCGGCCGCGGCTGGCGTGTGAGATCACCCCGCGCGGCGTCGTCGCTGCCCGGTCGCCCCAGGCTGCCGCTCCGATTGCTGCGGTCGCCAAGGTGGACCTGGCCGAAGGCGCGGTTGCACCGAGCCTGAAACCCGGCAACATCGTCGACCGTATAGCCGTGACCGCAGCGTTGCGGCGGGCGCTGGAGTCGGTGGGTGGCAAGCCCAACACGCGTGGGTCGGAGCTGACGGTTGTGATTCCCGACGGTGCGGTGCGTGTGCTGCTGCTGGACTTCGATTCCCTGCCCAGCAAGATCACCGAGGCTCTGCCGCTGGTGCGCTTCCGGCTGAAGAAGCTGGTGCCGTTCGACGCCGACGAGGCCATGATCAGCTATCAGGTGATGAGCTCCGGCAAGGCTGGCGTGCGTGTGCTGGCAGTGGCCATTCCCCGCGATGTATTGAGCGAGTACGAGACAGTGGCTCGCGAGGCAGGATTTGAGCCTGGGGCGGTGCTGCCGTCCACGCTGGCGGCGATTGCCGCGGTGGACTCATCGTCGCCGGTGCTGCTGGTGAACGCGAACCCGCTCGGAGTGACGACGGCGATCGTGCGCGAGGGCATTCTGCTGCTGCACCTCGGTATCGATCTTGCGCCGTCCGACCTGCCCGACATTCCAGCGCTGATCGTGGATCCCGCGAATGAAGATTCGGGTCGCGAAGAGTCACTTTTGGGTATGGGCGAGGCGCAGAACGTGACGCCAGCCATGGCTCTGGCAACTCCGCTGGCTCCGACTGAAGTGGGCGAGGAGATTGCGCAGGCTGTGAGCAAGGGTGCGGCTTATTACGAAGACACGCTCGCGGCCGCGCCCGAGATCATCTGGAGCGCTGGGCCGCTGGGTGCAGACCGGCTGCGTCATATCTTGAATGAGCAAGGCATCGCCGAAGCAGAAGGTTTGAAGGTGCGCGAGGTAGTGGGCACTGACGCGCTCGCCGCAGATGCTGCGACCGGTGGCGTGATGCGAGGATGGATCGCAGGCGTGGTGGGGGCGCTGAAGGGCTGATGCGGATTTCGGTCAATCTGGCGACGCGCCCTTTTGTGGAGCTGCGGCCTTACCTGATGCGGCTGCGCATCCTGATGGGCGCGCTGGTTCTGGCGGGCGTGGGCATCGCGGTGGCGAGCCACATGATGCAACAGCAGCTGGATGTGCAGAAGGCGAAGATGGCGCAGCTGAAGCAGCGCACCCTGGTCTTCGAGAACGAGAAGCTGGGCAATGAGCGCCGCATGCATCAGCCGGACAATGCTGCGGTGCTGGACCGCGCTCACTTCCTCAACGCACTCTTCCTGCGCAAGAGCTTCAGCTGGACGGCCGTGATGATGGATCTGGAGCGCGTGCTTCCCACGGGCGTGCAGGTCACCTCGATTGAGCCGCAGGTGAATCCCGATGGCAGCGTGGTGATCCGGCTGCGGGTTGCGGGCGATCGCGGCAAAGCCGTCGACCTGGTGCGCAACCTGGAACGCTCGGAGCGGTTCCTGCGGCCTCGTCTGAACAGCGAGAGCCAGCAGAGCAAGCAGGGCACGCCGCAGCAGCAGGCGGCTGCCGGTCCTGCGGGCGTGGAGTTTGAGATTCTCGCCGACTACAACCCGCTCCCCGAAGGCCAGGCGTTTCCCAAGGCGAAGCCTGTGAGCGATGTGGCGAGCGAGCCGAAGAGGACCAGCGGGACGCCGATCGCGACGCCTCATGTCCGCAATCATGGCGTGACTTTGCCGCCCCTCGGGGCACCGGGCTCTCCGTATAACCGGCCCCGTCCCGGACAGCCGCAGGGAGGTGCACGGTGAGCACAACCGTCATCGTTCCTCCACCCAACAGCTCGTCGGTGACGCGGCACGTGCCTCGGCTGACCGAACGTGCCCGCGCCTTGCTGACGGAGCTGAATCTGCACCTTGCGGGAGTCGCCGCGCTGGGCGTGCTGGTGCTTTACCTGGTCGTACACCTGGTCTTCGTATGGCAGGGGTTGAACGCGAACGACGAGAACGCGCTGGTAGCCCAACAAAACCAGCTGCACGCAGCAGAGATCGCGGCCAAACCTCTCCGTGGGCTCGATGCAAAGCTCGCGGATTCAACCGAACAGGCCGACAAGTTCTATGCGAAGCGGCTACCGTACGCGACGTCACAGGTAGCGGCGGAGCTGGGTAAACTGGCCACCAATGGAGTCCGGCTCACGCGCGCGCAGTATGCGTATGACCCGGTGCTGGTCGGGCCGCATGCGTTGACGCAGGTGCGCATCGATGCGTCGATCGCCGGCGACTACCGGCCGGTGGTCGAGTTCATCAATGCGATCGAGCGCGACAGGAGCTTCTTCGTCATCAACGGCATCAACCTGACGGGCCAGCAGACTGGCCTGGTGAATCTTCGCATTCGCATGACCACGTACCTCCGCTCGCCCGCGGTGGGCGAGGCTGAAGCCTCTGACAAGAACGCCAGCGCCAACGCCACGTCCGGCACCGGAGGCGCACAGTGAACGCCGGCACGCAGAACCGCAATAAGACCATCGCCGCCGGTGTGCTGCTGACGCTCGCGTCGATCCTGCTGGTTCGCTTCATCTACACGGAGTTCATCGAATCCGATGGACCCACCACGCCCGCTATCGTGGCCACACCAAGCTCGAGCAACACGTCCGCGACGCGGGACATGCTGAACAACAGCAGCGAAGGGCCTGTCGCGGCGGCAGCCTCGACGGGAAACAGGGGCCTGGGCGCCGTGCCGGGCGTTCCCGCGAAGCGCGTCGCAAGCACCTCGTCGAGCCTCGACCCGACATTGAACCAGAGTGCGATGCTGCGCACCGAAAGCCTCGTTTACGCGGGGACGGGACGAAACATCTTCTCGCTGATCTACACGCCGCCCGTGGCGATTCCGACGAACGTGCCGGGGGTGCGCAAGGGGCCAGTGGCTACAGTGCCCTATACGCCACCGCCGCCACCGGTTCCCTGCCCGCCCAACTGCCCGCCGATGCCGTTGAAGTTCTTCGGCACGGCAACGCGTCAAGGTGTGCGGCAGGCGTTCATCCTCTCGGGTGAGGACGTCTACCTCGCTTCGCAGGGAGACATCGTGGCGCGCCGCTACAAGGTCGTCACGATCAATGCCAACAGCGTGCAGATGGAAGACCTGACGAACCACTTTACCCAGACGCTGCCGATGTCTACGCAGTAGATGAACGGTTCCTGCCACTTCATGAAGTCCAGGCCCCAAACCGTGCTGCAGCGCCGCCGACGGGCCTCGAGAGCCGCGGAAGCGGGATACATGCTGCTGGCCGTCGTCGTGATGGCGGCGCTGATTCTCGTCGCGCTGGCTGCTGCGGCGCCGGTGATCGCGCGGGATCTCCAGCGTCAGAAGGAACTGGCCAGCGAAGCCCGCGCGGAGCAGTATGTGCGGGCCATCCAGCTGTATCAGCGCACCTGCAAGTGCAAGAGCTATCCGGGCTCGATGGATGCCTTGGAGAAGTCCACCACGGTGCGCTTCCTGCGCCAGAGGTACGTCGATCCCCTGACCGGGAAGAGCGACTGGCGTCTCATCCACACGCCGCAGACCACGATCAAGGGTTTCTTCGGGCAGGAGCTTCAGGGCCTGAGCAGCGGCCTGGGTTCGGCTGCGGGACTGTCGTCGGGAATCGGTTCGACGATTGGCGGCTCGACCACAACGGTCAGCTCGGGCACGGCTCTGAGCAGCGGCTTCACGGGAGCGACGGTGGGTTCGCCTACGACGGGTGCCACGGGTGCGAGTGGCGCAACCGGGAGCACGGGCTCGACGGGGAGTTCGGGATTCGGCGACGGTTCAGGCGGCGTCATCTATGGGGTCGGCCCGGCACGCAGCGGCAACTCTATCCTGACGCCGAACAAGCAGACCACCTACGAGACGTGGGAGTTCTGGTACGACCCGCGAATCGAGCTGCTGAAGACGAACGTGAACCTGCTCGGCGGCGGCGGTCCGGCGGGAACGGCGTCTAGCACGAGCGGAAGCTCGTCAGGCGTCACCTCAACCGATGCGTCGAGCTTCGGCCAGGGGCTGAACGGGAAGTCGAACTCCACGGACAGCTTCGGCAGCACCAGCACGGGCGCAACCGGGACCACGGGCACGACCGGCTCCACTGGAGCGACCGGAAGTACCGGGACGACAACACCTCCGTAGCCCGGATTTCTCCGGAGATGCTGCTTCTCTCCGGCAACCGGAGCCTGCTACTCTAGCGGTGATTTCGGCGGCCCCTGCGGGCAGGAAGATCGTCATTGCCGAAGCATATGGAGAGATAGCGATGGCTCGTGTCACAGGTATTGGCGGGGTGTTTCTCCGCTCGAAGGATCCGAAGGCGTTGACCGCGTGGTACGCCGAACACCTCCACATTGCGCTAACCAGCTACGGCGGGATCACTTTTTCGTGGAAGGATGAGGTTCCGGCGACGACAGGCAGCACCTCCTGGGCGGCGTTCCCCGCGACCACCACCTACTTTGGCCCGACGGGCGAGCATGGTCCGCAGCAGGCGATGATCAACTACCGCGTGGACGATCTCGATGCCCTGCTGGTCGAGCTGGCTGCGAAGGCTGTGTGGATCGACCCGAAACGCGAAGACGCGCCCTACGGCAAGTTTGCGTGGATCAACGACTGCGATGGCAATCGCGTCGAGCTGTGGCAACCACTGGCAAAGTAGCGTTGCGGCTGCGGTAGCATCAACGGATCAACGTCACGACTCCAATCCCTCTCGCCCCTTCGGCGCCGCGTGCGCGTCGTGTGGCCCCGTATTGGCTGATGGGGCTGGCGAACGGCACCTTCGGCTTGATGGGCGGCTTCCTTGTGCTGCCTTTGCCGCAGCTGCTGGCGGCGGAGCACGTCACCGAAACCCGCATCGCGGCCATCAGCGCGGCCTGCTTCTCGTGGGGGATCTGGGTCTTCCTGCTGGGGCCGCTGCTGGACCTGCGGTTCTCGCGGCGATGGTATGCGACGGCGTTCGCTCTGCTCGCGGGTGCCGGACTCGCGGCAGCGATCCTGCTGCGCGCGCACCTGGCAGCGTTTGAAGCGGCCATCATGCTGGCATACGCTGCAGCCACCCTCAGTTCCAACGCGCTGGGAGGTTGGCTGGCGACGCTGGTCCCGGAGGATGATCACGGCGGCGTCATCGAGAGCAGGCTCGGCGCCTGGACGCAGGTCGCAACGCTGGGCGGCAACGGCATCATGACCATCGCGGCAGGTGAGCTGCTGCGCGAGGTGAGCCCGATGACGGCAGCACTTCTGCTCGGTGCTCTGGTCGCTTGCCCGGCGTTGATCTTCCTCTGGATGCCAGTGCCGCAGCGCGAAGTGGAGCAGGCGCGGAGGCTGGCCAGCCACTTCGGCGAGTTCTGGCGACAGCTTGGCTCCCTGCTGAAGCAGCGGGAGGTGCTTTTGACGCTGGCTCTCTTTCTCGCGCCGACCGGCTCGTTCTCTCTGACCAATACCCTTGGGGGCGTTGCGGGGGACTTCCATGCCAGCGAGGCCTTCGTCAGTCGCGTGGGCGGGCTGATGCTGACCATCGCCGGAGCGACCGGATGCCTGCTGGTCCCGGTGTTGGCGAGGCGTCTGCGGCCGCTGGCGCTGTATCTGGGCATCGGCGCGGCGGGATGCGTGTTCACGCTTCTAATGCTGTTGCCGCATCGCACGCCGACGACCTTCGCCATCGCGTTCCTGGGCGAGAACGTCTTCCAGGCGATGAGCTTCACGGCCGCGGTGGCGATCTGCCTGAGAGCGATCGGGCGCGACAACCCGCTGGCCGCCACGGAGTTTGGTCTGCTCACGGCCGCAACGGTGCTGCCGATCAGCTACATGGGAGTGCTCGACGGCCACAGCTACGCGCGAGGGATCGGAGGCCTGCACGGGCTGGCGGGGATGTTCGCGGTTGATGGTGGGGTGAGTCTTGTGGCGTGCGTGGTGATGTTCGCTGTGATGCGGTGGCTGGGGGATGAGAGCCGGCACACATCGACGTCAAACGCCGGCTGATCCTGCAAGGCGCTGTTCCTTCGCCAGCCTGCTCAGGCTGTGCGGAAGAATACAGGGGTTCCTCGCTCCCCACCCCAACGGGCAGAGAACGCTCGTCGGGGACCCGGTCGCTCGGAATGACGGTCGTAGGGCCGAACGGTGGTTACTGCTTCAGGAAGTTCTCGATCAGCCGCTTGCCGTGGTCGGTGAGGACGCTCTCCGGGTGGAACTGCACGCCTTCGATGGGCAGCGTGCGGTGGCGCAGGCCCATGATGATGGGCTTCTCGTCGCCACTGGCCTCGGTCCAGGCGGAGACTTCGAGCTCCGCGGGCAGGGACTCCTCCGCCACGATCAGCGAGTGATACCGGGTGCAGGTCATGGGCTGGGGGAGATCGCGGAAGACAGAGCGATTGTCGTGGACGACGGGGCTGGTCTTGCCGTGCATCAGCTTCGGAGCACGGATGACATCGCCGCCGAAGGCCGCTCCGATGGCCTGGTGCCCGAGGCAGACGCCCAGAACGGGAATCTGCTCGTCAGCCGGAAGAGTGGCGAGGTGCTCGATCAGCGGGACGAGGATGCCCGCGTCCTGCGGGGTGCAAGGCCCGGGCGAAAGGAGGATGCGGTCCGGCCGCATGGCCACGATCTGCTCCGGGGTCACTTCATCGTTTCGCTTGACGACAATTTCGCGGCAGATTTCAGACAAACTGGTGCCCGACGCCCCACCAGCACCAGCTTTGTTACCCCGAAGGTGCTGCTTTTCCACCGCTTTGGGGGTGTCAGCCGCGCCAAGCTCGCCGATGTATTGCACGAGGTTGTAGGTAAACGAATCGTAGTTGTCGAGCACGAAAACCATACTGTTCCTAGGATATGCCTGCAGCGCCACAATGTCCCGCTTTGAGACAAGACTGAACGTATCGCCAGAGGCGGTACGCAAATCAACCTCTTGCGGGGCCGCTGTACCACTTCCGTGTTGTGGTGGTTTGAGCAGAAACGATTGATAACAGTGGGGAGGCCCACTCTACAGTCCGAGCCCCTTGAGTAGCACCCATCCCTGGTTTCTGAGCAGATTGTTCTGATGTCCGCATTAGAAGTTGTCCTCATTCTCGGAGCCGTACTACTCGCTGGAGGCAGCGCGGGCCTGCTGGCCGTGCGCATCAGCAATCCTCTCCTCCGAGGGATGGGTTGGGTGGGAGCTGCATTCGCAGCAGGAAGCGGCAGCTGTTCGGCACTCCTCCTGGCCGCATATTTGCCTGTAAAATTTGGCGCTGCTGGCGCGGGTATTCTCTGCCTCGGCGCGCTGGTGTTGATGCAGGTTGCCGTCCTGGAGATGATCGACGCGAAGGTCCGGATCCCGAAGCTCGGCGTCACGCTGCTGTCGATTCAGGTCGTCATCACGATCTTCTCGCTGATCCGCTGGCACACGCCGGATGTGATCGCATCAGCCCTTCGCCTGCTGGAGGTCATCCAGGCCTGCCAAACAGCGACGTTGCTTTACGGCCAGGCCAACCGCGAGACCCGGCTGCCTTCTCGCTATGTCGCGGTGACGATGTACCTCTTCGCCCTGGTCATTGCGTTGCGCAGCATCACGATGGTGTTGCACATCTTCCCGCCATCGACGGCGGGACGCGCGCCCATCGCCGCGACGATTCTCGTTCACATTGGAATGATCGTCGCCGTCGGCTTCGGCCTGTTCTGGATGGCAACCACCATCCTGACGTCGGGGCTCGAGCAGATGGCATCCACCGACCCGTTGACGCGCATCTACAACCGCCGCGTCTTCCTGATGTGGTGCGAGCGCGAGCTGGAACGCAGCCGCCGCAACGAGAGCCCCTTCTCGATCCTGATGGTCGACCTCGATCGCTTCAAGCACATCAACGATCGCTATGGGCACCAGACGGGAGACGAAGCCCTGTGTGCTGCGGTTGAGAAGATGCAGGACTCGGTTCGCGGTATCGATGTGCTGGGACGCTGGGGTGGTGAGGAGTTTGCCGTATTGCTTCCGCATGCGTCCGCAGAGGCCGCTCTACTCGTCGCAGAGCGTGTGCGCGCGAGCATCGCACGTATCCTGCTGCCGGCACGAGAGACCCGCAAGGAAGAGGCTTTTGAGGCCGTTCGCGTGACTGCCAGCATCGGCGTGGCGACCTACGTTGGCCCTGTTGACAACGTGCAGTCCATGGTCGAACGCGCGGATGCCTGCCTCTATCAAGCGAAGGCCCAGGGCCGCAATCGTGTCATCACCGTCTTCCAGAAACCCCACGAGGCACGCCCGGCCGGCCCTGCGCCGATGCCGATTCCGGTCAAGCGGGAAGGCTCCGACGTCGCGGTGTTCCCGCGCCACAGCGCGCGCTAAGCAAATTCAACAAGTACAAGCGGGGTGATCTCGGCGAGATCACCCCACTTGTCTTTTCTGTGTTCGTGGCTTTCAGCAGATTCCGGCTCTAGTCGTCGTAGTGCAGAAGCGAGCAGACGTCATACTCCGGGAAGCGATTGCGGCCCTTGAGGAAGTCCAGCTCGATCGCAACGGCGATGCCGGCAACTTCGCCCCCCATCTGCTTTACGAGGTCGATCGTTGCCTGCATCGTGCCGCCGGTGGCGAGCAGGTCATCGACAATGATCACTCGCTGGCCTGGGGCGATGGCGTCCTTGTGGATCTGCAGTGAGTCGGAACCATACTCGAGGTCATACTTGACCGTGATGGTCTCGGCGGGAAGCTTGCCGGGCTTACGCACGGGAACGAAGCCTGCGTTGAGGCGATACGCCAGCGCGGGTCCAAAGATGAAGCCGCGAGCCTCGATGCCAAGCACCAGGTCAATCTGCTTTCCGATGTAGTACTGCGCGAACGCATCGATCAGTTCCGCGAAGCCAGCCTTATCCTTCAGCAACGTAGTGATGTCGTAGAAGAGGATGCCGGACTTGGGAAAATCGGGAACGGAACGGATGAGGCTCTTGAGCGGCTCGCAGTTGATGACCTTCGACTCAGTCGACATGAGGGGTGTACGGACTCCTTCGCTTTGATTCAGCGCAACCCTTCTATTGTAGAGGTCGCCGGAGATTCCTACCTGAACAGGGCTTGTCCGTAGATCCGCTCGGCATCTGCCTGGGTGAGCTCGCGAGGATTGTTCCTGAGCAAACGCTGCACGGTGAGGGCTGCCGAGGCCATGCGGGGAATGCTGTCGCGGGTGACGCCGTAGGACGACAGGTCCGCTGAGAGCCCGCACGCACGCGATAGCTCCTCGAGCAGACGCGCCCCTTCCAACGCGGTCTCCATCGCCGTTCCCTTGCGTTCCGCTCCAAGCGCGAGAGCCACCTGCGCGTGACGCGCGGGCGTTGCCGCCGCGTTGAAGCGGAAGACCTCCGGAAGCAGCACCGCATTCGACAGCCCATGGGGCACATGAAATTCGCCGCCGAGCGGATATGCCAGAGCGTGCACGGCGGCCGTGTTCACGGGGCCGAGGCAAAGACCTCCGTTGAGGCTGGCGAGCGCCATGCCCTCGCGGGCTTCAAGGTTTGTCCCGTCGCTTACAGCTGCGACCAGATGCCTCGCACACAAGCGAATCCCCTGCAGCGCATAGGTATCGATCAGTGGATGCGCGAACTTGTTGGTGTACGCTTCGAGGCAATGCGTCAGGGCATCGAGACCGGTGAACGCAGTGACGAGCGCCGGAACGTTGCGTGCCAGCTCCGGATCGATGAAGGAGGCGTCGGGCACAAGAAACTCGCTGATAACACCCTTCTTCAGGGCAGCGGCTTCGTCGAGCAGGATCGCATTGGGAGAGACTTCGCTGCCTGTGCCAGCTGTCGTTGGCATACAGACGAGATGGCAGGAGCGCCCCTTGAGCAGACCGATGCCGAAGGCATCTTCGACGCGTTGCGAAGAGGAGACAAACGCGGCGACAAGCTTGGCGAGATCGAGCGCACTGCCACCGCCAAGGCCCAGCACGCAATCAGCATGGGCCTCGAGGGCCGTCGCCACAGCTTCATAGAACAAAGCGATGGTGGGTTCCTTCGCGACCGAGCCATCGATGCTGACGGACTTGCCTGATTCCGCAAGGCGCCCCGCAATGTTCCTGGCATGCCCGGCCAATGAAGGTGAGGTGATGATGTGCACATGCGTCTGTGGGAGCGCGGCGAGATACTCACACGCATTCGTGAAGCAGCCTGAACCAAAGACAAGCCGCCGGGGCTGGAGAAGCGTGATCGTTCGCATCACGCTGCTCCCGATCCCTGCTCGGCGATGGCCTTCTTCGCTGCGTCAAGGGCCACCTTCGCGCCCGCACGCAGGGCGCTGATGTCGTTGATCGCGAAGAGGACATCGATGCCGAGCTTTGCCCAGAAGGGAAAGTCTGCGGGCGCGCATGCGGTAACGACCTTCTTGCCGTGACGCTTCGCCGACTCCACGATCCGTGTGCAAGCCGCCTGCACTTCGGCATGCGCTGTCTGCCCGGCGAGGCCGAGGGACGCCGCGAGATCCGCCGGGCCGATGAAGATGTCAACGTTAGGCACCGCCGCTATCTCGTCGACGCGTGCGAGCGCTTCCTTCGTCTCGATCTGCACAAGCAGGCTCAGCTCTTCGTTCAACTGCTTCTGCGCCTCGGCGAGGCTGTCGACGAGGCCATAGCGAAGCGAGCGCGAGATGCCGAAGGCCCCTCGACCGCCCTCCGTGGGATAGCGTGCGAAGTGCACAAGCTCCGCTGCAGTCTCCGGCGTATCGACCATAGGCACATCGATCATGTCGGGGCCGCACTCGCAGGCCTTGAGGATGTTCTCGCGGCGTGTGTCGGCGATGCGGATCATCGTGAGCACGTCATGCCCTGCCGCCATGCGGCAAAGATCCGCGGCTTCGGCGAAGGTGATGTGTCCATGCTCCATCTCGATCCAGATGACCTTGAAGCCCATGAGAATCGCCATCTCAAGAAAGATGGGATCATAGAAGTAACAGGCCGCGCCGATGAGCGGTGTGTTCTCAGACTTGGCGAGTGCTGCGTGTAGACGATTTGTCATCCTTGCCTCCGAAGATTCCAACAACTAATGCGCGATCGATGCTTCGTCTCTTGCCGCGTGGCCTGCGCGCCAGCCTGAGAGTGTGAGATCTACACCGCGTGGCGCACCGGGAGCGAAATAGCTCACAGCGATGCCCACCACGAGCAGCAGCACATGGCCGATCGCGCCGACAAGATAGTCGTGCCAGCGATAGTTCCAGCGACCCAGATCGAGGATCTTCCCGCCCTCAGTGAAGACAGCCCAGAATGTCATGGCAAGGCTTGCGAGAATGCCCGCGATGGCTCCGGCCTTCGTCGCACGAGGCACGAGGAATCCCAGCAGGAAGAGGCCTGCAAGACCTCCCGCAACGATCGCCGTCACCGTGTAGTAGAGCGCCAGGGCACTGCCATGCGTGTGCGCAAGAACCTCTGCGACACCCGCTGCAGCAAAGCCGCTGAACACCACGAGGATGCGGCCGACCCGTAATCGCTCGCGGTCCGTGCTGCGGGGTCGCGCGAGAGCGTAGAAGTCTTCCACACCAATCACCGCGAGGCAGTTCATATCGGAGGCCAGCATTGCCATGGCAGACCCGAGGAGCGCAGCGATGAAGAGCCCCGCAAGCCCAGGTGGGATATGTGTGAGTAGGAAGTGAGGAAAAACCTGATCAGGCTTCAGTCCCTTGGGCAGAGTTTCGCCGGTGAGCTTGTAGAAACTCCATAGCAGCGAACCAATGAGCATGAAGGCCGTCCATACCGGCAGGCACAAAGCCGCTCCCAGGGCGATGCCACGCAGTGCACTGCGATCCGTTCGCGCGAGCAGATATCGCTGCACCACGGTCTGGTCCGCGGTGTACTTCTGCACGTAGAAGAAGAATCCGTAGATCACGAGCACGATGATGGTCGGCTTGTCGAAGCGCAACGCGGTACTGCCGAGGCTCATCTTGTGCGCATGCCATGCCATCCCGAGTGCAGCTCCGGGCCCTTGCTTAGGAAGGAAGAGAAGGAAGCCGAGCGAGACAAGGATACCGACCCAAAGTACGAAGCCCTGCAGCACATCGCTCCACACGACGGCCTCAACACCGCCAAGCAGCGTGTAAAGAACGGTGATCGCAGCGGTCAGGAAGATGATGCGATCGACGGGCCAGCCGAGCATGCCGCTCAACGTAAGCGAGAGTAGATAAAACACGAAGCCCATCTTCGAGAAGTGCCCGATCGCGAAGGTGGCTGAGGCGTAGAGACGCACGCCCGAGCCAAAGCGCAGGCCAAAGTACTCATACGCGCTCATGCGGACGACGCTGCGAAAGAAAGGCACGACGACTGAGCCGACGATGCCCAGCATCGCAACGAACATGATGCCCGGGACCAGCAGCGACCAGTCCCCAGCGTAGGCCGCACCGGGATAAGCGATGAACGTGACGCTCGTGATGATGGTCGCGAGCAGCGAGAGGCCCATCGCCCAGCCCGGCACGGAGCGGCCACCCACGAAGTACTCTTCCGTCGTTCGCTGACGCCGTGCAAAGCGCGCACCGATGCCGACTAACGCGATGAGATATGCAGCGATGACAACGAGGTCGAGGGCTCGCATGTTTGCGCTCTAAGCGCTCACCGTATCCTGCGCAGACCTGGCGATGCGATGCTCCGCCATGGTGAGCGCCATGCGCATTGCGGCCTGCATGTTGGCTTCGCCGGCGATGTTCTTTCCGGCAATGTCGAAGGCCGTGCCATGGTCGACCGATGTGCGAATGATGGGGATTCCCAGGGATGTATTCACCGTCGCTTCGAAGTCCAGAAGCTTCATCGGAATGTGGCCCTGATCGTGATACATCGCCACGATGAGATCGTGCGAACCATTGGCGGCGCGGAAGAAGATGGTGTCCGGAGCGACGGGGCCTTCGCACTGGATCCCCATCGCGCGACAGGCTTCCACGGCAGGCGCGATGATATCCGCATCTTCACTGCCGAAGAGCCCATGCTCCCCCGCGTGCGGATTGAGTCCGCAGACAGCGATGCGGGGCCGCGCGTGTCCCAGCAGCTTCATCGCATCATTGCCAAGCTCAATGGTTCGGATGATGCGATCGCGGTCGAGATTGCACGCGTTGCGGAGGCTGGTGTGCGTGGAGACGTGCACCACGCTGAGCTTGCGGCCTGCGAGGAGCATCCGCGAATCGGTCGCGCCGCAGAGCTCGGCGATGTATTCGGTGTGCCCGGTGAAGTGCATCCCGCTGAGGGCCACGGCTTCCTTGTTGAGCGGCGCGGTGACCATCGCGTCCGCTTCGCCGTTGAGGCACATCAATGTGGCGTCGTGGACATAAGCCGCTGCGGCCTTGCCATATTCAGCGCGCAGCGCACCAAACTCCACTTCGGCAGCGTTGTCGAGCTGTCCGCAATCGATGAAGGAGACGCCGGGCCCGAGGTCACCAAGGCTAATGGCAGTCACACGTTCTCCAGCGCGCAACGTAGCTGCGTCGCCGAGAATCAGCCATCGCGCGGCCTGCTGCAGAGCCACGTCCTGCAGCGCCTTCAACGTCACCTCGACGCCAACACCTGCGGGATCTCCCAACGTCACCGCGATACGCGGCAGTGCCTTGTCCATGCTCACAACGAACTCCTTCCGACATGCGCCGGCATCGGCGCGAAGCGCTCCGCGATGTCACACAGACCTGAAGCTTCCCCAAAGCCGCCGGACTTGAGCAGCACGGGAACTCCATCGAATCTCCCGCCGATCGCGTGGCAATGCGGCAGCCCGGGCGCGAACTCGTCCACCACGCGAAGAGCGGTGATGCCAAGCGCTGCAAAGACCGCCGACGCCGTATCGCCTCCTGTAACGAAAAGGCATGAGATCGTCTCGGACCGAAGCCCCCATACTGCGTCGAGGATGAGGTCTCTCGCGGCAGGCCCGCGGGGCACATCGATCACCTGGATATTTGGCATGCGCTCGCGATGCTGTGCGAGAGCTTCGACCTGCGCGCGGGTCACAGGGTGCGTGCTGCCTACGAAGTAGAGCAGAGCATTCGTCGTCTGCGGAAGGGTGTCGACGCGGGGTTCGATTGCTGTTGAGCCTGAGCTGAAACTCTCTGCAATCGCATGCGCGAGCCCCGCAGAGCCGATCCACAGAGGGGCTTCGAGCGCGTCGGCCGCGTTGACCAGAGCGTCGAGATGGAGCTGCACGGTGGCATCGTAAAGAATTACGGAGCCCTCAGATCCTGCGTCGTCTGCGAGCTGGCAGCGAAGCTCGTCGGCATCGCAACTCGCCGTGATGTGATGTACCGTGAGCCCCTGATCGCGAAGCTTCTCGATCAGCCTGAGACTTCGTGTACCGCTCAGATCCTGAATCTCGAGGACGCCATCTTTCACCAGGCGGCCAGCGGCTGGGAACGCTGGCGCGAGAATGGCCGTCCGCTCAGGGCGAAGTCGACGTACGCTCGCCACTTCCGCAAACGTGTTGCCCCGAAAGACTGAGTCCACCTTCTTGAAGAAGGCGGCAGCAGGAGGAATGCGTCCGAGAACGCGCGCGAGCATAGGCTCCACAGAGCTTGCGTTGGCTTCTCGTGACTCGGAGCTGCATGACCAGACCTGACATTCTGAGGATCGCGTAGCGTTGCGGGCGATGCCCACCTCCGTGCGGAGGCCTCTCATTGCAAACGGAGCTGCAGCATCACAGGCGCCGGTGAGGTCATCGGCGAGCATCACGAGCTGGAGACTGCTAGGGCCGTCCGCGCTGCTTCGATCGTGGGTGCTGATCAACAATCGTCCTCTCGCCTCACGTGCCGTATAGCCTAACGTGAAGGTCGGTATTGCCCCTGGGTCGATCCCGCAGCTACCCAACTTTCAGGAAAGCTCACGTCCTTGATCGTCTGCCTGCGAAAGGTGAAGCTGACGTGGATGCGCCCATCACGTGTCTGGAAGACGCTTGGATACGAGTACTCTTCACGCCCCGGGATGTGCGGCTTGCTTTCGAGCGAACCATAGCCTATGCGTCCGGTCTCGATGTCCCTGACTGCGGACCACGTCTCCCCATTATCGGTAGAGATGGCAATCGACAGAGGCTTGCGCGCTTGCGATGCAGGTTCGCCGAATGTCTTGCTCGTATTGTCGAAGACCAGAGCGAGATGTCCGTCCTTCAAGCGAATCATCTGCGTTGATGCATTGTTGTTGGGGAGCGCGATCTTTGTGGGCTCGCTCCACTTGCAACCGTCTGAAGACTCGCTGCGGTACATCCACATCGAACGGCGGTCGCGGAAGAGCGAAATCCACTTGTGCGGCACAACCTCCACGAGGGTCGGCTGCACCAGGGCTTCACTGTGCGGCACGGCGCATTCAGTCCATGTTGATCCATGATCGGCGCTGATATCCATGACGGAGTAGTTGGTGTCTGCACCGGAGCCGATGCCTTCACTCGTCATCACGGTGAGCGGCAGCAACCACCTGCCATCAGGGAGCACGACCATGGGGTGGCGCGTGAAGGCGCCCGCACGCTCGAGCAACTGCCTGGGCTGGGACCACGTGTGGCCACCATCGTGCGAAAGCACCTCAAGCACGCGGGCCTGATTCTCGCCACCGTTGGAGGGTTGGGTGGTGTGATAGAGGTGCAGGACACCGTCCGGAGCCTCGAACAACATGGGGTTTTGATATGACTGGCCGTCGTGGTGATCGATGATGATTGGCTTACTCCACCGCTTCGATCCATGGTCCAGACGCGAGAGCACAATCGCTACGCCGCTCTCGCCTTCCCAGCTACCGGAGAACCACACGCACAAAAGATCGCCGTTGCGGAGCTGCATCAGATTGGAAGCGTGAGAGCTGGGGAAGACGATGGGAAGAAAGGCGTAACGCAGCTGTGGATCTGCTTTGTCGACGCGCACGATGCCATCTGCCTGCGCGACGATGCTCGGATCTACGAGGGGCTTCATCGTCGATGATGCAGCAGGTGCGGCTGCAGCCTGGGCTGCGGCGTTTGCGGCGAGCAACATCGCGCTGAACAAGAGCCCCAGGCCACCAAGTGCGCGAGCACGGATTGGACGAATCGTCATCGATGCAGTGTGCGGAGGCAATTCCGCTCCCTTCTGTTGCAGCCTTAGCGCAGGCGAGCGTGATTGGCTGGAGCGATGGCTGGAGTCGATTTTATCTGTGACATGGGAGTTTCAGTCCGCATGCCGGATTCCTGCGCGCTTTATTCCGAACGGCGGCAGAGTCCCCGCTGCAGTGCAGCGCGATTGTAGCGCTGCACGACGAGGCAAGGCACGTTGAAGATGGCTCCCGCTGCGAGCATCACAGCACCGGCCCATGGAGGGTTCCAGAGGAGAAAGACGGAGGTCGCGAGCACAGACGTCCAGTGTGCGGCTTCTGACCGCCTCGTCTCCAGCAGGAAGCGGCGGCGGCCGGGTGATCCAGCAAGCAACGCGGTTTCGTAAGTGAACGTTGATCCAACCCACCGGCCGCCGGATGGCAGGAGTCGCTTCCATTGGCGAATGCGAGCCACGTCACGGTAGAAGTGTGCTTCGGTGGGAGATACGGCGCTGCCCGGCCTTGCGAAGATGCTATCGGGCAGGCGAACGAAGATCCACGCGACGGTGAGTTGCAGCATAGGGAAGCCCAACACGTTTGCAAGGAGGATTCCGAACTTCACAACGACCGTCCCTTCCACGTGGCGCCCGTGCCGCGCCGACGAAGCAATACCGATCGTGCAAAGACCGCGAGGTAAAACGCGAGAAAGACCGGGTAGACAAGCGCTGCCCAGAATTTGAAGCTGCCGAAACGGTGCGACAAGACGAAGATCTGCGTCGCGAACACGACGTAGACAAGAAGCGCAATGCACCGGCTCGCAATCGAGGTGGGCACAGAGACAGTCGCGGCGAGCAGGTTGATCGCCGACAAAGCGAGCCCTGCGATCCAGAGGCTGATCAGCCAGACCGTGCTTCGGGGAGTGCTTGCAGCTCCAGCGGCGAAGCCCTTCGTCCACCCTTCGACGAGCTGACTTGTGCCTCCGGGAAACATGCACATCGAGAGGGAGCCTTGGCCGACTGCAGTGATGGTCTTGCGGCCTGCCTCGCGAATGTGTGCGGCCATGTGCAGGTTCTCGAGAACGTGTTGTCGCACCGACTCGTGTCCTCCAACAGCTTGATAGAGGTCGCGGTCGATCATCAGCGACTGACCGAAGAGTTCGGGCTCGACGAAGCCACTGAAGCCTCCGGCGCCCGCGGCCATGATGAGATTGAAGAAGAGCGAGAGCTGCTCGTAGGCGCGCTGCATCGCATGGAACGGCAGCACCGACAAGGCAGAGGGCGGTTGCAACGCCCAGTATGTGTTGAGGATTCTCGCAAGGCCATCAGGTGCCAGCATCGTATCGGCATCGAGGAAGAGCAAGGTCGTTCCAGCGGCCGCTCGAGCGCCTTGCGCGCAGGCCCACGTCTTCCCTGTCCAACCCGGCGGTAATGGCGCAGCGGCGATCACCTTCGCGCCGAAGCCACGCGCGATCTCTGCGGTGCGGTCGGACGAATGGTCGTCGACAACGATGATCTCTGCGGGCTGCACCGTGCCTTCGCGAAGGGAGCGCAGCAACGTAGGCAGCGTCGCCTCTTCGTTGCGTGCAGGAATGATCAGGCTTACGTTATGCGACTTACCGTTCGCGATGGCCCCGGGCAGTGTGCGTGCGTTGCGGAACAGCAACCATCCTGCGGGCACACCAGCGAGAGACGCAAGATAGTAGAAGACCATGCAGGATCAGCCTACGCTTTCGCCTGCTCGATGATCCGGCGCGCCACGAGGGTTCCTGAAAGCGTCACCATGGGCATGCCTCCGCCGGGATTCACACTCCCTCCGACGAAGTAGAGGTTGCTGAATTCCTTGCTCTGCTTGGGTGCTTTGAAAGCGAAGTTGCGACGCCGGTCAGAGACGACCCCATAGATCGATCCCTTATTGGAGAGATAACGCTCCTGGATATCGAATGGCGTCCAGAAGTCTTCGACGACGATGTGCTTGCGCAGGTCAGTCAGCCCCATGCGCTCCAGCTTGTCGAGGCAGAGTTCCTTCAGCGAGACACAGTCCTCGCGGGTGAACGGATGCTTGTCGTTGATGTAAGGGATGTGCGGAAGGATCTTGATGTTGTCACAGCCCGGAGGCGCCTGCGTGGGGTCGGTGCGTGTGGGCGCGACGAGGTAGATCGTAGGATCGTCGGGCAACAGCTTTTCGCGAAAGACACGGTGGAAGTGATGCTTCTGGTCCTTCGCATAGAAAAAGTTGTGATGCGCAAGCTGCGGATAGATGCGATCGAGCCCGAGATGCAGGACGATGCCCGAGCATGCGGGCTCAAAGCGCTGCAGGCTGCGCATCTTGCGGGGCGAAGCGTTCAATAGCTGCTCATGCGCGGGAATCACCTCCATGTTGGAGACGACGAACTCCGCTGGGAGCGTATGCTCCAGGCCTTCTGCGTCGATCGCCCGCACTCCCGTGACCCGGCCAACGCTCTTGTCGATCGAGGTGACACGATGATTGAGGTGAAGGCGCACACCCACCTCCGCGAGCCGACGCTCGAACGCACGGGCGAGTTCATAGAGGCCACCGCGTACGTACCACAGGCCGAACTCGAGCTGGATGTTGGGCATCAGGTTCATGAAGCCGGGCGCGTCATAGGCCGAGCTGCCCACATACTTAATGAAGTACTCGAGGATGTCGCGCAGGTAAGGATTGCGTACGCGCTTCGAGATACCGCCCGCCATGGTGCCCATGAAGTCCAGGCCATCGGCGCCCTTGAGGCCGTAGAAGCGGATGAACTCCCAGAAGCCATCGAGGCCATGCTGAAAGTAGCCTCGCTCGGTGATGTCATATTGCAGCTTGGAGTGCTGAACGAAGCGTTGGTAGTCCTCGAAGGCTTCGGGGCCGAAGCGTTCCAGCTCAGGGCGCATGCGGTCGGTGCTCTCCCACAGGTCCACGACTGTGCCGTCTTCGAAGAAGTTGCGCCATTGCGGATCGACTCGCTCGAGATGGATGTAATCTTCGAGCCGTTTGCCATCGCCTTCGAAGACGGGCCGGAACATCTGCGGCAACGTGAAGATCGAGGGACCAAGATCGAAGGAGAAGCCTGCTTCCTCGTGAACGTTGAGCTTGCCGCCGACCTTGTCGTTCTTTTCGAGCAGATCGACGGAGAAGCCGGCCCGCGCCAGTTGAATCGCCGCCGACATGCCTCCGAGGCCGGCACCAATGACAACCACCCGCTGTCCCTGCTTACTGCTCATAGACCTTCATTGATCCTCAATCGCCTCGTGATTCCAACGTCCTGCTACTTCGAGAGAGATGCGCTAACCAGAGCCTTCAACCGACCGGCCAGCGAACCCGTACCGTGGCGCAGCTGAAGGACCGCCTGCAGCTCCCGGAAGGTCTTTGCCGAAGCCGGAAACCAGTGGCGCTCGTGCGTTCCCTTGCCGGACGTAATCATTCGCGTCTTGACTCGCGAGAACGCACGCAGCCCGCACTCGCCGTGGTAACGACCATAGCCGCTGGCGCGATTGCCGCCGAACGCGGCAACCGGATTGCCTACCTGCCGGATGGCATCGTTGATGCTTACGCCGCCTGCATTGAGCTGCGATGCGATGCGATCCGCCTGCGCGCTATCGCCGGTGAAGATGGAAGCGGCAAGTGCGAAGGGCGAGTCATTGGCGCGCGCCATGGCATCGCGCTCGCCGTCAAAGGGCTCAAGCCATACGATTGGGCCAAAGGTTTCTTCCCCGCGGATGTGCGAGTCCCGAGCCACGCTGGTGAAGACGAGCGGCCCGATGTTTTCGGACGTCGGATCGAACGGAGTATGCAGGGTCGCTCCCCCTGCGATGGCGTCTGCGACCCACGCCGCGAGGGATTCGCGCAACGGCGCAATGCGTACTTGGCCCATATCGCTTGCGAGATCGGACCCGATGCGAAGCTGCCTGGCGCGAGCGACGAAACGCGAGAGGAAGCTCTCGAAGATGGATTGCTCGACGTAGAGACGCTTCGCTCCCACGCAGACCTGGCCGGCATTGGAGAAGGCGGCATAGCACACGCCTTCTATCGCCCGTTCGATGGGAGCGGAGGCGAAGACGAGGCACGGGTCTTTGCCGCCGAGTTCCAGCACGCAAGGGATGAGCCGCGCTGCTGCACGCTCTGCGACACTGCGCCCGACGTGGCTTGAGCCCGTGAAGAACACGAGGTCCGGGCCAGCATCGAGAAGAGCTTTCCCCTCATTCGCACCGCCGGCGCTGACGCTGAGCAGGCCTTCCGGAAGCCCGGCCTGATGCACGCAGTCTTCGATGAGCGCCGCCAGCTTCGGCGTGAACTCGGAGCATTTGAGCATCACCGAATTGCCTGCGAAGAGCGCGGTGGTCGCAGGGACCAGCGAGAGTTGCAGCGGGTAGTTCCAGGGCGCGAGCACGAGCGCGACTCCGTAGGGCTCTTCGCTCTCCGTAAAGGTGCAGCCAGTGTAGAGAAGTGCAGGAGCTCCGACGCGACGCGTGGCCAGCACCCGAGCGGCGTTCTTCTCGCACCAGCGGAGGTGTTCGAGCACCACCATGACGTCTCCGGACAGAGCATCCAGTGGCGGCTTGCCCACCTCACTAGAGATGGTCGCAATGACTTCGTCCATGCGCGCGGCGAGTACGCGCCGCAATGGAAGCAGTCGACGTGCACGCTCCCGCACGCTGAGCGCAGCCCAGCGTTGTTGCGCGGAACGAGCGGCATCGATGCGAGTTAGCATGCGGTGGAGTCCTAGTACGCGAGCTCCGCGTGAAAGGGCCTGGGCTCAGGATGCGGGACCTTGTAGCGGTCGCAGATGAGGTTGGAGGAGATGCGTGCGGACTCGAAGATCGTCGGCAGGCCGCTGCCGGGATGGGTCCCCCCGCCGACCAGGTAGAGGTTGTCGAAGAGCTCGAAGCGATTATGGGGACGGAAGTAGAGCATCTGGTCCCAGCTATGGCCCATGTTGAAAGTGGCCCCGAGAAACACACCGGACCGCTCCCAGTCCGCCGGCGTGATCATACGCTCAGCAGTGATGTGCGGCCGGAGGTCACCATAGCCGCTTCGCTTCGCAATCAGATCGAGCACCTGCTCACGATAGATCGGCGCCTGAACAGACCAGTCGATGCCCGAGGTATTGTTGGGGACCGGCAGAAGGATATAGAGCGCTGAGTGGCCTTCCGGCGCACAGGACGGATCGAGCGGCGCGGAGTTGCGCACGTAGACCGACAGTTCTTCCGAGACAGTCTTGTGCTTCGTGATGTCCTCAAGGCAGCGCCGATAGTCCTCTGCAAAGAAGATCGTATGATGCTCGATGTCCGGAAAGGTCCGGTCGATTCCGAGATAGATCATCAGCGTCGAGCAGGAGAAGGGTCTCTTCTCAAGCGAGGGCGCGGCGTACTTGCCGAGATCCTGGCCGGGAAAGAGTGTGGCCATCGCGTGGCCGAAGTCGGCGTTCATCACGACCTCGTCACAGTCCACGTGCTCGCCGTTCTCAAGCAGGAGCCCCGTGACCGTGCGGCCGTTGCGAAGAACCTCCTTCACCCCACAACTCGTATGGATCTTCGCGCCCTCTTCCCTTGCGATCTTCGCGAACGCCTGGGGAATCTGCGTAAGGCCTCCCATGACGTGGAAGACACCGTGCGCGTGCTCGGTGTACGGAATCATGGCGAAGAGGCCGGGACAGTCCCAGGGCGACATACCGAGATACTTTGACTGGAAGGTAAAGGAGAGGCGCAGCTCTTCGCTGCGGAAGTAACCCGAAAGCACGTCATACAGAGACCGGCCCAGCGCGATGTGCGGCAGTGCGGTGAGAAGAGTAGGGCTCAGGAAACGGGAGAGTGAACCATAGTCGCGCTGCAGGCAGGGATAGAGCTTGCGGAAGCGAATCTCTTCGTCGCGGAGAAAGCGATCGAGGCCGGCGCCCTCCCCGGGGAAGCAGCGCTCGATCTCTCGCTTCATGGCAACTGGGTCCGAATGCACCAGCATCGACGCATGCTCAAAGCTGAGGCGATACATGGGGTCGAGCATACGGATGTCGAGGTAGTCCTCAATCCGCCGGCCCGCATCCTCGAAAAGTTCTTCGAGGACGTAGTTCATCATGAGGAAGGTGGGGCCGATGTCGAAGCGGTACTGGCCGTCGAGGACGATCTCTCCCGTGCGGCCACCGATCCGGTCCGCCTTCTCGTAGACCTGAACCTCAAAGCCTCTTCGTGCCAGCAGCATGGCCGACGCAAGCCCGCCCGGGCCAGCTCCAATCACTGCGATCTTTTTTCGCATTCAAGCTTTACGATACGGAACGAATGTGGGGTGTAGCCACAACTTTGTATCCATACTGCAAGATTTGCTTCATCTGTTGAAGTAGCTACAGAAGGGGCCTCAACCGTATCGAACATCGCATGGCGAGGCCTCCGCGCGGGTCAATCGAGGTGGAAGACCTCTTCCAGCGGATGCATGTTGTCGTCTGCGTTTCCGCTGGCGAGAAAGAATGGGGCCATCTTAGTCTGCCAGCGCTCGTTGATCTCTTCGGCCTGCATGCCGGCAAGGCACGCCTGGAAGTCCTCGCAGAGAAGATATCCGACGAGGAGGCCATCCGGCGCGAGGAAGAGAGAGTAGTCGTGCCAGCCGGTGCGAGTGAGGGCTTCACGCATCTCCTGCCAGACGTGGCGGTGCGCCTCCCGATATTCTTCGATCTTCTCGGGACGAACCCTTAGCAGGAAGCAGACACGCTGCAACGACGATCTCCTTGGCGAACAGGCATAGCTCGGCTGCGCACAAACGTGCGGCCAGTAGCGGGAACCAGATGACGATAGGAGCCGGGTCACTTTGATGTCAATAGGAAAATAATTTCCCCTTCGGCTGCCGAGCCTATGCCGCTTCGCAGATAATGGCTGAGCCCCAGGAACCGTCTGCGTTACAGGAAAAGCCGCCGTCCGCATCGCTATGAGCCTTCGATCTTCACTGCGTTCCTTGTCGCCCTTTGCGCTCGCGCTTGCCGCGATGCTCCCGCACTGCACCGCCGCGCAGGCTCCTGCCGAGGCTCACCGCTTCGCAGGTGCGGGAGATCATTTCGAGCTCGACGGCAAGCCGCTGCTGGTGCTCTCCGGGGAGATCCACTACGCTCGTGTCCCGCGCGAGTACTGGCGTCAGCGCATCCGCATGGCGCGAGCCATGGGCCTAAACACCATTGCGACGTACGTCTTCTGGAACGTGCATGAGCCGAAGCCCGGCGTGTATGACTTCAGCGGCAACAACGATCTGGTCGCCTTCATCAAGACGGTTCAGGAGGAGCACATGCACGTGCTGCTGCGGGCCGGCCCGTACTCCTGCGCGGAGTGGGAGTTTGGCGGCTTCCCGGCGTGGCTCCTGGCCGACCCAAAGATGGCGACGGCTCTGCGTACCAACGATCCAGCCTTTACGGCGCCGGTCGAGCGCTGGATGAAGCGGCTCGCGAAGGAAGTGGGACCACTGCAGGTGGGTCTCGGCGGGCCGATCCTGGCGGTGCAGATCGAGAATGAGTATGGCAACTTCTCGAACGACCCCAGCTACATGAAGCACATGCGCGATGTCTTCGTCGCTGCAGGATTTACGCATGCGCTGCTCTACACGGTGGACCCATCCAAAGCATTGGCCAAGGGTGAGATCGATGGCGTTTACTCTGGCGTGAACTTCGGCACGGGGCGCGCGGCTGAGGCACTCGATATCCTCGCGAAGCAGCGGCCGGGGCAACCGCTCTTCGCAACCGAGTACTGGCCGGGATGGTTCGATCTCTGGGGGCATCCGCACGAGACACGACCCGTGGCGCCTCAGGTTGAGGACATCGATACCATGATGCGGCGCGGGGCCTCGATGAACATCTACATGGTGCACGGAGGCACGAGCTTCGGCATGATGGCCGGCGCCAGCGAGTCCACCGGGGCGTATCGCGGCAACGTAACGAGCTACGACTACGACGCCCCCGTCGACGAAGCCGGACACGCGACGAAGAAGTTCTTCGCCTACCGCGACACTATCCTGAAATACACGCATGAGAAGCCGCTGCCGGTGCCTGAAGCGCCGCCCGTCATCGCTGTCGCTCCGTTCAGACTCACGCACTCGACGTCGCTCTGGGAGCACCTGCCGAAGCCCATTCACAGCGACCTGCCAAAGACGATGGAGCAGGTGGGCCAGTCTTATGGCTACATCCTGTATCGCAAGCAGATCGTGCTGCAGCCCGGAGCAAACGTACTCAAGCTCGATCACCTGCAGGACTTTGCACTGGTATACCTCGATGGAAAGCTGATGGGGCCGCTCGACCGTCACTTCCACGAGGACACGATCAAGCTCTTCGCGTCAGGGAAGGCGCAGCTCGATATTCTCGTCGAGAACACAGGCCGACTGAACTCCACGAAGAAGATGCGTGACGAGACCAAGGGCATCCACGATGCCTCTATCAACGATCTGCCGCTGCGCGGGTGGGAGATCCTCTCACTTCCGATGTCAACGGAACCCCTGGTTTCCGAGGGCAGCCATGTTGCCGTGTCGCTTACGCCGACCCCGCACTTCGCTAAGGGCAGCTTCACGCTGGATAAGGTCGGCGATACCTTCCTCGATGTACGTGCGCTGGGCAAAGGCGTGATCTGGATTAACGGACATCCACTGGGTCGCTTCTGGGACATTGGTCCGCAGGGTACGCTCTATGTTCCGGGACCATGGCTGAAGCAGGGTCGCAATGAGGTCACAATCTTCGAGCTGCTGAAGAATGATGCGGCTCCCGCGCTGGCGGGCCTGACCACGCCGATCCTCGATGCACCAACTCCCGGTTATGACTCGGATCCCGAACTCAATCACAAGCCCGGCGAGGAGTTCGTTCCCGCACCGTTAGAATCGCCTGCAACCTCGCCCGCCAACAAACCCGCGGCCACTTCGCCGCACACCCTCGGCTCCATCGGAGGCAAGTAGTATGCGTTCACTCCGTCTTCTTCCTGCGCTTGCCGCCATTGCGGTCTGCGCCCATGCGTCGCTTGCAACGGCACAGCACCCTGCTCCCCTGGCCGAGGCACACGGCTACAGCTATCCCGCGACAAGCCTCGCCACGCTTCACGCTGGCTTCGAACATCCTCCCGCAGACGCACGCCCCATGGTGCGCTGGTGGTGGTTCGGCCCGGCAGTCGTGAAGCCGGAGATCGCTCGCGAACTCGCGCAGATGAAAGCCGACGGCATCGGTGGCGCGGAGCTGGCGTTCGTCTATCCCGAGGTGCTGGACGACCCGGCAAAGAACCTGAGGAACCTCAGCTGGCTTTCGCCGGAGATGCTAGACGCGGTGACCTTTGCGCAAGCCGAAGGCAAGCGGCTGGGTCTGCGCATCGACGTGACACTGTGCAGCGGATGGCCGTATGGCGGACCGCACATCACGGCGGAAGAGGCGGCGCGCCGCTTGCGCCTGATGGCTGTGCCGCTGCCGGTGGGCGCGACTTCGTTGCCGCTGCCCAAGCTTGCTGCTGCCGAAGAGATCGTGGCGCGCTTCGTCGCCAAGGGCGATGCGAAGACCTGGGATCCTTCGTCCGCGAAGGCCGTCACAGGTGACGTGATCGCACCAGCTACTGCGGGCCAGGTGGCACTACTCTTCATCGACGGCCACACCGGCCAGCAGGTGAAGCGAGCCGCTGTGGACGCCGATGGCCCGGTGCTCGATCCGTTCAGCAGGAAGGCCGTTGCGAATCATTTGAAGACCGTTGGCGAACCACTCGTGAAGGCCTTTGGCGCAACGCCACCGTATGCGATCTTTTCCGATTCGCTTGAAGCCTACGGCGCGGACTGGACACCGACGCTACCCGAGGAGTTCAAGAAGCGCCGTGGCTATGACCTGATCCCGCATCTGCCGGAGCTTTGGCTGGGAGGCACTGAAGCCGCCGCAAAGGTGCGCCATGACTGGGGCATCACGCTCACTGAATTGATCAACGAGAACTACCTTACCCAGATCAACGACTGGGCGCGCGAGCATAAGACGCGCTTCCGCTCGCAGACCTACGGCGAGCCTGCAGTCTCGCTCTCAAGTGAGCGGCTCGTCGATCTTGCCGAAGGCGAAGGACCACAGTGGCGTGCGTTCTCGACACTCCGTTGGGCCACGTCCGCGAACCACCTGAACGGCCGCACCATCACCAGCGGCGAGACGTTTACCTGGCTGCACTCGCCGGTCTTCCGCGCGACGCCGCTGGACATGAAGGCTGAAGCGGACATCGACTTCCTCTCCGGAGAGAACCTGCTGATCTTCCATGGCTGGCCGTACTCGCCGCCGAAGATGGCCGACGGTACGCCCGAGGTCCCCGAGCCGGGCTGGAGTCTCTACGCGGCAGCGGTCTTCAACGATCACAACCCATGGCATCCGGTGATGCCTACGGTGACGGACTATATCTCGCGCATGAGCTGGCTGCTACGCCAGGGCAAGCCTGCGAACCAGGTTGCATTGCTGTTGCCTACAGACGATGCATGGGCCGCCTTTATGCCTGGCAAGGTGAGTGTCACGGCCGCGATGCAGCAGATGGTACCGAAGGAACTGATGAGCGCAGTGCTTTCAGCCGGCTACAACATCGACTTCATCGATGCGGAGACGATCAACCGTCAGGGACTTGGCGATCATACATTGCTCCTTCTGCCGCCGAGCGATCGCATTCCGACAGCAACGCTGAAGGCCATCGACACATTCGTGGAGCGTGGTGGGCATGCGGTCGCGATGGGCAAGCTGCCCACGCTCGATCCCGATGGCAAGCCACTTCCCGATGCAATGCACCTGACGCAGAGCATCGCGCTCACTCCGGATGCTGGCAGCGCCGCGAAGGCGCTCGTCGCCGCGATGAAGCCGGACCTCGCCATGAGCAACGTCAGCGACTACGATCGCGGCGTCATCGGCTTTATTCGCCGCTCACTGCGCGATGCCGATGTGTACTTCGTCGCGAACACCTCGAACCAGACCGTGAAGCTCACGGCCGACTTCACGACGAAGTTCGCAGGTGGGCAGGAGTGGTCAGCTGACTCAGCGATGACCGTCCGCAGCATTCCGGCACACGGCGTAGACATAGAGCTTGCTCCATACCAGTCGCGTGTCTATGTGTTCGGGAACGAGGCCGTTAAGCCGGCGACTCCTGCGAAGGACATCACCTCGCACACGCTCGCGGAGATGGATAACAACTGGACGGTGCGCTTTGCCGGCACTGGCGCAACACGGAAGGCTTCCCTGCCATCCGACTGGAACGCTGGAGACACGCAGCATTACTCCGGCGAGGTCGTGTATTCGCAGGATGTGACGCTTAATAAGCTGCCGGGCGGCAAAGTGTTCCTCGCTGTCGATGGTGGGTCACCCGAGCCAGGCGCGCCAAATGCGCCCGCAGGCCCGGAGCGCACCAAGAGCGATCTGCTTCCGGATGGCACGCCAAACCCGCTTGTGACGCGTCCCGGGCCAGGAACGCATGCATGGTACCTCGCGCCGATTCGCGAAGCTGCGCTGGTCACCATCAATGGCAAGCCGACAGGGGCACTGTGGCATCCGCCATATCGGCTCGATGTGACCTCACTGCTGAAGCCGGGCGTGAACCACATCGAGATTCACGTCTACAACACGGCATTCAATGCATGGTCCGCGCTGCCTCCACATGATTTCAAACCGCTCATCGCGAAGTATGGCGATCGTTTTCAGATGCAGGAACTCGACAAGGTAAAGCCGCTGCCTTCGGGCATCCTTGGAACCGTGAAGCTCGAAACGGAGACGCGCTGATGCTTGCGAGAAACAACATGAGCCTGAGCAACAGACAACAGGAGTACCCACGATGAAGATGAGAATCCGCCGGGCAGGAGCGTTTCTGCTAGGCACGGCGCTTGCCAGCCTAGCGTGCGGCGCACAGGAGCTACCGAAGCCGACGCCAGCCATGCAGGCCGGCATCGACAAGGACACGAGCCGCCACTTCGGCGATGCTCCGATCGATCCAGGGCCACTCGCGACCGACGTATCTCCCGCGCTCGACACTGCTGCGGTCGACCACGTCACGCGCAAGGTTGCCGATTGGGATCTGGCGCGCTCACGCCCTTACTGGGATCAGATATGGACCGAGAGCGTGATGTATGCGGGCTTCATGGCGGTCTCCGATGCGACAGGCGATCCGAAGTACCGCGATGCCATGACCTCGATGGCGGAGGGCTTTCACTATGGCTTCCGCAGCAAGCTATCGAACGCGGACGATGAGAGCATCGCGCAGACGTATCTTGAGCTTTACCTGCAGGGCGGCAAGAAGAACCAGGCGATCCTGGATTCTGTGCGGGCGAACCTGGACCAGGTGATCGACCTGCCGACGTTGAGGCCTGGTGACCCGCGCATTCCGTGGTGGTGGTGCGATGCATTGTTCATGGCGCCGCCGGTGTGGGCGCGGATGTATGCGGCGACGGGTGAGCACAAGTACATCGACTATTTGGATGCGCAGTGGGCGAAGAGCTACGAGCCGATGTGGGACAAGGACGAGCATCTCTACGCGCGCGATGCGAGCTTCGTGAACAAGCTCGGCCCGAACGGAAAGAAGATCTTCTGGTCGCGCGGCGAGGGCTGGGTGATGGGCGGCATCGCACGCACACTGCAGTATCTGCCCAAGGACGATCCACGCCGCGAGTTCTACATCCAGAACCTGAAGGACCTTGCCGCGCGCACCGCGCAGCTGCAGGATGCCGATGGCCTCTGGCACTCAAGCATGCTGGATGGGAAGGACTTCCCGGCGCCGGAGGTCTCAGGCTCTGCGCTGATCGTCTTCGGCATGGCCTATGGCATCAACGAAGGCTTCCTCGATGTGGCGACCTACAAGCCCGTGATCGAGCGTGCGTGGCGTGCGATGGTAACGCAGCACATCTATGCTGACGGCCGCCTCGGCGATATTCAACAGACCGGAGCGGAGCCCGCGTACTACCTGCCTTCCTCGAGCTTCCACTATGGCGTCGGCGGCTTCATGCTGGCTGGCGCGGAGCTGCATCGCATGGTGACTCCGCGCGTTGCGCCGGACACTGTCGCGACCACCGACCCAGGTGTGTACGCGAAGCTGCATCTGCAGACGCCGGCGAATCCGAAGCTGCGCAGCATCTTCCTGGTGGGCGATTCGACGGTGCGCAACGGCAATGGCGATGGAGCGCACAACCAGATGGGCTGGGGCGATGAGCTGGCACAGTTCTTCGACACCTCGAAGGTCAACATCGTCAATCGGGCTATCGGTGGAAGAAGCTCCCGCACGTACATCAGCGAAGGCCACTGGGCCGAGACGCTGAAGCTGGTGAAGCCGGGCGACGTAATCCTGATTCAGTTCGGGCACAACGACTCGGGCCCGCTGGATGATAAGGACCGCGCGCGTGGAAGCATCAACGGCGTGGGCGATGAAGCCAAGGAAGTCGACAATCCGGTGCGCCACGTCCACGAGACGGTCTATAGCTTCGGCCACTATATGGATCAGTATGTGAAGGAAGCGCGTGCAAAGGGAGCGATCCCGATCCTATGCACGCTGATCCCACGCAAGACCTGGAAGGACGGTCACATCGAGCGGCAGACCAGCACCTACCGTGGCTGGACGATGGCCATCGCCGAGCGCGACCGTGTGCCGCTGATCGACTTGAACGAGATTATTGCGCGCCGCTATGACGCGATGGGTGAAGCTGCCGTGGAGCCATTGTTTGGTGACCCGCATACGCATACGACTGCAGCTGGGGCGACGATGAACGCGGAGGCCGTGGTGAGCGGGCTGAAGGCGCTGAAGCATGATCCCGTGGCGAGGGATCTCTCGGACAAGGGCAACGCCGTCGTTGCGTACAAGCCATAACGCGCAGCCGACACTCAAGCAAGAGAACACGACGACGCCGCTCCCTAAGGAAGCGGCGTCGTCGTATCTGGAGACTGCAGAATCTGGCACCCCACAAACAAAACCGCGTGCGGCGTAGGAGGCGCCGCACGCGGGAGGAGAAGTGCAGTTGGTTAGAACGTGATGTGACCCGCGAGCAGGATCGAGCGTGGGCTGTTCGAAGCGCTTGCGATCTGACCGAAGGTGGACGAACCATATACCGCGTTCGGGCTCGAGAACAGTACATGGTTGAGAGTATTGAAGAAGTCCGCCTCAAAGGTGAAGGCGAAACGGCCATAGAGGGGGATCGTGCGGCGAACACCCGAGTCGATGTTCCACTGCGCCGGATTGCGAAGCCCATCCGCTCCGGTACGAGCGGCGTTGCCGATCAGGTTGAGCGCTGCGACTCCAGTCCCGGCGTTGACCGAGGTAGGAGCGATGAACGCCGTGGGATTGAAGTACTGCACGTTGCTCAGGTTCGAAGCCAGACGGCCCGAAGCTGACGTACCGAACTTACCGTTCTGCCGGGCCGTACCCGTGTAGGCCGGATTGTAGTCCGGCATGCACTGTCCCTGCAGACCTGTGGTGCAACCGCCGTAGGTGATCTGCACCGGTGTGCCGCTGGCATAGGTGGCAATCGAATTGATCTGCCATCCACTCACGAGGGCGCTGACGATGGGATTGCCGCCGCCGATGTGGCCCTTGCCAAACGGCAGGTTCCAGACTCCGAACGCATGGATCACGTTCGGAGTCGAGACGGTGGTCTCGCTGCGGTCGATGCGGTTCATCTTGTACGCCTGCGTGCTGCGGGAGACCGAGCCCGAGGGCAGAGCATAGCCTGTACGATACGGGCCGTCGTCGCCTACGTTGCGCGCCCATGTGTAGTTGAAGTTGAAGGTCAGACCGTGCGAGAGACGCTGTTGCACCGTGACCTGCAGGGAGTTGTAGCTGAAATTGCCGACGTTGCCCCAGGTATCCGAAAGTCCCGAATACTGCGGGTACGCCACGAGGCCCTGCTGGATGGTCGCGGTGGTATCGCCCGCGTTCGCCGCCGCTTGGTAGAACGCCGGGATGCTGATGCCGGACATCAGAGCCTGCGCCTTCGCCACGTTGGCGGAGTTCGCCGGAGCTGTGAGCAACGGGAGCTTGCCGGTGGAGTCCGTCGCTGCTCCCAGGCCAACGAGGTAGACCGGATTGAGCTGGTTGCTCCAGTAGCCGCGCGCGGTGCCAGTACCGGTGTTGGTGGAGTTGATGAGGTGATGGCTCTGGTTGCCAACGTAGTTGACCGCCATCGTCAGTGAGTCCGTAACGGCGTGCTCAATACCGGCGTTGTAGAACATGACATCCGGGGCGCGGGAGGAGAAGTGCGGATCCGCATAGCCCGGTGCGGTGGAGGCCGTCACGACCTTGTTTGTCGTGGGGCTGATATAGTGGCCGGCATCCAGGATCTGCGTTGCCGCTCCGGGAGTAGGAGCGGTCGGGTAGACATAGCCGGCCCCGAACATGTCGGTGTTGGCGAGGCTGCCGAGCGCGCTGCTGCTATTGAGGTAGAAGGACGGCGCTGCGTTGATGCCAGTGGTGATTTCGGTCGGGCTGGTTGCGGTGGTGTTGAAGCCGAGTTGGCCGGTGCCGTTGAAGGCGCCGCCACGTCCGCCGACACCGCCGGCCTGCGAAAAGACGCGGCCGAGGCCAGCGCGCCATACGGTCTTGGGATCGGACTGGAACGTAATGCCCACGCGTGGGCCCCAGTTGTTCCAGTAGGTCGGCACCGGCGTACGGCACTGGCAGCTCACGCCCGCGCCGCCGTAGTTACCGGCGAACTCGTTGTAGCCAGCGGTTCCGGTTGCGGGGTTGATCCCGGTGGGGTTCAGGAAGCTCCAGTGATCCTTCACCTCGCGGTAGGGCGGCAGATAATCCCAGCGGAGGCCAGCATCAATCGTCAGCTTGGAGTTCACCTTCCAGGTGTCTTCCACGTAGGGAGCGATGGGGCGATAGCGCCCGCCCTCTTCGCTGACATACTGCAGCGCGGTCGTCGTGGTGCCATAAGCTCCGAGAAGGAAGCTGGCATAGGAGTAACCCGTTGCGGTGGTCGAAAGTGAGGTGCCGACGTAATTCGCCGTCGAGTTGGCGCTCGGCGCCAGCGAAAGATCGCCGGTGAAGGTTGCGGGGTTGGCGTTGTTGATCTGCTGCCACTGGATGGAGATGCCAAAGGTCAGGCTGTGCGCGCCCTTGACCCACTGCAGGTTATCGACCAGTGCGAAGTTATTGGGCGTCGTGAGCTGCGTCGAGGTAGCGCTGGTGCGCCATGCCTGTTGTGCTGTACCGAAAGCGGTGGTCGTGTTGAAGGTCTCGAGCGGGAACGTGTATCCGCCCTGTCCACTGGGGAGGTTGGTAACGCCCAGTTTGTTGAGCCCATACTTGGTGTTCTGGGTTGCGTCCGAGATGTTCTGGAAGAATCGCACATAACCGAACTTGAACTGGTTCACCATTGTGTTTGAAATAGTGTACGCATCCTGAACGTCATAGGCCTTCGGGAAGATGGCAGCATTGTCACCGCCCACATACGGGAGCGGCAGATTTGGGGCGCCGAAGTTATTCAGGTAGTTGACCGCACCCATCGAGCCCACGGTGGAGATGCGATGCTTTGGCGTCCAGTCGAAGTCCACACGCCAGTCGATGGCGTGGTTATCGTATCCCTTGGCGAGAGGGGCGGTGTAATTGTTGACGACGTTCGAGTTGGTTGGAGTCGGCAGCCACTGCTCCATAGCCTGGGAGATGGCCGAGATGTAATTCGAAGGAATGACGTTGTAGCTTCCACCCGACACGAATGGCTGGCGTGAGCAGCTGCTTCCAGCTGGACAGCTGTTGGTCGTGGGGTCGTAAAGATATGGGGTAACGGCAACGGTCGTGCCACCGTACGTCACACTTCCCGAGGTACCCGAGGGGCCGCCAGCAGTGGCGCAGGCCGCCTGGTCGGCCGCAGCCTTTATACCGAGGCAGCCAAGCTGACGGAAGTCACCCGTGCGCATTTGCAGGGTGGGAATGGTGTACGACGCCGCGTTGTTCTGCGTGCGGTTGTGGTATTTGTCATACGCGACGAAGAAGAAGATGCGCTTGGTGCCGGGGACGTGGCCGCTGAAGGTCGCGGCAAGTTCGTTCTGATGATCGATCGGCTTGCCGGTTGCGGGCTTTACGAACTGCCATGCATCCAATGCCGTGTTGCGGAGGAAGTCCTTTACGCTCCCGTGGTACTGCAGGGTACCGGACTTCATCGTGAAGTTCTCGGCTCCGGCTCCGGCATACTCCGCCGGTGGCGTGCTGGTGACGACCTGCATCTGGTCGACGGCGTCCACGGATAGAGACTGCGACACCACCCGGTTGTCGCCCTGCTGGCTGACCGTCTCCGCGGGGAGACCATCGAGGTAAAGCTGGCCGAGGTAATTGCCCGTGCCGCCGATAAGCGGAAGACGAGCGCCCCCCTGTGCACCGGGGGCGAGAGTGCCAAAAGCAGTCGGGTCGCGCATCTGCCCGTTGAGCGTCAACGGAAGGTTTGTGTAGGTCTCATTCTGAATGGTGAGGCCAAGGGTCGCATTGGTGGTCTCGAGTGCGGGGGGCGCACCAGTGACTTCGACAGTCGTGTCCTGCGCGCCAACCTTCATCCCGATGTTCAGAGGCGTCATCACAAGCGCGTTAGCCTGGAGATTCTTTTGAACGAATGTCTCAAAGCCAGCGGCCTTCACCGTGACGGTGTAGACGCCCGGGATGATGGGCGAGACAGTGTAGAGGCCGTCGCCGTTCGTCTGGCGGGTCAGCTCAACGCCCGTGGCGTTGCTCTTGACGATGACGGTTGCGTTGGGGATAGCGGCGCCTGTGGCATCGGCTACGGTTCCCTGGATGCCCGCCTCACCACCGGTTTGGGCCTGCATCGGCTGATGGCCGAAGCACAGGCAGGTTACGGCCAGCATGATCGCGAGAAGGCGGCCGAAACCACCTCCAGACACACGACCAGCGTGGCGCTGGAAATTCAAAGTACGAAGCGTCATCGAGGATCCTCCAAAAGCGCAGCAGCAAAACTGTCTTACCGGCATAAAACCGTACGTCCGCGCTCGCACAAGTGTCAATAGGTAAATTGTTCCCAAGTGAGAGAAACTCGCAGCCGGTTTAGGGCTCCTGTCGAATCGTTCTTGCCTGTCTGGAGTTCCAGCTATCTCATTGATTTCGCTAGGATAACGGCTGCCTCAATGGCTAGTGGACGCGCACGCGAAACGGGCGACCTACAGTCAGGGGTCGCCCGTTGCATTTCGATTTTCTGTCAGACAGCCGACGAATCGGCGTGTTTTCCGTCAGCCGTAGCCGGTATGTTCGCGCGCTCTACGCGGCCTTGCCTGCGACCTGTTGCTGCGCCTCAAGGAGTGCCTTACGGCGGGCCGGCAGATAGGGCCAGATCAGTACCTGGTACGCCCCACCGCCCACGACCGCTCCCAACAGCGGAGCCAAAATCGGGATCCACCAGTAATTGTCCGGCGACGGCAATGCTGAGGCTCCCCAGCCCGCGAAGAAACAGAAGAGGCGGGGGCCGAAGTCACGTGCCGGGTTCAGTGCCCAGGCCTCGAGGTAACCCATCGATGCACCGATAAGCGCGACGAGGAAGCCAATCATCAGTGCCCCACCATTCGCTCCTGGAGCGCTCTCGTTGAACTTCTCCGTGATCGCGAAGATGCCGAAGATGAGGAAGGCCGTGAGGATGATCTCATCCACGAAGGCGTGCATGGGCGTGATGGCCAGACCGGTGTGAGTGAAGAAGACTCCCGCCGCGCCACCAACCGCGCGCGTGAGGTGGTTTGCCGCGTTGTAGTTGTCGATGACCGGAGAGAAGAGGAGATAGACCAGCGCCGCGCCGGCAAAACCTCCGACGACCTGCGCCGCCCAGTATGGGACGACGTTGCGCCAGGAGAACTTGCGATAGATAGCAAGCGCCAGCGTGACGGCAGGGTTCGCGTGGCAGCCGCTCACCGAGGCCGTGGTGTAAATTGCCATGGTGACGGCAAGGCCCCAGGCGATGCACACGCCCCAATACGCCTGCTGGTACGGGCTCGGGGTGTAGAGCGTGTACATCGCCGCGACGGAATCTCCGAAAGCGATAATCATGAACATCGCTGTGGCTTCCGAGATCAGTTGTCCAAGGAACTCTCGCTTCATTGTCTTTCTCCTGGCCAGACGCAGCGGGTGGTCGAGGCGTGGCGTCAGCGCTTGCTGACGCGCAACTCCTCCGGCACCATCTCCGAGCTCAGCAGTTTGGCCGACTCCGTTAAGTAATAGGTAGGAATTTCGGGGTACTTCTCCTGCACCAGCAGGAGAGTGCGGAAGTCGAAGCTCTGTACGTCGGCACGCTCCTGCATGTGGTACTCGCGGATAAAGCCGCACAGCGTATCGACGAACGTCACGAGATCGACGGTGTGGTTCTCTTCAAACGCGCTGGCAGGAACCTTGCCGGACGCCTTCAACTCGGCGAGGGTATGCCCCGTCATCTGCGCCATCATCGATGCTTCGCTGATGCCGGGAGGCACGATCTTGGTCTCCAGGTTGAAGTGCACGTGCTTCGCCGTGTACGCGCGCTGCTTCGCTTCAGGAAGATGGCTGCCCTCTCCGCTCTCGTAGTACTTCTCATAGAAATTGACGAAGCGGAAGAGCTGCGCGGCACTGGTCGGAGCATAGGGACTGATCATGCCCTCGTGCTTTGCAAAGGCCACGGCAACCGGCGAGAGAGCGAGGTCGTTCTTCTGATCCGGGCCGAAGTGCAGCTTGTCGCAGATGAAGGTCTTCTGCGCATCCGCCATGGAGATGTCCCTGGTGTAGACGCGGTTCTCCAGCGTATACGGCGTGCCATCCGCGTGGCGGCAGGACTGCGGATTGAGGAACTGATCATGCCAGATGAGCGATTGATGATCTGTCGTCACGCCCGTGTCGGTCTCGATGGTGTGGATGCCGTTGTCGAGGCCTCCTTCAAAGGCGGGCAGCGTGTTCTCCGGCCGGATGCCGCGTCCGCCACGGTGGCCTTCAGCGTCGAGCTGATCGAGATAGGCGAGCTGAGCTGCATCGCCCTTCGCGGCTTCGCGTGCTTCGAGGATGACCTTGTGCAGAATGTCGGGACGGTCGGAGATGATGCCGTCCACCTTGAGCGCGAGCAGCTGCTTCATCTGCTCGGGGTCGTTGGTAGTCCATGGCACAACCTTGAAGCCAGCCTTCTGAAGATCGGCGACGTGCACCTCAGGGTCAGGTCCAAGCAATGTGCTGAAGAGCGGAGAGAGAGCCGGCGGATACTTCGTGTGATGCTTCTTCGCATGCGCGGAAGCCTTCTGCATCAGCTCCATGTAAGGGTCTGACGATGACGTGTCGCTGCCCTGCGCTACCAGCAGAGGGGCGCAGAAGGTAGCGGCAAACAAAGTGAGCAGGAGGAGCGACATAGGGCAGCGACCTTTATAGCCCACAGGCTCAGTGTGTGGCACAGAGATATTGAAAGACACAGCGCGATCCTTTCGTCTGACGAGCACAGTACGGCTCGAGTTTGGGCTTGGGGATGACTCGTTGTGCGGGGATTGGCTTGGAATCAGGCCTCTCGGTAGACATAACCCTGAGCGTTGGCGAGGAAGGCATCGAGATCCGCCTGTTGCTGCTCGGGAGTGCGTCCGAGTTCGGCGGCCAGCAACGCGCTCACCTTCGGCGCCGCCTCCATCGCTGCACGTGCGTTCAGCAGCAGGGCATGTGTGCGGCGGGCGAGGAAATCCTCGCTGGTGCGGGCGAGTTCATGCCGCGTGGCCCAGACGACCTCTCGCGCGCGATACGGCAGCGCAGGATGCAGGAGTTCGTTCAGCTCGGGGCGGTCGTCAGAGAGAGCGATCAACGATGGGAGATCAGAGCCATAGACCTGCTCCCACTTCGAAGCCTCAGCGAGCGGCACGTCGAGCGCTGCGTGCAGCTTCATCGTCGCGGTGCGTGAAGGCTGCTTCGCCAGGCCAGCGGCTTCAGCAGCCTTGTTGATCGTGTCCTCGCCCATGCGGCGATAGGTGGTCCACTTGCCGCCGGTGATCGTCACGAGCCCTGATGGCGACAGGATCACCTTGTGGTCGCGTGAGAGCTGCGAGGTTTTGCCGCTGCCGTGCCGCACCAGCGGACGCTGTCCGCTCCATACGCTCTGAATCTCGCTCGCCTGCGGTGTGCGCCCCATGTACTTCGCAATGTGCTCGAGCAGGAAGTTGCGCTCGACCGGGAGCGCCCGGGGCTCATCCGCACCATGCTCGACAGGCTCGTCCGTGGTTCCCACCAGTGTCGCGCCCTGCCATGGGATCGCGAAGAGGACGCGGCCGTCGCTGGTCTTGGGGATCATCATCGCAGTGTTGCCGGGCAGGTAATCCTTGGGCAACACGAAGTGTGTTCCCTGGCTCACACTGAGCAGAGCCTGATTCGGATGCCCATCCATAGCCAGCACCGTCCCCACGTTGACGCCAGTCGCATTGATGACGACGCGAGCGTGCAGCTCAAGCTCGGCCCCGCTCTCGCGCTCTCGCGCATGCGCTCCGCGAATCTGCCCTTTGTCTTCGATGAGGCTCGTGACTTCGCAGTAGTTCAGCGCAATGCCGCCGAGATCTTCGAGGGTGCGCATCAACGTCACCGCGTAGCGCGAATCGTCAAACTGGCCATCGTGATAGAGGATACCGCCGCGAAGATCGTGGCGAGCCGCGCCAGGCAGCAGCTTGCTGGCCTCATCGCGAGAGAGCAGGTGCGAGGTACCCAGTGAGAGCTTGCCGGACATCCACTCGTACACCTTGAGGCCGAATCCGTAGTATGGCAGCGCCGTCCAGTCATAGGCAGGCACGACGAAGCTGAGATCGTGCACGAGGTGCGGAGCGTTGCGTAGCATGCGGCCACGCTCCTGCAGAGCATCCAGCACCAGCGTCAGGTTCATCTGCTCGAGGTAACGCACACCACCGTGCGCGAGCTTCGTACTCCGGCTGGAGGTTCCCTTGGCAAAGTCGGTGCGCTCCACGAGAGCAGTGCGATAGCCACGCGAGGCTGCTTCCACGGCACAACCCAATCCACTCGCACCACCACCGATCACAAGGACATCCCAGGTGAAGGAAGCATCGCCAAGTTCGCGCAGCCTGTCTTCTCTTGTCGTCACGCCTGCTCCCACTCGCGGGCCCGATCCAGTGCGCGATGCCACGTGGCCCGCACACGCTTGCGTTGCTCCGCATCGATCTCCGGCTTGAAGATGCGATCCACCTGCCATTGCTCCGCGATGGCCTCGGTGTTCGCCCAGTATCCCACGGCGAGTCCTGCAAGATAGGCTGCGCCCAGCGCCGTGGCTTCCGCATTCTTCGGCCGTACCACTTCGATGCCAAGGACATCGGATTGGATCTGCATCAACAGATTGTTCGCAGCGGCGCCGCCATCCACGCGAAGCTGCATCAGTGGCATACCTGCGTCGGCTTCCATCGCTTCCAGTACATCTGCGGCCTGCAGCACGATTCCTTCCAGCGCAGCGCGCGCGATGTGCGCTCTGCCCGTACCCCGCGTGAGACCGACGATGGTGCCGCGAGCGTACTGATCCCAATGCGGCGCGCCGAGACCGGCAAAGGCAGGCACAATCACCACGCCGTCAGACGTAGGCACCGACGCCGCGAGCTCTTCGATCTCTGACGACTTCCGGATCAGGTGAAGCTCGTCTCGAAGCCACTGCACGACCGCGCCCGCCATCAACATGCTGCCCTCAAGGGCATATTCGGTGCGTCCGTCAATCTGCCAGGCGATGGTCGTGAGCAGGCGGCTCTTCGAGGTCACAGGCTTCTCGCCGGTGTTCATCAGCATGAAGGCGCCGGTGCCATAGGTGCACTTCGCCATGCCGGCCCTGGTGCACATCTGCCCGAAGAGCGCAGCCTGCTGATCGCCCGCGATGCCTGCGATGGCGATGCCATCGAGCAGCCCACGAGTACGGCCGCATTCTCCGCTCGAAGAGACGACCTTCGGGAGCAGCGAGGCGGGCACGTTGAAGAGCTCCAGCAGCTCGGTATCCCATTCCAGCGTATGGATGTTGAAGAGCATGGTGCGCGAGGCGTTCGTGACATCCGTGATGTGCGTCTCGCCCTGCGTCAGTTTCCACACCAGCCAGCTGTCGACGGTACCGAAGGCGAGCTTGCCAGCCTCAGCCCGGGCGCGCGCGCCTTCCACATGGTCGAGCATCCACACCAGCTTGCTGGCCGAGAAGTATGCATCGGGCAGCAGGCCAGTCTTCTCCTGGATCTTGGGTGCGAGGCCACGCTCGCGCAGCGCATCGCACCATGAAGCGGTGCGGCGGTCTTGCCAGACGATCGCGTTGCAGACCGGCTCGCCGGTTTCGCGATCCCAGAGCACCGTGGTTTCGCGCTGATTCGTGATGCCGATGGCGGCAATGTGGTGGGCTTCGAGATCAGCCGCGGCGAGGGCCTCCGTCAATACGCCACTCTGCGACGACCAGATATCCATTGGGCAGTGCTCTACCCAGCCGGGCTGGGGAAAGTGCTGCTCGAAGGGGCGTTGCGCCAGGGCGACTACGTTGCCCGCTGCGTCGATCACCATGGCTCGAGAACTGGTCGTTCCCTGGTCGAGTGCGAGGATGTATTGCTTGTCTGCCATCGTTGCTGTCCTGTTCCCGACGCGCAAACTGCTGCTTGCGCGCGCTGCAAGAGCGTACCTCGTTCGCATGCAGACGGCCAACTGCAGGGAAAGAAAAACGCGGCCCGGGCTGTTGGCAAGCCCGGGCCGCGCGGTTGAGGGTGTTAGTAGAGGATCTTCAGGCCGAACTGGATGACGCGCGGAGTGAAGGTGCTGGTGATCTGCCCGCCACTGGTGGGCACGCCGCCCGTGATGGCGCCGACCGGCACACTGCCGCCAGTGCCGACTGCGGCCGACGTCGTTCCCTGGGTTCCGCCGATGGTGCTGGGCAGATACAGGTTGGTGTGGTTGAAGAGGTTATAGAACTCCGTGCGGAACTCCACCTTGAGCCCCGGTACCGGCGTAACGAACTTCTTGTTGACGGCGAAGTCGCTCTGGTAGAGGGCGGGCGTGCGACCTGGATTGCGGCTGGCCGTTCCGAAGGGGCTCAGTACAGCGCCGTTCACGTCCTTGATGGGCTGCAGACGGAAGGCGTTGTAGTTGACGTAGTTCACATAGCCCGTGCCAGACGAGATGCTGCTGCGACCCTGCGTTACGGCGACTCCGGCAACACGGTCGGGACGATACTCGTTCGCCCCGCGGTAGGTTGCGGAGATCTGCTGCGAGACCTGTTGCGCGGAGTTGGGTGTGAAGGTGAGGTTGAACGGCGTTCCGCCCTGGGCGGTGTTGATCAGGCTGAGCTGCCAGCCACCGATCAATGCATCCATCGCGCCGCTGGTATTCGTAGCGAACGTCTTGCCGCGGCCAAAGGGAAGTTCGTAGACGAGGCTGGTGATGTTGGAAACGGGCAGGTTGTAGTCCGACTGGGAGTAGTCCGCGCGAATATTGTTGCCATCCTGCGGCGAAGGCGTGTTGCCTTCGAGCGAAGCGCTGGCGTTATCAAGCGAGTGCTGCCAGTTGAAGGAGTTCAGCAGCGTGAGACCGCCGGCGAAGCGCTGCTCATACTTAACCTGCAGCGAGTTGTAGTTGGAGTAGAACTCGTTCAGCGCCTCGGTGATGTCCGAAGGCCAGTTGCCGAAGGGACGCGCGAAGCCGTTGGACGGGTTCTTCTGGTTGCCGTTGAGGAAGCCCTGCAGCTTCAGGCCGTGATTTCCTACGTAGGCGATATCCAGCACAGAGTTCTTGATCAGCGTGCGCTGTACGCTGAGGAAGTAGCTCTCCACGTAGCTGTCGCGGGTGTTCTTCGGGACCCACGTGATGTTGTCCGTCGCGGAGTTGAAGCTGGTCACGAGGCCGCTGGGATAGCCCTGGTCGGCTGTGGCGTAGCAGGAGGGTGTCGTCGTTCCCACGGCGATAATCTGCGCCGGAAGCGGTGTGGAGCACTTGTTGCTCGTGGTGGGAGCAATCTGCGTAACTGCGGCAAACTGCGCCTGCGGAGCGTTGATGTTCAGAATGTCGCCCGAACCGGCGCGCGTGTAATGCACGTAGCTGATTCCGAAGCCGCCGCGGATGTCCGTCTTGGGATCCACCGCGTACGAGAAGCCTATGCGCGGAGCAAAGTCGTTGAGGTCGGGGTTCACCAGCGTGCGGCCATAGACGCCACCGGCGGAGATCGGAGTGATGCCACTGCCGGAGACCGCGCCGGGCGTGGTCGTCAGGACGGTCTGCGAGACGGGATCGAAGTTCGAGACGGCATTGTGCAGATCGCCATAGGGCGAGCCATACTCCCAGCGCAGGCCGAGATTGATGGTCAGGTTCGGCAGTGCCTTCCAGTCATCCTGCGCGTAGACGCTTTGGATCGTCTGCGTGAGGTGTGCGACGTAGTAGTTGGCCAGCGAGTAGGAGCTGGTCGTGCCAAAGAGGAAGTCGGCCCAGTAGTCGTCGGAGACCGTAACACCCTTGTTTGCGACGCCGTTGATGTCATTGCCGCACGTCGTGGGAGAGTAGGTTGCCGTGCAGACGCTATAGCCGCCACCGTAGGTGTAGGAACCATAGAGCGGGTTGTTGTCGTTCACCGCCATCCAGAGATGCTCGAACTCATAACCGAACTTCATGGAGTGCTTGCCCTTGACCCAGGAGAAGTTCACCTTGGGGTCGAGGAAGGCGGGGTTCTGCCACTGCGGATTCGTGCTCTGGCGACCGAAGGCGGTGAAGCCGGTGATCCCGACGGAGGGCAGGCCGCCAGCCACCACCGGGTTGCTCGGCAGGCCGGGGATGGAGAACACGTTGTCGCCGATGGAGAGCGTGTACTTGCCAGCCTTGGTGCGGTTCAGGCCGATGCGGGCATCGAGCACCTTGTTGTCGCCAATCTGCTTGATGGCGCCGAGAGCAATCTGCTGATCGAGGATGCGGATCTTGCCGTTGGTCTGGCCGTCAAGCGGCAGCGGGATGGCAGGATAGTTGACGCCGTTCTCCTTGCGATCGCTGATGCGCAGGAAGGTGCTGAGCTTGGGGTTCACCTGGTAGTCGAGGCGGAGATCGCCTTTGTCGGCATTGTCGGTAAACGGCACCTGGACTGCGTAGTCGTTGGAGGCAAGACCGGTGGGCCCGGAGGTTCCCTCGGTGATAAGACCCACCGTGGGCAGAGCGTTGACGATGCTCGAATAGTAGCCAAGGATCTGGGCCGAAAGCGGATTGATCGCCGACGTCGGGATCGCTGTCCCGGCGGCATAAGCAACACCGGTAGTCGCGTTCTTCACGGGTACCGCAAGGATGCCCTTGAGCTCGTCCTGTGTAGGCAGCGTGAGCACGCTGAGCGGCTTGAGCACCTGGCGGAAGCCTTCGTAGTCGACGAAGAAGAAGAGCTTGTTGGGGATGATGGGGCCGCCGAGGTTGAAGCCGAACTGATTGCGGTTGAACGTGGGCTTCTTGAATGCCGTGGTGATGCCGGTGCCACCGACCTGCGTCGGCTTGAAGAATCCGGCAGCGTTGAGATCCGTGTTGCGGATGAACTCATACACGGTGCCGTGGAACTTGTTCGTACCGCTCTGCGAAGCCACGTTGATGGTCGCACCCGAGCTGCGACCGTACTCAGCGCTCTCGTTGTTCGTCACGACCTGGAACTGGGCGACGGAGTCAGGTGGAACAGCGATGATCTGGTTGTCAAAGCCCTGGTTCGACTCGCCGTACGCGTTGTTGTCGATACCGTCGAGGATGAAGTTGTTGAACATCGATCGCTGGCCGTTGATGTTGTAGGCACCGGCGCGGACGAGCGAGTTGATGGAGCTTGTGGTCGCGGCGGTCGGCGCCTGGCGCGAACCCGGGATGAGCGCGAGGAGGTCAGAGTAGTTGCGGCTTACCAGAGGGAAGGCTTCGCTCTGGTAACCGGTGATGACCTGGCCGCGTTCGCTGGTCTCGGTCTCGAGCTGCAATGCAACGTCGGAGACTTCGACCGTGGTTGTGTCACCACCAACCTTCAGCGTGAGATCGATGCGCTGACGTCCGCCGACCGAGACGGCGATGTTCTGCGCGACCGCCTCGGAGAAGCCCTGCGCCGTGGCGCTGATGCGGTACGTACCCACGTGCAGCGTGGGCACCTCGTAGTCACCGGAGCCATTGGTCTTCGTCTGCGTGGAGATACCGGTCGCAGCATCGGTGACCGTCACCGAAGCGTTCGCGATGGGAGCCCCGCTGGGGTCCTTGATGGTGCCGAGCAGGCTGCCGTTGTCGTACTGCGCACGCGCGAGCGGCGTGAAGGCGAGGATCGCGAAGCATGCCGCGAACGTCAGCAGGAATGCTACGAGCCGCTGCGGGCTGCGCCGCGTCCCGTTGTGTAAATTTTGTTGCATGGCGAATGTGCCTCCGAAGTCATTGGGAATGCTGTGATGACGTCCGCTGTCATTGGTCCAGCACAGCGGATCGGTTTCGTCTGCCGGGCGTTGCATCCACGCAGCTAAGGGCTTTCGCCGCAGGACGTGATTCAGTTGTGACCCAACAGGTAGTGATCTCACTATGACGAGAGATTGTTGCGTTTCCATCAACATGCATCCACAAGGGGAGGCAATCCCATGTGCAACGCGAGCCCAGATTCATCGAGCGTTAACGAAAAGGCTCGCCTAAGACGCCCAGAAGTGCCCGCAGTGTGGTTGCTCACCACGCTGTGGTATCAAGGGCTTGTCGTTGGACGCCGAGGATTTGAATCTCTTTCGCGCTGGTCCGGGCGCGACTTGGAACTACGCGGGGATCGCGAGCAGCGGAGTGACATACGCCGGGGCCGAGTGGCGGGGGGTTGTCGCGACGATGGCCTCAATCTCCGCAACCGTCCCCAGACCTCCACGCGCGCCGGTAAACATGCAGTTGCGGGCAGCCGCGGCACACGAGTACTCCATGATACGGTCGAGGCTCCAGCCCTGCAGCAGACCGAAGATAAAGCCCGCATGGAAGGTGTCGCCCGCGCCCGTCGTGTCCACCACCGGCACATTGAACGCCGCGCTGTAATGGAACTGCTTGCCATCGAACGCCAGCACCCCACCGGGGCCCAGCGTCGTTGCAGAGAGGATGTTGCCGAAGCGCTCATGCATTGCAAGCAGCGCCTTGGCGTAGTCGGTTTCGCCCATCAGCGCGCAGGGAAAGTCGCGGCTCACGATGAGATAGTCGATCTTCTCGAGCAGAGCCTCGACGCCGGGATAGGGCTCATCGATATCCGAGATGACGGGAACGCCGGCTTCGCGCGCCCATGTCGCAGCCAGCGTGGCGGCAGCCGTGTCGTAGCCGTCCACATGCAGCGCACGCGCGTTCACGATCCATTCGCGCCGGATCTCTTCCGGCCGCAGGGTCAGGCGGGGGTCGCGCCGGCCCAGCACCGTGCGCTCACCGTCGTGGTCCACGAGGATGAGAGACTTGTGGCTGGCGGCGCCGGCGACGTTGACGATCTGCGCCTCAACGCCCGCACGCTCAAACTCACGCGCATGCAGACGGGCCGCATCATCATCGCCAAGCTTGCCGACGTAGCGTGCGGAGAGTCCCCAGTGCGCGCAGGCTACCACCGTGGAGGCCACCTGCCCGCCGGGCATGACGGTCTCATCGCGGTAGCCGATCTTGGAGCCGCGCTCCGGGTAATGATCGACAGCAATCACCGTATCCGTGGCATTCAAACCAACCCCGACAAGATCCACGGACCGCACAGACAAAGACATATTCAGATATTGTAAAGGGCCATTCACAAACGAGGGGCCTTGTGGCCGTTCTCCGCCCGCCGGACCTGCCTTATCTCTGGATTGCGCCTAGATCAGGAACCGCTCGTGGGCCTCGCGGGTCAACTCCGCGCGGAACTGTGGCGCGGCGAGGCCGATCAGCGCCATCGCGCGCTCTGTCGACGACATTCCCTTGAGGTTCGCGAAGCCGTTCTCCGTGACGACATAGTGCACGTCGGTTCGTGGCGTGGTTACCGGCCCGGAGAGCCGCGGCACAATCTTGCTGATCGTGCCACTCTTGCAGGAAGACTGAAAGGCGAGGATCGACTTGCCTCCTCGTGAGGCGTACGCCCCGCGCACAAAGTCAAGCTGGCCACCCGTGGCGGTGAACTGGTGCCCGTTGACGTGCTCGGAGTTGCAGGCGCCGGTCAGATCCATCTCGATGGTCGAGTTCACGCTGACGACGTTATCGTTCTGCGCGATCACTGCGGGATCGTTCACGTAGTCCACAGGATGGCTTTCGAGCCCGATGTTCTCGTTCAGAAAGTCGTACATCTCGCGGTCGCCGAGAGCGAAGGTGAAGACGCTCTTGCCGGTGTTGAGTGCCTTGTAGCGATTGCTCACCGCTCCACTGCGGATAAGCTTCGCAATCCCCGGCGTCAGGACCTCGGTGTGCACGCCCAGGTGTTTGCGCTCGCGCAGAGCATCACAAACGGCATTCGGAAGGCCACCCACACCGAACTGCAGGCAGGCGTGATCCGGTACGAGGCCGGCGATGTGCTTCGCGATGACCAGTTCCTCGGGGACCACCGTGCGCGGCTTGTGCTCAAGCAACGGAACGTGGTTCTCGACGATCGCGTGCACCTCCGAGACGTGCAGCTGCGAGCGTCCAAAGACCCGCGGCATCGCTGGGTTCACCTCGACCAGCAGACGCTTGACGTGCCGGGCGACGGTGGAGCTGTAGTCATTGTTGGTGCCGAAGGTGAAGTAACCGTCCTTGTCCATCGGCGACACGGTGATGAGCAGCGTATCGACGTTGACTTCATCGGTGAGAAAGCGTGTGGCCTGGCTGAAGGAGTTGGGCACGTAGAACACGACCTTGCGGCCACCGTCAGCGAGACCACGTTTCTCCAGCTCGCGCTCGCCAGCCTGCCAGAACATGCAGTGCGGCAGGATGCGGCCCATCAGCTCATAGCGCAGGATGGACTCACGCATGTGGTGCTCGGAGTGATAGTAGTAGACGCGCACCTGATCGATCTCGCCTGCCTCGGCACGCCGCGCCAGCGCATGCATGAGCGCGGGCGGCTGGGAGATCGCCTGGCCGACCACGATCCTGTTCCCACTTTCAATCCCGCGCACCGCGGCGTCCGCATCCATCAGCTTCGCGCTGTATTCCTGGTCCCAGCTCATCGATTTCTCCTTCGGGTGCGCAGCCGCGCTGCACAGCAACGTTGCTAGCAGACCGTCAGCACGGGGCATTTCGCTTCTGCAAGCACCTGCGGTGTAACGCCACGTTCGAGGTGACGCAACGCGAAGGTCGAGCGGCGAGCGCCCAGCACGATCAGGTCGGCACCAACGCGCTCCGCGAGCTCGAGGATCGCCTCGACGGGCTCGCCATGTGCGACCACCGTGTGCGGTGTGCACCATTCCGCCGAACAGTCGGGAACGAGTCGCTTGAGCTCGGCGCGGAAGCTCGCCTCCTGCTCGAGCGTCAGCTCTTCATCAGAGCCTGCAACGTAGCTGTAGTAGATCTCCGCCGCACTGTCCTCCGCAAAGGAGAGTGCAAACGCCGCTGCACGCGCAGCCTGAGGCGAAAAGTCGGTCGCATAGACAATGCGATGAAAGGCAAGCGGGCCGCAGGCCGGCGGCTCGCACTGCGGGCCCACCGTGAGCACAGGATGGCAGGTCTCGCGCAGTACCGCCTCGGCGGTCGAGCCGAGCAGGAGGCGATCGATGCCCGTCCTGCAGCTCGTCCCCAGCACGATGAGGTCGGCGTGCCGCTCTTCGATCAGGGAGAGGAGTTTCTTCGCCGCGGGATGGCCTTCCGCATGAATCGCGTGCGCATCCAGCCCGAGCGACAGCATCTTGCGCTCGATGATCTGTAGTCGCTCCTGCCGCATCTCGATGCGCGTGCCGTCGAGCGGCGCCAGCTTGCCATCCTCGTAGGTACGGTTCTGGGCGGGATCATAGATATGAACCGCATCGATGGCTGAACCGAAGCGCAGGCCCAGGGCCATTGCGTAAGCCCCTGCCACGCGCGAGGCGTCAGAGAAGTCGGTTGCCATCAGGATGTGTTCCACGTTCAGCGTTGGACGAGTTCCAATGACGGGCATGATTGTTCTCCATGGGCGGAGCCGTGCGACCGGCAACGCCCTCGAATCAACTTCATTCCAACGCTTCCCGCGTCCCGGCACGGTGATAGAGGTCACGCCTCGGGCTGGAGCAGAATCACACAGTTCAAACCGGGACTGAACCTCTGCGACCGTGTGACCGAGATCACGACCCTATCGACGCATTGTCGATGAAACTAGACCGGTACTCGCCCATGCTTCCTGTAAGGGCATAGCGACGGCCATTACCGTCGCATCCTGCGCCAAACACGCTTCGCACCGTGGCGGCGCTGCAACCGGAGATTCCTCGCTATGACGCAGACCACCCGCTACTGGGCAGCCGGACTGTTTCGCGGCACCGCCGCCGTGCTTGCCGGCACCGGCACACTATTTCTTCCGTCGATCGCCAGCACCGCGATGGGCTCCAGCACGCAGCTCTCGACCTCGACCGTCTCCCTGGCATCGTTCCTCGTGATTGATGCCTCGATCGTCGCCGCAACGGCGTGGCGGGCAGGTGGCTCGCGCCACCAGCGCGTTGTGCTTCGCGGCCAGGCAGTCCTCGGCGGAGTCGTCGCGGCGTCGTTAGTCACCATGCTGGCGACACACGTTTCGACGGGCTGGCTGCTAGGTATCGCCGCAGTGCCCGCGCTCGCTTCCGCCATGACCGCACTGGCGACGGCAGCGTGCCCCTCAGACAAGCATCGGGCTTCCGGCTGCTACCTTTCCGCAGCGATCTCCCTCGTCGCAGCGGCGATTCTGCTCGGAAGCGCCTGGCTCGGCCACGGCTTCGCAGCGTGGAGCATCAATCTTTACCTGTGCCTGGTCGGCGCAGAGTTGATCGTTCTTTCGGGCAGCATGCTTGCCAGCCAGGATGGCTCACTCGCTACAGAAGCGGATCCAGTCCCCAGCATCTAGTTACAAATTGCTTGCAACAAGAAGAGCGCGGGCCGAAGCCCGCGCTCTTTTTGTTGCTGCTCCAGTCAGGGACTTACGGAAGGCCCAGCTCGGTCATAGCTTTCGGTGACGCTTCATCCGTCGCCGCGAGGTTATGGCAGGTGGTGCAATCGTTGTTGATGGTTTTGCCGCTCTTCGAGGTGTGGCTTCCATCATGGCAGCGGAAGCAGCCCGGATAATCGTTGTGGCCCAGGTTGTTCGGATGCGTTCCCCACGTCACCTTCATGGCCGGGAAGATGTTGTGGTCATAGATCGAGGTCAGCGCCTTGGCGGCAGCCTCAACCTGCGCACGCTGCGAAGCGTACACCTGCGGATACTGCGAGCTGTAGAACTGCTCGAGCCCCTTGGTGATGCCAGCCTCCGCATCCTGCTGGGTCCTGTACTCGGTCTTCAGCAGCGCCATTCCCTGTTTGTGTACGAACGGTAGAGACGCATTGGGTGCGCCGGCGACCATGAAGCGATCAAGCGCCTGCTCCGCCGTCTCGAAGGAATGTGCCGCTCGATTGTGGCAGTCGATGCAGTCCATCGTGCGGCGGTTCCCGGCCGGCGTTCCCTTGGCATCGCTCGAGAGATACTCCGTTATCGAGCCATCCGGGTTCGTGTAAGCGACATACGGGATCGTCTGCGCCCCGCTATCCGTGGCGATGTACTCGATGTGCGCGGAGTGTGCGCCATGGATGCCGCTCATCTGCCCCAGAACATTGCCGCCACCTACATGCAGCACAGCGACCGTGTGCGTCAGCGAGTTCTTCTCGTCATCCCCAAACGTGTTCGAGATGTGGATGCGGTCGCCGATATTCCGTTCAGGGTTATGGCAGTTGAGGCAGGTCTTGTCTGCAGTCGGTATCTTCTGCTCCGCCATGATCGGCGTCGGCCAGTTGTGCAGCAGCACATTCGCAAGCTGCTTCGTCCCGTTCATCTTCGCGTGGACAAAACCGCCAACGCCCGGGGCGATGTGGCAGTCCGTGCAGGGCACAGCCCGGTGCGACGACATGTGGTACGCCTGAAACTCAGGATCCATCACATGGCAGGCCTGCCCGCAGAAGCTCGGCGTATCCATGTACGCCACGCCGCGATAGGCTGCAGTGCCAACGATGACGAAGTTGATCGCCGTTGCAATCGCGACAAACTCAATGCCGTGGCGAAAGACCGGATCGCGCATGTCGATCGAGGGAAAGACGGTCGGGATCTCGCCTGCTGCCTTCAACGAGCGCTGGCGAAACAGGAGACCGACGGCGATCATCAACAGGCCGAGAACAAAGAGTCCAGGCAGCGCGAAGTCAACGATGATGCCGATGTACGGGTTATTGCTCCCCCCGTGACCGAAGACATCAATGACCCAGAAGCCAATGAGAACGAGTGCAGAGGCGCTGGTAAGCGCGCCGCCTATGAGACTTAGCCGGTTATTGCCATAAAAGAAGAACGGCCGGATCCAGTTCTTCCTGAAGCTTTCAAAGTCAGCCATCGTTCTATGTTCCTTTCGCCTCTTTGATAGGCCGGATAGGCGCGTTGAGGACGCGCTCTCGGTTGACGGACCCGTGGCCCGGCAGCGTTAGCGCGCCCTCGCCGCGTGGTGCCGCAGAGGCAGCGGCACCAGTATGTGTGGAGCTACTTGCCGAGCGACTTCAGGTAGCTGACGACTTCCTTGATCTGCGGATCGGTCAGCTTGCCCTTGTAGGAAGGCATCTTGCCCTTGCCGTCGGTCGTGATGGCGATAAGGTCATCACCCGGCTTGAAGTCCTTGACCGAAGGAACCTTCATTGCCTTGCCCGCGCCGGTCTGGGCCAGACCATCGGCCCCGTGGCACATCGCACACTTCGACTTATAGGTATCCGCTCCTGCCTGGGCCATTGCCACGCTCGCAGAGAGCGCAAGGGTTGCAGCGACTCCGATCCTGATCATCCTGTTCATGTCATCTCCCGTTCCGGTTGAACTGCGTTGATGGGGATGACCCCCCATGCACTAGAACTCGTAGTGCATGGAGAGGGTCACAATGTTGGCATGGAAAGTCCGCGGTGCACTCAGGCCGGAGGTCGGTTCAGTCAAGCCGCTGGGCAGAGTGGAGGACGCGCATGGAATGATGGTCGCGGTCGCTGAGGTACTCGTACTGCAGTACTGCGGCCCCGAAGGACCACCTTCACCGTAGTCGTAGTAGTTGTACTCCGCCTTCCAGATCCAGCCGGGGCGCACGGTCCACGCAATATTCACATACGGCGTCTGGTACTTCGAATCCAGCGAGCCGTTGACCTGCTGTGCGTCGGCGAAGAACTGGTTACCGTTGACCTGGCTGATGCGGTATCCGGCTCCTCCGCGAACCTTCTTGTTCGGGGTATAGACGATTCCTGCCGAAGCATACTGCGAGGGCGCGCTCATGAAGTCCTTCACAGGACCCCAAATGGAAGAGCTGCTCGGGCAGATGTTGTTACCGCCAGCTGCGTTATACGAGGCTGTTCCCAACAGGGTGGTCGTGGCTCCGCTCGAGTAGCAGGCGTTGGTGGAGTAGTAGCTGTCCGTGTACGAGTAGTTGAAGTCGAACGCGAACTTCTCGCTCGGCGCCAGGTTCAGGCCGGTACTTACGGTACGGTTGTAGTCGACATGCTGCAGCGGACCATCAGCCGACACGGTGCCAGTGTTGTTGGTGTTGTTGTGGCGCTCGATGTCGTTATACGCACCGGAGAGCGTGGCCCACGGCTTGATGCGATACAGGGTATGCACCCGGTAGTGCTTCAGCTGACGCGGGCTGACCGGCACGAGAGCGTTGTTGTCGTAGCTGATCTCAGCCGAAGCATTCACCGTCCAGTTCTTCAGCGGACGGAGGTTCGCATGGAAGATACCGGCGTTCTCGTCGATCCCCACCAGCGTCGCGGCAGAACCACTGCCTGCACCCTGCAGGATCATGCGGGTCTTGTAGCGGTAGGTGAGGCCGAACGTTGCCCTCGCGCTGGGATCCCAGCCGACGGTGGCATTGTTGGTTACGATCCGCTGGCCATAGTAGCCCAACTGAGCGGTACCTGCAGAGTTGCCCGAGACGCTGAAGGCCGTACCGGCAACCAGAGGTCCGTTGTAGTTGAGGTTGGCGTTGCCCGTCGTCAGAGCCGGAGTGTTCACCGTGACACCAGGCGTGCCGTTCACAGTGCCGGGTTGGTGAACGTTGGAGTAGTCCACCTGATCCGACAGGGTGAAGGTCTTTGAGACATTCCACACGATGCCGTAGTCGAAGCTGACCACGCGACGCTGAACCGTTGCGGTCTCCGTCTGCGTGTAGCCACGGATGATACCGTCGAGGCCGGCCCAGGTCTCGTTGTAGTTGGGCAGGTTGCTGTTCGCAACCGTGTAGCGGAAGTCGCCGTTCATCTCGATGTTGCGGATGCTCGAGCTCTGGAACCGCACCATCTCGGTGGGGATTAGCGCGCGCGTCGGCATCGTACGAAGGAACTTTGTAGTGACCGCGCAGGCCGGGTTGACGACCGGCAGCGCGCTGCCATTCGTCGGCGCCGTGAAGATGGTGTAGTTGGTAGCATTCGTGTAGCCCGAACCCATGCTCGCGGTGTTACACATCGAGATGGTGTACGGGCTGGCGGTTGCGTCCCAGTTGCCCAGGGCGACCGGCGTACCGTCAGGCAGCTGTGCGTTGAACTGGCCCGGGGCGATCGTGAAGTACGAGTCGCCCTTGTAGTGGTCGACCTGCTCCTCAAAGGTGAGGCGGGTCTGCTCTACAGGCTTCCATTCGATCGAAGCGTTGAAGTCGTCGTTGCTGTTGCGCTGGTACTCCTCCAGGAGAGCGTCGTTCTTGCCGATCGAACGATTCGGTGTGGTCGAAGGACCCTGGAAGATGTTCTGCGAGTACCCGAAGCGATAGGTGATGGGCGCCAGCGGAGTGATGGTCAGATGCGTGTCTGTCATGCGGCGGACGGTGTTGAACATCACCGGGGAGTCCTGGATGAAGTTCCGGGTGATGCCTGCCGTGGTGGCCACGCCGTTCACCATCCCGTAGGGGATCGTCTGCGTCGGAACGGATGGGTTGCCGAGCAGATCGTAGTCGAAGTACTGACGATCGCGGCGGAACATCGCGTTGAACTCGTACAGCTTGCCCTTCGATACGTCCAGCTTGGCCACGTTGATGGGATCACCACCGAAGCCATTGCTGGTCGCAGACAGCGAATCAAACAAAGTGTGCTTCGTTCCAGGCGCGGCGTGCAGTGTGAGGGTCTGCCCCAGCACCCGCGGTCCGGGGTGGATGTTGACCAGCGTGTCGTACATGGCTCCGCTTCCGGAGATTCCAGCCATGTGCCCGCCAAGATCAGCGGTCTGGTGGAGGATGTAGCCCTGCGGGGCAGCAACCTCAGAGGACGTCGTTGTGACCGGCGCCTGCGCTGCTGCGGCTCCTGCCGTCAACAGCAATGTAGCAATCGCGATGCTCTTGGTGATCCCCCGATATTGAAGTAGATACGGGGACCCATCGGGCAGCCGAGAAAACCTTTCTGTGTTCGTCATCTCAAGCCTCTTCTTCTAAAACCTGCTGTGATCCATCCATGAGGCGGCGCGTGGGCCACCTTCGATTGGTCGCGGCGTCCGCTCCCGGACGGACGCCGCACGGGACACCTACCGGATAAACGCCGGGTTGATGTTCGATCCGTGGATGAAGTTGTGGCACCCAATGCACGGCGGTTGATCCGACGAGCCAGCACCCTGCCCATGCACGGTGCCCGCAGCGACAGCGCTGTGGCACTGATTGCAGAGCTGGTTGACGTTAGGAACGTTGAGCAATCGCGCGTTCTGGGAGCCGTGAGGTGTATGGCAAGCCATGCAACCTTCGGCCTTCACCGGCACATGCTCGAACACAAAGGGACCGCGCGTTTCCGTGTGGCACTTCGTGCAGACTGCGTTCTTGTCCGCCGTGGTGCGGAGCTGCTTGTCCTCGAACGTACCGTGCGAGTCATGGCAGTCGCTGCACTTGATCAGGCCTTCCTGTGTCTTGTGGTGGAAGAGCTGATTGAAGCTGGCCTTCTGATCCGCATGGCACGTGAAGCAGAGATCCGGCTGCTGAGCCTTCAGAAGAGACTTCTCCACCTTCGCCGCATGCACGCTATGGCAACTGACGCAGCTCACGCCAGCCTTGGCATGATTCGACTGCTGAAAGTTGGGATGCGCGCCCGCATGGCAGGTGAGGCAGGTCTCGCTGATCTGCTTGGGATTGGCCTTGGCGGGGTTGATGATCTTGGTGACGTCGCCACCGCCATCGACGTGGGCCTTCCCTGGCCCGTGGCAGCTTTCACATGACGCTCCAGCCTTGCCGTGCATCGCTTCGATGCGGCTGTGCGGGTTATCTCCCAGTTTTTTGGCGACGTCTTCATGACATGTCGCACACGTCTCCGACCCTACGAATCCCGAAGCAGGATGCGTTGCATCCTGAGCTACCGCCAACGTTCTTCCCGATGCAAGGAACAGCATCGCGAACATGGGCAGAAGGTACAGCGTCCAGCCTCGCCTACAAATTGCGACCCGCAAATAATGCATACGTCCGCTCATTCAGCCTGGCCTAACGTGCGCCAGGACTTTTCTTGTTCTGCTTGAGAGTAGGGAGTAACACCCCAAAGTGGGTGTGACAGACGTCACGGGCGGATGTGCAGGTTTTTTCCGTCGTGGCGCTAACCGCGCGATAGTGCTGTTATCGATGCGGGCCTGAAGGAGAAATGGATGCTGCCAGAATGTGTCGAAGCCCCCGTAAATACAAGGGATTCGCGCGATGCCGCGTAAACGCTCCAGGCTCTTGAGTTTCAGAACGGGAAACGACAGATATGGCAGACAAGAAAGTCTGTTCGTTCAGCGGACAACGCAGTGCGATTCCCGATTCACCCGTGCGAAGGGTAAGTTTCAATTCGGAACGGCAGGCTTGTAATTCGAAGTAACTGGTAGGGAAAATCAGACTTGTGCGAGAGCTGAACCCGCCACGGACGTTTGGGATTCCGTCGAGGGAGACGTCTTCTCCCATTGAGCGAGCTGCTCGAGCGTGCGGTTCACCAGCGTCGCCATGGCGGCGCGTACCGGAGCCGTGGGGACAGTACCCCAGTCGGTCGAACCCGGCTGGACGCCGAGGAGCACGATCTCTTCCGGCGATGTGCCCAGCAGTTGCAGCGCAGCCAGCAGGTCGGCGAATCCCAGGAGGTGAACGCTCTTGGAGACCGGCAGGTTCAGCAACTGCTTTCCGGCAAAGCGAGCGACAGTACCAGGCTCGGCGCCGAAGTCCACCGCGTCCAACGCGACGATGTGGGTGAGGCCGTCGATGCGGCCCATGATCTCGAGGCCGAGGGTGCCGCCCTCAACGAGCCGCACATTGCGAGGAAGCTCTGGGGATGCTTCCAGCTCATCGAGCGCAAGCATCCCCACGGCATCATCCATACGCATCAGGTTCCCGAGGCCAAGTACGCCTCGGGTGGCAAGAGATCGATCAGTCATAACGCTCCCGGTAGTTGCGACGACTTTTTGAGTTTGTGTTTGGTTTGGCACTGCCTCGTTACTCGTCGAGGCAGAGCGCTCCACTGGCAGCTGCCGAAGCCATGGCATCGACCTGCATGGTGCTGTAGAGCTGACCGTTCGGCTGGACTACGTGTACCGCGCAGGACATGCAGGGATCGAAGGAGTGGACGGTACGCAGGACCTCGAGCGGACGGTCTGGGTTCGCGATGGGTGTATTGAGCAGAGACTGTTCATACGCTCCCCGCTGTCCTGTGCCATCGCGGGGACCAGCGTTCCAGGTCGAAGGAACGACCGCCTGGTAGTTGGCGATCTTCTTGTCCTCAATCTCGATCCAGTGACCGAGCGACCCGCGAGGCGCCTCCTCCAGACCAAAGCCCGCGCAGGACTTCGGCCAGTTGTCGGGGTTCCACATCGCGCCATCGTGGATCCTCACGTTGCCGTGGCCAAGATTATCTTCGAGCTTATTGATCCAGGTCTCGACCTCGCCAATGATGATGCCGGCCTCAATCGCACGAGCCGCGATGCGGCCCATCGTCGAGAACAACGCCGTCGCCGGAAGGTTGAGCTTGGCAAGCGCTCCATCGACCTGCTGCTTCACGTTCTGGCGGCCGCTCGCGTAGGCGATAAGGGTGCGAGCCAGCGGCCCCACTTCCATCGCGTGATTGTCATAGCGGGGGGACTTGACCCACGAGTATTTGCCATCGGTATTGAGCTGCTCGAACGGGGGCTTCGGTCCGGTGTAGTTGGGGTTGGTCTCGCCCTTCGAGGGATGAAGTCCGCCATCATAGTCGTAGTAGCTGTGGGCTACGTACTCGGCAATCTTCTGCGGGTCCATTTCATGCACCTTCGAGAGGTCGCGGTTCATGATGATGCCGCGCGGGAAGAAGTAGCCCACCGGGTCAGTCTGCTTGCCCAGAGTTAGGTCGCCATAGGCCATGTAGTTGCCGATGCCTTCACCGATAGAGAACCAATCCTTGTAGAAGCTGGCGATCGCGAGAACATCCGGCAGATACACTTGCTTGACGAAGGTCTCCGCATTCTTCGCGAGCTGGTTAAGCAGCATCACTGTCTGCGAGTTGATAGCTGCACCCGGCTCATCGGGATCCAATCCCGAGGCCATGCCGCCGACGAGATAGGTCTGCAGGTGGGGGTTCTTGCCACCCAGCACAGCGTGGATGCGCACGACCTCACGCTGCAGATCGAGCGCTTCGATGTAGTGCGCCACGGCGAGCAGATTGACCTCAGGCGGGAGGACATACGCCGAGTGGCCCCAGTCGCCGCTTGAGAAGAGGCTGAGCTGGCCGCTCGCGACCAGCGTCTTCACGCGGTCCTGTACGGTCTTGAAATACGCGGTCGAGGACTTTGGCCAGTCGGAGATGGACTGCGCAAGCTGCGAGGTCTTGGCAGGATCGGCCTTCAGTGCAAGCGTGACATCGACCCAGTCCAAAGCATGCAGGTGATAGAAGTGCACGATGTGATCGTGGACATTTTGAGTGCCCGCAATGATGTTGCGCACCAGCTTTGCGTTCTCGGGCACTTCGATGCCGAGAGCATCTTCGACCGCACGAACCGATGCCAATGCGTGCACCGTGGTGCACACGCCGCAGATACGCTGGGCCCAGATCCAGGCCTCGCGGGGATCGCGACCGCGCACAATCTTCTCGATACCGCGGAACATGGTGCCGGAGCTCCACGCATCGGTAACTCTGTTGCCCTGCACCTCCACCTCAATGCGGAGGTGACCCTCGATACGTGTGACAGGATCGATTACGACACGTGCCATGGCTGCTTTCTCCTTCTCGGCCGGCAGGCTGGCTGTACTCAGCCTCCATCACGCTGCCTGGCTCGTGCGGTGTGTCGCGGCCTCTGAGGCGAGGTCGAAAATCGCACCGTATGTCCCGGCCCAAAAGCTACGTTCTGCCACATACCACCGACGGTGATGAGAGTCACACCGCACTGTACGCGGGACGGCAATTCGGGCGAAACGCGACTTAGACCACGAAGCTGGTGGCGTGCGCGAGGATCTCTGCGACCATCAAGCCGCGCGCGCTGCTCTCCACAGCAGCCTCCGAGCTCTCGCTGCCGCCTTTGAGTTTGTCGGCCACTAACTGGATCAGTGAGGAAGTTCTGCTCTCCTCTTCCTGACGCTTCTTACAGCCTGGACATTTTCCTGAACACCCGGCGCTCATGGTGGATCCCTCCGACAACAACCCTAGCGGCTGGTTTACACCTGGGGACGTGACGCATGTCACATCCGCTTGTATGTGCAGGAGCCAATACTTGCTCGCAGCTTCGAGAAGGGGAGTAGTCCTTCGACATAGCGGCGGAGCGCCCATGGCGCACTGCATCTCAGCCCAGGATGGCGAGAGTATGAGCACGGCACCCGAATTCGATCTACGGACAGCGCTGGAAGCCCGCGGCGTCTCACGGCGCAAGTTCCTCAAGTTCTGCAGCGTCATGGCCGCAACGATGGCCTTACCCTCCCGCTACTCCCGAGTGATCGCGCAATCGCTGGAGAAGACGAAGCGCCCCGTGATGGTGTGGCTCGAGTTCCAGGACTGCACGGGCAACACGGAAGCGATGCTGCGCGTGAGCGACCCAGGCATCGCGGAGATTGTGCTCGAGGTGCTGTCGCTCGAATATCACGAGACAATCATGGCGGGCAGCGGCACACACGCCCAGGATGCCCTCGATCGCGTGATGAAAGATTACGATGGCAAGTTCATCGCCGTCGTCGAAGGCTCCATTCCTATGGGCGATGGTGGCGTGTACTGCACCATCGGCGGACGTACTGCCCTGGACATCGCTCGGGAGGTGCTGCCCAAGGCGGCAGCGGTATTCGCGGTAGGAGCCTGTGCCTGGGACGGCGGCATCGTTGGCGCCGGCATCAATCCCACGGGCGCTGTCGGCGTGGAACAGGCGGTCCCAGGGATCAAGCACCTTGTGAACCTCGGCGGCTGCCCGCATAACCCGCAGAATACGGCTGCGGCGCTGGTGCACTATCTAACGTTTGGCGAGTTGCCCGCGCTGGACCAGTTCAACCGTCCGCTGTTTGCCTACGGCAACCTTATCCACGAGCAATGCGAGCGCCGCGCTCACTATGACGCGGGTCGCTATGTCGAGGAGTGGGGCGATGAAGGCGCGCGCAAGGGTTGGTGCCTGTACAAGATGGGATGTAAGGGTCCTGAGTCCACCTTCAACTGCCCGGTGGTGCGCTACAACGATGCGACGAGCTGGCCTATCAAGGCTGGCCACGGTTGCATTGGCTGCGCTGCACCGAAGTTCTGGGACACGCGCTCGCCCTTCTATAACCGCTTGCCCAAGGTTCCTGGCTTCGGCGTCGATGTGAAGGCGGAGGAGATCGGTTGGACTGCCGTGGGTCTCGTGGCCGCGGCCACGGTGGTGCAGGTCGGCGCCAACATGGTTCGCGACAAGGTACGTCCGCCGGACAAGCCCACACCGCCTGAGAACCTCGATAGCCTCCAGTAAGCCGGGATGAACAACCATTTGAAACACGCGTCGGAATACGCGTCGGGACTCACGAGTATCGGAGGCGCACGATGAGCGCAGCACATACCAGTCACGCTGTCCCCCTGGGGAAGGAAAATGCCTATGACCAGGTGCGCGTCTACATCTGGGAGCTTCCAGTGCGCGTCGCGCACTGGATGATGGTGGCGAGCATCTGCACGCTTTCCATCACGGGCTACTACATGCACGCGCCATACATCGACGCAGATCGATACGGCGACTGGGTGATGGGCGACATGCGCTTCATCCACATCCTGTCGGCCTATGCCTTCGCCATCTGCATTGCGATGCGGATCTTCTGGTTCTTCTTCGGCAACAGGTACGTGGCGATCGACCAGTACGTGCCCACCACAAAGGAGCGCTTCCGCGGCATCTTCAAGGTGGCGACGTACTACTCTTTCCTGCGTTGGAGGCCGGTGTCCTACATTGGCCATAATCCGCTGGCAGGCCTTTCGTACTTCGGCATCTACATGCTGGCGCTGGTGGAGATCTTCACCGGCTTCGATCTGTACTCGCAGACGCTGAGCACGCCGTGGATCCGTGCAGCCTTTGGCTGGGTGCAACCGCTGATCAGCATCCAGTATGTGCGCGAGATTCACTTCTGCATCATGTTCGTCTTCTGGATCTTCTTCCTCCAGCACATTTACACCGCGGCCCTTGTCTCCATCGAAGAAGAGAGCGGGCTGATGGACTCCATCTTTTCGGGCTACAAGTTCATCCCCAAGGCCGAGCTGGATGAGGAGACGCGCGCTTCCCAATAAACGAGCTCTGGACTCCCCAACGTCCGAGTGACCTTCATCACCGGCCCGCGTACCTCCTCGCACCGTGCGCGGACAGGCGACGCAGTACAACCGAAGCAAGGAGGATCAAGAGGTGACACCATGGCAGCATCGACTCTTCAACCTACTCGCCGGTTCTCGATAGCACATCCAGAGAAGATCCTGGTTGCAACGGACTTGACCGACCTCGGCAGCCTTCTGCCACACGCCATTGCGCAGGCCCAGACGGCAGGAGCCAACATCGTTCTCGTGCATGGCATCTCCCCTCTGTATGCAGCATCGATGGGAGGCGCGGAGGTTCCCGTCGCCGGCCCCGCACAGCTCATCGAGGAAGTTCGACTTTCCCTGGGCGAGCCCGTGGCTCGCATCCAGGCAGCCGGGATACGCTGCGAGGTCGCAGTCCGTATCGGCACGCCGTCTGAGGTCGTCGGTACGGAAGCTCGCGCAGCTCATAACTCCGCACGCATCATCATGGGCACGCACGGCCGAGGCAAGTTGCGTCAGCTTGCCCTGGGGTCAGTTGCGCACCAGCTGATCGCGGAAGGCCACTCTTCCCTCTTCATCGTGGGCCCCAAGGCGCGCACCGACGAACGGAGCGCGACGCCCCGCCACATACTGCATCCCGTCTCCTTCGAAGGCGGCTACGAAGTGGCCGTGAGCCAGGTATCGGAGCTTGCCAAGGCTGCTGAAGCACACCTGACGCTACTGCATGTGCTCGACGACAGCCCCGAGAACAAGGTGAATCCTGGCCGGATCCTGCAATGGGCACACCACGCGCTGGGACAGCTCGCGACAGCCTCAGGCCTCCTGCCAGAGCATGTACACCTGCAGGTCGTCGAAGGGAGGGTAGCCGACCAGGTGGTGCGCATCGCGCGCCAGGCTGCGGCCGACTGGATCGTCTTCGCCACCGATGAACAGACCTCGGCTTCTCTGCTGAACGAGAGCCGCTCCTTCCGGGTGATGGCCGAGGCCGAGTGTCCGGTCATGCTTCTGCGGAGCTAGTTCACGAAGCTAAACCGCAGGTCGCACTTTCACTAGGCGGTCCGACTGGACGAGGCGGACCGCCCTTTTTCTTCCGCGTGTCGGGCCTGGCTCAACACGCAAAAAAATGGAGGGAGCATCGATCGCTCCCTCCAACTACGAAAACCGCAGGTTTTACAGTCCTGAAATTCTCTTACACTCGCCGCAGCTCGGAACCAGCCGCAGCGCTCTTGGCGGTCCAGCGTTTAGCAGGCCGACATCCGTTGCAGTGCGTTGGGTTGAAGCACCGTGAGAGCAACGCCGCGGGTGGAGATGACCTTCTCCTTGCGCAGGCGGCTCAAAGTGCGTGTCACCGTCTCACGCGTCGTAGCCGCCATGGAAGCAACTTCTTCGTGGGTCAGCGACATCGTGACGAAGGGGCTGGAGTTGCGGCGGGCTTCTTCCGCCCAGTCAAGGATGAGGCGTGCGATACGGCCGGCAGGCGAGCTGGGCAGAGCCACGAGGCGAGCTTCTTCAAAGGCGGCGCGGTAGTCGCGCGCCATCGACTTCGCAGCACCCAGGCTGACCTCGGCATACTGCTGCATCATGGTGGTGAGGTGGTTCAGGTGCAGCACGCGGGCACGGACCGGCTCGAGAGCTTCAACCGTGGTCTCCTGCTCGGCGCCGTCAAGCGCTCCGCTAAGGCCCAGCACGTCGCCTGCCTTCGCAATGCGAAGGATCATAGTGCGTCCCTCCTGCGAGCTCACCGAGACCTTCACCTTACCGGAGCACATCACGTAGATGGCGTTGGGGCGATCGCCCTCGCGGAACAAGACGCTGCCGCGTGGGTACTCCATGTACACCGAGTTGGACTCCATGAAGGCGCGTGCCTCTCCGCTCATTCCGCAGAAGGCGTATCCGTTTGCATTGGGGCAGTTGGTGCACTTGCTCATCATTGTGGCTTCTCCCGGTGGAGTGCTTGAATTCGTTACACCTGGGATAGAGCAACTGCCGTGCCAAACTCGAAGTTCGCGTTTTCGGTCACTTTTCGGTGTGATGGCGGTGCGCGATCACATGAAACTGCGTGATATGGCGCAACGCGTGCGTCATATCGCGCTATCTTGCGCGCAGGCGGCGGCAATCCGTAGTGGACCTCATAGCCACGGTGATCTTACGAAGGGGGTGGTGCGTTGCGGGAACGGCGAGGTACGATGCTCTTGACCCCGTATTCCATGCGGAAGCTCTCACCAATCGGTGACCAGACAGAAGGTCATGATCGACTCCGTTTCAATCGTCGTGATCGACGACAACCTTGGCAGCCTCGAGCTGCTCTCCGCCGCCCTCGCCCGTCCGGGACTGGAGATCTTCACGGCCTCGAACCCCGTTGACGGCATCGAGCTGGTGAAGCAGCACCGGCCGCGCCTGGTGCTGACAGATCTCGTCATGCCGGGAATGAGTGGCCTCGAGGTGCTGGATCACGTCGTCGCCTTCGACCCGGCGATCGACGCAATCCTGATGACAGCCCACTACACCACCGAGACGGCGGTCGCTGCGATCCGTGCGGGTGCTGCTGACTATCTGCAGAAGCCGGTAAAGCTCTCGCTCCTGCGGGAGCGCGTCTCGGCTCTGATCGACTCCGCTGCGCGGCGGCAACGCGCGCACTCCGGTGCGGAGATGGAGTTCGAAGGGCTTGTGGCCCGCAGCGACAAGATGTGGGAGCTCTTTGCGATGATCGAGCGCGTCGCGCCGCACTTCCGCTCCATCCTGATCAAAGGCCCGACCGGAGCCGGCAAGGATCTCATCGCGCAGGCGTTGCATCTGCGCGGAGGCCTCAAGGGCCGGTTCGTTGTGCTGAACTGTTCGGCCGTGGTGGAGACGCTCTTCGAGAGCGAGCTCTTTGGCCACGTGAAGGGCGCCTTTACCGGCGCCGACCGCGACAAGGCCGGCCTCTTTGACCTCGCCAACGGTGGCACCCTGTTTCTCGACGAGATCGGCGACATGCCGATGGCGACGCAGGCAAAGCTGCTGCGTGCCATTCAGAATCAGGAGGTGATGCCCGTCGGTGGGCTCACCCCGAAGCGAGTCAACGTCCGCATCGTCGCCGCTACCCACAAAGACTTGAAATCTGCGATAGCAGAAGGCAAGTTTCGCGAGGACCTTTACTATCGCCTGGCGATGGTGGAGCTGGCGGTACCTTCCTTGCGGGATCGCCCCGAAGATATTGCCCTGCTGGCCCGGCACTTCATGCGCAAGTTTGCCCACGAGTTCGCCAAGCCAATCGATGGCCTGACTCCACGCGCCACGCTAGTGCTCGAACGTCACAGCTGGCCCGGGAACGTTCGTGAGCTGGAGCATGTCATCGGCCGTGCCTGCATGCTGACTGAGGGCCACCTGATCGACGTCGACTCGCTTCCCGACCACCTCGTCCAACCTGAACGGTTGAACGGAGCTGCCCCCGATGATTGCGGCTTCGGCACGACGCTCACTTTGGAAGAGCAAGAGAAGCGGCTCGTGACCCAGGCGATGAAGGAAGCCGACGGGAACCAATCTGAGGCAGCCCGCCGGCTTGGGATCGGACGCGATGCGCTGCGCTACAAGTTGAAGCGCTACGACCTGCTCTAACCCTGCAAAGACGACCGCGTGGCTGCGATCTTCCGCTACGCAGCGCCCGCAAGCTGACGCAACACGATCCGACGCAGACTCTGCGGGGTGATCGGCTTGGGGAGCACCGCAGCGAATCCCGCCTCAGCCATCGAATGAGGCTCCGGGTAGAGCGCAGTGGGCGCGAGGGCGATCAAGGGCACAGCGCCACATTGTGGGATCGAACGCAGGTCCGCGAGCATTGCCGGGCTCTCTGCGTTGAACCACGAGACATCCAGCAGAATCACATCGGGCGAGAACTTCAGCGCCGCGGCCGGGACACAACTCCAGCAGCAGACAGCCTGCACCTGCATCCCGTTGTCTTCCAGGATGGTGCATAGCAGCTCGCGGGTGCTTGTACTTCCGTCGGCCACCAGGGCTCTCTTACTCGCGAGTGGGCCCTGGCCCGGACGCGCCTTGGTATCGGTGGTCACCCCTCGAGGCTAGAAGACCGCGATGGCCCCGAAGGTGACCGGCGTCACACCACGACCGCCGGGAGTGTGAAGCAGAAGCGGCTTCCCTGACCCAGCTCGCTCTCGACCCAGATGCTTCCGCCCTGCATCTCCACCAGCTGGCGGCAGATGGCCAGGCCGAGCCCGGTACCTTCGCGCACCCCCACCGGGGTATAACCCACCTGATAGAACTTCTCGAAGACGCGCTGGCATTCGTCCGTGGGAATGCCGACGCCCGTGTCCTCTACCGTGATCTCCACGAGATGACCGTCGCGACGCGCCCGAACCGATACAGAGCCTCCAGCAGGCGTGAACTTGGCCCCGTTGGAGAGCAGATTCGTCAGGACCTGCCGCAGCCGCAACCTGTCCGCCACTACATCGAAGTTCATCGATGGGGCGAGGTGGACCGCGACGTTGCGCGACTCCGCATAAGGCCGGATCGACTCGACCGCTTCATCCGCCACCGCGTGAAGGCCGACCAGTTCGGTATGCAGGGTGAGACCACCCGCCTCGATCCGGCTCAGGTCCAGCACATCATTGATGAGGCCGAGAAGGTGTTCGGAGTCCTTCCGGATATGGTCCAGGAAGCGCCGCTGGCGATCGTTGAGCTGGGCTTCTGTCTCTTCGGCCAGCAGCTCCGCGAAGCCGATGACAGTGTGCAGGGGCGTGCGCAGCTCGTGGCTGATGGAGGCCATGAACTCGCTCTTGAGACGGTTCAGCCGCTCCGCTTCGGCCTGGCGCTCGCGGAGTTCCGCCATGTAGGTCTCCTGCAGGTCGCGCATCCGGACCTCGGCCTCGCGACGCTGCGTCACGTCGCGGATCACCGCCGTCACAAACGACTCTTCCCCAGCCCTCACCGGGGACAGGCTGATCTCGACCGGGAACGTCGAACCATCCTTGCGGAGCGCGTGCAGATCCAGCCCCTGTCCCATGGGCCGGGTGCGGTTGGCCGCCATGAACTGCGCTCTATGCTGGTCATGCCCTGCACGCGCCGAGTGCGGGATCAGCTCCTCGACGCGAAGCGACAGGAGTTCGCCGGGAGCGTAGCCGAACATCGTTGCCGCCGTGAAGTTTGCAACGACGATCTTCCCTTGAGAATCGACCTGCACGATCGCGTCGGGAGCGTGCTCCAGCAGCTCGTGGAACCTGCGCTCGAAGATCGCTTCCCCACGTGCCGTGGCCTCTTTCTCGGTCAACAGGGCCAGCTGGGAGTCGCGCTCGGCCAGTAGATCGGCTGCGGCGCGCTGGGCAGTCAGATCGCGAGCAATCTTCGCGATGCCCACAATCTCTCCATCGTCGTCCATGATGGGCGAAAGACTGAGCGAAACCAACAGCTTATGACCGCTCTTGTGTCTCCGCACCACCTCGAAATGGTCGACGCGCTCTCCCTGGCGGAGCTTTGCGAGGTATGCTGCGACCCGCGCCTCTTCTCCAGGCCAGGAAAGGATGGTAACGGTCTGGCCGACAGCTTCCTCGGCACTGTAGCCGAAGATACGGGTAGCGCCTGCGTTCCAACTGGTGATGACTCCGTCGAGGCTTTCCCCGATGATGGCATCGTCCGAGCTCTCGACGATGGAGGCCAGCCAGCGCTCCGGATTGAGCCAGGTTGCTGCTGCGGAGGACGATCTAGTTCTTTCTGCTCTGTCGTTCATACGGGGATAACACATTCTATCGGGGGCCATCCTACACCCTCGATACGCCCCGTCAATCTTCCGTTGCGGATTCCCACTTGTGGACTCGAGCCGTCTGTGATGCGGGATGTTGCGTGGCGACCCCGATGGGTCGACAATGGCCCCGAGGGCCCGAACCATGCGGCATGAACAACATTTCTGGTGGACCACCCTGGGACGAGGACTACTGGCGTTGATCGCAGGCAGTGCGATCCTCGTCGTTCCCGATATGACACGCACCGTGTTGCTGCGTCCTCTGGCGATGAGCGTCTCCATCGTCTCGCTGGCAGCCTATGGCGTCTTCGACAGTGTCTTGGTCTGCATCTCCAGCTACATGGCAGCGACTGCCAAGGCTCGCTTTGCGCTCCGGGTCCAGGGCGTGGTCGGCATCGGCGTGGGAGTGATGATCTACATGACCTTCTTCAGCCACTCGCAGATGCACTGGTTCCTTGTGCTGGTCGCCGCGCAGGCGCTCGCCACTTCCATCTCCGAGTTTGCCGTGGCGCACCACGCGAGCACACGCGCGATCTCGCGCTGGAACTACGCCGCTGCCACGGTCGCTCTGCTGGCTGCGCTCGTCTATGCCGGAATCCGCATCTTCCTCATCGACACACTCACTGCGCAGGTGCTGGCAATGCTGGTCTACGGCTATCTCATCGCCTTCGGCACATCGCTGTGCCTCACCGCAGCCCGCATGCTTTATGCAGACTTCCATCTGCCTCCCACAGGGAATGCTTCTTAGCTCTGAAGGGAGTCCATGGCAAACAAGACGATGCGCGCAGCTGTATTCCATGGCACAGCCCGCAACGGCCCGGTCACGCCACAGCATCCGGTGCTGACGCTCGAGGAAGTTGCCATCCCCGTCCCCGCAGCAGGAGAGTCGCTGTTGAAGGTGCTGGCCTGCGGCGTCTGCCGCACCGACCTGCACATCGTCGAGGGCGACCTGCCCGCGAAACTGCGCCCGCTGATCCCCGGCCACCAGATCGTCGCGGAGGTCGTCAGCACCGGCTCGAAGGAGCTTCGTACCGGCGACCGGGTAGGAGTCTCGTGGATGGGTGGCGTCGACGGCAGCTGCAAGTTCTGCACCACGGGTCGTGAGAACCTGTGCGACAACGCGGTGTTTACGGGTTACTCGCGCAATGGGGGGTATGCAGAGTACGCTACCGCGCGGACCGACTTCCTCATTCCGCTGCCGATGGAGCTTGAACCCACGGTCGCGGCGCCGCTGTTGTGTGCGGGGATGATCGGCTTTCGCAGCCTGCGTGTGGCTGAGGTGAAGCAAGGCATGCGCGTCGGTTTGTTTGGCTTTGGAGCTTCGGCGCGGCTGGTGATGCCCGTTCTGCAGGCCTGGGGCTGCGAGGTCTATGTCTCCACTCGCGGGGAACGGCACCGCGAGGAGGCTTCCGGTATGGGCGCATACTGGGTTGGCGACGCGCTCGACCAGCCCCCGGTGAAGCTCGATGCTGCCGTAACGTTTGCCCCGGTGGGCAGCGTCGTGCTCGCGGCGATCAAGTCGCTGGACAAGGGCGGAATCGTCGCCATCAACGCCATCCACCTGGACCAGATGCCCGCCTTCGACTACGACAGCTTCATGTGGATGGAGCGGCAGATCCGCAGCGTTGCCAACATGACCCGCCAGGACGCCAAGGACTTCCTGCGCATCGCCGCGGAGATTGGCATACGGCCCACCTCGCAGCAGTTCCCGCTGGAGCGGGCGAACGAGGCGCTGCTCGCTGCAAAGCAGGAGGACGTCGTCGGCTCGGCGGTCATCGTGATGGGAGATCGCTAACCTGCGGTGGTCTGCGAGACCGCAAACGGAGCACCGAACAGCGTTCCCCGCCCCAGAAGCCATTGCGGATCGAACCGCTGCTTGACCATCCGCATCGCGTCGATCTGGTCAGGCGTGTACTGCAACTCCAGCAGCGGCGCCTTCCGCTTGCCGAGTCCATGCTCGGCTGACACTGTGCCTCCAAGCTGCACCGCGTACGCCGCGAACTCCTTCAGCAACGCCGCCGCGCGCTCCGCCTCAGCTTTGGTGGCAGGCAGCATGTTCAGATGCAGGTGCGCGTCGCCGATGTGCCCGAAGATCACATAGTGTGTGCCCAACTCCTCACCGCAGCGTTTGCGATAGTACGCCAGCAGGGCGCGATCGCGATCCAGAGGCACCGCATAGTCCGTGCCCATGTTGAGGAAGCCCCGTTGCGACATTGTCTCCACCACCAGCTGCGGCATGGCATGACGGAAGGCTCGAAAGCGCTCACGATCGCGATCATTCAGCGCGAACCATGAGTCATCCAGCAAGGCATGCTGGGCCTCGAGGCGCTCGTACCACGTATCGAGGTCAGAGCCCTCGGCTTCGATCATGAGGGCAGCCTTCGCCGAAGCCGGAATGTCACGATAGCGCGTGCGCAGCAGCTCCAGCGATAGATCGTCGGCATACTCCATCATGCGCAGCTCGGACACCGGACGCCATGCGCGCACGGCGTCCAACGCCGCGTCATCGCTTGCAAAGAAGATCACTCCGGAGAAGACATCTGCAGGCTCAGGGAGCAGCGCAACCTCTGCCTCCACGACCACACCCAGCGTGCCCTCGGAGCCGATGAAGAGGTCCACCCCGTCCATGCCTGGCGATAGCTGATAGCCAGCAGTATTCTTGGTTACCTCGGGCCGCGGCAGAGACGGCACCTCGAAGTCGATAGCTTCCCCGCGCCGGTACCAGCGCACGGTGCCATCCAGCAAAGCGACTTTGAGTGCAATGACATGCCGACGTGTGGCTCCGAACCTGAAGCTGCGGGAGCCGCTTGCATTGGTTGCAATGTTGCCCCCGATGGAAGCACTGATCTCGGTGGGGTCCGGCGCATAGAACTGCCCCGTTGCGGAGGCCGCGGAGCGAAGCTCCATGAGGCGGACAGCCGGGCCGACGATCGCGCTGCCGGTGTGAATCTCGAGCTTGTTGAAGCGTTCCATCGAAACAACCCAGCCGCCCTGCGGCACGCGTGAGCCCGTAAGGCCCGTACCAGCGCCTGCGATGGTGATGGGCGTCGATGTCCGATGGGCCTCAGCGAGGACAGAGAGAAGCTCAGCCTCATCGCTCGGTATGATCACCCGCTCCGCATGGCCGGTGTAGCCGGAGGCGTCTGTAAGGTAGTCGGGACTGAAGTCTGCGCCGGCATCCTGTGTGCCGCGAGCCCAACCAAGGGTGTTGTCGAGCGCTTCCATGCTCACGATCCTACGCCGCGGGAAGAAGCCCGCGGAAGGCCGTCAAGGGTCCGTCAAGGGGCCGGCAAGGCAGGAGGGTGCTATGCCACCCAGGTCGTGATGCGTTCCGGGAGGAACGCCTGCAAGGTGCTTCGGTTCTGAAGGAGCCCCGGAACCTCGCTCGCGGGAATCGGTCTCGAGAGCAGATAGCCCTGCACGACGTCGCAGTTGAGGTCGCGCAGGCGCTGCAGCTGGTCGCCATCCTCGACACCTTCTGCGACAACCTCCAGCCCGAGGCTGTGCGCCATCGAGATGATCGCGTCCACGATGGAGTACGTGCCGTTGGGGCGGCACAACCGCTGCGTGAAGCTGCGGTCGATCTTCAACGTCTGCACCGGAAGCTTGTCGATCTGTCCGAGTGACGAGTAGCCCGTGCCAAAGTCATCGATGGAGAAGGCGATCCCGAGCGACGCCAGCATCGAGACCTGTCGCGTGGCTTCGGCCACGTTACGCATCATCGCGGTCTCGGTGATCTCAAGGCCCAGCATGTGCGGATCAAGCTTGAAGTGCTGGATCATGTCGACGACCATGTGCGCGAAGTCGGGCCGCGTAATCTGCCTCGAGCTGACATTGATGGCCACCGGCACCAGCGGCAGCCGCTGGGCTCGCCACTCCGTCAGCAGCACGCATACGCGCTCCAGCACCCATGTCCCCAGCGGAACGATGAGTCCGTTCTCTTCTGCGATGGGGATGAATCGGTCGGGCGAGATCATGCCCAGACGCGGATGATGGAAGCGCACCAGTGCCTCCATGCTCGCGAGGTCGCCTGACGTCTTGTAGAGCGGCTGGAAGTACATCTCCAGGCCGCCACCGCCTTTGAGCGCACGGCGGAGCAGAATCTCCAGCTCATTGGCTTCGGAGGTCTCGATGCCGATCTCCGGCGACATGCACAGGAACTGGTTGCCGCCGGCGCGCTTGGCGCGATACATCGCGCAGTCGGCGTTGCGCCAGAGCCTCGCAGCATCCATGGCATCCTGCGGATACACCGCGATGCCGATGCTCGCGGTGAGCTCAATGGTGAAACCTCCGGTGCGAAAGGGGGCATGCAACGTCTGCAGCAGGTCCGCAGCGACGCGTTGTGCGTCGCTGGGCATGGCGATCTCGTGCAGCACGACCGCAAACTCTTCGCCACCCACACGGGCGGCCATATCGATGGAGCGCAGACGCGAACTGATGCGCCGCGAGACCTCCTGGAGGCAGATATCGCCCATCGCGTGACCATACGTATCGTTGATCTGCTTGAAGCGATCGACGTCGAGGCACAAAAGGGCCGACTGGCGACCGTAGCGTTGCGAATGCATCAGCGTCTGCTTCAGTGTCTGCTCGAGGTACGCGCGATTGGGCAGCCCGGTAAGCAGGTCGTGGTTGGCCTGGTGGAGCAGCCGGTCGTGGAGCTGTTGACGATCGGTGATGTCTTCGACGAGCGTGAGTGCCAGGGTACGTCCGGCGGAGTCGATGCGGCGCGTCGTGGCCTGAGCCAGGAAGGTTGAGCCATCGCGACGGCGGTGAGCCTTTGGCTCCGGGTCAGCCAGCAGCGCACGCGACTTGAGCACGTCCGCCTCGTCATCCCGGTCTGCGAAGAGGCCAGTCACATGCATCCGGCAAAATTCTTCATGCGTGAAGCCATACTGCTTCACTGCTGCATTGTTGACGCTTTCGATCGCAAGGGTCTCGGGGTCAGCAATCCACATGGGCTGCGGGTTGCCCTCGAACAGCAGTTGATAGTGCTTGCTGGCACTGGAGGCCGAACGCACCTCGTCCTCGAGGAGGAACAGGATCATGCCGAACGCGACGAAGTACTTGGGAACGTTCCAGAACTCCGGACTGATGCTGTTGGCGATACCGAGGTGGCCACAGAACTCCGCCACAGGAAACACCGCGGACCACGCAACCAGGCCGCACGACACCGCCAGCGACCCGCCAGAGATGCGATGAAAGCGCGCCATGTAGGCGATCGCGACGTACAGGAAAAATTCACACAACAGCGCGGAGATGCCAATGTCATGGCGACCACGCACGATCGTCCAGACGATCCAGCCGCTGCTCGCCGCGGACGTGAGCAGCAAAGCAGCCGTTGCGGCGGTACCGGAGCTTCGGCGCAGGCGAAGCGCATAGACCACTGCGGCGAATTCTCCGACGCCCAGTGCGACGTAGTACGGGAACGGCTCCACGACGCCCCACACCGCCAGGAGAATGCCCAGCATCGAGGCCACACCGGCCACCGCGACGAGCTTCGCTTGACGACGCCAATCCTCGACAGGAGCTGCGGGCAGAAGGAACGCGGCAGCACAGGCGACCAGCGCACTCAGGCTGATGGTGTCGACAAGCCGCTGGCCAAACGCACTATGTGAGTGGATCAGGAGGGCCGTGAAATGCACCAGCACCAACAACCATCCCACCGTCCAGGCACGCACCATCGTCGTCGCGCGCGTCCGATACGTCGCGGCGAACAACAGGACCAGGCAACCGATAATGATGATGTCGAGCAGTTCTGTCTGCATCAGATGGAAAAAGCCCGCAAAATGGGCGAGAACCTAGCTTGGAGGCTATCGGCCCCCAAGCCGCCCTTCTATAGGGCAAAAGTTGTACAAAACAGCCCTAAACTGCCCAGTTGCCATCACACACGATATCCCCGCAGCCCTGGCTGGTCGTAGTCTTTCTGCGATCCTTTATGGGATGATCGGGGCCCTTCACGACATGAAAAAGGGAAGGCCGGATGGCCTTCCCTTCCCATCTAGAGCTCGAACGGACGAAAGTACCGTAAGTAGCTCTATTACTTGCTCTTGACCGCGATCACTTCGATTTCGAGCGCCGCCCAGGGGGCAGCGAGCGCGGCGACCTGAAAGGCCGAGCGAGCCGGCTTGTTCGGTTGGTCCTTGGTGCCAAAGAACTTCACGTACTCCGACTGCATGCCCGCGAAGTCCAGCTTGCCGGTCTTCGGATCCGGGCCGAGGAATACGGTCATCTTGACGACATCCTTCATGTCGAGGCCCTGCTCCTTGAGCGCAGCCTGGATCTTCGGGAAGATGCTGGCAGCCTGGGCCTTGGTGTCGCCGTAGTCGGCGGCAGTTCCCTTGGCCGGATCAGCTGGCGTAATCGGCGATGCCAGCTGGCCGCTGAGGTAGTACGTGTCACCCGCCCAGACGCCCGTTGCGATCGCGGCCTTCTCGGTCTGGATATGCTTGACGACGGTCTGTGCGTGCGCCACGCCGGCCACGGCGAGCAGAGCAGGCGCAAGGAACTTGAGAGCGAACTTCATGGATGCCTCCAGATTGCTGTTGTGATGAGGTGTGTACTCGCGACGATATCACGCGAGCGGCGCTTCCCGGGGAAGCGAAGTGGGCCCGTCGCGCTGCTTCCGCCGCAGCGCGGCACAAGTGCGGCGACTACGCGCGGGTTTCAGGAGATGCCGCAGGCGGGGCGAGATGGGCGCTCTTCGTGCGCTCTCCAATCATGTTGACGGCGCGCCGCGCGCTCAGCGCTGCGCCTTCCTGCCATCCCACGATGTTGCTGATGGTATCTCCCGCGAAGTAGAAGGGACCGTCGGCCTTGATCATGGTCTCGTAGCCCTGCGGTCCGCCGCCGTAGCTGCGGATCCACGAACCTTCGTTCCACTTCACATGCGCCCAGCCCATGAAGATGCCCTTGCGCAGCAACTTCGAGCAGCCTGGGTGCAGCTTCTCGATCGATAGCTTCGACTGCTCCAGCTTCTCCTTGATGGACAGCGCGGCAAAGCCCGGCTGCGAGTACTCGTCCGTATAGCCGCCGACGATGATGCCCGTCTCGGCCATCAGATTCGCGCTAGGGTACCAGACCGGGCTCGGACCCTGCGCCAGAAACGACAGGCCGCCATAGATGTTGAAGTCCGTCTCCCAGAAGCGCGGAGCCTCCCACGGCATTTTGTAAGAGTTCGCCATCGTCGAGCCGTTGATGACGGTCTTGACCTCCGGCGAGAAGTCGTTGGGGATCTTCTTCAGGATCGAAAACGGCATCGCGACCACGCAATACGCCGCCTCAATCTCCTTCGGCGCCCCATTGTCGAGGTACGAAATCTTCACGCCATGGTCGGCGCGGCGAATCTCCGTTACGGGCGAGTTGTAGTGCACGATGGAACCGAGCGCCTTCGCGAACGCATACGGGATGCGGTCCATGCCGCCTACCGGCTGCATCATCGTCGCTTGCCAGTCCCAGGCCTCCTCATACAACAGCCCGCCCCAGAAGCTTTCATCGAGCAGCATGTGCATGTCCTGCGGCGTCTCGATGACCTCGGTCTGATCCCCCGCACCGGGCGTGACCTTCAGGCCCGCGCGGTCCGAGCCGAGGTACTTACCGGTCTTATCCAGCGGGCCGTAGGTCGTGAGGAACTCCTTCATACGCTCGCGATCTTCTGCGCTGAGCTCTGTGTCGAGCGCACCCTGCGCGACGCACTTGCTGAGCAGCTCGCTCACACGGCCGCGCGTATCGTTCATCGCCTTGCGCTGCACCACCGGCACACCACCGTTGGCCTTGTCGTTCTGCAGCAGCGTGGAGCGCGAGGTGTTGATCTCCACTTCGAGCGGAACCTTGAGCTCACGACAATAGTTCAGCATCGTCCAGTGCGTGCTCGGCAGACGCGCCGGACCGAGGTTCTGGTAGTTGCCTTCTTCCCAGTCGATCGGCTGCTTCGTGCCATCGACGAACTCGATCACCGTGCCCTTGCGTCCGCTCCAGTTGCGGCCACCCGGACGATCGCGAGCCTCCAGCAACGTGACGTCATATCCCAGCTTGTAAGCTTCGTAGGCAGTGACAAGGCCACCGATGCCGCCGCCGAGAACAACGAGTTTCGTGCCCTTGCCGAGTCCCGGAGCGACCGGCATCGGCTTCGTGCGCTGCCCTTTCATCTCCATCAAGCCCAGCGACTGCATCGTGGCAAAGGTGGCTGCATAACCGCCGGCATGGCCGACGCGCGTAAGAAATTCCCTGCGACTGATTCCCATCGAAGCTTGTTTCCTTGGTGAAGCTGTTGGCTAGGCCCGCGGTTCGGGTAAACGGTGGAGAGAGGTCTGCGAAGGAATGTGCAGTGGTGGCGACTCAGCGCGCGGGGCAAACATCTGCGCCTGCGCTGACCTTGGTGAATGGAGCCGCAATGTCAGAGACGCTCCACAGGAAGCCGTTCTTCATGACGCACTGCACCTTCGCCACGTCGTCTATGTTCTTCAGCGGATCGCCTGAGGTAATGATAAGGTCCGCAAGCTTGCCGGGCTCCAGCGTGCCAAGGTCCTTCGTGAGGCCGTAGGCCTTGGCGGGGAGATACGTCACCGTCTCAAGCGCCTGCCACGGCTCCATGCCGAACTTCACCTGGGCGCGAAGATTCGCGTGCAGGCTCGTCGCCGGGATATCCAAAGGCGAATCGGTACCCGCGAGCACCAGACCACCCTTGCGGTAGTCATCCGCGACGGTGATCTCTTCGTCCTTCAGGTGCTGCAGCGCCGGAGTCTGGTCGGCACTCTCAGCTCCCGCCACCGCCGCCTGCAAACGCGCATGCTCCCACGGCGGAGCGATGCCCTGCCGAGGATCTGTCGCCATGCCCGGATCGTCCTTGTACGGCGCCTGCGAGAACGTTGTGCTGATCACCCACATGCCCGAATCGACGAGCAGCTTGTGGACATCCTCGTAGCTACGGCCCACCAGTGAACGCGAATACGCCCAACCCCAGCGCGAGGTCGCACTGATGTGGCTCATGCCGTTCTCGCCGAGGTCCACTTCAGGCAACAGGTAGTGGCCGCCGGACTGCACGCCCATCTGCTCATGCCCAAACGTCGCGCCCTTTTGTGCCCAGGCAAACGGCAGCCGCACATAGAGCTTCACGAAGTCGAAGTCCAGCGCCTTCAGCCGTTCAAACTCGCGCTGCAGCTGCGCCTCCGACGTCGTCGGAATCATCATCGGGTAGTAGACGCGTTCTCCATCGACGGCCTCGCCCGTATTGAATAGCCGCGGCCCCGGGGCCAGGTTCGCCTGGTACACCTCGCGATGCTCCACTCCGCGATACGCATTGTCGGCGAGGCCCTTCAGCTCCGTGACGCCATATGCGAGCCACAGCCTGCCCATGCGTGCGCCGTAGTAGATGCCATTGTCCGAGTCCGGATGCGCATGGTTCTCCCACATGCCAGGCAGCACCGTATCCTTGCTCGCATCGATCATACGAGTCACGCCCGCGGGTGGCGTAGCGCTGTGTGGCGTCACACTGGTAATGCGGTTGTCCGTGACGAGGATGTCGACATCAGTAAGCTCCTGTGAGCCCTCGCCCTTCCAGAAGCGACCTGCATGGATGAGTACCTTTTGTGTCGGCTTGGCCTGCGCGAACGTCAGATCGACGGGAATCGTCTCCACCCTCCTTGTCGCCCGATCAAGCAGCCTCAAATCGCCGTTGTGGAGATACAGGATCTTGCTCGAGTCGCCACTCCAGGTCACAGCATCGGTCGTCTCGTCGTTGAGCGCGTATGCTTTGCCCATCGGATGGCCGTCCGCGTCAACGTCCATCGCGTAGAGCAGATCATCCATCACGAAGGCCATCGCCTTGCCATCGGGTGAATAGATCGGGCCATCTTCAGTACGCGTTGTGACGGACTCAAACGGCGCGGGAGAGAAGGTCATCTGCTTGCCAGTCGCGAGGTCGACGGTCACAATGGAGCTGGTGCCCTCGCGGAAGCGCTTGGTGTATGGCTTGATCGTCGCAATGGCGACCGTCTTGCCATTGGGCGAGAACGCAGCGCGGCCGGGAAAGAACGTCGTCGGAGCCAGTGTGCGAATCTTCTTCGTCGCAAGATCGCCGACCATCGTCGCCATGGTGTGATCCTGGAAAGCAATGAGCTTGCCGTCGGGGGACCACGCGGGCATGATCTGCGCGGACTCGCTGGGCAGAGCGCGCTTGTCGCCGGCATCACTCGTCGCACTAATGTCGTGCAGGTAAACATTCTCGATGCCATCGCGGTCGCTCACGTAGGCGAGCCACTTGCCGTCCGGTGACCATGCCGGGCCCTGCTTGTAGAACATGTCATGCGTGATCGCCACTGGCTTGCCACCTACAGGCATGACAAACACCTGGTTCAGCGCGACGAACGCGATGCTTTTGCCGTCGGGCGAGAGCGCCGGAGCATAGATGCCCTTGATGCGATGCGTTGCCGTCGAATCGAAGTCGTACTTCTTCGGCGTGTACGTCGGCTTGTTCGCCGGGATCGGCGCGGAGAAGCTCACCGCGGTTTCCGTGCCTTCAAGGAGGTTGGTCTTCAGGATCTTGCCATCGCCCGTGTAGTAGAGCTCTGTGCTCGAGCGCCACACGGCAGGAAACGGAAAGGTATCCGCAGCCTTGCCTTCATACAGAGCCTCGCCGCCCGTAGCAGGAATCACGACGAGATGCGCATCATTGATCATCGCCGGACGCCCCACAGGGGCATCGGCAGAGTCGAAGCGCACATAAGCGAGCTTGCGGCCATCGGGAGAGAAGCTAGGCGCCTCCAGAGTTCCCTTCGTGGCAGGAAGCGTCACCAGCGTCGATTGCTTACCACTCGTCACGTCGACGAGCTTGATCTCGTGCCCTGCATTGCCGGTACCGCTGATGAAGGCCAGTGACGCTCCATCGGGGGTCCAGTTGGGGCCGAACTCATCGTCTGCGGAAGATGTAATGCGGTTGAGGTTTCCCGTCGCGACATCCACCGTCCAGATGTCGTACGAGCCTTCAAAGGCACGATCGGAGGTGAAGGCGATGGTCTTCCCATCAGGCGAGAAGCGGGGCTCGCGATCGTCCCCATGCCCGGTCGTCACCTGCTTCAGGCCACTGCCGTCAGGCTTCATGGTCCAGATATGAAACGTACCACCGGCGTAGGACTGGATCGCAACCAGTCCGGCCTTCGCGCTCCAGTCCGGATGCGAGGCTTCCTGCAACGGCTGTGTGATCTCTTTCGCCAAGCCACCACCCGAGGGTAACGAGTAGATCAGCCCCTGGATATTCGCCAGGAGCTGTTTGCCATCGGGCGACACCGTCACCTGCACATTTGTGCCTTCGGTGACGGTAATGGTTCGCTGCGCAGGGACGGCAGCATACAGCGATGTCTCGACAAACAGCGCAACCGACAAGGGCAGGACGATACGAGTGACAACCGCGCGAAGCATGCAACCGACCTTCTCTCTGCAGTGGGGAAGACGACGGAACGCGGCACAACGCGGTTGAGCGTTGTGCCGCGCGTTCGAACAGCGCTTAGAAGTTGATACGACCGATGAACTGTAGATTACGTCCAAAGTACTCCAGCGGGTTACCCGAACTTGCGGTGGGGTGGCCATAGGCGTTGGTTCCGGTGCCGGTGGTCGCGGCCGTCGCGAAGTTTCCGTAGTTGGGATGGTTGGCCAGGTTGAAGGCTTCCACCGCCACAATCGCGTGGAAGCGCTCGTGGATGGGGAAGCTCTCCTGGAGCCGCGCGTCGAGCCGCTGGTAGGGCGTGCCACGGAATCCGTCGCGCTGGATTACGTAGTAGCCATAGCCCGCATCGTAGGAGACCTTCGATAGCGGAGCGTAGATCGTCGTGCAGGTTGTAGTCGGGCAGGTCCCGGTGAAGCCCGGGGCCACAGGAGTCACACCCGCGCCAAACGTGCGGGTCGAACCAGAGTAGCCGTTCACGGTCGAACCCGAGCTCGTGGCAAACGCCAGACCGGAGCCGTAGTGATAGAGCGACGACAGAGACAAGCCGTACTTCCAGTTGTAGGAGCCGTGCACTGTCAACGTGTGGCGCTGATCGTCAGTGCCGTTGGCCCACTCCTGCTGCAGCCCGGGGATGAAGGGCTTGTTCGGATAACCGAACGCACCATTGGTCGAGTTCTTCGTGCGGCCCCAGGTGTAGGCCAACGCTCCTGTGAAGCCCTTGGTCACCGTGTGCTGCACGCCTACCTGCAACGCATCCGCGATAACACCGGCACCTGGCTGCGTGGAGAAGTTGCGCACCGATCCACCGAACAGGTTGTTGCAGACCTGCTTGGCAGCCGCTCCGCCGGGAGCCCCAGTTGCAAGATTCGTAACAGAGTCCAGCGTGATGCCGCCATTGCCGCACGAACGCGAAGCGTAGGTGGCAGCGTTGATCGCAGTCGTGGGGTTAAGGTTCTGTTCGGCGTTCGCCGGGTTCGCCAGGAGGTTGCCGCTCAGGGCCGTGTAGTCGTCGTACACGCGCATATGAACCGCATCGGCCGTGACGCTGGTGCGCCAGCCGATCTGACGCGCCACACCGAAGGAAGCCTGCAGAGCGTACGGCGTCTTGGCGCCGCGAAGAATGGGCTGCGGCGAGGTCACGTAGTTGGTCGGATTCGAGCTGGGATTCTGACCCGCGAACGGTGAGGGCAACGAGAGGTTGGTGCCGCTCAATGTGGCCTGCAGCGCACGCGCCGTGCTGGAGTAGAGCTCTTCGTCGATGACCGCGTTCGCCACCTGGTCAGCGAAGTAGAGGCCGGCGCCACCGCGGATCGAGGTCTTGCCATCACCGCCCGGATCGTACGCAAAGCCAAGACGCGGCGCGAAGTTGGCGTTGGGGTTCGTGTTCGGCGTCAGCAGACCGGGCGTCGGGACATACGAGGTGTTGTACGCACCGAGATCGTTGTCATAGCGCAGGCCGAGGTTCAGCGTCAGGCGGGTAAGGATCTTCCAGTCATCCTGGGCCCACACTCCGATGATGTTGCGCTTGATGTTGATGTTGTACTGGCCAAAAGCCTGCGTGAAGATCTCGCCCTTGTCGCAGTAGTTGTTGATCGCGGTGTAGTTCCAGGTTGTCGGATCGAGAGTGCCGTTGGGGAAGAACGTGTTGTAGAGGGCCTGCGACGCCGTCTGCGAGGAGCTGCAGGTCGTGAGGCCGCCGCGCAGATACTGCGGGAACGCTCCGCCATGCACGGTGTAAAGGTACTCGCCACCCATCTTGAATGAGTGCTTGCCCTTCAGCCAGAACAGATCGTCGCGGTACTGCTGCGTGTACTGGTCGAAGATCTCGGGCTCGTTGTAAGGCTCACCGACAGTAGCGGACGGCAGCGTCAGAACGATGGAGTTGTTGTTGTAGTACGGCGTGTTCTGAAACTGGAAGTAGTGGAAGCCCGCATGAACATCGTTGACCAGGTTGGCGCTGATGTTGTGGTTCCAGTCGAAGACGTACCCATCCGAGGTCACACTCGAGGTGTAGGACTGCGTCAACTCGTTGTTCTGCGGCACGAAATCCGTATTCTGCTTGAAGCCATCCCCGCGAAGGAAGAAGCGATTCTTCTCGCTCCGCTGGTAGTCCACACGGCCAAGGTACTCGTTGATCTTGAGCGTGCTGGGATGCGTAATCAGCGATCCTGCCGTCGTCGTGACGTAGGGTGTCAGTGTCTGCGTACCGGGCTGATGCTCGCCCTCGTACGAACCGAAATACCACATCTTGTCCTTCTTGATCTTGCCGCCAAAGGTGCCACCGTACTGCTGATCGGCGAAGTCGATGACCTTCTTCGCCACCGGGTCGGCCGCGTTGAAGAAGGAGTTGCGGAAGTAACCGAATGCTGAACCGTGGATCGTGTTCGCACCGGTCTTCGACTGCACGTTGACGTAGATTCCTGCAGAGCGTCCGCTGGTGGCATCGAAGCGATCGGTGATGATCTGGAACTGGCTGATGGCGTCCTGCGAGATGTGCGGCTGGCCGAAGCTCGAACCCACCGAATCCTGCGAGAACTGCAGGCCGTCCAGAGTGATTTGGAACTTGCCCGTCTCGGCATCTCCTCCGTTGGTCGATTGCCCTGACGCCGCCGGCGTATTGCCAAACGAGTTTGCCTTGATGCCGGGTACAAGCGCGGACAGCTGCACATAGTTGCGGCCGTTTACGGGGACGTCCTGCACCTCATCCGGCGTGATGTTGCCTGCGACAGCAGACGATGTCGTATCGATTGCGGTTTGATCCGTTGCATCGACGACCACGTTCGAGGTGGCGCTCGCAATGGGCAACGTTACGTCCACCGTGGCTAACTGGCCTACCAGTAGCAGGACCTTCTTCTGCACCGTGGCGAAGCCAGGCGCCGTCGCGGTAATCGTGTAGTCCGCCGCGGCAAGGTTTGGGATCACCCAGGAGCCGAGGGCGTTCGACTTCGCGTGGTAAACCGCCCCACCTGTCACCTTCGCTTCAATCGTTGCGTTGGAGATCACCCCTCCCTGTGTGTCGACGATGACACCGCTGAGGCCCGTCTGCTGCGCCATCGCGACAGCGGTGAGTAGGAGAGTCGATACAACCAGGACAAAGAAGCTTCGGATCAACGGTCGAACCATCAGTAGGTCTGCCTCGTGAATTTGGTGTTGCCAAAGAACAACAAGAACCCGTCCGCGCGCGGTGAGCGGCGGTGGCGACGATCGTTGGAGAACCAGGATCGCGGTAGAGACACGACTCCGTGCGCGCAAAGAGAGCTCTGCAAGCGGCTTAGAACCGATTGGCTGGTGCCTGCTAAGAAGTCATCATTCGGGCCGAACTGCAGCGGACAAAATGCGATCCGCAATGCCCGTGAGCGGTTTCGTTACCAGGATGGAGAGCTCACCACTGGTCTGATTGGGGTCTTGGACGTGAGCCTAACCGGCATCGCATGGGCTGTCTAATCAAAAGTTTTTAGCCCGTGATAGAGAATGTGATATGTTCGTGAAAATCGGCGCAAATCAACGATTCTCGTGTCGTTCCCTTCACACAACACAACTCAACCGTTGTCCGAATGCTTGGCCAGCCCGTAGCAGCGCACGTGTTTCTCTCATGAACCGGAGCACTCCTTGGACTTCCGAATCAGGCAATTGCAATGCTTCCTGACGCTGTCGGATCTGCTGAACTACAACAAGACCGCTCGCGTGCTCTTTATGAGCCAGCCCGCTATCACCTTCCAGATCAAGTCACTGGAGGAAGCGTTCGGGGTGAAGCTTTTTACGCGTGATCGTCAGCAGGTGCGGCTTACCGATGCTGGTGTGGCATTCCGCGAATATGCGCAGACCATCATGGACGCTGTTCATAGCGCGCATGACTGCCTGAGCAACCTACATACTCGTCTTCGACTGCGCGTGAGCTGCGGACCTGTTGGTCAATTCGTCCTGCTTCCCTCGGTGCTGCGCAAGCTGGCAGAAGAACATCCCGACTTTGAGCTCGAGATCCAGGACCTCACCACCGAACAACAGATCGCGCGCCTGCCGGAAGGCAAGGTGGATATGCTCTTGATGGTCGGTCCGCTGCCCATTCGCGACATGGTCTTCGACCCCATTGGCGAAGATGCACTCGTAGCCGTCGTCTCGGCGCGAAGCCACCTCGCGCAGAAGCCCGTGCTCTCGATCAAGGATCTGCGCGACGAGCCCATCATCGCCACACGCTTGAAGGACTGCCGCTTCCATCAGCCCTGGCTGCACTCGATCTTCGCGCCCTTTGGCATCACGCCCCGCATCGTTGACGCGGCGCAAAGCTGCACCGTGCAGATGGCTTACGCCGCCGCGGGTGAAGGTGTGGTCATCGCAGCGGAGTCCATGTCCCTCTGCATGTTTCCAGACGTCGTCGCCAAGCCCTTCCAGGAGACGCTGCCGGGACTGCAACTGGGGATGGCCTCGATGACCGGCAATGAGTCCCGCTCCGTCAGCATCTTCCGTCGCATCGTGATGGAATGCGCTTCGGACATCCTCCGTGCGAAACCTCCCGTAGTCCGCAGGCCCCTCAGCGTCAAGAGGCCGCTTCCGTACGTAGCCGCGCAGGCGACGCAGCATGCCAGCTAGCGGAGATTGAAGAAGCCACCATCAATGGGATAGTCGACGCCGGTGAGGAACGACGCCTCATCGGAACACAGGTAGAGCGCCAGCGACGCGATCTCCTCCGGAGTGCCCATGCGACCGATGGGCTGCGACGCCGCAAGCACCTTCTTCTGCTCTTCCTCTCGGCCCGGATAGTTCTTTGCAAGAAACCCCGCAACAAAAGGCGTGAAGACACGAGCCGGCGAGATGCAGTTGCAACGGATTCCCTTCTCCAGGAAGTCCTTTGCTACGGACAGGGTCATGGAAAGCACCGCGCCTTTGGTCATCGAGTACGCAAAGCGATCGGCAAGGCCGGAGGTCGCCGCGATGGAAGCCGTGTTCAGGATCACGCCGCTGCCCTTTTCCAGCATCGGCTTCAACCCGGCTCGCATGCAGAGATACGTGCCGCGCACGTTCACGTTGTAGAGACGATCGAGGTCGGCTGGCTCCGTCGAAGCCAGCGTCCCGACATGCGCGATCCCGGCGCAGTTGATCAGCACATCGATGGGGCCCCCAATCTTCGCAAACGCTTCGGCCACGCTGGCCTCATCGCCGACATTGCACGCGACGCTCTCGACTCTCGCGCCATTCGCGCTGGAGATATCCGCCGCTGCGCCATCCGCAGCCTGCTGGTTGAGATCTACAATCACAACGCCTGCCTTCTGCTGGGCAAACAGCCTGGCAATGGCAAGACCAATACCGCTTGCGCCTCCCGTGACCACAACGCGCTTCCCCTGGTACTCAAACATTGGCTGTATCCGCTCCATGGGCGGATGTCACCGCCGACTTCGTTCTACCGTCTCAAGGATTTGAATGTCAAAGTACGCTCCCACAAAGAAAATCGATCTCAGCACCTCCATCGGCCCAGAGCTTGTGTTTTCATTGACGAAAGGTGTTTTTCACACATAGACTCTTTTGCCAGCTACCCCATTTACCGGAGTAGCCATTTGCAGCCCCTGGGACGTCCTCTTGCCACAGATCATTCTTCAGCGCGCCCGTGTACTCGACCTACGCTTCCCCACCTCACGCGAGCAGATTGGCTCCGATGCGGTGAACAAAGACCCCGATTACTCGGCGGCCTATTGCATCCTCGAGACCAACACGGGCCTCGAAGGGCACGGCCTGACCTTTACGCTGGGCCGCGGCACGGAGCTTTGCGTCGAGGCGCTCCGCTATCTCGCCCAGCGCGTCGAAGGCCGCACGCTGGAGTCGATCACCTCCGACCTCAACGGCTTCTACCTGGAGATCACCGGCGACACGCAGTTCCGCTGGTTGGGACCGGAGAAGGGTGTCATTCACCTCGCCTGCGCCGCCCTCATCAACGCGGTATGGGACCTCTACGCAAAGGCAGAAGGCAAGCCGGTATGGAAGCTGCTGGCGGACATGACGCCCGAGCAGATCGTCGCAGCTATCGACTTCCGCTACATCGCGGATGCCCTGAAGCCGGAGGAGGCGCTTGCCATTCTTCGTCGCGGCAAGGAAGGCCAGGCAGAACGTCTGGCGCAGCTCGAAACCTCCGGCTACCCCGCGTACACCACATCGGCAGGGTGGTTCGGCTACAGCGAGGACAAGATCCGCCGACTATGCCAGGAAGGTCTCGCCGACGGCTGGACGCACTTCAAGCTCAAAGTGGGTGGTGAGCCTGCTGACGACCTCCGCCGCGCGCGCATCATGAGGGATGCCATCGGCCCCGGCAACCGGATGATGGTTGATGCCAATCAAAAGTGGGGAGTCGAGACAGCCATTGAGCGCACGAAGCAGCTCGCCGAAGTGGACGTGTGGTGGATGGAAGAGCCCACGAGCCCCGACGACATCCTCGGGCACGCCCGTATCCGTCGCGAGACGGGTGTCCGCATCGCAACCGGAGAACATTGCCACAACGCGGTGATGTTCAAGCAGCTGTTGCAAGCCGGTTCCATCGACGTCTGCCAGATCGACAGCTGCCGCGTCGCGGGCGTCAACGAGAACCTCGCCATCATCCTGATGGCGACGAAGTTTGGCGTGCCCGTCTGCCCTCACGCAGGTGGAGTGGGACTTTGCGAGTACGTACAGCACCTGTCGGTGTTCGACTTTCTCGCCGTGTCCTGTTCGCTCGAGGACCGCGTGATCGAGTACGTCGACCATCTACATGAACACTTCCTCGACCCCGTGCGCATTCGGCGTGGTCACTACCTGTTGCCCACGCAACCCGGCTACAGCATCCAGATCAAGCCAGAGTCCCTCGCACGCTTCGAGTTCCCTGCCGGCGCGGCATGGCAGGAAGACGTCACGCCGTCCGCAGCGAAATAGCGTTGCGGACTACGCGCGGTACCGCGTGATGCAGAGGAGCTCTTCGTCCGGTGAGACGGTGACACGCGCCGGTGCAAACGCATCGACACGCGTCGTGCCATTCTCGTGAACGTCGACCTGTGCGAGCCTGGAACCACCGTCTTCGGTCACGGTCGCACGCCAGAAGTCACCGCAATCTTCCCAGCTCACCTGGAACAGGCTCTGGTCATGGTGCTTCTGTTCGACGGGTGCACTGCTACGCAGGTTGCAGGCAACGCGACCCAGTACATGCGGATCCCGCATGCGCTGCTCGACGATCTCTTTGAGCTGCTCTGAGGTCATGCGCGAGTCTCCTTCTCTCCAGTGGATGAACCTTGAACGGATGAGGTGTGCGAGCGTCCCACGGTGCTCGCGACCTGTAAGGCGGCCCAGTCTAGCAGAGCCTCCGCAGCGTTGGGAACAGCAGGCTCACGATCTTTGGTGCGCCACTTCAAGCGCACTTACATCATGTGCTCGAACCAGCTCAGCAGCAGATTCGGAGCGCAGCCGAACAGCAGCGTAAGGAGTGCCAGCACGCCGATCACGGCCTGCGTGAACCATGGGACCTCGAACTCCGGCGCGCCTTCCTCTGCTGGTGTCACGAACGCCCTCTTGAGCACCTGCAGATAGTAGAAGAGCGATACCGCGCTCATCGCGATGGCCAGTATGACAAGCCACAACAATCCGAGTCCGCCCGGCGAGGCGAGGGCCGCGGTGAACAGGAAGAACTTCGCGAAGAAGCCAGAGAGCGGCGGTATGCCCGCAAGGGATAGGAAGAAGATGAACAAGCAGATCGCGAGGAACGGCGCACGGCGGACCAGCCCATTGAAGCTCGACAGCGAGTCGCTTCCAACATTGCGCTCCACGATGGCGACGAGTGCGAAGATCCCGACAGTCGTCAGCGCATACGTGAAGACGTAATAGAGCAGCGCGGCCAGGCTCTCCGGCGTGCCCGCGATCATCGCGACCAGCATGTAACCCGCGTGCGCGATTGCGGAATACGCGAGCAAGCGGCGAACACTGGTCTGCACCAGCGCCGTCAGGTTGCCCAGCACCATGGAGCATGCCGCGAGCACAGCGATCACTGGCGACCAGCCCGCGCCGAAGTGCCCCCACGCTGCGCTGCCCGCTACGGGACCGAGTGCGGCGTGCAGCAACTCGAAAAAGACGAAGAAGCTGGCGATCTTGGAGACAGAGGCGATGAACGCTGCTGCTGGTGCAGGTGCGCTCTGGTAGACATCCGGAGCCCAGAAGTGCAGCGGCGCGGCGGCAACCTTGAAGCCGAAGCCGATGGCCGTCATCACGATGGCGATCGCGACAAGCGGAGTGAGCGTATGCAGGCTCGAGGCGATCACCGGCAAACTCGTCGAGCCCGTGGCGCCATAAAGCAGGCTGAAGCCGAACAGCAGAAACGCCGCCGACATGCCGCCGAAGAGGAAATACTTGAGACCGGCCTCTGCCGCACGCTTGCTTCGCTTATCCGCCGCGGCCATTGCGTAAAGCGAAAGACTGAGCAACTCGAGCGACACGAAGATGACCAGCAGGTCCGTCGTCGCAACCAGCGTGAGGGCGCCTTCGGTCGCAAGCAACAACAGGAGGAAGAACTCGCCGACATGCTCGGTGAAGTCCGAGCGTGTGCTGATCAACGCACAAGCGATCGTGACCAGCAGGATGAGCACCTGCACGGTCCTGATCAGCGGCGACCCCACAAGGATGCCACCGAAGACGCCACCGTCGATCGGGCGCGTGAGGATTGCGATGATGGCAATCGCACAGCCCAGCGCCGTAAAGGCCGCGGCAAAGCTGAAGCGCAGGGCTACAGATCGCCGACGCAGGACGAGCAGGTCAAGCGCTACAACCACTAGCGCTGTGATGTCCAGAAACAGCTCGGGCCACGCGAGATGCAGCAGGTCGAGGAACGGAGTCGCGATCATTGCCAGCCTCCGTTGTGCAGTGCCGCGAAGAGCGGTGAGTTCAGTGCCGGCTGGATGACGCGCAGCAGAAATTGCGGATAAACACCAACGCAGATGCTTGAGGCGATAAGGATGCCTGCAGCGAGCTTCTCCGGCAGCGTGATCGGGGGAATCGGCTCATGATACTCACCCGGCGGCTGCGTAGCGCCTTGGGAATCACCCGCAAAGAATGCCTTCTGCATCGCGCGCCACACGTACACCACACCGAGCACAATGCCCACGCCGGTCAAAGCCGCGAGCATCGGGAACGCCTTCCATGCGCCGAGTAGGATCATCATCTCAGCAATAAAACCGCTGAACCCTGGCAGGCCCATGCTCGCCATACCGGCGATGATGAACGTCACGGCAGCAAACGGGATCACCTTGTTTAGGTGCATCGGTCCGAGTTTGGAAAACTCCCGTGTATGCGTGCGTGCATAGACCATGCGGCCCACGACGGCGAAGAGCAGTCCCGCGAGCAGGCCATGCGAGATCATCTGCATCACCGCGCCGGTGACGCCGGTGAGGTTCAGCGTCATGAGGCCCAACGTGATGAAGCCCATGTGGCTTACCGAAGAGTAGCCAATGACGAACTTGAAGTCCTTCTGCACCATCGCCACGGTCGCGCCGTATACGATGCCGATCACGGCGAGGATGCTGAAGACATCGCGCCATGACCCGAAGCCGAGGAAGTGGAAGCCCCACGGAGCCATGCCCAGCGGGAACAGCGTCATAGCAACGCGCAGGCAGCCATAAGCTCCGAGCTTCATCACCACGCCTGCGAGGAGCATGGAAGCCGCAGTGGGAGCAGCGACGTGGCCGGTGGGGGCCCAGGTGTGAAAAGGCCACAGGCCGGCAAGAATCGCGAAGCCCACAAAGACCAGCGGGAACGCCCACATCTGGAAGTGCTGCGGGAAGTAGTGGCCGGCGAGCACGTCGAGCGAGAGCGAATGCTCCCCGGCGACGACATAGGCAGCGATCAATCCGACGAGCACCATCGCGCTGCCGACGAAGGAGTAGATCGCCAGCTTCATCGCGCCATACTCTTTCCGCGTGCTTCCCCAGATGGTGATGAGGAAGTACTTCGGGATGATGACGATCTCGTAGAAGACGAAGAGCAGGAAGAGATCCCAGCTCAGGAAGACGCCGTAGACCGAGCCGATCAGCAGCAGGAAGAACGCGAAGAACTCCTTCGCTCGTTCTTCGATGTTCCAGCTAAAGAGCACACCGGTGATGGCAACGACGCCGGTCAGCAATACGAGGCTCGCACTGATGCCATCGGCAGCGAGATGGTACTCGATGCCCAGCGTTGGGACCCACGGCACCCGGACAACGGTGACTGTCTCACCCGGCCGTTGCGCGAGAAAGCCCAGCAGAGCGACCACGAAGCCGCCGATCGCCGCAGCCAGCGCGACCACACGCGCAGCTTGCGCGCTTCGCCGCGGCAAAAGAAGCAGGAGGGCGGCGGCACCCATCGAGATGTAGATCGTCCAGGCGAGCATGCGTACGAGACCGGTGAGGACTTACTAAAACTTCAGTTGTTGCACCATCGCGATGATGGTGCCGTGAAGCGGGCCAAGGATAAGCTGCGGGACCAGCCCGAGCAGGAACATCAAAGCGATTGCAGGAGCCAGTGCCATGCGCTCGTTGCGGGAGAGATCCGGGAAGCTCGACCACTGGGGTGCAAGCGGCCCGGCAAAGACGTGCTGAATCACATTGAGGATGAACATCGCGGTCAGCAGCAGTCCAAGTACTGCAACCGAGGTGGCGGCGATGGCCAGTGGGAATGAGCCGCGGAAGATCAGGAACTCACCCACGAAACCGTTGAGGCCTGGCAGACCCAGCGAGGAAAACAACGCGATGCCCATCAGGCCCGCGAAGACCGGCGCAACCTTGCGCAGACCGCCGAAGTCCCTAAGACCACGGAGCCCATCACTGCGGCTCTCGATCAGGGCGATGAACCAGAAGATCGTCGCGGCCGTGAGGCCGTGGTTGAACATCTGGAACAACACACCGCTGAGTGCAGCCTGCTGCTGTGCGACATTTGCGGGATTCAATCCACCCGCGCCAGCCACCGCGAAGATCGCGAGCAGGCAATACGCGAGATGGTTGATCGACGAGTACGCGAAGATGCGCTTGAGATCCTTCTGCGCGAGCGCCGCGAAGCCCGACGAGACGATGGTGATCGCGGCCATCCACAGTAGCAGCGTGTGTGCGCTCTGCATCTGCACGCCGAAGATCGGCAGCAGCACGCGGAGGAAGCCATACAGCCCCATCTTCGACATTGCGCCGGTGAGCAGCGCGGTCGTTCCGCTCGGGGCCTCGCTGTACGCCTCGGGCAACCACGTGTGGAAGGGCATGATGGGCACCTTCACCGCGAAGCCGAGGAAGGCTCCAGCGAAAAGCAACATGCCGAAGCCGTGCAGCGTGAAGTGCTGGATATGCAGCGCAGCAAAGGTCTGCGGCATCAACGAGCCGGACTGTGCCAGTTGCGCGAGTGCCGTGAAGTCGAACTGCCCTGTTCCGAGATAGAGCGCCAGGAAGGTGAGCAACATGGCGACGCTTCCCACCATCGTGTACACGAGGAACTGTGTCGCTGCGGTGGAGCGACGCGTGCCACCCCAAAGCTTGATGAGGAAGAACGCTGGAACGAGGCTGAGCTCCCAGAACGTGAACCAGTGCACGAAGTTCAGCGCCGTGAACGCGCCGAAGAGACAAGCTTCGAGCAGGAGCACGAGAGCGTAGTAGAGCGGCACGCGATCCGAGATCTTCCATGACGCGCCCATGCCCAGCAGCGTCACAATGGCGCTAAGCAACAGCATCAGCAGGCCAAGACCATCAATGGCGAGACGATACTCGATGTTCAGCACCGGTACCCAGACGTGGCGCTCTTCAAACTGTAGCGCGCCCGAACTCGCGTCGAAGCCGTGCCAGAGGCACAGGACGCCGACAAGGGAGATCGCGCCGAAGACCACTGCGATCCAACGCGCGGAGTTCCTGCGTCGGCCTGCGAGCAGCGTAATGATCGCGCCGATTACAGGGATTGCCGTGAAGAAGCTGAGCCAGGGGAAGGAGGTGTTCATGCGCGCCTCCCAATCGTCCACAGCAGGAATGCGCCTAGCACGATCAACGCTGCGCCAATAGCGCGAAGATAGCCTTGCACCCTGCCAGCCTCCAGCATCGAGCCAAGCTTACCTCCCGAGGAGACCACCTCGCAGCCCTCGTCGAAGCCAGCGTTGATGCCGTTCGAATCGATGAAGCTATCCAGGTGTGCTATCCCCACCGTGATCATGGAGACCACCTTCACGAGGCCGCCCCAAAGGAACCGATCGAAGAGATCGGCCAGCACGGCGAGGAAGTCACTGAGCTTAACCAGCGTCGCTCGATAGAACGGTTCGATGTAGAAGGCGTTCTGAAGCAATGCGAAGAGTTGAGGCTGTGCCTGCTGCAGACGATCGGCCTCGGCAGCCACCGTGATGCGGCGGCGATGATAGATCGCCCAGCCAATCCCGATGCCGAGGAAGACCAGCGCAATCGAAACCAGCATCAGCGGAAGCGCATGCGTGAAAGCCGCAAAGCTCAAAGTCGCGGAACCGCCATCGAGGAAGCTCTGGAACCAGGGCCATGCCGCCGTGCCAGCGAAGCCGAGGAACACCGCGAAGAACGCCAGCAGGATCAGCGGGACGATCATCACCAGCGGGCTCTCATGCGGATGACGCTTGTGGTCCGCGCCATCGTGATGCGTTGCGTGGATTGCAACCGCCATCTCTGACTGCGAGAGCCGCAGCGGCCCGGCGAAGACGTATGCGATCTGCCGCGTCATATAGAAGGCAGTGAGCAGCGCACCGAAGGCGCCGAGGTAGAACGGGATGCGCGAGATGCTCCAGACGAAGGCCGCGCCGAGAATCTCATCCTTCGACCAGAACCCCGAGAACAGCGGGAAACCACAAAGCGCCAGCGTGCCCGCGGCATAGGCGTAGAACGTGATCTTCATGTACCCACGCAGGCCGCCCATCTTGCGGATGTCCTGCTCGCCGTCACAACCATGAATCACCGAGCCCGCTCCGAGGAACAAGAGCGCTTTGAAGAACGCATGCGTGATGAGGTGGAACATGCCAACGGAAACACCGCCGACGCCAATACCCATCATCATGTAGCCGAGCTGCGCAACCGTCGAATAGGCTAGGATGCGCTTCACATCAAACTGTGCCACCGCACATAGTGAACCGAAGACTGCCGTCAGCGCACCGGCCCAGGTGACCACTTCGAGCGCGAGCGTCGGTGTAAGTTCCGGCATGGGCAACGCATGCGCGCTGGCGATGGGGTAGATCCTGGCCATCAGGAAGACACCCGCAGCCACCATCGTTGCCGCATGAATGAGCGCGGAGACCGGCGTGGGGCCTTCCATCGCATCAGGGAGCCATACATGCAGCGGAAGCTGTCCGCTCTTGCCCACGGCACCGCAAAACAACAGCAGGGTGATCATCGTCGCCAGCGGCCAACCGAAAGCGGTGGTGTGTGCGACCAGCGAAGCGATCGCAGAGTGCTCGAGGCAGCCGGCGCCGCCATCGTAGAAGAGCAGCGTGCCGGTGTGGGCGTAGAGCCAGGACATACCAAGGAAGAAGCCGAGGTCACCGATGCGGGTGACCAGGAAGGCCTTCTTCGCGGCGGCCGCTGCGCTCGGCTTGAAGAACCAGAAGCCGATGAGCAGGTACGACGTGAGGCCCATGATCTCCCAGCACATGAAGAGCAGCAGCAGGGAGTTCGAGAGGACCACGCCCAGCATGGCGCCGGCGAAGAGCGCGAGGAAGCAGAAGAACCGCGCGAAGTTCTCGTCCTCATGCATGTAGCCGGTAGAGTAGATGAAAATCAGCGTGCCGACCAAGGTGACCATCACCAGCATCACTGCGGTCAGCGGATCCAGCATCCAGCCGAGCTTGAGGACATCGCTGCCGACCTGGAACCACGGCACGTTGAAGAACTGCTTCACGTCCGGGTGTCCCAGCGCCTCGAGGAAGGCTGCTATCGATAGCAGAAAGGCCACCACCATGGAGCCGATGGCGGCCGCGGCGGCGAAGCTGCGGTGCCGCTGCTTGGCGAGGGCGATGAGCCCGCCTGCCAGCAGCGGCAGCGCGGGTATCAGCCAGAGGTATCGAACGATCCAGGGTGTGTTCGTCATCGTGCGTGCGGTCCCGCTCGCTTATCCCTTGAGCGAGTCGATCTCATCGAGATCGGTGGTCTTGAAGTGGCGATAGACAGCAAGGATCAGGCCGAGGCCCACAGCAGCTTCCGCTGCGGCGATGCTGATCGAGAAGATGGCGAACATCGTTCCGGTGAGCGCTTCGGGATGTGTCCCGTAGCGCCAGAAGGCGATGAAGTTGAGGTTGGCGGCGTTGAGCATGAGCTCAATGCCCGCGAGCACCAGGATGGCGTTGCGCCGCGTGAGCGCCCCGGCCAGGCCGATGGAGAACAGGAACGCAGCGAGCAGCAGGTAGCCGTTCAACGGTGTCATCGCGCGTCTCCCTTCGTTACTGACTTGGCTCCGGACTTGTTCGAGAGCAACGGCATCGCCAGCACCACCGCGCCGATCAACGCCGCCGTCAGCAACAGACCCATGATCTCCAACGGGAAGGCATACCGCTGCATGAGCGCTTCACCGATCTGGGTGACGGTTGTCACCGGGGCAGGAGCGTCTGCTGCCGCGTGCTGTGTCTTGTCGCCAAGCACCGCCCATGCAAGCACCGTGAAGACTCCACCCGCAAGAACGAGGCCCGTGAGCCAGCTCTTCGAGAAGACCTCAGTGTGGTGATGGGCGCTGTCGCTGCGCGTCATCATGATGGCGAAGACCGCGAGGATCGCGACGGCGCCGACGTACACGATAATCTGCGTGAAACCGACGAACTGTGCATCGAGGCTAAGGTACAGAATCGCGAGGCTGACGAAGGCCAGAGCCAGTGCGAGGATGGCATGCACCGCGCTGCGAAACGCCATGGCTGCCGAAGCGCCAACGATAGCCAGAACCGCGAGGATGAGAAATAAGATCGTCATCGAATCACTCCGCGAACCGATACGTTCTGGTCTGCAACTTCTTCTCAGAGCGCAGGCCGCGGCTAAGCAGCGCGAACGGAATCACGAGCATCGCCGCGCAGACAAACCAGCGCACCGGCAGGCCCCCGGGCACGAAGCGCCATGCTGCAGCTACGAAAAGGTTGAGGATCGTCATGGGTAGCATGAACTTCCAGGCCAGACCCATCAGCTGATCCATGCGCAGGCGAGGCAGCGTGCCACGCACCCAGATGAAGCAGAAGATGAGCGTGAGCAGCTTCGCGAAGAACCAGATCCAGGAAGGAACCCACGCGAGGAACGAGAACGGTGCGGACCAACCGCCGAGGAAGAGCGTGATTGCCAGCGCGCTCGTGGCGAGCATGCCGAGGTACTCACCCGCGAAGAACAGCGCGAACTTGAAGCCCGAGTACTCGATGAAGTAGCCCGCGATGATCTCGCTCTCGCCTTCGGGCAGATCGAACGGGCAGCGGTTCGACTCGGCTGTCGCTGCGATCATGAAGAGGATGAAGCCCGCAAAGCCCCACGGCGTGAACACGTACCAGTGGGCGATGGTGCCGGTGTACTGCGCCTGCTTCGCCACGATATCGACCGTAGACAGCGAGCCCGCAGTCATGATGACCGAGATCGAGGCCAGCACCAGAGGCACTTCGTAGCTGATCATCTGCGCGACGGCCCGCATCGCGCCGAGCAGCGAGTATTTGCTGTGGCTCGACCAGCCCGCCATGAAGACGCCAAGCTCCACCATCGAACCCGCAGCGAAGAAGTACAGCACACCGGCGTCGAGGTTGGTGACGACCATGTTGCGCCCGACAGGCAGTACGGCGTAGCCAAGGAATGATGCGGCAACCAGAACCACCGGCGCAAGAAAGTGGACGATCTTGTCGGCGGCGCGCGGCACAAGATCTTCCTTGGTCAGCGATTTGATGCCATCGGCGGCAGGCTGAAAGAAACCGAAGGGGCCAACGCGATTCGGCCCAAGGCGGTTCTGCATGCGGCCGAGGCCTTTACGCTCGAAGACTGTCGTCAGCGCGAAGAGGCCAGCGAAGACCGCAACAACCGCAATGACCGAGATGATGGCCGAAACCAGCGGCTGCAGGATGGTCGGAAGGTGCGACACCACCGCGCCCTTCAGCACCACGAAGATCTGGTCTGCCTGCTCCACGATTCCTGTGTTCATACTAGCCATTGCTCTCCTTTGCAGGATCGTTGGCAGCGGGCTTATTTGCTGTGCTGGCCGTCACCTCAGGAGCAGCGGCAGGCTTCGCAACTGCGGGTGCTGCTGCGGCGGCGGCTGGAGCGGCAGGCTTGGGTGCGGCCTTCGCGCGCGCCGCAGCGAGTTCGGCATCCACGTTCGCGGCTTCGGTCGGGTGGATCTGGTGGTAGTACTCGTTGGACCTCGACAGCTTCTGCTTGTCCAGTACAAGATCGCCGAAGCGATCGGTAGCGAAGTATTCGAAGGCGTTGTCCATCTTGATCGCGTCGAAGGGGCAGACCTCGACGCAGATCTGGCAGCTCATGCAGACCGAGATATCGATATCGAAGCGCGCCGGATAGTTCTGCAGCTTGCCCACGGCGTCCGGCTTCTTATCGGTGCTCTTCTCGATGTAGATGCACTTCGGCGGGCATTCCTTTTCGCAGATCTGGCAGGAGACGCAGCGCATACCTGCGTGCCAGTCATCGCCATCGAATACGAGGAAGGGGAAGTTGCGGCTGGCCTCAATGCGTGGCAGCTTCTCCTCTGGATACTCGACGGTCGTCATCCGCTCTTCACTGGCATAGCTGCCCACGAAGTTGCGGGCTGTCTCCGCCAGACCCTTCAGAATTCCTGAACCGACCATACGACCTGTCCCCTTGCGTCGATCGCACGCTTCAGCGCGCGGACGCACAATCATTCAAAGCCAAACTCTGTAGCGCGACTCCGCCCACAGCGAAGCGCGTTGTTACTAGCGATCGACCTCGCCCAACACGATGTCGACTGAGCCCAGCGTGATCACCACGTCGGCCACATTTCTGCCGAGGCACATGTCCTCGAGCACGGTGAGGTTGATGAGGCTCGGCGGCCGCACGCGATAACGGTACGGGTTCGGCGAACCATCGCTGATGAGGTAATACCCAAGCTCGCCCTTCGGCGCTTCGATGCGGCCGTAGGCTTCGCCGGGCTTGGGACGGAAGTTGCGAACCTTCGTCTTGGGGTCCGTGAACGGACCTTCCGGAATGTCCTTCATCGCCTGCTCAAGGATCTTCAGGCTCTCTCGCATCTCGAGCAGACGCATCATGTAACGGTCATACACATCACCGTGATCGCCGAGCGGAACGCGGAAGCTGAAGCGGTCATAGATGCCGTACTTGTCGACCTTGCGCAGATCGTAGTTCACACCGGAAGCACGCAGCATCGGCCCGGTGATACCGGCGCTTATTGCTAGCTCTCGCGAAAGCACGCCAACGCCCTGCGTGCGGGCCATGATGATCTCGTTGCCGACCAGCAGCGTTTCGAACTCGTCAAGGAACTTCGGGAACGAGGCAACGACCTTCTTCGCCCAATCCAACCAGCCAGCGGGAAGATCGCAGCGGCAGCCGCCAAAGCGCATGTAGTTGCACATCATGCGTGCGCCAGTCAGCGCTTCGAAGAGGTCAAGGATCTTCTCGCGCTCGCGAAAGGCGTACATCAGCGGCGTGCCGCTGGCGCCCATATCCTGCATCAGGAAGCCAACCAGCGAGGCGTGGTTCTGCAGGCGCGTGAGCTCAGCCGTGATGACACGGATATACTCCGCACGCTCCGGCACCTCGATCCCCGCAAGCTTTTCAACCGCGAGGGCATAGCCCCAGTTGTTGGTCAGCGAGCAGAAGTAATCGAGCCGATCGGTATACGGCATGGAGCCGAGGTACGTCTCGTTCTCGGCGATCTTTTCATGATTGCGATGCAGGTACCCGAAGACGGGCTTCAGCTTGATGACGGTCTCGCCATCCAGCACCACGTTCATGCGGAAGACGCCATGCGTGGAGGGATGATGCGGCCCCATCGAAATTTCGAGGTACTGTGATCCCTCTTCAGAATCGAGCAGCATCGCGGCGGGCGGTAGCGTTGCGGTCGCGCTCATGCGTTATCCTCCGCCGGTCCGGACTCTGCGGGCGCCGCTGCCGGATAATGCGCCTTCGCGCGCGTCAGCACTTCGTCATGCGCGGTGGGTTCGTACTCATAGTCGTCCGGGTCGACATAGTCACGACGCATCGGCCAATCGGTGAACTCGTCCCACATCAGCAGCCGACGCAGATCAGGATGGCCTTCGAAGATCACGCCGTAGAGGTCATAAACCTCACGCTCCTGCAGATCGCACGAACGCCACACCGAGTAAAACGAAGGCACCTGCACGTTCTCACCACGGTCGCCGGTGCGGAGTCGCAGGATCACGGGGCCTGTGCCCAGGGTCATGGAGTAGAGGTGATAGACGACCTCGAGGTACGCTGGGGTGGTCCACTTGCGAACCTCGTCGACCAGCTTCTCCACAGGCCCATCGGGCCCTTCGACCATCTTCTTGACCTTCGTCTTCTCGGTCATCTCCCGCGACGGCCAGTCGATGCCGGTCACGTTGGAGCAGTAATCGAGCTTGAGCTCCGGCGCATCGCGCAGGAACATCGCCACCGCAAGCCCATGGGCGTTGTCGATCAGGAGCGAGTGCTGCGCTGAAACGCTGGGGTTCGTAATGATCTCGACGATCGCGCCGGGGACGTTTTTTTCAATCTCGAGTTTGAGGGCTGCAAGAGCTTCCAGAGTCATCGCTTATGCGCCCCCCGTCGCAGGAGGTACCGCGGGCTTGGCCGCTGCATGCACCGCCGGAGCGGGTTTGGGAGCCGCGCCGATCTGCACCAGCGGCGGATTCCACACTGTCGGATTCATCGGTGGCTCGAGATCATGCTCGCCGAACTTCGGTACGACGAACTCGCTGGGAAGGTCAGCATTCAGGTGGCGCGCGCGGCCTGCGCCGGTCAGCGCCTGCTCGTCGATCTTGCGCTGCAGCGCCATGAAGCCTTCGAGGAGAGCTTCGGGCCGCGGGGGGCAGCCGGGAATGTAGATGTCGACGGGGATGTAGCGGTCGATGCCCTTCAACACGTTGTAGCCCTGCTTGAACGGGCCTCCCGAGATGGCGCAAGCGCCCATCGAGATCACGTACTTCGGTTCGGGCATTTGATTGTAGAGGCGTACGACCTGCGGCGCCATCTTCTTCGTAATCGTGCCCGCGACGATCATCAGGTCAGCCTGGCGCGGCGAGGGCCGGAAGACCTCCGCGCCGAAACGTGCGAGGTCATAACGCGCCATCGTGGTCGCGATCATCTCGATCGCGCAGCACGCCAGGCCGAAGTTCAAAGGCCAGATCGAGCTTCGACGACCCCAGTTGTAAAGCTCTTCCAGAGTGGTGGCAATCACACCCTGACTTCTGAGCTCGTGCTTCAGTGCTTGATCCATGGAAGATCCCGGTTGCTCATGCAGCAGTTAAGACAACGCCTGGCGTCCCACCGCCGTGGCAAATGACGACGACAAAACACTACGACCACGTAAGAACGCCCTTTTGCCAGGCCCATGCAAGGCCTTCCACCAGCAGAAGGATGAAGACGAACATGGCAAGGCACTCGCCTGCACCCAGCCGTGTAAAGGCTGTAGCGAAGGGCAACAAGAAGACGACTTCAACATCGAAGACGAGGAAGATGATTGCGTAAAGGTAGTAGCCCGGCTTGAACTGCACCCAGGCATCACCGTGGGTTTCCAGGCCGCATTCGTAGATGGCGTTCTTTTCCTGGCCCGGCTTGTTCGGCGAATACAGGCGGGCCCACAGCCACGCCATCGCCAGCGGTCCAAGCGCGAAGCCGAGGCCTCCAGCCAGCAACACAACGATCGGTAAGTAAGGACCAGCGAACACTAGGAAAGCCTCTCGCTACGACGACAACACCGTACCAGATTCCTCGACGGAGCTGGGAATAGAAAGTGATGCGGCGCACAGCTGTTCGTTCAGGTTGAAGTGGAGGCAACACCTACCTGTGGCGCTACAATCGGGCCATCGAGCAGCAGGCAGGCATGGAAGCAGTTGCAGCGCGGACATTTGTCCTCGCGGAGAGGCAAAGTGTCTTCAGTCCCGATCGGGCCCGCATCCGGAATCAAGGACCCTCTGCTGCATCAGCAGTGGTTCGCACTCGCATGGTCGGAGGAAGTGGCTCGCGGCCAGCTCCTGCCCCGCGTCCTGCTCGCGCGCGATGTCGTGCTCTGGCGCGCCGATGACGGCAGCATCCACGCGTGGCAGGATCTTTGCATCCACCGCGGTGCGAAGCTGTCCCTGGGCAGTGTGAGACAGGACTGCGTGGTCTGCCCCTACCACGGGTGGGAGTACGACCGCTCCGGCGCGTGCGTAAAGATCCCGGCACAACCGCACCTGCCTCCGCCCATCAAGGCGCGGGCGCAGACCTTCCACACCCGCGAGCGTTACGGCGCGATCTGGGTCTGCCTCGGGCAGCCGGGCGCCGGCGTCCCGCACTTCGGCATGGGAGACGATCCAGACTTCCGCCTCGTAGCCGCAGGACCGTACCGCTTCCGCGCGCTGGGACCGCGGCTCATCGAGAACTTCCTCGACGTCGCGCACCTCGGCATCGTGCACACCGAGCTGCTCGGCGATTCGCAGCATACGGAGATCGAAGACTACGAGGTCGGGCGCGGGACGGACCAGAACGGTGCTGGTCCCGAAGCCACCGCCATCCGCATATGGCAGCCCGATCCCGACGGTACCGGCGTCCCCGCGCTGGTCACCTATCGCTACTGGGTCGGCGCTCCTCTGACGGCCGGACTCGAGAAGGTTAGCGGTGAGGATTCCCCAGCCAGCACGCGGCGGTTCGGCCTCTTCACGCAGGTCGTGCCCATCGACGACGAGCACTGCGAGATGCGCATGATCATCGCGATGAACTACGGCCACGACGTTCCTGCAGAGGAGATTCGCTCCTTCCAGGACAAGGTCGCCTACCAGGACAAGGCCATCGTGGAATCGCAACACCCGGAGCTGCTGCCGCTCGATCTCCAGGCCGAGCTCCACCTCCGCAGCGATCGCATGGCCATTGCGTATCGCAAGTGGCTCACCGAGATCGGGATGACCTATGGCACGGAGTGAGCTGCGCAGTGGGACTCAGCTGCCGTGGTTCACCGCCGGGGACCTCGACGGCTTCTTCGGTCTGTTCTTCTCCGGCTTTCCGGACCTGCTGCTGATCGTCGGCCTCGCCCCGCTCTGTGGCCTGCCGATGAGCCTCGTCACCGGGCGCATCCTTCCCGGAGTTGCGATCAGCGTGCTCGCGGGTAATCTCTTCTACGCCTGGCAGGCGCGGCGGCTGGCAGAGCGCGAAGGCCGCGACGACGTCACCGCGATCCCCTTCGGCGTCAACACACCCACCATCTTCGCGTACGTCTTCCTCATCATGGCGCCAATCTACGCGCGCACCCACGACGCCACGCTGGCATGGCATGCAGGCATCTTCGCGAGCTTGATCAGCGGCATCGTGCAGACGCTCGGGGCCTTCGGCACGGACCGGCTGCGCCGCTCGACGCCGCGGGCCGCGCTGCTGGCTCCGCTGGCCGGCCTCGCCCTCGCCTACCTTTGCCTCGGCTTCGTGCTGGGTGTGTTTCAACAGGCGGCCATCGCGCTGACGCCCATGTTGGTGCTCTTCGCCCTCTATGGTTCGCGAATGAAGCTGCCCTTTCGGATACCGCCTGCGATGGTCGCCATCGGCCTCGGGGCCTCTCTGGTCGCGGTGTTGCGCGCGCTGCATCTCTACGACGCAGCAGCACCTCCGGTAACGACTCCCGGACTCTACCTGCCTCACGCAGTCAACGTCTTCGCGCTACTCCTGCAGCGGAGATGGTGGAGCTACCTTGCCGTCATCCTGCCACTCGCGGCCCTCGACACGCTCGGTTCCCTGATGATCCTCGAGAGCATCAAATTGGAAGGCGACGACTACGCGACGATGCCCTCGCTTGCCATGAATGGCCTCGGCACCCTGGCCGCCGCCCTGCTCGGCAGCCCCTTTCCCACGACCATCTACCTCGGCCACGCCGCGCACAAGGCCAACGGCGCACGCTCCGGATACTCCGCGCTCAACGGCATTGTCACGTTGGTTCTATGCACGACCGGCGTGCTGCCGTGGGTGTTGCACTTCGTCCCACTCGAGGTCACCGCACCGGTGATCGTCTGGTTTGGCCTCATCACGGTGGGGCAGGCGTTCTCGACCGTGCCCCGCCAGCAGACCGTCGCGGTCGCCATGGGTCTCATCCCGGCGCTGGCACAATGGGCTACCACCCTGGCGGATACCATCGCGCGCAAGGCTGGCTCTTCGCTCTTTGCCCTCGCGCCAAAGTTCGACGTCCCGGGTAGCGACCTCGCCCTCGGCGGATTGATCGCGCTCGGCCAGGGCTCGTTGTTGACCTCAATGCTGTGGGCCGCAGCCCTGGCGCTGATCGTCTCGCGGCGATTCGTCGCAGCCGCTGGCTGGCTCGCCATCGCTGCGCTGCTGGCGGGCTTTGGCGTGATCCACGCCTACACCCTCACGCCCGAAGGCGTGGAGAGCCATATCGCCTGGAATGCCGCTCCGACCTTCGCGTTCAGCTACGCCGCAGGGGCCGTCGTCTTGCTCGCATGCGCATGGTGGTCGCGACACTCGATCCAGCCGAGCGACGCGTCTCCGCTCGCAGAGTAACGGCGCGAGCCTGGCTGGCTGGAACTTCCAGGCGAGCCCCGAATTGCCGACATGAGCATGTCCCGCCAGTCGAGGAGCGCAGGCGCAATTTGAAGGCAGGTCACTCTGCTGCAACGTCTTATCGGGGGCTCGCCCCAACTCGCTCCAGCCTGCAGGACCCTCCACGTGGCGAAAAGAAGGATTCCTAGTCAGTTCTGCCAGCGCCTTCCTGGAGCAGCCTGCCGTCGTCCCGGCACGTCACCCACGTGCCGCGGTACACTCGCTTTCGCGTGCCGAACCATCGTCCGACTGAAGGCCTGAACTACGTCTTGTTTGCAGCGACCGCCTTTGGCGTGGTCCTCCCGGGGACCGTGCTGCCCCAGCTGCTCGCCCGCTGGTCCTTCAACGACCGGCAGGCCGGCATCCTGCTGTTCCTGTCCTTCGTTAGCTCCAGCGTGGGAGCGGTCATAGCGCGTGGCAAACTCCCCCGCGCTGTCTCCCTCGGATTTCTCGCAATGGGTATTGGCCTCTTCGGCCTGCGCGTGGCCTCGGCTTCCGGAGCCTTTGCCGCGATCACCCTCATGGGCGGCGGCATGGGCGCGGCCATGACAGCGATCAGCCTCATGCAGTCGCGCCAACATGCGGCCACCCGTTCCGCGGAGCTTTCACGGCTCAACCTCATCTGGTCGGTAGGCGCCTGCTTTGCCCCGTCCATCCTGCTGCGCGGAGGCGCCCACTGGGGCCTTAACGCGATGCTCGTTGCCAGCGGCGTGGTCTTCACGATCTTCGCCACCGCGGCCACTCTGGTGTTGCAGGAAGTCAACGCCTCCGCACCCGTGATTCAAACGGATCTGGCGACTGACGTGGCCCTTGCGCCAGTGAGATCGACAGAAAGCCACGCTCGGCTTGTCCGCCAAGCAGCCTGGACCGGCATCGCGCTGCTCGTCGTGATCCCCATGTCCACCGGCGTCGAGAGCAGCCTCGGCGGCTGGCTCACCACCTACAGCCGCCGCTCCGGCCTCGCATCAAACGGAACACTGGACACGATCACCTGCCTTTGGCTCGGGCTGCTGCTGGGAAGGCTGGTGCACTCCTTCCCGCGGGTCGCTGCGCTCGGAGAAAAGCGCGTCCTGGCGACCGCACCCGCGCTGCTCAGCGCAGCCATCGGCGCGATCCTCGTGGTCCACACCGGTTGGAGCATGTCCTTGAGCGCCTTGGTCGCCGGCTTTGCGCTGGGCCCTGTCTATCCGTTGGCGCTGGCCATGTGGTTGGAGCACGGCGAGCGCGGCAATCTCGCGTTCCTGGTCGCAGGCTGCGGCTCGTCTGCCCTGCCGTTGCTCACAGGCATCGTTTCCAACGCGACGCACTCTCTCACACGCGGCCTTTACGTCTCCCTGGCGGGCGGCTGCGTGATGCTCCTCGGCGCAGCCGCGACGGCACTCCTTGCACCGCCGCGAAATCTCTCCCCAGGCTAAGCCGGCTACGTCTTCTTCTTCGCGGCAGAAGCCTTCGCCGTAGACTCGCGCTCGATCAGCTCCGGCTCGATGCGCGTGAGCTCCGCGGTCTTCGTCCCCTTGATCTTCTCCAGCAGAAGAGACGCCGCTGCTGCTCCCATCTGCTGCAGCGGCTGCCGGATTGTCGTCAGGCGCGGCGTGTAGAACTCCGCCGCGAGGATGTCGTCGAATCCCACGACCGAGACGTCGTCCGGAACGCGAAGGCCCGCATCGGCCAGCGCACGAATCACGCCAAAGGCCGCAACGTCGTTGAAGCACAGCACAGCGGTGAAGTCCTTCCGGCGCATCAGCAGCTGCTGCATGCGCTCGTAGCCCAGCTCCGGCGAGTGGCTGTCGCGATCCAGACTCATGACCAGCTCCGGCGCAATCGTCAGCCCCAGCGAGCGTGCGACGTGCAGCGTCGCCTCCCACCGCGCACGCGAGTCCGAGCTGAACTCCTGGCCCCGCATGTACACAATCCGCCGATGCCCGAGCCGATACAGGTGGCCCAAGGCAAGCTCCGCGCCACGCTCGTGATCCAGCACCACGTTCGCCACGCCCGCCAACGGAGCGTGCGCTGCGATCGTCACCGCCGGGCACGAGGGAGGCTTATCCAGATGCGTATCGATGAACAGCAGCCCCTCAGTACCGCGCGAGATCAGCAGTCCCGGATACTCGTCCACCAGGTCCACCTTGTGCCGATGATGCGCCGTGAGAAAGAAGTAGCCGTTCTTCATCAGCACATCGGCCGCGCCCTCCAGAACCTGCGAGTGGTAGCCGTTGCCGATCTCCGGCAGAAGCAGCCCGATGGTGAAGGTGCGGCTACCCTGCAGCGAGCGGGCAATGTGGCTCGGCTTGTAGCCGAACTTCTTCGCCGCCTCACGCACTCGTTCTCGCGTGCGCTCCGGAATGGAGCGGTTGGGGGCGTTGTTCAGTACGAAGGAGACGGTCGCAGGACTCAGATCCAGATACTCGGCGAGCATCTTGAGACTTACGGGCCGGTTGGCTTCGCCGGGTTTGGCTTCTGCAGCGGGTTTGCGAGGCATGGACGCTGTCAGTCTAGTCCAAGCGAAAACCCCGCTCCAAGCTGTCTTATTCCGCGAACACCCACGATAGGCATATGTCGCGACGCCTTCAGGCGTTGCAAAAGCGTGCACCTCGAGGGACAGTCCGAAAGGACCGCAGGATTCGTCAAGACAAATACTCTGTATCCCCTGCCCTCGAAATCTCGAGACAAACGCTTGTTTCGTGAGATATCGTTGTCCGCAATGAAAGTCAGGTTGTCCTTGTCTGTCTTTGGCCTGGCGTTTGCCGCCCAGGCCCAGACCCCGGATCTCGGCCCCAACGTCACCATTTTCTCTCCTGCGACGCCACGCGCCGAGATGCAGAAGAAGGTCGACGAAACCTATGCCCTCGAGCGCCATAACGAGTTCGGCGCAGAGCGGCATGCCATCTTCTTCCTTCCCGGGGACTACCACCTGAACCTCCCCGTCGGCTTCTACACCGAGGTCGCCGGTCTCGGTGCGACCCCTGACGCGACCCACCTGACTGGGGACATCTACGCGGAACCCGCAAGCCGCGACAACAACGCCACGACGACATTCTGGCGCTCCATCGAAAATCTCGCCGTCACGCCCTCCAATGACCTCATGGAGTGGGCGGTCTCCCAGGCAGCGCCCATGCGACGCCTGCACGTGATGGGCTCACTCACGCTGCATGTGCACCAGGGCTGGGCCTCCGGCGGCTGGATCTCAGACACCGTTGTGGATGGCCGGGTCGACTCTGGCCCGCAGCAGCAATGGATCTCACGCAACACCGAGTGGAAGAGCTGGACGGGCTCAAACTGGAACATGGTCTTCGTGGGAGCAATGCAGGCGCCACGCGGCGATTGGCCCAACCCGGCCTTTACGCGCGTTGACCGCACGCCGCTCGAGCTCGAGAAGCCCTATCTCGTGGCCGACGATGCCATGCACTGGCGGATCGTCGTGCCGTCGCTCGCAAAGAACACGATCGGTACCAGCTGGTACCACCGGAACACCGCGTCAGCTCGCAGCATACCGTTCTCCGACGTCTACATCGCGAGCTCCGACCACGACAGCGCAGCTTCGATGAACGCTCAGCTCGCTGCCGGAAAGAGTCTGCTGCTCACCCCCGGCAACTATGAGCTCACCGAACCACTGCGCGTCATGCATCCGAACACCGTCGTCCTCGGCCTCGGCTTTGCCACGCTGAAGCCAACGCACGGAACCGCTGCCATCGAGACCGCCGATGTTGATGGCATCGACATCGCAGGCCTGCTCATCGATGCAGGCCTGCAGCAGTCCCCTGTTCTTGTGCAGGTCGGCCCGAGGAACAGCAACGGCCAACACGGCGACCATCCGATTGCGCTGCATGATGTCTTCTTCCGTGTTGGCGGCGCCGGGGCAGGCAGCGCCGACGTCAACCTCGAGATCAACAGCCACGGCACTATCATCGATCACACCTGGATCTGGCGCGCCGATCACGGTAAAGGCGTTGGCTGGACGCAGAACCTCAGCAATACCGGTCTGCTCGTGAACGGCGACGACGTGACCGTCTACGGTCTCTTCGTCGAGCATCACCAGCGCTTCCAGGTCCAGTGGAACGGTGAGCGTGGCCGCACCTACTTCTACCAGTCGGAGATCCCTTACGACCCACCGACTCAGGCGGCGTACACCAGCGCTTCCGGGGTGGAGGGCTGGGCAGCGTATAAGGTTGCGGATGCAGTGAAACAACACGAGGCGTGGGGCGTGGGCGTGTACAGCGTCTTTCACAACCCCGATGTCTTCCTCACCCATGCCTTCGAGGTGCCAAAGACGCCGGGCGTGCGCTTCCATGACATGGTGACTGTATGCCTGCTGACCAACGGCGGTCTCCGTCACATCATCGATGACACCGGTGAGCCTACCAAGTGTGCTCCAGGGCGAATCGATCCGAAGCTGACAGAGTTTCCGACTGCGCAATGAAGCAGCGATGCTCAGAGTGGTAAAGCTCTTTGTCGTTCGTTCTTCGTTGTTAGTTCTTAGCTTGCGAGTCGCCGGAGTGTGGCGCAAGGTACAGAGGGCCGATCGTGAGATGCGTCACTCACCGCATTCCGCCGACAACCAAGAACGAAGGGCTAAGAGCTCGCCTTACGGTTTCTCCTCGAACGTAGCGTGCTCCGTAGCCACTGAGGAGTCGCCCACCCACACATCGAACGTGCCGGTTCCCTCGTGCCACCCATGATCCGAGGCGCTCCAGTAGCGGAGATCCGCGGCATTGACGGGAATCGTCACAGCTCGCGTCTCACCGGGCTGCAACGTCACACGCTCAAAGCCCTTGAGCTCCCGCACCGGCCTCGCCGACAGGCCTGCGCGCTGATGCACGTAAAGCTGTACAACCTGGTCTCCTGCAACACCGCTCTCGTTGTGCAGCGTCACCGTGGCCTTCAGTGAGCCTCCAGCATGCAGATACTCATCCGATAACTTCAGCCCACCTACAGTTATCTTCGAGTAACTCAGACCATAGCCAAACGGATACAACGGAGCGTTCGATCCATCCCAGTACATGGTGTCGCGGTCATTGGGAATCTGGCTCAGCGTGGGGTTGTAGTACAGCGGCTCCTGTCCCACACTGCGTGGCCAGGTCACAGGAAGCTTACCTCCGGGATTCGCATCGCCGAACAGCAGGTCTGCCACCGCGTTGCCACCCTCGGTTCCCGGATACCATGCATCCAGAATCGCGGGCACATGCTGCGAAGCCCATGGGATCGTCAACGGCCGGCCCGCCAGCAACACCAGCACCACCGGCTTGCCGGTGGCTACCGCAGCTTCGAGCAGTCGCTCCTGGTCACCCGGCAAATCCAGTGACTCACGCGAGGCGCGCTCGCCATTCATGCTCTGCAACTCGCCCATTACCAGCACGGCAACATCACTACGCTTGATGGTGGAGATCGCCTCCGCGAAGGCCGCGTCCTTCTGCTGCTGCGTGATCAACGTCGGCTTGGGGCTCGCAAACTGCGGATCGAAGATGGAATCATTGCCGCGCTCCAGTTCCACGCCTCTGGCGAAGCGCACCTCAACGCTGCTACCAACCTTCGCTCTAAGGCCTTCGAGAATCGTCACCGTGTCGTCGTAGTGACCGGCGAGACTCCATGAGCCCATGGTGTCGGCCTTCGAATCCGCCAGCGCACCAACGACCGCGATAGACCTGACATCGCGCTTCAGCGGCAGGGCGCCATTCTCATTACGCAGGAGAACAGCCGTGCGCTCAGCCGCGAGCTTCGCCGCATGACGTTGCTCTGGCGACACCAGCTCTCGCTCCGCAGCACCTTCCGGTGCATAGGGATGCTGGAAGAGCCCCAGCTTGTACTTCGCTTCGAGGATGCGGCGAACGGCAGTGTCGATCGTAGCCGCACTCACCTTGCCAGACTTCACGTCGGCCTCGAGGTAGTTGAGGTAGTCGTGCGATGTCATCTCCATGTCGACGCCTGCATTCACCGCACGTGCGGCTGCATCGGCGGCGTCGGCGGCGTAACCGTGCGTGACCAGATTCGGTACCGTCTCCCAGTCGCTGACGACAAAACCCTTGAAGCCCCACTGCTTGCGCAATACATCGTTCAACAACCAGGCATTGGCACTGGCGGGAACTCCGTTGAGGTTCATGTATGCCGCCATGAAGGTCTCCGCGCCTGCCTGCTCTGCGGCATGAAATGGCGGCAGGTAGAGGTTCCACAAAAGGTTATCGCTGATCTCCGACTCGTCGTAATCGCGGCCACCGGATGTCGCACCGTACCCTGCAAAATGCTTCACGCTCGCCATAATGCTGTCCGGAGCGCCAAGCTTCTTCCCCTGAAAGCCGATCACCTCTGCGGCGGCCATCTTCGAACCCAGGTACGGATCTTCGCCGGCGCCCTCCATGATGCGACCCCAGCGGGCATCGCGCGCGATGTCCACCATGGGCCCGAAGGCGAAGCGCACGCCCACCGCGCTCGCCTCGCGAGCCGCCATATGTTGCGCCATTTCGGCGACGGACGGATCCCATGAGGCGGCCATCGCCAGCGGAATCGGGTAGATCGTTCGATAGCCATGCACCACATCGAAGCCAAAGACCAGCGGGATATGCAGCCGCGTCTCCTCGACAGCAATGTGCTGCAGCCGATCGATCTCCTGCGGATCGCGCATGAACAGGAACGACCCCACCTGCTCCCTGCGGACGCTCTCTTCATGCGAGATCACCGGCGGAGCATGCCGCGCGATCTGCGACATCTGCCCGATCTTCTCCGCAAGCGTCATCTTCGCCATCAGCCCGGCGACAAAGCGGTGCATCGCCGCGTCGCTGTCCTGCGGCGCCTGTGCGCGCAGCGATGGCACGACAAGGCAGACCGCTAGCGTTGCAAGAGGAATCGAATGCGAAGATCCGAGCCTACAGCCGGCCCGGGTGAGGCTGCGAAAAAGGCGCATGAAGTGCCGCAACTCCGTAAAGGAGAATCGAAAAGCCTCCCCATGAGGCAACACGAGTACGGCGGTTGTCAACTAAAACTGTTGCGAAAATTGTCTAGACAATCGGTTGTCTCGAGATAATCGCTCAAGCTCGAACAAAATCGAAAGATACGCGGTGTGTGCCGCAGGAACTGCTGAAGGTTCGATGATAAGAAAACAGGTGCTGCCCACGCGCCCAAAGCACGAGGACAACACCTGTTCTGTCCTACGGTTTCCGGTACCTGCTACTTCGCGTTGAGATCGGCGGTCGCGATCTTCAGGATTTCCACCTCGCGTTCGATCGCCGCCGCCGTGCGGACGATCTGCGCATCGACGATCGGCCAGTCCTTCTGCTCGATCGCCTCACGCACCGCAGGCAGGGTCTTCACGCCATAGCCGGTGTAGAAGCCAGGCGCGTAGACCATGTTCTCGAACCACGGACGATTCGGCAGGCCCTTAGCGTCAGTCAACGCATGCTCAGCCTTGATCAGCTCAAGGTTTACATCGTTGCCTGCCGTGGCGCCGTGTGCCGTAAAGGCCTTCTCGTAGGCGGCCGCGGCAGCCGTCAGATCATCCGACGCCTGGTCCAGCGGAGCGAAGTTGAAGTACGGCGGAACCACGTCGACCGGCGGAGGAACGCTGATCTTCTTCGGATCCGCCGCCGCCGTGTAGGCGCCCATCGCGATGTTCTCGTTACGCTCCTTGATCTGCGCGCGCATCGTGGTTGCAAGCCGCTCAATCTCGCCGACATAGCCCTTGTAGGTCTCGGCCTGGTCGGTGAACTGGTACGGGATCACGTCCGCGTCGGCCAGCCGCATCATCATGGTGCCGCCGGTCTGCGCGAGGGCCTTGCCATAAGCAAAGTCCGTGTCCTGGAAGTGCGTGTACCAGTAGAAGTCGTCGTAGATGGAGTGATACTGGCCGCCGCCCTCATCCTCGCCACCGTAGCCGATGTTCAGGCTGGGTACGCCGAGGTGGTCGATGAAGCCAGAGTAGTCGGAGCCGGAACCGAGCGCACCGATGCGGGTATCTGCACGGTTGCGATCGCCCGCTCCGCCTTCTCCACCCTCGCCACCACGACCCGAGCGAACCCGCGCCGCCAGCGAGGCACGTTGCCATACGGGCATGTGCGTCTCGGGATCTTCCACGTCCTTCACCACGCCATTGACGAAGTTCTCCAGCGAGTGGGAACCTTCCGCGCGGAAGAAGCCACGGCCGTTGCCATCGGAGTTCACATAGGCGACAGCGTGCTCCTTCAGCTCCTTGGCGTGGAACTCGGACCACTCCGTCGAGCCCAGCAGCGCCGGCTCTTCGCCGTCCCACCATGCGTAGATGATGGTGCGCGACGGCCTCCAGCCTTGCTTCAACAGCTCACCCAGGCCACGCGCTTCTTCCAGCTCGGGACTCGCGCCTGAGATAGGATCGCCCGCACCATTCACCCAGCCATCGTGGTGGTTCCCGCGGATCACCCACTGCTCGGGATGCGCCGCACCGGGGATCGTCGCGATGACATCATAGAGCGGCTTGCGATCCCAGTTGAACGACACCGCGAAGTGCGCCTTCACTACGCTCGGGCCGGTCCTGTATGTGATCGGCAGACCGCCGCGCCACGCATCGGGAACCGTCTGGCCACCGAGCGCCTGCAGGAACGGGAGCGCATCAGCATACGAGATCGGCATCACCGGAACCTTGGTGATGGTCTGCACCTTGTCGAGCGGGATCAGACCGGTGGTGCCTTTTTTCGCACCAACACCCGGCGACTGCGGATCGCCCGGGTACACCGGCATGTCCATCACCGAACCACGCTGCGCTCCATCGGCAGGACGCATCGGGCCATCCGGGAACGTGCCACCGCGCACATAACCGTCATCCTTCGGGTCGGAGAAGATGAGGCAAGCCACTGCACCATGCTCAGCCGCGAGCTTCGGCTTGATGCCTCGCCACGTCTGGCCGTAACGCGCCAGCACGATCGCACCCTTCACCGAGATACCCATCCGCGCGAGCTCCTCGTAGTCCGCAGGGGCACCGTAGTTCACGTAAATCAGCGGGGCAGTAACATCGCCGTCCTTGGAATAAGCGTTGTAAGTGGGCAGCTGCTCGTCGTGCTGATTGGAGGTCGGATCGACAGCGATCGTCGGCTCTTCGAGCTTCGCCGTGAATGGCTTATCGCCCAGCAACTCGAGCTTGCGGGACTTCGGAGTCGGGAACAATGCCTCGAACTCCTCGATCTTTGCATCGAGGCCGAAGGACTTCAGCTGAGCGACCAGCCACTCGGCATTGTCCTTGTCATAGGGCGAGCCTACGTGGTGCGGGCGCGCGGCGAGGCGACGCATGTTCTCGCGCAGACGATCCTGCTCGGGAATGGCACGGAACTTCTTCTCCCAGTCGACCTCGGAGGTCGAATGCTCAGCGGAATATCCGCGAAGGGGAGCAGGCTGCATTGGCCCGACGGCATACGAAGCCATGGACAACGTGAGAAGCAAAGCACTGTACTTACGCATAACAACTCCTGAATGACTGCAACTGCCTTGTTAGAAGAAAGGACGTGTTACTTCAAGATCGAAAGAGCGATAAGAAGGGCGTTCTGCGGTCCCTTGTAGGAGTCGGTGACGTCATCGGTCTCGTTGAGCGAGTGCGCGCCGGCATCCTTGCCACCGCCGCCGATGGTGATCGCAGGAATGCCGAGGTGCATGGGCACATTGGAGTCTGACGAGCCTGCGCCATAACTCGCGTCGCCGAAGCCGAGAGCCTTGATCGATGCGGTCGCGGTCTTGACGATGGGCGAATCCAGCGGCGTCTCACCGGCCGGTCGGATACCCAGCGTCTCCATCTTCACCGTGATCTTGCCCTTACCCCAGCGAGCGTTCTCGTCATCGACGCCCTTCTGCACCGCAGCCTTGAACTTCGCGTCCATCTCATCCAGCGACTTCACATCCGGCGAGCGCTCATCGAACTCGAACCACGCCTCAAACGGAATCGCGTTGACCGAAGTACCACCGCCAACGACGCCTTCGTTGAAGGTTGTGCGCGGATCCTTCGGAGGAACGATCTGGTCGATGTAGGTGATCGCACGGCCCATCGCTGCAATCGGATTCACCAGACCAAAGGCGCCGTAGCTGTGACCACCGGGGCCCATGAACGTGACCTTGTAGCGATAGCTGCCCACGCCGCCGTTGCTTACACGGTCGGCCTCACCTGGCTCAATCGAGATGAAGTCGTCGATCTGGCCCCTCATCGTCGTGCCGAACAGCTCCTTCATGCCCCGAAGATCGCCCAGACCCTCTTCGCCGACATCGGCGACGAAAGTGATGGTGCCGGCGGTCTTCAACGAGTGCTTCTGCATGGCATTGATCACCGAGAGCAGCGCTGCAAGCCCACGGCAGTCATCGCCGATACCGGGTCCCTTGAGCACATTGCCGGTGCGCGTCACATGCACGTCCGTGCCCTCTGGGAAGACCGTATCGAGGTGCGCGGCCATCACCAGGTGAGGCGTCGCAGCCGCACCCTGGCGGTCGCCGAGAACGTTCCCAGCCTTGTCGATGCGGACATTCTGCAGGCCAGCAGCTTTGAAGAGCTTCGCCAGCTCCGCACCCTTCTTATCTTCCTTGAACGGAGGAGCAGGAATCTCGCAGAGGCGGATCTGCTCGTCGACAAAGTGAGGCTCAGTCTCTTTGATCGTTGCCATCGCCTTCTGAACATCTGGCCGGGCCAGAATCTCGGAGGGCGTCTGCGCAGCGGCAGACGACGCGAAGGCGAAAAGGGGGGCGACGACAGCACAGCAACCGGCCGCAAGAACGCGGCGGGAGGCTGGCTTCGGACGTGCTGGGAACATGCGGAACTCCGGGAATCCCGGCGAGATCGGCGAGCCGCAGATGGGCTCTTCCGTCATCACGCCAGGGACGAGACAGGCTGGAAGACTCGTTGCGGGAGCGTGAGGATTTGAAGCGACTGCACCTCGCGCCGGCGAAGAGCACTGCAGAGGACACGGCGGCGCGGAAGCAGAGCGGTTCAGCTCACAACTGCCCTTGGTTGAGAGGTACCGGTTGCGTGGTACCGCATGTATCGCGATAGCATCGGTTGTAATCACTGTTTCATCGAGTGTCAACCTGCTCTCCTGCGCGAAGCACCTGCGCCGGTGCGGTATTCGCGAGGCGTTCCTCGCGCCACATCCGTGCCGGATCAGCTTTGCCGTACCCATCGGCGCATAACCACGAGGATTTTCTTTATGAAGCGTCTGCTTGCCTGCAGTGCCCTGCTTGCCCTTGCTCCCGCCGTCTGGGCGCAGTCTTCCGTTTCAGCTCACAAGGAGCTGAAGGCGATCGTCGATGAACACGCGCAGCAATGGAAGGACGTCTCCAAACAGGTGTGGGACTACGCGGAGATGGGTTACCACGAGAACAAGAGTTCGACCCTGCTGCAGCAACAGCTGAAGGCCGCGGGCTTCAGCATTCAAGCGGGTGTTGCGGACGAACCCACCGGTTTCATTGCCAGCTATGGCTCGGGCAAGCCGGTAATCGCCATCCTGGGCGAATTTGACGCGCTCCCCGGCCTCTCACAGAAGGCCGTGCCGGATCGTGATCCCGTCGTCGACGGCGCTCCCGGACACGGCTGCGGACACAACCTGCTCGGCGCCGGCGCCGCGCTCGCGGTCGTCTCCGTGAAGCAGTACATGGCCGAGCATCACATCGCCGGCACCCTGCGCTTCTACGGCACACCGGCCGAAGAGGGCGGTTCGGGCAAGGTCTACATGGTGCGCGACGGCCTCTTCAAGGACGTCGACGTCGTGCTGCAGTGGCATCCCGGCAACTCCAACACGGTAGCGAACGGCGGCGCGCTCGCCGTCGATTCCGCCAAGTTCACCTTCCACGGTGTAGCCGCGCACGCCGCCATGTCGCCGGACCGCGGGCGATCAGCGCTGGATGCAGTGATGCTCATGGGCACAGGCCTCGAGTACATGCGCGAGCACGTACCCGCCACCACCCGAATTCACTACATCATCAGCAAGGGCGGCGCCGCACCGAACATCGTCCCCGACCTCGCCCAGATGGACCTGATGGCGCGCAGCCCCTTCAACCAGACGCTCGCCGGCGTATGGGCGCGCATCCTCGACGTGGCGAAGGGAGCAGCCCTGATGACCGGTACCACCCTCGAGGTGACCGACATCGGCAGCGACGCGAACATCATCCCCAACGACGCCCTTGCCCCGGTTGCCCAAAAGAACCTCGAAGAAGTGGGCGGCTACACCATGACACCCGACCAGAAGGCATTCGCGATTGAGCTGCGGAAGTCGCTGAATGCAGAAAGCATCCCGTCGCTCGATGTCACCGAGAAGGTCCAGCCGCTGCGCACCTACGATCCGAATCAGCCCTCCGCCTCAACCGACGTAGGCGATGTGAGTTGGAACGTTCCGACGATCGGATTCTCGACCGCGACGTTTGTTCCGGGCGTGGCGGCGCACAGCTGGCAGGCCGCAGCGTCGGCAGGCATGAGCATCGGGCAGACGGGTATGGTCATTGCGTCCAAGGCATTGGCTCTTACTGCGATTGATCTCTTCACGACACCGCAGCTGGTGTCCGACGCCAAGGCAGACTTCGACAAACAACTGGCCGGAAAGACCTATAGTTCGCCGATTCCCGCGGGTCAGAAGCCTCTGATCAACTATCGCGGCAAGTAGCTAAAAGCAAAAAAGATAGGGGGCGAAGCACAAGATGCTTCGCCCTTTTCCATGCCCTGAAATAGCACATATCAGTGAAAGGAAAACCCTCAAATGAGTTGCGTGAGGAGCAAGATCATAGTACATTCACCTCATCGTCACAAAGCAGTTTTCTTCGACTGAAGTCCGAAGTGTATCCACTTCTCCGGACGATCGGCACAGCGCCATATTTTTCCGCTGAGGGCGCGGTGTCGAAACTTTTGTAGTCGATGTAGCTGGCTTTCTCGTTCAAAGACTGACCGCTTCACAAACAAGCAGTTCGTATTCCCGCTGTCTCACTTTTTCACCACAAACACTTGGCCATTTCGTCCTTCGTCCGGTGGACGCAAAGGGAAAGGTTTTCTCTCGATGGACCGATTCTCATCGTTGTATCGCCGTATCTCCTGTGCAGTGCTGCTTGCAGCATTGTGTGTGGCTGGAGCAAGCACTGCCAGAGCCCAGTCCGCAAACGCCGGCACTATCACCGGCACCGTCACCGATCCAACCGGAGCTGTCATTCCGGGAGCCACCATTACCGTGTCCGACGCAAAGTCGGCTACGTCCCGCACGACCGTCACGAACAAGGACGGCCAGTTTGTGGTTCCTGACATGCCCATCGGTACCTACGACGTCAAGGTGACCAAGCCCGGCTTCTCGACCGACGAGATTCCGGACCTCACCGTGAACGTTGGTACCCAGTCGACGGCCAACTTCAAGCTGGCGGTTGGTGCGGAAAGCACGGTCATCTCGGTCGAGGCTTCCAACGCCGACCTACAGACGATCAACGCCACCACCGGTCAGACGGTCGAGCAGGCGATGGTCAACTCGCTGCCCGCTATCGGCCGCGACGTTGCCACGTTCGTCACCATGCAGCCGGGCGTTTCGCCGGCAGGCTACGTGGCCGGTACCGCGCAGGATCAGGCGAGCATCTCGCTCGACGGCGGTCAGAACTCGGCTGATATGGACGGCACACAGGGCGTCTACACCAGCAACAACCTCGGTTCCACCACGGGCGGCTTCCTCGGCGCTGGCGCATCCGGCGTTATGCCGATGCCCCAGGACTCCATCGAAGAGTTCAAGGTGTCCACCTCGGGTCAGACGGCGGACTTCAACAACTCCACCGGCTCCAACTCGCAGGTCGTTACCAAGCGCGGCCATGACACCATTCACGGCACGGTGTACGAGTACTACCTCGACAACACCTTCAACGCGAACTCCTGGCAGAACAACTTCCCCGGCACCGGTTACACGCCCAAGCCGAGCTACCACTTCAGCCGCTTCGGCGCTGCTGCTGGCGGCCCGATCCTTCCCAAGTACTTCGGCGGTAAGACCTACCTGTTCGCTAACTACGAAGGCTTCCGCTACCCTGCGGCTGCTACGTACGAGCGCACGATTCCGTCCTACAACTACCTCCAGAACGGCCAGCTGACCTTTGCGGCCAATGAGGGTGGTTGCACCTTTAACGGCTCCACCACTGCCCCCTCTTCCACCTGCTCTTCACAGCAGTTGACGAACGCTGATCCGCGCGGTCTCGGCTTCAACTCGACGATGAAGACCTTTTACCAAACCCAGCTTCCGGTGGCTCCCGCTAGCCTGACCGGTTCGACCGGCGGAGATGGAAAGTCCTACTACGGGACCTTCGATCAGAGCTGCGGTGCCCTGTCCACCTCGTATTGCGATGGCGTCAACACCATCGGCTACAAGGCCAATATCTCCATCCCCCAGAGTTCTAACTTCCTCGCCACCCGTCTCGATCACGATTTCGGTGACAAGTGGCACTTCATGGCGACCTACCGCTATTACAACCTGCAGAATGTCACCAGCAATCAGGTTGACATTGGCGGTGTCATCGGCAACGACAAGCTGGGCGTCCCGACAGCTCTCACCCCGCGTCCTCAGCAGCCCTGGTTCCTCGCTGTTGGTATGACCACCAACATCAGCTCCTCGCTGACCAACGACTTCCACTACTCCTACCTGCGCAACTTCTGGCAGTGGAAGGGTGCAGGCGCTCCTGCGCAGATCTCCGGTGCAGGCGGCGTGATCGAACCGCTGGGTGAGAACACCACCACCGTGCTCGCTCCGTACAACGTCAACGCACAGAACATCCGTACTCGTATCTGGCTCGGCAAGGATAACTTCTTCCGCGACGACCTCACGAAGATCAAGGGCAACCACGTTCTTCAGGCCGGCTTCCAGTACCAGCACAACTTCAACTACCACCAGCGCACGGACAATGGCGCCAGCATCAACTACACGCCGACCTACCAGATCGGTGATTCCGGCGGTGGTGGTAACGTGGCGTACTCCGCGACGGGCCTCGGCTCGGTCGGTGCGGGTACCGCAAACTACGCTCGTATCCTCGATACCTACTACGGCATCGTGACCGACACGCAGGTTGCCAACACCTACACCAACAACGGTGGCACGCTGACGCTCAACCCGGCAGCGACTCCCATCGGAGCGCACACCACGATTCCGTACTACAACATCTACGGAACCGATACCTGGAAGGTAACCCCCACCCTGACGCTGAACTACGGCATCAGCTACGCCATCGAAATGCCGCCGCACGAAGCGAACGGCAACCAGGTGATGTGGACCGACCCCAGCGGCAACGAGCAGAGCACGGACAAGTGGCTTGAGAACCGCTACACAGCGGCAGCTCAGGGCACCGTCTATAACCCCTACTTTGCCTTCGCCCTGTTGAAGAATGTGGACGGTGGCGGTCGTAAGTACGCCTACAACCCCTACTACGCTTCGGTCAGCCCACGCATCTCTTTCGCGTGGAACCCCAAGTTCACCAACGAAGGCATGGCCAAGATCTTCGGTAGCGGAGCAACCGTAATCCGCGGCGGCTACGGTCGTCTCTATGCGCGTATCAATGGTGACCTGCAGGTGCTCAATCCGCTGCTCAGCCCGGGTCTCATCCTGGCGACGCAGTGCAAGTACGCCCAGGCCAGTGGCTGCAACTCGCTCAACTTCAACGACAACACTGCCTACCGCTTCGGCGTCGACGGCACCTCGCCCGTCCTCGCTTCGGCGCCGGCCCCCACCACCCTCCCGCAGCCCTACCGTCCTGGTATCGACGGTCCTGGCGTTTCGATCGCTTCGCCGCTCGATCCGTCCCTCCGTCCCAGCTACGCCGACACCTTCAACCTGTCGATTCAGCGCCAGATCGGTCACCGTCAGCTGCTTGAGGTCGGTTACATCGGTCGCTACATCAACCACGACTACATCATGAAGAACCCCAATCAGGTTCCGTACAACCTGGCACTAAATGGGCAATCCTTCGCACAGGCCTATGCCGCCGTTGAATCGGCCATGGGTTGCACCCAGACCGCCGCTGCCTGCAAGGCGACCACTACCTCCGCGACATCCTCAAAGGCTGCGACCCGGGTCTTCCCAATCGTCTCAGCTCAGCCATTCTTCGAGGCTGCTCTCGGCGGTGCTTCCTCACCATATTGCGCTTACACCGACTCAATCAGTAACGTCGCAGCGACGAGCTGCACACAGGCCTTGGTAATGAAGCAAGCCAGCAAATTCGGCGCGCAACAGGTGTTCTCCCTATGGCAGGCTTTGGACAACAACATGAACGGTGCGAATGGGGCGGGCTTCACGTTCAACCGCTCGCTCGCTGGTACAGCAACCTCGAACACCACCTACGGTTCGGCTGGACAGACGGTCACCGGTATCTCGATCGGTACACCGGATGGCTGGGCTAACTACCACGGCGGTTACGTCTCGTACAAGATCAGCGGCTTCCACGGCATCACGCTGCAGGAGAACCTGACCTGGAGCAAGGCGCTCGGCCTCGGTACCTACAACCAGTCCACGTCGTCCATCACGGCGCAGGACTCCTACAACCTCGCCAACCAGTATGGTCGTCAGTCCTTCGATCAGAAGATCATCTTCAACACCTTCGTGGTTTACCAGACCCCGTGGTTCAAGGGCCAGAACGGTATCATCGGCCGCCTCGCCGGCGGTTGGACGTTCTCTCCTGTAGTTACCGCCGGTACCGGTCAGCCCCTGCAGTGCACATCCAACAACAGCGGTCAGAACTTCGGTGGCGAAGACGGTTCGACCTTCACCGACAGCGAAACCTGCATCTTCACCAAGCATGAGCCTGCTGTGATGCACACCTACCGCGGCATTACCGGTTCCACAACCGGTACTTCCGTCAAGGGTCCTGGATCCGCCGCAGTCAACATGTTCAGCAACCCCGACGCAGTCTACGCCACGGTTCGCGCACCGATCCTCGGCTACGACACCAAGGACAGCCTCTCGAGCACCGTCTCTGGCCTTGGCTACATGAACGTCGATCTGAGCGTGAAGAAGGAAATGCGTATCTTCGATCGTTACTCCCTCGAGTTCTCGGGTGTAATGTTCAACGCCCTCAACCACCTGGACTTCGCCAATCCCTCCCTCAGCCTGCAGAGCACCTCGGCATGGGGCGTCACCAAGACGCAGGGCAACACTCCGCGTCAGATCCAGATGGGCGTTCGCGCCAACTTCTAACTCAACGCAATACAAACCGGCGGCGCTGGAGGGCAACCTCCAGCGCCGCCTTCTTTTGCCTCGAAGGCCGTCGCCGCCTCTCGAAAATGCCGGCCTCCAACGCCCCTCGAAATGACTGCACCACATTGGTAATCCTGGGGCTTCAACCCCGACGCCATCCCGCCTAGCCTAAGCACACACCGGACGAGATTGTGTTCTGCGGCCTTCGGCTAAGGGCCATAGGAGGACTGATGCTGGCAAACCCCGTCTATCGCGGCGGACTCGCACCTTGGCAGCGCCGTCGCACCATGGACCTCATCGAGCGACATCTGCGCGGCGACCTTAGTCTCGCCCGGCTCGCCGCCGAGTGCCGGCTCTCCACCAGCTACTTCTGCCGGTGCTTCCGCACATCCTTCGGGACCTCGGTGCATCAATTTGTGATCCGTTGCAGGGTGGAGCAGGCCAGGAAACTGCTGCTGAGTTCGTCGCTTTCTCTCGCCGAGATCGCGACCGAGGCAGGCTTCTCTGACCAGGCGGCCTTCAGCCGCACCTTCGCCTCGAGCGTGGGAACATCCCCCGCACGGTGGCGCGCTCAACACCACGCCGAAGACGCCGCTCTCACGACGTTCCCCTTGCGGGCCGCAGCATCCTACAGAAGCTCTCTGGACTTTGCTTACAAAGCTGGCCTCGTCGCTTGAGCTTGGCTCAGGGCCGGCAGCGTGAACCAACCTCCTGGGACACTGGCTGCAAACATGAACCGCCGAAGCCACGCCCCCTGACACAAGACGTTTCAAGCTCGCGCGCAAGCCTTTCCACCCATTGCATCCACGAGCAGCTGATCCGCCAGGATCGCTCAGCCGAGCCTGAGCGATCTGACTCCCTGTCCTCAATCCCAGGCCAGAGAGCCCCCGTTCTGATACTCGATGACCCGCGTTTCAAAGAAGTTCTTCTCCTTCTTCAGGTCCATCGCTTCGCTCATCCACGGGAAGGGGTTCTCTGTCACCGCGAAGACAGCTTCCAGTCCCAGTTGTGCACAGCGCCGATTCGCGATGAAGTGCATGTACTGCTCGCATTGCGCCGCGCTCAGTCCAAGGAAGCCGTTGGGCATCGTGTCACGTCCATAGGCAGCCTCAAGCTCCGCGGCAGATCGCAACATCCCTCGCACCTCATCCTGAAAGCCCGCTGTCCACAGATACGGGTTTTCAGCTTTGATCTGGTTGATCACGTCGATGCCAAAGTTCAGGTGGATCGACTCATCTCGCAGGATGTACTGGTACTGCTCTGCGATGCCCACCATCTTATTGCGGCGTCCCAGCGAGAGGATCTGCGCAAACCCCGTGTAGAACCACATCCCTTCGAAGACGACGTAGAACGCGATGAGGTCTCGCAGGAAGGACTGGTCCGTGTCCGTTGCTCCAGTCGAAAACGTCGGATCGCTCAGATGCTGCGTATACTTCAGCGCCCAAGAGGCCTTGTCCGTAATCGAAGGCACCTCACGATACATGTTGAACAGTTCGCCCTCATCGAGGCCCAGCGACTCGACGATGTATTGGAACGTATGCGTATGCACTGCCTCTTCAAACGCCTGGCGCAGCAGGTACTGGCGGCACTCGGGGTTGGTGAGGTGTCGGTAGATCGCAAGCACAATGTTGTTCGCAACCAGCGACTCAGAGGCCGCGAAGAATCCAAGATTGCGCTTGATGGCTCGCCGCTCGTCTTCTGTCAGGCCGTTGGGCGACTTCCATAACGCAATGTCTGCCTGCATCGAGATCTCTGTCGGCATCCAATGGTTGTTGCAACCGGAGAGATACTTCTCCCACGCCCACCGATACTTCAAGGGCAACAACTGATTCACGTCAGCACGACAGTTGATCATCGCCTTGTCATCGACGCGAACGCGCGCTGCACCTCGCGCGATGTCGCCAAGTCCTGTCGGATCCGGACCGGCAAGGTCGCCAGCATCAGGTTGTGTCAGCACCAGCGTCGTGGGCTGCTCGTTCGGTTCGTTCCAGTTCAGCACGGACATGGGACTCCTGAGAAATTTAAAAAATACGTTGGCGGGAGCAGCGCAACTTGGCGACATGCTCCCGCGCGATCAGAGTGCAACCCTACTGGCAAGCCTCGCAGCCAGGGTCATCGATCGCACATTGCTTCGGCCCGGCATAGTCGCTGGTCGAGGCCGCGACAGCGACGGCGTTGAGCTTGCCATCGGTGCGTTGCATGGTCGACTTCTCGACATGCGTTGCGGAGCTCGAGCGAAGGTAGTACGTCGTCTTCAGCCCCGCGTGCCAGGCCTCGCGATACAGAGCGTCCAGCTTCTTCCCGCTGGGCTGCGCAAGGTACAAGTTCAAAGACTGCGCCTGGTCAATCCACTTCTGCCTGCGCCCTGCGGCCTGGATCAGCCACGTGGGCTCAATCTCGAAGCTCGTCGCATAAAGCCTCTTCATCTCCTCAGGCACACGCTCGATGTTCCCCAGCGAGCCATCGAAGTACTTGAGGTCCGAGATCATCACCTCATCCCACAAGCCCAGCGACTTCAGGTCTCGCACCAGTGCCGCATTCACCACAGTAAAGTCACCACTCATATTCGACTTCACAAAGAGGTTCTGATATGTCGGCTCGATCGACTGAGTAACACCACAGATATTCGAGATCGTCGCTGTAGGAGCAATCGCGAGCGTGTTGGAGTTGCGCATGCCAACGCTCATCACGCGTTGGCGTAGTCCATTCCAGTCCAGCGTGGACGAGCGATCGAGGTCCAGGGTATGCGTACGGTTCTGCTGCAGGATCTCGATAGAGTCGATGGGGAGAATGCCCTTGCTCCACAGCGAGCCCTCGTACGTCGCATAACGCCCGCGCTCTGCCGCGAGATCCACCGATGCCGAGATCGCGTGGAAGCTCACAAGCTCCATACTGCGATCGGCGAAGCGCACCGCAGCCTCCGAGGCAAAGGGAATCCTCAGAGCGTAGAGCGCGTCCTGGTACCCCATGATGCCCATGCCCACGGGGCGGTGGCGAAGGTTCGAGTAACGTGCCTCCGGCACCGTATAGAAATTAATGTCGATGACGTTGTCGAGCATACGCATCGCTGTCTTCACGGTGCGCTGCAAGCGCGTCTCGTCGATCCCTTCAGGCGTCACATGATTCGCAAGATTCACCGACCCCAGGTTGCACACCGCAATTTCGCGGTCATTGGTGTTCAGCGTGATCTCCGTGCAAAGGTTCGACGAGTGCACCACGCCCACATGTTGTTGCGGCGAGCGCAGGTTGCACGGGTCCTTGAAGGTGATCCACGGATGTCCCGTCTCGAAGAGCATCGTCAGCATCTTGCGCCATAGATCCAACGCACGTACCTTGCGGCTCACCTTCATCTCACCCAACTCAGCCTTCGCTTCATACTGCGCATAGCGCTCTGCAAAGGCTTTACCGCAGAGATCATGGAGATCAGGCGTCTCGTCGGGGGAGAACAGCGTCCATGGGCCATCGGCTTCCACCCGCTCGAGAAACAGGTCGGGGACCCAGTTCGCAGTGTTCATGTCATGCGTGCGACGACGATCGTCGCCCGTGTTCTTGCGGAGATCGAGGAACTCTTCCACATCGATGTGCCATGTCTCCAGATAGCCACACACCGCGCCCTTGCGCTTGCCGCCCTGGTTCACCGCGATGGCCGTATCGTTTGCCACCTTGAGGAATGGCACCACGCCCTGCGACTGCCCGTTCGTCCCTGCAATATACGCACCGAGTCCACGCACCGGTGTCCAGTCGTTACCCAGTCCGCCCGAGTACTTCGCAAGCAGGGCGTTGTCCTTGATCGCTTTGAAGATGCCATCGAGATCGTCAGCAATCGTGGTAAGGAAGCACGACGAAAGCTGAGGACGCAGTGTGCCCGCGTTGAACAACGTCGGCGTCGAGCACATGAAGTCGAACGAAGACAACAGCTCGTAGAACTCAATCGCGCGACCTTCGCGATCGATCTCACGCAGCGCAAGGCCCATCGCCACACGCATGAAGAAGGCTTGCGGCAGCTCGAAGCGCACGCCATCCTTGTGCAGGAAGTACCGATCGTAAAGCGTCTGCAGGCCGAGAAACTGGAAGTTGCCATCGCGCTCCGGCTTCAATGCAGCCGCGAGCCGCGCCACATCGAAGGTTGCGAGCTCCTTATCGAGGAAGCCCATCGCAACTGCCTTGCGCACGTACTCCGGAAAGTACTCCCCATAGCTGACGCTGCTCTGCGATTGCGAGTGCACCCTGGCCGCAGGCAGAATGAAACCAACAGCTTCGGCACGCAGGTTGCCCAGCAACAATCTGGCACTCACATAGGCGTAGCCCGGGTCCTTCTCAACCAACGCACGAGCGGACATGGTCTGCGCGAGGCCAAGCTCATGCAGCTGGATGCCGTCGTACAGATTGCGCCGTACCTCGGTCATCACTGCATCCACCGAGACGCCTTCGAGACCACGGCAAGCAGCGGTGACCTGCTCTACCATGCGCTGCTCATCGAGCGGCTCGGTACGTCCGTCCGGAAGCTTCACGCTATAGCCCAGCGTCGAAGCAGGCGCCATCGCAGGCGCAAGTTCCCGTCGCTGTTGCGCGCGCTCTTCGCGATACAGCACATACGCTCGCGCGACCTTGTGCTCGCCTGACCGCATCAGCGCGAGCTCCACCTGGTCCTGGATGTCTTCGATATGCAGCACCTGGCCCGTTCCGCTGCGGCGCAACAGAGCGGCGACAATCTGCGCCGTCATCGACTCCACGACATCATGGATGCGACGCGACGCTGTTGCGCCTGTGCCTTCTACGGCGATGAACGCCTTGCTGATCGCGACCGAGATCTTCGCGGGGTCAAAGGGCGACAGCGTGCCGTTGCGGCGAGCCACCTGCAGCGACAGGAGAGACTCCGGCGCGGCAGCGATCGGCGGCATAACGACAGTGGAGCTTGCGGAGGTATGAGCGGCCATGGAGTAACTCCTTGGCCTCAGAAAGCGATGCGAAGAAACAGCGGTACGCCTGCCGGATCGGCGCGACGCAGCACTGCCACCTCGCCTCCCCTCGGAGGCGTCAGCGAATGTTTCCTTGGCAGGTCTTCGGACTTGCAGGTTCAAACCTAGTAGCCAGACTTCCCAGGGCGCTTCGCACCCAGTGTCGTGATTGGCGTTCGTACCTGCTTACCGCTGCGGGGCAGTCCCGGAGTTTCACCGGATTCCCTTTTCATCCTCCATCGCTGGAGGAACCATGGAATGTTTGCCTACTATATCTAGCGCACACACGCACCACAACCCCATTGGTTGTGGATAAGCTGCACTCGCGTAATAGCGAAGCGGCCGGGAATCTCCCCGGCCGCTCAACACCACTACATCACCGTCATGTTCTGAACGACTTGCGACCCAAGCTACTTGCGCGTCGATTCGAACAGGAACCACGAGCGGCGCTGTGTCTCGTCGATCCAGTTCTCCAGCAGGCTCGCGGTGGCCACGTCGCCGGCGTCATCGCACAGCGCGTGCACCGCGCGCATGCTCAGGGTCAATGCCTTGTTGTCCTCGTGCAGCTCAGCCAGCATGTCCTGCGCCGTCACAAAGTCGGCATCGTTGTCCTTGATGCGCTGCAGCTTCGCGATCTGCCCGATCGAGCGGATAGTGGTTCCACCAATCTTGCGAACGCGCTCCGCCACATCATCGGTCATCGCGAACAGCTGGTCGCCATGCTCATCCAGCAGCAGGTGGTAGTCACGGAAGTGGGGTCCGCTCATGTGCCAATGGAAGTTCTTGGTCTTCAGGTACAGTGCGAAGACGTCCGCCAACAGCGCATTCAGGGCGCCGCTGATCTCCTGCACGGCCTCGGCCGGCAGATCCGAGTGGACGTTGAGGGGCGACTTCTGAAGCGCGATCTTTTCGCTCGTTGTAGACACGATGTTCTCTCCTTCTTGCAATAACGGCCCGCACAAAACAACGGGCCGGTTGAGTTCCAGGCCGGGCCCGATCCCAGGGGATGACACAGCTCTTTGATGTCAGGGCTGGCAGCAAGGTTCCACCAGAGGCACTGAGAGTACTACACCATTTGCGCGAGGACTGTGAAACGCCCAAAAGGGTAGGTTGCGCGTCATCCCATCGCCGTGCCTAAGCTTGCGCGTTTTCGTAGCTCGAAGAAGCCTGCAAAGCGCACGATGAAGCCCTCACCTGCCTCAAGACCGATTCGTACCTCGGCCCTTTGCGCTCCGCCCCGCGGTTCGATGATCTGCTGAACCGGGCAGGCCTGACTCAGTAACCGCCTCCAGGGAGGCCGGTTTCTGGAACATCTGTCCCCACCCTGACGAAGGCCCTTCATATGCGATCGCAGCCGGGAACCGGAGCTCGACGGCAAACCCGCCGTTCGCGCGATCCCGCCAACGAAAGGGAAGGCCAAGCTCTCTAGCAACCTCCACCAACGTTCGGAGTTCAATAGGCGCATGCGCTGGATTCTCGTGAGAAAGGCCAACGCCGTCTCCACATGGGGACTGACTGCAGCGCAGCGCAAAGTACTTGTCTCCATAGAAAATGGAGAGCTTTGGCGAAGGTGAAATTTCCCCCGTGCAGGCAACCGAAAGGCATCTCTGGCAGATCTGCCACACCTCTGCCTCAACCAGGCGGGAGAGTGGTCGTCGACGACCGCTCTCCTCAACATCGATGGGACCACCCAGGTCAAGATGAAGGCTTCGGGCTGCCTGTCCGATCTTCTCTGTGAGAGCCAGCCCTCGATCGGGCTCAAGTCCGAGGTTCTCGGCGCGCTCGCGATCCTCCACGATCATCTGGTCAGCCCGCTGCAATGCGAGGCGAAGCGCCGGACGCGCGGGGTGAAGCTCGTCTAGCTCCTCCACCGCATAATGAAACCGGAGAACCAGGCCGTGGACAGACTGAAGCAGCGTGTCATGAAGTTCGCGAGCTGCTTCCAGGCGGCCGCTGGAGCGCGACTGCAGCCGCTGCTGGATCAGCCAAGTGGCGTAGAACGTGCGCAGGATGAGGCCCAGCCAGATCAATGAGCCAAGCACGAGGAAGTAAGCGATCCCTCGCAACGGAGTCAGATCAGGCGACGAATCCGCGAGTCGCACCAGGTCCGGGTTCGCCACATCCACACTGCACAATGCCGATCCCGGCTCGGTACTGTCAGCTCCAGGACAAGGCGGCTCCGCGCGCTGCGCAGTCGCCGGTGCACTGCTGCCGACGATAGCCGACATGCAGAGGATGTAAGTGCGCGCGGCTCGAGCTATCGACCGCGTGCTGGGGTGACTCCGTTTCATTCGGTTCACCCTTCCAGAAAACCTCTCTTGATTGCGATCAGAACGGCGTGCGTTCGGTCATTCGCGCCGAGCTTGGTCATGATGTTCCGCATGTGGCCCTTGACTGTATCCTCCGTGATGGAAAGATCGTCAGCCACGATCTTGTTCGAGTTTCCGGACGAGACCGAGCGGAGAACCTCAATCTCGCGCTGCGAAAGGTCATCGACGCTAAGGTGTTCGGCGAGGCTCGCAGCAATCTCCGGGGGGATTCGCTTGCGCCCCATGTGAACATCCCGAATCGTGCCGATCAGCTCCGTCCGCAGCATGCTCTTCAGCAGGTAGCCGGAGGCGCCCGCGCGGAACGCCCGCGATGCCTGCACGTCCCCTGAATACGTCGTCAGTACAACAATCTTTGCCTTCGGCGAGTGCGCTCGAATCGCTTCGATAGCCGTGATTCCGTTCATGCCCGGCATCTGCAGATCCATCAATGTGATGTCGGGGAGGAGCTTCTTGAACTCCTGCACAGCCTCTTCACCCGTCGTCGCTTCGCCGACGAGCTCCATATCCTTTTGCAGCTGTAACGCGAAGGCAATCCCATCGCGAACGAGTGGATGGTCGTCGACGCACAGGATTCGGATCTTCTTCGTCTCGGTCATGGGTCACCTGCCGCCTGGCCTGGTGCATGCGTGAAGCTCCAGACAGGCTAAGACTACGCTTGCGCGATAGGCACCCAGCCCCCGAAAAGTGTGGTCAGACAGGTACACGATGGTCGAGATGTCCCGGCCTCCGCTTTTCTCCTGGCACAGTCTCGCAAGCAGCTCAGCCGCCGCAAAGGTTGTGCCTTGCTACCCCACTTCTGAGGCTTCTCCAGAGCATGTTGCATTGCAATACTGTGGGAGCCCGAAGATGCATGCATTACCCCGTCCTCCAGAGCACGTAAACCGCGGTGACAAGGAACAAAGCTTATGACGCTCGCGCATGAAGCTTTCAAACGACTCTGCAGCTACGGCAAGGAAGAGACCGTGGCTCCGGGCAGTATCCTCTTCCGGCAAGGCGACGCAGGTCTCGACCTCTTTGTCGTGCTCAAAGGGCGGCTCGAGATGTTCGAGACAAAGCGGGACGGCTTCGTGCACGTCGTGCACGCGGTGGCCGAGGGGGCATTTACCGGAGAGCTGGACCTCTTCAACTCGCGGCGTTCGTTGCTTAGTTGCCGGGCCACGCGCCGTTCCGATGTCCTGCGGATCTCTCGCGAACGTCTCCAGGTTCTGCTCCAGTCTGAAGGGGATCTCGCGGAGGCGATCGTCTTTGCCTGCCTCGGACGCAGAGAGGAACTGATGCGCGCAGGCCACGGAGGCGCAGTGGTGATCGGCAGTGCGCGATGCAGCGACACGCTCCGCGTCCGGGACTTCTTCGTCCGCAGCAGAAATCCTCACCGGTTTGTTGATGTCTCTCTGAACGAGGACGCGGCCGCGCTGGTGCACCTTCTCGAGTGCTCCAACGCTGATCTCCCCGCCGTCTTCCTGGCGGGTCAGGGCCTGTTGCGGAACCCATCGAATCGAGAACTCGCCGAGCCGCTGGGACTGGCCGGCAAGACCGTCCCACGCAGAGAGTGCGATCTCGCTATTATTGGCGCCGGTCCTGCGGGTCTCGCCGCAGCCGTCTACGCGGCCTCCGAGGGACTTCACACCGTCGTGCTGGAGCGGCACGCGACCGGAGGCCAGGCAGGAACCAGTTCGAGAATCGAGAACTACCTCGGCTTTCCTACCGGCATCTCGGGCCAGCAGCTCGCGGCGAACGCCGAGATCCAGGCCCAACGTTTCGGTGCAGAGCTGTTGATCACGCACGCCGCCGGACGCATCTGCCACTGCGGAGAACGTATCGACGTCGAGCTTGGCGACGGAGCCGTCATCCAGGCCAAGGCGGCGCTCGTCGCAACTGGCGCCCGTTATCGACGCCTTGATCTGGAGATGTCTTCGGACTGCGCGGAAAAGGTCGCTGTGCACTATGCGGCAACGCCGCTGGAAGCACTTCACTGTGCCGGTGAGGTGGTGATTGTCGTCGGTGGAGGAAACTCCGCTGGCCAGGCAGCCTTGTTCCTCTCAAGGCACGCGAGCCATGTGCACCTGGTGGTACGCAGAGACACGCTCTCGGAGACGATGTCGAACTACCTCATTCAGCGCCTAAGCTCCAACCCCAACGTCACTCTGCATTGTGGAGCGGCAATCTCCCGTATCGAGGCCTCTGGAGAAAACACCATCGCCGTCATCGTCCGTGCCTCCGATAGAAGGCAGTCCCAATGCGTTACGCGCAATATCTTCACGATGATCGGAGCCGCGCCCAACACAGAATGGCTGGAGGGCACGTTGGCTCTGGACGCCGCAGGCTTTATCGTCACCGGTAATACAAGCGACGGCATACGCTCCACCTATGCCACCAGTCTGCCTGGTGTCTTTGCCGTAGGCGATGTGCGCTCCGGCTCCGTCAAACGTGTCGCTTCGGCGGCCGGCGAAGGTGCCGCTGTCATCTCGGAGATACACCGCTATCTGGCTGAAGCCTGTGCCGTCTCGATGACGGCTGCCTGAGCCCCGAGCATCTCTCCCCAGCTCCTGAGCCCGATGCCGACTTCTTACTGGTCTCTTGCTGGCTTTGATCCCGGCACGGTACGAAAGTGCGGCAAATCTCCCATCCTCCAGAGGCATGGCGGAGAGTGCGCTTTTTAGGATAATGATCGGACTTTCAGCGCGCACCAGGAGCGGACCCGGGTTCCAGGCCACGGGAAGATCGTGGCCTTCGCCGCCAGTTCACGGAACAGTCACCGCCCGTTGTATCCCAGCTCCGTTCCTGTCTGTAATGCAATCCGCTCCCCCCTGTAACAAGTCCCACTCGTCAGCCACACGAAAGTGTCGTCGATGCTCAACCGCATTGCATCTGTCTCACGCGGCCCCGGCGACATAGGCTCCAGACAACGACACGATATCAACTCTTCGTCCACGCACGAGGAGACTAAGCGAGGGTTGCCGACGTGCTGAAGCGTTCGATCATCATTCCTGTCCTGATTGCTGGAGCTGCCGCAGCACTCCTCGTCGCACTGGGTTCGCAGTGGTCGCCCTTCACGGGCACCGCCAGTCTTCCCGAAACAGACGATGCCTACATCCGTGCCGATCAGACTCCGCTCAGCACCAGGGTGAGTGGCACCGTGCGGCAGGTCTATATGGGCGACTATCAAACCGTCACCAAGGGGCAGCTCATCCTTGAACTGGAAGACAACGACTACAAGGCTGCCTTAGCCGAAACGCAATCGGCTCTCGCAGCGGCCAATGCCGAGTATGCCGCCAACCAGGACGCCAAGCGTGCAGCCGATGCAGCCGTCGCCTCCGCAAGATCTGCAATCGCTGGCGCCCGCGACGCTTCAACCGCAGCCAGCGCAGGCATCACTGCCGTGCAGGCTGAAGTGACCCACGCGGGTTCCGAGTTTCAGCGTCAGCAGAATCTGCTCGTCGGCAAGGCCGCGACGCAGCAACAGTACGAAGCTGCGCTCGCCGCACGGGATCACGCCGCAGCCCAGCTTCAGGTACAGCAAGCGGAGTTCTCCCGCTCCAGCACGATGGTGGCAACAGCCCAGTCCTCCCTCGCGGCTGCCGAACAGCAGCGCGCCAGCTTGAATGCGCGCGACGCAGCTTTGCTCGCACAGATCGAGGCGAGGAAGGCCGCCATCACCATCGCAGAGGTCAACCTCGGCTACACAAAGTTCTACGCTCCGGCATCGGGAGGACTCGGCGAGTTCCATGTCCACCCCGGCCAGCTGGTGAGCCCAGGCATGCCAGTCGTCGAACTGGTTCAGAGCGGCGTCTGGATACAAGCCAACTATCGCGAGACACAGCTGGGCCACGTGAGGCCCGGAGACAACGTAGACATCACCGTCGACGCGATCGCTGAACACACCTTCCACGGCCACGTCGCCGAGATTGCACCCGCTAGCGGTTCACAGTTCGCTCTGCTCCCTCCCGACAATGCGACCGGTAACTACACGAAGATCGTGCAGCGCGTGCCCGTCCGCATTGAGTTGACGCCGGACGACCAGACCGCGCGCCTGCGTCCCGGATTCTCAGCCGTGGTCAAGATTCATACATCATCTGACAATCACGGCAGCTCCAGCCCTCGCGAGTCGAGGTAAGCATGGAGACGCCACTCCAGACCCAAGCCCCCACCGAACGGCCGATCCTTGGCATCTTCGCTGTGCTCCTCGGCGCCTCGCTCGCAACGATCCTCGGACGCCTCTTGAGCGTTGGAGCCGCGGACCTCCGCGGCGCGCTCCACCTCGACTTCGACGGTGCATCGTGGATCAGCACTTCCTACAACGTCGGGCTCATGTTTATTGGGCCGTTCTCGGTTTACCTCGGCGGACTGCTGGGAGCACGACGCGTACTGCTTGCGTGCGCCGTGGCCTTTAGCGTCATCTGTTTCGCGCTGCCGCTGGTTCCTCATCTCCCGGCGATGATCGTGCTGCTTTCATTGGCAGGCCTCACCGCAGGGACGTTCTATCCGCTTACTCTCTCGTTCGTCCTCAGGAATCTGCCGCAGAAGTACCTCCTCTTCGGTATCGCCGCGTATGCCATCGACATCGTCGTCACAACACACGTGGCCCACTCCTACGAATCATGGCTGATACAAAATCTTTCATGGCGTTGGATCTTCTGGACAGAGAGCATTGCCACGCCGTGCATGGCCGTCCTCATATACTTCGGGATTCCGCGTCAGCCTCTACCTGTCCCAAAGCCAGGGCAACCTCGGCCGAGCTGGCGCGGCTTCCTCTACTTCAGCGCGGGCGCTGCTTGCCTCTATGCCGCGCTCGACCAGGGACAGCGACTCGACTGGTGGCGCTCGCGGTCCTTCATCGCAATGGTTCTCATCGGAAGCGCCTTCATGGCGGCCGCGTTGCTGCGCCACATCATGCGGCCTCATCCCCTTATCAACTTCGCCTTCCTGCGCGAAGGGAATTCGTTCCTTCTTGCAGTGACTTTGTTCTTCTTTCGCTTTGCTCTTCTCTCGACGGTTGTGCTGGTGCCCACTTATCTCGGTAGCGTCGCAGGTTATAGCCCCGAGCAGGTCGGTCCCGTGCTGTTGTGGGTTGCAATCCCACAACTCATCGTGGGCATCGTCGCCATCGCTCTCCTGGGACGCGTCGACTCGCGGCTCATCCTGGCATCTGGCTTCGGCCTCGTGGCCGCCGCCTGCATTGCCAATGCGCGTCTCTCGGCAACGTGGAGCGGTTCCACCTTCCGTGCCACGCAGCTTGTGCTGTCGCTCGGCGAAGCACTCGCCTTCAGCGGCCTCGTCGGGACCATCATCCTCGAACTCGTCAACTCCGGCGCCTTGACCCGTGGCATCGATGTCCTGACCTTTTCCGGCTTCTTTCAGTCCATCCGCCTGCTTGGCGGCGAGGTGGGTTCCACCTTCATCCAGTACTTTCTGCAGAAGCGGGAACAGTTCCACTCCAATACGCTCGGGCTCCACGTCCAGGCCGGCTCCGCAGAGACGATGCATCGCTCCTTTGGACTCACCGCTGCGATGCTGCAGGAATCCTCGACTCCAACAACGGCGGCAGGACGTGCAGCCACCCTGCTGGCCCTGACGGTTCGCCGGCAGGCATTCACGCTGGCCATTGCTGACTGTTTTCGCCTCGTCGCAGTGGCCTCGATCGTTTGCATGCTCGTGGTTGCCTGCATGACCACGTTGAAGCTGCAGTACAAGCAGGTGACGAGCGCACCCCCTTCCGCCAGCTAACGAATACGCCCTCGAACCCGACGACAAACGACTGGAGCAGTGACATGACAATCTATGGCGCGAAGCGGATCCCTGAAATCTCACGACGCCTCCTGCCACTCATTCTGATGGCCCCTCTCCTGCAGCACGCAGCGTTTGACGCAGAGGCACAGACAACAGCATTACCGGCCGCCACAGCCCACGTAGCGAGACCGACGTTGCAGCTCACGCTCCCGAAGGCACTCGAGCTCGCTGCACAGCACAATCGACGCCTCCAGGCCTCTGACCTCGCAACCAGGGAGGCCGAGCAGAAGAAGCTCATCGCTCGTTCCGACTATGCGCCGCACATACGCAATGAGTCGAGCGCAGTCTACATCTCCGCACTCGAAGGCGTCGTGATCCCCGCCGGCGCCTTTGCAAATTCCGCTACGACAGGCACAGTCCCGAGCCAGACGTTAAAGATCGGCCAGGGGGCACAAGAGGGCTTCACCAGCGGCACCGGATTGGTACAACCCATCACGCAGCTGCTGACGGTACATGCCGGTGTTCGCGCCGCGACCGCCGATGTCAACATCGCGAAACTGAACACGCAGGACAGCCAGAACTCCGTGGCCCTACTGGTCCACAAGCTTTATTTCGCTATGCTAACCGCGCAGATGCAGCGCGACGCAGCGCAGTCCGCCGTGGATGCCGGAGCCATTGAGGAAGAGGAGAGCAAGCGTTCCGTCGCGGAAGGGAGATCTCTCCCCGTGGTGGAATTGCAAACGCACGCCGCACTGCTCGCGGCGAAGCAGTCCAACCTGACACTCGAACTCGAGCTCAGCGACCTCAACGAGCAGTTCAATGACGTTCTTGGTCTGTCCTTCGGCACGAAGCTGATCCTGGATCCGAACGAACTTGGCGAAGCCCCAACCCTCCCCACGGAAGAAGAAGCGATTCGCGCCGCGAACACGAGCAATCCAAAGATCCTTGCGGGACGGCAAGCCGTGGAGAAAGCGCACGCCGGAGTGACAGCGGCAAAAGATGCTTACATCCCGAACGTCAGTGGAATGGCTCGCTACAGCTATCAGTCCGGCATTCCATTCCTCGTTCATAACTTCGGCACCTTCGGTGGGCTAGTCAGCTATGACCTCTTCGATGGTGGCGCCCGAGAGGCTCGGCTCAAAGCTGCGCGCATTCAACTCAGTCAGGCCCAGCTGCAGCTTTCGCAGGCTGAGGCGGACCTCTCGGTCGAAGTCAATGCGCAGTATGACGAGATTGAGAAGCTCACCGAGCTCGTCAACGTTGCCACCGAGATGCTCGCGGTGAAGCAGGAGGCAGCGAGAGTGAGTGCGGTGCGCCTGCAGCAGAGTGCTGCGCTGGACACGGAGACGGCACGCGCCAACGCTGAGGTCGCTGCCGCACAGGCCACACTCCTGCAGACTCGCCTGAACCTGCGCCTCACGCAGAACCAGCTGCTCGAGACGCTTGGCCTGCGACCCCAGTGAGAAAGAGCCACGCGCATTCGCTCACGTCGCCCATCGGGAACATCAAGCTCTCGGAGATCAAGATGACAAGTGCAAGCTCGCTGGTGCGCAGATCAAACCTGCGAACCCTGATCCCCGCGATCGTCACCGCTATTGCAATCCAGGGCGCGTCCTGTCAGGCGCCCGCCATTACCCTCGGCTCAAACACGCCAACGCCGTCCACAGCGGTCCGCCCCCGCATCGGCCTCGCCCTCGAAGGCGGCGGAGCTCTTGGCATCGCGCACGTTGGGGTACTGCTCTGGCTCGAAGAGCACCGCATCCCTGTGGATGAGGTAGCCGGAACCAGCATGGGCGCGCTGATCGGATCGCTCTACGCCTCAGGCCGATCAGCAGCCGAAATTGAACACCTCTCCACCGATACAAACTTCGACACGCTGTTCACGCTGCAACCATCTCTGAGCGAACTTAGCTTCCGGCGACGCATGGAGAAGACGGAGCTCCCGCAAGCGATCACGATAGGCCTCCGCCACGGCACGCCTTCGCTTGGCAGCGCACTCATCGCAGACGATCAGCTCAATGCCTTCCTCTCTCGCGAGATGGATGGCTACAACAGTGAGAACCTCGACTTCGACAAGCTTCCCATCCCCTTTCGCTGCGTCGCAACAAACCTCACAACACTGCGCCCCGCGGTATTTCGTACCGGGTCTCTGCCATTCGCTGTCCGCGCGTCTATCTCCATCCCGGGTGTCTTTCCCCCTGTGCGGCACGGCGACGACATCCTCGTCGACGGCGCGATCCTCGACAACCTGCCCATCGATGTTCTTCGCGACGAGCAGCACGCGGAGGTCGTCATCTCCGTGTATCTGGGCGACTCGCCTTTTCCTGAGCAGGACGCTTCGTCCGCCGTGGGGATCTTCGAAAGGGCTCTCTCCGCCGGCACAAGTCGCAACGTAGAGCTGAATCGTCCCCACGCAGATATCGAGATCGCGCCACAGGTGCAAGCTTATTCCGTCGTCGACTACCGCAAGGCAAAGGCACTCATTCACGCGGGGTACGCGGCCACAGAGTCGCAGCGCGCAAAGCTGCTTCCCCTTGCGCTCTCTGAGGCTGACTGGGCCGAATACCAGGCGGCGGCGCGATCAAGGAAGCGAACTCCGCCTAGCCTCATACGAACGACCGCCGTATCAGGCCCCGATGCGGCCACCTCGAAGCAGGTCCAGGTGCTGGCCAACACACTCAACAATCATCCCTTCAGTGCACCTCGAGCCGAAGGTGTGGTGGCGACTTTGCGCGGTGATGGGGCGTTGAGTGCGTACTACGAAACCTTTTCCTCCGCGAGCACACAGGCTGGCACCGCTGTGTCCAGCACCGTGCCCGATGATGGCGTAAAGATCTTCTGGCACCCGCGTGCCGAAGGCCCCCCGTACCTTCTTCTCGGAACCGAGGTCGTCGCTTCTACCTCCAATGTCACGAGCACGATCTTCGATATCCGCTTCGTCGATCAGAACTTCGGCGGCTATGGCTCGGAGCTCCTGGCCGATGTGCGCCTTGGTTACCGCACCCAGGCAAACGCCGAGTTCTATCATCCACTCGGTGGCACACGTTTCTTCATCCAGCCGGACGTGCAGTTGCGCCGCGAACCGGTCTATCTCTGGCAGGACCAGCGACGCATCTCGGAGAGATTCCTGCAGCATGCAGGCGGCGGCTTCGACGCGGGTTTTGCCTTCAGCAGGAACCTGCAGACTGCCATCGAATACCGTGCCTCCACCATTCGCTGGACGCTGGTCGACGGCGCCGACTCGAGTCCTACGCCGCAGCTATCGGGCCGCGAAGAGAGCCTAGCGGCGCACGTCATCTTCTCCACGCGCACTGCAGCCATAGCTTCTCCTCACGGCACCAGCGTAGATCTCCAGGTCGGGCATCTCTTTGATACCAGCGCCAGCAAGGACGCGCCCTTTGTCGAACTGAAGGCCCGGCAATCCTTCACCTTCGCAAACGTCAACCTCATCAGTATCTCGACCGAGGTCGACAGCTACTTCCGCAACCAGGTTGCCGATCCCCTACGCTTCACCCTCGGTGGACCACTTCGCCTCTACGCCTCCTCAATTGATGAGTATCGCGGCACTGATGTGGAGCTGGTCCGAGCTATCTATTCAAGGCGGGTCGCTTCGCTGCCGACGGGAATAGGTCAGGGTATCTACGTTACGGGCGGATACGAGCAGGGCAATATCTGGTCGCCGGAACATCCTGCAATCTTCGTGCAGGATGGCTTCGGCGGGCTCCTCTTCAGCACACCGCTTGGAGCCATCACGCTTGGCGGAGCCGTGGGCGATGACGATCATCGCAAGCTCTTCTTCACCTTCGGCAAGTTGTTCTGACGTCCCGTTCTCAACAGGGGAGGCAAACCATGAATCAGTCGGCAATGAGCGCCGTGGCCGTATTCGGCGGAGCGGCAGTGGGCTCTCTTTCACCAGTGCTGAGCAACTACGTGCTGCAACGCCGCGTCGCCAGGCGCGATCTCGTCAATCGCGAGATCTCCGAGCGACAGAAGCTCTATGCGAAGTTCATCTCTGCCGCAGCGCGTCTCCATGCGGATGCCATGACGAAGAGCGCGTTCGACCTGGGCGAGGTCGTACGCCTCTATGCACTCACAAGCAGGATCAGGCTCGTCGCGCAGGAAGACGTTGTCCACGCCGCCGAAGACATGGTGAAGACGATCGTGCAACGGTATGGAGAAACGAATCTAAGCCTCGACGATTTTCGTCAAGCAGCCGTTGACTCAAAGCTTGATCCGCTCAAGCGCTTCAGCGCAGCGTGTCGCCGGGACCTGCTGCGTCTTTTTCGCGCCGCTGGCTGATGGCCCGGGGAACGCGTGCACCATCGTGGCGACGGTTGGCAACACCATCGTGTGGTGTGTTGCGGTCGGCTTTGCATTGTGATGAATAAGTGCAGCTGAACTCGATCAAGCCGCCGAATGGAGTCCCCATGTACGACAGGATCGCTGTGATCTATGACGATTCGCCCGAATCCACCCGCGCCTTGTCGGCTGCGCTTCCGATAGCCCGCATGTTCAATGCGACGCTGGAAGTCATCGTGATGATGGCTCGTACGCCGGCGTACACGGCCTATGCTCAGGCAGTGATCCCGGAAGCTGGTGAACTTCTAGCTGAAGATCGCATCGCAAGCTACGGAGGACTTCAGGAGCGGGCGATGAAAAGTGCGCGCGATGCAGGTGTTGAACCGGAGTTCCATCTATTCGAATCGGACGAGCACCACGATGTCATCACTCGCCTGAAGGACAGCAAGACGGCTCTCCTCATCCTGGGATTACATCACAAGGGGCCCGTCATTTCGAGGCTTTGGCGATCCGTATACAGCTTCGCAGAGGACGCACCATGCAGCGTGCTTGGAGTCCACTAGCCTCCCGCAACCCTCCTTGTACTGCTGTCCGTCAACAGCCATCGCCGCGGCGCACTGATTTCGTCGGATGACACTCCGTGTCGCAGGACATAGGGCAGGCCAGGTGGCTCTTCTGGAGTCTGAATGAGCAAAGACGATTGCCAAAGACTTTCTGGAATCCCTGCGGCGAGCGATTCTGCTTCTCGCAAGATTCGAATCTTCTGCGTCGAACAGAACCCGCTGCTGCGCGATGGAATCTCCTACGCCGTGAACGGGCAGTCAGATCTCGAAGTCGTCGGCGAGGCCACGTCAGCGGAAGAAGCCACCGCAGCATACTCTGGACTACGGCCAGACCTCACGTTGATTGACCTCAATCTGCCCGGCCTTGGTGGCGTGGGAACCATACGAAGCATCCGGAAGAACTTCCCCACGGCAAAGTTTTTGCTGCTCACCACCTACGCCGACGATCTGCTTTCGCAGGATGTCTCCGCGGTCTCCGTTGAGGGCTACCTGTCGAAGCACATACTGCGCACCGACCTTCTTCCCGCGATCCGCACCATCTCGGATGGTGGTCGCGTCGTACCATTTGAGATCGCTGCTCAACTCTCGTCGCTCATGGGCGTAAGGATGCTCACCGCACGAGAAATCGAGATCCTTCGCCTCGTCGATCAGAACAAGACGAGGGCTTCCATTGCGACCTCGCTTGCAATCAGCGAAGAGATCGTTGCAGCGCACATAAGGAACATCCTCCAGCGCCTGCACGCGACGGACGCGCAGCATGCTTTGACAATCGCCAGAAACCGTGGTCATCTGGAGCCGCAACAGCGTTAGCCCCCGCATGAAGAGAGAGCGAATCAGGTTCGATCGCACGTTCATGCTGGGGTGCTTACTCCTGCAGATCCTCTTCTGCGGCTCGTATTCCCTCGCTCATGGCGAACCACGCCCGGCAGGCCCATTCAGTGGGGTCATGGCTCCGGTCACCGCGCACACCACCTGGCTCGAGCGCGATGGAGCACCGACAGATATCGCAGCCATCGCGCAGACAACCGATGGCTTCCTCTGGCTTGGCACGCCCTTTGGGTTGTATCGCTTCGATGGCACGCAGTTCGCGAGCTACCCCGTCACGACGCTCAGCACACCGCTTCCCTCCAACGACGTCACCGCTCTCCTCTCCGACCGCGAAGGTGGCCTCTGGATCGGCTATCACGCAGGCGGAATCTCACATCTCCGCGTCAACGGCGCCGTCGAGAGCTATTCGTTAGCCTCACGACTTGGCCCCAACTCCGCACAGAAGTTTGTCTATGCCGCGGACGGCACCCTGTGGGCCATCGGCGATAATCACCTCTATCGCTTCGAAGCGAACCATTGGGAGAACTTCGGCAATCGCAGCGGCCTTCCTGACGATCCTCTCCTGACCCTCTTCATCGACAGAAGCGGAACGATGTGGACCTCAACCAGAGGGCGCCTCTTCTCCATGAAGGAAGGTGGCGGGCACTTCACACCCTACCCGACGCAGACCTTCATGGTCGTCGATATGGCCCAGATGCCCGATGGCGAGATCTGGATTTGTGATGCCTGGAAGACGATCCGGCCACTCCATCCCCGCGAAGGCCATCGCGGCTGGGAGATCAATGGCTACGTGCGCATGGCGATGGAGAACTCGGGCGACCTTTGGCTCGCGCAGGACTATCGCGGAGTCACTCATCTCAACTGGCCACACTCGTCCATCGCGTTGACCAAGGAGGAAGGACTCACCTCGGAGCAGACCAACGCGATCTTCGCCGATCGCGACAACAATGTGTGGGTAGGCACCTCGCGCGGACTGGACCGCTTCCACTCCACCCAGGTCAAACACCTCATCCACACCAGGGTTGAGTACTATCCCGAGATCTGCGCAGCCCCTGAAGGCGGTGCGTGGATTGGAATCCTTTCGGAGCCCATCATCTTCGCTTCGCACGATGTCGTGCGGGCCGTCGGGACAGAGGTAGGTTCCGCGCCCATCCTTTGTCGCGATGACGGCAGCGTCTGGATGGTCGATCCGCTCGCCAACAAGCTCACCAGCTGGACACATGGCAGGATGGCACGCATCGCTCTCCCGCCTGACGTTCACCTCGCCTCCGCCCACGCGATCGGGCTCGATCGCGATGGCGCTCTGTTAATGGCCTTCCGCCCCTATGGCCTCTGGCGCTTCGACGGCTCATGGACGCGAGTCGTCGATGCAGGACTTCCTCAGGACGAGCCTCTGTCCATCTTTCGCGACAGCCAGCGAAGAGTCTGGCTTGGCTATGAGAACGGAATCATCGGGCTTCGCGATGATTCCGGCAGCCGCACCTTCGTTCCCACCGCCGATAGCAGCCTCGGGAACGTACTGGCATTCACCGTCGCCGACGGTCGCGTGTGGGCTGCGGGCACCAACGGGGCTTCCTACTTCGAGCTTGGAGCCTTTCATCGCATCTCGCTTGCGCGGAGCGGCGTGCTTCGTGGAGTCTCCGGCATGGTGCAGGACTACGCGGGCAATCTCTGGTTCAACACAGGCGGCGGACTCTATCGCATCCTGCACGCACAACTCACATCCAGCCTTGAGCAGGGCCTTGAGTATGATCGCTTCGACGACCGCCAGGGCGTCGAGGGCACCGCTACCCAGGGAGATCCAACCCCTTCCCTGGTGCTCGACAAGGCAGGCCCCCTGTGGGCCTCGACAACCGGCGCCCTTCTCGAGATCGACCCCACGCAGATCATGCAGACGGTCACGAAACCTCTCCTCGTCATGGAGAGGCTGCTGCTGAATGGTTCAGTCGTCGGAGACCGCGAACATCCGGTGTCGCATATCGCCTTCAAGGGAACCAGCCTGAAGGAGCTCGAGATCGATTACTCCGGAGTCGATCTGTCCGCACCGGAAAAGATTCGCTATCGCTACATGTTGGAGGGAAAAGACCCTTCATGGCAGGAGGTGGGTGACCGGCGTCAGGCGTTCTATGACCACCTGTCGCCCGGCCATTACACCTTTCGCGTGTCCGAGTCCGATGACCTCGGGCAATGGACGGATCTCACTCTTCCTCTGTCCGTCGTCGTGCAGCCTGCCTTCTATGAGACGTACTGGTTCATGCTCCTGATGGCGCTCGCCGTCATCGGTATCCTGTACCTGGCCTACTCACTTCGCGTACGCATCGTCACCAACGCACTGCGCCTCAAGATGCAGGAGCGCGCCAACGAGAGGCTGCGCATCTCCCGGGAGCTGCACGACACTCTCCTGCAGTCGATCCATGGCCTCATGCTTCGTTTCCACTTCGCGACCAACGAACTTCCGCCCGATGAGCCTGCGAGAGAGCCCCTGCAACTCGCCTTGCAGCGTGCCGATGACGCGTTCCTCGAGGCCCGGCAACGCATCGAACTCCTGCGCGATGAGGTACCTGACGAACCTCATTTCAACCAGCAGCTCTTCCAGATGGCACAAGGTCTCGACATCCAAAGCTGCCTCGACTTCGCAGTCAACGAAGAAGGAGAACCCAGGGTGATCGTCGGAAAGGTGCAGGCGGAGCTTTGCCGCATCGCGCGCGAAGCCCTCATCAACACCATGAACCATGCCAAGGCCACGAACGCCCGCGTCAGCCTGATTTACTCCTCATCTGACCTGCGAATGCGCTGCGGCGACAACGGCGTCGGCATCCCGGAAGAGATCCTGAAGAGACGACAGCGCCCGGGACACTGGGGACTCGTCGGCATCGCCGAGCGAGTCGCCACCATCGATGGCAAACTCACGATCCGAAGCACCGGCGGCGCCGGTACGACGCTGGAGATAAAGATTCCCGCACGCAGGGCGTATCGCAACGACAGCACCTGGTGCCGTATCCTGCGATACCTCAATAGGCGCAGGGATTCCGTGCGCTCTTTGGATAAGTGAGACAGCCACCGAAGAAGGCGTCCAGGTCACTTCCAATCCGGCGCGACGAGCGCGATCGAGGCTCGAGCGGCGGAACGCATCTCTTACCTGGAACGGAAAACGGACCGAACCCATACGGGCTCGGTCCGTTTTCATTCGTTCATTCGACAAGGCTGACAGTCAGCGAGCTTACTTCTTTCCCTTCTTGCTCGCTTCAGGCCCAAAGGTGCACGACTCTGGAGTCAGCTTCGTCGGTGCCACAGTCAGCTGCGGCAGACTGTTCTTCACCAGCATTGCGTTGAAGTCAGCAATCTTCTTCTGCACACTCTCCCACGCTGTTCTGGTGCGGTTGTAATCGTTGCAGTCCACGATAAACGTGTCGATCTGCGTTGGCGTCGGCGCCATGTCGAGCCCTACCTGCATCATGCTGACCATGGTGTTGTAGGAGTCGTTCACCTCAAAGAACGTCTGGGGCGAGGTGAGGTCAGTCCGGCGCGGACCACCTCCGCCTCCACCGCCACGCGTTGGCATAGCGCCGCCGATCTTCAGCAGCTCAGCGTTCAACGCCTTGGCCTGCGCAGCGACATCGGCCGGCAGGTCACCCTTCATCATGGCCGAGATCTGGTTCCTCACGGCATCCACTTCTTCACGGCCCTCAAAGCTCTGCTCCATGCCGCGAACCGACAGCAGCGTGAGCTTGCTCTGCACACGCAACGCCGCCATCACTTCAGGACTCTCGCCGACACGAGGATCGTTGATAACCGTGACATTTCGCGTGTAGACCTGGCCATCCACCGTCAGCTTCAACGTGTAGACGCCCGGAACCACCTGAGGCCCATGCGGTCCTGGCGTAGCCGAACCTTCGACCATGTCCATCTGATTTTCGAGGTCATGCCGAACAGCTGGTGGATCGTCGTAGTTCAGGTTCCAATTAATGCGGTTGAGACCGACCTTCGTGCCGAGAGCGCGTGACTCCGGCGTCGCCACCCAGTAGTGCGGATACAACGCGTCCTCAATCGAAGGCGGCAGCGTGCTGGTCATCGTACGCACCAGCGTGCCCTGCGCGTCGAAGACCTGCAGCTGGATCGGTGCCTTCGGCTCGGTGCTCAGGTAGTAGTCCACCAGCGCGCCATAGGCCACGTTCGCCACATGCGGCACTTCAACCGAGAACGGCTGATCCCAGTTGCTGTTGATGCGAGCGCGGATCGCAGCTTCGGGCTCGTATAGATAAGCCAACGAAGAGCTGATCTCCTGCGCATGCGCTGCGATCTGCCGCAGCGGCGTAATGTCATCCAACACCCAGAAGCCACGGCCATACGTGCCGATGACCAGATCGTTTTCCTGATGATCGGTGTGGACGTCGAGATCCCTAATAGATGTGCTGGGCAGGTTCTGCCGCAACGACTGCCAGTGATCGCCGTTATCGAACGTAACGTAGACGGTCGTCTCGGTGCCCGCGAACAGCAGGCCGGGCTGGCCGGGATCAACGCGCAGGCTGTTCACCCAGCTGCCCGTGCGCTCGTCGCGAGGCAAACCCGTGACAATGCTCTGCCACGTCTTGCCTCCGTCGGTCGTGCGCCACACCAGCGGCACGTCGGCGTTCAGCTCCGGAGGCAGCGTCTGTCCGCGTTCCGCCGCGATGTGTCCGACAACGAAAGCGGTGTTGGCGTCATGTCCCGCCTCGATGGTGTTGAAGGAGGTGTGCGGCGGCACGTCCGGCAGGTTCGTGACGTTCGTCCATGTCTTGCCGTGGTCCATCGTGTTGAAGATCTGGCCGTTGCTGCTCACCGTCCACATCACGCCACGCTTCACGCGTGAGATCGAGAAGTCCGAGATCGATGGAGGCGTTGGCGGCGGCCCACCGCCACGCGGCGCCGGAGTCGGTCCGGGACTCGTTGCCGTGGTCGCGGCGCTTGCAGGCTTGGCTTCCATGCCGCACGCGACCTGCGGTGCTCCCTTGGCCGTCGTCAGGTCAGGGCTCACTGCCGTGAACGAGTGCGCTGCATCGTGCGTGACGAGCAGGCACTGATAGGCAACATACAGTGCACCGGGATCAAAGGCCGTGTCGAACTTTTTCTGGAAGTCGCGACCCGCCGTATACTTCGCTGAGGCCGCACCGAAGTTCGGTGCGACGTTTTGCCACTGCCCCGTCGACATGTCGATCTTGATCATGCCGCTGCCACCGCCGCCTGGGCCGTAGCCAACGCCGTAGATGATGTTCGGGTTCTTCGGGTCAGGCGTCACCACGCCAAACTCGGACGATGGCAGAGGGCTCCAGTCTGTGAAATTCACCTGGCCCCAATTGCCGCGGCTGCTGATCATCACCGCGCCCGTGTCCTGCTGCGCCGCCATGATCCGATAGGGATACTGGCTGTCCGTGGCGACGTGGTACACCTGCGAGATCGTCTGCGTGTACCAGAGGCTCCACGTGTGGCCATCATCCAGCGTGACGCTCGCACCTTGATCCGAGCCCACCAGCATGCGATGGCCGTTCGTCGGATCGATCCAGAGCTTGTGATAGTCCTCGCCGCCGGGCGCGCCCTTGAAGGGCTCGAAGGTCTTGCCGCCGTCGACCGAGCGATACATCGCGGTGCTCATCGTGTACAGGATGTCGGGGTTCTGCGAATCCACGAATACACCGCTGCTATAGGCGCCCTGTCCGTTGCTGATGCGGGTATCCTTGCCCGCCATGTGCTGCCAGGTCACGCCGCTATCGTCGGAGCGGTACAGCCCCGAGCCGTTCTCAATGTTGTTGCCCACGATATAGAACCGCTGTCCGTGCGTATGCATGGCAACGGCCAGCGCGATGCGGCCCTCGAACGGAGGGATCTGGATCTGCGTCCAGGTCAGGCCTTCGTCGGTCGACTTGAACACCTGCGCCGGCTTGGCCTTCGCTCGCGGACCACCGCCCGCGTCGCCTCGGCCATCGTTGGTGCCTTGCGTGGCGGCAATCATCACGCTGGGGTCGTCAAACGCGGACTGCAGATCGCGCGCTCCATCGTAGCCGGGCGTCTTCAGGACGCTGGTCCACGTCGCGCCGCCATCGGTCGTGCGATACACGCCGCCACCATGGTGGATCGGATTGCCCAGCGCGGAGACCACGACAAGGTTCGGGTTCGTGGGATCGACCACGATGCTGCCGATCTTTACCGTCTCCTCGAGCCCGATGTGCTGCCACGTAAGACCCGCATCGGCCGACTTCCACATGCCGTTTCCAAGGCTGCCGCCGATGGGATCCCCTGCGCCGGCGTACACGATGTTCGGGTCCGAAGGAGCAACCGCGATGGCGCCCACACTGTCCAAGCTGGTCTCATGATCGAACACCGGGAACCACGTCACCCCCGCGCTCGTTGTCTTCCAGATGCCGCCCAGCGGCGTGCCCATATAGAACGTGCCGCTCTGGCCGATCACTCCGGTGACGGACGAGATACGTCCGCCATGGAACGGCCCGACGTTCCGCCACTTCAGTCCTGAGTAGAGATTGGGGTTGACCTGCGCCGCCGCACTCGAAGCGGTTGCCAGTACAGCGGAAAGTGCCAGCCCAAAACAGGCCGCGCGCGAGATTCGAATCATCGTGGAATTACCCTTCGCAGTTGGTCGAGGTAGTATACGGGGCTCCCGGCGGCGTCGCCCTGCCTTGCGCTCCTCAGAACCGGAGCAGCGGGCAGGAGACGATTCGCGGGCTGCCCAATCGCCAACGTTCAGTTCTTTACCGGGTAACGGTCGCGGCTCCGCCAAAGTTTCCGAAAGCCGCCTTATTTGCCTCGCGATCCGCTTCCGGGCCGCTCGGCTGGGAATCCGGCCTTAGCTCGCCGGAAACGGCACAAACCGCTCCGCGCAGGAAGGAGCCGGGCGTTGCACCTGAGGCCCCGCCGCGGGAGCCCCCTCGCCCGCGACGTGCGTCACGGTCGCGTCGTTCCCCGCGGGCAGCTGCAGATTGCTCCCACCCAGCCCAAACACGATGTCAGCGTGGTCGAAGGTATACGTGTAGGGATGCGCCGAGTCCGCCGCATCCGTGAGATACACACCGTCGAGATTCAGCTGCGCGCGATGGTCGTGATCGTAGCCGTCGAACAGGATCTGTCCGCCGCCAGAGATGCTGACGTTGCGCAGCGTAATGTCGCGGAAGGTCGGCGGCGAGTCGCCCTTCACCGGCCCATTCGCTGCATATGCCGCTGTAATGTCCAGCGGCCGCCCCGAGTTGCGAATGCAGATATCGTCATACACCACATCGTGCACCAGCCCACCACGCGCACCCGTGGACTTGATGCGAATGCCCGAGTCCGTCCCATCCAGCGTGAGATCCGACACACGAATTCTGCTCACGCCGCCGTTCGTCTCGGAGCCGATGGACATCCCGTGTCCCCAGTAGAAATGGTTGTGGATGACGCTCATGTTCGTCACGCCACCCGGGCCGCCCTTGATCGCAATGTTGTCGTCGCCCTCGCGAAAGTACGACTGCGTCACCGTGATGTTCTTCGATCCATTGCCAGGATCGATGCCATCCGTGTTGCGCGAGAGCGGATGCACCGCATTTGCTATGCGGTGCACCGTGTCGATCTTCACACCCCACACGGTAAAACCATCCCCCGCGTTGTACGAGACGTGGAAGTTCGGCGAGTTGCGCAGCGTGATCCGGTACAGCGTGAAGTCGTCCGCATGATCCGCGACGATCAGCCGGCTCACCTTCTGCCCTCCACCATCCTTCAGCGCAGCCTGCGCCAGGTCCCACGCGGAGGTCGTCGTACCCAGAATCGGCTCGCCGCCCCGGCCATCGATCACCCCTTCGCCCATGATGCCCACACCCGTCACATGGCTGACGGTGATGAGCGGCTTGCATCCCCTGCCCGGCCCCGCACTCACGACGCCACAGCTCCCCGGCGAAATCTCAAGCACCTTCGGGTCCAGCGTCTCAAACAGCGTCGTCCCTTGAGCGACGACCAGCGTCACACCGGCACGCAGGTCGAGCGCCCCGCTGACGAATGCATTCGCTGGCCCTTGCGCCTCCAGGACGACCGCCTTGCCCGCGCCGCACGAGTCGATCGCCTTCTGGATGCGCTCCGTATCCAGCTTGCGCTCGTCCTCAGGCGCCAGCTTGTTGTACGTCCCATCGTTCACCGCCGTCAGGTGCGCAGCAAGCCTCACACAGGCGGGCGGGATCGCCGGTTCTTTCACGACACGAGCGTCCTGAGCAACAACCGCTGCGGGCAGCAAGAGCGCCGCCAGCGCCATGGCCTGCGAATAAGGTGACATCGATCCTCCGTTGACACGCCAAGCCCCTGAAGCAACCCCGACTCGAGATGACCCTGCGCCTTCGCAACACAGGCCGGCCAATAGCTGGCTCTCGATGCAGCTCCATGCAGCAACTGGTACGCGTCCAGTATGCGCCAGCGGACTATCCGCAGCCTCATGGTGAATGGCCCCTGTAGTTCCCCGATGCCCGGGGCCGCAGGTCTGGAAGCTCACCGCTGGCGCAGGTTGCGCTTACCTTGACCGACAGTTCACCTCAGCAGCAGCTCCTCGTGCGCTTTAGTTGTTCCAGAAACATGGAATAGGAAACCTCGCTCTCCATCGCCATGATGTCTCTACATCCGTGGGCAGGACGAGTGAAAGCGGATCGTCCCGCTCTCAAGCAATAGCCGTAGCAAGGATCGAAACAGGACAGGCTTGGCCGCCCCTTCAATTCGCGAGCCTGACAGGATTTGGCTTCACGATCGCCCGGGTTGCTGTACGGGCCCATCTGGGAATTCGCAATATTCTCTCTCTCGGCAGTCATCCTGCATTGCCTCTTCCTGCATCGAATGTGGCTATATCTTCCGGGGCACAACTCCTCGCTCTTAGCCTTATCGAAGAGTATGTTGCACGAAGTCATTTCCGCATGATGGGTCAGCCCGCGTATGATGTTGATGCTGTTACCGAACCCATATCTCACCCTGTCACGGCGAATTCAGCCAGACCCAGAGCTCAATAACAATGCCAGATACCGTCTGTGACTTTCTCGAATGGGACACCAACTTCTTTGGCGTTCGCATCGCGCGGATCAAGGATGACCATCTCACCGCTGCACAAGTCAGCCTCATCGAGGACTGGGCAAGTGAGGAGGCAATCGACTGTCTCTATTTTTTTTGCAATGCGGACGATAACGAGAGTATTGTCTCCGCCGAGCGCATGAACTGTCACCTGGTGGACATACGACTCGAATTTGAGATGAAGCTCCCTTCAAGCGGGGCAATCACGGCGCCCACAAGCGGTATACGCTCTTTCCGGCCCGAAGACGTGCCGGCGCTCATGAGCCTTGCTTCTACCAGCCACCGCGGTTCCCGCTTTTATTCTGATGGCCGCTTCCCGCAGGAGACCTGCGACAAGTTGTATGCACGGTGGATCGAACGGAGTTGCATGGGATATGCCAACCAGGTTTTAGTGGCCGAGTTCAACGGAGCCCCCGCCGGTTATATCTCATGTCATCTGCATCCGGATGGCGAGGGATCGCTCGGGCTGCTCGCCGTGGCGGAGCAGGCGCGTGGACAGGGACTTGGAGGCGCTCTCATGCGGGAGGGCACCCGCTATCTCCAGGAGAACGGCTGCGTCCATGTGAATTTCATCGCACAGGCCAGAAATATTACCGCCCTTCGTATCTACGAAGGACTGGGGTTTCGAATGCGAGGGACCAAACTGTGCTACCACAAGTGGATCTCCCGCGGAACGAATCAGGCGGCTGAGCAGAATTGATATGTAACAGGTAAGGACGCACCTTCTGGTTTACGCATAGGAATGATTGCATTCTCCAGGCAATGAAACTCCTTCCGCCTTATCGGGCCTGTTCTGGATGTGGGTGGCGGGAACAGTGATGTTGCCCGCGCCATCCGGGACGCCGGATTCGATGTCGTCTTGGTGGAAGCGGGGATCGGCGGTGTCCGCAATGCAATGCGGTGCGATATACGGCATGGGGTACATTCGACATCGAACGCCCCTCGCGTGCTGCCGAATTCCGTAGGGGCATCGGGCTCTTCGACGTCGTGGAACACATCCGTGAAGATGTCGCCTTCGTTCGCAACAGGCATCGCCTGCTCATTCCAGGCGGCAGCATCTACATTACCGTCCCTGCGTACCAGTGGCTGTGGTCCGATGAAGACTCCTCCTCCGGTCACGCCCAGCGATACACTTTGAAAATGCTGCGCCAGTCGCTTGAGAAGGCCGGCTTCACCATCGACTATGAAACTTATAGGTTCGGGTTCCCTGCCTCCGCTGAGTCTGTTTCACCGCGTCACCCCTTGCCATCTCGTCATGACGCGGAGAGAGGCCTCCAAGGATACAGTCCGCTCCGATCATGGATCGAAACGTCGTTTGGTAAACCGGATTCTGCGTGGGCTTACGCAGCGGGAATTACGGCGGATCGTCGACAAACGAACAATTCGCATGGGCGGAAGCTGCCTGACGATTGCACACAAACGGTCGCTGGTGTGAAATTGCAAACGTGATTCTTGGAAGCCACACAATGCGGAGTCGTCTTTCTGGATACTAAAGTGCACATCAGCAGCAGTGAGGTCGATTTAATGACCAAATATCGAATCCCTTTCAATCGGCCTTCCCTCACCGGAGATGAGCTTCACTATATTGCAGACGCCATCGCCCAGGGCCATATCTCCGGGGACGGTGCGTTCACGAAAAAATGCCATGCCCTCCTCAAGGAGACATTGAACGCAGCTGACATTCTCTTGACCACCTCGTGCACCCATGCGCTGGAAATCGCAGCGCTTCTCCTCGATATCCAGCCTGGGGATGAATTCATCGTTCCCTCCTTCACGTTCGTTTCCACGGTGAACGCGTTTGTCCTTCGCGGAGCCAGACCCGTCTTTGTGGATATCCGCCCCGATACGCTCAATCTCGACGAAAAGCTGGTCGAGCAGGCAATTACCCACGCGACCAGGCTCATTGTGCCCGTCCACTACGCTGGGGTCGGTTGTGAAATGGATGTCCTCATGGAGATCGCGAACACGCACAACCTTAACGTCGTTGAAGACAATGCTCATGGGCTATTCGGAAGTTATAAGGGTAAGCCTCTGGGAACCTTTGGAGCGATGGCAACACAAAGCTTCCATGAGACGAAAAATATCGTCTGCGGCGAAGGTGGTGCCTTGGTGATCAATGAACCGCACTACCTCGAACGGGCCGAGATCATACGCGAAAAGGGTACCAACCGAAGCCGTTTTCTCCGGGGGCAGGTCGACAAATACACATGGGTGGACATTGGATCGAGCTATCTCCCATCTGACATTCTCGCGGCGTTTCTGTACGCACAGCTTGAAAAAAGAGAGATGATCCAGAAGTCACGTGCGCAGATATGGCGCCACTACATCGAAGAGTTGAGCGACTGGGCCACCACCTACGGGATCGGACTTCCCACAGTTCCCGACGATTGTGAACAGCCATCTCACATGTTCTATTTGCTGATGCCCTCACCCGAAGTTCGCCGGCATCTCAAAGACCACCTCGATGCACGTGGCATCTTGGCCGTTTCGCACTACGTCCCGCTGCACAGCTCCGAGATGGGAAGAGCCTATGGAGGCTATGAGGGCCAATGTCCCGTGACCGAAAGGGTCAGCGAATGTCTTCTTCGTCTGCCGTTCTTCACTGACATGAGCGCCGAGGAGCAGAACGTTGTCATCTCTGCGATTCACGAATTTGAAGTTGGCTCCACTCATGGCGCCGATCGTCAGTCTTCAGAACACTTTCTCCTGGGGAGCAGATGAAACTGTGGTCGAGAAGCTTCGCTTGAACCGCATCAACGGGATCTGCAGCGTGGCCTGTTCCATAACGTTCCTGCTCTGGATGCAGCACGTTACAGGTGGAATTCATGCCCGGGCCGTTCTCTTTTTTCTTCTACTACCCCTCGCCTTCTTCTACCTCGGAGACGGCGCACTTCGCTGGCTGCGCATTCCCCTGCGCCCCGCGCGTGCGTTTCCTGTAGCCTTCTTGTTCGGCAGCGTCCTGGGCATTCTGCTGTTGTTTTTTTTTCACGTCTTCCTTCCCCTGCGACTGCTCGCTGCGGACGGCCTTCTATTTTTGGTTGCGTTGTGTGTAGCTGCATTTTCTCCAAGCCGGATGGTCGTGAGCGACGAGGGGAACCGGTCATGGCTGGCCGTCGCGGCAACCTTCCTGATCCTGGCTGCAGCTACGTTCTGGACACAAGACCTGCGACCCGCCTTGACCTTTCAGGGCAATCAAGTTGTGATCGGCCCTTGGATTGACGCCCTTTTTCACGCGGAATTCATTGCAGAAATACACGATGATGCCAGCTTTATCAAGCTTGGCCATCCCGATCTGATGGGAAGGCCTCTCCCCATCTATCATTACGCGAGCTATATCCTGCCCGCATCCGTCGAAGCCTGGTCTCCAGGCACAACCGCCTTCGACACTGTGATGACGTTCTGGATCCCCTTTGGCTTCGTTCTGCTGGGGTTTGCTGCTTTTTGCCTCGCGACCGAGTGGTCAAGCGACCTGGCCGGCATTGCCGCGATCACGGCGGTCCTCCTTATACCTTCCGCACCCACTTACAGCGTCCCAATCCACTACTATGCCTTCCATGGGATTCTGGCCATCTCGATCGGTCTTGCCTACGGCATTGCCGGCCTCAGTACAGGCTTAATTCTCCTTACAAGGGGCTTACGAGAAAACCACAGCTATCTGCTGCTCGCCGGCGTTGCTTTTCTGGCCGCGGACGCGTTCCTCAAGGTCCATATCGCTCTTGTCGGGATCCCACTCGGGCTGATCTGGATTGTCTGCTGCAAGAAGGGCTGGTCTGTACTTAGGCGTCTGCTCGTCGGTATGGTCCTGGCAGTGACCGGCTATTGCGCCCTGCGTGTACTGCATCATCTCAACGTCGGTCCGAACCTTATGCCCTTTCGACGTAATGGCAGCGTGGCGTGGGTCTCCAGTTACATAAAAATGATGCCCTCTGGGTTCTGGAGTCACCTGATCCTTCGCCCCTCATTTGACCTGCGTATCGTCCATAAGCCGATAGTTGTGTCCGTATTGGTATTCGCGATCCTGGGTATCTGGTTGCCGATCTGGATGGTCATTCTGTCCTCGAGGCTAAGACGAAAGCAGTGGCAGCTATTCGATGTGGTGCCGCCGCTCGCAGGAACGATCTATCTCTACTATGCGCTTTGCACTTCCCCCAGCCAGCTTGGCGCGCCGGACGAACTCTGGCACCGTCCTTTCGTTTGCCTTTATTTCATTGCAGCCGTCTGGTGCGCGGCAGGCCTTACTGAGTGGTTGCAGCCCCATTACCAGCGCGACGCAGCCGGTCCACTCGCATTCATTCTTGGACTCAGCACAGTGCTGATGGCTGTTCCCTGGGTACAGGGCAAAAGCGTGCAACACTCCGTGTTCGACTATCAAGCCCCCATCAATCTTCGCTTTGATCTCGGCTTGCTGAACTGCGCGTTATTCGTCCGTAATCACTCCGCGCAGATAGACATCGTTCAAGACAATGTTCCACCCGTCGACCCGCTCCATGACTCCGCCAACGCTCTCGACCTGAACCCGCTCCTTTCAGCATTGGCGGAGAGGCGTGCATACATTGGGCGTTCTCCTTTCTACTGGATACTTTATTTAAGTAAAACGCCCGAGTTGAACATATCGGAAGAACGTGCAAACACTCTTAAAGAGATGAGAATGGCAAACAGCGATAGCGCGCTCAAGGATTTTAGAGACAAGACCAGCATTCGCTGGTACATTGCTGGTCCGGGTGAACCGCTTTCCTGGCCTGCCGATGTCGTCCAACATCCGGTGTTTACATCCGAAGGGTATCGACTCTACGACCTGCAGCAAGTGCCCTCCGCTCATTGAGCGTCTACGCACACCAAGAACCAGCATGGCGAAATTCTCCACGATCTTCGCTTTGGGATATGTTGCGCGCTATGCTGCGTACAAGTCATAGTCATTCTCTCGTGTACGCTGACTGCGAAAGCCCAGCGAAGTTCCCAATCAATCGAGACCAGGAAGCACGTTGCATGAAAAACGACCGCCCTTACATTTCCATCGTCATTCCCGTCTTCCGTGCGGAAAGCATTCTGCCTGTTCTCTGCGAGAGGCTGACCGCAAGCCTGCGGAACCTGAACGTCGAGTATGAGATCTTTCTTATTGACGACCGCAGCCCTGATAACTCCTGGGAAGTCATGCGGCAGATGGCTGCGCTGTATCCCACGATCACGGCAATCCGGCTAAGTCGGAATTTTGGCCAGCACTACGCTTTGACAGCGGGCCTCGACTTTGTCTCTGGCGAGTGGACCGTGACCATGGACTGTGACCTCCAGGATCAACCGGAAGAGATCGCCAAACTTCTCGCCGTCGCGGAACAGGGGAACGATGTGGTCCTGGCTCGTCGCGTGGACCGCAAGGATCGGTGGTCCAAACGCTGGGCTTCTCGCTTCTTCTACGGGGTCTACTATCTGCTATCCGGGCATCGGATGGATCCCGCGGTCGGCAGCTTCCGCATGATGCGCCGCAGTGTGGTCGACGGCTATCGCAGCATGCGGGAGGCTTCCAGGCTCTTCAACGGCATGGTCCAGTGGCTGGGTTTCACGACTGCCTATGTGGATGTCGAACATGCGGCCCGGTATGAAGGGTCATCCTCTTATGACTTGCGCGGCCTGTTCCGGCTAGCCACGAATGGAATCGTCGCCTTTTCGAATCGGCCATTGTACTTTTCCGTGGCCGTGGGTCTAACTATGTCCGTGTTCTCGGTGGGATTTGGGGCCTATGTCCTGATTCTGTATCTGGTTCATCACATACTGGCCGTTCCCGGATGGATGAGTCTCGTCACGCTGACGACGTTTATCGGAGGCCTCATCCTGTTGAATCTGGGAATCCTCGGGATTTATGTCGGACGCATTTACGATGAGACCAAAGGGCGGCCGCTCTATGTTGTCGATCAGATCGTCGCCAATGCTCCCTCGGCTACGCTCACCCATCACGACTTGACCCAGCCCGGCCTTCGGTCGGGGCAATCCTCGCTCGACACCCAAAAAGGAGATCTGGGTTCAGGACCGCCTCTTGTTTGAAGGGAGCTTTTTTGACGCTCTCGACTCTCTCGTAGATGGAGCTGGACAGCTTCAAGGCTAGATATGCCTTACTCCGTCAAGTTGTCCATCTAATCCGACCACTCCTGTGGTGGGCGATGCAATTTCGGAAATTGTGCCCGGCCGCTGTCTTAGTCGATGCAAATAACCGAGTCATTCATCGACGCCGGACCAGCACAGATCCGTCCCTTCCAGGACGTCTGGGTTCCTTTCGGGCAGGCAACTGAAAACCGATGTCTACATGCAGGAGATCCGGAAGGCGTGCGGTCCGCCATCAATTCAAGCAAGGAAGAGCGGCGTGGACTGTGGGTTTGAAGCGGAAAAAACCGGCGCGAGCTGGTGGTGTCGTACGGGGTCGGCGTAAACCTTCAACGCCCGTGACACAAAATGACACAAGGTCACAGAGAGGAGAGAGTGAACGCCTCCTGTCATATGCTTGGTCTGTAAGGGTGTTTTGGTGCACTAGGAGTCGGATAAACCGGCACACCCGGCACATTTGGCAGCTTTTGCTGCCAAAATCTCTCTCGGGCGATCGGGCTGGCCGTGGGCGGACGGCCCGAACTCATCTTTGGATCCCTGTCTGTATCGGCGCTCATCCGCGCCTGTGACTTCCATTGTGTGAAGGCTTTACCGTCTGTGACTTGCGTTTTGATGCGCTCCATGGCACGGAAGAGGGGTGGGGTCAAACCAGCCGGCCTCACATTCTAAAGGACTTATAAACCGGAAGAACTGGTAATAGCCGGTATTTCAGGCGCAGTTTGGCATCAAAATGGCATCAATTTCCAACCAGTGGGTGTTGGGCTGACCGTGGGGCAGCCCAATCCTTGTTCAATGCTCGAGCGCCGTGAATACTCAGCGAAGGCACTGACGTGGCGGCTTGGACGGAAGCGAACTGTCTATGCCGCGACCAGATGGACTCCCGGCTCTTGGGTGAACCTCGCGCCGAACATCTCCAGTTGAGCGTGGAGCCGTCCGCGAAGCCCTGACCAGTCGGAACCAATCATGTTGCACAGCAAACTTTTCACTGGAATACTGTTGACCGTTCCATGTAAGAGCTTTTCTTATCTCTCCTCATCCTGGTCGTCGTCTGGCTAGCATCTCGGGTCTCGAAATTGGGAAACGCTGCGACGAAGCTCGAGGAGCTTGATCGGGAGATCCATCGTCTCCGAGAGCGGCTGGTTGCGCTGAAGAGGCGTCCAGTGGACGCCGCTGATTCTGTGCCCCGACCCGGTGAGTGGCTGGCGCAGCGACCGCAACAGCCTAAGGCCGAGGCACCCTTCGACGCCACGCATCGTCCGCGCCAGCCACTGCACCTTTTACACAGCACATAGCGCCGGTTCCAGTCGTATCGAGCACGAGAACCGTGGCGATTGGATCGGGTGGCTTCGGCGGCAACGCAATGTCGATGCCTTCGCTGCTCCGGACGATTGTGAGCGGGGTATGCTTCGGATCGGCGAGGAGATACGCCCCGCTCACCCTGCGCGGGACGTGTTCCAGATGAAAGGTCACGCCGGGCCAGGTGAGGAGCTCAATGTAAATCTTGTGGGCTGAAGTGGTCGATCTCCAGTTCCACGCCGGCGCGAACTTAGGTTTGCCATCGTGATCGGTCTCGTTGCTGCGGAACGAACCCGCCTCCGGCCCAAACAGAGTCGCCGTAGTGCCATAGATGGCCTCTCCATTCACGCTCATCCATGTGCCAATTTCTCGTAAGCGCTGCATCTCCTCAGGTGGAACATCTCCCTGGGCGTCAGGGCCAATGTTGAGCAGATAGTTTCCACCCTTGCTGGCCGCATCGATCAGACTGCGCAGCAGTGTCTCAGTCGACTTGAAGTTATGGTCGTCGGCGCGAAAGCCCCAGGAGTCGTTGATCGTCATGCACGATTCCCAGTCCTCCCCGGGAAAGCCCTTCGGCGGAATGTATTGCTCAGGAGTCCTGATATCGCCTTCGTACGTTCCTCCCAGGCGATTGTTCCAGATCAAGTTCGGATGTTGGTTCAGCAGGGCAACGATCTCTCCGGCCAGATCAGGTGTCATATCCTTGGGTGTGTCGAACCAGATGACAGCCGGAAACTCGCCGTAGTGCGTTAGCAACTCGCGGAGCTGCGGTATGGCCTTCTTATGGACATAGGTCGCGAAGTCACCGTCCTGCGCCTTATCCCAGTGGTACGAAGGCGGCTGGTGATCGCCAGTCTTATACGCTCCGCCTCCCGGGGCCGTGTAGTCCTGGTCCTGGGAGTAGTAGAAGCCCAGCTTGATGCCCTGCCTTCTGCACTCCTCCGCAAGTTCGCGCAAGGGGTCACGATCGAACGGCGTCGCTGCAACCACGTTGAACGGGTCCGCAGCAGAATCGAACATAGCGAAGCCATCATGATGCTTCGCCGTGACGATGATGTACTTCATGCCTGCCGACCGCGCCAGCGCGACGATGTCGTGAGCGTTGAAGCCCACCGGATCGAACCTGGGTGCGAGAGCTTTATAGTCCGCGACCGGGATCGATGCGCCGTTCATGATCCATTCGGCGTTCCCGGGCACCTGCTTACCCTGCCATCTTCCCGCCGGCACGGCATAGAGTCCCCAATGGATGAACATGCCAAAGCGAGCCTCGCGCCACCATCGCATGCGCTCTGCGCGCTGGGCCGGCGTCTCCGTATCCTGAATGGCTGGCACCGGATGGTGCACCGGGCCAGTTTCCACCGCGGCGCCCTCCAGTTGAGCGAAGGCACTTGAGGAACCAGCCGCTAGCAGCACGGTGGCAAGGACGAGGCGAAGGTTGTGCAAGAAAGATCTCCTTCGAGCGGTTGAAGTATCTGGCTGGCAAGACCCCTACCAGCGCCGGCGCGGGCCATACCCCGAAACGGTGTGGCCCGCGCCTCAGTGTCGCCCCTGAGCTCGTGCTAGAACACGATCTTCGCCGCGAACTGCATCAGGCGCTGGCTGCTCGCTGTCGATGTAATCTGCCCGAAGCTCGAAGGCGTAGTCACGGAGTTCGCCGGCGTCCCAAGGACAGGGTGGTTGAGCACGTTGAAGGCCTCGGCGCGCAACTCTACCGCCAGGCTGTCGTGAATTGGGAACCTGCGAATCACCGAAGAGTCGAGGTCCCAGTAAGTCTGGTCCTGCAGGATGTTGCGGCCTGCATTTCCCAGCGTCCCGCTTGCAGGTGCAGAAAACGCGGCCGTATTGAACCATTCGCTGCGTGTGCGGTTGACTAGCTTGGGATTCCCGGTCAGGTTGGCGCGTTCATAGGTCGCGCCGTTGCCTGTGTTCGCTATATCTCCTGCAGCGGTAATGGAGAACACCTGCCCCGACCGTGCCAGAAAGATCGAGTTCACCTGCCAGTTGCCAACGATATAGTCCACCACCCGATTGCCGGTCGAGTGTTGCTTCCCAAAGGGCAGTTCATAGTTCACGTTTACGGTAAACAGCTGCGGAACGTTGTAGGCTGACACGCTACGACTGCCCCGCGGATTGTAAGGATCCTCGAGCGCGAAGCCCTCCGCACCGAACCATCCTGAGTCGCCTTCATCGATCGCTTTGCTCCATGTGTATGCCACCTGGTACGCAAGCCCCGAAGCGAAGCTCCTGGCTAGGGACGCCTGGAGCGCGTTGTATGTACCGTTACCGCCGGAGTGATCCCAACGATTGGGCACTGTGTACGGAAAAGGCTGGCCGGTCGTGCCTGCGGTCTGCCTTGTGGCAAACGAGATACCCGCAGCAGGTGTACCCGTGTTGTAGAAACCTCCAAGATCCAACCGGTGCGACTCCGAACCGACATAGTTGAGTGCGAGCAGCACGCGGCTGCCGAACTGCTGTTCGATACCAGCGTTCCACTGCTCCGAGTAGGGATTCCGTATCTCGGGATCCACCATGAAGGCCACGTTCGAGGATAAGAAGGGAGATGCTGCAGGCAGATTGCCCGACGAAGTCCCGAAGGGATTCTGCGCAGACACGTACGCCGAACCCGGAGTGTTCGTGTTCGACAGGCCCTGACTGCCGATGTTCGGCCAGGTGCCATCAAAGTTCTGCGGCAGCTGCAGCGTCGCGGCCCAGTTGTCAAACGTAATACCGAAGCCTGCACGCACCGCAAGATGATCGTTCACGCGATACGCCAGCCCCAGTCGAGGCGCGAAGTTCAGCTTTGTCCCCTCAAGGATCTTGCCGTGAGCGGCGACACGAACGTGATCCGGCAACGCGCCGGTGCCCGGAACGCAAGGCGCCTGCCCCGTGACGCTGCAACTCTGCGGCGTCTCCTGCAGAATGTACTCGCCGGTGTGGAAGTCGAAGTCACCTGACTGCAATCCCGCCTGCAGCTGCGGAATCACTGTGCGGTCATAGCGAAGACCAAAGTTGGCCGTCAGCCTGGACGTCGCCTTCCAGCTGTCCTGCACGTAGATCTCTGCGATGCCACCAGGCTGCTCCAGGATCTGGTTGTTGATCTTCGACTCCGCTGAGGGAAAGTCCAATAGGAAGCTGGCCAGTGCGTTGCCCGCCTGCGTGGTCGCGATGGAAGACGCAACTGTCGACCCAGGGTTACCCGCAAAGTTGCCCGTAGTAGCCGCGCTGAACGTCACGCTGGGCTGGCGGATGATCTGCGTATAGTTGATCTCGTCCCAGCCTCCGCCGACTTGCACGACATGAGCGCCGAAGGTCCTGACCACACTGCCCTTCCATTCATGCACGCTGGAGAGATTCGGAGCCGTACTCTCGACCTCGCCTCCGGAGAAGTACCCTGTAACCGCGAGGCTGGGCAGCAGTGTGACACCTCCGATGTAGTTCCCTGCGAAGGCCCCCGACATCCCGTAGGTTCCGGTGATATCGGCCACGTTGAACTTGCTGAGGATGTTGGACTCGACGTGCGTGCGGCCGTACTGAACCTGCATGCTGGTGGATGGGCTGAAGACGTGCAACCAGCTCAGGCCATATTGCTGCGAGGGAAGCGTGTTGTCGGAGAACAGGTGCGGCACCGCGCCAGGCGTTACCGTCTCCAGGGTCTGCCCCGAGTAACGGAAGAAGATGAAGTCGCGGGTTCCGATGTGCTGATCGATCCGCGCCGTGTAGTTATATTGCGTCTGCCGCGAAGGGTCCGTGATCTCTCCGTTGTCTGTCGTGGGTGAAACCCCTGGGATCACGATCGGCGCTGAGAAGATAGCGTTGATATACGCCACCGCACGAGAGTCCATCTCGGAGACTGGAATCTGGTTTCCAACATACGCCGGTCGGTTGGATGCCGCGTTGCTCACCGTCGGATCGTAAAGCTGGCAGGTGGCCGTGCTGGTTGCGCCCGCGCTGCAACCCGCTGCGCCCGTCGTGGCGCTGCTGAAGTCACCGTAACCCAGGTTCTGCGCTCCTCCCCACGTGGACTCTCCAAGCTGCGCCGCGGTGGGCTGAAGGAAGTACGTCCCATTGCCCTTGCTGTAGTGGAAGCCCTCAGCAGCTATGAAGAAGAACGTCTTGTCGTGACCGTCGTAAAGATGAGGTAGCACGACCGGGCCGCCCAGAGATCCTCCGAACTGATTCTGGTGGTACAGCGGGCGCGAAGGAAAGTAGGTGGTGGCATCGAAGTCGTTGTTGCGTACATACTCCCACGCCGAGCCATGAAAGCTGTTGGTCCCGGACTTCGTCGAGACATTTACCACGCCACCGAGTACCTGACCGTACTCGGCGTCACTGTGGGAGTTGATCTTGAACTCCTGGATCGAGTCGACGATGGGGGCAATCGCATACGTGTTGTACCAGGCATCGTTATCGTTCAGCCCGTCGACCAGGAACATCGTCGCGCGGTTGGGCTGGCCGTTGATCGACGGAAAGGTAAACTGCGACCCTGCGGTGATCGCCGTCTGCGTCCCCGCCGCATTTTGTCCCACGCTGATCGGCGTCGCGCCCGGCGTCAGCTGCAACAGCTGCGTAAAGTTACGGCCGTTCAGCGGTAGGTCATTGACCTGCTTCTCTGCGATCACTGTCCCGAGCTGTGCGGTAGCGCTTTCGACCTGGGTACCTTGTGCCTCAACGACCATCGTCGTGTGGACTTCGCCGACACGAAGATTGGCGTTTACATCCACCGTTTGATCGACCGCGACCTGGAAGGCCTGGACGTCCTGGGTCTCGAATCCCGTCGCGGTGAAGTTGAGCGTGTAGTTTCCGGGAGGAACGCTGGGAAACGAGTAGCGCCCTGCGCCATTCGACACGGTCTCACGGACGACCTTCGTGTCGACGTTCTGCAGCACGACAACCGCTCCGACGACGTTCGCCGCAGAGCCGTCGCGCACATTACCGGTCACGGAGGCTGACGAGACCTGCCCCAGGGCCTTGGGCGAGAGAACGGCCAGGCTCATAACGACCAGGCCGAAGGTCAGAAAGAATCGGATTCTGGAGTGGCGTGCCAACGATCGAGATAATTGCATCGGTCTTCCTTCAAACAAGTGCGATTTGCTCCATGACGCATGCTTGACCCTAGTGAGCATGGACGTCCCTCACAACGTTACGAACCGTTATGGACAACGTGGATCGCTGATTCTTCAAGGGATTAATCTCGCCATGACCCAAGATGATTGAGGTGTGAATGGATGGAATCGTCAACACAGCGTGAGAGGCAGACGAGCTGATTCACCGGGTGTTAGAGTTTCTTCCTCTACGATGACAGGCAACAGTTGGCTCCCTGTTGTGCACGGTTCCGGCATTCAAGGGAATTTCATCGAAGGCAGGTAGGCTCAATCGATATGCACAATCAGATCCGAGCGGTCATTCGAACCATCGCCTCGCGGGTCCGCCCGCACCAGGCGATCCCTTCCAGGGTGGACCCTCGTGAGCTGATCGGCTTGGAACTCGACAACATCCTTGCGAGCGATTCGTTCAAGGGCAGCAAGCGGTGCCAGGCCTTCCTTCGCTACGTAGTCGAAGCAGCGTCCACAGGGAACGCCGATCAGTTGAAAGAGCGCACGCTCGGCATCGACCTGTTCGGCAGAACTCCCGACTACGACACCGGCGACGACGCCATCGTTCGCGTGAAGGCGAACGAAGTGCGCAAACGCCTTGCACAATATTCGCTGGGCGCTGACCCCGCGCGGCGTGTTCGGATCGAACTGCCAGCTGGCTCTTATGCTCCGCAGTTCGACTGGTATAAGGACTCGGCCCGGATCGTGCCCTCAAGGCGTGGTGTTCTGGTGTCGCGCTGGGCTGTGGTCTCGGCTGTTATGCTATGCACCGTCGCGGGCGTTAGCGCCGTCATGCACTCGCGTGACCCGCTGCGGCTCTTCTGGGAGCCAATGCTCGGCGGCTCCAGCTCACCAATCGTCTGCCTTGGGCATCCTGATGTCTATATCCCGACCCATGGTGAGCCTGCAATGGACGAGGCTCGTTCCAGACCCTTGCAAAGCCTGAGACCTGTGGCTTATGTCACGAGTTCCGAGAGCCGCACCCATCCCGATGTCGAGCTGATCCGCGATGGTTACGTCGGCATCGGAGACTCGAACGCCAGCTTCCTGATCGGCCGCGCGTTGCAGTCCTTCGGGCGAGGAAGCCAGGCCAGGCTGGGCGACGATGTCAGCTTCTCCGATCTGAAGAAGGCACCTGCGGTGCTGGTCGGAGGCTTCTCGAACCGCTGGACCATGTCCATGACCAACGGCCTGCGCTTCTCCTTTGCAGAACAGGACGATAAGCGCGTCATCGTCGATCGCGACCGGCCGTCGACCTTCTGGTCCGTCCCCTCGCTCTCGAAGACGGGACATGCGACCGAGGACTACGCCATCGTATCGAGGGTCCTGGTCGCACGTACCGGGCAGTCGCTCGTGTCCATCGCGGGTATCAGTGGCTATGGAAGTCAGGCAGCGGGAGAATTCGTCACCGACCCTGCGGCCATCCAGAAGCTGACGCGATCCGCACCCAAGGGGTGGGAGCGGATGAATCTGCAACTGGTGCTGCGCACCAAGGTCGTCGGTGAGACGCCAGGACCGGCAGAGGTCGTCGCCAGCTACTACTGGCGATAACCCCGACCCGCGCCTGCCACCGCAAGAACCAGCTGCTGGAGCTCGAAACTACTTCCCTGTCACCGAGAAATGATCCGGAACGCCCGGCACGCTGACAGCGTGCGACTCGCCACTACGCTCGGGATAGACCGTGAAGTGTTCTCCATCGGAGACAATCTTCACCCAACCGCGCTCACCCGTGATGTAGACCTTCGCCCCACGATCGCTATATAGTGCGGGGGCCAGCTTGTCCTGCAGCCAGCGAGGAAACAAACTCGCAACGACCACCTGCGGGCTCACCGCCTTCGCAAAGGCATCCGACTGGTTCGCGTTGATGCCATGAGCGGGCGCAATTAGGATATTCGCCTTCAACTTGTCGTGCGGAACGCTTGTCAACAGGCTGTGATCGACATCGTCCTTCTGGATGTCTCCCGGGAACAGGTACACCACGTTGCCGTAGCGGATGCGCAACTCAACCGAGTTGGCATTCACCAGGTAGTGGGACGGTGGATCCGCTGCACTGCGCAGCTCCGGACGTGGCTCGGAAAAATAGTGATCGCGCGGTGGCGCCAACACCTCAACCTCGAGCTCAGGGTCCCACGGCAACCTGTCGCCGGCTCTGACCTGCTGATACGCCCCGCGCTGGATGAATCGGTTGCGCAAGTCGGTATAGCCACCCAGTTCCTGACGCCACTCCGGATTCATTGCACCGGGAAAGTCGTAGCCAGAGTCGTAGAGCTTACGCACCGGGAAGTGATCGACCAGCCAGAGCAGCCCGCCCCAATGATCGAGGTGCGCGTGGCTGATCACCACGCCATCGATCTGCTCGATACCATTGGCGCGAAGAAAGGGAGCGATCTGATCGCGACCGGTGTTGATCCCCGCAACCCAGCCAGAGGGATCATCCTTCGTGGGGTAACCAACACCTGTGTCGTAGAGATACGTGTGGCCTCCAGGGGTCTGGAGAATCACCGCCAGTCCAACCCCTCGGCCCGAGTCCGCAACCTCAAGGCAAGTCACTTGGAATCGTTCGCCCTTCTTAGCACGCGGCGTTCCCGCAAGGGCGCAGCCGCTCAGCAAGACAAACATCAAGGCAAAATAGGCGATCCGCCTATACATAGGTAGTCCGGTCAAGCGTGTTTTCATGTGAGAACTCATTACCACCACGGATCTCCTATCCGATTATGTTGTCGTCTAGGCAAGAGCACGACGGGATAAATGTTGGGCCAATCGACTGCACAATCCGCGCGCGGCGGGGATGGCTGGCTACCGCGCCCCCGAGCCAGATCAACTGCCCTTGCTTGCACGGCTCACTCTCAATAGCAGGACGCCATGCCTCGGTATCAGCCGTCTCAATCTTTCACTCCCTGCGGCCAGGTCTGTTCCGGACCAGACGTCACGGATGTTGAGCGGCCCGCTATAGCCGAGCCGCTCCCAGTCCACGTCGACCGATGCGGTCCAGTCTGCTTCGTTGAACAATCCAACAGCGGAGCTGCCGTCCGCCAGCGGCTTGACCCACACTTCGAGGGTGCCCTCGGACCAGGCTCGATGCCCCTGCACCCCGGCTTCATCCTGATCGATCGCAATGACCTCTCGATTTGTGAGAATCGCGCGAGTCGCATCCGACATCGTGCTCAGGTCATTGCCAGCGAGCAGAGGAGCAGCAAGCAATGCCCACAAGCTCATGTGGGACAGGTACTCGTCATGCGTCATATGCCCGTTGCCAACCTCCAGCATGTCGGGGTCGTTCCAGTGCCCAGGCCCTGCAAACTTTTCCAGGCCATCTTGCGAGAACCCGATATTGATCATCCTGTCGTAGTTGTCCTGAATGTCGCCGGTCGTACGCCATAGGTTGGCTCCATCAGCAGCAGCCCATTGCCAGGAGCGGCCGAAGCCGTACTGGCAGAAGCTGTAAAGAATCGGTCTGCCCGTGGCCATCAAAGCGCGATGCATGACCTCGTAAGCCCGGCGCATCTGGATAAGAGCGTCAGCGTAAGAAATCTCCTTCGCCTTTGGGCCATAGGTCCCGATGATGCCTCCGAACGTGCAGAGGTCGTACTTCAGATAGTCCACGCCCCAGGAGGTATACACCTGCGCGTCCTCGACCTCATGCCCAAAGCTGCCCTCATATCCGGCGCAGGTCCTGGGACCAGGCGATGAGTAGATCCCAAACTTCAGCCCCCGGGAGTGCACGTAGTCCACGAGAGCTTTCATGTCGCCGAAACGGACGTTGGCGTGAATCCTTCCCGCAGCATCGCGGGTTCCCTGCCAGCCATCGTCGACGTTCACATAGACATAGCCGGCGTCACGCATCCCCGAGGTCACCAGTGCATCGGCCGCAGCCCTTACGTCCGCAGCCGTAACCTTATCCCCAAAGTGATTCCAGCTGTTCCATCCCATCGGAGGACGTGCGGCCACAACATTCGCGACGGAGGCCTGAGCGTAAACCGTCGCCCTGGCCATCACCATGACGACGACCATCAGGGCCCATGAGAGCTTGTTCCATTTCATGCAGAAGCTTTCCCTTATCTTTGAAGCTGGACATGATTCTGACCGGCCCCGTTCGACTACCGGTGCGGCGATCGATCCACTCATCCTAGGAAACTTCTGTCGTCAAACCAGCGTTACGAACCGTTATGCCCGCTTTTTATGCGGTCCTTCGGCCATCTCCCGCACCGCCACGGCTAAGGCGTACGCTTCACAAGGCAGCCGGTTTGATCCGCCAGACCGGTTGGGGCAAAGGAAAGAGCCCGCTATGGAGAGACGCACGCATAGCTGCGCGCTTCATCAGGCACTCCCGCTCCCTTGAGAACGGCCCGCTGCGGATAGGGGCAGAGGAGCGCCTCCTTCAGGCGGCTCCCCCCGGTCGCCTGAATCGCCGAGGGAGCCTTCCCTCGCTCGACCCAGTCCGCCAGGATTCCCAGACCCTCGTACGTGGAAGGCCCTGGACCTCCTCCGCAGTGCGCCTCTCCAGGCACCAGATAAAAGCGCAGGAAGCTATTTACGTCCGCCCCGTACCGCTTGCGGAGCTCGTCCACGTAGCGAATCGAGCCTCCCGGAGCGATCACCGGGTCGGCCCAGCCGTGGGTCAACAGGAGCTTTCCTCCGTGCGACCTGAACGCATCCAGGTTGGGATCGGTCGCGTTCACCACCGTGGAGAGGTCGCGTTCGACCGCTTCCGTGTCTTGCCCAAAGCGGAAGCCAAAGACTCCGTGCCACTCGGCGCCCAAAGCGGCTCGCAACAGGGCGTCATACGGCATGGCACCTCCGCCATGCTCAGTCGGCAGCAACGCCGTCCACTGGCTCTCGCTTCCGTACGCGAGCCCCGGATAAATCCGGCGTTGTGACTTTGGATCTTCAGGCCCGTTGTAGACGTTCCGGATCGCCGCGATCTGCTCCCCGGTGAAACATCCCTCCCCGTGGTCGTCGCGGCGACATTTGAACTGCGCCACGTCAAAGGCGCAGACAGCCGGATTCATCACGACTCCATTTACCGAAGGGCACGACTTCGCTACCATCGCGCTCAAGAGCAGCAACTGCTCGGACGAAAAGATCGCGGTCCCGTCAGCGCGGTGCATCGCACGCCAGTTCCAGAGGAGGGCGACGTGCAAGTCGACCCGATCGTTCGCCGGCGCTCCCGCCAGAATGCCGTCATAGTCGTCCGGGAATCGCTGCGCTTCGGTCAAGCCTTCCTGGCCTCCGCTGCTGCATCCGCTGAAATATCGCTCTTTCGGCGGCTTCCCATAGAACGCCTTCACCAGCGATTGCGCTGCGATTGTCATCTGATGAACAGAGCGAAAGGCCCAGTCCTTCACCTCTTCCCGAGAGGTGAAATAGCCTGCATCCGGTGAAGTGCCGGTATCAGTGTTGGCAACCGCGTAATGAGAACGCAGCCCGTCGGCCAGGGAACGATACGCGATGTGCCCTGCAAACCCACCGTTTCCCGTACCGAGGAACTTTCCATTCCAATCCCCCGTAGGGAGCCATACCTCGATCCCGATATGCGATTGAGCAGAGGGATGAGCGACGACCGTAACGCGGCAGAACTCCGGCAACTTGGCGGCTTCGAGCCCGTTGAATCCCATCGCGGAGTGGAATCCCCCTGCGGGCACCACTTCCGCAGCAGAGATGTTCATCTGCGAGATCTCCACTTGGCGCAGATCTTCGCATCGAATCGCGGCGTGGGCCGGCGCGAGGCCGATCAGCGTGCCGAAAACAGCCACGATTCGCGCCGCCCGGCTCCGCCATGCATTTTCGTGCTTCATCTTCATGCTCGCGATCAGTTCAAGATCACACGTGGTCTTGGAGCGTGGCCAGGTGGCTCTATAAGCAGAATTCCGGAAAACTTTCGGTTCGAACAGAACGCTGAGAAACGTAATCAGGAAGGCACAACCGGCTGATCATCCAGCGTCCACTCTAGCTGATCCCAGCTGCAGTCATCGCCTGTGGCCTGAAAGGCAATGCCCGCTCAGCGGGGAGGGATGTGGGCGCGGAAATATCCATCGTCAGCCGACGGATCAACTACCTGACGCTGCCTGCTGGGCCGGAACGCTCTTACCAGCTTGCCCGGGTCGCGGCCGGCGCCTCGGCGCTGGTGCTCGCCAGTCTGGTCACACGCGGACCTCCCTCCGTCACATGCCTCCTAACGATCGGCCTGTGCAACTCATCATGGTACCCATACTGTTCACATCCACCATCGCTGGACTCGGCCCGCTCACCGTGCGGCTCCGGCCTACTGGTCGCCGCGCTCGTCGGAGGCGGCACCCTCATCCCCTTCGCCCAGGCGCCTTCGCCGACGCCCTAAGCCTGCACGCCTCGTGCGCGCCTCTTGGACGCTGCTATCCTGGTCATCCTCGCCCACTCGCCGTGCTCCTTCGCCATATTGCCAATCCATAGCGCAGACATGAACGAACGATGACTGAAAGGCTGATTAATTCCAGAGGCAGCAGGCGATCGCCATTGCGTCCACCACAGGCAGAGATGCGCTCACGAGCGAGACAAGGCTCGCAGCTCTGTCTCGGCAGCGGCACCGTTACAAACACCTACTAAACTGTCAGGAATATTTGGTGGACCTGATCGGGATCGAACCGATGACCTCTCCCATGCCATGTTGTAGGTCCGAGCGCAATCTATAGACGGCATGTAACTTACGAGTCGGCATAACCGGCAAAACCGCATGACTGGGCGCTCTTTGCGACAAGAATGCGACAAACTTTGGGCAGGCGGCGAAGGGCTGGTCCGTGGGGGATCAGCCCGTTCATTTTCCCGAACAGGCTGCGGCAGTAGATCGAGGCTCAGGAGGCAGATGCCAATGAAACGGTCGATCCAGCTGTGCCTTTCGGCACGTTATCAGTAAAATAACGGCATACAGAGCGCAACATATCGGCAGGCGCAAAGGAGACCGATGGCAAAGGAAAGGATAGGAGGGTTCGCGCCCACCTTTGGGATTAGCCCCGCCACCGCTGCCAACCTAATGCGGATCGAGGCGGTACGCCAGACTATAGGAACCCTTCCGATCAACCCGCGTGTACTGGCAAGCCTCCGTGAAACCGCCCGACTGTTCTCTACTCACTACTCGACGATGATCGAGGGCAACCGGCTTACCCAGGAGCAGGTCGGCAGGGTGATCAGCGCGGAACAGCATTTCGCTGGGCGGGAGCGGGATGAAGCCGAGGTCAAGGGGTACTACGCGGCTCTGGATGAGGTTGAACGGTTGACCGAACGACAGGGAGCCGTCAGCGAGGCGACGATCCAGAAGCTCCATGCTCTCGTGATGGCCGGAGGGAAGACGCGCGTTCGGCCAACGCCATATCGCGACGGCCAGAACGTCATCCGCGATAGTCGATCGAGCGGCATCGTCTACATGCCTCCAGAAGCGAAGGATGTGCCAACACTGATGAAGGAGTTCGTCGGATGGATCAACATCAAAGACGACCTACCCGTACCGATCCGTGCCGGAATTGCGCATTACCAATTCGCCACGATCCATCCCTATTACGACGGCAACGGTCGTACAGCACGACTACTGACCACACTCATCTTGCATCTCGGAGGCTATGGCCTCAAGGGACTCTATGCCCTCGAGGAGTACTATGCCCGCGGACTCAAGGACTACTACGAGGCCCTGACCATCGGCCCCTCGCACAACTACTACATGGGTCGGGCCTCGGCAGACATCACCCGATGGGTCTCCTATTTCATCGACGGTATGGCCGTCTCCTTCCAGAAGGTCAAAGAGCAGGCACAAGCCGAGTCGACCAGGGGCGCCATCGACCAATCACGGCTGCTTAGGACTTTGGATGCCCGTCAGCGAAAGGTTTTAGCGCTCTTTCGAGATTCGCGAGAGATCAGCGCGAAGGAGATCGGCACCTTGTTCGGATTTCAGCCACGAACTGCTGCACTCCTCTGCCAGCGCTGGGTTGAAAGCAACTTCCTGATTCCGACAAGCATGGCTAGAAAGACACGTCGCTATCGATTGGCGGATCAGTACGAGGCCATGATCGAAGGCAGACTGAATTGAACTGACCTGCCCCCAGCCTTCCTGCCATTCATAACTGGAGATTCTCTTCATTGTTGATGGTTGTGGTTTTCGAAGGGAGAGGGGCCATGGCCCCTCT
>NZ_FNVA01000009.1 GCF_900108185.1 Bryocella elongata | reverse complement strand
TTTCTGCGTCCGGAACCCGAAGTGCGAGAGCGGTAGACCACTCACCCCTACGGGGGATCTCCCTGTCCTGCTGGGGGATTCGGGTCGCGACCCGTTGTTTTCTAAGATGCGGAAATGCAATCCACCTTGGCTTCCGGATATCTCGCTCCTTCGAAGAGACTAGCGACATCCGCCCTTGGCCTGATAACTCCCCTGGTTGCAGGGGGGCTGGCGAGCGCGTTTTTCCCCTGGACTCTACGTGAACCTCTATTCTTGTTCTCGCTGCTCGGAAGTGTCCTACTACTTCTCGCTGCCGCACAACGTCCTGCTGAATCAGAGTTCCTTGTCCGCGCAGCCCTTTGGCTACCGGCCAGCCTGGCGCTCTCTAAGGTGCCTTTGCTGATCGTTACTCGGCTCACCCCGAACACGATTGATGACATGTTAGATATGGGATTCGAGCGAAACGTTTGGCGTTGGGCGAACGCGCATCCGGGCTGCAACCTCATCTGCAACATCGCCTATACGGCGCTACCCGTGGCGATCGCTCTGGGAATCGCCACCAGCCCCGCACCGCGCGCGGCTGCACGCTCTATGTTGCAGGCCGGTGTAATCGGCGTTATCGCCTACTATTTCTTTCCTGCAGAGGGGCCACGAGCCCATATGCTGCACCAGGTGGGTGCGGCACACAACTGTATTCCGTCGCTCCACCTCAGCTGGGCGGCAATTGCCGCCGCATCAAGTGGCAAGCACATCCGTTACTACCTCTGGCCGTTCGTTGCCGCAACGGCGGTCGTCACGATCACCACGGGCGAGCATTATTTCCTCGACTTGTTCGCCGCGGTGCCGCTTGTCCTCTTGTGCCTCTGGATGAACCAGCGAAAGCCTGTCACCGCAGCCCTTACTGCCGGGCGGGACTACGCCATTGGCGCCTATCCAGCTGCTTGAGGATCCGTGGCTTCGGAACGTGAGCGCATCAACCTACAGGGGGCGCCCGAGAGACGCGCGATCAACAGTGCACGTCCCCGACGAGACAAAGGCCATCCGCATTGACCGCGGATGGCCTTCAGTCCTGCAATGGGTGCTCTCGAAGGACCAGGCCGGAGCTCAGAAGGTCACGGCCGAGGGTGCAGCCGGATGGGCGGCCGGAGCCGGCTTTGCTTCCGGAGCCGGTCTCGCGGGTTTCGCGGGGCGTGCAGGCCGCGCTGGGAGCGCGGGCACTGCCGGAGGAGCCGGCGGCGGGGGCGGTGCAAGGGGTTCCACCGACGTCTTACGGACAGTCACGTCTCCATCGGTCGTGGTGAGGGTCACCGCAGGCCCACCGCCCGACACAGAGCCGGTCAGGATCTTCCGGTCGCCGCTGGTCGTCTCGGCAACGTCGAAATCGTTCTCGAGATCACCATGACGAGTCGAAGCCGAAAGAGAAAAACCCTGCCCCTCAGGAAGGCCAACATTCACCGAACCGTGAGAGTTGTCGACCTGGACGCTGGCCAACGGAGGCGCCTGCGTGATGTTCACGTCCCCGTTGCGATTGGTCACGGACACGCTGCCTTGCAGTCGCTCCAGCGTGATGTTGCGATTGCGGGTCTTCAGCACTACAGGGCCAAGAATCTCGTGACCCTCCAAGTCCCCGTTCGACCCACCGGAGATCTCGACGGTCCCATCGACGCGTTGCGCTTCGAACTGGGTCCGGCTCGTCGCGAAGCGGAGGTCGTTCCGAACTCGCTCCACGTGGGTTGTGCCAAAGAAGTCGCCCTGCAGGGAGACTGGCCCTCCGACATCAGTCAGCGTAATGTCCCCCGCATGTCCCTCAAGAGTCACCGTGCCGGTGATGTCGTGCCCGTTCAGGCTGCCATCATCGTTATTCATATGCAGGGAAACTGAGCCCGTAATATCTCCGAGATCGACGTTGCCGTGATTTGAAGTGACTTCTACGGTTGCGTGAAGGCTCGAGACATTTACTGCGCCCCGATTGGCTTCGACCGTGACGGTGGTCGTCTCCGGAACCTCGATCGTAATATCTGCCTGGCCGGCGTTGGTCGACGCAATGGTGAGGATGACGTGGCTGTTACTGCCGCTGAAGGACGGTTCCAGCTCCTGTTCGCGAGCCTGCGCATCGGAATCCTGCCACGCCCACACGTGCTTGTGCGTGCTCACATGGATCTTGCCGTCATCGCTCGTGCCGGTGACGGTTACGTCGCCGTGGGGGCTGCGAATCACGAGCGAGCCGTCCTGCGCGATCTCGTGATCATTCGAGCTATCGGAGTCGTGCTCGTCTCCAACTGCCTGGGCTAAGCCGGTCCAGCCTGGGCCAAACCAGTGGTTTCTCCACTCCATCCCCATGTTGGAGTAGCGCAGCCCGATCCCGACGGCCGCCATACACATCAGCAGCAGCACAACGCCCGCACCGAGGATCCTGCCCGGCGCCGGCTGCCCCTGCTCATCCTCACGGGAGTGGTCGAGCGCCCATTCCAGCAGCAGAATCATGCCCGCTGCGATCAGCACGATGGGCCACCAGCGCCCATACCATTCGATAAGCTGGCCCCACGAGATGCGACCGCCCTGCGCAAGCAGAAACAGGACGCCCAGCAGCACGAGCACCAGGGGACCGACGATCGAGCGGCGGCGAAGGGCGCGGCGCTGCACCCGCCACTGCGCTCGCTGCATCCGCGCCTGGTACTTCATCGCGCGCCGCTGTTCCTTCAAATTCCGTTGCTGGGCCTTCCAGGCTTCGCGCGAATTGGGAGGAAAAGGACTGCCGCTCGGCGGAGGAGGGTACGCGCTCATCGCTGCCCATCCCTTGTGTCCGTGGATGCGGAGGGATCTACGCCTGACACCGGGACTGCCGCCGGCTGCGGCGCGTAGTAGCTGCCGGCGGAAGGTAATGAGGCTGCCGTCGTGGCGCCTACGGTGCGTTCCAGAAACAGGGCAATCCCAAAGGCGATAGGAAGAATCGGCCAGGTCTGCCCGAAGGTGGCAATGTGAGCTGCCTGCAGAAAGAAGAGAACGGACAACGTGAGCAGCATGATTGGGGCGCGCAGCATGCCCGCGAGCCGCGGAAAATGCCCATCCATCACGGCGCTGTATCCTCCCGCCCACTCGAGGCGGCGTGAAAGCGTCCAAACTGCCAGCGCAGCGAACAGGCCTGCAAGAACCCACAGACCGCTGATCTTCCACTCAGAGCTAAGGTTGCCGACGAGTACAAGCACTCCGAAGGCAATGAGCCAGAGCGCTCCCACAGGGAACCGCCGGGGAGTTGCCGTTGGCGCTGGAACGGCGCCAGCGAGAGGTGTGCCTGCGGGCGAAAAGGTCCCCGGGTAAGATTCGCCGCCGAGTCCAGCGTCCTGATACGCCTGCGCCTTCACCTGCTCGGCGATCGCCTCCTGCGTGGGGTACGCCGCGTAGTTGACTGGCGGCGGCGGGGGGGAGGGTACCGCGAAGGTCGATGGATGCGCGTATCCGGCCCAATTTGCCGGAGGAGCGCTGTGAGCCGTGTACGCCGGAGCCACCGGAGGCGGAGGCGGCGCGGCAGGACCACCGGTCGACTGGGGCTCCCAGCCGCTTCCGGCCGGTGGCGGCGGCGCGGCCGTAGGGTTGTAAGGTCCTGCGACCGGAGGCGCTCCAAATCCTTGCCCGGAGGCGATCCGGTCAGCCAGATCGTTGATTCCGAAAAGGTTAGGCGGCGCAGTTCCGTCTCGGCGAGCCCGGGCCGTGTGATAAGCGTCGAAGATCTGATAGAGAATCCAGCCCGCCACGAAGATCCCGAAGATGCCGCTGATGTTGTTCTGGAACACCACCAGAACGCCGAAGACGGCGAGGTGCATCAACCCCTTCACCAGCTGGCCGTTGTACATCGCGCCGACGCCCGGGATGATCCCCAGCAGGCCGGCGAGAGTCGGGTTCGGCAGGTGAGTCGACGGCGCGGGAGTAAAACCTGCGCCCGGCGCAGGACCTCCCGGCATGGGGCCGTTTGGCCCTGCAGCTCCAGGCATGGCAGCTCCCGAGCCGTACCACGCTGAGCTCCAGGGATTTCCGCCATTCTGGCCAGGGCCCGCCTGCGTTGGACCTGTCTGCGCTGAGCTTGCCTGTGTTGAGCTTGTCTGAGCCGCACCCGGCTGGGTGTAGGACGTTCCGGGGTCCGCAGGTGCCACTGGGCCCGCGGCATGGCCAGCCGGTGGAGCCCCGATCCGCGTCGCAAGGCACGGTTCGCAGAAGACTCCCGTCCCTACAACTCGCACCGTCTCGCGCGTCAGTGGCTTTCCGCAATCCTGGCAGTACCCAACCCGCTCGCTGGATGCCGCCTCGGTTGCCGTTTTTGTCGTGTCCTCGCTCATGGCTGCTGGGGTCCTTCTCGCTGCTCTCTGGATCTTTTCGCTCGCGCCTCCGTCAGGCGGCCTTATGCGTGGCCACCTCGTTGCGGCCGGTCTTCTGGGGTTCCGGAAGGATCAGTTCGCTGCGGCCGTGGGGCCGGGAGTCGTCCTTCTGGCTTCCGTTATCGCCCGGCCTGGACTCGTTCGGCGCGGGCTGGTTCTTGTTCTCGTCCTGCCGGGGCTGGACGGTCTGAGGCTGAGCCTCGAAGGTGGGGCGATCACTGCCGGGCTGCCCATCGCGATTGCCACTCGTGGGCAGGTCGTCGCGCAGTTCATTCACCCGGGCTTCTACCTGATATACCACGCGCAGATTCTGAAAGCTGCGGGCGGCCGAGGCGCTTATGTCCGAGACCGAGCGGCGGATGCCACCCGGTGTAAAGTTCTCGGCGCGCACATCGCGCAGCCGGAAGCCCGTAAGGTTCAGCGTCAGCGCGATCGAGAAGAACGCCATCGCTGCCGTCATCGCCAGGCGCGGCTGGAAGCTCATCGCCGCGTTGTCGATGCGGAAGAGATCGCCCACCCGGCTGCGCAGGGCGGAGAGCCGCGAGCTCCAGCTGGAGCCCCTGGAGGGCTCACGCTGCGGTGCAGGCTGAGCCCACACCGGCACAGCTTCGGGAGCTGGCATTGGCTGCGTGCCGGTGGTTCCGGCAAGAATCTTCGCCAGCAGGTTCTCGGGCGGCTCGGGTGTCTGCGACTTCAGCATGGACAGCCATGCAGCGCCACGCTGCGCCTCTTCCAGCTCCTGCGAGCACTCCACGCAGCTTGCCACGTGCTGATCGAAGATCCGCTGCTCGGCCGGGCTCAGCGTGCCGTCCACGGCGTCGGGCAGCATGGCCTCGCACAGGGTGCAGGCGGTCGGACGCTTCTCGTCCCACTCCTGCTCGAATTGGTTCCTGAATTCCGTCACGCTACATCACCTGCCCTTCCATGCTTTTGAGCAACCGTGCCAGTTCTGCTCGGCCACGGCTGATCCTGCTTTTCACGGTGCCTTGCGGTACCCCGAGTACCTCTGCAATTTCCTTGTAATCCATATCCTCAAGATCGCGAAGGATAACTGCTTCGCGAAGCTCGGGAGAAACCTGCTTAAGCGCCGCTTGAATCTGCGCTTTCAGTTCTAAACCAGAGACGTGCTGCTCCTGGTTGCGGCCTCCGTCGGCCAGCCGCTCAGCCCTCGACGGGCCGCCCTCGTCCTCGCCAGACAACGGTTCGTCGAGGCTCTCGCTGGCACGGTCCATCCGCGTCCGACGATAGTTGTCGACCAGAAGGTTACGCGTGAGCGTCGTCACCCAGGTATTGAACCCGCCTTTAGTCGCATCGAAGCTGGCCAGGTTGCGGTAGATCTTCATGAACGCATCCTGCGTCAGGTCTTCCGCCTCCGTAGGAGAGCCGGTGAACCTGTAGCAGATGCCGTAGATTCTCTTGTGCTGCGAACGTGCGATCTGCTCCCAGGCAGCGGAATCGCCAGCCAGGGCGCGTTGCGCCACGGCCGCCATCGCCCGCGCCTCTTCGGCAGCGGCGCTGGACGCCTCGGCTCGAACCTGCGGCTCCTCTGGAGCGGCTCCGCGCTGCATCTCAACCGGTGGCCGAGGGTCGCTGGGTTTGCGGGCACCCGGCGCGGCTCCGCCCGGCTCTCGCCGAACCAGAAGCCCCGTCCACGTGCCGCCCAGGCCCCTGTCGAACATCGCCGGAATGGTCGCGCTTGCCATGATGTCTCATACGCAGGAGGGAGGGCGATGGTTCCGTGAGAGGGAGAATGGGCTCAGGGCCCAGGGGCCAGGGCTCAGAAGGCCGCGCCAACGCGTCGTCCGACCCCGGGCCCCTGACCCCTAAACCCTGTAATTACTGGACTTTGATCACGCCGCACGCGACGCGATTGCCGGCGTTCCCGGCAGGATCGGACTTCTCGTCGTCAGCCTTTTCGTGCACCACGACCGAGGTGCCTCCGTCGGCGAACAGAGAGTTCGGCGCGGAAGGATCCAGCGACACGCTGTTGATCGTGTAGGTCGCCTCGCCCATGTGGTTTTCACCCACCGACACATTGCCCGGCATATCGCCGTTGTGGTGGCCGTCGGGATTCATATAACCGTGGTGCTTGTTGTCCGGGTTGTAGTGGCCGCCCGCGCCCTTGAAGTCAGGAGCATCGCAGACCGCATGCTGGTGAATGTGTACCCCATGGTCGCCGAAGGACATATTCTTCAGCACCACGTGGACCTTCACACCCTTCTTGACTGTCTTGAACGTCACGGAGCCCGCGTCCTCGCCCTTCGAAGACAGCAACGGCACCTTGATTTCCTTCGGCCCCTGCGCAACCGCCAGGGTCGCCGTCAGTGCTACGCCCGCCATCGCCAACCATCCAAACCGCATCGTGATTCGTCCTCCGATTGAAGTACTCAAGACAACGCAAGGATACGCTGATTTCCCACCCTTCAGTCGGGAGAACTCACGTCGAAGATGCGGTTGGTAAGGTACCCGTGCGGGAAGACCGCGAGCGGAGTGCCGCAGATCGTCCCTCGCATCACCGGCGAGTCCGGCCCGGCCTGCACAGGCTCCCGCGCCTCGACGCACCGCCCCAGTTTGTCCGGATACTCCGTCGAGATGTAGTAGCGCACACCATAGCTCCGCAGCACCGTTCTGAGATCCTTCTCCTCGCGTATGTTCTGCAGGAATGGCTTGTCCATCATCAGCCCCTCGAGCTGGATCGGCGGCTCGCTGCTGAGGTAGCCCACCGCACCCGCGCGGTCTCCCATCGCATATCGGCCCGGATGCTCCGCCGCAAACCGCTGCACATCCTTCCCCGCGAGGTACGTGAGGCTCTGTGCAGGGTTCGTCCCCGAAAGCAGCAGCAGGGTGTATGTCGCGAACAACACCAGCGACACGGCGAACGCAGCCTGCCCCGCCCGGTCCATGAGCCGGATCCGCCCAGCCGCCAGCCGCACCAGCAGACCACAAGCGAAGACCCCGGCGATCGGCCATGGATACAGGTACCAGTCCCAAACCGGCCAGTCGCTCATGCAGGAGACCAGAAGCATCTGTACGAAGGGGAAAAGAAGCACCGCAACGATGACTCCGGGTGCCGGTGCTGCGGTCCGGCTGCGCCTCGCCAGCAGGGATACCAGCGCGACCACCACAAGCACCGCGAACAGCCCATACACCGGGCTCTTGCCATGAAAGATCTGCTCCCGGAAGGAAGACAGTGACTGCACCGAGGGCGTGTGGTGGCGTCGCAGCTGCTTCGCGGTACCGGAGAGCGGCAGCATCGCGCCGAAGATCACCGCGTTCACACACAGGTACAGAGCGACAGGGAAGAGCCCTGTAACGAACGCCGCCGCACCCGTTCGCGTCGCTTCTCTGCGGCGCGCAGCAGGCGTCACGTCGAAGACCATCAGCAGCAGCACGAGCAACCCGGCATCAAGCCGCGAGAGGATCAACGTCGCAGCCAGAAGGCCATACAGAAACGCCCTCCGCGTCGTCCAGGAGAAACTCCCGCTCGTCCTGTAGGCCAGCAACGCCAATCCTGCAGCTACCGCCAGCCCGGACTCCATGCCCGAACGCAGCTGGATGAGCACAACGCTCGCCGCGAGCAGCTGAATCGTCACCGCCCACGGTACCGAACAGAACCGCCTGGCAATGCGAAACGCAAACAGAGCCGCAGCTCCCAGCAGCGCCGACTGCACACACTCCACCATCAACGCGAATCGCTGATCCGAGGCCCGGCTGAGCCACATCAGCACCGTCAGAATCCCCAGCCACAGCGGGTGATAGCCGTTGGTCAGGTGAATGCCATCGAAGGTCGAACGCCCATGCAGCGCAAGGTTTCTCGCGACCGTCGCGTAATAGTAGAAGTCGTCCTGGAAGGCGACGCCCATCACCGCAGAGCCAAACCGCTGGTTCGCGAGGAACACGCATCCCGCGGCCATCGCCAGCGCCAGCCACGCAAGCAGCTGGTCGATGCGATCGCGAACCCTCTCCGAACGGCTATTGGGCTCCACGACGTCATCTCCAGCAGATGCAGAGTTTTCGCCATTCTACCCGTGCGCCCCGACCTGCCTCCGGTAAGCGCACTGCCTCTGCCGCATCTCCGCTCAATCCCGCGAGACAACGGTTTCAGGCCCGAAATCCACCGTTTCGCGGAAACCGCAGCTTTACGATATCCCTTGAACCGGACACTTGAGCCGGACACTTCGGCCAAGGCAGATCGTCACGATGCAGACCACTCCAGGCGTCCTCGAAGTCATCACCGGCCCCATGTTCTCGGGCAAGAGCGAGGAGCTCATCCGCCGCCTCAAGCGCGCGCGGATCGCCCGCCAGCGCGTCGCCTGCTTCAAGCCGGACATCGACCTCCGCTACCACCGCACCGCCATCGCCAGCCACAGCGATCAGACCCACGAGGCCGACACCGTCCGCACCGTCGAGGACCTGCGTGCCGCCCTCGCCACCCGCCTCGACGAGATCGAGGTGATCGGCGTCGATGAGGTCCAGTTCCTCTCCGGAGAGATCATCCCCCTGGCGCTCGAACTCGTCGCCATGGGCAAGCGAGTCCTCATGGCCGGGCTCGACACCACCTTTGCCAACGAGCCCTTCGGCCCCGTTCCCAATCTCATGGCCCTCGCCGACAAGGTCACCAAGCTCTCTGCCGTCTGCATGGTCTGCGGCCAGCCCGCCATCCACACCCAGCGCCTCGGCCAGTCGCAGGAGCTAGTCGTCGTCGGCGCCGCCGGCCTGTACGAAGCCCGCTGCCGCGCCCACTTCTCTCCGCACATCGACGAGCACGCGAGCGAGCAGCTGGAGCTCACCACCCAGCCATAAGGCAGCCCCGCCAATGCAGCGCGTGTCCGGCTGCGGGTCCGCTCCGCGGACTGCTCCGTCGACGAACCCGCGGCCCGACGCTCGAGAGGGGCAACGCAGTAATCGCTAACTGTAGCGGACTGCGACTTTCCCCGTGCAGGCGCCGTGGTGTGTGGAATCGCCAATAGCAGTGCGGACGCCAGCCAAACAGAAGATCATGCCTCGATGTAATCATATTTATGCAGCTATACATTTCTATTGACACGCCGATTCCTGCCTGACTACTATCGGCTCCCGTCATGCACATCCACGCTCGCTCCGCGCTCAGATTGCTGTTCGCCCTCACGATCTTCTTCGCCGCCGGCCTCGCGTCGGCGCGGGCCCAGGGACTCGGTCGCATCTCCGGCATCGTCACCGATGCCACCGGCGCAGCGGTGCCTTCCGCTAAGGTCATCGCCACGGATGCCGGCACGGGGTATGCCTCGACGGCCATCGCCAACGGCCAGGGCGAGTTCGTCTTCGCTTCGTTGCCGCCCACCACCTACAACCTCACCGCCAGCGCGCCCGACTTCCAGACCTTCGTCCAGAACGGCGTCGCACTCAAAGCCGATCAGGCTGTTACGGTGAACCCCATGCTCAAGGTGGGCTCCGAGACGCAGAGCGTGATCGTCACCACCGAAGCGCCGCAGGTCGATACCGTCACGGGCACCATGTCGCAGGTAGTCGAGCAGCGCCAGGTCAATGAGCTTCCGTTGAACGGCCGCAACGCCGCGCAGCTCACGCTGCTTGCTCCCGGCGTGCTGCCTGCGCCCAACATCAGCTCCATCGACCAGGGCAACACCAAGACCTTCCCCGTCGTCGTGCTCATCACCGTCAACGGCTCCCGCACCAACCAGACCAACTTCATGCTCGATGGCGGCAACAACGTCGACGAGTACACCAACGTCAACGCCCCGTTCCCGTTCCCCGACGCGCTGCAGGAGTTCAGCGTCCAGACCTCGAACTACCAGGCCGAGTACGGCGAGAACGCCGGCGGCGTGGTCAACATCATCACCAAGTCCGGTACCAACAACTTCCACGGCGACGTCTTCGAGTACGTCCGCAACCGCATCTTCAATGCGCACGACCATTTCTCGACGACCGTGGTCAACGGCGTCCTCACGCCATTCACCGATCCTCTCAAGCGCAACCAGTTCGGTGGCGTCATCGGTGGTCCAGTGGGCATCCCGTTCCTTTGGAAGTCGAAGCAGGGCTTCTTCTTCGCGGGCTACCAGGGCAGCCGTCTGCGTGATCAGTCCGCCACCACCTCCAACGACGCGTCGCTGCCGTCCACCGCCAACCAGGCTGGCCTCTTCCAGTTCACTGCCAACGGAACGCCCACGACCTCCAACTGCATCGTCGACCCCAGCACCAAGGCCTGCTTTCCCTACACCCAGATCGGTACCAATCTCTATCAGGCCACTATCCCCACGACCCGCTTCGACAAGGCCTCGCTCGCGCTGCTCAACTACATCCCCGTGGCCTCGTCCAACGGCACGCCCTTCAGCTACTTGCAACCCAACTCGCAGAACTACGACGAAGGCGTCGGCCGCTACGATCAGGCGCTCACCTCGAAGGACCGCATGACCGCGCGCTACTACGTGGACAAGTTCCACCTCGTCGGCGTGCTCAATCCGAAGAACTACCTCACCTACCAGGACCAGTCCGACATCACCTACCAGACAGCGCTGCTGTCGGAGACGCACACCTTCAACGAGCGCTGGCTGAACAACCTCATCGTCAACTACCAGCGCGAAGGTTCCGTGCGCGGCCCGCTGCCCGGCGGCATCGACGCCGGCACGCTCGGGGTGAACATCTGGCAGCCGGCCTTCCCGTCGTTCCAGTCCATCAGCGTCTCCGGCGACTTCTCCTTCGGCCAGAATCCGCACGCGACCTTCAAGCGCTCGAACATCACCCTCTCCGACGACGTGCATTGGGTGAAGGGCTCGCACGATGTCAGCTTCGGCTTCCACGGTGAACTCGCTCGCCTCGACGTCGTCAACCAGAACGGCCAGCCCGGCCAGTTCACCTTCGCCGCCACCGGCACGAACAATGCCATGGCCAGCTTCTTCCTTGGCTACATGAGCGCCTTCAGCCAGTCCGCCGGTCAGTTCCAGGACAACCGCGCCAAGTTCATCGGCACGTATGTGCAGGACAGCTGGAAGGCCACGCCCCGCCTCACACTCGACTACGGCCTGCGCTGGGAGCCGTTCATTCCGCAGACCGACGCCGGGCGCATGGGCCAGTTCAACCCCACGGCCTACGCGACGAACCGCATCTCCACCGTCTATCCGCTCGCGCCCGCCGGCCTGCTCTTTCCCGGCGATACCGGCATGCCTCGCGATGGTGTTCGCCCCAACTACAAGAACTTCATGCCACGCCTCGGCTTCGCCTGGGACGTCTTCGGCAACGCCACCACCAGCCTTCGTGGCGGCGCGGGCATGTTCTACGACACCCGCATGAATGATCTCTTCAACAATGGCTGGATTGGCTCCAACCCCTTCACCGAGACCTACAGCGTCTCCAACCCGACAGCCACCGATCCCACCGCAACCTTCTCCAACCCCTACGGTGCGAGCCCCAATCCCTTCCCGGTCACGCTTCCGCTGCCCGCGAACACGCCGTTCCCCACGCCTGTCACCGTCATCACCTTCGACCCTTCAGGCACCTTCCATACGCCGCTGATGTACAACTGGAACCTCTCCGTGCAGCAGCAGCTCACGCACACCCTCTCCTCGCAGATCGCCTACGTCGGCTCGCATGGCTCCCACATCTTCACCAACGTCGAGCTGAACCCCGCCGTGCAGATGGGCGCCACCGATACCGCCGGCAACGAGCAGGGGCGCCGCCCCTACAAGAACTTCGCCAGCATCAGCGAGACCAACATGGGCGGCAACACGCTCTTCAATGCGCTGCAGGGAACCCTCACCCAGCGCATCGCCCACGGCCTCTCCGCCACACTTAGCTACACCTGGTCCAAGAGCCTCGACGACATTCCCTATAACACCGCCGTCACCAGCGCTGGAGCAGGGCAGGCCTTCATCCTTCCCATCTACGTGCCAAACTTCAAGCGCCTCGACTACGGCCCGTCAGTCTTCGATCACCGCAACAACCTCTCGCTCTCCTACACCTGGGTCTTCCCGCTTCTCAAGCCCGGTCCCATGGTGCTGAAGGCGATCGTCAATGGCTGGCAGATGGCTGGGCTCGTCACGCTGCATAGCGGCGACCCGCTCAACATCACCGTGGGCTCGGACCGCTCTCTCGCAGGCCTCGGCACCGCTCTGGATGTTCCCGTACGCACCGGCAACGGCTACGGTGGCAGCGCCTGCTCCTACGGCATCGCCGCGACCACCACCTGCGTCAACTACCTCGACCCCACCGCCTTCGCCACACCCGCGCTCGATACCTTCGGCAACGTCAAGAAGGACTCCTTCGTCGGCCCGCGGTACGTCGATTGGGACGCCAGCCTCACCCGCAACTTCAAGCTTTACGAGCACACCACCTTCCAGTTCCGCGCCGAGTACTTCAACCTGCTCAACCACACCAACCTCGGCGACCCCACCGGCACGCAGACCTCCGCCAGCTTCGGCCGCATCGGCTCCGACATCGCACCCCGCATCGCGCAGCTCTCCGCAAAGCTGGTGTTTTAGAGCTCTGATTACGTTGCACAAACGGCAGGCGCATTTCAGGGCCGAAAGCCCGACATATCGACATCTGCACACCTTCGAGAATCCGCTTCATCCGAACAAACCCACAACAAGAACGGCCGCCAAATCTGGCGGCCGTTCTTGTTGCATCCCCGAAGTGATCTCTAGCTGAACCGCGTCCGCTTCCAAAGGTTCCAAGTCCCTACCACCAGGCTCAGCAGCAGCACCGCGCCCAGCCCGCCGATCCAGCGCAGGTTCATCTCCAACGGAGGCACCGTCGCCCGCAGCCCCAGCACCACGAACACCGCCGTCGCCGTCAGCACGATCGCATAGTCCCACCAGCGCCGGCTCTCGCCCTTGCCGTCGAACTCGTCGCCCATCTGCGCGAGGATCGCGCGGTTGTAGTCCAGCCCATAGCGCTCGCACTCGCGCAGCACCGCCTCGTTCGTCGAGCTCTGCTCCCGCGCACCCGCAACCGCCGTGCTGATCGCCAGCGCTCCCAGGATCATGCCGATGGAGCCAGCCAGCACCAGCAGAATCTGGTTGTGGCTTGCGCCCGCCAGCTCGCCAAACACCAGCGCGCCCCACGCCAGCCCCCACAGCTGGTTCGTGTTCGACAGCGGAATCCCGCGGCCGATTCCCAGGTACTTCGCGGCAAACTGCTGGAACAGGTCGCCGATCACCCACACAAACCCGCCCAGGAAGAGCCAGAACAGCACGCCCGGCATCCGGATCAGCTGGAACGCCGAGGAGTGCACGCCGCCATCCAGCAGCAGCGTCAGAGCCAGAACCGTGCCCAGCTCGCCCACCGTAAACGCAGTCACAAAGCTCAGCGGATTCATCCCGCTCAGATAAGCCTTTCGGTAGGGAACGTACATCGTGCCCCACATCAGGCTCGCGCCCAGCGCCGCGCAGATGCCTTCAACCGCATGGCTTCCCAACGCACCGCCGTGAATGGTGCTGAAGCCCAGCATCGTCGCCGCAATCACGATCAGCACCGCGCCCAGCACCACCTTCATCATCGTCCCCGCGCCCGCGCCCTTCAGCTCGCCAAACAGTACCCGCCCCCAGAACATCCCGATCAGCGCATTCGCATTCCACAGCGGGAAGGCCACCGCCAGGCCCACATCACGAATCGCGAAGACGGTCAGCGTGTTGGCCACCGCCCACAGCGCCCCCGCCAGCAGCGCCCACACGATCAGGTGCTTCTTCTCCCGCAGATCCGTAAACACATACCCGGTGCCCTTCAGCAGCGTGGGGAACGTCCAGCGCGCGGTGAAGACGCCGGCCACCATCGCCAGCGAGATCGCGTACGGGGAGAAGCCCGCGGTGACGAGTTTGGTCGGAGCTTCCGCCGCTCCCAGCCACACGCCGGCGGTCAGGCCACAGATGACGCCCAGCATGTGCAGCGAAAGGCTAACGGAGTCGCGCTGCTGACTGCGAGGGGGCGTCTTGCCGGTAAGGGTTGCCATCTTCAGGTCTCCGTCGCGTCGATTTAGTGCAAGGCCACCAGCAGGCCAATGCCCGCCAGCAGGACGAGGAACGGAACCCAGAAGTGGCTGTCAGTAAGAATCGCTTTGGCTTTGCTGCTCGCCATGAATCAGGACACCTGCGAAGTTTGGGATCGGTCAACGTAACCGGTAACGTTGCGGCAAAACAGTACAAACCCGCACGCTTCGCTGTCAATGACAAAGCAAAGCAGGCGGGTTTGAGCCGGCCGCTGTCCCTCACGCCAAGCGCTGGGAGGGCCGCGCTGATTGTCTCACGCCCTCAGGTTGTCATCCTGAGGAGCCGAAGGCGACGAAGGATCTGCTTCACCGAGCCGCCACGAACGCCACCTACCAGGCGCCCTCGATCGCGAACGCCCCCAGCTTCTCGGCCTCCGCCTCGTCCAGCTCATGCTCGACGACCTTGTCCACCCGCGATCCCCGCGAACCCTTGCGGATCGCATGGCGCAGTTCGGCCAAATCCTCAGGGTCGCCCGCGGCCACCGCCTCCACCTCGCCCCCATCGGTATTCCGCACCCATCCGCGCAGCCCAAGCTCGGCTGCCTCGCGGTGCACGTACCACCGGAAACCAACACCCTGCACACGGCCGCGAACGAGGAAGTGAAGCACCATATCTGCCATGATACGGTGCCGCCCGCACGACGCGTGAACACCCGCGCCCCGCGCATACAACTCACTCCGCCCCCGGCGCGTCCATCAATGCATTGCTGTTCATTCGTGCGTAACGAATGAAAGAACGCGTGGCCTCGATCGTTCAGGTCGAGGGGTGGCCGCGAACGTTCGAGTCACTCCTGCAAACTGCATCCGTCATCCAGGCGCCTTCATAGGCGCGCAGGAAATCCATTGTCTTAAATCTCAAGGGGCCCAGATGTCTATCTCTCAAATCACCCGTATCGCCCTCGCCGCAGCTTTGTGCGGCAGCGCAGCCATCACCTTCGCCCAGGCGCCCGCAGCCGGCACCGATCCCATGAAGTCCCACTGGTCGAGGATGGACCTCGGCGTCGCCGCAGCCGGCCAGTTCACCACGGACTACACCAACCAGCAGATCTCCACCAACGGCTACCCGCTGCCGCATCAGGCCACCACCATGAGCCCCGGAGCGGTCGTGTCCTTCCATGCGCAGCCCTATGACTGGGCAGGCTTTGAGGTCAACTACCAGTTCACCCGCTTCTCGGAGCGCTACGTCGTCGCCAACGGGCTGCCGGTCACCTCATCCTATGCGGTCTCGGTTCCCACCAGTGTGCATGAAGGCACCGCGGCCTACATGGTGCACATCGGCCATCTGTACCACTTCAAGCCGTACTTCGCCGTCGGCGGCGGCTACCTGGACTTCCAGCCCTCGCAGTCTACGGTGAACGTCCACCACCAGTGGCGCGGGACAGCACTGGCAGACGTCGGCTTCGACCTCCAGACCGTCTCGAAGCTCGGCTTCCGCATCGGTGCCCGCGAGCTCGCCTACCGCGCTCCCGACTTCAACGTCGGCCAGCTCTCATCCTCGCGCTGGGTCTCCACCGAGGAGCCCTACGCCGGCGTCTACGTGAAGTTCTAAACAATCGGCCAGGTCAACCGGCCAGCCCATCAGGAAGCGCCGCTGTCATGCAGCGGCGCTTCTTCGTTGGTGGCCTTCTTCGTCATTGATACGATCGGAAGCACCTCGCCATTCGGCAGCGGCACGTCGATCCGACCCACCTCGCGATAGCCCTTCAGCGTGTACAGCGGCACACCCGTCAGCGTCGACCCCATCACGAAGCTCGTGAATCCCGCAGCCATAGCCGCCGCCTCGCAATGTGCCAGCACCAGCGACCCCAGCCCCCGCCGCGCAAACTCCGGATCCACAAAGATCGCGCGAATCTTCGCCGCATCCTTCGCCGGATCGAGCACACTCGCATCCCGCACCGCCGCGCCGTCTGAGCCAAACGTGGTGCTCCGATAGCTCCACCCGCCCGACGCCGCAAGAATCTCCGTCTCGCCGGCTGGCGAGACGACAAAATACGTCCCATCCTTCACCAGCTGCGTATCCAGCCCCAGAGTATGCCCCAGCGCTCCGGCCCGCTGCGCCTCGGTGTACTCGCCCGCCTGCAGCCCATTCACGCTGCGCTCAATCAGCCGATGCAGCGCGGGGACGTCGTCCATCGTTGCGACGCGCAATTCGAAGGCCTCATTCTTCACGATCTCTGACAACCTCGCCTCCCAAACAGAAAAGGCGATACGGCTGCCCGCATCGCCTTCTCGACGTTCGCACTGCGCTTACGCCCGCGACATGTACGCGCCTTCAGCCGTATCCACCTTGATCTTCTCGCCCTCGTTGATAAACGGGGGCACCTGCACCACGAGCCCCGTATCCGTCTTCGCAGGCTTGGTCACGCTGCTCGCCGTCGCCGACTTGATACCCGGCTCCGTCTCGATCACCGTCAGGATCACCGACGGCGGCAGCTCGATACCCACCGGCTTGCCGTCATGGCTCGAAACTTCGATCAGCAGGTTCGGCGTCAGGTAGTCCACCGCATCGCCCAGCGTCTCGCGCTTCAGGTTCAGCTGCTCGAACGTCTCCTGGTCCATGAAGTAGTAGTCGTCGCCATCGCTGTACAGGTACTCCATCTTCACGGAGTCCACATGGACGCGATCGATCGGGTCCGGCGAGCGGAAGCGCTCCACGAACATCGCGCCGGTGCGCACGTTACGCAGCTTGGCCTGGATAAACGCGCGAAGATTGCCCGGCGTGCGGTGCTCGACGGAGAAGACCAGGTGCAGGTCGTCCTTGTACTTGATAATCATGCCGGGGCGCATCTGCGTGGCCGGAATCGACATTGGAAACTCCTAAAGGGGTCGGATCGGATATGCGGGCACACGGAAGAACCCACGCGAGCCCTGCCCACCATTGTAGCCGAGGGGCAGCCACCCTTCCGGTACCGCTCCAAACCCTCCGACCGCTTCCCCGAAAGAGGATTCTCTGACGCCGCTCGCACGCGCTGAAGTGCTCCAACGACACGTGGCCCAGTGACAAGTGGCTTGGCGACAAGTGGCGTAGTAACCTGCTGGACTCGCTATCATGGAAGTAGAGCCAGTTCCGGTCCCGCCGGATCGCAGCCACCGCAAGAATGGAATGGAAGTCCGTCACTAAGGTCTTCCGCCTGAAGACTTTGAGCAAAATGAGGGGAAGGGGGTATCCCCTGAGACTTCATCCTCCCCGGATGCGGGATCAGGAACGCGGTCTCCGGATCGGTCCCTTCCCGCCGCGCCGGAGGGTCGTCGTCGGCTTCCCCTGGATCAGCGCTGGGCCCGGATTGCTCCCAAACAGCACGACAAGTCACCTGTTAACCCGGAAAAAACCGGAGATTAACGTGCACTCTCAACCATCTCCGTAAGAATCAGGCTGAAAAGGCAATGCTGACGGCGGCATTCCTCCAGCGATGACCAGGAGCTGACCCATGATTGAGCAGTCTCTTCGCGAGCGCGAACGGCGCAATCTGAAGCTCGACCTCCGTCTTTGCTTCCGATGCCTCGCCGGCGCTGCAACCCTGTTGCTCCTCTGCCCAGCCGCCACCGTCCACGCTGCGGAGCCGGATTCCACCTCAACGCCACTCAAGCTTGTCCAGGAGATGGTCCGGCAGGAACAGTTGCCGCATCCGGATCGCTACGAATACTGGAACGAGGAGCGCTCCGAACGCACCGGCGGCCACCTCTGGAGGGAACATATCCTCGAAACCGGCCGAGGCAAGCTGGCGATCCTTGAACAGGTCGACGGTCAGCCGCTTAGTCCTGATCGCGCCGCGTCCGAGCGCCGGCGCCTCGACGCCATCGTCAGGGACCCTGCATCATTCGATCGCTTTGAGGCCGCACAGCAGAACGACGAGCTGCGCGCCCGGCAGATGCTCGACAGCCTGCCGCGCTGCTTCATCCTGGAAAACGTCACCCTCAACAATGGTGTGTGGCGCATCGAGTTCCGCCCCAACCCGGCCTACTCACCAACCAGCATGGCCGAGAAGGTCCTCCACGGCATGAGCGGCTGGTTCTCCATCGACGACAAGCAGAAGCGCCTGATCCACCTCGAGGGGCACCTGGCCAGCAACGTCTCCATCGGCTTCGGGCTCATCAATATCCTCGCGGGCAGCAACTTCTCCAGCGACCGCGCAGAGGCAGACGGCAACTGGCGCATGACGCGCGTGCACACCGACATCCGCGGACACGCGCTGCTGTTCAAGACCATCACGCACAACACCAATGTCCATCGGCTGGACTTCCATTACCTCGACGCCAGCCTTTCGATCCCCGAAGCTGTCAGCATCCTTGAAAGTGGATCGCACGCCGCCGACGCCCAGGTCGCTACGGTCAATCGAGACCACGCGTCCCGCTAGACACCATTACAGAACTCGCTCCAGGTACGCGTTCCGGAACTTGCCCTGCGGATCGAACTTCTTCACCAGCGCCACGAAGTCGCCATAGCGCGGGTAAGCCGCCTTCAGATCGCTGGCAGGAATCGTATTCACCTTCGCCCAGTGCGGCCGGGGGCGGAACGGCTTCAGCGCCTGCTCGATCAGCGGAATCACCGCGTTTACGGCTGCCGGTTCGGGCTTCCAGGTGAAGTGGATGGCCAGCGAGTCCTGTTGGTAGGCCATGCTCATCCATAGGTCATCCGCTGCGATGCAGCGCAGCTCGGTGATGAACAGGTGCGGCGTGATCCTGTCGCGCAGCTTCTCCACCGCCAGGATCGCCTGGTACGCGTGTTCCCGCGGAACGAAGTACTCGGTCTGGATCTCGTTGCCGCTCGAAGGAGTGAAGTTCATCTTGAAGTGCGGCAGCCGCTCATACCAGGGGCCGGGCTGGCCGAACTGATCGGTGCACGCCGTAGCCTCGTGGCCGGGGACCGGATGCAGCTTCGTCACCTGCATCGACGCGCCATAGAGCTCTGCCGGATAGTTGCCCGGCAGCGGCGTATGGTCTCCAGGAAGCTGCTTCAGCCAGACCTGATTCGCGCGATGTCCCTGCCACGTCGTGAACAGCGACACCGAGTAGCCGGATCCCATGATCGCGTCGAAGTTGTGCTCGAGCTGGTCAAAGGAGAGATTCTCGTACACCACCTGCGCGATGTCGAAGCGTGGCACGACGCGCAACGTCGTTCTTGTCACTACTCCCAGCGCTCCCAGCGCGACGACCGCGCCCGGAAAGATATCCGGATTGGCCGCCCGCGAGATCGTATGCACTTCGCCACTTGCGTCCACTAGTTCGAAGGCTTCCACCGCCGTCGACAGGCATCCGTTGCGGATGCCCGATCCATGCGTCCCGGTGGCGCACGCTCCGGCCACCGTCACATGCGGCAGGGAAGCGAGGTTGTGTACCGCAAACCCCTGCTGGTCCAGCCACGGAGCGAACTGGCCATACTTCACGCCCGCTCCCACGGTGACTGTCTTGCCCTGCGCGTCCAGCGCCATGCCGCCGAGCGTTAGCATTCCCAGCTGGTCGCCGGCCGTATCCGCAATGTTATTGAACGAGTGCCCGGAGCCGAGAGCTTTGGCATGCTTCGCCGCCACCACGAGCTTCCGCACCTCCTCCGCGCTGGCCGGGTGGTCCACTTGGGGTGCGGTGAAGGTATAGTTACCCGCCCAGTTGGTGTGCGCACCCTGGTGTGGTGCGGTCACGCTCTGGGCAACCGAACTTCCGGTAAGCATGGCGCCTGCGGTGATGGAGCTGGTCGTCTTCAAGAACTCTCGCCTGTTCATTCGTCCGGTCCCTTTGCGGTATTGAGGTGCGTGCCATGGAGATGCGCGCGAGCCTCCGCAAGGTATCGGAGCGGTGTGGAAGGTGTCCAGTGATCCCGCTACTTCTGCAGGGTGGTCGTTGTAGGGTCGGCTTTCTTGTCTCCCGGATGGAAGATGCGATGGAAGAACCTGCCGATGGCGTGGAAGAAGTCCTTTGGCGCTGGCGGCGTCTGCGGCGGCGGCCCCTGGTCGGGTCCTTTGCCGCTGGGGCTGGCATAGGCCGGCGGCTCTCCGGTCGGCGACACGGGCATTTCGCCCGCAGGAGAGCTCTCCGCCGGAGGAGCTTGCCCCGGCGTGTACACCAGCGTCGACGAGATCTGCACGTGAGCCTCACCAGGCTTCTGTGGCTCGATTGCCGGTGCTGGCGTCGTGGCCAGATCCTGGCTGGCTGCGGCGGGAAACGGGTGCTCCAGCGCCGCGCGCTGGGCTGGCGTCATCGCTGCTGCGGCGCTGGCCGAGATCGAACCCGGGATCGGCGTTGGCTCCGGACAACCACAAGCGGAGGTCTCGCTGTCCACCACCTCGCGCAGGCTGCCATGCTCAAAGAGCACATGCTGCCCGGCCGTCAGACGATAGACCGCTGCGGAGAACGAGTCATTCAGCAGCATCGTCGGAGCGTTAGCCCCGGCGTTGTCGACGCAGGTGTCGCCGTTGCGGGTCACGCGCAGGCTCAGGTTCAGCGTGCCGCCGGTCTCCAGCGTGAAGCGCAGGTCCGGCGTCAGGATCAGATCGTCCTGTGCGGTCTTCGCGTGAATCTCGATGGCGCCGCGATCCAGCCCGAAGAGCAGTGCCGGGCCAACCCCGGCACGCAGCAGGTGGAACTGGCTCGTTGAGCACACCAGCACATCGCCGCCGCGGTTGAGGTCCAACTCCGCCGTGTGGTCATAGGCCGTGATGGACGCATTGCTGACCAGTTGGGCCTTCGATCCCAGCACCTCCAGGCCGCCGGCAATCTTCGCGTCGGCCGTCGAGATCGTCCCCATCGCCTGCGGAGAAGGCTGCTGCGCACAGGCAGGGAGCGCCGCGGCGGGCAGCAAGCTCAAAGCGAACAGCAGGGGTGAAGCGAACGGCAAGGACACGAAGGCGCGCATCTGCACTCAAGGCTACCGCACTGGCGCATGTCCGTTGCTCCCCGCAACCATTTGGGTCCTGTTGCCGTCCATCAGACTGCGGGTATCCTCTGAGTTACGTGAGCCATGCGTGCCACGAGTCATTGTCCCGGCGAGAGTTGGCCCCTTACCCTCCTCGTCACGAAAGGGCCTTATGCATCGTTTCATCCGGCTGCAGCGCAGATCGCGGCCCCGCCCCTTCTGGCTGACGCTGGGTGCGGGCGTGCTGCTCGGTGCGGTGGGGCGATTGCCTGCTCAGCGTCCTGTCCCTGCACCGAACGCCGCGCCGCCGCCGACTGCCCTGGGAACTCCCGCAGTAGAGCTCCCCGATGCTCCCGACGCTGGAACGGTAGGTGGCGAAGTCACGGACATCGACGGAGCACTGATCCCCAACGCGAAAGTGACGCTGATCAACGCCAGGACCGGCGAGACTCACACCGAGAGCGTCACCGATCAGGCAGGAGCCTACAGGTTCGAGAGGGTGCCGGCGGGTACCTACCGTGTGCACATCTCGGCCAAGGGCTTCTCCCCATGGAAAGTGAAGGATTTTGACGTTGCGCCGCAGCAGGCTGTGATCCTTGAACGAGTGGAACTGGGCGTTGAGGAGATCACCACCGCTGTCACCGCCATCACGGTGGAGGACCTGGCCGAACAGCAGATCACCAACGAAGAGCACCAGCGCATCCTTGGCGTGTTGCCCAACTTCTTCGTCAGCTACGAGAAGCACCCCATGCCGCTGACCCGCAAGCAGAAGTTCAAGTTGGCCGCCGTCGTCAGCGTCGACCCCGTCACCTTCTTCACCACCGGCGTCACCGCGGGTATCGAGCAGGCCAACAACAACTTTTCCGGCTACGGGCAGGGAATGGGAGGGTACGGCCAGCGCTACGCCGCAACCTACGGCGACAAGCTCTCCGCAACCTTCCTGGGCGCGGCCTTTTTCCCATCACTCTTCCACCAGGACCCGCGCTATTTCTACCTGGGGCACGGCAACGTCGTGCACCGGGCCCTGTATGCCATCTCGACCACGGTGATGTGCAAAGGGGACAACGGCCACTGGCAGCCGAACTTCTCCAATGTCCTGGGGAACATTGGTTCGGCGGAGATCTCGACGCTTTACTACCCGGCCACCAGCCAGCAGAGCGCCCAGGTCCGTTTGACCAACAGCATCATCGGCATCGGCGAAGGCGCCATCGGGACTCTCTTCCAGGAGTTCATCCTCCGCCACGTCACCAGCGGCGGCATCGCGAAGCAGAAGCCGTAGCCTCAGGGCGAGCCGCGGCTACATCAGGAGGTTTGGTTGTCGGATCAACACTGGGTGACTGGGCCCCTCGTCAGCGAGATTCCCGAGGCACGGCCACTGCGCGGGAAGGTCAGCGGCAAGGATGTCCTCTTTGTCCGCGCCGGAGACGAGATCCGCTGCCTGTTGGACGAATGCCCCCACATGGGGCTCTCCATGGCCCGCGCCGAGATCGCGTCCGACCACACCTTCTCCTGCCCCTGGCACGGCATGGTCTTCAATGCGCTTACCGGCGAGTGCGTGTCCTCGCCGGGGGAACACCTGAAGATGTTCCCCGTTCAGGTCGAGGGCGGCCGGGTTCAGGTCAAGGGCTAGGCCGCCGTTCGACTGGCTCAGGCTTTCTTTACGCGCGCGCGGTCCTTAATAGGTGCGCTCGCTTCGGCGTCGGCAGCCTCGCGCTTCCGTTCCGAAGCCTCTTTGGCCGCCAGCCCCAGCGTCTTCAGCAGTCCGCGCATCTTGTTCTGTTCTTTCTGGCTCAGGACCGAAGTCACCGCCTCAATATCCTTCACGTGCCGTTCGTAGAGCTCGCTGATAAAGGTGCGGCCCTCAGGCGTCAGCGTCACGATCTTGCTGCGCCGGTCTTCCTCGGAGTTGTGCCGCTCGACAAAGCCCCGCTTCTCCAGCCGGTCGGTCGCGGCGGTCATGGAGGCGTTGGTCAGTAGCACCTTCTCCCCGATAGCCGAGATGCTCAGCGGGCCCTTGTGCAGCAGCACCTCCAGCATCATGAAGTCGCTCAGGCAAAGGCCCTCGGCTGCGATGCACTGCTCTACATAGTGCGCGAGGGCCCCATACGCCCGCGCGAGAACCACCCAGAGCTTCGGCCCCGTAGTGTCATTCCCGGTCTGTTCTGTCTTCGACATGGCACTCTGAAGGATGCTTCGGCGTCGAAGCAAGATGCAAACGATTCTTCTGGCCCTGGCGAGCTCCATCTGGAATCAGCAGCTTGCGAATCCAGCTGGACCGTCTGAATCTTTTACTTCGATGTCGAATCATATTGAGCGTAAGAGAAATGGCACGAAGGAGAAAAACAGCCATGGCCACCAAGCCCATCGTAGGACTCCACCACGTTACAGCGATCGCCAGCGACCCGCAGCGCAATCTCGACTTCTATACCCAGGTCCTGGGTCTCCGCTTCGTGAAGAAGACCGTCAACTTTGACGATCCCGGCACCTATCACTTCTACTTCGGCGACGACGCCGGCAAGCCGGGCACGATCCTCACCTTCTTCCCCTGGCCGAACGCCAATCGCGGCACACTCGGTGCGGGAGAGGTCTCGCACACCGCCTTCAGCGTCCCGGTCAGCGCGATCGAATACTGGGAGCAACGCCTGGAGGCCAACGACGTCCGCATCGAAGCCAAGCATGAGCGCTTCGGCAAGGTCGTCCTCGAGTTCTCGGACCCCGACGGCATGAAGATCGAGCTGGTCGGCAACGCCGAGGCTGCGGCGGTTGAGTCCGCCTTCGCGAACCCCCGCTTCGCTGACGTTCCGGACGAGGTCGCCGTGCGCGGCTTCTACGGCGTCACCCTGCTGGAGCGCAATCTCGCTCCGACGGAGTCTGCCCTGAAGCTGATGGGCTACTCCAAGGTCGCCGAAGAGGGCCGCCGCGTTCGCTTCGAGGTCGCTGGCGACGCCCTGGCGCACCGCATCGACGTCGTCGTCGATCCCGCCGCGCCGCGTGGCCGGATGGGAGCGGGCACCGTGCACCATGTGGCCTTCCGCAGCGAGGACTATGCGGACCAGAAAGAGTGGCTCAAGGTCATCAGCGAGAGCCTCGGCGTCTCGCCCGTGATGGACCGCGACTACTTCCGCTCCATCTACTACCGCGAGCCCGGCGGCGTGCTCTTCGAGCTCGCCACCGACATCCCCGGCTTTGCCGTGGACGAACCGCTCGAATCCCTCGGCGAGGCGCTCCGCGTCCCGGCCTGGCTGCAGCCGCACTATGACCAGATCGACAAGGCGCTGACGCCGATCACGCTCCACAAGGCCGTGAAGGCGGAAGCCAAGGAAGAGGTGCAGGCATGAACGCGACTCTCGATCCTAAACAAGTAGCTGATCCGCATGCGGGAACGCCGGTGCTCCAGGCCGGCGCTCCACTGGACAAGGCAAAGCTTGCGGTCGTGCTGCTGCACGGCCGTGGAGCCTCGGCCGAGGACATCCTCGGCCTGGGCGAGGCCTTCAGCGTGCCGGACGTGGCCTTTATCGCTCCGCAGGCCGCGGGACACACCTGGTACCCTCAGTCGTTCCTCGCGCCGCGCGAGGCCAACGAGCCGTACCTGAGTTCGGCGCTGGCGAAGATCGAATCCATTGTTGCGTCGCTGGCGAAGAAGGGCTTCGGCCCGGACCGCATCGTGATTGCAGGCTTCTCGCAGGGTGCGTGCCTTTCGACGGAGTTCGTCGCGAGCCATCCGGCAAAATACGCCGGGCTGATCGCCTTCACCGGCGGCCTCATCGGTGCGCCCGGAACGAAGCTGTCGGGTACCGGAGTCAGCGGCTCGCCTCTGGCCGGAACGCCAGCTCTGCTGCTCAGCGGCGATCCCGATCCGCACGTGCCCTGGACGCGGGTGGAGGAGTCTGCAGCGATGCTTCGCCAACTGGGCGCCGAGGTCACGACCAAGCGCTATCCCGGCCGGCCCCACACGATCACGCAGGACGAGATCTGGCTGGGTAGAGACCTGCTTCGCCAGGCTCTCGCGTAACACCGCCTTTACTGAAGTTTCATCGTTTCCCCACCCGAAAGAGTCACGCCGGACTTCGGGCCGGGCATCCAAACACCACCGGCAGAATGCCACATCGGCTAATCGCCAAAGGAGAATTGCAATGTCGACCACCACCTGGAAGATCGATCCCGCCCACTCGAGCGCGTCGTTCAAGGTAAAGCACATGATGATCTCGAACGTGAAGGGCTCCTTCAGCGGGATTACCGGAACCCTCGTCGAAGACGCCACCGATCCGGCCAACAGCTCGATCGAAGCGACCATCGACATGGACACCCTCAGCACCGGCGATCCGCAGCGCGACGGCCACCTCAAGAGCGCCGACTTCTTCGAAGCCGACAAGCACACCCACATGACCTTCAAGTCCACCAAGGTCGAGAAGGAAGGCGAAGGCGAGTACAAGGTGACCGGCGACCTGACCGTCCACGGCGTCACCAAGCCGGTGGTGTTCGAAGTCGAAGGCCCCAGCGCTCCCGGCAAGGATCCCTACGGCAACACCCGCATCGGCCTCGAGGCCACGACGAAGATCAACCGCAAGGACTTCGGCCTGACCTGGAACGCAGCGCTCGAAACGGGTGGCATCCTGATCGGGGAAGACGTCACGATCACGCTGGATGTGCAGTTCCTGCAGGCATAAGCGATCATGTAAGCGATATACAAGAGGCGCGAGCAATCAGCTCGCGCCTTTTGTGTTGCTGAGCAGAGTGGAACACTCACCTCACCCAAGCCGGCTTCCAACCCCCGGCCGCACCTCTGGCCGCTGAAACTCAGCTCCGCATCATGCCACCGTTGATGCCGGATAAGTCACTCGCAAATATTTCTTCACACTTACGCTGCCCTTTCGTGAGACGCTGCGTCACATGGGGCAACTGCGAGTCTTTCTTTGACTCCTCACTTGCCACAAGCAAGCCTCGTGGTACAGTTCCACTCACCTCGACCCGGACCTTCCGTCCACCATGCGCGTCTCTCGACAATCGATCTCACTCACGACCGCAGCGGTGCTGCTCACCGGCGGAGCTGCGTTCTTCCTGCACATGCGGCACGTCCTGCGGCAAAGCGAGCAGCAGGTGCAGGCCACTCACTCTCTGCGCTACCGTCTCGGTCCGCTGCAGCCTGCAGCAAATCCCGGCTTCGAGGCCCTCGCCGCACCCCCAGCCTTCCGTTCAGCCGCGGTGATCGGCGAAAGCCTCTACGTCGCAGGCTCCGGCGGTCTCGTCGAGTACCAGAACGGCGAAGCGAAGCGGACGTTCCGCGTCGGGCAGGAGCTTCCCGCCGCGCCGCTCGTCAGTGTCGTCGCAGCCAGGCTGCGCGGCGCCGAGCACACGCAGTTGCTCATCGCAACGCACGGCGCCGGCTTGTTGATCTACGACCCCCACTCAGCGACCTTTCGCCAGATACTGCCAGAGGAAGCCGCGCTGCGCGATGTGACCGCGCTGGCGACGCTGGACAGCGGCGATCTCCTGATCGGAACTCACGATCGCGGGGTGTTGCTCTTCGACGGCGGCTCACTGCAGCTCTATCGGCCCGAGTACGCGGCCGCTGCGATCACCTCCCTGGCCGCGGTGGGCGAGGACGTTTGGGCTGGCACCGAGGAGCACGGCGTCCTGCACACCCACGCCGGCGTGACCGATCACTACGAGGCCGAGCTCCCGGATCCGCATGTGGCTGCGTTGACGGCCAGTGGCGATCACGTCTTCGCGGCAACACCCGTGGGTGTTGCCGAGTTTGAGAACGGACGCCCCAAGCGCGTGCTGGCCCGCGGCACCTTCGCCCACGCGCTCCACGCCGACGCAGATACGCTGACGCTCGCGGCCTATGGCGAAGGGACGGTGCAGCTCCCGCTGGGCGAAGCTCGCGCGCGGATCCGTCCCGCATCGCTTGCAGCCGCGGACGCTCACGACGCCCAGTTCTTCGCCACGCCCGATGGCACGCTCTACGCCGTGCGCCCCAGTGGGGTCTTTGAGCACCACGGCGCAGCGTGGCTTCCCATCGCAACGGCTGCCACTGCCACGCTCGCCGACCGCAACGTCGCGGCGCTGGCTTTCGACGCCGACGGCCGCTTGTGGGTCGGCAGCTTCGACCACGGGCTCGATGTGCTCGATCCCGCGCTGGCCAGCGCGCATCATTTTGAGAACGATCATCTCTTCTGCATCAACCGCATCGTCGCGGATCCCTTGCGCGGAACGATGGACGTCGCCACCGCCAACGGCCTCGTCCTCTTCGACCGCAGCGGCAAGCCGCGCCAGGTTCTCGGCCGCCGCGATGGCCTGCTCAGCGATCACGTTAACGATATCGCCTTCACCACCGCAGGCATGACCGTGGCGACCCCTGCTGGCCTAAGCTTCGTCCGCGAGAGCGGCATCGATAGCGTCTATGCCTTCCAGGGGCTCGTCAACAACCACGTCTACGCGCTCGCAAGCACTGGCGACACGCTGCTCGCGGGTACGCTGGGCGGGATCTCGGTGCTGCGCCGCGACGCGGTCGAACACAATCTCACCGTCTCCAACTCGGGACTGCATCACAACTGGATTACAGCGATCGCGCCGGTGGGGGACAGCTACGTCATCGGCACCTATGGCGGCGGGCTCCAGCGGATGGACGCGGCAGGCAAGGTGCAGCCGATGGACGGCGCGCCGCGGGACCTCATCGTCAATCCCAACGCCCTGCTGGTTTCAGGTGGGCGGGTGTATGCAGGCTCGCTCGATCACGGCCTTTGGGTCTACTCCGCGGGTGCGGCGCGGTGGTCGCAGGTGACCGCGGGTCTGCCCTCGCTGAACGTTACGGCTCTGGCCAGCCACAACGGAGAGTTGTACGTTGGGACGGAAAACGGACTTGTTCGCATCCAGGAAGAGAAGTTGATCCAATGAGCCACCACCTCTCACGATTGCTGCTCGCTGCTCTGCTGCCTATGACGTTGCTGCCCGCTCTCGCGCAGACGGGTGTCCTCCTCCCCGGCGACAAGGACACGCCCGACCCGAAGGTGCTCTCGCTCGAAGAGATGACCGTCGACATCACCATCGACGACGGCGACGCCCGCATCTTCATGACGCAGATCTTCCTCAACCACACCGGCCTTGCGCAGGAGGGCGTCTACCGCTTCCCGTTGCCGTCGGAGGCCACCGTCTCGGACTTCGCCGTGTGGGACGGTGCCGTGCGCATCCCCGCCGTGGTGCTGGAGCGCAAACGCGCGCAGGAGGTCTACGCCGAGGCCAAGGCGCAGGCCATCGACCCCGGCCTGCTGCAGATGGGCGAGCGCTCCGGCGCAGACCCCGCCGAGCGCACGCTCTTCACCGCAAAGATCGTGCCCATCCCCGCGTGGGGAACCAAGCGGCTGGAGCTCGAATACCACCAGCGCCTTGAGGCCACCGCTCTCGCTCAGGGATTCGTGCTGCCCATCAAGCCGGACGCCGCGGGGACGCAGAGCGTGCACCACTTCCATGCGCACATGGTGATTCACTCGTCACACCCGTTGTCCAAGCTCGCGCTCACGGGCGGCTACGGCTTCAAGATCGCGCAGCAGGATGACCACGGCCTCACCGCTGACCTCGCAGCGGAGAACCTTTCGCTTGGTGAAGACATGGGCGCCGCGTGGACCTTCGCTTCCTCCGGAACTGATGCCCTCACCGTCATCACGCATCGAGATCCTGCACCGCCTGCCCCACAAGTCGACGAGACGTCCCCAAGACCACCTGCTGGACCCGAGCCCGGCTTCTTCCAGGCCAGCGCGCTGCTCGCTGACTCCGCAGCATCCTCTGGCACCGCGCCAGTCGGACCTCCGCGCAATATCGTTGTGCTCTTCGATACCTCGCTCTCCATGCAATGGGAGAAGCTGGAGCGCAGCTATGCCGCCACCGAGGCGCTGCTGCACACCCTCACGCCAGCGGACCACTTCAACCTCATCCTCTTCAACCAGCAGACACAGCGCTGGCAGAAGCAGCCTGTCTCCGCCGATGCAAAGCATGTCAACGAAGCGCTCGACTTTCTTCGTGCCAGCCACCTGCGCGGAGGCACCGACCTGGGCTTGGCGCTGCATGATGGCCTGGCCCAATGCACCCAGCCCAACAGCTCGCTCGTACTTTTCAGCGATGGTGGCAGCGATCTTGGCGACACGATCCTCACTAGCCGCATCGCTGCGAACTACACGAAGCAGTGGAAGGCGATGAAGCAACCACCGCACACGGATGTCTTCGCGGTGGGCGACGATGCGAAGCTCGGCCTGCTGCAACTTCTCGCGAAGAACGGTGGCTTCCTCGAGCACACGCTATCGACTGAGCCGCTCGATCTGCACCTGCGGGCCTTCCTCGCCAAGCTCACCCGCGCTCCGGTAACGGGCCTCGCTTTCGATGTCTCGCCGAACGCTGCTGTGCAGATGGTCTATCCGCTGGAGTCGAGCGTCTATCCCGGCTCGACCGCAACCTGGGTCGGGCAGTATGCCAGGCCCTCCTCGGTGACGATGGACGCGCACGGCTCCCGCGATGGCAAGATCTTCACGCTGCACGCCAGCGCGGAACTGCCGGCCGCAGAGCCCGCCCATCTGCAGCTGCCGCGTCTCTGGGCGCAGGCTCGCGTCGATGCGCTGCTGGAGCAGATCAACCGCGACGGCGAATCGCGCGCCGCGATTGACGAGATCATCCGCCTCGCTCGCCGTTACAAGCTCGTCACGCCGTATACCTCGTTCCTCGCTGTGCCACGCTCGCTCCTGCGGCCGCGCGTCATCCGGCCAGGTGATCCTGTCCTCCGCGTGCGCACCGATCCGGCTATTACTTCGGTCGTCGCCATCTTCCCCTTCGGCCTCACCAAAGAACTACGCCATCTTGCCGGCGAAGACACGCCGGACCGCGACGGTACTGGCGGCCTTGCCTGGGAGACGCGTTTCCTCGCCCCCGAGGACATGCGCGATGGCACCTACGACGTGCGGCTCATCCTGCGCGATGGTAGTGGCAATACCTATCGCGAGAACAAGAGCTTCGTCATCGCAAGCACGCCGCCGACGGTGAAGGTCCTGCTCGCTTCCAATCGCCTGCATCGCGGCGAGACGGTGCTCCTGCGTGCCAACGCTTCGCAGAGCACCCGCACGCTGACAGCGCGATTGCCCGGCGCACTCCCGGTTACGTTGCGATGGAGCCCGCAGCTCGCCACCAATGCAGCGCGCCTCACCGTGCCCGCAGATATGCCGCTGGGGACGTACAAGCTCACCGTTACAGCCGAGGACGTGGCCCACAACCTCGGAACGCAGGAGGTGACAGTCGATGTCGTCCCCTAACAGCATTCGGTTCTTCCATCGTCCCTCGTATCGCATCGGTGCAGGCATCGTCGTCGCGGCAGCTGCTCTTGCAGGTCTGCGCGCGGGGGCCACGTCGGAGTGGCTGGAACACGCAATCGCGAATACCCCGGTCGAAGCTGCACTCTACCGCGCGATGTCCCTGCCCGGTGTCGAGGTGCTCTTCCCGCGTCCGCCCAAAGAGAGCGTTGCGGAGCTGGACAAGCTCGTAGCGGCGAAGCCCACACCCGCGCTCTATAGCCTGCGCGCCCGCCAGGAGGAGGCCGCGCAGCAGTTCGATCGTGCCGAGGCCGATTGGAAGAGCTACGTTGCAAAGAGCACCGATCAGCCAGCTGCGATGGTGGAGCTCGCTGACTTCTACCAGCGGCGTCATCAGGTCAAGGCCGAGTTCGAAGAGCAGCTGAAGATCGGCGAGTCCGCTCCCGCGCGAAGTGACGCGACCACTCCGCCCACAAACCAGCGCAGCTGGCACGCGTTCGAGCGCGCGATGGAGCTCGCCAACGAGCAGGCCTTCGATGATGCGGTCGTGCGTGCAGCCTTGCAGCGCTGGGCAGCACGTTATCCGCTGCAGCCCGTCTACCAGCATGCCTTCGTGTGGGAGCTCGACCACGCACATGCCACGGAAGCGGAACAATGGATCCAGAGATACCGCACGACCTTCCCGCACGAGTTGGTCTTTCCCGTAAAGGCTGAAGCTCTCCTCGCATTGCGCACCGGCGGTAAAGATGCGCCTGCGAAGGCGCTCGAGGTCTACGACTCGGCCTTCCAGCCGCTTTGGCCTGAAGACCTGCAGAAGAGTTACTTTGCACTCCTCGCGGACATTCACCGCACGCGCGACTTCCTCTCGCAGGCTAACGCCCGCCTCCAGGCGAAGCCGGATGACTACGAGGCCGAAGCGCGGGTCTTCACCTACTACCGCGAGCAGGGCAGGCTGCAACAGGCGCTCGACAGCCTCGACTCCTATCGCGCGGGCAAAGAGCAGCGTCACGCAGCGTGGAGCGCTCAGGAGCTCTACACCTTCGCTCAACTCACGACCCTGACGGCGAGCTATCCCGAAGCTGCCCGCTACAACTTCGCCCTCGCGGAGACCAAGGGGCAGCTCACCGATGGCCGCAGCGCGCACGAAGCTGGTCTCGCCGGCATGGTGAACGTGCTGCTCTCTGCGCCTGAGGCTGGTACGTCTCTCGGCGCAGGAAATCTCAGCATGTATCGCGACATCGCAACGCTGGATCAGGGGCCCGGCTACTGGAATGGTGTGCTCTCACTCTGGCTCAACGGGCAGTCTCCTGAGAGCGAGTACGCGCAGGAGGATGCGAAGGCCCAACCGTACTTCCATCGCGCCAAGGCCGCCGAGTTACTCGCGCAGCTTGACCATGATGCGCCGCAATCTCCCGACCGGCCGGCGCTGCATGCGAAGTTGCTGGATGCCTACGTGGCCTATGGTGACGATCCTGCTGTCATTCGGGAAGGAACTGCATTCCTCGACGCGTTCCCCAAAGCAGACGATCGCGTTCGTGTTGCGTTTGCGTTGGCTGACGTCTATGCGCGCCAGAAGAACAGCACTGCCGAGTTCGCACTGTATGACCGCCTGCTCTCGGAGCTCTCGCAACAGGCCGGCGCCAGGCCATTGACCTCGGCCTCGCCGCGATTCTCCTCGGGCCCGCGCGTACAGTTCAATCCATCGGAGCAGGATGCGCCTGCAACTCCAAAGTCAAAGGCCGAGCGATCCTCCGCCTTCGAACTCAACGTCTCTGACCCGCAGCTGCCGACCAACGAGGCCGCCTCTGAATATAGCCAGGTGCTGGAGCGATACCTCGCGCGCCTCACGGAGCTCCGCCAACTTCCGCAGGCTCTGGCCGTGCTCCGGCATGAGCTCGATCGCTCACCCGATGATCCCGCGATCTACGATCGGCTCGCGCAATTCCTTGAGGGCAACAATCTCTCCGCGCAGACGGAAGAGCTGTACCGCACCGCGATAGCGCGCTTCAAGGGCGAAGACTGGTACTCCAAACTCGCGCGCTTCTACCTGCGCCACAAGAGGACCAACGACTATGCCACGCTCACACGCAATGTGACCCGCATCTTCAACGGCACACAGGTCGACACATGGTTCCGCACTGTGTCCGGAGGAGGCCCGCAACTCGCACTGCAACTCAATCTCTTCGCGCATGACCGCTTCCCGCATGACACCGTCTTCATCGACAACCTGCTGAACGACTACCAGGCGAAGCCGACGCGTGACGATGCTGCATGGGAGGCGTTGCTGCGTCACACCTGGTGGGAGTCGCCCGAGCTGACGCAGCGCTACTTCGAGTTCCTCAGCTCGAGCGGCAAGCTCGACGCCGAGGTCGCGAAGCTGGGCGACGCGCCGTCGAATCCTGCTGCCGTGCGCGAGCTCGCGACAGCCGAGATGTGGAGGTCTCACTTCGAGCAGAGCGCTCCTCTCTACGTGTCGCTCGCGGAGCAGTATCCTGCCGATGAAGAGACGGGCACCCGCGCCGCTGATCTGCAGCGCTCTCTGGCGTGGCTCGATCCCATGGGGCCAGCTGCGAAGATCGCGAGTGCGGTCGCAATCGAAAATCGTCTGCTGGCCAGCAACCCGGGCGACACCGCGCGCCTCGAACGCATCGGCGACATCCTTGCTGATCATGCCGACGGAAATCCGCAGAGCCTTGCTGCCTCAGCCGCCTACTGGCGTCGTATCCCCGCGATCGCTCCCGGCGAGACACAGCCCTACCTCGAAGCCGCGACCGTCTTCTGGGACTACTTCCAGTTCGACGACGCCCTGCATGAAATTCAACTGGGCCGCACCCACTTCGCTCGGCCAGCCCTGTTTGGTTACGAAGCCGGTGCCATCGCGGAAGCGAAGAACGATTCCTCCGCAGCCATCACAGAGTATGTTGCGGCGTCGCTGGAGAGTGGTCCCGAGGAAGACACCTACAGTCCCGCGCGCACGCGCCTGCTCACACTGGCCCATCGACCCGCGACGGCGAAGCTTGCCGACAGCGCAACTGCGGCGGCTCTGGCCTCGCACCCGAGCGTCGCTGCACTTCGCCTGCGCATCGCCGTGCTCGAAGAGCAGCAGCGTGCGAAGGAGGTCGGCCCCCTGCTCACGCAGGCCCTGGCTCGCGTTACCACGGAGGATGAAGCGGCAGAGATCGCGAGCTACGCGGGTGCGCACGACCAGCCTGCGGTACAGGAGGCCGCGTTGGATCGCCAGGCATCGCTCGCCACCGATCCCGTGGAACGCCTGCAGCTTCGCTATTCACTTGCAGGCGTTTATGAAGGTCAGGGGGACAACGCAAACGCCGCGCGCGTCGTCGATGCGGTCTATCACGATGAGCCAAAGATCCTCGGTGTGGTGCGTGCGACGGTCGACTTCGATTGGCGGTTGAAGCGCCAGCAGGAAGCTGTGAAGGTCCTGCTTGAAGCGGCCCACGCAGCGCAGCCCGAGCTCTCGCAGCAGTTCCTCGCCGAGGCATCGGAGAAGGCCAACAGCGCAGGCGACACCGTGCAGGCTCGGAGCATCGCGGAGTCCTTGCTGGCGCATGATCCCTACAACACCCGCGATCTCGCACTGGTGGCAGCCACCTACGTCAACGATCCCGCGGGGCTCGCCAGCTTCTATCACGCACGACTCGACGCACTTCACGCGGACACCATGCCGGCGGAGGATCGCAAGGCCCGCACTGCATTGCTGCGTCGCGGACTGATCCCCGCGCTCACACGATCGAAGGGCTACGCCGGTGCAGTGGATCAGTACATCGCTCTGCTCAGCGCCTATCCAGAAGACGATGGCCTCATCAACGAGGCAGCGCTCTATGCACTCCGGTACGACCGCAAGCAGCAGTGGCTCGACTTCCTCACCACCACGACAAAAGCCTCTCCACGGGACTCGCGATTCTTTGTGGCGCTTGCGATCAGCCAGGTCATCTTCAGCGATCCATCAGCGGCAGTCGATGCCTACGCGCATGCGATTGCGATCCGCCGAGATCGTGCGGACTGGTATGCCGCGAAGGCTTCGCTCGACGACACGCTCGGCCGCTTCGACGATGAAGTGGCTGACGATACACGCCTCTACCAGCTCAGTTATCAGGACCCGCAGTGGATGATCGCCGCGGCTCGCACACGCGCTAGACAAGGTCGCACCGCAGACGCCATTGCTGCACTCGAACTCGCTTTCCTCCATGGCGCACAGACGACGCCGCACGACTACATCGCACTCGCCGCGCAGCTTGAGCTTTGGAACATGATTCCGCAGGCACAGCATGATGCGGAGCTCGGTGCGCGCATGGCCGGCGCTGAGCTTCTGCATGCGGAGGGCCGTCGCATTGAGGAGTCGGATGCAGCGTCTTACGCTCGCATCATGACCCGGGCGCAGGCTGCTCCCGCAGCAATGACAGCGCTGCAGGCCTCACTCGACGAGGCCACGGCATCGCCGGTCGTCGACGCCATGCTCGCTCAGTTGAAGCAGCAGGGACCGCTGGGCGTAACGGACGCCGAATGGCGTGCGCGCTACACCGCCATGCGAAAGCAGGAGGCCGCGGCTGCGTTCACCAATGCTCTGCAGGAGATGTGCAGGACCGCCGATGCCTATGACACGCCGGAGGAACGCGCATCCTTTGCCGCGATGCTCCAGGCGCAGGGCTCACGCGCGAGCAACCAGGATCTCCGCCAGCGTTGGATACCCGCTGCCGAGACGGCACATCTGGCTGAGCTTCAAGAGCATTGGCGCACACATATCCTGTTGAGTGCGGATCAGCAGTCCGGCGATCAGCTGCGTCCTCTCATCTCGCTGCAGCACGCGCGCCTTCGCTTCAAGGATCTCCTGCAGACGCTGACGACGTACGTTGGTCCTGCGCCAAAGCCCGGTACACGCGAAGATGCGCTGGTCGAGATGCTGCGTGTAACCGCGGCGACGGGAGACACCGACGCCCTCCTGCGGATGGTGCATCAGCAGGTCGCGCTCATCGAGACCGACGCGAGTGCGCAGCAGATCGTCTTACGTGAGATCGTGCAGCGAGCCCCGCAGCAGTTGATCGCACTGGCATCGAGCAGCAACGACGCCTTTGCCGATACCGTCGCAAACACGGCGCTGGCAGAGGTCCAGCCACCGTTGTCTCTCCAGGTCGTCGCAGCCCGCGGCAGCAAGCTCGAGCCCATCTGGGGCGCGGAGTATCACGGCCTCGCGTCGCTCTATGTCGGTGATGCAACACCCCCTGCCGGAGCAGCCTTCCGCTCCGCGCTCGCATGGGATCGCAGCATCGGCGAGCGAGTTCAACGCAAGCCTGATGCAACTCAAGAGCTCACGGGCGTGCCGTGGTTCTATCTGGCCGCGCGCTATGGCCAGTGGATGTCACTGCCAGGAACGCACGCTGACTACGAGAGCGCGATGGCAGCGGACCTCGAGTCATCGGCGGACGTCGATAGCTACCGCACACTCGCGACGTCCTATGCAGAGGCCGGTCATCCCGAGGCCGCATTGTTGCAGATCGCCCATGCCCGCGAGCTCTCACCCGAGAATGCCGAGCTCGACGATGCCGCGGCAACGCTGTTGTGGAACATGAACCGAAAGCCCGATGCGATCACCGCATGGCGCCGTGCCTATAGTGATCTTCGCGTCCTCGAAGACAAGGGCGGAGCTGTCCCTGAAAGCTTCTGGATCGACTTCGCGGCGATCACGCAGCATACGTCACGTCGCGGGCTCACGCAGGAGCTACAGTCTGCACGCGAGGATGTCTTACGCACCTACCTCGCGCGTAACGGATCGTACCGTTCCACGGAACTGCTACACGCAGAGTACAGCGCGTGGGCCGATCAGAAGGTCGCCCTCTCGCATCTCTTCGCGCTGGCATCGAGCGCCAAAGCCGAGTTCGACGTGCTCAATGGGCTCGACGCGGAGCCGTGGCTTGTCGATCGGGCTCGAGTCGCTGTGCTGGAACGCGAGCTGCAGTTGCTCCGTGCCGCGAGCAAGGACCCTGCACGCGCGGAAGACTACGCATCCTGGCAGTACAAGCGGAGCGGAATTCTCAGCAACCTGCTCACGTTGTATCTTGCGGATGGCCAGACCTCCGAAGCGCATGGCCTGTTGCAATCCCTTACAGACAAGGAGCGCGCCGAAGACGCCTTTCAACAGGCGGCGGTCGTCATTGCCGCGCGCTCCGGTGGCTTGCCGGCGTTGCTTGCTTCGTATGCGGCTGACGATGAGACTGCGCCAGGCGTGACGGCCTTGGAGGCAGCGGCCGCACAGCTGTCAACCGCGAAGGAGTACCAGCCTGCCCGCTCCGTGCTGGAGTTCGTCTTCACGCGCGCCCAGAGCGCACACGAACTTACTCCAAAGGAATATCTGCTCCTCGCCGAAGCCAGGTTGAAGACAGATGATGTGAGCGATGCCGTCGCGACCCTCGAAGCTCTCATCCGGAGTGGCGGAGATGCTGCGGGCAATCTCGATAGTGCGGCGAGCCTTCTCGAACGCAACGATCATCTGGCGGAAGCACTGCCGTTCCTGACGCGTCTCGCGGCAAGCGTTCCCTGGGAGATGAGTTACACCGTGCGGCTCGCGGAAGCGCAGAGCAAGGCTCACGCGGGCCAGCCCGCTACGGCTCTGCATGCCGTCGCATCTGACAACAGTGCTCCATATGCGCTCCGTGTGCGGGCTGCGCGAGATCTTCGCTCACTTCATGCTGACGGTCATGGGCTCGGTAGCGGGGAACTTGATCTGCTCGCCTCGGACACCCTCGATGCGTCTGCCAGCGCGCAACCATACTTCACGCTCGCGCGTGCCGCTGCGGCAGAACACACATCCGATCCCGCGACAAAGAGAACCCTGCTCCAGGATGCAATCGCTATAGCACCGTTCGGTCCGGGGGCCGACGCGATGCGGCAGCAGCTCTTCCTTGCGGAGTACTCGACCAGGCAGATGCGTGAAGCTCGCACGGTGCTCGATGAGTGGATGGCAGTCCGCAGCTCGACCCCGGCGGCGCAGCCGTGGAGTTCGAACGACGCCGGCGCGGATGCCATGAATGCTGATGCGCAGGACGATTCGGTTATATCGAGCGGCCGTGCCACGGCAAGTTCCACAGCGGACGCGGATCTGGACAAAGCAATGGCCGAGGTATATCTCGCGACCAACGATCGCGCTCAGGCCATCAACGCCCTGCAACGCGAGGCCTCGGTGCTGGGGGATGTTCCCGCAGCGAAGCCGGTGCTCGCGCAGATAGAGCAACTCCAGGACCTCACGCGGCGCGATGCTGCGAACGCCGCAAGGCGCCCGTTGATTCATCGCGAACTGGCACAGGCGGCAGTGGTGCGAGTGCGGTTAGAGCAGCCTCCAGAGGATGACGTCGCTGTATCGAGCAGAGAGGATCAGCCATGAAAACGTCACGAGTGATAGTGGCAGTTGGCCTGGCAACGCTGGCGGCCTCGGCATGGATCTGGGCAGCACAGCAGCGGGCGTCCGCATCGCGAGGGCTAGCCGCGGATCTGCCTCCCGGCGCGCTGCTCACCATCGAGTCGCCGGACTTCTCAAAGCTGCTCGCGGATTGGAACAGCTCGCAGGAGCAGGCCGCGTGGATGCGAAGCGCGAGTTATAACGTCTTCTCCAACTCGCGTCTATGGGGCCGCCTCACCGATGCCGAACAGGAGTTCGCCGGAGCTGCGGCTGGCACCGAATTCGGCTCGCCTTTCCTCAAGTCCGTTGCCGGAACGCAAAGCATCTTCGCCTGGTATGACATCGGCAACCTCGAGTTTGTGTACATCACGCATCTGAAGTCCGGGCAGAGTGAAGGCATCGAACTGCTCGCGAACCGCTCCCGTTTCACTGCGCGCAAGGCCGGTGACACCACCTTCTATGTTCGTAGCGGAGGCCTCGCGAGCTCGGACTCCGGATCAAACGGGCAACAGCGCACCGTGGCGTTTGCGCAGCGCGGAGAATGGCTGCTGATCGCCACTCGCGAGGATCTTCTGGCCAATGCCCTGGTGTTGATGCAGGGCACCACGAAGGCGCCGAGCCTCGTCGAGGAGGGCTGGTATGACGCTGCGGCGAAGGCCTCACCTGCGCAGCATGGCGACCTGCACATGCAGCTCGATCTCGCTCGCATCGCACACACGCCGCAGTTCGAAAGCTACTGGATCCAGCGCAACATCTCGGACACGCGGCGCTATCGTGCTGCCGAGATCGACCTCTACCGCGAGGCGGGACAGTTTCGTGAAGAGCGCGTGCTCCTGCCTGCAACAGGAACGAACCTTAGTTACGACAGCGAAGACACGTCTGCCTTGGCTGAGCTTGTACCTCAGGATGCAGGAACCTTCCGCGCAAGCTCCAATCCAACCGTGGAGCAGGCAATCACCGAGCTTCGCGACAAGGTGCTGGAGCGCTCCGCTGCCCAGCAAACGCAGAGTGAATATGCGCCCGAAGCCGAGCTGGAGGTAGCGCCGTCCGGGGACGTGACCGATCTCGAAACTCGCATCGACGCTATACAGCCGCCGAAGGAATCTCCCGACACGTGGCTCGCGCCACTGCAACAGGCGCTCAAGGCCGCACCACTCACGGCGATGCTTAGTGTGAGCCGCTCAATGGCGCAGCCCACTTCGCTGTTCCTACCCATTCACTCCGCGGTGGTACTTCGTCGCAGCGGGCCGTGGGATGAAGCCACTCTCTCTCGCGCGGTGCTCGATGGCTTGCGCAGTCGCATGACCGTTGGTGGAGTCGGAGTCTCGTGGTCGAAGCAGGCCGTTGAGGGAGGCACGATGTTGGTTGCGACCGGGGCTACTCCTGTCGCTCTTGGGATCAGTGGCAACACGGCGGTAGTGGGCACCGACGCAGAGATCGTGAGGTCCATCGTGGCTCTTATGCCGAAGAGCTCCGGCCATCATGCCGCCGCTGCAACCATCGCCGAGTTCCGCCCGCCTCAGGTGCGGCCGGCCTTCATGCAGCTCACCTCCACGCTGGATCGTGCGACGGGCGGCAGCTCTCGTTTCGCTGCTGCCTCCGGAACAAGCTCGGCGCAGGATGGCAGCGCGCAGGACGCCGGTTCGCAAGCCGCAGGCGAGGTTGCTTCGGCTACGTCCTCAGCCGATCAACCTGCCGGATCGTCCCAGCCAGCCTTCTTTCACGACACGATGGGAGGACTGAGCCGCAGCTTCTCTTCGCTCAATACGGAGCGATTCCTTGAGCGGCGCGATGGCGATCGAGTCCATCAGACGGTTCTCTATATGTGGGTGACGCCAACAAGCAGCGTGCCGGCACACTGAGCGTGAGGTCTGGATCTTCGTCCGTACTCAGGTGGCAGAGGCACGCGGGTTGCGCATGCTTTCGGAGAGAAGGATGGCCTCCGCGACCTCGCGCATCGAGCGGCGACGCTGCCGGCTCTCCTTCTGCATCATGCGATACGCTTCGTCTTCGCTGATCTTCAGATCGCGCTGCAGCAGCCCCTTCGCGCGGTCGATGACCTTGCGCGATTCGAGCCGATCGGTAAGCTGCAGGTTCACCGTCTCGAGCCTTGCACGCTCGATCTCCGCACCCACCAGTACGCCGATCGTAGCCAGAAGCCGCCGCTCCAGCTCGGTATGGTGGTACGGCTTGCGGTGCTGCAGATTCAGCACACCTACGACGCCGCCCGCGCATAGCACAGGAACGCACAGCATCGCTTCGAAGGTATCTTCAGGAATCTGCATGAACGCCGCAAAGCGAGGATCGTCGCTGGCACGCTCTGAGATTGCAACCGGCTCGCGATGCTCGGCAACCCAACCAGTCACACCCTGGCCAACAGCGATGCGAAACTGGTCGATATCCCCGACATGAGGGTTGCGCGATGCGCGCAGCACCAGCTTGTCCTCTTCCAGCGTGTAGATGAAGCATGAGTCGCACGGCACGATCGCGCAGACGCAGGCGACGATGCGCGAGAGCACCACATGCAGCGGATCGGAAGACGTGAGGCTGCTGGAAACCTGCTCCAGTACATCCAACGGAGCCAGGCCATCGCGAAAGCCCGCCATCGTGGGTGTGGAGTACGCGACCTGCGGCACGGCATGCGTATGTTGCACTGCAAGCGGAGCTGACTCTGCGGGAAGATTCGGTCGCGGCACATCGAGCAGGGAAGAGACCTCGTCCTCCGGCACGCGGCTGCGCTTGGCAGCGAGCACCTTGCCCGAGTACTGCGCGGCTTCATTGATCATGAAGCCCATGCGTGGGCGCGAAGGTTCGAAGTCCGGCTTGAAGCCGTAGTGCAGGATCTCTTCGGTCGTCGTCGGTCCCACTGAAATCACGGCCGTGGCATTCAGGGCGCTGCGGAGCTCGGTGGCGACGCCCATCTCGGTTGCCACCTGAAACAGATGAATCACCTGCACCGCCGTCATAAACAGCACGACATCGATGTTGCCATCGATGAGATCACGCACCGTCTGCTGCAGAGGAGCGATGTCCAGCGGCAGCCCCCACTGATACAAAGGGACCTTCATCACTTCGTCGCAGCGTGCCACCAGCTCTGCAATGAGCTCGGGGTTGGTCGCACCATACTCCTGCACCGCGACGCTCATCGCGCTCAGGCGTTCGCCGTACTTCTTCTCCATCTGCGCGACGACCTCGCGCCACGTACTCGGCTCGGCGGTCGTCACAGCAGCGGAGACGTTCAGTTCGCGCAGCACCTGCAGTGGCTTCACGCCGCGTGCGATGATCTCTCGTTTGCGCAGTTCGGCAAGAATGCTCTCTTTGTCGAAGGTGCTCGAGAGTGTTTCTACGAGCTTGGCGACGCCGACTCCCGTCATGAACACGATGGCGTCGAACTCACCTGCCAGCAGTCGGCGTCCAAACTCGAGCGCAACCGTATTCGAGGTGAGGGAGATCTCACGCATCGACGGCACAACGATGGCTTCGCCGTTGTAGGTGCGGATCAGCTTTTCGACCTCGCGGGCACGCCGGGACTCGAGCGAAAGCACTCGAAGTCCATCAAAGCTGGCGTGAGGCATGAGTCTCTCCCGGTGGAGGTTGGCGGCCTTCGAAGCGAAGATACATTGAAAAGTCGTGAATATTTCGATTCTAGCTGGTTCGCGAGTGACGCACCAAAGTTTGCTCCGCCATAGCGCCTCCGCGCGTCGCGTGAGGCTGCTCCAGAGTGGGCCAGCCCTGGAGGCAATATAAATCTCCAGTTGCGCGGCAGGCGGATTTGCCCCTATACTCGCGCTATTACACCGCAGCCCTGACCGCAACGGTGTTCTCTCTGGTTGAGCCCCCTGACGCGCTCGCCATCCGATACTCAGAAAGTTTTGCCCGCTCCACGACGAGCCTGACACCTTCACGTATGTGTTGTGTGACTGCGCTCGTCTTCGTGCAGCTCCGTCATCAACTCGTTCCGTGATTCCCGCCAGGCTCGTCGTCTCATTGGTCGCCGCACCCACAGGGAAGGTTGATGATGTCGACGCCGTCCAACTCGACGCACGCGAATCCGTTGCAGCATGCTCTGCAGCGCACGGGCTCGGGTTTCACTGCCGAGCAGGAGCAATATCTCCGTGGCTTCTTTGCCGGTGTCGCGAACCGGTTGCCCTTTGTTGGACAGACGGCATCCGGCTCCTTGACCGTTGATCCCACGCAGGCCGGCGTGAATCTAGCCGCGCCAGTGGAAGAGCCCAGCTTCTTTGGCACTCCGATCTCGGATCTCTGCCAGGAAGAACTCTGGAAGTACCAGCGCAATCCCCTGGATCTGTGGGATGAGCTGCTGGAGTGCTCGTCGACGAACGCCGCGCCGAACCCCGAGCGACGCTATCGTATGAAGTTTCATGGCCTCTTCCATGTAGCGCCCGCGCAGGATTCCTTCATGCTTCGCATGCGCGTCCCGGGCGGTGTTCTCACCAGCACCCAGCTGCGCGGCCTCTGTGATATCGCCGAGCGCTATGGCAACGGGCGTCTCGACCTCACCACCCGCGCCAACATCCAGATGCGTGAGTTCGCGCCGAAGGACGTCGTCAACGTCCTGAATGCGGTGCGGAAGCTCGGTATGTCCTCGCATGGCTCCGGTGCTGACAACATCCGCAACATTACAGCGTCGCCCATCTCCGGCTTCGACCCGCAGGAGCTCATCGACGTACAGCCGTTTGCCGAGGCGCTGCAGAATTACATCTCGAACTCGCGCGACATGTTCGGCCTTCCCCGCAAGTTCAATATCGCCTTCGACAACGGCGGCGCCATCAGCGCACTCGCGGACACTAACGACATCGGCTTCGTCGCCGTGCGGGTGGGCGAAGGACGCAGCGTTCCCGCGGGCGTGTACTTCCGCGTGCTGCTCTGCGGCATCACCGGGCACAAGCAGTTTGCAACGGACTGCGGCCTGTTGCTGGAGCCCAATCAACTGGTGGCTGTCGCTGCGGCGATGGTGCGTGTCTTCGCCGAACATGGCGACCGTACCGATCGCAGGAAGGCGCGGCTCAAGTACCTCATTGACAAGTGGGGGCCCGGTAAGCAAGGGGTAGAGCGTTTTCTCGCCGAGACCGAGACGAAGCTCGCATTCCCCATCCTGCGTATCGCCGCGGACGAGTGCGAGCCGCGTGGCCCCATCGATCGCGCCGGACACCTCGGCGTGCACGCGCAGTCGCAGCCCGGGCTCAGCTACGTTGGCGTATGCACGCCCGTTGGCTGGCTCCCCATCGAACAGGCTCGCGCCATCGCCGATGCCGTAGATTCGTTCGGCTCGCGCGAAGTGCGTCTCACGGTATGGCAGAACCTGCTGATCCCCAACGTCTCGTCGCAGCGCGCCGTCGATCTCTGCGAGACCCTGGCCTCTGCCGGGCTCGAGACCTCAGCAGGCCACGTGATGAGCGGCACCGTGGCCTGTACCGGAAGCCAGGGCTGCAAGTTTGCGCAGGCCGACACCAAGACCCATGCGCTCGAAATCGCTCGCTCGCTCGACAAGCTCTTCATCCTCGACCAACCGGTCAACCTGCACGTCACCGGCTGCCCCAACTCCTGCGCGCAGCATTACATCGGCGATATCGGCTTGATGGGCGTGAAGGTAGGCGGCGAGGAGGGTTACCAGGTTAACCTCGGCGGCGGCGCAGACAACGACCAGGCCATCGCCCGGCAGCTCTTTCCCGCCATGAAGTACACCGAGGTGCTGCCCATGCTCCAGCGCCTCTTCACTTTCTACCTGGCGACGCGGCACACCGGTGAGAGCTTCCTCACCTTTACGCGTCGCCATAGCGTGGAGCAGCTGCGCTCCATCTGCTCAGAAAAATCCACGGAGGTGATGGCATGAGCCACACACCGGTTCCATACATTCCCGAGAACGCTCCCTTCTCGCCTGCGCAGCGCGCATGGCTCAACGGTCTGCTTGCCGGCATGTTCTCCGCATCACCTGTGCCGGGTCTCCCGGCGCTTCCAGCACGCGCGTCACACAGCGTAGCGGTGTACTTCGCCTCGCAGAGCGGCACCGCAGAGCGCCTTGCGAAGAAGTTCGCGAAGGAGCTGAAGACGCACGGGCATCAGCCCCAGCTCGCCTGCCTGTCTTCCATCGCGCCGGCCGATCTCGCGAAGCAGACGCATGCCGTGATCTTCGCCAGCACCTATGGAGATGGCGAAGCACCTGACTCCGTGAAGAGCTTCCGTGAGTCGCTGCTGGCCGAGTCCATCGTCCTCAACAAGCTCAAGTACACCGTCTTCGCTTTGGGCGACAGCAGCTATGAACAGTTCTGCCGCTTCGGTGTGGAGCTCGATGAGCGTCTCGCGGAGCTTGGTGCGCAGCGTATCGAAGCTCGTGTCGAAAGCGACGTCGATGTCGATCCGCCGTTCGCCGCATGGAAGGATGTAACGCTGGCTCGCCTCTCCGCGATCGACACGGAGAAGGCTCCTGCACTTTCAGGCAGCACCGCCGTCACTGCGCCGGCGAGCCCCTCGACCGAGGCCCCGCGTTACACGCGCGATAACCCGTTTCACGCAGAGATCGTCGCCCGTCATGCCCTGACCAATGACATCTCAAGCAAGCTCACCATCCATCTCGGACTGCAGCTCGATGAATCGGTGAAGTATGAAGCCGGGGATGCCTGCGGTGTGCTTGCCGAGAACGATCCTGCGTTGGTCGATGAGACCATCGCGAAGCTCGGTTTCGTCCCGGATGCTCCAGTCGAAGTTCCGAAGTTCGGTTCCTGCACGCTGCAGCAGGCGCTGTCGCATCACTATCAGCACACCCGCCTGACGCGAAAGATCGTGCAGGCCTTCGCCGAGAAGACACAATGCAAGACCCTAGCCGCGCTGCTTCCTGCCGAGCAGGGCGCGCACCTCGACTCCTTCCTTTGGGATCGCGGGCTCATCGACCTCGTCCTCGAGTATCCGGGCGCGATCGAATCGCCGCAGGAGCTGCTCGCAATGCTGCCACGCCTGGCGCCGCGCCTCTACTCCATCTCGTCCAGCCCCGCGAAGCATGGCAACGAACTCAACTGCACCATCGCGGTGGTTCGCTATCGCTCTCACAATCGCGAGCGCGGCGGCGTCGCCTCCACGATGTTGTCGGAGCGCATTGCGATGGGCGAGCGCGTCCCCATGTACATCCAGCCCAACAAGCGCTTCCGTCTTCCGCAGGAAAGCAGCACACCGATCATCATGATCGGCCCCGGCACCGGCATCGCTCCATTCCGTTCCTTTCTGCATGAGCGTGAAGCGCTCGGCCACAAGGGACGCAACTGGCTCTTCTTCGGTGAGCGCAGCGCAAGCACGGACTTCCTCTACGAGCAGGAGCTGACTTCCATGGCGGCCAGCGGCCATCTCACGCGGCTCGATACCGCCTTCTCGCGCGACCAGGCGCACAAGATTTACGTGCAGGACCGCATGATCGAGCATGGCTCGATGTTCTGGAGCTGGCTCGCCGAGGGCGCTCGCGTGTACGTCTGCGGCGACGCTTCGCGCATGGCCAGGGATGTCGACCAGGCGTTGCATAGTCTCATCGAAACGCACGGCGCGATGAGCGCGGATGCCGCGAAAGAGTACGTATCGCAGATGCACGACGACGGCCGTTATCACAAGGACGTCTACTAAGCCCGCAGCAACGCTGCAAGCCCAATGCGCAATAGCACCAGCACCTGCACCTCGACCGGAGCGAAGCAAGCGTGGCACTTCCACTACATGATCGCGCGATGGACACCGACAGCGCCGAGCTGGTGCGGCTCACGCTTCTTGAGGGTGGTGCTTCTCCGCAGCTGGTCGCTTCGCTCATCCCCAGCCGTCCGCTCGAGGAAGGCGAACAATATCGCTTCCACTTCGACATGACGAAGTGTATCGGCTGCCGCTCCTGCGAGGTTGCGTGCAATGAGCAGAACGGCAATCCCGCAGACATCAAGTGGCGTCGCGTGGGCGAACTCGAAGGCGGTGTCTATCCGCAGGTAAGCCGCACCTATCTTTCCATGGGCTGCAACCATTGCATCAGCGCGGACTGCCTGAAGGGCTGCCCTGTGGACGCGTACAAAAAGGACCCACTCACCGGCATCGTGATGCACTCCGCCGACGCGTGTATTGGCTGCCAGTACTGCGTCTGGAACTGCCCCTACAGCGTGCCACAGTTCAATCCCGAGCGCGGCGTCGTGGGCAAGTGTGACATGTGCCGCGAGCGGCTCATCGACAACCGCGAGCCCGCCTGTGCCAACGCTTGTCCCGAGAACGCCATCCAGATCGAGATCGTGAACAAGATCGCGTGGACCGAGGACTATTCTCTCGCAGAGTCTCCCGGCATGCCGGCCGCGGGGCAGACCATCTCGACGACCCGCATCACGCTCCCGCAGAGCAGCACTGCGGCAACAGCCTGGCTCGAAAGGGTGGACACCGGCGCTATCGCTCTGGAGCACGCTCACTCTTCGCTGGTCGTGATGACGACCGCGATGCAAGCGTCCTTCGGACTGTTGTGCGGTCTTGCCCTCGTTCGCAACCTGGATGCGGTAAGCCTGCTGCTTCTCCTGCTCGTCACCGCAGCCGCACTCAATGTCTCGGTCTTCCATCTCGGTCGCCCGGCATACGCATGGCGCGCACTGAAGATGTGGCGTCGCTCCTGGCTAAGCCGCGAGGTTCTCTGCTTCACGTTGTTCTTCGGCTTTGTCACCGCCGCAACCTTGTGCGCCTGGACACCTCTGCTGCCGTGGCATCTCCAGCTGCAACGGCTCGTTGCCCCGCTCGCATGGGCGGCAATCGCCTCCGGTGTGGCAGGCACCTATGCGAGCGCATCGATCTATCTCGTCAAGGCGCGCCCCTCCTGGAACATGGTCCACACGCCGCTGGACTTCTTCCTCTCGTCGGCTCTCGTGGGTATTCCACTCCTCTCCGTGCTCGCCCGGCCTGCGTTGATCATTACGGCGTTCCTGCATCGCCACGGCTTTGAAGTAGCGCGGCCTCACTTCACGCTCTATCCACGCCTGCTCGCGCTCACTGCCGGCGTGTGGATACTCAACCAGATGGTTCGCGTCGCCCGCCTGCGTGCCTCAGCCATCTTCGAGCACCGCGCCAGCTTCCACCATCTCCGCGGGGAACAGCTCTGGTGGTGTGTCGCTCTCTCCTGGATCTGTGCCCTTCAGGCAGTCCTCTTCCTGTTTGCGCCACTCCATTGGATGGCGCTGCTTTCGCTATTGGCGGCGACCGCTGCCGTCCTGCTCAATCGTTACCTCTTCTTCGTGTCGGTGGTTCCGCTCAGCATGGGCCTCACCTTCATCCGCGACCGCGGAACCCATGGGAGGGCAGCCGCATGAGCTTCATCGCGAAGAAAAATACGGCGACCCAGCGCGCCAACGCTACATCCGAAGAGCGCATCGCTCTCGCCAAGCCCACGCTGCTGCAGCGCATCACGCGTTGGCTTGGCCTCGACAACAAGAGCAGTCTCTATCGTTACGCGCACGATCCGCGCTTCGGCTATATCTCGGAATCGCGCGTTGCGGACAAGTGGACGAAGACCACCTGCGGCTACTGCTCAGTCGGCTGCGGCATGTTGGTCGGCACAAAGGATGGAAAGCCTGTTGCTGCACGCGGAAACCCTGATCATCCTGTGAACCTCGGCAAGCTCTGCCCCAAAGGGCTCAGCGAACACCTCATCGTGGAAGCGCCTGGCCGCGCGAAGCAGCCTATGCTCCGCCGCAATGGCCGCACCTCTCCGCTGGAGCCTGTCAGCTGGGACGAAGCGCTCGATGTGATGGTGAGTCGCATCGGTTCCATCCAGCAAGAGCACGGGAGAGAATCGCTCGGCGTTATCAGCACCGGCCAGCTCCTCACCGAGGAGTTCTACACGCTGGGCAAGCTGGTTCAGCTGGGATTCCGCACCAGCAACTACGACGGCAACACCACGCTCTGCATGGCCAGTGCAGTCTCCGGCTATAAGCTGAGCTTCGGCAGCGACGGACCTCCCGGCGCGTATGCCGACATGGAGTCGGCCGATGTTGTGCTGCTGATCGGCGCCAACATCGCGGACAACCATCCGATCCTCTGCAACCGCCTGCGCAAGCGGCCCGGGCAACTATTGATTGTCGTCGACCCGCGCGTGACCAAGACCGCGATGATGGCCGACATGCACCTGCCGGTCAAGCCACGCTCCGACATCGCACTGATCAATGGCATCGCGCATATCCTTCTGCGCGATGGGCTCATCGATCGCAGTTACCTCGCGCATCACGCAGATGGCCTTGATGACTTCATCAGCTTCGTCGCAGACTATACCCCTGAAGCTGTCAGCAAGACCACAGGCCTGAGCGTCGCTGTGCTGGAGTCCGTTGCAAGCCTCTATGGTCACGCAAAGTCTGCGTTCATCGGTTGGACCATGGGCGTGAATCACTCGACGCAAGGTGCGATGACGGTCGCGGCGATCAACAACCTCTCGCTGTTGACGGGCAACATCGGCCGCCCCGGCGGCGCACCGTTTTCCATCACCGGCCAGTGCAATGCGATGGGCTCACGCGAGGCCAGCTTCACCTCTTCGTTACCCGGCTATCGCAAGTTCGAGAGCGAAGAAGATCGCAACCAGCTTGCGGCATTGTGGAACGTCGCCCCAAATGACCTTCCGACGAGGCGTGGCTTCGCCTACCCCGACATCGTCGAAGCTTCCGTGCGCGGCGAGGTGAAGGCGCTGTGGATCATCGCGACCAACCCGGTCGTCTCCTTCCCGAATCACAACCTGCTCAAACAGGCCTTTGACTCGGCCGAGTTCATCGTCGTGCAGGATGGCTTCTATCCCACGCCCACGATGGAGTACGCAGACCTCGTGTTGCCTGCTGCCATCTGGGGTGAGAAGGAAGGCACGTATACGAACTCCGAGCGCCGCGTGAGCAAGGTGAATGCCTTCGCCGTTCCTCCCGGCGAGGCCCGTGCTGACTTCGACATCTTTGTCGCCATCGCGGAACGTCTTGGTGTGCGCGATCGAATCTATCCGGGCTGGACCTCAACGCACGATGCATGGCTCGAGTGGCAGCGTGTCTCCGCCGGCCGCATGTGCGACTACAGCGGCTTCACCTGGCAACAGGTGGAGGACGCAGGTGGCATTCAGTGGGGTGGCGAACGCCTCTATCGCGATGGCATCTTCCCACGCGCCAACGGACGCGCACTCCTGCACTGCGTGCCTTGCATCCCCTTCGCCGAGCAGCCCGACGCCGAGTTCAACTTCATTCTCAATACCGGTCGCACCGTCGAGCACTGGCACACGCGCACCAAGACCGGGCAGGTGAAGTTGCTCGATGCCATGGTGCCGAATGCCTGGCTCGAGATGAACCCCATTGACGCCGAGCGCCTCTCGCTCCGTCAGCACGATCGCATCACCGTGACCTCTCGCCGCGCCAGCGTGCCGGATGTGGAGCTTCGCATCACGGGCATCGTTGCTCCCGGGCAGGTCTTCATGCCCTTCCACTTTGCGGAGCACAACAGCAATCTCGTCACGCTGGGCGACTTCGATCCCATCAGCCGCGAGCCCAACTACAAGCAGTGTGCGGTGCGGATTGAGCGCACCAGCTGGAACTGACAGGTTTCGCATCAACTTCTCCTCGTGCCCATGGCCGCCGCGAGGATACCCCGAGCCGAACCAGGACGTTCGCTCACTCCGTACCACCGCAGTCCGCAGTGATCTCATCTTGTGTCTCTCAGGAGTCTTTCGTGGCCAACACCAAAGCGTTTCTCAAGTCCGGACATCCGGGCACGCTGTTCGCGTCCTTCCTCTACTTCGACTTCACGTTCGCTGTCTGGGTGCTGAATGGCGCGATGGGCCCATTCATCTCGCAACAGTTCCATCTGTCTCCAGCGCAGATCGGCCTGATGGTATCGATCCCCACGCTCGCAGGTGCGCTGATGCGTTTTCCGCTTGGTGTGCTCAGTCAGTACATCGGCCGCAAGAACGCTGCCATCGTCGAGATGAGCACCATCATCGTCGCTCTGCTCTTCGGTTACTTCTTCGTGCACTCGTTCTCGAACGTTCTCGCCATGGGCGTGCTGCTCGGCACCGCCGGCGCCAGCTTCGGCGTTGCGCTCTCGCTTGGCTCCGGCTGGTTCCCCAGGGAGTACAAAGGCCTTGCCATGGGCATCGCAGGCGCTGGAAACTCGGGCACGGCGCTCGCTGCCTTCTTCGCTCCGCGTCTCGCCAGGGCCTATGGCTGGTCTCACGTGTATGGCATCGCGGCCCTCTTCATGCTGCTGCCGATCATCGTCATGATCGTCTTCGCAAAAGAGCCACCGGATACCCAGCATCAGACGCTGCGTCAGCACCTCAAGTGCCTCACGGACGCCGATGGCTGGTACTTCAACTTCGTCTACATCATCACCTTCGGCGGCTTCCTCGGGCTCGCCACCTTCCTGCCTTCGCTCTACGTAGCGCAGTTCCACATCGCGAAGACTCAGGCCGGCACGCTGACCATGTTCGCGACGCTGCTCGGCAGCTTGACCCGCGTCGTGGGCGGCTGGCTCGCCGATAAACTTGGCGGCGTGAACGCTCTCTATGGCGTCTTCCTCATTGTGATCGGCGCTCTCATCGGGCTCTCCTTCTCGCCCGCTCTTGGAGCCACGACGGCTCTGTTCATGGTCGCCTTCGCGGCACTCGGAGCAGGGAACGGCGCGACCTTCCAGCTCGTGCCCCATCGCTGGCCGCTCACCACGGCCATCGCCGGCAGCATGATCGGTGAGATCGGCGCGCTCGGTGGCGGCATCCTCCCAAACATCCTTGGGCAGAGCAAGCAGCACCTGGGTTCCTTCGGCCCTGGCTTCGCCGCCTATGCAGCCTTCGCGGCGTGCGTTGTCGTGATGCTGGCCGCCGTCTCGCGCAAGTGGGCGGGCACGTGGATCGGCGCTGGTGGACGTGTGCTCTCTGCATCGGATAGTGTGGTGCGCACCGATGCCGACGTGTTGCCGGAGCAGATTCCCGACGCCGCGTAGGTCTCGCCACATAGAAGCCGGACACTCGCACTGATCCGGTTCGTTCGCCACGGCTGCGGCATTCCGTCGCAGCCGGGCTGGGTGTTTTCAAAATTTAGGAGAGCCTCATGAGAAGTGCATTGCTTGCACTCACCGCATTGGTGTGTGCTTCGGGTCTTGCTGCGCAGACAGCGCCCGTTTCCACCCCTTCGTCCACTCTTTCGTCCGCCCCCGCCGCTTCCAATCCCGTCACCTTCAGCCTCTTCCTTCGTGAGCGCACCAATGCCACCGAGTGGTTCGCCGCGACTCCGAACCCCGAGACCTACGGCCACCAGGACTCCATGCTTCGCCTCGGCATCGCCCAGAAGATCAAAGCCTGGGACTACATGCTCGAGCTTGGACAGAGTGCTGAGCTTGGCCTCCCCACCGATGCTGTATCCATCGTCTCCGCCCAGGGACAGCTAGGGCTGGGCGGCACCTACTACGCCTCCAACAGCAACAACCAGTACCCCGCCGCAGCGTCTTTCCGCCAGGGCTATGCGCGCTACCACTTTAAGGGCGATGCAGACACGCTCCGCATCGGCCGCTTTGAGTTCTTCGAAGGGCAGGAGATGACGCAGAAGAACTCAGCCCTCGCCTGGCTGCAGACCAACCGCGTCGCACAGCGGCTCGTCGGCAACTTCGGCTTCTCGAACGGGCAACGCTCCTTCGATGGCATCGAGGGCCGCCTCGGCGGCAAAGACTGGAACCTCACTGCATTCGGTGGCCGCGCCGTGCAGGGCGTCTTCAACATGAATGCCAACCCCGAACTCAACGTGGATGTCCAGTACCTTGGCTACACGCGGATGCTCGCGAAGCAGCGGATCATCGTGCGTGGCTTTGGCATTGGGTATCACGACGGCCGCACCGGCCTCACCAAGACCGACAACCGCACTGCCGCAGCCCGCGCGCTCGACCACAAGAACATCCGCATCGGCACCTATGGCGGAGATCTCGTGGCCGCTCTTCCCGCAGGCGGCAACACCATCGACTTCGTCGTCTGGGGCGCAGGGCAGTTCGGTACCTGGGGACTCATCGACCACCGCGCCGGAGCGGTTGCTGTTGAAGGCGGTCTGCGTATGGATACGATCCGCACCAGTCCCTGGCTGCGCGGCGGCTACTGGCGCTCCACCGGCGACAACAACAACACCGATGGCGTGCACAACACCTTCTTCCAGATCGCTCCCACGCCGCGCGTTTACGCTCGCTTCCCGTTCTACAACCTCATGAACTCCACCGACTCCTTCGTGCAGATCGTCGACAAGCCATCGAAGAAGCTCGATCTCCGTACCGACATGCACTTCCTCAAGCTCACCGCGCCGGGCGACTTCTGGTACCAGGGCGGCGGCGCCTTCGATAACAAGGTCTTCGGCTTCACCGGACGGCCAGGCAGCGGTGTCGGCACCTCGGGTAGCTTCAGCTCGCTGTATGACATCAGCGGCGACTACGCCATGACCTCGCAGCTGTCGCTCGGCATGTACTACGCGCACGCCTTCGGCAAGACGGTCGTCGGCAACATCTACACCACCAACCGCAACGCCAACTATGGCTACTTCGAGCTGACCTACAAGCTGCAGAAGAAGCTTTAGTCCTAATCCCGCAGGTGCTACATGACGAATCCCCGCCAGGCATCATGCCGGGCGGGGATTCGTCGTTTGTGGCGGCCAATCAGCTAGACTTAAGGAGATGTCTGAAGGAACCGGCAAAAAGGCGATCGTGCTGCTCAGCGGCGGTCTTGATTCCACCACCGTCGTGGCGATGGCGCACGCCCAGGGCTATGCGGTCTACGCTCTAAGCTTTGACTACGGCCAGGTCCACAAGGCCGAGCTTCATGCCGCGGCGCGTGTCGCAAAGAGCCAGAACGTGGCGCAGCACGCGATCATCAAGCTCGACCTCGCGGCGCTTGCTCACTCGGCGCTCACCGGCAAAGGCGACGTGCCCAAGGATCGTTCGCTGGAAGAGATTGGCGAAGGTGTGCCCGTCACCTACGTGCCCGCGCGCAACACGGTCTTCCTGTCCCTCGCACTCGCATGGGCAGAAAGCCTCGGAGCCACCGACATCTTCATCGGAGTCAATGCGCTCGACTACTCCGGCTATCCCGACTGCCGCCCTGAGTTCATCCACGCCTTCGAGACCATGGCGAACCTCGCTACAAAGATCGGCACCGACGGCCAGCGCATCACCATCCACACGCCCCTCATCTCGATGACCAAGGCGCAGATCGTGCAGGCGGGCATCGCGCTCGGCGTGGACTACAGCATCACCACGACCTGCTACGACGCCTCCGATGATGGCGCGGCCTGCGGTTCCTGCGATGCCTGCCTCCTGCGCCGGCGCGGCTTCGAAGAGGGCGGCATCGCCGACCCCACGCTCTACCGCGGGCTTACGGAATAGCCATGGCCTACTCCGTCAAAGAGATCTTCTACACGCTGCAGGGCGAAGGCGCGAACGCTGGTCGTCCCTCCGTCTTCTGCCGCTTCGCTGGCTGCAACCTGTGGACCGGTCGCGAAGAGGACCGCGCCTCCGCAATCTGTAAGTTCTGCGATACCGACTTCATCGGCACCGATGGCGATGGCGGCGGCAAGTTCGCCACAGCACGCGAGCTCGCGCAGGCCGTCGCAGCCAGGTGGCCCGCAAGTACAGAGAGCCAACGCGGAAAGTCTCAGCGCTTCGTCGTCTGCACCGGCGGCGAGCCGCTGCTGCAACTCGATGCCGCCCTCATCGCCGCGCTTCACGAAGAAGGCTTCGTCATCGCCGTCGAGACCAACGGCACCGTCGCCGTGCCCGACGGCATCGACTGGGTCTGCGTCAGCCCCAAGATCGGGTCGAAGTTCATCGTCGAGCGCGGTCAGGAGCTCAAGCTCGTGTACCCACAAGAGGTTGATCCTGATGACTTCCTCAAGCTCGACTTCGAGAACTTCTACCTCCAGCCCAAGGATGGTCCAGACGCCGCAGCTTCCCTCGCCGCGACCATAGACTACTGCCGAGCTCATCCTGCCTGGCGGCTGAGCCTGCAGACGCATAAGATCATCGGCATTCGCTAACTATCCCGAGGCAACTGCGAGATGCTGCGGTAGGATGAACTCACCGCAACTGATATCTCAGCTTCCCCGGAGCTCCGTGTGAGAATGCATCGCCTTGCAGCCATCGCCGCTGTACTGGGCCTTCCACTGTTTGTCGTCTCGACATCCACCGCGCAGTCCGCGCCGCAGACCCTGCTCGCCACGCCATCGACCGTCGCCTGGGGCTACTACTCCGGCTCGGCCAAGCCTGCTCTCACAGTTCACTCTGGCGACACCGTCATCATGCAGACGCTCTCCACCTGCGGCAACGTCGATGCTCTGAAGCGAGATGGCGTGCCGGAAGATCAGATCCCCGCCTACGTGAAGCCGATCTACGATGAGGTCAAGGACAAGGGCCCCGGAGGCCACATCCTCACCGGCCCTGTCGCGATTGAAGGCGCGGAGATTGGCGATGTGCTCGAGGTGCAGGTCGTCAAGATCAACATCGATACACCGTGGGCCTGCAACCACTTTCGCCCCGGCGCCGGCTTTCTGCAGGACGACTTCCCCTACTCCGGAGACAAGATCATCCCCCTCGATCGCGAGAAGATGATTGGCCACTTCGCGCCCAATATCGATATCCCGCTGCATCCCTTCTTTGGCAGCATGGGAGTCGCGCCCGGTCGCATGCGCATCAGCAGCGCTCCTCCGTGGATGCACGGCGGCAACATGGACAACAAGGATCTCGTCGCGGGCACCACCATCTACTATCCCGTGCTCTCGAAGGGCGCACTCTTCGAAGCAGGCGACGGGCACGCAGGCCAGGGCGATGGCGAGGTCGACATCACCGCGCTCGAGACGAACCTCACCGGCACCTTCCGCTTCATCGTGCACAAGGACATGCACTTGCGCTGGCCGCGTGCAGAGACGCCAACGTCTTATATCGCCATGGGCTTCTCGCCTGACCTGAAGACAGCCGCCGAGATGGCGACTCGCAACATGATCAAGTTCCTCGTCGAGAACAAGCACATGACCGAAGCCGACTCCTACATGTTGATCAGCGTGGCCTGCAATCTCAGCATCACGCAGCTCGTGGACACCAACGATGGAGTTCACGTCACCTGCGCGAAGAGTCTCTTTAAGTAGGCCAGTCGCTCATTGCGGTGTGGACGAACGCACCGCAATCAGCGGCTTCGCGGCAATCGGCGTAGGCCTCCACTGCGCGGCCCACTGCGAGGGCTTCGCGCCCATCACAAATCGTAGATGCGATCCCGCCTGGATCTGCTCCCATGTAATCACCGGGATGTTCAGCGGCCTGCCGTTGATCGTCGCGCTCTGGATATACATGTTCTCAGCGGAGTTGTTCTCCGCATCCACGCTGAATGTCTTCCCGTTAGCCAGCTTCAGCGACATGCGGCCGTACATCGGGCTTCCGATCATATATTCGCCGCTCGCCGGGTTCACGGAATAGAAGCCGAAGGCCGTGAACAGCAACCACGCGGACATCTGTCCGCAGTCGTCATCGCCATCCAGGCCACCCGGGCCGAAGCCATACTCCTTCGCCGCGATCTCGCGCACCTTGGCCTGCGTCTTCCACGGTTGGCCCGCGAAGTCATAGAGGTATGGGTAGTGATGGCTGGGCTCGTTGGAGTGCACGTTGTGACCGCCGGCGAAGTGCTGGTCGAGCTTCGCGGCGTAGTTGTCCGCACCGCCCATCAGGTCGAGTATCCCAGCCTGATCATGGAACGGAGCCCACGTGTACACCCACGAGCTGCCCTCGGTCCATCCCGACTCCGACCGGTTGCCCGGGTTATCGCGCTCGCCGCCAATCGGCGCCCAGCTGCCATCGGACCTGCGTCCGTCCATCAGCCCATACTTCGGGTTGTAGAGGTTGCGATCGTTCAGCGAGCGGCTCAGGAAGAACCCGTAGTCCTTCGTGCGGCCAAAAGCCTTCGCAATCTGCGCTACGCACCAGTCGTCGTAGCTGTCCTCCAGTGTCGAAGACGCGGCCTCATCGGTCTTGTCCACCGGGATGTATCCGAGCTGCTTGTATAGCGTCAGGCCTGCCCGGGCTTCGTAGGGTGTGTGCGGTTCGCGGTCGGACCATCGCCTCGTGAGGTCGCCGTCCGGCGGCGTCATCGCATCCTTGTACACCGCAGCCCAGGCCGTCTCGCGATCGAAGCCATGGAAGCCCTTGCGTACGGCCTCGGCAACCAGCGAGTCCGCATGCGTCGCAATCATGATGTTCGTGTAACTCGGGTTCGGCCACTTCGGCATCCATCCGCCTTCGCGAAAGTCCTGCAGCAGCGCGGTGATCATGCCATCCACGCGCTCTGGAGCCACCAGCGTCAGCAGGCTGTTCTCGGCACGAAACGTATCCCAGATAGAGAACGAGGTGTAGCTCGCTCCATTGTGCACAGCGTCGTCATAGGCGCTGTAGTAGCGGCCATATTCGGAGAACTCGCGCGGATACAGCAGCGAGTGATAGAGCGCCGTATAGAGCCGCGTCTTTTCCGCATCCGTCGCACCATCGATCTTCAACCGCCCAAGCTTCTCCTCCCACGTCGCATGCAGCTTCGCCCGCGCACGTTCAAAGTCCCAGTCGGGAAGCTCCCGTCGAAGATTGTCACGCGCCTGTTCTGCGCTCAGGAAGGATGTGCCCACGCGCACAAGTACCGTCTCGCCGGCAGCGAACTCCGCATACGCACCGTGCGGCAACGTCTTGTCTTCGCCGTCGAAAGTCCTCTCGTTCGTTGGCGCCTGCTCAAACTCCACAACGGAGTAACCACGAAAGTTCGGCAGGGCCAGCGGCCCAAGGTGTTTGTCCATGCGGTCGGGATTGTCGCCGACGATGTCATGCGTTGTGCCATCGATGGCAACATGCCCCTCGATGCCTGCCCGCGCCGTCTCCACGAGCACACGCCCAGCTACGCCTTTGGGGAAGGTGAAGCGCAAGAGAGCGCAGCGATCGGTTGCCGTCATCTCGGCGTGAATGCGCTGGCCATCAGGTGTGCGCAGCCACACACTGTAGCGGTCCGGGCTCGCCTCTTCTTCGCGATGGTCGTACGCAAGCCCGCGCTCCTGCGGCAACACGCGCAAGGGGCCAGTCTGCGGCATCAGCGTGACGTAGCCGTAGTCCCCCATCCAGATCGCAGGCTGATGCGTGCCCATGAATCCCGTGATCTGCGGATCGTCATAGTTGTAACTCGTCACGCTGATCTTGTTCTGCCGCGTCTGCGGCGTCCAGTCCGTCATCGCGAACGGAGGCGCAACGAACGGCATCGTGCCTCCGTAGCCAATCGCGCTTCGCTGCGTACCAACCAGTGGGTTCACGTAAGAGACGGCATCGCCACGCTGGGCGGAAATCGCCGGTGCGAGGAGAGAGCAGAGCGCGAGCGAGAGGGCAGCAGTCTTCACAGCCGCCAAGTATACGAGCCTCCCATGAGACGAAGGCAAGCGATTTCTGATAGCGCAAACAGAAAAGGCCCGCTCCAGGAGCGGGCCTCGCCTGACAGCCGCGAATTTACTTTGCAGTAGCGATCGTTGTCTCGATCGGCGCCTCGTTCTTCAGCTCCTCCGCCCGCTTCTCCACCGCCCGCATCACGCGCAGCAGGTTGCCGCCGTAGATCTTCTTGATGTCCTCGGCGCTGTATCCCTTCTCCAGCAACGCGCGGGTCAGCGCAGGGAACTTGTTGTAGGAGTCGAGGTCCGATGGCACGCACGCTACGCCATCGAAGTCGGTGCCGATGCCCACATGGTCGATGCCACCGATCTTCACCGCATGGTCGATCTGCGCGACGACATCCTGCAGCGTCGGTGGCGGAACTTTGCTGGCGAACTCGGCGCGCATCTTCTCGATCGCTGCCTCCTTCGCGGCGGGGTCCTGGATCTTCATGATCTCGCCATACTGCGCGCGCATCGCGGTCTGCAGCGGCTTGGATTCGTCATCGTAACGCTGCGACAGGTAGCCGCAATCGAAGTTGATCTGCATCGTGCCGCCATTCTTCGCCAGCGCAACGATCATGTCATCCGTCATATTGCGCGTGTTCGACGAGATCGCGCGGCACGACGAGTGCGAAGCGATGATGGGTGCGCTCGAAGCTTTGATCGCTGCATAGAATGTGTCGTCGGCGGTGTGCGAGATGTCCACCATCATGCCCAGGCGATTCATCTCGTGGACCACATCCACACCGAAAGGCGTCAGTCCGCCATGATGCTTTACGCTCTCATTCGTGATGTCGCCCTGCGCGTCCGCCCAGTTGTTGGTGTTGAAGTGCGTCAGCGTCATGTAGCGAATACCCAGCGCGTAGTAGTCGCGCAGCAGGCGCAGCGAATCCTCAATCGCATGGCCGCCTTCGATGCCCATCAGCGCGGCGATCTTCTTCTCCTTGTGCGCTCGCTCGATGTCCGCTGCGGTCGTCGAGAAGACAAAGTCATTCGGATGCTTCAGGACCACATCGGTCCGCACCGTGTCGATCATCTCCAGTGTGCGGTTCGCCGAATGATGATCCTTGTCATAGCTCGCATCAACGAACACCGCGAAGAACTCCGCACCCAGGAAGCCCTTCATGCGCGGAAGATCCGTCTGCCCGCGCTTGTTGGGCGTGGCGATGTCATAGCCCTCCACGGTCTGCGAGGTCACATCATCGTGCGTGTCGATCAGGATCGCTTCGCGCGTGATCTTGTCGACCTCGGCCTGCGTAACAGGCTTGGTGCGCGGCGTCTGCGCCATCAGTGGCGATGCAATCGTGAGCGTAACTGCAATGGCGGAGAGAACAGAACGTGCGGACGGGGACACAGGCAAACCTTTCAGGGCGGATGTGGCTTCTGGCTGGGTATGGCTTCTGTTGAGGTGCGGACTCTTCTTTTGTAGCATCTGCGTGGAGTACCGGCCCAAAGCAAAGGCAACGGCCGGCCACGCAAGAAAGCATTGGCCGGCCGCGTTTTACCGCTGTTGCCTACTGGATCGAGCTGTCGTCATCCTCGTCGTCGCTGGCTGCGGCTGGGCCTTTGGGAGTGGAAGCCGTGCGCACCGTCGGGTACTTGATGCCGAGCTGCTCCAGGTACGTCCCGTACTTACTCGGGTCGTAGTAGAACTTCTTCATCTGCTCGCGGTAAGTCGCCATCGTCTTCTCGTTGAGCCAGATCGCAGGCTTATCGCCCGGACGCAGCAACGGAATGTACTTCTGGTCCTTGGTCTGCACGTTGACGAAGTAGTCCTTCGCCGCGGCCATCAGGTCAGGCTTGGTCAGCAGGTCCAGCAGCGTCATCGCCTGCACCTTGGCGCCCGCGATGATGCCCTTATGCGCGATGGGCGTTGCCATCGAGATTGCGTTGGCCCAGTTGTGGCCTGGCATCTCGGGAATGTTCGAGGGATACCGCAGCACGATCGTCGGCACTACCCAGCTCACATCGCCGATGTCATCCGATCCGCCGCCGGTGAACTGCTCTGCAGGCCGCGGAGGCCGCAGCTCATCGAGCTTGGTCGCAAGGCCCTTCGGCTCCTGCTTCAGCTCCGTCTGGATCGCCTTCGCGAGCTTCTGATCGTCGTCGCTCCACACCGGCAGCCCAACGAGCTTCGCGTTCTCGGTAGAGTCCTCCGCCATGGCCTTGTTGAAGTGGCCTGGCCATGCGGCGCCCAGCACTTCGCTATCCCACGTGGTGCCGGTCATGATCGACGCTCCGGTCGCCATCTTGTCGCCCGTGTCCCACAGGCCCTTGATGTGCTCGTAGTCAGCCTCGCGGAAGTAGTACCAGTCGCTCGCATGCTGCGGCACCACGTTGGGCTGGTCCGCGCCATCGGGGATCACGTTGTGCGAACGCTGCTGCAGGCGCAGGTGTTCGCGCTTGAAGTTCCAGCCCACATCCATCAGCTCGACGGCATCGAGCGCCGAACGCCCACGCCATGGCGCTGCAGCCGAGTGCGCGCTCTCGCCGTGGAACTTGTACAGCACCGAGATCAGCCCGTTCGACGAAGGCCCACCCCAGCCTGTGCCGAGGTTGTCGCCCACATGCGCGAACAGCACCGCATCGACGCCCTTGAAGTAGCCATCGCGCACGTAGTAGGCCTTCGATCCCAGCAGCTCTTCAGCAACGCCCGGCCAGATCTTCAGCGTGCCCGGAATCTTCTGGTCGATCATCATCTGCTTCACGGCCAGCGCCGCGAGGATGTTCACCACGTTGCCCGAGTTATGGCCCTCGCCATGCCCCGGAGCCCCCGGCACGATGGGATCGTGATACGCCACACCAGGCTTCTGCGAGGCCTGCGGGATGCAGTCGATGTCCGATCCCAGCGCAATCACTGGCCCACCTGTGCCGTTGGTCCAGGTCGCCATGAACGCCGTGGGGATGCCGTCGATCCCGCGCTCGACCGTGAAGCCGTTCTTCTCCAGCACGTCGACGAGATACTTCGACGTCTCGAACTCCTGGAACCCCAGCTCGCCAAAGCTGAAGATCATGTCGTTCATCACCTGCGCCTGCTTGGCCTGCTTGTCGATCGCTGCAATCAACGCCTGCTTGCGAGCTGCGTTGCTGTCAGGCTTCGTGGCAGCGGCTGTCGTGGATTTCGCTGCGGACATCGCTTTGCTCTGCGCGACCATCGCAGAAGGGACAAGCAGTACAGCGGCAGCGCCAAGTGCAGCCCAGCGTCGTGCCGGAGAGCTTCTGTGGCGGCGTGAGTTGTTCGGGGACATCGATTCGCTCCTTGGTGATTGCAGGTTGAAAGGGCGCAGCAGAGAAAAGGAGAGGCGTTCCGGTTTCGCCCGGAGACATTGCAGGGTATGCAGCGCTCATCAAGTCCCGGAACAGATGCGGCGACTCACGACCCGCCGTTGTATGGCGTTGGATCGAGAGCGAGCGTGCTGCGGAGACGAGGGCCGCGGCGTTTCATAGATGGCCCGGAACAGCGGCCAGACAAAGGGGTGTTGGCGGAAGTGTAACAGGGGAGAAAGCTGCAGCCCAAGCCGCGGGACCGAACACCGCCTAGCGCTTGCGCCAGGCCACGATCTCCGCCGAGAGCGGCGTCGCTGCCAGCCTCGTCGTCCGAAGCAGCACCTCAAAGTGCCGCAGCGAAGGCTCATGCATCACGCTTTGAAGGTGACGCAACTGATCTTCGGAGGTGAGGAACTCACCCGCTGCCTCCGTGGCTTCGGCCGAGGTCCCTTCGAGCAGGATCACCTCACCGTGCCCATCCTCACTCGGCAGCGAGGCGACGACGCTGTAGCCCACCGAGGCTCCCGCCTGCGCTGGAGCTTCATAACTCGCCTGTTCTCCACTCCCCGGCTGCCGATTCGTCACCGACATCAGCTGGTGGAAGCCGTTCGATACGACCAGGAAGTTCAGCCGCGATTCGAACAACGAACTCCATGGGTTGGAGTAGCTGCTGCCGATCAGCACCAGGTTGTCCGTCTTCAGCGTCGGTGGTTCGAGCGTGCGAGCGTACACAAGGTTGAGGTTCGGCGAGCGCGGTGCGAGCGACAGGATCCGACGCGCTACCTGGAAGTCGCCGAAGCTGCCATAGTTCCTGTCCACCAGCGCGGTGATCGCTGACTTGAACTCAGGCGCCAGCTGCGACTGGTTCAGCTCTGTCACATAGGTGTGCTTCAGGTACTGGTCGAGCGGGATCTGGTGCCCAAGCACATCTTCGGCCTGGGTAAACGAGGTGTCCGCCAGCACCACGTCCGTAGTCCGCGAGCTTTCGAGAACGGGTGACCAGAAAGCACGTACTGTGGGCCCGCCGCGCCCAACTGCTGCAGCACCCGCCGCGCTGCGCCACGCGATGGCGAGTGCGATGCAGGCACAAAGCAGCACCCCGATGAGCGCGAACAGCAACCTTCTCTCAACGCCGCTGGGGCTTGAGGTCGATGCAGGCAGAGGATGCGCTTCGATTCGAGCCGTGTCCGCCTGGATGGCCATGACCGCATGCTCGATGGGGACCGAGACGCCGGTAGTTGGCGGCGTCGGGGGTGCGCTCGTCTCCGGAATGAAGAACCTTGGCGCGTAGCTGCCGCGCGGGATGTCGAACCACACCGGCTCGCGTGCGCCCTCTGCCGCGAAGTACGCCGTGATGCGCTTGCGAAGCTCCGAGGCATTGACGCGGACGATGTTGTCCACGCCCGTGTCGTAGTCCGCCGGCCGTTCGAAGACATGAACGCCGATCTCCTGCTCGCTGACCGGAACCTCCGGCTGTTCAAGGGTGCGTCGGCTCACGTAGTGGAGGAAGTCGCGCAGCCGCGCCGCGCGACGCACCTCCGCAGACTCACAGATCCGCTCCACCACCCTCCGGCAAGCTTCAGGATCCAGTGGCGCAGACGAGCGAGCTGTTCCCGGCGACTCGCGAAGGCCCTTCGTCTCGCGCTGCAGGGTCACTGACACTTCGAATCCAACCTCACAAGCCTATGCCGGGCCTTCGTCAAAAAACTCCAAAGTTGCCGGATTCTCTACGTTTTCACTGTGAGTTCTTACGTAAGGACTCACGTTTTACGGCTAATTTGCTTGCACATCGCCCCCCGGATCGGGACGCTATGCAGATGGCATCGGCGTCCACTATAGCACTGCTACCCTTGGCTCTCTCTCTGGCTTTTCCTTTCGCGGCACCCTCCCAAAGCTCCCCGCACCCGTCGGAAACACCTTCCACCCACCCCAGGCTTTCCCCGCTGGAGAGCCTGAATCTTCGCATCGGCACCGCTGGCCAGGGCCAGATCGTTCCGTGGGTGGGCGCTCCCTTTGCCATGACCTATTGGAGCCCCGAGACCCGCGCCGGCGAGGTCAAGTGCATCGCACCCTACTACGATACCGACCGGACCTTCAGCGGCATCCGGGGGACGCACTGGATCTCGGGCTCCTGCGTGCGAGACTACGGCAGCTTCACCCTGATGCCCGAGTCGGGCAACCTCCGCCTCGAATCCGCGGCGCGCGCCGTCCCCTTCGACCACGCCCACGAGCACCTTTCGCCCGCCGCCTACCGGCTCGACCTGCCCGAGCAGGGAATCGGTATCGTCGCGACCGGGCGAACCCGCTCCGGCCTCATGAGCTTCACCTTCCGCCACGACGCACCGGCCTGGGTCGTGCTTCAGAACAATGCCTGGGCCGCCGGCGGATCTACCACCATCGACCGTGCCCACAACGAGATCAGCGGCTCCAACCCTGCCCGCCGGCTGTACGCCCGAGCCGGGGAGCCCGCCGGGTTCTCCGGCTACTTCGTCGTCCAGTTCGATCACCCGATCAAATCCAGCGGCACCTGGGATACCACCGGGAGGCACGATGGCTCAGCGAATCAGCCCACGCTGGAGGGCGTAGCGGCCCAGACCGGCGCTTACCTCCGCTTCGAGCTTCGGCCCGGCGAGACCCTCCTCGCCCGCATCGGCACCAGCTTCGTCAGCGTCGAGGAGGCCCGGCGCAACCTCGTCGCCGAGATTCCGGGCTGGGACGCCGCCGCCGTCGAGCGCGATACCGCCGCCCGCTGGAACGAGCTCCTCGGGCAGGTCGAAATCGATCCCGACGCCCCCAAAGACCAGCGTGAGGTCTTCTATACCTCGCTTTATCACTCCTTTGCGCACCCTCGCACCGTCTCCGACTCCGATGGTGCCTATCCCCGCTTCGCCGACCCCTCGAAGCTGATGCATGCCGAAGGCTTCACCTACTACGACGACTTCTCCGCCTGGGATACCTTCCGCGCCGTGCATCCGCTCTTCACCCTGCTCGCGCCTGACCGCGACCGGGACATGGTCCGTTCGCTGGTCGCCAAGGGGCAGCAAGGCGGGTTCCTGCCCATCTTCCCGGCCTGGAACAACTACACCTCGGAGATGGTCGGCGACCACGCCATCGCCATCATCTACGACGCCTTCGCCAAGGGCATTCGCGGCTTCGACGTCTCCGAGGCCTACCGCCTCGTGCGCCACAACGCCGCTGACGTTCCCAACGCCGCCGAGTCCGCCGATGGCCGGGGCCGCCGGGGCCTCGCCTCCTACCTGAAGTTTGGCTACATCCCGCTCGAGGACCACGTCCTCGACGCTTTCTCGCCCCACCAGGAGGAGCAGGTCTCGCGCACCATGGAGTACGCCTTCGACGATGGCCTCGTCTCGCGCTTCGCCGCCGACCTCGGCCACACCACCGACGCCGAGCTCTTCGCGAAACGGGCAGGGAACTGGCGCAACGTCCTCGACCCCTCCACCGGCTACGCTCGTGGACGCCACGAAGACGGCTCCTGGGTGACGCCCTTCGACCCCAACAAGCAGTTCCGCTGGCTCACCGAAGCCCTCGCCTCGCAGCAGACCTTCTTCGTCATGCAGGATGTCCCCGGCCTGATCGCCGCGGAGGGCGGTCGCGAGGCCTTCGTCGCAAAGCTCGACAAGCTCTTTGCCGACGGCGCCTACGATCAGAGCAACGAGCCCAGCCACCACATCGCCTACCTGTACGACGAGGCGGGCGCTCCCTGGAAGGCGCAGCGGCACCTCGCCGGCCTCTTCGCTTCCTACACCGATCGCCCCGACGGGCTCATCGGCAACGACGACTCCGGCCAGATGTCGGCCTGGTATGTCTTCAGCGCCATGGGCTTCTATCCGGTTACGCCGGGGCTGCCACGCTATGCCATCGGTACGCCGCTCTTCCCGTCGGTCACGCTGCATCTGCCTGGCGGCGGAACCTTCCGCATCGTGGCCGACAACGCAGGTCCGGGCCATCCATATATTGCTGCGGCGACGTTGAACGGCAAGCCTCTCACCCGAGCGTGGATCTCTCACGCCGAGATCCTCGCCGGAGGCGAGCTTCGCTTCCGCATGTCCGCAACGCCTGTAACTACATGGCCACAAGCCACTTCGCATTGATCTGGAAAGCTCCTTACAACTCCTTACGTGGGTCTTTCCAGTGAATTGACTTGCGAGTGCATGGGGTTCCTGGGGGATGCTTCGGGGTCCGCAAAAGAGCACCGTAGCGCGTCTCGAAAGGCGTCGCGGAAGCTCCAGGCGATACCGCAAGTCCCTTCAGGAGTCCCATGGCACTACTCTCGTTTCGCAACACCTGCTCTCGCCCGGCGTGGCGGTTCGCTCTGGCCGCCGCCCTTCTGCTGCCCCCGCTGCACTCTGTCTCTCTTCTCGCTCAGACCGGCCAGGGCGCTCTCTCCGGCGTCATCAAGGACGGCCACGGCGCCGCCATTCCGGGCGTGCAGCTGACGATCGTCGGCGACGAGACCGGGGTTCGCCTCACCACCCGCTCCGACCAGTCCGGTGTCTTTAGCGTCCGTTCGCTGAACCCCGGCAGCTACACCATGACCGTCAACGGAACCGGCTTCGAGAACGAGATCGTCCACAACATCGTCGTCAGCGCGGACCAGACCGCGACGGTCAACCCCGTGCTCAAGGTCGGTAGCGTCAATGAGACCGTCACCGTCACCGAAGACGCACTGCAGGTAGCCACCACCAGCCCCGACGTCGCAACCACCGTCGACCACCAGATCGTCGAGGCCCTGCCCTATCCCGACCGCAGTTCCCTCGGCGCTGCGCTGCTCGTCCCCGGCGTCACGGGCGATCCTTCGGTCCCCGGCGGTGTCTTCGGCGAGAACCCGGTCATCACCACCGGCCCCGTCGTCCCCGGCGCAAGCATCTCCATCGCCGGCGCGCCTCCGGGAACCGGGTCGATCCTCGTCGATGGCTCCGACGTCACCCAGGCCAGCTACGCCCGCACCGGCCTCAATCTCTCCAACGAGGTCGTGCAGGAGACGACAGTCATCACCTCCGGCCTCTCGGCGCGCTACGGCCGCACCGGCGGCGGCGTCATCGTACAGGCCACCCGCAGCGGCACCAATGCCTACCACGGACGCATCACCTGGCGGCACACCGATCCCTTCTTCAACGCCTTCCCGCTGGGAAACACGGCGCCCAACGCCCAGCATGAGAACTACTACGGCTTCTACATCGGCGGCCCGGTGCGCATCCCCGGGCTGTACAACGGCAGGGACAGGACCTTCTTCTACGCCGCCGGCGAGCCGGCCCGCATCCAGAATGCGCAGTCCTATCGCGGCTCGTTCAACACGCCAGAGGACCTGACCGGCTATCTGCATGACTCGCTGACACTGCTGGACCCGACCGTGTTGAAGACCAGCGGCTACGCAGCGGCCCTTAACGCCGCGCGCATCGGCGGCATCTACATCAACAGCACCGCCAACGCGCAGGGCTTCCCCATCAGCACGCTCGGCTCGGCACACACGCAGGCGACGGGCCCCCACGGCGTGGATGATGTCTCCAACCAGCTTGCGGCTAATCCGTTTGCGAAGTACGTGCTGTCGCTTCTCCCCACGCCCTCCAATCCTGGGCCGTATGTCACCTTCGACCACGCAGACGGGACCTACGACAACTCGGGCAACAATGCGAACTACAAGCGTGGTGTCTCGGACGTTGACAACCGCTGGAGCTTCCGCATCGACCATCAGTTCAACAACTCCAACCAGATCTACGTGCGCTATGCGGATGTCCCCATCTCCGGACCACGCTTCTTCGCGCTGTCCCAATCGAGCCCGATCAATCAGGTTCCCACGGACGTGATCGCCACGAACGACCTCGCCATCGGCTACACGCACACCTTCAGCTCCAGCCTGGTGGGCGTGCTGCGCTACTCCTTCCTGCGCGTGAACGAGAAGCGCACCCCGCCGGCGGGTGCGCTCACCGAGGACTTCGGCGCGAAGTACGGGTTGACGCCTGCGGCCGCTGGGGTTGGTTTCCCTGCGCTGGGCACCCTTGGCACCTCCACGCTGCAGCTCGGCGCCTCCACCCCCTACACCGATGTCGACCAGAACTTCATCGGCGGCGGCGACTTCACCTGGACCCACGGCAGCCACCTCTTCCAGTTTGGCGTGGACCTGCGCTGGATCCAGTCCAACGAGTATGACTACTCCAAGACCTACGGCGGAGCCTACAACTTCTCGCAGACCCTGACCAACACCACCGGCACCTCGGCCGGAACCGGCGGCAACGCGGAAGCAACCTTCATCCTCGGTGAGATCAACACCTACAGCGCCGCACCGACGAACGTCCCTGGCTACTATCGCTGGCACTACAACGCCGGCTACTTTCAGGACGATTGGCGGGTGACGCCGCACATGACCCTCAACCTCGGCCTGCGCTATGAGGTGGAGACGCCCCGCACCGAGAAGTACAACAACCAGGGAACGATCCTGCTGAATCAGAACATCACCGTAGGCACCCTCAACTCACCTGCAGCGTTCTGCTTCTCCGGCACCTGCGGCCTGGGCCGCAATCTCTGGCCCACGAACTGGCATGGGTTTGAGCCTCGCATCGGTCTGGAGTATGCCCCCACGCCGCACCTTTCCGCGCGTGCTGCTTATGGCATGATGCGTCTTCCGCTTACCGGCTACGAGAACCTGCCCGATCCTAACTTCAACATCTCGGCGCAGCAGGTGACGTACAACGTGGGCTCGGTGAATGCGCCGAACATCACCGACTACATCACCAACGGAGTTGGCCCGCTTACCGGAGCCTATGCAGCCCTGAATGCACAGCGCGGCACGGCTATCTCCACCGCGCAGGGCTTCACGCCCACGTATATCCAGCAGACCTCCGCTGTGCCCTACATGCAGAACTACAACGTCACCCTGCAGTACGAGCTGCACAATACGCTGCTCGAAGGCACCTACCAGGGCCTGCACGGCGTGCACCTGGTTGGCAGCTTTGCCGGCGCTATCAATGTGCCCTCGCTGAACACCATCGACAATGCGATCAGCCAGCACCAGAACCTCGCGGCCTCTTCGACGAACACCTACGGCATCGTGACCCCGGGAACCAGCTCGCTGGTCTCCGAAACCAACCTGCAGCGCTTGAATCCGTACCAGAACTTCTTCAACCAGAGCATCACCGAAAGCTACGCCCGGCGCGGCACCAACGAGTACAACGCGCTGTATCTCAAGGCGATCGAGCGCATCGGCCACAACCTCACGGCGCTTGTCTATTACAGCTGGTCGAAGTCGATGGACAACGTGCCAGACACCAACGCGGGCAGCCTCGGCAACTTCGGTACGACAGCACCGCAGGACCCGAGCAATGCCTTCGGCGAATGGGCCGTCTCCAGCTACGATCAGCCCAGCCGCCTCAAGGTGGGCTATAACGCCAACCTTCCCTTCGGCAAAGGGGAGCGCTTCGATCTGCACCACACCTTGTTGAACCAGATCGTTGGCAACATCTCCACTGCCGGCATCGCGACCGTGGCTTCGGGCTACCCCAACTTCGTCATCTTCGGCAACAGTTCAGGTGCGAACGGTAACTTCGTGTCGTTTACGCCGAACGGAACGAATGGCTGCACCACCAAGAACTTCTGCAGCAGTGCTGCGCTGCCCAGCGGTTACGTCCTTCGGCCCAACCTCATTCCGGGTGTGCCGCTCATCAACCCGCACTGGAAGGACAATCCCTTCGGCCTGAACGGTGGTACCTTCACGCCGTATCTCAACGCCGCAGCCTTTGGCTGCACCGTCAACTCCACGGGCACGCCGGTAAGCTGCACGCCGCCCGGAACGGTCGGAGCCCCAACGCTGGGTAACGCACCTCGTACCCTCACTGGCGCCCGCTCGCCGCGCGAGTTCCTCTTCGATATGCGCGTGAAGAAGGGCTTCTACATCAAGGAGCGCTACCAGCTCAACCTCATCGGTACCTTCAACAACGTCTTCAACCATCCCGTGTACTTCGCGGCGAACAGCACGGCCAATGATCCGCTGACCAGCGGCGAGACGTACACCGTAAACGGCACGACGCCAATCATCACGCCCACGCCGGCGGCAACGACCTTCGGCAAGCTCAATCCCAACACCGCCAACCTTTCGCGCGTGATTCGTATCGGCGCTGAGTTTGTCTTCTAACCTTGCAGGAGCCTCGTTCGTGATTGATCGCCGCAGTGTCCTTCGTTCGTTGACCGCAGCGGGTGCTGCCGCCGTCTCTCTGCCCTTCGCCGGGCAGGAGACGGCGCATGGTCAGCGGCCCACTTTCTTCGATCCTCGTGCGTTCGGAGCACGCGGCGATGGCAAGGCGCTCGATTCGCCTGCCATCAACAAAGCCATCGATGCCTGCACCGCGGCAGGCGGTGGCATCGTCTACCTCCCGCCCGGCGTCTACCGCTCCGGCACCGTCGAACTGAAGAGCAACGTCACGCTCTACGTCGAGGCCGGCGCGACCATCCTCGGCAGCACCGAGATGAGCGATTACACAGGGATGAAGGGTCCCTCGCTCAAGGGCGATGCCAATCAGTTTCATCTCATCTTTGCTCGCGATGCGGAGAACGTGACGCTTGCAGGCCCGGGAAGGATCGATGGCCAGGGCCCCAGCTTCTGGCTTCCTTCAGGACGCAAGCCGCTCCCTGAGGACGACCAATGGGCCGAGGTGACCGCACACGCCTACAAGAAGAATCCGAACGGCCGTCCCAGTCCGATGCTCGAGTTCGTCAGCTGCCGCTGGCTGCGCATCGAAGGGCTCCGCATCGAAAACGCCTCAGGCTGGACGATGCGGCCTATCAACTGTGACAACGTCGTCCTCCATGGGCTCAACATCAAGAACCCGAACTACGGCTCCAACACAGATGGCATGGATATCTGCGGTTGCCAGAACGTCTTCATCTCGGACTGTGCGATCGACACAGGAGACGATGCGATCTGCTTCAAGAGTGAGAATCCTTACGGCACGGCCCCGCGGCTGACCAGCAACGTCACCGTGACCAACTGCACGCTGACGACCTGCTGCAATGGCTTCAAGATTGGAACAGCGACAGAGGGCGGCTTCGAGAACATCGTATTCTCTAACTCGGTCATCTATAACTCCCCCGGACCCTACAAGGACCGTGTTATCGCCGGTATTGCACTGGAGACGGTGGATGGTGGCTGGATCGACGGTGTCACCATCACCAACATCCGCATGCAGCGCACCCGCACGCCCATCTTCCTTCGCCTGGGGAATCGCGCGAACAAGCATCACTACCCGCAGAACGGTGTGCGCAATGTAACCATCAGCAACATCGAAGCTTCGGAGGCTTTGCTCGCGGGCTCCATCGTCGGTATTCCCGGCCACTTCGTCGAGAATGTCACCATCTCCAACGTGCGCATCGAAAACGTGCTGGAGCCAAAGCCCGAGTGGGTTGACCTCAAGGTGCCCGAGAAGGAAGACAAGTACCCCGAGGCGCGCATGTTCGGTATGTTGCCTGCCTCAGGTATGTATCTCCGTCACGCACGCAACATACAACTGCGCGATATCGAGTTCCGCAACCCCGAAGCCGAGATGCGGCCCACCTTCGTGCTCGATGATGTGCATGAGGTCGGCATCTCAAACCTTCGCACAACACCGATCCGAGGTGCAGAGCCGGTAATCTCCCTGCATGCAAGCTCCGCCGTGTGGGTCCGCGATACGCAGGCGCCCGCGAACTGTGCGAGCTTCCTGCGTGCGAGTGGCGAAGGTACGAGCGACGTACTGCTCTCCGGCTGCGACTTGCGAAAGGCGAAGCAGGCGCTTGATCCCGGCAGCGACAAGGCGGTGGTCACGCTGCAGAACAACATTCCGTAGCTGACGTTACAGGTGAACTCTCCGGGCGTGTCGTAGCTTCCTGCTGCGACACGCATTTTTTTCGCCAGCCGTCTTCTCGCTCAAGGCTCAAGGCTCAACGTCGAGATCGATGTGATCGATCGTTCCGGTGAACGGAAACGGGCTCTCATAAGGCCCCACCGCTGAGGCACTGTCCTCTCCCACATCGAAGGTCTCTTCGAAGGAGAACGCCACGCGCACTGTGTCAGGAAGATGTGCCGACGCCACTCGCTTGTCGTTCACCTCAAGCACCACGTCCGCAGGACCTCCGACGCTCTTACTGGCCTCCACGAAACGCAACGTGATCTTAGCTGGTCCCGGCGGCAAGGCATCCTGCGCAGAGACCGTTGTGATCTTCCGCTTGAAGTAGTTGTAGGTGTAGCTCGGCTTGCCGTCCTTCAGAAAAAGGCTGAAGCCACCGCCTTCGCCGCCATCGGCCATCAGCACGCCATTCGCTCCGCCCTTCGGTATGTCCACGTAAGCCGTGATCGTGTGCGAGTGGTTTTCGTATGCAGGCGTTAGTGACAGATACAGATGCCCGGTGCCGGTGTAGTACGTAAAGTGATGACCTTCGGGCCGCGGCTGTCGCCCGCCGAAGCGCGGATCGATCGGGTAGACATTGTTCTCGCGCGCCTGTTCGTCGAAGACCTTCGCCAGCTCCGTAACCTTCTCCGGATGTTCGGCCGCAACGTTGTCTGCCTCGGAGTAATCCTCGCTCAGGTGATAGAGCTCCCATGGCAGCTTGTTCGGATCCGCCGGCGGTTCGCTCGAGTACACCCACGGCAGCGAGCCACTGCGCGACGCTGCCATCCAGCCATCGTGGTAGATCGCGCGGTTGCCCAGCATCTCAAAGTATTGCGTCGTCCGCAGCCCCGGAGCGCTCGCAGAGGCAAACGTCGCCAGCATGCTCCTGCCATCCATGCGCTGCTGCTTCACGCCGTTCACCTCGGTCGGAACAGGGATGTGCGCCGCATCCAGGATCGTCGGTGCAACGTCCGTCACGTCCTCAAACTGCGTGCGCAACCCCCCGTGATCGTTGATCCCCGCCGGCCACGTCACCACCATCGGGTCGCGCGTCCCTCCGAGATGCGATCCGATCCGCTTGCCCCACTGAAAGGGAGTGTTGCCTGCCCACGCCCAGCCCACCGGATAGTGCGGTGTGGTGTGGGGTCCACCCAGCTCATCGATCTCCTTCAGCATCTCGGCCGCCGTCGGCCCAACGCCGTTGATCGAAGCCATCGCATTCGACGTTCCCTGCACACCGCCTTCAAGACTCGCCCCGTTATCGCCCGCGATAAAGACGATCATCGTGTTGTCCATCTGGCCCGTGTCGTGAATCGCGGTGATGACTCTCCCGATCTCGTGGTCGGCCTGAGCCATGAAGCCGGCGAAGACCTCCATCAGCCGCGCCTCCACCTTCTTCTGCTCCGGTGTCAGCGAGTCCCACGCCGGAATCTCCTTCGGCCTGGGCGTCAGCTTCGCATCCGCCGGAATCACGCCCAGCTTCTTCTGCTGCTCGAAGACGATCTCCCGGTAGCGGTCCCAGCCCATGTCGAACTTCCCGCGGAAGCGCTCGATGTAAGCCTTCGGAGCCTGAAGCGGCTCGTGTGTTGCACCCGGCGCGAAGTAGACGAAGAAGGGCTTGTCCGGCGCGAGCGACTTTTCTTCCTTGATCCACTGGATGGCGTGGTCGGCCAGGTCCTCATTCAGTGTGTAGTCCGCCTTGCGCCCTTGCGGAGCTACCATCTCCACCGGCTTGGTGCCGTCGGTCAGTTCGGGATACCACTGGTCCGTCTCGCCGTTCAGAAAGCCATAGAAGCGATCGAACCCCTGATGCGTCGGCCAGTGGTCGAACGGCCCCGACACCTTCGCCTCGGCCTCAGGAATCAGGTGCCACTTCCCGAACGCCGCGGTCGCGTATCCATTCATCTGCAGTACCTGCGGCAGCAGCGCTGCCGACTTCGGAATGCTCGCGTTGTAGCCCGGAAAGTCCGTCGCAAGATTGGTGATGGTCCCCATACCCACCGCATGATTGTTCCGTCCGGTCAGCAGCGCCGCGCGCGTCGGCGAGCACAGCGCCGCCACGTGAAATCGGTTGTAGCGCAGCCCGTTCGCCGCCAGCGCGTCCAGCGTCGGCGTGGGAATCAGCCCACCGAACGTACCGCACTGGCCATAGCCCGCATCGTCGATCAGCACCAGCAGCACGTTCGGCGCGCCCTGCGGCGCCCGCACCTGCCACGGACGACCTGGAACAGCCTCTGCAATTCCGGGAGCGATCTTCCCGCGGAACGCAGGTGGTGTGACGGGCAACACCGTCCGATCCGGTTCCTGAGCGTGTACTGGTGCGAAGAGGACGGAAGAAGCCACCGAGCAAAGGGCCGGAAGAAGCTGATACGTTGCGCGCTTCGCACGCCTGCAATGGGACATGGCAACTCCTGTCTGGAACACGTGGCTGTCAGGTAGTACGATACCCGACCCTTCCGCTACAACGATATGCACGAGCTCTCGATCATCTACAGCGTCGTCAGCACCGTAACGAAGGCCGTCGCCGACCAGGGCGGTGGGCAGGTCATCTCCGTCCGCCTGCGCGTCGGCGCCCTCGCAGGGGTGGAGCGCGACTCGCTCCTCTTTGGCTACGATCTCGCGACCCAGGGAACGCCGCTCGCCGGCAGTGTGCTGGAGATTGAAGACGTCCCCGTCCGCATCTACTGCAGCTCCTGCGCGTGCGAGCAGACGCTCGTGGGAGTCCAGAGCTTTCGTTGCCCGGTCTGTGGCAGGCCCAGCGGTGACTTCCGCAGCGGCCGCGAGCTGGCAATTGAATCGGTCGAGATCGAAACACCGCAGTCAGAGCAGGCGCCGTGCTGATGCGGCAGGAGGAGACGCACATGGAAACGCGAGTACTTGAGCTGCGAAGGAACGTGCTCAACAAGAACGATGAACTAGCCCGCAACCTGCGCGCCCGCTTCCAGCAGGCAGAATTACTGGTGCTCAACCTCGTCTCCAGCCCCGGAACCGGCAAGACGGAGTTCCTCAAGAAGACCCTCACTGCCCTGCGCGAACATGGGCTCCGCGTCGCCGCTCTCGTCGGAGATCTCGAGACCGACAACGACGCTCACCGCCTCATGGAGAGTGGCGCTCCCGTCCGCCAGATCACCACGCATGGCTGCTGCCATCTCGACGCGGGCATGATCGAGCGTCACCTCGAAGGCTGGGCGCTCGAAGATCTGGACATCCTCTTCATCGAAAACGTCGGCAACCTCGTCTGCCCGTCCAACTACGATCTCGGCGAGGCGGTTCGCGTCGCTCTGCTCTCCGTCACAGAAGGCGAAGACAAGCCGCTGAAGTATCCCGGCATCTTCAACAGTGCGGACGTCGCCGTCATCACCAAGATGGACATCGCGGAAGCGTGCGAGTTCGACCGCGAGGTGGCGGAGGCCAACATCCACGAAGTACGCCCCGGTATGACCATCTTCGCCGTCTCCGCCAAGCGTGGCGTGGGTATGGAGGAGTGGCTGGCGTTCCTTCTGGAGCTGCAAAGCCCTCAGTCCAGGTATGTGATGGCCATCGCAGACGCGGGCAGACGTGCTGTGATCTCGTAATTTGCGGCAAAGGATAAGGAGCTCGAGATGTGCCTTGCTGTACCAGGACAGGTAAAAGAGATCTACGGCGAGAACGGCATGCAGATGGGCCGCGTCAACTTCGGTGGCATCGTCAAGGAGGTCTGCCTGGCCTACCTGCCGGAGATCGCCGTCGGCGAGTACGTCGTCGTCCACGTCGGCTTTGCCATCAACAAGCTCGATGAAGCTGCCGCGATGAAGAGCATCCGCACCTTCAAGGACCTCGGGCTCTTTGAAGAAGAGTTCGGCGAGCTCGGCGCATTCGAAAGCTCGTAAGCCCGCGAGGCATGAGACGCAGCGTTCAGCAGGAGATCAGCTCGTATGAAGTACCAGGAAGAGTTTCGTAACTCGGGAGCCGTGCAGCGGCTGCTCGCGGAGATACGCGAGACCGTCACCCGCCCGTGGAGCCTCATGGAGGTCTGCGGCGGCCAGACACACTCCATCCTCCGCAACGGCCTCGATCAACTCCTCCCGAAGGAGATCCGTCTCATCCACGGCCCCGGCTGCCCGGTCTGCGTCACGCCGCTCGTCGCCATCGATCGCGCCCTGGCCATCGCCGCGCGTCCCGGCGTCATCTTCTGCTCCTTCGGCGACATGCTCCGCGTTCCCGGCTCGGACAAGGATCTCTTCCGCATCAAGAGCGAAGGTGGCGACGTCCGCATCGTCTACTCGCCGCTCGATGCCGTGAAGATCGCCCGCGAGAACCCCGGCCGAGAGGTCGTCTTCTTCGCCATCGGCTTCGAGACCACCGCGCCCGCGAACGCCATGGCCATCGAGGTCGCGCGCCAGCAGAGCATCCGCAACTTCTCCGCACTCGTCTCGCATGTCCTCGTGCCACCGGCCATCGAGGCCATCCTGTCTTCGCCCGCAACCCGCGTCAATGCCTTCCTCGCTGCAGGCCATGTATGCAGCGTCATGGGCACGTGGGAGTACCCCCCGCTCGCCGAGAAGTACCACGTCCCCATCGTCGTTACCGGCTTCGAGCCCTACGACCTGCTCGCCGGCATCCTCGCCTGCGTGCGCCAGCTGGAGCGCGGCGAAGCTCGCGTCGAGAATGCCTACGAACGGGCTGTCAGCGAACAGGGCAACCTCCCAGCGCAGGCACTGCTTTCGCGCGTCTTCACCACCATCGATCGCGCCTGGCGAGGAATAGGTGTCATCCCTCGCAGCGGCTGGGCCCTGAGTGACGCCTACCGCGACTTCGACGCCGAGCATCGCTTCAGCGTCGGAGGCATCGTCGCCAACGAGTCCCCGCTCTGCCACAGTGGCGAGGTCCTGCAAGGCCTGCTCAAGCCCAACCAGTGCCCCGCCTTTGGGAAACAGTGCACGCCACGCACACCCCTCGGCGCGACCATGGTCTCCAATGAAGGCGCATGCTCCGCCTATTACAACTACGGCCGGCTGATCGCCGCAGAGGAACTCTTATGCTCAGCGAAGTAGAGTTTGTGATCGAACAATGGAGCTGCCCGCTCCCGCTGCGCGACTATCCGCGCATCGTCATGGGCCACGGCGGCGGCGGTAGCCTCTCGGCCGAGCTCATCGAGAATCTCTTTGTCCCCGCCTTCCGCAACGACGATCTCGAAGCGATGGCCGACTCCACCGTGCTGACTCTTCCCGCCGGCCGCATCGCCTTCTCCACCGACGCCTACGTTGTGCATCCGCTCTTCTTTCCCGGCGGCAGCATCGGCGAACTCGCCGTCCACGGTACCTGCAACGATCTCTCCATGAGCGGCGCCAGGCCTCTTTACCTCAGTGCGTCCTTCATCCTCGAAGAAGGTCTCGAGATGAAGACCCTGGCCGCCATCGTAGATCGCATGGCGCAGGCCGCGCGTGACGCGGGCGTGCGCATCGTTACCGGCGACACCAAGGTCGTGGAACGTGGCCACGCCGATGGCTGTTATATCACCACCGCTGGCATCGGCGTCGTCATGACGGATCACCCGCCGGCCCCCTCGAAGGCCAAGGTCGGCGATGTCGTTCTCGTCAGCGGAACACTAGGTGACCACGGTATGACCGTGATGAGCCGCCGCGAAAACCTCTCCTTCGAGACAGTGCTCGAGAGCGACTCCGCAGCACTCCATCCCTTGGTCGAGGCGATGCTCGCAGCCTCCGGCCAGGTGCATGTGCTCCGCGATCCCACGCGGGGTGGCCTTGCTACGTCGCTCAATGAGATCGCCCAGTCATCGCGCGTCGGCATTCGCATCGACGAGACCGCGCTGCCGGTGCGGCCCGCTGTTGCGTCCGCCTGCGAGATCCTTGGTATGGATCCTGTCTATATTGCGAACGAGGGCAAGCTGGTCGCGATCGTCGCTCCCGAAGACGCCGAGCGCGTTCTCCAGGTGATGCGTGCGAACCCTCTGGGACACGCTGCCGCAATCATCGGCGAGGTCGTCGCGGACCATCGCGGCACGCTGGTCGAACGCACCCGCTTTGGCGCCACGCGCATCCTTCCGCTCCAGATTGGCGAGCAGCTTCCGCGCATCTGCTAGGTCGATGGGTGCCAGGCGACTCACGGGAAACACCCCACAATCCGTAGCCTGATTCAGGACGCAACCCAACTTCTGCCCCGGGTCCCACCGGGATCGTTCCCCTTGTCGGGTCGATTTGCATCCGCCTCTATCTAAAACACACCTTTTGCTGATAAAAATAGTCGGCACCGATTCGCGCCTCTGATTCGTCACGCGTTGTCCCGGTCTGCAGCGCTGTGCCCCCGCACCGCGCCACCTTAGACTCATCGCCCCGGACCTCTTCAGCTCCTCTAAACCTCGCTCAAAGGAAAGACTCGATGGATCCCAAAATGCTCAGCCGCCGTGATGTACTTCTTGGAGGAGGCGCCGCCATGGCCTCGTTGGGAGTAGCCGGGACAGCACTCGCGCAGACCCCGGGCGCGCAGCCCGATGCGCCGCCAGCCTCCACGCCCGACCAGCTGCGTCGCATGAAGTGGTGGCATGAAGCCAAGTTCGGCATGTTCATCCACTTCGGCCTCTACAGTCAGCACGCGCGGCATGAGTGGGCCATGGAAGACGAGGCCATCCCCATTCCCGAGTACCAGAAGCTCGCGCCCGTCTTCAACCCTGCGCCCGGCTCGCAGCGTCAGTGGGCGAAGCTCGCCAAGGCTGCCGGCATGAAGTACATGGTGATGACCACCAAGCATCATGAAGGCTTCTGTAACTTCGATACGAAGCTCACCAACTACAACGCCGTCAAGCAGGGTCCGAAGCGCGATCTCGTGCGCGAATACGTCGACGCGGCACGCGCCGAAGGCCTGCGTGTTGGCTTCTACTACTCGCTCATGGACTGGCACCATCCGGATGGCGCAAAGTGCGCGACCGACGAGGCAGCACGCCGCCGCTTCGTCGACTACACGCACGGCCTCATCCGCGAGCTGCTCACCAACTACGGCAAGATCGACGTGCTCTGGTACGACGTGAGCTGGCCCCTCAAAGCCGATGGCTGGGAGTCCGAGAAGATGAACAAGATGGTCTTCTCGCTGCAGCCCGACATCATCGTCAACAACCGCAATGGCCTGCTGGGAGACTTCTCCACACCGGAGCAGCACATCACCGCGGAAAAGGGTGGACGCGCCTGGGAGAGCTGCATGACGCTCAACGACAGCTGGGGCTTTCAACGCGCGGACGATAACTGGAAGTCGTCGAAGACCATCGTCCGCAACCTCATCACCTGCGCGCACGATGGCGGCAACTACCTGCTCAACATCGGGCCGCAGCCCGACGGCGGCATCCCTCCCGAAACCATTCGTGTGCTCAGCGAGGTAGGTCGCTGGATGGACACCAACGGCCACACCATCTACGCCAGCGATATCTGTCTGCCGCGTCGCTCCAACTACGCCAGCTTCACGCGCACCGGCAACACGCTCTTCATGCACGTACACTTCTGGCCCGGAGAAGATGTCTCGATTGCGGGTCTCATGGTGAAGGCAAAGTCCGCGAAGCTCCTCAAGACCGGTCAATCCGTGACATTCACGCAGGACGAGTTCCGTCTGCATCTCACGGGTCTCCCGATGGACGCGCCCGATACCCCCGTCACGACCATCGCGATCGAATGTGATGGAGAGCCGACTCAGGACACGGACTTTGTCCGCAAGAATCGCCTCAGGCCCAGCGTCAATATCTAAGTGGAACCGACCATCGTAAGGACTGAGCCGCTGACATCAGCGGCTCAGTCTGTTGGTGGTGTCGCATCCGACGGCAGCAGGCCATGCTTCTCCATCCGATAGATGAGCGTTCGCCGGCTGATGTCCAGGAAGCTCGCAGCCCGCGTCTGGTTGCCGTGAAACCGCTCCAGCGCGCGCGAAATCAACTCGCGCTCCACAGCCTCCAGGCTGATCCCGTCTTCAGGAAGCTCCGCCCAGAGTGACGCCGGCTGTTGTGGCGTCGCAGGCGTCAATTCGAGGGGGAGATCGTCGACGATCACCACGTCGGAACTTGAGAGCACCACCAGCCTCTCAAGCACATTCTCCATCTGTCGCACGTTGCCTGGCCAGCGATACGCCACAAGCCGTTGCAGCACCGCCGGCGCAAGCTTCAACTCCGGCATCCCATGACGTTCTTTGGCCCTGCGGAACAGCGTGTCGATCAGCTCCGGAATATCCTCGCGCCGCTCCCGCAGCGGCGGGATCAGCAGAGGCACCACGGACAGCCTGTAGTACAAGTCCTCGCGAAACGATCCATCCTCCACCATCGCCGTAAGGTTTCGGTGCGTCGCTGCGATGATCCGTACGTCGACATGCAGTGGCTCATTCGCACCAATCTTCGAGATCTCGCCCTCCTGCAGGAAGCGCAACAGCTTTACCTGCGCGTCGAGCGGTAGCTCGCCCACCTCGTCGAGAAACAACGTGCCACCATCCGCGGCTTCAATGCGCCCCTGCCGATGAGCGACCGCTCCCGTAAACGCTCCGCGTGCATACCCAAACAGCTCCGACTCGACGAGCTCTGCCGGAATCGCTCCGCAGTTGATTGCCACGAAGGGCTTCGTCTTTCGACGGCTGCTGTGATGGATCGCGCGCGCGATCAGCTCTTTGCCCGTGCCTGTCTCGCCCTGAATCAACACGGTGGTGTCACGCTGCGCCACACGCGCGGCCTGATCAAGAACCCGCAACAGACTCTTCGACCGCCCGACGATGCCCTCAAACCCATACCGCTCATCGAGCGCCGTGCGTAGCTCCCGAACTTCCTCGATGAGGTTTTGTCGCTCCATGGCGCGATGGACAACCAGCAGCAGTGCTTCGAAGTCCAGCGGCTTCGTGACATAGTCATAGGCCCCCATCTTCATCGCTTCCACCGCGCTCTCGACGGTGCCAAAGGCGGTCACGACGATCACCGTCGTCTGCAGGCCTCGTGCGAAACGCGCTCCAGCAGCTGCAGCCCTGTCGTCGGCATACGCAGATCGGTGATGACCAGATGCGGGTCCAGCGACCGCAGCAGCTTCCATCCCTCTTCGCCATCAGAGGCCAGGGACACAGCATAGCCTGCCTCTTCCAGCTGCATCTTCATCACGCGCCGCAGGCTGCTGTCGTCATCGACTACCAGGATGTGATTGCGCTTCATGCCAGCACCTGCCCCGTTCCACGGCACCGCATCGCGACAGTATGACGCGGCAGCTCGAGGCGAAACACCGCACCACCGCCATCGCCTTCGATGCATTGAAGCCTTCCGCCATGCTGTTCCGCAATGTTTGCCGCGATAGCCAGCCCCAGCCCCGTGCCGGTCTCTTTCGTTGTGAAGAAGGGTTCAAAGATACGCTCGCGGTCCTGCACTGCGACACCCATCCCTTCATCCAGCACCTCGATGGTGACTGCGTTCGGTAACGTGATGCAACGCACAACTACGGAGCCATGCTCCGGCGTCGCCTGCACGGCATTCAGCAACAGGTTCAGCAGAAGCTGCTTGATCTGCTCGGGATCGCATTGCATCTCAGGTGCTCGGGGATCGGCCTCGATCCGCACAGCGACATGCCGCGCGCTCGCCACGTGCTGCGCCAGTGCCGCTACGGCATAGATCAGGTCGGCAGGGTCGGTAGGCTGAGGCCTCGGCAGCCGAGGCCTCGCGAACTCGAGGAAGTTGGTCAGCAGGTTATTCAGTCGCTGCGACTCCTTGGTCAGAATCTCCAGGCACTCTCCCCGTGACTCAGCGGAAGCCTGCCCGCGCGCAAGGATCCCGGCAGCTCCGCTGATGCTCGCCAAAGGATTACGAATCTCATGCGCTAGGCTCGCGGAGAGCTGGCCTGCTGCAGTAAGTCGTTCCGTCTTTTTCATCTGTTCAATATTCTGTCGCAGCTCCGTGTACACGTGCTCGAGCTCAGCCTTGGTCTCCTCGACCTGTAGTCGCTGCATGCGTTCGCGATCGGCAAGTAGTCCAGCGATGATGCCCGCTGCGCCAAAGATGCTCAGCTCCACGAGCTGATCGTCGGCATCCAGCCGGTCCACATGCCAGTGGCGATAGATCGAAGGCGTCTGCAGCAGTGCCGCCAGTAGCAGCGTGCGTGCTGCACCCCTCCATCCAAAAAAGAGTCCCGCCAGCATGAAGGGGAGGATGTTCAGGTGATGCAGGATATTGTGCAGCACCTCATCGCGTGGCGGCGTCAGCCACGTGAGTCCCGCAAGCAGGAACACCAGCAGCACCACACTTGTGGCCTTGGCGCGCTGCGAGCGCAGACTGACGGGCACGGCAACCATCGCTTCATTCTCCCACGTTCGTCTCGTGGCAAGTGTTCGCATAAGGTAGCTGGTTGGACTCGTGTTGGGCAGGCTCCGCGACATCACGCATAGGAAGAGCAATCAGCCTTCCATTCACGCGTCTGTGGTCCTTGCGATCGAAGTTGCCGGTCTGCGTGACCGCGACTGCACGTTTTGCAGCAGTCACTGTCCCATATGGAACACCTGTATGGTCCGCGAACAACGAGAATCGCCAGGATAAGCGGGATTCGTCACGATTCGCGTTTGGCGTTGCGATTGCCTATGCCAAGGCGTGAGACGAATTCCCATACTGTGTTCTCTTCTTGTGAGCTCTGCGCTCGCTCCCCTGGTGCTCATCGCGCAGTCTCCCATTCCTCGTGCCGCTGAGTTCCGCATGCGGCCAACGTTGCAGCCCCTGACGCTGGACGTTGCCATCGTCATGGCCGAGCGGAATAGCCCGCGCATCAAGCAGTCACAAGCGCTCGTGCAGCAGTATGAGGCCGGCATCCAGACGGCACGCGCGTATAGCAATCCAAGTCTAGAGATCTACGAGGGCCATCAGTATGCACGGCCCATCTCGACGCCCGCCGTGCCGGGCCTTCTGCAGCACTACGCTGGCTATCAGCCCATCGAGATCCCCTCCGAACGGAGAGCACGTCTGCATGGAGCGCAGCAACTGGCCGCCAGTGCAAGGTTCGCGGAGCAGGGAACGGCCCTGGCCGTCACTGCGCGCGTCAGTCACGCCTTCTATGACGCTCTTCGACGTCGTGAAGAGATCCAGCAAGCTCGCGAGAACCTTGTCCTGGTCGAGGATCTTCGACGTCGCGTCGAAGTCGAGGTCAACGTCGGAGAAAAGGGCAGGCTCGAGCTCACACGCGCGGAAGCAGAACTCGCTCGCGCCCACTTTGATGTGCGAAGCGCCGAACTGGAGTATGCCACTGCGATTGCTGCGCTACGTGTAGCGATCGCCGCGCCTCCCGATGCTCTGCTCGATCCGGAAGGGGCGCTTGAGGCACGCATCGATCTGCCTCCCGCCGGGCAGCTCCGCGCCGATGTGTTGCGAACCCATCCGGCAGTCGCGCAATCGCAGGCAGAGATCGACGCCGCAAAGTCTTCGCTCGAACGCGAGCGCGCCGCCCGCATCCCGCAGCCCACCGTCTTCGCCGAGTTCGAGAACCAACCTGACCTGCGTTACTGGCGTGCCGGCGTCACTGTGCCCCTCCCGCTCTTCGATCGTAGACGCGGCCAGATCGAAGCGGCGAAGGCTGCAGTCACACGGGCTGACGCTGGTCTCGATCAGAGCCGCCTCGAGCTTCTCGGAGCACTCGAACGTGCCGCGGAGCAGTACCAGCTTGCTGACCAACAGGTCGCGGCGCTGGAGTCTGGATCGTTGCACGCCGCGCAGAGTGCAGTCGAGGCCGCCAAGGCTGCCTATCGCTTCGGCGAGCGTGGCATCGTCGAGGTCCTCGACGCACAGCGAGTCCTGCAAAGCGTGCGTGGCGATCTTGTCGATGCGCAGTTCGCGAGACAGTCCGCGCTTGTCGATCTTGAAGAACTTGGCGCACTGCCGCCCAAAGCGAGGCCCTGATGAAACACCCGTTGCAATCCAGACGATTCCCGTCGTCTGCCTCTCGCATCGCGAGTCTGCCGATGCTCGCTCTCCTCTCGGTCCTGATCGCGACAGGCTGCAAATCGAAGCTCGCGGTGAAGCCCGTTGCCGAAAGTTGGGACCCCAATGAAGTCACCGTGACGAATGAAATCGCAGGAAACCTCAGCGTTGGTACCCCAGAGTACCGTGAGGTTCACGGAATGCTCGACGTCGCGGCTCACGTCGAGACCGACGCCCGCAACATCGCCCGCGTTGGCTCACCGGTCACAGGTCGCATCATGCGTCTGCTGGTCTTTGAAGGGCAGCAGGTCCGAGCCGGCGCCACGCTTGCAGTCCTCCACACCACGGACCTCTCGGACACGCAGTTCGCCTTTGTCAAGGCAAGCTCACTGTGCAACCTCGCGGAAGCAGCCGTGTCTCGCGCCGGTCAGCTCGTCAGCGCCGATGTGATCGGCAAAGCGGAGGTGGAGCGACGCCGAGCAGAGCTTGTCCAGGCATCCACCGAGGCCGCATCCTATCGCACGCAGTTGCTTGGTCTCGGCATGAGCGAAACCCAGATCCACCAACTTGAAGTCAGCGGCAAACTCAGCGCCGACTATCCCGTGATTGCGCCGAAGACCGGCACATTGCTCAAGCGCGAGGTCACCATCGGCCAGGTAGTGCAGCCCGCGGACCCGGCCTTCACGATCGCCAACCTCTCCACCGTATGGATTACAGCCAATGTTCCGGAAGAAGAGGCGGGCGTGCTGCACAAGGGAATGGCCGTAGATGTACTCATCCCAGCTCTGCCTGATCTGAAAATCCACGGGACGTTATCTTACGTCTCCCCCATCGTGGATCCGGCCACACGTACCGTCGAGGTTCGCATGGACTACAACAACAGTCGCGGCAGTCTTAAGCCAGACCAACTCGCCAATATGACCTTCACCGGCCACAAGGAACGCAAGCTCACCGTGCCCGATGCTGCGGTCGTTCGCGAGACCAACAAGGACTACATCTTCGTCGCGGAAGGGCAGAACAGGTACATCATGCGGGAGGTCTCGCTTGGTGAAGATCAGGACGATCATCGCGTCGTCCTTGGTGGCCTAAGACCAGAAGAGCGCATCATCATCGATGGCGCCTTCCATCTCAACAATCAGCGGAAGCAGAACGCGATCAAGGGAGGCGAATAGATGCTGGAGCGCATCGTCGCGGGCGCGCTGCGCCATCGCCTTATCCTTGTCGTCGTCTCCATCGTCCTGCTGGCCTTCGGCGTCAATGCTGCACAGAATCTCTCCGTCGATGCCTTCCCCGATGTGACGAATGTGCAGGTGCAGATCGCCACGGAGGCGCCCGGCAAGAGTCCCGAAGAGGTAGAGCGCTTCGTCACTGTGCCTATCGAAATCGCGATGACCGGCCTGCCCGGCATGACCGACATGCGCTCGCTCAACAAGCCTGGGCTCTCCCTCATCACGCTCGTCTTCTCCGATGAGAGCGATCTCTATCGCGAGCGGCAGATGGTCTCCGAGCGCCTCGCCGAGCTGCGCGACAACATGCCTGAGGGTGTCACCCCCATCCTCGGGCCCATCACCAACGCCCTCGGCGAGGTCTACCAGTATACCCTCGAGCGCCCGGGCGAGAGCGCGTCGAAGCACGTCCTGTCTCGCGAGGAACTCATCGAGCGCCGCACCGTTGAAGACTGGATCGTGCGCCCTCTGCTTCGTTCCATCTCCGGTGTCGCTGAGATCAACTCCACTGGCGGCTTCGTTAAGCAGTACGAGACCCTCGTCGATCCGCAGAAGCTCCACTACTACAACCTCACGATCAACGATGTCCGCGAAGCCATCGCCCATAACAACGAAAACGCCGGTGGCGGCGTTCTCCCCCAACATGCCGAGCAGTACCTCATCCGTAGCGTCGGCCTCGTCAACGGCGTCGAGGATCTTCGCAACATCGTGCTGAAGGAGCATAACGGTACGCCCGTGTACGTTCGCGATGTCGCAGACGTTCGCATCGGCACGGAGGTCCGCTACGGCGCCATGATCAAGAACGGCTACACCGAGGCCGTCGGCGGCGTTGTGCTCATGCGCAGCGGAGGCAACGCCAAGGAGATCGTCAGCCGCGTCAAAGAACGCGTCGACGAGATCAACCGCAAACACATGATCCCCGGCGGCCTGCAGATCGTCCCTTACTACGATCGCTCGCAGCTCGTCGACGCCGCCATCCACACCGTCACCGAGGTCCTCGGCGAAGGCGTCCTCTTCGTCATCGTCATACTCTTCCTCTTCCTTGGGGATCTTCGCTCCAGCTTCGTCGTCAGCGCGAACCTGCTGCTCACGCCTCTCGTCACCTTTCTCGTGATGAACCACATCGGTCTCTCTGCAAACCTCATGTCTCTTGGCGGTCTGGCCATTGCCATTGGCCTCATGGTCGATGGCTCCGTCGTGGTCGTCGAGAACGTCTTCGGTAAGTTGAGTCACGCAAAGCATGAGCACTCAGGGAGGAGTCAAACCCGGACCGATATCGTCCTGGCCGCAGTGAAGGAGGTAGCAACGCCAACGCTCTTCGGCGTCACCATCATCATCGTTGTATTCCTTCCACTCATGACGCTCGAGGGCATGGAAGGCAAGATGTTCGCGCCCCTCGGCTACACCATCGCGATCGCGCTGGCCATCTCGCTGGTGCTGTCACTAACCTTGTCCCCTGTCCTCTCGTCGTATCTGCTCAAGGGCGGCTCGGAGAAGGACACCTGGCTCGTCCGCATCCTTCGTCGTCCCTATGACTGGCTGCTCGCTTGGACGCTCGCGCATCGCAAGACGGCCGTCATCACCGTCGCGTGCCTCTTCGTCGGCTCGCTTTGTCTCTTCCCGCTGCTCGGCACGTCCTTCATACCGGAGATGCAGGAAGGTACCCTCTCGCCGAACGCTGATCGCGTGCCCAACATCTCGCTCGACGAGTCCCTGAAGATGGAGAAATCAATGCAGCGACTGATGCTGCAGGTGCCTGGCGTACAAAGCGTGGTCTCGCGCGTCGGTCGAGGTGAATCTCCTGCAGATCCCGCCGGTCCCAACGAGGCCGATGTGCTCGCTTCACTCACACCCTTCGACGAGCGCCCGCACGGCATGTCGCAGGAAGGCATGGCAGAACAGATTCGCAGCAAGCTCGCCGCGCTTCCCGGCATCAACCTCGTCATGTCGCAGCCCATCAGCGATCGTGTGGACGAGATGGTCTCCGGCGTCCGCGCTGATGTCGCTGTCATGCTCTACGGCGATGACCTGGATTTGCTTGTAGCGAAAGCCGGTGAAATCGCGAAGATCGCAACCTCGGTACAAGGTACGCAGGACACGCGCGTGGATCGCGTCGGTGGCCAGCAATACCTCACCATCGATATCAACCGCAACGCGATCGCGCGTTATGGCATCAACGCTTCGGACGTCAACGACGTCATCGAGACTGCAATCGCAGGCAAGTCAGCAACGCAGATCTACGAAGGCGAGCGACGCTTCTCCGCAGTTGTGCGCTTGCCCGAAAACCTGCGCGACAGCGTCGAAGATATTCGAGAGCTCGAGGTCAGTTCACCCGATGGCCCGCGCGTTCCACTCAAGGAGCTGGCAGCCGTAAAGGTGGTCGAAGGCCCTGCGCTCATCAACCGCAGCATGGGCAAACGGCGCATCGTGGTCGGCATCAACGTGCAGGATCGCGATCTGGGTGGCTACGTCAAGGAACTCCAGAGCAAGGTCGAACATCAGGTGGAACTCCCCTCCGGCTACACCATCGAGTGGGGCGGGCAGTTCCACAACATGCAGCGCGCCATGCATCACCTCATGATCATCGTGCCCATCACCATCGCTGCCATCTTCTTCCTGCTCTTTGTGCTCTTTGGCTCGGTGCGTTTCGCCGCGCTCATCATCACGGTGCTTCCGCTGGCCTCCATCGGCGGCATCGTCGGCCTCTTCGTCTCGGGCGAGTATCTCTCCGTGCCTGCTTCGGTCGGCTTCATCGCACTCTGGGGAATCGCTGTGCTTAACGGTGTGGTCCTGGTCTCCTACATTCGCAAGCTGCGCGAAGATGGGCTCTCGCAGGAACAGGCCGTCAGGAAAGGAACTGCACTTCGCTTCCGCCCCGTCATGATGACCGCGACGGTAGCCGCACTTGGGCTCATCCCATTCCTCTTCGCGCACGGCCCGGGCTCGGAGATTCAACGCCCCCTGGCCATCGTTGTCATTGGCGGACTCGTCAGCTCAACGGCGCTCACGCTTCTGTTGCTGCCTGCGGTCTATGCATTCTTTGAGGGAAAGGGTCCGCTGCACGTGCGCTCCTGATCGCCAGTGCGTTTCCCGGCGGGTGCGGAGATCCTCTCCGCGCCCGCATTTTTTTGAGGAGTTTACTGAGCGGATTCCTGCACGCGATGCACCGCGATAATCTCCGCATTCAACGACGTGCCGCTCAACCGTGTCGTTCGCAACAGGGCTTCGAAGTAGGGCAGGCGATCGGTATGGAGGGCGGCCTTCAGGTGTTGGATCTGCTCTTCGGAAGTGAGGAACTCTGCCGCCGCACTCGTTCCATCAGAGTCCGTGCCTTCCGCAATCACCACCTGTCCCGTCCGGCTTGGGTTTGGCAGATACGCGACGATACTGTAACCGCGGATGCCGATCGGATCATTCGTGACGGCGTAGCGCGCCGGTGCGCCAGGCGCGGGATGTCGATCCTGTACGAACGCCTGCCCGTGCTCGAAGTCGAAGTCGAGGATGAAGTTCATGTCTCGCTCCATCAGCACGACCCACGGATTCGCCTTCTTCCCGCCCATCAGCACAACGTTGTTCCGCTTGATCGAGTCCGCGCCGTAGAACCTGGCTGCGGTCAGTCGAAACGCTCCCGCAAACCCCGGCAGCGACGAGATCTGTTGTGCACCATGGAAGGCCCCCAGAGTAATCAGGTTGTGGTTCAGGATCTGCCAGAGATCTGCCTTGCGGTCGTCGCTGAGGGAAGAGGTGTTGATCACCCCCTGGTAGCTGCGATCGAGATAGTCGGTCAGCATCACAGGCCGCTTCAGAACGTCCTCTGCGACCGAAAGAGAGTCATCCGGCAGCACAATGTCGGCCGGATGAGCCGTGCTGGCAAAGCGTGACCAGAACGCTGAAACGGCCGGCCCTGCATGAGCCGCGTCTGCCGGGCGATGTCCCGCCTGCCACCATCCGAAGCTCACCACGGATAGAGCCGCGATAGCCACCGACGCGATAGCCCACATCGCGTGCACCCGCATCGGCACACGGGGCGCAGTGTCTCCCACAACGGGCTGCGCCGCCAGTCCGCTCACGGCAGCGGCTGGCGCCAGGCTCGAGTCCGGAACGGAGGGCAATGGTCTCGCCTCCGTTTCGGACCGAACGTGGAAGACCGGCTTGTAGCTTCCCCGCGGAATCGAAAACGTCAGCGGCTCGTGCTCGCCTTCGGTCGCAAAGTACTGGTCCACCCGGCGACGCAGTTCGGTAGCGTTGACGCGAACGATATTGTCCTGGCTCCGGTCGTACTCCCGCGAGCGATCGAAGACCCTCTCGCCGATCTCCTGTTCGTGAATCTCGGCGCTGTCGTCATCCACCGACCGTAGCCCAACGTACAGCAGGAAGTCGCGCAGGCGCGCTGAGCGACGAAACAGCGCACTCCCGGCGACACGCTCGATCAGGGCTCGGCGCTCTCGCCGGTCCGCCGCATTCTCTGCGCGCGATCCCTTACGTTCGTCGGCTGTCGCCACCGTGTCCATCGCCCATCCTCGTCAGTGCCCAGAAGTCTAGCATCTGAAATAGAGCGCTGGCCAAGTTCCGAGGCACTTCTGCGCACTTAGCATCGATGCCGCAAACCACTGATGATAAACATCTTGAATCAATTTCTAACCGTTAGAACTTCGCTCGCCTTCCGGTAAATTAACTTGTCGGTCGTTGCTTCCGCTTCCGAGCATGGGTCGTTTTCAAGCCGGCCCTCTCAGAGGCCGGGAATCAAGGAGATCCCACGGGATGGCAGCAATCGAAACAATTTTGAGGCTGGTGAAGACCGCACGACGGGCGTCCGTAGTGCTCGCGTTGATGGGGATAGCCCTCGGCGCGACCGCGCAGCAATACCTCGGCACCATCGGCGGAGAAGTCACGGACCCGAGCGGCGCAAAGGTCCCCGCCGCCGTCCTCACCGCGGAAGAGGCGTCCACTCACTTCAAGACCACCGCAACCGCAAACGGCGCTGGGGCCTTCAACATGCCTTCGCTCCAGCCCGGCACGTACACGCTGACGCTCACTGCCTCCGGCTTCCGCAAGGAGGTGCGCACCAACGTCGTGCTCACCGCCGGCCAGCTCGAGGTCATCGACTTCCAGCTCAGCCCGGCCGGCGCTACCGAGACCGTGAACATCGTTGCCGAGAACCCGCTCGTCGATACCGGCTCCGCGAACATCGCGACCACGCTCAGCACCGCCGAGGTCACCGACCTGCCCAACAACGGGCGCAATCCGTTCGTCATGGCGACCCTCGCCGCGGGTGTCACGAACACCGCCTCAGGCGGCTACTTCCAGGGCAAGTCCAGCCAGTTCACCAATCCCTTCAGCGGCGTGGCCGTGCAGGTGACGACCGAAGGCAGCGGCGGCCACAACCGCCTCATGCTGAACGGCATCCCCGACGACCCGGCCGAGCGCTTCTCCGGCGCCGGATATACCGGCTTCGTGCCCTCGCCGGAGGCCGTCCAGGAGGTCAAGGTCGAGACCTCGGTCTTCGATGCCGCCGTCGGCCACGGAAATGGCGTCGTCACCAACACCATCATCCGCACCGGCGCCAACAAGGTGCACGGCGCAGCCTACTACGTCTTCCAGAACACTTACCTCAACGCCAACACCAGCGAGAAGGTCCCTAACCAGAACGCCGCTACCGGAAAGACCCCACGCAACAACGACCAGCTCAGCCAGACCGGCTTCGTGGTGGACGGCCCCGTGTGGATTCCCAAGGTCTACAACGGGCGGGACAAGACCTTCTTCATGGTCGCGTTTGAGCGCTACGCTTCGCACACCGCCATCAACTACACGTCGCGCGTTCCCACCTCGGCCGAGCGGGCTGGCGACTTCTCAGTCCTGTGCTCTGGCGGCTTCGACTCCACCGGTCTTTGCACCTCGGGTGTCCAGCTCTACGATCCTCTTTCGCCGGTCGATGCCAACGGCAATCGCACGGCATACTTCGCGAACAACAACATCGCGGCGCGGCTCAATTCGGCCGGTGCCTCCCTCGCCAACTATCTTCCGTTGCCCAACGTGACCGGCGCAGCCGCTACCGCGACCAACTACATCTCCACGCAGACCTCCTACCCCAGCACCTACCCTTCGTTCATCGCCCGCCTCGATCACGCCATCGGCTCGAAGAATAAGCTCAACGCCATCTTCTTCCGTTCAGGCCTCACGCAGAACTACCCCCTCCAGGGCTTCCCCAAGGGAATCGGTCCGCTCACCTCCAGCACCGGCTACGGCTATCACGTCTATCGCAACAACCGCGGCGGCAGCCTCGATGACGTGCAGCAGTTCTCCTCCACCATGGTGCTTGAGTCGCGCTTCGGTATCGTCTTCCATCCCTTCGGCCTCACCTATCCGGGGAACCAGAACTTCGATCTCTCCAGCATCAACATCTCGTCCAGCGGACTGCCGTATACCTCGTTCCCCGGCGCGAGCTTCTCGGATAGCTACGCTGGCCTCTCCCCAGGCGCGGGCGGCCAGGTCTCGGAAGACACGACGGGTTCGCTCACCGAGATTCTCACCAAGTCCTTCTCGCATCACACCGTGCGCTTCGGCTTCGACGGCAACCTGATCCGCTACAACGTGCAGAACCCGCAGAGTGGTCTCGTCGGCACCGGCGCCACCAACCCCGGCTTCCTCTTCGATCGCCGCTTCACGCAGAAGAACTCCATCAGCACCTCGGTCGGTGCGGACGCCAGCTCCGGCGATCCCGTCGCTTCGATGCTGCTCGGCTACTTCAGCACCGCCAACTACAGCATCAACGCCGCCTATGCGCTGCAGCAGATCTACGTGGCGCCCTGGGTGCAGGACGACTGGCGCGTCACTCCGAAGCTGACCCTCAACCTCGGCTTCCGCTGGGATTACGAGTCGCCCTTCACCGAGCGCTACAACAAGATGGTGTCCAACTTCTGCACCACCTGTGCCAACCCGCTGCAGGCCTCGGTCTCGGGGCTCACGCTCAACGGTGGCCTGCAGTACACCAGCAGCAGCAACCGCCATCCCTACTCGCCGGACTATAACAACTTCCAGCCGCGCATCGGTCTCGCGTACCAGGCCTTCCCCGGTACGGTCTTCCGCGGCGGCTTCGGCATCATCTACTTCAACACCCTGGAGACGCCCATCGGCACCGGCTTCAGCCAGCTCACCAGCTACAACAACTACACCACCAGCGCTCCGCTCAACTCCCTTGCGGCTCCGTTCCCCAGCGGCGTGACCTTGCCTACCGGCAGCTCGCTGGGTCTTTCGACCGCGCTCGGCCAGAGCATCAGCTTCGTCGATCCCAACCACATCCAGCCGCGCAGCCTGCAGTACAGCGGCAGTCTGCAGCAGCAGATGCCCGGGAACCTCGCGCTGCAGATCGCTTACCTCGGCACCGAGGCACAGAACCTCGAGGTCAACCACAACATCAACGTCCTGCCTCAGAGTTACTACGACCAGGGTGCGGCTGAGGTCACCTACCTCAACACCGCGGTCGCCAACCCGATGGCTGGCAAGTTCACCGGCACCACCACCCTGAACAACGCGACCGTCGCGCGCAACCTGCTGCTGCTTCCGTACCCCGAGTTCGGCAGCGTCACCGAGCAGTACAGCTCCATCGGCACCGTCAACTACAACTCGCTGCAGGTGCAGGTCTCGCGCCCCATGCGCAATCACTTCTCACTGCAGGCCAACCTCACCTGGTCGAAGACCATGCTGCACAACGGCTTCGTCAACAACTTCGGCGCCATGCCGCAGCTCTACTCCGTGCAGGATCCCAACGCGACCATCGTCGCCAACGTCTTCGGCACCCTTCAGCTGCCGAAGTTCCAGAACATGAACTACGCCGCCCGCCTCCTCGTTGGCGGATGGCAGCTCAACAGCGTCTTCCGCGCACAGAACGGCAACCTCATCTCCGCACCCGGCAGCGTCGACATCATCGGAGATCCTCACCAGGCTCATCCGACGTACTCCCGCTTCATCAACACCTGCTACGAGAACACCTCGGGCGCGCTGGTCAACTCCACCAGCTCGGCGCCCGCGTGCGACTCGCAATCGCCCACGCCTGCCTATCGCCAGCGGCTCTCCTACACCACGCAGCACAACAGCTTGTACCTGCCCATCCGCCAGCGAATCTATCCGTTGATGGATGCTTCGCTCTTCAAGCAGTTCCAGCTGCGCGAAGGTGTCAGCTTCGAGATCCGTGGCGAGTTCTTCAACGTCCTCAACACGCCGGAGTTCGGTGCGCCCAGCACCAGCCTCGGTGGTTCCACCTTTGGAGCCGCCCCGTACACCACCGTCAACGGCGCCAACTACTTCACCCAGGCCAACGATGCGCGTATCGGACAACTCACGGCGCGCATCAACTTCTGATCGTCGATCCTCCGACGCCATCTGCCCGGAGATCTTCCGGGCAGATGGCGCATTTTCCCGGCCCTTGTACCATCGCAGGGATTCTTGTTGGCAGCGGTTATCGCGAAAGGGATTGTTTTGAGGGACCGGCTTACCCTTCTGGGGCTTGGGATCTTGCTCACCTGTGGAGCGTCACGCACGCCGCAGGCTTCGGCGCAGTACATCACGGACCACCCCGCCCAGGGCGCAACGACGCCCGCGCAGCTGCGTCTCGGATTTAGCGATCCACCCCCGCCAGCGCGACTGCGCTGTTACTGGTGGTGGCTCAATGGAAATACCGACGCCCCCACCATCACGCATGACCTCGAACAGATGGCGGCGATGGGATACGGCGGCGCCATCCTCGTCGACGCCGGTGGAGCGGATCAGAACGGCAATCGCCCCGTCCCTGCTGGCCCTCGCTTCGGCACTCCCGCATGGACGAAGCTCTATCTCCACGCGCTCCGGGAGGCAGACCGCCTCGGCCTCGAGATCAGCCTCAATATTCAAAGTGGCTGGAACCTCGGAGGCCCAGGTGTAAAGCCCGAGGATGCCTCGAAGATCCTCACGTGGTCGCGTAAAGACGTAAGAGGGGGTCGCCTCCTCGAACTCACGCTCACCGCTCCGGCGACGCACGACGGCTTCTACCGCGAGATCGCAGTGCTCGCCTATCCGCTGCATCGCGGCGTCGCGCTCCCTCCCGATCAACCGGCGAAGTCTGGGCCTCACTCTGGCAACTCCAACGGAAACGCCCTGCGCTATCGCATCGGTGCCGCAGAGACCGGATTCAGCATGCCGGACTCCTCGTCGATGGTCGATCCCGGGCCGAAGCCCGATGACACCGCACTCGCCGATGCTTCGCTTGCGGAGGTGCAGAACCTCACTGACCATGTTCGCAACAACAAGCTCACCTGGCAGGCGCCTGGTGGCGACTGGGAGATCCTTCGCATCGGTTACACCGCTTCGGGCGCGCTGGTCTCCACCTCCAGCTCCACCTGGAAGGGGCTCGCGATCGACTACCTCGATCACCGCGCCTTCGATCGCTATTGGGACCAGAACATGCAGCCGCTGCTGGAAGCCGCAAAGCCTTACCTCGGCCGCAGCCTCAGGTATCTCGTCACCGATAGCTGGGAGCTCGGCGGCGCCAACTGGACGGCAGACTTCCGCGAACAGTTCCAGCGGCGCCGTGGCTATGATCCCGTGCCCTATCTCCCCACGGTGGCAGGCCGCATCGTGCAGGACCGCGGTCACACCACGCGCTTCCTCGATGATCTGCGCCGCACCGTCGCCGACCTCGTCACCGAGGAACACTACGACGTCTTCGCAGCGCATGCCCGCGCGTATGGACTCGGCATCCATCCCGAAAGTGGTGGCCCTCACGGAGCTCCACTCGATGCGCTCGAGACCTTCCGCGGCAGTGCCTTCCCGCAGACCGAGTACTGGGCGCCCAATGCGCATCGCGCCACTGACCGCGATCGCTTCTTCACCAAGGAGGCCGCGAGTGCAGCCAACATCTACGGCAAGCCCTTCGTCGCGCAGGAAGGCATGACCACCGTTGGCCCGCAGTGGAACGAGAGCCTCGCCAACGATCTCAAGCCCGCCTTCGACCGCGCCATCACCGAGGGCATGAACCGCCTCTTCTGGCATGAGTTCACCTCCTCGCCTGCACGCATGGGCATGCCCGGGCAGGAGTACTTCGCCGGCACGCACGCCAACCCCAACGTCACCTGGTGGTCCGCTGCGCACGACTTCTTCGCCTATCTCAATCGCGTGCAGTTCCTCATGCAACAGGGAACGCCCGTCAATGACGTCCTCTACGACTACGGCGACAACGTGCCCAACTTCGTGCGGGTCAAGTCCGACGATCCTGCCCACGTCCTGCCTGGCTACGACTACGACGTCACCAACGAAGACGCGCTCCTGCACACCCTGCACGACGATGGTACGGAGCTGGTCGGCCCCACCGGAAGCCGTTGGCGGCTGCTCGTCCTTCCATCCACGCGCAGGCTCACGCTCACGTCGCTGCGACGCGTCGCGGCCTATCTCGAAGGTGGCGGAGCCGTTGCTGGCCTCCCATTGCTTGGCGCCACCGGTAACCAGAGCCCCGCAGATCAATCTGCCTTCAACGAGCTCTCCTCGCAGCTGTTCGCAGGGTGCACTGAAGGCCAGTCGAGAAGCTTTGGCAAAGGCACCTTGATCTGCACGCAGGATGGCCGCAAGGCGCTCGCGATGCTGCACGTCGCACCCGACTTCGAGAGCACCTCGCCTGCAGTTGATTACATCCATCGCCGCAATGGCTCGACTGACATCTACTTCATCCGCAACACAACAGCCAGCGCTATCGACACCACGCTGACACTCCGTGTGCCCGGCGGCCACGCCCAGCTTTGGGATGCGGTCACCGGCGAAGCGCAGCCGCTCGCTGCCGATAGCACCGGGCAGGCCACCCGCGTCTCTGTGCATCTCGCGGCCCACGGCTCGAGCTTCGTCCTCCTCGATCCCTCGTTCTCGAGCCCCGGTGTCCCTTCACCTCACGCACCATCGCGTCTCATCGCGACGCTGCAGCACTGGACCCTAAGCTTCCAGCAGGGAAGAGGTGCTCCCGTCGAACCGCAGCAGTTCAACGATCTGCAGAGTTGGAGCGCCTCCACCACGCCAGGCATCCGTTACTTCTCGGGGACGGCCACCTACACCACGCAGTTCACTCTCTCCGGCGCAGATGCATCACGCGGTGTGCTCTTGCAACTCACCGACGTGCATGAACTCGCGCGCGTCTTCGTCAATGGCAAGCTCCAGGGCACCATCTGGGCGCACCCCTACTCTCTCGCGCTGTGCAAGGATCTCCACGCCGGCGCCAACGAGCTCCGCATCGAGGTCTCGAACGACTGGGCGAATCGCCTCATCGGAGACGCGCAACCTGGCGTCACGCAACCCATCACGCACACCAACATCTCCGCCTACAAGGCGGACTCTCCGCTGCTTCCCTCCGGATTGATTGGAGCCGTGACCATTCACAGTCAGCCCTGACAGCGAGACTGCGTTTCGACCATCATCAACCGTGACGGAGCGCATGCTGCCCGGAGGCTGCCGTCGTTCGGTCAACATGCTGAAGGTGCTGCGCATGAGCGGGCTTGCATCCCGCCAGGAGACCGGCGGCAAGCGCTACGGCTGCGACAAATGTGCGCTTGAGCTGTTTTCGTGTCATCGTCATCGGACCTGTCCTCGGAAATCGAATCAGGACGCATCTTCGCGGCCTTACTCAATTCGCGCGTTCCGTCCGCAAAATGTGTCACGCCCCGGGAATGATTTTCACCGCACGTTGAATCGGGCGCCCGGTGCTTCCCGAAATGCAGCTAGTGGCAAGTCGAGTTGAGCTGTGGCATCGAGGGATTACTTCGGTGTAGGTTTTCAGGAGCATGCATCCTTCCACAGAGCTCCCCACGAAATCGCTAACCGCCGTGTACGTAGTCATACCAGCTCGTGAGCCTGAGCCTGTGCTTGCCGAGCTGGTGGGTGACCTGATTGCCCGTGGCTTTGCAGGGATTCTCGTGCTCAATGATGGAAGTTCCGCGGATGCTGAACCCATCTTCAGGGCGGCGCAGAACTCCGGGGCGAAGCTGCTAACCCACGCAGTCAACCTTGGTAAGGGGCGCGCGCTGAAGACCGCGTTCAACCACGTATTGTCGGAGCTCCCTGGGGCCGTCGGCATTGTGACGGCGGACGCAGACGGACAACACACCGTTGCAGACATCGTGCGTGTTGCAGAGGCGCTGGTCGCTTCCAACGACGCTGTGCTGGGCGCGCGCTCCTTTGCCGGCAGCGTGCCGTTGAGAAGCCGATTCGGTAACGTGCTAACTCGATATGTATTTGCGCTGGCAACAGGAGCGTGGCTGGGAGATACCCAGAGCGGGCTGCGCGGCATCCCAACGAAGCTGCTTCCTGGGCTCATGACGCTCGAGGGCGAGCGTTACGAGTTCGAGATGAACATGCTCGCGCACCTTTGCAGCGAGGGAAAGACCGTTTTAGAGATACCCATCGAGACGGTGTACATTGATGGCAATCGCTCTTCGCATTTCAGTCCCATCTGGGATTCGATGCGGATCTACTTCGTTCTCGCGCGGTTTGTGTTGTCCTCGGTCGTAGCGGCGTGCCTGGATCTCCTGCTGTTCCTGGTGGCGTTCCGGCTTACCGGGCACATCGGATGGTCGGTCATCGCCGGGCGCACAAGCTCGCTGGTGAACTTCACACTCAACCGCCAATTTGTCTTTCGCAGCCGCGGAGGGCTGGTGCGTTCGCTGCTCGAGTATTACTTGTTGGTGGCCGTCGTCGCTCTGGGTAGCTATGCAGCGATCTCCATGCTGGCTCACCGTTGGGGCTGGCAGGTGTTCTCTGCGAAGCTGCTGGTGGACAGTCTGCTAAGCCTCGTAAGCTTCTCCGTGCAGCGCACCTTTGTCTTTCGTCGTGACGCTCGCATCCGCTGAGACCTGGCATCGTCTTTCCGCGACCTGGTCCACAGCCGTCAAGGACGTCCGCCGACGAGGCTCTTCTGCTTTTCCGAGAGAGCCCAGGCGAGGTTGTTCTTCGCTAGCTGGAAGTCGGGCTTCAGGGCGACCGCTTTCTGAGCGGCGGCGATGGCGGCGTCCCAGCGCCGCAGGCTGGCATCGGCTGCGGCTATGTTATTCCACGCTTCTGCCGATCCGGGTTCGAGCTTCGCCGCGGCGGTGGCAGCCTGCAGACTCGCCTGATACTCCTTCGCTTGGTACAGCGTCAGAGAGCGGGCGAGCAGAGCAGGGAAGGCTGCGGCTGGCGCGGGCGGTCCCGAAGTCTGCTGACTGTGTGCGAGAGCCTCCGCCAGATTATTGCGTGCGATCTGCAGCGACGCGTCGATCGCCAGCGCGTGGCGATCATCTTCAGCGGCTTCCTCCCAGCGCCCGAGACGTGCGAGCGACGCTCCAATGTTGTTGTAAGCCTGTGCGGATTGCGGATTGATGGCGAGAGCTTCCTGCGCCGCGCGGATGGAGCCCTCGTAGTCACCCCGCGTATAGCACGCCAGAGACTCGTTAATCGCGTGCTCCTCGGGATGAACAGCGGCTTGCGCGACGGAGGGCACGGGCAAAGGGCGCGCAGGGTTCAGTTGCCGTGCCAGGTTGTACTGTGCGACGCCTTCACTGCCGCGCCCTCGCTCCATCAGCCAGCGCCCGTAGAAGGCGTGCGTCTGATCGTCTGACGGTGCAAGCGCGATGGCGCGCAGAAAGTGTTGCTCGGCCTCGGCGTTATGCCCCATGGCGCCGTTCACGATGCCGAGGTTGATCTCGAGGGTTGCGTAGTTGGGTGTGAACTCCGTCGCGCGGGTGAAGTAGTCGAGCGCCCGGGCGAAGCGTCCCTGCTCCATCTGGGTGAGGCCGTAGATCATCAGGCCGCGACCGTTATGCGGAGACTTCTGGACGTCATCCCACCAGAGAGATTCCTCGCTGTGCCACACACGATTGCGGACCGTGGTCCCATACGCGTATCCGCATAGAGCAAGGAGCACGGCTGCGGAGATAGCCCCGCGCCATCGCTGCATGTTCCGCACACCGAGGACCCGTTGCAGCGCCAGGTAGAGAGCCCATACGGTCCCTGGGATCAGGCCAGCGAAGCTGAAGAACATGCGATGGTCGTTCTCGACTTCGGAGAGCGCATACGCAGAGGTCGGAAGCTGCGTAACCACGAACCAGATCAGCCCATAGGTCAGCGGCTTTAGCCTGGGCGACCGCGCACTGAGCCATATGCCCGCGAGCAAAGCTGCGAGGAACACCAGTCCAAGCATGGCCTCCGCATTGAGGCTGGTGAAGGGCTGAAGATCGCTGTCCACGTTGAGGTGAAGCGGAAGGAACAGCTCCGCGAAGTAACGCAGCCAGACGAAGGGCTGGGTAAGGCGGTAGGCCGAAGGCGAGAGGATCGACGGAGCAAAGGTCTTCGGCGTCATAGCTGACTGCAGCACGAGGGCCGCAGCGGTAACCAGCAACGACGGAACGACTGCTATCGCGGCCTTCCTCCATCGCTTCTCCTCCGAAACTTCGAATAGCGCGATGTAAGCGAAGAGGAGCACTGGAAAGACCGCCGCGGGAGGCTTGCACAGCAGCGCAAAGATCAGTGGCAGGAGATAAACGCCATAGCGGCGCCCTCCTCGCCATTGCATGTAGAGGACCAGAGCAGCCACGCAACCCAGCGTACAAAAAAGATCGCCGCGCTGAATGATGTAATTCACCGTCTCGGCCATTGCAGGATGGAGCCCGAACCAGGCTGAAGCGAGGATCGCGAGCCATGGTGCAGCTGGCAACGGTTCCGTGTTCTTGTACAGCCCGCTGGCCAGCAGAGATACCAGCCACACAAGGATAAGAAACTCGATGGTGGTGCTCAGGTGAAACCAGAAAAGCTGATAGCCCTTGCCGAGGTGATAGTCCAATGCCAGGGAGGCGGAGACGATGGGGCGATAGGTCCGGTTCGCGGGAAGAACACTGAATGTCGAAGCGTCACGAAAGTAACTCGGCACGTTGCTGAGGCTTCGAATGCTCGGATTATCAGTAATCGTGTGGAAATCGTCGAAGTGGAACCCGTTGTCGAACGAGTGCGCATAGACCAGCAAAACCATCATGAGCACCAGGCCCATGGAAGCAAGCATGAACTTGTGAGGCTTATCCACGGTTCCGATCGATGAGGGAATTCCCGTCACCGAAGATATCATCTCGTTGAATTCTTCAAAGATATTTTCTCGACGCTATAGACAGATCGCGGGATCGATCAGTAGAGTTCACCGAGTCGCCGAAATATTTCGCTGTGCATCAGCCGGGCCTGTTGTGGGAGAGACCTGCGCTTTGCTTCGGGCATTGCGTCGACGGAGAGATTGTGTTGCCGAAACGATTCCTGGTTACCCTCAGAGCTATTGCCGCCATCGCTCTCGCCGCCTGCAGCATCAGTGCCCTGGCTTCCAATCTGCCCGTTTCGGCGGATGCTCACGTTAGCTCCACACGGCCATCGGCGAATCTCGGATACATGTCCAATCTGTACGTCGGCGGTGGAAACACTGCGCTGGTGCAGTTTGATCTGAGCGGCCTGCCTGCAGGGATTACAGAGTCGCAAATCTCCAGCGCCAAGGTGACGATGTTCGTCAACCGGGTGTACTCGGCCGGGGCGATCACGGTGTCTCCTGTGACGAGCGCGTGGAGCGAAGGTTCGGTCACCTACGCGACCCAGCCTTCCGCAGGAGCGACGGTTCTCAGTGTGACGCCAGGCAGCAGCGGCATCTACGTCACTCTCGATATCACGTCTCTGGTGCAGGGCTGGATCACAAACCCTGCGACGAACTTTGGCATTGAGCTGGGCTCAGCCTCTGGTCAGTACTCCCTCGATTCGAAGGAGAATGACCAGACGGGGCACGCCGCCATTCTGGACGTCACGGTGACCTCCATGGGGGCTACCGGTGCAACGGGAGCCATGGGACTGCCGGGCGCACAGGGTGCAACCGGGGCCACGGGAGCGATGGGTCTTACAGGCGCAACCGGAGCGATCGGTCTTACGGGCGCAACTGGAGCGACGGGCATTCAAGGAATTGCGGGCGCCACGGGTGCTACTGGTGCGACCGGGGCCACTGGCGCCACGGGCATTCAGGGAGCAACCGGGGCCACGGGCCTCACCGGTGCAACGGGTTCGACTGGCCTGACCGGAGCAACGGGAGCCACTGGCATCCAGGGCGTCGCAGGTGTGACAGGAGCTACCGGTGCGACTGGAGCGCAAGGCATCACTGGAGCTACGGGTGTCACGGGTAACACCGGGGCCACGGGCCTCACCGGCGCAACGGGTTCGACTGGCCTGACCGGAGCAACAGGAGCTACTGGCATCCAGGGCGTCGCAGGTGTGACAGGAGCTACCGGCGCGACTGGAGCGCAAGGCATCACTGGAGCTACGGGTGTCACGGGTAACACCGGGGCCACGGGCCTCACCGGTGCAACGGGTTCGACCGGCCTGACCGGAGCAACAGGAGCCACTGGCATCCAAGGCGTCGCAGGTGTGACAGGAGCTACCGGCGTAACTGGAGCTCAAGGCATTGCTGGCGCGACAGGCGTCACCGGAGCTACCGGAGTGACTGGCGCGACAGGCATCACCGGCGCGACGGGCCTTACCGGAGCCACTGGCTCTACGGGCGTTACGGGCAACACTGGTGCCACGGGTCTAACGGGCGCAACGGGTGCGACCGGCATTACTGGTGCCACTGGCGTCACCGGAGCAACAGGCGTCACCGGCGATAAGGGGGCAACAGGCGCAACGGGTAACACCGGCGCGACGGGCCTTACCGGATCCACTGGCTCTACGGGCGTTACGGGCAACACTGGTGCCACCGGCGCAACCGGATCCACCGGCGCAACGGGTGTGACCGGCGCGACCGGAGCGCAGGGCGCAATCGGAGCTACAGGTGCAACCGGTGCCACTGGTGCAGCGGCAGGCGGCACGTATTCCGCGTCCGTCAACTATGTGCCAGGTTCGGTCGTCACCTATGGTGGCACCACGTACCTCGCTCTGGCATCTTCGACGGGCGTGCAGCCTGGCACGAATGCGAGTGATTGGGTCGCTACTACCGGCAGCGGATCGGGATCTTCCTCGACTCCCGTCTGGCTGCTCGCCACAACCACAGGCAGCTACAGCGTGTCGGCGAACGGCAACTACATGTCCAGTGCCGCTCCCACGGTTGTGAACTCGACGGGCCTCAGCTACTCCTCAGGCGCAGTCACCGTCACCAACGCTGGAACCTACCTTATCGACTTCTCGACCAACAGCTCCGTCAGTATCGGCGCGGCGATTGCTCTAAAGAAGAACGGAACCACCGTGACCAACCTTAGCCCGACGGATGCCATTTCCACGGTCCTCGCGCTGAATGCGGGCGATGTCCTGACCTTCGTCGACACCACGGGGACGAGCCAGAGCATTACAGCCCCCGGTGGAAATATCCAAACGCTGTACCTGCGCATCGCCAGTCTTGGCGGCAGTGGAGCGACCGGAGCCACTGGCGCCACCGGAGTTACAGGTGCGACCGGGGCCACGGGTATCGGCCTCACCGGAGCTGCGGGCGTCACAGGCGCAACGGGTGCGACGGGAGTCACAGGTGCAACTGGCGCCACCGGAGCTGCAGGCGCTACCGGTCCCTTTGTTGGCGGTAACTACTCTTCCTCGGTCGCCTATCCCGCCGGATCGGTGGTGGTCTATGGCGGGACCACCTACCTGGCGATCGCGAATACCACCGCAGGCATTCTTCCCACCGATGGGAGCTACTGGGTCGCGACGACTGGCAGCGGCGGTAGCGGCGGCGGTACCGCGTCGTACCTGAACGCGTATACGACCAACGCCTACTCTGTAGCAAACAACGGCAACTTCCTGAACGCCACCCCGATGACCTATAGCGCTTCCGGCATCGGGTTCAATGTGTCGACCGGCGTGGTCACGATCAATGCCACCGGCACTTATATCATCGATTTCCTGGGAAACAGTAACCCTATCTCGTTGAACAGGAATGGGTCGAGTATCGCCATCTCGGATCCCTCGAATGGAATTCTTGCTGTCCTGGCGTTGACTGCCGGGGATACGCTGACGATTACGAATACCAGTGGCGCCACGCAGTCCAACTCCTCGTTTGCCGGCTACGACCTGCTTAGCCTTCGCATCGCGAGTGTTGGCGGAGCAACGGGAGCAACGGGAGCCACCGGAGCAACGGGAGCGACCGGAGCGACGGGGGTAGGCCTTACCGGAGCTGCTGGCCCGACGGGCGCAGCAGGGCCGGCCGGGGCGACGGGCTTACTCACCGCCGTTACCAACTACTCCAGCTCCACCACCTATATCAAGGGCGATATCGTCTATTGCCCGGCCAGCGGAGCCTGCACCACAAGCGCGCAGGGGTCCACCTGGCAGTACATCAACGCCACGTCCAGCTCCGGCCACGACCCCTATAACAACACCACCTACTGGCAGGAGATCGCCGCAGCGGGTCTGATCGGCGCGACCGGCTCAACAGGTGCGACGGGCGCGAATGGTCCAGAGGGTCCAACGGGCCCGGCGGGCGCAACCGGTCCGGCCGGATCGTCGGCTACGGGGGCAAGTCCCGCCGGCCTGCCATATACCATGACCCCACACGAGATCGGCTATAACGCGACCGAGGTGTACTTTTCGCCAGGAAGTTCGATTCTCACTCTGGCGACTACCAGTCCCGAGCCAACCAGCACAGTGTTGGTCCCGTCCTCCTGCACTGCCAGCTTCACGGTGTACTCATCGAGTGCCCTTCAGAACAGTTCTCACCCACTGACGTTTACGCTCTACGAGACGCAGAACAACACTGCAGCCTCGGCACAGACGGCGTTGTCCGCCGGAAGCTCGCTTGCCAGTTGTGAGATCAACGCTGCCGCCAGCTCCAGCACTCCAGCATCATGCAGCGCGACAGCCAGTTCGAAGACCACCGCTGGCTATCTCCTCTATTTCCAGGTCAGCGGGGATTCCACGGCATTACCGACCTCGGGCAGCGTCTATATGCCTATCTGGGTCGCCTTCTCCTGTCAGTAGGTGGGGCGGCCTGGTCAGTATGCGACCTGTTTGTGATGGCACTCCCTCTACACACACACCTGCTGGAAGCCGGGATATCCCTTAAGAGCATGAAGACGCTGCGCGAAACAGTACGGGTGGGTGGGCTGGCCGTGGCCGGCCTGACACTATGCCTCTCCGCTTCGGCGCAAGGTGTGCTGACCGTAACTCCGGGACCCGTGACCGCAACCACGGCGGGAACCGGGGCCGTCGGTTATTCAGGGGATGGCGGTGCAGCTGTTTCGGCAACACTTGCCTCGCCTTCTGCGGTGGCCTATGACTCCAGCGGAAACCTGTTCGTCGCTGACGCGGCGAACCATGTCATCCGCGAGGTCCTGGCGAGCAACGGCAAGATCCAAACAGTGGCCGGGACAGGAGTCGAAGGGTACTCCGGCGATGGAGGCGCAGCAACATCGGCACAGTTGGATACGCCAACCGGCATCGCCGTGGACACAAGCGGGAACCTCTACATCGCGGACTCGCACAATCATCGCGTGCGCCTGGTCTCAGGCGGCACGATCACGACCATCGCGGGCACAGGCGCCGCTGGCTTTTCGGGCGATGGCGCGGCGGCAACTTCCGCGCAGTTGAACATGCCGCATGGCGTAGCGGTGGATGCTTCGGGGAACGTCTACATTGCGGATACCAACAACTTTCGCGTCCGCAAGCTTTCGAGCGGCAACATCACGACGATCGCCGGCACCGGCGAGCAGAACTTCGCCGGAGACGCTGGTGCTGCGACCGCAGCCGCGCTGGACTCTCCAGTAGCCGTTGCTGTGGACGGTGCCGGAAACGTGTATGTGGCCGACCTCCACAATCAGCGGATACGAGCGATCAACACCAGCGGCGTTATCTCGACGGTAGTGGGAAGCGGAGCGTTGAGCTTCGCCGGCGGCTTCGGTGGAGATGGATCAAGTGCCACGGCTGCGGCGCTGAGTCGGCCCAGTGGTGTGAGCGTGGACGCAGCAGGCAATCTCTACATCGCGGACAGCAACAACCAGCGCATCCGCGCAGTCACAGCGGGCGGCATTGCAACCTTGGCCGGCAATGGCACGCAGGGATTTGCGGGAGACGGGGGCGCCCTGAATGCCGCATCGTTTGATACCCCCGTTGCCGCGGTACTCGACGCGAACGGTGATGTCTCCGTGGCGGATCGAGGCAATCAGCGTCTTCGGGGTATCGCGGACAGCACGCTGAACTTCGGATCGGCTCTCGTCGGAGTCGCGTCGGCCACGGAAACGGTGACGCTTTCGAACACCGGAAACGCGGGCCTGACCGTGTCCTCAGCCGCGATCACTGGACCGTTTGCGCGGACCTCGTCCAGCACGTGCGCCACGGGCTCGATTACGCTCGCGGCCAGTGCCAGCTGCACGCTGGTGCTGACGTTTACGCCCACCACCACAGGCACGGTCTCAGGCGCGCTCGCGCTGAATGGGGCAGGAGCGCAGCCGCAGACGATCGCACTGAGCGGCAATGGAACTCAAGCCTCAACGACCACGATGGTTGTGTCGAGCGACCCCGCTCCCTTCGTTGGCGATGCCGTCACGCTCACCGCGACTGTAACGCCCAAGGGCGCAGGCACACCCACGGGGACGGTCACGTTTTACTCCAACGGCTCACCGCTGTACGCTTCGCAGAGACTGGCAAACGGCAGTGCATCGGTGATCACAAGCTTCAGCACAAGCGGCACCTATGCGATTGGTGCGACTTACTCGGGCGACTCAAATTACACGACATCCACGGCCGCTACGATCGTGCAGCCGGTAGGAGATTTCTCCTTCAACATTGCATCGGGCGGCAGTTCGACCGCTTCGGTGGTTCCGGGGAACTCGGCGGTCTTCAACTTCTCATTGCTCCCCGTCGGCGGACCCCTCAGCTTCCCCGTCGCGTTCTCGGCGACCGGTCTTCCCAAGGGAGCCACAGCCACCTTCTCTCCAGCCACACTGACAGCGGGAAGCACAGCCCAGCCCTTCACCATGTCCATCAAGACGCCGGCTCAATCCGGCATGTTGAAGCGCTACGGTCCGATGGGCGGAGGCTCGACCCTGGCGGTCGCCATGCTGCTGTTCCCGTTCTCCGGCAAACGCAAGCGCAGGCTGCGGCCCCTGTTGATGACCTCTGTTGGTCTGCTCTCGCTGGGCACCATGGCGATGATGACAGGTTGCGGTACGAGTGAAGGCTTCTTCGGCCAGCAAGCCCAGACCTACAACATCATCGTATCGGGCACTGCAACCAGCCTGCAGGGCACGACGCTGGTCCGCACGACGAGCGTGACCCTGACCGTGCAGTAAGACGTTCTTGCACCAGCCTGGAGAAAGATAGTCACCATGCAGATGTCCACAATGCGTTCACGCCGTCTCGGAGCCATCTTCGCCATGGTCGTGGTATCGCTCGCGTGGACGACGGCAGCGCGTGCTGAAGAGCCCGGCAAGGTTGCCCCTTACAACGCAGATGCAGCCGTGACCTTTTCTGCGGAAGGCTCCCTGCATACAAACTCCAGTGAGAAGTTTTGGATCTATGGCGGCTCGGTGGAAGCCGGACATCAGGTGTGGCGAGACCTCGGCGTCGCGGCAAACCTCACCGCCGGGCATGCTTCTTCAATCGGAAGCAGCGGGGTTCCCTTATCGCTTTTCAGCTTCACGGTGGGCCCGCGGTACCGCTGGAAGGAACGGGGCAGATGGTCCCCTTACGGCGAAGGACTGTTTGGTGCAGCACACGGCTTCAACTCCTTGTTTCCAAGCACCAGTAACAACGCGCTCGCCATGCCCGGTTATTCTGCAACATCGTTTGCATTGCGACTGGGAGGTGCGCTCGACTATCGCCTCCGCGGCTCACTGGCTGTCCGTGTGCTCGACGTAGGATACGTCTACTCCATGCTTCCGAATGGAGCCGCGAACCACCAGAACGATCTGCATGTTGGTGCGGGAATCGTCTACGTATTTGCAGCAGGCGGCTCGAGATAGAGAAGTGTGGCCGAGGATCATCTTGCGTAGTCTCGCGAATCCAGTCGGCGGTTGCCGGTCAAATCCACGCGATACACTCCAGACTCGCCCGCAAGCCGATCATGGGTTAGGCGGCATGGCCGGTATAGAGCATTCTGACTGCTGAGAATCGCTCGTGATGCGCGATCGCTCGGAGACCTCCTGCATGATGCTTACAACCTGGTCCGTTGTAGCGCGGGTATGCGTCAATTTCCCTCCGTCAGGCGGATCTCTCTGCTTGCTTCCAACGCCGTTTCGCTGCGGACTGGCGAACGGTACCTTGAAAGAACGCCGCGCACCCATTTCGGACAACGGAAGCGCTTCCACTCGGTGTTGTCCTTATGGTCGCAGTCGGCAGAATGGCGCGGATACACCGAAGCCTGGGAGCGCCTTTCTTGGAAAAGGCTAACGCGGGTGGCGGCACAAGTTTGGTACAACCTAGGCCCTCCACCTCGAAACAATAGATTTTATTGTCTAGAAAGTGGTGGCCAGAGACGGGATCGAACCGCCGACGCCGGCCTTTTCAGGGCCGCGCTCTACCACTGAGCTATCTGGCCTTGGCATGGAAATCTTCTGCAGCCGAGCCCTTGCGGGCCGCCAAGAGACTGGCAGAAGCTTCGTTTCGACCTTCGCCTGCCACTGGAGGTTGCGGATTTCGGCCGCTACCGGGAGGGAACCGACGCGCCACCCACAAGGGTCGCACGCCATCGAGAACGTCGAAACCTAGTATAGCAAGAGCCGACCGAAGCTCCAAACTCGACGCTGGGCGCGACCGTTCGCGAGGGGAGTGCCCGGGCATTCTCGATCTGCTCTAAGGTCTGGGCTTGGATTGCGGGCCCGGCGCCAGAGAATCGAACGAAGGGCAAGGATGGCTTGCGTCGTCGGTATCGCAAACGGTGACTTTGCCGAAGGCAAGCACCGCGTCGCCCAAGTCGTTGTCTGAAGCTACAGCTCTCCATGCATGTTGAACCGAGTACAGAGCGTCTTTCCCCTTAATAATCCGGTAAAGCGTCGTCTCAGGCTTTCCGGTCGCGGGATTGATCGGACACTTCACGATCAGCATCGAAACGACGTAGCCGTTCTCCTTTCCCGTAATAATGCCTTTCGGAGTACTGAACCCGGGGCAGCTTTTCGCGAGTAGTCTCCCGATGGTCTGCAGGAACGGCGCGGGGTCGGACTTAAGACCGTGGAAGACCTGCACCGTGATCATCTCCGTCCAATCGTCAACGGTCTCGCCCCTTGGGACAAATTCCGTCAGTGAGCCGATTCGGTCGCTGTGGTAAGCCTTCTCAAAATTCCTCGGCGGAGCAAAAAGCAGATTCTCACCCTTCAGTTGAGCTTCTGACGGATGTCCCGCATCCCGCTGGCTCTGGGAGCCCGTGGTCTGGGAGATCAAAGACCTGACGGCACCAGTCGAGACGATCAGCGCCAGGATGCAGAGAGAAACTCTGCGAAGACTCATGGTCATCCTCCACGTAATTGGCAGGGATCATTCAACGTAATCACGATACAAGCCACCGGGTTGATTCGGAAGCGCCAGAAGCTCACCCGTCCAACGCGAACGCTCGCGCCTCGTCTCCGCTGCTACACTGGCACCGGACCGGCTTCTGGCCCTCCCTTCTCTTATGGTTAAGCGTCTACTCTCCTTCCTCGGTCAGTTCCTGGGTTTTTGCGCGTTCTTCTTCGTCGGCGGCTATTGGGCCTGGGTGCGTCTGACGCTCGAAATGCGCGCCATGGAGAAGGGCGAATCCGCCCCGCCGCTCATCCCGCTCTGGCTCATGCACGTCAATCCCACGCACGACTACGTGCTCAACGGCCTGGTCTTCGCTTCGGTTCTGCTCGTCATTCTCTTGCTGGTACAGGCCTTGCGCCGCAGACTCGGTCGCTGCACGGCAGTCACCCTGGCGGCATTCGTTCTGGCATTCCTCCTAAGCCTCGCCTTCCACAGCGGCTTCGTCATCCTGACGCCTGCAAGCTGAAGATCCTGCTACCCCAGCCCTGTCCGCACACGGATTCACTCCGCCGTCTCACTCCCACCCGGCTGGCCCGCACCCGATTTCGGGTGTCTCCTTCTGTGTCGGAAGAGGGACGCGCAACCGTTTGCCCGCTTGGTAGACTAAAGGTGGTTATTTGCATCGATAGACACCGGCGGACGGTTGCGAGCGCACTCCATCCCTCCATCGTGTCTTCCTTCTGGGCCATCTCTGCGAACCTCAGCTCCGGGTGGGATTGATTTCTCCCGGCGCAAGAACAGGATCACCTACCCTCATGCCTTCGTCCCCGAATACCGTTCCTTCTGCTGTGGTGCTGGATCTCACTGAGCGCCGTGTCGCGTACTTCTCCATGGAGATTGCGCTCTCGAAGTCCCTGCCCACCTACTCGGGCGGTCTTGGCGTACTCGCCGGGGACACGCTGCGTTCCGCCGCCGATACCGGGGCCCCGATCCTTGCCGTCTCGCTCGCGCACCGCCGCGGCTACTTCGAGCAGCACCTCGACGCACAGGGCCAGCAGACCGAAAGCGATGTCGTCTGGTTCCCAGAGAAGACCCTGCCCGCAGCCTCGGACATCCTCTCCATCTCCCTGCAGGGACGCGAACTCAAGTTCCGCGCCTGGCGCTTCGACGTCGTCGGCGTCACCGGCCACATCATTCCCGTCTTTCTGCTCGACTCCGACATCGAAGGCAACACGCCCTACGACCGCACCCTCACTGACCACCTCTACGGCGGCGACAACTACTACCGCCTCTGCCAGGAAGGCCTGTTGGGCCTCGGCGGTATCAAGCTGCTGCAGTCCCTCGGCGTCAAGCCCGAGGTGCACCACATGAACGAGGGCCACGCCGCTTTGCTCACCATTGGCCTGCTCGAAGAGCGCCTCGCCGGCGCTCCTCTCCGTAACGCCACAGACGACGATGCCAAGGCCATCCAGCAGCAGTGCGTCTTCACCACGCACACCCCCGTCCCCGCGGGGCACGACCAGTTCGGTCTTGACCAGATGGCCGCAGTCCTCGGCCACGAGCGCGCCTCCACCATCGAGCGCTTCGGAGCCCTGCACAACGGCCTCATGAACATGACCTACCTCGCGCTGCGCTTCTCGCGCTACGTCAACGGCGTCGCCATGCAGCACGGCAAGGTCTCGCAGCACATGTTCCCGGAGTACAAGGTCCACTCCATCACCAACGGCGTCCACGCGGCCACCTGGCTCTCCGCGCCCATGAAGGACCTCTTCGATCGCGAGATCCCCGAGTGGCGTCACGACAACCAGTACTTCCGCTCGGTGTACGGCATTGACCCCTGGAAGATCGTCGAGGCCCACACCGCGGCGAAGCTCCGCCTCTTCCAGACCATCAAGGCCCGCACTGGCGTCGAGCTCGATCCCAAGCTGCTTACCATCGGCTTCGCGCGCCGCGTCGCCACCTACAAGCGCGCTTCGCTGCTCTTCAAGGACCCTGCCCGCCTCGAAGCCATCGCGGAATCCCTCGGCGGCCTCCAGATTCTCTACGCCGGCAAGGCTCACCCCGCCGACAACGCGGGCAAGGCCCTCATCCGCGACGTCTTCTCCGCCGCCGCCCGCATCAACTCCTCCAAGCTCAAGATCGTCTACCTCGAGAACTACGATTGGGAGCTCGGCGAGCAGTTGACCAACGGCGTCGACGTCTGGCTCAACACCCCGCTTCGCCCCTATGAGGCCTCGGGTACCTCTGGCATGAAGGCCGCCCTCAACGGCGTGCCTTCGCTCTCCGTGCTCGATGGCTGGTGGATCGAAGGTTGCGCCGAAGGCATCACCGGCTGGGCCATCGAGGATGCAGACGATGAGTCCCAGGAAGCAGGCAACCTCTACGCCAAGCTCGAGAAGGCAGTCGTTCCCGCCTGGCAGAGCCCCAAGGTCTGGGCCCGCATCCGCCAGCACTCCATCGCGGTCAACGGCACCTTCTTCAACACCCACCGCATGCTCGGCCAGTACGTCTCCAACGCCTACTTCCCGCTCTCGTCTTCGGTAGCCTCTACGGACCAGGAGATCCCGGACGAAGAGAAGATCCCGGCCGTCGTCGCGTAGCGGCAGGCTTCACCTCTCGCAGAAACAGAAGAGCCGCCACGGCAACCGTGGCGGCTCTTCTGTTTCTGCAGGTCTTCAACGACTTTAGCTGCCGAAGACGCGGCGGCGGGCGATCCCCGCAACACCCAGCAGGCCGGTTCCCAGCAGCGCCAGCGATCCCGGCTCAGGCGTTGCGGTAGATGCACCGTCGATCGCAAACGACAGGTCGCTGGCGCTCGAAATGTCCAGCAGGCCGCCAGAGGTGTTGACCGAGGAGCTGTAGTCATAGCTTCCCAGCACGGGATCGAAGGGGGCCAGCAGACTCAGGCCGCCAAATGCTGCGGCGCTGACATCAAGTACGTCCTGATCCGAGCCTTCGATGCCCGCAACTTCGTTGGACTGGTTGATGAAGATTCCGCCGCCCGAAATCGTGCCCGACCCCGCTCCGTCGATGCTGAAGTTCACGGTCGTGGGCACGTAGTACAACGTGACCCCCGGGATCGGAATTGTTTGCACCGAGGACGAGTCGTAGGTCCCCGTGAACGTAATCGTGGCGTCTGTGAACGGGGTGGAATTGTAGGTGCCGCTGACAGTCGCGGTGTACGTCAGCTCGTAGGTTGAGGCGTGGACAGCAAGGGCGCAAAATGGGGACAGAAGGCAAAGCAGAAGCAAAGTACGAAAGCGCAAGAAGCGTTCTCCAGAGGTTAGCGAGTTCGTGGGTGACACGTGGAGGCGTCTCGCGAGACTGTTCGATACCAGGCTCGTCTCTCCACGTAAGTCATAGGATTGAAGTAGTTTACATGGACCTCTCAGGTCCTGGCGAACTTCGTCCAGCGATGTAGACAGAACCGGGAATCCACCACCTCTCACGGTCCCGCTTCATCCCCTCGAGTCGCAATCCTCTGCTCCTGCCGCGATACCATGGCTGCAGGACGAAGCTCAGGAGCCGAACATCATGCGCCCCAACGTTGGCGATCTCGTAGAAGACTTCACCCTTCCCGATCAGGACGGCAACAACATCTCCCTCTCGCAGTTCAAGGGCTCACCCGTCGTCATGTTCTTCTATCCCCGCGCCGATACCCCCGGCTGCACCATCGAGGCCTGCGGCTTCCGCGACTCCTTCGCGAAGCTCAAGAAGGCCGTCGTCGTCGTCCTCGGCATCTCCCGCGACACCGTCAAGAAGCAGAAGAAGTTCGCCGAGAAGTACGACATCCAGTACCCTCTGCTCGCCGATGACGAGATGACCCTCATCAAGGGCTGGGACCTGCTCGTCGAGAAGAAGATGTACGGCAAGCCCGTCACCGGCGTCGCCCGCACCACCTTCATCATTGGCCCCGACGGCAAGCTCGTGCACATCTTCGAAAACGTAAAGCCCGAAGGCCACGCCGAAGAGGTCCTCGCCCTCCTGAAGAAGAAGTGAGAAACCGGGCCGAAGCGAGCGGTCTCGCCCCGATCCCAACCTGCAAGCTCAAACCAGCAGCCAGGTCAGGATCGTGCCGAGACCATCAAGCATCGGCCCTGATCGAAGGGCCAACGGCCCGACCACATCCCAGCCTGGGCCGAAGGCCCAGGTACACATCCCCTTGAGATCGCGAGCGCTGTAAGCGCGACATAAACGGCGTCTCCGCCGTCCTCAGGCGCCTGACGGACAACCTCCCAAACCACATCCCCAGAACATGCTCACCTCGCACCTCACCAACGAACTTGTGCTCACCGGAGCCCTCGCCGGACTCGGCGCCACGCTGGTCAACGGCTGCATGCGTCCCGAGTCCCAGATCTTCGGCCGCACCATCGTCGCCGGGCATGACACAAAGGAAGTCGCGCTCACCTACGACGACGGACCCAACGACGCCGCGACCTACGATCTGCTCGAACTCCTCGCCCAGCACAAAGCCCGCGCCACCTTCTTCATGATCGGCAGATATGTGCAGCAGCGCCCCGACATGGTGCGCGCCGTCCACAACGCCGGCCACCTCGTCGCGAACCACACCATGAGCCACCCCTGGCTCGCCTGGCAAAGCGCGGCCCGCATCCGCCAGGAGCTCGCCGACTGCAACCACGCCCTCGAAGATGCCCTCGGAGCTCCGGTGCACTACATGCGCCCTCCGCACGGTGCACGCCGTCCAGCGGTCATCCGCATCGCCCGCGAGCTCGGTCTCAAGGTCGTGCAGTGGAACGTGATGGGATTCGACTGGGAGCCCATCGGCGTCGAAGGCATCCTCAAGAACATCGAAGGTGGCCTCAGGAGATCCCGCTACTGGGGCAGGGGAGCGAACATCCTCCTGCACGATGGCTCGGACATCAACATGGGCTTCGACCGCTCCGACAGCGTCACCGCCACCGCGCGCCTGCTGCAGCGCTTCGCCGCCGAAGACTGCCGCCTCGTCACCGTCGACCACTGGGGCTGAGCAGCTATCTTCTTCAGTTGTGAGGGAGATGGTGCGCCCGACACGATTCGAACGTGTGACCTACAGCTTCGGAGGCTGTTGCTCTATCCAGCTGAGCTACGGGCGCGCTTGTTAAAGCGTAGCATAAGGCCCATGATGAATGGTTCTACCCTCCCCATCCGTTCTGCCCTCACCACACGTTTCGCTGCGGTCCTGTCTCAAGCTGTTGTCGTCACCACCCTCGCCGTCTCCGCTGTCGCGGCCGGCGCCCAGATGCAGATGCCCGCGCAGGGCAACGGAAAGCCCCCCTTGTCGCCTCCCGCCGAAGCCAGGGTCATGCTCGAGGGCAAGACCCTCGCCATCAAGTACAGCGCTCCTTCCATGCGTGGCCGCGTCATCATGGGCGGGCTCGTCCCCTATGGCCAGGTTTGGCGTACCGGCGCCAATGAGGCTACGAGCCTCGTCACCGAACTCCCCCTCAAGATCGGCGACCTCTCCGTCCCTGCCGGAAGCTACACCCTCTACACGATGCCCGCAGCCCCCGGAAAGCCCTGGCAGCTCATCGTCAACAAGCAGACCGGCCAGTGGGGCACCGTCTACAAGCAGGACATGGACCTCGGCCGCACGCCGCTCAAGCATGACGAGATCTCCGCACCGCAGGAACTCATGAGCATCAGCTTCGAAAAGACCGGCAAGCACTCCACCGAACTCCACATCAAGTGGGAAAAGGCCGACGAGTGGGTCAAGATCGAAGCGAAGTAGCGGCACTTCAAAGCTGAGTCGGGGCCCGCCTCTCGGTCAGAGGTTGGGCTCGCCTCGCGGTCCTCTTTGCAGCTGACGACGCGTAAAGCGAAGCGTCCGTGCCAGCCCGACCTCCCGGGCACGAGCGGCAATCTTGTAGAACCGCGTGTGCGCGAAACGCGCCCACACCATCTGCCTCCAGCCGAAGTTCTTCCGCACCGTCGCGAAGTGCTCCGCCAACATCTCCGGGCTGCTGGAGACACCTCCTGCGCCATGGAACGACACCACCTCCTGGCCGAGTTCGACCTTGAGCCCGGCCAGCAGCATGCGCTGATTATGGTCGAAGTCCGCGACGATGCGCAGACGGATGTCGTAGCCCAGATGCAGGGCCCGCCGGTAAAACGTCCCTTGGTGATGCAGCGAGCAGCGACTCTTGAGCGGCTCCCCGCACTCGGGCAAAACTACGCCCTCACCCTCGTTCTCGACACGGAAGGCCACCGCCGCGGTATCGCGCGCCGCAGCCCGCAGGGCCTCGTAGGGAACGGTCAGCAGCCGATCACCCGCGTTGATGTGCAGCACGAACTCGCCGCGCGCTCGCGCAATGCCCTTGTTCATCGCGTCGTACAGGCTCTCGTCGGGCTCGCTCAGCCAGTCGTCGACCTCGCAGCTACGAGCCTCAAGCAGCTCCACCGAGCCTTCGTCCGAGCCGCCATCGATGATGATCACCTCGAGATCCCCACAGCGGAACGGCGCAAGGTTCGTGATCAGGTTTGCCAGTTCCACGCGGTCGCGAAAGATCACCACGACGATGGAAACGAGCGGTGTAGCTTGAGGTGAGCGGCAACCCCCACTTCGAGAGACAACTTGTGGCGTTAAATCGATCATGGGTGGCTTCCCACCCATGATCGCAAACTGCCCCAGCTTAGGACTACCACTCTTTCGCAGCACTCTCCGGAGTGAGCTTGGTATGCGCCACCGGAGCCTTCCACCGCAGGATCGGCTTCCTCGCCGCTGTCGTCTCGTCCAGCCTGCGCAGCCGCGTCGTATGCGGCGCCGTCTGCACCAGCTCGGGGTTCTCCTCCGCCTCGCGCGCAATCTGCTTCAGCGCATCGATCAGCAAATCCAGTTCTTCCTTCGACTCCGACTCCGTAGGCTCGATCATCATCGCGCCATGCACCACCAGCGGGAAGCTCACCGTGTACGCATGGAAGCCGTAGTCGATCAGCCGCTTGCCCATATCGCCCGTCTTCACGCCGTTCTTGGCCTGCAGCTTGTCGCTGAACACCACCTCGTGCAGCGACGCCGATTTGTACGGCAGCTCGAACGTGTCTTCTAGGTTCTTGCGAATATAGTTCGCGTTCAGCACCGCATCCTCGGTCGTCTGCCGCAGCCCATCCGGACCGTTCGCCAGGATGTACGCCAGCGCGCGGATGAACATGCCGAAGTTCCCGTACCACGCCTTCACGCGGCCCACCGACTGCGGCCGGTTGAAGTCCAGACCCAGCAGTCCATTCTCCCGCTGCACCACCACAGGCGTCGGCAGGAACGGCTCCAGGTGCTTCTTGCAAGCCACCGGTCCCGACCCCGGACCACCGCCGCCATGCGGCGTCGAGAACGTCTTGTGCAGGTTCAGGTGCATCACGTCCACGCCAAAGTCGCCCGGCCGCGTCTTGCCGCACAACGCGTTCATGTTCGCGCCGTCCATGTACAGCAGCGCGCCCTTTGCATGCAGGATGTCCGCAATCTTGTGAATGTCCGACTCGAACACGCCGATGGTCGAAGGATTCGTCAGCATCAGTGCCGCCACGTCCTCATCTACCATCTTCTCGAGCTCAGCCAGGTCGACCATGCCCAGGGCATTCGACTTCAGATTCGCGATCTGGTAGCCGCACACCGCTGCCGTAGCCGGGTTCGTACCATGCGCCGAATCCGGAATCAGGATCTTCTTACGCGGATTCCCGTTGGCCGTGTGATACGCCCTCGCCAGCAGGATGCCCGTAAACTCACCATGCGCTCCCGCCGCCGGCTGCAGCGTGATCGTGTCCATGCCCGTGATCTCGATCAGGCAATCCGACAGCATCTTCATGATGCCCAGCGCGCCTTGCGAGAGAGCCTCCGGCTGGTACGGATGCGCCTCGGCCAAGCCTTCCAGGCGGGCAACCAGCTCATTGATGCGCGGGTTGTACTTCATCGTGCATGACCCCAGCGGATACATGCCCAGGTCGATCGCATAGTTCCACGTCGACAACCGCGTGAAGTGCCGGATGATCTCGATCTCCGACAGCTCCGGCATCACGCCCAGCCCATCCGTACGCGTCGCATCGCCCAGCAGGGAAGCCGTGTCAACCGCGGGAACGTCGAGCTCGGCAAGGCGATACCCCTTCTTGCCGGGCGAGGACTTCTCAAAGATCAGGTCCTCGTTCTGGTTAACGTGCGTCGTGACCTTCTTGGGTGTGCCTACAAACTTCTCGTCTGCCATGTGGTGTCCTGTCTGAGGAAGCGGTATTTCTATGCGCGAATTTCCCAATCCGCTGCATGATTCTGGATATAACTGTCTACTTGGGGAGCAACCTTGGCGCGGAAGCGCTCAGGCTTAATCACCAGTCGGGTAGCCACTTCGCCGTCCTCGAAAATCTCGATTGCCAAAAAGCCTACCCGGCCAATTCCATCCGGAGCGAAAGACGTGTCGACGTGGCGATCAGCGAGATCGAATCTTCCAGCCCCGACGGGATTCGGATCGACTGCAACGATGTACTTGAAATGAGCAGGTACCGTTGTGAACTTCTCCATAAGGCTCTGGACAACCCGTCCATCATGAGCGATATCGAGAAGCCCGTCGGGAAATCGGCGCTCGAGGAACAATAGCGCTGCGTGCACGTCGCCGACGCCGTCCCTATCGATTGCTAGAACATCGACGTGCCCGTCAGCCCATCCCGCGTCCAGATAGATTTTGGGAACCGACATGCGCCGTTCGAAGTAGGAGAGGACAGCATTCTTGGCACGTCCTAGCGAGATCTGTTCATTAGTCGCCATTTGTCCACCCCTCGATCTTCAACTCGCTGCCGGTCCTGTTTGCCCAACGTGCAAAGCGCTCGGCCCGCGTGAGGATAAGCGCAAACTCGTTCGTACCTATGCGCGATGCTCCATACGCAACGGCGCTTTTCTTCGCGATCAGCGCTTCCAGATGCTGAATTCCATTATCGCTCTCTATGCTTTTCCCCAACAACAGGCCCCTAAGTTCTCGGGCGGCGTTCCGATGATCATCGGAGCTGAGACTCGACTCGGAAAGGCCGGCTCTTAGCGCGTCGGTGTATGAGACTGCCGAGTGAATTCCGAGCAGTGCAGAGGACTGCCGATACGCATTATCGTCGCGTAGAAGCTGCATCCCTTCGAGGAAGTCTTGGGCTCGCTCCAGAAAATGCCGCACCTCTATCGCGCCCACCCCTCGAACTCCTCTGCGCTTGGAATATCTCTTGGTTGCAGGATGTTGTGCCCAACCCCTTAAGGTTCTCACATCCGCGCAATTTCATCTCGCAGCACGTTCGTGTAGCGATGCGCAACTACCGCACTTTTCCACCGCACGCCAGGTGAACGACAAGGTTCCCCTGGCGCTCGCGCGTCGCTCCACCAGCGTCTAATCGAAGCAACGCATGCATCAGTCATGCACGCAACGGCAGCTCTCTGCCTCTCCGCCGGGTGATCCACTGCGCGAGTGTTTCGCACCTCGCCGCCTCCCCGGGAACCACCTTCTACAGCCACATCTCTCACGGAGAACCCGCTCATGGAACTTTGGACCGATTACGAAGGCCGCACCGTCGCCGGCGAATACAAGCTCGTCAAGCTCCGCCGCTCCGAAGGCCGCAACGGCTTCTTCTCTACCGCCGATGCCTCCGGCCACGCCGCCGTCATCCGCCTCACCGAGGCCCACTACGACGAGGAGGACCAGCTCGCCCGCTGGCGCAAGGCCGCCGCAGCACGTCAGGATCACGAGGCCCACCTCATCGGCATCGAGCGCGTCGGCCGCACCGAGCTCGAAGGCGTCGCCCTCACCTACGCCCTCATGGAAGCCGACGATGCTGTCCTCGCCGAGGTCCTCGCTGAGCGCCCACTCACCGTCCCCGAGACCCTCCAGGTCGCGCTCTCCGTCAGCTCCGCACTCGCCGCCCTGCACGCCCGCAACCTCGTCCACGAGCACGTCAACGCCGACAACGTCCTCGCCGTCGGAGAAGACGTCAAGCTCCGCAGCGACTGCGTCCGCGAGTGCCTCGAAGACGGTGAGTTCGTCTCCGCCGGGCAGGTCGCCGCCACCCGCCAGAAGGACCTACACGACTTCGGCACCCTCCTCCTCCGCTGCCTCACGCTCGAGTCCGAGATCAAGCCCGGCAACCGCCTGCCCGAACCCTTCCCGCGCATCATTCCCGCCGCCCTCGAAGGCTCCACCAGCTTCGCGAAGATCGCCGCGATGCTCACGCCGGCCCCACCCCCACCGGCAGCCGTCCCGCCGGCTCCCGGAGCCGTTGCCGCAGCCGTCAACGCAGCTGCCGCAGCCGAGCATGCTCCGATAGCCTCCAGCACCTCACGCGCCGCGCACGACGTCCCCGCGCCCATCCAGCAGTCCCTCCCGCTCTCGCCCGACGTTCCCAGGCATCGCGAAGACGAGATGGACGAGCTCGACCCCGAGGAATCGACCGCATTTCCTCTCCCGAAGAACTGGGCCATCTACACGGCCGCAGCACTCGTGCTGCTCTTCGTCGTCTGGCACTTCGCCGGAGGAAAGAAGGCCCCGAAGCCCGCCTCAGGTATCGTTCCGGAGTCATCCTCTTCATCCTCTTCATCCTCGGCGTCCTCGCCCGCCCAGCCTGTGCAGCTTGAGGTCCACCACATCAATCAGCCGGCCCTGGCAGCCACGCCGCAGCCGACCTCGGCCAGCGTCGCTGCAGCCAACGTAGCCGCCGCCTCCGCGCCCGGCTGGCACGTCATCGCCTACACCTTCCATCGGCAGGACCAGGCCCAGAGCCGCGCTAACGCCATCGCCGCAAAGCACCCTAACCTGCACCCGCAGGTCTACAGCCCCACCGGTGGCTCGCCCTGGCTCGTCAGCCTCGGAGGCGTCATGAATGAGCGCGAGGCCCAGCAACTGCTCCACGCCGCACGCCGAGACGGTCTGCCCCGCGATACCTTCATCCGCAACTATCGCCACTAATACCGAGTGCAACGAGCGCAGCAAAGGGGCCAGATCTCCGGCCCCTCGCTTTGTCTTTCCCGCGATCTTCCTACTCGCTGAGGGTTTCCGGCTCGGCGCCCGCCATGTCACGCACGTTCTTCTGCACTGTGATCGCTCCAAACAGCGACAGCAGGAACGCCATCCCGTAGAACCCCTTCTCCGAGAGCGCAATTGTCGCGTTCCAGAGCCCGATCCCCGTCAGCAGCAGGGTGATTCCCAGCGACAGCCAGCACAGCCCGTAGTAGATATTCGTCACCGGGATGTTCTCGAGCCGGTCGCGCACGCTCTTCTGCAGCGAAACCGCGGCGAACAACCCATACATCAGCAGCGTGAAGAAGTACCCCTTCTCGTTCAGCTGCAGCGTCGCGTTCCACAGCCCGATCACAAATCCCAACATGCCCAGCAACAAAGCCAGCCACGACGCGCCCACGAATGCAGCCGATGGTTTCTTGTACGGTTGAGCCATGCATTCCTCCAGGAAGAAGCTCTACACAGTTCCGCTTCCGCAATCAGAGTAACTTCAAGCCCCATGCCCGTCGAGAGATTCCTGCACCGCGCCGGAGCCTCGCGGAGTTCCTCCGCATAAAGCGCCGTTTGCGCGTCAGCGGTGGTCGCGCAAAGCGCAGTGTGAACGAGTGAGGCTCAATGAGTGACGCTTTGTCAGGGCGGGGCTTCAGCCCCGCCATCAGTGCGACCCACAAAAGGGGCTTTAGCCCCTGAGGCACCGAAGGCAGGCGGCCGCAGGAACGATTCGGAAGCCTAAAACACCACCAACGGCTCGCCCGGCTCTCCCGTAGAGAACTGGCCAGCCTCCGGTCCGTCGTAGTCCTCATCGCGCAGGGATGTCCGCACAATCGTGCCGTTCTCGAACTGAATCTCCAGCGCGCTGCCTTCCTCGAACGAGGTCGTCTCCACCGGTTCGCCGATCACGAAGCACAACGCATCGCGATACCCAGGCTCGCCGAACGCATAAGACCCTTCGCCCATCGACACGCCCACCGGAATGAAGACCTCGGGCCAGATGTAGAGCGTCAGCACAGGACCGTTGAAGTCCAGCTGCACGTAGTCCTGTACAAAGGTCACCGAGCCCAGCTCTTCGCCTTCAATCGTGCTGATGTCCAAGCCCGGTTCCTTTCCTGCGCGTACAGCGTTCGTTACAGCGCTGCGCTCACAGCATCCATCTGCACCTTCGTCGTCAGCTCCGTCGCACACCACAGCGAGGCATTCTCGCCCAGCTCCGGATACCACTTCGCCAGCGACAGCCCACCGATGATCCTCGCGCCCAGCAGCTTCGCATTCACCTCATCCGCAGAAGCAGGCAATGCCACAGCAAACTCGTTGAAGCTCGGTCCCGTAAACAACCGCTTCGCTCCCTTGGAGCGGAGCGTGGAATCCAGGTATGCTGCCTTGGCCAGGTTCTGCTCGCCCAGCTCCTGCATCCCCTGCTTGCCCAGCACCGTCATGTAGATCGTTACCATCAGCGACACCAGCGCCTGGTTCGTGCAGATGTTGCTCGTCGCCTTCTCGCGGCGGATATGCTGCTCGCGTGTGCTCAGCGTCAGCACGAAGCCGCGCTTGCCGTCCATGTCCTTGGTCTCGCCGCACAGGCGTCCCGGCATCTGCCGCAGGAACTTCTCCTTGCACGCCAGCACGCCGCAGTACGGTCCACCAAAGCCCACGGCCACGCCAAAGCTCTGCGCCTCCAGCACGACGATGTCCGCTTCCGTCGGCGGTTTCACCACACCCAGGCTCAGCGCCTCGTTGATCGAAACCACCAGCAGCGCACCCTTCGAGTGCACCAGCTCCGCCACCGCAGCCACGTCCTCGATCACGCCAAAGAAGTTCGGCGACCCGATCACCACGCAGGCCGTATCAGGAGTAATCGCCGCTTCCAGTGCCGCCATATCCACGCGGCCCGTCGTCTTGTCGAACGCGGCCTCCGTGACACCGATCTCCTGGTGCTGCACCGTCGTCTTCAGCACCTCGCGAAACTCCGGATGCAGGCTCCGCGCGACCACCGCGTTGTTGCGGCCCGTCACGCGCACCGCCATCATCACGGCCTCGGCCACGCCGGTCGAGCCGTCATACATCGACGCGTTCGCAATCTCCATGCCCGTCAGCTCGCAGATCATCGTCTGGAACTCGAACGTAGCCTGCAGCGTGCCCTGCGCAATCTCCGGCTGATACGGCGTATAGCTGGTCAAAAACTCACCGCGCTGCACCAGCGAGTCGATCACCACCGGGCGATAGTGCCGGTACGCACCCGCGCCCAGGAAGCTCGCATACAGCGGCGTCGGAGCAGCCTTGGCAATATCGCCGTCGGCCACGTTCGCCGCAAACGCACGAAAGCGGTCCAGCACCTCGCTCTCCGCATGCTGACGCGGAATGTTCAAATCGCGAGTGAGCCGGTACTCCTCAGGAATCGAGGTGAACAGGGCATCGATGTTGTCGACACCGATCTCAGCAAGCATCGCTTCACGGTCGGCAGGAGACTTCGGCAAATAGCGCATAACAGGGCTTTCTTTGTAGTGCAAACGTAGTTCGGGTTTTTGGTTGTCAGTTGTTAGTTGTCAGGAAAAGCACGAAGCCGCCCAACAACGAACACCCAACATCCAACAACGGCTTTAGTGTCCGGTCTCTTCCGCGACAAACTTCTCATAGTCAGCAGCCGAGAGCATCGCGCTCGCTTCATCCGCGCTCTTCACCGCGACCTTGATGATCCACGTCGTGTTCGCTTCCGCATTCAGCGTGTCAGGAGTCGCATTCAGCGCCTCGTTGATCGCCGTCACCACACCCGTCACGGGCGAGTACAGGTCGCTCACCGCCTTCACGCTCTCCACCGAACCAAACGTCGATCCAGCCTCAAGCTCCTGCCCCACCTTCGGCAGTTCGATGAACACGATGTCGCCCAGCGAGCTCTGCGCGTAATCGGTAATGCCAATGGTGGCGGCGTCGCCTTCAAGCAGAAGCCACTCGTGCGACTTCGCGTACTTGTAGTTCTCGGGATAGCTCATGGACTGATATGTCTCCAGTGAAATTGTAGTAGAGCCGGGGCTCTGGATGATGAGCAAGTCTTCTGTCGAGCGGTTCACGCTTTGAAGGGGCGGGGCTTCAGCCCCTGAGGGATCGATCGCCAACGACTCTGGCTACGACAAAGGCGCAGTCACCGCCGGTGTAGCCTTCGCCCTCCGATAGAACGGTGTGGGCACCACCACCGCCTTGTTCAGCGCCCCACGAATCTCCACCGCCACCTCGGTGCCCACCGCCGTGTACTCCACCGGCACATACGCCAGCGCAATATTCTTCTTCAGGAACGGTGCCGGCGAGCCCGATGTCACTTCACCGATCTTCTGCCCATCCAGCGTGAGGACCGGATACCCGTCACGCCCGATGCCACGATCCAGCATCTCGAGGCCAACCAGCTTGCGACCAGGACCACCTGCTGCCTGAACCTTCTCCAATGCTTCTTTACCGACAAAGTCCGTCCCCTTATCGAGCTTGCAGTAACGCCCCAGGTTGGCCTCAAAGACATTGATCGTGTCCGAGATCTCGTGCCCGTACAGCGCCATCGCGCTCTCCAGCCGCAGCGTATTGCGTGCCCCCAGCCCGCAGGGGATGATCCCGAACTCCGCGCCCGCCTCCAGCACCTCGCCCCACACCCGGCTGCTCGTCGGCTCGTCGCTGGGAATGTAGATCTCGAACCCGTCCTCGCCCGTGTAGCCCGTCCTCGCGATCAGCGTATTGTGGCAGCCACACACCGTGCCCCACGTAAACCAGTAGTTCTTGATCGGCGTCAGGTCCACTCCGGTCAGCTTCTGCAGCGTCTCCTTCGCCTTCGGCCCCTGGATCGCCAGCTGCGTGTAGTAGTCGCTCACATCCATGATGTGCACACCGCTCATCCCGCCGATCACGCTCCGCACCCAGCTGATGTCCTTCTCGCGCGTGCCCGCGTTGATCACGATCAAGTAGTCGTTCTCGCCCAGCTTGTGCAGCACCACGTCGTCGACAAACGTGCCCTCCGGCGTCAGCATCGCCGAGTAGTGCGCCTGCCCGATCTGCAGCTTGCTCGCATCGTTCATCAGCAGCTTCTGCACCGCCGCCAGCGAGTTCGGCCCGCGCAGCTGAATGTCGCCCATGTGCGACACATCAAACACGCCCACGCCCGTCCTCACCGCCATGTGCTCGGCGATCAGCCCGGAGTACTGCACCGGCATATCCCATCCGCCAAAATCGACCATCTTGGCCTTGTGCGAGCGGTGCGTAGCATTCAGCGCCGTGCGGCGCAGCGAGGGAGCGTAGGTCGTCAGTTCAGCCATGGAATGTCCTTCTTGCTTTTAGCTTGCGTAAGAGCAGCGGTGCGAGCGCGCCTCTTCTAGGATGCCTGATGCAATAGCCAGAACGGAAGCCAGCCGGGCGTACCGGACCGATATTCGCGAGATCCGCAAGTATCGGGTGCCCCGGGTCCGGATTCTCGGACCCGGGCTATTGCGGCAACGGAGCCCAACGGAGTCCGCGTAGCACTCGAATCTCGTAGCTCGAAACGCAAAACTCGAACGCGCCTTCTTGCTTTTTGGTGCCATCTGGCGGCTCCTTCGCAGCCACCCCAACTGTGTCATCTCGACCGGACGCTGAGCGAGCGAAGCGAGTTGAAGCGAAAGTGGAGAGACCTGCTTCTTTGCCGGGTGAGAGCTAGCTCCGCTCCCGCCGGCTCGCCCGCACAAAGTTCGATACACAGAAGTAGCTCAGCACAACCACCAGCGCAGCCACCACCCAGGCGCCCATCCACGCGTTCGAGAACACCGGAGCCCGGAAGTTCCCGCGCAGCGCCCACAGCCCACGCCCCATGCCGAACGCCAGCAGTCCGAAGAAGCTCCCCGAAACCTGCAGCATCACCACACCGGTAGCCTTCTTCACCGGCCCCAGCACCGACCGGCTCGCCTGCTTGCCCGCCTGCAGAACCTGGGCTGCTTGCGCCGCACGGGGCGCAGCCGCAGCTCGCACCTCAGAGGCAACGGGCTTCGGCGGCTGCACAGTCGGGGACGAGGGAGTGGACGGTCTCTGGCCTGAGCCGCTCGGACTCGGCGTCGTCGCAGCGTCCACCGCCGCCGCCAGCGACTTCGCCGCATGACGCGCCCCATACCCCAGTGCCCGGCCAAATCGAACCCGATCCATCGTGCCTTCAGTGTACCGTTGCGACAAACCCCAAGCGACGTCTTATCGAAGGGGACGAACGGCAGGTCATGGCTTCAGCCATCACGAAAAGCTAAAGCCAGGCTGTTATCGACGGATTCCAAACCATAAAAGGATGTGTCATTTCGACCGAAGCGGGACGGTTTCATCGTCCCGCGCAGTGGAGAAACCTGCTTCCTGGCCAGCATCGGAAGACAGCAGATCCCTCGACTGAGCTACGCTGCGCTCCCTGATGACACACTTTGCAGGGATCTCCCAATACATGGCTCGTCGTCTCTATCGAGACAGTCCCGCCATAAATCCCGAGGGCAACCCGGCTTCAGCCGCGGAGGGGGAATGCCGACTCAAACCTTCCCTCAAACGTGCCGCGCATACGCCGCAATCCAGCTCGTCGCCACCGACGCCCACGGCTTCCAGAAGTACACCGCCGAGCACGCAAACTCCGCCCCCAGCAGCAACGCCGCGCCCACCACAAACTGCCGCATCAGCCGACCCTTGTACCAGTCCCATCCCGCCATCAGCGCCACCAGCAACACGTTCCCGTAGAACACGTAAAAGAACCACGGCAGCACCGATTGCGGCTCGTTGGGATAGAAGTATCCCAGCAGCCGATTGAACCCCGGGTCTGCGATCGACGCCATCGAAAGCATCACCATCCGCTTGTGCGCCGCCGGGTTCTTCCGCAGCACAATCCCCCAGGCAAACAACGCCACGAAGCACCCAATGTCCACGATGTTCACGGCCAGAAACTGCGGATCGTACATCGGCGTGTGCACCGCATTCGCCTGTGATGCCAGCGCCGCCCACGGCCCCAGCACCGCCATCAGGCATACCCAGCCCACCAGCACCCAGCCCAACTTCCGGTGCATGTCCACGCGGTTCTTCACCACAAGCAGCACCTGCGCCGTCAGCAGGAACATCCACACCGAAAACACCACGGCATGCACATGCACCACCATGGGCACGGCAGGCTTCTCGTGCAGATAGCGCGGAAAATCCAGCCCAAAACCCGCAACGATGCCCACCCACAGCACGCCCAGCCAGACGACCGATGGCATCCGGTCCTCGCGCGCACTCCACGTCGCGCGCACATGCAGCATCCTTCGGGGCCCGGGGATGACCGCAGCGCTCGGCATGCCAATCTCCTGATCGTTGAGTTTCCCCGAAGTTCGCACGCCGCCGCATTCGAGTCAATCGCTTCCACGGAAATACAAGATCGCACTCGCGCGGCCTTCCGGTACCGCCGATGTACATTCTGGAAACGCCAGCTACACGTTTTGCATCGAACCCACTAGATTAGTTTTGTGACGAAGACTTCGGGCTGCGAAGAGGGAATCAGGCGATGAAGAAGATGGTTTGGGCAATCGGTGGTTTGTGTGCCGCAACGGCAGGGTTTCTCGTCTTCGGCGGACGCCGCAGGCAGCCAGTGGAAGAATTGGCGCATCGCCTCGAAGCCGCCTGGGCTGACCACCACACCCAGGTCTAGGTCGTATCGACATATTCCGCACCACGCAGGAAGTGTCATTTCGACCGTAGTGGGACAGTTTCATCGTCCCCGCGTAGTAGGGAAACCTGCTTCTCTGCCAGCATGGGCATACAGCGTGCACGCGAGCGAACCGCGCCGGAGGGGTTCGCTCTGAAGGTCTCCCGATGCGTCTAGGCCGGATCGCCATGGGTACCCTCTACCTCGCCGCGGGCATCGCCCACTTCGTCGCCACGCGCACGTACGAAGCCATCATGCCGGACTACCTCACGGCCCACCACGCCCTCGTCCTCATCAGTGGTGTGGCAGAGTTCGCCGGCGGCCTCGGAATCCTTCTCCCCTATCCAAAGCTGAACCGCGCCGCCGCCTGGGGAATCATCCTGCTCCTGATCGCCGTCTCCCCCGCCAACCTCTGGATGCTCCAGCACCCCGAACGCTACGCCAACATCCCGCTCTGGGTGCTCTGGGCCCGCCTTCCGCTGCAACTCGTCCTCATCGCCTGGGCTTGGGCCTACACCCGCGTTCCAGCAGCGCAGCGTGTGGGCAACCAAGGCTAGCTTTTCGAGGGATTCGATCCCAGGCTCTGCGATCTTGCCTTACGCCACGATTGAAACGCAGTCCCACCCGCCCCGAGAAAAAGCAGCGAAATCATCGCCATCAGGAGGCTGGACGTCATCCCTGTCCCACGGTCGATCGGGGAAACTACCCGGTCGTCGACAAGCCACTCGATGTGAGTGACGGTTCCCACCCCTCGATCAAGAAAGGTCGCGCGAACCAACTGGCCATTTTCCAGCCGCACGCCGTTCGCATCTCCGAGGTCGAGCCTTTGCGTCCACCCGTTGGAAGTTTTTAGGTTGAACCAGTACGTGCCGCCCTTACCGGTCGATTTCGCAACATATCCCACGGTGCCGACCATCGTCACGCGCTGCGCCGCGTGAATGTCCCACGCGCTCGTCACCGAAAAGCCCAAGAACCCCGACCCCATCAACAGAAATCCGGTCCAGGCTATAGGGCGCAGCCGCGGGATGATCCGGGCGGCGACGATCACGAGGAAACCCACAGGGAACAGCGCTGCGAACGCCAGACCCATCATCGTTAACATGGAATCGTCTTGCCTCACCACCAGCGTCGACGTCCTGACGATCCATCCGGATACCGCGCGTTATTCCAGAACGCGATCAGCACCAGGATGACCCCCACCCCGAACATCATCCACGCGCCCATGGTGCCGTCATTCGCTTCTGTGCTCCAGCCTCGTTGCGGGCCGCTCAGCATCTCCAGGTGCGTCACCGTACCCATGCCGCCCACGTACCGCACCAGCGCTTGATCGCCTTCGGTGATCGCCCCTCCGCTATACGAAAGGTGCAGCGTCACGGGACCGTCAGGCCCATCCAGTTCGAACCGCGTGTGCGCTCCCTTGCCATGGAACACCTGCACCGCCCGAACCACCCCACCGGCGCTCACCCGCGGCGCCCGGGCAATCTGCAACACCGTCACCATCCCATAAACACTCATCGCGACGCCCATAAAGCACGTCGCGATGAGTTTCACCAAAGCTTTTGCCGGTCCCAGCGGAAGCAGCCCACCGAAGATCGAAAGCGCCACAACGGCGACGAACGCACCGATCACCGCAACCGGCGGAAACATCCGTTTAGTACCCCTGGTGATGCAGGAACAGAACCACGCAGCTGGCCAGCAGGCAGTAGATGCCGAACAGGTACCACTTGCCGCTCTCCAGCCACGAGCTCAACCACTTCAGCCCGGCGAGCCCGGCAAAGAACGCCAGCACCATCCCGATCACCGCGCCCATCATGCTCGCGTGCAGGTCGATCGGCGCACCCATCGCCGCGGCTTCCTTCGAAGCCTTCATCAGCCGCAGCGCCTCGCGCGCAACGACAGCCGGTGTAAGGATCACCGCCAGCGCAAACGAAAACCGCTCCGCCCGCTCCCGCGCCGCACCCACCAGCATGCCTGCCGAGATCGTCGAGCCCGACCGCGAGAACCCGCGGAAGGGAAGCGACAGCCCCTGCACCGCGCCAATCCACCCAGCCTGCCCGAAGGTCACATTCTCACCCGTGCGCGACAGCCGCTCGTAGTCGCGTGCGTCCGCCTTCTCGGCGCTGCGCTCCTTCAGCCCAGCCCACAGGATCAGCAGACCCACCACGAACAGCGCATAGCCCACCAGGTCCAGGCGGCCGAACAGCTCCTCGATCTCCGCCTTCGGGGCTCCCGGAAACGCGACGTGAGCCACCAGCTTCTGCAACGGGTACCCGATGACCCCGGTCAGCACCGTCGCCCAGATCGCCCGAACCGCAAACCGCTGAAACGCATGGCTGCTGGCAAAGTACGTCCGCTTCCATTGGCTCCAGAAGTACACGATCACGGCAAACATGGTGCCCGTGTGCAGCATCACCAGCAGCAGCGTCATCTCCGGCGAGCTGGGATCCAGTCCCATCAGCTTTTCGGCCGTCACCACATGGGCCGAGCTCGAGACGGGCAACAGTTCGGCAAGTCCCTGGACAATCGCCAGGATCAGAATCTTCAGAAGAGGCATATCGGGATTCTAGCGGAGGAGCCTTAGCGGAGCATGAATCTCTTGGTTCCCGCGATGACTGTTCGGTGACGGCAACGATCCGGGTGCCCCACTTCTCGCTCTTGAGAAGTGGGTTCGCAGGATGTCGGGTGATTCCAAGCAGCCCTAACGCGAAGAGCCAGCGGCGCAGTCGCCGACTTGCTAACCGCGCAGCCGCTGACTTGCTAACAGCGAAGCCGCTGACTTGCTAACAGCGAAGCCGCTGCTTAGCTCCGGTCATTCCCATAGATCGGAACACCCTGCGCCACCCGGAACGCAATCGACATCGCCCGCTCCGTCCAGTCCGAGTCCGGATACTTCTGCTTCATCTGGTCCGCGATCGCCTGGCAGTTTTTCGCCGCCGCCTCGCTGCGCTTGCCGTTATCGTCCACCAGGTACAGCGTCACCAGCGCACCCTGCCGGTACGCCGCTTGGTACATCGCCTCCGCCGCCTTCGGCCCGCCCGCATACTGTTGGGCGTACTTCAGGTAGAGGTTCGTCTCCATCTCCGGACACTTCGGCAACCCCTGCCAGTCGCCGCACAGCTTGTCGTCGATCAGGTCATACGCCGCCTTGGCCGCCTGCGGCGTCTGCGGAAAGTACTTCATCACCCGCTTCAGCTCGCCGTCATACAGCCGCGGACGCAGCATCGCGTCCTGCTCCCGCGCGCTCGGCAGCGTGGAGATATCTGCCTTGTCCAGCTGCCACCGTATGTCCGCCGAGCGATACGCCGCCTCCGCCGCCAGCGGCGAGTTCGGAAAGTACTCCGCCACGCGCCGATAGAGCAGGTGCGCTGCGCTGGCCGCGTCCTTGGGCGGATGAGGCTCCGCCGCCTCAGCTTCCAGCTGCGCCGCATACCCAAAGATCAGCGCATCACCGTTCGGCGTCGTCGTGCTCACCACACCCTTGTCGCGAATCCAACCCGACGAAGGATCGGGATTGCTCCCCGGATCCGTAAACTCCGGCCGCGATGCGTCGTCGTCATCTTCCTTCGCATCCGTGTTCGCCAGCACACTTACCCACGGCCCGTTGTGGCTCAGGATCACCACCTCGTGCCCCGCCGTCACCGTCGAGATCGGAGGCGTCGTCGCATCCGCCATCGTGTACAGATTCGCCGTATGCAGCACCGTGGCCCGTGCGGACTTGTCATACCCCGAAAGCTGATCGTCCCGCTTCGGCTTCTTCTGCGCCGAAGCGCACAGCACCATCGCGCCCACCATCGCCAACGCAACCACACGCGAAGCACTCACAACCCGCAGCTCAAAACTCGCAACTGAAACACGCATCTTGTTCCCTCTGCCCGGTCCGACACTGTCAGCTTAGGCGACGATCGGGTGCCCCGGGTCCGGATTCTCGGACCCGGGCTAACGCGTGGCAACGATCCCGGGTGCCCCACATCTCGATTCTGAGATGTGGGATTCCACAAATCACCCAAGCTGCGTGGGAACCTCGAACGCTCGCAGGCGCACCCAACACCGAACAACCAACAACGGCTTCTTAGACGTGTGCCGCCCCCGCTTCGTTCTCCAGAGTCTCCTTCAGACTAGGCTCCAAATTCCCACCCGAAACCACCACCACAATCCGCTTCGCCTTCGGCAGCACCTCGCTCCGATACAGCGCCGCCGCCAGCGTGATCGCCCCGCTAGGCTCCGCCACAATATCCGTAGCCTTCAGGTACACCTTCAGCGCACTCCGAATGTCGTCCTCGTTCACCGTGATGATGTTGTCCACAAACTTCAGGATGTGCTCAAAGTTCAGCACCCCGAGCGACTGCGTCCGCAGCCCGTCGCACAGCGTCCGCGTCGTCTTCGCCGCCGGCCACTCCACCAGCGTCTTCGTCCGGAAGCTCTCCTCCGAGTCCGCCGCCAGCTCCGGCTCCGTGCCGTAGACAAGAGGAGCCGCATGGCCAGCAGCCTCGCTAGCCAGCTTGATCCCTGTAGCGATCCCCGAAAGCAACCCACCACCCGACACGGGCGACAGCACCAGCGTGGCATCATCCGGCGCCTCGCCGGTAAGCTCGGCGAGTTGTTCCAGAATCTCCACCCCGCAAGTAGCCTGCCCCGCAATGATCGACGGATGATCGTACGGCGGAATCATCGAGTACCCATGCGCCGCCTCCAGCTCCTCCGCTTTCATCTTCCGGTCGCTCGAAGCCGACCCGACGAACACAATCTCCGCTCCCAGCGCCTCGGTTGCGGCAATCTTCACCTTCGGCGCGTTGTCCGGCATCACAATCACCGCCTTCGACCCCAGCGCCCGCGCCGCATACGCCACCCCCTGCGCATGGTTGCCGCTGGAGTACGTAATCACGCCACGCTGCAGCGCGGCTGGAGGCAGTTGGGCAACAGTGTTGTAAGCCCCCCGCAGCTTGAAGCTCCCAATCGGCTGCTTGCTCTCATCCTTCAGCCAGATCTCCGGAACGTCTGCAGGCACAACGAAACCGGCCGCAGCCAGCCGCGCCGGGTCCAGCTTCACCAGCGGGGTTCGAACAGCAGTTCCAGCAATACGGTCTTTCGCCGCAAGGATGTCAGAGAGTTCCAGATACGTGGGCATGAAGAAAGTATATTGATCCACGGCACAGCGGAGCCAACCTGCCAAGCACTGGCGACTGGCAATCTGGCGACTGGCAACTCGAAACTCTCAGCTCAAAACTCCCAGCCCATTCGCGGATTCTTTCCTTCCTCAACCCCGGCCCCACCCTCGAGACCAACCAAACAGTGTCATCTCGACCGAAGCGGAGAGACCTGCTTTTCGCCCTGCCACGAATCCGGGTGCCCCGGGTCCGGACTCTCGGACCCGGGCTAACGTAGCGACGATGTGGACGGGAGCCTCAATAATCCCCGGAGTACCCCGACCCAAACCCACGCTATAGTGATCCCCATGCGCTGGCAGAGAAAGACCGACTGGCAATCCGCCGACGGCACCGTGACCGACGTCGAGGTGGTACAAGGCCGTGGCGGCCCAATCTACACCGTCTCCTTCAACTACAAGGTCGGCGAGCACTGGTACGGCGGCTTCTTTACGAACTCCAGCGAATACAAGAAGGATGACTCGATCTCCGTCCGCTACGACCCCGCCGACCCCGACCGCAATGAATACACCGTGGCCGCGAGCCGCGCACACCTCTGGACTGTTCTCGTCGTCGTAATCTTCGCCGGGCTTCTGATCTGGAAGGCAGTCAGCACAGCAAGTCGCTGAGAAGATACCGGGTGCCCCGGGTCCGGACTCTCGGACCCGGGCTAGCGCAGCGATGATGTGGGTGGGAATCACTCAAGACTGCGGTCGCGCCGTTTGGCGTACTTACTAACCCAACTCTCTACAATCAGAATAGGGTACCCTCCGGCCAACAGAACCCGCGACTTGTACAACGTAGAACGCACAAGGTAGTCCAGGTCGTGGGCCAATTTGCCCTACAATTCTCCCATCATGCTGAAAAGACTGCTGTCTTGGAAGTACGGAATCGCCGTCGTCCTGATACTGGGGTGCTCGATCTACGTATCCCGTCAGGATCAAAAAACCCGCGACCAGTATGAGACAAAATGCAATCAGATTAGGGCCGTCACGGTGTCCCCAGCGACCCATCAGGAAGACTGCGACAAAGGCGCAGAGGACGCCGCAAGGCACCTGCCACGTTGGTATAGAGTCTTTGGTTGGCCCGAGGGGATTACAACATGGGCGATCCTTCTGACCCTCTTGGTGATTGCTGATCAAACGGCCGAGACGAAACGAGCCGCCATTGCAACTGAAGACGCTGCGAAGGCAACGATGGATAGCGTTGAAGTAATCAAGAGAAAAGAAAAGGCGAGAGTCAAAGTTCGCATTGGGGAATTGGAGGTCGTAAAGGTGGAGACGATGAACGACTCGTACTTTGCCGTTGTGAAGGTAGAGCTTTTCAATTTCGGAGAGACAAAAGCTTTCATTGCCAACAGTTGTGGCGACTTTTCCATTACGCGCTCAGATAAACCCCATGCGGCTAAATTTCCAGAGCCTCTGACGAGCGAGCCAGTGATTCACGCCACGGAAAAGCCACTGGAGAAAAAGTTTCCGTTCTTTTGCGACACCGGACACGACATAATCAGATCCTTGAATACGGGTGAGTTGTTTGCTCACCTCTATGGAATGGTCAGCTATACAGATGTTTTCGAGGCTCCACGCGTAATTCGCTTTAGATATCTGTGGACTCCAAACATGCACGGAGTCCAACTGCGAAGTCTCATTAGCAAAGACGCCCTGAGTCATTCGCTCTATGGAGAATGGAAACAACATGGGGATGAGCAGGACAATTACGACAGCAATCCAAATTAGGACACTACCGAAGTCCACCCCTAAAGTCTCTAAATTGAACATTTGCAAAAAGCTCGGGGGAGGGGTACCCTACCGCCCCTCCGCCGCATGCAGAATCAGCGCAAAGAAGTGCACCAGCTTCAGCTGATCCCAAGCCCCAGGCCCATGCCCATCCAGATCCAAGTGCGATAGCACCGGAGAGATCAGCTCCGCCTGCAGCGTCTGGTGAGGAAGCTCCGCCGCCATCCACTGCGTCTCCGCTGCCGGGATGATGTTGTCGCCCTCACCATGCAGCAGATACACCGGAGTGGTCAGCGTCGCCAGGTGCCCATGCGGACTCACCCCCGCCATGTCCTGCACATGCTTCACCTCGTCCTTCGCCAGCATCTCGCGCGTCGTGGCCGAGGTCGTATCCATCAGCTGCTTCGCCTCGGCAGCCTGCTGCGGATTCAGCAGCGCCATCGCGGCCTTCTCGTTCGCCGGCTCCTCGTACAGGTGCGCGCGTAGCACCGCCCGCAGCGGAGCCAGGTCCTGCTTCGGCACAAAGTCTTCGAGGTTCTCGTACTCCAGCACCAGCGCGCCGTACTCATGCGGAGGCAGCAACTCCTCGCCGCCACTCGGCTCCGCGTCCTCGCCCGTCCGGTAGTACTGCGCCACCCGCAACATCTCATCCTGCGACCCGATCGCAAACACAAACCGGAAGTACGGCCGATACTGCGGGCTAGCCGCCGCCAGCAGTGACAGCCCACCCGAGAAGCTCAACCCCATCACGCCAACAGGTGCGAAGCTCATCGGTGTTGCTGATTCATTGCCCGTGCGACGAGGCACGTTCCGCTCCGCCATCCACTTCGTCGCGTCCCCAATCGTGGCAATCGAGTTCGCGCCCACGTGATAGTCCTTGATGTCCGGCAGCTCCGGAGTCAGCACCCGGATGCCGCAGCTCGACATCGCCGTCGCGAACGCAATCAGCCGCGGCTCGTTCATCCCCAGGTGATGCACCCCGTGCAGCACGATCAGCGCCGGAGCATCCGGCATGTCCGTCGGCGTATACATCCGCGCCGGCACCGGCCCGTTGCTCGTCGGCAGCGTCAGCTCGTCCGTCTTCACCGGGTGCGCGATGCTCTTCTGCAGCGCCCACGGCACCGGCTTGTTCGCCACCAGGTCCAGCACCGCAATCGCCTGCAGGTGCGCCTTCACAAACGGCGCAGCGATAACGCTCGCCACCAGAAAGGCCCCAGCGCAGATCCCCGCATACAGCCACGGACGTTCCTTTACCCGCGCCTGCACCTTCTCGCGGCGAGCGGCAATCCCCGCGCCCACGCGGCCCGCCAGCCGCTGCATCGGTGGTGTTGTCTCAGAGCTCTTCCCGTGTCGAAAGCGTGGCATAGTCCCGGGAACGATCCTACCGCGAAGCCACTGCATGGAACAGGAAGGGAAGCAGCAGCACCACAACCGCCAGCAGCGCCACCGCCACCGTCAGCAGCAGCTGCAACCGGGCCTGCGTCGCCACGATCCCCGCCAGCTTGGCCTCCAGCGACGCCGCGGCGTCCTTCGCTGCCCGCGCATCGCGCGCCGCATCGTCCACCTTCGCAGTAATCTCGTTCATCTGCCGGTAGAGTCCCGCGTGCGACGCCGTCACCTGTCCCAGGTCCGCACGCAGCCCTTCGGTCACCGCAGCCATGTGAGCCGTTGCACCCTCCAGCGCCTGCCGGTTGGCCTCGTCATTCGATTGCCGCGACGCCAGAAACCGGTCCGCCAGTGGGAGAACCCGCGACACGTGAGGCAACAACTCGAGGATCTGCGCTAACGCCTTCGGCCACATGCACAGATTGTAGAGCGGTACGCCTCTCGACGCGTCCCGGCATCCGTCCGTCCGGAAGCACCAGCCGCCCCACCGCGGTGATATGTTTTCGACATACCCACAGAAGTCTCCCCACGAGGTTCCCCGAGCATGATGCGTCGTCTGCTGGCTCCGTCCCTGCTGTTGGCTCTCGCCTTCGTCCCTTCGAGCACATCGATCGCCTCCGCTCAGGCGCCCAAGCGCCCCATCACTGAGAAGGACATCTTCGACTTCGTCTGGATCGGCGACACCCAGCTCTCGCCGAAGGATGGGCGCGTGGTCTTCGTTCAGACCACCGTCTCCGCCGACCGCTCCGGCTACGACACCGCGCTCTACCTCCTCGATACCGCCACGCCCGGCGCGAAGCCCGAGCGCCTCACCGCCGGCCCGCGCGAAGCCTCGCCCCGCTGGTCGCCCGATGGCACGCAGATCGCCTTCATCCGCTCCGCAGCCAACGCCGCCGGCAAGCCCACGCCGCAGCTCTACGTCATGCCCGCCAAGGTCAATAGCACCATCACCAAGGTCACCGACCTTCCTAGGGGCGCAGGCAATCCCCAGTGGTCGCCCAACGGCCAGGCCCTCACCGTCACCTCGTCCACTCCACAGGATCCCGCCGAGGCCAAGGCCGAAGCCCAGAAGCGCTCGCACCTCACCGGCGATGACGCCCACGTCTCCGACATCAAGGTCATCAACCGCGCCACCTGGCGCGCGAACGGCGAAGGCTACCTCGAGCCCGAGTTCGTCCCGCAGCTTTACATGGTTTGGCTGCCCAAGGCCGATGGCTCGCAGGCCCCCGCGTGGCAGCTCACCGGCGGCCGCTTCGGCGTGCAGGACGCCCTCTGGTCGCCCGACTCCAAGTGGATCTTCTACGCTCAGTCCCGCATCGACGAGCCCATCTACGAAGCCAAACCCCACAACACGATCTACGGCATCAAGGTCTCCACCGGCCCCGACCACGCGAAGGAGATCCCCTCCGACTCCTTCACCGACCCCCTCAAGGTCAACGCTCGCGGCCTCTCGCTCTCGCCCGACGGAAAGCACCTCGCCTTCCACGCCTCCGCTCCCGAGCTCAAGCCCGCAACCCACAAGCAGGACGATCTCTGGATCATGGACCTCGGCTGGGTTGACGGCACTCCGTCTGCAACTGAGCCTCGCGACCTCACTTCGAAGGAAGCCTACGAGATGGGCGGCAGCGTCGGCGGCGACAACACCGCCCCCAAAGGTGGAGGCCGCGGCGGCGTAGCCTGGACGCCCGACAGCTCCGCCATCCTAGACATCGCCGGCTACCGCGGCAGCGCTCTTCTCGTCAGCGTCGACACCGCCTCCGGCAAGGTCACCGAGCTGAGCGAACGCAAGCAGGCCGTCCTCAGCTTCAACGCCACGGCAGACGCGAAGACCGTCATCGCCCAGATCTCCAACCCCATCCTCATCGGCGACCTCTTCGCGCTCCATCCCGGCGACGGCAAATCCCAGACCCAGCTCACCAAGGTGAATGACGCGCTCTTCTCGCAGCTCGATATCGCGATGCCGCTCGACTGGCAGGTCAAACCCACGCACCACGCCGAGGACATCAAGGGCGAGACCATCGACACCTTCGTCATGATGCCCCCGGGCATCACCGGCAAGCCCGCCAAGCCGCTGCCGCTCATCCTCAACATCCACGGCGGCCCGCACTCGGCCTACGGCTGGGTCTTCGACCACGAGATGCTCTGGATGGCCGCCCGCGGCTACGTCGTCGTCTATCCCAACCCGCGCGGCTCCACCACCTACGGCGAGAACTTCGCCAACATCATCCTCAACAACTACCCCGGCGACGACTTCCACGACCTCATGGACACCGTCGACGAAGCCGTCAAGCTTGGCTACGCCGATCCCGCACGACTCGGTGTCACCGGAGGTTCCGGCGGCGGCCTGCTCACCGACTGGGTGGTCACGCAGACCGATCGCTTCAAGGCCGCCGTCGCGCAGCGTGACATCACCGACTGGGCCAACTGGTGGTACACCGCGGACATGGCCGGCTTCCACCAGTCGTTCTACCCCACCAGCCCGCCCTGGGAGCACATCGACGCCTTCCGCGCCCACTCGCCCATCACCTACGTTGACAAGCTCAAGACGCCGATGCTCTTCATCCTCGGCGACGCAGACTTCCGCACCCCCACCGGCTCCGGCGGCGAGGAGTTCTTCCGCGCCCTCAAATACAAGAAGATCCCCACCGTCATGGTCCGCTTCCCGCGCGAAAGCCACGAGCTCTCCCGCTCCGGCGAACCCTGGCACCGCGTCGAGCGCCTCGAGAACATCGTCAACTGGATGGATCGCTTCCTCATGGACAAATGCGAGCCGCAGTACGACATCACGCCCACCTGCAAGCCGTAGCCGCAGAAACTCAAGACCCGAAGCTCAAAACCCGAAACCCGATCATGTTTTCTCCACGCTCCTTACGGGAGAGGAAAAATGATGACCCGGTTTCGGGTTTTGAGCCTGGAGGTGCGAGTTTGGCTAAGCTCCTGCTTTTCGTCGCTTCCGCGAATCCACCACCAGCGACGCAAACGCCACCAGCATGATCGCCGTGATGAACCCCGCCGACCACAGGCAGTAGATGCACCACTTCTGCAGGACATACTCCTCCAGGAAGCTGAGGAACGCCGCAAACGCGAACCCACCCTCCGCCAGCTGCAGCAGCACAAACGAGCGGTGCGGCACCTTCGGCAGCAGCGCGATCACGCCGATCAACGCATAGCCGATCAGGCCCAGCAGAGCGACGGGAACATGCACCTTCTTCGAGGTCGCAGGATCTTCATCGAAGCTGATAGGCGGCAGTACCGCATACTTGGAATGATTCACCGCGCCGCAATCGAAGTTCGCGGTGACGGCACAAGGCGGTGCCTGCGCGGGGTCTTGATTGTGAATGCGAAGGGCCATCCAGGAATCGATAAGGCCGGCGAGAGCGAGCAGGGCAATCAGATAGCGCACGCGTTCATTGTAACCGCGTGTCCTGTCCCCCAGTTCGTCAGCCGGGCGGCTATCGCGTTCGCGTGGCCGAGGGATCTTCGAGGGGAGAGCTCGCGACATGCTGCGTCCGCACCGGCGCTTCGACCAGCTCCGGCTCGGCTTTCTTCCCCGGCTTCTCTGGAGTCACGCCCTGCAGCGAAAAATTCGAATAGCTCGCGATCACACACGGGGCAAGCACCATCGCCGCGAACACCCCAATTACCAGTACCGTATGCATGAGCACTCCCGGCTTTCAGTCTGCGCTCGCCCGGCGAACCGCCACCATAACACCTTTCGGTGAGCCAGCAGACGGCATCACGATTCGCTTACAGTGGAATCAGGGAGATACACCGATGCAGCCTGTCGCCGAAGCTACCGCCTCCACCATTTCCACAGATCCGCTCCACATCTGGGCCGGTCTGGACTCCGCCGAGGGCGCAAAGACCTGGGTCGAATCGCATCTCGCCGCTGCGCGTGCCGCCATCGCCGAGCTGCTGGCCGTGGACGCAAACAGCGCGCGCACCGTGCTCAACACGCTGGAGCCCTACGATCGCGCCTCCTGGCACCTGCGCATGGCCGGCAGCCAGGCGCACGTCATGTTCATGGTCCACCCGCTGGCGGGCGTCCGCGACGTCGCGCAGGAGCTCTCGCAGTCGGTCAGCGCCGAGTCCGTCGCGCTCTCGCTGAACCGCGAGGTCTACCAGGCCCTCGCCGCCCTCGAAGGCGAAGCGATCACCGGCGAGGACGCTGCCACACGCTACTACCTCGAGCGCGTGCTCCTCGGCTACCGCATGTCCGGCGTCGATCGTGACGACGAGACCCGCGAAAAGATCCGCTCCCTCGCCGACACCATGATCGGCCTCAGCATGAACTTCAGCCGCACCGTGCAGGACGACGTGCGCAAGGTCGAAGTCACCGACGCCAACGAACTCCTCGGCCTGCCCGCCGACTACCTCACCCGCAAAGGCGTCAGAGAAGAGGCTGCCGCTGACGGCACCAAGACGCTCGCCGCCGACGGCCCCGTCACCATCACGACCGATCCCCCCGATATGACCCCGGTCATGAACTACGCCGCCTCGCCCGCGCTCCGCCGCAAGCTCTACCTCGCCTACAACGGTCGCGGCTATCCGGCGAACAAGCAGGTGCTGCTCGACCTCCTCGCCGGCCGCGAGGAGATGGCGAAGCTCCTAGGCTTCCGCAGCTGGGCCGACCTCGCCACCGTCGACCAGATGATGGGCTCCGCCGCCAACATGCGCAAGTTCCTCGATGAAGTCGAGGTCGCAGCCCGCGAGTTCGCCACGCGCGAGTACGCCGAGCTCGAGACCTTCGTCCGCGAACGCGATCCTCACGCCCTGCCCCTCACCCTCAGCGACGCCCGCTACTGGGAGGAGCAGTTCCGCCGCACCCGCTACAACTTCGACTCGCAGTCCGTCCGCCCCTACTTCCCCTACGAGCAGGTCGAGGCGGGCATCCTCGCCACCGTCGAAAAGCTCTTCCGCGTCCGCTTCGTCCGCGACACCCAAGCCCCCGTCTGGGACCCCAGCGTCAAAGCCTTCCTCGTCTACGACACCGCCTCCAATACCGATCAGCGTCATCCTGAGCGCAGCGCGCAGCGCGAAGTCGAAGGACCCGCCACCACGCTAAACGCAGCACAGAGCCAGGAACCTTTCAGCCCTGAACCCTCGCCCCTAGGCCGCATCTACCTCGACATGCACCCCCGCGAGGGCAAGAGCAAGTGGTTCTCCGAGTGCTCGCTCGTCAGCGGAGTCCTCGGCAAAAACCTCCCCGAAGCCTCTCTCGTCTGCAACTTCCCCCAGCCCAGTGAATCCGACGCCGGCCTCATGCAGTACTCCGACGTCGTCACCTACTTCCACGAGTTCGGCCACCTCATGCACGAGGTCCTTGGCGGGCGCCAGCGCTGGGCAGGGCAGTCCGGCATCGCCACCGAAGGCGACTTCGTCGAGGTTCCCTCGCAGATGCTCGAAGAGTTCTTCGAGGACGCCGACCTCCTCCGCACCTTCGCGAAGCACTACCAGACCGGCGAGCTGCTGCCCTACGACGTCATCGAACGCATGACCAAGGCCGCCGCGCATGGCCGCGCCCTCTCCACGCTCACCCAGGTCATGTACGCAACCTACTCGATGGAGACCCACGACCGCAAAGCCGCCGACCTCGACCTCGACCTGCTGCTCCGCGCTGGCTACGACCGCTTCTCGCGCTACGAATTCGTCGAAGGCAACACCATGTACGCCGCCTTCACGCACCTCATCGGCTACACCTCGAACTACTACACCTACCTCTACGACAAGGTGATGGCGCTGGAGTTCTTCGAGCAGTTCAGCGCGATCGAAGCCAAGGCCGCAGTCGAAGACGCGAAAGGCGAAGGCGCCCAGCACGCCACCGAGCTCCTCACCAGCCCCGTAGCTCTGCGCTACCGCCGCGAGGTCCTCGAGCCCGGCGGCACCAAACCCGCCCGCGAGTTGGTGCAAGCCTTCCTCGGCCGCGAATCCTCCATGGAAGCCCTCCGCGGCTGGATCGGCAAGGAGTTCGCAGCGTAGCTTGGCTGGTTGGTCACAGCCCCACAACGGATGTGTCATTTCGACCGGAGCGGGACGGCTTCATCGTCCTGCGCAGTGGAGAAACCTGCTTCCTTGACAGCATCGGCAGGCAGTAGGCCCCTCGACTTCGCTACGGAGGACGCAGGGACCTTCCGAATTATCGATACAGTCTCGGCGTGGGAACTTTCTCGCGCTGGCTTCGTATCGTCCATCACTGTAGATCCAGTTGAGTCTTGAGGTGTCTCACATGGCCGAAGCCTCTGTCCGCCGAAGTCTCTTTGTGGTCGCCGTTCTTTTGCCTGCGGCGTTGGGAGTTAATGCTCAGGCGAACGCGCCGCTGAGTCAGATCGACGCTACCGTCGAGGTGGCCGTGGTGAAGCCTCACCCCGCGGCGGTGATGCACAACAACTTCAGCTTTCAGAACAATCGCTTCGAACTCGAAGACCAGCCTCTGCTGAAACTCATCGCCTTTGCATACTCGCTGAACTCCCGGCAGATTGTGGGTGCTCCCGGGTGGGTGGAAGAGAAGCACTGGGACATGAGTGGCACGACCAACCTCACGGCCAATGCGACGCTTCCGCAGGAGCAACAACTGGTGCGCCAGCTCCTCAAGGAGCGTTTCGGGCTGCAGTTTCATCGTGAGAAGCGGGAGATGCCTGCCTATGCGCTCCAGGTGGTGAACGGGCAGCCAAGGCTTACTGCCGCCGCCGATCCGAACTTGCAGCCCCTGGAGTGGACACAAGGGAATGGCTCCCAGAGGACCGAGAACTACAGAGCCAGCACCATGACGGATTTCGTCCTGATCAAGCAGCTATTCATGGATCGACCGCTCGTCGATCAGACCGGCCTGACAGGGCGCTACGACTTCAAGCTGACCTACACCCGCGGCGACGCGCCCGACGCAGACGCAGATACTCCTCCCCCGCAGTTCACCGCGATCAAGGAGCAGCTGGGGTTGAAGTTCGAGCCGGTAAAGGCGTCAGTGGATGCGTTTGTCATCGACCACGTCGAGCAGCCGACAGCGAATTAGGCGATCAGCTAGGGAGTCAGCCCAAACGTCCCCTGGCAGGTCGAGTTTCGTAATGACTCTGAAATCAGCGTGCCTTTGCTTTGGCCTTGACGGTGGGCTTGGCTTTGGCTGCTGGCTTGGCCTTGGCTAAGGGTTTTGCGATCGCCTTCGCCACAGGCTTCGCGACCACCGGCTTCTTCGCGACCGCCTTCGCCGCCGGAGCAGCCTTCTTCGTCACCGTAGCCGTGATCTTGGTCGTGACCTTCGTCGGGACCTTGGGGGCAACCTTGGCCGCAGCCACAGGCTTGGCGGGAGCCGGTTTGGCCTCCACCTTCGCTGCGGGCTTGCTGCCGTTCACCCCCGTCTTGGGCGGAGCCGCCTTTGCAGGTGCGGCTGGCGGGACGGGTGCTTTGGCCGGGGCCGGAGCCGCTGCCTTCACTGGGGCTGGCTTGGCAGCCGCCTTGACCGCCACGGGCTTCACCGGCTCAACAGGTGCAGGTGCTGGAGGCGGAGGAGGAGGCGCCGCAGCCTCTGCCGCAGCTGTCTGGATGCGGCTCGCAGGAGCCAGTGCCGGAGCAGCAACCTCACCCGCGGCTTCTGCCGCCTGGCGCAACGCATGCAGCACCACACGAAGCATCTCTTCCTCCGGAGCCGGCTTGCCCGTCCAGATCTCGAACTGCCGCGCTCCCTGCTGCACAAACATCTCGATGCCGGTGATCACGTGGATGCCCTTCTGGCGCGCCATCCGCAGAAGCGGAGTCTCCAGCGGGTTGTAGACCGTGTCGAACACCAGCTTCGCCGTCAGGTCTTCCGGCCCCAGCAGCTGCGGCGACTTGTTGCCGTTCATCCCCACGGGCGTGGCGTTGATGATCACGTCGAAGCCCGTCTTGGCGACAGCCTCGCGCTTGATCACCTTGGCCCCGGACTGCTTCGCCAGCTTCGCCGCTGTCTCCGGGGTGCGGTTCAGAATCCACACCTCCGCGCCCTTGTCGCGGCAGCCAAACACCGCCGCGCGCGCCGCTCCGCCAGCGCCCAGCACCAGCACCTTCGCGCCCTTCAGCGACATCCGCTTCTCCAGCGGTCCGACGATGCCGTGTACATCCGTATTGAAGCCGTACCACTTGCCGTCGGCCATGCGCGAGATCGTGTTCACCGCGCCGATCTTCGTCGAAAGCGCATCCGTGCGCTCCAGGAAGGGAATTACGTCCTGCTTCAGCGGCATCGTGACGCTGAGACCCTGCAGCGGAATCTCCTTCACCAGCTTGAAAAGATCCTGCGCATTCGAGGTCTGCAGCGCCAGGTAGACGGCGTTGACGGTCTCGCGACGAAAGGCCGTGTTGAGCATCAGCGGCGACATGGAGCTGCCGATAGGGTTCCCCGCCACGCCAAACACCTTTGTCGCTGCATCGACGGTGTCGATCCGGTAGGTCTCGACCAGGGAGCGTGCGGAAAGCTGCCCGGGAGCTGTCTCCTCGCCCTTGGTGGCCGCCGCAAAGGTGAAGGCCGAACCGGCTCGCAGGCTCAGAATGCGGGAGATCGTGCCCGCCTCGCCCATGCAGATGCCGACGATCTCCGCATTGGTCTGGTCTTCCCAGCGCTTGATGAAGTCCATCAGCACGAGGTTGTCGGCCAGGTTGCGGGCCGTCGGAACCACCTTCATGAAGTCGGGCTCAAATGCCTGGATGCGCTTCGCAACGGCGTCGAGGTCCTTCGTCTCGTGGAAGTCGTGCCAGCTGATGATCACGCCCGCGCCCGTCGCGCGGAGGCGGCTCATCGTGTCGCCGGGAAGCTTCTCCAGCGAGTCGATGTCGACATCGACCACCTGGAAGCCAGCCTCGGCCGCCGCCAGCAGAATATCCAGCGACGCTTTGCTCGAGCCATCGAACTGCCCGCCAAACTCCTTGGGCCGACAGGTGGCAATGGCAGTAATGGCCCCGTTCGAGGCGAGAAACTCGCCAATCGTCGTGAGCGCAGCCGCAGGCTTTGAGAGATAGTCCAGCCTGAACTCAATAAAGCTTGTGTCCTGAAGCACTTCCGAGGCGCGGGTCAGCATCTCCTCGGCATTCGAGCCAAGAATTGCGGCGCAGATCTTCCCAATGCGGGAGCGGAGAAGGTGGGAGGCGATTTGTAATTCGTTCGTCATTCGCAGGGCAGTCGCGGTATCGTAACGCCGAAGTTCAAAGGATGCAAGGAGTTCGCGGCGTCTGCCGGGTTCTCACGGTATCGCTGCGAAGCACATTCCGCGCACGACAGCATCCGGAGAAGGATAAGCCCATATAGGGCCCGGCTACCCCACTTTGGACTCGATAGGAGTGGAAAATGTCGCAAAACTCTTGCGGCACTGTCATCTGACGAGGAAACAGCCCAATTTGGCTCGAAATACATTTTTCACGAAAAAGGGAGAACGGGAAGCAACCGTTGAAGGCCTCCTTCATCTAAACTTGTAACTGAGAGCTTCACTTCAAACGTAATCCTACCTTTTGTAATTCCCATTCCGCCCTTACGGGCTCCTCAGAGTAATTCCCCTATTTTCCCCCTCCCCCCAGAAGCCTCTCAAGGGCCCGCGTGAAAGCGGGCCCACTTCCTTTAAGTCCCTGTTGTGCAGATACATACACTAAGTTCTCCGCAGCAGCGGAAAGCTTCCGTTTTACCAATCGAGACATCTGTCTAACAGGAATGCTCGTCGCTCCCAGCTAAGATGGAATGCGTATGGCTGGCTCCTCTTCGCCGAAAAATACGGCCTCCGGAAAAGAAATTCGCGCTGTCGATCTCCGGTTCGCTGATGCCGGCCTCACCCCGGGGCGTGCGTCGCGATCCAAAGGCAGCAAAAACCGCCGTCCTGGCACCCTGGCCAGGAGCCTGCCTGAACCACGAACGACAACACCCGAAGAGCCAAATTCCTCGACCCCAGGGGTGCTGCGCGTCCCTGCCTTCGACGCTATCCCGTGGCTTCACGCCGGATTCAGCACCCGCGAGAACGGCCTCTCCACCGTCTATGCGGAGGGCCCCGATGCACCCGGCGAGCTCAACCTCGGCTGGACCAGCGAGGACCCCGAGGCCAACGTCGCCGCCAACCGCGAGCGGCTCACTGGCTGGGTCGCCGGCGGAGCCCATATGCAGCTCGTCACTATGCGGCAGTTTCACTCCGGCATGGTGCGCGTGATCGAGCCCGGCCAGGCCCCGCTGGTGACACCCAACGGACGGGCAGTGGTCCGCGCCGACGCCCTGATGACCAACGTCCCCGGCATGCTGCTGGGCGTACAAACCGCCGATTGTGTCCCCGTGATGATCGTCGACCCGAAGCGCAGGGCCGTCGCGGTCTTCCACGCGGGCTGGAGGGGCACGCTCGCTCGCATCGTCGAGCGTGGTATCGGCACGATGACGCTCCGCTACGGGTCGAAGCCGCGGGATCTGGTGGCCGCCATCGGGCCGGCCATCGGCGCCTGCTGCTTTGCCGTGGGCGAAGAAGTGCGGCAGCAGTTCGAGAGCCAGTTCTCCTACGGTGCCGAGCTCTTCTACGAGGTCTCGGACGCCGACCCCATCCGGCTGAAGTACCCCATGCTCTTTCTAACCGCCCGCGCTCCCGGCCACTCCGGCGTGGGGCCGGAGCTGCACATGGACCTCTTCGAGGCCAATCGGCGGCAGCTCCTCGACGCCGGGCTGAAGAAACGGAACATCACCGTGACCGGCGAATGCAGCGGCTGCACCCGCCTCGCCTCCGGCGCAAGGAAGTACTTCTCCCACCGCATGGAGAAGGGCTTTACCGGCAGGATGATGAGCGTCATCGGGGTGCAGACCGTAGACAGTAGACGTTAGACAGTAGAGAGCAGAGCTGCTGAGTCGAGACGGCCAGGGGTGGTTTCACTGTCTACTGTCTACCCTCTACTGTCTACTCTTCACCGTCTCACCGAGCTCGAAGCTTCCTTGCACAGCTCCTCAAACAGCTCATCCCGATGCGCCAGGGTGAAGCGGCCCACCGAGCGCAGGCTGGTGACGTAGATGCTCGCGCTCGCGAGCATGAACACCAGCATGGCGAGTGGCAGCACCGCGAGCATGTCGAAGTGGCGCGCGAGCGTCAGGATGCCCATCCCGAACCCCGCGAGCAGCAGCAGCAACCCCATCCCGAGGAACGCGCTCGCCGGTGACGCCTGCTTGCTCGAGGTCCGGCCCGGATCGATCTTCTTCGGCGCGGTGACCGAGCGCCGGTTGCCGATCGTGGTCGTGATCAGCAGCGTGCCCACAGCCCACAGCAGGCTCGACACCAGGATGTTCAGCGTCGGCAGGCCCGTCAGGTACGTCACGATCGCCAGCACCGCTGCGGTCTCAGCATAGGCGAGCAGGAAGTTGACCAGGTTCTTCGCAAGGAAGATGTCGCGCAACCGCACCGGCGCCAGAAAGTAGAACTGCGCTCCCGGGCCTTCCAGCCCGAAGGAGTTGAACGCCAGCGGAACGATGCCAACCAGGGCGTAGGCCAGCGAGGCCGGAAAAATATAGATGGAGTTCGGCGAGCTGCGCGTCGCCAGCCGCCCTGCGAACAGGAACACCATCACCACCGGCGCGATCAGCGCGTAGAAGACGCCCGTATTGCGCCGGATCGCCAGCAACTCTTTGCCAAAGACTGCTAAGACGACTGGCGAGAGCCGAAGCGCGCCCTTGCCGTGGTCTGAGAACAGCGCATTGGTGGAGGCAATCTCGGCTGGCGAATCGAACCGCGTAGCTGGTTCCCGCGCCGCTGTTGAGCTATGCGCCATCTTCACGGGGAGGCTCACCGCATTGGCCACGTCCGAGAACACCTCGCCGCGGAACTCGGTCCGCGTCCGCATGGCGAAGACCGCGAAGAAGAAGAAGCCAAAGACGCCGCAGCCGACGACGTAGCCCAGGTACCACACCGGTCGATGCGCCGCGGCGGAGATCATCGCATCGCCGGTGAGCCCCGGCGGAAGGAAGTTCACCAGCGGCTTCACATGCTGGTACGCGTGCGACATCGCGTTGAAGCGTTGCTGCGTGATGATGCGGCCATGCTGCACATGGTGGTGGTTGTACGCGGGGTTGAACCGCACGTTCACCCACTGGCCCACCAGCGAGAGCGTGAAGATGATCGCGGTGAACACCTCGCGGGCGCGACGGGTCGCGAGCCAGCGATCGATCCACGCGAAGACCATGCGGGTGAAGATCGCGTTGGTAATCGCAAAGACCGCCATGGCAACGAACGCATACGCCCACAGCCAGGGTTCGGCGACCGTCATCCCGATCGCGATCGCCAGCGAGAGGATCGCGACCATCACATTGGCAGGGCTCAGGATGCCGAAGAACAGCCGCAGGATGATGTAGTTTCGCGCGCGCAGCGGGAACCGGATGAGCTGCGTCGGATCGAAGACCGTGCCTGGCTGCCCGATGTTGATGTTCAGCAGCTGGCAGAGGATGAAGGTCCCCCAGAGCAGCCACGCAATGCGGTTCAACTCGAAGTCCGAGGTGAAGGCATAAGCCGAATAGCCCGTGACGCCCGCGACCGCCAGCGCAATCAGGCCAAAGATCGGCGCCGCGACGAGGATCGCGATCAGGTCGGCGGTGCTGCCCTTGCGGCGGAAGCTGTTGACGAACACGCGCCAGCGCAGCCACGCCACCGCCGTGTACTGGGCACGCGACTGCCTGAGAGTCCACGAACTTCCGGAGTTTTGCGGGGATGTTGGGCCCGTCATGACTCGATCCTTGGGGACGTTCGGATCATCGCGATCCGGTACTGCATGGCTTTGGCCTGCATCGCTCCGGCATCAGCTCAGCCAGGCAAGCTCCTGCTCGTGTTCTGTGGGCCCGCGTTCGGTTCCCACGATCGAAAGGAAGATCTCCTCCAGCGTGAGCCGGGCGGAGGGATCGATGGTCTGATCTTCGGCCTCCGAGCGCAGCCGCGTACGCACGCCGGCGCGCAGTTCATCCAGCGAGCCGTTGGCGACGATGTGGCCGCGGTCGATGATCGCGATGTGGGTGCACAGCCGCTCCACGATCTCCAGCACGTGCGAGGTCAGAAAGATGGTCGCGCCGCGCGCGATCATGCCCTGCAACATGCTCTTCAGCGTTCCGGCAGCAATCGCATCGACGCCCTCAAAGGGCTCGTCGAGGAAGAGCACCTTGGGGCCATGGATGACCGCGGCGGCCAGCGCAAGCTTCTTGCCCATGCCGTGGGAGTAGTCGGCGATCAGCTTCTTCGGTTGGTCGGCAAGACTCATGAACTCCAGCAGCTCTTCGGTGCGCTGCGCGGTGGTGCGCTTGTCGAGCCCGTACATCCGGCCGACGAAGTGCAGGTACTCGCTCGCGGTGAGCTTGCCGAACAGCGCCATGCCCTCCGGCACTACGCCGATGCTCCGCTTCACCTCGACCGGGTTGGAGATCAGGTCCTGTCCGAGGATTCGGATCGACCCCGAGGTCGGCGCCAGCAGCCCGGTGAGCATCTTGATGGTGGTCGATTTGCCCGCGCCGTTGGGGCCAAGAAACCCGAAGAACTGGCCCGTTTCCACGGCAAGATCGATGGAGTCGACGGCCGTGAATGCGTTGAAGCGACGGCTGAGGGACTTGGCCTCGATCGCGAAGGAAGTCATTGCTTTCAGTTATACGGCAGAAAGCGCCCGCAGCTTCTTGCTGCAGGCGCTCTCACCAGGGATCTATCGGGTACATGGAGGCGTGAGCCTACATCGCGGGAGGATGGTGCGGGTCCACATGACCAGCTCCGTCCAGCCCCTGCATCTCGTCTTTGGAGTCCCCGCCAGCCTCGTCCGGATTGACCAGGTCGCGAAGCTCCTTGCTGGGCTTGAAGTAGGGGACGCGCTTCGCCGGGACGGCTACCGCGGCGCCTGTCTTGGGGTTTCGCCCGGTACGGGAGCTGCGCTGCCGGGTGCGGAAGCTTCCGAAGCCGCGCACCTCGATCTTGTCGCCCGCTTTGAGCGCGCCAATGATGGACTCGAACAGGGTTTCGACGATTACCTCGCCATCGCGACGGGTAAGGTCACCGAGAGCGGTCACATCGTTGACCAGATCTGCCTTGGTCATGGTTCCTCCGGTGGTGTTCGCTGTATATCGGCCAGCGACTTTAATCTATCGTGTGAAGCGGAGGGCCTGCAAAGGTGCTCAAGAAAGAGCGTGCCGCAACCCGCCAGAGGGTACTCGCCTTAGGATGCGACGCAATACGCGGCGGGTTGGTTGCTTTTTCATTCTCGAATCTGGCTGAAAACAGATTCGTTGCTCCCACCGCATGTGCCCGATTCACCACACCCATTGGAATAGGGACGGAGTTCGTCGACCGAAAGTTCGCCTATTTCCAGAGGAAAAAGAAACCCGGCGAGTGGTCGAGCAGCTTGGACGGGTTCGGAAACAGGTCGTCGCTGTCCCCCGAAAGCGCAGCGAAGATCCCGTGCTTCTCCTTCCCCGGGCGTACCAGGTTGGGTTCCCCCTTGATGCCGACCGACTGCGCCGTATCCATCAGCGCCACCCGGAAGCCTCCCTGCCGGTCGATCAGCCCCAGCGGCAGAGCCTCTTCGCCCGTCCATACCTGCCCCGTCGCCAGCGGTTTGATCTTGTCTTCCGTCGTGTGCCGCCCAATCGCAACGTCGTGGACGAACTGGCCATACATATTATCGACGAGGCCCTGGAAGTAAGCCTGCTCGGCAGGCGTCAGATCGCGGCTCGGATCGCCCGCAGTCTTCAGATCGCCCTTGCTGATCGTGACGTTCTTCAGCTTCGCCCACTTCATCAGCTCGCCATAGTTCGTCCACTCCATGATCACGCCGATGGAACCCACTACGGATGCCGGATTCGCGTAGATCTGGTCGCATGCGCTCGAGATGTAATACGCCCCCGAAGCTCCCACGCTCTCCACCGACGCGATGATCTTCTTCTTGTGCTCCTGACGGACGCGCAGCACCTCGTGATAGATCTCCTGCGACGCCGCCGCACCACCACCCGGCGAGTTGATGTGCAGGATGATCGCCTTCACGTTGTCGTCCGCGCCGTACTTCTCCAGCTCCTTGTCGATCTTGTCCGCGTCGACAATCACACCCGTAACGTCGATGACGGCAATCGAGTCCGAGCCAAAGCTCGAGTCGGACTCCCCGCCCGTCGCATTCTTCACCGCAAACGCCGCCACGCCAACCAGGGCCAGCAGCATCCCGCCCACGATCAGCGCGAACAGGCACGCCCACATCCACCCCGAACGACGCGGCGGAGGAGCATAGCCCGCGTAAGCCGGAGCGTAGGGGTAACCAACGGGGCCGGTTGCCTGTGCGGTGTAAGGCGGCGGCGGAGGGGGCTGGGGCGGCAGCGTCTCGGACATGCGGCAAGTCTACCGCCTTTACCGAAGCTGCGTGCGTTCGAGCTTCCTCTCACGCTTCGCGTAGCTTCGCGGATAGTACATCTCGCGGTCGACGTCGTAGCTCTGCAGCCTCATCGCCGACGCCTTGCACCAGCAGCTTCCCAACGACGTCATGCCTGGAACCTACGCGCGCGGGCCCCGTCCCGCCGCCTTGTACTGGAACACCTTCTCCAGCGGCACGCCGAAAACCAGCGCAATCTTGAACGCCGTCTCCAGCGATGGCGAGTACTTGTCCTGCTCGATCGCAATCACCGTCTGCCGCGTCACCTGGATGGCATCGGCAAGGTCCTGCTGCGTCATGCCCCGCTCGGCGCGCAGGTCGCGAATCTGGTTGTGGATGCGGTTGATCATGCTCATCGCCGCGCCTTCTGCTCCCACTCGTCGGCCATCGCCAGCCAACGCTCGCGCGCTTCGATGCTGCCCGTCCTGTCCGCCATCTTCCGCCAGCGCCGGGCCCGCTGCCTCGCAATCCACCGGTCCGGCAGAAAGCTGTCATGCCCCGCATATAACCGCAGCTTCCGCGCCGAGCGCAGCATCTGCGTCAGGCACATCAGCACAAACAGCGTCCCCAACGCTCCGTCGATCGTCTGCAGAAGCGTTCCGGGATTGAAGACCATCACCGCCACGCCAGCACCCGCCAGTCTCAGCCCGGTCAGATCGCCTCGCGCATCAATCTCGCGGTCGCGCTCGTCCGCCACCCCCCGATCCTTCGCGTGAAGCGTGAAGCTCGAATAGAGCAGCGACAGCACGGGCAGCCACCACACCATCGTGCTGGCCCAGCCATGGGCGAGCGGATGCCGCCAGCTCGAGACGCCGAACACCGCCAGCACCACGGCCGCTGACCCGAACTCCCACCACAGCTCCTTCTGCCGGTACGTCATCGGCAGCTTGGCCTCATTCTCCTGCACGCTCTCCGGCGCCACCGGTCTGCCGTCGCCGCTCACAGCGCTCTCCGGTAAGCCACAATCTGCGCCACCGTCTTCGCCAGGTCGCCCAGGATCAGCACGCTGAAGAACACCGAGAGAAAGTGCATCGCCAGCGCCTGCCCATGCAGCGGAAACGTGTTGGTCGCCGTATGCAGCCACAACGCCCCCAGCCCCACCACCATCAGCGACACCACCGTCAGATACCCCGTCTTGTACCCCCGCAGCTCGATCAGCCTGTCCCGCTCATCGGTAGTGCGGTTGCGCGTAAACACCGCAATCAACGACTGCAGAACGATCTGCACCACGATGATCGCCAGGATCATCGTCGCCACTCCCTCAATCGAGTTCGCGCGATGAAACAGGAAGTAAGGAACGTACACGACAAGCTCCGCGGCCAGCGAGCCGTAGAGCGACTTCTCCTGATAAGAAAGGCTCGGCATCGAACTGCCTCCATGTCAAAAATATTTGACATGGAGGACTGTAGCGCGGAACGCGAGGCGTGTCAAATATTTTTGACATTACATGCATGACGCACAAGCGGGCGGTGCGTCATGACTAGGCTCCGTGACAGGGCAGCGCTATTCCTTCTTGTGGCAATCTTCTTGTGGTGGGATAGGAGGTATATTCAGCCCCAAAGGGTCAGAATTTACACGGAGTCTCATTTCCAGTGCGGAGCAAGGGATCGTATTGCCAACCATTGCAATCAAGCAAAACTTCCTGTTGCCCACATTGTCAAAACTGTTTCCGTAGCGAAATTCACCCTCTACCTGAACCGCCTCCTGTTGACGGTTGAAGCAAAGTAAGTCTTCCCGGGTATATTTCGGCAAAATCGTGAATTCGCCTGGACCGTCGGCGGGAGCTACAACAGGATAGACCGCTGTCTTGGGAGGCAATCTCAAAATTACATTTTTCCTGGGAAGAGATATGAGGCTCACCCTGTAAGTAGTTTCGATGTCCCAAGCATTGCCTTTGCCTCTGTTCTCCATGACAACATTTACGACCCCGGAACCTTGCTGAAACCCCATATTAGGTACGATGATTCCCGCACTTGTTGCTTTCAAAGAATCACGATTGAGTTCAAATCCATTCTTCGCGGCATTCGCCGCTACGGTGGAGGCATCGGTGGATTTTCGCATCTCCTTCAATTGGAGGACATAAATTACCGCAACGGCGAGTCCCACAACTACGGCAGTGACTTCAAGCATGGTCTTCCACCACGGCGTCTGATCGGGACGGCATGTGTAGCGTTCCTTATTGGGTGGTGGGGTCGGCATAATCTCAGGAACGGAAGGGAGCGTGTCTAGTACTGCACACTTTTCTTGGGCGGATTGCTTATGTGGGGATTCGCTGTTTACGGTCTTCTTTGTTGGTGGCTTGCGCTTTGATTTTTGCAAGAGGATAGACCCCGCATATGAAACACGAATACCACGAAGGCTCAGAGGGCTGGCGAAGTTCAAAGCGGGCATGTCCCGTCTTTTCAGAACCCCAAGGGAATCGGTGAAGGACAAGATTATCCCAAAGCTGAAGGAGAGCGTAAGCAAACCACGAACTACGTAACGGCAAGGGGCCTAACGTTTCCCACGCCCTGTCGCCGCTTAGTGTGCCAGTGGATTGCGGGTCAACTCGCCGTAGGTCAGGCACCGAATGGTTGACGGCCCAATCGTCACGGGCGCAGAGGCGGTGCCCCTCTTCAGCCGCGAGCTCTAACAGCGCCCCATAGATAAGCCAAGAGAAGATGTGTCATTTCGACCGGAGCGGGACAGCTTTACCGTCCCGCGCAGTGGAGAAACCCGCATCTCCACCGGCACATTCCGGGTGCCCCATCCGTGACAGCCTCATCGTCACGGGTGGGAACCGATACCGCCCGCACCTGAACCATCCCGCCACGCTCCCATACTCCCCCATTCACCCCGGAGCCCTCTGAACAAGTGGCACGAACGGCAGGTCGTCCTGAGCGTCGTCGAAGGACTTCAGCCGTGACACCAACCGCCCTCATGAGGGGGCTTCAGCCCCTGAGGTACGTCGGTCCTCCGCGGCTCCTCACGCATCATCGTCTCTTCGCAACAGCCTTCTCGTTCGCCTTGGCCAGGGCTAAGCGCACGTGATCCGCGGACACCGCACGCGATGGATCCGCCCGCAGGGCATCGTAGGCCGGAGCCACCGACCCCCGCAGCCACGCCTCTGCCGCCCTGTCGCCACTCAGCTGCCGTGTCGAGCCCACGATATCCTCCCGCTCGGCGGATCGAATCCCGTTCATCCTATCCCTCCGCAAACAGAGGTTGACGCCCATCCGTTACGGCCTCATCCAAGGGCAATCATGACGCTGGCTCACCCATTCGTTCCATCACTCACTCGGAAATCGGAACAAACCAGCCAGCAGGCTCGCGCCGATCCCAAAGCACAACCCCACGGCGATCAGTTGCAGGCGATCCGAACCGTGGGCAGCCGCCATCCGAGGATTGCTCAGGCTCCTCAGCAGCGCCAGAACACCAAAAAGTATGACAAAGGCGCCCGTAATCCAATTCGGTTTCCGTCTGTTCATGGCAGCCATGCTATCGCAAAACAGGAACCCGCCCCGACCACCAAATACCCAGCCCCGTTTGGCGTACTTCCCATCCCAACTCACTACAATAGAAATAGACCCATCCAACACCCGAAACCGAACACCCGAAACCCGCACCCGGATTCCTCTCCCAAAGTCTCCGCAGTCAGGATTTTGCGGACACCCCCGGGGGAGGGGTGGTACCCATCCCCGCCACCCGTACCGCCAATGCCTTACCCTGAAGAGCAAGATGCTTCGTTCCTTCTTCATCGCGCTCTCCACTAATAAAAGCTTCCGGTCGTTCTCGGAGCAGTCCTCCCTCGGCCGCAAGGTCTCGCAGCGCTTCGTCGCCGGCATGACGGTCGAGCAGGCCATCGCCGCGACCCGCCAGATCAACGCTGAAGGCATCGCCGTCACCCTCGACTCCCTCGGCGAGAGCGTCACCGAGGTCGCCCAGGCCGAAGCCTCCGCAGCCGTCTATCACCGCCTCCTCGACGAGATCGCCGCGAAGGACCTCAACGCCAACGTCAGCGTCAAGCTCACGCAGGTCGGCATGGACATAGGTGATGAGCTGGCGGAACGCATCGTCGGCGAGATGGTCCAGCACGCCGCGCAGATCGGCAGCTTCGTCCGCATCGACATGGAAGGCTCGCCCTACACCGAGCGCACCATCGCCATGACCGAGCACCTGAACGCCCGGTTTCCCGGCGCGGTAGGAACGGTGATGCAGGCCTACCTCTACCGCACCGAAGCCGACATCGAGCGCCTGCTGGCGCAGGGAATCCGTATCCGCCTCTGCAAAGGCGCCTACAAGGAACCCGCCGAGATCGCCTTCCCCGCGAAGCCCGACGTGGACGCAAACTACGTCAAGCTGATGAAGCGCTGCGCGACATCAGGAGTCTTCTGCGGCCTCGCCACACACGACGAAGCCATCATCGACCAGATGCGCGCCTTCGTCGCCCAAACCGGACTGGACAAGAAGGCCTTCGAGTTCCAGATGCTCTACGGAGTCCGCCGCGACCTGCAGCGCAAGCTCGCCAGGGAAGGCTTCGGCGTCCGGGTCTACGTACCCTTCGGCCCGGAGTGGTACCCCTACTTCATGCGCCGCCTCGCCGAACGCCCCGCCAACGTCCTCTTCCTGGCGAAGAACTTCTTCAAGAGCTAGAGGAAGAACAGCAGAACAGCGGAACAGCGGAACAGCAGAGCGGCCGAGCAGCAGCGGATGAGCAGGTCAGCCGAGCCGAAACCGCGCAAATCCGCAGGCGAATCCGCCACAAACGTCAAAGGAGCAGCCTCGGCTGCTCCTTGTCTTCTCTGTTCTGCTGTTCTGCTAATCCGCTGTTCTGCTGCTCTCACTGGTCCGGTGGCAGCATAGGCTCAACCCGCATCAGCCCATCCAGCGCCTGGCGCTGCTGCGCGTTGAACGGCGCCGTGTAGCGGCCTGACTGCAGGGCCGCGCTCCGCTGGTCGGGCGGCAGCTGCCGAAGCGCGCGGAAGCTGCGCGCCACGGCAAACTTCTGGTCCGGAGGAAGTGCGGCCCACTGCTGCGTAGCGTTACGGACCTCAGTGCGCTGGTTCGGATTCAGCCGCTCCATCGCCTCGTTGCGCTGGATCAGCCGCTGACGCTGCTCGGCCGGCATGGCGTTGAGCTGGGAGAGCCGGCTCATCAGCCGCTGCTGCGTCGGGCCGGGAAGATCCCGGAAGCCGGGCTCGCTCTGCAGCGCACGCTGCTGTTCGGGCAGGGAGAGGTTGCTGTGGTGCTGCATCCACTCGGCCAGGTGCTCGCCATTCGCGCCCGTGCCCGTCTCCCGCCGCTGAATCGGCGCCAACTGCTGCTGGTTCGCGGGCTGGCCTCCGGGAGCGCGCCGCTCGACCGGAGCCTGTTGCGGCACGTTCTGCGGGTGCGACTGCCCGGTGAAGTTGTTGTGGGGTGGCGGCTGGCTGGGCCGTGGAGCAGAGAAGTGAGGCGCGGGCGCAGGTCGCGAAGCAGACGAATGCTGCTGGCCATAAAGGCCAGTCGCCGCCAACAGGGTGGCTCCCACCACCGCAGCGCTCCGCATTGTCGCCATCCGCTTCATCACAACACCCTGGTCAAGGCCTGCATAACGTTACGACGAAAACCCGGGCCTTCAGGCCTCTCTTTAGACGAACTTCTCCTGATAGACCTTCAGAGCCCGCTTGAACCCGGATACCCGGTGCCCACTCACAACGAAGGCCGGCATCCGCGCCGGCCCCTTGGTATTGCTTGCGGAAGTCTGCGCTTTCAGGGGACTTCCTCATCTTAGCCATAAGCGCCCGAAATAGCGCCGTGAAATTTTACATGCCAGCCACGTCGTCGGCCGACCGAACGCCACTAGGTTGTTGGAGCAGCTGAGCTGTCCGGCGAGCTGCCATCGTCAAGAAGCTGGTTGAGCTGCTGTTCCGCCTGCGCGTTGTTGTCCAGAATCTTCAGATCGTTCACCGTTGCAGAGGATGCCGCGCCGTGGTTCCAGGGCTGATAGACACCAGCAAAGGTTCCCGCACCGCCAAGCAGCAAGAGGCAGCCCATCGCTCCGGCTACGATCGGGCGGAACTGGCGGCCAGTGCTATAGAGGACGAAGGAGCGAAGACGCTCCCACAACCCCTCGGGCTGAGCTGCCATCTCCTCGCGCAGGCGGGCATGCAGCCGCGTATCAAAGTAGGTGGAGGGCTCAGGAGCCGTCCACTCATCCATCAGGGCAAAGGTAGCGCGCAGCCCCTCATATTCGGAGTGACACGCGGCACACGTCTTCATATGCTCGGCTGCGCCAGCGTGCTCCGCTACAGCCTGCGGATCCAGCAGCAGGTCGGGCAGCAATTCCTTGCACTCTTTGCAATCGATCCTTGTCTTCATCGTCATGTTCATTGCTAGCCTCCTTTCAGGGAGGATTGTCACTCTCTATCGGCTTGCCGGTTTGACCCGGACTTGATTTCCGTCGTTGTCTTCCGATCCTGACGGGCCGTGGTTCCTGTTTGCCGCCTCTGACTTATCGCCAGCGTTTGGCCTAAATAAACTCCTTCAATCGCTCTCGCAACGTCTGGTAGGCGCGGAAGAGCAGGCTCTTGGTGGCAGACTCGGAGAGCTTCAGAACCTCGCCGATCTGCTTGTAATCCAGGCCCTCGTACTTGTGCATCAGCACTGCGGTGCGCTGCCGTTCGGGCAAGCTCATCACATGCTGGCGGATGGCCTTCATACGTTCGGTGCGGAGCATGTCCGCCTCGATCGTAGGGGTGGCGTCCGCAACATCCGGCGTTGTGCCCGTCTCGGAGTCGGGCTCATCCAAATAGACGGTGGAAGCCGCTCTTTCGTGGCGAGTATCTCGCGCATGATTTACGCCGAGGTTCGTGGCGATGCGATACAGCCAGGTGCTGAACCGGGCTTCCGCCCGGTAGGTCTCGCGCGAACGGTACACGCGGAGAAAGACCTCCTGCGCCAGCTCCTCTGCGACGGCCTGGTTGTGCACCATCCGGAACATGAAGTGCACGATGGGCTTGCGGTACTTGCTCAGCAGGATGTCAAAGGCACCCATGTTGCCGGCCTTAAGCTCCAGCATCACCTCGGCATCGTTCATCCCCGAGTAGTCACCGCGGGCCACTGCCGCCGTCCGGGCTGCCTGCTCCTCGGGTGTCAGATCGCGAACTGGTTTCTCTGCTGGAACGTGCCCTGGAGTCGTTCCGACCATTCCGGGATGGACCGCCAGCGTTCCCATATCCTCAGGAACCCCATCCTCGTCCGCAGGTTGCGCGGAGTCCACCCTTTTTGGACGAATCTCGTCCTGCGGGGTCGGGTTGTGCGGGGATGGCATGCTTTCGGGATTGTACCTTCCGGCTCTTGAGTTTCCTTAGGCTTAGACGCGGTTCGCGCACCTGTCGGTTGACCGCCCGTACCGCGCAATGCTCACGTTCTGCCACGCCCACCCTGTGAGTGGACTTTATGAAGGTGTTCATTGCTCAGTTTGGCGCGATGGCAGAGCGATGCTATGCTGGACAGAGAGCAGCTGGTCGCATTGAACCGAGCTTTCGCTTGCGTTTCTCATGTCGTACCCGCAGCCACCGGCCAGTCGGCCCGGACGGGCGCATAACTCAGCGGTAGAGTGCCACCTTCACACGGTGGAAGTCGTAGGTTCGAATCCTGCTGTGCCCACCATCAAATCAACAGCTTAGAGCCACTGGCGGAAGAGACTTGATGCCATTTGATGCCAAACTGCACCGGTTGGCATCAACCATGCCGGTTGCTCCGGCTGCATCCTCTACATCGCCTGCTGCTGTGTTGCCGCTGATGTGAGCATCGCGTAGACCGAGCCAACCATCTGCTGCACACTCTCCGGCAGTTCCTGCATGTACTCGTTCGCTGTCGTATCCGCTCGCGAGTGGCGCAGGTGAGATTGAATGTCCTTCACTGAACCGAGATTCTGGGCGCGCGTCGCCATCGTGCGGCGTAGGACCTGAAAATTCGGCTTCGGGATAGCCAACTCGTCCGCCAAGAGTTTAGAAGTGCGCATTGCGATTTAGCGCTCGTCGAAAAGAAATTCCGAACGATCAGGTGAGTTAGTCCACAGAGCAGGTCAACTCGGGCATCTAGTCTCACCTTATTTCAAGCCGTTAAAAAGGTGCGGGTCAAATCTATAAGCGTCAAGGTCAGAATCCGCTCAACGTCACTTTGCCGATTGCTTTACCGCTCTCAGCAAGAGCATGGGCCGTCTTCAGGTTCTCGACATTGATGGGGCTGAAGGTCTGTGTTTGCGTCGAGCGCAGCTCTCCGCGATCGACAAGCTCAGATATGCGGCTCAGGAGGCGTCCCTGCTCGCCCATGTCGATGGTTTGCCACATCGAACGTGCAAACATGAATTCCCAATGGAGTGACGCCGACTTGCGCTTGAGCGGCACCACATCCAGCGTCGCCGGGTCGTCAATCAGGCCGAGCTTTCCCTGCGGAGCCAAGACCTCGACCAAAGGCGCAAAGTTCCGTGCCGTGGCCGTGAGGCTGGCGATGTATTTCACCGGAGGGACGCCCAGTGAATTAACCTGTGGGGCTAGCGGTTGGGTGTGGTCGATCACGTGGTGGGCCCCCATCTGCGACACCCATCGCACGGTTTCCGGCCGTGACGCCGTCGCGATGATGGTCAGTCCCGTGAGCCGGCGCGCCAGCTGCACGAGAATGGAACCCACGCCGCCAGCGGCTCCGGTGACCAGCAACGATTCTCCGTCCTCGCCCTCACGGATACCGAGCCGATCGAACAGCAGCTCCCAGGCGGTAATGCTCGTCAGGGGCAGTGCTGCGGCCTCGGCAAAGCCGATCGTTTTCGGCTTGCGTCCGACAAGCCGTTCATCCACGGCTTGATATTCGGCGTTTGAACCGGGACGTTCCAACGCGCCGGCGTAATAGACCTCATCGCCCACGTCAAATCCGGTGACCGCGCTGCCTTTGCCCACCACTACCCCGGCAGCATCCCAGCCAAGCACCCGAGGTTTGGCCATCTTGTCCGACGCCGAGCCTTGATGCCGCGCAGCCCGCACCTTCGTATCTACCGGATTGACCGAAATCGCTCGGACATTGACCAGCAAATCCCGCGGGCCGAAATCCGGTTGCGGCAGATCCAATTCCACCAGCGAGTCCTCGGCCTCTATCGGTAACGGGCGGATGAATGCGATCGCTTTCATGGTCTCTCCAATCTGGAATGGTGCCGACGCGGCACAAAATCAAGTTACCTGGTCAAATTGTCCAATCCCGCCCCGCCGACGATGCCAAGCGAAAGCAATCACGCCGGAGCAGCGCTTGGCTTGGTATCAGCCAGAGGGGTCGGAAATGCTGTATTGATGCTCGTTGACTCCCACGCTTCGAGATCTTCTGCAACTTGGCTGAGCTTGGCGCGAACGCGCTCAAACGCGTCGGCGCCGAGAACGAGGCGCAACGGCGGATTTTCTGCCCCGGTAACTGCGATGATTGCTTTGGCCGCCAGAACAGGATCACCAGGTTGCTGGCCGTCACGTTCATCAGCACTCTTTCGGGTTTTCCCGCTGCTCTCCTCGTAAGCTTCGATGGCGCGGCCCGCTCGCAGAAGAGAATCACCTGAAAGGAAGTTGGTGCGGAAATAACCTGGCTCAACAATTGTGACGTGAAGGCCAAGCGGCTTGAGTTCAGAAGCGAGTGACTCCGAGAGGCCCTCGACGGCGAATTTGCTGGCACAGTAAAGACCATATCCAGCAGATCCTGCAATCCCTCCAATCGAAGAAATGTTGATAATGTGACCGCTCCTCTGAGCGCGCAGATGTGGCAACGCCGCCTGTGTAACGCTGAGCAGACCGAAGAAGTTGGTTTCGAAGACATCTCGTGCGAGTTTCTCCTCCACTTCTTCTACGGCACCAAGAACCCCAAACCCGGCATTGTTCACAATCACATCAATGCGTCCGTTGATCTGCCAGGCCTGTCTTATCACTGAATCAACGTCGCGATGTTGCGTAACGTCCAGCTGGAACACATGGAGCCTGCTTGACGAGGCATCGATATCCTGGCTCCCCTTTCGTGTCGTTCCTATGACGATATCTCCCTGTTCGAGAGCAGCCGATGCGAGCTCCCGTCCAAAACCTCGTGAGATTCCGGTGATGAACCAAACTCTTGGCAGTTGCTTTTCCGTCGATTTATTCATATCTTTCTCTCATTCCAGTTCGCTTCCTACACTCCACCTGCAGCGCCGCGCCATTATCTCTATGCCCCTAGCAAGCGGCTACTGCGCGGCCTGGGTCGCCAGCGTCTCTACGACGGCAATGTTTTTAGCCAAGTCCTGCGGCAGTCCATGCCGCTCTTTCAAGTACTGGGGGCTATTGTAAGAAACCCAGACTTTTCCGTTGCTGTCTTGCCACACAAGGATCTTTAGAGGGAGGTCAATGGCAATGCTGGGGGCAGCAAGCATCAGTGGTGTGCCGCCTTTGGGGTTTCCAAAGATCAGCAGTTTGGTGGGAGGCATCTTCATGCCAACTTTTTCTGCTTCTCCGCTGTGGTCGATCAAGGCAAAAAGCGTGATCGCCCTGGCGTCCAGGAGCTTTTTTAATATGTCCACAGTCTGGTCGACTGAGTGGTTGCTCGGTATGTCTACGATTCCCTCGCGTTCTTTGACGCCGGATAGGGGTGTGCTATGAATGTCCGGGACAGCCTGTTTGCTTCCATCAATCATTAGACCTCCATTTGCTGTAGCCGCCGGAAAGATCGACGCCGCAAGTAACAGTGCAATGTGAATAGTATTCATGACATATCTCCCTTACTCGGATCCGCCGGAGGCAATGGCTGGAAAGCGATACTGCTTGCGCTATTCGTAAATCAGCGTATACCCCTCCTGCTCCAGTTGCGTCACCCGGACCATCGCATCGGTATCGACCTTTACTCCAGAGATAAGGTCTGCGTTGCCCCATTGGTTCGCTTGTGCCGTGGCACCACATAATTCAATTTGGACGCCCTGCTTGATCAATCCGCTAATGATCTTTTCAAATGGGTTTCCCGTTCGAACATGACGGTTGGTGTTGTATGTATCGTTATTCAGCACGAAATAGGCAGCGTCTCCGTGAAGAACAGCAACAAGGTGACCTTTTGTGCTCCCGTCGCTGTAACTCTTAGCGAGGATGCCGAGGTCTCCAAAAACAAACGGCATATCGCCTACAAATATCGCGTGGCCAATGTCGACCACAATGTTCGCTTGCTCTATTTTGACGGGGACATCGATGTGAAGTGCGTGGCTTTTCTCCGCAGTGGCGCTATCCTGTGCCGGCATTGCAGAGGAACTGATGGCCACGCCGACCACGACCAAAGCCCAAAGTTGTCCTGTCTTAATCATGAGGCCTCTCCTTGTTATGATGTGCAAACTGTGTTTCACCCACAGCTAGAAGGTGAGTTGAATAAGAAATTGCTGCCACCTCAAATCGCTTAGTTCTTTCGCTTCATTTTTCTACAGTCCTAAGCCGTCTCTGCTATGGAGGACAGTCGCCGCGTGATCCCATCACCATTCATTTGGCGCTTGTGCGACGTCCGTGTATGGCCTTGACCAAAGGGCTATTTGCAACTAAACCGATTTACACCAAGCCTGATGCATCTTTCCCACCTCTTCAGTGGAATGTCCCTTTGCGAAGCCTGGAAGGTTGGGGCGATAAGGTGATCCCGGTCAGCAAGGCGGGGTATCCTCCGTGCAGGCTCAACCAAGAATGATTCCAATTGCCGCATTGTCTGATGGCGAGCCGATCCAATAATGGTAACGTGAGGCCACATCGAAAAGCTTTTGCATCACCTCTGGAGTCGGAGCGGGCGGACTGCCTCCGGGGTCAAGTGGCTCTGCCAACTCCCGGAAGAAACGATAAAGCTGTTCCTGGCTCACTAGAACCGTCGCGACATCGAGAGATCCTGAATTGCGAAGCGCGTGCTTTACTCCACCAGCTATGGTTACGACATCCCCAGCTGTCGCAACCTGCCACTTGGCTGATCGTGCATCGTCCTGAAAAACCTCCATGGACCCTTCCGTCACGTAGAAGACTTCCGGGTCCGCGTGGCTGTGTAAAGGGATGACGGTCTTCGCAGGGACCCAACCGCGCATGACACTCAGGTTTGCGCGGGATTGCTCCGGCGTGGAGATGAATTGGAGCAGAGTGCCGACCACAGCGAATGTAGGTTCGTCGTGAATTCGAACGATTGAATTTACATTTCCCGTTTCCGTGGCGTTCATGGTGTCTCCTTTTGTTGTTCGTGAATGGCCTTGGGTTTCTCAGCCATCTACTGTGTGGATATGCTCGGCCTACTCATTTGTGCCAGAGTGCGGTCATGGCAAAGCAGCAGCTCCACTCGACAAAGTCGCCCGCACTATGAGCGATAGCGGGGGCTAAGAGGCTATCGGATTGTTCGAATAAGTAGGCACAGAAGATTCCTATCGCAATTGCATAGATTTGCTGTCCTATGGCTGCGAAGAGCGAAGTATGCCAGAAAGCTCCGGCGTGCGCGAGGGAAAAGACTACTGCTATTAGAATCCCTGCGACTGAGACCTGAAACCCGCCGAACCGTATTCGGTACGACACACGGCTTAGGAGATATCCCAGGAATAGGCCGCGAAAGACTGCTTCTTCAGTAATACCGACAACGAGGCCCTGCATCAGAAGCCATGGGATGACGTTGCCTGGATTGATGGCAAAGGGGCCCGGCGGGGCCGTTCTGTGGATGAGGTTCGAATAATAGTCCACGCAAAGCATCAGCATCCCAAAAGAAGCGCCGATCCACAGAGCAGGCCAGATAAATGAGCGTCCTGGCTGAGGAACACGAAGCCCAAAGCTGCCGCCAAAGTACGGCTTGAGAATAGCCATAAAAGCCAGAGCAACCAAGAGCAGGACGACGTGCGAGACGTAGCCCTGCCGCCAGGAACTGCGGAGCCAGGAGGATGGCAGATGAGACGTGATGAGAGTGAGCGCCCTGCTTACGCTCAAAATGTACAGGCATATGAGCAACGTAGCCGCACCCAAGGAGGAAAAGATTCGGGAGGACCGGTAGGCTGGATCGATTATGGGATTCATGGGCATCCTCTTTGCCAACACCTCATTGCGTCCGCTCGCCGTGCGGGTAATAACCCCAAAACTAGCCGGACCACAGCGCCGTTTGCCACACCAGAAACGACGGATTTCCACCTGAATTTTTCTTCAGGTGAATCAGCATCCTGCAAAGACGAAGTCAATGGGAACAGGATTCGAAATTCCGTGGAATAGGACGCAGGAAAAGACCGCATCCGCACGGAATGGGGAACGTCCTGCGACGCGGCCGTCGTTGTATGCTGTTTTGGCACAGCCTGCATTGCTGACCCTCGACTTCAGACAGGACATTCATATGGTTCAGACAAAGCCAATTTGCATCCTGAGTGTTGAAGACCATCCTGTTTTTCGGGAGGGCCTGAGCACCATTATTGGATCGCAGCCGGATATGCTTTTGGTCGCCCAGGCGAGCAATGCAGCAGAGGCGATTACGCTCTTTCGACAACATCGGCCTGACATCACTCTGATGGATCTACGACTCCCGGGAAGCGATGGTACGGATGCGCTGATTGCGATTCTCGGCGAATTCAAGGACGCTCGTATCATCATGCTCACCACCTCAGACAGCGGTCGGGATATACAAAGAGCCTTGCGAGGCGGCGCTTCCGGCTACATCCTCAAGAGCATGCCGAAGGCGGAAATGCTGGATGTAATTCGGTCAGTCCACGCCGGTAGACGGCATATCGCTTCCGAAGTAGCAGCCCGCCTTGCAGAGCACCTGTGTGACGAGGATCTTACCGGCCGGGAATTGGACGTCCTGCGACTCATTCGCGACGGCTATCGCAACAAGCAAATTGCCAACGACCTCTCGATTGCGGAGACCACGGTTAACTTCCACATCAAGAACCTGGTGGACAAGTTGGGGGCGAATGACCGGACCCACGCTGTGACAATAGCCATCAGGCGCGGCCTGCTTCAGGTCTGACCCTCACATTTGACCTGTAGAAAACTTCAGGATAGCAACTGCAGATTCTCACCTGACGTAGAAGACCAGAAGCCTGTAGCGTTAGTGGCGCTGCATCAACGGATGAGGACATATACCGTCAACGGACCGCAGGCTTGCTAGCCTCAGAGGCTGATCCATGTTCGTCCGCGAAAGGCGGCAGTAGGAGACAGAGATGAATGCCGTCACGCTAATTTTGTTGCAGAGGTCAAGAATGTGAGAATTCAACGGGCACTTTCGCTGTGCATTCTTCTCTTGGTCCTCGGAGCGTCTCCACTCCTGGCGGTCGATCCGAACAGGAGCATCTCTCAATATGCACACAGCGTTTGGAGGATCCAGGATGGGGTCTTCATGGGCACGCCGTCAGCGATCGCTCAGACCACAAATGGTTATCTATGGATAGGGACGAAGGCCGGGCTGCTGCGCTTCGATGGTGTTCGGTTTGTTCCTTGGACCTCACCAAATGGGATGCCATTGCCGTCTCTCGACATCGATTCTCTCCTGGGCGCGCGCGATGGAAGCCTGTGGATTGGAACGCGCGATGGTCTGAGTCATTGGATAAACGAGCATCTGATCAATTACGCAAGCGCAATGGGAGTCATCACGTCGATTGTTGAGGATCATGATGGAACAGTGTGGTTCACGCATTTGGGAGCTCTCGATGGCTCCGGCCCGCTTTGCCATGTGACTGGGACAAGCACCCAGTGTTATGGGAAGACCGAGGGGGTTCCAAACTTCGACTTCGCCGAATCGTTGGATGTGGATTCGCTGGGCAATCTCTGGATCGGCGGCGATACGGCTCTTGTCCGGTGGAAACCGGGGTCTTCCGACTCATACGGTCCCATAGGCCTGAAATCCAATGAGGGCATGCAAGGCGTGACTGGTCTTGCCCCCGATGTCGACGGCTCCATGTGGGCTGGCATGGCATTGGGTGGTCCAGGCATGGGGTTACAGCATTTCGTCAAAAGTGTATGGAAGCCATTTATCGCACCCGAATTGGATGGGCGCAACCTGGAAATCGAGACGCTGTTCATGGACAGCCATAATGCTCTCTGGGTCGGGACACTTAAGCGGGGACTTTATCGCATTTTTGGGCACAGAGTGGATCATTTTCAGGTTGCAGACGGGCTCTCAAGCAACTCGGTGCTCCGATTCTGGGAGGACCATGAAGGGAATATCTGGGCCGTCACATCCAGAGGAGTGGACAAGTTTAGCAACCTTCAGGTTGCCACACTTTCAACCCGCGAAGGACTTGGTACAGAAGAAGTCGATGCCGTCCTTGCCGCTCGGGATGGCACTCTATGGATCGGCGGGGCGGAGTCTCTCGACGCACTCCGGGACGGCAAGGTGACCTCCATACAGGCAGGGAAGGGTCTGCCGGGAAATCAAGTTACTTCGCTGCTTGAAGATCATGAGGGCCAGTTATGGGTCGGCATTGACAGCACCTTGACGGTATACAGGAATGGGCGATTCCGTTGGATCAAGAAGCCGGATGGAAGTCCGTTCGGCGTCATTGTGGGGATGGCCGAAGACTCTGACAACAATATCTGGCTCGAGACCATCGGGCCACCTCGAACACTCATTCGTATTCATGACTTGAAGGTGCAGGAGCAATTTCCTGCTCCTGGCATGCCTGCGGCCCGCCAGGTTGCCGCCGATCCCGCGGGTGGTATCTGGCTCGGCACGAGAAATGGCGATTTCGTGCGTCATCGGAACGGCCATGCAGAGGTAATTGCATTCAAGCACGCCCAGGACTCCCAGGTGGAGCATCTCCTCGTCAAGTCCGATGGCTCCGTGCAGGGCGCCACGGCGTTTGGGCTCATCGGGTGGAAACAGGGCAAGACGCAGACGCTGACCACTCGCAACGGTCTTCCCTGCAACAGTATCTTCTCTATGATCCCCGACGACGCCGGCGCTTTATGGCTCTATACGCAATGCGGGCTCATTGAGATTGAAAACACCGAGATGCAAAAGTGGTGGGAGCAGCCCGATAGCGTGTTGAAGCTGAGGGTCTTTGATCAGTTTGATGGCGTTCAACCGGGGTGGGCGCCTTTCCAGAAAGTCGCAAGAACTCCGGATGGACGTCTATGGTTCGCGAACGGTATCGTCCTCCAAATGATCGACCCGCATCACCTGTACGAGAACGTTCTGCCTCCGCCGGTCCATGTTGAAGGCGTGATCGTCGATCGAAAGAGCTACTTACCGCAAGAGGGACTTCGTCTTCCACCTCTCACGCGAGATTTCGAGATCGACTACACGGCATTGAGCTTTGTGATCCCGCAGAAAGTGCGTTTCCGTTACAAGTTGGAAGGACATGATACCGACTGGCAGGATGTGGGGACGAGGCGCCAAGCCTTCTACAATGATCTCCACCCTGGCAAGTACGCCTTCCATGTAATCGCGTGCAATAACGATGGGGTTTGGAACGAGGCAGGCGCCACCCTCAATTTCAGCATCGCCCCTGGCTGGTACCAGACGAATTGGTTTCTAGCGTTTTGTGCTGCGAGCGCTCTACTCCTTGTGTGGGGCCTTTACCGGCTTCGGCTACGACAGGTCGCGAGTTCCATCTCTGCTCAGTTCGACGAGCGCCTCGCGGAGAGGACTCGTCTCGCTCGGGAACTGCATGACACATTTCTCCAGACCGTTCAAGGCAGCAAAATGGTTGCTGACGACGCGCTGGATGCTGGCTCTGATGAGAAGCGCATGCGCAATGCACTGGAGAAGCTCTCAACATGGCTTGCACAAGCCGTCGACGAAGGACGAGCAGCCTTGCAGTCCTTACGCGTGTCGACCATAGAGAAAAACCGTCTCTCAGAATCGTTGCAGAGGGCGACTGAGGATCATCATCTTCCCGCCTCAATGACAGTTGCATTCTCTGTGATCGGCGACGCCAGAGACCTGCATCCGATCGTGCGCGATGAAGTGTACCGCGTCGGCTACGAAGCCATCAGAAATGCCGCAATGCATTCGCGTGCCAGCCGGTTGGAGATCGATCTTCGCTATGCGAACGATCTGTCCCTCCGCGTCAAGGACAACGGCGTAGGCATTGACCCATCTATATCGGACGATGGAAAGACCGGACACTTTGGATTGCAGGGTATGCGCGAGCGAGCCGCGCGCATCCGAAGCAAACTCTCTATTATGAGCTCCGCAAATGCCGGAACAGAGGTGACGCTCATCGTTCCGGGGAACATCGTCTATCGCAAAACACGGCCGACCGTGTTCGAGAGACTCAAAGCGGAAGCCTTGCGACTTGGAGGATTCTCTAGCATCGACGATCGCTAAATCTTAGAGAATGAGAACGCGCCGTTCCGGCTTGGGTTACAAGCGTCCATCGTGTGTGACTACGCAAACATGTAGTAGGAGAACGATCGAAAGCGGACTGGTTTTGGTGATGAAATAGCCCCTTGCACTAAATAGAATTGATCTTATGAATTCATCCAACGTGCCTTGGGGATGAGGGGCAACTCTACTGCGACACTTCCTGCGTTGCCCGCTTCCGTGCTACGCATATATGCAGTGAACGAACTTGGCAATGGAATCGCCTGACCGGTCCACCCAGCATTGCGAGCAGCAACGGGAGGTAAAAGTGTATGGGAGGTTCTCAAGATCAGCGCTTTCATTTTCGTGCAGCTCGCTCAGCATATCGGCTGGAGTAACGAAGTCAGCATCGTTATCGGGAATGCGTTACAGGCGAGCATATGCCCTATCGACCGAATCGTTGTTCCCCCGATCGTTCGGACACGTTCGGCAATGTCGTCGGTGATGAGAAAGATCTGGTCTCCGTGATCGTCGGGCAGCAGTGTGTCGCTGCGGCTCTGGAAGACGACCTGGATGGTCCGAATCGGTGCGCCACATCCGTACGATGACGCTGCAACGGACGGGCGCACTCTATCAAAGACGGACTTCGCGCTCGAGAGTAAGTATCTATATCGCCGCCTGCTTGATGACGGCCGCGACGAGCTCGGGGTGCGAGACGTAGATAGCATGGCTGCCAGGCGCCTCGGTTACATGAGAGCCCGCGCGGCTTGCCATCATACGTTGGGCTGGTGGCGGAATCATTCCATCGTCTTGGGCAACGAGATACCAGCTCGGCTTCGAGCGCCATGCCGGCTCGGTCACTGCGCCCTGCAGGGCCTCCATCCCCCACGGAACCTGGGAGTCTCCCATGAATGCGGCGATTCGGACATAGACAATATCTCTCTTTGGTTAGGTCGAACGAACAGGTCTTTTGTTGGTGCATAGCATCTCGCGAGGGTTACTTCGAGAGAAGAAGAAGCGCTTCTACGTCCGAAATTGCTAGAGCTTCGCTGATAATTACAGGCAGCGGGGATAGTGAACAGCGAAGCTCCAGCAGGTTCTACTTTGTTACTTAGACGGAGAGCTAACCGCCGCCTGTTCGATGAGAGAGGCGACGGCGTCGGGGTGCGAAAGGAAGACGGAATGGCTCGCCTTGACCGCAACAACTCTTGAGCCAGCTCGTTTTGACATGAAACGCTGAGCGTCAGGCGGGATCATCCGATCTTCCGTCGTGATGAGGTACCAGCTTGGCTTCGTTTTCCAAGCAGCGTCCGTAACCGTGCCATTCAATGCTTCCAGTCCCCACGGCACCTGCGAAGCCGCCATGAAGGCCGCGATCTCAGGATTTACGTCCCCGGCAAATGCCGCCGGAAACTTTTCGCGATCCAGCAGCAGGAAGCCATCCTGGGGAGGCATGATCGGAGGGGGTGTCGCGCCCGGAGCAGGGTTCTTCAGCAGAGATCCGACCGACTCACCGTTGTCCAATGCGAATGCAGTGATATAAACGAGCCCGACAACGTTCGGATCAGTTCCGGCTTGACTGATGACTGCGCCGCCATACGAATGACCAACGAGAATGACTGGGCCATTCATCGCGTCAATCGCTCTCTTGGTCACGGTGACGTCGCCCTCGAGACTGATCGTGGGGTTCTGGACAACCGTGACGTGGTACCCCTTCTTCGTGAGAATCTTGTAGACGCTTTCCCAGCCCGAGCCATCGACGAAACCACCGTGAACGAGCACTATGTTTTTGACAGGCTCCGGATTCTTTGCCTGTGCGTGGGCAAGAGAAGCACCGGCGACCATAAGCGCGATGACGGGTAATATCCGCCAAAGGGCACGTTGAAAACTAGCCTTTGATGCCATGATTTTCGAGCGATCCAATCTTTCTACCGCGGACATCACTAAACCTCTGAACGGTTTCATACGCTGCTTCCTCCTTGAGTCGTTTGATCGCCCGGGCCAGAAGCATCAAGTCCTAGTCACTCAACATGGATCACCTTGCGATCGTGAATGTAATTGTGGTGCGGCTATGTGTTTATCGGAAACGGCATATAGTCGACCTTCACAATCAGTTTTTATGTGGGGTAATTACTCCCCCAATCGGCGGAGCGAAGTTATCTAACGCCGTGTTTTGATCTGCTTTCTCCCAAAAAAGTGGGCATCCATGGAGCACGCACCGGGGCCAATCATTGCCAGGGACGCTCCGAGGGTTGCCAGGACAAGGGCCATCCAAGGATCACCACTCCCGGAGATCATGATCCACAGCTCGCATCCGGCGACAACGACACCAGCCATCGGGGTCCATAAGCCGAGAAGGAGAAGTATGCCCGCAGCAGCAGCGATCACCTGCGGGCTGACCGGCCCAACCTGCGATCCCCCACGCAGGTTCGCCACTGCGTCGTAGATCAGGACAGCAGCGGTCGCGCAGCGCTGGAGCATCAAGCCTCTGCCGGGCAGACCGTTGGCGAAGGTGGAAAATAAGCGTTGCAGAGAGATCTCCTGCAGCATTCCTCGCGCAGGTTAGCTCGCCGCGGCAAAAAACCGAAACCGCTGAAATAAGGAGCGGGCGATCCGTCTTTTGGTGGGGCTATAGCTGGATCATCCCGCGCTTCAGCCCCATGGCGACAGCGTGAGCTCGGTCATTGGCGCCGAGTTTGGAAAGTATGTTTGCAACATGACTCTTCACGGTTGCTTCGCCGATCGAGAGGTGATTGGCGATCAGTTTGTTGGAGTTCCCCACGGCGATCAGCCTCAGCACATCGATTTCGCGAGGACTCAAAGCATCATCGGTCGCATGTTGGGCAAGCTCTGCAGCAATGTCCGCAGGAATTCGTTTTTGTCCGGCATGAACGGCGCGGATCGCCTCCAGGAGCTCACGATGTACGTGCCCTTTCAAGAGATAACCACGTGCACCTGCCTTAAGCGCCCTCAATATCTGAGCATCCCCTCTGTACGTCGTCAGTACGATAATGCGCGCATCGTGGAATTCGCTCTTGATCTCGCGTATGGCGTCAGCACCGTCCATCTCTGGCATTTGGAGATCCATCAGGGTTACATCGGGACGGTGCGATCGGTATCGTTCGATGGCCTCCTGACCGTTTGTTGCTTCCGCAACCAATTTCATATCGGCCTCGGCGTTCACCAGGGTCGCAATTCCGCTCCGAAGAAGAGGATGGTCATCGACGGTGAGAATTCGGATCAACCCGGGTTGACTATTCATAATTTCCTCTCCCTGCGAAACACCGCAAACTTTTGCTTCTTGCGTATTTCCTCGTAAGCGACGGTCGCTGGAATCGTGACTTCGATCTCCGTTCCGGCCCCATCCTGACTCCAAAAGCTCAATTGCGCCCCTATCTGTATCGCTCGTTCCCGGACCCCAGGCAGCCCCCAATGTCCAGGACGGCGGCTTTCTTCCAGTACCTTAGGATCGATGCCCTTGCCATCATCACGTATTCGCAATCGCAGCTGGTTTTTGTCATACCGTATCTCGGCTTCGACTTGACTTGCTCCAGCATGCCAGAACGCATTGCGGAGCACCTCACGAGCAATCCGGTACACCTCGCCCTGCAGCTCCGGATACAGCTTCTGCGGGTCTCCTTCTACGATGACGCGGAAGCTTGGTGACTTGTGGTTCGTGTCTTGAAGGGCTGCCAGCTCTTCGCCGATCCCCTCCAGCAAGGTCGCGAGATCCTGCTCAGAAAGTGGCTCCGATCTTAGATCGTGGATCGCCTCTCGGCTTTCGGCAATCGCCTGTTCGGTCTCAGAAATTGCCTTATCAAGAGTCTGCATGGCATCTTCCGGCCTGCGAGGTAGCATGTTCCTCGCCGCCTGAAATTTGAACATCAGCCCATGCAGGCTTTGGAGGAGCGTATCGTGCAGTTCGCGGGCGATGCGGGTCCTCTCTTTCACACGGGCTTCCAGTGCGACGGCAAACTCCTGCTGCATTTGTCGAAGCCTCAGCAAGTAGAAGACCCAAAACAACGCTACGACGATCGCGCCGCACATCACCCGAAACAAATTCGTCTGATAGTAGGCCGGAGCGACCCGTAGCTGCATGGATGCGCCCGCCTTATTCCAAAGACCGCTGTTGTTACAGGCAATCACATGAAAGGTATAGTTCCCCGGTGGAAGATCGTTATAAAACGCGGCGCGCCTGGTCCCTGGCTCTTGCCATTGTGTGTCGTAACCCTCGAGCATGTAGCGAAAGAGGACCTTGGACGGCGCAACGAAGCTCAGGCCAGCATAATCGAACTCCACCTGGTGCGTTCTAGGGGGAAGTCGCAAATCGCTCTCAGTCCCATAAACCTTGCGATCAGCGATTACCTGTTCCACGTGCACGGGCGGGACAACCGTGTTGTAAGGAAGATGGTCAGGGTCGATCATCATTACAACACTGTTGTTGTGAAACCACAGCTTTCCATCCGTACTGCGAACTGCCGCTGGATGAGAAAGAGGGATTCCCGCGCGGAAGCCGTCTATCGCTTGAAAAGGAGAGACCTGAAACCGGCTTTCAGGATCTGCCCACCATCGTTCCAGGTCTGAATGCTTGATTCGCATCAGGCCACACACCGTGGACAACCATAGATCTCCATGAAGATCCGCGAGGGCCGCATACGTGCGTGCGCACGGCAGACCATTGCGCTCATTGAGCAGCTGCAGTCTTCCATGCCGATATCCGATGACCCCACCGTTCGCAACTCCCCACAAAGTTCCGTCCGAATCGAACGAAATGTTGAAGATGGTCCCGATGCGCGAGTACTTTCGAACGAGGGGTTCCATCGACAGTTCCTGCCACTGTCCGGTCTGATAGTGCATCAGTCTTCCATCAAGAAAACTGAGCCAAACGCCTCCATGAGGATCTGTTACCACGAAAAACGCCGCGGGGAAATGCGGTGGTTTGAACTCTTCGCGGACCTTGTAATTCTCAATGCGGAGTAATCGTGGGTGCAGACCGATAATTTCCGCCCAAATTGTGTGATCCGTGGCCTCCGCAAGGGATCGTACGTCGTCGCCCATTAGAGCGCTCCCGGTGACAACGTGCCATTGGCCACCCGCCTGTACCCTCAGTCCGCCATCGCCCCCAATCCACAGGTTTCCGCGGTCGTCCTCCAGCATTGCGGTAGGATGACCATGCATCCAGGGAGGCATTTTCAGCGGAGTGACTACAGAAGCGTGAATCGAACTCATGGATGTGTCGCTCGCTATCGTGACGGAGCCATCCCGTCGGGCCAGCATCGTAGCGACATAGTCCGCACTGACTCCCTGCACGCTCGAGTACGTCACAATCGGCAGATCGCGAAAGTGGTCAAGACCCTCGCTTGTTGCGATCCAGATGCCGCCCTCATGATCCTGAAAGATCCGAGTCACGAAGTTACTGGACAAACCGTCGTCATGTCCAAAATGGTCGACATTCTGGCCATGGATGCGATAGATCCCTTGATTCTCGGTTCCAATCCACAAGCAATGATCTTGATCGAGAAACAGCGTATTCACTGCGACGTTTGCACCATTGAAGCCTGGCGCAGTGTAAGGACTCCATCTTTCATCGGATAAACGCTGCAGGCCATCGCGGGGGCCAGTTCGGCTCTCTCCCGTCCAAACTATGCCCTCGCCCCCGGCCATCGTGGTATTGAGCAAGCGGCTCGAATCAGGCGAACGTGCCCCAGAGAGAAAATGCTCTCGAATGAGCTTTCCCTGCCATTCAATCACTGACCCAACCCCGGCAATCCAAAAGCGTCCGTGCGCATCTGTCGCGATTGGACCAGCGGCGATAGATTGAATCCCCGAGGATTCCCCAAAGCACTGCTCTATGTCAGCCGACACCTTGCAGAGTGGCCCGGTGAACTGATGCATATGCGACCGCGTAATCCATATCGCGCCTTCTCCGTCTTCCGCAATCCCCTCTACCTCCGCAATGGGAGCGTCCACACTCGTGAACTTTCCATTGGCCCAGTGTGAGAGCCCTCCTCCGCCGCCGATCCAGAGACTCCCATCCCTGGCCGTATACAGGGCCGTGATATTCGCAATGGCAAATGGATAGTGTTGACCAGGTGGAGGGTTCCAAGCGAGGAAACTCGCGCCGTCATACCGGTACAGTCCACTCGGCGTCCCGACCCAGAGGTATCCGTCCGGTGTTTGCGCGAAGGCATTCGGGTTTCCGCCAATCGCCCCGTCCTGCACACGCCACGCCGCGTGTCCATACTGCGAGATGCGGTTATCAGGATTCAGCGCCAGCAGGGGCTGAACGAACGCGACAAAGGCGAAGAAGATCAATAGCAGCTTCTTTGTGTTCATCCTTCGCTCCAGTCTCGACGGCTATGCAACGACCCATCATTCAACAGGGAAGTTTACCCGGTTCGGCCGACGTCAGCACGTCGGGAGGGTCGGTTTGATGAATCTGGGCACAACAGGAACACGATCGCGTTCCCTCGGTGTGTTTTTTAGAAGCTATCGGAATCACACATCGCCGGGTATTCCTGCAAGTTAGTTATTCTGGCATACAGTCACGACAGAGCGAAGATGCGATGAATTGGAGCAGCGCTGACCTACACCCTTAGCTTCAGCGAAGGTATCGCGAAATTCGCGTTTATCCGAGGCTAATGTTGGTTCGCGCGTAAAGCTACCGTCTCGGTCCAGCCCAGACCCACAAAATCCCTCAAAAACTGGTATCGACATCCCGTCGCGTAAATACTCCGTTCGTCACCATGAGCAGGCGATCCGAGAGCGAGCATCGACACATCCGGGAAGGCCAAGAAGGGTCGCGATAGAGTCTCTGACGACCCTCGTAGAAAGCAGAGTTAAATCCATATCGGGCTTTAGTCCGCTCAGGTACGAGCCCAAAGCATAGGTGGCCTGCGCGACGTGAATGACCCATGCCCCGAACGTGCGGACGCCCGCGACTCAGTTTGTTGCCCATTTGCGAAAATCGCCGCGCCTGGTGCAAAACCATACCTGTCGGCAGGGAATGCCTTCGCCCCGCTGATCATCTGATATTCAGTCATATTCAGCGGCGAATTTAGCGTCTCTGCCGGAGCGACCCACGTCGCTGGAGCAGCCTTCTCGACTCCCTGCTGCGTTTCCTCTACCGGTGCCATCGTGGAGATAGCAAGTAGATTTACCGCAGCCACAACATGCTTCATCGCTTTCATTGTTTCTTCCGTGGGTCGCGCTACACCGAACAGGCTTGGACTACTTGCTCTGAGCGAGCCGCGGCGACGACCGAGCCGACGCCACGGCTTGCTGTATCGCATCAAATGCGTCCTGGTATGCGAGTTATTGAAGACCGTCCTCGATGTGAGCACCTACCTGGACGGTCCAGGCCTCAGAGTTGCGACCAGCCCCCATCGACCGGAAGTTCAGCGCCGGTCGTGAACGTCGCGTCGAACGCAAGGAAGACGACGGCCTTGGCGATTTCGTCGGACGTTCCCCAGCGTTTCATCGGGACCATGCCAATCATCTTGTCCCTGATCTGAGCGGCTGCGTCAGCGGAAAACGCTTTTTCGACGATCGGCGTGTCGATGGGACCCGGCGTCACCGCGTTCACGCGAATCTCGAGAGAGATCAACTCAGCAGCCAGCGTACGAGCGAAGGATCGCAGCGCAGCCTTGGCGGCTCCGTAGGTGGCGTTGCCAGCCATTCCCTTGACGTTGGCGATCGAGGCCGTGAGCACGACAGAGCCTCCCCGATGGATGAGCGGCGCGAACTTCTGCACTGCGAAAAGCGGACCCTTGGCGTTCAGGTTGAACATCTCGTCGTAGATAGCCTCGGTGATGCTCTCCAGAGGCGCTCGGATGCTGAACCCGGCGTTGACGAACAGCAGGTCGATGGTGTCGAACTCGGCCTTCGTTCGAGCGGCGAGAGCATCGAGGTCCGTCAACGACCGCGCGTCGCTCGAAACCACGATGGCGTCATTCCCAAGCTCCTTCTGCGCCGATTCCAGGCCTTCCTTGGAGCGGCCCGTCACCAGAACGCGCGCGCCTCCATCAAGGAGCATCTTCGCCGTAGCGAGCCCCATGCCGCTCGTGCCGCCGATGATTACGACCTTTTTCCCTTCGTACCGTTTCATGTGAATTCTCCTTGAGAATGGTTTTTGTTCGTCCTGTCGCAGTAATTCCAAGTTAGGGAAGTGGCGATGTTGTTTTGCATCCAGTGACGCGCGGATCCGCGCTCCTTCAGGTCCCCGCGTTCGAGGATGCGGGTTATGAGAAGTCGATACCGGAGACCTTGACGACGGCCCGCCACGCGGCTTCCTGGCTAGAGCGATCGTGGAGGTTTGGGTGGCGCTGCGCCTCAATTGGGCGGTCAAGTTCCCTTGAGCTGAGACGGAGGATTGCCCGGAGGCGTCGGTTCGGAGCGCCTAATGTGTGAAACGATGAATTGCCTCGTAGGCGTTATCTTGAAATGAAGTTTTTCTCAAATCGGTAAAGAAGGTGCTCTGGTCCACCATGTCGCCCGACAACTTACCCTCTTTACTGGCATAGAACACGCCGCTCTTGTACCGCTCATCAGAGATGGCGTCTACAAAGCGTTTTGCGCCTACGTCCAGCGTATGCACCATTTCGCCCATCAAAGGGAAGACGATAGGCATCATCACGTAGTTCAACATGAACCGCATTGGCGGTGGAAGGCTTTCTGCCGCCTGAGTTCCTTTTGTATTCCCTGGGCTTACAGCAATGAACTTGAGCTTGGGGTACTTTCTTGCAATGGATAGCGCCCACATGGTTTCCGCGTACTTGACATAGGCGTATGCATGCAATGCCACGAACTTCTTGTCGAAATAGGATCCGTCAAGAACGGCAGCAAACTCATCGACAGAAGAAGTCCTCATTGAAACTCGTTTTACTCCGAGCATCTTTACGCCTGGAATAGCTTCGGCACTGACTGCTAGAACTGCTTTCCTTACCTTGTCCCGTTTGATCAATTCCTCCACCAGGATCACGTTGCCTAAAATATTCGTGGCAGCTAATTGGTTCATTCCGGAAGGCGTGCGGTTCGCAGCCGTTTTCCCAATGACCCCACCTGCATTCAAGACAACTGCATCGAGCGGTTCCTTGATCTCTTCGGCCGATCTTCTTATGGAATCTGCATCCGTAACGTCCCCGATGGCAATTTCAAAAACCTTTTTACCAGCTTTCTCCTCAAGATCCTTTTTTGCTGCTGCCGCTCTCTCGCGATTTCTGCAAAATAGGATTACCCTTTTGGTTTCTTGTTTCAATGCGAACTGTCGGGCAGTTTCTCTCCCAAGCCCAGCATTTGCTCCGGTTATCAAAATACTCTCGATCATTCTTGTTCTCCTTCTTTAGGTTCTTAGTTACTTGGGGAATGGAGCAATCCGACAGTCAGTTGATGATGGCCGCCCAACTTGGCCTGAGTCGCCTCGACGGCCGCCGCCGTGAACACGCGCTTCTTACCTGGGCTATCTCGGCATTGGGCCGTAGGAAATCGGTCGGGCTGGCCTCGCTTGGCCAGCTCGGGGAGCGCGGGCTGAAGGCTGGCCGGGGCGCTCAGATCCAACGCCGACGGCGTGGCCGAAGCTGGAGGTGGCGCCGGTGACCAGAGCGATTAAATTCATGAGTGGCTCCTGAGTGAAAGGGCAAAGAGAACCGGAGAAGCGTAAGGCCAGAGCCAGCTTGTTAATATAGAACTACTTGGTTGTATATTGGTAAGATGGAAGTGTCAAGGAGTTTTGAACTAAATGATTGCAAATACCGCAAGACTGCGAGGACGACCGCGCAGCTTCGACGAGACGGGGGCGCTGGAGAAGGCGACTCAGGTGTTCTGGTCGAAGGGCTACGACGGAGTGACGATTGACGATCTCGTCGCCGGGATGGGTGTGGGACGACCGAGCCTGTATGCCGTCTTCGGGGACAAGCGGGCGATATTCCTGCGCGTCCTCAGGGCGTACGCAGAAAAGAAGGGCGCATTAGCCGCGAAGGCGCTCTTCACTCCACAGAGTCTTCGCGACTCAATCGCGGGCTTCCTCAAGTACAACGTCGAAAGTGCGACCGAGAAAGGATCCGCCCGGGGCTGCCTTATGATTTGCGTCGCGCCGCTTGTGAACGATGCTGAGGTTCAACGTTTTTTGCAGAACGCAGCCTCGGGCGGAGCGATGCTTCTTGAGCGCCGTTTCCGGGACGGGATCTCTGCGGGAGACATCCCGCCTGACTTCCCGGTAGCTGTGCGCGCGGTCCAGGTCACGGATCTTGCTCGTGGCCTGGCCATGCGTGCGCGAATCGGCACGCCGCGCAAGACGCTCCTCAAAGATGCTGAAGAAGCGACCGACTTGGTTCTCCTGCCGTGGCGCGTCTGACGGGCATTGGAAACGATTCGCTGACCGTGGAAGCTCTGTGCCGGTCGTGAAGCGCAGCGTCCGGTGATGGTTGCGCATCGCCTTACTCGCGCCCTTGGGGGCAGATGATCCTCACATCGTTGCGAGTAGCTTTACGGCTGACAGAATCAGCAGGGTTGCGAATACCGGTCCGTTTGTTTGCCGCGTCTGGGAGGCCGAGTGTGGCTCCAGCCTTGCAAACTCGCCAAAGAGTTGGAGAATACCGGTGTAGGAGTAGGCGGCTTCCACAGCGAGCGTCGTTCCATCGCGGTCTGCTTCAAGCTCCTGCTCCTTGCTGTACCCGGCCATGAAGCGATCGATAGGAAGTCCTAGGAGATTCCCAAGGGGGCCGAACTGATGCAGCCGCGTCTCGGTCTGTGCGCGCTCGGCGCAGTGGCGCAGATCGACGTGCTCCACCTCATGGCCGAGCACCGCTGCAAGCGCGTCTTCGCTTCGCATCAGGGCGAGCAGGCCCCGCCCCACGAAGACGTGTCCTCCGGGAAGAGCGAAGGCGTTTCCGAAACCTGGATCCGGAATGTAGTGAAAGGTCCATGGCAACCTGCGACGGGCGTGGGCCGCTGCCTTGCTCCCGACGACCTGGAGGTAAGCCCCGATGCGCTGGTCCTGGGCGTGCCTCTCAGAAAAAGCCTCTCTGCTATCGATGCCGAGCGACGCGCCCGCACGCTGAGCGAGTTCATTCCCAAGGGTGATCTCTTCGGCATCGGACCTTCGGTCGAACCGCATCGGCACAAGCGTTACGGCGTGTTGAGCCTCAGTAGCCGCAGTGAGTAGCGCCTGCGGACTTGGCTGCGTACTGATGTGCCGCGCTGAATCAGCACGATGGCCACAAGGCACGCGGTAAGAATCACACCAACGGGATATAGCGACTCATCGTTCGTCTTTCGGCCAAAGAGTCATAGCAATTCGAGGATGGTTTCGCGATACCGCGAATAGAGGAAGGACACAAGAAGCAGTGCCGCGCCCATCACGATGAGTGTGACGTAGCGGTCTGTAGGAGAAGCGTGCCAAATATCCACTGCGATGATCTTGCCGACGCAGACGAGGAGGAGGCCCAGACCCGAAAGGCGGAAGCTCCGCTCCCCAACTGCGAGGGCGAAGAGGAACGTAAGCAGACCGAGGGCGCTCCAGCCGACGGTGATCATCCCCGCACGTAGCTGTACTGCGATCAGCACAATCAGGATGGCGAGAGGAGCGAAGAATACCATCTGCTCTGGCCGTCGAAGGATGAAGTTTCGCCACGCCGGTTCTTCGATGGAGGCTTCGGATTGCTGCCGGCGGATCGAGAATGCGATAGGCAAAGCCGCAAGCAGGAGAACGCAGGTGATTCCTACGGTGAAGAGCCTCCCTTCCCAGAACTTCGCCGCAAGCGGCTCCATGCTGAAGACATTGAAAGCGATTGCGCGACCAGCGGTCATCGCGATGATCGCAAAGGCCTGGTCGGAAAAGACCGAACGTTGCAGCACTCGAGCCAGCAGTAAGAGAGCGATCGACAGCACCGCTGCGCCAATCGAAACCCATGCGGGGCGCAGGCTGAAATACAACAGCGTCGCGACAGTCCCAAGCGCGAACCATGCGCTCGCAGTCTCGGCAATGCGATCCACGCGGTCGGACTGTTCGCTGGCAAAGAGCCTTTGGTACACCCAGGCATACACGGCCGCGAGCGGGAGCATGGTGTACAGGCGAGGTGCCGGTGCGAGCGCGACGTTGATGAAGAACAACCGCGCGAAGCTGGCGAAGAGCAAACAGAAACCCTGATGGCGGAAGAACGGCTTGCGCGTTGCAAGGCCAAGCTCCACCAGGATCATCCCCAGCAGGCACCATGCCACACTCAGAGCGGCCGGTTCCAGCGCATACCACCCCAGAACTCCCAGCATGGCTGCGGCGGCCCAGGTGTAGAAGCGTTCGATGGCACCTAGCCGGAAGATCTGGGCGGACTGCTGTCGACGCATATGGGCATAGAGCATTGCTGTCGCGACCAAAAGGATGATGACCCGCGGCTGATGCGCGAAGTGATCCCACTGCGTGAAATTGATGGCACCTGCGCGAGCGACTGCCGCAAGCGAAAGAAGGTCCGCCTGTTGAGCCAGGTCCTCAGACCTGAGTCGGACAGAGATGAAGGCTAGCAGCAGCGCGATAGCGAGCCACGGCAGGATCGTCCATGGACCGCTCAGCACGAGCCACGCCGTCAAGCCACCACAGAGGAGCGCCACGTAGCTCAGAGCACGCAGAGCATTGGTATCGACCGGCCTCTCCGCGATAAAGGGCCAGCGGCGTGAGGCAAACTCCGAGTTGAACCACGCCGCCAGCGCCGCACAGCCACAGGCGATCGCCAACGCAACGTGATGGCTTCCATCCAGAGCACTTTGGCGCTCGTCGAGAATGGGAAAAACACCCGTGATGACGAGTTGCGCCACCGCTGCGAATGCGGACAGAAGTCCCAGGCGGCCAAAGACGGTCTCCCGCAACGCAAGGCCGGCAACAAACAGCATCTCCGCCTGCAGCAGCCAGAGTAGTGACCAGTTGGTACCGCTGAAGCGGTACGGAACTGCCGCGAGCAGGAACAGCGAAGCGATAATGACCAACGCTACGAACGCGTTGTGATGCCGCCGTCGTGAGAGGAACGCGAGAACGAGCTCCGCTGCTCCCAATGCCAATAGCCCCCGGAAAGCCCATTCCGGATGCGCCGACTGGTATTTGAGCAGGGTGAGCAGACCCGCAGAGTTCAGCAGAACGTTCAGCGTTGAACACAAACGGTCACGATCGTTATCCGGAACCCGGAAGATATAGAAGATGCGGAAGAGCAGCCAATACAAAATCAGCAACCCAGCGCTGGGCAGGAACTCCGGAAAGGGATGGCCCACCTGCGCTCCGTTCGGCAGCACGCGGTATAGCCACAAGAAGTGGTTGACGTACACCGCGACGAGACCGCCGAGCACCAGTACAAACCAGCGCTGCCGAAACGCCACAGCGACCAGGCCCAGTGCGAGGATGGCTCCGGCGACCAGGCTAAAGATGGTGACGTGACTGATGGAGACGGTGAAAAATGCCAGCAGAAAGGCAAGGCTCGTGACGACCTGGGAGCGATAGCGAAGCGAGTGAATGACCATCGCTGCCGCGATACTCAGCATCAGCACCAGATCGGTGGCCTGCGAATGAAGGACCTGCATCGCCGACAGATGATAGAGCGCGAAGGTAACGAACTAGAGCAGCGCCCAGCCGCCACCCATCATCGCTCGTGCGAAGATTTGATACCGCACCGACGCTCTAGAACGAGGCCGGCAACGAGAATGCCGATCGACAGCGAGAAGCCCATCAGGCTCTTGCCCATCGGACCGAGCGCACGGACCTGGTAGCCAAGCAGGAGCGCAAGCCCCGTAACAAGGATCACTATACCGAGCTTGTTAAGCCAGTTATGCCCGAGGCGCTCCTCCAGTGAGATTGCGCGTCTCGCAGTGCCGGGCTCGACTCCAGATATCGAGAACGACGGCAACGAGGGAGCGGGCGGAGCGAGGCTCTGGACGAGCTTCGCTGTAGGTGCGTTCGTGGGGCTAACCGCCGGGCCCGCAACCTTGGGAGTATTGATCGCCGTCTCAACTGGAACCGGCGCTATGTGCTGTGTAAAAGGTGCAGTGGCTGGCGCGGGATGATGCGTGGCGTCGAGGGTTGCCTCGGCCTTAGGCTGCTGCGGTCGCTGCGCCAGCCACTCACCGGGTCGGGGCACAGAATCAGCGGCGTCCACTGGACGCCTCTCCAGCGCAACCAGCCGCTCTCGGAGACGATGGAGCTCCCGATCAAGTTCCTCGAGCTTCGTCGCAGCGTTACCTAAATTCGAGACTCGAACGGCTAGCCAGACGACGGCCACGATGAGGAGAAATAAGAAAAGCTCTTCCATGGAATGGCCAACAGTATTCCAGTGAAAAACCTGCCGTGCAACATGTTTGCTCCCGACTGGTCATGGCCTTGCAGACGGCTCCACGCTCAGCTGGAGATGTTCGGCGCGAGGTTCACCGAAGAGCCAGGCGCCCGATTTGGTCGCGGCATAGACAGTTCACTTCCGTGCAAGCCGCCACGTCAGTGCCTTCGCTGAGTATTCACGGCGCTCGAGCATTGAACAAGGATTGGGCTGCCCCACGGTCAGCCCAACACCCACTGGTTGGAAATTGATGCCATTTTGATGCCAAATGTGGCCAGCAATACCGGTTTTTTCCCGGTCTTCCGGCCCATAAGACCATTTTGTGGCAGACCCGCAAAAACGCTGTTTCTCGCCCTCTCCTTTCGTGAGCATCCGGTACACGGAAACGAGCAGTTGTTGGACGCTTGCCGGCAGCGCCTGCATGCACTCGTTCGCGGTAGTGTCCGGTCGCGCATGCCGCAGGTATGCCTGAATGTCTTTCACCGATCACAAGTTCCGGGCCTGAGTGGCCATCGTCCCCCTCAGGATCTTGAAGTTCAGCTTCTCGATCCGGAGTCGTTCAGCTAGAGGCGTTAGCACGCGGCGGCGGTCGTTGGTGACGAGCAGCAATACCCCGTCAGCATTGGGGAAGATGAAATCCTCGGGCGAACGGGGACGTCGCTGCCCGCTCGTCGCGAAGGCAGGTGGATAAACTTCCGCATAGTGATCCCGTCAGCCCCGGGGACTGCGCTGGTGCTGCGGCAGACGCTCTACTCCACGAAAGAGCGCGAGTCGATGCCGGTAGTTTGGGCCATCCTCCACGGTGACAATGGCTCCCGCTTGAATCTGCTCGCGACCTCGAGCACGGGTGATGATGATTCAGCTGCAAGAGAATCCAGGACGCCTGCCGTTGTCCAAGTTCCGGCGGTTTGTGAGCCGCTCTCGGCCCGTGGAAAGCCAGCAATGTGCGGGCGATGGCACGACCTCGCGATCCCGCCGTCAAGCAGGATCCACGAGCCCTCTGGAGGATCTGAAGATCCTATTTGCCACGTTGAAAATATACGTATAAATTGGCTTCACTCGAGGTGGAAGGGAAACGTTTCCGACTCCTTCGATAGTTGTGTCGAAGCGAAATCTCGCGACTGGGGCAAAGCATATTGCAGTCAGATCATGATCCACTCCTTGAGCCTCTTCGACGTCGCGAGTTTCTGCGGCTCGGTACTGCTGGCCTTGCCGTTGCAGCGCACGGCGCCCTTGCCAGGGCACAATCAGTTGGCGAGACCACGCAGCGTGCGGTCCCTGCGCATCCGGTGGTGCTAAAGTCTGCGGGGCTTGAGGTTCGAATCGATTCTACCGACGGTCTGCCTTTCTCATTCCGCCTCCTGCCTTCTGGGTTGACCTTCCATGGGGAGACGGCTGGCATCCGTCCTATCGCACGGATCTGCCGCCTCCAACCGCGGGATTACGCGAACCTCAATGTCCGTCCAGCACCGCTGCGGCATCTTGGGCATGCGGTGGAGGCTCCCTTCGTGGCGCGCTATGGGGAGCAGCCCGCAGCTGAGTTCACGCTGCGGTATGAGCTCGAAGGCAGCACGCTCCGGCTCACGCTGAGGAAGATCATCGAGCACATCGGTTTCGAGCTGATCTCGGTCTCGCTGCCTGCGCTTGTCACTGTAACGTCGGACCAGCCTGAGTCGTGGCTGGCGCATGGCAACAACGGGGGCGACGTGGTCAGGCTCGCGCAGGCCAAGGCCGGGAAGCTTGCCCCCAATAGCTTCTGGGGCGAGATCCACGCGGTGCTGCCCATCATCATGGCGGGGCACTCCGGCGCGATCTGCGTGCAGGAGACTACGGCATTCATGGACGGCACCCTGCTCGCTGTAACGGGCAACGCGCCGCGACTTGCAGCTACGTTGGGTACACTGCAGCAGCATCGGGTGGATGGCAGCGGCTGCTACAACATGAACCTTGGCCGAACCGTCCCGAACACCTGCGGCAATGATCAGACGCTGAACCTGCTGATTGAGGATCCCTCATCGGTGAGGTTTGATTTCCTTGCTCCGACGGGAGCGCCGCTGGGGTGGGTGGATGGAGCAAAGCTCGTCCGAGGCCGCATGCCTCCTGTGCCGAACCCGTACTATCACGACCGCTATATCTATGGCATTCGGGTGGATGAGCCAAATTTCCCGGCGCCGGGCGCCACCTTCACCCAGTGCGAGGAGATCATCCGCAAAGCACACGCACTTACAGGTGGTGCTTCGCAGCTGGTTCATCTGTGGGGCTGGCAGTTTCGAGGCAAGGATACGGGCTATCCCGCGGTGAACGTCGTCGACGAACGGCTGGGAGGCTACGACGCGATGATGCGGCTCAAGGACGACGTTCGTCCGCTGAATGCGGATGTCAGTCTGTCCGACAACTACGATGATGCTTACCGGAGTAGTCCTGCGTGGGACGAGCGCTACATCGCGCGCAAACCGGACGGCACCTTATGGAAGAGTCGCGCATGGACCGGTGAGGAGTCCTACATCCAGGGGCTTGCCAAGTACATGGAAGGCCCTGGCACGGAACGTGTGCGGTATACCTGTGAGCGGTATCGATTGCCTGGCACCATCCATGTGGATGTGCTTTCTTACTATGCGATTCGCAATGACTGGGATCCTGCGCACCCGGCGAGCGGCATTCGGAATCTGCGCCAGGGCCGCTATCGCGTGCTCGAGGAGTTCAAGAAGCACGGAGTGGATGTGACCTCCGAAGGTCTGCGGTATCCGTATATCGGAAAGATGAGCATGTGCTGGTATGCCGGAGGGCCTTCACCCTGCCCTTTCGGAGGCTCGCCTGTCCCGATGCTCGCAACGATCTACCGTCAGAGTGCGATGTGGGGTCGCAACATCCCAAAGGGAGCAGGGGTGGAGGACATCGCATGGATGTTGCTGTTCTATGGCGAAGCTGCCCATGCCATCCTCAGTGGCGATGTTCCCATGGAGAGCATCACCGATGCCTTCTATCTCGCAATGGCGCCCTGGTTCCTATTGCATCGCCGCAACATCGAGGGTCATTCCATCGATGGGGCGCAGTCACGTACGGTTCTGGAAGGAGAGGATTCGTACTTTGACTTGGACTGGCAGACGAAGAGGTACCAGTTGGTGCTCGAAGGTCGCGAAGTAGCGAGCAATGGCTCTTGCACCTGCCCGCTTGGCGAGGATCGGATGGCGCTCTATCGGACGAAGGCTGGACTGGCCGAAGTCATCCTGCCAAAGGCGTGGGACGCCGCGACGGTGGTGGCCTACAGACTCTTCTCTGACCGGCGCGAGATGGTGGAGCCTCAGATTACCGGAGGCCACGTGCGAATGAATCTCGATGCGCGCCGGCCAGTGATGGTTTATCGCAATGCTAAGGCCGCGGAACGTGGCGGCACTCGTAGCGCGATTGCTTCGGCGTGAGATGCTGTTGACCGGCCCCCTGAGCAGTAGCGGATGGGTCTGACCCACAATCCAGAAAGTCTGATGAGCAAGGAAGGTCATGACGAAGATGAATCTCACGCGTAGAGGTTTTGTTGCGACGACGGCACTTGGTGCAATGGCGCACCTGCCGAAGCTCGCAGCGGCGGCGATTGCGAGTTCGGATGAACTGAAGCTCTGGTTTGATGCGCCTGCGCGAGAGTGGATTGATGCCCTGCCAATTGGGAATGGGCGGTTGGGGGGGATGGTATTCGGCGGTGGCCAAGACGGGGATCCGTGGAGCGAGCGCGTTGGGCTGAACGATGACACGCTCTGGTCCGGGAAGCCGAAGGACGGCAATCATCGTGACGCTGCGCCGTATCTTGCACAGATTCGTGCGGCCGTTCTGGAGCGTCAGGATTACCACGCCGCAGACACGTTATGCCGCAAGATGCAAGGTGCATTCGCGGAGGCGTATGTGCCAGTGGGGGAGATGCAGCTTGCGTTGCAACATGAAGGCACGACGACGGGATATCGCCGCGAGTTGGATCTGGAAGATGCCTGCGTACGAGTGACGTACCTCAGCGGAGGCGTGAAGTACGAGCGAGAGATGTTCTGCTCTGCGCCCGCGGGGGTGCTGGTGATTCGCTGCACGGCCGATGGGCCTCGCGCGTTGACGGGGAAGTTTACCCTCGGGAGCCCGCTGCTCCGCACCGTCGATTCGATGGGGCAGTTTCGCCTCGTGCTGACGGGGAAGGCTCCTTCGCATGTGATTGGCGCAGGGCATCCGAAGAGCGATCATCCCGTCGAGATGTCTGAGCTCCCTGGGGACGGGATGCACTTCGTGTGTGTAGCGGAGGTGCGGCATGAGGGCGGGAAGGTCAGTCCAACCCGTGGTGGCGATGGCCGCACGGTGCTTGAGATCGATGGAGCTTCGAGTCTTACCATCGTGATCGCTACAGCGACGGGGTACCGAGGGTTCGATCGCGTTCCCGATATCGACCCGATCGAACTGCGCCGCGCGGCCGCGGAGAAGATCGATGCAACGCAGGCCAGGTCGTTTGCGTCGCTGAGACGAGAGCACATCGCCGATCATCAGCGGCTGTTCGGGCGGGTGCGTCTTGTTCTGGGCGAGAATCCGGCACCGCATCTTCCAACGGACCGAAGGCTTGCGGCGTACACAGCCGCCGACACCAGTCTGCTTGCCCTGTACTTTGCCTATGGCCGCTACCTGTTGATCGCCAGCTCGCGCCAGGGCTCGCAACCGGCGAATCTCCAGGGCATCTGGAACGACCTCGTGCAAGCTCCGTGGAGTTGCAACTGGACCTCAAACATCAATATCCAGATGAACTACTGGCCGGCCGAGACATGCAATCTGGCCGAATGCGCTGAGCCGTTGTTCGACTTCATCCGTGATCTCAGCAAGACCGGTGCACGTGCCGCGCAGGAGACTTACAATCTGCCGGGTTGGTGCTCGCACCACAACATCGATCTGTGGCGAGCCGCAAACCCAGTCGGTGAGGGCGTGGGATCGCCTACATGGGCGAACTGGTGCATGAGCGGAGCATGGTTGTGCTCGCACTTATATGAGCACTATCTCTTTTCGGGCGATATCCAGTTCCTGCGTGAGCGAGCCTATCCGATCCTTCGATCTTCCGCGGAGTTTCATCTTGCGTGGCTGGTGCAGGACGCTGATGGACACCTCACAACCTGCCCATCGGAGTCCACGGAGAACAGCTTTCTTGCGCCCGACGGGAAGGTTGCGATGACCAGCGCCGGTTGCACGATGGACCTTGCTTTGAGTCGCGAGCTATTTGACAACACGAGCGCAGCCGCAAAGTTACTTGGTATCGACGCTGAGTTCGCCGCGAAGCTGCAGGCCGCGGCTTCGCGCCTCCCGCCGTACCGCATCGGCCGCTATGGGCAGCTGCAGGAATGGGCCGTCGACTTTGACGAAAGCACGCCGGGGCAGCGGCATATGTCGCATATGTATCCGCTGTTTCCGGGGAACGCGATCACGCCGTGGTCGACTCCTGAACTCGCAAAGGCTTCGCGCGTCTCGCTCGAGCGAAGACTAGCGAATGGCGGGGCCTACACCGGCTGGAGCCGTGCGTGGGCCATCAACTTCTGGGCTCGGCTGGGAGATGGCGACAAGGCGCATGAATCGCTAGCCATGTTGATGCAGCACAGTACGAACGGCAATCTCTTCGATACGCATCCCGGAGGGCACGGAGCGATCTTTCAGATTGACGGCAACTTCGGCACAACTGCCGCGATCGCGGAGATGCTCCTGCAGAGCCATGATGGTTCGGTACGCTTGCTGCCAGCATTGCCTGCTGCTTGGTCCAGCGGTTCGGTGAAGGGGCTACGTGCTCGTGGCGGACTTGAGGTCGATATGCGTTGGCACGGTGGACGCCTGGTGGAATGCAGTGTCCTGTGCACACGCAGCGGAGATTTTCGACTTCGGCCACCGGCCGGGCAGGCGATCGCACTCGTGCATCCGCTTGCGGGTTCCGTCGCTCACGACAAGCTGGAGCAGGGCGCCGTTAAGTTGCGGCTCGTTGCGGGTAAGCGGTATGCGATACAGGTCACTGGTTGATGGGCGCGGCATCCGCTCCAGACGCGGATGCCGCGACAAGTCAAAGAGTCTTGCTGGGGACGCTGGCTAATCGCGTGTCCACTACATTTCGCGACGAAGCAACCGCAAAATCTTCGACGTCCTGTAGAGAAAAGACCGGTGCGGACGCGAGTTTTGGCGTCTTGATGCGGAAGAAGTCTGCACCATGGACGTTATGCAGACCGATGGCAGGCCTGGCATCAGGTTGTGTCCATGCGAGCTCAACGTTTGTGAACTCGATGTTGTTTACGTTCCTCACGTAGAAGCCACTGGCCGGAACACTGCCCACGCGATAGGGCTCAGGGTAGTCCGTGTCCTTCTCTTCGAATACGCGTGTTGCTGCCTCCGCTGTGCCTCCGCCACGATGCTCCATGTAGATGTCGTGAATCTTGACGTCTTCAATGGGGTGATCTGTAAGTCCCCAGATAAGGCCCGCGCCGCCAAAGGTCGCAAGTGAGTTATAGCTGACCACGTTGGAGATGATGATGCGCCTCAGCGTTCCGACGGGTACTCCAGCCGGACCGCGCATGCGTCGGCCGAGGCGAAGGTAGAGTGGCACGTTGGCGCAGTCCCGCATCGTGACGCCGGTAAACGTGATGTCCTCGAGCAGCGCACCGTCGACGCTTTCGAGCGCGAAACCCCGGCATCCGTCAAAGACGCAATTGGAGATGGTGATGTTCTTGAATCCACCGTTTGATTCGGTCCCGCACTTGATGCGGCCGGTGGGGCTCGTCATCTTGCTATCGGCGGGCCAGCGCTTCCACGTTCCATCGAGCATCGTTCCGAGCTGATACGCTCCCGTGACGTAGCAGTTAGTGATGGTCACATTCTCTGTAGCACGCGCATAACCGAGAGCAAACGAGCTCTTTGGGCAGATGCCATCGTCCCACGGCGAGTTGACGCTGCAGTTGGAGACACGCACGTTTCGGCAGCAGTCGAGGTCCATGCCGTCGCGGTCCGTGTCGATCTTGAGGTTATCGATCGTGAGGTTGTCGACACCGGTCGCCAGGATGCCGAACCACCCGCCCTTCAGGATGGAGAAGTCGCGTAGCAAGACGTTGCGGCAGTTCTTGAGTGCGATGGCCTTGTTCCCCATGCCGGGAATCTGCGACGGCTTCTCGCTGCGCGTGAGGCCTTTGCCCCAGATGAGGCCAGGCCCGAGGATGGCGATGTCTTCGAGGTCTTCGCCCCACAGCAGGCTGTTGTGCCAGTGGTTGTGGCCATAGTCCTGGTAGGCATCCCAAGCGGTCTTCGGTTCGGGGAGATCGTAGTAGCTAGTACCGCCACCTTCGGGAGTATCCGCAGCGAGGATGGTCGCGCCGGTTTCAAGGTATAGCGCAACGTGGCTCTTGAGGTGAATGGAATAACTCGCATAGGTCCCTGCAGGGAAGCGAACAGTTCCGCCCCCGCTGCTCGCTGCCGCAAGAATGGCGCGGTTGATAGCGTTCGTGTCGATCGTCTTGCCATCGCCGGTTGCGCCATAGCGTTTCACATCGAAGACGCTGCTTGCGCCTTCCTCAGGCAGGGGCGCGGCATGGGCGTGGGCTCCGGGGCTTAGTACGGTTGCGGCCGCTGTACCAACGGCGCCATGTGTCATCCACTTCAAGAAATCTCGTCGAAACAGGCTCATCGTTCTCCTCACGCGTGTATTAGTGGGTGGTGTGGGTCGAAGTATGGGACCGGGGAAGCGAGACGGAAACTTCCCCGGAGGATTGGCTCGGGCCGTTCGTGTTCGCGGCGACGACACGATACTGGTATGTGTGGCCGTCGAGCGCCGACTCGTCAACGAAGCGCGGTGTGGTCAGTCCTCTGCCAATGACTCTGACGGCTTGACTATTGGCGTCGGCCACTATGACGGTGTATGTGCGAGCGTCTGGCGAAGAGTTCCACGTCAAGATCACGCGATTCGGAGTCGCGGCAGCGGACAGATGCTGCGGGGCGGATGGTGGTGGCCCTGAGGGAAGCAGGCCATAGACACAAAGCTGGCCGGTTCCTGTGTTTGCCGTGCCGAAGCTTGCGAGGTAGACCCTGCCGTTGGCGATGGTCGGCGGCGCCATCTTCGAGTACTCCCCACAGTCGTCGCGCTGCGGGTTTTGGAGCGAGTTCCACAACTCGCGGTTGATGTCGTTAGCGTCGAAGGCGTGCAGGATGCCCGGACGCGATTCGTGCCAGGAGTCACCCGTCGCGTGGATGGCTGCCCAGAGGATGCCGTCGGCGCCGCCGTTCGCAGAGAGGGATAGCATAGCCCCAGGGTGGCCATCATTGACATCTGTACGGCTCATCGCCGGCGCGGGTGTGAACATGCCGTCGCGTAAGCGATAGACCTTGGCGCGATCGCGTTGTCCCCACATGTACAGCAGCCCACCGTTTGCGTCGCTCTTCCAGTAGACGATGCTGTGGAGATGCGAGACGGTCGCCGCGAAATGCTCGACGGCATGTTCGTCGCCGAGGTGACCGAGGTGATCCCGATCGAGGACATAGATAATGCCGGTCTTGCCTCCTCCAAGCACAAAGGGAGTGCCGGGTATCAACGTGGCTCCTGAGGAGTTGAGGTCATTGTCCTTTCGGTCGAGCTCCAGATGATTGGTAGGCGTGAAATAGTCCAGGACCTTGAGCTGGGGGCTCAGACGGAGAAAGCTCTCTCCGAAGTTGGCCTTCCCGTCCCACGAGCCATTGCCGGTAACAACGTACAGATTGCCCGCTGCGTCGATCGCTGGTGCCTGCCCTGACTGCCAGATACTGCCTTCACTCCCAGTAGGAGTGGTGTTGAGTGCCGCCACTTGTTGCAGCGTACCTTGATCGTATGCGAGGAGAAAGCCGTGGTAGGGCTCCTTGTCGCAGTGTGAGGCGTATCCAACGTAGATCATGCCGTGCGAGAGGGCAAGAGCTGGACGTTGATTCTGGGCGAGAGCATCGAATGCCTGCGCGCGGATGATTACGGGACTGTTGAGCAGGTCGGCGCCTGTCGCAAGATCAAGCGCGTGCAGTCGCTGTGCGTAGCCCGTGGAGGATTTCGTTAACGCAACAACGTAAAGAGCGTGGCGAGCACGGTCAATGACAGGCGTGCCGATAATCCCCATGCTGCCATTGATGTCCGCGCAACCGAACTTGCCGTCGCTGAGACTTGCCGGCGTGCCGAAGTTGACATGCCAGATGGGGGCTGCGCCGTTGGGTTCGTTCGCGTCAAAGGCATACACACTGTTGTTCACCGTGGTGACATACACCACGTCGTGAGTCCCGTCGCTCATGGCCAGATTGGAGACAAGCAACGGTTGGCTATAGACCTGGTCGTCCACCGACTGCTTGAACAGCATCCCGAACTGGCGGACGTTTACATTGTCAGGTGCTAGCGTGGTCTCGCGAAGGTTGGAGCCCGTTCTTGCGGGATCGTTGTGCTGGGTGAGCACATCCACCTGCGCGCGGGCAGTGAGGGAAGAGTGCAGAAGGATCGCGGCAGTAAGGTAGCGAATGATCAAGAATCGGATCTGCCTATAGAGAGGGTGTAGGTGCATGATGCGGTGACGTTGCACTTCATGAGGTGGAGTGCCTCTGTAAGCAGAGAAGCGTTCAACTCAGGATGCGGCGGGTTGCTGTTGGCGACTGGGTATCTTGAATCCATATCTTGATTGCCTCGACATCAGAACTGGAAAAGTAGCGGCCCGCGACGAGAATCTGCGCGGGCCGCATTGAGGGAAACCCATGGGAACGCTACTGACTAAAAATTCAATCTCAGCGCCAGTTGCATATAGCGAGGATTTGCGGTTCCGCTCATTCGCCCCAGGTTGTTGGACTGCAGAGCCCCGGACGTAGTCGCGGCATTGAACAGCGCAGTGGCATTCACCGCGTTGAACTCCGAGTGGTTGAAGGTGTTGTAGGTTTCAACGCGCAGCTGCAGGGCGAGGCCGCGGTCCCCGATCGGCACATTGCGGAAGAGCGCCGTATCGAAGTTGGTGTCCCCCGGAAGGAAGATGTTGACCTTGGGCGACATCGTTCCAGTCGGGACCGTGTAGGGGGTGGGGGATGAGTTCGTCGCCGTGGGGAGCGAGCCCGCCACCGGAGTCGCAAAGCAGTTTGTGTTGAACCACTGGTTGAAGGTATGCGGAGCACCGTGCATGGGGTCGCAGGTGAGCGCCACGCGTGCGCCGTCGCCACCACCGGTGATGTTTGGGCTGCCGGTCACCGAGAGTCCCACCTGTGCGGGCGCGCCACTCAGATAGGTCATGTCACCGGAGATCTGCCAGCCGTCCAGCACCGCGCGTGTGGCGAAGTTGTTCCAAAGATGGCTGCCTTTGGGCAACGTCCAGAGGTAATTGATCGCAAGATTGTGCTTGATGTCATAACTCGCTGGCCCATAGTTCCAGGCCCGGAGATTCTGATAAAGGGCCGAGGTGAAGTTGTAGGCGTCGCTGCAACCCGTAGAGGCGCAGGTGCCGTAGTCCATGGTACGGGAGTAGGTGTAGTTCACACCAAACTCGAGGCCATTATGAAAGCGGCGAGTGAGACGGGCCTGCAGCGAGTTATAGTTCGCGGTCAGGTCATCCTGTTGCATGCTGATGCTGTCGAATCCTGCATAGGCACGGAAGAAGTTATCAGGTACCGAATTCCACTTGGTCGCACTTCCAGTACCCGTGGTGTAGTAGTGCGAGAACTCCGAGTTATAGGGGACTTCGTTGATGGGAAGATAACGGCTCGCGTGCCGCGTAAATGTCCCGACATAGGCGACATCCGCCACCATACCGAACGGGAACTGGTGCTGAACTCCCAAGCTTCCTTCCTCCGTGTATGGCAACGGCATATGCAGTGGCAGAGCATGTCCGATGGAGAATGGCCCGCTGAGTGTGCCGGCGTTAGCGTAGTAGTTCGACGCGCTCGAATTGATGCTTGTGTAGTACTGCTTGGGGCTGTTGGTGCTGGGAGCATTGTTGGTCAGGTCGCCCTCCTGGCCCGAGCCGGATCGCGCGTTATAGAAGATGCCATAGTGACCGCGGATGACCGTCTTGTCGTCTACTGAATACGCGAAGCCAAACCGCGGTTGCCAGAACAGGCCCTGGTTGTACGTGGTGCCAGAAGGGTAGCCCGGTGTGTTCGCGAAGAGGAGGCCGTTGTTGAGGTTACCCGTGCCGGGAACCATAAGACCTGCATAAGCTGCATAAGCCGCCGGATTGCCAGTCGTAGGATCTACGACCGCACCACCCGTAGGAGTATACGAATAGAGCGCTGGGGCTGCCGATGCACTGTACAGGCTTGGCACGAAGTTGTTGCCGACGGCGAGGCTTTGAGAGAAGGCGTATGACCAACGGATGCCGTAGTCCAGCACCAACTTACGATTAAGCTTCCAGGTGTCCTGCGCGTAGAAGTCGAGTACGGTGGTGACGGGGTCGTAGTTCAGGAGCTTGGTGACCTGGGTATAGGTATTCAGATTGCCGAGCTCTGAGTTCGAGTATGCGAAGTTCGTGTCGTTTGGGTTGCTGGTGTTTACCGAGAAGTCGAAGGTTCCAACACGGTTGTGGTTCGGCTGCAGATAGGAATCCTGCTCGAAGTCCACGCCGTACTTGAAGGTGTGGGAGCTCTTGACCCAGGTCAAGCCATCGCTCGCAGCAAGGTTGTGCACGACGTCCGCGAACGGAAATCGGGAGTCCCAGCCGTAGGTCGGGCCGTTCGTCATGCCGTAGTTGACGTTGGGAAAGAGGTTGAGAGGGTTCACGCCCGAGTAGAGGGACGGAAGGTTGAAGTTTGAAGCTCCAAGCTGGACCTTGGCGATGTCACTGGCAACATACTTGGAATTTTCGAGCCAGCCTGAGAAGCCGACGTTCAACTCATTCACCAGGTTCTGCGTGATCGTATACGTTACGTTGCCCGCATAATTTGGTTCGACAAGCTGGTAGTTCAGCGGGAACAACCACGTGAACTTGTTTGTCGTCGAGGCATAGCCCAGATTGTTGATGATGGCATGGTTATACCGCCCGAACATATGCAGCTTCTCGGTCGGGAAGTAATCGATGCGGACGATCTGCTGGTTGTACGACTTATCCGAGGAGTGGTTCGTTGTGTAGTTGTAGTTGTTTGTCGTCAATGCCGGGTTATCCGCGATGTAGTTTCCCGGGTTAGCACCGATGGTGTTGTTGTACAGGATCTGCATCAGGGCTAGGCCCTGGGAGTTTATCGAGCCGGAGGGGATCTGGTTGTTCGCGAAGCATGCGGCCCCTCCGGTCGTCGAGGAGCAGGTTCCCGACGCAGCAGGGTTCCTGATGTAGAGCAGTTTGTCCGTGGTCTGACCCTGTTGATACGTGTGTGAGTAGTCGCCCGCAAGCTCCGCTGCCGTGGGCATGCGGAAATACTTCACTCCGTCCGGAGAGGTGATCGGGGCATTTTCAATGGACACGAAGAAGAAGAGTTTGTCTTTGGCCCGGTTGAACTTGCCCGGCCAGAAGACTGGGCCGCCCAGCGTACCGCCAAAGGTGTTGTACCGATAACGGGCGCGGGCCTGGTTGGATCCGTTGAACTTGTTGAAGTATGAGTTGGCGTTCAGGTCCTCATTGCGGAAGTAGTAGTAGGCCCCGCCGTGAAAGTGCTGTGTGCCGCTCTTGGTCACGAAGTTGAAGTTCGCCCCGGCGACTTTACCGTTGGCTGCGGAGTAGCTCGACTCCAGCATGGTGACTTCCTGCACGGCGTCCATGTTGGGTGGCGTATCGAAGGTATTGCCGCCACGTGTGTTGCCGGGGACGCCATCGACAGAAACGAAGTTGTACTGGCTGTTGACGCCATTGACCGTCGGTGTCGATGTCGTGCTCAGGCTGGAAGACCCGCCACCACCGACGACGCCCGGGTTGAGGCGAGTGAGGCCCATCGGGTCGCGTCCGATGACGAGCAGATTCTCCATCTGCGCGTTGTCGAGAACGGCCGAGCGTTCGGCGCTGGTGGTCTGGAGCGGGGTGATGTCAGCCTGGACCGTGACCTGCTCCTTCACATCGCCGACCGCGAGTTTGAGGGTGCCGGCGTCGAGAGGCTCGGAGGCGAGGAGGACCAGTCCCACTTTTCTGAGCTCCTTGAAGCCCGAAGCCATGACGATCACGGTGAATTTGCCGGGCTGGACGTCCGGAAAGATGAACTGACCGTTGGCCAGTGATTTTGTCGTCACCTGCACGTTGGTCTCCTGATTGACCAGTGTCACGGTCGCGTTGGGGACCACGGCATTCGAGGTGTCCTCGATGGTGCCGGTGATGTTTGCGCTGGAGCTTTGTGCCCCTCCGTGCGGCTGGATGAGCACGAAGAGCGCGGTGAGGCACGCGAAAGCGCGCCACCGGCGGAGAAGGAGAATCTTGAAGTTGAATGTCATCGAGCGGCCTCAGTTTGGTGATGTCGGCGGGTGCCGAAGCCCCGCCGCCGAAGGAGCACGTAGCCGTGGCGACTCTGGTTGACGCCTAGTTATACGTGCTAATTTTGCGGCGCGGGCAAACATAGGCGCTGCATGTGACCGTTGTCAATGAGTTTTTCGTAGGTTGAAGGTTGGTTTTGCCAGCGAATCTGTGCCTGACGCCGGAAGTGTCTCGGTTGGCGTGCCGTCGGGCTCTCGATGAGGCCACAAAAATGCTACAAAGATGGCCGGAAGCCTTTGGACGTTGGAGGCGCGCGGGCGACAGGAGCACGGGCGCCGCTGGACTGGCTCTTCGCGGCAGCCAATCACAGGATGCGGATGGCGCGAGCGAAAGAAGACGATCTTCGTCACAAAATGGATTGACGGATCGAAAAAATAATACGTATAAATGTGCGAGTCGAGTTTGCAATCGAAAGGGTGAGGACATGAACGTGAAACTCAGGTGGCTGGTGATGCCACTGTTTGCAGTGGGCTGGAGCCTGGGTGCGCAACAGAAGGCCGTAGCTCCAACACCGCCGATGGGTTGGAACAGCTGGAACCATTTTCGGGGCAAGGTGGATGATGCGACGATCCGCTCCACGGCAGAGGCGATGGTCTCCAGCGGGATGCGCGACGCGGGATATGTCTATGTCAACATTGACGATACCTGGGAGGGGGAGCGTGATGCCCAGGGGAACATTCACTCCAACGAGAAGTTTCCGGACATGAAGGCTCTTGCCGATTTTGTGCACAGCAAGGGGCTCAAACTTGGCATCTATTCCTCGCCCGGTGCGAAAACGTGCGCGAAGTTTGAAGGCAGCCTCGGGCACGAGCAGCAGGACGCCAACACGTATGCAGCCTGGGGCATCGACTACTTGAAGTACGACCTCTGCGGGCTGCGCGACCAGATGAAGGCCGCAGGGTCGGCAGAAGCAGCTCATAAGGTGATGTTCGATGCGTACATGAAGATGCATGACGCACTTCGAGCGACGGGGCGGCCCATCGTTTATAGCCTTTGCCAGTACGGCGTCGACTCCGTCTGGGCGTGGGGCCCGCAGGTTGGTGGCAATCTATGGCGCACGACGGGGGATATCAACGACAAGTATGCCCGGATGGCGGAGATCGGCTTCAGCCAGGCGGGTCTTTCGCGATTCGCTGGGCCGGGTCATTGGAATGACCCCGACATGCTGGAGGTTGGGAACGGAGGGATGAGTGCGGAGGAATACCGAACGCACATGAGCCTATGGGCGATCCTGGCAGCCCCGCTGCTGGCCGGAAACGATCTCTCCACAATGACCGAAGAGACGAAGGCGATGCTGACGAATCGTGATGTGATCGCTGTCGATCAAGACCCCGGAGGCCGACAGGGCGACCGCATCGACGCTGAAGGGCCGATCGAGGTGTGGGCTCGACCGTTAGAAGGAGGCGCGGTTGCCATTGGCATCTTTAACCGGTTGAGTGTTCCTCTTGAGGCGCATGTGAACTTCCGCAAGGCAGGTTTCGCGGGTGACGTCAGGGCCCGTGATCTCTGGAGGGGTACGGACCTGGGCCGATTGCCGGCTGAGTACAGTGTCCAGGTCCCGGGCCATGGAGTTATCTTTCTACGGGTCACCAAATAGCCTTGTGGCACCGGGCCACGTGCCCGTTGCATGGCTGCCGATCGAAGCGAATGAGAAGGGACTTGGAGAGTGATGGGAAACGAATTAAGTCAGTCGAACTGGACTCGCAGGCAGTGGCTGAGCAGAGCTCCTGCCGGCGCGATCGCAGGAGCGGCAGCCGTGGGACTCTACGCCGAGGCGGCATCCGCCGCAGCACCGACAGCATCGAGCGACCTCGGGGCCCGTGTCTATAACGTGCGGGGATTTGGCGCAACGGGCGATGGCACAACGCTGGACACTGGTTCCGTGCAGCGGGCGATTGATGCTTGCACACAAGATGGCGGCGGCACGGTGTTGCTACCGGCGGGCCGTTTCCTGGTCGGCAGCATTGAGGTGAAGAGCAATGTAACGTTGCATATTTCCGCGGGCGCTGTGTTGCTTGGCAGCGGCAGTGGCAAGGACTACCACGCGGTGGATGCGATCCCGTTGACCGGCGACACCACCCTCGTCGACGGCAATTGGGCGCTGCTGTATGCGGTGAGAGCGAAGAATGTCACGATCGAGGGGCCTGGCACCATTGACGGCCAGGGCTTCCAGTTTCACTCACCGGTGCGTGGGCAGCTTCCGCCAAGTGGACTTGGAGGGAGCAAGCGGCCCTACCACCTGCTTACGTATCAGTGCGAAGGTCTCACCGTGCGCAATCTGGATTTAGTGGATTGCGCGTACCACAGCATTCGGGTGATTCAGTCCAAGCGCGTCCACATGGACTCCCTCTACATCCACAATCGTGTGAATGGGAACAATGATGGATTCCATTTCATCAGCGCCCAGTACCTCACGGTCAGCAACTGCATCGTGATGTCGCAGGATGATGCGTGCGCATTGTTCGGCAGCTGCCAGAACGTGACGATCACGAACAGCACCTTCAGTACTCGCTGGTCCGTCTTTCGCTTTGGCGGTGGCCAGGTGCGGAACGTCGCGATCTCCAATTGCGTGCTTCGGCAGGTCTATGGATGTCCGATCAAGTTCCAGGGCAATCCCGGATCGAGTTATGAAAACATCTCGTTCTCGGACATTGTCCTCGATGACGTTACAGGGCCAATTCACGTTGGTGTGGGGCCACGCGCTCCGCGCCAGGCGCCTGCGGGTGCTCCCCCAGCGCCCGTGAGAGACGACATGACGAGCCCTCATCCGGAGGAGAGCGGCCCTCCTGCAGTGTTGCGGAATATCTCCTTTTCCCACATCCACGGCAACGTCACAACGAACCCCGGTCAGATTGATGAGGCGAAGGTCACGAGCAACGCTAACGCGGGTGAGAAGCACTCCTGCATCGTCTTCAACTGCGTGGGGGGAGCGACGATGGAGAATGTCTCGCTGAGCGATATCCACCTGACCTTCGGCGGAGGTGGTACAGCGGAGGATGGTGCGCGGCGTGATCTGCCGGAGTATGCAGGCGAGTACTTCATGATGGGCCCCATGCCGGCCTATGGACTGTACGCCCGCGGGGTCAAAGGGCTCACACTCACCAACCTGCGCTTTCAGGTGGCGTCGCAGGACCTGCGGCCGGCACTGATCCTCGATCGGGTGACGGATTGCGCCATCAATGGTCTCAGTATGGAAGCCGATCCAAAGGCGGAGTCTGCGATGAGAATTCGGAATAGCAGGCAGGTACTGATGTCGGCAGTTCGGCTGCTTACCCCCACGCAGGTGTTTCTCGCCGCCGAGGGCGAAACGACCGAACGTATTGTCATCGACGGAGGCGACCTCTCTTCGGCAGGAAAATCGCTTACTCTCATGGAGGGAAGCCGGCATGACGCTGTAAGGATTCGCAGCTGACCGGGCTCTCCGAGATAAATTGTCAGGAGAGTCAGTTGCATTATTTTGACCAGCGGGGCGGTCGGGCATGAACATGCGGGACATTGCGAAGCTTGCAGGCGTCTCCAGCGCTACTGTGTCCAACGTCATCAATGGATCGAAGGTTGTCCGGCCGGTGACCGCTGCTCGGGTGCGCAAAGTCATTGAAGAGATGCGCTTTGTGCCGAACGGCAGCGCCACCACGCTGAAGTATGGCCGGAGCAGCACATATGGCTTGATCATTCCTGACATCACGAACCCTTTTTTCCCTGAGTTTATCCGTAGTTTTGAGGGCATTCTCGTGGAGCGAAATCAGGACATGCTGATGGCGACCACGGACTTCCACTACTCGCAGATGCAGCAGACGATTCGCAGGATGTTGATTCGCCAGGTGGATGGTGTGGCGCTGCTGGCGGCGGAGATCGAGACGGAGCCGATCGAAGCGTTGATCCACCACCGTGTTCCCCTGGTAACAATGGATAGACGCGTTACTGGCCGTGGGCTGAGCGATGTGTCCATCGACTACGCCAGCGGTATGCGCGCGGCGATACAACACCTGAAAAAGCTTCGCCATAGAAAGGTCGCGTACATTGGCGGATCGTCAGGCCCCACGATCTCCGACCACCGCGTTGAGGCTTTCAAAATGGCAGTAGCCGAGGGAGGGTTGAAGGTCCGGCCGGAGTTGATTCGAGTGGGCAACTACCGCATCTCTGGTGGGGAGGCTGGGATGGAGGAGATTCTCCAGCTTAAGGACCAGCCGACCGCGATTCTCTGCGCGAATGACCTCACGGCGATCGGCGCCTTGCGCGTCATTCGGCGTCACGGACTCAGCGCGCCCGAGGATTTCTCGGTCATTGGTTTTGACGATATTGATCTTGCCGACATCATCTTCCCCCCGTTGACGACGATTCGCCTCGCACGCCCTGAGCTTGCGGCGATGTTCTATGAAGCGCTGACCAGTTTTGGCACGGATCCACACAAAGTCGGCAAGCAATATACCGTGGGCACGTCGCTGGTGTTGCGGAGTTCCACAGGTGCGCCGCGCGCGTTGAAGTAGCGCCAGCTGTCACCCTCAAACCAGGACAGCTGCCCCAATCGTTTCTGATGTAACTTGCGGTTCTGCTGCGCGTCGGTGAGAGCGGCAGCAAACGAAGAAAAGATTTTGGCTGGGATACAGCTGCTGTAGCGGGCTCTTCATCTTCATGAATTGATCCGTATAGAAATGTAGCACCGATCATATCGATTTGAGAGTTTAGCTGGCTGATCTCAAGTCAGAACGATGCATACGAGAGAAGGAAACGATGAGCACGCAAGACAGAAGGAAGATCCTCAAGCTGCTGGCCGGCGCGCCCCTGTTGCATAGCTCCCTGGCATGCAATCTGGCCGCGGCACAAACGCGGTCAACGTCACCTACGGTCGACTGGTCGGAGGCTGTCGTCGAGAACATGATGGCGCGAAGGCCCGCGCCCGAGTCGTTGGGTGGATGGGGATACGCCATCTCGCTCTATCTCTACGGCCAATACCTCTTCTATAAGCGTCACGGCGACCGAAGGCACCTCGACTATATCCAGGGTTGGGTTGATCGGCACGTCGACGATCAAGGGAAGATCGATCGTCCTATTACGGCGCTCGACTATATGCTTCCCGGCAACCTCCTGCTTGTCCTCTATAAGGAGACGGGAAAGCAGAAGTACCGCACCGCCGCAGATACGATCCGGCATACGCTGGACACCTATCCCCGAACTCAAGATGGGGGGATCTGGCACGCACTCAGCCGCCAGCACCAGCTCTGGCTGGATGGCATGTTCATGTCGATGCCGTTTCTGGTGCGTTATGGCGATATGTTCCAAGAGCGCGACGTTGACGTAAACGAGGCCGCGAAACAACTGCTGATTTACGCGAAGCACCTGAACGATCCAGCATCTGGTCTTATGTTCCACGCATACGATGAGTCCGGTCAGCAGCCGTGGGCCGATCCCATGACGCATCATTCCGGCTTCTTCTGGTGCCGTGCGATTGGCTGGTTCGGCATGGCGTTGATCGAAGTACTCGAGGTCATGCCACACGAGCATCCACGCCGCGGCGACCTGATCGCTCTGGTGAGACAGTTGTGCAACGCGTATCAGCGCTATCAAGACCCGACGAGTGGCCTTTGGTACCAGATCGTCGATAAGGGCGACGATCCGAACAACTGGCATGAGACCTCGAGTTCGTCGATGTTCACCTATACGTTGGCGTGTGCCGTGGAACGCGGCTACATACCGCGCAAGATGGCCTCAACCGCCCGAAAGGGATATGCGGGAGTACTTACCCAGTTGTCCCTGGACGCTGACGGGCATGCCCACATCGCGAACATTTGCGAGGGGACGAATGTTGGCGATCTGGCTTTTTACTACGGACGTCCGCGTAGCACCGACGATTTTCATGGGATCGGTGCGTTCCTCATCATGAACGAAAAGCTGCGCGCATTCCGCGCCTGAGAGGTGGCCATGAAGATTGCAATAACGGCCCTTGCCGTAATGATGATCGCCGTGCGCGCGGAAGGTGCGCCACTCAGGTCTCCCTGGAGCCTCCATCCGAGAAGCCAGACGACTGTGCCCTATGCTTGCCCCAGCGTGCCAAATATCGCTGCTGACTTTGTGACTGACGGCTTTTATGCGGACAACGATCCAACGCATTCCATCATTGATCCAATAAAAATGAAGGCCTATAGCGAGTCCTCCGGTCCCGTGAAACATGAAGGGGATGTGGTCGTTGCCGCGGCGGACACGTTTCGCAAGACGGGCTCAGCTGAGGCCGCCAGGTGCGTTATTGCGCACCTTGATTCTTTATCTCGCCAAGGCTCACTCACTGGGAAGTTGTCGTCATCCCAGGCGTACTTTGTGCAAGGTTGGGTCTCAGGAGCGTGGGCTGTCGCTTACCTGAAGGTCGACGGTGACAAGCAAACAACGGCAGAACAGCGTGCTCATATTCTGCCGTGGCTGAAGCTCCTGGGAGCCAAGACCGAGGCCTATTATGATGAGCGCGCCGGCACCAACGGCGGAGCCCAGAATCATTTCTATTGGGCCGCCGTGCAGCTTGCTGCCACAGGTATCGCGGCGAACGACCGAAGCGAATTCGACTGGGCGATGCATCGGGCGAAGATTGGCATCGATGCGATCGCCGCCGATGGCACCTTGCCCGAAGAGATGCGGCGAGGGAAGCGCGCGCTCCACTATCACCTGTACGCGGCATCCCCGCTCGTCATGCTCGCGGAGCTTGGGCTGCCAAATGGCGTGGATCTCTATGCGGAGAACAGCGGGGCTTTGAAGCGGCTGGTTGAAGTCTCTACCTCAGGCCTCGTCGACGCATCGCTCTTTGCCAACCGCACAGGCATAGCTCAGGAGCGTCCGGATCCGCCGACAGCCGAGGCCATCGGGTGGGCGGCCCCCTATGTTCGGCGCTTTCCCGACCCGACGATCACGAAGCTTCTAGCCGAGGCTCCTGATCATAGCTACATGTATCTTGGAGGTCTCCCACCGGAGTAGAGATTGCCGTTTCGTTGCTTCGTCACGCTCAGCGCCACCAATAGTTCAGCAACGCGCACGAAGCAACGAGCGTGAGCGAGAGGATCCAGATCCCACGGTCATGCCGCACGGCACGAAGATCCTTCCACGCAATCAGGAGACCTGGCGAGTCCAGGCTCTTGAGGTTGGGCAGGAACTGGGCTGCGAGGACTGTCGTAAACGCAGCGGCCGAAAACGAATAGATCGCGGAGTAGAAGTTGGCTGTCATGTTGCTGCCGTAGGGAAGATAGCCGTAGCTGAATGCTACGTAGTGAGCAATGGCTACCGAGGTGCCCGTGAAGAATCCGATCAGTGCGGCACTTTCACTGACCTTCCTGGCGAGAAAGCCGAACAGGACGACAGCCCAAAAAGGGGCTGCGAATGTTGCGAAGATAAGCTGGCTCTGTTCCATCAGATTGCCGAAATGGAAGCTGAGATAAGACGCGAGAACACTGGTGAACGTCGCTACCACGAGGGCGGTCCGGCCAACCAGGAGATAGTGCCGATCGCTGCGAGCGGGGGCGACGTAGCGTCGATATACGTCGCTCATAAAAACGGCGCCGAACGCGGTTACGTTGGAGCTAAGCGCGGAGGTAAGGCTGGCAGAGATTGCCGTGAAGCCCAATGCCAGAAGGATTGGGCCATAGCTCTGCTGCATGAAGGCTGGTGTGGCCTGGTCGAAGCGCAGGGTGCTGCCGAGTCCGGGTATGGTGCGAGCGGCTGCCAGTCCAGGCAGCACCACGAGCATTGAGAGAAGCAATTTCCCGAAGCCAGCGAGCAACGGCACCTTCTGCGCGTCGCTATCCGTGCGGGCTGCGAAGGCCCTCTGCATCAACACGAAGTCTGTACACCAGTACCCGAAGCTAAGCACAAAGCCAAGTCCGAGCGTGATGCTTGCGACATCGATTGCCGATCGGGGCTGTGCAAGTGGAAGCGATGTCCAGAGGTGGGTCTTCATCCCCTCGTCGACGGTAGGTAGAGAGTGCAGCCGTCTCGCAGCGACGATTGCCAGAGGAGCAAAACCAGCCACAAGTATCAGGAGTTGAAGGACCTCCGTGTACATCGTTGCCCGGATACCACCGAGCAACACGTACGCTAGTACAACCCCAGCCGCTACCCAGAGTCCCGTGATGAACCGCACGCCGGTTAGGGTCTGCAGGAGCAGAGACGAGGCATAGAGTCCGATGCCTCCAAGGAGAGGAAGCATGACCAGCAACATGCATGCGTTCAAGAGCCGAATTCGCGGGCCATATCGAAGTTCGAGCCACTCCGGAATGCTGAGTACGCCACTTCTACGATACAGCGGCATGATCCAAAGCCCCACGACGACCAGTGCGGGAATGGCCCCAATCCAATAGAAGTGGAACGCCTGTACACCATACTGCGCTGCCATCGCACCGAGTCCGACCGCTTCCAATGCTCCCGAATTTGCAGCCAGATAGGAAGCTGCGACGACAGGCAGAGGGAGTGAACGATTTGCATAAAGAAACGAGTTGGCGGTGGCAGAGTAGCGCCTCGTCCATGAGCCGACGACAAGCGTAATGACGAGATACAGGCATAGCGCGCCGAGACAAAGAGAAGTGTTCATGGAGGGAGCTGGGCGTAAAGGAGTGCGGAGCCAGTATACGTATCAATTGGTGCGGTCGTTGGTCGCATCGGCCTCCAGGCGGCAACGCTTGTGGGCTACGACCGCCATCCCAGGGCCGGTGCGACTGTTGTCAGGATCGTTTCGAGGACATGCGCGTTGTATGCGACGCCCAGTTGATTCGGTATCGTTAGGAGCAGCGTGTCCGCCTCAGCGATCGCCTCATCCTTGCGAAGTTCTTCGATCAGCAGGTCTGGCTCCGCTGCATAGGAACGGCCGAAGACAGCTCGAGTCTTCCCGTCGAGGAAGCCGATCTTGTCTCCTTCGTTGCTTCCGCGCCCGAAATACGCGTAATCCAGGTCCGTCACAAGGGCGAAGATGCTCCGACTCACCGAGACGCGAGGGACGCGGGTATGCCCCGCCTCTTTCCATGCAGCACGGAAAGCCCTGATCTGCGCGGCCTGCTGGATGTGGAAGGGCTCGCCTGTCTCATCATCCTTGAGGGTAGAGCTCTGGAGATTCATCCCCAGCTTTGCGGCCCATATCGCGGTGGCGTTGGAGCTCGCGCCCCACCAGATTCGGTCGCGCAATCCACCCGAGTGCGGCTCCAGTCGCAACAGGCCGGGTGGGTTGGCGAACATTGGCCTTGGATTAGGTTGGGCGAAGCCGTCCCCGGTCAGCAACTGGAGAAGCATCTCGGTGTGTCGACGAGCCATGCCTGCATCGTCTTCGCCGGGCCTCGGCGTGTGACCGAAGTGACGCCAACCGTCGACTACCTGTTCAGGGGAACCACGGCTGATGCCGAGTTGCAGGCGCGAACCTGCGATGAGATCCGCTGACCCTGCGTCCTCAGCCATGTAGTGAGGATTCTCGTACCGCATGTCAATGACTGCGGTGCCGATCTCGATGTTCTTCGTCCTTGCGCCCACGGCCGCCAGCAACGGGAACGGAGATGCGAGTTGACGGGCGAAGTGGTGAACGCGGAAGTACGCTCCATCGAGCCCCAGGCGTTCTGCTTCCACCGCGAGGTCGATGGACTGAAGGAGTACATCTGATGCAGATCGGGTCTGCGAATGTTGGGAGGGCGTCCAGTGGCCGAAGGATAGAAAACCAATCTTCTTCATGACTGGACGATTGGATGAACCGGATCAGCAAGTGATTCTCTCCATTCGGGCCGGCCAATCGACTAAAGATCCGAAGACATCTGATGATCGTGCTCAGTTTCGGGCCGGGATCCCGGCCGCGAGGCGCTCCGGGGTTTGCATCAGCCCCTGCTGCAGATTCGCATGTTCGGGGATGCCATAGAGATTGTGCTTCTCTTCGGGGTCCTCCGCGAGGCCATACATCTCCCATTCGTTCATCGTGTAGAAGTGCATCAGCTTTTTCGACTCCGTCCGCACACCACTGTGCGGACGAACGTCTTCGGCTCCGGGGTAATTCGGAGTAGTCGTAGAATCGCTCCCTTCGCCAGTCGGCCGGAGACGCTGTGGCTAGGGGCAAGAGACTGTGGTCTTGCATCTCCTGGCGCGGCTCGAGGCCCGCAATTTGAAGGACACTCGGGGCGATATCGAGCACCATCTCGTCCGGCACCGTTCCGGCTTTGGCCAGTTTTGGGTAGTGGATCATGATTGGTACACGTATCGCGGGATCATGCATCAGCTGCTTGTCATAGCAGCGAAACTCGCCGAGGAAAAATCGAGTGGCTTCTCAAGGTCCTTGTTGTCGAGCGCTCCCGTTGACTTGGAGTACATGCCGGTCAGCACGCTGGAGCGCGGGCGCGCACAGGGCATTCGTGCAAATAGCATTGCGAAAGAAGATGCCCTCCCGGCCGATCCGATCGTGATTGGGTGTCTCAACGATGGGATGCCCGGCCAGCGAGAGCGCGTCCGCGCGTTGACCTTCTGCCTGGAGAAAATCAGGTTGAACAGCTTCTTGCCGCCACTCTGGCTGGGTTGTGCGTTAGCTCCTGTTGATGCATCAGCAGAGGCTCTGAGCAAGGCGGACGTAGCCGCGGTTGGCAGCACACCTTGCAGAAAGGATCGTCGCGTCGGGGTGTTCGACTTGTCGTTCCCTCCCACGATGTGTTCCTTCTTCGACTCTAATGTGGCTACCACGTTGGACCGACCGCACCGCAACTGTTCCGGTTCACGTTCGGCGCGTCGTCAGCGATGCCTGCGATTGAGAACTCGACTTGCAATGCCTCACAGAAGGGAAGGCTCTGATCCCTGAAGGCTGTTCGACAGTTGCGTTACTTCGGCGGAAGCGGCAGAATGCCTTCAAAGACGGAGCACTTGTGGGCATCATCGAAGTCCGAGGCAATCTCGATGAAAGACTTGCCATCTGCGGTAGGCAGCATCGCGGATGAGTAGTTCGGGCACGGATTGTCGAATGCTGCTGGGATAGGCACGGGCGCGGGAGTTGTTGTCCAGGGCTTGAGCGGGTTCCTGGCGTCACTGACGAAGGCGACCTTTCCGTTGTCTTTAGAGACTTTGCCGTCCGCCTCCAGCAGCATCTGTCCGATCAGGAGGATGTGGCCATCTGGCATGTAGTGGTTGTTGGGCGCGTGGGCGAGGTATTGCCCGGTGGTCGTGATGACCTTTGTGCCCATGTCGCCGCGCTCACCCCAATGCCATCCGTCCTTCGAAGTGCGACTGTAGACGGCGCAGTGATACGTCGGTCCGCAGACTTCATAGCTCATGAAGTATTTTCCATCGGGCAACTTGCTTGCGACGATCATGCCCGGCCGATCCGCCTTCTGATTGCTCTTGATGGTGTCGACTTCATCCTTCCATGTAACCCCATCGGTGCTTCGCATCTGGGTCAGTTTCTGGCTGCAGCAGTCGTCCGTTTCGTCGGACCAGAAGATGACCAGGGAGCCATCCTTCGCGAGGAGAAACTCCGGCTCCCATAGTCCATGGTGCGGTGTCCCGCCTCGCTTTACCGGGGTCGAGTGATACTTCCACGTCGCGCCTTCGTCAGTGCTCGTGTAGATCTGGATCGCCGCGGATGTCCCCTCCACGAAGGTGCCGGAGAAGAGCAGCGTGCCTGCCTTCAATCTGCCAACGTCCTGCGGCAGCTCCCATATCGCGGCGCAACAACGCTCACGGCTGCCCGGGATCGCGGTGACCTCGGACATCTTCTCCCAGCTGTTGCCATCATCCTTGCTGCGAAATATCTCGCGATTCGTGTTCGCCATCAGATGGCCATTGGTATCCGGAGAGCCATGGGAGAGTCGAAGCAGTCGCGGGTACATGGTGCTTTCCGGGATCAAGGTTCGCGCCATGGTGCGGGCTCCAGTGGGCGTCGGTCCAGCCTGCGCACAGAGAGATAAGCTCGCGAGGAAAAGAGCAGAGGTCAGCAATTTACGAATCATCGAGTAGTCTCCCCGGAAGGGCGCTGCGTGAGGCTTGTGGAACCGGGATCACGCTACGCGATGCGAGAGGTCGCTCGCAATGCGTCAAATCTCCCAAACACTGATAGGACATATGTCACATCGGCCACTTCAGTAGTGTTCGTGGCATACTGTCGGCTCTATGAGGCTTCGCCCATTCATCGGGACGCTCCCCCGACTCTCTGTTCTCCTGGCGCTCACCATAGCGCTCGGTTGCCATCGCAACGAGCGACCTGTGATCGCAGTGATTCCGGAGACGACAGCGCAGGAGGTATGGGAGACGGCGCATGCGCAAGCTGCCCGCATCGCTGGCTCATGGGGATGGGCGACCTTCTGGAATGGTCCCAGCCGCGAAGATGATCTGCTGAGGCAGATCCAGATTATCGACCGGCAGGTCGCGAATGGAGTTGCGGGAATCATTCTCGCACCGGACCACGCTGTGGCGTTGATCAGCCCGGTGCGTGCTGCGGTTGCGAAGAACATCCCCGTGGCCATCATCGACACGCCGCTGGCGGCTCCACCGAAGGGAGATGTGCTCTTCGTGCTGAATGACAACGCCGCAACGGGCCGTCTCGCTGCGTCACGCATCGCGCCTCACCTTGATGCGAAGCACGAAGAGGTTGCGGTCCTTGGGGTCTATCCCAACTTCCTTGGCTCGCTGGCGATGGACGATGCGCTGCGGACAGCGTTGCAGAGCCAACACCCAAAGGTCCGGCTCGTCGAGCAGAGATCCATCTTTGGCCCACCCGAAGCGGATGATGCAGTCCGCCAGTTGTTGGAAGAGCATCCTTCGCTGGCAGCGATTGTCGCTTTGAACGTGACCCAGACGCGCGCTGCCTATAGTGTTCTGGCGCGATCGCATCTTACTGACAAGGTCATTCTGATCGGTTGCGAGCAGGACTTCGATGTGGTCTATCACGTGCGCACGGGCGAGATGGACTCAGTCATCGCAAAGGATACGGGGAGCATGGTGCGCTTGGCGATGCAGTGGATTCGCAGCCGGCGGGAAGGGACCGCAGCGACCAGCACGATCCTGGTGGCGCCAACGTTGGTGACGATTGACAACGTCGATTCACCCGACGTTCAGCGTGTACTCGCAGTCACTGGAGGAACGCCATGACTCGTCATCGTTGGATCGTTGGAGCCGGGTCTCTCCTTTGTCTCGTCGCTCTGCTGTCGACTGTCGTTCATGAATTGCACCTGCGGAGGGATCGCTACGAGCTTCCGGTCGACAGTCTCACGGACTGGAAGTCCTACGGCGGCGTCTGGAACCTTGACCATTCCGTATTCCGCAATAACTCCGAAGAACGCGGCGTCAAGCTCATGGGCGGATCGCCTCGCTGGACGAATACGTCGCTCAGCGCCGATGTGCGTATCGACCAGATTGCAGGTGATATTGGCCTGATGATTCGGTCGAACGACGAAGACCTTGGAGTGGATGCCTATAACGGCTATTACGCCGGGCTTCGCGCCCAGGAAGATACCTTGATTGCGGGGAGATCCAACTACAGTTGGAGTGAGGTGCAGCCAGCCGTTCTACCGGGGGGCGTGCATCCTGGCATCTGGTATCACCTTCAGCTGGTGATGTACGGTTGCCGCCTGGCCGTATCGGCGCGCAACCTCAGCACGCAACAGAGTACTGCGCTTGTGCTGCGTGAGGTGCCCTGTGTATCGTCGGGCCGCATTGGTCTGCGCTCGCTGTCTTCCGGCGGTGCGTGGCGGAACGTTGTCGTCCATGCAGCTACGAAGGCGGAGTTTGATGCGATCGCTGCGCATTCTGTCGGCGAAGAAAGTCCGGAGCCCCTCACAACGGAAGCTGCATACGCTAAGCATTTCTCCGGCTATCAGACGCTGGACCCCGCGGTGCGCAGCCAAGGCACGCCGGAGCCTCGTCGTCCAGCGGTTCATCTCGGCGACCTGACGAGCCTGCGAGGTGATACTCCGCAGCGCGTCGTCGTGCGCGGTGTCGTGACGTTGACGGAGCCGGACCTCTACATCGAAGACGCAACGGGAGGTGCGTTGATCAGTCACCCAAAGGGGCGAAGCGTAAACGTAGGCGAAGGTATCGAAGTCACGGGAGACGTACATCCACTCTTCTACAGTGCGCGGCTGGATAACGGATCGTTGCGCATCATCTCCACTGGAACGCCGGCTCCACCCATCTCCGTGACGCCGTGGCAGGCGGCATCCGGAGCTTACGATGCGCGGTTCATTGAGGTGGAAGGACATCTCGTGAGCGAGCCGCATGTCGAGAACGGGTACTACGTGCTCGACCTGGCGGAGGGTGGCGAGACATTTCGAGCACTGTATCCGGACCGCTCGGGAAATGCGCTTCGCGCACTGCGAGTCGATAGCCAGCTAAGGCTCCGCGGCGTGTGCGTGCTGGGCCGCACTTACACGCAGGATCTCATCCCGTTCCTGATCTTTCTGCGATCGCCGGACGATGTGCAGGTGTTGCAGGGACCGCCATGGTGGACGCCTCGACACGTTGCCTTCGTGGCATGCTTGATTGTTGGACTGGCGTGGTGGGTTCAGTTTGCATACTTTCGATTCCGGCAGTGGCAGAGAGATGCGATCCTGCGCGAGCGAGAGCGAATTGCGCATGACATCCATGACACGATGGCGCAGAGCTTCGCGGGGATCGGCTACCAGATCCAGGGGCTCCGCACATCCATCCTTCGCAATGCGGCTGTCTCGCGCGATGAGATCGCTGATCAGCTTGCATCTACATCCGAACTCGTAAGTCGCTGCCACTCGGACGCAAGCCACACCATCGAGATGCTGGGTGCGGTGTCCAGCGAGGAGGCAGGTGACCTTCTCACCATGCTGGCGGATCGCACGTACAAGCTCTCCAGCGGAAAGATTCGTGTTTACAGGGAAGAGCAGGGAGCGGTCCGTTCATTGAGCATCCGCGTTCGCGCTGTCCTCTTCAGCATCGGACAGGAGGCCATCTCGAACGCGATTACGCACGGCGCGCCCGCCTCGATCAAGTTCATCGTGCGCTATGAGAAGCGGTCCGCCACGATGATGATCGAGGATGATGGTTGTGGCTTCGACGCGAACCCTGATGAAGAGGGCTTTGGGATACTCGGCATGCGGCATCGGGCTGCAGAGATTGGAGGGACCGTGGAGATCCTCAGCGCTCCGGGGGTAGGAACCAGGGTTGCGATCACGTTTCCGCTGTCGCGTCTCAGTCTGCTCCAGCGATTTCGATTCCGTGACCTGCTCCGCCTTCGGCAGCAGACGGCATCTACTCCTGCACGCGGATAAGACCTCGCTCGATGGCGCGAGTCACAGCCTCGGTGCGGTCCTTGGCCTGCAGCTTCAACAGGCAGCCGGTCACGTGGTTGCGAACGGTCTTATCGCTTATAAACAGACGTTGGGCGACATCCTTGTTCGTGCAACCGAGCGCCACCAGTGAAAGGACCTCAAGCTCTCGCTGGCTCAGCTCCTCGCGACCAATGGCCTCGAATAAGCGTTGCGCGATGACCTTGGGCACGTATCGCTCGCCCTGAAAGATCATGCGCACGGCCTTCACAATCTCCTCCTGTGGTGTGTTCTTGAGCAGGTATCCCATCGCGCCCGCCTGCGTTGCTCGAACGATGTACTCGTCCGACCCGTAGTTCGTCAGCACGAGGATGCGGATACCGGGCGCAATCTTGCGTAGCTCAACGATGGCATCGGTGCCTTCCATCTCGGGCATGCGGAGATCCATCAGGACAACATCCGGCTGGTTCCTCTGGACCTGCGTCAGAGCTTCTCTTGCAGACGCAGCTAGCCCCGATACAACGAAGTCGGGCTCGCTCGACAGCATGGCTCGCAGACCTTGTCGAACGACGGGATGATCATCCACGATGAGGATGTTGATCTGCTTCGTTGCGGTAAAGTCCGTCAGCATGTGGTCCCTTCCGTAAAGCAACCCATCGTACGTCTCCCTCTGCGTGATACGCAATGTCCTCTCATCGTAGGACATATGTCCTATCCGAGATTGGTCGATTGTTCCGATTGTCAATCGCTCTCCAGCGGCACTAACGTTCTCGCTGTTCATTAGTGCCACATGTTTACGCGCGCGACTTCCCAGCGTCCACCGGGAGCGCATGGCCTCGTGCGGCACGTTCAGGAGGAAACGCAAGTGGAACAGCAACGCACCAGGCGAATGCCGGTTTGGACGACGGTGATCGCACTGCTCGTACTCTTTACGTGGATTGGAGTTGTGCCCCACGCAACCGCTCAGGATTACCGGGCCAAGATCACGGTAGAGGTCAAGGATGCCGCGGACGCGATGTTCCCCGCAGCGACGTTGAAGCTCATGCGAGTGAGCACCAAAGAGGTAACCACGGCCAAGACCGATGCCCAGGGCGCGTACATCTTCCAGTTTCTTGAGCCGGACACTTACGACCTCACCATCACGGCTCCCGGCATGGCTCCTGCGGAGGTAAAGGGTATTGCGCTCCAGGCCTATGCGGCTACAAGCGTCCCAGTGAAGTTGAAGGTGGGTTCGCAGACCGCAGAGGTTACTGTGACCGAAGAGCCTGCGCTGCTACAGACCGAATCTGCCAGCCGCGCGTACAGCATCGAGCAGAAGGAAGTGCAGGACCTGCCCGTCATCAACGGTAACCCCATCATGCTCGGCAACGAGGTTCCCGGTGTCTTCATGCGGCCGCTGGGTGTGTACACCGATCCATGGACGGTCACGTCGCAGTTTCAAATCAACGGTGGACTGATGTATCTCAACGAGTTCCTCATCGACGGCAGTCCGAACGATGCGGAGTTTGGTGCTGACACTTACGCCTATGTTCTTCCGCAGTTCGCCGTGAAGGAGTTCACAGTAAGTGCGAATAACTATGACGCACAGTACGGGCACACGAGCGGTGGTGCGATCAATACGACGACCGTATCCGGCACTTCGCAGCTGAAGGGTATGTTCTGGAGTTCACTGCGTCGCACCGGCTGGAACGCGAACACCTCGCAGAACAAATACCTCAACTCCATCAACAACACGACCTCGAACATCACACCGTTCAACACCCAGACCCAGCTTGGTTTCCAGGTTGGCGGCCCTATCTTCATCCCGCACGTCCTACGCCAGTCGGCCAAATACAAGCCATTCTTTTTCTTTGCATTCGATCACTACTCCGAGCTCCTGCCTCGCAGCCTGATCCTCTCCTACCCGACCGCCAAGATGCGCACGGGTGACTTCTCCGAACTCCTCAATCCGACGAACGGCTATCAATCGATCACGATTGCGGACCCCACCTCGACGCATCTCGACACGAACCCAACAAGCGCGACGTACAACCACTACATCCGGAATCCTTTCCCGGGGAACATCATTCCTTCGGGCATGATCAATCCCATCGCCGCCAAGATTGCTGCGCTCTTTCCTGCCGTGGGTAGCACGCCGAATGGCCAGCGTCCTGGCACGAACAACCTTAGTATTCCGAATAACTACTACAACTGGCACTTTCACAACGTTGTAGGCCGTTTCGACTTCGCCATTGGCGATAAGTACCGCTTCTTCGTGCGCCCGTTCAATGCCGATTTCTCTGAGGTCAGCAATGCGGGTGGCGTAACCGGGCCGGGAGAAAACGGTGGTACCTTCCATCGCACTAGTAAGGGCTACCTGGTGGATTTCGTCGATGTGATGAACTCCAAAACGGTTCTGAACGCGCGCTTCGGCTACACATTTTTCCGCGTGAAGTGGACGACGCCGGCGAACCAGAACTATGACCTCACCTCGCTGGGCTTCCCTGCAAGTCTCAACAGCGAACAGCAACAACAGAACTTCTTCGGCGACTATGCCTTTCAGAATTACAGCCCACTTGGCTGGTTCGACAACGTGGAGGACACTGGAAACTATTCGTGGGAAGGGAACCTCTCGCGCACGGCTAGAGCGCACAATCTTCGCGTCGGCTGGGACGTGCGCCTGACCCACTTCAGCTACATCAACCCAGGTTACTTCACGTTGACTTCGAACAGTGATTGGACCAGCACGGACTACACCAACACAAACTCACAAGCCACCAGCGGAGACGGATTCGCGACGTTCCTTCTGGGTACGCCGTCTTCGGGAGCTTCGCCGTTGAACGCTGTCTACCAGGTCTCGAGCTGGTACACCGCACCGTGGTTTCAGGACGACTGGCGCGTCAATAGCAAGCTCACCTTGAACATTGGCCTCCGCTGGGATCTGCTCACCGGGCCGATCGACAAGCACGACGCGCTTGATGTTGGCTTTGATCTGAACGCGCCTAATGCCGTTCAGTCCCAGATCACGTCGGCTTCGATCGCAGCGCTTCCATCGGCGAGCAATCTCACCGGCAGCCTGCAGTTCGCTAACGTCAATGGAGCGCCTCGCTCACCGATCACGAACGTGTATCACAACATTCAGCCGCGCTTCGGCTTTGCGTATTCACCCTTTCGGAAGCTTTCTGTTCGTGGTGGCTATGGGTTGTTCTATACAAACTTCGTCAACAACAACGAGATTCAGAATCTTGGTTTCTCGCAATCGACGGCACTCATTACCTCCAATAACAGTGGCATGACGCCGATCTCGAATGTGCTTAGCAACCCGTTTCCTACCGGCCTCATTCAACCGCAGGGCTCGGCGCTTGGCAGCCTTACGGGCCTGGGCCAGGCATTCACTACCTTCAATCGCGGGTTCAAGGTTCCGAGCGCACACGAGTTTTCGTTCGGCTTCCAATACCGAGGGACGAAGGCCAGCGTCTTCGAAGCGTCCTATGTTGGCAACTACGGCCGGGGATATCCGATGTCGATGGATGAGAACCTGCCCAACTGGAACTTCCTGCAGACTTGCGATGAGGTCTACGTCAGCGGCAAGACACAGAACTGCAGTGCAACGCAGACCAACCCGTTCAAGGGGATTGCTCCCTTCGCCGGGACCAACTACTACACGAGCTCGACAATTTCAGCTCTGAATGCGAACAGGCCGCATCCGGAGTTTGGCGCACTTACTCTGGCGGCCATCAACCGTGGTTACAGCTGGTATAACGGCGCGCAGTTTTCCTATAACTGGCGTATGAGTCACGGTATCTCGTTCAATACGAGTTACGTGTGGTCGAAGATGATCTACGAAACCGGCTGGATGAGCCAGTCGCTGAACATCACGCAGCACAGCGTCTATCAGTTCGGCATCCCGAAGGTCTTCAAGCTCTCCGGTGTCTTCCAACTGCCCTTTGGGCGGGACCGCCTCTTCAACTTCCATGGCAACCGGATTATCGATGGCTTCATCGGCGGTTGGGAGTTTTCTCCTTCACTGCAGGTGGAGAGTGGCGAACCGGCCACACTGCCGACGAACGCTGTGATGCTTCCGCATAACAAGTTCCTCAAGCCGAACTGGAAGAACAACACCGTCCAGGCATGGGGAAGCTGCGTGCTGAGCCAGACCAACGGTGTGGTCAGCATTCCCGGTGGTAATACCGGCGCCATGGCGACCCGCTGCGGCACGGACATGACTCAGTACGACTGGAAGACCGTCCCTGTGCTGACGAATGAGCAGACGAATCCGACCTATGCCAGCTTTCTCCGCATGAAGCCGGTGATCATGTCGGACGCTGGCATACAGAAGTCGTTCCAGATTCGTGGGCCTATCGTCGCAACGATTCGTCTGCAGGCCTCTAACGTTCTCAACCACTTCAATCTTGAGACGGCGAAGTTCGACATTAACCCGAATGACGGCGTAGCCTTTGGCACCGTCAATCAAGGAACAACGCCGACGACGGACTCGCCGCCGCGCAACCTGAACGTGCAGTTCCGCGTGGCGTTCTAGATCGTTCGCCCAGTCTCCAGGCGGATGCGGCTCTTATCGTGTAGATAAGCGATTTGGCCGCATCCGCGATTTGTTCTTCACGTCTTCCCATATGTCGGGCAACAAAGGATCGTGAATCATGTTTCGAAGAAGTGTCCTGACCGCTCTTGCGGGGCTATGCCTCGGAGCCTCCGCGCTGGCGCAGGCGAGCAATCCGATCCTCTCGCACGCAGATCCTTTCATCACTTTCGATCCCGTGACGAAGGATGGGCAGTATGTATTGACGGCCACGGGCCGCGACATCACATTGTGGACCGGGCCGATACCCGAGACCTCTTCGACGACGCCTTATGTGATCTACACGCCCATGGAGGGGATGACCCAAACATGGTCGCCTACGGTGTGGAAGATCGATGGGCATTGGTGGGTGTACTTTACGGCGCAGATGACAGGCCAGAAGCACAAGATCTACGTGCTCGAGTCTGAGGCCGATGATGTGCTTGGAGCATATGTGTTCAAGGGGGCACTCGAGACAGGGCGGGCCTCGATCGATCCCTCAATTCTTGTAGTCGGCAAGTCGCACTATCTCATGTACGTCACCGTAGACAGCGGTGCGAATGACACCTGGATTCGCAAGCTCAAGACGCCGACAGAGTTTGACGGAGAGGGTGCGCTCATCGCTCATCCTGAAGCTGGATGGGAGAAGGGAGAAGGCACCACGCGCAACTATCCCGTCGACGAGGGTCCTACGGCTCTCTATCACGGCGGCAAGACGTTCGTCGTCTTCTCGGCAAGCGATACTGCATCTCCGCGATATTGCCTTGGCCTGCTGACTCTCGTGGGGAAAGACCCGATGGTGCCTGGCAACTGGATTAAGACCCCGCATCCGGTCTTTGCGTGGTCGCCGGAGAACTCCATCTTTGGGCCGGGACGCGGCACGTTTGCCAAGGGTAAGGACGGCGCCATGTGGCTGTTGTATGCGGCCAAGTCAACCGATGCTCCCAATGCGGCCCATCGCGAGATTCGAGCGCAGCGCTTTACCTGGAACGCAGACGGCACACCGAACTTCGGCAGTCCAAAGAAAGATGGGCCGATTGAACCCTGATGGATTACAGACCTCGTGGATGTTTCGTACCGCTATCGCCCAGGAGGAGTGGAGAATGGATCGGCGATCTATATTGCGGTTCTTCTCTGGACGAGCTTGTGGCTGCCGAAGAGTCCGGGTAGATCGCAGACGAACTGCAAGCGTTGGGGTGATTACCCGCCGTAGCCGCGAAGACCGATGTGTCCAGAGGGGATTGAATGATGGAAAGAGTTGTACGGTATTGCGCACTTCTGACGTTGATGGCAGCGCTGGCTGGAAGCGGCATCGCGCAAGCTCCAGGCCAACGCTGGACCGCAAAGCACGCCAACGAATGGTACGACCGACAGCCCTGGCTTGTGGGAGCCAACTATGTTCCATCAGATGCGATCAACGAGCTTGAGATGTTTCAGGACGCAACCTTCAATGCCCGACTGAACGACAAAGAGCTTGGATTAGCAGAGGGGATCGGTATGAACACAGTCCGTGTGTTCCTTCAGGATCAATGGTGGCTCAATGATCCGGCCGGCGCACGCAAACGACTCGATGAATTCCTGGCAATCGCAGCGAAGCATCATATTCGGCCGGTTCTGGTTCTCTTCGATTCCTGCTGGGAGCCCAACCCGCATCTCGGACCACAGCATCCGCCTATCCCAGGAGTTCACAACTCGGGCTGGGTGCAGAGCCCTGGCAAGGCACGGCTGCTCGATGCAACGGTAGAGCCACAGCTCAAGGCTTACGTCACGGGAGTGATCGGCGCCTTCGCGAATGACGATCGCGTTCTTGCCTGGGATGTATGGAACGAGCCGGACAATCAGGGCCGTGATGTCGAGGAGGATGTGAAAGACAAGGTGCGGCGCGTCAATGAACTGCTGCCTCGCGTCTTTGCCTGGGCGAGAACCGAACGGCCACAGCAGCCTTTGACCAGCGGTATGTGGACAGGGAACTGGACCGACCCGCGCAAGGAAAGCGCAACGACGAAGATCCAGCTCGCTGAGTCTGACGTGATCACCTTCCACAACTATGACTGGCCGGAGGGCTTCGAAGCACGGATAGCAGAGTTGAGGGCAACAGGGCGTCCGTTGATCTGCACGGAGTACATGGCGCGAGGGAATGGCAGCACCTTCGACACGATCCTGCCGATAGCCAAGCGCGAACGCGTAGCCGTTATCAACTGGGGACTCGTCGCGGGCAAGACGCAGACGTACCTCCCATGGGACTCCTGGAAGCGACCGTATGTCTCGGAAGGCCCCGCCGTCTGGTTTCACGACGTCTTCAAGGCCGACGATACGCCGTACCGCCAACACGAGGTTGACCTTCTGCGTCAGATGACGGGACGAGGGAAAGCGGAGAGTGCCGAACAGCCTGCAGCTGCCGCGCGATGATTCGCCCCGTGAGTTCCTCGCAGAGCTAGCCTGCGAGGAACTCCGGGTCGACAGGAATCTGCAACGAGTTGGCGAGAGTGTTGGTTTCGGCGGCCATGCCGATCACCGCGAGGAACTCCGCATATTGGTCGTCCGAGAGGCCCTTTGCGCGCGCTGCCGCAGTATGAGAGTGGACGCAATAGCTGCAGGCGTTGGCTGTCGATACAGCGATGTAGACCAGCTCTTTCGTGAGGGGATCGAGCGCGCCGGGCTGGAGCATGACCTGCTTGACGCTGGTCCACGTCCGCTCGAGGAGCACTGGCTGGTTCGCAAGGGCTCGCCAGAAGTTATTTACGAAATCGGACTTGCGCACCGCGCGGATATCTTCGAACACGGCCTGCACTGCGGGAGCGGTTGCTACCTCTTCATCGGTCCAGAGCTTTACAGTTGCCATCAACAGATTTCCTCCGTTGCAATCATAAGTGGCGCTTGACTGCGACGGGACTCTGACTTGTATCAAAGTTACCTCGCAGTGCTGCAAATCTGCAGAGACGTTGAAGCTCGCTTGAGATGACGGCTCAAAGAATTCGTGGCTGCGATTTGCAACTGCGAGCAGCGAGCCCAGAGCGCTCCGTCTCAAGGGCGGCCGCGGCATCAAGGCGTCTGTGCCTCTTGAGGGCTGTGACTATCAACGTGCCTTGCGCAACGAATGCCGCAGGAACTTCGCAAGATATTGGCGCGGATGGAGATGTACTTTTCTTAGTGGGCAGCTAGCTCTGCTTTGAGCCAGAGCGTACCACCACAATCAGGGCAATCAACGCGGCGAGGCCACCGGCGAACAGCCCCGCCATATCGGCCCCCAGCTTCACCTGTGGCTCGTAGGAGCCGGCGTTGGCGTGGTGCGCCAGGATCAGGTGCGCAGTCAGCACGCCCACCCCAATAAAGACGGTCATCACGATCAGGACTCCAACGGCAAAGCGCATGTGTCTAGGGTAGACCCCGCAGAGGAAGACCTCACGCCCTTACAGCGAAATCGTCTGCCGTAGAAGCGTGAGGCCAGGAATATGCGGAGCTCGTTGCGTAGTTTAGTGCTGCTTGATCGTAGCCGTCGGCGAGATCGTCAGCGGTTCGCCTTCTTCCACCATTACCTTGACGTTGTCGAAGTCCGCCTTGGTATACGCGATCTTCATCCCCGTCTTCGCGCTGATCGACACATTCTTCAGCGTCAGATCTTCCACTGGCGATTCAGGCAAGCCCACAATCACTCCCGCCGTCGGGCTCCCGGTCGACTTCACATTGCTGATGTGGATGTCATGGAAGTGCGGTGTGAGCCGCTGCACCGGCTCCGCCTTCACCTCGCCCTCCGGATACACCTTCGGGTAGTACTCACTGATCAGGATTGGCGTCTTTACATCCTCCATCGTGATGTCGTCGAAGGTGATGTCAGAGACGTCATGGCCGCGGTCTCGATTGGCCTTGATGCGGATGCCCTGGTCCGTGCCCTTGAAGTGGATGCGAGAGGCGTGGATGTGCTGCGCGCCGCCCGCCAGTTCGCTGCCGATCGAAAGGCCATGACCGTTCTCAAACGTGCAGTCGGTGATGGTGATGTCGTGGCTCGGTGCGTCCGGCCCGGGCGAGTTGATCGCTCCTGACTTGATCGCGATGTTGTCGTCGCCCACTGAACTGAAGACGTGATCGATGAGGATGTGCCCTGAGCTGAACGGATCGATCGCATCCGTATTGGGCGAGTGCGGCGCGAGGATGCGCATGTTGCGGAAGACCAGGTCATCCGCATAGTACGGCACGATCTGCCAGAAGCCGGCGTTCTGCATCGTGATGTTCTCGACCTTGATATGCTTCGAGTGGTCGAATACCATGCCCATCGGCCGCGGGTGGTCGGTGCCCAGAACTCCTGAGTCCTTGACGCCCTGCACGTACTCCCACCAGATGTGCCCGTTGCCGTCGATGGTGCCGCCGCCGGTGATGGTGACGTTTTCCGCAAAGCGCGTGCCGACAAGAGGCTGCACGGTGTCTTTGCGAGCGAAGGTCCAGTGCGGATAATCCTCGCGGTCGGGCGAGCCGAGCAGCGTGGCACCGGTTTCGATATCCAGCGTGGTGCCGCTGGGCAGCAGAATAGGCCCGGTGACGAACGTGCCGCCCGCCAGCTTCACCGTTCCACCCTTGCAGGTCGCCACCGCCTTGAGGATCGCGGCAGTGTCCTTGGTGACGCCATCGCCCTTGGCCCCGTAGTCCTTCACATCGCATGTCTTCGCCGCCAGGGCCGGAATTGTTCCCGCCAGCGCCGCCATCATCAGAATCATTCCGTAACGCATGGCACTCTCCTGCCTGTCGATCTGCACCGCTTCAACCTGTCTGACAAGCTCACATGGAATCTTACACGCGCGGAGGCACAAAGCGCACTGCAGAAACGACTTGTTCGTCTGTCGCATTCCCCTTACGATGACCCCATGCAGAGCAACAAAGTCCGCGGCCTCTTCCTTGCCCTTGGTGTCTCCCTTTGCGGAGCTGTCGCTTCGGCGCAGCAGAACAACATCGCGCAGGTCGTTTACAGCAACCCGGGGCCTTACTCGCAGCAGCAGCTTGCGGCGATCAGTGGCGTGAAGCCGGGCGATCCAGCCACGGCGGCAACGTTGCAGGCCGGTGCGCAGAAGCTCTCCGATACTGGCTTTTTCGACGATATCGGCGCCGAAATTCGCGGCAACACGCTCCACATCGTCGCGGTTTTCAAGCTCGCGCCCACTCCGAAGTCGCAGATGCTGCCCGTGGCGTTTCCGAACCTGGTGTGGCTGTCTCCGGCCGAGATTGACGCTGCGATTCACGCGCGCGTGCCGTTGTACTTTGGCTACCTGCAGGAAAACACCGTGCCCGTAGACCAGGTGAAGGCCGCGCTCGAGGATGCCCTTGCTGCCAAGGGCATCGCCGCAAAGTTGGAGGAGCAATCCATTGAACCGACGTTGCAACACCCGTTCCGCTCCATGGCATTCACGGTCGTCACCCCGCTCCCGGTCGTCGCGAATGTGAAGTTGGGCGGCGTGAAGCCGGAGTTTGCACCGTTGGTGCAGACCTCAGTCAACACGGCCGCGGGCAAACCGTACATGATGGGGCTGGCGGGTCTCCGCACCGATGACATCATCCTGGCTCCGCTGCTCGACGCTGGTTACATCGATGCGGCTCTCAGCGGCGTCGCGGTCGAGACCACACCATTGGATCAGCACAGGGAGCCAGTTATCCTGCACGCCACTCTCGATGCTGGCGAGATCTACCACGTCTCCGGTCTGGAGTTCGCGGGCGCCCCCCTGCTCACGACGGAAGCCTTCAATGCGAGCGCCAAACTGCATGCGGGCGATGTGGCCTCCAACAAGGCGCTGATCGAAACTCTTACGCCGCTCGATCTTGCCTACCGCAAATTGGGCTACATGGATGTGATCGTGAAGTCCAATCCCTCCCGGGACACCGCGGCTCACACCGTCGCTTACGCGGTGACGGTCACTCCCGGGGAGCAATACCGGCTCTCGAAGATCACGGCGATGGGCCTCGACCCCGCAGCGCAGGCGGACTTCGACAAGAACTTTTTGCTGAAGGCAGGCGATTTGTACGACCCGACCTATGTGGCGGGCTTCATCAAGAACAACACGGCCCTCAAGACGCTCGCGCCGTACTACGGGGGATATAAAGCCATCGCCAACCCCGACAAACACACCGTGGAACTGGAACTGAAGTTCTACACGGGGCCGACGGTGAATGTGCACTAGGAGAGATTTCGATCTACTCCCACTCGATCGTTCCCGGTGGTTTCGAGGTGATGTCGTACACCACGCGGTTGATCCCGTGGACCTCGCTCACGATGCGGGAGGAGATGGTGCGAAGGACTTCGTAAGGCAGTGCGGCCCAGTCGGCGGTCATGCCGTCTTCGCTCTCTACGGCGCGGATGGCACAGGTGTAGGCATAGGTGCGCTGGTCGCCCATCACGCCTACGCTCTTTACTGGAAGCAGCACGGCGAAGCTCTGCCAGACCTTGCGATAGAGGCCGGCCTTCTTGATCTCGTCGACGCAGATGGCGTCGGCTTCCTGAAGAATCGCAACGCGTTCCGGCGTCACCTCGCCGAGGATGCGCACCGCGAGGCCCGGTCCGGGGAAGGGCTGGCGCTCGAGGATCTCTTCCGGCATGCCAAGGTCGCGGCCGATGCGGCGGACTTCATCCTTGAAGAGGTCGCGCAGCGGCTCGATCAGCTTGAGCTTCATGTCCTCGGGCAGGCCGCCGACGTTGTGGTGGCTCTTGATGACGTGCGAAGGCCCATGAACACTGGCTGATTCGATGACATCCGGATAGAGCGTGCCCTGCACGAGCCAGGCGACTTCTTCGCCGCCGCTATTGTTCGCGTCGAAGATCTTCTTGGCTTCATCGTCGAAGACCGCGATGAACTCGTTGCCGATGGCCTTGCGCTTCTTCTCGGGATCGGTCACACCGGCGAGCTTCGAAAGGAACCGCTCGCTCGCGTCGGCTGCGACGACGTTCAGGTGGAGCTCTTCGCGCATGGTCTTCTGGACCTTCGCAAACTCATCCTTGCGCAGCACGCCGTTGTTCACGAAGATGCACGTTAGCCGATCGCCAATGGCCTTCGCGACGAGCACGGCAGCGACCGAGGAGTCGACTCCGCCGGAGAGGCCGCAGATGGCGTGGCCTGTCGGTCCGACTTGCTCCTTGATGTGAGCTACGGTGGTCTCGATGAAGTGGGCGGGCGTCCAGTCCTGCTTCGCTCCGCAGATGTTGACGACGAAATTCTTTAGCAGCTCCATGCCCTGGCGCGTGTGGGCGACCTCGGGGTGGAACTGCACGGCCCACATCTTGCGCGATTCGTCCGCGATGGCCGCGACGGCGTTGCTGGTGCGCGCGACGACGTGGAAGCCGTCGGGGAGCTTCTCAGCATGATCGCCGTGTGACATCCACACCTCAAGTGTGGACGGCAGTCCGTGGAAGAGCGCCGTTTCTTCGAAGACGGTCACCTCGGCGTGGCCGTACTCGCGTGCGGCAGCGGGAGCGACCACGCCACCGAGGTGGTGCGTCATGAACTGGAGGCCATAACAGACGCCGAGAAGCGGCAGGCCAGTCTCGAGAACCTTGGCGTCGGCCTTGGGTGCGGAGGCGTCGTAGACGCTCGACGGGCCGCCCGAGAGGATGATGCCCTTCGGGTTCAGCGCGAGGACCTTCTCCAGCGGCGTGGTGCAGGGCAGCACGACGGAGAAGACGTTGAACTCGCGGATGCGGCGCGCGATCAGCTGGGTGTACTGCGAGCCGAAGTCGAGGATGACGATGGTGGAGAGGGAGTTGTCGGCCGGGGAGTTCGCTGGCGTGCTCACCTTTCCAGTCTAAAGGAAGGCCGCAATCAGCGGCTTCTGCCTCGAAAGACGGTCTTAGCTCGGATCTTTGCCTCGCGTCGAGCCGACGGCGCCCATGATGCCCGCGCCTAGCAGGACAATCGCGATTGCGCCGATCCAGTGCGCAGGCATGTGTGCCAGGCTGCATACGTACAACACGCCGACGATCAGAATAACGGTGCCGCCAAGATACAGTCCGAAGGACATTTGGAACCTCCACGACCGGCACCGCCGGCGCGTCACATTTGTGACTCAGGAGGTTACGATGCCGAATTCCCCTGGCGTGCTGTTTCATGGGGCAGAAAGTCGTAGGAATCTGCCAGCCGCACGTAAGCCGCCTGTCGCACGACATGAAAGTACGCTGACGAGACGATCCACAGAGCCACCGTTCCGAGCCACCACCAGTTCAGGAACTCCTGCGTCTGGTTGTTGGCAAAGGGCAGTGGGCAGGAACTGAGTGCCAGCGACCATACCAGCAGACCCACCTTCACGACGCCCATCACCAGGTTGATCTCAATGAGCTTGCCACGCAGCGGGCCGGTCTTCCATGCCGCACGCAGTGCATCGACGGGCCCGAGGCGGTGTGCCATCGCCAGCACCGGTGCAAGCCGGAGGATCCAGCTCGTCGAAGACCACAGCACGAAGAGGCCCAGTGTGAACAGAATCACGATGGCGAAGCCTGGCACGTAGCCGGGATACTCGCCACGTGACTGCGGCACCTGCACAAAGTGAATCCAGCAGACGAGGAAGACGGCGAGCCAGAGTGCGAGCGCAGCGGTGAAGAGCACCACGCGCGCCATCGCGAGGAGGCAAAGCGTCAAACGCCGAGGGATGAGGCGGGAATCGAAACGATGTAAGAGGAGCGTCCGGCCATGGCCCGAGATCACGCCCCACAGCGCGGCAAACGCGAGTATCGGCAGCGCATTGAGGGCGAACTGTCCAGCGTGGAATGAGAGCTGGTACGCTCCGTGCTCCAGCAGAATCGCGCTTGTCTGAAGCTGCGTCCACGAAGCCTGCGCACCCGCGGGATTGAAGTGCACATCCATGCCGAGTGTGCCGAGAAAGGCGCCGGTCAGCAACAGCACGGGCGCCCACGCGATCCAGCGCGTGAGCACCTCGATAGCCGTGAGCGACGGCCGCTTCCATACTTCGCTCATCACGCCGACGAACGATTGCGTGCCGCGAATGGGCGTCTTGCTCGATGCCTGTTCTGTGCCGTTCACGCGCAGCCTACTTCACAACCATGTTGACCAGCTTGCCCTTGACGTAGATCGTCTTCACGATCGTCTTGTCCGCGAGCCGCTGCTGGACCTTTTCGTCTGCGAGAGCCGTGGCCTTGATCGTCTCTTCGTCCGCATCGGCTGCGACCTTGATGACGTTGGCGAGCTTGCCGTTGACCTGCACGGGAATCTCGATCTCGTCGTCTTTGGCGAGGGTTGCGTCGGCGACGGGCCACGCCGCGTGATTGATGGATGAGGTGTGGCCCATCTGCTCCCACAGCTCGGCGGTGAGGAACGGAGCGAACGGCGCGAGCAGCAGTGTCAGCGAGCGGAACAGCTCCGCGATGGTCGCCGGTGCAATCTCGCCCGAGTCCATCGCGCCTTCGGAGGACGCAATCTCGTTCACGAGGATCATCACCGCGGCGATCGACGTGTTGAAGTGCCAGCGCCCGCTGAAGTCTTCGCTGATCTTCGCGATCGTCTGGTGCAGCGTGCGCAGCAGCTTTGCTCCCGCAGGCGTCTGCCCGGCGAAGGCGCTCGGGGCAATCTCATCGCCCTTCGCGTGTTCCACGGCCTTTACGACGGGAGCATACTTCATCGTCAGGCGGTAGACGCGCGCGAGGAAGCGCGAGACACCGGCGACGCCGTCTTCCTGCCAATCGAGATCGCGGTCGGGCGGTGCGGCGAAGAGGGCGTAGGTACGCGTGGCATCCGCGCCGAACTTGCCGATCATCTCATCGGGCGAGACGACGTTGCCCTTGGACTTGGACATCTTCGCGCCGTCCTTGATGACCATGCCCTGCGTGAAGAGGCGCGTGGCGGGCTCGTCGTTCTTGATCAGGCCGATGTCGCGCATGACCTTCGTCCAGTAGCGCGAGTAGATGAGGTGCAGGATGGCGTGCTCGACGCCGCCGATGTACTGGTCGATGGGGAACCAGTAGTTGGCCTTCTCGCTGGAGAACGGCGCGGTGTTGTTGTGCGCGTCGGTATAGCGGTAGAAGTACCAGCTGGAGTCGACGAAGGTGTCCATCGTGTCGGTCTCGCGGCGCGCGGGGCCTCCGCAGACTGGGCAGGTTGCGTTGACGAACTCGGGCACGCGGCCGAGGGGCGAGCCGTTTTCGGCGGTGATGGCGACGTTATCGGGCAGCAGCACGGGCAGCTGTGCGTCGGGTACGGGAACGACTCCCTTGGGAGGAACGCCCTCGTGGCCGTTCTGGCAGTAGACGACGGGGATGGGTGTGCCCCAGTAACGCTGGCGGCTCACGCCCCAGTCCTTGAGGCGGAAGGTCTTGGTGCGCTTGCCGAAGCCCTTGTGCTCGGCGAACAAGCCCATCTTCTCCTGGGCTTCGAGCGCGGCTTCGCCGGTCCACTCGCCGGAGTTGATGAGCACAGCTTCGTCTTCGGCGATGTAGGGGAGGGCGAGATCGCCTGAGTCATCGTTGGCACCGCCCGAGGTGGCAGGGGCGATGACGCGCTTGATCGGCAGGCCGTACTTGGTGGCGAACTCGTAATCGCGCTCGTCGTGGGCGGGGACGCTCATGATGGCGCCGGTGCCGTAGTCGGCGAGGATGTAGTTGGCGACCCAGATGGGCAGGGTCTCGCCGGTGAAGGGATTGATGGCGTGCTTGCCGGTGCTCACGCCGTGCTTTTCGATGGTGCCGAAGTCGCCTGTCTGCTTGGCAGCGGCCTGCTCGGCGACCATTTTGTCCACGTCGGCTGCGAGGGCGGCGTCGGTCTTTGCCCACTCTTTGACGAGGGCGTGCTCGGGCGCGAGCTGGATCGACGTCGCGCCGAAGATCGTATCGACGCGGGTGGTGAAGACGGTGATGCTGGGTTGGCCCTCAGGGGCTAAAGCCCCCTCTTTTCCAGGAGGCGTAACGGACGGGCTGAAGCCCGTCCCCTTCAAAGCGGTATCGTCGGCGACTGCAAACGTCACCTCGGTGCCGTAGCTGCGGCCGATCCAGTTGCGCTGCATGGTGCGCACCTTGTCGGGCCAGCCGGGCATGGTGTCGAGGCCGTCGAGCAGCTCGTCCGCGTACTTCGTGATGCGGAAGAACCACTGCTCGAGCTCGCGCTGCTCGACGGGGGTGTCTTCGTGACGCCAGCAACAACCGCCGACGACCTGCTCGTTGGCGAGTACGGTCGCGCAGAGGTTGCACCAGTTCACTTTGCTGGAGCGGCGATAGGCGAGGTCCTTCTCCAGCATGCGCAGGAAGAACCACTGGTTCCAGCGATAGTACTCGGGCAGGCAGCTGGCGACCTCGGTCCCGTGCCAGTCATAGCTCAGGCCGATGCGGCGCATCTGCACCTTCATGGCGGCGATGTTGGAGAGCGTCCACTCTTTGGGAGCGCGGCCGTTCTTCAGCGCGGCGTTCTCCGCCGGCAGGCCGAAGGCGTCCCAGCCCATGGGGTGCAGTACGTTGAAGCCGCGCATGCGCATGAAGCGGGCGAGCGCGTCGCCGATGGTGTAGTTGCGCACGTGCCCGATGTGCAGCGCGCCGGAGGGGTAGGGAAGCATCTCCACGCAGAAGAACTTGGGCTTGCCGCCGGCATGGTCTTCGGCGCGATAGAGAGCCGGGTCGGCGTCCCAGCGGGACTGCCAGCGGGGTTCGATCTCGGCGGGGTTATAGCGGACGGGTTCGTCGTCGGAGCGGCGCTCAGGCGCGGCGATGTTGTCGATCTCTGGCATACCCTTCGATTGTACGAGGACTGGTGGCCGGTACGAGGACTCACCACCCTTGCGGGGAGTGGCCTGTTGCCTGTTCGTGCGACATTCCGCTCGCATACACTCTTGAGCGAGGATTCCACCTGATGCGCTTGTCCGCTTCGCTGCTTGCTCTTGCCGCCGTTTCGCTGCCTGTCCTGACGTTGTGCGCCCAGCATCCTGATGCAAAGCCCCGGCCCTCGTCGGATGGCCTGACCGCACCGACACTGCAAGGCGCCGTCCATGGCCAACCCGCCGCGCATGCGACGCGCTCCTTCCTCGGAATCCCGTATGCCGCTCCGCCCGTGGGGCCGCGTCGCTGGCAGCCGCCCCAGCCCGCCATGGCGCGCAACGGTGTCCTTGACGCTTCGCAGTTCGGGCACCATTGCTACCAGTTCGGTGGCTTCGAGGACATGATCTTTCAGGACTCCGGCCCCAGCGAGGACTGCCTCACGCTCAACATCTGGACGCCCTCGAACGCGAGGCCGGGCGCGAAGCTGCCTGTGATGATCTGGATCCATGGCGGGGGCTACACCGGTGGCGGCTCCAGCGAGCCCCGGCACGACGCCGCGGCGCTGGCCTCGCACGGCGTCATCGTGGTCACGCTTAACTACCGGCTTGGGATGCTCGGCTTCTTCACGCACCCCGCGTTGGTTGCCGAAAGCGTCCACCACGCCGCCGGGAACTACGGTCTCATGGATCAGGCCGCGGCCATCAAGTGGGTGCGCGACAACATCGCGGGCTTCGGTGGTGACGCGAAGAACCTCACCGTCTTCGGTGAGTCGGCGGGGTCATTCTCTGTCAGCTCGCTCATCGTTTCGCCTATCTCCAAGGGCATGATCTCGCGGGCGATCGGGGAGAGCGGAGCGTCCTTCCAGAATCGCGCGCTACCCTTTGGCACCCTCGCTGAACGTGCGACGCATGACGCGGCTGAAGCCAGGCGGGTGCTGGGGACGGACGACCTCGCTGCGCTGCGGGCGATCTCCGCCGACGACCTCGTCGCGCACAAGGAGTTCGATGTCTCGCGCGCCTTTCCGCCCGATGTGGACGGCTACTTCCTGCCCGACTCCGTGCCGAACCTCTACGCCCACGGTCAGGAGATGCATATCCCCATGCTCGCCGGCTGGAACAACGACGAGATCCGCGCCGGCATCGTCAAGGGCACGCCGCATCCTGGTATCGATGCCTTCATCGCCATGGTGACGAAGGGCTTTGGCCCCAACGCCGACGCGGTGCTCAAGGTCTATCCGCACGCCACCGACGCTGAGGCCATTCGCTCGATCGGCGACCTGGGGGACGACAACTTCATCGTCTACTCCACGTGGGCGTGGCTTGAAGCGCACGCGGAGACCGGCGCTCCGGTCTATCGCTACCGCCTCGACCTGGCAGCGCCCGACAGCAAGTTTCACGCCGGGCAGGGCGCCTTCCACTCCGACGACATCGAGTATGTCTTCGGCTCGCTGGATTCGCGCCCCGGTTCGACGTGGCGTCCCGAAGACCGCGCCCTCACCGAGCAGATGATGCGTTACTGGACGAACTTCGCCCGTACCGGCGACCCCAACGGCAAGGGCTTGCCAGCGTGGCCTCGCTACGACGCAAAGACCGGGTGGAGCGCCATGCACCTCGACGCCACCAGCGCTGCTCGGCCCGACGACCTGCGAGAACGCTACCTGCTGCTGCAGCGCATCTACAGCATTGCGCCGGTTCCTGCTGCGCCGGATTCCTCGAGGATCGTGAGCGGCAAGGCGAAGTAGCTGCCACAAGCGGGGGGACTCAGCCCATGCTTTTGAGGGGCGTGCCAGGAATGGCTCAACCCTAGAATGAAGTCACGCAAGCGTAAGGAGATTTGACCGCGATGACCGAAAGCCCCAGGAGCAGCGCCAGTGGATGGAACGTGCCGGACTTCCGTCCTGATCTTGCCTTTCCCAAGCTGACGGACGATATGGTGGAGCGGCTCACTCCCTACGGGCAAGAGGAGCTGGTCGCGGCGGATGTCGTGCTGTTCTCGCCGGGGCAGCGCCAGGTGGACATGTTCGTTGTGCTCGAAGGAGAGGTTGAGGTCAGCATCCCTTCGGTAGGCGGCGAGCGGCAGGTGATTGCCACACATCGCCGGTTCGACTTCACCGGCGAACTCAACATGCTGAACTCTCAGGGCTCTCTGGTGGAGGCGCGAACGCTTGTCGAGAGCCGCCTGCTGCGGATTCCGAGAAGTGAGCTGCAGCGGATCATGCGGGCCGAGGGTGATATTGCCAACCTCATCACGCAGGCCACGGTGTGGCGTCGCATCGGGATCATCGGGGATGAGACGGGCGGAGTGCTGCTGACGGGCTATGCCAACGATCCGGAGACCACGCAGCTGCATCGATTTCTGATCCGCAACAGCTACCCGCATCAGATCGTCGAGATCGCCCAGGAAGAGACGCGGCAGCAAGAGGACATCCTCTCCGAGCCCGAAGCTGAGTTGCCGACGGTGACGCTCCCCGATGGCCGCGTCTTGCACCGGCCGACCATCGCGCAGCTGGCCGACGAACTCGGCATCACCGAGCTTCCAGATTCCACCATGATCTACGACGTGGCGGTGGTGGGCGCGGGGCCATCGGGACTTGCGGCCGCTGTGTATGCGGCTTCGGAAGGGCTGTGCACGATTGTCATTGAGGGCACGGCTCCTGGCGGCCAGGCGGGTACGAGTTCCAAGATCGAGAACTACCTGGGCTTCCCGACGGGCATCTCCGGGCAGCGGCTCGCGAGCCGTGCGCAGCTGCAGGCGCTCAAGTTCGGCGTACGCTTCGCCATCTCGCGCGAGGTCGTGACGGCGGAGCAGGTCGATGGCATCCACAAGCTGAAGCTGGCGGGCGAGATTCCGGTGTGTTCGCGCTCTGTGGTAGTGGCCACTGGAGCGCAATACCGCAAGCTGGCGGTGGCGAACTACAGCCAGTACGAGAGCCGGGGAATCTACTACGCGGCCACGGCGATGGAATCGCTGCTGTGCCGCGAGCACGAGGTGATCGTGGTGGGCGGCGGCAACTCGGCGGGACAGGCTGCGGTGTTTCTTTCGGGCATCGCGAAGCACGTGCATCACATCGTGCGCGGCAAGTCGCTGGCCGCGACGATGTCGCAGTACCTGATCTCGCGCATCGAGAGTTCTTCGCGCATCACGCTCTATACGCATTCGGAGATCGAGAAGCTGGAAGGTGCGACCTCGCTGGAGCGAGTGAGCTGGGTCAATCGGCAGACTGGCGAGACGACGGAGAAAGAGATCGGAAGCGTCTTCGTGATGATCGGAGCCGACCCCAACTCAGGCTGGCTGTATGGCACGGTGAAGTTGGACCGGAAGGGCTTCATCCTCACTGGCGGCGAAGCCGGCTTCGAGACGACGCCGTATGCTACCAGCGTTCCAGGCATGTACGCGGTCGGGGATATTCGTGCGAACTCGGTGAAGCGGGTGGCGTCGGCGGTCGGAGAAGGCTCGGTGGTGATTTCGGATGTGCATCGGTACCTTGCCGATCACCGCAATCACTTCGCCGCCGAACCGAACTCCGCGCTGGCGGCACAGCGCTCGGCGAACGCGGCTGCGGTTGCGCTCCAGGACGCGTAGCGGCGGCAATGTGTTGGGAAGCGTCGCGCTGCAAGGGGGATCCCGTTGCAGCGCGTCGATGATTGGCGTCGAGCAGCTTAGATTGTGTTGACCAAGTTCATCGTGCTGACCTCGACCAGCACGCCGCCCGGCGCGTTGCAGTAGAAGCCGTAGGTGTGTGGGCCGCCGCGCGCGAGGATGTCAGGCTGCGGAGCTTCGTAGCTGCGTGTGCTCAACGCCTGGTGGATCGTATCGACGTCCTTCGGTGTGGCCTGGAGGAACCCGATATGGAACAGCCCTGGATAGCCACGCTCCGAGGTCATGTTCTTGTCGAACATCAGCGTGAGCAGGAAGCCATCGGGGTTCTTGAGGACGGCCAGTTTGTCGCCGCGCTGGTCCAGAGGGTGGAAGCCGAAGACGGAGCAGAAGAACTCCGCGAGTGCGGGCACGTTGTAGGTGGTGAGATTGGTGTGATTGATGGTTCCCATTGCGATCTCCATGGAGAGAAAAGATTTGCCGTCGCATGGGTGTTGTGGCGGGAAACCGAGACGCGCCACGCGACGGGCAGCAGTGCCGTAGCACTGCCACTGTCGCCGTGGGTCGGGGCCCTGGGGTGAACCAGGGCTGACTGATCTGCGGAATCGGGAATCGAATGGGTTCCGCAGCGAGCCGTGCTTACCAATCCGGCTCAGCCATTTTCGGCAGCTATAAGATGAAGTCGGATTCGGCCGGGTTTCAGTATTTCTTTACGAGCCTCCATCCAGTGAGGCTCCGCAGAGTCCCCACGCGATTCATTGGCCGCAAAGGGGTCGCCCGCTTGCGGAGATACGCAGTCGGCTATGCTTGCAGTGTCAATCTGATGGGCGGAGGCAGCTTTGGAGAGGCGAGCGTTCATGAAGTCGGCACTGGGAACCGTGGGCGCTGGGTTGGCTTCGCAAGCATCTGGAGCGGAGGCACCCCCCGCGATGCGCGAGTTCTATCAGCTCCGCACCTACACCCTGCGCACGGGGCCGCAGCTTGCACTCATGCAGGAGTACCTCGAGAAGGCGCTGATCCCCGCGCTGAATAAGCTCAAGATCGGCCCTGTCGGCGCGTTCAAGCTCGACATCGGACCCGAGACGCCGACCTACTATGTGTTGCTGCCATCGTCTTCGGCAGAGACGCTTGTCATGCTCGATGAGCAGCTTGCGAAGGATGCGGAGTACCTGAAGGCCGCCGCACCTTTTCTTGCCGCTCCGGCCACGGCGCCGCCATTTGTGCGCGAGGAACGGACGTTGCTTGGCGCCTTTGCCGCATGGCCGAAACTCGTGGCGCCAAAGAGAGGCAAGCGCATCTTCCAGCTCCGCACCTACGAGAGCCCGATGCAGGCTGGCCACGAGCACAAGGTGAAGATGTTCGACGATGCGGAGATTGCGATCTTCCAGCGCACCGGGCTTACGCCCGTCTTCTTCGCCGATACGCTTGTCGGCACGCACATGCCGAACCTGACCTACATGCTCACCTTCGCCGATCTCGCCGAGCTGACCGCGCACTGGGCGGCTTTCTCCGCTGATCCTGAGTGGCACGAGCTGTCGCACAAGCCGGGCAACACCGATCCCGAGATCGTGAGCAACATCTCGAACCTGTACCTGAGCCCGCTGGCGTGTTCGCAGATCTGACGACGAACGTCAGCCTGCGCTGAGCGCTCGCAGCGCCATCACGTTTCGCATCTCGTCGCCGGGTTCATCCACGGGGGTCTCTGCGATGAACGCAGCATGCTCAAAGCGCTTGTCATGCAGCAGGCGGCGGAAGGTTGCAGCGCCCATCGTACCCTCGCCGATGTGCTCGTGCCGGTCGAGCTTCGATCCCATGGGAGCTTTCGCGTCGTTGCAGTGCCAGACGCGCACGGCGTCGAAGCCGATGGTGTCAGCGATGTTCTGCATCGTCTCCGCATAGCCTTCGTCGCTGACGAGGTCATAGCCGGCGACGTGGCAGTGGCAGGTATCTAAGCAGACCGCGACCGGCATACAGGGTTTCAGCTGCTCGACGAGTTCAGCCACCTGCTCGAAGCTGCCGCCGAGTGAGAACTCTGCGCCGGCGGAGTTCTCGATGAGCAGCGTGAAGTTGTGACCCGCGAAGGCCATGCCCTCCATCGCACGCTCGATCGACTGTGCTGCGAGGCGCAGGCCTTCGTCGCGGGTGAGGCCCTTCCAACTGCCGGGATGGAGTACGAGGAACTCCGCGCCCAGTGCGAGCGCGCGTTCCACCTCGCCACGAAAGCCGAGGATGGAGTTCTCGCGCACGCTCTCGGTCTGCGAGCAGAGGTTGATGAGGTAGCTGGCGTGAATCACCATTGGATTCACATCGTGCTCCGCACGCATGGCACGCAGCTTCTCGGCGTCGGCCGGCTTGACCTCGGGCGCCTTCCACGTGCGCGGGCTGGAGGAGAAGATCTGAAATGTGTTCGCACCCGCATCCACGGCGCGCTGCACTGCCGTCCATACGCCGCCCGAGGTTCCTACATGTACACCGATTCGCTTGATCGCCATTCGATACTCAGCGTAAATCACGTGGCGCTGTGAACGGGTTCGCGTATGCTGACTGCGGGTTCCCCTGCACAATTCAAGCAAGCTCCCTGAGGTCCTCCCATGGCTGAACCGCAATCTTTTAAGAACCACGGCCGTTTCGACCCGGTCTTCCACGGCCTCGTGTCCGTCGGCCTGCTGGCCAACATTATTGTGACGGCCATGTACTTTGGCCGCCACTTTACCGAATACGGCTGGGTAGGCATCTGGTGGATCGCCGTGTCGGTTCTCCTGCTGCTCCTGGCGCTGAAGACGCGGGTGTACGCGCTCCTTGTGCAGGACCGCGTGATTCGCGTGGAAGAGAAGCTGCGACTGGCGGCGGCGGTCTCGCCGGCGGAGCTGGTTGAGCTTGACTCCCTCACCATCGACCAGTACATCGGCCTGCGCTTCGCTTCGAACGCCGAACTGCCTGACCTCGCCCGTCGTGCCGTGCGCGAGAAGCTGAACCGCAAGCAGATCAAGCAGGCTATCGTCGCCTGGAGGGCGGATACGCATCGGGTGTGAGACGGCAGACAGGAAACAGTAGAGAGTAGAGGTTCAAGGCGCGGAAGCCTCGACTGTTTACTGTCTACTCTCTATTGTCTTCCGCCTCTTAGGCGGGACGTAGTGGAAGCGGACGAGGTAGATGTTCTCGCCCTTGCCGTGCTTTGCGGTCTTCAGCAGATCGAGCACACCCAGGAAGCCGGACGCAAGGGCTAACTGCGGCGTGATGTCGGGCATGCCGATGGGCTCGATCGAGTCGACCTCAATCTCGCCTTCGTCCATCTTGTAGCGGTTTCCGACGATGACGCGCGGGCGTATCCAGAAGCGCACACTGAGCGTGATGGTGCCGTCACGGACGCCATCGCGAAGCCGCTTTTCGAACATCATTCCAACCTCCGCATCAAGCAGAAAGGCAGAGCCCGAGAGCTCTGCCTTTCCTGTCTACTATCTATTCTCTACGATCTGCTTCTTAGTACACGTCGCGCTGGTAACGCTTGGCCTTCTTCATGGCGGTGAGGTACTCCTGCGCTGCTTCGGGCGTGCTGTCCTGGCCCTTGGCGATCGCATCCAGCAGTGCCGTCTCGACGTCCTTGGCCATGCGGCTCGCATCGCCGCAGACGTAGAAGTACGCGCCTTCTTCGAGCCACTTGTAGAGCTCGGCGGCGTTCTCGGTCATGCGGTCCTGCACGTAGACCTTTTTCTGTTGATCGCGGGAGAAGGCGGTGTGGAACAGGTTCAGCACGCCGCTCTGTTGCCACTCCTCGAACTCATCCTTGTAGAGGAAGTCCGAGACCGAGCGCTGCTCGCCGAAGATGACCCAGTTCTTACCCTTCTGGCCCGTAACCGCGCGCTCCTCGAGGAAGGCGCGGAAGGGCGCGATGCCGGTGCCGGGTCCGATCATGATGACCGGGGCGTCGGTGTTTTCGGGCAGGCGGAAGGCGTTGTTCTCGTGCAGGAAGACCGGCATGGTGCCGCCTACCGGAGCGCGCTCGGCCATGTTGCCGGAGCACACACCCTGGCGCTCTGCACCGTGCGTGTTGTAGCGAATCACGCGGATCACCGTGTGCACCTGGTTGGGGTGCATCGCGATGCTCGACGCGATCGAGTACATGCGCGGCGTCAGGCGCTGCAGCACATTGAAGAGCTGCTGCGGTGCCGTGATGATGCCGGGGAACTCGGTGATGAGGTCGACGAACTCGCGGCCCCAGGTGTATTCCTCAGCCTTCGCTTTGTTGTCGGCGCCGAGCAGCTCCTTGAGGCCGGCGGGGACGTTCTCACCGCAGAGCTTCGCGTACTGATTGACGGCGCCGCGAGCGAGCTTGCCGATCGCGAGGTGCCGCGTCAGCGCTTCCTCGAACGAGATCTCGTTCTTGTAGTGGTCCAGCACGCGCTCGTCGCCGGTGTAGTTGAGGGCCTTGAGCACGCCTTCGACGGCTTCGATGCGGTTCGTCGGGATGATGCCTACGGCATCGCCCGGCGTGTAATGCATGCCGTCCTCGAGCTCCATCTCAATGTGGATGGTCTCTTTCTCGCTTTCGGGGCCGGTAAGTCGCTGGTTGACCAGCACGCGCGAGGTGTACGGCGCGTTGCGGGTGTACTTGGAGGTGTGGCCGGAAGCGGCCGGTGCGGGTGCTGTAGCTGTTGCGGTCTCGCTCATCGTGTCTTTTATTCTAAAACGCGGGTTGCGACCTTCCTCCGTGATCTTTGTCACCGAAGGCGGGAGAACCAATCACACGGGCTCCGCGGATGGCACAGTCCTGCGCCCGAAGATGGCCGTTCCGATGCGCACGCAGGTTGATCCCTCTTCGATGGCGACCTCGAAGTCTCCAGACATGCCCATCGAAAGCTCCGTAAATGACTGATATTGTTTGGCGTGCGCGTCGCGGAGCTCACGGAGCTGGCGGAAGTACGGGCGCGCCGCCTCGGGAGCTTCATCCAAGGGGGGCACGGTCATCAGTCCGCTTACACGCAGGTTTTCGAGCGGAGCCAGGCTCGCCAGCAGGGAACCAAGCTCCTCCGGAGGGAGACCGTGTTTGGTCTCCTCGTGAGAGAGCTTCACCTCGATCAGTACCGGAATCACCTTGCCCAGCGCCGCTGCAGTGCTGTTCAGCCGTTGGGCGATCTTCAAGGAGTCCAGCGAATCCATGGCGTCAAAGAGCTCGGCAGCCTTCGTCGTCTTGTTGCTTTGGAGCGGCCCGATCAGGTGCATGATGGGCCGCGTCGGCTTGCCCGCCTCGTCCGGTCCCGAAGCCGAGACGGCAGGGCCGCTGTAGTACGCCGCAAGCGCTTCCCGCTTGGCGGCAAACTCCTGCACGCGGTTCTCGCCGAAGAGCCGTTGCCCAGCCTGAAAGGCCGCGACCAGCGCCTCCGCGGGATGCACCTTGCTCACGGCCATCAGCTCTACGGTGGACGGACACCGCCGTGCACGGTCGCAGACCTCTGCGATACGCTTCCGCAGCGCCGCCAGGTTTTCGCCGATTTCGGCGATCAACTCTGCCGACGGCACGGGGAGCGGAGTGGGCGGGGCTTCCATCGACATAGGTCACTTTCAGTGTACGGGGATCGGCAGTTGTTTCCCGCCGGAACCTCCCGCGTCGGAAGATAGGAGGGGGCCCGACCCGCCATTGCATCCGCGCGGCCACTTTCCACGTCCTACAGTCATACGGTTCGAGTCTTGTTGCGGCCATGCACTGGAGGCCCGTCGCGAGACCGCAACAAATGAACTCCGGTGGTGTTCCCACCGGCGAGCGCCAGGCTCAACCGTCAAGGAGTTCTTCGAAGATGTCAAAGAGCATTGCAGTTTCCGAATTTGTGCGCCGATCGGTGGCGCTGACCGCCCTTCTTGGGGCGAGTGTGGCTGTTATGGGGGCACAGACCTCCACAGCCACGAGCCCTGCAGTGGTCGCAACGCCGCAGTTTTCGTCGAGTGTCAGCACCGACGACGCCGCGACCCCGGCAGCTGATGCCACCACCACGGCTCCGAACATGCAGCTTGCCTCCAACGCGCTGCACCTGAACCTCTTCGGCAACGCCATGCAGTACGGCGGCCGCCAGAGCTACGGGCGTCCGCGCTATCGTGGCTCCAACACCAATGCCGATGGGTCGCCCAAGTGGGACTTCTACGTCGGCGCTGGTGCGGCGATTCCCGTCTCGACCACAAGCACCAACAACACCCTGAGCTGGGGCTTTCAGGGTGGCGGCGGACGCATGTTCAACCGGCATGTGGGCGTCAACCTGGAGTTCGGTTTCGACAACTTCGGGCTCACCGCCTATACGATCTCGGACTACCTGTACGTCAACACCGGAAGCACGGATAACAGCAGCTACGACATCCAGGGCAACATGCACGTCTGGAACTTCTCGGTGCAGCCGATCTACAAGATCGAGGGGAGCTCGGGCCTCGGCGGGTTCGTCACCGGTGGCGCCGGCTTCTACCACAAGGTGACTAACTTCACCGCCCCCACGGAAGCCTGCAGCATCTACTATGGCTGCTACACCGAGAATGAAGCGTTCGATCACTACAGCTCGAATGCGCCTGGATTCGATATCGGCGGTGGTCTGACCTACAAGATGTCACGCTTCTCGAACCAGCAGCTCTACGTCGACGCGCGTTACGTCTACATGGCCAACCAGTACCGCGCCGGAGCGACCGACTCCAACTACACCACCTACACGGGCTACAACTACTACCCGGCGAACTCGCTGCACACGACCTACATCCCGGTGAAGTTCGGTCTGCGCTTCTAAAGGCACATCGGGGATCGCGAATGCAGGAAGCCCGCCAATCGGCGGGCTTCCCTGCGTTTGGAGCGGGTCAGATTTCAGATTCAGCTGAAGTAATACCGCACGCGCGGTGCATACCGCGCCGTTGTTGCAACAACGTAATCCCGGCAATCGATGCGGTAGCTCGGCGCTGGGTTGGCACAGTAGTGGAAGTAGTACAGCGCTTTCTCGAGCGGCCGTTGCGCGTGCCAGGTCGTGCGGGGAGCGTCCGCGTCGGGAGGAAGCTCCGGCGTGCCAGCCCCTCGATAAGCGGTCTCAAAAGCATCGTGGATGTTCTTGCAGCCCGCGCCCCAGCAGCAGGTATAGGCAAGTCCGCGAGCCAGCAGCAGCTTGGCGACCCGCATGGCTTCCGCCTCCGGGACATGCGCGCAGTCCAGCGCAATCGTCAGCGCAAAGTGCGGTGAGACCTCGGGCAGCCGCTCTAACTCCGCAAAGTCCTTTACTACGAGCAGCAGGAAACGCGCGGGCGTCTCGCGGTCGTCGTCTTCAAGCAGCCGCAGCTGCGCCGCACCGGGGGCGGCGTCGTCGAACAGTAATTCCATGCCTTGCTTTCGTGTCTGCTAGATGCCGACGGGGTAGGGCTTCTCGTGCATCTCGCCACGGCCTTCGCGTCTCTCGAAGAGGCCCTGGAAGATGCTGAGGAAGCCCGTGTACCAGTACCCCAGCACGAACAGCAGCAGGAACGGCACGGTGAAGTAGTTCTCAGTGGAGATGGCGTAGTACACGGTGCCCGCGAAGTAGCAGCCGATGGCCAGCTCGATCCATGGGATGATGCCCAGCCGCTTGCGGTACTTCTTCGCCTGTGAGCGTTCGCCCTTCTTCTGCACGGCGTACTTGGGCGTGCGTGCGAAGGCACTCTTCACGCCGAAGAGGGCTTCCATTACAGCCTTGGTGTTGGTGACGGTAAGGCCGACGCCGAGCGCCATCAGAAACGGAACGTAGAGGAAGGTCTTGTACCAGGTGCGCGGGAAGAGCTCTTTCTGGCTGACGAGGTAGAAGGTGGAGACCGAGGCCGTCGACGCCAGGAACAGCGGGAGGTCGATCAACAGCATCTGGATGGGGCCCTGCCAGCTGCGGATGATCATGGCGGGCATCAGCAGCACGCTGAGGATAATCATCAGCGGATAGCTGATGTTGGCCGTCAGGTGATACCAGGCTTCGAGCTTCTGGTGCCAGTCGATGTCAGCGTGCAGGATCGTTGGCAGCGACTTCTTCGCGACCTGGATGAGGCCCTTGGCCCAGCGCGCCTGCTGGGTCTTGAAGGCGGTCATCTCGATGGGCAGCTCGGCGGGGCATTCGACATCCTGGAGGTACTTGAACTTCCAGCCCTTGAGCTGCGCCCGGTAGCTGAGATCGGTGTCCTCGGTGAGGGTGTCGTGCTCCCAACCGCCCGCCTCGTCAATGGCCTGACGCCGCCACATTCCAGCGGTCCCATTGAAGTTGAAGAAGACGCCCGCACGCGAACGGCCGCCGTGCTCCAGCACGAAGTGGCCGTCCAGCAGAATCGCTTCTACCTGGGTCAGAAAGCTGTAATTGCGATTCAGGTGCGTCCAGCGGGTCTGCACCATGCCTACGCCGGGCTCGGCGAAGTGGTGCACAACCTTGCGCAGCCAATCGACCGGAGGCACGAAGTCGGCGTCGAAGATGGCGACGAGTTCGCCGCGAGAGGATTTGAGGCCTTCTTCGAGTGCTCCGGCCTTGAAGCCGTAACGGTTGCTGCGGTGCAGGTAGAGGACGGGCTGAGGCGCGAGCGGCTCCGGATGCTCCGCGGTGGTGACGCCGCCGGTAGCGTAGCGCTGTACGATGGCCGCTGCGACCTCGGTGGTCTCGTCGGTCGAATCGTCGAGGAGCTGGATCTCGAAGCGGTCGCGCGGATAGTCCATTCGGCAGCAGGCATCGATGAGGCGGTCGATGACGAACTGCTCGTTATAGATCGGCAACTGAATCGTGACGAAGGGCAGCTGCTCTTCGGTGTAGGAAGCGGGCGATTCCGCGGACTTCGCGGCGTTGCGGCGATTGCGGTAGTACAGCCACACCAGCTGATAGCGGTGGATGCCATAGAACGCCAGGATGATCATCACGATGAAGTACGGGATGAGCAGCGAGATGTCGAATGCGTTCCAGCGATAGACGTTGCGGAATGTGTGATCCGCGTAGTGGGTCTTCCAGTAATGGCTCAGGCCTCGTTGCGAGGCGAGATACAGGGCGAGCGCTTGAAGCGACTGAATCAGGGAATACTCCACGCATCTCGGGAAGACCCGGAGGATGCACTGATTTTACGCGAGGACCCGGGAGGGAAACGGGTCCCCCAGCAGGTTTCAGTATGGGCGGACCGCCCGGGGTGCGATGCACTCCGTGTCCGGCAAACCTGCGTTCTGATACGCTTTCGCCATGCGAAATCTTTTGGTGTTGGCGGCGGCTTCTGCCTGCGCGCTGGGAGCTGTTGCACAGCAGAGCCCGGTCGCCGAGCGTGTGAAGGCACAGAACGCGCTCTTCGATGAGGTCTACAAGAACCGGCTGAAGAGCAATCCGATGATGGCCACCAGCCAGGGCGATTACAGCCAGAACGACCAGCTGGGCGATTTCTCCCTGGCTCACATCGTTGCTGAGCACAAGGAGAGCGACGGGTACCTCGCCCGCATTCGCGCGATCTCTCCTGCAGGGATGAGCGCCGACGATTTGCTGAACCACCAGCTCTTCGAGCGTGGGTTTGTGCGCGCCGACGAGAACTTCGCGCTCAAGGAATACGAGATGCCGCTGAACATGCAGGGCGGCATCCATACCTCTCTGGCGGAGCTGCCGGTACAGGTGCCGCTGGATACGGTGAAGCACTACGAGGACTACATCTCCCGCCTGAAGCAGATTCCCCGCGCGCTCGACCAGACTATCGAGATCCTGAAGGCTGGCGAGAAGGATGGCCTCGTGCCGGTGAAGTTCATCGCGGAGAAGTTCCCCGCGCAGGCCGATGGCGTCGTTGCCGCGGACCCGTTCCTCATGCCGGAGAAGAAGTTCCCGGCGAGCTTCTCGGATGCCGACAAGCAGCGCCTCACTGCGGAGATCAACGATGCGGTGGAGAAGGATGTGCTCCCGGCGTACAAGAAGTTCGCTGCCTTCCTACGCGATGACTATGCACCGCACGGTCGCACGCAGCTCTCCATCGAGAGCCTGCCGCAGGGCAAGGCCCGCTACGCGCTGGCCGTCAAGGTGATGACCACCACCGACCTCACGCCGTCTGAGATCCACGAGCTCGGACTGAAGGAGGTCGCCCGCATCACCGCGGAGATGGAAGCGCTGGCCCACAAGCAGGGCTACAAGACGCTCGACGAGTGGCGCACCGCGATCAACAACGATCCCAAGTGGCGGCCGACGAGCGAAGAGCAGATTGTCGCGGACTTCAAGAGGTACATCGACCAGATGCAGCCGAAGCTGCCCGAGCTCTTTGGGCTGCTGCCGAAACAGCCGGTCACGGTGGAGGCGATCCCCGCATACAACGCAGGTCAGGCAACGCACTACTCCGGCGGCACGCCCGATGGCCGCCGTCCCGGTCGCGTGTCAGTTGCCGTGGCCGACCCGACGCATCGCTCGCTGGTCGATGACGAGGCCGTCGCGTATCACGAAGGCGTACCCGGCCATCATCTTCAGATCTCCGTCGCGCAGAACCTGACGGGCATTCCCAAGTTCCGCCAGCGTGCCGGAGGCTCAGCCTATACCGAAGGCTGGGCGCTCTACGCCGAGGAGCTGGGCAAGGAAGTCGGCTTCTACCAGGACCCGGTCAGCGACTACGGCCGACTCAGCTCCGAGCTCTTCCGCGCGGTCCGCCTCGTGGTCGACACGGGCATTCATGACCAGGGCTGGACTCGCCAGCAGGTCATCGACTACATGCACAAGAACGATGTGAACGATGTGCAGGCGCAGCAGGAGACCGATCGTTACATCTCCTGGCCCGCGCAGGCGCTTGCGTACAAGATGGGGCAGCTCACCATCCTGAAGCTGCGCACCGAGGCGCAGCAGCAGCTCGGCCCGAAGTTCAACCTCAAGGCCTTCCACGACGAGATCCTTGGCGGCGGCGCGCTACCGCTGGATCTTCTGCAGGAGCGCGTGGAAGCGTGGATCAAGCTGGAGAAGGCCAAGCCCTAGCGTGTGTTGCGCGCAGATGTCAGCGAACGGCTATCGCTTCGCTCAGCTGCGAGATGGAGATCTGCGCATCGAGCGCGGTCTGTCGCGCCGAGGCCACAGTCTCGTTCATCAACTTGGACAGCCGGTCGAGCTCGGTCTCGGCGTTCAGCATCAACGCGCGAACCTCATCCCATTGGGTCGCGCGGTTCTTGGCCACTTCGACCAGCTTGGCCAGCTCAGATAGCGGATTGACGACCTCATCCGCGCTGCGAACGATGCTGCGTGTCCCCGTCGCGACCTTGCGTGCCTGCAGCAGCGACGATCCGAGGAAGCGCTGCTGCGAGAGATTGCGCAGGATCTTCGCCGCGCCGGTGACATGTCCCTTCTCATTGCGAACCGGAACGACCGTCAGCGAGACAGGGATCAGCGTGCTGTTGCGATGCTGGCGCACGGTCTCGTACCGCTCGATCCGCTTGCCGGCGATGATGTCCGCGAGGATGCCAGGCCCTTCGCCATGGTGGGATTTTGGGATGATCGTGTAGACGGACTTGCCGATGATGTCGATGGCCCTGTAGCCGAACATCTCCTCGGCGGCGGCGTTCCAGCCTGTGATGATCCCGTTGAGGTTCTTCGAGGCGATGGCATCCTCAGAAGAGTCAATAATCGCTGCGAGGTGCGTGCGGGCGCGTTCTCCGGAGTCCTGGTCGGTGATGTCCCGCGCGATCGTAGAGGCTCCCGTGATCTTGCCTGCCGAGTTACGCAGCGGTGAGGCCGACATGCGGAGGAGGATCTCGCGGCCGTCTGCTGCGATCAGGATCGTCTCGCGCTGTTCGATGGGTTCGCCCACATTGAGGCGGCACAGGATCGACCGCTCCTCCATGTGCAGGCGAGTCGGAACGATCTCGTAGATGGAACGTCCGAGGATGTACTTCTCGGTATAGCCGAAGATGCGCGTTGCTGCCGCATTCCAGCTGGTGATCATACCGTCGGCGTCCATCGTTGCGATCGCGTCATCGGACTGCAGCACGAGTGCATGAGCGAGAGCGAGAGCCCGCTGCTCGGAGGGATCCAGCACGTGGGGCGCAGGCTGGGCCGACGTCGCAGTCGGCGTGCTGAGGGGGCGGGAGAAAGGGAATCGAATCGGTAACGTAAGTGTCTTCATGGGCTTCGAACTGCCTAGCAACGTGCGCCACCCGGAGAGGCATGTGTGTCTCACTATGCGTCACGGCAATGTCGTTTCCAATGCGTCCTCGCGGGGCCGCGCTGACACTTTCGTCACATCAAATTCTCTAAAGCGATAGACGGAAGCTCATGGTTTGTGGAGTGTTGTCGGGATCTGCCAGATGCGAAAAGTCGAACAGGGTTCGGGCAGGCTTCCGAGCGCAAAGGAAAATGCCCGGTCCGCATCTGCGGACCGGGCATTTCTTTCTGGGTGGCTGCCGGTTAGAAGATGATCTTTCCGACCAGTTGGGTGTTGAAGGCCTCGCCGGCGCCGATGCCAGGAGCCCCGTTGTAGTCGCCGATGGTGTCGTAGAGCTGAGAGCTTCCGCCCACCGAAGGTGACGGCGGAGCGAAGTTCGTACGGTTGAAGAGGTTGAACATCTCGGCGCGCAACTGGAGTATTACGCGTTCGGTGATCTTCGTGTCTTTGAATACCGAGAAGTCCACGTCGCTGTAGCCGGGGGCATAAAAGGCGTTGCGACGACTCGTCCCGAAGGTGCCGGGGGTGGGATCGGCGAAGGCGGAGAGATCGATCCAGTTGGCCGTGGTGCTCTGGCCCTGGTAGCCGACGCGTGCCGGCCCGATCTGTACAGCGCGGTCATTGCCTTCGTTCGTTCCACTGATGTCTCCGGAGGCGTGGACGGTGAAGGGCTGGCCACCATGGAAGGTCAGCAGGCTGTTTAGCTGCCAGCCATTCGTCAGCGCACGGAAGCGGGCGGTGCCGGGTACCTGGTAGCTGATGAAGCTGACAAAGGTGTTTCGGGTGTCAAAGTCCGAGTTGCCGTAGTCGCCCTTGAAGTTGAGGTTGTTCTGCGGGAGGGCGCCACGGTAGGCGGTGACCTCGTCGAGAGCGTGCGACCAGGTGTAGGTGGTCGACGAGGACAGGCGATGCCAGTTGCTGATGCGCAGCGTGGCCTGCAGGGAGTTGTAGTTCGACGTACCGATGCTCTCTACCTGGTTGATGTTGCCGTACTGCGAATACTGGCTGAAGTACGGACGTGTGACCTGGCGCTGTGAGTCGGTAGCGTAGACGCCCGGCTTCGCCTGGTTGATATCAAGCAAGCTGAGAAGATGGCGCGCTTCAGAACCGACATAGCCAAGTTCGGCGATGACGTTAGGAGTCAGGCTGCGCTCCACGTTGGCGTTGTAGTTCTCGTTATAGGACGGCCGGAAGTTCGGGTCGATGGAGAACACACCGCAAGGTGAAGTCGCGGAGCACGGAGATCCATTGAGCGCCGAAGGAAAGATTGCGACGCCGCTCTGGATCTCAGTCTGGGCCTGTGCGGTAGCGCCGACGGTGTAGACAGGGTTGGGACCGCCGGGATTACCTTCGACGCCGTTAGGAGCCTGGTTGCCTGGACGATTGTCGAGGAACGGATTGAGGTTCGGCGTATCCGCGTAGAAGCCATAGCCTGCGCGAAAGACGGTCTTGCTATCCAAGGAGTAGCTGGCGCCGACGCGAGGGCTGAAGTTCTTGAAGTAGCGGGGATACAGGTTCGCGATCTGCGAGCCCTGGAACGCCAGACCATTGCTGGAGGTTAGAGCCGGCCGGAAGATAGACATGTTCTGGCTGCTGTTGTGCAGCGGCCCTCCGTAGTCGTAGCGGATGCCGTAGTTGAAGTTGAACTTCGGCGTGATCTGCCAGGTGTCCCCGGCGTTTAGAAACCACGTGTTGACGTAGACAAAGCGCTCTGGATTTCCGATGGCGATGGAAGCTGCGGAGACCTGCCCGGAGAGGAAGTCGGCGAGCGGAGCGATGAACGAATCGGGGTTATAGCTGGGGTTCTTTGCTTGAATCTCGGCGGCAACTCGTGTTCCGTCGAAGGTAAATGCACCGACCGCATGCCGCTTGTAGAACTCGTCCAGGCGAGCGTTGCGATACTCTCCGCCAAAGCGCATCTGGTGCCTGCCTTTGACCCAGGAAAGCTGATCGGTGAGATGCCCGGTCATATCGCTGCGGCCCTCAGGAGGCGTGAGGCCGACGGGATCGAACGCTCCACTGGCCGAGCTGGTTCCCCCGCCTGTAGCGTTGGCGTTGCCGATGTCCAACCAGCAAGACTCTTCGGCGAAAGATATCCACACTCACTCTAGTTGTGGTAACTCGCGTAAATGGCAAATGCCCCGCTCTCATCGCGGGGCATTGCCATTGGAGTCTGGTGTGAGGTCTCAGTCGGCCGCGCTAAGCATTTCGCTCAGATGCGCAAAGTTGAACTCCGCGTCCAGCGCCGTGCGGCGGTTCGCATCGAGCGTCTGGCGGGTCACCAACGCAACGCGCTCCAGTTCCTTCGCCGCGAGTTCAAGCATCTCGCGCACATGCACTGGGTCGTCCGCGCACTCCTTCGCAAGGTAAAGCAGGTTCATCAAAGCTTCCAGCGGGTTGTTCACGTGATGAGCCAGCTTCGCGGCGAGGCGGGTCGCCGTGGCCAGCTTCTCCGCCTGCACGAGAGATCGCTCCAACTCCTTGCGTTGAGAGATGTCACGCAGGAACTGTGAACCCCCATGGACGACTCCAGATTCATCCAGCAACGGAGAGACCGACACGGATACCTCAACGGCTTCGCCGAGCCGTGTTGTCCGTACGCTCTCGAAGGAGTCGATCCTTTTTCCGGAAAGAACCTGCTCAACAATGCAGGTCTCGTCCTCGATGCGATCCTTGGGAACGATCGCGTCGACCTGGCTGCCGAGCATCTCCTGCGCGGTGTATCCCAGCAGGCGCTCCGCCGCTGCATTCCAGCTGGTGATTGCACTGTTGAGGTCATGGGTGATGATGGCGTCGGCGGAGCATTCGACGATGGCCGCGAGCTGCAGGCGGGAGCGTTCCGCCGCCCGCTGACGCGTGATGTTCCGCGATATGGTGGTTGCGCCGATTACCTCGCCGCGCGCGTTTGTGAGCGGCGAGACCGTCATCGAGACCTCGATCTCACTGCCCTCGCGGGTCAATCGCGCCGTCTCATAGTGGGAGCCGCGGTCTCCGCCGCGTAGGCGTCGAATGATCTCCATCTCCTCGTGATGGAGGCGCGGCGGAATGAGCCGCAGCAGGGAGTGGCCGATCATCTCGTGCGCCTCCCAACCAAAGATTGCAGTCGCTGCCGGATTCCAGCTCGTCACGATGCTGGAAAGATTCTTGGTGATGATCGCGTCATCGGTGGAGCGGACGATCGCCTCCAGCAAAGAGCTGAAGGACTCGCTGTTCACTCGAGGGAGGGATACAGGAAGCATGCCACGGTGCGTCAGCGACGACAGCGGAGATCCCGACAAGGCAGGAGTGAAGGCCGGCTTTCCGGAGGTGTGATTCGGGTCGCGCATCGGTCCTCAGAAGTGGAGTCCTCTCCAACTCCATCGAACACGATATAAGTCCATTAGGGAAGCAGCAGAGGACCTTTGGACATGCACCTTTTGGGGAGGGCGCGTTACCACAATGGCGTGGTTTGGCCCCATCCCGGACCGATCAATCCACTATGCGGGACAGATGCTCGCTTGCGGGACAGACGCGTTAGTTGAGGAACATCGTGGTGTAGAGGGTGTCGCGCTGCACGGGCTTGAAGCCGGCGTCGCGAATGATGCGGCGCAGCTCTTCCTCTGTCGTGCAGTTGGAGGTGCCTGCGGCCTTCACCACGTTCTCTTCAAGCATCACAGAACCCACATCGTTGCCGCCGAAGCGGAGGCCCATCTGCAACACCTTGAGGCCCTGCGTCACCCAGCTGGCCTGCACGTTCTCGATGTTGTCGAGATACATGCGGCTGATCGCGAGCGTCTTCAGGTACTCGACCGAGGTAGCCTCGTCCCAGCCGCGGCCGCCGAGCGCGGTGTTGTGCGGCTGGAAGCTCCAAGGGATGAAGGCGGTGAATCCGCCGGTCTCTTCCTGCAGCTGGCGCACCACCTCAAAGTGGTTGACGCGATGTTCCATGGTCTCGCCGACACCAAACATCATGGTCGCGGTGGTGCGCATACCGAGCTGGTGAGCCGTCCGATGGACGCTGAGCCAGTCTTCAGTGCGGCACTTGAGCCGGGCAATGCGCGCGCGGACTTCGTCGTCGAGGATCTCGGCGCCGCCGCCGGGGATGGAGTCGAGCCCGGCGTCGCGCAGGCGGGCGATCGTTGTGTGCAGGTCCAACTCCGAATATTCGGCGATGGCGAGGATCTCGCTCGCGCTCAGGCAGTGCAGCCAGATCTGCGGATAGCGCTGCTTGATGCCTGTGAAGAGGCTCTCGAACCAGTCGATCTTCAGGTCAGGATGGATGCCACCCTGCATCAGCACGCCGGTGCCACCCATGTCGACCGTCTCACGAATCTTGTCGTAGATGGTGTCGAAGTCGAGGATGTAGCCTTCCGCCGCGAGCTTGCCCTTCAGCGGCCGGTAGAACGCGCAGAAGGTGCAGTACTCGGTGCAGAAGTTCGTGTAGTTGATGTTGCGGTCGATGATGTAGCTGACCACACCTTCAGGATGGAGCTTGCGGCGCAGTGCGTCCGCCTCCATACCAATGCCGATGAGGTCGTCGGACGCGAAACAATCAAGAGCCTGCTGGCGAGTGATGCCCATGGGGACATTTTACGCCCGGCGATTGCATGATCTCTGGTGCCCCGGGTCCGGACCTTCGGACCCGGGCTCGGTCCCATCCGCATCTACATTGTGTCGATGGTCCGCGCTGCCGTTCGTATGGCTTCGAGGATCTTCTCGACCTGCTCCTGCGTGACCGGCTTGCCGGCCTCGCGGGCGCGGAGCGCGGCGCGCAGCATGGAGCCGCGCAGCTCCTGGAAGGCCTGCCGGATCAGCGGGGAGCGGCCGCCGTGGAAGGCCTCGCCCGAGTTGTCGACGCGGTCGGTGACCTCGCGGAGGCGGTCCGCGTTCGCGGTCAGCTCCGCGCGGCCCTCGTCGGTGATGCCGTAGACCTTGCGGCTACCTTCCGTGGGCTCGATGCGGGCGAAGCCGCGCTCTTCCAGTAGCGTGAGGGTGGGGTAGATGACGCCGGGACTCGGCGCATAGCCGCCTCCCATGCGTTGTTCGATGGCCTTGATGAGTTCGTAGCCGTAGCTGGGCTTCTCGGCCAGCAGTTGCAGGATGAGGAGTTGGAGTTCGCCGCCGTCAAACAGGCGCTCGCGGCCTCCGAAGCCGCGCTCGTGCCGTCCGGGGCCAAAGCCGCGGCGGCCAAACATGGCAAAGGCGTGCTCGCGGGGGCCGCAGCCACGGCCTCCAAAGCCTTCACGTTCAGCATGATGTATAAATTTGTTCCACATAGTGGGGTACTTCCTTTCCGTCTTACGATCGCGATCACGATAGATCGGCGATGTATCGAAGACATATCGAAGACATATCTAAGATATATCGAAACGGCATTCGGATTCAGACTGAACTGAAGATTCTTAGATCGGCCTCCCGGACTGGCCTTCGCGGAACCGGAGGGTCTCTCCGGTTGGGAAGGGAAGGATATTGCCTAAACGGAGAGACTCTCCGCTATGCGACGAGCTTCGCGGGCAAGATCCGGCATGCCGACCCCGCGGTATGCGTTGCCGAGCAGATGCAGTCCCGGGATGCGACGGACAAACGAATCCAGCTGCGCCATGCGATCCAGATGCCCCACCTCATACTGCGGCAGCGAGCGAGGCCAGCGACGGACGGTCGTGTGTGCAGGATCGGGCATGGGCCCGAGGATGGCGCGCAGCTGCTGGAGGGCCGCTGCTGCGACCTGTTCATCAGAGGAGCGGGACAGCGCGTCGGCGGAGGCTCCGCCAAAGAACGCGCGCATCACGCGGGCTCCGGAGGGTGCACGGAAGGGGAACTTCTGGTCGACGAAGGTGCAGGCTAAGAGCGAGGGTCCAGGGTCCAGGGCCAGGGGCTCAGAAGGCGAAGCGTTCGAAGCCGGTGGGACCAAGAAGCCGAAGCCTTTGGGGATGGTGAACTGGCTGGCCAGTTCGGCGGGCCAGGCGAAGGCGGCGAGGATCGCTGAGCTGGCCTCGGACGGTGTCAGGGAGAGAAAACCGCCGAGCGATAGCCCGGTCATATCAACCGCCTCGACGGGTGCAAGCAGCTCACGCACGGCATCGAGTGACGTAGCGACGATCAACTCGGCGAAAGGTCCTTCGGCCCTCCGCTTCTTCCCGACCGTCATATCGATCGTCCACTCGCTGCCACCTCGGTCATCCACGCGAAAGAGGCTGTAGGCGCGGTGCTGCAGGTGAAGCCGTTCTGGTGGCAGCTTCGCGATGAGTGCGTCGACGAGCGAGCCCATACCGCGCTTGAGTGAGGTGAAGATCGGCTGAGTCTTACGATGACCGCGCAGCGCCGCCTTCTCTTGCAACGCCACGATCAGCGAACCGTAGTCTCGCTCCATCGCGACGAACTGCGGCATTACGGAACGGACGCTAAGCTTCGCGACATCACCACCAAAGACGCCGGAGAGCAGTGGGGCCGCGAGGGTGCGTGTGACGTCTTCCCCGAAGTGCCGTGTGCAGAAGCTCGCCACGGACTCGTCTGCGTCGGGTGCATCGCGCTTGAGCTCTTCGGAGATCAGCACCTCGCGGGCGTAGGCCTGCTTCGCGCTCTCGGAGAACAGCGGCGAGCCTTCGAGCGCGCCGAGGTCGGTGGGGACCATCATGCGCATGCCGTCGGGGATGGCCTGCAGCTGGCCGTTGACGAGAACCCACGTCTTGCGGGTCTCATCCTTCGAGTAGAGGATGTCGTTTTCGAGGCCAAGCTCGATGGCAAGCTCGCGCAGCCAGGGCTTCTCGCTCACCCAGCCGTCGGGGCCACCTTCGAGGACGTACTCGCCTTCGGGCGTGCTGATACGGGTCGTCTCAAGGATGCCGCCGAGACGATTGCTGGCCTCGTAGAGATGCCAGTCCAGCGCTTCACCAGCGCGGCGGCGCTTCTCGAGTTCATACGCTGCGGTAAGGCCGGAGATGCCGCCGCCGAGGATGGCGATTCGTTTCATAAAGGCAGATACGAGATGCTAGATGCGGGTTTGGTTCGAGTGCCCAGTTTGCCAGTCTCCAGCTGCCAGTTTGTGTTGCAGGGCTTGAGGAGAAGGATGGGATCGAGTTCCGGGTTATCAGCTGCGAGCTTCGAGTTCGTTCTTGTTAGGACTGGACGGTCTTCGCAATAGCCTGGATGAGCGTCGGAGAATCATTGAGGCTCATGGCGCGCGTCACGTCGATGCCTAGCGGCTTGGCGAAGTCGCGGAAGGCGACGTCGATGTCGTAGAGGATCTCGACGTGGTCGCAGAGGAAGCCGACTGGCTGCATCACTACCGACTTGATGCCTTCCTGCGCGAGTGCGGTGAGCGTGTCTTCGACTGACGGGCCGAGCCATGGAGCGCCGGCGATGCCCTGGCTCTGGAAGCTGAAGACCCACTCGCTGTCCTTGAGGCCAAGCTCTGCGGCGATCTCCATGGCGGTCTGCTTGCACTCGACGGGATAGGGATCGCCTTCGTCGTGGGTGCCGTAGTTCTGCAGGCCGTCGGCGGGCACGGGAGCCCCGGGAGCATGCGCAGAGCCGATCGCGGCCTCCTCATGATTGGCCGGGCGAATGGTGCGGCAGGGAACGGAATGCGCGGTGAAGAGCACCATCGCGTTGGGATCTGACTCGCGGGCCTTGTCGAGGGCGACCTTCATGCGCTCGGCGAAGGCCTTGGAGAGCAGGGGCTCATGCGCCCAGCCGGCGATGAAGTCATAGGTGAAGGCGCCTTCGTCGGCCTTGTCGAGAGCGCGCTTGTAGAGGCCGGTCGAGGTGCGGGACTTCTGCGGCGCCATGCAGAGCACCGTGGCATGCTGCACGCCATCGGCTTTCATCTCTGCGACGGCATCGGCGATGAGGGGCTTCCAGTTGCGCATGCCCACGTAGACCTTGCGGCCCAGGGCTTCACTCAGCAGCTTGCCTTGGAGGAGCGTCCAGCGGGTGAGCGGCGGTCCTTCAGGCAGCGGTTCTTCCTTGAGGCCGATCTCGGCGTAGCGGTGCTGCAGCTCCTCGACGACATGCTGCGGCATAGGGCGACCGCCGGTGACGTTGGCAAGGTAGGCGGACATCTCGCTCAGCACATCAGGTGTGCCGTGCGCGAGCAGCAGGATGGCGGGTTCGTTCGAGCTGGACATGCAGGATCTATCGTATCGAAGCTGCGCGTGCCCTGGCGTGACGAACCGCACAGGACGCATATCCGCCGCGTTCCTTGTGATCGCAGAAAAACGGGGCGCGGTTGAGGAGAGCCGCGCCCCGTGCAAGATCTGCTGCTGCTGCGCTGCTCTAAGGCAGCACATCCATGACGACGACGATGTCCAGCCGTCGCGTGGTTCCGCTGATGTCCACCGCGCCCAGCGATACAGGCTTACCCGGCGTCAGGAACGCTGTACCCTGCAGGACGGCCTGGCGGATGACAGGTTCGGCGACCCCGGCGATGGTATTGCTGGTCTCCGCGCCGGACTCCTCGACCTTGCTCTGCAGTCGGACACCGTTGGCCAGCTCGTCGAGCGTGGCATCGAAGTTCATGCCTACGTCGAGGTAGGTGAACTGCGTCTGCGCGGCGTTGTGGTCGGTGGAGTAGGAGCCCGTCGCGACGGGGATCTTGGAACCCTGCTTGAGCGTGGTGCGCTGGCCGCCGACCACGATCATCGAGAAGTGCTGCGTGCCGACAGGCTTGCCGTTGTCCACATCGGTGAGGGTGTAGGTGAGCTTGTAGGTCTTCTTCGGCCGGTCGAGATCATGGAGCAACTTCTCGACGATGAGGAGCTGGTCCGGCGGAGCATCGACGACGACGGCGTTCTGGGAGCTGACGAGAAAGATGCGTACGCCGGGATCGACCATGTTGCGCAACGCGACCATGATCTCGTTGGACTCATTGCCCTGGATGGAGTTCGAAAAGTAGAAGGTCTTGAGCGTGCAGTTGGTTTGCTCCAGGCAGTTGACATGATGTGGTGGGGGTTCCTTTGCCACGGGTTTGTCCTGCGCGAGAAGTACGGGCGCAAGCACTGCAAGTGCGAGAGCAGCGGTGCGTCGGGCGACTGTAGCGAGTGTGATCATGGCTGTTCGTTTCCTTGCTTCGAGGTACTTGTGGAATTTGTGGAAGTGCTCGCTTCGGTCCATTGCGACGCGAAGAAGCGATTGAAGTCGGCGCGCTCGCGCTGAAACTCGAGGTCGCGAAGGTTGGGGTCGAGGACGGCCAGCTGCTGCGGTTCGCCGCTGCTGACCAGCATCACCATGTGGCGCTCCTCGCGCGTAAGAGGCACGGGCGGCGAGGGATGGCTCGGGGCACTGGCCTCGGCGATGGCCAGGGGATCGCAGTGGCAGGTCGTGGGATCGAGATCTGCCGCGAGAATCGGGCGGGGCGTATCGATATGAGGCAGCTGCTCATGATGAGGCGGCTGCGCATTGCGAGGACGAGTGAGCGGTGGATGGGGGACGGTGTTCGCAGCCTGCTGTGGCGCATCCGGTTGCGCCGCGACCGGGTCGTGATGTGCGGTAACCTGTTGCGTCGCGCGATGAACTCGCGGAACGATCACGATGGCTGCGAGGACCGCAGCAGCGGCAAGTCCCGCGAGCGTCCATGAGAGCCGTGGCGTGATGATCCATGGGCGTCGGGGCGATTCGTGTTTCTCGCTCCGCGTTTGGCGCTGGGCAAGCGCGGCGAGCACGCGTTGCTCCATGTGCGCTGGTGTTGTGCTCGAAAGCCCGCGGAGCACGCGGTCGATATCCTGATTCATCTGTTGTTCGAGATCGTGTGCGTTCAAGCGTAGCCTCCTTTCTTCAGCCGTTCCTTCAATCGTGTGCGGGCTCGGAAGAGCAGGGCTCGCACGGCAGATTCGCTTCGTTCCAGCACGCCCGCAATCTCTGCGGTCGAAAGCTCTTCGACGCCCGTGAGCAGTAGCGTCTGGCGCTCCAGCTTCGGGAGCCCGTCCATGGCTGCGAGCACGGCTCGCAGACGTCGCATGGCATCCACTGCGTCGTCGGCGGGCTGCCCTGTGGCCACAAGCTGCGCGAGAACCAACTCATCCGAGTCCGCAGGCTTGAGCTTTCTGCGCCTGTCGAGCGCGAGATTCCACGCAATGCGGATGAGCCAGACGCGAAGGTCGAGCACCTCGGGCAGGCGCTTGCGGTGCTCGAGCACGCGCACGAACGTGTCCTGCACGACGTCTTCTGCCTCAGCCGCGTTGCGCACCACCGAGTACGCCACGCGGTACAGCGTGGACGCGTGCGATTGAACCAAAGCGATGAGGTCGACATGCTCTGTCTTCGCGAGGCCGCCAGCCGCCTGCGTGCGCGGCAGCGCCATCCCGGTGCCCTCCACTGCTGTGCTCATCTATGGGGAAAGACGGCGCAGCGCGAAAAGCGCTCGGGGAAATTTTCGTGGCGAAATGTTAGTCTGCGGCTCATGAGCAAGCAGTACGAGCCTATTCGCATCGGCGAGAAGTTTGCGAAGATTCCCGACCTATGGAAGCCGCGCGTGGTCGCTGAGATGAACGACTACCAGTTCAAGCTGGTGCGGCTGGAGGGCGACTTCGTGTGGCACTCCCACGCCGACACGGACGAGGCGTTCCTCATCGTCGAGGGAGAACTGCGGATTGATTTTCGCGATGGTGCGGTGACGCTTGGGCCGGGAGAGATGTATGTGGTCCCGCGCGGGGTCGAGCACAAGCCGTTCGCCGCATCCGAGGTGCGAGTGATGCTCATCGAGCCGCGCGGGGTGGTGAACACGGGCGACGGCGACACGCTCGAGCGCACCGCGGCGAACGATGTGTGGGTCTGAGTTTGTGAACTGTAGAGGGGCGAGGTCTTCAGGGACTCAGGCACGAGGAAAAATCACTCGCACCGGAGTCCCGCTTGTCCTAGCCGTGCTGCTTGATCAGCTCCACGACTTTGATCACGTTGTCCACGGGGGTTCCGGGGACGATGCCGTGGCCCAGGTTGAAGATGTGGCCGGGGCGCTTGTTGGCGAGCGCGAGGATCTCCTTCACGCGGGCTTCGAGCACCGACTCCGGAGCGAAGAGGGTGATGGGGTCGAGGTTGCCCTGCACTGCGACGCCTGAGCCTGCGAGCTTCCAGCCTTCGTCGAGCGGCACGCGCCAGTCGAGGCCGAGTACGTCCGCGCCGGTCTCGCTGAAGGTGGGCAGCAGGGAAGCGGTATCGACGCCGAAGTAGATGACGGGGACGCCCATGGCGCGGATGCGCTTGATGAGCTCGGTCGTTGGTGCGAGGCAGTAGTCGCGATAGTCGGAGACGGACAAAGCGCCAGCCCAGCTATCGAAGACCTGGATGACGTCCGCGCCGGCGTTCACCTGCTGCTGGGCGTACTCGGTGAGCACGGCGATGAGCTTTTCCATCAGCAACGGCCAGGCTTTGGCGTCGGGCGAGCCGGGAAGGGAGCTGGCGTACATCAGCTTCTTGGTGTCGATGTAGTTGCGCGAGCTTCCGCCCTCGATCATGTAGCTGGCGAGCGTAAACGGTGCGCCGCAGAAGCCGATGATCCCGAGGGTATCGCCATCGGCGCGAGGAGCTTCGAAGTGCTTCGCGACGATCTCGATGGCCTTCGCGACATAGCCGAGCTCCTCGGCGCGATCGGTGCGCAGGGCTTCGACGTGTGCGAGCGAGCGCACGGGCTGGTGCACCACAGGGCCTTCGCCGTTGACGAACTCGAAGTCGAGGCCCATGGGCGTGAAGGGCAGCAGAAGGTCAGCGAAGATGATGGCGGCGTCGACGCCGAGTCGCTCGGCCGCGGTGATGGTGACTTCGGCGGCGACCTGTGGCGTACGGCAGATCTCCAGCAGCGAATGGTTCTTGCGGACGGCCATGTACTCCGGCATGTAGCGGCCGGCCTGGCGCAGAAACCATACAGGGGTGCGATCGACAGGCTGGCGGAGGCAGGCGCGGACGAAGCGGCTGGAGCCTGGGGGTGCGACGGAGGCGGGGACGAGGATCTCAGACAAGAGGCGGTTCACTCCTGCTGAAAAGCGTAGCATCGTCCGCCGCCAGAGCCGCGTGACGCGCCTCACGCAGGTTTGCGTGAGGCGATTTCTCTAGTGCATCGCGTGGTCATACTTTTGTTTGAAGGGAATGTGCCACGTCACACCGAAGGTGACGACGTTGGGTGACAGCGAGTAGTTCGTGCCCAGGTTCCACATCTCGTGCTGGTAGTCGAGCTTGACCTGGAAGTTGCGGAAGACGTCGATGTCGACGCCGATGCCGGGCGATTTCACAAATCCTCCGCTGCTGGCATTGGTGGGATTGGCGAAGTTGTAGCCTATGCTCCCTCGGCCGAAGAGGAAGTCGGCGTAGGGATGGAAGCGCTTGATGTCGTACTGAGCGCGTGGCCCGACGAGGAAGAAGTTCTCGTTGACGATGGGCCCATGGCTGAGCGTGAAGCGCGTCTCGATGCCAGGCTTCACGGGGAACTTGAAGTACCGTGTTGCATTGCCGCCGAAGGTGAAGCCACTGTCGCGCTGCTCGGAGTAGTCCGGCGTGACGCTGCTGAAGCCGGCGAAGACGGAGACGTCGGTGGTCTTGGAGGCCGTTGTGGTGGCTTGTGCGTGTAGCGCCGGGGTGCAAGCCACGAGGGCGAGCGCAGCCCGTGCGGCTCCGCGGAGAAGCCGGTGCCGGCGCAGCTTTTCGCTGCACCGCGATGCGTCATTCATCAGGAACTCCCGTCTGCCAGAGACGGCCCCGCACATCCGCGGTGTGCCGGGGCGTCTCACGCTTCATCGTGCAAGCGTGTGGCAATCAGATGGACGGGGAAGGCGTCCCGTGCGGGTTACGCCTGAGGTGATGGCCGGGGTCTAGTGAACGACGCTCTGGTAGTTGGGCTTGGAGGGAAGGCTGTAGGAGATGCCGAGCGTGATCGCGCTAGGATTCAGCGAATCATTTGTGCCCAGGTACCAGAACTGGTATTGGTAGTCGGCCTTCACCCGGAAGTTTCGAATGAGGTCGATGTCGACGCCGCCGCCAGGAGATTTTACGAGGCTGTTGTCGTTGAGGTAGGCGGTGGGATTTGCAGCGTTGACTACGAAGTTGTAGTGAATATCTCCGACGCCAATCAGGAAGTCCGCATAGGGATGAAATCGCCCATAGTTCGTCTGTCCACGCACGCCAAAGAGGTAGGTCTTCTCATTGACGGTCGAGCCGTGGTTGAGCGACACCCGAGCTTCCAGGCTGGGTTTGACGGGGAAGTGAAACGCTCGCGTGATGTTGGCGCCAAAGGTGAAGCCGTTATCGTGAGCCGGACCGTAGTCCGGCTTCAGGTAGCTATAGCCGGCGAATGCCGAGATATCCAACTTCTTGGACGCAGTGGCGGTGGCCTGAGCCTGCGCGGTGGGCGAGCAAACAAGGACCGCAGCGATGGCGGCAAACGCCATGATCGCGCAGACCCGCATTCTCCATAAAATGTGTCGTGTCATCAACATACCGTTGCCCATCGAGGGCGTGCTCCTATGCGTGAGGATACCTTGGACGCTGCCCACGCGACAGTTCCCCATCCGATGCATAGAACCCCACTTCAAGATGGATGGTTGTGGTCGCCCTGGGGTTACTTCCAGTGGGCCGAAGACGATACACTTGGAAGAGTTGGCCTTTTGGCAATGCCGCAACGCATTGAAACAGCGCGGCGCTCGATGGCTGTCTGATCCCAAGTCCTAAAGAGACGACCCACACACTATGCCGAATTACCTGGAACTTCCTATTGGCTCGAAGGCGCCCGACCTCGTCAACGCGGTGATTGAGATCCCGCTGGAGGGCATCAGCAAGTACGAGTACGACAAGGAACTGCATGTCTTCCGCCTGGACCGCAATCTCTTCTCGCCGGTTCACTACCCGGGCGACTACGGCTTCATCCCCAGCACGCTGGGCCACGATGGCGATCCGCTGGATGTGCTCGTTCTGGTGGACACACCGAGCTTCCCGGGCTGCATTCAGACCGTGCGCCCCATCGGTGTGCTCGACATGATCGACCAGGGCCAGGGCGATGAGAAGATCCTTGCCGTGGGCGAAGGCAATCCGCGCTACGACAACATCAACTGCTTCTCGGAGATCTATCCGCACATCCTCAAGGAGATTACGCACTTCTTCTCGATCTACAAGGATCTCGAAGGCAAGCGCGTTGAGGTGAAGGGCTGGAAGGACGCAGACGTAGCCAAGGCCATCATCGTGGAGGCCCAGGAAGCGTTTCTTGCCAAGAAGGCCGAACTGGCAGCGAAGTAGCTTAGGCGCTGCGTTGGCTTAGAGCGCTGCCCACAAGGTAGACGATCGCACCGACCGCTCCGACCAGGGCAGCGAAGAGAAGCGCCGGCATTCCTGCCACGTGCTCTCCCCGGGCTGCCCATAGCGAAAACAGCAGGACACAAGCGGGGCCGACGCCGATGGCGAAGGCCCCGAACCTGCCTCCGGGCACCCGAAACGGTCGCGCCAACGTTGGCTCCTTGCGGCGCAGCACAACCAGCGCGACGAACTCCAGCATGAGCGCGGCGCCATAGAGCACCAGGTCGATGGAGATGAGGCGCTCGAAGCTGAAGTTGAGCGCAAGCGCCCAGATGCCTGCACAGAACAGCACGCTGACCCAGGGCACCCCCTTGGAGGTCTCTCGCGTGAGCAGCCATGCCAGCTCATTGGGCTTGCGGCCCTGCTGGTGTGTTTCAGTCGCTGCGTCCCGCGCCACGGCGAAGGGCACACGCGTGATGCTCATCATCAGCGGATTGAACATGCCCACACCGTTGATCATTCCGCCGAGGACGACCGCGCCTGCCAGCGCCGGGCCGGCCAAAGACCTGGCTGCGTCGGTCCACGCCCCGGTGGTGAAGGCATTGGGCGCAAGGCCGGCAAGGCCGACCGCAAGCAGGGGAACGATGTACGTGAGTGCCACCAGCACCACGGCTGCGAGCATCGCGCGAGGATAATTGCGCTGCGGATTCTCGACCTCCTGCGCCACGGTCGAGGCATTGTCCCAGCCCATGTAGTTCCATACGGTGACGGAGGCCGCGGTCGCGAGATCGCGCGAGCCAACGGGCTGAAGCAGGGCTCCATGTCCGTGGCCATGCCAGCGCCACAGCGCAAAGCCGATCAGCACGACGAACGGCGCGAGCAGCACGATCATCAGCACCACGGAGCTATCGCCCACGGCCTTGGCGCCACGCAGGTTCCACAGCGTGCAGCCGAGAACCACGGCCAGCTCCCAGCCCAGGGCACGATGACCGGCAGTCCAGGTCGGAGCGAAGCGCGCGAGGTACGTGACGAAGATCACCGGGTAGATCGCCATGTCGAAGACGCTCGCAGCCATGGACAGCCAGGCCTCCTGAAAGCCCCAGAAGGGCCCCAGAGCGCGGCGCACCCATACGTAGTAGCCGCCCTCATCGGGAATTGCGCTGGCCAACTCGCCGACCATCAGCGCGACCGGCAGGCTCCAGATCAACGGCACGATGGCGAGCAGAAGAAGTGCCCGCACATAGCCCGCGCCGCCGAGGATGTCCTCCAGCCCATACGGCCCGCCCGCGACCATGAAGTAGGTCGCTCCGATGAGCGGCAGCAGGCGGACACGATCGGTACGGGCCAGGCGCAATCTGTGGGAACCTCGCAGGCGGGGATGGTAGGGTGCTCGATAGAATGTAGCGGAAAACTGTGGCCCGGGTCGGGTCGCGAGTATTGAATGCGCCAGCAGAACTGCCCGCGCGATATGGAAAACACGGGCCCTGCCAGTCAGGTATAATCACGGAACCACCCGCTGGAGAGATGGCCGAGAGGCTGAAGGCGGCGGTTTGCTAAACCGTTATAGGGCCCTAAAGCTCTATCGAGGGTTCGAATCCCTCTCTCTCCGCCATATTGTCTACGCTGAGGATTCTCTCGGCGGCAGAAGCTAAGAGAAGCCCGCGAAAGCGGGCTTTTTGCTTGGAAGGTGCTATTGAGAGAATCCTCTATCGGCGAATCGAATTCGCGATTCTCCGCCATTGTCAGCGAAATCGCAGAAACCGCAATTTTGGCTGAAAAAGAGCAAAACAGGCTACTGGGTCGAGTCTCTAGCTGTGGTGTATCAGCAGGTTATTTACGTTGAGTCCAGATCGGCTGATGGGAGGTTTTCGATCGAGGCTGGTATGAGGTCGATGCCAGTT
>NZ_FNVA01000001.1 GCF_900108185.1 Bryocella elongata | reverse complement strand
AGAGGGGCCATGGCCCCTCTCCCTTCGAAAACCACAACCATCAACAATGAAGAGAATCTCCAGTTATGAATGGCAGGAAGGCTGGGGGCAGGTCACCCCCGCGCGAACCGCATCGAGATGCGATCACTGAGGAAGATCGCCGGGTCGAATACGTCGGACTAGTCGAAGGCGCCGTAACCCAAATCCGAGTGTGAGCAAGATTGAGATTTCTGACTAGTTCTCGACGACAATCGTGTCTCGTTATGCGGGTCAGACGCTTGGTGTTAGCCGCGACACCAGATTAGACCCGAATTGGATCGTTCTGCGAGAAATGCGCATTCGCGGTGAAAACGTATAGAGCTGTGTATCGTCCAAAGAACCTATCAGACGTCTGTCAATCCAATAGCAGGGTAGCGAAATATCGGTGATCAGCGGAATAGTAGCCCGTATACCCCTGCCACCATTCCGCTATCTCTGCAAATCCCCGTGTTCCGGAACTCCCGGTTCGTCCAATAACTGAGTCGAGGATGCGGGACCAAGATCTCTCCAATTCCTCAACGCCCACACCGCTTTTTTACCGGGTGTGATCTCGATCAATTGTACTGTCGTGGGCTGGTCGTCTCGCGAAAGATTTGCGGAACGGTCATTAATCAACGTATTGCAGTTTCGAAGGCGACTCACCTCTTGTACCGTGTACAGTGGGATACCGGGAATGTCACCCTTCTTCACCTCCCAGACTGTCCGGCCTTTGTTATCGACCTCTCGCACGTTGCCCAGACCGTTGCCACTGATTACGGTGTTTCCATTGTCCAGACGGACCGCCGCCCATGCCGAAGGAGCAGGTACAGACCAGAGCTCCTTTCCATCGGACGAATACTCGACGACCCTCCCAGCGTCCATGTGCGCCACAAGGAAGGTACCTGCTTTAGTTGGTCGGACGTGCCGAAATTGACCGTGTATATTCTTGCTCTGGGTCGGAAGTTCGATTTCCTTCTCAATATGATTGTCGCTCTTGCGCAATATCAGCAATTTCGCTGGAGTGCCGTTCTGCATAATTAGAACGTTGTCCTTGCCCATCGGGTAAGCGGTATGCATCTCGGTGCTCGGAGGAGCATCGTAGTTTCAAACAATCGTCTTATCCGGGGTTACCTCGCTCGCTCCAAACTGACGAGAGAAGACGATGTTACCGTTCGACAGCCGGGTGCAATCCCCCAGTTCTCCATGTTTGCTATTCGTGAAAGTCCATACCACCCTTCCTTTCTCAACTAAATAGATAGTTTGATTGTCCAGGCTTTGGTCTTGCCACTCACCGCAGTACAGGAACGGATGTTGATTGAGACCTATGCCAGGAAATCCCGCTTCGCGCGGGGTGACTCGAGTGGGTTGAGTGACGCCAGGGCTCGTCGCGAGCAGGCATAATGATAGTGATATGATGATGAGATATACCCGCATAAGATCGTGCCTCTCTCTTCGAACTGTTTCCTTGGTCTGCCGGCAGTGCTAACGGATAACCGGCACATAGGACGTGACTCACTCCGGCTTTCCCAAAGAATGTTTCTCATAGGCATCCTTGAATAGACGAAAAGCCAGTTTTTTTTGTCCATCCTCGGAGATCAGCCCTTTCCGGTTGTAGCCATCTTGCAAACCGGGTATATTGCGAACTGGAGAGCGAAAATCCATAAGGATCCATGGGATTGTTCCACGAAGCTGGGGAATCTTTTGCAGCATCGCGAATTGATGCTGAAACACATAGACCTGTTGCTCTTCGGTCCACCGATTGGTCGGCGCACCGTGGTTGCCGTACTTGGCTTCGGCACCAAATTCGCTTATCAGAACCGGCTTTTGAGGCAGCGTCCAGTGAATTTTATCGGCGTCTTCAGGAGTCAAGTCGTACCAGCCGATGTATTCGTCTTGGCCAACTACGTCTAATGCTTCGCACAAAGGGTCATCGTTAATCATATCGAGTCCCTTGGCTCGTGGACCGATGATCGCGGACGTGATGAGCCGTGTAGGGTCCAACGTACGAGCTTCATTCGCCAGATTCGTGAGGAATGTGGTCCGCGTCGGATTGTTTGGAGTCTCATTGGATACCGACCAGAGTATGACAGAAGCCTTATTTCGGTCCCGCCGTATCATCTCTTTGAGCATGATCACGTCTTTGGCGTAGACCTCCGGCTTCTCGTAGGAAATATGCTGCCAGTTTGGTATTTCCGACCAGACCATGATTCCGTCGCGGTCAGCCTCGCGTTCCATGCGCTCGTCGTGGGGATAGTGGGCGAGGCGAACGAAGTTTGCGTTCAGATCCTTCAAATATCCGAACAATGTCGCCACGTCTACGTCGGAGTAGGCGCGACCGCCTCGAATCGGAGCCTCGGCGTGTAGGTTGGCCCCCTCCAGAAACTTAGCTTTGCCGTTTAGGAGAATGCGGGTCCCGTCCACACGAATGTCGCGGAACCCAATGTCGTCCGTTAGACTGTCTTCGCCACAGGAGAGCGTGACTTTGTAAAGCTTTGGTGTCTCTGGGGACCACAACGTGAAATGCGTGGCTTTGACGCGAAAGGGAGCGTTACCGGAAGCGTCAATCGTAGCCACAGCGTTTACCGCAGCCTCCGGAATGGCTACAGTTATGCGAGTGCCCGCACCTGCGCCAATCACGTGAACATATCCGGTCAGTTCGGTGTTGGCCGGATCAAACTGTGATCCGTGTTCAAGGTGCACATCGTAGTCATCGATGAACACACTTGGAACGGTCACGAGGGACACATCCCGAGTGAGTCCACCGTAATTGAACCAATCGATGCCGACGGAGGGAATACCGTCGACCAGTCGAGTCGCATCGACCGCTATGACGACAAAGTTGGTTCCGGGGTGGAGGACGCTGGTGACTTCGCAGTCGAATGGCGTATAGCCGCCCTCATGATCGCAGGCCCGACGCCGATTGACCCAAACATGCGTGCGATAGTTGGCAGCTCCGATGTGTAGGAATGTGCGCGTATTTGCGGCAGCAGGTTGAACTTCAAAGTCCCTTTGGTACCAGACAACACCTTCGTAGTTAAAGAGCTGCGGCACCTGCGTGTTCCAATCCCCTGGAACCCTGATAGTCGGAGCGGTCGAAAAGTCATACTCCTCATTGTGCTTGCCGACTATAACCGGATGCTCATTCATTGCATAGGAGTTGTCATTGATGCTGCCGTCGGCGTTATAGAGTGCTCGTCCTGGCGCTTGGTCAACAAGGTAATGCCAATCGCCATCGAGGCTCGCTGCGGGCCTGCGATCTATGCCCACCAGCAAAGTCTGCAACGGTTGCTGACAGAATGCGACGCAAGCAATTGTCGATAGGGACAAAATGGCTACGGCTGCGGCGCGAAAGATCGCGCATAACTTTAGGCGATGCCTCTGGATCATGGTGGAGATATCCTCGGAGCGAGATTACATCAACGAAACGCCAAATGTTTCAACCCCCTACTTTCGGCCGATGCGTGTGCGCGCAACGCTCCGCTACAGTTGCCGTGCGCAAAAATTGCGACTGGTCGCGTGTTTTAGGCGAAAAGTCCCGTTGCTGCCGGGAGGTTCTGGTGAAACTGTGTAAGCACTCAGCCCTTGTTGCGTTGGCTATCATTATGCTCGCTGTGACTACCCAATATGCGATCGCTCAGATTGCAGGGACGGGAACCATTCAGGGAATTGTGACGGACTCAACCGGCGCCGCAGTTTCAGGCGCTCAGGTCCAGGTTGTTGAGGTTAAGACAAACTTAGTGCGCTCCACGACCACAAGCAAAGACGGCTTCTATTCCATTGCTGCCCTCGACAATGGCCTCTATAGGTTGACGATCAGTGAATCAGGTTTCAAGACGGCGGTGCGAGACAATATCACTCTGAATGCCGTTCAAGTTCAGGGGCTCAACATCACCCTGGAGCTTGGAGAAGTGACTTCGAGTGTCACGGTCACGGAAGCTCCCGCCGCCTTGAACACTACCAACGCGACCCTTGGCAGCACAATCGATGTCGAAACCTACAAGGCACTGCCTATCATACTGAATGGCCAGCCGCGCGATCCCACGGCATTCGTTGCTTTGACGCCAGGAGTCAGCGTAGCCGGCGGCAACTATCAATTCAACGGCGGACAAACGAATACCAGTGAGACATATGTTGACGGGGTGGCGATGGACAACGCTAACCAGCAAAGCGACGTGTCCTCTATACACAATAGCTTCTCGTTCGATGCTGTTGAGCAGTCCGAAGCGCTCACCAGCAGCTTTTCGGCGGCCTACCAAGGGCAAGGGTTGCAAAACTACGTCCACAAGTCAGGAACAAACGCCTATCACGGAACCGCATTTGAGTATTTCCGCAACACTGCTCTCGACAGCTGGGGATTTTATGCGCCATATGTCATCAACGCTGTGACGGGGACTGCCATCAAACCAGTCGAACATGACAATGAGTTCGGGGGGACTCTGGGCGGTTACACACCCCACTTCAAGAACAAGATGTTTTTCTTTGTGTCTTTGGAGACAGAACACTACATTCACGGAAATAATCCTGGCTATACGACAGTACCGACTGCAGCGGAGCGGACGGGTGATTTCACCGCGTTGCCGGCGAATCAGCCCATCTATGACCCATCAACAACACTGTGCACGGGATCGACTTGCACGCGACAGCAGTTCATGGGAACAAAAAACGGTGTTGCAACGCCCAACGCAATTCCGTCGGGTGAGATATCTCCGATCTCAGAACACATGCTCAGCTTTCTGCCGGCTCCTAGCAACAACAACATTACCAACAATTATCTCGGCGGATTCAACACCGGCTTTAATTATCCTCGGCAGAGCTACAAGATGGACATCGACCTCATCAAGCACCATCGGCTGAGTGCTCCTTTCACATATGGTGCCCGCTTTGCAAATCCTGCGTGCTGCGATGCAAGCGGACTACCTCTGCCATACACCAACACCGTCGGCAATTCCCAAAATAACTTGACCGCACTCGTATCAGATACTTGGACTATCGGTAGCCGTGCGGTCAATAGATTGACATACGACTTCAACATCAACGGCTTCGGCAGCGGTGCCGGCAGCATCAATCCGAGCGCGTCGAATCCGGCGTGGTACGCAACCGCCGCAGGGATCACTAATCTTCCGGCGGGCCAAGCCTCAAACTCTTTTCCAAAGACGACATTTGGGGGCGCAAATGCTCCTGCCCAATGGGCCGGCGGTGAGGGAACCTTCGGAGGCGCGTACTGCAAGGTGTATCAAATCACCGACGGCTTCCAGATTGTGAAGGGGCGGCACTCCATCAGTATCGGAGGAAACTACCAATGGGAACAGACCGATCTCGTCCCGATTCAAACCAACACATATTTCACTCTTTCCTATTCCAACAATGAGACTGCAGGTCTGAATGCTGCGGGTACCGCCGTCAACACCACGCAAGGCGGGATTTGCCAGTTTCCTCATAGGCGCTGTCGACGGCGCTGGAATCAACGACGATACTCCGGTTCACGAGCTATACGGGCGGTATCACGCTTTCTCTCCTTTCGCCGAAGACGACATCAAGCTCACCAGCAAGCTGACGGTAAACCTGGGATTACGTTGGGACATCTGGTCTCCCTACAGCGAGAAGGAAAATCGGTTCTCGTTTATCAACTTGAATGTACCGAACCCGATCACAGGAACGCCGGGCGCGCTCCTCTTTGGCGGGAACGGGCCCAGCGGCACGTACTGCAACTGCACTCGACCCATTGGCACCTGGTACAAGAACCTCGGCCCACGTGTTGGATTTGCGTATGCCATCAATGGCAAGACCGCGATCCGGGGGGCGTATGGTGTTTCCTACACGCACGCTGGTGGTGTCGGAGGAAGGGCCAACGCAAGCACAGGAACTGGCCAGTTGGGCTTCACGGGTGGAATCTCCTCCGCCACTTCTAATGGCGGCCTCACTCCTGCCTTCTATCTGAATAATGCACCGGGCTTCACGTACATGAATAGCGCGGTACCGAGCTATGTTCCTCCTCCCAACATAAATTCCGCGACCGGCACGGGATTTACCACGACCCCTGGCTATACATCTCTATCGCCAAATGGCGTCAACTTCCCAGATCCTTACTTGAGCCGGCGAGCTCCGGAGTACCAAGACTTCAACTTCGGCGTCCAACGCGAGGTCATCCACCACACAACGTTGAGCCTAGATTATGGCGGCTCGACGGGACACTTTTTGGGAACCAGCATTGGTCGCACGATATACACCAACCAACTGAATTCCGCCACCTACGTTCTTGGCGGCCTTCTCTCGCAGCCTGCGAATCCGGCGAATATCGCCGCTGCGAAGGCTATTCTTCCGGCGTTCTCGATCCCGTTTCCTAATTTCTCAACCAGCGCGTCCATGGCACAAGCGTTGCGTCCGTTTCCGCAATACAACGGCTTCAGCGACATTTGGGGAGACATCGGCAGTTCCAACTATTCGTCATTGCAGCTCGCTCTAAAGCAATCAGATATTCGCGGGTTCACCTACGGTCTGTCATATACGTTTGCCAAGACGTTCGACGATACAGGCAGCTCTCGTAGCTCGTACGGCTATCAGGGACGCTCAGCTGCCCAAGAAGAGTATTCCTTGAGTACTATCGACGTCCCAAGCCACTTTACGCTCTATTACATCTACAACCTTCCGTTCGGTAAGGGGCGCGGAAACCATCTCTTAAACGCTTTGATCCAAGGATGGGCGTTATCCGGGATCGTTACGAGATCTTCGGGGACTCCCCTAGTGATCACAGCAACGGGTTGCAACAATCCTGACGGAGGAACCTGCATGCCAAATGTGGTGCCTGGGTATTCTGGATCACCACGGATCAATGGGGGGTGGGGTCGCAAAAATACCGCAACCCAAAGCTATGCTTACATTGACTCGGCGGCATTCGCGATTCCAGCAGCTTATACTCTGGGCAACGCACCTAGAACATATGCTTATGCTTTACGCAATCCTGGAACTTACGAAGAAGACCTTAGCGTCCGGCGTGTTTTCAAGATTTATGAAAGACCCAAGTTCACCTTCGAGATGAGTGCCTACAATCTTGATAACCACGTCGATTTCAATGGTCCAGCGACGACTGTCGGTAGCAGCATACTTGGCACCGTGACAAGCCAGGCGAATTCGACGAGAGACGCTCAGGCATCCGCGAGGCTTGACTTCTAGTGAGACGAGATCGATGTCCATCCGAACGCGTATGCAGTTGATGGCACTGAGAGTGGTTGGCACTTCGCCGCGCCGCTAATAAGTGGCATGTCACGCCAGCGTCGATGGGGGATGTGATGAAACGGAGAAAGCTAGCCGAGGCTGGATAGTACTCATGAACCTGAGCATATTCTTACGGGCTTTCTGGGCGGCGTCCCATCATGCACAAGCTACTCCCCCAGCGGCGGCACATCCTCGCACCGTGACCCAGTTCACGAACGGCTGGCGTTTCCTGCAGTCAGACGCTCCTAGGGCGGAGGCGCCCGACTACTCCGATGCGTCTTGGGCCGCGGTGACAATCCCGCGCGACTGGTCCATCGCTGGGCCGGTGAAGGAAGAGGCGCCAAGCCTTGCAGGCGGCGGATTCTTTCCCACTGGTGTGGGCTGGTACCGTAAAGCTTTCCATCATGCTCCCATTGAAGGCCGTAAGACCTACATAGCCTTTGACGGCGTCATGGCAAACTCAGCTGTCTATCTTAATGGCCATTTCCTCGGACATCATCCGTACGGATACACCAGCTTCTTCTATGGCCTCACGCCTCACCTAATCAGGGCTGTGGCTCGAAATGATGAGAAGGTTGTGGCGACGGAATCGTTGAAGACAGCGGGTAAGCCTGCACGAATCCAATTTTCCGCGGATGACGCAGGCGCGCCGCCGACTCCGGACTGGAACGACGTACGTTATGTCACGGCGACCCTAGTTGACGCGGCTGGAACCCGAATTTCTGGCTCGGCTACGCTTATCCACTTCGCGGTCACTGGTCCAGGCAGAATCACCGCTGTCGACAATGGAGACATGATGGACCATGAGGCGTTTCAAGGTAGAGACCGGAAACTATACGACGGCAACGCAGTCGCGATTCTGCGTGCAACGGAATCGAGTGGGCGGATTATCGTCACGGCAACAAGCAGCGGCCTTACAACTGCAAGCTTCAAACCGAACACTGGCGATGTGAAGCCTCCTGCCTTCGGACGGAGATTTTGAACGGAGGCAATCCTGCTATAACGCTCGCTCGTTCCGGCTGTTAGGCGATGTCGAATTGTAAATTTCGCTCGCCGAACTGCGGGCTCATAGGCTCGTAGTTGTGACAATCGTTTCCGATGATTGAGCAGCGCGCATTCGATTGCAGGCAGGTCGCATTACGCACAATCATCCCGTATCCTCGCGTCATCTTTTTTAGGAGCCATTCTTTGATGTTCTATTCACGTCGACGCTTTCTTGCCGATACCGGTCGAACCGCGGCATCCACACTGCTTGCCAGCAGCCTACCTGACTTTGTGGATGCACAGACAGGTGCCCCCTCCGGGGCTCCCGACGCCTATGCTGTTCCGAAACCGATGATCGCCGAACCATACCAGCCAACTTGGGAGTCGCTACGCGATCACTATAGCGTGCCGAAGTGGTTCAATGATGCGAAGTTCGGCATTTTCATTCATTGGGGACTGGACTCGATCCCCGCACGTCTCAACGAATGGTATGAGCGTCATATGTACACGACGGATGCCAAGTGGCATACCGAGAATTACGGCTCCCCGAACAAGTTTGGCTACAAAGACTTCATCCCAATGTTCACGGCCAGAAAATACGATCCTACCGAGTGGGCGCAGCTTTTTGCGGAAGCAGGCGCCAGGTATGTTGTGCCGGTTGCCGAACATCATGACGGCTTCGCTATGTGGAATTCGGATATCACGCCATGGTGCGCCGGAAAAATGGGACCAAAGAGAGATCTCATAGGAGAGCTCGCGACCGCAGTGCGCAGAAAGAATCTGATCTTCGGGGTTTCAAACCATCGCATGGAACATGATGCTTTCGCATACCCGGCTCCTGGCGTCCCAAATGACGAGTTTGATCCAAAGTATGCGGGCTTTTATGGGCCGCCGATCCAGGGTGAATTTAATAAATCGAACGCTTCTCTGGCATTCCAGAACGACTGGTTGGCTCGTGTCCAGGAACTTGTCGATAAGTACGAACCTCAGATGATTTACTTCGACAACGGAGTGAATACACGCACCTATGATGACGTCAAGTTGCGCGCCGCGGCCTACTACTACAATCGGGCGGCGGAGTGGGGTAAGGAATCCACATTGGCGACGAAGGACGTTGCATATCTGTTCGGGTCGGTGCAGGATTTTGAGAAACAGGCGCGTGCACCCAAATGGATATACAACGCCGCAGGATGGCAGGTAGATGATGCTCCTGGAAGCACTTGGGGTTATACAAATGGAATGACAATCCGTTCGCCCGAGAGCGTCGTACGTGAATTGGTGGAGTTATCAAGTATGGGCGGCAATCTTCTTTTGAACGTCTCGCCGATGGGTGATGGTTCGATTCCTGTGGAGCAGCAAGAGGTCTTGCTGGAAGTAGGCAAGTGGCTTAAGGCGAATGGCGATGCGGTCTACGGGGCGCGGCCTTGGATACGCATGGGCGAAGGCCCCCTCATGCCCCTGGAGCCACCAGGTGACTGGAAGGGAGGCTCTACCGCACAGCAGGGCCCGAAGATCGAGCGAAAAGCAGTCCAGCCGCCAAGCGAAGAAGATTTCCGCTTCACGGTCGCGCAGGGAGCGCTCTATGCGATTGGCTACAGCCGCCCTGCCCGTGACGCTCGGATTACATCACTGGCATCAAACAAGGCGGTCGTCGAACGTGTGACGATCCCAGGTTCTGGTGATCATTTGAAATTCCGCCAGACCCCCGGAGGCTTGGTCGTTTCACTTCCTGAGATGACAGCAGCAGCAAAGATGCCATATGTTCTGCGCATCGAGGGTAACCTGCCCATTGGTGCATCGTGAGTGCGCGGCGCTGCTGGTGGATGAGGAAGTGGGTGATCTCGGTCACTTCCCATCCCATCTGCCAGAAGTTGCCATGGTCTGGAGCAGGCCCTCCAGCGGTATCGTTACCGCTTCTGGCCAACGGCTAATAGGCATTCCTCGATGCCCGCACAGGCGCTACGCATGAACGAAGCATTGAAGCCGGGGCTCTGGTCGGAAGGAAGCCGCTGCGCCTGCATAAGAAATCCTACGCCTGTGCGCCGGTCGAAAAGCGACGCCAGACGGCCAACTTGTGCTGCTGAGACGATCACCTGGATCTTTGAGTTTCCGAGGAGCGGTGGGGCCAGAACTGAATTCATTCCACGATCCTTGCACACGGAATCTATGTGCGTTCGGAGCCTACCGGGCAGCCGGCACCAAAGCCGTATGTCGTCGTAGGTGTGAAGGAAGTGACCGGACGCACCTTCTAACGGACTTCTGAGCCGGTTAGGTCGGCAAAGGCCGGCTTTCTGGCCAATTTGGCATTAACTTTCCAACCAGTGAGCGATGGGCTGACCGTGGGGGCAGCCCAAACCTGCCCCCCAAGGAGAAGGGTATTTAGGCCGAGGTTGTCGTTGGCGCCGTGGAAGACACCATCGCCCTCGCTACCCGCAAGTTCTACAAGACCCAGGAGAGCTCGTCGTCAAGGTACGCAAGGCCATCCTGCGATCGATCCAACCTGCTAGCAATCATCTGCAATCGGTCTGCCCGGCGTTTTTTGTACCAGTCTGAGTGATAGAGACTGAGTACAAGGAGCCTGATATGGCGAGGGGCAAGAAGCATACAGCGGAGCAGGTGGTGAACCTGCTGCGTCAGATCGAAGTGGCTGTTGCGAACGGGAAGACGAAGGTGCTGGCGTGCAAGGAAGCGTCGATTACGGAGCAGACTTACTATCGCTGGCGTCGCGAGTACGGTGGGCTACAGGTGGACCAGGCGAAGCGCCTGAAGGAGCTTGAGGCTGAGCATGCGAAGCTGAAACGTCTGGTGGCGAACCTGAGCCTGGATAACCTCGTGTTAAAGGACTTCGCCTCGGGAAACTTCTAAGCCCGGAGCGTCGCCGGGATGCGGTAGCTCATGCGCAGGACCGGCATGGAGTCACCGAGCGCAGGGCGTGCTGTCTGGCTCATCAGCCACGCGGCACGCAGCGCTACCGGCTGACGCAACGGGCGGACGAAGACAAGCTCACTCAGGCGATCGTAACGCTGGCCGGCCAGTATGGCCGCTATGGGTATCGACGGATCACTGGCGACGCGAGGGCCTGAAGGTTCCGCAGAAGCATAGGCCACGCGGTCGGTTGTGGTTCAACGATGGCTCCTGCGTGCGGCTGCGGCCGGCGCATGCGAACCATGTGTGAGCTATGACTTCGTCAGCGTGCGCACACATGATGGCCGCATGGCGCGTGCTCTGAACCTGATCGACGAACACACGCGGGAGGCGTTGCTAGTGCGGGTAGAGCGCAGGTGGTCAAGTGCGAAAGTGATCGCTGCGCTGGCCGACGTGATGGCCATGAAGGGAGTTCCTGAGCATCGACGTTCCGACGACGGGCCCGAGTTCATCGCACACGATCTGCGCAATTGGCTTCATGATACGGGAGCGAAGACGATGTACATCGAACCTGGGTTCACCGTGGGAGAACGGCTACTGCGAGATCTTCAACTCGAAGATGAGGGACGAGTTCCTCAACGGAGAGATCTTCTACTCGATGAAGGAGCTGCGGGTGCTCGCCGAGCGCTGGCGCAGACACTACAACACCATCCGGCCGCACTCCTCGCGGGGATACCGCCCGCCGACACCGGAGGGCCTGGTTGGCAACGAACGCTCGGCAGACGGAGGAGCCGTTCGCTACGCTCATGCCTCCTCCGCCTGCCCCATCCTGCATCGATCGAAACAAGAGAATCGATGCGCTACACTAACAAACTCGCTGGTACAAAAGATCGGTCAGGCCAGATCTGTAAATGATCGCGGTCGAGACCCGATCTTCAGCATTCACTGGTGTACAAACGGTGTACAAAATGCGCCCGAGACGTCCCGAAACAGGCTGAATCGCGCTGTAATACTCTCTGTCACACAACAACATACACAGGGTGGGGCCGTTTCGTAATCAGCAGGTCAACGGTTCAAGTCCGTTCGTCGGCTCCATAAAATCAAGCACATACGAGTCGCTGGATAACCGCCTGGTGCACAAGTAGCGTACCGTTGACTTTTTCTGCCAGCTCTTGCATCGCTTCATGGGCCGTCTGCGGGACGGTCTTGACGGAAAAGCGCTGATCGTACGAACGTGCTCGCGCCTCAAGATCAACTGGACCGCCGTGTCTTCGACGCCAAGCTTCCTGAGGTTCGTCACGAGTCCCCGACGATATGCCTGCCAGCCCTCCCACTCCATCTGGTTCGATTCGACGATCGGCATGATCACTCGATCCGCGAGGTTATCGAGATCGATCGCCCCGTTGATGCGATTGACGAAGATGAATCCTGCGGCATGTTCCGGCTTGATCGCATCGAGCATCAGGCGAAGCGGATGGATCACGGGAACTAACCCCGGGTCATCCACATCTTATTCCTCCGTCTTCGTGCTCTTCACCGTTGAGTTCCAAACACTCCGACAGATGAAAAGCACGTCGCTACGATCGTCGTCCCACCATAGCCCTCGAATGCCGTCTATGGCTGCGAGAAACGGCTGGGCAGTTCATTGCGGCTAAAAGAAGTACTTCGCTGCGAGCTGAATCGTTCGATGTCCTTGCCGGACGGTCGTTACACCTGCCGTGGAGGCGTTGGTGGGAGCCGCGTTCAGGGCGGTGTACCCCAGATAGAGGGACGAGTCGTACTGGAGGTAGGTGTCGAAGGAGCGGTTGAGGAAGTTGAAGCCCTGGAAGCGAAGCTCCAGCTTGCCGTTCTCGCGCACCTTGAAGTCCTTGAAGATGCCGATCTCGTCGTTGAAGTAGGCGGGACCGTGGATGTAGGGAATTCGGAATGCTCCGTTGTGCCCTTCGTATGGCGCGGTGAAGCAGCTCGGGTTGAAGTACTGATGAGCCTTGAGTCCCTTGCGCGGATCGCACGTAACGAAGGGCACGGCTGCCTCGTCCGGCGTGCCATTCACGGAGTCATTGCTAATGGAGACGCTGGTGCTGCCATAGGAGGCGCTGGCCGGGGCCTGGCTTGCGGGGTAGGTGCCGTAGATGCCGATCACCTGGTTGCCGCTATATTCGTTGTGATTGGCTCCGTTCTGCGGGATGTCGGTGAAGGGCGTTCCTGAGCCGTACTGCTCGATGCCGGAGATGCGCCAGCCGTCGAGCAGGCCGTTGACGACCATGTGGTTGCCGAGATGCTGGCGGCTCACGTCGGGCAGGAGGATGTAGTAGGAGACGTTGAGCGACTGGGAGCGATCGAACGGCTCAATGCTGTAGCAGTTCTGGTGATTGAAGGAGTCTTCGCAGGTGTCGCCGAGGGCCTTGCCGAAGGTGTACGTGATCCAGGTATTGAACCATCCCTTGCTGCGCGAGGCGGTGACCTGCAGCGAGTGATAGTTGGAGCCGAGGTTATGGGTGTTGTAGCCGATGTCGCCGTAGGACTTGTAGGGGCGGTAGAGCTGTTGGTAGTAATTGCCACCGAAGTAGGGGCCGCCGTCGTGCGCGGTGGTCGCCGAGTTCAGCGGAACGAGGTTGGTGGCGTAGTAGCCGTTGAGGTGACGCGTCGTGTTGCCGACGTAGCTGGTCTCGAGATGGATGGCCGCCGGGAAGATGTGCGAGACGGCGAGGTTCCAGGAATAAGTGACGGGAGCGGCGTGGTCATTGGGATCGGCGCTGCCGTAGACGACGCCAGGGTTGGAAGCGGGGCTGATGGAGGAAACGGTGGAGAGCGTGAGTGGCGTGCCGGAGCTGGCGTAGTAGCTGAAGATGTCGAGGTTGGGCGGCGCTCCGACGGCTGAGTAGGCGTTGATGCCGGGATCGACGTAGTAGTTGGTGCCGAAGCCTCCGCGGAGGATGGTCTTCCCGCTGCCGTCCAGATCGAAGGCGAAGCCGGCGGAGGGCGCGAACTCGAAGTTGAGAGGCTTGCGGCCGGAGATGTCGATGGAGGAGTTGGTCGCGTGGTCCTGCATACCGGAGTATGCGGTGATGGCGGCGGATGCGCTGTAGGCGGAAGGGTTAAAGACGGAGATGAGGCCGTTGGTGTCGTACCACCAGGCGATGTGGTCGAGGCGCGCTCCGTAGTTCACGGTCAGGCGGTTGTTCACCTTCCAGGTGTCTTCGCCGTAGAAGTCGAAACGCTTGTTGCGCATGTGCGCCATGACGTTGGAGCTGGACTGGGTGTATCCGGCGATGTCTCCGACGAGCAGGTCGGCGAACTCGTTGCCGGTGGAGTTGTTGATGGCCTGATAGGCGGTTGTGGGATCGCCCGTGGCGCCGTAGGTCCCATAGGTGGCGATGGTGGAGTAGATGGTGCCGTTGTCGCTTCCGGTGGTGAGGTTGTTGTAGCGGGCGAGGACGTCGTAGAAGCCGAACTCAAGCAGATGCGCTCCAAGCTTCTTGGTGAGGCCATCGCTGATGGTCGTCGTGTTCTGGACGCCGGTGAAGGGAGGAGTCTCGCCTCCGGGGATCTGGTTGCTGGCATGCGGGTAGCTGAAGCTGACGTTCGGCAGAACGTCGGAGCCGGGGTAGACGTTTGCGTAGGGATAGGAGAGCTTGCTGCGCGAGACGGCGCTCTGATTGCCGAGGGTGATGCCGAGGGCGAAGCGGGTGTAGGAGACGGTGAGCGCGTTGGTCAGCGTATTGGAGAGCGTAGCCGTGAGGCTGGTGACGAGCGAGTTGGAGGAGTTGGAACCCTTCTGCGCGGCCGGATAGACGATGGTGTTGTAGTTGATTGTGTTGTACGGGCCATAGGGGGCGGGAACGCTTTCGTTTTCGTGGTTGAAGCGCGAAGAGAGATGCAGGCGCTGGCTGATGTTGTAGTCCAGCTTCAGGTTCTCCTGGTTGCGCGGGTCGGAGGTGACGATGTCCGTGATGAGGTTGTAGCCCTGCGCGTTGTTGGCGGGGTTGGTGTTGGGAAGCGGGAAGAGCGCGTTGATCAGCTTCAGAGCGCCGGCATCGGTGGCTGCGGTGTTCACGACGCCGTTGTAGCCATTCGCGTAGGTGACGCCGGTGCAGTAAGGCGTGTAGGAGTAGGCGTAGCCGACGCAGGGCGCGTTGGTCACGTAGTAGTTGCGGTAGACGCCGCCGGAGAGGGCATTGAGCTCGGCCGAGGTAAAGATGCCCTGGCGCATCTGCGGCGTGGGGACAATGCCTCCCTGCGTGCCGAGGTCGACGTGCTGCTGCGTGATCTCGGTCGCGACGAAGAAGAAGAGCTTGTCGTGGTTCTTGTTGAAGTTCGAGCCGGGGAAGAGGACGGGGCCGCCGATGTTGAAGCCGGTGTAGTAGAAGGAGCTTTGCGCCTTGGGGAGGCCAAGAGCCTTCGTGTAGGGGTCCGTTGCGTCGAAGACGTGGTTGCGGGCCTGCAGATAGGCTTCGCCGTGGAAGTGGTCTCCGCCAGACTTGGTCTGCGTACGGAAGACAATGGGGCCGTCAGGCTGCACGGAGGAGAAGGCGCTGGTCTCCACCTTGGCTTCGGAGATCATGTCGACGTTTGGCGTGACGGCGGCGGCGCCAGCGGTGTTGAGGTCGGTCACAGGCGCGCCATCGGAGACAATCTGCACTTGATCGAAGCGATTGCCGTTGATGGTGTAGGTGCTCGCGTTTTGTCCGAAGCCCGCCTGCTGCCGGTTGTAGGTGCTGGTGAAGTTGCCGGTGTTGGCCGCGCCGGGGATGAGGTCGAGCAGCTCGATGGCGCTGCGGCTTTCGACGTTGAGGTTCTGAATCTGTTTGTCCGAGAGCGTGTAGGACTGCTCGCCGGAGGTGGTGGGCGTGATGTCACCGGTCTCCGTCGTGACGGTTACGCTTGCGTCGCTGGAGGCGATCTTGAGCACGATGGCGCGGAGGTCGAGCTGATCGTTGATATGGACGGCGATGCCGTTCTCGCGCGTGGGGCGGAAGCCGGGCGCGGTGACGAGGACGTCGTAAATCGCGGCGGGCACGGCAACGAAGGCGATGACGCCGTCCTTGTCGGCGACGGTGTTGCGCGCGACCTGGGTGGATTCCTGGATCAGCGTGGCCTTCGCCCCGGGAATGACGGCGCCGGTTGGGTCTTCCACGGTGCCGCTGATGGTGGCGGATCCGGCCTGCGCAAGGAGTGAGGTGGGAAGCGAGGCCAGCAGAAGGAGCCCGGCGAGATGACGCGGCGAGAGAATCCGTTGCGAGGGGCAGAGAGAAAAGATCATGAAACGCGTGCCTCCAAAAGGCAATGCCTACAATCGGTCGTATCGTGGCGGCCTGCGCAACACAAAAGATGGCGTGCGCCGCAGCGATGAAACTCTATGCGCCGGAGTATGCCGCTGATATCCGCCGAAAGACGGAGGGCGTGCAGAATTCTTTGCCACACGGTTTGGAACACCGGCTCAGCGGTCGTCGCTCAACGTGAACGAGAACTGGTAGACAGGCGTAAGCGCTACCGAGTCAAGCTCCAGGGCTTTCCCGTCTCGGAAGCGAGGGGCCACGGTTCCTTCGAGAAACATCGGATGGCTCCGGGGCAGGGGAAGGATACGCAGCTGGAGCGTAGAGGGCACCGCGGTCTCTACGCCGGTCTGCGTTACCCCGATCTCCCATGGAGCACCGTTCCAGAAGTTGTCGTCGAGGAGCTGGTTGCCGGCGTAGAGCCGTGCGGCATCGCCCTGGTAGCGCACGCGGAGAAGCGCACCCGCGAGCTCCGGGCGCAGCGGTATTGCGGGAAGGCTGATCGTCCACGCTGCCGCGCGCTCGAAGTCGGGCGCGTCCGGGGCGAGGGGGACCGGCTGCTTACGCCAGGGAAAGCTCTTACCCATGGTGTACGGGGGGATGGGGCCGGCGGGCTTCGACATCGTCAGGCGCACGGGCAGGTCGATGGCCGGTAGGCTCGCACTCCAGCTTCGGAAGAGGCCGTTCGCGGGGCCACGGGAGACGTGCGCGTCGTGGCTGGTGACTTTGGCTTCAGCATCGAAGATCCTGAAACCAAAGTGGGGATCGCCGGTCTGCTCCAGCGTCCAGCGCTTGCCATGCGAGAAGGCCGCGGCCTTCGATTGCACGAGGAGGCCGGGAGCGTCGCCGCGCCAGATCTCCTCCGCCTCGGGCTCAGTAAGCAGCACGATCGTTTCGGCGCCTGGCAGATCGAGTGTCTTGGTCGCGCCGAGCTGGGGGCGGACGATCAGACCCTGCGCGGTGGGCTGGATCCTGATGTTACGATCTCCGGCCGGCAGCTTTGTTCCAGCAACGAAGAGGAACTCGGGTTCGACGCCGGGAATCGCGAAGAAGTACGTGTAGGTGCGTCCCGCGCGGTGTATGCGCTGGAAGAGCTGCGCTGTGCTGTATCGCAGCGTCGCTTCGCCGAGCCGGAGGTTCACGGGCCAGATGCCATAGACGCCGGGCTTTAGGTCGATGGGCGTGGCCGGTACGCGCAGTTCGCCCTCCGGCAGCTTGAGCCGCACCTGGAACCCTCCATATCTGCGCGACGTGGCGTTGCGGATATGGTTATTCACGAAGAGGAAGCCGGCATCTCCCGCGGTGCGCGCTGCGACGCGCGGCATGCTGAGGTCCGCGGGCGACGCGGGCGTTGCGGCAGGGGCATGCACCTGCATCGGGGCAAGCTCTCCCCCGAAATCCTCGAGGAAGTAGTTCACCAGCTTCAGCTTGTTCAGCGACTCGCGTTCCTGTCCGAACTCGCCGAGTGGCGCCTGAAAGTCATAGCCCTTCACCGGTACATCCGTGGGATAACCGGTGCGCTGCGACTCCTGCAGTGTGATGGGGCCTCCGTCGGGATTGCGGCCGCCGTGAAACATGTAGAAGCCCAACAGGTTCGCTCCGCTGCCGAGCATGACGGGTGCTACTGCTGCGACATCGTCCGCGTTGAGTGCGGGCCGGCGGAAATAGGTGTCCTCGACGCCGCCGCCTATCTCGGCGGTGAGGAACGGCGTGCCGGCGTAGGCCGAAGCTGCGCCCTGACCGCTGCCTCCGATAGCGCCCATGCTTCCGGCGGCGCGGTTCTCGAAGCGAAAGGCGTAGACATCGGGAGCGGGAAGCTGCTTCGGCGAGCCGTCCCAGGGGGCATCGGGATAGCCGCCGAAGACGGGCAACGCGGCGTCGAGAGGGATCACGGCGCCGTCCCAGCCTGTGACCGTGTAGAGCGGAACGTCGAGCCCTGCATCCAGGGCGAGCTTCTTCAACGTGTGCAGATGCTCGGCCCCTTTGCCCGGGCCGTGCTCGCGGTACTCGTTCTCAAGCTGGATGCCGATGACTGGGCCGCCGTCCTTCCACATGAGGCCATGCAGCTGTTCGCCAATCTGCTGATAGAAGGCCGCGACCTCGCGCAGGTATACGGGATCGTTCTGGCGAACGGGGCTGTTCGTGAGCACCCAGTCGGGCAGGCCGCCGTTGCGCGCCTCGGCGTGCGCCCAGGGGCCGATGCGCGGATAGAGGTAGAGCCCCTCCCGCGCGCAGAGCTCGGCGAAGGCGCGCAGGTCGCGCTGCCCGGTCCAGTCGAAGCTGCCCTCGGTCTCTTCATGGTGGATCCAGATCACGTAGGTGGAGACGATGCCGACTCCGGCAGCCTTCATCTTCTCGAGCTCGGTCTGCCACTGGCCGCGCGGGTAGCGGGAGTAGTGGAACTCGCCCATGACCGGCAGCCATGGCTTTCCGTTTCGCGTGAGGTACTCGGAGTTGACGCCGATGGTCTCGCCAGAGGGGCTGCGGTCCGCGCCGAGATGCGCCGCGACCGGCTGCGGCGTGCGTTGTGGCGCCGTGGCGTCGATGGTGACGATGTTCTGCGCTGATGCGTGAGCCGTGGCTGCAAGAAGTGCGGCGACGATCGCTGCGACGAGATGCAGAGGAAGGGAAGGGCGCTGCGAGATCACTCCATGGCCTACTTGTATTCGTGAGAATGCGGTGCCGGCGGGGTCGCCTGCGGAGGAGTCATGCAGCCGTCGAAGACATCGAGCGCGGGCAGGGCCTTGCCGTTGTCGTCGAAGAGACCGCGGCGGACGAGGTCGTTGCCGACGGCAGGTTCCCACCAGAAGACACCTTTGCCGAGATGATCCGGCGTGTCCGCGACTGCCTGGGCGACGGCCCGGAGGAACTCCGCCTGTCCTTCGGGAGATTCGTCGAAGGGGCCGCGCTTCTTCGTATAGTTATCCGGCTTCCAGCTCCAGGCCGTCTCGACCACGATGATTGGCTTACGGTAGGTCTTCGCCATATAGGCGAGGTTGTCGCGCAGGTCCTTCAGGCTGCCCTGCCACCATGGGTAGTAGGACTGCCCGATGATGTCGAACGGGACATGCGCGGCGATGAGGTGGGAGAAGAACCACTCGGTGGTTTCGCTGTTACCGCCCTGGTCGATGTGGATCATGATTGCCGGGCGCTTGTCGGGCCTGCTGCCCTCCTGCACACCGCGTGCGGCCGCGAGGAGAAGACCGTTGAAGTGGTTCCAGTTGTCGGGCAGCTTGCCGTCGGGCCACATCATGCCGGAGGTGATCTCGTTGCCGATCTGGACGACATTGGGCAGCACGCCGGCGGTGCGGAACTGTGCGATCGTGTCGCGGGTGTAGGCGAAGACCTGGTCGACGAGCTGTGCGTGACTTAGCCTGGCCCACTCCTTCGGCACGTTGTTGTGCTGCGGGTCGGCCCAATCGTCGGAGTAGTGGAAGTCGAGCAGGATGCCGAAGCCGAGCGCTTTGGCTTGCCTGGCTGTGGCGATCGTGTAGCTGAGGTCGTTCGGCAGTGTCATGGGATGGACGAAGAGCCGCAGCCGCACCCAGCCATAGCCGTGTTCTCGCAGGATCTCGAGGCCGGGGCGAGCGCCACGGGAGTCGGAAAAGTGGTGCCCTGAGGCTTCAGTCTGCGGCAGGAACGAGACGTCCGCACCGATAGCGATGGGGGGACAGAACGCCTGGGTGTCGCTTGCGGCGCTGGAGGTCTGCGCGACACCGGCGAGACAGAGCACCGGCGCGAGACAGCACGGGATGACGGTCTTGATCCACACAGTCGACACGATACGCATTCGAGGGGACGGCTGGCATCCGCCGAAAGTCGGAGGCCGCGGCCATCACAGGTGAATGAGGCCGCGCTTCAGGCCCTCGACGACCGCCTGCGTGCGGTCTTCTACGTTGAGCCGCGTCAGGATGACGCTGACGTGCGTCTTGACGGTCGCCTCTTTGATGCCGAGATGGTCGGCGATCTCTCTGTTGGAGAGACCTTCGAACATCAGCTTGAGCACTTCGAGTTCGCGCTGCGTGAGCTGCGAGCCTGAAGGGCGATGCGACAGCGCCTCAGAGATGACCGGAGGAAGGAAGCGCTGGCCCTGCTCCACGCGGCGGACGGCCTTCAGCAGCAGTTCATGCGACATGCCTTTGATGAGGTAGCCGCGGGCTCCGGCTGCGAGGGCCTGGTGGATGTCCTCGTCGCCCTCGTAGGTTGTGAGGACCACCACACGCGCGGCGGGGCGCTCGGCGCAGATTACACGAATGACATCCACGCCGCTGCCGTCGGGCAGGCGGAGGTCCATCAGCGTGAGGTCCGGCTGCGTCCGGCGAAAGGTCTCCAGAGCGGAGGCGGCCGTCTCTGCCTGCGCGACCACGACCATGTCCGGCTGCGCGTTGAGGATGGCGGCGATGCCGAAGCGCATGATGGGATGGTCTTCGACGATCATGACGCGGAGCTTCTCCGGGGCCGAGGCAGGCTGGCTCATGCGATCCCCCGAACTCTGCTGCGGACTGGCACACGAAGCACGACGCTGGTGCCGCCATCGGATGCGGCTTCGATCTTCAAGGTCCCTCCCAGGCGCTTCATACGCTCCGCCATCCCAATCAGACCGAAGTGTCCCGGCGTGGGAGAGAGCAGCTGATCGCTTGCAATGCCGATACCATCGTCTACCACCTGTACCTCCAGCCCGCGGTCGTTTTGCATGGAGGCGATCGCGATGCGCCCGGTGCCGCTGTGCTGCACGGCGTTGTTCACGGCCTCGCGCACCACCATGATTACCTCATGATGCACCGCGGCGCGAAGATCGATGTTGTGGGAGGCGCACACCTCGACGCGAATCTCACGATGTTCGCGCATCGTCTGTTCGGCGAGAAGGCGCAGCGTCTGCGCGAGGTCGACGACCTGACCGTCGTCGCTGCGCATGTTCCAGACGGCCCGCCGCGCCTCGTCGATGACACCTCGGGTCTGCTCGCGCGCAACACCCAGCAGAGGGGAGGATTCCGACTGGCGATGCGCTTCCTCGACCGCCATCGCCTCGAGCACGACGGAGAGCCCGGTACAGCCCTGGATGACCGTGTCGTGTATCTCGCGCGCGAGCCGGGTTCGTTCTTCGAGTACCGCCGCGAAGCGCGTTGCTATCTGCCGGATGCGCACCTGGTAGATCGCCCAGGACAGGACGCCCGCTAGCAGCAGACAAAGCACATAGAACCACGCGGCCTGATAGAAGACCCTGTTCTTGACGAACGCGACGGAAGCCTCCGAGAGCTGTTCCGGCTGCGAGCCTTCAAAGGCCTGTACTCGGAAGCGATAGTGTCCTGGCTTTAGGTTCGTGTAGGTGGCGCGCTCGTCCGGCCCGGAGGGGATCCAGTCGTGGTCGAGTCCATCGAGTTTGTAGCGCAGCCGAAGGTCGCCGCGGGGCCGGAGGTCGATGGCCGAGAAGAGGAGGCTAACGCGGGTGACACGCGCGTCGACGACGCCGTCACTGGTCGTAGTGGGGCGGCCGTCCTGCTCGATGCCGAGCAGGACGGCGCGCGGCGGTGGTCCATGGGGCGGAGCGGCGGCGTGATCCACGTGCGCCACGCCGCGTGTGGATGGAAACCATACGGAGTCATCCGGAGCGAGGTATCCCGCGGGCTGGCGTCCGCCGTAGAACTGCGCATCTTCTGCGCCGAAGGGAGCGGCGTAGACGGTGACACTGGCGGGCCGGTCCGCGGTGGGGAGCGGGCCGTCCATCTGCGCCACTGGAGTAGAGGCGATGATGTTGGGACCGGTCATCCAGAGGTTGCCGCGCCGGTCCTCGAGCAGCTGATAGATGCCGTTCGAGGGCAGGCCCTGGCGCATGGTGATCTGGCCGAGCGCGCCGCCTTGATCGCGGAAGAGGCCGTGGTCGCGGGTCGCGAACCAAAGTGTGCCGGCGTGGTCTTCGAGCATCGACCAGACCTTTTCATGCGCCAAGACGCGCGTGGCCTCGTTTGCGATGAAGTGTCCCTCGCGCCACGCGCTCAGGCCACGGTCGGTGCCGATCCAGATGGTGCCGGAGCGGTCTTCGAGGAGACAGCGCGTTGAGAAGTACGCGAGGCCGGAGGCCTCAGTGAACTTGCGGATGCCGTCGCGGCCGATGGAGCTCAGTCCCTCATCGGTGGCGATCCAGATGGCGCTGTCGCGGCTCTCGAGGAAGGCACGGATGAAGTTGTTCGTCAGCTCGCGGGGAGCGGAGTAGTGCAGGACCGCAACGCTGGGGGAGATTCTGTAGGCTCCGCCACCGTCGGTGCCGATCCAGCGCTCGCCCTCTCGAGAGGTGAAGACGTTGCGTACGCTGACCGGGCCAAGCTCCGGGAGCTTCTCCTCCCGGGCAGCACCGTCTTCGATGCGATAGAGCTTCTGCGCGGCCACGTATACCACACCGCGAGTATCGCCCGAGAGCGTCTCGAAGTCCGAGTCGCTTCCCCTGGGTAACGAGAGGACATGCACAGGAGTGGAGTTGAGACGGACCATGCCATTCTGTGTCCCGATCCAGAGCTGGGAACTCGAGTCCTGGCACAGCGAGAGGATCGTCTCGCTGGGAAGAAGTCCGTGTGGCGTTATCTCCGCAAGCACACCATTGCGCCACCTCCAAAGGCCATTCCCGATGGTCCCAATCCACAGCGTGCCGTCCTGCGTCTGGAGCATGGTGCGTACGGTGGCGTGCAGACCAGGCAGCGGCGTGAATCTGTCGCCCTTGAGGACGGCGAGGCCTCCCACCGTCCCCACCCAGACGCTCCCGTCCTGGGTCTGAAGGATCGTCTTAACGCGTGACTCGCTGTATTCTCCCGGGACCTCGAAGCTTGTGACCTTGCCGTCTGGCGCGATGCAGATCAGCTCGGAGCCTCCGGCCCACACGCGCCCCTGCGCGTCCTCGGTGAGTCCATGCACGGCCATGCGCGGCACGTTGCCGGTTGCATCGAATCGAACGAACCGCTGGCCCTGCTGTACGAAGAGGCCATCGTCGGTTCCCACCCACAGACGTCTGCGCCGATCGCGCAGCACACGGCGGATGAAGCCATCGGTCAGGCCGTCGGAGGCGGAGAAGAGCTTCACCTCGCCGCCGTGGATGCGTATGAGGCCAGCGCCCTCTGTCCCTGCCCACACGGTGCCGTCTTTCTCCACCAGCAGCGAGAAGACGCTGTTGGCGCCCATGCGCGAGATCGAATCCGGCGAGAAGGCGCGGATGCGGGCACCGTCGAAGAGCGAGAGGCCTCCAGTCGTCGCGATCCAGAGCTCGCCTTGAGTGGATTCTGCGATGGCCTGCACGGTGTCTTCAGGAAGCCCATCGGTGGCTCGCCAGATGGTGCGCGCGTAGTCCATGCCGATCTGAGGCCAGAGCGGCGCAGTCAAGCACAGGAGTGCTGAGAGAACGATGATGCATCGCAAGTTGCGAATGGATCCTGCCGCCGGCACGGAGCCATTATCGCCCGATAGAAGCGACACTGTGGAAGACGGGAATTGGATCTAAGATGGGTCGCACTGTGCCGTAGCGAGCTCATGTGCCATCCGGAACTGTCACGCTTCCATTCACGTCTCGCGTGGGCAGGGGCACGATCCCTAGCGGTACTGCGATCAGACCTGCGGGAGGCTTCGGGTAATGCGGCTGCCACCAAGGACGAACCTGAGAGAGATGTGGGGCGCCCACGGGGACAGCCCATCCTTGCTGAGTTCGTGGATTTCGCATGCACATGACAAGCGGTGTTCTGTCTTCTTGCGAAGCTCCTCGGGGGTGTTTAAGCGCCAGTTCTCCAGGAAAGCATCTGCGGAGCGGCCGAGCGAGCTGTCGTTGATCCTTGGTGTTTTGCCGATGCACTCTGGTTCTCACCAGTTCGCTAGTGTTGCGGTTTGTGCCACGTCTTTCACGGCGGCAACAGCCAACGCCGTTCCGGAAGCATATGATGCCGGTTTCGACGTTGTTGAGCCTGGTTGGGGATGCACTGGAATTCTGCAACAGCGTGATGCGCGTCTGATGGCTTACTGAAGGGCTTCGCGAGAGAGTGGTCCGTTTCGCTGAATGAAGTCGAACTCGCCTCGTCTCCCGTTTTCCCGCGCGGAGCGAGATCCCATCCGCAGCACAGTTGAGGGGGTTTCGTTATGCCCCTGCAAGCGCCCGCTTGCGACGCAGTGCAGGAATAATTTGACGGTGTATCCCTCTTGTATCACACAGCCATGGTCCGGTCTCACTTTCACTCAGAGCGTGAATCGCAAATCACCATTGTTTGTGGGGGAGTGGTGGCCCGGGCCGGAGTCCAACCCGCGATCTTCGCGTTAGGAGTCCAAGGACTTTCGGCGACTGACGGTCCATGACGGTGCATTTTGGATTTTCCGAGCATTCGCAGACATTTGCAGGTCGCTAAGCAATTCCGGTTCTGAGCAACTCGGCGGGCGCAAGCGATTGCGTCTCGCGCCATGTAAATCAGCCCGCAAGACTGCTGTACAACTACTGCTGTACAAACGGCTGCAGGAACGCCTTGAAACCCCTCCGATCTGCCCCATATCGCACCATACTTCACAGCAATCTACGCAGGACCTCGTGGTTTCGATTTCTCTCAGGCTCTTTTCCCACCATCCTGACGACATCCGCTCGCCGGCTTCGCGGCAGAAGACGTTCCTTCTTCTGGGCTTTTCCGTCTATTGGTTTGAGCCGTTCAAGTGAAAAGGCGAGTTGTTTCCGGGAAGCACTCTGCAATTGCGGGCCGATACTTGTTCAATGAGTGCCGCGGCCCGTTAGCAACAACTGGGATTTGTCATCGCTGAAAGTAGCGCTGCAAGTCCAACAAACTATTCGTGGCCAAGGATCAAGGCTTGCCACTCGGTGCAACGTCACGTCTCCATGTGAAACGGAGTTCTTGATCCGGTAAAATGGAAAGCCCTGAATCATTTTGGGAGGATGAGTGCAGCGACCAATCGCGATGACGACTGCGTGCTTGTTTGTCGTGATGGCTTGGTCTATGTCCGGATTTGCACTGAGTCCTGACCTGGATATCAGCCAATACGCGCATACGTCCTGGAAGATTCGCGATGGCTTCACCAAAGGCAAGATCAACGCGATTACCCAGACGCTTGACGGTTATCTCTGGCTGGGAACGGACTTTGGCCTGCTCCGCTTCGATGGCGTGAGGGCAGTTCCGTGGCAGCCGCCGGCGGATCAGCATCTCCCCTCCAACACCATTCGGAGCCTGCTCGCCGCGCGGGACGGGACTCTTTGGGTCGGAACTGCGAAAGGGCTTTTAAGTTGGAAAGATGGCAAGCTCACCCAGTACCCGGAGCTTGCCGGGCAACTTGTCACCGGGCTCCTTGAAGATCATGAAGGCCTCATATGGGTCGGCACTCTTGGCTTACCGAGCGGCAGGCTCTGTGCGATTCACACTGGTAGCGTCCATTGCGACGGAGCAGACGGCGGCCTTGGCCCCGGTCCGTTTGGGTTGTATGAGGACAGCAAAGGCAATCTCTGGGCCGGTGTGATGAACGGGCTGTGGCGATGGAAACCGGGCCTTCCGAAGTTCTATTCGCTGCCCGGCGATCTGAATGGTATACAGTCGTTTGCTGAAGACGCAGACGGCGCACTGCTGATCGGATGGAAGGGCGGAGTTTATCGATTCGTCGATGGAAAGACCGAAGCCGGTCCAGTCTCTCGCCATGAGCGGCAGAGCCGGATCGAAACGCTCTTGCGGGATCGTGAAGGCAGTCTTTGGATTGGGACACTCGACAGGGGCCTTGTGCATCTACACCAGGGCAGGACGGATGCGTTTACGCAGTCCGACGGCCTTTCTGGCAGTGACGTCTCCCGTATCTTTGTCGATCGAGAAGGCAATACCTGGGTTGCTACGCTTGACGGGCTCGATCGCTTTCGCAAGTTTGCCGTCTCCACGTTGAATGTAAGGGAAGGCCTCGCGGATGCCATCGTCGGCTCGGTTCTTGCGTCTACGGACGGAACCGTCTGGTTCGGCACGTTTGGCGGTTTCAACCGCTGGGACGATGGGCAAGTCACCATTCCTCGCACCGGCAGCGCCAGGTTGGACGGGAAGCTCGACGGACACGCGCCAACGTCTTTGTTTCAAGATAAGCATGGTCGTATTTGGGTTGCCACAACTTACAAGTTTGGCTATCTGGAGAATGGCCGTTTCGAGCCCCTAAGCGAAATTCCGGGGGGAGTCGTGCATTCCATCGCCGAGGACCCTACAGGGAATCTGTGGATCGCCAACCAGGCTCTCGGACTTATTTCGCTGTCCCCGCAACACCAGGTCCAGCAAATTCCCTGGTCTGGGTTAGGGCACAAGGATCCCGCTGGGGTTCTCGCTTCAGACCCATCCCGCGGCGGTCTGTGGCTCGGGTTCTATCAGGGCGGCCTGGCCTATCTTGCCGATGGAAAGGTGCAAGCGTCCTATTCCTCCACGAATGGGCTTGGCGAGGGCATCGTCAACGATCTTCGCTTCGATCGCGACGGCACGCTCTGGGCGGCCACTGAGGGCGGTCTCAGCCGGTTGAAAGACGGCCACGTTGCGACCCTCACCAGCAAGGATGGACTGCCGTGCGATGGGGTCCACTGGACGTTCGAAGACGATGCCCATTCGCTCTGGCTGAGGGCACCCTGCGGACTGGTGCGCATTGCGGCCTCGGAGTTGGAGGCCTGGACCGACGCGGCGGATCACGGCGCGCATCTCAACCGAGCGATCCGGGCCACCCTCTTCGATATTTCGGACGGGGTCAGGAGTTTTGCTTACGCTGGCGGCTATAGCCCTCGTGTTGCCAGGTCAGCCGATGGGAAGTTGTGGTTCACAGGCGAGGATGGCGTCAGTGTCATCGACCCGCTTCATATTCCCTTCAACAACGTCCCGCCACCGGTGCACATCGAGCAAGTCATCGCCGATCACGAGGCCTTCGGTGCGTCCGGAAAACTGCGCTTACCAGCGCTTGTTCGTAACTTGGAAATCGACTATACCGCACTGAGTCTTGTAGCAGCGGACAAGGTCCTTTTTCGGTACAAGCTGGATGGCGTCGACCGGGATTGGCAGGACGTCCGTACTCGTCGTCAAGCGTTCTATACGACTCTCCGCCCAGGCACATATCACTTCCATGTCATCGCCTGCAATAACGATGGGGTGTGGAATGAGGCCGGCGACCATCTGGAGTTCTCCATCGCTCCGGCCTGGTTTCAGACCAATTTATTCCTGGTCTTATGCGTGGCCGCATTTTTCCTGTTGTTTTGGATGCTGTATGAACTCCGAGTACGCAGCATTCAGCAGCGTACGAAGCAATTAGCTTCAGTCAATGAGAAATTAGAGAAGCAAATCGCAGAAAATGCCGCACTGGTTGCTGATTTGGAACTTCAAGTTGGGTTACTGCAACGCCTTCCCGTATCTGCCTGGACGCTTCAATCCGATGGGACACCAGATTTTGTCAATCAGGTGTGGCTTGAGTTTGCCGGTCAGACACTTAGCTTCATACGATCCCATCCTGAAGCCTGGATGACCGCGATACACCCTGATGATCGAGAGATGGCGGCCAGGATCTTCCGGGAGGGAGTGGATTCGGGATCTGGTTTCGCGATCCAAACGCGCTCTCTTCGTGCTCAGGACGGGACCTATCGCTGGCACCTTCAGCAGGCTGTGGTCCTGCGAGATGAGGATGGGAAAGTCCTCAAGTTCGTCGGAACGACTACTGACATTGACGATCAGAAGCGTGCTGAGGAGGCTTTGCGACAGGCGCAGGGTGACCTCGCACGTATTAGCAGGGTGACGACTATGGGAGAGTTGACGGCCTCTCTCGCTCATGAACTCAGTCAACCAATGAGTGGTGTAATCACCAATGCCAGCGTCGGCCTCCGAAAGCTAAGGCGCGATCAGCCAGATCTCGATGAAGTGCGTGCAGTCGTCACCAGAATCGGAAGAGATGCACATCGTGCTGCCGAGATTCTCAAAAGAATCCGTTTACAGTTCGAGAGAGGCGCCCCGGATCGAGAGGTTCTCGATATGGACGAGATCCTTAAAGAGACTCTCGCTCTCTTGCGCGATGAGGCAGTGAGATACGATGTCTCAGTCCGGATGGAACTGACTGCCGATCTTCCTAAGATCTTAGGGGACCGCGTCCAATTGCAGCAGGTCGCCATGAATCTGATCGTCAACAGCATCGAAGCGATGAAGGACGTTGATGGGACACGAGAGATTGTGCTCCAGTCGCAACGGGCCGAAAACCAGCAGATTCTTGTGAGCGTAAGTGACACAGGCCGGGGCGTTGCGCCAGAACTGGCAGAGCAGATATTTGATCCGTTCTTTACAACCAAACCTCGTGGCACCGGCATGGGGCTCCGCATCAGCCGGTCAATCATTGAATCTCATGGCGGACGCTTGTGGGCCGAGCTCCGTCCCGCGCACGGCGCAACGTTTCACTTGAGCCTGCCCGCCACGATCCCAGGCACTGGGTAACTCTGGATCCTGCGTCACTCTACGGAGCATCCCAAGAAATAGGTCCTCTGACGAATTGTGGTCCTTAGGGATTCATATCCGAGTGGATAGACGACGGCCAACTTCTGCAGGTGTCAATGAATGCATGATCGCCGATGCGCGTTTCCAGACGTTAGAGGTCTCGAAGAGCGCATCGGCCTGCCTTCAATAATTGACCGCCATTAGGAAGTCAGCGGAGTCAATTGTTGGCTATGATCTCTCGGGCTTGCGCGTGTGGTCTCGATCTCGTTGGGGCATCTGCCTCCGGCTTTGTCCGGGTAGAGAGAGCCGGTGTCATATTGGAGCTCCTCCTCGGCCAGATGGTCTGGGAGGGGGCGAGGTGCCGTTGGGGAGTGAGGTCGACCATAGGGTGACCGTATCAACGTGGGACATAAATTAGAGAGTGGCCGGCTGGGGCAGGTTTCCTCCAGGTCCTGCTGGTGTTTCAGGCAATAGATGGCCCAAGGTATCTGCTTGAGTCGATTCTCTCCGATGGGTGTGCCGTCGATTCGGCATCTACAGTAGCTGCCATCTTCGAAGCGCTGCAAGGCGGCCCGAACCTGCTGCAATTGCGCGGTATCCTGATCCGCCTATTTCAGGGACAGGCCCGAATCCTCGTCCGTGACACTTTCATCGCTCCAATCACGGACGCGTTCGCCAGTCTCGCCCCGGGCGTCGTGTCCTGCGAGGTTCTGCTGAGCGAGAAGCTCCTTCTGTGTGGTCAAGAGCAGGACGTTGTAATTCTTCGTAAGGCATAACGCCTCCGCAGTTCATACGGTCTATACCAACGCGACTACCGCTCGAAGGTCAGGGTGACGAGGCGGCCCTGAATGTAGGTCTTGTCGTTGGTGCCGAGCATGACGGTGAAGGACTTGACAGGACCGCCTGAATCCGGAGGCGGATCCAGAGGGAGCGCTTCGAGCCAGTCGGCTGCATACTCGTCGATCTCCGGGGAGAGGCCCTCCTCGTGGTTGGACAGGATGCTTTCGACGACGGCGGCGTGAGACAGATCGCCTTCCTCGTCGAGAAAGGAGTATGAGAATCGTTCCCCGGGCTTCGGCTGCGACATGAGTACTCCTTACGGGCATTCTAGTAAATTAGGTCGACTGTCGAAACCGTGCTCGCGAAAACGAAACTACGAATCGCGGGTCGCATAGGCAGTGATTTGTGGCTTGACAAGCTATAACCACATATTCAGGCGTCATTAGAGTCCGGCATTGAAGTGGCAAGGCATTCGATACGTCAGGATCAATCATCTATTAGTGCGATCTGCGCCAGGTGGATCGAGATTGAACCTTCACCCACGGCTGAAGCAACGCGTTTCACGTTGCCGGAGCGAATGTCTCCGACAGCGTAAACTGCAGGCAAACTTGTCTCTAGCATCGCCGGAGGCCGACTAAGCGGCCACTTCAGTGGCGCGGTAGCCAGAACTGGATCCAAATCCGGTCCCGTGAGGATGAACCCTCGTTCATCAAGAGCAAGACACTCACGCAACCAATCTGTACGCGGTGAAGCACCAGCCATGATGAAAACATGGCGGATGTCATGCGCTGACTCTTTACCCGTTGCCCGATCGCGCCAAGTGACACGCTCAAGGTGCGGATCTCCTGCCAATCCAACAATCTCGGTTTCGAGATGTAGTTCGATGCCCGGGTTCTCAACGATTCGCTGAATGAGATAGCGCGACATCGTTTCGGACAATTCCTTGCCGCGAACCAGCATGCACACTTTCTGCACCGTCTCTGCCAGGAAGACTGCCGCCTGACCCGCAGAGTTACCGCCACCCACCACGATGATTTCCTCGGCTGCGCAGAACTGGGCTTCCATGAATGTGGCGGCGTAGTAGATGCCTCGCCCCTCGAACTTTGCCAGATTCTCAACCTCCGGCTTGTTATACTGGGCGCCGGTGGCGATTACGATGCTTCGCGTCTCGATTGGCGCGCCGTTTTGCAATGTCAGCTCGTAGGGCCGCAGGTCACATCTGATCTGCACCACCTTCTCACCGACCATCATCTGAGCGCCGAATTTTTCTGCCTGGAGAACCGCACGGCTGGCTAGCTCCTGCCCCGAAATGCCCATCGGAAAGCCAAGATAGTTCTCTATTTTTGAGCTCGCGCCAGCTTGGCCTCCGGGAAACTGAGATTCGATCACGACGGCGTCCAGCCCTTCGGAGGCAGCATACACGGCTGCGGCCAGACCCGCCGGGCCCGCGCCCACAATCGCGACATCGTAGATACGGTCCCTTTCAATATGGCCAGTCAACCCCAGGCACTCCGCTAGTTGCTGGCTGGTTGGGTTTCGCAAAAGCGTCGTCCCACTGCAGATCACGACCGGGATGTCTTGTGGCTTTATGTAGAACCGATCCAGAAGTTCCTGTGAGGCTTTGTCGCTATCGAGATCGATATAGGCGTAAGGATGACCGTTGCGGGTAAGGAATTCGCGTAGGCGCAATGTGTTCGATGAGTATCGCGATCCCAACATGGTTACATTACCCATGCCCTCGGAAATCAACGTGACACGGCGTAGGAGGAATGCGCGCATGAAGATGTCGCTGAGCTCAGAATCCCTTGCAATCAGCGTGCGGAGCGCGTCTGGACTGAGCTCGAGAAATTCTCCCGGTTCGGCAACCCGCCCACGAGCAAGCGAGCCGGCCCCAGATATCAAGACGACATCACCAGAGAATTGACCGGGGCCATGGGTTGTAAACACCTGCTCATCGGACAGTCGGGGCATTGAGATTTCGAGTCTCCCCGAAACGACCACGAAACAAGACATCCGCACCGTACCGGGTTCGAAGAGTACCTCTCCAAACCCGACCGGTCGTACTATCGCATGGGGCCGGATGCGGGCGATCTGCGGCGTTGTAAGAACCGGGAACGCCTCTGGTTGCCGGTAAAGTGCATCATTCGATGGCGACATTGTCCGATTCTCCTGCAACTGTGCGCCGAAGCTGGGGAGCTACCAGCCCCACCTGCCGACTCACTTGTTCTTTGCGTTGAGCGCCGCCAGGAGAAGTTTCAGAACCGCTTCGTCTGAGAATGGGTTCTGACCAGAGATCAACTCGCGATCTTGAATGACGTAGCTCTGCCATGGAGCCACCAAACTTACATCACCGCCCGCGGTACGCAACGCGAAGTCCGGGTAGAAGAGAACCTTGCCCCCGATCTCAAGCGGCTCGCGTTGCTGTTCTTCCGCTGTCGAGAAGATCGTCATCTTATATCCGGCATAGATCCAGCCTTGAGCCTTTGCGTGCGCTCCAGCGGAATCACCCGCTGCCAGTGCGGCAACGAACTCCACCGAATTCGGAAGCGCGGAGAGAAGTGATATCGGGCCGTGGCAGAGGACCGCCGTAGGCTTAGATGTTTCGTGAAAGTGTCGCATCACTATTCCGGCATCGGGATCATCGAGAAGATCGATCATCGGACCATGGCCACCGGGGACGAAGACGGCGTCATATTGATCCAGTCCCGATGCGATGACGTCCGCGATGCGGGATGGATCCCTGAGTCCAAGCAGACCGTCGCGGAATATCAAATAATCCTGAAGCCTGGCAGCGTCACCGCCGAAGAAACCAACAACCTCTGAATTCACATCCGGTTGAGGCGTGTTGCCTTTCGGGTTGGCGAAGGTGATTTCATAGCCCTCCTTCATTAGGCCGCGAACCACGACCGTCATTTCGTTCAGGTAGTAGCCGGCGCCGGTATAAACCTTGCCATCCTTCAAAGGCAAACCGCGACCGCTCGAGACGAGCACCAGGATTCTTCCTTTTGTTGCCATTTTGTTCTCCTCTCTGAAATCGGAACTAAGAGTGGGATAGACGGAGATCCCATTCATTGAAATTGGGGGGCGTTCAATATATTTATGGGAGCCTCTTTTGTATATCCCGATTGAAATAACTCTGACCATTGAGCCAGAACAGCCCTGGCCGCGCGATTGGACCAACGTATCGATCGAGACCAAAGTATCAACTCGACACCCTGGTCCTGAGAATCCCGAGATAACATCCGCAACGATTCAAATCCGGATATCATCCGGGAAAACCGTTACTTTCATAACTAACGTTCTTGGCCGATGCGCACGGGCTCGAGCCAATAAAGTCGGACGGGGAACCTCTTGCCAGGGATACTTCTCGATTGATGCCAAATCGCCAATGCAGTCAGCGACGAATGATCGCTCCCCTGATGTCGGCTCGTGCTGGCGTGGGAAAGAGCTCGCATCGCGCCTACAAGCCGGTTACGCCGATTCGTACTCTTCATCATCGCCCTCAGGCCGGCCATGCACCGAGAAACTTGGGGATCGATCCTGTGAGGTTCGCCTCCTGTACGTGGGTGGTGGCAGGTCTAGTGGAAGTTGTGCACTGCAGGTCAATGGCCTCAGCAGCGAGCAACGTAGGTGCTTTGCCTTTACATGGACGACGGTGTGCTGGTTCTGTAGCCCGCTATAAGCCTTGAGGAACTTACCGCGCGTCACGAGAGCGCGCTCACGCTCATAGAGGTCCGGATGGATGACGAATTCGGCGATCCCGGTCTCGTCTTCCATGGAGAGGAAAATGGAACCCAGAGGTGTGCCGGGCCGCTGTCGCGTGATCACCGCACCAACCGTTGTGACGGACTCGCCATCGCACTTCTTCTGCAACTCCAGCGCGGAGAATAGGCGGCCTTTCGTAAATTAGTACGGCGGTAGGCCATGGCATGCGGACCTGTCGTGAGACCCGTGCCGGAGTAGTCGTCTACCAACCGTTCTCCGGTGTCCATGCGATTCAGCAGTAAATGCGCGCTCGGCGACGTCGCTGTGGAGGAGTCTACGTCGTTCCCCTTCAGCAATGGCCCTACCCTACGTAATGCCTGCTCAATCTGCCAAATAGCGTCCCGTTGATGGCCTACACCGCCTAGCGAGTTTCACGCACCGATACACGCCAGCTGCGCAAGATCGCTGCGCGTGAGCGCACGCACACGCAGTGCGAGGTCATCGGCGGTGAAGAGCGGGCTCACCGCTCTCGCACTCCCCCCAAGCTGCTGCGCCATCGCAGCCTTCGTGCTACGTACATAATTCAACCCCGGTTGCAGCGAAAGCTTGCCATCGACCTCATGTTTCACCGTACAAACCTGATGAGAGCTTTGCACATCGATGTACCGCACCTTGAGGCCGTGGCGGCGTATCCTCGATTCCCGTGGGCGGAGAAAGGCTGATGGTCGAGAAGAGCCGGTTCATCGTGCGCAAGGTGAGTCGGAGGTCGGGACCGGGTCAATTGGCCGCCTGCAACTGGCGTGGCAGTCCCTCAAGTACGACCAAGAAGTGAGGATTGCCGCTCACCAGGTTACCGAGGCACGTAGCACCCAAACTCTCGCCACGAACTTTATCCCCGCGAGACGCGATGTCCCCGTGGCGCGCCAGTTCAAGCTTCGTGTGATCTTCGAGAACACGGCTGCGGCCTATAGAGGTGCGCCCATCGGCCATAGTCAATACGTTCGTCCGATTGATTCAATGTGGCGCTTCCGCCGTAATCGAATTGCTGGTGATTCGAGCAATGAGATAGAGCCCCGCAAATGCTGCAGACGCGAGTCGGTTCGAACTTAGATCAAAGATGGATCGCGCGGCAGCTGAATGAGGGTGCGGGTCAGGGAGGAAAAAGATGTCGCATGGCAGGATAGTCATTTACGGTAGAGCGAATTGTGCCAGGGGTTACGAAGTACGCGACTTCTTGACGCGGAACTGCTCTGACTATGAGTGGGTCGAATTGAGTACTGATGGAGAAGCACAAAGGCAGGCAGAGGTCTCGGGACTCGCCGACCCTCGCCTGCCTCTCTGTGTCATCGGTCAGAGTTCGAAGCTCTATTGCCCGAGCCTCCGCGAGTTAGCAATGGCCCTGGAGTGGTTCAAAGGGCCGAGGTACGAACACTACGATCTGGCGATCTTTGGTGCGGGACCGGCCGGCCTTAGTGCAGCGCTCTATGGGGCTTCCGAGGGGCTACGCACGATCGTGATCGAGAAGACAGCGGTTGGCGGGCAGGCCGGAAGCACATCGAAGATCGAAAATTACATGGGGTTTCCCGATGGAATTACCGGAGCCGAACTCGCGAAGAGAGCGCGCGAGCAAGCACAACGACTAGGTGCGGAGATCATCGTGGGTGGCGAGGGCATATCCGGCGAGCATCGCGATGGCTGGCAGCTAAGCTGGCTCGCGAGCGGCGAGCAGATTGCTTCGAAAGCGACGATCTGCGCCACTGGCGTGGAATACTCTCGGCTCGGGCTTGAACGAGAACGTGATTTTCTGAATCGCGGTCTTTATTATGGCGCGGGTTCGAGCGAGGCTGAGATCTGCAAAGGGCATGTGGTGATTGTGGGTGGTGGTAACTCCGCCGGCCAGGCCGCATTGAACTTCGCGCGACAGTCAAAGGTAACGATGCTGGTGCGAGGCGAGTGCCTCAAAGATACACTTTCAGCCTATCTTCTGGAGCGGATTGAAGACACCGCTTCGATTACGGTTCTGACGAGGACAGAGTTAGTTGAGCTGTATGGGAACGAGGCTCTGGAAAGCATAACGTATCGCCATGTAACTTCCGGTGAGACCGCCGACATCGAGACGCAGAACGTCTTCGTTTGTATCGGAGGCAGGCCCCGCACCGACTGGGCCAAACCTGGCGTGCTGCATTGCGACCCGGCGGGTTATGTCCTGACCGGCTCAGATCTCGACCGGTCGAGCTTGTCAGGAGGGATGTGGACAGATGGTCGGGCCCCATTCTTCATGGAAACAAGCATTCCAGGCCTATTCGCTGCCGGAGATGTCCGCCATAACTCGACAAAACGGTGCGCCGCAGCAGCGGGAGACGGCGCCACCGCAGTCTCGATGGCTCACCAATTTCTGCGTTCGGTGAAGTATCGGCGGTACGGTAACGCACGGCCCCCTTCGCGATGACCGTCCTGCCAGGGAGAGTTAGAGTGCGGTCCACGTCATGGCATCGTCAGCACGACGCGGAAATCCGCATTACCGCTCATCATGCGGGCGCATGCTTCGGCTGCCTGTTCCAGCGGATAGGTTTCGATCATCGCACGTACTGCCCGTAGCTCGGCGAAGATCAGGACATCGTCCGAATTAGTCGGAGTGACCCCGCCCCATCCCTGCATCGACTTACTCCCCCGAATGAGCTGGACCGGAGGTGTCTCGATGGGGCTGGTGGTTACTCCGATCAAGAGAAGATTGCCGTTCGGACCCAGGCCGGCTGGCAGTTCGCTCATCGCCTTTGAGTCTGGGGCTGTGGCGAGGATGGCTTTTGCACCGCATAGCCTTTGTAGCTCCTCAGCAGGGTCCTTGAGCCTGCTGTCGATATACACGTCGGCGCCGAGTTTCATCGCCCGAGGGTTCAATCTGCGAGCCGCGGCCTATCGCTGCCACCTTGTAACCGAACTTGTTGGCAAATTGAATTCCAAGGTGGCCGAGTCCACCGATGCCTTGCACCGCGACCAGATCACCAGGGAATGCGCCGGTGTGCCGTAGAGCGTCGAACATAGTGACTCCAGCACACAGCGGTGCAGCCGCGATATCGCTGAGGGCGTCCGGGAGCGAGACCAAGGCTGCCACCGGTGCCACCATGTATTCTGCATAGCCGCCGTCACAACTGATACCGGGATTCTTCTCATTGCGGCAGTTCCGAAACTCTCCGCGGCGGCACTCGCGACAGGTGCCGTCATGGCCGCCATGCCAGCCGACACCCACACGCTGGCCCACTTGCCAGTCTGTCACTCCATCCCCGAGTGCATCCACCACTCCGGCCACTTCATGCCCGAGTACACGTGGGTATGGAATTCCTGGTTTGCGGCCTTCAATGATGATGGAGTCGCCGTAACACACGCCGGAGGCGCGAATCCTGATGCGCACCTGTCCGGGGCCGAGTTTGGGAATTCCCAACTCGACGATCTTAAGACTGACTCCAGCGGCAGCTACCTGGGCAGCCTTCATCGTTGCTGTACCAAACCGCACTGTCATTAGGACTCCCGTTTGCTGAATTTAGCGCTTGGCTCTCCCACCAAGAGCGCGGAATTGCTTCGTAGGGAGCTGCGCGCGAGGCGTCGCGGAAGACTTTCATGGACGCCCCACGTGATCAGGAGGGCGGTGTTTCTCAGATCTGGCCCCACCCACCTCCTGCCATTTGGCCCTAAACGCAGCGATGAAGCCATTGGGCAAAGGTACCGACCGATACTTTGGTCTAGGTTACAGGCAATATCGTGGGATTCGCATTCGTCGCGTGCTATCGTCTAGCGAGCAAAACGGCTCCACAGGAAGACGACTCGAAGCCCGCAAAATGGCTACGATTCGCACGTTTCGGACGTTGACGGTGAGACTCGCTCGTCGACCGGCTTTGGCTTCGTTTGGGAGGAACAAGTGGCCCCGCATCGGCTTCCAGCCACCGCGAACAAGGAAAGTTCGAACGTGTCGCGCGCATTCGTATATCTTGCGTTGTTCCTTCTCGCTTCGGTGGGAAAAGTGGCTGCACTCGATCCCACCCACCGGATCTCACAGTATGGACATACTGCGTGGAGAATTCAGGACGGTAATTTTGGCGGGCAGCCAGTCTCGATCACGCAAACAACGGATGGATACCTCTGGATAGGCACGTCGACTGGAGTGTTGCGATTCGATGGCGTTGAATTTGTTCCCTGGACCTCGCTATCTAGCGACAAATTGCCATCTGCGGATGTCCATGCCGTGCTGGGCGCTAAGGACGGAAGTCTATGGATCGCGACGGAGAATGGTCTGACGCGTTGGGTGAACCACCACTCCACGAGCTTTCTCATTGGACGTGAATTTAACGCAATTCTGCAGGACGAGAAGGGTGCGATCTGGGTCACGAGATCCGGGTCTGGCCCTCGCGCATTACCCCTTTGTCGAATTCACGGCACGGACGTTCAGTGTTTCAGCTACGGCACCGGAGATGGAGCGGGACTATCGGCCGCAATAGGTCTCGCGGAGGACTCTTCAGGCGATCTTTGGGTCGGACACGACACGGCAGTCGTCCGCTGGAACGCTGCACCAACCAAGATCTATCGGCCTGCAGCTTTGCGATCCCATCAGGGAACTGGTGGGGTGGTGGCGTTCGCCGCAGCGCCCGATGGGTCTGTCTGGGTGGGAGTGGATACCTCCGGTCACGGGGGAGGACTGCAACACATCGAGAATGGTGCGATGGAGCCGTTCATGGTTCCAAAGCTCGATGGAGAAACGCTCGAGGTCCAAGCGCTCCTGATCGATCGCCAGGGCAATCTATGGGTCGGAACAGGGAATCAGGGAGTCTACAGAATTCACGGAAGTGAGGTCGATCATTTCGGAAGTGCCGACGGCTTGTCCGGCGACTACGTCAACCAGATTTTCGAAGATCGAGAAGGGAACGTGTGGTTCGCCACCTCGAACGGTATGGATATGTTGCGCGATCTTCGCGTGACCACATTTACCAAGCGCGAAGGACTCAGCGAAGACGTTGTCGAGTCCGTTCTTGCCGCACGGGACGGTACCGTCTGGATCGGAGCGGACCACCTTCAGGCTCTGGTCGATGGCTCGATTTCGCCTGAACTCGGCAAAGGCCTGCCTGGAAATTTTGTGACCTCTCTCCTTGAAGATCACACCGGCAGGCTATGGGTCGGAATGAATAACACGCTTTGGGTCCACGAGGGGGGGAGCACGAACGGAACGTTCCGTCAGATCAAGCGAAAGGATGGGCGCGCGATCGGAACGGTGCGGGGCCTGGCGGAAGATTCCGATCACAATATATGGGTCCAGGCGAATGGACCGCCCGCAACGCTGCTCCGCCTGCAGAATCTTGAAATCCAGGAAGAATTTCTGGAGCCGCCGTTGCCGCGAACGTTTCGCCTGGCGTCCGATCCGAAGGCTGGAATATGGCTTGGTCTGGTGAACAGTAAGGATGGCAGCAGCCTGGCGCGTCTTCGTTCCGGGAAGCTTGAGCTTTTCCGGTTTGTCGACCGTCCGGAGATCACTATCAATGCGCTTTTCAAGGCTCCTGACGGCTCGATCCTTGGAGCTGCCGATTATGGGGGCATCGCGGGATGGAAGGATGGGAAGCAGCGAACTCTTAGCGTCCGCAATGGCCTGCCTTGCGACGATGTCTACACGATCAATGCGGATGACCAGAGTGATCTCTGGCTTTACGCTGCATGTGGTCTGATCGAGATTCCGAAGGGGGAAGTACAGCGGTGGTGGCAAGAGACTGACGCCAAGCTGAGGTTCCGACTCTTCGACGCTCTGGACGGAGTTCAGGCGGGGAAGAGTCACTTCAGCGGGAGTTCAAGAGGGCCTGACGGACGATTGTGGTTTGCCAACAACAGCGTGGCGCAAACGATCGATCCGGCTCATATGGCAGGCAACACGTTGCCGCCGCCGGTGTATATCACCGGTGTTGTAGCAGATCGAAAGAGCTCCCCGCCACAGGAGGGTCTCAGGCTGCCTGCACTCACCCACGATCTCGAGATCGACTACACGGCACTTAGCTTCTCCGCTCCGAAAAAGGTGATGTTTCGGTACATGCTTGAGGGCCGCGACACGAGCTGGCAGGAGCCAGGGCCGCGACGCCAGGCGTTTTATAACGATCTGGGTCCCCGTCATTATCGCTTCCGCGTGATCGCCTGCAACAACGACGGAGTTTGGAACGAGATTGGAGCGTCACTGGACTTCTCCATCGCTCCGGCTTACTACCAGACGGCGTGGTTCCGTGTTTTGTGCGGCGCGGCGTTTCTGGCTTTGCTTTGGGGTTTGTATCAACGGCGGCTTCGGCAGGTGCAGTCGCAGTTCGACGCGAGTCTGGCGGAACGGGCGCGGATCGTTGAAGAACTTCGGAGGGTGATCGACAGCATTCCGGGGTTCGTATGCGCGATGAGTCCCGAGGGTGAAGTCGTGCTTCTCAATCGGCAGCTCCTTGACTATTTCGGCAAGACGTTCGAGGAGATGAGAGGAGGTTGGGCGACCAACGAATCCATTCATCCAGAAGACCGGGCCCGCTCACTCGAAATCTTCAAGCACTCGATCACGACCGGAACTCCTCACGAGTACGAACAACGTTATCTCCGAGCGGATGGCGTCTACCGGTGGTTCCGCCGAAGCGCACGACCCATGCGAGACGCGGAGGGCAGAATCACAGGCTGGTATGCACTGATGACCGACATCGAAGACCGGAAGCGTGCCCAGGTGGAGTTACAGCGGAACGAGGCTTTCCTCGCAGAGGGGCAACAACTCAGCTCGACCGGCACCTTTTCCTGGAGCCTGGAGAAAGAGGATGTTGTGGTTTCAGAAGAGGCACGCCGCATCTTTGACTTTGGAGCGAATGAGCCAGTGACGCTGGATCGGATCGGCGACCGGATCCATCCGGAGGATGCTTCGATGTTTGCGGAAAAGATGGGACAGACGCGAGATTCGGGACATGACCAGGACTACGAGATTCGACTGCGTCTGGCGGACGGCATCGTGAAGTATGTGCACGTCACCTCCAAAGCGAGCCAACGGGAAGATGGCCGCCTGGAGTATATCGGGGCGATTCAGGATGTCACCGAACGCCGGCTTGCGGAAGAGGCTCTGAGCCAACTTCGGTCGGAGCTCGCGCATATGGCACGGGTGACGAGCCTTGGGGCTTTGACGGCATCGATCACGCACGAGATCAGCCAGCCCCTGTCCGGGATCGTGACGAACGCCAGCATCTGCGTCCGCACGCTCTCGACGGGGGCTCCAAACATCGACTCGGCGCAGGAGGCGGCTCGGCGCATTATTCGTGACGGCAACCGGGCATCCGACGTGATCACTCGGCTGCGCGCCCTTTTCAGCAAGAAGGAGTTCACGGCCGAAGTGGTCGACTTGAATGATGCTGTCCGCGAGGTCATTGCGCTCAGTTCGGATGATCTGGCACGGGACCGGGTGATCCTCCGGCAGGAGCTTGCGAACTATCTGCCTCGAGCTCTCGGGGACCGCGTGCAGTTACAGCAGGTCATCCTCAACCTGCTCCGCAATGGCTCCGATGCGATGCAGCGCGTCGACGATCGTCCGAGGGAGATGGTCATCCGGACGGAGGCGGACGGAGATGGCTACGTGCGGCTGACAGTTCAGGATTCGGGCGTGGGCATCTCGCCGCAGGGCATTGAGAAGCTGTTTGAAGCTTTCTACACGACGAAGGGCGACGGCATGGGGATGGGCCTCTCCATCAGCAGATCCATCGTAGATCGTCATCATGGCCGGTTGTGGGCGACGCCGAATGATGGGCCAGGGGCTACGTTCTCCTTCTCTATACCCTGCGCGACGAATACCCCTTAGCATCTCTGGCTTCAAGGCAAGCTCAGTCGAGTCGATCCCATTTGCATCTGCGGTTGAGGGTGAGAGCGTACCAGCGGCGGGGGTCTTTCCAGGTGGTTTCAATCTGAAAGCCAGCGGCTGACAGAAGATCGCCAAGTGTCTGATCGGTGAACTTATAGCTGTTTTCCGTATGGATGGTTTCACCGCGTAAGAAGTCAAGCTCAAGTCCGAGCTGGCGAACCGAGACGGTCTGGCGGCGCAGACTCTCGAGGTGCATCTCCATTCGAGACTCGAGGGGATTCCAGAGAGCACGATGCCTGAAGCCCATGAGATCGAAGTCGGCGTCAAGCTCCCTGTTGAGTCGATTGAGGATATTGAGATTGAACGCAGCTGTGACACCTTGGCAGTCGTCATAGGCCGCGATCAACGTGGGCTCCTCTTTCACGAGATCGGTCCCAAGGAGAAGGGCATCGCCGTGGTCTAACTGGGCAGCAAGATTGCGGAGGATAGGTTGTGACTCCTTCGGCGTGAAATTACCGATGCTTGTGCCGAGATAGAGGGCGAGCGTTCTGCCATCGAACGGCTCCAGCTGGGGCGGGGTGTCAACGTAATTCACGACGAGCGGCTCCAGGAGGACGTGGGGAAAAGCACTTTCAACATTGCTGCAGGCCATCTCGAGAGCTTCTGCTGAAACGTCGAGGGGCATATAGATCACGTCGATGTTCTTGCGAGCTGCGGCGGAGAGCAGCATGCACGTCTTTGCGGCGGACCCTGCACCGAGCTCGACGATACGGAGCGGTTGTGGACCATCGAAGACTGAGCTCAGGATGGCATCCGCGTGGCCTGCGAGCAGTGTGCGTTCCGTGCGTGTGGGATAGTACTCGGGCAGGGAGGTGATTTGCTCGAAGAGATGCGATCCGGCTTCGTCATAAAGCATCCAGGGCTTGAGAGAGCGCGGCCGCGATTGGAGTCCATTCCGGACCTCCATGGCAAGTTGAGAGGCTACATCGCGAGGAGCGGGAGGTGTGCCTTCCTGTGAGGGATCAACACGGACAAATGCGCCCGAATCGGGGAAGTTACTCAAGGCAGGCAATGTAGGCGGATAGGTCGTCCGTGCGGTGTAGGCGTTATTCATCGGCTTCTCCTGTACCCCTCCAGTAGGCCGGGAGCAGCAAAGGAAAACAATCAGCCAATGGTATGGGCTATACGTTCGTATCCGCGTGAGGATGCTGCATCAATAGGAAGTGTCCGGCTAGATTGCAGGGGTGGGGGCCTTGTCCTGGCTATAGGAGTCTCGTGTCGAGGGGATCCGCGCAGCTGCACCTCGGACGAGCGAGTTAAGTAGATCTTCCACGGCGACGCAATGGACGAGATTAGCGCTCTGGCCCGCCCAGAGGGCGAGTAACTCAGCCTTCCCAGCTTGCTGTGCGGGCGCTGCGAGATGGCGCATGAGGGATCGCTGCAGCGGGTAGGGCAAAATCTCCGCGCCGCTGCGGTTCATGGATTCCATAAGCTCATTCTGGATACCCCGGGCTAACCTTCCCGTGAACCCGCGAGTGAGTCCGGTATGCCCGGCGTGATGGCTCAGGATTGCTTCTCGATGGACTGGCGGCGCTCCAGATTCTTTGCACGCGAGAAAAGCCGTGCCTATCTGGACACCTTCTGCGCCAAGGGCAAACGCTGCGGCGATGCCGCGAGCATCGGCGATGCCGCCGGCCGCTATGACCGGGATCGTAACAGCATCGACGGTCTGCGGAACGAGTGAGATGGTCCCGGTTAGAGAGTCCTCGGAGGACCGCAGGAACGATCCCCGGTGACCACCCGCTTCAAAGCCCGATGCAACCACCAGATCGACGCCGGCCTGCTCGAGAACCACAGCCTCTTCAACCGTGGTTACTGTGCCGATCGTTACGATTCCTTGTTTGCGGGCTTCTTCCAGAATCTCCCTGGGTGGGACACCATAGATGAAGGAAAACACGGGTACTTTGGCATCGAGCAAGACGCGGGCCTGATCTTCGAAGCGCAGGCGCTTATAAGGCGAAAATGCCGGCTGTTTGCCTCCGACCGCGTCGATATGCGGAGCGAGATGCGACAACGCTTGATGGAATGCGGCCGCGTCGGAAGATGCTGCGCCATCGTCCTCCATTGACAGCCATAAGTTCATCGCGAAGGGTTTTGATGTCAGCGATGCGATCTCGCCGATGATGTCCTGGATGGCATGGGGATCAAGACCATGGGCGCCAAAGGATCCAAGGCCACCGAAGTTGGACACTGCCGCAGTGAGTCGCTGCGACGAGAGGCCTCCGAGCGGGCCTTGGATGATGGGGTAGTCGATGCCGAGCGTTGCAGCGACCCGGGTTTCATTCCACGTCTTGGGCATATCACCTCTCGCAGCCGGAAGCTGACTCCGACACACTGCCTAACAGATTCCAGAGATGATGGGAGGGATTCGACGCAAGCGGAATCAATTTCTCCCAACGCCCGAGTGGAGGCGGCACGACGAGGTGGCGGGACCAGTCGGCTTTCGGCGTTGCGATTCTAGGTCCTTGTCTGCGGCTCTGGGCAGCGAGTCTTGTTGTAATCGATGGTCCCTGACTCATGCAGCAAGTCGAAAGATTGAATAGACAGGACGCTTTAGCGCCTTCCGCCTCCAAGTGTGCTTCCATAGAATGGTCGTCCACAGAGAGACTTTCGCTGAGCCTCTTCTGAGCCAATATGTGGGTAACGGTTTCCCAGACAACAGGCGGGCCCGGTTGCTGCGGCCCCGGCTAGTGAGGATACGTTCGATGGCTGTCCCTTCCGGTTACTCGGCTGAGTTACTTCGCGAGGGCGGTGAGTTCACTTTGTATCGCGGTATAGAACTCGGCAACCAAATGCCGATCCTGGCGGTGGAGGTTACAGCGGATGACCCATCGTCTCAAGGTCTCCGGCGGCTGGAACATGAGTGCTCACTCGGGGGGAGCTCGATGCAGCATGGGCCGCTCAGCCGCTTACACTCACGCGGCAACACGGACGGGCGACCCTCATTCTCCGTGATCCGGGCGGAGAACCTCTGGATTCGTTGATCGAACGGCGTAAGGGACAGGGGATCGATTTGACTTGGTTCCTGAGTATTGCGAATGGTCTAACGACCGCGCTTAGCGAAGCCCACCGCAAAGGGATTATTCACAAAGATGTGAAGCCTGCCAACGCACTCGTCGACGGGTCCGGGCGTACATGGTTGATGGGCTTCGGTTTCGCGTCTCGGCTTCCGCGCGAGCGTTTAGCGCCCGCCCCTCCTGAGATCATTGCGGGTACGCTGGCCTACATGTCCCCGGAGCAGACGGGGCGGATGAATCGCTCGCTGGACACCAGGAGCGATCTCTACTCCTTGGGCGTGACGCTGTATGAAATGCTGACGGGTACGCTCCCATTTACTGCCGGCGATCCTCTCGAATGGGTTCACTGCCACATCGCACGCTGGCCAGCGGCGCCGACTGATCGCCGTGCAGTTCCTGAGACATTGTCGGCCATCATCATGAGGCTGCTCGCCAAGAATCCGGAGGAGCGCTATCAGACAGCGACCGGGCTGGAGAGCGACCTTCGGCGGTGCTTAGCGGAATGGCAGACCGACGGCCGCGTCCGGCCATTTCAACTCCGCCTGGCAGACCTGCCGCACACGCTCCTGATACCGGAGAAGCTCTACGGGAGGGAGCGCGAAGTGGATGCGCTCCTCGCGGCGTTCGATCGCGTTGTGGCGCAGGGAAGCACCTAGCTGATCCTTGTCTCTGGCTATTCAGGCGTGGGCAAATCTTCTGTCGTGAATGAACTGTACAAAGCTCTGGTTCCAACGCGAGGTCACTTCGCGGGAGGCAAATTCGAGCAGTATCAGCGAGACGTTCCCTACGCTACGCTGGCTCAGGCATTGCGCGCGCTGGTGCGTCAGATCCTCGTCAAGAGCGAAGCCGAGGTAGGGCAATGGCGACGGTCCCTGCTGGAAGCGTTGGGGCCGAACGGCCAGTTGGTGGTGAGCCTCATCCCCGAACTCAAATTCGTGATCGGCGAACAGGCCCCGGTGGGAGAGCTGCCGCCGCAGGAAGCGCGTGCGCGGTTCCACCTCGTGCTGAAGCGTCTCCTGGGAGCCTTCGCGACCTCGGAGCACCCCCTAGCATTGTTCCTCGACGACCTGCAATGGATCGATACTGAAACGCTGGAGTTGCTGAAGAGTCTGGTTGCTGATACGGATGCGCGCCCCGTGCTGTTCGTTGGCGCTTACCGCGACAACGAGGTGGGTGCGTCCCATCCGCTGACGCGGACCCTGGCGGCCATCCGTGAAGCGGGGGCAAGGATGCAGGAGATCGTATTGTCGCCGCTCAGTCCGGACGATGTGAACCAGCTCACAGCCGACGCGCTCCGCAGCGGGAACAGCGTGGTTCGCCCGCTGACGGACCTCGTCTACGAAAGGACCGGCGGTAACCCATTTTTCACGATCCAGTTCCTCAAGGAACTGGAACACCAGGGGCTACTCCGGTTCTCACCGAGGGCCGCGATCTGGAGCTGGGACGTTGATCGGATCCGCGCAAAAGGGTACACGGGCAACGTCGTCGACCTGATGGTAGAGAAGCTGAGCCGATTCTCGGATGAAACGCAGGCGTCGTTGAAACAACTTGCGTGCCTCGGGAACAGCGCGCAGTTTGCTGTGTTGCGAGCGGTGTATGTGAATTCCATGGAGAGGATTCATGACCAGCTTTGGGAGGCAATCCGGACGGGCCTCGTGTTTCGGACACAGGTCTCTTATCGATTCGCCCATGATCGCGTCCAAGAAGCGGCCTACTCGTTGATCCCAGAGGAACAGCGAGCTCTGGCTCATTTGCAGATCGGCAGAGTTCTCGTGAAAAGTACGCCGAAAGACAGGCTGGACGAAGCGATATTCGACATCGTCAACCAGCTCAACCGGGGATCGTGCCTCATGACTGATGGTGGCGAGCTCGAGCGGACAGCCGAACTGAATCTGATCGCCGGCAGACGAGCGAAGGCATCCACAGCCTACGCCTCGGCATTGAGCTATCTTCTTGCGGGCCGCGCTTTGTTGAGCGAAGAGGCTTGGGGGGATCACTATGATCTTGTCTTCGCCATCGAGACTCTCATCGCTGAGTGCGAACTGCACACGGCGGAATTGAGCGCGGTCGAAGGCCGACTCACTATGTTGGCGCAGCATGCCAGGAACGCCCACGACGTAGCGGTTCTGACACGTCTGCAGATCACTCTTTATACGACGTCGGATCGCAGCGACCGAGCAATCGATGTGTTCCTCGACTACCTGCGACGCAGCGAAACGGAGTGGTCTCGGCACCCCACGCGAGATGTCGTCCTGCAGGAGTACAACCGGATTTGGTCGCTGGTCGGCAAACGTGAGATAGAGGACCTTGTGGATCTGCCGTTAATCGAGGATCCGGATGTGCTCGACATGCTGGATGTCTTCACGGAAATTGTCCATCCAGCCATGTCCTTCGATGAGAATCTATCGACCCTGGTGGTCTGCCGGTTGGCTAGTCTCTGTATGGAGCACGGCAACTGTGACGCGGCGAGTTTTGGGTATGTATGGTTTGGCATGTTTGCGGGACCGCGCTTCAACAACTACGAAGATGGCTACCGATTCGGCCAACTCGGCTACCAACTCGTCGAGAAGCGCAACCTGACTCGCTATCAAGCCAGAACATACATCTCGTTTGGCACACTCACACCCTGGGCAAGGCACGCGATGGAGGGACGAGAGCTATTTCGAAGGGCGTTCGTTGTCGCGCATCGAACGCGAGATCTCACGTTCTCCGCTTATGGCTGGCATGCATTGATCACAAACTACCTTGCTGTGGGAGACCCGCTCGCCGTGGTGCAGTCGGAGGCGGAAGAGGGTCTTCGCTTCCTGAAGAAAGCAGGCTTCGGGCTGGTCACAGAGAACTGCGCGGCCCAGTTGGGACTCATCAGGACGCTTCGCGGCCTGACCTCGACATTCGGATGTCTTGATGCTTTCGACTACGACGAGTTGGAGACTGAGCGGCGTCTAGCGAGTAACCCGTTGCTCGCGCTGGCTGAATTTTTCTATCGGACACGGAAGTTACAGGCGAGATTCATTTCCGGCGACTATGCTTCGGCCGTCGAAGCGTCTCTGAAGGCACACCTCTCGCTATGGCCGGCCGCATCGCAGGTGGAGACGGGAGACTTTCGCTTCTATGCCGCACTTGCGCATGCCGCCGCGTGGAACTCAGCGACCTTCGAAGAGAAGCGTGAGCACATCGCAAATCTGACGGACCACTATAGGCAGTTGGAGACCTGGGCGCTCCACTGTCCTGCAAACTTCCGAACAAAGGTCGCACTTGTAGGAGCAGAGATCGCTCGGATCGAAGGCCGAGTCGTTGACGCGGAACATCTGTACGAGGCCGCGAGCGGTGCAGCGCGCGACAACGGCTTTCCTCATTACGAGGCAGCGGCAAACGAATGTGCAGCGGAGTTCTATTCCGCAAGAGGCTTTGCCAAGATCGCTCACATGTATTGGAGAGATGCGCGCGAGTCTTACATGCGCTGGGGTGCGACCGCAAAAGTACGGCAGATCGAGGAGCGGCACCCGGAGGTCAGGGCACGAGGGAGTTCATCCGACCCCGGCACGATCTTCGCGTCCGTGGATCAACTTGACCTGGCGACGGTGATGCGCATATCGGAGGCTGTCTCGGGTGAGATCGAACAGGAGAAGTTAGTCAGTACCCTGATTCGTACAGCTATCGAATATGCTGGCGCCGGCCGAGGTCTATTGATCCTCGCATGCGGAGGCGGATATCGAATTGAAGCCGAGGCGATTGCGAGCTTGACTGGGATCACTGTCACGCGGCGGCAGGCCGACATCAGCGACACGGAGTTACCAACAGCCGTGTTGCAGTTCGCCCTGCGAACGGGGAAAGCCTGCTCCTGCACGATGCCGGATCACAGGGCTCCTTCACCACAGATGTGTACATTCGCCAGCGTCGCGCGCGATCCATACTGTGTTTGCCTATTGTGAAGCAGACGAAGGTTGTTGGAGCACTTTATCTGGAGAACGATCTCTCACCGAATGTGTTCACTCCGGACCGGGTTGCAGTATTAAAGCTACTGACGTCGCAGGCTTCGTTTTCGCTCGAAAACGCTGCCCTTTATACCGATCTGCAACTTCAAGTGGAGTTGTTGCAGCTTCTCCCCGCCTCCGCCTGGACACTCAAACCTGATGGGACGCCAGATTTCGTAAATAAGGTGTGGCTTCAATTCGCCGGGCACGCTCTTGACTTCGTTCGATCCCATCCTGAGGCGTGGATGACCGCGGTTCACCCTGAGGATCGGAGATGGCGGCGAGGGTTCTTGGGGAAGGTGTGCAATCGGGGCAGGATTTTGCGTTCGAGACGAGATCTCTTCGCGCCCAGGACGGCACCTACCGCTGGCACCTCCAACGGGCCGTGGCTCTGCGTGATGCTCAAGGAAGTGTCCTGAAATTCGTCGGCACCACCATTGACATCGATGACCTGAAGCATGCCGAGGCTGCTCTACGCCAGGCGCAGGACGACCTCGCGCGAATCAACCGGGTGTCGACCATGGGAGAACTGGCAGCATCGCTCGCTCATGAGGTCAGTCAGCCGATCAGCGGTGTCATCACGAACGGGAGCGTCTCCCTGCGCAAGCTCGGGCGCGATGAACCGGATGTAGAAGGGGCCCGCGTAGCTGTAGACAGGATCGTAAGAGATGCGCATCGTGCTGCTGAGATCCTCGACAGGATTCGGTCTCAGTTTCAAAAGGGCCCGCCGAAGAAGCAGCTGCTCAATGTGAATGAGATCATCGTGGAAACGGTGGCGCTCTTGCGTAGTGAGGCTGTGCGATATGGGATCTCAGTCCGGACTGAACTGGCGAGCGAGCTTCCGCAGATCATCGGAGATCGCGTGCAGTTGCAACAGGTCGTGATGAACCTCATCGTCAACAGCGTCGAAGCGATGAGAGACTTCGACGGAACGCGGGAACTGGTCATCAAGTCAGAATGCGGTGAAAGTGGGCGGGTTCTTGTTTCGGTCAGCGATAAGGGAGCAGGCATCGCTCCCGCGATCGCAGAGCAGATCTTCGACCCAGTCTTTACGACAAAACCGCATGGCACAGGCATGGGCTTCGCATGAGCCGGTCGATTGTCGAGTCGCATGGCGGTCGCTTGTGGGCCGTGAGCACACGGGGGCCGGGTGCTACGTTTCACTTCGATATCCCCGGTTCAATTCCACAGCGCAGGTAAACGCCCCCGCAGAGACGTCCTTTCAAGCGATGATGGCTGCGCCGGCCTTGCTGACGACCTCATCCTGCGAGTCGGCGCCTCCTGAGCAGCCGATGGCGCCGATGATGACGCCGTTCTCGATCAGGGGAATGCCCCCCCGCGATGCGATGATGCCGTCGAACGCGAGCAGATAGTTCAAGCGCGAGAGTTGAACGCCATCTTCGAAGACTTTGGTTGCGCGGCGGAAGGTGGCGGCTGCCCGCGCCTTATGCTCCGCAATCGCGATTGACGCGTACATCGCGCCATCCATCCGTTGGAACGCGACCAATAGACCGCTCGGATCGACAACCGCCACATTCATCTTCCAACTACGAGCCTTCGCTTCTTGAACGGCCGCGTGGATCACGGACTGGGCCCGGTCGAGCGAGATCGGCGATCCGTAGGGCACATCGAAGGGCATCTCGGTGGGGATCGCATCGAGCGGGTCCAGCGGGTTCAGCGGTGTCGGCTGCGCGTGGGCGGGGAGGGCGACCGTTTGTGTCGGCATATATCTTCCTTTCGTGGTCGCACAGAACTCGAACACGGACCCTTGATCTTCGGTCAGGGGTCGATCAAACCAGACGCGGCATCGAGAAGCAATGAGCCGTTGGTATCGGCGATACGTTCGTGTCGAGTACGCGGGCAGGGTGCGTGGGCATGGAGGGGGTGCAGGTACCCATACAAAAGTGCCGCCCGACACCATGGTCTGATTGCGTGCGAGGTAGCGTTCTGGCGGAATGAACGAGTTGAAGGCCGCCTGGCCAGAGCCGGCTTCAGTCGATGGCGGGCAGACACAAAGGAGCACTTCATGACAGACGTAGCGGGAACAAAGACCTCAACGCAGCTTCGCATCACACGGCAATCGCCTTCCTATTGGCGCGTGACGATCGACAACCCGCCGATCAACGTGATGGGGCCGGAGATGGTCGTCCAGTTCCAGGAAGTGATCGGTGCGCTCGAGTCCGATGAGGATGTCAAGGTCGTCGTGTTCGACAGCGCTGTCGACGACTACTTCCTGAATCATTCGGACTTCCTGGCCAAGCTTGAGGACCTGACATCTTTGCCCGCGGGTCCCACGGGCCTGCCACCATGGCCTGACTTTCTTGCAAGGCTGACCCGGCTGCCTGTTGTGTCGATTGCGCTCATACGCGGTCGTGCGACCGGCAACGGCAGCGAGATCACGTTGGCCTGCGACATGAGCTTTGCCAGCCGCGAGAAGACCATCATCTCGCAATGGGAGGTCGGCGTAGGCATGGTCGCAGGTGGTGGCCCCATGGCGCGGTTGCCGCATTTGATCGGACGAAGCCGCGCTCTCGAGATTCTCTTGAGCTCCGAGGACTTGAGAGCGGAGCAGGCTGAGGCTTACGGGTACATCAATCGCGCTCTGCCTGATGTTGAGCTCGATGCTTTCGTTGAGGCGCTTGCGACCAGGATTGCGAAGTTTGATAAGTGGGCGATCGCGAACACCAAGCGATTAGTGAACACCAGCCTGCCGCCGGATGTCGAGTTAGGAGCAGGGTGGGAAGCTTGCATCGCTTCGCTCGGCCGGCCTGCCGCGCAGGTGGGAATCAAGGCGCTGTTGGCGTTGGGCTTTCATAAGCCCGGCGACGCGGAAGATCGACTCGGATACTACCTGGGCGAGATCGCGCATTCACCGAGGGACTAGCGGTTGCCCAGCGTGCCGCGGGCATGAAGCGCGATCACTCATCATCACACCAAAGAAGTCTCGAATCGGGGAGCTCATGAAGGCGAGCGTTAGAAGGACGTTTCTGATTGTCGCGCTGGCGTTGGCGGCTGTCATTCCTAGGGCGCGGCTTCTTGCGTCTTCCAATGCGAGGAACTCCTCTGGAGTGGACCGGCTTTACGTAATCGACTGCGGAGACGGTAGCGGCCCGGACGAGTCGCGCTGGACACCTGGAGCCAATGTCGGAATTTCTGTGGGCTTCCCCGGACATTGCTACCTCATCCACCATCGTCGAGGATGGTTTCTCTGGGACACAGGCGTCGACGATGCGGTTGCCCGTTTGCCCAACCATGAACTGGTGTTGCACGAATGGGGTCTGGGCACAGGCCCCATCTGGCGCAAGCCGGTGACCCTCGCCGCTCAACTGGAGGAGATCCAAGTCAGGCCATCGGACATCAAGCTGATGGCGGTGTCGCACAGTCATCCTGATCACGCAGGGAACGTCGAGATGTTTCCGAATGCGGTCATGCTGGTGCAGCGTGCCGAATACGGATGGGCTGGGAGCCGGCAGGACACGGTTGCGTTCAACAGGAAGCATCCGGTAAAACTCATTGCTGGCGACTACGACATCTTCGGCGACGGGAGCCTGGTGTTGCTGTTCACTCCCGGGCACACCCCTGGCCATCAATCCTTGCTTGTCAGGCTGCCGAAGACAGGGCCGGTAATTCTTAGTGGCGATGTCGCGCACTTCCAGACAAGCTTCGAGCATCGCTATGTTCCCTCCAACAATTGGGACAGGCAGGCCTCGCTGCGGTCGATGGACAAGATCGCCGCGGTGCTTGCTCGGGAGCACGCGCAACTCTGGATTAACCACGACCAGAGCCAAAGCGACGCGCAGAAGAAATTGCCCGCCTATTACGAATGATGCCGACACCAGCGTTAGCGGCACGCGCAACAACATCGAGGAGAGTGATGATGGAACGGACAATCAATGGGCCATCGAGGCGTCAGTTCGCGTTGGCAGGGATCTCCGCGGGAGCTGCGCTCCTCGCACCACGCGCCCTTCTTGCGGGCGAACCTGGGCGTGCTACAGAAACGTGGGAGCATGGGCCAGAGTCTAGCGCGGAGCGAGCGATACCGACGTCATTCGCTTCCTTGAAGCAGGTCAATGCGGGACTGCTGAGCGTCGGCTACGTAGAGGATGGTCCGGCGGGCGGCCCAGTTGTGATCCTTCTGCACGGGTGGCCTTACGATATACATAGCTTCGTCGATGTGGTGCCGGCGCTCGCCTCCAAGGGGTACAGGGTGGTCGTCCCGCATCTGCGTGGATTCGGAACGACAACCTTTCTATCCGAGAGCACGATCCGTAACGGTCAGCAGTCCGTGGTCGCGATCGACATCATTGCGCTCATGGACGCGTTGAACATCGGGAAGGCAATCGTCGCTGGTTTCGATTGGGGTGCGCGAACGGCAGACATCATGGCGGCTCTCTGGCCCGAGCGTTGCCGTGGGCTTGTCTCCGTGAGCGGGTATCTGATCGGCAGCCAGGCGGCCGGGAAGGCACCGCTGCCCCCGAAGGCCGAGCTGCAGTGGTGGTATCAGTTTTACTTTGCCACTGACCGTGGACAGGACGGATACGCGAAATACCGACGGGACTTCGCGAAGCTCATCTGGCAACTCGCGTCGCCAAAGTGGGCGTTTGACGATGCGACGTTCGAACGAAGCGCAGCAGCGTTCGACAGTCCTGACCACGTGCAGATTGTGATCCACAACTATCGCTGGCGCCTGGGGCTGGCTGAGGGTGAGCCGAAGTACGACGAGATCGAGAAACGGTTGGCTGTGGCGCCCGTGATAACAGTGCCATCCATCACGATGGAGGGCGATGCCAATGGGGCTCCGCATCTCGAGGCGAGTGCGTATGCCGGTAAGTTCTCGGGAAAATATTCCCATCGCGTTGTGACCGGCGGTGTGGGACACAATCTGCCCCAGGAAGCGCCAAACGAGTTTGTCCAGGCCATCCTGGACGTGGACGCGTTCTAGTCAGCGCATCTCTCGCGCAGCCTGGGATGGTTTTGAGGGAGGTAGCAATGGTCGTCGGTGTGCTCGCGTTTGCGATAGGGTTTACGGCTGGCCTTCGCTGCTTCACGGCGCCCGCCGCGATCGGCGTGGCCGCTCGTTGGGGCAGCCTCCACTTGGCGAATACATGGTTGGCATTTCTGGGCTACGCTTGGACGCCATGGCTTCTGACAGGCGCGGCTGTGGGTGAGATCGTCAACGACAAGCTACCCAACACACCGAGCCGCAAGAGTCCCCCGCAGTTTACCTTTCGCATCGTGAGTGGTGCTCTGTCCGGAGCCTCGGTCGGTGCGGTCTCGGGCTGCCCCTTCAGTGGGATGTTTGCCGGCATACTGGGTGCGATCGCGGGGACATTTAGCGGGGCATCTGGGCGGCAGAAGCTGGTCAGGATCTTCGGAGGGCGCGAATTGTGGGCGGCCCTAAGCGAAGACCTCGTTACGATCCTCATGGTGATCCTCGTTCTGCTCTGCGTCGTGAAGGAGTGAGGGGACAGACGTCACAGAGCGTGGTTGAACGCACGCAAGGCCATGCAGCTAACACGCGGAATGCGCGCGTTGCGCTTCGCCCGAGGAGCGAGGGCGTTGCGACCGCAAATGCTGCGCGCGGTGAGTTTCCTGGTTTGCAACGTCTGAATGATAAGAAAGGGCATGGGAGTACTAACGGCCCCGCCAGCGCCTAGCGCCCAGGCGGGGCCTCATGTTTCTGTAGCTCAACCGCACGTCGCGGAGGTCATCACTGGATACGCGCTATCTGCCTTGAGCAATGAAGCCAGGTACGCCCGTCGTCACAACACTGTTGAGCCGGACCCGCGTTTCGATGCGGTTGATCTGGTCGAACGCATCCTGCGGCAGGGGGGTGATATCAAAGTTCTCCCTCGCGCGCTCAGCCGACTTCGGCGTCGTGAGGACCGCGGTGCCGCGCTGCACAGCCCACGCCAGTAGAACCTGTGCGGCCGTTTTTCCCACTCGCCCTGCAATCCTCAAGATCACTGGGTCCTCAAGGAGCCCGGGCCTTATCCCGTGACCTAATGGAGCGAACGCGAGAAGCACGATGCCCCTTTGCTTGCAATAGTCAAAGAGCTCCCTGTCGGGGAGGTATGGATGAGCTTCGACCTGGACCACCGCAGGTTTGATCCTGGCTGCGTCGTGGATCGGGGCGAGATCGCTCAGCGTAATGTCTGAGAGCCCGATGGCGCGGCAATTGCCGCGATCCACGAGGTCTTCCATGGCTCGCCATGTATCGAGCAACGTGACACCCTTGTCGTAGAGGACCTTCCCCTCGGCGTCACGTGGATCCGGGTTGTCTCCGGCCTGAAAGGCGAATGGGGTGTGGATGAGATAGAGGTCCAGATAGCTTATCCCGAGCCTCTGGAGGCTCGCTTCGAACGCGGGGCGTACACGCTCGGGACGATGGTTGGTGTTCCACAACTTCGTTGTAATGAAGAGATCTTCACGAGTCGTCGCGCTGGCATTGAGCGATTCGCGCAACGCGTCACCGACCTCGGTCTCGTTTCGGTATCGCTCGGCGCAATCGAGGTGTCGAAATCCGGCTTGAAGTGCATCTCGAGTGGCACTCCGGGTCAAAGAAGGGTCAGGGATAAGCGTGCCAAATCCAAGCGCAGGCATCTGTCCGACGCCCTGGTGGAGAGGCAACCTCAGTTTGCGAAAATCCAATGATTCGGTCATTCAACCTCCTGGGCGAGGCCTCTGCCCAGCCTTTTGGAGCGTCGCTATCGACGCGGCGACGCCACACTGACGGACGTTACCAGATTGCTGAAGCAATCCAGAGTGCCAACAGCAGGACGAGCAGAATCAGCCCAATCGCTCCGAGATACTCGAAAAGAACAGTATTGGGGTGTTTGTAGAAATAGTCGTCGTCGTCCGACATCTGATACACGCGCAACGGGCGCTTCTGCTTCTGCGGAGGGGCGGGTGCCATAACAAGTCTCCTTACTCAGTTGCTGACGATGACGCTTTCTTGTTCCAACCATGGAAAGGAGATCGATCCCCTGAATTCCACGCGCCGCGGAGGCCGGTGGCACTTAGGTCCCAGTCGGGCCGAACCTCGCTCGTGACGGTGCGGAGATCGTGCCAGAGATCGATGGAAGATGGGCGACCTCAGAACCAATAGCCGTTATATATCCGATGAATCACCAGCCCGGGTTTGAGTATGAGCGTGTGGGGAATCATCGGATTGTGCTCAGGATCGGTGTACTCCTGGATGTCCAGGTCTCGTTGCACCGTCCGCCCAGGATCTGAGAGGAACGTCCACTGCGCACCCACGGACGCACGCAGCTCCTGAAGATCGTGATGATCGTCGGTGGAGATCGTAACAACCTGAGTGTAAGCAACTGCGATCTTCGGATAGAGCGCGGCCAACTCGAGATGTTGCTGGTGCTCCTTCGGACAGTAGTTCCCGCGCGCAAGAGTCAGAATGAGGGGATCGTCGCCCTGTAACTCACTCAGCTTCCGAAGCGTGAGCGTGTGGTCGGGAAGTTGATAGTCGGGAAAGACACGCCCAGGAACAATGTCAAAGCGCATAGCAAGATCCCTCCATGATGAGTGGACGCTGACGAAGCTGCACGAGACGGAGCCACATGCAGCCAAACAGCCCCTCTACGATCCTGATTAGGCCATGGGAATAACCTCTGATCTATTGGACGATGGTGTCGGCCCACACTTAGGTATTCATCGATACCAAAGCTCTATAGATTCGGGCCGAGTCTTCTAGTCTGATCCTCCATGCGAGCTCCAAAGCGCATGCCTCTGTGCCCTTTGAGTGGTTCACCGTCTCAATTCTGCCGTGATGGCGCTGTGACGCTTCCACGAAACTCGCATCATCAGGGACCAGTTACTTTCGGCTCCGCCTCACAAAATTCGATCAAATGGAGATACGCCTCATGATTCCCACGCAGACTTTCAACCTTTGGAAGATCGATCCTGCTCATTCAGTAGCTGGGTTCAAGGTCCGGCACATGATGATCTCGTACGTGAAGGGACATTTCACTGGGCTTACCGGTGTGCTGAAGCTGGACAACACCGACTTCTCCCAATCCAAGGTCGAGGCCTCGGTCCCAACGGCCGGTGTTCAGACTGGCGATTCCAACCGCGACGAGCATATGCAGGCGGCTGAATTTCTCAATGTCGCGGAGTTTCCGACGATCGATTTCAAGTCCTCAGACATCCGACCGACCGGAGCTTCCAGCTATCTGGTGGTCGGCGACCTCACCATCCTTGGCGTTACGAAGCGCGTGACCGTGACCATTGAGGATGTGAGCGAGCCCGCGGGCGATCCCTGGGGCAATCAACGCATCGGACTTTCTGGATTCGCCAAGATTGATCGCCGAGAGTTCGGACTCGTATGGAACACGGCATTGGAGACCGGCGGGGTGCTGGTGGGCGACGAGGTTACGATCACACTCGATGTCCAACTGATCAAGCAGTAAGGCGGCAGATGGCGTTCGTATCTCCGTCCACGCTGCAGTTCGCAGCAATGCGGATTCGCAGAGGATGAGCACGCGCTCATCTCGAACACGGCAGGGACAGACAAAGTCATGGCGCGGCGTTCCAGGCCGCGCCGACATCTGCAGCCTATGTGCATCCGGTTCTCCCGGCGGGCAGATCCCCGATACCTGGCATGCCCTTGGCCCCGTTCCGAAGTTATCTCCCATACCTTGGTATTCCTGCGGTTATACCAAGGTATGGGCGATACCTACGTCCAATTGTTTCGCAGGAACCGCCCTGCTTTGATGTCGCTAGTGGATCCACTCCAGTTGAGGATCTGTAACGCAGACGTGAAGGAGACGGCAGATGAAGATCGCAATGGTACTTACTTCACATGATCAGTTCGGGAACACAGGTCTCAAGTCCGGTTTCTTGTTTGAGGAGTTTGCGGCGCCTCACTTCGTGTTTCGGGATGCCGGTGTGGATCTGACGCTTGCGTCTCAGAACGGCGGGCAGCCTCCTCTCGACCCCAAAAGTGATGTCGCCGCAGACCAGACGCCGGCCATGGAGCGATTCAGGCAGGATGAAGTTGCCGAGAGTGCTGTTTCGCAAGAGGTGAAGCTCGCCGACCTGAAGTCGGAAGACTTCGATACGGTGTTCTACGTGGGGGCGGCCCTGGCCCGATGTCGGATCTGGCCGAGAGCCCGGTCTCGATCGTACTGCTCGAGTCTTTCTACAACTTGGGCGAGCCCATTCGCGTTGGTGTGCGATTCTCCCGGGCACTTCGGCATGTCACGTGCCAGGGGGAACCGGTCGTGAAGGGCGAGCACGTGACGGGTCTACCGATGGCGAAGATGCAGAGATGCAGTTCACCCCTGTGGCCCCGTTCCTTGTCGACGGGCTCATGCGGCTCAGCGCGATCTTTGAGAAGAAGGCAGACTTGCGGCCGCTCGTCATTGTCGATGGACGTTTGGTGACGGGCAAAAACCTGCGTCGTCGACCTCTATAGCCGAGGCCGTCCTCGATCTGCTCTCCGGCAAAAAAAATGGAGGCTGCGTGAAGGCGGCGTTGGCCGCGGCTGATGTCACAGGATTTTCGCCGGCGATCTCTTTTTGAAGCACCGAAACAGAATTGGGGTTGGATATGGCAAAGAAAAAAACAGTCATCGTGACGGGCGCCTCACAGGGCATCGGAGCGGTCGTCGTTCGTGAGTTCCTCGACCGCGGCTATCGAGTGGTTGCGACGTCGCGCAACGCAACGAAGGCAGGCTTTGCGCTCTCACCTGACCTTGCGATCGTGGATGGGGATATCGGTTCGGTAGCGACGGCCGAGCGTGTTACTCAGACCGCGATCAGCCATTTTGGTTCGATCGACCACGTCGTGAATAATGCGGGGATCTTCTTGGCAAAGCCCTTCACGGACTACACACTCGAAGAGTTTCGGGGTTTCGTCTCGACCAATCTGGAAGGGTTCGTCTTCATCACCCAACTGGCGGTTAAGCAGATGCTCGCTCAGGGGACTGGAGGCAGCGTCACGACGATCACGTCCTCGCTGGTGGATAACCCCATCGCGGGCGTCACGGCATCGATTCCGATGATCACCAAGGGCGGGCTCGAGGCGGTCACCCGCAGCCTCGCCAGCGAGTATGCGAAGGAGCACATACGCTTCAACGCGATCGCGCCAGGCATCGTCGATACGCCTCTTCATCGGAACACTCCGAGAGACTTCATGAAGACCCTCTCGCCGATGGGGTCGATCGTTGAACCGAAGGACATTGCCGATGCCGTGCTGTATGTGACCGAAGCGAACCATGTCACCGGGGAGGTGCTGCACGTGGACGGCGGTGCGCACACGGGCCGATGGTAGCGGCCGGGGAGTCCCGGTCAGGGAATGCCGAACAGCGGTTGCAGGAGCTTGGCATTCAGCTGCCGGATGCGCCCACACCCCTGGGCTCCTATGTGGAAGCTGTACAGACGGGGCGGCTCCTCTTTCTCAGCGGGATGCTCCCTATCGCAGACCACAAGCCGAAGTACGTGGGGCGGGTTGGGGCAGAGCTTGATGGAGACGCGGCCAGGGATGCTGCCTACACAACGGCGTTGAACGCACTGGCCACGGCGAGGCAGTATCTGGGGTCGCTCAATCGGGTGACTCGTGTCGTGAGGCTCGGGGTATTCATCGCGACCTCCGGGGATTTCTTCGATCAACCACGGGTAGCGGACGGAGCGTCGGACCTCTTCCGGGAGGTGTTCGGAAGAGAGAAGCTGCCGGTCCGTCTTGTCCTGGGTGTCGCAAGCCTTCCGCTCGGCGTGCCGATCGAACTCGAGGTCATTCTCGAGGTGACGTAGATCTGCAGCACCGCTGCATCGCACCGTTCGCATCGCGGACCGTCTCGTTTGTCGGGCCCGTTGCTGATGGCCCACGAACATCGACTTAGGAATGAGCTCTAGACCAGAAATGCGCCGATCGGCGAATTGAGGGAGCAATGGATCTGCATAGTGATCACAGCTTTCGGCTCTTGACACCATTCATCCCAGATGGTGGTGCCAACAAGGGAGTCGGTCAACGCCCATTACTGAAACACCGCGACCTGGTCGCGGCTGCACAGGCCGGCTCTCACGGAGCGTTTGACGACCTGTGGGCGCTGTACTCGCGGCGGATCTTTCGAACGGCGCTGGGGATTACACGAAACCCGCATGATGCGGAAGACGCTGTTCAGGATGCTTTCATGCGCGCATTCCTGGCTATTGGGAGCTTCGAGAGCCGCGCCAACTTCTATACGTGGCTGACCCGAATCGCAATCAATTCGGCGTTAGGCATCCTGCGTAAGCGCCGCTCTCGACCGGAGGAAGTCTCCATCGTTTTTAGCCCATCCGGCGAGGGCGACGGCGTAGACGAGGGTGCGAGGGACCTGGCCCCCGATCCTGAACGGGTCTATGCGGAACAGGAGGAGCGCGAAAAACTCATGTGCGCGATTGGCAAGCTTCCGGGGCACCTTCGGATCGTGACACGCGCAGTGATCACAGAGGATTGCTCGGTGAAGGACGTCGCATGTCGCCTGAACATCTCTGTTCCGGCGGTCAAATCGCGGCTATACAGAGCTCGCATCATGCTCCGTGCCTTGACGGCTTCGCCGCATGTCGTGGGGGTGAGCCACCGGCGCATGGTCGCGAATGAAGCGCCGGCAAGGAAGGTAATTTCCGCATCCTCTTGTAAGTCCATGGAACCCGTGAAGGGGTGCAGCAACACGGTAGCGTTCGTGCGCCAGGAAGGAAGTACGAGATATGTGCAGATTGTTTCATCGGATCGCTGCGGCTCTAGCGATTGCGCTGGCCGGCAGTGGGGAGCTCCATGCACAGGAGAGAGGGAGACCAATGGAACAGCAAGTCTTCTATAGGACTGTGAAAGTTGACGGGCTGTCCGTGTTCTACAGGGAAGTGGGCCCAAAGGATGCTCCTGTGATTCTGTTGCTGCACGGACTTCCGTCATCGTCGCGAATGTTTCAGTCGCTGCTGGCAAGACTTGGGGATCAGTACCATCTGATTGCTCCGGACTACCCGGGCTATGGTCATAGCGACTGGCCCGATCCCAGGCAGTTCAGCTACACGTTCGACGCCATCGCCAACGTGATGAACGGCTTAACGGTCGCGCTTCGCCTGTCGCACTACACGCTCTACATGCAGGACTATGGCGGGCCAGTTGGCTTTCGGATGGCATTGGCGCATCCGGAGCGTGTGCAGGCTCTGATCGTGCAGGATGCAGTCGCTCACAACGAGGGCCTGGGAGCCAATTGGGCAACGAGGCGAGCGTTCTGGGCAGATCGGCCTGCCGGTGAAACGGCGCTACGGAGCGACCTGCTGTCGCTTGCGGCTACGAAGAGACGGCATGTCGGTGATGATCCAACGGTAGAGCTCTACGACCCGGATCTGTGGATGGACGAATATGCCTTCCTGAACTCTCCAGGGCAGGCGCAGATCCAGAGCGATCTCTTCTATGACTACCGCACGAACGTTGAGGCATACCCGACGTGGCAGGCATGGATGCAAAAGACGCATCCGAAGCTCCTCGTGCTTTGGGGCCGGCACGACCTTTCATTCGATCCAGGAGAACCGGAGCGTTATCGCAGAGATGTCCCGAGCGCCGAAGTTCACGTGCTTGATGCTGGCCACTTTGCATTGGATACGAAGGCCGATGAGATCGCGACGTTGGTCCGTGGCTTCATGAAGGGCCAGAAGTGATCTTCGTGTTTATCGAAAGTACCGTCTCGAGCTCTCGCGGCGATTGGGCGAAGGTATCGATCGACACCAGCGTTCAATAGCGTGCTCTGCACTCACCTGGTCTGATCACAACTGCCGAACGCGTCACGAAGAAAAGCAATGCCCGAAGCGACGTTCATTTGCGAAGGAGAAGACATCATGTTGCATGACGACGTACAGATCCCAAACGGCGCGGCCATACCTGCAGCTAGCAGCGGAGCCACTCGGCGCAGCTTCCTTGCGAGCTCGGCGGCCGCCGGCGTTCTCAGCCTCTTCTCGGTCGGCTCGTCCGCCGCCGGTCCAGCGTCTGCCGGCGGATCGACGAAGCCTGAGGATGCGGGCTTCGGGACCGCGGCAGTACGCTCCTTCAGCGTCAGCTTCCCGAAGGCTGACTTGGCCGACCTGCGTAAACGTGTCAGCGCGACACGCTGGCCAGAGCGCGAGACTGTCGGCGATACCACGCAGGGCGTTCAACTCGCGACCATGCAGAAGCTTGCCCAGTATTGGGCGAACGACTACGACTGGAAAAAGATAGAGGCGAAGCTGAACGCTTTGCCGCAGTTTGTCACGACGATCGACGGACTCGACATTCACTTCATCCACGTCCGTTCGAAGCACGCGAACGCGTTGCCCGTCATCATCACGCATGGCTGGCCGGGATCGATCATCGAGCAGCTAAAGGTCATCGGTCCGCTCACCGACCCGACGTTGTATGGGGGGACGACCGAGGATGCGTTCGACGTGGTGATTCCTTCGCTTCCTGGATACGGGTTTTCCGGGAAGCCTACGACGACGGGCTGGGATCCAGCCCGGATCGCGCGGGCGTGGATCGTGCTCATGAAGCGGCTGGGATACACGCGGTTTGTGGCCCAGGGCGGCGACTGGGGGAACTCTGTGACGGAGTTGATGGCTCTCCAGACTCCTCCCGAACTGTTGGCCATCCACACCAACATGGCAGCCACTGTTCCACCCGAGATCGAGAGGGCGCTCAACCTGCACCAGCCTCCGCCGTATGAGCTCTCTGCCGACGAGAAGCGCGCGTGGGATCAGCTGGATTTCTTCTATCAGCATGGGTTGGGGTATGCCGAAGAGATGGCGGCCCGCCCGGAGACACTGTTCGGCATCGAGGATTCGCCGATCGGCCTCGCTGCGTGGATCCTCGATCATGATGCGGCGAGTGAGGCGCTCATCGCACGCGTCTTTGACGGACAAGCCGAAGGGCTGACGCGAGATGACATCCTGGACAACATCACGCTGTACTGGCTGACGAGGACGGCTATCTCCTCGGCTCGTCTCTACTGGGAATACAAGGGCGGCTTCTTTGATCCGAGGGGTGTCTCTATCCCTGTCGCCGTGAGTGCGTTTCCTGACGAGATCTATCAGGCGCCCAAGAGCTGGGCCCAAGAGGCATATCCCAAGCTCATCTTCTACAACCGGCCGCCCAAGGGTGGGCACTTCGCTGCATGGGAACAGCCCCAGCTGTTTACTGAGGATTTGCGAGCCGCGTTCAGGCCGCTTCGGTGATCCGTTCGGAACCGGCTGGATCAGCGAGAGGAGACAGGCGTGGCGAGCGAATGGGACGATATGGTGATCGTTGAAGAGAACCCGGTGCTGGCGAGTGCGCTTGCCGGGATCTTCAGGGAAATCGGGTATACCGTCCGCGTCGCATGTGAGGGGTTAGCTGCGTTGAGGTGCTTGCGAGAGCGAGTCCCCGATGTGCTCCTATCGGACCTGGAGATGCCCTGCATGTCCGGCTTTGAGCTTCTGCCGGTTGTGCGGCGGCGATACGCCTTGATCGGCGTAATTGCGATGAGCGGAGCCTATTCCGGCGTGGCTGTTCCACTTGGCGTCCCAGCCGATGCGTTCTACGCCAAGGGATGTGGTCCTGTCACACGGCTCCTCGAGCTGCTACATGCAATGAAGGATGAGCCGAAACGTCATGCTGTGCGCTCCACGGTCCGAGTTGATTCTGACGCGACCACGCGCGCGCGCTGGGAGCCAAACAAGCTCAGGCCCCGAGTTGAGCCGGAGGCCGAATGATCAACATTCTGCTCACTTCCGCTATGTTCGCCTTGATGAAGTGGGCATTCGCGAGGCTGCCTGGATAGGCGCTCAGCCCATCCGAGCAGGCCCACAGCAGGGAAGACTCACTGATGTCAGATGGAATGATTCTGGAGCCGCCGCGGATGAGTCCCGCGCGACGTGTCATGCCTGGTGAACCGATGTAATGCGAAGTCTCGCCGCGATCTTGACGAGGCCGGCAAGCGAATCCGCCTGCATCTTCTGCATCACCTTGCCCCTGTGAGCCTTAACGGTGATTTCGCTGATGCCCAACTCCATACCCACCTGCTTATTGGAAAGTCCGGAGACGACAAGGGCCAACACCTCTTTTTCCCGGGGGGTCAGTGAGATATAGCAGTCGCGCAGCGCCCCAGTCTCAGCATCGCGGCGGAGCATCGCGAGGCTTCGTTCAAGGGAATGGCGGATAGCGTTGAGCAGCACCTCGTCGCTGAAGGGTTTCATCAGGAATTCGACCGCGCCCGCTTTCATCGCCTTGACTGTCATGGGGATGTCCCCGTGACCTGTGATGAATATGATCGGCATGTCTTTCCGGCCGGGACCAATGCGTTGTTGCAGGTCGAGGCCATTCAGATCCGGGAGCGAGACGTCGAGGATCAGGCAACTCGGAGCAACGACACGCGGACGGTCAAGGAATTCCTGTGCGGACGCAAAGGTCTCCGGCTCCCAGCCCTCACAACGAATCAATGATTCCAGCGACTCCCGTATCGAGATGTCGTCGTCGACAATGAACACGATCGGCGTGGACTGCGGCATAGCGGTGACCTCGAGGGACGTTCAATCAGGGTTGGTGTCGGGGCTGTGGTTTGTGCCCAGGTACGTGGAGGGGTGGTCTATCCAGTGTGTAGCGCCATATTCACGGCCGTCAAAATGTCCTCTTCGCTGAAGGGTTTTAGTAGGTATTCGACAGCCCCAAGTTCGAGCAGGCGCGGGCGCGCCGTTTCGTCTCTCTGCGCGGTGATGAAGACGATTGGGATGTTGTTGCCACGGAGCTTCAATTCGCGTTGGAGTTCAGGCCCGGACATTCCTGGCATCGCAATGTCCAGGATGAGGCAATCAGCTTGAGTCAGATCGTCGGACGCGAGGAACTCTCCCGCGGATGAAAAGGCGTGCGCGGAAAAACCGAACTCCCTCAGCAAGTCCGGCAGCGACTCGCGTATGGATTCGTCGTCGTCAACGACGGAGATGAGCGAACACCTACTCTGCATAGCTTCTCATCCCACTTTGCTTGCTGCTCAAATCGGCCCTCGAAAGAAGGTAAAGATTGCCGCAGTCCACGGAACAAGCAATTCAAAACGAAATCTGTGCCACGGTCTGCGCGAGTCGATACCCGTAGATCACAACGAGCACGACTCGCCAGCTCTATTGTTCGGTCGACTTTGTCCGCCAGTCTGTGATTCCACGGCAGTTCCGTGTCAACAGAATGCGCGAAAGGTGGTGCCGCTGTCGATCCTACTTAGGTATCGACCGCGCCGAAGTGGCTGAGACCGGCTGCCTCCGGGCATTGTCACGGGTTGCCTGCAGGGGCGCAGCGGGATCGGAGCATCAGAGCGCGGCGCGCGGAATGCAGAAGGCGAACGTGGCGCCGCGATCCTGGTTGGCTTCTGCCCAAAGGCGGCCATCATGTCTTGCGATGATGGAACGGCTGATAGAGAGACCAACGCCCATTCCTTTGGCCTTGGTGGTATAAAACGCGCCGAACAGTTTTTCGACGGTATCAGGATCTACGCCGATCCCGGAATCCTTGACCAGGAGCTTGACGCTATCGGCGTCGTGTAGCGCGGTCCGAACCAGCAGCGCCCTCGGGCGATCGTCAACTCCAGCCATCGCATCCGCGGCATTCAAGAGGAGGTTGAGGATGACTTGCTGCAATTGGACCCGATCAATGCTCACCGGTGGTAGTTCGTCCGCGAATTCTGTTTGCAGGATGGCACCGTTCCGGCGTAGCTCGCCGAGGGAAAGTGCAATGACCTCTCTCGCGACGTCATTGAGATCCGCGATCTCCATGACGGGCGGCTTCGTCGAAAACAGGGCTCGCAGACGCTGAATCACATCTGTCGCACGGTTGGCATCCCGGATCGCGCGCCTAGCCGTCTCGGCTGCGCCAGGCAAATTCGGAGGTGTCGCGGCCAGCATGCGGACACAAGTGTTCGCGTTGGTCAGGATCCCGGACAACGGTTGACTGACCTCGTGGGCGATGGACGCGGTCATGGCATTCAGGGTAGCGACTCGCGCCACATGGGCAAGCTCGCCGCGAGTCCGGTTCAGTGCTTCCTCAGCTTGTTTGCTCTGCGTGATGTCCTGCACTGCACCCATGAGGATCGGGCGACCGCCGATGTGTTCGATGATCTGTGCGACCCCGCGGAGGTGCTTCTCGTTGCCCTCGGCAGTGAGGATACGGAAATTGAAGTCGGACCCACTCCCTTCGAGCCGGCGGTGCGTTTCCGCATCGAACAGCTGCAAGTCATCTGGATGGACCTGGGCGCGGATCACGTCCAGGTGTGCCGGCGTACCTGGATCAATTTCAAAGATGTGGTAGAGCTCTGCCGACCAGTTGTGTCGATCCTGCTGGAGGTCCGCGGTGAAGCTGCCAGTCTTACTCAACCGCTGCCCCTCCGAGAGCTGCACGAGGGCTTCGCGCAACTCACGCTCGCGTGCCTGGAGGACTGCGTCGCTCTCGGCGCGATCGATGGCGATGCCCGCGATTTTCGTAAACCGGTCGACGAGATCCGCTTCCTGCAGGACTCGGGTTGCGTGCCCGGATCGATGGGCAGCAACGACACCAGACACCTCGCCGGAGGCCGATTGTATGGGCAGCGCGCAGCACGAGTCGAAGTCGAGGCCGGTCATGACACGAAGCCACGGACAGTCGGTCCAGCGTGGGTCTTGGGTGAGGTCCGTCGTGATGACGGGAGTTTTCTCGATCACTGCCAGTGAGCACGGATCCTCGCGACGATCAATGGAGATCGCTTCGAGGGAATCGCGGAAGACGTTCGGCAGCTTGGGAGCAGCCCCGAGGTGGAAGCGCTTCCTATCGGCGGCAACAACCAGAACGATGCAGAAGCAGCCGACGCATAACTCCTCGACATGACGACTGAGGGCGTCGAGTATCTGTCCGAGAGGTTCGCTCCGCGCCACTCTTTCCAGCAACCTGACTTCTGCAGCGAGCAGATCTTCCGCGCGCTTTAGATCGTCGACATCGATCTGAAATGTGACATACCGGACGACGTTGCCCTGAGCATCACGTACTGGCACGCACTTTGCGCGCGTCCACCGGTAGACCCCGTCCGGGTAGAGCATGCGAATCTGCGAGTCAAACATCTCGCCCGTCGTGAGCAGGGCTGTCATATTTTCGAGGTTGTTCTGGTGGTCGTCAACGTGAATGATCCCAGACGTCGTCCACTGCTTCAACTCCTCAAAGGTCATGTCGAAGTCCTTGAGGGACTGAAGGTTAGTGAATTCCAGGACTCCGGCCGTGTTCAAGAATCCTGCTTGAAGAGGCACCATGTCGAACAGGCGACGCAAACGCCCGTCCGTTGCAGTCCTCTCATCGGCGTCGGAGCCGAGCCAGCACCAGCGCTGGTGGAGGAGATCGTCTTCAGGTAAAGGCGAAGGGCGGAACACAAACCAACGATGTTGTCCGTCAAAGCGGCGTAACCGCGCGTCGATCTCATTAGGTACGCCGGAGCGCCTGATGCTGTCCCAGGTCTGCATGAAGAGCGCCACGTCATCTGGATGGATCGCGGTCTGCCAACCCAACCCGACCGTCTCCTCGATGGCGAGTCCTGTGTATTCGGACCATGCGCGGTTAGCGAAGCTACTCTGGCCGTCAGCGTGTGTCATCCAGATCAACGCAGGGAGTGCATCGACGACACTTCCGAAATCGAGCGAGGTGCCCGCATGTGATTCTCTACGCATTGCCTCGGATGATAGCCGGGGAGTTGTGGGGATGGACCGATACCAAGGTGCCGATCAATACCTTCGTCTTATAGATCGCCCGCTCCCGCTTCTGTCTTAATCACACTGTCAATCAGGTATCCATCGATCCGAACTGAACAACTTGATGTCTCTAGCCCCGCGTTTGGAGCAGGCTCGTCAGTGAACTACCGAGGGTCTCAGTCCTTGCGGAGTCCGTCTAGCCGAGTCGCCTTGCAAGCAAACCGGCGAAGGATTCAGTGGCATCATGCAGCTTCGACCGCATATGGAGGTTTTGTGCGTCTCAAAGAACACCGCGTCTCCACACTTCTGCTGCCGGTAGCGTTGTTTGGCCTGGCACACATGCGGACCTTCGCACAAACTACATCAGTATCGGGCGAAGTGATTGATCCGGGTGCGGCCGTTGTAGTGGGAACGGTGGTGAAGCTCACGGACACAGCTACGAGGCAAGCGCTAACCGCCACGACCAACGGTGCTGGCCGTTACTTCGTCTCAAGCGTCGCGCCCGGCGTTTACAGCATCACGTTCAGCAAGGCCGGATTCTCGACGCGGAGGATCGACAACCAGCGCGTCGATGTGGGCCTCGGGCTGACACTGAATACAGTGCTGAATCTGGGGTCTGTTTCGACCGTGGTGGACGTAGATCCGTCTGCGGGAGCGGAGTTGCAGACGATGAATTCGACGGTCAGCAGCGTGGTCTCGGGAGAATCGCTGACGCTGCTGCCAAACACCGGACGAGATGCCGCAACCTTCGCGATCCTGCAGCCGGGGGTGTCACCAGAGGGAGCGAACGCCGGTGCCTCCTACGACCAGAACACGTTCCGGCTCGATGGGGGCAACAACTCCAACGACGTCGACGGAAGTTCGAACATCTACACTCCGAGCTTTGCGACGGCCTTGTCTCCGGCGGGTGGCATCTTCGGCCACAACGAAGGAATGTCGGCCCCGACCGGAACGGTACCGACTCCTGTCGAGAGTATCGAGCAGATCAAGGTCGCGAGCAGCGGCATGACAGCGGATTTCAACTCTTCGTCGGGAAGCGAAGTCCAAATGGTGACGAAGCGCGGCACCAATCAATTCCATGGGGCGGTGTATGAATACTACTTTGCCAGCAATGTAGGCGCGGCGAATTCATGGGACGACGATCACACACCGCATGGAAACCTTCCATATACTCCGCTCCCAGTTACGCACAATAATCGATTCGGTGCGGCGATCGGCGGGCCGGTGTTGCCAAAGATGCTCGGGGGAAAGACCTACCTCTTCTTTAACTACGAAGGGTTTAGATTTCCGCAATCTCAAGTGTGGGATGCCACCGTCCCGACAGCCATGATGCGTGCGGGGGTGGTTCAAATCGATCAGGCGGGCACGTACATTCCCTACAATCTCAATCCCTATCCTGTCACCGTTGGCGGTGTGACCTATGCGGCTGGCTCGTGCCCTGGCGCCTGCGACCCGCGAGGCATCGGGCTCAATCCCATCGTCTCGCAGATCTGGCAGAGATTCATGCCGCTGCCCAACAACTTTTCCGGTCCCGGCGATCATTACAATACTGCCGGATATCTCTCCACGATCAAGACTCCCGTGTCGTCAAACAACTTCGTGGGGCGGGTCGACCATGACTTCGGGGAGAAGTGGCGGTGGTTTGGCAGCTATCGGGCGTATCACGCTACCGTGACAACCACGAGCCAAGTGGACATCGGCGGTGCCATCGGAAATGACAAATTTGGTGTCCCAACCGCTTTGTCACAGCGGCCGCAGGTTCCCGAGTATTGGGTGACAGGACTAACTACGAACATTAGTTCCACTACCACCAATACGTTCAACTTCAGTTTCCTCCGCAACTTCTGGCAGTGGGGTGATGCAGCTGCTCCTCCTCAACTTCCGTCGCTGGGCTCAGCGGTCGAAATCGGCGGGGAGAGCAGCAACGCATTGATCCCGTATGACGTCGACACGGCAGATACCCGCCAGCGCTTCTGGGATGGCCACGACGCGACGTTTCGTGACGACGTCAGCAAGATCATTGGCAATCATCTCCTGCAGTTCGGTGGCATCTATGAGCACAACTACGACTACCACGTGCGCAACGACAATGGTGGTGGCATCCAGAACATGCCCGTGGACAACATCAGTACGGCAGCAGGCGGCGTGACCTATCCCTCTCAGTATCAGCCTGCCAACCTGCCCGCTTCGCAGATCGGTACCTACAATACGCTCTACACGGAGGTTCTCGGCATCACTGGCGAGTCTCAGCAGTTGTATACCCGAAGCGGACCGAACCTGACTCTGAATCCGCCAGGGTCTGAGATGTTCGACCAAAGCACCATCCCCTTCTACAACGTATATATCTCCGATACCTGGCATGCGAAGCCCACGTTAACGTTGACGTATGGTCTGGGTTACGCGATTGAAATGCCTCCGGTGGAACGAAACGGGAAGCAGGTCGAACTGACGGACACTGCGGGGATCCCGATTGTAGCCAGCGATTATCTGGCCAAGCGACAGGCTGCAGCGCTCAACGATCAGGTCTACAATCCCACTCTTGCCTTCGCCACCATCCGGAACGTGACCGGTGGCGCCAGCACCAAGTACCCCTACAAGCCCGACTATGCGGAGGTCAGTCCACGTGTCTCTGCGGCTTGGAGTCCGAAGTTCACTCAAGGCGCGCTGGGGGCCATCTTCGGGGATGGCATGACCGTGATCCGCGGCGGCTATGGCCGTGTCTACGGACGGTTGAATGGAGTGGCCCAGGTCGTGTTTCCTTTGCTCGGAACGGGGCTTGGCCAGGCGATCGCGTGCATTGGCGCAACATCGAGTGGCCAATGCCTCGGGCAATCCAGCGTGAATCCGACCAATGCCTTCCGCATTGGTGTGGATGGAATGACAGCACCTCTGCCCGCGATTTCACAGACCCTTCCTCAGCCGTACATCCCCGGTTTCAACGGAAATGCGTCAGCTGGCTCAGGGACGGTCATTGACCCGAACTTCAAGCCATCCCGGACCGACAATTTCAATGTCGGCATCCAGCGCGAGATCTCGCCCAAACTGATCGTTGAGGCAGGATATATCGGGCGAATCATCCGCAATGATTTCCAGGGAATTGATCTGGATGCCGTGCCGACCATGACCACACTGAATGGTCAGAGCTTCGCCTCGGCGTTTGCCCAAACGTACATTCAATTGTGTGGGCTCGGCCCTTCTTGCCTGGGCAACAGCACCGTTTCGCCACAGCCTTTCTTTGAATCGGCTCTGGGCGGTCCACTGTCGACCTTCTGCAGCCACTACAGCAGTTGCACGAGCGCCCTTCTGCAGAACTCGACCACGAGGAATCAGATCTCGACGACCAGCGTCTACGACTTGTGGGCCACACTGAACCAATCGTCTTCCTGGACGTTGGGCCGCACCATGCCGAGTTCTCCGATCAATGGCGGCAGCGGACAACTCTCCGCCATTTACATGAATACAAGTGAAGGCTACGGGAACTATAACGCCGCGTATGTCTCGTTCACGGCGCACGATTGGCACGGTCTCATAGCGCACACCAATCTTACGTATGGCAAGGCGCTCGGAACGGACACACGCCCGCAGGCGCAAACCAGTTACACCGCTCTCAACCCGTGGGACCTGCATTCCATGTATGGGCCTTACGCGTACGACTATCGATTCATCTTCAACCTGGTGATGCTCTATCAGGATCCGTTTTATAAGATACAGAGAGGGTTGGTCGGTCATCTGGCGGGCGGCTGGAGTATCGCACCACTCTTTACCGCCCACACAGGCAGCCCGTGGCAAGTCTATAACTACAATAACTCCTGCGAGTCTTTCGGCGAAGGGAATTGTAGCGCGGAGGTAAGCCTGGACGGCGCGGTGCTCTCATCCCGATTCACCGGGGGAAACTCGCCGCACTACAATTTGAAAATCTCCCAGAGCGCGGCCGCCAATCCTTTGGGCGTCGGCGTAAACACGAACCCCAATAACGGCGGGGGCGGCGTGAATATGTTCTCTAACCCGATCCAGGTGTATAACGAGTTCCGCCCCTGCATCCTGGGGTACGACACCAGCTGCGGAACGACGGGACAGATCCGCGCGCCGGGCTTCTGGAATCTGGGCACCACAGTCTCAAAGGATATAGGGGTCTGGAAAGATGGGCGGGTTGGCGCGACGCTGATTTTCCAGTTCACCAATATTCTCAATCACACCGCGATGAACGCGCCGTCTATGGCCCTCGACGACCCGGCTGACTTTGGCAATATGAGCAGCAACAATGCCTATTTTGGCGTAGGTGAGGCCTTTCACCCGCGTCAGACGGAGTTCGGGCTGCGCGTGCATTATTAGCGGTATGAGCCGGATCGTAACGAGAACTTATCGGACTTCGATCTCAATGAGCTTCGCTTCGGTTTGGGTAGAGATGCTGCAGGGGGCGCCCGCTGAAGCTAGGATCCATTGCCCAGGTTTGCGGAGTGGCTTCTTGCCGACAGTCACATGCCCAGAGACGAGGATCACGACAGTTGGCTTGTTGTGAACCTGTTCCGTCTCTCTCGTCGCAGCGCTGAGTGTCACCGCATAAATCAGGAAGGCCCTACTCTCTTTCGCAAGGACTGTGGCGGGAGACGAAGAGGGTGGGTCCGTGGACCAACCGCTGTTTCGCATGTTTTCGACCATGACGGTATGAAATATACCAGCGCCGACATTTTCAACGGCGTGGATAACGGGAGCTCCCGCGAATTCCGCCACGACAATGTCGCCGAGGGAACAAGGCTTCACGATGTCACTCCAGTCGGCCTTATGGTTTCGAGTTCGCATGTTTGAGCCGCTGAAGCACACGCTTGCGGAATCGTGCGCATGCACATGTTCTGGTTGGGAGGTCCCGGAAGGCATGGTGGGTTCGAGCACGCTCAGGACGTCACTCTCGAATTTCAGATGTTCACTCGGGAGCTTTTCTATCGGCAATTGCGCGGTTGCTCCCACCCACGCGACGAGGATCGCTCCTGCTGACAAGCAATGTAATCCAGTCATGTTGTTCATCCAAAAACACGCTATCACGCTCGACCATTCGCAGCCTCACAAGGAGATTCGCGTTGCGTCCGGAGCGACAGACTGGCGCTCCTAACTGCTTACTCCCCACGATCTGGTCTCGGCACGTGGAGACACGCCAGGAGAGATTGATGCTCCGAGTCAGCTCGTTTTACGGTTGGAGGCTGCTTGCCGCCCTTGCTGCGATTGCTTCCGTCAACCAGGGAATGACGTACCTGGGCGCGGGGGTCATCAACGCTCCCATGGCAAGAAATCTGGGGCTTAGCCGCGGCATCTTGGGACTGGGTTCCACGTTCTTTGTTCTATGTATCGGCCTCTCGGCACCGCTCGTTGGAGGCTTGGTGAATGCGTTCGGCTCGCGCCTGTGCCTTGTATTTGGTTCATTGCTCGTTGCGCTGGGTGCAATCCTCCTGGCGACAGGCGCGAGTCAAGGCTGGCACTTTGTCGTCTGCTATGGGCTTCTACTCGGTATGGGCTGCGGATTCGGCTCCATGATTCCGGCGCAGTCCTGTGCCTCGCTTTGGTTCGAAAGAAGGCGCGCTACAGCTCTGGGACTTGTCCTGGTCGGGACTGGTGTGGGGGGCGCAATCTCGGCACCTCTGCTCACTCATGTAATCGTGACGGCACATGGGAATTGGCGCGCAGGTTGGTGGTGCGTCTCTGCTGCTGCGTTTTTGGCTGGGATGGTGTCCATCGCATTCGTGAAGGATAGCCCCGACGATCTGGGGCAGGTTCCTGATGGACAGGAAAAGCTGGTCGGCGAGATCGCCGATGACGCCGCCGCCCGGCACTCGCGTGTCTATCGGACTCGAGATCATTGGACAGTCAGGGAGGCAGTTCGCACACCCGCGTTCTGGCTACTCACTTTGGCCGCCGTCGGCGAATCCGTTCCGGGCACGGCGGCGGTAGCCCACGCGATACCCCATCTGCGTGACCTCGGCCACACCGCAGAAGCGGCTGGCTCCGCGCTCGGAATTTTCTCGGTGTGTTCGATCCTGGGAAGTTTGATCGTGGGATTCTTCTGTGACCGGATGGATCCACGCATTGCTTGGGCCGTCTCCATCGTGATTATTGGATCTTCTTTGTTGATCGCGACCCGCGCCGAAAGTAATGTCGGCATGTACCTGTTTACGGGCATGCTTGGGTTCGGGTCGGGATCTGCCCTGACTTGTTGGCATGCGACGGTGGCAAACTATTTTGGGCCGGCCTCATTCCCCTCGATCTTGTGCGCACAGATGCCAATCAGCACCACGATCGCTGCGGCGTCTCCCTTCCTTGTGGGCGTGGCCTACGACGTCCATGGTACCTATACTCCGGCCTTTCTCGCGGTGTCCGCGCTTTCGGTGTCGACGGCAATCCTCTTGCTCGTCGCCGGCCCACCGATGCATACCGTCCGTACCGACCCGAGCCGATTGATGGCGAATTCCTGAGGCGTACGGCAACTGATGTTGAAGTCGTAAAGTCTGTCCACAATAACCGGGGTGGGATCACACGTGATCCGCGATCACGACCCCATCGGCGATCGCGATGACCGACACCTAGGTGCCTATCAATACCAAAGCTCAATGGATTCCGCTTAGCCCCTCTGCTCTGATTGTGGAGAGAATCTGGATCCGCATGGGGTGTGCGCGTTCACTTGCCCCGAGGGAGCGATCGACGATGAAATCGGAAATCAAATTCCGGACGAGCCAATGGTTAGTTGTTGCGACTCTCCTTGTCCCATACTCAACGATTCTTTTCGGCTTGCGGCCCCAATTTTTGAAAGCGCAGAATCTCCAAGCTGGCGTCGCGCCCGTTGAACCGGCGACGCCGTCGAACGCACCTTATCGCAGTGACGCCCTCACACTTGCGGGAGCGGTTGACTTTGCACTGAAGCAGAACCTCGATCTCCAGATCGCCAATATTGAAACTGCAAAGCGTCAGCAGGACGTTGAAATCGCACGGTCAGCGCTGCTACCGACTGTGGGCTTCGAGGCAGATGAAAGTGTCAATCGGCATAACCTGAGGGCTCTGCTCGGCATCGAGATCCCGATCCCCACTGTCCCACATAACATCGGACCTTATCAGGCGGTTCATGTCGGGCCTACGTTCGCGGTTCCGGTGTTTGACCTCACGTTGGTTCGTCGTTACCAGGCCAGTGGGCATCGCTTGCTTGCTGGCGGGGCCGATGAGTCGACAGTTCGGGAAGAAACTGTCCTGTTGCTTGTCAGCGAATACATGGCACACCTGCGTGCAATCGCGGCCATCACGGCGGCTGAGTCGCGCGTCGAATTGGCCACGCGCCTGGCCCACCAAGCGGATGACCTGCTAAAGGATGGCGTAGCAAGCAGGATCGATGTATCGCGTTCCCAGGTGAGACTCAGAGAGGAACAGCAACGATTGATTGACGCGCAGCGCGATGCCGACACCTCGCTGTACGCATTGCGGCGCATCATGAACATGCCTGACAGCGAGAAGATTGCATTTACCGACCGGCAGGACTTCTTCCGGACGCCGTCATTCGATGTCTCAGACCCTCTGGCGACCGCATTGCTGCAGCGCCCCGAGCTGAAATCCCTGAACGAGGGGATCAAGGTGGCCCAATCGGACCATAAGGCCGCCGTGGCGGAGTCTGTGCCGAAACTCACTTTTGATGGGTTTTGGGATGAACAGGGGCAGACATTCAACACCTCCGCTCCGGGATACCAGTATCAAGTCACCATGAGCGTACCCATCTTCACCGGTGGGCGGCTCAGTGCTGAGCGGAGGAGCACGCAATTGGCGGAGCAGCGGGCGCAGAAACAACTCGCACAGGAACGAGATGTGATCACCGAGCAGGTACACGACGCGCAGATAGAGTTACAGGCCGCGCTCCACCAGGTGGAGCTTGGTCGCGAGGAAGTGCAGCTGGCCCATGAGGAAGTGTCGCTTTCGCAGGGGCGCTTTCAGGCCGGCGTGACCGACAACATCGAGGTCACGGCCGCGCAGGACTCGCTTGCTCACGCTAACGATGCGGAGATTGGGGCGCTATTTCGCTACAACATCGCACGAGCAGAACTCGCCCGGGCCACGGGCGCCGCCGGGCAGACCTACGCCCATCCCTAACACTTATTCGAGAAAGGAGACGACCATGAGTGAAGCGGTTGTAGACCCATCGACCGAAGAATCGGCGACGGCCCACGGCGCTGTAGAAGCAGAAGGTATCACGGGGCGCAAGAAGACTCTGCTTATCTGCGGCGGTGCGGTGGTGCTGATCCTGTTGCTGGTCTTCGGCATTCGATATGTGGTGTGGTCATTCCACCACGAAGAGACAGATGATGCCTATCTGGCGGGACATCTTCATCCAATCAGCGCGCGCGTTTCGGATACGGTGCAGCGCGTCTTGATCGACGACAACGAGCATGTCGTTGCGGGGCAGACACTCGTCATTCTCGATCCCAACGACTATAAGGTGAGATTGGATCAGGCCAAGGCTGCGCTCGATGCGGCCAGCCGCGGGGCTGCGACGGCGGACGCAGCGATCCTCTCTACGTCGCAGTCTGCGACGGCGCAGACGACCGAAGCGGTGGGCAGCATTGGAGAGGCGAAGGCTTTGATCCAGGCATCGAAGGCCGCCGTAACCGCAGCCGAGGCGGGGGTTCCGCGTGCGCAGGCTCAGCTTCGGGAAGCAGATGCAACATTGCAACGCGACGATACCGACCTGCAGAGGTACGAGGACCTCTACGCGAAGGAACAGATCTCAAAGCAGACCGTTGATCATCAGCGCGCCAGCTATAAGGTGGCCCTTGCCGGACAAGCCGCGGCACAGGAACAGGTGCGACAGGCCCAGGCCCAGCTGATAGCAGCTCAGCAAGGCGTCGTGCACGCGGAGGCCCTGCTGACGAACTCCCAGGGCGGGTTGCAGTCCGCGCAAGCTGTAAGGCTCGAAACACGTGTGCGCGAAAGACAATTTGCGACAGCAAAGGCCGCGGTCGCGCAGGCCACGGCGGCGATGGAGGACGCGAAGCTTCAACTTTCCTACACCATCATCACAGCTCCAGTAAGTGGACGCATTGGCAGGAAGTCGGTTGAGGCAGGGCAGCGCGTACAGATCGGGCAGCCGCTGATGGCGATTGTCGAGGATCAGCCATGGGTTGTCGCCAACTTCAAAGAGACGCAACTGGAGAAGATGCGCGCCGGCCAGAGCGTCGATGTTGAAATCGACACGTTCCCGAAGCACAAATTTCATGGACACGTGGACAGTCTCGCCCCGGGTTCTGGGAATGAATTCGCGCTTCTGCCTCCAGACAACGCCACTGGAAATTTCACCAAGATCGTGCAGCGAATTCCGGTCAAAATCGTTCTCGATCAGGACAGCGTGCGTCGGTACGAGAACCTGCTTTCGCCTGGCATGTCGTCAGTCGTCACTGTGGCCACGAGATAGAGGAGAACTTCCATGGCAACCGCAACGATCAACCCAGCGACGGGTGCAAGAAGTAACGCGGCGGAAACCGGCGATCATGTGTCGTTGAAGACTTGGATCTGTGTGACCGGGGTTCTTCTCGGCTGCTTTATGGCTGTGCTCGATATCATCGTCACGAACTCTTCGCTTCGTGACATTGCCGGAACATTGGCCGCAAGCTCGGATGAGATCTCATGGGTGCCGACGGCGTATCTGGTTGCCGAGATCGTCGTGATTTCTTTGACCTCGTGGCTCGCTGCGGTGTTTTCACTCAAGAGATATCTCCTGGTGAACTCGATCCTTTTTGTCATCTTCTCAGTGTGCTGCGGCCAAACGCATTCGCTGAGCCTGATGATCCTCTTCCGTGTCCTGCAGGGTTTCACGGGCGGCGTCCTGATCCCACTCTCATTCGTCGTCATCCTCACGTATCTTCCTCCGTCGAAGAGGGCCATTGGCATGGCGATGTTCACCATCACCGCAACGTTCGCTCCTGCCCTGGGGCCGCTCCTCGGCGGATGGTTGACTGACAATTATGGATGGCCATTCATCTTCTACATTAACGTCGTTCCCGGGATTCTGCTGATCGCCGCAGTGTGGTTCACCATGGAGCAGCAGCCCATGAACTTAGCGCTGCTGAAAAAGGGTGACTGGTGGGGAATCGTCACTATGGCTATAGGTCTGGCGGCGTTCGAAATCGTACTCGAAGATGGAAATCGTAAGGACTGGTTTGGCGATCCGGGGATTGTAAAGCTTGCATCGGTCGCTGCCATCTTCATTCCCGCCTTCATCCTGATTGAACTACGACAGAAGGAACCCCTCGTCGACCTGCGCCTCTTTGCGCGCCGGAACTTCGGGCTCGGCAGTATCGTCAACCTGACCCTTGGGATTGGTCTCTACGGCGTCGTGTTTATTCTGCCGCTATACCTGGGACAGATCCATGGCTATGATGCAACGCAGATTGGGACGGTCATCATCTGGCTGGGGCTACCGCAGCTCGTTGTTATCCCGCTGATCCCAAAACTAATGAAGGTCGTCGACGCGCGAATCATCATCGGCACAGGCATCCTACTCTTCGGCGGCAGTTCTTTCTTGGATATCCATCTCAATTCGAATTTCGCAGGGCCGCAGTTCTATATTCCACTCATCATCCGTGCGGTGGGGCAGCCCCTCATTATGACTCCTCTATCTGCCGTCACAACGGCCGGCATGGCGGAGGGCCGCGAGAGCGGGTCGGCATCTGCACTCTTCAACATGATGCGCAACATAGGCGGGTCGATCGGGATCGCCGGTCTGTCCACCCTGCTGTCCGTGAGAGAGCGGTTTCACTCGGAACGCATCGGAGAGTCCGTGACGATCTACTCGCAAGCTCTGCAGGTACGCCTGCAGGAAGTGGGGACCTACTTCATGTCTCATGGCAGCGATCCCGCGTCCGCCCAGGGACGGGCGATCGATGTCGTTGGTGGAGCGATTCAGCGTCAGGCGTTCCTGTTTGCCTACAGCGACTGCTTTCTGGTTCTGGGCTGCGTTTTGCTCGCTAGCGGGGCGACCCTGTTCTTTATGAGAAAGACGAAGCTGTAGGGGGCGGTGGGCGGCCACTGAGGTCCGCGATACGATTCTCTCGCCGCTCTCGCGAAATTCACCATCTCAATCCGCGTCGGTGCATCCCATTAAAAATGGGTGGACGAAATCCAGCGTTCGACGGAGAAGGCGGTAACCGTATGCCGGAACAAAAGCACCGAGCTCCAACAGCCCAGAATGATGGTCAACCACGGGGAGACGCGCCCGCCGGTGACGACCGCACTGGCACGACCGCCGAGGAGATCGCAGCGTCTTTCCATGGCCACCTGACACGAACTGTTGGCCGGCCACTAGAGCGAAGCAGCGTGATCGATCAATATCATGCGCTTTCGTTCACGGTACGCGATAGTTTGATGGACCAGTGGCTGGAAACGATCGAGACCTACAGGCAGGAAGATGTGCGTGTTCTTGGGTATCTCAGTGCCGAGTATCTTCTTGGGCCGCACCTGCCGAACGACTTGTTGAATCTTGATCTGACGCCAGAGACCGAGCAGGCGATGAAGAGTGTGGGCTTCGACCTGGAAAGCATAGCTGCCGAGGAGCCCGAGCCTGGTCTCGGTAACGGCGGCCTCGGCCGACTGGCGGCATGTTTTCTCGATTCGCTCTCTACGTTGGATGTACCGGTGATCGGTTACGGCCTCCGTTACGAGTTTGGGATCTTCCGTCAGGAGATTGTGGATGGCTGGCAGGTAGAGACGTCCGACAAATGGTTGCAATTTGGCAATCCATGGGAGATCCAGGCCTCCATGTCACTGGTGGTTGGCCTATTTGGCCATACCGAGACCTACACGGACGACCAGGGCGCTGTCCGGCACAGATGGGTTCCCGGCTACAAGGTGAAAGGCATTCCGTTCGATACGCCGATCCCGGGGTATAAGACGCGTACGGTCAATCGACTGAGGCTCTGGAAGTCGGAAGCCGTCGATTCGTTTGATTTAGGCGTCTTCAACAGTGGCGACTATGCCGGCGCCGTACGTTCCAAGATGGAGTCGGAGACGATCAGCAAGGTGCTGTATCCGCCAGACGAGAAGGTGGAGGGCAAACGGTTGCGGTTGACCCAGCAGTTCTTCTTCACATCATGCTCTTTGCAGGACATGGTGCGGATACACCTGTCGCTGGGAAAGCCGCTCGAAGAGTTCGACAGGAAATGGACGGTGCAGTTAAACGACACTCATCCGTCGATCGGTATTGCCGAGCTCATGCGTCTACTGATGGATGAACATGAGATGGGTTGGGACGATGCCTGGCGCGTGACGCAGACCTCGTTTGGATACACCAACCACACGCTGCTGCCCGAGGCGCTGGAGCGGTGGCCGTTGGACTTGTTTGGAAATCTCCTGCCGCGGCATCTTGAGATCATCTTTGAGATCAATCAGCGGTTTCTCGACGATATGCGTCGCCGCTATCCTAACGACGACGCGCGAATGCGCCGCATGAGCATCATCGGAGAAGACGGCGAGCGCACCGTGCAGATGGCGCATCTGGCCGTTGTGGGTAGCAAGGCGGTCAACGGAGTTGCCGAACTCCACACGCAACTACTGGAAGAAACAACACTGAGTGACTACTACGAGGCGTTCCCTGAGCGATTCAGCAACAAGACAAACGGCGTGACGCCGCGCCGCTGGCTGATGCTCTCCAATCCGGAGCTCACGGGGTTGATCAACGAGGCCATCGGCACAGATTGGCACAAGGATTTGTATGGCCTGAAGTTGCTGGAGCCGTATGCAAGGGACACAGAATTCCTCAACCGCTGGCGGAAGACGCAGGAGGGCTCAAAGGGCCGGCTCGCCGCGTACATCAAGGAGATGATGTCGATCGATGTAGATCCCACATCGATGTTCGATGTGCAGGTCAAGCGGCTGCATGAGTACAAGCGGCAGCATCTGAATGCGCTGCACATTCTTTCGCTCTACTGCCAGATAAAGAGCGGCGCGGTGAAGGACCTCACGCCGCGCACCTTCCTTTTTGGCGGCAAAGCCGCGCCGAGTTACACGATGGCGAAGCTCATCATCAAGCTCATCTGCCAGATTGGCGCGCTCGTCAACAGCGACCCGCAGGTGAACCATCTTCTGAAGGTCATCTTCCTTCCGAACTATTCTGTCTCTCTCGGACAGCGCATCTATCCAGCGGCCGATCTCTCCGAGCAGATCTCCACCGCTGGCTTCGAAGCAAGCGGCACGGGTTGCATGAAGTTCATGATGAATGGAGCCGTCACCTTGGGGACGCTTGACGGCGCCAACATCGAGATCCGCAAAGAGGTTGGGGAAGAGAACTTCTTTCTCTTCGGCTTGACCGCGCCGGAGATCAGCGATCTTCGGCATGCAGGCTACAACCCACGCGGCTACTACGAGAAGAGTCCGCTGCTGCGTGAAGCGCTGGATGGATTGCGGGATGGGCGGTTCTCAAACGGGGATCGCGGTTTATTTGCGCCCCTGGTGAACGACCTGTTGAACTCCGATCGCTACCTCGTGCTCGCTGACTTCGACGCGTATGTTGCGGCCCAGCTGGAAGCAGGCAAGGCCTACTCCGACCCCTCTCGCTGGGGACCGATGTCGCTCCTGAACACGGCGAGATCGGGCAAGTTTTCCTCCGATCGAACCATCCGCCAATATTGTGAGGACATCTGGGAGCTGCCGGTGGGGAAACGATAACCTCCATCTGACGGGCGCGTAGCTCGGCATGCTGTCCCTTACTTCAGCAGCACATACTTTCCACCATCCGTGGCCGCGATCAGCAGATTCATCAGGATGAAGATTAGCTCGTAGTGCCAGCCGTACGTCTTGTCTCCCCAGAATCCAATGTGCCAGGAGAAAATTTTCTTCTGCATCGCTCCGAGCATGAGGAGGATCAGTCCAAAGGCCGCAAGCTGCGTCAGAACGCCGAAGGTGATTCCCAGACTGCCGGCGACCTCGGCGATTCCCAGAAAAATGGTGAAGCCCTTCGACATCTCGATGCTCTTCGAGCGCGCTTCCGGGTCCTTCAGGTGGCTGTAGCCGCTGGTGATGAATACAAGCCCGACCATAAGTCGAAGTAACAGGATGCTGAGATCGGTGAAGTGGGCGAGTTGAGGGAACATCGGGACGTTCTCCTGGCAGTGCGTTGCGCTTCCGACTAGTATCGATCGGCGGCCTCAATTAGGTCAGAATACCGCTGACGAATCTATTGGACGAACGTATCGGGGGTCGTCGATGCGCAGCAGGCATAAGCATGGCCTCGTGGGGTCTGACACCTTGGTATGGCCAATACTATTGGCCAATTGATCCGCCGCAGGACCAGCGGTGTAATCGTCCCATTGCGGTTGGCCTGATCGAGTGGCTGAGGCTCTGAAGCAGCCGCCGCCCAGACCGTGCGTAGCCGTCAAGGCGTGTGAGGGGACGATGACTGATCAGCAAGACAATGGCTCCCTTGATCAACTCTCAATCAACACCTTGCGAATGCTCGCGATCGATCAGGTGCAAAAGGCCAGGAGCGGCCATCCTGGTGCGCCGCTGGGTTGCGCGCCGATCGCCTATGTGCTCTACCACCGCGTGATGAAGTACAACCCGAAGGATCCTCACTGGTCCGATCGCGATCGCTTCGTCCTGTCGAATGGGCATGCCTCGGCCTTACTCTATGGGGTGCTTCACCTCACTGGTTACGATCTGCCCATGTCGCAGTTGGAGTGCTTTCGCCAGTGGGGATCCCAGACGCCCGGCCACCCAGAGTACGGTCATACGCCTGGCGTTGAAGTTACAACCGGTCCGCTGGGTCAGGGCCTAGCGATGGCTTGCGGTATCGCGATGGCCGAACGGTGCCTCGCAGCGGTCTACAACCACGAGAACCACACGCCGGTGGATCACTACACGTATGTCCTCTGCGGTGATGGCGACCTGATGGAAGGCGTGTCGCACGAAGCGGCGTCACTGGCTGGAACACTTGGTCTCGGCAAGCTCATCGTGCTCTATGACGACAACCTGATCACGCTTGACGGCCCCACGGAACTCAGCTTCACCGAGGATGTGACGGAGCGCTTTCATGGTTATCACTGGCACGTGCAGATGGTTGAAGACGGCAACGATCTCGTCGCGATCGAGAAGGCAATTCTTGCGGCCAAGGCTGAGTCCGGCAGGCCGTCGCTCATTCGCGTTCGTACGATCATTGGCTATGGGTCCCCTGGCGCAGGAACCAATAAGGTCCACGGGGAAGCGCTTGGCGTGGAAGCGGTAAGGGCCACGAAGCGGAACTTCGGGTTCCCCGAGGATAAGAGCTTCTACATTCCTGAAGACGCGCGCAGGAATTGGCTGCAGGCTGTAGAGAAGGGCGAGAAAGCCCAGGCAGAGTGGCAGGCCAGGTTGAACGAGTACAGCAAGTCATACCCAACGCTTGGGAGTCAGTACCTTCGGACGTTTGGTGCCAGGCTGGAAGAAGGTTGGGAGAAGAGTCTGCCGACGTTTCCACTGGAAGCGCCCCTTGCAACGCGCAACGCGGGTCAGGCAGTGATGAAGGCGATTGAGAACGTTGTGCCCGAGCTCTTTGGCGGCGCCGCCGATCTGACAACCTCGACCAAGACGATCTTCAAGGACTCGCTCAGTTTCCACGTTGATCCAAACGGCCGCAACGTGTTCTTCGGAGTGCGTGAGTTTGGCATGATGGCAATGGTGAACGGCATGGCCGCTCACGGCGGACTGATCCCATACGGTTCAACGTTCTTCACCTTCGTGGACTATTGCCGCTCCGCCTTGCGCACGGCGGCCCTCATGGGCACGCACTCGCTGTTCGTATTCACACATGATTCCGTAGGCCTCGGCGAAGACGGACCAACACACCAGCCCGTAGAGCACCTGATGAGCCTGCGGGTGATCCCCGGGCTTACTGACTTTCGCCCTGCGGATGCGAATGAAACTTCGGCCTGCTGGAAGCTTGCGCTGGAGCGCCATTCACCAAGCTTCATGGCACTGTCGCGACAGGACCTCCCGGTTCTCGACGTCGAACAGTTCAACGTGTTCGAAGGCTGCGCGAAGGGAGCGTATGTGCTCGATGCGTTCGGGCGGGACATCATCCTGGTTGCAACAGGGTCAGAGGTAAGTATCGCGCGCACGGCGGCGATGGAGTTGAAGGCGGTCGGCATCAACGCCACCGTCGTGTCCATGCCAAGCTTCAAGATCTTCGAAGAGCAAAGCAGCGAGTACAAGCTGTCGGTCTTCCCGCACGACGTACCGAAGATCTCCATCGAGGCCGGTGCGACGCTGGGCTGGTACAAGTACATCGGGTCGGACGGCATCGCAGTGGGGATCGATCGCTTCGGAGCATCGGCCCCAGGCCCGATTGCGCTCGAAAAGCTAGGCATATCGGTACACCATGTGGTGGATGCCGCAAGGAGCCTGGTCAAGAAGTAGGGACGACGTTCGCGCGCTGGGAATGTATTTACGGAGCAATGCGTGCTCGAGGCGCAGCAGCGACCGATGCCGCTGCCTCGCGTAGCACTGGTGAGGGTTTGACTATGCAAGCTGGAGGCGAGTGATGAAGGCGATTGTTGTCCACGAATACGGCGGCCCAGACGTGCTGAAGCTGGAAGACTATCCGGATCCGGTCCCGGGTGCCGGTGAGGTCCTGGTGCGGGTTGTTGCGGCCAGCGTCAATCCGATTGACTGCCAGCGCCGTGCCGGGCGGACGCAGGACTTTTATCCTCTCCATTTTCCGAGCCTCATTGGAATCGATATGGCGGGAACCGTCATCGGGACTGGACCTGGGGTGGAAGACTTCACTGTTGGTGATGAGGTCTTTGCCATGGTGGACAACACCTACGCGGAGCTCTGTGTCGCACGTGCCGCTGTAGTTGCGAAGATTCCCGAGGGGCTCGATCTGATCCAGGCAGCGGCGCTGCCGCTCGTGACCGTTACGGGTAACCAGCTCCTTTCAGCTACCGAGATCAAAGCTGGCGATACGGTGATGGTCCTGGGAGCTATGGGTGCGGTCGGTCGCTCGGCGGTATTCACTGCGAAGCATTCCGGCGCGATTGTGATCGCTGGTGTCCTCAAGAAGCAACTTGACGACGCAAAGACGATAGGCGCGGATCAGGTGATCGCAACGGACGATGACACCGCCATTGCGGGGCTCCCCTCGCTCGATGCCGTAGCGGATGCGGTTGGCGGTAGGATCGCGGAAGAACTCATCGGCAAGGTCAAGCATGGCGGAACGTTCGCGACCGGCCTCAAGGCGCCATCGAATGCTGGGGCTTATCCTCATGTGCGTGTGGTGCCGGTCTTCTCGCACTTCGATCGAGGCACGCTTGAGTTTATGGCGGCTGCGGTGCGGGATGCGAAATTGGTCATCCCGATTGGTTTGGAGTTGCCACTGCGTGAGGCGGCCGAAGCCCACGTGCGTGCAGAGAAGGGCGGTATCGGGAAGATCCTGCTGTTGCCTTGAGCGTAGTCACGAACCTTGCACACGATGTTTGTAATGAGAACCGTATCGAAAGGAGCACCAATGAGCGACACGCCAAATGAGTCATCAAGCAACGCGGTACAAGTTGAACAGAAGAGCTATGAGATGCCCCCGCGCGAGGGTTTCAGCGTCGCACACTTTCTCACTGTTGCCGATATCGAGCGGTCCGCCAGGTTCTATGAGAAAGTCTTTGACGGTCACATTCTGAGTTCAGGAGATAGTGACGGCGCGCCCGCGTACATTCAGATCGCGAACACCTGGCTCCTCGTGAACGTTGGGGGAGGGCCGACTCCCGATAAGCCTTCCGTAACTCTTAGCGTCCCCGATCCGGACAGGATCAACGGCTTCATGAACATCCGCGTTGCGGATATCCATGCTTGTTACAAGTTATGGAAAAGTCGAGGTGCCGAGTTCATCACGGAGCCTATTCCGAAGTACGGCGAGATTCGCTGCTACATCCGTGATCCGGACGGTTACATCATCGAGGTCGGACAGAGCACCGAGCTGAAATACGGTTAGCACGCGACCGGGAACCGGGCGACTGCTGCGATTGTCGAGTTGAACCGTTACCTGTTTTGCCAGCGAAGGGAGCCTCAGATGTGCGGTACAAATGGCTTGAAAGAATCTGCCGGCGTGACCATGCCTGCCGCATCGAGCACGTTGAGTGTGAACGTGTTCACCGCGCCGGGGAAGCCTATGGTTGGCGAGCGGCCAAAGCCCTTCGGCGAGCCGCTGGGGTTTGATCCCAGCACGTCGACGTTGATCTACGGTGACCACGACGCGGTGCTGGTGGATGCCATGACGACTGTGGCTGAGGCTGAGGCTCTGGCGAATTGGATTGCTCTGCACAATCGCAATCTGGAGACCATCTACATTACGCACGCTCACTTCGACCACTTCTACGGCTTGGGGGTCTTGCTCGACCGCTTTCCAGGTGCCCGGGCGATAGCGGCACCCAAAGCCCTGGAGGCCATGAAGGCGTCGTTTACGCCGACCGTGGAGCGACTGGCCCGCCAGTTGTTTCCCGGGCAAGTTCCCACGAGGCTTGTTTCTCCCGAGCCCTACGAGCAGGACACATTCACGCTCGAGGGCCACGAGCTGCGAATCATCGAGCAGGGCCGCACGGATTGTCCGGATTCAACATCGTTGTACGTCCCGTCGATCGGCCTGGTTGTCGCCGGCGATGTCGTGTACAACCAGTGCCGCATGTACGTCGGCGACACTACCCCCGAGAGCCGCCGGAATTGGATCGCAGCGCTGGACCGGTTAGCCGCGCTGAACCCCTCGATGGTTGTGGCTGGTCATAAGAAGCCCGGCGCGCCCGATTCTCCCGCGGCGATCCAGGAGACCAAGCGGTACCTGGAGGATTTCGATCGGTTGCAGCGGGTCGCCGCGTCTGATCAGGAGTTGTTCGACCAGATGACCGAGCTCTACCCGCATTGGGTTGCGAACCAGTCGTGGTTGATGTTCGGATTCCCGCAGCCATAACGCGCCTCAGCCGGTTGACGAGCGATAGAGAGAAAGCATTCGGAGCTTTCCGGGCTCAGCCCTCCGGCAAGCTGGATAGGGCAATTCAATTGCAGATAGCGTCTCATCTCGCACAGGAAATTCGGAGGCTATCTCGGGCGAGCTTGCCAACGGATACGGCTGAGCTGGCGAGATACCTCATCGGAAAAACCATTGTTCGCGAGATCGGCCGAGGCAGATTGATCGGCCGCATTGTGGAGACGGAGGCGTACCCTCCGGGTGACTCGAGTGGCCACGCGTATCGGGGGCGGACAGCCAGGAACCAGTCGCTCTTTCTCGGCAGGGGATTTGCCTATGTGTATTTCATCTATGGAACGTCGTACATGCTCAATGTGACGTCCGAGAAAAAGGGAACTGGAGCAGGCGTGCTCTTGCGCGCCATTGAGCCGATTGGCGGAATTGAATCGATGGAGCGGTTCCGCGGGACCGACAAACTCACAGATCTGGCGAGGGGACCGGGGCGGCTTGCGGAAGCCTTGGCGATCGACCGGCGCCTGGATGGCGTTGACTTGTGTGCCGATGGCCCTCTCTGGCTTGGAGCTGCCGTTCGGGAGACCGGGCAAATCCGCAGGACGGTTCGCATTGGAATCAAGCGTGAGGTAGATCGACCATTGCGCTTTATCGAGGAGAGTAACCCATTCCTGAGTGGCCCGCGTTTCGAGGCAAGAGGCCGGCACGGCTAAAGTGCCTCGGTGGTGTCAGGAACTCATCACTCCACAACCTCCAGTTGTCAGTAAGACGATCGATCGAGACTGAACGACATATGTGGATTGATCGGTCATCTCCTCTCCTTGCCGCAGAAAATCCGACGGCGGATCCTGGAACGTATCGATCAGCCGACGCCATGGACCACAGCCATCAGGACGAGGGGGCAAGGCGAACGGCAGGGTCTCCCAATAGGCATTGAGCATCAGGTGAAAGGCGCCTCCGCTCTCGAGGTTGGCCGTGGCAGCGAGGCTGTGTGAGTCGACTGAAAGATCCGGAGCCCAGAGGTGAACTCCGTGCCACTGGATGTTGGCTCGCTGGAGGAATTCGTTGAGCGACAGGGAATCACCTCTGGGGCTTGCTGCAAAGCTCAGCCGCAATTGAATCAGGAGGCGGGTGAACCTGTAGAGATCGGCATGCTTATTGCGGAGGTCCCAGTCGAACCAGCTCAGCGCATCGTTTTGGCAGTATGCGTTATTGTTGCCGAACTGGGTTCTTCTTACTTCGTCTCCCATCAAGAGCATCGGAGTTCCAATTGAGAGCAGGGTGACCGTCAGAGCGTTGCGAATCTGGCGTGCACGTAGTCGCTCAATTTCTGTGTCGTCGGTGGGACCCTCTACTCCACAGTTCCACGAGTAGTTGTCAGAAGCCCCGTCGCGATTGTTTTCCCCATTTGCTTCGTTGTGCTTTCCGTTGAAGGAGAAGAGGTCGTTGAGCGTGAAACCATCGTGGCAGGTGATAAAGTTTATGCTTTGCTCGGGCGGGTGGCTTGGCTTTGTATAGATGTCGGGGCTTCCGACGAGCCTTTGCTTCAGATTGACGACGGTGCCTCGATCCGACTTGAGGAAACGTCGGACATCATCACGGAAACGGCCATTCCACTCCTTCCAACGGTCGCCAACGAACGACCCGACCAGGTAGAGTCCACCTGCATCCCATGCCTCGGCGATCAGCTTCCGGCCTGCAAGTACAGGGTCGGAGTCGATCTCCCAAAGGATGGGAGCATCATCAACGGGCTTTCCGTGCTTGTCGCGGGTCAGCACAGCCGCAAGATCAAAGCGGAAGCCGTCTACATGCATCTCGGAGACCCAGTATCGTAGGCTGTCGCCGATCATGCGGCGGAGGACGGCATAGTCGCTGTTGAGCGTATTTCCTGTGCCTGAATAGTCTGAGTATTGCGAACGATCATCCGATAAGAGATAGTAGAGCCGGTTATCGAGTCCCTTGAGGGAGAACGTAGGCCCTCCATTTCCGCCTTCAGCCGTGTGGTTGAACACCACGTCGAGGATCACCTCGATGCCGGCCCTGTGCAGGGCCTTCACCATGTCACGGAACTCGTCCAGACAGCCTAGCGGATCGACACGAGAAGAGTAACCGACGTGGGGAGCAAAGAACCCCATCGGGCTGTATCCCCAGTAGTTCTCCAGTCCGTCCGGCGCATCCTGGGCGTCGAATTGGAAAACGGGCATCAGCTCAACCGCGGTAATGCCCAGGTCTTTCAGATAAGGGATCTTCTCGATCAGGCCCGCATACGTTCCTCGCCGCTCCGCCGCGACTCCGGAGTTTGGGTGGCGTGTGAATCCGCCAACGTGCACTTCATAAAGGACAGTGCTCGAAAAGGGATGGCCAAGAGGAGAATCATCCTCCCAGTCGTAGATGCTGAGATCTGCGACAACACTCCTGGCGCAAGCTGACGCGTTGTCGCCGGGTTTCGCGGCGGCACTTCGTTGATAGTTCTTCGTCGAGAGGGCTTTGGCATATGGATCTAGGAGCACCTTTTCAGGATCGAAGCGATGGCCCTGATCAGGCGCGTAGGGCCCACTCATCCTGTACCCATACAACTGACCCGCTCTTAGGCCTGGCACGTGAACATGCCAATAGTGCGACGTACGATTTGTTCCGGGATAGAGGTCAATGATGCGATATGGCTGCGCGGCATCCTCGGACTCGAAGAGCAGCAATTGCGCGTGGGTTGCGTAATAGGAGAAGACGCTGAAGTTCACGCCCGTCGTGGTGACACTTGCGCCTAATGGAGATGGGCTTCCCACATTCATCCTCTATTCCTCGATCCCCACCAGACGTGTGATTAAGCCGCGGCTCCAGAAGCGACACTATTAGCCGATTGTATTGGCCGATACCTACGTACCTACCGATACCAAAGTTCAATGGGATTAAAGAAATCCTCGTGGTGTGATCTCTCAGCAGGCTTGCACAGGTGGGTTGAATGGAGGAGATCAGGATGCGCTCTTTATCGCAGCTGTTGGAACAGGCAAAGATGGATAGGGTGGCGATCGGTCACTTCAATGTCTCCGACATGGTGCTGCTGAAGGCGGTGTGTTCCTCCGCCATGGATCTGCAGGTCCCTGTGCTGGTGGGCGTGTCCGAAGGAGAGCGACGGTTCCTTGGGACTCGTCAGATCGCTGCGCTCGTCCGCAGTCTCCGAGAAGAGTTCGGCTTTCCCATCTTCCTAAATGCCGACCACGCGCACTCGCTGGAAAGCGCCGTCGAGGCTGCGCGTTGTGGATTCGATGCGGTCACGTTTGATCGTTCTGCGCAGCCCCTGGAGCAAAATATATTCGAAACGCAGCTGGCAATCCAGACTCTCAAGGCCATCAACCCCGCCATCCTGGTCGAAGGAGAGATCGGCGACATCGGAACCGGCTCTGAGATACACGAGGCGGAACGGCAGGAGCCTCGGACTCTCACAACGGCACAGGAGGCTCGGCAGTTTGTCGAGGCGACCGGTGTGGACATACTGGCACCGGCGGTGGGTAACAGCCATGGGTTGATGAAGAGCATGGTGTGGGGAACGGCGAAAAAGCACCTGGACGTTCCTTTGATTGCTGAGATCAAGAGGGCAGTCCGAATTCCGTTGACGCTGCACGGCGGATCCGGAACCGACGACGAAGACCTGCGAGAGGCGATCGGCGCAGGTGTCACCATCGTCCATATCAATACAGAACTGCGAGTGGCATGGAGACGCGGTCTGGAGGCAGGGCTTTCGGAAGACATCAACCAGGTTGTCCCGTACAAGATTCTTCCCAGCGCGGTGGAGGCTGTGAGCCGAGTTGCGCGCTCGCGGATGCAGCTATTCAACAACGGACGTCTCGGCTTCAGTGTGAAAAGCGTCACTGAAACTGCAGCGTGAGTTCGGTCGGCGTTTGGCATGCCTAGATGATCGGCTCACCACTACTGCTGAGAAGAAGGAGAAGCTGACCAGTGAGAACTCCACAAGAAATTCGTGAGCTACAAATACAAGTCGTCCGGGATAGGGAAACGTACGGGCGGATCCAGCGCCAGAAAGAGGAGCTTCAGACGAACGTTCCTCTGGATGGATTTTCTGGTGTGTCCTTGGAACTCAAGTATCGCGGCCAGATGGAAGTGCTCGCAAACTCGATTCGTAGGGGCGAGCAAGTGTTGGGTGCTGAGGGTGGTCAATCCGATTCGACTCAAGATACTAGTGAGCGAGCCGAGGGGCCCATTCAAGTTGCATGAGGGCTTGCCTATCGGCCACCAAGAGTCTTTTTTTCAGCGCGTCCGCCCATCGGAATACCTCAACTGTCCTTCAGCCGGGAGGGAATTAACGAAAAGATTGGTTGGTGATTTAACTAGGGTCGGTTAGTTGCCGTCTAACGTATATGCGCTTGGGCCATGCGCGGGCTGAAGAAGCTACGCCACCTTGATGCCATCGTAGGTTTCGATGCCAAGACGACCGGTTTTGACGGAGATCCGATTGATGGCGCGGGCCCTCCTTCGAGATCACCTCCTCGAGGCAGATGAGCCATATCCGCGATCGGCGCCCCCAAGCTCGAAATCGACCTTTGCAAGCCAACCATGCCCAACAAATACAATCAGTTACGGCGTCCGGGGCCCCTTCACCACGGAAACATGGGGTCAGCTCCTCCGACGATGCCAACAGCAATTGGGGTTCTAGGCTGCTGTACAACTGTGCTGTACATAGGGCTCCATAAACGTCCCGAAACTCCTCCGAACTCCCCGCAGCGCACCATAGTTCACAACAACATACGCAAGTCCTGGCCGTTTCGTAATCGGCTGGTCAACGGTTGGAGTCCGTCAGTGTGCTCACTGTCGTCCACAATCCGCGGTTCAGCTTGACTGACAGCAGGCGACACCCAGGTACATTCCGAAATCACATCCCCCGGACGATTTTGCAGGAGAGGTTTGGTCAGCTTGGTATCGAAAACGAATCCACATTCCGACGACAGCGGATCGTGGGTTCAATGAGGGTTCAATAACTGCTCCTGAATGCTCCAAAACGGCTTATTTAAGCCAACCGTCCCCAATGCTGTCAATCAGTTACAGCGTCCCCGACCCCTTTCACGGTGGTAACACGGGTTCGAATCCCGTCGGGGACGCCAACAAAACAAAGCACTTACAAGTTTAGGACCCGAAAAACGTGGGTTCAAAAAGGTTCAATAAGGATTCCCGTCTGTGGGAATCCAGGGTTCCTACGTGTCGTGCTCATTCTCTGAGTCGCCCAGGATCTGACGGACGACACGGTTGTGGGCACTCCGCTTTACCTCTGTTACAGCCTGCGTATAGACATCCATCGTCACCTTGAAGTTGGCGTGGCGGAGCGTCTCCTGGATGGTTTTCACGTCCTCTCCGTTGGCCTTCATCAGAGTGCCGAGGCTGTGCCGCAGCGTGTGCCAGCCGAACGGATCGGTGATCTTCAACTTGTCTCTCAGAACTGGCTTGAGGTAGACCCGGTAGATCGAGCTCGGCCAGTATGGTTGCTTACCGGCTTTGCAGGGCTGGCGAAGACCCAATCTTGTGGCTGGTTGTAGGCGCAACGCTGCCGCCATGCAAACAACACCTCGGCAACCTCCGCCCCGATCGGAACCGGCTTTCGGGAGGCCTCTGTCTTGCAACGCTCGATGCGCTGCTTGACGACATCTCTCGTGACACGCAGTTCCAGAGTCTCGAAATCGACATCTTCCCACTTCAGCCCGAGAATCTCACCGACACGCAGGCCGGTAGAGGCGCCCAACAAAACAGCTGTCTTGGGAAGATCGACCAGCTTCTCCAGAAACAGCTTGATCTGCTCTGGCGAGAGGATGGTCGGGATTCGGGAACGCTTTGCGCTCTGGCGGACATGGCGGATCGGATTGGAGCTTACCCACCCCCAACGCTGTCCGTGGCTGTATAGAGCGCTCATGATGTTCCTGATCTTCGCCTTCGAACCCTTGGACATGGGCAGTGACTTCAACCACTGCTCCACTTGAATCGGTTTTACTTCCGTCAATCGATACGAACGCCAGCGAGGGAGGATCCACTTCTTGAGATAGCCCTGATACGTGGTCTGCGTGGAAAATGACTTTCGTGTCTCGTCATCTCCCGCCTCGCTCCCCAGCGGCCGTGTGCCTTGCACGATGTCCGGCAGCCCGTGTTGCCTATAGTGTTCGACCAGAGTTTCAAGACTGATCGCCTGCAGCACCTTGATCTTGCAGATTCTGCACGCTCTCCTCCTCTAACTAGTCGGGGCTACATGGCTGGATGGAATGATCCCGAGTCATCTCATCGCGGCGTGTGAATGGTACCCAGCCCGCACTGTTTGATGAGAAGGTCGAGACAATCTACTGCGGTCTGACCGAGCAGGTTAGTCAGTAGATGATCCGCAAGCGTGCGTTGTTGGTCGTTCGAGACCATCGCCGGGTCCACCTAGAGCGGAAGGTCCTGGACGTCTCGATCGAGCGCAGCACGAGGTCAGGCCAGTAACACATTGAGGGTGGCGCCCCTTACGTTCGATGAATGTGACCGCGAGGGAGAGGCCAACTCAGCGGGTCCCGATCCAGACATTCCTGTTGAGTGGTGTGCGTCCTGGGAAGGCGATCTTCTTTCCATCGCGTGAGAGGACCGGCCAGATCGAGTCCGGGCTTTGGCGCAGGAGCGTCGTGTGGCCCGCAGGATCACGGTAGACGAGGTCGAAACCTTCAGCTGTGTGGGTCTCGATGAAGAAGGATCTGCCCTCGGCGGCCCAGACCGGTTCCAGCACCGACCCGAAGCCTGGCAGGGGGAGATCTGTGAGCTCGTGCGTTGCCGCTGCGTGTCCGGCCGCTCGCAGCGAGAGCAGTTCGATGCCCGGGTGAACCGGATCATGGTCCGCCATGGCGACTGTGCGGCCGTCCGACGATAGCTTCCAGTCGCCGAAGACGGTCGGCTTCCATGGAATGCGGGCAAGCTCTACCCCTCGTCCGTGCAGAGGGTCCAGATCGTAGAACACCAGCTGGCTCTTGCCCTCGCGCTCTCGCAGCACACAGGAGCCGCTGCTCGAGTTCGAGCAGTTGAAGCTCTCCAGCTCGCCGGGCACGGACAGCATCTGCGGTGTGCCGCCCTGTGCCGGGATGCGTCCGATCGCCTGGAGTCGCGCCGGATCGCCCACATATTGGAGGAACAGGATCCACCGGCCGTCCGGGGTGTAGTGACCGACCGCGGAGGTCTTTGTATCGATCACCACCTCCAGCTTGTCGGTGCCGACACGTTGTCTCGCGACCACCGAGGTCCCAGCATATCCGTTGTCGAAGAGTAAAACGTCGCCGGAGGGGCTCCAGTTGGTTGGGTAACTGGTGGAGGTGTGATGCGTGAGCCGCGTGACGTGCTCCAGGGAAGGGGTGTTCTCGGACCAGTGGAGATCCGCGACATAGACATCCGTAGCGTGCCGGTCCAGGATGGCTGAGAAGTGATGTCCGTCGGCCGACGCCGAAAGGGAAGCCGCAGCGTAGCCGTTGGCCCCCCATATCGAAGCTCCGGGCTGGAGGATGGTGGGGGTGTCCAGGATCGCTCCGGTGTCGGGATCGGTCATCACCCGTGAAAGCGAGAGCCCGGAGTCGCGGGTGTTCGTAGGGAAGAACAGCTCGCCGCTTCTCAGTAGTACAGCCGAGTCGAAGTGGAGGCCCGGTGCACTCGCCAGGAGCTTTCCGTTTTCGGCGTCATAGCTCTGGTAGATCCATTTGTGTTCGATTTGGAGTTGATCGACCGGATTGTTCTTCGCGGCTTTGGCTTCCTCTGCGGATGGCTGGATATCGCGGCTGCGGTCGGTGACGATCCTCTTCCCGTCGGGGGACCAGAGTACCCAGAGGAACGCCTCTCCTGAGTCTTCCGGTTGCAATCGGCGGGCGTTCTGACCGTTGGCATCCGCGACCCAGAGCTGTGTCTGCCGCCCACGGGTAAAGACCACCCGCTGTCCATCAGGGGAAAAGGTGGCGAGTTCCGCGTTGTCGAAGAGCACCCTGGGCTGGTCGCCGCTGAGGGAGACTGCCCAGACCTGGTCCTGCTGGGGAACTGAGCCAGCTGCTGCACCGCTCACGAGGATCATGTGCTCCTGCGGATGTCAGGCGATGCGATCCACGCGCAGGCCCGCTGGAGCGTTCAGCAGGTGATTGACCCCGGTAGCCATCGCCCGGACCGTGATGCCGGCGTGGTCCGCATACGCCAGCGACTCCCCGCTGGGCGAGATCGCCTGAGCGGTGAGATTGTCCTCCGGCTCGTCGAAGGTGATGGGCCGCGTGTTGCGGAAGAAGGAGGCCTCTCCGGCGTGGGCATCGGCTTTCGCTGGTGCGTGAGCGGCGTCATGGAGCCAGCGCACTCCAAGGGCGGCCAGCAACAGGAAGCTCAGCGCGGCGGCGGCGAAGACGTTGCGCGCACGGAAGATCCCAGGCAAAGGGCGACCTGCAGGGAGAGCCGAGCTGACCGGCGTCCCCTCGCCTGCTTGCGCCGAAGCGGGGCTGATCAGGAGCTCGGCGGGCTGGCTTGGGGAAGGCTGACTTGAGGAGGGCGACGTCTCCGTTTGTTCCTCTGCAGTCGCAGTCGCAGTCGCAGTCGCTTCGGTCTTCGGCGTCGCGCCGGGTGGGGCCGTGGGGACGACCAGAGTCACCGGGGCCGCGAAGCGATATCCCGTACCGACCACTGTGGCGATATAGACGACGTCCCCACCCGCCTGCGCCAACTGGCTGCGGAGCCGGCGGACGGCATTATTGATGCCACTCTCGATGTCGATGGTGCCGTGTTCGTCCCACAGGGTGGAGGCGATCTCGTCGCGGGAGATCAGGTCGCCCGGCCGGCTCACGAAGAGCAGCAGCAGCCGGTTCACCGCATTGGGAAGGGGGACGACCTCATCGCCGAACCGAAGGTCCTGCTGCGATGGATCAAAGGCGAAGGGCCCGAATTCGTAGTACCGCGAGCTGCGTCGAACGCCATCCCACACGATGACAGTGCCTTTATCTGGACAGGTTCAACGTGCGCAAACGAGTCCACATACCTTTTTGAGCTTTGCAATCAGTGATTTACCGATGTCATAGCGATTATAGATCGTTTTTAGCCTGGTTCCATTGCTATGCCGTGAGCACCCAGCCTATGTTGGCTCATCTTCTTCTGCAGCGCTGACCTCACCCTTCGGCTCCGGCCAACTCGTGAGTTTCATCGCTGTGCCTCAGGCAGAAGACCGGGCCCTTTCTTTCAAAACCCTTGTGGCGAAACAAGCTTCCTTAAGGAGGCCACGGGAGAGCCTTGCCTGCGGCAGCCGCAGAAGGTTCTCCCATGTCTCGCGCACGCGCATCGTCGATCGCTCGCTTCACCTGTTGTCTGGTTTCTTCGTCTCCCTGAGGTTCCGATCATGCTCTTCGCTCCACGTGCCTGGAAGTCTTCCCTCCAACTCCTGCAGCGCCGGATCGTCGGATGCGCACTCCGGACACGGGCTGAGCAGCAGGACAGGGTGGATCGTCCGCAGTCCAGAGCACGGCGGACGCTGCTCGCACTGGCGGCAACGCTCGCCATGGCTTTCACTGCGGGGAACGTGGCCCAGGCGCAGACGGTCGTTCAGACGACGCTCGCGAACCTCTACACGGCGCTCGGCACCGCACCCAATGGCGCGGTCATCCAGATTACGACCAGCGGCACGATGGCTTTCTCCGCGATCTCATTTACGAGGAGCCATACGATCGAGAACGTTAGCGGCGGGGCGGTCGTTCTTGTTGGGTCGAATCTGGGAATTATCAATTCGTCTGTCACATGGTCTGGGATCAACTTCCAGGGCGTGACTTCGAGTACGGAGCCAGTTTTCTCCATCGGCGGAAGTAGTGCGAGCCTGACGCTGATCGATTGCTCGATCTACGGCAACAACGATGTGGGCAGCAACGGCGGTACGGGCTCCGGCGCAGCTATCTTCACTGGCGGCGGCACCACGGTCACCCTGATCAACACCACCATCACAGGCAACTCCGCCCCTGGGGGTTTAGGAGGGGGCATCTTAAATGGCGGGAAGCTGACGGTGATCAACAGCACGATCACGGGCAACTCGGCCTCGGGTGCAGGCTCCGGGGGCGGCATCATCAGCAGTGGCACGGTGACGTTAATCAACAGCATCGTCAGCGGCAATACCGCAGGCTCTTACAATGACGTCGATGGCACCTATACCGATGGCGGCGGCAACGTCGTCGGCCAGACGGCCACGCAGATCGGGTTGCAGTCGCTGAACTACTACGCCAACGGCATCACCCAGACGATGCCCCCGGCCACTGGCAGCACGGCGATCGGCGCGGGCGTCTACCAGACCGGCGAGCAGACCACCGACCAGAACGGCACCCTGCGCCCCAACGTCCCCGGCGCGGCCATCGACAGCGGCGCGGTGCAGGTAAGTCCGATCCTGCAGCTGGTCGTCAGCAACGCGACGGACGCCACCGCGACCACACCCAACTGCGTGACGCTGGCCAGCAGCGGCAACTGCTCCCTGCGGGACGCACTGGGGCAGGCCGCCGCGAGCGCGGACACCTTCGCCGAAATCACCTTCGATCCTGCGGTCTTCACGACGGCGCAGACGATCAAGCTGAACAGCGTTCTGGCTGCTTCCAAGAGCCTGTCGATTACAGGCCCCACGGCCCTTGTCACGATCTCGGGGCAAAACTCGACGCCGGTGATGACGGTGGCCTCCGGCAACATCGTCGGGCTCACGGGGCTGACGATCGCCAATGGTCAATCGAGTGGAAACGGCGCGGGCGTGAACAGCGCCGGCACGCTGGTGGTGACCAACAGTACCTTCGCAAACAATGCGAGCAGCGGGATAGGAAACGGCGGCGGCATTTATTCGTCGGGACCTTCGCTGACGGTCATCGGCTCCACGTTCGTCGCGAATACCTCGACCGGCGGTGGCGCCATCTACAGTTCGTCGCCGGCAACGATCTCCAACAGCACCTTCAATGACAACGCTGGAAACTCCGTCGGCGGCGCCATCTTTGCAACGGGCAATACGTTGTCCATCCAGAACAGCACGTTCAACGCCAACTCCGGCACTGCGGGAGGAGCGTTCCGTTTCAACGGCGCCACGCTGACCGTGAACAACAGCATCCTCTCGGGCGACACAGGATCAACCGCCGCGGAGTGCTACGCCCCTTCGGCAACCTGCCCCACGAACGGAAGCAACGGCAACGTGGTGGGCGTGGCTGCAAAGCTCGCCAATCTTCTTTGGTATGGCGGTCCCACGGAGACCATGCCTCCGCTGGCCGGCAGCCCAGCCTTGAACGCAGGAACGTACGTCTCCGGCGAAGCGACCACCGATCAACGCGGTGCCGCGCGGCCGGCCTCCGGCACGATCGACGCGGGAGCCGTCCAGGTGACGGGTGACGCTCCGATGGTCGGGCGCGTGATTTACAACACGGGCCCAACCACAGGCGGGACATCTGTTGCCGTCTCGGGAACCGGCCTCGATGCTGGCACCCTCACGGCGTTGAACCTCGGTGGGAACTCGTACACCGCAGGAACTGGCAGTGGGACCTACGCCGTGGTCGCCGCGACCAGCACATCTCCCGCAGAGCTTTCGACGACGACCGTCGCAGGAAGCGCCGGCACCACCGATACGACGGTCACGTACACGGCAGGAACGGGATACGCTGCAGGCACAAGCCCGGCCAGCTTCGAGGATGAGTTCACCTACTACGTCCCGGTGGCGATCTCTCCGGCCGCCGGGACCCTGTCGCTGACGAAGGGTGCGAGCTACTCCCAGGCCTTCACCGTCGCGGGAGGCTCCGGCAGCTATACCTACAGCCACACGGGCACGCTGCCCACCGGCGTGACGTTGAGTCTTGCCTCGGGAGGCAATGGCTGGGTGCTCAGCGGCACGCCCACCGTTACCGGCCCCTTCAGTCTCGGACTCACGGCTACAGACGCCGCAAACGTTGCCTTGTCCGACACGGAGAACTACACGATCAGTGTGGCTGCGTCGTCATCGCCAGCCACGCACTTCGCGGTCACGGCTACATCTTCGCAAACCGCGGGCAGCGCGTTCACCTATACCGTCACTGCTGAGACGGCCGCAAACGCGACGGCGACGAGCTACAGCGGCACCGTGCAATTTACGAGCTCGGATTCCAATGCAGTGCTGCCGGCCAACGCCACGCTGACGAATGGTGTTGGCACCTTCAACGCAACGCTGAAGACCTCAGGCTCGCAGAGCCTTACGGCGACCGACACGGTGACCTCATCGATCACCGGTTCGACGTCCTTCTCCGTGACCTCAGGCGCGCCGGCCTCTCTTGTCGTCGTGAGTTTGAACAACCCTGTGCCCTACTGGACCGGGTCGAGCTTCGTTGTGACAGCCTACGATGCCTTCGGCAATGTCGCCACTACGGACAATGATGCTTTGACGATGACGAGCCCAGCGACGCACTTCGGGGCCCCGGCGCCATTCGTGCTCAACCAGGGAACGGTGGAGCAGAATCTTGCCATAGGAAATTCCGGCCAGCAGACGGTGACGGCGACCGATGCCGCGACGGGTCTCTCGGGATCCGTCATCGTCACCGTGGCACAGGGCTGGGCGCAGAATTTCTCGGTCTCCGCACCTGCGTCAACCTACCTCGGCCAGACCACCCCGTACACGGTAGTGGCCCTGAACCTCTTCAACGACCCGACCACGGCTTACAGCGGCACGGTGCACTTCACGAGCAGCGACGGCTCGGCCACGCTGCCTGCCGACGCGACGATCACCAACGGCACGGGGACCTTCACGGCAGCGCTGGGCACCGTTGGTTCGCAGACCATTTCTGCTACCGACACGGTGACGAGTTCCATCACCGGTACGTCGGGCAGCATCGCGGTCTCCATTCCGAACCTCGTCGTGAACACCACGGCCGATCACGCTGCTACAGCCTCCAACTGCACGCCGCAGACGTCGTCCGGAACCAACAGCACCGATACAGCCTGCGCTCTGCGCGACGCCATCGCCTACGCGCAGAGCAACGGCTACAGCTCCACCATCACAGGCTCGGGCAACATTACCTTTGACTCCACGGTCTTCAACGCAGCGAAGGCGATCAATCTGCTGTCCAGCCTGAGCACGCTGCAACTGGGCTCGAATACCACCATCACGGGAGCAACCACCGGCACCGGCGGAGGCGTCACGAATCTGGTCACGGTCAACGGCAACAACAACGCCGGCAATACCGTCTTCACGATTCCCAGCAACATCCTCAACGTCGCTCTCAACAACCTGACGATCACGGGCGGCAACACGACGCTGAATGGCAGCGGCATCGCCAATAGTGGGTCGCTCACGCTCTCCAACAGCACGGTGACGGGCAACAATGTCACCGTCTCCAGTGGCGCGAAGGGTGCAGGCATCTACAACACGGGCACCCTCACCTTGATCAACAGCACGGTCTCGGGCAACACCATCACCGGAGGCGGCAACGGCGCTGGCATCTGGACCAGCGGGCCCCTGGTGGTGGAGAACAGCACAGTCGCGGGCAACAGGATCAGCGCGAACGGCAACGGCGCCGGCGTCTACGGCAACGCGCTGGTGGCGATCAATGACAGTACGATCTCCGGCAACACGATCGGCGGCTCTGGCTCCGGCGCGGGAATCTTCAGCGCCTCTCAGCTGAATCTGGGCAACACCATCGTGGCCGGCAACAGCGCACAGGGTGACTCCGAAGTCGCTGGCGCCTACACGAACCAGGGTGGCAACCAGATCGGCACTGCCGTTACGCTTGCCCCGCTCGGGAACTACGGCGGCCCGACGAGGACCATGCTGCCGCTGCCAGGCAGCACCGCGATCTGCTCGGGGTCCAGCGGTCAGGTCCCAGGCGGGATCTCTGGCGACCAGCGTGGTGATGTCTTCAATCCGCTCTGTACTTCAGGGGCCGTGGACGCTGGGGCAGTTCAGACGAACTATGCTCTGGCGTTTTCAACTCAACCGAGCTCTGTCAATGCAGGCTCAGCAATGGCGCCTGCGCCCGTGGTTACCGTCACGGAGAGTGGCGTGACCCTGTCGGCAGGCTCTCCGAGCGTGAGCGTGACCGACGCCGCGAACGACCTCAGCACCACGCCAGCGACGGCCTCCGCGAGCCAGGGTGTCGCGACTTTCAGCAATCTCATCTTCACCCGCGGAGCCGCTGCCAACACGCTCACCGCGACAGTACCACTGACGAACTCCATCCATCTGACCGCGCAAAGCAACAGCTTCAACGTGACCATTCCGGTGACGGTGACGGCGAACTTCCTCGGCGCCGCCACAACGCTCGCGCAAGGTGCGAGCACCGGCTTCGCGGTAGGTATTGCAAATACCAATGGAAGTCCTGTCAGTGCAGTCGTGGTGAATGTGACCTTGCCGTCAGGACTCCAGGTGGTCGCCAACAGCATGACGCAGTCTTGCGCGGCGACCGTGAGCTACTCTCCATCGAGCACGGCCATCGCGATCAGCGGAGTGGCGCTTGCCACCGGCGGAAGCTGCGAAGTCTATGTGACGTTGGCTGCGACGGCCTCCGGCACGCAGACCGTCTCTGCAGCTGCCACTGTGGCGGGCACGGTCTTGCCGGCAGTCGCCGCCTCGGTGGCCGTCAGCGCAGCCACTCCGAGCGTCTTCATCCTCAATGCCGACTCGACGCTGTTGAGCCTTAGCGACAGCGCTGTATCCGCCGGAACATTTGGCACCAGCTCCGGCTCTGCGACAGCGCTGGGGCTCGCTGTGGACAGCTCCGGTGACCTGTGGGGTGTATTGAGTTCCAACATCATCATTGCGAGGACGAAGGCCGGCGTGACGCTCCCCGTCGCCGGAGCGAGTCTTGCGGGACTTTACCTGCCGACCGCGCTGGCCATCGACGGCTCCGGCCGCGTATGGATCGCCAACGGCAACAGCACGTTGTCGGTGCTCAACAACGATGGCTCTGCGGCGACCGGGCAGACGCCAGTAGCTTCAGCGGCGGCGATCAGCACGCCGGCAAGCCTCACGATCGATAGTGCTGGCAGTGTATGGATCGCCAATCAAGGCAGCAACACGGTGACGGAGGTCATCGGAGCGGCAACGCCGGTGGTGGCTCCGCTGGCCAACGCGGTGAGCAGCGCCACCGTGGGAGCACGGCCATGAGGCTTCAACAAGAGATCGCGATGAGGAGCAGCAGCATGTTCAACACACAATGCATGAAGCAGGCGGCGGCAGCCGGAGCAACCTTGCTCTGCCTGGCGCTCACAGGCTGCGGCGGGCTGCTGTCGTCGGCAGGCACAGCCACCGGCACCACGGCCATCACCGGCGCGAAGCTGAAGGGCTCGGTCCATGGCGGACAGCAGCCAATCTCTGGAGCGGCGATTCATCTCTACGCTGCCGGCGTTACAGGCTATGGCGCTGCGGCGACCGACCTGCTCAACGTCACCGTGACGACGGCTTCGGATGGCTCCTTCAACTTCCCGTCCAGCGCCTACAGCTGCATCGCTGGGCAGCAGCTCTGGATCGTCGCCATCGGTGGCCAGCCCGGTGGCGTTGCAGGGGTGAACACCGGCGCTGCGAACATGGCGGCCCTTGGCGATTGTGCCTCCATCAACGACAGCACCTTCGTCGACCTGAATGAAGTGACGACGGTGGGCAGCGTCTTCGCTCTAGCGCCCTTCATGTCGAACTACTCCTCGGTCGGAGCCAGCGCCACGAATGCAGCGGGACTCGCGCGTGCGTTCGCGTCGGTCAACAAGCTTGTGAACGTGGCCACCGGTGCAGCAGTGGGCTCCGCATTGCCCGCCGGCGCTACGGGACCAACCGCCGAGATCAATACGCTGGCCGATGCCTTGTCCTACTGCATCAACTCGACGGGCGGTCACGCCGGCGATAGTGGAACAGCCTGCGGCAATCTGTATACGTGGGCGACGCCATCGGGTGGCTCTGCCCCGACCAACACCATCGACGCTGCTCTCAACATCGCGCACTATCCCACGCAGCGCGTCTCAAACTTTTTTAACTCCGTGCATACCGGGGCGCCGTTCTCGCCGCGCCTCACCACCGCACCGTCCGACTGGACGATGGCGATCACCTACGCTCCCACTGGGATCTCCGCGCCGAAGTCCACGACCGTCGACGGCAGTGGCAATGTCTGGATCGCCAACTCCGGCAACAACACCGTCACCGTGCTCTCACAGCAGGGAAGCGTCGTGTCGAGCCTGAGCGGCAACGGCCTCTCCGCGCCTGCATCGATTGCGATTGACGGCAGCGGCAACGCCTGGGTGACCAACCTGGGAGGCTCGAGCGTCTCCACCTTCACGTCCTCCGGTGGCGTGTACGGCAGTTCGCCCTTCACGGGCTCCGGCATGCTCAATCATCCCGGCTCCATCGCCATCGACCCCGCCGGTCAGATATGGATCGGCAACACTGGCAACCAAAGCCTCAACGTCCTGAACAGCAGCGGAGCTCTGATGACCACAGTCTCCACCGGCGTCACCGCACCGACCGCTATCGCGATCGATCCGAAGTAAAGGGAACCCATGAAGAACAAGCGCATGCTGCAACTCTGCGTCATCGTCCTGCTGGCGGGCATGGCGACCCGCGCGCACGCCATCGGAGGTTGCGATGAGTCCCCCGAACTCCCCACGGATGTGCTCTTCAGCTTCGCCGTCGCTGCCTTTGGGGGAGTGGAGCTGTTGCGGCGGAGAAGCAGCCGCAAGTGAGCGTCACCGCAGAGTGTGGCCTCGAGGAAGTCGCCGCCCGAGCATGCTGACGCATCAGGAACAGGCAGAACATACGTGGCGTCACCTGGCCTCGCCCGACCTGTGGCTGCGTCTCGCGGCCTCGGTCGCTATGGTGGTCATGCTCGGCTGCGCAGGGACCATCTCCACGACGACCAGCACCGTCACGACCGTTACCCCTCAAGGGGCCGTCCTCCAGGGCCATGTGCATGCCGGCCAGCAGCCCGTTGCGGGAGCAACGATCTCGCTCTACGCCGCCAGCACCAGCGGATACAAGGCGAGCTCTGTAAGTCTGCTCACGCAGTCCGTGACCACGGCGGCCGATGGCGGCTTCAGCACGACGTCCTACACCTGCACCAGCGGGCAGCAGCTCTATCTGGTGGCGTCGGGTGGCAATCCAGGGCAGGGCGTCAATAGCAGCCTCGCGCTGATGGCGGTGCTAGGCGACTGCGCGAACCTCGGCACGGGTGCGTCCGTCACCCTCAATGAACTCACCACCCTTGCGAGTGTCTACGCTCTGGCGCAGTTCATGGGGAGCTCGACCGCGCTGGGCGCCAGCGCTACGAATGCCATGGGACTCGCCCATGCGATGGAGCTTGCGCAGGCCCTCGTAAATACGTCCTCCGGAGCAGCGCCTGGAACCACCCTGCCTGCGACGGTGACGTTGCCCGCCGCGAAGCTGAACACGCTCGCGGATGTTCTGGCGGCTTGCACCGCCACAAAGGGCGGTATCGCGAACGATGGCTCGACGTGCGGTACGCTCTTTGCGCTCGCACCCTCCAGCAGCGGTTCCGCACCCTCCAACACCATCGATGCCGCTCTCAACATCGCGCATCAACCCGCGAAGAACGTCGCACGGCTCGACGCACTCGCAGGCTCGTCGACTGCCTTCACGCCGCGGCTCAGCAGCGCTCCGCCGGACTGGACGATGGCCCTCACCTGCAGTGGCGGCGGGCTAAACAACCCCAGCGCGGTCGCAATCGACTCCACAGGCAGTGCATGGGTGGCTAACGTCGCCGGTGCTGCGACCAAGCTTTCACCTCTCGGGGAGCCAGCAGCAGGAAACGGATTTGCCGACGCGAGTCTCTACGAGTCGTACGGTGTTGCGATCGACGCGCAGGACAACGCGTGGATCACCAATACGGAGTCCCAGAGCGGAGTCAACGGCGGAGACGGCAGCGTTACCAAGCTGAACTCCGCCGGGCAGGTACTCTCCGGCACGGGCTATGTCGACGGAGGCATCTACTTTCCCGCCGCCATCGCGGTCACGCCTGCGGGGAAGCTGTGGGTCGCTGACTACGGACAGGCCTCCGCGACGTTGCTGAACGCAGACGGCACATCTGCCGCTGGGACTGCCGCCTACGTCTCGGCAAGTTTGCCCTATCCTGTCGCTGTAGCAGCTGATGCCGCTGGTGACGCATGGTTCGCCGCCTACGGGGCCGCGGTCCATGTCACCGCCGGCGGTTCGGTGACACCCTATGCCTGCTGCCACGATGCTCCTTCGGGCATCGCACTCGATCCCTCGGGCAACGTGTGGATCACCGACTACGATGCCTCCTCACTGCTCGAGATGAATGCAGGCGGCACGATCCTGCAGACCCTCACAGGCTCCGGCGGCCTGGCGTTTCCGCAGTCCCTCGCCATCGATGGCGCAGGCAACGTGTGGGTGACGAACTTCCAGAGCCGCACCCTCAGCGGCTTCTCCGCTTCCAGCGCCGGCAGCCTCAGCACGGCACTCGCAACGGCAACCGGCTTCGGCAGCGATGCTGGACTAGCCCAGCCAGCCGGCGTCGCCATTGATGGCGAGGGGAATGTTTGGGTCACTAACTCCTCCGCAGGCAGCGTTAGTCTCTTCATCGGTCTTGCAGCCCCCCTGCGCACGCCAATCCTGGGATTGCCCAGGACGCCGTAGCTGATAGCGCCAGTCGAATGATCGATCCGTGCCGCGCGGGTGGTGCGCAAGACCACAAGCTCGACGTTGCGCCAGACCGCGCTTCTGCTGCGAATACTCCGCGGTTGTACGGCGACGGTCCGGGCTTACAGGTTGCCCAAAGCGAAGTCGTGCAAGATAACGGTGTCCAGGCTGAAGATAGCCATCTGGCGTTGCCGGAAACGCGCCCTAGGGGATTCTCCGTTGTTGAAAGGCACGCTTGTCCACATATGACACACGCGGCAGCTTAGGCTGAGGTCATAGGTTGTCGATCTTGCGTTCTTCGCATCATCGAGGAAGCTTCCGATACTCGCACAAGAACCCAATGTGACAGGCTCACAACACTCTAGGTCACGTCATTGCCAAGGCGTGGCTGAAGATGCAGCTTTCATCGCGGCCGTCCACGCTGGCCGCGCATCCCAGGTGAGTCTATGGACAGTCAACGATGGCAGCGCATCCAGCACGCCTTCTTCTCGGCGCTTGATCTACCGGAAGACGAACGCGAAGCCGCAATCCGCGACCAAGCCGGCGACGATAAGGAATTTATACGCGAGGTGCTGGCTCTCCTGGCGAATGACAGCGAGCCGCACATCATCGTCGATCATGGCATCGCGGCGATCGCCGTCACCATGCTGGGAGCTGCTCAAGAAGAATTCGCCTCGATGGAGTTCGGGCCCTACGAACTCAGGGATTTTCTGGGCGAGGGTGGGATGGGGATCGTCTATCTTGCCCGGCACCGAGGAAACGGCAAGATCGTTGCCATCAAGATTCTTCTCGATGCCCGGCTTTCGCCTGCCCGTTATGCTCGATTCGTCCGCGAGCAACGTATGCTGGCGAGTCTCAACCATCGCAATATCGCCCAGCTGTTTCATTCCGATGTGCTTTCGGACGAGACTCCCTGGTTCGCCATGGAGTTAATCGGATCTCTATCCGAGGAGAGCGGCGTTGCGACGAAGGCTCTTCCGATCGACGAGTTCTGTCGCGAGCATCATTGCACTCTCGATGATCGGTTGCGGCTGATGAGGTCCGTCTGCGACGGCGTGCAGCATGTGCACAGCACCATGCTGGTTCATCGTGATCTCAAGCCTTCGAACATCCTGGTCACGGAGGACGGAACACCGAAGTTGATCGATTTCGGTATCGGCAAGGAACAGGAAGACGAGGACGCGAGCGCGAAGCGCACAGAACCAGGCCTGCGTTTGATGACGCTGGCTTACGCCGCGCCGGAACAGGTTCGCGGAGCTCCAGCCCTTCCTGCAACGGGCATCTACTCGCTCGGGGTTGTGCTCTATGAACTGATTGCGGGTTGTCAGCGTCGCCATTCAGCGATGGTGTCGGAGCCCTCTTTTCCGTCAGCGTCGACGACGAAGCACCCAGACTGCACGCCCGTCGCGACGCCCCAGTTGCATCCGGGGTTTTGCCTCGCCCAAGAGGAGAGCTCAGTCCTGTCGGTAATAGCCTTTGTCGACCAGCCCTTTAGGGTTGGCGTCTTGCCCCTTTTTCTTGAGGGAACGGAGCCTCATCCCACGATTGAGCAGGTCCAACGTTTGGGAGTGAATCGGGAGTTGTGCCTTCACAGGCTTGGTTGCTTCGCGCATCGATCACCTCCGTTGGAAGCTTTCGATTGCCGTTGAGCGGGGCGGAGACCTTCGGAGAGAAGGCGTTGGATCTCGGAGACGGGGATCAGCACGCGGTGACCCAGCTTGACGCTGGCACACTTGCCGAGGTCGGCCCATTCGCGCCAAGTCCAATCACTGATGCCGGTGATGTCCTTGGCTTCCTTGAAGGAGACGAACTCACGGACAATGCCATGAGTCTCGCCCATAGTCAGTTGGATTGTCTCGATCGTTCCGTCCCACGGGGCATTCTTTCCTGTAGGAATAGGGGTATTGGTAGCTCGCCTCATAAGCGCCACTTGAACCAATAGCTTATGCCAACTAACGGCTGCTAACAGACTGCTATGAGTCAGTGGTACGAAGCACCTGCGAAGGCGCTTGGCATGTTGAACTGAAGAGAACCACTGCCTCTCAAGCGTGCTCAAGAGGCAAGCCCGGACATCAGCCTCGGTGGTTGAACCTCACCAGGGGCGGACGTGCGGCATGGCACAGCGGCGCCTCTGATCGGTCACACGAAGCCCACGGGCTGAGGCCCGGCTGGCGTACGCGACTCCGAAGAGGCGGTGGTCAGAACTCCAGCTATATAGGTTCCGAAACCTGGATGAAATTGCGCAGGGGAGCTAACGGAAACTGCGAACTCCCGGTTGGTGGCTTCGTCGTTCACCATCGCATCGACCCCGTCTCCCTTGCGGCCTGATGCCAGGCGAATGCGCGCTCCAGCACGTGTGGCGTTTGCCCTCCACGCGCCTTCGCTTGTTCCAGATAGCCGTAAAGCGGGTCGCGGTAGCTTGGGTGCGCGCAGTTTTCGATGATGAGTGGCGCTCGCTCGCGGGGTGCGAGGCCCGCAGATCGGCGATGCCTTGCTCGGTGACCAGCACGTCCACGTCGTGCTCATTCGTGTCGACGTGCGGTACCATGGGCACCATGCTCGAGATGTCGCCATCCTTTGCTATCGACTTGGTCACGAAGATAGCGAGGCGGCCGTTGCGCGCGAAGTCACCGGAGCCTCCGATGCCGTTCATCATGTGCGTCCCATTCACGTGCGTGGAGTTCACGTTTCCGTAGATGTTAGCTTCGAGTGCGGTGTTGATGCCGATGACGCCCAGGCGGCGGATGACCTCGGCGGCGTTGCTGACGTCCTGCGGACGCAGCACTACGTGCTTGCGATAGCGCTCCAGGTTGTCCATCACCTTGCGATACCAGAGGCCCGATACAGTGATGGAGCTGGTCGACGCTACGAGCAGCTTTCCCGCGTCGATGAGTTCGAAGGCGCTGTCCTGCAGCACCTCGGAGTACATCGTCAAGCCCTCGAACGGGCTGTCGAGGAATCCGGAGAGCACAGCATTCGCGACCGCTCCGATGCCGGCCTGAAGCGGCATCAGAGAGTTCGTAAGCCGGCCCTGCTTGACCTCGTCGAGGAAGAACTTCGTGAGGTGCTGGCTGATGAGGCGCGTATCGACATCCGGAGCCTCGATCTTCGCGGGGCTGTCCGGATGGTTGGTCGAGACGATGGCGACGATCTTCGAAGGATCGACCGGGATGGCGATGGCGCCGATGCGATCTCCGGGATGACGGATCGCAATGGGTCCGCGATCCGATTCCGAGCCGACCTGGTAGAGGTCGTGCAGGCCCTCAAGCTCTGCGGGGACCGCATGATTGATCTCTACGATGATCTTTTTCGCCTGCTGCGCAAAGATCATTGAGTTGCCGACCGAGGTTGTGGGGACGATGTGGCCCTGCTCGGTGATGGCTACTGCCTCGAGGACTGCGATGTCTACCGGGGGAAGGCTGCCAGAACGAAGCTGTTCTGCTGTCTCACCTAGATGCTGATCGACGAACATGACTTCGCCGGCGTTGATCTTGCGGCGTAGCGTGGTGTCTACCTGGAACGGGAGGCGCCTTGTGAGGATCCCCGATTCAGCTAAGACCTTATCGGTGTCGTAGCCGAGGGACGCGCCGGTCAGGAGCGTGATGCGGATCGGCTCAGTGGAGAGGCGATTCGCCAGCGCATGGAGGACACGCTTGGCATCGCCGGCACGCGTGAAGCCGCTCATTCCAACTCTCATCCCATCCTGGATGTGAAGAGAAGCCTCTTCAGCGGAAACCACACGCTTCGCCAGCGGGGCATAACGGATACGTTCGCTCATTGTTCCTGGACCATCAACTTTCTTTCGATCATCGGTATGCTTCCGTTGGTGCTTCAATACGGGCTGAGCTCTATTGAGCCCTCAGCTTTTCAGCAGGAGCCGTCGGACCTTCTTGGGCGATGTGGATAGAAGTCGCGCCACTCGCAGTACGCGTTTCTGTTCCTGCATCCATAGCTGGGTTACGAGAAGCTGTGAGAAGTCATGGAGTATCGCCTGGAGACTGTTGCCCTCATACGCTTTGAGGAGCCATGGCGCCAAAGAGCTCTCTCCGGCTTGGCTTGCAAACAGTTTTTCCTTGAGAGCATTGACCTCCTCGATGACGTAGTCGGCTTCGCCGGGCGCAAGCAGGTCGGTGGCGGCGGCGATACAGTCACGCAACTGGTCGTAGTCATGGAAGAAGTTGTTGGCTGCCACTGCGCCCAGCGCGAGTTGCGCATGCAGCAGGAGTCTTCTGCTTTGCATGCGCTGGGCGATCGAGATGGCTTCGAGGCACTTTCTTTTGGCCCGCTCAGCCCGCTCTGGAAACTCATCCGGAGAGCCAATGGCTTCTTCGACGTACGCGTTCTCGATCAGAGCCTGAAGCGTGATGGCACGTGCCATCAGCAGGTTACTCTTGGTGCTCACTGCGGTTCGGAGCGCTTCCGAAGCGTCGGCGTCCGCGATCTGGAGCTCACCTTCATCGAGATGAAGATGGCCTGATGTGAGCACCGCGGTGGCGTAGTTGAGCGGATGGCCATGCTGTTCCGTGATGGCCTTGGCTCTCGCGAGATCTTCCACGGCGCTCTCATAGAGCTTCTTCTGCTTGCGATAAAGAGGCTGCTGCGATCCACTGCGGCTGGCCCCGGTTGCGGCGCGCTGCCTGGCTGCTGCGTTGATCTGCTTCCGTAGTTGCAACGCGACCAGCCGCTTGACGAAAGCGAGATTGGTGAGGGCGCGGGCCAGATTCGCGTGGTTCGGATCCTTGTTTTCGTACCAGGCAATGGCCTGGCGAAAGTGCTGCAGCGACCTTGTATAGTCGCCTCTGCGACGTACCATGCGGCCTCGCGCCGATTCGATGTTGGCGCGTGCGACCCAGTGGTCGCTGTGCGCGAGAACCTTCTCGGCCTCGTCGTATAGGGCTGTGGCAGCTTCCTCCTCGCCAAGTTGGAAGGCCGCCCAGGCCTCCTGTATCTGGATCACCGCGATGTACACCTGCGAATCAGGACGTTTCGCTGCCAACTTGCGTGCGGTCCTGAGATCCTTGATGGCCTCCGGATATTCGGCCTTGCGGCGATGGGTTCTCCCTTTCCAGAAGTACGCTACGCTGCGTGCCTCGGATCCAAGCAATTCGGTGTCGAGGCGGAGGACGGTGTCGAGGATCTCGAGGGTACGGTCCAGATCCTCAGCCGCCAGCGAGACGAAGGCCTCGACGAGCCGGAGGCGAAGGAAGCCGACGACGTCGAGATGCCGCCGCGTTTCAAGATCGACCTTGTCGAGGATGCCCTGGATGAGGCTCGCATCGCGATAGCCCGCATCGATCCATTGCGCCAGGACAAAAAGCACCTCTGTTCCATGTGGTCTCAGGAGATCGAGATCATCCCATAGCATCTGCTGCGCATCGAGATAGGCGCAGCCTTCGGTGATGCAACGCTTGCGAAGGAAATCCTCGGCGATGTGAAGGAAGTCCCGCGTGAGCTCCCCGGATGGCGCGCTTTTGTCGTGTTGCAGTGAGACCTTGGAAAGAGCTTCGTGTTGCGGCTTGGCCGATCGATGCATGGTCATCAGCTTCTCATCTCGCTTAGCGCACAGGGTCGAACTGACAGGTAGGTCAATGTGATCCACCCTTGCTTGCTGAAGATTCTTGCGTCCGCTGTACTGGGTATGTCAAGCAGCGTTTCGCTTGAACCCGAGGAGAGACCATGAGCCAGCAGGAAGAGATCAGGAAGATTGAACAGGAGTGGAGCACCGCCCGGTTCTCCGGTGTCGAACGTCCTTACACCGCGGAAGATGTCTACAAGCTGCGCGGAACGGTCCATGTTGAACACAGCCTTGCGCGGCGAGGCGCGGAGAAGCTCTGGAATCTGGTGAACGGTCCGCAGCATGTTGCGGCCCTTGGTGCTCTCACCGGCAACCAGGCAGTGCAGATGGCAGATGCTGGTCTGAAGGCGATCTATCTCAGTGGCTGGCAGGTCGCCGCCGACGCCAACACTTCGAACCAGATGTACCCGGACCAGAGTCTGTATCCGGTCAACAGCGTGCCGCAGGTCGTGCGGGCCATCAACAACGCGCTGCTGCGGGCTGACCAGATCGCACACAGCGAGGGCATCGCAGACAAGGACTGGATGCTGCCAATCGTCGCTGACGCTGAGGCTGGATTCGGTGGTTCCCTCAATGCGTTCGAGTTGATGAAGTCGATGATCGAGGTTGGCGCGGCGGGCGTTCACTTTGAGGATCAGCTCTCCTCGGCAAAGAAGTGCGGGCACATGGGCGGCAAGGTGCTGGTGCCCACACGCGAGGCGGTACAGAAGCTCATCGCCGCGCGTCTTGCGGCGGATGTATTGGGTGTCCCGACCTTGCTGGTGGCACGCACCGATGCCAACGGCGCCAAGCTGCTGACGAGCGACTGCGATCCTGTGGACCAGCCCTTCGTTACCGGCGAAAAGACTATTGAGGGATTCAGCTGTCTCACTGGGGGGCTCGATGTGGCGATTGCGCGTGGCCTTGCGTATGCGCCGTACTGCGACCTTATCTGGTGTGAGACGTCGGAGCCCAACATGGAAGAGGCCGCGCGGTTTGCGCGGGCGATTCACGAGGTCTATCCCGGCAAGCTGCTGGCGTATAACTGCTCGCCGTCGTTCAACTGGAAGCAGAAGCTGAACGATCAGGAGATGGCTGAGTTCCAACTTCGTCTGCGCGATATGGGCTACAAGTTCCAGTTCGTGACGCTGGCCGGCTTCCATGCGCTCAACCTCTCGATGTTCGAACTGGCGCGGGCGTACAGCAAAGACGGCATGCTGGCCTACTCCGGACTCCAGCAGCGTGAGTTTGCGCTTGCGCCCCAGGGCTATGGCGCCGTGCGGCACCAGCGCTTTGTAGGCACGGGATACTTCGATCGTGTCTCGACGGTCATCTCCAGTGGTCAGACCTCGACCAATGCGCTCGCTGGCTCTACAGAAGAGGAACAGTTCGACGCTGCGTTCGCTCACTAGCGCCAGTAGTTTTCTACTTTGTCCCACTTCGAGGGCGGATGCGCACGCCGCCGCCCTCGTTTTCGATTTAGAAAGGATCGCTCCATGAGCTCCGCCCTCGCTACGCCGATACGTCCGACATCCTCCCATGCAGACCAGGAATACAAGCTGTTGTCTCCTTCTGTGCTTGACTTCGTCCGCGAACTCGATCTGAAGTTTGGCGCAGAGAGAGTCAACCTCCTCAGCAAGCGTAAGGCCCGACAGATGGAGTTCGACAATGGCAAGCTGCCGGACTTCCTCGAAAGCACAGCATGGATTCGTGCGAGTGAGTGGCGTGTTGCTCCTCCACCTGCGGAGCTTTTGGACAGGCGTGTGGAGATCACTGGCCCTCCGGAACGCAAGATGGTCATCAATGCTCTGAATTGCGGTGCGAAGGTCTTCATGGCGGACTTCGAGGACTCCAGCTCTCCTACCTGGGAGAACTGTATCGCCGGACAGCAGAGCCTGTACGAAGCCAACTGCAGGCAGATCTCGTTCACGTCGCCGGAGGGGAAGCAGTACCGTCTCAACGATCAGCCTGTTGTGCTGTTTGTGCGGCCGCGCGGCCTGCACATGGATGAGGTTCACTGCAAAGACTGCCATGGTGCGGTGTCGGCTTCGTTGTTCGACTTTGGGGTGTACTTCGCGAACAACTACGAAGTGCTGCGCCAGCGGGGAAGTGCGCCGTACTTCTACATTCCGAAGCTGGAGAGCCACGAAGAGGCGAGGCTGTGGAACAACATCTTCAACTTCGCGGAGGACAAGGTGGGACTCAAGCGCGGCACCATTCGCGCCACCGCCCTGATCGAGACGATCACCGCAGCATTTGAGATGGATGAGATCCTCTACGAGCTGCGCGAGCACTCCGTTGGCCTGAACTGTGGTCGATGGGATTACATCTTCAGCTTCATCAAGAAGTTCAGTGCGCGTCCTGACTTCATTCTGCCGCAGCGTGGCGATGTGACGATGGATCAGCCATTTCTTGCCTCGTATGTGCGTCTGCTCATCGATACTTGCCACCGTCGTGGAGCGCATGCGATGGGAGGCATGGCCGCGCAGATCCCGATCAAGAATGATCCGGAGGTGAATCGTGAAGCCATCGACCGCGTGCGGAAGGATAAGCTGCGCGAGGTGATGGCGGGGCATGATGGCACGTGGGTCGCACATCCAGGGCTGGTGTCGACGGCGATGGATGTCTTCAACGAGTACATGCCCGGACCGAACCAGATCGATCGCCCGGCTACGAAGCATGAGCCGGTGACAGCCGCAGATTTGCTGACGATTCCTAATGGGCATATTACCGACCTTGGCTTCCGCCGCAATGTGGACATCAGCCTGATGTATCTCGAGTCCTGGTTGCGTGGGCAGGGATGCGTGCCGATCTACAATCTGATGGAGGATGCCGCGACGGCAGAGATCTCTCGCGCTCAGTTGTGGCAGTGGAATCACTACGGTGTCCATACCGACGACGGGCGGCTGGTCGACACGGAGCGTATACGCGCCGCCATCCAGAGCTTTCTCGCGGACAAGAAGAAGGAGCTTGGGGACGGCGGTTTCGCGAAGGCGAAGTTTTCCCGGGCTGCAGAGATCCTCCTCATGCTCTCCACAGGGAGCTTTCGTGAGTTCCTCACCACGGAGCTTTACGGGGACCTGCATTGATGTTGCCGCCACCTCAAATTGATCTGGAGCAGGTGCCGCAGTGTGGGGAGGAACGTCCTCCCCGGCTGCGGGTCTGTCTCCTGGTCCTGCTATGTCTTTGCGATCTCCATCACGATGCGGCCGTCGATCTTGCCGGCACGCATACGGTCGAAAATCGCATTCACGTCCTCTAGCGCAGCCGTCTGGTAGGTGACCTTGACCTTGCCTTCCGCAGCAAAGCTGAGGCATTCGGAGAGATCGATGCGTGTACCGACGATCGAGCCGCGCAGCGTCTTGCGATTGAGCACCATGTCGAAGATGGAGAGCGGGAAGTCTCCCGGAGGCAACCCACACAACGCCATGACGCCCTTGCGACGCAGGAGGTTTTCCGCCAGTGCAAATGCCTTGGGCGAGACTGCGGTGACGAGCACTCCATGTGCCCCTCCGCCGGTAGCATCCATTGTCTGCTGGATCGCATCCGCATCCAGGCCGTTCACGGTTACATCGGCTCCGAGTTTCTTCGCGAGGTCCAGCTTCTCCTGCGCGATATCGACGGCGAGCACGTGCAGTCCCATCGCTTTGGCGTACTGTACCGCAAGATGACCCAGTCCACCTATGCCGGAGATCACAACCCATTGCCCGGGACGAGCTTCGGTTTCCTTGAGGCCCTTGTAGACGGTGACGCCCGCGCAAAGGATCGGTGCGATCGGAGTGAAGTCAACGTTCGCGGGAAGGTGACCGACATAGTCCGGGTCGACCAGGACATATTCGGCGAAGCTTCCATTCACCGAGTAGCCGGCATTCTGTTGCTGCTTGCACAGTGTCTCCCAGCCCGTGAGGCAGTATTCACAGTGGCCGCACGCGCTGTAGAGCCAAGGTACACCGACGCGGTCGCCTTCTTTCACGGTCTTGACGCCCGCGCCCACGGCGGTCACGATACCGGCGCCTTCATGTCCGGGGATAAACGGAGGCGTGGGCTTGATGGGCCAATCGCCTTCAACGGCGTGCAGATCGGTGTGGCATACGCCGGTGGACATCACCTTCATGAGTGCTTGCCCTGGACCCACCTCTGGGATGGGAACCTCTTCGATGACGAGTGGCTTCCCAAATTCACGAACGACCGCGGCTTTCATTGTCTTTGCCATACGAAACGACCTTTCGTGGTGCTGCTTGCGTGATGTTTCTCGTGAGCGCGTTGAATGTGGCTCTAGATGCGATCTGTCTCGCGGAGCTCCCGGATCTCCGCATCTGTGAAGACGCGGGAGCGCGTGATGAACGTAAGCCCTTCTGGGCCTTCGAGAGAGAATCCGGCCCCAAAGCCGGGGACGACATCGACGATCATCTGCGTGTGCTTCCAATACTCGAAATACCGTGTGGAGATATAGAAGGGAGATTCGCCAATGTCGCCCAGCAACACATCGCTGCTGCTCAAGTGCAGCTCGTCGAGGGGAAAACACATCGGCGCGCTACCCTCGCAACAACCTCCGGACTGGAAGAAGATCACCGGTCCGTGCTCGGCCCTGAGCTCTGCGATGAGCTTCAGGGCCGCAGCCGTGGCGATGACGCGAAGTGGCTCGCCCTCCATTAGTAGATCCCCAGCGCCTTGATCCCATAGCTCACCAGCTGACATTTCGTCTGCTGATAGTGATCCAGCATCATCAGGTGATTCTCTCTGCCTATGCCGCTCTGTTTGTATCCACCGAAGGCCGCATGAGCAGGGTAGAGGTGATAGCAGTTTGTCCAGACTCGACCCGCTTCGATGTTGCGGCCGAAGCGGTAGGCTCGATTCAGGTCACGTGTCCAGATGCCGGCACCGAGCCCGTAGAGCGTGTCATTCGCGAGTTCCAGAGCTTCCTCATCGGTCTTGAAGGTCGTGACGCAGAGCACGGGGCCGAAGATCTCTTCCTGGAAGATGCGCATCTTGTTGTGGCCTTTGAAGACTGTGGGCTGAATGTAGAAGCCACCGCTGAGGTCGCCTTCCATCGTGGCCGCTGCGCCACCGGCCAGTAGCTCCGCGCCTTCCTGTCGCCCAAGGTCCAGGTAGGACATGATCTTGTCGAATTGCTGCTTGGAGGCCTGGGCGCCAATCATTGTGGACATCTCCAGTGGACTGGCCTGGCGGATGGCCTTGATGCGCTTCAGGGCACGCTCCATGAAGCGGTCATAGATACTCGTACGACATGGCGACAACTCGTCAAATTTAGTGGCAGGGCCCCGCGCCCTTTTATTCCGATCTGTTATGGCTTGCTTAGTCCAAAGCTGCCCATAATCAGCCATTAGCCTGTCAATGGGACGATGGGGCGGCAAACAGCCAACTGTAGTTGTGCCGTGTCCGTCCGTTTGCTAGTTTGACATGCATGCCATCGAATGCGCCCGAAGATCTGAGTAGGACCATAGAGACTCTTTACCGGTCGGAATCGGGCAGAATTCTGGCGACATTGGTGCGCCTGCTCGGCGATCTCGATCTCGCCCAAGAGGCCATGCACGAGGCTTTCGCTGCCGCCCTGCAGATGTGGCCGCAGACAGGCCTCCCGAACAAGCCGCGCCCTTGGCTCATATCGGCTGGACGATTCAAGGCCATCGACATGATGCGCCGGCGGGGACGCTTCGACGCGGCACTGGGTGACCTGGCACTTCATCTCGAAGCGCGAGCCAATGGAGCGCCTCAGGAAGAGGAGATGGGGGACGATCGTCTTCGTCTCCTCTTCACCTGCTGCCATCCTGCTCTGCCAGCGGAGGGGCAGGTTGCGTTAACACTGCGGGAAGTCTGCGGCCTGACAACAGATGAGATTGCCCGGGCATTTCTCCTGACTCCGGCCACGCTTGCTCAACGGATCGTTCGGGCGAAAGGTATCATCCGCGATAAATCGATTCCTTACCAAGTGCCGGTGTCGCAGGAGTTATCGGCGAGGTTGGGGGCAGTACTTCAGGTTGTCTACCTGGTGTGCAACGCGGGTTATTCTGCGGAAGTAACAGGAGCCGGATTGAGCCGCGAGGCGATCCGGCTGGGGAGACTGCTCCTCGACTTTCTCCCGGAACCCGAGGTGATGGGCTTGTTGGGGCTCATGCTGTTGCAGGAATCGCGCCGCGCCGCTCGAAGCACGGTAGATGGAGAGCTGACCCTGCTGGACCGGCAGGATCGCTCCCTTTGGAATCGAGATCAGATCGCCGAAGGCATCGCGCTCACCGAAAGTGCTCTTCGATCGCATCGTTTCGGTCCCTACACCCTGCAGGCGGCCATCGCGGCAGTTCACGCAGAGACTTCCTCGGCAACGTCCACGGACTGGCGCCAGATAACGCTGCTGTACGACCGACTGATTCGGATACAGCCATCTCCGGTTGTGGAACTCAACCGTGCAGTTGCCGTCGCCATGTCCGGAGATCCCGAGCGAGGGCTTCGTCTCATCGAAGGCCTTCTAGCCCGGGACGAACTCGCCAACTATCCCCTCGCTTACTCCGCCCATGCGGATTTGTGTCGCAGGCTAGGGCGGTTTCCGGAGGCTCGTGCCTGCTATGAGAAGGCCCTTGCCCTGACTTGGCAGAAGCCGGGGCGTCGTTTCCTCGCTGCGCGGATCGAGGAATTTAAAAACAAAATTGGCTCCGCTGTCGATTTCCCCATAGCCCAACGACTATAGGGTGAACAATCCAGCGCGTCGGTTGCGTTGCTGGCAACCAACATAAGGAGAGACATATGAAATACATCTGTTTGGGATATTACGATCCAGAAAAACATGCGAGCATGACCGAGGATGAGCGAAACGCAATGGTGGACGAATGCTTTGAGTTCGACGACCATTTGCGCATGAATGGGCACTTTGCTGCAGGAGAAGCTCTTCAACCTCGCGAATCCGGGTTGAGCCTGTATTGGAAGAATGGCAAAGTCGCGACCACAGACGGTCCGTATGCCGAAACCAAGGAGCAACTCGGCGGCATTCTTGTTCTGGAAGCGCGCGACATGAATCATGCAATTCAGCTCATGTCGCAGCATCCATCCTTGAAGTATGGGACGCTTTTCGAGATACGTCCCGCTGGCGATTTGAGTGAAATGATGAGGGCCAGCGAACAGCGGCGGCGCAGGCGCACCTCCCGCTGAAGTACACAAAGGCTCCGCACAACATATTGAAGGAGAGGGTTCGGATGTCAAAGGTTCGAGTCGCGGGATTTGGTGTTTCGTTGGACGGTTTCGGCGCTGGGATCGAACAGAGTCTGGAATATCCGCTGGGAAAGCGGGGACGAGAGATATTTCAGTGGTTCTTCCATACTAAGACCTTTTGCTCCATGGTCGGGAAGGAGGGAGGAACCACAGGAGATGATACAGACGAGATGTTTGCGCAGCGCGCGATGGGGAACTTCGGTGCCTTCATCCTCGGCCGCAACATGTTCGGTCCTGTGCGCGGTCCATGGCCAGACGACTCCTGGAAGGGGTGGTGGGGTGAGAATCCGCCATACCACGCACCTACCTTCGTTCTCACCCATCACGAGCGTGAACCTCTGGTGATGGAGGGGGGAACCACCTTCCACTTTGTGACGGGCGGATTCGAGGAGGCGCTGGTCCTTGCGAAGGAGGCGGCCGGCAGCAAAGACGTCAAGATCGGAGGCGGAGTGGCCACGGTGCGGCAGTATCTAAGAGCGAGCCTAATCGACTCTCTTCACATCGCGTCGGTGCCCGTTCTTCTGGGTCAAGGAGAGCCGCTGTTCAATGGTCTGGACCTTCATGCGTTAGGGTTTTCGATAACCGACCGCAAGACTTCGGAATACGCGACCCATCTTGTGCTCGAGAAGACTCAGAGCGGCACTTCATGTCCAGCCACCTTGATGAAGGGAGCTGATTCAGGTAGCGATACATGTATCAGGGTGTATTCACACTAGCGGAGTACCTCGACGATGAGGACGAAGCCCTTTGTAAGCGTGAACGGGCCCCAATTAAACTGGCGCTCCCGGGGGGGGCAGGAACCCCGCGACTTAGTTCAAGCGCCCATGTCGCCGGGAGTGTTTCTGGACTCACGCACAATCGCCATAGCGCGTTTCAGAGGACGCTAGCGAACTGCTCGGAGCAACCATGTTTCCCGCGCCCTCTGCCTATCTGACGTTTCGACGCTGGACCGAAGACGATACCGCATTTGCCGAGGCGTTATGGTGCGATCCGGAGGTGACTCGCTTCTTCGGCGGAGCTATGAGCCGGGAGCTGGCGCGCGATCGACTTCTTGCTGAATGTGAACGTGACAGAAGTCTCGGTATTCAGTATTGGCCAATATTCTTACGTGACACTGGCGAATTTGCAGGGTTCGCTGGCCTACGCTCTGACCTGCCCCATCTGTTCAGCCATTTATAACTGGAGTTTCTCTTGGTTGATGGTTGTGGTTTGCGAAGGGAAAGGGGCCGTGGCCCCTCTCGCTTCGAGCGTTCGGCGGAATTCCCCCGGGTGCGATAGTCGAGCGCCGAGCGGGGTCTTTCTTCGTTGTACTCTATCCGCCAGGTTTCGAGCGTGGACCGGACATGATCTAAGGTACGGAACCAGCTTGCGTTGAGGGATTCGTTCCGCAGTCGGCCATGGAAGGTCTCCACGTGGCCGTTCTGTATCGGCCGGCCGGCCGGCATTTGGACCGGCGCGACGCGGTGGTTGTCGGCACACGCCAGCATGCGGCTCGAAGTGAACTCGGGACCGTTTTCTGAGCGACAGCCTTAGGGCTGCCATGCTCAGCGATCAGCCGCTCCAGCACACTCGTGAGGCGGCCCCTTCAGGTTCAGCTCGGAAGGACGCGCCTCTTCGTGCCGCCGTGCCGAACGTCGATCAGGATGCACCGATCGAGAGCACACTGGACTTTAGGTACCAGGTCTTTGCCGAAGACATCGAAATGCTCGTGAGGCGGTTTCCAGATACCCTCCCTTGAACCTTCAGGAATAAGCGCACTTCCGGGGGACCACGGCTCACATCGGCGGACGCAAGCGACTATCGTTCCTGTCACCTAAGTAGCCGCTAGACCGCCGCACAAACGGCTCTAGGAACGTTACGCCCCCGATCTACTCACAACGCGCACCATATTCCGCCACAACATACGCGAGACCTGGTCGTTTCGGGGGAAATTCCTGTACCGGGAGAGCGTGAAGAGGTCCTCTCCAGTGAAGCCCCGCGCCAGTTATCTCCGGGCAAACCACGTGATCTGCATGCTCACGGATGCGTCGCTATGGGGTCCTGTTTGATAGACGGGGGCCTTCCAGCGCTCGTACTGTTCGGTGCCCCGCAGTTCGAAGTCTTTACGCAGGCGCTTCACGGCATTCACCTGGAAGATGTTCTGAGTCGTTCCGCCAGGGATGAAGTCGTTCTCCGCCTTCGCATTGCGGTACGAGAACTGGACGTTTTCGCGGGGTGACAGGTGATAGGTCAACCACGCCTGACCACCTTTCGACTCGCGGCCGATGGCATCACCCATGATGAATCCCTTATTGGTATAACCCTGTTTCTCGACATACTCCGTGTAGAGAAAGCTCCCGCCGGTGCTGCGTCCGGTTGCAGGATCGGTACTTGCCGCCTCTACTCGCATATCGAGATGTGGCGCATGTGGGAAGTGCGATAGGTAGAGGCCAGGGCGAATGCCCGCGTGACGAGGCGCGTCGATGGGACTTACGTCATCGTGCACGAGTGAGTCTGAATACAGCGTTAGCCAATTTCGGACGAAGGGAAGCCGGTACGAAAAGTCGAAACTGCCAAAGCGCGCGCCAGGATCGTTCCGCGATTGCTTCTCCGAAGCGGGGACATTTTGAAAGCTGAAGAAGCTGTGAAGAAAACTATGAACGGTGATGGGGGTATGGCCTTCTCCGCCCCAGATCGTTCCTCGCTCAAAGCCCATCTCGAGGTTGCTCGTCGGCTTGAAGCTGATCTTCTCGAGGTGAAACCAGGGAACGTTCGGGTCGGTGTGGCCCTTGAGGCTGCCGACAAAGAACTCATAGCGAAATGGACCGGTGAGTGTCGAAAGCCACGGTACGTGGAGCGGTTCCACGCGGTCGATCTGGAAGGTATAGATGCTCTCGGCATTGTTTGTGCCGGCAAAGCTCCCTCCCTGGCCAGGCCCCAGCCAGTGATCGGTCTTGCCGAACGAGATCTCATGCTGGAACAGACGGTAGGAGAGCGTCGCTTCGATAATGCGGAAGTCGTTGGCCGCGGCGATCGGCCCGCTGGGAATCGTTGGCTGGTTCGGATTGCTGGCGAGAGGAATGCCATCGATCGTCGAGAGAAGGGAAGTCAGCGATGGGGAGTAGCCAGGCGCGTCCGGCGCGTGTTGGTACTCGCTGCGGAAGTAAAGCGAGAAACGTCCGGCCTGACTGCGTGTGCTGAAGCCGGCGATGGGATCGAAGCCGCTCTGATAGGGACGGCCGTAGTCGTTGGCGATCGTTTGACCGAGGTGGAAGCTATCGCGCAGCGGTGTTCCGGCGACGCCTCCAAGGCGAACGTAGGCGCTCTCGAAGTTGTTGCGAGGACGCAGGAAGTTTGACGCTTCTTCCTGTGGAGGTTGAATCTCTGCCTGAACCGCGAGGTAGATCCGCGCGGCCTCCTGATCGCCGTGCTCCGCGTTGATCTTGCCGGCAGTGCACTCCAACATATGGGAGATGCTCAGCCGAGTCCACGGCCGAAGGCCCTCGAAGCCGGAGTCGAGGTACCCAAGCGCCTGAAGGCGGTCCAATGCGGGGTAGATCCAGCTGTCCATCGGGATGTAGCTGGTGTCGACGGAAGATGCGTTGTCCTGCGATACACACCCCGGCCTTGCCCGATCGTGGATGACGTCGAGGATCGGAGAGGATCGATTGTTTGATGCATTTGCGGTCACGCTCTGTCCACGGATAGCGGGGTTGGACGACGCTATACCGGCCAGGATGCACACAACGCAAGTGAACGCTTTCATGTTTTCTCAATCCTTAAATGTTGCTGCTGTGTCCCAACGAGTTCGAGCATTGCAAGAGCGACTGAGCAGAATCTGAAGTGAGCCCGACAGATCGGCTTGTGGCGACCGATATCCCTTGCGTAAGGATCTCCGGCTCATGCCTCGAACTCTGGTTCGGGCTCGGGCAAGACGTCGTGGTCGCCTGCAATCCATACGTAGAGTGTCGGCAGAAGAAAGATACTCAACACAAGGTCAGAGATCAGGCCGCCAACGATAACGATGGCGAACGGGCGTTGCGAGTCAGAGCCGATTCCATGCGAGAAGGCCGCGGGGATCAGGCCCAGCGTGGCGACCAGCATGGTCATCATGATGGGGCGGAGGCGAAGCACAGCTCCTTCAATCGCTGATTCTTCAATCGAGCGCCCACGTACACGAAGCTGATTCATGTACTCGAGCATGATGACGCCGGTCTGCACGGAGACCCCGAACAGGGCAAGGAAGCCAACGCTGGAAGACACGCTGATGTTGGTATGAGTTACAAGCAACGCCAGTAGCCCACCTACACGGGCCATGAGCACGTTCATGAGAATCAGGCTGGCCCACTTGAACGACTTAAACATCATGTACAGGATGATGAAGATGAGCAGGATGGTGAGAGGCACGATGATGGCCAGCCGCTTGTCTGCACGCTGCTTGCTCTCATACTCGCCTGCCCATGTAATGTGGTATCCGGTAGGCAGTTGCACCGTCTTGTTGACTCGGTCGATCGCCTCCTCCACGGTACTGCCCAAATCTCGATCGCGGACGCTATACTTCACGGCCACGTATCGCTGCTCGCCTTCGCGATAGATCTCCTCGGCACCGTCGGTCGTGTCGATCTTCGTAAGCTGCGCCAGCGATACACGCTCCCCAGTGGGTGCGAGCAGGCGGACGTTCTCGATGGCCTGGCGCGTGTCGCGATACTGCTTCTGGTACCGCAGTACCAGGTCGAAGCGAGCTTCGCCTTGCAGAACCTGGCTTACTGCGTTGCCTCCGACTGCGGTCTGGATGGCGTCCTGCACGTCAGCCACGTTGATTCCCCAGCGTGCTGCGGCTTGCCGATCCACGGTGAAGGTGAGGTTGGGTTGGCCGATGATGCGAAAGAGGCCAAGGTCTTTCACTCCCGGAATCTTGCTCATCACCGAGACGACTTCGTTGCCTTTCTGCTCGAGCGTCTTGAGATCGTCGCCATAGATCTTTACGGACAACTCGCCCTTCACACCGCTAACGGCTTCCTCCATGTTGTCTTCGATGGGTTGGGAGAAGCCCCAGATCACTCCTGGGATCTTGTCGAGTTGCTGGTTCATGGAGGCGATCAGATTGTCCTTGTCCTGGTGGAAGACGGGACGCCACTGATCCTTCGGCTTGAGATCAACGAAGTATTCGGTGTTGAAGAAGCCGGTCCAGTCTGTCCCATCATCGGGCCGGCCGATCTGGCTCACGACGTTGGTTACCTCTGGGAATTGCGCCAGAGCCAGGCGTGCTTGATTTGAGATCGCGAGACTTTCGTCTGGGCCCGTAGATGGCGCAAGAGAGCCTCTTACCCAAAGCGCACCTTCGTCGAGATGGGGAAGGAATTCGGAGCCGATGACGCCGCTATAGAGGAGGAATATCGCAAGCCCGAGACTCACGACTCCGATGCCCACCGTGATCCAGCGATGTTCAATGGCCTCGCCGAGCCTCTTCCGGTACGTCGCAGTGAGGAAATCCATCACCGGGTTGTGCCACTCCTTCGCCTCCTTGCGGAACATGAAAGTGGCAAGCACGGGAGCGACAATCATCGAGTAGATCAGGGCACCCAGGAGAGCGAAGGCCACTGTCCACGCCATCGGTTTGAACAACCGTCCTTCGACTGCCTGAAGTGTGAAGATCGGCAGGTATGCCGTGATGATGATGCCGATGGCATAGAAGACGGGACGCTGCACTTCATGGGCGGCGGCGCGGATCTTCTCGCGCGGTGTTTCATCCGAATGGTTGGGACGATTGAGATGGCGAACGATGTTCTCGATCATCACGACGGCGCCATCGACAACCATGCCGAAGTCGAGAGCTCCGAGTGACAGCAGGTTCGCAGGGATGTGGCGAAGATCAAGGCAGATGGAGGCAAACAAGAGCGCGAAGGGAATCGTAAGCGCCACAATGATTGCACCCCGCACATTGCCCAGGAAGAGCATCAGGATAATCACCACCAGGACGATGCCTTCGGTGAGGTTGTGCAGCACGGTATGCGTCGTCACGTGGATGAGGTCGCTGCGATCAAGAAAAGGGACGACCTTTACCCCGGGCGGGAGCAAACCATGCTTTGCCGCAACGGCCGCCTTCGCCCGATGGAACCAACCGCCCGGTACTGCAGGCTGGGCTTCTGTGCCATTGAGTTCCGTGACCTTCGCTTCGATGCCGCGCAGCGCCGGATCCGCGTCTGCTCCTTTCTGCAGCAGCAACGCCCCTTCCACCACATCGGGGTTGTCGATGAGCTGGCCGTTCTCGGTCCTATAGGTCTTCGAGATTTGCCCAAGTCGGATCTTGGGACCTTGCTCGACGATGGCGATGTCTTTGACGCGTAGCGGCGTGCCATTCTGCGTCTTGATGACGGTGTTCTCGATCTGCTGCACGTTCGCAAACAGACCGACAGCTTGCACGTTGATCTGCTGTGCCCCGGCAACAATAAAGCTTCCGCCAGCGTTGGTGTTATTGTTCGAGAGCTGCTGCTCTACCTGCGCGATGCTGAGACCGTAGGAGACCAGTTTGTCCGGGTCCAGGCGGATTTGATATTCCTTCGTGAGGCCGCCGAAGCTGGCCACATCGACGATCCCCGGAACGCTCTTGAATTGCTTTTCCAGCGTCCAGTCCTCGACCGATTTCTGCTCCATCACGTCGAAGTGAGGGTTCTTGCTCTCTACGGTGTACCAGTAAATCTGGCCCGCCGGGCTCCAGTCCGTTTGCAGCTGCGGTGTAAGGCCCGCAGGCAGGGTCACCATCGTCATACGTTCGAGCACGCGCTCACGATTCCAGTTATTGTCTGAGGAATCGTTGAAGTTCATGATGATGCTGGAGATGCCGGCTAGGCTGAAGGAGCGCAGGTTCTTCATGTCCGGAAGGCCGGCCATCTGAATCTCGGTCGGAACCGTGATCTGCTTCTCGATGTCTTCAGCGGAGTGCCCGGGCCACTGCGTGATGATGTTCACGTAGTTGTCCGCAACATCCGGGTACGCATCTACCGGCAGGTTATGAAATGAGATCGCGCCCCACGCGAACAGCAGCAACGCGACGGCGATGATCAGTAGCCGATTGGTGAGAGCAAAGTCCACGACGCGACGAATCATTGCGCCTCCAGCGTGGCAGCCAGCTGCAGCACGTTCGAGACGACAGGCTGACCCGCAGAGATTCCGGAGAGGACCTCTTGTCGATTACCCGGCAGCATGTTGCCGCTATGCACCTCGATGCGGCGGAACTGTTTGCCTCCCGCGGGAACGTACACCCAGTCACGGTCATGCAGGTGCAGGATGGCCGATGCAGGGACGACCGCATGCACCTCCGTCTGCTTACTGGCGAGCGTGGCGTTCACGAACATGCCAAGCTTGAGGAACCCGGGATTTCGGACTTCGAGGCGAACCTTTGCGGTGCGGACGCTGGGATCGAGAATAGGGTCGATCTCAGAGATCATCCCCTGGAGGGCGCGGCCCGGGTAACCGGTCACGTGAATGTCCGCGGACTGTCCAACGGCAATCTTCGGGAGATCGTTCTCATAGACGTCGCACAGAACCCAGATTGTGCTGAGGTCGGCGATGGTGAATGCGGTTGAGGATCCGGAGTACGTTACCCCCACTGCGGCGGCGTTGGTCACGTTCTGCGAAATGATGACGCCGCTGATCGGTGCGTAGACGGGAACAATGCTGCTCGGATGGTTCTTATTGACGCCAAGGTTGCGGAGCTGTTCCTCTGCCGCGTTAAGGTCGGTATTTGCGTCCTTCTCGCTGTCTTCGGCCTGTTCGAGCGCGCTGAGAGGAACGGCTCCGTTCTGATAAAGGTCCTTTGCGCGAAGATATGCCTTGTTCGCCAGCTGCTCGTCGTTCACCGCCTTTAGATAGCTATCGAAGGCGTTGGTGATGTCGTTGCTTTGGACCTGCAGAAGCAACTGGCCCTTCTTCACCTCGTTCCCAAGGCGAGTCTTGATATCGATCACGCGGCCGCTCGCAAGAGAGATGACGGGGACTTCGCGAGATATGTCGGGGTTGATCGTTCCCGTGACATTGAGTTGAGCGGGAGCATTGATCTGTTCCGCGGCGACGATGGGGAACAGCCCGGGCTTATCCACCTTCACGAGGCTCATGTCGCCGGTCTCGGTGGGTGCCGTCGGCTTGGGTGTGCCATCAGCGGGATTGAACTTCTGCTTTTCGCAGGCCAGCAGGCCGAAGCACAGCGTGGCGGCGGCGAGAACCTTGAGGCTTGAGTTATGGAATGTCATTGAATCACCTCGCGACCGACGGCAAGATTGAGTTGACCTGCGGCTGTTAGATAGGTGCCGATGAGCTGCAGGTAAGCCAGCTCTACGTTGCGGAAGTCGCTCTGCGCGTTCAGCAGATCGAGGAGCGAAGCGCCTCCGCGCTGGTAGGCATAGGTCACCGTGTCGCGCACGCGGGTCGCCTGATCCAGGTACTTTGCCTTGTAGGGGCGAAGAAGGTTCAGCGTGCTCTCAACCTGCACATACGCCGAGTCAACATCCGAGAACACCTGGGCGTTTACGGCGTCCTCCTGGCGCTGGTTCTTTGCGATGTCGAGCTGAGTTCTGGCTTTCTCGCCCTGGTTGCGATCGAAGATGCGGAGAGGAATGCTCACACTCAGCCCCAGCGCGACGTGGTCGTAGAGATTGTTGAACGAGGGGTTGTAGGTAAACCATGTTCCATAGGTTGGATCCGTCGACCCGTTTGCTACGGCAAGCCGATGGTTGGTGAGCGCTTGCTGGACGGATTGGTAGGAGGCCATCAGATCCGGACGCGTTGCCAGCGCGATCTGCTGGAATGCTTCCACCGACTGCAGCTGGTCGGAGAAGTCAAAGTCGCCTTTGACATCGAACCGCTCGACGGGTGTCTTGTCGTCGAGCAACTGCAGAAGCATAATCTTTGCCTGGCGAAGGTTCACGATGGCAGCTTCAAGATCTGACTCATACTGCACGCGCTGAAGCTCTATGCGATCGAAGTCGATCTGTGCGATATCGCCCTTTTGAAATCGCAGGCGACTGATCGAGATGAGATGGTCGTAATAGTCCAGCTCTTCCTTGGTCAGCGCAAGCACGGCCTTGGCCTGCAGAGTCGACACAAACTGCGAACGCAGGTTGAACAGAAGGTTGCGTTCCAGATCGGCGTGTTGCGACGCGGCAATCTGCGTCCCTTGTTTGGCGCTTGCAAACCGTAGCTCCCGCTTACCTTCGCGTTCATGCAGGTAGCTGAAGTTCGGGGACACTTGCGTTCCGGCTGTTGGCCGCCAGTAGCCTCGATATGGCGCGAGCTGCGTTCCGTCCGTGTTTAACGCGAACTGAGGGTTCGGACGGAGGTAAGCGGTAATTTCCTCCGCCTTCATTTCCTCCACGTTGATGGCATCAGCTCGCAGTGTGGGATTTTGCGCTTCGAACCGGCGCTTGATCTCATCCCAGCTAAGTCCCACCGGGTTTGAGGCTGCCGCCTGTGCTTCTTTGGCCGATTGCATCGGCTGGTTAGGCAGGCCCGCGATGCCTGTCTGTCCCAATGAACGGGGCGGTGGGGGTTGCGGTGCATCGATCTGCGCGGAAGCCTGTATTCCCACGGACAAGAGCAACAGCAGTGCAACGTTGCAGCAACGACCGGAGCATGTCACTCTCCGCCCCTTGAACCTGCCGCCGAAGGCATGACGCAGCTCAACCTGATCCGGTGAACTTTTCTGGGCGATCATTCAGCCAGCGTAGGGCAGATCAGCGCGCGGTCGAGGCTATCTGGAAGCCAACACAGGCTATCTTTTGGGCGAGGCCCACGTGCGGGCTTCGCAGGCACGTATTGTGGACAATAGGGATGTTGCGTGAGTTGTCGAGCATCCACGATTGCATCGCCCCGCTTGCGAGTCGCTATGTTCTCTCCGTTCGTGCCGCTAGATCGATGGAGCAAGTCACGTGTCCTCTTCACATCTGGCGCGCTCATTCTCCTCATCGCAGGCGTGGATTGGCGCGTTGCCGACGACATCCCTCTGGGCTTTCTTTATTTGGTGCCGATGTTGATGCTCGGCAGAGTACTTACGCGGTGGCAGATTGTGCCCACGGCCGCTGTACTCACTGTCTTGACGGAGAACTTCGATTCATTCTTCTGGACCTTCCGAACGGGTCTCCCGAGGGATGTTCTGTACTTTGCGGCATATCTCGCGATCGGCATCTTCGTGAATGAATCGGCCCGAAACCGACAGATCATCGAGCGGCACGTCAGCGAGATCGAGCGCGAGAGTGCAGCCAGGCAGTTGGCGGAAGAACAACTGAAGGTGCTCATTGAGACCAGCCCTGCAGCGATCTTCACCACCGACGCGGATGGCTGTGTGGTGATGGCGAACGATGCCGCTCATCGCATGCTGGCGCTAGCACCCGGTGACCTTTGTGGACAGCTTCTCGATCGCTTCTTTCCCGGGCTATCGACGGTGCCGCATCACAACCTCAGCAGGCACTTCTTTCGCACAGTGATGCAGTCGCGAGGAGTCCGCGCGGACGGCGATACATTTGTAGCCGAGATCTGTTTTTCGACGTACGCCACGAAAGCGGGTGTGCGTCTGGCGGCGATGGTGCTTGACTCCTCCGAAGAGCTACGAACGCATGAGCAGAGCAGCCTACACCAGATGCTCGTCGGCTCGCGCATTGCCGTCTCGGCTGTCTCGCACGAGGTGCGAAATGTGTGCGGCGCCATCAAGGTTGTGCATCAGAATCTTGTGCGCGGACTGGTTCTCAAGGGCAATAGTGACTTCGATGCTTTGGGGAATTTGGTTGTGGCGCTCGAGCGGATCGCGGCGGTTGACCTCGGTCAGTATCCTGAGAACAACACAGCGGTCGACCTGATCGCGGTACTCGATGATCTCAAGATTGTGATTGCTCCTACCGTCCAGGAGGGGGACATTGAATGTACTTGGCATGTTGACTCAAGCCTCCCTCCTGTCTGGGGCGATCGAACCAAGATCATGCAGATCTTTCTTAATCTGATCACCAACAGCGTGCGGGCTCTACGTCAATGCGACCGAGAGCGGCGCTTGAGTGTCACAGCGCGCTCCACGCACGGTGGTGTGGCCGTCGATGTGGTGGACAATGGCGGAGGCGTGTCGCGACCGCAAGAACTCTTCCATCCATTTCAGCCTGGTGCTCGGGCGACGGGCCTTGGCTTGTACCTCTCTCGCGCCTTCGCCCGATCGTTTGGTGGCGACCTTCGATATTGTGGCCAAGAGGGGGTCGCTTCTTTTACCGTGAACTTCAATGCGGTTCCCCTAGAGGACAGCGGGCCATGACCGACATGGTTCGCATCCTGCTGATCGACGATCACACGATCTTCCGCGAAAGTTTGCTTCGTCTGCTTGTCAGCGAACCAGGACTTGAAGTGGTGGCTCATTGCGCCACGATCACTGAAGGCCGCGACATCTTAGCGCGAATGGACGTTCATATTGTGCTTCTCGACTATGACCTGGGTGAAGAAGCCGGAACGACGTTGCTGACACATCTTAAGGAGAGGAATAGTGCGGCACGAGTGGTTATGCTCACGGCAGGCATGATGCCTAGCGCGACTTTGACCGCGATAGACGCCGGTGTGGCTGGTGTTGTGCTGAAGCATAGTGGGACGTCACAGCTTCTCGAGGCAATTCGCAAAGTCGCTAACGGCGGCACGTGGTGGGATACGGCGTTTCTGAGATCGATTCTCTCCGGTAGCGACAAGCCGAACGATGTTCCAGCGAAGCAAACGCGGGACCTGACCAAGCGACAACAGCTCGTCCTGCGTTGCATCCTCGACGGGCTCTCCAACAAGGAGATTAGCGCTCACTTGGAGTGCTCAGAGGCAGCGGTGAAGGCAAGTATTCAGGAATTGTTTGCAAAGGCAGGCGTTCGGACCCGCACGCAATTAGTGCGGATCGCCATTGAACGGTTTTCCGCTGATTGGCTGCAGGGTATGCCCTAATGCTTGCAACCAAGAGTTCGAAAACGTCCTATCTAAGCCAGCCATTCCCAATGATAGAAATGAGTTACCGCGTCCTGGCCCCTTTCGTGGCGATAATAGGGGTTCGGCTGCTCTGAGAATGCCGACTTCTCCATGGGCATCCCCTACGAGCGATCCAGCAGAATGCCTTTGCCATGCTACGTAGCGCAACCTAGCCTTAAACTGGCAGGCAAGTCCACCGCGTGCCTTTGGCTGGGTGAATTAAATGACGTCCGAGGCACGTGCTTCCCATCCGAGAGACAGCCCATTAAGCCTGGCGCTCGCACCGCGTTGCCGCTGGCAGTCTGCGACAGGCGTTGCGGGGTCCCCGGTCAGAACGACAGCAGGCACCGCGGCGAGCCGACGAGGTTCCTGCATCTGAAACATGGAAGCTGCCTTTCGCAAGAGCGCCTTCGAGGACCATCTCCGTCGCTGAAACCGACCTGCAGGTTCGTCGAGCGACCGGTCTTCGTTGGCTCCGCGTAGGACTTGGGACGCTGATATGATACCTGCTGTTGCTCGCATGTTGCTGATTTCATTGATGAAGTTGCGTGTGTGAAGCAGTGATGGCTGGCGGTCTCATGTCGAAACATACAACCTCGAGCGGGGAATGGATTAGTCCCATCCGGGGACTGTTGGACGAGTTGCCCCTGTCACAGGCTGATCTGGCCAGCCCCCTGGGCGTCTCCCGGGCCACCGTCACTCGGTGGATGAAGGGAAGCCACGAACCTGCCAGCGCTTCCTATCTGGCGATGGGAAATCTCCTCGGCTATCCAAAGGGTGGTTACTTCTGGGAACGAGCTGGAATGGAGCGCTCGAATGCGTTTGAGGAGCGGCTATCGCACTTCACGCTAGAATGCCTCCATCTCCTGTATGGCCATTCGTCTCCGAGACATCGCGAAAGATCTGAACCTATCCACGATGACCATCTCCAAGGTCCTGCGTGGGCAGACGGACGTCAGCGCGGAGACCAAAGCCCGCGTGCTCAAGCGCATGGAGGAGCTCAATTACCGCCCCAACATCACCGCCCGCAGCCTCCGCACCGGGCATACGTACACGGTTGGTATGGTCGTACCGCGGCTCGAAGGCGCATTTACCCCGCTGCTCGCCGAGGCTATCAGCGAGGTTTTCCGCAAGGAGGGGTACAGCCTGATTCTCGCCTCTGCCGATGGCGACGCGGAAAACGAAGAGCGCGAGACAGACTTGCACCTCAGCCGACAGGTTGACGCTTTGCTCTTCTGCCTGCGTGACGATGCCTCCGATCTTCCTCAAGCCCTGCGTGAGCCGACAACGCCCGTCGTCCTTATCGGCCATCGCCCGGCAAGGGTCACCTCGCTATCCATTGGCCTCCGTGAAAACGAGGTTGGCTTGCTCGCTGCGCAACACCTCCTGGAGCGCCGATGCCGGCGTATCGCCTACCTGCGAGGACGCCGTACCGCCGTCGCCGATCAGCGCTCGGCAGGGTTCCGCGACGCCATGCGCGAGGCCGGAATCACCTTGAGGCCGGAGTGGGTGATGGAGCTCGAGCCGCACATCGGACTGGACGGCGAGCCGGAGACGGAGTTCAAGGCTGCCCGTGCTGCTGTCAGGAAGCTCATCGCCTCGTCGCCCCGGCCGGATGGCATCGTTTGTTCCACGGATCTCGCAGCCGCAGGGGCCTGTATCGCGCTCCGTGAGGCTGGCTTCTCCGTTCCCGAGCAGGTGCAGGTTATGGGCGTAGGGAACACCCCCGCCCTGTGCGAGCCTTTTGGCCTCACCAGCCTCGATCTCGCTGCCGCCGAGATCGGTCGCCGGGCAGCCCGCATGGCGCTTCGCCTCATCCAGAAGAGCGATGTGGCGTCGCTGCGCAGCGTAAGTCTCTCGCCGGCCGTAGTCGCGCGGTCTTCCACGCGCGTGCCCAGTTAGGAATCGTCAGGAGTCACGATGGCAATCAAGCAAGCCTCGACCCGCAACTTCGACCTGGTCATCTTCGGAGAGTTCTTCTCGGACATGGTCTTCTACAACCTTCGCGCCCAGCCGCGTTTCGGAGAAGAGGTAAAAACCGATTCATTCCTCATCGCTCCTGGAGGGGGATTGGCGACTGCGGCGATCGCGGCGAGCCGCCTCGGCTCCGCGACGGGAATCCTTACGCGCGTCGGCGCGGATGCTCCCACGCTGCCGACCTGGAACCAGATCCTGGGGGAGGGCCTGGACACCTCCGCCTGCTCGATCCTGCGTGATCAGCCTACCGCTCTCACCGTATCCATCGCGTATGGATCGAATCGCATGATGGTCACGCACGAGCCGATCAACCACCAGCTGGAGGAAATGCTCGCGCAGCCGCCGGTGCAGGCAAAGCTCCAGCGGGCGCGCCATGTGCACTTTGCCTGCGCGCTGCGCCGCCCGCGCGCATGGGCGCCGGTCATGAGGAAGCTCCGCGAAGAGGGAATTACCGTCTCCGCCGACTTTGGCTGGAACCCTGAGCTTTCCCCCACGCAGCTGCACTCGATCGTCAAGGACTGCCAGTTCATCTTTCCGAATGAGCACGAGGCCAAGGCTATCACCGGCGCCAGCGACGCCTCGCGCGCGCTCGAAAGGCTGCAGGACTGGGTTCGTGTGCCGGTAATCAAACTGGGCAAGCGTGGGGCAATGCTCATGGCCGGAGGCAAGGTCTATCGGCAGCCCACGCTGCCCATACCGGTGGTGGACGCGACGGGTGCGGGCGATGCTTTCGATGGAGGCTTTCTCCATGCCTTCCTGCATGGCGGCGACTGGGACACTTGCCTCCGAGCCGGAAACATCTGCAGCAGCCTCTCAGCATCGCAGCCCGGAGGATCGCAAGGGTTGCCAAACCCCAAGGAGTTCCGCCGCCACATGGCCGAGCTCAAGGCACAGGCCGGGCGAATGCAGACTCGCGGCTGATTCTGGTTTCGCGAGGGCACGTGTTTTCCAGTGCCGCTTGGTGTCGACGACGTTGGTGAAACGGGCAGCGGAGGGAAGCACGATTCCCTGGCAAACGGGTCCGCCAGACTCATGTCGAGCAAGGCTTTCATAAAAATCTGTTGACAACGAAACCCGTCGACGCTACGCTTTGCACCAATCACGTTATCGATAACGATATCGATAGAGATCTGACGATCTGCTAGAGTCCCGCGAAGCGCCCCACACGGGCCCTGGTCGTTTGGCCCTCTTACTCTTCATCGGATCGATGCAGTTCGAAGGGAGACTGGAAGATGATCCCATCAGTTTGGTCCAAACCCATCCTGGCGTGCGTGCTGCGCATGTCCGTTCTATTGCTGGCTGTTCTGCCGGCGATGCGAGCGCACGCTCAGTTCAATAACGGCGCTATCGCGGGAACGTTACGCGACAGCTCCGGCGCTGTGATCCCCAATGCGGCGGTCACGATCCGCAACGTCGACACCGGTGTCGTCACCGCACTGAAGACCAACAGCGACGGCGCCTATGAAGCTCTCGCACTGATTCCTGGTTCTTACACCGTAGAGGCGACCGCACAGGGGTTCAACATAGCGAAGACCGCCAACGTGGACGTGCACGTGAAGACGCGCGCGCAGGTGGATCTCACGCTCTCCGCCGGCGCACATAACGAAGTCGTTGAAGTGAATTCCGCTGCTCTGGCGCTTCAGACGGAGTCCGCCGATGTGGGTAATGTGGTTGGCAAGCAGGAAATCAACGATCTTCCGCTGAACGGCCGCCGCTACTCCGATCTCGCGCTGCTGGAGCCGGGCATCTTCAAGGATCCCTCCGCTGCCAATCCCGCAGCCGATCGCTTCAGCTCGAATGGAAACCTGGAACTGCAGAACTACTTTGCTCTCGATGGCATCGACAATAACTCCGGTTCAGAGAACCTGCAGGAGGGCTCCGTGCAAAACGTGCAGCCACCACCGGATGCGATCCAGGAGTTCCGTCTCCAGACGCGCACGTACTCCACGGAATGGGGCAACTCCGCGGGCGCGGTGGTAAATGCGACCACGAAGAGCGGCACCAATCAGTTTCACGGCGATGTGTGGGAGTTCGTTCGCAATAGTGCGATGGATGCGAACTCGTGGGTGAACAAGCATGGCTCGACCGTGTTGCCGAAAGGACACTTCAGCCAAAACCAGTTCGGCGGTACCATCGGCGGCCCCATCAAGCGTGACCGGATCTTCTTCTTCGGCGACTACCAGGGGTTGCTTAGCTCCACCGCGGACACCGTACTCTCCGTCATCCCGACGGCCGCGATGCGCACAGGCGATCTTAGCGAGCTTTCCAGCCATTATCCGCAGTATCACTTCGCGCCGACCCAGACCAGCCAGACCGGTTGCATTACGAACAACGTTATCGCCTCCAATTGCATCGACCCGGTTGCCAAGGCCCTGATGGCGCTGATGCCGAACCCCAATAACGTGACCTCCAGCGATGGCAAGTTTGACGGTTCGAACAACTACGTCAACGTCTACCAAGCTCCGGCCAAGAACAACTCCTTCGACGGCCGAGTTGACGAGACCATCAACTCGAAGAACACGCTCTTCGGCCGCTACAGCTTCCTGCAGCAGCACCGTCAGGATCCGCCGTGGACTGGAAACCTGGCGATCGGCAACGGCGGCTTTGCGACCGACTACAACATCCGCAACCAGAGCCTGGCGCTGGGCCTCACGACGGTCCCGACATCGTCGATCGTGAACCAGGCGCGCTTCGGTTGGACGCGCGACAGCGCCCATAGCAATCCCATCGGTGTGACGCTGGGCCAGTCGGCGGCCTCATCCATCGGACTCAACGGTATTCCTTCAAGTCCCTATACCGGTGGCCTCCCGCCGTTCAACATCTCCGGTGGCTTCCGTCGCATTGGCGTCGATCTCTATCGTCCCCAGTTCCAAGCCGCGCAGGTGTGGCAGGCGATCGATAACCTGACGATGCTCAAGGGCAACCATAGCCTGATGTTCGGCTATGAGTATCGCCGCGACACGCTGAACTTCTTCGACCTCGCGGCGCCCCAGGGATACATGGCCTTCACCGGCCTTTTCTCTTCGACCAACGGCTTCGGGATGGCGGATTTCCTGCTCGGGAACGTCGCGCAGACGATCTACGATTCGCAGGTCGTCGTGCATAACTTCCTCTACGGTCATTCGTTCTATGGGCAGGACACCTGGCGCGTATCTCCGAAGTTCACACTGAACTACGGCGCACGCTATGAGCTCTTCTCGCCATGGTTGAACCACAACAACCGTCTTGCCAACTTCTCGACCACGGGCGGTGGCTCGATCTACACAGCGGCAAACGGCGGCTGGCTGCAGCGCAGCACGCTGAACCCGGACAAGAACAACGTCGCTCCTCGCGTCGGCTTCAGCTATCAGGCCTTCCCGAAGCTCGTCTTCCGCGGTGGTTATGGCGTCTTCTATCAGTTCGTCAACCGTATTGGCTCGGAGTCGCAGCTTGGCCAGAACCAGCCCTTCCTTACCTACGTCCTGGACAGCCGCACCACAACAGCCTCAACGCCGGTGTTCCAGCTGCAGAACGGTTTTCCAGGCGCAACGTATGCGAACTCCGTTGCCCCCCTTTATATCCAGAAGACCAACTGGCAGGACCAGAATCAGCGTACGAGCTACATCCAGCAGTTCAGCTTCGGCCCGCAGTTCCAGTTGACTCCCAGCACCGTGGCCGAAGCCGTATATGTCGGCAATCTCGGAAGCAAGATGAACAGGCTGCGCAACGCCAATCAGGGGCAGGTTACGGCCATCACCGGCGGGGCGCCGACGGTCGTCTTTCCCTACGCCAACCTCAATAGCGGCGGAACGCATGCCTTCCTCGAAGAATCCACGGACGACGGCGTCACCAACTACCAGGGTCTCGAGTTGAGCCTGAAGCGGCAGATGTCTCACGGCTGGTCCTACCAGGTGAGCTATACCTGGGCGCACAATTTCTCTGACTTCGCCGACAACCTCACCGCCGGCTCCACGCCGCAGAACGCCTACGATTACGAGCATGAATACTCGCAGGCTCCCATCGATCAGCGCAATCGCTTCGTCGCCAGCACGCTCTATCGCCTTCCCATAGGCAAGGGCGGACTGGTGCTGAACAACGACTCGAAGGCCGCAAGCCTCATCGGTGGATGGCAGGTGAACGCCATCGTCACCATGCAGGCGGGGCTGCCCTTCAGCATCACTGCGGTGGACAATAGCCAGACGGGCGGCAGCCATGCAGCGTACGCCAACTGCACCGGCGATGCGTTCTCCGGCACCACGCGGAACCGGCAAACCATCTCCACCCAGGCGGCTGCAGGAACGTATCTGAACATCGGTGCCTTCAGCCAGCCCTCCAGCGGCACCTTCGGCTCCTGCCGTCCTCGTGGATACGCTGGTTCTGGCTCACAGAACGTGGATGGCAGCCTCTTCAAGCAGTTCGGTTTTACTGACGTTCGCAAGCTCGAGCTGCGTTTCGAGTTCTTCAACCTCTTCAACCACGCGAACTTCGCCAACCCCGGCAGTGCTATCAACTCGCCCGCGACCTTCGGCAAGGTGAGCAGTGTCGTCAACACCGCGCGTCAGGTCCAGATGGCCGCGAAGTTCTACTTCTAACCCTCCAGGATGCGAGCCGGCGTTTCTTGTACGCCGGCTCTACAGACTTCGGATCGCTGCCTCAGGATGAAACCGAGTATGCTCCGCTCCATGTATTCCCGCGTTCTGTATCGCCGCGTTGCCTGTTCTTCGCTTGCAGTCGCCGCTCTGTGCGCGGCGCCCGCCGCCACCTCCCTGCGCGCGCAGGATAACGGCGTCAAGGCTGACGCTCTGCCTATCCCACCTGATCAGGGCGCTGCCGCCGCGTGGCAGGCGATCAAGAAGCTCCACACCCGCGCCAGCGTGCTGATGGTTGTGGCGCATCCGGACGACGAAGACGGCGGGACCCTGGCCTATGAGAGCCGCGGCATCGGCGCACGCGTCAGTCTGCTCACGCTCGACCGCGGCGAAGGCGGTGCGAATGTGATGAGCTCGGACTACTGGGACGCGCTTGGCCTGGTGCGCACGGAGGAACTGCTCCAGGCTGGCCGCTACTACGGGCTCGACGGCCAGTACTTCACCTCGATGGCGGATTATGGCTTCTCGAAGGAACTCGATGAGGCCCTCGGGCAGTGGGGCCATGATCGCGTTCTTGAGCAGGTCGTCCGCGTCGTGCGTACTGTGCGACCGCTGGTCATCGTCTCCGTCTTTGTCGGCGGACCCACGGACGGCCACGGCCAACACGCGACTGCAGGACTGATGGCGCAGGAGGCCTTCAACGCTGCCGGTGATCCCACGAAGTTCCCCGAGCAGATCACCAGGGAAGGGCTCAAGCCCTGGAAGCCGCTCAAGGTCTACGCCCGTGCACCCATCTTTCGTGTCACCGAGAAGGGGATGTACGACTATGCGACGCACTCCTGGGTTCCGGTCGGTGTTACGAACCATGTCACCGGTAAGTGGGAGCCGGGCAAGCCGTCCGTTACGGTCAACATTCCTACCGGTACCTTCGATCCTATGTTGGGGGACAGTTACGTGGACATCTCGCGCACTGGCCTCGGCTTCCAGAAGTCGCAGAACGGCGGACCTGGGGTGCCGCTCGTCAGCTCGCAGGACTCGGCGTATCACCGCTTCGGTTCGCACATCGACGCCGAGGCCACGGAGCGGACTTTCTTCGACGGTATCGATACGACGTTCGAAGGCATCGCCGAGCTCGCACCGTCAGCACCTGGCACTTTGCGCGATCAGCTCAAGCAAATAGACGGCCACATCTCTGCCGCACTCTCCGGCTTCACTGCGGTGCAGCCTTCGGCGGTAGCACCGCACCTCGCTGAAGGAAAGCTGGCACTCGAGAAGCTCATCGTTTCGATTGAAGCCGGTCCCTTGGCGGACCAGCTTTCAGAAGAAGCCAGGTACGACATCCTCTCAGAACTCCGGATGAAGGATAAGCAGTTCAATGATGCGCTTGCGGCGACTCTGCAGGTCTCGCTCGAAGCCGAAGTGACGCAGCCTCCTGCGCCTGGCGCCGATCCGATGATGGCCATGATGCGCGGCTCGCGTGAGACCTTCCAGATGGCCACGCGCGGACTCAGTTTTCCAGTGAAGGTGCATCTCTACCAACCTGCGGCCGAAGGCCTTGCGATCGAGAGCGTCGGCCTTGAGTCGTCTGCGGAGAAGGCCTGGCACGTCGAGCCCGCGAAGGCTCCCGCAGAGCTGACTGCGGCGAAGGCTCTCGATATCGTCTACAAGGTGACCGTTCCTGAGGATGAGCCTTACACGAAGCCTTACTTCACTCGCAGCAACCTCGGCGAGGCCTACTATCAGGTGGACCCGAAGGCGCCGAAGAATGTCCCGCTGCTCGCGTATCCACTCACGGCCAAGGCCACCTTCCGCTACCACGGCGCGGCCTTCACGAGTACTGGCACGGTGCAGGTCGTCAGCCGCGTCACCGGCCTGGGCACGGTGCGCAACCCGATGCCCGTGGGCCCGGAGCTGTCCGTCTCGCTCACACCTGCGGCGGGCATCGTGCCACTCGACATGCAGCACACCTCCGTCACAGTGCGCGTGCGGAACAACATGTCAGAGTCAGCCGAGCCGGAGGTCTCTCTCGCGCTTCCCCCCGGCTGGACGGCTACGCCTGCAACCAGCACGCTGCACTTCAAGCAGCCCGGAGAAGAGCAGAGTGTCAGCTTCGATGTCACACCGAAGGTGGCGGACGGCAAGCAGTACACCATCACCGCTATCGCTTCGCTCAAGGGGAAGAAGTTCGAGCAGGGCTACACGCAGATCGGCTATCCGGGTCTGCGGCCGTACTTTCTTTACGCTCCGGCGAAGTACGAAACGACAGGCACGGATGTAAAGATCGCTCCAGGCATTACCGTCGCCTACGTCGAGGGCAGTGGCGACGATGTTCCCGTAGCGCTCGAGCAGATGGGCGTGCACGTCACGTATCTCTCCGCGCAGGACCTTGCCGGTGGGAGCCTCAACCGCTTCTCGACGATTGTGCTTGGTGTTCGCGCCTATGCCGTGCGTCCTGACCTTATCGCTAATAACGCGCGCCTGCTGGAGTATGTGCACAACGGCGGTACGGTGATTGTGCAGTACAACACGCCGGAGTTCGACCACAACTACGGCCCATACCCCTACGTGATGAGCGGCGATCCAGAGGAGGTTACCGACGAGAAGTCCATCGTGAAGATCCTCGAACCTTCAAATCCGATCTTTACCTGGCCGAACAAGATCGATACGAAGGACTTTGACGGCTGGATCGAGGAGCGAGGCTCCAAGTTTCTGCAAAGCTGGGACAGCCACTACACGCCTCTGCTGGAGACGCACGACAAAGGGCAGCCCGATCAGAAGGGCGGCCTCGTCTATGCTCGCTATGGCAAGGGCATTTATGTTTACAACGCGTATGCGTTCTATCGCCAGCTTCCTCTTGGCGTTCCGGGCGCTTTCCGGCTCTTTGCCAATATGCTGAGCCTGCCAAAGAATCCTGACGTTCACTAGGAGCCGGGACACATAGAAGGAAGTATGCAGCAAACGAACACCAGCGCCGGACACCTCGAGCGGGGGATGGGCCTGTGGGGCGCCATCGCCGCCAATGTGCTCAACATGGTGGGCGTCGGCCCGTTCCTCACCATCCCGCTGGCGCTTGCGGCTATGGGAGGACCGCAGGCGATGCTCGGATGGGTGCTTGGAGCAGTGCTCTCGCTATGCGATGGCATGGTCTGGGCCGAGCTTGGCTCGCGCTTTCCAGACTCCGGCGGTCCCTACTATTTTCTCCTGTACGGCTTTGGCGAGCACGGCCTCGGTCGCCTGCTCGCCTTTCTTTTTCTCTGGCAGTCACTGCTTACAGGCCCCATCTCCATCGCATCGGGCGCCGTTGGCTTCGCGGACTACGCCTCTGTCTTTCATGCCCTCACGCATACGCAACGGGGCTTCATCGCGATGGGCGTCTGCCTGCTGAACGTTGCGCTGCTCTACCGCAGCATCCGCTCGATTGCTACGATCTCAGTGCTCGTCACCACGGTGGTACTCGCTACCTGCCTTTGGATATTCATCGCCGGTGCAACGCACTTCCACGCCTCGCTCGCGTTCGACTTCCCCTCCGGCGCCTTCCACCTCTCTCGCGGCTTCTGGATGGGCCTCGGTTCATCCACCCTCATCGCAACCTACGACTACGGCGGCTATGGGAACGTCTGCCTGCTTGGCGGGGAGATCCGTCATCCGCGCCGCACCATCCCGCGCGCTCTCATCGCCTCCATCCTCCTCGTTGCGGTAATGTATCTCGCGATGAACCTCGCCATCATCGGTGTGTTGCCCTGGAGTTCGGAACTGCACTCGACCGCCATCGTCGCCGACCTGATGGCCGCGGTCTACGGTCCATGGGCTCCCCAGGCCGCGAGCCTCCTCATCCTCATCGCCAGCTGGGGCTCAGCGTTTGCGATCCTGCTCGGCTACTCGCGCATCCCGTACGCCGCTGCTGTCGATGGCGCCTTCCCCGCGGCCTTTGCGCGACTAAGCCGGAAGCACGGTACCGTCCCTGTCACGTCGCTGCTCTTTATGGGCCTTCTGTCTGCGGTGCTCTGCTTCTTCACGCTGGAGACCCTCATCGCTGCGCTCATCATCGTGCAGACGCTATTGCAGTTCATTGCGCAGTGCGTGGCCGTTATCCGGTTGCGTGTGCTCCATCCGCAGGCTGAGATCTACCGCATGCCGCTCTTCCCGCTGCCCGCCCTGCTGGCCATCGCGGGCTGGCTATACATCCTCGGCACCAGCAACTTGCGCTTCCTCGCAACGGCCGTCCTGCTGGCTGTTGTGGGCGTCGCGTATTACCTCGTCCAAGCCCATCGCAAACAGGAGTGGCCGTTCCGGCACGCATGAGTTACGACGTCACAGTGATCGGAGAGATCTATCTGGATCACGTCTTCAGCGGCTTCGCCGGTTGGCCTGGCCCCGGGGAAGAGATCTTCACCGACAAGTATCAGTGGGAGCTCGGCGGCGGCGCCGTCAACACCGCCTGTGCGCTCGCCCGCCTCGGCCGCTCTGTGCAGCTCATCGGCGTCGTCGGCCGGGGTGAGTTTCCCGCCATCGAGCAGCGTCTCGCGCACTTCGGAGTCTCCGCGGGCAACCTTGTTCTCTCCGACACCCGCACCGGCGTCACCGTCAGTGTCTCCGTCGCGGAGGAGCGCACGCTCTTCAGCTATCGCGGCGCCAACGAGCATCTGCTCGCGCTGCTCGAATCCACTCCCAGCCTGTTGCGCAGCGCTGCGGAATCCCGCCACGTGCACCTCGCGCTGCCACTGCCCGCAGGCTCCATAGCGACCGTCGTCCGCGTTCTCGCGTCGGATGTCGCCACCACTTCACTCGACGTCGGTCACGACGTCGCGTGGCTCCAATCCGATTCCAGCGCGCAAGTGATGCAGGCCGTGGACTACCTGCTCCCCAACGCGAAGGAAGCGCAGGTGATGAGCGGCAGCGTTTCCGGCTATCTCGATCGATGTCGTGCCTTGGGCTGCAGCGCTGTCGTGAAACTTGGAGCCGCTGGTGCGGTGATGGTCGCCGAAGGCCGTGAGGTGCGCGTCGCTCCACCGTCAGTTCAGGTGCTCGATACCACCGGCGCGGGCGATGCCTTCGACGCCGGGTTCATCGATGGTCTGCTCGCCGGCCTGGACCCTCGTGGCTGCCTCGAGCTCGGCTGCATCTGCGGCTCGCTCTCCACGCGCGCCGCCGGCTCGCTGGAAGCGCTGCCCTCGCGCGAAGAGATCGCAATCGTGAAGGAGACGCATGTCGCGTAAGATCGGTTTTCTCGGAGGCGGAGGTGTTCGCACCCCCCTCGTCATCTTCGGCATCAACGAGGCCGCGCGAGAACTCGATGCCGCCGAGTTCGTCATCTACGACATCGACGCCGAGCGCGCTGAACGCATCGCGCAGCTGGGCCGCGAGATCGTCCGACGAGAAGGCGGCACGCTGACGATCCGCGTCGCCACGACTCAGGAAGAGGCCATCGAGGATTCAAGCTTCGTCCTCAACAGCGTGCGCGTCGGAGGCATCGAGACCCGCGCACGCGACGAGCGCGGAGCAATCGCGTGCGGCTACCCAGGCCAGGAGACCACCGGCCCCGCTGGGATCGCGATGGGGCAGCGCACCATTCCTGTCGCCATCGCGCAGGCCAAGCTCGTCGCGAAGCTCGCGCCTGAAGCTTGGCTTATCAACTTTACCAACCCCGCCGGTCTCATCACGCAGGCCATTCTGCAGCACTCGAGCGCGAAGGCCGTCGGTATCTGCGATACGCCTACCGAGATGCTGCACCGCATCGGCGAAGCGTTCGGCGCAACCCCGGCGGACGTGCAGTGCGACTACGTCGGCCTCAATCACCTCGGCTGGGTTCGACGCATTCTGCTGCGCGGCGAGGATGTCACCGACCGCGTCTTCGCGGACGACGCCATACTCCGCGCGCTCTACTCCGCGCCACTCTTCGATCCCGAACTCATCCGCGCTTTGCGTCTTTTGCCCACCGAATACCTCTTCTTCTACTACTCCCGCACGCGCGCCCTCGCGAACCAGCTCAAACAGGGAAGCACTCGCGGTGAGCAGATCGCGCAGATGAACGAGTCGTTGATGAGCCGCTTGATGAGACTCCTTGCGAACCATGAGGACGGCGCTGCGCTCCAGGCCTACATTGACTACCTCAACCTGCGCTCCGGCTCTTACATGAAGCTCGAGGGCGAAGGCCGCTCCGCCTTCGACGGCGAGACGCTCGACGCTGATCCCTTCCGCGCCGCTTCCGGCTACCACCGCATTGCGCTGGATGTGATGCGCGCCCTCAGCTCCAGCGAAGAGCATCGCGTCATCGTGAACGTCCGCAACGGCTCCACGCTGCCCGAGATCGCGGCGGACGATGTGATTGAGACCACCTGCGCCATTGGAAACGGGCAGATCCGTCCGCTCACTATCGATCCCACGCCCGAAGCCGTCCGCGGCCTGGTACTTGCGGTCAAAGCCTACGAACGCGCCGCCATCCGTGCCGCCATTACCGGCAGCACCCGCGACCTCCGCGCCGCGATGCTCCTTTATCCCGCCATCGGCGAGTGGGAGCCGAGCGCCGAGATCCTGAAAGTTCTACACCTGCGATCTGCACATCTCTGAGTCGCTTCTTCCCTCATCCAGGGCCGTATCAACAAGCTCGGATCTGGCCGAAGACTAACACTTCAATTAGCTCTGGAATACCAAGATGAATGAGCGGGTCTGTTTGGCTTGATTTGTATCAGTTGTACTTATAGGAACGGGGCACAACGAGCCATATATGGAGAGCGGCGAAAGGCACGGGGCGGAACAGGTGGTGAGCCTCCTTCGCAGGTCTGAGTAAGGGCAGCGGACGGCAAGACGATGTTGTTGGCCCGAGACGAAGCGTTGATCAGGGAGAAGACTTGCTATCGGTGGCATCGTGAGCAAGGCGGTCTGCAGGTGGACCCGGCGAAGCAGCTTGAGGTGGAAACGCTAAGCCGAAGCAACTGGTGGCGAAAGTGAACCTGGTGACCCAAGACCTGATCCGGCTGGAGGTCGAGAGTTCGGCTGTTGTGGTTCTCTTGAAGGGAGAGCGGAGAGCCGAGTGATCAGCCTTGGTTTTCTTGAACCAGTCTGAGTGATAGAGACTGGGGCCAGAGGGCGGGTCAACAGGCCGATTCCCCAGCTTGAACTTGGCTTAGTCTTTGGGTTTTGGGTCGGTACGCAGTCTCTACGATCAAACTGGTACAAATTCGGCCGGGCAGACCAGGGTCACAGGGCGTAGGACTCTTCCTGAAATGCAGAGGAAAGAGATGCTCGTTGGCGATTTCCATCAAGGGCACCGACGCGATTTCAGGATCTCTTGATGAGACGCTCGAAACATCGGGCTGGAGATCGCGGTGGCATTTGATCACTTAGTGTTCCGATTCTCCTGGCTTTTCGGGAATTCCGGAGTCATCGAGGACTTGCACGGCTGATGCAGGTCCAAAGTGTGTCCAGTCCTGAAGTACCCAAACCACCTTCTTATCGCGCGTAACCTCGACCAACTGCGGACCGTGATGACTGCCGCCTCGCGAGCAGATGACGGTGTTCCCGTTGGCCAGACGAGTCGCAGACTGTGAGTTTTGATAGTCGAATTGTGGCGGGAGGTCCTTCGGGGTGATCTGCCATACGATCTTTTTGTCAGGGGTCACTTCCAGAGTCTTCACATCATGCTCGTCGGTGATCAACGTATTGCCGTTCTTGAGTCGAATTGCGGCCCACGGAGTTGGGACGTCGTAGCTCCAGACTTCGTCGAAATTCTTGTCGTATTCGACGACTTTACCCATGGTCAGGAACGGGACCAGGTAGGTTCCTTGTGCCGTATAGCGCACGTGACGAAATTGTGGATGTACGCTGTGGCGATCCGTGTAGCTGGGAGCGGGCAATACGTGGTCCACTTCAATCGCATTCGTCTTTATATTGACGACCATCAGGTGAGGCGGCAGACCGTTCGCGATGAAGAGCACCTTGTCTCGACCTATGGGCTGACACGCATGGATTTCAGTACCAGCCGGAGCATCGTATCTCCAGACCACCTTCTTGTCCGGGGTGACTTCTGCGATGTATTGCATACGGGTGAAGAGCACATTGCCGTTGGACAGCATCCATACGTCGTCGTACTCGTTGCCAGATCCGGTTGAATACGTCCAGATGATCCTGCCCTTATCGACCAGAAACATCTTGTTGTAGCCTTCGCCGATATAGAGCATGGAGTGCTGGGCCATTCCTTTGCCGGGCAGTCCGGGGGGGACAGGCAAAACAACCTTGGGAGGAGAGACCTCTGTCTCGGACGGCCCCAAGCTCGGTACATTCGGTGCCGTGAAAAGCGGCAGGACCTTCTTGAACCAGCGAACCTCGTTGTGCCCAGTAAAACTACCCGCTTGTCCCGAGGTGGAGAGAAACGCCACGACGATTGAGCAGAGAATAGAGGTGCGAACGTTTGTTGAGCGGAGTTCCTTGAACTTCATGCTTGTTTCCTCGGATAGCAGGAGATCGCAGTCGTCTGAACTCAGAGATTGATACGTGCATCAGCAGACGTCAGGAGGCCTTTGAAAGATCTCAAGGTTGATGCGGATCAAGGGATGGCGGTGAAGACATACGTTTGGCCAACCTTGGTGTCGACTCTGATATCAGCGTTATCCACGCGCTTAAACGTGACACGGTTGCCGCTCGAAGTGCGAACCGTGGCGCCTGCAATTGCCGGATAGCGCAACTTGAGTGGACCGCCGGCTTTAGAAAGGATCTCGAAACGGTCGGCATGTCCATTGGACCAGGTCGCCGAGACCTCGAAGGCGCCGCGCGCAAGCAAGCCCCGATAGCTGCCCTTCGGCCAAGCCTTCGGAAGCGCAGCCAGAGGAGCGACGACCTCCTCGTGGCTCTGCAGAAGCATCTCGCCAACACCGGCACTCACACCCAAATTGCCGTCGACCTGAAATAGCTTCGCCGTGGTGGAGTCCCGGTGGTTGTTCCACAGGTTGTACATCGCATGGTTCGACTGCCATGTGTGGTAACACGCATAGGCCTGGTTGCCATCTCCGATACGCGCCCATGTGGCTAACCGCTGTGCCACGGCCCAGCCCGGAGTGCCCGCAGTCAGTCCACGGCCTTCAAGCGAAACCTTCGCCGCTGCCAACCAGGCTGGCGTCGTCGAGTTGATCAACTGGCCCGGATAGAGCCCAAGCAACTGCGACATATGCCTGTGGTGAATCTCTCCAATCGATCCATAGGTCGTCTCTTCGCGATACTCCTTGATCTGCCCCGAGTCACCAATCACAATCGGGTCGAGCCTGGGCAGCTGAGCCTCGAGAACCGGAATCAACGGGTCGTGGAGATCGAGGATCCGAGCCGCCTCGATCGTGTCGCGGAAATTCTCATAGATCATCTGCTGATCAAATGTCGCGCCAACCGTCTGCAGACTGTTGGCATTTTCCGGCGATGACGATGGCTTTGCGAGCAGCTTGCCATCGACATCCTGGACGAAGCGCGACAAGAAGTTCGCCTGTCCACGCATGGCCGGATAGACGAGCTGGCGGAGAAGTTTTTTGTCGCGCGTGAAATCGTAGTCGTCCCAGAAAAGCATCGTGGTCCACGGTCCGGTGCCGAACCCGGAATGGCTCGTCTTACCACTACGCTCGTAGGGACGCATGGAATTGCCGAGCGCCCAGCCGTTGTCACCGTCGGCAGCTAATCCGGAAGGGTGATATTGGGTGAGGTACTGGGTTGCGAGAGATTGATGGGCAGGAAGATAGGCTCGATAGAAATCAAGATACGGATCAAACAACTCTGGGAGGTTGGTGTTAAATGCGAGCCAGTAGTTCATCTGCTGGTTCACGTTGTGCCAATAGCCTGCTGTCCAGGGAGGGTCTTGATAGACGTTCCACACGCCCTGCAGGTTGGGCGGCAACGCTCCAGATCGGGAGGAAGCGATCAGCAGATAGCGGCCGAACTGGAAGACCAACTCGTCCAGGTAACTGCTCGATTCGCCCGATCGCACCCGATCGATCAGCTTGTCAGTGGTTATCGACGGCATCGGTGTGTCGAGGTTGAAATCTACCCGGTTATAAAGCTTTGTGTAGTCCGCCTCGTGGCGCGATAACAGGTCGTCATAACTGCGGGCAGCCGCCGCAGCAATGGCTTCGCTGACCTTCTTGTGGGGGGCCGGAAAGCCGTTCAGCTTCTCCAGTCGATCAGTAGCCGAGAACACCTGGGAATTTCCGATCGGATAATTGGTGCCAACGGCAATCAGGATCACTGCACTGGTCGCGCCCCGCACGCTGATGGAGCCACCATCAGCATTCTCCGCGGTTAGTGTTCCTCCCTGAGGGATTACCTTGAACTGTCCCTCAAACTTGATCCCGTAATAGTCCATCGTTCCCGCGAGCGTGATGGAATTGCCGTCAGCCTTTACGGTGCCGTGCTTGCCGCGGTTGTCGTCTTTGGTGTGGCGAAAGTCGGCAAGATAGGGAATAGTCGGACGGAGAGTGAAATCCAAGGCGCCGGCCTTCGAAGCCCGCAATCGAACCACGAATACCTTGTCAGGGTAGCTGGCGAAATATTCCCGCTGGTAGCTTACGCCTGCATCGTCGTAGGAGACATGGGCGATGGCACTGTTCAGGACCAGGTCCCGCGAATAGTTGCTGGGCGCCGTGTGCGGAAACTCAAGAAAGACCTCGGCAAAGTTATTCAAGCCGCCGATCTTCTCCGTCGGAGCGTCCACCAGGCTGTTCTCGGTAATCTGTAGCCGTTCCTGCTGCACCCCGCCAAACACGTTCACGCCCATATAGCCGTTGCCCATCGGCAGCGACTGACTGACCCATCCATCGTTGTCATTGGCAGCGGGATGGTCGTACAGGAGCCGCAACGGAGTTCCCGAACGGTCGGCAGCCGAGTTTCGGGCGGCATCTCCCGCGCGAACATGCTGCGAGAGACCGTCGGGCGCTGCGAGCAGGATGACAACGGCTAAAACGATCAATCGCATGGCAGATGATGTCCTTTTCGGAAGATTCAGAAAATCACCTGGCTACACCACCTTCTGGTGGGGTAGCTTGATTTTCATTCGTGCAATGTAATTTACCCTGCGAATCGCAAATTTTACCAGTGAATGATTTCAGGGCTGTCGCGATGCTGGAAGTTGGGCATGGTCCCACGGAAGCAGTCGAGCCTTTCTTCGCTGCTCGCCCCGGAACCTGTGACGACAAAGTTCACGGCAATAGGTTGTTCGGAGATGCCGATATCGGAAGGTCCCGAGGTCGCCGCGAAATGATTGATGCTGATAGCGAATCCGTTGCGCAGCTCTATGTTCGCGTCGCTTCAGGCATCGGCCGCGGAACGCCAGTGTTCGTTGAGGTGCAACCCGGGCGGTCTGCCTGGCTACGGAATAGCTCTATCTTGCGGCACCGATTCTCATTGACAGCCGTTAGGTTTTGCAAATAAAAGATTCGGGGCTTCTGCAGGCCCCCGAATTGCGTTCTAAGCTTCTTGACGAGGCGGAGCGCTCCCTGCGAAGGAAGGGATGCTGCATGGTACTGGTGAGGCGGCCGAAGCGACTGGCATGGGTGATGCTTGCCCTATCGGTTGCATTAGAGGCCGGCGCGCAGGAACTTGCGGCGACGCGCAGCCAGTGGGTCCACTTCGACCATTTGGGGAGGCTGGTCTACCAGCATCTGAAGACGGGCAAGAGAATCCTCGATTTTTCTTATACCGGCTACATGGGCGGCGGTGTTGCGCTTCCGGATGTTCCTGTGAAGGCGAGGGTTGCGCCCACCGGCGGCGATGACAGCGCGTTGATCCAAGCCGCGATTGATAAGGTTTCGAACTTACCCCTGTCACCAGGGTCGGCGAACTGGGGCATCGGCAATCGCGGGGAACAGTTGCTGGACAAGATGAAGACCTACGATCCCGGACCGGAGTTGCCGGTCCTGCCACAGGGATTCATCGAATCGCAGGGAACTCCTGTGGTCCCGGCAAGTCTTTACCTGGAGCAGATGCGGGAGCGTCTCGGTGTCCAGGCGGTGAAGAACATCGGTTATTGATCTACCGGTCATCAGTCCGGTCACGGGCCTGCATGGCGCTTTATAGAGTGGCTACACAGGAGGTGCCTGGATATGTCATTTTCGCGACGAGAGTTTGGTCGTCTTAGTGCGCTTGCCCTCGCAACGCCGCATCTGAATGCGGCTACACGCTCGTGGGCAGCGCCAGACACCCAACGGGTTGGGTACTGCGTCATCGGGCTCGGTCGCATCGCTGCGCACTTCCTGGCAGGCGTGGCGAACTCGCAAAGCTCCAGGGTCACAGCGCTCGTCAGCGGTCATCGTGACAAGGCGGAAAGGGTCGCCGCACAGTATGGCGTGCCGATGGATTCGATCTACAGCTACGAGGAGTTCGATCGGATTGGCGCGAATCGAAACATCGATGCGGTGTACGTGGCGCTGCCGAACAGCATGCACGCTGAGTACACGATGCGCGCTGCCAGGGCTGGCAAGCATGTGTTGTGTGAAAAACCCATGGCGATCAGTTCTGCGGAATGTCGCCAGATGATTGAGGCCTGCACGGTCGCGCGCGTGAAATTGATGATCGCCTACCGGCTGCACGACGAGCCCATCACGTTGAAGGCACTAGCACTTGTCAAGAGTGGGCAGCTGGGGCCCTTACAAGCGATGGAAGCCGCCAATGGCTTCAATATCAAACCGGGCGAATGGCGCTACACCAAGGCATTGGGAGGTGGGGGATCGTTGTTCGATGTGGGCATCTACTGTATCAACGCATTCCGCATGTTTGCAGGCGGAGAACCCTCGGACTGTCACGGGCAGGTATCCACGATGGACCATGATGGGCGCTTCAAGGAGGTTGAAGAGAATGTCTCCTGGCTGATGAGGTTTCCCTCCGGCGCGCTGGCCACCGGTGCTTCTACGTATGGGGCGGATATGAGCGGCTACTATCGGTTGCATGGCGCTTATGGCTGGCTCGAGGTTGGCTCGTACACCTACCAAGGGCAACACATCCAGGGTCGTTATGCGGAAGAGCCGACACGTGATGCAAAGCGTATCGACATAGACGAGACCAGCGATGAACTGGATCCTATGCAGTTCGTCCGCGAGGCCGATCACTTCGCGGAATGCATCCTGCAGAACAAGACACCGAAGACGCCGGGCGAAGAAGGCCTGGCTGACCTCCGCTGCATTGAGGCGATCTATAGGTCAGCAGGAGCACTGCTGAGCTAACGAATCGCTACGAATCCAATATGGTTGTCCGCCGCGGCCAAGCTCGCTGTGGAGTGGTCGGACCGCCTCTTGCAGTGCCCCATCCCTGTCTGCTGCGTGCTTTCCCTGTACCGAGATATCGTGGGGTGGGTGACGCGAGCGTCACCGCGTCGGCAGATGCTGTGCAGCCGTTTCGAAACGTATATGTCGCGGCGTGCAGGATCGCGAGTTCATGGCGGAGAGCACGATTGGCCCAAGACCATCTCATCGCATTCTCCGCGTCTCTGAGACAGCCCTTTGGCCATGCGGTGGTCGGGAGGGGCGCATCGGGATTTCGGACATCGGCAAATTGATCGAAGATCGAACTTTACTTGACAGTCTCCGACAGTTGCAAATATAAACATCGCTCATCACTAATGAATAAAAACTACTCGCCGGCAAGAGAGCGAACGACTGCAAGAACTGTATCCGCAGCCGCGTTCCAGCAGAGCAGAAGCGCAGCTCGCGCGGCGTTGCACGAGCAGGCCTGTCTCTGCAGCGGGAATGCGATAGCAGGACGGAATGGTCCAACTCTGAGGAGGCACTAGATGAACGACCTGGTATTTGCGCATCGTTGGGCGCGGCTGATATTTACCGTGTTCGGGGCACTCTTGTGCCTGTCGTCAGGCACGCGGATGGGCGCACAACTGACGACCGCCACAGTCACGGGCAGTGTCACGGATCCCTCCGGAGCCGCGATCCCTGGGGCAGAGGTTCTGATCTCCAATGTCGACACGCACTACACAGCGAAGGCGGCAACTGACGCAACGGGAGCCTATCGCGCAGATCTAGTGCCGATCGGCAGATATACCGTAACCGTTGAAGCGCCTGGGTTCCAGCGCTATGCGCAGCAGAATGTGACCTTGGAGGTCAACGCGCAGGTGCGCATCGATGCACGCCTGACTCTCGGCGCCGTCTCTCAAGAGGTCACAATCACAGAACAACCACCGGCGATCAATCTCGAAAACGCAACGGTGGGCCGCACCATCAGCACCAGCGAGGTCGAGGACATGCCCATTCTCGATCGGAACATTTACAACCTCTTGACCCTCGTACCAGGCGTGCAGAGCCAGAGCAACGGTAATACTCTCGGCTACCCACAGGAGGTGGTTCAGATCAACGGCAGTACCACGGAGAACAACACTGGTGCGGTGAGCTACTACCTGGATGGCGGCCTGAACATGACTGCCGTGCGCATGACGGGTAACCAGATGCCAAGTCCAGAGGCGCTGGCCGAGGTCAATGTCCAGACTAACAACTACAGTGCTTTATATGGCCGCATGTCCAGCGGTGTCGTGAGCGCAGTCACCAAGTCGGGGACGAACGTATTCCACGGGTCCGTATACGAATTTCACCGCGAGACGAACTTCAATTCAAATTCGTGGGTGAACCCAACAGTAGCGCACGGAGCTATCGTCCGGTCTCCGGTTCATCGTCACGTCTTTGGGGGCGTTCTTGGCGGCCCGATCAAGCGCGACCGCGCTTTCTTCTTCTTCGATTACGGAGGGTACCGCGACATCGCTCCAAAGAACTTCTCGGGTGGTGCAAATCTCCCAACCGCAGCAGAGACGACAGGGGACTTCAGCGCGCTGCTCCCGAAGACGAGCGGCACGATCACGAGCTGCAATCAGACGTTGTCTGCAGCAGACAAGGCTGCGGGAGACTTCATCGTATGCAACCCCACGACGAGGAAACCGTACGCGAACAACATCATTACCGACCCTCTTGATAGTGCGGCGCTTGCAGTACTGAAGTCGCTGCCCGCAGCGAATGCCACCAACTCCGCCGGCCCAACCTATGTCGGGAATATCGGTTTGCCTAGTAGCTACAACGAGTACATGGGTAAGGTAGAAGACCAACTCACGGCGAAGCAACGGATTGTTGGGTCGTACTTCTATTTGAAAGGCGAGAACACGGTCTTCCCAGGCAGCGGCAGTATGCCCTGGGGAGTGCAGTTGCAGGACTACAGGCTGCATGTAGCCAACGTGAGCGACACGATCACGCTGAGTCCTAACAAAGTGAATCAGGTATGGGCTACCTACACGCGCAGCTTTGGCGGTCGCGTCAACTCTCCGGGGAAATCGCTGGCGGATTTCGGTTCGACGTTTGCGGGGCAGGGGCAACTAAGCCTGCCGCAGATCTCGGTGACGAACTACTTTTCGCTCACGAATGCGATCTCGGGACCGACTGCCGGAACCAACTTCTATTCGGTGCGGGATCTATTCATCTGGACCCTTGGCCACCACACGCTGCAGCTTGGCGGGGAGGGTTCTCTGAACAAAGACATCCTGCTCACAGAGCTGAACAACTACGGGGTATGGGGATTCCAGTCGAGTACAAGCGCTCGGACTGGCAATGCCCTAAGCGACTACATGCTGGGCCTTGCGAATAGTCAGACGCAGGATGCTCCTGTTACTGCGATCGATGACTCTTTCTTCTACTCGCTCTTTGCGCAGGATGACTGGCGCGCCACACCGAGGCTAACCTTAAACCTCGGCTTCCGTTGGGATCTGCAGACTCCCCCTACCGATCCACAGAACAAAGAGTCCACGTTCGTCCTGGGGCAGCAATCGACGGTCAATCCGTTGATGCCAACCGGCGAGCTTGTTCCCGGAGACAAGGGGATTACGCGAGGGATCGTTGCACTCCCCGCCCTCCACTTTTCGCCCCGTGTGGGCCTCGCGTGGGACCCCTTTGGCAACGGTCGCACATCGGTCCGTGCGGGGGGCGGCATCTTCTGGGGAGGTATGTCCGGAAACGAGTGGAACAGTACATCAAACTACTATCCGTTCACGCTGCGGTATACCTTTCCTGTCCCGGGCACGCTGGCGAACCCGTATAAGAACTCGCCGTCCCCGTTTCCGTTCAACTACGTGCCGGGGGCTGTCGCTGCAGCACCGGCCGGGGCTGCGATCTTTGGCATGGCGCCCATGTTGCGTTGGCCTCATACCTATCAGATGAATCTTTCCGTGCAGCAATCCATCACGCGCACCTTCGTCGTGGGCGTGGCGTATGTCGGTGCACTGTCGCGCCATCTGATCTATACGGCCGATCTCAACTACCCGGTCTTCAACACAACGACGCCGACGGCGAATACGACCACGAATGTGCTCCAGCGTCGTCCCATTGACACAGGTGTACTTGGAGCGATCAATCAAGCGCAGTCGAGCGCCAATTCGAACTACAACGCCCTGCAGGTTACATTCCAGAAACAGATGCGTCACGGCATCAGTTTCAATGGCTTCTACACGTTCAGCAAGAACATCGAGAGTTACGGGCTCGATACTGCCGGCGAAAATGACATGAACAACCTGCAGTTTGACAAAGGGCCAACGGATAACGACGTGCGGAATCTGTTCAAGCTTTCAGCTGTGTGGCAGCTGGACTACGTGCATCACAATCGCTTCATGGAGGCTGCCCTCAACCACTGGAAGCTCTCTCCGATCGTCACGGTGCGGAGTGGGACTCCGTTTTCGGTCACCACGGGTACCGACAACAATGCTGATGGCTTTTCCGGGGATCGAGCGAATCAGACTGGAAATCCGTACAACAGCTCGATCAACCACAAGAGCCGCACCGCGGAGGTCAGGAACTACTTTGACCGAACGATGTTCTGTAGCTTCACCCTGGCAACCCCCTCGGCATGTCCTGGCATTGGTCCACTCGGTTCAGATGGTTCTTCGCAGCGCGACGGTTACTACGGACCCGGGTCTCGTAACCTGGATCTTGCAATCTTGCGGGACTTCCCAATCCGCGACCATATCGTCTTTCAGCTTCGCGGTGAGTCAACGAACGTGCTCAACCTCGTCAACCCCAGCAACCCCAATAGTTCGATCGCTCTGGCATTGACCTCCAATCAGATCACGGGCGCGGGTGGCATGAGGCTCATTCAGATCGGCGGACGCCTGACGTTTTGAGGCGGTCGTCGGTCCCAGCGTTGGCAAGAGAGTCATTCGTGGGAGCGTTCAGGCGGCTGCATACTTTGGGCACCGGCGCTCCCGTCTTTTGACGGTCACGGTTCTGATCATGCGGTCCAGCACGTGGTATAACAATGCGATTCTGCCGATAGCCCCAGACGGAAACGGAGACGTTGGCTGGTCTCTTTCCTCGACCCACGATCCTCTTACCATGCGGGGGAGATGGGCGCACTGACATTCGAGGCATAGAAGCCATCTACAACCCCGGGGGGCACGACTCAGTTACGCTACCGGTGCATCCTCATCGTTTGAACCGCCGCCTCACGATTCAGGAGAGCCCCTGCCGCAGCTTGAACCTGAGCCACGCCACCGGGCAAGTTGACCTGCTCGCGAACCCGTGTGGGAGATCTCGATAACCATCCGGCGCTGCATGCTTCAGTTTGCGGCGGAAGCTCTTCAACGTACATCCGTCGTCGGATGAAGTTGCTCGAAAGCTGATACCCATCGCATCTGCAGCTACACGACGCTGTCTCTACGACAAGTACACGGGTAGAGAGCCGTGTTGGCGTCTCCACGAGGAAGGAGTCGGCACCATCCAGGCTGCGCGCGTGGCAGAAGCCGATGATTGCGTAGCAGCCGCTGGTTGACTTCCGTGAGCGAGGAAGACACACTCATTGCATATCTCATCCCCTCTACGTCAAACGTCCTATAGGCAAACGCCCGAGGCATAGTTCAATGGAGCATCTCCGGATCAGTCCGAGATATTCGAAGACGACTCCATCCGAGCGCAGCGTTATCGTGCCGCCGGGAGCAACATTGATTTACGTCGAGCGCCGCACTCACGTTCGCTTTCTTCTGGCCTTTTGGCTCTTTGTCCTTAGCGGCGTTGCCTTTGTTGACCGAACCAATATCTCCATCGCGGGGCTCCAGATCAGCTCCGAATATGGATTGGGCAACCAGCGCCTGGGGTGGATCTTCAGCTCGTTCCTGATTGGCTATGCGGGTTTCCAGCTGCCAGCCGGATGGCTCGCCGCGCGGTACGGTCCTCGGCGCGTTCTCTCGCTGGGAGTGCTGTGGTGGGGCGTTGCCACTGCTTTGACGGCTGTGTTGCCATCCGGTATGGCTCACGCAGTGGTGTTGCTCATTGCCGTTCGCTTCGCACTCGGAGCAGGCGAGGCGGTCATCTATCCGGCAGCGAACCAGTTCGTTGCTCGTTGGGTGCCTGTCGACGAACGCGGCTTGATCAATGGCCTTATCTTTGCGGGCGTAGGAGCGGGCAGCGGACTCACACCTCCGTTGCTCACATGGCTGATTACAAATGAGGGATGGCGATCCGCCTTCTGGGCCTGCTCCGCCGCTGGCCTTGCAGCCGGAGCCGTGTGGTGGATCTATGCTCGAGACACGCCGGAAGAACACTCGGGTGTCTACCCGTCGGAGCTGCAGCACATTCGCGAGGGGATAGCAGTTAAACCTGGCGGGGCGTCTCCCGTCGGAGAGTCTCAGGCGGGCGAGGTCGTCCCGGCGGCTCCCGTGATCTCGTGGCGAGCAATTTTTCGACGCCGCGATCTGCCTGCGCTGATGGGGGGGTACTTTGCGTTCGGCTATATCGCGTGGATCTATTTCAGCTGGTTCTTCCTTTACATGGCCCAGGTGCGTGGCTTCAATCTCAAAGCGAGCGCCTACTATTCCATGCTGCCATTCCTATCGATGACGATCTGCTGCCTTGCAGGTGGAACGCTGAGTGATCGCCTGACCAGAAAGTATGGGTTGCGCACAGGCCGCTGCGGCCTGGCATCTGTGGCGATGCTCTTGACGGCCATCTTCCTCCTCATGGGTTCCAAGGTGCAGAGCCCTCAGCTTGCCGGCGTAATCCTCGCCGTCGGTGCGGGAGCGCTGTATCTTTCGCAGAGCTCGTTCTGGTCCGTATCGGTCGACATCGCAGGCAACAGCTCCGGAGTGTTCTCGAGCATGGTGAACATGGGAGGGCAGATTGGAGGAGCGGTGACCGCCTCCCTGACGCCATGGATCGCGCAACGCTTTCACTGGAGCACATCGTTTGCGGTCTCGGCCGCCCTCGCCGTGTTTGGGGCAATCTGCTGGATGACGGTGCATCCGGAACGTCCGCTCGACGCTTGATGTGCCGAGTTGGGGACAAGGTCCTCTTGCCGTACGGTGAAATCTGTGTTTGGCTTGAAGAACTCACAACATTGGGAAAGCATCCCCATTCCGCCGCACGTTTGCAGCTGCCTTCAGGCGGCCCAGCGCAGGCCTGCCTGCATCGATGTGGGCGGCGATTGGGGTGCGTCGTCCTCCGTTTAAGCGGGGCAGCTTTCGCTTTGCTACTCGCCGTGGGTGCGGTCGCTGACGCTGCGTCCCCCGTACGGATTCAGCTCTCCGAGTATCAGAAGCAGGACTGGCAGGTTGAGGACGGGTTGCCTGAAAACGATGTGCGCATGATCGCACAGCGACCGGACGGCGCTCTGCTGTTGGCGACGTCTTCCGGGATTGCGCGCTTTGATGGGCAGCGGTTCCAGAGCCTGCCCATCGAGGTCGCCGGCATCGTGGAGAACGAGGCCGTCAACGCCATTCTCCCAGGAGACAACGGCGAGTTGTGGATCGGTACGGACGGTCGAGGCATCCTGCACCATACGCCCTCCGGAACAGTAAACATCAGCGAGCGCGCGGGCTTCTACAACGAGCGCATCCGCATGTTCTATCGGGACTCGAAGGGGGTGCTCTGGATCGCGACGCAGAATGGCGTGGAGCGCTTCGAGGGCGACCATCTTGAAGCTGTCGCAGGTGCGGGCATGATCTCCGGCGACATCACGACGCCGTTTGCTGAGGATGGGTTCGGCGGCATGTTCTTCGTCACGTCCTCCGGATTGTTTCATTGGCAAGATGGCGTTGTGCAGCGGTACAAGCTGCACCAGCCCGCTTCCGATCTCGCCGTGGCGGTCTATCGGGATCCGCAGCGGCGCATCTGGGTTGGTACGATGAAGCACGTTTTGCAATTGGTTCCCAAACGCGAGGGGAACCGGGAGACGGGCCAGTTCGAAGAGATTATCCGAGCGAATGTGGGAGCTCCGGTTTCGGTCCTTCTCGGAGACAAAGACGGAAATTTGTGGATCGGCACCCGCCGCGATGGCATGTGGCGTTTGTCGCCGGACGGGCTGTCGCGCTGGAACTCGAAGAATGGTCTTCCGGACGATTCGATTCGTGCGCTGTTTCTCGACGATGAGCAGAATCTGTGGATTGGCATGCTCACCGGGGGGTTGAGCCGGTGGCACAAGGGAGCTTTGGCTCCGTATGGCGACGCCGAGGGTTTCCACTCGGTGTACTCCGCGAATGTGCTGGCGGACAGCCGTGGAGATCTATGGTTCGGCACATGGGGCAAGGGTCTCTTTCGGAGCCATCGCGGGACACTTCAATCTTTCGTCATTCCGGGTATGCCGGCGACCACGCCGATTCGTGCACTGGCTGAGGACGGGAAGGGGCAAGTCTGGGTCGGCACGTGGTTCAATGGAGTTTTTCGTTATGATGGCCGCATTTTTCACCATTACCTATTGGGAACGGAATCGCCGGGCAATGCAGTCAGCGCGATCCTCTTCTCGAAGGCCGGAGGCCTCTGGATAGGCACGTACACGGGGCTGTTCTACTTCCCATCGGGGGAGCCCAATGCAAGAGATCGTTCCTACCTGCTTCAGTCGCTGCTGGTCACGTGCCTGATCGAAGACGTCGATGGCTCTGTCCTTGTCGGGACGAGCACGGGGCTGTATCGCATTCGCGATGGCAAGGCGACGGCCATCATGGGACTTCCTCATCCGTACATCCTCTCGTTGACGCGAGACAGCAGCGGCTACATCTGGACGGCAACGAAGGCCGGTGGGCTTGACGCGGTGCGTGGCGACCATGTCGAAGCCGTTCCATCGAACGCAGGCCTGCCGAATCTCTACGTCAACACGGCCATCGAAGACAACGATGGGCATCTCTGGCTCGGAACGTCACGAGGCATCCTGCGAGTTACCCTCTCGGAGCTTCATTCCACCGTCGATGGTCATCGCACGCATCTCTCTGTGGTCACGCTCGGGAAAGCCGATGGAATGCGTTCCAGTGAGTGCGGCGGCCCATCCAAACCAACCTCGGCGCGTCTCCCTGACGGAACGCTGTGGTTTGCGACCACAAAAGGATTCGTTCATACGACGGATATCGCCGAGCAGATCGGCAGCGTCGATTCCACTGCCACTATCGTTGGCTGGTCGCCATCGACTGATGCCGACAACTCCAGCATCATCCCCCTTGGGCCGAACTCGCAAGCTGTCGTTGATGCCAGCCAGCGTGACATTCTCCTCTTCTTCAACGCCAAGCTGTTGTCCAACCCGTCGCAGATCGAATTTCGTTATCGGCTCTCCGGCTACGACGCCGAGTGGACCTACACTCACGCGCGGGTCGCGCGCTATCGACATTTGCCACCGGGCAGCTACCACTTTGAAGTGCAGGCACGGCGCAGCGGGCAGGAGTGGTCATCCCCGATCGCATCGCTCGTGCTCAAGCAGCGGCCATACTTCTATCAAACCTGGTACTTCTACCTGTCGCTGGCCGTGGTTGCGCTGGGCGTCATCGTGCATCTGTTCCGCCGTCGCGTGCAGTTGATCAAGGGCCGCATCGGCATCGTACTTGAAGAGCGCAGCCGCATCGCGCGAGAGTGTCATGACACGCTGATGGCCGGTTTCGCGGCTATTTCGTGGCAGTTGGAAGCTACATCGAAGCTGTTCCTTGACAGCCACTCGGAGTCGACGCCAGCTGCCGAGTCCTGCGAACTGGCGCGCAGCATGGTGGCTCATTGTCAGGCAGAGGCAAGACGTATCATCTGGGACCTGCGTGATTCGGACGAGGTGACGAACGTCCTTTCTCAGGCGCTTGCGAGAACGCTCTCCGCAAATATTGCCGGACCCGGCATCGAGACGACCTTCGATGTGGAGGGCGAGGAGCTACCCCTCGCCCCTGGATGCGTACATCACCTGGTCTGCATCGGGCAGGAGGCCGTGTCGAACGCGATCCGTCATGCTCGCGCATCACGAATCATGATCCACCTCAAGTACGACGAGGATGCGCTCTGCCTTTCCATCTGCGACAACGGTTGTGGCTTTCATCATCTCGAACGTGCTGCCTCCGTTCGAGGGCACTTCGGCATACCCGTGATGAAAGAGCGAGCGCGTAAGATCGGGGGCACACTTCGGCTTCAGACGTCCGCGGGAGCAGGGACTGAGGTGACGGTCAAAGTCTCCTTCAATGCATTGCCGCAACCCATTAGCCAACAGAACGTCATACGGTGGATAGGCATTTGAAACAGATCCGGGTGCTCTTGATCGAAGATCATTTTCTGGCTCGCATGGCGCTGCATTCGGTGTTGTCCGGCCACGCACAGATCTCCATTGTCGGCGAGGCCAGCGATGGCGAGGCAGGCATTGCCATGTATCGCAGCCTGAGGCCGGATGTGGCTGTGCTCGACCTTCGTTTGCCGCGGGTCAGCGGTTTCGAGGTTCTCGCGCAGGTGCGCAAGGAGTTTCCCGGAGCCCGCATCGTCATTCTCTCGAATTACCAGGGGAGCGAGGACATCTACCGCGCTGTGCGTAGCGGCGCGATGGCATATCTCACCAAAGATGCCAGCGGCGAAGAACTGCTGGGCGCGATTCAAAATGTCCATCGTGGTCTGCGCTATCTGCCCCAGGCTGCGCTGGGCCGGCTCGCTGAGCGCATGCCCGCAGTCGACTTGACGCCACGCGAAGCGGAAGTTCTCACGTGCATCACCAAAGGCTGCAGCAATCGCGAGATTGCGGACGAACTCGGCATCGCCGAGAAGACGGTCCGAATTCACGTTAGCTCCGTGTTGGACAAGATGGGCGCGCGCGATCGTACGCAGGCGACGATCTACGCATTGCAGCGCGGTTTGGTCCACCTCGACTAGCTCCAGGAAGAGCTGCGATCAACAACGCCACGGTTGTCGGCGTTATGCCTTCTCGCGTCTGCGAGGCGTCGCGGAAGCGTGACCCCAGCACCATGACTGATGGGTCGTTAGGTCAATTGTCCTAGAAACTGCACCGGCAACAGACCGATGACAGCTTTTCCATTCCGTAATCAGATCGTGACACACACGAAACAGAACTATCTCCAGTCGCCGCACCTCTAGCACAGAGCCATCCGGATCCGGGAAGCACTGCTGCTTCGAGACCAGCTCCACGACTTGGCTTGCCACTATTTGATGAGGAGACCCACCGTGAAGAAGTTGCTTCTATGCTCACTCGCACTCCTGCTGGGCCCACTGGTCGTTCGCGCGCAGGTCGCCAATAACACCGCACTAGTCGGCACCGTCCTGGATCCAGCAGGGAACTACATCGCCGGTGCCCAGGTTGTGGCGGTGGAAGAGACGACAAAGGTCACATACACGGCGACCACGAACAACGAAGGATACTACGCGATCAAGTTCATCGCGCCGGGAACCTATGATCTGACAGTTGACCGTCAGGGATTCAAGAAGGCGAGCACGGTAGGTGTTCCCGTATCGGTCGATCTGTCGGTGCGCACCAACTTCCCGATGACGGTTGGATCGGAGGGCGACACCGTGACCGTATCCGCATCTACTCCCCCGATGTCGACTGATGATGCCAACCTGGGCGAGACCTTTGAGGCCAAGCAGGTGGAAGACCTGCCAGTGCAGGGGCACAATGCGTTGGAAGTCGCGGCCCTGGCGTCGAACGTCATCGTCGGCTCCAAGACGTCGTACTCCGGTAACCCTCCGGGTGTCGACTTCATCGGTGCAGGGCAGCGCGAAACCCAGAACGAGTTGACGCTGGACGGTGTGTCCATCATGAACAACCTGGGCAACGTGACGCCTACCCGACCCAGCACGGACATGATCTCAGAAGTCCAAATGCAGAGCGGCAACTACCCCGCACAGTACGGCTCCTACCTTGGCCTTCACATCAACCTGGTGAGCAAGGCCGGATCGAATCAGTATCACGGGGTGGTCTACGACTACATCAAGAATACTGCGCTCGATGCGCATAACTTCTTCGACACCACAACAACCAAGAAGGCGCCGCTGAACTACAACCAGTGGGGTTTTGCGTTGGGCGGTCCGGTGACGATCCCGAAGCTGTATAACGGCCGCAATAAGACATTCTTCTTTGGAGCTTACGAAAAACTGAATCAGAAGGGGCGGTCGGCTGGCACCTCGACGGTGATGACATCCGCGATGGAGAGCGGTGACTTTTCTGCGCTCGGGACCTACAACCCTGCCACGAACACCTGTACCGGAATCTGCCTCAAAGACCCGGCGACTGGCACCTACTACGCCATTCCCACGAGTGGAGCGAACGCAGGCAAGAGCAACCAGATTCCCGCAAGCGAGCTGAGTACAGGCGCCGCCCTGATTGCGCAAAAGTATGAAGCGTATGTGCCACTGCCGAACGTCTCGGGAATCACCAACAACTTCAGCAACGTGTACTTCCCAAACAATCTCTTCATCGCCCAGACGCTGGAACGCGTGGACGAGAATATCGGCGAGCATATCAAGCTCTTCGGGCGGTTCCACTGGCAGGACCTTACGTATGTGAACGGTAATCAGGTCCCAGTCGCAAACGGATATGGCATTGGCAATAGTCGCAACTACGCCTTCGGCTATACGCAGATCCTCACGGCCTCTTTGGTGAATGACCTCCATGTAGGCCTCAATGAATTCACAACAGACTCGCTGAATTACTGGTACGTCAACGGGTTGAAAGACGCTGGGACGAAGCTCGGCATTCCCGGCTTCAACTATGACACGACAGACAACATGCCGGGCGTTCCCAATGTTCAGCTCAGTTCCGCCTCGGGCATGAACATCGGCAACAACGGGACCAATTGGTTCCAGGACGACCGCTCGATTGACGCTTACGACCAGATCAGCTTTACCCGCGGCAAACATAACATCATGGCGGGCGTGGAGTTCCGCAAGCTGGATACAGGACGAATCGCCACGAATGAGTCTCTCGGCGAGTTCGTCTTCAATGGCTCAGTTACTGGCGATAGCCGCGCGGACTTCGCTCTCGGGCTGCCCGCAAGCGATCTAACACCGGTGACCAGCATCAAGGGGTCTGTTGCTGAGTGGCGCGATGGCTTCTTCGTCCTTGACAACTGGCAGGCAACGTCGAAGCTGACTTTGAATTACGGCCTTCGTTACGAGTTACCCACCGTGCCGTACAGCCTCAACGGCTATACGCGCATCATGAACGCGTCGCAGACGGCGCTGTTGCCGGTGTCGTCGGCGAACTCGCCGGCTACGTGGACTCCCGTCCCTGGACTCAAGCTCGGCAGCCCGACACATGACAACTGGGCGCCTCGGCTGGGCTTCGCGTATCGCGCTCTGCCGAAGACGGTGCTTCGCGGCGGCGTTGGGTTCTATTACAACGCAAATCAGCTGAACAGCTTTACACTCCTGACGAGCAACAACTACCCCTTTGGCGCGAACTTCCAGTACTTCGCGGCAGCCGGCACATCCTCAAACCCCTTCTCCTTCACCAACCCAACGCCGGGGCAGGCGACGGCATCGCCGGTGACTGGAACATGTACGCCCAGCTGTACGTATGGAAGCGCTGTCACCTACGATCCCGCCAACAAGACACAGCGTAGCTATCAGTGGAACCTTTCACTCGGACAGGAGTTGTGGAAGGGGGCGGCGGCTGAGGCGCAGTATGTCGGATCGCACTCACTGGACCTGGACACCAGTTGGTATGACAATTTGCCATCGCAGTTGACGGCAGGGAGTGTCTTCTCTCAACCAACGAAGGTGAATCTCAACTCGGCACAGGGAAGCTGCGGGCAGGCCAACTGTCTTGTTCGTCCCAACCAGCTCTTTGGTTCGATCCGCAATCTGAGGAACTTTGCGTGGGCTCACTACGACGGGCTTAGTCTGATCCTCCGGCAGCGCTCCTTCCATGGTCTTTCGGGGCAGGCAAGTTACACATGGTCACACACGCTGGACATCTCCTCCGATTCCAATGGGGGCGGCAATCTCTCGCAGCAATTCAACGTCGCCGCGGACTATGGCAATGCGAACTGGGACATCCGTCACCGCTTCGTCGGTGTACTTACGTACGATCTCCCATCGTTCCGTGGGGCAAACCTTCTGGTGCGAGAGACCCTCGGTGGCTGGCAGCTCAACGACATCGTCAATCTGCAAACCGGCATGCCATTCAATGTCTCGCTGGGTTACAACAGCGCAGGCTTCGATCAGGGAACAGAACGGCCGAGCTGGGTGCACAAACCGAGTGCGAACTGCAGCCTGAAGAACCTCATTCAGGGAGTGAACGGGACGGCCGCTTCGGGATCGTGCATCGACCTCAGCGCCTATGCGCTGCCGGTTGCTCCCACAACCGTGAACTCATCCAATGTCGTAACTTCGTACAACTATGCCTACGGCAACACGTCGAGGAACACTCTGCATGGTCCGGGGTTCAGCTATGACAATCTCTCGATCTTCAAGAACTTTCCCATCGGCGAAGTGATGAAGTTCCAGTTCCGCGCAGAGGCGTCCAACGTCTTCAACCATCCCAGTGCGGCTAACCCCAACTCCTCAAATGCAAGTCTGAGCGCGGCGTCGCAAACTGGCACCGCGATCAGCGGCGGCAGCGCGGGCACCATCACCAGCGTGCAGACGATTCCGGGCGAGTTTACCGGCGCCCGAACGCTACAGCTGGTGGGCAAGATCATCTTCTAGTCTTGCCGTCCAACGGGAAGCCGCCGGGAATGCCCCGGCGGCTATCTTTCCAAATCTTACGCAAGCCCTCCGCTCTCGTCTGCCGCAGGTTGATCGCAGCGAGCGCGGAGCATGGGGGAAGCTCCCCGAGGCCCTTGAAGATGAAGACGCTCGTGCCACTTCGTCAAGCTCGCAACGTTGTATTGATCGCCGTGATGGGCCTGCCGCTTGCGGTCGCAACACACATTGTCCTGGCTGATACGCCGAGAACTGCAGTGGAGTACAAAGAACATCCATCCGAGATGCTGGAGGCGTACCGCCATGTGGAGGCTGCGTCGGTATCGGATGCGATGGAGCAATTGCTCCACGAAAAGCACTATATGTCGCACCGCATGGAAGCCATCTTCCCCACGAAGTTCGCTGGAGTGGCACTTACAGTCAAGCTCATCAAGCAGGAGAACCAGGATCCCGATGCTCTCGGCGGAATGCTTCAGGCCATTGATAGTGGCGGGCCTGGGGCGGTCTATGTCATGCAGGTGGAGGACGGCGTCGACATCGCGGGCATGGGTGGCTTGATGGGAACAGCGATGTCGGCGCGTGGTTTTGCGGGGGCCGTGGTCGATGGCGGAGTTCGCGATGTCGCACAACTCAAGCGCATTGGATTTCCCGTGTACTCGACGGGCGCTGTGCCTTCGACTTCGGTGGGGCACTATCGCTTCGCCGGCGTCAATGTCCCGGTCGATTGCGGAAGCGTTCAGGTGAACGCCAACGATATCGTCGTGGCCGATCAGGACGGTGTTGTTGTCGTACCGCGCGAGCACGCCGCTGAAGTGTTGATCCGTGCGCAGCAACTCGATTACAGCGAGCACGCCATGTACCCCTTCATCGAAAAAGCCCACTCCATTGTGGACGCAGTAAAGCAGTTCGGAAGGATCTAGATACCGCTCGCTCATCGACCGTAGTGATCGCATTGAGCCAGCACTTCGCAGAGCAGAATTGGAGATGGCAGGGATGTCGAAGTTTGAGCCAACGGGGATATTGACGCGTCGCCGTTTTATCGGATGGTCACAGGCGATGCTTGCGGCTTTCGGACTAAGTCCGCTGTCCGCGCCGACGAAGGCATCGGCGGAGGGCCCCGTGGGCATGGGGAGGGGGCATGCGCCGGCTGCTTCCGGGACAGCAGATGACTACTATGAGAAGCTCGGCGTCGAGAAGATTATCAACGCGGCGGGGACCTACACCTATCTCACCGCGGCCGTTATGCCGCCGCAGGTGCAGCGTGCGGTAGCACAGGCTGCGCTGCATCCTGTGGTGCTGAAGGACTTGCAACGTGCCTCCGGAGAGTACATCGCCAAGCGGCTGCGCTGCGAGGCTGCCTTGGTGACGTCAGGTGCGTCGGCTGCGTTGACGCTGGCGACCGCCGCTTGCATGGCATCCTCTACCGGCGCCGCTCCGGAGCATATTCCATCAGAGGTCTTACCACGGAGCGAGGTCATCGTCCAAAAGTCGCATCGCTATGAGTATGACCACGCGATGCTGCTGTGTGGTGTGCGCATCGTTGAGGTTGTCACGCTTGAAGACTATGAGCGTGCATTCACCCCGAACACGGTCATGACCAATTTCTTCAACTCTGCTGAAGGTGGCCGGATTGATCGAAAGACCTGGCTCGACGTGGCCCACAAGCACAATGTGCCCTGTCACATGGATGCCGCCGCCGACATGCCCCCGATCGAGAACCTGTGGAAGTACACCGGTATGGGATATGACCTTGTGTGCTTCTCCGGAGGGAAGGGAATTCGTGGGCCGCAGAACGCTGGTCTGCTGTTAGGCAAGAAACACCTGATCGGGCTGGCAATGCTTAACGATAGCCCTAACTCTGATGCCGTCGGTCGAGGGATGAAGGTGGCCAAGGAGCAGATAGTTGGGATGGTCGCGGCGGTCGACTGGCTACTGGAGCAGGATGATGCGGCCAATCAGGTCGAATACATGCGCCGCGCCAATGTGATCCTTCAGCTGGTGAAGGACGTGCCGACACTTAGATCGGAGATTTTCATGCCTGAGATCGCTAACCACGTGCCCCACCTGATTCTCTCCTACGATCCCAAGGTAGTTGGCATTACTCCGCTCCAGGTGCAGGAGCGTTTACGCAAAGAACGTCCACAGATTGAGCTCAATCCCGCGACTGGAACCACCGGGCGCCTCGGTACTCACTCCAACGAGAACACCATTGTTATTGGCACTTGGATGCTGCAGCCCGGTGAGGACGAGATCGTCGGTCGTCGGCTACGTGCTGCGTTGACTCAACCTCAACTTCAACTGTGAGCCGGTGGACGGTGCCGGTGGTACTTCAATGATCGTGAAAGGGAGTCTGTCCCATGTCTAAGCAGTCCAGAAGAAGTCTTCTTATGAACGCAGCATCCGCTGCAGTGGCCGTCACTGGTGTGACTGTCGTTGAGCCGGCTGTGGCCCAGACGACAGGGAAGCTTGAGAAGAAATCGTATCCGGTGAAAAAGAACGCTGACAATGCTAGCGCCGCTCCACCGCTGTTTTCCAGTGCCGTTTCTTATGGCAACCTGCTCTTTCTCGCAGGCGTCGGTGCGCACTTCAAGGGAACGATCGAAGAGCACACCAAGCATGTTCTCGACGAGTTGGAGAAGAACCTTATCGGTGCCGGATCCTCTATGGAGAAGGTCCTCAAGGTCAACGTCTACCTGAACGACATTAACGACTGGGAGAAGATGAACACTGTTTACGCGGGACGCTGGGGGAAGGTGCCTCCGGTCCGAACGACGATCGCTCCAGCGGGGGGCATCCCAGGCAACTCACTCGTAGAGATTGATCTGATCGCCTACATCTAGCTTCCGATGTGCCGGTAAGAGTGCCTACCGGTACTGGCCTCATCCGTAAGAACCCATCACCCCATCGCAACGATTGGGAGAGACGAGTTTATGTCTATTTTTCGTAAGGCGCGCTGGTCACGGCGCGAGGTTCTCAAGCAATCGGGGCTCTTGTCCGCCGCCAGCGCCGCTACCGCCATCTCTCCGTTGGCCGCAGGCGCCATGTCGCAGGCTCAGGGCCCGTCTGGCGTAATGCTGCCAGCTCGGAAGGGCACCGAGATGAATAATCTGTTCACGCAGATTGGCGTGCGGCCCATTATCAACGCGCACGGCACGTTCACAATCATCAGTGGGTCGCGATCGTTGCCGCAGGTGAAGCAGGCCATGTACGAGGCGTCCTTCTACTTTGTGCATCTTGACGAGATGATGGACGCGATCGGCAAGGAGCTCGGGCAACTGACCGGGGCGGAGTGGGGAATCGCGACGACCGGTTGCGAAGCTGCGATTGCGCTGGCCACCGTGGCATGCACCGTTGGCACGGACCCCGAGAGGTCGCAGGCTCTGCCATACCGCAGAGAGCGTGACCAGGTCATCATTCCGAAGCACTCACGCAATCCTTATGATTTTGGTGTGCGCATGACCGGTGCGGAGGTCGTGGAGGTAGCTTCTGCCGAGGAGTTGAAGAACAAGATCTCGACGCGTACGGCAATGATCTACATCCTCTCCAGTCCCGCGGCGGAGACGGGGCCGTTGAGCATTCCCAACATCTGTGCGATCGCACGAGAGCACCAGATTCCCGTCTTTGTGGACGCGGCTGCAGAGGAGCCGCTGGTTCCGAACATCCATCTCCGACATGGTGCCACGCTGGTGGGTTACTCCGGCGGCAAGTGCATGCGCGGACCGCAGTCCTCCGGAATGCTGATTGGGCAGAAGGATCTTTGTCGTGCAGCGTACTTCCAGGCCGCGCCGCACCACAACTATGGCCGGGCCTTCAAGTGCAGCAAGGAAGAGGCGATGGGGCTGCTCGCTGCAGTGCGCCAGTGGTACAAACGCGACCACGATGCTGAACAGCGCATGTGGCTTTCATGGCTGCAGTACATCGCAGATCGCGTGAAGGGGCTGCCGTCTGTCACCGCAGAGTACCTGCAGCCTGAGGACCTCTCAAATCGGTCACCTCGTCTTCGCCTGCATTGGGATGCCTCGCAGCTAAAGATTACAGGCACGGAGTTAGTTGCCCGTCTCGATGCAGGAACGCCGCGCATCCTTGTTGACGGAGGCAGTGGGACCAGACCAGATCACATGGCAAGCTCGCTCACCATCATGCCGTACATGATGGATGCCGGTGAAGAGCACATCATCGCGGACGCAATCTTTGAGGCGCTGACGAACCCCGGCCACTATGAAGACCCTGCCATTCCAACCGGAGCACCGGAGCGTGTGCAAGGGAAGTGGGCGGTCTCCATTCAGTACACGCGCGGTGTGGGCGAGCAGCATTTCGCGATAGAGCAGAACGGCAACGAACTCCACGGGACACAATCGGGAGAGATGTACACGGCCGCACTCAAGGGCGCTATTCACGCCGATGAGATCGAACTGAGAAGTCAGATGGCTGTCCCCGGCAACGAGATCAACTGGACCTTCAAAGGGAAGGTAACAGGGAACTCGATGTCTGGTGCGGTCGACCTCGGTGAGTACGGGAAGGCCACCTGGAAGGCTACGAGAGCTTAGGGAAGTAGTTCACCGTCGCGCTGTCTGTGAAGGGCGCGGTCGGTGAGTGATTGCAACGAGGGCGCCGCCGCTTCTGATGGCGAGCGCTCGATGCATACCTGCGCCTCGGCGCACGGATTGGGGGATGATGATGGGACTCTTTCGCAAAGAGTTATGTGTAGCTGGTTTTGCAGCTTGCGCAATGGTTCTAGGTACGTTACCAGGCACAAATGGAATCGCCCAGACACGAGCGGTACCGCAACCGGTCTATGACTTGTTATTGCGAGGAGGGCATGTGCTCGATGATAAAAACCATATCGACTCCTTGATGGATGTTGCGGTCAAGGATGGCAAGATCGCAAGAGTTGCACCGCACATTTCCCCCGCCGATGCACTCAAGACGATCGATGTGAAGGGACTCTATGTGACTCCGGGACTGATCGATATCCATGTCCATGTATATGCGGGGACGGGAGAACGAAACTCCTATGCAGGCGATAACAGTGTGCCTCCAGATGGATTCACCTTCCGAGTCGGCGTGACGACGGTTGTCGATGCGGGATGCTCCGGATGGCGCAATTTTGAGGATTTCAAACAGCGCATTATCGACCGTTCGAAGACACGTGTCTTTGCGATGCTGAATATCGTGGGTTCCGGTATGCGCGGCGATGCCTACGAGCAGAACATGGCTGATATGGATGGAGAGGCGACCGCGACCATGGCGCTGAAGTATCCACAGATAATCGTTGGGATCAAGACGGCGCATTTCGCCGGTCCGCAATGGACTCCCGTGGAGCAGGCCGTTATCGCAGGCACCCACGCAAACATTCCGGTGATGGTGGACTTTGGCGTCGATTGGCCTAGCCGACCCATCTACGATCTAATGACCGAAAAGTTGCGGCCTGGTGATATCTACACGCATATGTATTCGGGATTGAGGCACGAACAAGACCTGACGACGCTCGGTCCGAGCCGTGGAATGATCGCAGGCCGCAAGCGGGGCATCTACTTTGACGTGGGCCATGGTGGCGGGAGCTTCCGTTGGGCGCTTGCGGAGCCGATGATCAAGGACGGCTTCATCCCGGACTCGATCTCGACCGATATTCATGTGACGAGCATGAACGCTGCGATGAAGGACGAGTTGAATGTAGCAGACAAGATCCTTGCATTGGGTGTGCCGCTCAAAGAAGTCGTTGCGGAGATGACTTCGCATCCGGCCCGAGAGATCAAACATGAGGAGCTCGGCAATCTCTCGGAGGGCTCCATTGCCGACATCGCAGTATTGCGTATGGAGAACGGGAAGTTCGGGTTCACTGACATGGACAACAAACGGCTCAATGGCACGAAGAGGCTGGTTTGTGAACTTACGTTGAAGGACGGCAAGATTGTCTATAACCTGAACGGTCTGGGTACCTCGTTATGGAATCAGCCGGCTGGACCGCATGATAGTGTGGCGTCACGCTGGACGACATTCGCGCCACATGCAGCGCCGACAGGGAAGGCGGGCTCCACAGAACACTAGCTTAGGATCGGGCAGACAATAGCGGTTCGAGTTGCCCGGCTTCTACGTTTGTGGCGAGTGTAACCAGCGGGTGGCCACCAGAGTCAGCGATGCTGCATGCTTGGAAGCTGAGGTGCTCCGATCGTATCCAAAGGCTTCATCGTGAAGCAACGCGTGGCCGCCATGGGTGTAATGCTGACAAGATTGCCGAGAGCGCCTGTCGTACTGTCGACGCGGATCCGCGCCACGCCGCAGGAGGTTACGGCAATCAGTGCTTGTCCTTCCGCAGACGCAATCAATTCATGCACCACCGTCGCTGCCATTCTCGTCCTCTGCTTCACGGAAAGCATGCCTGTCGCTGGGGCGATCCTCCACGCGGCGATCTCATCTCCCCTTGACGAGTAAAGAGTGTCGCTGCTGGGATGAATCGCCAATGTCTCGCCGTAGCCTTCGCAGGATTGCACGAATTGATCCCGAATCACACCAGCGTGGGCGTCGTAGTGCAACCCAATGATCGAACTGCTAAGTACGTTGGCGACATAGAGCCGGCGCGAGGAGGGATGCAACGCGAGATGCCGAGGCCCGCTGCCAGCTGGAAGAAGATGCCTGGACAGCGTTCGTAGCCCGGCATCGTATCCAAAGACCGTCAGACGATCGCTACCCATGTCTGCGGTAATCACGTGTCCATTCCGGTCAAATAGAACTGTTTGAGGGCGGGCACTTCCCTGATGTTGCGCGTCCGGCCCGCACCCGGTCTCCTTCACAATGCTGCGTACTGTACCTAGTTGACCGTCAACGCCGATGGGAAGGAGGTTGTAGGCTCCCCCTCCTTGCACGGCAACCACAAGGGCCGTTCCATCGGGAGAGACTGCGAGGTGTCGCGGCATGATGGCCGAGAGCGATAGCCCTTGACATCCCAAAGACCTCAGTTTGCCCGTCGAAGTCTCGACTTGGAAGGTTTCAACAGCACCACGAGGCAGCCCTTCCCACTCGCTCAACTCCTGGAGGACGTAGAGCATGCGTCCATCGGGGTGTAGGGCAAGCGAAACGGGTGCTTTGGTTGCGATTGCCTGTTGCAAAATCCATCGTTGGCCATCCGCGCGATATACATGAATGCCCGGGGATTCTCCCGTAGTACCGAGGAACGCAACGTGTGGAAGGACTGCTGTCATGTCTTGTGAGAGAAGGGCCCCATGTAAGAGGCGCGTGTACCTGCTTGCCGGCAGAGTGAGAGATGCTTGCAAAAACCTTCGGCGGTTCCACGGCTCATGCTCGAACATATCCGCCTCGCCTAGTTTCGTATCGACATCGCATGGTGAAAGATGTTGTTGGGGTCGTACTTCCGCTTGACAGCCTGCAGGAATGGATAGAGTCCTTCGACGCCGTAGTAAAGCTGCGGCCAGTAGGGATAGGCCAACATCTCCTTGTCCGGGTAGTTGATGTAACAGCCTTCGTAGCGTGGTCCTGGAAAGGGCGTCCCAGGATGCAGGGGGTCGGAGTCCGGTCCTGAGTAGAGTTCGGTGTAGAAGTCATTGAGCCATGTGCTGTGGGCCGCATCGTCCTCGGCATCGCTCCAGAAAGTCATAGGTTGCATCTTAATGACCGACGAACGTTGCGCCATTGCCGTGGTGTTTGCGAAGCCTGGGCGATTGATCGCGCCACCATAGGAATCGATCTCCACCATAGAAGCTTTCAGATCGATGCTGCCTGCCGTTCGATGCATGTGCTTGTAGATGCATCGTGCCTCGGCTTCGGTGAACCCGCGCTTCATGTAGACCGATTTGTACTTACCCCGCAACCTTCCTGGTCCTCCGGCTTCGGTTGCCGTTGCATAGAGCCAGCTGGTCCGTCTGACGGTATGCACGCCGAGGCAGACGGCTTCTGTGGGGTCCCGCGGTGTCGCTGCTTTGCCGCCTGAGGGCTGGCCATGTGTTGTCTTCGGTGCGGTGGTCGTCGTCACACCGCCGCATTGCGCGAAGAGATCAAGATAGTCATTCAAGACGGTCAGATCATTGCATGTGCCGTCTGGATTACAGAACTGCACCGACATGCCGAAGCCCGGGTTCGAGTGATGGGCAACGGTGAGTACAGCAAACATACCCCAGGTATCGGGGGCCTGCCCTCGGGTCTCCCAGTAGTCACCAAAGGTCTTCATGATTCGCACGAATCGCTCGACCGTCGTGTCGCTCCAGATGAAGCGGACATGCGCCTCGATCACCTCAGCAGGAGCCTGCGGCAGCTCATCGAAGACATAACTTGTGATTACTCCAAAGTTGCCACCACCACCGCCACGGCAGGCGCGAAACAGGTCGGCATCGCGGTGTGCGCTGGCTGTTCGTGGAACTACCGTGCCTTTCGCGTCGACGGTGAGAATGTCGACCGCTGAGAGCCAGTCGCAGGACAAGCCATGCAGCCGCGACAGCAGACCATAGCCGCCGCCTGTGATGTGGCCGCCAGCTCCTACAGTGCCGCAGGTGCCTGCGGGCAACGTTGCCCCATAGCGCTTGTAGAGTTCGGAGTAAGCGTTCCAAAGCTGCGCCCCGGGACCGATCCTATAGACAGACTCGCCGCTGCGTTTTCCCACCGTCGACATGAGGCTCAGGTCAAGTATGGCACCGGCAGGGTTATTTACAACGAAGTCCTCGTAGCAATGTCCTCCGCTGCGCACAGTAGGGCGTACGCCCTCGCTTACTATGGCCTGCAGTGCGTCCGCAGCGTCGGCAGCGTTTTCACACAAGACAATACGTGCAGCTGCGTTGGCCTCGACTGAGGGCCAGCGGAGGTTCTGGCCTTGTTTGAGCGTCTGATACCGGGAGTCGTGCCTGGAAACTACGATCGCCATCGGGTCCTATCCCATAGAGTCTTCGCCAGTGAGCGGACGAGGAGAGACACGCTACCACGCGGAAGGAGTTATCGATTGAGGCTTCTGTCATCAAGAAAGTCAAACCTTCAGCCGCCGGCATCTCCTGCTGAGGGAGCCTGATCTCATTGGATAGAACGCGGGCCTTTGATGTCATGGGGCCATTGCCCGACGGCCCACTAGGTCATTTGACTTAGTCTGGTCGACATTGAATTTCACCTTGCGGCGTAGCCTCGTAGGGCAGGGTACAGTCGAAACAGAAACGATACCGCTGGATTGAGGGTAGGATGAGCGCAACAGAACGAATAGTCCGAGTCGCGTTGATTGGTTATGGCTTTGCCGGAAAGGTGTATCACGCTCCCCTGATCCGGTCGGTTCCCGGGCTAGCGCTCGCGGTAGTGGGGTCAAGCCGCAGCGAGGCTGTGCATGCCGACATCCCGGACACGCTCGTTTGTACGGCGGAAGACGCAGCGACGCATCCCTCGGTCGATCTGGTTGTAATTGCTACACCCAATGAGAGTCATTTTGCGCTGGCGGCCACGGCGCTCCGCGCGGACAAAGATGTCGTCGTCGATAAACCTTTCACCATCACTCTCGCGGAAGCGCGCTCCCTTGCGGAGATTGCCAGGCAGCATGGCCGCATTCTTTCGGTGTTTCATAATCGCCGATGGGAAAGTGAGGTGCTCGCCGCCAAGGCCATGCTGGAATCAGGGGCGCTTGGGGAGGTCTCACACTACGAGTGCCACATGGACCGCTATCGCCCCGTCGTTCGCGAGCGCTGGCGGGAATCGGCGGGGCCTGGTGCGGGGTTATGGTTCGATCTCGGACCACACTTGATCGACCAGGCGTTGCACCTGTTTGGCCTTCCGCAGTCCGTGAATGCGGGCATCGCGACACTTCGTTCAGCCGGGCAGACGGACGACTGGGCACATGTGCAGTTGAATTACACACGTAACGGCAAAGATCACCTGCGCGTTGTCCTGCATTGCACGTTGCTTGCGGCTGGTGGCGGGCCGCGTTCGATGCTTCATGGCACGCGAGCCAGCTGGATGAAGTATGGCGCCGATGTGCAGGAGCAGCAGTTGAAGGAGGGGATGCTGCCTGACGATCCTCGATTTGGTGTGGATCCCGATGCCGGGATTCTCGTCGATGGCGCTACGGGAACTAGAACCACGATTCCTGTGCCCCGCGGCGAACAGCGCAGGTATTACATTCAAATTCGCGATGCGATCTTGAAGGGACAAGTGCCGCCCATTTCGGTGGGGAATGCAATCGCTGTGATGGCGATCCTCGAGGCGTCATTTGAGTCAGCCGCGCGCGGGCAGGTTCTTCCGCTCCCTCTCACGGCTGCCGAGCTCGCTGAATGGCACGAGGGTGAGCACCGTGATAGGTCCTCTTAGGCAAGAGTTCGTGGTTGGAGTTCTATATAGGTATTCGGCACTGATCGCTTCTCACAATGCAGCAGTTTCACAGTCGAGGAGGGAACCTTGTTTCCTGGCGCATCAATGCGAAGTGGTTCCTGGCGTTTAGGATTGCATCGCGAAAGGTGAAGTTGGCTTCGCTATGAAACTCCAATGAGCTGGGCTTCGTGATCATGTCGATCCTTCCGCGTCCGGGCCGCGAGAACTCAGAGGAGTATGGGGCGTTATTAGTTCGGACCTCTTGAGTGGCCGATGCCGAGACTGCGACACCTTCATCTTTATGCCGTCGACAATATGCGTGACGCCTCCTGATGCACCGGAAGACGCATCGAGGAATGGCGTGAGAGGCGCGATGATGTCTTGATCGAATACGGACAGTTAGCGCAGTTCGTCACTACGAACCGTAACCGCATCGCGGTTGGAGGGGGGATCCGTCGATAGAGTCTCTTCTGTGCCTACAGTCCGTTCTGGCTCACCGTGTCGTTGGCCAGAACGATGTTCAGGCCAACGGTGTCGCCGTTCAGCTTCACTGACACGGTCCTGGTGGCGAAGCCAAGATACGCAAGGATGGTCAGGTCGTAGGTGCCTGTCGAAACTTTCTCGAATGCGAAATTACCCCTCGCATCGGATTGCGTCTGGGCTATGGGCGGGTTGCCTCCCATCGATAGCTGCAGTGAACTCCGGTCACCGCAGCTCCGCTGGAGTCGGCGATATGTTCGCTGAGGGCCGCGCCGTGCTGTGCGAGAGCGTTCTCGGCCGCACGAGCGGTGGGGTCCGGAGTTGACGGTGCCGAATCACCATCGAGCCCGGGTACCCGTCCTCCCTTCCCGCCTCGGAGATTTTCGCTACTGCTGCACTACGCTCACCGAAGGCGAAGCCCCGCTCGCCCCGGGGCCGTCCATGTGAATCAGCTTCGTTGCTGAGATCACGTAGCCCGTTCCACCATCGCTAAACGTGAGCAGTCCGGTCGCGTCCACCGTATACGTGCCTGCGGCCGACTGGTTCCACTGCAGCGTGCCGCCCGAGTCGCTGTTCGCCGTCGTCAGGCCGAACGTCCCTGATCCGATCGTGCCTGCACCTAACGATCCGCCACCCTCCGGGACCACGTTAAGGTTCCCGAAGACATAAGTCCCGCTTCCCGGGGTCGTCGCCGTCTGTGGCTCTACGTAAAGTACCCCCGGCTCCTGTCCAGTCTCTACTGCATACGCCGTGTTCGTGCCGGAGAGATAGAAGATCGGAGGATTGCTACCGACACCCGTGAACGTCATGCGCCCGTTCGAGGCCACGCTATATGTTCCCGAGCCCGTCTGCGAAGAGACCGTCCCCTGCTGGTTCTGGTAGAAGACCACGCTGAGCGTGGTGCCGGAGGTCGTTGCCACCGTCCGTCCCACGATCGCGTTCGACCCCGACACCGCCGCTGACGTTCCCCAAGCTGCAATGTAGTTGTCCGAAGGTGCCGCTCCCCAGAACACCGCGCTGCCGCTGAAGTTGGACGTCGTGAACGAGCTCGTCGTCTGCTGCGCCGCCTTGCCCGCAAGCAGGGAGTAGTTCGCGTGCGAATCTACCGAGACCACATAGAACTTCGTCGCGTTCACCATGTAGATCACGAAGTCATGCGGCCAGATGTTCGCATCCGAGCTCGGCAGCGTGCTGCCTGCACTCAGCGTCAGCGTGGCGCGTCCGTTGGAGGCGTCCGGCGTCCCATAGGTCCCGCTGAACGAGGCCAGCGTATACACGTTCGTCCCGCTGGCGATGTCCTGCTGTCCGCTCGAAACGAGCCCCGCACCGGAGAGCGACATCACGCCCGCCGTCGCCAGTGGTCCGTGGTCCGTTGCACTGTTGCACGCAGAGACTCCCAGCGGGCAGCTCTCGCCCGTCAGCCCGAAGACATAACCTCCGGCCAGCTTCGCGGTCGTGAAGTCCGTGAGCGTCTGCTGCGCGAACTCGCCCGAGAACCGCGAGCCTCCCGTTATGCCGATGCCCGACGTATCGTCGAAGCGAATCAGGTCGCCCGCTGTCGCCACGCCGGAGTTGATGTTGCCTGCGTTGAACGCGATCACCACCGTCTTGCCGGTGCTAAGCGAAAGCGTCATTTGCCCAAGGTTCGTCGAGGGCAGGGCATAGGTTCCGGTCAGGCTCACACTCTCCGCCAGCCCGCCCGAAGCGTCGTTGTAGTCCAGCGTGCCGGAGGTGATGTTGCCCGCGCCGTCTGCGACAAAGCTCCCCGCCAGCGCTGACTTGTACGTATTCCCGTCATTCGTTCCGTCCACCCAGCCCGTCGCGTAGAACGCATAGTGCCCGGAGAGGTAGGAGTCATTCGTTCCCAAGATCGCATACACCGTCAGCGTGTAGTTCTGCGTCGCCGTGTGCGAAGCCGAGTCCTCGACCATCACCGTGAACGTCGTGGAGCCCGTATTCGTGCTCCCCGGCGTGCCCGTGATCTTGCCTGTCGAGGTATTCAGGGTCGCCCATGAGGGCAGCGAACCCGAAGAGATGCTGAAGACGTCCGATCCCGTTCCGCCTGAGGCGCCGATCGACTGCGAGTACGCCGTCCCCACGGTGGCAGCCGAGAGCGACGTCGTCGAAATCGCCAGCGTGCCGTTCACCGTCAGTGTGAATTGTGCCGCGTTCGTGTCCGAGCCGGAGTCCGTCACTGTCAGAGTGAACGTGTACGTGCCGGCTGTTGTCGGTGTGCCGGAGAGCGCGCCCCCGCTCGTTAGGGTCGCCCAGGAGGGCAGTGACGAACCGCTCGCCACCGACCAGCTGTAGCCCGCACCGGTCCCGCCGCTCGCCGCCAGTGTTTGCGAGTATGCCGTGCCCACGTAGCCGCTCGCCAGCGTCGTCGAAGTCGCAATTCCTAACGAAGGATTAATCGTGATCGACAGCGTGCCCGTCGCCGTGTGCGAGGTCGTGTCCGTCGCCTGCACCTGGAACGTTGTCGCTGCGCCGCCCGAAGCCACCGTCGGCGTGCCGCTGAGCACCCCCGCCGTGCTCAACGATAGCCCCGCCGGTGCGCTGCTCCCGCTCGCAATCGCCCAGGTGTATGAACCCGACCCGCCTGTGGCCGTCAGGGTCGTCGAATACGCCGATCCCACCACCGCGCTCGGCAGCGTCGCGGAGGTTACGCTCAGGCTCGCATTTACCGTCAGCGTGTAGCTCTGCGACGCCGTATTCGATGCCGAGTCCTTCACCTGCGCCGTGAAGCTTGCCGAGCCGGAACTTGTAGGCGTTCCAGAGATGACCCCGCCCGACAAGCTGAGCCCCACCGCTGTCAGGCTCGTCGCTCCCGTTGTTACGGACCACGTATACCCTGTGCCCGATCCGCCCGAGGCCGTCAGCGTCTGCGAGTATGCCGAGTTCACCACCGCGCTCGGCAGGGTCGCCGGTGAGATCGTTAGCGCCGCGTAGCTGATCGTCAGCGTGTAGCCTACCGACGCCGTGTTCGAGGCCGAATCCAGTACTTGCATGGTGAAGGGAATCGTCGCCGCAGAGGTCGGCGTGCCCGAGAGCGTGCTGCCGGAGAAGCTCAGTCCGGCGGCCGTCAGCGCCGACGCTCCGGATGTGATGGAGAAGGTGAAGCCCGTGCCCGCCCCGCCCGAGGCCGTGAAGCTCTGGCTGTAGGACTTGCCCACCGTTGCCGCCAGCGCCGTCGTCGACGGGTTAAGCGTCAGCGCCGGGTACACCACCGTCACCGTGAAGCTCTGTGTCGCCGAATCGCCATAGGCGTCCGCCGCTTTCACCGAGAAGCTGAAGCTCCCACCCGCCGTCGGGGTGCCCGTCAGTGCGCCGCCGGTCGAAAGACTCAAGCCCGTCGGCAGCGATCCTGAAGCCAGCGAGTAGGTCAGCGTCCCCGCGCCGCCCGCCGTGGCAATCGTTGCGCTATAGGCCGTGTTGTAGGTCGCATTTGCCAGCGTCGTCGTGGTGAACGTAATCGCTGCGGCCGGCGCGATCGTCAGGCTCAGCGTCTTGGTCGCCGTCAGCGCCGTCGCCGTGCCCGAATCCGTCATCTTGAACGAGAGGCTCGCTGTCCCCGCGCCCGTGGCCGTCGGCGTTCCGGTAATCGTGCCGGTCGATGCCGTGAAGCTCAGCCCTGACGGCAGCGTGCCCGATGTCAGCGCCCACGTGTACGGCGAGAGGCCACCCGAGCCCGCCAGCGCTGCCGAGTACGCCGATCCCACCGTGCCCGAGGCTAGCGTGCTCGTTGTGATCGAAGGCGCCGCCGGAACGGTCAGCGTAACCGTCGCCGACTTCGTCGTGTCGGTCATGGAGGTTGCCGTCACGGTGACAGTCTGCGCTGAGCTCGTCGCCGCCGGAGCCGTGAGCGTTGCCGAGCTGGTCGTCGTCCCCGAGAGCGTGCCTGCGCTCGTCGTCCACGTCACGCCCGCGCTGTTCTTGTCGTTTGTCACTGTCGCCGAGATCGTGATCGCATCGCCGCCATCCACGGTCGTCGCCGATGCCGTGGCGCTGACGCTTACCGTCGCCACAGCTCCGCCTCCGCTGCACCCGGAGAGTGCGATGCTGAGCGCCACAATGAACGAAGTCAGGACAGACCACACCGCTTGACGAATTGATCCACGACGCATGGGACATGCCTCCGGAACACCGGGGCTGTGTCATGCCTCCCATCAGCACACCGGGTTCTGTCTCTTTACGCGAGATCCCGCCGCCAAACCCGCCATCCTTCGCAAGATTTTTCCAGATGCACGTTGACCGGACCCACGGCTGGAAGGAAATTGACACTGCGTCCGCATTGGGTTGAAGTGGAGGCACCCTTCTAGCGGTGACGGAAATTCCCATGGAGTTCAAGGCGGAGGAGTGGAACCGGGTTAAGGAGTTGTTCCTGGCGGCTCTCGTGCATGAGCAGCCGGGCGACCGCATCGCGTGGCTCAGGCGCGAAGAGCCCAGCCCCAGCGTTCGCGAAGCCGTGGAGCGCCTCCTCGACGCCCACGAGGAGGCTGACATCCTCTTCCGGCTCGATGGCGCGCTCGATCACCCTTCGGCTGCCGAACTGGGCCATCTTGCCGCGGGAACCATCCTCGCCGAACGCTTCCGGGTCGTCCGCTTCCTGGCCCGCGGCGGCATGGGCGAGGTCTATGAGGCTCTCGACCTCGAGTTCAATGCCGCCGTTGCCATCAAGACGATTCGTCCTGAGATCGCCGATAACCCCGAGGCCCTGGCCCGCTTCAAGCGAGAGGTCCACCTCGCCCGTCGCGTCACCCATCCGAATGTTTGCCGCATCTTCGATCTCTTCCGGCACCGCAACATCAGCGGGGGTGGCGACGTCCTCTTCGTCAGCATGGAGCTTGTGCATGGCAACACCCTCGCCGCCTATCTCAAGGAGCGTGGGCTGCTGGAGCCCGCCGAAGCCCTTCCGCTCCTGCGCCAGATCCTGGCGGGAGTCGACGCCGCGCACCAGGTCGGCGTCCTGCACCGCGACCTGAAGCCGGCCAACATCCTCCTCGAGCTCGCCCGAGACGGCTCCCTCCGAGCCGCCATTTCGGACTTCGGCCTCGCCTGGAACCTGAACTCCAGCGGCGACTCCCTGGCCTCCGGTACAGGTCCGATGGTGATCGGCACACCCGAGTTCATGTCGCCCGAGCAGATAGAAGGCCGCACCCTCACCCCCGCCTCCGATCTCTACTCCCTCGGCCTTGTCATCCATCGCATGATCACCGGCGTTAACGTCTTCGCCGGGGACACCCCTCTGCTCGCCGCGCTGCGCCGGCTGCATGAGGTCCCACCGCCGCCCAGCCTCCTCGTCCCGGAACTCGGCCATTCATGGGACGACCTCGTCCTGCGTTGCCTCGATCCCGACCCCGCGCGGCGCTTCTCGAACGCTCTTGCGGTTCTGTCCGCGCTACCAGCCCCGTCCCCGGCCGCAACGCCGCAACCCACCGCCGTCGCTCTCGTTCCAGCCGTTGAGACCGTGATCCTCGTACCCGCGCACCGCTGGAGCGCCTGGTTCGGCTGGAAGAGCCTCACCGCCACTGCTGCGCTCCTGTTGCTCGTCGGCTGGGGCGCCATTGTCCTCTACCGCCACCATCTGCGCGCCCATCCCGTTACGGGCCTTACCGCCGTCCTTGCGGATTTCGTCAACACCACCGGCGAGCCCGTCTTCGACCGCACCATGAACATCGCGCTCTCGGAGAAGCTCCAGCAGACGCCGTTCCTCAACCTCATGTCCGACGCTCGCATCCGCCTCGGCCTCCGCTACATGGGCATGCCCGACACGGAGCGCCTTACCCAGTCCGTCGCAGGCCAGGTCTGCCGCCGCATGGGAGCGCAGGCCGTGCTGCAGGGCTCCATCGCCAGCACTGCATCCGGGTACACCGTCATCCTCCGAGCGTTGCCGTGCGCTGCCGGAGACGCCTTCGCCGTTCGCCAGGCCCAAGTCACCCAGCGCAGCCAGGTCGTGCAAGCCCTAAACCAGGTCGCCGACGCCATCCGTCCCGCGCTAGGTGAGTCCGCCGCCTCCATCCACAAGTACGATGTCCCCGCCTGGGAGGCCACTACCCCCTCGCTCGACGCCCTCATGGCCTTCAGCGACGGCCATCGCGCCTGGAACACCTCCGGCGAGGCTGCTGCGCTGCCATACTTCGAGCACGCCATCGCCCTCGATCCCAACTTTGCCATGGCGTATGCCCGTCTCGGCACCGTCTACGGCAACATGGGCGAGACGCAGCGATCGCACGACGCCATCCGCAAGGCCTACGACCTCCGCGACCGCGTCACCGAGCGCGAACGGTTCTATATCGTCTCCCACTTCTACGCGTTCGTCACCGGCGAGATCGACAGGGAGATGGCCACCTACGAGGAGTGGGCCAGGGCCTATCCCGTCGACATGGCCTGGACGATCAACCTCAGCGTCGACTACGCCATGACCGGACAATTCGACAAGGCCATCGAGCTTCAGCAGAAGGCCATCCGCGACGCTCCCGGCAACGCGCCCAGCTACGGCGATCTCGCTCAGCTCTACCTCGCCGTTGATCGCCCCGACGAAGCCCTCGCCGTCCTCGACGAGGCCAAACAGCTGCACCTGCAGGACGCCAACACGCGCCTCATACAGTACAGTCTCCTCTTCTATCGCGGCGACGCGCCAGCCATGCGCCAGCTCGTCGCAAGCGCGGAGCAGGAGGCTGGCATCGGCGACATGCTGCTGGCCCAGCAGGCCGCCACCGAGGACCGCATGGGCGACCTCAACGCTGGACGCGACTTCGCCCTCCGCGCTGCCGCGCTCGCGCAGCAGCAGGGAAACCCCGAGGTCAGCGCCAACTGGATCGCTGGCGAAGCCCTCCGCCAAGCGGAACTCGGCAATACCCATGTGGCCCGAGAGCTCGCCGCTCGGGCCCTCGCCACGCCCAAGGCCGCGGCCGGTTCGGACGTCCAGGTTCTCGTGGCCTTCACCGATGCCCAGACTGGCGAAACGCATCAGGCCGAGGCGCTGCTCGCCTCACTCGCCCACGATCATCCCCTCGACTCCTTGGTCCAGTCCTACTGGATCCCTGTGATCCGTGCCCGGCTCGCGCTTACCGAAGGCCATCCTGAGCAGACCCTCCAGCTCCTCGAGCCCGCCCGCCACTATGACATGGGCATCTTCTCCCCCGGCCAGTGCATGGACGCCGCCTACCTCCGCGCGCTCGCGCTCCTCGACCAGCATCGCGGCAACGCAGCCGCCGCCGAGTTCGGAAACATCCTCGCCCACCGGGGCTTCGTCCTCAACTGCCCCACCAGCGCGCTAGCCACGCTCGGTCTCGCCCGCGCCCTCTCCCAGTCCGGAGATATGTCCAGCAGCCGCGCGGCGTATCAGGATCTCTTCGCCCTCTGGAAGGACGCCGACCCCCGGGCCCCACTTGCCGCGTCGGCCCAGGCGGAATATCGTGCCCTGCGATGAGCCGCGCGCGTCTCATCGCACCCGGTCCCGAAACTTCGTGCTCTCCGCCTTGAGATCCCTGCCAGACAATCACGAACCGCATGCCCTAAGATCAAGGGCATCCTCTTGGAGACCTCAACGGGTGTGAACCCCACTGGTTCGGAAGTTACGGCCCTCTTAGATCGTCTCTCGCACGGTGACAGGACTGTCATCGAGCGCCTCATGCCTCTCGTCTACGACGAGCTGCGGCGTCGCGCGGTGCGCTCCATGCGCGAGGAGCGCACCGGCCATACCCTCCAGCCCACCGCCCTTGTCCACGAGGCATATCTCAAGCTCGTCGAGCAGCGTGAACCCCACTTCGCCAATCGCGCCCACTTCTTTGCCATCGCCAGCGAGCTCATGCGCCGAATCCTCGTCGATCACGCCCGCGCCCGGCTCGCCTCCAAGCGTGGCGGCGAATACGACCTCGTCCCCCTCGACGAGGTCTTCGTCTTCCACCCCGAGCGCCCTGCTACTCTCACCGCTGTCGACGACGCTCTCGAGAAACTCCGCACCCTCGACCCTCGCCAGGAACAGATTGTCACCATGCGCTTCTTCGGCGGACTCACCGTCGAGGAGACCGCCCAGGTCCTCGGTGTCTCCCCCCGAACCGTTGAGCGCGAGTGGACCATGGCCCGCGCCTGGCTTTTTCTTCAACTCCGCGAGCACGCGCAACCTCGTTAGCGGATGCTGCCTGCCCCACCCAAACTTCCCTTCAGCAGTTACCGCATCAGGAGAGGGAAGTAATTGGTCTAATAGTGCAGATTGTTGATACATATAGACAATATTTGACTGGTCTCGTCCAATCTCTCACGCCTCAATTCGCTTCAATCAGCCGATAAAAGTGACGGTGTCGGGACCAGATGGTAGCGGACGGTCCAGGCTCAGATCGGCCACCAGCCTCTTGAGCTTCGCGTTCTCGTCGCGCAGCTGCCGAAGCTCATGCAACTCGCTCAAACCCGGCCCTGCATACTTCTTCTTCCAGAGATAGAACGTCTGTTGGCTGATCCCGAGCTTCCGGCAGATCTCCACCACCGTGTCGCCAGACTCCGCCTCCCGCGATACCCGCAGAATATCCTCTTCGCGGTGCCCCTTCTTGCCCATATCCCAGCTCTCCTCTCCTGCTTCCAGAGAACCACAACACACCAAATCCTCAACTTCAACTTCGATTAGTTTTCGGGTTTTGGGTCACGGCACGTTGGGTTTATACCCGCTAACAGGAAGCCGTCGAACTGAGTGGTGGGTCTTTTACCGAACCCATTGGAGTGGAGAGCTTTCTGCGCAGCAACGAGTGCCTGCGGGAGTCCGATCGCCATAGTTTGGTTCCTCAACGCCGCTATCGGCGTGCCGGTGACGCCCTAAGGTCATTGCACTTCATCCCACGGACGCGTCCGAATTGAATTTGTTGTCCCACTAACCCTTCACAATTCGATAGGAGATGATCTCGGATCCGAGCGGAGTTCCGTTGAAACTTGAAATTCGCAGCAGCAACTGGAAATGTGGGAAGGTCTTCTGACGGAAGATCGCCTGCAGCTTTTCTAGGTTGTCTTCACTTGTCAGGAAGTCTCCGCCGGCTTCGGTTGCCTGTGAATCGCTTCCTGCCAGAATGAGCGCGTTGCCGGTATTTGTCGGGTTTGGGACGAACACGATGATGCAGTATGCCGTCCTTGCACCAGGAATTGACGAAAGTTCGTATTGGGGTTGCTCATTGCCATGCGGGTTATCCACGATCACGAGGGAGGGCGAGGAGTCCTGGGCTTCTTTGAAGTGGTACGCCAGCCGATCCTCATAGAGCTCCACCCAGGGATTGGACCGGCTACTGCCGACGAAGATCGTATTGTTCCAGCGCAGCCGGTGACCAGCGTATTCACGGGCAAACAGAAGGCGGGTGCCTTCATCGCCAGTCTCGAGTTCGGTGATCCTCCGCGCAACGCGAAAGTCTCCAACGCTGCCGGAGCTGTGCTTGAAGATCGCGGTGAGATCCTTTTGCTGCTGGCTGCGCGCGTCAATGGACAGGGGGTCTGGAGACTGGGCCGACCGGTAGCTGTAGTCGAGGTACTCGGCCAATGACAGCTTGCGATGGAGTATGTCCTGAGCAAACAGGAAGGAGTTGTCCGCAATGACGATTTCGGGGGCGAGCCCCCTTCCGAAGAAGTTTCCCCAGAAGGCGCGAAGGGCTGGCTGACTCTGCCATTTGTGGAGTGATGCCTGGGCCTGGTGATTGCGCCGCTCGCCGATGCCGGCCCAAATTGCGAGGCAAACGCTGAGGATCAGGAGAGACAGTGTCAGCGGGTGCCGAAGTACCTGAAGCCGCGGCACGACTGTCACCGGAACAGCGGCTGGCGGTTCCAGGGTAGATGGCCTCGAATCCGGCAGGAACTCCTCGGAGGGCGCTGTCTGGTCTACGGAAGGTTCGGGTGGATTTGCTTGGCGTATCCGAAATACGGGGATGTAGCTACCGCGGGGAATTTCGAAGACGAGTGGCTCCTCAACGCCTTCGCTTGTGAAGTACAGATCGATCCGTTTCCGTAGCTCCATCGCGTTGACGCGAACAATGTTGTCCTGCGAGGTGTCGTACGAGGGCGGACGCCCGAAGACGGCGATGCCGATCTGCTGTTCGGGCAGGTCCTCGGCTCCATGGAGGACGACCTCGTTTCCGACATAGATGAGGAACTCGCGGAGACGCATGGAGCGTCGAAACGGCGTGCTGTCAACCACCCTGTGCAACAGCCTCTCCCACTCAGATCTGGAGGGGCGGAAGGAGGTCTCGGGCGGATTGATGGGGCTGGTCAGCATCCGGATTCAGGCACAAAAAGCATAGCACTCGCGAAGTTGGCCTTGAAGTGCCAGCCCTTTCACCGTGAGAACTTGCTCCTCACTGGCTCGAATTCCCAGCTTTCTAAGCCTTCGTCGTTGATGGGCGGAGGAGGCGTTCGCTCGCGTCGCTGGAGGTCAAGGGACGGAGAATTGCTGGCTGGAAGAGGCGCTAGACCCCCTGCGCGTCTCGCTTTGCTTCGTGAGAGACAGCCGGCGATGCCCGAAGGACAGCGTGTGGTGAGTGAATCGGCCGCCGCCTCACCGTAAATTCACTTGCTACCTGTGTCGTCCAGGCAGGACGCTGCGTGGGCTGGAAAAACAACGATTCTCTCGTCGGCGAGTCTCCGCGAGCGCAGGGGGAGGGGCGGAAACAAGCGATGGGAATCAGGTTGGGTAATCAGCTGATTGGAACGGGTTCCTCCGCTCAACGGGAAAACGTTTCCACAGGCAAAAATTTGGAGGCACTCATGACCACGAAACATCGGCATTCTCGAAGGCGCCCCGCGCCAACTCTCTGGAAGGCGAGCATCGCAATCCTGTACGCGTTAGTCCTCATGCCAATGCGGCAGATCGTCGCGCAGGCCGTTTCCTCGGCAAAAATGCATGGCACGATCACAGACAATACCGGTGCGGTGGTTAGCGGAGCATCGGTTACCGCCACCCAGACCGCCTCAGGCGCGACCGTCACTGCGGTGACGGGTGACGACGGGAGCTACGTCCTGTCCAATCTGCCGGTTGGGGCCTACACCGTCAAGGTGGTGGCTGCCGGATTTCAGGTGTACAGCCGGACCGGCCTCGTCCTCGAGGTATCCAACGACGCAGAGGTGGATGCTCCTCTCACGGTAGGCTCCACGCAGATTACTGTCACAGTCGACGCGACGGCAGCCCAGGTGCAGACCGAGGACACGTCGATCTCCACCGTGGTCGATCAGAACCGTGTTGTCGACCTTCCACTGAACGGGCGGAATGCGGCAAACCTGGTGCTGCTTTCGGGCGCCTCCGCACCAACGGTCAATGGCAATATGACCAGCACGAAGAGCTACGGCAGCACCGGGACCAGCGCGATCGGAGGTTCTCTCAATATCGCGGTAGCAGGTGGGCAGGGCAACCAGATCAACTACCTTCTGGATGGTGGTGATCACAACGACTCCTTCTCGAACGTGAACATGCCGTTCCCGTTTCCCGACGCCCTCCAGGAGTTCAGCGTCCAGACGACGGGTATGTCCGCCCAATATGGTGTGCACCCCAGCGCGGCGGTGAACATCGTGACCAAGTCCGGCAGCAACCAGTGGCACGGCGGGGCGTTTGAGTTTCTCCGCAACAGCTATGCAAATGCCAACAACCGTATCAACGGTTACACGGATCTGAAGCGGAACCAGTTCGGCGGATACTTTGGCGGGCCAATCCTCCGCGACAAGCTCTTCTTTTTCGGTGGATACCAGCACACCGCTTTGCGCATCGCTCCTGCCACGACATCGTCCTTCGTTCCGACCGCGGCAATGCTCGCCGGAAACTTCACTCCCTATCTGCAGTATCAGCAGAGTCTGAGCGCGACGAACACCTGCCCCGCCCTACTTGCTTCCGCCGGATTTACCTACAACGCCACAACCTGCACCGCCACGATAAGCACAACCCTCTTCAGCCCTGCGGCTGTCGCATTGATGAAGTACCTGCCTACGGCGTCCACGCAGAATGCTGCAGGTCTGGTGTCTTACTCCGTCCCCGCTCCTCAGGATGAGAACCAGTGGATCGGGCGTCTCGACTACAACCTGAACTCGCGTCATAGCGTGTTTGCTCGCTACTTCATGACGAACTACTACCAGAAGGCGATCTTCAACGGGAACCTGCTGAATGCCGTCAATCCAGGCCTCAAGGACCGGGGTAAGTACCTTACGCTGGGCGATACATACGTCATCAGCCCGCGCATGACGAACGCACTCCGCGCTGCTGTGACCCGGCTGGCCATCGCTCGCGGCGCCCCTGGTGATCTGATCTCGCCCGCAACGCTGGGCACGAATGTCTTCTCGTCGGTGCCGAACTATATCTATCTGAACGTGAGTGGGGCCTTTACTGCATCCTGCGGAAGCTGCGCTCCAACGCACTACGTTACCAACCACTACCAGGCAGCAGACGACCTCTCCATTCAGAAGGGAAGCCACTTTATCCAGTTGGGCTTCGACTATATCCATGAAGAGCTCAACCTTGCGGGCCTGAATACCGAGAATGGTCAGTTCACGTTCAACGGATCCTACTCAGGACTTGGATTGGCTGACCTGCTTCTCGGCGCGCCCAACACGTTCTCGCAAGGCTATGGCCCGGGAGCTGCCGCGCACCTGCGCTACAACTACTTCGGCTACTACGTTCTGGACACCTGGCATGCTTCGAAGAAGCTGACCATCAATGCAGGTCTGCGCTGGGAGCCTTGGTTCCCGGAGTATGAGAAGAACAATATCGGCGGAGAGTTTAGCCCCGCGGCATTCGCCTCCAATACCGTCTCGTCGGTCTACACGAACGCTCCTGCAGGCATCGTCTTCTACGGTGACAAGGGTGTGAAGCCGGGCTTTATTAACTCTCGCTTCACCAACTTCTCGCCAAGGGCAGGATTTGCCTTCGATCCGAAGGGGAATGGGATGTCGAGTATCCGCGGTTCGTACACGCTGACGTTCGAGGCGCCCGAGCTCTATTACGATTCGGGATTCCCGGGCAATTCTCCGAATGCTTCGGCCCAGTCCTTCACGGTGGACAACTCAACAAATGAGACAGATTCCGTGAAGTCCTTCGACAATCCGTGGAAGAAGATTACGGGTGGCAATCCTTATCCCACGCAGTATCCCGCACCCAGCACCGCTGCATTTCCTGCCACGAACGTATCCACCGGCTACTACCCCAGCAACCTTCGCCGCACGTATATGCACCAGTACAACTTCAGCTACCAGAATCAGGTCTCGACGAACTGGCTGGCATCGTTGAGCTACATCGGTACCAGCACGATCCATCTCTGGGGCTTTCAGCCGTACAACTACGCAACGCCCGCGGCGACGCCCACCGGAGCTGCTGCGACGACGAACAACACCTCCCAGCGCTACATCCTGTATCGTGCCGCAATCGCGAACGGCACGACGGCCGGAACTCGCTATGGCGCATTCAGTGGAACAGCGGACTATGGCATGGCGAACTTCAACGGGGTCGTCGCTACGATCAACCGGCGATTCACACATAACTACTCGGTGCTGCTGAACTACACCTGGTCGCATTGCCTTTCGAATATGAACTACACCGGAGACAACACGCCTCCGGCGCAGGATCCGACCAATCACGCTGCAGAGTATGGCAGCTGCAACTTTGACACGACTCATAACCTGACCATCTCCGGAGTTGCGTCCACGCCAAAGCTTCACGCACATCTACTGAACACTGCACTTGGCGCATGGCAGCTAAGCCCACTGGTCACCTATCGCACAGGAATGCCCTACACCGTGACGGATGGTACAGATCGTTCGCTAACGGCTATTGGCCAGGATCGGCCAAACCTTGTTGCTGGGCAGAGTTTGTATGCGAAGAACTTGTTCCCGGCAGCGGGCGTGAAGCCGCTGTGGATCAATGCTTCTGCGTACTCACTGCAGACACTGGGAACGTTTGGCAATGAGCGGCCACTGCAGGCGCGTGGGCCGGGCTTCGCCAACGTGGATCTTGCGATCAGCAAGCGCTTTCCGATTCTGGAGCGCGCGCAGCTTGAGCTTCGCGGCGAAGCATTCAACGTTCTCAACCATCCGAACTACGCGAACCCAAATACGGCTATCAGTTCGAGCTCAACCTTCGGCCGCATTACCGCGACCGCGAACGATGCTCGCTTACTGCAGATTGCAGCAAAGGTCACGTTCTAGCATCTCTCCGATCCCAGCGCGTGAGGCTCGCGCGCTGGGAACTTTTTCCGATTGATGCTGCTTATAAGACTTCCGGAGGTCCGGTTGCGGTTCTGGTATGTCGCTGTCTTCATGATGTTCTTTGGGGGGACCGGCATCTCGCCGGCACAGGCTCCATCCGTCCTGGCGCCGCGCCCCCCGATGGGCTGGAATAGCTGGGATGCGTACGGACTCACCATCACCGAGGCGCAATTTCGCGAGAACGTCAACGTGCTCGCAGCGAAGCTGAAACCCTTCGGCTGGCAGTACGCGGTTATCGATGAAGGTTGGTTCCTGAAGAATCCTCACGATCTCAAACCGCCTGGCAAAGCGATCTATGAGATCGACGCGAACGGCCGCTATAACCCGGTGCCTGAGCGCTTTCCTTCGGCCGTTGTCGATGGAAAGAATCAGGGCTTTCGCGCATTGGGGGACTATGTGCATGCGCAGGGACTGAAGTTTGGCATCCACATTGTCCGCGGGATCCCAAGAGAGGCTGTGCGGCAGGACCTTCCCGTGGCAGGCAGTCGATTCCACGCGAGGGATGTTGCGGATACAACCGACGCCTGCCCCTGGGACCCGACCAACTGGGGAGTTCGCGATACACCGGCGGGCCAGGCTTGGTACGACGCGCTCCTTGCACAGTATGCCGATTGGGGCGTCGATTTTCTCAAGGTCGACTGCATCTCCGATCACCCTTACAAGCCTGCCGAGATTCACATGATTCACAATGCGATCGTGAAGACTGGCCGTCCGATCATTCTTAGTCTGTCGCCTGGGCCGACCTCTCCGGGAATCGTGAACGAGCTGATTCCGTACGCGCAGATGTGGCGGATCTCAGATGATGTGTGGGACTTCTGGAAGAATCTGCGCCATGCACCACGCAGCGTCCACGATCAGTTCGAGCTTGCGGCGGCGTGGGCGCCCTATGCTCATGCAGGAGCATGGCCTGATGCGGACATGCTTCCAGTGGGCTATCTCGGTCCTGAGCCGGGCGATGGTGAGGCTCGACCTACGCGTCTGACACCGGGCGAGCAGAGATCGATGGTCACACTATGGGCCATGATGCGTTCTCCCCTCATCATCGGCGCGAACCTGACCAGGCTGGATGAATGGACGACAGGCCTCCTGACAAATGCAGACGTCATTGCGGTCGATCAGTACGCCCACGATCAACGCCAGGTAGCGCGGGAAGGGGACACGGTCGCATGGACTGCACTTGGCAGGAATGGCGTTCGGTACCTCGCGTTGTTCAACCTGAATGACGGGAACAAGACGATCGCCCGGAGTTACGGATTTTATAATCTTCCCCCGGGAAGCTACAGTAGCCGCGAGCTATGGTCCAATGAAGCTCGCGTGCGAAGTGACTCCATCAACGTGACATTGCCAGCACACGGCTGCATCCTTCTCGAGCTGAAGCGTTAGCCGTTTGAAGGGAATCTCAGGAGGCCTATGGCCACACGTAGATCGTTTCTGTTCAGCTCACTGTCCCTCGGCGCGGTAGCTGGTATGCCTTCGTTCGCGCAGTCCATGTTGAGTCACGAGGTGAATGTGCTCTCGTTTGGTGCCGTGGGGGACGGCGTTATGCTCGATACCGCCGCCATCCAGCGCGCGATCGATACGACAGCTGCGTCAGGTGGTGGTCGGGTCGTTGTGCCTGGCGGCAAGCAGTTCCTCACCGGCGCACTGATGTTGAAGAGCAACGTGGACCTTCATCTTGCAGACGACGGGGCGCTGCTCGCTAGTCCGGACGCGGCTCACTATCCATATAAGAGGAATTCCGGCGTCATCAATGCGGATGGGGCCAGCAACGTGCACATCAGCGGCACAGGGCACGTGGATGGCCAGGGCATGAAGTTCATGGGCAAGTACTCGCCCTTCGATGAGAGATGGGAGCCGCTTCCATTCCGTCCGAGGATGTTTCATCTCCGTGGATGCACCGGCCTTGAGATCTCGGGCATCTCTTTCGGACACTCGCCAGAGTGGGGACTCCACACGCTGGGGTGTGAGCACGTGTTGGTCGACGGCATCCGGATCCGTAATTATCTCGATGTCCCGAACTGCGATGGCATCGATCCCGATCGTTGCCGCGATATGGAGATCAAAAACTGCGACTTGGTCTGTGCCGATGATGGCATCGTCATCAAGACGAGTGAGCAGAAGGACGAAGACTACGGCCCGGCGCACAACATCACGGTGCGGGACTGCTCGGTCACCTGCCGGGACAGCGGTATCAAGATCGGGACGGAGACCTTCGGAGATATCTCGAAGATTCTCTTTGAGCGTTGCCGCATCGTCTCCGGCGGCCGCGGGCCAACGATCACGCATCGCCAGCCCGGCAATATTCAGGACGTCGAGTTCCGCGACATCGACTTCCTCGCACAGCATCACGCGGCCCGCTGGTGGGGCTGGGGTGAAGCTGCATCGGTGACGGTGTGGCCACGCACGCTGAATGGCAAGACAGGATCGTTGAGCAACATCCGATTCAAGAACGTGCGCGGCGTTGCAGAGAACAGCTTCCGAATCGATGCCCATCCGGAGATGCCCGTCAGGAACGTGCTGCTTGAGAACTGCTCGGTCAAGATCGACCGATGGACGCAGTATCCGGGCGGGAGATTCGACAATCGTCCCACGCGACCGGATGACCCGATGCGTGAGCCTGGCGGCCTCGAGAAGCACGATACGCCATCGTATTTTCTGCGCAACGTGCAGGGGGCCGTCGTGCGAAACTGCATCGCCGAATGGGGACTTCATCAGAGCGACGCTTTCAGTTATGCCCTGGAGGCACAGAACGTATCCGGTCTGAAGCTTGAAAACTTCAAGGGCAAGTCGGCGCGTCCTGGCATGCCGGCTACGTCCATTCACTAGAAAGGTATCAATGCGAAACGGTCTCACTGTACTTCTCGCTCTCGTCCTGCTCCCCACATCTGCACGACCGCAGAGCCACGGCGAGGTTTCGCTTGCTGCTACGCCTCCCATGGGCTAGAACTCGTGGAACTGGTTCGCGGAGAAGGTTACCGACAAGGATGTTCGTCGGGCTGCGGACCTGCTTGTGTCCTCTGGCATGCGCGACGCGGGGTATGTCTACGTCAATATCGACGACACGTGGGAGGGCACTCGCGACAAGGACGGCGTGCTGCACAGCAACGATAAATTTCCGGACATGAAGGCGCTGGCGGACTACGTCCACAGCAAGGGACTGAAGCTGGGCATCTACAGCTCACCCGGCCCGAATACCTGTGCGCGCTTCGACGGAAGCATGGGGCATGAAACTCAGGACGCGGAGCTCTATGCTTCCTGGGGCATCGATTATCTGAAGTATGACCTGTGCAGTTATCACAACGGTGTTATGCGCAAGACTTATCCGGGCGATGATGCTGAGTCGCAACGCAAGCAGTTCGCAATGATGCGCGACGCCTACGAGAGAATGCACCAGGCTCTCCTCAAGACCGGCAGGCCGATCGTTTATAGCCTTTGCCAGTATGGTTTTGATTCGGTGTGGCAGTGGGGCCCAGAGGTCGGCGCGAACTTATGGCGTACTACCGGAGACATCTCTCCCAACTTCGATCGCATCTCGCTGATCGGCCGCGAGCAAGCCGGGCTAGCGCGATACGCAGGACCCGGCCACTGGAACGATCCGGACATGCTTGAGGTGGGCAACGGTAAATTGACGCTGGATGAGAACCGCACTCACATGGGCATGTGGGCGATGCTCGCTGCGCCATTGCTCGCTGGAAACAACCTCTCGCAGCTCACTCCGGAATTGACATCGATCCTAACCAATCGCGAAGTTGTCGCGATCGATCAAGACTCGCTCGGGAAGCAGGCCGATCGGATCTACGCGGAAGGGCCCGTCGAAATCTGGGCTCGCCCGCTGGCTGATGGAAGCAAGGCTCTTGCGATCTTCAACTTCGGCGAACAACGTTCGTATCTTCGAGGAATCTCGCTGCATCTCGAAGAGGCTGGCGCTGCGGCTAGCTGGCATGCACGAGATATTTGGATGGCGAAGGACTTGGGACAGATCTCCGACTCGAACGCCTTCACGATCCCACGGCACGGCTCGATCCTCTTGCGCTTGTCGAAGTAGTTCTGCGATGGCAAGGTCGCGGCCGTATGAGAGCGCATCGAAACGCGAGCGATTACCAGCGATGACGCACTGGACGCCGCAGACGCGCGCCGGAGAGATGAAATGCTTCGTTCCGCACTACTTCTCGGATACCAGTATTCAGGGCTTTCGCGGCTCTCACTTTCTCAGCGGCAGCTGTGTGCCTGATTACGGCAGCGTTACATTGATGACGTCCGTGGGAGCGATGAAGACTTCGGCCGTCGACCGAGCTTCGTTTCGATCGCACCACCGAGCGTGCAACACCATATTCCTACGAGGTTGATTTGGAGGATGCCGTCTATGGGGCGTTACTCTCGACACTGCATGCGCCATGCTCCTTCTCATTTCCCCATGTGACGCGCCAGTCCCGGCCTGTGGCAGAGTCTGAACGTTTTCCTCATACGCAAGCCCATGGGCTTCAATGAAGGTACCCGGTCCGTGGGGAAGGGGCTGCACTCGCCTTGTCCAGTAACTGGATCCGCACATGTCAGAAAGAGAATGCCGCCTGAATATAGACACGGCGAGCCGCTGAGCCAGTGCTGTAAGCGCCTCCGATGAGCGAGGTAGGGCGGTCGAAGTAGGGTGAACCGAGGACACCGATGGGGACGCCGTAGTTGATGTTGTTGAAGAGGTTGAGCGCCTGGACGCTGAAACGCAGGCCATATTTTCCACCCGGCTCTTTAGCCCCGGAGGAGGTAGAGGGTACGTTGCCGGCCAAGCTTCCTCCACCGGGCCCGCGATCTCCTCGGGTGGTTGTGCTCGTTGGAGCGGTCGTCACGGAGGCATCATCGGCGGCTCCGTTTGACGCGGTCTTGCCCCCAAACGTGAACCCCCGGCTCATGCGCAGATTTACGGCGAACGATGAGGGGCTGGTTCCGAGGTTCACTGGGATGAGTTGTTCGCCGGGCAGTGCGGCGCTATCAAGGAGACCGAATGGAGTGGCGACCTGATTGGCTGCGGGCGTGGCTGCGGTCGCGTAGGTGGGCCGCTGATTGAAGAGGTTATTGAGCGGGTCGGCGGCGAGAGTGATGTTAAAGGGGCGTCCTGACTGGGCAATGACGAAGGGGTTGAAGGAGAGCCCCCATGGGCCATCGTAGGTTCCGGTGAGGAAGGCTACGTGCTTGAAGACGAAGCCGGCGGGGCCGAGATCCTGGTCGAGGTTGTAGGCGTTGGAGACGAAGTTGCTGCCAGAGGCTCCTGCGCCGTTGCTGGTGGCTTTGGAGTAGGTGTAGAAGCCGCTGAGTGCAAGCTTTTGGCTCAGGCGGGTTTTGACGCTGGTAATGATCTGATTCTGTTTGAACATGGCCTCCGGAAAATACTCGTAGAGATAGCCTGGCGAAGTTGTTTGTGCCGGGCCTCCGATGGCCTGATCGGCGTTGCGAATGACATGTTGGTGGACTCCGAAGGAATGGAGATAGGTGACGGTGACGCTGGTTTCCGCGAGCAACTGGCGGTCGATGCCCGCTCCTGACTGCTCGGTGTAGGAGGCATGGTAGTTGGGGTGCGATGCGATAGCGGATGGGCGGTGCGGTGGTGGATGTGCCGCTGGTGCAGGTGGTCATGTCGATCGCTTCGAGCGAAGTTGCGATGGACTTGCACGTCGGATTGGTGAGGACGATCTGACGAACACCGTTGGAGCGGTTGACAGTTAACAGGTTGGTGGTGGGGAGCCGGTCGTAAGAGATCCCGTAGCCCGCGCGAAGTACCGTTTTGATTTTTCGGCCATTGCGTCCGTCGAGAGCGTAAACGATGGCAACGCGTGGAGCCCAGTCGTTGTGGTCGGCGATGTGGTTCTGGGCTTCCCAACGGATGCCTGCTGAGAGGGTGACGCGCTGGTTGACGCGGAGGTCGTCCTGGAGGAAGAGGGCGGCGTCGAAGACGTTGGCGACAGCGGAGGGGTTGCCACTGGTATAGCTTGCGGAGGAGGGAGCGAAGCCCTGCGCGGCGAGGCTATTGAAGGTCTGTCCGCTGGCGAGGCCGTTGGCTACCTGCTCGTAGACCGTACTAGAGGAGTAAGTCATCGCACCGATGGTGCGGGGTGAGAAATCGAAGCGGCCATTGAAGTTGGAGGTGCTCTTATTCGCGTCGCGGTTGTCGCGGAGGCGCGTGCCGACAATGATGGAGTGTCTCTTCATGCTGAGCGTGCTGAAGTCTTGGAACTCGAGCGCAAGGCGGTGGTCCTGGCTGGTCTGGCCTGTGAAGCCTCCTCCGACGAAATCGCCTGCAACCCCGATGGTGCGGGCCGTGGAGTCGGCGTAGTGGTTCTCGTCATGACGTTCGAACTGGAAACGACTTTCGTTGATGAAGTGGTCGTTGACGACGGAAGTGCTTGAGAGCTGTATCGTGTGGTCGGAGTTTGATTCGTGGGTTGAGCCGCTGGAGAGGGTGCCGGGGCCGGAGTCGAGATTGCCCTTTTCGTTCTCATACCAGAAACCGTAGCGAGCGGTCATGGTGGTCTTCTTTGCGAGTTGCCAATCGAAGCGCAGCGAGGCATTGTCGCGAATATGCGGGCTCAGCAGCTTACGGGAGAGTTGACGTTGTCCACGTAAACGCCGGCGCTGTTAGGCAGCACTGCATCGGGAATGACCCAGGTGTTGACGCTTTGCTGCTCGCGAGCATCGACGTTCAAGGCGAAAGACGCGCCTTTCGAGAGGGCACCGCTGAGCGAACCGCTGAATTGGTAGCTGTAATAGTCGGGAATGCTGGTGGTAAAAGGGTCACCTGTGTTGAAGGACTTATCATTGCCTTGCAGAAGAGCCTGTCCGTGGAGCTTTTCGGTCCCGGGCTTGGTGAGGATCTCGATGCGTCCGTAGCCAAGTCGATCGAATTGGGCAGAGAAGGGGTTTTTGTTGACGCGGATGGCCAGGATGGATGACTTGGGAGGAAGTTCGCCTCCGCTGAAGCCGTCGACAAAAACTTCGCCGCTATTGGGGCCAGTGGATGGTCCCGACAATGCGGAAACCTCGTTTGCCAGTTCGTCGGGATCGTCGACCAGCGCGTCTAGATCATCGCCCTTCAACACGATCGCGCTTGCGTTCCCACCCGCCTCGGTATTCACCTGGGGTCATCGTCAGTCACCATCACACTGACTTGGCATGCCCGATCTTTTGTGCCGTTGGAAGAGTTAGTGTAGCGCAGCTATTTCTGAGTTCAGATAGCCGCCGTCGGGGGTGTGGAGACATGGGAAGCGCATAGCGGTTTCTACTTCTCCATGCCCCATGTTCTTTGTCAGCCATGCCTCCGGTGCTGGTGACCTGTAACCCAGCGAGGAGTGCGGTCTGACTGTGTTGTAGTGCACGCGCCAGCGTTCGGCCAGCACGCGCAGTTCTTTGACCGAGTAGAAGATCTCGCCGTTCAGGAACTCGTCTCTGATCTTGGAGTTGAAGCTCTCGCAGTAGCCGTTCTCCCACGGCGATCCTGGCTCGCTGGACCAGCGGCGTTCTGCACGCACCAGCAGGCTCTTGCGCGTGTGCTCGTCGATCAGGTTGAGAAGCCGTACTCTGCGGCCATCATGCGTCCGTGCGCTGACGAAGTCGTAACTCCACACATGGTTCCGCCGCTCCGGCCTTAGTCGCACGTACGAACCATCGTTGAGCCACAGACGTCCTCGTGGCTTCTGCTTCTGTGGAACCTTCAGCCCTTCGCGACGCCAGATACGCTCTACACGGTCCTTGCCCACTCGCCAACCAGCTCGCTGCAGCAACGCCGTGATCCGGGGATAGCCATAACGGCCGTACTGGCTGGCAAGCTGGATGATCGCCTGCGTGAGTGCATCTTCGTCTTCACGCCGGATCGCACGATAGCGCTGTGTGCCGCGAGGCTGGTTGGCCAACCGGCACGCCCTGCGCTCCGTCATCCCATGCTGCTGCTGCGCATGATCTGCTGCGATCCGTCGTCGCTCAGGGCTCAGAAGTTTCCCGAGGCGAAGTCCTTCAACACAAGGTTGTCCAGGCTCAGGTTCGCCACCAGACGCTTCAGCTTCGAGTTCTCCTGCTCAAGCTCCTTCAGCCGCTTCGCCTGGTCCACCTGCAGCCCGCCGTACTCCTTACGCCAACGGAAGTACGTCTGCTCCACGATCCCGGCTTCCTTCGATGCCTGCGCAGTCGTCTTCCCATTCGCCACGGCCACTTCGATCTGCCGCAACAAATTTACCACCTGCTCTGGCTGATACTTCTTGCCCCGTCCCATACGCTCTCCTTGTCCAGGGTCTCTCTTCTCCACTGGCACAGTTCACGCCGGGCACGCCAACTCATTGTCAGCTCTTCAAGAATGGCCGGTGTTGATTCTTTCCCGATCTGCCTGATAATGGTTGCCTATGGGCATCATTGTGTTGATTGAAGATGACACCCGCATTCAAAGGGCGTTGCGCCGTCTGTTTGAAGGGGAGAACTATGAAGTCCAAGTCCTCAATGACGGTGTGAATGCGAAAGAGGCAACGAGCGCCGTCGGGGTGGAGGCTGTTGTGCTTGACCTGATGCTGCCGAAGATCTCAGGGCGTGAGGTGTGCCGAAGCATCAAAGACCGGCAGCCGAATCTGCCGGTTGTCATTCTGAGCGCGGTGAGCGAGGTCGCGGACAAAGTCCTGCTATTGGAACTGGGCGCAGACGACTACATGACGAAGCCGTTCAGCCCGCGGGAGCTGCTGGCAAGGGTGCAGGCCGCGATACGGCGATGCAATCGAATGGGTGTGAAGCCTTCGGCCCCCAAGGGATTTGGAGATGTCATCGTCGATTTGGAGCAGATGGAAGTCGTGCGGGCGGGACGGCTGGTAAGCCTGACAGCCCAGGAGTTTAAGCTGCTGCGATATTTCTTCGAGAACCCCACGCGGGTTATCTCCCGCCAGCAGCTCCTGACCGAAGTGTGGGGATACGAGTCCTACCCGACGACAAGAACTGTGGATAATCAAATCCTGAAGTTGCGGCAAAAGCTCGAACCGAATCCCACGGAACCTCGATATCTGAGAACGATACACGGCGCTGGCTACAAGTTCGTTCCGGAAGGCTGAGCCCCGGGGCCTCTGGCGACCGCAGACAGGAGCAAGATGAGTCGAGGACGACTGGGTATCCGGCAAAGTCTGTTCTTCGTGCTGCTGGCTATCGTTGTTGCGATGACTTCGTTGTTTCTGGTGTTGGCTGGCTTCACGGTAAACCGGCAGGTGGCGCGCACCTCTTTGGCCGAGATGGCCCATTCACGAGACACCTTTCAGGCAATCGAACAGCAAAGGCAGGACCTGCTCCTTCGCCAGACAGCCCTGTTGTCCGAGATGCCTAGCCTGAAGGCCTTGATGACCACCCACGATCAGCCCACGATCGTCGATGCGGGCAAGACGTTCTGGGAGACGAGCGGCAGCGACATCTTTGCGCTGATGCGTCCGGATGGGACACTCCTGGCAGTCTACTCCCATGGTCATTCCATCGCGCTTGACGATTGCGCGGCGGCTTTGGGCCGCTCCCGCGATATTCCTTACCAGACTACGCTCATCTTCAGCTCGGGGCATCTGTTTGAGGTCGCCACCGAACCTATCTCCTTTGCTGCGGGAGAAGAGCGCCGTGTGCTGGGGTATGTCAGCAGTGGGTATGAGTTGAACGATCATCTGGCACGGATGATCGAGCGATCGCCGGCTGGACAGGTTGTTTTCGCAACTTCGGAGAGGGTGATCGCGTCGACGCTGGATGAGGCCGAGGCGCGAAGGCTTTCCCGCGCCGTTATGGCAGGCCTGACGCGGGGTGAGCGTACGAATCCCGTGAAGCTCGGGAACGACAGTTACATGACCTCTTCGCTTCTACTTCAGGGCGCGACGGACACGACGCCGTCGATCTATCTTGTCTTATTGCAATCGGACAAAGAGCAGACCGCCCTGCTGCGGCAACTCAACGTCGGCATTCTAGCCATCGGTTTGTCGCTTCTGCTGGTTGGCGGTGGCATGGCGCTCGCGCTCGCGGGGACTGTTACACGACCGCTGGACGCATTGCTGCAAAGTACGCGGCAGATGGGGCGCGGAGAAACGATCGCTCCGGTGCCGGCAACTGGACCCCAGGAGTTGCGTGAGCTTCGCGAGTCGTTTGAGAAGATGCACGCCGCGGTGCTGTCCAGCCAAGCCAAACTGATCGAGGGCGAGCGGCAGGCCACGATTGGTCGCCTGGCGAGCTCCATTTCGCATGATCTGCGTCACTATCTCTCGCCCATCTACGCGAATGCCGAGTTTCTTTCCTCGAGCACGCTGTCTCTCGAGGAGCGCACAGAGTTGCTTGGCGAGATTACAGAATCGGCGCGAGGCATGACGGAGCTGCTCGATGCCATCCTCACCTTCGGCCGGACGGGCATCGCGGTGCAGCTTGCACCAGATTCGATCACGGCGGCGGTACAGCGGGCCCTGGCAATGATTCAACCGCACCCCGATGCGCGCGGCGTTGCCGTTGAAGCCGGCGAGTTTTGCGAGTTGACAGGGGTAATCGATGGCAAAGAGCTGCAGCGGGCGGTCTATAACTTGCTCCTGAATGCGTGCCAGGCTGCACGGCGCTCCTCATTCCCGCCGGCGATAGGCGTCGTGCTCCAGCAGGAAGTCGACGAGAACGGTAACGCGGTCGCTGCCATCCGAATACGCGATAACGGCGAAGGTGTTCGCGAGGAGATAGCTCTTCGTCTGTTCGAGCCGTTTGTCAGCGCAGGCAAAGAGAGCGGCATTGGCCTCGGTCTGGCCATCGTCAAGCGCATCGTTGAAGCGCATGGGGGAGCAGCCGGAATGCGGCGTATCGAAGACGGTGCTTCAGGCTGGCAAACGGAGTTTTTCCTGCTCATTCCATCTGACCCCTCCCTGGCCGCTGTCGTTGAACGTGAAGCCTCCTTGGGAGTAACGCCATGAGTCGCATCCCAATGAAGATCTGCCGCCATCAGTTGTCATCGCTTGTCGTGGCTTGGGTACTCTGCACTATGGCGGCGCTCCCTGTGAAAGCACAAACGGAGAGCCATCCGGATGGGTCGGTATCGCAGCAGTTAGAAAAGCTGGCTGCTGCACTGCGCGCAACGCAGCAGCGGGTAGAGCAGTCGCAGCAACAGATTCAGCAGATGCAAGCAGAGATTGATCGTCTACGTGAGCTCCTGGCGGCCAAAGAGACGCCGCCGCAACAGGGCACCGTGGCTGTGACGCCGGTAGTCCCCGCGGCTGCGGCGGGAGGCGTTGAGGACAGCGCTGCGAAGTCGGCAGACGCAGAAGACATCGACATTCTCAAGTCCGCATCGGCCCAGCAGCAACAGACCAAAGTCGAAAGCTCGTCAAGGTTCCCGGTGCGTCTCACAGGTTTGGTGCTGTTCAACTCCTTCGTCAACCAAGGCACGGTCGACCAGATCGATTTGCCCAGCAGCGCGCTGCTCCCCAGCACGACCAGCAGCAATACCAGCACGGGGGCAAGCCTGCGGCAGACGATCCTCGGCCTGGAAGGGACGGGCCCGGTGCTGGGCGGCGCACAGACCAGCGCGCGGGTCAGCATGGACTTCTTCGGGGGCGTTACGGGATCGGCAACCAGCGGACCAGCGGGAACAGTCCGTCTGCGCACGGCAGCCATTACTGCTTCATGGGCGCGTGACACGCTGGAAGCCAACTATGATACGCCGCTGATCTCGCCTCTTTCCCCAGACTCCTTTGCTACGGTGGCGCAGCCTTCGTTGGCATGGTCCGGCAACCTCTGGACATGGGCTCCTCAGTTCATGTGGAAGCACTCCTTTGGTTTAGAAAACACGAACCGCGCACTCTCGTTCCAGCTAGGCCTGCTTGATACGCAAACCCTGAATGCAGCCAGCAACGTTACCTTACGAGCCACGGGCGCGGGGGAAGCCTCCGGCCAGCCAAGCTATGAAACAAGGTTGGCTTACAGTTCCAGCAAGAATGAGCATCATTTTGAACTGGGCATCGGCGGTCTGTACGGCAGGCAGAACTATAAGGGGAATCAGCGGGTCGATACCTGGGCCACGACGGCGGATTGGCGCGTTCCCTTTGGCCACCGGCTTCACCTTTCGGGAGAACTATACCGTGGCCGTGGCCTGGGCGATCTTGGTGGTGGGGCCTATCGGAATACCGTGACGTACAACTTTCCGAACAGCACGGCGACCTATCTCCGTGCGCTGAACGCAGAGGGAGGCTGGCTGGAGTGGAGCTACAAGCTCTCTTCCACGCTCAACGCGAATGCTTCCATTGGCCAGGATTCGGCCTCGGGCAACGAGCTGCGTAACTCGGTACCGTTGTCCGGCGCCAGCCCCATCTTTTTCTACACCCGCAATCGAAGCATCGTTGGCAACCTGATCTTCCGTCCGTGGTCGTCCATCATCCTTTCGCCCGAGTACCGTCGCCTGCAGAGCTGGCCCATCCTCGGCGGCGTCAACACGGCCAACATCTATACGCTTACGTTTGGCTACCAGTTCTAGTCCTGGAGTAGACCGTTCATGTCACCCCGTTGCAGGACAGTAAAGATCTCTCGTCGCAGCCTACAGGTTCTGTTCACCGGTCTTCTTATGGGCAACTCTCTTGTGCGCTCCGCGTCCGCTCAAATGAACGCCGATGTCACCATCCACCTGACGGTGCGCGCGGCTGACGGCAAGTCGCGCATCCCTTCAGCGAACGCTCCGGTTGTAGTCTGGCTCTCTCCCCTCGGTGCGGACGGAGAGACCGATCTGACCGTCAAGCCGGGAACGGGCAGGAGCTTCCAGATGGTGCAGAAGGACAAGATGTTCCAACCACATCTGCTCGTAGTCCCAACGGGCAGCCTGGTGGGCTTCCCCAACCGCGACCCGTTCTTCCACAACGTCTTTTCTCTCTTCAACGGGCGCCGGTTCGATCTCGGCCTCTACGAAACAGGCGCGACACACTCTGTCCCTTTCAACCGTGAGGGCGTCTCGTACATCTTCTGCAATATTCACCCCGAGATGGGGGCCGTCATCTTATCGGTAGCGACACCCTACTTCGCGGTAGCAGCACAAGCCTCCGCACAATTGCACCACGTTCCGCCGGGGACGTATCTGCTCAAGGTGTGGGCTGAAGACGCCGCGGAAGCGAGTCTTGAGAAAGCATCGCGCCGTATCAAAGTGGGTCAAGGGAACACCGATGCTGGCGCGGTGGACATCGCGCTGCAGCCGCCACAGCAACACACCGATAAGTTCGGCAAGCCTTATGCGCGGCACCCGGAAGGTTCGCCTTACTGAAGCGAAACAAATGACAACCTGGAGACATCTTCCTGACAACTCCGGGTAGTGGCAGTTTTACGTTGAGAGTCGAGCCAAAGTCAGCAGCAACCAGGCTGGCACGTTGCTCGCGGAGGACTCTCAATGACCACCCAATCCAGCGTGCCTGCGAAATCCCGCCACGTTGCCGCTTTGCTTCTGAAAGGTGCAGCGGCTCTTACTCTGACTCTGGCCACGGCCGCAAGCGTGGCCCAGACAGCCGGCAGCTACAGCATCACCAACATCATCTCCGACGGCTACGTTCCCGCAACGGTGACCGACCCCGGTTTCGTCGACCCGTGGGGCATCTCCGGCCCCAGTGACTTCTGGATCGACACCGCCGTTACCGGCTACTCCTATGTGAACTTCGCAAACGGAGCCATCCAGTTCAAGACGACCATTCCCGCAGCCAGCGGCACTGGCACCGGTCAGCCCACTGGCACGGTCTTCAACAGCACGACCGGCTTCATGCTCTCCAATGGATCGAAAGCCAGCTTCCTGTTTGCCTCCCTCGACGGATCGATCTGGGGATGGAATGGCAAGCTCGGGACCAACGGCAGCATCTCGCTGAAGGCGATTGATAACTCCGCAACGAAGGCCGTCTACACGGACATCGCACTTGACCCGAGCGCCGGGGGCACCGTGCTGCTGGCCGCAAACTTCGGCGCTGGTGCGAAAGTGGAGGTTTACAGCCAGAGCTTTGCGTCCACCACTCTGACCGGTTCGTTCACCGATCCGAACGTCCCTGCCGGATATGCTCCTTACGCCATCCACGTCATCTCCAACCAGGTCTACGTTACCTACATGCTGCGCTCCACCAGCACGTATAGCGAGACGCTTGGCCCCAACACGGGCTTCGTCAGTGTGTTCGATGTGAATGGCAACTTCCTCAAACGCGCCATCACGGGAGGCAACCTGAATGCGCCCTGGGGCATGGCCCTCGCTCCTACTGGCTTCGGCATCTACGGCGGCGACCTACTTGTCGGCAATCTCGGCGATGGAGTCATTAACGTCTACGATCCCAGCAGCTATGCCTATCTCGGACAGGTCACCGATGCTACCGGCGCGCCTATCCTCTCCAAGTATCCGGGTGCAGGCGTATCCAGCAGCTACGTAGGTCTTTGGGAGATTGTCTTTGGCAACGGCGTCGTCAATGGCACACCCTCCACGACGAACGCTGGCGACCCCAACACGTTGTACTTCGCAGCCGGCCTCGATGCAGAGACGCACGGTGTCTTCGGCGCGATCAGCCAGAATGCAGCTACGGGAGGCACCACCAACTTTGGCTTCAGTACTTCAAGTCCTGTTGCCACGGTTGCGAATGATGCCAGCGTCTCGCTTACTCTCGCGGTTGCCCCCATCAATGGTTTCAGCGGTCCCGTCACCTTCATCTGCAGCGGACTACCCGCGAATTCGGCCTGCACCTTCAGCTCGCCAACTCTGACCGTTACGCCCAGCGCTAGCGCCACAGAGACTCTTACTATCTCCACCGGTGGTTATAAGGCCAGCAATGAAGCTACCCCATTCCGTCACTTCGGTAGCGGCGGCTACACGGTCCTGGCTTTTATGCCCTTTGCTTCTCTCTCGCTCTTCGCCGGCCGCAGGAAATTTAGGATCCGCCCAAAGCTGATGCTTGTCCTGATCGGCGCGGTCGGAGCGGCAACGCTTACGGGTTGTTCCTACACCAATCCCACAACTCCAGCGGGGACCACAGCTATCACCATCACTGCAACCTCTGGAGCTGTGAGCCACACATCGACGGTGAACCTGACTGTTCAGTAGGGCTCTGCTCTGAGGCTGCCTGCCCCACTGCTCAAGCTGAGTAGCGGCTTTGCTGCATCGCTCGCGTGAGTGCAGTAGTTCAGGCATTTCTCGTGGCGAGTTGAGGAACTCGGCGGGACAGCTATGCCGCGTGATTGGCACGGTCTCTCGTTGTGCAACGCCGAACAACTCACCGAGTCGATTCTGGACTTCAGCAGCGGTAGAAGCCAGCATTTTGGTCTCCTTGGCCAGGGTAGCCACAATGGCGATCCTGGCCAATATTTTGATGGATGCCAATCTCACCGCTGCGCCTTGCTGCTGGCCAGTCGTCATATCTATTCCATGCTCGCCAAGAAGACTGTCAAAAACCAGATCACTCTCCCCAAGACGGTCGTGTCGCGCTTCGGCAATGTCGAGTACTTCGACGTGAGCACGGATGGAGAGACGATCTTGCTACGGCCGTTGCGCGAGAGTCGCACCGATGAAGTGCGAGAGCGTCTCGCGAAACTCGGCGTCACCGAAGGCGACGTCGCTGCTGCCGTCCGACGGGCGCGAGAGTAGGCGTGGGGCGCGCGTCGTATTCGAAACGATGACGGTCGAGTCGGCTCTGCTTTTTGGGAAGGGTCGCCTTGCGTGGCTGCGCGAGCACTGGAGGCACGCGCATTATGTTCCGCTTCTATCCGCATTTGCGGTGGCAGAGTTGACGCGGGTCTTGGCCTACACGAGCAAAGACCATGCACATCGGGCGTGGCACCCCGTAGTAGAACGGCTAGTACGAGATCGTCAAGTTGGTTCGGGGCGTTTCCCAGAGTGCGCGTGAAAGCCGGGGAATGTATCCTGTGCGCTCTTCAACGACAAGAAGTTACCGTGGTCCACGAGTCTCATGCATTTTTATCTCTGGCCCCTGTCGTAATGATTACGCGCACCTGGCGTGGAACTGTTGCCAGAAACCTGCGCGGCCGGAGCATGTGCCTGTTTCAAGGCGGCACCGAGTGTGATGCCGCTGCCAGCGGAACCTGCCGTGCCAATGGCGGCGATGACGATGGTTTCCAGGTGGGCGTTCGTATCGATGGAAATGACTTGGCCGGCGGCAAAGCCTGCAACACTCAAGACCTTGATCGTCTTCGCGCCTGCATCGGCTGCCACGGCAAGGGACGTGGCGGGCTCGACGATGAAGTCGGTGCAGTTGCTGTCTGTGTCGGCGCCGTCGGGGAATCGACCGGCGCTGACACCGATACCGCTGCCCGCGGCGCTGGGTGCATTCACGCGGCAGCCATTTCGCCTCGCCCCAGAGTTGGCTTGGTAACCCTCGGCAGCCCACGGGTCGACGACCAAACCGTAGTTGAGGCTGTCGACAACCAGGCCATCAGCATCGCGCAGCACCATAGTTCCGGCAGTCGTGGAGAGAGCCGGTCCGCCGAACCGCTGGTCGGGTGCCGGCGTTCCCTGATAGCCGGCAGTTGTGACTGCCGCGTCCAGGACGACCGCGTCGATCGCATGGTCCTTCGTGAGTGGACCATCGAGCATGATGCCGGTGCCGAGTGGCTGGACCGGCTCGCCGCTCAAGTGCGCAAAGGCCGTTACCGGCTCAAAGCTGATCCCGGTTCCACGATCATTGAAGGGAAGGTTGGCTGCGTGGTTGAACTTCAGGGGGGCGGCTAGGTCTATCCCCGTCCCCGGACTGATGATGTCCTCGTCTTTGACGTGGGCGTTAGCCAGGGCCGGCGTGAAGTCGATGCCGGTTCCTGATGGCCCCGGAGCGCCGACGGTGGCGATCGTAGCCGTTGCCAGATTTGCGGGAGTGCCAAGAACGATTTTGTCGCCAACAGCGAAGCCTTTCACACTTCGGACTTTGATGTTGGTCGCTCCTGCGCCTGCAGTGGCTGCAAGAACTGTGCGGGTTGCTTCTGTGCCGATGTGTGCCACGGTGACGGACTCGATCCCATGGCCCATGCTGTCGATGTCCAGCCTGATCTTGTCGCCGACGGAGAGCTTGGCTACTGAAGTCACCTTGATATTCGTAGAGCCCGCGGGAGCATCGGTTGCTATGTAGGCTTCCGCAGTACCCGGCTTGCCGATCGCGGTGACCGTCGCGATCTCGTCATGCTCGATGGTATTTGCGGCGTACGGGAAGGACGCGCCATAGCCGAGGGCGATTTTCTCGCCGACCACAAAGCCAGTAACGTTGGCGACGGGCACATTGTTCGAACCAGCGGGAACGCTGATTATCGGACCGTCAGGCATTGGCTGCCAAAGCGTTGTGGCTGCGCCGGCTGCCTTTCCGAGGCTTACGATTCTGCGGGTCTCCACGCTGGAACCAGTGTCGATTCCGATCGTGTCGCCGACCTGCATCCCTGCCGTGCTCCTGACGTAGATGGAAGTGTCGCCATTGTGCGCGGGAACCGCCAAGCCGGAGTTAGAGAGTCCCAGGAGGTAGAAGCTGTGCGGCGCAAGCTTGCGACCGGACGGTATCATGACGGTCGAGAAGATGGCCCGCTGTGCAGCATGCTCGGTGAGGGTCCAGTTGGACAGATCGACTTGACTCGCGCCAGCGTTGTATAGCTCGATAAACGAATTTGTCGGATTGATGGGAGACCCGGTACCGACCCGAAACTCGTTAATCTTGATTGGGCTGACGTTGCGCACCTTCTCGAAGGTCGATGTCTCGAGTTTTCTACCTCGGCTCGTTGAAGCTTTCCACTGGGCTCGGCCTACGAGGTCGCCGTTGAAGGCCTTCGTCCCTGAAGTAATTTTGAAGGTCGCGCTGATGCTTGCACCCGGCGCGACTGGGCCGCGCGGCGTCGCGGAGGTCGAGTGGGTTTCCGGAACGACGGAGGTCCACCGCTCGTCGGGCACAGAGATGCTCAACCGAACATCGATCGCTGGCGTGTCTGACGTATTCGTGAATGTGATGGTGGTGTCTTGCGCGGAGCCGGGTGAGAAGGTCTGGAGTCCCGGTGCATTGGAAGTTGAGGACGACGGCGTCAGACTCAGCTGCTGCACGTCGTACTTGGCAGCCACCACGTTTGCCTGAACGAGCCTGTCGGTGGCGTCGGCCGGGAAGGTGCCGGCGGCAGTCATTGCACCTTCGTAGAACGTGCCCTGGGAGCCATTGCTGTTGTCGCCGCCGTTTCCGAGCAGGATGGCGCCTTGCTTGCGCATCGGGTCATAGCTTGGATTGATGCGCGGTCCATCGAACATGACTGAAAGACCGCCCTTCTGCGCGTCGCCGCCCAGGCTGGTCCAATGGTGCGGTTCGCCCTTGGCCATGGCAGTCACGAATCGCCACGGGATGTTCGGCAGTTCACCGCAGAGCTTCGATCCATCCGGGTTAGCGCAACCGACCAGATTGTTTTCCTGGTCAGTCATCACCCACGGTCCTGGAGGTGGCCCGTGGTACCAACCCGTACCGTCGCCGAAGTAGGTGGTTTCCATCGTGCCGTTTCCATCGTCGGCACTGTCAATCTCGGCATTGCCGAAGTCGAAGCAGCATCCGCTATTGAAGTGGCGGCCATTGATGACCCAGTATTGTCCTTCCGCCTGGTCGTCGACTGCGGTGCCCTTCGCGTCGTTGAGGCGGAGACCCATGCCTGGCGTGATGAAGACGCCGTACGCTTTGTGCCCCATGACGGTGATCGGGGCCGCGTCTGCGATCGGCAGGTTGTTGTTGCCTCCCATGGCTGGTCCGCTGAAATGGCCGCGGGGTGCCTGGACGAGGTCGTTGTGCTTCGGCGACTGATCGAAGAGGGTGGTGATCCAACAATAGGTGTTGGCGCAGAAAGCGTCCTGTGCGGGCGCGTTAGCGTAACCGCCCGCATCCGGCCAAGGCGCCGCGACAGGCTCGACGACGCCGATGTCGAGCGTCTTGCCGTCTGACTGACGCAGGATCTGGTAGAGCGGGCCGTTGTAGGAAGCGAACAGCGCGCGGGTGGTGCTATAGGCGGCTACGCAAGGATCTGCGGCGGCCGCGTAGATATCACAAGGCCCTTGCGGTCGTCCTGGGGGAACACTGTGTGCCGTCCCTGTTTGCGCCAACGAGGTCAACGTAGCGGCAAGGAGCGCGAGCGGCAGGGCGAGCTTCAAGGCGATCTGGGTTCTCGTTGTCATGTTCATCCGATTACGAATCTGTGGTACGTGCCGGGGCCAATTCATCGGCGTTCGCCGCACCAGATTCCGGTGGCGTCATAGCGCTCGGGCGTCACCGGAGCTCAAGCAGGAAGGAGTGCTGCGCGCATATGGAGCTTATCGCTCGGCGAAATCTTACAAGACGGCGAGGCTCCGGGCGAGGATGGTCGAGCATGGCGACGGGGTATGTTTCGACTCTTCGTTGATCACCACACCGAGAGGGATCCGGCCGACGGAGATTGGACTGGGTTAGGTGACGGTCCAATATACGGCGAACCGGCCCCAGCTTCTATTCAAAGGGATCAAGCTGATGGGCTCAGACTGATCCCTCGCTTGAAAAGCTAAAGTGTGGCCAGGGATGGGTTCGAGTAACGTCTCAGCCGGCCTTCCTCGCGCCGATAAGGTTGGCACTCTTATGGGAGGCGCCTCCTGAATCTCCGGTCCCTGATGGTGTCGCAGATCGAAGTCGCTGGGGGCTTCGCCCAATTGTCCTGCGAGCACCAGCGGACCATACAGAAATGCGAGTTGGCTCGGGTCATCGTGCAGCGGTTCAACGGTGAGGCGCATTGGCATGGTCAACTCGACGCGGTCGCCAGGATGCCAGATTCGGGTGATGGTGAAGTAGCTGCCTGGGGCTCCGGAAACCTCAAACTTGCGGTCGTTTAAGGTCACTACGTTTTCGTTCGTTGTCCACGAGGGGATGCGGAGCTTCAAACTCCATGGCTTGGAGGTGGTCGCACGCACTGTCAGCTTGGTGCGATCGGAATCAGGGAATTGGGTCTCCTGCTCAAGGGCGATGTCGCGCTCTTGCCAGTGAAGCCGCGATGCCGCATAGAGGTTGACGTAGATGGCTTCCTCATCGTGGAAGTAGATTGAGTCATTCAGCTTCGAATACTCTTCGAGCGCCGTGCCAGTGCAGCACCAGAATGTCTGATCTTCGGTGCAGGTTGTCTTCCACGCTCCAGGGGACATGGAGAGAAAATAGGTTGTCAGGCCCGTTCCAGGGGCGATGGCTCCGAGGCGATGGTTGAGGAGGTTTCGCTCGTAGTAGTCGATGAGCCGCGTGTCACCAGACCATTGATAGAGGTGTCGCGCCAGCTTCATCATGTTGTACGCACAGCAGCATTCTTGATGATGCGAACTCGGGGTCATCTCGAGCGCCAGGCGATTGGCGTTGGTGAGCCAACCTTCGGTATTGCCGGAGCCTCCGGCCGCATAGGTGCGTGCCCCCGCGACTGTTTCGAAGAAGAACTCGCTCACATCCGCGAAGCGATGATCTGAGGACAGCTCATACCGCCTGGCGGCGCCGACCACCTGCGGCATGTGGGTATTGCAGTGCAGACCTTTGAGTTCATCCTGGCGCTTGGCCAAGGGCGTGAAAAAGGCCTTCTTGACGAAGCGGTCGCCAGCGGTGGCCCAACGGGGGTCGCCAGTCAGGCCACTTAGGCTGTAGAGGACCTCACTCATCCCGCCGTACTCCGTCTCCAGGATGTCCTGCATATGTTCTTCTGTGCGAAGGGCGGTCCACGCATCGACCCACGCGGCGAGTTGCAAAAGGATAACGAGCGCCTGCTCGTTATCGCCAAACTGCTTCATGTCCAGCAAGCCGGCCATGATCTTATGCAGGGTGTAGAAGGGCGCCCAGACCTTCTCGCGCTTATCGAGCCGGACAAAGAGCTCTGCGGGGAATGCGCTGACATAGCCATTGGCGTTGAGCGCCGTCTGACACTCAGCGATCCCAGCAACCAGGCCGTCAGCTCTTATTTTGATCTCCGAGTCCTTTGTGGTGGCGTACAGCAACGCGCAGGCTGAGAGATAATGGCCGACGAAGTGGCCACGGAGTTCAGCGCTTGGGGCCTCCCAGCCTCCCAACGGTTCAGCCTTCGACGGGAGACCGGCGGTCAATCGAAAGTTGTGAAGCAAACGGTCATTGGAGAGACGAAGCATGTATCCGCGGTTCCAGTCGCGGGCGTGCTGCAGCGGACCCGCAGCGAGGGTGATCTCGTTCAATGCGAAGGGACGGAGTCGAGGGGTGGCGCGCCGAAAGTTGAAGGTGAGCGGTTCGGCGAATGGATCAGCCTCGCGGATAGGCGGATGGCGGTTGTACTCGGCCGCGGTCTTGGGGACTCTCCTCAGCGGTTGCGCCGTTGTCAGTTGTTCGTGAGCTGCAGGCGCGTGAGACTCTGAAAATGCGGTCGAACTCGAAGCCAGGCCGAGTGGTGTGAGGGCGAGTCCCTTGGTGAAGGCTCTGCGAGTGAAAGGGATTGGCTTCATCTGCCTTCTTTCCGATGGTGGGTCATGCGGCATGGTTCCGATTCCACTTGAGGCCAGTTGACTCGACTCGAATCTCTCGGATATGGCGTTCGTCACCGTAAGTGTGGGTGGACAAACGCATTCTTGAATGTCTCAAGCGCTACCCCTTTGGATCGGCTGCTTCCACGATCGCGCAGCCGCACCTGGCAGCGCTGGAAGCCGATGCCAAGTGTCTTCACTTTCAATGCGTCTGTCGCCGTTCCGAGGGGTTCGGGAGGGTTTGATCTGTTATGTGATTGATTGAAAGAGGCTTCGTTGGGAGGTTACGGCGAGGTTAAGGCAGGCATAATCCCACGAAGGCGAATCGCCGTCCGCCGTCGAGGTCGCAAGTACGACTTTGTTCCACGGCTTCCTCCCGGACGGATAGCATTTCCATGGACTACTGCTTTTCGGGGTAGGTGCGATACGCCACGATATTCGAGGCGATCGGGGTGCCTTTGATCCAAGAAGTCTTAAGTAGAAGCTCGAAGTATGGCAGTTTCGATACGCCAAGCGATTGTTGAAACGCAGCAAGCTTCGCTTCCGATAGCAGGAAGTCCACACCCGCTTCGGTAGGCTCGCCGCTTGTCCCTTGGATCAGAAGAGCGCTCCCGCTGTGGTCGGGGGTGGGCAGATAGGCAATGATGCAGAAGCCGAAAGAGCCCGAGACATCGAAGGCATACGTGGCAGACTCGCCAGCTTTGGGTGAACGATTCAAGATTCGAGCGGGATCCTTCGGATCAAACGTGAAGTTCATCCGGCTCTCGAACAGCTCAGACCATGGATTGCCGTAGGGACTGCCCATCAGGATGACATTGTCCCGACGAATGAGGTCAGGCTGATACTTGCGCGCCAGGAAGAAGTGGAGCTTCTGTCGAGTCGGGTCCAGCGCCAGCATGCGCTGAGCCACTTCAAATTCCCCAGAGCTTCCTAGCCCCCAATTTGAAATTCTGCTCAGTGCCGCAGCCATCTCTGGGTCGTGATCCTGGAAATGGCCCATATAGGAGTGGCCGAGATAGTCATTCAAGTTGAATGACTTGTTCGTCAGAGCTTCAACCAGCGAGAAGGAAGAGTCGGTCAGTACCAGATCTGTGTCTCTCTGATCGCCGAGAAACGTCCCCCACAGACCAGCGACCGCGGGCGAATTTCGCCATGGATAGAGCGACTGACGTGTTACGCGAAGTTCCTGCCACAGAGTAAAGCAGGAAACCGCAAACGCAAGAATCAAGAGACCGGCGACGATGGAACCGGCTGCGACAGCTCGACGCGAGATTCCCACGTGCGCGCTCTTCACGAGGGCGCTCGAAGCCGCCTCGTTGATGAAGCCAGGAACGGAGTTGTCGCCCCCGCGAGAATATCCTTCCGACGGCTCTTGCACCCCAGACGCGGGAGGATCTACGTCGCGGTCGTTGGAGAGGTGGAGGGCACTTCCATTAGGAGCGTTCGTCAGTGAGCTCGACGACCCCGATGCCAGCGAAGACGCTTCGTTCTGTTGTGAATCCTCCTGTTGCGGCCAGTGAAATTCAGGGATGTAGCTCCCAGAACAAAGGTTGATGACCACCGCGGGGCTGGAGCGCTGGTCTGCATAGTATTCCGTGAGTCTGCGGCGAACGTCGTTGGCGCGCACCCGAACGATCGAGTCGGATTTGGTGTCGTAATCAATGCGCCGGCCAAACAGCTCCGCACCAAGAAACCGCTCACTCAGACTGTTGAGTTCGCCATCGAGGGTGTTGATCACGATGTACTTGAGGAAGTCGTGGCATCGCTTGCTCGCCTGAAACAGCGGACTTGCCAGGACGCGCTGCAGTTCCAGACGCACGGTCTCTGTTTCGTCCGCGCTGAGCGCGATCCGTCCGGTGGAGTGTTCTATCGTCATGGAGCCCTCTCCAGCGCTTGAATTGTAGCAACTGCCTTAACCCCCTCGTAACGTGGTCTGCAACCCATTGAAACGAAATGCCGCCGATCGTTCCGAACCCTCCGGAACCCCACTGAACGGCGACAATCCCGATACCGCCGCCGACACTTGTGGCCGATTTCAGCCATGGGAACAAGTGGTGTCGAACGATGACCACTCGATGGAATGAAACTGCAGTAAGGAATTGGGAAACGTTCCATGCAGCGAGTTGATCCAGGCAAAGGGTCCACGTAGGAAAACGTTTTCACATATTGGCCTCAAGTTCTAGCGTGGAGCGAGATCTGCATTGCCGTGGTAGTTGCCGAGCGGCCTTGGTCGAAAACGAACTGCTCGCGGACTGATGAAGAAAGTGTATTCGGAGGGTTGAAGTGATGCGCAGGATCGTCCAAAGCGTCCTAAGGATGTCAAGAATAACGAAACTGTCCCTGCTGCTGTTTGTGGCGATGCTGGGATACACCATCTTTGCTTCTGCGCAGACTTCGCAGGGATTTACCGGTCAGGTGGCGGATCCAACAAACGCTGTCATTCCTTCAGCGAAAGTGACGATCCACAATGAAGGCACAGGCGTTGAGAAGAGGGCAACGACGACGAGCTCAGGAAACTATGCCGTCCCGTTTCTTGACCCAGGCGTGTATGACATCAAGGTGGAGGCTCCTGGTTTTAAAAGCCTCACCAAGACAAAGATTACGCTGACGACTGACCAAACCGTGGCCGTCAACTTCTCACTGCAGGTTGGCGACATATCGCAATCGATCACGGTCGATGCGTCGGGAGACGTACTCGACTACGTTAAAGCAGACCGCGGCGACGTAGTGGAACAGCAGCGAATCTCGCAGTTGCCTGTTCTCGCGGGCGATGCCTTCAACCTCGCCGGCCTGAGTGCCGGTGTGGTAAACACCATTGGTCCAGCCAACTACAACTCCTACAACCAGACCGCGCAGTCGATCAGCATTCATGGCGCCGGCATTGAGCTGAACGTAGATGGGGCGAGCGACCTGAGTATGACAGGCGCGCAGAACTACGCCTACGATCCTCCAAACGATGCGGTCAAGGAGTTCAAGATCACGACGAACGCCTATGATGCGGTCGCGGGGCGTTCTCCTGGGGGCGCGATAGATCTCACTCTCAAGTCCGGTGGACAACAGATCCATGGGGACGCCTACGAGACGATGAGGCGCGGATTTTTAGACGCCAACTCCTCCGTCAACAATGCCAGCCGTGCACTCAATGGACCACTTCCGCAGTACAACAAGCCGCAACACACCCAGGACTATTTCGGCTTCGAGGCAGATGGGCCGGTGGTACTTCCGAAAATCTGGGCAAAGCAGCGGCAGACCTTCTTCATGATCGCCTACCGAGAGATCAAGAACCTCGCCGGAACCCCTGGCAGTAGCTCGGTTCCGACACAGGCGATGATTGGCAACGGTACCCAATATCCTGGACAGGGTGATTTCAGCGCATTGCTGACCGCAAACGGCGCGGCCTTTAACCAACCCATCTACGACCCCTCTTCGGAGACCGCCTGCACTGCCAACAACACGGATAATGGATCGTACGCAACTAAGAATCCTCACGTTTGCCGCTACCAGTTTGGCTATGGACCGGGATCAACACCGGGACCGCAGGGCAATCCTGTTCTCATTGGATCGCCCAATGTTATTCCGGCCAACCGAATGAACCCGGCTGCTATGGCCGTCCTCTCTTGGTACGCCTACCCTAACCAGCCTGCGACGCCAACTACGGCTAATGATCTCAATAACAATTTTTTTCATAACAACGTATCGACAAACCTGGAACGCAACTACATTGTGAAGTTCGATCAGAACATCGATGAGAACGACACGATCTATGTGGCAGGGCGTCTGTGGACGGAATTCGGAACGAATGAGCAGGGAACACCACGAACGAATGTCAATGCTGCACATCCGGGGGATAACTGGTCTGGATACGGCGCCCACTATACGAGTCGATATCGAGATCCCAGTTTACTTGTGGGGTGGACGCATACCTTCAACGCCAACCTCGTGAATTCGTTCAAGGGTTCGATCCTGGTGACGGATCAAACCGACTTCACTGGCCCAGCGAATGGGTTCAATCCATCTAACCTCGGTCTGCCAGCATCCTTAGCAGCAGCGAATCCGACCTACTTCGATCGCTTTCCCTTGTTCAACATCAACAGCTTCCAGACTCTTGGATCGCTGACCGGTCTCGAACGTGGCGACAATGAACTCTCCATCCTGGATGTGCTTAGTTTTACCCACAAGAACCACAGTCTGCGCGCCGGTTTCGATCTTCGCCCGTCTCAGTACTCGCAGCGGTCCGGGGGTGGGTACGGCGCACAGTTCACCGTCGGGAAAGGATGGACGCAGCAATGGGACACGGTGGTGACGGGCGGTGCGACGGGTATTTCGACACCTTCTGGCTACAGTGGAAATGCAGCCGCTTCGTTGCTGCTCGGCACGTCAGACTCGGGCTCTGCGGTCAGCCAACCGGCCAACTATTATTCGATTCACTACTACGCAGGCTTTCTCCAGGATGACTGGAAAGTGAACCCGAAGCTAACCATGAATCTTGGCGTGCGCTGGGATCAGATGGGGGGCTACGTCGATCGCCAGAATCGACAGATTTCGGGGTTTGATACGAGCGACGTCAACCCAATCAGTTCCCTCATCAATGCGTCGACTCTGCCTATCAATGGCCAGTTGCTTGGTGGCATCACCTTCGCCGGAGTCAATGGAAACCTGCGTGCACCCTTCCGTTCCGTCTTTTGGCAGTTTGGTCCGAGAGCTGGATTTGCTTATGTACTGAACACGAAGACTGTCGTCCGCGGAGGTATGGGTCTCTATTACATCGACGATGCCAACGGAGGATCAGGCGGTTCTTTCGCATCACCGCAGACAGGCTATGCCTCCACCACTACTTATAGTGGCACCAATGACAATGGACAGACGCCCCTCGTGAACTTCAGCAATCCGTTCCCGGTCTTGCAAACGCCGCTCGGCAACTGCGGAGGCAACGAGACCCAGTGCCTCACCACGAATGCCGGCCAGACGTTGACGTTCATTAACCCGAAATTCTACCCGCCACCATTTACTCAGTTTTCTCTGGGTGTCGAGCGCCAATTCACCGCCAATGACACTCTCGAGGTTTCATATACGGGTTCACGAGGCTACGACACCCAGTACTCGGATGACATCAACCACATCAGCTCATCAGCTCAGGCCGCTTGCGATCCTGAGCGTGGCGGCATGCAGACAAACTGCACCAGCGGAGCAAGCACTGGAACTGGAGGCTATGTCACAAACCCCTTCAAAGGGCTCGCACCGTTTGCGGCGTCAGGCAGCTACTACACGGCCGCCACAATCCAACGCATCAACTTCACTCGCCCCTTCCCGATTTTCACCGCCATCACCGAGAGCAGCCTGAACGGCGGCAAGTATTGGTACAACGGCCTGGAAGCTTCATTCAATCACCGAGTGTCTAGAGGCTTAACGCTTCACGCTACCTATACCTACTCGAAGGCCATGCAGTCCGGCGGATATGCAGACACGGTCAACCGCGTGCCACTGCGAACGATCTCCTCGAGCGACAACCCGCATCGCATTACCGTATCGGATATCTACAAGCTGCCGTTTGGCCGTGGATATGGATTTTTCCCGGCGATGAATCGACTCGCAGATCTGCTGGTTGGTGGCTGGCAGGTGGCTTCCATCTTTACCTATCAATCCGGCTTCCCGGCCACGATCAGCGGCTATGAGATCAATCCCACCGCAAACGGTGGCTACATTCTGCCGCGCAAGCGGTTCTATCCGGGGCAGACAGACCCATACCATGCGGGCAAATACGCGCCAACGAACTCTTATATTCAGGCATTCAAGCCGTGCGTAGGAACTCGCGATCCGAACACTGGAGTCGTAACCCTGACTGCGTATGCAGTGGCTGCGGGGTGCGGGAGCGCCAACTTCATTCCCGTGATCAGCGGCTACGGTGTCACACCGAACGTCATCTATACCGGAATTCGTCTTCAACGCATCGTCACGCTGGACGCGAACATCAGTAAGAACTTCAAAATTTATGACCGACTGGGCTTTCAACTGCGTATGGATGCCTTCAACGCTCTGAATCACGTCATCCAGAGCACCACAGGTTTCGATACCTCCTCGGGAGACTCCAATTTCGGCACCTACCAGATGGGCACAGCCGGTGGAGGCAATTACTTGAACCGACAGGTGCAGCTGACGGGTCGCTTGATCTGGTAGCGAAGGGCGCGAATCTCCATCCCATGAGGAGTGATCCTGATGCACTGTGGAGATGCCACTAACGCGCTTTGTTAACCATACCGGGGCACTCCAGCTAAGTGTCCCGGTGATTCGTGGCCGCTGTTTCGCTAGAACAAGTTGGGGCGTCGGTTTGACCGCCGCGTTACTTCTTGGCGTACCCGTTTGCCGGGACGGCTGCCGGACTCGATGCCTGATGTCCGCTTGTCGGTTCAATCGGCGATCACCTTCTCGTCATCGACGTTGAGAATGCACCCGGCCGGAAGCTCGACCGTTGTTGCACTTGGGAAAGAGGGCTGCATTAGTACCAGATCGTACGGGGCTCACGAGCCACGCCGCGACCTCATGTGAGGGGCAAACATGAGCAGCTTTGCATCAAGAATACGTTCAGCTCTGCACGAGTCAATCCGGTCTTTCGATCATCGCTTTCCGTTCCGGAATTGATTGCGGTCGGAATGAGTTCAAGCTCCGACGCGCCCGCGCTGCCGACGACGCTGATGAAGTCCAGAGCCGCAGTGGCGCGGGCCACCTCGGGGCGATAGCCAATTAGCTGATCGCCTGTGACCGCTTCGACCGGTGAGGTCTTCCCGCTCCCGTATAGCCCAGGGCCGGCAAAGAAGTGTGGAAGTTCCATACCGTCCCGCGCTTCTTTGAAGAGGTAAGCCTGCTGATGTCCGTAGAGTTCCACCCAAGGGTTGGACCTGCTGCTGCCTATGAATATCGTATTGTTCCAACACCGCTTCGCGGGGCCGGGTCGGCTGCAGTGACGAGCCATCCTATGATCGTGAGTGTGCGATCGACCATGGCACGCTCCAGGCTCGGATGCCTACATCGCTCAAGCTTTCCACGGCATGGAAGGCCCGAGCGAACGCGGTCATTGCCGAGGAGGACTTTCGGCGCAGAGGATGCCTACGAGGATGACTATGATTTTTCCCGTTCCTCGAAGATCTGGAACTCGCGGATGCGAGCTACACCTGTGCTGGTGAGGATGTGTAGGCGGAAGCGGCTCGAGGTGACCGGGGTGAAGATGTCGATCTTCTTGTGGCCGATAGCCTGCGCCTCGGTGAGGGTCTTCCAACGGCCATCGATCATAGCTTCGATACGGTAGCGCTGGACGTTCTGGCCTTCGGCGAGCCACTCCATGGTGAGAGCGCGATCCACTGTAGCAGGTCTTGGCAGCCGCAGTTCCAGGGTGGCGGCGTGCGAGCCTTCGGGAGCGCTCCAGAACGTAGCGCCGTCATTGTCGAAGGCTCGCATTGCATTGGAGTCCGCATTCACAGCGTGTGCTGCGAGGTTTCCCTGGGCTCCGTAACGCGCGCTGATCGCAGCGCCGAGTTCTTGCAGCCGCCGAACGTCGGAGTCCGGCAGCAGGCCGCGGTTGTCCGGAGCCACGCCTATCATCCACTGTCCTCCATGGCCCACAGAGTGCTCATAGCTGTCCATGAGTTCGGGGATGCTCTTGAGTGAGGACTCATCGTGCGGATGCCAAAACCAGTGGAGTTTGCGAAGAGGTGTATCCACCTCGATAGGCCGCCAGCGAAGCTGTCCATGACGGTCGATGACATTCCAGTTTTCGTAGTCGATCTTGCCGGACTCGTCGCCGCCCCAGCGTGCGTCGCCAAACTCGAAGAGACCTGTGTCCGCGAAGACGATGGTATTGGGCTGGTAGGTGCGAAGAGTCTCAAGGTACTTCGAGAAGTCGTAGGTGTGTCCCGCGCTTCCCGCGCCGTCGAGCCACCATTCGGTGAGTTCGCCATAGCGCGAAGCCAGCTCCGTAATCTGCGCGCGGTAGTACGTGTCATACGCGGCCTGGTCCTTGTATCGCGGTTCGTGCCTGTCCCACGGCGAGACGTAGATGCCGAAGCCAAGCCCTGCGCGGCGAGCTGCGCGCGCGACATCGCCGACGACATCGCCCTTGCCATTCCGCCACGGGCTGGCCTTCACGCTGTAGTCGCTCTCTGCCGTGGGCCACAGGGCAAAGCCGTCATGGTGCTTGGCGACGAAGACGACATACGTTGCTCCCGAAGCCTTGATGGCCTGCATCCACTGATCGGGGTTGAACTCGGTCGGGTTGAAGACCTTTGGGTCAGCAGTTCCATCGCCCCACTCTCGATCGAGGAAGGTGTTGGTACCGAAGTGCAGGATGACGCCAAACTCGCGATCCTGCCACGCACTCTGTTGCGGCGTCGGCTTCAGGTCTACGAAGTTCTGTGCGGGCGTCGAGCACGCACTCATCAGACACAGGCATAAAGCGAGAGCCTGGGCGGTCTTTGTTGCATATTGCATTCTCGGGCCTCCTTCGGCGCTGGCATAGCTTAATTCACTGAGACAGGGACTTCGTCACTCGAGTTCGCCGGCAGACCAAGGTCCGCTGGAGCCGGCAGCTGATGCGTCTTCTGCCACTTGTTGATGACTGCATCGATGCGTTCACCGCGCTGCTGCCAAAGCTGGATGCGGAGATCGTAACGCACGGTCACGTTCTCCAGCCAGTAAGGCCGGTTCTCCGCCAGCCAGCTCTGCGTGTACAGCGTCTTCAGCAGGGAGTAGCCATCGCGCAGATCCTGGCATCGCCCGTTCATGCTCGAGATGGAGTACAGAGCCTCACGCGCCTCGGTGGCATGTTCCTTATCGTTGCGAAGGGCATAGGCCCTTGCATACGCCGCTGCGATGTCGTCGCTCCATTCAAACTTCTGCGCGAGGAAGTCGATGCGACGTGCCCCCAGTTCCATGGCCTGCAAGGCGTCCGGCTCGCGCAGGGCTGGAGTATCCTGTGCGACCTCCAGTAGCAGTTCTAAGGCCCTCTCGGCATGCACACGCGCGGACTGCAGCTTCGTCCGGTTCCTGGCAAGGAAGGCCTCACCTTCTTCGCTCCACGGATCCATCCAAAAGACCGCGTCGGAGGTATCGATGAGTTTTTGTGCAGCCATCAGTTCGAGCTGGGCCTGGTTGATGCGTCCCGAAGCATCGTTGTAAAACCGCAGGCCAAAGGCGCGTTGATAGGGCTCTGGCTGGATGCGCGCAGGTTGCCAAGAGGCAGCGGCGCCAAAGAGGACGCCAAACCAGTCCTCATTGAAGAGTCCTTCGCCGTCGTCATTCCACACAGTCATCAGCTCGCCGGTGGAACCCAGACGCTGACCAGCTTCTACAAAGCCACTCACGTTATCGAGCACGGTTGCGCCGATAGGATAGACGACGTTCCAATTCGCGTCGCCAGGAGCGACCCACGTCTCGATTCCTGCATCGCGGAACGGAGTAATGTTGCTGTCGTAGTTGTCCTGGTGCCAGTAGATCCAGGGGACCGCGATCATGTCCTTGGGCAGGCTGCCGATTGCCTTCGTGTCGCTCCAGGCAAGGTCGCCCCAGAAGAGCAGCCGCCGGTTAAGCGGGGCGAGTTCGGCATGAATCTGCGTGAGGAAGTCTGCGTACACGGGGCCCAGCCCGCGCTTTGTCACGGCGTCCTTCGTGCGGCCGATCCCGAGGTCGAAGGTCTCGTCGGCGCCGATGTGCAGGAAGGGTCCCGGGAACTCGGCGGCAGCCTGGCTGAACCAGTCTTTGATCAAAGGGAGCGTCCCCGGTTGTCCTGGTGCGAGCACGTGCCCGTGTGGGCTCTCTGCCAGCTCAGCGTAGCGGTCGAACTGCAGCACATGATGCAGGTGCCCGAAGGCCTCCTGCTCGGGAACGATGAGAATGTGCCGCTCCGCTGCATAAGAGACGAGTTCTGCAGCGTCAGCAGGCGTCAGCGCGCTGCCCGGAGGAGGCACCATCAAGTGGCCCTTGTATGCCAGCGTGCTCTCCAGATACGGCGAATAGATGTTCACCTTGTAGGAGGCCAGGAGATCCAGTTGGCGCTTCTGAAAGGCGATCGTCGGTACTGGGCCACGTGAGAGATCGTCATCGACACCACGCCAACGCATCGCCGGCCAGTCACGCACGACGCCTAATGCCAGCTGATGAGAAGGCAGCACCATCTGCGCGAGTGTCTGCACACCATAAAAGATGCCGTTGGCAGTGTGCGCGACGATTGCCGCGCCCGTCCCGTCTGCGACGATGACATAGCCCTCATCCTTCATCGCGGAATCGAAGGTCGTCCCGGCTCGGCGCAGAGCAGCGGTCGCTTCAGGAGTGCCTTCTCGAAGAAGAGTGATGGTGTAGCCGCGGCCTTCAGATACGCGGACTTCATCTCTGAGGAAAGCCGCTCGGAGCTCGCTGGCGGCGAATTCGTCCTCGGGGTTGTGCCCTGGGACAGTGATCCTCGCCTCGGGCAGAGCAAGGGTGCCGTTTGCATGCCACTCGCGGGGCGCAGGCAGGAACTGCGGCGCATCCGCGGGCTGGGCATCGATTCGTGGGCCGCAGACCAACGAGGCGGCGATCACGAGCCAGAGGCAACGGGGAGTACGCGATGGCTTCTTCATCTATCGGGACCTCATGACGCCGCCGACCCATGCGGCGTGACTCTACTTTGGAGAGGCGGAGATGCGAGATTTTCCGCCGGGCGGAAAATCTGGGTGTAGAGCTGGGAGCGGGAGGAGAATTGCCGGGCAATCATGTTGTCGACATAATGGCGACAATTGTATATTGATGGTGATCTCGCGCTCAAGGATTCATAACAGATGGCAAGTGAAGCAGTTTCGCGAACATCGCTGCAGCAGGCGCTCCCGATCTCCGGTGTTGCTTCCGCATTATTGATTCCGCGCAGTGGAACGGGGGATCTCCACCCCGTGGTCTATGAGCGGCAGCTCCACTTTTTGTTGAGCCGAGGCATTCAATGCTTCGCCGTCAATGGGGCAACAGGTGAATACACCCTGACGACAGCGGAAGAATTTCGATGCCTCCTGCGGACCACAAGGCGGGAAATCGGCCTCGGCAGGAGGCTCATTGCGGGCGTCGGAGGTGCAAGCGTGGAGCAGACTCGTGCTCTCTGCGAGATCGCACTCGACGAAGGTGCTGACGGTTGCCTCCTGCCGATGCCGTATTTCTTTCCTTATGGGCAGGACGACCTGATGGAATACGTTGCGGCTGCGACACGAGGACTCGGCGTCCCTGTTTACCTCTACAACCTTCCATCGTTTACAACGCCGCTTGAGCCGGCGACCTCGTTGGAATTGGTGGAGCGTTTACCGGCTGTCGTCGGAATCAAAGACTCGAGTGGATCGCTCGAGACCGTAACGCTTCTCAGGAACCGTGTTCCCGGCGCAGCTTGCATTCTCGGAAACGATGGCTCCCTTTATGAGGCGCTGGCACAGGGGGTCTGTGATGGTGTGGTCTCGGGGGTCTCCTGTGTCCTTCCGGAATTGATGCTAAGGCTCTACGAAGAGGCCTCGGCTCGCCCCAATAGCGTCACCGCCCTTGCTCTGAAGGCCACGTTGGACGAGTTCATCTCCTGGCTGAACAAGTTTCCCGTCCCCTGGGGATTGAAGATCATTGCCGAAGCCCGCGGTTTGGGGGAGGCTTATTTCCCGTTGCCCTTGTCTCACGAGAAGCAAGCGGTGCGGGCAGAGTTCGTGACCTGGTTTGAGGTCAACCGTGCTGCGCTGCATGCGGTCGATGACAACGTTTCGGTATAAGGAGAGGCCGTGAAGACTGCATATCTCATTACCAGCGGCGATCTACGTGAAGAAGCCAATCGTCTTTGCTGGCCTGCACAACGTGAGCTGGAAGAGCGCCTGACGGCTTGCTTTGCCCACAGCGGCGTCCTCCTGGTCCGTGCGGCGGAGGTGGATCCCATCCGTGGGCATGGGTTCGTGGCAGGGCAGCGCGAAGGGATGAACGTATTCCGCCACATCCCGAAGGAAGCTCCGGTAGTGTTTGCGACTGCCGCATGGCAATACTCGCACCATGTGCTTCCAGGCTTGCGAAGCCATGCAGGTCCTATCCTTACGGTTGCGAACTGGTCCGGTCAGTGGCCAGGACTTGTCGGCCTGCTCAATCTCAATGGATCTCTTGTAAAGGCCTCGGTCAAGTTTTCGACCCTTTGGAGCGAGAGCTTTGACGATGACTTTTTCCTTCGAGGGATCGATCAGTGGATCCGTGAGGGACGCATACAGCATGATCTTTCTCACGTGCGAGGATTCGATCCCCACGCCATCCCGGCAGCGACTGCCGTAGCTGCTCAGGCGCTTGCAAGCGACCTGCAGGACAGGAAGGCAATCCTTGGGATCTTCGATGAGGGATGCATGGGAATGTATAACGCCATCCTTGATGACGAACTATTGAATCCCATGGGCATCTACAAGGAGCGCATGAGCCAGTCAGCTCTTGTCGCAGAGATGAGGACCGTGACTGATGCCGAGGCACAGGCGGTGCGCTCGTGGCTGGACTCCGAAGGCGTTACTTTCAATATCGGTGTCGATAGCAAGGTTGATCTTCTCGATTCGCAGGTCATTGATCAATGCCGAATGTACATCGCCGCGTTGCGGATCGCGGACGATTTCGGTTGCGATGCGATTGGCATTCAGTATCAGCAGGGGTTGAAGGACATGACTCCTGCCTCGGACCTGGTCGAGGGATTGCTCAACAACCCGGATCGCCCGCCGGCGTACAGCCGTGACGGCCGTGTGCTGTACGAGGGCAAGGCGCTTCCTCATTTCAATGAGGTGGATGAGTGCGCCGGTGTGGATGCGCTGATTACCAATCGCGTTTGGACGTACCTTGGGTGGGATCCTTCCACGACACTGCACGATGTGCGCTGGGGAGAAGCCTACTCGTGGTCGCCCGAATCTGAACCGGAGTTCCTTTGGCTGCTGCAGATCTCTGGTGCCGCTCCCGCGTCGCACTTCGTGGGAGGATATCGGGGCGCCACCAGCGACAGACAGCCCGCCATGTACTTTCCCCTGGGCGGCGGAAGTCTCAAAGGAGTGGGCCGACCGGGCGAAATCGTCTGGAGCAGAGTCTTTCAGGAAGAGGGTACTCTTCATGTCGACATAGGGCTCGGTTCCGTTGTTGAGCTCCCTCCGGAGGAGACAGAGCGCCGTTGGCGTCAGGTCACCTATGAGTGGCCCATCGTGCACGCACGCCTGAGAGGTATGACTCGCGACTCCTTTATGGCGCGGCACCGCGCGAACCATCTCAGCATCGTGTACGCTCCGAACGCCGAAGACGGCCGTCAGGCACTCTTGCTCAAGGCCGCGGTCTTCAATGCCCTTGGGGTAAAGGTCCATCTTTGTGGCGTGCCGGCTGTTTCGTAGATCCGATCCAGCGAAAGTTCCCAGGTGTTGTGACGCAATGTGGCGAAGCGTGCTCCCACAAACGATGTCGACAGGTCATGTATGCTGGAGCGCATGAAGCGACGGTCCCAATCCGGTAAACCGAAGAGCCTTTCGGTGCGAGACAGGGCTTACCAGTACATCCAGCGGGCCATCGCGGATGGAGTACTGGAGGCTGGCAGCGGGGTATCCGAGTTGAGCCTTGCGAAGGAACTCGGCAGTAGCCGCACTCCGATTCGTGAGGCGATGAACCAGCTTGCGGCGGAGGGACTGCTGCGCCCGGGCGCTAACGGCGGCATGGTCGTGGCGCAGATTCAACGCGACGATATCGTTGAACTCTATGAGTTGCGTGAAGCCTTAGAGGTGTACAGCGTCGGCAAGGTTGCGAAGATTCCTCTGCGCCCTGCCGACAAAGACCGCTTGCAGTTCATGATCGATGAGATTGGCAGACTTCGCGAGGAACTTGCGAAGAGCGGTGCCAGGGAACTTGACCGCGAGCAGATGAAGCGGTTCCTCGGCTGCGATCTCGGCTTTCACGCACTGCTTGTAAGCCTAACGGGAAATACGAGAATTCAGAAGATGATTAACGAGACTCGTCTGCTGATCCGTATCTTCGCTATCCAGAGAAGTGGGCACGATGCCAGCCAGTTGGAGAGCATCCAGAAGTATCATCAGCGAATTCTCGATTGCGTCGACAGTCAGGATGCTCCAGGCGCGATGCAGGCCCTTGCCGAACACATTCAAGTAAGTCAGCGCGAGCGCATCAACGACTTCGATCATTGGAACCGCGAGATGGCGATGCGTGAGAATATGCCTGGCATTTTCGATCTGCAGCGCATGGCTTTGGGAGACATTAGCTAAGGTGAACTACCAGCGATGAAGCTCAACAACCGGTGGCTTGTTGTCTTCATGCTGTGGACGGTCTGCTTCCTCAATTACGCGGATCGTCAAGCCATCTTTGTGGTGTTTCCTCTGTTTGAGCGAGAGTTCTCGCTGAATAACTTCTATCTGGGTGTCCTCAGCGCCTCATTCATGGGGACGTACGCCATCACCGGCCCGTTGGCGGGTTGGGCTTGCGATCGCTTGCCGCGGCGAAACCTGGTTATCGGGGCATTGGTCCTCTGGTCTGCGATGACCGCACTGAGCTCCCTGGCACACACCTATACGCAACTCCTGCTCGGCATAGCGATGGCTGGTGTAGGGGAGGCGTTTTACTTTCCGTCCGCGATGTCACTGATCAGCGATTACCACGCGGTCGACACGCGTTCGCGAGCGATGGCCTTTCATCAGTCAGGTGTGTACGCGGGCAGCATTATTGGCGGATGGCTGGCAGGAGTCCTAGGGCAACGCATTGGCTGGAGGATTGGCTTCCGCGGCTTTGGGGGCGCGGGGATTCTCCTAGGCCTCTTACTCTACCTTCTACTCCGCGAGCCTCCACGTGGCCTGTCGGATCCGAACGTCGGGCCCATTCCGCGTGGCGGCGGCTTTTGGCAGTCGCTCTGCGATCTTGCCGCGAATCGGATCGCTCGCCTGTTAGTTGTCGTGTTCATAGGTGCGAACTTCGTCGCGATGGTCTTCACCGTCTGGATGCCCACCTATCTTTTCACCCGATTCCATCTGAGCTTGAGCGTTGCCGGGCTCAGCGGTACGGCCTATATGCAGATCGCTTCGATCCTGGGCGTGATCCTTGGAGGCATCGCTGCGGATTCGGGTGTCCGGCATGGCAGCGGACCAGGGGCCACTCGGATGCGAGTGCAGGCGATGGGGCTGCTTTGCGCAGTTCCGGCACTGTGTCTCAGCGGCTGGGCAACACGCGTGGCCTATGTGCTTGCGGCCATGGTTGGCTTCGGTCTATGCAAGGGTGTCTACGAGGCAAGTCTTTGGGCGTCTCTCCATGACGTCGTGCCGATCGAGCAACGTGGCTCTTCCGTGGGGCTGATGAACTCACTGGGCTGGCTTGGGGCCGCGGGGGCACAGCTGCTGGTGGGATATGCCTCGGAGCGCTTCAGCATGGGCGCCTGCCTCAGCGCGACCGCGATCATTTACTTCTGCATCGCGGTCACGCTGCTCTACAGCGCACGCTTGACTCAGCGCGAGGGAATCAGCCAGACCTCAGCTACCTGACGTCCTCGCCCGCCTCCGCCTACTCCGTCGGGCCGATCCCAGCGCAGATCGAGTGTTCCGTTGAGCGTCGCGGCGGAAGGCAGCTCAAACTCAACTGTCTCGGGATTGGATTTGCGCAGCCGCGCTGGATGAACTACGAGGGTGCCGTTGGCGACCAGCTTCAAGGGCAACGTGTAATCTTCGCCTGCGTAGGTAATTCGCAGACGGTATCGCTTGTGCGGGTTAAGACCTGTGTATCGCATCTCCAGCGGATACTCATAGAGCGTCTCGGCGTAGTCGAGTTCCGAAAGCCGCCATCCATCTTCGGTCGTGCGATCCGCTATGCCATCAATGGCGGTCTCGTACATCTCGGGATCCGCGTCGAAGCCTTGGCCGCGCACGAGGTGCGGCTCCTTGCCTGGCATGCCGAGGTCGTCATAGATCGCACCGTTGGCAGGGTGCTCCCAGTTCACGATCTCTGCGATTGCCTCAAGCCGCTGCTTCTCGCCAGACAGCCTGCGGATCTCTGCGAAGCGGCGTTCCAGCCACACGCGATCGTTCAACGGAATGTCGGCATGATCGAGGTTTGCTCCCCTCTCGACGCCGGAGGCTCCAAACTTGGACACACTCAGCTGCAGACGCGCATGGGCAAAGAGCCGGTTGGCGAGGTCCTCAAGCTGTCCGCGAAGTTCACTGTCGGCGGGAGGAGACTGAAGGGCCGCTGAAGCTGCGTCCATTGCGGCAGTGCTGCCTGTCTCGGCGGCACTAGAGAGCATTGCGATAGCGCTGCGCTCCTGCTGGCTCTCGACAAGCAGTCGTTGCTGGAGCAGGGCATCGTAGGTCGCCCGGTACAAGGCGGACTCGAAACGCCAGTTGTTGCGCTGCTTCGGACTTGCCTCCGATTCCAATTGCTGGAGTAAAGAGAGCGTACGAGGAATTTGTCGGTTCGTCGCCAGCGGTCCTCGCCAGCCCTGCTCGAGTGTAAACACCGCATCCGCGAACCGTGTCGAGGGATCCCGGCCGATGCGTGGTCCGAGGAAGTAGCGGCTATAATCCTCAAGTGTCTCGTGTGGATCGGTGTGTCCTGACCAACCGAGGCGTGTCCATAGAAACTTGTTCACGTCGTCGTTCACACCTTCCGAGTACGTGACGAAACCCGTGTGCAGATGCGCGAAGTGACGGTAGATCTTCGTCTCGTCGACAGGCCGGGGATCGATCGGCTCGCGGCCTTCGGTGAGCGCGAAGACGGGGTCCCACTCCGGTACAGGGAACTGCGCGTGCATCGTGTGCCCGATGTCCGGGTAGAAGAGCATGCGATAACGGGCTGGGATCTTCGCTCGTTGCGTTTCGAAGCTGTCACGCGATTGCGGTCCGAAGAACACACCCGTCAACCATGAAGGCTGGCCTTCCTTCAGAAGCGCATAGAACTCCTCGAAGGAACTGCGATCGAACCCTTGTGCTGAGATCCAGATGGTCGCCTTTGGATGGTATCGGTGCAGCACTTCGCTCTCTCGTTCGACAAGATTCAGCAAGGGGCCAGGAGCTGTGTGGCCCGGATCACCACCTGGAACATAGAGTGCATCGATGCGCGGCATCGCCTTGACCAGGGACTCGAAGTCCTTGAGCTCCGCTTCGACCAGCGCGGGGTCTGTGTAGTCCTTTCGCATCTCCGGGTAATACAGTTCGCAATCGAGGCCGTATTTGTCGAGCAGCCGGGAGATGCCCACAACGGTCTCGAGCGCGGGAGCCGGATAGAGCGGGCTCGTCGCGCGATCATCCGAGACAGGCGCGATCACTTGCAACCCGCTGATGCCAAAGACCGCGAGATCGCGAATGTGTTGCTCAAACATAGGCAACGTCCAGGCGTCGTACGTGTTGTTCTTGTAGCGATATCCAATCTGGTGGCTGCGTATGGGGTATTCGGGTGCACTGGTCAGCGAAAGCGGTTGAGCGAGCACCGTACGCCCCTCCGAAAGCTCCATATGCCGCAATAGATATCCCACGCCGTACAGCACGCCGCGTGAATCATTTCCGGCTACGATCAACACGACCCTGCCGCCGTCTCGAAACGTGCGAACGGTGAAACCCTCGGTCCGGGTCCGGAAGGCAGGGGAGGGTGACTCGCGGGCCCACGCATCCCGTAGTGTCACTGGAAGCAACTGATCAACCTGAGACACCTCTGCGATGACGAGAAGGAGCCGATCTTCCGAGGCCCCGGAGAGACTGGCGATCCCACCCCGGTGCAGCGTCCACGATTGACCCGTCCGCGCCTTCTCTTCTTCTAGCAGAAGGTCGACCGCAGCGCGCTCAGGGGCATTTGCGTCAGATCTGACTACGACCAAGGTTTGCTTGGAGCGAAATGGTCGTCGGAGCGTCGACAGCGCTCCGGATGGCATGGGAAGCCCGGTTAGGCAGATAGCGATCCAGCTACACTTCTTGAGAAAAGTTGGCATAAGGTGAACCAGATAAACCATTCTATTTCATGATGATAGAAATATTTACGGGCTTTGAAATCCGCTTGGCGGAAAGGGGCTTTGGTCTAATCAGGGGTGGGCTGTTGAGGTGGCACATGTCGACAGTATGTACTCATCGTAATCAAAATAATTGCATTTTGATGAACGAATCTCTTGTCAGCGGCCTCTGTTTGCGTATACCTTTCTTGAAAATCGCACAACCGAAACCATGGCGACGGGCCGGCAGTGGTACTCCGATCGCCCCTGGTACCGGAAAACGCGCACAAATACAGCTAGGCCGCCGGGAAGATTTCTTGCCGCCGGGGACGTTCTTAGGAGACACGATGCGCAGTCGCTCACTTGTATACATATTGTGGACATGTGTTCTTGTCCTCTTCACCAGTGCATTGCACGCCCAGACTGTAACCGCTGACATTACCGGCACGGTGACCGACTCGGCAGGAGCTGTCATCGTCGGCGCCACGGTGACAGCGACCAACGAAGGCAACGGTATTTCGACAACGGTATCAACGAATGGCGCTGGCCTCTACAGCCTGCGATTCTTGCAGGTTGGGTCTTATAGAGTGACGATAGACGCACCTCGCTTTGGCAAGCAGGTTGTTGAGCCCGTATTGCTCGAAGTGGCGCAGGTAGCGAAGATCAACGCGATCCTGAAGCCTGGCAGCGAAGAGACTGTGGTCGATGTTTCGGCGGGCAGCGCTCAGTTGCTGAACACCGAGAACGGCATGATCAGCAGCACGATCTCTGAAACGCTTATCAACGACCTTCCGATCAACGGCCACAACTTTCAGGAGCTCACGCAACTCATGCCTGGCTCTACCGTGGCCGACGGGAATCAGTGGAATGGCGCCGGCCAGAGCAGCCCGAACAACTCCGGCGAGCGCACGCAGAGCTTTGCCACGCTTCCCAACATCAATGGAAATCGCGCCTACACGACCAACTACACGCTCGACGGGATAAGTATTGTTGATAGCGGAGCGAACCTGAGCAATGGATTTGGCGCGCCAACGTATAGCATCGCTCCAGAGGCCGTGCAGGAGGTGACCCTGATCTCCAATGTTCCTCCGGCAGAGTACGGTGACGGCGCCGCCCAGATGGCGCTTGTGACCAAGAGCGGAACGAACAAGTATCACGGTGGACTCAGCGCTTATCTGCAGAACTACCTGATGGACGCCAACCTCTTTCAGAACAAGCGCGTGCTCCCTGGCACGGCGTTTGTGCAGCGGACGCACTACACCCAGTCAATTTACAACGCTGCGCTCGGTGGCCCCGTGCCGTTACTGAAGGACAAGCTGTTCTTCTTTGCGGATATGGAGGTATATGTGAAACCGTCCGCGGGCCAGAGCACGTTGAACGTCCCATTGAACGCGTGGCGCGGAAACACCACGGCATGTTCTTCCTGCGGAACCGCAGACAGCACCGTCTCGCCTCTGGCTGGTTATGCGTACTTCGGCTCCGCGGTGTCTCAGCTCTATGACTCTCAGAACGGCTTCGCTCCGTTCAACCAGACGGTAGGGAGCACCACGTACCAGAACCTGGTGCCGATTCGCAATCCAGTGGCGAAGTACCTGTTCGCCAACTCGGGCTTACTGCCGCTTCCGAATCGAACGGCGAGTACGGCTCCGATCACGAGCAACTATCTGGGCTATACCAAGGGGCTGACCCGCAACAACCAGGGCGACATTCGTACAGACTGGACTCCCACGTCGAAGGATCGTCTCTCCGCACGCTGGTCTCAGGGAGAGGCGTACGACTTCACGTCGCAATTGATCGACCCGATATCCTTCCCAACCAACAGTGACTTCCCCTTCAAGCAGCTTGCGATCAACTACGTTCGCACGATCAACTCGAACCTTGTCAACGAGGCACGCATCGGCTTCACGCGTCTGCACTACAACCAGTACGCGGAAACCACCGCGGCCTCTTCTGCCTTCCAGAATGGTGAGGCGCTGGTCGGAATTCCGTGGAACAACGTGGTGGCGGGCTTCAGCGCGCAGTCATTCACGCAGAGCACCAACAGCACCGGAACCAGCACGTTGGGAACCTCGGGCTCCTACAACCTTGCATTGGACAACCACTTCACCTATGGCGACGATCTGACGTGGCAGCACGGCCTGCACGTCAGCAAGTTTGGTGTGCAGTTATACCGCGTGCAGAACAACCTTTATCTGAACGGCTCCGGTGGCCTGCTGGGCAACTTCAACTACAACGGCTCATTTACGGGCAATCCGGGCGGAGGACAGAGCGTTGGCTATGACTTCGCTGACTTCCTGCTCGACTACTCGCAGAGCTACAGCGTTACCTCGACGAACGGCGACTATGGGCTCCGCCAGTATCGCTTCGCTGCCTTCGCGCAGGACTCCTTCCGGATCAGGCCCGATCTAACCCTCAACTATGGCGTTCGCTGGGAGTATGACCAGCCCATGTACGAGGTCCACAACAAAATGTCGAACATTAGTCCGACAAGTGGTGCGTTGCTGCTTGCCGGGCAGAATGGCAATTCGCGCGCTCTGTACAACCCTACGTACTCTGAGTTCAGCCCGCGCGTCAGCTTCGCATGGAATCCGAGCTACTGGCAGCAGAAGTTCGTCCTTCGCGGAGGCTTCGGTATCACCAACTACATGGACTACAACCTGATTGGTCGGAACCACCTGCTGAACGTTCCGTACCACCTCAGCATCGCAGCCACGGCCACCACGCCGACTGCGACCTCTGGTGGCTCACCGTTCCTGGTAACCAACGGCTTTGGAACCTCGAATGCGTCGGCCACGGGATATTCGTTCGTCTCCTGGGACAAGACCCTCAAGCCAATGTTTGAGCCGCAGTACAGCCTTGTTGCGGAGTATGCCATCACGCCGAAGTCCAAGGTGACCGTAGCGTATGTCGGCAACGTGGCGAACCATCTCGCTGATCAGCGCAACATCAACCAGGAGACACTCGTCAACACCGCTGCCAGTGCTCCCTTCAACTCGGTCACGATCAATACCGGCACCAACACGGTTGCGATCGGAACCAGCGCCGTTATCAAGTACGAGTCGGAAGCGGTTTCGAACTTCAATGCCGGTGAGGTGACCTATCGCCTGATACCGACGAGGGGCCTCGAATTTCAGCTCAACTACACGTACTCGCACGCCATGGGTGATACCTCCGGCATCGTCGCGATCAACGATAACAATATCTCCGGCGGCTATCCTCAGAACAGCTACTGCCTTTCCTGCGAGTACGGTCCCAACGGCTCCGACAGTCGCCACATGCTGAGCAGCAGCTGGGATTACGCTCTGCCGTTCGGCCATGGGAAGCAATTCGCCACCAATGTCCCAGTTTGGCTGGACGAGGTCATTGGCGGGTGGAAGGTGTCTGGTAGCGCCGTGCTCTTTAGTGGGCAGCCCAACACGATCACCGCGACGAGTTCTGCTGGTATCGGTTCAGCGGGTTCGCTCCGGGCAAACCACTATCGCCATATGAAGGTCGTGAACCCCAAGTATGGTCTCTATGTGACGAGTGCTGGTGTGGACGCGAGCATCGCTTCGCCGAACACCTTCGTGATTGCAGGCGCATGGGGAACTGATCCTTCGGCTACGAACTCGGGTAACCAGGGAACGGGCACCTGCGGTCAGGCTGGTCATGATGACGGCATCTGCGCCTACGGTCAACCCGCGGCAGGTGTTACGGGCCAGGCTCCTATCTTCGGCACGGCTTCGGTCGGCTCCGAGCGTGCTCCCGGCTTCCGTCAGGTGGATGCTTCGGTGCAAAAGGAGTGGAAGCTTTATCACGAGCACATCCTGCAGTTCCTCGCCGAGGCTTACAACGTAGGCAACATCGTCAGCTACAACAACCAGGGACGCACCGTGAACGGTGGCAGCACCTGGGGCTATGTGCAAAGCACTCGCTCAGAGCCACGCCAGTTGGAGTTGGAACTGAAGTACAAGTTCTAAAAATCGTGGTGTGGCTCTAATGGCCGTGGCTCAGAGTGTCGTTAGCTCTGTGGCACGGCCATCCTTTCTTAGATTCCAATCGTTGAGACCCGCATGATTCGATCGTTCCGCACGTGTTGGCTGTGTCCTGCTGTCGCTATCGCTGGCTTCTTGATAAGGACACAATGTGCTTCTGCTGCTTCGCAACAGCATCTTGATGGGGGCTGGAGTTTTCGTGCCGTCTCAGCGAACTGGCATCCCGAAGCTGATGCCTGGCACAGCGCTGTCGTTCCGGGTGCGGTGCAGACAGATCTTCTTCGAGCGGGCTTGATCCCCGATCCTTTCTTCGGTGACAACGAGAAGAAGGTGCAGTGGGTCGGCACCACGGACTGGGAGTACGTTACAAGCTTTCATGTTGATGCCGCGGCCATGGAGGATCGTCACGCCGAGCTGCTGTTTCAAGGGCTCGATACCTTCGCGGATGTCTTCCTCAACGGGCAACCTGTCCTGCACGCCGACAATATGTTCCGCTCCTGGCCGGTCGATGTCAGCGGCCATCTGAGGCCGGACAACGAGCTGAGGATTGTCTTCCACTCGCCGATCACTACTGTCGCGGCGACGGCCTCGGGACTTCCGTACATCATTCCCGGCACCGGATACGAGCCACTGGATCGCAACAAAGGCATCTACCCCACAAGTCAGTTTGTCAGGAAAGCCGGATACAGCTTCGGTTGGGACTGGGGCCCCCGGTTAGTTACAGAAGGCATCTGGCGTCCCATCACGCTCATGACGTGGAGCGGCGTCCGGGTGGTAGCGCTGCATCTCCAGCAGCTTTCGGTCAATCCCGACCGGGCAATCGTGGAAGGCACTTTCGATGTTGACAGCGATGTGAACTGTTCAGCAACCCTGGCCTTCGCCCTTTTGGATCCGCGAGGACACCAGCTTCCGCCACAGCGTGTTCGTGTGCATCTTGATCGAGGGGGCAATCACTTCGTTCGGCAGATGCGCGTCGAGCGGCCGCAGCTTTGGTGGCCCAATGGTTATGGCCCGCAGAGTCTTTACACACTGCGCGCAACTCTTGGGCTCGACGGAAAGGTGCTGGCCACGCAGACGCTGCAGACGGGGCTCCGCTCGCTCGAGTTGCGTCGCGAGGCGGATAGCGTCGGGAAGAGCTTTACGTTCGTCGTGAACGGCGTGCCGGTGTTTGCAAAGGGGGCTGACTTTGTTCCACTCGATAGCTTTCCCGCGAATGTAACTCCTGTGCGCAGGCTCAACATCCTCACTGCTGCTCGTGATGCCAACATGAACATGCTTCGTGTATGGGGCGGAGGCTACTACGAGCCTGATGACTTCTATGAAGACGCCGACCGGCTCGGCCTGATGATCTGGCACGATTTCATGTTCGGCGGCTCCATGATCCCCGACGATCCGCACTACGCGGACAACGTCCGGGCTGAGGCCGTCGAGCAGGTGACGCGGCTCAGCGATCACCCCAGCATGGCCCTGTGGTGCGGCAACAACGAGGTGGAGACGGCATGGGAGAGCTGGGGTGACCGGATCGCCTTCAAGAAGACGCTCAGCGCCGATCAGCAGCAGCAAGTGTGGCAGAACTACCTGTTGATCTTCCACGATGTACTCAAGAGCGCCGTCGCTCAATATGGCAATGGAGTGCCATACTGGCCCAGCTCTCCCAGTGCTGACTTCGAAGCCAAAGCCGGCGACGTACGGAACGGCGATGTGCACTCCTGGAACGTCTGGAGTGGAGGAGCGCCCTACCGCAGTTATGGCGATACGACGCCGAGGTTTCTGTCGGAGTTCGGCTTTCAGTCTCTCCCAGAGCGCAGTACACTGCGGTCCGTGTTGGGTGATGATGAGTCGCTCACCTCGCCGCTCATGCTCAATCACGAGCGCTTCTTGCACGGCTTTGACCGCATGCAGCAATATCTTGAAGACGCCTTCCGTCCGGCGAAAGACTTCGACAGCATGATCTATCTCAGCCAGCTTGAGCAGGCTGAAGCTATCCGCTATGCCGTCGAGACGATGCGTTCCCGTCGCCCCCGGAACATGGGAACTCTCTTCTGGCAGCTCGATGACTGCTGGCCGGTGGCATCGTGGTCGTCGCTGGACTACTTCGGTCACCCCAAGGCGCTGCAGTTCTTCGCTCGCCGCTTCTATGCACCGCTCCTCATCGTGGCTTCGCAGCCTGATCCATCGAGAGCAGCGCTGGAATGGTTCGTGGTCTCGGATCAGCAGGCGAAGGTCAATGGCGCGCACCTCACCATTCGCGTGATCAATTTCCAGGGAGAGGTGCTTCATCGGCAAACGATTCCGCTCGACGTCACTCCATTGACCAGTACGCTCGCCGGTCGGCTTGATCTCGAGAACCTTACAGGTTTCGACCCGAAACAGGTTGTTCTCAGCCTTGTGCTCTCTGACGCAGGCGGTGCGACGCTAGCCACGCAGACTGCCTATCTCGCAACGGCGAAGCAATTGTCGCTGCCAGATTCGGGCCTCGAAGCGACGCTCGCCCTTGCTCCTGGCGGCAGCGGTTATGTCATTCATCTCAGGACAAGGAACCTTGCTCGAGCAGTCGCAATCAGCTTCGACAGCCTCGACGCATCGGCCGATGTAACGCTCAGCGACAACTTCATCGACATACTTCCGGGGGAGCCGGCCACAGTCGCCGTTCGATCTTCGTTACCCCTTTCGAAGCTGAAGGCTGCCATGCATGTGAGATCGCTGGAGGACAGCACGCGATGAAACAGCTTCTCGGCATCGCAGCTTGCTGCGCCTTGCTCGGCGTTGGAACACCAGGACCGGCACAGTCGGTCACGGCGCTGTCTCAATGCGCAGGCACGATGACGCCCGCGGCGGTCGACGCAGCCATCGATCACCTCATCGGCGAGATGACTCCAGGCGAGCGCATCTCCCAGATGGGCGACCGCGCGCCCGGTATCGACCGCCTCCACATTCCGGCCTATAACTGGTGGAATGAGGGGCTACATGGGATCGCGCGCAACGGCCATGCCACCGTGTTTCCGCAGGCAATCGGTCTTGCCGCATCGTGGGATCCGGGTCTGCTGCGAGCCGTGGGTGAGACCGTATCCACTGAAGCTCGAGCGCGATTCAACCCGCACATCGGGCAAGCGACACCGCGCTACGGCGGGTTGACGCTCTGGTCCCCCAACATCAACATCTTCCGAGATCCACGCTGGGGACGTGGGCAGGAGACTTACGGCGAGGACCCATTCCTGACCGCTTCTCTCGGGGTCGCCTTCGTACACGGCGTCCAGGGCGACGATCCGTATTACCTTCGCGCAGATGCAACGCCAAAGCACTTCGCGGTGCACTCGGGGCCGGAGGAAGGGCGTGACAGCTTCAACTCAAAGGTCACGGCGCACGATCTCGAAGAGACCTATCTCCCGGCCTTCCACGCTCTTCTCACGGAGGGCGGGGCGGCCGCGATGATGTGCTCCTATAACGCGATCAATGGCGTTCCATCCTGCGCGAATACGTCCCTGCTGCGTTCACGTGTTCGAGGGGATTGGGGCTTCAAAGGGTACATCGTCTCCGATTGCGACGCGGTCGGGAACCTGAGCAGCTATCAGCATTACTCGACCAACAAGGCTCAAGCCGCTGCAGCTGCGCTGCATGCCGGTGTCGACCTTGACTGCGGCAACTCGTACAACGCGCTCGCCGAGGCCACCGCCCAGGGGCTGGTCACGCAGTCGGAGGTCGATGCGTCACTTCATCGCCTTCTTGCCGCACGCTTGCGGCTCGGCATGCTGCAGCCTGCAGAGTGCACTGCTTACAATCGCATCCCCGAGACAGCGGTTGCGACCCCGGAGCACCGCGCACTGGCGCTCCGCGCGGAGGAGGAGTCCATCGTGCTGTTGCACAATCAGGGTGTGCTGCCGCTGCGACCTCACACGAGGCTGGCAGTCGTTGGCCCCAATGCGGACTCCCTGCAAGTCCTCGAAGCCAACTATCACGGAACGGCCGTTGACCCAGTCACACCGCTTGCCGGTCTACGGCGGCTCTTCCCGGATCTTCGCTATGCGCAAGGCTCGGTCCTTGCCGAAGGCGTCACTATTCCTGTTCCTGAAACAGCGCTCCGGCATGGTGCCGCCATGCGCGGATTGCACGTTGCTTGGTACTCCAACGGAACGCTCGCTGGGGCGGCGGTCGCTGAGGCCGACGTCCGGACCGTTGATCTCGACATCAATCGTGCCTCACCTGCTGCCGCACTTCACGGTGGGCCGTACTCCGCGCGTTGGACGGGGTACTTTGTCCCTCCGGCTCCCGGAGATTACACGTTACACGTCGCCATTGAGCGCTGCTGGGACTGTAAACCTGACGAGCATGATGGCTTCAGGCTCATGGTCGGCAACCAGTCTCTGAGCAGCAGTGGACCGCACGAGCCTGATCGCATCGTGCTGCATGCTGCAGATACAACCCCTCTACCCCTCATGCTTGAGTTCGAGCACGTCGGTCTCGACGAGGGCCTCTCGCTCGAGTGGGATCCGCCGGCTGCAGTACTGCTCGAGGAGGCCGCCGCTATCGTCCGGGACGCAGATGCCATCGTCGCCTTCGTCGGCCTCTCGCCGAATCTCGAAGGCGAGGCGCTTTCGATCAGTGTTCCGGGTTTCCGAGGCGGCGACCGCACATCGCTCGCCTTGCCGCGACCCCAGATTGCTTTGCTTCGCGAGATGCAGCATTCAGGAAAGCCCGTCATTGTCGTGCTCCTGTCCGGTTCCGCGGTAGCGTTACCTCCAGATGGTTTCGGAGCTGTGCTGGAAGTCTGGTATCCGGGAGAAGAAGGTGGGAATGCCATCGCGAATGTGCTCTCGGGAAAGGTCAGCCCTTCGGGCCGTCTCCCCATCACTTTCTATCGCACCGCAGATCAGCTCCCTCCATTTGTTGACTACTCAATGAAGGGCCGCACCTATCGCTACTTCACAGGCGATGCACTGTATCCCTTCGGCGCGGGACTCAGCTATACAACGTTTCGGTTTGGCCATCCCAGGCTCGGCAGCCATCGTCTCTCACCGGGAAGAGACCTCCGCGTGACCTTTACCGCGAGCAACAACGGAGCGCGCGCGGCTTCAGTGGTTGCCCAGGTCTATCTGTCGCCCGTTGGGGAATCTCATGAGCCGCTACGCACTCTGCTTGCTTTCCGAAGGGTGCTGCTGAAGTCGGGCGAGACCCGGACCATCGCCCTGACGATCCCCGCATCACGCATGAAGACAATTGGTGCGAACGGAGAGGCTCTCATCCGCGCTGGGACCTACCGTCTTTTCGTCGGAGACGGACAGCCCGGCGCGGATTCAAAGGGAGCATCGGTGCTACTCCAGATAACCGGCTAGGAAGAATGCGATTCGTCATTGCCCGAGGGCTAGAGTGACCGTTTCTTTCAGATCGGTGGCTCGTTCGGTGGCCGGTTTGGATTCCGCATATCTACAACGGTCACAACAAGACGCTCCTCTTCGTCAATTGCGATCGCACCCTCACCAATGTACCGACAGTACTTAGCCTGACGGTTCTGACAGCGGTCCAGCGCACAGGCGCTTTTCGAACGCTCTCGCCACACGGAGGCCAACGGCAAGCCGCGTATGGCGCAAAAAATCTACCAGCCGACCGGCGTCTCATCTCTTGCTCTTACTAAAGATCAGGTCGGCCCCTCGATCCAGCGGCTGCCAAAATTCTCGCTTGCAGGCCGGATCTGATGCCGCAGTCTAGACTCTCGTGACCATTGGGAGCATCGCGGCTTTTCCTTGCAAGCCAGGTGGAGCTATGCGGGATGGCCCAGGCAAGAGCTTTCAATGCCAGCGGTGAGGCACGCGAAGCGCCTGGCCCGAATGGGCGATGCAGCGGAGGAACTTCCACTCTTAGCGGGTTTGATATATGGAAGGAATATTTCATATGGGGAATTCGGCTTCGTCGCGGCCCTTGTGAGGCGATCGAGGAGAGAGCGGAGGGGATGCCGTGCCTCTGCGACGGATAGCAAAATATCGCTGGTGAAAACAATTTTTCATTGACAAGATATTCCACCGTCTGCAATTGTCGGAGCCGATCTCGACCCAGTGCCAGATCAGCGGCACACACGGATCGAATGTCTGGAGTGTCCGATGGGAAGCTTTTCGTTGTCCTTCAAGAGGCCCGCACTGGTTGCCGCGATGTTGCTTGTGATCTCGATCCCGCTTGTGCGGGCGCACGCCCAAACCGCTACGAATCTGGTTGTGGATGGTGTTTCCGGCGATGTCGATCAAAATGAGGTCGATACCTTCATCAGCTTCATGACGAATGCCGGGGGCATTAACCCTAACGCGGCTTTCCCCACCAATGCGTTGGGAGACAACCTTGCCTATGGAACTCCAGGGCTCAATCTGGAAGCGATCAACTACATGTACCGCATCACCGGCGATCTGATGGTCTCGAATCCCAGCATGGCCACCGAGCACATGCAACTCATGAATCTTGCCATTGCATGGTCGGAGAGCTTCATGCTCCTGCGCAACGACCAGGCCAACGGCAATCAGATCGTGATGTGGACAGGAAATGTCGATCATGTCTGGCAGACCTACGCGACCGGCACAGCGCAGGCAGGGTATGCGGGGTCCGAGAACGGCGATACCGCGGGCCACATCCTCTATACCGCGCTCAATATTCTGCAGACACCCTCGATATGGAACCTCACGGTTCCCGACGGCAATCCTCATAACTTTGGGGTCACCTATCTGCAACGCGCGCAGACCTACATCAACATGATGGAGGACACGACGCAGAACTACTTCACGAAGTACTTTGTCAATCCGACGACCTACCAGATTGTTCCACCCACTTCGCCCGCCTGGACTGTCCTTGGGGAGAACATGGATGCCTGGAACAGGCAGTTCCTGTTGACCAACGATTACCTCCGCCTCGCCCAATGCCACGCGATCCTTGGGGACAATCCGACGCTGCAGGCGTTCTACACCAACATCGTGAAGACTTCCGCCAACGCCTATGTGGCGAACGCCATCCCTGCTACCGCGACGCAGACCGTGAGCTCCGCGTATCCCAACGGAGAGGCCGTCTACGACTCGGGCTATGGTAACGAAGGGGACATCGAAGGGCAGATCACGGGCAACAGCTCCAGCCATACATCGTACGAGTTTCAAGGTCTGGCACGAGCGTTTGAGGCTGGTCCGGCGTATACCTCCGCCTCGCTCATGAACATGGAACGTTACGCAAACACGGTGGAGTACGCGATGTTCAACTACACCGGATATCCGACGCCATCCTCATATCCTCCCTTCAATGTGCCGCTTGCTACGCCATACGTCACGGCGTACTACAAGACCATCGATGCTGGTCTCGTGCTTCCCACCAAGAACGCGACCTCCGATTATCTGTACGGTCAGTTCTATTTCATGACGCCCTACAACACGCTCTTCTGGCAGCCGGCTGCCAATGGCGCAGCGCCGATGAACCACAATAACTACCACAATAATCCGTACTACACGACCGGGATCCTGTATGCCAAGCATTGGGTCGCAACGCATCCACAGACGATGATCAGTGTTGCTTCGAACACTGCCACCGCACCCTCTGCGGGCGTCGCGACCTATGCCATCACCACCAACTCCACCGCCGCGGTGACTCTCAGCATTCCGGACCTGCCTGCCGGAACGACGGCCAGCTTCTCTCCCGCTACGGTCCCCGCTGGCTCGGGGTCCGCGACACTGACAGTGCAGACTTCGTCGAGTACTCCGAACGGGAGTTCGCTCTTCAGTCTTACCGGGACAAGCGGAGGCTCGGTGCAGACGCTGGGACTCACGCTCATCGCGGCTTCGCCGGACTTCACTGTGTCGGTCTCGGGCACGAGTACCGTGGCTGCAGGCGCGAATGGCACCTTCACCGTTACTGTCAAGGCGCTCAATGGATTTGGAGGCGACGTCACGTTGAGTGCCGATCCGGTTTTTGCTCTGCCAGGAGTGACGGTTTCCTTCAATCCAAGCGTGATCAGCGGCGGATCCGGTACGTCCGTGGTGACTGCAACCACCAGCTCCACGGTGCCGACCACAGGTGGTGTGTGGACAGAGGGCTTCATCGGCACAAGCGGCAGCATTGAGCATGAGAGCTATTCGGGACTGACCGTCAAGAACGTTCCACAGACGATCAGCTTTCCCTCTATCGCGAACCAGACATATGGCGCGGGGCCGATTCCCCTACCGCTGGCAACGAGTCAGAACAATGTCATCACTTACAAGGCGACTGGTCCTGAGACAATCACCGGGGGCGAGACGCTGGCAGGGCAGTCGCTGAACATCACGGGCGTAGGAATGATTTCGGTGACGGCGTCATCGCCCGCTACAAGCTACGCCACGGCCGCTACACCCGTGGTGCAGAGCTTCACGGTGTCACCGGCAATGCTGAGCGTGACGGCGCAGAACCAGACGATGGTTTACAGCACCGCTCTTCCAGTGCTCACTTCCACGACATCGGGGTTCGTAAATGGGGATAGCGCCGCCGTTGTTACTGGTGCCCCGGTACTTGCCACGACTGCTGTGTCGACGTCGCCGGCGGGGACCTATCCCATCTCGGTGAGCGCTGGAACTTTGGCTGCGGCGAACTACGCTTTCAGCTTCATCAACGGTACGCTGACGATTTCGCCCGCGAGTGCCGCGATCTCTCTGGGCGGTCTGGCTCAGACCTATACCGGTGCGCCCCTGACGGTGACAGCCACAACCATACCGGCTGGACTGCCCGTTTCAATCACTTACAACGGCAGTTCCGTGGTGCCGACTGCGGCAGGCAGCTATGCCGTGGTGGCAACGATCAGCAACCCCAACTATGCAGGCACCACCAGCGCTACGCTCGTCATCTCGAAGGCAACTGCAGCGGTGACGGTCAGTGCCACCCCGACAAGCACCACGGCAGGCCAGAGCGTGACAATCACCGGGACAGTTGCATCTTCTGCCGCGGGTCAACCGACCGGCAGCCTCACGTTCTTGAACGGCTCAACGGTGCTTGGCACGGTGCCGGTGACTGCTGGAGTGGCGGTGTTCACCTCAAGCTCATTGCCCGGAGGCATGTATGCGCTCAATGCGGTTTATAGCGGAGACAGCAATTTTGTGGGGGCCAAGGCGAGCTCAGCGTTGACCATCTCCGACTACACTCTTGCTGCGAGTCCATCGACGTTGACGATCCTGGATGGCCAGAGCGCCACGACCACCCTCACGATTACGCCTATCGCCAACTACAAAGGCGCCGTCGCAATGAGCTGCGGAACTTTGCCATCGAATGTAATCTGCAAGTTCTCCACTACGACTCCGCCGCTCGATGGAACGGGCACGCCGGAAAATGTAATTCTCAGCATATCGACAAATGGTGCGTCAGGTGCACTGGCATCTGTCGATAGACACGCGGATTCAAGGGTTGCCCTCGCATCGGTCCTGAGTCTTCCGGCTCTGCTGGGAGGGTTCCTTCTCCTATTGGCGGGCGGGCATAGTGGGCGTCGGAAACTGCAGGGATTGCTGCTCGTGGTTGTGTCCATCGCATTCACAGGGCTTACCGCCTGCGGGTCTGCCACCACCGCAAATCTTGCGACGAAGGGAACAGATGCGGTGGTGGTGACCGGGAGCGGCGCGGTGCCGCTGAGCCACAACTTGAATCTGACCGTGACGATTCAGTGAAGCGCCGGCGAGTGACTCCAGGACAGGGGATGGCAGAATGGCTCCTGCGATCGTACTGGACTGGGCGGCTTGAAATGTGACAGAGGAGAAGAGAGGCACTGCACAAGGAGAGCATATGGGACGAGGTGAGCGGCCGCATTGTAGAGACGGAAGCGTACGCTCCGGGCGACTCGAGTGGCCACGCGTATCCGGTGCGGACAGCCAGGAACGAGACGCTCTTTCTCGGCAGGGGATTTGCCTATGTGTATTTCATCTATGGAACGTCGTACATGCTCAATGTGACGTCCGACGAAAAGGGAACTGGAGCAGGTGTGCTCGTGCGCGCCATTGAGCCGATGGGCGCGAACCTTGAATTTGCCCCCTCTTTGGGGAAATAGGCACACCAAGACTCGCCCCATTCAATCAACAGATGCAATCTGTCCCGGCCTTCCGCATTAAGAGTGAAAGATATCTGAGCTAGTCCCGTCACGAGCCAGCTCCCGTCCCTAAGAAGTTTGTGTCAAAGTTTGTGCCAAAGGCCGCCGGTTTTGCCGGCTACGCCGTCTTGTAACCGCTTTGCCATCAGCAGGCTAAATTTTCGACAGCCCCATAGCATAGAACCCTTCACCGGTTCATCCTCGATCAGGAATGATCGATCAGTTTACGACCCACTCCTTCGGGGATCACAGCTACCTGCGCCCCTGCTTCTTCCCAATCAAATTCATCGACGAACCGACAGTTGCCACATCTGGCGGAGGCGAAACCGAGTTTCTCAGATGCAACAACGTCTCTAGAACGATGTGTTTCGCGGGACTAGTGTCGCCTTCTCTGCGGTCAAGCAGGAGGCGGGCGGCCGTCGTCCCTAGTTGATAGCCTGGCTGGGACACAGACGAGAGGGAAGGATTCGTCGTTTCGGCAAGGTCCAGATCATCGAAGCCCATGAGAGAGATCTCTTCAGGGCAGCGAAGACCCGCTTCGCGGATGGCTAGCAAGGCTCCCAGGGCGATCATGTCATTACCAGCAAAAATCGCGGTGGGGCGCGGAATCAGGCGCAGCAAGACAAGAGTCTTGGCATGTCCGCCCTGCTTGTCAAAGCTGGTCTCCTGAACGTACTCCGGAGACAGGTGAAGCTTCGCCTCCTTCATGGCGCGCTTGAAGCCTTCAAGACGCTCAGCTGCGTTGGTAAGGTGCAGAGGGCCTGTGATCGTCGCAAGCCTGGTGTGTCCCAATTGAATCAGGTGACGAGTTGCGTTGTAGGCTCCGGCTTCGTTGTCCGAAGTCACACTGTCGCCGCTCCAGTTCTTCGGGAGCCGGTCAATGCACACGACGCCAGCCCCGGCGCGCCGGTAATACTCTGCCTGAGTCGTGAGGTCGCTGAAATTTGATGGAATAACGATGAGGCCTGCTGGCAAGTAAGTTCGAAGCTCATTCAGATGGATGATCTCTTTGGAATGGTCGTTATCGGTGTTACATAGAATCAAACGATATCCATTGGAGAAAGCCACATCTTCCGCGCCCCGGACGACTGCAGGGAAAAATGGATTAGTTATATCCGGAATAATCATCCCGATCATGTTGGTCTTGTCGCGCCGCAGACCGCGGGCCAACTGGCTGGGCTGATATCCAACCAACTGCACGGCCTCGAGCACACGCTTTCGCGTTGACTCTCGAACCTTCGCGCTGTTGTTGAGCACATGTGAGACTGTGCCAAGGGAGACCCCCGCCATCCTGGCGATCTCCTGCATATTGGCCATGGCGCACTCCCTGTGAAAGTTCTATGAATGTGGTCGCGATGGATCGTAACCAATAGACACAGGATATGTTCAATTTTGAAATATTTCAATTGCGGACAGTCGCCCTTCGTACGACCACCCCTCGACGACCCGATCATGATTCGCGCTTAGGCGAGGAGCATTCGTGCGGCTCTAGACAAAATGCTTGACAACATTCCAAAACAGCCGTTACTTTCATCGGCGTTCATTTTGAAAGCTTTCAACTGAGCGCGAACCCCACGAAACTGCGCAGGTCGGGACCTCGATGAAATCGAAACTGGAGGCTGAACCATGGAAATCAAAACGAAGGGTGGCTGGCTGCATCTGCAATCCCGGCTGCTATTATGGCTGTTCTTGCTCACCTTCACAGCGGGTGGGGCTAGCGTCGCACATGCCCAGGCGACGAATGCCCAGATGTCCGGTAAGGTCGTTGACTCCACCGGCGCTGCCATCCCCAACGCGAAGATCGAAGTTAGCAATACGGGCACTGGATTGAACCGTGTCATCACCAGCTCAGACGCTGGCGAATATGTCATACCTTCCCTGCCGGTGGGAACGTATAGCGTGAAGGCCGTAGTGGCCGGGTTCAAGACGTACACTCAGTCCGGCATTGTTCTTGAGGGCGGACAAACTGCCCGCGTGGATGTCGTTCTGCAAGTCGGAAGCGTGTCCGAGATTGTTGAGGTCGCTGCGGCGGCTGTGCAGGTCGATACCACCTCTGCAGCTCTCCGTACAGAGGTCGACACCACGCAGATCCAGGAGTTGCCACTCAATACTCGCAATTCGCTCCAACTCGTGACCCTGGTGCCCGGCGTTGGAACTGCCTCGGCATCCGGTGCAGGCACCAGCAGTCTGCCCGCCGTGGTGATCAACCAGCGCAGCGGCCCGCTGCTCACCGTAAATGGAAGCCGCGCAAATGGCAGTCAGATTTCGCTCGATGGCGCGATCCTTGTAACCGGGCTCTATAACCGCCCAGCGAATCTTCCGAATCCTGACTCAATTGGAGAGTTCTCGCTCTTGACGAATAGCTTCGGCGCCGAGTACGGTCACGCGTCCGGAGGAGCTTTCGTCGCAGTCAGCAAATCGGGAACAAACTCTTTCCACGGCTCGGCATGGGAATTTCTTCGCAATGACGCCCTCAACGCCAGAAACTGGTTTGTCAATGCGCCAGCGCCGAATCCGATCTATAAGCAACATCAATTCGGCGTCGCTGGGGGCGGGCCCATCCTCAAGGACAAGGCGTTCTTCTACGCCACCTACGAGGGACTGCGCCTTCACCAGGTGACGCTGGAGAGCCTCGCCACAATTACGCCGGCTCAGCGCACGGGCGACTTTAGCGGAGTTTCCGCGCAACTCGTCGACCCCAAGAATGCAACCTGCGGTACAAATGGCAATGGTCCGGGTACAGGCACTACTCCCTGTAATTACTCCGTAGCCAACGGATATGCAGGGAAAAACCAAATACCGCAAAGCGAATGGGATCCGGTCTCGGTCGCTTTCATGGGAACCTATATACCTATTCCGAATGCGACCACAGGGCTGAACACGGATCAAGTGCCAAGTCCGACTACCGGTAACCAATACACGATCAGAGGTGATTACCGCACAACAAAGCGGGATCAGACATATGTTCGCTTCTTCCATATGGTTGACGCGGCCGTAACCGGTCCACCATACTCCTCCCTTCTTTCATCAAAGTACGGCGATAACTTTGCGCAGGCCAACTGGGGCACTACCGTCAGAGACACACACACCTTCTCACCCAACGTCATAGGCGACTTCGGGTTCTCGGACACGAATATCACGACTACCGGAACGCCCTTCGGGACCATCGTGACAGCGGAGCAAATGGGCGCTCAGTATGCCACCTCCGGAGCCAACGTATCCCCGCAGGTCTCGGTATCTGGCGTCACGACCTTTGGTTCCGGAAATCCGTGGTATGAGAATACGGCCTTGAAACAAGCCGATGCAAAGCTGACGTGGGTCAAGGGAAGACACCTATGGGTGTTCGGCGCCACCGCCCTTCGCGAAGCCGAGAAAATCCTATGGACCAGCACGAACTCCTCCGGAAATCCAACATTTAGCGGTGCGGAAACTGGAAACAATTGGGCGGATTATCTCGTTGGGAAGCCGATTACCTTCGGAGAGTACACCCCGTATTTCGGTAATGAGCATTCAGTACAAGTGGGCCTCTTTGCTCAGGATACTTATAAGGTATTATCGCGGTTGACGCTGAATCTAGGCGTACGATGGGATCTTATTCAACCCTGGGTTGAGTTCAATCATGACTCTCCCGTCGTAAATTTCAATCCCGCTTATCAGTCCACTCGCTTCCCAACGGCCCCTCCTGGTCTCGCGTTCCCGGGAGATCCGGGCATTCCGCCTGGAACCATATTCTGGGATAAGGGTAGCGTGGCGCCACGACTTGGATTTGCCTACGATGTCTTCGGCGACGGAAAGACAGCGGTTCGCGGGGGATATGGAATCTTCTATAACCCGCCCGGAGCCATCACGATGGCCAACGCCATTGAGGCCCCACCCTTTGAGACGCAACTGATTTTCACTCCTAACACCTTCACCAATCCCTACCAGGGAACTGGAATCACGAATCCCTTTCCATATCCATACACGAGTCCAGGAAAGAATCCGCTCTGGCCATTTCCGGCGCAGTTTTACTCGCCGGACCCAAACCTCAAGAATTCGTTCACTCAGCAATACAATCTCAATGTGCAGCATGAATTTCCGAAAGACTTCATGGTCCAGGCCGGCTATGTGGGCAGCCATGGAAACCGGCTGTGGAACGGGAACCAGGCAAACGCCGGTGTGTTCAACCCAACGACCGAAACGACTGCGGCGCTAGCCTCGAAATTCTCCCAGGCGAACCGCCCTTTCCTACCCACCTATTACGCCGGCATCACACGAATCGCCAATATTGGTTTCTCCAACTACAACTCGTTGCAGGTTGCCGCACGTAAGCGCCTTTCAGCAGGTTTCACCATGCAATTGGCGTACACCTTCGCGAAGTCCCTCGACCCTGGCTCGACCGCCGATGCGGACGGAGCCAGCGAACAAAATCCTGTGAGTCCGATCGTCGGCGAATATGCTCTGTCCGACTTCAACCAGAAGCACCTCCTCCGTATTAATGGGGTGTGGGAGTTGCCGCAGTTCAATAAACTGGGCTTTGCGCACTATGCCCTGGGCGGATGGGAGCTTTCGGGGATCGTTGCCTACAGCTCCGGTACACCCTTCTCGGTGACCACCGGTTCTTCCGCACCATGGCTCGGAGGGGGCAGGGATATGGGGAATCTGCGCCTGAATAAGACGGGCACGGCTCCTTGTGCCGGCTGCGGCAGCCGGCTGTCATGGACGTCGCATGGGGCAACAGGATATTTCAACCAGGCAGGCTACGCGACACCACTTACAACATTGGGGACATATGGCGATAGTGGGCGCAATAGCCTTATTGGGCCCTCGTTTTTCAATTCCGACGTGAGCTTCGTGAAGAACTTTCCTTTCCTGCCGCGAGAAAACTCCAAGATCCAATTTCGCGCAGATGTCTTCAATCTCTTCAATAGGGCACCCTTCAACAATCCAACAACCTCATTGTCGTCGTCGCTCTTTGGCAAGATCACTTCCGCCGGACCGGCCAGACAAATCCAGCTCGCCTTACGGCTGAGTTTCTAGACAAGGAACGGATTTCGTGCGGGCAGCCAAGGTCGATGCAAGCCTTGGCTGCCACGAGAATGGATCCCAAGGATAGCGCCATAGAAATGAGAATCGCTGTTTGGATATTTCGATTGGACTGCACCTTCGCTCAAGCGGTCGCCGATCGATTCGCGCAGCAGGTTAAATTCTTCATGTGAGGTCGTTCGGTCAGCATTGCGAAGGACAAAGGAGATCCGTGTATCAACCTGAAACGTATGGCTTGGCACTCTTGTTCATGATCCTCAGCATGCTGTGTTGGGGATCGTGGGCGAACTCGATGAAGCTTTGTCCCGGATATAGGTTCCAACTCTTTTACTGGGACTATGTCATCGGTCTGATTGCTGGGGCAATTCTATGGGGCTCAACTTTAGGAAGTCTGGGCACGGTTGGGAGGTCTTTCTATGCTGATGTCGCGCACACCGGCACGAGCGCGATTCTCCTCGCCTTGGCTGGCGGCGCCATCTTCAATATAGCCAATCTGCTGCTGGTCGCCGCGATCGACATAGCGGGACTTGCAGTCGCCTTTCCTATAGGCATTGGCTTGGCGCTCGTAGTTGGCGCCATCAGCAGTTACGTTATCTCGCCCAAAGGGAATCCATTTTTGTTGTTCGGGGGCATCGCGCTGGTGGTGGCAGCCATCGTGTTCGACGCCGTCGCCTACAGGTTGCGTGAAACAGAGCGTACCGCCATGAGCCGCCGCGGTATTGTGATTAGTTTGATCGCTGGCCTTCTCATGGGCACCTTCTACCCCTTTGTCTCGAAGGCAATGACGGGACAAGGCGGGCCGGGTCCTTACTCCGTCTTGTTCTTCTTTGCGCTCGGTGTTGCGATATGCGCTGTACCGGTGAACTACATCTTCATGCGCTTTCCTCTGGATGGCGATAAGCCTGCCTCGATGCGAGTGTATTGGGAGGCACCGGGCAGGTGGCACGTATGGGGTGTCGTTGGAGGAGCGATCTGGGGTACTGGCGCGATGGCGAACTTCGTAGCATCGCAGGCGCACATCGTAGGACCCGCCGTTTCTTATTCAATCGGGCAAGGTGCAACCATGATTTCGGCGTGCTGGGGTGTGTTCGTCTGGCACGAATTCAGCGCCGCTCCAGCCCGCTCCAAGGCTAGCCTGAAATGGATGTTTCTCTTCTTTCTCGGGGGTTTGACTGCGATCGCTTGCGCCCCGATCTTTTCATAGCAAACCTTCGTCGATATCTGAGGAGAAATGAATTGCCTGCGCAAAAGCCAATTGTCGTTGTCGGAAGCATCAACACAGACCTGGTAGCTGTCACTAAAAGAATCCCTGTGGTCGGTGAGACCGTCATTGGATCGGACTTCCAGATTCATCCAGGCGGCAAAGGTGCGAATCAAGCCGTGGCTATTGCTCGGCTGGGCTATCCCGTGCGCCTCATCGGGCGTCTTGGAAACGATACATTCAGTGGTGAACTTCGAACCTCTCTCGTGGAGGCGGGCGTCGATATCAGTGGTGTTTCCATAAGCGATGGCGCTTCCGGTGTCGCTGTGATTGTGGTGTCGGAGCGCGGAGAAAATAGCATCGTTCTCGCGCCCGGCGCCAATGCTAAGGTCACTCCCGCAGATATTGATGCAAACATTGCAATATTGCGAAGCGCCGGGATCGTTCTGGCTCAACTTGAGATACCACTGGAAACCGTTGAGCACCTGGCTCAGCTCTGCGCGCTGGAAGGTGTTCCCCTGATTCTTGACCCCGCGCCCGCGATGGAACTGCCGCCGGGCATCTTCAAGAACATCGCGTGGTTCACCCCGAACGAAACGGAAGCGGCTTTCTATCTCGGAGATCGACCTGCTCAATCGAATCCGCCGGCTCCTGCGGAGATGGCAGGAACGTTCCTATCCAAGGGCTGCAGCGGAGTGGTCTTGAAGATGGGTGCCCATGGGACATATCTGGTATCGCAGGGGGGCAAAGGTAGTCTTGTTCCCGCATTCGCGGTTGATGCAATTGATACAACAGCTGCTGGCGACGCCTTCAATGCAGGCTTCGCTACGGGGCTGATGCTTGGAAAGTCCCCGATAGAAAGCGCTGCGTTTGCCGCGGCGGTCGCCGCTATCTCAGTGACACGTTCGGGGGCGCAGCCGTCGATGCCGAGCATGACCGAAGTCGAGCAATTCTTGGAAGACGAATCTCTCCAAGTTGCCCGGGAAGTCACACCAAGTTAGGTCCAGCGTGGTTACCCCGGATTTGCCAGCGCTCGGCTTGCGTTGGTGGTGAATGAATGCAAACGATTTGCACGAAAGGATCCAGGAAGTGAAAACTGAATTCCAAACGATTTGGTGCACAGCGGGCCTCTCTCTTCTCGCTGTCATCTTCGCAGCACAGGCAAGCGCTCAGGTCGGCGGCGGGTTCGGCGGAAATCCTCAAGGCCAGCTGATAGCTCCGCCGCCATGCCTGGCGTCAGGCCCTATTACGCGGCCCGGTGCCGTGGCTTGTACGCCTGCCACCCACCGCGACTGGCTGGCCGAAATCACGCATTGGCGCACGGAGCGCCTCATTCGAACGGGCTACGACGGATCTCGGTACAACCTGCCGCAACTTCAGTGGGCGGAACACAGCTTTATTCAGCCTCAGATGATGGTGCATGACCGTTACTTATACGATCCCATCGCAGGGAAATACACCGTCGACCGGTATCTCGATGATCTTGACAATCGGTACGGCGGCATCGATGCGGTACTGGTTTGGCCGGTGTATCCAAACGTAGGCATCGACGACCGGAACCAGCATGACATCACCCGGTCGATGCCCGGTGGCGTCGATGGATTGAAACAGATGGTCGCGGACTTTCACAAGCGCGGCGTGAAGGTCTTGTTTCCCATGATGATGTGGGACGAAGGAACGAGGGACCCGGGGAGCGACTGGCCCACGGCCATTGCCGAGTTTATGAAGCAGATTGACGCTGACGGAATCAATGGTGACACACAGGATGGCGTGCCGCTTGCGTTCTCTCTCGCGGCGGAGAAGGTTGGCCATCCGCTCGCGTTCGAACCTGAGAATGGCCCCAGCGATGAGGCTCTCGCCTGGAATGTCCAAACATGGGGCCAGTACCAGTATACCTTCGCTCCAGGTGTCGACAGATATCGCTGGCTCGACCCGCGTCACCAGGTCAATATTCAGGGCCGTTGGGATCGCGATAAGACCAACGCCCTGCAATACGCTTTCTTCAATGGTGAAGGCTGGGAGAGCTGGGAGAACGTCTGGGGCATTTGGAACGGAGTCACTCCACGTGACGCGGAGGCAACTCGCCGTGTGGCAACCATCGAGCGCGCCGTGGCTCCGTTTTTTGCGAGCCAAAGCTGGGAGCCACTCTACCCGATGCGGAGGTATGGTGTCTTCTCAAGCCGGTGGCCGTTAGGCGACCAGACGGTGTGGACGATCGTGAATCGCAATGAGTACGACGTTGATGGAACTCAGATGGCGGTCCCGTATAAGCAGGGAACGCGGTACTTCGATCTCTATCGGGGAGCCGAACTCAAGCCCGAGATACATGGTGAGGAGGCGGTGCTCTCGTTTTCGACCGAGAGCCACGGCTACGGCGCGATCTTCGCTACTTCCGGCGAACTCGATCCAAAGCTAAGGGCGTTGATGGAGAAGATGAAGGGGATGACGGCAAAGCCTTTGTCCTCTTACTCGGCGGAGTGGCACGCTCTGCCACAGCATATGGTCGAGATTCCGGCTTCGCCCCGTACCGCATCCGCGCCTGAAGGAATGATTCGCATCGAGGGCGGCGATTATCTCTTCCGCGTGCAAGGTGTGGAGATCGAGGGCTCCAACGACATCGGCGTCGATGTTCAATACTCCTGGGAAGATAGCGCTCGACGCTTTCATGAACACCCCATGGAGATTAAGCCTTTCTTCATGGATAAGTATCCGGTGACCAACGCTCAGTTCAAGAAGTTTCTCGATGCTACGCACTATAGCCCTAAAGATAGCCTCAACTTCCTCAAGGACTGGAAGGACGGTTCCTATCCTAATGGATGGGCCAACAAACCGGTCACCTGGGTAGCGATCGAGGATGCCCGTGAATATGCGAAGTGGGCGGGGAAGAGGCTTCCCCACGAGTGGGAGTGGCAGTACGCTGCACAAGGAAAAGACGAGCGCAGCTTTCCCTGGGGGAACTGCGATTGGCTCTCCTCACGAGGCGGTGGAGCTGTTGGCTGCGCTACGGGGAATGATGCTGCGGCACCGACTCCGGACAAGGGGCGGACGATGCTTCCCGCGAGCGATGTGGATGCACATCCCAACGGAGCGAGCCCATTCGGCGTCATGGACATGGTCGGAAATGTCTGGCAGTGGACCGATGAGTACGTCGATGAACATACTCGCGCCGCCATTGTGCGTGGAGGAAGCCATTATCAGCCGCAAGGCTCAATCTGGTACTTCCCACAAGCGTACAAGAACGAGCAACATGGCAAACTGCTGCTTATGGCTCCCAGTTACGACCGTTCGGGAGCTCTGGGATTCCGCTGCGTCAAAGACGCACAGTAGTCAGGTGAAGGAAACTAAGGGCGGACATATAGAGTAGCCAAGTCCGCTCGATAGAAAAGGAGCCTGAGCATGTTGAAAACCTTACATGTGTTGCACACGCCGGATCTGCTTCACGTTCTTGCATCGATGGGGCACGGGGATGAGATTGCACTCGTAGATTGCAACTTCCCCGCTGCTTCCATGGCGCAACGGCTGGTGCGGCTCGATGGAGCGCCGCTGACGACTGCATTGGAGGCTTGTATGCAACTCCTCCCTCTGGATACCTTCGTCGACGATCCCGCCCATCGAATGATGCAGGTCCATGCTCCCGAAGATATCCCTGAAGTTCAGAAGGAATGTCAAAGGATCATCGACAAGTCCGAGGGAAGGCACGTAGAGCTTCAGGGCCTGACACGCGAGCAGTTCTATGATCGTGCGCGCAAAGCGTATGCCATCGTCTCCACGAGCGAACCTCGCGGGTACGGATGCCTCCTCCTTAAGAAGGGAGTGATCTTCTCTTGAGGGGGAGAAAGGGGGAACTCCTCGCCCACCGGTGTGCGGTGCACCCAATGGCCGGATTTTCTCGGTCTCGATAGTTTTGAATCATTATGGTTGTTAGTCTTCTGCCAATATCTGACCTTGAGAAGATGGGGGCTTTGGATGAAGAAGTAGCGTTTTCTGCGGAGCAGGATTCATCAGGATGTTGCCCATAGCCAAAGCCATTTCAAAGGAATGCGATGGGTAACGAAGTGGGCTATGGGGTCGTACAACTTGCAGTCGAGACGTAGAGGTTATTGAAGGCTGCGGCACCTACGACTGAGCTTCCACCACGGACCTTGCAAACCTGTACGTTGCCGCGCTCCAACTCGACCACTGGTGGCGGCCCGGGCAGGAGTGGAACGCGGTAGTCGTGGCTACCGGCTGGGACCGCAAATGATCGGCGTGTTCCTCGCATCGTGACAATGAGTTCCGCGGGCCCCGTCGAATTGACGGTGATGTAAAGCGTCGCGCTCACGCCTCCGTAACGATGTGCCACAGATGGTGTCGCTGAGTCGGCTGCGAGCGTGGAGCGATAAGCGATGGCGACGATGTCCCGAGTAACGGGTGGCTCTGTGCCAGTCTTGTACCAACGGATAAACCAAGGCAGAAGCGCCGTCATTCCGGAGTGGGTTGGAAAGTAGTCTTGCGTGCCCACGGGGATGCCGCTCGCATTGAGGAAGCTCGCGTTGGGGTAGCGGTTTGGATCGTCAATCGGGCTGACGTACGTGCCTTCGATGAAGTCGTTCCAGGTGATGATCTCGACCCAATCGGGCTTCGTCACTTCAGCGGCGCTCTTCCACATCGAGCGCATGCCTTCGTAGCCGTTGTACTCGTAGTAGCGATTGGCGTTCGATCCCCAGAAGGCCGGAGCGACGGGAGCCATGTAGAGCTTGCCGGTGCTGTGTAGCGCGTGCGCATAGGCGTCGTTACTGAGGAGTTGATCCATCTCGCCTCCCGAGCCGGGCAGTCCAGCGATACCCCAGTAGAAGGCGCCGTCGATCACCTGACTCCACGTATTCAAGTTTTTCCCAATATCGTCTTCGTGCGGGAGTTCTCCACCCCAGAAGAATGCGGGCACGAAGAAGATGGGCAAGCGCGGCGCCCCGGGAGGGCCGGCAACCTCTTTTAGCGCTGTGGGCTCGAGGCTGGTGGATGGATTCGTGCCGTTCGCGAGATCGTTGCGCACCTGTTGCCAGAACGAGGGGCCGAGCTTCTCGCCGCTGAAGGTGGTGAGAACGAATGCGCCGCGATAGCGGAAGTAGACCTCGGCGTAACGTGGATTCCCGGCAAAGCGGCGCATCATATCTTCGATGTCAGCCGCGGCGTTGCCGCAGCACATGTCGGCGGAGAACATCAGATGGAAGCTGCTATGCAGGCGTGCTGCCGCTTCGAACATCTGAGCCGCATAGCGAATGTAATAGCTCTCATGCAGCCAGCCGCCTGCGTTGAGGGCGAAGCCATCGATGCCAGCGGCCTGCGCTTCCTTTATCTCGCGCTCGTAGGATGAGATCTTGAGCTCCTGCGCCGCGGCCGTGCCATCATCTCCCTGGTAGTCCTGGTTCGTGAGCATGTAATGCGCAAAGACGAGCCGCTGCGCCTTCGCCGGCAGGTTCAAGCTCATTCCTGCTGTGGCGAATACCAGAATAGGGAAAAGCATTCCCGCGATGCCGTTCTGTAGCCTCATGGTCGCTTCTCAACCTTAGCGGAGTGTGATGCGGCTGCCCTCTTTGCGTTCGGGGATGGTGAACACTAAGGCGTTCACCGCCTGCTGGATGCTGGCAGAACTCTGCTTGCCGTTGATGGTAAGCAGGCCAGCCGCTGGCTTCCATCCATACACCTCCACGCGAACCTGCGTCCACCACGGTGCATAGCTGCCTTCGCGCGGTGACACGTCCAAGGTCATACCGTCGGGCCTTACTTCGCAGCGGAACGTCAGCCGCAGAAACTCTTCGCGGCGATACCCGAAGCTCTTCCCATCGTCCGTGTAGAGTGAGCCGTGGCATTCGTCCCCAGCGTAAACACGCAACGTGAGGGGGCCCGCTGGAGTTTCGTCTGTGCTTTGGGTCAGGGGAGCGATCGGCAGGATCGACCCTGCGCGAACGAATACGGGCAGGGTCGCAAGTTCCGGCTTCACGTTGGCATAAAGCGGAATGCGGTCCATGGCTGCAGCGGGAGCGTTCGGCGTCCTCACCGGCGGAGGTGGCTGAGGAACCACTTCTCCGGTCCAATAATTGAACCAGTGCGGTGACGGGAACTCGACGGTGTACGCATCGGGAGCCTCAGGATACGGCGGCGGAGCGATGAGCAGATCATGCCCGAGCAGGAACTCGCTCTCCACGCCCGCGTCGATGTCGATGGGATGCCCGTCGGTGGTTGCCTGCGGATCGTCGAGGAACAAGGGCCGGAGCATCGGCATGCCTGTGCGAGACGTCTCTTCGGCAAGCGTGTAGAGATACGGCATCAGGCGATAGCGCTCCTCGATGAAGCGGCGGCGAATGTCCTCCTGTGCCGTTCCGCCGACCCATGGCTCCTGGTCGCCGGTACCTTTCTCAGAGTGGTCGCGGTCGATGGGATGAAAGGCTGCAACCTCGATCCACTTTGTGAGTAAGTCAGCCGTCGCGGTACCAGCGAAACCTCCGACATCGGCGCCGCTGAAGCTGAAGCCCCCCAGGCCGAGGCTCTTCAACATGGGTGCGGTCATGCGGAGATGATTCCACGTGCTGCTGTTGTCGCCCGTCCACGTGGCAGCGTAGCGCTGTCCACCGGCGTAGCTGGCGCGCGTGAGTACGAAGGGGCGCTGATCGGGCTGTAGCTTCAACAGGCCTTCGTAGGTGGCGCGCGAATTCTCCATGCCATAGACGTTGTGGATCTCAGCGTGGGTTGCCGTACGCGTGCGGAAGCCAGGTTCCTCAATACGGTGCAGCGTGTCGAGCGGCATCGTGCCGGTTGGTGAGTCGAAGATGGAAGGTTCGTTCATGTCATTCCAGAAACCCTCGAAGCCCATCGCAGCGAACGGGGCATAGAGCGGTCCCCACCATGCGCGCGTCGCGGCCTGCGTGAAGTCCGGAAACACGGCGGGGCCCGGCCACACCGAGCCCACGTAGAGAGAGCCATTCGGCTGACGCAGGAACCGGTCACCTGCGATGCCACTGTCGTAGGGAGCGTAAGACTGGCCAGGAGCGGATGCGATATGAAGATCGGTGATGGCAACCGTATGGAAGTGCATCGCGCTCAACTTCGCCAAGGTGCTTTTCAGATCCGGGAAGGTGGTTGTGTCGACAGTGAAGGGGCGATTGCGGTCCTGGAAGTCAATGTCGAGGTACAGGGCATCGGTGGGAATGCGATCGGTGCGAAGTCTCTCCGCTACTTCCATCAGACGACTGGCAGGGGTGTAGGTATAGCGCGACTGCTGGAAGCCAAGCATCCAGCGAGGAGGCAAGGGAGCGGCGCCGGTGAGCCATGCATAGGATTCGACGACGGCTCGTGGCGTTGGGCCGGCGAGGATGTAGTAGTCGACGTTGTCGCCTTCCGCACCGAAGGTGTATGCAGCCGGAGCGCGCACGCCGAAGTCGAAGCTTGATCGCCACGTTGAGTCCAGCAGTACACCGGCTGCTTGGCCCTTGCGAAACATCAGGAAGAAGGGAATTGTTTTGTAAAGCGGATCCGTGGATTCCTGAAAGCGATAGGCGTCGGTGTTCCACATTGTGAAGGCATGGCCGCGACGATCCAGTGGGCCGGTCTTATCGCCGAGGCCAAAGTAGTGTTCGTCGACGGGCATGGTCTCGGTGAGCTGAAAGCCTCCGCTGGTAAACGCGAGAGGAAGGGATTCGTGCAAGACGATGGTGTCGTCGGCACGTCGCACGGTGAGTTCGCCGGACTGCAGGCTCACGGCGACTCGTATCGAGCGTGTGCTGAACCCCGCATCTCCTTCGGTCTTCAGAGGCGTTACAAGAATCGAAGCGGCGCGCTTCTCCGGTAGCACGGCCCAGGATGCATCTTCGCCCAATGTGCCGTTGTGGCCGGCGCGAACGCGGATGATGTCATTCCGCAGAGCGATGATACGAAGGAGCGTAGGCCCTGAGGTAAGTTCGACGCCGTTGGGCAGATTCTGAACCTTTGTAATTGCATTGCCCTGTACCGCAGGGGTAGGGCTGGAAGAGCCCTGGGCATAGGCGGTCAGCGCCGTAAAGCAGGCGATCAACGTCCCGGCGGCGAGCCGTGGTTTCGGCATGAAGCACTCCAAAAACAAGAGCAGAGAGAAGCGGGCGGAATGGGCCCTTGAAAGAGACACGGAGGCCATGGCCGCTGCGCCATGGCCTCCGCGGCGTTTAGAACTCGTACTTGAGCGAGATCTCTGACAGCCTGCGGCCGAGCTTCAGCGGAGAGTAGCCGAAGCTTGTTCCTGCGGGAGGTGTCGCGGTCTGCGGCGTTCCTCCGGCGCTGGTGTCGCTCAGCTGCAGCGTGGTCTGCGCAGCGTAGCTTGAGATGAAGCTGTGTACGGGGTGGTTGATGAAGTTGAACGCCGCGTAACGGAACCGCAGCCTCCGCACACCGCCAAGGCCGAAGCCCTTCTCCAGCGACAGATCACTGTTGAAGTATGCGGGCCCATGCGAGTAAGGGAAGATGTATTGTCCCTGGGTACCTGTTGCTGGAAGACCGAAGCATGAGGCGTTCACGTGCTGGTTGGCCGTGAGGCCGTGGCGTGGATCGCACTTCAGCACCGGCTGCAGGCTGACGTCCGGAGTTCCCAGTACGCTCGTGTTACTGATCGTGTAAGGATTCCCTCCACCGCCCACCGTGCCCGTGACGTAGAAGTCAGGCGAGGGACTCACGCCCGTCTGCATGTTGCCGCCGCTTTGCAGGTTGGTGATGCCGGAGATCAGCCAGTTGTTGATGAAGCCGCCCAGCAGATGTTCTTGCGTGACCTTGCCTGTCTGGTAGGAGTAGCTGAGGTTCAATACCTGCGTGCGGTCGAAGTTCATCGGCCCATAGTTGTTGTAGATGTTGAACGGATCCATGCCCGCGGTGTAATTGAAGTCTGCCGCAGAGCCAAGGATGCCAAGCGATTTAGAGAACGTGTAGTTCACGTTGAAGTTCAGCTTCCCTACCTGCTTGATCGCCTCGAATTGGATACCGTTGTAGTTGGCAAAGGTGTTATGCCGCGGTACGAGGATCTGGTTATAGCGCGGATAAGGACGTGCGTTCTGGATCGACTTATCTCCGGGGTAGTTATAGATCGTATCCAGGGACGCTGCCTGCTGCGGTGTGCAGCCGGTTGCGTTGCAGGCACCCGGAGCAAAGCTGTTGATCGCCTTGGCCGCGGCCGCGGTGAACAACGTCCCGACAGGGATTGCGTTGACATTGTCCAGCACTACTGGCTGCGTGGTGCCGTTGTTCATCAGCGAGTTGCTGTTGTTGCCTACATACGAGACCTGCAGGATGAACTTGCCGGGCATCTGCTGGGCCACGCTCAAGCTGTAGTTATTGGTCACCGGCTCTTCGTTGTCGGTAGGCAAAAGGCCATACACGGTGGATGGAGGGATAGAGGTTTGCGTGCCACCGGCATTCCCGTAGGTGTTGGGGTTCAGGTGGAGCGTGTTGACGCCTTCCAGCGTGTTATCGCCGAAGCCCTGCAGATCGGTGTAGCGCACGTTCTCGGCTTCCGAAAACTCACTGGTTACATCGACGACGGAGTCATGGAAGCGGTACATGCCGGCGCCACCGCGAACCACCGTCTTGCCGTTGTGAAAGAGGTCCACGGAGAAACCACCGCGTGGTTCAAAGAAGATCGGGGGATCCGTGATGCCCGCATTGGGTGTGGTCGGGCTGATGCCGTGCCAGGTGAGGCCCGGAAGCGGATTGGTGGTCGGGTTCTGCGTGCTGTTGATCAGGGCCGGGTTCCAGATTGCTGCACCAAGTCCGTGAGCATCCTTCCAGGCTCCCAGCTTGGCGATGCGCACGCCGAACGTTACCACCGCATTCGACGTGATGCGCCAGGTGTCCTGCCCGTAGCCTTCGATGTTCCAGAAGTAGAGGTTGGTGTATGGATTGAAGTTCTGCTGATGCCAATCCTGAATCTGGCCCTCGAAGAAATTCGCGAGTGCATTGCCGCTGTTGAAGTGTGCATTGCCGTAAGCAGGGGAGCCGTCCGGATACTTGCCGTTATAGTCGGCAAAGTAGCTGCCCGCGCCGCCGAAGTAGTAATTCTGGATCGCGCCGCTGGTGGTGGGATTGGTCGCGGTCTGGTTGTTCACGGTGCGCTGACCGAAGACACCAAACTTGAGCGTGTGTCTTCCAAAGACCTTGGTGAAGTTATCACCGACGTTGGGCTGTACCTTCTTCAGCTGCAGAGGATTGGTGGAGTAATCCGGGAACAGGCCGAGCGGAAGGCCGCCGTACGGAGCGTAGGTTGCCAGCTGTGGATACTGCGTGCTGCCATTGTCGAACGCTCCGTTGTAGGGGTAGCTGATCGCGGACTTCTGCAGCGCGGCGAGATTGCGCGCATCGAAGGACTCGGTAAACGAGGCCACTGTGAGGTAGGCCTCGTTGGTCATCGTCGAGCTCAGCACCGCAACATAATTCAATGCACCGCTGTGCGTGAACGTATCGTTGTTGACGCCATAGCCAGGAGTATTCACCGCACCCATGATGCCCCCAGGTGCGTAGTACGGAACCAGGGGCTGGCCTTGCTTGCCCTTCTCGAAGCTGTAGCGGGCGAAGACGAGATTGCGCGGACTGATCGCATAGTCCATGCGGCCCGCGTACTGGCTCACGTTATTGTTCACCAGGTCGATCGTGCGGTAGTTATAGCCATCAAGACCGGTAGCCGGAAGGTTCGGTAGAGGGATTGTTCCGTTCACGAGAGCCATTGCGCCGGGATTGAGGTAGGCAGCGATGTTGCCGTTAGCCAGACCCGAACCGTCGTCACCGACGGTGGGCGCAACATTGAAGGTCCCGTAGGTGCCGTTCGTCGCGAGGGGGCCGAGCATGGTGTTGATCTCTTGCTGGCTGAAGTTGCCCTTGCGCATGTTTGCAGTCGGCACGAGCGCCTGAACGATCGCGCTGCCCGCGCTGCCGTAAGCGTAGACGTTTCGCTGCGCGTCGTACTCCGCGCCGGCGAAGAATGTGAGCTTCTTTAGCCACGGCACCGGACCGCTGATCGTGCCGCCGGGATAGACGAACCGGTCATTGGGACGCGCGAAGCTGTTGTTGTTCGAGAGCCAGTCGTTGGAGTTCAACTGCGCGGTGCGGGCAAAGGTATAGAGGGAGCCGTGGTACTTCGACGTGCCCTGCTTGGTGATGCCCTGAATGATAACTGGGCCATTTGATTGGTCGGCGCCGAAGTTTGACGTCTGTACCTGGACTTCGCTGACAAACGAGTCGTTGATGTTCTGGAGGTTGGCTCCAAAGTTGCCGGCGTCGGTCAGGTTGGCACCATCAAGCTTCAACGTGATCCCGGCCACGGGAGCGCCGTTGGAAGCGTAGGGCGTCGGCTGACCCACCTGCACCTGCGAGAAATCCGGTCCCTGGTTCTCAGGGCCGAGATTGCGGATCGCGAAACCTGGAAGGGTCCGCTGCAGTTCGGTCGCGTCCCGCCCGACGACCGAGAGCCGGTCGAGATCCGTCGCTGAGATCGTCGAGCTAAGCTGGCCGCTGTCGAGCGGGATGGCCGAAGCCGTGGAGTCGACCGTCACCGATTGCGACACGTCACCCGGGGCCAGCACCACCTTGCTTAGCGACTTGTTGTCGCCGGCATCGAGGTGGACTGCCTGCTGAGTGAGCGTCGAGAATCCCGTCTGGGTGACGACGATGTCGTAGTCTCCGGAGGGAATGGCCGAGAAAGTGAATGACCCCGATCCGTTCGAATGCAGCTGGCGGTCCGTGCCGGTGCTCCGGTTATGGAGCGTTACGGTGGCTTTGGGAATGACAGCTCCGGTTGAGTCTTGCACTACGCCACTGAGGGTGGCTGCACCCACCTGGGCACGCAGCATGGGAGCGGAGAAGAGCGGAGTGGCCAGAAGGGCCATGCCTATCCGCATCTGAATCGTTGTGAGCCTCATATAGCCTCCAGAATTTGTAGCTTGCCTGTCCGCTCTTTGAGTATCTGAGCGTGCGGTCGAATAGGCCGTTGGAAAGCCCGCCCGTTATAGGGGCCTGAACGGAGCCATGTGCAGCGCCTTGCGGCAAAGAGCCCCATTCTTATCTGTAAAGAGTCTTGTTTTGATGGGGTTGCAGGGGGCGATTCATGGAACGACACTTCCTCGCCATCGGTTCTATAATCCCGCTGGAGGCTTTCGCGCTTGCTCACCGACACTCTACGTTCCGGCAGCCCATACACGGACGAGGAGAAAGTCGCGGTTGAGGAGCAGCTGGAGCGCCTGCTCGCGAACCCCTACTTCAGCCACAGCCGACGGTTCCCGTCGTTCCTCCGCTACGTCACCGAGCACACGCTGGCGGGCGAGGCCGACCAGCTGAAGGAGCGGACGCTCGGAATCGAGATCTTCGGGAAGCCGCCAACCTACGACACTGCGACCGATCCCATCGTCCGCGTCACGGCGGCCGAAATTCGTAAGCGCATCGCGCAGTATTACCAGGATCCGGGGCATTCGCACGAGCTGAGAGTCTCGCTGCCGCCTGGCAGTTATGTCCCGGTCTTCACTCCCGCTCATCCGGAGGTTGAGGCGGTCGCCTCTTTGTCCGCTGACGTGGAGGAAGCACCATCGACCTCTCCCGGATCTGAGATTGACGGTCTTCCCGAAGCCAGGCGCGTCACGGCAAGCATGCGCTCCCGATCGATTCTGCTTGGCGGCTTGATACTGGCTGCCGGGCTGCTGGCGCTCGCCGGCTCTGGACTTTGGCGTATGTGGGTGGGCAGCAGCGCCACCGCTGAGGCGGAGTTCTGGCGTCCGGTCCTCAACTCCGCGGATCCGGTACTCATCTGTATTGCCGACCAGACGCAGTATTCCGCGATCACGCTGCGTGACGCGCAGGATCCCTCTAGGCAGGTCACGCTGAAAGACAACCTCACGGCTGTGGTCATCGACGACGTGAGCCCCATCGCCAAGATCGCCGGCGTCCTCGAAGCCAGTCACAAACACTACAGCCTGCTGGGCGAGGGCGTGACAACACTGTCGCAACTTCGCAGCGGGCCTTCCGTGATGGTCGGAGCCTTCGACAACACGTGGACTTTGCGGTTGCTGGCACCCTTGCGCTTTCATTTCGCGAATGATCCCGCGATGAACACATTCAGCATTGTGGATACGCAGTCGCCAACGCAGCAGAGGTGGGTGGTCCACCGGTCGCAGCAACTGGCCACGAATAACTATCGCGACTATGCGATCGTGGCGCGCTTTACGGACGTGACGACCGGGAAGCCGACCGTGGTCGCAGCCGGGATCGGCCGTGGTGGCACCATCAGCGCGGGCGAGTTTGTGACCAATGAGGAGCTGCTGCGAACCGCGCTGGCGCGCATTCCGAATCGCAGAAACAGCAACCTAGAAGTTGTGCTCAGCGCGGATATCATCGACGGCGAACCAGGCACCCCCAAGGTCGAGGCTGTTTATTTCTGGTAGCGGGAATAAGGTCAAGGCTTTGATGGAGTACCCCGCAGATCTTGACCAGCGTAGTTGGGCCAGGCGGTATCAAGCCCAGTGTTTCTAGGTGACTCGAATCTCTCTCGCTGGGCGCCTGCAGGGTAGTCTCCCTTGACCTCGGTCCATCCCGTTCCCGGCCCATCGTCGAGTTGACCCGCAGAGTGGTCCCTATTTACCGGAAGGCCCAGGTTGGCGTAGTACATCGAGGACTCTTTGGAAGAGCCTGTTGCGCATCTCCGCACGCTCGGAGGCCCGCGTGACGTACCGCACCAGTACATCCACGCCGGAACCTGAGGGGCGCACGTTGACGGTGGCTTCTGCGGTGAATTGGCCGAGTCCGTCCGACCGGGAGCCGCGTTTCCACTCCTGTTCGGCGATCACTGCATCCTTTTCGGTTGCCTCGATCACCGTCTTATGGATGTCTTCAATCATGGAGTAAGTGTCTTCACCTGCAGGCACACTCACCGAGAGCTCATCCCACATCCACTGGCCGGAGGTGGAGAAGTTGAAGAACTGGCCACGGATCGCGAAGCTGTTGATGAAGGTCACGCGGCGTCCTGTGGGGTGCCCGGTATCGGTCCAGTTGCCAGTCTCGAGCAGCGTGGTGCGGAACAGGCCGATCTCCGTCACCTCGCCGCCGACGCCGTTGATCTCTACCCAGTCGCCAACGTGGATGCCATGTTTGCCCATGAGCACAAACCAGCCGAAGAAGGCGAGGATGAAGTCCTGCAGGACGACGGTAAGGCCAGCGGTGGCAAGGCCGAGGATCGTGGGCATCTGCTGTGGGGAGCCGAAGACGACCAACGCCACCAGAAGCACCCCGAGGATCTGCAGCGAGAGCCGGGACACCGCGCGAAGCGTCAGCATCTGGCGGCGGTCGAGGTTTGGCCACGCCATCAACCGGACGAGCAGAGCATCGCACAGCAGCATCACGATAACAATGATCGCGATCCAGCTCAGCGAGCCCAGGATCAGGTGCATCACGATACGGTGCTGCAGGAGGACCTGGCTGGCCCACTTGCCGTAGACCGTTGCCAGTTGCTGCTCGGTCTGGATGCGGTCGTCGTAGATGCTGAGGAGCTGACGTTGCGCGCCACGTTCCTTGATGGACGCGAGTCGCGTGGCGTGGTCTGCGCTATCCGGTGCGAGGCCGGGTTGCGAGACCGCGTTGGCTTTGGTCTGCAAGGCGTTATGCGCGGCGGTCAGCGTGGCCACATCGGCTTGCGCCTGCTGCTGTGCCTGCTGGATGAGTCCGTACCGCGAACGCTGACTGTTCCACGCTCCGACCAGCGCGGAAAGTGTCGCATAGCTCTTGGCCGAGAGCACGGCGACCTGTTTTCCGGCAGTCTGCCCGCTGTCGTAGCTCTTCATCGCGGCTTCGTGCTCTTGCAGTTCACTTTGGATCTGCGCACGATCGTCGCCTGAGGCCCGTGCGAGATCCTCTTGAGCATCATTCAACTGGTCGGTGTCGAGTCCGAGTTGCGCTTTGGCGATGTCCAGGTCGTCCTGCGTATCCTGCACCAAAGAGCCGTCGTTCGATTTGTTCGGGTTGGCTGTCGAGGGTGAGAAGAGGTTCACCTGGTCCTTGTCGCTTTTCACCAAGGCCTGCAACTGTGAGACTCGTTGTGACAGCGCGAGCGCATTGCCCGTCAGAACGCTGTGCTGCACGCGTACGGTCGCCTCCCGAAGAGCTGAAGCGAAAGCCTGATCCACTTCATGATCGGCCAGTCGCTCGGCGTCCTGCGCGAACTCGGCCTCTTCGTTTGAGACCGCCAGGGGAGCGAGAGCAGACGCCGTCTGCCAGGGACGAAGATCGACCAACGAGTTCTGGCTAGAGGCAAGCCTGCCGGATGCCGTATTGCGGAGAAAGGGAAGGTGCTCCATGGCATCGCGCGTTGTCCAGGAGAAGACCAGACACGCGATCAAGGTCCCCAGCATTACGAGGAGAACGGTGGTGCGTACGCGGCCAAGCATCGGGGGATGGAGGGTGCCGGATGGTGCGGGGGGCGTTGAAGACGGGACAGCCATGTCTCATTGTCCCAAATTGGAAAGCAGCCGACTCGGGGAATGCGGCGAGCCATCATTACGAGTGAGCCTGCCTTGAACTAAGGCTAGTCATGAACCGGCTTCACGTCTCCGGGGAAGCTGGGTGTCCAAGGTTGCGTGACCGTGGATGCGGTCCAGGATCAGATCGAGCGCGGCTTGGATCTGGTTGCCCCATCCTGCAGCTCGCAACTCGCGCCATGCTTGCTCATTGAGACCTCCGGGAGTCGAGTAGTCCCTGCTGAGGCTAGTGAAAGACTCTTCGGGATGCGTCTTCGAGGCTCTTGCGAGATTCGAGAACAGCTCCGCCACGAAGGCTCGGGATGCTTTGGGCTGGAAACCACCGTCGATCAGCCAGTCGTCCACCGCACTCATCATGCCGAAGTACGTACCCATCAGTGAGGTGACAGCGCTGATCAGGTCGAGATGGGCCTCGTTTTCAAGCCGGATCAGGACACCCAAACCGTCGAGCAACTGTGCGATCGCCTCCGACCGGGTGTAAAGCGCCAGCGGACCTTGACGTTCGGCAATGGGGGGAAGCGGAACGGCTCGGGAAATCTCCGTGGCAGGCGCTACCAGCGGCGACAACTGCTCGACGGAGAAGGTGGCGATCAGGCTCAGGATGTGCTGGTTCTTCCGGAAACGAAGCTCTCGAAGAACCAGTTCGGTGACCTGCGGTCGAACCGCAAGGACAACGATCTCGCTGCCATCTATGACAGCCTGGTTGTCAGTAGCGACGCTGACGTTGGGATAGCGTAACGCGAGCCGGTTCGCGATCACGTGGTTTCTTGGAGAAAGCAGAATCTGGGCGCGACGGTCGTCGAATGCGCAGAGGCCGTCGGTCAGGGCCTCGGCAATGCTGCCCACCCCGAGAATGCCGATCTTTGGCAACGTCGTCATCGCGAGAAAACCAGCAGGCGCGCGCCGCTCTCGAGAGGGCGCCACACCGCAAAGTACGTTGGCTCGCGCGATTCTTTCTTGCTATTGGGACGCCCGACGGACGCTTCTGACTGCTGAACGAATCTTGCCATCCTCGCTACAGCATAGCTGGCTTCTCCGGAAGATCCAGAACGGAATCGCTTTTGTGATGCCATCCGAGGAGACGGAACCGAACTCGTCTGAGGGATGGACGGTCGCAACCGCACGTATCAGTTCGGACCTGCAGACCTACGTCGGCATCAAGATGGAGAAGACTGTGCCGGAGCGGCTCATCCGAGTGCAGCTGTAAACCTGCATGGACCACCCGTTTTTCTTCGCGATCTCATCGCTGACCCATAGCCCGAGGCCTGTGCCGGTCTCCCCCTTCGTAGTGATGAATGGCTCAAAGATCGTTGAAAGAATCTCCGGCGGTATGCCATGGCCCGTGTCCGCGATGGAGAGACGCGCTTTCGGATTACCGTTTCTCGTCGTCACGGAGAGGCGAAGACGGAGTATACCTCCATGGCGCATCGCGTCGAGTGCGTTGCCGACGATGTTAGCGATTACCTGGCGCAGCTCTCCGGGGCTCGCGAGGATGGAGAGGGAACTCACGCGCACTTCTTTTTCGACAACGATCTTCGCGGCAACCAGCCGAGAGTGATAAAGCGCGAGCACTGAGTCCACCACCTCGACGAGATCCACTTGAGTGGGCTGATTCGGCTCACGGTAGAAGCGCAACGTGTGCTTTGTGATCTCGGCGACGCGAGCCAGTTCCTGCTCAGCTTCCATCAGGTATCGCTGAGCTTCTTCAGAATGTGTCTCAGTCCGGACGAGGTAGAGCAGGTTGGTCAGGGCCTCCAGCGGATTGTTGATCTCATGCGCAATGCTGGCGGCGAGCCGACCGGTGACAGCGAGTTTTTCTGAGCGGCGAAGCGCCTCCTGTGCGCGCTCGAACTGTTGCATCTGGTCGCGGATCTGATACTGACGAGCACGTCCTCTGAGTGCCATGTCAAGCGTGCTAACGAGTATCTCCGGCCGCAGAGGACGTTCAAGAAGCAAGACGTTGCCCAAAGGCTGACGTAGCGTCCGGAGTCGTTCGCTCTCCGCAGTCACCCGCCCCCCCGCGACAAGAATCAGTAGAGGGAAGTCGGACCAGGAGGGCTGGCGCGAGAGAACGGGTTGCAGCAGGTCGATCGAGTTTCCACGAAAGGCTTCTTCCGTCACAATGGCGGCGCCCGCGCCTGCGGCAATCTCATGGCAGAGTTCAGCTATGGAACCAACCACGTGGCATGGCTTCTCGAGCTTATCCAGGAAGCTCGCCATCAATTGAGCATCTCTGCCAACTGGGGCGAGAATGATGGTACGAGTTTCTAGCACCGACTTGTCACTTGCCGGAATCAGAGGGTGTCTCTTTTCCACTCTTGCCGATGTAGGTGGGATTCCCGGTGAGAACGCCTTCGAACTCGTCAAGGGGCGGTCCCACCTTGATCGTGCCCTCGCCGAGCACAAGTTCGCGAATCGTACGTTCGTGGGGGCCGCTGCGCTTCTTCAACACGGAGATGGCATTCCGGATGGCGCCGGCCCGCTCGAAGTAGCGAAAAAGAAGCACAGTATCGGCAAGGTAGCTGACATCAATGGGGGAGCTGGTCGTGCCGATAAATCCATGCTGCGCCAGGGTGAGCAGCGTGGCGATGCCTTGCTGACCAAGGTAGGCAAGCAGCTCGTGCAACTGCATGGCTAGGAATTGCTCATGCGGCATCGCATTGAGGAAGCCGTTCATGCTGTCGATCACCACCATTCGCAGTCCATCGTCGTCGACCATCCTCCGAATGCGCGAAACGAATTCGCCAGGAGAAAGTTCGGCAGGATCTATCTGATGCATCTCCAGCTTGCCAGTACAGATCAGCTCCGTAGGGTCCATGCCAAGATGTTTCCCGCGGTCGATCAGCGTGCTCAGAGACTCGTCGAACGTGAAGATGACAGCCTTCTCTCCTCGCTGTGCAGAGGTGTAGGCGTAGCGCAGCGCGATAGTAGACTTACCGCAGCCAGCGGGACCAATGAGCAGCGAGCTGGTTCCAGAGTCAAGGCCACCCTGCAGAAGATCGTCGAGCTCGGGTAGTCCGCTGAGTATCGGATTGCGCTTGAAGCCTGGCATGTGCTCGGACGCGATGAGGCGAGGGTAGGTAGCAAGGCCGCCCGTTCGAATTGTGTAGTCGTGATAGCCCTCTCGGAAGTGCGAGCCGCGCAGCTTATGGACCTCGAGTCGGCGACGCTTGATGCCGAAGTCACGTTCCAGGCTCTGCATCTTGATCACACCATGTGCGATGCTTTGCAGCTGGAGATCGTTGGAGTCGCCCTCTGCGGTGCGGTCGTCGAGCAGCAGCACGGTGCAGTTGCGACCTGCGAAGTAACGCTTGAGCGCAAGGATCTGGCGACGGTACTTTAGGGGATCCCGCGCGAGCATACGGAACTCAGAGAGGGAATCGAAGACGACCCGCCGCGGATCAACGAACTCAATCTGCTTCAGGATCGCGGTGATCGTGTCCGCGAGCTCGACCTCAGACGGGTGGAAGACGGTGTACTGCGCCTCAGGGCTGAGATCCTCATCCGAAGGGATCATCTCGTAGATGGTGATGGGCGTAATGTCCCAGCCATGAGAACGTGCAACCTGTTCGAGTTCGATCTTCGACTCGGAGAGCGTGACGTAAATCCCCTTTTCTCCGGCCCGCGCACCTTCGAGCAGGAACTGGAGCGCCAGGGTCGTCTTGCCGGTACCTGGGTCCCCTTCGATAAGATATAAATGGCCCCTGGGAATTCCACCATTCAGGATGTCATCGAGACCCTCGATGCCTGTCAGGAGACGTACTTCGGAGTTGTCCGGTTCGAGAGTACTGGCGGCTGTAATGTTGTCGGTCCTGTCGTTTTCGCTGAACGTTTGGAACATGAAAAGTGCTCCGTGCAAATCACTATTCCAGATGGCGCGAATTATTTTGATTGTCCCAAAGATGCAGGGGTTGCTCGCGCGGAACTCCTTAGGCGGGTCAGTACGGGATCGCGCACGCAGGATGTCTTGCGAACTTACCGGCGCCGCACGAAGGCTACGGGTGTGAGCCCATGCCCGAAGCGGATCGACGACGCAGAGCGGGCTCCTTCCCAGAGGTGCGAGGTCGCAGCTTACGATGATAGGGACCGTAGAAACGGTTCTTGTCCATGCCGCTGGGTCTCTCCGCCCAAAGTCGTGCCAATCGAGGCATCACCTGCGCCAGTTCATCGAGCAGTTCGCTGCCTCGCGGCGTCAGCTCATAGTTGAGGCCCACGCGCACCAGCAGTTCGTCTCCGAGTTCCGAACGCAGGCGTTCCAGCGTCCGGCTCATCTCGGATCGGCTGAGATGGATGCGCTCCGCTGCCCGAGTCACATTGCGCTCACGATCGATGAAGTTGTCGAGCCGGGCACAGCTGAGATCCGTTGGGCGCACTCTATGCGCCACGGCATTGAATCAGGCGATCCTCCGGCGCTGTCCGGAGAGGGATGTAGTCTGATCGAAATGTTGCTACGCAGATCCTTGATATATGCAGGATCGACGAAGCGCGTTTCATGAGCATTTAATCTGAGAACATCATGACCTGCTCTGCCAATAGGGGCCCCTGCTCGAATTGCTTCCGAGAAGCCGGCTGTTCATCACGGAACCAGGTTTCGACAAGAAGGCTGCGACAGGCAGATACTGTACCCGACGGGGGCAGACGAGGTTCTCCGATGAACATGAGTGGTGAACAGGTACGCGCGGGGCTAAGCGCCGATGAGTTCGTTCCTTTCTTTCAGCCCGTAGTGAAGCTTCATACAGGCGATGTTTCGGGGGTCGAGGTCCTCGCCCGATGGAAGCACGCGACTCTTGGTATCGTGCCTCCCGGAGCATTCATTGCGACCGCGGAACAGGAAGGCCTGATTGGCGAGCTGACCGCTGTATTGATGAGGAAAGCCTTCACTGCCGGCAGAGCGCTGCCCGATCCGCAATGGCTGGCCATCAATATCTCACCGCACCTGTTGCATGACCTGGCGCTTCCAAAATGCATACGCGAGGCAGCCGAAGCGGCTGCCTTCCCACTAAATCGAGTCGTGATCGAGATTACGGAGAGTGCCTTGGTGGAGAACCTTGAGCATGCGCAAACGATCTCGAGGGAGCTCAAAGCGCAAGGATGCCGCCTGGCGCTTGATGATTTCGGTACCGGCTACTCCAGCCTGCTTCATCTGCAGTCCCTACCCTTTGACGAGCTGAAAGTCGACCGTAGCTTCGTCGGCTCGATGATGGAACGGCGGGAGAGCCGAAAGATCGTATCAGCCGTCGTAGGTCTCGGGCAGAGCCTGGGTTTGGGGACCATTGCCGAGGGTGTCGAGACCGAGGAGCAGGCGGAGATGCTGCTACTGCTCGGCTGCGAAATGGGGCAGGGATGGCTCTTCGGCAGACCCGTTCCCGCAGAACAACTGAGCGAAGCAACTAGCGCGCGGACGCCTGTCAGGTTGCGCCTCAGCTCCAGCTTCTGGCGGGATATATCCCACAACTCTCCTCCCGGCCAAAGGCTCTCCCATCTGCAGGCACTCTATGATGGTGCTCCCGTCGGCCTTGCCTTCTTGAGCCCCGACTTGCGGTACGTCAGCATCAACCAGCAACTTGCGGAGATGAACGCTGCGCCCATTCACGAGCACCTGGGCCACCTCGTCAGCGAGATGATTCCGGATGTGTACGCACAGCTTGAACCGCACCTGCTGCGCGCTCGGGCTGGTGATCCCGTTACTGCGGTGGAGATCGCGGCGCCGGTACGCGATACAGGGCACAACCAGACATTTCTGGTGTCCTATCTCCCCGCGTTCGATGAAGCTGGAGAAGTGGTGGGGATCTCCGTCGCAGTCGTGGATATCACATTCCGTAAGCGAGCGGAAGCGGCGCTGCGGGAGAGCGAAGATCACTACAGGCACATGGTGGAGTTGAACCCGCAGATCCCGTGGGTGCTCGACGATAAGGGAATGGCCACCATGATCAGTCCGCGCTGGAAGCAGATCACAGGCATGAACGAAGAGGAGTATCGCGGGCGTGGATTCATCAACGCGCTTCACCCTGCCGATCAGACGCGCGTCGTGGAAGCGATCGAACATTCCTTACACACCGGGGATCCGATCAATGTGGAATGCCGCGTCCGGACATCCGGCGGAGACTGGCGCTGGATCCATTCGCGTGGCGCTCCGCGGCGGGACGAGACGGGAAAGATCATCCGGTGGTACGGCAGTGCGGACGACATCGACTCCCAGAAGCGGCTTGAAGAAGAACTGCGGAGGCGAGTCGGCGAAGGAAACCTCTGACCATCAGACGTTTCCTGACCGTACACATCTCTGGTGGCTCGAATGCCGGTGATTCAGCGTATCGAGGAGTAGCGACAAACGCCGATTGGATGGATAGATTCGCTTCTCGTTCCCCGGGCTCAATGGTTGCATCGGCTTGTTTTCGACAGTTGAGAACGCCCTGCATATCTTTCCAGGAAGCTAACTTCTCGTTACCTGAAGCAACACAAGTTACATCCATTGGCAGCTGCCGTAAGTCACGCGCGTCCGATTCCGATCTTCACTCTTGATGTTGCCCAGGGCATATAGGGCTTGTCGTCAAGGAGTGCATTGATTGCATCGTCCATCGCGCAGGCATACCCCTGTTTCTGGTTGGTGAGAATGATAAGGGTGCGGTCTTTGGGCGAGGCTTTTATACGCAGCGCTTGATGGTGATGGTCCAAGACTCTTCGACGCAGGAGCGTGTCGTTATTGTTGTAGGCGTTGTGGGTACCTGCCGGAAAACTGAGGTGTTCCAGCGCACGAAGGTTCATCCAGGTATCGCCGTCGTTCTTCACCGTCTTCCCATCCACACCTGGTAGCCGCTCGTTTCGTGGAGCAGGTCGTCAACCAGGATGTTGCGTACAAGATTCTCTCCAGCGCGGGGAGGCCGTGAGCCGAGTGGCGCACTCAGAGATGGAGCTCTTCAGAGGCGGCCCTAAGGCTTGATCGTGAAAAACGTCACTGAAACCTTAGCGTGAGTTCGGTCAGAACCTCTGCCCCGATTCGAACCGGCCTTCGGGAGGCCTATGTCTTGCCGCGCCCGATGCGCTACCTGATGACATCTCGATTGACAAGCAGTTCCAGAGTCTCGAGGCCTGCATCTTCCCCGTTCAGCCGGAGACTCTCACAGGCCCACAGGCCGGTGAAGGCGCCCAACAAGACAACTGTCTTGGAAAGGTCGATCAGCTTCTCCACGAACAGCTTGATCTGCTCCGGCGAGAGTATGGTAGGGATTCGGGAACGCTTTGCGCTCTCGCGGACATAGCGCATCGGTTTGGAGCTTACCCACTCCCGACGCTGTCCGTGGCTGTATCTGATCTAATCGCTTCTGTCGTTGATCTGCGTGCGGATAGGTGGGCGCGATTTCCCCTCGGATCAGGAGCACTATATGGGACGATCGCAGCACCTGTGGTTCACGACCTTTCTGGTTGGCTTTTTCTTGTGTCTTGGACCCGCGAATGTGGCTTCGGCGCAGCAGGTAGTACTTACCCGCGCGAATGCGACAGTTGTGCTCGAGGGTTTCGCTCCAAATATCGTCCGTGTGACGATGGGCCTTGATCGCAACTTCGCCCTTCGTAGTCCGGGGGGCGTTACTGCGCTGCCCAACGCTGCAGGTTGGACTCACTCCCGAAGTGACAACGGAGACGATCTCTATCGCTCGAGCAGCATGGCGCTTCGCGTGTCGCCCGAGTCTCACTGGACCCCCAGCGGAACGCAGGCCGACATCGCACGATACTTCAACGGTTCGACAGCCGGGGTAGGCATCGCGGTGGACACGCCGGACGGAAGGCAGATCTTCCACTTGAATGGTTGGGAGATGTCCGTGCCGGATCGGAAAGATGGCGACGCGGATGTGCTGCGGGATCGACGCGACGGGTACGATCCCTTCTTTCGTGTGGGCGCGACCTTTGCGGCTCCCGACGACGAGCATTACTACGGCCTGGGCCAGAATCAGCAGGGGTTTCTCGATCTCCGTGGCCATTCCCTCGAATGCGAGCACGACTACATTGCGGCTGCGGGGCCAAGCGTTTGCGTGCCCTTCGTGGTGACAAACAAGGGCTACGCCATCGTTTGGGACAATCCTTCGAAGACCCGTGTGGACTTTGCATTTGATGGACAGACACGCTGGACCTCGCAGGTAGGCCAGCGTGTCTCCTTTTTCGTGATTGTGGGCAAGACGTACGACGAGCTGTACGAGGACATCGTCTGCTGACCGGTGACGTTCCCATGCTGCCGAAGGCTGCGTACGGCTACATCCAATCGAAGCAGCGCTATGCTTCGCAGCAGGAGATCCTCGACGTGGCGCGGGGCTATCGCGCGCGTCACTTGCCCGCGGACGTGATGGTGGTGAACTGGTTTTACTTCACGAAGATGGGGCAGATGGATATGGACCCATTGCGTTGGCCGGACCCGAAGGCGATGAACGCGGAGCTGCACAAGATGGGCTTCGAGAGCATGATCAGCGTCTGGCCACGCTTCGTCCCGGAAGACCGCTATTACCAGACGTTGCTCGAGCGCGGATGGTTCGAACATCTGGCAGATGGGACGCCCACCATGGGACTGCCCTATGACCGTGCGGGCTCGGAGATCGACACCACCAATCCCAACGCAGCGCGCTGGTACTGGGATCGCATCCGTGAGAACTTCATCGCGAAGGGATTTGACTCCATTTGGGCCGACGAGACCGAGCCTGATCTTCCTCCTAATGGAAGCTATCTCACTGTCGGACCAGGCACGGAGTACTTCAACGTCTATCCATACTTCCATACCAAAGCCATCTACGATGGCTTCCGCCTCCGCGCCGACTCGACCTTGGCGGGCTTTGCGGATTCTAAGGCTTCTTGGGGTGTCTTGCTCTATTGCTCACCTTCTTCGTTCCAGGCGGTGGGTGACTGTGTCCGATCCCTACCAGGGCATCGAAGATGTTTTCGAATACCTGCTTAGCAATCGCCGAAGAGATCAACATAGGACTGAATTGCTTTTCGAGGATCAGGGCGCTCGGAATGCCTCGTAGAACAGCCAGGGCCACGAGGTCTCGCTCCCGCGTCTCGTCTGTAGAGAAGCCCTTTCCAGCGAGCATAGCCCGGCTGGTGTCCTCATAAGCAAGTTGATAAAGATCCCGCATCCGTTGCAGGGAGTCTTTGTTGCGTAGCGCGAGGAGCTTGAACTCCAGCATAAGAATGGGCCAGCTTTCATCTTGTAGCGCGCCAAGAAAGAGCTGCTTGACTGCGGCCCGCCGCGGGTCGATGTTCATCCCTTCTGAAGCACGAAGAAATTCATCCCGCCTGCCCTTGACCTTCTTCTCAATCAGAGCAAAGAAGATATCTTCTTTGCTCCGAAAATGTGCATACACGGCGCCTTTTGTGCGGCCAGCTTCCGCTGCGATGGTCTCTATCTGGGCGCGCTCATAGCCGTCACGAACGAAGACTCTCTCGGCTGCCTCCAACAGGCCGCGCAGTGTGGCCGCAGTTCTTGCCTGATGCTTGTTGATTTCAGCTGCAGGGATTGCGGTCTTCATCATTACCTCGGTCAGCGATCTGTTTGGCTGCGAGAGCGACAAACCAGGCAATCTCTCGTGTGGACAGAAGCGGCAGTGACGAGGCGAGTTGCAAGTGAGTGCCGCTATAAATCCGCTGTTTTCGACTCTCGCGAGAAAATTGCATCCGTACGCGTATCCATCTATTCTAATCGACAGTCGGGTTCAGGGAGGACGTCTGATGGCGTGTTTTTCGAAGTCTCTCGTAGTAGCCGTTCCTTCCGCATGCTCGGTTTCGATCGCCCCGCAGGGCCTTCAGGAGACTCGATGCGAGGCGAAGTTTTCTGGTCGACGCGGACGATGTCACGTTTCGAACGAGCGGAGGCGCGCCATCACAAATCCACAAGGAACTGCTGAAGCACGAACCGAAACGGGCTGCATGAGCTGAGCAGCGTGGAGTCACGGGAAGGGAGCGATCCGCCCGAAGATTGATGAAGAGGACAAGCCTTGGAACAGAACGAAAACACCACCAGTACTCCCGAGCTATCGACGACGCCTTCAGCGGGAGGCCATCCGCTGCCGCAGGACGCTCAGGGGCCGGCAACTTCGAAGCGACGCATTTGGCCGTGGATCCTTGCGTTGTTGGTTGGGGCGGTTGTCATCGTCGCTGTCATCAGCGGCGTAAGGAAAGGGAGGGCTGACGCTGCCAATAATGTCGAACCACCGCGCATTGCGACGATCAAGACCGCAACGGCCCGCGTCGGATCGATCGGATACTACGTTCAGGCAATCGGCACCGTAACTCCTCTCGCGACGGTCAACCTGTACAGCCAGGTCAGCGGTCGCGTGATGGCCGTGCACTATGTCGAAGGGCAGATGGTGCATCGGGGTGAACCACTCATCGACGTCGATCCACGTCCGTATGAAGCTCAGCTGAAAGAGGCGCAAGGTACGCTCCAGCGCGACCGCGGCGTGCTGGCACAGGCAGAGATGGACCTCACGCGCTACAAGGATGCGTCTGCACAACAGGCCATATCCCGACAGACCTACGAAGACCAGGTCCAAACCGTCGAGCAGGACCGGGGAACTGTCCAGAACGATATTGGGCAGGTCGAGTATGCGCAGGTTCAACTCAGCTACTGTCACCTGTCGTCTCCCATCGATGGCCGTGTCGGACTTCGCCTTGTCGACCCGGGTAACGTCATCTTCTCCGGAGGCTCGAATCCGCTGGTTGTCGTTACGCAACTGGAGCCGATCACCGTCGTCTTCAACGTGGCGGAGGATGATCTGAATCAGGTGCGAAACGAGATTCTGCATCGGGGTTCGCTGGTCGTTGATGCGTTCGATCGGTCTCAACAGGTGAAGCTGGCGACGGGCAAGTTACTTACCCTCGATAACCAGATAGACACGACCACCGGCACCGTTCGATTCCGAGGGCAGTTTGCCAACACTGACCTGCGGCTTTATCCCAATCAATTCGTAAACGCCAGGCTACTGGTGAAGACGCTGCAAAACGCGATACTCCTGCCAACCGCAGCGGTGCAACACAACGGCACGCAAGCCTTTGTCTACATTGTGTCTGGAAACACGGTCAAGTTGCGCAACGTCGATGAGTTGACCAACGAAGACCAGGTCGCGGCCGTGACAGGTGTGAACCCGGGAGAGGTCGTTCCGATCACTGGCTTCGATAAGTTGCAGGATGGTGCCAAGGTCATCGTCGAGGGAGCTGCTCCCGTCCAGCCAACAGGAGGAAATGCCGACGGCGGTCCGTCCGGGGGGAGCCGGTGAAACCTTCCCGGATCTTCATTCTGCGGCCGATCGCCACCATCCTCTTGATGGCGGCCATTCTCATCATCGGCGTGGTGGCATACACAACGCTTCCGATTTCAGCGCTTCCGGAGGCTGACTACCCGACGATCCAGGTCCTGACGTTTTATCCCGGCGCAAGTCCGCAGGTGATGAGCTCTGCCGTCACCGCGCCGCTCGAACGCCAGTTCGGCCAGGTCGCCGGTCTTACGCAGATGACTTCGACCAGCTCCGACAGCAGCTCGGTCATTGTGCTGCAGTTCTCGCTCGACCTCAACATCGATGTGGCGGAGCAGGAGGTGCAAGCTGCGATTAACTCCGCACAGGGATATCTGCCCACTGATCTTCCTGTGCCACCGGTGTATAGCAAGTCGAATCCAGCCGATGCACCTATCCTTACGCTTGCGCTTACCTCGAACACCCTTCCACTCTCGAAGGTCGAAGATCTGGTCGATTCGCGCCTCGCGCCCAAGATTTCCCAACTGAATGGTGTTGGGCTAGTCACGATCAGCGGCGGCCAGAAACCGGCCGTTCGCATCCAGACGAACCCGGTCGCATTGGCGTCCTACGGCGTCAATCTCGAGGATCTGCGGACCGCGCTTGCAAGTACATCCGTCAACACCGCCAAGGGCAGCTTCGATGGCCCGACGCAGAACTTTCAGATCAATGCGAATGACCAGCTGATTACAAGTGCTGGCTACAAAGATGTAGTAGTGGCGTATAAGAACGGCGCGCCTGTGATGTTGACTGACGTGGCCAAGATCCAGGACGGCATCGAGAACTCGAAGCTTGCGGCCTGGATGAACCAGACGCCAGCCGTTATCCTCAACATCCAGCGCCAGCCAGGTGCCAACACCATCGCTGTCGTCGAAGCTGTGGAGAAGCTCCTTCCGAAACTTCAGGAAGGGCTGCCGGCCTCGATCAAGCTGCAGGTGCTGACCGACCGTAGCAACACGATTCGCGCGTCGGTCTCGGACGTGGAGTTCGAGCTGATCCTGACCATCGGGTTGGTCATCCTGGTGATCTTCGTCTTTTTGCGCAGTGTGAAGGCGACGCTTATCCCGGCCGTGGCCGTGCCGCTCTCGCTGATCGGAAGCTTCTCCGTGATGCATCTGCTCGGCTACAGCCTGAACAACCTGACCCTGATGGCGTTTACCATCTCGACCGGCTTCGTCGTCGACGACGCGATCGTCATGATCGAAAATATCTCGCGCTATCTCGAAGAAGGGATGGGGCCAATTGAAGCGGCACTCCAGGGGGCGGATCAGATTGGTTTCACCATCATCTCGCTCACCGTTTCGTTGATCGCTGTGCTGATCCCGCTCCTCTTCATGGGGGACGTTGTAGGGCGGTTGTTCCGCGAGTTTGCTGTCACGCTCAGTGTGACGATCCTGATATCGGCGGCTGTCTCGCTGACGCTCACCCCGATGATGAGTTCGCGTCTGCTGCGGCATACTCCGGAAGACCAGCAGGGGCGCTTTTATCGCTGGACCGAAGACCTCTTCAAGCGCATCATCGCAGCCTACGGGCGCAGCCTCAAATGGGTGCTGCAGTATGAGGCCGCTACGTTACTCGTTGCTGCCGCGTTGCTCGCGTTGACCATCTTCCAGTATGTCGAAATCCCGAAGGGGTTCTTTCCCACCCAGGATACCGGCATCATTCAGGGCATCACGCAGGCGCCTGAGTCCATTTCGTTTCCGGCCATGTCGCACAAGCAGCAGCAGCTCGCCGAGGTCATCCTCAAGGACCCCGCCGTCGCAAGCCTCTCCTCGTTCATCGGGGCTGATGGTGTGAATACCACGCTGAACAGCGGGCGCATTCAGATCAATCTCAAGCCTGTCGCCGAACGTCATCTCACGGCTACCGAGGTCATTGACCGGCTGCAAAAGCGCGCCGACCAAATCCCAGGAGTCCACCTTTATCTACAGCCTATCCAGGATCTCACTGTGGACGATCGCGTGAGCCGGACGCAGTACCAGTACACCCTGGAGGACGCAGACGCGACCGAGCTCGACGCATGGACCGCGAAGATGCTGACCGAACTACGGAAGCTTCCGCAGATTACCGAGGTCGCCACAGACCAGCAGAACAACGGCGTCAGCATTCAGCTGAACTATGACCGCCCTACCGCTTCGCGTCTCAAGATCACGCCCGATCAGATCGACTCGACTCTGTATGACGCCTTCGGTCAACGGCAGATCAGCACCCTCTACACGCAGTCCAACCAGTACCACGTGATTCTCGAGACGTTGCCGGAGTTTCAGGGGAGCCCGCAGAAGCTCAAGGACATCTACATCCAGGGTGCAAGCAGCTCTGGTTCCAGCTCGAGCGCTCAGAGCACATCCGGCCGGACCTCCTCTGCCTCCAACGGCACCGTGGCCACACTGACTCCCTCGTCGAGTAGCGGGCTCAGTTCGTCTACACCAGCCAATGCCCTTACCACCACCACAGGCACGACCAGCAGCGTCTCCTCGAACAGCGCGAGCCTGGGCACAGCGAGTTCGAGCTCCAGCTCGCTTTCCTCTTCCACGCCAACTACCTCGCTCGCGTCTTCGAATTCGACTCAGAGCTCGTCGAGCGGACAGAGCAGCAATGGTTCTTCCGGATCAGGATCGTCGGGCTCAACGCCTTCGCTCGCAACCCCCGTTCCGCTCTCCGCGATCAGCAGCTTTACCACCACTCCTTCGCCCCTGACCATCAGCCATCAGGGCCAGTTTCCTGTCGTGACGATCTCGTTCAATGTGGCACCAGGCTACTCCCTTAGCCAGGCAGTGGATGCGGTCGAGAAGACCAAAGACCGGCTGAAGATGCCTGCAAGTGTCGACGGTAGCTTGCAGGGAACTGCTGCAGCCTATAAGACGATCGGCGGCAACGAAGCCTGGTTGATCCTTGCCGCGTTGGTCGCTGTCTATATCGTGTTGGGAGTTCTCTACGAAAGCTTTATTCACCCCATTACGATTCTCTCCACGCTCCCTTCCGCCGGGGTCGGTGCACTGCTCGCGCTTCGGCTCTTCCATCAGGACCTTGACGTGATTGCCATCATCGGAATCATCCTGCTGATCGGAATCGTCAAGAAGAACGGCATCATGATCGTGGACTTCGCTCTCGATGCGGAACGTCATCGTGGCATGAACGCTGAAGATGCCATCTTCGAGGCGTCACTGCTGCGCTTCCGTCCCATCCTGATGACCACGCTTTGCGCGCTTTTTGCAGGCATCCCGTTGGCCTTCGGCTCAGGGATAGGTTCGGAGCTGCGGCGGCCTCTTGGAATTGCGATGGTTGGCGGTCTGCTGGTTAGCCAGATCCTTACGCTCTACACCACACCGGTTATCTATGTCTTCTTCGATGGCCTTGCACGACGTTTCTTCCCCACACCAAAGCACACGTTCACGCAGGTCCGCCCGGTGGAGCTGCCATGAACTTCTCGGCCATCTTCATCAAGCGACCCGTCGCTACCATCCTGATGGTTGTCGCAATATTGATAGCCGGAGCCATCGGCTTCCGGGGCTTGCCGGTTGCATCGCTTCCGCAGGTTGACTTCGCGACCATCACCGTTGCAGCGGCCCTTCCAGGCGCTAGTCCCGAGGTCATGGCCTCCTCGGTCGCGACACCGTTGGAGCGGCAGTTCGGCCACATTGCGGGGGTCACACAGATGACCTCCGCAAGTACCCTCGGCACGACCAGCATCACGCTGCAGTTCGATTACAGCCGGGATGTTGATGGCGCAGCACGCGACGTACAAGCGGCCATCAATGCCGCACGCACATACCTGCCTGCAAACCTGCCCTCCAACCCAACCTACAGGAAAGTAAACTCTGCTGCCTTTCCGGCCGCGGTGCTTTACATGACATCGCCCATCCATACCAAGGGCGAGCTGTTCGATACAGCTGCATCGATCGTCCAGCAGAAGCTTTCGCAGCTTCCGGGCGTAGGTCAGGTACAGGTAGTCGGCGGATCTCTGCCCGCCGTGCGGATCGATCTCAATCCGCAGCAGCTCAACAGCTATGGCATTGGCACCACCGACGTCGCGCAGGTCCTCTCTCAGCAGAACTCGAACCGCCCCAAAGGGCAGATCAGCGACGACTACACCACCGCCGATATCAACGCCAACGATCAGATCCGCCTGGCGAAGGACTACGCTCCTCTGGTGATCGGGACGAACCAGGACACAGGCGCCATCGTCCGCCTGCAGGATGTAGCGGAAGTGTCCGACTCTGTGCAGACGACTCGCTCGGCTGGATACGCGAATGGTCAACCCTGCGTGGTTCTGGTGGTCTACCGCCTTCCGAACGCCAACGTCATCAACGTCGTCAACAGCATCAGGAAGGCGCTTCCTGGAATCAGCGCATCGATACCTGTCGCCGACAAAATAGACGTCGCCATCGACACCACGACCACCATCCGGGCTTCGGTCTTCGATGTCGAGCGCACGATGATTTTGTCGATCCTCCTCGTCGTCGCTGTCGTCTTCATCTTCCTTCGCAGCCCCCAGGCAACGTTGATTCCAGCCGTTGCCGTAACCGCATCTCTGGTCGGCACCTTTGCCGGCATGTACCTGCTCGGATATAGCGTCAACAATCTCTCGCTGATGGCCCTTACGGTCTCGACCGGCTTTGTGGTCGATGACGCCATCGTTGTCATGGAGAACATCACCCGCTTCATCGAAGAAGGTTTGCCACCGTGGGAGGCTTCTCTCAAGGGGGCACAGGAAGTCAGCTTTACGGTGCTCTCGATGAGCCTATCGCTGATCGCTGTCTTCGTTCCACTCCTCTTCATGGGGGGCTTGATCGGCCGTCTCTTCCACGAGTTTGCGATGACGCTCTGCATCTCCATCGCAATCTCGATGGTCGTGTCGCTTAGCGTGACTCCGATGATGTGCGTCTACTTGTTGAAGCCTGCGGGACGCGAAGAGCACGGGCGCTTCTATCGCCTCAGCGAGGGCGCATTTGAAGCGCTTCTCCGTGGATACCGACAGTCGCTCACATGGACGCTCAAACATCCAATTCTCGTGGTGCTGAGCTTCGTCGCGACGCTTGTCCTCAACGTCGTCCTTCTGATCTTTGTCCCGAAGGGTCTGTTCCCCATGCAGGATACGGGCCTCGTCTTCGGTGGCCTTCAGGGGTCGCAGGATGCCTCGTTTCACTCAATGCGAGACTCGCTCCTCGACGTGCAGCGAACCATCAAAGCTGATCCTGCGGTGCAGACGGTGGTGGGCTTCACTGGAGGCGGCGGTGGTGCCAGCAACACTGCGTTTGTCTTTCTCTCCCTCAAGCCGCGCAATCAGCGCGATGTGACTGCAAGCCAGGTCGTAGATCGCGTGCGGCCCAAACTCGCCGCTTTGACCGGAGCGTCGACCTATCTCCAGGCAGCTCAGGATCTCGGGGTAGGAGGACGGCAAAGCAATGCACAGTACCAATACCAGTTGTCGGGGGACACCGTCGACGACCTCGCAACCTGGGGGCCGGCACTCTACAAGCAGATGCTGCAGATGCCGCAGCTGAAGGATGTCACTACCGATCAGCAAAACGGTGGCCTTCAGATGTTGTTGAACTATGACCGGGCCACCGCTGCGCGGTTCGGGGTCACGCCGCAGCTCATCAATCAGTCTCTGTACAACGAGTTCGGTGAGGCCCAGGTATCGACCATCTACACGTCGCTCAATCAGTACTACGTTGTGCTGGAGGCCGCACCGCAGTTCTATCGCGATCCGGCAACGCTGAGCTCCACGTATGTCCATGTGTCGGGCAAGAAGGTCGTGCCCCTGCAGGCCTTTGCGACCGCACATGCGGCGACTTCGCCGCTCGCGGTGAATCACTCCTCGTTCTTTCCTTCGGTAACGATCTCCTTCAATCTTGCCCCCGGCACTTCGCTCGGTCAGGCAACTACGGCGATCAACCAGATGCAGCAGCGTATTGGGACGCCTGCTTCTGTGCGTGGGCAATTCGCTGGAACCGCGCAGGCATTCCTCGCGTCCTTGTCGACGGAGCCGATGCTCATCATCGCCGCTCTCCTCTCGATCTACATCGTCCTGGGCGTGCTGTACGAGAGCTTCGTTCATCCCATCACGATCCTCACAACGCTACCGTCTGCGGGCGTCGGCGCCATCTTTGCTCTGCTGGTCTTTCATAGTGAATTCGATGTGATCTCAGTGATTGGAATCTTCCTGCTGATCGGAATCGTCAAGAAGAACGCAATCCTGATGATCGACTTTGCCCTGCTCGCCGAGCGCGAACAAGGCATGAGCACCGAAGACTCGATCTTTGAGGCCGCCATGCTGCGTTTTCGGCCCATTATCATGACCACGTTCGCAGCTTTTTTCGGTGCGTTGCCACTTGCGGTGGGCACGGGCACTGGCTCCGAACTGCGTCGCCCGCTCGGCATTGCAATCTGCGGTGGGCTTCTCTTCAGCCAGATTCTGACTCTCTACACAACCCCGGTTATCTATCTCTACTTCGATCACTTCAGCCAATGGATCAAGCGTCGGCGTGGCCTTCCCAATGCCACGAAATCCCTCGCAGGGAGCCGTCCCGCCAGTCAGGAAACAGCATGAACGTCTTCCCCATAACATCCCGGCTTGTCACGCGCGTCTTGCTCAGCACTCTCACGGTCTTGGCGTCCTCGCTGCTCCTCGAAGGGTGTGTCGTCGGCCCACGTTACGTTGCACCTGTAACCCAGGCACCCCCTGCCTTCAAAGAGGCTGCCCCGCAACAGTCTTCCGACGGCACCACGTGGATCCCGGCTACACCGCAGGACGCGACTCTGCGGGGCAACTGGTGGGAACTCTACCAGGAGCCCGAACTTAACGCGCTTGAGGAAAAGCTCAACACATCGAACCAGAGCATCGCGCAGTCGTTCCAGAACTTCATGGCGGCGCGGGCACAGGTGAAGCAGGCGCGCGCTGCATACTATCCAACCGTCACGGTCGGGCCTTCGTATACACGAGGCCGTACCTCAGGTAATGAGACCTCGCAAGCGACTGGCGTCAACGCAAACAGCAATGAATTCGATCTGCCCTTCAATGTCTCCTGGGAGCCTGATGTCTGGGGACGCATTCGCAACAGCGTCCGGGAGTACGCGAATGCTGCCCAGGTAAGTGCCGCCGACCTCGCTAACGTCCGTCTCAGTCAACAGGCAAACCTTGCGCAGTATTACTTCGAACTGCGCGGACAGGATGGCCTGATCGGCCTCTACGACAAGACCGTCGTGGCGTATCAGGAGAATCTCAGGCTCACGCAGGTACGCAGCAGGACAGGCGTCGATACGGAGCAATCGGTTGCCCAGGCGCAGCTCAACCTGAAGAATGCCATCGCTGCCCGGACCAACCTCCGTATCGCTCGCGCGCAATATGAGCACGCGATCGCTCTGCTCACGGGGCAGGCTGCCTCCTCGTTTTCCATGCCAGTCCGCCCGCTGACAACGAGCGTTCCGGTCATCCCGATCGGCGTGCCCTCGCAGCTTCTCCAACGCCGGCCTGACATTGCGGCGGCAGAACGAACGATGGCCCAGGCTAACGCCCTCATTGGCGTCCAGACCGCAGCCTACTATCCAACGTTCAACATCGGTGGCGATCTAGGCCTCGAAAGTTCGAGGATCGGGCACCTATTCACTTGGCCGAGCCGCTTTTTCTCACTAGGTCCATCTGCGTCCGAGACGCTCTTCGATGGAGGCCTTCGCAGAGGGCTCGTGGACCAATACAAAGCTCAGTACGAAGCCGATGCTGCTGCTTATCGCCAGACTGTATTGACAGCGTTCCAGCAGACTGAAGATGAGCTAGCGGCAGAACGGCTGCTTGGCCAGCAGCGGCGAGAGCAGCAGGAGGCCATCGACGCCGCTCAGCGCTACTACGACCTTTCCAAGATCCGCTACACGACCGGTGTCGATACCTACCTCAATGTCTTTACCGCGGAGGCGAGCCTGCTAAGCGACCAAGAGACCGGCATCACGCTGTACGTCCAGCAGATGACAAGCAGCGTTCAGCTCATCGAAGCCCTGGGCGGCGGGTGGGACACTTCACAACTTCCCACTGAAAAATCCGTATCAGGGAAGTAGGATCTTTATCATCGCGCTAGGCTAACAATCCGACTGTTATAAGACATCGTCCAGGTCATGCCCGACGCATTCCATAAGCCAGCTGATCTAGCGCACGCGATGAAGATACTTAGTAACACCGCCTGACCACCAGTCCGGCGCGAAGGCGCACCGGAACCCCGCGCGTGGTTCCGAAACCAACGAATCCATTTCCCCCTGACGGCGGATCGTGGATTGAATGGGGCCAATAACTGCTTCAGGGGATCCAAGACGACCTGGACAAGCTTGATGCCTCATCGTTCGTCTGAAGCAGAATGGCTAGGTCCGAATTCGAGAGTCTTCATCCTGAAGCGATTGATCTTTGCGATATCGGTCTTGACTTTCATGACATGTCGAACTTACTTGGACTCCGTCCCTACCAAGGTGAGATCGATTGCAACGTCATTGTCGGCCTTCCAGATGAGGAAGCTCGGATTCTTGAGACCCCACTGGACGTATGGAACATTGAATTGAGCCTTTGCCACGATGGCTGATCCTGCAATATGTATCTGCGTCGGAATCGTGATGTCGTGTTCCATGCCCAGCAAGGTGAACGTACCGCTTACCTGGATTGTGGAGTCACCTGAGGCGGGGATCATGCCGCGATATGTCTTTGGCGCGAAAGACACCGTGGCGAATTGATCAACCTTGAGGATGTCCTTATTCATCTTCTTGTCGCGGCTCGCGTTTCCCGTGTTACCACTGCCAGCTACGACAGTAACCAGTCCCGAAATTTGGGAAGCAGCGCGATCAAAATTGATCGATCCGGATTGGACATGAAACGTTCCGTTCACGACCTCGTGGGTCGTGTTCAATCTCATTTTGACCTCACTCGCATCCGGATTGACGGTGAAGGTCTGATGTTGAGCGAATGCTGCAGGGGAAAGAATGCACACGAGAGGCGCAAGAGCGAAGAACTTCATTTGATTTCTCCTTCGGACGATCGTTGCTCCCGAGCCTGACTTCTGCCGACGCTCGTCTTCTAGTTTGCGAATGCCTGAGGAACAGGAGCTGCCGGCTGCGTTACGCGCGTCAGCCTGGCCGTTACACGCATCGCTCCAGGCCAAACTCTCAAGCAAAATGGCAGGATGGCGCGCGCGAGGGGGTTGTTCAATCCGTTCGCCGCCGCCTCGGCGAGCCGCATTTGCGGAAGCATCGCGGACCGAAGTTTCGCTTGAAAGGCCGGGGCCGATTCCGACGCGATGAAAGATGCGACAGCGCGGCGCGCAGTATGCAGTGCGATGGATATGCCATCCCCGGTGAAAGAGGGAATCACGGCGGCTTGATCTCCAATACAGTAAAGCCCTTCATCGGTTGTGCGGCGCAGGAATCCGTACGGGATGTGGGTGATGGCGATAGGCTTATCGAGCTGGGGTTCTGCTCCGGCTAGCCGCATCGCAAGGTGAGGACAGTCCTGTTGCATCCTTGCGATGAGCCCCTCCCAGCGCAGCCCCGCCCGAGCGAAATAAGGCTGTTTGACGACGCAGCAAAAGTTCGCGAGGCCTTCTTCTACGGGCTGGATACCGCCGTAGCCCCCGGAGTAAAGGGTCAACTCCGAAGCTCCCTTCAGTTCAGCGGTTTGCGCCGGAGACAGCTGGTAATACATCTTAAAGGCTACCCATTGGTGAGGGTCCTTGGGCCGCCCGTGTCCACGCAGGTCGTGTTTGCCGGTCGCGAGGAAGGCCGTTGGAGCTTCGAAGCTCGTCCCGTCTTCAAGCGTCGCCTGCCAAAGACCAGTAGTCTTGCGGTCGAGCGATTTAACACTCTGACCGCGTACAACCCGGACGCCAGCAGTGATAGTCCCGGCGATAAGCGCAGTGTCGAGCGATTTGCGTGTGAGTGAGGCGGCCTTAAACGGTAAGGGAGCCTCAGCGGCTCGTCTTGCTGCCGCTAATCGAACATATTCCAGCGGAACCGCCCCTAGCGTGGACACGTCTATCCCGAGGGCGTGGAGATCCTCTAAGGCTTCTCCGCTCAGGAACTCTCCACACACCTTATGGCGCGGGGTGGTCTCGCGTTCAAACAACGTGACGGCCCGTCCATTGCGGGCGAGTGCGATAGCGGCTGCACACCCTGCTACTCCCCCGCCAACAATCAGCACTTCGTTCTTCAACTCGATCTCTCCTGGCCCTGAGGACACGCTCACCCTTAAGCTATCCCGTTTGTCTTGTAGCCGACTGTATCTAGTAGACGGCTTCAAGATGGTTGGGCATGACATTCTGGCCGAAACGTCATTTTGCTCCAGATCAGCCCGGTTCATGGAAACCGTCTAATGTTCAAGGGGCGGTGTGTTTCGATGAGATGGAGTCGCGCTTCGGTCGTTGTGATGGCGGTGTTCCTGCGGGCCACATCGGCGTTCGCGGAGCCCATCCCTGTCAGACACATTCAACGGCCGCTTCACCGATTTATGGTGGCGCGCTCTGAAGATGGAAAAACGATTGCAAGCGGTGAGTTCACGCAGGTTGTGGAAGGCTCTCAAGTCTCGATGCGTCTGACCTATCGCTTTGTCGATGGCTCGGTTGATGATGAGGAGACAACGTACAACCAGAGCGGCACGTTTCGGTTAGTGCGGAACCATCACATACAGAAGGGCCCCTTCTTTGCGAAGCCTGTCGATTTTACGGTGGAGGTCCCGACGGGCACAGTCACCTTCCGAACTACTGACAAGCATGGCAGAAATCACGACTACACCAGACACATGACTTTGCCGGCTGATTTGGCCGACGGAATGGTCGGAACGTTGTTGCTGAATGTGCCTCGCAACACAGCACCCTTTCGGGTGGGAATGCTCGCTCCAGTTGGAGGAGGACGTTTGGTTGAACTCGAAATCTCGCCCCAGAGCGACCAAACGGTTCAGCTGGCAGGACAAACCTTTCCTGCGACTGTGTTTCGCGTTCATCCGGTGTTGGGCAGCTTTGTGAGTCTGTTTGCCCGGATGATCGGCCTCCAGCCGAAGGATGTGACGGTCTGGATCTTGGAGGGAGAAGACCCTGCGGTGGCGGTAGTCGTTGGACAGCTCGGCGGTTACGGGCCTGTCGTCAGCTCTGACCTGGTAGGAACCGACTTCGCGAGATAGGGGATTCCGCTTCTCCCAGGGGAGATGGACGTTGCTCCGGTCAGTCACGACGAGTGGTGAGTTCGTGCCAGTTGAGGCCAAGATCGACGATGAGTAGCGAAGCAAGCGTGAAGGCAATCACCCCAACAGCGGAGAGAACATCTCCGAGGTGGCTCCAATAGCGTGGCCAGAGATTCAGAACCCGGCTGGAAACGAAGGTGAAAGTGACCGCGTAGGACCGCGCCATCCACTGACGGTGCTGCGTGATCTGCCGATTGCGGGCGGTGACGAAGGCAGCGGTGGTGCAGACCATCCACGCAGCCGCCTGCATGGACGTTCCAGGCAGACCTGGACGGCCTGCCGCGAGCGCTATCCCCGTAAAAGATCCTACAAAAACCGATACGACGTATATGCGACCAAGTATGCGGTGCAGGCCGAGTCGGCGTTGCCGGAGCCGTGAGGAAAAATTGAGAGGGCCGATCACCAGCGCGAGTGTTCCTGCAAGGGTGTGCGGAATGAGCAGGTGACGATCTGCGATCACCTGCAACCGGTAGGCGTGGTACATCGGATAGTCGGTAATAAGAAGCAGCTCTGATGTGATGAACACAAAGAGCACGGTGACACCCAGGGAGATCCACAGAATCGTCTTGAATCGTGATGCGCTCGGATTCACGCTGATGAGATCGCTCACGATAACGGACCTCCCTTCCAGCGCCCCACGCACAACCGTCCCGGTCGCCAATGCTCCACCGTAACCACCTCTTGAGGAATGTCAGCCTCAGCCAATAGCCGCACCCAATCGTCACTCCGAAAGGCCCTTCGGAAAGACACGGGCCCATCATGTCGCACGATGGGGTGCCATCGCACCAGGGGAAACATCCGAAGGCTCAACTCGCTTCGCTCGAGATCATTGATGAACCAACCCATCTGCGCCGTCGCTTCCATCCAGCGAAGCAACGCAGTAATCTCTTCATCTTCCAGATGGTGGGTCATCAGCGAACTGACGACGATATGTACCTTGGTCTCCGACCGATACAGCATAGCGTCGCCGGTCACCCACGAGATTCCGAGAGCCTCGGGGACTAACTCCATCGCTGCGCGCGAGGCATAGGGATTCAGGTCGATTCCTGTAAGCTTCACGGCAATGCCGCGCTTCTTGCACCAGGTTGCGATTTCATACAGAAGATCGCCGCCGCCGCTACCCACGTCAACGATGTGGATGGGCTCTCGCGAGTTGCGTGGTATTCGCTCCAGCCATGCCAATGTGGGCCGATAGCCTAGCAGCCACCGATTGACACGCCTCAGACTCCGCAGGCAATCGCGGAATTCCTCATACGTACAAGAGCCATCCATCAGCTCGGGCAGTTCACGTGGCGAAACCCGCTGACTCAGATCAACCTTTGACTTAGACCACATGAAAGCGCATCGTCTCCGCTGTGAGCCCCGGGCCAAACGCCATTGCACAACCACGCTCACCGCTGCGTGCTTCCTGCATCAATCGCTCCAGGACGAACATCACCGTCGCTGAAGACATATTGCCATAGCGAGACAGCACCTCACGCGACGCGGCGAGCGCGTTGCCTGGCAGTTCCAGCCCCTTCTCCACAGCATCCAGAATCGACCGGCCGCCAGGATGCACAGCCCAGAGGTCAATGTCGTTGCGCTCACCCATCAGTTCACCTTCATGGAGAGCGCGACCAAGCTCTCCCGGTACCTTGCCGGAAAGCAACATGTCGAAGCCCAGGCCGCGGATCTTCCAGGTGATCAGTTCACGAGTGTCTGGCACCATCATCGCCTTGAAGCTATCCACCGCGAAGCCCTTTTCGCGCCCCGTAATCAAGCTGGCTGCTGCTCCATCAGCAAATACCAGGAAGGAAAGCACCTGTTCCAAATCCTGGGTCTCTTGAAAGTGCAGTGTGCAGAGCTCGAGATTCAACATCAGGACACCCGCACTGGGATCGGAGCGCACAATGTGCCGAGCCAGCTTGAGCGCGTTAATCGCTGCATAGCACCCCATAAAGCCAACGACGGTGCGCTCCACCGAGGCCGGTAGACCGAGATGTTCGACGATTTCGAAGTCCAAGCCGGGTGCATATAGTCCCGTACAGCAAGTCACCAGCACATGCGTGATACCTGCACGTTCTTCCTCACTCAGCGCCAACCGGTCAACGGCGCTTCGCATCAGTATCGGAGCGCTTTGCTCAAATAATTCCATTCGCTTGGCGGTTGTCGGAAAGCTACCCAAGCGATAGAACTGGTTCGCGTCGTGAGGCGAAAAATCTCCCGATCCATGGTGAGGATTGAGAAACGAATAGCGATGCGAGATGTCGGATCGGCTCGCCATCCGTCGAAAGACTGCTCGAAGTCTCGGGTCATTGAGCATTTTTTCTGCAAAGACGACGAACGAATCATGGACATCGTGCTCAGGCACGGCGGTCGCGATGCGGTTTATGTAAGCCGTCGTCATCAGGAATGGGCCCTCAGCCGGAACGCTTTGGATGCATCGCGTTCTCTCTTGTGGAATTCTATGTTGTACTCCTCTTCGGTCGTCTCGGGCCTCGACTCATAGTCCTGCCCAGGCTGCGCGATAGTTCGCTTATAGAAGATGCTTGTGAGCTTGGCGATGACGTCCTGTTCAGCTTGGCCAAGCGCTCTGTGCAAAGCACCTTGAGAGAACTCGGGCAACTTCCGTCCTCGGCAGACAGAGATCAAGGATCAACCGTTCCGATGTTTCCGTCTGTTAGACGGGAGAAGAGAAGGGTGATTGCGGCCGAATCGCCCGCGCTTGATTACGATTTGGTCAGATTGAGAAGTGTCTCACCGATAAGCCATCTGCGCAGAGCGACATGAACAGTCAACAGCCGAGCGACAAGCCCCCGGTTGGCTTACGATTTCCCTATGCAACTCTTGCTGGTTGAGGACGAACTGGAGATTCAGGGCTTCGTTAAGCAATCGTTGATCGACGCCGGGTGGGATGTGCGAACAGCTGACGATGCCAAGTCGGCACTTGAAGCAGTGGCCATGCATGTATTCGATGGCTTGATCATCGATCTTGGTCTGCCGGACCTCGACGGAATTGATCTTATTCTCCGACTACGCAGATCAGGAATCAAGGCCCCTGTACTTATCCTTTCCGCGCGCCGATCCGTCGATGAACGTGTGAAAGGACTCGAACTCGGAGGGGATGACTACCTCACCAAACCCTTTGCGGCCGCGGAACTTGTGGCTCGCATCCGCAACCTGGTTCGCTTGGCATCCCAAAAGGAAGACGTCAGTCACATTCGGATCGACGATCTCGAACTCGATGCCGTGAGACGCAGGGCGACGAGGAATGGGCAACTGTTGAACCTCACTCCCCAGGAGTTCTTGCTGTTGGAATATCTTTGCCGCAATGCCGGTCGAGTCGTCACACGTTCGATGCTGCTTGCAGAGGTGTGGGGGATGCAGTTTCAACCGGACACCAACATCGTCGATGTCCACATCTATCGACTCCGCGGAAAAATTGATCCTGAAGGCTCTGAGTCGCGAATCAAGACCCTACGAGGTGTCGGGTATGTCTACCAGACGAACTAGATCTCTGATTCATAGTGAAGCTTGGGGTATATCCCTGTGGGCTACGCTTGCGTTTGCCATAGGGTCTCTCCTCGTGTTCTGGGGTCTGCAAAGTTTCGTGGCCAAAGACATTCAACGGAGAAGTGATACATGGCTATCGGGAGAAGTCGAAGTCCTCGGGGATGTCGCTGGTATAACCCCCAAGGATCGGCTCTACGACAAGGTGGTCAGGGAAGTTGCTGAACTGGCCAGCCGAGAAGTGCCGAATCGAGACCATTCTGCGGGTAACGGAAGTGACTCTGTATTTTTCCTGCAGGTGGGGACGGATGGTCGTGATGCTCTCTGGGTGGGTTCCGAAGATCGAGCCTCCGCTTTCGCAGCAATTCAGTCCGTTCCCACGAGAGGCGACTCTCCCTACGACGTTCGGATCAAAGGTTTTGGAACTCCTTTTCGAGTCGCGACCATCCAAGTCGCGGATGGCAGTCACATCTATCTGGGCCTCTCCGAGAGAGATGAACTCCGCGTGCTCAGAAATCTGAGATTGCGCTTTCTCGCGCTGTGGCTCGTCATCGTATTGCTCGGTTTTCTCGTTGTGTTTTATGCCACGTGGAGGATGCTCCGGAAGGTAGATAACATCGCGGTGGTTGCAGCCCATATCGGACGAGCCGATTTGAGCAGCCGCGTCCCCGCTCCAGGGGGAAACGGGGAAATCGGACGTCTCGCGCGCACCTTGAATCAGATGCTCGACCACATCGAAGCAACGGTGGGCCAACTGCATACCATCACAGATGCTCTCGCTCATGATTTGCGAAGTCCGCTTACTGCCATACGTGGCAAGCTGGAAGCTGCATTGCTACCAGGTGCATCCACCGATCCGACGGAACGGATCGTCTCCGCCATCGAAGAACTGGACCGCTTGAGCGACTTCCTGAATACAAGCCTCGATGTTTCAGAAGCTAAGGCCGATGCGCTCAGGGTTTCGCGTGCGGAGATCGATCTTGCAAGCCTTGTGCGCGCCATCGCAGACTTCTTCGAGCCGAGCTTCAGCGAACGCGGGTGTTCGCTACAGATACGCATCATGGAGCCCATTCTCATATCAGCGGACGCTGCCCTTCTTCATAGGGTGATTGCGAACCTCCTGGACAATGAGCTCAAGCACCTGCCTCCGTCCAGGACTGTTTGGGTTTCAGTTCAAGCTGCACAGGACGTGGCGCTCTTCATTGTTGAAGATGATGGTCCCGGATTTGATCCGGACGTCCTTCCTCACCTTTTTGAGCGCCGGGTGAAGGGTAAGAGTTCGCGCGGCCATGGTTTAGGTCTCGCGTTTGTCCAGGCCGTAGTGCGCGTTCATGGCGGATCGGTGGAAGCTATCAATCGTGCAGGTGGAGGAATCCGTATTTCGGTATCCCTGCCATCAGCAGATGCCAGTGGCGCTATCAAACACCCAGTCGATGCGTTGGTTAGCCAATAGGTTCTGACGTCTGCGCTACAACTTCCAGGCCAGTACAGAGCAGCCCACGGCGAAGCTGCCGCAGATCGTGCCGTCTGCACTCGTAAACGTGATCGTATTGCTTGCGTGCCGACGTCGGTAAGGAGGCGCCGATCCGGATGCTACTATCAGGTTGTCCATCCCATGCGAAAGCTTCTCGCCATTGCGCTGCTGTTTGTGTTCAGCTTTCCGCTGATCGCACCGGCGTTCGGGCTGGGAGCGGACTCTGACTCACGGCTTCCGGTCTGCTGCCGTCGGCACGGAGCGCATCATTGCACGATGTCCGCGGAGGAAGAGCAGGCGCTCTCACATGGACAGCACTTCAGCGCCTATCGCGGCAGGTGCTCGCAGTATCCCCAGGTAATCGCTCAGGTCCACCTGGGTTCCTTTCTGCCAGGTCGAACGCCATCCCACGTGGCTCTGGCCTCAATACGCGTGGAACCGATCCGGCAGGTGGAAGCTTGGGCTCGTGCGGCGCTCGAAGGAGCGCGGCACAAGCGTGGCCCCCCGGACCGCTTGGCCTAGCTTTTCCCGAAGTTCTCCAGTATCGCTCCATTCCATCAATCCGTGTCTTGGCCTGGACTAGCTCCGGCTGGCTACGTTTGGCTTACGGCCATTTAGCGGCGCCATCGGGCATCGGTTGTCGTGGGCTGAGATTCAAGCATGCAGGGCAAACATCTGCGCTCCTCTGAGCCGCACCGAGGTCTCGTCTCCTGAAACGCATCCTCGCATCCGCGTTGTTGCTGCTGCTCAGCCTTCCGCTGATCATGCAGGCGATCGCATTGGGAAGCGATCCTGCGTCGAGGCTGCCCGCATGCTGCCGCAGGAACGGTGCGCATCATTGCGCCATGTCGGCAGAGGAAATAGCGTCTCTGTTGCGTGGGGAGCAGTTCGCTGCCTTTCGCAGCAAGTGTCCTTTCTATCCTCAGGCGACGGCAGCAACCCATCATGAGCCATTCTCTGTTGTAGATACCTCTCCGTATCTTGGCGAATCGGTCTACGTCGAGCTCGCATTCATCGCATTCGCTGCGTATCCACTCAGAAACTTCAGAGGCTTATGCCCAACGCGAGGGCCTCCCATCGTTGTCTACTCCTGACTCTTTCATCAGCTTCATTTCCACAAGAGTTCTCGCCATCGCACGGCATCGCCAGCGATGCGCTGTCCGCAAGGAGGACAACATGTACCGAAGTTTCTGCTCGGCTCTCTTTCTCACCTTCGTCCTGGCTGCTGCCGCACAGGAGACTGTCAATAATGCGTCGCTCACGGGTCGAGTGACCGATGCTACAGGCGCCGTAATCAAGAGCGCGACGGTGACCGTTCGAGCGTCTACCACCAACTCCGTCTCGGCGACCACCACAGACGCCGCCGGTCGCTTCCGCTTCCCGTATCTCGCAGTCGGACAGTACGAGGTTGTCGTCCACGACGATGGTTTTACGGACGCCAGGCGATCATTGACCCTGACGATTGGTGCTGCGTTCGACCTCCCGATCTTCCTTTCCGTTGGGACGTCGACACAATCTGTGTCGGTGAACGCGGAAGCGCCTGTCCTGGAGACGGACCGCAGCCAGGTTGCAGGGACCATATCTCAGAACGAGGTCGCGAACCTGCCGTATAACGGGCGGAACTTTCTCGATCTCGCACTCCTCGTGCCCGGCGTCTCGCCGACGAACACAGCAGCAAACCAGCTCTTTGCGGAAACGTCTGCCGTGGCGGGACAGGGAATTTCAGTCAGCAGCCAGCGGAACTTTTCCAACAGCTTCATTGTGGACGGGCTTTCGGCCAACGACGACGCCGCCGGTCTGGTGCAGACGTCCTTTGGTCTGGATGCCATCCAGGAGATGCAGGTCGTTACGAGTGGTGGGCAGGCCGAGTTTGGCCGCGCACTCGGTGGTTACATCAATTTCGTCTCCCGGAGCGGAGGGAATCAACTGCACGGCAGCGCCTATGCTTACCTCCGCGACAAGCACCTTAACGCCAAGAACGCACTATCACAGACGCTGCTGCCTTATACCCAGGTTCAGTCGGGCGCGTCCCTCAGTGGTCCGATCGTCAAGGACCGGACCTTTTACTTTGGCAACTTTGAGCAGCACCAGCTGAACCAGACGGGTATCATCACGATCACTCCGGCACAGGCTGCGGCCATCAACACAGTGCTTACGGCGACCAGCTATCCTGGGCAACTGCTGAACATCAGCACCTCTACGCCGACGACCATCTACGCGAACCCTGTTCGATCCAGCAACTTCTTCGGCAAGATCGACCACCGCGTGAACAGCCGAGATCAGTTGAGCGCCCGGTACAGCCTGTATCACGTCTCCAGCGTAAACTCTCGTGGAGTGGGTGGAACTGCATATACGAGTGCGGGAGCCAGCCTCACCGATCTTGATCAGACCATCGCGGTAAGCAATATCTTCACGATCACGCCACGCACGGTCAACGAGACCCGCGGGCAGTTCACCAACAGCGATCTGAAGGCTCCGGTGAACGATCCTGTGGGGCCCGCGGTCAGCATCTCCGGCATCGCGTCGTTTGGAACCCTTTCGGCTTCCCCTACCGGCCGTCATGACCGGCTCTATGAAGTTGTCGACAACTTTTCACATCAGGCAGGTCCGCACGCGCTGCGTGCCGGAGCGGATTTTCTCTACAACGATCTCGTGATCACCTTTCCACAGACGATCCGAGGCAGCTACGCGTTTTCGTCGCTGGCCAACTTCCAGGCAGGCAAGTACAGCACCTTCACGCAGTCCTTCGGCAACTACGTGGTCCCTGAGACCAATCCGAACATCGGCTTCTACGGGCAGGATGAGTGGCAGGTCTCTCCGAAGCTCACGGTCAACGTTGGCGTCCGTTATGACCTTCAATTCCTGAAGAGCCTGTACACGGACACCAACAATATCTCGCCCAGGTTCGGCTTTGCGTACTCCCCGTTCGCGCGTCATACAACGGTTGTCCGCGGCAGCTTCGGTCTGTTCTATGACCGAATCCCTTTGCGTGCTCTTTCGAATGCGCTGGAGTCGGATGGGAACACGACGGCGCTCAACAGCGCCACCTTCGTGAACTTCTCGCCGTCGTATGGACAGCCAGGAGCCCCGGTGTTTCCGGCCATCGACCCCAACTACACAGCGACCAGCGTGCCTTCGAATATACGTTTGAACCTGAGCACGATGGACCCGCATATGAAGAATGCCTACTCCGAGCAGGCCAGCGTCGAAGTGGACCAGCAACTGACAAAGACCAGTAACCTCGCGATCAGCTATCAACATCTGCGCGGTCTGGATCTGCTGATATCGGTCAATCTAAATACGCCGGGCTGCTATGCTTCCCAGCCCAATAGTGGAGCTCAGTACGCACAGGTAGACCCCATCAACCTCTGCCGTCCGAATTCGGCATACGCCAATAACAAGCAGTACTACCCGGGAGCGGACTCCTATTACGACGGGCTGAGCGTGTCGTACGTGCAGCGGCCGGTTCGTTGGGGTAGCTATCGCATCTCCTACACATGGTCGAAGGCGATCGACGATGTGAGCGAGTTCTTCTTTTCGGCACCGGTGAATAACTACAATCTCCGCGAGGATCGCAGCGTCTCCGATGACGATCAACGTAATCGCGTCGTCTTCGACTCCACGGTGCATTCGTCGATGGAGTCTGCGAGAACCTGGCGCGAGAAGCTTACCCATGGCTTCCTGCTGAGTGGTGTGCTGCAGTATTACTCCCCGCTGCCGTTCAACATCACGACGGGCCAGAACAGCGTGCAGACGACATCGCTTCGTCCTTGCGCTCCCGGATATGTTCTTACACCGAACGCGGGCAACACGTGCGCGAATGCTCTGCCCGGAACGCTCATCGGCCGCAACGCAGGAGTGGGCTTCAGCACCTTTACGCTGAATGCGCGCCTCAGCCGCACGTTTCCGATTGGGGAGCGCTTCCGTCTGCAGGGCATTGCGGAAGCCTTCAACGCCCTAAACCACCGCAACGATCAGATTCCCAACGGAACCTTTGGAACAGGAACGTATCCCACTGCGCCATCCTCGACCTTCGGTCAGGCGACGGCCGTCGGCGACCCGCGTGGAATCCAGTTGGCAGCGAAGCTGACGTTCTAGCGGACTGCGGGACGGCGGTCGTACATCGCCCTCCCGCAGCGGGTTCAGGTGCTTCCCAGTCACTTGGGATGTGGCCGTCGTGTAGGGATGATCGGCACAAGGTCACACACAATAGCAAGAGGCCTCAGACTCGTCTGAGTCTGAGGCCTCTCGCGTTGGTGGCAGCTTACAACAGCTTCCAGCGGTCGGATCTGGTCACCTTGCCTGTGGTGGATCGGCGAAGCTGTGGCGACCTAGAGGAACAACGGTGCGAGCACCAGGGTGATCGTCGCCAGCAGCTTGATGAGCACATGCAGCGATGGCCCGGCGGTGTCCTTGAAGGGATCGCCGACGGTGTCGCCCACCACGGCGGCTTTGTGGGCTTCGGATTTCTTGCCGCCGTACTGGCCGGATTCGATCCACTTCTTGGCGTTGTCCCAGGCGCCGCCACCGTTGTTCATCAGCATAGCCATCAGGATGCCCGCGATGGTGCCGACCATGAGCAGGCCAGCGACCGCAGACGCGCCGCCGAGATTGACGGGGATGCCGTTGATCGTGGGGACAGGACCGCCGGTGCCGGCGCTGTAGACCGAGCTGAAGTTGCGGAAGATGAGTCCGACGGCTACCGGCAGACCTACTGCCAGAACGCCAGGGAGCACCATCTCCTTGAGGGCGGCTCCGGTCACGATCGAAACGCAGCGAGCGTAGTCGGGCTTGCTGGTTCCCGCCATGATGCCGGGGTTTTCCTTGAACTGATCGCGAACGTCCTTGACGACCATCTGCGCGGTGCGGCCGACGGCCTTGATCGCGAGTGAGCTGAAGAGGAAGACCAGCATCGCGCCGAGCAGGGCGCCGGCGAAGACCGGGATCTCGGCAAGGTTGATGTTGGTGAACGACCAGCCTGCGGGCATCACCCCGGCAGCGCCAGCGTGGGCGACCTTGTCGGCGACGATGCTGCGGACTTCTTCGAGGTACGCGGAGAAGAGCAGGAAGGCCGCGAGCGAAGCCGAGCCGATGGCGTAGCCCTTGGTGAGCGCCTTGGTGGTGTTGCCGGCCGAGTCCAGCTTGTCGGTGCGGTCGCGGACGGAGTCGGGCTGCTCAGACATCTCGACGATGCCACCGGCGTTGTCGGTGATCGGGCCGAAGGTGTCCATGGCGAGGATGTAGGCCGCGCAGGAAAGCATGCCCATAGTCGCGATAGCGGTGCCATAGATGCCCTTGGCGTAGTCGCTGACGCCGGGGAAGCCTGCCAGCGCCTGGGTGCCGAAGTAGTAGCTCAGCAGGAGAGCTGCCGCGATGACGATGACCGGCATCGCGGGGGTTTCCATGCCGACGGCGAGGCCGGAGATGATGTTGGTTGCCGGGCCCGTGAGTGAAGCTTCCGCGATGGATTTCACGGGGCGGTACTTGCTCTCGGTGTAGTACTGCGTGATCCAGACGAAGAGGAAGGCGGTGGCAAGGCCAACGACGCCGCAGCCGACGAGCCAGCCCCATGCGACCTCGGGACCGCTCAGCATCATCTTGACTGCACCGGCGAAGCCGAGGAGGGCGATGCCCGCGGTGACGTAGAAGCCGCGGTTCAGTGCGGCCATCGGGTCTTCGGTGTCGTTGGTCTTCACGACGGCGACGCCAACGATGGACGCGATGAGGTTGATGGCATGCACGATGAGCGGGAAGAGGATGCCCTTGATGCCGAAGACGGGATAGAGCGCCGCGCCGAGGATCATGGCGCCGACGTTCTCGGCGGCGGTGGACTCGAAGATGTCCGCGCCGCGGCCCGCGCAGTCCCCCACGTTGTCGCCGACGAGATCAGCGATGACGGCGGGGTTGCGGGGATCGTCTTCGGGGATGCCGGCTTCAACCTTGCCGACGAGGTCGGCGCCTACGTCGGCGGCCTTGGTGTAGATGCCTCCACCGAGCTGCGCGAAGAGCGCGACGAGCGAAGCTCCAAAACCGAAGCCGACAAGCTGGTACGGCACGCCGACGGGATCAGTGAGTCCACCGAAGCCGAGGAAGAGCACGCCGACGCCGATGAGCGACAGGGCTACGACAACGAGGCCGGTGACGGCGCCGCCGCGGAGGGCCATCTGCAGCGCACCGTTGAGCGAGCTGCGCGCGGCGGACGCAGTCCGGATGTTTGCCCGGATCGAAACGTACATGCCGGTGAAGCCGGCGAGTCCGGAGCAAACCGCGCCGACGAGGAAGGCGATCACGGTCTTGAGGGCGTAGGGCTGGGTCCGTGGCGAGATGTAGTAGCCGAAGAAGACCACGACCGCGAGCACCACGGCGAGGACGCCGATGGTCTTGTACTGGCGAGCCAGGAAGGCTTCCGCGCCTTCGCGGATGGCGTTCGAGATGACGCGCATCTCCGGGGTGCCGGTGTCGCCGGCGAGTACGACCTTGGCGAGCAGCAGGGCCGCGACCAGGGCGAGGACGCCTACGCCGAGCGCGATCCAGAGCCAGATGCTGTCGGAAGAAGAGACGGTAGCGGGCGCGGGAGAGACGGGCGCGTCCTGAAGGGCCATTAGAAGGGCAGAGAGTGCTCCAACATGCATGTACGAAGTTCCTCCGAACGTCAGGGAGAGGATGGTCAGGCTAAGGCGGCTGCGGGGGAGTGTCTCCGGCGCAGACGATCGAAAAAGGTGCTTGAAATCGACCGGGCGCATTAGAGCACACGCGCATACGGTGGTCAATCAAGAGCAAAGTACCAGCCCAGTGGAGACCGCTCGTGGCGTAAAGCCCGGTGAGATTCGTCACACTGTGGCGTGATGCGCCCGTCAGAGACTGCAGGGGGCGAAGAAACGGCTAGGAGCGGCTCTGGTAGATGCCCAACACATTTCCGGCAGGATCCCGAAACCAGGCCAGCGTCTCTGTCGGGTGGACGCCGATCTCCTGAACGATCTCGCCGCCGTGTGCCCGGATCGCTGCAACCGTTGCGGCTGCATCATCGACCATGACGTACACGAGCATCCCGGAGCTGTTGGGCTCGCGGCCAAGCACCCAGGTTCCGCTGACCTGGCCAACGCCGTCGTCGAAGGCAACCGAGCCGTCGTCGCGCGTCCGCAGTTGCCAGCCGAAGACGTTACGGTAGAACGCGGAGGAGATCTCGATGCTCGAGGCGGGGAGTTCGATGTAGCAGATCTTTCCGTTGGCGAAGTCCGGCACGATACTCTCCAGAAAGAAACGAGGCTTTCCATGCTGGCACGCACCGCTCCACGATGCAACGGGAGATTGGATTTCCCGGAGGAGTTCGCGCAGTGAACACCGGACACCCCGGCCGCAACCTCACATTGACCCTGATGGCCCTGGTCGTGGGGGCGGCGATGATGACCGCACTGCTGGCGCTGGTCCCAGCGGCCGGCCATGACCAGCTGTGGTTCCTGCTGATGGCGAAGCGGTGGCTGGGTGGGGCTAGGCTCTATGGGCCAGAGGTCTTCGACTCGAACCCGCCCATGGTGGTCTGGTTGTCGGCGATCCCGGTGCAGTTGTCGGAGTTATTACCGGTGGCGACGACGCTTGTTGCGAAGCTGCTGGTTATTCTGCTGGATCTCGTCGTGGCCATCCTGGCGCTGAGGGCGCTCGAGGTCTCGGTGAAGAAGACCAGCTGGAACGCCCGGCTGTGGCTGGCGTTCGGTTTCATCGTGATCTTTGGAGCCGCGGAGGCGCGAGACTTTGGCCAGCGCGACGCTTTGACGGCTCTGCTCTTGTTGCCGTACGTGCTCATGGCTGCCGCGTGGCTGCCAGGCAAGTCTGCCGGGAAGAAGTTCTGGGCGCTGCGAGTTTGTGCGGTGCTGCTGGCGACTCTCGGTGTGTGTCTCAAGGTGCAACTGGCGGTTGTGCCGCTGGTCGTGGAGGCGGTACTGCTGCTGCGGTCGCTGCGCAGGGCCGGGGCACGGGCGGCGTGGTTGCTTCGTCCGGAGCCGTGGCTGCTGGTTGCTAGCGGAGCCGGATACGTCTATGCGATTCGATCGCTTACGCCCTTGTACTTCACGCATTCTCTGCCGCTGAACCTGCTTACCTACTGGGCGATCGGCCATCTTACGCCGGTGGAGCTGTTCGTCGAAGCCGTTGAGATGCACGTGCTGCTGGCGATGGCTCTGGGCTCCGTGCGACTGGAGCACAAGCGGCAAGCTCGCTTCGCTCCGGCGATCACGATGCTGACGGTCGCTGGTCTCGCTGCGACGGTTGCTTACTATGTGCAGGGAACGGGGTGGTATTACCAGCAGCTTCCAGCCATCTCGTTCTTCGCAGGCGCGGTGGTCCTGCAGCTTCTCGGCCTGGCGGAGCGTCTGCAGGCTGCCCGGCACGGGCGAGTCGCTGCTCGGGGGGCGATCGAGGTTCGTGCAGACGTCCCTGCTGCGTTTCCTGTTGGGGCTGCGGCTCTCGTGCTGCTGGCTGGCGTGCTGACGATCCATTTTGCCGGCTTTGGCTTCACGAGGAGCGGCTTCAACGCCGGCCATACCTTCCAGATCACGCAGCCTGACCCGAGCTTCTTCGCGAAGCTCGCGCCGGGGACGCCCGTCGCCATCCTCACCACGTCCGTGGATGATGCCATGATGCCCGTGGAGCGCTATCAGTTGGAGTGGGCGCAGCATATGAACAACCTGTGGCTGCTGCCGGCGTTGTTGCGGGTGTCCTACCCGCAGCCTGGCGACTGGCCTGTGCCAAAGCGGCACCAGATGAACGACGCGCAACGCGAACAGCTATACCTCGAGATCACGAGCAGTGAGGCATTCGACCTCAATCGCTGGAAGCCCCAGGTGGTGCTGGTCGCGCGCTGCCACGACTCGGAGCTTCATTGCCAGGTGCTGGAGGACCGTCACGACAGCCTCATCTCGTTCCTGTTGACGAGCGAGCAGTTCGCCGATGAGTGGCGGCACTACCACTACACACGCAGCATCGGCCTGTATGACGAGTACGTGCGGCAGTTCTAGTGAGCGACCGGAGCGTTCGGAAGCGTGACCTCGTAGAGCTCGGTGGTACGCCAGTAGTCATCGCGCATCTGGCCGAGGAGCTTTAGGGTGGCGCCATCTTCTTTCAGCTTCGGCAGTAGCCAGTCCTCGGGATAATCCATCTTGCCCAACACGAAGAAGTGGCGATGCTGTGCGGTGAAGGCAGCGTATGCTTCGCTGTGGCTGTGCAGATGGAAGGCATCCACGACGGCGGGCATGCGCTCGAAGATGTTGGCATGCGCGATGCGGGCGCTCGCGTCGGAGTCGGTGAGGTAATAGAGCCGCGACAGCGTAGCGTCGTTCTCCCGATAACTCATCTCGACGAAGACCAGACCGCTCGCCTCGACCAGCGGCAACGAGGGATCGAGTGCAGCGGTCTTTGCGCAGGCATCGCAGGGCAGCAGCCTGGGTTCGCCGTGCAGGGGCGTGGGCAGGATGCCACCATCGGCGATGCCGCGCGGGATCAGCATGGGAGCATCGGAGGCGCAGATGGCGACGATGCAGCCCAGCAAGGCAACGCGGGGATCGAGCTTCCTCCCTCCGTTGATAGAACGCAGCGTGATTCCACCGAGCAGTGCTGCGACGATCGGTGCGAAGGCGAAGTTGGCGATGCTTCCGTAGCGGACGTAGAACGCTCCGTGAGAATGCATGAGCAGCAGCATGAGCGCGAGCGGAAGCGCGAGGACGCCTGCAAGCAGGAAGCACTCGGCAGGAGTGAACGACCAGCGTGGCCCTGCGGATGGGCGCGCGAGGCTGATCTGATGGCGGCTCAGGCTGAGGATCACAGCCATGAGGGTGAGCACCGCGATGAGGAACTCCTGCCGCATGGAGTAGGCATAGAACTGCAGGAGCATCGCCGGTCCAGGCACGAAGGACGCGGGATAGATCGCCGTGTGGTGGTTCTGGAAGAGCGGAGCGTAGAGGGCAGTGACGCCGAAGGGGATTGCGAGAGCCGCGAGCATGGGCCAGTCCACACGGCGGCGCGAGATGGCTCGCACGAACTCCGCGCCCACGAGGGTGGCGGCTGCGACGGCTCCAAAGACGTGGCTGAGGAAGAGGCAGGCCAGTGCGAGGCTGAGCGCGATGAGCCAGCGCCAGCGGTGCATGACGGAGAGCTCTGCGGAGCGCTGCCAGCAGAGTACCGCGGCGAGAAAGAAGCCGTACATCAGCCCATAGGGCCGCGCTTCCGCTGCGAGCTGGAACATCACGCTGGCCATCAGCAGGTACGCAGCGAAGAGACCGTAGAGCACGCCCATGCGGCGTCGCACGATGGCGAAGAGGCACAGCAGCGCGGCGAGGAAACCGATCATCTCCGGCAGGCGCGTGGCCAGCGTGTTGACTCCGAGAAGCCGATAGCTGGCCCGCGTCAGCAGGAACGGCAATGGTGGATTGAGATCGTAGATACGGGCGAGGTCCCACATCTCGCGCACGCTCGAAGCTCGCGCGATGAAGAGCGTGTACAGCTCGTCATGCCAGAGCGGCTTGAGGTGCGAGATCTCGAGGACCAGCGGGACATATATCGCGACCAGCAGGGCGATCATCCACCCGGGATGCTCCTCGCACCACGAAGCCCGCGCGTCGAGCCACGCAGCGCGGCGCGTCTCGCTGCTCGCTGTTGCCTCGGAGGCATCCTGAACAACCGGCGGGGCTGGGGTAGAGGTGTGCATGGGGCAGGATAAAGTCGGCCGGCGCGCAGGTTTTCGCGCCGGGGAACGACCTCTTGAGTCTAGCCAGATTGCCGTGCACCGGCGGTAGGAGAGCGCTACGGCTTCCGTGGGAGCGGGGTCGTCGCAACCGGTTGCGACGGGAGCCAGACCTCGTAGAGCTCGGTGTCGTGCCAGTAGCCGTCATGCGTGGTGCGAAGGAACTGCAGACGCGCTCCGTCTTCGATCAGCTTCGGGATGATCCAGTCTTCGGGATAGTCGTGCTGGCCAAAGAGGAAGAAGTGCCGATGCCGAGTCATGAACGCGGCGTAGGGCTCGCTGTGTCCGTGGAGGGCGAATGCCTGGACGACCTCGGGCATACGCTCGAAGATGTTGGCGTGCGCGATGCGGGCGCTCGCCTCGGCGTCGGTGAGGTAATAGAGCCTCGACAGGACGGCGTCATTCTCGCGATGGTTCATCTCGACGAAGGCGAGCCCGGAGGCATCGACGAGTGGCAAGGTCGGGTCGAGCTGCGCCGTAATGGCGCAGGCCTGGCAGGGCTCGGGCTTCGGCTCGGAGTTGGCGTGGGTGGGGATGAGCTCGTGGGCGGTCATCTGTTGGGGGAGGACGAAGGGCAGGCCCGACATGAGCAGCACGATGATGGAGCCCAGCAGAGCGGCGCGGGGATCGGGAACCGCGGCTGCGCCTTCGCGATTCATCGTCCAGCGGGCGAGAAGAGCGGCTGTCAGGACTGCGACTGCCCACACCATGATGCCGGCGTAGCGCACGAAGAACGCTCCCTGCCGGATAGCAAGGTAGACCATCAGCAGCAACGGCAGCGCCAGCACGCTGCCCAGCGCGAACCACTCCGCCTGGGTGAAGAACCAGCGATGACCATGACTGGGTGGGCCGCCGCGCAGGTGGTCGACACCCAGCAGGCCGAGTACAGCGGCGGCAGTAAGCAGCAGGGCGATGATCTCGCGGTCGATGGCATGGATGTACGTCGCGAAGATGACGTCGCCGGAGGGTTGGAAGGCCGCCGGATACAGCGCAGCGCCGTGGTTGCTCAGCAGCGGACCGTAGAGCACCGTGAGCGCCAGTGGCAGCAGCAGGCCCAGGAGAACCGGCCAGTCGAAGCGGCGCAACCGCAGCGAGCGGAAGAGCTCTGCGGCGATGAGCGCAGCCAGCGGCGCAAGGGAAAACACGTGGCTCAGGAGCATCGCCGCCACAGCGAGAGGGAGTACCGCCAGCGCCCAGCGGCGCGAGTTGTGTTCCGCGGGGCCGTCGGTCGCCTTCTGCCAGGCCAGCAGGGCTACGAGGAAGCCGGCGTACATCAGCGCATAGGGGCGGGCTTCGGTCGCTAGCTGGAAGATATCGCTCTGCATCACCACACAGACCGCGAAGAAGGCGAAGAGCGCACCCATACGGCGGCGCACAAAGCCGAAGAGCGCCAGCAGGGCCACGAGGAAGGCGAGCATCTCGGGCAGCCGTGTGGCGAAGGCGCCCTGGCCGAACAGGTGCAGGGAACCCCGCGTCGCGAGGTAGATCAGGGGCGGGTTGAGATCGAAGCTGCGCGACTGCGCCAGCATGGCCTTCACGGTGGGGGCGTTGGCCAGAAAGTAGGTGTAGAGCTCGTCGTGCCAGAGGGGTTTGTGGCGAGAGGCGTCCAACACTGCGGGAACGTAGAGCAGGAAGATCACCGCGATCAACCAGCCGGGGTGCCGCTCGCACCAGTGAGCGGCGCGGCCGAGCGCTCTCCCGGCACGAGCCCGGATGGCTTGCAGCGGGCCGGCGGGGGTGGTGACGGGTTGGCTTTCGGAGGTGGGCACAAGAATTGGCATGGTGCGAAGCGGATGAGGACCTTCGCCCCCTTTGGCTGTGCACATCGTACGACGGCGTTGCCGTGGCGGATGTTCCAACCGGGGAAGGGAATCCGCATGGCTGTGTTGGGTCGCGTCGCGATCGGGACCGGAGGGGCACTCATCGCGATACGGGGGGGACGTGCCTGTGGCATCGACCGGCAATTGTGGTACGTTGAGGCTCACCCGCGCGCTCCTTTGGGGTCGACTGCGACCGAAGGGAGCCTCGATTCTTCAACGGGAGCGGCGGACGCAGTTGGGGAGCCACTATGTTGCAGCTCGGGTCAGCCTGGCAGGTGTTTGCTCGTCTCGTTTGTCTCCGGTCAAGTTGGGTTTCGTTTTCCTGGATCGCATTTCTACTGATCAGCTGTGCGATGGGCCCGTTCCTGCGGGCACAGGAGAATCCCCTGGGAGACGCGCACACCAGTTCGCCGCCCCCGCCCCCGCCGCCAAAAGATGCACCTCCGGCTGTCGTGGATGGAAACGTGGCGGCGCGAGGGACTGCCAACCCGGGAGCCCCACTACGGGTCAACGTGAACCTGGTGCTGGTGCCATTGACGGTGACGGACCCGATGAACCGGCTGGTGACCGGTCTCGAGCGCGAAAACTTCCAGGTCTTCGACAACAACGTTCCGCAGACCATCAAGTCCTTCGGCACGGAGGACGCGCCGATCTCCATCGGGATCGTCTTCGACCTTTCCGGGTCGATGGAGTCAAAGTTCCTGCGGGCCCGCAAAGCGCTCACCGAATTTCTGCGTACATGCAACCCCAAGGACGAGTTCTTCGTCGTTGGATTCAACGATCGTCCAGCAATCATCGTGGACTACACCTCGGATGTTGAGGACGTCGATGCTCGTATGGTGATGCTGCATCCGGAGAAGCGCACCGCACTCATCGATGCCATGTATCTCGGCATCAATAAACTGAAGAGCGCGAAGTACGACCGCAAAGCGCTGCTGGTCATCTCCGACGGCGGTGACAACCGCAGCCGCTACACCGAAGGGGAGCTTCAACGCGTGATCCGGGAAAGCGAGGTGCAGATCTACTCCATCGGAATCTTCGACTCCTATGCGCCCACCGAGGAAGAACAACTCGGCCCGGTATTGCTGAAGGAAATCTGCGAAGGTACAGGAGGACGCCTGTTCACCGTCTACGATATGCAGGACCTTGGAGATATCGCGCAGCGCATCAGTGAAGAGCTTCGCAACGAGTACGTGATTGGGTACTCGCCCACGGACCGCCGCCGCGATGCTTCGTGGCGTAAATTGAAGGTGCGATTGCTGCCTCCGCCGGGGCTCCCGGCGCTCATGGTGCACAGTCGCGAGGGGTACTATGCACCGTCGCAGTAAAAATTCGAAGCCAGCCCGCACCTTGCGGCCTGGGCTTCATCCGGTGGGAGCCCTGCTCGCCACCGCTGTGCTTTTTTCAGTTCCGGCGGCCGTGCTGGCGGCAGGAGTTCAGGTTCCCGCGTCCCAGGCTGCGCAAAATCGTCGGCCACTGACCGTGGACGCAGACCCTGTGCCGCTGCCTGAGGGGGACGCTGCGCCGGCGGCGGCCCCGGCTGGAGCACCGCAGTCGTCCATCGGGGAGGTGACGCGCGAGAACGGCAAGTTCACCCTGCGCACCAATGCCTATGAGGTGCGGCTGAACGCCAGCGTCATCGACTCCAGCGGGCAGCCGGTGGACTCACTGCCGCAGGACGCGTTTCACGTCTACGAGGACGGTGTTCCGCAGACGATTGTTGGCTTCCGGCACGAGGATCTTCCCGTCTCGCTCGGCCTGCTCATCGACAGCTCGGGCTCCATGTACGACAAGCGGACCTCGGTGGATGCGGCGTCGCTCGACCTGGTGAAGCTCTCCAACCACCAGGATGAAGCGTTCCTGGTCGACTTCAGCTCCGAGCCTTACCTCGACACCGACTTCACCAATGATGTCGGCAAGCTGCAGCAGGGGCTCAGCTACATCAAGAGCACGGGCGGCACGGCGCTCTACGACGCCGTGATCGCCTCTGCGGACTATTTGGCCAAGAACGCCAAGCGGCCCAAGCAGGTTCTGTTGATCGTGACCGACGGCGAGGACAACGCTTCCAGCGCCTCGCTGGAGACGACGATCCGCCGGGTGCAGGATCTCGACGGCCCCGCGATCTACTGCATCGGCCTGCTCTTCGGCGAGGATGTGAGCCGCAGCGAGGCCCGGCACGCCCGCGAGGTGCTCACAGAGCTCGCGCTGCAGACCGGCGGCCAGGCCTACTTCCCGAAGTCCCTCAAGGAAGTCGACGGCATCACTCACGAGGTGGCGCAGGACATCCGGTCGCAGTACACAATCTCCTACCACTCGACCAAGGCGCCGGAGCTCGGCGGCTATCGCACCATCCACGTCGAGGCCAAGGAAAAGGGCTTCCGCAACCTTCAGGTACGCACCCGCACCGGGTACTTTCCGAAGATGGCGAAGACGGACATCACGGGAGCCACTACGCCGCCTGCTTCGAACTGAGCAGGATCCACACACCTGCGCTCGTGCGTTCGAGCCTTCGAGATTCGAGAGCTGCGGCTTGATCGCGCGCAGCTTCCCTCATTCCGCTGCGACCATATGGTGCACTTCAGGAACTGTGTGGTGTGCCCTCCTGCAGAGCGACGCAGACCGATACCTTCAATCCAGCGTGGTGCTGTTCCAGGCTGATCCATGGGGCGCGGGGGAGGTTTCATGCGGCCAAATGTCTTTTGGACGTCGTAGCGGCATCCTCCCCCGGCCGATGGCATCGAACTTGGAACATCTCTGCGAGTAGCATGAGACGGTCACAGATCGGGCGGTTCGTAACTGCCTGCGGCTTCAACCGGAAAGGAAGTTTGTCGTGCTTGAGCTAAACACCATCAATGACGTCTTTGCACTTATCGCTGCCCGGGGTGAGGGAACCGCTGCCAAGGTTCAGGATGGGAGCGGTTGGAAGGACATCTCTGCGAAGACGATGTACGGGCGGGTTCGTGCGCTCGCGCAGGTGCTGCAAGGCTGGGGAATCCAGCATGGGGACCGCGTCGCGCTGATCAGCGAGAACCGCTGGGAGTGGGCGGTTGTGGACTTTGCGGTCCTCTCCATGGGCGCGGTCGATGTGCCGCTCTACCAGACGCTGACGCCCGATCAGATCGCTTTCATGCTGAAGAACTCCGGCGCCAGGGCTATCTTCGTTTCGTCGAAGGACCAGTACGAAAAGATCGTGGCGGCAGGCGAGATTCCTTCGCTTGAGCGCGTCGTCGTCTTCGATCCGGGTGAGTTTGCGGGAGCCGAAAGCCTCACGAAGCTGCTGGAGGGCGCTCCGGGCCTCGAAGAGCGCGACGCGGCCTTTGATGCGATGCTGGCCTCGGTCAAGCCCGAGGATCTGGCCTCGATCATCTACACCTCCGGCACGACGGGCGAACCCAAGGGCGTGATGCTGACCCATGGCAACATGGCAGCCAACATGCGCCACTCGACCGACAACCTCGATATCCGCAAGGGCGACCTTTCAATCTCGTTCCTTCCCTTGAGCCACGTCACGGCGCGCCACCTCGACTACGCCCTCTACGGCCTGGGCGGCGTGCTGGCGTATCTGCCCAGCTTCAACGGCCTGCCCGCGGCGATGCAGTCGATCAAACCCGAGGTCTTCCTGGCTGTGCCGCGTGTCTATGAGAAACTGCGCGCTGCGATCGAGCACAAATCCCATGGCTTCAAGAAGACGATCCTGAACTGGGCGCTGGGGCAGGGCAAGGCACATCGTGCCGAGGTCATGAAGGGCATCATGCCGACCGCTCTGGGCTACCGGCTGGCGGACAAACTCGTGTTCTCGAAGGTGCGCGCGGCGTTCGGCGATCGGGCACGGCTGTACGTGGCCGGCGGAGCTCCGCTGGGCATCGATACCACCGAGTGGTTCCTCGACATGGGTATTCGCATCTTCGAGGGGTACGGCATGACCGAGACCTCTCCGGTGATCTCCCGCAACACCTTCGCGGCGTACCGGCCGGGCACGGTCGGCCAGGTGATCCCCAACATGGAAGCCCGCATCGCCTCCGATGGTGAGCTGGAGGTAAAGGGGCCCTCGGTCTTCATCGGCTACTGGAACAACGAGGAAGCGACGAAGAAGGAGTTCACCGAAGATGGCTGGTTCAAGACCGGCGACATCGGCAAGATCGAGGACGGCTTCCTTTCGATCACGGATCGCAAGAAGGAGCTGCTGAAGACCTCGGGCGGCAAGTTCATCGCGCCGCAGCCCATCGAAAACAAGCTGAAGGCCAACAGCATCATCGGTCAGGCCGCGCTGATCGGCGACATGAAGAAGTTCGTCAGCGTGCTGATCTCGCCCAACTTCGAGATGCTGGAGAAGTGGGCGAAGGAGAATGGCGTCGCTGCCACAGACCGAGCTGCCCTGGCCAGGGACGTGAAGGTGCAGAAGATGTACAAGGAGCTGGTCGGCAAGGTGAACGGCAGCCTCGCGCACTTCGAGTCGATCAAGATGGTGACGGTCGTGCCCGACGAGTGGAGCATCGAGGAGGGTGAACTGACCCCCAGCATGAAGCTGAAGCGCCGTGTGATCTACGAGAAGTACAAGGCGCAGATCGATGGGATGTACAAGGAGTAAGCGAATTGGGAGTCGTTAAAGACCAGTAGAAAAGGGGAACAGCCACGAGCTGTTCCCCTTTCTACTTCGGCTTCCTGTCTCGTAAGCGCTGGAGTCGCCTCCGGTGATTCGCTATTCGCTACTACGCCCTGAGGGGGCCGACCTGCACGGACCGGAGATGGGACTCTCGGACCGGAGCGGCGTGCAGACCGTGGAAGGCTCTCAGGCTCTTCAGGATTCGTTTTGCGCTGCGGAGATCGATGGTGCTCAGGTCCTTTGAGGCCCACGACGGTGCAGGACAGAGCGTCTGCACCTCGATGAGGCTGAGGGCCACCTCGGAGTATTCGCGGCACAGAATCGGCTTGTCGGCGAGTACATGGAGCTCATTCAGCAGGCCATCTTTGGCGAGTGCGGCCATCACGCGGTCGACGTAGGCTAGTCCGCCCTCAAGCACCCCGAGCAGGTGATCGCCCTGGCGCACCATGACGCTGGAGACGCCGCAGGCCGAGTGCCGGCTGCGGGCAGCCTGGAACTTCAACAGCAACTCAGAGGGTTCCTGGGTGCCGGAAACCTGAACTCCGGGAGTCTGGAGTGTCGATTCAGCGGCGATTCGCGAAAGAAAGAGGACCTGCTTCATGGGTGAGGACTATCGGCAGGCTATCGTCTTCCGTTGTCTGGCGGAGGACGACTTTTGCACAGCTGGGCGCATCCTGCTGTCCCACAATGAACTTACTGCTACGACGAGCGTTGTCGAGCATCCAATTTCCATCCATGACGATGCTTGCGCGAGCCAGGAAAGAAAAAGGCCTCTTCCAGAACCCCGTACCCACCGCGATTGGCGGCTTCAGCACCATGTGGAAGGTGCTGCCGGAGTTCCTGTTCAACCGCGGCAAGGCCTATCGCGAGCCGAAAGGGCCTCTCGGGCCGTTCCCCACACCGGCTGAGGTCTATGCGACGGCTCCCGCGAGCGGTCTTCGGGTGACGTGGTTTGGGCACTCCTGCCAGCTGATCGAAATCGACGGCTTCCGCGTGCTGATCGATCCCGTTTGGGAGGATCGGGCGGCGCCGACGCAGTCCTTCGGCCCCAAGCGTTTCTTTGCCCCGACGATTGCGCTGGAGGACCTGCCGCCGCTGGACGTCGTGCTTGTCTCGCACGATCACTACGACCACCTGGGCAGCCACACGCACGCGAAGCTGGCCAAACTGCCCAACACGGCCCGGGCGCGGTGGGTGACGTCGCTGGGCGTGGGGGAGCGTCTGCGCCGCTTCGGCGTCGATTCCTCGCGGATCACCGAACTGGATTGGACCCAGAGCACCGAGATCCCCGCAGCCGGCGGCGGCACGGCTCTCCGCATCACCGCGTGGCCCTCACGCCACTTCTCCGGCCGCGGGCTAAGCGACCGCTTCACGACGCTGTGGAGCTCGTTTGTGCTCGAAGGCCCGGAGCATCGCGTGTACTTTGGCGCGGACTCGGGCTACTGGCCCGGGTTTGCGGAGATTGCGGCGCAATACGACCGGCTGGACCTGGTGATGCTGGAGATCGGGGCCTCCAACCCGCTCTGGGAGAACATCCACCTCGGCCCCGACAACGCTACGCGCGCCTACACGGAGATGGCCGCTGCGCTCGCGGCTAAGGGCGGCGGTGGAGGGGGCGCGGGGCTGTTCATGCCGATCCACTGGGGCTTGTTCAACCTGGCGCTGCACGCCTGGAAACAGCCTGTGGAGCGCATGCTGGAGATCGCAGGGGAGCGGGACCTGCCGCTGTGGCTGCCGGAGCCTGGCCAGCCGACGGAGATCGTGGCAGGCCAGCCGCTGATTACCCGCTGGTGGGAGCGTTGGGAGTAGGGCCGCGGGGGTGCCTTCGCGGGCTTGGGTCAAATAGCTGGGGCTGAAGGGTTTACCAATTCGGCAATAGAGGCCGAGGTGCGATGGAAAGTTGGGTGAGGAATCCACTTGCCCGCCTGTGGAAAAGCCGGTACAACAGGAAACGCACCGGGGAATCCCGGAAGATTCCCCCGAACTGGAGACGACCCCATGCCGAATGCCGCTTCGAACCCCACTGCTGTCCGCGAGGTCATGGATATCCGCCAGGCTGCCGACTACCTCGGCATCAGCGGCGACACCTTGTACCGCTATGCTTCAGAGAACTTCGTGCCGGCCTTCAAGCTCGGCAATCGCTGGCGCTTCCGCAAGAGCCTGCTGGACGACTGGATGGATCGCCAGAGCGGAGTGACCTCGGCTGCACCGATCGAGATGGTCGATCCGGCGAAGAAGAAGCCGGTGCGCGCGGTTCGCTAAGTCTTCTCGGTCAAATCTTCGCCAGAAGCTCCCGGCGTGCCGCGCGTCAGCGTGATGTGGGTGATCTCCGGCGGGCAGTTGAGGCGCATCGGCAGGCCCACGGTTCCGAGACCCCGGTTGACGTACAACTGCATGTGCCCGAACTGGAAGGCTCCTTCGACATACTTCCGGCCCATGGGGGGTAACACCATCGGCCCTGCAAAGGGGAGCCGAACCTGGCCCCCGTGGGTGTGGCCGGAGAGCATCAGGTCGATCATCGGGAAGCGGGGATGCTGCACGACTGTGTCCACGTAGTCCGGCTCGTGGACCATCAGGATTACCGGGACATCGGGCAGCTTGGGGACAGCCAGGTTCAGGTCCGGGGTGCGCATTCCGGCATCGTCCGTGCCACAGAGCCAGATGCGATCGTGCCCGCGCTCCAGGGCGACGTAGCTGTCGACCAGCATGGGAGTCCCGTGGGCTTCCAGGGGCGCGATGACATGCTGCGAGCCCACGCCGACGTCGTGATTGCCCAGGACGCCGAAGCGTTGCGGCGCTTTTAGGGTGCTGAGGATCTCGGCAGCCACACCGGCGGCATGCCACGCGGTAGGGTCCGAGAGGGGGCCGCGGCTGACGAAGTCTCCGGTGAGGAGCACGAGGTCCGGATTCAGCTCGTTGATCCGCTTCACGGCGTCGACCAGGAACCATGGTTCGGTGTACTCGACGAGGTGGATATCGGAGAGCTGGACCAGCCGGAAGCCCACAAAAGCATCCGGGAGGTCCTGGATCGCGACCTGCCGGTGCGTGACCTGGAGATCGTGGCGCGCCCAGGTTCCGCCGTACAGGGCCAGCGATGCACCGAGGGCCGAACCTCCGATCAGGAAGGCGCGGCGGGTCATTGGAGAGAAACGCAACTGCGCCCCCGGGTCAAAACGATCGGGCATAAGACATCATACCGGGACGGCCCCTTGCGGCGCAGTGGCGGCCATGTGCCACAGCCGTACAAGAGGCTCTCGAAAGAGCCTGAACGAAGGTAAAATGAAGGGATGCACGAGGTTGACAGACGACGTCAGGCGCTTGAGTCCGCACTCGCTGCGGGCGCGGGCGGAGTTCTCGCCAGCCACGCCCCGGACGTTCGCTGGCTGACGGGATTTACGGGCTCCAGCGGAGCCGTGGCCATCGCTCCAGCACCGTTGAAGCGGGGCAGCCGTTCCGCACCCCGTGCCGTGCTGCTTACCGACGGCCGGTACACGGAGCAGGCCAAGGTTGAAGCTCCGGGGCTGAAGATCGTCATCGAGCGTAAGGCTCCCGCCACGCTGGCCGCGGCGTGGCTCAGCCTGCAGGGCGTCACCAAGGCGGCATACGACTCTGCGCAGACCACGGTCGCGCAGCTGGAAGCGATGAAGCTGGCTGTTCCCGGAAACATACGGCGCAGCTTCTTCGCAGCCCAGCCGGGGCTGGTCGCCAGGCTGCGCGAGGTGAAGGACGCACCGGAGATCGTCCGCATGCGCAAGGCTGCCGCTCTGGGCTGCAGGCTCTTTGACTCGATCCTGCCGCAGATCGTTCCGGGCGTGCCCGAGGCCGAGATCGCGCTGGCTCTCGAGGTGGAGGCGCGCCGCAGCGGCGCGGAGGCGATGAGCTTTGAGACGATCGTGGCGTCAGGGCCGCGTTCGTCGCGTCCGCACCATCGTGCCGGGGTCGACAAGCTGCCGAAGCGCGGCTTCGTGACACTCGACTTTGGGGTCATCCTGGGCGGGTATTGCTCTGACATGACGCGCACCGTGCACCTCGGCAAGGCGAGTCAGCGGGAGCGGGACGTGTATCATTCGGTGCTGGAAGCTCAACAGGCTGCGGTCCGGGCGGTGAGGCCCGGCGTCACCTGTGGTGAGGTCGATGAGGCTGCCCGGGAGGTACTGCGCCGGGCGAAACTGGCGAAGGCCTTCAGCCACTCCACCGGTCACGGTGTGGGGCTGGAGATCCACGAAGGACCACGCATCGCAACGGGGCAGAAGCAGGAGCTCCAGCCGGGGATGGTCATCACCATCGAGCCCGGAGCGTACCTGGCGGGGGAGTTCGGCGTCCGCATCGAAGATATGGTGCTGGTGACAGAGTCCGGCCACGAGGTGCTCACGGAAGCGAGCCCGAAGGCGTGGATCGAGCTGTAGAGCAGGAATTGGGATTGAGTGCGGTGAGAGTGATCAGGAGACCGCAGGATCCCGGAAAGTGTGAAGAGGAACTACATGGCGTCTGGTGAAGATTTGAAGGAATTGCGCGAGCTGGTCGAGTTCTTGAAGGCCAACGACATCGCTGAGTTTGAGATGGAGCGGGACGATCTGAAGGTCTCGCTGAAGTTCGCAAATGCGATTGTGCATCCATCCGCGGGCATCGATCCGTCGGCGCTGGCCGGCCTGTTCGCATCGCACGCGGCCCCGGCCCATGTGCCCATGGCGTCGACCGGCGGGGCCACGATGGCGGCGAACATCACGCACGCTCCGGCAGCGGCGCATCATGCTCCGGCGGCTGCAGCCGCGGCTCCGGAGGATGGAGCACACATCGTGAAGTCCCCGATCGTGGGCACCTTCTACTCGGCAGCTTCGCCGGGAGCCGATCCCTTCACCAAGGTGGGAGACCAGGTGTCGGTGGGCAAGGTCCTCTGCATCGTCGAGGCCATGAAGCTGATGAACGAGATCGAGAGCGACGCGGCAGGTGAGGTCGTGAAGATCTTCGTCAAGGACGGCCAGCCGGTGGAGTATGGGCAGCCGCTGTTCGCGGTGAAGTAGTAAGCGGGCCAAGGGTTTAGGGCCCAGGGCTCAGAGTTCTTCTGGTGACTCGATGGCGCAAGACGTTACTCGTAGCGCGGACAGCGAATCGATGGAGGCGTGGGCGAAGCGCCTTCGCGAGGCTCCTTATCCCGGCGGAACACTCGGGGTTATGGCGTTGGAGTCGTTCGCTACATTGTCATGGGTTACCGCATTGATAGCCGTGCCGTTCATGCTTTGGTTCGAGCGGCGGCCAAAGGTAAAGGTAGGAAATGTTTCGTAAGGTATTGATCGCAAATCGCGGAGAGATTGCACTCCGCGTCATCAATGCGTGCAAGGAGATGGGCATCCGCACGGTCGCCGTGTATTCGGAGGCCGACCGCAACAGCCTGCACGTCAAGTTCGCGGACGAGGCCATCTGCATCGGGCCGCCGAAGTCGTCGGACTCGTACCTCAACATCCCCGCCGTGATCTCGGCGGCGGAGATTGCAGGAGCCGATGCCGTGCATCCGGGCTATGGGCTGCTCTCGGAGAATGCCAACTTCGCCGAGGTGTGTCGGGCGTCGAACATCAAGTTCATCGGGCCGCGCCCTGAGGTCACGCGCATGATGGGCGAGAAGTCCACCGCGCGCCAGACCATGAAGGACGCGGGCGTGCCCATCCTGCCGGGCTCCGACGGCGTCCTCAAGGATACGGATGAAGCGCTCGAGACCGCGAAGAAGATCAAGTACCCGGTGATCCTGAAGGCAGTCGCGGGCGGCGGTGGTCGCGGCATGCGCATCGTGCGGACGGCCGAGGAGCTGCCCGCGATGTTTGCGCAGGCCTCGACCGAAGCACTCAACGCCTTCTCCAACGGCGAGCTCTACATGGAGAAGTTCATCGAGCGGCCCCGCCACATCGAGTTCCAGGTGCTGGCCGATGAGCACGGCAACGTGATGTCGCTGGGTGAGCGCGAGTGCTCCATCCAGCGCCGTCATCAGAAGCTCATCGAAGAAGCTCCGTCGCTGCAGGTGAACCCGAAGCTGCGCGAGAAGCTCGGCAAGACCATCGAGAAGTCGCTCAAGGACATCGGCTACTGGAACGCCGGCACCATCGAGTTCCTGATGGACGAGGACGGCGAGATCTACTTCATCGAGATGAACACGCGCATCCAGGTGGAGCACTGCGTCACCGAGATGATTACCGGCGTCGACCTGGTGAAGGCGCAGCTGCGCATCGCCGCGGGTGAGAAGCTCTCGGACATCCTTCCCGAAAAGCCTGCCATTGTGGGCCATGCGATCGAGTGCCGCATCAACGCCGAGCATCCGGAGAAGTTCACGCCGAGCCCGGGCAAGATCACTGCGTTCAATGTGCCCGGTGGCTTTGGCGTGCGCGTGGATACCGCGCAGTACCAGGAAGGCGTGGTGCCGCAGTACTACGACTCGATGATCGCGAAGCTCATCTGCCACGGCAAGAATCGCGAAGAGGCGATGAACAAGATGCAGCGCGCGCTGAGCCAGTTCGTGGTCGAGGGCATCTTCACGACGATCCCTCTGCACCAACGCATCTTCGCCGATGAAGGCTTCCGCGCCGGGGACTTCGATACGAAGTTCATGGAGCGGTTCCTGGAGAAGGAAAAGGAATGCAAGGCTGCGGCGAAGTAGCCGCAGCTCTAGCGGAAGCGCTTCTGCAGGAAGTACCGGGAGTGGCCGCGAGGGTAGTCCTCGAGCTCGCCAAAGACCTGGTAGCCGAGCCGTTCGTAGAACGGGCGGGCCTGGAACGAGAAGGTATCCAGCCACAGGCCGACGCAGTGGCGCTCGATGGCGAGCTGCTCGGCCTGTTGCAGGAGCTTCGTACCGATGCCCGTACCGCGCAGCTCCATGGGGACGGCAAGGTAATCGACAAAGAGCCAGTCGTACCCGAAGCGTCCCCAGAGTCCACCGATAGTCTTGCCTTCGGCGTCACGAATCAGCAGCGCGAGGTTCTCTGAGTTGAGTGGAGGCGCACTTTGCTCGTTGTGCGCGATGAGCGGTACAACGATGGCGCGCATGTCGTCTTCGGTGGCCGCTTCCGACCGTACGATCTCGTAGTCCAACGAACGCACACTCCTGTATCGAGCTAAGGATAAGGCATTGAAGAACGGTCTTCCACTTTCGAGGCTCTATGCAATTGTCGACCGCGAGACGCTGGACCGCCGCGGCCTTGCGGTTGGCGCGTTTGCTTGTGAACTCCGTGCTGCGGGTGTGGTGCTGTTGCAGTATCGCGACAAACAGGGGAGTCCGCAGCAGGTGCTGGATGCCGCTGCGGAGATCAAGGCGATCTTCGCAGGCAGTGGCGCGACGCTGATCCTCAATGACCGCGCGGATCTTACCGTGCTGGCGGAGTGGGACGGGGTGCACGTGGGCCATACCGACATGTCGCCGGAGGCCGTGCGGCGGGTGATCGGTCCCGACCGCATTTTGGGCGTCTCCACGCACAACGAGGAGCAGATTCGCGAAGCAGACGCGAGCGTCGCCGACTACATTGCGGTGGGGCCGGTGTATGCCACCACCTCGAAGACGGACACCGAGCCGGTCACCGGGCTCGAAGGCGTGCGTGCGGTGCGCGCGCTGACGGCGAAGCCGCTGGTGGCGATTGGTGGCATCACGCAGGAGCGTGCGCCTGAAGTTCTGGCTGCGGGCGCGGACTCGGTCGCTGTGATTGGAGCTTTGCTGCCTGCCGGAGGGCGGGAGATTGGCTCGCACGTTGCGATGCTGCTAGCGGCTACACTGAACGGGCTTCCTGCCACGAAGTCCTTTTGAGGTTTAGCTCCTGATGTCGGTCACTGCTGCGATTGCCGTTGTCATTCCGGTCTACAACGGGGAGAACTTCATCGGCCGTGCGCTGGACAGTGTCTTTGCACAGACGCTGCAGCCTGTCGAGATCTTCGTGATCGATGATGGCTCGACCGACGGAACGCTGGCCCTGCTGACCGAACGGTATGCCGGCCGCGTAACCTTGATCCGCCAGGCCAACCGGGGCCCATCGGTTGCGCGCAATGCGGGGATTCGAGCGGCCACGGCGGAGTTTATCGCGTGGCTCGATGCGGATGACTGGTGGCAGCCCGAAAAGCTCGAGCGACAGGCCGCGGCTCTGCATGCCAACCCGACGGCCTCGGCCAGCTATACCGGCCTCAGGATGTACGACGAGGACTCGGGCAAGGTCTGGAACCAGGCGGCGATGGGGCAATCCCGCGTCGCCGAGCGGCTGCGTACGTGTAATCCGAGCCTCACGCCCTCGTGCCTGATGGCACGGCGCCGTGCGCTCGTCATCATCGGTGGCTTCAACGAAACGCGGCATGGGTGCGAGGACTGGGTGCTGGCCAAGGACCTGGCCGACGTCGGTCCGCTGCTGCCCGTCGACGAACCTCTGACCAACTATCGCGTGAATTCGACAGGGCTTTCGAGCAAGGTGGAGATCGTCTATCGCGACTTCGAGCAGATCCTCGAAGGCACGCTGCTGCGTGGCACGATGGGGCTCTCGCGCTGGCTGTGGCGGCGGCGTGCCATCGCGCACCAGGCCTTCAGTGCGTCAATGACGGCGCGCTCGGTGAAGGATCACGTCACGGAGCGGCGCTACATGTTGCTCTCGCTCCGCACGTGGCCCTCGCCATGGTTCGAGTCGCGTCGCTTCAAGGCTGCGGCAATTACGTTCCTGCGCAGTCGCTAGCGCCGTCTACTTCGCTTCGGGCTTCTTGGTCTCGGGCGCGTCCTTGTCGATGGTGGCGAGCCGGTCCTTACGCAGCTCGATCACGATGCCTGCGTTGCGATCCGCGACCTCGCTGATGTGGTACTCCGCTGCAGTGCCGAGCACCTGTGCGATCTCGCTCGGCTTCAGGTGATAATCCTCCGCGAGCCAGCGGGACATGTTGTCGGTCGCGGCCTTCAGCGCGTCCTCCAGCGAGCCGCCAAGGCCCATCGCCATGATCTTCTCCGGCGAGACCACGCGCGGCGAGTTAGGGCCGTGGCCGTGGATGAGATCAACAGTGATCTCGACGTCCATGGAGGTCTCGAGGGCGTTGCCGTTGAGCTCGCCATCGCCCTGTGCGGCGTGGCCGTCCCCAATGTAAAGCAGCGCGCCGGGGTTGATGACCGGCAGGTACACAGTATTGCCTTCAACGACCTCGTTGAAGTCCATGTTGCCGCCCCACGGACCGGAGTCGCCGGTGGGGATCGCCTGCCATGCGGGCGGAGCCGTTGCGATGCAGCCCAGCATGGGCTTCATGGGCACGGTGTAGGGCTTCAGGTGGTCTCCGGGCTTGGTGGAGGTCGCAACGCCCTTCTCGCGGTCGAGCTTCCAGGTCACCTGGTCGCCAAGGTCCTTGCCTTCGATCACCATGTGGTTGCTGGTGGCGCGTGGCACCACGCCATCGTCGGAGATGGCGGTGTCACGGTTGAGCTTGAGATGAACGAGGTGCACGACCAGCGTGTCGCCGGGCAGCGCGCCTTCGACGTAGAAGGGGCCTGTCTCAGGATTGCCGCCGGTGCTGCGGTGCTTGCCGTGCTCGTCAAAGCCGCCGGCGTCGACGGTGGTGGTGTGGAGGGTGTCGCCGGGGAAGATGTGCATCACGGGCGGCGTCTGCGCGCTGAACTGGCGATGGAACTCGGTGGGCACGAACTCATGCCGCTGCGGCGGGCCCGTGTGGGGCTGAGGCAGGACGGCGGTGAAGTCGTAGGTACCGATCTCGTCGCTGCCGACCTCCTTCCAGGTCACCTTGCCGGTCATCTTGCCTGCGGACACGGTGGCGTCAACGTCCTCATAGCCGCCGCGGGGATCGATGGCGTGGAAGGTGACGTGGCCGCGATCGAGCTTGCCCTCCAGCTTGTCGCCGTCGAGGTCGCCGGTGAGCTTGCCGCCGGTGTCCGTCAGGTGGAGCGCCCAGTACGACGGCGTGCCGTGGTAGTCGAAGGCGATGGACCAGGTACCGGTGAGGGACGCGGGCTGCTGGGCTGCAGCTGAAAGCGTGAGTGCGGCGAGGGGGAACAGGGCGGAGAGGACCAGACGCGGCATGAGGCTCCTTCAGGCGGACGGGTGTGATGGTTTGTACGCGGAGGATGCAGGGGCGGTTCCAGCCATTCTGGGTTCCCCCAGGGCGCTTCCCGGCGCGCTCCAAATACAGGGGGTTGTCGCCCGGCCTGAAGCACGGGGGCGGGGTTGCTGGCGTTCCGCCGGGCCCGGCTGTTACAACAGAGTCAACGTGTCCACGATTTCCATGCAAGAGCCCGGCCAGCCCTCCGGCGAACAGCCGCACCTGGTCCAGGGGATGGGTCTGTTCTCCGCGACGACCATCGTCATGGGGTCGATGATCGGGTCGGGCATCTTCATCGTCTCGGCGGACATGAGCCGGACGCTGAGGTCGCCGGCGCTGCTGATCGCCGCGTGGCTGGTGACGGCGGCGATGACGCTGATCGGCGCACTGAGCTACGGCGAGCTGGCGGCGATGATGCCGACGGCGGGCGGCCAGTATGTCTACCTGCGCGAAGCGCTGGGGCCGCTGTGGGGGTTCCTCTACGGCTGGACTTTGTTCCTCGTCATCCAGACAGGGACGGTCGCTGCGGTCGGCGTGGCCTTCGGCAAGTTTCTTGGCGTGTTCTTTCCGTCGGTGAGCCAGACGAACTGGATCTGGCACGTAGGCTCGGGGAACGTGGGGCTGAGCACAGCGAACCTGACGGCCATCGTCATCGTCATCCTACTGACCTGGACGAACACGCGCGGCGTGAAGGCGGGCGCGGCGGTGCAGAACGTCTTTACCAGCGCGAAGGTGCTGGCGCTGCTGGCGGTGATCGCGGTAGGTCTGTTCTTTTGGGATTTTCAAGCGATTGAGGCGAACTTTCGCGGCAACTTCTGGAGCCTGGGATCTTTCGGGTTTCACAATGCCATCAGGGGCACATATATGGGTGAAGGACCCTGGCCCCGCGCGCACCTTGGTGAGATCGTCTTCAATGTCGCTATCGGCCTCGCTGTCGTGCAGGTCGGCTCGCTGTTCAGCTCCGATGCCTGGAACAACGTCACCTTCACCGCCGGAGAGATCAAGAACCCCAAGCGCAACCTGCCGCTATCGCTGATTCTTGGTGCGGGCACGGTGCTGGTGCTCTACATCGCCTGCAACTTCGTCTACCTCAGCGTGCTTCCGCTCGAGGCGATCGCACATGCACCGCAGGACCGTGTAGCTACCGCCGTGATGCAGGCGGCGTTTGGTAGTGTGGGAGCTAAGCTGATGGCGGGCGCGATCCTGGTTTCTACCTTCGGCTGCTGCAACGGGATGCTCCTCGCCGGCGCTCGGGTGTACTACGCGATGAGCCAGGACGGGCTGTTCTTCAAATCCGTTGGGAAGCTGGACCCCAAGACCGGCGTGCCGGTGAACTCGCTGTGGATGCAGTGCGCGTGGACGTGCCTGCTGTGCCTAAGCGGGCAGTACGGCAACCTGCTGGATTATGTGATCTTCGCGGTGCTGGTGTTCTATATCCTCACGATTACGGGGCTTTTCGTCCTGCGCCGTACGCGGCCGGACGCTCCGCGGCCGTACAAGGCGATCGGGTACCCCGTGCTGCCGGCGCTCTATATCGTGATGGCGGCGTGGATTTGTGTTGTACTGTTGCGATATAAGCCGCAATACACGTGGCCCGGCCTGATCCTCGTACTTCTGGGGCTGCCGGTTTACGCCATCTGGCGCAGGAAGTCCTTTCCAGAGCAGGATCCGGAGCCTATGCTCGGAGCCTGAAGCTATCTCGAAGGACCGGAGGCTTGACCCCGGTCGAGTACGTCCCTTTGGCCCCGAAGTCCAAAGGCATCAGCATCAACCGATTAGGAGACACAAGACACGCATGGCGAATCTAATGGCGACCAAAGCCTTGTCCACCATTCTGGGCGAGGCATCCGAGACCGGCGAACACACGCTCAGTCGTTCGCTGGGAGCGGGGAATCTCATCACTCTCGGCATTGGCGCCATCATCGGTACGGGCATCTTTGTGCTCACCGGGGTGGTGGCCAGCGGATACGCCGGCCCGGGCGTGGTGTACACGTTCATCGTCGCTGCGGTAGCCTGCGTCTTCTCCGGCCTCTGCTACGCCGAGTTTGCGGCGATGATTCCCGTTGCGGGTTCGGCCTATACGTATGGCTATGCGACGCTGGGCGAGATCTTCGCCTGGATCATCGGCTGGGATCTGGTGTTGGAGTATGCCTTCGGAGCGGCGACAGTGTGCTCCGGCTGGTCGGGCTATGTGCTTTCGCTGGGGCAGGACATGGGGCTCCGGCTTCCGCCTGCATTAGCCGGTGAGCCGGGCTCGAAGTTCGTCTACTACCACGGGCATTGGGAGCTGCTGAACGCGCACTTCGCCGACAAGCTGAAGGAGCTGAACATCGATCCCAGCACGCTGCCGATGCAGCACGGCGTGTTCAACCTGGTCGCCTTCCTCGGCATCATGTTCGCGACGGCGATCCTGGTGATCGGAATCAAGGAGTCGGCGAACTTCAACAGCTTCATCGTGGTGGTCAAGGTTGCTGTTCTGCTGGTCTTCCTCGGCGTCGGCACCTTCACCCTGATGCATCATCACGAGCTGTGGGCCAACTGGCACCCGTTTGTGCCGCCCAACGAGGGCACCCTGGGCAAGTTCGGCTGGACCGGCGTGATGCGTGGCGCGGGCGTGATCTTCTTCGCGTACATCGGGTTCGACGCGGTCTCGACGGCCGCGCAGGAGGCAAAGAATCCGAAGAAGGACATGCCGCTGGGCATCCTGGGTTCGCTGGCCATCTGCACCGTTCTGTACATCCTTGTGGGCATCGTGCTCACGGGCCTGGTGAACTACAAGTACCTCGGCGTGCCGGACTCGCTCGCGGTCGGCATGGAAGCGACGGGCTTCAAGTGGGGCTCGCTGATGGTGAAGATCGGCGCGCTTGGCGGCCTTACCAGCACGATGATCGTGATGCTCCTCGGCCAGAGCCGCGTGTTCTTCTCGATGTCGCGCGACGGCCTGCTGCCGGAGATGTTCTCCAAGGTGCACCCGAAGTTCCGCACGCCGTATGTCTCGTCGATCACGGTCGGGCTAGTGGTGGCGACGTTCTCCTCGCTGCTGCCGCTGCAGAGCCTGGGCGAGATGTGCTCGATCGGCACGCTGCTGGCGTTCATCATCGTGTGCGCGGGAGTGTGGCTGCTGCGCAAGCGCAGCCCGAACCTGGAGCGTCCGTTCCGCGCACCGTGGATGCCGGTGACACCGATCCTCGGCATTCTGGTTGCGCTGGCGATGATGGCTTTCCTGCCGGGCATCACGTGGATCCGGCTGATCGTGTGGCTCGCTGTTGGCATGCTGATCTACTTCTTCTACAGCCGCCATCACAGCCGGGTGCAGCAGGGACTTCCGCCCATTCCGCCGGAATAACAGGATCGGCCAACGCCGAATTCAGCTCACACAACGCCCTGCTTCGGCAGGGCGTTGTCGCGTCTGGGGTTGCGAAATAAGAAAAAGGTTGCCTCAAAAGGAACGCATTTCCTTGACCAGGCCTGTGGAAATCTGGTAACCACAAGTTATCGCCTTCCTGGTGGGTGCAACAAAACCGAAATGGGCCCCAATTTTCCTCGGGAAGAATGTGCGATCAGCTCCAAGTAAGAGAGACCGGTACTCCCATGACCTGTGTGAAGTGTGACTCACAGGCGCTGTCGAGCTTCCCAGCCGATGCGCGTCTCTACCTCAATGGATCGCGCACGATCAGCGCGCCGCCCATGAACCCCAGCCCCAAGATCACGGTCTGCCTCAATTGCGGGCACGCAGAGTTCACTGTTCCTGCCTCCTGGCTCGCCTCTGGTTGGCTTCGGCCGCTGCCGGCTCCTGTGTATCACTCGCTCGATGCCAACAGCCGCGAAGACGTTCACGCAGCCTGAGCTTTCGTTTGCAGAAGAAAGCGCCCCGCAAGAGAGATCTGGCGGGGCGCTTCTCTTTGGCGCCGGATGCCCTGGGCTCAGTTGGGATGCTCGGTGCCGGTACCTGCATGTTGCACCGCGGCGTGCGCCGCGCTGCGTCCCCGGGGCGGTGGCGGAGAGGGGAGCGCCAGCGGCAGCAACGCGGAGTCGACGGCGGTGGGATCGTCGCGCAGGCGCAGGAAGAGCGTTCCGGAGGAAGCCGGGTGCGGCACGGTCAACGTGTTGGCGGTGTATCCGTCGGGCACGCTCACAGGGTTTGCTAATGCGGGGTCTGTCGAGATCGCGGAGACGAGGAACAGGTTGGTGCCGCTGAGCGTGCAGGGCTGGGTCACATCGATTGCGCACTGCAACTGCCCCAGCGCAGGGAGCCTTACGAGGGTGACAAGCTGTTGCCAGTCGCTCGCGGGAGACACAGCCTCGCCCGTGCCCGCACTCGCGAGCGAGGGGGCGGCTTCCGGGTGACCGGCTTCGGCAGCGGTGGGCTTTTCCGAGGGGCTGGAGCCCGGGGCAACCGGGAAGACCTCCCGGACACGCAGTGCACCGAAGGCGCTCGGCCCGAACGATCGCAGCGGGTCGAGCGAAGCCACCACGGTATGCGGATCCTGCAGAAGAAGGCCACCGGCGGGTGCGAGCGTGAGTACCGTGCGGAGAGTGCCGTCGGTCGTCTCCACCTCCACCTGGCCGTTGCGAGGGAAGGCTGTTGTGCTCTTCAGGGTGAAGGTCAGCATCGAGGAGAGCGGAAGGTCGTCCGGATTGCCGAGCTTGATGGTTGGCTCCGGGCCCGCCTCGGCCGTCTTGCTCAGAAGCGTCACGCTGGGACGGGGAGCAGCCACGACGATCGGGGAAGACAGCTCACGACCGTCGCGCAGCTGGATGCGGGCCATGAGGTGATCGCTGGCGTGGGTTGGCGGACGGGGAGCGTTGTCGGGCAGAGTCAGACGAAGAGTCCCAGAGAGGGGGGCGGCAGTTGCACCCGGATCGACGGGCACGGGCGCAAAGATCAGGTCGCCCACGCGGACCTTCTCCACCTGCTCAAGCCGCGCGCCAGCCACCGTGATGCTGCGATCGCCGGCGTAGAGCTGCACCCCTGCGATGTGAGCGGGTTCGGCGAAGGCCCTGGCTGCCACGCTGTCGGTGCGCGGCTGGCCGTATTGCTGGATCTCAAGATGGAGATCGCCGGGAAGCATCGCTCGCCCGCTGGGCAGCTTCACTGCGAGCAGATTCGGCTGGTCGAGATGCGGCTCGAGCTGGAAGGTCAGCGCCATCTCCGCCGTGGAGCCCGCAGGCTGGGCGGTCACGGCGTGAACGCAGGCTGAACCGGTCGATGTGAGCATCAGCTCTGCCGCGTGCCCGGCGATCAGGTCGTCGGCGCGTGGAGCGTCGGGCGAAAGAGGGTCGGAGGGCGGGGTCGTCAGCGCCCAACCTGTTCCGGGAAGCTGCTGCAGTTCGACCGTCGGCCCCGTGAAGCTGTCGAAGCCCCAGCGGCCTTGGATGGTGCCGGTTAGGTGGATTGGCGGCGGGATCGGCTTCGGCTGTGGTGGGACCGGAGCCGCCCCGGGAACAACGCTGGCGGTTGCGGCAGCCTTCTCGGCCTCGGTCAGGGGCCGCTGGTCGCGCAAGGGAACATGATGCTGCGCTCCTAGCTGGAGGACGAGGCCTCCCTGGTAAGCGTCGGGCAGGAGGCGAATGTCGGGTTCGGCGGGCGCTCCGGGTGGTGTGTTCAGGTGCAGCACGATGTCGTGCCCAAAGGCAGTGGAGAAGACCAGGGGCGCGCCTTCGATGGGCAATACAACCGTAGGGGCCAGCAGGCAGGCCACGTGTCTCGCGTCGGCAGTGCGCAGCGGAGGCGCCTGAGCCTTCTGCACGGATGGGAGCGCGATGATGAGAACCGACTTGGGGTTATGGAACGAGGGCGGGGTGTTCAGCCGCAGGTTCATCGAAGCTTCCTGAGGGAAGGCGATGGCAGGGATGTACTGGTATTGCGCGGTATGCAGGTTGCTCAGGATGCGGACCATGTCCACAATTGCGCCGACATAGGCCGAGTAGAGCCCGCCACCAGCCGCTTGCGTATAGCTCGCCTGGTTGATGAGATCCGATCCGGCGCCATTGGAAAGCGCATTGATCACCGTCTGCCCATGGCCGTCATCCAGCACGATCTGCGAGCCGGTCTGCGTGAGACAGGTAAACTGCATGTCCACGGGCTGCTTGAAACAGGATTCATTGGGCTTCAGGGCCAGCGTCCGGGCCAGTAGATCTGAGTGCTTCTGCAGATCCATGGGGTCGGATGGCGGTACCAGCCGGATCGACGCCATGTACTTCTCGATGCGGGCCTGCTCGAAGCCGGCCTCGGTCAGATCCTGGGAGGCGCGGACGAAGGCTCCCGGACGGCCCTGCACGGCGGACTTAAGGGTCGAGAAGTCGCCGCCGGTCTCAGGCGCCATGAAGAGGACGACCTGTTGCGCGTCCTCAGGGACGGTGACCATGACGCCTTCCTGGCGAACGTGCTTGTCCCAGGTCTCGATGCGGGTGAACCAGGTATCCGGTGGGGGATTGGTGGTGCCGCGGAGGAAGACGCAGATCAGCAGGTACTTTACCGACTGCGTGGGAGGAAAATCGGGATGGAGCCAGATCCGATCGCCCGGCTGGAGGTTGGGGACTGCGGCGATGGGCAGCGTCTGCGCTCCGCGCGACACGCGGACGTCGATCTTGGGACCGACCAGGTCAAAGCGTCCCTGCGACTGCGCGGCACACGAGATCGCGAGCCCCAGGCCCACGATCGCTACGGCCAATTTCGTCAGGAACTTCCGCCCGCCAAACCCCATGCTTCAAGTTTAGACGCCGGATATCGGTCCATGACGTTGTGGATGAAGTCATGGGATGAAAGTCCAACGAACACGTTGCCAGGGAAGGCCGCCAGAGTAGCTGACTGGCCGCCCCGCAGGGCTGTGCTAGCATTCGCGCATACCCAGTCGTGCAACGAAGTTCGGGCCCGTTTCAGCCCCTGTCCAGGGGAGCCATTGCCCAGTATCAGTTTCCGGAGAGATGTCATGCGCTTGACTTCCGCCGCCGCGGTCGTGTCTTTGTTCGTCCTTACGTCCAGCATCACCTATGGTCAGCAGAAGCTCTTCACTGCGGACGACCTTCCACGGCTCGTCCGCGTGAGCGATCCGCAGATCTCGCCTGATGGTAAGTCCATTGCCTTTGTGACTTCGCGCGCGGACCTCAAGGAGGATCGCTGGGAGAGCGAGATCGACCTCGTCGATGTGGCGTCGAAGAAGGTGATGGCGCTGACGCATGATCGCCAGGGCGTGGGCTCGCCGCGTTGGTCGCCAACCGGAGATCGTCTTGCCTTCACGGCGCAGGACGGTGACAAGAAGGGGCAGATCTTTATCCTGCCCATGAGTGGCGGCGAGGCCGCGCAGCTCACTCATGTGAAGACCTCGATCTCCTCCTATGCGTGGCGGCCGGATGGGCAGGGCTTTGCCTTTGCCTCTCCCGATGAGGCTCCGGAGAAGAAGGGTGAGGCGAAGTTCGACGATGCCTTTGAGGTCGGCAATAACGACTTCCAGCAGAAGTCGCGCATGATGCCGGTGCACATCTGGACGATCGGACTGACGGGCGATGCCAAGCGGCTGACCAGCGGGACGTGGTCGCTGCCGAATCACCTCCCGGGCGGAGCGCCGAAGCTCTCCTGGACGCTGGACGGAAAGTCGCTGCTCTTCACCCGCGCGGAGAGCCCGCTCACAGGAGATGGTTCGCTCGGCCGGCTGCAGAAGGTCGATGTCGCGAGCGGCGAGATCAAGCCGCTGGCCTCGGGGTCGTTTCCGGAGGACGACGCGATGGTGTCGCCGGATGGAAAGCTGGTGGCCTTTATGGGACCGCGGGATGGCAAGCGCGGCAGTGGCACGACCGTCTACGTGATGCCGCTGGCCGGCGGCACGGTCACGGATATCGCGCATGTGATGGACCACTCGATCAACGGCGCCGAGTGGATGCCGGATGGTTCCATGCTGATCGCAGCGACCTTCCGCACACGGCCGGCACTGCTGGTGCAGCCGGTGGAAGGCAAGTCGATGAGGATCGACCTGGGAGCGCTGACTCCCGGGGGTGGGATGAACGCGGGCGAGGATGGCTCGATCGCGTTCGTTGCGACGACGCCCGATCATCCGGCGGAGCTGTACTACGTGGCCAAGGGCAGCGAAGCCCCGATGCAGATGACGCACCTGCAGACGGTGACCGAAGGCATGACGCTGGCAAAGCAGGAGACGGTGCGCTGGAAGTCGGACCAGTTCGATGTGAACGGCGTGCTGACCTACCCGGTGGGCTATGTGGCAGGGAAGAAGTATCCGCTGGTGCTGTACATCCATGGCGGGCCAAACTCGGCTTCGGTGCAGAGCTTCACGCCGTCGTCGCAGATTCTCGCGGCGAAGGGATGGCTGGTGCTGGAGCCGAACTATCGCGGCAGCACGAGCGATGGCAGCACGTTTGAGTTGGCGGGGATGGGCAAGGCTGGGGCGGGATCGGGGCCCGGAAGAGACATCGTCGCGGGTGTGAAGATGCTCGAAGCCAAAGGAATCGTGGACGAGAAGAAGATCGCGACCACGGGCTGGAGTGAGGGTGGGTATCTCACGTCATGGCTGATAGGGAACTATCCGGATATGTGGGCCGCAGCGATCGCGGGAGCGCCGGTGACGGACCTCGTCGATGAGTATGCGCTGAGCGACATCATGTTTGGGGAGTCGGACATCTTTGGGCCGTCGCCGTTCGTGGGCGATGGGATGAAGCTGTACCTCGCGGAGTCGCCGATTACATACGCGGCGAAGGTGAAGGCTCCGACGCTGATACTGAACGATGTTGGCGACTACCGTGTGCCGACGCCACAGGTGTACAAGTTCTACCATGCGCTGAAGGACAACGGAGTCATGGTGAAGTACGTCATCTACCCGGTGGTCGGGCACTCGCCGACGGACCCGATTCGAGCGCGAGATGTGTGGCGGCGATGGACGGCTTGGCTGGAGCCTTACTTGGGGAGCGCTCCAGCGCAGGCGGGGACGAAGTAGGTTCGTTGGGCTGTGGCGCTCAGTCCAGCGAGGGCTTGGGCGTCAGGGCTTCGAGACGATCGAGTTCGGCGAAGACCTCGTCGACGGCGATGGCGATGCGGGTGTCCGGAACCATAAGCGTGGTGCGCTCTTCACGAAGCTCGCCGGTGCCTCCGGCGATGTACGCGAGGCGACGCCAGGGGTCGATGACCCACGAGGTGCGGACGCCGACGGAGGCATAGTCGAGGATCCGTTCCTCGACCTTGCGCCAGCGGTCTTCGCTGGAGAGGATCTCGACGCAGAGCAGGGGCGCGGTCTGGACGATGAGAGGCTCGTCGGGATTCAGACGACGGAGCATCACGTCAGGGATGCGGAAGCGCGAGGAGTTGATCTGGAGGCGCTGTTCGGGGAGCGCCTCTCCGGAGTACTCGGTTTCAAACTGTGCAAAGAAACGAATGAAAAAGGTCTGCAAACGCGCGTGGGGAATTTCGCCCATGTTTCTCTCCAGGACCTCGCCGTCGACATAGTCGCGGTCGGGCCTGTAGACGGTCCGCAGATACTCTTGAACGGTGATGAGAACCGGGGTGGTGGCCATCGCGCCTCCGCTGCGAAGAGCATAGCGCATGCCGAGCGATCGGGGCTGGCGATCGACATGCCGCAAACGAAACCCGGGTCCGGAATGGTCCGGACCCGGGGCATCCGGTGAGCACTCGCCCTGAGATTAGTGCGAGGTCTTGGCGCCGCCGGTGCCGCCACCGGTGATGCGGCGGCTGGGGCCGTCGGACTCCACGGAACCGTCGCGGATCGAGATCACGCGGTGCGCGAAGTCGGCGATGTCGGGCTCGTGCGTGACGAGCACGATGGTGTTGCCCTTGGCGTGCAGGTCGTCGAAGAGGGCCATGATCTCGACCGAGGTCTTGGAGTCGAGGTTGCCGGTGGGTTCGTCGGCGAGGATGATCGAGGGATTGTTCACCAGCGCGCGGGCGATGGCCACGCGCTGGCGCTGACCGCCAGAGAGCTCGTTGGGCTTGTGATGCATGCGCGCGCCCAGGTTCACGCTCTCCAGCACGCTCTTGGCGCGCTCGATGCGGGCGGCGGCCGGGGTGCCGTTGTAGATCAGCGGCAGCTCCACGTTGTGCAGCGCGGTGGCGCGGGCCAGCAGGTTGAAGGTCTGGAAGACGAAGCCGATCTCCTTGTTGCGGATGCGGGCCAGCTCGTCGTCGTTAAGCTGGGAGACGTCGTGGCCGTTGAGCCAGTAGCGGCCCTTGCTGGGAGAATCGAGGCAGCCGATGAGGTTCATCAGCGTCGACTTGCCCGAGCCCGATGGACCCATGATGGCGACATACTCATTGTGGCGGATGCGGATGTCCACGCCACGAAGAGCATGCACCAGCTGGTCGCCCATCTCGTACGTCTTCCACAGGTTGTCGGTGACGATCACGTCTCCGGGGTGGGGGCCGCCTGCGTTGACGCCCGGGGCGTCGATTGTCGGCGGTTCAACCATCGTGTCGGCCATCGGTCATCCTTCCAATTCTTCTAGCTGTGGCCCGATTGCGGGCCCAAGATCTTGTGATGCTGTGGTGGCCGGCTTGCGGCCACCACGGTTGGTAAGACGAGTTGGGTTTAGTCGCTCGAAGAGCTGCTGTCAGGAGTCACAGTCGTTGGTGCGGTGTCCCGCTTGACCGCCGTTCCGCTGCGCAGGACTCGAAGTACCTGATACCGGCCGGTGACGATCTCATCCCCGTCCTTGAGGCCACTGAGCACTTCCGTGTCTGTCGCGCCAACAATGCCAGTATTCACAGCGACGAACTTCACGCGCGTGCGACCCGAGTCCTTCACGAGCACGAAGACTCCCTGTTGAGCCTCAGACTTCTTGTTGTCCGTGGAGCTGGCCGAGGACGAGATCTTCCCGTGATCCTTGAAGTACGCTACCTCGGCGGCGGGGTCGCGTTCCACCAGTGCCTGGATCGGAATCGTCAGCACGTTCGGCTTGCGCGAGGTGGTGATCTTTGCCGTGCACGAAAGGCCCGGGCGCAGGTTGTCCGAGGTGTTGACGTCCAGCGTGACGACGACCTTGAAGTCCTTTGCCTCTTCGGTGCCGGTGGTCGACTGCGATGTGGCGACGCCGGTGGTGCGCAACAGCGCCTGGTCACCAACTTCGGTCACGCGACCGTGAAAGCTCTTGCCCGGGAACGCATCGATCGTGACATCCACGCTCTGATCGAGCGCTACGTTGACGATGTCGCTCTCGTCGACTTTGACCTCGGCGGTGATCACGCTCATGTCGGCAAGGGTCATCAGGGTCGAGCCTTCAGCGTTCTGAATGCCGACGACGACCGTCTCGCCCTCGCGGACGGGAACGTTGGTGACAAGACCGTCAAACGGAGCGCGGCTTATGGTCTTGTCGAGCGTGTCGTAGTTCGCTCGCTGGGTTGCGACCGCCTGGTTCATGTGGCCGCGAGCCGAGTCCGTCTGTGCCCTGGCCTGCGCCACCGATGCCTGGCGCTGGGCCAGCGTGGCTACGGACATGTCGTAGGCGGCCTTCTTGGCGTCGAAGTCCTGCTTGGCGATGAGGCGGTCGTTGAAGAGCTGCTGGGCACGGTTGTAGTCCAGCGTCTTCTGTTCGAGGTCAGCTTTGCCTTGAACGACGTTGGCCTCGGCCGTCTTCTCGGCGGCCTGGTAGCTGGCAATATCGGTCTGCGACGCAGCGATGGCGGCTTTCTGGGCGGAGACAGTCGCCTCCGGCTGCACGTTTTCCACGGTGGCGAGTACATCGCCCTTCTTCACGTGGTCGCCTTCCTTCACGTAGAGGTGCGTAATGCGACCGAACGAGGTCGCGCCCACGTTAACGTAGGTCTTCGGCTTGATCTGCCCGGTGCCGCTCACCGTCGCTACGAGATCCTGATGGGTCGCTTTCGCCGTGGTGACGGCTTGTACAGCGGACCGGTTGTAGATGATGGTTCCCGCCAGAAGACCTCCCAGTACAAGGAGGACAACGACGATCAAGGCGATCTTTTTTCCGCTCATGGACGCTTTGAGAACTTTCCGGGGCAGCCTCGGAGGTTCCGGCCGCTCCGGAATTCCCACGCGCCGATACCCTGATGGCACAACATACGCAGGCTGAGGGAGACAGGTTCCCGGCGTGCCTGACGTTCGCTGCGAAATTTGGTCACAGCCCGCTTACAAAAAGAAAACGGGATGCGTCGTAATGATAGCAACCCCAGTCCTTGTGTCGGCATCGCGCGAGCACTAGAATGAGAGGGTCGATTCGATGCAGGAGCAGGCCCAAATGAAGAAGCGGATTCTCCCCCCCAGTGCAACATTTCTGGCGTTGCTGTGCGTAAGTGTGGGGATCGTAGCCCAAAGCACGAGCACGTCCTCCGGCTCGAGCACCCCAGCTGCGCAGCCGCAGACCATTCACGACGACGGCAAGGTCGTCCAAACGCCGCCGGTCGAGGAAAAGCCCGACCCGCTGAAGCGTCGCATGTCGGATCACGACGAGGCAAATCGCCGCAAGGCCGCCAAGGTCGAGATCAGGGGCGAGTACAAGAAGTGGCTTGACGAGGACGTGCGCTGGATCATCACGGACGAAGAGGTTCGCTCCTTCAAGAGCCTCTCCAACGATGAAGAGCGCGATCAGTTCATCGAGCAGTTCTGGCTCCGCCGCAATCCGAATCCCGACTCCCCGGAGAACGAGTTCAAGGACGAGCACTATGCTCGGATCGCTTATTCCAACGAGCACTTTGCCGCTGGCAAGCCCGGCTGGCTCACGGATCGCGGCCACATCTATATCGCTTACGGCAAGCCCGACTCGATCGACTCGCATCCCTCGGGCGGTAACTACGAGCGCCCCATTGAAGAAGGCGGTGGCAATACCTCGACCTTCCCGTTTGAGGTGTGGCACTACCGCTACCTCGCCGGCGTGGGCGACAACGTGGATATCGAATTCGTCGATACCTGCATGTGCGGCGACTATCACGCCACCATCGATCGTTCCGAGAAGGACGCCCTGAAGCACACCCCAGGCGCCGGCCAGACGCTCTATGAGCAGATGGGCATGGCCAAGCAGTCCGATCGTTTCCAGGGCGGTATGGAGCAACTGGGCAACGGTCCGATGGCCTCGATGCAGCAGTCCAAGCAGTTCGACCGTCTCGATCGCTTTGCGAAGCTCTTCGCTCCGCCGCCGGTCAAGTTTGCCGACCTGGACGAGTTTCTGAGCTCGTCGAAGATCCTCAACGGACCGCCGTTTGTCTTCGACGTGCGCACGGACTACGTGAAGCTGACCAACGACACGGTCCTTGTGCCTATCACGCTGCAGATCAGCAACGGCGACGTGACCTACAAGAGCAAGGACACCGTATCGACTGGCACCGTGAACATTCTCGGCCGTGTCTCGACCATCACGGGGCACATCGTGCAGACCTTTGAGGACACGGTGTCCTTCGAGACGCCGGACGATTTGCTGGCCAAGAGTAAGGGCGGCTCACACGTGTACTGGAAGGCTCTTCCGCTGTCGCCCGGCCGCTACAAGGTTGAGATTGCGGTGAAGGACGTCAACAACCCGGACCACCTCGGCGCCTGGAAGCGCAGCCTCGATGTTCCGAAGTATGACGATGACCAGCTGGCGACCTCATCGCTGATCCTGGCTACCTCCATGGAGCGTGTGCCGTCGAAGGACGTAGGCACCGGCAACTTCGTCATCGGCAACACGAAGGTGGTTCCACGGGTTCCGACCACGATCACGACGCCGGTCACCTTCCACCGTGCGCAGAACCTGAACTTCTGGATGCAGGTCTATAACCTCGGTATCGGCGACAACCGTCGTAACAATGCGACGATCGACTACCAGGTGCTGGATCTGGCGACGAACAAGCAGGTTCTCCAGGCATCGGAGACCGCCGCAAAGATGAACCCCAACGCGGACCAGGTCACACTGGAAAAGACGATGCCGCTGGGCAGCCTCACGCCGGGCCGGTATCAGGTCGTCATCAAGGTCAACGACGGTGTAACGAACCAGGTGATTAGCCAAAGCGCTCCGTTCATCGTCGAACAGTAAGACACGATGGCCCGGGGCGGCGTGCCCCGGGCCATTCGCAACATGGGTTGAGTAGCCCGGAGTGGTCGCCAGCGGCCCCTTCGGGGTGGTAAATTTTGGATAACAATGGAAGCAGGCCGCGAGGACACGCAGAGCGCAGCCACTTCAGAGTTCAACCGCACGACGCTTCTCCTGGAGCCGGGGAAGCGAAAGCCGATGAGCCACAAGGCGCGCGGGAGGATCCAAGCGCGGTGAGACGAGCTGTACCAGGTCTTGTGCTACTGATCTCGCTGTACGGTGCTGCGGCCTCGCGGGCTGCGTCGCCTGACGCTGCCGTGTCGGGTGTCGTTCGCGACTCCCATGGCACGCCGCAGATGGGTGCCCTCGTGGTGCTCATGAGCGCTACCTCGTCCACGATTGCCTCTGCGTTTACCGACGACCACGGCCGTTACATCATGCCGTCGGTGCTGCCTGGGCGTTATCAGGTGCGCGCCACTGCCGCCTTCTTCTCCCCGACGACCAAGCCGAACGTTCGCCTGGCCGCCGGGGCTCAAGCCATCGTCAACCTCACGATGAGCACTTTGTTCGAGGTGGAGAACTGGCTTCCTGCCCAGAGACGCCTGCCGGACGAGCCCGCCGATGACTGGAAGTGGACGCTGAAGTCCACGGCGAGCCGCCCGTTGCTGCGTCTGGCCGATTCGTCCGACCCCGATAATGGTCAGTCGATCTCCTCCAGCGGAGAGTCGGCACACAAGTCCATCGACCAAGGTCGCGTGATGGTGCTCTCCGGTTCCGGGGTCTTCGGGGAGGGCGGGACGCACCAGGTCGTGGTGCTCAATCGCACCATCGAAAACAATGACAGTGCGATGTTCCGCGCCGATGTCGGGGATCCCGTCAGCCCGTATCCCTCCGGCGGTTCTGTAGCTGTGAGTGCGGGTTACGAGCGCCGGTCTGTCCTTGGAGGCAGTACCCGTCTGGTCTCCATCATGCAGTCGCACCCGGAGCTGATGGACGCGGGCAACGCGGGCTTTGAGGTGCTGGAGCTGGCGAGCACCCAGCAGATTGAGCTGGGCGACCTGATCGAGATCGACGCAGGCACGCTGATGGAGGCCGAACGCCTGGAGCGCACCCGGGTGATGACCCGGCCGTTCCTGCATGCGACGCTGCATGCCAGCGATAACGTACTGCTGGAGTATCGCTATGCCCGCAGCCGGGAGCTCGAGAGCTCCGAGGATCTGGACCGCCTGAAGCCCGCGGTAGCGGTTCTGTCCGATGCCCAGGGCCGTCCTATCGATCCTGACGCTGGCCACAATGAGATCGCTGTCAGCCGCAAACTCGGCGACAAGCGCGTCGTCACCTTCGCGGCGTACGCAGACCGATTCAACGCGGCCACGCTCACAGGTGGTGGTGCGATCGACCGCTCAGCGATCGAGTCGCTGCCAATGATCGCCGACCCGACCACGGGCACCTTCCGCTTCGCAGGGCCGGCCTACCAGGCCAAGGGCGTCAGCGTGACCTACATGGAGCCCATCACGCACACGCTTTCGGCGTACTTCGAGTACGACCTTGGGACCGCGCTGGTGCGTCAGGGCGGCTCTGCTGCAGGTACACCTGAGCTGGCCAGCCTTCCCGCCAGCCTGGTGACGAAGACGCAGCCGGCAGTGCGCGCTTCGCTCCGCGGCAATATCGCTCATACGGGAACGGCGCTCAAGGCAGAATACCGCTGGCAGAACCTGAACAATCTCACCGCGGTCAACGCCTACAACGCGTCGCCGAATGAGGCCTATCTGACGCTCTTTGTGCGGCAGCGGCTTTGGGCTGGGCGCTTCCTTCCCTCGGGGCTGGACGCAGTTGTGGAAGCGACCAACCTGCTCGAGCAGGGCTATCAGCCGGTACTGGCGCCCGATGGCAAGACGCTCTTCCTGGCACAGGTGCCCCGAGCGATCCAGGCAGGATTGGCCTTCAACTTCTAAAGGAAGACAGTAGAGGTTAGACAGTGGACAGTTCGAAGGACTGTGCAACAAGAAGGCCGCCCTTGATGGGGTGGCCTTCTTGCATTCGAGCCCAAAAGCAATCTCTACCCTCTACTGTCTGCTACTAGAACGTGATCCTCACCCCGCCCTGGTTCTCGCGGTGCGGGACCTTGCCGTTGGTCGAGGTGATCGTGCCCAGGGTGTAGTTGCTGGGGATGGTGCCGCCCTGCATGACGGTCACCGAGGAGTTGGGATCGGAGAACTGCGGGTGGTTGAGGACGTTGAAGGATTCGAACCGCAGCGAAACTTCGAGGTGCTCGAAGTGCAGCGTCTTGAAGGCGCTCATGTCCAGCGACTGGATGCCGGGCCCGCGAATCACGTTGCGGCTGCTGTTGCCGAAGAACCCTGCAGCCGGCTCCGCGAAGGCCGTCTGGCTGAACCAGTGGTTGACGTTCTTGACGAAGCCCGCGGGAAAGGGATTGCCGACGAGGTTGGCGCGCTCTCCGTTGGCCTCGTTGCAACCGTTGCAGGCATCCGTCGCACTCATCGAGAACGGAAAACCGCCCTGCACCGAGCCGATCGCGTTGAGCTGCCAGCCCCCGATCAGCAGGTTCATTCCATGCCCCACCGTGCCGCCGAAGTGCTCGCCCTGGCCGAAGGGAAGGTTGTAGACGAAGTTCGCCGCGATGCGATTGCCTACGTCATAGTCCGAGCGGGCGTAGTCACACTGACGGCAGAAGAAGTTCTGAAAGCCGTAGGGGCCACCAGCATCGCCCGTCACCGCCGCGGCGGCTGACTTGATGTCGAGCATCTTCGACCAGGTATAGGCGATCGTTCCGGTGAGGTCGTGCGAGCGGCGCTGCACCTTCACGTTCATCGCGTTGTAGTTGGAGAAGCCGCTCCAGTCCTCAATGATCATCTGGCCAAAGTTCTTGTAGCTGCGGCGCGGGAGACGACCGGCCACGGACTGGTTCGCCGCGAGCGTAGGATCGCAGCCATTGGCCAGCAGGCACTGGGTTGGCTGGTTGGCGTTCGTGCGGATGTTCAGGTGCGTACCGGTGTCGCCGACGTACTCCACCGAGGCCACCATCTTCGGGCCCAGCTGCTGCTCCACGCCGAAGGAGAACTGCTGCGCGTAGGGATTGAGCTTTTTGGGTGCTGCGATCTGCAGCAGCGAGTTCGCGAAGGTCGCTGTCGTTACACCAGCGAGGGACGTCGCGGGGAACATGGTGTCCGTCTCGTAGATGGTTCCTCCGGGCGTGGACACATAGGAGTACGTCGGCGCGAAGGGATAGACCGCGGTCGAAGAGACGAACTCGTTGGTCTCGAACTGGTCGTAGTAGATGCCGTAGCCACCGCGCACCACCAGCCCGCGATTCGTGAAGGGGCGGAACGCAAAGCCGATCCGTGGCGCGAGCACATTCTTCTGCGCGGGTCCCGGGCCACGCATGCCGTTGTAGGTGTAGAGCGTTCCTCCGTAGTTCGTCACCACGGACTGGTTGGCCATGTAGAGCCCGCCCGCGCCGCTGGGATTGAACCACGCGAGGTGGTTCTGCTCCTCATACGGAATCGTCTGAAAGTCATAGCGCATGCCAAGGTTGAGCGTCAGCTTGTCGCTCACCTTCCAGTCGTCTGCGATGTAGGGCGCCATCATCTTGAAGTGAAGGTGCACGGAGTTGCCCGTCAACACGTTGGAGATGGGGCCGGGCTGGGCGATGGTCGTCGATGCAGGATTGCCCAGCAGCAGGTCGGCAATCTCGTTGTGCGAGAGGATGCCGCTGAAGCTGTAGTTGCCCAGCGGGTTCACCGTGCTTTGGCGATCCAGCACCACGTCGCGATAGGTGAAACCAAAGGACAACGTGTGCTTGCCATGGGTGTAGCTCACGGAGTCGGAGAGGTCCCATGCCGGCTGCAGGCTGCCGGTGGGCAGGTTCGCAGGTCCGCCAACGGTGCTGAGCGTTTGCGTCGCGCTGCCCGCGGCTGTCTGCGAGAGACCAATACCGAGTGAGATGACCGGATAGTCCGCGTCGACCATCTTGAAGTTGTTCACGAGGCCCAGCGAGCTTGCATCTGTCGGATCGACGACGTAGCCCAGCCGCAGAACCTGCGCTTCGAGATAGCCGATGCGCGCCTGGTTCACGAAGTTCGGCGTGAAGATGTGGGTCTCGGTGATCTGGTAGTTCCGCGTCTGCTGGTTCTGCTGCTGCGAGGTGTACTTGGTGATGGCGGGCTGCACGACGAAGACGCTCGCATAGGTACCGCGCACGAACATCGAGTCCTTGCTGCCCAGGACCTGGTCGATGCGATAGGTCTGCTGATCTTCGTTCACCGTCGAAGGCGAGTTGGTGATGTAGTTGTACGCGGCGTTGCCAGTGACATTCGGTGTCGCGAAGAGCTTGCTGGCTGCGAGCTGTCCGAGCCGGGAGATGCGGCTCTGCGGGATCACATAGGCGCCATTGCTATTGGTCGGGAAGGGAAGCCCCGTCAGCGGATCGACGATGGTCGCCGTGGCGTTGCTCGTGAAGGTTGAGGTCTGGAAGACGCCCGTGAGCTCTGCAGGCTGCGGCATGTTGCCGGTGATTGTCTGTTGCGTTCGGATGCGGAGACCCTCGTAGTTGGCGAAGAAGAAGGTCCGGTCCTTGCCGTTGTAGATGTGTGGGATGCGGATGGGGCCGCCCAGCGAGTAGCCGAACTGGTTCTGCTTCAGCGGAGCGACCGGCTGTGGCTTCACGTTGAACCAGTCCCGCGCATCGACTGCGGTGTTGCGGATGAACTCGAAGACTGAACCGTGCAGGCTGTTGGTGCCGGCGCGCGTGGAGAAGTTCACCTGGTTGGAACCGAAGCCATACTCCGCGGAGTAGTTCTTCTCCTGCATCTTGAACTCCTGGACGGCATCCAGTGAGATGGCAAACGCAGGCGTGTCATACGCGGTGTCGGTGATCGTGGTGCCATCGAGGGTGAAGCTGTTGGACGCGCTGACGCCGCCTCCAATGCTGATGGCATCGCCCACGCCATAGCGATAGGTGGACTGCTCGCCGCCGGTGGTGACCGCGCCGGGTTCGAGGAAGAGCAGGTTGACGAAGTTGCGGCCGTTGAGCGGAAGGTCGTTGATCTGCTTCCGCTCGATGACCTGGCCGATGGAGGAAGTGTCTGTATCGAGGGTGAGGGCGGTCGCGTCTACCTCGACCTTCTCGCTCATTTCGCCCAGCTGCAGCGCTGCGTTCACGCGCACGGTCTGGTCGATCTCGAGTCCCACACCCTTTCTCTCATCGGTCTTGAAGCCCGACGCCGAGATGGAGACCGTGTAGGTGCCGGGCAGCAGCAGCGTGGCGGTGTAGTCGCCGCTGCCGTCGGTCGTCACCGTGCGAGTCGCTCCGGTGCCGGTGTTGGTGATGGCCACCTTCGCGTTGGGCACGACAGCACCGGTGGGGTCTGTGGCTCGTCCGGTGATCGTTCCGGTGGTGTTCTGCGCGTAAGCCGCCGGACCTAACAGCGTCGCTGCCGCCACCAGCAGCCAAATCCAAAGTCTGCGTGTCATCGCCATTCCTCGTTTCGCTTCCTGTCCCTTGCGGTGAGAGGAGAGTTCGTGTGGAGCAAACCGTCTCGATACCTTCCGCGGGAATGGCAGCCAACCTAGGTACGGCGCGATGCACTGTCAATCGCACGTTGCGCTGCAAGGGGGCTGCTTCGCGGATTCCGCTATGCGGGCAGGAGGGTAACTTGGGCCAAACCCGCTCCAGTATTGAAGAAACTGCCATTTCAGACCGTACGAGATGCAGATCGCTGCCCATCGTTGCAAGCTGAAACGAGGTGGTGGCACTCCCAGCATGCGGAACGATTTTCCGGGCAGTGAGCGAGGTGATGATTTTCATGGCGGACGGCATATTTATGGAAACGTTCTCTCGGGGCCGCGCGTTTCCTGCTTCCACGTGATCGGGTCAGCCCGCACGGCGTGCGCTACGCTCTGATACCTGCCGCTCGTCCCCGGTCTGCGGTAGGATGGGCACCCAAACGTATGCCGCCTATTCGTCGTCACCATCGCTCCGTCCTCGTCATGGCTATCGCTCCGTTGTTCGTGCTTGCCGGTAGCATCGCGCGCGCGGCCACTCCGCAGCGGTCTCTGCTCCTGGTCGCCAACCAGGGCGACGCTTCGCTGAGCCTCGTCGATCCTGCGACGAACATGCAGATCGTCGCACTGCCGGAAGGTGTGCCGAAGATGTTTGGGCACGAGGTCGCGACCTCACCTGACGGCCACTTCGCTTATCTGCCGCTCTATAGCGACGTCGGCGTGGGCAAGGTCGGTACGGACGGCAACGTCATCCTCATCGTTGACCTCGCGCAGCAGAAGATCGCGGACCGCATCGTCTTCGATCACGCGGTACGGCCGCATTGCGTGCTGTGGGAGCCGCACACCGGACTGCTCTACGTGACGACGGAGCTCGACAAGGCCGTGACGATCATCGATCCGCGCACCAAGAAGATCGTAGGGTCAATCCCCACGGGCGAAGAGCAGTCGCACATGCTGGTACTGAGCCACGACGGCAAACGCGGTTACACCGCCAACGTTGGCTCAGGTACCGTCTCCGTGCTGGACCTCGAGAACCGGAAGCTCATCACGCGCATTCCCATCTCGACGAACACACAGCGCATTTCGATCACGCCGGATGACCGCTGGGTCTTCACGTCGGACCAGGTCACGCCGCGGCTCGCGGTCATAGACTCCAGGACCAATGCCATTGCTCGCTGGGTCGATCTGCCGACGCCCGGCTACGGTGGTACCGTGACGCGTGATGGCAAGTTGCTGCTGCTGACCCTGATGACCGGAAATCAGCTGGCTGTCATCTACCTGAAGACATGGAAGGTGCTGCGTACCATCCCCGTAGGCCCCAAGCCGCAGGAGGTGCTGGTGCGGCCCGATGGCAAGCTCGCGTACGTCTCCTGCGAGGCCAGCCACATCGTCAATGTCATCGACACAGCAAGCTGGAAGATGGTCGCAACCATCAACGTGGGAGAGAAGGCCGACGGCATGGCGTGGGCGGGGAACTGATCTGGCTGGTACCTCGACTCGCTAGCGAATAGGTGGCGCCTGCACGGCTGCCGGTGGCCGATGCAAAGCGATCCACAGCCTCTCGCATCGAGTCGAATTCCCGTGCTATACTTCTCTAAGTGCGGTGATGATTCCCCGCGCGCAACTGAACCCTGACGCAACATGTGTGTTGAGGTTCGCTCTCCCCTCCCGGGGCAGGGCACAAGGTCTGGACGCGTAGCTCAGCTGGTAGAGCATTCGACTCTTAATCGACTGGTCGTAGGTTCGATCCCTACCGCGTCCACCATTCCTTCCTTCAAGATTCCCATACGGTCGATATTCAGCGAAGAGCATCAGGCTGGGAACTTTGTCTGGTTCCCATTGAGTGGCATCGCCATGAACGCAGAGATCGCCGAGCCAAGAGTCCTTCTGGCTGAAAACGAAGCGGTTGCCTAGGCAGCCGCGGGGAAGAATCCGTCGCAACCTGAGATCGGGGTGACCTTCAGGCGAAGAGTGGCGTGGCGTGGATGCCCACACTCATCCAGCAACTTCACATCGGCGCTTCGGCTAGTGGTGATGGAGACCAGCATCGGCGTACCAATGTGTGACTCGCCGAAATGAACGCACAGACCGCACTGACCCTTAAGCAGTGATTCCACGGTGGCACCTCTTACAAACAAAGATGCCGACCGTGGAATTTGGGTGCTGTTGCTGAAGGGAAAATTAATCGACGAAGTCGACGTTGGCCTTGTGCGGAATGATGCCGCGCTCGTAGCCCATATCGAGCAGCTTCCTGATGGCCTCGCGGCCGTCGGGACCGAAGTCCAGCGTGCGCTCGTTCACGTACATGCCGACGAAGCGGTTGGCGTCGCGGGTATCGAGGTCGCGGGCAAACTGCATCGCGTACTCCAGCGCCTGGTCGCGGTTGTCCAGCGCGTGCTGGATCGAATCGCGAAGAGCCTGCGTGGTGACCTTCTGGACCTCGGTGCCCAGCGAGCGGCGAATCGCGTTGCCACCCAGCGGCAGCGGGAGACCGGTCTGCTCCTTCCACCACACGCCCATGTCGATGATCTTGCGCAGGCCCTCGCGGCCATACGTGAGCTGGCCTTCGTGGATGATGAGGCCGGCTTCAAATTCACCTGCAAGAACCGCAGGGATGATCTTGTCGAAGTCGACGGTGACCGTCTCGATCTCCGGTGCGAAGAGCTTCAGCGCGAGGTACGCGGTGGTCAGCGTGCCCGGGACGGCGATCTTCACCTTCTTGATCTCGTCGAGCGTGTACTCACGCGGGGCCACGATCATGGGGCCGTAGTTCTCACCCACCGACCCACCGCAGGCCATCAGTGTGTAGTGCTCCTGCAGGTACGGATAGGCGTGGAAGCTGATCGCCGTCACGTCATACGTCTGCTCGGTCATCGCCTTGCGGTTCAGGGTCTCGATGTCGGTCAACGTGTGGGTGAATTTGTAGCCCGGGACGCGGACCTTGTTCGTGGCCAGGCCATAGAACATGAAGGCGTCATCGGAGTCGGGGCTGTGAGCAATGGTGATTTCGCGGACTGCTGCTGGTGCGGTAGACATGAATTCCTTAAGCCTGAAAAGGGGCGGTTCCTGTGTTTCGATGACCAACGGTCAAAGGGTTGCGACGGGCGGAGAGCGAAGGTTATCGGCTGCGCCGGAGGGTGCTGTAGATACCGGCGGCGGCGAGCACCTTGACGATCTCACCGGGAAGAAATGGAACGATGGCGCTCATGGCGACGAGTTGCAGCGAGACATGGCCGGGGGCCAGGATCTCGTTCCAGTGGGCAAGCCAGCCGGCGCCGAAGGCGAAGAGAATCGTCATCGCGGCGACGCCGCTCAATGTCGCGGCGAGGAAGCGCGGCATCCGCGGAGACATCCGCGTGGCGAGGCCGGCGACCATCGCGACCAGAGGGTAGCTCATCAGGTAGCCCCCGGTAGGGCCGACCAATTGGGCAACGCCGCCAGGACCTGTCGGGCTGAAGACCGGCAGGCCGCAGGCGCCCTCCAGAAGATATGCGGCGAGGACGGCGAATCCACCCATCGGCCCAAACGCTAGACCGACCGCGAGTACCGCGAGAGGCGTCAGGATGAAGGGTACCGGTGTAAACGGCAGGGGAAAGGCAACATGCGCGGCGGCTGCGACTACGAGGGTCGCGGCAAGTCCAAGCGCGATGCGACCGGGAACCGTACCGGCCAGCGACGCGGTGACCGAGCGCAGGGTGGGACGGGGAGCGGAAAGGGGCGAGACGGCTGTCTGCGACATAGCAGTTAAACCTTATCGCAAACCGGGTCGCGAAACATCCCCAGTGAGGCTGTGGAACCAGTCTCTATGCCTGGCGCTTCTGTTCTTCGGGAGTTCGTGGTTCTCGATTGCGTCCTCGTGGAGCGACGGGATCCGACAAATCGCCGAGATCCTTGCTGTAGTACGAGGAGAGATCGGGCCGGCGCAGCGGGGCGACCAGGTGACGCCCGGAGCTGTTGGCGGCGAGCTTCGGCGCCACGCGGTGGAACGCGGGCCCGGGGGGCATGATCTGCGATGGCGAGCCTAGCCGCGGAGCCCGCGAGATGTGAGACATGCCCGAGTCCATGCCGGCCTCGCGGAGCGCAGCAATCGCACCGGTGACGGTCTGGGCCTGCTGCGGACGGACCAGCGGAGGCGCTGGACGCTGCACCCGGAAGGGCACCGTCTTGTCAGATTTATCGGACTTGCCGGAATCGGGCTGATACCCAAAGGAGTGAGACACCGGGAAGGTCGGTGCGATCACTGGCTCGGAAGAGTCGTCTTCGGCCTCGAAAGAGCTTGCAGGCGCGGACGCCGGGATTACAAAACTTGAAGTTGCCGGGCGCAGTTCGGTCTCCTCCGCCGGATGGGCCAGAGGAGCCGGGGGCAGCGCGATTCCGGAGTGGGGCGCTGCTGTGCCACGGTTGATCTGGGCAAGATCCGCGACAGCCGACGGGACTTCGGCGTGCGTGAACTGGGATGACTCACCTTGCCAGACTGTTCCCGTTGTGTATGCCGTGCGGGAAAGCACTAACGGCCACGCTGGCGCCGTTGCCACCGTCGCCGGCAACGGCACCACTTCTTCGACGGTCAGCGCTGTCTCCGCGACTTCCATCGCGGGTTGCGGAAGTCCCCGAGCCATTACCGGCACAAAGATCGCCGAGAGTGGCTGGAGCTCTTCCGCTTCGACGAGTGGTTCCGGGGTCGTGGGCGCAACTTCGATCACCTCTGGAGAGGACGCAGCTCGAGCGAGGACCGGAACCATCATTCTGGCCGGAGCCACGTTGGGTTCGACGAAGGTCACGGGCTGTGTTGCGGACTGATCTGCCGGGATATCGTGCGCTTGAGGCTTTGGGACTGCCTCTGCTCGCGCTGAGGATTCTTCGGGGACGGGCAGTGTTCGCAGAATCGCGAGGACGGGCGGCCCGAAGGAGCTTGCTGCCGGAGTGGCTACGAATGCAGCGGCTGCGGTCACGACCGCCGCGCTTGCCTCCACTGCCATCGCGGGCTCGGGCGTCAAGGGAGTCGGAGACCACGTCACCTGTGGCTGTGCCTTTGGGGCTCCAGCAGAGCGCTGTGGCTTCGGCAGCGGACCGGTCTCGGCTCCGCGTGCAATCAGCTGCTGGGAACGGAGCGGTTCGAAGGTGAACGGTTCCCCGAAGAGCGTTGACGTGATCTGGCCCCGGGGAGTAACGATCGCGGACGGGAAGCTGCGCGAGGGCATGACGAAGTCCGGCATGGCCGTCTCTTCCCAGGCCTCCGACATCTTTGCGCGAGCCAGGAGAGCACGGTCTCCGCCGCTCAGCGTGCGAAGCAGGGATGTCTCCCACTCACCGTCTTCTTCGATGTCAGGCACCGCAGTGACAGGCGCAACAGCAGAGACAGGCTGAGCGACGGCCGCCTGCGGGATGGCGACCGGAGCCACGTCGGAACTCGGCGAGACCGCAACTGGAGCCGAGACGGGAAGCGTGGCCGTGCTGTTTGTGGGCCAGCTGAACGGTGCGGAGAACGTGGTGGACGCGATGACCGCCGCCGTCTCGTCGGAGATGCTGCCTGTCGGCGCGAGCGGCTGAGGCGCAGCCATCGCTGGTTCCGGGGTCACAGCTTCGAAGCCTGACCTGGACTGTGCGTCGAGGAAGTCGCTGCCGTCGGGAAGCTTGATTTCAGCGTCCGTTGTGCGACTTGAGGCTTCTTCTTCGAGCGAGGCCGCCACGACGACGGACTCCGAGAGCGAAGAACCGAGCGCGACAGTCTCAACGACAAACTGCTCCGCTGCGGATTCTGGCTCTGCGGCGAGGATTGCCGGAGCACTTGCATCCGAAACAGCAGGTGATTCTGGGTCGCGGAAGCTTAGCTCCGGGGCTTCGGGGATGAGGTCGATGCGCGAGTTGATCAGTCCCAGACCGAGACTGCCACTGGCGAAACTCTCATCTTCACGCAGACGTCTTGCGCGCCGGCGCGAACGCCGGACGTCCTGCACAATGGCCAGCACTGCCCAAACCATGGCCACCAGCGCGAGTACGAAGACCGCAACCACAACATCAATCACGCGCATGTGTGAAAATCCCGTCTCGAGCATAACAAACGAGATACCCTTTCCCGTCGCGTATTTTGTGACGATCTCAGGGGTTTTTACCGGTTTTTCCTCTGCTGCCGGCTGATTTCGTACCGCGTTGTCCACAGTGTGTTCAGCTGCTGGAAGCAACCTCAGTTACTGTCAGCAAGCTTGGTTCCCCCGCGTCATTGCTGAATGAAACGCGCCACGAGCTGAACGATACTGGGAAAGCAGCGCACCAAGCGTTGCGAAGCACGCCCGGGACAGCGCAGCAATGATCAGACCCGACCACAACATTTCAACCACGGACGACCAGCAACGGAAGCCACGCGGCGTACGCCATGCGGCTCCAGCGCTGGAGACCGCACGCGAGCGCTGGATGCGTTGGCGCCGCCGCGGTGCGACCGTGGCAGCGGGAGTGCTGGCCTGCATGATGGGCTACGGCGTGGTGTTCGGTCACAACGGGCTGATCGCATACGCGCACAAACGTGAGGAGTCACGCGATCTGACCAAGCAGGTCGATGTGCTGCAGCGCGAAAACCAGCGGCTCGAGGTTCACGTCGAGCGGTTGCAGAGCGATCCTGACGCCATCGAGCACCAGGCTCGCGAAGAGCTGCATTACACCCGCGCCGGTGAGGTGATCTACTCGCTGCCGGACAAGGAAGTCGCGCCCCAGGCTGCACCACAGGCCGCGAAGTAGATTTCTTCCGCGACTCTGAACTCCATCCGTCCGAAACCTTTGCCTTCAACAGGGATCCAAGCCTCCAGCAGTTACCCTGTACGAAGGGAAGGTGTGCGCCGCTTTGCAGTTGATCTCCACAGTGCAGGATTTTCTGGTTCAAGATTCTCTGGTTCATGGCGCGTTGGGCGCTGTGCTGGCAGACGTCCTGCGTGTGCCCCTGCTTCACGTCTCCCAGCTTCATGTGCGCGCCATCGAGCCGCTGGTTGCGGTGATTGGCGTGCAGCTGCTGGCCGCTGTCGCGGTCCTGCTGCTCAAGGAGGCGGAAGGACCGCTGCGTCGCGTGCTGCCCTTCGTCGTGAGCCTCGCTGTGGGTGTGCTGCTCGGAACCGGCGTCGTGCACCTTTTGCCGGAAGCGGTCGAGGCTCTCGGCAATCGCCCCGGCGTATGGACCACCCTGGTTGCCACCATCGTTACTCTCTATGCGTTTGAGCGGATCTTCCATGTGCTTGCGGGCGTCAGCGCCGAGCCCATGCAGGAGTTCGATCCGCACCACACCGACTGCGAGGAGCTTCACGGTCACCATTCGCACGCGCACGGAGCTTCGCGTCCTGCCACGCTACTGCTTGGCGCTGTGACGCACAGCTTCGTTGATGGGGCCAGCGTTGCTGTGGCCTTTGCGGTGGACGCTCGCATCGGCTGGATCACGGCTCTGGCTATTGGGCTGCACGAGATTCCCCATCGCCTCGGAGACTTCGCTCTGCTGTTGCACATGGGGGTTCATCGCAGCCGGGCCGCTACGCTGGCCATCGCCGCTGGAGGCTCGAGCCTTCTGGGCTGGGCGCTGGTCGCGTGGCTTGGTGCAACTCCCGGCTCAGGACTCACCCTCGTCCCCTGGCTGCTTCCCGTCAGTGCTGGAAGTTTCGTCTATATTGCTCTCGTCGATCTGCTGCCTGAGATCGGTGGAGAGCGTCGTCTCGGAGCCGCAATCGTCGAGGTCCTGGCGCTCGCCCTGGGACTGGCACTCGCGATAGCCTTGACCCGAATCCCCGGAGCCTGACGGGGAATTTTGAAGACCGGAGCTTGAAAGCACACGCATGCGCATCGGAATTGACCTCGGCGGTACGAAGATTGAAGCCATAGCCCTCGACGACCAGGGGGGAGAGCACAGCCGCATTCGCGTCGACACACCCCGCGGCGACTATCCCGGCACGGTCGCAGCCATCAAGGGCCTCGTCGAGCGCGTTGAGGCCAAGATGGGGATGAAGGGCACCGTCGGCGTCGGCATTCCGGGAACGGTGGTTCGCGCGACGGGCCTCGTCAAGAATGCCAACTCCACGTGGCTGAATGGGGAGCCGCTGGAAAGGGATCTCTCCGCCGCGCTGGGGCGCGAGGTGCGCTGCGCCAACGACGCCAACTGCTTTGCCGTGAGCGAAGCCACCGATGGCGCTGCGGCGGGCCACGCCATCGTCTTCGGTGTCATCCTCGGGACAGGTTGCGGAGGCGGAATCGCAATCCATGGAAATGTGCACTCGGGCCGCAATGGGAACGCCGGCGAGTGGGGACACACCCCGCTCCCCTGGGCGACAGGCAATGAGATTCCGGGCCGCCCCTGCTACTGCGGTCTCTCCGGCTGCCTCGAGACCTGGATCTCCGGCACCGCCTTCGAGAAGGACTTCACCGAGGTCACTGGCCGGACCCTGCGCGGTAAGGAGATCGTTGCCGGAGCGGAAAAGGGCGATGCTGAGTGCGCCGCAGCTTTGGATCGTCTCGAGAATCGGCTGGGCCGTGCGTTGGCGGTGATCGTGAATATTCTCGATCCGGACGTGATCGTGCTCGGCGGCGGCCTCTCCAACCTGGATCACCTGTACTCCGGTCGCGTTGAGAGCGTGATGCGCCAGTATGTCTTCGGCAAGCAGTGCGATACGCCGATTGTGCGCAACACGCACGGCGACTCGAGCGGAGTCCGTGGCGCAGCCTGGCTTTGGCCGGCGACTGCACCCGGCGGGGCGAGCTAAGGCCGGATTTCGCGGACGTTCACCGAAGTGGGGAGTCTCGGAGGGGCTCAGCGGCATCCCATGCTGCATGAGTCAAACCTCTGCCTCGCCCTCCGGAAACTCCCTCGGTTCATCGCTCCGCAAGGAGCTTGCAGCGCTGCTCGACGGCGGTCTGGCCCACGCAAGCTTCGCGCAGGCAGTGAAGGACTTTCCCGTCGAGCTGCGTGGAACCGTTCCGCAGGGACTGCCATACTCCGCCTGGCAGATCGTCGAGCACATCCGCGTGGCCCAGAAGGACATGCTCGAGTACTCAGACAACGCCGACGGCAGCTACAAGCCGATGAAGTGGCCGGCCGACTACTGGCCAAAGGACGCCGCCCCCACCAGCGACACCGCGTGGGACGAAACCATCGCAGCGATCTACGCTGACCGCAAGACCTTCGATGACCTGCTCGACTCGGCGAGCGACGATGAGCTGGTGACGCCATTCCCGTGGGGCACGGGCCAGACCCTGCTGCGCGAGGCGCTGCAGATCGCGGACCACAACGCGTATCACGTGGGAGAACTTATCGTTGTGCGGCGCATGCTGGGGGCATGGAAGTAGCCTTCTTCGAGGCATATCTGGTCGTTGAATCAGTTTTCTGTGGGCTTCTCGAGATGGTCGATCACGAGAACCTGCACTGGCGCTCTCGCATGCTCCAGCTTCAACCCCAATTGCTCCTGCACGGCCGTAAAGATTGAAGGTGCTGAAGGGTCCTCCGGTACGCTACCCGCAGTCGGGCTGGCATCGTCCGGTGTCCACTTCAGCGTGAAGTTGTAGTAGCCCATAAGCCCGGTCCTGTCTACAACGACGTGGCCGAGTTCCATCGTGAGCTGGTTGATCAGGGGCTTCATCGGCTGGCCCATGCTCTTGATCTGGCCCCGGCTTACCTGTCTTGCGCCACCCTCTTTCATGCCATTGGCACCAATAGCAGGTTGTATCTCCGTCATCCGGATGCCGTTCTTCCCGACAACCAGCGCATAGACGGGAAGCTCTTTCATCGCGTAATGGGATGTCAGGTGGAAGCGTTCCACCAGGAGCTTCTGCAGCATGGGCATGCGCTGAATAGGGTCAGTCACCTTGCGAAAGGCTGCTGCGTCTTCATCGGACACCTTCGCCGTGACATCGTAACGTTCCTGCCGCGCCCAGTCCGGTAGCCCTGCGATCTGGTCGTTCAGGAAGATTCCGAACGCCCATTGAAGGATGTTCTCCAACGGCATATTCGTGATGGTCACGCCATCGCTCATCGGCGGAGAGACGATTTTCATTACCGTTGAGCCGGAGTGGTTGGGCTTCACCGACATCACGTCGAACTCGATCGGCCTGCTGCCGTCTGCGGCCATCAACCTTGGTGTAGCGTACTGTGCGCCTGAAGCTAGCGGCGCGGCCAGCACCACCGATCCAACGAAAAGCAATACTTTCTGAATCACTCTCACGTCAATCTCCCGTTGATTTCGACTGGCGTTCCATCTCCATGACGCTCAACCGATGAGGCCGAACGACGAATGACTGGCGGCGCCCTCAGATGCCCAGCGCCGCAATCCATTCACTCGCGCTTTGCACCATGACGTCCGGTTTAGCCATTGCCAGGGAGGCCGGAGCCAGTCCAAAGCCGCACCCGACGCTGCGCGCGCCGATGCGCCGCGCCGTGAGCACGTCCACATCCGAGTCCCCGACCATCACCACGTCCGCCGGGTCGATGGGTGCGGCGCTGTGGTCCTCGTGACGCAGCGCCGCGCTGGCTTCGGCGATCAGTGCGAGCAATCCCTCCGGATCAGGCTTCTTCGTGGCGAAGGAGTTGCCACCGTAGTTCTGGAAGAAGTATGGCGTCAGACCCAGGGCGTCGCAGATACCGTGCGATGGGATCACCGGCTTGTTGGTAAGCACCGCCATAGGCAGCAGGGGACGGCGCTTGCGAATCTCCCGCAGCGCTTCCAGCACACCGGGGTAGCAATGCGTGTTGTCCAGCTTGTGCTCGCGGTAGTACTCGAGGAAGTAGTGGAAGGCTCGCTCGAAGAGCACCTCTCCCTCGGCCTTGTGGCGGCCGGAGTCCGCATCGCCCGGATCGGCCAGCGCGCGCCGCACCAGCATCGCCGCACCATCGCCGATGTAGGTCGCGATCAGTTCGTTTGGCAGCCGCGACTTGCCCACATGCTCCAGCGCCGCGTTCACGGAGTTGCAGAGATCCAGCGATGAGTTGATCAGGGTACCGTCGAGGTCGAAGACTACAAGCCGGGTGCGTGCCATTTAGCAAGTCTATGTTGCCATCGACGGAGCAGGCCAACCTGAGGTGCATCGGCGAGACCTGCGCAAGAAAAAAGGGGGCGTATGCATCGTCCCGCATACGCCCCGGCGCAAATCTTCAAACCGTTGTTTTCAGGAGGAGTGGGATTGGCGCCGAAAAGCTAGCGCGGCGAAATCTCGACGTCGCCCGAACCTGTGTGAATCTCCAGAGCCGGACCGCCACCGTTCACCGGGCCGGTGAGGTGATGACGCCAGTGCTCGCTCTGCTGCGGCGCATTGGGGAAGTGCACGCGGATGTCGCCTGAGCCGGTCGAGGCCTCGAGGTTGAAGTGCACGTCAGGGTTCAGCCGCAGCCGCACCGAACCGGAGCCCGTCGCTACGCTGGACTCGCCGTTGAGGCGGCCTTCGCCCTCGATGTCGCCGGAGCCAGTGCGGGCGCGCAGAGCACCGTCGAAGCCATGAATGCGGATGTTGCCGGAGCCGCTCTTGGCTTCGACCGCGCCGCCGCCGTCATCCTCAAGCTCAATGTCGCCCGAGCCCGTCTGCAGCTCGGCTGCACCATGCAGGCCATGCGCCCGCACATTGCCCGAACCGCTGTGACCAGAGAGATACCGGCCCACGTTGTCCACTTCGACGTCTCCGGACCCGGAGCGAAGGTTCAGCGCAGTCGACTTTGGCACGGTGATCTCGTAATCGATCGAGATGTTGTTGAACAGGTTGTGGTCGGTGTTCTCACCAATGTGGATGGTGTTGCCGCTCTGATCGATGGGGGGATTGTCCGCGACGCGGCGCACGCGCGCCTGCACATCGCCCATCGCGCTCCAGCCCGCATGAACGTGGCCGGTGATGTGGATCTGGTTATCGCTTCCAGGATGAATGCGAATGTTGCCAGAGCCGGTCGATACGTAGAGATCCGGCTGGCCGGAGATCGTGAGCGTGCGATCGAAGTTCGCGTCGGCGATTGCTGCTGTGGAGACTGCGAACGCCGCAGCCAGGGTGAGTAGTTGAATCTTCATCGTTGCCTCCTGTCGGCCCGCCTCTTTGGATCGGGGCGGTTCCGCATTGCCGTGCATTGCATTGCTGGTACAGCGTGGTCCTGGTGAGTTCCGACTTACGAAGTCTGTTGCAGCACAATCGTGTCGCCGGCCTTCAGGCCCGAGATCACCTCAACCTTGCTTCCGTTCGAGAGCCCAATCTTGATCGGCACCGCGCGATGGCCTTCCTTCTCCTTCGGATCGGGAATCCAGACGCTGGCGTTGCGGTCCTTGTCGTAGATGACCGCCTGCTCAGGGATCGTGAGCACATGCTTATGCTCTTCCATGACGATCTCGGCGTTGGCGGTCATGTTGGACTTCAGCTCGCCGCCCGGGTTGTCGATGGAGATCCACACCTCGAAGGTCGTGACGTTGTCCTTCTCCACACCCAGTGGCGCAATCTTCGTGACATGGCCTTCAAACGTCTTGCCTGGGAAGCTCTGCACCTTGATGCGCGCTCCCTGGTTCATGTACACCTTGCCGATGTCGGACTCGTCAACCTTGCCCTTGACGTACACCTGGTGCGTGTCGCCCAGCGTCATGACGAGGGTCGCCGTCGAGCCGAGCACGAGAATCGAGCTCACCGCGTCGCCTACCTGCACATCGCGCGAGAGCACCACGCCATCCATCGGAGAGCGCACGGTCGTGTAGCTGAGCTGCTCTTCGAGCTGCTTGAGCGAAGCTTCCGCCTGCTGCACCTGCGCGACCGCCTGCTTGTACTTCCCCTGGTCCACCAGCACCTGCGCCACACCCTTGTCGCGGACGTTGACCGCCGCGAGGTACTTCTGCTGGGCATCATCCAGCGACTGCTGCGAGACGACGCCTTCCTTCTGCATCGCGAGCTGCCGCTTGTAGCCGTGCTCGAGGTTTGGCAGGTCAGGCGCCTCGGCCGCAACCTTGTCATACTCCACGGCAGCAGCCGCGGACTTGGCGTTCGACTGTGCTGAAGCCAGTTGCGCCTGCTGGGCGGCGACCTGGTCCAGGATCTCCTGCTGATCAAGCTGGGCCAGCACCTGCCCGGTGTGCACCGGCTGGTTGATATCCGTGAACAGCTTGGTGACGATGCCCGAGGCCTTCGACTTTACCTCAACCTGCGTGATCGCCTGGACCTTGCCGGTCGCGACCACCGAGCGTGCCACGTCGGCCATCTCAGCGTGGGCCAGTTGGGTCGGATCGATCTTGGTTGAGCCCGACACCGACTTCACCGCGAAGACAGCAGCGATGACCAGGACGGTCAGTCCGGCCCCGAGGCCGATCCAAAGCTTCTTGCGTGATTTCTTCTGCTGCGACAAGGCCGCCATCCTCCGCGATTCGATTCAGAATCGTGTCGCTGGAGGATACGCAGCCTGCAGGGAATTGGTTCCAGCTAGGAATTTGAAGGCGAACCCGGACGGATTCCCGCCAGCGCAGGCCTAAGCGTACTTGCGGAGGATACCCAACACCTTACCTTGGATGGCCACCGATGCCGCTGGCGCGAAGATCGGGCTCATCTCCTTGTTCGAGGGCTGCAGCCGGATATACTCGCCCTCGCGGTAAAACCGCTTCAGCGTAGCGTCCGTGCCGTCTACCAGCGCTACGACGATCTCGCCCTCCCGGGCGGTGCGGGTGCGCTCGCAGAGCACGTAGTCGCCGGAGACGATATGCTCGTCGCGCATCGAATCGCCCCGGACTTCGAGCGCAAAGACATCGCGACTGCCAATAATGTCGCCTAGCGAGATCGTCTCGGAGGTCTCAACAGCTTCGACGGGCTTGCCTGCGGCAATGCGCCCCAGCAGGGGCAGCCGCTCCGATGCAGCCCGCCGTGCGCCACGCTGCGGCAGCACATCAATAGACCGGCTGCGGTTGTGCGCACGCTGCAGGAGGCCCTTGTTTTGCAGGTTCGTCACATGCTTGTGAACCGTTGCCAGTGAGCTGAGGCCAAGACCTTGCGCGATCTCCTCATACGACGGCGAATACCCGTTGGAAGTCGTGAAGGTGGAGAGGAAGTCGAGGACCTCTTTTTGTCGCCGCGTGATGGCCATGGCGGTCATTATGAGCGAATAAAAAGCGAACTGCAAGGGGAAAGTCGCAGATCTTGTGCACTTTCTCGATACTCTGGTGACGAAAGGGGTTCCATGACTCGGAACAAACGAGTTCTCGTGACGCGCGCGCCCGAACAGGCCGGCGAACTCGCCGACGCCCTCGTCGCCGCAGGCCTCGAGCCTGTTCTTGTCCCGACGCTCACCTTCCAGGAGGTTGCGTTCGACGATCTGGACGCGGCTCTTGGACGTCTCGACCACTTCGACTGGCTGGTGCTCGTGAGCGTCAACGCGGTGAAAGCGTTCGCCGCGAGGCTGGAGGCCAGGACGCACGTCCTTCCGGAGTCAATCCAGATCGCTGTGGTCGGGAGCGCGACAGGGAAGTCGGTGGAGCAGTTTCTTTTCGGCCGCCGCTCGGACCTGTTCTCCCCCGAGCCCATTGCCGACTCGCTTGCGGACGCGCTTGTGGCCCGGGTGTCGTCCTCCGATCGGCCGTCGCACCGCTTTCTCGTGGTGCGAGCGCAGGAGGGGCGCGAGATCATCGAGCAGAGGCTAAGGGCTGCAGGTGCTGAGGTTACCGTCGCGTCGGCCTATCGCACCGGAGCACCGGAAGAATCACTCGTCGCTCTCAGGGAGATGGCCACCTCCGGGGATTGGCCTGCCGCGGCCACCTTCACCAGCCCGTCCTCGGCGCGAAATCTGCTCGGTCTGCTGGAGCAGATCGGGGTCGAACTGCCTGAATCCGTCCGCCGGATTGTGATCGGACCAGTAACAGCGACGGCCCTCGAGGAACTCGGAACTCCTGCCCATGCTGTCGCCAATGAGCCGTCGTCTGCGGCCCTTGTGGCCGCAGTGCTCAGGACTTTGGCTGACTGAATTTCAGCTCATGAAAGTCTTTGGGGGTGCGACGGAGCGCGCATAATTATCAACTGCATTCATCTTGGCGAAACATCCGGGCTCGGGATAGCATCACGAATCACCGCTTTTCCAGGGATGCGGTTCCCAGACTGAATCGATGGAACGACGCTCCGCACCTCTCCTGCTGCCATAACAGGAGCGTTACTCACATGTGTCCTGCGGATATCGTGGCCAACGTAAATCTTTGCGTGAGGTTTTGGCCGTATCTGTTGCGAAACAAGTGCAAAGCTCAGTGGCTGGTCCACGTCTTGTCGCCTGAGTTGCACAACTTTTCCACCGAGCAATCGACGCAGTGCGGCTTCCGCGCCAGGCACACCTGCCGCCCATGATGGATCAGCTCGTGGGAGAACTGCACCCAGCGATCCTGCGGGATGATCTTCGTCAGGTCCTGCTCCACCTTCACGGGATCTTCATTCTTCGTTAGCTCCAGCCGCCGGCTCAGCCGCCCCACGTGGGTGTCGACCACGATGCCCGATGCGATGCCGAACCAGCTCCCGAGGACCACGTTGGCGGTCTTGCGCGCCGCTCCCGGGATCTGCGTCAGCTCGTCGATGGTCTGCGGTACCTTCCCGCCAAACTTCTCCACCAGCACCCGCCCGGCGCCCTGGATGTTCTTCGCCTTGGAGTGGAAGAATCCGGTCGGCTTGATGATCCGCTCGATGTCCTCGATCCGCGCCTTGGCGAGGGCCTGCGGGGTGGGGAAGTGGTCAAACAGCTCCGGCGTCACCTTGTTCACCGTGACGTCCGTCGTCTGGGCAGAGAGGATCGTCGCGATGAGGAGCTCGAAGGCATTGCGGTGGGTCAGCGCGCAGACGACGTTGGGGTAGGTCTTCCGCAGGGCATCGAGGATGGCAGCGATCCGCTCCGGCGCCAGGGGCTTCGCGGTTCCTCCCTTGGCGGACTTCTTCTTCGCCACCGGCTCGCCGCCGGCGATCTTCCGCGCCTTCGCTGCAGGTACACCCTCGATCGCCAGCTCGCGCTTCTTGGCGGTGAGCTTCTGCGGCGGCGTCAGGCCCCGGGTCGGCTGTTTGCCCGCCCCCGCCGCGTCGATGGACCGGCGCACGGCCTTCTTCGGGGCCGCGTTCTTCTGGCCTGCGCTCTTCTTTGATGTTGTCTTCGTTGCGGCACGCTTCACGGTCGTCATCTCGACCACGATAGCGCAGACGAACCTTTCGGCGCTTCCCTCGTCCCGCGGAAGCTGGCGTCAACGAAGAGCGCGTGCCGGAAGCTCAGTGGCTGGCCTGTTGAGTGTCGCGGACTTCGTAGCCGGCGGGGACCTCAAACAGAGAGGCGTCCGGTCTCGAAAGTACAAGGTGCGTCACCCTCTGCGATTCGCGGGTACCGTGCAGCGAGTCCGTCGCCGTGTGTTCGAGCACGATGCCGAGATCAGGATCCGTCCAGTCCTCGACGATCTGCGTGTCGGTCTTTCCGTTGATGGTGAACGTGCGGGTGAATCGCTGACCGGGAACCTTGAGGATACCTGCGATCCTCTTTGCCGGTAGCGGTTCGGCGACCCAGCCGGCGCCCGGAGGCACATTCGTACCCGGGGCCACGTACCCCGCTGCGATCCCGCGCAGCACGGTGGCCTGCTTTGGCACTGCCATACAGATCACCATGGTCCGCTGCGCAGAATCGCGAACAGTGCTCGCCATTAGCTGGCCGCTGTCGTAAAAGCTGTCCGTGCGGACTCTCCCCGCATCATCGCGGAACTCGAGCACTTCGCGGCTGGAGTTGGTCTGTCCGGTGTCGGCCGGCGAGCCAGGTGCCCCGGAGACCATCACCGTCGCGATGTAAGGCTGATGGGCCCGCCCCCACACGGCCGGGTCGCGATCCGGTGGGATGACGGAGGTGGTCTCCGTCTGAAACGCCCGCGCTCCCAGGCTCGTGGCAGCGCCAAGCAGGGCGGCGAAGAAGAGCGAAGATCTCTGCATACAAGGCTCCTTCTACTGGTTCGATTTGTACCTGCGATCCGGTGAAACGTGGGGCCAACGCGTCGAGGCCCCTTACCGCAGGACTATACCACGCAGATCGGAGCCGAGGGCAGAATCGTTGGGCTCTCCAGGGGCCTCTTTGTTTGCAAACCGTGGCGGGGCTCCTCGTTATACTGGCCCAACATGAACAAGCTCATCGCGTTCCTGGCGGGTCTCAGTGTCGGCGGCAAGTACACGCTCGTCTTTCTCCTGATGGCGGTACAGTCCGCCTGCATTCCGATCCCGTCGGAGGTCATCATGCCGTTCGCTGGATCGGCGCTGGCGCACTCGCAGACGGACCTGATCGTGCTCGCGGTGCTGGCTTCCATTGCGTCCAACCTGGGGTCCATTCCGGCGTACTTCGTAGGCGCCAAGGGCGGACGTCCGCTGGTGGAGAAGTACGGCCGCTACCTGCTCTTGAGCCGTCGCGACATCGACATGGCAGACAAGTTCTTCCTCCGCTACGGCTCGCTGGCGGTCCTGCTCGGCCGCATGTTGCCCATCGTGCGGACGTTCATCGCGTTCCCGGCGGGTATCGCGAAGATGAACCAGGTGCGCTTCCACATCTACACCTTCCTCGGCTCGCTGCCGTGGTGCTACGCGCTGGCGTACTTCGGCATGAAGCTGGGCGACAAGTGGCAGACGGATCCGCGCTTCAAGGAGGTCTTCGCGCGCTTCCACGTCGCCGTCGAAGCGGCGATTGTGGTGGGTTTCGTGTGGTTCGTCTGGACGCACTGGAAGAACCGCGACGGGCATTCGGCGAGCTAAATCGACCGGGGGCGCGGGAAATCAACGTTAGCGGTGTCAATCGCAAAGAAGAGAGGGGCCGGACGCGCGAGCGACGGCCCCTTTTGACTGCAGGCGGCGACCACGAAAACCCCTATGAACAGCGCTTCTCCTCGCTTGCAGACGATGGGACTTCAATCTCCGGACTAACCCTCGTCCGCTTATCGCCGAGGTAGAGGTAATGCCGCGAAACCCTCATGAATCAAGGCCTTTCGTCAGTGTTCGGACGTTTCTCCATTACGTTACCGCTGTCTTGTAACGTGCGAACGCGTGCGGAATACTCGCAATGTCTGCGCATTTGCGCAAGTCCTCCAGAAGGGTACGCACACCGACAATGGCAACACCTGAAGCTGCGCAACCAAGCGCGGCGAGCATCACTCCTCACACTGGCAAACTTGGCATCATGATTCCCGGCATGGGCGCCGTTGCAACCACCCTCATCGCGGGTGTGGAAGCGATTCGCCGCGGCTACGCCAAGCCGATTGGCTCCATGTCGCAGATGGGCACCATCCGCCTGGGCAAACGCACGGACAACCGGACCCCGCTCATCAAGGACTTCGCTCCGCTGGCTCCGCTGGACGACCTGGTCTTCACCGGCTGGGACATCTTCGGCGGCAATCTGTACGACGCGGCGAAGACCGCCGCCGTGCTCGATCGCGACCAGCTCGATGCGATGAAGCCCTTCCTGGAGTCCATCGAGCCGATGCCCGCGGTCTTCGAGGAGCGCTACGTCAAGCGCCTCACGCCGAAGCACCAGAAGGTCGGCAAGAACAAGTGCGACCTCGCGAACCAGATTCGCAACGACATTGCGGAGTTCAAGGCGAAGTCCGGCACGGATCGCCAGGTGATGATCTGGTGCGGTTCGACCGAAATCTACATTGAGCAGAAGCCGGTGCACCAGACGCTGGAGGCCTTCGAGAAGGGGCTGACCGAGGACGATCCCGACATCTCGCCCTCGATGCTCTACGCCTGGGCTGCGCTCAAGGAGGGCATCCCGTTCGCGAACGGTGCACCGAACCTGACGGTGGACATTCCGGCGATGCGCGAGCTCTCGAAGAAGATGAACACGCCCATCTGCGGCAAGGACTTCAAGACCGGGCAGACGTTCATCAAGACCGTGTTGGCACCGGCCTTCAAGACGCGCCAGCTCGGCGTGGCCGGATGGTACTCGACCAACATCCTCGGCAACCGCGATGGTGAGGTGCTGGACGATCCCGATAACTTCAAGACCAAGGAGGTTTCGAAGCTGGGCGTGCTGGAGCACATCCTGCAGCCGGAGCTGAACCCCGACCTCTACGGCGACATGTACCACAAGGTGCGGATCAACTATTACCCGCCGCGCGGCGACAACAAGGAAGGCTGGGACAACATCGACATCTTCGGCTGGCTCGGATACCCGATGCAGCTCAAGGTGGACTTCCTGTGCCGCGACTCGATCCTTGCGGCTCCGCTGGCGCTGGACCTGTGTCTGTTCATGGATCTCGCGCAGCGCACGCCGAGTCTTCGCGGGTTGGGTATCCAGGAGTGGCTGAGCTTCTACTTCAAGGATCCCGATGCAGCCCCCGGCGTGTACCCCGAGCATGATCTCTTCATCCAGTCGATGAAGCTGAAGAACACGCTGCGGCACATCATGGGCGAGGATCTGATCACCCACCTGGGCCTCGACTACTACGGCGAGTAGATCGCCGAAAAAACATCAACCTTGACGGACGCACACCCGTCAATCGCGAAGGTCCCGCGCCAGGGGGGACCTTCGTTTTTTTTGCCGCGCCGTGTCTTGCCGCCGTCATTCTGAGTGAGCGGAGCGAGCGAAGAACCCCTGTATTTCGTGCGAATCCGCACGGTAGCGCTGGAATGCAAGCTCGCCGACACAGGAAAAATACAGGGGTTCCTCGTCTGCGGCTCGGAATGACGAGTGATGTGCAGACCGGTCTGGCAACTACAATCAATGCAGTGCAAGCTCCCGATCAACAGCTCCAGATTCTCCGCATCTACAACCGCCTCATCCAGCTCCGCGAGGACTGGGCTGGCGCGCTCGTCTTCTCGTGTGGCGCCGAAGCTCCCCGCAGCGGCCTCGCCCCAGCCGCGTCCATCGCCGGGGCTACCTCGCTACTGGTCGCCGAAGACGGCCACGAGATCAAGAAGACGCTTCGCCGCGGTGAGATCGACTTCGTCGTCAACACGCTCGACGAGGCGATTCGAACGCTTAAGAACGAGGTCCGGAAGAAGCGCCCGCTCAGCGTCGCTCTTATCGGAGACGTCGATGCCACGCTCGCCGAGATGATCGAGCGTGGGATTAAGCCGGATGTCTTTCTTGCCGGTGACGCGTACCCCGCAGCCGCGCAGGCTCTCATCGACAGTGGCGTGCCCCGCCTCAACGTGGTCCAGAGCTCAGCGGAGCCTTCTGCGCCCGCCGAGACGGCGCATGGCGAGCAGCTGCACGAGCTCTTCATCGCGACGAAGACTCCAACGAAACTCCGCGAAGCCGATGAGCGCATCCTGCGCATGCTGCCGAAGGACGAGACGGCGCGCCGCCGCTGGATAGAACGCGCCTCGCACTACCTGCGGTCGGCGTCTGAAGGGCGATGGGTGAATCTCACCGGAGGCGAGGCCTTCCTGCTTGAGTCCGAAGGCCTGAAGCTCCACGATGTCGGGCCGGTCGCGGTTGAACCGGAAGCCACGCCTTCATCCCCAAAGGACGCTACACCTGCGTCCCCTGCAGAATCGCAGCCCACAGAGCTTTGATGCCCGCGTCGGTCTTGGACGAGATGGCAATCACGTTCTCGACCTCGTGTGCCTTCTTCAGCACCGCGACTGACTTCGCCAGCTGGTTGTTGCTGAGCTTGTCGGCCTTCGTTCCGACGACCACGTAAGGCCGCTGCATCTGCTGCAGCGCATGGATCAGCTGCGTGTCGCTGGTCTGCGGCGGGATGTTGGTGTCGACGAGGCACAGGCAGAGTGCCAGCTCCTCGCGCTCCTGCAGGTAGGGCTCGATGAAGGTAGGCCACTCAGCCGAGATGGACTTCGAGATCTTGGCGTAACCGTAGCCGGGGAGATCCGCGAAGACCAGCTTCGGCGTGAAGGCGTGCTTCTGCGGCGTGCCTTCGTGCAGCGCGAAGAAGTTGATGGCGCGGGTGCGGCCCGGCGTGGAAGAGACCTTCGCCGCGGCCTCGCCGATGAGGCTGTTGAGCAGGGAACTCTTGCCCACATTGGAGCGGCCCAGGAACGCGACTTCGGGAGCGCCACCGGTTCGGGCGTCGTTGGGAAACTGCTCGGGCTTCATCGCCGAGAGGAGAAATTTTGCTGTGAACTGCATAGCCTTCCAGCTTATCCCTTTCCCGCATACAGGACACGCCCGCATCCGTGCCCAACACCTGCAATAATTTCAGGGAAAGGTAGTCCATGACCGAACAGAATCAGAACTTGGCGCACGCCCAGGGCTTCGAACATGCCATGCTGCGGGAGATCTACGAACAGCCCGCCGCTCTCGAGCGCACCCTCGATCACTATCTCGTCCAGAACACCCTCAAGCCCGAGGCCTTCGGTGGAGCAGCGGAGGTCTTCCGCGCCCACAAGGACCTCATCATCTCGGCCAGCGGCTCCAGCCGCCACGCCGGGCTCGCAGCTGAGATCATGCTCGAAGACACCGCCGGCCTCTCGGTCGATGTCGAGTATGCCAGCGAGTACATCACCCGTTCCACCAACACCAAGCGCGACCCGGCGGTGCTGGTCATCTCTCAGTCCGGAGAGACGGCGGACACGCTGGCGGCACTGCGTGAGGCCATCAAGCGTGGTCACCCAACGCTCGCCGTGACCAACGTTGCGACTTCGACCATGATGCGCGAGGCCAGCGTGGCCCTGCCCACCGAGGCTGGCGTTGAGAAGGCCATTCCCGCGACCAAGAGCTTCACCGCGCAGCTCGTGGTACTTCGCCTGCTGAGTCTTGTGGCTGCGGAGGCCCGTGGCGCGATCAGCGCGGACGAGCTGCAGGCTGCGATTGCCGCTCTGCGGGGCGTTCCCGCGGCCATCGGCGCGCAGCTCGATGGCTGGAGCGAAGCCACGAAGGCGCTCGCTGAGCGCTACCACGATGCGCGCACGCTGCTCTTCCTTGGCCGCGGCATCCACTACGCCATCGCCCGCGAAGGCGCGCTGAAGCTGAAGGAATCCTCGTACATCCACGCTGAAGGCTACCCTGCCGGCGAGCTGAAGCATGGGCCCAACGCGCTGGTCTCCGATGCCGTGCCGCTGGTCGTCATCGCGACCCACGACCCCAACGACGCGGAGTCGGAGGCGCGCTACGAGAAGACCCTGGCTCTGCTCGACGACATGCGCAAGCAGGGCGCCCGCACCATCGTCCTCGCCAACCGCGGCGATGAGGCTGTGCAAAAGGTCGCCTCCGACGTCATCGAAGTGGACGCAGCCAACGAGTACGTCCTGCCTATCCTGGAGGTCGTGCCGCTGCAGCTCTTCTCCTACTTCATGGCCATCCGCAACGGCGTCGACGTCGACCGCCCGCGCAACCTCGTCAAGTCCGTCGTCGTCGAGTAACCAGTCGAGTTGCAAATTGCTTGGTGCGAACTCCGGTTCGCGCTAGCATGACAGCGAAATCCTGTTTTCGAATCCGTTGCATTCCGCAGAGGAGGATTCGTGGCTGTTTCGTGGCTCCGGCGTGTGCGCGGCCATCGCTGGCTATGCTGCCTGCTGACGATGGTTTGCGCTGTCGCGCGCTCTTCCTGCGCGCAATCGACCGCGATGCCCCTGCGGCCCGCAGCCGTGGCTTACGACGCTGCGGGCAATGCGTACTTCGCTGACACCGATCGCAATCAGGTCTATGAATCGACCCTGGGCGGAACCTTGCTGGTCGTGGCAGGCAATGGCTCTCAGGGCTTCGCGGGAGACGGTGGCCCTGCCACCTCGGCTGCGCTGAACGCGCCGCAGGGCGTGGCCATTGGCCCGGCTGGCGAGATGTATATCGCCGACACCGGCAACCAGCGCATCCGCGTGGTGCAGTTGGGCACGATCTCGACCTTTGCGGGCAATGGGGTTCGTGGCTTCGCTGGCGATGGCGGCTCCGCAATCGCTGCCAGCCTCGCGTTACCGACTGCCCTCGCGCTCGACTCCAAGGGGGCACTGCTCGTCTGCGATACAGGCAACCAGCGCGTGCGGCGCATTAGCAACGGGATCGTCGCGACCGTGGCAGGGAACGGCACACAAGGGTTCGCTGGCGATGGGGCGTCAGCCACTGGGGCCGAACTCGACGGCCCCCAGGGCGTCGCTACATCGATCGATGGCCGCATCTTCATCGCCGACTCGCGTAACCATCGCATCCGGGTGATCGATGGCAATGGAAACATCACGACGCTGGCAGGCACTGGCGCGCGGGGCTACTCGGGTGACGGCAGCGCGGCGACTGCGGCGCAGCTCAACCTGCCGCGCGGTCTCGTGCTGACGTCTTCTGGTGTACTGGTCTTCGCCGACTCCGACAACCGCCGCATCCGGGCAATCAGCCCGGACGGCGTCATAACGACGCTGATCGGGTCAGGCACTCAGGGGGCGAGCGTGGAGGGAACCACAAGCCTCTCCGCGTGGCTCAATGCACCACGCGCCGTCGCTCTGTCGTCCCTTGGCGAGGTGACCTTCGCGGACACGGCGAACCGCTCCATTCAGCTGCAGGCCCAGACTCAGGTCCAGACGCAAGCCTCAGACGGCGTCTTCACCGCAGCGGCCCTCGTGCCTGCCCGGACCTCCACCGTCGCGCTGACGGGCCCGCAGAGCGCGGTCTATGGCCAATGGAGCGGGCAGGTCAGTGTCTCGGGAGGCGCCTCAACGCCGCTGGGCGCCGTCAGCCTCTCCGAAGCAGGAATCACCCTGAGCACGGGGTCGCTCACCCCGGGGTCGGCGAACTTTGACTTGACCGGTCTTTCTGTGGGGCGTCATGCCCTCATCGCGTCGTATGCAGGCGACGTTGTAAACCCGGCGGCCAGCAGTTCGCTACAGACGGTGAACATCACCACGGCTGCTCTGCTGGCGACGGCGAATGCAGTGTCGATGCTCTACGGCGAGCCTGTACCTCTGCTTGGCGGAACACTCACGGGCGTTCTGGCGCAGGACTCCGGCAACGTGGCTGTGTCCTTCGGCACGATGGCGACCACGCTCTCTCCGGTGGGGAGTTATCCGATCACTGCAAGCCTCAGCGGGTCGGCGGCAGCGAACTACACGGTCAGTCTTAGTCCTTCGTCCGGAACGTTGACGGTCGCGCAGGCGCCCTCGTTTACGAATCTCCCTGCACAAGCCAGCGGAAGCTACGCTGGCGAGCCTTTCGTCCTGCATGCCATTGTTGGCTCGACCACGAGCGGAACACCCACCGGCACAGTGAGCTTTCTCGACGCAGGCGCGACGGTCGCGCAAGCCGCGCTGGTAGCGGGCATCGCGTCCGCGAGCTATGCCACCGCCACTGCAGGCACCCATACGTTCACCGCGTCCTACAGTGGAGATTCGAACTTTCTTGGCAGTACCTCCGCGGCTCAGTCCATCGTCATCAGCGCTGTGCCGGACTTTACCGTCAGCTCGGCTGGCGCCACTTTGCAGACCGTTCCCGCGGGCTCTTCGGCAACCTATTCGTTGCTCGTCGGAGCGCAGCCCGCACCTTTTTCCGGTGTCGTCGCGATGAGCATCACGGGGTTGCCCACGGGAGCCGTCGCCACCTTCTCTCCGCCCGCGATCGTGCCCGGGGCGTCGAACGTCGGCGTCACCCTCACCATCACCACGCCGGTGCACGCCGAGCTGGTGCGACCTCATCCGCTGCCTGCGCCACTTTACGCGACAGCCCTTGCTCCGCTCCTCCTCTTTCGCCGCCGCCGTGCGAGGCTCCCGTTGCTGGGCTTCGCTTTGGCATGCCTCGTGTCGGTTCTGGTGGCGAGTCTCGGCGGCTGCGGCGCACGCACGGTCGCGCCGGCGACGAGCTCGTCAACCAGCGCAACCTACACGCTCATCGTGACTGGAACTGGAACCAACGTCGCTGGACAAGTTATCACCCACAGCCTGCCGCTCACTCTCGTCGTCGATTGACGAAGCTTCACACTGGCGCGGGCAACCTCTGGCAGAGTTGTGGAACTTCAGGCTACAGGCAGCTTTGCACAGGCCCACCGCATCTACACCCATGCGATGACGCTCAGCCCTGTACTCTCCGGGGGGAGCTACTTCAGCCCTTTCTGTACGAAGCGAGACCCATGCGACGCACTCTTCTGCCCGGCAAACCATACCCGCTGGGTGCGACACCCAGCTCCCACGGCACGAACTTCGCCATCTACTCCGAAAACGCCACCGGCGTGAACGTCTGCTTCTTCGATGAGCAGGGCAACCAGATCGATTGCGTCGCGCTGAAGGAGCGCACCGCCTTTGTCTGGCATGGATTCATCCGCGGCGTCAAGCCGGGGCAGCTGTACGGCTTTCGCGTCGACGGCCCATGGGAGCCGGAGAAGGGCCTGCGCTTCAACGCCGCAAAGCTCCTCGTCGATCCGTATGCAAAGTCAATCACAGGCGACGTCGATCACAAGGGGCCCGTGTATCCGTACGACGTCGCGTCGGGCGATGATCTGAAGATCGACACGCAGGACTCCGCGAAGTTTGTGCCCAAGAGCGTCGTCGTCGATTCCTACTTCGACTGGGCTGAGGATTGTCCTCCCGAGACTCCGATCGCCGACTCTGTCATCTACGAGACGCACGTCCGCGGCTTCTCGATCAGAAACCCCGACGTCCCCGAGAAGCTGCGCGGTACGTACGCGGGCCTGGCGCACGATGCCAGCATCTCGTACCTGAAGAAGCTCGGAGTGACCGCCGTCGAGCTGATGCCCGTGCATCACTTCATCGACGAAGGCAACCTCCTGGACAAGGGGCTGCGCGACTACTGGGGCTACAACACGCTGGGGTTCTTCGCTCCGATGGCCCGCTACAGTTCCAGCGGAGAGACGGGCGGCCAGGTTGTGGAGTTCAAAGAGATGGTGAAGCGCCTGCACCAGGAGGGTATCGAGGTCATTCTCGACGTGGTTTATAACCACACCTGCGAAGGCAATGAGTTCGGCCCCATGGTCTCGCTCAAGGGCGCCGACAACACCACCTACTACCGCACCGTCGCCGATACACCGCGCCATTACATGGACTACACCGGCACGGGCAACACGCTGAACGCGTACAGCCCTCAGGTGCTCAAGCTCATCATGGACAGCCTGCGCTACTGGGTGACGGAGATGCACGTCGATGGCTTCCGCTTCGATCTTGCGTCCACGCTAGCCCGCGAGTTCCACGATGTGAACAAGCTCGGCGCCTTCTTCGACATCATTCACCAGGATCCGATCATTGCGGACGTGAAGCTCATCGCCGAGCCGTGGGATGTCGGCGAAGGCGGCTACCAGGTAGGGAACTTCCCCGTGTTGTGGGCGGAGTGGAACGGCAAATACCGCGACACCGTTCGCCGCTTCTGGAAGGGGGACAGTGGCGTGCTTGCGGACTTCGCGTACCGTCTCACGGGATCAAGCGATCTATACCAGTCCGATGGGCGCACGCCTTCGGCGTCGATCAACTTCATCACCGCACACGATGGCTTTACGCTCTGCGACCTCGTGAGCTACAACGAGAAGCACAACGAGGCCAACGGTGAAAACAATAACGATGGCAACAGCAATAACGACAGCTGGAACATGGGCGCTGAAGGTCCCACCGAGGATGAAGCAATCAACGCGCTTCGCGAGCGCCAGACGCGAAACTTCCTCGCCACGCTGCTATTGAGCCAAGGGGTTCCCATGATCTCCGGCGGGGATGAGATCGCCCGCTCGCAGCGTGGCAATAACAACGGCTACTGCCAGGACAACGAGCTGAGCTGGCACGACTGGAAGCTCGACGAGCCCCGTCATCGACTGCTGGAGTTCACCTCGCGGCTCATTCAGCTTCGCCGCGAGCACCCCAATCTCCATCGTCGCCGATTCTTTCAGGACCGCAAGATCCGTGGCTCTGTGGTGCGCGACGTAGCCTGGTACGGGACAGACGGCAAAGAGGTCTCCGACGAGGTGTGGAACGAAGATTGGAGCAAGTCCATCGGGGTGCTCCTCAACGGCCGCACGCTCGACGTGACGGACGAGGAGGGCGAGGCCGTGGTCGATTGCAGCTTCCTCATCCTCGTCAATGCGGCCCCGGATGGCGTGAACTACGTCCTGCCCGACCCGCCGAACAAGACTCCCTGGCGCCAGGTTCTCGACACCGAGAACATCGCAGACCCGTTCTATGAGACCGAGGTCCACGATCAGGTGATCCTCGGTGGCCGCACCATCCGTGTCTATAGCGATGGCGTGGAAGCGTCCGCCAAGGCACCGAGCAAGACACGCCCGGCCAAGACCCTCTAACCAACCTCGAAGCCACAACGGCGGGCGCGGTTATGCGCCCGCCATCAGCTCTTCGTACGCTACGATCTGCTCGAGTGTCACGTGCTGCAGATCCGCGCCCTGCTGCGAGGCTTTGTACCAGGTCACCAGCCACTCCAGCGCCTCCTGTAGACGAAGCCGCGGCCGCCAGCCCAGCTCGGCTCGGGCACGGCTGGCGTCCAGCTTCAGGAAGCCTGCCTCGTGTACGCCAGGGTCTTGATCGAGCACCCAGCTTGCGCCGTCGCCCCAGAACGTCACCATGCGCTCCACGATCCAGCTGACCGGCTGCGCATCGTCATCGAACGGCCCGAAGTTATAGGCCGTCGCATAGCGTGCGGGATCGCTCGACAGCAGCTTCTCCGCAAGCTGGATGTACCCAGCCAGCGGCTCCAGCACATGCTGCCACGGGCGAATCGCATCGGGCCTGCGGATGAGTACCGGCTCACCCTTGAGGAAACCGCGCACCAGGTCGGGGATGAGCCGGTCGGTCGACCAGTCGCCACCGCCAATGACATTGCCGGCACGAGCCGTCGCTACCGCGCAGCCGTGTTCGCCAAGCTTCGCTACAGGGAAGAAGCTCTGCCGGAACGCCGAAGAGACAAGCTCCGCGCAGGCCTTCGAGGCGGAGTAGGGATCGTAACCGCCCAGCGGATCGCTCTCGCGATAGCCCCACAGCCACTCTTTGTTCTCGTAACACTTGTCGGTCGTCACGCTCACGACCGCACGCACCGAAGGCGTTCGCCGCACCGCATCCAGCACCCGTGCGGTGCCGATGACGTTGGTCTCGAAGGTGCCGATCGGGTCCGTATACGAGAGCCGCACCAGCGGCTGCGCAGCCATGTGGAAGACCACCTCGGGAGCGAACTCCGTCAGCGCATGCTCCAGTGTCGCCGCATCGCGAATGTCGCCGCGCACATCGTCGATCACCGAGCCGATATTGGCCTGCTCGAATAGACTCGGCGTGGTCCATGGATCGAGCGCATAGCCGCGCACGACCGCGCCCTTCGACGCGAGCCACAGCGAAAGCCATCCACCCTTGAAACCGGTGTGCCCGGTGATGAAGACACGTTTGCCTTGCCAGAACGAAGCGTTGACCATCGTGACTAGCATAAGCCAACGGGATCAGGCATTCGAGAACTACGGCTGACGACGCTCCGGCAGTGGCGGCACGGCCTGGCTGCAATGGCCTGCGGCGTCGCAGGCTTCCACGCCGAAGAACACGTTGTCCTTGGACACAGGCACGTTGATCTCGGTCTTCTCGGTCGTGGTGTAGCGCTGCCAGTCGTTGGCTGTCGTATCGCGCCACAGCACGCGATAGACCGGCGTTGCGCTGGTCGATGCGGGTGCGCTCCACTTCAGCAGCGTGTTGTTGTCGAGGTTAGTGGTCAGCACCTTGACGTCCTGTGGCATGCCCGGCGAGGACGCCAGCGAGGCCAGCGTCGCCATATTCAGCCGCGCCACGTTGGCGATGTAGCTGAAGTCGTCGAACTTCAGCAGGTCGCCATACTCCTTGCCGTCTTCCACCCGAACCTTCTGGTGCTGATGCGCATAGTTCTCGCGCCACTCGGTAAAGCGAACCGCAGGGAAGTCCAGCGCCGAGAAGCTCGAGTGATCGCCGCCGCGCAGGAAGCGGTCGAGCCGCAGCTCCATGACGGCGGTGAACGCTGTGGACGTGTGCGGAAAGTAGCTGCGGTCGGTCTCCAGCACATACCGCGCCAACTCGCGCGAGCCCGAGTCGTTGTCCAGCCCGATCGACAGGTCACGCGCGATGATGTCCGCCGGGTCCTTCGGATTGATGCCCTGGGAGAACACCCGCACCAGCGACTTGTTCTGCAATGTCTCGCCGGGCGTGGTGTCTCCACCCACGATGTCGTTGTTCAGCACGCCCTCCAGCTGCCAGCCCTCTTTCTTCGCGAGCTCGGCGAGATGCTTGCTGCCGTTCAGCCCCTGCTCTTCGCCTGCGACCGTGACGAAGACCAGCGTCGCTGGGAACTTGTACTTCGAAAGCACGCGCGCAGACTCCAGCGACACCGCTGTGCCCGAGGTGTCGTCGTTCGCTCCGGGAGCAGGGCTATGCGTGTCCATCACATCGCCCACGCGCGTGTCGTAGTGGCCCGTCACGAGATACATCCGCTTCGCCGCGGTGGGGTCGGTGCCCTTCAGGATCGCGTAGACATTGCGCAGACGCGTCGGCTCGACGATGCGCGCGGCGCGTCCCTTGCCAGCAGGCTCGATGAAGTCATCGACCTTGACTTCGAGGCAATGATCGCAACCCTCGCTGATGGCATGGAACTGCGCTTCGATCCACTCCGAAGCAGCGATGATGCCGGTGTTCGGCGGAAGGTCCTTCGTCACCGAAGAGATCGTGCTGCGGTTGTTGAATGCGATCAGAGACTCGATGGTCTTGCGGATGCGCACCGGCGAGACCTCACGCAGAGCCTTCACCACCTGTGGGTCCGTCTTGTCGCCGACGAAGGGCTTGCCATACACAAGCGAGTCGCGCTGCGCGAACGCAATTGTTGGAAGCAGCAGGCAGCACGCAATCCCAATCCGCAAAACCTTCATCGATCCTCCTGAAACCCATCCCCGCACATGACTCTCCCATCGCGATATGGCCGAAGCTACCCGGAGGCTACCTGTCTGTGGAGATTCTCCATCGGAGACGCGGCAGAGCACGGAAAGGACGCATCGGCCTTGAAGCGGCTAAGGTTACGGGGTGGACCGGACCAGCATAGCTCCCCACAGACGGAATTGTCTTCGGGTTCGTTTTGGGTGTGCCGCAACCCCCGCGGGGCGGTACGTCGTCTAACGCCCTGTATGCGATTCCAAGCTGCAGTGAAAGCCTCCTCACTCGTCCTCCTGGCTCTTGGCCTCGTACCGCAACTGTGGGCAGATGACGAGGCGCGCTTCAATCTTGAGGGGCCGAAGATCTCCGTGCGCGTCACGCGCGGCACCATCACGCTGCCGATCGCAGAGGTTCCCAACCTCGTGGCGGGAGACAAGCTGTGGGTGAAGGCTAACCTGCCCGAGACGCAGCGCAACCACCTCGTGCTGGTCGTCGCCTTCCTGCGCGGCACCACCAACGAGCCCCCCGACAACTGGTTCACCGAGATCGACACCTGGGACAAGAAGTTCCGCGAGGGCTCGACCGTCGTCGTCCCGCAAGGCGCCGAGCAGGCGCTGATGTTCATTGCGCCCGAGACCGGTGGCGACTTCAAGACCCTACGCGGCGCTGTGCGCGGTCGCCCCGGCCTTTTTATCCGCGCTGACGCCGACCTCAACGAAGCCTCCTTCGAGCAGCAGCGCATCGAGCACTATCTTGCCGCCATGAAAGAAGCTCCGCAGGGCGACGCCAAGTCCATCCAGGAACACTCGACCAAGCTCGCCGCCACCCTGGAGCTCAAGCCGGATGACAAGTGCTTCAAGGAGCCGGTCGAGTCGCAGGTAACGTGCCTGACGCAGTCCAGCGCTCCGCTGCTGCTCAATGACGGCCACGGCATGGGAGTTGCCGAGGCGCTGTCCTCGGGGCCGTCCTCGGACTTCATCAACCAGGCCTCCTATACGCAGCCCGTGGGGGCGGGGTTATATTCGGCCTACGTCGGCGCGGTCGTCGACCTTGTCCATCTCGTCAGCCTGCTGAAGACTGCACAGTTCCAGTACATTCCCGGGCTCGCGTTCCCGCAGAATGAGGTCCTGAACCTGAAGCTGAACGCTCCTCCATCGTTCATCAATCCCAAGACGGTGATCGTCATTGGGCTCCCCGCGATTCAGAAGGCCAAGCTGCCGCCGCTCCATCCGCATGATGCCAACGAGGTCGCGTGCCTGCTCAATCCGAAGATGGTGCTACCGGTGGAGGGAGCTCCGCTCGTCTTCTCCACCAGCTTCGCGCATGACCTCGTGCTGCACCTCAATCGCACCGGAACGCCCGACGACATGCCTCTGCGCGCCGATGCCTACGAAGGTGGCCTCGTGATCGCCAAGGAGCCCGCACGCAAGCAGCTTGATCCGTTGAAGCAGGACGAAGCTCCCAAGGGCACGCCGAAGATCGGCTCCGCTTCCGACCTCGCCATCACCGGCACCATCGAGGGCTACTGGGGTTTCGATCACTTCACCGGGCCTACCATCACGCTGCAGCAGAAGGACGGCGGCGGCTGGAAGATCGCAGGCGACACGCAGCCGCTCGCCGGTGCGGAAAGCCACCTCAAGCTCACCGCCGATGGCACGGGTTGCGTTGAGCACATCGCTCTCGCAACCGAGAAGGCCAAGGACGTCGACGTGTCCTTTACTCCCGCGAAGGGAGGCGACGGCAAGGAAGCGAAGAACACGCTGGATATTGCGGTCTCGCTCAAGGGCGCCTCGCCCGGCGGCTACGCGCTGGGGATTCGTCAGTATGGCGACGCCAACGAAGAGAAGGTGCCGCTGACGGCGTACGACGCGGCAATTCATCTCGACTCGCTGAAGATTCATGCCGGAGACAAGACCGCAATTCTCGCAGGTAAGGGCCTGGGCGACATCGTCTCGGTGGAGGTGAGCGGGCAGACCTTTACGCCGGAGGGAGCTGCAGGCAACGATGGCACGCTGACTCTGGCCGCGAAGGAAGCTGCTTCGCCCAAGGATGGGAGCGACGCGAAGGCCAAGCTGAAAGATGGTCGCCAACTCACCGTAAAGGTGTCGGTTGAAGCGGCGCGTCCTACGCTCGCACTGCTGTCTATGACCAGCGCTCAAAGGGACGAGCAGGGCATTGTGCCGGTCAAGGTGGACTCCAAGGAGGCCATACCGCTCGACGGCACGCTGCACTTTGTCGTGCAGACGAAGGCGGTTTTCCCGCGTACGCAGATGGTTGAAGTTGCCACGGCCGATGGTTCGGTCACCACGAAGCTGTCTCTCGCGCAGGGCAATCTCGTGTTGCAGGACGACCACACCGCCGTCGCTACGCTCGATCCTTCGAAGGCGTTCGGCGCTTCAGCCTTCGGTCCTCTCGCGATGCGTCCTGTCTCATCGGACGGAACTGCGGGGGACTGGACGCGCCTTGGGGTCCTGGTTCGTTCGCCGCAGATCACTGGCGTGGACTGTGCCGTGGGATCGGCCTCCTGCACCGTGCATGGGCACAATCTGTTCTTTGCCGCAGCCTTCAGCGCGGATAAGGATTTCGCCCATCCCACGCAGGTGCCAACCGGGTTTGCCGACGAGTCGTTGCAGGTTCCAGTGCCCACCGATGGCAGTACGCTCTACGTGCACCTGCGCGACGATCCTTCGGCGGAGGCGGAGTTGACGCTGCCCAATCCCGTCAAGCCGGCAGTGGCGGCTACGACGCAGTCAAGCGCTGCAGCGCCGCCTGTACCGAATCCTAGGCCCTGATTCGAGCTACCAGGTCTTCCACGGAGCCTTCCCACTCGCCCAAAGCGACTCCAGGTGCTGCTTGTCGCGGAGGGTATCCATCGCCTGCCAGAAACCGTGGTGGAAGAAGGCCTGCACCTCGCCCGCGGTCACCAGCTTCTCGATGGGCTCGCGCTCGAACATCTGCAGATCATCGGTCACCGCATCGATGGCCTTCGGGCTCAGCACGAAGAAGCCGCCGTTGATCCAGCCACCCTCGTCCCTTGGCTTCTCCTGGAAGTTATAGATCGTGGTGTCCTTGATGCCCAGCGCGCCGAAGCGTGCCATCGGCTGCACGCTGGTCAGCGTGACGGCCTTGCCGTGCTGCTTGTGGAACGCAATCGATGCGGTGATGTCGACATTCGCGACGCCATCGCCATAGGTCATGCAGAAGGACTCTTCGCCTTCCAGGTACTTTGCCACGCGTCGCAGCCGGCCGCCCGTGCCGGAGTCTGCGCCGGTGTCCACCAGCGTCACGCGCCAGGGCTCCGCCACGCTGTTATGGACCGTCATCTTGTTCTCGTGCATGTCGAAGGTCACATCCGACGTATGCAGGAAGTAGTTCGCGAAGAACTCCTTGATGATGTAGCCCTTGTATCCGCAGCAGATCACGAAGTCGTTGATGCCATGCTGCGAGTAGATCTTGAGGATGTGCCACAGGATCGGCCGCCCGCCGATCTCCACCATCGGCTTGGGGCGCAGCGAGGTCTCTTCCGCGATCCGCGTGCCGAGTCCACCTGCGAGGATGACTGCCTTCATCGGATTCCACTTCCTTTTGTCCGCCAACTGCCGGTGGTTGGATGCAACACGGCCCGCCGGCGTCAGCTTCGCTCCATGATACCCGTTGGAACCAAAGCGCTTTGCTATCCTTAAACCAATGAACGAGCGCGCCGAACAGCTCCGTCAACAGATCCTTCAACTCACCGCCGAATATCACCAGGAAGCCTTCGCCCCGCGCACGTTCGTTCCCGGCAGCTCGGCTGTTCCCGTCTCGGGCAAGGTCATCGATGCCGCCGACATGAGCGCCGTGGTCGACTCCGCGCTTGATGGCTGGTTCACCACCGGCCGCTGGGCCAAGGAGTTCGAGCGCAAGCTGGCGAAGTTCATTGGCGTGCGATCAGCCTCGCTGGTCAACTCGGGCTCCAGCGCCAACCTCGTCGCGCTCAGCGCCCTCACCTCGCCCAAGCTTGGCGACCGCGCGCTGAAGCCCGGTGACGAGGTCATCACCGTCGCTGCGGGCTTTCCGACGACGGTCAATCCGATCTTCCAGAACCGCCTCGTTCCCGTCTTCATCGACGTCTCACTGCCAACCTACGAGATCGACGTGACGAAGCTTGAAGCCGCGCGCAGCGAGAAGACCCGCGCCGTCATGATCGCGCACACCCTCGGCAATGTTTTCGATCTCGACGCCATCACGGAGTTCTGCCGCAAGTACAACCTCTGGCTTGTCGAGGATTGCTGCGATGCGCTCGGCTCCACGTGGAAGGGCCGCAAGGTGGGCACCTTCGGCGACATCGCGACGATCAGCTTCTATCCCGCGCACCACATCACCATGGGTGAAGGCGGCGCTGTGCTCACCGATAAGCCGCTGCTGCAGACCCTCATCGACAGCTTCCGCGACTGGGGCCGCGATTGCTGGTGCGAGCCCGGCGTGGACAACACCTGCGGCAAGCGCTTCAGCTGGCAGCTCGGCTCGTTGCCGTGCGGCTACGACCACAAGTACACGTACTCGCACATCGGCTACAACCTGAAAGCGACGGACATGCAGGCCGCGCTCGGCGTGCGCCAGATGGACAAGCTCGAGCACTTCATCGAGCGCCGCAAAGCCAACTTCATCTACCTGAAGAACGCGCTCGCTCCGCTCGAAGAGTTCCTCATCCTGCCCGAGGCCACGCCCAACTCCGACCCCAGCTGGTTCGGCTTTCCCATCGCCGTCAAGCCCGGCGCACCGTTCAAGCGCGATCAGCTGACGATGGCGCTGGAGGCTGCGAAGATCGGCACGCGCAACATCTTCGCGGGCAATCTCGTGCGCCAGCCCGCCTATGAGGGCTGGGAGTATCGCGTCGTCGGCGACCTCACCAACACCGACTTCGTGATGAACAACGTCTTCTGGATCGGCGTCTATCCCGGCCTCACCAACGAGATGCTCGACTACATCGCGAAGACCGCGACCGAGTTCATCGCCAACGCGAAGACCGGCCTGGTTGTTGCATAGCGTCTCGATCTGTGCGCTCGAAACTCAAAGCCCGACACTCACAACTCGATCAGGCGTTTTTCTCTCGCTTTATCAGCGGTGACAGAGGACAACGATAGGTCGAGTTGTGGGTGTCGGGTCATCGTTTGTGAGTCTAGCTTAGACATCCAGCGACCGCTTGCCGTGCAGCAGCTGCTCCACGCTGAGGCCGCGAATCGAAGCATCGACGAGCTCAACCATGTGAAACGCAGGCAGCTCCGCCTCGCCTCGCCTCCGCAAGGAACTCATGATCTGCAGTAGGCAGCCGGGGTTCGCGCTCACCACCGCCTGCACGTTGACGCTGAGCATCTGCTCCGCCTTGATGTCGCCCAGCTGTTCCGCGCTCTCAGGATGCAGCAGGTTGTAGACTCCCGCTGAACCACAGCACAGGTTCGGGTCCGGAAGCTCCACCACCTCCAGCCCCGCGATGCGTGCGAGCACCTTGCGCGGCTCCGCGAAGACCTGCTGCGCATGACGCAGGTGGCAGGCATCGTGATACACGATGCGCAACGGCAACGGATGCCGCCGATTCACCGGCTCATGCTCCGCCAGGATCTCGCTGATGTCCTTGCAGCGCGCAGAGAACGCGGCTGCACGAGCGGCCCAGGTTGGATCGTCGCGCAGCAGGTGGCCGTACTCCTTCATCGTGCTGCCGCAGCCCGCGGAGTTGATCACGATCGTATCCACGCCTGCGTGCTCAAAGACGGCGATCATCTGCTTCGCGTGAGCCGCAGCCGACTCCTCCAGCCCTGTATGCATCGCCAGCGCACCGCAGCACTCCTGCTCCTGCGGAATCACAACCTCAAAGCCTTCCGCCGCCAGGACACGCGCCGTCGCGGCATTCACATGCGAGAAGTACGCGCTCTGCACGCAGCCGGAGAGCATGCCCACGCGGCCACGCTTGTGGCTCTTTGCAGACACCTCCGCGGGCAGCGAGTAGAACGGGTTCAGCGGCACCACAGGCAACAGGTTTTCCATCGCGGAGAGCCGCTTCGGCAGCAGATTCAACACGCCGCTCGCGCGCACCAGCGTCTGCAGTCCGCTACGCTGATAGATCGCCAGCGGTATGCCCATGATCTTCAGCCGGTTCTTGTGTGGGAAGGTCGCGAACAACATCTGCCGATACAGCCGGTCCAGCGGCGGACGCTCCGTGTGCCGCTCCACCTGGCCGCGCGTGTCCTCGATCAGCTTGTTGTACTGCACGCCCGAAGGACACGCCGTCATGCAGGCCATGCAGCCCAGGCAGTTGTCCATGTGCAGCTGGAAGTTCGCATCCAGCGGAGCTTCGCCCAGCGCACCTTTGCGCATCATCCAGATGCGACCCCGAGGCGAATCCATCTCCTCGTTCCACAGCGCATACGTAGGGCATGCGGGCAGGCAGAAACCGCAGTGAACGCATTGGTCCATCAGCCCCATCTCGGGCGCGTGATGCGCATCGAAGGCGCTCTTCGTGCTCCCGCCCAACTGCACAAGCTCCTGCAACACGCTCTGCGGCGCAAGCCCGATGGCATCAGCGGAAGGAAGCGGATTGGAGTTCGTGCTCACGCTAGATGCCTCCTACGAAGATGCCGGGGTTGAGCAGCCGCTCGGGATCGAACTCCTGCTTGATCGCACGCATGACGGTGATCGCCGCAGGCGCCGGGCCCCATGGATCAGTCTCGAACGGTAGGCCGCCCGGCGTAAGCACGGTGACCGAGCCTCCAGACGAGGCCAGCCGCTCGCGCAGATCGGTAACCAGCTCCAAGAGCAGCTTCGGCTCATAGTCGTTGGCGATTCGGATCGAAGCCGTCACGATGCCGACCGGATCGGCCATGCAATAGCAGGTGTGGTCGGGCAGCGAGTTTAGTTGCGCGAAACCCGCAACCAGCACCGCAAGCTTAGCCGGCAAGGCTGTCACCTTCAAGGTCGTGATGGGCGGTCCGGCAAATAGCCCCTCCCGCGCGCTGAAGATTTCACGGGTCGCCGGCTTTACCTCAAGCACTCCTGCGAGGCTTCGCAGCTTTGCTTCCTGCTCGACCAGCACTTCCGGCAACGATGCAAGCTCCACATCGAGCGCGAAGGCAAGGGAGCCGTTTCGCAACTGCATGCGCTCCACCGAGAGCCCCTTCTTCAGGACCGCGCTCATCAAATCCGCAAGCGGTGCAATCTCCTGCGACTCAATCGTGAATACCTTGGTATGCGGTTGCAGCCCATGCAGCCGGAACGTCGCTTCTGTGATGATGCCCAGTGTGCCAAAGCTTCCTGTCAGCAGCTTGGGGAGATCATAGCCTGCGACGTTCTTCACCACCTTGCCGCCCGTGCGTGCGATGGTCCCGTCCGCCAGCACGATCGTCATGCCCAGCACGAGATCTCGCAACGAGCCGTAGCGCATCCGCAACAGGCCGCTATCGTTGGTCGCGAGCACGCCGCCTACTGTCGCAAAGCCTGGATGCAGCGGATCAAGAGCTACGCGCTGTCCATGTTCTGCGAGTACATCCTGCATCTGTCGCCACGTCGTTCCGGCAGCAACGGTCGCCGTGAGATCACCCCAGCTGTGATCGAGCACGCCCGTAAGGCGCTTGGTGTGCAGCAGCACATGAGCGTCCACATACGTGCCCCACGGCTTCGTCGCCGAGCCCACCGCATGCACGATGAGCTTGTGCTGCGAGCACAGCTTCATCACCGCCGAGACTTCGTCGGTGTTGGCAGGGAAGACCGCGATGGCATGCTCCAGCGGCCGCACATGGGCTTCGCCGAGAGCAGCGATCATCTCCTGCAGGACCGGCCCTTCGACCAGAGCGCGTACGTCAGCCACTAGAACACCTCCGCGATGCCCGCTGCTTCGACGGGGTGAGGGATGTACGCTCCATGGCGGCGCTCGCCGCACAGGCGCGGCGTGGGGAAGAGCTTCTCAGGGTTGGCGATGTTCTGCGGATCGAAGGCGCGTCGTACGCGCTGCATCGTGGCGAGGTCGGGCTCGTGGAACTGGTAGCTCATCACACACTGTTTCTCGCGGCCCACGCCATGTTCGCCGGTGATAGAACCGCCGGCATCCACGCAGAGCCGCAGGATGTCATAACTCAAGATCAACGCACGGTCCTCTTCGCCTTCGATCGTGCGGTCATACAGCACCATCGGATGGAGATTGCCATCGCCCGCATGGAACACATTGGCGATGCGCAGTCCCGTCTCAGCGCTCATCTCATCCATACGCGCCAGCACGCGGGGCAACGCGGTTCGCGGGATCACGCCGTCCTGCACGATGTAGTTGGGCGAGACGCGACCCATCGCCGCAAAGGCTGCCTTGCGACCCTTCCACACGAGCGCCCGCTCGGCATCCGTCTGCGCGAGCCTTTGTTCCCAAGCGCCGTTCTTCGTGCAGAACTCGCGCACCTGGACCATCTGCGCATTCACCTCGGCGAGCGGTCCATCGAGCTCCACGAGCAACAGAGCCGTGCATTCGGGATAGCCAGCGTGCACGGCAGCTTCGGCTGCGGTGATCGAGATGCGGTCCATCATCTCCATCGCACTGGGCAGCATGCCGCTCGCGATGATGTCGCTCACCGTCTGTGCAGCGCCAGTGGTGGTATCGAACGCCGCGAGGAGCGTCTGCACCGCCTCCGGCTTGCGCAGCACGCGGAGCACGGCGCGGGTTGCAACGCCGAGCGTACCTTCCGAGCCGATGAACACACCAGCGAGGTCATAGCCCGGCGTATCCACCACGCCATGTTCCGACCCAAACCACATCACTTCGCCGCTCGGTAACACTACCTCGCAACCGAGGACGTGCGTTGTGGTGAAGCCATACTTCAGGCAATGGGCTCCGCCCGCGTTCTCAGCGAGGTTCCCGCCGATCGTGCACACCGTCTGCGACGACGGGTCTGGCGCATAGAAGTATCCCTCCGCCTTCACGGCACTCGTCACACCGGTGTTGGTCACGCCCGGCTCAACATGCACGCGCGAGTTCTCGAGATCGACAGACAGGATGCGGTTCAGGCGCGAGAGCCCGATGACGATGCAATGCTCCGTCGGCAGCGAGCCGCCGCTCAGCCCTGTGCCAGCTCCGCGGGCGACAAACGGCACGGCATACTTCGCGCACAAGCTCACCACGTCCGCAACCTCCGCGGTGGTACGCGGGAGTACCACCGCACCCGGCATCGTGCGAAAGTTGGTCAGCCCATCGCACTCGTAGGTCTGCAGCTGGTTCTGCTCCGCGATAAGACCATGCGGGCCTACGAGCGTCCGCAGCTCGTCGAGCACGGCTGGCGTCAGGTTGTTCGGTGCTGGATTCGGTTCGCTCATGCGGCGATTGGGAGGCTTCGGGACGGTCCGATCTATAGCCGGCGCGCGATCTCTCGCGGACCGGGATCGTCACGTCGACGTATAGGAACCCCACGGTGGAAGTGTAGCCGTTGAGGAAGTGGATGGGGAACGATAGCAGCGATCATCCACGCGGTAGGATTCTTACTTAAGGCGTGATATCGAGGGCATGATGCGGACATGGTGTGGGATGTATGGGGCGAGATTCGTCCTGGCGTTGGCCTTGGCGGCTTGTGTGGCTGGTTGCAAGGCTCCTGCGGGCGGAGATCTTGCCACTCAGCCAAAGACCGCAGCGCGTGCCGATGACGGCTTTGCCCAGAGCGGCAGCTCTTCTGCCGGAGGGTATTCGCAGGGCAATGAGCGGCGTCGCGATCAACGCCACGGTGGTGCACGTTCAGCCGCGCCGGGGCAGTTCGATTATTACCTGCTGACCTGGTCATGGTCTCCGGAGTTCTGCTACTCGCACCCCGACAAGCCCGAGTGCGCCACCGGACGGCGCTTCGTCGTGCATGGGCTTTGGCCCGAGAACAGCGACGGCGGTTACCCGGAAGAGTGCAGCGATGCGGCCGGTCCTGCCAATCCCGGACAGTACAGCGATCTGTACCCGGACCAGGGTCTGTTGCAGCATGAGTGGCAGACGCACGGCACTTGCAGCGGGATGCAGCCCGATGCGTACTTTAGCGCGATGCGACGCGAGGCAAACTCCGTCAAAATCCCCGGGCCTCTCGCGGACGTATCGAGCCGGATCAGCTTGTCTCCGGACCAGATCATCAACGGATTCGTTCAGGCAAACCCCGGAACCAGCGCGGCGGATTACAACCTTGGGTGCGCCAACAACTACCTGACGCAGGTCCAGCTCTGCGTGGACAAAAACCTGCACGCGACCGCCTGCATGGGCGTGCGTTCCTGCGGTGCGGACACGGTGATCGTGGTGCCGCCGGGAACTGCCAGGACGACAGGCTCCGGCGGCTACGGAGGGTACTCCGGCGGCGGTTCGCGGCGGCGGCATCACGCAGACGATCGAGGCTACTGAGCGAAGCCCGGACGCCCGTTACTCGCCGAGCATGAAACGCTGCGTGCGAAAGGCGCGGCCCGTGTTGCCGTCGCATTCGATCAGCGTGGCGCACATCTTGGGGTTGCCCTTGGCGGCTTCGAACTTGCCCGGCATGCCGGTCAGGAAGCGCTTGAGCACCAGCTCCACCTCGACGCCAATCACCGAGTCGAACGGGCCGCTCATGCCCACGTCTGTCTGGTAGGCCGTTCCGTTCGGCAGGATGCGATTGTCGGCCGTGGGGACGTGGGTGTGCGTGCCCAGGACTGCAGTGACGCGGCCGTCCAGGTACCAGCCCAGCGCAGCCTTCTCGCTGGTGGCCTCGGCGTGGAAGTCCACCAGGATGACCTTCGCGCCGGAGTTCTTCTCGATCTGAGCGAGCAACTCATCCGCCTTGCGGAACGGGTCGTCGCAGCTGTTCATGAAGACACGGCCCTGCATATTGATCACGGCATACTTCTCGCCTGAAGAAAGCTCGCCCTCGTAGAGACCGAAGCCTGGAGTCGTAACCGCATAGTTTGCTGGGCGGATGAGGCGGCGGGCTCGACCATGCGAGTCTGCCGGGACCGACATGTAGTCGAAGATCTCTTTCTTGTCCCAGATGTGATTGCCGGTGGTAATGACATGCGCGCCGAGATCAAAAAGTTCCTCTGCGATGGACGGCGTAATGCCGAAGCCACCGGCGGAGTTCTCGCCGTTGATGACCAGGAGGTCGACCGCATTGGACTCGACGACGTGGGGGATGTGTTCGCGAACGATGTGCCGGCCGGCGGAGCCAAAGACGTCGCCGACAAAAAGGATATTCACCCTACGAGTTTAACTCGCCCTCGTGTGCGTTACGGCTCGATGTCCGATTCGCAAGCAGAATCCCGAGGTCACCGTGGAATCCGCAGCCTGAACCGATATTCTGTTCGCATGATCGACCGCGCCCAGGCGGCTCCCATCGACCTCGTGTGGAACTTCCCGCTCCTGCCCACCCAGGGCGCGGAGTGGCAGACCTATCTCGAGCGCGCCGTACGCTCGCTGCATGTCGAGGACCCGGTCGAGATGCGGCCCAGCTTCCGCGGAGCCGATGCCGATCTCCGCGTCCGCGCGGCTCGCTGGCTTGGCTCCGATCCTGCGCTGACGTGGTTCACCTGCGGTGGCCACCATGCGGCGCTGGTGTCGCTGTTCGCAGCCGATCTTCCGGGCAAGGGCATCGCCGTCGAGCGTGTCACCTACGGCGGCATCATCGACCAGGCGAAGATGCTGCGCTCTGAGTTGGTGCCATGCGCGTACGACGCCGAAGGGATGCGCCCCGAGTCACTCGACGAGCGCTGCCGCAACGCCGAGGTACGGGCGGCGTTCCTGATGCCCACAGCGCACAACCCGCTGGGCTGCACCATGTCGCTCGAGCGCCGTGAGGCGATCGTTAAGGTCGCACGCAAGCACGACATCCTGCTCATCGAGGACGATGCCTACGGGTACATGGTGCCCGATGCCGCACCCAGCTTCCGCATCCTCGCACCTGAACGGACCTTCTACTTCCGAGGGCTCGCCAAGAGCATCTCTCCGCAGACTCGCACCGGCTTTCTCGTCGTGCCGGAACGCTTCAGCTCCGCGGTCGAGCCTGTGCTCAAGAACACCACCACCGGCACCTCGCTGGCCCACAATCTGGCTGCGATGCTGCTCATCGAAGACGGCGCGTGGCAGCGCAACGCGGACGCGAAGCTGGTGGAGGGAAGAGCGCGCAACGCTGCGGCGAGGGAGATCCTGGGCGATGCCGCCAGCGCGGGGCCCGCGTGCGCGTGGCATCTGTGGGTCTGTCTGCCGGAAGAGAGTGAGGTCACGGCACTCGAAGTGTCGCGCCGCTGCCTCGAGCGGGGTGTCATCGTCAGTCCCGCGGACGGCTTTACTCCGCCCGGATTGAAGCCCGAGCGCGCTCTGCGGCTCGCGCTCGGGGGGGAGTTGGAACGCGAGACGACGCTCGAAGGCGTGCGCCTCGTGCATGAGGTTCTTCAGGCTACAACCGCCGGGTCAGTGTCACGGGTGCAGTAGTCGCGATACCGTCGCGGTAGCATCGCATCGCGAAGGGGGCTCCTCGTGCAGCTGGCGTACCTGATCCTCGGACATGCTCATCCGGGGCAGATCATTCGCATGATCGAGCGGTTGCGGCCTTCGGCCAGCATCTTCGTGGTGCACATTGATGCCCGCGCCGATGCGGCTGTCTATGACGAGTTGGCCGCTTATGCGGTGACGGTGCATGATGTGCTGCTCGCGCCGCGCAAGCGATGCTACTGGGGCACGTACGGCATCATGGAGGCGGCTTTCGCCTGCATCTCGACGGTGCTCGCTAGTGGGAAGCCGTTCGACTATGCGGTGCTGCTCTCCGGGCAGGACTATCCCATCAAGCGACCGCAGGAGATTGCTGCCTTCTTCGCTCAGCATGCGGGAGCGGAGTTCGTCGAGGCGTTTCCGCTGGACAAGCCCAATCGCTGGACGCCGCAGGGCGGGCAGTTTCAGGCGATGGCGCGAGTGCTACACCTTACCGTGAACTTCCGCAGCCGCACATTGCATATCCCGTTGCGGAGGCGGTTCTACAAGGGCTGGGAGCCGCATGGCGGCTCGCAATGGTGGGCGCTTTCGCGGGCTGCTGTGGAATGGATCGACAGCTATCGCCGCTCGCATCCTGCGCTGGAACGCTACTTCCGCTACGTCTTCATTCCGGATGAAGCGATGATCCAGACGATGCTGGCGAACTCACCGTTTCGGGAGCGGATTGATGGCAGGGCGATCCACTACATCGACTGGGAGCGGCCCAATCCGAAGCTTCCGCGGACGTTGGACGAGGAAGATTTTGAGCGGCTGCGCGCGTCGGAGTGTTTGTTTGGGCGGAAGATGCATCCGGAGATGAGCGCGACGCTGCTGGAGCGGGTGGATGCGGATTTGCTCGGGTGACGGGTCCCCCCCTCCCCCCGGGTGTCTGCAAAATCTTCATGGGAAAGGTCTTACTCGAGGAGTTCCCGTGAAGCCGCTCATGCCCAATGTTTGCCTGTAACGTATTGATGGCAAAGGGGTAGTCTGTGCTGTCGGTGCAGTCGGAAACAGCTTCAGGTTTCCGAGGCGATCGGGTCGCTGCCGGAACGATACCCCACCCTTTCGCAAAGGACGCGAAAGGATGGGCCACCCAGCGTTGAGAAGATGGGCCACGGGCCGCTGTGGCGAGTTCGCCCGGGTCCCTCGAGGGACCCGGGGCACCCGGAGTCTTGCGGCTACTCGGCGGATTCGCCGTGGGAGGCGTCGGATTCCTTTTCCAGCTCGGACTTCTCCGCGTCTTTCTTCTCTGGGCGCATGAGGGGGAAGAGGATGACGTCGCGGATGGAACGGGAGCCGGTGAGGATCATGGTGAGGCGGTCGATGCCGATGCCTTCGCCGGCGGTCGGAGGCAGACCGTAGCCCAGCGCGCGCACGTAGTCCGAGTCCATCTCGCCCATGGCTTCGTCGTCACCGGCGGCCTTTTGCGCCAGCTGGTCGTTGAAGCGGCCTTCCTGGTCGACGGGATCGTTGAGCTCGGAGAAGGCGTTGCCGACCTCGAAGCCACCGATGTAGAACTCGAATCGCTCGGTCCATTCGGGCTCGTCGGGCTTGACTTTGGAGAGCGGCGAGACGGCGAGAGGGAAGTCGTAGATGATCGTGGGCTGGATGAGGTGCTCTTCGGCGAATAACTCAAAAATGTCCGAGTACGCCTTGTTGCTTCCGTCTCTAAGGTGCTTATCGAAGATTTGCTTGAGCGATCTTTGGAGTTCGCGAGTTCTGCGACGTAGTTCAAATACCTCCCGCAAGCTCTGGAGCGCCTCTGGATCGTCTGCTACTAATTGCGCTTCGTCATACTGGTCGCCCTCAGAAAAATTTTCAAGATAAGCTTCCATGCTCTTACTCGCATTGTGAAGGCAGTGATCCAGTTGTGTTGTGATGCTTTCGAGTGTTGGTGGCGTTCCGGCTGATGCTGGCCAGAACTTGATGATCGCCTCGCGCATGGACAGCTTCTGCCAGTTTGCGAGGTCGATCTCGACCCACTCGCCGGCGCGGGGGCCTTGGGGTAGTGGGAACTTGGCGATGGTTGTCCCGTTCACTTCCTTGGAGACGTCGGTGATGAGCTCCTGGGTGAGGTCCATCAGGTCGTGGTAGTTCGCGTAGGCCTGGTAGAACTCGAGCATGGTGAATTCGGGGTTGTGGCGGGGGCTGACGCCTTCGTTGCGGAAGTTGCGATTGATCTCGTAGACGCGATCTAATCCGCCAACCACCAGCCGCTTCAGATAGAGCTCGGGCGCGATGCGCAGGTAGAGCGGCATGTCCAGCGCGTTGTGGTGGGTGGTGAAGGGGCGCGCTGTGGCGCCGCCGGCGACGGGGTGGAGCATGGGCGTCTCGACTTCGAGGTAGCCGCGCGCGTCAAAGAAGGTGCGGATGGCGCGGAGGACGGCGGCTCGCTTGACGAAGGTGGCGCGGACGTTGAGCTCGGTGTCGGGTGTTGGTTGTTGGGTGTCGGGTGTGGGCGGAGATGCAGGTCTCTCCACTGCGTCTGCGCTTTGCTCCGACTCCGGTCGAGATGACACATCTGCGGAGGGTGCAGGCTTCGCCTGCGCGCCGGAGTTCATGATGAGGTCGACGTAGCGGCGGCGGTAGCGGGTCTCGATGTCTTCGAGGCCGGAGTACTTGTCCGGCAGGGCGAGCATGGACTTGGTGAGGAGTACGAGCGCGGGCTGGCCGGGCTGGATGTCGATGGCACGGGCGTGGAGGGTGAGTTCTCCGGTGCGGGTACGCATGAGGGTGCCGCGCACACCGACGATGTCGCCGAGGTCGAGGAGCTTGTAGAGGTCGAAGAGGGCTTGAGCCTGCTCAGGGCTGCTGCCGACGTCGTCTTTGCGGACGTAGATCTGGAGGCGGGTACCATTCTGCTGGAGCACCGCGAAGCCGGCCTTGCCCTGGGAGCGATGCGCCATGACGCGGCCGGTGATGGCGGCGGGGATGGGCGAGGCTTCGAGCTCTTCGCCGGTCTTAGGATCGCCCGCAGCGCGCAGGTCGGGGACGTTGATCGTGAAGGGGAAGCTGTTGGGGTAGCGGGCGGCCTGGAGTTGGGCGGGCGTGGCGTCGGGGCCGGTGGCCAGCGCGGCGATGCGGGCCAGCTTTTCCTGGCGCTCGGCGAAGAGCTTCTCTTCAAAGTTGCTGTCGAACTGGGGCAAAATCTTGTCTCGCTTGGGAAAGTCTTCAGTTGTCGAGTATAGCGGCGGGAGCGGTGTCCCCCCTTCAGCATCCTGCCAACCCACATCTCAGAAGCGAGATGGGGGCACCCGGATTGTGCGGGGAACAGGGGGAGATCGCTAGGGGCGGGAGCCGAGCAGCAGGATGTCTACGAGGCGGGTGGCGGTCTCGTGCCAGTCGGGAGTGTTGGCGAGGTAGGAGACGCCGACGAGCGCTTTGAGCAGGTCCACGGACTGCACGTCGGCGCGCATCTCGCCCATGGCTATGGCGCGGTTGACCAGCTTGCCGATGGCTCCGTAGATGAGCGTACCGGTGTTGGCGAAGATGCGTTGCGGGCCGCCGGCGACGTTGTTCAGCGCGGGCGCGATGATCTTCTTGGTGGCGATGTAGTCGATGAAGAGCAGCATCCAGCGGCGGACGGCCTCGATCGGAGGCAAGGTCTGGTCGAAGATGTCGGCGGTCTCGGCGAGGCGCTGGACCTCAGCGAGGTAGACGGCCTCGAGCAGCTCGTCGCGATTCGCGAAGTGGCGGTAGAGGGTGCCGGAGCCGATTCCTGCCTGCTTGGCGATGTCGTCGAGGGAGACCTCGGCGATGTCCATGCCGGAGCGGGTGAAGGCCTCGCGGGCGACGAGCAGGATGGCGTCCCGGTTGCGTTTGGCGTCGGCGCGGAGCTTGCGGGGGGCGGGTTTGGCGGCTTCGGTCATGAAATTGGTGCTGCTCCCCTTGTAAACGGAGAGTATCTCCGGTTATAGTACTCCTAAGCGGAGACACTCTCCGTTTTACGGGGTGCAGCTCCCGGAGTCAAGCGGCCGCAAGCGAGCAGGCCCGCCGGAAGCGCCCTCCGCGAGGAGGAAACTCAGATGGCAAACGCGACGATGCAGCAATTTGGATTGAAGTCGACCACCGAGGACGTGTTGGAGGGTGTGCGGCTGGATGGAATGCGCGTGCTGGTGACCGGTGTATCGGCCGGGCTGGGCGTGGAGACGGCGCGAGCGCTGGCGACGCATGGGGCGCAGGTGGTCGGCGCGGCGCGGGACCTGAAGAAGGCAGATGCAGCGACGGCAGAGGTACGAGGAGCCGCGGCCGCTGGCGGAGGATCGCTGGAGCTGATCGAGCTCGATCTGGCGAACCTGGCCAGCGTGCGGGCGTGTGCGGATGCTCTGTTGCATGCGGGACAGTTCTTCGACGTGGTGATCGCCAACGCAGGCGTGATGGCGACTCCGTTCGGCAAGACGGCGGATGGGTTTGAGACGCAGTTCGGGACCAACCACCTGGGGCATTTTGTGCTGATCAACCGGATTGCGCCGCTGCTGCGGCCGGGGTCGCGGGTGGTGAGCTTGTCCTCGGCGGGGCATCGGTTTGCGCAGCCGGATCTGGACGATCTCGATTTCAGCAAGACGGCTTACGATCCGTGGGTGGCGTATGGGCGGTCGAAGACGGCGAACATCCAGTTCGCAGTGGAGTTCGACCGCAGGCACAAGGCGCGGGGTGTGCGGGCGACGGCGGTGCATCCGGGAGGGATTGCGACGGAGCTGACGCGGCACCTGCCTGAGGGCTGGGCTGCGGATCGGATCGCGCAGATCAATGCACAGCGTGCAGAGGCAGGGCTGGGGCCGTTCGAGTGGAAGACGATTCCGCAGGGCGCGGCTACGTCGGTGTGGGCGGGTTTCGTGGGTGAACCGCAGGAGGTTGGCGGGCGGTATTGCGAGGACTGCCATGTGAGCCCCATCGTGCCGAGCACTACGCAGATCATGGGCCTGGGGCAGGGCGTGTATGACTATGCGCTCGACCCGTTAAAGGCCCAGGCGCTTTGGACGAAGAGCGAAGAGCTGGTCGGTGAGAGGTTCTAGGCGCCTTCCTTGAGCGGCAAGTAAGAGAGGGCGTCGCGAGGGCGGTGCCCTTTTGCTTTGCGGCGGAGCTGTAGAGGTGCGAGGTGGCAGGTGAGTGAGGCGTGAGGGGGCTTCCAGATGGGTTGGTGATAGTTTGGTTCACGTGGCGGACGAGAATGACAACAAGCAGGGCGGCGCGCTCAAGGATCTGGTAAAGGCTGAGGCGATGCTGCAGCTTGCCATCGCGCTGCCGCTGGGATGCCTGGTGGGCTATGGCCTGGGCACGTTGCTGGACAAGCACTTTCACACGACGTGGATCGCGATTGTGGGCATCATCCTGGGTGCGGCGGGTGGATTCATCCAGATCATCGCGACGGCGCGAAAGTTTCTGAAGCAGGATGGGCAATGATTCCGCTGGCTGAGTTTACGGATGCGGACGCGACGCGCACGATTCTGCGGTCGTTGAGGCTGCTGGCTGTGATGGTGGTGATTGCGGCTCCGGTGCTGGCGTGGAAGCTGGGCTGGCAGACGGCGGTGCTGTTCCTGGTGGGTGCGGCGATCTCCGGCGCGAGCTTGTGGAAGTGGCTGCGGCTGATGGTTGCAGCGCTGGCGCGGATGGAGGTTCCGGCGGACGGAGTTGCACCAGCTTCGGTGCGTCCGATGGCTCCTGTGCTGGTGGGTTTCTTCCTCACCCTGGGGGGAAGCGTGGTGGCTCTGTATGTTAGCCTTAGGTATCTGGATGGAAGTGTGTACGCGCTCGCCGCAGGTCTGGCGCTGGGTGTGTTCGCGCTAGTCATTGAGGCTCTCCGGCTGGTAAAGGCGTGGACGGTTTGAGGCTGGTTTTGGGCCAGCGACCGGGAATCCGCGTGTGGCCCCGGCAGCATCTCGAAGCCCTCCAGGACGGACGGATATGCTGAATCAATTGTTTGTTACCAAGGCTCTGAATCAAGTTCTCGCTGGCCCGGTGGATGCGCTGCTGCGTGCGGTACATGTGGCCCCGGCGAATCCTGCTGCGCCCATCAACAACACCTTCGCGATGGAGCTTCTGATCTTCGTCGTCCTGGTGGGATACTTCCTCGCGATTCGGACGTCGCTCAGCGTGGAGAAGCCGGGCGCATTTCAGCATCTGGCGGAGCTTACGGATGAGTTTGTGGACGATCAGTCGTCGCAGATCATCGGCCATGGGCACGAGCGCTTCGCGAGCTTCCTCACGGCGCTGGTCCTGTTCATTCTGCTCTCGAACCTGCTGGGCCTGGTCCCGGGCTTCGAGTCGCCGACCGCTGACGTGGTCGTGCCGCTGGGTCTTGCGATCTCGGTGTTCCTGTACTACCACTACCATGGCATCCGCGTGAACGGCTTTGGCTACATCAAGCAGTTCCTGGGGCCGGTGTGGTGGATCAGCTGGCTGATGCTGCCGATCGAGATCATCTCGCACTTTGCGCGCGTCCTCTCGCTGACGGTGCGACTTTACGCGAACATGTTCGCCGGCGATCTGTTGACGCTCGCGTTCTTCTCGCTGATCCCGGTGGGTATCCCGCTGGTGTTCCTGGGCCTCCACCTTGGCGTGGCGGTGATCCAGGCGTATGTGTTCTTCCTGCTGGCGTGCATTTACCTGTCGATGGCGGTATCGCACGACCACTAGGCAGTGAGTAGAGGGCAGTGAGTAGAGAGTAGAGAACGGCAAAGGCCTTCTACTCACTACGCACTGACCTCTGACCACTCAATTCAAGATCTCGCGGTGGGAGCTCCCTTCCGCGGTGTGTACCCCGCCTTCAAGCGTGAGGGGGCCAGCACGGTGAGCCTCAACCACCCACTGGAAGGCGAAGACTACGGGAGCATGGAGTCACAATGCGTAAGTTGCAATATCTGTTCATGTCGCTGGCCGCTCTTTTGATCGCGGTTCCGGCGTTCGGTCAGGGTAGCGATGCTGCTGCCCAGTGGGTTCCCCTCGCAGCTGGTCTGGGCATGGCGCTAGCGGCCGGTCTCTGCGGTCTCGGCCAGGGCAAGGCGACCGCCTCTGCCACCGAGGCTCTCGCGCGTAACCCGGGTGCGCGTCCTGGCATCTTCATCTTCCTGATTCTCGGTCTGGCGTTCATCGAGTCGTTGGCGCTGTTCACCTTCGTCATCATCTTCCTCAAGGTGCACGCATAGACCTGAGGATGTCTGACGAGACGATTTTCAAAAGAGCCTCCGCAGTTGCGGGGGCTCTTTTGTGCCGGCTGACGCATTTGCGACCGCGTGTTCGAGGAATCCACAGAGAAGCCCTCGCGAATCGCAAGACATGTCAACGATTTGACAGACAGGCGTAGGATATCTAACGGTGCGCCTTATGGCGCTATTCGAGGGAATGCTTCTCGCATGAGTGTTTTTGACGTTTTATTTGGAAAGCCGCTGGCAACCAGCGAGCAACACGCGGAACACATCGGCGTGGCGGCCGGTGTTCCTATCTTTGGTCTGGATGGTCTAACGAGCGCGGCATACGGCCCGGAGTCGGCCATGGCGCTGCTGCTCCCACTGGGCTTCTTCGGTGTTCAGCATTACCTGATGCCGATCTTCGCGTGCATCCTGACGCTGCTGGTCATCCTCTACTTCAGCTACAGGCAGACGATCGTCGCGTATCCGAACGGCGGCGGGTCGTTTACGGTCGCGAGCGAAAACCTGGGAGACCAGGCGGGCCTGCTGGCGGCTGCGGCGCTGATGATCGACTACATCCTGACGGCGGCGGTGGGCATCTCCGCTGGTGTGACCGCGCTGGTTTCCGCTGGGCAGGGAACGCGCTTCGGGGAAGACCTCCACAACCATCAGCTGATCCTCTGCCTGATCATCCTGGTGATCATCGCGGGCGTGAACATGCGCGGCGTGAAGGAATCCGGCGTCGCCTTCATGCTGCCGACGGTTCTGTTCGTCGGTACGCTGCTGTACACGGTGGGCGTCGGCTTCTTCGACATCTGGAGGGCTCACGGCCATCCGATCGCGCTTTCGGCTCCTCCGCCGCAGGACGTGAGCAAGATCGAGCATCTGTCGGGCTGGCTGCTGGTCTTCTGCATCATGAAAGCTTTCTCGAATGGTTGCGCTGCGATGACCGGCGTTGAGGCCGTATCGAACGGTGTGACGGCGTTCAAGGAGCCGCGCAGCGTGCTCGCGAACCGCACGCTGACGATCATCATCTCCATCCTGATCGTGCTGCTGTTCGGCCTGGCGTACGTGGCCAAGGCGTATGGCGTGACGGCGATGGATTCGGGCGACAGCCACTACCAGAGCGTGCTCTCGATTGAGGTTGCAGCGGTCTTCGGCCGCGGCTGGTTCTATCTGCTGACCATGGGCTCCGTGCTGGCGGCGTTGAGCTTCAGCGCGAACACGGCGTTTGCGGACTTTCCGCGCATGGCCCGCGCCATCGCGGCGAAGGACTACCTGCCGCACGTGTTCCTGCTGAAGGGCCGCCGCCTGCTGTTCTCGCACGGTATCTATGCGCTGTGTGGATTCACCGCGCTAATCCTGATCCTGTTCGATGGCGTGACGGATCGATTGATTCCGCTGTATGCGATGGGCGCCTTCCTCGCGTTCACGTTGTCGCAGGCGGGCATGGTTCGCCACTGGCACAAGACGATGGATGCGCCGCACCGGCATCTGAAGATGGCCATCAATGGCCTGGGATCGATCGCGACGGGTATCACGCTGATCGTCATCCTGGTGACGAAGTTCATGTACGGCGCGTGGGTCACGACGCTGCTGATCCCGATCCTGATCCTGACGATGCACGCGGTAAAGAAGCATTACGTGCGCGTGAAGCGGGAGACAGAGGATCCGACGCCGCTGCGCCTGACCGGGCTGGAGCAGCCGATCGTCGTGATTCCGATGGCGCGCTGGGACAAGATCACGGAGAAGGCGATGCGCTTTGGCCTGCTCATGAGCCCCATCGTCAAGGTGGTGCACGTGGACTCGGACGACGCCGATGCGCTTGGGCTGGTGTGGGAAGAGATGGTCCTGAAGCCGGTGCGCGAGCATGGTATCCAGGAGCCTGAGCTGATCACGGTGAAGTCCAGCTTCCGAACCATCCTGTCGCCGCTGATGGATTACGTCCTGAAGCTGGAGGATGAGAACCCGGGGCGCAAGATCGCTGTGCTGCTGCCCGAACTCGTGGTGCGTCACTGGTGGGAGAACCTGCTGCATAACCAGCGCGTGCAGCTGCTGAAGCTGCTGCTGCTGCTGAAGGGCAACCAGCGCATCGTGGTGGTGAATATTCCGTGGTACCTGTGAGGTAGCTTGCTGTCCGGTCCATTGATGAACGAGGTGGTGAGGTCTGGGTTCGATGCTCCTGAGAGCATCGTTCACCTCTTCATCGGTGGCTCGGAGCTTCATGGAGCGAAGGTCGGAGCGACCGACGATCTCGATGTCTACGGGATTTTTGTCGAACCACCGTCCCTCGCGTTGGGATTGGATCCTGTGGATCATTTTGTTTGGTCGACGGCCAGCGATGCGAGGCGCAATGGGCCAGAAGATGTCGACCTCACGCTGTATTCCCTCCGACGTTGGGCAGCGCTGGCCGCAAAAGGGAATGCGACGGCATTGCACTTCATCTTCGCCGATGCGACAGCGACCAGCCTGCCTGTCTGGACCCATCTGCAGGAACGCAAATCGGTATTTCTTTCACGGAAATCGGCGGAACAGTTCCTTGGTTTCGCCGAGAATCAGCGACAGCGGATTACAGGCGAGAAAGGTCACGGGAGCAAGGGCCAGCGCCCTGAATACATTGGCCAATTCGGTTACGACACCAAGGCTGCTATGCATTGCCTTCGGTTATATCTCGAATGTATAGAGCTTATGGAACAAGGTACGATCACACTTCCTCGTCCGGAACGGGACTATCTAATTGAGGTTCGTTCGGGGGTGTGGTCGCTGGACCAATTTCTCAACGAAGCGAAAAAACTTCGGAATCGAGCGATGGAAGCAGCTTCGAGATCATCATTGCCGGACGAAGTAGATCGGAAGCTCATATCCACCCTCGTGGCAGACGCTCATCTTCGTTTTTGGAGCACAGTCTAAATCTGGAACACTCAGAGCTTGGCGGCAACGCGTCCCTGAATCCCATTGCAATCGTCTAAATACGTATGAGGAGCGTAATGCATCGTCGCGGTTGGTTGTTGCGGGTCGCGCTGGCGGCTGGGTCTGTTGCGGGTGTCGTGGCTTGCGGGGCGCAGAGCGTGCCGCAGCAGCCGGCGCAGCGGACGGGCAGCTGTACGATGACGGACGAGAACGGCAAGACCGTCTCGGTGCCGGAGTGTGCAAATCCTCCGTCGACGCCGCGCCCGGACACGCCTGCCTCGAAGAACGCGGCGCAGAAGTTTCCGTATCCGGGAGACTCCTCGGATGCTTCTTTGCCGGGTGCCGATACCCAGGCTCCAACGCAGCAGGGCACGCCTGCCCCGGGCGTCGATGGCGGCAGCAACCCGAATGCTCCGGCTTCGAAGCGGTTTCCTTTCCCAGGCGAAACTCCCGATACTCCGGCGCCGGGAGCGGGTGCTCCGGCAGGTTCGCAGGGCTCGAACCCGGGCCCGCTGCGGGACGCGGGCAGCTCCGGGGAGTCGACCTCAAGTTCGTCGTCCAGCAGCTCGAACGATCCCGACGCGATGAAGCAGTTGGGGCCAAACCAGGACACCGCCGACCCCTACCAGGCAGACGATAATGCTGCCCGGGCGAGGGCAGCGTCGCGGCGGTCGAAGCGTGAGGCGCCGGCCGCCAAGCCGCAGACGGCTGATGAGCGGGTGGCGGAGGATCTGCAGGTCGCTTCGTTTTACCGGGACGGCGGCAACTGGCGCGGAGCCTACCTGCGGGCGCGGGACGCGGTCGCCACGGAGGCGGACGATCCCGAAGCGCACTTCATGCTGGCGGAATCGGCGCGGAAGATTGGCAAGCTGGACGAGGCGCAGACCGAGTACAAAGCCACGCTGGCGCACGATCCAATCCCGAAGACGAAGAAGGCAGCCGAGCGCGCGCTCAAGGAGATGGCCGGCGGAAGCTAGGAGCCGGATCTCTCACGGGCAATGCAGATCATCGCCGCACGCCAGGAAGAATCGAACCTTCCTGAGACGTACGGCGATCTTGCTTTGTGGCGGGTTAGCGGGAGTGCGGGGGCCTGCGAAGGAACGCGGGAAGATCTGTCGGCAAGGGGCGGTCCATCGGTTTGCTGCGACCTCCGCGGCTCGCGGTTTTGATATGTGCGGACTGGAGCTTGGGCGCGGTGTGGACCGGCTTGCGGCTCTTCACCGTGGCATCAAGGGATGCTGGTTCGCGCGAAGGGACGACAGAGAGCTTGGGAGCGGAAGAATGTCCCGTTCCAGTCGCCATAAGGTCCTCTTCGAGTGGGTGCCCTTCGAGCGAGGAGAGCTCGGGGAGGGTATCCTCCTCGACGTCATCGGCCACGTGCATGTACTTGCGGACGTAGCGGAGGGGCTCTTCGGCAAGAGCCATCTGCTGCAGGTGATAGCGCCAGGCGTCCCGGCGAGCGCTGCGGCGGATGTAGGGCTTGCGATTGACCTGGGCGACGGAACCATCGGGCATGATGCGGTCGAAGCTGCTGGCGGCAATGGTAAAAGTGATCTCTTCACCGGGCTTCCAGAAGCTTCGGGCAAACTCGTGGTTGAAGAGAAGGGCGTAGTAACGTCGCTGCGCGTCGAGGGCTGTGAGGGCGGCGTCCGTGCTGATCCACGGGAGGCCGAGGCGGGATACGTACCAGCGCCGGAACTCGAATCCGTTGGCGCGCGCGCGACCGATCACAATGCGAAGTAGTTCGATTCGTGTCATGGGATCCGGCTTCGTACCGTTCCCGGGGAGAGGGTTATCAGGGTTGAAGATCCGCGCCGCCTAGTCGATGTCGTCTGTTGTTTCCTGGCGGATACGGTTACGAGTTGCATCACTTGCCGGTCCTGGAAGTTCATTGGAATGTGCAAGCTGATGGTGCCGACTATACCAATAGCGCAAAACGAAAACGATAACTAACAAGCCACCTGCTGCGAGAATCCAGGGTGCGATCCACGCGACATTATCGAAGCCCCCACGCATGGGCGAAGCCAGCACGATCGGCCCATATTTGGCCATGAAGGAGTCCAGGATCGCCTTGTCGGGGCTACCGAGGGCGATCTGGGTGCGAAGCTCCGTCAGCATGGGCCCTGAGACAGGGCAGTTGACGTGGTTGCACTCGGAGAGGATCTGCCCGCAGCCGCACTGGCAGACGAGCTGATGTCCAATGTGGTCGAGCCGGGTGGTCTCGTCGCCTGCGCCCAGCATGGTGAAAGCGAAGACCGCGGCCAGCACGATCCCAAGAATGCGATGCAGGGCCTTAGGCATGGTTTGCCCCAGGGAGTTTAGCGGGCAGGCCGTCGGGCCCGAGACTTGATTTCGCCGCGTAGGCCGGCCCCGCACCGATTCCGGTGGGGTCGGTGGCGAGGCGGGGATCCGATGCCGTCTGCCGGATCTTGCCCGGGATCAGTGGCGGCACCAATGCGATGAATGTTCCGAAGACGACGACCACGACGCCAAGCCAGATCCAGTTGACCAGCGGGTTGAGGAAGATCTTGATGATCGGGCGCTGGGTATCGGGGTTCTGGCCCTCATAGACGACGTAGAGGTCGCGGGCGAGTGTGGAGTGGATCGCGACCATCGTCGAGGGCTGCTGGCTTGCGGTATAGAAGCGGCGCTCGGGCGTGAGGCGGGTGACGTACTTGCCGTTGTGGAAGACGTCCATTAGCGCATAGCTGGTGTCGTAGTTCGGATTGGAGTCCTGCGAGAAGGATTTGCAGACCAGCTTCCAGGAGCCGATCTGGACGGAGTCGCCGAAGCTCATCTCCATCTCCTTGGACTGGTTGAAGGCTCCGCCGGCGAGTCCGATGAACATGACAACGATGCCGAAGTGGATGATGTATCCGCCGTAGCGTCTTGTATTGCGACGGGTTAGCAGGATCGCCGAGCTGGCCAGGTTCTTGCCGGTCTGCTGGTGGAGGACGGCGGCGCCACGCAGGAACTCGGCCGTGATGGCGGTGATGACGCCAGCGGAAAGTGCCATGCAGACAAGAGCGTAGATGCTGGTCTGGGCGGATTCATCCTTCCAGGGCTGGACGCCGGAGATCATCAGGATGATGGCCGTGCCGATGACGGCGATGCAGGGAAGGACGAAGTTGCGGCGGATGGCCTTGACGGATGTGGCACGCCAGGCGAGGAGTGGGCCGACACCGGTGAGGAAGATCAGGAAGAGCCCGATCGGGACCATGACGCGGTTGTAGTACGGAGGTCCGACGGTGGTCTTGGTGCCGTTGACGTACTCGCTGATGACAGGGAAGAGAGTTCCCCAGAGGACGACGAAGCAGGAGAGCAGCAGAATCCAGTTGTTGAACAGGAAGCTGGCCTCGCGGCTGACGAAGCTCTCGAGGTGGTTCTCGGTCTTGAGGTGATCACGCTGCAGGAAGAAGGTGAAGAGGCAGACGGCGAAGACCACGACGAGGAACCAGGCGAAGTACGTGCCGATGGAGCTCTGCGCGAAGGCGTGGACGGAGCTGACGAGGCCGGAGCGTGTAAGCAGCGTGCCGAGGATCGAGAGCATGAAGGTGACGAAGATCAGCCACATGTTCCAGGTCTTCAGCATGCCGCGTTTCTCCTGCATCATGACCGAGTGCAGGAAGGCCGTGCCGGCGAGCCAGGGAAGCAGTGAAGCGTTCTCGACCGGGTCCCATCCCCAGTAGCCGCCCCAGCCGAGGACAGCGTAGGCCCAGTGCATGCCGAGCACGATGCCGCAGGTGAGGAAGAGCCAGGTGACCATCGTCCAGCGGCGGGTGATGTGAATCCACTTGTCGCCGGGGTAGCGCATCATCAGGGCGCCGAGCGCGAAGGCGAAGGGGATGCTGAAGCCCACGTAGCCGAGGTACAGCATCGGCGGATGGATGACCATCTCGGGATACTGCAGCAGGGGGTTCAGGCCGAAGCCATCCGGCTGGAGCGGACCGGGCGCGAAGGCGAACGGTGGTGCGGCAAAGACCAGCAGCGAGAAGAAGAAGATCTGGATGCCGGACAGGATCGTCGAGGCGTAGGCGTGCAGCGTGATGTCGGTCTTGTGGCGAAGGCGCAGGACGAACCCATACGCCGAGAGGAGCCATGCCCAGAGAACCAGCGAGCCTTCCTGGCCGGACCAGAGCGCGGAGAACTTGTAGTACCAGGGCAGCGCGTGGTTCGTGTGGTGCAGGATGTAGTCGACCGAGTAGTCGTCGGTGAACGCCGCCCACACCAGCGCGAAGGCCGCGCAGGAGATGCAGACGAAGGTCATGATGCCGGCGCGTCGCGAGGTCTCGCGGAGGCGCTCCGCCGGAATCGCGAGTGGGCGATTCTTTGCGAGCGCGTAGAGGCCAATGGTGCCTGCCAGCAGTGAGTAAACTGCCAGACCGAGCGCTACGAGAATCGCAGCGCTGCCGAAATAAGGCATGGGATGCATTCTTTGCCGTTCCTTCGATTCTTATTGTCGCAGAGAACGACATACCCGCCGTGTGAGGCTCGTCACGGTTGCGAATGCGCAAGGACAAACTCGACACGGCGGGCGGTATTCGGGAAGGTTGTGGACTAGCTCCTGGGGTCGACCAGTCGATGCACGCTGGCGAGAAGGTTGTCGGGAAGGAGTGGTTTGAGGCGGAAGAGGACGTTGAGCCCCTCGTACTCTTCTTCGGCCTCGACCATGCCGCTGATGACCAGCACCGGAACACTGGGATCGAAGGTGCGGAGGCTGCGCACAAACTCGTTGCCATTCATGCCGGGCATGATGTGGTCGGTGATCACGAGGCTGATGGTGTCGGGGAAGTCCTGGTTGCGGAACTGCTCGAGGGCGCGCTCGGGAGAAAGTACCGCGATCACGAAATAACCGGCGCGCTTGAGGATGGTCTGCCGTGTGGCAGCCTGAACGGCATTGTCGTCAATAAGAAGGATCGTAACGGGCATGAGGGCTGGGCCAGGTCTCCCTTGGTGGCTCGATGGTTCGGGTGGGCTGGTGATCATCTTTGAATGCGGAGAGACAGCTCCTCGCGAGTAATTCGATCCGGGACGACTTCTATACGATGCCTCAGTGTACCGGTGTGCTGCCTGACCGGATGCGACTTTCTGGTAATCAACAGCCTGCACCGAAGTGGCAAGTTCCTTTCCTGTCAACAGGGAACGGCTGGATGTCGTATGGGGATATAATTCCGCCGCCATGCGGCAGAAGGTTCACGTTTCACAGGGCGTGCAGAGAAATCTGCAGCCTCCGCTTGAGATAATGGGGAAGATGAAACGCCGCGTAATCAAGCAGTACGAGATTCTGCGCAAGATTGGTTCTGGCGGCAGCGGTGTGGTGTTTCTTGCCAATGACACCCTGCTGCAGCGCCCGGTCGTGCTCAAGCTACTCAAGCGCGGACAACAGACGCCGGAGCAGGTTCGGACGACGCAGCTGCGGGAAGCGCGGCTGGCGAGTGCGATCGACCACCCGAATGTGTGCTCGATCTACGAGGTTGGCGAGACCAACGCCGACGATGGCAGCAACGAAGCCTACATCGTCATGCAGTACGTTCCGGGCAGAAGCCTGGATAAGGTGATCGCAGAGGGCCCGGCTAACCTGCAACTGGTGCTGTCCAGCGGGATGCAGATTGCGGACGGTCTGGCCGCGGCGCACGGGCTGGCGATCTTCCACCGCGATCTGAAGCCGGCCAACGTCATGCTGACCGACGGTGGGCTGATCAAGATTCTGGACTTCGGTCTGGCCCGGCAGCTCAAGCGCGAGAAGCTCGAGCCGGCCGACGAGGTCTCCTACGACTTCGATCCGGCTCTGGGCGGGCAACCGATGGTGATTCCCCCGGGCGCGACCTACACGGCGCGGGGCGGGACGATCGCCTACATGGCTCCCGAGCAGTTTGTTACGGGGCAGTCGAGCGTGCAGAGCGACATCTTCGCGCTGGGGCTGATCCTCTACGAGATGGTTAGCGGGCGGCACCCGTTCCACCGGCCGGATGCGCAGGAGCTGCAGTCGATCCGGGCGATCCAGTATGCGGAGCCGCCACCGCTGCAGGACATCGTGCCGGATCTTCCCACGGGGCTGGAGAGCGTGATTCTGCGCTGCCTGGCAAAGCAGCCTTCGGAGCGGTACGCCTCGGCGGTCGAGGTGCGCGAGGGATTGAAGACGATCCTCAAGTCGCTGCACTTCGATGCGATGGTGATGCCGGGCGAAGGCGCGATCTCGATGCCGGCGCAGCAGCGGCTGGATCTCGAGACTCCAGAAGAAGAGAAGCGGACGACCGGGATTCTCTCGATGCTGGCGGAGCGGTTTCTGGATACGCCCAGCGAGGAGAGCTCCGGGGCGCAGACGCTGGTGGTGCTTCCGTTTATGAATCTTGGCGGAAGCGAAGAGACGCCGTTCTATGGCTTTGCCCTGGCCGACGCCCTGGGGGCACGGCTGGCCAAGGTGCCGCAGCTGGTGGTCCGTCCTTCCAGCACGCTGATGAACCTCAACAGCAAGCAGCTCGATCCTTTGAGCATCGGCCGGAAGCTGCTGGTGGATTTTGTGCTGTCGGGGAGCTTCCTGAAATCAGAAAAGGGCTTCGACCTGAACTGGCAGATGGTCGACGTGAAGGGAAACAACGTCCGCACGGGTGGGTCGATCAACGTGGCTTCGTTCGACCTGATCGCAGTGCAGAAGGAGATCTCGGACGAGGTGTATGCCGATCTGCGTGGCGGTACGTTGATCCCCGGTGGCCTCGGCGGAGGTATGGGCGAGCAGCGGCGGAGCTCGCTGAGCGTGGATATCTCCGAGGACTACCTGCAGGCGCGCGCGCTGCTGTCGTCGTTCATGACGCGGACCGGCAACCGGGAAGAGCTGGACCACGCGCGGCAGATCTTCGAAGACGTGGTGAAGCGCGATCCCGAGTATTCGCCTGCATGGGCGGGCCTGGGGATTACGCAGCTGCAGTATGCGCGTCACGGCCTGGGCGGGCAGATGTATGTGCTTGAGGCCAGACGCGCCTTCGACAAGGCGCTGGAGTTCGATCCGGGCTCGGTGGAAGCGAACCTCTATCGCGTGTACATGCTGTTGAGCCGCGGTGAGAAGGAGAGCGCGCGCCATGGCGTCGAGCGTCTTCTGCAGGAGGCGGGCAACGACTGGAATGTGCACTTTGTGGCGGCGCTGACGTTGCGGATCGACGGCATGTACGAAGAGGCGCTGGACCAGTTCAGCCAGTCGCTGCGGTTGAACCCGTCGAACGCTCCGAACATCTACAACCACCGAGCACGGGTGTACCAGTACCAGAACCAGCTGGAGCTGGCGGCGGATGAGATTGAGAAGGGGCTGACGCTGGAGCCGCGGCAGCCGCTGCTGCGCATCTCGCGAGGCTATCAGCAGATGCGCGAAGGGAATCTCGCAAAGGCGGTCGAGACGCTGGAGAAGGTGATCGAGGACGACCAGACGCTGCGCATCGTCTTCCCGACGATCGCGATGTGCTACGTGCAGCTGGGCGAGAGAAAGCGTGCGCTGGAGTTCATCACCGAAGACACGCTGGCTGCGGCTGAAGCCGACAGCGAGATGGGCTACCGGCTGGCAACGTACTTCGCGGTGGAAGGCGACGAGAGCGAAGCGCTGCACTGGCTGCGGCGGGCGATCTACCTCGGCAACGAGAACTATCCCTGGTTCAGCAAGAATCCAGCGTGGCGCGGTATGGCGGAGCATCCGGACTTCCAGCGAATTCTGGAGGACCTGAAGAAGAGCTTCAAGAAGAACCAGAAGAACTGGAAGCGGCTGCTGGCACAGGTGCGCGCCTAGCCCTCCTCTTATGCAGGCGGACAGGAACGGACAAGAAAGAAGCGAGGCCACGAGGCCTCGCTTCTTTCTTGATGCCAGAGCATAGCGTTAGTAGTTGGACGCGCGGGCTGCAACGTTCAGGTCGAGGGGAGTGTCCATCGCAAAGGTAAGCTCGCTGCGCGCAGGGAGTGACTGTTCGCGGTCGCGGCGGAGATAGAAGACTGTGCCTACGCCAGCACCGACGGCGGCGCCCACGACTGCTCCTACGCCGCCACCCACCAGGGCCCCGGCGATGGCGCCCCCACCGGTGGTGCCACCCAGCATCGCGGCCTCGCCCCTGGTCATGGCGTTGTCCTTGATGGTGCCTTCGGATGTCACGTGGGCGTGCGGGACGTTATGTACATCGACGACCTCTGCCATGAGCGGATAGGTGGTGCCATCGGGCAGGGAGATCGATGTTGTCTCGAGGCGAAGGGCCGCGGCGGTACGGATGCCATGACCGCTGTGCGCCGCGGTCACGCGGCCATGCAGGGTGCTTCCATAAGGCAGAAGGACCCGGCCATTGCGGACGACGTCGCCTGCGAGGGTCGCGGTGAAGTGGTCGCCGGCCTTGGTGGTCTGCGTCGAGAGCGAGGTCACAAGGCGAGCGCGCAGCAGGGTGGACTGAGGGATCTGGTTGGGCGAGGTGGCCGTATCCATGACGACGCCGCTGGTCGGATCGTCGGTGACTTCGAGGTTGTCGTGATGCACGGCGCCGGTGGGGTTATAGGGCCGGTAGACATCATCGTGGCTCGCAAAATCACGGTTCGCGAACTGGGGATCGTTGGAGCGATCGTAGTTGGAGGAGCTCGGGGGACGATCGGCGAGCTGTTCATTCAACGGTAAGGAAGATACGGGCTGGCGAACAGGTGTCGTTGCGCTGCTCGCGGCGTAGCCGGAAGCACCGGAGGTAGCCGAATAGGCGGGTGCGGGAGCGTAGCTCGAGCTGCTGGAGCCGCGATGCGGCTTGACGTAGTGATCGTCCGAGGGCGCGGGCTGGTAGTTCTGCACCTCGCCGTTGGGGTAGTTCTGGGACTGCGTCAACGGGATATCGGGCGAGGGCTTAGCCGCGGGCGTGTACTGCGGCGTCGCAGCCTGGGCTGTGATCGGGTCGTCCAGCTGCTCGGGGTGGGAGGTGCCGGTGGACTGACTCAGCATGGGCACGGCACACGCTGGAAGTACGCAGAAGAGAACGGCCGCGGGAACGAAGGATGGCTTCACGAGTGCCTCCGGAGCAAATCGTCTGGGCGCAAAACACCCTTGTAAGAGGGTACGGTGCAGTTGGCGGCGTGCGGATCGCATCTGGAGGCGGGCATCCGCCCCGTTACTAGAACCCGGGGTTGCCTGGATGGTTGTGGGAGGAGCCGTGGCGACTTCCGTCCGGAAGCGGATGGGGACTTCGTGGCCCCGGCAACCTGAACTCCGTGGAGGACTTATGTCGGGCCATCACCCTCGGGCTCTCCATCACCCCTCACCCAGGGCTTCATCCAGGGCTGGTATGGAACGGGCCGTTGGCCCTCAAAGATGCGCTTCAGCCCAAGGAGGCTAGCCTTCGCCGCGTACGACGCGCTCGTAGTAGTCCTCGTAAAGAGGGATGATGCGGCTGGCGCAGAAGCGGGCCTGGGCGGTGCGGCGGGCGGCGGTGGCCATGGCGTTGAGGCGCTCGGGGTCCTGCAGCAGAGCGATGCCGGCGGCGGCCATGCCTTCGACGTCGCCGACCTCGAAGAGCAAGCCGTTGGCGACGCCGCCGTTGGAGCCGGACGGCGACGACCCGTCGTCGATGAGTTCGGGCACTCCGCCAACGCGGGTGCCGATGGCAGGGACGCGGCAGGCCATGGCTTCGAGCGCGGCGAGGCCGAAGGACTCCATCTGGCTGGGCATGAGCATGAGGTCGGCGAGCGCGAGCAGCTCGTTGACGTTCTCCTGTTTGCCAAGGAAGTGGACGCGGTCGCTGACGCCGAGGCGGTGCGCGAGAAACTCGGCGGCGGAGCGGTCAGGGCCGTCCCCGATGAGCAGGATGCGGGCGGGAACTTCCCTGGCGATGCGGGCGAAGACCTCCACGACGTCGAGGACGCGCTTGACGGGGCGGAAGTTGGAGAGATGCACCAGCAGCGGCTCGCTGGGATCGGCGAAGCGGGGGCGGGTCTTCGCGACCAGCTCTTCGTCGCGGTGGTAGAGATCGCAGTTGACGAAGTTGCGGATGACCTCGATGTGTTTGGTGATGGCGAAGGACTCGCGGGTGCGCTCGGCGAGGTCCTGGGAGATGGAGGTAACGCCGTCGGACTCCTCGATGCCGAACTTGGTGATGGCGAGGTAGGAGCGGTCGAGGCCTACGAGCGTGATGTCGGTGCCGTGCAGGGTAGTGATGAAGGGCAGCTTGATGCCGCGGCTGGCGAGCATCTGGCGCGCGAGGAGCGCGGAGACCGAGTGCGGGATGGCGTAGTGCACGTGCAGCAGGTCGAGCTCATAGAGCTCGGCGACCTCGGCCATGCGGGTGGCGAGCGCGAGATCGTAGGGAGGGAATTCGAAGAGCGGGTAGTTGGAGACCGGCACCTCGTGATAACGGATGTTGGCGTCGCGGCCGTTGAGGCGGAAGGGCTGCGAGTAGGTGATGAAGTGGATCTCGTGCCCGCGCGCGGCGAGCTCGATGCCAAGCTCCGTGGCGACGACGCCGGAGCCTCCGTAGGTGGGGTAGCAGGTGATGCCGATCTTCATAGGGCTACGTAGCAGATGCTAGATACGAGAGGCTAGATGCTAAAGGCGAGATGCGGAGGGTGGATATGGGAGTTCAGTTACGAGTTTTCCAGACGCCAGATGCCAGATCGTACAGGCGGACGGTTACGTCAGGCGCTCGTGGCCGGTGGCGGGTTGGTGCTGGCCGAGCTCGCGGAGGAGACCGAGGTTGCCGAGGTTACCGTAGTGGGTGAGCTGCGGGCCGAGGGACGGGATGCAGTCGAGCAGGGCTTGCCGTTCGATCTCGCGGCTGACGCGAAGGCGGGTGCGGACGGCGTCGAGGTCGCGGTCGTTGTAGCCGGGATGGCAGACGAGCTCGAAGATGCCGTCCTCGGGAAGACGCTGCAGCAGGGCGGCGAGGGTGTCGCGATTGAGGCGACCGGTGGCGGAGATGCCGAGGGTGCCGTCGGTGGTCTGGACGGCGTTGTGGCGAATCTGCGGCAGCGAGCGGAAGCGTGGCGCGAGCAGCTTGTCGCAGAGCAGGACTTCGAGGCGGCGGATCGGCTCGGGCCGGCCTGCGCCGGAAGACCAGCTCTGCTCAAAGGGGCTGCGGATGGCGCCGATGCCGGCGCGTTCGGCGACGTAGAGCAGGGGCTGCGCGATGGCGGGCAGCATGTGCGTGTGCTTGTGGGTATCGAGGTGGGTGACGTCGATGCCCGCGCGCTGCAGCCTCTGCACCTGGGCGAGGCCTTCGCGGATGACGTCGTCGGGGTTGATGTGGCCGGCGAGGGTGGCGGCGATGAACTCCAGCAGGGAGCTGCGGAAGGTCTTGCCGTCCGCGCCCATCAGCGAGGGGATGGTCTCCGCATGGCAGACGGGCATGCCATCGGTGAGGACGACGTGGCAGCCGACGCCGAGTGAAGGGTGAGCGTGGGCGATGGCGACGGCATCGTCGAAGGCGGGGCCTGAGGCCATCAGGGTCGCGGAGGTGAGGGCTCCTGCCTCGTGCAGCTCGGCGACGGCGCGGTTGATGCCGTGGGTGAGACCGAAGTCGTCGGCGTTGACGATGAGGCGTGCTGCCATGTCCGGGGCCAGTGTACAGCGTGGAAGAAAAAGGCCGTTGCGCTGGAACTCCGGTAAGGGAGATGCAGCGCAACGGCCTGAAAGAATGTGAACGAGTTGTGGGTTACGGGTCCTGAGCTATGAGTCAGGACCGGTGGCTACTGCAGGCTCGACTCGCTGGCCGCGCCCGAGAGCACGCCGTTGAAGAGGAACTTGAAGGTAGCGTGGGGTTGACCGCGGAAGGTGACCTCGGGGCCATAGAGGACAATCTTGCCCTTGCCGAGAGGAGCCTCTGCGATAGCGGTGGTGTGGTCGATGTAGCCCTGACCCCAGGCCCAGCCGCTGGCCAGGAGGTTGGCATCGTCATACCAGGCGATCGCGTGCACGCCGGTGAGGGCAGCGTTCGGATCGAGGGTAAACGAGGGGCTGTTGTCGAAGTCCACGATGACGTTGGGGGCCACGCCGTAGGCGATGGGGTCCTTGGTGTCGACGTGGGCCTTCAGCAGCGAACCGGGGATATAGAACCGATCCGGCGGCACGGCCTTCAGCTCGCCTTTGACCATCTCCATGGGAGCGTTGACGACCGGGAGCTTGAGGAACGATGCGAGCGCGGTGGAGCTGCCGATGGTGAGCAGGGTTCCGCCGTTGTCGGCAAAGGCCTGGAGCTGGGGGAAGGTCTTGGCTGGGGTGATCGAGCCGAGCCAGGGACGGAACTCTGCGGGGATGTCCTCAGGCTTGGGAGCGCGGCCAAAGAAGCCCATGCCGCCACGTGCGCTGGGGTTGCGGATGATGCCGTCGGCGAAGAGCAGGACATCGTACTTCGCGTTCAGGTTGCCGGCGTCGAGCTCCTGAGAGTAGACGACGGTGTAGGGGAACTCGAACTGGTCGAAGAGCCAGCGGATCCAGCCGGAGGGCATCGAGCCGCCGTAGGTATCGACGAGGCCGATGCGGACGGGATGGACCTGGATGGCGGCGCCAGCGGGAGCCTTGGCGACAGCGTAGGCGCTGATGCCGAGGGTCTTGGTGGCAGTCTCCAGGGTCTTGGCGGTCTCAGCCGAGTACGGAAGCCAAAGCGCACCGGCGGGAAGGGTCTTACCCTCGACGGCGGCGGTGTCCTTGAGCCAGTAGACGGGCTGGCCGGCCTTGAGGAGGCGGTTGGTCAGCGTGTAGGAGTCGTTGTACTCGTGGTCGACGAGGTAGCCGGCGGGTGTGCCGGTCGGGCCGAGGATCTTGCCGGGGAGCGGCTTGGCGAGGTCTTCCTTGATGACGGCGAAGGGGCCGGTCACGGCTTCGGTGTAGCGGTCGAAGTGCACGCCCATCTGGAAGGCAAGCGTCCAGCCGGTGGTGTCATAAGGCCGGTTGGGCGGGCCACCGGGGTAGGCGAAGTCGTTGGGGTGGTCCTGGGGCTCGAACATGTCGAGCACCTGCGGGCGGAACGCCTGCGCGGTGAAGACAACGTAAGAGCCGGCGGGATACTGCTTGCCTTCGACGGAGAAGGGAGCGGTAGCCTGCTGGATCTCGACGCCAGTCTTCATCAGGGAGTCGACGAACTTGGTGGCGGTGGGGAAGTCAGGCTGATCCGCGGAGATGACGTAGGCGCGGGCGTCCTTCATCTTCGGGTCGTGGAGGACCTTGTCGTAGAGTTCGGCGGGGACGCCCTGCGTCCGGGGCCCGAGGGCGTTCATGGCGTCGGGCGAGAGGACGCCGCCACGGGCTACGTGCGCGCCTTCCTTCTCGGCCGTCTCTTCGAGCGCGGTGATGCGCTTGGGGGTGACGGTCCAGTGGTCCTCGCTGCCGTTCTGGATGGAGTCCTTGCCCATCAGATAGATGTTGTAGAGCAGATGCGTGCGCTCGCGGGATGCGTAGTCGAGCACCGCGCGGTTGTTGGTCTGCTCATAGGCGATCGAAGTGGCGTAGTGCCACATCTGCGGCTTGATGGGAGCGACGAGGTCGTTTTTGGGAAGCTGTTCGGAGGGCAGAAGCGGCAGCGGCTCGGGAGTCGGGTTGCCGATGATCTCGGTGAGCAGGCCGATCTGGTTGTGGAAGTAGGAGACGGTGCGGAGCGAGCCGTTGAACCAGGTGGAGTAGGGAGCTCCGGTACGGGAGGTCGAGCCGAACTTGCCTTCCTCGACGAGGCGCTGGTGCATCGCGGTTCCGACGGCCTCGATCCCGAGCGGGATCAGCGGATCGTAGAAGTAGCTGTTGGGGTCGCGGAAGGGCGGCATGAAGATGACGGTGCCGGCGGGGCCTGCCTGGTGATGGTTGTAGACGATCTCCGGGAACCAGACGCGCGCCAGGATGCGATTGACGTTGGTGGTCTCGGCCTGGTTGCTGATGTAGAAATCGCGGTTATCGTCGTGGCCGATGTACTTCTGCCACAGGCGCGGGACGTTCATCTCGCGCTTGGTGGGATCGGCGTTGCGCATGTACCAGTTGGAGACCAGCTCCATGCCGTCGGGGTTGACGAAGGTGCAGAGAGCGATGTCGTCGTGGAGAAAGCGCATCGTCTCGGGATCGGTCTTGGAGTTGAGCTCGTAGATCGTCTCGACGAGCTGTTGCGCGCCGACGGTCTCGGAGGCGTGGAGTCCGCCGTCGATCCAGACGATAGCTCGGCCTTCTTCGGCGAGCGCCTTGGCCTGATCGTCGGTGAGTCCCTTGGCAAGCACGAGCTTCTGGTTGATCTCGCGATAGTGATCGAGCTTGGCGATGTTCTCGGGCGAGGAGATGATCGCCATGTACTGATGACGGCCCTCGGCGGTGAGGCCGATGTCGACCAGCTTCATGCGGTCGGACTCCTTGGCGAGCTTCTGCAGGTACTCGGACTCCTGCGTGTAGTTCACCAGCTGGTAGTCGTCACCGATGTCATGGCCGAACTGCTGCTTCGGGGTCGTGATGGTACGCGGCTTCTGCGCGTACATAAGGGGCGTCAGCGCAAGGGCAGCCAGGCCCAGCGCAGTGACGACGGAAAGGGAAGAACGTCGGCGAGCCAGCACGGAAATCTCCTATTGGGGCGATATCGCGGGTGATGAGAATGAATGGGTTGATCGTACAGACGAAGCAGCGGGGTGCAAAGTTTCCGCAGCCCGGCGGCGCGATTTTCGATCTTTGCGATTCGCGGGGATTCGCTTGGGAACGTGGGCCAACCTGCGATACAGTGAGGTCAATTCCCCCCGGGTTTATTCAATTTCAAGGAGCTTGCCTTGCGCCGTCTCGCCGTCTTTCCGTCGAAGCTGCCCACCGTTGTTGCCTTTGCCGCGCTGCTGGGTCTCGCGGCGTCCACCGCGCTTGCGCAGGGTGGTGGAGGCGGCGCACAGGCTGCTGCTGCTCCCGCCCGCGCCGCTGCAGCCGCACCTGCCGGAGGCAATGGCGGGGGCGGAGACGACATCCTGCTGAAGCGCATGGATGACCTGATGTGGTACCAGAAGATCGGCGACATCGCCGACATCGACAAGAGCGAGTACGGCGGCGCGCCCAATGCCCATGTGAAGAACAAGAAGGCTCCGGGCGCGACGAACCCGCTGATCATTCACGTCTATACGTTCATCCCGAAGAACCTGGACAAGACGAAGAAGCAGCCGCTGATTGTGTATGTGCACCAGGGCGTGCACCAGTCGCTGGATACGACGATCGATGCGCACCAGGTGCGTGAGCTGCTGCTGCAGGGCTACACGATTGTGGCGACGGACTACCGCGGATCGACAGGGTATGGTGGCGGCTATTACCAGGAGATCGACTACGGTGGGCTCGAGGTGGACGACGTCTACCGCGGCATGCAGTGGATGCTCGCGAAGTACAGCTTCCTCGATCCGAAGCGCGTGGGCATCGTAGGCTGGAGCCACGGCGGTTTGATCACACTGATGAACATCTTCGCGCATCCGCATGACTACGCCGTGGCGTATGCAGGCGTTCCGGTGAGCGATCTTGTTGCGCGTATGGGGTATGAGAACGAAGGCTACCGGCAGATCTACTCGGCGCCGTATCACCTGGGCGTGGACGTGCATGACGACATCGAGGAGTACCGCAAGCGCTCACCGGTGAACCATGCGAAGGAGCTGGATACGCCGCTGCTGATCCACACCAACACCAACGATGAGGACGTGAACTTCCTCGAGGTCGAGCACCTGATCCAGGCGCTGACGTTCGAGAAGAAGCAGTTCGACTACAAGATCTACAAGGACGCGCCCGGAGGGCACTACTTCAATCGCATCGACACGCCGCTGGCCTTGGAATCACGGCACGAGATCTATGTCTTCCTGAACAAGTACCTGCACCCAGATCATCCGGTGCAGTAGGTCAAGGGCAGGCGTAGCCTTCGTGGTGGCCATCGAGCAGCGATGCTTGATGGCCATTTTCCTGTGGGATCGATTTGGCTGATGCTTGATGGGCCAGTACGCGAGCGAGGGCAAGACCCAATCGGATGGATGTTCGCTCATCGTTCAAGCGGTGTCGGGGTCAGGTTCTGTCGTATAGACTTGGTGTACCGGTGGCGTATCTGCAGTGTTCCCAGCAGCCTGGAGCTCCAGACTCGCTGGAGCCGCAGACGTTTCCACTAAGTATGAGACATCGGTCTTGCTCGATTTCATGGATGGGTCTACTTCAAAGCGCAGCCTAGATGTTCGCCGCCTCCTACTGGCGGCGTTGGTGATGTCCGCGTGCTCGGGAAGTGTCAGGGCGCAGGGGGTACCAGCAAGCTCGAGTTCCATCTTCCAGCCGCGGGGAGTGCAATCGCTGCAGCAGGGCGCTCAGGCAAAGGCGCCCGAGGCCGCGCAGCTGGACGTTGCAAAGATCTACACGCTGGCCGACCTCATCGACGTGGCGCAGCTGCACAACCCTGAGACACGGGTGGCATGGCAGCAAGCGAAGGCTCGAGCTGCCGGTCTGGGGATCGCACGAAGTGCGCTCTATCCGACGATCTCCGCGGTGGCGCTGGCTATCTCTCTTCGCCAGGCGGCGTTGGTGGGGGAGTACTTCAACCGCCAGACGGAGGGCGTCTTCGAGCCGGTGCTCGAGGTGGAGTATCTGGTGTTCGATGTGGGTGGACGCAGCGGAGAGATCGATGCCGCGAAGGCCGAGTTGCTGGCTGCGGATCTTCACTTCAACGACACGCATCGCAAGGTGATCGACGAGGTGGCCTCGTCCTACTACCGCCTGTTGAATGCGCAGGGGCAGATGGAGGCCGCGCAAGCCAATCTTGCGAACGCGAAGGCCGTCGAAGATGATGCGACGGCGCGACTCGCCAACGGACTTGCGACCAAGCCTGACGAGTTGGAGGCGACCGCAGCACGGGCGCAGGCGGAGTACGATCTGCAGTCGGCCGAAGGCGCGGTGGAGATTGCACGCGGCGATCTCGCGACGGTTGTGGGCGGTGAGCCGGATGCCGAGTTCAAGGTGCAGGGTATCGACGAGCTGAAGCTGCCTTCGCAGATGGCTGCGTCCGTGGATGAGGACATGCAGCGGGCCTTCAGGCAGCGGCCCGACCTGCTGCAACAGCTTGCGCGAATTCGTGCCGATGACGCGGCGATCAAACAGGCGAGATCGACCTACTTTCCGGAGCTGAGCTTCAAGGGCGATGGAGGTGAGGCGCGGGCATATGGGCAAACAAATCTGTACAACGGCCACTATGCGGTGGGCGAGGTGTGGACGGCTGAGCTTGAGCTGAAGTGGACGCTCTTCGATGGAGCTCGCCGCGAGTACCGTATTGCCAAGGCGAAGGCCGACAAGAAGACGACGCAGGCGGAGATCGATACGTTGCGCGATCGCATCGCCAACGAAGTATGGGCGGCGTATTCAAACATGCGGACGGCGCTGCGTCAGCAGCAGGCTGCGGCGTCCTTTCTCACGGCTTCGCAGCAGTCGTATGAAGCTGCGCATGAATCGTACGGCTACGGTGTGCGCAATTTGCTGGATGTCGTCTCCGCGCAGAAGACATTGGCTGCGGCGCGTTCGCAGGATATTGCTGCGAGGACGCAGCTGTTGCTGCAGGTAACGAATGTGGCATTCCGCACAGGAGATATGGTTGCGACGCAACACTGGACGCCAACGCCATGACGAAGTTTTCCGCAAAGTGTTCTCACCTGGGGAAGGGAGTAACTGAAACCGTGAACCGCTTCCAACGTCCGCTGACCCTGCTGGCCGCTACGATGTGCCTGGCGTTGGCAGGCTGCGGCCGAGCGCCCACCTTCGACATCCTCGGGTCATTCTTTCCGTCATGGCTGGTCTGCATCTTTATCGGGATCGTGCTGGCAGCGCTGGTGCAGCGCCTGTTTGTGCGCCTCGGAATCGATAGTCATATCCTCGTGCCCGTGGTGGTGTATCCGTGTTTCGCGCTGCTGTTTGCGTGTGTTCTTTGGCTCAGCTTCTTTCGCTGATGCGTTTCGTAGTTTCGGGGGGAACCCATGCCGTCTGATCCAACAAGCAAAGGGCCCGTTGTAGCGGGCCGCATCATCAGCGTCGCGACGCTGGTGTGTACGGCCGTGGTCGGGATGTTCGTCATCCGCGAGATTACAGATCACCCGCGCACCGACGACGCTGAGGTCTTCGCCAACTACATTGGCATGGCGCCACTGGTGAATGGTCCGGTAACGAAGCTGTATGTCGCGGACAATCAGCTGGTGAAGCAGGGTGATCCGCTCTTCGACATCGACTCGCGGCCGTACGCGTATGCGCTGGCTCGCGCGAAATCCGACCAGGAGACGTTGACCGGTCAGATTGGCGATGAGCGGCGCATCATTGCAGGCAAGGCAAGCGCGGTGGATGTAGCTCGAGCGACGGTTCTGAGCTCCGACGCGAGTGTCTCGCGAGCGGGAGCAGCGGTCGATCAGGCAAGAGCCGATGTGGCGAATGCGACTGCCGCCGTGGATCGCGCCAACGCTGAGCTGGACTACGCGACCAACAATCTGCACCGCCTGGAGCCGCTGCTGGCGAAGCAGTTTGTGACGGTCGATCAGGTGGACCAGGCGCGTACGTTGCAGGTTTCCAGGTCGCAGGCTGCGAACCAGTCGCGATCACAGCTGGCCCTGGCTCAGGCCGGTCTGCAGGCAGCGCAGGCTCAGTACAAGCAGGCGCAGGCCATCGTGTCGCAGAGCCAGCAGCAGGTGCAGCAGGCATCGCACAACGTGACGACGCTGGATCCGCTTGAAGGACAGTTGATGGGCCGGCAGGCGGCCATCGATACGGCGCAGTACAACTTCGACAACACCCATGTGGTGGCGCCTTTCGATGCGCGCGTGACGAACCTGACGATCTCGCAGGGAGCGTACGCGACGGCGGGACAGCATGTCTTCACGCTGATCGACACCCGCGTATGGTGGGTGATCGCGAACTTCCGCGAGACGCAGCTGCATCACATCCAGCAGGGAATGAAGGCCGATGTGTATGTGCTGTCGCGGCCGAATGTACGTTTCTCCGGCGTGGTGGACAGTGTGGGCTTTGGCGTGACTCCGGATACTGACCTGATCGGCAAGATCACATCTCCGGGGTTGCCGGATGTGCAGCGGACGTTGAACTGGGTCCACCTTGCATCGCGATTCCCGGTGCGGGTGCGAATCGATTCTCCCGCGTCAGAGCTGTTCCGGCTGGGCGAGTCGGCGGTGGTGGTGATTCGTGGCGAGGCTTCCGAGAACTCCGAGAAGGGCAAGTAGCGATGCCGGGCGAAGCCCAGAAGGGACCGATAGGAAGTCATGGCATCGAGTCCCGTTCCGAGGGGCTGGGCGAGTGGCTTCGTGAGTTCCTCAAGCAGGAGCTGACGCCTTATCCGGGACGTGGCGCTGTCGTCGCGCGGATCGTGATCTCGGCGACGCTCACGATGATCCTCATCGTGACCTTCCGCATTCCCGGTGGAGTGGTGGGAGCGCTTTCGGCGTTCGTGCTTTCGCGAGAAAATCTGGTCGCAACCGCGCGATCCGCGGCTTTCATGATGCTCGCGTTCGTCATCGGGGCGTTGTTCATTCCCGTGGGCGCGCGGCTGCTGGCATCCCCTCCCGAGACGCACTTTCTGTGGGTCGCGTGCAGCCTCTTTATCGTCTTCTTCATGTTGCGGTGCCTGGTGCAATATGGCGTCGCAACGGCGTTTGCTCTGGTGGTCGCCAACGTTATCGGCATCTGGTATCTGCCGGGACCGGCGGAGCGCAACGTCGAGTTGACGTTGTGGCTGGTGGACGCGACGTTGATCGGAGTGCTGGTCACGGTGGGCGTTGAGGTCATCTACTACGCCCTGCGCAAGGGGGATGACCTGATCGACGGGCTGGACATCCGCCTCAAACTGATCGAAGACCTTGTTGCCTGCTATGCGACGGGCAAGGACATCTCCGTCACCACGAAGAACGGGCTCGCGCAGTACGGATTTGTGGGTGTTGGCACGCTTCGCCGCCACGTATCCCGCGGCAACTACTCTGCGGAATTTCGCGCGCGGATGAGCGCCCTGGTGTCATTGGTGGGCCGCTCTGTGGACTTTGCCGCAGCCCTGGCGAGCAGCTATCAGCGGTTGCCAGAGCAGGATGAGCAGCGGCTCCTGCGCCTGCAGCGGACGATCGCCGAGATGCGTTCGTGCATCAAGACGAAGGGCTCGCCTTGCGATAGCGGCCTTGAGCCATCTCCGACAGCGGGTACGCCGCTGCTGTCGGAGATCGAATCGATGGTGTCGCTGATGCCGACGCTGTTCAGCAAGGACACGACTCCGGATCCGTCGCTGAGCCTGATTGAAGACGCGCCGGACACGAATCGGATCTTCATTCCCGATGCGTTTACCAATCCGGAGCACCTGCGCTACGTCCTGGGCGGCACGCTGGCCGCGATGCTGTGCTACGTCCTGTATGTGGCGCTGGACTGGCCGGGGCTTTCGACTTCTGTGACGACGTGCGTACTGACGGCTCTCACGACCATCGGGTCATCGCGGCAGAAGCAAATTCTGCGTGTTGCGGGCTTCCTGCTTGGTGGCGTGGTTGCGGGGATGGGAGCGCAGATCTTCGTGCTTCCGTATATCGATTCGATCACTGGCTTTGCACTGCTGTTTGCGTCGGCCACGGGAGTTGCCGCGTGGCTTGCTACCTCGAGCTCCAGGCTGTCGTATGCAGGGGTCCAGTTCGCCTTTGCGTTCTACATCGTGCACTTGAGCGAATTCACGATTCAAACAAGCCTCAGCGTTGCGCGCGATCGCGTGCTGGGCGTGTTTCTCGGAATTACGATGATGTGGCTTGTCTTTGAGAGGCTGTTCCCAAGCTCGGCTGCCGACGAGATGGTGCGTATCTTCGTGATCAACCTGAGGCAGCTTGCCGAACTCGTCTCATCGACTCCGAGAGCGGATGATCCCGCGAGCATCGTCAAGGTGCGGCGATTGAGGCAGGAGATCTATCGCCGCTTTGGGGAGGTGAACGCGCAGATGGATGCCGTGCCTTTCGAAACGGGGGCTATTCGGGAGGGGGACATGGCGGCGCGAGACCGTATCCGGCGCTGGCAGGCATCGCTGCGCAGCTTCTATGTGATCGAGTTGCCGCTGCTGCAGTTCCGGGTCTTCGGTGATCTGGAGTCGCAAGGCCGGACCTTCGCGAAGCTTGAGAACGAAGTCCGAGCGGGCTGCGCGAGAATCTTCAACGCCGTGGCGGATGATCTTCAGGAGCAGGTAACGACCCGACACCACGAGCCGGAGATTCCTGTCGAAGTGCTGGAGCATCTCGAGGCTGCCCAACGTGGCCAGGACATCAAATTCACGGAACGCGAGCAGGCCCTGATGCGACTGACGCGGACCATCTCCCAGATTGTGGACCGATTGCAGCATGAGGTTTCAACCGAGGGTTTGTACGAGACGTATGCCTCGGATGCGCCGAGTCCGGCCAGCATCGTGCCGAAAAGTGCGTGAGGGCAACCGTGCGAGGATCGCCTTATGGGCGCGGCGGTTGAAGCGATCCTGCGATGCAAACTTATTGTTGATGGGTTCGACATCCAGGCCTCGTATTGTTTGTGCGGATAGGATCCGGACTCGCGGCGTTCTGCCTCCGTGCGGCCTGTGCTCGCGCATAGGAGTTGTGGAGGCTCACCGGAAGTCGGTGTCTCTAGTAATGTTAAGGACTGTTGCAAAATCGAGCTCGATGACGGTTGGCGCTATCGAGCACCTATAATGGGGCCAGAATAGGGGAGCGAACTGTCTTTAATGCCGAGCGAAAGCCCACTTCCAGTCTTTCCCAAATACCGATTGCTGGGGATCTGGCTGAACGCGCTCGCTTTCACTGATATCTTGTGTGTTCTGAAGAGCGCCATTGGCGCAAAGAGGAAGATCGTCCTCGCGAATCAAAACCTGCACAGCGTGTATATCTGCAGCGAGGATCCGCGCGTTCGACAGTTCTTTGACCAGGCGGCATATACGCATGCTGACGGTACGTCTCTCATTGCGGTAGGACGCCTTCTTGGCCTTCCCTTTCGCACAGAGCACCGCATTGGCTACATGGATTTGTTTCCGGCCCTCATTCCTCACATCCTTGAGCATGATTGGCGCGTGTTCTATCTCGGCGCCAGGGATGAGGTATTGCAACGCGGTATCTCGCTGCTAAAAGAGCAACATCCTGATCTGAAAATCGCAGGCCACCATGGCTATTTCGATAGACAGCAGGGAAGCAGCGAAAACCTCGAAGTCATTCGCAAGATCAATGATTTCAGGCCGAACCTGATCTTTGTGGGCATGGGTATGCCGACGCAGGAGCTCTGGATCTTCGATAATCAGGACGCTTTGGATGCAGATGTCATCCTTCATTGCGGGGCTTTGATGGATTACATTGCAGGGGCAATCCCGACGCCACCGAGGTGGCTGGGGCCGATCGGGCTGGAGTGGGCGTTCCGGCTGGTCACCGAGCCGCGCCGGCTTTGGCGGCGGTATCTCCTCGAGCCGATCAAACTGCTGACCTGGCTATGGAAGACTCGCGCCAAGTGACGAGCTTACATGGCAGAACGCGTGGGCTCATCGTCGAGCCAGCGATCATGGCTGCTTGCTTCTCCCAGCCAGGCTCCGAGAGCCATTGCCAGCACAGCCAGCAAGACAAGAGCCAATAGCCTCAGACGCAGATCCGGAGACGCGAGAAGTCTCAGTCCTGCGTTGTTGTGCGGGCGCGGGATCGCTCCGGCGCGGAGCAACTCTCGCCCGGTGCGGGTTCTCAGGAATGCCTTCCACATCCGCGGTCCCGACGCAGGCATACGCGCGGCGGAACGTACTGTTCGCAGTCCCATGTTCGACTCCGTGATCATGCCTGGAACTTCTGTAACTGGTGTACCCAGCGCTCGAGGGCTTCGAGCGCTGGGCAGAGGCCAATCCCGACAGATCAGAAGTGGAAGGCCACTTCTGCCGTGATGGTTCGCGGTGTGAGGTAGTGTGTGCCAGAGAAGGTGGAGAGGAAGTTGTACAGCGCGTACTTGTTGGCGAGGTTGATTGCGGTCATGCTGGCGCTGAACCTGTAGCGTTCGTTTTCGCCAAAATGAACGATGTTGCTGTCACCCAATGCCAGGTCGAAGACGGTTCGCGGCTGGATGCGCTGTGGGCTCTTGTCGTCGTCTTCCGTGCCGGGAGCGGGGATAACAATCAGCTTCGAGGTCAGCTGGGTTGCGAGGCAGACCTCGGGATTGCCGGCAAGAGGACCGCCGGTTCCTGAGGTGGGTGTAGCTTTCACTCCGTTGCACACCAGGCCGGCCTGGAACTGCTGGTCGGGGCTGAGGCCGCTGAGGTCAACGTATGGCTGATTGTTGATCGTGATGGACGTACCGGCGCAGGCGCTGTTCGGATCCGTGACGTTGTAGCAGGGCGCTGCACCGGCAACGAGTCCCGTGTCGTAGCGCCAGTTGAACGAGGTGAAGAGGCTCTTGCGGAAGGGCATCGCGTACTCGACGTGCGTCGTCTCGTTGAAGTGCTCATCGTGATCGATGCGGAAGGGGTAGTAGGTGCCGGGTATGTTAGGAGTTGCGCCAACGCCTCCGAGCTGTGGGTTGAAGAATCGGGCCGAGACGGAGGAACCGTTGAATCGCACCGATAGTCCCTTGACGTCAGTGAGTGCCGCGCTCATCGCGTAGCCGGGGATCTTTGAGCTGTGCCATTCGATGGGGAAGGTGATCGGTGTGGTGCCGAGGACGCTGAAGTCGTAGGCGTTGTGGGTGTACTTCGTGATGTATTCGAGCGTTGCGACGAAGTGTCTGCCGACGGACTGCGTGAAGCCCGCATGGAACTCGTTACGGAAGCCAGGGTTGAAGGGTGTGACAGCCTGTGCAGCGCAGCTTCCCGCCGAAAGGGTCGCGAAGATGTTGTAGAGCACGGGGTCTGCGCAACCTGTTGAGGAGAGAACGAGGTTTTCGTTGAACGGCGTCTCCTGGGTGCGGGCGTACGAGATGCGGAGAACCGTTCCGGTCTTCCTGATGTTGTAGGAGACACCGGCGCGGGGCTCGGCCTGGCGCTGAATCGTGAGGCCGTTGTAGAAGTCGCCACGTACGCCGAAGGTGGCCTGGAAGTTTCCTGCTGTGATCGCGTCCTCGCCGTAGAGTGCGAGCTGCTTGACGTCCGCCCGTCCGTTCCAGTGATAGAAGCTGCCGCCCGCCGTCAGGTCATACGGAGCGAGAATGCCGCACGCCGAATTGGTGGGGTCAGGGCATCCAAGACCTGCAAGCAATGTTGCGTCGACGATGCCGAGGTTGTCGCTTTCGCGCAGGAAGGTCTGCTGGTAGTTCCCACCGAACTTGACGTTGTGAATGCCGTGAACATAGGAGTAATCGGTGCGCACGCCGACGTTGGTGAGGGAGCGTGCCTGACTGACGCTCTCCTGCTGCTGGTCCAGCGCGTAGTCGGCCAGCGGGTTATTGCTGGGGTAGTAGTTATAGAGATCGTGCCGAACGTAGACTCCGAAGTTCACCACAGAATCCGGACTGATTACATGCGTGTAGGTCGGCGAGAAGTTGACGGTCTGGATCTTGGAGCGTTGATCTGTGTTCCCCAGAGCGTTGCCGTACTGATCGACGACACCGATGTTTTCGTAGTCGTTGGGGGTCTGGAACCATGAGTGCGTGTACTGGAAGTTGGCGTGGAGGGTGTCATGCTGATTCAGGTTGAAATCGACACGGTCGAAGATGTTCTCTTCGTTGCCCTTGTCGTGGAAGACGACGAACTCGGGAGCATCGAGGAAACGGCCTGTCTGCAGTCCGTCGGCAGCGATGAAGTTGCCCCAGTTGGCTCCGCCCTGGGCATAGTCAAAGCCGAGGTCGCTTGAGCCGAAGGTGCCGTAGCCGAAGCGGATACTGCCCGTCGGCTTCACAACGCCCTGCCCGGAGCGTGTGGTCACCGCGATGACGAGCGAAGTCTTGTCACCGTACTCGACCGGAGGCGCACCGTCGATCACCTGGAGGGACTGCACTGCGGCGGCAGGCAGCTGGTTGGAGAACACCTTGCTCTGCTGATCGGAGATGGGCTCTCCGTCAACGCTGAAGGAGTCTTCGTTGTGATCGCCAAGCCCATGCATGAGGCCGTTGGAGTCTGCGGCGACTCCCGGCGATGCCAGGGTGACGATGGAACTCAACGCGCTTGAGGGGCTTTCAATGGGGAGGCGATCGATCAGGGAGCGGTCGACGTCCGTGTGGTACGTCGGCGAAGATTCGGAGAGCGGTCCTGCGCTCGTCTCGACATCCACGCTCTGCTCTGTCGCTGCCTGGAGGCGCAGGATCGTGCTCACCGGCACGCTGGAGACGACATCGACCAGGGTGCGGTTGCGTCCGAATCCATGCGCCGTGGCGGTCAGCGTGTAGGAGTCGAAGGGGATGTTGTAGAAGGCGAAGTCGCCGTTTGCGTTGGTCGTTGTGAGCCGCGTGAAACCGCTGGAGGGATTCACCAGCTGTACGGTAGCGTCGGGAAGCCGGGCTCCGGTGGGATCTACGACGTTGCCTTTGACAACGCTGGAATTGGTTTGGCCGAACGCGAATCCTGCGGCGAAGACCGCGATTGCGACCGCCACCAGGATATGGAAAAGAGAACGCACTGAAGGCGTAGAGTGCACAGAGACCCCCTGTAAGACGAAGAGACAAAGACGCTCGCCTGCACGGAGTGCAGGGAGTCGCAAAGCGTGCAACCGCGAACGCGGCTGAACGGCTGACTGTCGCTATCGGGTGAAGGTAGGCGGGGGTCTGCTGAAGTGCCAGTAGGCCGGGGGCCTGCTGACGAAACGCCCGTACTCTGCGGGGATGAGAGCAGAGGTCGTTTCCTGTGGTTCCGGCATGCCTGCGGTGATCGCAGGTGTGGCCGAGTGCATTGCCACGCAGAGCGGGCAAAGATCAGAGTTGGACTGGGACGCCGCAGCAACCGCGTGCCCCTTGCCATGCGTCAGGCCGCCGAGATCACCGCGGTGACTGTGCGTATGGGCCGTCTGGACCATGAGGCCCAGGAACACCGCAAGAACGCCAAGCCACTTCCTCAGGCCAAGAGGCTGAGACACGCGTGGCGTGGTATTCGGATTGGAACGTTTGCGGGTCACGACGATTACAGTATGACGCATCTGCGCCGGTTTCGGACTCAGAACGCGACTTCCGAGAAGAACCTGCCCGGGGTCACGTCGGTTCGTAATCGAGGCGGAGGCGCGTCGATGCAGGGTCGCAGGCTGCCAGATTCCGCGCGCGCTGCGCTGATCAGCCTCTATCGCAGGTTGGGCAGCAGCTTCAATGCATTGTCGCGATAGATCTTCCGCAGCACGTCCTCGGGCAGGTGGACACCGTAGATATTCCAGCGTCCCTGTCGCGAGGCATGCGACGGATAATCGAAGTACTCGTCCGCAGTCTCGAGGAAGCGATAGTACAGACGGTACATCTCCACTTCGGGCAGAAGGTCGGTGCCGAAGAGGATTCGGTCTGCATACTTGATCAGAAAAGCGCGCGCCGAATAGGGCTGCCGGCCAAGCTCCGGCGTGCGCGCGCTGATGTCGAGCATCAGGTTGGGTAGCGCGTCCATCTGTTGCGCGAGGTATGCAAGGTCCTCGCCGCTCTCAGCGCAGTGCGCCCCTACGAAGGTGATCTCAGGGTGCCGGGCGATGACGCGATTTCGGGCTTCAAGAAGGTCGCGCTTGCCGATGGGTGAGCTGCTGAAGCCCCAGTCCGGATGGGCTGCGAGCTCCTCGTAGCGCTCGTTGTGCGCATCGATCGGTTCGAAGAATGCGCTGGGGTCGGCGGTGTGAAACATCACCGGCAGGCCAAGGCTGCCGCACTCCTCGAAGATCGGAGCGAAGCGCTCGTCATCGATGCGAAGCAGTGCGCCATTTGCGTCGCGCAGCACGAGCCCGAAGTCCTTCCAGAATTTGATGCCCACCGCGCCATGATCGACCAGCGCTCGCAACCGGTCGCGCGTGACGGCGACAAAGTCGGCGCGCTCATGGCCGTTCCAGTCCATCCAACCGATCGTGGAGAAGCGCTTTGCGGAGGCCTCGCGGAAGCGCTTCATCTGCGCATGCGCCTGCTCGCCGACCTGCATCGTGATGTTGACGATGTGCTCCACGCCGACCTCATCCATGATGCGGAGCACCTCTTCGGGATCGGTCGAATCGAGATGGTTGTGATAGTCGATCGCAGGGACGATCGGCTTCGCGATCTGAGTCTCGACCACCTTCAGCTGGGAGCGGGGATGGAAGTCGCTGATGGGAAGGTCGACCTGCGCCGTAGCGTTCACCAGGTCGACGAACATGTCCTTTTGCGGGGTGGTGGGGTGGGATTCGGACATGGCTGGGCCTCCTTGGGGTCGCAGGGCAATTCTGGTGCTCGTTTACTTTCGCTTAAGCTAATATTGTGTCGATAGTCTCGTCAAAGCGATAAATGCGAAAGGAAGCGAAATATGTCGACGCAGTTGCTGGAGCTTCTGGCAAACAGGGAGAAAGCTGGTCATTCTCGCGGGATCTATTCCGTGTGTTCGGCCCATCCGATGGTACTGCGCGCGTCGATGCAGCGGGCAATCGCGGACGGCTCTCCGTTGCTGGTCGAGGCGACCTGCAACCAGGTCAACCAGGAGGGCGGCTACACGGGGATGCGCCCGGCCGATTTTCGTGAGCTGGTGCACAGGATCGCAGAAGAGGAAGGGCTTGGTCTTGATCGGATCATTCTTGGCGGCGACCACCTCGGACCCAATCCATGGCGTCACCTCCCCGCCAACGAGGCGATGATCCGCGCCGAAGAGATGGTGCGGGAGTATGCTGCGGCTGGCTTCACCAAGCTTCATCTTGATGCGAGCATGGCGTGCGCCGATGACGTTATGACGCTGAGCAACGCAACGGTCGCCGAGCGGGCCGCGCAGTTGTGTCTTGCAGCAGAGGCCGCTGGCCTGCGGGAGCGCCCGGTGTACATCATCGGGACGGAGGTTCCGACGCCTGGTGGCGCCACGGAGAGCCTCGCAGAGCTTGCGGTGACCGATCCTGATGCCGCGCGGGAGACAGTGGAGGTGCATCGCCGGGTCTTTCATCGCCATGGTCTGGACGCAGCATGGGAGCGAGTGGTGGGGCTTGTCGTGCAGCCCGGCGTGGAGTTCAACCATGACAGCGTGGTGGGCTACGAACCTGAGCGGGCGCTGGGTCTCAAACAGTTGCTGCCCGAGTTCGGCGGCATGGTCTTTGAGGCGCATTCGACGGACTATCAGCGTCCCACGGCCTATGCAGCGCTGGTGCAGGACGGCTTTGCGATCCTCAAGGTTGGCCCGGCGCTTACGTTCGCGATGCGCGAGGCGCTCTTTGGGCTTGCGGCGATCGAGGACGAGCTGGTGGCAGCGGGGCAACGTTCGCGGTTGCTGGAGGTGATGGAGGAGGTCGAGCTCGCCTCGCCGAAGAACTGGCAAGGGCACTATCCCGGAGACTTCCTGCGACAGAGGCTGCTGCGTCGGTACAGCTACAGCGATCGCATCCGGTACTACTGGAACGAACCCGCGGCAGAGGTCGCGGTGAGCCGCTTGATGACGAACCTTGCTGCGATGCTGCTGCCTGAGACGCTGCTCAGCACATGGCTTCCGCTGGACTATGACGAGGTGCGGCGTGGCGCATTACGCGCGGAACCGATGGAGATCGTGCTTCGTCATATTCGGCGCGCGCTGGAGCCCTATGCCGAAGCCTGCTTTCCGGCAAGACAAGCGGTGCGCGAAGGCGAGCGTGTGCTCTGTGCCTGAATCGGCCTAGACCATGATGACTTCGACACCTGAGTTACGCAGCGTCTCGGCATCTTCCCGGGATATCTCGGTGTCGGTGATGACGGCGTGGATCGATGTGGGCGGGACGATGAGCGCAAGGCTGCGGTGAGAGAACTTGCTTGAGTCGCACACTGCGACTACGCGGCGGGCAGCCTGCACCATGGCGCGGTTCACGCGGGCCTCGAGGACGTTCGGTGTCGTGACTCCGATGGTGGGATCGAAACCGTCGACCCCGAGGAAGAGGATGTCGGCGTGAATCTCCTTGAGCAGATCTTCGGCCAGCGGTCCTACGAGAGAGAACGAGTTCTTTCGCAGCGTGCCACCGGTAAGGATGACATCGAAGTTGGTCGCAGCGAGTTCTCCTGCGATGTTGACCGCATTGGTGACGACGGTAAGCGAGGAGAACCGGCGCAGGGCACGCGCGACAGCCGTACTGGTGGTGCCGGAGTCCAGCAGCACACACTGGCCCTCCTTCACCATCGCCGCGGCGGCTTCAGCGATGCGCTGCTTCTCCTTGAGGCGCTGGTTCTCCTTCTCTTTGAGGGAAGGGTCCACCAGTGCGCCGGGCTGCGGGGAGAGGGCACCGCCATGGGTGCGCTGCAGCAGGCCGCGGGCTTCGAGGTGATCCAGATCCTTGCGGATCGTGATGCGTGAGATGCCGAGCGCGTCGGAGAGCTCCGACACAAGCACGCGGCCCTCACGCTGTATCAGCGCCAGTACGTGCTGGCGGCGCTCTTCGATGAGCATGGGATTCGCCCCAGGCTGCGATTTCGTCTTGCGAGGCTTCATAGGCTCGTTCGCATCATAAATCGCGCGGCGCTCTACCTGACGGCCAAAGACGGAAGATGTTCGCTGAGGAACGCCTCGCGCAAAGCTGTGTCGCGAAACGCTTCTGTGCCTCCAGGACGCAAGGTAGAGAGCGCCGCTGTGGCGTTGCCCATCTCCGCACACACGGCAGGAGGAAGACCCTGGAGGTAGCCGGAGAGGAAGCCAGCATTGAAGCTATCGCCGGCGCCGATGGTGTCGACGGGAGTCACGCTGAGCGCGGGCACGGTCCAGCGCTCCTTACCACGAGCCACGAGCGCACCTCGCTTTCCGCACTTGATCGCGACCAGCGGCACCTGCGCGGCGAGGCGCTCGAGCGCCTCCTCTACGTTGTCGCAGTCGGTCATGCGGCAGGCTTCGGAGTCGTTGGGGAGCAGGATGTCCAGCAACGGGAGCAGGTCGGGAAGGGGACCATCCCAGCGATCTTCGGGGTCGTCGTTGGTATCGAGGGAGAGCGTCAGGCCGGCCTTCTTGAGGCTGCGAAAGAGGTCCGCGATCCCAGGCCATAGCCCGCGCTGCAGGAACAGGGAAGAGAGATGGAAGTGCCGTGCGGTGGAGAGATAGTCGACGTCGATCTCGTCGGTCGTCATGGTGGCCATCACGCCGGGATAGGTGAGGATGCGGCGGCGCGCTCCATGCGCGAGCAGCACCGTCACCCCGGTCTGCTCGCCAGCGGGAGCCTTTACGACGTGGGAGAGATCGATGGTGGTCTCACGCAGGCGATCGAGTGCAAGACCGCCAAGGGCGTCTTCGCCGACCTTGGTGACAAACGCAACCCGCGCGCCTAGAACCGCCAGGTTGTAGGCGAGGATCGAGGAGGAACTGCCGAGCGTGCAGGTAAAGTCGGACGCGAGGAGCTCGCGTTCCGTGACCAGGTCCTCGTTGAGGCCATAGAGGACGAGGTCGAGATTCAGTTCTCCAGCGATCGAGATATCAAAGGCGGCCATGAACCCTCAGAGCGTGACCACGCGGGTCAGGTTGGTCGGATTGTCAGGATCGAGGCCCTTGCTGAGCCCGTGGTAGCTCCCGAGCAGCTGGCCCCAGACCACAAACAGCACGGTGCGGGCCAGCTCGGGAACCGGTACATCCAGTTCGATGAGCAGATCGGCTGTCTCGCGCAGCTGCGGCGAGGCGGAGTTGGTGACGGCGTAGATGGCGGCGCCGAGTTTCTTCATCTCCAGCAGGACGGGCTCCTCGGTGGCGTAGCCGGACTCTGAGAGCAGGCCGCCGATGAGCGTTGCCGGGCTGGCAACGGACTTTGGCCCATGCCGGAACTCGAGGGTGTGGAAGTACTGGGCATAGCTGGAGGAGGACTCCATGACCTTCAGTGCCGTCTCACATGCGATGGCGAACAGCGGGCCCTGGCCGAGGAAGACGAAGTCGTCGAAGCGGCGCTGGGCGAAGGCCTGTACGGCTGGGACGTAGCGTTTGAGCAGCTTCTCGAGAGCTTCAGGAAGCGCGTTGAGTGCGGCCAGAAAGGCACCATCCTTGGCAAACCATGCCGCCATGTACTGCAGGCCCAACAGCATGCTGGTGAAGGATGAGGTCATGACGGTGCTGCTTTCGTCTACGGGCAGACGGAGGACGCGCGGCGTCATCTCCGCCAGCTCTCGGCCATCGCAGGTAACGGCGAGGAACTCCACGCCCTCCTGCTTCAGGTATTCCGCGACCTTCAGCACTTCCGAGGTGTGTCCCGAGCGCGAGATGAGCACCGGGAAGTAGCGGCGGGCTCCACGAGGAAAGCTGAGTTGCGGCTGCAAGAGGATTTCCGATGCCGGAAGGGCCCTTGTGGGCTGCTGCAGAAGGACGGTGAAGCTGGCAGCCGCGGCCTGGGCAAGGTAATAACTCGTGCCGCAACCGATGAAGACCCATTCGACCTGCAGCGGGGAGTGCCCCGCTGTAAGCGCGGACAGATCCATTTGCTCAAGCTCGGCAAGCGAGCGTTCCCACACCGCGGGTTGGTTGAGGATCTCGCGTAGGGTCTTCGGGGCCTGCTGCATGATTTCGTGGTTCCTTTCCAGGGACAGCGACGGATGGACTCTTCCAGTCTATCGCTGCGAAGGAGTCGATTTGCGTCTATACGTAATATATCGAAACTAAACGTAAGTAAAAAGTCAAATCTCAGTCCGAAAGTGAGAGACCCGCGCGGGCGGCGTGTTGGGCCGCCGCCGGCTGCTTCATTTGCCGACGGGTATGGCTTCGAGGTTGAGCACTTCGAAGGGCTGGAGTGCGAAGGTATGCGTCTCTGCAGCGCGGAGGCGGATGGATGCGGTTGTGCCATCAGCCTTCCATGGGCTCTTGAGGAGGTAGACCTGTGGTGCGCCCGAAGGGAGTTCGAAGGTACTGCTGAGGACCAGCTGAAGGGACTGCGGTTTGTCGCTGGGGTTGCGCAGGGTGAGGATGCCCTTCTTTGGTGACCACGATGCCCATCCGTAGACCTGCAGCCATGCGGGATCGCCACCGACCCAGTGCGTGTCTTTCAGGGTCTCCGCATTGGAGCGCGACCACTTCGCGGCTTCGGCGAGATCATCCCAGTTCTGTTGCGTCAGCAAAGAGGGGGTGATGTACATCTCCTGCAACTGGGTGCCGGTGCCGAAGTAGGAGTGGATCTCGTTGCGGAAGTCGCCGCCAGGATCGTCGTCGAGATGCTTGCGATGCTGCGCGTAGATCATGCCGTGCAGCATGAGCGAGTTCAGCGGATAGAGCGGGCCACCCTGCACGATGCGCTGGTAGGTGTCGGCGTCGCGATAGGTGATCCAGCGCTCGCGGCAGGTGCCGACTCCGGCGAAGTTATCGTCCCACCCACCGCGCCAGATCGAGTCGGCACGCATGAGCCAGAAGGGGGAAGGCCACGTGCCGGTGGTGAGGTTGATGAAGATGTCGGGCTTGACTGCGCGGATCTCAGAGATGAGATGGATCGCAGCGTCGAAGTCGCTGTCGAAGCGGCTGCCCTTGAAGACCGAGTCGGCGTTGCCGGTGCCATCGAATTTGAACTGGTTGACGCCATACTTCGAGATCATCTCGAGGCAGACATCGCGGAAGGCGTCATAGTACTTCGGACCGGAGAGAGCATAGCCGTTGCTTACGATCTCGTAGCCGGCTGCCTTGCCAAACTCGATGCGCTCCTGCTTGGGCTTCGAATAGCCGCCCCATGGCGACATCCAGACGCCGGGGTCGGCGCCGTATTTTTCGGCAGCGCTGCGGACGTTGGCGAATCCCTGCGGAAAGCCGGTGTTGAACTTCCACAGCGAACGATGGTCATCCCAGCCATCGTCGAAGAGGTAGCTGTCGAGTTTGACGCCGCGCTTCTCGCTCAGTTCGCGCCCGAACGTGTTCACGCGATCGAGCGCACCCTTCTCGTCGTAGGGGGTGAAGTAGCCGAGATCGTACCAGGAGTTGTAGTGCAGGAAGGTGCGATAGGGATGGGCCCGCTCGCGCTCGACGTACGCGAGGAAGTCGCGCCGCATCTGCCCGCTGCGCGCCACGCCAATCACGGAGGAATAGGTGATTGTGTGGCTGGCCTGCAGAGGAAGCTCGCGCTCCATCCACGCAGTGGCGTTGCCGGAGGTTACCTTGCTCTTCGACATCGGGTGCTCGAAGCCCAGAAAGAAATCGCCGGCAATGATGGGCGAACCTTCGACTGAGCCCACGACGGAAGCGTCTTTCAACGGGAGATCGATGAGCTCGACGCGGCTGATCGGAGCATCCTGCGCGCCTGCCGTGATGGTGAGAATCTGCCTGACGTAGTTTGAGCCATCGCGCAGGACCACGCGCCAGGTGCCCGTCAGCGAACCGTCAGCGGTCTTCCAGGGCAGCTCGATGGCAACACCGGAAGAGCGCTCCGCGAGTCCTGAGGCATCGGGCACGGCCTGCAACTCCTCGCGATGCAGCGGTCCGGTGATGACGATATCCGAGGCGTCGAAGATCGCGCCATCCTTCATCAGGATGGCGAAGGGCGAGGCCTCCGTGATCGTGCGACGCGTGAGCTTGTCGGTCACGTTGAGGGCGCCGACCCTGGAGACCGCGGCGGACCAGGTTGCCTCGATGGCTTCGTTACCGAGTTCAAACCGCGATGCCGACACCGAGGCCACGGGGTGACCTGGCTCCAGCAGCAAGGATGCCGACTTTGCGGACAAGGCCGGCAGGAACAACGCGATGACAGAACAGGTGAGGGCAGAAGCGCGACGGCGGATGTACCGCATGAGTTGACTCCTTTGCATCATCAGCGGACCCACGAGGAGGACGCGTAGTTCTTAAAGCGAAAGATAAAGACAGTAATCGAAATGTACTCGAGACGGAGTGCGGGCGGCAATGTCCGGTACCGAATTTTCCGGTGGAAGTGGGGAATCGGCTGAGCGAGAGCCCGGGGGAATCCATTGAATTTCGTACGATTTCCGCTCAATCGAAACTTCCGTTTATTTTCTTTTATTGACTCTATGCATTCCTTTGTGCTTTTCTTTGCTCACGCATCACAGCTCAGCTCCAGGGTTTCTGGACGATATTTTCCCAACTTCGATGAAGAAAGTGGACAGCACCATGCGCTTGCGACTCCATCACCGGCATTTGATTCTCCTGGCCTCGGCACTCTTCTCCTCGGCGGCCTCCCACGCGCAGTCGGGAGCCGGTCGAGTCCAGGGCACCGTACATGATCCTGCAGGAAACGCGGTCCCGCACGCCGCGGTGGCCATCACCAGCATCGACCGCGGCGAAGAGACGGATGTAACGAGCGACGGAAAGGGCCTCTTTGTCGCTCCTCCGCTTCCGATCGGGAACTACAGCATCAAGGTGTCGTCCCCGGGCTTTGCCACGTGGGAGGGACATCTGACGCTGCGTGTCGACCAGGTGGTTGACCTTGAGCCGAAGCTCACCGTGGGGAGCGACACGCAGCAGATTACGGTGGAAGGCGACATCTCGCCTCTCGTGGACAATGAGAACCAGACCATCGGATCAACGCTGGACTACAAGCGTATCCAGTCGTTGCCGGAGAACCTTCGTTCGGTTGGTAACCTCATCCAGCTGACGACGCCGGGCATCACCGGAAGCGAATCGTTGTTTGGAAGCTCGCAGTTCAAGGCGAACGGCATCAATGCGAACGGCTTTGAGTTCGTGCAGGATGGAGCGTCGCTCGCCAACCAGGACTACGGCGGGCAATCGCAAGGCTTGCCTGATCCGGACACGATTGGCGAGGTGAAGGTCGAGACCTCAAACTCTTCCGCGAAGTTCAACCGCCCCGCAACCGCCGTTCTCTCGACCAAGGCGGGAACGAACCGCTTCAGCGGGTCGCTGTTCGAGACGATGCGCAACAACTCGTTCGGCATCGCGAAGAATCGGCAGGACACGTTTACCACTGCGCCCAAGCTCATTCGCAACGAGTTCGGAGCTTCTCTCGGTGGCCCGGTCATCATTCCCAAGCTCTACAACGGGCACGATCATACGTTCTTCTTCGTGGCCTTTGAGGGGATCGAACAGCGCCAGGCATCGACCCTGCTGACGTATGTTCCAACCGATGCCATGCGTGGTGGCGATTTCAGCGGGCTGGTTGCGGCGAATGGCAACGCGTACACGATCTACGATCCTGCCACCAGCACCGTGGCGTGGACGCGCACGGCGTTTCCCAACAACCAGATTCCCGTTGGCCGTGAAGCTCCGCTGACCAAGGCTGTTTATGCCATCATGCCGCACGCGAGCAATGCGAACAATCCGCTGGTACAGGCGAACCTGAATCAGCTTACGCCGAAGAATGACAGCGGCCGCACATTGACGGCGCGCGTCGACCATCACTTCAGCGATGCGGACTCGGCGTTCTTCCGCTACACCTATAACAACTCCCGGCCGTATGCGTATGGGTCTTCGAACTATGGTCCGATGCCCACGAACCTCGAGGCCAATGTGACCTTCGATCCCGTCAAGGCCGATAGCGGATCGCTGACGTGGAACCATGTCTTTTCGCCGCGTTTCTTCGTCGAGTCGCTGCTCTCGGATGCTTACGAGAGCGACCAGATCTATACCGGACCCAACCCCAACGTGGATTATGCAGCGCAGTTCGGCCTGCCGAGCATCGGTGCGCTGGGATTTCCGAACATCTACGGTATCGGCTTCATGCCGTATGGCTTCGGGCGCAATGACAACACGCGCAAGAACTCCCAGAACATTGCTGTATGGGACGAAAACTTCAGCTACGTGAAGGGCAAGCACATCCTTCAGTTCGGCAGCCGGTATCGGCATGAGCGCACGTGGATCCTGGTCGATCAGAATCCTACGCCGTCGCAGGTGAACTTCAGTTCACTGGGAACGGGGCTGCTGAATCCGACGACGGTAGCCTCCGCTGCCTATTCGGCGGTGGGATACACAGGGAACACGAATGCCTCGTTCTTCCTGGGCGACGCACAGTACTACCAGGTGAGCCAGCTGCAGCAGTGGTACCACTTCCGCAACCAGGAGATTGCCACTTACTTCCAGGATGACTGGAAGGTGACGCCGAAGCTTACATTGAACCTCGGCCTGCGCTGGGAGATGCATCCGGCGCTGCATGAGGCACAAGGTCTCTTTGGTGGCTATGACTTCAAGAACCAGGCAGTGATTACTGGACCTTCCCTGCAGACGTTGTATGCGGAGGGAAGAACAAGCGCTCCCGTCGTTGCGAACTTTACCAGCATCGGCGCAAACTTCGAATCCGCTGCGGACGCTGGACTTCCAATGAGCCTGGTCTATGGCAACTATCACGACTTCGCTCCTCGGGTGGGCTTTGCGTATCAGCTCTTCGGCGGCAAGCAGCAGACGGTGATTCGCGGAGGGTATGGGACGTATATCTATCCGCCGCCAACGCGCAACTTCTACGCCGAGACCCGGCAGAATCCCCCGTATCAGGCTACGTTCCAGGAGAGCTACACGAACGCCAACCAGGCGCCCGATGGCCTTCCGAACTACATGCTGCGGGCTCCGCAGACGGTGATTGCGGGCTACAACAGCTCGAGCGTCGTGAGCCTGAATTCGCCTACGGCGGTGACGCGGGGGTCGTTCGGCATCTCGGGGCTGGATCCACACTATCCTTCGACCTTCGTGAACCAGTGGAACGTTACGGTTGAGCATTCCATGCCGTTCAGCTCTGCGGTTCGCGCGACGTATCTCGGCAACCATGGCTCGAATCTCGAGCAGTACTGGGAGTATGACGATTCGCCTTCCAGCTATGTATGGTTCGAGAACACGAATGGCCAGGCGCTGCCCACAGGAACGTATGCCAATGTCGGAACGAAGCCTTACCCGACACTGCCGTATGGCTACATCGAGACCCAGCGGAAGACGGGCTACTCGAACGACAACCAGATGCAGCTCGAATATCAGCGTTTGAACAAGAACGGTTGGGGTTTCCAGGTGTTCTACGTTCTCTCGAATGCGTTCCGCAACGGAGGCAATGGATGGCGCGACTCTGCCTATGAGCCGGCCAGCTACTTCCTCAATGGAGCAGCGCCTGCGGACAGCGCAGCATCGAACCGTTGGCAGAACTACGTCCGCGATCTCACCATCCCGCAGCATGAGATTCGCTGGAACTGGCTCGTGGATCTTCCTGTCGGGCGGAACAAACACTTCTTCTCGGGCGCGAACAGAGTTGTGGATGAGATCATCGGAGGCTGGCAGGTTTCCAGCACGGGTCATATGCTCAGCCAGCGGTTTACGCCCAGCACGGGCTACTACGAACCGACGACGTTGAAGCTGTACAAGAACACCACGGTCACGAACTGTCTCTCGGGTGTCTGCCAGGCGAATCGACTGTGGTTCAACGGGTACATCGATGCCAACAAGATCAATACAGCTGCGGGCGTCACAGGCGTGCCGACGGGCTACACGCCCTTCAACGGACCGCTGATTCGCACTCCGGCAGACGGTGGTTCGAAGAGCGATCCGAACTACAACTACTACGACACCAACACCGTCTTCCTCACGCTGGCGGGGAGCTCCACACCTACGCCGGTTACCTACAATCCAGACATCGCACCGACTCGCGCGATGAGCGTGCAGGGGCCCTTCAACTGGAACATGGATGCCTCGCTGTTCAAGGTGTTCCCGATCCACGAGCGAATTGCCCTGCGCGTCAACGCGGATTTCTTCAATGTGCTGAACATCCAGGGCACAAACAACCCAAGCACAACCACGGGACTGATCGCCTTCACCAGCTCTTACTGGACGGCGCGTCAACTACAACTGACGGCGAGACTGAACTTCTAATCGCAGTCTGAAACGGCAAGGGGATGGGCTATGGCCCATCCCCTTGCGTAAAGGAAGATGCCAGGGATGAAGCGTTCTCTGATTCCGTTGGCGGGTATCGCCATCTTTGCGACTCCGCAACTATGGGCACAGCAGAAGGTTTATGTTGGACCGCAAGGTGCGGGCGTTCAATGTACGGAACGGCAACCGTGTTCTCTGCAGGAGGCACAACGGAGGGCGAGCAGTCTTTCGGCAAGTGGAGATGTTGTTGTTGTGCTTGCGGGAGGCGACTACCGGTTACATCAGCCACTTCTATTTTCGCAACGAGACTCAGGCCAGAATGGTCACAGCATCCGCTGGATCGGTGATCCTGCCGGATCGAACCTTGAAGGGTCGATCCGCATCGGTCACTGGCATCGGGTTGCTGGGAAGCGCAACCTCTGGGCGGCGCCGCTGCCGGAGGGGGCGGTGAGTCTTCAGCTCTTCGTCAATGGTGTGCGAGCCGTGCGGGCACGTCATGCGGGATGCAAGGCTCCTAAAGAATGTCACTATACGGCCGATGGACTCGGCGGTGCTGCCGAAGCCCTCAAGGGCGTAGCTCATCCTGAAGAGGTCGTCGCAGTCACGGGAGTTCGCTGGCGTGATTTTCATTGTCGAGTCGCGTCGGTGCATGGCGCAGACCTCGTGATGGCCGAGCCATGCTGGCATAACACTGTCGTCGATTCAGTAAAGAATGGCTGGTCGAACGCGAGTCCAAAGGGAAAGCCGTTCAAAGGCATCGACTGGTTCGAGAACGCGTACGAGTTCCTTGGCGAGCCTGGGCAGTTCTATATCGATCGCCATCGGGGAATGATCTTCTATACACCGCGCCCTAACGAGAGGATGGATACGGCGGACGTTGAGCTGCCAGTTGTCGAGCACCTGATTGTCATCGCAGGTTCACCCGCGGATCGAGTGCATGATCTCAGCTTCGAGAACATGGGCTTTCGCTATACCACCTGGCTCTACTCCCATGATGATGGCTATGTACCTCTGCAGGCTGGATACCTTGTGACGGGACAGCGCAAAGACCTGCCGCACAACGGTGAAGGTATGTTGCGCATTCCTGCTGCGGTTGAAGTCTATGGAGGCGATCGAATCCACTTCAATAGTGACGATTTCCACGCGCTGGGTGCTGCTGGGATCGCTCTCGTCAGCGGCACGAGTAACTCTTCGGTGGAACTGAGCCGATTCGAAGATCTTTCCGGTGGGGCAGTCTTTGTGGGTGATACCGATGCGCATCCGACAAGGTCTGAAGAGCGGAGCGCGAACAATGTGATTCGCCGCAATACGATTACGCATATCGCTGCGGAGTATCGCGACAACGTCGGGATCATGGCCGGCTTCAACGACGGTCTCTCGATCGCCCACAACACACTTTCGGAGATGCCTTATACGGGGATCTCGGCCGGCTGGGGCTGGGACTACGAAGGCCCCGATGATGTGCAGCGCGATGTACATATCCGCGCCAATCGCATCTCGCGCTTTATGCTGACGCTACATGACGGTGGAGCGATCTACACGCAGGCCCAGTCGCCGGGCTCGGATGTGACAGCGAACTACATCAGCTATCTCGGCGGCGATAACGGGAACGGCATTTACCTTGATGAGCGCACCCGCAAGTACGAGGTGTGCGGCAACGTCGTGTGGGACCGGCCGGAGAAGATGCAGGAAGGGCAATGGATATCGGCGTGGTCCTCGTGGAGCGGTGACCTCGATATTCACGGCAACTGGGCAAACGACCCGCACACTGCGCTGCATAATCCCGGACCGACAAAGAAGTTCTATGACAACCATCTTGCGTTGACCACATTGCCCGCGGAGGCGCAGGCCGTGGTCGATTCTTCCGGCGCGACTGGGCATGATAATCCGTCGCTGCCGTGCAGCAGAAATTGAGGCCGAAGGCGTGCTTAGGAAAATGACTGGACCGTTGTTGGGATTGGCTGTCGTGATGCTGGCGGCAGGTCTCCCTGCGCAGGATCTTCGTATGACGGAGCCCGCAACGACGCAGATGCGGGGCACCTTCGATGTGAAGGTCACTGCGCCGGCAGATGCCACGTCGATGTGTATCTATGTCGATGGAGTTCAAACGTCCGAGCTCACGAACGCGTATGCCATAGCGACGAAGAACTCACCGGTGTGGCAGACCGTCGTCAGCACAACTTGGTTTCATCCGGGCTGGCACACACTGCGGGTCGTTGCGGTGACCGATCACGGCCAGATGGAGTTGAGTCGCCGCGTGCAGTTTGCTGAAGGTGCCTCGGCCGATTCGCTCAATGGAGCGTGGCGGTTTGCCTCGGCAGATGATCTTGCGGTCGGCGCGATGCAGGGTGAGCATCCGACGGTCGTCGATGCTGCCTTTCGCGATGAAGCCTGGAAGCAGGTCCTCGTGCCCAACTCGATCGATGCTGTCGACTCGCGCTGGATGCGCGATCAAGGACTGCTGGGGACGTATCGCCGGATGTTTGTGGTGCAGGCGACGAAAGATGAGCTCTATCTCCACACGGAGTCCTGCTTCTGGAGCTGCCGTTACTTCGTCAATGGAAAGGAGGTAGGTAACGCGCAGGGTGGATACCTCCCACGGCGGATGCGCATCACTGCTGCTGTGCATCCGGGCGTGAACTCGCTCGCTGTGATCGTGGACTCGCGAGCGAGCACAATGGGTGTCTTCAATCGGCTGCGTTACTACTACTGGAACTACAGTGGTTTGTTGCAGTCCATTTCCCTGGAGCACATGCCGAAGGCGGCGGTGACGGAGTTCCGTGCGCAGGGTGCTGCGAACGGCGATCTGACGCTGTATCCGTTTGGTGCGAATGCCAGCGGAGTGAGTGCGCAGTTGCATGCGGAGGTTGAAGTTCTCGACGAGCACGGGGGGACCGCGCTCAAGTCAACGCATGTGTTCACGATCCCTGCAGGGCAGTCGGAGATGGAGCCGTTGCAGCTTCACCTCGATGCTCCGAAGTTGTGGGATCTCGAGGCACCGCATCGATATACCGTGCGCCTGACCTTCAGTGATGGTCGTACGCTCGAAGAGCGTACTGGTTTCCGAGACATCAGGATCCAGGATGGCGATCTGATGCTGAATGGCAAGCCTGTGCTGGGCCTGCAGGGCTTCGATCGCCATGGCGACTACCCGGGGCTTGGGAAATCGCAGCCCGACGGCCTTGCAGACCGTGAAATCAAGCAGCTTCACGATAAGGGCTACCGCATCTTCCGGCCTGCGCACTATCCGACCACCACGGCCGAGTTGGATGCGGCGGACAAGTACGGCATGCTGGTGTTGGAGGAGATCAACGTAACCGGGCTCTCAGGTACAGAGCTTGCGAGTCCCGAAGTGCTGGCCTTCGCGCATGGGCAGTTGGAGCGGCTCATCGCTCGGGACCGCAGTCATCCGAGTATCTTTGCGTGGTCGGTGGGCAATGAGAATCGGACGGACCAGCCGGGCTCAGACGTATATGTGCGCGATGTGATTGGCTATGGGAAGTCGCTCGATGCCACACGTCCGTTCACCGAGGTGTCTGCACAACTGCGGCATGACATCTGCTATGCGTGGATGGATTTTCTCGCAGTGAACATCTATGCGGGATGGTACGAGCCGAAGTTCAGTGACGTCGTGACGGAGCTCGATGAGCTTGAAAAGTACGCGCCGCATAAGCCGGTGGTGATCACGGAATACGGTGCAGAGGCGGTAGCGAATCGAATGGGGCTGGGCAAGGGGACTGAGTACTACCAGGCGCTAACGGTAGACCAGCATAACCGGTTACTGAAGAACCGGGCGCACTTCATCGGCAAGATGTACTGGACTTCGACCGAGTTTGTGGTCGGGCCCAAGTGGGATGGCGGCAATCCAAACCCGGTGCCGCCATTTCACACTAAGGGGCTGCTCACGTATTATCGCCAGCCAAAGTTGGGATGGCGTGTGATGTTCTCGCCCATCGAGATGGACGCGATTGGAGCTATCTCCGTCAGCGGCGCATTGCCGAAGCAACACAAGGTCCGCATCGTGCTGCGCAACCGCGAGGACCACGCCGTGCAGGGACGCTTTCTAATTACAGCGCCCGATGGTGCCACAACCTCTGTGGAGGATATGCCGTTCGCTCTGGCACCAAAGGGAGAGATGGAACTGGCGTTCGATTTGACGTTCAACAAGGTAAGCGCGAAGAGTGGCAATTACGGCATGGTACGCGCCGTGGTGGACGACGATACCGAGGCTCTTCCTGTACCGTTGCAGATCGAGGTGAAGTAATGAAGCTCGGAGCGATGACTGGAGCTGCTGTTCTGGGCACGTTCGCGGCGGCTTTGTCGTGTGCTGGGAATTCCACTGCCCAGCAGCCGGTAGAGTTGCCTGCCGGACGCGTGCAACAGATTGTTGCGATGTTGTCCCCGGCTCCTCATGGCCTCGGTGTGCCCTGCGCGAACCGTGCTGTCTGGGCTGATCGTAACGCGCAATTGCAGAACGAGGTGAAGCGGGCCGAGGGTATCGCGGCGCAGCCGATGCCGGCCTGGAGCGACGAGGATTACCTCGACTTCAGCCATACCGGCCAACGCCCGCGCGGAGAGGCGATGCTGCATGCACGGCAGGACAGGCTCGTGCCGCTGGTGCTGGCAGAGTGCTCGGAGTGGAAGGGGCGCTTTGTCCCAGCGATTATCGGTACGCTGGACGGGCTTGCGGAGCAGCCAACGTGGACGCTTCCTGCACATGACGTTGATCTGAGTTCCTTCCATCGCAAGCGATACCGCGTGGAGCTGAACTCAGCTGTGCTGGCAGATGATCTCGCTGAGGCGCTGTATCTCCTGGGCAACGCAATTCCACTCGCTACGCAGGAGGATGTGCGTGCAGCAATCGTGGAACGCACGCTGGACCCTTCGCGGGCGATCTTCGCCGGGACGCAGAAGGAGTTCTGGTTGCGAGGAGATAGTAACTGGAACGCGGTGTGTCTCGATGGTGTTACCGGCGCGGCGCTCGCGTTGCTTCCTGCCCGGGAGGACCGGGCATACTTCGCAGCGGTAGCGGAAGCATACTCGCAGAACTATCTGAAGAGCTTTACCTCTGACGGATATAGCGAAGAGGGGATCGGTTATTGGAGCTATGGTTTCACTCACTATTCGTTGCTTCGTGAGACGCTTTGGCATCAGACTGCGGGGAGGATCGATCTCTTCCGGAATGCAGCCGTCGAGTCGAGCGCGCTCTTTGGTCATCGCTTCCAGATGTTGCCTGGGGTGATGGCTGACTTTGGCGATGCACGCTTTGGACTCTCTCCCAATACTGGGCTCATCGCATATATTGACCATGCGTATGGTCTGCAGGAGACGGCTCCTACGCAGCAACAACGCCCCTTCGGTGAGTCCCTCGTCGGGATCGTGGACACCTGGAATCTCGTGCCCATACTTCAAGGAACGAGCCATGGGAGTGCCGACTCGACGACTCTGCGCCAATACTTTCCTGTCGCTGGAGTACTCGTCTCGCGGCCCGCTACTGAGAGCGGCATCGCCATCACGATGAAGGGAGGTGGTAATGGAGGTCACAGTCACAACGATATTGGCTCGTTCTCGATTGGCCTGGGCTTGGAGCAGCTGCTTGGCGATCCAGGTGGGCCGATGGCCTACACCGCAGATACCTTCAGTTCGAAGCGCTTTGATTCGAAGCTTCTTAACTCCTATGGGCATCCCGTGCCAATGATCGATGGCCACCTGGAGAAGGATGCGACAACAGTGAAGCCCACGGTACTCAAGGCGGATTTTTCCGAGCAGGAAGATGTATGGGCTTTGGACCTGAAGGGTGCGTATGACGTGCCCGGACTTCGCAGCTTTACTCGAACGTGGAAGCACACGCGTGCAGGGCGCGGTGCAATAGAGATCGTTGACGATTTTGACGTCGCTTCACCGACCGAGATCGATGAGGCGATACCAACTCACGGCGAAGTAAAGGTGCTGGATGTGCATTCGCTTCTCTTCACCATGCATGGAGAGCGTGTGCTGGTAAGCATCACGTCGCCGGCGACTGTGCAGGTTCACCAGGAACGGATCAATGAGTATGGCAATCCGTTCATTCGCGTGGGCGTAAAGACGATGATCACAGGGCGAGGTCAGATCAGGATCAAGATCGAGCCGCAACCCTAGATCCTGGTTGCGATCCGCAGATCAGTCGTCAAGACTGGAAACCTCACCAGATGTAGGAGTCCACGATCCGTGGCGGGCCAGGCTTGCCGTCGATCATCTGGGTCTCGACGATGCACTCGAAGTTCTGGTCGGGGCGTGGAAAGATTCCGGCGCGTTTGAGCTCTGCGAGATAGCGCTCATCGGTGAGCAGCCGGCTGGCGGCGATGGTGCCGTTTTCACCGATGCCGGCGGCCACCACGACGATTTGCTCCGTCGTGGGGTCGTGGAAGCGGGCAACCAGGCCAAAGTCGTGCCCGATCTTGTCGAAGGGGGTCGCGGTGTTAATGGCCCACTTGCGGTTCGTGGGGTCCCGTTGGTCCTGGATGGCGTAGTCGTCGGTGGAGAGTCGTGCCAGTCGAAAGCGAAGCGGTTCGGTGATACGCACGGTCCACAGATTATTGAAGCCGGAGATGAGCACGACTGGACCTTGTTGAAGGTCGGAGAATGTGGTCGAGGTCGAAGACTTCAGTGTGCTGGTCCGAGACCGGGCGGAGAGCACCTGTTGAATGCTGGAGAGCGCGGTCGCATCGGAGACGGCGATAGGGTCTGAAGCGAGGGGATGGCCGCTGACGGTATCAGGCGGTGGTGCGACGGCGTTGCTGTTCACCATGGCGACGACCGAGCCGACGGAGATGAGCACAGGCGCTCCCGCACCCGTGATGGGTGACCAGAATGAGTCCGTGGCGCTGGTGCGGTGGAGCAGCGGAAGAGCGTCCCCCACGAGTGCGACGACGAGAGCGAGCGCCAGACCGATGGCGATGGACCTCCATCGGACGGAGTTGGCGGGCACTGCGGCGGTGGCTATTGCCGGGGCCAGGATGGTGGGAGAGTTGGGGGGAAGGACCAGCGGAGCAGGCTCGTGAACGAGAGAGGTCTGTGCTCCCTCTGAAGGCTCGGCCTGAGGAGCGGCCGGAAGACGGAAGTCCGGGACGTACGAGCCGGGACGGAGTTCTATGCGGAGCTCGGACTGATGCGCCGCGTCGTAATAGTACTGCGCGAGGCGCTTGCGAACCTCCCCGGCGGTCACCCGCACTACCGGGTCCGCGCTGAGGTCGTAGGTGTTGACCCGGCCAAAGGCCTGGATGCCGATCGTCCGTTCCTTCAGTTCATCCTCATGACCCTCAAGGGTCTTCCGCACGACGAATCCGAGGAAGCTCGGGTAGCGGCGGCTGTTGGAGAATAGCGGATCGGTCTCGAGGCGCTTGAGCTGATCTTCGATGAGCGAAACAGGGATGCCCTGTACCTCATGCTTCATCGAATTGGCGCGTCCCGACACGTGCGAAAGGGTATCATACCTGACCCGATCAAGGTTCGAATCAACCAGGTAAAGCTCTGGCAACAGTAGACTTTCTGCCCAAACCGCCCCAGTCATGCCGTACGACACCTTCCGGGGGAGTGATTGCGATGCGTAGGGTTGGCGTCGCTTACAGAACAGGGTTCGCGACGTGTTTGGAGATGGCGTTCGAAGGATTTTCGAATCGTCGTGTTCCGGAGTTGGGGTTGAAGGTATGGAAGGTCTTGTTTGGAGGATGGCGAAGGGGGTGGCTGTGTTCGGCATCCTGACCCTCGCGCTGCATGGTGGACTCGGAATGGCTCAGACCGGCTGGACGCTCGCCTGGGGCGACGAGTTTGACGGGCCGACAGGAGCGGTGCCCGATGCGGCAAAGTGGAGGTTCGAGGTCGGTCCAGGAGAGAAAGTTGGCGGTAACCAGGAGGCAGAGACCTACTGCTCTCCTGCTGACGACCCTGGTCCTGCACCCTGCAAGGCCGGCCAACCGAACGCGTATCTGGATGGCAAAGGCCATCTGGTGCTGGTGGCGGTCCGTTCGGACCAGACTGTGACCCTGGCTGGAAAGGATGAACCGGTATACACCTCGGCTCGCATGATCTCGGTTCCTGCGTTCCGGTATGGACGGATCGAGGCCAGCCTGCGATTGCCAGAGGCGGGCAAGGGAGTGTGGCCAGCTTTCTGGGCGCTGGGGCAGGAGACAGGTGGCGTCCATTGGCCGGCGGTAGGCGAGATCGATGTGATGGAGCAGTGGAATCCGGTGGCGGGAGCTCCCGACAAAATCGACCCCCTGGTGGTGCGTGCCTCAACGCATGGGCCGAAGGAGCCGGGGTCGAACGTCGGCTACGTGGATCAGGTTGGCGAGTTTAGATTTCCCGGACCGCCATCGGGAGGGCTGCACCAGTTTGCGGCGGAGTGGGATCCGGGACAGGTGCGCTTCTACATCGATGGCAAGCTGTGCTCGACGCAGTCCGTCGGAACCCTGAACGGCAAAGAGGTCTGGGAGCAGGATCGCCAGCCCTTCAACCTGCTGCTGAACCTGGCCATGGGCGGCGGCTTCTTTGGCTATCCGGATGCCTCTACGAGCCCGACACCAACGATGGTGGTGGACTATGTCCGCGTCTACCAGCGCGACGAAGCAGCACTGCCAAGGTCCTGGGGGAGCGATGACGTGGGCGGTCCAGCCCTCGCCGGCAGTGCGCGAATCGACAAAGGTGTATGGACCGTCGCTGGCAGCGGATTCGGGATCGCTGGTCGCTTCGACCAGTTTCAGTATGCCTACAGGGGCTTGAGTGGCGATGGTGAGGTGACCGCGCATGTGATCGACCAGACGAGCAAGGTCGCGCAGGCCAAGGCCGGGGTCATGCTGCGCGATGGCCACGGTGCGGCGGCAAAGTTCGCGATGGCATTTGTCTCGCCCGATGGCAGCGTGCACTTTCGCTTCCGCAACGCGGAGGGGGATGTACCAAGCGAAGTGCCTTACAAGGGCGCTGCTACCTGGATGAAGGTAGGACGCTCGGGCAATGTATTTACCGGCTACGTGTCGGTCGACGGCAAGAGCTGGACGGCAGTAGGCAATACGAAGATTGCGATGCCGCGTGACTTGACCGCAGGGCTGATTGCCACCGCGCGAGACAACAAGGCACCGAACATCGCTCGCTTCGACTACGTGGATGTGACCAAGTCAGACGCGGCGTATGACGGGCTGGCGGCAGAGCTGCCGGGAGCGGTGCAGGCAGAAGAGTTCGATGGTGGCGGGATGGGTTACAGCTACAGCGCTGAGTTTGGCGAGGCCGGCCCCACCGTGGAGCGGATGCCCGATGTGTCGGGAACCGAGACCAGCGCGGGCGGGGAATACCTGACCGGGCTCAAGGCTGGAAGATACATCAACTATGCCGTTCGTGTTGCAGCTGAGGGCGACTATCGCTTTGTTGTGCGCGAACGATCGAAGGGCGCAGGCGGATCGTTGCACCTCAATCTCGATCAGAAGCCGACATCGAAGCCGTTTGCGCTGCCGGATACCCATGGCGCATGGCTGATGGCGGAAGGGCCGATCGTGCATCTGCCAGCAGGCGAGCACACGATCGCGCTGGTGACCGACACCGGCGGAGGCAACGGCGACCTCGCGGACATCGACCTGTTCGCCGTGAGGGCGCGATGAGATTGCGGTTTGGGTTTGAAGCGAAGCGTGGCGAGAGTTTGAGCGGGACAGTATTCATTGGCGAAGCAATTGCGCCGGCAACAAGAGATCGATCAGTACGCGGAGGCGATGTCATGGGTTTTACGAACGTTACGAAGAGGAGAACAGTCTTGGTACGGGCGGTGCGTGCCGTGTTGCTTGGGGCGGGGATGGCTCCAGCGGCCGCAGTACTGCTGGCGCCAACAGCTGCTATGGCCCAGACGACCACAGCGACGCTGAGCGGTAATGTGCTGGACACTACCGGGGCGATCGTTCCCGGTGCAGACGTGACGCTGAGGAACACGAACAACGGCAGCGAGCGCAAGACGAAGTCGAACTCGGAAGGGCGCTTTGTCTTTGCCGCGGTCCCGACGGGCGACTATGCCGTGACCGTGAGCTATACGGGCTTCGAGAGCGCCGTGGTCAAGGGGGTGCACCTGAATCCGCAGGACAGCCAGAACCTTTCGAAGGTCGTGCTCAAGGTGGGCGAGGTGACGCAGGTGGTGACCGTCACGGCAAATGATGCGGGCCTGATCGATTCCGGCGAGCGGAGCACGCTGATTACGAGCAGCGACATCGCGAAGCTCTCGGTGGAAGGCCGCGATGTAGGCGAGCTGGTGAAGACGCTGCCTGGGTTTGCGATCGCGCAGACGTCGAACTCGATCGACAACACGCAGTATGACCCTTCGCAGGTCAGCATTACGGGAGCTCTTCGCTCGTATGCGGCGAGCGGCAATGCAGCGAACGGCGTGACGTTGCTCTCGGATGGAGCGAACGTCTCCGACCCGGGTAACTATGGCGATTCCGTGCAAAACGTCAACCAGGAGATGGTCGAGGAGGTGAAGGTGCAGACCTCGAACTTCACCGCCGAGACCTCGAACGGACCCATCGTGGTGAATGCGGTGGGCAAGAGCGGAACGCAGGACTACCACGGTTCGCTATACGCCTACGCCCGCGCGTCTCAGTTGAATGCACAGGACTGGCTGCAGAAGTACGAAGGCCAGGCCAAACCGCAGGACCGCTATGTCTATCCGGGTGCGAACCTGAGCGGGCCACTGAAGATTCCGGGAACGAGCTTCAATCACTCGAAGAAGCTGACCTTCTTCGTCGGCGCCGAGGACTACGCACAGCGCAACATCTACGCGTACGGCAGCGCTTCGCAGGCGATTGCGCATGCGCTGGTGCCAACGGCCAACATGCGCAACGGTGACTTCAGCTGCACGGAGCTGCAGGCGTATCTGGGGACCAGCATCATCAGCGGGTGCAATCCGAATGGGACCAGCGTCGTCGCCAACGCGAGCTACAACAACATCGCGGTGGTGCCAACGCAGACGCGCGATGGTCACGTCATCGGCAATGGCCAGATTGGCACAAGCTACATCGATCCGGGCGCCAAGGCGCTGTTGAGCATTATTCCTCTGCCGAACTCGGCGCCACTCAACGGCTTCAACTACTACCACACCAACCTCGTGAACAACGATCTTTGGCAGGCACGCACGCGGATGGACTACTCATTCTCGGATCGTGTGAAGCTGTTTGGAACTTACAACATCGAGCGCGGCAAGGACGGCGTCCCTGAAGTTCCGTACTACTCTCCAGCGCAGACAGCTCCGATGGGCGGCATCGATACGCCGGGAGGCGGCCTGCTGAGCACAGTCGACTCGCAGACTGGAAGCCTGAACCTGACAGTGATCGCTTCGCCAAAACTGACGAACGAGGTGCAGGCGAACATCACGTGGCTGCACCAGGCGTTTGTGCCGAAGACGCCTGCGGCGCTGCTGAAGTCCACGATCGGATATCCAGCAAGCCCGGCCTATGCCGGCCTCACCGGCGCCAACGGAGCGCCGTTGAGCAACAGCACGCAATATCCACAGTTCAGCGACTACGGACTGGATGGCCTGCCGCTGATGCTCGCTCCTGACTTCAGCGTGGGCCAGCCGTATGCCAACAAGATGCTGCCCTCTGTGACGGACAACGTGACGTACGCGGTGAAGTCGCACACCATCAAGGCAGGTGGGATGGTGCAGAAGGTGGTGAACAATCAACGCTTGTCCTCGAGTGTTTCAAGCACCAGCGGACGCATCGCGGATTACTACTACGGATCGACGTTTACTGACCCTAACGGCGCCACGGTGTTTACCAGCGGGAACTATCTCGCTAACTTCCTGCAGGGCATGATCGAGCAGTACAACCAGCAGAGCAGCGAACCGCAGCAGAACCTGTACTTCTGGAACATCGATTGGTACGCGACGGACTCCTGGAAGGTCACGTCGCGTCTCACGGTCGACTACGGCATGCGGTTCGAGCACCTGGGGCCCTGGATCGATGCGCATGGAGTTGGCATCTCGGTCTTCGATCCGACGACGGCCGCCAGCACCACAAGCGCGCATCAGGGGTACACGTATCACGCGATCAATCCCTCAGTGCCCACGTCGGGCGCAGCGTCGCGGTTCGCGTTCTATGAACCCCGCGTGGGCATGGCATTCGATGTCCGCGGCAATGGACAGACGATGATCCGCGGCGGCTGGGGTATGTATCGCAACCACGACAACTGGAACGTTGTGCAACTGGCCGCGGCTCAGGCGCAGGGAGTTATCGTCACAACCATCTCCGGCGGCGCGGGCATTGACCTGAACCAGGTTGGTGCTACGAACGTGGGAGCGTCCGTCGGAACGGGCAACTACTCCTCTGGTTCGGCCTCCACGAACAGCTACGTGCTGGATCGCAACGATAGCCAGCAGCCGTTGACCTACACCTACAGCCTCACGCTGGATCAGCAGATGCCGGGTCACTCGCAGCTTGAGGTCGCGTACTCCGGCAATCAGGGCCGTTACCTGACAGCGCAGAATGTGAACAACCTCACCCTTTCGCTGCAGAACATCAACCCGGTTCCGTACGGCGCGTTCTTCAAGCCGGATCCGATCACGGGGGCAGTGACGCCGCTGGGTGCGATCGATTCGCTTTCCGCTAGCCAGGTGAACGACTATCGTCCCTATCCGAATCTCGGCAACGTCTATGAGACGCGGCATAACCTCTACTCCTATTACAACGGGCTCCAGACGGCGTGGACAAAGCAGGCGGGCAAGCTGAATTACGGCTTCAACTACACGTGGAGCAAGGCGCTGGGCGTCAAGGACGGCTTCTATAACGGCAACGCCGTGGATGCCACGAACCTGCGCAATAACTACGGCGTACTCTCTTTCGACCACACGCATATCTTCAATGCGACCTATAGCTATGACGAAGGTGCGCCGTACAAGGGGCATCGCCCGTTGGAGATCGTGCTGAATCACTGGGCCATCTCGGGGATTACCGGGCTGCAGAGCGGACCGGACCTGCAGGCCACCTACTATGCGAACTTCAACCTCACCGGCAAGCTGGGACCGACCGGAGGGACGCAGCTGAACGTGGACAACAAGACCTTCCTGGGAACTCCGGACGTGCAGCTGCAGCCGCTCCTCACCTGCGATCCCTCCGTGCACACGGCGGCGCATCAGTTCGTCAACGGAAGCTGCTTCGAGCTGCCGCAGATCGGGCAAAACGGGCCGTTCAACTATCCGTACATTCATGGTCCCGCATTCTTCAACAGCGATCTGACGGTGATGCGCAATGTGCCTCTTGGCGGGGCGCGCAACCTGCAGCTTCGGTTCGCGGCGTTCAATTTTCTGAACCATCCGCTGACGACGTTCTCGACGTCGTTTCCCAACCAGATTCAGCTGAACCTGAGTAACACTGCGGCGGATGGATACACGGCGAATCCGGCCCTGGCGACGCCGCAGAGCGGCTTTGGCATTGCTCCCTTGCGGGAAGGCCGTCGTGTCGTCGAGATGGCTGCGAAGTTCACCTTCTAAAGCGGCATGTGAGTTGAAGAATTCTGAGGAGCAGGATGATGCGCAATCTTTCCGGATGGAAAAAGAGCTGTTTGCTGGCGGTGGGAGTCGCGGCCGGTGCGGTCGCCATGAGGGCACAGACATTTGTGGTACCCGCGGCAGTGACTTCGTACCGCACGATGCCTTACACGAATCTGTCGGGAGCCCAGGCGTTGGCCACGGACCCGGCGGGAGACCTCTTCTTCACGCGGCCGGGGAGCGGCATTCTTGCTGAACGGCCGGCAGGCGGAGGCGCGGAGATCACGCTGTATACCGCTCCCTCAGGTGGCGGAGGCTATCCGAAGGGCGTAGCGGCGAACAGCACCTATGCCTACATGACCGACTATGCGGGCCACCTGTGGCAGGTCGCGATCAACGGTGGCGCGGCAACGGATCTGGCTCCGGCGTGTAACTCGCTGGATGGGTACTACCTGGGCACGCAGGACGTTGCCGCCGACGGTCTTGGCAATGTGTACGTCGCCGGAAACAATGAGACACCGTTGTTCAAGATCACCTCGGCCGGTGTGTGCTCGACGGTGACGGGCGTGACGCTGGATGCGAACTCACATGTTGCTGCCGATGCTGCAGGTGATCTTGCGTACTCGACGGGCGGTGTGCTGTACAGCCTGCCCGCAGGCGCAACCAGCGCTACCGCAGTGAGTGCCACGTTCAGTCCCATCGCGGGCTTGCGCGCTGACGCTGCGGGTGACGTCTTCGTGACCACTGGAAGCTCGGTCGTGGAGGTGCCGTACATCAACGGCGCACTGTCCGGGGCGAATGCGTTCACTGTCCTCAATCAGAGTTCGGTGAATGACATCGCTGTGGGTGCGGACGGAACTCTTTACGCGACGGACGGCACGAACGTCTTCAAGAACACGATCGGCAATGTGCGGTTCGCCGCAGTGGCGGTCGGTTCCACTTCTGCGACGCAGACGGTGAATGTAGTCTTCAACGCTGCGACGACGTTGACGGGTTTCCGGTACGCGTCAGGCGTGGGGGTCTCGACTGAGGTCGCGAACGCCGGGACGGGTTCGTGCGCGGCAACCGGAACCTACGCGCCTGGAGCTTCCTGCACCATCGACCTTACGTTCACGCCATCCACGCCGGGTATGCGCAAGGATGCCGTGGTATTGCTCACCGCAGCGGGACTTGCTGGAGAGGTCGCCGTGACCGGTCAGGGCTCGGGAGCAGCATTGACGGTGGACCCGGGAACGCAGATCGCATTGGGCTCTGGCTGGGCCACTCCTGCAGGTGTTGCCGTCGATCCGGCCGGGAATGTCTTTGCGACGGACAGCGCGAAGGGAACCGTGTCCTATCTCCCCGCGGGAGCGACGACCGCAACCGTGATCGCTTCAGGGCTGTCATTGCCCGGTGCTGTCGCTGTGGGGCCGGACGGCAGTGTCTACGTGGCGAGCCTGGGAACAAACACAATCTTCGAGATCCCCTTTGACGGGACAACCTTCGGCACGCTGACCGCCGTGGTCACGGGACTCAACAGCCCTTCGTCACTGCAGTTCGGAGCCGGAGGCAGCCTTTTCGTCGCGAACACCGGCGCTGGTACGGTGCTGCGCATTCCGAATCAGAGCGGTACGTTGAACTTCACAAGCCGCATGACGGTGGCGGCGCTTACCGCTCCCGCAGGCCTTGCATTCGATGCCAGCGGCACGCTGTATGTCTCCGACAGCGCGGCGGGGACGATATCCACCGTTAGCGGCGGAGTCGCGACGACAGCTGTCAGCGGGCTGAGCACTCCCGGCACGATTGCAGTCGACGATGCGGGCAGCCTGTATGTGGTGCAGAACAGCGGGACCTCGGTGACCCGCATCGCATACAGCGGTGGGTCTTACAACACCAACGCGACAACCTCCCTGGGCAGCGGCTTCAGCAAACTGGTGTCGGCGGCACTGGATAGCGCGGGCAATCTCTACGTGGCGGATGCCAATGGGCCTTCGGTCACAGAGATCGAGCGGACTGCAGGGCTGCTGAACCTTGGCAAGAGCAACGTAGGTGCAGCGACCTCGGCGCAGAGCCTGATCTTCAGCAACGGTGGCGATACCTCCCTGACCTTTGGCTCGCCGCTGTACTCGGCTGGAGGGAACACGAGCGACTTCACCATCAGCACCACTGCGACAAACACCTGTGCGAACGGGGCGTCGATCGCCAGCGGTACGAGTTGCGCCGTCGCGGCATCGTTTGATCCGACGGCCCAGGGCGTGCGCACGGAGACGCTGACCATCAGCTCGAATGCAGTGAATGCATCGCCTGTAACTGGCGCCTTCACGGGCACAGGCATCAATCTGCCCAAGACAACGACCGCGTTGACGATAACGCCTGGCGGAACGACCACGTATGGAACCTCGGTGACGGCGAATGTCGTGGTGACGTCGCAGGGCTCAACGACCACGCCGACGGGCACCGTGACCTTCCTTGTGAACGGCGTCACCTACACGACTGTGGCTCTGACCAATGGTCAGGCTTCGGCTACGATCACCGGCCTCCCAGCCGGCAACGATACCATCGACGCAACCTATAGTGGCGATGCAAACTATGCCGCCAGCGCGGGGCAGACCGCGACGATCGTCGTCGTGTTGGCTCCGACCACAACCACTCTTACGAGCAGCGCGACGAGCGCTGTCAGTGTTCCACCGGGAACGAGCATCACGCTCACGGCGAAGGTGACCTCGGCGGTCACGTCGAGCCAGCCGACTGGCACCGTCAACTTCGTGAGCGGAGGCACGGTTCTTGCGGCGGCCAGCGTGAACAACTCGGGGATTGCGACGGTCACGACAACCACTCTGCCGGCGGGCACCTACACCATCACGGCGGTGTACAGCGGCGACTCCGGCTTCGGAGGATCGACGTCGAACGGCGTGCAGGTGGCGCTCATCTCGCAGCAATATGTTGTATCCAGCACGCCGGCGTCGATGACCGTCAGCGCGCCGGGCTCGGCTAGCACCACGTTCACCATTGCACCCATCAGCGGTTATATCGGCGGTGTGGACTTCGCATGTTCGGGGCTGCCCGCAAACACGCAGTGCGCCTTTATCCCAGCAACCGTGCAGTTCACGGGCACCAACCTTGCACCGCAGACCGTCACCTTGACGATCACAACCGACACCCCGGCGCCTTCGACCGTTGCCTGGGTGCTCCCGTTTGGAAGCTTGTTGCTGCTCGGTGCGCAGCGGCGGCGGAAGTGGCTCTCGATTCGCAACAGCATGCTCACCGCTTTGGTCGTTGTAGCATCCTGCTCGGCGTTGCTTGGATTGAGCGGCTGCGGAAGCTCCGTTGCGAACCAGACGCCGGGCGGAACCTCGACCGTGACGGTGACGATGACCGGAACGCCGAATGGCACCACCACGGTGCCGACGAGCGGGGCAGGCAACATCGTCAAGACATTCACTTTTTCACTGACGGTGAAGTAACGAATCCCGGAGGGGCGCGTGCGGTTGCCGTGCAATGGATGCACGCGTCCCCGAGGTTGGAAAGAGTCATACAAGGAGTGGCATGAAGGGGTTTTGGACGCGCCGCGAATTTGCGCGCCTGTTGGGAAGCGCAGCTGCAGTGCCGGCAGTCTCGCAGGCTTTGGCCGAAGAGAAGCCGTCAGAACCCCACGGGCCCGATGGCATTCCCGCAGGTTTCTTGTGGGGCGCGGCGACGGCCTCGTATCAGGTTGAGGGCGCGGTGCATGAAGGGGGACGTGGCGCTTCAATCTGGGATACCTTCTCGCATACGCCAGGCAAGGTGCAGAACGGCGATACGGGCGATGTCGCGGACGATTTCTTTCACCGCTATCGTGACGACGTCCAGCTGATGAAGCGGATGGGACTGCAGGCCTTTCGATTCTCGGTTGCGTGGCCGCGCGTGTTTCCATCAGGCTCCGGCACGCCGCTCGTGCAAGGCCTCGATTTCTACAAGAAGCTCGTGGACGAGTTGCACGCGAATGGAATCGAGCCCTTCTGCACGCTGTATCACTGGGACCTGCCCCAAGCGCTTCAGGACAACGGCGGATGGGAGAATCCCGACACGGCTCGTCACCTGGCGGACTACGAAGGCTATGTTGCCGGTGAGCTCTCGCGCGCTGGCGTGCGGCATTTCTTCACGATGAACGAAATCCGCACGTTTGCAGAGCTAGGGTATGGGAATGGCACCCATGCGCCGGGACTCGCGGTGGGGCGAAAGCGGCTGGCGCAACTGACCCACACCATCCTGATGGGGCACGGTCTGAGCGTACAGGCGATCCGCGCGCATAGCGCAACGGGCGTGCGGGTGGGGCTCTGTGAGAATCCGGTAGCACCCGTCCCTGCGACGTTGGAGCCCGAGGATGTTCGCGCGGCCGCATTGGCCATGCGCGAGGAGAACGCAGCCTACCTCACGGCAATTCTTGAGGGCCGCTATACCGAGAAATACCTACGCCGCCTGGAGGACGATGCCCCACGATTTACGGCGGATGAGATGCGTACGATCTCGTCGCCGCTGGATGCTGTAGGCCTGAACTTCTATACATCGACGTACGTCCGCAGCGCTCCAGGTGGATACGAAGTGCTGCCAACGCCTTCCGACTTTCCGCACACGGCTAGCACGTGGCTTACGGTAAGCCCGGAGTGCATGCACTGGGGACCACGCCTCGTGCAGGAGCTGTGGCAACCGAAGACGATCTACATCACCGAGAACGGCTGTTCGGCCGCGGACACGATGACATCCAGGGGTGAAGTGCTGGACACGGGCCGCGTGATGTACCTGCGAAACTGCCTGGGGCAGATGCGGCAGGCGATCAGGAATGGTGCAGCGGTCAAAGGTTACTTTGTATGGAGCCTGCTGGATAACTTCGAATGGGCGGATGGATACAGCAAGCGCTTTGGCGTGGTGTACGTGGATTACGGGAATCAGACACGCACACCAAAGCTGAGTGCACAGTTCTACAGCTCGATGATTGCATCCAACGGAGCAGACCTCTAGATGTGCACCTGAACAGGGTGAAAATGGGGCGGAACTTGTGCCTAGCCTTGGCTGCTTGGGGGACATCCGCAGGATTCCCGCACGACGAGTTCCACCGGAAGCGTGACGGCCACCGGTGCGGATGGTCCTTCATTGCGAATCCTGTTCAACAAGAGTTCGGCTGCTGCGGCGCCGATCTCCGCGACTGGCTGGCGAACTGCTGTGATCGACGGACTTAGCAGGGAATAGAAGTCAACGTCGTCGAAGCCAACGAGGGCAACGTCCTCGGGAACGCGAATCCCAAGCACCTGCAGCGCTTGAATGACGCGAGTGGTGCAGACATTGTTAGTGATGAAGAGGGCGTCCGGTTTCTGGCGCAGTTTGAAAAGCGCCTTCAGCGCAGGCAGGACTTCTTCACCGGGTTCGAGAATCACCTTCGTGACTGGCAACTTCTCCTGGCGCAGGCATTCTTCGTAGGCAGACACGCGAAGTCTGATCGACCGTAGATGAAAGTCCGTCGCGATGCACGCGATTCTTTGATACCGATGGCTTCGCAGATGTTCCACCGCCATATGCGAGCCCTTGCGGTTTTCGACCTCGACTGAGTCGGTGGAAGGGCCCTCGAGCGGACGGTCGATGGTCACAATCGGAATCGACCCCAGGGCGGTCGCTGTGAGGTGCCTTGCCCGGCTGCTAACCGGGGCGAGGACGATGCCGTCGACCGGATGATTTTTCATCTGCTCGATCTCGGCCTTTTCGGTGGCGATGTCGCCATCTGACACTGCCAGCCAGACGGTATAACCGACCTTCCGCGCTGCCTGCTGAACCGCGCGGCTGACCACGGAAAAGAATGGATCGGCCACGTCAGGCACGATCAGACCGATGGATTTCGATGACTGGCCGGTTAATATTCGTGCCGCCTGGTTGGGGCGATATCCCAGTTTCCGGATGGCCGCGCGGACCTTCTTCGCGGTCGACTCCGACACGTAGGGGTGGCCATTGATGGTGCGAGAGACCGTCATCGGGCCGACTCCTGCGGCCTTTGCCACGTCGACCAGCGTTGCTTTCCGGACTGTTGACGGTTTGGACATGATCAGTGTTCACCTACTGCTCTCAGAACGCTAACAGACTCTTCAAACTACCGGCCTACGTTAGCGCTTAAATCGGTTGACAATCGATTTTCTCGCAGCGTATAAGCTGTCCCGCTCTGATAGCGCAATCATATTCGTGCGCCAAAACAAAGCAGCCTGACTGTGTCAAACCTTCGGAGAGCCTATGAAAAACGTCGAGTGGAAGAAAGCCTTGCGCTCGTGGTTGATTTTCGCCACGATCATTCTCGTTAGCGTTACCGGATATTCACAATCGGACGTGGGAAGCATCAGCGGATTTGTGAGAGACAAGTCCGGTGCCGTACTTCCCAACGCGCGGGTGACCGTCCGCAACGAGGGAACCAACCAGGCATTCACGGTAATGACTGATTCGGATGGCCATTACACTGTCCCGAACCTGCCGCCGGCGACATACTCGATGACGGTTGAGGCCGGCGGTTTCCAGAAATTCGTCAGCGTACATAACCCCTTGGCCGCGAGCACCGCGCTCGACATCGAGGGAACGCTTGCTCCCGGCGAGGTGACGCAGACCGTGGAGGTGGAAGCAAGTGCGGTCGTGCTGCAAACCGAGTCCGGCGCAATGCAGAGCGAAATCAGCGGGCAGACCGTCACAGATCAGCAGCTCAATGGCCGCAACCCACTGTTCATGGGGTCACTGATCCCTGGCATGCGTAGCGGCACCACGCTGGGCGACTTCAACTTCGCCATTGGCACCTCGGTGCCGTTCAACGTCAACGGAGCTCGGCAGCAGGACACGCTGGTTACCTTCGACGGCGCTCCTGGCGTCCGCACCCGCGGCTCCACACAGGTCGTTGGCGTGGCGAATCCCGATGCCATTGAAGAGATGCAGATCCTCACGTCGGATTACCAGGCAGAGTATGGAAGCTCCGCCGGTGGCCAGATTCGCATCGTCTCCAAGAGCGGAACCCGCAACTTCCACGCGTCAGCCTATGAGTATCTTCGCAATTCGGCGATGAATGCGAACACCTGGACGCGCAACCAAAGTCCGACGACACAGTTTGCCTCGCCCTTCCGTTACAACAACTTCGGCTTCACCTTTGGCGGGCCAGTATGGATTCCGGGCATGCACTGGACCGATCGGTTCCGTGAGAAGGTTTTCTTCTTCGTGGCCGAAGACTGGATCCGTTATCGCTACACGGATACGCAGACGCAGGCCGTTCCCACGACGCTGATGCGACAAGGAAACTTCAGTGAGTTGTTGAGCGCAAATCCCTGGTACGCCACAGGCACCAAGGTCTACGACCCTGCGACCTGCCCCAGCCTCACCGGCGGCGCACCGGGATGCGTGCAGTTCACGAACAATACAATTCCGACCGGCCGCCAGAGCGCAAATGGTATCGCGATCATCAATGCGTACCCTGGTCCAACAGCGGGTTACCTGAACGGCACGCAGAACTGGATCGCCGGAGCCGCTCACCCAATCAACCAGCGCAAACAGCAGATCAGCGTGGACGTTCATCTTACGGACCATCACACGCTCTCGCTCCGCCGCCAGAACGTGACCTACAACGAGTACCTTCCGTTCGATCAGGGCTCTGGCCTGACGGGACGCTACTTCAACCGTCCGAACCAGACCAACGGCCTCACCTGGACCTGGATCATCAGCCCCAGCATGATCAATGAGGCTCGCGTCACGTACAGCCTGGATCAGGTGTACATCCCGGTGAATACGGCGCTGGCCGGATTCAATCGCCAGACGCTGGGGATCAACTTCCCATACATTATTCCCGGCGCCAAGGCTGCTCCCAACAAGATTCCAACGGTCAGTGGTCTTGGTAACTTCTACGGTCTGGCCGGTGGCCCATATCCTTCTCACTCGGGCGGCCCGATCTACACCTACTCGGACAGCCTCACCAAGGTCTGGGGCAATCACTCGGTCAAGGCCGGCTTTCAGCTGATGTACTCCGGCGAAAATGACAACGACCAGATCAACGTATCGACGGTCCCGGGCGGTGCGAATAACCAGAACGGCAACTTCGCCTTTTCCGATGGGCGCACGGGCTACGGTGGAACAACCGGTGTAGCCATGGCGAATCTCGCGTATGGCATCTCGGACAGCTACACGGAGATCGGGCCCAAGTCGTACACCGAATGGCGCGGACAGTCCTACGATTTCTTTGCACAGGATTCGTGGAAGATGACGCAGCGACTGCATGTGGATTACGGTCTGCGCTTCACTGCGCTGACTCCCTATAAGGCTGCCTGGGGCAATGCTGCATTCTTCGACCCCGCGTCCTACCAGTCGTCGTCGGCACCGACCGTGAATCAGACAACGGGCAATGTCTTGCTTGGCACGGGCAATCCGTATGACGGCATGGTCATCCCCGGTCGTTCCAGCTTTCCTTCAAGCGCTGCTGCTCACGGCGTCGTGGGAGCGACACCCTCCACCATCAACTCCGCATGCGATGGTAGCTCCTGCAGCCTGCTCTTTGCGCCCAAACTCAAGGATGGTTACGTCAACACGTCCTACGTGGTACAGCCGCGCGTGGGCTTCGCCTATGAACTCAACCAAACCGCGGTGCTTCGCGGCGGCTTCGGTACCTTCGCGACGCGCATGGGACTGCTCGACAACATCTTCCCCGGCGGCAATCCACCCTTCCAGCCCTTCATTGGTGTCAATGCGGTGGCTGGCAACCTCACGTCGATGGTCGACAACCCTGGCTACGCGCTCAACAGCACGGTGGCGCCTTCGCTTACCGTCACGACCCTCAATCAGAACCTGAAGGCTCCGGTACGCTACAACTGGAACCTTGCGGTCCAGCAGCAGCTTCCGTTTTCCACGATGTTTACGCTGGCCTATGTGGGAGGTCGTGGCCTCCACAACTGGCGTGTCTTCGACATCAACCAGGCGACAGCAGGGGCGCAGCAGGCCCACCCCGGCGTGAACGTCAACGCGCTTCGTCCCTACCAGGGCTTTGCCGCCATCCAGCAGGAGCAGAGCAATGGCTCCTCGAACTACCACTCGCTTCAGGCGTCGTTGCAGCGCACCAACTCGAAGAACATTACCTTTGGTCTGAGCTACACGTTCTCCAAGAGCATGGATGACAGCTCCAACTACCGCGACATCGTTCCGGACACGTACAACACGAGCAATCTGTACGGGCCCTCCGAGTATGACGCCCGGCACATGGTGGTGATCAATTACGTCTGGGCTCTGCCGTTCCTGCGAGAGCAGCATACGTTGACCTCCAAGATTCTTGGTGGTTGGCGCATCGCGGGCGTGGCTCAGTTTCAGACAGGGTCGCCCTGCGGCATCGGTACCAGCAACGACTACGCCGGTGTTGGTACGGCAGAAGGCAGCTTCGGCTGCGGCTCAGAGAACGAGTTCTGGGTGATGAATGGCAAACCGAGAATCCTCCATGGGTTCGCCGGCTACAGCACCAACAAGGGGCAGTACTTCTCCACAACAAACCCCGATGGTAGTGCGATCTTCACGCAGCCGGCGGCAGGCACCTTCAACCTGCAGAAGGGCGTTCGCGACTCGATCTACCAGCCCGGCTACCAGGACTGGAACCTGTCACTCAAAAAGAAGTTCGCCATCACGGATACCGCCAACATGGAGTTCACCACTGATGCCTACAACTTCATCAACCACCCCAACTGGTCGGGCCCGAACCTGAACCCCACGTCCGGTCAGTTCGGACAGGTTACTGGCAAGTCCACCAGCAATCCCCGCACGCTGCAGGTTGGTCTTCACATCACGTACTAACATCCACCAGCAACGACCCCGCATGGAGCGACCACTCCATGCGGGGTTCGCTTTCTTCGAATGCCCCGCACAGCCTACCTGACGTACCCAACTCAGAACCCATCACTCGAATACATTGGAGCCGAGCATGACGAAGATCCGCCGGGCAGGCGATGCCAGAAACTTTCTCCGCAATGAAGATCTGACAGGCCGCACAGTGCGTCGCTGGCTTCCTCTTGTTCCTGCGGCCCTGAGTCTTGCGTTGTCGGCAACCGGCCAGACCATGAAGGCGCCGGACATCACCAGGGACCCCACACTGTACGTTGTGCCCTATGCGCATCTTGACACGCAGTGGCGTTGGGAGATGCCACAGACCATCAGCGAATATCTGCTGAAGACGATGCGGGTGAACTTCGACTATATCGATCGCTACCCGCATTACGTCTTCAATTGGACTGGCTCCAATCGCTATCGGCTGATGAAGGAGTATTTTCCAGACGATTATGCGCGGATGACGAAGTACGTTGCGGCGGGCCGGTGGTTCCCGGCGGGATCGTCGGTTGAAGAAGGCGATGTGAACCTGCCGAGCGCCGAAGGCATCTTTCGCCAGGTGCTTTATGGCAACGAATACTTCAGGAAGGATTTTGGCAAAGCGAGCAATGAATACATGCTGCCGGACTGCTTTGGATTTCCCGCGTCGCTGCCCAGCATCCTTGCCCATGCCGGGGTGAAGGGGTTCTCGACGCAGAAGCTCAATGCTACGTGGCAGCCTGCGCCTCTCGTGGGAGGGCCGGATTCGCCTGAGAAGACACCCGAGGGCATCCCTTTCAATGTGGGCTTGTGGACAGGTCCGGACGGCAAGACCGTCATTGCTGCGCTCAACCCTGGAAGTTATAACGGGAATGCGTATACAGATCTTAGCCGGGAACCACTGCCAGTTTCGCAGCACGTGCTTACCGATGAAGAGAAAGCGAAGCTGACGCCGCTGCAGATCCGCCAGTACGAACGCCGCCAGATCGAGCCAAACTGGGTGCAGCGTATCGACCTCGACGGCAAGGTCACGGGCCTGTTCGCGGATTACCACTATGTGGGAACCGGCGACATTGGCGGAGCCACGCAGGAGTCGACGGTCAAGCTGCTTGAGGCCATCGTGACGAAGAGCGAAACGGTGTTGCCGACACCTCCGCAGCTCAGCTTCCTCAAGGAGCAGGCATCCTACAGCGATAAGCCGGTGCGCGTTGGAGAAGGCCCGGTGCATGTTGTTGAGGCCACGGCCGACCAGATGTTCAACGATATGGCGAAGCTCGATACGAGCCGCCTGCCGGGTTACAAGGGCGACCTCGAGCTGATCAATCATTCGGCAGGTTCGCTGACATCCGAGGCCTATCACAAGCGCTGGATCATGCGGAACGAATCCCTTGCCGACGCGGCCGAGAAGGCTTCGATCGCCGCAGAGTGGCTGGGTGCTCGTCCGTATCCACAACAGAGGTTGAACGATGCCTGGACGCTGGAGCTCGGTGGGCACTTTCACGATACCGGGGCTGGCACAGCGACGCCGCGCACGTATCGCTATGCGTGGAACGATGACGTGATTACGGCCAACCAGTTTGCCGGGGTGATCACGAGCGCCACGGAGGCTGTCTCTTCGGTGCTGGATACGCAGGGCCCCGGGGTGCCGCTGGTGATCTACAACCCACTTAACGTGGAGCGCGAAGATGTTGTCGAAGCCACTATCGCGCTGCCGGGTGGGGCGACTGCCGTCCGCGTCATCGGGCCCGACGGCCGCGAGACGCCGTCGCAAATGGATGAGGGCAAGGTGCTCTTCCTTGCGAAGGCGCCCTCAGTCGGCTATGCGGTCTACCACGTGGCGGCTGCGAAGGCCGTGTCCGCAAACTCGTCACTTAAGGTAACGGAACGCTCGCTTGAAAACGCGCACTACCGCGTGCAGCTCAACGCGGATGGCGATATCTCCAGCGTCTTCGACAAGAAGCTCGGCAAGGAGCTGTTGTCTGCACCTGTGCGGCTTGCGATCACGACCGACACGCCGAAGCAGTACCCCGCATGGAACATGGACTACGAGCAGGTCGAGGCTGCGCCGCGTGCCTATGTCAGTGGCCCGGCAAAGATCCGCATCAAGGAGACGGGGCCGGTGCGCGTCTCGCTCGAGGTATCGCGCACGACCGAGGGCTCGACCTTCGTGCAGACGATCAGTCTTTCCGCGGGCGATGAAGGCAACCGCGTCGAAGTGAAGAACGCGATCGACTGGCGTGGTCTGACCTCTAACCTCAAGGTAGCTTTTCCGCTCACTGCGGCCAACACGAACGCAACCTATAACCAGGACCTCGGAACCATCCAGCGTCCGACCGCGACAATGCGGCAGTTCGAGGTGGGGTCGCATCGCTGGATCGATCTGACAGATCAAAGCGGTGCCTTCGGCGTCACCATCCTTACGGACTACAAGAACGCCTCCGACAAGCCGAACGACAACACGATTCGTCTTACGCTGCTACGGTCGCCGGGGATTCAACCCACAACGAATCGTGCGCCAGGGGCCTATAGCGATCAGGCAAACCAGGACTGGGGGCATCACGAGATTACCTTTGGACTCGTGGGTCACGCGGGTGACTGGCGGCAGGCGCAGACTGACTGGCAAGCATATAGACTCAACGATCCGATGATGCCGTTCGCTACGGAAGCGCACCCTGGCTCATTGGGCAAGAGTTTCTCGTTGCTTTCCATCGATAACCCTCGCGTGCGCGTCTTTGCCTTGAAGAAGGCCGAAGAGAGTGATGAGGTCGTACTGCGTGTCGCGGAGCTGGATGGCAAACCCGCATCGGATGTGCACGTCACCTTTGCCTCTCCTGTCATTGCCGCTCGTGAGGTGAACGGGCAGGAGCAGCCAGTGGGCGACGCGCAGGTGAACGACGGCAAGCTCGTTGCCTCGTTCACGGCGTATCAGCCGCGCACCTTCGCATTGAAGCTGGGGCAGGGAAGTGTGAAAGCTTCAGCAGTGCACTCGCAACCGGTGACTCTGCCCTACACCCTCGCAGTCTCCAGCAACGATGACACGAAGGCTACCGGCGGCGGCTTCGACGGCCAGGGCAATACTCTGCCTGCGGAGATGTTGCCGTCGGTGGTCGACTATCACGGGGTCCACTTCACGCTGGCGTCTGCTGCGACGGGCTCCGCGAATGCCGTCGTGCCCAGCGGTCAGACGTTGGCGTTGCCTGCAGGACACTTCAACCGCGTCTACGTCCTTGCGGCTTCCACAGGTGGTGATCAGCATGCGAGCTTCGGAGTCGGTTCGAAGTCCGTAGAGCTCACTGTGCAGGACTGGAGCGGCTTCATCGGGCAGTGGGACACGCGCCTTTGGAAGAACGAACCAACGTTCGACTGGAATATCTCAGCGCACCATGCGGTGTGGCCGCCGAAGGACCTTGAGGAGCGCGAGCTTCGCCGTCCATCGCCAAGCTATCCGGAAGACTATGTGGGCCTCGAAAAGGGGTTCATCAAGCCTGCGGGGCTGGCGTGGTACGCCTCGCATCATCACACGGCGGAAGGCCTGAATGCCCCGTACCAGTATTCCTACCTCTTCGCATACTCTTTGGATCTCCCATCGAACGTACACAGCGTTGTGTTGCCGACGAACGATAAGATTCGCATCCTGGCGATCTCTGCCGTGGAGGAGAATCCTGCGTCAACTCCAGCAGCGCCACTCTTCGATACGCTTGGAAGCTCCTCGAACTCAGCGATCGCCCACTAGAGGTTCGCGCTTACTCGAAGGCGGTACGCCGTCGTCTCTGCTCCGGCAGGCAGACCAACAACATTGGTCTGCCTGCCGGAGCAAGTTCTTGCAGTGACTACCTCGGCTACTGCACCGTCAGTGCGATGTTGACGGACTGGGTCGCGCCAGACGGTGTGGTCGCTGTCACTTGAACCGTGTAAGTTCCGGCGGGCGACTTCGTCGAGCCTGACCCCGAAGATCCTGATCCTGAGGATCCAGCGCCAGAGCACCCGGTGACCAGACTCGCAGCGCCGCACATCAGCAGGAGCATGGCGAGCGAGCGCAGCGCACTGTGTAGTCGCCGGCGGCGGCCCCGGACACCCAGAAGCAGGAAACCGGGCAGCCCCAGAACTGCGGCCCATCGCATCGTGCTCGGCCCGGAGCCGGGAGGCCCAGGAGCCCGAAGACTTGCCAGGCCGCCGGTACCGATGGTCAGCGTGGTGGCGCCGCTGCTGGACGTTCCGGAGAAGGACAGGGTGGCCGGCTGGAAGTTGCAGGTCGCCTGCTGCGGCAGTCCTGAGCATGAGAGTTGCACGGTCCCCGCATAGCCAGTGGGAACACCGAGCGTGAGGTTGTCCGTGACGGTGCCGGCGGTGGAGACGTTGAGCGCATTGCTTGCGGACGTCATCGCGAGGACGGGCGTTGCGGTGGAGGCGGAGGAGAGGAAGTTCATGTCTCCGCTATATTGCGCGCTCAGGGTGACGCTGCCGGCCGGGAATGAACTGGCGGTGTAGATGGCCACACCGTTGTTGAGGGTTCCCGTACCGAGCAGGGTCTGGCCAGCGTAGAAGCTGACCGTACCGCCAGGCGTGCCATTGGTCGCGGACGAGACAGTCGCGGTGAAGGTGAGGTTCTGGTTCGAGAGCGCCAGCGACGTGCTGCTGGCGGCCTGCGTGATGGTCAGTGTGCCGTTCGCTGCGGCGATCGTGTAGTTGGCAGCGTTGGCTCCTGTCACAGAGGGCACGATGGCGTAGGTTCCCGCAGGACTGGCTGTGCTGGCTGCGGTCGAGAAGCTCTCGGTAAAGCTGTCGCCATTGACCGCTCCCGACACAGAGCCCGTGAAGGCTGGATTGGTCGTACCGTAGACGCGCGAGACGTTCGCGGCGGAGAGACTCAAGGGAGCGCGGTTGACCGCCAGCGTGACGGTGCTCGTTGTGGCCTGGTAGTCCACAGCGTCCCTGGGAGTAAACGTGAGCGATAGCGCCGGCGAGCCTGCAGCAAGCACCGTACCCGCTGCGGGAACGTAGCTGAAGGTTCCTGCGATGGTCGACGTCGCATTGAGCTGTGCTGCACTCAGAGGCGTGCCGTAGGTGATGGCGGCGGGAGTCTGCCACGTCACCGAGGGATTTCCCTGAGTGACCGAGACGGTGGTCGTAGCGGAAGCAGAGTTGTAATCCACCGCGTCCGTCGGGGTAAAGGTGACCGACAGGGTTTCGGGGCCGGCGCTCAGGATTGTTCCGAGCGCCGGGTTGTAGCTGAACGTTCCGGCGACCGAAGCGGTCGCGTCGAGCTGCGTCGCAGATAGCGCTGTGCCATAGGACATAGCTGCTGGCGCTGGCCAGGTGATGATCGGCGTCGCCTGGTTTACCGTCAGCGTAACGCTGGCAGTTGCGGTCGCATAGTTGACGCCATCCGTCGGAGTAAACAGGACCGAGAGTGTCTGCGGACCGGCGCCAGGGACGGTTCCGGCAGCCGGCGTGTAGGTGAAGGTGCCCGGAACCGGCGAGGTCGCGTTGAGCTGCGCGGCGCCGAGCGGGGTGCCGTAGGTGATCGAGGCGGGTGTCGACCAGGTCAGCGTCGGTGTCGTCTTGGTGACTCCTAACTGCGCCGTTCCCGTTGCCGAAGCGTATACGGCCGTCGCGGCGGAGTCGGGAGTGTACGTGACGGAGACGGGGTCAGAGCCTGAAGCCAGCGAATCGGGAGGGATGGTGATCGTGGCCGCTCCATTGCTCAGAGCGACCGACGCTGAGGTGAAGCTTCCTCCAGTCAGCGTGACGGATCCGGTGGGTACGCCCGTGCTGGTGGGGTCCGTGACCGAGATGTTCGCGGTGGTGGAGGTTGTCGTGGTGATCGAGGAGCCGGAGATGCCGACATGGACGATGGGCGTGATGAGGGTGACGTTGATCGGAGCGATGCCCGTGGCCGCCGTGTAGAACTGCGAGCTCGCGACGTCGGGCTGATAGCTTGCGGTGAGGGTCGCCGACCCGGTGGAGAACGCTCCCTTGGGGACGGTGATGGTGGCGGCTCCGGCGCTAAGACTGACTGCGGGCGACGTGAAGGAGCCTCCGGCGAGGGTCACGGTCCCGGTAGGTGTGGGGTTGGAAGTTCCGGCGCTCACCGCGATGGTCACCGAGAGGGTCTGGGCGACGTTGATGCTCGGGGTGGCCGGTGTAACGGTGACTGCGGGCGGTCCGGGCTGGGCCGTGATGCTGGTGGTCGAGGAGGCGCTCGCCACGAAGCTGGTGTCGCCCGGATAGCTGGCCTTCACTGCGTGCGGGCCTGTGCCGTCGGGAGTCACGTTGGTGGCAGTTGCAGTGGAGGTCTGCGACAACTGGGACAGCCCGAGGTTCACGGAACCGTAGTAGCTGGCGGGCGTGGCGACGTCAGGAATGCCATCTCCGTTCCAGTCACCTACAGCTATGGAACTTCCCCCTATGTTGACGGAGGAAGGCCCAGACGCGGTGAAGGTGCCATCGCCATTCCCCAGCAGGATCCCGGAGTTGGTGATGAGGTCCGGCTTACCGTCGAGGTTGATATCGGCCACGGCCGCTGCCGTGGGGGTACCGGTGAAAGGCGGCGCCGTGCCGGTAGTAAAGGTTCCATCTCCGTTGCCGAGCAGCAGGACCTCTGACCCATAGGAGAAGAGAAGAACGACGTCAGGCTTCCCGTCGAGATTGAAGTCGCCGGTCGCGAGGGAGACCGGATAGGCAGTGCCTAAGGCCTGCGAAGGAGCCGCCGTGAAGGATCCGTCCCCGTTGCCCAGCAGCACCGTGAGCTGGGAGGTGGAATAGTTGGTGCCGGCTGCAATCAGGTCCGGGATGCCGTCGCCGTTGAAATCGCCCTGCGCCAGGAGTGACACGTTCGGGACGGCAGGGCTGTATTGGCCCGGCGTAAATGTGCCGTCTCCGTTGCCAAGCAGAAGACTGAGGACCCCGCTGTTCGTGTTCAGCACTGCGATATCGAGCAGGCCGTCTTCATTGAAGTCCGCCACGGCAAGCGCCCCAGGCCCTGCGGCAGTGGGAGCGATGCTGGTCGAAGCTGTGAAGGTGCCGTCTCCGTTGCCGAGGTAGATCAGCACCTGATTGAGATTCGGCGCAGAGATGGCGATGTCGATGTGGCCGTCGCGGTTGAAGTCGCCGAGCGCCATGCTGCCTGGGCTCGTCCCAAGAGCGATGGCCTGCGGAGCGGCAAAGGTGCCATCTCCCTTGGCGAGTACGATGAGCAACGAATTGGTCTGCGAACCGAGCTCCACGAGGTCGGAGATGCCATCGCCGTTCACATCAGCCGCAACAACACTCTTGGTGTAGCTGTCGCCGGATGGAGTCTGGGCGGCGGTCTGGGTGAGCGTGGGCGTTCCGGCCTGTAGCGGGGACGCCGCGAGGACGGCGTTGGCGTTGGTCGTGTCCACGAAGGAGAGCGTGCCCGTGGGAGCCACGTCGCCCTGCCCGGTGACGGTTGCGGTCAGGGTATAGTTGCCGGCGGAACCACTCTGGGCGATGGTCGTGGTGCTTGGCAGTGTTGCCGAGACGGTGAGCGGAGCCGCCGCGGAGGTACTGGCTGCGACACCGGAGATGCCGGCGAACATGGCGACGTAGGAGTGCACGCCAATGCCTGGCACGAATGCGAGAGATCCCGAGCCGTTGCTGCCGATCTGCACCACGCCGCGATTCTGATTGATGCCGCAGGAGGAGGCCGCAGCGTCGCAGAGGTAGACCTGTCCGGCAGACAAGGCGTTCGAGCCGGAGGTGACGTTGATGGTCGCGGTCACCTTCGAGCTCGCGGCGACAGTGGATACGGGGCTGCCGCCCGAGGAGAGCGAGAGTGTGGTGGCGCTGCCACTCTGGGCGGAGAGCACGTTCAGCTGCACGTTGGCGCTGCCCGAGAGAGTGCCCGAGGTGCCAGTGATGGTGATCGTCGCCGTGCCGGGCGCCGCCGCACTGCTGGCCGTGAAGGTCAGCACGCTCGAGGTCGTTGCAGTGGCAGGAGAGAACGTCGCGGTGACGCCCGCGGGCACGCCGGTTGCAGCGAGGCTGACGTTGCCGGAGAATCCGTTGACCGGAGCGATGGAGACCGCAGTTCTGCCGGACGAGCCCGCGGGCAGTTCGACCTCTCCAGGCGCAGCCGCGAGCGTGAAGCTGCCGCCGTTGACGACGAGCTGGAAGGACAAGGTCTGAGTGACGTTGCCTGACGTACCCGTGACGGTCAGCGGATAGGTGCCAGGAGCCGCTGACGCGGTGGCTGCGAAGGTGAGCACGCTGCTGCTGGTCGTCGAAGTTGGCGAGAAGGTTCCGGTCACGCCGGCTGGAAGTCCGGAGACGCTCATCGCCACGCTACCGGAGAAGCCGTTCTGGGGTGAGACCGTGACTGTCGTGGTCGAGGAGCCGCCCTGGTTCACGGAGGCGCTGTAGCCCCCGTAGAGGCTGAACGTAGGCGCGACCACGGTGAGCGTAAAGGGATCCGTCGCGGACAGGGCCCCCGAGGTTCCGGTCAGGGTGAGAGAGTACGGCCCTGCAGGAACGCCGGGTGAGACGGTGAAGACGACCGGGGTTTCGTACGTGGTGGGATTGGTTCCGAATGTCGCCGTGATCCCGGCGGGGAGGCCAGCCATGGAGAGGGTGACCGGGCCGGCGAAACCGTACTGGTCGTTGACGTAAACATAGGAATTCACCGTGGACCCCTGGCCCACGGTGACGTAATACGGCCCGGCAAGTGTGAAGCCCAGGGCGCCGACGGTGACCTGGATCGTAGTGCTGGCGGTGAGCGAACCGGAGGTGCCGGTGATGGTGAGCGGATAGACTCCGGGCGCGAGAGAGCTGCTGGCAGTGAGGTTCAGCTGGCTGGAGTACGTTGTCGGGTTGGGCACGAACGAAGCCGTGAGGCCGGAGGGAAGTCCTGAGGCCCCAAGACTGACGGCCCCCGTGAACCCGTTCTGGGCGTAGACGTAGACATAGGCCGAGGTGGAAGTGCCGGGACCGAGGGCGGGAGATCCCGCACCCAGAGTGAAGGATGGCGGAGCGACCGTGAGCTGGAGCGTAGTCGACTGCGTGACACCGCCCCCGGTTCCGGTGAGCGTGAGCTGGTAGATTCCGTTTACGGCTGCCGTTGTCGCCGTCAGTGTCAGGGTGGTGCTGCCGGTAGCTGGATTGGGCGAGAACGACGCCGTAACGCCCGTTGGCAGACCCGAAACCGACAAGGCAACACTGCCCGCAAAGCCGTACTGCGGATAGATCGTGACCGGAGTGCTCTGCGACGTCCCCGGATTCAGGGTCAGGTAGTAGTTGTTCGTGGAGATGCCGAAGGTTGGTGCAGGCACCGAGAGGGGGACGGTAACGGTCTGCGTCTGGCTGCCCGACGTTCCGGTGACGGTGAGGTTGTATTGTCCAGGCACAGTCGCGCTGCCAACCGTCAGATTGAGTGAACTGGATGTGGTCGAGCTTGCCGGCGAGAACGATGCGGTGACACCACTGGGAAGTCCGGAGACCGAGAAGTTCACATTCCCATTGAAGCCGTACTCGTCGTTCACGTAGATGTACGCGGTGCCGCTGGTGCCCGGAGGAATGGCCGGGGTGAAGTAGTTGGCGAGCGAGAACGTCGGCACCAGGATATTCAGGGTCGCCGTGGTGGTGACGGTCTGGCCGCCCGAGGTGCCGGTGATGGTGAGCGGATACGTGCCCGCAGGTGTCGTCTTACTGACGTTGAGGTAAAGCGAAGTGGAGGAGGTAGATGGATTGGGAGCCCAGACGCCGGTGACTCCACGCGGCAGGCCCGAGACGGAGAACGCAACCGAGCCCTGGAAGCCGTACTGCCCCTGCACGGAGACAGAGAGCGTCCCCGAAGTACCTTGCCCCAGGCTGAGGGGGGAATACGTGTAGAGAGTGAAGGTGGGCTGAACGACGTTGAGCGTGACGTTTGCCGAGGAGGTGAGACTCCCCGAAACCCCGGTGATCGTGACGGGAGTGGAGCCGACCGCAGCGGTGCTGCTGACGTTAAACGTTCCCGTGACAAAGCTTCCAGAGGGAGCAGGATTGGGGGAGAACGAAGCCGTGACACCGGCCGGCAGGTTCGAGGCTGACAATGTGACGTTGCCGGTGAAACCGTACTGCGCAAGGACCTCGATGTACGTCGACCCGAAGCCGCCCTGTCCGGCGGTGACCGAGGTCTCCAGCGGGTCGATATTGAAGCTGGGCGCCTGGACGATCACTCCCATGGTGGTGGTGGCGGTGAGCGATCCCGAGGTGCCGGTGATAGTGAGAACGCTGTTCCCGCCGGTGGCGTTCGAGGCTGCCGTCAAGGTCAGCGTGCTGGTTCCGCTGGTCGACGTTGGAGAGAATGCAGCGGTCACGCCCGTCGGCAGACCTGAGACGGAGAGAGCTACCGTCCCGTTGAAACCATACAGCGGTCGCACGGTGACCGTGGTCGTTCCCGAGTTGCCCGGCTGCACCGACACGGAAGCTGGCGACGCGGCCAGGCCAAAGCTCGCCGAGTGGATGACAAGCGCGAAGTTGACGGACTGGGTGAGAGTTCCGGAGGTGCCCGTCACAGTGATGGGCACCGTCTGCGATGCGACGGTGCCAGCGACCGTGAAGGTAAGAACGTCCGATCCCGTCGCCGAGTTGGAGGCGAAGGCCGCAGTGACGCCGGTAGGAAGCGTGGAGGTAACAGCCAGGTTGACGCTTTCGTTGAAACCGCCCGCGTCCACGACCTTGATCGTGGTGGATCCGGTGCCGCCGGGGTTGGCGGTGGCGGTGGATTGGGAGCTCACGAGCCAGAAACCCGGGACCTGCGGACCCGCGAGGTCGTTGATCAGGCTCTGTCCGTTGGCGCTGCCCCAGCCGGTGGTGAGGTCATAACCGGCGACGGCGCTGTACCAGGTAGGTTGATTGGACGTCTGGTTGTTTCCGCTGGTGATGTCGTGCAGATCGCTCGCAGCGTTCGCTCCCTGCGCGATCTGGTACAGCGGAGGGTTCAGGAAGCCGATGCCACCTGTGGTCGCGGAGCCATTTTCGACGGCTTGTTGATTGACCAGCGCCATGAAGGCCGCCCACCGCGGGGCTGCGAAGCTGGTGCCGGCCCAGTCCCCGGCGCATACACCACCCTGGCAGGAGTAGTTGTCGAAGTCGCCTTCCATTGCGACATCAGGAACGTTGCGGAGGGTGGTCGAGCCGCCGTTGGCGGAGTTCGCGAGGCCCGCCTGCCAGGAGGGTAGTGGAATGCTGTCCGGGCTGATGCCACCCCCGCTTCCTGCTCCCCCGGAGTTCCACACGGTCTCCGAGACCCACGTGCTGGCGGGGCCGGCCGTCACGAGGTGAGTCCCTCCGACGGTCGTGACGTAGTCGTCCTCGGCAGGAAAAAAGAACGGGTTGATGGCGATATCGAATGCGCCGGAGTCACCGGAGGCGGCAAAGAAGCTCTGCCCTTGCGCGGCCATCTCCTGGAAGAAGACATCAGCGGCGGTTGGGTCCGCCGGCCGCCATCCCCAGGAGCAGCTCAACTGCTTCGCGAGGTTCTCGGAGACCATCGCATTGAGGATGCTCGCGTCGTCGGTCCCGGAGGTTGCGTTCCCGATGTAGACGCGCACCTGGCTGAGGTTCGGCGCCATGCCGATGGCCTGAACGATGTCCAGGACCTGCTCGCCGTCTCCGTACTGGTTTGTTCCCACGCTGGCGCCGTCGAGGGCAACGTTATTGATCGGAACGTTGTTGGTCTGCCCGGAATTCGTGAATGTGAGGGCGACGTCGGCGGGATCGTAGCCACCAAACTCCAGCAACCCAACGGCCTGTCCGGTACCGTCCAATACCGTTCCGCCGTAGTAGGCGGCTCGCATGTCGCTGCCGAGGTAGGACCCTCCAGGACCAGAGCCGTTGACGGCGACAGCAGCCTGCTGCACGGCCATCGCGCGGCGCGAGAAGGGCTTCGGTATGGAGTAGTTATCCATGCCCGAGATGTGCGACACGGGCACGCTGAGACGCAGGGACGGCTCGCGATCCGGAGAGAAGAACCTGCGATTCTCCGTCGGGTGCTGGTACATCGTCATCTGCACGTTGAAGGCCGCGTTGATCGCGACGACGGGACCGCTGACGGGCACGACGAGCCGGTTCCCGGGCGCGGTACCCACAGTGAGCCCTTGCGCCTGAGCGTAGGCGGCGACGGCGTTGTAGTCATCCTCCGAAGGGCCAAACTGCTGCGTGAACTGCGCGACCGTGAGGAAGTGGCGGTAATCCGGGCTGGTGGGATCGTACAGGCGGGAGAGTAGGGAGCTGAGCGCCGCCTGGTTGTGCAATGGGAGCACGATGGACAGATGCAGCTGCTCGTCATCTGCCATCGGCGCGACGTAGGCCGCAGTATGATCGAGCACTTGCGCGCGCACGTGTGACGAAGGCACGCGCATTGGTTGTTGCTGTGCCAGGGCCGCGGGGCCAAGCAACGCTCCGATGCCAACAATCAGCAGCGGAATTGCTGCAACACGCGACACGGCGATGGAGCGAACGGACGAAAAGACAACGCGAAGTGCTCTGCTGCGCAAGTTCATGGACGGACACGACCCCGGACGGCTGCCTTGGGCAGCCGCCTCTACGATCCCAGGAGGTTTTGCAGAGACGTGGCGGAGTCGAACTCACGGCGCGGCCTGCTCTACTTGCGTGGGTTTTGCGGAGTGTACCACGACGTTCTTTCGGTTGCGGTGTGGCGTGCGGGGCCATGCCCCCGGAGGGTGGGCACGGACGACTTGACTGCAATCAGTCAGGCCGCACGGGAAGTCGCCAACCCCCGCGCGGACCATCACCTGTTATCCCCTTGAGCTGAAGATGCGCCACCGGCTCGCAAGGCTTGTCAGACGGGATCCCGGTTCTCAGCTACAGGCAAGGAGCTTCCTGGGCTCGAAGCGGAACATGTCCTCGAAGGTGCAGTATTCCGGGCACGCAAGCTCCAGCACAGGCGCGGCTTTCACCATGCGTGGCGCGTAGGCGCCAATCATCGCCCGGTAGTCGCTTTGCTCCCGGGCGGTGAATGCACCGATCTGGTAGGACATGGTCATGTGGAACTGATAGGTGGCGTGGTCTTTGGTGCGGAAGCCAAAGACCTCAGCCAGCTCGTCGCGCAGGGCACGCAGCTTGCGATTCTCCGCGTCGTCGACGGGCACCAGCCGAAGACTCAGAGCGGTGCTGTAGTTGCTGGTGGCGCTCGCATCGATGCGCATTCGCAATGGAAGCTCGCAGTGGAAGCGGGCAGCCGCTATGCGTTCTCCTACCATCTCATTGCAGCGTTCGATGGTGGCATCGGCAGGAACATACGAGGGCCAGCCATATACATTGCGGGCAAGATCGTTCGCCCCGGGAAACACGGTCATGTGGTAGCTGTCGGTCGAGGTGAGGCCCAGCTTGCTCTTGAAGGAAGAAGTCTTCATCGCTTCGTGGAGCTCCACCATGACGTCGCGCAGGACGCATTGCGAAAGCAGGTGGCAGATCACCGTGTTGCCTGCAAAGTGGCGCGGTGTGCCATCGGGATTGAACTTGAGGACGGTATCGCGGTTGGGGATGTTCGCAGCTTGAGGGGCCTGAGCCTTGGCGAGCAGCGTCGCGGAGAGCATGGTAGCGGATGACGCGGCGGAAGCCTGCAGCAGAAAGCTGCGGCGGGTCATGGACATCTTGGAATGAGACAAGAGGGGGCCTTTCCGGCAGAGTGCCAGTGGTGAGAAGGAGATTGTTGAGAGGAAGGACCGAGGCCGGCGAACGTACGCCGGCCTCGTCGATGCAGGTTGTGTTAGAAACTCACTCGCAGCACGAGCTGCACCTGGCGTGAGGGGTAAACGCTTGTGCTGCCGGTGAAGCTACCGAAGCTCGCACTGTAGGTCGGTGAGCCCGTCGTGCTGTTCACCGAGCCAACGTTCGACGTTGGGCTGATGTAGTTCGTGGCGTTGAGGACGTTGAAGGCCTCGATACGGAACTCGGCTGTGAAGCGGTCTCCCGGGAGGGTGAACTGCTTGTGTGCCGCGAGATCGAACTGGCCGAAGGAGGGACCGCGGAGGTCGTTGCGACCCGCGCTGCCGAAGAGCTGTGTCGGTGAGGGGATCGACACGCCCGGAGGCGGCGTCGTTCCTGAGCCCGCGACGAGGTAGCCGTTGAGCGCGCTGTTGGTCTTCACCAGCGTATGTCCGTAGACCGCATTCGGCGATCCCGTGAGGTTGGGACGGATGGCATACGCTGCGCTGGTGGTGGACACCACCTGGTTGCTGCTCGCGGTATAGGCCAGGTTGATGGGCACACCGCTCGTGACCACGTTGATCGCGGTGAGCTGCCATCCTCCAAGTAACTCCTGCTGCCAGCCCGGAGCGCTCGCGCCGAAGCGGTGATCGCGGCCGAAGGGAAGATCAGCGATCACCGAGGTTGTGTTGTTCAGCGGCTGGTTATAGCCGGAGGGGCCACGGTCGGAAGCGGTGTTTCGGATGTTGGTCACGGCCGTGTCGCCGTTCTGCGTCTCGAGATCGGCTGAGGTCAGGTCGATGCCGCGAGACCACGTGAAGGAGTTGATCAGGAAGAGGCCATTGCGGAAGCGACGCTGCAGCTTGGTCTGCAGCGAGTTGTAGACGAGGAAGCCAGCATTGCTCTCGGTGAGGATGTCGGTGAAGTTCGCGATGGGCCTGCGATTGAGCAGCGACGTCGTGCATTGTCCCGGCGTTGCTGTCGGGATCTCGGTCGCAAGGCAGGTGCGTGCCTGGTTGAAGTCCTCGAGCGCAGGGATGTGCACGGTGTGGTTGCCGACGTACGCGACCTCCAGCGTGCTTTGGAAGGGAAGTTCCTGCTGCACCGAGAGGTGATAGGCCTGCACGTAGGCAGGCTTGAAGTTCGCCGGGGTATAGCGTGTCTGCGCCTTGATGGTGGAGAAGTTCGTCGGTCCGGCGAAGTTCGTCTGGTAGCCGTCCTGCGTGCGGCGGAAGCAGGTCGTCGGGTCCTGCGTCAGCGACGTGCAGAGGCCCTGGCTGGGTGTCTGGTTGTTGGGCAACGTGGCGTCGTAGTTGTTTGGTCCGTTGTAGGCCAGCAGGCCCTCGCCGCCAAAGCGGAAGAGATAGGCATAGCTGATGCCGTAGCCTCCGCGCAGCGCTGTCTTCGGCGTTGCCTGGTACGCGAAGCCGACGCGAGGAGCGACGTTGGTGTGCACCGGATTGACCAGTCCACGGCTGTAGAGCCCGCTTCCGCCCACATAGTGCAGGTTGTAGACGTTGCCCGGCGCGGTGCTGTTCACATCGGTTCCGCTGCCTGCCGCCAGCAGACGATCGCCGGTCGGATCGAAGTTGTAAAACTTGTTGTTCTTCTCGTAGTTCGGCGACATGAACTCATAGCGCAGACCCAGGTTCAGCGTCAGCGAAGGCAGAGGCTTCCAGTCATCCTGGAGATAGCCCATGTGCCAGTAGCGGAGGTAGTCGACGACGTTGAAGGCGTTGAGCTGGTAGTTGCTGCGTGCGCCGAAGAGGAAGTCGGCGAGGTTGGCGGCCTGGGCCGTGGTGGAGCTACCCGCAGAGCTGAACGCGCCTGAGTAGGTATCCTGGCCGAACTTCGGGTGGAAGTCGGAGATGATCTGCGAGAGCCAGCCGAACTCATAGCCGACCTTGAGGGAGTGACGCCCACGCACCCACGTGTAGTTCACGCGGGGGTTGATCTGCATGGGATTGTTGTACTGCGGATTGGTGCCTTGCTCGCCGAACTGGGTGAAGCCCGAAACAGCCTGAGCGTTGAGGCCGCCGGTGTAAGCCGGGTCTGTGGGAACATTGGGGATACCGGCGAGGAAGTTCGGTGCGCCGAGGAAGACAGGGCTCTTGCCGCTTTCGGTGAAGGTCTGGCCGTAGCGCAGCTCCAGCACGGAGTTGGTGGTGACGGCCCAGTTGTAGCCGGCGACACCCTGCCAGGTGCGTGCATAAAGCGTGCCGTTGCTGTTGCCGCCCGCTGCGCCGGGGAACGGTGGCGGCTGGAAGTAGCTCACCGATCGCTGGCTGTAGCGGGCAAAGCCGTTCTGGCGATCGTTGCGGATGTAGTCCACGCGCACATCGCCCTTATTGTCGACCGTGGGGGAAGCTGGCAAGTACTGGTAGTTGGCTGCGGTGAGACTCGCACCAGCGATATTCGGCGTCGGCAGCAGCTTGAACGCTGCCAGTGCGACCGGATCGATATTGGGATCCGTCAACGGCACCTGGCCGTTGCTGTAGATGACGCCGGTGTAGGGGTTCTTGATCGGAATGGGCGTGCCTGAGGCGGTGCCGTCAACCGTGAAGAGCCCGGTGAGTTCTGCCGCGGTGGGCAGCGTAGCCGTCGTCAGCGCGTGCGAGACAGATCGCAGGCCCTCGTAGTCCACGAAGAAGAACAGGCGATCGCGGCGAATCGGGCCGCCGAACGTTCCGCCGAACTGGTTCTGCACCAGCGTGGGCTTGATGCCCGTACCGTAGAAAGGGCCAAAGGCATTGAGCACCGTGTTGCGGAAGTAGTCGTACGCGCCGCCGTGGAAGGCATTCGTGCCGCTGCGGGTCGTCGCATTGACGATGGCGCCGCCGGCACGGCCATACTCGGCCGAGTAGTTGTCGGTCTGGACCTTGAACTCCTGCAAAGCGTCGGGGGAGGGAATCACGGCCTCGTTGGAGTAACCCTGGTTCGCCTCCTGGTAGGCGTTGTTATCGATGCCGTCCAAAGTGAAGTTGTTGTCCATCGAGGTCAGGCCGTTGACGTCATAGGAAGCATCACGTGGCGGCGTCGAGGCTACGGTCGCGATGAGCGAGCGGCGCACGCCCGGGACCAGCTGCGCGAGGTCGGCATAGGAGCGGCCGTTGAGCGGCAGCGTTACAGCCTCCTGGCCCTGGATCGTCTGACCGCGATCGCTGGTCTCTGTCTCCAGCTGCGATGCCGCGCCGGAGACGGTGACGGTGTCTGTGGCCGTGCCGAGAGCGAGCTTCAGATCGACGCGCTGGCGGGCTCCGACCTCAACACGAAAGGAGTCGGTCTTCGATCCCTGGAAGCCGGGAGCCGATACCGACACGGTATAGTCCCCGGGCTGAAGGCTGTCGAACTCATAGTTGCCGCCGGCGTCGGTCTGGCGGCTCACCTTGGTGCCTCGAGCGACGCTGGTCAGATCCACGGTGGCCGAGCCGATCGATGCGCCGGAAGGGTCTTTGATATTTCCGAGCACCGCGCCGGAATCGAACTGCGCGCGGGCAAGCTGCCACGTACTGACTGTGAACAGGAACAGCCAGAGGGCCGCCATCAGTGGGCGACGAAAGCGCCGGCGGGGATTCGGGGATTCAGAAAACATTGCTTAGGCTCCTGGAAATCGGTTCAAGCGGACACTTGAGCGGAAGAATGCAGGCTTCGGGGTGTCCGACACAGGGGTAGCAGGGGCGGACCTGTCCTCGAAGCGAATTCACCGTGACGCTTCCGATACAGCGCTAAGTCCCAGCGCGTCAATAGCTTGTGCAAGTTGTGTGTATCCCGATACAGTGACAGTCCCGTGAACAGTTCACCGGCTGTTTACGTCCACGGCAGTAGACTGAGGACGCTTCGCATGCAAACACTCAAGCGAGAACGCTCTACGGGTGAGGCAGCGTCTTTCCGTGCTGCCTCCCCGAACCGGCCTGAAGTCGTTCAGCGCGAGCTCGTGCGCCGGATCGTGAGCAGCCCCACCTTCGCGCGCAGCGTTCGACTGTCCTCGCTGCTAACGCACCTCTGCGACATGACGCTACAGGGCCGCGATGGCGAACTGAGCGAACAGACCATTGGGCGGGCCGTGTTCGGTCGCTCCCAGGACTACGACTCCTCCGTCGACGGAATCGTTCGCACCCAGGCCAGCCGCCTTCGGCAGCGGCTTGATCTCTACTACGAGCAGGAGGGAGCCGAAGAGTCCATTCGGCTCATGATTCCCAAGGGCGGCTACGTGCCGGTCTTCGCTCCGCGCCGCGCGGCGGAAGATCCGCATTCTCCGGCTCCCCCGGAGATGCTGCGGCCTTTGATCGGACCTGCGCTGCCACCTGAAAAGCCGGCTCCATCGCTTGCGCAGCGCATGACTTCTCGCCTTCCCTGGACTCTTTGCGGTGTGCTCGCGTTGGCGCTGATCGTCTTGTTGTCGCTGAACCTTCACCGCAGCCCCGGCATCCCTCCGGCCAGGCATCCGTTGTGGAGCCAGATGTTTCAACCGGGCCACCCCACCCTGGTGATCCCCGCCGACTCCGGCCTGGTGCTCTCGCATGCGATCGACCTGCGCACCGTGCCACTCAGTGAATACATCGTCGGCGACTATCGCAGCCCCAACGGAACGCCGCCCGATCCCGCCATGCCGGCGCAGATGCGGGCGCTCCGCACCGACTTCAATGGCCGACGCTACACCTCGATCGTGGACCTCGAGGCGGCAGTGAAGCTTGCCGAGACCGCCCAGGCCGCACAGAGCAGCCTGCAGGTGCGCTATGCCCGCGATGTCCGACCCAACGATCTCAAGGACGGCAACATCATCCTCATTGGGGCGGCTGAGGCCAATCCCTGGGAGGAGCTCTTCGAGCCCAACATGAACTTCGTGCTCAAGAACGACTACAAGGCCCGGGTCTTCTCGGTCTTCAATCGGTCGCCGCTTCCCGGAGAACTCGCTCGTTATGACTCCGTAAACGACGATCCGCAGCACCAGGTCTTTGGCGTTGTGGCGTTTGTTCCAAACCTCTCCGGCGACGGAAACGCCCTCATCATTGAAGGAACCTCCATGGCTGGCACCGAGGCCGCCTGGGACTTCCTCGCGGACGACTCGGAGCTGCTTCCATTCCTCCGGAAGATCGAACTCCGCGGCGGCAGAATCCCTCACTTCGAGCTGTTGCTGGGCACGCAGAACATGGGCGCCAGCGCTGTGCATGGCAATCTCCTCGCCTGGCGCGTGCATAAGTAGGGCGTTGCAGAATGGCAGGGACTGTCCGCTGAAAGCAGCCAGGCAGGCAATGTGGACGGGTCATACGGAACGCCGACCACCACGGCTCCAGGAAAAGAAGCCTCGAACAAGGCCTCTATAGCAATAGAGCGGGTGCGCCCATGTCACCGCAGAGTCCTCTCGTGGGCGAACTTTGTTCCCGACGGCTAGCAATACCGCTATGGTCTGCACACCGCTCAAAATTGAGTTTGCGACGAACGTTCAATTTTCGTGTTCAGCAAAATATGAGCACGTGGCCACTTCGGCTGGCGCTCATCTCGGTCCAATGTGGAAGGGAACCGCGCGCTTTCAAAGTAGAATTGGTTCAGGAAACACACACACACCAATCCCCTGTTGTTTTCAAGGGTCAATATGGGTACTGGAATCCAGAGAGGTCGTGGAATGGCCGGTTCGCGGGGCTATGTCCGATCGATCGCAGGCTTGCGAGCGATCGCTGTTATATCGATTATTGCCTATCATATCAACGCTGCCTGGGTTCCGGGAGGTTTCGTAGGTGTCGATGTATTTTTTGTAATCTCGGGCTTCGTGGTAGCACATTCGGTGGCTGATACCACGCACCAGAATTTTATTCAGTATGTCGGATGGTTTTACAAGCGCCGCTTCGTGCGTATTCTGCCCGCGTTGTATGCCTTCCTAATCGTCGCGGCGCTCATTTCGATGCTGTTTGTGCCGTTAGTTGAGGAGACGAAATTCTTTGAAGTGACGGGTGCGTCCGCGGCTGTAGGCCTCAGCAATCTCATCCTGTGGGCGAAAACCGCAGATTACTTCGCGGTATCGAGCGAATTGAATCCGTTTACTCACACTTGGTCGTTAGCGGTGGAGGAACAGTATTACTTCCTGTTTCCTATCTTCTCGTACCTAATCTTTGTTCAATCGCAACGCAACCTAAAGCATCGGACGCTCACTGTAGTGGCCGTGATTGCGGCAAGCGTGCTTTCGTTGCTGGGGGCTGCCTGGGCGTCGAAACACAATCCCGGTTTTGCTTTCTACATGCTCCCGACTCGATTTTGGGAACTGGGGCTGGGCTTCCTGCTCCGCTTGGCGTTGAGTCCTGAAGGGACGGAACGGCTGCGACGGCGGACCTCATCCTTCGCCGCGGTTTTGGGTCTGGTAGCTGTTGCTTCGCTTACGCTGGCGCTGATCATTACGCAGCCTGGCAAGTTTCCCGTACCTGGCGCAATTCTGCCTTGCCTCGCAACTGCGTTACTTATAGGTACATTATGGTGTCATCCTGGAGTTTGGATTGACAGGCTTCTCTCATCGCCATTACCAGTTTGGATAGGAAATGTAAGTTATTCTCTATATCTTTGGCATTGGCTGGTTCTTGTTTTCTTTAGGTGGACATTTGGGGCCCAAACTTTGCGGATGCAGATTTTGGCCGCTCTGATCATGTTGCTATGCAGCTGTCTCAGCTATTATTTCGTGGAGTTGCGGTTTCACAATCAGACGGAACGAGCAAAGGTTCCCTCTGCAGGACTCTTCATTCGCTACGGAGTCGCGGCCGTTGTCGTCGGATTATTTTGTATCGGTACGCGTTTTCTTAAGCCGAGGTGGGGCCTTGCGGCGCCTGACAATGTAGGGGTCTGGGATCCTTATCGACAGCCACCCATGCCGGTCGGGTGCGCCGCTACCAAGCATGCGAGCGCGTTTGGCTCAGGCCTTATGATTGACTTCACCGCGCGCTGTGTTAATTCTGGCGCTTCCCATCTTTATATCTTCGGCGATTCGCATTCTGGCGCATATGAGCGTACTGCGTGGAGAATCGCAGCAATGGGTAAGTACCATGTCGAATTATTTACCCTCGGCGCTTGCCGATCAGTTCCGCTTTCGCATTTTCCCGAGGTGCGTGGCTGCAGGGATTTTCTACAGATGACAGAGGCGAAACTGAAAGCTTCCGCGGGACCGGGAGACGTTATCGTATTGGCAAATCTATCGACGACGCGTTATCGGAATTTCGAAGGCGACATGGTCGAGCCTATGCCATTGGATCCCACCGTGATGGCGACAAGCAGGAGCCGCGTCATGGAACTTTCCGCGCACGGAGCAGCGGTAATCGTGGAGGGCGTCAAGCCTGTTATGCCATCACCCCTTGATCGTTGTGCTGACTGGTTTGACCGGTCCAATCCAGTTTGTAATGCAATGTCCGAGATCAGTCCTTCAGCGCGATGGGATCGGACGCTGCTTCCAAGAAGGGGGCTCGCCGAGGTGGCGGCGGGAATTCGTGGCGTGTCGATTTGGGAGCCGGCGCAATTGCTTTGCCCTGCATCCCAATGTCCAGCCTACATCAATGGGCAGCCCCTCTTTTTCGACACGGATCATCTCTCTGCATTCGGAAACGACTTGCTTCTTCCTTCATTCCTTCAGGCCGTCGACCAGGCCCACCAGCAGTCTCTGTTGCAGTCTGAAATACAAAATTGAAGCACTCCCTTCCGAGCGCTCGATGATCAGCGAATGGAAACTGATATAGCAACCCGACCAAAAATCACTCTTCCTGGAGTCGGAAGAGTGATTTCCTACTTTCCGTGGATCAGGGGTGGCGTCCGCCCAGTGGATGGAACGAACAGCCCCTGCAGGCGCTTGGCATATCGGAGATTACCATTGAACTACGGATTTTTCCTGACGGATGACCTTTCCATTCGAGGTCTTAGCGAGGGGTTACGAGCGGTGCGGCGAGCACTGTGGTGCTTCCGCCAATGCGCGACGAGTAGTTTGGTCGCCGTAGCATTCGCCGCATAGATGAGGGCATCTGAGACCCAAAGCGTCTCGCATAGAACTCAGCGAACGAGAAAAAGTCGGAATTGTCGGGGTCCAGCTTTTGAGGTGCGCTCTGGAACGAGTTGACCACTGAGGGGTCGGCTACAGCACTCGCGAAGAAGTTCATTGCGTCCGAGATACTTTTGCCCGTAGGCGAACGGTAAGCGTAGAGATTCACTCCCTGCCGCTCCGCGAACTCAGCGAGTGGAATGAGCGCTTGCAACGCGAAACCATCGTAGTGAATTGCGAGTTCAGAACGAGACATCTCGAGGGGAAACGCGCCCGCGCTGTTCAACTGGTTTACGGCCGAGCGAAATACATTGACGCCCCACGTGAACAAGGAATCGTCGGAGGATACTACCCCCACAGCAACCGCTGCGAGTCCAGTCCAGTAGTGATGATTGTTTAGGACGCCATATTCCTTATCGCCCTGAATCATCTTCTGTGCGACCTGGTTCATCCACGCAATGTCACGCTTCACCATGGCCTGGTCTAGGTTCCTATCGTTCATCAGAACCGACTCTGTGATGGCCGCCGACGAGAGTGTCCATTCCACCTGATACAGGGTTTGGGGATAGACCTTGAAGCTGAAGCTCAATAAGGCGCCACCCTTCGCAAATTCGTCGATCTGTCTCTGCGCGCACTGCGCTTCTCCCTCGTCTCCGAGAGCGACGTAACGATTCATTCCAGCAGTGATCCGCTTTTCGAAGTCGTTGTACACGTTCATCTGTGCAATGGCCTCCGGATCCGTAGGTCCGCTGCTGCCGCTCAGATAGTAGGGTTTGATCACCATCGGACTGGGAGGAGCTGCCACGAGACGTTTCACAGAGCACATGGGTTGCGCGTTCACTGCCATGCTGACACGAAAGTCCTGGTTGTTCCGGAGCTCAGCCTGACGAGCCCGTACGTCGATAAGAGAGGCTTTCGGATTCACGACGTGCTCCGCTCGGAGAGCGGCGGCGTGAAATATGGCCAGCGTGAACAGAATGATGAATTTAGTTGTAGGCTTCACGTTCAACTCCCGAGATCAGTTGTCGTCCATTCCTTCAAGCCCCATTGTGCGCAAGGACTCCAGCAGTTCTTGCTCGCGGACAACCCTACACAACATCTTTGATGCATTGTATGGCCCTGACAAAGCGCGACCTCTAGATCTTAAGTCGGGGTTCGCGTTGGACGAATGTCCATAATGCTGTGGGAATGGGGCGAGTGCGGAGCCGACGCGCTTTGCCAGTAGTCGAGCCTGACCTCCTCCTGACGTCATCTTGTCTCCGCTTCGTCAAGAGCATTGCCGATCCTTCGGGTATACTGAGTTCGTCGCGCCAACTCACAATTTCAGCCTACTGTACCCCGCCAATCCTCGCTTCGAGAACGTGATGCCCGAATATTCCAATCCGGCCACAAACATTTCGACGGCAGCGTGGACAACCCCGGTTGCCTCACATCGGCCATTGGCCCAGAGCTTGCAGGCCGATGAATTGATGATCTCGTCAGTTCGGCTGGAAGAGATTCTCAATCTCGTCCCGTTTATGTTTCTGGCGATCAATGGTTCCATTCCATTTATTTCTGACCCGACCCCGGTGGAGTTTCAGGGCTGGCACATCATTTTTTGGACCATCACGTGCTGGATGTTCTACCGGACGAATTTTCGGCTTCATTTGGACTTGTGGACGTGTCGTTTCGGGCTGGCATTTCTACTATTTGGACTGGCGAGCGGATTTTGGGGGACGGCCACACTCAAAGCGTTCATCCGGCCTTCCATCGACTCCGTGTGCGTCTTCTTGTACTACAACTACCTGATGTCCCGCTTCAAGAGGGTCCAGTTTGTTAGGATGCTCGTCTGGGCGCTGACAATCTTGATGGTGCTCAGCATAATCGCCGCTGTGGCATTTCCGATGGTAGGGGTCGATCAGGGAACAAGAAATCATGAGATCGCTGGCTCCTGGCAGGGAGTCTTCTCACAGAAGAACAACTTGGGGATCGGCTGCGCCGTAGGGGTTGCAGTAGCGCTGGGGTTGAAGCCGCAGACGAACGCTGACCGTACTTGGCGTTGGCTCCTGATGGTGCTGGCTTTGTTCTGCGTTTACAAATCTGGCAGCCGCGAATCGTGGATTGCTATTGGGATCATCCTGATGCTGGTCCCGATATTGGCATTTATCCGCCGTTTCGACCAGCGGTCTCGTCTCCCGCTCATCATCATCGTCGGCGTGATAGGGACCATCACGACGGCACTGATATATACAAATCTGGACGCGTTTCTTGCGCTCTTCGGTCGAACACGAAATCTGACGAATCGAACCGATATATGGGCTGCGGTGTGGCTTCTTATAGGTAGACGGCCGTTGCTCGGCTACGGAACTTATGGTGTCTGGGGCACACCCGTGGCCTACGATGCTGACGTGCGCGTAGGTGGATGGGAAGTCTCGAGCTCGCATAATGACTTCCTTGAGATCATACTGACCTACGGGTTTATCGGCTTTGCACTGTATCTGCCAATTATCATTTCGGCGATTTTTTATATCGGCAGAGCGGTGCTTAGTTATACGCTAGCCCACCTCGAGGTGCTTATCTATTGCATGATTGTTGTTCTTGTGGAGAGCTTTGCTGCCGCAGTGATCATGTACACCCCGGCTATTGGTATGATCCTCGTGCTCTATTGCACATCCCAACTCGAGTTGATAGAGCGGACAGGATTTATGCGGCTCGATCCCTCGACGCGGTCATGACGCCAAGGGAAAGCGAAACGGGATGAAAATAGACGAGATCACGGCTAGGCTTCGCGCCAGCACGCTGGCGAGGAATGCTGGCTGGCTGTTGATGGGACAAGGCATCGGAATTGTCTTTCAGGCGCTGAATTTTGTCTTACTCGCTCGACTAGTGGGAAGTCGTGAATATGGCGTTTACGTGGGAGCTTTCGCCTTCACAAGTCTGTTTGCGCCCTACAGTTCCATTGGAATGGGTAGCGTCTTTCTTCGCTATGTCTCGGGGAGGCCGTCGGAATACGCACGCTACTTTGGCAATATCCTCGTGGTGTCGTTCGTACTGAGCTCGATGGTAACGGCGGCTCTTACCGTTGCGGCCTATCACTTCCTCAACCCAGAGAGCGCTCGGCTTGTGGTGTACGCAGCGATTGGTAACTGTCTTTTCGCGCAACTCGCCCTGGACGTCGGCCGGGTTTTTCAAACCTTCGAAAAGATGCGAGTGACTGCGACAACGAATCTCGTCGTCAACGGATTGCGCACGCTCGCAGTGGCGGCGATGCTTTTGTCGATTCACCATGCGAGCGCTCTTCAGTGGTCTATCGTGTCCATGCTGGTGTCGGGGATCGGGGCCGTGTCTGTGGTGTCGCTCGCGATCAAGAACTTTGGCATGCCGAAGGTCGAGTTCTCGTTGATTCGGCAGCGAGCTGTGGAGGGATTTGGCTTCTCCTTCGCACAGTCCACAAGTTCGGTGTACAACGACGTCGACAAGTCCATGCTCAGTCATTACGGCATGAACCAGGCGAACGGCGTCTATTCGATGGCATATCGCGTGATCGATATGGCGTCCATTCCGATCTACGCTCTACGGGACGCCTCGCTGCCGAGATTTTTTGAGCACGGCCGAAAGAGCGTCGCACACTCTGCCGATTATGGAAAACGATTCCTTCTCCGTTCCATTGGCTTGGGGGCCGTCACCTGTGTAGCCCTTTTCCTTCTTGCGCCCTTGCTGCCTATGCTGGCAGGCAAGGGATTCGCGCAGAGCATGCTGGCGTTGCGGTGGCTGGCGATTATTCCCGTGTTCAGGGCGATCCATCAGATGCAGGGAAGCGTCCTGACGAGCTCGGGGCATCAGCCTCTGCGAACTACGGCGCAGCTCATCGCTGCTGGAGTGAACGTGGTGCTGAATTTTCTGCTGATCCCTCGCTTCAACTGGTGGGGCGCTGCGTGGGCAAGTATTGCCACGGACGGTCTCCTTGCAATCTCTACGTTTGCGCTTGTCAGTATCGTGTCCGAGCGGAGTCGTCAGAAGCAATTAACCAACGCTTAGTCAAACAGCCAAGTCGAGGAAACGTCGCTGTTATGTGGATATCCGATCCTATGAATGGCGCTCGTCGTGAGGCAGAGCCCATGCTCTCATCTCGTCTTGAAGCATGCGGACGCAAGGCAGATGCAAGACTGCGCGGTGTATAATCGGGAAACACAAAATTTTGGCAACACAGGCGATTTGAACGAATGCCATCAGTGTCAGTCGTCATCCCTACGCGCAATCGCCCGCCACTTCTGGTTCGGGCGGTCGACAGTGTGCTCGCTCAAACCTACACCGATCTTGAGATCGTAGTTATCGTGGACGGCCCGGATCCCGATACCGCAACGACCATGGCAGCGATCGCTGATCCAAGGTTGCGGTGCATCGTGCTCGACCAAAGTGTGGGTGGGGGCGAGGCTCGCAACGAAGGGGCTCGCCGGGCCACAGGAAACTGGGTCGCGTACCTGGATGACGATGATGAATGGATGCCTGAGAAGCTTGCGCAGCAGATGCTCATCGCCGAGCGCGAGGGGCCGGGTTGTTTCGTGTCTTGCCGCTACGTGGATCGGACGCTGACGACCGAAATAGTGCAGCCGTTCCAGCCGCCCGCACCGAATCAACCCATCAGTGAGTATCTGTTTTGCGGAGTCTCGATGCTGGGGTTCACTGCGGGTTTTCTGCAGACATCCACGTGGCTTGCTGAGCGTGAATCTTTCTTGAAGGTGCCGTTTACGAAGGGGCTTGCCCGTAACCAGGATACGGACTGGCTCATCCGTGCCATCCCTGAGCTTGATCTGAAGGTTTTCGTCGTATGGAAGACCCTTTCGATTTTTCATAATGAAGCGACTACGGGACGCATCACCACGCAGCATGGCAGTTGGCAATACACCTTGAATTGGGCCAAGGAGCGCCAAGCTTACTTCACAAAACGGGCGTTTCCTTACTTCCTTGCCACCAACGTGATGTTTCGCGCACAGCGGCAAGACGGTGGCTTTAAGGCATTCCGTGAGATCTTCCATGTCGCGGCCAAATATGGGAGCATCACTCCTCGATCTCTTTGGCAGCTCATCGCAAATTTCTATGTCTTCCCGTATGGGCGCTTCGGAATTCGAAGCAGGCTGCAGAACTTCATGACGGGCAAGGACAAGAAGAAGTCCTCCGAAGCGTCCTTGTAGTGACGGTAGCGGCGGTCGAATCCTATGATGGTGAGGAACGGCGAGGCTCCCAACAGAATGAAACTCCGGAAGAGGGCCAAGGTTGTCTTTGAAGCTCATCACCATCATGATTAACTCCTGCCTGCCTGCGACGACAGGTGGCCGCATGGATCCATGGACGCGTGCGCAGGGCTTCAAGCAAGCTGGATGCGAGATGTTCCTTATAACCTGGGAGCGTCAGGACTCTTTGCCCCCCGAGCAGATGAGAGAGTATGCAAAGGTTTTCGAGGCCGTCAGGGTGTACTCCAACGCGCCAGACGTCAGCGGAATCCTGAAGCGGTTAGTGCACCTGCCAACTTCTCCCCACATCTCTAGCAGGTATCTTTCACGCAGGCAACTTGATGCACTGGTCCAGGAGCTTCGGGCCTTCGGGGCGGAAGCGATTTGGCTGGACGGTCTTTACGGGATGGGTCTGGCTTATGAGTTGGAGCGTGAGCTGCGAATCCCCATCCTGTATCGCTCGCATAACATCGAGCATCTCTACATGCTGTCGCAGGCCCGCCAGTCCCGCTCATGGCGAAATCGGATTGCGTGGCGGCTGGCGGCCTCCCGCCTATCGCAGTCAGAAAGTGAACTCCAGCATCACGCATTGCGCGTCTTTGAGATATCACAGGACGATATGGAGTTCTGGCGAGTCCGCGGCGTCGACCGCAACTCCTGGCTTCCGACATTGATGGACAGTCGAAAATATCAGGAAGAGCGCTTAGCGCAGCGCAACGCAGAGTACGACTTCGGTTTCATGGGAGACCTCACCTCTCCCAACAACCAGGTTGCTGTGGATTGGTTTGTCGCGGAGGTGTGGCCAATCCTTCGGGCGGCACGACCGGACCTGCGGGTGTTGATCAGCGGCCGCAATCCTCCTCCCGAGATACGATCAGCCCTGTGCGCGGCCGGAATTGATCTCTTGATTGACCCGCCGAATGCTGCGCACGTCTGGGCACAGTCAAAGGTGTTTTTCAATCCGATCCGCGACGGAAGCGGCATCAACGTTAAGGCCATCGAAATGTTGATGTTCGATGCTCCCATCGTTTCCACGAGCGTTGGAGTCCGGGGTTTGCCGCAAGAGGTACAGGAGCAATTCTTCATCGCGGATACCGGCGCTGATTTTGCACAGCAGATGCTGGAGGCCCGAGACGAGGGCGCGGTGGATCTTCGATCGCGCGAAGCGGCGCGGGAGAAGTTCGACCGCAGCCGGGCACTCACGTTTATCGATGAAATCAAGGCCCTCCTGTAGGGCCTTGATTTCATCGCGGGCGAATGATCCCCACGATGAAACGTTCTGCGTTTAAGTCGACGTGGCGCCTGGCGCGGACCGGTGTGAATCAGCGAGAGAAAGAATTTCGCGATAGGCCGCCAGGGTTGCGGCCGCAGCGCGATCCCATGTGTAGTTTGCGAGGATGCGCTCGCGAAGAAACGGCGTACTGGGTGCGTTGTGTGCCGCGAGTAGAGCGGCACGGACGGACTCTACGGAATCCGGCTCGCAGTAGTACGCGAGGTCGACGAATGTGTCTTGTGTGTCTCCGCGGTTCGTGATGACGACGTTGGCACCCATGTTCCCGGCCTCCAGTGTGGAGAGTCCTGCGGTTTCCATCCAGCTCACGAGAGCGTGGACTTTGCATGACGCGTAGTACCGCGGGAGTTCGGTCTGGTCGATGTGATCAATGATGGTGACGTTGTCGCCCATCTCCCTCTTGATCTGTTCGAAGTAGGCGAGGTTGTTGGGGCCAGGCTTGCCGATGAGGACCAACTTCAAATGGGTGCCTTTGACGGCTTGCACCAGTTCCAACTGGCACTTTCGCCGTTCGATGCGGCCCACGCACAGGACGCAATCTTTGAACTCTTCGATTGGAGCCGCTTTTTCAAGGTCGAAGAGCACCGGGTCAACTGCGTGGGGGACCAAACGGACGAGAGACTTCTGCGACTCAGGAAAATCGCGCCGGACGCGCCGTGCTTCCGATTCGGAGTTCGGGAGGAGCACAGCGCACATTTGGATGAGCGTTCGCTGTGCGCTGCGAAAGCCCTTCAGCAGGACGAGCATCGTACCCTTGTCCGCTTCGCGATTCACGAGGGCACGCGCAATCATCTTCATGTATTCCGCAGTCGATGAGGGCAACAGCTGGAAGAAAATTCGCTGGAGCGGGCCTCGAGCGATCCGATCCACTTCGCGATAGTCGACGTAAATGGTGGACAAAGCAACAGGGATGCCATGTTTCCTGGCGGTGAGGGCCTGCGAGTATGTCTGTTGCGGGCGTGTGAGATTGAAGAGATGAACGACGTCGTAGCCTTCCACTGCGGGTTCTGATTCGACCGAGATGTCAACGTGGCATCCCAGGGCACGCAGCCCGTCCGCCGTCTTGAGAATTTGAACCGTATCGCCGCCCGGACCTGTAAACAAAGTAGCCCGCGAGGCCATGAGAATACGGAGCGGTGCCCCATCGTTTGTTGTGCGATTGCTCAATCCACCCCCAAACATAGACTCGTCCTGAACGGCGGAATGTCAGGCGAGTGCTATTCATGGTGGCATTTCATCCACCACTACGTTCTCTCGATCAAATCAAGCAGCTGATCCGGAGAACCAGCTGCTATCGTCCCCCCGTGGTGGCCATCTCCGGATCTGCCACGCCGTAAGACCTGCTTCTGCCGGTCCCTGGAAATAGCCGCGACTCTTCACTGAATTGTGTCTGGCCAGGCAAAGGAGCAGTCGACGGTGGTCATGAATTCCTCATGTTCGCTCCGTGCTTTCTCGCATGGCTTCAATGCAAACTCGTCAGCTTCAGCAAGAAGTATGGAACAGATCGATGAACCCCCAGTTGCATGTGCCTGCAGGTGGCGGCGAACCTCTTGAACGCCATGAATGAGGACGTAACGCCCTGCATTGGACGAGCACGCTACATCACGCATCAAGCCGCCCCTGCTTTTATGTTCGGTTGGTGCAGTATACATGCATCCCGGATGGTGAAATCCATCGGTACAGAGCTTGTGGTGACGACCGTGTGCGAGCGCGAAATAGAGTCTAGTGCGGAAGCAGGGCGATGGGATTTTCATGCGTAAGTCGAGCATCCCTTGCGTTAGTGGCCGCGAACCACGGAGGGTTTAGATAGACACGAGGATTTCGAAACGATATCCTATGCCCGATGACCTCATCATCTCAGACATTACTTCACAAGAAAACCATCCGGATTCTTGGGACCCATGGTGTGCCTGCGAACTATGGAGGCTTCGAAACTGCTGCAGAAAACATTGCGTTGTTTTTACGCAGTCGCGGGTGGCGGGTCGTCGTCTACTGTCAGGGTGAAGGCAATGGCCCGGTCACCGAAGATGTTTGGCAGGGAGTCGAGCGCGTGACGATCCCCGTTGACTTGCCGGGGTGGAAGGGAACTTCGAAGTTTGATTGGTTGTCGATTCGCCATGCATGCCAGTTTAAGGACATCAATCTGACATTTGGCTACAACACAGGCATCTATAACTTCTGGCAACGGCTCTACGGGATCCCGAATGTGATCAACATGGACGGCATCGAGTGGGCGCGCTCGCGCTGGGGTTTTGCCAAGCAAGCGATACTCTACGTGAATGAGCGCTTCGCCGCGCTCTTTGGAAACCACCTCATCGCAGACCATCCTGAGATTGAAACGTACCTTTGGACGCGCGCTCCAAAGCGTAAGATCTCGACGATCGCGTATGGCGCAGATCCCGTCCAGGTGATGGATCCCTCGGGGGTTGAGGCACTTGGGCTGAAGTCTGGTGGATACATCACCCTGATCGCTCGTCCCATCCCGGAGAACTCAATTGCGGAGCTCGTAAAGGGATTTTCCGCCAGACCGCGTGGCTGCAATCTCGTGGTTCTCGGCAGTTTCAATCCTGATCAGGACCCTTACCACGCTCAGGTCATGGAATCTGCTTCCGAAGAGGTTCTCTTCCCAGGTGCAATCTATGACAAACTCTTGGTGCAGGCTCTTCGATTTCACGGGCTTGCTTACCTGCACGGTCACACCGTTGGTGGCACAAACCCTTCGCTCGTGGAAGCGATGGCAGCTGGAAATGCTGTCATTGCCAACGACAACAAGTACAACCGGTGGGTTGCTTGCGATGGGGCGCTGTACTTCACTGACGCGCAAGACGTTGACAAGCATGTTTCCTCGTTGCTTGCCGACCAAGAGTTGCGGAGCAGACTTGGCGCTGCGTCTCTTGCTAGATTTGAAGCTGAGTTCACCTGGGAGCGCGTAGCGGGGCAATATGAAGCGCTCTTGTCGCGATATTTAGAGCCAGAGACGCAGAGCGCTGCCGCACTTGCGTCCTAGACTTGTCTGAGGAAGAGCCTGACCATGGTTCGTTTGGCGGTAATTGGCCTGGGGAAAATGGGCTTGTCCCATGTCTCGATGATTCGGGTTCACCCGAATGTGAATCTCGTTGCTGTTTGCGATACTTCCGGGTTCCTCCTGGACATTCTCTCCAAGTACACGGGCATGAAAACGTACAGCGACTTCGAGGAAATGCTTCGGACCGAGTCGCTTGATGCCGTACTGATTGCGACACCTTCGCGGTTTCACGAATCGATGGTGCGGCTGGCGCTCGATCGGGGTATTCACGTCTTTTGCGAAAAGCCTTTCAGCCTGGACGCCAAGACGTCGGCTGAACTGGCGGCTCTCGCAGAAAGCAAGAGCCTGATCGGTCAGGTTGGTTACCACTATCGCTTCGTCGCGGCGTTCCAGGAGATGAAGCGTCTTCTCGATCTCGGAGCGATTGGCAAAGTGACGCACGTACTGGCAGAGGCGTATGGCCCGGTGGTGTTGCGGCCCAGCGGATCTTCCTGGCGTTCGCAGGCGAAGGAAGGTGGTGGGTGCCTGTACGACTACGCGGCACACCCGGTGAACCTCCTGAACTGGTTCTTTGGTGAACCGATGGCTGTGTCGGGAACTGTGCTCAACAGCATCTTCTCCAAGGACACGGATGACGAAGCCTATAGCACGCTTCGCTTTGCAGAAGGCATCAGTGCTCATCTGTCGGTCAATTGGAGTGATGAGTCTTACCGCAAAATGAGTGTGAAGATTACGGCTACAGGCACGCAGGGCCGTATTTATGCCGATCGACAGGAGATCCAGGTATATCTTCGCAACACGGCTGAAACGCTCCCTTCCTACAATTCTGGCTGGACCGTCAACCACACCACCGAACTCACGCAGCCCGTCTGGTTTTATGTTCGCGGGGAAGAGTATTCCGCCCAACTGGACTACTTCGTTCGATCGATCGAGACGAGAGAACTGAACAACGTCAATTCATTCACTTCCGCCGCACAAACGGACAAGGTGCTCTCGCTAATGCGAGACGATGCGAACGGCCTGAGCAGTTCCATGCCAGCACTCTCTCCGGCGAAACCGGCTAGGCGCTTTTTCTTCCGCCGTTAGGCGACGACTTTAGGATTCGGTGGATACATGGATAAGCTCTTGTTTGGCGACAATCAGTTCTTCGGAGTGAATCACATGTCCGAGGAGAAGGCGCGTGCTCAGGCTATGCGCTTTCAGGACATCCGCTCTGTCATCGAAGTCCTCACGTCGGCATACGACGAAGGGATTCGCACCTTTATGTGCACGACACATGATCGTGTCGCAGAGGTTGCGGAGCACGTTCGACTGCATCCCGGTCGTTTTCCTGACTATCAGTTCTACCCGTGTATGCCTTATGCCCACAAGTATGCGAACGCAGCCACGGAAGACGGCGTCATGGGGGCGCTCAAGAAGTTTGCGCCGGAAGGAAACATCTTTGGAGCAGCCTTCCGTGGCGGCATGTCGATCGCCACGAAGGATATTGAGGGCATCACAAGGTTGCTCGTTGACTCCGAAATGAAGATGTTCAACGGGTTGAAGACCCCGGTCGTATTTCTCCAGAACGTGGTCGTTGATTTCCTGCTGGGATTAGGTTTGAAGCAGACCTTTCGGTATTTTGCAGACTACGTGAAGGACCGCTACGGTGCTGAGCCGGGTTTCATCACCATGAATATGCCAATGCTGCTCGACGAGCTGGAAAGCGTTGGGGTAGAGAATCCCATCGTTTGTAGCAACATTAATAAAATTGGCTTCCGGATGTGTGGGGGCTTCGATACCTACGAGCGCGCGCTGCGTGAGCGTCAGTTCCGCGCCGTTGCGATGTCGGTATTTGCGTCTGGGGCACTCCCTGCTGACGAGGCAATCTCCTGGATCTACCAACAACCGAATATCAAGTCGATTGTATTCGGCGCCTCGAGCCGATCCAATATACGTCACACGAAGCAGCTCGTAGACAAGTACAGCGCTCTCGATTGATGAGTGCTCTCTCGAGCTCCGACTTCGCCTGCAGCGTTAGCCATCGGAAAAGGGCTGGAGATTTGACGAGGCGAGAGATGGCGCGAACTTCGCAGTTTATGCCTTTTGGATGAAGGGTCTCGAATGTTCCGCTCAGACGTGACTCAAGTCTGAATTCAAGATTTTTCCGTATGGCCGACGCCCTCGCCATCGTGTAGGCTGATGCTACAAGGAAGTCCGTAAGACTGCGCGATCTCGAGCGTAATCGAGGGATGGAGCTGTTCTCGCCATCTCTAAACGGCAGCGTATGTCCCGCACCCCACTGAAGGCAGATGATCTTGGACTCAGGACAAGCGATCGATCAGGGTAAGACGAGCGAAGCAAAGCTCCTCACACTTGGGGATCTTATCCAGTTTTTCCACCGGCGGCGTTCTACCGTGCTCCTTTCGGTATTCGTTTGCTTTTTGGTTGCTATCGGGTACTGCGCATTTGCCACACGGCGTTATCAGTCCGAGTCAGTAGTCGAGATCAAACCTCCAGAGGACTCTCTCGGACTCAACAGCTTGGTCCAAGGCAACACGCAGCAGAGCGGCGAACAGAATCCTCTCGAAGAGAACGTGACACTGGCGACGAAAGTCTCTGAGCTAGAGTCCGAGACGCTTGCGTTGCGCGTCATCCAGCAGCTCAATCTGGAGACCACCGAAGACTTCAAGCCGCACTTGAATCTGAACCCTCTGCCGATTCTGATGGCGCCATTCATGCCGGCGGCCAAGAAAGATGCTCCCGGAACACCGTTCCTGGAATCCCCGGTGCGAAGGGCGAAGGCATTCGATACGTTTGAGCGTCACCTCAAGGTCGAAATCGTTCCAGGTACGCGCCTGATTTCGATCTCATACCAGAATCCGGATCCTGAAGTGGCTGCCAATGTGGCAAATGCCATGGTCAACGATCTCGCTCAGTACACATTCGAGACTCGGTATAAAGCGACACAGCAGCTGTCGACTTGGCTCGGTGATCAGATCGATTCGGTACGTGAGCAAGCCGAAAGCATGCAACAGCAGGAAGCACAGCTGCGGCGAGAGACTGAGACCTACAACATGGGCGGGACCAACGCCGCAGGTCAGACGATGGTATACAGCCCTCTGCTGGACCACCTCCAGCAGGCAACTCAGGCTCTAAGCCAGGCGGAGTCAAACCGCATCCTCCGCGGTGCAGTCAACCAAATCGTCCAGACTCGCAACCCAGTCCTTATCTCAGGCTTGGCCGGCAGTGGCCTCGCAAGCAGCGGTAATCCCGCGTCAGTCGACTCGCTCACCTTGATTCGAGACTTGCAGTCAAGACTCGCACAACAAAGGTTACTGGTTGCGCAGGACGAGCAGCGCTACGGTTCGGCCAATCCAAAGCTGATCCAGGAGCGGGCGCAGTTGCAGTCGCTTGAAGACGCGGTACGCGAAGAGACCGATCGCCTTGCCTCCCGCGCCAAGAACGACTACACCGTGGCCGAACAGCAAGAGCACGGAGCGGCGGCCGAGCGTCAGGAACTCATCAAGCGTGCGAACTTGGTCAATGACAAGGTTCTACAATATGAGATCGTTCGCCAGCAGGCGGACGATGCGCGCCAGTTGTATACAGACCTGGATCGCCGCCTTCACGAGGCCGGAGTGCTGGCGGGCCTCCAGTCGAACGATATGACTGTGATTTCAAAGGCATTCGCTTCTGACAAGCCAGCTTCCCCGAAGATATTACTGGCCCTCGCGGGTTCGATCTGTGTGGGATGTCTTCTCGGGGTGATCTTTGCCGGAATCCAAGACGTTCGTGACGACAAGGTGAGTTCTGTAGAAGCCGTCGAAAAAGAGCTCGGCATCCCCGTCTACGCAATCACGCCGGATTTCAACGCCGAAGGTGTTGTCTATGGATATGGACGGTACCTATACGGCAGATATGGCGGAAAGCGAAAGAAAGCGGTCAAAGAAGAGGAGGAAAAGGTCGCTGCGGCGCATCATGCCATTCACGTCGTCGCCGAGCCTGAGTCGCAGTACTCCGAGGCTATGCGTACGCTTCGAACGGCTATCCTGCTCTCCCGTCCTGGCTCTGCCGTAAAGACGATTCTCATAGCCAGCAGCACTCCTGGAGAGGGCAAGAGCACCACGAGCTCGAACTTGGGTGCGACATTCGCTCGCACCGGAAGTCGCACCCTGTTGGTTGAGGTCGATCTCCGCAAGCCGGTCCTGGCTCGTCGGCTAGGCCTTCCGCCTTCGACAGACGGGTTGTCCCGCATTCTCACCGGACAACTCGATCGCAACTATGCTGTTCCGGTGCCTGGGGTGCCCAACCTTCACTGTATTCCTTCTGGTCAGCGGCCGCCCGATCCGCACGAGCTCATCAGTTCCGAAACGATGAAGGAACTTCTCGATCAGTGGCGTGGGCAGTACGACCTGGTGATTCTCGACGGGCCGCCGGTATTGCCCGTAATTGACTCTGTCCTGATCTCCGAACACGCTGACCTCGTTCTAGTGATCACGCGTTTCGGTCGGACCAGCATCAACTCGTTGCGCACGACGCATAGGCTCCTATCTCGTCAGGTCCGCGCTAACATCGGCGCAGTACTCAATGCGGTCTCACAAGGTAGCGAGGGGTATTACTCCTACTATGGCTACCGCAATAATTCGTATAAGTATTCGGGGGAGGGGGAGTGATGATGACAGTTTCTCGGGGCTTTTCGACACTTGCCCTTCTCTCAGCGTTCGCTGGGACAGCCTTCGCTCAAAGTGGAATCGGCGTTGGACCCGCCATGCCCAGCAACTCTCCACAATCCGCTATTGCAACTGAAAGCCTTCCTCTTGGACCGGGCGACATTGTTGCAGTGCATGTTTTCGACGATCCTGATTTGGACCAATCTCATCTTCGTGTAACAGACGCGGGGACGATCCCTCTCATGCTGCTTGGACCGATCAAAGTGGAGGGGATGACACCAGGTGAGGCAGCGTCCAAGGTTGCCACTGAGTACATGACGAAGAACATCCTGCTCAACGCTCATGTGCAGCTCACCATCGAAGCGGTTACGAACTCGGACGTGACCGTGTTTGGCTATGTGAACGGAGTAACTGGGACGACGAATGGCATTTCGTTCACTTTGAATGCACCTCGACCACTGCTCACCATTCTCGCGATGGCGGGTGGATTAAGTGATCGAGCGTCCCACTCCGTGACGATCGAACGTCGCAACTCGGACCACAAGCGCATCACAGTGGAACTGCCAGTAGATCCAATGAAGGATCTTGACAATGATCCCATGGTTTACCCGGGAGATATTGTGGTCGTGCCGCGGGCTGGCTTCGTCTACGTGCTGGGTAATGTGGGGACGCCCAAGATGATGCCCATGAATGAAGATGGGAAGCTTTCTCTCATCCAGGCGATGAGTCAAGCGGGGGGGCCACTTCCTAGTTCTGGATTGAAACGAGTGATGCTTTTCCGCAAGGAGAATGGACAATATAATCCGGTTCCCATCAACGTCGGGAAGATTCTTAAGGGCACCGCTCCAGATGTGAAACTCGAGCCCGAGGACGCTCTCTATGTTCCTTTCAGTGCAGGAAAGAACCTCTTGGTGAATGCGTCTTCGATCACTGCCGCACTAGCTAGCTCCGCAACAACGGGAATTATCTATACACACTAACGCGCGGGTCGAGGAACTGGAGTTGCAGGCGTCCCTCCTTAGAAGAGGGACGCCTTTTTTCGCAGAGCTTGTGACTCTAGATCTCGGCGCGCAACGACGTAGATTGTGCATTAAACTCGTCCTGCGAAGTGGCTTAAGAAGTGCTGGGTGGGGCTCCCAAAGCACGGGCGGAGATGGATCGCCCACATCGTCTTGGCCAAGCACGCCAGTAATCAAGGCATAGATGCATGGACGTGAATGGCATGCGGCTGCAGAGCAAGGATCAACGATATCCATCGGTCCAGCCATTGCCAATCCTGGTGGCTGCGAAGGGCCCGTCAAGGTCACGGGGTGCAGAGCGGGTAGTTGCGTGACCCTGCATCTCGTTTCTTCTCCGGGTGTAACGGAAATCAGTTTGTACCGACGTCGTGTTGCACGCACCCTTGCCCGTTCGTCCAATGGCACACGACGTCCGTTTCAATCAAAGGCGTTTCACCAGGCTTGGGATCAAGCTCTTTAATGAGGTGTACTACCTCCGTCTCGCTGGTTCCGGCGGGAAGGGGCTCAACTTTGTTCCAATAGGCAAGCATCGCATTGGCCCACCGCGATGACGGGTCCAACTCCAAGTCCGAGGATATGTGCTTCTGCATATTGTCCCAGTAGTAGTCGGAGAATATCGCGCGGAGCTTGCCGTCGGGCCTTGGCGTGAGGCGCCCCCTGTCATCCACCAGGTAGAACGCTGTATCAACCTGCTTGGTTGTCTCATAGCCCCAGGAAAACGTGGGATAGCAACTGATCGGAAATGTCTGGAAACCTGCCGCTCCAGTAAGAGCGTAACCCAAGATAAACACCACCCCGACTACCCATGTCGATCGAATTTCCGGGCTGGTCCAAATATTCTGCTCCAGGATCGCAGGTGCGCAGATTCTGGATTTGTTCCGATGGATGAACTCATCCCAATCGATGAGGCAAACGTACATGGCCATCAGCGGGAAGAAGGGAATTTTCATGAGCCCGAAGACGATCAGATGGAAGACGATGCCAAAGATGGCCGCTAACACTCGCAGACGTTTGCTGAAGATGGCGACGATAAAACCCAACTCCCAGGCAATGGCGCCAAGCCCCATAAGGCGGCACAGGAGCGGATAATCGACTAGGTGCAGCCATGCGGGCTCGGTGGTAAGCAGAATCGTCCGCATGTAATTCCCGAAGACATATCCGTGCCCAGCCTGGGCTAGTTTCCAAGCACCTGGAAAGAAGTAGGATAGGCCGATCACGACCCACAGAATTCTTAGTGGGAGCCCGTACTGCGAGCGGCGTACGGACGGGTCGAGCGCCGGCTTGCGCCACTTTAGCTCCAGGGCGAGAGCGTCTGCACAGGGGCTCGCGGCGAGAACAGCGAGCGCCGCTGCCAGTATATGCAGAATGTGCCGTTCCACGCTGAACGAGAATAGAGCCCCATAAGCCCAAATCGCCGAAACGCACGCAATCGCGGTAGCGTGGCGCGAAAAAACACCAACGATGCTGAGGAGGCAAGACCCGATGAGGAGTGCTGACACCAGAATTGCGGTGATCGGGATGAACGGAACAACCTGGTAGAGCCAGCCGAGTCCCGGTGGTGGCAATCTCACAGATAAGGGGGTGTGAGACATCTGGAACAGGATCGGTGCATAGTGACAGGCCGTGATAAGTGTGACAGCGCACGCTACGATGCGCGTCAAGGCGAGATTCAAAGCGGAGTCGGGCGTAAGGAGGAACTGGTAGAAGTTGCGCCGCAACGGCAACAGCAAGATGAATACCGCGGCGGCTAGCGCCAGGAGTGCCCAGATCAACGTTAGGCGCCGGACAGCCCTGAGATAAAACGCGAGATCGCGAAGGGACGGTCTTGAGGCGCGATGATGGGCGACAACTCGGTTCAGGATAGGAATACTTCGCCCGTAGAACGCATCCGTGAGCAGTCGTTCGCCAAAGTGATGGAGAAAGATAAGGCCTGTCAGGAAGAGAAAAAAAACGACGAGGAGAGAAATCAGTTGCCAACGCTTAAGCTTGGATCCCATTCCGCGTGTTTTCCTTTCCGTTTACCATCCGATCCCGGGGCAACGCACCAGGTGCGGTCTGTTGTGCTTCGGATATTCTGCGCCGTCGAACTTGGCGAGCCTATGAATATATGTGGGGACTGTCGATGCTGATTTTAACATGCACTCGCACTTGGCATATTGGTGCGGCACTGACCTTTGATCGGAGTCGCCGATGGGGCAGGCCATTGCTTCGTTTGCCAACTCATATTCCATCAACGTAGCGGCTTGTGGCTTACTTAGTGGGTGCGGAGTCGAAATCGGTCCACGATACCGGCGGTGATACAGTCTCGGCGGCGTGAAGATCGCGCAACTTTCAGTCCGCGACCACTAACGTCTGTTATGCACTTGCGAGCTTGAAGTTCGGCTGCCATGAGGATAGCGAACGCCCTGAAGTGTTTTTCTTTGGGGGGACTTGAGAGTCGTTCGTCGGCTCTCGTGAGCCTGCCGCAGCGACGGCCGATCCGCCCTTACCTGGGTCTACCTCGGTCACAAAGAACCAGGCGATTGCAACCGCCTATAGATGTGCATTCCTGTGCGAGTTCAAGGACAGCCCAAATGCCCAGTGGTATGAGACGACGAGCAGGGCCGCAAACCCTCGCATGGAGAAAAAATGACAGCCGTTCCCGGCGATGCTGACGGCACAGGTCCGAGATCGCGGAGATGACAAACCCGGGGTTGGGTTTGACTTGTCGTCGCCCCGCTCACCGTCACGTGCAATCTTCTGCGCCGAGCGACAGAATGGCGCCTTGGAAGGAGACACGATCCAGACAGTCTTCCGGTAGTGTCGGTCCCCCGAGGCAGCCACAGCGAGTCTTTCGTTGGATATTGTTTGCAAATGGTGGAGGCGGCGGGAGTCGAACCCGCGTCCGAAACTACCAACGACAAAGAGCATTCATGCTTTTCCGCGTTCGTTTTTGTCTCGTAGCCGGTACTTAGAACGGGCAAAGATGCCCCGGCCACCAGCCTGATTGATCTCGCCCTTGGCGTCCAGACGGAACTCCTTGGGCCAGCCTACTGTGCGACGGAGGCTCCCGGCCCGTAGGCGAAGCTGGGGACTCCGGCAACTTAATTAATTAAGCTGCGAGTGCGAATTGAGGTTCGGCACTTATAGTTTTGTGAGCGATTACGGGTGTCCACACCCCGGCATGCCTCTTTGCCCCAAGCAATCCCGTCGAAGCCGTGACGCCCCCACTCTGGTGGGACTGGCTTCAACAATGCTGTAAGCACTGTCAAAGAACTATAAACAGTATATCGCCACAGAAGAGAAGGTGAACACCACGAACCCCCCGGAACAGGATCCTCGCATTTACTTCGCGGCCGAGCGCACCTTTCTGGCATGGCTCAGGACGGGCCTGGCCCTCATGGGCATCGGCTTTGCGGTTGCTCGCTTTGGGCTGTTTCTGCGCGAGATTCAACCCACCGCTCTGCCGCATGCACCGCAAAGCTCGGGAATGTCGCTTGTGCTCGGAGTCTGCCTCGTCGTTCTTGGCGTCGTGGTCGACCTGTTGGCGACCGTGAACCATGTCCGCCTGGTTCGCGAGCTTCGCGAAGGAACGTGGCAGCCAGGCCGCGTTTCAGTGGTCGCCATCGGGCTCGCCGTATTTCTCGCCGTCTGTGGCGCAGCGATGGCGAGCTACCTCATTGCGATCCGTTGAATCCGGCCCATGGCGGCCCACCTACACAGCCACTGGGCTTGGTGGAAACAGTCTCAGGCGAAGGCGATGACCAGGGCGCCGGCTGTCACCAGCCCGCCGCCGATGAGCTTGGCCGGCGTCATCGCCTCGCCGAAGAAGATCCAACCGCACAGGATCACGATCGCCACGCTCAGTTTGTCTATCGGAGCAACTCCCGAGACGGGCCCCAGCGAGAGTGCGCGGAAGTAGCAGAGCCAGCTGAGGCCGGTGCCAAGACCGCTGAGCGCCAGGAAGATCCAACCGCGGCGGCTGATCTGCCCGATGCCATGGTGCGCGTCGAAGGCCAGCGCGATTCCCCAGGCGAAGACAACCACCACGCTGGTGCGGATCGCCGTGGCGAGGTTGGAGTCGATCTTTTCGACTCCGACCTTGGCCAGCACCGCCGTGGCGGCCGCGAAGATCGCCGAGAGAAACGCCCAGAAGACCCAGGACATGGATGGTTCCCCGCTGTCAGTCGTTCATTTTCAGGTACGGCAGCCCCGTTGAAGCCGTCGTCGGGAGAGCCACGCTAACGCGTAGCGCCAACACGAAGTGCTACAACGCAGCGCCAACGCAGAGGGCTCCCCTTACATCTTGATCGTGTCGAGGTCTACCAGCTCCCACTCGCCGCGCTCGATGGCGTCGCGGATCTGCGCAGGGGAGCGGCCCTTCTTGGTCTCCTGGTAGGTGTAGGCCGCTTCCTTCATGCAGGTCGAGCAGGCAGCGCCGTGCGTGACTTCGAAGCAGCTGTGGAGGCTCTTGTGGCCCATGCCGCGGTCGCAACGGCAATAGCATGGCTCCTGCCACAGAACGCGTTCCACGGAGGCGGCCATCTTGTAGCTCGTCACCTGGTAGCCGTGCGTGAAGTATTCGCCGGAAAGTTGTGTGCCGTGCATCAGGGGCGGCATCGCTGCGCTGGGCGCGGCCGGATGGTAGGCGGGAACATCAGAGGCAGGACCGAACTGCGCATACGCGCCGACGGTCAACAGGGCAGCGGCCAGACATCCAAGCACACGCTTCATGGCAAGGATGATATCCGAATCGGAAGGGAAGCGGAGACGCTCCAGCGACGCCTTCCGGCCCGGGCAAAAAAAGACGCCATGGATAGTTTCCTATCCATGGCGGGAGGCCAGTGACGCAACTTGTGTCGAGCGGTATCGCTCGAAAAGTCTCGATCTTGTGAGGTGGACTCAGTAGGTGAGCACCCAACCCCTCGTGATCTGTTTACACAATACCATATTCGAGAAATCTTGCAATACGTTTCCTTGTAGAAGGCGTATTTTTCTTTCCTTGTACTGCAAGGCATTGATTACAGTGATGATGGCTTGGGGCCACAAAAGCCGTCTGCACCACAAACGGTCAGCCGAGCTGGTTCAGGTGCCCAGCCATATCCACATCCACAGAGGTTATGCCGCCTGCATCGTGCGTCACCAGGGCCAATCGGACCCGGTTGTATCGGATGTCGATGTCCGGATGGTGGCCTGCGGCTTCGGCGGTGGCGGCTACGTGGTTCACGAAGAGCATGGCTGCAACGAAGTCGGGAAAGCTCCACGTACGCACCAGTTCGCCTCCGTCAAAGGTCCAGCCCGGCAGCCGGGTGATGGCGGCATCCAATTCGGCGGAGTCCAGCTTCTTGAGAACTTCCATCGTTCCTCCTGTCGGGCTGCCGCAGCGGGCCTAGACCTTGCCCTTGATCGCGTCGGCGGCCGGGTCGGCGCTGACCTTCCCGGCATCGCGTTCGGCTTTCTTTGCGGTGGCCCAGCCTTCCTTGGTCACCTGACGGCTGCGGCCAAGGGCCAGAGCGCCAGCGGGCACATCGTCTGTGATGCAGGAACCGGCCGCGACGTACGCTCCGTCGCCGACTGTCATCGGCGCGACCAGCGTGGAGTCGGAGCCGATGAAGACGCCATCGCCGATGGTCGTCGTGTGCTTGTGCACGCCGTCGTAGTTGCAGGTAATGGCTCCCGCTCCGATGTTCACGCCTGAGCCGATGACGGCGTCGCCGAGATAGCTGAGGTGGTTGGCCTTGGAGCCCCTGCCCAGCTGCATCTTTTTGGTCTCGACGAAGTTGCCGATGTGGGCGGCCTCGCCGATATCGCTGCCTGGGCGGATGTGGGCGTAGGGGCCGATCAGCGCTGCCTCGCCAATGATGGCGTCTTCCATGAGCACGCCGTTGCGGATGAGGGTGCCAGCGCCGATCACGGAGTCCTTGATGACGGAGTAGGAGCGCACGCGGCAGTCCGGGCCGATCTTCGTCAGGCCCAGGATCTGCACGAAGGGCTCGATCACCGTATCCGCGCCGATCTCGACCTCGGAGTCGATGACGCAGGTATCTGGCCGGAAGATGGTGACACCCTGCGCCATCAGCTTGCCAGCAATCGCACGACGCATGGCAGCGTCCAGGTGCATCATCTCGGCGATGGTGTTGGCGCCGAGCACCTCATCCACGCTCTCAGCCTTGAGAGCGACGACGCGCAGGCCTTCGGCGACCATCAACCCCGCCACGTCGGTCAGGTAGTACTCTCCGTTGGCATTGTTGGTGCTCAGGCGATCCAGGTAGTTGAACAGCGCCGAGGTGCGAAAGCAGTAGATGCCCGAGTTGATCTCGCGCACGCTGCGCTGCTCCGGCTTCAGGTCCCTCTGCTCGACGATGGCTTCGACGATGCCCGGAGCCGAGGGAGCTTCGCGGCCCTCGCGAGCGTAGCTGGAGCCGGGACCGCCCTTGCGAATCACCCGGCCGTAGCCGAAGGGATCATGCGGTTCGGCAGTCAGGATGGTCATCGCCGCGTCCTCGCCGCGATGAAAGCTGGCGAGGGCCTCAAGGGTCGTGGGGCGGATCAGCGGCACGTCGCCGGAGAGCACCATCAGGTGCTCGGGAAGCTTCTCGCCCGCAGCGGCCAGCCGTGCAAACTCCTCCTTGACCACCTGCATGGCGTGTCCTGTGCCGCGCTGCTCGGTCTGGAGCACGAAACGTACCCCGGTGTCTGCGACAGCCGCACGCACCTTCTCGGCCTCGTGGCCGATGATGCAGAAGATCTCCTGAGGCGCAGCCACGCTCTTCGCCGCTGCGATGACATGGCGAAGCAGCGACTGCCCGCCGATCTCATGCAGTACCTTGGGACGCTTTGATTTGAGCCGAGTGCCTTTGCCAGCCGCGAGGATTGCTACGCCGAATGCGTTGGTGTCCATATCGCCCACCATCATCTCATCTTGAGATGTCGGCGATGGAGCACAAGTCATTCGGCTGCCCGCTGAAGGTCAGCCCTCGCGGCAAAGTCCCACAATGGCTGCACCATAGCGGTCGAGCTTCTCCGGCCCGATGCCCTTGATGCGTTCCAGCTCCGGAATGGACTTCGGCATGGAGAAGGCAATGGAGCGGAGCACAGAGTCGGCCATCACGAAGAAGGATGGTCGGCCCGCAGCTTTGGCCTCGTCGCGACGCCAATTGCGGAGCCGCTCTTCGAGAGCCTTCTGCTCTGTGCTGAGCTCGACCTCGGCGGCAGCAGGCGCACTCACCCGGTCTCCGCGACTTTGCGCGCTGGTTCGGGAGGCCTTGCGGGGAGGCGCGCTCTTCAGGCCCGAGGTCTCATCACGCAGCCGGACGGTGTCCAGGTCCGCGGCGTCCGCGGTGCGGCCCTCGTAGGTCACCGTCGCCTTTCGGTAGCTGATCTCGCGACCATCCTCTGCCTTGAAGGTGTCGGCGGCGATGGTCAGCATGCCCGCGCGGGCCAGGGCGTCGAGCACCCGGTCGAAGTCGCGGCGGTCGGCGCGGGGAGCGATCTCGGTGAAGAGCTTGCCGGTGGAGGTCGAGCGGGACACAAGCGACGCGAGCGCCTGCCGCATCCAGCCGAGTTCTTCGCGCGTGGGATCACGCATCGACGCTTCATTGGGCTTGCAGATGTCGCAAAGGCCGCAGCTCACGATGCGGTCGCTGGTGTCGCCGAAGTGCCGCACCAGCGCGGCCATGCGGCAGTCGGTGCCCTCGGCGAAGGCGATCATGCGGTCGATCTGCGAGCGGCGATGCGCCACCTGCAACTCGTAGTCGGCAGTCCAGCGCATGGCCCGCGGCGGCTCCGCAGCGCGGCGTACCTCGCCGTTCATCTCGACATAGGCGACGCCGTTCCCGGTGAGCTTCTCGATGGCGCGCTGGACGGTCTCGAGGTCCATTCGCAGCGGCTTGCATAGGGACTCCATCGCCACGGGCTCGTCGGTCAGCATCGCCGCCACGCGCTCCAGCTCTCGAACCTCCGGATAGCTCTTCTCCAGGAAGAACTCCTGCGTCTTGCGGTCGGCGAAGCTGTGCAGCAGCACCGTGCGGGAGAGGTTGCCGTCGCGGCCGGCGCGGCCGATCTCCTGATAAAAGGCCTCGACTGTGGAAGGAAGCGCGACGTGGATCACGGTGCGCACGTCGGCCTTGTCGACGCCCATGCCGAAGGCGACCGTGGCAACGACGACCTCCAGCTCTCCCGAAGCAAACGCCCTGGCAACGCGCTCACGGGTCGCGGGCTCCAGTCCGGCGTGGTACGCGGCAGCGGGAAACTTCTTGCCCAGCGTACCGGCCAGCTCCTCGGCCTGCTTGCGGCTTGCGGCATAGACGATCGCTGGCCGTGCCGCCTTCTCGCGCAGCAGGTTCATCGTGTACTCAGCGCGCTGAGGCTTGGAGAGCTCGATGACCTCTACGGCGAGGTTCGTGCGGCGGAAGCCGGTGATGAAGACGGCAGCATCCTCAAGGGCGAGCTGGCGAACGATGTCCTTCTGAACCTCGGGAGTAGCTGTCGCCGTGAGCGCGATGATCGGCGCCGGGCGCAACGCCTGCAGGTGTTGGCCGAGGGTGCGGTAGTCGGGGCGAAAGTCATGTCCCCACTGCGAGATGCAATGCGCTTCATCAACCGCTACTAGAGCTGGTTTCCGGCGAGCCAGCATCTCCGGGAAGCCAGGGACTCGCAGGCGTTCGGGGGCGATGAAGAGGAAGTCCAGCTCTCCATCGAGATAGGCCCGGCAGGCCGCCCGAGCTTGTTCGCGGTCGAGCCCGGAATGTACCCGTCCCACGCGCAGGCCAAGCTGCTCCAGCTTGGAGGCCTGATCGTCCATCAACGCGATGAGAGGGGAGATGACAAGGCCGGTCCGGCGACGCAACCTGCCCGGCTCCAGCTGCGACTGCTCTCCTGGAGCCTCGAAGGCATCGTCAGGGTCGCTTGTGTCTGCGGCTCCGAGGGCCAGAGCCGGGAGCTGATAGCAGAGGCTCTTTCCGGCGCCCGTTGGCATTACGAGCAGGACATCCCGCCCACTGGCGGCAGCCTCGCAGACCTTCTGCTGGTGGGGCCGGAACTCGCGATGCCCGAAGACCCGGTGCAGCAGCTCACTTAGTTCGGTCAGGGTCGCATCGGCAGGCATCGGTCTGGCCTAATCTTCGCATATTCTTTGCCGCCCACTGGTACCGCATCTCCACAGCAGGAAGGTTTCAGGGCGGATTGAGATATCAGGGGGCGCTCCGTGAGACTCCACTGCATCAAGCTCCGTCTACCACTCAACACCCAAAACTCAACTCCATCTGGAGGCTGTACGCAATGCGCCGCCTGGTTACCGCATCCCTGTTGCCTGCTGTCCTGGGCCTGACCTGCTCGCCCATGTTTGCCCAGCGCCCCACACGGCCTGCTGCCGACGCTGCTCCCGCAGCCGGTGAGGCTCCGGGGCTCCCCATTCCTCCTGAAAAGGAAGTCAAGACCCAGCATGAGTGGACCGGTGGCGGCAAGACGATCCACTACACCGCCTCGGCTGGCAACCTGCTGATCAACGACAACGACGACAAGGCCATCGGCAGCATGTTCTACGTCGCCTACACGGCCGACGGCGCCAAGTCCGAAGACCGCCCGGTCACGTTCTTCTACAACGGCGGCCCCGGTTCGGCGACCATCTGGCTGCACATGGGCTCCTTCAGCCCGGTGCGCGTGGAGACCGACAGCCCCAAGGCGACCCGCCCCGCGCCGCACCCCTGGGTGAACAACGAGTACAGCCTGCTCGACAAGTCGGACCTCGTCTTCATCGACGCTCCGATGACTGGCTTCTCGCGCCTCGCAGGCAAGGGCAAGGCGTCGGACTTCGCCGGCGTCGATCAGGACGTTGCGGCCTTCCGCAAGTTCATCGAGCGCTACATCACGATCAACCAGCGTTGGAACTCGCCCAAGTACCTCTTCGGTGAGAGCTACGGGACGCCCCGCTCGGCCGCACTGGTGGCTGCGCTGAACAACGACGGCGTCCAGTTCAACGGGGTCGTCCTGCTCTCGTCGATCCTCAACTACTACATGCGGTCTCCTGGCTATGACATTGCAGAGATTACCTATCTGCCCAGCTACGCCGCAATCGCCTGGTATCACAACAAGGTGCCGCACACGGGCACGATGCAGGACTTCGTACAGAAGGCCCGCGTCTTCGCCCGCGGCGAGTATCTGAACGCGCTTGAGCAGGGCGACATGCTGCCCAAGGCCGAGTTCGACGCCATGGCGGCGAAGGTTGCGGCCTTCACCGGCCTCAGCGTGGACTACGTCAAGAAGTCGCACCTCCGCATCGAGGCCTCGCACTTCCGCGCCGAACTTCTCCGCGACCAGGAAGAGCAGATGGGCCGCTACGACGCTCGCTTCCTCGGACCGGACGCAGATGGCGTCGAAGAGACAGCCAGCTTCGATCCTTCGGACACCGGAATCTCCGGCCCCTTCGTCGATGCCTTCCACACCTACCTCATGACCCAGCTCAACTACACGACCTCCGAGCCCTACAAGCTGAGCTCGGGCGGCAACGGCGGTTGGGACTGGCATCATCAGCCCTCCGGCATGCGCGGATTTGGCGGCGGTGGCGGCGGCGGCATGCCTCAGCCTGACACCGTCATCGACCTCGCGGACGCGATGCGCAAGAACCCTGCGCTGAAGGTCTTCTCGGCCAACGGCTGGTTCGATCTCGCCACTCCGTTCTTCGGGACCGAGCATGATCTGGCCCAGATGATGCTGCCGGACAACATCAAGACCAACGTCAGCTTCGGCTACTACCCGGCCGGGCACATGGTGTACCTCAACGTCGACGCGCTGCACCAGATGCACGACGACCTGGAGAAGTGGTACCCCACGGCTCTCCGCAAGTAAGCACCAGAACGCGAGCCGCCAGTTCCTCCGGGAGCTGGCGGCCTTCGCTTTTTTAGCCGAGAAGGCGGCGCTCACAGCAGTTCCCGGAAGCCGGCCTGGGCCCTCCGAGCCGGAATGGGGGATTTCGCGTCAAAAGATGGTAAACTAAGGTGTTCGCCCGGGACGCTGTCCCGGCGTGGAAAGGACCCAAGAACTTGGCAAAGCGCCGCGGCAATCCTAACTGGGGCAAGCCCGAACCGATCGGCCCCGTCGTTCCGACCATCACTTCCTTCGAGCAGATTGTGAAGGAGTACAAGCTGACCCCGGACCAGTACGTCCGTTCGACTCGCCTGCGCGAGTGGGCCCGCCGTAACAAGAACTCCAAGTACATCCCTGAAGCGTTGCTTGAAGCCTGGGGCTTCGAGATCGAGTCGACGCTGTAGATTCGTCCGGCTCTCTTCAGACGTACCACGCAGACCCCGCCACCTCGGCGGGGTTTGTTCGTTCCGGGCATCTTCCGCCGATGCGACAGGGACAAACCGATCCCAAGAGATCAACTCATACAATTCCCCCATGCAGCGTGTGCTCGCCTATGCGGCGATCTATCTCTTTTGGGGAGCATCCTTCCTCGCCATCCGGGTGGTGGTGGCGGACGTCCCGCCGATCTTCGCCGCCGGAGTGCGCTTCTTCCTGGCCGGACTGCTGCTTGTGGCCTACGCCTTCGCCCGGCGGTTGACCCAGCCGAAGGGCATCGAGTGGCGCAACCTGATTGTCGTCGCGCTCATTCTCTTCGTCGGAGACTACGCTCTGCTGTTCCTCATCGAGCAGAGGCTGGTGTCGGGGTTGGCGGCTGTTACCGCTGCCACGATCCCGGCACAGATCTTTGTGTTCGAGTGGCTTTGGGTTCGTCGCGTCCGTATGACCGCGATGACGGGACTGGGGTTGCTCCTCGGACTCGGTGGAGTCGTAGCCCTCAGTCTGCCGGCGAACTTCCTCGTCACCCACAAAGGTCTGAACCGCTATGTACTGCTCGGATTCCTGGCGGCGACCTTCTGGGCGTTCGGGACGGTCCTGAGCACGCGACTGACGCTCCCCAAATCTCGGCCTGTCCTGGCAGGCTGGCAGATGACCGTGGGAGGACTGGCCTTGCTCGCGCTCTCCGGAGCTTCCCGGGAGTGGGGGCACGTCTCAATCGTGGCGTTCACTCCAAAGGTCATCTGGAGCATGCTCTACCTGATCTTCTTCGCCTCGCTTCTGGCCTTCAGCGCGTACGTCTACCTCCTCCAGCATGAACCTGCCCGGCGGGTCGCCAGCTATGCCTACGTGAACCCCGTCCTGGCTCTGATCCTTGGCGCGGTACTGGCGGGCGAGACACTCTCGCCGCGACAGTATGTGGCCTGCGGAGTCATCGTCGCGGGGGTGCTCATCACCCTTCTCGGCAGGGACGCCGCCATCAGGCCCACACGAGCCTGAGGGGACATCGTCTGCCATAGCTTTACGGGACTTTCCGCGGATACCGTTTCACGCCGGGTCTGACACGTGACCGAAGTCCGGCGGAGGCGCGATACTGGAGGAGAAGGAGTCTCACCATGCCCGATTCGCCCAAGTCCCCGTTCTCGTCTATTCCTGAGGCCGTTGCTGAAATGCAGGCAGGGCGCATGGTGGTCGTCATCGACGACGAGGACCGCGAAAACGAGGGCGACCTCACGCTCGCTGCCGAGTTCTGCACGCCTGAGGTCATCAACTTCATGGCGAAGTTTGGTCGTGGGCTCATCTGCCTGACGCTGACCGAAGAACGCGCCGACTTTCTGCGCCTCGGCCCCATGACCCAGGACAACACCTCGCGATTCGGCACCGCCTTTACCGAGACCATCGAAGCCCGTGAGGGTGTGACGACCGGCATCAGCGCTGCCGATCGTGCCCACACCATCCAGGTGGCCATCTCCCCCGGAACCTCGCCGACCGACCTCGCGCGGCCCGGACATGTCTTTCCGCTTCGCGCCCGTCGCGGCGGTGTCCTGGTGCGCGCCGGGCAGACCGAGGCTTCGGTCGATCTCGCTCGGATTGCAGGCCTCATTCCCGCAGGAGTGATCTGCGAGATCATGAACGACGATGGCACGATGGCTCGTGTGCCCGACCTGATCCAGTTCTGCCGCGAGCACGACATGAAGATGGTCACCGTCGCAGAGCTCATCAAGTACCGCCTGCAGCATGAGCGCTACGTTTCGCGCTCTGGCGAAGGCGTGCTGCCGACCGAGCACGGCGAGTTCCGCATGATCGCCTACAACAGCTCGCCGGGAATGGCTCCAGCAGACGCCGCCGACGGTGCGGAATCCCATGTTGCGCTGGTCTACGGCGATATTGCCGAAGCCACGAAGAGAGGCGAACCGCTGCTGGTTCGCGTGCACACCCATTGCCTGGCGGGAAACGTCTTCGGCTCAAAGCTCTGCGACTGCCACGCCACGGTCGAAGCCTCGATGGAGGCCATCGCAAAGTCCGGCGCCGGCATCCTCCTGTACCTGCATCACACGCAACGCGGCTTTGGGATCGACCGCAATCCCATGCCCAACCGTTTGATCCTGCATCAGAGCGGAGGCCGCCCGGCATCGGCGCCGGTTGAGCGCGACTCGCGCGAACTTCGCGTCCTGCGGCAGGTTGGCCTCGGTGGCCAGATCCTTTCGGATCTGGGCGTCAGAAAGATTCGCCTCCTCACCAACCACCCCACGCACGTTCCAGCGCTGCACGGCTATGGCATCGAGATCGTCGGGCAGCAGGCGATCCCTGTCCCTGAGCGCGCAACGAGTACGAAGGCTGCAGTCGAAGAGCCCGACGCCTGCTAAACACCGTTACTGCACTGTCAGGTTCAGGGTCACGCTGGATGTAATCGTGGTCCCACTGGTTGAGGTTGCGGTGACGACGTACTGGTAGCTTCCGGCAGGCGTGTTGAGCGTGCCGGAACTTCCACCGCTCCCGGTGCCCGTCAGCGGCGCAGACTTCCCGCCGCATCCTGCCAGCGCGAGCGTGGCGGAAAGCCCAAACCCGGCCAGCAGCACCACCGTGGCCACGTAAGATCTTCTGCGCCGCGCCCCACCCAGCAGCAGCATCCCAACCACCGGAAGTGTCGTCAGCCCGATACTCCATCCGGGGCGCAGACTCGTCACGAGCTTGGTGATCGTATTGATCGTCGCCGTGGAGGGCTGTGCTCCTGCGGTGATCGTGAGCGTCGATGGAGCGATCGAGCACGTGGCGTACTGCCCCCCGGCGATCGCGGTGCAGGTGAGTGCCACCGTCCCGGTAAAGCCATTGATCGGGGTGAGCGTCAGCGGAAAGACCGCAGGCGAACCGCTCGCGACCGTCGCCGATGCGGTTGTCTGTCCGCCGTTGACCGTGAGGGCAAAAGAGCCGGCCAGTGTCACTCCTGCGCCGGACAGCGGGATGATCGCCGGTCCACTGGGATCGGAGCTGGAGACCGTCAGGGTAGCCGCTCGCGAACCGCCAGCCGCAGGCGTAAAGCTGACGATGGCCGTGCAGAAAGCTCCCGGCTGCAAAGTGCCGGGGCAGGGCGTAATCACCGAGAAGTCCGCAGCGTTGCTCCCTGAAATCGACGCGGAGATGTTGGCCACCGGCGCGGTGCCCGTGTTGGTCAACGTCAGGTTCAGCGTTCCGGAAGATCCCAGAGCGATCGTGCTGAAAGCCAAAGCTCCCGGTACGACGGTCAAGGTGGCAATGACTGCGGTTCCCGTCAGCTGGACCGTGAGCGGCTGAGTCCCCGCACTCGTCGAGAGGCTGAGCGTGCCTGTCGCTGTTCCTTGGATCGTCGGGGAGAAGCCCACGCTGAGCGTGCAGGTTGCGCCCACAGCCAGGGAAGCTCCCGGCAGAGGGCACGTACCCGCGCTTGCGGTGAACGCTCCCGTGGCAGCGACTGCATTGAATACGACCGGCGTCGTGCCGGAGTTCATGACCGTCACGGACGCGGTGCCGGTAGCCCCAACGTTCACCGTTCCAAACGCGACCGTGGTGGGGTTCAGCTGCAACTCCGACGTGCCCGCGCTGCCGACGACGCTGATGAAGTCCAGCGCCGCCGACCCGTTCGTGACGATCCCGATGGCTTCGGCTCGCGTTGTTGCGGTGCTTGCGGTCGTCGGTGTGAAGGTGACACTGAGGGTGCACGTGGCAGAAGGCACCAGCGCACCGCACGTGGAGGTCGTGGTGAAGTCCGCCGGTGCATGGATGCCGCTCATTCCCAGCAACGTCGTTCCCGTGTTAGTGAGCGTCACGGTCTGCGGTGCCGAAGCATTGCCGATACCGGTGGGAGGAAATGTCAGCGATTGCTCCGACAATGAGTACGCAGCGACGACCGCGCTGCTCGCAGGGCTCGGTGATATGACGGCTCCGGCGGTGCCAATGAGCTCCAGCACGTCGGGGCTCGAGACAGCGTCGCTCTCGATGGTGAGCAGCCCCGCATCGTTCCGCGGTGTCGCGGAGGTCCCCGTTGCGACCTCGTAGATCGGCGCATAAGTGAGCACGATGTTGCAGGTAGCCGAAGGCGCGAGAACGGTTCCGCAGGTAGTCGTGGCGAGGAAAGGCGGCTGGCTCACGACCCGAAGCACGTTCAGGGGTGCGGTCCCGTTGTTCGTCACGACGATTGTCTGCGTCGTGGTTTGGCCGCTTGTCGCCTGGCCAAAGTTCAGTGGCGCCCCTGGAGCATTGCTGCCGGAGAGGCTGAGTGAAGCGCTGCCTGTTCCATAGCCCTGCAGATACGCAAGCGCCTGGACGGCACTGGCGCCGTCCACAGCGGTCCCATCCGCAGGCGCTCCATTCGCAAAGAGCGTTCCGGTGAGAGCGCCGGCGGTCAAAGGAAGATAGTCGACGGTGAACGTGCAGCTGGCATTGGCTGCGATCGTGGGGCAAGGCGCAGGGGCGTCGAGCGGGAAGTTGCGCGGCGCGGTAAACGAGACCACAAGCGCCTTCGCGGTCAGGTTGTTCAGGGTGAACAACCTCGTCGTCCCGGCTGTTGCTGTCGCTGCGGAGCCGAAGTTCACCTGCCCGGGCACGAGCTCAAGGCCTGCCTGCTGCGTGGTGTAAGAGCCCGTGAGCGGGACCGTGTAGGTCGTCGTACTGACCTGGCCGTTGATGGTGGATGTGACGGGGATCGAAAGCGTGGCGCTTACCGTTGCACTTTGCGGTGCGAAGGTGACGGTGACTGTGCATGTCGCCTGCACGGCAAGCGCTCCGCAGGTCGAGGTTGCGGTGAAGCTCGCATCGCTGCTGAGAGGTGTGCCGATGCTGAGGTTCACGCTGCCGGTATTCGTCAGCGTGATCTGCTGCTGCGTCGCCGTGCTGTTCGGTGCGTTGGTGAAGGTCAGTGCATTGGATGAGAGAGCAAACCCCGGATCGGAGAGACCGAAGCCGGTCAGGCTTGCCGTGACGGTTCCTTGATCGGTCGCGATGGTGAGAGTCCCGGTCCGGTCGCCGGTCGCCGTGGGAGCGAACTGGACCGCGACAAAGCAGGAGCCCGTTTCGACCAGCGCACCCGAGCAGGCCGCACCCCCACTCTGATTCGTGACGACATGGAAGTCGCCCGTCGCAGCCACCGTCTGGATGTTCGCAGTTGCAGGAGAAGCCAGCAGGTTCGCAAGCGTGAAGACGATGGGCGCAGAGGAGCTGTTGACCGCAAGCGGGCCAAAGTCCCGCACCGTGGGGGAGAGCAGCAGCCCCTGCACCGGCATCGCAGTCGCGCTGAGGCCGACCACGTACGAGTTGCCTCCGCTGATCGTGTTGAAGCTCAGCGACACCGACTGCGCGCCCGCAGTCTGCGAGAGAAAGCGCACGCCAAGGTAGCAGCCGTTGCAGGCGCCAGACACAGTCTGCGCAAAGGCCGCCGGAGAGATCGCAGTCGGCGCGCTGCCGGTGTTGGGCTCAAGCACAACGCTGAACTGAGGGCTGGCGCTGGCGACCGTAAGCGACGTCAGCGGCTGTTGCACCAGGTACCACGCGACCAGCGGTTCACCAGCGTACGTCTGACCAAGGCTCAGGTTGCCGTTGTTCGACGGAAGAATCGGAAGCGCGGTGCCGCTGAGGGAAACGACAGTAGGCGCGAACGTTGTGCCCGTCGAGATGCTGAGCACGCCGCTGCGCGCTCCGGGCTGCGAAGGCGCAAAGGTAAGCAGCGCCTGGCAACTTGCTCCGGCGGCCAGGGTGGCTCCGCAGCCGCTGGCCATCGTGAAGTCACCGTTGACAGCCAGCGACGGCGCGAGCGGAACTGCCCCGGTATTGCTCACGGTGATCGTCTGCGTGGTGGACGAGTATCCCGTCGTGACCACCGGGGTCGCGAACGAGATCGCGCTCGGGCTCACGGACAGGCTTGGGTTTGTCGCGCTGCCTGTCGTGCCTTGCTGGGGCCTTGTCTGGCCTGCAATCAGTACGCTCAACCCGTCGTCAAGGTTGAGCGTGGCTGTATCTTCGCTCGTCGTCGATGGAGCGTTGTAACCGATCGCGATCTGACAAACGGTGTGCGGATCGAGGACCGTTGGGCAGCCGTCGCTGACGCTGAATGGAGAGCTCGCCGGGAGCCCCGCCCGGGTGTGCGCGATCGCCGTGCTGCCGTCGTTGGAGAGGTAAAGGTAGCGCGGAAGCCGTATCGACGAAGCCCCAGCGAACTGCACGCCGAAGTCGACCTCCTGCGCCGAAAGGTTCAGGGCCGAGACCTGCGACCAGCCGGTAAGGATCACGTCACGTGTCCCCACCAGCCATGGCTGGCGCACTGCGGTGTCGATCGACGACGATGCCGTGAGCGAGAACACGACGTGGCAACTCGACGATGCGGCCACCACAAAGGTGCCCGCTCCAGTGCCAGCTGCGCAGTCCGTGGAGCTCGCCGAGAGCGCATAAGGCGTGCTCGATGCGCCCCCGTCAGGCTTCACCGGAAAGCTCTGCGGCGTTCCTGTCAGGTTGGTGATGGTGAGCGTCTCCGTAGCAGGGGAGCTCGTTGAGGTCACGATCCCGAAGTCAAGCTCGAAGGTGCTCAACGCAATGGCACTGGCGGTTGCTGTGGTCGCGGGGAGGCTGAACGTCTGCGTATCCGCGTTGGAGGAAGAGACCGTCAACGAGCCCGGGCCAGTGCCCGCTACCGTGAGCATGCATTGGCTCGACGGAGCCAGCGTCGTGCCGCAGGTTGTCGCAGACAGCGAGTAGCCGCTGATCGCGAAGCCGAGGCCTGTCGCCGTGGCTGACCCCAGGTTCCTCAGGATAAGGTTCGGCAGGCTGTCCACGGAGAGCGCAAGGCTGGGCTGCGAGCTGGCCGTCTCCACCAGCGCCAGCAGCCCCGCGGATGCCGTGCATTGCCCGCTGCCACATGCCGCGCCGGTGACCGCATCGTGCAGGGCGTTGGGCAGAGCGGTGCTTGGGGCTGCTGCCAAGGGAAGGTCAAAGGCCTCGCTGGTGGCGAGCGCGCCGCTGATCGTCACGCTCTCGACCATGGGGAGAGCGGCTGTGGTGCCCGCGTTGCTCACGGCGGGCGCCGCGGGCGCGCTGGTCACCGTGGCGTAACCCGCGTTGCTGGTGGGCAGGCCCCCGAAGCGCAGCGTCTGGTCGAAGCCGTAAGCCGAGTTGAGATGCAAGAGAGCGGAATCTCCCAGGCTGTAGCCGGGCGGCGTCGCTCCGGGAAAGAGCGGCGTCGAAATCGACGCCGAGACCCACGCTGTGCCGCCGCCGGCAGGCGTGACAAAGCTGGCGCTGGCCGGAACCGTGATCGCCGAGCCCGTAACGCTTTGCCCGTCCAGTGGAAGGCGCAGCACCGACTGGTAGCTCGCCGAGGTCAACGGGCCCGATACGGTTGCGATAGGGAACTGCCCGGGTGCCACGTTCCCCGCAAGCAGCAGGGAGTTGGTCGCATGATCCAGAGCCATGCCCGTGATGCCCGTCCCGGGAATGAAGCTGGAGAAGACAAGGGCGCTTCCCGTCGGATTCAGCCTGGTGAGGAACCCTGCCGTCGTTGTGGCATCGCCGATCATCTCGGGTACAAGCGCGGCGAAGGTGGGATAGCCGCTGGAGCTCGTGGCGCCGGCAATGTACGCGTCATCAGTGGTGTCCGCCGCGATCGCCGCGGGCACGGTGTTGCCGTTCACTCCCGTGAGATACGTGGCGTAGACCAGAGTCGTGCCGTCGGTGCTGAAGCGTTCCACGAAGCCGTTCTCGCTCGAGCCTTCGGCCGGTGCCTGCTGCAGCCCCGCCGAAGTGACCGGGAACGAAGGATTGAAGGTGATGCCCGTGACGAAGACCGCGTCAGCCGTTGCCGCAACGCTCGCTGCTGCCGTGGCGCGTGATCCCAGGAAGGTCAGGAAGGCGAGGTTCAGGTTCGCGTCATACTTCGCCAGAAAGCTGTTCGTCGAGTTGTCCGCGCGAGTTGGGAAGGCTGCCCCTCCGGTGCCGGCGAGGGTCGAACTGCTCGTCGTGCCGGTGACGTAAAGGTTTCCGGCTGGATCGAAGGCCATCGCGAGCCCGGCATCCCCGGTCGCCCCCTGCTGCGTTTGAGCAAGCACCTGTGTCGCGCTCGAGTTGAACTCCAGTACGCGGACGCCGTCGTGCTGGTCGAGCAAGACGTACAGGTTCCCGTTTGGACCAAATGCCGCCGCGCGAAACGCCCCATGGCCGCCTGAAGTGCGAAGCCCCTGCAACGTAACAGCCTGCGTAGCGTTCACCGCCTGCGCCGCAGCCGATTCGACCCCGCCCAGACACGCCATGATGGCTAGGAGGGCGAGCAGCAGGGAAGGGTGCACACGGGTTCGCAGGGTCATCGCAGAGCGGCCGCTGGTCACTCCGCGTGCGGCCTGTCTCCATACGAATGCAAATCAGTACAGTCGCGGTGTACGAAGATAAAACGAAGATGAGTCAGGGCTCAACCAGGTCCCGAATCGGAACCGGTCTGCGCTATAGAGCCGCCGTCTACGCCAGTCCCAGCGCTTCGATCTCGCGAATAAAGGCCGCGTGGTCCGTATATTGGATCGCCCGCATGCCGGCGGCGCGAGCGGCCGCAATGTTCTCCGCGCGGTCGTCGAGGAAGAGAATCTCTTCCGGCGCGACGCCCAGTCCCTGCGCTGCATGCTCGTAGATCGCGGCCTCCGGCTTGGCGATCTTCAACCGGTGCGAGAAGGTCAGGTGGTCGAAGTCCTTTAGCCAGGGGCAGCGTTCGAGCACACCGTGCTCCATCGCATCGCCGATGTTGGAGAGGATGCCGCGCTTCAGCCCACGTGCCGGAAGCGAGCCGGCCCACGCCACCATCGGCTCATTCAGCTGCGTCCAGAGGTCGGTATCGGCCTTGCGGAGCGTCTCTTCCTGCTCGGCGGTGATGGTCCGCCCCAGGTCGCTGGCGACCGCAGACCAGTAAGTGTCCGCGTTCAACGTACCGCGGTCGTAGTCATGGCGATGACGCCAATAGGCGGTGTGAAACGCCTCCTCGTCCGCGCCGAACACGGCCTTGAGTCGCTCCCAGGCGGCTGGAACCGGTGCGGTGCTGAGCACCTGGCCATAGTCAAAGAGGACGGCGCGGATCGGCTGAGAGGACGGCATCGTGACACCATTGTAGGGAACGATGAAATTCTCCGAACGAACCAGCTGGGAGCTTGAAGAAAACACCCTGACCGTGGCGACCCGCGACGCGCGGGCGCTGGCACGTGCACAGGGACGTGAGCTCTTCGACCTCACCGCATCCAATCCCACCTTTTGCGGATTTCACTACGATCCCGCGCTGTGGCTCGCTCCCCTGGCGAGTCCCAACGCCATGCGGTACGAGCCGGACTCGCTCGGCATGGCGCATGCGCGAGAGGCCGTCGCCCGGTACTATCGCGACCACGGCGTCGATCTCGCGATTGAGACTCTCTGCCTCACCACCAGCACCAGCGAAGCCTACAGCTTCCTCTTCCGGCTGCTTTGCAACCCAGGCGATGAGGTGCTGATTGCGCGTCCCAGCTATCCGCTGTTTGACTACATCGCGCAGCTCGATGCTGTGCGCCTCCGAGAGTATCCGCTATGGCTCGATCCCGGTGCGACCATCGACGGAGACCACGCCTGGCACATCGACTTCCAGGCGTTGGAGGAGCTCATCGGCGAGCGCACGCGGGCCATCATCGTCGTCCATCCCAACAATCCCACTGGAAGCCTGGTATCGCCGGAAGAGCGCGCGCAGCTCGATCGCCTGTGCGCGAAGCACTCTCTCGCCCTCATCGTCGACGAGGTCTTTCTTGACTACGCCATCGGTGGCGCAGATGCGAAGACCTTCGCCGATGGTGGTGAGGCGCTGACCTTCGTGCTCAGCGGACTGAGCAAGGTCTGCGCTCTGCCGCAGATGAAGCTTTCCTGGATAGCGGCTTCCGGACCGAAGGCCGTGGTGCGCGCGGCGATGGAGCGTATCGAGATCATCGCCGACACCTTCCTCTCCGTCAACGCACCCACCCAGTGGTCGTTGCAGCCATGGCTCCGGGCACGCGAAGCGATGCAGCGGCAGATTCGCGAGCGTGTCACAGCGAACCTCGCGCTACTCGACCAGCGCCTGAAGGACACCCAGGCGCAGCGTATGCCGCTGGAGGGTGGCTGGACGGCGATCCTGCGTGTACCTCGGGACCGTGCGATCACGAATGGCGAGTTGGCCGATTTCGCTCTCGGTGCCCTGCATCAAGGTGTGCTGGTGCAGCCGGGGGACTTCTACGGTCTGGGTGCAGGGCGTTGCGTGCTCAGTCTGCTGACGCCGCCGGAGATCTGGAGCGCAGGCCTCGAACTCCTGCCCATCGACTGAGCGTTACCCCAGGAATCGCGCCCTGCTTTGGCCTCGCCCCTCATACCTCTAAAGCTTCATCTGCGTAGCGATGTAAGGCGAGAACTCGCTCAGCGAGCAGCCTCACCCACATACGGGTTTGAGACGCGTTCCTCGAGGATCGTCGTGTCCGGTCCATGGCCGGGTACGACGACGGTCGCGCCAGGTAGCGGCAGCAGGCGTTCTTTGATCGATGCAAGCAGCTTGCCGGTGTTGCCTCCAGGAAAGTCGGTGCGTCCCACGCCCCCGGCGAAGAGCGTGTCACCGGCCAGGAGCAGTCCCTCCGCCGGGATCCACAGACTCAGGCTGCCTTCGGTGTGTCCGGGCGTGTGCAGCACGGTCGCATCGATACCACCGACAACCAGGTGCTCTTCATCGGCGGGAGAGTGGTCCGGCGGCCGCACGTCGGGCTCGCCCAGGGCGCCCTTCGGTATCCCCACCCAGGTCGGCTGGTCGGCCATGATCGCAACCAGCGGCAGGTCCGCCTTGTTGTAGACGATCGGGGCTCCGGTCAGCTGCTTCAGCTCCTGCGCGCTGGCGATGTGATCGAAGTGCGCGTGGGTGATCACGATCTTCCGGGCGGTGAGCTGGTGTTTCGCCAGCGCGGAGAGGATCTGCGGGATGTCCGCACCGGGGTCCACGACGATTGCCTCGCGCGTGGTCTCATCCCCCAAGATGGTGCAGTTGCAGCCCAGCAGGCCGACAGGAAGTGTCACACGGATCAAGGCTTGTTCCTCCGAGGGCGAGCGGTGGGTCTGCAAACGAAAACGCAGGCCGGGAAGGCCTGCGTCGATCGTACGCGCCGGGAAATCCGCGCGGGGAAGCTACTTCTTGCCCTGGCTCTGCGTCATGTGCGAGAGCACGGAGCCGTTGCTGCTGGTCGTGCGGGTCAGGATGATCGTCAGCGAGATCGAGGTCAACATGAAGATCACCGCCGACCAGGTCGTGAGCCGCGTCAACAGGTTGGCCGCGCCGCGCGGACCGAACGCGGTCTGCGAACCCTGACCGCCGAAGGCGTTGGCGATATCAGCCGACTTGCCCTGCTGCAGCAGAACAACGCCAATGAGGAACAGGCAGACAACAACGTGAAGGGTAATCAGCAGTGCGACCATCGGTTGGAAGGCAATCTTTCGCGCCACTCAAAAGCGGCAGAGGTTTCGCATCGCGCGCCGCAGAGGTGCTACGGAAATCGCTGGAATGCTCGGTTCAGTTTACCACCGTTCCCCTGCGGAACTCTGACGGAAGGGAATCCGATTGAGTTCCGCAGAGAACGGGAGAAAAGCTCCTACTTTGGCTGCGCGGCCAGGTAGCTGCCGTAGCCTACGACGATCGTCGAGCCGATCAGCAGCAGCAGACCGCTAAAGACGAGCGCCCGGGTGCGGAAGCTCGTACCCTTCCACTCCTTCAGCGCCAGTCCCCACAGGTTCGCAAAGATGATGATGCTGGCCATGTGCAGCGTCCAGCTGGCGAAGTCGTACTTGCCCATCTTCGTCTGGCCCATCGAGTAGAAGAAGAACTGGAAGTACCAGATCACCCCGGCCGAGGCTGCGAACAGGTAGTTCAGGATCAGCACGCGCCCGTTGATGTGTCCGATGTAGTCGCGCGGGTCGAAGTCCACCAGCGTTTCGCCCGTGACCGCTGCGGTTCCCATCGGGTTGTCACCCGGCGTGCCCGTAAACTGCGCAAAGCTGTGGTTCTTCGCGAGCAGGATCAGCGACCACACAAAGTTGGTGATGAAGCCGCCCCACAGCACCACGATCAGGATCGGCAGGTTCGAGTACAGCGTCGCCCGGCCGGAGGTCTTGAGCACGGCCAGCGTCATGTCGCCGATGGGTTTGCCGGCATCGAGGCCAATCGCGAAGAACGAACTCATGATGCCAGCGAAGATGGCGATGACCAGGCCCTTGGCGAACGAGTAGTCGCGCTCGCCGGTCTCAGCCTTCTCTTCAGGGGTGATCTCGCGTTCCTTGCTGGCTCCCGCAGCGCCGCTCACGGCGATCGCCACGAGCGACAGTCCGACGCCCGCCAGGGTGATCCTGCCCGAGGTCGAATGCACAATCGGACCCATCATGCCGTGCCACAGCGGCGGAATGACGGTCCCGAAGGCGGTGCAGAAGCCCAGCGCGATGGCATATCCCAGCCCCAGGCCGAGATAGCGGATGGCCAGTCCGAACGTCAGACCGCCCACGCCCCACAGCAGGCCCCAGAACATCGGCCACCAGATGTTTCCCGGCGAAAGCTCGTGTGCTGCTTTAAGGATGGCGAAGGGGTGGGGAACGAAGATCAGCGCCAGCACGGTTGGGGCGATCAGCCAGGCCGCGATGCCCTGGATGATCCAGTACACCTCCCACGACCAGCGCTTGATTCCACGAAACGGAATGAAGTTGGTGGCGGAGGCAAAGCCTCCAATCCAGTGGAAGATGACACCAAGAAACGGATTCGGGTTCACTCGTGGTCCTCGATCTGAAAGGGTTCCTGCCGTCGCGGAACTTCGCTGATCCGCTGCGTCGCCATGCTATCCGAACCGCCCTTGTCGTGAGACGCTGGGAGGATCAGAACAGACGACCGTCATGGACGGTTGCGGACGTTCTTTTCGTGGGTTTGTTTCAATACGTATTATAGTTCCGATTGGAAAACTGCCTGCCCCGATAGAGGGCTGTCAAGTCTCGAGGGAATCGCACCATGTCTTCGGCTACCGACGAAAAAGTATTTGCAGCACTGAATGAGTTCTTTATCGAGATCCCCTCGTGGGGCTTCGCCAACACTGGAACACGCTTCGGCAAGTTCCAGCAGGCCGCTGCCGCCTCCACCATCGAGGAGAAGTTCGCCGATGCCGCAGAGGTTCACCGCCTGACCGGTGTGACCCCGACCCTCGCGCTGCACGTCCTGTGGGACCTCCCCAACGGCGTCTCTGACGTCGCGAACATCCAGAAGCTCGAGTCCGCGACCGGTATCCGCCCGGGTTCGATCAATCCGAACCTCTTCCAGGATGCCGAGTACAAGTTCGGCTCCATCTGCAACCCGGATCCCAAGGTCCGCGAGCAGGCGCTCGCCCACCTGATCGACTCAGTCGAGATCGGCAAGGCACTCCGCTCCGCCGAGGTCTCCCTTTGGATCGCCGACGGCTCCAACTATCCCGGCAGCCAGAGCATCCGCCGTCGCATCGACTGGATGAAGGAGGTCCTGCGCGCGACCCACAAGGCGCTCGGCCCCGACCAGATCATGCTCGTCGAGTACAAGCCCTTCGAGCCCGCCTTCTACCACACCGATATCGCTGACTGGGGCATGGCCATGGAGCTCTCCCGTGACGCCGGCCCGCAGGCCCGCGTGCTGGTCGACACCGGCCACCACTACCAGTCCACCAACATCGAGCAGATCGTGGCCTGGCTGCTCTCCTGCAACCAGCTCGGCGGCTTCCACTTCAACGACCGCAAGTACGCCGACGACGATCTCACCATCGGCTCCATCGACCCCTACCAGGTCTTCCGCATCTTCAGCGAGCTGCTGGTGGAGAAGACCCTCCGCGGCGGCAAGAGCTTCCCGGCCTTCATGATCGACCAGAGCCACAACCTCAAAGGCAAGATGGAAGCGATGGTGCAGACCGTGTGCACCGCGCAGGAGCTCTTCGCCAAGGCCGCGCTCATCGACCAGGAAAAGCTCGCCGGGCTGCAGGACTCCTGCTCGCTGGTCGAAGCCGAAGAGCTCTTCCGTGGCGCCTTCTGGACGGATGTCCGTCCGCTCGTCCGCGAGTGGCGCGTAGCCCGTGGCCTCTCTGCCGATCCGCTCGCAGCACTTCGCGAGAGTGGCTACATGGAGAAGATCACCGCCGAGCGCAAGGAGAAGAACGCGAAGGGGCAGAGCTCCTACGCGTAATCCGCAAATTGGAACGGCAGCCTCATTGGACCCCACACCCCCACGGTGTGGGGTCTTTTTATACCAATAGGGAAATGTTTGCGCTCCCATTCGCGAACTTGCACTGTCGCAAGGTGGATAATGGGTGCGACCTTTCGTGCGTCTTTCGCCATGTGCCGAAACGTCTCTGAGGTGAAATGGCCCCTAAGTCCAAGTCCAAACGGCTGTACCTGATACCCGTCCTGACCAAAGCTCTCGACATCCTCGAGCTGCTCCAGAACGAGAACCAGCCGATGGTGCTCGAGGCAATTCATAAGCGGACGAAGATCTCGAAGACGACCGTCTATCGCATCCTCAAGACGCTGGTGCATCGCGGCTACGTGAGCCAGACCGGCGATCGCCAGTACCGGCACGTCGCTCGCCCCCGCAAGCTGCGCTTCGGCTTCGGTGGCCAGAGCGCGGAGATGCCGTTTTCGCAGGCTGTCACCGCGAGCCTCCGCGAGGCCGCAGCGGCGGTGGGCATCGACCTGATCGTCCTGGACAACAAGTACGATGCAGACACCGCCATCGCCAACGCCGAGCGCTTCATCAGCGAGCGCGTGGACCTGGTCATCGACTTCCAGGTGGAGCAGCGCGCCGCGCCGATCATCGCCGACAAGATCGCCGAAGCCAAGATTCCGCTCATAGCGGTAGACATTCCGCATCCCCACGCGACCTACTTCGGTGTCGACAACTATCGTGCCGGCCTTGAGACCGGGCGCGTGCTGGCGGAGTTCGCGATTAACCATTGGACGAGCACCGTTGACTGGATGTTGGGGCTGGATCTCAACGAGGCTGGGCCGCTCGTCCAGAGCCGCATCACCGGAGCGATGGAGGGCGTGAAGGCGCTACTGCCTGAGGTGCCCATCGAGAGCTTCGTGCGCGTTGATGGTCGAGGCCTTCGCGAGACCAGCTACAAGATCGTGCTCGAGTTCCTGAAGCGGCATCCGAAGGACAAACACATCCTCATCGCCGCGGCCAACGATACCTCCGCGCTGGGCGCCATCGCCGCCGCCCGGGAGCTTGGCCGCGAGAAGAGTGTGGCGATCGTCGGCTCGGACTGCGTGGACGAGATGCTGCGCGAGATCGAACAGCCGGGAAGCCCCGCGCTGGCCTCCATCTCGCATGAAGTGCACCTCTACGGCCCGCGACTCATCGAACTTGGGCTCGCTATTCTTCGCGGTGAAACCGTGCCGCCGTACAACTACGTGCAGCATCGCGCCATTACCGCAGATGTTCTGCGCCGCTCGCCCGAGGTCTCCGGCCTGTTTACCGGCTTCCCGGCGGATGCGGAAGAGCCGGCGGCCGCCAGGCCCTCCCGCAAGCGTTCCGCAGCGCGAAATGAAGCGTCGACCACAAGCAAGTCGGCCTCCGGGCCAGGGCCACTCGCGGACGATAGAATGTCCCTATAGAAATGATTGCCCTATTGGTGTGAGGAGGACTATGCTGGTTCGCGGTGCCATCACGCACGCGGAGCAGCGAGCTTCGTGCGCCGACTTTGAACCGACTACCGGAGACAGAACCAGATCATCATGGCTGATACACCGAAACTGCGATTCCTCGAAGACCGCTGGGACGATGCGGTCGCATCCAAGCTCGACGCGCCGGAGCTGCTGCGCTACCGCTCCAACCTCCTCGGCTCGGACCTGCGCCTGACCAACTTTGGCGGCGGCAACACCAGCTCCAAGCTCGACCAGGTGGACCCGCTCGACGGCCAGTCGAAGAAGGTTCTCTGGGTCAAGGGCTCGGGGGGCGACCTCGGCTCCATCAAGCGTGCCGGCTTTGCCACGCTGTACCTGGACAAGGTGCTCGCCCTCGAAAACACCTACCGCGGCGTCGAGTTCGAAGATGAGATCGTGGGCATGTACCCGCTCTGCACCTTCGGCCTCAACCCCGTAGCTGCCTCCATCGACACACCGCTGCACGCGTTCCTTCCCGCGGCCCACGTCGACCATCTCCACCCCGACTGGGGTATCGCGCTCGCGGCCTCGGCCAACGGCAAGCTGAAGATGGAAGAGTTCAACAAGGAGTTCGGCCACAAGATCGTCTGGCTGCCCTGGCAGCGCCCGGGCTTTGAGCTCGCCATGATGCTGAAGAAGGCCGTGGAATCGAACCCCGGCTGCGATGGCATCGTGCTCGGTGGCCATGGCCTGTTCACCTGGGGCGACACGCAGCGTGAGTCCTACCTGAACACCATCACCATCATCGACCAGATCGGCCAGTTCCTCGCGCGCCACGCCGAGAAGAAGGGCCCCAGCTTCGGCGGTGCGAAGTACGCGACCCACGCCGAGCGCGCAGCGATCGCGACCAAGCTGATGCCCATCATCCGCGGCGGCGTGTCGAAGAAGCTGCGCTCCATCGGCACCTTCACCGACTCGGCCGATGTGCTCGCATTTGTGAACTCGCACTCTGCGAAGCAGCTCGCGCATCTCGGCACGAGCTGCCCCGATCACTTCATCCGCACCAAGATCCGCCCGCTCTTCGTCGAGTGGGATCCCTCGTCCGAGGTCAAGGATCTCGAAGCCAAGTTCGCCGAGGCCCTCGAGACCTATCGCGCCGAGTACGCCGAGTACTACAAGGCCCATGCCCTGCCCGAGTCTCCGGCAATGCGCGATGCCAGCCCCACCGTGGTCCTCGTACCCGGCGTCGGCATGTTCAGCTTCGGCAAGAACAAGGCCGAGTCCCGCATCACCGGTGAGTTCTACACCAACGCCATCCACGTGATGGAAGGCGCCGGCTCGCTCGACGGCAATGACTGCCCGGCAATCCTGCCTCAGGCTGGTCCCGCAGCTCCGACCTCGGCGTTCGCAGTTCACCAGAACTACGTTGCGCTGCCTCCCTCCGAGGCCTTCCGCATCGAGTACTGGGCGCTCGAGGAAGCCAAGATCCGCCGCCAGCCGCCCGAGAAGGAGCTCTCGCGCCGCGTGGTGCTCGTCGTCGGCGGAGCCAGCGGCATCGGCAGGGAAGTCGTCCTGCTCGCTGCCGAGCGCGGAGCGCACATCGTCGTCGCCGACCTCTCGCAGGAAGCTGCGCAGAAGGTCGCCGACGAGGCCAAGGTCATCGGCGGCAAGGAATGCGCCGTCGCTACGGCCATCGACATCCGCAAGCGCGACATGATTAAGTCCGCTCTGGATGCTGCTGTCGCAGCCTTCGGTGGTGTCGATCTCCTCATCAACACCGCCGCCATCTTCCCGTCCTCGCCCGATGGCATCATCACCGATGCCCAGTGGGCGCTGACGCTGGAGATCAACGTCACGGCCAACTACCTGCTCACGGATGAAGCCATCAAGGTATTCAAGCCGCAGGCGCTGCCTTCGAGCGTGGTGCTGACCAGCTCGGCCAACGCAGTCGTCGCCAAGAAGGGCTCCGAGGCCTACGACGTCTCGAAGGCCGCGCTGAGCCACCTGGTGCGCGAACTCGCGGTCACCTACTCGCCCCTGTTGCGCGTCAACGGCATCATGCCGGCGACTGTCGTCAAGGGCTCGACGATGTTCCCGCGCGACCGCGTGAAGGCTTCGCTCTCGAAGTACGAGATTCCCTTCGAGGAAGCGGAGAGCGATGACGAGCTTCGCAACAAGCTCGCCACGTTCTACGCCCGCCGCACGCTCACGCATGTGCCCATCGACCCGAAGGACTGCGCCGAAGCGATCCTCTTCATCGGCGGCCCCAAGGCTCCGGTGACGACCGGCCACCTGATCCCGGTGGACGGCGGCCTGGTCGAAGCGTTCCTGCGCTAGACCGCGTTCAGCACGTCGATACACAAGATGAGGTACGGGCTTCGGCCCGTACCTCGTTCGTTGAAGTGGCCCGTAGCGTCTTGCTTGCCGCTTTTCTTGTTGTCATTCCCGCAGGGAATCTGCTTCTCTCTTTCCCGGAGCTTTCATGCTGAACCCCACCACCGATCTCCGCGCCCTCGTCGCCATCGACCTCGGCGCGGAGAGCTGCCGTGTCTCGCTCATGCGATGGACCGGCCTAGGCCCGCGGATCGAGCTCGTGCATCGCTTCCCGAACGGCGCCTCCGAAACCGCCGATGGTCTCCACTGGAATCTCGAACGGATCATGGTCGGTCTTGATCTCGGCCTGCGCAAGGCCGCGCAGATCGCCACCGAAGGCATTCGCTCCATCGCGATCGATGGCTGGGGCGTCGACTACGTTCGCCTCGGTGCGGATGGCAAGCCAGTCGCCGAGCCCTTCTGCTATCGCGATGAGCGCACCGTCGTGGCCGAGCACACCCTCAACGCCCGCCTCAGCCCGGAGCGCATGCGCGAGATCACCGGCATCGGCATCCTGCGCATCAATACGGCCTACCAGCTGTTCGCTGACTCCGCCGAGCTGCGCGCGCTGCCATGGCTCAACCTTCCCGAGTACATCCTCTACGCGCTGGGCGGCCGACCCGTCTCCGAACGCACCCTCGCCAGCCACACCCAGATGCTCTCCATGCCGACACCAACGTCTCACGGAGAATGGTCCGAAGAGATCGTGCGCGAGCTCGACGTGCCTGCAAGCGCGATGCCCGAGCTCGTCGACCCGGGAACGGACGTTGGCCAGCTCACCGGGCCCCTTGCCGAACTGCCCGCCTTCGCCAACACCCGCCTCATCGCGCCCTGCACGCACGACACGGCCTCCGCCATCGCAGCCATCCCCGACGCTGCGGACGACTGGGCCTACATCAGCTCGGGAACGTGGTCGCTGGTAGGCGCGCTCCTGCTCGAGCCGAACAACGCCGCACGCGCCCGCGAAGAGAACTTCACCAACCTCATCGGCGCCGACAACACCATCTGCTTCCACAAGAACGTCAATGGCATGTGGCTCCTGCGCCAGTGCATGGAGACCTGGGCTGCCGAGGGGGCAACCATCGAGATCGGGGCACTCGTTGAAGCTGCTGCCCAGGCTTCCGTGCCGGCTTATGTGCTCGATGTCGATGACCCCGATCTGCTGTTGAGTGGCCGTATGCCGCAGCGCATCAACGCGCAGCTGCATCGCCGCAATCTGCCGGAACTCAGCACGCATCCCGACGATGCGCCTGCGATGGCCGCCTTCCTCTTCCAATCGCTCGCGGCTCGCTACGGCGTGGTGCTTCGCTCGGTGCAGGAGATTACAGGCAAGACCTTCCGGAAGCTCTACATCATGGGTGGAGGCAGCCAGAACCAGTTGCTGAATCGCCTGACGGCCGAAGCCACCGGCCTCGAGGTGATTCGCGCCGGCACCGAGTGCTCCACGCTGGGGAACTTCGCCGTGCAGCTCTCGACGCTTGAGCCAAAGGCCGCAACTGAGACGCGGCCCTCGGCGCGATGGGCCGCAACGCTACGCGATATGGGAGCCATCAGCTAGCCAGCAAGCCATCAGTTGGTTCCATCGTTTAGGATGCTCACGCGCTTTCCGCGCTTATTGTTTGCACTACGAACGAGATCGAATCGACAGGAGAACGTCACCATGTCCCAGCTCACGCGCCGCCGCTTCGGCCAGAGCCTGATGTCCCTTCCCGCCGCACTTGCGGCTGCTCCCATGTTTTCCTCGCTCGATGCGCCTGCTGCCGCGCAGGAGGCGAAGCCTACCGGTCACATCGGAGGTACCAGCTTCGACGACTGGCCTCAGGGCTATGACCCGAAGGTCCTGGGTCCTGCCGTGGCCCGGCATTTCCTCGCAACTCCCCACATGAAGTTCCAGAACAAGCCCACCATCATCTATCCGGAGGTCTGCACCTGGTGGGGAGCGCTGGAGGTAGCAAAGCTCACCCAGGATGAGGACCTGTTGAAGACGCTGGTCGAACGCTTCGAGCCGCTCTTCTCGACAGAAGCGAGCTGGTTGCCGGAGGCTGGTAAGCACGTTGATCTCTCCATGTTCGGTTCGCTGCCGCTTGAGCTCTACATGCAAACGAAGGACAAGCGCTATCTCGAGCTTGGCCTGAAGTACGCCGACGCACAGTGGGCCAAGCCCGACGCGAAGGGTCTCACCGACGAGACGCGCTTCTGGATCGACGACATGTGGATGATCACCATCGTCCAGCTGCAGGCGTATCGCGCGACCGGAGAGAAGAAGTATCTCGACCGCGCCGCAGTGGAGATGTCGGCCTATCTCGACAAGCTCCAGCAGCCGAACGGCCTCTTCTTCCACTCGCCCGACGTGCACTTCTTCTGGGGACGCGGCAACGGCTGGTTCGCTGCGGGCATGGCGGAGATGATGCGCGAGCTTCCGAAGTCTCATTCTGAATACTCGCGGATTGAGAAGGGCTATCGCACCATGCTCGCCTCGCTGCTGCGCTACCAGGGCAAGGATGGCATGTGGCGTCAGCTCATCGATCACGAAGAGTCATGGCCCGAGAGCTCCTGCACAGGCATGTTCTCGTATGCGATGGTGACGGGCGTTCGCACCGGCCTGCTGGATCACGCGCAATACGCCGCGGCCGCCCGTCGCGCCTGGATCGGCATGGTCGGTTACGTTGACCAGAACCTCGACGTAACCAACACCTGCGAAGGCACCAACAAGTTCAACGACCTCGACTACTACCTGCTGCGCAAGCGCAAGACCGGCGACTTCCACGGCCAGGCTCCGCTGCTGTGGACCGCAGCGGCCGTGATTCGGTAGGGGTCTCACTCAAGCAAAGACAGAGGCCAGCTCATCGAGCTGGCCTTTGTCGTTACGATTCTCTGCGCGATTCACGCCAGAGAGAACCCGCTCTTCTGCAGCGGCAGCGTGCGAATGCGCTTGCCCGTTGCAGCAAAGATGGCGTTCGTCACCGCCGGCAACGCCGGAGGCAACGTGGGCTCGCCAAGGCCTGTGGGCGAATAGTCCGTCTTGCAGAAGTAGAGCTCGATCTTCGGTGCCTGCCGCAGGCGCAGCAGAGGATGCTGCGGATAATTCGTCTGCTGCACCTTGCCATCAACCAGCGTGACCTCCTGCTGCAGCATCGAGAGGCCCTCCATGATGCCGCCGTAACACTGATTCTCCGCAGCGCGGGGATTGATGATCTGGCTTCCGACATCGCCAGACGCCCAGATGGTGTGCACGGTCACGCGATTGCGCGCGTCCACGCTCACGTCCGCGACCTCTGCGAAGTAGCCGAGATGGCAGAAGTAGGCCGCAATGCCCATGCCGCGGCCTGGCTGCTTCGTTCGCTTGCGCCAGTCGGACTTCTCCGCAACCATCTCGAGCACGGCCTTCAGGCGCTCGGGAATTAGGATCGCTGCAGGGTTCCGGCTCGGGGGCACCTTGGGATTGTCGATGAGCGTGTTGCTCAACACCTCAAGCTGCACGTCGAGCGGATCGCGCCCTGCCGCCGTAGCCAGCTCATCGAGAAAGCTTTGCCCGACCCAGCAAAACGCGTTGGCTCCCGGCGCACGCAGCCATCCCGTGCGCAGACGCAGCGGGATCGGCGAGCGATACAGCCCATAGCTTGCGACACGGCCGGCAGGGAACTCATCCGCGCCCACCGCGGAGCCAGCTGCGAACCTCGCTCCATCGCCGAAGGTCACATGATGCTGCCGCCAGGCCACGACCTTGCCGTCGGCATCCAGCCCGGCCTTGAGGTTCATGTATCCCGCCGCACGATACGAGTCGTGCGTGAAGTCGTCCTCACGCGACCACGTCAGCTTGATCGGCCCGCCCAGCTTCTTCGCGAGGTACCCGGCCTCCAGCATGTAGTCGTTCATCAGTCGGCGGCCAAAACCTCCGCCGGCCCGGATCATATGCACGGTCAGATCGCCGTCCGCGATTCCCAGCGTCTTGCGCACCGCCGCAGCTCCAGGAGCGGGATTCTGGCTTTGCGTCCAGATCTCCATCTTTCCGTCCTTGAACTGCGCGGTCGTACCCATGGGCTCGAGCGTGCCGTGCGCCAGGAATGGGAAGGTATAGTCTGCCTCAACGACCTTGTGCGCAGACGTGAGCGCCGCGTCCACATCGCCGTCGACGCGCAACGTGTTGACCGGCGGCTTGGCCAGCGTCGCAGCAGCCTGCTTCGCGAAACCATCGCTGCTCTGGGTTGAGCCGGAGCCGAAGTCCCAGTCGATCTTGAGAGCCTTACGTGCCTGTTGCGCCTGCCACCACGTCGTCGCGATGATCGCGACACCGGGCTCCAGGCCCGACTCGTTCGGCAGCACTGCGTCTTGCGAAAGTGTCGGCTCGATGGAAAGCACGTGCTTCACGCCCGGCAGCTTCGCAATCTCAGCTTCGTTGAAGCTCCTCACCGTGCCGCCGAACACCGGGCACCGCTCGATGACCGCATGCAGCATCCCCGGCAGCTCTGTGTCGATGCCGAAGATCGGCTTTCCCGTGGCGATCGTGCGCGCGTCCACGTTGATGCGTGAGGTCCCGATGATGCGATAGTCCTTCGGGTCCTTCAGCGTCACCTTGTCCAACGCCGGTGGTGTCAGCTTGGCTGCGCGGTCGGCCAGTTCTCCGTAGCCTGAGGACCGGCCCGAAGCCTTGTGCAGGACCCGGCTGGGCTCCGTGCTGCACTCCGACGCAGGCACTCCCCACATCTCCGCAGCGGCAGTGACGAGTAACTCACGACCCGCCGCTCCGATCCGGCGCAGCGGCTGCCACGCATTCGGCGTAGACGTGCTTCCGCCCGAAGATTGTCCGCCGTAGAGGGCCTCGTTGTAGTCCGCCTGCTCGATCCTCACGTGCGCCCAGTCCGCGTCTAACTCCTCGGCGATCATCATCGGCAGCGACGTGCGCACGCCCTGACCAATCTCGGCGTTGCGGGCCTTCAGCGTGATCGTTCCGTCCGGCGAGATACGAATGAAGGAGTTCGGCACAAGGCTCAGCGCCCCGGGCCGTTGAGCGAACATCGCCCCCGGCTCGTAAAGGCCCAGCAGGAAGCCTCCGCCGGCTGCCGCTGACAGCTGGAGAAAGCTGCGGCGGGAGAGAGTGGCAGGCACGTTGAACTCGGCGGCGCTCACTTCGCACCTCCGATGCTGCCGGCAGCATGATGAATCGCCTCACGGATTCGTGTGTAGGTCCCGCAGCGGCACAGGTTCGTGCTCATCGCCGCATCGATCTGTGCGTCGGTGGGTTGCGGTGTCTTCGCCAGCAGCGCCGTAGCGGCGATGATCTGCCCTGCCTGGCAGTAGCCGCACTGCGCCACGTCGAGATCGACCCATGCCTGCTGTACCGGGCTCAGCAGATCGCTTGTGGCCAGGCCCTCGATGGTAGTGATGGCGCTATCGCCCACGTCGGCAAGTGTTGTCTGGCACGAGCGTACAGGGCGGCCATCCAGAAGCACCGTGCACGCTCCGCAGTAACCCACGCCGCAGCCGTACTTGGTGCCCTTAAGCAGCAGGACATCGCGAAGAGCCCAGAGCAGAGGCGTGTCGCCTGCTGCATCAACCGTCTTCTGTTGCTTGTTGATCTGAAGCTTGAAAGCCATACCCACCTACCTCGGATCGAAGGCTCAATCTGAAATGTCAGACCGGTTTTGCGCCGAGTATAGCAGCCGGATACAGCACCCGTCTGTGCGCCACGCACGACGCGCCAGACGAGGCTTTCAGGGGCGAAGTCTCTAGTGCCCGTAGGTGTCGGAGTAGCTGGAGACCTTCCCTCGGAAAAGCCAGTACACCGTGGTGAAGTAGATCCCCGCGAGCACGATGCCGATGCTCCACCACACCAGCCCTACCTTCAGTGAGTGCGGTCCGGCGAGTGCGTTGGCCATCGTGATGTCGGACTGGCTTCCCAGAGTCGACGGTAGCAGCACGGGGTAGAGCCCCGCCGCCGCGCCGCACAGCATCGCAATCAGCAGCGCGCAGGAAGTGAGAAACGCTCGCAGCTCGTCGCCCTTATGGATGAGGATCGGCAGGAGGACGAGGCAAATCGCCACCGTCACCGGAGCGAGGAACTCCGCGGGATGCTTCTCATAGTTGGCGAGAGAGTTGGGCCGCGCAATAACTGTCGCGGGGATCGAGACCAGGCAACCGATGACCACTGCCGGCCCCAGCCGCTTCGCCAGAGCATAGCAGCGATCGTGCAGGTCGCCTTCCGTCTTGAGGGCAAGATACAACGAGCCGTGCAGCGATAATGCCAGCAGCGCCAGCACACCGCCTAGGACCGTGTACCAGTCGAGGATGCCTGGGTTCGCCCCCGTGCGCCAGTTCGTCCACAGTGAGAGATAGAAGTAGCTGTCCGGCCCGATGGGCACACCGCGGATGACATTCGCCAGCGCTGCGCCAAAGAAGATGATCAACAGCCCACTGGAGAAGGTGAAGACCACGTCCCAGAACGAGTGCCACATCTCGTCGTGAACATGCCCGCGAAGCTCCACCGAAAGGCCACGCAGGATCAGCAGCCAGAGCACGATCATCAAGGGCATGTAGAACCCGCTGAAGGCCGAGGCATAGAGCAGAGGGAACGCAAAGAACAGCGTGCCGCCGGCAGCAAGCAGCCACACCTCATTGCCGTCCCACACGGGACCGATCGACTGGTAAGCCTGCTTTCGCTCTTCATCGGTGTGTGCGACCAGCAGCATCACCGCGCCCACGCCCAGGTCAAACCCATCCAGCACCACATACGCGGCCAGCATGACCGCAACGATCCAGAACCAGAGCATTCCCATCGTCTTCTCCTCAGGCTCCGGCGAGCGTGCCGGTGTGTTCGTGGTTCGGTGTCTCTTCCGGACCCTTCTGGATGGCGTTGTAGACCAGCACGATCCAGAGGATAGACAGGACGCTGTACATCCCGAGGAAGCCCAGCAGCGTGAACAGGCTTGTACCTGCCCCGACGTGCTTGGAGTAGCCCTCCGACGTACGCATCAGTCCGTACACCAGCCACGGCTGGCGACCGATCTCCGCAGTCATCCAACCGGCGATGTTGGCGATGTAAGGGAACGGGAAGCTCAGCAGCAGGCACCACAGCACCCATCGCGTGGTCTCGAGCTTGCCTCGCCACAGCAGGAACGCGGCCAGCGCCATGATCGCGACAAAGTACGTTCCCAGTCCCGCCATGATGTGGTACGCGTAAAACAACAGCGGCAGCGTCGTCGGCCATTGATCTCGCGGGAACTGGTCCAGGCCCTGCACCTCCGCAGAGGTCGTGCCGTAGATGAGGAAGCTCAGCACGTCGTTGACTGCCAATGGATTGTCAATCTTTTGGTTCTCGACGTCCGGCTGCCCCATCAACACCATGGGCGCGCCCTTCTCACTATGGAAGAGACCTTCCATCGCTGCAATCGCAACCGGCTGATGCTTGGCGACGTATTTGCCATGCAGATCGCCGGTGGGGAAGATCTGCAGCATGCACGAGACGATGCCTGCGATGACGCCCACCTTGAGAAAGATGCGCCCGTAGTCGCTGGATCTCTTCTGCAGCACGTAAAACGCGCCCACAGCCGACATCACAAACGATGCTGTTACCACCGCAGCGCATTGGTTGTGGATGTACTGCAGCCACGCCCAGGGATTCATCATCAGGCCCCAGAAGCTCGAAACCTCATAGGTGCCATTGGGGAGCAGATGGTAAGCCACCGGATGTTGCATCCACGCGTCCGTGACGATGATGAAGAAGCCCGAGATCCAGGAACCGAGGCAAACAAGGAACGCTGCGCCCCAATGCGCGAGCCGCGACAACCTCTTCTCGCCGAACAGGAACAACCCCAGGAACGAGCTCTCCAGGAAGAACGAGAACACACCTTCCATCGCCAGCGGCTGACCGATCACCCCGCCCGTGCGCCGCGAGAACTCCGACCAGTTCGTGCCGAACTGAAACTCCATCGGTATACCCGTCACGACGCCCAGCAGGAAGTTCACCGCGAAGATGCCGGCCCAGAAGCGCGCCGCCACGTCGTAGCGTTCGTCGTTGGTCCGCAACGCCATCGTCTTCAACACCACGATCAGCAACGCCAGGCCCATCGTGAGCTGTGGGAAGAGGTAGTGGTAGGTGATGGTGAAGGCGAAGTGGATACGGTGCAGCGTGAGAGCGTCCATTCGGTCCTCGTTCTGCCTGTGATCCTACTCGCAGAACAGCCCTTTGACCTCCTCCTAAAGGGTGAGCCGCGGTCCCGTTGTTCGGCTATCGTCATTCAAACGCCCTCGCCTCCGGCTCCGGTGCCTCGCCTCTTGAGCCGCAAACCCTCGCCCCTCCTGTCCTCTTTTCCTCTCCAAGGCTCGCTACGATGAAGAGGCATGGCTGAAGTAACTCCGTTGGATCCGCATCTCCTCGTCCACATCGCCCAGTCTCTCAACCTTCCGCTCCCAGGCATTCGTGCCGTGATGGGGTTGCTCGATGAGGGCTCGACTGTGCCGTTCATCGCACGCTACCGTAAGGAAGCCACCGGCAACCTCGACGAAGTCCAGATCCGCGACGCCGCGGACAAGATCGCCTACATCCGCGACCTGGTAGCGCGCCGCGAGACTGTCCTCAGTTCGATCGCCGAGCAAGGCAAGCTCACCGACGAACTCAAGGCAAAGATCCTCGCGACCTTCGACCGCAGCGAACTCGAAGACCTCTATCTTCCGTACAAGCCCAAGCGCCGCACCAAGGCCACCATCGCACGCGAGCGCGGTCTTGAGCCCCTGGCCGACTACCTCTGGAACCAGCAGCCGGCGGCACTCGATCTCATCGCCCTCGCGCAGTCGCTGGTCGACCCCGCGAAGGAAGTCCCCACCATCGAGGATGCGCTCGAAGGCGCACGCCACATCGTCGCCGAGCGCATCAGCGAAGACGCTGAAGTCCGCAAGGCCACGCGAGCCCTGCTCTTCGACGAAGGCGTCATCGTGAGCCGCAAAGCCATGGATGCCAAGGATGAGCAGGAAAAGTTCAAGATGTACTACGAGTACCGCGAGCCGGTGAAGGCCATCCCGTCGCATCGCATGCTCGCTATCCGTCGCGGCGAAGCGGAGAACGTCCTCTACTGGCTCATTGAGATGGAAGAGCCGCGCGTCATTGGCCTCATCCGTTCGCGCATCGCCACCGCCGATGGCGACTGGACCCCACATCTCTCGCTGGCGATGGAAGACTGCTGGAAGCGTCTGCTCAACTCTTCCATCCAGGGTGAGATTCGTCTCGAGCTCAAGCGCCGCTCCGATACAGCCGCCATCGACGTCTTCCGCGAGAATCTGCAGCACCTCCTCCTCGCCGCGCCCGCCGGCCCTATCAGCGTACTTGGCGTCGACCCCGGCCTCCGCACCGGTTGCAAGCTTGCAGTTGTTGACGAGACAGGCAAGTTCCTCGCCGACGATGTCATCTATCCGCACACCGGCCGTACGGATGAAGCCAACGCCAAGCTCGCTGCGCTGCTCGCGAAGCACAACGTCCGTGCCATCGCCATCGGCAACGGCACCGCGTCGCGTGAGACAGACACCTTCGTCCGCGAGTTCCTTCAGTCCAAGGGACTCGGCGAAATCTTCCGCGTCACCGTCTCGGAGGCCGGCGCCAGCGTCTACTCCGCCTCCGACGTCGCACGCCAGGAGTTCCCCAACCTCGACCTCACCGTGCGCGGCGCCATCTCCATCGCCCGTCGCCTGCAGGACCCGCTCTCGGAACTGGTCAAGGTCGATCCCAAGTCCATCGGCGTCGGCCAATACCAGCACGATGTCGATCAGCGCCAGCTGCAGGAGTCGCTCGAAGCCACCATCGAGAGCTGCGTGAACCGCGTCGGCGTCGACCTCAACACCGCCTCCTGGACCCTGCTGCGTTACGTCGCCGGTATCAGCGAACGCGCCGCCCAGAACATCGTCACCTTCCGCGATACCAATGGCCGCTTCCGTTCACGCCAGCAGCTGCTGGAGGTCTCCGGCATCGGCCCGAAGACCTTCGAGCAGTCCGCCGGCTTTCTTCGCGTGCGCGATGGTGAGCAGCCGCTTGACAACACCGCGGTGCATCCGGAGTCCTACGCTCTCGTCGAGCAGATCGCAAGCTCGCTCTCCACGCCGGTGCCCGATCTCATCAAGGATCCCAAACTGCTCGAGCGTGTCGATAAGAACGCCATCAGCGCGGGAAGCTTCACACTCGCCGACATCCTCGAAGAGCTGAAGAAGCCAGGCCGCGATCCACGCGACAAGTTCGTCGCACCCAGCTTCAGCGAGACGGTTCGCGAGCTCAGCGATGTCCAACCCGGCATGGTGCTGGAAGGCGTCGTGACCAACGTCACCAAGTTCGGCGCCTTCATCGACGTCGGCGTTCACCAGGATGGACTCGTGCACATCTCCGAGATCTCGAACAAGTTCATCAAGGAGCCGTCCGAGGTTCTCAAGGCCGGGCAGATCGTGAAGGTCAAGGTGCTGTCCGCCGACGCGAAGACCAAGCGCATCGCGCTTTCGATCAAGCAGCTGCAGGCACCCTCTGGCAAGCCGTCGCAGCCTTCTCCAGGTGGAAGGCCTTCTGGTGGAAGCTCCTCCCATCGTCCTTCGAAGCCTGCGCCTGCAGCTCCGCAGTCCATGGAAGAGAAGCTGGCAGCTCTCAACTCCCGTTGGAAGGTGCGATAGGAAATAGCGCACAAGTCAGCACAAAGAACCACCCTGAAAAGGGTGGTTCTTTTGTTGTTGGATAGGACAAAAGCAATGTTCCGGATAAGAACCGAAAGTAACGGGCGCTGGATAAAGCTCATAGACAAACGCTTATCTCTATCCATAGGATTCCGCGCAATCCGGTAGATCATGTTTGCGCAGACCTGACTGCCGGAGGGACCTACCCACGCATTCCTTACGGAGAGTCACATGAAGTCACGCGTCATCAGAACCGCGCTATGCGGTGGCACGCCCATGGCTGCCGCTATCCTTTTCACGCTTCCGCTCCTTGCGCAATCACAGGCGAGCGTCAGCATTACTCTCGACTCAACACAGCTTCGCCGTACCATCCCGAACGACTTCCTGGGCCTGTCCTTCGAGATGAGCTCGATCATGGCCGCCAACAACAATGGAGCCTACTGGATGAGCGGCGCATCAACACCACTCAGCACCATGCTCTCCAAAATTGGCGTCAAGAACATCCGCATCGGCGGGAACTCGTCAGAACGCACACCCTATGCAACGACCACGGATGCGGCCAACGTCGATGCCTTCGCCAACCTCATCCAGGCGAACCTCATCTGGAACGTTCCCGTGAAGAACAATTACAACGCGAGTTCATCTGTGTCGTTTGTGCAATCGATGTACAACGACCAGCATGTTTCGCACAGCTATGGTTTTCCCACGAACATTGAGATCGGCAACGAGCCGGACAACGACGATGGCACCACCGGCAGTGCGATCAGCTATTCCACGTGGCAGTCTCGCTATGACACGCTCAGCAGCGACTTCCGCAACCAGATCAACGGCTCCATCCTGAGCACTGGCCCTTCGAGTGCCGGTTGCTGCACCTACCCCAATGGCCTCGAAACCGACTCCACGTACTCCGGTTCGCTCAAGAGCACCATCGGCTCGGTAACCGTGCACAACTACCCGCTGGGCTCGTCCGCGAACTTCGGCTCGGTCTCCAACGGAGACTCGCTGATCCTCGCCTCCACACTCGATGCCAAGTACCAGACCTTCTATAACAACTTCAACGACAACGCCAGCAACAATGGCTACAACGTTCGCATCGAGGAGACCAACAGCGCCTACGGCGGCTCCAACAACGGCGTGACCAACACCTACGCCGCGGCGCTCTGGGCACTCGACTACTTCTGCTACATGGCGTACAGCACGAACATGAGCGGTATGAACCTGCACAACGGGCCCATTGGTTCGGACTCCGGCTCCTACAACGCCGTCTCGCCGATCGGCGTCAGCAGCACACCGCTCTCGCTGCAGCCTCCCGGATATGGCCTTTGGGTCTTCCATTACGGTAGCCAGGGACAGCCTTTGAAGACGACGTTGACCAACTCCAGCGGAGCCAACATCACAGCCTACGGCCTCCTCGAGACCAATGGGGGCGAGACGGTGCATGTGATCAATCGGACCTACGGCTCCGGTGCGGTCGACGCGACGGTGACCGTAACGCCCGGCGGAAGCTACACGCACGCCCAGGTCATCTACCTGCAGCAGGCCAACAGTGACGTCACGGCGACCACAGGCATCACGTTCGGCGGCGCTGCCATGGATAGCAACGGCAACTGGACTGGTGGTTACGGTGCCGCTCAGACATTGAGTGGAAGCACGTTCACCTTTACATTGCCGCATACCCAGGCTGCGATCGTGCACTTCTACTAAGAGACAGCCGATTCCAAGAGCAAGAAGGCCGGGACATTGTCCCGGCCTTCTTGCATTTCAGGTCATATGGTGCGGAGGAGGGGACTTGAACCCCTATGGTTTTACCCGCTAGCACCTCAAGCTAGTGCGTCTGCCAATTTCGCCACCTCCGCAGCTCGGGCCTGCGGAACACCGCGAGGGGTGTGGCAGGAGCTACCGTGCGAACCGAAATCCAGTATAGCGCAATTTGTGACCTGAACAAAACCCACAGGCACGTGGTCTTCACGGCAAGGTGAAGCGCAAGCAAAGTGGACGCAAAACCCTAGTGAAAGCGCACCCTCCAGCTCATCATGCGCCGCATGGCGGAGGGCGCCACGGGGATCCCCGGCAGGTAGATTCTTGTTGAGAAAAGGGGGCCTGAGGAAATACCCACATCGAGGGGCTTGTTTCAATCGGCTATCGTTTCTATACAAATAGAGGTAACGACTTTTAGCCGAACATCAGGAGGCCCGCGTGACCTCACGCGCTATTGCACTGCTTACGTTTCTTGCCGCCACTCCCGCCATCTCTGCTCAGATTGCCAGCGAGCTCAAAGGCCGGGTAGCCGATGCCACCGGGGCAGGTATCCCGTCGGCGAGCCTGACGCTCGTCGAGGAGTCCACCCACCAGCGCTATCTCACGACCGCAGACGCCCGGGGTTACTTCGATTTCGTCGAGCTCGTCCCCGGCCGCTACACGATCGATGTCGCTGCGAGCGGCTTCAAGGGCCAGCATCAGCAGGGAATCGCTGTAGGCATCGGTGGCACCGTCGACGTGCCGTTGACGCTGGCCGCAGGCGGCTCGAGCGAGACGGTGAACGTCACAACGCAGCTCCCGGTGCTGCAGGCCGAGACCTCCGATATCCAGATGGCGATCGCGGCGAAGCACATCGCGGCCATTCCTCTGAACTCCCGTAACTTCATCAACCTCACGCAGCTCGCTCCTGGCGTCGAACTTCCTCCCGGCACCCTGCTTCCGCGTATCAACGGTGGCCGCCCGCGCACGAACGAGTACCTGTACGACGGCATCTCGGCCTTGCAGCCGGAGCCCGGCCAGGTCGCCTTCTTTCCCTTGCTCGATGACATCGCAGAGTTCGCGGTCGAAGCGAACAACGTCTCGGCCGAGTTCGGCCGCTTCAACGGTGGTGTGGTCAACGTCAGCACGCGCTATGGCACCGACACCTATCACGGCAGCCTCTTCGAGTACCTCCGCAACGAAGATCTCAACGCCCGCAACTTCTTCGCGCCCACGGGCCGCAAGCCCGACTATCGCCGCAACCTCTACGGGGGAACGCTTGGCGGTCCAGTGCTGCGCGGCAAGCTGTTCTTCTTTGGCGATTACCAGGGCATCAAGCAGGCCATCGGCGTAACGCGTATCTCCACTGTGCCAACCCTCGCGCAGCGCGCAGGCAACTTCGGTACGACTGCGATCTATAACCCTGCGACGACGACCTACAATGGCAGCGTCTATACGCGGCAGCAATTTCCCGGTAACACCATCAACGTGCCCTTCGATGCGGCTGCACAGGCGCTGCTGGCACGAATCCCGCTCCCAACCTCCACCGCCGCGACCAACAACTACAGCCGCACGGCCGATGACATCGACCACCAGAACCAGTTCGACTTCCGCGTGGACTTCGCCCACGGCACACGCGATCACGCCTTCGCGCGCTACAGCTATTACAACGAGGTCGAGGCCCCGGTCACGCCGTTCCCGGATGGCAGTGGCGCCATCTCCGGTTCGATCCTCGGCACGGGCAACGTCACCGGGCTCTCGAATGTGCTTGGGCAACAGGCAGTCGTCAACGAGACGCACACCTTCACAGCGCACCTTCTCAACGATGCTCGTGTGGGCTACACGCGCCGGGCGAATTACCTCTCGGGGAACACGGTGAGCGGCACAGCCTCGACGGCCCTCGGTATCCCCGGCATCCCGTCCAACGCGGCCTTCAACAACGCGCTGCCGACATTCACCTTTTCGAACGGGTTTGGCCAGCTTGGTTCTCCCGCAGGAGCCTTCTCCAACTACCAGACCGGCGTGTGGCAACTCGTCGACACCGTGATCTTCACGCGCGGCGCGCACAGCATCAAGGTGGGTGCCGACATCCGCTGGTATCAGCTCAACGCTGTGTCTCCGCCGAGTCCCACAGGCTCCTTTGCCTTCACCAACACCGGCACCGACACACAGGCGTCGGGTGCGGCCACTGGAGGAAATGCCTTCGCCAGCTTCCTGCTTGGACAGGTGGACACCTTCGCCATCGATCTTCAGACCTCAACGATCCGCCCGCGGGATCACATCGAGGCATTCTTCGCGCAGGACGATTGGCGCGTGACCCCGAAGCTCACAGCAAACCTCGGCGTGCGCTGGGACATCCACAATCCATCCGTCGAGAAGAACAACCAGGGTGCGGTCTTCAATCTGGCGACGCAGCAGCTCGATTACCTCGGCGTCAATGGCAATCCCCGCTCCGCTCGCGAGACCCACTACCTCGACTTCTCGCCTCGTGTTGGTTTTGCCTATGAGCTCACGCCCCGCACCGCCCTCCGTGGTGGCTTCGGCATCGTCTTCATCGACCAGTCGGGCATCACCACACCCTTCACTACCCCTCAGTTTCCATTCATCCAGAACGTGCAGGAGAAGACACAGGACTCGATCAACGCGCCCTTCACGCTCGCGAACGGCCCCAGTGTGCAGCCCATCGCGCTCAATGCGAACGCTGGACTCGGCCAGAGCGTGTACACCGCGAACCGCACGGCAGGCCCGGGCTACGTGGAGCAGTGGAACCTGGCCGCACAGCGTGCCGTTACATCGTCCCTGTCGTTTGAGGTTGCGTATGTCGGTTCGCACATCGTCCACGTAGGCATTCCTGACATGAACCTGAATCAGCTCACAGCTGCACAGCTGGCAGCTGGCCTCACCAACCCGGCTTCGCTTACGGGCCAGGTCACCAATCCGTACTACGGCGTCATTCCTACTTGGAGCTCCATCGGCACGCCAAAGATCGCCGCGGCCCAGCTGCTCAAGCCCTACCCACGCTTCCAGAACGTCGCGATCTACCGCAACAACTCTGGCACAACGAACTACAACGCGATCGAAGCGAAGGTGGAACAGCGAGTGACGCGCGGGCTCACCTTCACAGTGGCCTATACCCACTCGAAGCTCATCGACGATGCTTCCAGCGTCTTCTCGTCGACCGTGCTGTCTTCGCCGAACTCCTCGAGCCTCACGGGGGCGGACACCTTCCGCCCGTATCTCGAGCGTGACAGCTCCAGCGGCGACATGCCCAACGTCGAGGCAGTCAGCGTGGTGTATGACCTGCCAGCGGGGCGCAATCATCTCTTCGCCTCGGGCCCCGTCATGGATCACATCTTCGGTGGCTGGTCGGTGAACAGCATCTACACCGCACAGTCGGGTATGCCGGTCACGGTCACACAGACGACGAACTTCAACAGCTTCGCCGGCTTCGTTACCGCGCGGCCCAACTATGTCTCCAACCCGACGCTGCCCATGAACCAGCGCACCACGCAGCATTGGTTCAACAATGCAAACACAGCCGTGGCGACAAGCTATCAGGGAGCTGCGGCGTTTGCCGTCGCACCACAGTTCACCATCGGCAACGCCTCACGAAACCCCGTGCGTGGACCTGGCTTCCGCGACATGGATCTCTCGCTGATCAAGCACACGCACGTTACCGAGAAGACGGAGGTCGAGTTCCGCGCTGAGCTCTTCAACGTGCTCAATACTCCGGCGTTCGCGCAGCCCAATGGTGTCGTCGGCAACACGGCCTTCGGCACCATCACTGCAACCAGCGCCGAAGAACGTGTCGCGCAGTTCGCGATTCGCGTGAGCCGCTAGATCGCCCTCGGGTGCCCCGGGTCCGGACTGTCGGACCCGGGCTCACGCGCAACAACCCTCTGCATGCTCCATTAGCGATTCATCGACGAGCTTCAAGCTCGGTGGGTCAAAAAAACTTCACCAGCTCCGCGAACTTCTCGAGCTCCATCAGCGTCTGCCCCTGCGGCGCGGCATCGACCACTTCATGCTCCAGCACCCAGGTAAAGTCGTGCGGGATGAAGATGGCATTCAACCCCGCACCCAGCGCGGGGTTTACGTCGGAGCGTGGTGAGTTGCCGATCATCCACGTCGCCCCAGGCTCGCAGGCATGGTGTGCGATGAGCCGCTGGTACGCCGGAACGTTCTTCTCCGCGAGCACTTCAACACCCGAAAAGAACGCCGCCAGGCCGGAGCGCTCCAGCTTCCCACGCTGCTCCTCATCATTACCCTTGGTGACGAGGATGCAGCGGTGGCGCGTCGACAGTTCGCGCAGCGTGGCCTCCACATCCGGCAGCAGCTCAATCTCCTGCGCCGCGATGGACTCCGTGAAGCTCACAATGCGTGTGTGCTTCTCCGGCGTGAGCGGTTCATCGGCTAGCTGCTCGAAGCATGCGATCAACGACCGCCGAAAGCTCACCAGGCCATAGCCATGCTCCGCGATCGTGACGTGCTCGCAGTGGTTCAGGTACTCGCGCACCTCTTCAGGCGTGTGCACACGGTGATCGAGGTAGGAGATGAACGCAGCAATCGCGCGCTCAAAATAGATGTTGTTCTCCCACAACGTGTCGTCGGCGTCGAACAGCAGCGTCTGTCGCGTCATGCGCGAGGGCTCCGGCATATAGGTGATCACGTTTCGAGTCTACTTGGTCAGCAGTGGTTGAATCAGCCCCTGCACATTCGCCGCTACCTGCTTGTTGCCCTGCGCCGTCGCATGCGTGGCGTCGCCCTGCATGTCTCCGGGCACGCCCCACACCTTGTCCAGCAGGAAGGGAAGCAGCCGCGTGTGGTACTTCTTCGCCAGCGTGGGGTACATCGCGTTGAAGCGATGAATGTAGTCCGGGCCGTAGTCCGGCGGCAGCGTAATGCCCGCCAGTACCACGGTCGCTCCACCCTTCTGTAGCCCTTCGATCATCGTCGCCATGTTCTGTTGCGTCGCCTCCAGCGGAAGGCCGCGCAGACCATCATTGCCGCCGAACTCCAGCACCACGATCTTCGCGTGCCGGGCGACGATGTGCGGCAGCCGCTCCACGCCATCCTTAGTCGTGTTGCCGCTCACTCCCTCGTTGACCACGTGGTAGTGGTACCCCGCAGCGTCGAGCCGCTGCTGCAGGTAATCCGGGAAGCTCTGGCCGGGATCCGTACCATAGCCCGCAGTCAGGCTGTCCCCAAAACAGAGGATCAGCGGCCGCGGATCACCTCTGTCGTCCGAAGCGGGTGCCCCAGCGGGGGCCGGACCGTCTGTTGATATTGCGTGGAACTCCGGCGAAGGTGCGGGCGTAGTCTGTGGTGCGGGCTCTGCCTTGCGGCATCCAATCGCCAACACCGCAGCGAACAACATCGCCGGCGCCACTTTTACGACTAAGATGTTGCTACATCCCACCTGTCTCACACTGCCATTCTTTCAGAGGATTCCTCGCCTTGACCATTGCCGCCTCCGTTCCGTCCACCTCATCCGGCAAACCCATGATCGTGGTGGACGCGCTGCGCAAGTCGCTTCGCACCGGCTCGACGACCGTCGACATCCTCAAAGGCATCTCCTTCAGCATCGGGCAGGGTGAGTTTGTCGCCATCATCGGAGCCTCGGGCTCGGGCAAATCAACCCTCCTGGGCCTGCTCGCCGGGCTGGACAATCCGACCTCGGGCAGCGTCGCGCTCAACGGCACCGTCATCAGCAGCCTAGCGGAAAACGACCTCGCCCAGCTTCGCGGCAAGACCATCGGCTTCGTCTTCCAGAGCTACCAGCTCATCCCGACCCTTACGGCGCTGGAAAACGTCCTGCTGCCGTATGAGCTCAACGGCGATCCGCACGATGCTACGGGCGGGACCCAGAAGGCTGGGCGAGAGCGCGCTCGTCAGCTGCTCTCCAGCGTCGGCCTCGACGCCCGCATGGACCACTATCCCGTGCAGCTCTCCGGCGGCGAGCAGCAGCGCGTGGCCATCGCCCGCGCCTTCATGCTGCGTCCTCCCATCGTTCTTGCGGATGAGCCCACCGGCAACCTCGACACGGCCAACGGCGGCCACGTCCTCAACCTCCTGCTCGACCTCAACCGCACCGAGCACACCACGCTGGTGCTGGTCACGCACGATCCCGCACTCGCTGCCAAGGCGCGCCGCAGAATCACCCTCCGCGACGGCCTCGTCGTCAGCGACGACGTGTCTTTCGAAGCCGAAGCCGCATCGCAGGCGGGCGTCTAGATGGCCGGTCTCTCCTACGCCACAGCCACACGCATCGCCATGCGCGAGCTCAAGGCCTCGCGCGGCAAGTTTGCCTTCGTGCTGCTCTCGGTAGCCATTGGGGTTGCGGCGCTCACCGGCGTGCGAGGCTTCTCGTCGTCCTTCCGCTCCACGCTGCTGCTGCGAGCCCGCGCCATCATGGCGGCCGACATCGCGGCTAAGACCTTCCAGCCGCCCACTCCCGAAGAGCGCGCGAAGCTGACCGCGCTCGAAGCCAACGGTGTGCAGGAGACCGAGGTTACCGAGCTCGTCTCCATGGCCTCCGCAGCAGGTTCGCTGGACCCTCTGCTGGTGGCCCTGAAGGCCGTCGATCCCACCCGCTACCCGTTCTACGGCGACGTCACGCTCGATCCTGCAATGCCGCTCACCCAGGCGCTGACGGATTCCACCGTAGCGGTCGGAGATGACCTCCTGCTACGCCTCCACCTCAAGGTGGGCGACTCCATCAAGCTTGGTACCCGCACGTACCGCATCGCAGCCACCGTGCTCGAGGAGCCCGACCGCCTTTCAGGTGCCTTCGCTGCCGGGCCGCGCGTGCTGCTCTCGCAACATGCGCTGGCAGACTCAGGCCTCATCGCCCCGGGCTCGCATGCCAACCGGCGCTACCTCTATAAGCTTCCGCCGCCGCCTCCGGGCCGTGCCCTCTCAGACGAGGCGGTAGCTGCGCTGAAGACGCAGCTCGAAGCCACATTGCCCGAAGCCCAGCTCACCGACTATCGCGAGGCGAATCCCTCCATCACCCGCGCCCTCGATGGTGCCACCGGTCTGCTCTCGCTCATGTCACTGGTGGCGCTGGTGCTTGGAGCGGTCGGTGTGGCCATGGCCATGCGCGCGCACCTGCAGCAGCGGCTCGACTCCATCGCGATCATGAAGTCGCTGGGAGCGGACTCGTCGCAGGTCATCAAGATCTACACGATCCAGACGCTGCTGCTCGGCCTCGGTGGAGGCTTGCTGGGAGTGGTCTTCGGTCTCGGCGTGCAGATGGCCTTCCCGCTATTCCTCGCCAAGCTGCTGCACCTTACACCCGCGTTTCGGTTGGATGCCGGCGCCTCCGCACTTGGCCTGGGCTCGGGCCTGCTCACGACGCTCCTCTTCACGCTTCCGCCGTTGCTCGACATCCGTGATGTGCGGCCGATCCTCATCCTGCGCAGGGCCGTCGAAGTTTCGGAAGATCCTTTCGTCACCCGCCTCTGGCGCAAGCTGCTCAACTCTGGTGCCGAGATTCTCGCCGTCGTGCTCATCCTCGGCGGCCTCGTTCTTCTGGCATGGCGCGTCTCGGACTCGGCCCGTGTCGGAGCCGCCTTCGCCGGCGCCATCGCCGTCATCCTTCTCGTCCTGCTCGGCGCTTGCTCGCTGCTGCTGTGGCTGCTGAAGAAGTTCCTGGCCCGCACCCGCCTCGCGCTGCCCTCGGTGCTGCGCCACGGCCTCGCCAATCTCTATCGACCGGGGAACCCTTCGGCAGCACTCCTCGCCGCGCTGGGCCTCGGCGTCATGCAGATCGCTGCCGTCTACATGGTGCAACGCTCCATCGTGAATGACATGCAGGCCGCCATCGCGGAGAACCTGCCCAACATCTTCCTCGTCGACATGACGAGCGATGAAGCCGCCGGCATTCGCACGCTGCTTGCGACGCAGCCGCAGGTCAAAGGCAACCCGGAGCTCGTTCCCGTCTTCGGCTCACGCATCCTCGCGGTGGATGGCGTTGCTGCCGCGGAGCTTCAGAAGCAGCGTGAACAGGAGCGCGCGAAGCAGGGCAATGGCCAGCAACGCGGGCCCGGCGGCGGCGGAGCCTTCCGTTCCATCAACCTCACCTGGGCGCCCACAGATAACGCCCCGCCTCCCGGTGAGACCGTGGTGGCAGGGAAGTGGTGGACGACTGCGCAGGCTGCCGATGCAGCCAAGCACCCCATTGTTGCCATGGAGCGCCAGCGCGCCGACCGTCTGCACATCAAGGTAGGCTCTCAACTCACCATCACCGAGCAGGACACGCAGGTCAACGCCCAGGTCGTCGCTCTCTTCGATACCGATAGCCGGCACGCCTTCTCCCGTGCAGAGTTTGTCGTGCCGTCGAAGATGCTCGCAGGCATGCCGGTCGTCTGGTACGGCGGCATTCACTGCGACCCTGCAGCGACGAGTCAACTGCGCCGCGTGCTCTACGAGCACTACCCGACCGTCACAGTCATCGATGTCGCCGCGACCCTCGAGGTCGTGCGCCAGGTCATCCTCCAGATCACCTACGTCATCCAGTTCCTCGCCGCGTTCTCCATCTTCGCGGGCATCGTCATCCTGGCGAGCGCCATCGCGGGCACACGCTATCGCCGCATCCGCGAGGTCGTAGTCCTCAAGACGCTTGGCGCCACACGTCCGCGTATCGCCACCATCTTCTCGATCGAGTTCGCTGTGCTGGGGCTTGTCGCGGGGTTTGTCGGCGTGGTCTTCGCCAACCTGCTGGCGCGCACGCTGCTGCTGCATGCGCTGCACTTCGGCTACCAGTTCCAGCCATGGCTATCGCTCGGCGAGTGGCTGCTCGTTGGAGCGCGAGCTTCCGCGTGCTCGGACAGAAGCCTCTGGAGATCCTGAGAGAGGACTAGGTACGAGATGCGAGATACGGCTTTGCCGACTATCCAAGATGGCAGATGAGCGAACCTTCGCCTCTCGCGTCTCGCCTCTCGAATCTGTCTATGTTCTCCACAGGTTGACCCAAAGCCCCTGTTCTTCGTACACTGAACAGGTTGGTCGATAGTGGCTCTCCAAGCCTGCGACCAGCGGCTTCACATCAGCGCTGCCCTCTCGTTCAATGGTAGGACTAGCGACTCTGACTCGCTCAATCGGGGTTCGAATCCCTGGGGGGCAACCAACGCATCGCGTGTGAAGTCTGTTCTCGCAGCATGTGCCATCCGGCGCATGTCCGTGCTCCGATGCACTGCCTGGGCCTATACTGCGTCTACACATTTTCTTGAGATAGGCCGCCTATGCGCAACCTTGTGCTTCTGGCTTTGCTCTTTTCCTCCGTGTCTGCTTCGGCTGGCGCCCAGTGTGGCGACCACACAGAATCGGTCAACTTCCAGCAGGGTGCCGACTATCGCGGTCTCGTCTCGGGTGTCGTGGGTACCGTACCTGCGGTTGGCTCCGCCCTCAGCGGAGTCACAAAGGTGCTCTGGCAGGACAACTCACAGCAGCAGTTGATGGATGCCCTGGTCGACTATGTGAATCGAGTCGTGCCCGGCATGATCGCGCAGGAACACGCCCGGATTCTGCAGGAACATGTCGCTGGATTGCGCTCGCTGCTCAATGACTACAACCAGACGACGGATCCCGTGCAGAAAGGGCAGTACCTGACGGCGTTGCTGGCGCTGCTCGACGAACTGGAGCCGGAGTTCTTCGATCCTCGTGTCCCAGAGCGGACCATGGCGCACTTTGTCGCCTTCGGAAGCATTCGTCTCGTTGCCCTACGGGAGCAGTATCTCTTCGCCCGGGTGTACTACGGCAGCGATGCGGATCGCGTCCTCCATGAAGCCAAGCTGCGCACTGCAGTGGCCACCTACCGACAGGCGGCGGTTGCCATGCGTGGTCGCGTCATGGACTGGCGCATGGGGATGATCCACCTCAACCAGGGCTCCGCCTCGAAGCTCAGCGGCAGGTTCATGAACATGTATCACTGGTGGAATACGCATGACGACTTCTGCGACACCACGGTTCTGAGTGCTTCGTCTTCGAATAATAGCGGCGCAATCCGGGACGCAGGGGCCACGTTCAGGCAGCACACCGGCGAATATCGCCAAAAAGTATCGAGCTCCTTTGGCGCTGAACTCGACACCATTCTCAAGCCGACACAGGACTGGCAGAAGCTGCTGGACACGGCGGTCGCACCTACGCAGCCGCCACATGCCCTCGCTCAGCCGTCGCAAGGCTCCAATGTGGCCGTCGGAACGCTTTAGTGCAGCTCTGCCGTGCGCAGAAAGTCGAAGCTCCCACCCGGGTTCAGCACGACGCCTGTGACTCGCGTTGAGTGCACCACCTCATTGTTCGGATAGAACAACGGAACGCTCGGCAGGTCACGCGAAAGGATCTGTTCCACCTCTGCGTACTCCTTGCGGCGGACCTCCTGGTCCGTCTCCGTCGCGGCTGCCATCAGGAGGGAATCGACGCGCGCATTCGAATACCTGCCCCGGTTCGCTCCCTTCGGAGGAAAGCTCGTCGAGGCATACGCATAGCGGAAGATGTCCGGATCTTCGTTCACGCCGATCCACTTCAGGATGTACATCTGGAACGCGCCATGCGTGATGTCCGCGTAGAAGGTTCCAAACTCCGCCGAACGAATCTTCATCTCGATGCCCGCAGCCCGCAGCTGTTGCTGGATCGCCTGCGCTTCAAGCCGCACCGTCTCGTCCGTCGAGGTCTTGATCGTGAAGCGCAGGCGGATGCCGCTCGCATCCGGCTTCATTCCTGCTTCGTCGAGCAACTTCACCGCGCGCGCCACATCATGCGGATAGTGCGCGAGCCCCGCCGGATCAGCTGCAGCCCAGGAGCCGATTGGCAGCAGCGTGTCAGCAGCCACGGCATGTCCTCGCCATAACGTGCGGATCAACGCATCGCGATCCAGAGCGCAGGCGATGGCCTGGCGTACTCGCGGATCATGCAGCACCGGGTCAGCCGTGTTGAAGTTCGCGTAGATCACCGCAGCTCCCGTGCCGCCTTCGACACGAAGATTGGGCAGCCCGGTGAGCGCATGCACCATATCTTCGGAAAGCACATTGGACTCGAGATCAGCTGAGCCCTTCTTCATCTCCAGCGCTGCGGTGATCGTGTCGGGCACCACCTCAAAGCGCACGCGCTCAATGTGGGGCGCTCCGCCCCAATAGCCAGCGTTGCGTTCGAGCACCACATCCTTGTCCTGCACCTGGTCGACGAACTGGAACGGGCCTGTGCCCACCGGATGCAGGCCTTCATCTCGTCCCGCACCCTTTTCAACGATGCCGAAGAGGCCGTCGCTCATGTTGAACAGCAGGCCGTTGTCGGAGGTCTTCGTATGCACAGTGAGCGTCAGCGGCGCGGGAACGCTTACCTTGTCGATGCCGCGAAACGCTCCACCCTTCGCCGTCACGATCGAGCCGTTGGTCATGCTCTCGATCGACCAGGCAACATCATCGGCGGTCAGCGGCTTTCCATCGTGGAACTTCACACCGGGACGGATATGGAAGATCCACGTGAGTGGATCAGGCCGCTCCCAGGACGTCGCCAGCCATGGCACGAGGTTGAAGTGATCGTCCTTGCGGGCCAGCGCCTCAAAGATCAGGGCGCCAACACGTTCTGATTGCGCATCCGTACCTTGACGCACATCCAGATTGTTGGGGGAGCTCTCGATGAGCATGTTCAACGTTCCCGGGTCAGGCCGCGACGGCCCACAGCCCGCAAGTCCCAGCGTCACCGCAAGAACGGCACAGACGCTGGTTCGAGAACGCATTCCGACTTTGCCCCAGTGCTCTCTCATCTTCAGATTCAGATGCACCGTGATTCTAGTTCTCCAGCACCGTGAACTGCTCGATCAGCGAATCCAGAGGGCGGATGTCGCGCTCGCTGCCGGTGAAGGTCACCTTGTAGCGCCCATCGTGGGCCAGGCAGATGATCTTCAGCGAACGCTCCGCTCCGCCATAAGCGATGCGCACGCAGGACGCACCCACAGCGTTGACCGAGGCGTCATAGTACGGAATCATGCTTTCCACCGTCGGGTCCGGCTCATGTGGAGTCTTCAGCCAGCCATCCACAAACTGCGACGGCGTCTCCGGATGATCGCGTTCGTCTTCGAGCGAGATGCGCTTCGGGTTGGCCCCCGGAGCGAGTCCCTCCGGCGTCAGAACCAGCGTGTGTACCGTCGTTTCGGCGAGGTCAGGCTTCCACAGCGGCGGCAGTTGCAACGTCCGTCCTGCAAAGCTGACGGACTGAGCCGAACCGCGATCCACGCGGCTCTGCGATGACCGGTACAAACGCACCCCGACCCCGATCCCACATACCACCACAAATGCCAGCAGCAACCAGATCAACAGCCGCTCTCGTCTCTTGGCGGCCTCCTGCTGGAGGCCGATCTCGTCTATCAGCACAACGTCAACCTTCCCAGGATTACAGACCTACCGGCGCCGGTGGCTGCCGGAACGTTTCCGGGCAAACCATGCCAAGAAAGCCAGCCTAACAGAGCGAAGGCCGCCGCCTCCTTGGCTTCGCTGGCGATTCCAAACTCGTCGATCGTTCGCACGGACACTCCAAGCGTATCGAGCTGCGACGTAAGCCACTTCATCAGCGTGCGGTTCCGAGACCCGCCACCCGCCACGATCAGCTCCGTGGCCTTCGCCAGCGGCGCCATCTGACCAAGATGGGGCCAGCAGTAACGCGCGTAGGCGTCCACGATGGTGCGTACCGTGAGAGCCGTCGCCGTCGCGATGATGTCATCCGGCCCGGCACCCTTATCTTTGAACAGCGCGATCATCTCTTGCGTAAACGCAGCGCCGAACTCTTCACGGCCACAACTCTTCGGCGGTGCTGCTGCAAAATAAGCCTTCGCTGCGAGCTGATCAACGACCTCGCCCAGCACCTGCCCACGAGCCGCGGCAGCTCCGTTGCGATCATACGGTTTGCCGTACAGCGATTGCATAAATTGATCGATCAGCATGCTGGCCGGGCCAGTATCGAAGGCCAGCACCTTCGCCAGAGAAGCACCCGCCGGTACAGCGGTAAGGTTTGCAATGCCGCCCAGGTTCAGCAGCACACGATTGCGCGTCGCGTGGCGCAGCACGCAATAGTCGAACATGGGGACGAGCGGCGCGCCTTGACCGCCCGCAGCCATGTCCGCGGGCCGCAGATCGCTGACGACCGGCACACGCAGGCGCTCCGCCACCAGCGACGGCTCGCCGATCTGCCACGTGCAGCGCACGGGCTCGCCGAGGTACTTCTCCGCCATGGCCTGGTGATAGATCGTCTGCCCATGCATCGACACCAGGTCCAGCTTCAACCCCGCATCCGTCGCCGTCTTCTCCACACACTCGGCATAGAACGAGCCCAGCCGCCATCCCAGCCGCGCCAGCTCCGGCACACTGCTGGAGTTGGCCTGCTGCGCTCCCGCAGCCGCCAGCACCGCCTCGCGCAGCTTCTTCGGATACCGGAATCCCCGATGCTCCAACACCTTCACCACAGGCGTCGCACCCGCACCGCGCCCCGGCCGTATCCGGCAGACAGCAACATCGACACCGTCAGCGGAGGTTCCGCTCATCACCCCCGCGACGTTCATGGCTCGTGGAGTGCCGGGAACAGGCCCAAAGTTCGTCAAGCGCTTCATGCGCCACCTTTCAACTCGCGCTGCAACTCGGCGAGCAAACTCAGCGCATCCCGCGGCGTGAGCCCATCCACATCCACCTCTTCCAGCCGGTCCACAATCCGCTGCGACAACGGCGTGAACATCGTCATCTGCATCGAAGCCGTACGCTCCGCAGGAACCACTGCCTCGCGCACCTGCTGTGACTCCGCACGCTCGTGCAGCTTCAGCACCTCGCGCGCACGCGCGATCACCGAAGAGGGAAGTCCCGCCAGCCGGGCTACCTCGATGCCATAACTCTTGCTCGCCGCTCCGCGCTCCACCGTGTGCAGGAAGACGATGCCGCCCGCGTTCTCCTTCACCACAACGCGCAGGTTCTCCAGCCGCGCCAGCCTCTCAGCCAGCAGCGTTAGTTCGTGATAATGCGTGGCAAACAACGTGCGTGCGCCGATGATGTTGTGCAGCTGCTCCACCGTCGCCCACGCCAGCGAGAGGCCATCGTAGGTCGCCGTACCACGGCCCATCTCGTCCAGCAGCACCAGCGACCGCTCCGTCGCCGTGTTCAGGATCGCCGCCGTCTCCGTCATCTCCACCATGAAGGTCGACCGGCCACGCGCCACGTTATCGCTCGCTCCAATGCGCGTGTAGACCCGGTCCACCAGCCCCAGGCGCATGCGCTCCGCCGGAACGAAGCTCCCACACTGCGCCAGGATCACCAGCAGCGCAGCCTGCCGCAGATACGTGCTCTTACCGCCCATGTTGGGCCCGGTAATCAAAGCCAACGACGGATGCGACGACGATTCGGGTGCCCCATCCGTGACAGCTCTACCGTCACGGGTGGGCGTCAACTCATGCGCACACAGATACAACGAGTTCGGCACAAACCGCCCCGCGCCCGACTCCTCCAGGTGCCGCTCCACCACCGGATGCCGCCCATGGATCACCTCCAGCACAGGCGAATCTTCCAGCACCGGCCGAACCCAGCCCCGCAGCGCAGCCATGTGCGCAAAGCAGCCCAGCAGGTCGATCTCCGCCAACCGCCGCGCACTCTCGCGAATCCGCCCCGCGCTGGCCAGCACGCTCGCCCGCAGCTCCGCGAAGAGCCTCCGCTCGATCTCCACCGACCGCTCCTGCGCGGTCAGAATCTTTTGCTCCAGCTCCTTCAGCTCCGGCGTCGTGAACCGCTCCGCGTTCACCAGCGTCTGCTTGCGCTCGTAGTCCGAAGGCACAGCCTTCGAGTTCGCCTTCGTGATCTCGATGTAGTACCCGAAGACCGAGTTGAACCGCACCTTCAGCGAGTTGATGCCCGTCCGCGTCCGCTCGCGCTCCTCGATGGCAGCCAGCCGCTGGCGTCCGCTGGTCGAAAGCTCGCGCAGCTCATCCAGCTCGCCATCGACGCCGCCGCGTATCGCGCCACCATCGTTCAGCGTGACCGGAGGCTCCTCGACCAGTGTCATGCCGATGCGCCCGCTCAGGTCGTCGAGCGGGTCAAGCCCCTGCGCCAGCTCCGTCCACCGCGCACTCACCAGCAGGCTCGTCGCCGAGCGGACCCCCGGCAGCTTGGCCAGCGTGTTGCCTAGCGCCACCACCTCGCGCGGCCCGGCCGAATCCAGCGCCACGCGCCCCAGCAGCCTCTCCAGGTCGAGCACACCCTCCATCGACCGCCGCAGCGCCTCGCGCCGCCGTATGTCCGCCGCAGCCTCGCCCACCGCCTCCAGCCGCCCATCGATTGCCGTCCGGTCCTGCATCGGACGCACCAGCTGCGCACGCAGCAGCCGCTTGCCCATCGGCGTGCAGCAGGCGTCCATCGTCCAGAACAGCGTCGTCTGCGGCCCATCGCTCGCCAGCAGGGGATCGACCAGCTCCAGGTGCCGCACCGTCACCGCGTCGAGCTCCAGCGCATCGTTGCGCGCATAAAACCGCAGCGTGTCCAGGTGTTCCAGCGCGCCCTGCTTGGTCGCCCGCAGATAATGCACGATCGCCCCGGCCGCCGTGCCCGCCGCCGCATGTCCCGTCAGCCCCATGCCGTCCAGCGAGTACACCTTCAGTTGCTGCCGCAGCAACGGCAGCGCGTACTCGTCGGTGAACACCCAATCCTCAAGCGGCGTATCGGTCGCTCCAATCTCCGAGACCTCCGCCGGCTTCGGTGTCCGCGCAGCTGCATCGCTGCCCAGCTCACCCTGCCGTACCGGCTTCGCTCCGCTCCCAAAGCTCGCACCCTGCGCGTGCAGCACCTCGGCTGGCCGCATGCGGCCCAGCTCATCGAGCGCCAGCGCCCAGGCATCTCCACCTGCAAACTCGGTCGCGCGAAACTCACCGGTGGAAAGATCGATGGACGCCACGCCCACGCAGGCGTTCGCTCCCGATCCCACCGCCGCCAAGGCCGCCAGCCATTGGCTCTGGCTGGCCTCCAGCGTGCTGTCGAGCGCTGTGCCCGGCGTCAGCACTCGCGTCACCTCGCGCTTCACCACGCCTTTGGCGAGCTTCGGGTCCTCCATCTGGTCGCACATCGCCACACGAAAGCCCTTGCGCAGCAGCCGCTGCACGTAGCCCGCAGCCGCATGGTACGGAACACCGCACATCGGCACCGACCGGGCCTTGTCGCGGGCCGTCAGGGTCAGTTGCAGCTCGCGCGCGGCCACCACCGCGTCCTCGTAAAACAGCTCGTAGAAGTCGCCCATCCGGAAGAAGATCAGCGCATCGGGATACGCGTCCTTGGCCGCACGATGCTGGCGCATCGCGGGCGTCAATCCGGCGTCGGGGCTGATGTCGGTGGTCGTGGTCATCGGGTTCCGGAGCCTTAAGAATATCGTGCCCGCCACCGTGCATAACTGGTCCCCGTGCGCACCCGGGGCCCCTCGCCGAAGCGTTACACTCACCCCATGATCGAGATTCCGATGACCGATGCCCAGTTCGCCGCCACCCAGAAGGCCCTCGCAGAAGCCGGCATGGACGCCAGCGGCCCTACGGGAACGCTCTCCCGCCAGGGAGTGACCGCAAACTACGCGTGGGACGGCACCAAATTCACCATCGAGGTCACCGATCACCCCAGGTTCCTTCCACTCTCCATGATCGAGAGCAAGCTGAAGGACCTCGTCCACGAAAAGATGCGCTCCGCCTGATCGCTCCTTGCGCACAGCTGTAACCCTCGTCACAGCAGCCCCTTCGCGGGCCGATATACTTGAAGTCACGCGCGGAGGTTGCGCGCTCAACCGGCATGTCCCTACTTTGGCTACGAGTCGCGGTTCTGCTTTACGGTGTTGCCGCGCTCGCGGTGCTGCCCGCAGCCCTGTACAACCGCCCCCGCTGGCGGCATGTGGCTGTCCCCTGCGCCGTGGCCGCCGTCTTCTTCCACTTCGTCGCTATCGTGGAGACCCTTTACGCCGCGCATCGTGCGCTGCCGGTCGACGCACATGAGTCCGCCAGCTGGTTTGGCCTCCTGCTGGCCATCGCCTTCCTCGGCCTCGCCCAGCGCTACCACACCGTCTCCTTCGGCATCGTGCTGCTGCCGCTCTCGGTCCTGCTGACCATCGTCCCCGCCTTCAAGCCGGGCACGGAGACCCTCAGCTATCCGCTGATCCAGCAGGGCTGGCTCTTCCTGCACGTGGCCCTCTTGCTGGCCGCCTACGCCGCGCTGCTTCTCTCGCTCATCGCCAACGTGCTGTACCTGATTCAGGAGCGCCGCCTCAAGCAGAAGCGCCCTGGCAAAGGCCGTTCGTGGCTTCCGCCGCTCGAAACCACGGACCAGATCGCCCTGCAGTCCCTGCTCTTCGGCCTGCCCTGCATGACCGCCGGCCTGCTCATCGGCTCCGTCGTTGCCCTCCAGACCATCGGCCCCAGCTTCTTCGAGGATCCCAAGGTCCTGCTCTCCGTCGCCATGTGGCTCGCCTACATGCTGATGATCTTCATTCGCCGCCACTCCGGCCTGCGTGGCCGCCGCGCCATCTACCTCTCCAGCTTCGTCTTCGTCGTGGTTCTGGCCGTATGGGCCGCGAACCAGCTCTCCACCGTGCACCGCTTCAAGACGCCCTAACTCATGCTCATGGCCATTCAGGACACAACTCGAGAGCAGCCACAGGCAGCACCGCAGACGCGCAATTCGTCGCACGGCGGTTCGCCATCGGCTGCGCCCGCACGTTCGCGCCTGCTACTGGTCGGTGTCAATCATGAGACTGCGCCCATCGGCGTACGCGAGCGCATCGCCATCCCCACCTCCCGGCTTGCCGAGGCCACGCGCAAGCTGGTCGAGCAGCCGGGCGTGCGCGAGGCCATGATCGTCTCCACCTGCAACCGCGTCGAGCTTCTCACCGTGCACGATCCCGCCTCGGCAAGCGAAGAACTCGCCGCCACCGAGCGCGTCATGCGCTTCTTCGATGAGTTCTTCCAGGTCTCGCAGGCCGAGCTCAAGGCCCACATCTACGAGCGCCAGGAGCAGGAAGCCGTAAACCACCTCTTCCGCGTCGCAAGCTCGCTGGACTCCATGGTCGTCGGCGACGCCCAGATCCTCGGCCAGGTAAAGCACGCCTGGAACGTAGCCCGTGAGGTCGGCGCGATCCACTCCGCCGAAGCCAGCGATCCCCCCGCGCAGGCAGGTGCCGCACACGCCAGCTCCGTCCTCGACCCCTTGCTCCAGCGCGCCTTCTTCGTCGCCAAACGCGTACGAACCGAGACCCAGGTCGGCAGCTCCAACGTCTCCGTCGCTTCGGTGGCCGCAGAGTTGGCCCGCAACATCTTCGGCTCCCTCGCAGGCAAGACCATCCTCATGGTGGGTGCGGGCAAGATGAGCGAGCTCACCGCACGCCACCTCATCCAGCAGGGCGCGAACACGCTGCTCGTCTCCAACCGCACCGAAGCCCGCGCCGAAAAGATCGCCGACGGCCTGCGCACCCCGGCCATCACCACCGGCATCATCCCGTTCAACCAGCTGCACGAGCAGGCGCATCGCGCAGACATCATCCTCACCTCGACGGGCGCTGCGGCGCTGGGCGGCGGAGCCATCTTCACGCCGGCGAACGCGCGCGCCATGCAGCAGCGCCGCAAGAACCGCCCGGTCTTCTTCATCGACATCGCGGTCCCTCGCGATGTCTCTCCTGATGTGAACAAGGTCGATGGCTGCTTCGTCTACGACATCGACGATCTCCAGGAAGTCGCCGTCGCCAATCAGGAGAACCGCTCCCGCGAGGCCGCGGCCGCCGAGAGCATCGTCAAAGCCGAGGTCGAAGCCTACCGCGAGCGCCTGTCACTTGCTCCTGCAGCCGAGGCCATCAAGCAGCTCCTCGCCGACGCCGATGCGACCCGCCAGCAGGAGCTCGCCAAGCTCACCCATCGCCTCGCCGGCCAGCCACTCTCTCCCGAGCAGCTCGCGACCATCGAATCTGCGATGAAGGCCTTCGCCGCAAAGCTCCTTCACCCGCAGATCGCAGCGCTCAAAGCCGCCCAGAAGCAACGCGGCGAGTAATCGGCGCGCTTTCCCTTGCACTGAAAACAAGCGTCATCCTGAGCGAAACGGGCGCGGCGTAGCTGCGACACGCGCAGTCGAAGGACCCGCCGCTCCGTTTGTCCCAGCACATCTCTCGACGCTTTCAGCCACGCAACGCGCTACACCTTCGCCGCGTCCCGTATGTCCACGCTCTCGAGAATCCCTCGAGAAAACCCACGCTCGCTCACCCCGATCATCGCAGTGCCAATCTCATCCGTTGTAATGACGTACTTCGGCGCCAACGCCCGCAACACCGGATACATCCAGCCCGCGACTTTGTAGATGGCGTTGTACCAGCCAGTCTTCGACTGCACACCATGCATCGGCTGAATGTAGCCCGGACGGAAGCAGTAAATCTGCCGGAAGGGAAGCAGCAGCAACGCACTCTCCGTCTGGCCCTTGACGCGAGCCCACATCTGCCGGCCCTGCGCGTTGGTGCCTGCACCGGAGACATAGATGAAGGTCCGCAGCGAGCCCACACGCTCCAGCATTAACGCTACGGCCATTGTGATGTCGTAAGTGACCGCGCGATACCGCGCTTCGTCCATACCCACAGACGACACTCCCAGGCAGAAAAAGCACGTGTCGAACCCGGCAAAGCGGTCCTCCACATCGCTCCAGTCGAGGAAGTCCTGTCGCACCAGCTGCTCGACCTTCGGCGAGGTACTGTCCAGTACCTTCCGCGTCACCACCAGGATTCGCTCGACCCGTGAATCCTCAAGACAGGTGTGAAGTACACCCTGCCCCACCATACCGCTGGCCCCAAATAAGAGAACGTTCATCTTGTTGCATGTTGAGATGCGTCTGACGAATCGAGCGATGCGTTCAAGTTTGCTACACAGTCATACTGCGTGGCTTGCGCATCAGAAGGAAGACCATGCCTATCACCGCAGCCAGGCTGCAGGCCGCGGCAAGCCCGAGCACATGCAGAACGCTTACCGTGTACGCTCCCTGCGCGGGGTTGTAGCTGCAGCAGTACAGGATGAACAGGTCGACCGGGTTGCTGATCTTCTTTTCTCCCGCGTCCAACAGCGCAAGCCGCACATCGCGGGGTTGGTACTCGATGCCCGAGAGGTACTTCGAAAGCTTCCCCTCGGCCGTCGCAAACAGAATCACGCTCGAGTGCGCGAACTGATCCATCTTGCCGTCCGGGCCGGGGACACGCACAAAATGGAAGCCGCTCGCTGCCGAGGTCGCTTCGATGGAGCTTGGCGGCCCGGTAAGAAAGTGCACGGAAGCCGCTGCGCGCGAGTCGTTTGTCCATCCTGCCTGCGCCAGGAAGTCCCTCTTCTGCGTCGCTGCATCTGCGGGCGTATCCATGGGATCGATGCTCAACACCAGTACGTCATAGTCCTTGCCCGGAGTCAGCGTCGTCTGCTTCACCGCCGTGGCAAGCCCATGCAGCACCTGGGGACAGAGCATCGCGCACTTGTAGTACACCTCCGCCATGACCACCGGCTTGTGCGCAAACCACGACCCCAAGGCCCCGGTGCGTCCCGTCTCATCGGTATAGGTCGCAGCCATCGGCAGCGACTCCCCAAGCCGTTGCTCCAGCCCGGCATGCGCGAGGTACGCCGGCTTCTCCTGGGCCATGGCCCCCATGGGCTTCTCGGACTCGTAGCCCTGGGCCCCGGCCCCCATGGTGAGAGCAGCACACATCGACCCGAGAGCGAGTAACCTGAGAAACTTCATTCCTCCATCGTAGCCCTCGCGCGTCATGTGAGCCTGCACACATCCGGATCACGCCACAGGCGTATCCTTATCGGGATGACGACACCCACCATTCGCATCGGTTCGCGCGGCTCTGAGCTCGCGCTCTGGCAGGCCAACCACATCGCTGCGCTGCTGCGCGACAAGGGCCACACGGTCGAAATCGAGGTCATCCGCACCATCGGCGACCGCATGCAGGACCCCAACTTCGTCGCGCCCAGGACCTATGCCGACGGCACCCCCATCGACGGCAAGGGCATCTTCATCAAGGAGATTGAAGAAGCGCTCGCGGCCGGTCGCATCGATCTCGCTGTCCACTCGCTCAAGGATCTTCCGACCGAGCTAGAGTCCCGCTTCACGCTGGCCGCGATTCCGACCCGCGTCGATGCCCGCGACGCTTTCATCTGTGAAGAGCATTGGGGCCTGCACATGCTCCCCATGGGCGCGAAGATCGGCACCACCAGCCCGCGCCGTCAGGCCATGCTTCTCGCCCTGCGCCCCGACCTGGAGTTCGTCGCGATGCGCGGCAACATCGACACCCGCCTGCGCAAGTGGAGCGAAGGTCAGTGCGACGCTCTCGTGCTCGCCTCCGCCGGGCTCGATCGCCTCGGACGAACCGAGCATGTCCACCAGCGCTTCAGCGTTGACGAGATCACACCGGCTCCCGGCCAGGGAGCGCTGGGTCTCGAGACTCGCAAACCATATCCCGCCGCCGCAGGCCCCGACGCCGAGCGCGATGCCTTCGTCTACGATGCTGTCCGCTCGCTGAATGACCCCGCGACGGAGTTTGCCGTCTCAGCCGAACGCACAGTCCTCGCCGCCCTCGGCGGAGGTTGCCAGCTCCCCCTCGGAGCCTTCTGCCATCGCGTCGATGACCACTACCACCTGCACGCGATGGTGGTCGCTCCTGACGGCGAGCAAGTCGCCCACGTGCTGCGCAAGGCGCCGGTAGGCATCGCCGCGATCGACCTCGGCCACGCTGTAGCCGAAGAGCTCAAGGCTCTCGGCGCAATCGAACTCCTCTCCCAGACGGCCTGAAGCAGACAGAACCGGTTGCCTGGGGTCCGGATTCTCGGACCCGGGCTCGCCGTACTGGCATCTGGGAGACTGGCATCTGGCGAACTGAACCCAGCCGCCCGCATCTTAGTCGAGGCCCGCGGCGTACCATAGTCATTGCCTATGGAACTCCATCAACTCCGCTACTTCTGCGCGATCGTCAAGGCGGGCAGCTTTACCCGCGCCGCAGAGCAGCAGGGCGTCTCGCAACCCACCCTCTCGCAGCAGATCCGCAAGCTCGAAAAGTCCATCGGAGCGCAGCTCTTCGGACGCCAGGGCCGAGCCTTGCGCCTGACCCAGGCGGGTACCGTCTTCTATCCAGCTGCGCAGGAGATCCTCTCCAGCACCAAGCGCGCCGCCGCCCAGGTTCGCCAGCTCGAGACCGACATCCGCGGCCCGCTACGCGTCGGGGTCATCCCAACGATCCTGCCGTACCTCATCGCGCCACATCTTCCGGCCTTTCAGCGCGAGTTCCCGGAGGTTGAGATCACGCTGACCGAGGACCTCACAGAGCGCCTCGTCGACGACCTGCTTACCGGGGAGCTAGACCTCATCATCGTGAGCCTCCCGCTCCACTCCGACGGCATCGTCTGCAGCGCACTCCTGCGGGATCCGCTCGTCCTCGTCACGCCCCCCGGGCACCGATTGGCAGCGCCCAGCGAGGTCCGCGGATTCGACCTCTCGGCCGAGCGTCTCCTCCTCCTCAAGGAGGGGCACTGCTTCCGCGACGACATGCTCACCGCCTGCAAACGCTCCCGCACGGAGACCTCGCCCGTCTTCGAGTCGAATCACTTTGGGACGATCTTCCCCCTGGTGGCGTCAGGCGCTGGCATTACCATCGCGCCCGCGATGGCGGCAGCATTTGCTGTCGGCTGCTCCGTGCAACCCCTGCCACGCCCTCAGTTCCGCCAGATCGGCTACGGCCGCCTTCGTTCCAGCGGCAGCTTCAAACCGCTCGCCGCGTTCACCCGCTGGCTCCGGACGATGGCGCGGGAGATCCCGAAGCCCGTCTGAAATTTCCTGCTTTCCGTCTGGCGGCTGCTGCTCCCGGGTGTACAATCGGAGACGGACGTGCGAATTCCGTCTGGTCTTCTTTGCTTGTTCTGGCTGTACGCTCTACACGCAATCAACGCCAAATTGCGTTTCGCGGAACATCCAATTTTGCAGTACAAGGACAAGCACAAATGGAACAGGGAACAGTGAAGTGGTTTAACGATGCGAAGGGCTTTGGCTTCATCAGCCGTCAGTCCGGCCCCGATGTTTTCGTACATCACTCGGCGATTCAGAGCAACGGCTTCCGCAGCCTTCAGGAAGGCCAGGCCGTTCAGTTCGAAGTCGTCAAGGGACCCAAGGGCCTCCAGGCCGAGCGCGTACAGCCTCTGTAAGCTTTTCGCCCACTGAATCACCAAAGGCCGGTCGCTTGCGACCGGCCTTTGGCATGCCCCAAATACCTCAACCGCACCACCGTTCCCACGGTGCTTCCTGAAAGAGAACTGCCCTACCGAAGATTCTTCTTCGACGATGGCCGCGGCCCCGTATCGGGCGTAATCTCCCGGCTATCAGGCACTGCAAATGTTCCTCGCGATGCCTGTGTCGTCGACTGGCTTTGGGCGTCACCCCGCCACATCGCCCGATCGTGACTGGTCCTCGCACCTGCCCCCAGCAGGCGCCAGCGAGAGTCTCAGCCGCGCCCTGCGGCTCCCACTCCCATTCCTCCATCACGTGGCACTTGGCCGAATCTCACCGAGTTTCCTCCAGATGCCTCTCACGCTACGGGAAAACAGGAAAGGAATGCACATGCCAAACACTGCTACCGCCGCGACACTTGCACTCGAAGGCAAGGTCACCCTCGGAGACACCAGCCCCCTTGGACCCGCTCTCGCCTCCTTCAACGGCATTATCTATATCGCCTGGAAGGGCGATGGCAATGACAACCTCAACGTGATGTGTTCCACCGACGACGGCCATACCTTCATCAACAAGATGACCTCGCCCGAGACCAGTCCCGCCGCGCCGTCGCTGTGTGTGCACAACAACACGCTGTTCGTTGCGTGGCGTGGCGACGGTGGCAACGCTGACCTCAACGTCGCTCGCGTCTCCGTTGCGGGAGATCACATCACCGGCCTCAGCAACAAGGTCACACTCAGCGACACGAGCCCCTTCACCCCGGCCATTGCATCCTCCAACGGCCGGCTCTTCATCGCATGGAGAGGTGAGGGCAACACCAACCTCAACGTCATGTACTCCTCCGACAACGGCGCCAGCTTCGGCCACAAATGCACCTCCAGCGAGACCAGCGCCCAGGCTCCATCACTGAGTGTCATGAACAACACGCTCTATATCTCGTGGAAGGGGGAAGGCAACGATGATCTCAACGTTGCCAGGGTCGCGATGACCGGCAACGACATCGTTGGGCTCATCGACAAGGCGATCCTCTCCGACACCAGCCCGGTATCTCCCTCGTTGACCACCAACAACGGGCGGCTCTATCTCGGCTGGAAGGGCGACGGCAACCCCGACCTCAACTTCGAGAGCTCCGTGAACGGCACAACCTTCGGAGGGAAGTACACAGCCACCAACGAAGGCACCACACAGGCCATCGGGATGTGTTCGCACGACCGCAAGGTCTACGCCGCGTGGAAGGGCAACGGGAACGACAATCTCAACGTCGCCTACCTCTCGGGTTCATAGCACCCGTCTACCGAAGTCCCCTCTGCGATCTCGCGTCGTGGAGGGGACCCTCGGCTGTAGCTCGGGCATCAACGTTACGCGCCGGACAGCAGGCGATGCATCTCCGCCAGGTGATGATCGTCATGCTCCGCCACGAAGTACAGGTGATCGACCAGCCGCATCGGCGTCTTCAGCCGCGGGTGCGGGATCGCCCTGCCGTACAGTGCAGGCTCCAGCGACTCTACCCGCGCGACGAGCTGTCCCCGCGCCATACGAAAGCCGCTCAGGATCCCATCGAGCGTCTGCGCATTGAAGTCAGCCTCGTCGGTGGCCCGGTTCTGCAGGTCGGCGACCGTCAGCCCCTCGCTGCCCCGCACATAGTCCTCCACCCGCGCGAGCCACAGCGGCTCCATCACGAGCAGGTGTCCGGCTTGCTCCTGCACCGACCACTTGCCCGAAGGCCGTTGTGTCAGAGACTCCGCAGACGTGCCTCGAACTGCCTCTTCAAGCCGCGCCGGTGTTCCGCGAAGCCTTGCCAGCAGGTTCGGCATCAGCTCCAGGGGAAAGTTGAACTCGAAGCGGCGCTCAAACCATGCGGGTACGGTACTCATTCCATCTCTCCTCAGAAGTTCACAGGGATGCCCACCTGGATGGATGCCCGCCTCCCTCCAGGTGGCGCATTTTTTCCTACGCCCGGCCCCGGTCCCCTGCATGAAGAGTCGAGCAAAAAAACGCCACGGGAACACACTGGGTGCTCCCGTGGCTCTTGTGGAAATTGCCTGACTACTCCCAGTGAGCTGTGCGCTGCGCCGCATCGACGATCTGGTGCGCACGGTCGACGTGTATGATCGCTCGGTTCCGCAGTCCGCGCGAGGAAGGAACGTCTTCCGCCTTGGCCAGGTCGTTATGCGCCGACCACAGCAACTCATTCGCCTTGCGGAAGCGGTCATGCGGGCTCAGGCGGGTGTCGATCGGGAACGGGTCGCTCAGACCCTTGCCATCATCGATGGAGGCGAGCTTGATCTCGTTGATCGCGGCATCGATCTCCCGGATCGCAGCGTTATCGTCGCGCCTCACCGGTTCCCACGCCCATCCGTCGTTCAGAAAATGACGCGCCGCGCGGAGATCGCTCAGCGCATGGATGTAGGCAGGGTGTGGCCCCGGTACCTGCTGGGCGTTGGCCATCACTGGGCTGGCAACGGCGATACCGGCGGCAAACATAAGGGATTGGACCGCGGTCCTGAACATGATCTTCATGGGGTGCTCTCCTCTAGAGCCACGTCGGAAGTTACATAACGTGCTCGCAACCACTCTTACCCAATCGATTGCATGAAGTTGCGGAATCGGCTTACACGTGTCGAAAGATAGCTCGCCCGCCGTGAGCCACCCGCGATTGCGTACACTGTTTGCATGGCTGCACTGATCGATGCAATTAACCTGAAGCGGAAGGGCTTCTTCGAGTTCGAAAACGCACCCTGGCGGTGCCTCGACAAGGACATCTCCACCCCCACCGCACGTGGCGGACAGACCCTCGTGCGCGTGAAGATGCGCAACATGGTCACCGGCGCCGTGCTGGACAAGACCTTCAAGGCCGAAGAGAAGTTCAATGAGCCGGACCTCGAGTCCGTCGACGCCTCCTACCTCTACAGCGATAGCGATGGCTCGTACTTCCTCGACCAGTCCACCTTCGAGACGCTGAACCTCAGCGAAGCGATGATGGGCGACGCACTCGAGATGCTCCTCGAAGGCACCATGGTCCAGATCAACAAGTACAACGGCAATCCCATCGGCCTCGACCTGCCCCAGTTCGTCGAACTGGTGATCGAGTACACCGAGCCCGCCGTCCGTGGCGATACCTCCTCCGGCTCCGTGACCAAGGAAGCGAAGCTCGAGACCGGCGCCATCGTCCGGGTCCCGCTCTTCGTCAAGGAAGGCGAGAAGATCAAAATCACTACCGAGTCCCGCGAGTTCGCCGGCCGCGTCTAGCCTTAGAAATCCGTCCCACATCCGGCTCCAGGCGCTGAGGCGAAACGATCCGCCGCCAGACCCTTGACACGCCCGATACAATCAAATCAGCAAACACGAAGCGCCCGGCTCCATGCCGGGCGCTTCTTCGTTTCGGAGAGCGAAAACAGGACTCCGCTCCTAAAGTCTCTCGTTGGAAGATTTTGCGCACAGGGGGAGGGGGGGGCTACTCCCCATACGGCACCCAGATGTTCTTCACCTGCGTCGCGTGACGCAGGAACCAACGTCCTTCACCACGCGCAGGATCGAACCAGTCGATCACGCGCCCTTCATTCGTCCAGGTCTGTTTCAGGTTGCCGATCGAGCCCAGCTTCACCATCGAACTTGCCGTCTCATCGCGGAAGCACCAAACCGCATCGACGTCGTCGTGCTCCGCCAGCGTCTTGCCCAGCTCGCTGGCCTTGCCCGCAACCAGGTTCACTACGCCCGCAGGCACATCGCTCGTGTCGAGCGCCTGATACAGATCGCTCATCAGCGTCGCGCAGCGTTCGCTCGGCACCGCGATGACAGCATTGCCCATCGCAATCGCAGGCAGGATCAGCGACATCAGGCCCAGCAACGGAGCATCGTCCGGCGCGAGGATGCCCACCGTCCCGATAGCTTCCTTCATAGCCACCGACACCATCCGGAACGGCGGATTATGCACCGTGCCTTCGTACTTGTCCGTCCACGCGGCATAGCTGAAGATACGCTCGATGGTCGCATCAAACTCCACCGCAGCCTGCTCCGGCCCGACGAAGTCGGCCAGATGCGCGACGATCTCTCCGCGCCGTGGAAGCAGGTTCTCCGCCAGGTAGTAAAGGATCTGCGCCCGCCCATGCGCTGTGGTCTTGCCCCACTTCGCGCTGGCCGCACGAGCAGCTTCGACCGCGTTGCGAATGTCCTTGCGACTCCCCACAGGAGCTTCGCCTACCACCTTGCCGTTGCGGTCATGCACCGCGTAGCTGTAGCCCGAATCCGGCCGCGCCTGCTTGCCGTTGATGTAGTTCTTCACCGTGCGATCGATGCCGAGCGCGCCCTCAATATGGTCGTCCACCCCAGAATTGTCATCCTGAGCGGAGCGGAGGACCTGCTTCTCGTCGATGGAAGCAAACATCTTCGGTTCACTCTTCACCCAGGCTGGCTCAAGGTACTCATACAGCCCCTCAACGCCGCCCTCGCGGCCATACCCCGACTCACGATAACCACCGAAGCCAACCGCTGCGTCGAAGACGTTGGTCGCATTCACCCACACGACGCCGGCCTTCATCTGCGCCGCCACATCGAGCGCCACATTGACGTTCTCGCTCCACACGCAGGCTGCGAGCCCATAAGCCGTGTTGTTCGCCAGCTCGACAGCTTCAGCGGGAGTGCGGAAGGTCATCGCCGCCAGCACCGGCCCGAAGATCTCTTCCTGAGCCACGGTCGAACTCGGATGAACGTTGGTCAGCAGCGTCGGCTTGAAGAACAGCCCCTTCGTTGGCACCGCAATCTCCGGCTGCCAGCACGTCGCTCCCTCGGCAACACCCATCGCGACGAGCTTGGTAATCCGGTCATGCTGCACCTGGTCGACGATGGCGCCGATGTCGATGGCCTTATCCAGAGGCGACCCAATGCGCAGCGTCTCCATGCGCGCGCGGATCTTGTCGTAGAGCCTCTCGGCGACGCTCTCCTGCACCAGCAAGCGCGAGCCCGCGCAGCACACCTGGCCCTGGTTGAACCAGATGCCATCGACGAGGCCTTCGACGGCGGAGTCGAGATCCGCGTCGTCGAAGACGATGAACGGGCTCTTGCCACCAAGTTCGAGGCTCAGCTTCTTCGTGGTGTTCGCCGTCGCCTTGCGGATGATGCGGCCCACCTCAGTCGAGCCGGTGAAGGCGATCTTGTCCACATCAGGATGTCCCACGATCGCGGCGCCGGTCGCTCCGTCGCCGTTGACGACGTTGAGCACGCCCTTGGGCAGGCCGATCTCGTCGGCGATCTCGGCGAAGAGCATCGCGGTCAGCGGCGTGAACTCCGCGGGCTTGATGACGACGGTGTTGCCGGTTGCGAGCGCGGGCGCGACCTTCCAGGCGAACATCAGCAGCGGGAAGTTCCACGGAATGATCTGGCCGACGACACCGACAGGAGCGTAGCCCTTGAGGTCGGTGTCTCCGGTGTAACCGTTGTCGGTAACGTCGCCAAGCAGCTGCGCCCAACCCGCGTGATAATAGAAGTGCCGCGCGACCAGCGGAATGTCGATATCACGCGTCTCACGGATGGACTTGCCGTTGTCCAGCGTCTCCAGCACCGCCAGCTTGCGGGCATGCTTCTGCACCTGCCGCGCGAAGGCGTAGAGATACCGCGCGCGCTGATGGCCGGTGAGCGCCTGCCACGCGGGCAGGGCAGCGCGGGCAGCCTTCACCGCACGGTCCACGTCGGCGGCCTCACCCTGGGCGATGCTCGCGAGAAGCTCTCCAGTAGCCGGGTTCTTCGACTCGAACTTCGCCGCGGACGACTTCGTGAACGCGCCGTCGATGTAATGCCCGAACCAACGCCCATGTGCGTCAAGCCACTGCATCACGCCGCTTGCGTCTTCGGGGGCAGGACCGTACTCCATCGATTGAAACTTTTCCATAATGCTGCTTGCCATAGGTGTCTCATCCGCGAGCTGGTTCTAACTTATCGGCTCGATCTATGCTCATTGCGTCTAGCGATTCGTCGTAGTTGAAAGACAGCAGATCAGATCCCTGCCGATCTAGGCCTTTATGCTTTTCTAGCCACAGACGAATAGCGGGTAACGCTTCCTTCGTGACAAGGGTATTGACTCTATTTCGCAGTGTGCGCGGAACGGGTTGAACGACGATCTCCCCTCGGTACTGCTCGTATCGGTTGTAGAGGCCATGACGTGTCCATTCGGTGCTTTCCGAACGATTGCGGTATTCGATGCGAATGAATTCATATTTCCCGCTCCGAAGGCGAAAATCATTCCAGTAATAGAAGCGAAGGATTAATTGATCGAATTGGTTGATGCCCAGTAATGCGTCTGACAAAGCCTTAGCCCCTACTGGATAGGAAAGTCTCTCAGGAATCTTCGTCCTATAGCGGGTTGGAATCAGTTCGGTTGCAGAGGGCGCAACCATCATGCCACCGGATGCCGATACGTCGCCGAGTACCTTCCCGTGACGTGGTGTTCGAGCTGGCGTTCGATGTCGCCGAGCATGGAGCTTGCGCCGTAGCGGAAGAGGGTGGGTTCGAGCCAGGGGCGGCCGAGTTCGTCCTTCATCAGCGCCATCCAGTCGAGGGCCTGCTTGGCGGTCTTGATGCCTCCTGCGGGCTTGTAGCCGACGCTCATGCCGGTGCGCTCGGCGTACTCGCGGATGGCGCGGACCATGACCAGGGAGACTGGCAGTGTGGCGTTGACGGCTTCCTTGCCAGTCGACGTCTTGATGAAGTCCGAGCCAGCCATCATGGCGACCCAGGAGGCGCGTGCGACGTTGCGCAGCGTCAGCAGATCGCCGGTGCCGAGGATGGCCTTCATGTGCGCGGGGCCGCAGGCCTCCTTGAAGGCAGCGACCTCGTCGTAGAGGGCGTTCCATTCGCCGTTGAAGACATGCGCGCGGGTGATGACGATGTCGATCTCGCTGGCGCCGGCTTCGACGCTGCGGCGAATCTCCTCGACGCGAGTCTCGAGCGGCGAGAGCCCCGCAGGGAAGCCGGTGGAGACTGCGGCGACGCGGATGCCTGAGCCTTCGAGCGCCTTCACGGCGGTCTCGACGAAGGCGTGGTAGACGCAGACGGCGCCCGTGGTCAGGTGCAGGTCCTCGATGCCGAGCGCCTGCACGAGATGATCTTGTAAGGGTCTCCGTGCTTTCGCGCAGAGACGTTTTACGCGCTCGGCGGAGTCGTCGCCGGAGAGCGTGGTGAGGTCCATGCAGGAGATGGCGCGGAGCAGCCATGCGGCCTGGTAGTCCTTCTTCACGCTGCGGCGGGCGGGGATGGAGGCGGCGCGGCGCTCGACCGCGGAGGTGTTCACGCGGATGTCCTCGACCCAGCTGACGTCGAGCGGGATGCGGCGGTTGGGGATGAGCTCGCGGCCGTGCAGCGTGACGGGGATGGAGCCGGAAGGGGTGTGCGCGGGAACCGGCGAGTGTGCCGAATTTTCCTGTTGGAGCGCCATGACTCTGTGTCTCCTGAGACGCAGGACGCGGCCCGAGGTGCTGGGCCGCGCGCGGTCTAAGACACTGAGTTTATACCTGCCGGATAGCGATTGCACGGGGCACGGAGCTAGCGGCCAGTTCTGCGCGCAGGTGTCAGTCCAGCATCGGCACGCGGAGGTTGAGAACTTCGGCAACGGCACTCACGACGAGTCCATGATCGTCACGCTGGGGCAAGCCGCTGACGATGGCGGAGCCGACCGCGCCTGTGCCTTCGAGGACGATCGGGAAGCCCCCTCCATGCGCCGCGAAGTCGGCCAGCTGAAGACCGTGGCGGCCCTCCATCGTCTGGCCGTCACGCTCCAGGATGCGCCCGACGGCGTAGGAGCTGCGCGCGAAGCGGCGAACGGTATTGCGCTTGCGGCGGATCCAGTCGGCCTGTCCGGGCGTTGCGCCGGGAGTGGTGCAGGCAAAGAGAAGCTGGCCCGCGACCTCGATCTCGATCGTGCCGCCTGCCTCGCTGGCGATGAGCCGTGCACGCATCGCGTTGCCGAGGCGCCAGGCGGTCTCGCTGTTGAAGCTGCGGAAGCGCAGTGCAGCTTCCTGTTGGTCGATGATCGTAAGATCTTCTGCTGCACCCATGATCGAGGTTCCCCTTCGCGGCCGGTCGCCGGAACTCTTCTATCATCATGCATGCACCCGGGGCAGCCGCCGGGTTGAATGCCATGGATTGGAACGATTGTATGAACAGCAAGATCCCCACGCCCGCGCAGCGATTTGCGGCAGGAGTCCAGGCGCGAAAGCAGCTCGCTCGCAGCGAGCATGCGAAGCTTGATCGCGCAGTATGCCCCAAACCGCCACTACCACTGCTGTTCGAAGCGGAAGAGGGACGGCTTCCGGAGTTGCTCAAGCTGAAGCACGAGCGCATGTGCGAGTCACCGTTTGGATTCTTCCGTGGCGCCGTGCCCATCATCGCCGCAGATCTTTCCTGCCACCCGCATACGGGGATATTCACCCAGCTCTGTGGCGATGCTCATGTTCTGAACCTTGGTGCGTTTGCGTCCGCCGAGGGAGAGCTGGTCTTCGACATCAATGACTTCGATGAATCGATGCGTGGTCCATTTGAGTGGGACCTGAAGCGGCTCGCCACAAGCCTGATTCTTGCCGGACGTGCAGCAGAGATTGCCAGGCCGGACCGCAATGCCGCGGTACGCGCCTTTGTAGAGAGCTATCGCCGGATGATGAGAGAATTCGCAGCCATGCCGGTACTCGATATGGCACGGTTCCAGATCCATCGGATCGGAAGGATTCAGCCGATGAAGGGCATCTTCGCCGCGGCCAAGGCTGCGACGGCGGAGCGCACGCTGGACAAACTCACGGAGGCCGTACCGGGCGGCAAGGGAGAGCGTCGCTTTCGTGACTCGCCCCCGTTGCTGAGGCGTGTGACCGGGAAAGAGGCGAAGGACGTGCTTGCATCGTTGGAAGAGTATGCGCAATGCTTGCTGCCAGAGCGGCGTCACTTTCTCGAACAATATCGGCCGGTCGACGTAGCCTTCAAGGTGGTAGGTACAGGGTCGATCGGCCTGCGCGATTACTGTGTCTACTGCGAAGCAGCGCATCTCGCCAAGAATGGTGATCGAAAGCTATCAGGGGACTTCAGCGCACCGGGTTTTGACCCGCTGTTTCTGCAGATCAAAGAAGAGCCGAGGAGCGCATACGCTGGGTATCTGCCCGCCGATCCACATGCTCCTCTGAACCAGGGACATCGCGTTGCCAATGGTCAGCGCGCGATGCAGTTCACCTCGGACCCGTTCCTCGGCTACACCACGATCGACGGTCGAGACTACCTGGTGCGGCAACTCAACGATCACAAGGCCGGGCTCGATCTCACGAAGCTGAACGCCTCGGGACTGACGGCCTATGCGGATCTGTGCGGCGAAATCTTCGCCCGAGGCCATGCGCGCTCGGGAGATCCCATCATGATCGCGGCCTACCTGGGCGACAGCGATAAATTCGATCGCGCCATCTATGAGTTCGCTCACGCGTATGCGAACAAGACCGAAGAGGACTGGGCTGCGATGAAGCGGGCGATAGCCGGCTCCGGTGCTGGTGACGGTACCGAGAGGGGCGGAAAGATAGTTGTCGAAGCTGCTGCGAAGCGAGCTGCATCTAAGAAGACGAAGACCTCAACCAAGCGAAAAGGAAACACAAAGCGATGAGTGGATGGGTAGAGTTGACGGCTGCGGACGGGCACAAACTTTCGGCCTACGTAGCGAAACCGGAAGGTGAAGCCAAGGGTGCGGTGATTGTGGTGCAGGAGATCTTCGGCGTGAATCCGTCGATCCAGGGCGTGGCCGACCACTATGCAAGGCACGGCTACGTGGGGATTGCGCCTGCACTGTTCGACCGCTTTGGCAAGAACATTCAACTGGGATATGGTCCCGAGGACATGAAGAAGGCCTTTGAACTTTATCCTCAGCTCGACAAGGATGCCGCGCTCAACGACATCGTTGCGGCATTCGAATATGTGAAGGACACCGGCAAGGGTGCCGCAGTATTAGGCTTTTGCTACGGAGGCCTGATGGCGTGGCTGTCGAATACGGGAGGGCCAGCGTTGGGTATGACACCGGTATGCACCGTGAGCTACTACGGCGGTGGTGTGGGAGGTTTCGCCTCGGAGGCGACCTCGTGCCCGGCGCTGTTGCACTTCGGTGCTGACGATGACCACATCGGTAAGGACCAGAGCGATGCCGTGGCTGCGGCTCATCCCGATGCCGAGATCTTCCGCTATGAGGGGGCTGGGCACGCTTTCGCAAACCCCGATCGCCCGAGCTATGTCGCTTCAGCCGCGAAGCTGGCAGACGAGCGATCTCTGGAATTTCTTGAGCAGAACTTCAGCTAGTTGGGCCTGGGCGGCCATTCGCCACTTGCGGGTGAGCGGAGCCCACGATATGCCCGGGGATCCGGCATATCGTGGGCTCACTGCTTTGCGGGAAGCTTGCTGAGATTGCTCTTTGTCTGCATGCTCGTGGGATCGAGGAGCAATGCGTGTTCGAGATCGCGGCGGGCCTGCTCAAGTAATCCTGATCGGGCTTCCATGACACCCAGGTCGTTCCAGTCCGCGGCGTTCTTCGGCTCCAGCTCCACAACGCGCCGTTGTTCGAGGAGGGCAGCCTGGTCGTCACCCATGGCTCCGAGGACCTGTGCGAGCGCCCGGTGGGGCTCGGCATCTGACGGTGCGAGCTTGACCCACGCACGGATCTGCTCCAGGGCTCCCATCCCATCGCCTTCAGCGACCAGGGTCATCGCCATCGACTTGTGCAGGGGAGCTGTAACACGGGTTGCGAGAGCCTTCGTCAACGCCGCTCTCGCAACACCGCTCTGGTTCAACGAGAGGGATGCCTGGGCGAAACCAGTCACCGCCTCATCGTTCTCCGGAGCGAGATCCATGGCAGCTTTGTAGGACCGCTGGGAACCTGCAGCATCTCCATCTGCAAGCTGTGCTTCACCCAGCGAGACGAGAGCACCGGAGTCGTTTGGATGCGATTCCAGCAAAGCGCGAAGATCGCGAATCGCAGAGGCCGTGTCGCCTTGGTGGAGCTCAAATATAGCGAGATCGTAGCGGGCATCGACTGTATCGGGATCGATTGCAATGGCAGTGCGGAATTCGGCCGATGCACCTTGCGTATCTCCAAGGACTTCGAGCGCCGAACCCAATGCTGTGTGTGCGCGCGCATCGCGAGGAGCCATCGCGACCAGTGTACGGAAGCTGCGCACGGCCTCTGCCGTGTTGCCTCCCGCCATCGCGGCGGATGCGACGTTGTAAAGGGCGATGGTGTCGTGTGGATTCTTCTGCAGGCGCTGTTCCATCCACGCTTGTTCGAGCACAAGTCGCGGATCACCGGGAGTATGTGGCTCGAGCAAACTGTCACGTTCGGGATGCGGCAATACCTGCAGCCACAGGTGGGCCATCTCATCTGCTGCGTTGTTGCCGGCATGAACCCGGACGGGTGGTGAGTTGGGATTTCTGATGTTGGCCGCGGAGTTGTCGTAGACGTAGCGCATGTGGAGCACCGAGCCACGGGGGATCGGCACTGGCCTGGCATAGCGATAGACAGACTGTCGATCAATATCCCAGTCTTCGATAAGAATGAGGTCACGGCGGGTCCCATTGGGGAGCGTGGCCCACGCCTCCATACGCTTGCCAAGATAATGCGCGTGCGGATAGATGGCCAGCACATCGACGGACAACGGGAGCCTCAGTTCATCGCTCACGACGAAGTTGCTGGCACCCGCAGGAATATCGAGTGCGTTGTCGTTCTCAAGCTGCAGCAGCATGGGCAACGACGTCGCCGGCCGGTCAGTGAAGTAGAGCCCGATGCGGGCCTGCACCTGTTCAGGCTTGCCGGTTGGCTTCAGATGCATGTTGAGGACCAGATCGCTGCCGGGGTCCAGCCTCCACGGCATTCCCTGAGGCTCGACAAGTGCTGTGGAGTCCGGCTTCCAGAAGAGGAAGTGAGAGTCGGGATCGAACGTGTCTCCGGCGTCGATGGACAGATCCATTCCGGGGACACCTTGTTCCCAGGTGGATGGATGCTGTCGACGCAGGGAATCTGTTCGGTCAACGATCACGTTCGCGTGGTGAGTCAAGGCCGGTGGCCCGGGCTTGATCTCCATCGCACGCACCCACCTTGTGTTCTTGAGCCCTGTGGGCAGAACGAAGTTGATGAAGATGTCCTGCCCGGACGAAGCGACGTTCACAGCCTGGGGCATGGTGAGCACCAGATCTGGCTGCCCCATCGACCACTCGGATGAGTACGACGGCGGCGACGGCGCGGGACCGTCCCCCTCGGGAGCGCCTTGCCGCACCCATGCGGCGATGAGGGCGATGTCGCTCTGCGCGAGATGGCGATCACCTTCGAAGTCACCGTGGCCTGCGACGGGGAGCCAGGGAGGCATGTAGTGCGAGGTCGTCACGATCGCCATCTGCCGCGACCAGCGCTTGGCCTCAGCGTAGGTGAGGAGCTCGAAGGGAGCTCCGCCGCCAACGTGATGGCATTGCGTGCAGTGGCCGTAGACGATGGGTGCAATGTCGCGATTCCATGTGACTGGGGCGGGCTCGGCGGCGTGCACAAGCACTGAGCCAGGATGCAATGTTGCAACGGCCCATAGCAGGAGTGCCGCCGCGGCGATCATCGATGCAATGCGGGTTGGTTTGCGCGAACTCAGCGGCGGGCTCCGGGTGACATGATTGAGCAGCCTACGATGTTTCCAGTGGCCGGCGCGGGTTTGCGTCCCGCGAGGACCGCGGTGATCGCGTCATCGGCAAAGTGCTCCGTGGCCTTCGGGCGCTCGAGGCCAAACTTTACATAGCGATTGTCGATGCGGCCAGCATAGTCGTTAAGCCAGGGAGAAGATCCGCTCCGATGCAGCACAGCAACCTCCGGTGTGGCAAGAGCATGGCCAAGTCGCACGATCTCGGGTGAGTGAGTCAACAGGGCATGTCCGTTGCGGTCGTAGCTGGCTTGATGTTCGGCGATGGTCGTCATTGTTTCGCCATCGTTGGGGTAGACGTACCAGAACGTGACGCCCTTCAACTCGTACTTCTCGCGCAGGCGCTGCATCTCGGGGAAGGTGCGATTGGAGATGGGGCAATCACTTGCGACGAAGAAGAGTACCAGGACGTGAGTCCCGGACGGCGCAAGTTCGGTCACCTTCGTTCCGTCGAGGCCTTCGCCCCAGATCGGCTGAGTCTGAGCCGGAAGATGAGAAATACATGCCATCATCAGGACAAGAAGAGTTGTGCCAGGTCCAAGCCGGGACGCGCGCCATCCTGTGATGGCCTTGCGTGTCGCGTTGATGAGTTGATCGATCATCATCTCAGTTCTTCCCGCTCGCCTCGTTTGGCAGCGTGCAGTGTTGGCCAGCATAGTTGCCGTGGCCAAGGAACTCTCTTAGCTGTGGATCGTCGGGGTTCAGGTGCTTTAGCGCAAGCAGGACGGCGAGCGCGTCGTGGGTTCGCCCTGTGGTGCAATCGATCCAGGCGAGGTTCATCCCCGGGACTGTTTGGCTCCGGTCGTCCATAACCAGGCGCTCTAGCAGCCGAATGGCCTCCTGGACGTGCCGGTTTGAAGCGTCGAGCACTGCGAGATTCGCAAGCGCCGCAGCCCCATGCGGGTTCTGCTGCAGCGCGGATGCGTAGAGCGAACGCGCGATGTCGTTATGACCGGCGAGCTGATCCAGGTAGGCGAGGCGTACCTCGGTCTCCTCGTCGTTCGCCCCATTGGCTATCGCAGCAGTCAGCCTACGGCGTGCCTCGTCTGCGGCACCAGGAAAGCCGTGCGTTGCCAGTTGGGCATAGGCGAGACCGTAATCGCGGTCGGAGGCTGCGAACCCGGCCACTGGCACCATGTCTTCGCGCCCCGTCGCGGTGGGGCGTTCGACCCGCTTTGCAGGCAGGCGTTCGATGTCGTGGTCGGTGACCTGTTCGTGCGAGATGTCGATTGTCTTGCGACTGGGCATGTGGCACGCGGCGCAGCTTGGTTGTTCAGCATGATGCGTGGCCATGGCGGGCGTGTTGTGGCAGGAGAGGCACCGTGCGCGGAAGTAAGCGACTCTCGCCTCCCTTGGCGGATCGTAGTGGGGATCGTGGCAGGTGGTGCACGTGAGAGCGTCGCCAGCTGCGCGTTTGCAGGCGCTGTGTAGCAGGGCTTCGAACTGGCTTGTAGCGCGGGCTCCGCCGGTCTGCTGACTGGCGCGAACAAAGTACACGGCATAGTCCGAGAGGTTGTCCCCAGGCTTGAACTGTGAGAGCGAACGGTCAGGACGATAGACGACCGCATCGCCCTCAAGATGGCACTGTACGCAGACGCTGTCGAGCCTCGTGGCATCGAGCTTTGCCGGATTCACGATGGCGCCGTGGCCATGCTGCGCGAGATGTGCGGCGGGATCTCCATGGCAAGCGCCGCAACCAACGCCCCCTTGCTGGAAGGGAACGGTGGCATAGCTGTTCCGCGCCGTTGCAAGTGTCGGCTGCGTTAGCGACGTGTGGCAGTGCAGGCAGTTGGGATCGACGGGCAAGGGGGCAGGCATGTGTTGCGCATCGTCGTAAGCCGGGGCCATCGCCCAGGTCTGACGCCCCGTGTAGTAGTTGATGGGAAGCTCGAACCACTGGCGGCCTGATCTGTACAGATACGTGCGTCCGCGATGTCCGGAGCCGATGTAGAAGAGTAGCTGCTCTTCGCCGTGAAGTTCGCCCTTGTCGCTCGAAGCTGGGCGTGAGTAGGACATCCATGCCGCGCCGCCACGTGCGAATACCCTGTAGTCGATCTCCGAAGGAGCATGACGAAAGCCGCCTTCGATGAGGTTTGCGCTGGCGATGCCACTGCCGCGCGCCATTGAGGACTGCTCGTAGCTCTCATAGATGGCGCGATGGCAACTCGCGCAGACCTTGTCGGGTTCTTGCAGTGGAGACGTGGCCTGCTCTGCAGCGAGCAGCTGCTGAGAGTGCATTGTGGAGAACGCCGACAAGGTGATCGCCAGCAAGACCAACGCAAGGCCTACGATCCACACGAAGTGGCGTGGATGCGAGATGCGGGTTTGCGGCTCGTCAGAGTTCATGGATGAGCGAGTGCGCTGGCCCGCTGTCGTTCCAGTGCTGCATCGGCGAGCTTACCCTGGCGAGAGTACGCCTGCGCGAGAAGGTCGTGCGGTTCGGCAGCCTTGGGATCAGCCTGTACCGCCGTGTTGAGTTGGAGGATCGCTTCGGGAAGCTTGTTGTCCTTGAGCAGCGCTCGGCCGCTGCGCAGCGCAAAGCTGGCACGTTGCTGGCTGATCGCCGCGCGGCTTAGCTCGGCTGCGATCCTGCGGTCGTTCGTTGCGGCGGCACGATCTCCTGCCTGCTGCTCAAGTGTGGCGAGCTGGATATGCAGGCTTGGCTGGTCGGGCTGGAGTTCGATGGCCTTTTTCAGTGCATCTACGGCGCCGCTCGGATCATCGGCATCCTTCAGGACGCTGCCCAGGAGCGCCCATGCATCACCGTTCGATGGACTGAGGGTGACAGCGCGCTTTAACTGCGTCGCTGCGTCTGCGAATTGCCCTTGCTGCATGAAGATCACTCCGAGCGTGAACGGTGGGTCCGGCAAGGATGGATCAAGCTCTGCGGCGCGCTGAAACTCAGGCACCGAAGCGGGGAGATCATCCTTCAGCTTCAGCGCGAGACCCAGGTCGTAGTGGAGGTGCGCGCTGTCCGGCTCGAGTGCGAGACCCGCGCGGAACTGCGTCATCGCATCGTTCAAGTCCGCCTGCTGCAGATACGCGGCCCCGAAGTCTTCACGCAGGGTTGCATTGTCGGGTCCCAGTGACAACGCACGTTGGTACAGTGCGATCGCTCCGGGTGCATCGCCGGTCTGCATGTGGGAGAGGGCCGCGTTCGTCAACGACGAACTGTCTGCGACCTGCAGAGACATAACGGCCTCGTCGAAGAGAGGTCTAGCTGCAACTGCGTCCCCGCTGGCCTGGAGCGAGAGCGCCAAGGCGTAGATCGCCTGGGGTGGAGCGTCCTGCGAGCGCAGCGTTATGGCGCGATGCAGATGACTGATGGCGTTGGTGTCGTCATGAGCCATGGAGAGCACGCGGCCGAGTTGCAGCTGCGCTTCGAAATCATTCGGTGACAGAGCGACTGCCTGTTCCAGTACTGGCTGTGCCGCGGCGATGTCGTTCATTGCGAGAAGCGCCGTGCCTAGATGAAAGACCGCGTGGGCATTGCGGGAATCCGCCTGAACGGCCGCGCGAAAGTAGGGGAGAGCATGCTCGAGGTCGCCCGTCCCCGCAAGCAGCGTTCCCTCAGCGTCGTTGAGCTCCGACGAATGTGGTGAGCGCTCCAGAGCCTTGGATACCTGTAGCTGAGCCGAAGCCGCATCCCCGGTGGCGACCAGAGCGGACGCGTAGCTCACCACATCGGCGGCCGGGAGTGACGCAGCATGGGGCAAAGCAACGGCGCGCGCGTATAGATCGCGAGCCTCAGCGAAGTGCTGCAACTGCATCTGATGCCGGGCCTGCTGCAGGAGAGATACGGGTGCTGTACTACTGTGCGTCTGTTGAGCACACGAGGCCTGCGCGAACAGTGCCGCAAGCAACGTGGCCTCGCTGAGCCCGGAAACTCGCATTACTCACCTGCCGCGATCGTCACGAAGGTTCGGCCGAGGTAGAGACGGTACTGATGGGTTGCCGAGTCTTCGACGATCTGAAGAGGGACGGGCCGCTTCATCGCTTCATCGTGAAGCGTGGGCGCGTGCAGCAATGTGGCCCCGCCGATGTCCATCACCACGGCTTGGTCGCCTGTGACGAAGCCAAAACCATACGCACCTGGGCCGAGGTGCTGGCCACCAAACAGCACCGGCTGCTCCACGATGAGGTATGCCTGGTACATCTCCTGGACTGTGCTTGCATAGCCTGAGGTGTCTACAAGGGTGGCCAGGAACAGCTTGCCACCCGGGAACTTGATCCCCGCAGAGTTGCGTGCCTGAATCGGAGCTGTCTGGCCGCGGAAGAATACGGTCGCGGGGAGTGCCGCTCCGGCCTGTTCGCGATGCAAGACACCGATCGGCAGAGAGGCTGACGTTGCTGTCGAAGGAGGCGCCGGCATTTGCGCAGGACCGGGGAAAGCTGCAAGGCAAACAGTCAAAGCGAGCATGGCCAACAAGCGGTTCATATGGGACGAGATCGTACAGAACAGTACGGACAGCTTGCAAGGTAGAATGGGGCCGCTTTGGAGGACTCTTTCGATGAGTCGCGGGACCCTATGGATATTGCTTTGCCTGCCCTGGACATGTGTCGGGCAGGCCCCACCGCTGCACCCGGTGGACGACATCGCGATGGACGTTTCAGGACCGAAGATCGTGCAGGCAGTCCGGACAGGTGAACCTTTCACCGTGGCGGGCCCCCACGGCATCATTGTAGGCGAGCAACAGGGAGGCTTCGAGTCCTGGCTGTTGCCCGTGAAGCTGCTCAGCCACTGGACGATCGAGGCCAACGTGCAGGGCTACCCGGTGCCCATCGAACTGAACACCATGGCTCGAGAGCTTGAGGTGAGGCCCGACCGAACGACGATCACCTATGCGCACATCGCTCTCACCGTGCGGCAGATCATGTTCGCTCCAGAGGAGACCCTCTCTGGGACGGGCGCCGTCGTGCTCTTCGAAGTGGATGCACTGAAACCGGTCGACCTGGTATTCCGGTTTACGCCGGAGATGCGTCGCATGTGGCCGGCGCTCAACAGCGGTCCTCCCGATGCGGAGTGGGTGACACAAGGGGCGAGCGGCTACTATCTGCTGCACACCGCTTACCCGGACTTTACGGGAGCTGTTGCGATTCCAGGTGCGACTCCGGGCATCATGGCGCCCTACCAGGAGCGGCCACAGGAGCACCCTCTGGAGTTCCACCTGCACGTGGAGCCGTCGGCGGGGCACAAGGTGATGTATCCGCTGCTGATGGCCGTCGGCCGCAGCGCGCAGGCGGCGACCGGCGCGGCGCTTGACGCGACGCTTACAACGCTGAATGACTCGTTGTCAAAGATGTACGCGAAACATGCGGAGGTCGTACGCGAGCGCGCAACCTCACTGACGCACCTTGAGACGCCCGATACGAAGCTCGACGAGGCATTTGACTGGGCGGAGGCGTCGATTGAGCAGTTGCGTGCCACAGCACCCGATGGAGAGCAGGCGCTCGTCGCCGGCTACTATGCTTCGGGAGATTCAGCGCGGCCGGGCTTTGGCTGGTTCTTCGGGCGCGATGCCCTTTACACGCTCTATGCCGTGAATGGATTTGGCGACTTTGCCTTGACCCGCGAAGAGCTCGAGTTCCTGATGAAACGTCAGCGCGCAGACGGAAAGATGATGCACGAGTACTCGCAGACGGCTGGCGAACTGGACTGGTCGCAGTTTCCGTATGAGTATGCGGCGGCCGATGCGACCCCGCTCTTCCTGATGGCGATGGCGGACTATCTTCGCGCCAGTGGAGATGTTGCATTCCTGAGTAAGCATCAGGACGCGGTTCGCAAGGCGTGGCAGTTTGAGACGACGCACGATGCGGATGGCGACGGAATCTACGACAATTCGCAGGGAACCGGCTGGGTAGAAAGTTGGCCCCCGGGCATGCCGAAGCAGGAGATCTACATGGCCCTGCTCGACGCCCAGGCTTCGGATGCAATGCGTGAAATAGCTGCCGCGCTTGGAGATCAAGCTGGAGCCGAAGCTGCCCACGTTCGTGCCAGCAAAGTGCGCGCCACGCTGGAGCGTGAGTACTTCGAACCGGAGAGCGGGAACTATGCCTTCAGCTTCAACGCGGGTAGCGCGGACGGAACGCGGACGGTCTATCCGGCGCTCGCGTGGTGGAGCGATGAGGTTGGATTGGCGCATCCCGAGGCAAGCCTGCGGGCCTTTGCGTCGCACGACTTTGACACGGACTGGGGCGCCCGAGACATCGCCGCGAGCGACCCCATGTTCGATGGCATGAGCTACCACCAGGGCTCCGTGTGGCCTTTGTTTACGGGCTGGGGAGCCATGGCGGAGTATCGTGCCGGCCATTCGCTTGCGGGGCGCCAGATGTTGATGCAGAACGTGGACCTGACCTGGGCGCAGGATCCAGGTGCAGTCACCGAGTTGCTGTCCGGCGACTTCTTTGAGCCGTTCGGTCGCAGCACCAGCCATCAGCTCTGGTCTTCAGCGATGGTCGTCACTCCAATTCTGAGAGGGATGTTCGGGATCACGCTGGACGCCTCTTCACATTCGATTATGGTGAAGCCCAGATTACCTGCATCATGGATGGGCGCGGCGGTGCGTTCGCTCCATCTGGGGGACTCGGTCGCAGACATTGTCTATCGTCGGGAAGGGACGACGATGGTGGTCTCGGTGAAGCCGGTCAGCGGACCCGTGGTCAGGATTGCCGGGGCGGATATGCGTGGAGAACTACGCGTTCCGCTGCCTGCAGTGACCTTCGAGTTGCCGCATGGACTGCCCCTGCGAGGTGCACGAACGGCACAGCCGAAGGTACTCTCAGAGCAGTATTCCGACCATCGCTATGACGTCGAGTTCGAGGGGCTTGCCGGGACGGAGATGACGCTCCGTATCGTTCGAAATGATCCCGGCGTGAAGCTTTCGGTCGATGGAGCAGCGTTAGATGGCGACACACTGACCGTACGATTCCCGGCGGGCGGCGGCTATGTCAGTCGAAAGGTCTCACTTCGCTGGTAGCAAGAAAATCCCCCGCGATGTTGCTTGCGGGGGATAGAACGGTACCGGTTCTTTGTACTGGTTCAGGGCTGCCGCGTTACTCGATCTCAGCAACGTAGCTTGCGAACGGGGCAAGCGTGATGCTCTTGAGCGAATGCGTGCCCTCGAGTTTGCTATCGTCGGTGGCCAGCGTCCTGGCACCGGATCCCATTGCTCCAGCCTTGCTGACATCCAACGTGACAGTCTGTGGTTCCGCGGAGAAGTTCATCGCCAAGACCACAGATTTCGATCCCGGCGCGGAACGAACCCACGAGAGGACATGTTCATTGCCGGAGTCGAGCATGGTCTCCGAACCCGCATGAAGAGAGGCGTTCTCGCGACGGAGCATCGAGAGCTTTTCGAACCATGTCAGCTGCGAATTGGGCTCCTTCGACTCGACCTCAACGTTGACCGTCTTGTAGTTGGGCGCGAGAGGCAGCCAGGTGTGCGGATTGGTGCTGAACCCAGCCTGCGGCCCTGGAGTCCACTGCATCGGTGTGCGCTCACCGTCGCGACCCTTCTCCTTGGGCCAGCCGGTAATGCCGATCGGGTCCTTCACATCTTCCTTGCGTGTGGGCGTCTCCGTGGTCATTCCCAGCTCTTCGCCGTAGTACATGAGTGCCGTGGCGCGAGTCGTGAGCAGAGTGGTAGCGATGATCTTCGCAATCGCAGCGTTATGCACACCATCGCCAAAGCGATTCCAGCTCCGTTCGTTGTCGTGATTGTCGAAGACCAAGAGGGGCCAGTTGGGGCCGAGCTGGGTCTCCATCTCGGTCAGGTACTTCCTGAAGTGGTTGATATCGAGCTTGACGTTTGGTGAGCTAGGGCCGCCGCCTTCAGTATGGAAGCCCACCAGCATATCCATCGGGAGCTGAAGCTCATCCTGACTGGCACCGTACCACTTCATCAGCTCCTGCGTATCGGGCAGATAGGTCTCTCCGATGAGTACGCGATTTCCCGGATAGGAGTCCACCAGTTTGCGCATTCTGCGCTGCACGTCGTGAACCTCGGGGAGCATGTTGGTATACATGTCGTTGAGGTTCGGGTCGCCCTGAGCATTGGTGCCGCCAAGCTCGGGTTCGTTACGTAGCTGAGGATCTTCAAAGAGAGTCGGGATGGCATCCAGGCGAAAGCCCGCTACTCCTCTATCCAGCCAGAACTTCATCGCGCCGAAGCAGGCTTTCTCGACAGCAGGGTTGCGCCAATTCAGGTCGGGCTGCTGCTTGTAGAACTTGTGATAGTAGAACTGCTTTCGGGCCGGCACCCACTCCCAGGCCGAACCGCCGAACAGAGAGGTCCAGTTGTTGGGCGGTACCATGCCCTCGTGTTCGTAGCGCTTCTGGTAGGCCGTTACGCCTGGGGAATCAGCCTTGATGCCGTCGCTCCACACATACCAGTCCTGCTTGGGGTTGGTGCGGGATGCCGCGCTTTCGATAAACCACTTGTGCTTGTCAGAAGTGTGGTTGAGCACCATGTCGAGCAGCACATGGATGTGGTGCTTCTGGGCATCGTCGATGAGCCGCTGCATGTCGGCGAGGGACCCGTATTGCGGATCAACATTCTCGTAATCCGAGATGTCATAGCCGAAGTCGACCTGGGGCGAAGGGTACATCGGAGCGATCCAGATAGCGTCCACGCCGAGCTTCTGCAGGTAGTCCAGTCGCTGGGTGATGCCGTTCAGGTCGCCGACGCCGTCGCCGTTTGAGTCCTGGAAGGAACGCGGATAGAGCTCATCGACGAGCGCGTGCTTCCACCATGGATCGGCGCTCGCCTGGGCTGATGCGGGGCTCGGGGCAGCCAGGGCAAGGGTGACAACGGTGAAACCGGCGAACACATAGGGCAATGCAGCCCTGTGAAAACGGCTAAGACGAATCAAAACAAAACCTCCGGACTCCGGCGAACACTATACCAAGATCGGTGCAGTGTGGTCGCCGCCAAAATGACATGACAAAGTTAGCAAGAAGAAGGTGCGATATTCGCTTCACGACAAACTTTGAGCTGCTGAATTGAGGTGTTTGACAGCATTTGCGGGTGGTCTATCCGCGCCGCCGAACAGGCCGTGTCCCAATACGGCTCGGGAATAACCTTTAGGCAAACCGTTGTGTGGGAAACCTGGGAAAGAAATCAAGAATGCACATTGACATCGAAAGTCCCCTGCACTTATCGTTGCGGTCGCTTCGAAATCTGTCTTATAGCTGTCTCTTCCACTGCTATGGCCGACACGTCGGTACACGCAGGGCCCGGTATCCGGGAGCCATTCACAGGAGGCAGGACAGGGCTGATGCATGAAGCGTTTTTCAGGAGGAGTGGCATGGCAAAGAATTGGGTACGGAATCTCTGCGTACCTGCAGCGATGGCGTTTTCGACGATCACCGGGGCTACCGGTTCGTACGCACACGCACAAGCCGTCTATGGTCAGATCCAGGGAACAGTGACCGACGCGACCGGGGCAGCAGTCCCGAACGCGTCGATTACTGTTACGGACGAAGCCAAGGGAACCACCGTGACGATGACGACCAACGCGTCCGGTGAGTTCGTGGTATCTCACCTTATCCCCGACACGTACGACGTCAAAGTCGGAGCAGCTGGCTTCAAAGGCTACGAACAAAAGGGTCTGCAGATCTTTGCTGACGGAACCAACACCGTTTCCGCGATCCTTCCTGTCGGTACGACGAACGAAACCGTAACGGTGGAGGCCGATGCGGTACCCCAGTTGAAGACCGATCGTGCGGATGTAGCGACGAACTTCAACGCACAAGAACTGACTGAGCTGCCAATTCCAGATCACAACTTCGCCAACCTGCAGCTTCTGCTTCCGGGTGCGGTGCAGTTGGGATGGGCTCATGCGGCGTCTGAGAATCCGCAAGGCTCCAAGCAGATCCAGATCGACGGTCAGGCGTTCGGCGGTGTGAACTACACGCTGGACGGCACTGATAACCAGGATGCAATCCTGGGAATCATCGTCATCAACCCAAACTCGGAGTCCATGTCAGAAGCGAAGCTGGCTACCCAGAACTTCGACGCTGAGTTTGGCAAGGCCGTCGCCTCGGTAGAAACGGTGCAGACGAAGTCGGGCACCAATGTGTTTCATGGAACGCTCTTCGATAATCGCGAGTCGAATGCCAACCTGGCGCGCGACCCGTTCACGGGTTACAACACTTCCACGAACCAGAAGATTCCGTACGGGACCGGTCTTAAGAACCAGTTTGGTGGTTCAATCGGTGGTCCGATCCTGCGGGACAAGATCTTCTTCTTCGGTGACTACCAGGGCGTGCGACAGAAGTCTGCCGGTACAGGTATCGGCACCGTTCCGACGTTGCTCGCACTCCAGAGCTGCACAGGCGCATCCAATGCGTCGAACGGCCAACCGGGATGCGACTTCAGCCAGTACCTGAACGCCACCAACGCTGAGGGCAACCACCAGCTGTACAACAATGCCAGTGGCACGCCGGTGGCGTACACGAACAACATCATTCCTCTCAGCCAGCTTTCGCCGCAGGCTGTGAACCTCTTCAAGCTGCTTCTCGCGAACGGGAAGACTCCGAACTCGACGGGCATCAACGGTGCTGGGCTGCGAAACAACTACGTAGGCAGCGGAACCGGCATCTTCAACAGCAACCAGTGGGATGTTCGTGGGGACGCAACGCTGAACCAGAGAGTTCATATCTTTGGTCGCTTCAGCCGCTTCACGGATACTCTCAGCGGCGCTAGCCTCTTCGGCGCGGCCGGTGGTCCTGGCCTGGGTATCGCCGGCTTCGGTGGTGTCTCTAACGGCGCGAACGATTCACTGGCGCTGGGCACGGACGTCGTCATCAACTCCAAGCTGGTTACTGATATCCGACTTGGATATTTCCGCTACAACATCATCACGCACAAGAATGATCCGGGTAACACCAACCTCCCCTTCCTGGGTGAGAACGTCAGCGGAACCGGCTCGAGCCTCGCGATCGGAACGGACTTCGGCACGCCGGATATTCAGATTGCAGACACGAACCAGACGAACCTGAGCAGCGCTGCGTCCACGACCCAGAACCAGGGGCCGCAGTTCGGTTCGGGCCTCAACATGAATCACTGCAACTGCCCTCTGAAGGAGAAAGAGGATCAGTTCCAGATCGTCAATAACTGGACGAAGACGATTGGCAACCACTCGGTGAAGTTTGGTGTCGATCTCCGCTATGCCCGCAACCTGCGCGTACCGAGCGATTCGGATCGTACCGGTGTGAACAACTTCGGCAACGGTCCAACATCCAACGGTTCTGTTGGCGGCCTCGGCTTCGCCAGCTTCATCACTGGCGACGTCACGTCCTTTAACCGCTACACCAGCACCTCGACCAATGCGAAGGAATTCCAGCCACGAGACTTCTTCTACGGGCAGGATACGTGGCGCGTTACACCCAAGCTGACGTTGAATCTCGGAACGCGTTATGAGTACTACGCTGCGGAGCGCGTGAATGGTGCAGGGAATGGCGCGCTGCTCAACCTGCAGACTGGCTTCATCAACGTCGCCGGTGTAGGCGGAGTTCCGCTGAACATGGGCGTAGCTTCGGCCAAGAACACCTGGAACCCGCGTCTCGGTGCGGCGTACCAGCTCGATTCAAAGACGGTGATCCGCGCCGGCTATGGACGAAGCTTCGATCTCGGAGTCTTCGGTTCAGAGTTCGGACACGTTGTGACGCAGAACATCCCGGTGCTGGCCAATCAGTCGCTGAATGCCGTGGGTGGTAACACCAGCTATGCCTTCAACCTGAGCAGCCCTGGCGTTGGTGGAACAGGTACAGCGTATCCCAATGCCAGCAGCCCGCTTTCCAACTTCACTCCGCCCGCAGCAAACTCGAGCGGTCAGATCGCAATTACAGCATCGATTCCTGGAGCGAATCCCGCAACGACCATCGGTCAATCGGTGAGTGTCAAGGCTCGCCCCTTCACGGAACGGCTTCCGACGCTGGATGCGTGGAACTTCGCCGTGCAGCGTTCGCTCACTCCGAGCCTTTCGATCGAGGTGGCGTACGTCGGCAACAAGGGCTCGCATACATTGAGCGACGGGGATGGCAACAATACAAACCCGAACGAAGCTGCCATAGCTCTTCCGGCATCCTTCAACGTGACTACCAACCAGGCGCTTCATTACGATCCTGCGGGCGGAAGCTGCCTGGCGGGTACCTCAGGTTGCCTCACTGCGAACGCAGTAGGCTCGACGGGCGCAACCTCCAACACGACCCTGCTGCAGCGCTACACCAACGGCAACCTGCCCGCCTGCGGTTCCGGCGCCTGCAACTGGACCCAGGGCATCAGCTACTACGGTGATGATCAGGACACCCACTACAACGCACTCCAGCTCAAGGTGACCAAGAATTACACCAAGGGCCTGAGTATCAATGGCAACTATGCGTACCAGGTCGGCACCGATAACGCGAGCGGCTTCGCAACCTGGAACAAGCAAGCCATCATCGGCAACGATCAAGCTATCCGCCGTAACGCCTTCACGGGCTACGGCCTTTGGCACCTGCCGTTTGGCAAGAACCAGATGCTTCTCAACCAGGGCGGTGTGGTGAACTACATCGTTGGCGGTTGGGAGATCAGCCCGGTGTTTGTCTATCAAAGCGGTTTGCCATTCACGTTGAGCTATGACTCGTGTGCTAACCAGGTTCCTGGTGACGCACCTTGCCAGGTCAACGGAAATGCGGGAAGTCTGAAGACCGGACTCACCGGATTTGGCAACGGAGCAAAGTACTTTACTGCTCCGGGGCTGGGTGGTGCGTTCACGGCGCCGGGTCTGGATACCATCGGCAACGTCGGCCGCAATACTGCCTGGGGACCGCACTTCTTCAACTCCGATATGTCGCTGATGAAGAACGTGACCTTCCACGAGCGTTACACGGCGCAATTCCGTATGGATGCTTTCAACGCATTCAACCACATCAACTATGGCACCCCGGCCGGCTCGGTACAGAGCGGAGGAGGCATCGGCAGCGGTTCCTATCCGTCCAGCTTGAGCGGTACAACCAATCCACGTCAGTTGCAGTTCACCCTGCACCTGGCGTTCTAACTCACTAGCATTTACCTCCCTTCGGTGGGCGGGGATGACATCCCCTCCCGCCGCATTTTTCTTCAGGCCAAATTGGCCATTGCATCGCCCTTGCGATTGAGTTGATGATCGGGTTCATGAAGAGGCACTCTTTGATCGGCACCGCGAGCCTATGCGCGGCCGGAATTTTGTTCTTAGGGACGTTGGCAACAAATCTGACCGCGCAGTCCCCATCGACCGCCGAGGCTGCTTCGGCGCCATCGGCAGCAGCGCTCAGGAAGATGATCGACAATGGGCGCGCAGCTGAGGCGCTGGCGCAGATTGACGCGCTTCGTGCTGATGGCAAGCCTCACGATGGGCTCGCGCTGCTTGCGGGGCTCGCTGACTTCGCCAAGGCCGATCTTCCGTCTGCTGACAAAGAGTTCGCGACTGCGCTGAAAGAGCAGCCCGGCAACCAGGAAGCCACCGAGATGCGGGGGCTGGTGCTGGTGAAACTCGGGCGTCCTGCGGATGCGATTCCTTTGCTGGAAGCCGCAGCAAAGAACAATCAAGGTGGGAATCTTCGTAAGGCAGATCCCAACTACGCATTGGCCCTCTGCTATGTGGATACGCGTCGCTATGACGATGCACGCCACGCCTTCGCCACGCAGTTTGGATTTGCGCCTGACGGCCCGCAAGCTTATCTTCTTGCCGCGCGCATGTTGCTTCGCCGCGAGTTTGTTCCGGTGGCCCTGGAGTTCGCACAGAAGGCTGTAAGCCTCGACGCGGCGCTTCCCGGAGCGCATGGGCTGATCGGGGAGATCGCCCTCGCGCAGGGACGCATCGATGACGCCATTCGCGAGTTCGAGCTGGAACGTCAGCGGAGTCCGTTGGAGGGAAGTACCTATGATCGCCTTGGGGACGCTTACAATCGTGCTGGCCGGTATGACGAAGCACAACGCAGCCTGCAGGAGGCTGTACTGCTGGAGCCGAATGCCACCGGGCCGTTCATCCTGCTGGGCAAGACGATGTTGAAGAAGAACGATGCTGCGAGTGCGGCGTCCTATCTCCAGCATGCTGCGCAGATGGATCCTGCGAACTACATGACGCATAACCTGCTGGGACAAGCGTACCGTGCCCTGGGCCGTACGGAGCAGGCGCGCAGCGAGACGGCACTCGGCGAGAAGCTACAGCGGGCTACTGAACCGCAGCTTCAAACTGCGCACTAAGGCACGGGGATGGTTCGAGCACGCACCTGGTCTCTAGTCGTTGCACACATCGTCCTTGGCGGCGCGTCTGCCTTGTCGCAAGACCCAGGGATGAAGATGACGCATGGGGCCGGTGTGATGCCGTCGTCTCCTGCGATCGGCAGCGTCTCGAGCCCGGCTCCGGGAGCGGATAGCGAGCCCATCTACCAGGCGGAGAGCACGAAGCGAATGGCCGAGAGGCTACGCGCAGATTTTGCGGCTACCGACTGGAAGGTCGACCCCAATAAGCCCGATGTTCGTGTTCGCTATTACTCGCAAGTACTCGCGACGCAGAAACTATCTCTTCACGACGACACGACGGTGCGGGAGCAGCTTGCTCGCGAGATGCTCTATGCCGGGGATAGCGAGGGCGCTGTGCGTCAACTGGAAGAGGTGCGGCGGCGTTGGCAACGCGCAGGGGCGTCGATGCCCCCTTCGGACGTTAAGGAACATGGGCGCTGGCTGGCCCTCGCGTATCTCCGGCTCGGAGAGCAGGAGAACTGCGCGATGAGCTCAACCTCTCGAGCTTGCCTCTTTCCCCTGCGCTCGGACGCGGTCCACCAGAACACGCGGGGTGCAGAAGGAGCTGTTCGCGAGCTTTCGCTGCTTCTCGAGCGAGACCCTGCCGACACGGAGTCGCGGTGGTTGTTGAACGTGGCCTACATGCAGCTCGGCCACTATCCCAGTAGCGTTCCGGCGCAGTGGTTGATCCCCGAGAGTCTGTTTGCGCCTGAAGCCAAGCTGCCAGAGTTCCCACAGCTCGCCGCGTCGGAGGGGCTCGATGTGACAGGGCACGCAGGCGGTGTACTGGTGGAGGACTTCGATGGAGACGGCCTGCTGGATGTGATGATCTCGTCGTCCGGGCCCAACGATCAGATGCGGTTGTTTCACAACAATGGCGATGGAACGTTTCGAGACGTCACGCGGCGCTCTGGCCTTATGGGAGAGACCGGCGGCCTGAACCTTGTGCTGACCGACTACAACAACGATGGGCATCCGGACGTTCTCGTGTTGCGGGGTGGTTGGTGGGGTAGGCAGGGCGCGTATCCGATGTCGCTGTTGCGCAACAACGGCAATGGCACCTTCGATGACGTGACCGAGCGGGCTGGCCTTCTGGTCGAGGGCCCCACACAGACGGCAGCTTGGGCCGACTACGACGGCGACGGCTGGCTGGACATCATGGTCGGTTATGAGTCGAGCGAAGGCGACCGCCACCGATCTCTACTATTCCACAATAATCACGACGGCACGTTCACCGAGTGCGCACAACAGAGTGGCCTTGGCGACCTCGGATTTGTCAAAGGCGTGGCGTGGGGCGACTATAACAACGATGGGCGGCCGGATCTGTACGTGTCGGTGATGAATGGGCACAACCACCTTTTCCGCAATGATGGGCCGCGCGATCCCGGGGACCCTGGCAAGGGATGGCGCTTTACCGATGTGGCTCACGAGGCCGGTGTGGACAAACAGTCCAACAGCTTTGCGACGTGGTTCTTCGACTTCGACAATGATGGCTGGCCCGACATCTTTGTGGCGGGATATTCGCTTAACGCCTCGGGAGACGTCGGTGCGTTCGAGATGGGTAAGCCCGTCAAGGCAGAGAAGCCCAGGTTGTATAGCAACATGCATGACGGTACCTTCCAGGACGTTACGGCAGACGTCCATCTCGATCGAGCCATCCTGACGATGGGTGCGAACTTTGGGGACCTGGACAATGATGGCTGGCTGGATATCTACCTCGGCACCGGCGACTCCACATACCAGGCGCTTCTGCCGAACCGCATGTTCCGCAACTCTCTCGGTCGTAGCTTTCAGGATGTAACGACGGCCGGCGACTTTGGGCACCTGCAAAAGGGACACGGCATCGCGTTCGCGGATCTTCACCGGTCCGGCTTTGAGGACGTCTTTGAAGAGATGGGTGGGGCACAGCCGGGAGACACTTTCCAAAGCGCGCTCTACAAGAACCCCGGCAATGGAAACCACTGGATCACGCTGCGGCTCTCCGGCGTGAGGAGCAATCGTGCAGCGTTTGGGGCGAGAATCGACGTCGCCGTAACGGGCTCCGATGGCAAGACGCGGCACATCTTCAGGACAGTAGGCTTTGGTTCCAGCTTCGGTGGAAACCCGCTGGAACAGCACATCGGTGTAGGCAAAGCTACACGCGTTACTTCAGTGCGCGTGACGTGGCCCACCTCGGGTATTGTGGATGCGATACGCAGCGTCGCGGTGGACCGTCGCTACACGCTGCGTGAAGGTGCAGGACGGCTCGTGGAGGATACGCGGAGATGAACGAGAAGATTTGGACGAGGCGTGGCTTCATTACCTCGCTATCCCGCACCGCGCTGGTGTTATCGATGGAAGACGTGCTCAAGCTGGCGGCTCACGCGCAGCAACCCGCAACTCAACCGGTGCCGCAGATTGGAGCACGGCCGGAATATACCGCGAAGGCGCGCGGTGCGAAGATGCTGCCATCACCCGTCACGGGAACTCCGCTTGGGTTCAGCTTCATCGACGTCGCGAAGGAGAGCGGACTGAATGCGAAGACGATCTATGGCGGACAGCACAAGAATCGTTACCTGCTGGAGACCACGGGTTGCGGCGTTGCATTTTATGACTTTGATCACGATGACTGGCTTGACCTGTTCCTCGTAAATGGCACGACCCTGGAAGGCTTCCCCAAGGGGCAGGAGCCGATCAGCCGCCTCTTCAAGAACAATCGTGATGGCACGTTTACGGACATTACGGCGAAGAGCGGGATGACCCGGAGCGGCTGGGGACAGGGCTGCTGTGTCGGGGACTATGACAATGACGGTCTTGATGACCTCTTCGTCAGCTACTACGGGCAGAACATCCTCTACAAGAACCACGGCGATGGTACGTTCACTGACGTGACTGCCAAAGCTGGCCTGACGCAGTCGCGCTTGCGCTGGAACTCAGGATGCGCCTTTCTTGACTACGACAAGGATGGTCATCTTGATCTGTTCGTGGCGAACTACATTGACTTCGACATCAAGACCGCTCCGCTGCCCGAGGCCGCTGGTTGTGCCTACAAGGGCATGCAGGTTGCGTGCGGCCCTCCAGGCCTCGATGGCGGAAAGAACATCCTGTACCACAACAATGGCGACGGAACCTTTACCGACGTCAGCCAGAAGTCGGGAATGTGGGAGACCATCGGCACCTACGGTCTGAGTGTGACGGTGGCCGACCTGGACAACGATGGTTGGCCCGACATTTATGTTGCGAATGACTCGACGGCCGCAACCTACTATCAAAATCAGAAAGACGGCACGTTCAAAGACGTGGCGGTTGAATCCGGCATTGCTTACTCTCCTGATGGAAAGCCGCAGGCCGGTATGGGCGTTTCTGTGGGTGACTTCAATCGCGATGGCCTGCTCGACATTGTGAAGACGAACTTCGCGGGCGATACAGATTCGCTCTATCTGAACCTTGGGGACGGGACGTTTGAGGATCACACGTATCTCTCAGGACTCGGCATCAATACTCGATATCTTGGGTGGGGCGTGGGCTTCCTCGATGTGGACAACGATGGCTGGCTGGACATCTTTATCTCCAATGGCCATGTGTACCCGGAGGTCGATGGCTCCCATCTCGACGCTCCCTATGCCGAGCACAAGTATCTCTATCGCAACCTGCGCAACGGCCAGTTTGAAGAGGTGACGGACCAGGCCGGGTCTGGAATCACTACAGCTGTACCGGCGCGAGGATGCGCGTTTGGCGACTACAACAACGATGGCACGATGGATGCCGTAGTGAACTGCGTAAACGCTCCGCCACAACTGCTGCGCAACGAAGCGACGATCCAACGGAACTGGATCAAGGTGCGGCTTGTCGGAACCAAGTCGAATCGGACTGCAGTGGGAGCTCGCATCACCGTCACCGCGCAGACCACATCCCAGGAGAAGAGCGGCGTCGGAAAGCAGCCATTGAGGCAGATCGAGGAGGTGCGAAGCGGGGGGAGCTACTACTCGCAGAATGATCTGCGGATTCACTTCGGGCTAGATCAAGCAGTGAAGGCTGATCTGGTGGAGATCGTGTGGCCCTCCGGCAGCAGAGACGCTCTTAAAGATCTCGCGGCAAATCATCTCTACGTGATCGAAGAGGGTGGAAAGATCCTCAAGTCGATGCCGATGGGCGCGGCCGTCGCGGTTGAGAAGAAGGTTTGATGGGTCCGCGCTACTTGCTGAAGGCCATCACGACCGCTGCGGTCATGGCGCTCGCAATGGTTCTCGCTGCGCAGCAACCGTACCCGCCGAGTGCCGAGCATCCGACGCCAGCCTGGTTTGTTGATGTAGCGACGAAGGCTGGCATCACAGTCCGCAACGTGAACGGCGATGCGGAGAACAAGAAGTACATCGTCGAGGCAACGGGCTCGGGCGTCGCCATTCTCGACTATGACCGCGATGGTTGGATGGATATCTTCCTGGTGAATGGGCAGGAGTTGCACCCCGAACAGCGCAGAGGCGAAGCCCCTACGAGCCATCTCTTCCACAACAATCACGACGGCACCTTTACGGATGTCACATCGAAAGCTGGATTGGTGTCTACTGCATGGGGGCAGGGAGCCTGTGTGGGGGACTATGACAATGATGGCTTCGACGACATCTATGTGACGGATTACGGAAAGAACCGGCTCTTTCACAACGAAGGCAATGGCACCTTCAAAGAGGTCGCCGAGCAGGCTGGCGCGGCGGGCACCGGTAAGGAATGGGGCACGGGTTGCGCCTTTATCGACTACGACCGTGACGGCAAGCTCGATATCTTCGTTGCGAATTACTTGCACTTCGACCTTGCGAAGACACCAGCGCCGGGGTCGGAGGCGGGTTGTACCTGGAAGGGTGCTCCTGTCATGTGCGGGCCGCGCGGCCTGCCTCATGCACCGAACATCCTGTATCACAACGAAGGTGGCGGGAAGTTCAAGGACGTTAGCGCGGCTGCAGGAATCGAGAAGACCGAAGGTCACTACTGCTTCTCTGTAACCACGCTGGATTACAACGAAGACGGCTGGCCGGATATCTACGTTGCGTGCGACTCCACGCCCGCGATCCTGTATCGCAACAACAAGAACGGTACCTTTACCGACGTTGCTGCAGATGCGGGGGCGGCGTTCAACGAAGATGGCCGCGAGCAGGCTGGCATGGGCTCTACGGCTGCGGACTACAACGGCGATGGGCATCTCGATCTCTTCAAGACGAACTTCTCGGACGATACGGCGACGCTCTACAAGGCCAATGGAGATGCCACGTTCACGGACGAGACGACTGAAGCCGGACTCGGAATCAATCTGGATGCGCTGGGTTGGGGAGCGATGTTTGCCGACGTAGATAACGATGGCTGGCCCGATCTTCTTGTGGCCAACGGTCATGTGTATCCCGAGGTTGATTCGGCACGGCTCGGTGCAACGTTCAAGGAACCGCGCTTTCTCTACTGGAACGCCGGGAACGGCAAGTTCAAGGATCTTTCTAAGAGTTCTGGACCAGGTATGACTGAGCCGTTGAGCGGCAGGGGGCTCGCCGTTGCCGATCTCTGGAACGACGGCCGGCTGTCTGCCGTCGTGAATAACCTTAGCGACCGGCCGATGCTGCTCGTCAATGAAGCCCGGAACTCCAACCACTGGCTGGGCGTCAGGCTCGTGGGGACGGTGTCGAATCGAGATGGCATCGGCGCCCGTGTCGTCGTGCATCTCGCAACTCGAGATCTCGTCGACGAAGTTCGAAGCGGTTCGAGCTATAACAGCTCGAGCGACCTGCGGCTGCACTTCGGACTTGGTCATCAAGAGGCGATAAAGGGCATCGACGTTCGCTGGCCCAACGGTGAGCATGAGGCATTCAAGGCAGCGGGCGTGGACCGCTTCGTCGAGCTGGTCGAGGGTAAGGGCGCGAAGCCCTGACTCGATTCGGCTCTCCGGTCTGTGGCTCGACCGGGACCGGACTATGCCGGGCGTGGCATCCTTGTGACGTATGCCAAAGAAGAGATCCGGACCGGCTGACTATTCGAGCGGTGGCGATGGGATGACGCCATCGGCCCGCAGGCGTGTTCTGCGAGATGGGGCTCGTGCGAACGAGTTGCGAGACCGTGCGTTTCGCCAGATCGTGCTGAGCATCCCTCCCGGCAAGGTGAGCACGTACGGCCGCGTCGCGGCAGCGGCGGGATACCCGCAGTATCACCGGGCCGTCGCGAGATTGCTGCGGACGGATCCTCCGGACTCTCTTCCCTGGCATCGCGTGCTTGGTACTGGAGGAGAGATCAAGCTGCCGGGCGAAGCGGCAGTCGAGCAACGGGCCCGGCTGCGGATGGAAGGAGTCAGCTTTCGTGGTGACCGTGTCGATATGGAGGTTTGCGAGCACCGTCTGAGGAGCTGGGAGGCGCTCGACTGAGGTCCGGCGGGTGTTGAACTCTGATTTTGTTGCAACTTCCCACAAAATTCGTCCGAGAGGAGTCTTAGCTCTCGACAGCGCACCGGATGGCGTGATGATATGGCTGCTGCATTGCGAAGCGCGATGCAGGTAACCCTGAGGAGATGTGCGATGAGTCATGAGGTTTCGCGCAGGAATGTCCTGCGCGGTGGTGCGCTGCTGGCTGGTTCGATGATGCTTCCAGAGATGAGCGCGACCGCCGCTCCAATGAAGATGCTGGGCGTGCCGGGATTTGGTCTGGGACTCGCCAGCTATACCTTCCGCAACTTCAATCGGTCTCAGATGATCGGGTTCATGAAGCAACTGGGCTTGACCGCTCTCAATGCCAAGGACGCGAAGGACCATCTGCCGATGGACCCAGCCCTGGAGGCTGCAGCCCTGGCAGACTACAACGCGGCTGGGATCGTATTGCATGCCGTGGGTACGGTGTCCTTCTCAAAGCCGGACGAGGCGGATATCAAGGCCAAGTTCGAATACGCGAAGCGTGCGGGCGTGAAGGTGATCGTCTCCGGTGATCCCGACACCAGGTCGCTGCCCATCATGGAACGCTTTGCAAAGGAGTTCGATATCCGCATCGCGATCCATAACCATGGACCCGAAGACGCCAAGTATTTTCCGTCCCCGCTGGATGTACTCAAGGCGGTGAAGGGAATGGACCCCCGCATGGGTTGTTGCATCGACGTCGGGCATTGCGAGCGTGCAGGCACGGATCCGGTTGTGGCGATTCATGCTGCAGGGCCGCGACTCTTCAACATGCACGTGAAGGATCTCACGGACTTCAAGTCGAGAGAGAGTCAGGTTGCCGTCGGTCAGGGCAAGATTCCGTTCCGCGCGATCTTCGAAGCCCTGGGTTCCATCGGCTACAAGGGCTTTGTCGATCTCGAGTACGAGATCAATGGCGATAACCCCATGCCTGGCGTGATCGAGAGCTTCGCGTATATGCGTGGCGTCCTTAATGGGATGGGATATCAGAAGGCTTAGCTGGACAAGCTTCGAAGTGTGAGGGCGGGCGGGCGCTGGACATGGCGACTCGCCCGCCTTTTGTTTGCTGCCTTAGCCTCGTGATCGACGCGGACTTTGCGGCTTGTTCACGACTCCCACCGACGCATCGTGGACAATAGCAAGGAAGCCGTTCGTCGCTGCAGTCTTCCGATTGAGAGGTGCCGGTTTCAACAACTCGACTTGGAGGTTGCAGTATGCGCCAGGTCCTTGCAGATGTGATTCCTTTCCATCGTGAGAGACTGAGGGTGCGCCGTTGGTGCTTGGTTGTATTGATCGTTGTGGCTCTACCGGTTTGGCTGTGCAACGCAAACGCGCGTGCGCAAGCTACCGGGGCGGTTACGGGTGTCATTACAGACCCTCAGGGACGTGTGGTTGCGGGAGCTACAGTTGAGCTCACCAATGCAGCCACGAAACAGCTGCGAAGCACCGTGAGTGCTTCAAGCGGCGAATATCAATTTCCCCTTGTTGCTCCAGGAAACTACACATTGCAGGTTACTGCGCCTGGCTTCAGGAGCCTGGTCGCGAGTGGCGTGCAGGTGCTTGTGAATGGCACGTCGCGCGAGGATGCGCGCCTGTTGCTGGGCTCAACAACGGATGCGATCTCCGTCACGGGTTCCGCACCTTTGGTCGAGACGTCGAATGCGACTACGGGAGTTGTCGTTGGGCAACAGGATGTCGCCGATCTCCCGTTGAATGGACGAAACTTCGCCCAACTGGGCACGCTCATTCCGGGCGTCGTGGCAGCGCCTGCGGGTCTCGGCGGGGCGAGCGGTAACGCTACACCGGGCGGCTTTGGCGACACCACTGGCAGCTTCAATGTAAATGGCCAGCGCAATCAGTCGAACAGCTTCCTGCTCGACGGCGCGCAGAACAATGATTCCTTCAACTCCGGCTTCGTGATGCGGCCTCCTCCTGATGCGATTCAGGAGTTCAAGATCATGACCCATTCTTACGAGGCGCAGTATGGGCGCAATGCCGGCTCGGTGGTGAACGTCGTCACGCGGTCTGGTACCGATCAGTACCATGGCTCAGTCTGGGACTTCAATCGTGAAGGTGCTCTTGCAGCCAGGAACTTCTTCACGCCTGCGGCCTCCGCAAAGCCTGAGTATCTGCAGAACCAGTTCGGTGCAGCGGGTGGGGGGAGAATTCTGCGCGACAGATGGTTCTTTTTCGGCTACTACGAAGGCTATCGCGTGAAGGATGCTACGGCCAACACTCTGAGTGTGCCGGAGCTCAGTTCCGCAGAGCGAGCAGGGAACTTCAGCGAATTGCTCACCGGGGCGGCGGCTTCTTCCGGCTGCGCTGCCACTGGTGTTTCCGGGAGCGGGCGCATCATCGATCCGGCCACCGGTGCTCAGTACTGCTACGGTGGGCAGCCGAATGTGATCGACCCTGCTCGTGAGAGCGCCATCAGTTCCTACCTGCTGCAGAATTACATCCACTTGCCGAACGCTGCGAACAACTTCTACGTAGAGTACCCGCCCAACATCGATAACCGGGATATGTATGGCATTCGTTCCGATTACAAGTGGCGGTCGCACCAGTTACTGGGACGATATCTTTACGCGCATCAGAATCTGTTTGGTCCGCTGACGCCATCGAGCTTTCCTGTCACCGGGAACAGACAGATTATGAGTCTCTACGATGCGTTGGGCTCTGATACGTGGATTTTGAATGCGCACATGATCAACGTGGCGCGTTACGCGCGTCAGTGGATCCATGGCGTTCCCAACAGGACCAGCGGTGTCTCTCCATCGACCGCGGGCTATCAGTATCAGCCGACGAATCAACAGGCGCTTGGTCTCCCCAACGTGACGCTCACGGGATACTTCACGCAAGGTGATCTACAGCAACCGTTCGCTTCGAGGAAGAACTACGTCGACTCCATCGATGATGACTTCACGTGGGTGAAAGGCCGGCACCAGTTTCAGTTCGGCGGCGAGGTCCAGCGCGATGCCATCGACCTGTTATTCATCAACAGACCGAACGGTGCTTTCACCTTTAATGGCAATTTCACGGGCAACACGCTTGCGGATTTTTTCCTCGGATATCCGTATATGTTCCAGCAGGGCTCCGGCGACCCGGCGCTCAATGGAGCTTCGTGGACCTATGCCGCGTATGCGCAGGATGAGTTTCGCGTGAACCGGCATTTGACACTGGATGTGGGGCTTCGCTACGAGGTGAACCTTCCCTACACGGAGGCGAACAATCATCTGGCGGCGTTGCATCCCGGGCAGCAGTCCACCGTACAACCCACTGCGCCTCTGGGTCTCGTATATCCGGGAGACAGAGATACGCCAAGGGCTACCTATTATGCCGACACGAACAACGTAGCGCCGCGGCTCGGAATCAACTTCGATCCCACGGGCGATGCGAAGACTACGCTTCGTGCTGCATGGGGAGTCTTTTACGATACGGTGCCGGGGCAGGGAGACTTCTTCCAGAACGGAACGCTGGCGCCCCCGTTTCAACCGTTGCAGGAGATCGACTTTTATCCTCGACCTCTGGCTTCGGCTTCGAGTGCGTACTTCGCGAATCCGTATGCCGGCGTCACCTCCGGGCCAGCTGGATTTCCCTCTGGGCTAACCTTCATCGGCTGGAGCCTTCCGCACTCCTTCCAGACCGCAAGGGTTTATCAGTACAACGTCGGAATCCAACACCAGGTTGCTGACGTTGTGGGCGTCGAGGTTGCGTATGTGGGGTCGCGTGGCGCGCATCTGCCGGTCTTCATCGAAGCGAACCCGACAACAGTGGTTGCGGCGTCGTCCGGCACCTCGGCTTATACGGCGGGATCGCGCGCGGTCTTTCCAGCGCTCGGTCTGGTACGACCCACCTTCTCAGCGGGTGGATCCTGGTACGACTCTCTGCAGACGAGCTTGCAGCTGCGAAGCTGGCACCACGTACGAGCGACTGCGGCCTACACGTGGAGTCACTCGATCGACGATCTCTCGGGTCTGAACATCGGTGGGGATTCGAGGCCTGTGCTCCCGGTGACTATCGGCGATCAGTCCTCGATCGATGCGGCGATGTCGGAAGAGCGAGGTAATTCGCTCTTCGATGCCCGGCAACGTGTGGTCGTGAGCTTCAGCTATGAGCTGCCGCAGATGAGGTCGTCGAACGCAGTCGAGAAGCTGCTGCTCGGCGGCTGGCAGATCAACGGCATCTTCCAGGCGCAGTCAGGGAACCCATTCACCGCGGTGAGTGGCACCACGACCGCACAGTCGCTGACCTTCCGTCCAAATCTAACCTGCAATGCAAACAACGGCCCGCGTCGCGTCGGCAGCGCAAGCATTTTCCTCAACGTCGGTTGTCTTCAACTCCCGATGACATCAGGAGGGCTGATCAACAACAGTCAGTCAGGGAACGAGCCGCGCAACGTTCTGCTGGGCCCACGGTGGAACAGCTCGGACGCTTCGTTGTTCAAGATCGTCCCCGTAGCTTCGGAGCAGAATGTGGAGTTTCGTTTCGAGGTCTTCGACCTATTCAACGAGGCCCACTTTGCGCAGCCGAACGCGACCTTTGGAGCCTCCAACTTCGGAACGATTACTTCGACCGTCGGAAGCGATCAGAGGATCATTCAGATGGCGTTGAAGTACAGCTTCTGACGTAGTTGTCCCCACACGGAGCCCTGGAGCCGCGTGGGGACAACTACGTCAGGCAGGAATTAACGTAAATCGATCTGCGTTTCGATGGCGTAGCGAACGAGCTGGGAACGACTGCGAACCCCGATCTTCTCGAACAGCTTCTGCACTACAGCCTTGACGGCACTTTCGGTGAGATCGAGCCGCGCGCCAATCTCCTTGTTCCCGAGGCCTTCGAGGATGCCGCGCAGCACCTGCGACTCCCGCGGCGTCAACCGGCTTAGGCCAACGTTGGTAGACGTGGCCCGCGGCTCTTCGTCGTTGAGGAGCGTGAGCGCGGCGCCGGATGAGATCCATCGCTCGCCCTTGGCCGTCCGCTGGATGGCGAGGACCAGCTCTGCAGGCGGCTCGGTCTTGAGGAAGATGCCGGCGTTCAGCTGCTTCACCGCCTTGTGGAGATCTCGTATGTCCATGCCGGCGGTGACCATCAGCGCCTTTGCACTGGGTCGAAGCTGGCGCAGACGGCGGAGCAGATCGAGCCCATTGGACGCGAGGGTCGCAGTACTGGCCAATTCGTAATCGATGAGGGCGACATCGAATGCGAGACCACGCTGGATCGCATTCATCGCCGTGTCCGCGGTGGAAAAGTCGCCACTCACGTGAAATCCCGGCTCTTCCTCGAGCATGCGTCGCAGGCTCTCGCGAAAAAGGGTGTGATCGTCGACGAGGATCACCTCGATCGGATTGTTCTCAGTGTTCACTCGTCTACCTCTGCCACGGTTAGTTCCACGATGAATGTAGCGCCAATGGGGCTCTCTTCAAAGCGAAGCTCCCCGTGGAAGCTTCGCATCATCGCCTTGGATAAATAAAGTCCCAATCCGGTCGCGCCTCCTCGCTGTCCGAAGGGTCGAAAGAGCTTGTCTGGATCGGAGATGCCGGGGCCATTGTCAGCAACGGCGATATGAACGAGGTCACCCTGCCGCGTTGCGGTGACTCGAACCCGCGGCTCCTCGCTTTCCAGGAGGGCGGACTGAGCGTTCCTGATCAGGTTTAGAAAGACCTGAATGAGACTCGATGAGTCTGCCCAGACGGCGGGAAGGCCTGGTGTGATCTCCCACGCGAGGTCGATATCTGCCTCTCGAAGCGAGGCCTGCACGACGATATAGAGGTCGCTTAGAAAGTTGTCGAGGTGGACGTAGGTCGCCTGGCGCTTCACAAGCGAGAGTTCGGCGGATGCCATGCGCTCCAATGCGGCAACAAGCTGTCGCAGCGCGTCAAACTCCTTCACCTGTCGCGCATCGGGCTTGTTCAGCAACAGGTTCTGCTGGACGTTTGAAATCGCGGCGCAGATGTTGCGGATCTCGTGGGAGAGAGCCCCCAGGGCGATCCTGGAGCTGACAAGCACCTGCTCAAGGTTTGCCTGCTCACGATCCCTGGTCTCATTGGAAGAGTCGATAATCATCGCCGTCAACCGGCGCCCCTGCGGACTGTTGTAGGTGGAGAACCAGACGTCGGCGAGAAATGGATCTTTGTTCGCCCGAAAGCCCTGGCACTGCATCATCGTGCGGAGGCGCTCAAAGCCCTGACGTCCGACCTGTACACGCGCCAGAGAGGGCACGAAGCGGATCAGAGGCAACCTCTCCAGCGAGGCACTGATATCTCCGGCGGTACCTCCCCAGAGTTGTTGGGCCGCATCATTCGCATCGAGGATCACTCCGGATTCATCTACTGTGACGATGGCAATCGATGAGTTTGCGACGACCAGTCTGAGTTGCTCTTCGACGCCACGCCGCGTCTCAACTTCGGTTCGTAGAGCATCCGAGTGGGCCTGCTCTACGCGGCGGCGCTGGACGGTCTCGTGTACATAGAGCCCCACGGCGACATAGGCAAACCAGTACAGTGCATCGCGCGGAAGTCCTTCCTTCAGGTTCCAGGTGAAGGCATCTGCAAATTCTGCGGTGAAGGTGCATACGAGGCCAAGCAGGGCGATTTGCCAGCGCTCGAGCACTGCACTCATCAGAATGATCGGAACGATATACAAAGGCGCCAGCGGAATCGCCACACCGGTCTTCAGGTCGACGACTGCGATCAGAACGATCGCGGCCAGTCCGCTGGCGATGATGAAAACCCGGCTGCGGGGCGTCAACACCGATCTTTCCAGCCACCGATCCACTTGAAATCTCATCGACATCTGCGTGAAGTACCCTGTTCCTCGATGCGCTGGACGTGCACACTATCTACTGTATGGAAAATCGAAAGATTGAGAACGGCTCGGAAGAGCACGCTTGCCCCTGATCTCCTGAGCCACGACTCATTTAGCCTAGAGGTACTGGGTGCGTCTTCGCGAGACCTGAGGGCGTTCCAGTTCGTCCTGTACTCGGACCATGTTCGGTCTGCGGGCGTTTGTAAGCAGTTCGCGATGTTATCCACAGCCGCCGAAATTATCAAGCGAGGGAAAGTTTGCGGGAGATATCAGTCCTGGTGAAGCTGCGTTCAGGTGTCGGCATCGCCGCCGCGATGGGCCTTGTGATGGCCACTTTGGCCGGCTGCAAAGACAAGCACGAAGATTCGGCGGCACAGGAAGCGCCACCGGCCCAGGTGCAGGTCGAAAGCAGCAGCGTGACCGATGTGGTCCATGTCGCGGCGCCAGAGCGTTTTCGACTGACCTCCACCGGTATTCGGTCGATCGACGGCACCCTCGCTGTGACGGGCACGGTGAATCCGGACGTCTCGCGGGAGATTCCGGTCCTGTCGCTGGCCAATGGCCGCGTGGTCGCCCTGCATGTTGGCCTGGGGGACACTGTGCGCAAGGGGCAGATGGTGATGGAGGTGCAGAGCCCGGACGTGGCCGCAGCCTTCGATACTTACACCAAAGCGGTCAACGATGAGCATTTGACGGACGTGACGTTGACCCGTGACAAGCTCCTCTATGACAAAGGAGCTATTGCAAAGAGCCAGCTCGAGACCGCCCAGGCCGGGGAGGACGATGCAGCGGCCGATCTTAGAGCTGCGGAGCAGCAGCTTCGCGTGCTCGGCGTGGACAAGAGTCATCCGGCAGACACCGTCAAGGTATACGCTCCGGCGTCAGGCGTCATCATCACCCAGAACACGACGGCCTCCGGCGCAGCGGGCGTTACCTACACTGGCGCCAGCGGGTCGTTCACCATCGCGGATCTTTCCCATGTGTGGGTCGTTTGCGATGTGTACGAGAACGATCTCGCCAAGGTGAAGCTTGGCGATTCGGCCAGCATCCAGATCAACGCCTACCCCGGCAAGAGCTTCCAGGGTACCGTGAGCGACATTGGCGCGGTCCTCGACCCCACGATCCGCACGGCCAAGGTGCGCATCCAGGTGCCCAACCCGGGCGGTATGTTGCGGATCGGGATGTTTGCGACAGCTACGTTGAATGTCGCGAAGGCAGCGATGCAGACGACATTGCCGAGCACCGCCGTGTTGCATCTTCATGATCGGGATTACGTCTTCGTTCCTGCTGGCAACGGCGACTTCCGACGCGTAGTCGTGAAGCTAGGCGCCTCTCTCGACGGTGGCTCTGTCGTGGTCCAGTCCGGACTGGCAGCTGGACAGCAGGTCGTCGCGAATGCGCTCGAACTGCAGAACACGGCGGACCAGGGATGATTCGCAGGATTGTCGATTTCTCGCTGAACAATCGCTACATCATCCTGGTCTTCGCGCTGCTGCTGTTCGTCTGGGGTGCGATCAGCTTCCACAACCTTCCGGTGGAAGCCTATCCCGACGTCGCGAACAACTATGTCAACGTGATTACGCAGTGGCCTGGTCGCTCCGCAGAAGAGGTGGAGCAGCAGGTTACCGTTCCTCTGGAAAACGGCATGGCGGGCATCCCGCACATGACGCATCTCCGCTCGACCACCCTCGCCGGGCTGTCGAGCATCATGATGATCTTCGACGACGACAGCGTCAACGACCTGAATCGGTCCAAGGTCAATGAACGCTTATCGCAGATCAACCTGCCATCAGGCCTCCAGCCCCAGATGGGCACTGATTGGAGCCCGGTTGGCCAGATCTACTGGTACACGCTGAAGAGCACCAATCCCCAGTACGACACCATGGCTCTCAAGAGCCTGGAAGACTGGAAGCTTGAGAAGGCTTTTCGTGGCGTCCCCGGTGTGGTGGACGTGTCGAGCTTTGGCGGCACGACTCGCGAGTATCAGGTCATCATCGATCCTGAGAAGCTCATCGACTACGGTCTTTCGATCCAACAGGTGCAGCAGCAGCTCGCGGCGAACAATGTGAACGCCGGCGGGAGCTTCATCGAGCAGGGCCAGCAGCAGATCAACGTGCAGGAGGTCGGCCTCTTCAAGACGACCGACGACATTGCCAACACGGTACTCAAGGCCTCAAACGGTGCGGCGCTCAAGGTGGGTGATGTTGCCACCGTCGTGCAGGGGCCAAAGATCCGGCTCGGACAGATCGGTAAGACCTGCAAGTCCTCCGACGACACCTGCGGCTACGTGGATCCTGGCAAAGAGAAGACGATCCGTCGGGATGACGGAAAGCTTATCGACGATGACGACGTAGTAGAAGGCATCGTTTTGATGCAGAAGGGCGAGAACTCGGACACCACCCTCGCAGGCATCCACGCGAAGGTGGCCGAGCTGAATGATCACGGACTTCCACCCGGCGTGAAGATCATTCCATTTCTCGACCGCAGCGACCTGCTGCACTACACCACGCATACGGTGCTGCATAACCTCACCGAAGGCATTGTGCTGGTGGTGGTCATCCTGTTCCTGTTCCTTGGGAATCTGCGCGGAGCGATCATCGTGTCGCTCACCATCCCGTTCGCGCTGCTCTTCGCTTCCATCTGCCTTGACCTGAACCATATTCCCGCGAATCTGCTATCGCTGGGCGCACTGGATTTCGGCATGGTGGTCGATGGCGCCGTCGTGATGGTCGAGAACATCGTGCGCCACCTCAGCCATCATCGCAGTGGCGACAAGTCTCCGGTCGACCAGATCCGCGAGGCGGCACACGAGGTGCAGCGGCCTGTCTTTTACGCCATCGCGATCATCATTACGGCCTACCTTCCTATCTTCACGCTGCAGTCGGTAGAAGGCCGTCTCTTCAAGCCGATGGCGTGGACGGTGGCCTTCGCATTGCTCGGCGCGCTGATCTTCTCCATGATCATCGCTCCGGTGTTGGCACGCATCCTGTTTCCCAAGGGCACCACGGAGTGGGAGAACCCGGCGATGCGTTGGCTCACACAGCGCTATCGCAAGGATGCAACCTGGGCGATCGACCACAAGTGGGCTCCGCTGAGCGTCGCAGGTGTCCTCCTCGCGCTCACGTTCTATCTCGCCTTCGGTGGCGCCATTGGGTCCGAGTTCTTGCCCCATCTTGATGAAGGCGCGATCTGGGTGCGCGGTTCGCTGGCTCCCAGCACTGGCCCCACAAGCAGTCTGGCTGTAGCCGATAAGGCGCGCATCACGTTGAGCAGTTTTCCCGAGGTAACTCAGGTCGTCAGCCAGATCGGCCGACCGGACGATGGCACCGACACCACCGGCTTCTTCAACACCGAATACTTCGTCGACCTGAAGCCGAAGGAGATGTGGCGTCCGGTCTTCCACGAGAATAAGGATGAGCTCATCGCCGCGATGGACCGTGAGCTGGAGAAGAATCCCGGGGTGGTGTGGAACTTCTCGCAGCCCATCTCCGACAACGTGGAAGAGGCGGTGAGCGGCGTCAAAGGCGAGCTTGCGGTGAAGCTCTACGGTGATGACCTGAAGACTCTGGAGGCAAAGGGCGACGAGATTGTGAACGTGATGAGCAAGGTTCCCGGCGTTGCGGATCTCGGGCTCTTCCGTGTACTGGGCCAGCCCAATCTTGACTTTGTTGTCGATCGCGCCGCAGCTGCACGGTACGGAATCAACGTTGCCGACATCCAGAACGCGATTGAGGGAGCCGTCGGTGGCACGATCGCAGGCGCACCCGTAACGCAGGTGCTGGAGGGCGAAGCCCGTTATGACGTGATGGCTCGCTACAGCGCCAAGTACCGTTCGAGTCCTGAGGCCATCGGCAACATCCGCTTGCTGGCTCCTTCTGGTGAGCGGGTCTCTCTGGCGCAGCTGACCCATGTGCAGATTCATGACGGTGCGGAGGAGATCTATCGCGAGGCCGGGGGGCGCTACGTGGCGATCAAATACAGCGTGCGTGGCCGAGACCTAGGCAGCACGGTGCTGGAAGCCATCGATCACGTGAACCATCAGGTGAAGCTGCCTCGGGGCTACCGCCTCGATTGGGCTGGCGAGTACGAGAGCCAGAAGCGCAGTGCTCGTCGACTCCTGCTGGTACTTCCCATCACGGTCCTGATCATCTTCCTGATCCTCTACGCGATGTTCGGCTCAGCCAAGTGGGCGACGCTTGTCTTGTTCGACGTCTCGATCGCACCCGTCGGGGGCATGATTGCGCTGTTGATAACAGGCACACACTTCAGTGTGTCTTCCGGGGTCGGGTTCCTGGCGCTCTTTGGAGTCTCGGTTCAGACCGGCGTCATTATGCTCGAGTACATCAACCAGATGCGCGTCAATGGTCATCCGGTGAAGGAAGCGGCCGTCGAAGGCGCCGTGCTGCGTCTGCGACCCATCATGATGACGATGCTGGTCGCTACGCTGGGTCTTCTTCCTGCAGCGCTCTCGCATGGCATCGGTTCGGATTCGCAGCGCCCCTTCGCGATCGTGATTGTCGGTGGCCTCATTGGTGCCTTGATGATGGGTATCTTCCTCATGCCGACGCTGTATGTCTGGATCGCGCGGCCGAATGACGTGCTGCCCACACCGGACACGGAGTTTGAGAATTGATGATGAAGAGCACGCAACAACCCGTTCTTCCCCGCATGGATCTTCGAGCTGTTCTGCCCATCGCGCTGGTATGCGTACTGATGAGCGCTACACGAGCCACGGCTCAGCAGCCCCAGTCTCCTTCGGCTCCTGTTGATGCACAGAGTGTTCGTTCCGCGGCAGAAGCCTACGCGGCTTCGGCGCAACGCGGCGCCGATCCACGCCAGGCTCCAAGATCGAAGCCAGGCGCACTCACCTTGCAGCAGGCCATCGATCAAGCCAAGGCGAAGAACCCAACGATCCTGGCGGCGGAAGAAAATCTCCGTGCTGTCCGCGGGCAGGAGATTCAGGCCGCGGTCCGTGCGAATCCATACTTCACGCTCTATGGCACCGACGTGACCGAGAACGAGAGCGCCTCGAACCCCTACAACTACAGTGCGCAGTTCTCGAGGCTCTTTGAGCGAGGCCAGAAGCGGCGTTGGCGCATGGACGACGCCAAGGCCACGAGCGCACAAACCGAAGCGCAGTTGAACGACCAGATTCGCCAGACGGTCCTCGCAGTGAAGCAGGCTTTCACAAAGATGCTTGTCGCGAAGGAAGCTCTGGAGCTGTCAACGGCCACGTTGAAGGACTACAGACACGAGGTGGAGATCGGGCAGGATCGCTACAAAGCCGGTGATCTCGCTAAGCTCGACTACGAGCGCCTTGACCTGCAGCTGTCGAGCTTTGAGAGCGATCAGTCGAACGACATCGTAACCCTGCAGCAGGCCAGCTACCAGCTGCAGACGTTGCTTGGCATCGACAAGCCGTCGGATCAGTTCGACGTTGCAGGAGAGGTGATCCCTCCTGTACTCGCAGAGACGAAGGATTCCCTTGAGCAGAAGGCCATCGCTGCTCGCCCGGACTTTGCCGCAGCCGGTTTTGCCGTAAACGCCGCCGATGCGAACTACAAGCTGGCAGTGGCGAACGGGACCACGGACCCGACCGCCGAGGTGGAGTTCGACCGAGCGGGCACCGAGAACACTGTCGGCTTTTCGGTCAACATTCCGCTGCGGCTGTTCGATCGCAACCAGGGCAACAAGCAGACAGCGAAGTTTCAGGCCAGCTCCGCCCGCTTCACCTTGGCGGCGGCGCGGAACCAGGTGACGTCGGATGTCGACCAGGCATGGGTCAGTTACACCGAGGCTCGCAGGCTCTCTGATCGCTTCTCGGACCGCTACCTCGATGAGTCACACGATGTGCTCAACATCTCGCAATACGCGTTTGAACATGGCGGCCTCACCCTCATCGATTACCTCGACGCGCTGCGTGAGTTCCGCTCCTCCACAACAGATGCCTTGACCGCCTATCAGAACACCTGGCTCGCAATCCATCAGCTGAGTGCCGCCAGTGCCACTGAGTTGCTGCCTTAGAGGCAGATTGATTCGCGAACAATAACGGGGATGACGCTCAGCGTCATCCCCGTTACACATGCGGCACAACGAGAGCTAAGGCGTGTTCTTCACCTTGTCGACTGCCCCGGCGCTCGTGATGGCTGTTGCTGCGGGAAGCTGGCTCGAATCCCAACCGCCGCCAAGTGCCTGCACCAGCTCCACGGCTGCAGTCATTTCGTTGATCTTCAACTGGACCTGCGTGGTCTGGTCGCTGAGCAACGTGGTCTCGGCGCTGAGCACGTTGAGATAAGGATCGACACCGGTCTCGTATCGAGCATTGGCAAGTTCGAGGTAGCGCCTGGCCGCCTTGATCGAAGTGTCCTGCTGGATCGACTGTGCGGACGTCGTGCGCAGGGTCGCAAGGTAGTCCTCTACTTGCTGGAACGCCGTGAGCACGGTCTCGCGATAGGTGGCTACATCCGCGTTGTATTGCGCGGTGTACTGCTGCACTGTGGCCTTGCGGAGGCCGGCGTCGAAGATCGTCTCCGAAGCTGAGGAACCCAACGACCAGAAGAACGCCGGCGCGGAGAACAGGCTGGTGATGTGGGATGCTTCCAGCCCACCACCGCCAGTGAGGCTAATGGTCGGATAGAACGCAGCCTTTTCGACTCCGATCAGGGCATTGGCTTCGGCCATGGTGCGCTCCGCTGCAGCGATGTCCGGTCTACGCTCAAGCACCTGCGATGGCACGCCGATGGGCAGCGCCGGCGGCTCAGCCGCGAGTGCCTTCACAGGCATGGAAAAGCTGCCTGCGGGCTTGCCGATCAGGGTCGCGATCGCGTGCTCATAGATCGCGCGATTCGTGGCGATGCCAGTACGCGCTTCGATTGCGTTGTCGAGGGTTACCTCGGCTTGAGCGACGGACTCTTCGCTATCGATGCCAGTCTCATACAGCGCCTTGGTCAGGTCATACGACTTGCGATCGGCATCGACCGTCTTGTCGTAGACATCCTGAAGGGCATCCTGACCGCGAAGCTCGAAGAAGTAGATCGCGAGCGATGCTTGTTCGGTCAGCCGCTCGTTCTCGAGGTCAGCTGCTGATACCTGAGCGGCAAACTGATACTCCTTCACCTGGTTGCGGACACGGCCCCAGAGATCCGGGGACCAGGAAGCGTCGAAGGGAAGCGAAAGGACGCTCGACGTGGTCCCGCTCGCGGATGCTGTTGCCGCGGTCGTGCCACTTGAGCTCGTCGTGACGTTGCGCAGCGTGGAAGGGGCGCGAGTGCGTGTCCACGATGGCGCTGTAGTCAGCGTGGGGAAGAACGAGGCGCGTGCCTCATTCACTACAGCGCGCGACGCCATGAAGTTCTGGAAGTACTGTTGTACGTTCTGGTTGTTGATATTGAGCTGCTCTTCGAGAGCGTTGAGTTCGGGGTCCTGGAAGACCTCCCACCATTTGCCCTTGAGCATCGCATCCGAGGGCTGTGCGGGTTTCCACGTTCCGTCGGGAAGATTCGCATACGTGGCGGGTGTGGCCTCCTTGTAGGCCGGGGGAGGTGGCGCAGCGGCAGCGCGCGTGTACTTGGGGCCGACGTTACAGCCGGCCAGCGTCATCGCTGCAACTGCTGTGCTCAGGGCAATAGCGCTCCGAAGTGTCCGGCCGCTAGCGCGGAGCGATGTGCGTCCGAGGCGTGTGAGATTCGTGTTGGTCACCGTTTGCGTCATCGTGTCCTGCTTTCCCGCGGGCCTACAGTTGAACCGGCCGGGCAGTAAAGAGTCTTGCGTTCTTATCGCCTTGCACTTTCAGGCGAAGATTGTCCATGAAGAGGTAGATCACCGGCGTGGTGTAAAGCGTCAACACCTGGCTGACGATCAGGCCGCCGATGATAGAGATACCGAGAGGGCGCCGGAGCTCTGCGCCCATACCTGTTCCGACGGCAAGCGGAACCGCGCCAAACAGCGCAGCCGCTGTCGTCATCAGGATCGGCCGGAAGCGCAGGATCGAGGCCTGAAAGATCGAGTCGCGGGTGTTCATGTGCTCGTTGCGTTCAGCGTTCAGCGCGAAGTCGATCATCATGATGGCGTTCTTCTTTACGATTCCGATCAGCAGGATGATGCCGATAATGCTCATCACGTCGAGCTCGCCGCCGGTAAGGATCAACGCAAGCATCGCGCCTACGCTGGCGGGCGGCAGTGTCGTGAGGATCGTGATCGGGTGCACCAGGCTCTCGTACAGCATGCCCAGAACCAGGTATACGGCGAGGATCGCCGTCATGATGAGGTAAGGCTCGGTACCCAGCGATTGCTTGTAGGCCTGCGCCGTACCAGCGAAGTGGCCCTTCACACTCTCCGGCATGTTCAGCTTCTGCTGAATGCCCTGAATCAGCTGAGTCGCCTGGCCGAGAGATACTCCCGCGCCGAGGTTGAAGCTGATCGTTACGCTGGGGAATAGGCCTGTATGGTTCACCGAAAGGGGCGATGTCGAGGGTGCGTATGTGAGCACCGAGTCGAGCGGAATCGCACCGCCACCCTTCGTCGGGATGAGGTAGTCGTGCTTGAGGCCCTCAGGAGTCTGCCAATACTTCGGCGCAACCTCCATCACGACGTAGTACTGGTTCAGCTCCGAATAGATCGTGGAGACTTCGGACTGACCAAAGGCGGCGTACAGGGTCTGATCCAGCAATTGCGGCGTGGCGCCAAGACGCGCTGCCGTCGCACGGTCATAGGTAAGAAGCGCCTGAAGACCATGGTTCTGCTGATCGCTGTTTACGTCCTGAATGCCGGGAACCTTCCGGAGTTCGGCGGCCAACTTCGGCCCCCACTCCTGAAGTTGGGCAGTCGTGTCCGCGGAGATGGTGTACTGGAACTGGGCGTTCGATTGACGGCCGCCCATGCGAATGTCCTGCACGGCATTGAGGAACGTTGCGGCTCCGGAGACTCGTGCAAGCTTGGGGCGCAGACGGTTGATCACGTCTGTCGCGCTGATACCGCGTTCATCGAGCGGCTTGAGGGCAACGAAGACGAAGCCGCCATTCGTTGAACCCTGGCCTCCCGTGAAGGCCATCACGTTCTGTACAGCCGGATCATCCTTGATGATCTTTACGGACTGCTGCACGGCGCTGTTCATCGCATAGAACGACGTACTTTGCGGCCCTTGCATTCCACCATTGATGACTCCCGTATCCTGCTGCGGGAAGAAGCCGCCGGGAATCTTGATCAGCAGGTAGACGTTGAGTCCAAGCGTGCAGAGGAATACCAGCAGGACAAGCGCGGGATGATCCAGCACCCAGTTGAGGCTGCGTTTATAGCCGTTGATGAGTTTCGTGAAGAAGAGCTCGCTCAGCTTCCAGATCCGGCCATGTTCGACGTTGTGCTCGGACCGGAGCACCCGCGAACACATCATCGGAGTGGTCGTCAGCGAAACAACCATCGATACCAGGATGGAAGCCGAGAGCGTGATGGCGAACTCGCGGAACAGGCGACCGATAATTCCGCCCATCATGAGCAGAGGAATGAAAACCGCGATCAGCGAGATGCTGATGGTGAAGACCGTTGGGCCAATCTCTCTCGCTCCGCGCAGCGATGCCTGGAACGGGGTCATTCCATCTTCGATATGACGGGAGATGTTCTCCATCACAACGATCGCGTCATCCACCACGAACCCCGATGCGATGGCGAGCGCCATCAGCGAGAGGTTATCGAGCGAGAAGTCGCAGAGGTACATGATGGCGCAGGTTCCGATCAGCGAGACCGGGACGACCACCGCTGGGATCAGCGTAGCGGGAACGTTACGCAGGAAGACGAAGACGACCAGGATGACCAGTGCTACCGAAACCAGCAGCGTGGATTCGATATTTTCCACCGATGCGCGGATGGTCAACGTGCGATCGAGGATGATTCCGAGATGTTCGCCCTTCGGAATCGTCGCTTGAAGCGATGGCAGGGAAGCCTTCACCGCCTCGACCGTCTGAATGATGTTGGCGCCCGGCTGGCGCAGGATCATCAGGTTCACGGACCGGCGACCATTTACGTAGCCAGCCTGGCGGACGGTCTGCTGTGAATCGATGACCTCCGCAACATCCTGGAGACGGATGGCAGCGCCGTTGTGATATCCGATCACCAGCGGTCGGTACGCTTCCGCCTTGGAGATTTGATCCGTGGCGAGAATGTCGTAACGATTGTCTCCATTGGCCAACTGCCCCTTGGCCAGGTTTGAATTCTGACCGCTGATGACGGCCTGCACCTGCGGGAGGCTGATGCCGAAGCTCGCAAGCTGGTCGGGATTGATTTCAACGCGTACGGCAGGCAACGAAGCGCCCACGACGTTGACCTGGCCCACGCCATTGATCTGCGAGATGCGCTGCATGATCACTGTCGAGGCTTCGTCGTAGAGCGTCGGGATGTCATAGACATCCGACTGAAGCGACAGCATCATGATCGGCGAGTCCGCGGGATTGACTTTGCGGTAGCTCGGGTTCGAGGGCAGGTTGGCTGGGAGGTAAGTGCGCGCGGCGTTGATGCCGGCCTGCACATCTCGCGCCGCACCGTTAATGTCGCGGCTGAGATCGAACTGGAGGGTGACGCTCGTCGTGCCAATGGAGCTCGACGAGGTCATCTCGGTGATTCCCGATATGTGCCCGAACTGACGCTCAAGAGGCGTTGCGACGGCCGACGCCATGATGTCCGGGCTTGCGCCCGGAAGGGATGCGCCTACGGTGATCGTCGGGAAATCCACCTGTGGCAACGGCGAAACGGGGAGCACCACGAACGCGATGATGCCCGCAATGGCGATCGCGATCGTCAGCAGCGTCGTAGCGACGGGGCGCTCGATGAAGAGACGGGACGGGTTCATGCCGTCCTCGCGGCTTCCGGCTCCGGCTCATCGGGGTGAACTGTGGTGCCTTCCTGAGTCTTCCGTCCGAATCGGCTTCCCAGGTTATCGAAGAAGATGTAGATCACCGGCGTGGTGTAGAGGGTTAGTACCTGGCTTAGCAGCAGACCACCCACCATCGAAACGCCCAGCGGACGGCGCAGCTCCGATCCAATACCCGATCCAAAGGCAAGGGGAATGCCGCCCAGCAGCGCGGCCATCGTCGTCATGAGAATCGGGCGGAAGCGAAGCAGCGATGCCGTGTAGATGGCTTCGGTCGAGTTCATCCCATGATCGCGCTCGGCCTCAAGCGCGAAGTCGACCATCATGATGCCGTTCTTCTTCACGATACCGATGAGCAGGATGATGCCAATGATCGCGACAATGTCGAGGTCGAGGTGGAAGATCCGCAGTGCGAGAAGTGCGCCGACGCCTGCCGAAGGCAGCGTAGAGAGAATCGTGATCGGGTGAATGAAGCTCTCGTACAGCACGCCGAGCACGATGTACACCACCACGAGAGCGGCGAGCACGAGCAAACCTTCGTTCGACAGCGAGCCCTCGAAGGCTGCCGCTGTGCCCTGATAGTTGCGCACGACGCTGGGAGGCAGGTCCATCCCGTCGATGGTCTTATTGATGGCTTCCAGCGCCTGCGAGAGGGAGTAGCCGGTGCCTAGGTTGAAGGACACCGTGACCGCAGGGAACTGGCCCTGGTGATTGATCGACAGCGGCTCGCTCACCGTCTCGAAGTGTGCAAACACGCCAAGGGGTACGGGGTTCGACGAGACGGTTGAGCCTGAGCTCGAGCCCCCACCACCACCGCCCCCGCCAGGCGCCGTCGTCGTACCCGAGCCCGAGCGCGTCGTGCCGGAGGCTGCGGTATTCGCCGAGGATGAGGTTCCGGTTGACGAGGAGCTTGCAGAGATGACGTTGCTGACTGCCGTCGTATTCGATGAGGTCGAGAGCGAACCAGTTCGCGCTGCAGAAGTCGAGAGGGCGGTGGTGCCCGTCAGCGCGGTCGACGCTGTCGTCGTCAAGGCCGATGTGGAACTTGCCGTTGCGCTGATGCCGTTCGTCTGGCTGGAAGTGAAGAGCGTAGTGCCTGCCGTCGAGGATCCATTGCCGGCACCGGCAGAGGAGCCCTGCGTGTTGGACGATACCGCTGTAACGCCGCCCGTCGTCGTCGCCTGGACGTAAATATCGTTTAGCTTGTTTGGATTGACCTGAAACTGCGGCAGCGCTTCCAGGATCACGTGATACTGGTTCAGCTGCGTGTACATGGTGTTGATCTGGCGCTGGCCGAACGCATCGTAAAGCGTGTTGTCGATTGCGGAGGGTGTCACGCCAAATCGTGACGCTGTCGCGCGGTCGATGACGAGCTTTTCTGCGACGCCCCCCAACTGTTGATCGGTTACGACATCGGCGAGCTCAGGCAGTTTGCTCAGTTTGCGTACGAGCTCCGACACAACGACGTTCAACTCGTCGACGTTGGGGTCTTCCAGCGTGTACTGATACTGAGTGCGGCTGACTCGGTCATCGACGGTGAGATCCTGCACCGGCTGCATATAGAGCTTGATGCCCTCGACCTGGTTGAGCTTCTGACCAAGTTCGCCAATGATCTGCGTCGCGCTGCCCTTGCGCTGGTCTTCGTCCTTCAGGTTGACCTGGATCCGGCCGGCATTGAGCGTTGTATTTGTGCCGTCAGCGCCGATGAACGACGAGATGCTCGCGACATTCGGATCCTGCAAGAGCACATTGGCAAGCTGTTGCTGCTTCTCCTTCATCGCAGCGAAGGAGATGGCTGCAGGCGCCTGAGAAATGCCTTGAATCAGGCCGGTATCCTGGACGGGGAAGAATCCCTTCGGGATCGTGCTGTAGAGGACGATCGTCAGTACGAGCGTTCCCACTGCGACAAGCAGTGTGATCGTCTGGAAGCGAAGCACGAAGCGCAGTGTGCGGCCATAGAACGCGATGAGGTCTTCAAAGACCTGTTCGGACTTGTGATAGAACCAGCTCTGCTCGCTCTCAGGCGTGTGCTTGAGGATGCGGGCAGCCATCATCGGTGTCAGCGTCAGCGACACGAACGCTGAAAGCACGATGGTCACAGCGAGCGTCACAGCAAACTGGCGGAAGAGACGCCCGGCGACGTCGCCCATGAACAGCAGGGGAATGAGCACCGCGATGAGAGATACAGTCAGCGACACGATCGTGAAGCCGATCTGTTCTGCGCCCTTGAGGGCCGCCGTCATCGCATCTTCGCCCTCTTCGATGTAGCGGGCGATGTTCTCGACCATGACGATCGCGTCGTCGACGACGAAGCCGGTCGAGATGGTGAGTGCCATCATCGTCAGGTTATTGAGACTGTACCCGCATAGATACATCACACCGAAGGTTCCCACCAGTGAAAGGGGAACAGCGACCGACGGGATGATGGTGGCGCTGACGCTGCGGAGGAAGAGGAAGATCACCATCACGACAAGACCGATGGTGAGCATCAACTCGAACTCGACGTCCTTCACAGACGCGCGGATGCTGACGGTACGATCCGTCACGGTCTGGACGTGAACGGACTTTGGCATTGCATCGATCAGTTGAGGCAGCAGCGCCTCAATACTGTTAACGACCTGGATCGTGTTGGCGCCCGGCTGGCGCTGGATATTGATGATGACCGCCGGCGTCTTGTTGACCCACGCGGCCAGCTCGGTGTTCTCGACGCCGTCAACGATCTTGGCGACATCGGTGAGCATGACAGGCGCGCCGTTGCGGTATGCCACCACGACCTGTTTGTAGTCGCTACTGGTCTGTAGCTGGTCGTTGGCGTTGATCGTGTAATCCTGCGACGGACCATCGAAGCTGCCTTTGGCGGAGTTGAGACTGCTGCCAACGAGAGCGTTTCGCAAGTCCTCGAGGTTCAGGCCATAGGATGCCAGCGCCGTCGGGTTGGCCTGGATGCGGACTGCAGGCTTCTGACCGCCCGAGATGGAGACAAGGCCGACGCCGGAGATCTGGGAAATCTTGGGTGCCAGGCGCGTGTCGGCGAGATCCTCCACCTGTGCGAGTGAGGTCTCGTTTGAGGTGAGTGCCAGGGTCAACACCGGCGCATCGGCCGGGTTCGACTTCGAGTAGATGGGTGGCGTGGGCAGGCCCGCGGGCAGGAAGCTCTGCGCCGAGTTGATCGCCGCCTGGACCTCCTGCTCGGCCACATCGATGTTGATAGCGAGCTGGAACTGCAGCACGATGACAGACGATCCACCCGAGCTCGTGGAGGTCATCTGGCTGAGGCCCGCCACCTGTCCGAACTGGCGCTCGAGCGGGGCCGTCACCGCCGAAGCGACGACGTCCGGGCTCGCACCAGGGTAGAACGTCTGAACCTGAATGGTCGGGTAGTCGACCTCGGGCAGCGCCGATATCGGAAGCTGGAGGAAGGCTACGCCGCCGGCCAGAAACATCGCTGCCATAAGCAGCGCCGTAGCGACCGGTCGCAGGATAAATGGCCGCGAAGGACTCATTGTGCTTAGTTGCCGCCTGCCGGGGTTGAGGTGTGGCCACCCGGACTGCCCGTGCTGTTCTGTCCACTGGACTTGCCGTGACCACCCTGACCGTTGGCAGGCTGGTTGGGCTGGATGAGAGCATCGGCGTTGTTCTCCAGGCGGTCGAAACCGCTGGTCGCCAGCTTCACTCCTGGCCCGATACCCGTCACTGCGCTGACGTTCTCATTACTGGTAAGGATTGTGATGTTCTGCACCGAGACGGTGGCAGGAGTGCCGGACGATCCTTGGCCCCCGGAGCGCGTTGTTGTTCCCTTGAAGCTGACCGCCGGGGTCGCCGAGCTAGCGGCAGGGGCCGCAGCGCTCTTCTTGTGCGATGCGCCAGGCTTGACGACATACACGAACGCTTGTGTGCCGTTGTACTGCACAGCCGAGGTGGGCACCAGCGTGGCTCCCTGCAACGTCTTCACGAGGAGCCTTGCGTTCACGAACTGGTTCGGGAAAAGAGACAGGTCCTTGTTGTCGAAGGCCGCCCTGAACTTCAACGTACCGGTTGTCGTGTCGATCTGGTTGTCGAGCGACGTGAGCTTACCTGAAGCCAGCTGGTTGTCATTGCTGCGATCGAAGGCGTCGACAGCCAGTGTCTTGCCACCATGCATCTGCTGTTGAATCTCGGGCAGATTGTCTTCGCTGACGGTAAACACGACGGTGATGGGCTGCAGCTCGGTGATGACAACGAGAGTCGAGCCGGTGCCGGAGAATACCGTGTTGCCTGGATCCACCAGCCGCAGACCAACCCGTCCGCTAATCGGGGAGATGATGTGGCAGTAGGAGAGGTTGGTCTCGGCACTCAGGACGCTGCCTTGGTCCGTGGCGACCGTGCCCTCGTCCTGCAGAACGGTCTTTTCCTGGTCTTCCAACTGCTGACGAGCCACGGCGTTGCGTGCGTAAGCGTCCTGGTAGCGCTTGAGGTCCATACGAGCCTCCGCCAGGACGTTTTCGTCGTGGGTCAACGTGCCCTTCGCCTGGGCGAGTGCGGCCTCGTAGGGGCGCGGATCGATCTCGACCAGCGTCTGGCCTTTGCGGACGAGCTGCCCTTCTTTGTAGTTGACCGCCATCACGCGGCCCGTCACCTGGCTGTAGAGGGTGACCGTATGCAGTGGAGTCACCGTGCCGAGGGCGTTCACGTAAATGTTGCTGTCGCCCGTAGACGACTCGCCCACGGTGATTGCCGCTGGTCCGCTCTGTCCACGCCCGTGATGGGCGCCCGCCGCGGCTGTGTCTCCGCCGTCGGTGGACTTCGGCCGCGTGGTGAAGTAGATCGCCAGCGACGCAACCAGCAGGACTGCCAGCATGACGCTCCAGATTATGGCGCGGCGGCCGCGGTGCTTTTCCTTCTCCCACTCTTCACGGGAGGAGTTGTGCTCTTCAAAGCTCCGCCCAAGCTCGCCTCCATAGGAAGGAGAGCTCTGCGCTGCAAAGTTGTCGCCCAGCGCTCCGTTGGTCAGCGGAGTGCTTCCGCGCTCGTGGTCGAGCATTCCTTGTCCTCGATCAGACGCCCAGGTAGAGCTGTGCGTTGAATTGGTTAAGTGCCCAGTGCAGAAGGGACTTTAACTGTATGGATGGTTCAGGTTGCGAAAAAGTTTCGACACCGGGCTGCAAAGGGGTAGAGAGCTGCATTGCCACCTGGAGCAGGGCTGGTTGCCGATCTTTTTGAATGCGATAGCAGCAGTCTCTCATAGCTTGCGTTCGGTTCCCATGGTGGAACGGTAAACGCACGGAACGTGCGGAAACTCAGTAGCGTCTGATAGACGAACGGCCCGGCGGGAAAGCCCCTTGATGGCACCTCTGAAGATTCGATGCCGTCAAATCCGTCCGCGGAAAGCCAGCGGCGTGAATTGTCCCCTAAGCGGCAGCAGGCAGCAGGCTCCAGAGCAGAACGAGGAATACCACCGCACTCACGGCGACGTAAAGCCAGTTTCGCTGGCGGGCGAAGCCGACGACACAGAGAGCGACGCGCAGCACCGGTGTCGCGATCAAGACCAGCAGCCCGAGTTGCATGATCCCCCGCGACTGCCCGGGGGCATGCCGGAAGGCAGCGGCGAAGACACCGCGAAACGATTGCAGCGCGGGTTCGACGGCATGAAAGTGTGACAGTTCCGGTACCGCCCGGTGAGGCTGGCGGAACATCCACAGGCCACCGGCGAGAACGATCAGGGCGCTCAGCGTGACGCCGATGCGCAACATGGTTGCGACCTCGTTCTCCAGGTCCTGATCGCTAAATCTGGAGCTCTTCTTAGGGGGTGCCGTTTCGTCCCTCATCTAAATCCTCCCCGTGACGCCGTTGAAGATCATCTCGCCCGCAAGGGCGACGATGACCGTTGCGAAGAGCATCTTGAGTGTGGACACCTTCATTCGCATCAGCAGGTGGGTGCCGATCAGGGATCCAGCGAGCACGCCGAGCATCACCGGCATTGCCAGCGTCGGATCGATATAGCCTCGTGAGAGATAAACGCCGGCGCTCGCCGCGGCTGTCACGCCGATCATGAAGTTGCTGGTCGTGGTGGACACCTTGAAGGGCAGCTTCATGACCTGGTCCATGGCGAGAACTTTGACGGCTCCTGAGCCGATGCCGAGGAGGCCACTCAGCGTGCCGGCTCCAAACATCACCGCAAATCCCGCGGGAACGCGCCGCGCGGTATACGCGACAGGGCCGTCGGGAGTCGGGAAGGAGCCCGCGAGCTCGAGCTTCGTAGCGAGAGCGTCCGCCGCTTCCGGCGCTTCGTGATCCTTCGCCTGGCGAAAGGATCCGATCGCGGAGTACAACAGGACGATCCCGAAGACCACCGCGATCGCATGGGTCGTGACGTGGGTGGTGAGCCAGGCGCCAACCAGCGCTCCCACCGTGGTGGCAACCTCCAGGAACATGCCGATGCGGACGTTCGAGAGGCCTTCCTTCACATAGGCGACGGCCGCTCCCGAGCTGGTTGCGATCACTGAGACGAGCGAGGCACCGATAGCGTAATGGATATCCACCTTGAAGATCAGGACCAACACCGGAACCAGCACTACGCCGCCCCCAAGCCCGGTCAGCGAGCCCAGCAGGCCTGCGAGGATGGAGGTCGAGAACAGCAGGGCAGCGAACGATAGCAGGTGCAAGAGAAGCACTCCCGGGTATGACCTCGTGATTCTCTCACTCGTTCCAGGAACGGATGAAGGCCGACCGCTTATCGGGTACGCTACCGCGGAGCGTTGACATCGGACCTCCCGGCGACTACAGTCAGCCCTTCGCCACCGGCGGGCGTTTGTGATGCCTCGGCGGCGACCGATCTGACAACGAATGTACACACCTGCAACCTTCACTGCCGCGCTGATTCTCACCGTCCTGTGCACCTGCTGCTGGGGCTCCTGGGCCAACACCTTCAAGCTCACCCGGGGCTATCGCTTCGAGCTCTTCTACTGGGACTACGCTGTCGGCGTCTTCCTCGTCTCGCTGCTCTTTGCGTTCACCCTGGGCTCTCGTGGCGGCGAAGCTGGATTCCTCGCAAATCTCCGTCTCGCGTCCCCGGGAGCACTGTGGTCGGCTGCCGCTGGTGGCTTCATCTTCAATATCGCGAATGTGTTGCTGGTCGCGGCCATCGACATGGTGGGACTGGCGATCGCCTTTCCGCTCGCCATCGGCATTGCTCTGGTGGAAGGCACGCTGCTCAGCTACGCGATCCATCCGGCCGGAAATCCCGTGCTCCTCTTTGCCGGCGTCGCCTGCGCTCTGCTCGCGGTGGTTCTGATTGGCTTTGCCTATGCCGCCCGGGGAGTGGCCGGCGAAGTGGCAACCCGGAAGGGCATCCTGATCTGCCTCGTCGCTGGTGTGTTGATGGGGTCATGGGCGCCACTGCTTGGACGGTCGCTGGCAGCTCCAACCGGGGCACTGACGCCCTATACCGCCGCCGTGCTGATGACCTTCGGCGCCTTCGTCTGCTGTTTCGTCTTCAACCCGTTCCTCATGCGCCGGCCGTTAGTTGGTACCCCGGTTAAGGCATCCGACTATGTTCGCGGGCCGATACACTATCACTTGCTGGGACTTTTGGGCGGGGCTGTCTGGGGAACGGGGACGGTGCTGAACCTGGTCGCCAGCGCGAAGGTGGGCCTGCCGATCTCCTATGCCATCGGGCAATCGGCGCCGCTGATCGCTACATTGTGGGGTGTACTGGTATGGAAGGAGTTCCGGGGTGCGCCAACGCGCTCCAAGGTGCTGCTCGGTTGCGTCGTCGCGACCTACCTGCTGGCTCTTGCGCTCATCTCGAGTTCCTACCAGGCTGCTTGAAACTGGCGACGCCAACCACCGCGTGGGGACATCTGTAAGCCATGAATCACAATCGCATCACTGTCTTGGGTAGTTTTGTCGCCGATCTGGCTTTTCGCGTCGATCGCCTCCCGGCGCGGGGCGAGACGATACTCGGGCCATCGTTCGTCCTCGGCCCGGGCGGGAAGGGATCGAACCAGGCGGTCGCCGCAGCCCGTTCCGGAGGCCACGTCAGCTTCATCACGAAGCTGGGCCGCGATCCGTTCGGCGATATAGCGCGCAAGCTTTATGCGGACGAAGGCATCGATACCGGCCACGTCTATGAGGCGACCGTGCCGACGGGGGCGGCTGCGATCCTCATCGACGCTGCCAGTGGCGACAACGCGATCATCGTCGTCCCGGGGGCCTGCTTCACGATCACGACGGATGAGGTTGATGCTGCCCGGGAATTGATTGCAGGCTCTTCGGTGCTGATGGCGCAGCTCGAGCTTCCTCTGGAGATCGTCGAGCATGGGCTCGCGCTGGCTCGATCGCTGGGAGTCGCAACGATCCTCAATCCTGCTCCGGCGGCTGCTCTTCCGGAGCACCTGTATCAGCTGGCGGACTACATCACGCCCAACGAGAGCGAGGCCGAAGCGCTCACCGGCGTTGCTGTGGTAACGCTTGCCGACGCAGAGCGAGCAGCCGATGTGTTTCTCGCAAGGGGAGTGAAGAACGCGATCATCACGCTGGGAGCGCAAGGGGCGTTCGTGAAGAACGCCACCATGAGCGCCCACGTTGTGGCTCTCGATGCCGGAGCCGTCGTGGAGACCACCGGTGCCGGCGATGCGTTCAACGGAGGCCTCGCTGTGGCGCTCACCGAAGGTCTTCCGCTGGAGGCGGCCGTCCGCTTCGGCTGCGCCACGGCAGCCATCTCCGTAACGAGGCCTGGCACAGCTCCGTCGATGCCGCATCGCGCGGAAATCGATTGCCTGCTGGCTTCACATGCAGGCACTACGACACAACCAGCAACGGCATAGCGCAGCATCCCCCGGGCAGTCCTGTGGGTGTTGCGGTAGGATGGTGGCGCCGGGAGAGGGAGATTCGTTTCATGGTCAAAACGCAACGCCGCTACCAGGAGGTCGCGGCCAGGATCTCGCGTTACGTCGCAGAGCACGGGCTACAGCCAGGAGCCCGCCTGCCGGGTGAGATCGATCTCGCAAAGGTCTGCGGCGTCAGCCGCCCGACCATCCGCGAGGCCATGGTGGCTTTGGAGATCGCCGGCGAACTGGAGATTCGTTCCGGCTCAGGAGCCTACGTTCGCGAGGCCGTGAATCCCATGTCTCTGGTGCTGGACTCCGGGCCAGGGCCATTTGAGCTGCTGCGCGCTCGCACGCTCATCGAGGGCGAAATCGCCGCAGACGCTGCGGTGTACGCTTCCGCGAGCGATCTCAACAAGATCGAAAAGACGCTTGAGAACATGCGCAAGATGGTCGCGTCGAAGACAAATGCACAGGTCAGCGACCGGCAGTTTCACGTCGCGATTGGTGAAGCTGCGAAGAACAGTGTCCTAGCCTCGATCGTCGACGGACTCTGGGCAGGCATGTTCGCCCCGATGTATCACCGCCTCAGCCAGCGCGCTGGACTCGACCGCCACCAGGAGGCAGCGCTGGTGGATCACGAGGCAATCTTCAAGGCGATCGCCGAGCGCAACCCCAACGAAGCCCGCCGCGCCATGCGGCTCCATCTCTACCACGTAGAAGAACATCTCACCAGCGACGAAGCTGGCGGCAAGGAAGAAGCCCAGGCTTCCACTCCGCGCACACGCCGAGGGAAGACTGATTCCAGCGATCGCGATGTGATCACGGCTTAGTGGACCAACCTCAGAGAACAGCAAGCGGGGCCGGAATATCCGGCCCCGCTTGCTGTTCTCGCTGAATGAATCTGCGCCAGATTTCGCCTGACGGCGGCGTTACTTGGCGAAGAGCTGACTCAGATCAGCGAATGACTTGAACTCGAGGGCGTTGCCCGAGGGATCGAGGAAGAACATCGTCGACTGTTCACCGACCTCTCCCTTGAAGCGCGTGTAGGGTTCGATCACGAACTTGGTCCCTGCCGCTTTCATGCGCTCGGCTAGAGCTTCCCAGTCTTTCTGCTCAAGGATCACGCCAAAGTGCGGGACCGGCACATCGTGACCGTCGACCGGGTTGCGGTGCGCCTCGTCACGGCTTCCGGGCTTCATATGCGCGACGATCTGATGACCGAAGAAGTCGAAGTCGATCCACGTATCGGAGCTTCGTCCCTCTGGGCAGCCCAGCACCGTTCCGTAAAAGTGACGAGCTGCGACGAGGTCGTTGACAGGGAATGCGATGTGAAACGGACGGAGCGTGCTCATTTGGATGATGATCTTTCGTGCGCTGGATTTGATTCGTTGCGTTGCCGAACCGCCGGGGCCGGGAACACGGTTCGATGATAGCGAACGATTGTTCCTCGGATAGCAAGAACCGAGCAGCTTCCCGGCACGTATCTATGTGTGTCGAGCCGCTCGGTCAGGCCAACCAGCTCCTGGTTACCAAAGGCGGCAGTCGACAGGGATACTCAGGACCTTCGTGGGATGGCGCTTTCGTCCAATTGCGTCTTTGATAGCGATAGATCATGCAGGAACGTTTTTCCTTCGTGGCCGAGCTCTTGGTGAAGGAGTGGCATGGGAATTCCGGTAATTCTGGCAGACAATCAGGTGATCTTCCGGACCGGGACTGCTCGCGTGATTGCCCAGGAGCCTGGCCTGGAGATTGCCGCACAATGCCCCGATCTCGAACGCCTTCAGGAGGCTGTCGGAAGCATCAGCCGCTCCGTCGTCATCTTCCCGTCGAGCATGACCAGGGATCTGGACAACCTGCTCGATTGGGTGAAGCAGGCCAGCAGCCGGGCGATCATGATCCAGGAGCACGGAACTGAGACTGCCGAGCCCGTGCGCAGTCGTCTGGATGGGCTTGTGCTGCGCTCTGTGGCTGGTCCGCAGCTTACAGATGCGATTCGCCGCGTGTGGCGGGGCGAGCGCTTCGAGCAGCGCGCTACCGTCAAGGAGATGCCATCCCCGGATCGCGTTGGCGTCCGAGTGCTGGAACGGCTCACGCCTAAGGAACTTCAGATCGTTGCGCTGATTGCCGAAGGCTACAAGAACAAGGGCATCGCCGACCTGCTGGGAACCAAGGAACAGGTGGTCAAGAACTATCTGCGGTCGATCTATGACAAGACCGGGGTAAGTGATCGTCTCGAGCTTGCGCTGTTCACGGTGCACCATCGCGCCCTGGCAGACGCCGCCGCCCGCGTTCGCGCCGAGCTGGTGAAGAGCGCATAGAAACAGATTCGAGAGACGAGATACGGCCTGAAGGTCGCGTCCGTCTCCCGAATCCAGTCTCGCCGATTTTCTAAATCCCCATCCGCTGTTCCTGCTCCTCATCGTGTTGTGAGACGACGCCAATCTTCTCAGCAACCGACTTGGCCTGCGTAAAGAGCAGCAGATAGTCCGGGCCGCCGGCCTTGGAGTCAGTTCCGGAGAGGTTGAAGCCACCAAAGGGGTGAGCTCCCACCATCGCCCCGGTGCACTTGCGATTGAAGTACAGGTTGCCGACGTGGAACTCGTCGCGGGCGCGCGCCAGCTTCTCGCGGGAGTTCGTGTAGAGCGCTCCGGTGAGGCCGTACTCGGTGTCGTTGGCGATGGCCAGCGCGTCATCGAAGCCCTTCGAGCGGATGACCGCGAGCAGGGGACCGAAGACCTCTTCCTGGGCGATGCGCGACGTAGGCGCGATGTCCGCGAAGATCGTCGGCTCGAGGTAGTAGCCGCCTTCCTTGTCGATGGCATTGCCACCGGCGATCAGTCTGCCTTCGGTCTTGCCGATCTCGATGTAATCGAGCACCCGCTTCTTGGCGACTTCATTGATCACCGGGCCGAGATACACGTTCTCGGCGGGATCGCCGACTTCAAACTTCGAAACTCGCGCCGCAAGGCGATCGCAGAAGACGTCATAGATCGAGTCCTCGACGATGACGCGCGAGCAGGCCGAGCACTTCTGGCCGTTGAATCCGAAGGCCGAGGTTGCAACGCCCTCAACGGCTGCATCGATGTCGCAGTCCGCCTCGACGATGATGGCGTCCTTGCCACCCAGCTCGAGGATGGTGCGGCGGATAAAGCGCTGGCCTGGCAGAGTCTTCGCTGCATTGGCGTGGATCTCGAGCCCAACCTTCTTCGAGCCCGTAAAGGCGATGAACCGGATCGCGGCGTTCTCGGTGATAGCGCGCCCTACGTCGGGACCACCCTGCACGAGGTTGATGACGCCATCGGGAAGCCCCGCTTCAATCATCAGTTCGACGAAACGGGCAGCGATCGTCGGTGCGTCGGGCGAAGGCTTGAGCACGACTGTGTTGCCGGTCACGATCGCCGCGCAGGTCATACCCGCCATGATGGCGAAGGGGAAGTTCCACGGCGGAATGACAGCCCCAACGCCCAGAGGAACGTAGCGTAGCAGATTCCGCTCACCCGGAAACTGGATGGGAGTGGTGGCGGCGTCCAGCTTCAGTGCCTCGCGCGCATAAAACTCGAGGAAGTCGATGCATTCGCCTACGTCAGCGTCGGCCTCAGCGAAGTTCTTGCCAACCTCGAGCGTCAGCCACGCGCAGAAGTCGAGATGCCGCTCGCGAATCATCGAAGCCGCTTTGAGGAGGAGCCCCGCACGATCAGAGACGGTTGTGTGCTTCCAGGTGGCGAAGGCCAGCTGCGCGGCGTCGATGGCGGCCTGAGCCTCTTCAGGTCCGGCCTCGAAATGGGTGCCGACGATCTCAGCGGGCCGCGCCGGATTCACCGAGTGGAACTTCTTCGCAGTCCGCTCCGGGCGGCCACCGATGTACAGGTCGTAGCTCTGGCCAAGGGCGGAGCGAGCTACCCCAAGCGCCTCCTGCATCGCGTTCTTGTTCTCTGCGGTGGTGAAGTCAGTAAAAGGCTCATTGCGGAATGGCGTGAAGTCTTCAAGTTTCATGGCATCTTTCATTGTACGAAGGGCGCAGGATTGGCGCTTGGAGCGCTCGCGGCCTGGCGGACGGTTAGGGGGAATGCAGCGCCAGCCTCAATCTGCGGCGGCATCGAGCGACTGCGGCGCAGCGGCGATCTGGCAAGCATCGAGCGCCAGCAGCAAGACCCGCCGCAGAGCAAGCTCACGACCTGTGGGGTCGTAGAACTCGGCGAGGGTGTGAACTCCGGCGCCGTGTCCACCCGCGCCAACCGCCAGCGCAGGGATGCCCAGCGAGAGCGGGAGGTTCGCGTCGGTCGAACCGATTCGCAGCTCGGTTCCGATCCCCAGGTGACGGTCCACAGCGCTCAAGGATTGAGCGATCGCCGATCCTGGCATCAGCATCGCCGCCGGGCGATCGCCAATGCGTTCGGCGTGAAGCGTAAGCCGCAGGTCCGGGATTACGGCCTTGACCCCTCCGGGAGATGGAGCCGGTGCCAGTGGCTGGTTGTAGCGCTCTACCGCGTTCGTGAGGACGCGAAGGACGGCCAGCTCGGCGCGGTCGATCTCAATGGGAGCGATGGACCGCAGGTCAAAGTCGGCAGTGGCAAACTCGGGGATGGAGTTGACAGACGTTCCGCCGCGAATCGTACCTACGTTCAATGTGGTCCGCGGGCGCTGCGGGAGGCGGAGATCGCCCAGCTTCGCGATGGCCTCAGACAGCGCGATGATGGGGTTAAGCCGGCCGGCATCGGCCCAGGAATGTCCACCTGGCCCTCCAACAGTCACCCGCAGCCGTCGGCCGCCCAGAGCCCGGTTGACGGCCGATCCTGTCCCGCTACCTTCCAGCGCCAGAGCAGCTCCGATGCGCTGAAAGTACTCAGAGCCTGAACCAAAGAGGTGGCGCATGCCGCGAAGGTCGCCTTCTCCCTCTTCGCCGACGTTAGCCGCAAAGAGGATGGTGCACGCAGGCTCGACGCCCGACCATTTCATCGCAGCAGCCAGGCCGAGTAGCCCTGCGAGACCTGCGCCGTTGTCGCACGATCCGGGCCCGAGGATCCGGTCGCCATCCTCACGCGGTGTGCAGTCCGTCCCTTCCGGGAATACGGTATCCAGGTGTGCTGAGAGCAGCATCAGGGGAGGATCGGGTCCTTCGTTCGCTCCGCGGAGTTCGCCCAGCGCATTGCCGATTGCGTCGATGTGGACGTTCTCGAGGCCCAGATCCTGGAAGCGGTCCCGGAACCACGCGGCCCGGGGACCTTCCCCGAAAGGCGGCGCAGGGATGGCAAGAAACTCCAGCTGCCAGCGGCGGAGTTGAACCTCATTCAGGTGCAGCCATTGAAAGGCCTGATGCACCGCACGCAACTCCGCCAGGCCAGCGATGCGGCGCGGCGCGGGCGGCAATGGAAAGCTCATCGCGCGACTTCCTCATGTTCCGCGACGATATCCATCCCGCGCGATTCCATTCCAGAGGCCTCCAGGCTCGTGCGATCCAGCCGCATGTGCTCGAAGATTGGATGCGGAGGGTAGATCACTTCGGCCAAAAAAAGTCCTTTAGCCGGCGCTGTAGGGCCGGCTGCACTGCGATCTCTCGCCGTGAGGATGCCGGTCATCCGCTCTGGTGTCAGGGCCCCGCGACCGATCTCCACCAGTGTGCCCACGATGTTGCGGACCATGTGGTGGAGAAATCCCGAGCCGTGGATTCGGAAGGTGAGCAGTTCTTCCGTTCGGGCCAGGGCAATCGAGTGAATCGTTTTGATCGGGTTAGGGCCAGATTCGCCCGGGTCCGAGTCGTCGTCTGCCAGCCGTTGCCCCTTGTCCAGGTCGCCTGCGGCAAAGCTGGAAAAATCCTGCGTTCCAATCAGCGGCGTAGCCCCGCTCTCCATGGCCGCGAGATCCAGAGGCCACCGGCAGTCCCACACCCAGGGGGCGAGAAACGGGGAACATGCGCGTTCCGGCAGGCGACCAGCGAGCAGCGGACCGCCGTGCCTGCGACGCTCGAAGAGCCGGTATTCGTAGATCTTGCCGCGAGAGCTGTGCCGCGCGTGGAAGGAGGCGTCGACCTCCTCCGTCGTGAGCACACGGATGCTGGGAGGTAAGACACGGTTCAGCGCGCGATGGAGGTTCGCGACGGGAATCCTGACCGCGAGGCTGAAAGAGGCCACCTGGCCCAGCGCATGAACCCCGGCGTCGGTTCGCCCCGAGCCCTGCGGAAGCACGTTTTCCCCGGTGACCTCGGCGATGGCGTGCGCCAGGCAGCCCTGCACGGTGCTCAGGTCCGGTTGCACCTGCCAGCCGTGATACGGCGTTCCGTCGTAGCTCAGGGTCAGCTTGAAGTGCGGCACTCCTCCACGATACGGGAGCGGTGCGATCGGACGCCACGGGGGCGGCAGGGAAGCACTGGACTAAGACGGGCGGGGCTGGCACTCACCACCCCCGCACCTCGGTTCCGCACCTATACTTGAGCTTGTCCTGAGCGCAAAGGGAACCAATCGGGCACAGTCCGCGTAGCTGACTGTGCCGGGCAGCAATCGTCCATCCATGTGCCGCTCCGGCTGGAGAGTTGATCGTGAACTGGAAGCATGGGCAGGCTGCGGCCTGCGTGGCCCTCGTGGTGTGGAGTTCGGTTACACCGGCCGTGGCGCAGGTCGCCGCAGCACAGCAGGTATCTTCGAACGCCGCGCCGGTGAGCGCGGCACTGCCTGCGGCTCCGAACCCCACGCAGCCGCTCTTCCTGCGGCCGACCGCGCACGATTACAGCAAGGGCCATTCGGGCTTTCCCAACCCTTTGAGCTGGTATCAGCGGACGGACTACCCCGAGCCGCGCCTCACAAACACGCCCCGCCTCGACGACCTCCTGCGCGACGGCAAGATCTACCTGAGCCTGTCTGATGCTGTGACGTTGGCCCTCGAGAACAACTTCGACATCGCGATCGCCCGCATCAACCTGGACATCGCAGACACGGATCTGCTTCGTGCCCGGGCCGGAGCCTCGTTGCGCGGCGTCTCCACGGGCCTCGTGACGAACACCATCGGCGGCTCAACCTCGACCATCACCAGCGGCGGTGGCCCGGGCGGTACCAGCAGCGCTGCCGGTGGTTCAGGTACCGGCTCGGGCGGTATCGTGCTCAGCACCAATGGTGCGGGCCCGACGCCCGAGAACATGGATCCCACGCTGACCAGTGCGATCGAGTACCAGTCGCAGAAACAGGCGCAGGCGACGCCCCTGTTCAGCGGCGGTCTGCCTTCGATCTACAACAACACCGGCACCTTCAACTTTGGCTACACCCAGGGTTTCCTCTCGGGCACGCAGATGCAGGTGACCTTCAACAACCAACGCGTGAGCACGAACAACCCGAACAGCGCGTACACACCGCAGCTCAATACGAGCCTCGTCGCGCAGGTAACGCAGCACCTCTTGCAGGGCTTCGGCCCGGGGATCAACGGCCGCTTCATCCTGCAGGCGAAGAACACCCGCCAGATTACGGATGCGGCCTTCCGGCAACAGCTGCTCTACACGGTCAACCAGGTGGAGAACATCTACTGGGCACTGGTGAGTGCCTATGAAGATGAGCAGGCCAAAGAGCGGGCGCTCACCCAGTCCTCGCAGCTCACCGCCGACAATCGCAAGCAGGTCGAGATCGGTACGCTGGCCCCGCTCGATGTGGTGAACTCCGATGCTTCGGTCGCCAGCGATAAACAGGCGCTCGTCGCTTCGCAGACCAATCTTGAATACCAGCAGTTGCTGATGAAGCAGGCCATCGCTCGCAACCTGAATGATGCCGCGCTGTCCGCTGCTCCAGTGATTCCGACGGACCGCGTCAGCCTCGAGCGCCTGCCTGAAGAGGACGTCACTGCCGATGACCTTGTGAAGGAGGCTTACTCGAACAACCCGCAGATCGAGCAAGCCGTCCTGAACATGAAGAACAACCAGATCACTATCAAGGCAGAGCGGAATGGCCTGCTCCCGGTGGTCGACGCCTATGGCTTCTATGGCGGTAGCGGGCTTGGTGGTACGGTGAGTCCGGCGTGCGCGCAGGAAGTCCAGCTCTACGGCTTCCCGATCTCCGCGTGCCCTACCAATTCCGGCTATGGGTCGGTGCTGAACAGCACGTTCAACAACACCAACCAGAACTACGGCGTCGGGGTGAACATCAACATCCCGCTGCGAAACCGCGTGGCCCAGGCCGACCAGGCCCGTTCACAGATGGAGCTTCGGCAGAGCGAGATGCGCCTGCAACAGCTCTACACGCAGATCCGCATGAATGTGATCAACAGCCAGTTTGCGCTGACCAATGATCGCGCTCAGGTCAACGCCTCCCAGGCTTCGCGCGACTACGCCGCGCAATCGCTGGACTCCGAGCAGAAGAAGTATCACCTCGGCGCTTCCACCACGGCTCTCGTGCTGCAACAGCAGCGTAATCTCGCGCTGTCGGAGAACACGTTGATCGCCGCAAAGGCCGCGTACGCGAAGGACCGTGCAGCACTGCGGCAGCTGCTCGCCTCAACCCTGGACGACTATGGCATCAGCATCACCGATGCCGCTTCGGGCTCGATATCGAAGGTCCCGGCGATCCCGGGGCTCACGAAGCCGGAGCCTCCGGCAGCACCCAAGCCGATTCCGGCTGTAGCTCCGCCACCACCCGCAAGCTAGTCTTACCGCAACCTCCACAGCAACGTGCCGGCCTCATCGCCGGCGCGTTTGTTTTGTCGCTCGTGGATTGCGGATCGGGGGCTCTGTGAATCAACCACAGTGCCCGCCGCGTAGACTTAAGCACGTATGAGTCACGAGCATTCCCTCAACGCACTTGCCAACTCCGCATCCGCTTACCTCCGCTCCGCACGGCATCAGCCGGTGAACTGGCACGAGTGGGGCGCGGAGGCTTTTGAGCGCGCCCAGCGCGAGAACAAGCCCGTCCTGCTGGACATTGGCGCGGTCTGGTGCCACTGGTGCCACGTGATGGATCGCGAGAGCTACGAAGATCCGCAGATGGCCGCGATGATCAACGACCTCTTCGTTGCGGTGAAGGTCGATCGCGACGAGCGCCCCGACGTTGATGTCCGTTATCAGAGCGCCGTCTCAGCGATCAGTGGGCAGGGCGGCTGGCCACTGACCGCATTCCTCACGCCGGATGGCAAGCCCTTCTTCGGCGGCACGTACTTTCCTCCCGACAACCGTTATGGCCGCCCGGGCTTTGGCTCCGTCCTGCGATCGATTGCGGGGGCTTACGCCGAACGCCGCACCGAGGTGGAAGAGACGGCTGCGAGCGTGATGAACGCCATCGAGCACAATGAGAGCTTCTCAGCCTTCGCGAAGGATCCGGGAACGCCGCTGCTTGAGAAGCTCATCGGGGCGGCGCTGACCTCGTACGATCCGCGTAATGGCGGCTTTGGCTCGCAGCCCAAGTTCCCGCACTCGGGTGCAATCGATCTTCTGCTGGATGAAGCTACGCGGGGTACGGCGTTGTCGGATAAGTCGCGTGAGGTCGCGCTGACCACGCTCAAGCGTATGGCGCGAGGCGGCATCTACGACCAGCTCGCCGGCGGCTTCCATCGCTATTCGGTCGATGAACGCTGGATCGTGCCGCACTTCGAGAAGATGGCGTATGACAACTCCGAGCTGTTGAAGAACTACGCGCATGCCTTCGCCAGCACCGCCGATCCGGAGTTTGCCGCCGTTGCGAAGGACATCATACGGTGGATGGACGGTTGGCTTTCCGATCGCGTCCATGGCGGGTTCTACGCTTCACAGGATGCCGACGATTCGCTCGATGACGATGGCGACTACTTCACCTGGACGCGCGACGAGGCCGCGGCGGCACTCACGCCCGAGGAGCTTGAAGTAGCCGCGGCATACTTCAACATTCGCGTCGTTGGCGACATGCACCACAATCCGTCGAAGAACGTGCTGCACGTCCCGGCAGACATTGCAGTCGTGGCGAACACCCTTGGCAGGAGCGGCGAAGAAGCGCAAGCTCTCCTTGAGGCCGCCCAGGGCAAGATGTACGCGGCACGGCTGCAGCGCCGCACGCCGTATGTCGACAAGACCATCTACACCGGTTGGAACGGCATGTGCATCTCGGCGTACCTCATCGCCGGCCGCACGCTGCGCCTCGCCGAGCCCGTTGCGTTCGCGCTGAAGTCGCTCGATCGTGTACTCGATGCGGCGTGGGATCCGGAACTTGGCCTTGCTCGCGTGGTCGCTTACGGCGAAGGTGGTACCACAGTCCGCATTGATGCCGTCCTCGACGACTATGCGTTCCTCGCCGCCGCTGCGCTGGATGCATGGGAAGCGACCGCAGAGATCCGGTACTACCTGGCAGCCAAGGGGCTCGCCGACCAGATGGTCAAGCGTTTTTACGACACGGAGGGCGGTGGCGGATTCTTCGACGCAGAGACCAAACCCGGAGCTCTCGGCGCACTCTCTGCACAGCGCAAGCCGCTGCAGGACTCTCCGACGCCCGCCGGAAACTCAACTGCAGCGATGGTGCTTCTGCGACTCAGCGCACTGGCCGACGATCCTCAGTACGAGAAGCTCGCACGCGAAACGCTGGAGGCTTTCGGTGGCATGGTCGAGCACTTCGGCCTGTACTCCGCAAGCTACGGGCTTGCGCTGCGTCGCGCGATTTCGGGTTCGGTTCAGGTATGCGTTGTGGGTGACGATTCAGCGGCGGCGGACATGCAGCTCGCCGCCACAGCCCGCTTCATGGTCAACAAGAGTGTCATCTCCGTGCGTCGGGACCAGCTGAGGACGCTTCCCCCCGCTCTATTGCAAACCTTGCCGAACCTTCCTCATGAGCAGGGCGGCGTCGCTCTGATCTGTCGCGGAAGCTCGTGCCTGCCACCGGTGAGCAGCGGAGAGGAAGTCATCAACGCTCTGACGGAGTAGGCCGTCAGAGCGTTGTCACGCTCCCGGGGTGGGCGTCGATGGCAACGGCTCCGCAGCCGCGTCCGCCTTGGCCTTTGCGGCCTCGGCCTTCGGGTCGGGGCTCTGCAGGATCATGGTTGAGCTCGTCGAGCCAAAGGCAATGCTCTCGTCGGCAAAGGCCTTCAGGACCCGGCGGCGAAGCTCACGCAGCACGCCGTCGCGCTGGTTCACCATCACCCGGACGGTGATGGGATAGATCACCTCGTAGCCGGAGATCTTGTCGACGCCGGGGATCGAAGGATCGCTGATGACGATGTCCTTGAAGGCCACATCGTTCCGCACGGAGGTCGCGAGCTGCTGCAGCACGCGCAGGACACGATCTGGATCTTCGCGGGCATCGACACTTACATTCAGCGTGCCCACCGCGAAGTCGCGCGAGAGGTTCGACACCGTCGTGATCTGCGAGTTGGGAACGATGTACAGCGTGCCATCGCCATCACGCAGGCGCGTGATGCGCAGCGAGAGATCTTCCACCGTGCCGGTCAGGGACGCGATTTTGATTGTGTCGCCGACGTTGTACTGGTCCTCAATGAGGATGAAGATGCCGGTGAGCATGTCCTTGAAGATCGACTGCGCTCCGAAGCTGATGCCAAGGCCGATGACTCCTGCCGACGCGATGAACGGCCCGAGAGAGACGTTGAGCGCGGCGAGGAATTCGACGAACAGGTAAAAGCCGATGACACCGTAAGCCGTCGCGCGTACGATGGCGGCCATGGTGCGCAATTGGGCAGCCCTCTGCGAGTTTCCCACCAGCTTGTCGGCGCGATGCTGCAGGCGGCGAACAAAGAATGCAGTCACGCGCTGGGCAAGGAACGCCAGAAGAAACGCCACGACCAACTTCGGAACGCCGTTCTGGACGAAGGCGATCAGGTCTGTGTGCCACCCCTCAAGGATGGCTTTGAAGAAATGCTCATCCTTGGGGATCGTGCCGCCAGCAGGCGACGAGTCCAGCACGTGTGCAGTGGTCGTATTCAGCGAGGCAGAGATATTTTGTAGTCGGCTCATCGTTCGGTACCTCTAGGATTCAGAATACCGAGCTGGATGATGCCTGGTCCGCGAAGGAAGTAGAGTCCTCGAGGTGATGCGATGAACAGCGAACACAAAGTGACGGAAAAGAGGCGGACAGCGTCCTGGCTGGCCGGTGCAATCCTGATGCTGCTGGGTGTGTCTTTGGGCGGCGGTCAGAGTACTCACCCTTCGCCGCTCGATGGCGGGGCTGTGGGACCTCCACCTACGCCAAATATGCAGGACGAGACGGATCCGCTCGTGAAGACCCGCGAGGCTACGCAGGCGCGCACCTACGCGACGGATCGGCAGAGGAAGCTCCTCGCCGACGCTGACAAGCTGGTCGAGCTCTCCAATGACCTCAAAACTGAGGTAAACAAGTCAACCAAGAACGATCTCTCGCTCACCGTCATTAAGAAGGCCAGTGAGATCGAGAAGCTCGCCCACGAGATGAAGGATCGCGAGCGCTACTAGCGCACCTTATCCGGGAGACCTTCGCTCATCTGGCCAGGGCAGCTGGCAGATTGAGTTGCGGTTCGGTCATCCCGGCCGACGTTGTGGCTGTGGACTGCAGCAGCGCGACGATTTGAGCCGGGGTGAATGCGGGTCGTTCCGCGCGCAATATTGCAACAGCTCCGGCGACGAGCGGCGCCGCCGCGCTGGTTCCCATCGCCTGCACATACGGGACATGGCCCAGCCCGAAGCAGCCGAAGCTGGAACCGGTGGTTGCAGGAAGGCCGTCAGTGGTGTTGCTAAGCCCACTGGAGCACGCTCCGCGCACGAAGCCGCTCACCCCGGTATCGGGGCCCTCAGGATAGCTTCCACCCGGCGCGGAAATCGCTCCGGTCACGCCATAGTTGCTGTAGTAGGGGCGAGTGATCGCACCGGCCGCGCAGGTTGCATTCTCCGCAAGGTTCTCCGCGCAGGCTGGGTTCGTGTCAGCCACGACCGCCAGGACGCCGCGCGCTTGCGCGGGAAGCTCGATATAGCGGCCTCCGCCAAGGTTGAGGCCATCGTTGCCGACGGCGGCGACCACAACAGCTCCGGCCTGCTCCGCCGCATAGGTCGCGCTGTCGAACTGTGCCTTCCATCCGGCGCCATCACCGGTGGTCAGGTCGACGACCGAACCCAGGGACAGCACGATCACCGTCGCATGCTGCTCGACGGCGTCGTTGATTCCCGCGAGCACCCAGCTCAACAGCCCCCCGGGCTGTCCAGCCTCGCACTGCGCGACCGTTGAGGCCCCCGTAGCCGATGGAAGACGCTCCAGAACCTTAATGTTGAGCAGGGAAGCCTGCGGAGCGACACCCACCACGTTCCCTGTGCCGGAGCCGAGCGCACCCGTAGCCAGCGATGCGACCCACGTGCCGTGCCCCGTCTGGTCCTGCGGGCTGCCGTCGTCGCAGGGGCTTGGCTCGCCGTTCTGGGTCTGGTCGACGAAAGAACTCTGGTACACGAGGTTCGGAGCAATGTCGGGATGCGTGGCGTCAACGCCGCTGTCCAGCACGGCAATGCGCGCTCCCGCGCCTGCAGAGGTGTTCCACGGCCCTGTTGCCGGTCCACCGGCCACGCCAGCTCCGTATCCACCAGCCTGCCGGACGGCCCAGCCCTGCGGCGAATCGTAGTAGGTGTCGTAGGGGGAGACAACCGGAGGAGGAGGAGGAGGAGGAGGAACCGTTGCGGGTGGTGGCGTCAGGCTCTGGTCTCCAATGGAGCTGAAGATCCTCGGCACCAGGCGCGTCGTACTCGTGGGAGGAGCAGTCGGGGAACTCACAATGGCCGAACGGGCGACAGCCCTGTTCGGTGTCTGAGGAGATGCGAAAGCATCCGCATCAGGGCTTGTCGCGAAGAGGACAGCATGCCCGCGAACAACGCGATCCTGCAGGACGACCGCCACTTCAGGCCGTGCCGCAAGCCGGGATCGCACACTGGCTTCGTTCGCAGGCGCTATCGACACGGTGGACACACCAAGGTGTCGCAGGTGCCGTGCGGCGGGGGCTCCAGCAGCGGACAACAACGCATCGGCGTCGGCGGGGATATGGCCATCACGGTAGATGACAACCAGGTGTCCCGGCACTGTCTCGGCAACGATTGAGCTATCCGTAGATGTGAGACGTGTGCCAGGTGCGGCTGACTGGGCATTCGCGGTTGAAACCGAGAAGAGCAGGCACTGGGCGATGAGACCGGTAACGAGGAACGTGGTTTGGCGAAGAGCGGATGAGGAAAGGCGAAGCACTGGGAGGCCCTTTCGAGAGCGCAACGTACGACTCAACGGAAGGCCTATCGGCGGGGCTGCCAATCGATCTCAGCCGTGGTGCAGCGGTCGTGTGACGTGCGACACCATCAGAAACGGCCGTTTCGCCCACTTTGGAATGCCGCTCTCCGCCGCTGGAACATTCCTCTTGCGGCGCGTCCCGGCTAACTCGCTCCGCGGCACTTCGGAGCACGAGGTTTCCGCTGCAGCCTGCCGTCGCAGGCAACGATAGCTCTGTGGATCGCCCCACTCCACGAAACCCGGCCAGCGGGTAAAATCTGTAACGGCAGTGAAAGACCTGGGCCGAGAGGAGAACTAGCTGTGGCGCGTGCGACGTCGACCCCTGTGCAGTCCGCGGACGCACCCGCTGACCTTGCAGACCTTAGCGACCTTAGGGGCTCGCAGCCCATTGCAGGCGGCCTGAACGCCGCACAGCTCGTCCGTTTCTACCGGCTCATGTACCTTTCGCGAAAGGTCGATGACCGCGAGATCCTTCTCAAGCGCCAGCAGAAGATCTTCTTCCAGATTTCCTGCGCGGGACACGAGGCTCTTCTTGTCGCCGCAGGCCTTGCCCTGAGGCCCGGATACGACTGGTTCTTCCCGTACTATCGCGACCGCGCCATTTGCCTTGCGCTTGGCCAGACCGCCGAAGAGCAGCTTCTGCAGGCCGTGGGTGCCGCAGACGACAAGCAGTCGGGTGGCCGCCAGATGCCCTCACACTGGACCTCGCCGGAGCTGCACATCGTTTCGCCGTCCAGCTCCACTGCCACGCAGTGCCTGCATGCGATCGGCTGCGCAGAGGCTGGCCGCTACTTCTCGCATCACCCCGAGTCGGCGAAGAAGCCCGATCCGGCACTGTTCGACTACCGCCAGTTCAAGGACGTCCAGTACCACGGTGACGAGGTGACCTACGTCTCGATCGGCGAGGGTTCGACGTCGCAGGGAGAGTTCTGGGAGTCGCTCAATTCGGCTTCGAACAACAAACTTCCCGTGATGTATGTCGTTGAGGACAATGGCTACGCGATCTCGACCCCGGTAGAAGCGAATACTCCGGGCGGCAGCATCTCGAAGCTCGTGGCGAACTTCCCGAACTTCCACTTTGCCGAAATCGACGGCACCGACCCGATTGCCAGCTATGAGGCGATGGTCGAGGCTGTCGCGTATTGCCGCTCCGGCAAGGGACCGGCGCTGGTACATGGGCACGTCGTGCGCCCGTATTCGCACTCGCTTTCCGATGATGAGCGCAAGTACCGCAGCGAAGAGGAGATCCAGGCCGACGCGCTGCGTGATCCCATCGCGAAGATGCAGGTATGGCTGCTCGAAAAAGGAGTCCTCGATCAGCGTGGACTCGACGAGCTTCACAAGAGCGTGGAGGACGAGGTCCAGGTCGCAAGCGATCGTGCCGTGGGAGCCCAACCCGCCCAGCCCCCAACGATTCTGCTGCACCAGTACTCCGAGAACCTGAATCCGACCGACGGGCGCTTCTCCTCGACGCCGCAGAACAGCGGTGAGGACCGCACCATGCTCGACCTCATCAACACCTGCCTCCGGGACGAGATGCGCCGCGACGAGCGCATCGTGGTCTTCGGCGAGGACGTCGCTGACGCCACACGCGATCAGGCTCTGCGTGCAGGTGCGGTGAAGGGTAAGGGGGGCGTCTTCGGCGTGACTGCCGGGCTGCAGTATGAGTTCGGCAACGACCGCGTTTTTAACTCCCCCCTCGCCGAGGCCAACATCGTCGGCCGCGCCATCGGCATGGCCGTACGCGGCATGAAGCCCGTCGTTGAAATCCAATTTTTTGATTACATCTGGCCTGCTATGCACCAGATGCGCAACGAGATGAGCGTGATGCGCTGGCGCTCGAATGGCACGTTCTCCTGCCCGCTCGTGATGCGCGTTCCTATGGGTGGCTACCTCACGGGTGGTTCGATCTATCACTCGCAGTCGGGTGAGAGCATCTTCACGCACACACCTGGTGTGCGTGTTGTGATGCCATCGGACGCACGCGATGCCATCGGCCTGCTGCGCACGGCGATTCGGTGCGACGACCCAGTGCTCTTCTTCGAGCACAAGAACCTGTACCGTGCGGTCTATGGTCGCGAGCCGTATCCGGGACCGGACTACACGGTGCCGTTCGGCAAAGCGAAGGTCGCTCGCAAGGGTAAGGACCTGACCGTGATCACCTACGGCGCCGTTGTTCCGCGGGCGCTCGAAGCGGCTCGCCGCATGGAAGTCGAGAAGGGCATTGACGTCGAAGTGATTGACCTGCGCTCGCTGAGCCCGTACGACTGGGAAGCCATCGCAGAGTCGGTGCGCAAGACGAGCAAGGTGCTCATCGCGCATGAGGATATGCAGAGCTGGGGCTACGGTGCGGAGATCGCCGCTCGTATCGGCGATGAACTCTTCCACGACCTGGACGCTCCGGTACGCCGCGTCGCGGGTATGGACACCTTCGTCGCCTACCAGCCCATTCTCGAAGACCTTATTCTGCCGCAGGCGGGGCGCATCTTCGACGCGATGGTGGAACTGGCCGCGTTCTAGACCCACTGCGACACGAGCGACTGCAATGAAGAGAGCCTGGACTTTGGTCCAGGCTCTCTTCATTGCAAGCGCCCTGCGCGCTAGGAGGCCTTTTCGAACGTCAGGTAAACCAACGTCTGATTGAGCAGCATGTAAGCGATCTCGCCGAACGTGATGGGCCCGGTCCAGTCGCCCGTCTTGGTGCCTTCGAGTCCGGCATAAAGGTAGTTCAGGATGCAGTTGCAGGTGAACACCGGATTCTCGTGGTTGTCGACGAGGCGATTGCGGAACTCCGTGGCATAGTCGGCCACGGGGGCGGCAGCCTTATATTCCACTCCCGGAAAGACCGGAGCGTAGAAGCTAACCTTACCTGCGAGCGCGTCCACGCTGCGGACACTCACGTTGACATGCGCCCCCATGTAGTCCGCCACCAGCGGGAGCCGGGTGTCGTAGGCGTGCTCTGTCAGGTAGGCCGAAAAGTTACGCGCCTCGCCGTTGACGAAGCACTCCGTCACGTCGAAGCCCACGGCCGGGAACGTAAGCACATCGCCAGCGGCCGGCTCGAAGAGGTTGATGATGTTCGCGTGAGCCATCAATTCCGAAACGAGCTCAACGTGCATCACGACGGCCTTCTCCGCGGAACTTTCCCCCGTAAGACCATTGAAGACCTTTGGCGTCGCTGACCCGATCTGGTCAACGTTCACACCGGCAATCCAGCCGATGAGCGGACGATCGAAGACACCCGGCCAGTTCGAGCAGTCCTGCGCGAAGACGCTGTGGGCTTTGCTGAACGCCGGAATCAGAATGTAGGCAAACCCGTTGGCGGGATAGTCTGCCGCCAGGCCGCAGAGCTCTTCCGCCGAGTAGAACCGGGCCGAGATCTTCGCGACCTCCTTCGGGAGAATTGTCACCTGGAGAGACTGCTGGGTGTGGGCTCCGCCCTCTTCGGTCATGAAGTAGGGAGTCGTGGCCCCGATCCAATCGCCCTTGGGCAGTGTTGAGAGCAATGCCTCATCGCCCGCGACCCATACCCGCTGTCCGGCCTGGATCAAAGACGAGACCTGCTCGCTGGTCATCATCGAAATCTGTGCTGTTTCTGTCATCTGCCTTCTTCCTTCCGGGAAATGCGATGTGGGCTATCCGAAGATGAGGGGGAGCTCATTCTTCACGGCGCCGTAGTTCTTCTCAAAGTAGTCATGGACTTCACTGATGGCGCGTTGCAGCGTCGCGTCAGAGGTGTCCAGTTGAAGCCGGACCTTGATGCGGGCGAACAGCATGCGAGTTGACAGGCTGCACTTCTGAATGGCGGGGACGTTGCTGAATGCTCGTTTCCACCGCGGATCCTGTAGAGAAGGGATCATCGTGTTACTCCTTGGCAAACCGGAGTTCTCCGGGACCTGCCACACTTCATGCGCCCCGACCGGAATCCGGGGGTATTGCGTGTTTCAGTCAACGCAATGTATCGGCGCCCGTCTGCGGAGCTCGCTTTGCGGAGTGAAATGCGACAGTCGCAGCTGTTGGGGTGGCGAATTTCGCGCCCTCGGACATCCGCGCCGCGATCAACCCACGGTATTCATCGCGTGATGCGATGAATACGACGTGGTTCACAGAGAAATTCATTCCTTTTCTCGCGACCATGGCTCCGGTTCCGGGTATTACTGGGCGTGCCCTGTTTTTGACGGCGCAAAGTCGCCATCCCACGGGACGTGAAGGAGTTCCCCATTTATGCGCCCTGAACGCAACGCCTCCCGCTACATCCTGTGCGCCTTCAACGCGTCAGTGACTGCTGTCCTTTGTGCGCTCATGATGGTCCCCCCCGCGATTGCTGCTCCTCTCGATGGCGAGACTCCAGCGCAGGCGTCGCGCGAAGTCAGACTTACCGGGCACGAGCGTGCACTTCAGGCGCTCAATCGGCTCACCTTCGGCCCTCGTCCTGGGGACGTAGCGGCTGCCGAGCGGATGGGGCTGGATCGCTGGTTCGACCAGCAGCTTCATCCCGACCGGATCGACGACGCAGCGTTCCAGGCGGAGCTCGCTCAATATCCTGCGTCGCAGATGAAGAACTCTGACCTGATGCGGCGGTTTCCGCCTCCGCAGGTCTTGAAGCAGATGGCCAGTCGAGGCACGCCGCTTCCGTCCGATCCGGTCGAGCATGCGATCTACGCTGACGCCCTGGCGAACTATGAAGCTCAGCAAAAGAAGCAGAGCGCAGGCCAAAGAGAGCAGGCGGACGGCGCCGCTCCCGGCATGGCGCGGCCGCTGACGCAGGCTGCGGGAGAAGCCAATCCCGAAGGCGACATGGCCGACTCCGCGATGATGCAACCGTCGGCTTCACGGGGCAGCGGGGTAGCACCCGCGGACACCGCCAAAGGGAAGAAAGGCAAAGCTCTTAAGCACTCCGAAGTCATCGCCGCGATGGATCCGGCCGACGCCCGGCAGATCGTCCAGCTTCCCTCCGACAAGCGCTATGACCGCCTGCTTGCAATGTCCGGCGAGGAGTCTGTCGCATTTCGTGAGGCCCTGAAGCCAGCGCAGCGCGCGTTGCTGACGCAGGGCATGACGCCAGCGCAGACCGAGGTCGTGCTCGCGATGCAGGGCCCGGCGCGCGTCGTTGGGGCCGAGGCCATGGAGACGCGGCTGCTGCGCGATATCGACTCCAACCGCCAGCTGCAGGCGGTGATGGCTGACTTCTGGCTTAACCACTTCAGCGTCTACGCCCGCAAGAACCAGCTCGAGCCGTACATGCTCGCGACCTACCAGCGCGATACGATCCTGCCGCGCTCGCTCGGTCGTTTCGAGGACCTGCTGGCCGCTACTGCCGTGAGCCCAGCCATGTTGATGTATCTCGACAACTGGGAGAGCATCGGGGACCATTCGCTCGCCGCCGATCGCGTCAAGAATATTCAGTCCCTCCGTCCCGACGCCGCTGCCGCGCAGAAGCTGCCCAAAGGCATCAACGAGAACTACGGCCGCGAGCTGATGGAGCTGCACACCCTCGGGGTCAACGGCGGCTATACGCAGAAGGACGTCATCGAGGTCGCAAAGTGCTTTACCGGCTGGACGATCGATCGCCCCTACCAGGGCATGTTTGCGCAGCAGCCGATGGGCGCAGGCATGGGCCGCTTCGGCGGTCGCGGCGGGCAGCGCGGGATGCAGCAGTATCACAGCGCGCCGGGTGAGTTCCTCTTTGATCCCAACCGCCACGAACCCGGGACCAAGGTCGTCCTCGGGCACGAGATCAAGGAAGACGGTATCAAGGAAGGGTTTGAGGTGCTGCACATCCTTGCAACCAGTCCGGCGACCGCTCACTTCATCTCGCAGAAGCTGGCCGTGCGCTTCGTCAGCGACGATCCTTCCCCTGCGCTGGTCGACCGGATGACCGCCACGTGGATGAAGACCGACGGCAACATCGCGGCCGTGCTCTCGACTATGTTCCACTCACCGGAGTTCTTCTCACCGGCGGTCTATCGCGCCAAGGTGAAGACGCCGATTGAGTTCATGGTCTCGGCGCTGCGTGCGAGCGACGCGCATGTCGTCAACCCGTTGCCCTTGGTTCAGGCAATGGATCGCCTGGGTATGCCCGTCTACGGGATGCAGACGCCGAACGGCTACTCGTGGAAGGCAGATGAATGGGTTTCGAGCAACGCGTTGATCGCGCGGATGAACTTCTCGCTGGTGCTCGCCGGAGGACGGCTGCCGGGAGTGAAGACAGATTGGCCTGCGCTCCTGGGGGCGTCTGATAGCGGTGTAACCTCCGGCCACCCCGGAACGCTGACGGAAAACAGTCTGGAGACGCTTCTGATCGGTCAGGCAGCCTCCGACCGGACACGAGAGGCTGTCCTGGCGCAGTTCGACAACCCGAACACGCAGATCGAGGCCGAACGGAACTTCCGCGCGCAGCCAGCCCCGCAGACAGCGGAGCTTTCGGGCGAGGATGCAGCCGGTAACACCATGCAGGGACAAGGTATGCAAACCGCGCCAAATGCCGATATGCAGTCCGGAGCCATGCTGTTGCGAGCGAAGGCGGCAAAAGGACGTCGCAATGCAGGCGGTGGTTTCGACGCCGTCGCAGCCGCTCCCGCGACGCCGCTCGACACCATGGCTGGGCTCCTGCTGGGCTCTCCGGAGTTTCAGCGCCGGTAGCAAGTCCGGCTCACTCGCGTCGGAGGAAGGGCAACTTCTGCCAGCCGGCGGCGTTAACATCAACAGCAACGGAGCCGAAAGGCTCGTCGGGCACGATACACAGCACCACCAAGGAGCAGACCCCATGTCCATCAGGAACCTCTTCACCGACTCGAGCGACTGGGGATGTGACATGCACGGACGAGATCTGGAGCGTCGCAACCGTGTGAGCCGCCGGGCCTTCATGCGCAATGGCGCTCTGGCCCTGGTGGGAACCTCGGTGGTTCCGGCGTTCCTCACGCGGTCGATCTACGCAGAGATGGATCGCGCCGCGGCTGCGAACAAGAAGCTCGTCGTCGTCTTTCAGCGCGGGGCCTGCGACGGCCTGAACGTCGTCGTACCCTATGCCGAGAAGAACTACTACGCGATGCGGCCCTCGATCGCGATCCAGCAGAAGGATGTCGTCGATCTCAATGGCTTCTTTGGCCTGCACCCTTCGATGGCTCCCCTGAAGCCGCTTTACGACCAGGGTCACCTCGCCATCATCCACGCCGCAGGTTCGCCTGACCCATCCCGCTCCCACTTCGACGCCCAGGACTACATGGAGTCCGGCACGCCCGGCGTGAAAGTAACGCAGGACGGCTGGTTGAATCGCGCTCTCATCGATGCACCGCAGTCGAATGCGACAGCCTTCCGCGCGGTGGCTCTGGGCACGCAGGTCCCGCGCACGCTGCAGGGAAAGATCCCGGCAATCGCCGTTGCCAACCTTCAGGACTTTTCGGTCGCGGGCCGCGGGCCGCAGACGTCGCCGATCTCAAATGCCTTCCAGGCCATGTACGACCAGAGTACCGACGCGATGCTGCACGGGACCGGGCAGGAGACCTTTGAGGCCGTGCGAATGCTGAAGGCCGCAGACCCGGCACACTACACACCGGCTGCTGGAGCGAACTATCCCAACGCCCCCTTTGGCAACAGCCTCAAGCAGATTGCTCAACTCATGAAGGCGAACCTTGGCGTCGAAGCCGCCTTTGCCGACATCGGCGGCTGGGACACGCACCAGAACCAGGGAGCCGCGACGGGCCAGCTTGCCAATCGTCTGACGGAGTTCTCGAAGTCGATTGCCGCCTTCTGGACCGACATGGGAGACGAAGCCGAGAACATCACACTGGTGACCATGAGCGAGTTCGGCCGCACCGCACGGCAAAACGGTACCGGTGGCACCGATCATGGACATGCGAATGTGATGTTCGTGCTGGGCGGACAGGTAAAAGGTGGCAAGGTCTACGGGAAGTGGCCTGGGCTCTCGAACGAACAGCTTAACGAAGGTCGCGACCTCAAGGTGACGACGGACTTCCGCAATGTGCTGGGTGAAGCCGCGTTCCGATCGCTCGGTTCCCGCGATATGGAACGCGTCTTTCCCGGTTCGAAGGTCAACCAGTCGACGTTCCTGAACTTCGTGTAACGCCTGCAGCCAGGGCGGGTGATGGCGATCACGGGCACGAAGTTTGATCGCAATTACAAAAGGATCACGAAACGGCGGCAGGATTCAGGCAACGTTCCAGAGTGGCACGATTGGTTCCACCAAAGGGCCATTGTCCACACAACTTTTCCCGGATATTACCGTCATATTCCATGTGCGGCGCGATGAGCGCGGCATAACCAGATAGCCGGCCCAGCACTCCCATCGGCAACCGGCTTCCCCTATCCGCATAACCCTCCCCTACCTTTCGTAGTGCCCCCGGAACACCGGGGGCGCTATGCCTTTAGGGCGGCGAACAGGAGAAAAGCGAAAAGCCGATTGGAACTGGACTATTTCCCGAGAACGGGTGTCGGTTGCGCGACATATTGGTCGAGGAAGCGTGCCAGCGCAGCATGTATTGCAGCAGTGTCGCCGACGTTTAACTCGACGGTGGTCTTCGGATCATGCGCGCCAGAGAACGCGACAGGGGCGCGGCTGCTGTTCGTCGAGATCAGCAGCTTCGGCGTGGTGAGCGCTGCAAGGGGAGCCGCCAGCGCGAAATCCTGATCGAAGAGCATGCCGACAGGAACGATCCGCACGCGGCGGTCATGTTCTACGCGATCACGCAGGTCACCATCACCGTTCAGCAAAACGAGCGCAGGAATCTCAGGATGCTTCTGGCATAGATGCACAGCGATCGCAGCGCCCAGGCCTGTTCCAAACACCACAATCTGCTTCGGGGCGATCCCGCGGGTCCCACTCAGGTAGTTCAGGGCGTTCTCGGCATCGGTCTGCATCAGTTGCTGCGTCGGATGACGCCCACCACTCTTGCCGAAGCCGCGGTAGTCGAAGAGCAGCACGTTGAGCCCGGAGTCATGAAGCATCTGCGCTGATGGGAGCGCGTCGCTCATCGAGCCGTCGCCGGAGTGCAGAAAGAGGACTGTATTCGCCGCGCTCGAAGGCGCAGGCATCCACCAGCCATCAAGCTGGGGCTCGCCCGATGCGTCCACGCCGAAGCGAACTTCGTCGAAGGCGAGACCGTCCCTGGCCGGCGTGGAAAGCACCGCGCGGGAGGGCTTCAGCACATATTGCCATTGCGTCTTGTAGAACACGTAGCAGACGAGCAGTTGCGCACAAAACAGCGCAAGCACCACCATGCCGCCCAGCATCTTCGCGATCCACAGCGGATGCACGATCTCGAACACCTGCTTCGGCGTTTGAGTGGCAGACGCCTCGGGGCGGGCGGGCTTCTGTCGGGTGGAGGGGCTGCGCTGGGAGGTTCGGCTGGACATGCTCGTGACTCTTCTAGCATCTCACGCGCCGTCGCATTGATGCGGTGCAGGCAGCTGCGGTTGCACGCGAACCACGCTGTATAAGCGAATCCGCACCATTCGAGCTTTACGGGAATAAACCCTTCTCCACGGCAAACCCAGGAACGGAGTTTTGTCTCTTACCCACTAGCGTTGAAGACATCGACGGGCTGGAGGTGGTGAACCTCCTGAGCAGAGCTTGAATCCGGTCACTCGTTCATCGCAAAGCTTTCGAACACAGGCGCAGACTCTACAAGGTGTGCCCCAACCAGGAGAACCATCCCATGAAGCGTGTATTCCTCTCCCTCGCTGCGCTGCTGTTGCTGGCAGGCGCCTTCAATCCCGCCCAGGCACAGGAGCATCGCCACAGGCACTGCTGGTATAGCCACCACCACCGTCATTGCCGTTGGAGCTAGTCCCGGCCATCTCGTCCAAGCAAAGGCCCGGCAGTTTGCCGGGCCTTTGTGCGTCTGGAGAGAGTGGAAGCTCATCCAAGAGACTGTGCGGGCGAACCCTTCGCGTGAACTTCGCGAAACAAATTGGCGGAAACTCGCCCCCTCGCTGCATTCCTCTCTCTGGACTGCTAAAATCGATTGAATCCGCCCGAAAGGGGAGAGCCCATGCAGGCTATCCTTGCCCTCGAAGACGGACGCCTTTTCCGCGGTAAGGCTCACGGCGCTGCCGTGGAGCGCGTCGGAGAGGTGGTCTTCAACACATCGCTGACTGGCTACCAGGAGATCTTTACCGATCCCTCGTATGCAGGTCAGATCGTCGTACTCACCAATCCCCACATCGGGAATTACGGCACATCCCCCTCTGACGCCGAATCCGTGCGCCCGTACATCGAAGGTCTGGTCGTCCGAGAGTTCTCGCCGGTCAGTTCGAACTGGCGATCGACCGAGGTCGCTGACGAATACCTCGAGCGCACCGGTGTTCCTGTCATCTCCGAGATCGACACCCGCGCCGTGGTGCGGCACCTGCGCGCCAACGGCTGCCTGCGTGGCTGCCTGTCGACCAACGTGTCTGATCCCGACGCGCTGGTGGCGAAAGCTCGCGCACTGCACGTGATGAGCGGCACCGATCTCGCCAGCGTCGTCTCGACCAAGCAGAGCTACACCTGGGATTCGTCCGAGCCGAAGAATGAGACCGGCGACGCGTTCCTGCCGGCCAACGATGCCACCGCGAAGGACAAGCTGCACGTCGTGGCGTATGACTTCGGCATCAAGCAGAACATCCTGCGCATGCTGGCCCGCGAGAACTGCAAGGTCACCGTGGTCCCGGCCAAGACGTCCGCTGCGGATGTCCTCGCGATGAATCCGGACGGCGTGTTCTTCTCCAACGGCCCCGGCGATCCAGAGCCACTCGATTACGCGATCAAGAATGTCCAGGACTTGCAGGGCAAGAAGCCGATCTTCGGCATCTGCCTCGGGCACCAGATCTTCGGCCTTGCGCTGGGCGGCAAGACCTACAAGCTGAAGTTCGGCCACCACGGCGGCAACCACCCCATCAAGAACCTCGAGACGGGCAAGGTCGAGATCACCGCGCAGAACCACAACTTCAACGTCGATCCCGCCACCCTGCCCGACGACGTCGAGCAGACGCACATCAACCTGAACGACCAGACGCTGGCCGGCCTGAAGCACAAGACCGACCCGATGTTCAGCGTGCAGTATCACCCCGAAGCCTCACCCGGACCGCATGACTCGCACTACCTGTTCAAGCAGTTCCGGACGCTGATGGAGGATTGGAAGAAGTAATGCCACGCAGGAATGACATTGCAAAGATCCTGGTCATCGGCTCCGGTCCGATTGTTATCGGGCAGTCCGCTGAGTTCGACTACTCCGGCACGCAGGCCTGCAAGGCGCTCAAGGCCGAAGGCTATGAGGTCGTGCTGGTGAACTCCAACCCGGCGTCCATCATGACGGACCCGGACGTTGCCGACCGCACCTACATCGAGCCGCTGACGATCACCTACCTCACGGAGATCCTCCGCCGCGAGGTAGGGCTGCTCGATCCCAAGCTCGGCAAGTTTGCCGTGCTGCCGACCGTGGGTGGACAGACCGCGCTGAACCTCGCCGTCGATCTCGCCGATGCAGGCGTGCTCGACGAGTTGGGGGTGGAGCTCATCGGCGCCAAGCTGGAGGCCATCAAGAAGGCCGAAGACCGTCTGCTCTTCAAGGACGCGATGACCAAGATCGGCCTCGACATGCCCAAGTCGAAGTTGATCAATAACCTTCGCGACGGTCTTGAGTTCGCTGGCGTGCTGGGCTTCCCGGTGGTCATTCGTCCCAGCTTCACGCTCGGTGGCTCAGGCGGAGGCATCGCCTTCAATCGTGAAGAGCTGATTGAGATCCTGACCCGCGGCCTCGACCTCTCTCCTGTCCACGAGTGCCTGCTCGAAGAGAGCGTACTCGGCTGGAAGGAGTACGAGATGGAGGTGGTGCGCGACCTGAAGGACAACGTCGTCATCATCTGCTCGATCGAGAACTTCGATCCGATGGGCGTGCACACCGGCGACTCGATCACCGTAGCGCCGGCGCAGACGCTCACCGACCGTGAGTTCCAGCGCATGCGTGACGCTTCGATCGCTGTCATTCGCGAGATCGGCGTCGAGACCGGCGGATCCAACGTGCAGTTCGCGGTGAATCCACAGAACGGCCGCATGACGGTCATCGAGATGAACCCACGCGTGTCGCGTTCGTCAGCGCTGGCATCGAAGGCTACCGGATTTCCGATCGCGAAGATTGCGGCGCGTCTCGCCGTCGGCTACACGCTGGACGAGCTGCAGAACGACATCACAAAGGCCACGCCGGCCTGCTTCGAGCCCACCATCGACTACGTGGTGGTGAAGATTCCCAAGTGGCAGTTCGAGAAGTTCCCCGGCGCCGATGAGACGCTGGGCCCGCAGATGAAGTCGGTCGGCGAAGTGATGGCCATCGGCCGGACCTTCAAGGAAGCCATGATGAAGGCCGTGCGTTCGCTTGAGACCGGCAAGAAGGGCGTGATGGATGACATCGATCCGCGCCGCCTTCGCCAGCGTCTTGTGACACCGCACCCGGATCGCCTCTCGTACCTGCGCTATGCCTTCGACAATGGCATGAGCGTGCGCGAAGCGGTGAAGTTCACCGCCATGGATCCCTGGTTCCTGCACCAGATGAAGCAGATCGCGGATGAGCTGAAGGCCGTCGAGGCGATCGGCTACCGCAAGCTCGACGAAGAGACTCTCCGCTCCGCTAAGCGGATGGGCCTCTCCGACGCGCGCATCGCGGCCGCGCTCAAACTCGACGAGAAGGACGGCGCCACCAAAGTGCGTGCCCTACGCCAGGAGCTCGGCATCAAGCCGGTGTACAAGCTTGTCGATACCTGCGCCGCCGAGTTCGAGAGCTTCACGCCCTACATGTACTCCTGCTACGACGAGGAGGACGAGTTCCAGGCGACCGCGAAGAAGAAGGTCATCATCCTGGGCTCGGGGCCGAACCGCATCGGGCAGGGCATTGAGTTCGACTACTGCTGCTGCCATGCTGCGTTTGCGCTGCGCGAAGACGGCTACGAGACGATCATGGTCAACTGCAATCCTGAGACCGTCTCGACCGACTATGACACCTCGGACCGTCTCTACTTCGAGCCCCTGACGCTCGAAGACGTGCTCGCCGTATATGAGCACGAGGCCGCCGCAGGTGCAGACATCGGCATGATCGTGCAGTTCGGCGGACAGACTCCGCTGAACCTCTCCATGCCCCTGAAGAATGCGGGCGTGCCCACTATCGGCACCAGCCCGGAGTCGATCGATCTCGCCGAAGACCGCAAGCGCTTCGGCAAGCTCATCACGGAACTCCAGATTCCTCAGCCGCAGGGAGCCATCGCGACCAACGTCGACGAGGCACTCTCGGGTGCCCGTCGAGTCGAGTACCCGGTGCTCGTCCGTCCAAGCTACGTGCTTGGCGGCCGCGCCATGGTCATCGCCTATGACGACGCCGACATCATCCGCTACATGACCAGCGCCATCGAGTACTCGCAGGACAAGCCGATCCTCATCGATCACTTCCTCGAGGACGCGATGGAGGTCGACGTCGACGCTCTTTGCGATGGCAGAGATGTGGTCATCGCCGGCATCATGCAGCACATCGAGGAAGCCGGCATTCATTCAGGAGACTCATCCTGCGTGCTGCCTTCGGTGGATCTGACGGCCGATGTGCTTGAGACGATCCGCGTGTACACGCGCAAGCTGGCTCTCTCGCTGGACGTCGTGGGTCTGGTGAATCTCCAGTTCGCCGTGCAGCGTGGCAAGGTCTTCGTCATCGAGGTGAACCCACGCGCTTCGCGCACGGTGCCCTATGTCTCGAAGGCTACCGGCGTGCAGCTTGCGAAGATCGCCTCGCGCCTGATGACGGGCCGCAAGCTCATTGAACTGCTGCCCGATGCGGTGGCGAGCGGGGAAGATCTCTCGACAGGGAACCACTACTTCGTCAAGAGCCCGGTCTTTCCATGGGGCAAGTTCCAGGGCGTCGATCCCATCCTCGGGCCGGAGATGCGCTCGACCGGCGAGGTCATGGGCGTTGCGAAGACCTTCGGCGAAGCCTTTGCCAAGGCCCAGATGGCCGCCGGCCAGGTGCTCCCGACCGGTGGCACCGTCTTCTTCAGCGTCAACGACCATGACAAGCCGCACGTCGCGGCGCTCGCCAGGCGGTTCGTCGATATGGGCTTCCGGCTCGTCGCGACCTACGGCACAGCAGAGTTGCTCGAAGACGCGGGCCTGCAGGTGGAGAGCGTCTTCAAGGTGAAGGAAGGCCGCCCCAACGTGGTCGACTTCATCAAGGGCGATCGCATCCAGCTCATCATCAACACGCCCCGCGGCCAGGAGAAGGTCTTCGACGAGCAGGCGATCCGCAAAGCTGCAGTCAATGCCCGCATCCCGACCATCACCACGCTGGCTGCCGCGCACGCCGCCGCCGAAGGCATCGCCGCACTGCAACGAGGCAAGGTGACGGTTGAGTCGCTGCAGGAGCTGCATGCCGCGCGCGTTGCCGTCCCGGTCACTCAGTAGACTCACTCCAACGCAAAGCGGCGCATCCCATCGGATGCGCCGCTTCATTTTTAACTGAACCCGGATCTTCAGCTAGACTTCAACGCGCTTCGTCGCTCCCAGCGCAGAGCCTATGGCGTAGCCGACCATCGCGACCGGAATCCAGCAGCCGACGAGCGGACCCGCACCATCCATGAGTCCGCTGCCATGATAGAAGTCGAAGAAGGTGCGCCAGATTCTGAGCAGGAGATGCCCAGGGCCACACTCGGCACAGAGTCCCGGTCCGGTCTGCAGATCGATGACCCACACCGAAGCGCCGAGTAACACAATCAATCCTGCAATCCACACGTACCGGCCGCCATTGTTGCCCGTAAACCGGGCCACGAGTGCGCCGACGATGGTGGCGACGGCAAAGCTCAACGCGGTGAGGGTGAGCTTCGGGCCGGCGGCAGTCGGATCTGGACGTGTGATGCCGACCCCGATAACGAGAACCAAGACGACGAACACGGCGATGAGGTTATGGCCCGCGAACCACGATGCCTCGCGCCCCAGGTCACCCATTGACTTGTTGTATTTATCCTCAGCTCCGCCGCTCATCGAACACCCGTCTCTCAGATTAGGATGCACCGGACTAAACTGGGAATGACACATTATGTTGATATCCGGAATCCACGTCCCATTGACCGCGCCGTTCTACCTCGACCAGCGCAGCTACCTGCGGAAGCTCGAGCACAACGTCCGCCGCTATTCGCTGACTCCTGCTTCAGCCCTGGTCGCATTTGCCCCGGGCAGTGAGGGCGACGGGCTTTCCGACAATGAGATCGCCGAGTCTCTGGCCTCGATCGTCGAATGCGCGGCGAAGGAGAAGGTGCTCGTCGCTGGGCTTCCACGGACGAGCGTAAGGTCCGCGCTTGCCATCGCAGTGCAGGCGGAGGCCGCAGGCTTCGACGCCGTGCTTGTGTCCGCGCCTCTGGATGCCGCCTCGCTTAAGCAGGAGGAGCGCCTCGTGTGGTTCCGGGCTATCGCGGATGGCTCGCCGCTGCCTGTCATGCTCTACAGCGACGCAAACATCGGGGCGACACTGTCCGTCGCCGAGGCCGCGGCTCTGGCGCATCACCCAAATGTTCTCGGGCTGTATGACGCAGCCCTGACCGTGGACCGATTTGCCGCCATCACCGCCGCAGCCCAAATTCGTCGCGATGTCACAGTAACGACGATCTTTGAGCCGGTGACGCGCCGAATGCTACGGGTGGAACCGGTGCAGACGAACCTCGTTACCATCGGTGAAGTGGGTGGAACCGCGGTTGCGGTTGCGCCTGCCGCCCCGGCGATCAAGACGCGAACCAGAGCAGTTGGCTTTCAGATCATCGCCGCAGGCCGCATCACCGGGGCCGTGGAGTTGCTGCAGGCTGGCGTTCCCGGGCTGATGCCATCGCTCGCGGCATCCGCTCCGCAGGGCTGCCACGAGGTCTTTGCAGCCTTCAAGGATGGCGACCCCGCGCTAGCCGCGCTCAAGGCGGCTCGACTTGCCTCTGTCGATGACGCTGCAACGGCGTTAGGCATTGCCGCGATCAAGTATGGCTGCGACCTCAATGGCTACTACGGCGGCCCACCACGCCTTCCTCGTGTGCCGCTGACGGCGTCGGATAAAGAGCTCGTTGAGCGGGCACTGGGAAGCGTCAGGAACTGAGCTCCGCCCCGAGGCGCTGCATGAAGTCACGACAAAGGCCACGGCAATCGCCGTGGCCTTTGTCATTCACTCAGCGTCTTAGCGTAGGGAAGCGAGCTTGGTACGGGCCTGGACTGCCTCTGGGGAGTTGGGATAGCGCTGAATCAGCGCCCGCAGCTCGCGCTGGGCATTCTCCTGCTGCTTCATGGCGATCATCGCTTCGGCACGATGGAGACGGGCTGCAGGAAGTTTGGAGTTGTCGGGGTAGTTGTCGATGACCTGCGTATACGCCTTGATGGCAGGGCTGGGCTTGTTGCCACGCAGGTTCATCTCGCCGATGTAGAAATAGGCGTTTCCCGAGAGATTGTCGTTCGGATAAGCCTGAATGAGGTTCGTGAACTCCGTCGTCGCCAGGCTGTACTTGGCCGTAACGTAATCACCGTACGCGGTGTGGTACATGTCGCCGGCCGACAGCCCGGGGCTTGGCGACTGCGTGCCGGGGTCGTTTCCGGCTTGCGGCGCTGAGGGGGCCGGCCCGCCGAAGCCCCCCTGTGGAGGGTTTACAGGAGCAGGAGCGCCTCCGGACGCCGGCAGCGGCGCACCTTGCTGGACGCCCTGCGGAAGCCCCTGCAGGATCGAGTTTGCCGCAGCCTGCTGGCTCTGGACATCAGCAAGCGCCTTCTCCATCCGATTCAGCCGGGCCTTCAACTCGTCTACCGAATCATTCAACGACTGCATCTGGCCGGAGAGCTGGTCATGCTTCGCGGACTCTGCATCCTGCACATTCTGCAGCTTGAGCTGGAGTCCGTTGACCGTCACCGCCATCTTGTTCACGGAGTCGGCAGTCTGCTGCACCAGGTCCTTCAGAACGCCCATGCGCTCGTCATTGGCCTGGGTCAGCCGGGCAACGGCGTCCTGCAGCTCCTGCACCTGCGTCTGCAGCTGAACCATGTCTTTATTGACGGCATGGGCAGGTGTCGTGCACAGACTCAGTCCCAGAACTGCGAGGGCTGCTGTGCTTCGAAAGGTGGTGCGGAGTTGGCGTTGGGTCATCATCGGGGGTCTTCACTCCTGGGCAGGTTGCAGCGAAACGAGCTGAAGGCGGGTGCGCTCGGCGTCAAGAATCTCTGCAACCATCGTCCACAATGGGACGCCTGTAAGGCAAGCGGCGCACGTCAGTCGGAACTCAGAAGACGCGCGCCACGATGGAGATTGCTGCACGAAGTTCCGCGCCGAGCCGGTCGAGATGACCGGCCCGGCGTAACGGTTAGCGGTCGAGTGAGAACTGATCCCGGCGATTCTGCTGCCAGCAGCTCTCGGACTCCTCGGTGCAGAATTGGCGCTCTTTGCCATAGCTCACAACGCGGACGCGATTCGGAGACACGCCGGCATTCACGAGAGCGGTCTTGGCCGAGTTGGCGCGGTTCTCACCCAGGGTGATGTTGTACTCGGCGGAGCCGCGATCGTCGCAGTAGCCGGCGACCAACACCTTCACCGCGGGGTGAGCGTTCAGGTAGCGAGCGGCAGATGACACCGAGGACTGGGCGTCGGGCCGGAGCTCGTAGCTGTCGTAGTCGAAGAAGAGATCCTTCACGTTGGCCTTGAACTCTGCCTCGGAACCCATATTGCCGTCGTCGTTTCCTGTAGGCCCGGTAGGCGCCTCGGGAATTCGCACGGTGACGCGAACGTTGGCCTCCGTCGTACCACCGTCACCCTTCGCGACCAGGTGGAAGTTGGTCGAGTTCGCTGGAGACACCGTCGTGGTGCCGTTGACGTTCACCTGGCCGATGCCGTCGATGCTCACGCTCGTGGCATTCGTTGTCCTCCAGTTCAGCACCACGGACTGGCCCAGGTCGATTGCCAGCGGGTCCGCCGAAATGGAGGCCGTCGGGGCCGGAACGCTGCTGGGCGCCTCGGTATTCGCCGGGGGCAGGTCATTGACCTTCTTCTTGCAGCCCGCCGCCGTCAGCATCAGCAGAGCGGCTGCGCCGGCGACGATTGCCGTCCGCATCCTCTGCCCGTTCATGAACTCAGTCTTCCGTTCGTTCGCCATGAGCATCATCCTTAGATTGTTGCAAGATTTGCAGTCCCATTGGTCTATCCGCTTTCGCGGTGCCCGCAGTAGCTGCCCGGTCCCGAAGTATTTTGCGCGGTGAGCCAGACCGCGCCAAAGGTTTCAGTATCGGAGTACGATACTATTTCATTATATCGAAACTATTTACTTCCAACTCCAGTTGGGCATATCTGCGCCTGCACCCGTAAGTGCTTTCCGGTCAGTTCCATCTGCAAGCATCCCCATGATCCGGGTATGATTCGCGCGGCCGTCGGGGGAGTTTGCAAAGGCAATGTGGCGACCGTCAGGGGACCAGGTGGGGAAGTCGCAGCGCCCGATTCCGTTCGTTAGCTGGATCCATCGCTTGGTTGCGACCTCCATCACGTAGATATCCTGACCGCCCGGCGCACCCGGACCGTACTTGCGATCCCACGCGAAGGCGATGAATTGCCCGTTCGGTGACCAGGAGGGCGAGGAAGCGTACCCGCCATCGGTCATACGCGTGACCCCGGAGCCGTCCGAATCCATTGTGTAGAGCTGCGGCAGCCCCGTCCGTCCGCTAATGAACCCGATCTGCGAACCGGTCTTCGGGTTCCAGGTGGGAGACGAATCAAACCCGAAGCTGGTGAGCCTGCGAGCCATCGCTCCCTGCGGGTCGGAGACCCAGATATCGTTGCGCCCCAAACGTGAGGACGAGAAGGCAAGCTGGCTCCCACCCGGACCCCAGGCTGGAGAGATATTCGAACCGCCAGCCGTCGGAAAAGCGACGGGACGATTCAGCAACAGCGAGTACATCTTGATCTGGAAGCCATCGCGGGAAAGGGCACTGAACGCAATTCGCGAATTGTCGGGCGAGACACGAGGAGAGATGGCATCGGTACCCAGATGCGTCAGAATATGCTGGTTGGCGCCGTCGAAGTCCATCTCGGCGATCTCTTTGACGCCGTCGCCCATCAGCCGAACGTAGTAGATCTTCGACTCGGCGATGCCGGGGACGCCACCGGACAAGCGGAAGATGATCTCATCGGCGAAGCGGTGGGCGACCTGACGGGCAGCATCGTCGGTGGCTTCGTCCGTATACATCTTCGTGAAGATCAACGGGTACTGGGCGTTCTTCGCGTCATCGAGGAAGCCGTTGACCACGAGCTTCCCGGCGCTGACATTGAGGTTGCCGAAAGCCACCATCGACGCCGAGGTCGGCGCGGAGGCCCACTGCGCGATGCTGATCTCCTGCTGCGAGCCGGGAGTAGCCGTGGGCTGCATCGACTTCGAAACCATGTCGAAGATGCCTGCCGAGCTGAGATCGCTGAAGAGCGTTGTGTCGAAGACGCGCTTCTCCGACGACGCCTGCGGATCGGCGCTCAGCGGCTTGAAGTCCGCCGCAGCGACGCGAATCTTGTCCGCAGCGCCCTTGTTGATCTCCATCTGGTACCAGTCCTGCGCGCAGGCGACATGCCCGCAGGCCAACGCCGCCAGAAGGACTGTACTGGCTGTCAAGGTACTGGCTTTTTTCACGCTGTCGAGATTCAGGGCGATCTCCTCTCTAAAATGGTAGACGCTGCTCCGGTGGGAATCAGCTGCTTGGAAGACAACAACTTAGGTCCACGTCTCTGCGGTTGGACGGCGCCGCCGTACGCTCACTGGGTGTGGAAGTCGAACTTGTATTCGATAGTGATGTGGTCTCCCGCTGGAAGATTTCCGAAGGTATCGATGCGCTGGATGGCGGCCATCGCCGCGGCGTCTAGCGTCGGAGAGCCGCTTCGCTGGTAAAGCCTGAGGTTCTGCACCGTGCCGTCCCTCTCAATGTCAAAGACGACCACGGCGCTCTTGCCATTGGATGCGATCGCGCTGATCCCGTCGGTAAAGTAGCTCTGGGCAACCTTGCGGCCGATGATCCCAAAGTAGTAGGCATAACGCGCACCATAGACGCGGTCGGGCACCGTGAGGCTTGCCGTGCCGTTCTTCACCTGGGTCACGGACATGGGCAGCTGTGTGGCGACCTCACCACTGGCGGCCTTGGTGGTATCCGGTGTGGGCTGCGGATGCTTGGGTGGCGCGGGCGCGGGGATGGGCGCAATCTTGGCAGGCTGTGTCTTGGCCTTGACCTCAATGTCCGTAGGCCTGGGTGGAGGCTGTGTTTCGACCTTTGGTGGAGGTGCAGGGGCTTCGCTCGCATTCTCCGTCGCCAGCACAGACTTCTCAACGGGCGCAGCCTTCTGGGGCAGGGGGATCGCTGAGACCATTGAGGCCTGGATCGCTCCGGCGTTGGCCTCGGGGCCACCCCAGCGATCATGCAGCATCAGGCCGGTCCAGGCAGCCGCACCAACGCCCGCCACCACAAGCAGGTGCAGCGTGATCGACAAGCCCATCCCTCCGCCGAAACGCTCCTCGGTGGCGATGTTGCGATGCTGGATTACGGTCGTGCTCATCGTTCTTTCCCAGTCGAACTGGCGCTGTTCTGTGCTCTGCGATTACTTTTCTACCGGCCGCGTCACGATGCTGATGTTCGTGACGCCTGCACTCTTCACCGCGTCCATCACCGAAGCGAAGGCTCCGAACGGGACGCTCTGATCCGCTCGGACATACACCACCCGCTTGGTGTCGGGCGTCGCGGGAAGCGCGCTCAAGGCTCCCGCAAGTTCATTTACGTTGACCAGCTTGTCCTGCAGGTAGACGTTTCGATCCTTGTCGATCGTGATGACGGTGTGGACCTCTGTAAGCTGGTTGACGGTCCGCGTCTGAGGAACCGCCACGAGGATGCCCGACTGGAGCACCGGTGCGGTGAGCATGAAGATCAGCAGCAGCACCAGGACTACGTCGACCAACGGCGTGATGTTGATTTCGGCGAGCGCCGTCTGTGTCCGGCCACGCATCGAGAAGGCCATTAGTAGCCCCTCCGCCTTGGATCGTCCTGCGGGATCGCGGTGGGATGGACTCCGGAGTAGCCGTCACGTCCCTGGCTGCTCATCAGCGCAGCGTTCTCAATGGCATTGAGCAGCTCGCGGCCGAAGTCATCCATGCGCGAGGCAAACTCGCGCAGCCGCGCGGTCAGCTGGTTGTAGCCCACCAGGGCAGGGATGGCTACGATCAGGCCCGCAGCGGTGGTGATCAGCGCCTCCGAGATGCCCGGAGCCACGGCGCGCAGCGAGGCAGCGCCCTCCGTGCCCAGGCCATGGAAGGCGTCGACGATGCCCATCACCGTTCCGAACAGGCCGATGAAGGTGGCCGACTGCGCAATCGTGGCGAGCCACGTCATGCGGCTTTCCATCAGCGTCAGCGACTCGCTTGCCGCCGTGAGCGCCGCGCGCTCCAGGGCCTGCGGGTTCGGAGGTACGCCGCGGCCACCCTGGCGCTGATACTCGTCGTGGATCTCACGAAAGATCTCTACCAGAGGGCTGGGGCGAAACTGGTCCGCCAGCGCGGCAATCTCGCTCAACCGGCCGGATTTACGGAAGGCGCGGACGAACCGGCGGTTTTGCGTATCGGCCGAGCGGAAGAAGCGCCACTTGGAGATCATGATCGCCCACGAGAAGATGCTGGCCAGCAGCAGGACGATCAGGACCGCGTCGGCGACCGGGCCGGAGTTGCGCAGCATCTCCACCAGCGCGCTCTGGTGAGCGCCTGCGGGCGCAGGGCCAAGCGGGCTGGCGGCAGGCGAGTCTTGAAGGAAAAGGGCGAGAGCGTACAGGTTCATCGGCTTCCAGTGTACTCGTAGGTCGTAACTCGATTGTTGTGATGCGCCTGCAATGCAATACAGCGCAGAGCCCGTTGATCTTTGGATGGTAATCGCAGACCGTTGAGCCGTATGGCTCTTGAGGTTCGACGCAAATTTGCCCGGACAGTCGCGCGAGAACGTTGGAACCTGGCTCTCAGGTATCTGCGCATGCACATGGGGCTCGCTCTCACAAGCGGCCCTGCTATGCTCACGGTGAAACTGCCTGTCATACCGTATGCTGCTGGAACTTCGCGCCGAAAACTACGCTGTCATCGACCACGCGGTCGCCGGATTTGGCCCGGGACTGAACCTGTTGACGGGCGAAACCGGTGCCGGCAAATCGATTTTGATCGATGCGCTGGCCCTTCTGCTCGGCGGCAAGGGCTCGAGTGACGTCGTGCGTCATGGGGCCGAGCGGGCTGTTCTCGGGTGCGTCTTCGAGTCCACTGCAGGAGCCGAGGCGATCCTTGAAGCCAACGGCATCGACCCCGAGGGCGAGGAAATTCTGCTTCGCCGCGAGATCGGCGCGACTGGCAAAGGGCGAGTCTTCATCAACAACCAGCCCGCAACTGTGGGAGTGCTGCGCGCCCTGGCTCCGGAGCTGGCGCTGGTGCATGCCCAGTCCGAGACGCTGATCGCCTTCGACGCCGAACAACAGAGGCTCCTTCTTGACCGCTACGGGGACATCACCACGGAGCTCACCGCGGCGGCCTATACCAGCTGGAAGGAGATCGCAGCCCGCCTCGCGGAGCTGCGCGCCGCCGATCAGGATCGCCTGCGTCTCATCGACCTGTGGAGCTTCCAGGCGAAGGAGATCAGCGCGGCAAAGATCGAAGATGCCGAGGAGGACATGCGGCTCGAGACCGAAAAGCGCGTCCTCGCGAACTCCGAACGCTTATTTACGGCCGCAAATGCTGCTCAGGAGATCCTCTACGAGGCCGAGGTCTCGGCGGAATCTCTCCTGGGGGCAGCGATCCGCCACGTCGAAGACCTAGCCCGGTTCGAACCGAAGTTCGCGGAGACGGTGCAGCAACTCACGGCAGCGAAGGCCTCCGTCGAGGACGTCGCAGCGACGCTGCGTGACTTTGCCGGCGATGTAACGGCGTCTCCCGAGCGACTCGAAGATATCGAGGATCGACTCGCCATCCTCGATCGCCTGAAGCGCAAGTACGGCAGCTTTGACTCGCTCACCGGTCTCGCTGCCGTGATCGCATTTGGCGAGGACGCAGAGCGCAAGCTCGGCGAGATGGAAAATCGCGAGCAGCGGCAGGCACAGCTCGAGCGCGAGCTCACCGTGGCCGCGGGCATGTACAAGGCCGCCGCGAACGACCTGACCGCACAGCGCCAGGCTGCGGCGAAGAAGCTGGCGAAGTCTGCCGAGAGGAACATCAACGAGCTCGCTATGAGCGCTCGCTTTGCCGTCGAAGTTGTACCAGGACAGGAGACCTCCCACTGGAGCGCGGCGGGCTGGGACACCGTCTCCTGCACGATCGCGACGAATGCTGGCGAGCCGCTGAAGCCTCTGGCTGAGGTTGCGTCGGGCGGTGAACTCTCCCGCGTGATGCTGGCGCTGAAGGTCTCCGTCGAAGAAGGCGAAAACGCCTCTGCCCGACGGCGCAAGACGCAGCTACCACGCACCCTGGTCTTCGACGAGATCGATATCGGCATTGGTGGCCGCGCGGCGGAGGCAGTTGGGCAGAAGCTGAAGGCGCTCTCACGCGTACAGCAGGTCATCTGCATCACGCACCTGCCACAGATCGCGGCCTTTGCCGACCAGCACTTTCTCATCGAGAAGAGCGAAAAGCGGGGCCGTACCCAGACCGGCGTGCGCCAGATCGACCCCAACGAGCGCGTTGAAGAGATTGCGCGAATGCTCTCCGGGGCCGAACTGACCGATACGTCGCTTCGTCACGCGGAAAAGATGCTTGAGCAGGCACGCTAACGGTTTCGCCACAGAACGCGGCAGCTGGCACGACTCAACGCGGGATGCGAAAGGTGCTTGCATCGTCGCTGCAGCATGCGTTTATGATGTGGGCAGCATCCCCAGCAATTCCGCCAGCTAGAACCATCGTTTCAATCGAAACCAGTTCTGAGGAGATCTCCATGTCCGAGCCGACGAAGTGCGCCCACGAGTTGTGTACCTGCACCTGCCCCCCAGGCGAAAAGTATTGCTGCCAGCTTTGCGAAGATTCAAGTGACACCATGACCTTGTCCTGCGACTGCCGCCACACGGAGTGCGGCGGGGAGATGTAGTTCGTTCTCTTTGACCTGGAGCGCGGATATCGCAACACGGGTGTCCGCGCCGGGTTGCCTCGGGATACGAAAGTTTTGCACCGCTGCTGGTGCCCCCAACGCATAACTCCGACCACTTTGGGTATACTTGGGGAGTGACTAACACCCTCGTCGACCCCGTCGCAGCCCCCCAGGAAAATCAGGAAAGCACGGGCGGAACCGCCACCGCCACCAAGCGCGTCCTGCTGCTGAAGCCCCGTGGCTTCTGTGCCGGCGTGGTGCGCGCCATCGATATCGTCCAGATCGCGTTGGACACCTTCGGCGCTCCGGTCTACGTCCGCAAGGAGATCGTCCACAACAGCTACGTGGTCAACGATCTCGCTCAGAAGGGCGCAATCTTCGTCAACGAGCTGGACGAAGTGCCCGAGGGCGCGCGCGTGATCTATTCCGCGCATGGCGTCTCGCCGGCCGTCCGCCAGCGCGCCAAGGAGCGCAACCTCAAGGTCATCGACGCGACCTGCCCGCTGGTCACCAAGGTTCATCTCGAGGCCATCAAGTTCGCCAAGCAGGGCTACTCGCTCGTACTGGTCGGCCATCGCGACCACGAAGAGGTCGAGGGCACCCAGGGTGAGGCTCCGACCGTGACCCAGGTCGTTTCGACGCCCGCCGAAGTTGACGTGCTGGTCGTTCCTGATCCCGACAAGGTCGCCTACCTGACCCAGACCACGCTTTCGCTGGACGAGGCGGGAACGATGATCGAGGCCCTCAAGAAGAAGTTCCCGAATATCGCCGGCCCGCATGCGCAGGACATCTGCTACGCCACCGAGAACCGCCAGACAGCGGTCAAGAACGTGGCGCACGGTGCAGACCTGGTCCTCGTGGTCGGCTCACGCAACAGCTCGAATTCAAACCGCCTGGTCGAGGTCTCCATGAATCTCGGCACGAACTCACACCTGATCGACAAGGCTCAGGACATTGAGCCCCGCTGGCTCGAAGGCGTCGCGACGGTAGCCATCACGGCAGGCGCATCCGCTCCGGAGATCCTTGTGCAGGAAGTCGTCCAGTATCTGCAGGGTAAGGGATACGGTTCGGTTGAAGAGGTTGAGGTCATGCCGGAGAATGTTCGCTTCGGTCTTCCGCCGGAGATCGTGCAGGCCATCACGCCAGCGCGTCCCGCGGCGCAGGCATAGCTTTACCAGATCCACTCGGGTGCCGGTGAATTGACCGCTGGCATCGTTTGAGCCTCCAGGTTGCGGGTATTTCGGCAGCAGCCTGCCTCTAAGAGGCTCCTTTTGTGGCGCATCGGATCATCGAAAGATAGCCGGGTTCCAGCGGCCGCAGGGTTGAATAGTACGAAACCGGACGGACGTCTCGTCTGTCCAATGCACATGGGTTCCCATGGAACCTCGGAGCTAGACGAGCGGTTCCGCCTGTCGCCAATGAGCACATTACCCCAGAACCCGTCCGGTACGCCCCACACTCCCAGCCAGCCCCGGTTTGGCAGACTCGACCTCTCGATTGACCTGGTCAAGCGCGGCATCAACCGCTCCGCAGAATGGCTGCTGGGTCAGCAGCACGAGGACGGCTACTGGTGCGGTGAACTCGAAGCAGACGTCATGCTCGAGGCCGACTATATCTACATGCATAAGCTGCTCGGTACCGGTGATCCCGGCCGCCTGGAGCGCGCGCGCAACGAGATTCTTCGCCATCAGAACGACGATGGCGGCTGGAGCAACTACCCCGGCGGACCGTCGAACGTGAACTACGGCGTGAAGGGATACTTCGCGCTGAAGCTCATGGGGCACAAAGCCGACGAGCCGTTCATGGTCAAGGCCCGCGAGAGCGTTCTGAAGCTCGGCGGAGTGGTGCAGTGCAACACCTTCACCAAAATGTACCTTTGTGCCTTCGGCGCGTATGACTACGACGCCGTCCCGGCGGTACCGCCCGAGATTGTCCTCTTCCCGGACTGGTTCTATTTCAACATCTACGAGATCAGCGCCTGGTCGCGTGCCATCCTCGTTCCGCTGTCCATCATCTACGCGAAGAAGCCGTTCAAGAAGATCCCCGCTGAGCAGGGAATCGATGAACTGTTCGTTGGTGGGCGCGACAAGTCGGACCTGCATCTGCGCTGGGACAAGAAGCACCCCTTCAGCTGGCGCAATTTCTTCATCTTTACTGACCGCGTGGCCCACCTGGCAGAGCGCGTTCACATCCGTCCGCTGCGCAAGATGGCTCTGAAGAAGGCCGAGAAGTGGATGCTGGATCACTTCGAGAAGTCCGATGGACTGGGTGCGATCTACCCGGCCATGCTCAACGCGATCATCGCGCTGCGCTACCTCGGATACTCACCCGACGATCCGCAGTTCATCCGGGCGATGGACGAGTTCGAGAAGCTCGGCCTGGACTTCCCGGAAGGCGAGCCGAACTACCCGACACCGACCTTCCGTATGCAGCCGTGTTTCTCTCCGGTGTGGGACACGGCGCAGGTGCTTTCGACCCTGGGCGAAGCCGAGCTTCCGCGCACCGATGCGCGCCTGGTCAAGGCTGCCGACTGGCTCCTGTCCAAAGAAATTCGCTACAAGGGTGACTGGTCCCACAACGTCAAGATCGAAGATCCCAGCTGCTGGTGCTTCTTCTATAACAACGATCACCAGCCGGACGTTGATGACACTGGCGAAGTGCTCCTCGCGCTGAAGTGCGTCGACAATCCTCGCGAGCGCTACCAGCACGAAGTGACCCAACGCGCAGTCGAATGGGTCTTCGCCATGCAGTGCAAGTCCGGCGGCTGGGCGTCGTTCGACAAGGACAACACCAAGCGGATGTTCGAGTCGATCCCGTTCGCTGACCACAACGCGATGATCGATCCGCCGACGGTGGACATCACCGGCCGCATCCTCGAGATGCTGGCGGCCTACGGCTATACGCGCCGCGACAAGCGGGTCGAGAAGGCCGTGCAGTTCATCCTCAAGGAGCAGGAGCCGGATGGCGCATGGTTCGGCCGCTGGGGTGTGAACTACCTCTACGGCACGTTCCTCGTGCTGCGTGGCCTTCGCGCGATGGAGTTCGACACCTACGAGCCCGCGGTACAGCAGGCAGCAGAGTGGATTCGCATGGTGCAGAACACCGACGGTGGCTGGGGCGAGACCTGCGGGACCTATGACGATCCGAACCTGCGCGGCACTGGTCCCTCGACCCCATCGCAGACGGCATGGGCACTCCTTGGGCTGCTGGCAGCGAACGACACTCGTTCCGACTCTGTCGCGAAGGGAATCCGCTGGCTCATTGAGCGCCAGCAGGATGATGGAAGCTGGTCAGAACTCGCAGCCGGCCGCAACGGCGAGAGTTATTACACTGGCACCGGCTTTCCGCGGGTCTTCTACCTCGGTTACCACCTGTACAAGCAATACTTCCCGCTCCTCGCACTGACGACGTACAAGAAGGCATTGGAAAAGGAAGCTGCGGAAGGCATCTAGCTCTTACTACACCTTTCCGCCGACTTAAGGCATCAACCGCAACACCCGCTGGCTGCACCAATGCTGCTGCAAAGTCAGTAAACTAGGGCGAGCACTTCAGAAGGAGCCAAAAACCAGCATGGCCGTTCCCGTATCCCAGGCTTTCACCGTTGCGACCTATGTCCTGAAGCAGAAGCTTTCAGGCCGCAAGCGCTATCCGCTGGTACTCATGCTGGAGCCGCTCTTCCGCTGCAATCTGGCGTGCGCCGGCTGCGGCAAGATTCAGTACCCTCCACACATCCTCAAAGCCCAGTTGACTCCGGAGCAGTGCTTCAAGGCGGTCGAAGAGTGCGGTACGCCGATGGTGTCCATCCCCGGCGGTGAGCCGCTGCTGCACCCCCAGATGCCCGAGATCGTCGCCGGTCTCGTCGCGCGCAAGAAGTACGTCTACATGTGCACGAACGCTCTCCTGCTCAAGGAGAAGCTGCACCTGTTCAAGCCGTCGAAGTACCTCTCGTTCTCTGTTCACCTTGATGGCGAGAAGGAACACCACGATATGGCTGTCTGCCGCGAAGGCGGTTGGGACATTGCGATGGAAGGCATCAACGCCGCCGTCGCCGCGGGCTTCCGCGTCACGACCAACACCACGCTCTTCGATGGTGCTGATCCCAACTCCGTTCGCCGCCACTTCGATCAGCTGATGGCTGCGGGCGTCGAGTCCATGATGGTTTCGCCCGGCTACACCTACGAGAAGGCGCCGGACCAGCAGCACTTCCTCGGCAAGGCGAAGTCGCGCCGCCTCTTCCGCGCGATCCTCTCGAACCGCAAGAAGAACTGGGAGTTCAACACCCACCCCCTCTTCAGCGAATTCCTGATGGGCAAGCAGAGCTTCGAGTGCACGCCCTGGGGCATGCCGACGTACTCCATCTTTGGTTGGCAGAAGCCCTGCTATCTGCTCCAGGACGGCTATGCGGACACCTTCGAGGAGATGCTCGAGTCCACCAAGTGGGAAGAGTACGGCGCTCGCAGCGGCAACCCGCGTTGCGCGAACTGCATGGTGCACTCCGGCCATGAAGCCTCGGCCGTGGATTACAACTTCTCCTCGCTCAAAGGCTTCTGGGAGACCGCGAAGAAGTACATGTTCAAGCCGCAGTATGAGGACGAAGGCGCGATGAAGATCCTCAACGAGTGGAAGAGCGATTCGCATGGCCCGCTGGTGCAGATCAGCGATGGGGCGACGCCGGTCGTGGTCAGCACGACGATCACCGAGACCAGCAACGCGAACATGGCTGGCGACTAAGCGGCAAGCGTCATTCCTAGCGTAGCGAAGAACCCTTGTATTTCGCCCATCGCGGCATAACTCCTTGAGGTCCGATCATGTCCACACCCCAGCAGGAACACCTGAAGATCGAGCAGCTGCAGCACGCCAATCCCGATGAGCTGGAGCACGCCGCAGGGCGTGAGCGCGAGGCCCTGCAGGGCTGGATTCCCGAGCTCGCCACCGAGGCAGAGATCCGCGAAGCGCTAGAGAAGGCGTTCGACTACCGTGGCGATGTCACCATCACACGCAAGGACGGCACCCTCGTCGAGGGCTACCTCTACGACCGCTTCAATGCACCGACCCTCGAAGCTTCCCGGGTGCGCGTCATCCCGACGCCCAAGCCTGATGCGCCTGTCGAGCGCGTGAACATCCCCTACTCGGACGTCGCTCGTCTCGAGTTCAGCGGCAAGGACACCGCCGCCGGCAAGCGCTTTGAGGACTGGGTGAAGCACTACTGGGAACGCAAGGCCGCGGGCGATAAGAACATCCAGATCGTGCCGGAGAGTCTGGACTAACTTCCGATGAAGCTCTTTCTGACCGGTGCGACCGGCTTCGTCGGCTCGCATGTGGCCCACCGTGCGGCGCTCCAGGGAGCGTCGCTTCGGCTTTTGGCCCGACCCACCTCGAAGATCGACCATCTTCCGCAATCTGCCGAGCTCGTCATCGGTGACCTTCGCAACCCTGCAGCCTTCGCCTCCGCGTTGCAGGGCTGTGATGCGCTGGTGCATGTGGCGGCGGACTATCGCCTTTGGGTTCCGAAGCCCGACGAGATGTACAAGGCCAACGTCGAGGGCACACGCGAACTGCTGCGTATTGCTCGCGAGGCTGGAGTGCCGCGCGTCGTCTACACCAGCTCCGTCGCGACGATGGGCTTCCACGGCAACGCCATCGTCGACGAGGATACGCCCGTGAGTGAGGCCGCGATGATCGGCCACTACAAGCGCTCCAAGTGGCTCGCCGAGCAGGTCGCTCTGGATGCCGCCCGGGCCGGGCAGCAGGTGATCCTGCTCAATCCCACGACGCCGATCGGCTCGATGGACGCGAAGCCTACCCCCACCGGTCGCATCGTCGTCGACTTCCTCAACAGGAACTTCCCGGCATACGTAGACACCGGCCTCAATCTCGTGGACGTCCAAGAGATCGCCCGCATGCATCTTGCGGTGCTCGAACCCAACGAGACCTGCAGGCCCCGCGCGGGCGAACGCTATATCCTCGGTGGCGAGAATCTCACGCTGAAGCAGATCCTCGATCGCCTCGGGGAGATGACAGGCCTGCCTTCTCCGAAGCACAAGGTGCCGCACGCGGTCGCGATGGCATTCGCGTTCTTTGACGAAAACATCACGGGCAAGCTACGCGGGAAGGAGCCTCGCGCAACGGTCGAGGCCGTGCGAATGGGCAAGAAGATGATGTTCGCCTCCAGCGCGAAGGCTGAGCGCGAGTTGGGACTCCGAGTTCAGCCAGCTAACGGCGCGCTGCGCGAAGCCTGCCACTGGTTCGTATCGAACGGCTACGCCCCGGTACCTCCGCTGCTGGTGTAGAGCAGAATCGTGCCGATGCGCCTGCGCATCTCATAGCCTGAAAAGAACAGGTCGATTCCGCTCTTTCAGGTGGAGCGGTTCTCCTTTTCCCCGGCTAAGATCACCACAATGTCCACGAAGCTCGCCATCATCGCTGCACTGCCGCGTGAGATCGCCTCACTGGTCCGTGGCCTCAAGCCTCATCCGGCGTTCACGCAGCGCGCAGTCTTCCTCTACGAGATCCCTGGCGCTGTGGTCGTCGCTGGAGGCATGGGCGAACGCCGTGTCACGCTGGCGCTCGAGGCAGCGCGGACCATCGCTCCCATCGCCACGGTCATCTCGGTCGGCCTCGCGGGCGCCTGCACCGCCGAGCTTGCTCCCGGAACTGTGGCTGAAGCCTGCACGATCATCGACGTTCGCACCGGCGAGCGCTTCTTTGGCAGCGAGCCCTCACCCCACACGCTCGCTACCAGCGAGAGCATCGCAGGCATCGCCGAGAAGAAGCGGCTGTCTGAGGCCTATAACGCGGCGATGGTCGATATGGAAGCGGCCACTCTCGCTCGGCTCGCGCATGCTCACACGCTTCGCTTCCGGGCGATCAAAGCAGTGTCTGACGGCCACGACTTCGAGCTTCCATCTCTCTCGCTCTTCGCGGACCGCGACGGGCACTTTCGCACGGGCGCGTTTGCTCTGCACACCGCGCTGCACCCGAGCCAATGGAGCAAGGCGGCGCAACTAGGCCGCGAGAGCTCCAAAGCGCTGAAGGCCCTCGACGCTGCGTTGCGCACCGCGATCGAGCAGCACGGCTGAGAAGAAGTCGAGTCAGAATCGTTCTGCCAGCAGGTGGTCCGCAACTCGAATGGCGTTGGCGATGATCGTCAGCGAAGGGTTCACCGCGCTTGAAGAGGGAAAGAAGCTCGCATCCACGACGTACAGGTTGTCGAGCTCATGCGCCTTGCAATTCGTATCCAGCACGCTGGTGGCCGGATCGCTGCCGAAGCGGCAAGTGCCGTTCTGGTGGCCCACTCCTTCGAGAGGAATGCGCTTCTTGAAGTAGGCGTGGAAGGGAAGCGACGCATCGGCGTGGCCGGCTCGCTTCAGGATATCGACCCAGCGATCCTTGAGTCGCTCAAAGCTCTTCACGTTGTTCGGCGTGTAGCTCAGGCGGATATGTCCGGGTGTCGCCGTCGTCACCATCGCTGCAAAGTTGGGAGCGCCCTTGGCTGACGCTGGATGTGCTCCGGCCACTCCGGGAGAGATATCGGTATGCGAGCTTGGTCTCGCATTGCGCAAGGTGACGCGATTGTCCGGATCGGGCAGATCCTCGGTCGTGAGCCACCAGGGCACCGCGTGGTGGCGCATGCCTTCGAGGACGAACTCCGGTGTCATCGGTGGAGCATCGCCCTTCATCATCTCGTGGTGGAAGCTCCCCACAGGCTGGACCTGGCCCAGCGGATAGGGATAGGCGGGATCGGGGTCCCGCAGATAGAAATCGTTGGTGCCCCAGGTCTTCATGTAGGCGTCTTCATTGACCTTTGTGGAGATCGCGAGCAGAGCATCCGCCTGGTGATACATGAAGTTCCGCCCTACCTGGCCTGAGCCATTGGCAAGGCCGTCAGGGTGTTTGTCATTCGCAGATTGCAACAACACCACGGCCGAGTTCACCGCTCCCGCGCAAAGCGCAACGATATGCCCCTCATACTGCTCGATGCCGCGCGAATCGGCATGCTCTACTTCAACCGCTGACACTGCTGTTCCGCTGGCGTTGGTGATCAGGCGAAGAGCACGGGCGCCGGTCAGCAGCGTCACGTTGTCCATGTGTAGGATCTCGCGGATGCAGTTGATGTCCGCATCGGACTTCGCGTGAACCAGACACGGATAGCCGTCACAGGTATCGCAGCGAACGCACTTCGATGCAACCGGATCCGCTGCATCGCGCTTCAGGCCAAGGGGAATCGGAAATGTGCGAACGCCGAGCTTCTGTACCTCTGCCTCGATCGCACCCATGCGCTCTTCATTACTGAAGGCAGCATAGGGATACGGTTTCGAATGGAAGGGTTCGGTGGGATCGAACTCGCTCAGCAGGCCGCCCGCGACCTCAACACCGTTGCCGAGGTCCCCGTGAACGTGGAAGAGCTCTTCGGCGCGCGTGTAGTACGGCTCCATGTCTTCATAGCGGATGGGCCACGCCGGAGAGATGCCTCCCTGGTGAACGACCTCGCCAAAGTCCTCCGCGCGCATGCGGAACATCGCCGCGCCATAGACCTTGGTCTGCCCGCCGACGAAGTAGGCCTGCTGCGGATGCAGCTCCTTGCCCTCGCGGTCGTGCCACACCTCGTGGGTGTGATAACGGTTGTCGAGGAAGACGGCAGAGGTGTCCCAGTTGAGCTTCTCCTGCGGGAGAAACGGTCCTCGCTCAAGGATGAGGACGCGCTTGCCCGCACGTGCGAGGTGCAGTGCCAGCGTGCCTCCGCCCGCCCCAGAGCCGATGATGATCGCGTCGTACGGATTTGCCATACAACCTCAGATGCAATGGAGCGTCGTATCGTCTGGAGGGGAAGGACTAACTCACCAGCCAGTCGTACTGCTCTTCGGTCAACGGAACCACCGAAAGCCGGAACTGGCGGAACATGATCGACCCCTGAAAGACGCCTGCCTCGCGGATCTCCGCGAGCGTCTTCTCGCGCTTCAGGCGCTTGCCAGCCTTCAGCGTAACGATGGGCGTCTTGCCATCTTCGGCCAGCTTCACAGACACGACCTTCGCCGTGCCGACAGCTGCCTTGCCAACGTTCGAGTGGTAGATGATCGCCATCTCGCCCTTCTTCATATTGCGAAGGGTGATGAGCGCCTGGTTATTCTTGATGCCGTCCCACACGGTTTCGCCATCACGCAGCAGGTCGTCGTAGGAGTACTTGTCGGGTTCGCTCTTCAACAGGTAATGCATGAAGACAGTGAATCATGTTCTGCAGCGGATTACGACGCCTTAGCCACCGAGGTCGAGCAACGTCACTGGCGGCATCGTTCTGCCCAGGAAATGTGTTCCGAGGCGTTGGAATTTTTCGACGGAGTCCGTCGCGAAGCACTCGAAGGTCGCTGGAGCAAGCGGGCTCGCCGGGCCATGCGCTCCGAGTGCATGCGACGTAGCTTCGGCCGTAGCGCGCGCCGCATCAACCACCACGGCATCGCAGCCCAACTCTCGCAAGGCAGCTTCAATCTCATGCGCGATCAACGGATAGTGTGTGCAGCCAAGGACCACAGCTCTCGGCGTGCAGCGCGTCAGGGCATCGCTGAGGTAGATGCGAATCACCTCGCGAGTCACAGGATGATCGGTCCAGCCCTCCTCCACCAGTGGCACCAGCAACGGACAGGCGACCTCTGTGGCTTTCAGGCCGAGCTGCGCGCACGCTGCAAGGTACGCATGCGACTGCACGGTGGCGGCGGTCGCCAGCACAAGCACCTCGGGATGGGTGGCTTCGATGCTGATTCCTGCCGCTCGGATCACATCGTGCGCGGCCGTCGCTCCCGGATCGATGACGCCGACCACGGGAATCTGCACCGCGGCGCGGATATCTTCGAGCGCGAGCGCGGTCGCGGTGTTGCAGGCGATCACCAGCATGTCTGCGCTGCGGGCTTCGAGGAATCTCGCAGCCTCCACCGCATATCGTGCGATGGTGCCCTGGGACTTCGCTCCATAGGGCAGCCGAGCGGTATCGCCCAGGTAAACATAGTGCGCGTTGGGGACCAGCGGAAGGAGCGCGCGCAGCACCGTTAGGCCGCCAAAGCCAGAATCGAATACGCCCAGGACTGGCATGGTGCTAGTGGCCCGCTGCCGTCGTGGTCGTGTCCCGCACCATATAAAGCCGCAGAAGGTCTGCATGGCCGGCAAGCGTCTCGCGCGGCTGCCCGTCCACGAGGAACCGGACCTGCTCAATTTGCGGCAGGTTCGCATGCAGCGTGCCGATGATGGACTGCAGTGTGAGCTGCTCGACCTCAACACCCGACGGATGAGCATTCACAAAGGAGCCGCGAAGATTGATCACCGCGAGTTCGTCCCCTGGGGACTGCGGCTGCAGGGCATCGGGATCCGGGGGGACGAGGCTCGTTGGTGTGTTGCCATCGGCGCTCGGTTTTGCGCCAGCATCGATGCTGTAGCCCACGACAGGCAACGGAACGAAGTACACGTCGTCGACCATCGCGCCCGGCGAGAGTGGATGGACCGAACCTGGTTGCGCGTACTCTGCTGCAAGGTGGTCGAGCAGCGCGCGCGCACGGGCAGTCACTTCGCTGGGAAGTGCGATCTGCCGCTGCTGCGCTGTGATGGTCCCATCGTCATCGCTGGCCAGATCCATCGTGATGGACTCGGTGGTCGTATAGGGTGCATCGATCGGCGTGTTGTCCGCCAGCTGCGAGACGCGGTCGCGCGCACGCTGGCGCTCCCAGAACAGTAGAAGCCCCATGCCAAGGATGCACACGACAAGGCACCAGAAGACGATTCGCTGATGGCGCTGGATCATGGATTGCTCTCCGTCGCAGCCGCACTGGCCGCCGGGGCTGCCGGCGGTGGAACCGGCAGGATGCGCACCGGAGCCTGCGCCTGATGCTGCCAGAAGACCATCGCTCCCGCGATCGCTTCACTGACCTTTTGCTGGTACGACGTATCGGTGATGGTCGCTGGATCGTCACCACTGGGCGCAAGTTCGACGACCACTGCGGGACACGTGAGCGAATCCACGGGCCGTACTGCCGCGTTCCCTGATGCCAGCACCACGCGCGACCGGTCCAGCGCTGTGGCGATCTGCCGCTCCAGCTTTCCGCTTTCACCCACCCAGGCGGCTTGAGCTGTGAGCCATGGCTGAAGCGCAGGTTCTCCGGCAGTGGGAGCGATGTCTGAGGTGTAGAGATGCACGCCGGATCCCGCGCTCGTTGCGTGCAGCAGAAGGCACGCAACGGGTCGTTGATGGTTCGCGATTCCGGCACGATCGTCCAGCGAGAGCGGCGTCGACGGAGAGTTGGCTTCGAAGGCCGCATCGCTGTCGCGCGTCATCACGACTGTGAATCCACGCGAGGTCAGCAGGGAACGCAGTTTGAAGGCGAAGGCCAGCGTCACGTCCTTCTCCACCAGGGTATCGCTGATCCGCGAGCCACTGTCTACTCCGCCATGGGCAGGATCGAGGACCACCACTCCACGGTTCATCGGGACCGGTTGCGGCACCGTAGTGGCTGCAGTTGCCGGCGGCGTCGACGCGACCGTGCCCGATGTGGGAGTAGGCGTCGGTGTGGCGGTCTGCGCGAACAGCACGCTCGACGGGATCGATGCGATCACAAACAGCATGGCTGCGGCGGGTCGGCGCTGGAGGTCGGTAAAGGGCATGCAGGTGTCGGGTTGATTGTAGCGGGTTTACTCCGGGTTGGATGCAGTCGGGCCGCCTGCCGCTGCCAGCGCCTGCCAGAGTCCGTTAGACTCTTTCGTATGCGGGTCTTCGGGGTCGACTGCGGGACGGAGTTCACCGGCTACGGCGTGGTGGAAACCGACGCTGCCGCTCGCCTTTCGAAACTCCGCCCCCTGTGTTCCGGCGCCGTGCGGCTGAACAAGAAGCACACTACGGCAGTTCGCCTGGCGCAGGTCTATGCGGAACTCACCGCGTTGATGCAACTGTGGCAGCCCGAGATCGTCGCCATCGAAGAGGTCTTCTTCTCGGCGAACGCCAAATCCGCCCTGAAGCTGGGGCAGGTTCGCGGCGTCGCCCTCCTTGCGGCCGCGAATTGCGGCCTTCCAGTAGCCGAGTACGCTCCGCTCAAGATCAAGAGCTCGGTCGTGGGCTACGGCCTGGCGGCCAAGGAACAGGTCGGCTTTATGGTGGCGCGCCTCCTTAACCTGGATGAGGTACCCGAGCCCGCCGATGCCGCTGATGCCCTGGCCATCGCCATCTGCCATATCCACCACGCGCAGACGGCCGAGGCTCTCAAGCGATGATGCCGAAACTGCTGGCGATGACGTGCTGCCTCGCGCTGAGTCTCCCCGCAGTCGCGCAGCAGCCCGCACCGCCGTCCATCCCCGAGCCGCATCACCTCTCCCCTACGCTTCAGCTTCCGGTCGATGTCATCGTCTTCGATCTGCGACGCGAGGCCCTGGAGCCAAAGCGGTGGGGATTCGAGATCCATGCCGATGGGCATGGGCGCTACTACGCGCAAGGGGCTCCTACGGTGGAGGCGCCTTCCGGCACGGTCTGGCAGGATGTCACGGTGAGCAAGGCCACGATGGAGCGGCTGCTCGCCGGAGCCCAGCACGACGACCGCTGCGAGACCAGGGCAAAGCACATCGCCAACACCGGGCAGAAGACCCTGAGCTTCGTTCACGGGGACGCGTGGTTCACGTGTAGCTTCAACTTCTCGGACAATGAAGCGGTGACGAAGACCGAAGAGACGTTTCAAGCGCTGGCGGAGACCATTCAGTTCGGTGTTCGCCTCCAGCATGAGCGCCGCTTCGATCGGCTCAGCCTCGACCCCGAGATGGAGAGCCTCGAGGGTGAACTGAAGGGCGGTCGTGCCCTGGAGATCGCCAACATCGCTCCCATCCTGAAGTCGCTAGCCCAGGACGAGCGGGTCATCGACCGCGTTCGTCGCAGAGCCGCGCGTATGCTGGAGAGCGCCGGGCTCACCCAAAACCCGAGCCAGTCGCAGGAGGCGTTGCCACGATGAGCCGCTTGAACGCCTTCGTGATCGGTGCCGCGATGATACTCGCCACTACTGTCCGCTGCGGAGCCCAGCAGACCGCTTGCCCATACAGCGATGCGAGTTCTTCGAAGTGTGTGTTTTTCACGATGGAGCGCTTCGGCCTGATGGTTCCTGCCTATACCGTCGTGGTCCTTGGCGATGGCGAGATGAAGTATTGGGAGAACGCCGAGCCACGCTCACCGGCGGCCCAGCGCGCGCCGTGGTTGAAGCTTACCGATGGCACAAAGCAGACCCTCGTCGCAGCAGAGTCCAGCATTCGCTCCGGAGCCTGCATGTCGCACACCCGGACGATGGCATTCGGTGGCAAGACAACGATGATCGCCTGGTCGCAGGAGGGATACGCCACGTGCAGCTTTGGCGCCTCCACCGACCCCACGATCAGCGCCGCATCGACGACCTTTCAGGCCATCGCCGAGATGCTGCAGGGCGGTGAGCGGCTCGATCGCGACCACCACGGCGACCGGCTTGCCCTCGAGCGCGATCTGGACGAGCTCATCGAGAGGGCAAAGTCGGGTAAAGCCATCGAGCCACAACTCATTGCCACGGCTCTTGAGTCCATCGCGAACGACGATGCGGTGATCGATCGCGTACGGCAGAAGGCCAATGGCCTGCTTCATCCTGCAGCGGACGCGGCTCCCAGCGCACGATAGAGCTTCGCCATCAGCTCCAGCGAAACGGCCTCTGACCGCACCTGCGGGGGGATATCGGCAGGCCACGCGGCCAGCAGCTCCTGAGGCGTGTAACCTGCATTCCGCAGGTTGTTGCTCAGCGTCTTGCGCTTCTGGGCAAAGCTCGCCCGCAGGAACTTGTTAAAGCCTTCGGCATCAACCTGAAGTTCGTCGAAGCGGGGCGCAAAGTCCAGCCGCAGGACCGTAGAGTCCACCTCCGGTGGGGGAGAAAAGCTGTTTGGGCCCAAGGTGAACTGGTTCACGACGCTGGCATGCAGCTGTGTGAAGGCCGACAGGGGACCGTAGTCGCTCGTGCCTGGTGCGGCTGCAATGCGCTCTGCAACCTCCCGCTGCATCATCACGACGGCTCGCCGCAACAGTCCCTGCCGTGCAGCTTTGAAGAGGTGCAGCAGAATATCCGAGGTGATGTAGTACGGCAGGTTGCCGACGACATCGATCGTCGCTGCCTCTTCCCCCACCTGCTCCGGAACAAACGCGGCAGGATCCGTCATCAGCACGTCGCTGTGATGGATCGTGACCTGTGGCTGGTCGCGGAAGCGGAAGGTCAGCTCTCGGAAGAGCGAGTCGTCGAGCTCGATGCAGTGCAGACGCGCAGCACGCTCGGCCAGCCGCGTGGTGATCGCGCCGTGTCCTGGGCCGATCTCAACGACCGTCCTGTTGCGAATGTCTCCGAGTGCGCCCACGATGTTGATGCAGGCGGCCTCGTCGACGAGAAAGTTCTGGCCAAGCTTCGGCTTCTTCACACTACTCAGGATAGTGGAGTCGCGGGCTTGCGGCGTATCGCATAGTACGCAGGAATGCCTGCCAGGATGACTCCCGCCCCAAGCATCGACGTCACCGGCTGATCGACAAAGCTAAAGACCATCAGGAGAACAGCCGCTGCGATGAACAGCGCTGGCACAACCGGGTAGCCACTCACGCGATACGGCCGCACGGCATCCGGCTCGCGACGCCGGAAGACGAAGACCGTCGCGGTCGTCAGAGCGTAGAAGAGCCACTCCGAGATGATCGCCAGCGAGAGCAGCGCCTGGAAGCGGCCCACCACCAGCAACAACAACGTGCTCAGCACCGCCTGCAGCAGCAGACTCACCCACGGGGTGCGAAAGCGTGGCTGAATCCGCGCGAGGACAGGCGGCAGCAGGCCGTCACGCGCTGCGGCAAAGGGCACCCGCGCCCCCGAGAGTGAGCTGCCGACGAAGGTAGCGGCGATGCTCACGGCCATACCCACGCTCACCAGCGCCGCGCCGGCCCGGCCACCTACGAGTTGCAACGCCTCCACGGCGGGCCTTGGCGAGTGGGCGATCGCTGTGGCCGGGAGCACATACTGGATCGCCGCATTGGTCAGCATGTACAGCACCCCGACCAGCGCGACTCCGCCCACGAGCGCGCGTGGCAAGGCACGCTGCGGGTCCTTCACCTCGCCAGCCATCTGCGATACATCGGACCAGCCATCATAGGCCCACAGGGCGGCAACGAGCGCGATCATGAAGCCCGCGAACCCACCTCGAGCTCCGCTGAAGTGCGTGCCGAAGTTGGCCATCGAGCCGTGCGACCTGGCAGCGAAACAAAACCCGGCGATTACCAGGATGAGGGAGACCTTGAGCCAGGTCAGTACCGTCGCAAGATTCGCTGACTCCAGCGTGCTGACGATATTCATCCCGGTGATGAGCCACGTCGCGAGGATCGCCATCACCTGCGCCCAGGTCATGTACAGCGCGGCCGGGTGATCGAGAAACGCGAAGGCAGGGAAGTTCCCGAGTACTCGCATCAGTCCCGCAGCGATCGTCGCAATCGATGCCGGCTTCGCGATCAGCGTCCAGGTCCACGTGTATAGGAAGGCAGTCAGTGGGCCATAGGCGTCGTGCAGGAAAGCATATTCACCCCCGACACGCGGCTTCATCGCCGCGACCTCGGCGTAACTCATCGCGCCAAAGAGCGAGAGCATGCCGCCGACGATCCACACCGCATATACGCCGCTGGAGCTGCCAACGGCGGACATCATCTCCCGCGGAACGAGAAAGATGCCCGACCCGATGATGATGCCGACGACGATCGCCGCGGCGTGCCGGGCCGTCAACAGGCGTGGAAGTTCGCTGTGGCTGGGTTGATCGCTCATGCTGGTTGGAGGAAACAGCTTGAGGGTAGCACGGTGCAGTCCGCGCGATTCCGTTAGATGTAGAAACGCTCGTCCTTCCAGTCAAAGGGAGCCGAAGGCTTTCGCCCACGCAGCAGGTAGATGTTGCGATGCTCAAACGGCATGGAATACGGGTCGTACATCTGGCCGACGATGGTGACGGAGTCGTACTTGGTCGCGACCTCTTCTGGCTTGTCGTCGATCACCGCGATGACGAGGTTCGTGTCGCAGCCATGCATACCCCACCACCAGTAGCTATTCTGTCCGCTCAGCGCCGGAGGCAGCCCGAGGTGATCCTTGCGATTGAAGAAGTCGATGGCTCCCGCCTCGCCGTAGTTGCTTGCGAAGAGGCACACTCGTTGACGGTCCCCCGGGGAAAGAGCGTCATACGTACGCTTTACGATTCCAACCTCGCGCTCCCAGCCAAAGCGGTCGGCATAAAACTGCGGCAACGGCCCCGTCGCAGAACGCTCCGTATTGTCATGCGGCAGATGCATCGCCTCCGTGTAGCGAACCCACGCAGCCGGCGCCATCACGGGACTCGCCATCGGAAGGACGATCAAAGTCGTAATCACGAGCACTGCGGTAAGAATGGGGAAGCCAATCAACCTCTCGTTCCGCACCCTCGGGCTTGCTGAGAACCGATGCTCCCAGGCGATAGCGCCCGCAGCGAAGAATGCCGGATAGATCCCTTCGAGATAGTAGTCCTTCGCGTGCGCGGCGAACATGATCGCATAGAAGAAGAGCATCGTTGCGCCCAGCCAGCGGCTATTGCGTATCGACTTGCCGCGCAACAGCGCGACCACGCCTGTCATCCAGATCAGCGCATTCACGGGCTGCATCGTCGAGAACTGCGCCAGTACGAACTGCACGGGCCCCAGGGTGATGTTCTTGTGATGGATCTTGCCGTTCTGGAGGAACTTCAACGTCGGCCATTGATAGTGAATCTGCCACAACACGTTCGGGAGCGCGATCAGAAGCATCAGCACAATCCCCAGAGCAGCCCAGCGCGTGAAGAGAATCTTCCTCTGTGGCGTCACCAATAAGCCCAGCGCCACAGCCACCAGGAAGAAGGCCATCGACGGCTTGTTCAACAGGCCGATGCCTGCAACAACGCCAAGAATCGTCCACCATTTCGCCGGCGAACTTCCTCGCAGGATCATGACGACAGCCAGCACGCATGCGGACCAGAACGCAGCCTCGAACGAGTTCATCGAGAGGAAGCCATCTACACCGATGTACTGCGGTGTGCACATCAGGCCGAGCATCGCCAGCGACTGTGCCGAGCGATGTCCTCCCAGCGCCCAGCAGATCATCCCGCCGAGGAAGACCATCACTGCTCCAGCGCACGCCGAAAGCACGCGAATCCCGAAGACCGATTCGCCGAAGAGCACTTCTCCCAGCCGGGCCTGCAACGCAACGATGGGGCCATGGTCAACATAGCCCCACGCCAGGTGCCGCCCGCACGCAAGGTAGTAGAACTCGTCGCGGAAGTAGCTGTAGCCAATGTGTGTGGTCCACAGCGTCAGCGCAAAGGTGAGCAGGAGGTTCGCAACGGCGAACCCTGCTGCGAGGCGCAAGGCTGCACTGCGCTCAAGGTCGTAGGGGCGCACCACTGTCGAGGAGGTCATCACAGGAAAGAGTACGCGCGAGGGCGTCAGAACGTTCCACCGGAAATTGTGCGAGCAGGTCGCCACCTCGTCCTACAATCGACGTGGTACCGCGCCCCTTTGCATCTAAGGGGTTCAGGATACGGAGGATAGCGATGGAGTGGACACCCGGCAACATGAGCAGCGACATCGAGGACCGCCGCGACGATTCGGGCGGCAGCGGTGGCGGTGGAGGCGGCTTTGGTTTTGGTGGAGGAATCGGGATCGTAGGTTTCCTCGTCCTGCTCGTCATCAGCCTGCTCACGGGGCGCAACTTCCTCGGCGCCTTTCTCGGCGGCGGTTCTTCCGCGCCTGTCGCGCAGACCCAACACATCTCACCGACGCCGAGCGCAGGCAGGGCCGGCAGCGCAGGCGAGGACCGCGACGCCCACCTCATCAGCTTCGTGCTGGACGATGTGCAGAAGACCTGGACCCAGATCTTTGCTCAGCAGGGGAAGCAGTATCGCCACGCCAAGCTGGTGCTCTTCCGCGGCTCGACTTACTCGGGCTGCGGGACAGCGCAGGCCGCCACGGGCCCTTTCTATTGCCCGGCCGACGAGAAGGTCTACATCGACCTCGACTTCTGGGATGACCTGAAGCGCTTTGGCGGAAGCACCGCCGACTTCGCCCAGGCCTACGTCATCGCGCACGAGCTCGGCCATCACGTTCAGAAGCTGCTGGGAACCGAGCAGAAGGTGACGCAGCTGGAGCAGGAAGAGCCCTCGCAGCGTAACCATCTCTCAGTCGATGTCGAGTTACAGGCCGACTGCTACGCGGGGGTGTGGGCGCACTCGGCGCAGCAGCGCAACATCGTCGATCCAGGGGACGTTGAGAACGCATTGAACGCTGCTGCCGCCGTCGGCGATGACCATCTGCAGAAGATGTCCGGCCGTGCCGTGAGCCCCGAGAGCTGGACGCACGGCTCGAGTGCGCAAAGGCAACATTGGTTCACCCGGGGCCTTCAGGGCGGCGAGATATCGAGCTGCAACACCTTCGGCGGTAGCCAGCAGTAGATACAAGCACCTGGCCTTTGCGGGCTGCTAGGCTCCAACGGACGATGCTACGATGCCCTCATGCGGCGACTCGTCCTCCTGCTTCTTGCTGCCACGCTGTGGTCTTCGTCCCATGCGCAGGTGGTCACGCGCCTCATTGTCTTCGGCGACAGCTACTCCGACATCGGCCGTGGCTATCTCGATGGCAACGGGCCAACCGCCGTCGCATACCTCGCGCAGCGGCTCGGTTCACCGATGGTGCCCTCCAACGCGAAGGACCTCAGCGGCAGGAGCTTGAACTTTGCGGTCAGCGGAGCGCAGACGGGGGAAGGCAAGGGCTTCGAGATCGGCGGCTTTCTGCTGGGCTATGGCATGCGCAACCAGGTGGAGGAGTTCTCGGCGATGGTGAAGAGTGGCCGCGTCTCCTTTGATCCCGCGACGACTCTCTTCTTCATCGCGGGCGGCCTCAATGACTCGAGACGCACGACCGACGACACGATCTCAAACCTCACCGCAGAGATCGCGGTCCTGTACTCGCTGGGCGCGAGAAGGTTTGAGGTGGCGATCCTGCCCGAGAGCATTCCCGGGTTTCACAACGTCGCCGTTCGACTCAATCCATCCCTCGCGATGATTCAGCAGATGATGAAGCCGAAGTTGCCGATGGCTCAGATTCGCTCGTCCCAGTGGGGTGCGTACTTTGATGAGGTGATGGCTCATCCCTCGAAGTACGGGATCGTCAACACCACCGATCGTTGCGCAGGCCGCGAGATTCGTCACGAAGACACGAAGCCGTGCGCAAAGCCCGAAACCTACTTCTACTATCACGAAGAGCATCCTTCGACCGCGACGCAGAAGGCTGTCGGCGACATGCTGTACGACGAACTCAAGCGGTACGGTGGCGTGGCTGCGCGTTAGGTCTCGATATTCACAAGATCGCTCGCGCTCGCTCCACCTTCGCGTTTGGCAAAGTGAAGCCGGATCTTCTCCGCCGTCGCCTTGTTTGCAACGGCCAGCAGGGAATCGGGGTTCTTCTCCGCAGCCTGCTGCAACGCGCGCACGCTGCCAAAGTGCTCCAGCAATCGCTGCCGAGTAATCGCGCCGACACCAGGAATCTCGTCGAGTTCGCTGGTACGGTCGCGCATCTCGCGACGTTTCCGGTGGTACGTGATCGCGAATCGATGGCTCTCATCGCGAATCTTCTGCACGACGTGCAGCACAGGTGAGCGGCGATCAAGTACCACCGGCTCGTCCTCCTGCCCGTAGACGTAGATAATCTCTTCGCGCTTCGCAATGGAGGCCAGCGGCTGTGTCGTGAGGCCAAGCTCCTCCAGCGCTGCGGCTGCAGCATGCAACTGCCCAAGGCCGCCGTCGATAAGAATCAGGGAGGGCAGCACGGAGTCCTTGCCGGTCGGCTGCGCTCCGTTGGCGAACTTCGCATAGCGCCGCAGCAGGACCTCGTGCATCGACGCGAAATCGTCCACGCCGCTCACGGTCTTCACCTGGTACTTGCGATAGTCGGCCTTCTTCATCGCGCCCTTTTCCCAGACCACCATCGATGCCACGGTCTCCGCGCCCTGGATATGCGAGATGTCGAAGCATTCGATGCGCTCGGGGAGCTCCGGCAACGTCAGTGCATCCTGCAACGACTCCTGAATGGCCTTGATCGAAGGTGCCAGTACGCGGAAGCGCTGATCGTACGACTGCTTCGCATTCTGCGAGGCGAGATCGACAAGCGCACGCTTGTCGCCACGCTGCGGAACGGCAAGCTCGATCCTGCTTCCGACGCGCTCACGCAGAGCCTCGGCGAGCAACTCGCGGTCGGCGAAATCCACCGGCGAATAGATATGCTTTGGCACATACGTCTGGTCGAGGTAAAGCTGCTTGAGCAGGGCAGAGAAGAACGCCGCTGGTGAGAATCCGGGCTGCGATTCGAAGTCCGAGGCTCGGGCCGAGAGGCCATCTGCGCCCGTCTCAAACGGCGAGGCGAGCACCGAATGCTCCTCGAGCGTTGCCGAGTCATCCACGATCTCCGGTGCGATGTGGTTCGGTTCTGGCTCCAGAGCCTGGTCGGCAACCTCTTCCTCGTCTGGAGCGAGACTGATGTCTTCCAGCTCCGGCAGGTCCTCCCAGAACATCTCGCGGCGATCGACGATCTTGCCGCCGCGCATGTGGAAGAGGTTCACCGCAAGCATCTCGTTTTCGAAGTGGAAGCCGAAGACATCGATGTCCTCTTCCTCTGCGGACTCGATGCGCTGTCGATCCTGTGCCTGAGAGACGGTGATGAGCTGATCGCGCAGCCTCGCCGCCAGCTCAAACTGCATGTTCTCCGCCGCATCCGCCATGCGTTGATGCAGTCGAGCCTCCAGCTCGGTCGACTTGCCTTCGAGAAACAGCTGCACATCGCGGATCGCGGAGCGATAGTCCTCGGTCGAGATCAGGTCCTTCACGCAAGGACCCAGGCAGCGCTTGATGTAGTACTGCAGGCACGCGCGCGGATGATAGCGGTTCAAATCCACCTTGCAGCTCGGGATCAGGAAGCTGCGATGAATCAGGTCCACCAGCCGATGCGCTAGATTGCCAGGGAAATAAGGTCCAAAGTACGCCGAGCCATCCCGGCGCAGGCGCCGCGTCACGAACACCTTGGGATGCCGATCGCCCAGCGTGAGCTTGATGTATGGATAGGTCTTATCGTCGCGCAGCAGGATGTTGAAGCGCGGCTTGCGCTGCTTGATGAGGTTGTTTTCGAGTGCCAGCGCCTCGCGCTCGTTGCCGACGAGGATGTACTCGATGTCCACGGCCTCGCGCATCAGCGAGCCGGTCTTGGCGTTAGCCTGCGAGGCCGCGAGGAAGTAGCTGCGCACGCGAGCGCGCAGGTTCTTCGCCTTGCCAACGTAGATCACCTGCCCCTCAGCGTTCTTGTAGAGGTAGCAGCCAGGTCCTGTTGGCAATGTCCGGATTTTCTCGTGCAGATCCACGCGTCGTCAGCCCATCTTCTAGTGTAAGCGGGTCGTATCGATCGCGCCCAACGGATGGGATGCGGCAAAGCCGGTGCGCGGTGCGGGAAGGTGCTTACTCGGTGCGGAGCTGGAGATAGACGACCCACAGCAGCGAAGAGGTCAGGATGACCCAACCGAGCTGGTACCAGTAGAAGAAGGGAAAGCCCAACAGCACCGGCGTGGCGCGGTTGTACATCTGCGGGAAGCAAAGGAAGACATAGGGCAGCGCCAGCAGGAAGGCGATGAACGCCTTCTGCACGGTGGATCTCCTGGGCCTGCTGCGTTCGCTCATCGTTTGCTCCAAGCCAGCCTTCCCCAGCAGCTTACCATCAGCCTCGCCTGCGGCTGTACGATGGAAGGGATGACGGAACAGGAACTTCCGCACAATGCGGAGCTCGAGGCGAGCCTTGGGCGCGCGGCAGCTATCATGGCCCGGCTGCGCGCCCCCAACGGCTGCCCCTGGGATCTCGAACAGACCTTCGACAGCATCAAGCGACACACGCTGGAAGAGGTTTACGAGGTCTTCGACGCGATCGAGCGCCGCAACTTCGCGGACCTCAAGGATGAACTCGGCGACCTGCTGCTGCAGGTGTTGTTCTATGCCCAAATGGCGTCCGACGAGAGCCGCTTCACTCTGCGCGACGTCGCCGACAACCTCAGCGCCAAGCTCATCCGCCGCCATCCTCACATCTTCGGCGACGTAGAAGCCGAGACCCCTGACGCCGTGTTGCGTAACTGGGAGCAGATCAAGGTCGAGGAGAAGAAGGCGAAAGCAGCCGAAGAAGATGGCCCGCGCTCGCTGCTCGATGACGTACCGCGCTCGATGCCAGCGATGATGGAGGCCACGAAGATCGGCTCGAAAGCTGCAAAGGTGCACTTCGACTGGCCGGACGCACAGGGCGTGCTCGCCAAGGTCGATGAGGAGTTAGCCGAAGTTCGTGCCGAGCTTGCGGCCAACGATCCCGAACGCATCGAGTCCGAGGTGGGCGACCTGCTGTTCTCCGTCGTGCATCTTGCGCGGCATCTGAAGGTCGATCCGGAACAGGCTCTTCGAGGCACCAACGCCCGCTTTCGAGCACGATTCGCAGCGATGGAAAGCGTCAGCGAAGCTCGCGGCCAGGAACTCTCAGGCATGAACGCCGACCAGCTCGAAGCTCTATGGGCAGAGGCCAAGCGTGGCCTCGCCGCAGAGAATCATCAGAAACAAGATCAGGACGAAGGAGAGCGCGCATGAGCGCCATGGAGACGGCACAGACCGTTACCGCAACCTCAACTCCGAGGGTCGAGATCCGGCCCGTGACCAATCTGGATGAGTGCCTCGAGTGCCTGGAGATCGAACGCGCGGTATGGGGCTACGATCCCGAGGACCTCATCCCCTCGCGCATGTTCCTGCTCGCTGCGCGTATCGGCGGCCAGGTGCTCGGAGCCTACGTCGACGACAAACCGGCCGGCTTCGCGATGGCGCTCCCCGGCGTGCGTAACGGGCACCCGTATCTCCATTCGCACATGCTTGGGGTTCTCTCGGAGTATCGCAACCTGCGCATTGGCCAACGCCTCAAGTTGGCGCAGCGCGACGAGGCGCTCACGCGCGGCTTCGAGCTCATGGAGTGGACCTTCGACCCGCTCGAAATCAAGAACGCGCACATGAACATCACACGGCTTGGCGCGGTGGTGCGACGCTATGCTCCAAACTTCTATGGCCCTTCCACCTCGCCACTGCAAGGCGGCCTGCCCACCGACCGTGTCTACGCCGAGTGGTGGCTGCGCTCGGAGCGCGTCGAGCGGATCCTTCGCGGCGACGCACCGACCTACGAGATCGTCGAGCAAGTCGATGTGCCCAACGCCATCTATGCCTGGAAGGCGCAGCCCGAACATCGCGAGGAGGCACTCGCCGTGCAGAGCCGCAACGCCGACGCCCTGCAGGCGGCCTTCGCACGCGGCCTCACCGTTGTTGGTTATGACCGCAAGGCGGATGGCGACGGCGCCTACCTGCTGGGTATCTGGACCGATGCTCCTGCCAACATTACGGACTACAAGAAGTAAGTCCCACAAAAGATCAACCATAAGCAACACGACCCGGAGAGACCATGAAGTTCGATGCCATCCATATGCGCGAGTTGAATATGCCGCTCGCGCACCCGTTCGAGACCAGCTTTGGCGTGACCACAGGCCGCCGTGTGTTGCTCGTGGAGATTGAAGCGGATGGCTTTAGCGCGTGGGGAGAGTGCGTCGCCGGCGAGCACCCGTACTTCTCCGACGAGATGATCGACACCGCATGGATCATCACCGAGACCGAGCTGATTCCGCGCCTGCTGAAGGCCGACATCGGTAGCGGACGCGATTGCCCCGCCATCTTCGAACAGGTGCGCGGACACCGCATGGCCAAGGCCGCGCTCGAGAACGCGGTATGGGAGCTGCACTCTCTTGAGCGCGGGATCCCCCTCTCAAAGCTGCTGGGCGGCACACGCGAGAAGATCAGCTGTGGAGTGTCCATCGGCATCCAGTCCTCACCGGAGAAGCTGATGGAGGTCATCGCAAAGGAGCTTGCAGCGGGCTATCAGCGCATCAAGCTGAAGTGCAAACCCGGCTGGGACGAAAACATCTTCGCCATGGTGCGTGAGCGCTGGCCGAACATCCTGCTGAGCTGCGATGCCAACTCCTGCTACCGCCTCGAAGATGCGGACCGCATCGCCAAGTGGGATCGTTTCAACCTGCTGATGGTGGAGCAGCCCATGTGGTACGACGACTTTTACTTCCACGCCGCGCTGCAGAAGAGGATGAAGACCGCAATCTGCCTGGATGAGTGCATCCGCAATCGGCGTGACGCTCGCGCTGCGCTCGAGCTGGGCAGCGGGAAGATCCTCAACATCAAGGTAGGGCGCGTTGGCGGATTCACCGAAGCCATCGCCATACACGACATCGCGAAGGAGAAGGGAGTTCCCGTGTGGTGTGGCGGCATGCTCGAGACCGGAATCGGCCGCACGCATAACATCGCCCTCTCGTCGCTGCCGAACTTCTCGCTGCCGGGCGATGTTTCAGCATCGGCCCGCTACTGGGCGGAGGACATCATCGAGCCCGCAGTTACCGTCAGCGACAAGGGCGAGATCATCGTGCCTACCACCCCGGGCCGGGGCTTCGAGGTAGTTCGCGAGCGCATCGAGCACAACACGGTTCGCTCGAAGACGATTCGCCGGGACGCCGCGGTCAGCGTCTAGCTCAGCCTGTCGGGCGCAGCCGGTCAGCGTGTAGGAACGTGCATCGCAAGCAGCATCTGTACTGCGTCCTGCATGCTGACCGGCCCTGGCAGAGCCTCAAAGTCGCTCGCAACCATGCGGTCATTCATAGCGAGGCTCTTCACCACGACACGCATGTTAAGGTGCATATCCAGGTTGGAGTACACCCACCGTTCTCCGGCTGGGTTAGCCTGCTCCAGCGCGAGCGTGCCTCCCGGGTAGATCTTGCCCACGATCCCCCAACCAAAGCTCACGGGCTTCAAGACTCGAGCTTCCACGCGAACCATCCGCCCCGACCTCGCGTCGATCCACAACCTCCCCTCGAGGCCGGTGAGCATGTCTGCCGCCATCGAAGGCGGGTGGAAGGCCGGGTTCGGCCTGAAATCGATCGATACCTGTTGGCCGGCAAAACCCTTCCACTGCGGCTGGCCGGCAGCGTAGGTAAAGAGCATGGCGCGCGGCATCAACTTCACGAGCTCAATCGTGTCCTGCCGCGTTCCGGCGTCCCGTTTGTGATGGCGGACGAATTCTTCAGGACGGCCCATGACGCCTCGCAGTCGCTCCTGTTCCGCGAGGTCTTCTGCCACCGTCAGCGGACGGCCATTGCGCTCAACGAGCCGCGCCACGGCCCCGAGCTTTGTCTCAACCTCCACCCGCACCGTGTCGGATTTCGCGTCGATCTTATGGACGCGAAAGCGGAGAGGTTGCGTGCCGTCATCGTCAATGACCTTGAGTTCGTGCGCGACAGCAGCGTCGGCCCAGACCTGCGGCGGGCGACTGACAAGTGCGCCTGCCGTCGTGCCTTCCGAATCTGCGGTGTTCCCCGAGGAGCTCGCCTGTCCATTCGCGGGCTGCGCATAGAGAGCTGTGACGAAAATCATCATGACCCAGAACACTTTGCCCTGTCTGTTCAACCCCATCCATCCCTTGAGATAAGCCCGGTCGGCCCATCGCAACTGCATCGAATCAATCAACTCGGCGTGCCTCACTCCTATTTTGACGTAACGAGATGCCCAGAGGACGATTGTGCCCACTTGCTCCCGGGCAGTATAGTTGCGGCAACGGCAGTCCCGCGGAGAGGCCTTGGGCCATTGGCGGTATAAGAAGTTCGCTTGCAGACGCGGGCGAACAGGGTCAGTTGTGTGCGCGGCGATAGAATAGCCCGCATCCAACCCAGATGTGTGGCGTTGCCACAGCGATTTAGATAGAAGGGCGAAGTCGAATGAACTCAGCCGAAGGCGCGACCATCATCGGTCTCAATACAAAGGTCCAGGGAGAGCTGAGCGGTACGGAAAGCCTTCTGATCGAGGGCGAGGTAGAGGGAACCATCACCCTGCCTGGCGGTCGTGTCACCATCGGCGATCAGGGACGGGTCCGTGCAACCATCTTCGCGCAGGAGATCCTCGTCTCGGGAAGAGTCCATGGAGACCTGCAGGCGACCGGATTTGTGCAGCTCCGCGGCAATTCCATGGTCCTCGGCGATATCACGTCGCCGCGCTTCACGATCGAAGAGGACGCCATGCTACGTGGTCACGTCGATCCGGTCACTCCGTCAACGCCGCATGAAAATTCCTCGGCGACCAGGCACGACGCAACGGAGCTTCCGTCGGCGTTGGCTGCAGCGGAGCGTCAGATTCAAGGCGCAGTCTCGGGCTCGGAAGCCACCAACCATCCCAGCAGCTCAACGACGACCGGGGAAGACGGCCCCTCGTTATTTTGATCGCGAGCGACGCTTCGCGGAGGCAACGAACGAATGCTCGGGATCTTTCGTAGAGACCAGTCCAACGCTGCCAGGCAGCCGGAACGCTCGTCGCGCCATTCGCGCGGGTGGACCGGTCTGCACGCTCACCTGCAGTCTCACGACTCTCTTCGAGTCCTGGACTTCGGTGCCACTTCTCCGTCGAACATCAACTATCTGACGGCTTTGGGACACAGTGTCTACATGGCCAACATCGTTCAGGACGCCAGCCGCCCTGAGTGGCTCACCCCCTCGGGGGAGGGGGTGACGCCCGAATATGACGTCGAAAGATTCGTCAGCTCGAATCTCGATTTTTCAGGTCGGGATTTTGATGTCGTCCTGCTTTGGGACACCGCAGACTATCTTCCCAAGCAACTCGTTCCTGCAGTGTTTGATCGCCTACGGACCGTGCTGCGGCCTGATGGCCGCTTACTGGCTTTCTTTCATGGGAAAATCGACGGAACAGGCACCCGATTTTCGCGATACCAACTCACCAATACGGAGAACCTTGACCTCATCGAAAGCGGCGAGTTTCCGATGCTGCAGGTGTATCCCACCCGGCAGATCGAGAAGTTCTTCGAAGGTTACTCCAGTACCCACTTCTATCTTGGCAAGGACAATGTCCGCGAGGTAATCGCAGTTCGCTAACTGAAGCCGATCTTAAGATGAAAAGGCCGCCACATCCGTGGCGGCTCTTTGTTTGGGCTACAGCAGGGAATTGATCCAACTCTGCCTTGATGCCGTCTCCGGATTAGGCAGTCTTCTTACGGCTTTCAGCCCAGCGGCGCTTCTGCGCTTCTGCAATTCGCTTGCGGCCCTCAGGGGAAAGCTTCCGAGCGCGCTTGGCGGCCGGCTTAGGAACATTTGTGCTTCCCTTGGGTCGGCCCCGGCGACGTGTCACTGTAACAGTCGTACCACTGATATTGACCAGAGCCGACCGTGCCTCTTGCAGGCGCTTGATCTCGGCATCGATCTCACTCAGAATCTTGCTTACATCCATTGGAATTCCTTCCAGCCTTCGATATTTGCAGTCCCACTCCGCCAAATCATGCAATGAAGACAACTCTATGCCTGTTAGCGAGCATATGTAAACCCGTTGAACCTAGGTTTATTCATTTATCTGACTCAGATGTCCCGTCCCGAGTTATCCGAGAGATAGAAATTTTGCCTCAATTCGAACCACGGACCTAAAATCCGCCGAAACAAGAGGTTGCTAGCTCACCGTAGACAGGGCATCACCAGGTGTCCCTCCAGGAGTGCTATCCTCAACGCGATGCGTACGATACCACTGCGGATCTGGCTCCTGTCGGCGCTCTCAGGAGTGCTGCAAGCCCTCCCATTTCCCCTTGAAGGGGCTGTCCCGCTCTGGCGAAGGGCTTTTTGCTGGATATGCCTGGTTCCACTTCTGCTTGCGATTCGTGATATCGAACGATATGGCAAACGATATGGCAAAGGAGCACGCTGGTTTCATGCGGCCGCCATCGGATACCTTTGTGGGATCGTCTGGTACTTTGCAAATTGCTACTGGATCGAAGGCACCATGCAGCTTTACGGTGGCTTACCGGTACCTGCTGCATGGGGCGTGCTCCTTTTGTTTTCCCTGTATCTCGGGCTGTATCACGCCTTGTTCTGCGGGCTCCTTTGGGCGATCCAGCGGCGACGGAATTGGTGCACCGCGCTAGTGGTGGCCCCCTTAGTCTGGGTTGCGGTAGAACTTGCTCGTACGCAAATCACGGGGTTTCCGTGGGACCTTCTCGGCTACACGCAAATTGACCATCTGATATTGAATCGGCTCGCGCCTCTTACCGGAGTGATGGGATTATCGCTGGTGGTGGCACTGGTCAATGTCTTGTGGCTCCTTCCGTTCGCCTGCGAACTGTGCGGCACGCCCAGAAAACTTGCCATCGGGAGCCTGGCACTTGCAACCACACTGCTCGCGCTATCGGCAAATTGGTGGACACCGCCGCCAGACACTCGGTCGCAGACTGCAGTGCTCCTGCAGGACAATCTCAATATCGGTGGCGCCGCCCAGGGAGATAGTCCGACCGATGATAGCAGGGCAGCGATGCTCTCCTCATTTGTCGCCCTTAGCGAGTCCCCGGCGATGAGTTCAGGTGTCCCGGAGCGTTCTGGATATCCCACGGTCATTCTCTGGCCAGAGGCTCCAACAGATTTCTTCGACAGCGATCCGCAGTTTCGGAGTGTCCTGAACTCCCTCGCGATCAACGCTCACTCTACAGTGATCGCAGAGGACGTAACTCCCGCAGCGACCGATTCCGACGGAACGCGCCACCTGTATAACTCAGCTCGCCTCACGACACCCGCGGGAAGAGATGGGGGGCGTTATGACAAGATGCACCTCGTCCCGTTTGGCGAATACACACCCTACAAGCCACTGTTCTTTTTCGCCGGAAAGATCCTAGACGATCTACCCTTTGTTCCTGGACTTTCGCGCAATGCCCTGGTCAGCGAGGGACACCGTTACGGTGTCTTTATCTGCTATGAGTCGATTTTTGGAGATGAAGTACGGAGGTTGACCCAGGATGGCGCCCAGGTGCTCGTGAACCTCTCCGACGATGGCTGGTATGGAGACTCGAGCGCGCCGTGGGAGCATCTTGACATGGCCAGGATGCGCGCCATCGAGAATAACCGCTGGGTCCTGCGTTCTACAAATACTGGGGTAACGGCCGTTATTGATCCGCACGGACGCGTCGTGGCGCAGCTGCCACGGCACGTGCGCTCTTCACTGGCTGCAGGATTTGCGTTTCGCGACGGCCTGACACCCTACACGAGGTTTGGCGACTGGGTCGGTTGGTTGTGTGCCCTGATGACAGCTCTCGCGCTGGGGGCGAGCTTTTTCACCCGGCGGCCAGTACACTAGAGTTTGCCGCGTGCCTTGCAGGCACAGCGTAAGCCTTCAAAGAAAGATCTGATTCGATGCTGAGTGACCTTGAATTCCTTTACTCCCCGGTTCGCGAGAAAGTACGCGATCTGCGGGAGTATCTTTGACTCGCCCCGCCTGAAGTCCGAGTTAGCCTCCGTTGAGGAGAAGATCGCAGACCCTTCGGTTTGGGCCGATGCGGCGAAATCCCAGCCGCTGATGCGGGAGCGCAAGCGTCTCGAGACGGCTCTCTCCCACGATGCCGAAATCGAGCGGCGTACCAGCGATATCGACGCCTACTTCGACCTGATGCGCGAAGGCGAGACCTCGATCGAGCCCGAAGTCCAGCGCGAGATCGAAGCTTTGGCCAAGCTCACCGAAGAGCTTGAGTCCCGGAGCATGCTCAGCGAGGAGACCGATCCGCTCAATGCGATCGTCACGGTGCATCCGGGAGCCGGGGGCACCGAAAGCCAGGACTGGGCCGAGATGCTCATGCGCATGTACCTGCGCTGGGCCGAGCGGCAGGGCTTCAAGACCGAAATCAACGAGCTGCAGGATGGTGATGAAGCCGGCATCAAGTCAGCTACCTTCACCATCACCGGAGAGTACGCCTTTGGCATGCTGACCGGCGAAACCGGCGTGCACAGACTGGTTCGGATATCTCCCTTCGACTCCGCCAAGCGCCGTCACACCAGCTTTGCCAGCGTCTTCGTGAGTCCGGAGATCGACGACACCATCGTCATCGACATCAAGACAGAAGACCTCCGCATCGACACCTACCGCTCGGGCGGCAAGGGCGGACAGCACGTGAACACCACCGACTCCGCAGTCCGCATCACACACCTTCCGACGGGCCTTGTCACCGGCTGCCAGAACGAGCGCTCGCAACACAAGAACAAAGAGCGCGCCATGAAGATGATGCGCTCCAAGTTGTACGAGTACGAGCTGGACAAGAAGAAAGCGGCTACGCGCAAGATTGAAGATTCGAAGCTGGAGATCAACTTCGGCTCGCAGATCCGCAGCTACGTGTTGCAGCCCTATCGCATCGCCAAAGACCTGCGTACTCGCGTCGAGGTTGGCGACGTGGATGCAGTGCTCGATGGTGCGCTGGAGCCATTTATTCGCGGCTTCCTCAAGATGCGTCGCGAAGGCGGCATCCCCGCGCCGATCACCGATGACGATGAGGTTTAGGCTGCGCTCGGCGCGGCCTAAATCCTCTAGTCGCCCTTGCCTGCAAGCCAGCGATGCAACCAGCTGATGTGCAGGTTGAAGCGTAGCGCCGTATAGCTCAGCATCTCGTGCATCATGCGCTGTGCTGCATCCATGTCATCGAGGTGACCAATCACTTCGCGTGGTGAGGTGTACGTATCCAGACCCGCGCGCTCGCATAGCAGTTGAATACGGAACAGGTGCGTTCCATCGCTGACGACGACGATCTTGTCGAAGTGCTGGCTCTCGGCGATCTCCTTCAACCGCGCGACCTGCTGCTCGGTATCGAAGGAGTGAGTCTCCGCGATGATGTGGTCAAAGGGCACGCCCTGGGCGAGCAGATAATCCCTGCCCACGCCACCCTCGGTCTTGCCTGAATCCTTGTCACTGCCGCCACCAAGGGTCACGATGACTGGCGCTATATCGCGATCGTAGAGGGACACGGCCTTGTCGAGGCGAGCATGTAGCACCGGCGAAGGCCGTCCGGCATACTCCGCTGCACCGAAGACCGCGATGGCGTCGGCATGTTGCGCATTGTCAACATGCGCTGTCGACTGTATCTCGTGGTACACCCAGCCGAACCAGCCTGCGGTTACCAGCAGGCCGAGCAGGATGAGGTCGCGCAGCAGGCGGCCGGCGAAGTTCGTTTTGCGGCCCTTGCCGCTGGACTTAGTGTTGGCACTCATCGTTCATGTGCTTTGGCTTCGTGTGCTTTGGCGATATCGTATCGCGCAAAGGATTCCCTCGTCCCGCAAAGTGCGGTGACGCAGGCATATTGGATGACGGCCAGGTCGCTCCGGTGTCGCCACTCGCAAGTTTCAGGCAAGTTTTTGCAAAGTCAGGGCGATCTCGTGGGTGGGGATCGCACCTTCGCGGAGAATCATCCACGAGTTGCCTCCACCGCTGAGATCGACGATCGTCGTGCCGACAGACCGCGCCGTCGGGCCAGCATCGACGATCAACGGAATCTTGTCGCCAAACTGGTCACGGACGCCGCCAGCGTAGGTGCATTCGGGCATGCCCTGGAGGTTGGCAGAGGTCGCGGTAATCGGCAGGCCAAGACCTTTGACGACCTCGCGGCAGAGAGGGGAATCGGGCACTCGGATGGCGACATTGCCGGTATTGGCGGTGACGCGGAGAGGCAGCTTGCTGCCCGCCTTGACGATCAGCGTGAGCGGGCCGGGCCAGAAGCGTTCCGCCAGCAGATCAAAGGCTGTGTCGATGGAGCGCGCGAGTTCGTAAGCCTGCGAGATGTCCCCGATGAGCAGCGAGAGCGGCTTATGCTGGGCGCGCGACTTCAGCTCATAGATCCGATCCACCGCATGCAGGTTGACCGGGTCGACGGCCAGGCCATAAAAGGTGTCCGTCGGCAACGCGACTACGTGTCCGGCGTTTAGCGAGCTCACCACCTGCGCGACCAAATGTGGCTCAGGTTCGTCCGGATGAATGCGCAGCGTCTCAGCGTTCAAGTACAGGCCCTCAACGGAAACTCTACCGCATCTTGCTTCGGAGATGGTGCAAGCCGTCACATCGTCGCGGGCCAGAGGCGCTCATTGCCGGCGGTACACTTGAGGTTGCATGGATCCCATCGACTTCGGAGCACCGATTACCAGCCGCACGAACGCCCGCGTGAAGGCACTGCGCGCAGCGTTGAGCGGCAAGGCTCGCAAGCCAGGCGAGTACATCGGGATCGAAGGCTCGACTCTGATTCTCGAGGCGCTACGCAGCGGTCTTCCTCTGGATACGGTCTTCGTCCGGGAGGGCAGCGAGGGGGCTCTTGATCCCCGTGCGTGGCAGGGTGCTGAAGCGGAAGCCTGGGTGATCCTGAGCAAAGACGTGTTCGACAGCGCCGTTGAGACGGAGACGCCGCAGGGGATCGCTGCGACCATGGCGATTCCTCCGTTACGGCCATTGCCGGAGCGCGTTGGGACGGTCCTGCTGCTGGAGAATGTGCAGGATCCTGGCAACGTAGGCACTCTGATCCGCTCGGGCGAAGCCTTCGGAGCCTCGGCGGTGTTCCTGACGAATGACTGCGCCAATGCGTGGAGCCCGAAGGTCCTCCGCGCGTCGGCGGGTTCAGCGTTTCGTGTGCCCATGTTGCGCGCCAGCCTTGGGGAATTGACCATCACGCTGAGGGAGCATGGTTGCGGACTGCTTGGCGCGGTCGCGCATGGTGATGGTGTCGTCGCAGTGCAGGAGGCGGACCTGACGCAGGCCTGTGCGGTGCTGATCGGCAACGAGGGCGCTGGTCTCTCGCAGCAGGCGATCTCGGCCTGCGATGGAGGCATCACGATCCCGTGCGAGATTGAGTCGCTGAATGCTGCGATGGCTGGCTCGACGATTCTCTACGAGGCGATGCGGCAGCGGCTGGCGGCGGTGAAGAGGGGCAGTAGCCGATGAGCCTCTTCGACACGGCGATGACGCAGCAGGGAACTCGCACAGCTGCTCCGCTCGCAGAGCGCATGCGCCCGCGCACACTGGATGAGTACTTCGGACAGACGCACCTGCTGGGGCCGGGAAAGCCGCTGCGGCTGCAGATTGAGGCCGAGGCCAGCAGGGCGGCGGTGAATGCGGCGTCGATGATCTTCTGGGGACCTCCTGGAGTTGGGAAGACGACGCTGGCCAAGATCATCGCGGGTGTGACCAGCTCGAGCTTCATCGAGTTCTCGGCGGTGCTTTCGGGGACCAAGGAGATCAAGCAGGTCATGGTGGATGCCGAGAAGGCGTCGACCTACGGCTCGCGGACCATCCTGTTCATTGACGAGATCCACCGCTTCAACAAGGCGCAGCAGGATGCGTTCCTGCCCTATGTGGAACGGGGATCGATCCGGTTGATCGGAGCGACCACCGAGAATCCATCTTTCGAGATCAATGCTGCGCTGCTCTCACGCTGCCGCGTGTACACGCTGCGGGCGCTGGAGCAGGAAGAGATCATGGCGCTGCTGGACCGGGCGCTGAAGGATTCAGAGCGCGGGTTGGGGGCGTCGGGGCTGGAGATCGGCGAGGGGGCGATGGAGGCGATTGCTTCGTACTCAAGCGGCGATGCGCGCAATGCGCTGAATGCTCTGGAGGTCGCGGCTGGGCTGGCGAGCGGGCGCGGCGAGACGTTGATCACGCGGGAGATTGCGGCTGAGGCGCTGCAGCAGCGGGTGTTGCTGTACGACAAGAAGGGCGAACAGCACTACGACCTGATCAGCGCGCTGCATAAGAGCGTTCGAAATTCTGATGCGGACGCTTCGCTGTACTGGCTCGGCCGGATGCTGGCTGCTGGCGAGGATCCGATGTACGTCGCCCGGCGCGTGGTGCGGATGGCGGTGGAGGACATCGGGCTGGCGGCTCCGGAGGCGCTGAATCTGTGCCTGAGCGCGCGGGATGCGATGCACTTCCTGGGCTCGCCGGAGGGCGACCTGGCGCTGGCGCAGGCGGTGGTGTACCTGGCGCTGGCTCCGAAGTCGAACGCGGTGTACATGGGCTATGGGCAGGTGCTGGCGGATATCGAGTCGCGCCCGGCGGAGCCCGTGCCGCTGCACCTGCGGAACGCTCCAACGAAGCTGATGAAGGAGCTGGACTACGGCAAGGGCTACCAGTACGCCCATAACGTGGAGGGCAAGGTGGCGGCGATGGAGTGCCTGCCTGCGGGGCTCGCCGACCGGCGGTACTACCAGCCTACGCAGGAGGGCCGGGAGAAGCTGCTGGCCCAGCGGATGGCGGAGATTGAGCGGATCAAGCGCGGCGAGTAGGTCCCCCTCCCCCCTAAGTCCTGAGCTAAAGTCTTTACTCTCAACGCAAGGCCCACAAAATCTTCAGCAGCGAGGGTTTACATGCAAAATATTCTTTCGAAAAGAGTTAGCCGCGTGTAATTGCATCCTTGCGTGGATGCTATTCCGGGGGCTTATTCCATGATAGTTGGTGGAATGGGGCGATTACGCCAAGGGGACGAGCGTGAAATCGCCTGTGTTGGCGAGGGTTTCGCTGGTTTGCGGTGTGGCGGAGGGCTTGACAGGTCCCTCGGCGGCTGAAACCGCAGGTTGGGCGAAGTGGTGATTGTCGCGGCTTAGGCCGCGACCTGCCGTTCGTCCCAGGCTCGAGGGACTCGCAGGTTGGCCCGTGGCGTTCGTGTGACCTCTGAGCCCGGCTCCCTTTAGAAATCTGGGGCTCCCGGTGTATCTGGGAAATGCTTCGCGAAAATGAGATGTGGGCACCCGCTCATTGATGGCGTGTAGGATCGGGACATCTTTCCTTTGCGGAGTCTCATGCGTTCCACTGTCCTCGCAGCGCTTCTGTGCCTCGGCCTATCCTCTTCAGCTCAACAGACGTCCCCGGCAGTCGCTCCGACACCGGCGTCACACCAGGCTGCGCTTCAACTTGTGGAGGCGAGCGGAATGCGCGCAGGGTTTGTTGCGAATGAGGACAAGATGATCGCTGCGGGCAAAGAAGCGATGGTCAAGCAGGATCCGACGCTGAACGCAGCGTTCGTGGAGGAGTGGGGGAAGCGGATGAAGCAGACGCTTGACCCGAACGAGTTTGTGGCGATGGCGGCTCACGTTTGGGAGAGCCATTTCACTGAGGCTGAGCTTCAGGTGCTGGCGCAGGGCGCAAAGGACCGAGCCGCGGGCAAGCAGCTCACCCTCTCGCCGGAGCTTAAGGAGAAGCTCACTGCAAACATCGTGGCGATTCAGAGCGAGATGACGGGAGGCTTCTCGCAGATCGGGTCGAGGGTCGGCGGCCAGATTGGCATGGATCTCCAAAAGGAACATCCGGAGTGGTTCAAGGCTTCGCCTCCTGCTGGTGCGAAGCCGTAGGCGAGAAGCGAATTGGTAGAAATGGGGAGAAATCGGTGGCTGGGCGAGCAAACAGCAGGTCCTTCGACTGCGCCTCTCGCGATGAAGCTGCGAGAGGCTTCGCTCAGGATGACAATCCTTCTGTAGGTCAGAAGCTTGCGCTCGATCTATATGCGCTCGATTTATATATCGACAGTGCCCAGACCCTCCGACTAATTCCCGTACTTTACGCTGCAACCGTAGGCCGTCGTGACTGGTTTGATTACGGGCTTGCCTGCCAGGGCTTCGGTGAGGGCTGCTGAGACGTAGTTGTGGGCGGCTTTGATCGAGCTGGGGTCTGGCGTGGGCTGGTCGTCGATGGCACCTTCGTAGATGAGCTTCCCCTGGGGATCGATGACGAAGAGGTGGGGCGTGGTTTTCGCGTTATAGAGGCGGCCAAGGGCTCCAGTGGGGTCGAGGAGGGCGGCGGTAGGCGCGGCGTGCATCTTCGCGAGGTACGCGTTCTCGATCTGTGGCGTGGCGTAGCCCTGCTGGCCTTCCGCGGAGGAGAGAACCGAGAGCCAGACGACACCTTTGGAGGTCCACTCGTGCTGCAGGGCCTCCATGTTGCCGGACTCGTAGTGCTTGCGGGTGTAGGGGCAATCACGATTGGTCCACTCGAGGACGACGAACTTGCCGCGGTACTGGGCCAGGGATTCGCGCTTGCCGTTAGAGTCGGTCGCCTTGAAGTCGGGGGCGGGGTCGCCGGGCTTGAGGGCGAAGGCGGCGGTGGTGAGGCCAAGTACGGAGAGAGCTACGATGCGGGACAGGGTCTTCATGGGGAGTCTCCTGCACAGAGCTGTGAGGTTTAGGGTGGGATGCTTGCGGGCGCTACAGAGGTTGGACGCAGCGGATGAGGCAGGTGTTTCGTGTGGGGCTGGTGAGCTGTGGAGGCGCCAGGTTTCCCGGGTGGGCGGGTATGAGGAGACCTGTTGAGCTGCGAGCGTTGAGGGATTGAGCTACGAGGGGGTTGCTGCGCATCCTGCGCAGGAGTGCCGGGGCTACCTGCTCCGCTCGGAGCGACGGTGGAGGCAGGTCCGGGTGCTCCGGATCCGAAAATCCGGGGCACCCAAAGCGCAAATGATCTGAGCGTTGGACGCGGGGCGCGCTAGTTCTTCGTGCTGAGCTTCAAGTCCTTGTCGATCTGCTTGGTGACGAGGTCCTTGGTGAGTAGTTCCGGGAGGACGTCGGGGTTGGACTTATCGCCCGGCGGGTAGATGACGTAGGTGGGTACGCCGCTGCGGCCGAGGGTCTGGAGGGACTGGGTGATGTTGGCGTCGTACTGGGTCCAGTCGGCACGGAGGAGGATGAAGTTGTTGTTGCCGAGGAGGGCTTCTATGTCTGTGGAGTCGAGGACGGCGCGCTCGTTGACCTGGCAGCTGAGGCACCAGGCGGCGGTGTAGTCGACGAAGATGGGCTTGCCGGAGGTGCGGGCGGCGGCGAAGCTGGCGGGAGTCCAGGGCTGCCACTGGAGTTTTTCTACGGTGGGCTTGCGCAGGGGAAGGAGGATCGCCAGCACGATGATGGGCGCGGCGATGAGCAGACCTTTGGTCTGCCCGGGCCAACGGCCGAGAAACCAGCCGCCGATGGCGAGCAGGAGAAAACCGGAGAGCAGGGGGACGATCCGGTCGACGCCATTGGGGCTGTAAAGCTGACCATAGACCCACGTGAGCCAGATGGCGGTCGCGAAGAGCGGGATCGAGGTGGCCTGTTTGAGGACATCCATCCAGGCGCCAGGGCGCGGAAGAACGCGGGTCCATTGCGGCTGCATGGTGAGCGCTAGGTACGGCAGGGCAAGGCCGAGCCCAAGCATGGTGAAGACGAGGAAGGTAACCACAGGAGGCTGCGCCAGCGCGAAGCCGACGGCTGCGCCCATCAGGGGAGCCATGCAGGGCGTAGCGACAACGGTTGCGAGCACGCCGGTGAAGAAGCTGCCGGCAAGGCCTTGCTTTTCGGCAAGCTCGCCACCCGCGGAGGTAAGCGAGAGGCCGATCTCGAACTGCCCGGTGAGAGACAGCGCCAGGAAGAAGATGAGAGCTGCAAGGACCGCGACGAAACCCGGCGACTGGAGCTGGAAGCCCCATCCCAGTTGCCTTCCTCCGGCACGGAGGATGAGCAGGACGGCAACGATGGTCCAGAAGCTGGCGAGGATGCCCAGCGTGTAGACGAGGCCATGCATCCTCTGGCGGGAGCGTTCTTCGCCGGAGCTGTTGACCAGCGCCAGCCCCTTGAGGAAGAGCACGGGGAAGACGCAGGGCATCAGGTTGAGGATGATGCCTCCGAGCAGAGCGAGACCGAGGGCTCCCCAGAGGCCGATGTCGCTCGAGGGAGCCTCCGCGGCACCGGGAGCAGAGCTGGATGCAGCCACGGCGGGTGGCTCGCCAGGAGTGACGGGCACCGTGACGTCGTAGGCTTCCTTGTCCGAGAACTCTATGAGGACGTGAAAGTCCCTGGGGAGGGCGGTGGAGTCTTTCGGACGGGGAAGCCAGAGCTGCCAGCCGTCGGCGGTGGCGTTGCGCTGATCGGGAGCATCGATGTCGATGACATCCTGATCGAAGGGATAGATGCCGATGTCGCTGGAGCTGGTTCCGGAGTGGAGGGTGAGGAAGATGTCCTTGGAACCACCGGTCGCAGTGACGCTCCAGCCCGAGGGTAGAGGCCTGGGCAGCGCTTTGACCGCGTTGCCGAGCGCGCCGAGGAGCGCAGGTTCCTGAACGGGGCCTTTGACGATGTTGATGTCGAGGCCGAGGTGGGCCTTTCCGGGGACGCAGACGCTTTCGCAGACGAGCCAGCTGACCTTCGCGTCGAGGTGAACCTTGCCTGGGGCGGCGGAGGGATCGACCTTGATGGTGAAGGGGAAGACAGCCTGGTCTTCGTAGCCGAAGTCCTTGAGGGGGCCGAGCGGAAGGGGCTCGGGCGGTGTGAACAGGAGCGGACTGGCGGTGATGCCCCTGGGAAGTGTCCAGGTGATGCGTGGAGGCTCGCCCGAGTCGCCGGGGTTGGTCCAGTAGACGTGCCAGTGCTCCTCGAGGGTGAGGACGAGGCCAGCCTGGAGGGTACCGCCGGGCATGGCCTGCGCTTGAGGGCTGAGGGTGGTCAGCTCCGCGGTGAGGTGTTCCGCCTTGAATGGGCCCGGGCCGCCGTCGCCGACCTCAACGATCTGCGCGTGCGCCGGCGTTAGACAGGCCGCTGCGGCGAGGAGCAGGGTGAAGAGGAGGTCCAGAGGGCGCGCGGCGCTGCTTCGCGTCCTGTATGGCGAGATCGTTCGGGAGGCCATTCTTTTCATTGTAGAGGCGTTTTCAGCTCGCCAGTTCGCGGGCGAGACGGCGGTGTTCGATGAAGATGCAACGGTCCATGACGACGTGGATTCCAGCGGCCTCGGCCTTGGCTGCAGCCTCTTCGTGAACGATGCCGAGCTGTACCCAGAGATTGCGGAGGCCGAGCTCGATCATCTCGTCGACGATGTCGGGGATGAATCCGGGCAGGCGGAAGACGTTGACGACGTCGGGCTTGATGGGCAAGTCGCGCAGACTCGGGTAGCTGGTCTCGCCGAGCGCGGACGGAATCGAAGGGTTCACGGGGAGGATGCGATAGCCGTGGTCCTGCATGTAGCTGGCGACCGAGAAGCTGGGCCTGGCGGGATTATCGGAGAGGCCGACGACGGCCAGCGTACGTCCGGAGCGCGAGCCGGGACGTAGGGCGCAGGGGCCACCGAGCATCTCCAGGATCACTTCGGGCTCGTTCATGCGATCTCCTCGGAGAAGTTGGGGCAGGGTGACAGATGGAGGAAGCTCTGTTGAGGAGCCCGGTGCAGCAAGTCTCAGATGCGCCAGGAAACCCTGCGGCTGCGGTGTGACCGGTAGTAGACGCGCATGACGCAAGAAAGTAACAGGTTTCGCGCCATGCGGCGGGGTATTCCTCTGTAGACGGGTGAGAAGTGCACCGGGCCGCGACGAGTGCGTGGTTTACAGCGGGCATTCGTTTACAATCAAACGCTGTAGGGGCCTGATATCGGCACCTTCGTGGAGCACTTTTGTACCCAGTTCGGAAGCACCCTGTTGTAAGCGATGGTCGGCCATCGCTCGGTGTTGTTGCAGCCCTTGGCTGCGCGCTGCTATTGACCGGCTGCGGCGAGACGTACCGTCCAGTGGTCAGCGCGATCAATCCGGTTGGGCCCGCCAGCCAGCCGACGAAGTACGCGGTCGCGGTCTCGAGCCCGAGCTCGACGCAGCCGGGCCTGTTGACATTCGTGGATGTCTCCGGCGACACAGTGCTCTCCACGCCTCAGATTCAATCGAACCCGAGCTACTTCGCCGTGAACTCCGGCGGTACGCAGGGTTTCACGATCAATGCAGCCGGCGCGCTGGACACCTTCGCTCTCTCGAGTCCGACGAGCCTGCTCACGCAGAACATCGTCCAGGCGACGTTGCCGGCGGGGCTCACCCCGGTGAGCGTGCAGGCGATTACGCTTTCGGGTTCCGCGACGGATCTGTTCATTCCTGAGACCCAGACGTCGTCCGCGGCGGCTTCCATCGCGGTGCTGAGTTCGACGGGGCCGTCCCTGCTGGAGCAGGTCGCGGTGCCGGATAACCCGGTGTACGTGTTTGGCGCGCAGGGCACGGCTCGCGTGTATGCGATCAGCCAGGGCAGCGTGAGCGGAGCGAAGGGTTCGGTGGCAGCGCTTGAATCGGCCAGCCCGATCGCAGTTTCGGCGACGATCCCGGTGGGGGTTACGCCGATCTACGGTGTGATGACTTCCGATGCGCGCCGCGCTTTTGTTCTGAACAAGGGCTCGGGCAATGTTTCGGTCATCAATGTGACGAACAATGCTGCGGACTCGACGACCCCGACGATTCCGGCTACGGGCACGCTGGGAACGAATCCCGTGTGGGCCGATCTTTCTCCGACGACGACGCAGCTGCTGGTGCTGAGCGCAGGCAACGGCACGAGCGCGGGAACGGTGAGCATCATCGACATCCCGCTCTGCACGGTCACGACGGTGGTCGGCAACCCGGGTTGCAATACGTCCAACCCAACCGACGCTGCGACGTTTGGCACGATTGAAGCCACGGTGAAGGTGGGCATCAACCCATCGATGATCTCGGTGCTGCAGGATGGCAGCTTTGCCTACGTGATCAACCAGACGGATTCGACGGGTCTGTGCACGGCAGGCGAAGGTTCGGTGAGCGTGATCAGCCTGACGTCGGACACCGTGGTGTCGACGATCTGCGCGATCTCGACGACTGCTGGAACAGCGACGGCAACCTCGAGCCCGGGACTGATCTACGGCCATCCGAACAGCGTGATCTCCACGACGGGCTCGCCGACCGGCAAGGTCTACGTGACGTCGGGCGACAGCAACTACCTTTCGGTGATCTACACGGATACCAACACGGTGCAGCAGCATATCAATCTGCAGGGAACCGGTGTGCGTGTGCTGGTGACGGCTCAGTAGCGGACGATAAACCTTCAAACGCAAAGGCCGCCCTTCGGGGTGGCCTTTTGTGTCTCTGCGAGGAACTGGTGTGTCGGATACGTGGCTCCAGCAAACGAAACCGGGTCCCGTGAGGGACCCGGAGACAAAGAAGGGGAAGCGGTCGGGCTAGACGGTTCCCACAAGAATGATCGGCTTGGTTGGGGTCTTGGAGCCTCCGTCGTCTTCGATGGTGACGCCGAAGCCGCTTGCGGGAACGCCCTTCGGCAGGTTCGGCATGACGACGTTGGCGCTGCCGTTGCCGTCGGGCTTGAAGATGCCGGCCGCTATGGGATCGTGCCCGTTGGCGGGCAGCACCCACAGCTCATAGGTCTTGTAGGCGGGGAGCGGCGTGAGATGATCGGCGATGAAGACCATGGAGCCAGACTCGGCGACATAGGCGACGTGACCTTCAGGAGCCGGCGGCGCCTTGACACCTTCGGGCGGCGGGATGCGCAAGGAGACCTGCATCGCTCCCGCGCCGGTCAGGGTCTTCATGGCCTCCTGGGCGCGTGCGGCATCTTCCGCCGGTGTGGCGGCCTTCAGCTTCGTCGTGAGGGATGCGACGGTCAGCTCCATCTTCTGCTGCTGATGGAACTGGACGCCTGCAAAGACAGCGACACTGGCAGCGACAGCCCAGCCAGCCCAGCCGAGGGCTCCCATGGAGCTGCGGGTGGTCGGTTCTTCGATGTGCTCCGAGAAGAGGAGACTGTTACGTGAGGCGAGCATCGGCTCCGCGACCGGCAGCTGCTGCTGTTGCGGCAAGGGGCGGTCGATGGGTACGAGCTTCTTTTCGCGCTGAACCTGTTTGAGCAGGCGGTCGCGGGCGGCGGCGGGAGGCGAGTGGAGTTCGGCGGTGACTGCAAAGGCTACGAGGTCGCCCTGGACCTCAGCCACCTTCACGCGGCACTCCTCGCACTCTTCCAGATGTGCGACGACTGGCTTCTGCTCTTCGTCGCTGAAGAGTTGAAGCGCAAACAACGCGAGGTCGTCTTCTGTCAGATGGTCAGCGGTGTTCATGCCTGGAATGCCTTTCTCAGCGTGAGCAGCGCGCTGCGGATGCGGGTCTTGACGGTGCCGAGGGGGTCGCCCGTCATCTCGGCGATCTCTGTATGGGTAAGGCCGTCGAAGAACGCCATCTCGAGGGTCTTGCGCTGTTCGGCGGGAAGCTGTGTGATCACGACCTTGGCGCGCTCCATCATGAGCGAACGCTCGGCTTCGTTGGCCAGATTGGTCGGAGAGGCGAGGATGGCGTCCTCGACCTGCTCGGTAGGGCGCTTGCGGCGAAGAGCATCGATGGAGCGGTTGCGCGACACAATCGCGAGCCAGCCACCAAGGCTGCCGCGAGTCGCTGTGAACCGGTCCGGATTACGCCACACCTGCATGAAGATCTCCTGCAACACGTCTTCGGCTGCCGAGGCATCCCGCAAGACGCGAAGAGCGACCGAATAGACCAGTCTCGAATAGCGGTCGTACAGCGCGGCCATCGCCTGCTCGTCGCCACGTTCTACGCGGCCCAAGAGCAGTGCGTCGTCCTCGCTGGCCAACGATCCGCTCATTGGTCCCTGGTACACGCTGTTCATAAAACGCACCTGGCCTCAATTTGGATTGCTGCTGCAAGTAGCTTGTGTGGATTACAGCCGCTCGTCCGGAAGCTCAGTGTACGTCAACCGGAAGGGGAATTGACTGTTGTGGCATCGTTGGGGCGCTGTGCGATCGACATGCGTTGGCGTTCCGGAGAGTGAGGTGAAACGATAGAGGAAGAGATGGGCGGGAAATGAAGCTTCGACTGGACAAGGTATTGGTGGACCGAGGGTTGTTGCCCTCGAGGGAAAGAGCGCAGGCGATGATTCTCGCCGGGCGGGTGATGGTCAACGAACAGAAGGTCGAGAAGCCTGGGGCCTCAGTCTCGGAGGATGCGAACATCCGGCTGCTGGGCGAGGACATGCCCTATGTGAGCCGGGGCGGCCTGAAGCTGGAGGGTGCGCTGGCGACGTGGGGAATCAAGCTTGATTCCCGCAGGTGTGCGGACATTGGAGCGTCGACCGGAGGTTTTACCGACTGCATGCTGCAACATGGCGCCACGAGCGTGCTGGCGGTGGATACCGGCTATGGGCAGATCGCGCACAAGCTGCGCGTGGATGAACGCGTGACCCTGCTGGAGCGCACCAACGCGAGGCTGCTGGAGGTTGGGCAGCTGGCCAAGCTGGTGCGTGGCCGCATTACGTTCTTTGCGATGGATGTGAGTTTCATTTCGGCGACGCTGGTGCTTCCTGCGGTGCTGAAGGCCCTGGTGCCCGTGGCGGACGAAGGACAGCCGCAGTCGCGGTGGCAGGGCGAGGCCGTGATGCTGGTGAAGCCGCAGTTCGAGGCGGGGCGTGAGCATGTAGGCAAAGGCGGCATTGTGCGCGATCCTGAAGCGCATCAACTGGCCATCGACCGCGTGAAGGATTGCATCGTGGAACAGGGCGGAGAGGTGCTGGCGTTGATCGACTCACCGATCCTGGGGACGGAAGGGAACAAGGAGTTCCTGCTGCATGCTCGGTTTGGCTGACGGGTAGCATGTGCTCGGATGGCACGCGTTGCCGATGAGCGGGTTCATGTTGTGCCAGCGCGATTTACACTGGTGCCATGCTTCGCGCCGCGTTGATCTCCAAGCCACAGAAGCCCGAACTCGCTCAACTTCTTCCGGAGCTCATTGGATGGTTGCGGCAGCATGGGTACGAATCTCTGCTGGATCCCGAGAGTGCGGCTTATCTTGTGGACATGGAGACGATCGAGCCCATCGATCGGACGGATCTCCCGAAGTATGAACCGGACCTGGTCATCTCCCTGGGCGGCGACGGAACGCTGTTGTCGGCGGCGCGAGCGTTCGCGCAGACCAATACACCGATCGTTGGCGTGAATCTTGGCTCGCTGGGCTTCCTGACCGAGGTCCCGGTGAATGAGCTCTACGAGACGATTGAAGCCTGGATGCAAGGTTCTGCGGTGCTGGACGAGCGATCGTTGATGTGCGCGGAGCTGGTGCGCGACGGGCGGCACTTCCGAACATGGGACGCGCTGAACGATGTGGTGATCGCAAAGGGTGCGATTGCGCGCATGGGCGAGTTCACGATCAAGCTCGATGGGCAGCTGGTAGCGGGCTTTCGCGCGGACGGCGTGATTGTGTCGACTCCGACGGGCTCTACGGCGTATACCCTGGGCGCGGGTGGGCCGATCCTGATGCCGCAGCTGGACGCGATGGTGTTGACGGCGATCTGTCCGCACCTGCTGACGATCCGGCCGATCGTGGTGCCGGGAGATGCAGAGATCTGCGTGGCGGTGGATGTGGTGCCGCACGAGACCTACCTGACGGTGGATGGTCAGGAGGCAGTGGAGCTGTTGCTGGGCGATGCGATCTATTGCAGGCGCTCGAAGCACTCGGTGAAGCTGCTTCGACTGCGGCCGAATGGACTGTTCAATGTGCTGCGGTCGAAGTTGAGCTGGGGTTCGCGCTAGCGGAGAGCCGTTGCTCATCTTCCGTTTTCCGTTGACTTGTCCTATCTCTGGATGAGCGTTTTGCTGGCGTCCGCGATATCTGCTGTGACGCGCGTCACACGCGCGGTGCGGCGCTTGCGATATCCATAAAGATGGTGGGTTCCGTCTTCGATTTGAGTTATGCACTTACTCGTCGATGTGTTACGGAATTACGACAATTCACTGTCTTTTTGAAGCGAAGAATTGAGTGCATGATGAACGAATATCCCGTGATCATTCAGGGTGGTATGGGTGCAGGCGTGTCGAACTGGCAGCTTGCGAGAGCGGTATCGAAGCGTGGGCAACTCGGCGTGGTCTCGGGCACCGCGCTGGATCAGATCCTGGTGCGGCGGCTTCAGGATGGAGACCCGGGTGGGCATATGCGCCGGGCCCTGCTGGCATTTCCATTTCCGTCGATGGCAGACAACGTTCTGAGCACTTACTTTGTCCCCGGCGGCAAGGCGAGCACCGCGTCGTACATGGTGGCGCCGATGCTGGGGCGTGATAACTCGCGGGCTTCGGTGGAGCTGTGCATCGTAAGCAACTTCGTCGAAGTCTTCCTTGCGCGCAAGGAGCACGACAATCCGGTGGGCATCAACTACCTGGAGAAGATTCAGGCCGCACATCTGCCGACGATCTATGGAGCGATGCTGGCGGGCGTGAGCTACATCATCATGGGGGCGGGGATTCCACTGCGTATACCGGGAGTGCTGGACGGCCTCGCGCGGCATGAGCCGGTGGAGTATGCGATGCATGTGACGGGTGCGGAGGAGGGCGATGACATGGTCGCACGCTTCAATCCGCGCGATTACATGGAGCGCGAACTGGAGCCGTTGCTGCGGCCGCAGTTCCTGCCGATCGTTTCGTCGAATGCGCTGGCGACGACGATGGTGAAGAAGGCCAATGGCGTGGTGAACGGGCTGGTGATCGAGATGAGCCGCGCTGGAGGCCACAATGCTCCCCCACGGGGCAAGATGCAGCTCAACGACAAGGGCGAGCCCGTCTACGGCGAACGGGATCAGGTGGACTTTGCAAAGCTGCGCGAGCTGGGCGTGCCGTTCTGGCTGGCCGGCGGCTATGGCAGCGCCGAGGGGCTCAAGCTGGCGCTGCAGGAAGGCGCCACGGGCATCCAGGTGGGTACGGCGTTTGAGTTTGCCGACGAGTCCGGATTGGACCCGGTGTTCAAGTCGCGCCTGCTGGCGAAGTCGATTGCTGGCACTGCGGAGGTCTTCACGGATCCCGTGGCTTCGCCGACGGGGTTTCCGTTCAAGGTTGGCATGCTGGAGGGAACTGGCTCCGATGCTCACACGAGCGGCGAACGTCCACGTATCTGCGATCTTGGGTTCCTGCGCGAAGCCTATCGCACGGAAGAGGGCGGTATTGGATATCGCTGCCCGGCTGAGCCGCTGAGCCTGTACGTCTCCAAGGGCGGCAAGGCTGAGGACACGGTGGGGCGCAAGTGCCTGTGCAACGCGTTGCTCGCGAACGTTGGCCTGGGGCAGGTCCGCAATGCGTATCGCAAGGAGATCGCGCTGGTGACGGTGGGCGATGACCTGAAGCGTGTATGGGAGTTTCTGCCGCCCGGAGAGACTAGCTACACGGCGTCGGACGTCATCGATGAGTTGCTGACGGGGGCTGGAGCGCTGGTCGCAGAGCTGCCGGAGTTGGAGCCTGTTTGTACGGTGAAAGCCTAGCGGCGACCTTATTCACTTCGGGACCGGTGCGGTGCAGGAAATGTGCAGCCGCGCGGAGTGACGTTGTGACACCGAGTGTCGAATTGCCCCGGGTTCCTTGAGGGCCCCGGGGCTTGACTGCGAGGTGCGAATCCCGCTGCTGCTTGAGCCTCAGCCGAAGATATGGCTGACGACGATGTTCGTGACCAGGGCGGCGGTGTAGGCGACGACGGTCATGTAGGCGAACTGGATCGCGGGCCACTTCCAGCTGTTCGTCTCGCGGCGGACAACCGCGAGGGTGGACGTGCACTGCATCGCGAAGGCGAAGAAGACGACCAGGGCGACTGCGCCGCCGAGGGTCATGTCATGGCGCAGCGCGGTCTGCAGGCCGACGGCGTGGGTGGTGGGGTCGACGCCGTAGAGCGTGCCGAGGGTGCCGACGATGACCTCGCGAGCGACGATCGAGCTGAGGAGGCCGATGCCGATCTTCCAATTGAAGCCGAGCGGGCGAATAACGGGCTCGATGAAGTGGCCGATGTGTCCGATGACGCTGGTGGTGAGGTCGGCGAACTGCACTCGGGAACCCGACAAGCCAGCTACGTCATAGACGCGATGTACAGGAAGCACGCTGAGGAGCCAGACCAGGAAGGTGCAGGCCAGGATAATGGTGCCGGCCTTCTTGAGGAAGAGCTTCGCGCGGTCGTAGAGACGCAGCGCGAGCGATCGGGGCGTGGGCCAGCGGTACTGCGGCAGCTCGAGGATGAAGGGCGCGTTGGAGGCCTTCATCACGCGGGAGTTGAGCAGGCGCGCGGTGACCAGAGCGGCGAGGAAGCCGATGACGTAGAGGCCAAGCATGACCATCGCGCGCAGGCCGAGCAGGCCGCCCAGGAACATATGGTTGGGGATGAAGGCTGCGATGATGAGGGTGTAGATGGGCAGGCGGGCCGAGCACGTCATGAACGGCGCGATGAGGATGGTGGCGAGGCGCTCGCGCTTGTTCTCGATGGTGCGCGTGGCCATGATGGCCGGGACGGCGCAGGCGTAGGCCGAGAGCAGGGGAATAAAGGCCTTGCCGTTGAGGCCAATGGCGCGCATGAGGCGGTCGGCGATGAGGGCGGCGCGGGCGAGGTAGCCGGAGTCTTCCAGCACGCCAATGAAGAGGAAGAGCAGAAGGATCTGCGGCAGGAAGACGAGGACGGACTGAACGCCGTTCCAGAGACCGTCGCGGAGCAGGGCACGGAGCCAGTTGTCGGGCAGGAGCTGGGCTACCTGGGCGCCGAGTTTGGTCAGGAGATCGCCGAGGCCGTCTGAGAGCGGCTGGCCGAGGGTGAAGACGACCTGGAAGACCGCGAAGACGACGGCGAGGAAGATCAGCGGACCCCAGACGCGGTCGAGCAAGACGGAGTCGAGGCGGCGGGACCAGAGAGAGGCCTGGGGCGACTGGTAGGCGGAGCGCTGCGTGACCTGCGAGGCCCAGGAACGGCAGCTGGCAGCGGACTGCAGGATGGGGAGCTGTACCGGGCGGAGGCCGTCGTCGAGCTTGGCTCCGGCGCGAAGCAGGAAGTCGGGGATGACGTCGAGGTTGGTGCCTTCGGCGGCGGAGATGAGTGCTACAGGGTGGCCGAGCTCCTTGGCGAGCGCCAGGGTATCGAGCTTGCCGCCGCGTGACTCAAGCTGGTCGGCCATGTTGAGCAGGACCAGCGTGGGGAGGCCGATGGAAAAGACCGGAGCGGCCAGCATGAGCTGGCGATTCATGTGCGTGGCGTCGAGCACAAGCAGGACGACGTCGGGCTTGGGCACGCCGGGCATCTTGCCGGTAAGAACATCGACGGCGACGCGGGCGTCCTCTGAGTAGGTCGCGAGGGAGTAGATGCCGGGGAGGTCGATCAGCGTGAGGTCGGGGCGGCCGATGGCCTTCATGCGGCCCGAGTGGTGATCGACCGTGACGCCGGGGTAGTTGGCGGTCTTCTGGCGCAGGCCGGTGAGGCGGTTGAAGAGGGTGGACTTGCCGCAGTTGGGCGGGCCGATGAGGGCGATGGTCTTGAGCTTGACGGCCTGCTTCACGGGCTTGCCGTTGGGGCCTATCAGTTCGGGGAGCTGGACGTCGTCGGGGGCGTCCGCGAGGGCGGTGGGGGTGTGACAGCTCAAGCGACGACCTCTTCCTCGCTGGGTGCATCTTCCAGAACGGTCATGAAGATGTGGCGGGCGGTTTCGTTGCGCAATCCAACCTCAACACCGTCAATGCGATAGACGCGGGGGTCGCCGGCGGGAGCGCGCCGGAGTACTTCCACTTCAGCTCCTGGGAGGAAACCCAGATGGGCGATATAGTGGCTCACATCCTGCGGCAGATCGACGTTATCGACCACCCCGTGGGATCCAACCTTAGCGTCACTCAGAGCGGTCTTCGACATATCCGACTAACTCAGTCCCTATTTACTATACGCGCTTGGCAGAGGAAGTCCAGTGACGGAAAGCACTCATGTCGGCACGTCTTGGGATGAGATGTGGGAGGTGGAAGAAAGGCTCGAACGAAGGGTTGGTGGAGCTTGTCGCGCTCGCCTCAACCATAAGGACATCAGGGAGGGAGTGATGGTGCGCCCGGAAGGAGTCGAACCTCCGACCTTTTGGTTCGTAGCCAAACGCTCTATCCAGCTGAGCTACGGGCGCACATTGCAGGGAAGCAAGCGCAACTCATTCAGAGTATCAAGAGAGCGCCGGATGATCAACCCTTGGGGCACCTTTGTTGTGGAAGAAATGACACAACGGAGCGAAATCGCTAGTGAATATGGGCCTGTGGGGCATCCGCACGAGAATGCCAACGCGAGCGCAGAGCGTCGATCTGACGCCGCAGCGAGACGTAGATCCAGCGGCTGAGAAGCACGATGATGAGCGTGGCGATCGCCACTGCAGAACCCGCCGCGTAGGGGTGCTTTGTCGCGGCCCAGGAGAGCCCGATGGCCGCGACATCTTCCGACGAACTGAGGGCGATGTTGGAGAGCGGCTCGGGTGAGGCACTGACGCCGACGCGGGCACCCGTCTTGGCCGTGTGAGCGATGGCCGCGATGGCTCCGGCAGCGATGGTGACGAGCAGCTGCATCTCCGGGGCGAGCGGAGCAGAGGCCCGCCAGGCGAGCAGCGCTGCGACGGGGATGCGCACGAAGGTGTGGACGGCGTTCCAGATGAGATCGAAGTAGGGGATCTTGTCGGCGAAGAGCTCGACGAAGAAGAGGGCGGAGCTGGCCGCGATGATGGGCGTGCTCACGAGGCCGGAGATCCCCAATGGCAGCGCGATGACGTGGAATCGCCCCAACAGGCCCAGCGTCGCGACAGTGGCGTAGGTATTGAGGCCAGCTGCGAAGCTGACGGCGACGAGGAACGAGACCAGCGATGCCGGATCGAAGCTCATACGGATGGCCTCAGAGGGGACGAGCCGTTGTGGAGAAAGCCTAGCTGGCTGCGGGAGCGGCGACGGGCTCGGGCTGCGGTGGGATCAGCGAGAGCTGTCCGGTGATGGTGAGGCCGGTGCGGCGAAGGAGCTGGTGCACCACGGACTCGGTGAGGCGGGTGGCGTCGTACTCGACACGCACGGTCTTTTCGGCTTCATCCACGGTGAGCTTGCGGATGCCATAGACCTCGCGGATGCGGCCGAGCGCCATGGCGACGGGCTCGCTGGGCGGCACGCTGTATCCGAACATCACGTCCAACTGTGTCATGGGTTGATTTTAGCAGCGGGTGGACGCTTGGTGCAGTGAGCCAATGCTGGCGGGTTGCGGATCAGAACCCAGGTCCCAGAATCGGGACGTGGGGCACCCGGGATCTTGCGACGTAGAACGAAATCAGCCGGCGAGGCCCTTGAGGTAGCTTTCGATCTCGGGGCTGGCCCAGTTCTGCGGGCCGATGAACTTGCGGCGGATCATGCCGCTTTTGTCGATGACGTAGGTCTCAGGGAAACGGAAGCTGCCGTAGAGGGCGTTCGACTTCTGCTGGGCATCGAAGACGGAGAAGATCGTGATGGGATGGCGCAGGAGCCAGGCGCGGTAGTCGGCGGGGTCCTGCTGGCTGGCGATGCCGACGACGTGGACGTCGGGAAGATCACGCTGCAGCTTCTCGAGGGAGGGCATCTCCTCGATGCAGGGGCCGCACCAGGTGGCCCAGAAGCTGAGGACCACGACCTTGCCGTGGAGCTGGGTGAGGTCGACGGCGTTGATGCCGTCGTTGACGGCGAAGGTGGGCGCCACCTGGTCGAGCTGGCCGGGCTTCACGGTGCGGTCGCAGCCGGTGGCAGCGAGGAACAGACCCGCCGCAGCGAGGAAGCCGGAGAGGTGAAGCCAGCGGGATGCGTGTCTCGGGACCATTGGTTCCTATAATACGAAGCTGTGCCGGATGACTCCAAGCCGCAGGCCGCTGATGCGGCGAGCAAACCGCAGAAGCTGAGCCCTATCCTGGGGCTTCCCATCGATGATGATGATGCGCCGCGGTCGCGAGCCGCTGCGGTGACCGAGAGCACCCTGCCAGCGGCTACGCTGCAGCTGACGGTGATCATCCCGGCGCGGAATGAAGAGCGCAACCTGCCGGTATGCCTGGAGTCGCTGCTGAAGCAGAATGACAGCTTCTTTGCGCTGGACAAGGACTGGGAGCTGCTGATCGTCGATGACGGCTCGACCGATGCGACGGGGCGGATTGCGCGAGAGGCCGCCGCGAGTGCAGCGGGGATTCGCGTGATGCATGCACCTCCGCTGGATACGAAGCTGTTCACGGGCAAGTCGAATGCGTGCTGGGCGGCGGCGAGGGAAGCTCGCGGGCGCTGGCTGCTGTTCACCGATGCAGACACGATCCATGAGCCGAGCGACATGATCCACGCGCTGCACGAGGTGCAGAAGCACAAGGCGGCGATGCTGAGCTACTCGCCGAAGCAGATCGTGAGCGGCTTCTGGCAGCGGGCCCTGATGCCGCTGGTGTTCTCGGAGCTGGCGAGCGTGTATCCCATGAAGCAGGTCAATGATCCGGCGAACCGGCTGGCGGCGGCGAATGGGCAGTTCCTCATGGTGGAGCGGGAGGCTTACTTCGCGATTGGCGGACACAAGGCGGTGGGGAACTCGGTGCTGGAGGATGTGGACCTGGCGTTTAACCTCAAGCGGAGCAAGCGGGGGCTGCGGTTTCGCTACGCTCCGGACGCTCTGAGCACGAGGATGTATCGCGGCTTCGGGGACATGGTGGAGGGCTGGACGAAGAACCTTGCGCTGCTGTTTCCGCATGCGCTGCGGCTGGCAGCCTGGCGGGTTCTGGACATCGCGCTGCTGCTGTTGCCGCTGGTGGTGCTGGCGGATCCGCTGCTGGAGTTGTGGAAGGTGATGGTGATCTGGGCGTTGTGGATCCGGACGCTGTTTCGGTTCTTCGGGAGGGTGCGGCGGTCGAACTTTCCGGTGCTCGACTGCCTGCTGTCCGTGTGTGCGCTGCCTCTGTTTGTGGTGCTGTTGATCCAAAGCTGGATGAAGCACCATTTGTTTCATCAGGTGGCATGGAAGGGCCGGGAGTACAGGACGACGAGACAGTAAGGGTAGACAGTAGAGCTTAGGGAGTAACGAGTTGCGCATCTCGGCCAGAGTGGATCGCATCCAAACGGTGCGTGGATTTGTCCGATGCTCTTGCTCTACTGTCTACTGTCTGTACCTCTTATGATCCTGCTGACGCGCAAAGCCGAGTTTTCTTCCGCCCACTTCTACTGGAACGACGCCTGGAGTGCCGCCGAGAACGAACGTGTGTTCGGAAAGTGCTCGAACCGGAACGGCCATGGGCACAACTACACGCTCGAGGTGACGGTTTCGGGCGAGATCGATCCGACGACGGGCTTCGTGGTGGATTTGAAGGAGCTCAAGGATATCCTCGAGCGCGAGGTGGTGAGCGTGTATGACCATCGCCACCTGAACTACGAGGTCCCGGAGTTCAAGCAGGCTGTGCCCACCACGGAGAACATGGCTGTGGCGATCTGGCGGCGGCTGGACGGGAAGATCCCCAACGCCAAGCTCTATCGCGTGCGCGTGTACGAGATGGCGGACCTGTTCGCCGACTACTACGGGGAAGTGACCGAATGAGCGCGGGAACGCCCATCGCGCATTTTGGACGCCGGTATCACTTCTCGGCGTCGCATCGGCTGCACTGCGGGGAGCTGTCGGCGGAGCGTAATCGCGAGGTCTTCGGCAAGTGCAACAACCCGTTTGGGCATGGACACAACTATGTGGTCGAGGTGCTGCTCGCGGGGCCGATTGACGCTGCAACGGGCATGGTGACGAACCTTGCGGATCTCGATGCGTTCGCCGGCCAGGAACTTCTGGCTCGGTTCGATCATCAGAATCTGAACCTGTTGCCGGAGTTTGCATCGCAGGTCTCGACGACGGAGAACCTTGCGGTTGAGATCTGGAAGCTGTTCCAGGGATATCGTCACGCCACGCTGAAGAAGGTGCGCGTGGAAGAGACGGGGAACAATTCGTTCGAGTACTTCGGCGAGCGCTGAGGGGCCGGGAATCGCGCGACGCAAGAACGTTAAGGACCAGGAAATGACGATAAAGATCCACGATACGAATTTCAGCGGTACAAACGGCCACAGCCCGATGGAGACAGAGCTGAGTGCTGCGAAAGCGCATCCCGCGCTGGCCAAACCATTGGGCGAAGCTTCCACGCAGGAGATCTACGCGGAGCTGCTGAGCCGGCTAGGGGAAGACCCCACGCGGGATGGGCTTCTCCGAACGCCGGAGCGTGTCGAGAAGTCGATGGCGTTTCTGACGCGGGGCTATACGCAGTCCATCGAAGAGGTGCTGCACGAGGCGCTGTTCGATGTGGACTACGACGAGATGGTGGTGGTGAAGGACATCGAGTTTTACTCGCTGTGCGAGCACCACATGCTGCCGTTCTTCGGGCGGGCGCATGTAGCGTACCTGCCGCAGGGCAAGGTGGTTGGGCTGAGCAAGATCCCTCGGATTGTTGATGTATTTGCTCGGCGGCTGCAGGTGCAGGAGCGGATGACGCAGCAGATCGCCGAGGCGATTGAGGATGCGGTGCATCCGCAGGGCGTGGGCGTGGTGCTGGAAGGTCAGCATCTCTGCATGATGATGCGTGGGGTGGAGAAGCAGAGCTCGTGGACGACGACGAGTGCGATGCGTGGGGTGTTCAAGACGCAGGTACAGACCCGGAGTGAGTTTCTGTCGCTGGTGCGGCCGGTGCGGTAGGGCCGTGGTTAGCGTGCGCCCCTCGTGAATCTATGGGACGGGCAGAGCGATAAATTTGACCAGGTAATAGAAGGGCGAATGTGGATGTTCGACGGCATACACGACAGCCGCAATGAACACTGTGAAGGCCGCCACTTTCCTCCAGGGAATCTCTACAGAGGTCTTGTGGGGATCCTCATCCATACTCGCCATCCTCTCAGAGCGAGACGTTAGCCGCAATGGGATAGGTCATGGCTAAAGACCGTGCGCTGCGTGGCCCTTTGACTTCGTGGGCTGGGGCTGTTCTGCTAGCTGTTGGTTGGTTTTCTGATGAATGGTTTGATTGTGATGGATAAGCCTGCGGGCATGACCTCACACGATGTTGTCAACATCGTGAGGCGCGCGACAGGTGAGCGTTCCGTGGGGCATTTGGGCACCCTGGACCCGATGGCAACCGGGGTGTTGCCGCTGCTGCTCGGGAAGTACACGAGGCTGGCGCAGTACTTCAGCCAGGCTGAGAAGCGTTACACCGGGACCATACGATTCGGCTGGGCGACGGACAGCTTCGACGCCGATGGTGAGCGGACGACGGAGCCGGCGACGTTGACGAAGTCGCTGGAGGAGCTGCGAGGTCTCGCGACGCACTTCCATGGCGAGATGGACCAGATGCCTCCTGCGTTTTCGGCGAAGAAGATCAACGGAGTTCCCGCGTACAAGCTGGCTCGAGCCGGGCAGGAGGTTCCTGTGAAGCCGGCGAGGATCGTGATCCACGGATTCGAGCTGACCGGGCTGGATGGAGACGTGGCCGGCTTCGCGATGCATGTGTCGGCGGGCGGGTACGTCCGGTCGGTGGCGCAGGAGCTGGGGCAGATGGCGGGATGCGGAGCGCACCTGACGTCGCTGCGGCGAACGCAGGCGGGGCTCTTCACGCTGGATCAGGCAATCACCGTCGACGAACTGAAGCAGATCCCCCGCGAGGAGATTGAGGGCCGGTTGCCGCATCCCCGGACCCTGCTGGAGGAGATGCCATCGGTTACGGTGGATGCGGCGACGGCGGGAAAGCTGCGGAACGGGATGCAGGCGAATGTGCCGGAGTTCTCAGCGGCCCCGCTGGTGAAGGTGTTCAGTGGGCCACGCGACCTGCTTGCGATCGTTCGCAGGGTTGCGGGGACTCTGGTGCAGCCCGTGGTGGTGATGGGATAGGGATTCCCCGTGTAGGAATAGTGACCGAAGTTTGTGGCGCCGGGAATAACACTTCCACCTAGGTAATGCTGGCGATGGCATCCGTATCATCAGGCGGATGTTGTCGCGCAGTATGATGTTGGCACGTCGGCGACGAGACCGCCCGCCCCGGTGGCGGCGCAAGGAGAGCCATGGTCCCGCGCGTGGGACAACGAATCGGGCCCTACGAGATCCTCGGCCGCCTCGGCAGCGGGGGGATGGGCCTCGTCTTCAGTGCCTGGGACGCTCGTCTGCATCGGGACGTGGCGCTGAAGATCCTGCGCGACGAATACTCGACGCCGGAGATGCGCGCGCGCTTTCTGCAGGAGGCCCGGGCGGTTTCGGGCATGAACCATCCCAACATCTGCACGATCTTCGACATAGGCGAGGATCAGGGCGATCCCTACATGGTGATGGAGCTGCTGAAGGGGCGCACGCTGCGCTCCAGGATTCTCGAAGGGCCGCTGCCGTTTGAGGATCTGCTGCAGGTGGCGACGGAGATCGCGGAGGCGCTTTCGGCGGCGCACGCTCGTGGGGTGATCCACAGGGACATCAAGCCGGCGAACATCATTCTTGTCGACAAGCCGGGGGGCAGGTTCGTCACCAAGGTTCTGGACTTCGGGCTGGCGAAGATCGATCTTGGCGATGGGCTGAACGCCGCGCTGGACTACACGAACAACGGGTCGACCGTCGGAACGGTAGCGTATATGTCGCCGGAGCAGGCGCGCGGAGAGCCTCTGGACGCGCGCAGCGACCTGTTCGCGCTGGGCACAGTCTGCTATGAGATGGCGACGGGCGAGGTCCCATTCCGCGGCGCGACGAGCGCGATGGTGTTCGTGCAGCTGCTGAATCACCCACCGGAAGCGGTTCGGCAGATCAATGCGTCGGTGCCGAAGGAGTTCGAGAAAGTACTGGACAAGCTGCTGGAGAAGGATCGCTCGCAGCGCTACCAGAGTGCAGCCGAGGCAGTTGCGGCGCTGGAGGAGGTGCGGCTCAAGGCGAAGCCCTCCCGCAGCTTCTGGCGCGGTCTGCTGGGACCGAATCCACCGTCCGGTCCATCGACTCGCGCAGAGATCCGCGAGGAGTCGCTCATGGATCTGACTCCGCCGCTCCCACCGCGGAATCGGCCGGGAAAGGTCGAAGGGGATGTGCTTCTGCGGCCGGTGCGGCGGGTTGTCTCGAGTGACTTTGGAGCGAGGGTGGCGAGGACAGCGAGCGGGTCTGCCGCCGCTGTGTCGTCGGGCGAAGAGGCAGTGGCTGGCGCGGGGGCGGCAGAAGGACCCAAGTCGGCCGTGCCCGAAATGGGTTTCGCGCAGGACGCTGATTTGGCTGTCGTAGCAGGTGATTCCTCGGGAATCTCTGAGAACGCTTCGTCGCCTGGGAACGGAATCCTTCAGTTTCAGGAGCCGAAGGCACCTCGCGAGCCGCCGGCGGCTGCGGAGCCGCCGGCGGTCGTTGAGGGCGCGGTTGAAAGCGACGAGAACGCGGAGATCCGACCGCTGGACCTCAAGGCGTCCGCGAACGAAGCGGCACAGGAGATGGAGCCGGGCGCGGCGGCCGAAGCTGCGAACGGCGAGGGCAATGAAGAGGCTCCCGCGCCACACGTTGTTTGGTCTGGTTCGTCCTCTGAGCGGAGGGCTGCGAGGGCCGCGACCGATCCGCGTCCCAGCCGAAGTCCGTTCCGTGTGGAAGAGTTGCGCGACGCACTTGAAAAGAACGTCGACCGGGAGCCAGAACAGGGGTGGAGGCCAGCTCCCGGAGGGCCTCTCTTGCTGGCAACGATCGCGGCTCTGATCGTGATCGTCACGGGCAGCATCCTGGGTTGGAATCTCTGGCAGCATCATCGGGTGCCACCGCCGCTCCCACCGTCCACGTTGGTCATTGCCGGGATCACGAACAACACAGGCGACGACCAGCTGGGATCGATTCTGCTGGGTGGGCTTGAGCTGGATCTGAAGCCCTCGCGAAGGGTAAGCCTGTTGGGGCTCAACGCGATGTCCAGCGGCCTCCGGGCATTGGGCGTCTCCTACTCGCCCACGGGGCCCGTGCCATCCGTCGGAGATGCACGTCGCGGTGCGCAGGCGGTGGGGGCCGGGATGGTGCTCTTCGGTTCGGCGCAGCTTGCCGGCTCGAGCTACATCCTTTCGGCGCAGGTTTACAACGTTGCAACCGGGGCGAAGGTCGTCGATCTGACGGAGAATGCTGGGAGCCGCGAACAGCTGCTCGGAGCGATCGACCGGCTGGGCGCCGAGATCCGAACGGGGCTGGGAGAGAGTGGCGATTCCGTGGCGCAGAACTCCGTTCCGCTGTCGCGGAATGGGACAGCGAACCTGGATGCGCTGGCCGCTTACGCCAAGGGCGAATCCCTGCTGGACTCCGGGCAGTTCCTGGATGCGATGCATGCGTTGGGCGCAGCTGCGCAGGCTGACCCACACTTTGTGGAGCCGCAGCTTGTACTCGCGGAACTGTTCCGGAGGCAGCGGGCGGAGGTGGAGTCCGCGAAGGTCGCCACGGCAGCGCGGGACAACAGCGCGTCCACGTCGGCCCGTACGCGCCAGCTGGCACAGGGGGCTTATGACATCTACGCGTCGGGTGATCTGCCTCGCGCAGAGGCAGAGCTGCAAGCTCTGGCCAAGGATTACCCCAACGACGAGGAAGTGGCCTCGGAGCTGAGCCTTTGCCTTCGCCTGGAAGGGAAGTTCGAGGAGTCGCTGGCGTTATCTCAGGCGATCCTGTCGAGCGATCCGTTCGCACAGGACGTTGCGTCGAATGCGGAGTATTCCCTGATTGCCATGGACCGGACGGAGGCTGCCCTGCAGCTGGAGTCGCAGATCCAGCGCTCGGGCAGGAGCCATCCGGGTCTGCGGCTGCTGATGAATCTGCTCGTTCCGCACGACGACGGCCCACAGGGTGTGGAGTTGACCGGAGCCATGGGGCGGCTGGCGCCACAGCAGTATGAAGCGATGACCCTCGATGCGGGAGGGATGCTCGACGGAGGGTTGCAGGCCTGGCATGCCGTCGCGGCGCAGGCGAGCGTCAACGCAGAGCTGCTGAGCGCAGCGGGGCACACACTGGCGCAGGCCGGTCTGGATCGCGCGCTGGTGGACGAATGCGTGACCGCGAAGGGATTGATTGCGGATGCGCAAGGCTATCCGCAGGGGCCGTCCACGTTGTTCGATGAGGGGCTGGCCGCCGCTCTTTGCGGAGACCTGGCGCTGGCACAAAGGAACATCCGGCAGCTGGAGAACGACTACCGCGAGAACTGGGTGGTGAAGTCCTACGAGCTGCCCGATTTGCAGGCGGTTGTGCTGTGGAAGCAGCATGCTCCGGAGGCGCGCAAGCTGCTGGAAGATGCGCATGGATACGACCGCATCTCGCTGACGCCGTACCTTCGAGGGCTGATTGCCATCGAGCAGCAGCCGAAGAACGCGATCATCGACTTCCAGGGACTGCTGGAGCACCGCGGCGCGACGACCCTGGCGAATCCGGTACTGTTCGCGATGGCGCAATACGGACTGGCGCGTGCATACGAGGCGAGTGGAGATGAATCGAACAGCGCAGAAGCGTATGCGAAGTTCCTGAAGCTCTGGGGAGCAGCGGATCCGGCGCTGACGATGTTGCGCGAAGCGCGGCAGCACGCTAAGTAGCAGCTGGCTATTTCGACGCGCTCCGGCGGCGGAAACCCTCTTGATGAATCCTCATGCGCCAGGCGGTGGCAGCGATCAGGACTACGGTCGTGATCTCGAGGAAGACCTTGCCGCCGTCCAGCAGGTCGGGATGTCCGTCCTTGAGGTTGGGGTCCGTGAGGATGCTGTGGATGAGCAGCAGCACGGCGCTGGGATAGACGAGCCAGTGCAGGTTGCGCCATACCGCGCGAGGGATGCTGTTGCGGATCAGCGAGCTGATGAGGACGATCAGGATGAGGTAGAGCGCAGCGGCTCCCGTCGTGTTGAGCTTCGGCTGCAGGTAGGAGTGCAACGGCCAGAGGATGTCTGTGATGCCGAAGTGCGGGGTCTTCAGGAAGAGCAACACTGCGGGATGGGCCAGAGTGAGGATCACCGCGAGGTAGGCGGTCCAGCGATGCAGGGAGAAGACGTCGATTCTGCGATGCGGCCAAAGGCGCACGGGGCTGTAGCGCAGCGACATGAGCATGCCCAGCAACAGGTTCACCGCAATGGCGCCGACGGCTCCGAGGCCGAGGTAGGAGCAGAGATCGAGGAGGGTCATCGGGATTAAGGCAAGTTTAGCCGAGGTGCAGGAGGAGTTCTGCGGCGCTGTGGCCGAAGAGCGCGCATGCACCCGCCAAGGTGACCAGGGACGTCAGGAGTGCGACGATCGGCAGGCGCGAAGACGAAGCTGGTACCGAGCGGGAGGGGCCGGAGGTCGCCGAACAAAGCAGCTGTTCCACTCGCATGCGGAGGTGGTCCGGGGCTGAGAGCAGAGTGACCACGCCAGTCGGAAAGCTTCCGGCATGTTCGCGGGCCAGAACGACGAGAAGATCGGCGAGGAGCAGGGAACGGTGCGCGTCGCCGGCGGTGGAGTCGGCATCGGCGGCCAGTTCAGCGGCGAGACGCCAGCGATCATCCAGTGAGGATCTGCGGGCGGTGCGAATGGGGATCCGCGGGAGGATAGACAGTGCAAGGAGCTTGAGGTTATCGCGCTGGGTCGCGTGCGCAGCTTCGTGCGTGAGTGCCACCTCGAGAGCTGGCGCGGCCACGGTGTGATCGTCGAGGAGGTGCTCGGAGACGATGAGGCGGGAGCGGAAGATACCGGCAACAGCGAGCAGCGAGCGGGACTCCCGATGGACGCGAACCTGGCGGCCACCTACCGTCCGCACCCCATCCTGGCAACGACTGCAGTAGCGTTGTGTCCGCAGGGAGGTGACCGCAGAGCGAAGGAGTGTCGCGCCAACCCAGCCGAGGACGAGGACGGCCGCAGCGATGCAGGGGAGGGCGACGTGTTCAGCCGCCGTGTTGTCTTCGCCACGAAGGTATGCGGGAACGAGGGCGCCGAAGGCAAGCACCCACGGGAGGATGCGTGCGCCGAGCGCGGCGGTGAGGAGCCATCGTTCTGACGAACGCGCGCTGCCGGAGCGTGAGAGCTCCGACGAGGAGGGCGTGAGCCGCCAGGTGATGGCCTCGAGCACGAACTGAAGCAGGCCGGCGCTGACCAGGGCGAAGCAGAGGGTGCGAAGGAGCGGGGAGAGCATCATTGCGCCAGCTCCTTTGCTGCAGCGTCGGCCAGGGTGAGGCTCTCGCGGGCTGCGCGGATCTTGTCTTCGAGCTGATCCAGCATCGCGCCATCGTACTCTCCGAGTGCATCGACGAGACAGGAGATGAGCATCTCGGGCTGCGCGGTGGTGGACTGCAGGAAGCGATCGACGAGGGCCCGCGCGCGCTGGCTCTCGACCTCCTGCGGCGAGACCGCAGGGCTGTAGCGGAAGGCACGATCGTGTTTCTCGCGCAGCAGCAGGCCCTTCTTGAACAGGCGGTCCAGCGTGGTCATCACGGTGGTGTAGGCGAGGCGGATGGGGAGACGGCGGCTGACCTCTTCGACAGTGCCGCTGCCTTCTGCCCAGACGATGTCGAGCACCTCACGCTCGCGGTGACCGAGACGCGCGGACGGGTGCTCGGGTGCGGCAAAGTCGGCCACTTCGGCCGGAATGGGGGTCGATTCGCTCAACGGGCCTGCCTGTGGTTGAAGTGCTTACGGAGAGAGACGCAACAGAGGGGCAAGAGGCCGCAAAGCAACGTGGAAAAGAGTGAATTTCGAAGCTTCGCGGTGGTATAGCTTGAGTACCGATTCTTTCGATTTTAGAGGCCCGCCATCTCTGCGGTGCCTGAGGAGATCTGCCATGGCGCGCCGTGCACCGGTCGCTTTACTTCTGACGTTAGGCCTGGGGCTTGGATTTGCTGCGGAAGTTGTCGCGCAGGCCCAATCGCCGCTGGTCGATCCTGCGCTCTACTCCGACATGAAGTGGCGTGGGATCGGTCCGATTCGTGCGGGCCGCACACGCGCGCTGGCAGGTGTTCCGAGCCAGCCTGCGACGTTCTACCTGGGAGCGGTCAACGGCGGCGTGTGGAAGACCACCGACGCGGGCGACACGTGGCACAGTTTGTGGGACAGCCAGCCCTCGGGCTCGATCGGTTCGATCGCCGTGGCGCTGAGCGACCCGAACGTGATCTACGTCGGCAGCGGCGAAGGCCTGGCGCGTCCCGATCTTTCAGTGGGTGATGGCGTCTACAAGTCGACCGATGCGGGCAAGACGTGGACACACCTTGGATTGCGGGACGGGCAGCAGATCGGGCAGATTGCGATCGATCCGAAGGATGCGAACCGGGTGTTTGTGGCGGTGACCGGGCATCCGTATGGGCCGAACAAGGAGCGCGGGCTGTATCGCTCGACCGATGGGGGCAAGACGTTCCAGAACGTGCTTTTCATCGATGAGTACACCGGAGCTTCTGAGGTGCGGATCGATCCCAACCATCCCGAGGTGGTGTACGCGGGCATGTGGGAGCGGCAGGAAGGCGCCTGGGAGAACGGATCGTGGAGCGGCACGCATGGTGGGTTCTTCAAGTCCACCGATGGCGGCGATCACTGGACGAAGATTACCGGTGGCGGATTGCCGGATGGCATCGTGCAGGTGAACATCGCCGTGTCGCCGGCGGATTCGAACCGGATTTACATCACGGCGGCGACTGAGCGCGGTGTGGGGCTGTATCGGTCGGAGGATGGCGGCAAGACGTGGGTGCATGCTCCCGACGATGATCCTCGGCCTGAGGCTCGTATCGGTGGTGGGGATCTTCCAGTGCCCGTCGCCGATGCGAAGGATCCCAATGTGCTTTATGTAGCGAGCACGGTGACGTGGAAGTCGAGCGATGGCGGCAAGACGTGGTTTGGGCTGCGTGGCTCGCCGGGTGGGGATGACTACCAGAACATCTTCGTGAACCCGAACAACCCGAAGATCATTGCGCTGGCCAGTGACCAGGGCGTGATCATCTCGCAGAACGGTGGTGAGAGCTGGGCGAAGTGGTACAACCAGGCCACGGCGCAGATGTACCACGTGACCACCGACAATGCGTGGCCGTACCGCGTGTGCGGGGGCCAGCAGGATTCGGGTTCGGCGTGCGTGCTGAGCCGCTCCAACGATGGGCGCATCACCTTCCATGACTGGCATCCTGCGGGCATTGAAGAGTACGGCTATGCCGCGCCGGATCCGCTGGACCCGGACATCGTCTACGGCGGCAAGGTGACGCGGTACGACCGCCGCACGGGGCAGATTCAGAACGTCGAGCCGAGCCCGTTGCGGAGCTATCGCGTGCTGCGTACCGAGCCGCTGATGTTCTCTCCGGTGGACCCGCACAAGCTCTACTTTGCGACCAACACGCTGTGGCTGACGGAGAACGGCGGCAAGGACTGGAAGCAGGTGAGCCCGGACCTGAGCCGCGAGGCAGGGTATGAGATTCCTGCGTCGCTGGATCACTACAAGGACTCGCCGACGATGAAGCCGATCCGGCGCGGTGTGATCTATGCGCTGGGGCTTTCGCCGCTGGACGTGAAGCGCCTGTGGGCGGGCACGGACGATGGGCTGATCTGGACGACGACCGATGGCGGCGCGAACTGGAACAACGTGACGCCTCCTGCGATGAAGCCGTTCTGGAAGGTCTTCAACATGGATGCCGGTCACTTTGACGCGGGCACAGCGTATGCAGCGATCAACACGCTGCGGCTCGATGACTGGCGGCCGCATCTCTTCCGCACGCACGATGGCGGCAAGAGCTGGACGGAGATCAACAACGGGCTTCCGGCGAACGGCGCGACGAGCACGATTCGTGAAGACCCGAAGGTGAAAGGGCTGCTGTACGCCGGCACCGAGACGCAGGTATTTGTCTCGTTCGATGACGGCGATCACTGGCAGTCTTTGCGGCTGAACATGCCGGCGAGCTCGGTGCGCGATCTCCAGATCAAGGATGATGACCTGATCGCGGGCACGCATGGTCGCGGGTTCCAGATTCTCGACGATGTGACGCCGTTGCGGCAGATTGCAGAAGAGGTTACGAAGAAGAAGCTCGCTGCGGTGCCGATGCATCTGTATGCGCCGCAGGTTGCGATCCGTGTGCGCTTCGATATGAATCCGCCCACGCCGTGGCCGCCGGACATGGCGACCGGTGAGAACCCACCCAACGGCGCTGTGATCGACTACACGATTGGCGGCAGCTTCAAGGGGCCGTTGACGCTCGAGATCGTGGACTCGAAGGGCGAGACGATCGCGAAGTGGAACAGCACCGATCCAGTGCCACCGCTCGATCCTCGCTATCCCGACCCGACGTTGTGGGCGCGTCCGCCGAGGGTATTGCTGGCGACGCCGGGGCATCATCGCTTCCTGTGGGACATGCAGTACGCGCAGGTTCCGGGCATGTCGACGGGGCCCGATGCGGAGCAGGCGATTCCGTATGACACGCCGCAGGTTTCCACGGCGCCGTGGGTGATGCCGGGGACGTACACGCTGAAGCTGACGGGTGAAGGGAAGACCGAGACTCAGAGCATCACGGTAAAGATGGACCCGCGTGTGAAGACGTCGATGGCTGACCTGCAGACACAGTTCGATGTGTCGAAGGCGATGTATGACGATCTGCTGAAGGCGACGGAGGCGATGCACCAGATCACGGTGCTTCGTCAGCAGCTGAAGGCGCGTTCAGACGACGCGGCGGCAGCGTCGGGGCAAGCCATCAACGCGAAGCTGGATGCCATCGCGGGGCGCGAAGGCCGTGGCGGCGGTGGGGGTGGCCGTGGAGGTCCGGCGGGGCCAGCGACGCTAAGCAGCGTACGGTCGCAGATTGCTCGTATCGAGCACGCTATCCAGAACACGGATGAGGCTCCGACGACGGCGCAGGTGGCGGCAGCGAAGCAGGTGTCCGCACCACTCAGTGGTCTGCTGCAGCAGTGGAATGAGGTGAAGGCGACCGATCTGAAGGCGCTCAACCAGCGACTTGAGAGCCAGCATCTTGCAACGTTGAAGCTGAATACGTTCCGCATCGACCATGATGTGGAAGACCAGTTCGAGGCAGGCGACGAGCCATAGCGGATGGTGCAAGAAGAAGGATCGCGGCTTCGGTTGCCCGTTGATGTCTTCGGACTGAAACGCGCCGCTGAAGCCGCTTTCGTTTGGGCGGTCATCTGAGGGAAGGTGCAGCTGGTTTGATCCAACCAGAAGAGTGCATGCGAGCAGTTTGCAGGCGACGTAAAGACCCTGTACCAAGTTTCACCAGCTCGGTCTTTTTGGGGCTAAAGATGCAGGGTTTTCGCGTGTTGCCTCTGCAGTGACGGATATCGCGCAGCCGTGCGATGAGCTGAAGAGTGTAGCGCAGGCAGCCGGCTACTACTGCTGGTAGTAGCCGGCTGTGACATGTCAGGCTAAGTCATCCGTCATTCACACAACGTCTGCGCGGCAGCTATGCGCCGCAAGCGCAGACTGAGCCTCGGAGGCCCATGCGCGCGAATCGTGTCATCCTGTCGTCCTTACTCTTGTTTGCACCAACTCTTCTCGTCGCGCAGACGCCGGACACGGCGACCCTCCGGGGGCGAGTGCTTGACCCGTCGAAGGCTCTGGTTGGCGGTGTGTCGGTCAGCGTGCGCAACACTTCGACGGGCCTGACGCGCACGGTAACGAGCGATGCACATGGTGAGTTCGCCGTGGAGGCCTTGCCGGTGAGCGGCGAGTATGACGTGACGACCATGAAGGATGGCTTTGCTGCCGGGCACCTGGAACACGTTCAGCTGGCGGGCGGAAGCACGGCACGGGTCGACATCCGCCTTGATGTCTCGGCTGCATCGAGCACGGTGACCGTCGAAGGCGCGGCGCAGGACGTGAACCTCACAGAGCCATCGTCGGGCATTCGCCTCAGCTTCCAGCAGATCGAAGAGACGCCGCTGCTGAACCGCCGCATCACGTTTCTGCCGCTGCTGAACGCAGCCAATCGGCCCGCGATCAACCAGGGCGACATCTTCATGAACCAGAACCTGTTCACGACCAACGGCGGTGGGCGTCGTCAACAGGCGTACGTGGTGGATGGAGCGAACGGCAATGACAGCTGGGGCCGGCAGACGATCTTCACCAACATTCCCGAGGACGCTGTCGCCGAGATGAGCGTGCTGACGCAGAGCTTCTCTGCGGAGTATGGCTCGAGCACCGGCAGTGTGGTGAACCTCGTTACGCGCAGCGGCACGGACAAGCTGCATGGCAGCGTGACGGAGCTGTATCGGCCGACGCAGGGCGAAGCATCGCTCGCGGGCTTTACGGCCGCGAGCGTGACCAGCGGCAACCAGGTGACCTCGGACCAGCTGGCGCAGACGGCGGCCACGCTCTCCGGCAAGCTGCTCAAGAACGATCCGACGTACTTCTTCTTCGCAGGCGAATGGGGGCAACAGCGCCGGACGTCTCCTGTGCTTTCGGCGATCGATCCGGTGAACTTCATCGGGCACTACCGCGACCTGCTGGGCAGCCTTCGTCTGGATCGCCAGTTCAGCCCGAGCAACAATGCGTTTCTGCGCATCGGCTCGGATGGCTTCTACGACACGAACCCGAACGGTATCGTTGGCGGGCAGACGCTGCCTTCGGTGGCGCGTACCTTCCACCGCAAGACGTACACGGTCGAGGCGGGCGATACGGCGATCCTCTCGCCTCATATCGTGAACAACGCGCGTGTGCAGTTTCAGTTGGGCTCGCCCATCACGGAGTTCGATCCGGTGTCGCTGGCGACGCAGTACTCGATGGCGATCGCGGGCGGACCGACGTACACGGCCGGCACATCGCAGTCAGCGTTGCTGATGAACCGCCAGTACGGTGTGGATGAGACGTTGTCGATGGTCTTCGGCAAGCACCAGATCGCTGCGGGCGGGGACTGGCTGCTGGCGCACACCGGCGGTAACAGCAAGGAGTTTGGTGGACCGTACTTCCTGGGGCGCTTCGTCTTCAACACGTGCCCGGCGCAGAGCGGCCTTACGGCAGCACAACTCATCACCTATTGCGAGACGACGTGGCTGAACAACTTTGCCAACGTGGCGAGCTACACGCAGGGCTTCGGGAATCCGAGTTACACGGTCAACGACAACCTGTTCGCGGTGTTCGCGCAGGATAACTACCACCTGAGCCGCAAGCTCACGCTGAACCTGGGGGTGCGCTATGAAGATCAGACGTTCACGGATCAGCGCACGAACTTCGCTCCGCGCGTTGGCTTCCTCTACGATCCCTTTGGCAATGGCGGGACCGTGGTGCGCGGCGGGTTTGGGATGTACTACTCGCAGGTGGTGGACAACTCGCAGGCGAACTATGTGCTGAGCGGGCCGGGGTACATCAACTACACCGCGACGCCGGGACAGCCCGGGTTTCCGACGAGCTTCGGTGCCGCACCGTTGTCCTCGCTGGCTTCTGGGGTGAGCGTACCAGGACGTACGCTGTACATTCGTCCGGGTAACAGCGCGTATCTGGATCAGTTCTTCCCGACGTCGACGCTGGTGAACTATCCGAGCAAGCTGCTGAATCCTTATTCGGAGCAGTACGACTTCGGCGTGGAGCAGAAGCTGACGTCGCGGACGATCCTGGATATCGATTACGTGGGCACGCACCAGCTGCATGGCATTCGTCCGCTGGATGTGGATGCGCCAACCTCGTTCATTCGCACGGCGCAGAACCAGACTCGCTCGGCGGCAGCGGCGAACTGCACGCGGCCTTACTGGGTGTACTACTACAAGCAAGAAGGGCTGACGTGCACGGCGCCCTCGGCTGCAAGCACACAGCCGCAGTATGCGACGATCCAGAGCGACGTGAACAACGGCTATGTGCACTACGATTCGCTGAATGTGAACCTGAAGCACAACTTCGGCACGCGGGGCATGTTGCTGGCCAGCTATGTGTGGTCGCACACCATCGACAATGTGGACCCGGATACGACCGCGCAGAACCCGAACGATGCGCTGCAGACCGGCGCAGCCGAGAAGGGCAACGCGATCTACGATCAGCGCAATCGTGGCGTGGTGAGTGGCTACTATGTGGCTCCGCTGAAGATCCAGATGGGCGGCATCCTGACGCTGGGTGGCGGGCTACCGTATAACCTGGTGACGGGAACGACGAACAGCGGCGACACCGGTGGCACCACGGATCGGCCGGTGATCAACGGTGTGGTGGTGGGACGCGATACTGGCCGTGGCACGCCGATCTATAGCTTCGATCCGTTCCTCGCGCGCGAGTTCTCGATTTTCGAGCGCGTGAAGCTGAACCTTCGCGCTGAGGCCTTCAACGCGGCAAACCATGCCAACTACGTTGGCTTCATCAACACGTATGGCAACGGCGCTGCACCTGCGACACTGGGTAAGCCTTCGGGTGCGGGCCTCACGGCGCAGCTGCCGGCGCGTGAGCTGCAGTTCGAAGCTCGGGTAAGCTTCTAATGACGATGCGTAATAAGGGATTGCTCTTTCTGATCGGGGCCGGTGCGATGCTTGCACCGGCCCCGATCATCGCACAGGCAAGCACTGCGACGATTGCGGGTCGCGCGGTGGACGCGCATGGAGCCGTCGTTGCCGGCGCGACCGTGACGGTGAAGAACACAGATGTCGGCACCTCGCGCACGGTGAAGACCGGAAGCGACGGCGGCTTCCGTGTGGCGGGGCTGCCCTCCGGCGCTTATACGGTCGAAGCGAAGGGCAGCGGGCTGTCGACGAGGAGGCCCGCACGACTGACGTTGACGCTGGGTAGCAGCACGGAACTCACGTTGCAGATGGGCGTGCCGGCGGTGAAGCAGAGCGCGACGGTTACCGGGCGTGGCAACACGGTTGAGGGCAACACGGTGGCACCTCCTGCGAACACGGCGGAGGCGTCTGTCGGAACGTTTCTCGCGGGCATGACGGTGACGTATCTGCCCAATCGCGATCGCGACTTTACGCAGTTCACCAACCAGGTGGCGGCTACAGAAGATGATGCTGACGGCACGGGTGTGAGCATCGCGGGACAGCGCAGCCACACGACGGCGTTCCTCGTGGATGGCACGCGGTACATGGATCCACTGCTGGGCGGCCGGCGTGGCGCGGAAGATGGTGGACTCTTCCTGCCGCTGTCTGCGGTGCGGGAGTTCGAGGTGCTGCATAGCGGCGTGGATGCGAGCCAGGGGGATACCAGCGCGGGGTTGATCAGCGTGAGCACCAAGGGCGGAGCGAATCGCGCGCGCGGCGATGCTTTCTATACCGGGCGGCCATCGCAGTTCACCTCCGCGGATGCTTTCGGGCACTCGCTGGATGCAACGCAGAATGCGTTTGGGTTTGGTTATGGACGGCCGCTGCGCAAGGACAAGAGCTTCGCGTTCCTGAGCGTGGAGCAGGACTTTGTGCAGGCGCCGTACTTCGTGCAGTTTGCTCCGCAGGCGAGCGGCACGGTGGTTCCGGCGTCTTTGTTGGTGCAGCAGGGGCAGGTGGTGGAGCATCAGTCTCCAACCGCCGTCTTTGCGCGTTATGACGAGGTGTTGTCGCAGCGCAACAACCTGAGCATATCGATCGGCTATGACCGCGAGCATCGCACAAACATGCAGGACGACGATGCGGGGCTAACGCGGTCGCTGGACACCGTGGGGCATGCTGGACGCTTCACGGGGCAGAGCTTTACGTCTCGGGTTGGATTGACGTCGGTGCTGACGTCGCGGGCGTTCAACTCGGCGGTGGTCGCGTGGTCGGAGGACCATCGCGCGCGCACGCCGAACTCGACGGCGCCGGAGTTCTTCATCAACGGCTTTGGCGCGTTGGGTGGGGACTCGAATGGGGCGCATGCGTATACGTCGCGGCAACTGCAGGTTGTGGATGATGTGACGTTGACGCGCGGGCACAACGAGCTGAGCGTGGGCGGACGCTACGCGAATGATCCGGCGTATGAGCAGATGGAGCAGAACCTCAACGGGCGGTTCGACTATGACACGTTGACGGACTATGTGAACAACGCGCCGCGTCGGTTTCAGCAGACGTTTGTTACGGGTAATACGCGCTACAGCGGCAGCGTGAACGAGCTGGCGCTGTATGCGAATGCGCGGTTGCAGCTGCGGCCGGAGCTGTACCTTACCGCGGGCCTGCGCTGGGCGGGGCAGTGGAATCCGCAGCCAGGGGCGGTCAACTCGCAGCTGGCTGTGACGCAGAAGATTCCGAATGATCTGAGCCAGTGGCAGCCTCGTGTGGCGCTGGCGTGGGATGCGCGGAAGTCGACGGTGGTGCGGGCTTCGGCGGGATTGTTTGCGGCTCCGACGCCGGCGACGTTCTTCCACCGGGTGTTCGCGGACAACGGTGTGCAGACGACTACGGCGGACAGCTACTTCGATGGAGCGCTGCTGTCGCTGACGGGAGCGAATACGCTTGCGCCTCATGCTCTGGGCGCGGCGCCGGCGACGTTGACGACGCCGCATGCGTCGGTGGAAGGAATTGCCCCGGGGTTCCGCAACCCGCGCACGCTGCAGTCAGCGATCAGTGTGGACCAGAAGGTTTCGCCGAAGTTGGAGCTGACGGCTGGGTATCTCTTCGCGCAGTCGTGGCGGCTGGAGCGGCAGCTGGATGAGAACCTGAATGCGCCGGTGAACTTCACGGCAGCGGGTACGCCGGTGTTTCCGACGGCGCGTCCGATCGCAGGCGTGGGGCGGTTGCTGGTGATGCAATCGACGGCGCACAGCACGTATCACGCGGGCTATCTGAGCGTGAATGCGCCGATCTCACGGCGGACGACGTTGCTGGCGAACTATACGCTGGGGCGGAACCGCGATGATGATTCCAGCACGGGGCCGTACGATGCGGTGACCGCAGTGAACCCGTTCAACCTGCGCGCGGAACGAGCGTATTCGAACCTCGACCAGCGACACACGCTGAACGTGAATGCGATTGTGAACCTGCCGGTGGGGTTCAAGCTGAATCCGATCTTCGATGCGCACTCGGGCGCGCCGTATACGCCGATTGTGGGCTTCAATACGCAGAATGATGCGAACGACTGGAACGCCCGTGCGGTGATCGCTGGTCCGAATGGGGGCGTGATGGCTGAGCGGAATTCTTATCGGCAGCCTGTGTTCACGGACTTCGATCTACGCGTGGTGAAGGACTTCACGCTGAAGGGCGAGGGGCATCACCTCGACCTGTTCATGGATCTGTTCAACCTGGGTGGAGCGCAGAACCGGCGCTTCGATCCTAGTGGGACGAGCTTGTTTGGCAACGCGGCGCATCCGGTGGCTTCGGCAGGGCAGGCGCTGTTTGCTCCGGGCGTGACGAAGTTCGGGGGACCGCGGGAGATACAGTTCACGGCACGGCTGGTGGGGTTCTAGGGGCAGGGATTAGGGCACAGGGGTTAGGGATTAGGAAATGCCAGAACAGCAAGGGCCGGAGAGAGTTTCTCTCCGGCCCATAGTTTTGGGTGATGTCAGTCGAACACGTTGTGATCGAGTTTCGGGTTACGGGTCTTGAGCAATGAGTTGTTACTTTGCTAGAGGTACTGCGGGGATGTTCTGATCGCGGACTAACGAGTTGAAGGCGCCGATGTCCTTGGACTCGATGGCGGCGAGTTTGTCGAGCTGGACTTGCAGCTGCGCGTTGAGGTCCTTGAAGACGGCGTAGCTTTGCTCGGTGGGGGCAGTGTCGCTTTGGCTGACCACCCCGACCATCGCTGCGAGTTTGTTGTTGAGCTTGATGGGGAAGTTGAGGGCGTCTTCGTTGGCGCGGAGCTTCGTCTGGTAGAGCTCGTTTTCGACGACGTCAAGCTCAGCGGAGATGCGTTTGGCTTCGCTGGCGACCTGCGGGATGGAGGAGGTGGCGAAGCTGTCGAGCTGCTTCTTCTGCGCGCGGATGGTGATGACGGCGTTGTTGGCCGCGTTGGTGCGGTCCGCGATCTGGAGAGCGAGGTCGAGCTGCTTCTTATACTCCTCGGGAGTTGTGGGCACGCGGGGATCGGGCTTGACGAGGACGGTCTGCTTCTCGGTGTGGCCGTCGGCGGTGAGCTCGATGGTGTAGGTGCCGGGGACGACCTGCGGGCCCTGGTTTCCGGCGGCCCAGTAGATGAGTCCCGGGAAGTGAACGAGGTCGGTGTAGCGGAGGTTCCAGACGTAGTGGTTGAGGCCGGCCTTCTTGGTGGGCTTGGGTGTCGCGCGGCGGCCCTCGTCCTCTTCGAGCGCCTCGGGCTCCTTGGGCTCGGGCTTCGAGGTGAACTCGTTCACGAGCTTGCCGTCGGAGTCCTTGATGCGAATGACGATGTCGCCCTTGGGAGCTTCCTTGAAGCTGTAGTAGATGCCGACACCTGCAGGTGGGTTCTTGCCGAGCGCGGCTGCGCCGCCGCCACCGAAGCCACCACCGCCGATGTAGCGATAGGTGGCCTTGGGGGCATAGAGGTGCACGGGCTCGTCGGAGAGTTTGCCTCCGGGGAGCGAGCGCACGAGCGGCATGTCATCCATCACGTAGAAGCCGCGGCCCTGGGTGGCGATGACCATGTCGTCTTCGCGCTTCTGGAAGGTGATGTCGGTGATGGGGACGTTGGGCAGGTTGAGCTGGAACGGAGTCCAGCTATCGCCATCGTTGGTGGAGATGTAGAGGTGCGCCTCCGTGCCGGCGAAGAGCAGGCCCTTCTGCTTCGGGTCAGGACGGATGGTGCGCGTGAAGTCGTCGGTGGGGATGCCGCTGACGATGAGCTTCCAGGTCTTGCCGAAGTCGGTGGTCTTGTAGAGGAACGGGCGATAGTCGTCGGTGAGGTAGAGCGTGGCGGCGAAGTAGGCGGTGCCTGCGTCGAAGGGCGAGGCCGCGATGCAGTTGATGCGGATCCAGTCGGGGATGCCCTTGGGCGTGACGTTGGCCCAGGTCTTGCCGCCATCCTGCGTGAGGTGGACGAGTCCATCGTCGGAGCCTACCCAGATGAGGCCGGGCTTCACGGTGGATTCGTCGACGGTGAAGATAGTGTCGTAGTACTCGACGGCGGTATTGTCCTTGGTGAGCGGGCCGCCGACGGGGCCTTGCTTGGACTTGTCGTTGCGGGTGAGGTCGGGGCTTATCACCTGCCAGGAACGGCCTTCGTCGCGCGTGCCGAGGAGGTATTGCGCACCGGCGTAGAGCAGTTTGTTGTCATTGGGCGAGAACAGCAGAGGGAAGTTCCACTGCATGCGGTACTTCATGGCTTCGACGCCGGAGCCCATGGGGTTATCGGGCCAGGGATTGATGTTGCGCTGACCGCCGGTGGCGTGGTCGTAGCGCGTGAGCAGGCCGTCGTAGGAGCCGGCATAGACAAAGCGCGAGTTGGTGGGATCGGGAGCGATCCAGCCGGACTCGCCGCCGCCGACGTCCCACCAGTCGCTCTCGGTGATCAGCCCGCTGTTGCCGCGGGAGCTGGTCTCGACGGTGCTGTTGTCCTGCTGCGCGCCGTAGATGTGATACGGGAAGTCGTTGTCGGTGATGACGCGATAGAACTGGCCGGTGGGCTGGTTCATGATCGTGGAGAAGCTCTTGCCGCCGTCGAAGGAGATGTTGGCTCCGCCGTCGTTGGATTCGATCATGCGCTGGGGATCGTCGTTGGCGATCCAGAGGTCGTGGTTGTCACCGTGGCCGGTGGGGATGGGACGGAAGGTGTGGCCGCCATCGACGGACTTGTAGAAGCTGGTGTTGAGCGCGTACATGGTGTCGGCGTTCTTCGGGTCGGCGAAGATACGGGCGTAGTACCAGGCACGCTGCTTGACCTCGCGCTGATCGTTGACCTTGGCCCAGGTAGCGCCGCCGTCTTCGGAGCGGAAGATGCCACCTTCCTCAGCTTCGACGAGAGTCCAGAGGACTCCGGACTTCGCGGGCGAGATTGCGATGCCGATGCGGCCGAGGAGTCCCTTGGGCATGCCGGGATTCTTGCTGAGGTCGGTCCAGGTTTCGCCGCCGTCGGTGGACTTCCAGAGTCCGGAGTCGGGGCCGCCCGACTCGAAGGTCCAGGGCTTGCGGATGAACTGGTAGATGGAGGCGTAGAGGACCTGTGAGTTCGTGGGATCGATGGAGAGGTCGATCGCTCCGGCCCTGTCGGACTTGAACAGGACCTTCTTCCAGGTCTTGCCGCCATCCACGGTCTTGAAGACGCCACGGTCGGCGTTGTAGCCGGTCATGTGGCCCATGGCGGCGACGTAGGCGATGTCGGGGTTCTTCGGATCGATCTTGATGGCGCCGATCTGCTGGGTGTCGGTGAGGCCCATGTGCTTCCAGGTCTTGCCGGCGTCGGCGGACTTGTAGACACCGTCGCCGTGGGAGGCGTTGCCGCGCAGGTCGGCTTCGCCCATGCCGACGTAGACGATGTTGGGGTCGGAGTCCGAGACGGCGATGGCTCCGACGGAGCCAAGGGCGAGCTGCTTGTCGGCGACGGGGGCCCAGTGGATGCCGCCGTCGGTGGTCTTGAAGATGCCGCCGCCGGTCGCGCCGAAGTAGAAAGTCATGGGCTGCGACTGGACGCCGGTGACCGCGCCTACGCGACCGCCACGGAAGGGGCCGATCTGGCGGAAGTTGAGGCCGGCGTAGGGGGCCTTTGTGGGGGTGGCTTCCGGAGCTTGCGCGACGAGTGTACCGGCGAGCAGGAAGGGAACGGCCAGCGTGGGGATCGAGCGAAGACATCCGTGCTTGCGGTTGAGGGTACGGCGGTGGGCTCGGTTGAGATGGCTTGCTGGCATGGGGTTCCTTTCGTGCATGTCGCGCGGTGTTCTGCCGGGTCTCTGTGTCGCGCTTACAGCGCTCTGGATCGCCCTGGCATGGTTACCTGGGCCTTCGGCCCAGGCTAGGATGTGGTCGGGCCTTTGGCCCTTGAAGCCGTGTTCAAAGATGACGCCGTGGCGGGTTCTAGGGTTCGACTGCGACAGCAGGTTTCTCCACTACGCGGACGATGAAGCTGTCCGCTTCGGTCGAAATGACACATCGTACTGGTTTGAGCGAGAAGCTGGTCCTTCGCGATGCTCAGGATGACAAATAGAAGGAAGTGAGGCCCCGTTTGCATTTGAGCCGCAACGGACGAAATACAGGGGTTCCTCCCCATTCGCTCCGCTCAGGGTCGGAATGACGGTCCTTGGAGAAAGCCCCGGACTGTTGGTCCGGGGCTGGGGTGGCTATTCGTTGTCGTCTTCCGTATCGCCAGCGTCGTTGGTGGAGGAGCTGGAGACCGGAGTGGCGATCTCGATAGGTTTGCTGTGCTTGGCTGCGAGGGCCTTGTTCAGCGCAGGAAGACCGGCCTTTACCGCGTCGTCGAACTCCTTCTGCTGACCGACGAGACGGGTGGAGAGTTCCTGATCGATGACGTAGGCCTGCGCGGTAGGAGCGGCATCGCCGGACATCACACTGCGGCCGAGGGCGGCGATGTAGTTGTTGAGGCGGATGGGGAAGTTGAGCGGGTCCTGGTCCGAAGCGTTCTGGACCTGGTAGATCGTCTCTTCGATGGTCTTGAGCTGGGAGAGGAAGGGATCAGCGGCGGACTTGAGCTGGGCATCATCCTTGAGCGCGGGCGTCGTTTTGAGACGCTCGTTGTACTCAGAACGGATGCCGCGGATCTTGGCGACGATGATGTTGGCCTGGGAGAGCTCACCGTTGATCTTCATGGCGAGATCGAACTGCTTCTTCAGGTCATCCTGGGGAACGTCGAGGCGGGGATCGGCCTTGACCTCGAGCGGACGGGTTTCGGTGACGCCATCGGCGATGAGGCGAACCTCATACTTGCCGGGGACGGCTTCGGGGCCCATCTTGGCGCTGCCGCCCCAGAGGATCATGCCGGGGAACTCGAACGCGCCGGGATAGCGGAGGTTCCAGGTGAAGCGGTTGACGCCGGCCTTGGTGGGCGGGGGCTTGGGACCGAAGTTGCGGCCACCTCCGCCGGCGTCCTCGCCTTCAGTTTTCTTCTTGTCCGCGGGCTCGCTCTTGAAGGTGCCGATGACCTTGCCGGTGGAGTCGAGGATCTCGATGCTGACTTCCTTGGCGGGCTTGGCAAGGTAGTAGTCGATGTAGCCTTCGTCGACGTTGCGGACGGCGGGACGGGGCTGGAAGAGGTAGACGGACTTTTTCGCCGTCTCAGCCGTCTGCTGACGGAGCCAGTCGATGTCGTCCATGATGTAGAACGAACGGCCATGGGTGGCGATGACGAGGTCGTCCTTCTCGACGACGATGTCGGAGACCTGGGTGTCGGGAAGGTTGTAGGCGAGCGAGCGCCAGTGCGCGCCGGCGTCGTCGGAGACGTAGATGGAGTGCTCGGTTCCGGCGAAGAGCAGGCCTGGCCGCACGCGGTCTTCGCGAATGACGCGGGGGAAGTCGGTGGCGGGGATGCCGGTGATGATCTTCGTCCAGTGCTTGCCGTAGTCGTCAGTCTTGAAGAGGTAGGGAGCGAAGTCGTCCATCTGGTAACGGTTCGCGGCGAGGTAGACGGTGCCGGGCTTCTGCCACGAGGCATCGATCATGCTGATGCGGCTGTAATGCGGAAGGTCGGGCGGGGTGATGTTGTTCCAGTTCTTGCCGCCGTCGCGAGTGAGGAAGACGAGGCCGTCATCCGAGCCGGACCAGATGGTGCCTTCTTCGAGGCGCGAGGGCGCGATGGTGAAGACGGTGGCGTAGATCTCGGGGCCGTTCTGGTCATGCGTGATGGGGCCGCCGGAGTCGCCGAGGGTCTTGGGGTCCGCGAGGGTGAGGTCGGGGCTGATGATGTCCCAGCTCTTGCCGGCGTTGGTGGTCTTGAAGATGTGCTGCGAGGAGGCGTACATCGTGTTCGGATTGAGCGGATCGAAGACGATGGGGAAGGTCCACTGCCAGCGTTCCTTCATGGACGAAGCGGGCTGTCCGGAGAAGAAGAAAGGGTAAGGCTGGATGTCGCGCTCCTGGCCGTCGCGACGGTCGTAGCGGGTGAGCATCGCGCCCTGGCTGCCGGCGAAGAAGATGTTGGCGTTCTTGGGATCGGGAGCGATGTAGCCGCTCTCGCCGCCGCCGACGGCGTACATCCACTCGCCCTGGGGCTCCATGGGGTTGTGGAAGTTGCCGCCGCCCTTGCTGGCGACGCAGATGGTGGTGTTGTCCTGCTGCGCTCCGCAGACCTGGTAGGGGACGTCGATGGTGGTGGCTACGTGGTAGAGCTGCGCGGTGGGATAGCGCTCGGGCGTCCAGGTCTCACCGTAGTCGACGGAGACGGTGCCGCCGCCGTCGTTGGACTCGGCCATGCGCTTGGGATTGCTGGGGTCGATCCAGAGATCGTGGTTGTCGCCGTGGGGCTGCTGGATGGGCTTCCAGGTCTTGCCTGCGTCGGACGAGCGATAGAAGCGGACGTTGGTGGCGTAGAGGACGTCCTTGTTCACCGGGTCGGCCGTGATGCGCGAGTAGTAGAAGGCGCGCTGGCGGATGTTGTGATCTTCGGAGATCTTGGCCCAGGTGGCTCCTGCGTCTTCAGAGCGGTAGAGACCGCCTTCGGCGTTTTCGACGATGGCATAGATGCGGTTGGAGTCGGCGGAGATGGTCACGCCGATCTTGCCGTCGATGCCGGAGGGCAGGCCAGGGTTGCGGGTGATGTCCTTCCAGGTCTCGCCCGCGTCGGTGGACTTGTAGAGCTTGCTGCCGGGGCCACCCGAGGAGAGCGACCATGGGGTGCGCTGCACGTCCCAGATGGTAGCGAACATGGTGCTGGGGTTGCGGGGATCGATGGAGAGATCTTCGGCCCCGGAGTGGTCGTTCTCGTAGAGGATCTTCTTCCAGGTCTTGCCGCCGTCGATGGACTTGAAGATGCCGCGGTCGGGGCTGGGGCCGTAGGGATGGCCGAGGACGGCGGCGTAGACGAGGTCGGGGTTCTTCGCGTCCACGCGGATACGCGAGATGGCCTGGGTGTTCTCGAGGCCGATGTGGGACCAGGTCTTACCGCCGTCGGTGGTCTTGTAGACACCGTCACCCTGCATGACGTTGCCGCGCAGCTCGGACTCACCCATCGCCACGTAGACGATGTCGGGGTTCGAGGGCGCAACGGTGACAGCGCCCACGGAGGAGCTCTTGATCTTCTGATCGGTGACGGGTTTCCAGACGACGCCACCGTCGACGGTCTTCCAGAGGCCACCGCCTACCGCGCCGAAGTAGTACTCGAGCGGGCGAGCCGTGCTGCCCGAGATGGCGAGGGATCGGCCCCCGCGATCGGGACCGATGTTGCGCCAGGACTCCGCTCCTTCGGAGGCTCCGCCGCGGCCGCGCTGTGCGGAGGTGTTCGGTGCGAGCATTCCCAGGAAGGCGATCGGCAACAGCAGGGCGAGTGAGGCGTGCTTCATGAATCCTCCGGCAAGTTTGGCTCGAGTCGAGCGGGCCTGGGTCTCGTGTGAGAAAGGGTTCCGCGGTATCGGTGGATCAGACACCGTCGGGGTTCTTCGACTGCGCAGGCCGCAACATGCGTTGCGGCCTGCTTCGCTCAGAATGACGGCTATCTAGTTGTTGTTGTCGTCATCGTCATCGCCGGGCTTCGCGGTGACGTCGCCGGGGAAGCTAGGGCGACCGAGGTCGGCGTAGTCCGTGCCGAGGATCGCCATGAGCTCCTGATTGCGCTGGGCGAGCATCTTCTTCAGCACGTCGTAGCGCTCGTACGCGTCATGGCCGATCTTCTGGTCGGTGGCGTTGGTCATGCTGTAGAGGTAGGTGATGTGCGTCTGCAGCTCGGGCTTGGAGTAGCGGATGGTGGGCGTGATGACGTGGGAGGCGACCTCGTTCAGCTTGGCGAGCTTTGCGGGATCGGATGCCAGCTTGACGCGCGCGGTGCGGATGCGGGCGACGGTCTTGTTGACCTCCGAGACCAGGTCGCGAGCCTTGAGGTTCTGCTCGAACTGCTCGCGAAGGTCGGCGGTAGTGACGCCGTCGGCTGTGATGCGCGGATCTTCGATCAGAGTGAAGCTCTGGGTCTGCGTAGCGCCGCCGACGGTGAGCTTGACCTGATACGTGCCGGGGACAGCCATCGGGCCCTGACCACCTTCCGGCGTCATCACGCTGGTCCAGAAGCCGGGGTAACGAAGATCCCAGGTGAAGCGGTGCATTCCTGCGGACTTGTCGAGGCGAGCGGGGGCCTGACGACGGCGGAAGCCACCTTCGTCATCGCCCTCTTCAGCAGGCGGAGCTTTGGGCGCTTCGACGCTGGAGAAGGTCTTGATGTGCTTGCCAGCGCCGTCGAGGATTTCAAGGGTGATGTCGCCGTCGGCATCCTTGGGCAGGTAGTAGTCGATGAGAGCGCCGGGTCGTGAGTAGGTTGGCGAGGGCACCGAACGCTCGATGGCGTCTCCACCACCGCCGGGTTGCACGGTGCGGACGGCTTCCTTCGGCTTGAAGAGGATCGGGGTGGTCGAGCTTGCGGACTTGAGCTGGTGCAGGGGAGTGACGTCGTCCAGGATGTAGAACGAGCGTCCCTGCGTGGCGACCTGCAGGTCCTTATGCGTGACCTTGATGTCCGTGACCGGGGTGATGGGCAGGTTCAGCTGGAAGCTCTGCCAGTGCTTGCCATCGTCGAAGGAGACGTACATGCCAAACTCGGTGCCGGCGTAGAGGAGGCCAGCGCGGTCGGGGTCTTCGCGGACGACGCGGGTGGGCGAGTCTTTGGGGATGCCGTTCGTGCCGTCGGTCAGCTTGGCCCATGACTTGCCGAAGTCATCGGTCTTGTAGATATAGGGCGAGTAGTCACCACCGTTGAGGAAGCAGTAGATGGCGGCGTAGGCGCGGGAGGCCGTGATGGGGCTGGGCTCCATGTTCTGGACACGGCAGCCGGAGGGAAGGCCCGAGGGCGTGACGTTGGCCCAGGTCTTGCCGTCGTCCTTTGTCACCGAGACGACGCCATCATTGGAGCCGACCCAGATGAGGCCCTTCATCTTCGGGCTCTCGCGGATGGAGTAGATGGTGGAGTAGATCTCTTCGCCGGTGGCGTCGCGGGTGATGGGTTCGCCGCTGGCGCCCTGGGTGCCGGCCGGATGCGCGGTCAGGTCCGGGCTGATCTTCTCCCAGGTGACGCCGCCATCGCGGGTGCGGAAGAGAAATTGCGCGCCGTAGTACTCCTCGTGCGGCACGTTGGGCGAGGTCTCCATCGGAGCCACGCGTTGGAAGCGATACATAAGATCGCTGCCCGCATTGCCATAGAGCGACTCCGCTCCGATCCAGTAGCGCTCCTCGTTGTGGGTGTTGATGTTCTGCCGCGAGAACTGACCCTTGCAGCCGCCGTAGACGATGTTGGGGTCGGTGGTGTCGGGCATGATGGGGCCGGTCTCGCAGCCGGGGCCGTCGCGGAAGTCCTGCGCACTGCCGAGGGGCAGGCTGGGCACGATGACGGCGGTGTTGTCCTGCTGCGCGCCATAGACGCGGTAGGGATACTGATTGTCGACCGCGACCTGATAGATCTCGGCGGTGGGCTGGTTGTTCTGCGGAGTCCAGGTCTTGCCACCGTCGATGGAGACGGTCGCGCCGCCGTCGTCACCCTGCACCATGAACATGGAGTTCTTCGGGTTGATCCAGACGTCGTGGTTGTCGCCGTGCGGGATGGGCTGGCGCTGGAAGCTCCTGCCTGCGTCGGTGGACTTGAACCAAGTCTCGTCGCCGAGCCAGATGACGTCGGCGTTGTTGGGATCGACTCCCAGGGTGTCGTAGTAGAAGGGGCGAGTGGAGATCTCGGTGGAGTGATTGACGAGGGTCCAGTTGGCGCCGCCGTCGTCGGAGCGATAGAAGCCCTGGCCGGGTTTAGCTTCGATGAGGGCGTAGATGCGGTCGGGCGCGGCGTTGGAGATGGCCACGTTGGAGCGGCCGATGAGGCCGGTGGGCAGGCCGCCGCCGAGCTTGGTCCAGTTCGCTCCGCCGTCGGTGGACTTGTAGATGCCGCCTTCTTCTGCGCCGGAGATGATCGTCCAAGGCTTGCGCAGGGCGTGCCAGATGCAGGCGAAGATCACGTCGGGGTGGCCAGGCTGGATCTCGACGTCAGCCGCACCAGCGGTGTCGGAGACGTGAAGCACCAGCTTCCAGGTCTTGCCACCGTCGGTGGTCTTGTAGATTCCGCGCTCCGGATTGGCCTTGAAGGGGTCGCCCTGGGCGGCGACGTAGACGACGTCGGGGTTCGTGGGGTCGATGCGGACGGTGGCGATCTGGCCCGTGTCGGGAAGGCCGAGGAACTGCCAGGTCTTGCCGGCGTCGGTGGACTTGTACATGCCGCGGCCGACGGAGACGTTGCTGCGGATCTTCGAGGAGCCGGTGCCCACGTAGATGATCTTGGGATTCGAGGGGGCGACTTCCAGCGCGCCGATCGAGGCTACGGCGAAGTAGCCGTCGGAGATGTTCTCCCAGGAGTGGCCGGCGTTGGTGGTCTTCCAGACGCCGCCGCCCGTGGAGCCCATGTAGTAGGTGTAGGGCTGCTGGGCGACTCCGGTCACGGCCGTGACGCGGCCTCCGCGGATGGGGCCAATGCTGCGGTACTTGAGCGCGGAGAACAGCTGGGGATCATAGCTCTGGGCGCCAGCGGCAGGAACAGCCTGCACTGCGATCAGACCCAGTACGCCAGCGAGGCAAACACCAGAAAACCACTTCGAAACGTGCTTCGAACTGAACGTTGAAACGAACAAGGCCCCTCCGCCAGGTACGCAATTCTTGCGTGGATGGAAACAGCACCGCGCGCCGCGTCACCCGGAGTTCGGGAGAATCGGCGCAACAGGATAGGTCAAGGTCTCGGGGACCGTGCGCTGCAAAGATGATGCGGAAACACCCATACCATATATCAGCCGCGGGCCCCGTGGATAGAGCTACTACCGCTGGTCGTAGATGGTGCGTCGGTATACGAACAGCGGTACCGCTGCGGGGGGAGCAGAAGCTGGGCTGGCTTCAGAAGCTGAATTTGGCGACCAGCTGGATGAGCCGGGGTGCGGCAGCACTGATAATCCGGCCGAAGTTGGGGTCTTCGACCTGGCCATCCACGGATGCGGGGCCGTAGAACTGCGCGTGATTGAAGACATTGAAGCCTTCAGCACGAAGGTCGAGCGCGTGGCCTTCACCGAGGCGAAGCGATTTCTGCAGGGAGAGATCGAAGTTCTCGATTCCCGGGCCGTAGAACATGCGACGCCGGGAGTTACCAAGCTGGCCGAGGACCTCTTCGGGAAAGACTGCGGTGTTGAAGGCTGGCTGGTTGTTGCGGCCGTTGTGGTTGATGTGGAGCGCTTCTCCGGCGAGGTAGCGGGGCGTATCGAGCAGGTAGTTGTTCACGCCGTTGCCCAGCGTACCCAGCAGTGAGTTGTCCGAGGTGTCGGTGAGGGTGACCGGGAAGCCAGTCGCAAAGCGGGTCGTGCCGGACACCGTCCAGCCCTGAGTCCAGCGGTTGGAAGCACGAAAGAGGTTCTGGACGGGGAGCGCCAGGGAGTAGCTCGCGACGAAGGTGTGCTTCTGGTCCCAGGCCGAGATGGCGCGGCTCAAGCGTGCGTCGAACGGGTTCAGCTGCTCGCCGATGTTGGAGCCCTGGTCGATGGACTTTGCCCAGGCGTAACTGAGGAGAAGATGCGAAGCTCCGTGCTGATAGCGCAGCGTGGATTCGAGGGCGTTGTAGCTGGAGTTAGCGATCGTGCCGACCGAGGTGTTCTCGCCAAACTGCTCGGAGCCATCGACAGGCAGGCCGTCGTTCTGGCCAGAGCGAGTGCCGTAGACTGTCGCTCCGCTTGCCGAGGTGTAGTTGTTGTCCTCGCCGAAGGGGCCACATTGGGAGAGGCTCAGGCAGAGCGCAGCATTGCCGGGGTTCACCGAAACGACCGTGGGGACGCGGTGCCCCTGGTTTCCAACGTAGCTGACGGTGAGCAGCGTGGCGGGGTTGATCTGGCGCTGGAAGGAGAGCATGTAATTGCTGAGGTAGGGCGAGCGGTTCTTCACATTGAAGAAGGGATCGGACTCGAAGGGAAGAAAGTTCGACCAGTCGATGGAGCTGTCCGGGTTGCTCCTGGAGACGTTGTGAGACGGGAAGGCGAATGGGAAGCGCTGCCCGTTGTCCACGCCGGTGGCGGCCGTCACGAAGGGAGTTCCGAGCAGGGGTGGTCCGGGGCTGATGTAGGTGTAGCCATAGGGTGGAACCGCGTACATGATTCCGGCGAGAAGTCCGGGAAACTGGGTATGGAAGACGCCGAAGCTGGCGCGGATGCTGCTTTGGCCAGTGACTCCGAAGAGCAGATGGGCAAGGCCGCGATCAAAGGCTGGAGCGTAGGCGAAGCCGATGCGCGGCGAGAAGTCGGTGTAATGCGTGGGGGCGATGGTGCTGGGCACGCCGGGATCTCCCACGACGACGACGCCGGCTGGAGCTCCGGGAAAGAGCGTCGACTGGTTGCCCGGAAGGAAGGTGCCGAGCTGGTTGTACTTCTCCCAGAAGGGCATGATGACGTCCCAGCGCAGGCCGGCGTTGAGGGTCAGGTTCTGGCGAGCGTGCCAGCTATCCTGCGCGTAGGAGCCGAAGTAGCGGTTGCGCAGGTAAAACTGCGGGCCAGAGGATTGCTGATAGCTACTGGGAACCCCAAGCAGAAGATCGGCGAAGGCGTCCCCGGTTTCGGTGCCGTTCAGGTTGAAGGTACCGTTGAAGATGCCATTGGGGTGCTCGTTCACCTGGTCGAAGTGAGCCTGCACGCCGACCTTGACGGTGTGCGGACCGAAGGCTCGCGAGAGGCCATCGCTGAGATAGATCGTATTGTTCACCTGGGTCTCATTGGAGATGGGAACACCCATGGTGAAGCCAGGAAGGTCGAGGTTCTCCACGCCTTCGAATTGCGGCGCCTGAACCACGATGCCGGAGGTGTTCGCACCGGTGGTGAAGCCTTGCGACGCAAGGCTGACCCCGGTACCGCCCTTTGGCTGGCCAATGACATTTGCGTTGCGCAGGAAGCCAAGATGCAGCTCATTGACGGTGTTCGCGCCAAGTACGGTCGTCGCGCCCAACGCGAAGACCTGCGCGCGGCCGAGGAAGAGAGCATCGAAGCCCGGAATGCTGGCGCCTCCGACTGCACCCGGATAGGGATTGTCGAGCCGGTAGTCGTCGGCGAAGTAGTAGCCGGAGATCTGGCCGAAGTGGGTGTTGGCATCGGCGCGAAGCGAACCCTTGTCGTCACGCACCGTCTGGGCGTAATCGGATGTCGAGAACTGATTGCTGCTGATGTTGGGCTTTGGGATGTACTGGAAGAGCTTCTGTCCTGGCGTGGACCACGCTGCGGCGGGGATCGTTCCGGAGGGGAAGACGCTGCTGTAGGCCTCGCCGGAGGTGACGGTGCGCCCGAGTTTGCTCGTGAGGAGGGAAGCCAGGTAGGGGCCGCTGACGCTTCCGGAGAGATCGTCGAAGGAGCCTGCGCGCTGGGCGAGGGTCGGCACCGTGATGGAGCCGGTGGAGATGCCCTGCGTCGTACGCGTGCCCTGGTAGTCACCGAACACGAACAGGCGATTGCGAAGGATCGGGCCGCCAAGCGTTCCGCCGAACTGGTTCTGCTTGAACGCGGAGCGGGTGGGGTCGAAGTAGCCCCGGGCATCGAGTGCCGTGTTGCGGAAGAACTCGAAGGCCGAGCCGTGCAGGCTGTTGTTGCCGGAGCGGGAGATGACGGTGATCATGCCGCCGTTGTAGTTGCCGTACTCGGGATCAAAGCTGTTGGTGAGGACGCGAAACTCGTCGATGGAGTCCAGGTTCGGCACAACCGATGTGCCACCGTTCATGTGCTCCTGCACGTCGATACCGTTGACGAGGAAGCCGTTGGAGGACTCACGCTGGCCGTTGATCGAGAGATTTCCGGGATTGAGGTCGCCCGAAGGATCGAGGCTGCCCGTGACCCCCGCCATGATGACGGAGCTGGGCAGCAACGTCGAGATGGGGGCGACGCCCGGCTGCAGAGCAAGCAGGTCCGTGTAGCTGCGGCCATTAAGAGGCAGAGAGGTCATCTCACGGCTGTTGATGACCTGGCCAAGGTGAGTCGAAGTGAGGTCGATCTGCGAGGTCTCGTTCGCGGTGACGGTCACCTCGTCGGCACGCTGGTCGAGGGACAGCTTGAGATCGAGCTGGAGGGCGGCATCCGCATCGACGGCGATCCCGGGCCGGCGCAGCGGAGCAAACCCACCTGACGTTGCGGTGAGGTCGTAGTGGCCAACGGGGAGATTCGGGAAGCTGTAGAAGCCGTGTTCGTCGGCTGTCGCCCGATAGATGCTGTGCAGGCTTGCACTCTCCAGCGTGACCGTGCCGCCGGGCAATACAACGCCGGTCGGGTCGGTGATGGTGCCCGTCAGGCTGCCTCCGGTCGCAGCGCATGCGTTATGGAGGGGAAACATCAGAGCAAAGAGCAGGAACAGCAGGCAAGCCGATGCGGGGAGCTGAAGGAACGTCTGGCGTGATTTTCGTTCGGATGCAAGCATCTGTGTTTCGTCCAATCATATAGGACTGATACAGTCCGCTATGAGTGGTTATATCGGCCAATCCTGTGGAGGCTCGGTGATTTGAGTCACGCAGCGACGGAACTTTCAAGCTCCAGCAAGGAACCGGGGAGACGACAGCTCCATTCGTGCCGGGGACGCAGAGGTTCCGGCTGAAAGCTCCGCGAGAGCTGGAAGCCTCTGGGGATAAACTCAGACCTGGAAACCAGAATGTGTTGGGGATGTCACGGGGCTCGGCACCAAACGTAGACGCTCTAGAGCGACCGTTCGAATGCTTGATCAACAGAAGGGAGAAGCTTGATGGCGGAGAGACAGGGATTCGAACCCTGGATACCTTGCGGTATACACGCTTTCCAAGCGTGCGCCTTCAGCCACTCGGCCATCTCTCCGCAACTGCTTGCGACAGTTTGAATTTATCACAGGGGGCCGATGCGGATAAGTCCTGCTCGCGCGGGCCGGGTTCAAGTTGCGTAGGCCGGAGGATAGCGGTGATGGCGATCAGATTCACGCTGCAGCATGAGCTTTGGTGTCGAGTCTATGTCCGATAACAGATATTCTGTATATATAAGATCCAGCGCGCCAGGTTCCCTCGGACTGGAATCTGACGATTGTCCGATGCTATCGTTTCCCTGTGGCCCGTAGCAGCGACTCCCGGCAGGTTCTGATCTCGACGGGACGGCAGATGCATTATCGCCTTCCGGCCAACTCGCTGATTCAGCGCGGCTTCGGCGTGACGATGAACACGAGCACGCCGCGCAGCCGAATGTCTGGCTTTGAGACCGGGGTCCGCCACCAGTTCACGCCACAACCGTTCAACATGATTCAGGGCTTGACCCGAATCTCGATCCCACCTGCGCTGTCCGACGCTGACAGCTCGCTCTTCGACCTTGTGTCGTCCCTTCGTATCGGCGATGCGGACATTGTGATTGGTGCGGCCAGCTCCAGCCTGGCGACAGGACGCGCCGCAAAGAAACGCGGTGCCAAGTTCGTGCTTGACCGCGCCTGCCCGGACATTCGGGTGCAGCAAAGCGTGTGTGCGGAAGAAGCCCGGAAGCTGGGAGGAATATTTCCGGCGAGCTCTACCTCTTTTATTGACAAGCAGTTGCAGGAATATCTTGAAGCTGACGTCATCCTTTCGCCTTCGGAGTACAGCCGCAGTTCTTTCGCGCCTGACCTACGCGCCAAGGCCGTACTGGCTCCCTTGCTGGGGAGGGCTCCCAAGTCATCCTCAACAGTTATCAGACGTTCCAGCGATGCTCCGTTCACTGTGGGGGTCGTAGGTGGCAACCCCTTGCGTAAGGGGTACTTCTACCTGCTGGAGGCCTGGAAGCGGCTGGGATGGGCGAATGCCCTGCTGCTCATCCGGAGTGATGGCGAGCTGGAGGAGTACCCGGTGCTGGCGGAGCTGCTGAAGGCGCTCCCCAACGTGGAGGTGGTGCGGTACGTGCCGAACCTCAGCGACTTCTACCACCGCTGCGACGCGTTCGTGCTGCCGAGCATCGATGACGGGTTCGGGATGGCGCTCTTTGAGGCGATCGGCCACGGCCTTCCCGCGATCGCGACCCGGAACTGTGGAGCTTCGGAGCTGTTGCGGGATGGAACGGACGCCCTGATCGTCGATGCGTTCTCGAGCGAGCAGCTTGCCGAGGCGCTGGAGCGGCTGCGGCAAGATCCCCAGCTAGGTCCATCTCTGGCGTCGGCAGGCGCCCGGACGATCCAGGGGCTCTATGACGGTGGACGGGCGATTCTCTACGAACGCGGGATGGACGAGATGCTCAATCGGCTTGGCTTCCCAGCGATGGCGTAGCTGCCGAATCGCGGCCAGCATCTTTGGCGCTAACCATTTTGCTGCTATAGCGTTCCGCCACCTACAAAATGAACTACTTCAAGTTTGTCCAGATTGCTGACGTTCCGCGTCTCCCAAATGGATCGCGGAACGATATCGCCGTTGTGTTCAACCGCCACCCGCCCGGCCTGCAGGCCCAGATCGGCAACTACGATGTCCAGCGTGACGGGTGGTTGCAGGTCGGCGAAGTGGCGGAGGACGCCGTTGACTTGTAGATCGAGGGCCATAGCTGCTTCAGGATATCAGGGTGATCTCTGCGTCTCCGGCTTTAAGGCGGGACCATTCGCCTACGGATTGGCCGGTAAGATAGGTTTAACAACTGATTACCCTGTAATGGTTTGTGAGATCTCTTGAAAGTCCTGCATGCGGCCCGGGGCCAGCATGTTAACTCCCGCGATTCCTTTCGGGAATTGTGTGGGCTTGACATTCGAGGCAGCCGAAGGTTCGAACTAAGGCGGCTTCACAGCTCCGGCTATGCCTTACGGTCGAGAGGCCAGGTGAGATGTAGCGGGCCGCGGCCACCGCCAATTCCCTTTGCGAGCCGGATGCCTTCGCTGACGAAACTCTTGGCTCCCGCGACGGCAGCCAACGGGCCCGCTCCCAGAACGAGTCCGGCGAGCAAAGCAGATGAAAAGGCGCAGCCGGTGCCGTGGGTCGAGGTCGATTCGATCCGCGCGCCCGGGAACGCAGTCCACGTCCCTTCTGTCGTTCTCAGAAGATCGGTTGGCTGCTCCCGGTCTCCACCTGTCACGACGAGGTTCAGCTGGGGGTGGCGGAGGGCGAGAGTATCTCCGGCTTCCCTCGCCTGCGACTCAGAGCTCACGGAGAGGCCAGTAAGCGTGCTGAGCTCGGCGTAGTTGGGGGTGGCGAAGGTCACGAGCGGCAACAGCCGGGCGTGAAGCTCTTCGATCGCTTCAGTGGGAAAAAGAGCTCGACCGGAGCTTGAGACCAGAACCGGATCGAGCACGACTGGGATCGGCGGCCGCTTCTCGCCGGAGATAGAAAGCCTACGCAGGACGTCTGCGATGACTCCTGCGGCGTCAGCTGAGCCGAGCATGCCGATCTTGATCCCGGCCGGCGGAAGATCGGCCAGAAGGGTCTCCAGGCTGAGTCGCAGGAACTCAGCACGCACCGGTTCCACGGCGGCGACCCCAAGGGTCGACTGCGCCGTGAGCGCGGTTGGAACGGTTGCAGCGAAGAGGCCGTGGGCGGCAAAGGTGAGCAGATCGGCGGTAAAGCCCGCGCCCGATGAGGGATCGTGGCCGGCGATGCTCCAAACGACGGGCGGCTTTGAAGGTGAGGCTATGGGCAAGCATCGCCCCAATCTGAGACACCGGAAGCAGCAGGCGAGGCCTGAACCGATGGGGTTTCATCACCCGTATCCAGTGAGACAACAACAAAGTTGGCTGGACGGGCAGCGTGAAGCACAGGTGAAGTATTCAAAGGATAGGAAGCAGACTCTGAGGCCGGTTGCTCGACATCACGAAACGAGAGATGGTTCTAGTCGTTTCTGGATACTTCTTTCCTACCATAACCGGGCCCGGAAAGCAATATTCTTTTCAAGATAAAGTCCTTTATCTTGTTTGACTTAAGCCTAAGAAGCTCGGGACAATAGATACATGAACGAAATGAACCTGCAGACAGGCGAAGTAATGCCGGCGCGCAAGGGTCGCATACGTTCGACAGCCAGCTTGCTGGCTTTCTCTCTGGGCCTGACGGCAACACTTCTGGCTGCGCCTGCGCAGCCAAAGGGATCTGCCGATCAGCCAAGCAACAAGCCGCACTCAAGCCGGCATTCCTGGTTTGAGATCGGCCGAGCGTCCTGGTACGGCAAGAAATTTCAGGGACGCCGGACGGCGGGTGGAGAGAAGTTCGATATGAATGCGCTAACGTGTGCGCACCGTTCGCTGCCTATGGGCAGCTGGGTGCGCGTGACGAACCTGGGCAATCGGAAGGTCGCCTTTGTTCGCGTGAACGACCGCGGTCCGGTGCCGGACAACCGCATGATCGACCTGAGCTGGGCTGCGGCCCACAGGCTTGGGATTGGCGGTACGGCAAAGGTCCGCATCGAACGCGTCACTCCCAACGATCCGGAGCTGATTGCGTCCCTGATGAAAGAAGGCGAACCGCCACTGTTTCCCGGCATGCCGGGTGTAGGCGGAGGCCGACTGGTCGGGGTCGCAGATCGATAGCCAGCTGGACTGAGGACGCCTCGAGTCGAAGACAACTTAATAGCCACAATCGAATAGAAAGACCCCGCCAAGGCGGGGTCTTTCACTTTGGGGTTGGATAGGCACAAAAAATGGCGGACGCAATCGCGTCCGCCTCTCGATGGGCCGGGTTCATTTCCGGCCAATACTGGTTCGATCAGGCCACGAGACCTGGCGTTGGATGAACTTGTCCGAGTAGCCCGTGAGTAACAGGCAGGTCGCTGAGCCGCAAGGCCATGGACTTCGCACCACCGCCACCCTTGATGAACTCGGATAGCTCCAGCTGCACGACGTCGAAGCCTGCGTCGAAGAGGCGCATAGCGAGGTCCTGGCTGAGCTCTCCGGTGAACACCGCGCGGCCAATGTTGAGCGCGCAGCAGGCCATCCGCATGGCGTCGGCCTCGGAGACGAGGATGCGCTTCTCCGCCGGGTAGACGCTTTCGATGAGGGCCAGCGAGGCCTTGTCGAAGGCTCCGGGGTAGTACATGACGAAGCCGCCGAAGAGCGGCGCGAAGCAGGTGTCAAGGTGGAAGAAGCGGGGATCGACCAGGTGCAGCGAGCGCACCGCGATGTGCCACGCGTTCGCGATGTGCGAGTGAGCGGCGCGTGCGGTACGAACGCCGTGGCCTGCCCAGAGGGTGTGGCCGGAGTCGTCGAAGGTGACGTCGCCTTCGCCTTCGAAGGCGGTGTTCCGGGGTGTCTCCCAGAGCAGGAAGCCCTGGCTTGCCAGCCAGCGGCGGAGATAGGTGCTCTCGGCGCGGCGTTCAGCGTGGTGGAAGCTGGAAAGAGCTGCGACGCCGTGATTCACGAGCGCGCCGTGGCCGAGGAAGACCATGTCGGGACAGCCGGGTTCGGGATGCAGCAGACGCACGTCGGCGACGCCACGAAGGACGTTGTGGATGCCCTTCCATTGTGCGAAGGCGAGATCGCGAGAGCTGCGGTGGAGGTTTCCGGCCATCCAGGGATTGATGACGTAGTCGACGCCGTACCACTCGGGCGGACACATCAGGAAGGTGGGCCGGGTGTAAAGCGGGGTGGAGGCGAAGACTTCAGCGACGGGGGAGGTTACGGTGATGCTCGTTGCCATGGTTCCTGTACTTCCTGTAGTTCCTGTACTTCCGGCTACGGTGGTTGCCGCAGACTGGGTCAAGACTTCTAAGCCGAGAGGGAGTCTGCTACCGGGAAGTGACGGTCGTCAAGTCACTTGTGGAAACAAAGGTGTTACGTCCGGCTCTCCCTGACCCAATCCTGGACACCTCCATGAGACGCGACCTTAAGTGAAAAAGTCCGCCACCAAGGCGGACTTTTCACGGTCATTTTTCAACAGCAAATCGGGTTGCCCGAGGGTGGTTCAACAAACGATGAAGGACTCAAAAGAGGTTCCTTCGGGTAGCGAACCTGAGCCCTGACTGCGGCCCCGACTGCAGAGGGTTTCGAGGGCTCTCGAAGTGCGGACTAGAGCTTCTCGAAGAAGTCGCAGGCCGAGCAGGAGATGTAAACGCCACCGGGGACGCCGCGCTCACGATCCTTCACGCGCTTCACGATGCGGGTGGGCTTGGAGCACTTCGGGCAATCGGTGCTCTTCTGGGTATCCATGACCTTAGCGCGGTCACCGGTCTTGGCAATCTTCGCCATGGTGGTTCTCCTTCGACAGAAAAATTTCGCTTGCGGCTTTGCTCCGACGAGGTGCGGCGGGCGCAAGACTCGTCCGTTGGCAGACTGTTGAGGCTGGCTTTAGGCGGGGCCAAACAGGGAGGACGAAGCCGGTATAGCTCGCTCTTATCTTACACCAGGCCGCCGGTGAATGCAGCTTAGGACGCCCTGGAATCCGTTCAGGGCTGCAGGCCAGCGGCTGCGTGATTTGGCCCGAGGGGGATGTTGCTTCCCGGCAGCGTTGGCGACGAGTTCGGCAGGCCCATTCCGGGTGCGCCGGAACCCGGATAGGTCGCCCCGGGGGCTGAACCGTTCGTCGGAGCAGTGGTGCGGCCCGAGACTCCCGTGCCATCGTCGTCCGGCAGTCCTGTCGGGAGGCCGATTGAACCTGCGTTGACTCCCCCGCTGCCAGTGGCCCCGGCGGATCGCTGCGGTGCTTTCCTGCTGGCGTCAGCTACGGTCGTGCAGGGTGCCGGAGCGGTTCCGGAGGCAGGCTGGGAATTCGCGGCGCCCGCGGTGGCTGGCTTGCTGGCCGCTCCCGCAGTGGAATCCGGGCTATTTGCCGAGGCGGAAGGCGAAGACGTTGAGGTTGGAGGGGTGCAGGTCTTGTCGCTATCGGAGCTGCCAGGGATCAGGACCTTGCCCATTGTGGTGGCCTCAGCGTTGAGGACCTCTCCGGGACGCGCGAGCGTCGGTGGCCGACGGGATCCGAGATCTCCTCCGGGGACCCGCTGCTCGTCGCCGTTAAGGACGGTGCGGGCCTGGAGGACAGGCTCGTCCTGGTTGCCCATCTCATTTCGGTCGTGCACCTCGATGGGCCTGCCGATGGCTGCGATCTCGAGGCGAACGACGCGACCTCCGCGAAAGCGGACGAACTGGATCGGCGTGGGCGGCTCTCCGTAGATCCACTCCTCTAAGACGGGTGAGTTGGCGTCGTTGCCGTCGGTGTGCTCTCGGTCTTTACTCTTAGGGGCTCCCAGTGATGCGAGGACCATGCGCTGATCCATGCCGACGAGGATGGTGTGGGACTCGATGGCGTCCCGCACGACCGGGGCCATGGAGTTGGCATAGGCTTCGGCGGCGGAGCGGGCGCGGAAGTCGATGACGGGATCGAGGAGCGCCTTCACCTCAGAGGCCGTTACCTCCGGGATGCCCCCCTCAAAGACGAGGGTAATGCGCGAACCAGTCGCAAGCGGTCCTGTCTGAGCGAGCGCCATGTCGTTGATGCTGATGTGCGAGAGGAAGCGGTGCTTCGCGTAGGGACCGCCGTTGACATCGATGACGATGCGGTCGCGCTCGACCTTGAGGCCGGTGATGGCGACGCGCTCCCCGGCGGCGGCTGACTCACCCTTCTTGTACAGGATCTGCTTGTACTCTTCGCCACGGGGAGTAAGGTTTCCGTTGGCAACGAGGGTCAGGCCTGCGCCGAGAGGAAGCTCGCGGTGGGCAAAGCCCTGCTCGGACTCGAGGTTGCGGATGAGGTCCTGGTAGCCGCCCTCGCTGAGGGGTTTCGTTGGGAGCTCGACGTGGGTCGGGTGGAAGTCCGTGGTGACGTCTGCTTCTGCCGTCTTCTCCCCAACGACGAAGACCTGGCCTGCAGCGCCTCTGGCAGACGCACAAAGCACCATCGCCGTGAGGATGGCGATGGAGGTGACCGCGCTCAGCCTGCACTGCAGAGAGCCCATGGAGCACCACCTGATGCTTTCGGTACCTGAGTGTGCACCTTTCCCGAGGTTCTGACAAGGGCTGCTGTGTAGCAAAAAAGGTGCTGACTTTCGAATGATGAAAGCCAGCACCGATTCAGGATTCCAGATTGAATTAGTTCGCTTCTTCACCCCGTTTGTCCACGCGATAGCGGTAAACGAGGCTGAAGTATGCGAGGGTGTTGTCGTACTTCTTGGCATTGACCATCGCCGGGGAGTCTGCGAAGAAGTGGCCGACGCCGATGTTGGCGACGACGTAGTTGTGCCAGACGTACTTGGCCGAGGCATCGAACTCCTCGCCGAGGTGATCGGAGGTGAAGCCGGCGGTCGGGACCTTGATGAGCGCGGAGCCGCTGGAGGTGTAGACGCTGTCGCGGGTCGTGGCCATCTCCAGGAAGCTTCCCTGAACCAGGATCGAGAGATCCTTTGTGGGAAGCAGGTCCAGATTGAGGCGCTCCTGCCGGATGTTCTGATAGCCGAAGATATCGGTCAAGCCGAAGGCGTTGTGGTTGCTGGGGTAGAGCTGGTCGAACGTAGACCAGCGGCCGGCGAGGGCGTGATTATTGCCGGTGGCGTAGTCCACTTCCGCGCCGAGACGGGGCTTCCAGGGCAGCTTTGTGGCCGAGTAGAAGAGCTTGCCGTAGGCCTGGCCGGAGCGGATTCCATCGTTCGAGTAGGAGCCGCGCTGAAGCGCTGCATTGAGGTTGTAGCAGAACCCGGCCGGCAGCTTGCCTTCGATGTCGACACCCGGAGTCCAGGCAAGCTCGCTACCTGCGATGTTTTCGGCGCTGGTGACCTTGCGGATGGCCTTGATGAACAGATAGGGCTCGATGTGCACCTTGGGGATCGACACGATGGAGGCGTCAATGCCGTGGAAGGTGAGGCCCGCGCCGTGCTTGTCCAGCGAAGTCGGAGCGACGGTAACGACCGAAGCGGTGAAGACGTCGACCCGGTTTCTGTTGCCGATGCGGAGGTCGAAGCCGTCAAAGGTGCGGCTGTTGTTGGTCCAGTCGCTGATACCTACGAGGCGCTCGCCGCCAAACTTGAGCTCCTGCCGCCCTGCGAGCAGGTGGACCGGGCCGTGGTGCAGGTCGAGGTAGCCCTGGCGCAGGTCGAAGGTGTCGCGCATGTTGGACGACACCGTGTGCAGCGGCAGACCGAGGGCGTGGGTGTCATGGAACTGGGCGTAGGCCGTCAGCCAGGACGACGGCCGGACCTCGAGGCCACCGCGGACGCGCGAGAGCTGGTAGTCACGATCGGCGTTCAGGGCCTGGGAGAAGGCGGTCTGGCCTTCGGTGCGCTGGCGAAGCTCCATGTCCAGCGTGATCCAGGAAGGCAGGGCGGTCCACTCGAGCCCCTGGGTCTTGCCCTTCTTCTGCGGGTAGTCGATGTAGATCGACTTCTGGGCGAGGACGCTGAGAGGGGCGGCGAGTGTGCAGGCCAACAAACTGACCGCAACGGCGAGAGTACGACGGGAAGAAAACAAAGGGAGCTCCGCTTCCGGGTACGGCGCTGCTTTACTGTCCTGCGCACCGCCGCTACCCGACACCAAACTGCATTTATGTCGCAGTTGCTATCGGCGAGGCTTCTTCTGTCTGAAGGAATGTCCTTTGGTGAGACGTTTCGCTGCCAACCGTCCGAAACTGGGACGGTTGCCAGCTCGCTATTCGGATCCGGGGAGACCCCGCGCTTCACGCTCGCGACGGAGGAGATCGTTGGCCTCGACCAGGGTGGAGGCGCCGGCCGGTGTGATGGAGGCGATCTGCACGAGCGGTGCGGGCTTTGCCTGGGCTTCCATCGCGGCGTGAGCCGGAGGCGGCGCGACCTCCATCGCGTAACCGGCCGCGATGATCTCCGGCGCCGTGTAGTGCCAGGCGTAGTCGCGGGTGATGCGGTAGAGCACGGGGAGACCGAGGCATACCGCCACGGCGGCAACGAGCGAACCTTCCAAACCGTAGGCCCCCCCGGTGAGGAAGTCATACCCAGACGTGGCGCTCTGAACCAGGGTGGAGTAGTTCGAGTAACCGGCGACAGGCAGACCGAAGATCACGCCGGCAACGGCGCTCCAGGCGAAGTGAACTCCCCATCCGACCCAGAGTGCATGGGTTCTCTGCCAGGCCACGGAGTAGAAGAGGCCGAAGAGGAACGTGACGATAAAGGTGAATGCCGTGGCGTTGGGATGAGACGCGCAGAAGAAGGCGTAGAAGAGCGCCATCAGGAAGGTCGAGCCAACGATTCCAATGGCTGCGGTGAGGCGCTGATAGAGGAAACCACGAAAGGCCAGCTCCGTCGCGAGCGTGGAGAAGGCCAGCGTGAGGATGGCAAGGACGCTGCGACCGAGCAGGGATGGCGTAAAGAGGAAGCTAGGTCCGAGACCGCCGAAGAGCACGAGCGGAAGGAGTGCGAAGAGGACCATTCCCCAGCCAAGGGCGAACCCGCGGGACCACTCCTGCCGAACGGTGGACCTGCTCGGCAAGGCGTTCGACTCGCGAACGCCACCGCGGCGGGTTCCGAGCCAGTTCAGCGCGGCAAATCCCACCGCCAGCAACGCAGCAAGACACGCGTGCTGCAGCGGAGCGTAGAACAGAGGCAAATTAAGCTGCGTGGCGATGATCTGGACGCTGCGTTCCGAGACCGCGCGGGCGGCAAACATCCAGAGCAGCCCTGTCACGAACAGGGCTACCTGCATGGAGCGAGGTGTCGCGGGCTGGAGTGGGGCTTGCAATTCTCTGTTGGACGAGTCTCAGGCAGGAACGGGTTTTTTCCCGTCTGCGGATGCGCTCAGGCTGCGCTGGTGTAGAACTGCGCAATGTTGCGGAACTTGTTGTAGCGGGCGGCCAGAAGGTCGTCGACTGAAAGCTTCGTCAGATCGGAAAGATGCGAGACGAGGCGCTCATTGACGAGCTCCATGGCGAAGGCGGGATCATTGTGGGTGCCGCCTTCGGGCTCGCGGATCACATCGTCCACGCAGCCGAGCATCTTGACGTCGGTCGCGGTGTAGCGGAGCGCTTCGGCGGCCTGCTGACGCTTGCTGGCGTCCTTCCACATGATCGAAGCACAACCTTCCGGAGAGATGACCGAGTAGATGGCGTTCTCGAGCATGAGGACGCGATCGGCAACGGCGAGAGCGAGCGCACCGCCGGACCCACCTTCGCCGGTGATGGTGGCGATGGTTGGGACGCGGATGCGGGCCATCTCAAGCAGGTTGCGGGCGATAGCTTCGCCCTGGCCCCGCTCCTCGGCGCCCAGGCCGGGGTTGGCGCCGGTGAGATCGATGAAGGTGAAGATGGGGCGGCCGTATTTCTCGGCGATCTTCATCGCCCGAAGGGCCTTGCGGTAGCCCTCGGGATCGGGCGAGCCGAACTTGCGGGCCATGCGCTCTTTGAGCGTGCGGCCCTTGAGGTTCCCGACGACGAGTACCGGCTCACCGTGAAAGCGCGCCATGCCACAGGCCATTGCGGGATCGTCGGCGAACTGACGGTCGCCATGGATCTCGCTGAAGTCCGTGAACAGCGCGTTGATGTAGTCCATCGGGTAAGGTCGTTGCGGATGCCGGGCAAGCTCAGTCTTGAGCCAGGCCTCTGGGACGGGAGCAGCGGGACCGGGAGCTGTTTTCTGCGGGGTGGGTTTAGCCATGCGCGATACCTGTTCGATTGTAAGCGAACAGGGGCAATCAGAGCTGAGATTTGCGCTTGATCAAAAGACGGTGCCAGGGTTGATCGAAGCGGCGGTGGCCGACCATGAGGAAGGCCAGAGCGCAGCCGGTACCAAGCGCGACGAGGAGAGACAGGTAGTCGACGTCGAGCGCGAAGTTGACGATCAACGCGCAGAGATAGACGAAGGCCAAAAGAATTGCGCCCATCGTCGACACGCCGAGGATGAGCATCCCGCCGATGAGGAAGTCGATGAACGGCAGCGAGTAGCCAAAGAGGAGAATCAGGTTCGACGGCAGATGCGTCTCAGCCAAAGCGAACATCATGTGATTGGCTACGGAGGGCAGGCCGTTGCCGAAGAACAGCAGGATCAGCGCGTGAGTCCAGAAGCAGACGCCGAAGAAGGAGCGCAGCACAGCGTAGGCGAACTGTTGCTCGCGAGTGGCCGGCCGCTCGAAGGTCTCAAGCATGGGGTGATTGGAACCTATCGCGGAGAGTTTGTGAAGTACCGCGATGGGGTGCGGGCTCACCAGAAGGGGACCTTACCTGCCGGTAGACGATCGAAACACAGCCGGCCAGGAGGTGTCGTACGGCTCACGAGCGAACAGCAGAAGAGCCAGCACCAGGGCGTAGAGCAGCTGCTGCCCGGCTACGTTCCAGTCCTGCTTCATGGTGACGCCGAAGATGAGGACGAGCATCAGGGCTGAAGCGGCAAGCAACGCCTCGCGCACGAAGAGCCCGGTGAGAAGCAGGATGCCGACGAGCAGTTCCACGCACGGGACCGCGTAGCCAGTGGCGAGGACGAGTTGTGGCGGAAGCGGCGCAGCGGCCATGCCCTTGGCCATCCCCTGCGCGAATCCTGCCAGGTGAGTGCCCGTGAAGATGCGGGCGAAGCCGTGGCCGAAGAAGTCGAAGCCGGTGAAGACGCGGAGGAAGAGGTAGGCCAGTCGCTGGTCGCGTGTGGCGGGCAGATTCGGGGTCGGCATCGATGTCTCGCTCCTTTGGAGTGAGACGCGTCAGCTGCCTGTGAAGTTACGGCTTTGCTGGCAGCAACAGGATGCGCAGATATTGAGCATGATCGCGGCTCGTGGTGATGACGACGTGCTCGCCTGGCTGCACCCACCGTTCCAAGTGTGGCTCCTTCGCGAGCTCGTCTGGCGTTGGAATGGTGATGAGCACGGACGGTGCGGGATCGGCGTCGATGCTGCACGCGGTGGCGGCTTTGCAAATGATCCGGTCGATACGCAGCCGTGCGTCCGTGTACTCGGTGGAGACACCATCGTGTAGCGGAGGCGTTGGCGCGGGGCCGCGAACCTGATCCTTGAGCCAGTCGAGGGGGAGCTGCTTCAGCTCAACACGGAAGAAGTCAGACGGAACATCGCCGAGGTTGCGGACGGAGTGGCGCTCGAAAGCCGCAGGGCCGATTCGGAAGGCGCCGGTGTGGGTTGGTGGGCGCTTCACGACGTCAGGCTCGGTGTCGCCGGGCTTGGGCTCGTGAGCGAGTTCGACGACGCCGGAGTCGTTGAGATAGACGAGCACGGTGACCACGGCGTAGTGATCGTGCGGCGGGATGAACTCATGCGGGCCGTAGTGGACACGCTGTACGAGGACGTCGGCGTTATCGAGGACGGTCTTGTAGTTGGGTGGGAGAGGCTGTTGCGAACTTGCTGGTGAAGCCATCGAGAGCAAGAGCACAGCTGGTATCACACGCGCCAAGGAGGCGGCCTTACGGGCCCACGTCTCAGAATCGAGACGTGGGGCACCCATGTGTGCCATGGCGCGCATCAGTTGATCACCTGCACAGCACCGCGTCCTACGAGGTTCTCGACGCGCTCGATGAACTGGATGTCTGCTGCTACTGACATACCGCTCGGCTCGAGTACGGCGCAGAAGCTGTCGGGCTCTTCGAGGTTGAGCAGGAGCTTGCCCTTGCCGGGTGCGCCCTGGAAGATTGCCGCAAGCTTTTCGAGCAGCTCGGCATCGGGATGATGGAGTGGCACTCGGATGCGAAGCGCATCGGGCAGCTTGATCTGGATGTCTTCGAGCGCCTGGATGCCGCTGATGGCGAGCTTGGGGGCCGAGTCTTCTTCGCCGCGGAGCGAGCCACGCATCAGGACGGGGACCTCCATCTTGAGCTTCTCGGCGAGCTTCTCATACGCTGCGGGAAAGGCGATGATCTCGATCTTGCCCATGGTGTCTTCGAGGAAGCCGGAGGCGTACATCTCGCCCGAGCGCTTGCTCTTGGCAACGCGCAGGCCGGTGATGACGCCGGCGATGGAGATGTCGCTGTTGCCTTCCTCGCGGCGGCCACGATTGAAGACGACGGGCTCGGGCTTCATCTCGATGGCAGTCGCGGTATCGACGACCTTCATGTTGCGAAGCTTCTCGCGGTACTTGTCCATGGGGTGTCCGCTGACGAAGAAGCCGAGGACGTCCTTCTCGTTCTGAAGGCGTTCATGCTCATCCCAGTCGGGTGCAGCAGGCAATGGATCGTTGCCGCTGGCCTGTGTGGCGGCAGGCTCGTCGAACATGCCGAAGAGACCATGCTGTCCTGCGGCGGCATCCTTCTGCGCCTTCTGCGCGCGCTCGATGGCTTTATCGATTGCGGCCATGACCTGACCACGACGACCGAAGGCATCGAGTGCACCGGCCTTGGCGAGAGACTCGAGCACGCGCTTGTTCATCAGGCGGAGATCGACCTTCTCGCAGAACTCCCAGAGCGAAGCGAAGCCCTGCTTCCCTTCCGCCTGCAGAGCTGCCCGCGCCTGGATGATCGACTCGATGGCGTTGTGGCCTACGTTCTTGATGGCTGCGAGGCCGAAGCGGATGGAGTCGCCAGCGGGCGTGAAGTTTGAGGCGGAGATCTGCACGTCGGGCGGCACGACGGAGATGTTCATCTCGCGGCACTCGCCGATGTACTTGACGACGTTCTCGGGCTTCGAGGTTTCGGAGGTGAGCAGCGCGGCCATGAACTCGACGGGATAGTGCGTCTTGAGCCAGGCGGTGTGATACGCGAGCATGGCGTAGGCCGCTGAGTGCGACTTGTTGAAGCCGTAGCCTGCGAACTGCTCCATGAGATCGAAGAGCGCGCCCGCCTTGGTCTTATCGAACTTCTGTGCTGCAGCGCCGGCCATGAAGATGTCGCGCTGCTTGGCCATCTCAGCCGGGTCTTTCTTACCCATGGCGCGACGCAGGAGATCAGCGCCGCCTAGCGAGTACCCGCCGATGGCCGAACTGATCTGCATGACCTGCTCCTGATAGACGATGACGCCGAGCGTCTCGCGCAGGATGGGCTCGAGTTCGGGGAACATGAACTCCACCGGACGGCGGCCCCACTTGCGTTCGATGAAGTCGTCGATCATGCCGCCCTGGATCGGACCGGGGCGATAGAGCGCGTTGAGGGCGGTGAGGTCTTCGACGGAGGTGGGCTTGTAGCGGCGCAGCACGTCGCGCATGCCCGACGATTCGAACTGGAAGACGCCCGAAGTGAGAGCCCGGTGGTAGACCTTCTCGTACGTCTCCTGGTCGTCGAGCGGGACCTTCGCCATCTCGATGGTGTCGCCGCGATTGGACTTGATGAGCTTGAGGCAATCGTCGATGACGGTGAGCGTCGTAAGCCCGAGGAAGTCCATCTTGAGAAGGCCCATCTTCTCGACGGCCTTCATGTCATAGCTGGTGACGATGGCATCGTCCTTGGTGCGGGTGACGGGGACGAGCTCAGTGAGCGGAGCGGGCGCGATGACGACGCCGGCGGCGTGCACACCAGCGCCGCGCACGAGGCCTTCGAGCTTCATCGCGGTGTCGATGATCTCGCGGATCTTGGTGTCGGACTCATAGGCCTGAAGGAGCGGGCCTGCGTCCTTGAGCGCCTCGGCGATGGTGATGCCGATGGTGGGCGGGATGAGCTTGGCGATACGATCGACTTCGCCGTAAGGAACGTCGAGCGCACGACCTACGTCCTTGATCGCGGCCTTGGCCGCCATGGTGTTGAAGGTGATGATCTGTGCGACCTGGTCGACGCCGTACTTGCCGCGCACATACTCGATGACCTCGCCGCGACGGTTCATGCAGAAGTCGATATCGATATCGGGCATGGACACGCGTTCGGGATTGAGGAAGCGCTCGAAGAGGAGATTGTTCTGGATCGGGTCGACGTCGGTGATCTCCATGACGTACGCGACCAGCGAGCCTGCAGCCGAACCACGGCCCGGGCCAACGGGGATGTTCTGCTGCTTGGCGTAGCGGATGAAGTCCCAGACGATCATGAAGTAGCCCGGGAACTTCATGCTCTTGATGCAATCGATCTCGCGTGTGAGCCGGGCCTCATACTCGGCGATGGTGTGGCGCAGGTTGCCGGTGGCTTCGAGGTGCGCGATGGCGGTCTCGCGGCGCATCTTCCAACCTTCGCGGCAGACGCTCTCGAAGTACGCATCGAGGTCCATGCCAGGAGGGCAATCGAACTTGGGGAACGGGTTCTTGACCTTGGCGAGCTCGATGTTGCAGCGGTCCGCGAACTGCATGGTACGGGTGCAGACCTCAGGCGCTTCGCTGAAGAGACGATGCATCTCTTCCGCGGACTTGATGTAGAACTCCTGCGTATCGAACTTGAAGCGCTTGGCATCGTTCATCGATCCACCGGTCTGCACGCAGAGCAGGATCTCGTGCGCGCGGGAGTCGGTATCGGCGACGTAGTGCGAATCGTTGGTCGCGATCAGCGGGATGTCTAGCTCGCGCTCGAGGCGGAACATGGCCTCGATGACGGGCTTGTCGGGCTCGAGATGATGGTCCTGAACCTCGAGGAAGTAGTTGCCGCGGCCGAACATGGTCTCGTAGTCGCCGGCGGTCTTCTTGGCGAGATCGTACTTCCCTGCCATCAGGTACTCGGAGACCTCGCCAGCGAGACAACCGGAGAAGCCGATGAGGCCTTCGGTGTGCTCGGCAAGGAACTTCTTCGAGACGCGAGGCTTCTTGTAGAAGCCATGCAGCGCAGCCTCGGAGGTGAGGCGCACGAGGTTGCGATAGCCGGCTTCGCTTTCGGCGAGCACGAGCAGATGGTTGTACTTGGAGTCGGGGTTGGCGAACTCGCGGCGGTGGTCGTCTTCCTTGCAGACGTAGAGCTCGCAGCCAAGGATGGGCTTGAGGCCCTTCTTCTTCATGGCGTCAAAGAAGTGGACGGCGCCATAGATGTTGCCGTGATCGGTCATCGCGGCGGCGTTCTGGCCCATCTTCGCGACGTGCGCGGCAAGCTTGTCGACGTCGCAGGCGCCGTCGAGGAGAGAGTAATCGGTGTGCAGGTGAAGATGGGTAAACTCGGCCGCCATAGGGCTAGTTTACTGCGTGGTTAGTGGGTGGGGCGGGGTGGAAAAGGGAACCCTAATGCTTTCGGCGAGAAGACCGTCGAGCACGAGAAGGCCCGCTCTCGCGTTTTAGCCGCTCCACTTGTTTTGCGCACAGGTCCGATCCTGCGTCCGCACCTCGACCGTACCAATAGAGTGCCGTACGCTTGCCTAACGCTGGGCTTTGCTCCGTGATATGTCCGAGCCAGTACAGAGCGTTTTCGATGTAAGAAGGATGCAACGTCCCGTTGTCGGCGTTATCGCGTAGCTCGAGTGACCTTTCGAAAAGAGCGTACGCCGTCGGCAAATCCTGCGAGATCTCCTTGCCCTTCGCATACATGATCCCTAGGTGAATTGCAGCCCTCTTCGAGTGGCGACGCAGCGCGCAGGAGTACAGCGTTAAGGCGAGCGCGAGGTTCTTCTCGACCCCGAGGCCTTTCTCGTGCATAGAACCCAGTTGCACGAGGGCCAGTTCGTGTCCGCTTTGGGCCGCCCGTGAATACCAAGTAACGGCTTTGTCCAGATCGCGGTCGACACCCTTCGCCTCAAACCAGATCCCACCGAGGTTGAATTGTGCAGCGGCGCAGCCACCTTCAGCGGACCGCGTGTACCACTCTCTCGCCAGTTCATAGTCAAAGTCTGCGGCTTCACCGTAGAAGTGCCCCAATCCGACGGTATTCTGCGCTTCGCGGTCCCCAGACCGACCAAGCTCTTCAAGCCTTCCCCACTCTTCTCGGCTTACTGAAACCACACTATCTGACCTCACTGCCATGAGGCAGAGGTTGTTGAGTGCGGTGAGATGACCTCTTGTTGCGGCGCGCCGATAGTAATCGGCTGCTCGACGCAGGTCGGCGTCTCCTAAAGCGGATTCCTCGATCGAAACGGCCATCTCGAAGAGCGCGTAAGGGTCTCCCGCCTCCGCGCGGTCTATCAATATCTGCTCCGTGGGAAAGGCTGGCATGGAGGCATTATCCACTGCCCGGCTCGTTAGGTGCCCGGCAGATACGTATTGTGCTTGAACCCCTCGTGGGTCAGCGTCCAGCAGTAGGTAGCTTCGTGGGCGAAGGCGGCGTCCTGGGCGGCCTGGGGGTACTCGGGCGGCCAGTGGCTGGCGTGGGTGGACCACTTGAGATCTTTCCAATGCGACAGGATCAGCGCCGTGCGGGGCAGGTGGTGCGAGGAGCTGACGACCTCGACCGTGTGCCAGTGGTGGGCTTCGAGGATCTGGTCGGAGTAGTAGATGTTCTGGATGGTGTCTTTGGCCTGGCCTTCGACGATGAGGTCTTCGGCGGGGATGCCTTCGCTGACGGCGAGCTTCTTCATGGCCTCGGCTTCGACGAAGGTGTTGTGGGCTGCGCCGCCGGTCATGATCAGGATGGGAGCGACACCGGCCTTGAACTCCCGGACGCCTTCTTCGGTGCGCTCGCGCTGCTCGGGACTGGGCGTGCCCTCGGCGTTCGTGGGTGTGCCGAGGACGATGATGGCGTCGAAGTGTTTGGCGTCCGTGTTGCGCAGCGGGATGGCGTGGAAGTTCGCCATCAGCGCGGCGGTGGTGGCTGTGGCCACCTGCATCGTCAGCCAGAAGCGGAGGGCGAACATCCCTTACTTCCCTGCTTCGCCGTTGAGGAGCGCCTTCACCGCGCGAACGTAGAGCTGAACGCAGTCGAGCAGCTCCTGCTTGAGGATCGTCTCGTCGGGTGTGTGGGCGACGTGGATCGAGCCGGGGCCAAGCAGCAGAGGTTCACCCCAGGTCGTGAGTGAAGGGATATCGGTGGTGAACTTCGCGACCATGGTGTCGAAGCCTTCGAGGGCACGCATCTGGACGAAGGGCAGTTCGAGCGAGAAGACGACCTCGCACAGGCCTTCGCAGGCGGTGAGGATGCTCTTGCGAATGTCTTCGGCCGGGCCGACGAGGCGGACGAGGATGTGAGCCTCGGCCTTGTCGGCGATGACATTGGGCGCGCGGCCGCCGCCGAGGATTCCGATGTTCAGCGTGGTGTCGCCGATGCCTTCGACCACCGGAAGCTGGAGCGCGCGGACGTTTTCGAGCGCCGCGAGGAGCTTGTTGATGGCGCTGTCGCCGAGCTCAGGATAGGCGGAGTGGGCCATCTTGCCCGAGGCGTAGAGTTCGACGCGAAGGCAGCCCTTACTGGCAAGTGCGAGGCGGTTGTCCGTGGGCTCGCCGTTGATGAGGAACTTCGGACGGGGCGGATCGTTGATCGGGAGCTCGTTGGCGATCTTCGCGCCGGCGGAGTCGCGCTCTTCGCCGACGACGAAGAGCAGGCCGGTCTGGATGCCCTCTTCGAGCAGCTGCTGCGAGGCGGCGACCTGCGCTGCGAGGATTCCCTTCGCGTCACAGACACCACGGCCGTAGAGGTGAGTTGCGTCCTCGCGGCAGGGGCCGAGGAAGGGCGGCACGGTGTCGAAGTGGGTGGAGAGCACGACCTCGGGCTGGACACCGAAGCCATGCTCGGAGCGGGGCACGGCGTAGACGTTGAAGCGCGGCTGCGCCGGCTTGTCGCGCAGGGCGCCGGGAGTGCGCGCGGGATCGGGCGGCGGGACGGGCTGACGGGTGACGTCATAACCCAGGCCGAGCAGGTATTCGGCAAGGAATTCGCCGCATTCGCCTTCGTGGTAGGTCGTCGACTCGATATCGACAAGCTGCTTCGTGAGCTCGATGGGATCGATGGCCATTGCAGGTACAGGATAGCTTGTACGGGCACCCACGCCTGTGAACCTTCCGCCATGGTGGACTCTCCGTGCTGCAGCCGGGGCAAACGACGTGACGCCGGTTGGGGCAGAATGAAGGGATGCAGTGGCGTTCGCATGTGAAGACGGTGGAAGGCCTGAGCGGTCCTGCAGGACGGCTTGAGGCGTTGTTGAACACGGGCCGCGAGGACGCGCTTTACGCGGTGCTGGTGGCGCATCCGCATCCACTGGGCGGCGGGACGATGCACAACAAGGTGGTCTACCACTCGGCCAAGGCGTTCTCCAGCTTCGGGCTGCCGGTGCTGCGGTTCAACTTTCGCGGTACGGGGCTGAGCGAAGGGGCGCACGACGAGGGGCGTGGCGAGGTGGACGATGTGCGCGCCGCGCTCGACTGGCTGGACACGGAGTACAGGCTGCCGGTCCTGTTCGCAGGGTTCTCGTTTGGCTCAAACGTCGGTCTGCGGGCCTGTTGTGGCGATGCGCGTGTCCAGGGGCTGGTTGGAATCGGTTTACCCGTGGAGGCCGATGGTCGGAATTACAGCTATGGTTTCTTGCCGGGGTGTGGTGCGGTTCCAAAGCTGTTTGTCGTGGGAGACCATGATCCGTTCGCTCCGAAAGCAGCGCTGAATGCCGTGCTGGAGACGGCCCTCGAGCCAAAGCGCGTGGTCTGGGTGGAAGGCGCGGACCACTTCTTTGCGGGGATCGAGGGGTCGCCTGAGACGAAGCTGCCGCAACTCGGGGCAGCGATACGCAGCTGGGTGAAGGACGAGTTCGGACTGGCAGAAGGATAAATCGCGCGGGGCAACGTCGGATCCTAGGCCGCGATTCCGATGTCGCGGACACCGGAAGGCCTGCTGACGTGTGCGATGGGCGGAGCCCAACGGTCCTTGAGGCGCAGGAACGGCGACTCGATGTGCGCGTAACTCCATTGGGCGGCGAAATAAGTTAGCAGGAAGGTGCACGGAACAACGACGACGGCGGCGTGCCAGTGAGCGAGCTTCCAGCAGATCGCGTCGACAAACTGCATGGGCAGGGCATGCAGGAAGTAGATGCCATAACTGACAACCCCAATGCGCTTCAAGTACCGGTTACGGAGTAATCGGCTCAATGCAGAGTTTTCGTCGATTGCGAGCATGACGATTCCCGCGGCAACAATACCGACAGAGGTGTACCCGTAGGTGCTGAAGACGGGATTGAAGAGGTCCCACGGCAGGGTCCGCCCGAAGGTCAGGAGCCCCGTGGCGAGCGTCACCATACCGAACGCAATACAACCAAGAGCTATCGCGCGGAATTGACGAAGAGCCATTCGATACTCCCGCAGCAGGAGTGCGAGAGAGGCACCGATGAGCAGCGTATCGAACCTGGTGAAGCTCGCGCGATAAAGAAAGCTTGAGGTCCGGTACCTGACGGGATCGTGAAGGTACAGGGCCATGCGTAAGGACATGACGCAAACGATGCCCATCAGACAGATTGAAATCAGCAGACGGCGACGGCCGCGAGCATAACGGACGACGAAGGGCCAGAGCAGGTAGAAGTGCTCTTCCACGCAGAGACTCCAGAGAACGCCCAATCCCACCGTTGGCTGAATCGTCCGGATGACATGGCCAATCATCACGATGCTGGGATTATGCTGGGGAGCGAAGGCGACGGTGAAGTTCAGGAGATACAGAAGGTTCGTCCAAAGCATGGGGTCGTAGCGCAGATGCACCAACGGCGTAAGGACTGCGACGCAGAGGAAGAAACCATAGTAGAGCGGGAAGATGCGCAGGGCTCTGCGGGTGTAGAAGTCGCGATAGTACGTGGGTGAGTCGACGGAATCCCACAGGATGCCGGTGATGAGAAATCCGGACAGGACGAAGAAGAGATCAACACCCGTCCAAAGGCACTCGACATATTTCGCTGGCACCACCATGTCGCCGTAGTGGATGGTGAAGACCATAAGGATGGCTATAGCGCGAAGTCCGTCGAAGGATTGGTAGTTCCTTGAAATCCAGTTCCTGGGCCCGTTGTTGTGCACGTGAACTCACTCCAAGTGTGAGAGTCACGTGAATGATGCGAAATCATTCCCCTCAAGTTGTTGGCGTAGCAAAAAGGTATTGCGACGCACCTGCAATTCCGTTTCATCCTGCGAACGGTTGCCGGATTTCTCAGAGCCGGACAACCCTACGGATATCCAGAGCTATCTTAGAGCGCGCGATGCAAGAGCCAGTCGTGGATGACAGCGGCTGCTTTATTAGGTGATTCGTCGTTCGGAAGATGGCCCACACCATGGAGCTGAACGAGCTCCCCGTCCGCAAGACGCGCCGACAGTCGCCGGGCGCTCCAGGCAGGAACGACGACGTCGCGTTCTCCCCAGACCATCAGCACGGGAGCGGCGATGGGATTCTCGTCCATCAGGGATCCGAGCTGGTGCATGTCGTTGTTCCAGCATTCGACCATGCGGAGAATCTGGTCGACGGTGCCTGGCGTACGCAGCGTGTGCAGATAGGGAGCGATGTCCGTCATTTCGAGCGTCCGGCGCGAGCCCGGCATGTGGCGAAAGACGAAGAGCATCAGCCAATCCGGCAGCCGGGGGAGAAGATGGGCGAAGGCGTGTCCGACGGCCGAGAGATAGAAGCGGATGATCTTGCGCTCCACGCCGGAGTACGGATGTGCCGGGCAGAGGAGCACGAGGCCGCGGAGGTGCTCGGGGTGTCGAGCAGCCACCGACAGCGAGATCGCTCCGCCGTGGGAGTGGCCGATGAGGACTGGACGGTCGAGCCGCAGGGCAGCCATGAGGTCGACGACGAGGCCCGCGAGGTCGGCGAAGGTGGTGCAGGAGGACTGCTGCCCTGGGCTTGGGCGCTCAGAGTAGCCGGAGCCGGGAAGATCGACGGCGATCACCCTGCGATCCTGGGGCAACCGGCGAAGCAGACGCTTGTAGCAGGTGCTCTCGGAGACAAGGCCGTGCAGAAGGATGATCGGCGGCGCGCTGGCGGGGATGCTCGAACCGCGCTCGAGGAAAGAGATACGGAGCCCACGAATGAAAACTTCGGAACGCTTCCAGGCTGTCTCCCGCCGGACTGAAGTCATGGTCGTCACGAGCGCCTTGCCTGACAGAGGTCATTGGCGGAAGGTCGAAGTTCGGCTCGGCGGAGACGCTGTAGCGGAAACGTAAGGACAAAAGTTGGCGGATTGCGTCCCACGAAGGAACGAGCATCGGCCCCGGGCCGTAAGACAGACATGATCTCTTGAGTTCACAGGATTTCAAGGGTCAGGGTCAAGCGAAGGGTCCCTGACTAACGTTGGCGACGCCGTATGGAACCCCTGCAAATACTGGCAATTCGCGGGGTTTCATCTTCCGATTTCAGTATCCACCTATGGAAAGATACATATCCAGCGTTACCGGTACACTGAAATGACATACCAGGAGAGGGTTGCGAGATTGGCACCAAAGTTGCAGCGAAGAATCTCGTATCCGGAACCTGAAGGCCGCCATCCGTGAAGAACGGTGCCCAAACCCGATTGCTTGCCCTGCTTCTGGCGATCATTACGCTGGCAGCGGCGGGATTGGCTATTGCAAATCTGGTCCAGGAGGGAACGTATGTTCCCCCAACCGATGGCGCACCCAAGATAGAAGTTCGCAGCGGACTTGAGATTTACATGGTTCCGGCCGGTACCCCGGCGGATCGTGCGGGCCTGCGAGCCGGCGACATCCTCACCGCAATCAATGACGTGCCGACGCCAAGGATGGCTGTCGCGGAGCGTCTGCTCGAGGCCAGTGGTATCTGGTCGAAGGCGAAGTACACCGTCCTGCGGCATCCGAGGGCAGGTGGTCCTCCGGCATCGATCGACATCTCGATCATCCTGGAGCCAGCGGACCGCACCGATCACCAGGTGATGCGGCTGATCGCGCTGGTCTACCTGGCAATCGGTCTTTACGTACTCTTTCGACGCTGGACGGCTCCGAAGTCGACGCACTTCTATGTCTTCTGCCTCGTCTCGTTCATCCTTTACGCCTTCAAGTACACGGCTGTATTCGATGGGCTGGATCTGACAGTCCTGACGGCGAACTTCATCGCGGCGGCTCTGCAACCCGCGCTGTTCCTGCATTTCGCGTTGAGCTTTACAGGGGAGTCCGAGACGCGGCGGCGACATCGCTGGGTTCACGCGCTGCTTTACATCCCGGGGGCTGTGCTCGCAACGCTGCGCTTCCTTTCGCTGGAATACTGGTCGCCGACACAGCGCCTGCAGCATCGCCTGGACAAGATCGACTATGCGTACCTAGCGACCTACTACATCCTCGCGGCCGTTGTGTTCTGGGTCCGGTACCTGACGGAGCGGCGTCCGCTGGAACGCCAGCAGTTGAAGTGGCTGTCGCGCGGCACGGTGCTGACGACACTTCCCTTCACCGCGATCTACGTGGTTCCGTTCCTGTTCGACTGGTCGGTGCCACGCAACCTGACGAACCTTGCGGTCTTTGCGCTGATTCTGCTGCCCCTGACGTTCAGCTGGGCGATCGTGCGTTACCGCTTGATGGACGTGGACCTGATCTTCAAGCGCGGCGTCACCTACACGCTGGTGACGGCGGCGCTGGTGGGATCGTACTTCGGCCTCATCGCGCTGGCCGCCGAGGTGGTCCATAACCAGGTGAAGAGCGAGAGGCTTCGCGACTGGGGATTGATCCTTGCGGTCATCGTGACAGGCCTGGTGTTTGATCCGCTCAAGCGGATGGTGCAGGGCCACGTCGACCGCATCTTCGATCGCAAGAAGATCGACTACCGCACCTCGCTCGTGGAATTTGGCAAAGAGCTGAACGCCCAGACCGATCTGCGGGCGCTGATCGACTCGATCGTTGAGCGTCTACCCGAGACGTTGCTGGTAACGCGTGTCGCGGTTTTTCTCGCGCAGGAGTACCGCACGCCGCGGGGCCGCGTCGAGACACGCTTCACCCTGGCGGGATCGCATGGGCTCTCGCAGCAGGTCGCCTCAGCGCCGGAATCGCTCGACCTGGGCTTCCTTGACTTTGATCGCCGCGACAGTGGCACTCACCTGTTCTTCGAGAATGCGCAGGCTGTGCTGCGGCTGCCGGAGTCAGAACGGCGTGCTGCTTCTGCGCTGGACCTGAACTACTTCGTGCCGTGCCGGGCAGCCCGCCACGAAGGCTCCGGGCTGTCCACGATTGCCGTGCTGGGACTTGGCCGCACGGGCGATGGAGACTTCCTCAGCTCCGAGGATATGGAGTTGCTGGAGTCGCTCGCCGGCTACACGGGTATCGCGATCCAGAACGCTCAGCTGTATCAGCGGCTGGAGCAGAAGATTACGGACTTCGAGCGCCTGCGCGACTTCAACGAGAACATCGTCGAGTCGATCAACATCGGCGTGTTTGCGGTGGACCTCGAGGACTGCATCGAGAGCTGGAATGCACAGATGGAGGTGATGTACGCGACGGCCCGGGCCGATGCGTTGCGCAAGCCTCTGAACGAGGTGTTTCCGCCTGAGTTCCTGACGGAGTTCGACCGCGTGCGCGACGAACAAGGCACGAGCACGCTATACAAGTTCCGCCTGCCCACGCCTACAGGTGAGGCGCGGATAGCGAACATCACGATTGCGCCGCTGCTCAACCGCGACTTCCAGGCGGTGGGGCGGATCATCATCGTGGATGACATCTCCGACCGCGTGAACATGGAGACGCAGCTGACGCAGGCCGAGAAGCTGTCGTCGATCGGACTGCTTGCTGCAGGAGTGGCGCACGAGGTGAACACGCCGCTCGCCGTCATCTCGAGCTATGCCCAGATGTTGAACAAGCAGCTGAGCAGCCACCTGGCGCAGGATGAGAACGGTCGCGCCAGGCTGCAACCGGTGCTGGACAAGATCATTCAGCAGACCTTCCGCGCGAGCGAGATCGCCAATGGATTACTGAACTTTTCGCGCATGGGCACGACAGACTTCTCGCGCACGGATGTGAATGCCACGGTGCGCGAGACGGTCATGCTGCTGGAGCACCCAATGCGCTCGGCTGGGATCACGGTGACCACGGAGCTCGCGGAGGGGTTGCCTGTCGTCAACGGCAATCGCGGCAAACTGCAGCAGGTTCTGGTGAATCTTGTCCTGAACGCGAAAGATGCCTTGCAGGAAAAAAGCCGGGGGACTGTACGCATCGTTACGACAGCACCGTCTAACGGTCAAAGCGTGGAGATACGGGTAGAGGACGATGGGTGCGGCATGAGCGCAGAGGTGATGCGCCGCATCTACGATCCGTTTTTTACGACCAAGCTCGCGCCCAAGGACGGTCAACGCAAGGGCACAGGCCTCGGCATGGCTGTTACGTACGGAATTGTCCAGGAACACAGTGGAACCATTGAGGTGTCTTCCAGCGTAGGAGAGGGTACGGTATTCCGTTTGGAGTTCCCCGCTCTCGATGCGCCGTCGCGCACTGAATTGCGAGCGACTGGACCTGAAGGTAATACGGAGGAAGGCAAGGTAGTACATGTCTAATGCAGCTTTAGGTGAGCGGCCAGCGTCGGGGACGATCCACGCGGCACCCTCGCCGGGCCAGAAGATTCTGATTATCGATGACGAAGCCGGCATCCGTGACTCGTTAGAGACTTTGCTCACTCTTGAGGGCTTCAGCGTCGAGATGGCGGCCGACGGCAACCTGGGCCTCGACCTGTTGACTCGCTACAGCTATGACCTTCTGCTGCTGGACCTGGCTCTGCCCGGCGAGAGCGGCATCGATCTGCTGCCCCGCATCAAGGCTCTTGCGCCGGAGCTTCCGGTCATCATGATCACGGCCTATGGGACCGTGGGGAATGTCGTCGACGCCATCCGTGCGGGGGCATCGAACTTCGTTCAGAAGCCGTGGGACAACGAGAAGCTGCTGGCGGATATCCGGGCGGCGATTGGCAAGAGCTCGGCCGAGCGCGAAGTGGCCCAGCTGAAGAGGACGTTGAAGCAGCGCTACTCGTTCCAGAACATCGTGGGCAAGAGCGATGCGATGCTGAAGCTCTTCGATCTGGTCGCGCAGGTGGCGCCTTCGCGTTCCACCGTGTTGATCCAGGGCGAGAGCGGTACGGGCAAGGAGCTGATCGCGAAGGCGATTCACTCGCACTCTCCACGGCGCGATAAGCCGTTTGTACCGATGAACACGGGCGCCGTGCCCTCCGACCTGCTGGAGTCCACTCTCTTCGGACATGAGCGCGGTGCGTTTACGTCTGCCGTGGCGGCGAAGAAGGGCCTTTTTGAGGTCGCCGATGGCGGCACGCTCTTCCTCGACGAAATCGGCACGATGACCATGGACATGCAGGCGAAGATCCTGCGCGTGCTGCAAGACCGCCGCTTCATGCACGTCGGCGGAACGCAGGAGATTCAGGTCGATGTCCGCATCGTCGCGGCAACGAACGTGAACCTTTCCCAGGCCGTCAAGGAAGGGCGGTTCCGCGAGGATCTGTTCTACCGGCTCGCCGTCATCCAGATTGAACTGCCGCCGTTGCGCAGCCGCAAGGAAGATGTGCCGCTGCTGGCGTCGCACTTCCTCAAGGTCTACGCCGACGAGAACGGCTTTCCTCCACCAGATCTCGCGCCGGAATCATTGCGGCTCATGATGGACTACGATTGGCCCGGCAATGTACGCGAGCTGGAGAATGCGATGGAGCGCGGTGTGGTGCTGGCTAATGGTCCGCAGCTCACTCCGGACCTGCTTCCTGCGCAGCTTCGCGGCAACTCATACTCGACCGCGCTCCTGGATCAACGGTCGGACGCTTCTCTTTTCGACGTGATGGAAGACATCGAGCGGCGCATCATTACGGACCGGCTGGAGCGCTGCAACTGGAACCAGACAGAAGCGTCCGCCTACTTCCGCATCCCGCTGTCCACGCTGAATCAGAAGATCAAGCGCCTGAACATCGAAGTGCGAAAGCGCGGGCGCGATTAGCGCTCGGTATCGGAGACCAAGAAAACAGCCCGTAGCGAGATCGCTGCGGGCTTTCTTTTTTGCTTGAAGTGATCCAGGCGAGTGGCCGAAACGATCAAGTAACGTCTAGCGACGTTTGGGTGCCTTCTTGGCAGGTGCAGCCTTCTTGGCTGGCTTGGCCGGAGCCTTCTTCGGAGCGGGCTTGAGCGGGGCCTTGGCGACAACTTTCTTCGCCGGTACAGCTTTTGCAGCCGACTTCGCCGGTACTGCCTTCGCGACGGGCTTCGCTGCCGGCTTCTTCGCAGAGGCGGCGACAACCTTGGCAGGCACCGCAGCCTTCGCCGGAGCTGCCTTGGACACGGGTTTGGCAGGCGCGTGAGAGGTCGGCTTTGCCGGGGCAGCCTTGGCAGCCGCCGGTTTAGCGGGCGCGGCCTTTGCCGGGGCCACGTCCTTCTTCACTGTGGCAGCCTTCACGGGAGCGGCAACCTTGACCTCGACCGGCTTGGACTCCGTGGCCTTCTTGGCAGCAACCTTAGGAGCTGAGGCCTTCGGTGCGGGTGCACCGAAGGCCTCAAGCTCTGCGGGGGTAGGTGTTGGAGGAAGCGCTGGGGACTCGGCGGCCGCCATCTCGGCCAACGTCTCATCCACCACCGGAGTAGCCTTCTTTGCCTTGGCCTTGGAGGTCTTCGTGGCCTTCGCAGCGCGGCGGCGCAGCGTGGGCGGCGGAGGCGGAGCCGGCGGAGAGTAGGGCTCGAGGAAGGCCTTGGCCATCTCCACCGTCTCCAGCTGACCATCCATGATGGCGAAGTGCAACTTCTCGATCAACTCGGCATAGCCGGGCAGATCGGGAGTGATGCGCATCTCCTGCATGAGCTGGTACGGAACCTTGGTCCGGGCCTGCGACCAGTCGTTGAAGAAGGCCGTGAAGCGTGCCTGCACCGGCGAGCTCTTCGAACTGTGCGCGAGAGACAGGACGACCTCAGGCGAGGTGACGTGCAGCAGCTTCCAGGCATCGGAAGGCACCGCTGCAGCCTTGCCGGCGAAGGTCGTGCCGAACTCCCGGGTTGCGGGCTCGAGCGCAGCGATCTGCTCGACAAAGCCGGGACGCGCGAGCAGGGCCTTGAGCTCGGTGACCTCCGCTGCGGTCAGCTTCGCGACCAGCGATGGGAATTGGACAGCGGAAGGATCGGCGAAGATGCTGACGACCTCGAGCTGCCCGGTGAGATCGCGGATCTTACTGATTTCGTTCTCGTTGGCCTTGGCGGCGGAGAGTGCCGGGAAGAGCGCCTGCATCCAGCCTTCGGACTCGAGACGGCGCAGGACGCGGAGCGGATCTTCCTCGTGGAGGATCTCCTCGAGCTCGTAGCCGCGATCCCACTCGCTCATGGCGGAGATGTAGCCCTCTGCCTTGCCGGTCTCGTAGCGCTGGTGGGTCTTCTCTTCGAGATGCCAGCCCATACGCGCAACGAGGCGCTGCGAGCGGATCATTCGAACGGGGTCTTCGATAAAGCCATAGTTCGAGACGAGGCGAAGCTCGCGGTTCTCGAGGTCGGCGATGCCGTTGAGGGGGTCCATGAGCAGCCCGAGCGACCCCTCGTTGAGGGAGATCGCCATGGCGTTCGCCGTGAAGTCGCGGCGGCGAAGGTCCTCGAGGATGGTTGCCGGCTTGAAGACGGGCTTTCCGGGCTTCGGCCAGGTGGCGCTCAGAGCGGAGCTGACTTCGACGCGGACACCGCCCGGGAAGTTGAAGAACAGCGACTGCGTAGCGGCATGTTCGCCGATCAGCGTCGCTCCAACCTTCTGGATGTCCTTTTTCAGCTTGGTCGCATTGCCCTGGATTGCGATGTCGAGATCGCGCACAGGGGAGCCACTGGTCAGGTCGCGCACTGCTCCGCCTACGAGGAAGACCGTCATGGCGTGAGCCTTGGCGACATCGCGCACGTGTTGGAGAGCAGTTTGCTGCGCGGGTGTCAGGCGAGTTTGCAGCAGGTAGATGTAATCGGCCATATGAGGTGATCGTTCCCGGCAGCGCACGAGTTCTTGTCCGACGTTGTTGTCCGACATCCGGACAGCAGAGCTAACCCCATGCCTGTCAGTAGGTTAAGCTGCCGTCTTTACGTGGCGACCCTCGTGGATTGTACAGCAATTGGGGCAAAACAGCCAGAATTTTGCACTCATTCTGCAGCGTTCGGGGTTTCACATGCGAAAATCTGAGCCGAAGCACCCCGTTGGGTCGGCGGGAATAGAGGATTATGCCTGCGGCACGGAAGAAGGTCGTCATCCGCCAGTTCGATGCGGGGCCGTCGTGGGGATATCTTCCCCCGGCAGGCTTCGTCGAGGGCGACGCGGTGGTGCTGCTTTTGCCGGATGGCCGGACCAAACCCCTGCAGCTCAATACGATCAAGCTTATTGCTTATGTCCGCGATTTCAACCTGGACGATGCGAACGATCCGGAGCGATTGGGGCGTAAGACGTTTCTGGGACGTCCGCGGGGTGAAGGGCTGTGGCTGCGGATCGGGTTTCCCGATGACGACCAGCTTGAGGGGCTGACGAGCTTCGATCTCGGCTTCCTCGACATGCTGCTTGAGGACCGAGGCCTGCTGCTTTCGCCGCCGGATGGGCGCGGGAACACGCAGAAGATCTTCGTGCCCCGCAGTGCGATACGGTCCCTGGAGTTGCTTGGGGCGATCAGCTCGCCCTCGAAGCGGGTGTCGGCCGAGCGAGCCAAAGAGCTGGTCGAGGAGCTCCAGGCCGGGCTGTTCGAGGGCTAGGATCACAGCCGCACAACAGCCAGCGAGCTACAATCCCCAACATGACTTTGGAAGAACTGGCCGAGCGGCTTGGGGCTGAACTGCGGCCTGGCGCAGATGGCAACCTTGCTGCGGCACGCGCCATTGAGATCACAGGGTTGAATGGGATTGAGAGCGCCGGGCCGACCGAGGTGACGTTCGTTGCGAACCAGGCCTACGCACGGCTGGCCGCAAAGACCGGGGCGGCGGCGATCATCGTCGAACCGGCGTTCCATGACGTTCCGGTAGCCACGGTGCGCGTTAAGAACCCGTATTTCGCCTGGGCGAAGACGATCGAGCTGATGTACCCCGCTCTGCAGTACGCTCCCGGGGTGCATCCCATGGCGGCGATCGATCCAACGGCTGAGATTGGGAAAGATGTTCATATTGCGGCGTTTGCGGTCATTGGCGCAGGTTGCGTGGTCGGCGATGGCTCGGCAATTCTGTCGCATGCCGTGCTTTACCCCGGGGTCAAGCTGGGCTCGCGCTGCCTGATTCACGCGCATGCCGTGGTGCGTGAGGGTTGCGTGCTCGGTGACGAGGTGGTGCTGCAGAACGGTGTGGTGATCGGGGCCGACGGCTTTGGCTTTGCGAAGGATGCAACCGGTCGCTGGAGCAAGATCCACCAGGCGGGGCGCGCTGTGCTGGAAGACCGGGTCGAGGTGCAGGCGAACGCGTGTGTGGACCGGGCCAGCATTGGCGAGACGAAGATTGGCGAAGGGACGAAGATCGACAACCTCGTGATGGTGGGTCACGGGTCGACGGTGGGGTCGGACACGCTGCTTTGTTCGCAAGTTGGATTGGCAGGATCGACGACTGTGGGGAACAAGGTCATCCTGGCGGGGCAGGTCGGTGCGGCAGGACATTTGACGATCGGCGACGGTGCCGTTGCGACGGCTCAGACCGGGATCGCAAGTGATGTGGCGGCGGGAGCGTTGGTCAGCGGCACTCCGGCAACGGATAATCGGACATGGCTGCGGACGTCTGCGGCTTTGAACCGGCTGCCCGAGCTTGTCCGCCGGGTGCGGTCGCTGGAGAAGTCGATGGAAGCGCTGGCTCCGGCCGAGTCCGCGGACCCGGAGACACAAATGACAGAAAAGCAAGGGAGTGCAGAGTGAGTTTCGGGATGGTGCGCAATACGATTCTTGCCACAGCGGCCGTGGCGCTGGTGGGGCTGGGCGGCTGCAAGTCGGCGTTTATCGGGGCAACCGTCACGAACGAGACGGGCGGAAACATCTCGGAGATTGAGGTCGACTACCCGAGCGCGAGCTTCGGGACGAGCACTCTTCCCGTGGGTGGATCGTATCAATACCGCTTCGAGGTGATCGGGAGCGGGCCGTTGAAGGCGACCTGGACGGACTCGTCCAGGAAGCCACACAGCTCGACCGGGCCAAGTCTCGGTGAAGGACTCAGGGGCACCGTGGACGTCAGGCTCGAGCCGGACGGGACTGCAGTCTGGAAGACAGGGCTCTCCCATTAGGGAGGCGCCCCTGTTGGTTGCCGCTCCCCGGCAAGGGTTGAATCAATGCGAGTGGCGGATCGGTCTTGGCTGCACAGGGTCGTGGGAATGGGCGTCCTGCTCCCGGTAAGCAGCCCGAGCCAGAGCTGCAAGGCAGATGGAGAGCAAGGCGAAGAGACCAATCACGATGTAAAGAAGCATGTCACCCTCGGTTCCGCGCGGGTGAGGCTGTCATGGCGTGCCGCGCTTTTCTCGCGCCACGAGAGATTAGGATGCCGGGTGGTCATCACAAGCCGCCCGGCTCACGAGATACACTCGGCTTGATGTGCCACGGTATGTTCATTACGTTTGAGGGGCTCGACGGATCTGGTAAGACGACGCAGGTCCGACGCCTCGTTGCAGCGCTGGAGGCAGAGGGACGGCGGGTCGTCTCGCTGCGGAATCCGGGCGGGACGGCGCTGGGGGACCGTATTCGCGCGATCTTGCTGGATTCGCGATCGGAGTCGGAGCTGGGTGCAATTACGCCTACGGCGGAGCTCGCGCTGATGTTTGCGGACAGGGCGCAGTCGCTGGCGGAGATCGTGAAGCCGGCGCTCGCCGAGGGGGCGATTGTAATCTGCGACCGCTATACCGATTCGTCGGAAGCCTACCAGGGCGGCGGCCGCGAGCTGGGTTCGGAGCGCGTTCTGGAGCTGCACCACGCGGTCTGCGATGGCTTTCAGCCGGACCTGACCATCCTGCTGCTACCCCCGCTGGAGAGCTCACTGCGACGCGCGCGGCGGCGGAATGAGCGGCACATCCAGACCTCCGGCACGGACGAGAACCGGTTCGAGCGCGAGGGCGATGAGTTCTATCGCCGCGTGTACCAGGCGTACCGGAACATTGCACAACGAGAGCCGCAACGGGTGGTCGCGATTACCGAAGATGCGCGCATCGAAGCGATCGCTTCCAGCGTGCTCACCGTTGTAAGGGAACGTCTACAAGCGCATGAAAGTGCACGTCCGATTGCATCTCCGCAGACCGCGTCCTGAGCGACTGCGAGCGCATCGCATGAAGCGAGCCCATGCCAGACTTCGAACGTAGCAACGACTACCGACCTGCCTACAGCCAAGGCGACTTCCGTTTTCCTCCCGGACTGCGACACAGCCTTCCCTTTTATACCCGGCGCAGCTGGGTGAAGTTTGGCCACCCGATCCCGCTCTTCGAACATCTTCACCAGACCTTCGGCAGCATCGCGCAATACAGGTTCATGGGGACGACGATCGTCTTCGTGAACGATCCGGAGTATGTGCAGGAGATCCTCGTCAACCAGGCGCAGTCGTTTGTGCGTGAGCGCACGATCAAGCGGATGAAGATCCTGCTGGGCGAAGGGCTGATCACCTCGGACGACCCGATCCACATGCGGCAGCGGAAGTTGATCGCGCCGGCGTTCCATCGGCAGCGCATTGCGGGCTATGCGGACGAGATTGTGAAGGCTGCGGAGGGGGTCGCGAGCTCGTGGCGTGAGGGCCAGGAGATCGATGCAGGTGACGCGATGATGCGACTCAGCCTGCGGATCGTGGCAAGGACGCTCTTCGACAGCGAGGTGGACGCGGATGTGCTTTCCGTCGCAGATGAAGCGAACACCGTGATGGGGCTTTACAACTTCCTCGTCGCCTTCCCGAAGCTGGAGCAGGTGCTGCACTGGCCGATCCCGGGGGTGGTGAAGTTTCGCCGGGCCAAGCAGCGGCTGGACGACATCGTCGACAAGCTGATCGCAAACCGGCGTGCCTTGAGTGCGGAGCAGCTTGAGGGCCGAGGCGATCTGCTCTCGATGCTGGTGGCCGCGCACTACGAAGGCGAAGATGGCGAGGAGGAAGACGGGAGCTCCGCGACCGGCATGAGCGATGCCCAGGTACGCGACGAGGTGCTGACGATCTTCCTCGCCGGCTACGAGACCGTCGCGAATGCACTGACTTGGACGCTATACCTGCTGAGTCAGAACCCCGAGGCACGCGACAGGATGTTCGCGGAGGTCGACGAGCTGCTTGGCAACACTGGCGCAGCCCGCGACCGCATGAGGCCCGCCGCGCTGGCCGACTATCCGCAGCTGAAGTACACCGAGATGGTCTTTGCCGAGGCGATGCGGCTCTATCCGCCGGCGTGGGCGATGGGGCGGCAATCGACCGCCCCGGTGACGCTGGGGGAGTACAGGCTGCCGGCCGGGGCTCACTTCTTCATCAGCCAGTACATTCTGCATCGGTCGGAAGAGTACTGGGACGAGCCACTGGCGTTTCGGCCCGAACGGCACACACCTGAGGCCAAGGCTGCAAGGCCGCGTTACGTGTACTTCCCGTTTGGCGCGGGTCGACGCCACTGCATTGGCGAAAGCTTTGCGTGGATGGAAGGCGTGCTGGCGCTGGCGACGATCGCACAACGCTGGAGGCTGGAGTTTGTCCCGCGGTTTCCGGTCGAGGCCCAGGCCAAGATCACCCTGCGACCGAAGTTTCCGATGAGCATGCGGACCGTGGCGCGCTGAAGCAAGGGGCGGGCACGATCGCTATCGCGCCGGTGTCTGGCCCGAAAGAGAACGCGCGTCAGAGAAGTCGTGTCCGAGGGCTCGCCGACGACACCATCTGTTAGCGATACTTGGCGCGATGTAAGTCACTGGGAATGCTTTAGCGTCTGCGGCACGATAGATATCCATTCGCATTCCGAAGAATCTCCAGCAAAGAGGTACCCATGAACTCCATTCAATGGCCTGAAGGCTATCTGCCCGGAACGACCGACAACTTTGTCTCCAACGAGGAGATTGTGCGAGGCATCTCGGCGGGGGATGTATGGCCGTTCCTGGTCGACGCGACGCTTTGGCCTTCGTACTACCACAACGCATCCGATGTGGTCGTTGCAGGTCGAATTCTGACCGAGGGTGCGAAGTTTCGCTTCACCACCTTCGGCCTGCTGGTAGAGGCGGAGGTTACCGAGTGCGTGACGCCGGCACCGAATGAACCCGGTCGGCTCGCATGGAAAGGACTGATTGAGGACGATGACCACGGCACGCTTGAAGTGCTCCATGCATGGCTGATCGAGGACCTCTCAGGCGGCCGGGTGCGAATCCTGACCCAGGAGACCCAAATCGGTAATCTTGCGGCCGACATGGCCAAGCGACGGCCGAATCCCATGCTGAACGGTCACCAGGCTTGGCTGGATGGATTGATTTCGTCGGCCAGGGTCGCTCACGCGCTGGGGCGCTAATACCGTTGGTTCACCGTGCTGGGCTATCCTTCGCGCATAGGTGCATGCCTCGATTCGCAGGCGATGCGACACTGATGCTATGCCCTTTACTCCGGCCCATGCGGCTGCGTCGTTGCCCTTTCGCAGAACGCCTTTGCCCATGGCCGCGATTGTGATGGGCTGCCTCGCGCCGGACCTGTTGTACTTCATGAGGCTGGCGCCACGGGGGCGATTCGGACATACGCTGCCAGGGGTATTTCTCTTCGATCTTCCCATCGCGCTGGCGTTGTTCTGGATGTGGCGAACGTTTCTTCGCCCCGGGACGCTTGCGGTCGCGGTCTCTCCCGAGGCGGGCGTGAGGGCAATCGATGAGCGCAGATGGAGCACGGGATGCGTCCTGATCGCCGTGGTTGCGATTCTGCTCGGCATCGCGACGCATCTCGTGTGGGACTCGTTCACCCACCCGGGCTATTGGCCTTCCGAACATATCGCGTTCCTGCAACAGACCATCACGGTGCCGCTTCTCGGTGATGAGGCCGGCTATGACCTGATGCAGCAGTTGAGCTCTTTCGGGGGGCTTGCGATCCTGGGCGTATGGCTGTGGAACCATTGGCGAGATGACACCGGAGATATTCGCTTCCACATCTCTTCCGAGTGGAAAGGGCGATCCATCGCCGCATGTCTGATCGCAGCGGCGTGCGGTATCGCGCGAGCGCTCTGGGGGACGCGAGGCGTCCCGTGGCAGGTCTGCGAGCCTTTACTGGTGGTCGAGTTCATTGTGACCGGGATGGCGGTTCTTTTCGGAGCGTGGCTTGTGGCTGCGGTGATCGTGACCTACCGGCTCGGCCGTTCCTGCTGAGCCGGTAACGGCTCAGGTTCCCGCGTGCGGCTTCGTGATATGACGGAGAGGCATGCAAGGTCCAGATCCCAGCAACCCGCACCCGATGGCCGGCTTTCCGCAGGTTTGTTTCATCCGCAACACGGTGAAGAACCCGAACATCGTCGTGGGCGAATACACCTACTACGACGACCCCGAGGACTCTGAGGGGTTCGAGCGCAACGTGCTGTACCACTTCCCTTTCATCGGCGACCGGCTGGTGATCGGGAGGTTCTGCGCGATTGGCCGTGGGGTGAAGTTCATTATGAACGGAGCCAACCACAAGCTCGATGGGATCTCGACGTACCCGTTCTTCATCTTCAGGAGCGGATGGGAGTCGGCGGCTCCGCAGCCGGGCGAACTGCCTTACAAGGGCGATACGGTCATTGGAAATGACGTGTGGCTGGGGTATGACGCGCTGGTGATGCCGGGCGTGACGATTGGCAATGGCGCGGTGATCGCGGCGCGGTCGGTGGTGACGTCCGATGTGCCCGCGTATGCGGTGGTCGGTGGCAATCCAGCGAAGGTGATCCGGATGCGGTTCGATGAGGGTACCGTGGCAAAGCTGGAAGAGATTGCCTGGTGGGATTGGCCGGTCGCGAAGATCACGGAGAATCTGGGGAAGATCGTGGCGGGGGATGTGGGGGCGCTGGCCACGTGCGTTCCGGCTGAGCCTCGGCGCTCCAGGACATCCTGACTACGTTGCAGTTTGTACGCAGCCATCCGAATGAGACACTCTTGCCGTGCCCTTCACGCCCGCACATGCCGCCGCAGCGCTTCCATTTCGCCGGAGCTTCCTTCCGACGGCTGCCATCGTCATTGGCACGATGTCTCCGGACTTCGAGTATTTCCTCCGTCTGGCCCCACGAGGGCACTTCGGTCATACAGCGGTCGGCGTGCTCGTCATGGACCTGCCATTATCCTTGCTCGTGCTGTGGTTTTACAGGCGGGATCTCCGTCTAACATTCATCGCCCTGTTTTTTGACTCAGCAGGACATCCCGAGTCGAAGGCTTGGGACATTCCGGGCGTCACCGCCGAGTGCGCTGGCATTCTTGTGGGTGCCGCGACCCATATCCTCTGGGACTCGTTCACTCACCGAAGTTTCTGGCCTTATCAACACCTGTCTTTCCTGCATAGGCCGGTCTTTCAGGTTGGCACCGCCCGCGTCGAGCTATTCGAGTTTCTCCAGCAGTTGAGTTCTCTAGTGGGTCTCCTTCTCGTTGCCATTTGGTGTTGGCAGTTGCTGACGACTGACGCTCGGCACCGGGCCATGAAAGAAATTTCCGGCCGGGGGAAGGCTCTGGCCACCTTTGCCACCATCATCGGGATTTTCTCCATCATGCGCGCATGGGCAGGTGCCACAACTGCGCCTGCACCCCTTCGCATTGCTGTGTTTGTGGGCGACCTCGTCGTCACCACGATGTCGTTGACCTTTCTAGCCGTCCTCTCGTTCAGCGTGATCTACGTAAACCGCCGAATCCCACCTCGGCCACCGCAGACGATAAGCTGAGAGAGACATGCCGCTTCCTCGCACCTTCGACGACTTCCACGCCAACCATGCTGTGCTCGACAACCTGCGGGCGGCGATTGCTTCGGGGCGGTTGCCGCATTCGATGATCCTGCTGGGGCCGCGCGGGGTGGGCAAGTACACGCTCGCGGTGATGCTGACGATGGCGCTGGAGTGCGAGCGTCAGCCGCGGGAGGTCTCCGGACGAGGCTTGCCGGAGGGTGAGACGCGGGAGCTGGCCAGCTACTGCGGCGAATGCCGCAACTGCACACGGATTGCGGAGTCGGCTGACCTGAGCGCGCGTGTCGAAGAGGCCATCGCCACGCGCGAAGAGATGAAGGACACCGACAAGCGCGAGACGCGCGTGCTGGTGCAGACGCATCCGGACGTGCTGATTGTGCCGCCCGATCCTCCGCAGCTGATGATCAAGCTGGGACAGGTGCGGACGGTGATCCAGCGGTCGCACTACCTGCCGACAGAGGCGCGGGCGCGGGTGTTCCTGTTTACCTCGGCTGGATTCATGAAAGAGGCGGCGAACTCGCTGCTGAAGCTGCTGGAGGAGCCGCCGGCGCAGGTGCATCTGATCCTGCTGGCGGAGAACCTGGGCGAGCTGCTGCCGACGATTCGCTCGCGCTGCGCGGTCGCGCACCTGGGCGCCATGAGCGTGGAGGAGATCACAGCGCTGCTGGCGGAGCATCGCAAGGAAGTGAAGGGCGCGGAGCGCGAGCTGGTGGCGCGGCTGAGCGAAGGCGCTCCCGGGCGGGCGTTGAGCTTCGATCTGGCGACCTACGCCGCGGCCCGCAACGATGCGCTGACCATCCTGCACACGGCCGAGAGGTCGGGCGGAATGCAGGACCATTCCCTGCTCTTCAAGATGACGGAGAGCTATCGCGCAGGCGCCGAAGGTCAGGAGAAGACGACGGCGCTGCTGCGAGCGTTGTCCTCGGTGCTGGAGGATCTTCTGCTATTGAATGCGGGTGTGCCAGACCGCATTCGCAACGTGGACAAGCGCGCCGAGCTGGAGCGCATGGCTACGGGCTTCGATTATGCGTGGATCGAGTCTGCGGTACGGGCGATGGACCAGGTTCAGAGCGGGATGCGACGCAATCTGCTGCGGTCGCTGAGTCTTGACGCGATGGCGGTGGGTCTCGAATCAGTCCGCTGAACCAGCCTTCCGGCGGATGACCCGGGTCGCCGCTTTGTGTAACCATCGAAGTGGCAGGAATGCAGTTTGGAGCGGCAACGCGTGTTCGGCGAGCCGCGCCGGATGTCTTGGAATTGCCGGGTATCTCTTCGCCGGGTTCCTGCATCCAACGGCCAGCACTCATGACAGGCGAAGGCACTAAAGAGCCTTGAAGGCCACGTCTTGGCCTGTCCGCAACAGCTTTTTTGTCTTTAGGGAGAACGATCGTTGACCGACGATAAACGCAGCAGCCGACGCGACGATTCGTTCAATGGAACGCGCAAGCTCATCCGGCCTCGCCTTCCGTTGGGCGGACGCCGACATGACCCGTCGCAGGGGGAAGACCCCTTGACCCACGCCAATGCGCAGGAGTCGAGCTCCGCGCTGGAGAGCTCGCACGCAGAGGCGTTCTATTTCCAGAAGCAGGTTCAGCAGCAGACCGAGATGACAGTGGTGCTCGACGATGGCGAAGAGATTCATGGCGTCATCGAGTGGTTCGACCACTTTGTGCTGAAGCTACGCACCAGCAAGACCCGCGTCCTGGTCTACAAGTCCAGCATCAAGTACCTGTACAAGGCCTCTGAAGCGCAGCCTCGCATCAGTGTGATGAAGTAGAGGAACCAGGGTGCGCTGATTGGCCGCGTGCCGTGCAGGAAATGTTGCCGGAAACCCTCCATCTTTACGCCGACCAGGCAGGTGACCTGCCCCGCGCCGCCGAGCTGTTGCAGGCGGGCGGTCTTGTAGCGTTCGCGACAGAAACCGTCTACGGCCTTGGAGCCAATGCGCTCATGCCGGCGGCGGTGGCTGCCATCTTCTCGGCGAAGGGACGCCCGGCCTGGGATCCAGTGATCGTCCACCTGGCGACGGTGGAGCAGCTAGCGGTTGTCGCAGCGGTTCCCACCGAGCTCGCCACTCGGGTGGCAAGGCTGACGGAGGCATTCTGGCCGGGGCCACTCACGCTGTTGCTGCCACGGACGGAGGCCATCGGCGATGCCGTCACAGCGGGGCGTCCGCTGGTGGGAGTGCGAATCCCTGCGCATCCGGCGGCGCAGGCTCTACTGGCAGCCGCAGGCGTTCCGGTCGCGGCACCCAGCGCCAACAGGTTCGGGCATACCAGCCCTACGACGGCGGCGCATGTTCTCGCGGACCTCGATGGACGCATCGACGCGGTGCTGGACGCCGGACCGACTCGGATAGGCGTCGAGTCCACGGTTCTGGATCCGACGCAGACGCCCATGGTTCTGTATCGACCGGGAGCTATTTCTGCGGAGGAACTCGCAAAGGCAACCGGGGTTGCAGTAGAGGTTTATGTAGCTTCTGCAACTTGCTCTAGTAATGAGCCTTCTTCTCTGCCGTCCCCTGGCGTCGGAATCCGACACTATGCTCCACAAGCCAGAGTTGTTCTGGTGGAGCCCTTGACGGGCGACCTGGCCTCTACTCTGTTGGAACCTGCTTCGAAGGCGAAAGACTCTGGCGACCGCGTTGGGTTATTGCTACCGGACGGCTGGGCACACCTTTCCGGCTCGCAGACGGTGGCGTGGGGGGATTGGGACGTCCCTGAGACGCTGGCGGCGAACCTGTTTGCCGGGCTGCGGGAGCTCGACGCACGGGGTGTTGACGTGATCCTCGTCCCTCTACCGCCGTCAGGCGGGATTCGCGACGCCATCCTGGACAGGCTGAACAAGGCAGCCCGGCCGAGCTAGCCGAGCCTGGGGTGGCGTATTTCGCTACTGCCGAAATGGGGCCTGTGCCACGAAAGTGGTCCGCGTTTTCCACCTTGGGGGCTGCGCGAGAGGCCTATACTCCCCCCATGCAGGTGGCTGAGATTGAGTTGAAGTTTGCCGTCGAGGATCCGGTCCCCTTCCGGTACTCGGCGCTTCGTGCGGGCTTCCAACTCGTCACCGAGCGATCGCTCGAGACGAACACCCTCTACGACACCAGCGATCGGCAGCTGCGGGCGAAGAAGCAGATTCTCCGGCTGCGGGAGTACAACGGCCATCATGTGCTGACCCATAAGCGGACGGCCGCACCCAGCGAGCTGGACGCCCGGTTCAAGACGCGGGTCGAGACCGAGACGATGCTGGAGGACAGCGAGGCCATGGCTGAGGTGTTTCTTCAGCTGGGGTATGGGCCAGTCTTCCGGTATGAAAAGTTCCGGACAGAGTTTTCCTCGGGTGCGGGGCACCTGGTGCTCGACGAGACGCCGATTGGCGTCTGGGCGGAGCTGGAAGGCGCGCCGGAGTGGATTGACGCCATGCTGGAACGGCTGCAGGTGGGGCGCGAACAATGCTCCACGGATAGCTATGGAAAGCTCTTCGAGCGCTGGAAGACCGAGACTGGGAGCGACGCACTGAACCTGACCTTCGAAGAGGTCCAGGCGGAAGTGCTGGTGCCCTAGCAGCCGAAGTCACGCAGAAAGACGAAGGCCCGCCGCGATGGCGGGCCTTCGATGTTGTGGCTGCCTGATTAGAAGATCTGGAAGTTGACCTCGACGTACAGGTCGACCTTGACGGGCTTCCCGTTCTGCATCGCCGGCTTGAACTTGTACTGGCGGACGGCTTCGACGGCCTTCTCGTCCAGTCCCATACCGACGCCACGGACGACGCGAACATGGCTCGGGTTCCCCTGCTCGTCGACGATGAGATAAACCTGCACGTTGCCTGAGAACTTGGCCTTGCGGGCCTCTTCAGAAAACTCAGGTTCGACCGAGAACGTAAGCTGGGGAGGCTTTACCGAACCGCCGATGTGCATCACGCCGCCGCCGGTGTTGCCTCCGGAACCCGGGCCGATACCGGCGCCGTTTCCGGAGCCGATACCTGTTCCGTTGCCGTTGCCCATCGAGACGCCCTTGAGATTGGAGTTCGGCATGCCGAGGTTTGGCATGTCGTTATTCGCCATCTTGAGGTCCTTCTGCATGACGACGGTGGGCTCGATGGCGATCTTGGGGGCCTCGGTGGGGGGAGCCTTGGGTGGCACGATCTGCTCCTGCGCGAACTTCGGCAGGTGGCCCTGGGTGACTGGGCTGAGATCGTGCTGTCCGCCGCCGCCACCGATACGATCCGCTCGCGGGAGGACCGGCGGGGGCGGCGGAAGCGTGATGGCGGTGATTTCCTTCTTTTGGGGTGCGACGACCTCAGCCACCTTGCGGCCAACCAGGAAGAGGATCAGCAGCGCGATGGCGATATGGACGCCCGCGGCGACCGCCGTGGAGACGGGATCGCGCTTGATCGCCATGGGGTCGGCGACCGCGATGGGTTTGGACTCAAGTACGAGTGGCGGCAGCTTGGGCGCGAAGAATACGTCGCGAATGTTGTCGATCAGGGACTGAAATACGCTGGGTTCTTTGATTTCGCCCGCTAGATGCGGAGCTTCGGCCTGCGCGTGCAGGACATGATTCAGCGGACTCTCGGGGGGAGGAAGGGGGTCAAAAGGCATAATGTGCGGCTTGAGGGAGCAACGTGCTCGGGGAGGTTCCTTTCCGCTACGGGAGCTGCGACCTCTTGGGGTTTCGATTCAGCGTCCGAATGCGGCGCTCGCGAACTCCGTGGTCATTGTACAAAGCTTTGGCCCCGGAATGCTTTAGGTGATTAGACGCGAGAAGTCCGGTGGAAGTTTTTAAGGTGCCGCCTTCGATTCACCGGTTGAAAACCTTCTTGTCCCGGAGGGGTGTTTCAGGGTTTCGAACCGCATCCCGACTACAATAAGGGTTTGGCTGCCTGGCTGTGGCGCTCCACCGTGGAGCCCCGCCAGTGCGTGCACCCTGCAGGAGAAGAAACGAGCAAGCGGATGGCAGACGGCGAGAAGAACAAAGGTCTTAAGGGAACATTGAACCTGCCGCGGACGGAGTTTGCCATGAAGGCAAACCTGCCGCAGAACGAGCCCGCGCGGCTGGAAGGCTGGGACAACTCCGGCCTGTACGAGAAGATTCGTGCCGCTCGCGCCGGCGCGCCGAAGTACATCCTGCACGATGGCCCGCCGTACGCAAACGGAGCCATTCACCTGGGCCATGCTCTGAACAAGTGCATCAAGGATTTCGTGGTGAAGACGAAGACCATGGCTGGCTTCGATTCGCCCTACGTGCCGGGCTGGGACTGCCATGGGCTTCCCATCGAGATCAAGGTGGACGAGCAACTGGGCGGCAAGAAGCTGGAGATGGACCCGGTAGCGGTCCGCAAGGCCTGCCGCGAATATGCAGCGAAGTACGTCGACCTGCAACGGTCGCAGTTCAAGCGGCTTGGCGTCTTCGGGCGCTGGGACAAGCCGTACCAGACGATGGACTTCCCCTACGAGGCGAAGATCCTCGAAGCGTTCTATGGCTTCTATGAGAGGGGATTCGTCTACAAGGGGCTGAAGCCGGTGTACTGGTGCTCGCACGACCGTACGGCGCTGGCCGAGGCGGAGGTGGAGTACGAGCAGCACACCTCGCCGAGCGTGTATGTGCGCTACAAGCTGACCTCGAAGCCGGAGGCGATCGATCCGCGCCTGAAGGGCAAGGATGTGTACACGATCATCTGGACGACGACACCGTGGACGCTGCCGGCGTCGATGGCGGTGGCGTTCAACCCGGAGATCGACTATGTTGCGATGCAGGCTGAGGATGGCGTGGTCTACGTCGTGGCCGATGCGCTGCAGGAGGCGACTCGCACTGCTTGCAGCATTGCCGTCTGGACCGAGATCGCTCGGTTCGAAGGTGCGAAGCTCGATCGCGTGACGTTCCAGCATCCCTTCCTGGATCGCTCGATCCTTGGCGTCAACGCGGACTATGTGACGACAGAGCAAGGTACGGGTGCGGTGCATACGGCTCCTTCGCATGGACCGGATGACTTTGCGACCGGCGTGAAGTATGGCTTGCCGCTGGTGTGCAACGTGGATGCGCAGGGCAAGCTGCAGAACTACGAGGGCATGCCGTTCGATGGCTTGTTCGTGCAGAAGGCGAACCCGATCATCATCGAGCTGGTGAAGGAGAAGGGTGCGCTGATGGGTCGGCATGACCTGGTGCACTCGTACCCGCACTGCTGGCGTTGCCACAAGCCGCTGATCTTCCGCGCGACGGAGCAGTGGTTCATCTCGATGGAGACGCCGGTGCTTTCGCCCAAGGAAGGCACGGCGCAGACGACCTTTCGCCAGCGTGCGCTGGATGAGATTGCGGGTGTGACCTGGGACCCGGCGTGGGGACAGGACCGCATCAGCAACATGATCGCGACCCGGCCGGACTGGTGCATCTCGCGGCAGCGCATCTGGGGTGTGCCGATCGCGGTGTTCCTGTGCGACAAGTGCCACGAGCCGCTGAACGATGAGGCGATCAACAGGTCGATCGTGGAGCTTTTCGCGAAGGACGGCGCCGATGCCTGGTATGTGAAGGAACCTTCAGATCTGTTGCCAGCGGGGACGGCGTGCAAGAGCTGCGGCGCGGTGATGCAGTTCCGCAAGGAGATGGATATCCTCGACGTGTGGTTCGAGAGCGGTGCGAGCTGGCATGCGGTGCTGGAGACCGAGCCGGAGCTGAGCTTCCCTGCCGACTTCTACGTTGAGGGCGGCGACCAGCATCGTGGCTGGTTCCACTCATCGCTGCTGTGCGCGGTGGGCATGCGCGATGCGGCGCCGTACGAGATGGTGGCGACCTGTGGGTGGACGCTCGACGAGCAGGGCCGCGCGTTCTCGAAGTCCCTGGGCAATGGCGTCGATCCTGTCGATATCGCGAAGCGGCTTGGCGGTGAGATTGTCCGGCTGTGGGTTGGCTCGGTGGACTTCCGCGAGGATGTAGCTGCCAGCGAGAACCTGATGCAGCGCGTGAGCGAGAACTATCGCAAGCTGCGCAACACGCTGCGCTTCCTGCTCTCGAACCTGGCAGACTTCGATCCTGCCCGGGACAGCATTGCGTTTTCGGCAATGCAGCCTTTGGACCAGTACATCCTGGCGCGTACGGCGGAGCTGGATGCGGCGATTCGCAGGGCGTACGACGAGTTCGAATTCCATCGTGCCTATCAAGCGCTGAATGAGTTCACGAACACGGACCTGAGTGCGTTGTATCTCGACGTGGTGAAGGACCGGTTGTATACCTATGCGCCGAACAGCGCGGGCCGGCGCAGTGCGCAGACCGCGATGTGGCGGATTGCGGAAGCCATGACGCGGCTGATCGCGCCGATCCTAAGCTTTACGGCGGACGAGGTGTGGCAGTTCCTGCCGAAGGTTGAGGGACGTCCGGAGAGTGTGCACCTTGCGCTCTTCCCTGCCATCGACGAGATCGTTCCGGGATCGGTTGAGCGGCTGGAGAAGGAATGGGAGCAGCTGCTGCGGGTCCGCGAGCAGGTGAACCTTGAGCTGGAGGCGCTGCGCAACTCGAAGGCGATTGGCAAGGGGCTTGATGCTGCGGTGACGGTGATCGTTACCGAGGGCTCGCCGGAGCAGGACGTCTTAGTGAAGTATGAATCTGCGCTCGCCGAGTTCTTCAACGTCTCGCAGGCTAGCGTGCAGGCCGTGGGAGCGAGCAAGGATGCTGCTGCCATCGTGATCGAAGCGAAGGTGGCTGGCGGCACGAAGTGCGAGCGTTGCTGGCGCGTGGTGCCGGATGTAGGCAGCGATGCTCGCTGGACCAAGGTGTGCGGCCGCTGCGCCGAAGCGCTCGACGCGATTGGGTTCTCAGATGTGGATGGAGGCGCGGCCTGATGTCGACTTCACTCCAGACACGGCGCGATGCGCGTCCGCTGCTCTTTGTCCTTTCAGCACTGGTGATCGTGCTGGATCGTCTCTCGAAGCTTTGGGTGATCAAGCACATTGCTCCGGGACGCAACATCGCTGTGATTCCGCGGGTCTTCCGGCTCTCTCATGTGCTCAACACGGGCGCAGCGTTCTCGATGTTCGACGAAGCGAAGAACCCGGATACGGTGCGCTACATGCTCATCGGGTTCTCGTTGATTGCGGCGCTGGTGGTCGTGGGGTTGATCTGGAAGCTGGGACGGACGATCAACGTGACGTCGATTGCACTGGCGCTGATTCTTGGCGGGGCTATCGGGAATCTCTATGACCGCTGGAAGCTGATGCACGTGATCGACTTCCTGGAGGTGCACATTTATCACTACCACTGGCCTGACTTCAATGTGGCGGACTCCGCGATTGTGGTTGGCGCTTGTTTGCTGCTGATCGAGATGTTGCGACCGCAAAAGAGCTAGGGCACAGGGATTAGGGATTAGGGATCAGGGATTAGGGATTAGGGATTAGGGATTAGGGATTAGGGATTAGCAGAGATTGAACGACAAGATCACAATTCGGGGAGCTCGTACGCACAACCTCAAAGGCATCGATGTGGACATTCCACATGGTGCGTTGACGGTGGTGAGCGGCGTGTCGGGCTCGGGCAAGAGCTCGCTGGCGTTCGATACGGTGTATGCCGAGGGACAGCGGCGCTATGTCGAGTCGCTGTCGGCGTATGCGCGGCAGTTTCTGGAGCGCATCGAGAAGCCTGACGTGGACTTCATGGATGGGCTGGCTCCGGCGATTGCGATCAAGCAGAAGAACCAGACGCGCAACCCGCGCTCAACCGTTGCGACAGCGACGGAGATCTACGACTACATGCGGTTGCTGTACGCGCGCTGCGGCACGGTGACGTGCCTGCACTGCGGCGGCATCGTGCGGCGCGACACGGTCGACGAGATTGTGGCGCGAGTGCTGACGCAGCCGGAAGGAATACGTGCGTACGCACTGTTCCCGATCTTCCGGCGCGAGGTGAAGCTGGAGTCGATGGATGGTGTGGCTGCTCCTGAGGGCATCGACACTGAGGGCGAAGAGAGTGCCCCGAAGAAGCGCGCGACGAAGACCACAGCTGCGAAGAAGGCGGCGAAGGTTGTGAAGCCAGCGGCGGAGGCTTCGACTGATTCGTTGACCGACGCGTTGCGCGAACGGCTTGGAGAGCTGCGCAAGCGTGGCTTCAATCGACTGTGGCAGCTCGAATCAGGGGGCGACACGCGCGGCAAGATCGTGGAGTTCTCGACGCCGGAGTCGCTGTTGGAGCTCGACTTTGCGGCGGCTCAGGGCGACAACCCGGAGCGGCCAATCTTTGTGCTGGTGGATCGTCTCGCTCTGTCGGCAGATATACGGTCGCGGCTTGTGGACGCGATTGAGACAGGCTATCGCGAGTCCGGCGAGATTGTGTTTCGCACGGTGCCAAGGGAGGACAACGAAGAGCCGAAGGTGTTGCGGTTCTCTTCGGCGTTCACGTGCGTGGATTGCCATCGAGCGTATCGCGAGCCGGAACCGCAGCTGTTCAGCTTCAACAATCCATTTGGCGCGTGTCCACGGTGCCAGGGCTTTGGCAACACCATCGACTTCGATCCGGGGTTGATCGTGCCGGACAAGACGAAGACGCTCGATGAGGGTGCGATCGATCCGTGGACGAAGACGAAGTATCGCGCGTGGCATGGTGAGATGAAGCGGGCGGCGAAGGCCGCGCATATCTCCGTCGATCTGCCATGGTTCGACCTGACGCAGGCGCAGCGCGACTTCCTCTGGGAGGGCGGCAGCGGCTGGACAGGTGTGCGTGGGTTCTTCGCAGAGCTGGAGCGCAAGAAGTACAAGCTGCATGTGCGCGTGTTTCTTTCGAAGTACCGTGGCTATGCCACATGCCCGGACTGCAAGGGCCAGAGACTGCGCGCCGAAGCTCGCGCGGTGGTGCTGGCGGATTGGGTGTCCGGTAAGGCTGGCTCGGGCGCGACGAAGAACATCTGCGAGGCCTCTGCGCTGACGATCACGGACGCGAAGAACTTCTTCAACGCTCTGCAGCTGACGCCTTCGCAGGAGGAGATTGCCGGCAAGATCCTCGAGGAGGTGCGGCAGCGCATCGGGTTCCTGGAGCAGGTGGGACTGGAGTACCTGACGCTGGATCGGCTGAGCTCCACGTTGAGCGGTGGTGAATCGCAGCGCATCCAGCTGGCCAGCTCGCTGGGATCGCGGCTGGTGGGTGCGCTGTATGTGCTCGATGAGCCGTCGATTGGCCTTCATACGCGGGACACCGCGAAGCTGATCCACATCCTTGAGGATCTCCGCGATTTGGGCAACACCATCATCGTTGTCGAGCATGATCCCGATGTGATCCGCGCGGCGGATTACATGCTCGACCTCGGTCCGGGTGCGGGTGAGTTGGGCGGCAAGCTGCTGGCAGCGGGAACCGTCGACGAGATCAAGAAGAGCGAGGCTTCGATCACGGGCCGGTATCTGAGTGGGCGTACGCAGATCGCTGTTCCGAAGCACCGGCGTGAGCCGGGCCGTGAGAGGTTGATTCTGCGCGGTGCTCGGGAACATAACCTGCGCGGCGTGGATATCGAGATTCCTCTGGGCATGCTGGTGTGCGTCACAGGCGTGTCGGGCTCGGGTAAGTCGACGCTGGTGCACCAGGTGTTGTATCGGGCGCTGGCGCAGTCGCTGGGCCAGGGCGAAGAGGGGCAGAAGGATCTTCCGGCGCATCTCTTCCGCGAGCTCACGGGAACGCAGTACCTGAACGATGTGGTGCTGGTCGACCAATCGCCGATCGGACGCACACCGCGTTCGAACCCCGTGACATACATCAAGGCCTTCGACGCGATTCGCGAGCTGTTTGCTTCGCAGCCGGACGCCAAGCGCAAGAGCCTCACGGCTGGAAGCTTCAGCTTCAATGTGCCCGGTGGGCGCTGCAACGTCTGCGAGGGTGATGGCACGGTAACGGTCGAGATGCAGTTCCTCGCCGACGTGGAGCTGCCCTGCGAGGAGTGCAACGGGACACGCTACAAGGCGGCGATCCTCGAGGTGAAGTACAAGGGCAAGAACATCCACGATGTGCTGGGCATGACGGTACGCGAGGCTCTGACGTACTTCGCCGGTCATCCGAAGATTGTGGACAAGCTGGCGGTACTGGACGAAGTGGGCCTGGGCTACGTGCGGCTGGGACAGTCGGCGACGACGCTCTCGGGCGGCGAAGCGCAGCGCGTGAAGCTGGCGACGCATCTTGCCAACGCTCGCGGCGGAGCTTCCGGCGGTGCTGTGGGTGTTCGGGGCGAGGCCAAGCGGGCGGCGAGCCGGATGCTGTACATCCTGGACGAGCCGACGACTGGCCTGCACTTTGAGGACGTATCAAAGCTGCTGGTGGCGTTCCGCAAGCTGATCGATGGAGGCGGTTCCCTGCTGGTGATCGAGCACAATCTCGACGTAATCAAGTGTGCGGACTGGATCATCGATATGGGGCCGGAGGGTGGCTCGGGCGGTGGTTCGGTGGTGGCCACCGGAACGCCTGAGGACATTGTGAAGGTGAAGGAGTCTCACACTGGGTACTGGCTGGCGCCGGTGCTGAAGGGCGAGATCTCTCCACGTGCCGCGTTGAAGCAGGAACGCGCGACGGAAGAGCAAGAGGTAGCTTGATGGGTTGGTCAGTTCGCCGTATGGCGAGAGGCGCGGCGTTTGGTTCTGTTCTGAGCGCGGCGGTAGGTTTCGGCCTGAGCGCGGTTTCAGGAGAAGCCCAGGCGCCACCGCCCGGAGCGCATCGTCCGGACGAGGTTCGCGAGGATGCTACGACCCAGGTTCTCCGCGAGGCTGAGGCAGCGCTGGAGAAGGGCGACACCCGAACCGCTGAGACCAAGCTGCAACAGCTGGCAGAGAAGAAGCCGAACGATCCGCAGGTGCTCTACGACCTGGGATACGCGCAGGAGTCGAACGACGAGAATGACGCTGCGGCCAAGTCCTACGCCGCGGCAGTCGCGGCGGACGGTGGGCTGGCGCAACCTCGGCTGGCGCTCGGTCTGCTGGAAGCTCGTTCGGGCAAGTCCGACGAGGCACGATTGCAACTGACGGCGGTTGCCGGGATGAAGACTGCCGCTCCCGACCTGCGTGGCCGAGCACTGCGCGCGCTCGCCAGGCTGGACGCCACCGCCAATCCGGCACAGGCCTCCGACGAGCTGCTGGCAGCGGTGCGGTTGACTGGCGAGATGTCCGGGGACAGCGCTCTTACGGCTGAGCTGGCGGAACGTTCCGGCGATGCGGCTGACTCGGAGGCAGCGTACCGGCGCGCGCTGGCGGCGAATCCGGGCAACGTCGATGCGACGGTTGGGCTCGCGCATGTGCTGGTGAGGGAGGGACGCAACGCCGACGCTGAGGCGGTGCTGCAGCCTGTGCTGGACAAGCACTCCGATGACCCGCGGCTGGTAGCGCAGATGGCATCTGCGCTGGCGGCGGACGGCAAGACGGACCTGGCGATTCCGCTTGTGGAGGGCCTGCGGGAGCGATCGCCCGAGTTTGCCGCTGATCCGGCGATGACGCGCCTGCTGGCACAGATCTATTCCCTGGCAGGGGAGGGCCCCAAGGCCGAACCGCTGTACCGCCAGATGGTGGCAGCGAATCCGGGCGATCCGTCACTGAAGGACGCGCTGGGAGGGCTGCTGGTGAAGGATCAGAAGTACGCGGAGGCGGAGAAGGTGCTGGCCCAGGCCGTGAGTGAGCGAGCCGCCTTCCACAACGATCAGGACTGGGGTGAGGCCGCCGGACACCTGGCCTTTGCCGCCTCCAGAAACGGGGATCCGAAGACGACGTTGCAGGCGCTCTCCGCTCGTGCTACAGTGCTTCCCGAATCGCCAGCTACGCTGTTCCTCGAGGCAACAGCGTACGATACCTTGCATCAGTATCAGCAGGCAGCAAAGACATATCGGGCCTTTCTGGCTGTGGCGGACGGCAAATTCCCCGACGAGGAGTTTGAGGCGCGCCATCGGCTGGTCGCACTGAAGTCGATGAGGTAAAGCAAAGTCGACTCCGTCGTCACCAACAAGGCGTCACCCGGGGAGGTGCGCTATGGTCGATCGGCAGTTTGCAGGAGCAACACATCGGGCCAGTCAGTGGGCAGGATTCGGGCTGGCATTGAGCATTCTGGTGGCTGGCGGCCCAATGGCACGGGCGGCGTCCTCTCCAGATGAGCCTCTGCTTGATGCTCCCGCGCTCGCATTGCTTGAGCAACGGGCGGACGAAGCCAAACCACAGGAGCAATGCTTCCTCTACACCGAGGTCCTTCACGGCCTGACCGAGGCCGCTGGCCGAGCCATGGCTGCAGGCGATGAGGCTCAGGTCGCAGAGACGATGGGCCGCATCGATCGGGTGATGCACAAGATCGACGGGGCCTCTGCTGGCAATGCGCGTCGGTTGAAGAACGCGGAGAAGCTGATGGAGCACACCGAGCGCCGGCTGTCGGACATGGCGCGTGCGGCGACCAGCAACGAGCAGGCCGCGGTGCAGGCGACGCTGACGCAGCTGGGCAAGCTGCATGCAACGATGCTGCGGCTGGTGTTCTCGAAGTGAGGCACCAGGCCCATATCCTCGCCACGCTGTTGCTGGGCGTCCTGCTGGGCGGCACCCTGGCTGGTCCGCCCAGGCTGCGCGCGCAGGCTGGCGAAGGTGTCATGAGCGAGAAGGAGGTTGATGCCCTTCGCGACGCCGCCTATGAGCCGCTGGGGCGCATCGCAGCGTACGTGAAGATCCTGGATGACCGGCAGCGATGGATCGATGATCTGGTCCATGGGCCGAAGCATCTCTCGACGCCGGACGATCTGCATGATGCGATCGACCAGTTCGCGCAGATTGCCGATGAGCTGAACGATAACCTCGACCAGCTTGCTCAGCGGCATCGCGATGTGCGCAAGGCCCTACCCAAGCTGGTGGAAGCCACAGAGCGGTGGTCGACTTCTCTGCGTGCTGCCGCAGAAGACGAACACTTCAACGTGGTCCGGAGGATCGCGCTGGACGCAGTGAAGGACACGCGGCAGATCGCCGTGCAGCTGAAGACAGACCAGGAGGCCTACTTCAAGGCGCATCCTGAAGCGGAGAAGGCCGAGAACGATCGAAGAAACGCTCCTCATGCTCCGACGGCCCGGGGCGAACATTAGGCCATCTTGTGCTTCGCTGACGGGCTAGTAGACTTCCATCCGATCAATGCGCTGGCGGTGCCGTGGAAGCCGCACATGTTAACCTTGTATACGCGTGCCCACTGCTCTTCCCCCCGTCTCTGAAGCTGTCTATGCGGTCTTCGCGGAGGCGTATCGTGACCTTCGTCCGCGAGCGCCCATGCCGCCGATGGAGATCAAGTTCAGGCGCTTCACGAGCCTGAATACGACGATCCGGCTGCGGGAGGGGCGTCTGATTGTGCGGTTGTCGGACCTGCTTGAGCACTCGCCAGAGAGCATTCACCAGGCGATCGCGCACATTCTGCTGGCGAAGCTGTATCGCAAGCCGATTGAACCTTATCTCGCCGACCGCTACCGGCGCTATACGCAATCGGAGCCGGTCGCGAAGCAGGCGGAGCGCATCCGGCAGGATCGCGGGCGGAAGCGCATCACGACGTCGAAGGGCCATGTGTGGGATCTCGACGAGGTCTTCGAGTCGATCAACCAGCGGTTCTTCCACGGGCTGCTGGGTCGTCCGACGCTGACGTGGAGCGAGCACGCAGCGCGGCGTATGCTGGGCCATTACGACGCGGCCCACAATACGATCGTGGTGAGCAAGGTATTTGACCGGCCGGGCACACCGCGGTATGCGATCGAGTACCTGCTGTACCACGAGATGCTGCACCTGAAGCATCCGGTGCGAGTACGCGCAGGACGGCGATGCGTGCATTCGCGCGAGTTCCAGGCCGAGGAACGTCTGTTCCCGGAGCTGGCGCTGGCGCGGGAGTATCTGAAGCGGTTGTAGCGATCGTCCCGGCGCTACGCTGTCGCTTCCCTTGCCTCGGGAGACAGCGGTACTGGCTCGATGGCGAGGTTTCTTCGCGAGGCCAGAATCACAATGAGGCCGAAGAGGATGCTGCCAAGCGAGGCCACCTGGGCATTCGAGAGCGTGTGCCCGAAGTAGAGTCTCGGATTGACGCGGACGAACTCAACGAGAAAGCGGCCTACCCCGGCGAGCGCGAGGTAGAGGCCGGTCATCCAGCCGAGCGGGCGGGCCTTCGAGGCTAACGTCCACAAGAGCCAGAAGAGCAGCAGGCCGAAGAAGAGCTCGTAGATGGGCGTGGGCTGGACGGCGGCGGTGGGCGGCGTAGGCACCACCAGGGCGCGATGGTACTGGTCCGGCCCGTTCATCATGTGCACGCCCCAGGGGAGTGTGGTGTTGACGCCGTAGTCACCATCGCCGGAGGTGAGGCAGCCGATGCGTCCGACGCCGTAGCCCAGCGCTGCCGCTGGAGCCGCAAGGTCCAGCATGCGAAGCGCAGCGCGAAGGCCGGTGAGGCCGTTCGGCTTCACGGAGGCTCCGCAGGCCATGAGCGTCGCAATCGCAGCAAGCAGGCCACCGTACCAGGCAAAGCCCGCCTGGAACCAGTGCAGAAAGTCCATGACGACGTCGACGGGGCGCTGCCACGCGGGAAGATTGGAGGCGTGCAATGGCAGCAGGATCTGACGCCAGGCTTCGGCAAGCTGGGCCGGGTCTTCGAGCTCATGCCACGCTTTGGCGCCGAGGATGCCCGCGAGAACGACGAGTGCGACGACGTTGAGGGCGTCCGTGGAGACACCGTTGCGGACAAAGTTCTTATGCAGCACGATGGTCGCGCAGACTGCGGCGACCCACAGCAGGAGACCAAAGGTGCCGACGTGGATCGACCCAAGATTGAGATACGGATACATGCATCTTTGAGTATACGGAGCGTGCGAACAGCGGAGCGAGAGGAGCGATAAACGCTAGTTTTCCTCAGATCGAGGGTCGCCATGCCGTCGGGATTTCGCTAGGCTTGATCTCGCTATGGCGACTTCACCCCTCCCACCGTACCTTGCGCCCGCTTCCATGGACGTCCTCTTCTCCAAAGAGCAGATCGCTGAGCGTGTTCAGGCGATCGGCAAGCAGATCTCGGAAGAGTATGACGGCCAGTCGATCGTGCTCATTGGCGTGCTGAAGGGCGCCGCCATCTTCCTTGCCGACCTTGCCCGCTCGATTACCGTCGACAACACCTTCGACTTCGTGGCGGTCTCCAGCTATGGCCGTGCCCGCGTTTCGTCGGGCGCGGTGAAGCTGATCAAGGACATTGACAACCCGATTGAGGGCAAGCACGTGATCATCGTCGAGGACATCCTCGACACAGGCCTGACCCTGAGCTACCTGCGCCAGCTGATGCTGCAGCACAAGCCGGCATCGCTGAAGATCGCGACCTGCCTGGACAAGCCGGAGCGCCGGCTGGTGCCGATCGAGGCCGATTATGCGTGCTTCAAGATTCCGAACCGGTTCGTCATCGGCTACGGCATGGACTATGCCGAGCGCTACCGCGGTGTGGATGACATTCGCCTGTACCCGGACACGCCTCCGGGACACTAGGATTTTGGTGTAGCAAAGGGCCGTCCCAATGGGGACGGCCCTTTTTGCGTTGGGGATGGATCGCCTGGAACCCACGTCTCGGAAGCGAGACGTGGGGCACCCCCAATCGGTGCAGGAACCTAGACGATCTTGAGCTTCTTCTGCAGCTCTTCGAGCGAGACCTGCTTGGTCTCCGGGAAGAAGAAGAGTACGACGACAAATTGCAGGGCCATCATGGCGGCGAAGAAGACGAAGGGGGCGCCCCCTCCGGACTTCGCGGCAACCAATGGAAACGCATACGAGACGATGGCGTTGAGCACCCAGTGCGTACCGGAGCCGAGGCTCTGGCCCTTGTTGCGGACGCGAGTTGGAAAGACCTCGCTGATGTAGACCCAGATAACCGCGCCCTGGGAGATGGCGAAGAATGCGATATATGCCACCAGCGCCCAGACCAGCAGGTTCTGGTGACTGTGCGTGGAAAAGATGACAGCGACGAACGCCAGGCAAGCTGTTGTTCCGACCGCGCCAATCAGCAGCAAAGCCTTGCGGCCAAGTCTGTCGATGAGGAGCATACCGAGAAGCGTAGCCAGCAGGTTCATCGTGCCGATGGCCACGGCCTGCATGTTGGCGGACACCTGGCTGAAGCCTGCGGCCGCGAAGATGTCATTGAGGTAATAGAGGATCGCGTTGATGCCGCTGAGCTGATTGAACGCGGCGACAGAGAACGCGAGGAACATCGGGACGGCATAACGGAAGCGGCCATTGAGTCTCTCAAAGAGGCTGGCCTGCCGGCCGGAGATCTCGAGGTGCAGAGATTCCTTGAATTCGTCGATCTCGGCCTGCGAGTCGGGCGAGCCCATGAGCTCGAGTACCTCGCGAGCTTCGTCGAAGCGGTCTTGTGTGGTGAGCCAGCGCGCCGACCGCGGGATGGTGTAGAGCAGCGCCATGAAGATGGCTGCGGGCCCAGCGGCGACGCCAAGCTCCCAACGCCACTCGAGCGGGCCCAGGTGAGCGAGGCTGATGAGGTAGTTCGACAGGTACGCGAGCAGGATGCCCACGACGATCATGATCTGAAAGGTGCCGACGAGGCGGCCGCGGATCTTTGCGGGGGCGAGCTCTGCGATGTAGACCGGGCCGAGGACGGAGGAGCCACCGATACCGAGTCCGCCGAGGAAACGAGCCGCGAGGAAGATGCCCCACGCCGGCGAGAGAGCGCAGCCTACTGCCGAGAGCAGGTAGAGGATCGCGGTGAGACGAAGCATCTCGCGCGAGCCGTACTTCTGGCCGAGGGAGCCGGCGGTGAGCGCTCCGATGACCGTGCCCCAGAGCGCGATGGAGACGGTGATGCCGAGCTGGGAGACGGTGTGACCGTGCCACTGCACATTCTGGAGCCCGAAGGTCGAGGTGAGGCCGTGGTTGGCGCCCGCGATGACGGCGGTGTCAAAGCCAAAGAGGAGCCCGCCGAGCGCGCCCACCATCGTGCTGCGAAGAACATACGAGTTCAGTTTCATGGCACCTGCAAACGGGAAGTCGGATCATTGTCGCCACGGAGGTGGCGTTTGGGCAAGCGATCTCTGACGACGGTTGTGATAGCGCTATCACAACCGTTGGCAGATGCATGTACCGCGCGGTGAGGATAGCATCGAGCTTGAACCAGAGAAAACGGGAAATGGGCGGAGGACGCAACGGTGCGTTTCGGAACGTGGTGTGTGGCGACGATGGGGATCCTGTTGGGCAGCAGCACAGCGTGGGCGGCATCTCCTGGCCCCGGAGTTTCGCGGACGCTGGCACAGGAGCGCGCGGCACGGGTGCACGATGTGCGATATAGCCTGCAGCTTGTCTTGCGAACGCACCAGGATTTCATCGTCGGCTCCGAGAGGCTGCGCTTTAGCCTTGATCCCAGTGGCGCGGCCGAGGATCTGGCACTCGACTCTCGCGGTCTTCGCATCGCACGACTCGATGTCAATGGAACGATCGCAAACGGCGCCGAAACTGACGGCCATCTGATTCTCCCGGCAAAGCTATTGCACACCGGCGAGAACATAGTCGAGATGGCATTTGTCGCCCCTGTCGCCACCGCTGGCACAGCCATTACCCGTTTCGACGATAAAGACGACGGCAACGAGTACCTCTATTCCCTCTTCGTGCCCATGGACGCGAGCATGGCGTTCCCCTGCTTCGACCAGCCGGATCTGAAGGCGCAGTTCACGCTGCAGATCGATGCCCCAGCGGCCTGGACGGTGATTGGCAACACGAAGCCGGAGGTGAGCGAGACGCGTGAGGGCCAGCAGCGGTGGATCTTTCCGGAGTCGAAGCCGATCTCGACGTATCTGTTCGCATTTGCGGCTGGGCCATGGGCGAAGCTGGCAGGACAGCCGGGGGAGCCGGACCTGTATGTGCGGGCGTCGCAGCTCGCGAAGGCGAAGATCGAGGCGCCAGCGGTACAGAAGCTCACCGCCGAAGGACGCAAGTGGCTGGAGCAGTACTTCGCGCAGCCGTATCCGTTTCCGAAGTATGACCTGGTGCTGATTCCCGGCTTCGCCTTCGGAGGCATGGAGCATGCGGGCGAGACGTTTCTGAAGGAAGAGAGCGTGCTGTTCCGCGTGGCGCCCACGGCCAGCGAGCGGTTCAATCGCGACGTGACGGTGCTGCATGAGCTGGCGCACCAGTGGTTTGGCGACCTGGTGACGATGCGGTGGTTCGACGACCTGTGGCTGAAGGAGGGCTTCGCGCAGTACATGGCCTATAGCGCGATGGCTTCGCTGCATCCCGAGACGAATCCGTGGAAGCATTTCTACGAGAGCATCAAGCCGGCGGCGTATGGGATCGACGAGACGCTGGGCACGACGCCGATCTACCAGGATGTACCGAACCTGAAGGACGCGAAGAGCGCGTATGGCGCGATCGTGTACCAGAAGGCGCCGTCGATCCTGAAGCAGCTGGAGTTTCGGCTGGGGCATGAGGCGTTTCGCGATGGGCTAAGGATCTATCTGCGTGAGCATGCGTATTCGAATGCGACATGGGCGGACCTGGTGGATGCGTTTCATCGCGCGAGCGGTCAGAATGTAAAGAGCTGGGCGGATGCGTGGGTGTTGCGGCGTGGGATGCCGGAGATTTCGGTGGCCTGGAGCTGCGATGCGCGAGGCAAGCTGGCGAAGCTGACGCTGTCGCAGCAGGACGTGCTGCAGGATGGGTTCGTGTGGCCGATTGCGAACGAGGTGCTGCTGGCTCCGATGGACCCTGCGGGAAAGCCCGAGACCTTGCGCGTGGACTGGGCGACGCAGAGTTATTCGGTGAAGGCGGCCATTGGAAGGCCTTGCCCGGCGTATGTCTTTTCCAACGCGGGCGATGAGGGCTATGGGCGGTTTCTGGTCGACGATCGCTCACGGGCGGACTTGCAGGGCCGTCTGCTCGATGACCGGGCGAGCTTCACTCCCCTGCTGCGCAGCATGGTCTGGGGAGCGCTGTGGGACCAGGTGCACACGGTTCGCTGGGCACCGCGCGAGTACGTTGCGCTGGTGCAGAAGAACCTTCCCACGGAGGACGATCCGGATCTTGCGCGGGCGCAGGGCGGACACGCCATCACAGCAATGCATCGCTACCTGAGCGCAGGTGCGCGGCAGCCACTGGCCGCATCGCTGGAGTTGGCGATGACGCAGCGCATGCTCCATGCACCGACCACGGATCTGGCGCTGATCCACTTTAGGCTTCTGACTGCAGCCGCGGAGACCGAAGCTGGTCGAACAACGTTGAAGTCCATGCTGGCGGGCACGCTGAAGGTGCCAGGCGTCGAGTTACGGCCACTGGATCGCTGGAACCTGGTGGGCAAGCTGGTGGCGCTGGGCGATCCTGACGCACCGGCGCTGCTGGCTGCCGAGCAGAAGCGCGATCCTTCCGGCGATGGGCAGAAGTACGCCTGGACGCTGGCGGCAGGCAGGCCCGATCCGGCGACCAAGGCCAGCTACTTTGCGGCCTATCAGCAGCTGCCGGGAACACCCGGCGCGAAGCCGGAGGACTGGATCTCGTCCAGCCTGGGCAGCTTCAACGCGTGGAACCAGACGGAGCTCACCGCGCCCTATCTGCGACGGGCACTGGATCAGCTTCCGGAGATCAAGAAGGACCGCAAGATCTTCTTCCTGGGTGGATGGCTGGGGGCTTTCCTCGATGGCCAGACGAGTGCGGCGTCGCTAGAGGTGGTGAAGGATTGGACGGCGCAACCGGGGCTCGATCCGGACCTGCGGCGAAAGGTGATCGAGAATGCGGACGAACTGGAGCGTACGGTACGGATCCGGACGAAGTATCCCCAATAGCGCGGGTAAAATACAGGGATGGCAACCGCAACAGAGACCACGTCGTCGCACTCGCACACCACGTCCGTAACGCAGATCGTTCGCCCCGCGCGCAGCTTCCGGGGCTCCCTGATGCTGCCGGGAGACAAGTCGATCTCGCACCGCTACGCCATGCTGGCGGGTTATGCCGAGGGCACGACGAAGCTGGAGAACTTTTCGAGCGGACAGGACCCGCACAGCTCGCTGGGCTGCATGAAGGCGATGGGCGCGAAGGTCGAGTTCGACGGTAAGGACATCCACGTGACCGGCGTGGGCGGCAAGCTGCAGCAGCCTGCCGGCGACCTCGACTGCGGGAACTCCGGCTCCACGATGCGTATGCTTGCGGGCCTAGTGGCTGGGCAGCAGGGCGAGTTCCGGTTCATCGGGGATGAGTCACTGACGGTGCGGCCGATGGAGCGCATCCGCAAGCCGCTGGAACTGATGGGCGCGAAGATCGACCTGACGGAAGGCCACGCGCCGATGACGATTCACGGGGCTTCTTCGTACGGCGGGTTGAAGGCGATTGATTTTGAATCGCCGATTGCGAGCGCGCAGGTGAAGACGGCGGTGCTGTTTGCGGGGCTTGAAGCGGCAGGTACGACATCGATCGCGGAGTCGGTACGGACGCGCGATCACTCCGAGCATGCGCTGCGGGCCTTTGGCGTGAAGCTGGAGCGCAAGGACAATCGGCTGCACATCGAGGGCGGCCAGAAGCTGAAGGCCATCCACTCGGTGACGATCCCGGGCGACATGAGCTCGGCGGCGTTTTTCCTTTGCGCAGCGCTGCTGTTCGAGGACTCGAACCTGGTGCTGGACTCGCTCGGCGTGAACCCGACACGCGCGGCGATGCTGGATGTGGTGACGGCGATGGGCGGCGTGGTGAAGGTCCTCGATGTGCAGGAGCAGCACGGTGAGATGGTGGGCACGATCCAGGTCAATCGCGGACACGAGGGACTGAAGGGCGTGGACATCTCTGGCGAGCTGGCAGCGCAGCTGATCGACGAGCTTCCGGTGATCGCCGCGATTGCGCCGTTCAGCCGCGACGGTGTGAAGATTCGCGATGCGCGCGAGCTGCGGGTGAAGGAGTCCGATCGCATTGCGCTGGTGGTGAAGAACCTGCGCGCGATGGGCGCCGAGGTGACCGAACACGAGGATGGCATGGACATCCCCGGCGGCCAGACGCTGCGCGGCGGCGTGGTGGATTCGGGTCTCGATCACCGCATCACGATGGCGTTCTCGATCGCCGCGCTACGGGCGCAGGGAGAGACGGAGATTCATGGCGCAGAGGCTGCCAGCGTTTCGTTCCCCGAGTTCTACACCTGGCTGGATGAGCTGGCGGTGCGCTAGTGCCGGGGGCTGATGCTCCTTTTGACATACGTGAATCTCCCGGTCCTATCGACCTGTTCATCACCGAGGTTGAGCAGTTTGGCGGAGCGGAGAGGAGCCTACTGGCCCTGGCGCGCTGGCTGCATGGTCATGGCCGTAGGGTGCAGGTGCTTTGCTACGTCGATCGTTGCGGGCTGGGGCACTATGCGGAGTTCCCGCTGCCCGTGAAGCAACTTCTGCCGGAAGGCGGAAGCGTGGTGGCGAAGGTACGGGCACTGCGAACGTATGTGCGTGGCTTGTCGAAGGAGGGCCCTCGCATACTGGCTTCGGGGTATCAGCCAGCGTTGCATCTCACGCTGGCCGGCGCCAGGGGATTTCATTGCCTGATGCATGACACGCCGGCGCTCTTCTCTGATGCAGGTAGTGGAGGCGTCAAGGCGAAGCTACGGACTGCGATTTCAAACACGATCATTGGGCGCGGCATGCGTCGTGGCGGAACGATGATCGTGACCAGCGAGTTCCTGCGCGACGATTGCCTGCGGGAGTTTGGTGCACCCGCGGTCATCGCCAGGATGGGCGGTCTGGGCGCTCCGCGGGGGTTCCAGCGGCGGCTTGCAGTGCACGAGCTGCGGCTGCTGTCGGTGTGCCGCATCGAAGCGAACAAACGCATCGAATGGATGCTCGAGTCCTTGGCGGAGCTTGAGCGCGGGCCGGAGCCACTGTCGGCAAGCATCGACTGGAGGCTCGATCTCGCAGGTCGTGGAGCGCTGTTGCAGGCGATGCAGGCGCGCGCGCAAGAGCTTGGACTCGACGCACGGGTGACCTTCCACGGCTTTGTGCCGGACACAGAGCTGGAGCGAATGTACGACCGCGCGCATGCCTTCCTGATGCCGGCAGTGCAGGGCTACGGGATTCCGGCCATTGAAGCGCTGGAGCGCGGGCTGCCGGTGCTGCTGCATCGCGAGTCCGGGGTGAGCGACATCCTGCTCGAGACGCCATGGGCGGTGGTGATGCGCGGCGGCCAGGAAGAGATGACGCCTGCGCTTCGCAAGCTCATCCATCTGACAAGAAGCGAGACCGTGCTGAATGCGCCGGAGCCGGTACTGCCGAGCGAGGATGGCTGGGCGGAACAGGTCGCGCTCCTGTGCGGCTACGTCGGTCAGGGCTACATCTTGTAGCGGCCCATATCGTCGTCGTTGAGGCCTTCGAGCCAGCGGCGGAGTTCCTCGGACGGCGTGGCGCTGGCGCTCGACGTGGCCTCCTTCGCGTGGTCGAAGACGGACCTGGAGACGAAGATGGGGCAGTCGGAGCGAAGAGCCAGGGCGATGGCGTCAGATGGCCGCGCGTCGATGGCTACCGATTCGCCGTTCTGGTCCAGCCACACGGTGGCGTGGAAGGTGTCTTCGAGCAGCGCGCCGACGACGACGCGGGAGACGCGGCCGTTGAGCCCGCCGATGAGGTTGCGCATGAGGTCATGCGTCATGGGCCGGGGCATCGTGGACTTTTCGATTTCGAGATAGATGGCGTTGGCTTCGAAGAGGCCGACCCAGATCGGAAGCACCACTTCGCCGGAGAGGTCGTTGAGGACCACGATGGGTTGCCGCGTGGAGGGGTCCATCATGAGGCCGCGGATGCGGACCTCAATCTCCTGTTCGGTGGCAACTGTCTCCGACTTGAAGCCCGGAATCTGCATGCGAAGAGTCTACTCCGAGGAGCGGGTGCAGTGAACTGCGTTAGCCCGCAGCCGAGGTAAAGCGTGCGTTGAGCGCCTGCTGCGCGAGAAGCGCGGGCGACGCGGCCTTGGGTCGCGAGGCCGCGAATCCTGCCAGCGAGCTGGGGAATATCTTGTCGATGCGGACATCGAGATAGCTGCCCATTGGCGGCGGCTCGATGCCGGGCTCCATCGTGAAGTTCACAGTCTTGTTCTGCGAGCTGCGGCCTGTGAACTGACCTCGCGGGTTGAGCGTGTTGGATTCGACCATCACCTCGACGAGCTCGTCCATGTGGCGTGCGTAGTGTTCGCGCTGGATCTCACGCTGCCGGGCGTTGAGGATGGCGAGGCGCTCGACCTTCACCTCCTCCGGAATCGCGTCGTGCATGTGGATGGCCGGCGTGTTGGGGCGGGGCGAGTACTTGAAGCCGAAGACGCTGTCGTACTTTGCCGCGTCGAGCAGGGTGATGGTGTCTTCGAAGTCCTTGTCCGTCTCGCCGGGGAAGCCCACGATGATGTCCGTGGTGATGGAGATATCGCGTTTGGCGGCCTGAATCCACGCGATGCGCTCGAGGTACCACTCGCGGGTGTACTCGCGCTGCATGGCCTTGAGGACGTTCGAGGAGCCGGACTGCACGGGGAGGTGGATATGGTCGCAGAGCACGGGGCGCTCGGCGATGGCGTCAACGATGTCCTTGGTGAACTGACGCGGGTGCGAGGTGGTAAAGCGCACGCGCTGGATTCCCGGGACCTCGCCGACGGCGGAGAGCAGGTCGGCGAAGTTGCGCTTGCCGCTGGGATCGACGTAGCTGTTGACGTTCTGGCCGAGGAGCTGGATCTCGGTGTAGCCCATCTGGGCGATGCGCTGAGCTTCGGCGAGCACGCTGGCCGAGGTGCGCGAGCGCTCCTTGCCGCGGGTGTATGGCACCACGCAGTAGGCGCAGAACTTGTCGCAGCCTTCGATGATGGTGATGTAGCCGCGATGGGGATTGTTGCGGGCGGTGAACTCGGTGTCGAAGGTCTCGTCGGTATCACGGTCATCGAGGCCGGTGATGCGCTTCTCGCCGGCTTCGAGTCGGTCGAGCATCTGCGGGAGATTGCGGTAGGACGACGATCCGGCGACCAGCGTGACATGCGGGGCGCGATCAAAGATCTTGGTGCCTTCCTGCTGGGCGACGCAGCCGATCACGGCGAAGCGCTTCCCTTCTCCCTGCAGACGCTTGTAGACATCGAGGCGATGGAAGACCTTCTGCTCGGCCTTATCGCGGATGGAGCAGGTGTTGTAGAGGATCAGGGAGGCGTCGGCCTCGTCGATGACCTGGGTATAGCCCTCCTGCAGCAGCGTGCCGACGACCTTTTCGGAGTCGTGGGCGTTCATCTGGCAGCCAAAGGTTTCGATGTAGAAGGTGCGCGACATGGGCGAGGGGTATCCGGTTCAACGAGACTGCGTGCTGGCGTGCGGTCAAGCGCGATCAGCACTTTGTCTATTGTAGCCGCGCCAGGTGTCCGAAGGCGCGCGCTTCCGGGACTCGGCTGGTCCGCCTATAACGACGGAGGTCATGGATCTTCGATAGCTTCCGGTGGGGCGTTAGCGAGCAGCGACGAGGGCGGCGATCCTGCGCCGCTCCATCACGGCCTCGCGCGGGACGGGAACGTTGCTCGAGCTCAACCTGCGGCCGAGCTTCATCATCAGGCTGGAAGCGATGGCCTTGGCGCGATCCCGTGCGGGAAACTGTCCGGGAATCGAGGGCGTGACGCCAACCTTGCGGAGGAAGTGATTCGCGCGGTAAAGGCTCGCGTGGACGGCATCGCGGAGATGAAAGACGATGTTGAGCGAGATCGACACCTCGGGACCATTCAACAGCCAGTGCGGGGTGTTGGCGGGAATGTGCAGTCCTGAGCCGGGCGCGATCGTTGTGATGTTGGCGCGGCTCTCGTATTGCGGCTTGTAGCGCGGGGCGCGCCGGTCTACAGCATAGAAGCGCTCCAGTTCTTCCTGGGGAAGGATGCTGGTGTCTTCGCGGTCGAAGAGGTGGATGGACTTGGCGCCACCGACCTGGAAGATCCACGAGCAGTCGCTGTCGACGTGGTACTCGGTGACACGATTGGGAGAGGTGACCAGCAGGATGGCCTCGAAGGACTCGATCCGCCGAAGGAGGTCGTTGGTGCCGGCGCCGGCGAGCGACAGAGCGTCGAGGACCAGAGCTTCCATGATCTGCCGGTAGCCATCCTGGCGCTCGATATGGCGAAGCGTCACGGAGGCATCCGCCTGGTTGATGAAATGCAGGAGGCGGGCAGCGTAGTCCCGCGTCGGAGGCGGGCGATGGCTGCGGTTCTCGCGGGTCTCGATGACGCCCTGGTTGTAGTCCACGTCCGAGGGAGCGCTGGATGCCATCGCATCGGCCAGTTCGATGAGTGCGCTGAGTTGCAGCAGGGGATGGTCGCGCAGAGTATGAGCCACCTCGAAGGGCCGCAGGTTCAGGTCCCGCTCAAAGACCCCGCGCTCACACTCGATGACTCTTCCAATGCTGTAAGGCATGGGCCCCTCTCCTTGCAAGTCACTACAGGGTCGATCCTACGGATTCGAGAGGGCTTCGGTATGACACGAACGGGGTGCGCGTCCCACTGCAGATGCACGACATAATACGCGGCCTGTCGAACGCTCGAAGCGACGCGAATTCGCTGGTATGTCAACGGTTTGCGAGGCCCAGCTGAAAGTGCAGTGCTGGTGCGGAGATTTCGATCTGCACCTGCCACGGAACTCCTTAAAGCGATGTCGCGAAGGGGCCTCGCACACGTTACCGAGGCACTCAGGCCAACGCCTTTCGGCACGTGCGCATGGGGCATGACCTTTGTAATAGCTGCGCCTGCAGCTTCGGCACGAAAGGGGGGCTGCGGGCCAACCAGTTTGAGTTCTGGCGACGAAGCCCCCACACCCGTCCGGGCATCTATGCTGGGAGAGAACCACCTCACCGGACATCATGTCCGGTAAGGTGGAAGACTCCCGGAGGTCGTGTACATGAGCAAGACGCAGTCGGACGCGCTGGTTTTCTTTGGCGCCACCGGAGACCTGGCTTACAAGAAGATCTTCCCAGCCCTGCAGGCGATGGTGAAGCGCGGCTCGCTGGACGTTCCGGTGATCGGTGTCGCCAAGGCAGGCTGGAACTTGGACCAGTTGAAGGCGCGGGCCCATGACTCGCTGGAAAAGCACGGTGGGGTGGACTCGGCGGCGTGGGAGAAGCTGAGTTCCCTGCTGCGCTACGTGGATGGCGACTACGCCGAAGCTGCCACCTTTGCCGAGGTCAAGCGCCTGCTTGGGGATGCAAAGTGCCCGTCGCATTACCTGGCGATTCCTCCGGTGATGTTTGAGAAGGTCGTCGAGCAGCTAGTGGCCTCCGGAGCGTCTCAGGGCGCGAGGATGATCGTCGAGAAGCCGTTCGGTCACGACCTGGCCTCGGCCCGGGAGCTGAATCGCATCCTGCTCAGCGCGTTTCCAGAATCCTCCATCTTCCGCATCGATCACTACCTGGCCAAGGGCCCGGTGCACAACCTGGTGAGCTTCCGCTTCGATAACAGCTTTCTCGAGCCCATCTGGAACAGCAAGTACATCGAGAGCGTGCAGATCACGATGGCCGAAGACTTCGGCATCCAGGGGCGCGGGGCGTTCTATGACCAGACCGGCACGATCCGCGACGTCGTGCAGAATCACATCTTCCAGGTGCTTTGTAACGCTGCCATGGAGCCGCCGGCCTGCAACGACTCCGAGTCGATCCGCAACGAAAAGGTAAAGGTTCTGCGCGCCATGCAGACCGTCCATCCAGAGGACGTGATGCGCGGGCAGTTCAACGGCTACCTCGATGAGCCGGGCGTCGCGAAGGACTCCGACGTCGAAACGTTTGCTGCGATGCGCGTGGACGTAAAATCGTGGCGCTGGAGCGGCGTTCCGTTCTATATCCGTGCCGGAAAGCAGATGCCTCTGACGTGCATGGAGGTACTGGCACGCCTGAAGCGGCCCCCGGAGACGTGGATCAACGAAGATCCCGGTCCGCAAAACTATATTCGCCTGCGGATCAGCCCTGAGATGACGATTGCGATGGCCGTGAGCGTGACGAACCCAGGCAAGCCGGGCCGCGCCGGAGTGGAGCTTGTGGCCTGCCGTCACTCTCAGCCCGAGGAGATGGAAGCCTACGAGCGCGTCCTTACCGACGCCATGGCGGGTGACCCAACGCTGTTCGCGCGTCAGGACTACGTCGAAGAGGCGTGGCGGATCGTGGATCCGGTGCTGGCGGCCCATACGCCACTGCGTTCCTATGAGCCGCATACGTGGGGGCCGACGAGCGAGCGCACAACACCCCCGGGGGGTTGGGAGGTGCCGCAGGGCGCCGAGCCTGAGGACTTCCGGATGATTCCTGCCGGGATGTAAGACACCGGCTGGCGTTAGGATGGCGGGAAAGGTATATCGATGATTCGCGTTGCTGAGATTCATTGTGCTGTTTCCCGCCATTCGTTCCGCCGTCTCGTTGCCAGGGCAGTTGTAGCTGCCGTTCTGATGAGTGCTGCGTTGCTGGGCTCGCGAACTCTCACGGCTCAAGCTCCAGCCGTGCCCGAGCATGTGCCCGCGTCCTCAGTGCCACAGGACCATCTCGTGCAGCCTGAAGTGTTCGCAGCCGAGTTGAAGTCCGGCGCTGCGAAGGGCCAGCTGATCTTCCAGGTGGGCTCGCGTGTTCTCTTTGAACAGGCGCACATTCCTCATGCCGAGTACATGGGCCCGACGGGCAAGCCGGAGGGACTGAACATCCTCGGAGCGCGGGCGGAAAACCTCGCGCCGGACCAGGACATCGTCCTGTATTGCGGCTGCTGCCCGTGGGCTCGTTGCCCCAACATCGCACCGGCATGGAACCTGCTGCATGACATGGGCTTCACGCACGTGCGCGTGCTCTATCTCGCGGACAACTTCGGCACGAACTGGGTCGCCAAGGGCTATCCGTCTGAGCCGAGCAAGTAGCGCCATGCAATTCGCGACTCGACTTCTCGTCTTCGCTGCGATGGTGCTGTTCGGTTCGAAAGCACGACCTGCGCCCGCAGCGGAATCCTTTCCTTTGCTGAACCACGCGGCTCCGGCCTTCACCCGTGACAGCATCGACCATCGTCCTATCAGTCTGTCTGCCTACCGAGGGCATGTGGTGCTGCTCAATTTCTGGGCGACGTGGTGCGGTCCGTGCCGGCTGGAGATTCCGCGCTTCATGGAGTGGCAACAGCGTTATGGGACCAGAGGTCTGCAGGTGCTCGGGGTCTCGATTGACGACGACCAGCCACCGGTGGATACCTATGTCCGAAAGACGAAGCTCAATTACCCGGTGATGATGGGCGATGCAAAGCTGGGACGCCTTTACGGTGGTGTGCTGGGTGTGCCGGTTACGATACTCATCGACCGCGACGGAGTGATCCGGGCGCGATTCGAGGGCGAAGCGGACCTCGATGCGATGGAAGCAAAGGTTGGGGAGCTGCTTCGTAAGAAGCGCGGTCGATAGGGATTGATGCGCAACCTGCGTGCGGTTTGAACGGAGAAGCAAACAATGAATCGACGCGATCTTCTTCGCTGCCTGTCCTTTGCCGGGGCGTCCTCGGTCGCGGCAACGTCCTTTGCAGCCGGTCCGGAGGCGAGCGAGGATGACGCGACCCTGCTGCTTCGCTACTTCACGCTGCACGCTCGTGATCTCCTCCGAAAGCCAGCGGGAGTGCTTCGCTTCCCCAGCATTGCACCTTCCCTGCCCGGCGCGACATACTCCGCCGACCTTTGGGACTGGGACACACTTTGGACCGCGCGTGGGTTGTTCGAGGTGGCCGATAGAACGAAGGATGCCGGGCTATCAAGCGAAGTAGCTCAACATGCACAAGGCAGCCTCGCGAACTTCTTCGATCACCAGAGCTCTGAAGGCCGTGTTCCCATGCTGATCACGATGAAGGACGCGGATCCGCTCGGATGCCTGAAGGGCTCGCGTCCTCACAAGGAGAACCAGGCAAAGCCGGTGCTGGCGCAACTTGCTCTGCTGGCGGCGGACCGCGGCCCGAAGGAGATGCGCGACGCGCGATGGTTCGAGCCATCACTTGCCAGACTGAGGCGCTTCTACGATTCGTGGAGGGCGGACAACCTGAGCCACACCGGCCTTCTGGTGTGGGGCGATGATGTGGCCATCGGCAATGACAACGACCCCACGACCTTTGGGCGGCCGTTCTTTTCGTCGGCCAATCTGCTGCTGAACTGCCTTTACTACCAGGATCTGAAGGCTGCCGCGGAGCTGTCGCGTCGCACGGGACACAGCACCGACGGAGAGCAGTACGAGCGCGAGGCTGCGGCTTTGGTCCGTGCAATCCAGCAGCATTGCTGGGACCCGCGCGACCGGTTCTTCTACACAGCGGACGTGCAGTGTGCCGATCGGCGCGCCGAGCTGATCCATGGCATTCCTCTGGGCATGGCGATGAGCTGGAGTTCCCTTCCGCTTCGGCTGCAGACCTTCACCGGCTTTCTTCCGATGTGGGCGGGCATCTGTACTGAGGATCAGAACCGGGCGCTTGCCGAGCACCTGCGAAATCAGCGTGGCCTGGGTGCGAGCTACGGCGTGCGAACGCTCTCGGCGGCTGAGCCGATGTACTCCCTTGCTGCAAGCAGCAACCCGAGCAACTGGCTGGGGCCCGTGTGGATCATCGCGAACTACCTGACCTGGAGCGGACTGGTCCGTGCAGGCTTTCGCGAACAGGCCAACGCCATGGCCTCGGCCACGATCAGCATGCTGGCGCGCGACCTTCGCCGCTCCGGATCGCTGAACGAGTACTACCATCCTGATAGAGGGGAGCCGCTGAGCCACGCGGGCTTCATGGACTGGAATTTGCTCGTGCTGGAGATGCTTCCGCAACACGGCTGAGCCCCCGGAGACAACCGCCGAAAGCACGGAACACGATGCCATTCTTCGAACACAACGACCTCCGCACCCACTACGAGTTCACACAGAATCCGGGCAGGCCTGTGCTGGTGTTTTCGAACTCCCTGGGAGCCACGCTGACCATGTGGGATGCACAGGTGGCGGAGCTCGCTGCGCACTACAGCATCCTTCGCTATGACGCGCGAGGCCATGGCGCGTCGTCCGTCCCTGAAGGGCCATACAACGTTGAACAGCTCAGCCAGGACCTGCTTGCACTGCTCGATCATCTTGGCCTGGAACGGGTTCATCTCTGCGGGCTCTCAATGGGCGGCGCTGTGGCGCAGTGGATCGGCGCCAACGCTGGAGATCGGCTGGCGAAGCTCGTCCTTGCCAGCACTGCGGCGAAGTTTGGAACTGCGGCTGGCTGGAATGAACGCATTGCCACGGTGCTTGAAGATGGCATGGTGTCGATCGCTGGGGCGACGATGGAGCGCTGGTTCACCGAAGGCTTTCGCTGGCGAGAGCGGGAACTCGTAGCGAAGGTGAGGCAGGAGTTCGAGAGCTGCGATCCTCTTGGCTATACCGCAGCCTGCGCGGTGGTGCGCGATGCGGACTCGCGTGGCAGCCTTGAACGAATCACCGCTCCTACGCTGATCATCTTCGGGCCACAGGATTCCACAACCACCGGCATCGACGCGGGGTTTCTCGCGGAGCATATTGCCGACTCGAAGGTCACGGAGGTGGATGGAGCCCACCTGCTCAATATCGAGCATCCGGAAGCCTTCAATCGTGCGCTTCGAGAGTTTCTCGGGGGCTGACCGGCGGCCTAGCTGGTTAGCGTCATCATCCGCAGTGACGGCGGCAGCTACAACGAAGGTTGTAGCCACATAATTGCGATGAGATGAAAGTCTTGCAACGGCTGGGGTTTGAGCGATAATCCCGGACAGATATCAGACGATTGCCGGATCGTCGCCCATAGAAAGACAATGGCCGCCATGCCGAAGAAGGAAGTAAGTGACAAGCCCGAAGCGTTCGGGCGTATTCTCGATGCCGCAACCGAACTGTTCCTGGAAGCCGGCTATGAAAGCACCGGCACGTCGGTGATCGCAAGCCGCGCGAAGGTCTCTAAGCGAGAACTTTACACACACTTCGGTGATAAGCGCGCTGTCCTGCATGCTGCGATAACGCGTCTGCAGGAAGAGATCGCCACCGAGATGAGGGCGGAGTGGTCTGTTGAAGGCGACATGAGTACAGTGCTGCTGCATGCCGGCGCAACGATCCACAGGCATGTCTCGTCACGGCGCTTCCGGCAGCTTTTCCGCATCGTAGCGGCAGAGTCCTTCCACGATCCCGCGATGGCTAAGCAGTTTTACAAGCTGGGGCCGGGGAGTGGGAGGATCGATACGAGCCGTTACCTGGCGAAGCAGATGAAGGCCAATTTCCTGCGTGAGGAGGATCCCCTGCGTGCTGCGGACGTATTCCTGGATCTCATCATCGGGGCCCGGACCATGACCGCTTCGGCCCTCGGGATCTCCGAGAGCGCGCCAGCGAAGAAACACATCGAACAAGCGGTGGGGTTGTTTCTCCGCTGCTATGCTCCTGAGCCCGCCGCAAAGAAGCGCCGCGGCCACGCGTAGCACCTACGCTGCGGCCGCAGTCCGGGCGATCACCCGATAATCCAGCAACTCGACGTGTGGGGCTACGTGATCGTCACGCACAGGCTCGTCTGCGAAGAGTGCCGTGCTCAGGTATTTCTTGTTGTCATCAGAGAAGATGGTAACGACCGGAGCATCGACGCCGAGCCGGTCCTGAGCCATCAGGGCCGCAAGGAAGTTACAGCCTGAAGAGATCCCGACGCCGAGCCCCAGCTTGCGAGCGAGCTTCTGCGCCATCAGGATCGAATCGCTGTCTGAGATGGCAAGGATCTCATCGAGCTGGCTGAGTTCAAGGATCGGCGGAATGAATTCATCGGAGATGCCCTGGATGCGATGCGAGCCGACCTTGTGGCCCGTGGAGAGCGTCGGCGACTCGGCTGGCTCGACAGGGTGGATGGCGATGCCGGGAACCTGATCCTTGAGATAGCTTCCCACGCCCATAATGGTGCCCCCGGTACCCACGCCCGCGACGAAGGCTGCCGGAGTCATGCCGATGCCCTGCATTTGCTCAAGGATCTCCGGCCCTGTGGTGCAACGATGTGCGTCGAGGTTCGCGCAATTGGCGAACTGGCGTGGCAGGAAGACGTTGGGCTCGCGCGCGGCAAGCTCCTGCGTCATGCGGATGCTGCCGAGGAAGCCACCCTCTTCCCTGGAGACGAGGACGATTTCGGCGCCGAAGCTCTGGATGAGCTTGACGCGCTCCTGGCTGAGCCAGTTGGGCATGTAGATGGTGGTGGGATGTCCGAGCGCACGTCCGATGGCCGCCAGGGAGATGCCGGTGTTGCCGCTGGTCGCTTCCGCGAGCCGATCACCCGGCTTCAGGGAACCATCGCGATACGCTGTCTCGAGAAGGTGCAGGGCCATGCGGTCCTTGATGGAGCCCGTCAGATTGAGGTGCTCGGCCTTCGCGTAGATCGTGCGGATCTGTCCATGCACCCGGAAGCGCACTGCGAACAGTGGCGTGTTGCCGACGAGATGCCGGAGCGGCTGAAAGGCTTCAGCGATGGAGGAACAGTTGGCGGGGAGCTGCGAAACAGCCTGGGCGGACATGTAATTACGGTAGGGGATTCTGCCGCTCCCGCACAGCGTTGACGTAAGGTGCTAGTGGCATTCTTCCTTATACTTTCAGGAAACATGTCCGAATTGCCATGGATCTGCAACCCAATCCGCCAGAAAGGCTCCAGATGACCCATACGACGCTTTCCGAACCCGAACTTGACGCGTACGACCGTGCGATCCTGCTCGCACTGCAAGAGAATGCGCGCACGCCCTTTGCAGAACTTGCGCGCCGCGTGGGCCTGTCTACGCCGTCGGTCATCGAGCGGGTTCGCAAGCTCGAGGATCGTGGTGTGATCCTCGGCTACAGGGCGATGGTCGACGTGGCGAAGATGGGACTGCCCGTGCGTGCCTTCGTGAAGGTGACGGTCGCGGGGGACAAGCTTGATCGCTTCGCGAAGATGACGACAAAGATTCCCGAGGTGCTCGAGTGCCACCGGGTAACGGGGGCGGAATCGTTCCTCGTACAGGTTGCGGCCCGTGACATGCAGCACATCCAGGAGGTCATCGATTCCATGATGCCGTACGTCTCGACCAACACGGCGATGGTGCTTGCATCGCCGGTGCCGTGGCGAGTGGTCGAAGCTCCCGCACCCGCACCGGCGCAACGGGTCATGCCGAGAGCTACGCGGCGAACGCGTGCGTAGCTCCCGGTGACGGAGCATCTACACGATGCGATTCTGCATAACGATGTTCCGATAGAGGTGTGCGGATAGCTTGGGCGTGCGCTTCTGCGTCTTGTAGTCCACGTAGACGATGCCAAAACGCTTGTCGTAGCCATCCGCCCATTCAAAGTTGTCCAACAGGCTCCAGACAAAGTAGCCCTTTACCGGCGCACCATCCGTGATGGACCGTTGCAGCTGGTTGAGGTAGTTGCGCAGGAACATCGCGCGGTCGATGTCGAGCACCTCACCGTGGGGTGTCATCAGATCGGCTGCGGAGGCGCCGTTCTCGGTGATGTAGATCGCCCTGGGCTGCCACGTGCGGCCGACGAGGAGCGGCACCCAGTACAGGGCTTCGGGCCCGACCGTGAGCCAGGGACTCGCCATGCGCGGATACGTAGGCGAGGGATGCACGACGGTGTAGCCAGCCGGGGTGTCAGCCGCCTTGATGTACATCGGGTTGTAGATGTTGAGACCGACAAAGTCGAGGGGGCTGCTGATGGCTTTCATCTCAGCGTCGGTGAACTTTGGAGCGGAGCCGCCGAGTTGCGCCAGATAGCGTTCGGTGTACCTGCCTTCGAAGATCGCGGTCAGGAAGGGTGCGTTCTCCTCGCGCAGAGCGGCCTCAGCGGCATGGATGTTGGCCGCATCGGGGATGACCGGGGTGGCCGCAGCAGGGTTCTCCGCGAGACCGATCATCGTGCCCGGCCTGGCATGCGCTCGAAGGGCCTGCACAGCCAGGCCATGCGCCAGCACACCATGATGCTTCACCTGGGCGACACCTTGCGCATCGAGCTTCAATCCCGGCGCATGGACACCATTGGCATAACCGAGCTCCGTGAAGGACCGGATCTCGTTGGTGGTCATGAAGTGGCTTACGCGGTCTGAGAGCTTCGAGCCTACGACGGCGGCGTAATCGGCGAAATGCTGGGCCGTATCGCGATTCTGCCAGCCGCCCTTGTCCTCGAGGGCCTGCGGAAGATCCCAGTGAAAGAGCGTGCAGTAAGGCTCGATACTCGCCTCGCGAAGCGCGTCGACGAGGCGCTGATAGTAGCCCAGGCCCTCGGCGTTGGGATTGCCTGTCGCCAAGCCATCGGGGAAGATACGCGTCCAAGAAACGGAAAAGCGATAGCCCTTGACGCCGAGATCCCGCATCAGGGCGATGTCTTCTTTGAAGCGATGGTACTGGTCCGCCGAGACATCGCCGGTATCGCCGTTAGCTACCTTGCCGGGGATGTGCGAGAAGGTGTCCCAGATGGACTTGCCACGGCCGCCCAGGTTCGCTGCTCCCTCGACCTGATACGCAGCCGTGGCGGTGCCCCAAACGAAGCCTTGAGGGAAGCTGCCTCCCTGCGCTGCGGGTGAAGCTGGCGAACGAGCAGCGTGCGCTGGGGCTTCTAGCAAAGGAGTTGCGGCTGCGGCTAGCGCGAGCTTCGCGAGCTCGCGGCGGTTCATCGACATCTTCAGATTCTCCGGGTTTCGTGCGTGGGCAACAAGTGCCTGCACGTTGCCGCAGCCATCCTAAACGGATCGGCTGAATCGTGCGAAGGAAAACGTTTGAGCAGAGGCTGGAAGCTTTAGCGCTGCAATAGCTCGGGCTTCGACATGGCGACCTTCGCTACGAGCTCTCCAAACAGCGTGTTGGCCCATGCGAACCACGACCGCGTGAAGCGGGTTACGTCGTCCTTGTTGTAGCTCTCGTGCATGAAGCCAGTGCCGGCGGTGGAAGCTTTGAGCCTCTGCACCGCCTGACGAATCTCGTCGTCGGAGTTGCTGGTGAGAGCGTAGATGATCTGCGACATCGGCCAGACACTGTCCCTGCCGACGTGAGGGCCGCCGATTCCCTCCCCTGCGCTACCGCGGAAGAACCACGGGTTACGTTCGCTCCACAGCATGGATCGCGTGCGCAGGTATAGAGAAACATCGGGCGAACTCTCGATGTACGGGAGGCCAAGCAGACTGGGGACGTTTGCATCGTCCATCAGCACCTGCCCGCCGAAACCATCCACCTCATAAGCCCACACCGTGCCTTGCGGCGTGTCCACGATGGCGTGTTCCTTGAGAGCTGCCGACACTTCGTTGGCCAACGCCGTGGCCTGGTTGGCCATCGCAGCGTCGAAGAGAATGTCGTTGGCCATCTTCGCCAGTTGCTGGAGGCTCGTGACGGCAAAGAGGTTTGAAGGGACGAGGAAAGGAAGGAGGCACGCATCGTCTGACGGCCGGAAGCATGAGGCGATCAGGCCCACCGGATTCCCGGGCGAACCGATGCCATTGATCAGAGTGTCAGTGGGATTTTCCGCGTTGCGCTGGAAGCGGTAAGGCCCGTCTCCGTGCTTCCTCTGTTGCACGCGCATGGTGTTCAGAACGGCAAGCATCGCCTTCTTCCAGCGCGTGTCGAAGGGGCTGGTATCTCCCGTGGCACGCCAGTACCCATGCGCCAACCGGATCGGATAGCAGAGCGAGTCGAGTTCGTACTTGCGCTCGCCGACACCCTGCTTCATCTCGGTGCGGTCCTTCACGCTCCACTCCAGTGGCGGCGCATTGAGGTCTGCCATAAAGGCGTTCGCGTAGGTGTCGATCAGCAGACAACGAGCCTGGCGGCGGATAACGCCTTCGATCAGGGCACGAAGGCGCGTGTCTTCCTTGAGCAACGGAAGATATGGCCAGACCTGGGCGGAGGAGTCGCGCAGCCACATGGCTGCGATGTCGCCGGTGAGGACGGCAGTGTCGGGCTTGCCTTCAAACGTGCCTGGCTGGACGGTTGTGTCCAGCGTATTCGGATAGCAGTTGCGAAAGATCCAGGCGAGCTCAGGATCAGGGATGCGCGCCGACACTCGGTCCAGGAAAGCCTCGACCGCCGGGCTCGAGAACTTGCGATCGGCCTGACTGGGGCGCTTCGAGGGGTACGAGCCAGCCGCGGGAAGCATTGCGCCCATGGCACTCCATGCGGGCCTGGCAGCCATCACGCCGGAAACTCCCACTGCTTTCAGAAAGGTCCGCCTGCTGCGATCATTCCAGCGATTCATCCTACCGAGTATGCCTGATGGAGAGGTACCTCGGCACGCCACTTGAGCATAAGGAACCCGATGCCCGGCGAATGCCGGAGTTACGATTCAGGCTTGTGACGCCGCGGCCCGCCAGCGTCGTTCCTGCGATCGCATGAGCCACAGTACCGAGATCCAGTTCAGCGCCGCTAATGTTCCATCGGAGATCAGACTCGCCGCAGCCGCGCCCCTCCAGGAGTAATGCGGTATGAGCCATAGATTCAAGCCCACGTTGAGGAGGGCGACAAAGACCTGCTGCACCGTTCTGTACCACTGCGACACCGACGCGGTGAGGGTCATACCGCCGGCGTAATGCAGGGAGCGTATCAAAGGCAGCAGGCATAGCCACCGAAGCGCGGCGACCGATCCGGCAAAGCTCTGGCCAAAGATATAAGGCAGCAGGCCTGCTGAAACGAACATCAATCCCGCAGCGGCCAGAGAGAACGGTATAGTCTTGCGCGAGATCTTGAGCGCCATCTGCATCGCGTAGCGCATTCCCTTGGCTCCTTCGCGGAAGAACGCTGGAAATGCTGCAGAATAGACGCTGTAGATCGGTGAACTTGCAACATCGACGATGCGATATGCCGCGGAATATGTACCCGCCGCCTCGTCCATACCGCGGCTGACCAGAATCGTCTTATCGATGTCGTTGTAGATCGAAATCGAGCTGTTCGAGGTCATGAAGCCGAGCCCTTCCACCAGGCTCCGACGATCGATGTGCCCTCTCCCCGCGGGACCGATGTAGATCGTAACCAGTGCGAACGCAACCACCGCCGAGACCATCGAGGCGATCCAGTACACGTGCGTCCAGGTCTGCGCCGAGGATGGCATCTTCGTGAAGAGCACGTAGCCGTAAAGGCAGGCCGCAGTGATCGCCTTGCTCACATTCGTCAGGACAGAGACGTTCGCACTGCGGGCAAAATCTCCCACACCCTGGAACGCTTTGCTCGCCATCAAGGCGATCTTCGCAAACAACAGATCAGCGACCGCAATTCCCGGGATCAGGTGGTACACACTCTTGTCGAGGAAGAAACGTCCCAACGCAAGCGACGCCGTCGTCGTCACCACGAAGCCCAGCAGAATGACCCTGAGGGACGTACCCCAATACCTGGCAAAGTGCTCGCGGTCGCGACTCACATCCCGGACGAGGATGAGTTCCATGCCCATCGTACTGAACTGACCGAAGACGCTGAGGAAACTGGCGACGCCAACAAATAGACCGTATTGCGTGCTTCCAATGGCTCTTCCGATCAGCACGAAGTAGACGGCCTGAAAACCAAGCGAGAGGAAGTTTCCTCCCATCATCCACAAGGTATCCCGCTTGAGAGTTCCTCCGGCCATTCGCCTCCCCGGGCGTCCAACTGCAGCGTATCTGTTCCCCGTGCCAGGGAACCCGTCGAATGAAAGTCTTTGATTTCGGGGGAACCTGCTGGATTGTCAGTGTATCGCAGGCAGCCGCGATGAGGATGCCGGCCTGGCATTACCTGATGGTGCGGAGCATGCCGCTACAATGAACCAGAATCAAGTGTTCAGTGGTTGGCAATCACACTCGATTGCGCTGGAATCAGGCGCACATTTCTTCACGGAGGCGATCTCATGAGCGATCCCCACAACGCCCCCATTCTCGTGACCGGCGGCGCTGGTTTCATCGGCGCAAACTTTGTCCTCGACTGGTTTGCGATCGGGGCAGGACCGCTGGTTAACCTGGACAAACTTACCTACGCTGCGAATCCACTTACGCTCAGTTCTCTCGAAGGCAATCCTGATTACACCTTTGTCCACGGCGACATCTGCGATGGAGAGCTGCTTCGCGGGCTCTTCCAAAGGCACCGCTTCCGTGCCATCGTCCATTTCGCAGCCGAGAGCCACGTGGATCGTTCCATCCTCGGACCGGAAGCTTTTCTCAAGACAAACATCGATGGCACCTTCCAGCTGCTGAAGGCTGCACGTGAACACTACGACACTCTCGATGGCGCCGAGCGGGCCGCATTCCGCTTTCATCACGTCTCGACGGACGAAGTCTATGGGACGCTCGAGCCCCAGGATCCCGCGTTCCACGAGAACACGCCCTACGCACCCAACAGCCCCTATGCCGCTTCCAAGGCGGCCAGCGATCACCTCGTGCGCGCGTGGCACCATACCTATGGCCTGCCCACGACCATGACGAACTGCTCGAACAATTACGGGCCGTATCATTTCCCTGAGAAGCTGATCCCGCTAATGATCCTCAACGCTCTCGACGGCAAGCCATTACCGGTCTACGGCGATGGGCAGCAGGTGCGCGACTGGCTGTACGTCAAGGATCACTGCTCTGCCATTCGCACTGTGCTCGAAAAGGGGCGAGTCGGAGAGACGTATAACGTCGGCGGCTGCAACCAGCGCGCGAATCTTGACGTTGTGAACACGCTCTGCGCGCTGCTCGATGAGCTTGTGCCCGAGTCCAAGTATCGTCCCCACTCCCAGCTCATCCGCTTCGTGCAGGATCGTCCCGGCCATGACCGCCGTTATGCCATCGACGCAACGAAGATCGAAGGTGAACTTGGTTGGCATCCGCAGGAGAGCTTCGAGACCGGCTTGCGCAAGACGGTCTCCTGGTATCTCGAGAACACCGAATGGATCGACTCCGTGAAGAGCGGCGAATACCTCAAGTGGATCGACACCAACTACAGCGATCGTGCCTAGGACTCGAATTCACTCATGACCTCTTTGGACAGGCCTGGCATGCAGGTTCCCCGCCCCGTTCTGATTACAGGCGCCACCGGTCAGGTGGGTGGCGCCCTGGTATCGCTGCTGCGAGAAACAGGCCGCCCGCTGTTGACGCCCGGGCGCCACGATCTAGACCTCAGCGACCCCGACTCCATTCGGACCTACATCCGTGCTCACGAGCCGGGCTGGATTCTCAATCCTGCGGCCTACACGCAGGTAGACAAAGCTGAGTCCGATGAAGCGTCTGCAGCAGCGATCAATGCGATCGCCCCCGGGATCATCGGCGAAGCGGCAGCCTCGGTCGGGGCGGGTGTCGTGCACTTCTCGACTGACTACGTGTTTTCCGGCGAGGGTACGATCCCGTGGAAGGAAGACGACCCCAAGGCACCTCAGAATGTCTATGGGGCGACGAAGCTTGCAGGCGAGCAGGCTCTGGCTGCGAGTGGAGCTCCACATGTGATCTTCAGAACGAGTTGGGTCTATGCCGCGGGCGGAAAGAACTTCCCTCTCACGATTCTTCGACTGGCAGGCGACCGGGCTCAGATGAACATCGTGGCCGACCAGATCGGAGCTCCTACGCTGGCCGACGATCTGGCTGCCCTTACACTCCACACGATCGTTGCAGCAGAGCGCGGGGGTGACCCTGGCGACGTGCTCAGAACCGGCCTGGGGGGCGTCTATCACGCCTGCAATGCGGGAGAGACATCATGGTGTGGTTTCGCCAATGAGGTCCTTCGCCTTGCGCAGCAGTGCGAACCAAAGAAGACCTTCGCGAAGCTGGTTCCAATTCCCACGAGCGACTATCCAACGCCGGCGAAGAGGCCGCTCAACTCACGCTTGAACTGCCATCGCATTCACAAAGACCTGGGTTTCGTTATGCCCACCTGGACAAGCGGCACGGAACGGTTTATCAGTCAGCTCTTCCCTGACACCCGAAGAGATTGATTTCTCCCCTCAATCTGACGTCGAGGAAATAGAGATCGTAATTTGACCGAGTCGTTCCGCTGACTCCCGTGATCACGAGCGTCGACGTCATGGTGGAGATGCGGCGATTGACGCCGCATCTGGCCGTTGGCAGAAGACGTGGGCCGTGGTGCGCGAATCCCAGAGTTTTCAGGGCTTCAGACGGCTGTCATCTGTTCTTCTCCCATCCGCTCTGCACCAGGAAGAGATTTGCCTATGGATTGACCTTGTAGACCAGCAACGCCGCAACGTCGACATCCGTCTTTGGATGGATGACGAACAACTGGTGGAGCGAGGGCACATACGCGGAGGTCTTGCCTCCGTTGGTGGGCAGGTTGAGAAGCTCCGTGTAGCGGTCCGGTGTGTCCTCGTGGAAGACGCTCAAGCCACCGAGTCCCGAGACATAGACTCGCTTACTGGAGGCATCGAAGATCATGTCGTCGTTCACGTTCACGCACGGCATCTGCGCGACGACCTTGCCGGTATTCACATCGAAGACATAGAAAAGGCCGGGGTTGCGGCCGGCGACAAAAAGCCGGCCTGTGGCCTTATCCATAGACATCGCTGTGTTCTTGTTGAGGCCATCGACGGTCCAGATCGCGATGACCTTGTTCGCTTCGAGGTCGACAACTCCAATCTCTCGCTTGTCGCGGATGTTGACGTAGAGGCGGCGGTGCGCGTCATCGACGACGATGCTCTCCACGTTATTTCCAGGAATGTCGATGTTCGCGATGATCTTGCCAGCTTCCGGCGAGAAAACAGAGATCGTTGAGTTGGGGAGATCCGCCGAGGCGCCACCGTTGCCGATGTAGAGCAATCGCGTGGCAGCGTCATAGTAACCCGCATCGGGCGAGTCTCCTTTGCCGGTCGCAGAGCCATCGACGAGCTGTATGCGATCAATGCGGTGGAAGTCGGAAGGATCGACCACCAGCAGCGAGGAGTCGCCACCATCGCACACCAATAGTTCATCCTTCTTCGCATCGAAGGCCAGCGTGTGGGGGGTCTTATAGCCGCTCAGGCTGCGCAGGTGCTCGCCGGTGTGCAGGTCGAACATCTCAACGGAGTGGTGTACCTCGGCAGAGACGAAGAGGTGGTTGCGCTTGAGATCGACGGCGAAGTGGTCGAAGTCCCCGGTGATCTCCGGCAGGTAGATCGTCCGCAGCAGCGTGACGGGCGTCTCCGCGAAAGCGGGATGGAAAACAAGAGAGAACAGAGCGACAGCAGCGATGCCAAGCGGAAGCTTAAGCGTGGGAGTGAGGGACAGTTTCACATTTCCTCCAGGAAAAGTGGCCCTCCACGAATGATGCCGTGGAGGGCCGGGGAAGACTTAGTATTCGAACTTCAGCATGAACTGAAGTTCGCGAGGCGTTCCGGTACCTGTTGGTACCGTATTGAACGAGCTGGTGATGACGCCGAAGGAGCTGGTGCCCACCGTGGCGCCCGGCGTGCCATACTGCGCGCGGTTGAGGATGTTGAAGGCTTCCGCACGGAAGTTGAGCGCCATGCCCTCGCGGATCGCGAACCGCTTACTCAGCGCAGGGTCGATCTGCCAGAGTCCGGGAGCGCGGCCGTAGTTGCGTGGCGTGTTACCCCACGTGCCGTTTGCGGGCGTAGAGAACGCCGCAGCGTTGAACCAGTTCTGCGGTGTGCGATTGGTGGGATACAACGGCTGCCCAGGCACAAGATTAGGACGTTGGTTCTTGTTCAGCTGATCGGGCAATGCGGTCGTCGCACGGCTGATGAGGATATTGACCGGCAGGCCAGAGCGAGCGTCTGCAATACCGCTCAACTGCCATCCGCCAAGAAGAGTGTTGGCCAGCGAAGGGACGTCGCCGAGCAGCGCGTGACCGCGACCAATGGGCAGGTCCCACACCAGGCTGGTCGTGAAGTAGTGGCGCATGTCCTTGTCGCTGGAGGCTCGCTCGCAGCGCAGGCAGTTGAAGTTCTGCGGGATATCAGCCTCGCCGCCACCGACACCGCCGCCATCAATGGAGTGCGACCATTGATAGTTGGCTTCAACGAACAGGCCAGGATGAATGTTGCGCTGAATCGTCGCATCCAGGGCATGGTACGTTGCATGATTGAAGCTGCCGCGGTAGTCCAGCGTGGAGTACCCAGCATAGGGACGCGTGTTCGTGTTGGGGTTGATGCCATTGAGCGTCCAATCAGAGAAGGCGTGTGACTGCGAATCTCCGATGTACGTGAGCGTCACCTGCGTCCGCGGCAGCACCTCGTGCTGCACGGAGAGCGTCCATTCGTCGATCTGCAGGTCCTTGCGGTTACGAGGGGAAGCAGCCGGGCTGTAGCTTTCCGAGATAGCGCCGGTGTAAGTGCCAAGCGGATAGCTGAGGCCCGGAGCCTGCTGCTGCGTCAGCGTGTAGCTCGCTGCGGTGATGTTGCCTACCGGCTGACCAAGATTCCCGAACTGGCCGTTGCCGTCATAGATTCCGAAGCCCGAGCGCACCACGGTCTTGCCATGCAACGCCGTCGGCGACCACGTAACGCTGATCCGCGGCGAGAAGTCCAGCAGGTTGGGACTGTACCATTGTGTCCCCGCCGGGCAGGTGACGGTAGGGCACGTCAAGGGGTCGACCAGCACACCCCGACCAAGCACCTCGTGGTCCACGCCAAAGTATTCGTAGCGCAAGCCCACGTTCCACATCAGGTTCGGACGCATCTGGTACTGATCGAGGATGTAGCCAAAGTACTCCGTCATGCGCTGGCCAGTGAGCGGCACCGAGCCCTTGTAGCTGTCGCTGTCGATCAGGTCGTTCTGGAAGCTCTGCAGACTCGTGAAAGAGATCGTCTGGTTGAAGGTGTTCGGCGAGGACTTGTTCTCCTGGATGCGACGAATGTAGACGCCTGCCTTCAGCGTGTGGCGGCCCTTGGTGTAGGTGAGATCGTCCACCGTGTTGAAGCTATTATCGAAGCGCACCGAGCCGCTGGGATTGCCGAAGGCGGAGAGCCCCGAGACGGAGACCGCGATAGGCAGCGCAGTGCTCTGACCCTGCGTGAATGCCGCGCGATTTACGCCGAACTTGAAGTCATTGAGCAGGCGTGGAGAAAACGTACGCTGCAAGTCGACAACGACGTTTGGCGTCGTCAGGGTCGTGAAGCCTGTATCAGTGAGGTATCCGTTTCCTGCGCTGTACGGAGCAGTGTTGACGAAGTGGTCCGTCATATAGCGGACGGAGAGCGCAGTCTTCGCATCGACCTGGTAATCGAAGCGAGCGAGGCCGGAGTCTTCCGTCTGCGTATTCTTGCCGTTGCCATACCAGATGTTCTCACTGGCGTTGGAGGTGGTAACGGTAGAGGTCGGAAACGCATTGACAATGGGAGCGAGTTGGGGGGACGTGGCGAGAACCGCAGCCCTGTAGGAGGCGCTCGGCACGTAGCCGTTGATGGGCTGATTGATGTCCTGGCGCAGCGACTCCCAATTGACGAAGAAGAACATCTTCCTGCTGCGCCACGCTGGGCCGCCCAAGTTCGCTCCGAAGTTGTTCAAGTGCAGCGCGGGGAGGCCTGTTGCGGCGCCCCACGGTGCGGCATCGAAGACACTGTTGCGGATGAATTCCCACATGGCGCCATGGAAGCGATCGCCGCCGCTGCGGGATACGAGTTCCATCTGCCCCCCGGGCTCACCGCCCTGATCTGCGCTGTACACCGCAGCATTGGCGCGAAACTCAGCCAGTGCTTCGGTGGAAGGCTGCAAGCGGATTGTGACCTTTTGATAGGAGTGATTGACGCCAGACATGTCCACACCATCCAGGTGATAGACATTGTCCTCGTCGGAGAGGCCGACGAAGCGCATCTGGTCCTGCGAGCCAGTACCCGAATCGATCACGCCAGGAGTAATCGTCATCAAGCTCACCCAGTTACGCCCATTGAGCGGCACCGAGCGAATTTGGCCGCCCTGGACAACGATGCCCAATGCCGCGGAGTTCTTGTCGAGACCCGTGTCAGCCGAGATGACCTCCACCTGTGTCGAGACGCTCTCCGGTCGCAAAGTGACGTTCAATATAAGGGTCTGGCCCACATTGAGTTGAAACGCTTCGACGTGGATGGGCTCGAAGCCCTTCGCCGTGATCTCCGCCGTGTAGTTACCCACGCGCAATGCGGAGATCGTGTAGACGCCTGCGCCACTCGTGGCGGTCTGATGCGCGATGGCCGTATCGGCAGCGGAAACAACTACGCTGGCGCCCGGAACGCGGGCACCCATCGAATCCTCGATGGTACCCGTCACTGTAGCGCGGTCGGTCTGGGCCGACGACGACATCACGCAGGAAAACAGCAACAAGAAAATGAGCTTTCGCACGTCACACTCCTGAAAGAACTGTTCGGCTCCGTCTCTGGTCGAAGCGCCCGCATTCTGCGCATGCCGCCCCGACGCAACGGCTCCGGCTATCGGTACAACGACTCTTTGCTGGGGATCTGGCGCTGCAACTCATCGCGGATCGCAAGACCGATATGCATGGCCTCGCTTTCGCTGGCAGCATCCGCGTAGGGCACTTCCATCACAAGCAAACCGCCGCCGATGTCGCGGCCGGCCTTGTCGTGGACGGGTATCGCGAGGTCGAAGAACTTACCCTTCTCATCACGCAGCAGATGAGGCTTGCCCGCGGCAAGAATCTCCATATCAGAAGCGGAGTTTTTCTTGCCGATCTTCTCCGGCAGATTCGAAGCGATGATCACGTTGTCGCTGGCCTGTGGAGGCACCGCATGCAAACCAATCTTTTGGATCTGGCTGCTGTGCCTCTTCATCGCGGCAACGACGATCTTCTCCGCATACGGCGCCGAGACGCGGATGTAGTTGGAGGGGAGTGTTTGCGGCTGCTGTGCCGACGAAGGTAGGAATGCCGCAGCAGAGAAAAGCACGATTGCAGGGCAGAGGAAACGAAAACGCTGAGAGTTCATTGGAGCGGTTCTCCTTTGGAGGTATTGGGATAACGGTTACTTGCTCTGCGCTCCCCAAGGCTGGTCTGGCATCAGCTCATGCAGTACATGGCCTACGCTGCCACTGGGCGCCTGGATATGGAGTATGGCTGCGAGGGTCGGGGCAACGTCGCTGATGCCCACGGTCTCGGTGTAGGTGCCCGCGTGAATCAGACCGCCATAGAAGATCAGCGGCACGGCCGCGCCCGCAGGAATCTGCGGTGACAGAAGCGCCAATAGGACAAGAGTGTTGCAGATCTTTTTCATCCCGTTCTCTCTCCGGGTCAGTCGAATGCCTCATCACTGCGTCATTGCAGCGCGATGCGGCACACAGACTCTGCGGAACTGAAGCCATTCAAGCGAACGAGGCTTAGGGGAAGCTTAGGAATCGAGAGGACGCAGGCATAATTCACCGGAACGCAACCTTGACCGGCTAGCGTTTGAACAGACCATGAATGTTCTGATCATCGAGGATGACAAGCGCATCGGACACGTGATTCAGCAGGGGCTCGCTGAAGACGGGCATCAGGTGCATACGGCTCATGATGGCGCGGTGGGCCTAAGTCTCATCGAGAGCAACCACTTCGACGTAGCAGTGCTGGATGTCATGCTACCGGCGCTGGATGGCTTTTCCGTGCTTAGCCAAGCGCGCTCGAGAGGCTTCGCGATTCCGATCTTGCTGCTCACGGCCCGCGATGGAAAAGCCGACATCGTACGCGGCCTCGATCTCGGAGCGGATGACTATCTCACCAAGCCGTTCCAACTTGAAGTGCTGCTCGCCCGCGTCCGTGCTGTTGCGCGACGTGGTCCCATCTCCCAGCCATCCACACTACGCGCCGGCCATTGCGTGCTTGAGCGCAGCAGACGATTGCTCGTTCGTGGAGACCAGGAGATCACGCTTACCAAGAAAGAGTTCATTCTTCTCGAGCTCATGATGCGGCGTGTCAACAATGTTGTCACGCGCGATCAACTCATTGAAGCCGGTTGGGGATTCGACGCCGATGTGCGCGAAGGCAGTCTTGAGTTCTACATTCACAGCCTGCGCGTGAAGCTTTCTCCCGGCGATCCGACAGCGATGATTCGCACGATGAGAGGACTCGGCTACATGCTCACCGCGCAAGAACACGCATGATTCGCTTCCGCTCCATTCGCGTGAAGTTGAATGTGCTCTACGTGCTGCTCACAGTTAGCTGGATGAGCGTGGTGGGCCTTAGCACGTATCTGTACCTCCGGCGCGCATTGCTCACGTCTCGTGCCGAAACCATGCAGCGACGCGAACAGCGGCTTGAACATTACATCAACGACACCTATGCGCACGTTCCCGGCATCAGCCTGAGAGATCAGCTGCGCTACTTCATGGACGCGACCGTTGCTCCTTACGACACCCTGGAGATCTTCGATCTCTCCGGACGAAGAATCTATCCTGACGAGCTCCCACACCCTTCGATCCAATGGCCGGAGGGCATTTGCCGGCAGGCCTGCTTCGGAGAGGTCACGTTGGATGGCCACCGCATGCGCACGCTGAAGCACGCGGCGCAGCTCGATGGAAGGCCGGTGGTGTTATGTCTGGCTGGCTCGATGGACGAACACTACGACGTGCTGGACCGTGTGATCCGTTCGTTTCTCATCGCTGCGCCTCTGATGCTGATCGCATCGGTCGCCGCGGGCTTTCTCCTCAGCCGCCGCGCGATGCATCCGGTGGATCGCATGACCAGCGATGCGCGGACCATCGGGATTGGAAGCCTCGAACGCCGGCTCCCCGTACCAGATACGGGCGACGAAATTCAGCGCCTCGCAGAGACCTGGAACGAGTTGTTGGAGCGCGTCGACCTGGCCGTCGGCCGCCTGAAGCAGTTCACGCACGATCTCTCGCATGACCTGCGAACCTCAACGACCGTGATGCTCGCGACTGCACAGATGGCTCTTCGTGCAGAGCGCAGCAGCACGGACTATCGCGCGGCGCTCACGACAATCGCGAATGAATCCATCGCTACCTCACGGATGCTCGATGACCTGCTGGCGATCGCCTCTACCGACCCAAGCCAGCAGGAGGTCGTCCTGTTGCCTTTGGATCTGAACGAGGTCGTCGAAGAAGCATGTGAACAGTTGCAGGGCCACGCTGCGCTAAAGCACCAACATCTGTGCTGGACTTCATCCGCCGGAGCCTACGTTCGCGGAGATCTTCCACTGCTACGCCGACTGGTCACCATCCTTATCGACAATGCCGTCAAATACACCCCCGAGAATGGAACCATCTCTGCGCGCGCACATATCGAAGACTCCGCCGTCGTGCTGCAGGTCACGGACAACGGGATAGGCATTTCGCCGTCTAACCGCGAGCGAATCTTCGATCGCTTCTTCCGCGAAGACCCCTCTCGTGCACATGAAGGCGGACGCGGCCTCGGTCTCGCCATTGCGAAAGGGATCGCTGCAGCGCATCACGCTGGAATCGATGTCATCAGCGATCCTGGCGCCGGAAGCACCTTTTCCATACGTTTCCCACGCTATGTCCCAGAGATCCAAGTCGAACGCCGCCCGAAGCGCTTGTATAGTGCGCTTCGCAATGGGGCGTAACTGTGTCTTCGACGTGAATGCGGCTGACCGCAACGCGCTCATCGCGTCCTTTCACCTGGTGTACTCGGCCCTGCTGATCAAAACTCTCGACGGCGGCTCCCACCTGTCCGCGTGCCAACTGTTCGACGACATGCTTCAACTCTGGATCGAGCTGGCGAACGATGTCATTCAATGTAGCCGTCCGCATCCCGGCTTCTTGCAGCTGCGCGAACGGACGGCCTGCTTCGACGGCCTCATGCTGGCGACTATCTCCAACCAAGAGCACCCGGTCGTTTCGATGGAGACGTCCGATGAACTCGTGCACCGCAGCTAACGGAGCGACCACCTGCACGAACTTCCCCGGCAGCCGCGCGATGAACTTCAACCCATCCCTGGCCTACTGGAACGGTACGCTTTACATCGGCTACGAGGAGTACGACAATACACACGCCCTGAGGATGTTCACGTCCACGGACAACGGACAGACGATCCAGGAAAACACGAACATCACAAACAACAACGAGGACACTACCTCCACGGAACCGTCGTTGCTCGTCACGACGCAGAACGGGAACGTCCCGCCGACCATGTACGTTGGCTTCCGGAGCAACGACAGTGGACACAACTTCCTCTGGAAGTACTCCACAGACGGGGTCAACTACACCGCCAGCACAAACACCGGGATTCAGATGACCAGCCGTCCGGTCCTGGTCCAGGGAGTCAGCTCATTTACTCCTTACATCACTGCGTTTTATAGCTCGAACGATAGTAACTACTACCTGTACCAGGCTACGACGACGTTCTGATTCCCTTTGGGGCATGTCCTCGGTGAACGCGGACATGCCCCTTTTATGTTCTCAAGCGATTGTGGGGGCCTTTTGTATGGTCGTTCGAAGTTCTATCGGCAAGCACTCCAAATGGAACCTAGTGGCATTTGCCGTGCTATCGCTCATCACCCTTTGCGGTGCTGCTACGGCACAGACCAGCGCCTTGGATCTAGCGCGGGACAGATCGGCATCCATTCAGGGAAGGATCGCGGATGCCGAGGGGCATCCCCTGGTAGCAGCCGTCGTGGTCTACGGACGGGCGGTGGTGAACGGGAAGCTCGATCTGTTCGCGATGTGTTCGACCACGAGCACGGTCGAGGGCAGGTACGAGTGCGGTTCTCTACGACCAGGGCAATACATCGTCTCGGCAGTCCCGGCGCCACCGTCCACATCAGAGCCAGACAAAGCTATAGAGGCGATTGCCAAGATCTATCCGCGAACGTTCTCTCCCGGAACTACGCAATTCCTTGAATCGACCGCTGTCTCGCTTAGCCATGGGGCAGTCGGTATCGCCGACGTAGTGGTGAGACCAGAGGTTCCCAACTCGGTAAAGGGAGTTCTGTCACTAAGACCGCAGCATCCATCGTTCTTGCTGAGAGCCCATGTTGGCCCCTTCGATCTGCCGACTTCCGGGAAGGTGGAGTACGATCCCGCAACAGGTAATTTCACCATTGCGGGGGTGCCTTCAGGGGAGATCAGTCTTGGCGCGGATTGGGCAGACGGCGGGCGTGTCCATCATGAATATGGCACCGCCACGGTTGTTTCTGGGCGGGCGAACACCATCACTTTGGCTCTCATCGGGCGTCACCGGCTAACAGGGAGCGTCCTTCAGCCGTCTGCGGACGGCTTAGATTTAGAGCATTCGCTACCTAAGACAGTCACCCTGGCGGGACTTGGCTCCCGGTCTGGATGGCATCTGGAGATGCCGATCGACGAAAGGGGCCATTTCGTTTTCCCAGACCTTGCCGATGGAAGCTACGCTCTCGGGGTTCGGGGGAAGGATATGTATGTGGCGCGGATGGAGATCGGCGGTAAGCCGGTGGAAGGAGATATCCTTCGCCTCACTGCCGAGATGAACGATCCCAATGTGACCGTTCCATTAGCCGACACGCGTGCCTCGGTTTCAGGCAGGATTTCTGCGGATGAAGTCGTTCCGCAAAAGACGGCGGTCTTGCTGGAGTCGCTCCGAGACTCGACTACACTGGTCGCTCAGGTCGGGCAAGCTGGAGAGTTCTCCTTCGGACCTCTGCCTCCGGGGGACTACAGGCTCTACGCCTGGAAGGACATCACATCGGTACCCTATCGTGACCAGGAGGTACTCAAGAACGTGCTGAGTAAGAGTCGTGAGGTCCACCTGGATAACGATTCCAAGGTGGCGGGAGTCCAACTCAGCATCATTTCTGACGGCCGATAACCCGCGCAGCACGTTGCGTAGAGTCATTCGCAGGATCAGGGTTCAGCCTCATTTCAGAGCGGTAGGGCTAGAGTTACATGAGTATTCGGGACCAGATCGTTCGAGGGCGTGGTTTTCTCTTCGCGGGTAAGCTGGCTTGGGTCGCTGCATTATCCGCCGTGATCGCAACCCAGGGAACGGCACAGACGACGATTCACGTTCCAGCCGACCAACCCACCATCCAGGCGGGGATCGACGCGGCTGTGAATGGAGATACCGTTCTCGTTGCGCCGGGCACCTATGCCGAGAACATCGACTTCAAGGGCAAAGCCATCACGGTCACCAGCGGCGCAACCGCATATGCTGGCGCCACGGCAACGATCATCCAGCCATCGCAGCCCGGTCCGGGTGTGAACCTGTCGACGAACGAGCCGAGCACCGCAGTCCTGAACGGGTTCACGATCCAGGGGGTGTATGGTCTTCAGACCTCGACTGCGAATATTGCGGGGGTGCTTATTTCGGGATCTGCACCCACCATCACCAATAATGTCATTCAGCAGAATCGTAGCTGCGGCATCCTCATCGTGAATGGCGGAAGCCCCACGGTCACAGGGAATCACATCTGGTACAACCGCTACCCGGCAACCACAGATCCCCCCAGCCAGTCGATGTGCGGATTGAACAGCAACGCCTTGGCGGGGACTGGAATCGGGATCTTCAACGGCGGCTCCATTACGCTGCAGTCAAACCTGATTGAGCACAATACCAATGTGAATCCACATGGGCCCGAGCAGTTTTACAGTGCCGGCGTAAGCCTGCTGAACGCGCAGAGTATCGTTCTGAAGAATAATGTGATCCAAAACAATACCCCGGCTATAGGGGAAGATGTTATTCTCGGCTACCAACTGCATTGGCCAGCGACCACTGCGATGCTGGTGCAGAACATCATTGGTTCGTTTTATGAGGGGGGCGACTCGGAGTTCGGGCTCAACGAATCGCAGATTACGCTAATAGCAACCAATAACACGTTCGGGGGCGCGGCAATGTACGTGCCCCTGGGGGTTAACAGTGTGTTGGAGAATAATCTCTTCTACACAAATTCGCCCGGCAACTTTACTGTCGATTGCATCGGTCTTTCCTATTCCACTCCGATCAGCTATAGCGATGTGTTCGCGACCAGCGGGATGCCTACCACCTGCCAACTTGCGAACGCAGACGTCGAAACCGATCCGCTTTTTCTGAACGCGGGGGCTGATGATTTTCACACGCAGAGGAACTCTCCGGTACTTGCAGCCGGTACGGTGACGGCTCCCTACATTCCGTCCGAGGACATGGATCACAAGAACCGCACGGTATGCGGCACCATCGATATGGGCGTGTATGAGGTGCATCCGCAACCTGCAACGGTAATCACCTCCAGCAATAACCCCGCACCCGGCGGCAGCAATGTCACCCTGACGGCCACGGTGCCCGGCAACTGCAATACGCCGACAGGGACCGTGACGTTTCTGGACGGAACCACAGCCCTTGGCACCATGACGCTGGATGCTTCAGCGAAGGCCAGCGTCTCTACCTCGTCTCTCACCGTCGGATCGCACAGCATCACGGTGACCTACCCCGGTGACTTCAACTTCGATGCCAGCACCTCAGCCGTGTTTACGCAGGTCATCACCGGCTATCCCACTGCGACCACACTGGTTCAGGTGTCGCCGAATCCTGCGCAGGCTCTCCAGAATGTTACGTTCTCGGCGAGCGTAACTTCGCAGTTCGGCAATCCCTCCGGGACGATCTCTTTTTACGCTGGATCGACTTTACTAGGATCCGCTGCCACAAATGCTGGTGGCACGGCATCGATGACGGCCGGCAGCCTCACTCCGGGCAGTTACAACATTACCGCCGTGTACAGCCCAACGACTGAGTTCGCATCCAGCACCTCGGCGATGGTGCCTCTTGTCGTCAATGGAGCACAGACCACGACCAAGCTGTCGTCAACGCCGAATCCCTCAGCGTTCGGCCAGCCGATCAGCCTCACTGTGAGCGTCACCAGCCCTCAGTCCACGGCCGCGCCCACAGGCACGATCACCATCATGGATGGTTCCACCGTCTTGGGGTCTGGGACGCTCACGCCGACGGGCACATACGCTTTCACTACATCCGCATTGACGGTCGGTAGCCATAGCCTGACCGCGATCTATTCCGGATCAAGCAACGATAACGCGAGCACATCGAATATTGACGTTCAGATCGTAGGCGCGGGAGCGACAGTTACAGCTCTGACCGCAACGCCAAACCCGGCCAACCAGGGGCAGGCGGTCGTGCTGACGGCCACGGTCATCCCTCAAGTCAGTGGCGTGCCTCCACCTGGGGGTACGGTCGTGTTCGCGGATCAGTTCGGGACGCTGGGCTCTATGCCGTTGGCCGGCGGGACCGCGAACCTCAGTCTTAGCTCGCTCGCGCTCGGCACGCACAATATTGTGGCTAGTTACGGTGGTGCTTCCGGATATGCAGCGAGTAACTCGAACACCGTCGCAGAGGTGATTCAGCCGTACGACTTCGCCGTGGCGGTCTCTTCAACGTCCGTGAGTATTCCGTCGGGGGATTACCATCCACTTACAGTTACGCTCACGCCGCTGGGAGGATTCCGCGATACGGTGGCGCTTAATTGCACGCTGTTCCCCATCAATGCAGAGTGCTACTTCCAGCCAACGTCGAAGTCACTTGCCAATGGCCCGCAAACCGTAACACTCATTCTCAATACAAATCAGGTCTATGAGTTTGGCCGACAGGCAAAGCTCGAGCGCAGGTTGGACGATAAGCGTCCATTGAACCTTAGAGGAACGCCTGACCGACCTGTCATCCCTGGGCTCTTGCTGTTTCCGCTGCTTCCATTGCGCCGCGCAGCGAGAAGGCGCATGGGAACCGCCGTGCTAAGTCTGGGCCTCCTGATCGCCATCATTGGCGTGGCTCCCATGGTCTTCCTGCAAGGATGCGGCAACGGAAAAATTCCAGGCAGCACTCCCCCGGGAACGTACACCGTGACCGTCCTCGCGACAGACACCACCAGCTCACTTGCCCACTCGGTCAATATCCAACTGGTGGTTCGTTGACGCTGTATCGATAGGTTAGCCATTCGCGAAACCGAAGAACCGAGCGGAACACACTGGAGAACCTGGAAATCGAGTGCCACCAAAGTGCCACCAAAACGAAAAGGGCAAACACGGAGCGTTCCGTATTTGCCTTCAAATTATTGATTCTGTAGGGGATTTTGGTAGCGATATCGGGGCTCGAACCCGAACTCTTCGCCTTGAGAGGGCGACGTGTTAACCAGTTACACCATATCGCCACGTTCGGGCTTTGCAACCCTCTGCGACTTTCAAAGTATAGCAAAAGTTGGCGGTGGAAAGCCAGAACTCAGGACTCTTGCTGACATCACAGGCCGAGCTTCTTGACCTCGTCGTTGTAGTACTTCCGGTAGAGGATGTCCCATTCCTGGGAGCCCTCGGGGATGATGCGGCGCTGGGAGGCGATCTTGAGCCGGGCGGCGGCGTCGAGCTTCAACTCGTCCATCAGCAGCTTCTCGAGTGCCTTGCGGGCTTCCTGGCGGATCGTGTTGCGCTCCTCGAGGAACTCGACTTCGTCGATCTCGGCCAGAGTGTCGGCGACGGTGTGGGCGAGCTTATTGAGCTTGTCGCGGGAGATGCGCACTAGAGCACCACCTTGTACTGATTGACGAGCTTCTGCTTCACCTTTTTGAACATCTCCGGGTAGCTGACGCCGGTTTTGTGCATATCGTCCTGGATGGCCTCGAGGATGACGCGGACCTCGTCGTTGATACGGTCCTCAAGCGACAGCTCGTCGACCATCGAGTTGGCAACGCGTGCGTTCACCAGCTCTGGCTTGTCGGTCTTGATCATCTTCGCGGCGATCAGGTGCTTCGTGGTCTGCTTCGCGAGGTAGCCTACGTAATCCTTGGAGAAGATCATGGTCAGGGTTAAAGGTAGCACGTCGGCGGGGACGCCCAAACGTGGCACCTGCTGCCGTTTCGGGTACCGGGAGGTCCCGGCGGTACCTGGTCGAAGGGCATCCGGAACCTGGGGGAAATCCAGAGCACAGCGGCGTCCAAATCTGCGAGAATACTAGGGATATGAAGTTCGATGATCTTTCGACCCTGCGCGACGACATGGTCGCGTTCATCGCCGGCCACGGGCTCCGCCGCATGAAAGCGTACGTCCCGGAAGACGTACCTACCGTCATCTTCGAAGAAGATGACGTTGATAGCTGGAAGGACTTTGTCGAGGACGCGAAGGCGGCAGCCGTGCCTTTCGTGACCATGAGCGAAGTCCTGCTCGAGCCGGAAGATGTATCGACCCTGCTGGCCCAGATCAAGGACCAGAACTTTCCGGACGGCGACGCTGCCGAGCTGGAAGAAGCTCGCGAGCTGCTGCAGCATGTCGGAAAGATTGGCTACCTGCAGCTGGGCTTCAGCCATGGCGGAGTGATCTTCCTCTACGAGACCGCGACCGAGTGGTACGACCTCTTCCAGGAGCTGATGGAGAGCATGACCGAGCTGGGCAGCATCATCGTGGACGATCACGAAGACGAGTAAGGGCGGCGGTGTGATCGACGCAACCTGGAGGCCGAGGACGGTTGTCTCCGAGGCATCCCTGAGCCTTGCCCGCGAGCTGTCCCTCGCCGAACCTCTGGCGCGGCTCCTCATTGCACGAGGGGTCTTACAGATCAGCGACGCGCAGCTTTTTCTTCAACCAACACTTCGAGCCCTGCACGATCCCCTGCTGATGCTCGGCATGGAGCGTGCGGTGGTGCGTCTGCGTTCCGCCCTGGCCGCTGGCGAGCCGATCCTCATCTATGGCGACTACGACGTGGACGGGACGGTCGCAACGGTCCTGCTGAAGACGGCGGCGGAACGGGTGGCTGCGGCCTTCGGACAGAAGCCCGATGTTCGCTACCACATCCCGCACCGCATCCGCGAAGGGTACGGAATGCAGGGCTCGCGGATCGTTGAGGCTGCGACCGAAGGCGTGCGGCTGGTGGTCAGCGTGGATACCGGCATTCGCGGCTTCGCGGCGGCGGAAGAAGCTCGCCGCGTCGGGCTGGACCTGATCGTCACGGACCACCACCTGCCGGACGAGATTGGCGGAATTCCGGATGCGCTGGCGGTCGTGAATCCGAACCAGCCGGGATGCCCGTATCCATATAAGGAGCTTTGCGGAGCAGCGGTGGCGTTCAAGTTGGCGCAGGCTTTGCTGGAGTCGGTCGCCGCGGATGACGCCGAGCGAACGAAGCTCCGCGCCAAGGTGATTCCCTCCTTCCTCAAGCTGCTGGCGATTGCGACCATCGCGGATGCTGTGCCTTTGACGGGCGAAAACCGAATCATCGCGGCGCTGGGGCTGGCGGAGCTCAGGCACCCGAGCCAGCACGGACTGCGTTCCCTGATGGAGCTGGCGGAGATTGAATTTGGCCCGGGAGTCGAACGCCCGATCAGCGCGATGGACGTGGGTTTCCGGCTGGCGCCTCGGATCAATGCGGCTGGCCGAATGGACGCCGCGAACGATGTGGTGGAGATGTTTCTCACCCGTGATCCAGAGCTGGCCCGAACACTCGCCACGAAGCTGCATCGGCTGAATGATGATCGCCGCGCCAGTGAGGCCGAAGCTCTGCGCGAGATCGATACGTACCTGGAAGGTCTGCGCGAAGCGCAAGGCGATTGGCCAGCCTGTCTTGTACTGGACGACGGCTGGGATGGCAAAGCACAGGAGAGCGGCGAAGAGACAACGCGATGGCACCGTGGCGTCATCGGGATCCTGGCCTCGCGAGTGGTGGAACGCACCGGACGGCCAGCCCTGGTCCTGGCACATGAGGCCGACGGGCTCGCCTATGGATCGGGGCGATCCGTCGCCGGCTTTCATCTGCTCGACGCTCTGACTGCAGTCCACGGAGAGACCGGCGGAGGTCTGCTCGCGCGCTTTGGGGGACACGCGCACGCGGTGGGGTTCGCCTTGTCGTCGGAGCGAGTGGGGCGGCTGCGGGAGGGTATGCAGGGCTATGCGGCCGAGCATTCGCCGGATCCGGGAGCTGCAGAGGTCGTCCAGTACGATGGAGACCTTTCACTCGCCGAGGTGACGCCGGAATTTTTGGCGGCGCTGGAGCGGTTGGCACCCTTTGGCAATGGCAATGAAGAGCCTGTCTGGCGGAGTGCCGGGGTGCGACTCGCGGCTCCCCCGCGGACCGTGGCGCAGAAGCACCTGCGGCTGCGCGTGGAAGATCCTGACACGGGCGTTGCCTTCACCGGAGTGGCCTGGACCCGGAGAACGAACTGGGCCGAACTAGCGGCGGACGAAGGCTGGCAGCAAGGAGATGCGATGGACCTGCTCTATCGTCTGCATCGCAACTGGAAGCCTGGATTTGCCGGATGGGAGCTGGAGATCGTAGCCGCTCGTCGAGCCGATGCAGGTAGCCGAACTTGATCCCGAGATCATCAACGTAAATCTTCCGGATCGAAGGGCGTGTCGAAGCGTCTTATATACTGCGCTTTGTACATATGGCTTCCCGAGAACCAGCTCCAAACCGCAACTGGATATGGATCGCCGCAGGTATTGCGGGCGTGGGTCTGGTTGGTTTCCTTTTTTGGCATGCCTCACGCCCCAGCACCACGGTCGAAGGCATCGCGGTGTCGCGTCGTGACATCACCAGCATCGTGACCAGCAATGGCATCGTGCAGCCTACCGTGGACTTCCAGGCGCACGCCAGCGCCCCCGGTCAGGTGAAAAAGCTCTTCGTGAAGATCGGCGATTGGGTGGAGTCCGGCCAGCGCCTTGTAGAGATGGACACCTCCGACGCGGCGAGCCGCATTGCCACGGCGCAGGCAAGTTTGCAGACCGCGGAGCAGGGTCTCCGTAACCTGCAACAGGGTGGCACCCAGGATGAATTGCTAAGCCAGAAGGCTGACATCGCTGCCGCGAGGACGACTGTGGCGCAGGATCAGCAGACGCTGGCGACGCGGAAGCAGCTTGCCGCTTCTGGAGCTGCTTCGCCCAACGAGGTGCAGCAGGCACAGGACAAGCTGAATGGCGACCAGGCTCACCTCGATCAGCTGCTCTCCAGGCAGGCCGGACGCTACTCCGGCGGAGATTTCAGCTCGCAGAAGGCACTCGTGACACAGGCATCCACGGCACTCAGTGCGGCTGAGAGCGACTTCGCGGCCTCCGATATCCGTTCCCCAATCTCCGGCAAGGTTTATGCCATTGCGGTGAACCCGTATGACTACGTTCAGACCGGTGCCCTGCTGCTGAATCTTGCTGACCTGAACAAGCTCCAGGTTCGGGCGTACTTCGACGAGCCGCAGATTGGTGACCTCGCAGCCGGCCAGCCTGTGACCATCGAGTGGGCGGCCAAGCCGGGCAAGCTGTGGCACGGCCATGTGCTCAAGGCCCCGACCACCGTTACGATCTACGGCACCCGCAATGTTGGCGAGAGCATTATCACGGTCGACGACGCCAACGGAGACTTGCTTCCCAATACCAACGTCACTGTTCATGTGACGACGAAGGAACGGCACGGCGTCCTGTCCCTGCCTCGCGAGGCACTGCACACCCAGGGCGCGAATGACTACGTGTACCGCGTGGTCGGCGGCAAGCTCGCGCGCACGCCCATCACCGTCGGCATGGTCAACCTTGCGCAGTTCGAGATCACAAGCGGTCTGCACGAGGGCGACGTCGTCGTGCTGCGCTCCACCACCGAGACCGAGCTCTCCGACGGTCTACCGGTGAATCTCCAGCGTTGAGCACTGTCTTGTCGAACCGGGTTCCACTCCAAGCCGCGCATTTCGCATCCCCCCTGACGCCGCATCCTGTGTGGCGATTCCGGGCTGCCGTGTGGCTGGTGGCAGCAACCTTCGTGTTCGCTGGAGCTTCGGCATGGGCGCTGGATCGCCCGGCGGCGGAGCATGCCTTGATGGAGGGCCGCGTCGACGAGCTGGTTCGGATGCTGGTCGGTTCGCAGGACGGCCAGTCGCAGCTGCTTTTGTGCCGAGCGTATTACGCCGAAGAGCTGGGCGATCAGGCCGTGACCGCCTGCGAGGTGGCACTTCAAACGCTCCATGACGACAGCCAAGCGCAGCTGTGGATGGGCCGCGCCTACGGGTTGAAGGCCAGGAACGCTGGCCCCTTCGCGGCAATGAAGCTCGCCCGCAAGGTGAAGTCGTCCTTCGAGTCCGCGTACCAGCTTGATCCTCACAACGCCGCCGCCGCAAACGACCTTGGGGAGTTCTATGTTGGGGCTCCGTCCATCGTCGGCGGAGGTGTGGATCTTGCCGCCGATCTGGCTGACAAGATCTCCGGAACAATGCCGGAAGCCGGCCACCGCGTCCGGGCGATGATCGCTGAGAAGCAAAAAGACTTTCCGACTGCTGAGCGCGAGTTTCGTGCTGCGACAGCGGTCGCGAATCGCCCCGAGGCCTGGGTCGATCTCGGAGCGTATTTCTTCCGCCGTAGCGACGGAAAACAGGCGGTGAGTGCACTGGAGCATGCGGTGGCTCTGGACACCCGCCACGGCTCACCGACTGTCGACTCCGCTACGCTGCTGCAGGAGAATCACTGGGGGTTGGAACGTCCGGAACACTGGCTGCGGCAGTACCTCGAAGGCTCCGCCAAGAGCGACGAAGCTCCAACCTTCCGGGTCCACACCAAGCTGGGACTGATGTTGAAGAAGGACGGCGATGTGGCGGGCGCTAAGATCGAAATCAACAAGGCACTTGCGCTGGCGTCGAACTACGCACCGGCAAGCAAAGCACTGCAGGGCCTGTAGATTGGAACAGACCTCCCGGGCAGTTTCCGGAAGGCATCAGAGGATGATGGGACGGATTCGGTTGTCGGCGCGATGGACGATGGTAGCAATCGTGGTGCTCTGCACCACCGGGCGGGCGCACGCGCAGCTCTCCCTGAGCTCCGCGGTGGACCTCGCCCTGCGCAACGATCCCAAGGTGCTTGCGGCGCAAGCCGATGTGAAGCGAGCGCAGGCCGCCTTTTCGGAGGCGCACGACGCCTATGTGCCAACCGCCAGCGCCAGTGGTGGCTATGGAACCTCCACCGGAGTTCCGCTGAGCGTGCCGACCGTGTTCCAGCTGTCGAGTTCGTCGCTGCTCTTCAACTTCTCCCAGAAGGACTTCGTGAGAGCCGCTGCGGCATCCGTCGAATCCGCCCGGCTCTCGCTGCAGGAGACCCGCGAGAAGGTGATTGAGGACGTCGTCGCAACCTATCTTGCATTGCACAACGATGAGGAGAAGGCCGCGGCCCTGCGCGACGAACATGCGGCTTCGGGACGGCTGGTAAGCATCGTTCAGCAGCGCATCGATGCCGGTCAGGACGCTCGGGTGGACCTGCTCAAGGCCCGCCTGAAGCTGGATCAGACGCGCTTTGCCGAGCTCCAGATCGAGGACGATATAGCGGCCCAGGCCGACCACCTGGGACGCCTCATCGGCATGCCCGGAAACAAGCTGGTCACGGTTGCGGACTCCATCCCCCCGATCCCCGACGTGACGCAATTGGGTGGACCGCTCAACACCCAGCCAGACAGCTACGGAGTCCGCGCGGCCTTTGCGAATGCGCTTTCGAAGCAGGAGAAGGCTTTCGGAGACTCGCGGTATCGCTTCCGTCCGCAGCTGAGCTTCGGCGCTAACTACAGCCGCATCAGTACCACGCACACAAACTACGCGTTCTACTATCCCGCATTCCAGACGCAGCACTCCGACAACGCGGCGTCGGTGGGCATCCAGATCATGATTCCGTTGTACGACCGCGGCCATGAGGCCAGGGCACACGAGTCGGCCGCGGAGGCCGTCAGCGCGCGCTTCCAGGCAGAAGACCAACGCAACCAGTTTCTCGAAGGCCGGGCGAAACTGCAGCATTCGCTATCGGAGCTCGAAGCTTCCGCGCGGGTCTCGCAGGACTCGCAAGACCTCGCCGAGGAGCAGCTGAAGGCGATCATGATCCAGCTCAACGCCCCGCCGGATGCAACGAACCCGCAAGCCCCGCTACTCAATCCGAAGGATGAACAAACCGCGCGTATTGACCTGCAACAACGGCGGTTGGACTACCTCACAGCCAAGGGCACGCTCGACCAGTCCAAGGTGAACCTGATGCGCCAGACCCGGCAGCTGGACAACTGGCTGCAGGGCACCTCGCCGGCGGGAACGGGTATCTCCGCGACCGTTGGTCACAAGTAACCGCCGGGACCTCCCGGCGGGTTCGTCAGAAGCTTTTTCTGCACCAGCGCGGATGCTGCCTGAGGCACCCGGAAACCGCTCGGAACCCCTGCCCAGGTGCTAAAATCGGAGACTGATATGCCGCTGAAGACCCTGCTCCTGAACCCCCCGTCCTTTGAGAATTTCGATGGCGGCGCCAGCTCCCGCTGGCCTGCCACCCGCGAGATCGAGTCCTACTGGTACCCGGTGTGGCTTGCCTACCCCGCGGGCATGCTGGAAGGGTCTCGGCTCCTCGACGCGCCGCCACACCACATTTCGGCCGACGAGACCATTCAGATCGCCAAGGACTATGAGTTCCTGGTGCTCTTCACCTCGACGGTAGGCTGGTCGGGCGATCACGGTCTCGCGCGCGCCATTAAGGCTGCGAACCCGAAGATCAAGATCTGTTTCGTTGGACCACCGGTGACGACCGACCCGGATCGCGCTCTGAATGAGTGCGAGGTGATCGACTTCATCTGCCGCCGCGAGTTCGACTTCACCGTAGTGGAATACGCCAACGGCAAGCCAATCAACGAGATTCTCGGCCTCAGCTACAAGGACGCGAACGGCGTCATCCAGCACAACCCCGACCGTCCTCAGGTCGAGGACCTGGACGCGATGCCCTGGGCGACCAAGATCTACAAGCGCGACATGGACGTGACGCGCTACAACGTGCCCTTCCTGCTGCACCCTTACATCTCGCTGTACTCCACACGCGGCTGCCCGGCGCAGTGCACCTTCTGCCTGTGGCCGCAGACCCTCTCGGGCCATGCGTGGCGCAAGCGCTCCACCGATGACGTGGCAGCGGAGATGAAGTGGGCGAAGGAGAACTTCCCGCATGTGAAGGAGTTCTTCTTCGATGACGACACGTTCAACATCCAGTCGGCCCGCACAATCGAGCTTTGCGAGAAGCTGAAGCCGCTTGGCCTGACGTGGAGCTGCACCTCGCGCGTGACCACCAGCTACGAGACCCTGAAGGCGATGAAGGAAGCCGGCTGCCGGCTGCTGATCGTCGGCTTCGAGTCTGGCGATCCGCAGATCCTGAAGAACATCAAGAAGGGCGCCACGGTTGAGAAGGCGCGCGAGTTCGTGAAGAACTGCCACGACCTCGGCCTCGTCATCCACGCTGACTTCATCCTCGGCCTGCCCGGCGAGACGAAGGAGTCGATCCGCAACACGATCAACTTCGCCAAGACCCTGGACTGCGAGACCATTCAGGTTTCGGTGGCGCATGCTTACCCCGGCACGGAGTTCTACGACTTCGCGAAGAAGGGTGGCTTCATCACCAACGAGAACATGCAGGACAGCGGCGGTCACCAGATGGCGCACATCGAGTACCCGGGGCTTCCGACCGAGTACGTGATGGAGCAGGTCCACCGCTTCTACGACGAGTACTACTTCCGCCCCAAGGCTGCGTTCCGCGTGGTCTGGAAGGCAATCGTCAACCGCGACGTGCCGCGTCTCTACGTCGAGGCAAAGAGCTTCATGAAGCTTCGTGCACAGCGCAACAAGGCTGCCCGCGCCAAGGCCGAAGAAAAGGCACTCAAGGCTCAGGAATCGGTGAGCATGAACGCGTAAGCGTTCGATGCTCGACGCTCGGTAAACGGTCAGCCTCGGCTGGCCGTTTTGCTTTGCCCCGTGCGACGTTCACACACCGCATTCATCTAACCTAGTAAGAGCAATGAAGCACGCACTAAAGCCCTCGCAGTACGCCATCCTCATCGCCATCATGCTCACGGCCTCCGTGGGCGATTCCCTGCTTGCCCGTGGCATGGCGCAGGTGGGGCCGGTCGATGTCCATCATCTCGGCCTGCTGTGGCACGCTCTGTTCAATGTTTACGTCGACCTCGGTATCGTGCTTTTGATTGGCTTTTTTGCCAGCTATACGACCGCGTTGAGCTGGGCGGATCTTACGTTTGTGATGCCTGCGACGGCATTCGGCTACGTCGTGATCGCCCTGCTGGGCCGGTACTGGCTGCATGAGCAACTGTCGTGGTCGCGCTGGGCTGGGATTGGCCTCATCGTCTGCGCCGTAGGCTTCGTCGCGGGTGGGCCTTCGCGGACAGAGCATCCGGAACTCGATCGGATGGATGCAGGAGCTGGGCGATGAAGACGCTCCTGATTCAGCTCGCACCGGCCGGTAGCCTGCAGGCGTGGACGGCAATCCTGCTCGTTGCGGCGCTTGCCGTGGTGGGTGAGGTCATGATCGCGGCAGGCATGCAGCAGCTCGGCGACCTCGATGACATTCGCGCGGTCAAGGGGCTCGGTGGCGCGATTGCTGCTGTGCTCACCAACCTTCGCTTCGTCACCGGAGCGCTCTGCATGGCGCTGAACTTCTTCACCATGCTCGCCGCGCTGAGTCTCGCGAACCTCTCGCTCGCGGGACCAGCCATCGCCGCGCTGACCTACATCGGCAACGCGATTGCGGCGAAGTTCTTCCTGCGCGAACGTGTGGACAAGCGTCGCTGGATGGCGACGGCGTTTGTGGCGCTGGGCGTCTTCCTGCTGTCGCGCTAGAACGCAGTCCCAAGGCTACGGGTTAGATAAAACCCATGTTGTTCGACTTGAAGTTCGCGATGTTCGGGAAGACCGTTGCCAGTGCAGACTGGGGTACCCCAAACCACTCGGCCAGTGTAGCAGCATACTGAATGCTCGCCGACGATGGTACCCAGCGGCCGTTCGAGCCTGAGTCGTCCGGGCCACCGAGCGCGAGCGTCGGCCAGGTGCCGTACATCTGGCCGCCCTTCACTGCTCCGCCCATGACGATGTGATGCGAACCCCAGGCGTGGTCGCTGCCGGAGTTCGAGTTCGGCTGGAAGGTGCGAGCGAAATCGCTCATGGTGAAGGTGGTGACGTTGCTCTGCACGCCCATCTCGATGGTCGCTGCGTTGAAGGCGGCGAGTGCTCCACTGAGCTCCGTGAGAAGGCTCGCCTGGAGCGTCAGCTGATCAGAGTGCGTGTCGAAGTTGCCAACGCCCGCGAAGAAGATCTGGCGCTGTACGCCGAGCGCGGCTCTGACCTGGATGATCTGCGCGATCTGTTGCAGCTGCGCCGCGAGTGGGCTACCGGTGGGAAATACGGTCTTCAACGGCGTGACTGACTGCGTCGCAGCTGTCAGGATCGATGAGTATTTATAGGCGTTCGAAGCGATGCCCTGATCCTGCGTGACCAGCGAGACACCGGTGCTCATCGTGATGAGCGATTGCGCGGTCGAGAGGCGCGCGGCGCAGGCTGCGCCCTCCGAACAGGCTGCATTGCCAAGGTTCCCTGCAGACACAGAGACCGGTGTGGTCGCGATGCCATTGCAGAAGAGCGTGTCACCATCGACCGAAGTAATCATCGGAACCGATGCCGATGCGTTGTAGCTGCCGTTCAGCACATCCGAGATGCGGCCAGCCCAACCGGTAGGCGCCGAACTATCCTGCGACGCGTTCTGCCACTCTTCCTGCTGGTCCGGGTGCGAGAAGAGGTTCTGTGGCACCGTGCTGCCCGCGAGGTACTGAGTGCGCGTCGTGGGCTGCACGAGTGTACCCACGTTCGCCACCAGCGCGATATTCCCCGAGTTGAACAGCGACTGCACGTCCGGCAAGCTTGGGTGCAGCGCGAAGTTCGGCAGAGGCGTCAACGGGAGCAACGTGTTCTGCGCAAGCGCCAACCCGGCGCGAACGTTGGAGTAGTTGGTGTAACCCGAAGTGTCGAACGGGATGATCATGTTGTTGGCGTCATTGCCGCCGAACATGAAGACACAGACCAGCGCCTTGTAATCGCCTGCGGTCTGCGCGAGCGCATTGAGCGCACCGAATGGACGAAGACCCGCGATGCTGCCGGCGGCTGCCAGCGAAGCGTACTTGATAAATCCGCGACGACGAACGTACATGGTGGGCCCCTTAGTGGATGATCTTGTACTGCGGGCTGGTGACAATCAGGAAGATCGCAATGCGTACCCGCTGCGCGTTCGAGGTGAGCGGTGTGATGGTGTTGACGATGGCCGTTTGCATCGCCGACGGCATCTGCGAGTGCATGAGAAGAGTATTGAGTGCGGTGACGAGGTTCGTTGGATTCGCCGCAAGCACACCCCACGAACTGGTGTTGGAGAGATCCACCGTAAAGGCGGAGATCTTGTTGTTCACGATGGAGTCCGCGAGAGACTCCTGCAGCGTGGCGGTGGCTGTGTTTTCGATTCCAAACTCGGGCGCGTTGATCGTCGTTGCCGGGATCACGTAGTCCGGAGGGAAGAAGTTGAAGACCGAGTTCGCACGATAGGGCCGCTCGTTGAGATTGTTCGAATACGTGGAGAGCGAGACCCAGGACCCAGTCGTTGAAGTGTTTGAAAAGTTGAATGCCCGCATCATGGCGGTGATGAAGAGAATGGGCTCGCGGAAGTGGCCACCATCGAAGCTCGCATTGGTGTCTCCGGCGCGGGCTTCCTGGTCTGTCAGGATCGCAGTGATGACCGCTTGCATGTCGCCGCGGACTCCGCTTCCGTTATTGGCGAAGACCGCAGCGACACGAGAGACGTAAGCGGGACTTGGCGTGCTCGTGACGAGATGCTGGATGAGCTGCTTGCAGACGAACGGACCTGCATTGGGATGGTTGAAGAGATTGCCCAATGCGCCGGCGAGGTCCTGCGTTGTGGTCTGGCCCGCGGGGAGCACCGTACTGTTCAGCAGCGTCTTGGAGGTGGTGTCATGTGCGCTGTCGACAGGCTGCATCGGATCGACCCAGTCGGCGGTCGAGTTCGGAAACTTGGTAAGTGTGGTTCCGGCCGCGTTGCCGTAGGTCCAACCGGTATACGCACGAGCAAACGCTTGCACCTGTGCCTGGGTATAGGCGGGAATCGGGTTTCCAGAGCCGTCTAATTGCAGGGAACCATCCTGATTCAGCAGATCCAAGCCAATGGTGAACAGCTGCATGTTCTCGCGAGCGTAGTTTTCGTTCGCAATCTGCCCTGTCGCAGGCTTGGCGCTGTTCAACATGTTGAGGTAATCGCCCATGCCGGGAGATACAGAGACGTCATGCATGATCGTCGCGAAGTTGGTAAAGGCGTCGTTCGCGAGCATGTTGTGATACGCAGGAATCGTCTGGCCAGGCACGGTCTGCGTGGAGATGACGAACATCTCCGATAACGCAAATGCCACGCGCTGGCGAAGTTGATCCGGGCCGGTGATCACCGCCTGCCACCACTCACTCTCCGCACATGAATACGCCGTGTTTGAAGAGAAACAAAGCGTTGGCAAGGGGTTGGTCGGGATCGCGGCGAGCGTTGTCGTAGGCTGCGAAAACTGGTTCTGGATCCACGCGCTGACTCCCATCTGCTGGACCTGCGTGATCGCCGCCGTGGTGGGGCCAAACGTTGCCTGGTCGAGCAGACGTGCCGCTGTGGTCGCTGTCGTCGTAAAGAAGGTGATGCTGACCGTGGCCGTCGAAGACGAGCTGGAACCCGGATTCGGGTTCGTCACGCTGAGACCGATGCTGGTGGTACCGGACGGTACCGTAATTGTTGCCTGCAGTTCCGTCGATGAGACGAAGGTTGTGGACTGCGCCGTGGAGCCGTAGTTGATGGTGGCCCCTTGTACGAAGCTGGTTCCGATGACGTCGACGGCATAGGACAGCGAGCTGCCCACCTGCAACGCGGTGGCGCTTGTCAGTATGGGTACCGGGTTCTGCAATGCCACGCTTTCCGTTCCCGAAGCAGAGGCACTCACCTGGCTTACCGCAGTCACAGTGAGCGTTGCGTTTGCAGGGAGTGTTGCAGGAGCGCTGTAGAGTCCAGAGTTTGAGATCGTTCCTGTAGCCGCGCTGCCGCCCACGAGGCCGTTGATCTCCCATGTCACGGACGTGTTGGCCGTGCCTGTGACAGCGGCCGCGTACTGGGCTGTGCTGCCAACGCGTACTGCCGAGGAGCCCGTGACCGCGACCTGCACGGATGGCGTGCCTCCCCCTCCCGTACCGCCGGAACTAACCGAGTTGGAGCAACCGATGAGGGTACCGGCAAAGATGGCGGTGGCAAGAAGGCCGCAACGCACGAGACAGACTGCGACGGAGGGCGACTGCGGTAGTTGCTGCATGACGCGGAGCCTCCCACACCGTCAGCCTCGCGGAGAGCGCGGACTGCGGGGCGGTAGTGACATGGGAGTCAAACCATTCCGGAGGGGAATGTCGCGGGAGGTTAGAACTATTTCCGTCAGCGTCTCATTGCGGAACACATTGTGTCGCAACGGGATAGACTCCGCGTTCGTGCGTTAGAGGATCCAGCGCATGAGTCCGGAGGCAGGAAGTTCCGGGGCAAGGAAGCTCCGGGGAGCTCCGCATGCCGTTGCGATCGCCTCCGCGGCCAGGCGGCCGCTGCGTGCGGCGCCTTCCATCGTTGACGGCCATCCTGTGCGAGTCCAGTCGCCGGCGAGAAACACGCCGCCGCCAGGATCCGAAGCGTTGGGCCTGTGAGCATCCAGGCCCGGCAGCACGGAGAACGTGGCCTTGGCCTCCTTCAATACTCCGGACTTGAGCAACTTCGCTTGCAACACTCCAGGAAAGAATTTTGGAAGCTCCGCAAGTGTATCCGCTAGGATCTGCTCACGGGATTGATGCAGCTCGTCAAACGAAGCTGCGATCGAAAGCTCATAGTAGTGACCGCTGGCGTTCGTATGGCTCGGATCACCGGCGCGGATCGCGGCCTTGTTGAACATCCAGTCGAGCGAGGAGTCGAGCAGACCCGCCTGCTCAAGCTCGGTGATGGGCCGGTCGTACCAGAGATGGACCGTTGTATAGGGCCCGTACTCGAAGTGTTCGAGATGCGGAAGGATATTGGCGCGTTGCGGAGCGGCTTCGGGCAGCGTGCGCAGCAGCTTCGCAGTCTGCTCAAACGGAATCGCGAGTACCAGGTTCGGCGCTGTGAACTCTTCGCCAGTGGAGGACGTAACCTGCCACGAAGCGTCCGGCAATTGAGCGATGCGATCGACGCTGGCGCGGAGATGCAACTCACTTCCCTGCTGCTCCGCGAGCCGCGCGAAGTATCCGTAGAACTCCGAGAGCGGTATCGTCGGCACGCCTTGACGGCTTCCCGTGGAGCTCTTGAGGAAGAGCTCGTGGAAGACCTGCCCTGCATACTTCGTCGAGCTTCGCTCGAAGGAATCGTTCAAGGTTGCGACGACCAGAGGATGCCAGAAATGGCGGATCGCCTGATCGGACGGGTTCTCCCGGGCGATCCACGCGGAGAAGGGCTCTTCGTCCGTCTGGGGATAGCTACGCAGAAACTTCAACAACGATTGTGCGATCGCGAGCTTGTCTCCCGCAGAGAGCATCTTCGCAGTGAGAAAGCTCCACGACGCATGCGCAGGCGCGGGTAAGGCACCCGAACCGATGTAGCTGAGCCGGGGACCTGCGCCTTCCTTTGACGGCTCGAGGAACGGTATGCGGTCGAACCAGCGAAGATGCTGGTCCGCGCCCGAACGCTTTGCGAGGTCAACGACATTCGCGCAGCACTCCACGATGACGTGCTGTGAGTCGACCACTTCACCCAGCGTGGGGTGCATGTACGAGTACGCACGACCACCGACGTAGGGACGGCGGTCGAGGACCGCGACCCTGGCGCCAGCCCGCGAGAGCGCTTCTGCAGCAGAGAGACCAGCGACTCCGGCGCCCACGACGATGACGTCGTAGCTGTTGGAGCTCATGCTCGCCCTCGCACGAAGAATGCGGACAACAAACCGCGGCCGAGCATCGCAAGCTTCTGTGCGGTCGGCACAGAGACGCGCTCGCGAAAGACAGCGGTAGGATCGGCTTCTATGCGATCGAGCAGGCGATGATAGATCGCTGCGAGCACACGCATCGCTTCGCGGGCATCGGCGTCAAGTAGTGGGATCAGCTCATCGGAGGCGCGGTAGTATTCCTGCGCGCGGGCGATCTCGCGCTCGATCAACTCCATGGTCTGGGAGGACGGGGCGGCGCTGGTCGTGGCGAGAAGGATGTCGTCTACGCTGGAACCGGTATCCTGCATGTCGTCAAGTGGAAGATAGACTCGGCCACGCTCGGCATCTTCCTTCACATCGCGCAGGATGTTCGTGAGCTGGAACGCCACACCGGTCTTCTCCGCAAGCTGCTCCGCGCGAGGATCGGTGTAGCCGAAGATGCGAATGCAGACGAGCCCCACGACAGACGCTACGAGATAGCAATAGTGATAGAGCCCATCGAAGCTCTCGTAGACCTGCAGGTCTTTGCCGGCTACATGCATATCGACCACGCCCTGCATACGTTCCCGCAGGTCCATGGTGGTGCCTTCGACAAGCTGATCGAGCAAAGAGTCCGGGATGCCGAAGCGCTGCTGCGTATCATTCACCGCAAGGAAGATTGGGTCGCCTGTAGGCTCGGTGCGTGCGCGCCGAAGGGCGTCTGTCCATGCAGCCATGGCGAAGCGGCGGTCTGCAATGCTCATCGACTCGTCGTCGGAGAGATCGTCGGCTTTGCGCATAAAGGCATAGATCGCGCACATCGCATCGGACTTGTGCTTCGGAAGCACGAGGAAAGCGTAGTAGAAGTTGCGAGCCTCCCGCTTGGCGATGGCGCGGCATTCGTCGTAGGCGCGTTGCAACTCGGGTGTGCGAGGTGAAGGCTGAAGCGCGGTCATCGCGATGCGTCTCCCCTTGCACCACGACCAGGCAAGAGTGTCGCACCAAGCTTGCCACCGAGGGCCTTCATCAGGAGCTTCAACTTTGCCGACTTCGTAACCACCGGGCGCGAGGCCAGCGTGTTGTAGTCCTGCGCTTCAATCGCGTCGAGGATCGCGTGGCCGCCCGCGGCGAAGAGCGAGAGCGTGGCTGCCAGGTCACGTCGAACCAGCGTGACGATGCGCTCTCCACGATGCAAGCGGGCGCGAGCATCCTCTACGAGGAACTTCATCATCGCGCGAAAGTTTGCGTCGAAGCGACGATCGACGATCTGATCGTCCGTCACGCCGAAGCGCTTCATCGCATCGGCAGGAAGGTAGCGGCGGTCTCGTTCGACCCAGTCACCGACTACGTCCTGGTAGAAGTTTGCGAGTTGAAGCCCTGTGCAGATGTCATCGGAGAGGCCGAGCAACTCCTCGCTCTTGTATCCGCTGACGAGCAGCACGAGGCGGCCCACAGGATTGGCCGAGTAGCGCGAGTAGTCCTCCAGCGTGGCGAGCGACTCGTGCTTCGTGTAGACCTGGTCGCGTTCGAACGCGGTCACGAGGTCATCAAACGGGTCTATCGGGAGCTCATGCTGCTCGATGGTGGGTTGCAGGGCAACGAACACGGGATGGCGCGACTGTCCAGGCGTTGCATAGGACTCGTGAAGCATCGCGCGCCACTCAGCCAGCAGGCGCGTCGCGAGTTCGGTGGAACCGACCTCATCTCCCAGATCGTCGGAAGTGCGGCAGAAGGCGTAGATCGAATCGAAGTGCGGACGAAGGTATTTGGGCAGCAGGAAGGTGCCCACGTGGAAGTTCTCGTAGTGCGTGGTGGCGAGGTGGTGACACCATGCCTGGGCCTCGGCCAACGTTGGGCGCGAGGTCGGCGTGCGGTACTCTGCCGGCGCCTGCGCCAGGTCTCCGCTGAAGGCTACGGGGATTGATGCGGTGCTCATGCCGTCTCACCGACCAGGCTGTGTTCGCTCGCAATCGGCCTCGGTGCATGAGCCGGATGAATCACCGTCTTGATCTCGGGCGCAGTGCCTTCCGGGGGACGCGTGAGCATGTTGTGAAAGACCTCGGGCACATCCTCCAGCGACGCGGTGCCGGTAAGGAAAGCTTCGCAGTCGAAGCGACCCGAGGCCAGCATCTCGAAGGCGCGCTGCGCTGTGGCGGGCGTGTGGTGAAAGCTCGCTTTGATGTTCAGGTCGGAATAGTGGATCAGATTCGTATCGAAGGCTGCCGTCGTCCCAGCCGGCGGTCCGCCGAAGAGGTTCACGGCGCCGCCTTTGCGCGCCAGATGGAGCGCCATCTCCCAGGCCTCGGGTGTCGCAACCGCTTCAATGACGATGTCGGCGCCGCGAGCTTCAGGGGTGAAGGATCGGGCAGCCTGCACGGGGTCGTCAACGTCGGCGAGACGAACGACATGTGCCGCACCGAAGCGCGTTGCTGTCTCCACCTGATCGCGACGTTTCACGATGGCAATGACATGAAGGCCCTCAATGGCCGCTGCGTGGATGAACAGCAGGCCAATCGGACCTGCCCCGAGGACGATCATGGTCTGCCCGGCACGGGCTTCCGTTTGCTCAAGGCCGCGGACGACGCAGGCCAGAGGCTCGGTCAGGGCAGCGTGTTCAAAGGGCATCGTATCGGGGATGCGGTGCGTGTTCTTCTCCACGATGCGAGCTGGGATGGAGATGAACTCCGCGTAGGCGCCATTGTTGAACAGAAGATCGTCGCAGAGGTTCTGCTGGCCATTGCGGCAGAAGAAGCATGCATCGCAGGGGGCGGAATTCAGCGGCAGAACGCGGTCGCCAACTGCGAACCGGGTGGCGCCTTCCCCCACTTCAACCACGGTGCCGGCGACCTCATGCCCGAACAGGCGGTTCGCCGTGAGCATCTTCGCGTGGTAGCCCCTGCGGAAGACCTTGAGGTCCGTTCCACAGGTGAGTGCAGCGTCGACGCGCAGCACCAACTCCCCTGCACCCGCGCGGGGTACCGGAACGTCCTCCACGCGGAGGTCTTCTTTGCCGCGAAGGACAGCAGCTCGCATGGTCGTGGGTAACATCTCAGCCATCTCCCCATTTTCTCACTCCCGGCATCGCAACAGCGAGTCCCCCTGGTGGGATGCTTCAACATCGATCGCTCGAAGGGGGCTGACTTTACGGCAGACGTGGAGAGGCGGCGCGCAGCATCGCGGCCGTCCAGGCGAAAGCAGGAAGCCCGCTCACGCGCAGCCGATCGCACTCTGCCTCCACGTCGTAGGGCACGCGGCGAATCAAGGGGCGGCCGGCCGTGAACAGGAGATACGAAGCCCGGGGATCGCCGTCGAAGGGCAGGCCTACGCTCCCACAATTGATTAGGGTCGAGACGACGCCCCCGAGAGTCCGGACGGAGGGGACGTGCGTATGCCCGAAGACCACACAGGAGCGCTCCAGCGGTGCGTAGATCACCTCCAGGTCAGCCTCCGATGCGTTTGGCGGCGCCGCCCTCCAGCAACTCGCAGGAGTGGCGTGAACGAGAGCCAGCTCAGGAATGACGACCTGGTACGGGTGCGAGGCAAGCCACGCGAGGCGCTCGTCGCCGAGCCGCTCGCGGGTGGAGGCTGCCATGGACCGGACGACATCCCACATTGCGGAGTTCCCGGCAGAACACTCTGCAAATTCCTCGAGTGCCGCGGGGCGGGCGAGCATCTCGTCCCCATTGCCCATGACCCCGGCACAGCCTGACTCCCGCAGCGTATCGACGACTTCGGCGGGGCTGGAGCCTCCGTCCGCGAGGTCGCCGCCATGGAGGATCAAGTCGGGCGCGGCATCACGAAGGTCGGCCTGAACGGCCTTGAGGGCCGTGAGGTTGCCATGGATATCGCTCAAAATCGCGATGCGCATGATGTCCTCCCAGGGTTGTCGCCTTGTTATCAGCAGATTAGGTGATTCCACCATGGATTGCGACTTGGTGTAGGGGTAGCTGCATCTGATAGCCTGAGCCAACAGCGAACAGATGCCCTTTTCCACGCCAGAAGATTTTGCCAAGGATGTCGCCTCCTCCGTACAGGACTACTCGATCCTGTCCGGGCGGGCGGTAGCAGATCTGTTTTCCAAGCCGCGGTACGTGGCCGATATCTTCACGCAGATGGACCTGATTGGCGTGGGCTCCCTGCCGATTGTCGTGCTGACGGGCTTCTTTACCGGCTGCGTTCTGGCGCTGCAGGCGGCGGTGTCGCTGAAAGAGTTCGGCGCCGTCAATATGACCGGTCGCCTGGTCGCGCTCTCGATGGTGAAGGAGCTCGGACCCGTATTGACTGGACTCATGGTGTCGGGGCGAAATGCCTCCGGCATGGCCAGTGAACTGGGCTCCATGAGGGTTTCGGAGCAGATTGACGCAATGCGAGCGCTGGGAACAGACCCGGTGCGAAAGCTGGTTGCACCGCGTCTTCTGGCCAGCGTTGTGATGATGTTCTTCCTCGCGATTATCGCCGACACCTGCGGCATTGCAGGTGGCGCGGCGGTGGCCGTGGTGCTGCTGCGGCTCAGCGCCAGCGAGTTCTTCCACACCGGCTACATGGCGTTGCAGCACGGCGATGTGATCGGGGGGCTGGTCAAGCCGATCTTCTCCGGATTCATTATCGCGACCATCGGCTGCTATTACGGCTTGACGGCGACAGGCGGCACGCGCGGCGTAGGCCGGGCGACCACGCAGGCTGTCGTAGCCAGCGCTGTGCTCATCATCATCGGCGACTTCGTCGTCACCCAACTCCTGATTGGCTTCTTCGGAAGGTAGCGCGAACTGATGGCCTCTGCCTCTCTCTCAGAAAAGGGCATGGTCGAAAGCATGGCTCCCGGAACTCCCGTCGTGGAGTTCGAGCATGTTTCGATCGGCTTCGACGGTCACGAGGTTCTGCGTGATGTGAGCTTCCGCGTCGAACCGGGCGAGACCCGGATCCTGCTGGGACCAGCCGGCGGTGGCAAGAGCGTGTTGATGAAGCTCACCAATGGGCTGATGATGCCGGATTCCGGCAGCATCCGGGTCTTTGGCCGCTGCCTGCAGGAGATGACCGAGAAGGAGCTCTTCGAGATGAGGGCGCACGTTGGCATGGTGTTCCAGGAGAGCGCCCTCTTCGATTCGCTCAACGTGGAGGACAACGTCGCCTACCGCCTCCATGAAGAGCATGTGTCCGAGGAGGAATCGCATGCCCGGGTCGTTGAAGCGCTGCGCTTCGTCGAGTTGGAGAAGGCGATCGCCAAGTTCCCTTCGGAGCTCTCTGGCGGCATGCGGCGGCGCGTCTCGATCGCACGAGCGATCATCACCAAGCCCGACCTGTTGCTTTACGACTCGCCCACCGGTGGGCTCGATCCCATCACCTCGACCACGATCATTGAGCTGGTCGTGAAGCAGCGTGATGTCTCCCATGCGACGGCGCTGCTGATCACCCATCGCCTGCAGGACGCCTTCACTCTGGCAACCCACCGTTGGTCGCCGACGAAGAGTGCGATGGAGCCGATCCCAGATCATGGTCTCGATCCCGGGACGAAGTTCCTTGTGATCAACGAAGGGAGCGTGGTGTTCGATGGCGGGACGCTGGAACTGACCGGAAGCACCGATCCCTGGCTTCGCTCTTACCTACAGTAACCAGTTCTGCGATCGACACGAGCGTTTGTCGCTTGACCGTCGAAGGAGCGCTACGCTGGTCCGAGTGATTCGTTACTCCTTGTCTTTATGCTGAAAGTGCGAAGACATCTGAAGGCTCAACAGCGCAGCTCCCGCGAAGCAGATTCCAACCGGGGCGAGTTCCCCGCTGCCGACGCGGCCTATGCGGAAGAGAAAGAATGCAGCGATGAGGTTTACCAGGCTCCATGCCACGTTCACCGTGGCAGAGGAAAGCCCCTTGCCCGGAGGCTTCGCGAACGGCGTCGGGAACCTATCGCCACATATCCCTTTAACGAAGTGAGGAACGAAGTTTGCGAGGAACATTCCTGCAAAGAACGCCGCAACAGCACTGCCGATTGTCATCTTGCTTCCCCTTCTCTTGCAGCTTCTTCCTCGGCCCCGATCAGGCTCGCTTCGCTGCTGTTTGAGTGCAATGCGCCGCCGATGTGGCGGAGCTCCATCGAGAACCAGACGGCGCCCAGCAGGCAGAAGCCGCCGGTGATCATCACCGTGATCGGCGCACCGATGCGATGGGCCAGCGCGCCGGCCAGCAGGCTTCCGATCGGGGCCGCACCGAAGAACGCCGTTGTGTAGTAGCTCATCACCCGGGCACGCTTGTCTTCGGTCACCAGCGCCTGGAGGATGGTGTTGCATGCGCTCGCGACCTGCATCAGGCCGAAGCCGCCGATCACCATCAGCAACATGGAAAGCCACAACACGTGCGAGAGCCCAAAGCCCACCAGGCCACCGCCGAGCAGCACGGTTGCGATGAGCACCATCTGCAGCAGCCCGGCTGCGTTCTTACGTACCGTCAGCGACAGCGCTGAGAGCAACGCGCCCGCGCCGGACGCGCCGGAGAGCCAGCCCAGCGTGGTGGCATTGCCGTGCAGCACCTCAGCGGCGAAGACCGGCAGCAAAACCATGACGGGATAGCCCATCAAGCTGACCAGCGCGAAGACCAGCAGGGTCGTCCGCACTGGGCGGACGCCGGTAACGTAGTCCCACCCCTCCTGCAGCTGCTCCTGCATGCCACCGCGCCGAGTCACCGGGTTATGTGAAGGCAGACGCATTGCGATCAACGAGGCGATGACCGCGAAGTAGCTCACGCCGTCGATAAGAAAGCACCAGCCCTCGCCAGCCCACGCGATGACAAATCCCGCGAGCGCCGGGCCGATCAGCCGCGCGCCATTCACCACGGTGGAGTTGATCGCAATGGCGTTTCCAAGGTCGTTGCGATCCTCGACCATCTGCACCAGGAAGGACTGGCGGCCGGGCATATCGAAGGCGTTGATGAGCCCCTGCAGAATAGCGAGGATGATGATTTCGGTGAGGTTGATGCGGCCGCTCAGGGTGAGTCCGGCGAGAGCCAGCGATTGCGCCGCCGCAGCAGCCTGCGTCCACACCAGCATCGTGCGGCGCGGCCAACGCTCGACCCAAACACCAGCGACTGGACCGAGGACCGAGGCCACGATCTGCCCCAGGAATGCCACCACACCGAGCATGAGGGCGGACTTTGTCAGACGATAGACCAGCCAGGTGATCGCGACCCGGGTCATCCACGACCCCATCACCGAGATGCCCTGCCCGAAGAAGTAAAGACGGAAGTTGCGGTGCCGCAGCGCTCGCCACGCATGGTCGAACCGACCGGGCTCCCGCTCTCGCGCCACCTGCATTGGCTGTCTCTCTTGTTCCGTCGCGCTCATGGCTCCTGCCTCTCTGCGAGGCGGCGAAGGATGCCCGTCACTGCCAGGAGTGTCTCGCGCTCCTGATCGTCCAGCTGGGCCACTGCGTTTGCCAACCAGAGCCGCTTCGCATCCCTTGCCCTGGCACGGACTTCAAATCCTCTTTCTGAAACAGTCACGAGCATCTGCCGGCCATCGGTGGGGTGCGGTGTGCGGGCGACCAGACCGGCCTCCTCGAGCGCGGCAACCGTCGCCCCCATGGACTGCGGCTTCATCCCCTCGGCACGAGCCAGCTCGGCGGAAGTCTGCGGCCCCTCACGAACCAGACGCCCAAGCACCATCGCTTCCGTCAGCGAAAGTTGTTCCCTTTGCCCGGATGCGCGGACGCGGCGCACGATCAGGCCCATCGCCCGGATGAGTTCGTCGATCTGTTGTTCCGTTGCAGCCATCGATGCCCTCTCCATCTAGACAGTAAAACTTATCAGTTTACCTGTCAAGAAAACAGCTAAAGATTCGCTGACGCCACATGCTGAATCCGAACGATGCGGCGTGCCATCGATCGAACTGATACGACTTCACGCAAAAGAAAACTCCCTCACGAGGAGGGAGCTTCTACGACCGGATTCGCAGACGATTAGTGCTTCGTATTCGTGTCCAGCTTGAGAGAAGCAGCTCCCCCACCAACAGCAATGGTGCGATGGAAGAGTTCGAGCGCCAGACCAAACATAGAGCGAGCATGCTCCGGGTCGTAGCGGACGCCTTCGTCGCGAAGGAAGGCGTGCGCTCCGTTGACCTCATGCCAGTTCAGCCTTGCGCCCACCTCGTTGAGCCGCTCGAGCACTTTCATGCGGCCCTCGGTCGGAATGTGCGGGTCCTGCCGTCCCCAGACCATGAGGAGCTCGCCTTTGATCTCCGCAGCGCGCGCCATCGAGTTGTCGTTCATGCCGGCGCCGAGACCGCCCTTGTGAATGTCGGTGGCGTAGAAGCAAACCGTGCCACTGACCTCAGGGTTCATCGCTGCGCGGAAGGCAAGGTGGCCACCGATGCAGATGCCCATGACGCCCAGGCGGCCGGTGCAGTCGGGCCTTGAGGCAAGGTGCGCGAGAGCTGCGCGAGCATCGTCGTCGTAGGCCTGCACGGTCTTGGTGGTCTTCAGGGTGTTGCCGCGATCGGAGCCCGCCTGATCGTATTCGAAGACGGTGCCGAGCGGTTCGAACTCGTGGTAGATCTCCGGAATAGCGACGATATAGCCGTGCCCGGCAAGCTGCACGGCTGTGCGGTGAATGGGCTTGGTGACCTGGAAGATCTCGCTGTACAGCACGATACCGGGGTAATGGCCCTCAGCCGCCGGGCGCACGATGTGGGTCCGCATGGGGCCAGATGGGGTGTCCAGGTCTACGTATTCGTTGTCGATAACAACCATCGGTGGATCTCCCTGTGTGCAGTGACGATCGGCATGCAGACTCCGTGGAGCAGCCCAGTCACGTCCCGCGTCCTGCTACGCTGCGGCCTCGATCACCCGGATGACGAAGCATGTGATGTTGTCCGAACCACCGCCGTCGCGCGCGAGCGCAATGAGCTGCTCGCAGGCTGAAGCCGCACTCGGGGCTTTGAGAAGTGTGGAACCAATGACTCCGTCTGAGACGTGGCGGGTGAGGCCGTCGGAGTTGAGCAGGATTACGTCGCCAGGCTCCAGCACCTCTCGAAACAGGTCAGGGTGTACATCCGGCTCCGCTCCAATAGCGCGAGTGATGACCGACTGAAGGGGCGAGTCTTTCGCCTGTTGCTCGGTGATCAATCCGAGCTCGACCTGCTCCTTGAGATACGAATGATCGGAGGAGATCTGGCGCAGGTGACCATGGCGAAGAAGATAAGCGCGGCTGTCCCCAACGTTGAGGACGGTGAGGTCATTGCCGCTGATCCGCGCCGCGACAAGGGTCGTGCCCATGCCCCGATAACGGGTATCGTACGCCGCCCGGGCGCAGACCGCCCGGTTAGCAGCGGCGGCGGCGCGCTCCAGCGCAAGCCCAGTCGACGTGGGAACGTGCCCGGGTGCGGCGTCCAGTTCCTGGTGAAAGATCTTGACGAAGGTCTCTGCGGCGATGGCGCTTGCCACCTCGCCCCCCGCCGGACCGCCCATCCCGTCACACACGACGAAGAGTCCGAGCGCGGCATCGGAGCCGTAGGTGTCCTGATTCAGACGGCGCACGAGCCCGACATCGGTCATCGCAACGGCTTCCAGGACGACTGCAGACACCAACGTGTTCCCCCGGACGGCTCAACGAACGGCCGCCAGCCCGGCCAGCAAGCGCCCGGCGCTCCCGCTTTCCGCAGCTACCGCCCGAGGATACCGTATTTCGATGCAAGGAAACCTGCGACACTCTTCGGCGCGGCAGCAGCAACCTCCTGCCATGTGACCAGTCCAAGCCTGCTGCGGAGTTCACTGGATCGGACAGCGACCAGGATGCGGAACCATGCGTCCCGCAGGTCGGGCCGCCGGTCATCGCAAAGAACGACGAACCGGGCTTCCTGATGCGCAGCGGCCAACACACCGCGGATGAGCTGCCAGCCGGCAAAACCCGCGTTCCCTCGCGGCAGATCCTCGAGTTCGAGGTGAGTCGATGCGCCTTCGTAGCGCAGCAAGCGTTCCCTCGATGCCGTACCAAAACCTCCCTCCGTGAGCTTTGCTTCGACCAGCAGATCTCCGAGGCGCATGTCGATCTCCGTCCGATCGACCTCGCCGCGAGCCATGGGGAGCATGCCGCGCACACCAAACTCCGGCCGAAGCCCTGGTGCAACGCCGAGGAGAGCGCAAATGCCTGCGCGCCTTGTCATTCCGGGATAGCAGAAGATATTCATCAGCAGGGCGTCCGAGCTTACCGCGCAATCCAGTTCAGCCCGGCGCCGGTCATGGGAACGAGGCACGAGTCGGCTCGACGTGTAGGCCTTTTCGAGGCGCGCCGCCCAGGCCGGACGAGCCAGGATCCGTCGATAGGATGCGGAGAGAAAGTTTCCATGCGTGCCGTCGTCCTCCGGCGCATAGAGGATGCTCGGCGTGGAACCTGCCGTCTGCTCGTGGAGGTGTCCCTGGCTGGCGCGCAGAAGGTTGCGCGCGCTCAACTCGCGTCGCAGCTTCCCGGCCGTGAGAAGCGAATGTTGGCGATCGTCCACTCGAACAGCATAGCGAAGGTATGGCGAACATGGGTGGATCAATCGCCGCTGACGGAAGCCTCTAGCTCATCAAATCCCCGCCACTTGTAGAAGGCGAGCGAGAACGCCCAACTCAGCACGAAGATGCCGATGATGGCATACCCCAGCAAGCCGAAGTTCTCGTTGAGGCGACCCACGAGCAGCCAGAAGCTTCCGCTGGGATGGGTTCTGTCGGCGACGAGTCCGAGCGCCTCGATCCCGCCCACGGCGAGAGCCACGACGACCGAAACCGAGGTGATGGTGAGGTTGTAGTACAGCTTCCGGATAGGCTTCACGAACGCCCAACCGTAAGCCCCGAGCATGAGGATGTTGTCAGTGGTGTCGACCATGCTCATGCCGGCGGCAAAGAGCACCGGGAAGATGAGGATCGACCACAGGGACAATCCGTGCGACGCCCCCGTGGCCGAGATGCCAAGTACCCCGACCTCGGTCGCGGTGTCGAATCCGAGGCCGAAGAGCAGGCCGAGCGGATACATGTGCCAGCTCTCGCGGATCAACGCAAACATGGGACGGAAGAGCTTCGCCAGCAACCCTCGGCTGTTGAGCAGCAGATCGAAGTCCTCGTCGACATAGGGCTCTCCGCGGCGCACGCGGGCAAAGGTCTGGTAGATCGACCGGAGTACGACGATGTTGACCAGCCCGATTGCAAAGAGAAACAGGGTGGAGACGAGCGTGCCGATGAGGCTTCCGATGGAGTGAAATCCCTCGATGCGCTGCTGCAACGCCCGGGCTGAGGCTGCGATGGCGACCGAACCGACGATGACAATCGTCGAATGGCCCAGCGAAAACAGCAGGCCCACTGTGACCGGCTTGCGGCCCTCCTGCATCAGCTTGCGGGTGACGTTGTCGATGGCGGCGATGTGATCTGCGTCAACGGCGTGGCGAAGCCCGAGGCTATAGGCGAGAAACGCCGTCCCCAGCAGGACCGGATGCGGATGAAAGGCGATCGCAGCCCAGATCCAGGCCCCGAGATTGAAGGCAATGAGGCCGATGTAGATCGCGACGACGCGCGCACGTGTGCCTCGCATCCGTCCCATCAGCATGCGCATGCCGCTCAAAGCCATAGAGCTACTTTATCGTGATGCCGGCGCGTTGCAGTGATGGCCCTCACCCACGCTGCCTCTGGGCGACCGCGAGGGTAAAGGTGAAGACCGATCCCTGCCCCGGCTGGCTGGTCACCCAGATCTGTCCGCCGTGCGCCTCTACGATCGCGCGGCAAATAGCCAGCCCCATACCGGTCCCGGAGCTCACAGGCCGGCGATTCGGCGAGCGGTAGAACTTGTCGAAGATGAGGGACTGTTCCATCGGATCGATGCCAAATCCGCGATCGGCGACACTGCAAGCAACGAAACCGCCAGAGATCTCGGCGCTGATGAAGATCGGAGTATCCGGGTTCGAATACTTGGCCGCGTTCTCGATCAGGTTATCGAGCACCTTCTCCATCCAGATGGGGTCGGCCATGACGCGGGGCAGCGTTGTCGGAAGCCGAACTTCGATGGGATGGTTTTCGAGCAACGTCTCGTTCTCACCGATCGCCTTCTGCATCATCTCTCCCAGGCCTTGCGGGGTGAGATTCATCCGCACCTCTTGGCTGTCGAGCTGCGCCATGTCCACCGCTTCAGCCACAAGGCGATTCAGCCGGTCTGCCTCCTCGTCGATGATCGTGAGCAACTCGCGCGAGCTTGCCGGTGGAAGCTGTGCCGTCAGCAATGTCGTGACGGAGGCCTTGATGGAAGTCAAAGGGGTGCGCAACTCGTGGGTGATCGAATCCATCATCCAGCCACGCAGTCGCTCGCTCTCGCGCGAAGCCTCGGCACGCGTCAGCTCAGACACAGCGCGGGCGCGGTCCAGCGAGATCGATACAAGACCGCCCAAGGCTTCAAGGGTCTGCGTCGAGAGCCTTACGCCGCGAAGAATCACCACTCCGCGAGGCCTCACCCCGGTACGCAGCGGGATCACCGACTCGTCTGAGGCCGGACTGAAGGTTACCGCCGGAGAGTTCGAAAGCTCCTGCAACTGGCTGGTGGAAAGCGCCGCAGGCCAGTCGGGCCCGGAACGATAGACACTGTCGTTGTCCAGTAGGTAGAAGACGACGGAGTGAGCTCCGCTGGCAGCTTCGATCGCCGCTGGGATGGCGTTCGTCAGCGGTATGATCTCGTCGGTCTGGAGAAGACCGCGACCGAGCCGGTAGAGCACTTCAAGCTCAGCCTGACGTTTGCGGGCATCGTCCGACTCCATGCGGATGCGGTTCGAGGAGCGGCTCGCAAAGACCGACGTAATGAGAAAGACGGCAAGTGCAAGGATGTTCTGCGGGTCTGATACGGTAAACGTGTCGACCGGTGGCAGGAAAAAGAAGTTGTAGCAGGCAGTCGCGATGAGCGACGAAACAATCGCGTAGCGGAGCCCCCAATTGGCTGCGATAAACAGAATGAGCAGAAGGAAGCTCAAAGCCACGGTAGTGGGATTGGCGTGGATCACCGTCCGAAAGAACGCTGTGATGATCGCCAGGCCAGACAAAATTCCGAGCCACCGAGCCGCCGTAATGAATCGTTTCGAGTTCACGAGCTGGATTGTACTGCGATGAGCACCCAAGGTATTGCGCGTAAACGCCCAGAAGACTGGTTGGAGTCCGCCGAGGCCGCGGAAGCTTCGGGAAAACCGCGAGGGCGGTTCAAGGTCTTCCTCGGATACGCCCCCGGCGTGGGCAAGACCTTCAGCATGTTGAGCGAAGGCATCCGCCGCAAGAGCCGCGGCGAGGACGTCGTCATCGCCATGGTGGAAACCCACGGACGCGCCGGGACTTCCGCCGAGGCAGAGAAGCTCGAACAGCTTCCGCGCAAGCGCATCGACTACAAAGGCACCATCTTCGAAGAGATGGATCTCGAAGCTGTCCTGCAGCGGCAACCCACGGTGGCGCTTGTGGATGAGCTTGCACACACGAACGTGGAAGGCAGCCGCCATCACAAGCGCTACGAGGATGTCTTTGCCCTGCTGGAAGCCGGCATCGACGTTCTCACGACGTTGAATGTGCAACACATCGAGAGTCTTACGCCACGGGTGCAATCCCTTACCGGCGTCATCGTGCGTGAGACCGTCCCGGACTGGGTACTCGACCGGGCGGATGAGGTTGTGATCAACGATGTGACGCCCGAGGCCCTCGCAGAGCGCATGCGCCGCGGTGACATCTACCCCATGGAGAGGGTTGAACGTTCGCTGCAGAACTTCTTCCGCCGGGGAAACCTGATCGCGTTGCGCGAGATGGCGCTGCAACGCGTGACCCGTGCCGTCGATCGCACGCTCGATACCTACGTCAAGCGCAAGCAGCTCGGCGGCCATTGGATGGTCTCGGAGAAGGTGGCCGTGTGCGTGAGCGCAAGCCCCGGATCCAGAGACCTCGTCGCGCGCGGTGCTCGCCTTGCAGACGCCATTGGCGCGGAATTCTTCGTGCTTCACATGGATACGGACATCGACGCTGAACCGGACACCGCGAGGGCGCTGGAGGAGAACTTCGAGTTCGCGCGCAATCTTGGGGCCAATATCGTTCACCTCAAGGGGACCAACGTCGCTGCGGCTACGGCGCAGTTCGCGGCACAGAACCGCATCACGCAGGTGCTCTTTGGAAGATCCGCTCTCACCGGCCTGAAAAAGTACCTGTATTTCGTGGCGATAAGCCGTTTCATGCGGGATGCACCCCACGCGGACCTGCACATCATTACGCAGGAGCAACGCTGAGATGAAGATTCTTGTGGTCGACGATGAACGCCAGATCGCCCGCGTGCTGCGGACCTCGCTCGAGAGTTATGGCTATGAGGTTGCCGTCGCGGAGAACGGCGTTGAGGCGTTGCAGAAGTTGAAGACCTTCTCGGCAGATCTCATCATCACGGACCTCTCGATGCCGGAGATGGATGGTGTGGAGCTCACGCAGCAGGTGCGCAAGTTCAGCGAGTTACCCATCATCGTGCTCAGCGTGCGCGAGCAGGATGCCTCGAAGGTTCTTGCGCTGGACAACGGTGCGGACGACTACGTCACGAAACCGTTCAGCATGCCGGAGCTGCTTGCTCGCGTGCGTGTGCAGCTCCGCCGCCGCAGTTCCCAGGAGCAGCCTGCCATGTCGATCAGCGATGGGGACTTCTCCATCGATGTCGAGGCGCATCGCGTGCTTGTCCGTGGTGAAGAGATCCATCTCACGCCCAAGGAGTTCGACTTGCTGCTCCTGTTGCTTCGCAATGCAGGCCGCGTGATGACCCATCGGACGTTGTTGAGGACGATCTGGGGTCACTCTGGAGAAGGCCAGCCGGAGTATCTGCGGGTGCTCGTGGCACAGCTGCGCAAGAAGATCGATCTCGGAGAGGCTCCGAGCTACATCCGCAGCGAACCATGGGTTGGCTACCGCCTTGAACCCGATCCTCTGACCGCCTTTACGACTTCTTAACGCCCTCCATACGGACTTCCTACTCCCTCTGACTTTGTAATGAAGGAGTTGGAGGAAGTGTGTCAAAAAGTCATGCAATCAGCACCACCGCGCTCGTACTTTGGAGCGCAGTAACGTGGGCCCAGCAAACAAGCAGCAACGTCGAAACGTCTACGGCGCCAGTTGCCAATGTCGCGTCCCAGAGCAGTACCGTGCAACAGGGTGGATTTTTCAAGCGCCTGGCGGACGCGTACCTCAGCGACTGGCGTGCCGTGCCTGATCCTAACGCCCCCGCAACTCCACGCCGCGGCTTTCCCGCGCCTCTGGATTCCACGCCTTTCCCCAGCCCCGACTTCTCTGTTGGGGGAACGCCTGTCATCGGAGCAGCTGACACCCAGACCTACCCTCTCATGCAGGCCATCAATGGCAATCGCAGCCGGGTGAAGATCTATGGCTGGCTGAACGGCGGCTTCAACGTCAGCACTTCAAACAAGGGGGATGGCGCCAATAGTCCAGCCTCCTATTACTACAACCCGAATCGGGTTACACCGGACCAGCAGGTCCTCTATGTAGAACGCCTGCCTGACACGGTGCAGACAGACCATGTCGACTGGGGCTTCCGATTTGCCCAACTCTATGGTCAGGACTACCGCTACACGACGGCAAAGGGCATCTTCTCGCAGCAACTGCTTGCGCGCAATCACGAGTATGGGTATGACCCCGTGATGGCCTACGTGGACATCTACGTTCCGCATGTTGCCAAAGGCATGAACATTCGCATGGGGCGATACATCTCCTTGCCGGACATCGAAGCTCAGCTGGCCCCCAACAACTACACGTACTCGCATTCCTTGCTCTATTCGGTCGATCCTTACACTCAGACCGGCATCGTAGCGAGCATCAAGCTCTCCGACCACTGGCTGCTGCAGACGGGATTCTCCGGTGGCAACGACGTCGCACCCTGGACAAAGGATGCACAGCCCACCGGAACAGCATGCGTGGACTACACCTGGCATAAGGGCAACGACGCGCTTTACACATGCGCCAACTCCTTCAATAACGGGAAGTACGCATACAACAACCTCCAGTCCTACTACGAGACGTGGTATCACGTCATCAACGCGCATTGGCACATGGATACCGAGACCTGGTACATGTACGAGCGCGATGTGCCAAATATCGGCGGGAATGTCTCCCATCCGATTGCACCGGAGACTGGCGCGAACGGTGCGTTCTGCTCCTACGGCGAACAACGCTGCTTCGCTCCTGAGACCGCCGTGGTCAATTATGTCGAGGACAAGATCGACACACATAACTACCTGTCGATACGCAACGAGTTTGTCGACGACATCAAGGGCCAGCGCACGGGCTTCACCACCATGTACTCCGAGCACCTGATCAGCTACGGCCACTGGATCGGAAGCACCATCCTGTTTCGGCCGGAGATTCGACTTGAGCATTCCTATCAGCTAAAGGCCTATGACCTCGGCACCAAGAACACACAGTTTGTTGTAGCAGGCGACATCACCTACCACTTCTAGGCCAGCGAACGGCAATACCACGGAGGCAGTTCATGTCCGATGCGATCTTTATCATCCTCACTCTTATTTTGTTCGGAACCGGTCACGGCTACATCGAAGCGTGTGCCCGGCTGAAAGGCAAGGCAAACCGTGCTTGAAAACATCATCCTGTTGCTGATATCGGCAGCCGTCATGGTCTATCTCGTGTACGCGCTGTTGCGCCCGGAGAAATTCTGATGACGCTCAATGGCTGGGCGCAGATTGCGCTCTTCTTCGCTCTTCTCCTGGTGCTCACTCGACCGATCGGTCTCTTCATGACCGCAGTCTTTGAGCGCCGCAAGACCTTCCTCGACCCGTTGCTCCTGCCCGTCGAGCGCCTGCTGTATCGCGTCACGGGCATCAACCCGGAAGAGGAGATGCACTGGAGCATTTACCTCGTCGCGATGCTGATGTTCAGCGCCGCAACGCTCTTCCTCACGTACGCGATCGAGCGCCTCCAGGGTCACCTGCCATGGAATCCACAGCACCTGGCAGCCGTCGCACCAGACCTTGCGTGGAACACCGCGATCAGCTTCACCACGAACACAAACTGGCAGTCGTACACACCCGAGACGACGATGAGCTATCTAACACAGATGCTCGGGCTTGCTACACATAACTTCTGGTCGGCTGCTGTCGGAATCGCTCTGGCGGTTGCGTTCATTCGCGGCATTGCACGTCGCGAGATGAAGACCCTTGGTAACTTCTGGGTCGACATCACGCGTGCACTGCTGTGGGTCCTCGCACCGCTCTCGCTCCTGTTTGCGCTTGCGCTGGTCTCGCAGGGGGTGGTGCAGAACCTGAAGCCATACGACTCTGCAAAGCTCGTTCAACCGCAGAGCGTGACCGGAGCCGATGGCAAAGTCTCGACGGTGACCACTCAGACGATCGCGCAGGGGCCTGTCGCTTCGCAGGAGGCGATCAAGATGCTCGGCACCAATGGTGGCGGGTTCTTCAACGCCAACAGCGCGCATCCGTTTGAGAATCCAACGCCTCTGACCAACCTGCTGCAGATGCTGGCGATCTTCCTCATTCCTGCCGGCCTCACTGTCGTGCTCGGAGAGATGACCAAGTCGCCGCGACATGGATGGGCAGTCTTTGGCGCCATGTCTGTTCTGTGGTTTGCAGGTGTGGCTGCAACCTATTGGGCAGAGGCACAGCCTAATCCCCTGCTGCGCGGCGCGGACCAACACGTCAGTGCAACACAGAGTGGCGGCAACATGGAGGGCAAGGAGGTTCGCTTCGGGATTGCGAACACCGCGCTCTTCGCCACGATCACCACAGACGCTAGCTGCGGCGCCGTAAACGGCATGCACGATTCGTTCTCGCCGATCGGCGGCATGATGCCGCTGCTGAACATGATGCTGGGCGAGGTGGTCTTCGGCGGCGTGGGCGCCGGTCTGTACGGCATGCTGATCTTTGTCATCATGGCAGTGTTCATCGCAGGCCTCATGGTCGGTCGAACGCCGGAGTACCTCGGCAAGAAGATCGAAGCGTACGACATTCAAATGTCGATGCTTTATCTGTTGATCTTCCCGTTGTTGATTCTCGGCTTCACAGCGATTGCCGTGCTCTCTCCAAAGCTCGGCCTCTCGAGCCTGACCAACCAGGGGCCGCATGGGCTCTCGGAGATCCTCTACGCCTACACCTCGGCGACCGCGAACAACGGCTCCGCCTTTATGGGTCTCAACGCGAATACGCATTGGTTCAACACCACGCTGGGGCTCGCCATGTTCTGCGGCCGCTTCCTCATGCTGATCCCGATGCTCGCCGTTGCGGGCAATCTTGCAGCGAAGAAGAGCGTTCCCGCCACGGCTGGCACGTTCCCGGTAACGACGCCGATGTTTGCGACGTTGCTGGTGGGCGTGATTCTTATCGTGAGCCTGCTGACCTTCTTCCCCGTCCTGTCTCTGGGACCCATTCTCGAACACCTGCTGATGCACGCCGGCAGGAGCTTCTAAAGGAGAGCGAACGCCATGAATACAAGTTCAAACAGAAAAACGCGTAGCCTCTTCGACGGCGAGATCCTTCGTCGCGCCAGCTTCGATGCGGTCCGCAAGCTCAGCCCCATTGTGATGATGCGCAACCCCGTGATGTTCGTCGTCGAGATCGGGAGTGTGTTGACCACGATCCTGCTCGTCGTCGATGGGGTCCGCAAGATCGGCCACTTCGGCTTCGACCTGCAGATCACATTGTGGCTCTGGTTCACAGTCCTCTTTGCAAACTTCGCGGAGGCCATGGCCGAGGGCCGAGGCAAGGCCCAGGCCGATGCGTTGCGCAAAGCCAAGTCCGAGACGATGGCAGTTCGCATCGTGAAAGATGATGTCACCGAGCAGGTGCCGAGCTCCAAACTGCGAGTCGGTGACATCGTGCGCGTCGTCGCCGGGGAGATGATCCCCGGCGATGGCGAAGTCATTGAAGGGGTCGCATCCGTCGATGAGTCCGCGATCACAGGCGAATCAGCGCCGGTGATTCGTGAAGCAGGCGGTGACCGATCCGCAGTTACGGGCGGTACACGCGTGCTCTCCGATGTGATCGTCGTGCGCATCACATCGAACCCCGGCGAGACCTTCCTCGATCGCATGATCGCACTGGTGGAAGGCGCAGAGCGGCAGAAGACACCGAACGAGATCGCGCTCAATATCCTGCTGTCGGGATTGACGATTATCTTCCTTCTCGCCGTCGTGACCCTGCAACCGTTCGCGATCTACTCCGGTGCGCCACAGACGATCTTTGTCCTGATCTCGCTGCTCGTCTGCCTCATTCCTACGACGATCGGTGCGCTGCTGTCGGCTATCGGAATCGCAGGCATGGATCGCCTGGTACAGCACAATGTACTGGCGACTTCCGGCCGGGCCGTGGAAGCGGCCGGTGACGTCGACACCCTGCTGCTCGATAAGACGGGAACCATCACGATCGGAAATCGTCAAGCCTCGGCATTTCTCCCTGCCCCGGGAGTGTCGAGTGCGCAGCTTGCGGACGCCGCACAACTCTCGTCTCTTCCGGACGAGACGCCGGAGGGTCGCTCCATCGTGGTCCTCGCAAAGGAGAAATACGATCTGCGAGGGCGCGAGCTCGCGTCGCTGAATGCGCAGTTCATTCCTTTCAGCGCCATGACGCGCATGAGCGGCATCGACATCGATGGCCGCATCATTCGCAAGGGCGCCGTCGATGCGATCGCCAACTACCTGGAGAAGCTCGGCAACCCCATGCCGAAGGAGGTCCGCGAATCGGTAGAGGAAGTGGCTCGCTCTGGCGGCACACCGCTTGTTGTTGCCGAAAACAATCGTGCGCTTGGGGTCATCCATCTCAAGGACATCGTCAAGGGCGGCATGCGCGAACGCTTTGAGCAGCTACGCGCGATGGGCATTCGCACCATCATGATCACCGGCGACAACCCTCTGACGGCTGCAGCCATTGCACGCGAAGCCGGCGTGGATGATTTTCTCGCTGAGGCCAAGCCAAAGGACAAGATGGATCTGATCCGGCGCGAACAAGCGCAGGGCAAGCTGGTTGCGATGACCGGGGACGGCACCAACGACGCGCCCGCGCTCGCGCAGGCCGATGTAGGCGTTGCGATGAACTCGGGCACCCAGGCTGCGAAAGAAGCAGGAAACATGGTCGACCTCGATTCCAACCCCACCAAGCTCATCGAGATTGTGGCTATCGGCAAGCAGCTGCTGATGACACGCGGAGCGTTGACGACCTTCTCCATCTCCAACGATGTGGCAAAGTACTTCGCCATTATCCCGGCGATGTTTGCGGGTGTCTTCCCTGTGCTGAATGCGTTGAACATCATGCATCTGCATTCGCCCGAGTCCGCGATTCTCTCCGCCGTGATCTTCAACGCGCTTGTGATCGTCGCGTTGATTCCGCTGGCTCTGCGCGGCGTTGCTTATAAGGCGCTCCCTGCTGCGACGCTGCTCAAGAAGAATCTGCTCGTGTACGGCCTCGGCGGCATCATCGTGCCGTTCGTCGGCATCAAGCTCATCGACATTGTGATCACGCTCGTGCATCTCGCATAGGCAAGGAGGCTGAGATGAAGAACGAAATGAAAAAGTTAATTGTGACCTCCGTACTGTTCACGCTGGTGACGGGCGTGCTGTTCGGGCTTGTGTATCCGCTGGTGACGACAGCCATCGCGTCCGTGGCATTCCCGAAGCAGGCGAACGGGTCGCTGGTGTATGACGCGCAGGGATCTGTGATTGGATCGCACCTGATAGGACAGGCGTTCGTCGGAGACAGCTACTTTCACGGCAGGCCTTCGGCAGCAGGTGCTGGTTATGATGCCGGTTCATCAGGTGGATCGAACCTTGGGCCAACAAACAAGGCATTGCTCACGCGGGTGGACCAAGCTGTCGCGGCAGAGGGTGCCGGGGCTCCGATCGATCTCGTGACGACATCGGGCAGCGGGCTGGACCCTGACATCACACCTGCGGCTGCCATGTTTCAGGTGGAACGTGTGGCTAAAGCACGGAAGCTTTCGGCTGACGCCGTGCGTACCCTTGTGGAAGCGCACGTCACCCAACGCCAGATGGGTCTCCTGGGTGAACCACGCGTGAATGTGCTCGAACTTAACCTCGCGCTGGATAAGGCAAGTCACTAAACGGAAGCAGATGAACGGAAGTTCATGGCGGGTTCTCCTTCAGCGGTGCGACGCTGGAAGGGGGCCCGCCATCCTGCGTTGACGCTATGGTTGCCGTCGCCCGAGCGGGCACGCAGATCGGTGATACTCAACCTATGGCGAATACAGGACGGAGGGAGTTGACGCGACGGAGTCTTGTTCGATCGGGGCTTGCCGGTGCCGCGATTGCAGGGCTTGCTCCCCTTCCACTGCTGGGTGCAACTGCAGATCTAACCCTGGAGATTGCACCCTTTACCGCCGAACCCACTCCGAAACACCGGTACAAGACTCTCGCTTACAACGGCCAGGTCCCGGGACCGCTGCTCCGCATGCGTGCCGGGCAGGCAACGACCGTCGAGGTTCGGAACCGATCTTCCCGCGAGGAAGTCGTGCACTGGCATGGGCTCTTCCTGCCATCGGAGATCGATGGCGCCATGGAAGAAGGAACGCCGATGCTTGCTCCCGGAGAGTCGAGACAGTACACCTTCCGGCCGGATCCTGCGGGATTTCGCTGGTATCACACCCATACCTTTGCGGGAAACGACCTTACCGCTGGTCAGTTCAGCGGCCTGCACGGTTTCCTTATGATCGATGGCCCGCGTGGAGCGCAATCGACTGCGTTCGATCGTGAGGTATTCCTGGCGCTGCACGATTGGGGAGGCCAGATGCTGGCCAGCGACGACGGCTCAATGATGCCGAGCTATGACGTTTCGACGATCAACGGCAAGGCGCTGGGCTTCGGTGAGCCGGTGCGGGTGAAGCACGGCGAGCGCGTGATGCTGCACGTTCTCAACTCGAGCCCGACGGAGGTTCATTGGATCGCGCTCGCTGGACATAGCTTCCACGTCGTCGCGCTCGACGGCAATACCCTTCCTACGGGCCAACAGAAGACCGTGCCCATGTTGAGGCTGGCGCCAGCAGAACGTATCAGTGCCATCGTAGCGATGGACACTACCGGCGTCTGGGTGCTCGGCGAGGTGCGCAAACATGTGCAGGCGGCCGGCATGGGAATCGTCCTGGAGTACGAAGGCGCCAACGGCAAGCCGAAATGGATTCAGCCGGAAGAACTGACCTGGAGCTACCGACAATTTGCTGGCAGCGATGAGTCCCTCACGGTAGATGCTTCCGAGCCGTCGGAGCCGGCATTGCCCATCAGGCTCATCTTCTCCTCGAAGTTTGAAGGTCACGGCGCGCCGGAGCGATGGACGATCAATGGAAAGAGCTATCCCGAGACTGAAGAGCCCGTGCTCCAGAAAGACAAGCGCTATCGCCTGATCCTCGATAACCAGAGCCATGACGATCACCCATTGCACCTGCATCGGCACGTCTTCGAGGTGAAGTCGATCGATGGAGCATCCGGGCTGAGAGGCATCGTCAAAGATACCGTGCTGGTTCCGGCGCATAGTGTCGCTGAAGTTGAGTTCCTGGCGCAGCATCCAGGGCGAACGTTGTTTCACTGCCACCAGCAGGACCACATGGACCGTGGCTTCATGATGGTGTTTCGATATTCATAAGAAGGGGACGATCGAGACGTGAGGGCGTTGGTATCGGCATCTAGAAATCTCCTGATCGCGATGGTGGCACTGGCTCTTCCGGTGCTTGCCAGCGCGCAGGGCAACTATGAGATCCAGGTCTATGGCGCCGACACCGTTGCGCCGAAGACATTGATGGTCGAACTGCATTCCAACTACACCGTGGACGGCCAGAAGCAGTTGATCGATGGCGTTTACCCGACCAATCATCAGGAGCACGAGACCATCGAGCTGACCGAAGGCGTCACGAAGTGGTCTGAGGTCGGCTTCTACATCTTTACCAGCGAACAGGACGGCCACGGTGTGCAATGGGTCGGCGATCATATCCGTCCGCGCGTGCGAGCTCCTGACAGCTGGCATTGGCCGGTAGGGGTTAGCCTGTCGACCGAGGTGGGCTATCAGCGCGCGGTCTATTCGCCTGACACCTGGACCTGGGAGATTCGCCCGATCGTCGACAAGACATTGGGGCGTTGGTACTTTGCAGTCAATCCTGCGCTGGAGAGAACGTGGCACGGGCCCGATGTGAAGCAGGGGCTGGCATTCGCTCCGGGCGCAAAGGTCGGCTATGACTTCACCAAGAAGATCAACGCGGGCTTTGAGTATTACGCGGATTACGGTGACCTGAGGCGCATCGATGGCCTGCACGATCAGCAGCAGCAGCTGTTTGTGGTCACGGACCTCAATGTATCGCCAGCATGGGAGATCAACATCGGCGTAGGCATGGGAGGAACCAGCGCGACCGATCACCTGATCGTGAAGGGCATCCTTGGCCGAAGGTTCGAGTGGGGCCATCACACTGCGGTGGACTAGCCAGACTCTCGCAAACGCCATCCACCAGCAATCGCGGTGTTCAGGCAGCGACGTATTGCGTCATCCAGCCAACCAGTTCATGCTCCGGAAGGGGACGACTGAAGAGATATCCCTGGGCAAAGTCGCAGCCGTCGAGGCGAAGGGCCGCCAGCTGGTCTTCGGTTTCGACCCCTTCAGCGACGACGCGCATACCAAGCGCGTGTCCCATCTCGATCGTCGTCTGGACAAGAACTCGATCGGCTGAACTCTGCGGCAGTCGGGACACGAAGGAGCGATCGATCTTCAGCTCGTTCGCCGGGATGTGGCGAAGCTGCTGCATCATGGCGTAACCGGTGCCAAAGTCATCCACGGACAGCCCTATGCCCTTCATGCGGAGACGCGTGAGGACGTCGAGTGTGCTGGACAGCTCCTCAATCAGGCCACCTTCGGTGATCTCAAGGATGATGCGATCCGTACTGATCCGATAGCGTTCCAGCAGAATCGCCAGCGTGTCGGGAAAGCTAAGGTCCCGCAAAGAGGAGGCGGTGACATTGATCGAAAGCGTAGGTGTCACGTCGGAGATCTGCGCCATTCGCTGAAGCGCTGCAAGACTTTGGGCGACGACCTCCCAATTCAGTCGTTCCATCAGACCGGCGCTTTCCATTCGGTCCAGGAAGCGGGCCGGAGGAAGCACGCCAAGGCGGGGATGTTGCCAGCGGACCAGAGCTTCGATCCCGACCATGACACCCGTGGCCAGATCGATCTGGGGTTGGAAATGAGGGATGAACTCGTGCTGAATGAGCGCCCGCTCGAACTCCTGGTCAAGGCAGTCCTCTGGCTCAGAGCACGGGCCACCCTCAGTCTTAAAGGTGCGCTCCGAAGCAACCGAAGCTTCATAGCGCGAGATCATCGCTTCGAGATCGGACCGGCGGAAGGGCTTCGCAATGTGTCCGACGATCTTCAGCCCGAGAGCCATCGCCAGCTCTTCGGCGCTCTCCATAATCCGGACGCCTAAACCGCTCATGACGATGAGGCTTGCCGTGCAACCCTGGCGATTGAGGAGCCGCAGCAACTCGACGCCGTCCACCTTTGGCAGGACGAGATCGAGAATGATCAGGCCAACGTCAGGAGAAAGAGCATGAAGGAACTCTGCAGCGCTCGAAGTGAGCGTGGTACGCAGGCCCATTTGCTCGACGACGTCGGCCACGAACCTGCCCAGGTCGCAGTCATCATCGATGATGAGCACGCGAGGCGCCAGCGGAATTTCAGCCGGTGAGGGCATGGCAATAGCGTTCATAGCAGCGGGGCCCGCATTTCAGCCGACGGTGATTGAGCGCGCACCTTGCGAATTGCCGCAATGAATTCACGGCGCTGGTAGGGCTTGTGGAGAAGAGGCCCGTCCAGGTGAAGCATGCGGCGCTCCGCTAAAGCATCGGCTGGAAATCCCGAACAGTACACCACACGAATGTCGCATTGCATCTGGCGGAGCTTTTCAATGAGCTCCACCCCATTCATGCCTCCGGGCATGATGATGTCGGTGATGACGAGGTCAACCTTTTGCCGGGTAAGCATCTCAAGCGCCTGGGCTGGTCCGGAGACGCCAACTGCGCTGTAGCCCAACGCGCGAAGGTAGGAGACAGCGACCTCCAGAAGGTCGCTCTCGTCGTCCACAACCAGGGCGACACCATTACCAATGACGATATCGTCGCTGGAATCTTCGAGCTGCGGATATGCCTGCGCGTCGTCATCGGACAGGGGAAGGTACAGAGACACGGTCGTGCCATAACCGGGTTCGCTATAGATTCGAACCGTCCCACCCGACTGACGAGCAAATCCGTACACCATCGCAAGCCCAAGACCGGTGCCCTTGTCGCGGCTCTTCGTTGTAAAGAAAGGCTCGAACACGTGCTCCAGCACCTCGGCGGACATGCCGTGGCCCGTGTCAGAAACAGACAGGCAAGCGTAGGAGCCGGCCTTCAACTCACCGGCTACGACTGGAGGATAAGCATCGTCCAGGTGGGCTACATGGGTGGTGATTGTGATCGAACCACCCTTGGGCATCGCATCCCGCGCATTGACCAGCAGATTCAGGAGTGCGTTCTGGAGCGCCGCCGAGTCGACGAAGACCGGAGGGGTCGTTTCGTCCAGGCTTGGGATGATGTCAATCTCAGGCCCTAAAGCTCGGGTCGCCAGTTCAAGGGTGCTGTTTACCAGGTCACTCAGCGTCGCGCGGGCGGGAGACAGCTCCTCGCGGCTTGAGAAGGCGAGCATCCTGCGGGCAAGCGAAGCTCCTCGGCCAGCGGCACGCTCTACACTCCGCACACGTCCGAGGGCCGCTTCATTTCCCTCGAGCATCTCTCCCAGCAGCTCAAGGTTACCGAGAATGATGCCGAGGAGGTTATTGAAGTCATGGGCTACGCCGCCCGTCAGCTGGCCAAGCGCCTCAAGCTTCCGGCTCTGCCGCAACTGGCGCTCCAGACGACGACGCTCCGTGATGTCACGCGCAATCTTGGAAGCTCCGATGATGTTCCCGAAGGAATCGCGAATCGGGGAGATCGTCGCTGAGACCTGGATGAGGGAGCCGTCCTTGCGGCGTCGCTCCGTCTCCATATGCTCCACGGTCTCACCACTGCGGATGCGGCTCAGAATGTCGTCTTCTTCGGAGACAAGCCCTTCCGGGATGAGGATGCGTATCGACCGGCCAAGCATCTCCTCAGCGCTGTAGCCAAAGACCTTCTCCGCTCCGCGATTCCAGCTGGTGACGATGCCGTCCACATCTTTGCCAATAATCGCGTCGTCCGACGAATCAACGATCGACGCGAGACGCTCACGCGCCAGTGCGGCACGTCGCGCCTCGGTGATATCGCGGTATGTCAGCAGGGTCGAGGTCGAGACGCCCTTGTGGTTATGGATCGGGGAACTGCTGACCTCAACATAACGAACGTCGCCATGCGACTTTCGAATCAGCTGCAGCTCAAGGGAACGGACATATCGCCCTTTCGCGGCAAGGCTGCTGGGCCACTCCGACTCAGGCAACGGCCTGCCCTCCGAAGAGAGGACCTCGTATCCACGACGGAGTTCGCTGTGGGCCACGGCTGGCCCGGATACTCCCAGAATGCGGGCGGCAGCTTTATTCATCGTTGCCAAGTTGCGAACGTGATCGATGAGGACAACGCCTTCGCTCAGCTGCTCAAAGATGACATCGGAGCGGCGTCCAGCCTCATCAATCTCGCGCTCCTGGCGAAGCAGCTGACGGCCCACCCACAGCACAACCGCTCCCGCAACCACAGCACTCAATCCCACCATGGAGGGGCTGAAATGCGTGAGGAGCGAGACTGCCAGAACTGAGAGAGCCTGAATCATCCACCCGACCTGTTACGTCCAAGAACTCGCGTGTTGGGGCATTCGCTATCAAGCCGCATTTACGCGCAACATCGTTCCTGACAAACGCTTCTCGCTGTTGCCTTTAAATCATCGGCCACCCCTCGGTCTGGGTGCATCGTGCGATGTACTTTCGTAATGACTGTGTGTCGAATCGGGAAGTTTACGCGAACAATGAGGGATCGACCTCGATTCCCTCGCTCGCGCGGATTACGCTAGTGGCGGCTCAGCGGCGACGGCGCATTCACTGGAACGGTCACCAGTACGATGTCGACCCTGCGATTCTGCTGACGGCCTTCCAGGGTGTCGTTCGACGCCGCCGGGTGATACTCGCCATAACCAGCGATCGCCAGGCGTTCGGGATCGAAATCGCCACTATCGAGAAGCATTCGAGCGACAGCGGTCGCTCGAGCTGTCGACAACTCCCAGTTCGAGTCGAAGCGCGCCGAGTGCATGGGCACATTGTCGGTATGCCCCTCAATGCGCATGTTCAGGCCATACTGCGTCAGGACGCCCGCAAGGCGTCGGATCTTCTCCTGCGCCCCGGGCAACAGCTCGGCCTGCCCGCTCGCGAAGAAGCCCAGCTCATGCAGGCTGATCACGAAGCCTTCGGGAGTCATGCGGAGCACGACTTCTTTCTGGGCGATCTCCTGCCCGAGTGCTTCCCCAAGCTTCTTCTGCAGCTCAGGAATGTCAATTCCCGCACTGCGATCGATCTGAGGGTCACCCGGACGCGGAAGCGTAGCCGGAGACGGGCCCGGAGGCGGGACCGTTGGCTGATGTCCATCTGTGGCCAGCGGGTTCATCTGCATCTGCTTGAAGCCAGCCTTTACGGCGGCCGAAACTTTGGCGACCGCTTGCTGATCCTTATACGCAGAGGCAAAGAGCACGATGAACAGAGCGAACAGAAGCGTTACAAAGTCGGCATACGAGATGAGCCACCGGTCATGACTGGGACTGGTGTGGTGGCGTTGGCGGCGCTGGACGCGCTCTCTCACTGCAACACCGTCTGTGAAATGGACTCAGCCGGCGGCTCGGGGAGGAAGCAGGCAAGGCGCTTTTCTACGGCTCGAGGCGTGTTCTTCTCCAGGATCGCGATCACGCCCTCAAGCGCGAGCTCACGCATCGCCTGACGGCGATCGACGAGTGCTCTCATCCTTCCTGCGCACGGTAGAAAGAAGAGGTTGGCTGAACCCACGCCGTAGAGTGTCGCGACGAACGCGGCGGCGATGCCCTTCCCTACCTCTTCGATGTTGGAGAGATGCTGCATGACCTGGATCAATCCGATCACCGCGCCCAGAATGCCAATCGTCGGAGCAAATCCTCCGGCGGACTCGAACACCATGGGCAACGCGTAATCGCGATCCATCTCTGCCTGCATGAGACCTTCGATCGAGTGACGCAGATCCTCAGAGCGCGCTCCGTCGATCGCCTGCGTAAGGCAGTAGCGAAGGAAGGTGTCCGGTATCGCTGTCAGAGCCGAATCGAGTGAAAGCAGGCCATGCTTACGAGCCTGCATGGCGTAGCGTCCAAGCTCGTCGATGAGTTGTGCTGCCTTGTCCTCTCCGCCGAGGAAGACCTGGCGGAGCATCGTCAGCGCGCGGCCGACAACGCTGAACGGAAACTGTACCAGCACGGCGCCCAGCGTCCCGCCGAAGACGATCAGTGCCGCAGTCGGCTGCAGGATCTGGCGGAGATTGCCCCCGTCGAGAACAAGTCCAGCGCCGACGCCGAAGACTCCGACGATGAGGCCGACGACAGCGCTTCCCTGACGCACGGAAGACTTCTCCTGCGGCACGCGCTCCGATTTGTCCATGCGTCGCTCCATCGCTAGTGCTTATGCGTGGTGAGACTGCGACTGCGGTTGAGTGCTCTCCGAAGCGATGAGATATCCATGCGCGGCCTCCACCGAAGCTGCATCGCGCTGCTGCCATGCGCCGCGAACCTGCAGTACGAGTTCGATCTGCGCCTCCAGGAGCGAAGCTGACTTCTTGAGTGATGCTTCGAGCATGCGGGCGCGAATGATCTGGTAGAAGTTCGCCAGGCTCATGGCCAGTGGATCCCCGCTCTCGAGGTTGACCCAATCCTGCAGCTGGCCGAGGACCAGCGTTGCATGGTTGAGAGCGATGCAGCGCGCCTCGATGTCTTCCTGGCGCATCGCTTCGACAGCGAGCCGGAGATCAGACGCAAGCTTGTCATATAACGCGATGACGAGGCCGATTGGCGTGGCGCCGGCGATCGCAGACTGACGATAGGAATTGGCAGGATTCGAAAAGTTCATGAGCTCTTTCCTGTGAGGCCGAGCATTGCGTTGATCTGGGCCATTTGTGTTGGCAGTTCCTCGAGTGCGGCTTCCGCCGTGCCGAGGTCGGTTGTCAGCTGCGTCTGCAGCGGGGTGATGTAATTCGTCTCGAAGTTGCTGATCTCGGAGGTCAAATCACTTTGCTGTGTCGTGATGCTCGAGAGCTCCAGGGTGAAGGCGCCGTCACCCGGATTGAGATAGAGACTCAGGGAGTTATTCATATTCGCCGCAAAGCCATTCAGCGAAGCCCCCTGGAAGAAGCTCTGGACGTCGCCCGGAGTGTTCACGAGGGCCGCATCCAGCGTGGTGGAATCCACGCTGAGTGTGCCATCCGTCCCCTGGGTGATCCCCAGATCCGACAAGCTTGAAACCGTCGTCGTCCCGCTGGAAGGGGTGTACGTGTAGTTGAGCGCCGACTGGAGCGCACTCTGCAAACCAATGACGGTCGGGTCCGACGCAAGGTCGCCTTCGGTGCCCGTGGTCGAGGAAAACTCGAACTGCTTGTTCACCAGGCCAACGGCCGTGTTGTAGTCGGTGACAAACTGGTTGACCGCGGTGGCGACTGCAGTCGAATCCGATGCCACCGTGAGGGTCGTGGTACCTCCGGTAGAGGCTCCAATCAGATCGAGCGTTACACCGCTGATCGCGCCCGTCACGGTATTCGATGCACTGGTGATCGGAACGCCATCAACCACCACGCTCGCGTTCGCCCCGGCTTCGGCCTGGGTGAATCCAAAGGTCGGCTGATTCACGCTGAACGTCGTCGTTCCATCGCTGCTTGCCAGGGTAAGGTTGGAGCCATTCGAGTCACTACCGGCGGTAGCGGTCACGCCGATGCCGGCGTTGTTGATCGCCGTTGCGAGCTGTGCGTAGGTCTCGCCAGCGGTGGTCGTAAAGTTAGTGGCTGTACCGCCCACGGTTACCGTCAGCGTGTTGGCGCCGAGTGTCTCACCCGTGGGGAGATCAGGTGTCGTCCAGCTGGTTCCGCTGAAGTTGGTCGAGCTGATACTGAAGTCGTCCGCCGAACCCGAGCTATTGCTGACGATCGCCAGACGCGATCCCGTCGAGTCACTGATCACGCTGGCAGTGACGCCAAGCGATTTTCCGCTGCTGTCCGTGGCGGTGTTGATCGCGGCCGCCAGACCTGCAAGTGTGTTGTCCCCGCTGGTGGCGGTGCTGATGGTGGCGGAAGATCCGCTCGCCATCGTGATTGTGAAGGACGTCGAAGGCAGAGTGCTCGAGGAACTGGCCGAAAGATCCGAGTACCAGGCGCCAGTCGTTGCGACGTTGTTCACGACGACGGTGTGCGTTCCAGCTACGGTGCCGGAGGCCGCCGTTGCGGTTACGACGTTTGAGTTTGAAGAGGTCACATCGCGTGTGGCCAGGGGCCCTGTCAATGTATTCAGCGATTCCATGTCCGTCTGAATGGCGGTGGTCGCCGTCTGCATCGCAGTGAGTTCGCTGGTTTGATTCGTGAGTGTGGTCTGCTCGCTCTTCCAGGCTGTCTCCGGCCCGCGCGCCGCAGCAACCGCGGCGGCCACAGCAGCCGTTACATCGATACCCGCGGACGATGCGCCAGTCGCCGCCTGCAGCAGTGAGCTGTAGTCGTAGGTTGAGTTGTTTGTGGTCGTCGCGGCGGTGACCGAGGAGGAGCTCATGCGTGAACCTTTTCTGTTCGCAGCGTGCGCACGCCGGGAATAGCGGACTTAAGCGAGGCCGGGAGATGATGCGTTGGACGGCATCACCTCCCGAGGGCCCCGGTTAGGTTTACTGGACCAGCTTCAGGACAGCCTGCTGTGCCTGGTTGGACTGCTGCAGAGCAGCCATACCGGTGGACTGCAGAATGTTGTACTGGGTCATGTTCGCAACGGTCTTGCCTACGTCTGCGTTCTGAACCGAGTTCTCGGCGGAGGTCAGGTTCTGCACCTGGCTGCTCATAACCGAGGAAGCGGCCGTGAGGCGGTTGACCGAAGCGCCGATGGTGCCACGCTGAGCTGCAACCGTGTTGATGGCAGCCGTCACGTCAGCCAGCGCGGTCTGCGCAGCTGCCGTGCTGCTGAGGTTGTCGCTGTTGAGGCCGAGCGAGGTGGCCGAGAGCGAGTTGATGGTCGTGGTGATGGTGGTGTTCGCAGCGCCAGTCGTGGTGCCGTCGCCGATGTACACGGTGTTGGTGTTGCTCGTGCCTGCAGCCGCTTCCATCGGGCCGAGAACCGAGTCGTTGGACGAGACCGAAATACCGGTCGTGCCGGTGTTCGGGCCGATCTTCAGTGCGCCAGCGCCCGTCAGGGTAGCCGTGGTGCCAGCCGACAGGGTGCCAGCCGAGACAGCAGCGGTCACCGCATTCTGAAGGTCCTGCACGGTGCTGCTTGCGCCGGCCTTGAACACGAACGTACCGCCAGTGGCGGAGTCAGTGATGGTCGTAACCGAGCCGCTGGTCAGCTGCGTTGACGTCGCCAGCGAGGCCTGGGTCGAGGTGAAGCTGGTGGGGGTGTTCGAGCTGAACACGTTCTGACCGTTGAAGTTCGTCGAGTTGCCGATCTGGTTGACTTCGGACAGGATCGACGCGAACTCCGTGTTCAGAGCGGTGGCCTGGGTGCTGGTTACGTTGCTGGTAGAAGCTTCCGTCGCCAGGGTGGTAGCGCGGTTCAGCAGCGTGGTGACCTGCGACAGAGCGCCGTCGGCGGTCTGCAGCATGCCAATTCCGTTGGACGCGTTCTGCTGCGACTGGGTGAGGGCAGCAATGTTGGCCTGGAGGCCATTGGCGATGGAGAGGCCGGCCGGATCGTCCGAACCAGAGTTGATCTTGAGACCAGTCGACAGCTGGGTGAGCGTCTTCTGGAGGTTCATCTGCGTGTTCGAGAGCGCGTTCTCCGCGGTCAACGACGCGATGTTGTTCAGGACTGTGAGTGCCATTGGGAATCGTCTCCTTGTAGTTCCAGCCGGCGCCTCACTCTTATATGTGGAGGTCGCTGATTGCGCCCCAGTCTGAGGGAGAAGGCCGTCTTGGACAGGGAACATATCGGCTGCTGCGCGACAGTGTTTACAGCAAGTCTTCATATGCCAATGATTTGTTTTGGAGGGTCATACCCCAAAAGTGGGAGCGGCGGAAGCTGCAAAACTCGCAGTCATCCGCCGCCCCATGATTTACCGATGTGAGCCGTGTCCTACTGCAGATACTGCAGGAGAGTCTGCGGTAGAGCCTTGGCTGCCGCGGCCAGAACCGCGTTATTATCCAGCTCTGCCTGTGCCAGATTCGTTGCCGCTTCGGCTGTGCTGATTCCGGTGAGCGCAGTCTGCTGGGTCGTAAGCGTGATGGTCTCGCTGCTCAGATAGGTCTCCTGCGAACTTAGCTCGCTCACGCCTTCATCCAGCGGGACGCGAAGTGTATCGAAGCTGGTCAGCGCCGAAGATACAGCCTGGGTCGCGGTGGAGATGGCGGTCGTGTCGCCACCCTTCAACGCCTTGATCAGATTTGTGAGTGAGGCAATCGTGTTGCTTCCATTGCCGAACAGTGTGCTCCCCGGGACATTCGAGGCGACTGAAAGCGAACTTCCAACGCTGACGTGGTTCACATCGGAGTTCCCCACATAGGCGTAGGAGTCCGCGACCTGGGTACCGGAGTCTGCGCTCATCGAACCAAGCGCGGAGTCGTTGGTGGACACCGCGACTCCGGATCCGGAGCTTCCCTGGCCAATTGAAAGCTGGCCATTTGCATTGATGGTCGCCGTCGTACCTGCTGATAGCGTGCCTGCGGACACTGCACCCGCGACGGCCTGTTGCAACGTCGCGATCGTGTCGCCGCTCTTCGCGGTGTAGGTGAAACTCTCACCTGTCGATGCATCGCTGATGGTCGTCTCAGAACCCGCGGTGAGAGCTGTGCTCGTCGTTAACGGAGTGGAAGCGGTACCGTTCGCGGAGCTATACGACAGCGAAGCCGGGACGAATGGCGGAGTGGAGCTTGCCGAACCACCGAAGAGGTATGAGCCCTGATACGAGGTGTTGGCCGACGAAACCACCGTCTGCAACAGACCCTCCACCTGCGAGGCGATCGAGTCGCGGTTACTGGCGGCCAACGAATCGCTCGCACCGGCTGTGCCAGAGCTGATGGCACTGTTCATCGCCGTGACGACCTGGCTCAGCGCCGAGCTCGCGGTCTGCATGCTGCTCTGCAGGGAGGACACGTTCTTCGTGTACTGATCGACGTTGGCCGACTCCATGAGGGAGCGGACCATGTTCGCAGAGGCAGAGGGATCATCCGACAGCTGTTGCACGCGCAGGCCGGTCGAGACCTGCTGCTCAGCTGTCGCCAACGAGCTTGCGCTCTGCTGGATGTCGTACTGCACCTGCGGAATCATGCTCGTCACTCGCATCGTCTTCTCCTTCTTCCTTCGTGTCGGCGATAAGCCCCAGCCAGGGCCCCCACGCGTCGCCGGGTCTACGCTTACGCCGCCGAGGCAGTTCCCATCGAGATCGTGACCTGAAACAAGGACTGTATCGTCGATACCACCCTTGCTGCAGCTTCATACTGCTGTTGGTACTGCATGAGGGAGGTCGTCTCCTGGTCGATGGAGACACCGCTTACCGAGCTGAGCTGGGTGTTGAGCGAAAGCAGACTGGACTGCGCCGCGCTTGATGCTGTTGTCGCATTCGCCGACAGCTGCCCAACCTGGTAAACCAGGTTGGCATAGGTATTGCCAGGCGTCGATCCCGAAGCGAGCGCGTTCGTCTGGATGGCCGTGAAGTTGGCGAGGTTGCCGTTGCTTCCGCTTGCTCCGGTAGAGCTGGCCGCAATTTGGGTAGTGCTGGTGAGCGCGAGACTGATGCCCGCGGCTGAACCCGAAACCGTCGATGGCAGACTGAACATCGCCGTCCCGGTATTGCCGTTTTGATCGGTGCCCTCGGCCTGCGCTGCGTTGAAGGCCTGTCCCACCTCGTTCGCCAAAGAGTCAAGCTGACCGAGAACTGCGGGGATGGTCGCCTGCTGCATCGTCAATGTGCCGCCGAGGTCGCCCCCGGTGATCGTCGAAGTCACATCCGTGCCATTGGAGTCCTTGATGACAGCGTTACCGCCGGTCCCGGTCGAGGCGCTCAGAGCGTAGCTCTTCGCACCCGACACGACGACGGCATTCCCGATCGTCAATGTGGTTCCATTCGAGGACTTGGTAGAGCTGACATTGGCGAGCTTGGACAGCTGCAGCACAAGCTGATCCTGCTGGTCCTGCAGCGTGCCCGCATCCTGTCCATGGTTGTTCTCGGCCTCGATCTGCGGATTCAATGCAGCGATCTGCTGGGTCAGCTGGTTGATCTGGCTTACGTCCTGCGTGACCTGCGTGTTGAGGCCGCCCTGGATCGAGGTCAACTGTTGCGAAGCGGTGTTGAACGATGTCGCCAGGTTTTGCGCAGCTGACAGCACCGCCTGCCGGTCCGAGGAGTTCGTCGGAGCTGTAGACAGGCTCGAAATGCTGGAGAACAACCCTGACATCTCCGTGCCGATGTCGCTGGTCGAGGTGGTGAAGACTTGCTCGATCTGCGTCAGGCTGGTCGATTGCGCGTCCGCGCTGGATTGTGCCTGCGTCTGCTGCTCCACCTGGGACTGCAGCAGCTCGTCTCTCACGCTCTGGTAGCCGTCAAAGTTGACCCCGCCGCCCAGTGTCTGGCCGTCGACGACTGAAGTCGGGCCCTCTTCCATCTGCGCGGTCTGGCGCGTGTAGCCGGGCGTGTTGGCGTTAGCAATATTGTTGTTAACGATCTGAAGAGCGCCATCGGCCGCCATCAGCGAACCGGTGGCTACGTTCAGAGAGCTTGTGAGCGACATGAATTAGGCCTCGCAGGACCACGTGCGCCGGGTTAGGCTGCCAGCGTGGTTGGGTGAACGATCGGGGGATGCATGCGCTACGTCTCCCGCGAAACCACGGCAGAGCGACGTCAGCAGGCTGATAGATCGGCTGGAAGTCTGTAAAACAAGAGCGTATCCTGCGCTGACCTGGCGGAGGTCTTCGACCGCTGTTTCAATCTGGGACTCGACATCGTCCCAGAGTTTGGCCCAGGCCCGGGCCGTGCTTCCGCTCATCGCGAGAGCATCATCGGGACGCGGCATCCGATCCAGTTGGAAGCAGAGGTCTTCCTGGCGGCAGATGCTGTCCGTGAGAGTAAGCAGGTCATTGGCAGCGATCGCATCGAGAGCGATGCGTATCTCGGTGGTCAACGCCTGCACACAGGCGAGGAAGTGAGCAGCAGACGGTTCAACGCCCTGCGGGGCGGAATCGAAGGCGCGTGGCGTCTCCGTACCTGGGCCTGTCATGGATCAGAGTCTCCTCCTCCACCGGCCCGTCGCTGCGTCGGTGGAGGTTTACATGCCCTCGCTGAGGATGCCGGAGGCAATCTTCGAGGGGTTGATGTTGTAGTTACCCGAAGCGATCTGCTGCTTCAAAGCGCTTACCTTGTCCTGCCGTACCTCGGGCGAAGCCATTGCCTGGCTCACCAGAGTGGAAACTGCAGAGCTCGAGGTGCTCAGCGTCGTACGATCCTGGGTTTCAGCCGGCGCCGCGGCGGAGCTGGACGTGGTGGCTGGTCGGCTGTTGAGTTCAACGGGGTTCTGGTTAGAGACTCCGTTCGTGAGGTCAACCTTCATTTTTTGTCCTCCTAATCTGACGGTACGTTCTATCGGCACAGATTAGGAGCCGTTCAGTAATCTCCCGGCACTTCTTGGTAACTAGCTGGTTTCAGTTACCTGCGGGGGTTGGTGCGACTCCCTCTGATTCTTTTTGCGACACGGCCGGGTGGGAATCGGCCTGCCGCTCCAGCGAACTCGTGATCATGCGTGAGATTCCGATGCCTCCCTGGGCTGCCATGGCCTGCCCAAGTGATTGCATTGCAATGCCTTGCATCGACGAGCTACCCGCATCGCCATCTTCATCGTCATCGCTTCCGGGCATCTTGCCGAAGCTGTCCTCGGCCTGCTGGAGCCACTGCCCCAGCAGCAGGGATTCGAAATCCTGGCCCGCCTTGTGGATCTTTTCCTTGCTGTCTTTTCCCTCCCCCGAGGCAAGCTGGTTGGCTTGCCGGACGAGGTTGTCCGCGGAACTACTCAGCGGCGTGGAAGCTGCGGCTGAGGCGAGGCTGGCCCCTGAGACTTGCATTAGATGACCTCCAGGTTGGCGTCGAGACCTCCGGCCGCCTTGATGGCCTGCAGGATCGCGATGATGTCGTGCGAGGTCGCACCGATTGCGTGGAGTCCTTTGATCAGTTCCTCGACGCTGGCGCCGGCCTTGAGCTGAATCGACTGGGCAGGAGTATCGGTCACGTTGAGCTTGGTTTGGGTTGTTGCGGTGGTCGTGCCGTTCGAGAAGGGCGCCGGCTGCGAGATGATGGGCGTCGTCTCGACGTCAATCGTCAGCGAACCATGGATGACGGAGACCGGCTGCAGCCGCACATCTCCGCCCATCACGATGGTTCCGGTACGTTCGTTCACAACGACGTGGGCAGGTTCTTCCACATCGATCTTCATCGATTGCACGCGCGAGATCAGATCCGGAACCGACCCATCCCCGGTGTCGGCGACGTTCACCTCAACACGGCGGCTGTCGATTGCGCGCGCCACAGGCTTGCCGAACTCCTTATTGATCGAGGTCTCGACATTGCGGGCCGTCGTAAAGTCCGGGTTCAGCAGCAGGAACGAGAGCTTGGGCAACTTGGTGAGGTCGATCGACGCATCACGCTCCACCGTTGCGCCGTTCGAGATGCGGCCGGTGGTCGGGTGGTTGACCGTCTTACTGTTCTTCGAGTTCCCTTCCGTATAGCCACCCAGGACCAGCGATCCCTGCGCCACGGCATACACCTTGCCATCGGCTGCGCGGAGGGCGGTGAGCAGAAGCACGCCGCCACTGAGGCTCTTAGCATCTCCGACTGAGGAGACGGTGACATCGAGATCCATACCAGGCCGAGAGAACGGCGGAAGCGAGGCAGTTACGAAGACAGCCGCAACATTCTTTACGGTGACGACCGCAGGCGTGATCTGCACGCCCATGCGCTGCAGGGTGTTGGCCAGTGTCTGCACGGTGAAGAAGGTCTGCTGCGAATCGCCCGTACCGCGAAGACCGGTCACGATGCCGTAACCGACGAGTTGGTTCTCACGAACGCCTTCGATGCTGGTGATGTCACGCACCGTGAGCCGATGCTCTTGCTGTCCGTTGGCAACTCGAGCGGCGAGCATCGCGAGCAACATCGCGGTGGCGATGGCCAATATATAGCTCGAACGTCGGCGCGCCGAACGAATCATCGTCTCAGGGACGATCCGGGTTAGAAGCCGAAAAGCCATAAGATTGCCTTCGTGATCGGGTTGAGTGGCTTCGTGCCATCGGAGATGATGCCCTTGCCCTTCATCTCGATCTCGAGGTTCGAGAGGGCAGAGGAAGGAACGGCGTTCTGAGGGCCAATATCGCCAGGGCGAAGCAGGCCGCGAACCATCACATCCTCATGCTGGTTGTTCATGAAGATCTCGCGGTGAGCCTCGACGATGAGGTTGCCATTGGGAAGGACCGCGATGACCTGGCCGGTGAGACTCGTCTGGAACGCAGTGCTCGAGGCCGTCTGACCGGAGCCCTTGAGCGTCGTTGTCGAGTTGGCGGCCAGCAGCGGGTTGAGTACAGAGGGCGTCTGCCCCATGATTCCCGTGATGGCGGAGTTGTGCGCAAACGCGCGCGAGGTGTTGACCGAACCGGACTGCGCAGCCGTCGTCTGCACCGAAACCACAATGGTGATGGTGTCATTCAACCTGGTTGCTTTGTAGTCGGTCGAGACGTCCGTCATCGGGCCAGTCGAGCTCCACAGACTGCCCAGCGTGTGCTCATCGGCGACGGCAACGTTCTTCCCCGAGAAACGCGCAACGTACTGTGCACGCAAGTCCTCGGCTGTAGGCTTGGGCTTCTTCTCCTTGCCAAAGGCGTGGGCGTTGATGGAAACAAGTCCCACGCAGCCCAGCATCAATATCGTTTTGAGGGCGCTGCGCATTAGAACGATCCCTTCACCAGGCCGCTACGGACAACCTGGGCCTCGAGTGTGTTGTGGTTCAGCGGGTTGCTCACGCGGATCGTCTGCCCTTCGACACCGTCCTCGAGGCACTTCACAGTCATCTGGATGTGAGCGTCGCCGCTGTTCATGATCATGGTGGCGTTGCTGCCGGCCTTCACGACCGGAAGCGCCGCCTCAACGTGCTGAGTCTTAGCGATGACCTGCGGTTTCGGCACCGGCGTCGCTGTCACCTTCAGACCAGCCGGCATGGAAACCACTGCATAAAACGGAAGGCAATCACGGGAGGAGTCACAAGCCACCCGGACTGCAAACCGAGGCACCATGCCCGCGGCAAGATCCTTGCGCGAGGGCCGGGTGTGATCAAGAGAGAGGATCGAAGTCACATGAAGCGCAGGCTGCTCAGAGGAGGAGACCACGCGGCTGAGCATCTCGATCCTCGCGCCGTTGATTGCCACACCCTGCTCTGCAAGGCGGACCTCGATGACGTGCGTAACCTGCCCGGCCGAGAGATTGAAGACATGCGTGCGATGCATCTGCGCCCCCGCAGAGGCTGATACGGTCAGCCCTCCAAGCATCGCAAGCATTGTGGTCTTCATGGTCATCTTCTTCTCCCTAGTCTTACTGCGCCAGCTGGTTCAACTGCTGCAGCATCTCGTCGCCAGCCTTGATCACACGCGAGTTCGACTCATAGCCGCGCTGCGCGAGGATCATCTGTACGAACTCATCGACGGTGCTGACGTTAGACTGCTCGAGCATGCCCTGCTGCAGCGCGCCGAGGCCCTCCGTGCCGCCGGGCGTTCCAACTACGGGATCACCCGAGGCCGTGGTCGGAAGATAGATGTTGTTACCCACGGAGTTCAGTCCACCGGGGTTGACGAAGAGCGCTGTCTGGATCGTTCCCACCTGCGAAGCCGCATTCTGGCCCGACTGCGTCACGCTCACCGTTCCATCGCTGCCGATGGTCACGCTGGTTGCTCCCGCGGGAATCGTGATCGTCGGCTGCAGCTGATACCCCTGCGCCGTGACGAGGTTGCCTGTCGAATCCTGTTGGAATGAACCCGACCGCGTGTAACCCGTCTGTCCGTTAGGAAGCAGGATCTGAAAGAACCCAGAGCCCTGGATGGCGAGATCCAACTGGTTGCCGGTCTGCGTCAGGGCGCCCTGCGTCTGCGTAATCTCCGTCGCACCAGGCCGGGTTCCGAGACCGATCTGCAGACCGGTGGCGTTGGTTGTCTGCTGCGTGGACGCGGCGCCCGGCATCACCTCGTTCTGGTAGAGCAGGTCAGAGAACTGCACAGTACGCGACTGGAATCCAGCGGTCGAAGCGTTCGACAGATTGTTAGCGATGTTATCGAGATTGAGCTGCTGGGCCGTCATGCCGCTTGCCGCTGTGTAGAGTGCGCGAAACATTGGATCTCCTTGGAAGTTCTGCTTTGATTCGCCGAGTTACTGACCTACGTGCGGAAGGTCCTGCGAGGCCGTCTTGTCCATTTCGTTGCTGAAGAGAGAAAGCATGCGGCGCATCTCTTCGACCGAGCGCTGTGCATCGATGAGCTCAACGACACCCGAGATGGGGTTGACGTTCGAGCCTTCGATCATGCCCTGGCGGAGCGTTGCGGTCGTTGCTGCAGGCGTAGTATTCGCGGGCGCCTTGAGATAGTTGTTCCCCATGCTCTCGAGGTCCACGTTGGCAGGAAAGTCGACAACCCCAAGCTTGCCGGCCGTCGCTCCGTTCACTGAGATCGTGCCGTCCGAGCTGATCGAAACCGGCTGACCGACGATCGAAATTGGAGCCCCGCCCTCACCCAGGACGGGGTCCCCGTTCGCCGTCACCAACTGCCCCTGCGCCGAAACTGAAAAGTTGCCTGCTCGTGTGTAAACAGTGCCCTGTGCGGTCTGCACCTGGAAGTAACCCTGCCCTTCGATCGCGATGTCCAGCGGGTTGCCGGTCTTCGTCAACGAACCCTGCGTCGTATCGAGGCGCGTGCCGCCGAGCACACCATAGTCGTTGGCATCCTCATTCAACATGGAGAGATTCGGATTGCCATGCTGGGCGAGCGTCGCGCGAAAGGTGCTGTGCCGTGCGCGGAAGCCAGGCGTGCTTTGATTCGCCAGGTTGTTCGCGACCGCATCCAGTGCATCCGTACGGGAGACCAGTGCTGTAGCCGCTGCATAGAGTCCGCTGTTCATCTTTGTTCCTCGCTGGAGCTACATGCAATCGCCGTGCCAATTTAGTTGAGAGGCGTTGCAGGTTGCACCAGTGCTGAATATCCAGTGTTTTCGTGATTCGCTCTCACTCACGGAGATAGCGGTTAGAGCAGCATGAGAGCAGCGTCGCGGCTTACGCGATAGCCAGCAGAGCCGGAGCCGACTCACCGACGCGGATGAGAACGTCGAGCGACCGATTGGCTGCCGTGAATCGACCCCACACATAACCGCGCGAGCGTGTGATCGAAAGCTGGTCCGCGCTGATGGCGATGCCCTGGTTGCAAAGCACGCGCGTCATCTCGGTCGTGCCGACAAGGTCGTCGAAGCAGATCTCCTGGGTCGCCGCACGTTCCTCGTGCAGAGCCATAAGAGCATCAAGCTCCGCACGGGTGATGAAGCAGGGATGCGTCTTGCAGCCGAGGACCTGCTCCATGGCATAGAGAGCACCGTACTCGATTGAGTCGACGAAGCCCATGAGCAGCTTCTTTCCGGTCGCCGAGTAATGCAGCGGCACCATGCCTGAGCGACGGAGCAACGTCGGCGGCAGCTTCACCGAGACGTGCTGAGACTCAGCCGTCGGCGTAAACAGCGGGCAGCCCCACTGCGAAGCGCGCGTGGAAAGAATCTGGCGCTCGGAGATGACGCCCATCTGCACCAGGATCTCGCCGAGTTCCCCGCCCTTGCGGCGCAACTCCTCATTGGCCCGCTTGAGGTCCATCTCGGTGATATAGCCGCGACTCACGAGCATCAGGCCTAAGGGCATTCGCGGCGAGTTTCCGTTTCGGCGGCTCGAAGAGCCCAGGAGCCGGATAATCAGTTCCTCCACCGCCGAAGCCACGCAGCGATAGCTGCAGTACCACTTGCCCTCGAGGGTGATTCCAACGTGACGAGTATCGAGCGCACGCTGCGTCAGCCAGCGGCGGCACTTGTCGCGATTGCACGGCACGGTTTTGAAACCCGCGATCCACGACGACTTCGAGAGCGATTCCACAAGATTCATCTGAAACTCCAATTTCGACACGCGAGGGGTTCGCGGATTAGGCCAGCATGTGTTGCGAGATGGGCTGAGGTACTTCGGTGACACGGAGACCATAGTTGCCGTCGATCACGACAGCTTCGCCTCGGGCGATGACCTTCCCTTCGAGAAGAAGCTCGACTGGCTCTTCGACCTGCCGGTCAAGCTCAATCACTGAACCCGAGGTGAGGTCGAGGACCTCACGCAGGGTCAGCTGACGCTGGCCGAAGCGGAGGACCACGTTGAGTTCGACATCGAGCACGAGATCGAGGTTCATGGCCTTCGCATCGCCGCGCTCAGGAAACGCCACCAGCGGGGGATGGACCGAGATCGCATCGATGCTCTGAACTGCAGCCGCATCGATGCCGATGGTAAGTCTGATCGTGGTTCCGTCATTGGCATGCATCGCAATGCCAAAGCTCTGCACGGGCTCGCTGCTGACGGCCAGCTCAACGGTCGCCTGCCACTCGGTGGCAGGGTTTGCCTCGCGGAGTGCTGCCAGCGCGGGCTCGATCCAGTGCTCCACCAGCTCGGAAAGCTCACCGTCTTCTTCAAGGGCGGCAGCGGACCGCGTCGCAGTGATCGCATGAGCGTCCGCCCGCAGGACGACGGAACCCTGCACTGCGCCTTCGAAGCGCAGCTCGAAGCTGGTCAGATCATCGGCGTCATCGACCGGAGCTCCGGTCTCTTCGACGGTCCAGGGGTTTCCGCCGAGGAACTCCAGCCGGGTTGCGAGCTGCTGCAGCAGGGACGTAAGGAACGGTGCATCGGCAAGCTTGGAAAAGGTAGGTTCCATGTCTCGTTACTCCCGGTCAGGCATGGGCTCAAGAGAGCGCGCCATGAGTTGCGCGGCCTTGCGGCGTCCACTACGGACGACGGTGGCCTCGAAGATGTCGATGTCCTCAACCGTCAGCCGGCCGGTGTTCTTCACGGGGGCCTGCATGTGGAGGATGGAGCCGGGGCGAAGACCAACGAGATCACGCACGAGGACGCGAATCTGAGTCTGGTCGGTGGCGACCATGAAGCTGCCATCCAGCAGGCGCTCGCGCAGCGTCGGGTTGGGAAGGTGGCGCAAGGCCGAGATCTTCTTGGACTGCGCGGCCTTCAGGTGGCGCAGCAGGTAGCCGACGAACGATGTCGGCAGCACAATCTTGAGGTTTCCAGTAGCTCCAGCGACCGTCATCTCAAAGAGCAGCGTGACGACCTTCTCTGCGATAGGCAGCACCTGGGAGACGCCAACAGGCTTGATGCAGCGGCCCGGGCGGAGCGACAGGCCAAGGGCCTTCCACGAGCGCTCAAGCTCCTTCACCATCAGTTCGCCGATCGGCACCATGATGTCTTCGTCGATCTCGGTGAGCTCGCGCACCTGCTCCGAACCGGAGCCAACGCCGCCGAGGAGAACATCGATGATCGGAAACACGACAGACGCATCCATGTCGATCAGGAAGCTGCTCTCAAGCACCCCCAGAGCGCAGGGCAGGATGTAGTTCTCTACCGGTACGCGGGATGCATAGTCGCCGCTGATCGTCTGCTCCAGAGAAACGAAGCGGATCTGCATGGAGGTGCCAAGGTAGACTTCGAGCGAGTTCGCTGTCTGCAGGGCGAACTTCTCATGCAATGTCGTCAGGGCGCGGGCGTTGTCGTTCGACAGACGGCCGGCATAACGGAAGTTGCAAGGATGGATCGTCGGGCGGCGCACTGTTCCAGTCGACGTGGAGGGAGCTGCACTCACGCGAGCCTCCGGGCGGAAGCGGCGGCAGTAGCACGGGCCCAGCTTGCAGGCATCGCGGGACGGGTCTTGATGGCGCGTGGCATCGACTTCTCAGTCGCACGAACTGCAGCCGGACGTTCAACTTCCTTCTTTGCCTCCGGCTTTTCGTTCAGGTGCTGCATCGCAGCCCGGAGCTTCATCAGAGCACCAGAGTGGATCTGCGAAACGCGGGAGACGACCACGCCGACGATCTCGGCGATCTCCTTCATCGTGGCTTCGCCCTCGTAGTAGAGCGAAAGAATCAGCTGCTCGCGCTCTGAAAGCTGTCCGATCGCCTTCGCCAGCTGCTCCTTCATCTCGCCTTCGAGGCAGAGCTCGAAGGGATTGTCGCCTCCGCGGCTGGGGGCGGACTCGATGAGATCGTACGAGACCGACGAATCACCATCGCTGTCCGACTGCTGACCCACCAGATACAGCCCATCGAGCTCGGTCATGGTGTTCTGCAGCTCGGAGAGCTCCATGTTGAGGTCGGCGGCAATCTCTTCGTGTGTCGGCTGCCGGCTGAGCTTCGATGCCAGGGAGGCGATCGACGCCGAGATGGCGCGGCCCTTGCGGCGCAGCGTACGCGAGCCCCAGTCGAGCTTGCGCAGGCTGTCCAGGATCGCTCCCCGGATGCGGAACTTGGCAAAGGTGCTGAAGCCAGCATTCTTGGCCGAGTCGAAGTTACGGGTCGCTTCGATGAGACCCAACACACCGGCGTTGACCAGGTCCTCCATCTCCACGTGCTGTGGAAGACGCTCACGGATGCGAGCCGCGATGTAATACACCTGTGGTAGTTCCTTCATGACGAGCTCATTGCGCTCATCAAACTCATCTACGGTTGCGGTGGAGCGGTATGCAATCTCGGCTGCGGTCATGTTGTGGCACTCCTTCATTTCGCGACTCATCGGCGTTCTCGTATTTCTCTGGGTCCCTTGTTGCCGTCCTGCTTATCGCAGGTTGGCTACGGACTGCACCTGCGTCATCGGAGGAATCTCACCCGGAGAAAGCACAACCACTCGCGGGATAAATGGCTCGAGAAGCCGACGTAGGTAAAACCGGCCAGGGGATGAGCAAAGCAGCACGGGTGGGGCAGTGCTCACATCCTGTCCAAAACTCTTTGTCAATCCATCTAGCACTCTGCGTGCCAAAGCGACGTGTTGTGGGACAGCAAGTGCAGCGCTGGTTTGATTCGAACCACGATTGCACTCCTCCTCAATGGCCGCATCGAGCGTAACTACTTTCAATTCACCATCTTTGCCCAGCAAAGGATGAACAAGCGCACGTCCCAGCGAATGCCGGACTGCCTCTACAAGCGCGATGGGATTCTTGTTGAAGGCTGCTGCCTCGACCAATGTTTCGAGGATCGTGCCCAGATCTCGCACAGAAACCTGCTCACGAAGCAGCTGCTGGAGCACCTTTTGCACCTCACCGAGGCTCATCAACTTAGGAATCAGCTCTTCTGAGAGCTTTGGATGAGAGTCAGTTAAGCGATCGATGAGACGCTTCGTCTCATGGCGCGACAACAACTCATGCGCATTCTGCTTGATCACCTCAGCGAGGTGGGCAGATAGCACTGAGGTGGGATCTACCACCGTGTAACCGGCTGCAATGGCCTGCCCTTGCGTCTGCGGTGAGATCCAGACAGCCGCTACGTTGAAGGCTGGCTCGCGCGTAGGCTGGCCCGGCAGGGGCGCCGCATTGGGATTCGAGCTGATGGCCAGCAGCGAGTCCTTGCGGAGCTCCCAGCGCGCGATCTCTACGCCGCGCAGGTACACGACGTACTCGCGCTCCTTCAGCGAAAGGTTGTCGGTGATGTGAATCGACGGCACCAGGAACCCAAGTTGCTGCGCCAGGTTCTTGCGCATGGACTTGACCCGGTTCAGCAACTGGCCGCCCTTGGCCGCGTCAACCATGGGAACCAGCCCGGTACCGACCTCGAGCATGAGCTCGTCGAGCTTGAGGATGGCGTCGATGGGATCAACGGCGGGCCCACCGGCTTTGCCGGCAGCGGCCGGTGAACCAGGCTTCGGCGTCGCAAGAGCTGCATCCTCGTCGACCTCTTCGGTCTCCTTGATCTTGCGGGCGCCATAGATGAGAGCGGCTGCCAGAGCGAAGAAGGAGATCTTTGGAAGCCCCGGGACCAGGCCCAGCGCGATCAGGACGCCACCGGCGATCCAGAGCAGCTTGGGGTTGTTGAAGAGCTGTTTGCCGACGTTGACGCCGAGCGATTGTTTGCTCGCCGCGCGAGTGACCACGATGCCGCCGGCCACCGAGACCAGCAGCGACGGCAGGATCGAGACCAGGCCGTCACCGACGGTGAGGATCGTGTAGGTCTTAAGGGCCTCTTCAATCGGCACACCCTGCTGGAACACGCCGATGCAGATGCCAGCGATGATGTTGATCGCAAGGATGAGGATGGTAGCCATCGAGTCGCGCTGGCTGAATCGAGCGGCTCCGTCCATGGAACCGCAGAATTCGGCCTCCTGGGCGACGCGCTCGCGGCGAGCCTTTGCCTGGGCCTCGTTGATGAGGCCTGCGTTCAGGTCGGCGTCGATCGCCATCTGCTTGCCGGGCATCGCGTCCAGGGTGAAGCGGGCGGTGACCTCCGCGGTCCGGACCGCGCCGTGACTGATGACCAGGAACTGAATCGCGACCAGGGCGATGAAGATCACGAAGCCAACAACGAAGTTGCCGCCGACGACGAACTGGCCAAAGCTCTCGACGACCTTGCCCGCCGCGCTGGTGCCTTCGTTGCCATGCAGCAGGATACGGCGCGTCGCAGCAAGATCCAACGCAAGACGCAGCAGCGTCAGCATCAGGATGAGGCTGGGAAACACCGAGAACTGCGTTGGCCGCAGCACGTTGATCGCGGTGAGCAGCACCAGCACCGACGCCGTGATGCTCACCGTGAGAAACAGGTCCAGCAGGAAGCTGGGCATCGGCACCAGCATCACGAAGACGATCATCACGGCGGCGATCGGGGCGATCCAGTCACCACTCTTGCTCATCAGTGCATTGAGGCGTGCAATCATCGGGAGTTTCCTTGTCTTTGCTGGGAAGTAGGCTGATTTTGTGCGGGCTGCGAGGGCTTGGCACGACCCGAAGCGTCGCGCGAACGGCGGGCGGCCTCGGCGCGCTGAACGTCAGCCTGCGCCTTGTAAACGAGTACGAGGATCTCGGCGACTCCCTGGTAAAGCTTTGCGGGAATCGTGTCGCCAACCGCGACGGTCTTGTAGAGAGCCTGCGCGAGCGGACGATTCTCAATGAGCATCACGCCGGCGTCGCGCGCGACTTCCTTGATCTTCTGCGCCACCAGGTCGAGGCCCTTGGCGACGATGATGGGCGCGTCCATGTCAGGGGTGTACTTCAGCGCAACGGCGTAGTGCGTCGGGTTGGTGATGACCACGGTCGCGGTAGCGGCAGCCTTCATCGACCACTTGCGGCGCATCATGCGCGCCACCTGGCGAAGCCGGCGCTTGATCAGGGGGTTGCCGTCGACGTCCTTCGACTCCTCCTTGACCTCCTGCTTGCTCATCTTCATGTCGCCCTCGATCTTGCGCCAGGTGAGCAGATAGTCCACACCGGACCAGGCCAGCAGGACCATACCGGCCTTCCACACCAGGCCCATGATGATGGATCCGACAAATGCCCCGAAGCCGCGCAGGCTCATGTCCGTAGCCGTGATCAGCTGGGGCCACGCCTTCTCGAAGGCCGAGGCCGTCATCCACGCAATCGCCCCGAACGGGAGGAGCGACTTGGCGACGTTGCTGAGGCCCAGCGGGGAGAACATCTGGCCCAGTTTCTTGGAGGGATCGAAGCGCTCAAACTTGGGCTGGAGAGCATTGGGAGCGAAGACAAATCCTCCCTGCGCATAACCCGCACCCACCGATACCGCCAGCGCGACGAGTAGGAGCGGTGCGATCCAGCGCATTACCTCGAGCGCGCTCCAGAAGAAGATCGGGCTCGTCGGGCGCAGGTCCTCATTGATCGCAACATCCAGAAGCTCACGGTAGAGGTGCGTCCAGTGAGGGACTGCGGACGGCATCATGAAGGACAGGGTCGCCGCCACCGCGCCCATGGCCAGGACGTTCGGCAGCTCACGCGAACGCGCAACCGAACCCTCTTCGCGGGCTTTATTGCGGCGGTGTTCTGTTGCTTGTTCTGTTTTTTGCGGATCGGCCATGGTCTCGGTCTAGTTCGCCAGGTGAAGCAGGTTTTCGGCACTCGCCATGGAACTGAGAAAGAGGCGCGAGAAGAGATCGGGCCAGAACTTGAGCGAGACTCCGAGGATCGAGAGACCGATGACGCTCTTTACGGCCGGGCCAAGGAGCATCAGGGGAAGCTGTGCAGCGGCTTTGCCCATCAGTCCCATCGCAATGTCCAGCAGCAGCGTCGCGGCGAGAACGGGCGCAGCCAGCTGCACTCCGAGGAGGAATACCGAAGCCACCATGTGCACCAGCGTCTGCACAAACGCGCCGCTGATGTGGTTGGTCTGGGGCGGAAGGTAGTCGAAGCTGCGGGCCATCACGCGAAGCAGGTAGAGCGGAATGCCGAGCCGAAGGAAGACCAGCATGGCGATGGTCTGGTGGAAGGTCGCAACGACCGTCGACTCAACCTGCGTCTGCGGATCGAGGATGTTGACCAGCGAATATCCGATCTGCACACTGAGGATCTGGCCGGCCATCTGGACCGCATCGAACACCAGGTTCGAGACGATGCCGACACCCACGCCGACCATCAACTCGGAGAAGACCAACAGCGGCCACTGGCTCAGGTCAACTGCCTTAAGGTGCGTCGAAACAAGCGGATAGAGCAGGAAGGTCAAGAGGATCGTCATTCCGGTCTTGATCCGGATAGGAACGGCGGCGCTGCCAAAGAAGGGAGCGAACATCATCAGCCCCGTCAGGCGGGTGGTAATGGTGAGGAAGACGATGAAGATGTCGGAGAGCGTCAGGTGGATCACTGCAGCACCCCATGAAAGTCGGACAGCATGGTGACGGTGTAGTGTGCAAGGTGGCGCAGCATCCACGGCATCATGAAGAACAGGGCGCCGCCAATGGCGAGCAGTCGCGGTACCGTGGAGAGCGTCTGGTCCTGCAACGAGGTGAGTACCTGGATGATGTTGATGATGAAGCTGATGGCAACCGCTGCCAGGAGCAGCGGCGCAGTCAGCAGGACCACCTGCATGAGCATCGACCGGCCCAGGGCGACTACAGGATCGACTCCCATTAGTAGAAGCTCCTCATCAGCGACCCGATGAGCAGGTGCCAGCCATCGACCATGAGAAAGAGCAGCAGCTTCAGGGGCGTCGAGATCACAACCGGGGGAAGCTGCATCATGCCGACCGAAGTCGTGATGGAAGCGACGATCATGTCCACCACGAGGAACGGAAGAAAGAGCACCGCACCGATCTGGAAGCCGCTCTTCAGCTCAGAGAGCACGTAAGCGGGTAGCAGGACCCGGAGCGAAACATCATTAAGGGTGGCCGGGCGCGGCTCCTTGGCGATATCGAGGAAGAGCGCAACGTCCTTCTCGCGAACGAAATGCGTCATGAACTGGCGCAGCGGCACGATGCCGCGATCCAGCGCGACCATCGCTGTGATCTGGCCGCTCTGCATGGGGACAATCGAGTCTTCGTAGATGGTCTTCCCTACCGGCTGCATGAGGAAGAAGGTCATGATGAGCGACAGGCCAACCAGCGTCTGGTTGGACGGTGTGGTCTGAAGTCCGAGAGCCTGACGTAGGAAGTGGAAGACCACCAGCAGACGCGCAAACGGCGTCATGCAGATGAGGATCGACGGGATCAGGGTGAGAAATGTCAGCAGGACGACGATCGTCCACTGCGGAGAGTTCGCACCAAGCCCACTGATGGTGATCTGGTTCGGATCTGCCGGAGCACCAGCCTGCGGTGCACGACGTGGCGCCAGAGGCGTAAAAGGGGGCAGCGGCCGAACTACCGGCAGCGAGGTCTCCTGCGACTGCGGCAGGGTGACCATATCCGAAGACTGCGGCGGAGCCGCTTGAGCTTCCGGAACAATCGCAAGTGCCGACACGAAAACAAGGCCCGTGACGACGCTCCGCATTGGAATCGCGAGTTTCACTACGCTGCCTTCCTCGTGCGCGTGGAAGTGCTGCGCTTGCGGGGTGCTGCCGCCTTGCGAAGTGCTTCTCCAAACGGTGCTTCCGCGCTGTCGAGCTGCGTGAGCAACGCCACGCTGGTGGAGCTGCCACCAATCAGGAAGCGGCGTCCATCCACATGGACTACCGAAACGAAGCGCTTGTCGCCAAGCTGAATCGTCTCGGAGACCCGGAGCTTGCTGGTCTGCAGTGATTGGGCACGACGGGCACGGAGCCAGCCGAGGATTGAGCTGAGGATGCCGCCCGCGTTGGGCGCAACGGCCCTGGGAACGAAGGACAGCGCGGGTTGCGGCATCTCGAGAGGCCGGGCCACAGGGCGGCGGCGCGACGTCTTCTTCCGAGGCTTGTTCTGAAGCTTAGGCTGAGTTTCGTTCATGACAGATCCGTAAGGCGAACAGCAAGGCGATCACCGACAACCTCAAACTCCGTCCAGCCAACGAGCTGGGTGTTTGCACGAAGAGGAAGATCGCTGCTCTGGTGATAGTGGGTTTCGACGATGGAGCCCTTGGCGAGCTCCAGGAGATTACGGACCGTGAAGTGCACCACGGGGATATCCAGTGCGAGGGTGCAGGGCAACCAGGGGATGAGGTCGAAGCTCGAGCGCTCAGCGCTCTTCTCAACCAGCTGCGGCCCGGTCAGCCGGGCTTGCGGCTCGGGATTCGGGGCTTCCGTTGGGGCAGTGGCGGTCATGCTGTCGTGTGCCTTCCGTTGCCAAGATGGCGAAGTCCATTGGGTAGACCTTCACCGCAGAAGCCGCCAGGAGTTTAGGTGTGTCTCTCTGGTTTCTATCTGCGACATCACTAACTGCAATCGCGATGCCAAATTGTTCGAAACGCGGACAGACCCTCGCAAATAGCCAGCAACCCGCTTGAATCAAGGCGTTTGCGCGCAAATGCGAAGGTTCGGATTGTGGCCGCGCGCTCGATGAGAAGCGCCCGGCCCGCTCAATGAGCCGAAGATGAGAGTCGTTCTAAGGTTGGAGTGGCTCACGCCGAGGCCTTCATGAGAAGACCTCGGCGGAGCTACTCTGTTCATTCGTTCCCCGCCTGGATACGGGGTCTACAACTATTGCAGCATCGCGATCGTGGCCTGCGAGACCTGGTTGAAGGTCGTCACTGACTTTGCATTCGCGCTGTACGCCTGCTGCGCCACGATGAGCTTGGCGAACTCGGTGGAGATGTCGACGTTGGATCCTTCTACCGAGCCGCCAACGATGCTTCCGCGACCACCGTTCTCGGCAACGCCGATCACTGCAAGACCCGAAGCGGCGGTGGGCTGGAAGGCGTTGCTGCCAACGTTGCTCAAACCCTGCTCATTGGCGAACGACGCCACTGCAACCTGACCGAGAGCGAGCGTGGTGCCACTCGAGAAGGTTCCCTGGATCGTGCCATCCGCTTCCACCTGGTAGGAAGAAAGTGAACCGCTGGAGTAGCCGTTCTGTGTCGTCGCGCTGGTGCCGCTCGCCGCAGCGGTCTGCGTCAGCGTGGGATTACCCGATGCGTCCTCGAGGTTCCAGCTGAGGTTCATCGCGGAGGCACCGTCAGCAAGTCCGGAGGTGCCACCGCTGGGAATGCTGATCGCGATGGAATTGCCACCGCTGGGCAGCGTGAGCTGGCCGCTGGAGTTGAAGCTCAGCGTGCCACTGGCAACCTGGGTGGTGCCTGTGCCGCCGCTGCTCAGGTCCGAAGACGGAACGGTCACGCTATAGTTCCACGTGTTGTTCCCGGCGGAGGTGTAGCTGATCGACAGCTCATGTGTTTGGCCGAGCGAATCATAGACAGTCAGTGAGCTGGGCGTCACGCTGGTGCCCGACGCCGTGCCTGCCTGCAGATTCGCACTGACGGTGAAGTCGCTGGTTGCGACCGCTGGGCTGGTCACGTCGGTCACCTTCAAAGGCTGGAGAGCGGCAGTCGTATTGACCACGCCATTGACGGCCGGATATCCGAGGACGAGACCGCCGCTGGGCGACGTCAGGTAGCCGGCGTTGTTCGTGGTGAAGTCACCGGCGCGAGTGTAGTCGAGCTGGCCGGTAGCATCCTTGGTCACGAAGAAGCCATCACCGGAGAGCGCCATGTTGGAAGAGACACCCGTGGAGCTGATGCTGCCTTCGGTGAAGTTGTAATCGTTGGCTGCGACGTTGACGCCCGAGCCGGTCTGGATCGGATCGCCTGCGCCGTTGGACTCGCTGGCCTGGGCAAAGATGTCCGAAAAGCTGACCGTCTGGTCCTTATAGCCGTCGGTATTCAGGTTCGCGAGGTTATTGGAGACTGCGGTGAGCTGGCTCTGGGCCGCCGTGAGGCCCGACAGAGGAATTGAGAACGATGCCATGGGAGATCTCCTTAGTAGAGGCCGTACGTGGAGGCAGCCGTCTGGGCCGCGGTGACTGTGGGCGAGACGAGAGGCGTGTTGAGCGCGTTCGTCACCGCATTGGAGTTCGAGAATCCGACGGGCATCATCGTGGTCGGATCAAAAGGAAGAGATTGGGAAGCCGCGGTCGCGCCTGCGGCTGAAGTGGAGGTGCCCGTGGCGCCGGCGGCGGACTGCACCGCAGCCTGCGCACCTTGCTTCGACGAGCCGGTCGCCGAGCTCGTCGAGGTGCTGGAGCCGCTGAGCTCCTGGTTGATGCTTGTCAGCTGGTCGAGCTGGTTGAGCGAAATCATCTGGCCGACCATCGCGGTCGAGTCCATCGGCGCGGTCGGATCCTGATTCTGGAGCTCCTGCACCAACAGGTTCAGGAAAGTGGAGCCGATGCTTGTTGTTCCCGAGCTGGCTGAAGTGGATGTGGAGCTGCCGGACGTTCCACTTGTGCTTGTCGCCGCCGGAAGCGGAGAACCTGCGAGGGAGTTGGTATTCATGCTGACAGCCATGGTGCCTCCTGTGCGCCTTGTTGCTTAGGCGCGGATATCGAGTCGGTTGCTGGTAGAAGCCAAAGTCTGGTTGGAAATTCTGGTCACGGCGGCAGCGCTTACGAACGCATCCGTAGCGCTATTGGAGGCCGATGTGCCGGTTGTCGTGGTGCTTGCGGCCTGACGATATGCCTGCTGGTCCTGGCTGGCACTGCTGCCGTTCGAACCCGTTCCTGCCGAAAACTGCTGATGGTTGCTGATGCGAACCTCGACGTTCGGGCTGATGCCGAACTTTGTCTGGGTCTCCGGAAGTCGCGCAGCGAGCTCACGCGCCAGTTCGGGATGCTCGACCGAGATCTGCGTGGAGACTGTCTGGCCAGCCGCTGAAGTGTGAATGGTGATGTTGCCGAACTCCGCCGACTGCAAGCCCACGCGCATCTCAGACTGCGAAGCCGACTGCATGAGCCGGGCCGACTGGATGGACGGCATCGTGGAGCCTGAGACCGCTCCGCTCACCGTCGTGACACCGTCATCGTGCTGCGTGGTGTGAACGCCAGCGGCTGCGGTCTGAAGAGCTGCCTCCGGGCTGACTGCCTGCTGAGTTGTCACATTCGCCGAAGCCGGAGCGACGCTGATCGCGCCGTTGTTGGCGGCCATCGCGGCGCGGAAGCCAGCGGTATCGTTGCCTGCGGTCACAACCGCGGAGACGTTGCTGTTGCTGTTGCCGGTCGTGGCGTCGGTGCTCGCGGCGCCCTTGTGTCCCTGCTTCGCCGAGCTGTCGTCCTGCGAGCCCTGGCCAGAGTTATTCGCGCTTCCTGAAGTCGCGACATGTGCGGTGACCGCCGAGTCGCTCGACTGCGACGCGACCATGCCCGGCTTCACGGCAGCTTGTGTCGCGATTCCCTGCTGAGCCTTGGTGGTTACCGCGGCCTGGAACGATACGGGCGTGGTGACAGGAATTGTCATGGCCGGAAAGACGGGCGAAGTGGCAGATCCAGCGGCACCGGCCACGACCGCAGACCCGGCGGGCGAAGCAGGCTGCGCAGGGCCAGCCTGCTGCAATGCCTTGTCCAACTGGACCTTGATCTGCGACAAAAGCTGCTGGTCCGGGGCGCCCGCGCCATTCGTTGCCGAGCCAGCCACCTGATTCAGGAGGGAGGCGATCTCCGCCGCGGTCATCGTCGGACTCGCAGAAGCCGCAGGGGTCGAAGGGGTTGAAGGGGTTGAGGCTGCGGTCGTCGAAGGGGCACCAGCGTTGGCGGCAGCGCCCGTGTCGGTGCCCGTGCTGGCCGAGCCGATTCCCTGGATCGCAGCGCTGGCATCCTTCGCCAACGGCGCGACCGGCAGCGCCAGGGGAGTGAACCCGAGCGCCGGCAGCGCAAGCTGGGCGGCGGTAACGGCATCGGCTGCGAGGGAGGACACGTTATCTGTCTTCGGGTCGCTGCTCTTCTTCGAGGAAGAAGACTGGCTTGAGTTCTTGCTGCCGCTCATGCCATTCGACGTGGAAGAGTTCATCTGCTCGCTTGCCTGGGCGAGGGACTGAGCGAAAGACGTCGTGTTCTGGCTAGCGGCCGGGACCGACGTCGTGGATGACGTCGACGTTGAGGTCGCTGTCGTCGCGGTGTCCACGAGATGGGCTACGTTCATCACGCCGATCTATAGTGCAAGCTCGATGCCATTCTTCCAATGGCGCCGCCGCCGTAAAATCCCCCGCAAAATCAACGCTTTTGCAACGCAGGCCAACGCTTCCCACTAGGCAAGCCGGCAACGCTGGAAACACTTGCCGGGTAGAGTTTGCCTAGTCCATGCCTGCGCCCGGAAAAGGGGACTGAGCCCAACGCAAAAAGAAAGGCGCCCTCATCGGAGGGCGCCTGGAAACGGAGACGAATCCGTGGAATTTAGAGCGGCGATTACATCGCCTTGCGGCTGCGCAGGGATGAGAAGTATTCATCCACACTGCGCTGCTCCTGTTTTGCAGCTTCGAACAGGAAGGTGTTTTTCTGCTTGTCATGCATCTCGGTGAGCATCTTGCGATCACGGCGTGCCGCTTCGTAGATAGCGAGTTGTTTGTCCTTCAGGTCCTCCAGCTTGGCGAGATTCGATTCGCTCTCCACCCGGCTCTGACGAAGATACGCAAGCTCACCGTAGGTGCCCTGAAGGTGATGCGCAGACATCGGCTTGAAGACGTGGCCGGTGCGATGGCCGTTGACGCGCTCCAGCTCCGCATCAATCCCGGCGATCTTGGTCATGACCTGCTGAATCTGAAAGAGGATTTGCTGCAGCAGGCGCTCCTCGCGCTCTTCGCGCATCAGGCGCACACGCAGTACGGTTGCCAGGGGAAATTTGAATGCCATGTCAGCTTGGGACCTCGGAGAGAGATTGAACGACGTTCGGGAATGGGTACACCTCGTCCGGCCGTTGCTGCAGGAAGGCCTGCAGCTTCGGCAGAGTTTCCACGGCACGGTCCAGGGTGGGATCGCTTCCCTTCTGATACGCGCCGATACGGATGAGATCTTCGCTGCGGTGATAGGAGGCCAGCAGCTTGCGCAAGGCTTCCGCCTTCTGCCGGTGCGCAGCTGTGGCTACGCTTGGCATCAGTCGGCTCAAGCTGTCCAGCACAGCAATGGGGGGATAGTGGTTGCGCGTCGCAAGCCCACGATCCAGAATGATGTGGCCATCGAGCAATGATCGCACCGTGTCGACCACGGGATCCTGCTGATCGTCGCCTTCCATCAACACGGTGTAGAAGGCCGTGATGCTGCCCTTTTGAAAGCAACCGGCGCGCTCGACAAGCTTCGCAAGCATGTTCAAGACGGAAGGCGTATAGCCCTTCGCCGTCGGCGGTTCGCCGGCGGAGAGACCGATCTCGCGCTGCGCCATGGCGAAGCGTGTGAGTGAGTCGACCACCATGAGAACGTTCTTGCCGGCAGCCGCGAAGTACTCGGCGATGGCAGTGGCAGAAAGCGCGGCGCGCATGCGCAACAAGGGCGATTGATCAGAGGTCGATACCACGACGACGCAGCGCTTGAGCCCCTCTTCCCCGATGACCTCAAGGAACTCGCCAACTTCACGGCCACGCTCACCGACCAGCGCGAGCACGGTGATGTCGGCGGCGGTGCCACGCAGCATCATGCCCAGCAGGGTGCTCTTTCCGACACCCGAGCCGCCGAAGATACCAAGCCTCTGGCCGCGACCGCAGGTGACAAACGCATCGAGGGCCCGGATACCGCAACCGAGCGGCTCGCGTATCGGCACACGCTCAAGCGGCAAAGGTGCGGAGCCGTCGATGGGAACAGACTTGTCGCCGCGATAGGGACCTTTGCCATCGATGGGTGCACCGGTCGCATCAATGACGCGACCGAGCAGATCCTTGCCCACACGAATCGACGGATGCGATCCTTTGGCCACGATGATGTCGCCATAGCGAATCCCCTGTGGTGGCTCTAACGCCATGCACAACGTGTGCGAGCCGCGGAAACCTACGACCTCGCCGGAGTAGCGCACGCCCTGCGTATTCGAGATCTCGCAGGACTCACCGATCGAACAAAACGGACCTTCGGACTCGATGAGATTACCCACGACCTCGAGCACACGGCCGCGCCACTGCAGCGTGGACTGGCGCTCCAGGCGATCGAAGTAGGCGGCGAGTGGGCGAGCGTTGGCGCTGTTCATGCAAGGACGTCCGGGCGTCGGCTGAGCAGATCGAAGAAGCCCTGTTCCACTTCCTTGAGCTGGTTCTCGATGCTGAGGTTTGCAGAGCCGAGGCTGGTCTCGATGACACAGTCGCCCGGATTCAGCGAATCATCGCCAACAACCTCAACACTCTTTCCGTTGATCGGGGTACTGAAGCGCTCGCTCCAGGAGGGAGCATCGTTGGACGGAACCCGCACAGACACGCCCGAGCCGCTGTTGACGCGCTCGATGGCGATACGTGCCAGCGCCGAAAGGAGCATCGGATCGACCTGCGATTCGCGATGAAGAATCTTCGCCGCAATCGAGACGGCAAGCTCCACGACATCGCGCTCCACCTTGCCGAAGTATGCGTGGCGTTCGACTTCAAAAGCAGAGAGAGCTTGCGAGATACGGTTGCGTTGCGTCTCCATGTCGCGCTGGTGCTGGATGTTCAACCGAGCCTCGGTTTCCGCTGCAGCGGCGCGCCTCGCGCTCTCAATCATCGCCTGGATCTCTTCCGGCGTGGGGCCGGCGACTACAGGCGCTGCGGGTGTGGCGGGCGCAGCCTTCTTTTTCACCGGCTCAGGAGGAGGAGCTGGTGCATCCGAAACGTCGCGATAGCTCAGCGAGCTGACAGCGATGGAGCGGCAAACCGCTTGACCGTTAGACAACGTATTCATCGCTACCCTCACCCTTCAGAACCATCTTGCCTTCGGCTTCAAGCTGCCGTGCGATCGCTACGATATCCGACTGCGCCTTCACAACTTCCTTGCTGCGCATCGGACCCAGCGAGTCGATATCTTCCTTCAACATCTCCACCGCGCGGGACGACATGGTGCGGAAGAAGTGGTTCTTCAGATCCTCACTGCATCCCTTGAGAGCAGCTGCGAGCATCTTCTTGTCGACCGCGCCCATGAGCTCGCGAATCTGGCCCTCTTCAACCTGCAGAAGATCGTTGAAAGTGAACATGAGGTCGCGAATGCTGATCGCAAGTTGCGGCTCCTCAGCTTCGATGTTTTCGAGGATCTCCTGCGCCACGCTGGAGTCCACGCAGTTCATGATGTCGGCCACACTCTGGAATCCGGAGTACGCGCGGCGTCCCTGCTCGGTGACCGTCTTGAGTCTGTGGCTCAAAGCCGTCGATACGCGGGCCGCCATCTCCGGCGAAAACCGCTTCAGCGCAGCGAGCCGCTTGATCGCCTCGGATCGAACCATCGGCGAGAGGCTCATCAGCAATGCCGAAGCCTGCTTGTCACCAATCTGGCCGAGGATCAACGCAACAGCCTGAGGATGCTCGCCTTCGAGGAACTTGGCGAGCTTCTGTGGATCGGCCCGTTGCAGCGCTTCGAGGGGTGTTACCTCACGTGCACGATCCAGCTTTTCGAGCATGGTCTCTGCTTCCTCTTCGCCCATGGCCTTGATGAGAAGACGCCGAGCGAGATCGCGGCCTCCCTGTTGCATGAAGTCCTGCGCCTGCGTCATGCGCTGGTACTCCTCAAAGACCTGGAGAGACACCTCGCCGGGGATTCTCCCGAGGCCGGCAACTTCGTCGGCCACCTGCTGGATCTCTTCTTCGTTGAGGCTTGCGAGGATCGCCGCTGCCGGTTCTTCACCGAGGACCGAGAGCAGGATGGCAGCCTTGCGCACACCGCGGAGACCGGAGATATCTACGAGACCGTTCATGCCGTTCCTTCCTTCAGCCACGCGCGGATCGCGGTGGCACCGGAGTCAGGGTCCTTCTCGACGAAGTCCGTGAGCTCCTTCTTCAGGGCGAGCGTACGCTCGGCGATCGTAGCTTCACTCATCTGCGGAAGTGCATCCTGGAGCTGCGACGGAAGCGCCTTCTCGAGCGATCCATCTCCGAGGTCGTTGCTCTTGCCACCCAGTGCGCGCTTCTGAATCGGGCGGATCATCAGCAGGTAGACCAGGCCAAACATCGCGAACAGAACACCGTAGCGAATCAGCGAAGCGTTGCCGTCAATCTGCTTCTGTGTCCTCTGTACGAGGGTGAGCGGGGCAGGCTCCACTACCTCAGGGCGATCGAACGAAAGGTTCTGAACACTGACAACATCGCCACGGGGCTGGCTGTAGCCGATGGATGCCTGGGCCAGCTCTGCGATCAGCTTGAGCTCTTCAGGAGTGCGCTTGGTGCGGGTCTCGACCCACTTGCCCTTCGCATCCTGCTTGCGGTGCACCACGTCATCGACGACGATCGCGGCCGTCAGGCGGCGAATACCACCGGCCGGGGCGAGAATGTGGCGAGTCACGCGGTTGACGCCATAGCTGGCGCTTTCGGACTTGGAGGACTGCGACGGCTCTGCGGGTGTCGCCCCGTTGGCAGGCGTGGGCGCCTTGGCACTCGGCACGTTGCTGGAGGTACCCGGGACGCCGCCGACACCCGCACCATTGGTGCTCGTCTCCTCGGTCTTCTGCATGCTCAACGGAACCGCGCCCTGAGGATCATACTTGTCGTCGTTCTCTTCGCTGCTGTTCGTCTCGTACTCTACATTGACAGAGGCATGCAGATTCTGCGCTCCGACGACAGGTGCCAGTGTTGCCATCAGGCGCTTGCTCAGCCCTTGCTCGAGCTCGTCATCGCCACCGAGAGCGTCAGGTCCAGTGGAAGAAAGTGTCCGTTCAGAGTCCGCGTCGATGACAACAACGTCGCCTGGCTTGAGCTGGTCCACCGCACCGGCTACAAGGCGCTGAATCGCCTTGACCTCTTCACGGCTGATGCCGTCGTCCTTGAGGCGAAGCGTCACCGAGGCCTTGGCGTTACGCTGACGGTCCATGAAGACCGACTCCGTCGCCATCACCAGGTGCACATTCGCGGCCTTCACATTGCGGATCGTGCCAATGGTACGCTCCAGCTCGCCTTCGATCGCGCGCTGATAGTTCACCTTCTCATCGAACTCGGTCTCTCCCCAGTTGGTCTTGTCGAACAGCTCATACCCAACGTGGCCGCTGTGCGTCTTGTCCTGGGAAGCAACCTCGAGCCGTGCTTCAGCTAGCTGCTCTGCCGCAACGTTGATGGACGTGCCATCCTCGCCCAGAGTGTAAGGGATCTTCTTTGCATCGAGCGCGGTGGTAATGGTCTTCGCGTCGGCCGGATCGAGCCCTGACATCAGAGGCTTCATGTCCGGCGTCGTCACCATGTGGGTGAAGATTGCTGCGGCGGCCACCGTAATGGCCACGCCGATGCCGAGGAAGATCTTCTGCTGCCCGGTGCGGCCGTTCCAGAACGCCGTGAGGCGCTGAACGAGCTCCGGCTGCTTGCCTGCGGGAGTTTGCTTCGCGATTTGTGCTGCGGCTGCCATCGTGATTCTGGTCTCTCTTCAAGCGGTGAAGGTTAGCTAAAACTGCATCTTCTCGATGTCCTGGTACGCATTCACAATCTTGTTGCGGACCTGCATCATCAGCTGAAAGGCGACGTCGGCCTTTTCGACCGCGACCATCACCTGGCTGACATCCGCACTGCCACCGTTGATCATGGTGCCGACCTGCTGTTCCGCGCTGCCGCTCAACTGATTGACCTGTTCGAGTGCTGTCTTGAGAACCGAACCGAAGCCCTCGCCGCCGGACGCGGCGGCGTCTGCACCACCAGCGACGCCTGAGGTCTGCGACAGAGATCCCAGCGAGCCGAGGGAACCGAGAGATCCGAGTGAAGGAATGAAACCAGCCATGAAAAGAACTCCTAAGCCTTGAGAATGTCGATGCTCTGCTGGATCATCTGCTTTTCAGCGGAGATCGCAGAGGCGTTGAGCTGGTAAGCGCGAACCGAACCCATCAGGTCCACCATTTCCATGGCGGGGTTGATATTGGGGTACGCAACGTAGCCGTCCTGATCCGCGTCGGGGTGCCCCGGCTCATACCGCATGATCGGAGCGGCCGGGTCGTCCACGACATCCGAGACGTGAACCATGCCTGCCGGTGGTGCATTGTTGTTGAGGCTTGCGAGCGTCATGCCAAAGGTGCGTGGCGTGCTCGAAGCGAAGACGACCTGGCGGCGATGAAAGGGTCCACCCGCTGAAGTGCGCGTGGTCTCGGCGTTCGCCATGTTGGAGGCGATAACCTCAGACCGCTGCCGCTCGGCTTCGAGGGCGGAACCACTGACCGCGATGGCATCAAAAAGCTTCATTAGCCGTTACCTCCGCCATTGATGGCGCCCAGCAGCTCATGGAACTGGAGCTTGATGAGTTGAATCCCCGCCTGGTACTGAAGCTGCGTCTCGGAGAGCGCCAGGCTTTCGCGATCCAGGCTGACGTTGTTACCGTCAGGGCGCTCCAGCAGACCCTTCACCTCGTGAAGCAGAGGACCGTGGCTCGAAGCGGTGGTGAGGCCAAGCGAGTCGTCAGACATGGCGCGCTTCAGTTCGCTCTGAAAGTCGATGTCCTGGGTGCGGTAGCCCGGGGTGTCGACGTTGGCCATGTTGGAAGCAATGGTCTGCTGCCTCTGGTCAGAGAGCCGCAGGTAGGTCTCAAGCTGAGAGAGCATAGGGGTGCTGTTCATGCGTAGCTCCTAGGCGGAAGTCCGTATTCCTTGATCTTGTTGCGCACCGTGCGCAGGCTGACGCCGAGCATCTCCGCGGCGTGGGTGCGATTGCCGCCGGTTAGAACCAAGGTGCGCTCGAGGTGCATACGCTCCAGATCAGCAATTCGTGTGCCAGCCACAGGCATTTGGCCTTGTGGATTCGTAGATTCCTGTTTCAGAACGGGACGAAACTCGCGATCGAAGCAAGCTTCGTCGATGACCACACCCTGATGCAGGGAAAGCACCCGCCGCATGAAGTTGCCGAACTCGCGCACGTTGCCGGGCCAGGAGTGGCGAGCGATCGCCGCCAGGAAGCTCGGCGCAAGCTGCGGGGTCGCACAGCGGTTCTCTGCGCCGAAGCGTAGAGCGAAGTGCTGCGCCAGTGCAGGCAGGTCCTGCATGCGCTCCCGCAGCGGTGGCAGAGACAACGGAATCACGTTCAGACGGTAGTACAGGTCGTGGCGGAAGCTGCCGCGCTCGACCATGGCGGCGAGTCCTGCGTTTGTCGTCGCGATGATCCGAATGTCGACATGCAGCGTGCGCGTGTCTCCGAGGCGCTCGAACTCGCGCTCCTGTAGCACGCGCAGCAGCTTGGGCTGCAGGTGCAGCGGCATCTCGCCAATCTCATCCAGCAGCAGCGTGCCGCCGTTGGCGAGCTCAAACTTGCCGGTGCGCATTCCCGTCGCTCCTGTGAAGGCCCCCTTGGTGTGCCCGAAGAGCTCGCTCTCGATAAGGTGATCCGGCACAGCAGCGCAGTTCACCGCAACGAAGGGCTTGTTCGCCCGATCGCTCATATCGTGAATGTAGCGAGCGAGAAGTTCCTTGCCGGCGCCACTCTCCGCCTCGACCAGAACATCCGCACCGGTGGAAGCTGCGGCACGGGCACGCTCCAACGCGGCCAGCAATGCGGGCGACGTACCCACGATGTTGCGTGTCGCCTGCGGCACCGATGCAGCGACCGTGGGCTCGGCGACTGGCGTCTCCTGCTGCTTCACGCTCTTGAGGACGCGGTCCGCCATCGAGCGGAGCTGGTCGAAGGAGACCGGCTTGGTGAGATAGTCGAAGGCACCATGGCGCATGGACTCGACAGCCTGCGAGACGCTGCCGTGGGCGGTAAGAAGAATCACAGCCGTATTCGGAGCCGTCGCGCGAACCGTCTCCAGGACCTCCATGCCATCGCCGTCCGGCATGCGCATGTCGCTGATGACCAGGTCATAGCTCTTCCGATCGATCAGGCGAAGGGCCTCGCGAACCCCCGAAGCCGTCTCGGAAGTCCAGCCCTGGCGCAGGAAGTTCGCGTTGAGCGCCATACGAATACCAGGATCGTCGTCAACGATCAGCACGTGCGGAGTGGTTTCGCTCATGCGGCCTCCTTCATCGGAATGAGCGGCAGCTCCAACGTGAAGCAGGCACCAGCGTTGGGAATATTGGTTGCGCGAATTGAACCGTTGTGGCGCTCGGCGACCTGGCGGCACACCGCGAGCCCAAGACCCGATGAACATCTGCCGCTGAAGCCGGGATCGAAGATCTGCCCGAAGTGCTCAGCTGCGATGCCAGTTCCTGTGTCAACGCACTCAAGAACAGCCACGCGATGGGCAAATGGGTTCGCCACGCTGGGCTCGCCGGCAACAGTACGCAGCGACAAGGTCACGCTGCCACCCTCGGGAGTGTGGCGAATCGCGTTGGTGAGGAGATTGAGCAGCACCTGACGCAGCGCATCGACGTTCCCTTGTGTGGAGGCTTCATCAGCTTTCACGGCGACGTGGATGTTGACACGCGATTGCTCTGCCTGGGGACGCATGAAGTCTGCAGCCTCCTGCAGAAGCTGCGGCAGAGAGACGGGAACCTCGCGCCATCCGGCTCGTCCGTAGAACGCCAGGACGTTGTTCACGGTTCCTGAGAGCGAGCGGATGCCAGCGCGAAGATTGGAGATCCAGCTGTTGCGCCCAGTCTCATCCTGCTCGATGAGCTCAGCGAAGAGCTCAAGGCTGGCTAATGGATTCCTAATCTCATGAGCGAGTACCGTGCTGATCTCAGCCTGTGCGAGAGCCTGGCGGCCGGCATCGCGGCTCTGCTCAGCGAGCTTGATCGCGCTGATGTCGCGCAGAAGAAGGATGAACTGTGCGATGAGGCAGGAGTCAGCAGCCTTAAGAACGCGGCGGCGAACCTGCATCCAGCGCTCGCGCCCATCGATCATCAGGCTGATCTCGCACTCGAACTCAGCGACGCTCGTCGTGGTGTGGCAGTAGATGGCGGCGGGAATGAGCTCCGCGATGCGTGCAGTGAGGACCGCAGCATTTAGCGTGTCAGGCAGCGCCAGCAACGTGCGGCACTCCCCATTGACGAAGTTCACACGACCCGCCGCATCGATTACCAGCACGCCGCAAGGCATCGCCTGGATCATCTGCTCAAGCGCCTGGCGCATGCGACGGTTCTCATCCAGGCTGGTTTCGAGGAGTGCGTTGCGCTCGACGAGCTCATGGCTTAGAGAAACGACCTCCGTCTGAAGGGTCCTATAGGAGTGCTCAAGACGCGAGCTGGTCGCGATGAATTCGCTGAAAGCGTCGGCAAGAAAGTTCGCCGAGGCCGCAGGAGCTCCCGAGACATCAACCGAGCCCAGGACAATACCCGCTGGCGGAGGATCGATTGGCCGAAGATGAGAAGTAGGCAGCATCTGCCTATTCCTCATGCAAGAACCGTGCCAAATCCAATCAACACTGAAATTAGGTGTAGATGAAAGCTGTTTCCGCTTGAGACAAGGCTAGAACCGGGGCTTCGTAACACTAAAGCACCACGTGCTCCCCACGAAGTTCGCGTTCATTGCCCAGCAGGATGCTGGCGCGCTCCATGACATTCCTCAACTCGCGAACGTTACCTGGCCATGGATGAGTGCGCAACATGGCAAGAGCTTCCTCGGTGAGAGTTGCATGAGGAGCAAATCTTGCGAGAAACGTTGCTGCCAGGCGCGGCACATCGCCAAATCGCTCCCGCAGGGGCGGCAGACGGATGGGGAAGATCGCCAGACGGAAGTAGAGATCCTCACGGAAGAGCTTCTGCTGGACCATTTGCGGCAGGGCTGCATTCGTTGCTGCTACGACACGCACATCAACCTTCAGGTTGTCGTTGCCACCAATGCGCTGCACCTCTCCCTGTTCAAGGAAGCGCAGGATTTTGCTCTGCAGCGAAAGCGGCATGTCGCCGATTTCATCGAGAAACAAAGTGCCGCCATGGGCTGCGTGGATGCGGCCGATGCGCGACTGGACAGCTCCAGTGAACGAGCCCTTGGTGTAACCGAAGAGCTCTGCCTCAAGAAGGGCCTCGGGAATAGCCGCGCAATTGATGACAACCAGCGGATGACGATGGCGCGGGCTCAGGAGATGGACCGCCTGGGCGATCAGGTCCTTGCCGGTACCACTCTCACCGGTAACGAGGACCGTCGTGTCACGCTGGGCGACCATGCGCGTCAGTTCGCTCACGCGACGCATGGCGTCAGACCCGCCGATCACATTCGGCAGACCGGGATCGGGGCCTCCGCGAGCCGACATGACGGACTGTAGAGCAGGCGGCGGCACAGGCCAGCTGGGAACAGGCGCAGACGGCTGAGGATGCAGAAGCGATGAAAGTTCAGTGGCCAGCGGTGTGGGTGAGGTGGAACCGAGCACGAGCTGCCCTGTGTGCGTGTTCAGCGTAAGGACCTGGGTCTCGGGAAAGCGCTCCAGGACCATCGAGCTGAATTCGGTCGACTCAAGATCCGGCAACATGGGATCGAGCAGAAGCAGATCGACGCGGCTGTCGTGGAGATACTCAAAGGCCTCGGCACCGCTCTGTGCTTCCACCAGCATCCAGCGCGGAGGTACGATCTTTTCGCGAAGCTCTCGGCGAAGTCGGCCGTTGGGACTCACCAGCAAAGTGATGATCGCGCCGGCTGGCGCGCTAACAGGCTCGGAGATCGGTAAGGCACTCATGATTTGACTTTCACTCTGACAGAGCCTTCCGCGCACAACATAGTGCTCGTGCAGATACATACGCGTTCGGAAATGGAACGGAGGTATGTATCCTTTCGTCAGGCAGAAAGAGAAAGTTCAATATTCACTGGGGAAAAAGAAAGATTCAGCGTGCCACCCTGCGTGCGAACATCGCACTCGGCAATGGCAAACGAGAGCTGATGATCGGAGCTCAGCTTCTCGATTGTGCGGTTCTCATTTCCAATCGTGCACCGGAATAAGTTATCAACGCACTGTGCCCACACGCGAATGCGGTCACCGGGGTATGAGATGCCTTGGACCAGCAGGAGGGTTGTCGCCAACGCCTCTTCGAGTCGCTTTCCGTCAACGAGCATCATCGCCGATAGCGTGGAGACCTCAGATACGAGGTCCATCCCCTTCTCCACAAACAAGAGGTCGACACCTTCCACGGTGCTTCGTGTCAAAGCGAGGACATCCACTTCCGTGCGGTGCGGCTCAAGGTATTCCGCGGTCACAAGCTGCTGCATGCCGCTGACCAGGGAGCAAAGCCGATCCACAGGGGGAATCGCTTCCATGGCAGTCCTGAGGACATCTTCGGGGTCGAGCGAGGAAAGCCTGTCCTCGTCCAGTCGCACCCGTAGGACGGTCAGCGGCTGGGCGGCTGCGTGAAGTCCGCTCATCAGGCTACGGAACAGCGGGTTCAGCGCGATCCCAGCAGCCGAGATACCCGACGTCTCACTCTTCCCCAAAGACATACCCCACTCCCCGAACCGTCCGAATGAGCTTACGCTCCTCGTCACGGTCGATTTTGTCGCGGAGGTACTTCATGTAGACGTCAACCACGTTGGTCGATGGATCAAACGGGGCATTCCAGACCTCGCGCATCAACGTCATGCGGGAGACGGGCTTGCCAGCGTTCTTCATCAGGTGTTCGAGCAGTGCGAACTCGCGTGGAGTCAAGTCGATCTTGCGGTCTCCACGGGTCACACGTCGCTCATCAGTATGGATCACAAGGTTGGATAGCTTTGGTACGACGCCGGAGACACCGGACACGCCGACTGGGCCAGCTGCAACCGACTTGCGCCGAAGCAGGCTCCGAATGCGAGCCTGCAGCTCCTGAAAAGAGAACGGCTTCACCAGGCAATCGTCCGCTCCACGCTCGAGAGCCTGCACAAGGTCTTCCTTGCGGCTCCTGGCGGTAAGAACGAGTACGGGTAGGTTGGGGTCGATCGCGCGCGTCTGCTGCAGCAGATCGAGACCATCCATGCCCGGAAGATTCAGGTCCAGGATCATCAGGTCGTAGGACTCGCGACGCAGCAGATCGAGCGCAGCCTCGCCATCATAGGCGTTGTCAGCCGTGTATTGCTGGATCTTGAGCTCACGTCGCAGGAAGCGCGAGAGCGCCTGATCGTCATCGATAATCAGCAACCGCATCTGATGCTGCTCCTCCGATACGATCGCCATTGCTTCTTGTCGACTCATACTCACCGCTGTTGCCTCGGGCCCGAACTCTGGTGTGCGACTCCGCTGACTTGGGGGCAAATCTGCGGCTAATCTTTGGTGCTCCATCGGAAAGACCTACTTCCTTATCCTTTTTATAAACTGAACAACGTGACATGATGTGTCGATACCTATTTGGTGGAGTATTTGTCCCACTTGGGACACTGACCCCGTCGTTTGAAGAGACTGAAAATGGTTCGTCCTTACCAATATCGCTCGCCCCGACTGCGAACGCGTTTTCGCGTTGATTTTTTCTCGTGCGGACTAAGGTACATAGGCGAGTGCACCGATCTTAGTCCCGATGGGTTGCGCGCGCGCATGAATACCGAAGTCGCCACTGGAGCTGAAGGCTTTCTCGAGATGCATGTCTTTGGGCGTGTGCACCGGGTAGAAGCCACCGTAGCGAATCTGGAGCGCGAAGATATCGGCTTCAGTTTCCGGATGAATGCCCCAGAAGATGAGCAGACGCTGCGCAGCCTCGTCAGCGAGGTCGGCGGACTTTCCTGGGTCGAATGAGCCCGCGACTCGAATCTTCGATCTCTCGCGGTATCCCGACCTTTCGGCGTTTTTTTCATCACGACATATACGACTTAGCGGCACCCGCCCAGGAGACGTCACGCCGTTGCGCTTCACAATGAGCGCAGGTACCTCGAATTTTGCGGCGGCATAGCTGTGCTGATCGGATTCTTTCGGGTGTGGGATCAGAATCCTGGGTCGCAACCTACCTCAACCTTGCGGAGTTTCCATAAATCATCGTGGAAGGACATTCCACGTAGCGAGGGCGAACGTCTGCGAAGATCGATTGGCGCCACTAAGTCCATCGGGCGTCACCGCAAACGGGCGATTCTCCAGCAGCAGGAGCTTATTCCTTTGCTGCCGCTTTAGCAGGCTCAGGTTTTTCCGGCCCTTTCGCTGCACCCTTTTCACTGCCTGGACTCTCGGCTGGTGCGGCCTCTGCCGGAGGCGGCGGCGCCTGGATTGACCCAATGGTGCCGTTGAAAACCGTTCCTGGACGCTTGTCGCCGTTTGCCAGGTTGTACTGGATCAGAACCGTTACGCGTCGATTTTCCGGTGCAGAAGGATGATCTACATCGCGCAGATCGTTATCCGCAAACCCGCGAACCTGCACCACCTGATTCGGCCGCAGACCATGAGCTTCCATAATCTTTCGAGCCATGTTGGCGCGATCAGTCGAGAGCTCCCAGTTACCGTAGCCTCCTTTGTTAGCGTACTGAGTACTATCAGTATGCCCTTCAATGGAGACCGGGTTGGGAAGTTTCCCCACCTCTTCCGAGAGGACGGTTAGCAGATCTCCCAATATGGGAGTTGGCTTCGCGTCGCCGTTCTCGAAGAAGACTCCCTTGGAGTCTTCCCGCATCTCGATCTTCAGTCCTTCATCGGTCAGCGTGATCGAAACCTGGTTCTTGAGTTTGTCGAAGTTGGCCATCTTCTGCAGCTGCTGCATCAGCTGCTCCTTGACCTTGGAGAAGTCTTCCTTCTTCATGGGGTCCAGCGCCGAGGAGCCCTTGCCGTCCTGCGAGCCGCCCTTTTTCGAGGCCGTGCCATTGGGATCGCGGAAGTACCCGCTGATTGCCTCCTGTACCGGCTTGGTCGTGTTCATCAGCCACATGACCATGAAGAACGCCATCATGGCCGTCACGAAATCGGCATAGGCGACCTTCCAGGCGCCACCGTGGTGGCCGGCGTGGCCGCCCTTCTTCTTGATGACGATAATGGGTTGTTCGTCAGCCATGAATCATTCCGCCTCGAAGCGCGAAAGCGCTCGGCTATGCTCCACCCTTGTTGCGGCAGGCGGCTTCAACCTCTTTGAAGTTGGGCCGGCTGTGGCCAGGGATCGCGCGACGGCCAATTTCAACAGCCATGATGGGCGACGTGCCCTTGATGAAGGCAAGCATCACCACCCGCAGCACGTGATAGTAGCTATGCTCGTCATCGACGTTCTTGCCCATGATCGAGGCCAGCGGCGCGAGCACACCGTAGCAGAGCAGGATGCCCAGGAAGGTTCCGACGAGAGCTGCGGCGACCTTCTTGCCGATCTCTTCCGGAGGCCCACCGAGAGCTCCCATCGTGATCACAATGCCGAGCACCGCGGCCACAATTCCGAGGCCAGGGAGCGCGTCACCCACGGTCTGGAGCGCCACGCTCGGCTGACTCGCTTCATGATGATGCGTGTCCATGTCGACCTCCATCATCTGGTCGACGTCGAAGGCACTGACACCACCCGTAATGGCCATGCGCAAGGTGTCGCAGACGAAGTCGCGGACGTGGTGGTCCTTGAGGAACGCAGGATACTTCGAAAAGGTCTGGCTCTTGTCCGGCTCTTCCACATCAGCCTCAATCGCGATGGCGCCTTCTTTGCGGGCCTTGGTGAGCAGATCGAAGAGCATCTTGAGCGTCTCGGTATATCGCTGCTTGCTGTACGGCGATCCCTTGAGCACACCAATAACGGCCCCTACGAGACTCTTGAGGATGTGCATGGGGTTGGCGGTAACCAGCGTGCCAATGGCCGCGCCGCCAATGATGATCAGTTCGTTCGGCTGAATGAGCACGGGCAACTTGCCGTGCTCCAGCAGGAACCCACCGATCACGGCGCCGAACACCAATATTGTCCCGATGATGGAGAACATTCGAGCCCCTACGGTCGTGTTGCGAAGATTCCTTCGTCAGCAGGTGCAATGGAAGGATCTTCTGGTCAGTGGTCTATCGGCCGGGTAGCGATATGATTCCAGCCACAGGCGGTGAATCGCGCGGATGCTCCGGGCGATCGTTCGTGGGACGAGTCGTAACGTCCTGGGACTTGCCCCTTGATGAGCGTTATGAGATTGGAATCTGGGCTCCCAGGACGGCCAATTTGCCCCCTTGGTATCCATCGATGACTACGTTGTAGAAGCTCTTGTGGAAGGGCTTTTTCAAGACTTCGCCAGCCGGACCGTCAACCAGGGTGCGATCGAAGACCATCTTCTGAAAGATGGCGCGTCCTTCAGCAGTAATGACCGCCGAGCTGATATTGAGTACCTCGTGGGCGGCATCGCGAAGCAGCTCGTCGAAGCCTCCGGCCTTGAGGCGGTCCTTGACCGCATTGTCCGGCAGGCCGACCAGCAGCCCTGCGAGCGAGCCCAGCAAAGACAGGTCCAGCCGAACGACAATAGCGAGGTCCCAGGGGAGCAGCTGGTAGATGCCAAAGACCTGCTTGATTGGCTGCTCGACGGCGTTGGGCAGCGGTGCAAAGGTCACCTTGCGGCCGACCAGGTCGGTGAGGAGCTTGGAGAGATGAAAGCCAACGGTATCAGCCATGGTTATGCACCTTCCAGGATCGGAGACAGCGCGTCCTGAACGTCTTCCGGACTGAACGGCTTGGTAATCAAAAAGTTTGCCCCTGAAGCCATCGCCCGCTCACGGATCTCTGGAGTGTTCTCCGAGGTTATGAAGCCAAAAGGCAGAGCTCCAACTGCGGAGCGCACCTGGATCAGAAAATCGATGCCATTCATCTCCGGCATATTCCAGTCGGAGAGAATCAGTCGCGGCTTTTCGGCTGCGAGTTTGTTGAGGGCATCACGACCGTTTTCAGCTTCCACGATCGCCAGGCCACGAAAACCTGCCTGGCGGATAGCGCGCTGCACGATCATGCGCATGGTCTTGCTGTCGTCAACGAGAAGAATGTCCATTCAGAGCCTCTTGCGGATTGGGGCGAGACGGTTGCGTCACGTCGGCCGGAATACGCATGTGCGTCCTATCGGCACAGGGAAGCCGCATGTTGAGCGTTCCCGTTCGAGTCTGCAGCACACCAAGTCCAGACCAACATGCGTCGCCTCACGCACCTTCTCTCGAAGAACGATAGGCGCGACCGTCCCGTTTACGGACACTGCGTGTCTTTCTTCGGAAGATGGCGATAAGTGACGCATCAGCCATCGGTTGCGCGGCTGCTTGAGCACGGTCCATCGAAAGATGCTCCCCTGCCCTTCAACGGAACTTAGTGCAGAACCGATACATAGCTGCGCAGCAGAAAACGGTGCGGAGCTCAACACAGCCGTGCGTGCAACTCGATCAGCAGGTGATCCCTCAATGAATTTCGACTCGATGACCGTAAAGCAGAAGCTCTTCGGTACGTATGGCCTCCTGGTGGCCCTGACTCTCGCCCTGGGCCTGACCGCCATCTTCGTCACCCACAGCCTCGCGGATTCCAATGACCAGATTGCCGTAAAGACCGGTCAGAAGGCGGCAGACGCTGGACTAATCAACGGTGACTCAGCCGAGTTTCTTTCGAACTCGCGTTCGACCATGATCGCCGGCTACTCGAACGACACCGACAGTCTCGACGACTCGATCAAGAGCTACCAGGAGGCTGAACAAGACATGATCAGTCGCCTGGCCGACATGAAGAAGATCGGCATCGTTGGCCGTGGCGAAGCCCTTGTGGAGGATATCCTCACTACCCTCTCCGCCTCAGATTCCCTGCACGAGAAGCTAATTGCGCAGGTCAGAGCAGGAGATGTCAAAGGGGCTCATGAGACTGTCGTAGCCCTTCGTGCCCCGCTGAAAAAAATCGACAATGACGGCACAGCCCTCTGCCAGTGGGAGAAGGACTTGATGGCGGAGCAAGCGACGGCGGCGGCAGCAAGTGCCCAGCGTGGATACTCCATCCTGATTGGCCTGTTCGTTCTTGCCGGCATTGTGGGGATTGGAGTCATCTTCGTCATACGCGGTCTCGATACGCAGCTTCGCCAGGTGGTCAACGAGCTGAACGACGGAGCAGCCCAGGTATCACAGGCGGCCTCTGAGGTAGCATCCTCCAGCCAGTCACTGGCTCGTGAGAGCTCCGAGCAGGCAGCCATGATCGAAGAGACGTCAGCCTCCGCCGAAGAGGTCAATTCGATGGCGCGCCGCAACGTCGACAACTCCCGCAACGCCAGCGGTCTTGTCACCCAGGCCGTACAGAGCACCGAGCAGACCACAATCGCCGTCGCTGAGAGCGTCGAAGCGATGAACGCCATCGGCGAATCGAGCAACCAGATCGCGAAGACCCTGCAGGTCATCGACAAGATCGCCTTCCAGACCAACATCCTCGCACTCAACGCCGCAGTCGAAGCGGCACGCGCTGGTGAAGCCGGCATGGGCTTCGCGGTGGTCGCTGAAGAGGTCCGCAACCTGGCGCAGCGTTGCTCTGCTGCAGCCCAGGAGATCAGCGGACTCATCGAGGCCTCGCTTGCGAACTCCGACATGGGCCGCGCCAAGATCGGCTCGCTGGTCGAAGCCGGAGAACGCGTCAACGTGGTGTTTAGCGAGATGAAGAATCTCATCGAAGAAATCTGCACCTCCAGCGAGGAGCAAGGCCGAGGCATCGACCAGATCCGCAGCGCCATCCAGAAGATGGAGCAAGGCACACAGAAGAGCGCGGCCAACGCCGAGGAGAGCGCCGCTGCCGCCGAGGAACTGACAGCGCAGTCTGATGCGCTGACGTCGGTCGCGAACACACTCGGAGCCATGGTTGGAAGCTCCGCCAGCGAAGGTCGCGGTCCTATCCGGCTCTCTGCGCCGTCGAGGTCGAAGCCTATGCCGATGCTGAAGCCGAAGCAGAGCCTGAAGACAACCTTTGCGCCCCCGCCGCGTGTCGCGCAACGCAAACCTGTGGCCTTCACACGACTCGCGACCGCCACGCCCGCGTCCGTCTTTCCGCTCGACGACGACGATTCCAACTTCAAGGAGTTCTAGGGGACAGGGATCGCTTACCTGTTGCAGGACGGTCCCACCCAGGAACCCAAACGTATTCGGGAGATGGTTTTGCACTAATGCAAAGCCTCCCGGAAGCCGATAGTCAGCCAGCCAACCAAATAGGTTCGACCGGCACCAAGGTTCAGTCTTACTGCTCCAGAATGAGGTGATCATGGAGATTCAATCGATTCAGACCACGGGCACGAACGCTGCCGCCGCAGCACATCGAGGCTCCGCCGACAAGCACCTGATCTTCTCCCTCGGTAAAGAGGAGTTCGGGATCCAGGTGCTGGCCATCAAGGAAATCATCGGCATGCAGGAAGTCACTCCTGTTCCGAAGATGCCCTCCCATATCAAGGGAGTGATCAACCTTCGCGGTCAGGTCATCCCCGTCGTCGACCTATCGCTTAAGTTCATGCTGACGCCGCAGGAGTACACCTACCGCACCTGCATCATCGTGGTCCGCACGCGCGGCGCCAACGGAGACCGCCTCATCGGCGCCATCGCCGACGGTGTCAGCGAGGTTCTCACGATCGCGCAGGGAGACATCGAGGACAGCCCCGACTTCGGCAACGGCAACCCGACGCCGTACCTCAAGGGCATCGCCAAGGTCCACGGGAAGGTGAAGCTCCTGCTCGACATCCACGAGGTGTTCCGTACGGACTCCGTCGTTGGCCTGAACTTCTCGAACTAACAGCCTTCCCCAAGGCCCCAGCACACACACCAACAGGCAGAGGATCATGGAAACGCAAGCAACTCCAGAGAGCGCAGCGATGCTGCAGGCCGTCGACGATCTGGCCCTGCAGGTCATGCTCAAAGGCGCAGCGGCCTTCCGGTCGAAGGCAATGGCCTCGATCCTCGAGGTCGCGCGCAAGACAAGCCCCGCCGACTTTGTCGTCGAGATGGAACGCCTGGTGAAACTCGCCAAGGCGAAGACCCTCACCGACGAAGACGCCCGCAATGGCGCTTCGGCTCTGCAGGCGATTCTCGCTCCGCCACCGGCGCCCCCCGTCCCCGAACCAGCCGCTCCCGTACCGTTTGAAGAGGACGCGGAGCTGCTCAACGACTTCGTCCTCGAGGCGGAAGAGCACCTGACATCGATCGAGGAGCGCATCCTTCAGCTCGAAAAGGATCCGTCACTCACGGAAGCGATCCACGCGGTGTTTCGCTCGTTCCATTCGATCAAGGGTCTTGCAGGATTCCTTGGCCTCGATGGCGTGCAGGCTGTAGCCCACGAAGTCGAGACCTTGCTGGATCACGCCCGGAACGCCCGCGTCTCGGTCGATTCGGCGATCGTCGACCTCGTGCTCGAGGCGGCCGAATATCTGAAGGACGAGGTCGCGGCCGTCCAGGCCCGCCTGTCGGGTTCGCTTCCTCCCGTCATCCGCAATAACGTGTCACTGCTTGCCTCCGTGCGCAGTGTCAACGAGGAGGTTCAGTCGGGCCGGCGAGCAGTAGCAACGGCCGCAGCAGCAGAGGCAGCAACAGTTGTCGCGGTCGTGGCCCCCGTTGCCGAACCCGTTGCACCCGTGGTCGACACTGCCGTGACAACAGCGGATGTCTCAGAGTCCTCATTCCATGAAGAGGAGGAAGTCGTTGCCTTCACGCTGGATCAGGAGGAAGAGGATCAGGCTGCGGCAACAGCCATCGCGGCACAGCCGGCGGTGCCCGTCGAAGTGGTAAAGGCCGCCCCGGCCCCGGTCGCCGTTGTGGCCGCGCCAAAGGCAGTTCCTGCACCTGCTCCATCACAGCAGGAGCCGATGCGCGTCGAAGTCGCAAGCACCTCGGTCCGTGTGGAGACCTCCAAGCTCGATCGCCTGATGGACATGGTGGGCGAGATGGTGATCGCGCAGTCGATCCTGATGAACCTGTCACGCGCTTCCGCCAACGTCGAGACCCGCATGGCCGGAGAACTCGCGCAGCTGGCAAGAATCACCACCGAAGTGCAGCGTTGTGCGATGAGCATGCGCATGATGCCCATCGGTCCGCTGTTCCAGAAGAACGCCAAGATGGTGCGGGATCTCTCGCGCCGCAACGGCAAGAAGGTAAACCTGGAACTGGCAGGCGAATCGACTGAACTCGACAAGACCATAGCCGAAGAGCTCGCCGATCCGTTGCTTCACATGATCCGGAACGCGCTCGATCACGGCATCGAACCGCCGCAGGAGCGCCTCGCGGTCGGCAAGTCGGAGATGGCAACACTGAAGATCTCTGCCGAGCACGAAGCTGGTCAGATCGTGGTATCGATCTCCGACGATGGGCGCGGTCTCAACCCGGACAAGATCCGGAACAAGGCTCTCGAGCGCGGACTGATTGACGAGAACCAGCACCTCAGCGAGCAGGAGATCTTCCACCTGATCTTCGCACCCGGCTTCTCCACTGCAGAGAAGATTACCGACATCAGCGGGCGCGGAGTCGGCATGGACGTCGTCCGCCAGCACGTCGAGCATCTGCGCGGCCGCATCCTGATCGAGTCCGAGCTCGGCAAGGGCACGACCTTCTACATCCACCTGCCGTTGACACTGGCGATCATCGAAGGCCTGGTCATCGTCGTGGGCGACCATCGCTACATCATCCCGCTCTTCAGCGTGCGAGAGATGTGCCGCCCCACCGAGGACATGCTATTCACCGTGCAGGGCCAGGACGAGATGATCCTGATGCGAGGATCGTTGCTGCCGCTGGTTCGCTTGCATCGGCGCTTCTACATCGAGCCGAAGAGCGAGACCATCACGGATGGCCTGCTGGTGGTCTGCGAATTCGCAGGCAAGCGCTTCTGTCTCTTTGTCGACGATCTGCTGGGCCGCCAGGAAGTCGTCATCAAGAGTCTGGACGAAGCCTTCAAGAGCGTCCGTGGTCTTGCCGGTTCTGCAATTCTTGGAGACGGCCGCATCGGCCTCATCCTTGACGTCGCCGGCATCTTCTCCCAGAACGGTTTCGAGGGGCTTGCCGCATGAGCGCTCTCGCCGCCCCCGTCTTCCCTTCCCGCTCGTCACTGACGCCTCGCGACTTCGATCGTATCCGCAAGCTCGCGTTTGACTATTGCGGACTCGACATTGAACCAGGCAAAGAGGAACTCGTTGCTTCGCGCCTTGGCAAGATCATGCGCAAGCTCAACATCGCGACGTATTCGGAGTATTACGACCACGTCACGGGCGACAAGAGCGAGCAGGCGTTGATCACGATGATCGACTCACTGACGACGAACCACACGAGCTTCTTCCGCGAGCAGCAGCATTTCGACTTTCTGCACGCCACGATCCTGCCGGCACTGGCCAATCGTCAGCAGATCGACGTCTGGAGCGCAGCCTGTTCGAGTGGGGAGGAGCCATACACCGTAGCGTTTTCGATCCGCGACTACTTCAACGGTGGTGGACCCGCACTGAAGATCCTTGCCACGGATATCTCAACACGGATCCTCGAGAAGGCGCAGAAAGCGACCTACTCCATGGACCACGTGAAAGGGATTCCCATGCCCACGATGCAGAAGTATTTCCTGCGTGGTCAGGGTGAGTGGGCGAACCATTTCAAGGTAAAGCCCGAGATCCGCAGCTCCGTTCAATTTCGACGTCTCAACCTCAGTGAGCCGCTGCAGAACATGCAAACGCAGTTTCCGCTGATCCTCTGCCGAAACGTCATGATCTACTTCAACGCTCGGACGCAGGAGGAGCTCGTCGATCGCCTGGCGCAGCAGCTCGAGCCGGGCGGTTATCTCTTCATTGGGCACTCCGAGAGCCTGAATCGTATCAAGCATTCGCTGGAATATGTACGTCCGGCCATTTACCGCAGACCGGGCACGCTCCGTCCTGCGGGGCCACCTAGAAGGAGCGCAGCGTGAGCCAACTTGTTGTCGGGATCGGGGATTGCCAGGTAAGTGCGGACCCCCAATGCACGCTCATTACCTATGCCCTGGGCTCCTGCATCGCGGTTGCGGTGTATGACCCTGTCACCAAGGTCGGAGGTCTCCTCCATTACCTCCTGCCTGACTCGAACATCGATCTCGAGAAAGCCCAGAAGAATCCATTCATGTTCGGTGATACCGGCATCCCTGAGCTCTTCCATCGCGCATACCGCATGGGCGCGCAGAAGCAGCGGCTGATTGTGTCGGTTGCCGGAGGAGCGCAGGTGATGTCGAGCGAGTATTTCAACATCGGCAAGCGCAATCAGCTTGTCGCCAAGAAAGTTCTGTGGCGCGCCGGTGTCCTGGTTCGCCACGAAGAGACCGGTGGCGAGAGCTCCCGGACCCTCCGCATGGAGCTGGCGACCGGGCAGATTATGCTCCGCACCGCTGGACGATTCGAAGTTGTCTTAGGCTCAACCCCCAATCCCGTATCCAAGAAAGGAGCCCAGTGTGCGTGACATTCTCATAGTTGATGATTCCAAGGCGATGCGGAACTTCCTCCGCCGCGCGCTTGCCATGACGAGCATGGACATTGGCAGTGTCCTCGAGGCCGAAAACGGCCTGGACGCTCTCGAGAAGCTCGAAAAGCAACCCGTCGATGTCATCTTCAGCGACATCAATATGCCGGTGATGGACGGCGCCGTCTTCGTCGGTGAACTCGCCAAGATGGACACCCGCCGGAACATCCCCGTCATCATCGTGTCCACGGACTCAAGCGCCGAACGCAAGGCGCAGATGCAGGCCCTGGGAGCCAAGGGATACATCGCCAAACCTTTCTCGCCCGAGGCTCTCGAGCTTGAAGTAGCACGCCTGATGTGGGAGGCCGATGATGACGAAGACTAATGTTGACGAGGTGTTGATCGCCTCTGCCTGCAACGTCCTGGAGACGATGTTCTTCTCCGAGGCGATACCGGCGCAGTCCTCCGGGCGCATGCACGACAACCCGATCGTGTGCCTGCTGCACACCAGTGGCGCCGCTGAAGGAACCTTCAGCATCGCCGTCGATCGCGAAGCACTGCGCCTGCTCTGCATCTCCTTCTACGGCGAGGATGCACCTCCGATCACGCTTCAGCAGGAGCTGGCATGCGAACTCACCAACATGATCGCAGGCTCGACGCTGAGCAACCTCGTGCCAGAGCACTACTGCTCACTCAGCGCGCCGCAGCTCTGCTCCCTGGAGCAGCACGAGACGCTGGGTAAGTCCGGCGAAGAATCCACATCGGTATTGATGGAAGTAGAAGGTGGGCTGCTTTCGGCCTCCTGCAGCCTGAGGATGTAATGGATCAGAGGGGCCCAATTCGTGTGTTGATCGTCGACGACTCTGCGCTTGTTCGTAAGTTGTTGACGGCGGCACTGGCGGACGAGAGCCAGATCGAGGTCGTGGGCACAGCGGCCGACCCGTACGTGGCCCGCGACAAGATTCTGCAGCTCAACCCCGATGTCATTACTCTCGACATCGAGATGCCGCGCATGAACGGCCTCGCGTTCCTCAAGAAGCTCATGCAGTTTCGGCCGATGCCCGTGGTGATGATCACCTCGCTGGCGGCGACCAACTCCAACACCACGTTGGAAGCCCTGCGCGCGGGCGCAGTCGAAATTCTCGCCAAGCCCGATGGGCCCAACTCTGTCGGCGACCTGAAGCTGATTCTCGGGAACAAGATCAGGTCAGCCGCGGCAGCACACATCCGCACCCGGCGCGACGACACGCGACCGGCGATGGCTGGCCTGATGCCTGTTCGCTCCACGCCTCCCACCAATCAGCTGCCTGTCACGTCCTGCGCACCGGGAATGGTGCTCGCCATCGGAGCTTCGACCGGTGGGCCGCCCGCGCTCACAGAGCTGCTTGGATCACTCCCGGCGGATATCCCGCCCATCGTGATCGTGCAGCACATGCCGCCCGTCTTCACCAAGCACTTTGCCGAGCGCCTGAACCACGAATGCGCCTTCCCGGTGAAGGAAGCCGCCGACGGGGATGAGCTCCTGCCAGGCCGCGCACTCATCGCCCCCGGGGACTTCCACATGATCGTGGAGGCTGGCGCGCGCATTCCTCGCGTCAGGGTCATGCAGGGGCCGCCTGTGTGCTTCAGCCGTCCCTCCGTGGACGTGCTGTTCACCTCGGTGGCATCTGTTCTGAAGAAAAACGCCGTAGGCATTCTGCTCACTGGCATGGGCTCCGACGGAGCGCGCGGCATGCTCGCGATGCGCCAGAGCGGCGCTGCCACCATCGCACAGGACGAAGCGAGCTCAGTCGTCTACGGCATGCCGAAAGAGGCCGCCCGCATCGGTGCCGCCGAATCCGTGCTCGCTCTCAACAAGATCGGACCGTTCGCGCTCGAGAAGCTGAAGCAAATGGCGAAGTCTCGCTAAAGCCAGGCTCCAAAGCCTTAGAACAGCCGTCCTGACCGCACAAATCTGCGCACGCTCGCGTACTGCATCAGGATGAAGTTGTCTGTCATCCCGGCGATGTAGTCCGCAACGATGCGTGGCAGCCCTTCGTTCTCGATGTCCGGGAGGTAGCTCTCTGGTAGCTCCTCCGGATACGCCGTCCAGAACTCAAACAACTCCGTCACCACCTGCTCCGCCTTGGAGTGCTCCTGCTCGAGTGCATCGCACGTGTAGAGCGTGCTGTAGAGATATCGCTTCTCCTGCATGCGCTCAAACTCCGCCTGCTCCGAAAAGACAGCTACTCGTCGCGGAAGGTTCCGGATGTCTTCGAGCGTCTCGGCACCCGCCGCCTCCACGTTCGAGGCGATCGTCTCCACCAGGTCCGTGACCAGCGTCTTCTGCATCGCTTGCAGTGCATCGTGGAAGATGTGGGCGTCTTCTGCCCCTGGATGGGCGGCCTTCACCACATCGTAAGAGCGGCCCAGGATGTCCACATGCTCACGGATGTGGCCGATCTCGAGTAGACCAGACTCCACGCCATCGTCAAGATCCGCGGTCAGGTAGGCGATCTCATCCGCAAGATCGATCAGCTGGGCTTCAAGTGGCGGTCGCTGATCGAGGAAGTACTGCGCGAGCTCCGGGTGCGAAGCGGCCGCGTAGTCGCGAGAGTGCTTCACAATTCCCTCCCGCGTGCCGAGGGTCAGGTTCAATCCACGATGCCCGGCGTAGCGCTGCTCGAAACGTTCCACGATACGCAGCGCATGAAGGTTGTGATCGAAGCGAAGGCCGTGCTTCTGGAGGCAGCGATCGAGAGCCCGCTCACCGGCATGTCCAAAGGGCGGGTGCCCGATGTCATGGACCAGCGCCAGCGTCTCCGTGAGGTCCATGTTCAGCTTCAGCGGCGACGCGACCCGGCGCGCCACCTGCGCGACCTCGATGGTGTGCGTCAGGCGGCTGCGGAAGTGATCCGAAGCCCGGCTGGTGAAGACCTGCGTCTTGCCCGCAAGCCGTCGAAATGCGCGGGAGTGAACGACACGTTCGCGATCACGTTCAAAGGCAAAGCGCACGTCACCCGCTGGCGCTGGAAACTCTCGCGTCGAGAGCCGAAGGGCCTCTTCGTCGAAGACGCCGCAGTAATGCAGGTTCTTGCTCATTCTTCCTCTGAGTTTATGCGACCCGCGACCCGCAGGCCCGGGATGCAGAACGTTCCGTTCGAACAGCAGACAGGGTGGGCCTGAGCCCACCCTGCCGGTCTGATCCATCCATCGCTATTTGGTCGGTGCCCCGCCATGTGCCAGCCGGACGCGAGCTCCCTCGAGCTTCTTCTGCACCTTCGCCACATCCGACGGGTCAGCGTCGGGAGCCAGCGACGTGGCATAGAAGTCAAGCGCCTTCTGCCATTCAGCGATCGCCTGCTGCAGTTTGCCACTATGGGCGTAAATCTCACCCAGATGATCATGCAGCGCGGGATCCGTGCCCATTCGCATCACGGCCTTGCGTTCGCAGTCCTCAGCCAGGGCATATTGCCCCTGCTTGAAGTAGGCCCAGGCCAGCGAGTCCAGGAAGGCTCCGTTTTGCGGATCGAAGTCGACAGCCTTCTTGAGCATCGTCACAGCTTCGTCGAGCTGCTTGCCGCGATCCGCAAGCATATAGCCGTAGTCGTTTGCGATCGAGGCGTTGCTGGGATCGATGGCAAGTCCCTTGCGATAGTCCATCTCCGCCTGATCGTAGAGTTTTTGCTTCTCTGCGAGGTTGGCCCGGTAGTCGTTGAGGAAGACCTTCTCTGGGGCTTTGGTGGACAAGGTTTCGACCTTCGCCAGGGCTGCTTCGGCGTCTTTGAAGCGCCGGGCGCGGGCATTGATGTCCGCAATCGTGAAGTAAACCTCGCGGTCCGAAGGCGTATTGGTGAGCTGCGCGTTGGCCAGCTTCAGGGCATCGTCCAGCTTGCCTGCATCGCCAAGCTGACTCGCATAGTTCAGCTGCACATCATGGTTCGCCGGAAGCGCCTTCGCCGCCTCAGCTGCAGCGTCCAGCGCCTTGGCCCATTGGTGGGCATCACGGTAGGACGAGACGATTCCGTCATAGCCGCGAGCGCGGTATTCTCCTCCCAGAGCCACCATCTGGCGATAGGTGTCCACTGCTGTATCGACGTTGCCTGCCTCGCGGCTCACGATGCCGAGCCGATCCAGGAACAGCCCGCGGTTGTTCGCGTCCTGGTCGGCATACTTGCCATCCGGCGTCGCCGTCGCTTTGAGCATCTGCTTCAGCGTCGAGCTGGCCTCGTCATAACGGCCAAGCGCGTCGTAGACGAGCGCGAGGTTGTAGTTCAGCTCGAGGTTGTCGCTCGCCAGGGCCTGCGCCTTTTTCAGGGTGCTGAGCGCCTGTTCGTAGTGCCCCTTCTGGCGCTGCACATCGGCCTCGCGAATGAGTGCCTGTGCGTCCTCAGGGTTCGACTTCAGGATGTCCGCATAGACCTTCGCAGCCTCATCGTTCTGCCCTGCCGACAGCAGAGCCTGCGCCAGACCGCGCTTGGCATCGGTGTTATCGGGATCCTGCGCGAGCGCTCCCTTATAGGCCTGCACGGCCTTCGTCGACTGATGCAGCTGGTCATAGAGCCCCGCAAGCGCGAAGTCCATGCGCACGCTGCGATCGTCTTCCGGCACCGCGGCGATCAGCTCGGCCGCCTTGTCATTCTCACCCTGCTCGGAGTAGAGCCGCGCCAGGTTGAGGACCACGTCCTCGTTGTTTCCGTCGATCTGCTGAGCAGCCTTGAACTCGTCTTCAGCCTTCAGAGTGTCATGGTTCAGACCGTAGAGCTGGCCAAGAAGGACATGCGTCTCGAGATCCTTGGGCTTGAGCTTTGCGATCGTCTCGTATTCCTTGATCGCGGCAGCGAGCATCTGCGCCGACTGCGCACCTTGACCATCGCCAAGCGAGCGCAAAAAGACTCGCCCGAGCAGCTGATGAGCATCGACGTCATCAGGATGCTTGTTCACCTGATCCTGCGCCGAAGACACAGCCTCACGGATGCGGCCGAGGCGGAAGTAAAGATTGGAGAGACCGTCCTGCAGGGTGCGTGCGTCGGGGTCAGCGTCCAGCGCAAGCTTGAACTGCTCGATGGCCTGCGTCGCCAGGTCCTGCCTTCCGGTTGCAGCAGCCTGCTCCTCATACATGCGAGCGAGGCCGTAGTGGTAATAGGAGGACGAGTGGTTCGGAGTGTCCTGTGCTGCGGCCGCAACTTCAGGGGCCGTGCGGGTCTTGAGAGTCTGAGCCTGCGCCGCATGGACGGGCAGGAGACACGCGGCAAGCAGCAGGCAACCGCCTGCAACCATCGGCTGAAGAAGGGAGAACTTCGGGCGCGGCACAACGAGGGAGAACGTCATTAAGGGGGTCCTGTCCAGCCAGGAAACCGCATACGCCACCGGCAAACTTCGCTCCGGCGCACCGGGCGAAGGGCCGCCAGCCGGCAGGGGCTCGCATGCGGCGCTCGCTGTTCTTTAGACGGTACACCATCCCACATGGATGCTGGCGGGAGAAGAAGCTCCCGCCAGCCGCGTGATTCGGTATTTTCCAGCCGTCGTGGCGCAGATGGGGGATCAGCCGTGGCGGAAGTGGCGCACGCCGGTGAGCACCATCGCAACTCCCAGCTTGTTGGCCGCTTCGATCACCTCAGCATCGCGGACCGACCCTCCCGGCTGGATCACAGCCGTCGCTCCGGCCTTCGCGACGGTCTCGAGGCCGTCGGCGAAGGGAAAGAACGCGTCCGATGCCGCGACGGTGCCTTCGAGCGGCAGCGCCGCCTTCATCGCGCCGAAGCGGGCCGCATCCACACGGCTCATCTGCCCCGCGCCAATGCCCACCGACTGGCCGAAGCCGTCCTTCAGGCGCGCGTAGACGATCGCGTTCGACTTGACGTGCTTGCAGACCTTCCACGAGAAGAGGAGGGCTTCCATCTCGTCCGGGGTCGGGTGACGCTCGGTCACGATCTTGACATCCGCCGCGGTGATCGGGTGGAAGTCCTCATTCTGGACCAGGAAACCGCCGGAGATCTGCTTGATGCGGTCGACCAGCGGTGCGGGCTTGAGCTCGAGCAGCCGGAGATTCTTCTTCGCCGCGAAGGCCGCCTTGGCTTCATCTGTGAAGCCCGGAGCGACGATCGCCTCGACGAAGAGCTTCGCCATCTCCGCCGCCGCCACACCGTCGACGACGCGATTTACACCGATCACACCGCCGAACGCCGAGACCGGATCAGCCTCAAGCGCACGGGCGTACGCTTCGGCCACCGTCGTTCCCTGTCCGACGCCGCAGGGGTTGGTGTGCTTGATGATCGCAACCACCGTCGCTTCAAACTCCGAGGCCAGCGCCCAGCAGGCGTCCAGATCAACGAGGTTGTTGTAGCTGAGTTCCTTGCCCTGCAGCTGCGCCGCGTTGGCGATACCCAGCTCGGTGCCGTCGGTATAGACAGCAGCCGCCTGGTGAGGATTCTCGCCGTAGCGCAGCGAGGTCTTGCGCGGCGCCACGATACGCAGCGTGACGGGAAGCTCTGTGGTCTTCTCGACCGAACCGGGCTCGGCAGGCAGCGCGTCCAGCGTGGAGGCGATCGCCGAATCGTACGCCGCAGTGGTGGCGAACGCCTTGCGGGCCAGCTTCCAGCGCGTTGCTGCGCTAAGAGAGCCTGCGTTGGCGTCCAGCTCGGCGGCGAGGTCCGCGTAGTCCTTCGGGTCGGGCACCACGGCCACGTCCTCGAAGTTCTTCGCTGCAGAGCGCAACATCGAAGGGCCCCCGATGTCGATGTTCTCGATGATCTCTTCAAAGTGCACGCCCGGCTTCGCCGCCGTCTTCTCAAAGGCGTAGAGGTTCACCACCACCATGTCGATGGGCAGAATTTCGTGCTCATTCACAGCGGCGACGTGGGCCGGATCGCTCCGGCGATGCAGAAGGCCACCATGGACCTTGGGGTGCAGCGTCTTTACGCGGCCGTCGAGCATCTCGGGAAAGCCCGTCAGCTCGGAGATATCTTTGACACTCAGGCCGGCTTCGCGCAGGACCTTCGCCGTCCCGCCGGTGGAGATCAGTTCCACCCCATGCCTGGCCAGGGTCCCGGCGAACTCCACAAGGCCGGTCTTGTCGGTAACGGAGAGGAGGGCGCGCTTCACTGCTTTCAGGTCGTTTGATTCGCTCATCACATGTCTCATTGTATTCGGCATGTGATGAGGATTCATCCCTGGCGCGGCTCCGCTACCCCCAGATCCTCGAGCATCCGCTCGCGTAGCAGCTGGTTGGCTCGCGTCTGGTATCCCTCCCCATCCTTCTTCAGCCATTCGATGACATCAGCATCCAGGCGCAGGCTGACAGCCTTTTTCACCGGCCGATAGAACTTGCCGCGAACAGCATTCGCCCATGCCTCAGGAGGCAGAGCCGGTGCATCGGATAGATCAATCTCGCTGTCCGGCATCTTTGCCAGAGCTTCGAGTCGCCGCTTCTGGTCCGCCGTAGCCGGAGTGCCCGGCGCCCACTTACTCACCCGCTTCATACCGTCTCCTTTCATGAGGCTCTGCCTTTCGCGCCGAGATCAGGCGCACATACTGATCTTCATCGTTTGTCTCAAGAGTGTGCGCAAGCAGCAACACCAACACACCCTCTGCCATGCCGATCATTTGCCAGCGTTGTTCGCCTTCCACGATCCTGTCAGGCAAGGAAATATGGAACGGGTCGTCGAAGACGAGGACGGCATCCTCAAACGCGACGCCATGTTTTCGCAGATTTGCTGCGTTCTTGTTTTCGTCCCAATCAAAGATCACGCGATACCCCTCAGCGGCGTCTATACGATCAAGTATATACAGCGTCACCTGGGAATCGGGGCAATTTAGAATGGCTTTCGTATGCTCGATTTAGCCTTTGTGCGGGCGAACCTCCCGCTTGTGGAAGAAAAATTGCGTCAGCGTGGCGCGGACCCCGCCCTACTGGCCGGCTTCATGGACCTTGATCGCGAGCGCCGCACCGCCATCACCAAGGCAGAGACGCTACAGAGTGGCGCTAACGCTATTTCTGAGGCGATCGGAAGAGCCAAGCGTTCTGGCGAGCTCACGATCTCAACGACCCCCGCTCCTATCGAGAGAGCCCTGAAGCTGCTGATCGTCGATGGAGACATCCCGGAGTTCACTCACCGGAATCCTGATGGTTCTGTCCCGAGCGAACTAACATCTCAATTACACGTAGACCTTGCCTCGGAGGTTGTGCGGAAAGCCAAGACGATTTTGGCGCAAACACAATCTCTCTCGGAGCGGCTAAATGCTGAACTCTCGGCACTATTAGCGAGCATCCCAAATCTGCCCAGTGACTCTGTCCCCGCAGGTAAGAGCGAGCACGACAACCAGCTCGAAAAGACCTGGGGCGAGCCGACGAAGTTCGACTTCGAGCCGAAAGACCACGTTGCACTCGCCGAGGCCCTCGGCATCGTCGACTTTGAGCGCGCCGCCAAGATCTCTGGCTCGCGCTTCGTCGTGCACTTCGGTGCCGGCGCCCGCCTGGAGCGCGCGCTGGCGAACTTCATGCTCGACCTCCACACCCGCGAGAACGGCTACGCCGAGGTGCTGCCGCCAGTGATGGTCAACTCGAAGTCGCTCTTCGGCACCGGGCAGCTGCCCAAGTTCGCCGAAGACCTCTTCCACTGTGACGACAAGGGGCCATACGTCCCCGGCGAGCTCGCCGACAGCGACCACTGGATGATCCCCACAGCCGAGGTGCCGGTTACCAACCTCTTCCGCGACGAGACCATCGACCTCAGCAACGGCCCGATCAGCTTCTGCGCCTACTCCTCCTGCTTCCGGTCGGAGGCAGGTAGCTACGGCAAGGACGTGCGCGGCATGATCCGCCAGCACCAGTTCCAGAAGGTTGAGCTGGTGAAGTTCGCCACGCCCGAAACCAGCTACGACGAGCACGAAAAGCTGACCCGCGACGCCGAGTCTGTGCTGGAGGCGCTGAAACTTCCCTACCGCCGCATGTTGCTCTGCACCGGCGATATGGGGTTCAGCTCAGCCAAGACCTACGACCTTGAGGTTTGGCTGCCCGGGCAGAACACGTATCGCGAGATCAGCTCCTGTTCCAACTTCGAGGCCTTCCAGGCACGGCGTGCGAACATCCGCTACCGCCCTGCGGGGGCAAAGAAGGCGGAGCTGGTTCACACGCTCAACGGCAGCGGGCTGGCCGTGGGCCGGACGTATCTCGCAATCCTCGAAAACTACCAGCAGGCCGATGGTTCGGTGAAGGTGCCGGAGGCGCTGATTCCCTACATGGGCGGCCTCACGGTCATCGAGCCTGAGACCTTCGGACGCAAGCGCGGAGGTACAGCATAGTGGGCCTCATCAGGCGGTACATCTTCTGGACCTACCCTCGTGGCAGCTTCCACTACGACGTGATGGTCACGCTGATCCTGGCGTTCATCTTCATCACGCCCCGGTTTGTCGATTACAAAGACAAGCCCGCACCTGATGTCCTCTTCAGCACCAACGAAGTTCTGGTGCGCCCCGCAGGCATGGCAGGCACCCAGCAAAAGTTCGTCTACGAGGTGCGCAAGGAAGCCGTGCACGGAGCCAAGGACGACGCTGCAATCCGCACCGAGCTTCTGCAGGTCATCCAGCCCGTGGCCGGTACGCCGATTACCCTCACCGGCTACCAGCAGGTGCTCAACACGCACGGCATTCTCGTGGCCTACGACGCGACCGTTCTGCGCTAGATTGCGGGCGCAGGGCGACATTTTCAGAAAAACACCATCTAAATCTCCGGGACTTCGAGAAGGAGTCCCGGACAGGCGCGGGCAGAAATCGCCGCGCAAGGAGCCCACCTGATCATGCGTCTTCGCCCCATCCTCCTCACCCTGGCCACGTTCGCCTTCTCTGCGGTCGCTCACGCTCAAGGCCAGCTGCAAAGCGTGCTCGCGGAGATGGACAAAGCGAGCGCGAGCTTTCAGAGCGCCCGTGCGGACGTCCACCAGGAGTTCTACGAGAAGGTGATTCACGCCGTTTCGACCGTGCAGAACGGCTCGGTTTACTTTGTGCGCAAAAACGGTCAAACCGGTATGGGCGCAGTCATGAGTGACGTCGGCTCCAGTGCGAAGCCGCAGGTCATCCAGTACTCCGACAACGTGTTGAAGGTATTTAGCCCCGCGCTGAACCAGGTTGACGTCTTCAAGGCCAAGGCGGGTCAGGCGGATAGCTTTCTCACACTCGGGTTCGGTGGCAGCGGCAAGGACCTCGCCGCCAGCTGGAATGTCTCGGATGCGGGCTCGGAGACCATCGCAGGCGTCAAAACTGAAAAGCTGGAGCTGACCCCCAAGGACGCGAAGATCGCGGCCAACTTCGACAAGATCACCCTCTGGATCGACCCGGCGCGTGGAATCTCTCTGCGGCAGGTATTCCATACTCCGGAAGGTGACTACCGCACCGCAAACTATTCCAACATCAAGATGAATGCGAAGGTAGATACCGCGGCATTTGCGATGCATCCCGACAAAGCCACGAAGATCGTCACCCACTAGGCGTTGCCACCTGGCGCAGGGTCCTGCCCATCCGGAGATCCCTCCGAAACGCCAACGCCGCGAAGACGATCAGCACCGGAAGGCACTCCAGCGTGTAGCGCGGCTCGGAGTTGTCCAGCGTCAGCAACAGCGCGGACCGCAACACGACGAAGCCCAGCATGCTCATCTGGACGACATCGAGGCAGCATCGTTGCCTCCACACTCCAGCGCCCGCAACCATCAGGAATCCGAGATTGAGCAGCGCCAGAGCTGCGGCGATGCTAAAGCCCTTGGCGTGCGCCTTCCAGTTCCACCAGTCAAGCGGGAGATCCATCAGCTCCGTGCGCGGCCGCAGCCACATATTCACCACCCGGGCAATCGGCAACACCAGATGCGACCGCAGTGGGTGCAGATGATCTCGCTCCTCAGCGATCCGCTCGAACTGGATGTCGAACTGCGGGCGGGCCAGCTGCATGACGTTGTATTCGGCAAAGACCTTCTCTGTCTGAGCACGCTGCTCCGCGTTGTCGATCGCACGGCGCGGCAGGTCGGTGAGCGCCATCCCTGCGCCGTCGTAGTTCCAATACACGTCGTAGGTCGATTTGAAGTCGATGCCCCACGTCCGGTACCAGTGGTTGAAGCCAGACGGCACCTGCTCCCCCGGATCGGTCGCCGATTTCGGGGCCAGCGGCTCAAAGTGGCCCATCACGCGGGCGTTGCGTATGCCCCAACCGAGCAGAGGCAACAGGACGATTGCGCAACTCAGCGCTGCGGGGGCAATGGCTTCCGCAAGCCCGCGCGATCCGCGCCTTGACCGGGAGCGCCAGCCAACCCAGAGCACCGCTGGAACCACAGCAGCGCTCAGCAGGCCCTGCTCAGGTCGCAGTAGCACGGCGACAGCCAGCGCTGCCCCCACAACAGCGGCCCAGCAGACCTTTCCAACTGAGACCTGCGTCATCCGCTGCAGCCCGTAGAAGGCAACTGCCACGCACAGCAGGCTCGGCGTCTCCGTCAGTGCCACTGCGCAGTAGTTGGCAGTGAATGGGCAAAGCGCCGCGATCCAGAGAGCGATGAGCCCCACGCGCCGCCCACCCAGCCGCGCGGCAATCGCTCCGATCAGCAGACAGGTCGCCAGATCCAGGGCGACATTCAGCCAAAGCACCGGGTAGTAGCTGCCCGCCCCGAAGACCAGGAAGCTCGCTGCGAGGAAGAGCGGATACCCCGGAAGCCGGATCCAGGTCGCGTGCAGAGAGTCCGTCGTCCGGCCGTAGAGGTGGTGCCGCAGGACGTTCTGCGCGATCTCGCCGTACAGCAGCGTGTCGCCACTCACCTCAGGGCGCCCGTGCAAGAACGCGGCACGGACTGTCAGCCCGGCCAGCAGGGCCCAGACCACCGGAAGTCGCCGCTGTAACCCCAGACTCACTGAACTGCATCATACTGGCGGTTGGTCGAACCGGTTCCGCTGCAATCAACTACCCAGGGAAACGCACCCGCAGCCTGAGATAATTCTCCTGAATGAACAAGCAAGTCTTTTACGATCCGCAGCGCAAGCGGTGGAAACGTCTGCGGAAAGTGTTCGACGCCTTCGCACTGTTCCTTTCAGTGCTGGGAGTGCTGTTCGTCATTGGGGTTCTGCGCACCAAACCGTTGCAGGGGCTGGATCTTCGCTCCGCGACGAAGCGGTACCGCGCGATCTACACGCCACCCGCGCCCGAGACGAAGCGCAACGAGAAGCTGAACCACAGCGCTCACCGGAAGAGCGATCTCAAGCCCTCGGATGTCGTCCTGAACACCGGCGAAGGCCTGCGCGCCGCGTTCTACACCGACGCCGATCCGGCCAGCTACGCTTCGCTCAAAGGCCACATCAAGCAGATCGATCTGCTCTTCCCTGAGTGGCTCCACGTCCTCTCCAGCGACGGCAGCCTGACCGCCTACAACTCCGATAACGTCCCCTTCGCCGTAGTTGATTCCGCCGGCGTGCATGGCGTCGATCGCGAGAACAAGGTCGCCAAGACCATCCTCGGCGCCAAGGAAGATACGGAAATCTTCCCGCTGGTCAACAACTACAACTTCTCGACCGGCAACTTCGAATCCTCGCTGGGCAGCTTCCTCAATGACCCGACCGCCCGGGCGACCTTTATCAGCCAGGTCGACGCCTTCCTGAAGACGAACACGCTCTATCGCGGGCTCACGCTGGGCTTCCAGGATATTCCCGCGAGCGCTCAGCCGGGCTTCAATGCCCTCGTTCAGGCGCTCTACGCCGACTTCCACACCCGTAACCTCCGCCTCTATGTGACGGTGCCGGTCGAAGACGCCGACTACAACCTGGGCCTGCTCGCAACCAACGCCGACGGCGTCGTGCTGATGAACTACGGCCAGCATCAGTACGGCACGGACGCCGGCCCCATTGCCGGGCAGGACTGGTTCGAGAACAACCTGCGCGCCGCGATGAAGGTTGTGCCGCGCGAGAAGCTGATCTGCTCTATCGGCAGCTACGGGTACGACTGGACGAGCCAGGTTCACCTTCCGCCCCCGGTTGACCCGAAGCACAAGAATCGCAAGCCAGCCCCTGTCGAGAAGCCAACGCCGATCAATGCTTCCATGCTCACTCCGCAGGACGCGTGGCAGGCGGCCTCGGACTCCGAGGCACAGATTGAGCTCGACGACGCTTCGCTCAATCCGCACTTTGCGTACGACGATGAGGACACGCACGTCCGGCACGAGGTCTGGTTTCTCGACGCGGTGACCGCGCTGAACCAGATGCGTGTCGCCCGTGCGCTCGGCCTCGAGACCTTCGCGCTGTGGCGGCTGGGATCGGAAGACGCAACGCTCTGGAACATCTGGGACAAGCCTCTGAAGGCTGATCCCGTGAAGGATCTCGCGGACATTGCGCCCGGTCTCGACGTAGACACAGAAGGCGATGGTGACATCATTCGTGTCACGGGACGCCCCCGCAACGGGCATCGGACCGTCGTGATCGACGACGACTCGACGATTCCTCAGCCGTATCTCAGCGTGATCTCGGAGAAGATGGACTCCTACCCGCTGCCGTATACGCTGACGCAGTACGGCTACCACCCGAAGAAGATCGCAATCACCTTTGACGACGGGCCCGACCCGACGTGGACGCCGAAGATCCTCGATGTGCTCAAGCAGTACAACGTCAAGGGCACGTTCTTCATGATCGGCGAGGTGGCGGAAGACAACGTCGGCGTGATGCAGCGCGTGTACCGTGAGGGCCACGAGATCGGCAATCACACCTTCACGCACCCGGACATCAGCGAAATCTCCGAGCGTCAGGTCGATCTGCAGCTCAACATCACCGAGCGGCTCTTCGCGGCCAAGCTGGGCGTCAATCCGGTTTACTTCCGGCCACCGTACTCAATCGATCAGGAGCCCGACACCAACGACCAGGCCGCGCCGATCGACCGTATCGAGAACACGCTCGGCTACGTCATCGTCGGCGACAAGATCGACACTGAGGACTGGAACGAGCACCCGAAGAAGACCCCGCAGGAGATCGTCGATTCCGTCTTCCAGCAGATCAGCGTCTTCGATGCCAAGCCCTGGACCCGCGGCTCCATCCTGCTGATGCATGATGGTGGCGGAGATCGCTCTGCCACGGTGGCGGCGCTTCCAGTGCTGATCCAGGCACTCCGTGATCACGGCTATGAGATCGTCCCCGTCTCGGAACTGATCGGCAAGACACGCGACCAGGTGATGCCGCCCCTGAAACCGCATCAGCGGTACCAGGCGGCGATCGACTCCGTCGCGTTCTTCTTCATCGGGTTCTTCAATCACTTCGTCATCGACGTGTTCTTCGTCGGCGACCTGCTGATGAGCATGCGCCTTGTGATCATCGGCCTCTGCGCCATCATCGATCGCTTCCGCAAGCGGAAGGACTTCGCCACCCCGGACTATCAGCCGCGTGTCGCCGTGCTGATCCCGGCCTACAACGAAGAGAAGGTCATCGCGCGCACCGTGCGCTCGGTGATGATGTCCAACTACAAGAACATCCGCATCCTTGTCATCGACGACGGCTCCAAGGATGCGACCTCCGAGATCGTGGCCACCACCTACGCCAAAGAGATCGCAGAAGGCAAGGTCACGCTGCTGACCAAGCCCAATGGAGGCAAAGCCGAGGCCCTGAACTATGCTCTGGACTTTGTGGATGAGGAGATCTACGTCGGCATCGACGCCGACGGCGTCATCGCGCACGATGCGATCAGCCGCCTGGTCTGCCACTTCGCAAACCCCAACATTGGTGCGGTCGCAGGCAATGCCAAGGTCGGCAACCGTGTGAATCTGTGGACGCGGTGGCAGGCCCTCGAATACATCACCTCGCAAAACTTCGAGCGCCGTGCGCTGGACCTCTTCGACGTGGTGATGGTCGTTCCCGGAGCCATCGGAGCGTGGCGCACCGCTGCCGTCAAGGCAGGAGGCTGCTACCACCCCGATACCGTGGCCGAGGACGCTGACCTGACCATGAACCTGCTCGAGCAGCGCTACGCCGTCATCTACGAGGACCAGGCGCTTGCGTTCACCGAGGCGCCGATCACTGCAGACCAGCTCGCGCGGCAGCGATTCCGCTGGTCCTTTGGCATTCTGCAGGCGGTGTGGAAGCACCGTGCGGCGATACGCAATCGTAGGGCGATGGGATTGTTCGCTCTGCCCAACATCGTCGTCTTCCAGATCATGTTGCCGCTGGTGTCGCCGCTGATCGACCTGATGTTTGTCGTGGGCATCATCCACTACTTCGTCGACAAACACTTCCATCCGGAAGCCGCATCGAACGCCGACCTCGTCAAACTTCTGACCTTCTTCGGCGCCTTCATGCTGATCGACTTCGCAGCCTCAGCTCTGGCTTTTGCACTCGAGCGAAAACATCCCGCAAGCCGCGGCGACGCGTGGCTGCTGGTCCACATCTGGGTGCAGCGCTTCACGTACCGGCAGCTGTTCTCGTGGGTGCTGCTCAAGACGATGAAGCGCGCGATCGACGGCAAGCCCTTCAACTGGGACAAGCTCGAACGCACGGCGCAGATGTCGAAGCAGACCGACATGACGCAGCAATAGAGCATCACGACGAGTGTGCTGCCGCCCGGACGAGTGGGCGGCAGTACACTGGTCTTCCTGTGACGACATCTTCCCTTCCAACGTTCCTGGCATTGGCTGCGACCGTGATGTTTGCGGCCAGCGGCAGCGCGCAGTCTGCTCCGCAGGCCGACATCATCTTCGTGCACGGCAACATCCTCACGGGCGTGCATCTTCGCGCGGAGGACCGCTCTGCAACGCCAGCGCGCGTCACCGGCATCGCCGTGTTTGCAGGCCACGTGCTCGCTGTCGGCAACGACGACGAGGTGCTGACGCGCAAGGGACCCAACACCCAGGTGATCGACCTGCACGGTGCCTTCACCATGCCAGGCTTCAACGACGCCCACACGCATATGGCTGGCGCAGGCCAGCAGAAGCTCACCGTCGACCTCGACAATGTGGCCTCGCTGGCGACGATGCAGGAGAAGATTCGCGCCTACGTAGCGCATCTCGCGCCCGGAACCTGGGTGCTGGGCGGCGGTTGGGATCACACCAAGTGGGCATCGAAGGCGCTGCCGACCCGGCAGGATCTCGATGCGGTCACGGGAGGGCACCCTGCCTACCTCGAGCGCACCGACGGCCACATCGCCGTCGTGAACACCGCAGCCCTCAAGCTCGCGGGTATCGACGACACCACGCCAGATCCCCAGGGTGGCAAGATCGATCGCGACGCGGACGGCCACGCGACCGGCATCCTGCGCGAAGGCCCCGCACGGCAGGCCGTCCAGGCAAAGATTCCTCCGCCAGACTATGCCACCCGCCGCAAAGCCTTGGAACTGGCGATCGAGGATGCACTCTCGCACGGCGTGACCAGCGTGCAGGACTTCTCCGATTGGGACGATTGGCTGGTGCTGGAGTCGATGGAGCACGAAGGCAAGCTACAGTTGCGCTTCGCCGAATGGATGGCGTTCGACACCCCACTCGATGTACTGAAGCAGCGCCGGGCAAGTCACGATGCCAATGATCCGCTGCTGCACCTCACGCAACTGAAGGCGTTTATGGATGGGTCGTTGGGATCGAGGACCGCACTGCTCGCAGCCCCCTACGCCGACGACGCCTCCAACAGCGGCCTGCCCCGCTACGATCAAGACAAGCTCGACGAGATGACCGCTGAACGCGCCGTCGCAGGCTTCCAACTTGGCTTCCACGCCATCGGAGACCAGGCCAACGACATGGCCCTGAATGCGATGAATCAGGGCGAGTTTTTTCGAGCCCTTGGTACGTGCTATGACGCACACACCGGTCCATTTCCCCGCAGCCCGCCTCTCCCCTGCGAAGCCACAATGATCGCGCGTGCTCGTTTCCGCATCGAGCACGCGCAGGTCGTCCTACCAGAAGCCTTCCAGCGCTTCCATGACCTCGGCGTGATCGCATCGATGCAGCCTTCGCACCTGCTTACGGACATGGCCTGGGCCGGCCAGCGCCTCGGTCCTGAGCGCGTGAAGTATGCGTATGCCTGGAAGAGCTTCCTCGACCACGGCGTCACGCTGGCCTTCGGCACCGACTACCCCGTGGAGTCGATCAACCCCATGCGTGGGCTCTATTCCGCCATCACGCGGCAAAACGAAGCCGGCACCCAGACCTTCGAGCCACAGGAGAAGCTCTCGATCGGCGAAGCACTCTACGCCTACACGCAGGCATCGGCGTTCGCGGAGTTTCGCGAGACCAGCAAGGGTCGCATTGAGCCCGGCTTCCTGGCCGACTTCGTCGTGCTGGATCGCGATCTGACGAAGGCCTCGCCCCGCGAGATCCTCAACACAAAGGTGCTGCGGACGGTAGTGGGTGGCAGGACGGTCTATACCGCACCGCCGGCCGAGGCAACGCATTGACGGTGCGGGCGTCTCGATCGAGCCGCTCCGGGCAGCTTTCGGCGCACCTCATGCTGATCGGCGTCGTCCTGGTCTGGGGTGCCACCTTCCCGGTCGTCAAGGCGGCGCTGGCCTATGCGACGCCACTCGCCTTCAACCTCGTCCGTATGGCGATTGCAACCGTGGTCCTGGCAGCCCTCAACCACAAGAGCCTTCGTGGCCTGTTCACGGTTGAAGGCCGGCCTGCGCTCGCATTCGGACTCGCCGCGGGCATCTTCATGGCACTTGGCTACCAGCTTCAGACCGTGGGCCTGAAGTACACGACGCCGTCCAAGTCCGGCTTCATCACCGGGCTCGTCGTGGTGCTGGTGCCGCTGTTGAGCGCTGTCCCCGGAATCGCGCACGCGGGTGATCCGAGACCCGGCTGGGCGGCCTTTGCCGGCGCAGGTCTAGGCTTCGCCGGGCTCGTGTTGCTGACGACACCAGTCGGCTCCGGCGCCGACGTGCTCCGCGGTCTGGGCATCGGCGAATGGCTTACCCTCGGCTGCGCGGTTGCCTTCGCCCTGCATCTCCTGACGCTGGCACGGGCCGCCGCTCACGTCGGCGCGCGGCTTCTGGGAACGCTGCAAGTGGGCTTCTGCACCCTGGTGATGCTCGTGACACTTCCGCTCGGCGGCCGTCCGGCGCTCCACATGAATCTCATCGTGGCAGGAGCACTCGCGATTACCGCGCTTCTCGGAACTGCGGTGGCGTTTACCGTGCAGAGCTATGCGCAGCAGCATCTGCCCCCGACACACACGGCATTGATCCTCACGCTGGAGCCGGTCTTCGCCTGGCTCACATCTCTCCTGTTTCTGGGCGAGAGGCTCGGTCGACGCTCGCTCGCCGGGGCAGCCCTCATCCTCGCCGGGATCCTGCTCGCGGAGCTCGGACCAAAGATGCCTCCGGAGCAGGCCAACTTCGCGGCCAATCCTTAGAATCCAAACCCTTGTATCCTAATTCCGAGGGGCCAGGAGCCGCGATGCCCCACCGGACCACAAGACGGAAGCGAATTCAGTCCGTATGTTTGGGCCGGTTTCATCGCATCTTTTCCCCGCCAAACGCGTCTACCTAAGCGCAAGCCTAAGTGTTTGTGGCAGGTAACGTCACCTCCGTCATCCGGGACTTGAAGGTCCGGTGACGATGTCAGCTCCCGCACAAGAGGAATGAACGAAGCTATGGAATCGCAGCAGTCGTCGCAGAACCTGCCCGGCCGAATTCTCGGCCACATCCGTTCGGGCCGCCTCTCCACCACCTTTGCGCTGTTGTCGGCGCTGACCATCGGCGTCCTTGCCGGCTCAGCCCTGACGGGTCGCGTCAGTGCGAGTGGTCAGAAGGTCGACTCGAGCGACGCTCGCCCGTTGACGATACCGAATCCCGTACAGCTCTCCAACGGCTTCTCGTCGATCGTGAAGCAGGTCGGCCCGGCGGTGGTGAACATCAACACGGAGTCGCTGCCGAAGAAGGCCGGGGCCAGCCCACACGGTCGCCGTGGCCAGCAGAACAACAATAACGACGACAACGACGGCGCGCCCGGCAACGGCAACGACATGCAGGACTTCCTCAACCGCTTCTTCGGTGGCGGTGGAGGAAATGGTGGCGAGGACGCGAGCCCCGAAAGCGGACCGCGGCGTGCACTGGGCTCAGGCTTCATCGTCGACCCGCGCGGCTACATCATCACCAACAACCACGTCGTCGACAAGGCTGACCACATCTATGTGAAGCTCGCGAGCGATCCCGACAGCGACATCCCCGGCGATCCCGGCCGCCCCGCTACGGTGGTCGGCGTGGATCCCGAAACCGATATCGCAGTCATCAAGATCGACACAAAGACGCCGCTCCCAACCGTCAAACTCGGTAACTCCGATGCCGCGCAGGTGGGTGACTGGGTACTGGCCATCGGCAGCCCCTTCGGTCTCTCGCAGACCGTGAGCGCCGGCATCGTCTCGGCCAAGAACCGGTCCATCGACGAGGCAAGCGAGACGGGTGTCTCTCAGTCGCAGTTCCAGAAGTTCGTGCAGACCGATGCAGCCATCAACCCAGGCAATTCCGGTGGTCCGCTGGTCAACATGGCGGGCGAGGTGATCGGCGTCAACACCGCGATCTACACCCAGTCGATGGGATCGGAGGGCGTTGGCTTCGCCATGCCCTCGAACATCGTCGTGGGCGTGTACAACATGCTCATCGGCCCCGATCACAAGGTGACCCGCGGTTCCATCGGCATCCAGTTCCAGAGCGTTCAGTCCTCCGCCGTCACCCGCATGTACGGCTCGGCGACGGGCGGCGTGCTCGTCTCCAGCATTGTGCCAAACGGGCCCGCAGCCAAGGCGGGGATGCAGCCTCAGGATGTCATCATCTCGGTCGACGGCCAGACCGTGAAGAATGGGGATGAGCTGGTGGCAATCGTTTCGGCACGTCGTCCCGGAACGACAGTCAAGCTTGGAATTCAGCGGGACGGAAAGAAATTGGTGCTGGATGTCGGAATCATCGACCGCGCCAAGCTCAACTCCGACCTCGCCAGCACGAGCGATCAGGCCACGCCGCCCGCAGAGTCCGATGCCGGCGACAACAAGCTGGGCATCAAGGTCCAGGCCATCACGCCGCAGATCGCCACCAAGCTGGGCGTGAAGGGTGGCGTAACGGTCACCACGGTACGCCCCGGTTCCTTCGCGGACGAGATCAATCTCGGCCGCGGCGAGATCATCACCGAGATCAACCGCCACCCCGTGACCGACGACGCCAGCTACAGAGCGGTGGTTAACTCTCTGAAGTCGGGAGACGATGTTGTTTTCGTGGTGCGAGATATCCGCAACCCGGCTTCGGGGAACGGATACGTCGGCGGAACGCTACCGTAGGAATCTGAACTAACTATTGTCTTCAAATCACTTATCGCGCCCGCCGATCTTCCTGATCGGCGGGCGCTTTCTCTTCAGCATCGGAAGATGTGAGCCCAACGGGCTGCTCTGATCGCCCAAACGGCCGATGGGACTACCACGGACTCGGGCTTGACCGTTGCCGCGAGACTGCGGTTCTATTAACCTTGAGTTCACGGCGGAAGTGATTCCGCCCGTGCCTGGGCCCCTGAGTGACGCGTCTTTGGCACGACCCACCTTCCACAGCAAAGGTAGATACATGCGTCGTTCCCTCCCCCTCGTTGTCTGCACTGCCTCCCTGCTCGCTTGTCTTCCTGCCCTCGCCGTCAAGCCCCACGCTCACGCTGTGGCTCACAGCCATGCGGTCAAGAGCTCCCGCAGCTCGAGTGCACACTCTGGCGCCTCCCTGCACCGCAGCAGCCTGAGCAAGACTCATGGCAAGGCCGCAACCAATCCCCACGGTCATCTCTCGCAGATCTCCATGGACACGGACCGTGCGACGCAGATCCAGACCGCGCTGATCAAGAATGGCTACCTGACGGGTGAGCCCAGCGGCAAGTGGGACGCCGAGTCGATCTCGGCCATGCAGAAGCTGCAGTCGGATAACGGCTGGCAGACCAAGATCATGCCCGACTCGCGCGCACTCATCAAACTTGGCCTTGGCTCGAAACCGGAAGCTGCGACTCAAACGGCTTCTGTCGGCTCGCCTGCTCAGTAATTCAGGCGACTGCCGCGGAATAGGTAAAGCTTTCAGACCAAACGCAAGAGCCGCACCCTTTGGGTGCGGCTCTTCTGTTTCCAGAGGACAGCTTTCACGTACCTCTTACTTGCTCTCCGGCTTCCATCCGTCTGGCCCTTCGAGCCATGAATTGACGGTCAGCTTCGCAGCTTCAGCCCTGGTCAGCTGGCGGGATGGCGCAAGGCGCTTGTCGATCCGCGCAGGGGTGCCATCGGAGTCGCGGGTGTTGAACTCGGCGTAGTCGCTGGTCGCAAGCCGCCCTCCCCACTCAATCCACCCCTCTGGCTCGATGACCGTTCCGCTCACCGTCGTGTCGACGAAGTATACCCGGGCATACGCACGCCACGGACGGCCGAATGAAAGCTTGTCGACCGCCACGTCCGCCGTCACCTTTGTGTGAAGAAACAGGTAGCCCGAATCTTCCAGCGGGTAAAGCCTGCTCTGGGCCGTCAGGGCCACGACGGTGTGGGTCATCCCGTGCAGCTCGCAGTGGTCGAAGACCGCCTTGGCGTCACCGAAGATGAAGTCGACGTGGCCTTCAATGTAGCAATCCTGGAAGAGCTGCCGGGACGCGTGGCACGGTTTGCCTGACGCTTGAGCTGCTGTCGCGTCGGCCTCGGCATGGCAGCTGTTGCTCGCCGCGTACAACGTGTCCTGGTAGCCCAGGAGCCGCACGTGGCCAAGCACCTCGCGGTCACCGCTGATTGACAACGCCACCGCCTGCGAGCCTTCCCCAACGCGGGCGTTCTTCTTCTCCCAATCGTTCTGGATGGTGAGGTTCTCAGCGCGAAAATCGTCGCCTGTCACCTGCACGCTGTAGCTCTTGCCCGTACCGCCCGCCGACTTCGCAGAGTCGTCCCACACGAGCACGACGTCGTCAGGCTTCCTGCCCATGCCACGCAGCTCAATGCCGTTCCTGGCGATACGAATCTTCTCGCGGTAGGTCCCGGGCTCGATCTGCAGGATAAGCCCGGCATCTGTGGCCGAGTCCACCGCAGCCTGCACCGTCTTGAACTGGCCAGAGCCATCGACGGCGACGACGGTGGTTGGCTTGGTCGCAGCAGACGCCGCTACAGGCAACGCGAACAGGCACAACGTCGCGAACGAGAGGCAGCGGAGAGAAGGCATGATCGGCTCCTGGAATGCCGGACGATCCTACCACGCAGACAGGTTGATGATCTCCACTGACCGGGTTCGGTTATCGCCAGCTTACGGCGAGATGCCACCGCAGGCCGCGGTCTGCCGTCTTCTGCAGAACAACTTCGTACTCCAGCAGCTCGTCGAGCACTGCGGGGCCTTCGCTGCCCAGCTGGTGCATATCGTCTTCGAGTGCGCCACGGAGCGCGATGACGCTGCTCAGGCCATCCTCCGCCCGGTACCATTGCGGCGGCGGCAGGCGCTCCAACAGATCGGCGTTGCCGGCGCCTTCTTCGAGCAGTAGTTGCATCGAGTTTTCATCCGCAGAGAAGAACTCCAGCAAGGGCTTGACGCCCAGGTTAAGCGCCAGACGCTCCAACGCACCTTCGTACCGCGCGATCGCACGGCCGTTCACGAAGATGTTGTATCCGGGATCTTCACCCTCGACCACGATGTACATCGTCACTGCCATTCTGTCCGCAGTGTAAACGCGCGGCCGCAGGTTTTGCATCGTCCGTTTCTACAACGAGACTCAACCGAGGCCCTATGGTTCGGCCGCGCAACGGAAGCCGATCCAACCTATCCAAGGTCGAGCATGGACGGGTCGGCATCGTCCGGATCGTCTCCGCCGCGAACCAGCAGCGTTGTCCCGGCGATGAGCAGCAGGATGAGTCCGATCTCGAGACGCTTGGTCAAGGTCGGGCGCATGAGCACAAGGCCCTCAAGCAAGACCACAAACGGTACAAGGGAGCTGTTTGCTGAGAAGCGCATCGCTCCCAGGCGGCGGACCGTGGCAACAGCCAGCCACGCCACCAGCCCGTCGAGGACCGCTGCAGGTACCGTGAACGAGACTCGGACCTCAGCAAAGCCATACCGAGCCAACGCTGCAGCGCCGAAGACCAGCGCAGCCGCGGATAGCGATGCTACTGCACCGGAACCCGCACCTGAGCCCTGCCCCGAAGCGTCCGTTCGCCGGCTTTCGTGGGCGAGCAGAGCTGCTCCGACCCCGGTCATCACCGGAGCGAGAACCATCGCCAGGTCTGCTGTCGGATCAGCCAAAGAAGGCTGAGGCAGGATCAGCAACATGCCCGCCATCGCCGCAAGCCCGGGCCATAGATATCCGGCGAGGGTTTCACCGGCGTCCCCCAGGGCAACAGACGCCACGCCGGCGGCAACAGGAGTGATGGAAAGAGCGATCATCAACGCCCCGGAGTCGATGTCGCGGGGCAGCAGGATCAGCGCCACCGCCGGTCCGCCCAGCATCAGCAGGCCACCGAACGCGTTTCTCCAGACCGACTCCTCGGGCCCAACCGACTTGCCTCTCCGATGAGACCATGCGGCAGCCGCCAGGGTAAGCAGCGCCGCAGTGCCGCACCCCGCAGAACGCGATACAAGCGTGGAGCCTGCATCGGGCCAACGGTCATCCAGAAGCCAACGCGACGCCCCAACAAGGCACAGCGCCACGAAGGGCCACCACCGTGCGACCCACCCACCGCGTTCCTCGTCGTGCTCGCTCGCCAACAACACCTTCCTGCTCTGCAGTTCCCGATTCTCATGAAGCCACGACGTGGACGCAGATTCCATGCCTCTTAGGACGCAATCCGCCAATATCGAGCCTACCTAAAAGATGAAAAGCCGCGCCCGAAGGCGCGGCTTTTCGTGCTCCGATGTCTCACGCGCTACAACAGTAGACCCGAGACAAAGTAATTCGATGCGAAGCGATTAGCGGCTTCCACCCTGGGGTGCAGGACCACGTCCACCACCCGGACCCGAACGACGGCCGCGACGGCGGCGACGACGCTGGGCATCGCCTCCCGCTGCGCTTCCACCTTCGGCCGGCTTGGCATCGGACGCTGCGGGCTCATCACCCTCGGTCTCGCCTTCTTCGCCCTCGAAATCGTCATCATCCTCATCGTCATCGAAATCATCTCCACCTTCGATGGTGATGGTCTCGTCGGTCTTCGGGCGCTCAGGACGCGGAGCGCGCTCGCTGCGCTCTCCACGCTCACGGCCACCGCCGCCGTTGCCGGCCTGCTCCGGAACCTCCGGCAGACCGAGCTTGGCGCGCTGCTCGCGCAGCACAGCCTTGCGGCTGAGCTTGATGCGATTGCCTTCGATGGCGAGCACCTTGACGAGAACCTGATCGCCCTCACGGAGCTCATCCTTCACGTCCTTCACACGATGCTCTGCGATCTCGGAGACGTGCAGGAGGCCGTCGGTACCGGGGAAGATCTCGACGAACGCGCCGAACTCCGCCAGGCGAACAACCTTGCCCAGATAGGTCTTGCCGACTTCGGGCACCGCCGTGATGTCGGAGACCATCTGGATAGCCTTCGCCATGTTGTCGGGATCCGAGCTCGCGATCGAGACGCGACCGGAGTCCTCGACGTCGATCTTGGCGCCGGTGGCCTCCACGATGCCACGGATGACCTTGCCACCAGGGCCGATCAGGTCGCGGATCTTGTCGGTCGGGATCTGCATGGAGTGGATGCGCGGAGCGTACTTGCTGGTCTCCGTCGCTGCACCCGAGATCTCGGCGTCCATCTTGTCGAGCAGGAAGAGACGGCCTTCCTTGGCCTGGGCAAGCGCCTCCCGCATAATCTGCGGCGTGATGCCCATGATCTTGATGTCCATCTGCAGAGCGGTGATGCCCTTGCGTGTACCGGCCACCTTGAAGTCCATGTCGCCGTAGTGATCTTCGGCGCCTGCGATGTCGGTCAGGATGGCGTACTTGTCGCCTTCCTTCACGAGGCCCATCGCCACACCGGCCACCGCACCCTTGAGCGCGATACCTGCCTGCATCAGCGACAGCGAAGCGCCGCAGACCGTGGCCATCGACGACGAACCGTTCGACTCGAGGATGTCGGAGACCACGCGGAGGGTATAGGGGTTCTCGCTGGGGGCCGGGAGGACGGCTTCGATGGCGCGCCATGCGAGGGCTCCATGGCCGATCTCACGACGGCCGACACCGGTCATGCGTCCCACCTCACCTACCGAGAACGGCGGGAAGTTGTAGTGCAGCATGAACGAACGCTTCTGCTCGCCTTCATAGCTCTCCATCCGCTGCGAATCGTCCGAGGTGCCGAGAGTGGCCGAAACCAGCGCCTGCGTCTCACCGCGGGTGAACAGCGCCGAACCATGCACACGGGGCAGAACGCCCAGCTCGATCGAGATCGGACGGATCTCGTCGAAGGCACGGTGATCCGGACGGATGCGGTCGTTCAGCACCTGCTCGCGGAAGATGTCCTCGCGAAGCAGCTCAAAGTACTTCGAGAGCTTCTTGGGAGCATCCTTGTCGTCGGCCGGGAGTTCAGCCTTGAGGGCGTCCTTGATCTCCTTGACCTTGGCGTAGCTGTCGAACTTGGGGTACTTCTTGGTGTTCAGCGCGTCGGCCAGCTTCTCGCCAACCTTGGCGCGAAGCTCCGAGGCGTAGATCTCGTCCTTCTCAACGGGCGAAACCAGACGCTTCGCCTTACCAGCGCGGGAGACCAGGTCTTCGATGCCGGCGCAGATCTTCTTGATCTCACCGTGAGCGAACTCGATCGCGTCGACGACGCGGTCCTCGGTGATCTCCTTGGCGCCCGACTCGATCATCGTGATGCCGTCCTTGGTGCCGACGACCATGATGTTCAGTGCGGAAACGAGACGCTCGGCGTAGGTCGGGTTGACCACGAACTCATCGTTCACGATGCCGATGCGCACTGCGCCCACGGGACCGTGGAACGGGATGTCGGACAGCGCAAGCGCGCAGCTTGCACCGTTGATGCCGAGCACGTCCGGATCATTTTCCTTGTCTGCCGAGTACACAAACGCGACGACCTGCGTCTCGTTGCGGAAGGCCTCCGGGAACAGCGGGCGGATCGGGCGATCGATCTGACGGGAAGTCAGGATCTCCTTCTCGCTGGGGCGGCCTTCGCGCTTGATGAAGCCGCCGGGGATACGGCCACCGGCATAGGTGAACTCGCGGTACTCGACCGTGAGGGGGAAGAAGTCGATGCCTTCCTTGGGGTCGGCCGAGGCCACGGCAGTGGCCAGCACGGCATTGTCGCCGCTGGTGGTGTACGCCGCGCCGGAAGCCTGCTTGGCGATGCGACCCGTCTCAAATTTGATCTGCTTGCCGCCGGCAAGCTCTACGATTACATCCTGCTTCATCGGAGTGATTCCTCTACTCTTTTTTCGTCGATTCGGAACTTGGGTTGTGTCGTCGCGCGCGGAGACAACCTCCGCTTCCGTTGCGCTCACGACAAAAGCCCCGGCGATCTAATGATCAGCCGGGGCCGGGGAATGGAAGGTAACGCGCGCAATGGATCGACCACCGCGAGGCATCAGCGAGCAAAGGGCATGCACCGGCATCGCACTCACACGAGTGCCTAAGCGCGCAGGGGCTCCCATAAGGGTACCCCTCCGACTCATGACGGTGGATGAAATCAACTCGGCTGTACTCCTCAGGACGGTGGAATCACCGGTAGAGCGCCTTGTGACCTTACTTGCGGATGCCCAGCTTACCGATCACTTCACGATAGCGATCAGGGTCGTTGCGCTTCAGGTAATCCAGCAGGCGACGGCGCTTGGAGACCAGCATCAGCAGGCCGCGGCGCGAGCCATGATCCTTCTTGTGGGTCTTGAAATGCTCGGTCAGCTCGCCGATACGCTCGGAAAGAATCGCGATCTGCACTTCCGGACTTCCAGTGTCCGAATCGTGCGTGCGAAACTTCGTAATGATGTCAGTTTTTTTAGCAGGTGCCAGCACGGCAGGTTCTTGCTCCTAGTTCTTGTAAGCTCTCGTCCACTTCTCTCAGTGTCCGATTAAGAATATCACGCAAACAGATGGGCCCGGGCTCAATGGCCGCCCAAATCACTGCCCCATCCCATGGCTCTCGCCCAAAGGCGTCCGAGGCTCGTCCACGACTGAGTCCACCATACTCGTGGAACGTCACCCTCGCACGAGTTTCAGCATACGATCTTCATCCGATCAAACGCTCCCCAGCCCTGAATCGGAACCAGGAATGGTTCCCTTCGGCATTCACGATGCGTGACTAGCGGATGACCACGGTCTGCGCCATCCCTTTGTCCTCCAGCGATACGGCCAGAACCCCGGTTCCTCTCTCCACGCTCGCGCTGTGACCATTGACGGTTGCCACCGCAGCCGTGCTTGCACCAACGATCTCGAGGCGAATCGTGCTCCACCATGGCCGGAAGCGGCCTTCACGCGCCGGAATCTGCACCATGACTGCCCCGTCAGCCGCCACATTGCACGAGACGTGAAGACGCAGGAACTCGCCTTTCTCGAAGTTGAAGCTCACTCCGTCATCCTGATAGAGGTCACCAGCGCAGGGCTCACCGGCAGACGGAGCGTAGACCCGCAGCGTAAGCGACCCCACCGGCTTCTCCGCAGTGGACTGCACCAGAGGCTGCAGCGGCACAATCGCACCCGCGCGGACGTAGACCGGCAGCTTATCCAGCTTGGGCTCGACCATCACAGGCTTCAGAGAGGGCACAGCATCGCGGATCTCCAGGTCGCGCGCCGTCGCCGGGGCACGCCGGTCCAGCCGTTCGCCAGTCCAGTAGTCGTACCAGACTCCCGGCGGCAGATGGACCTCATAGGGCGCCACCTCCTCGGGCGACGGATTGTCCGCCACCAGAATCGACGGGCCAAAGAGGAACTCTCCGCCACCGTCGAGATCCATGGGATGGCCGTCGGCCGCAGCGCGCGGGAAATCCACGAAGAGTGGCCGCACGATCGGCACGCCATCAAGTGAGGTCTCCTCGGCCGCCGTGTACAGGTACGGCATCAGCTTGTAGCGCTCCTCGATGAACCTCCGCCGAATCGCTTCGTGCTCCGGGCCATCGGCCCAGGGCTCATGCGGACGGCTTCCCTTCACCGCGTGGTCGCGATCGATGGGCTGGAAGGCTGCCAGCATGAGCCAGCGCGTCAGCAACTCGGGCGAGGGACTGCCGGCGAAGCCTCCCACGTCGGCCCCTGACATCGAGAAGCCGCTGAGGCCCAGGTTCAGCAGCTGGGGAGTCGTCTGCCGCAGGTGATTCCACGTCGACGAGTTGTCTCCGGTCCAGGTCACGGCGTAGCGCTGGCCCCCAGCGAACGATGCGCGGGTCATCACGAAGGGACGCAGGTTCGGAGCCTGCATCAACTGCCCATCGTGCGTGGCACGGGAGTTCTCCATGCCGTAGACGTTGTGCATCTCGCTATGGAACGCCGTCCGCGGAGCGAAGCCCTCGGACTCGGCTCCCGCGATGCGGTGCTCCACGTCGTCCGGCATCGTCTTCGTCGGGTAGACAAAGACGGCGGGCTCGTTCATGTCGTTCCAGAAGCCGGCCACGCCCATGTGCACAAAGTCCTTGTAGAGTGTGCCCCACCAGTCGCGCGTGGACTTCCGGGTGAAGTCCGGGAAGACCGAAGGCCCCGGCCATACGGGACCGACGTACTCCTTGCCGCCCTCCTTCACGAAGTTGTCCCCCGCCTCGCCCGAGTCGTACGGAGCGTAGCCCTGATTGGGCAGGTGCGCAATGTGCAGATCGGTGATGATGACGGTGCGGAAGTGGTCTTCGGCCAGCTTGTGGATCATCCCCGCGAAGTCCGGAAAGCGGTCCGGATCGACGGTGAACGGACGGTTCTTGAGCTGGTAGTCAATGTCGAGCCAAAGCACGTCTGCGGGGATGTGGTCGCGACGGAGGTGGGCAGCGATGTCCTCGACCTGCGACTGGGGGGAGTAGCTGTAACGCGACTGCTGAAACCCCAGCGACCAGAGCGGCGGCAAAGGCGTCGGGCCGGTGAGCCACGCATACTCGCCCAGGACAGCTTTGGGCTCCGGTCCGTAAAGCAGGTAGTAGTCGATGGGGCCGTCGGGCGCGGTGATGGTATTGCGCTCCACGCGCTCGCGGCCAAAGTCAAAGGAGGTGCGGAAGGTGTTATCGAGGAAGAAGCCCACATATCGCCCTCCACGCTCCTCAAGGAAGAAGGGGATCGATTTGTAGATGGGGTCGCTGGACTCCTGCCAGCCGAAGTTGTCCGTGTTCCACATGACGAAGGTCTCGCCGGCACGATCCAGCGGGCCGGGCTTGTCGCCGAGTCCGAATTCATGGGTGAGCAGGTCATGCGCGCGCGTGATGCGGATGCCGTCGTCGCTCATCACTGGCGGAAGCACGTCCTCATGCAGCACGTTGCCGCTGAGGTCCGTGACCTTGATCCGCAGGTCGGCCCCAACCACCACGCGGAGCTTCGGTGTGTGGAAGCCGTCGGGATCGAGGCTCACGGGGACACGGGCCACGCGGGACCCCGGAAGGACCGCCCATGAGGCATCCTCAGCTGGCTTGCTGCTGCGCCATACGCGCACCCGCAATACGTCCTCACGAAGGGCGTCGATCCGGACGGTGAGGTCCCCCGAGGTCCGGGTCATACCGGAGGGAGCCGTCTGGCCCTGCAGCACAGCGGAGGCAGCCAGGACAACGATTGCGGAGAGCGAGCGAAAGGTACGTCGAATGACCATGAGGGAGCCATCCTAGCGCAAATGGGCAGGCACGCGCCGGAGACGTGCGCTTACTTCAGCGCTTCAGTTTTCCATGCAGGCGCGTGTATATATGGGAGTGCTGTCGCCCCGGCGACCCGAGAAACCAACGATGCCCGATACGCTCACGCACCTGAATACTCCCGGCCATTTGGAAGAGATTGCCGCTGCCGCCCTCCCTCCGCTGCCGCGTTTCCCACGCCCCATTTGCATTGTCGGCGCTGGAGGCATCATCCAGTCCGCGCACTTGCCTGCCTATACGAAGGCCGGATTTCCGGTACTCGCCATCGCGGATCAGCAGCCAGGCAAAGCATCTGAGGTCGCAGCCAAGTTCGGCATCCCCCATAGCTTCGACGCGCTCTCCGACATGATCCGCTTCGCGCCGAAGGATGTGGTCTTCGACATCGCCGTCCCCGCCTCTCGGCTCATCCCGATCCTGGAGCAGTTACCCGACGGCTCAGCCGTGCTGATTCAGAAGCCCATGGGCGAGACCATCGCCGAGGCACGCACGATCCGCGACCTCTGCCGCGAAAAGGGTCTGATCGCTGCGGTGAACTTCCAGCTTCGCTTCGCGCCGAACAACCTCGGCGCCGTCGCGCTCGCGCAGCAGGGCGTGCTCGGCCGGCTGCATGACATGGAAGTGCAGGTCCGCACCTACACTCCGTGGCACCTGTGGACCTTCCTCTCGACGGCGCCCAGGCTCGAAATCCTGTACCACTCCATCCATTACCTGGACCTCGTCCGGTCATGGTTCGGGGAACCGCGCAGCATCTACGCGAAGACCGTGAAGAACCCTCAGTGCGAGCATCTCGCGCCCACCAAGTCAACGATGATCCTCGACTATGGCGACGACAAGCGCGTGTTCATCGCGACCAATCATGCGCATGACTTCCCTGCCGAATCTCACCACAGTTATGCGCAGTGGGAGGGCACCAACGGAGCAATCCGGATCGATATGGGAGTAAACCTGGACTACCCTGTCGGCCAGCCTGATCGCCTGCGCTTCGCACTTCGCGGCCCCGGAAACCCATGGCGCGAAGTACCCGTTCGCGGCAGCTGGTTTCCTGACGCCTTCATCGGGTCGATGGGTTCGCTACAGGCTTACGTCGAAGGCTCGGCGACGGAACTCCCGACGCACTTCGAGTCCGCTTACAAGACGATGGCGCTGGTGGAGGCGGCATACCTGTCGAGTGATCGCGGTGGCGTCCCCATCGAGCTCGATTAGCTCCTAAGCATTCAACGGAGTGCGCTTGCGGCGCTTCCCGACCGTGGACTCGCGGGCAACGAGCTTCGGAGGAATCATGATGCACTTCAGCTCGGCCTGCGGCTTCTCCGCAAGCTCAACAGCGACCTGCGCGGCACGCTTCCCCAGCTCGGTGGTGTTCTGGTCGATGGCGCTCAGCGGCACCTTGAGATACGCGGCGTAGCGCAGGTTTCCGCAGCCGATGATGGCCACGTCCTCCGGCACCCTCAGGCCCGCCTCGAGCACCGCCTCGATGGCGCCAATTGCGGTCGTGTCGTTGTAGCAGAAGACTGCGTCCGGCCGGGGCTTGAGCTTGAGCAGATCGCGCATCATCGCGTTACCGACCAGGTCACCAGCCTCTTCGACGCGCTCACGCGTGACCACGAGGTCCTCGTCAGCGGGGAGACCTGCGGCGGCCAGGGCGTTCCTGTAGCCACGCAGGCGATCGAACGCCGGGCTGCTGTAGCGCGCTCCAATGTGGGCGATCCGCGTGCGACCCAGGTCGATAAGGTGCCGTGTCGCCATCTCGCCGACCACCACATCATCGTTGCCAATGAAGTTCGCCGCAAGGTGCGGGAAGTTGCGATCGAACAGCAGGTAGGGCGTGCGATTGTCGCCCAGTTCGTAGAAGTTCTTCAGAACCGCCTGGCAGGACGCGATGATCAGGACATCCACGCCGCGCTGCAGCAGCGTGCGAATCTCCTGCATCTCGATGACCGGGTCTTCTTCGCTGGAGGCCAGCAGCAGCGCACGGTGCGTCTTGCGCAGCTCGCCGGAAAGCGACTTCGCGAACTCCGCGAAGAACGGGTGCACCAGGTCCGGCACCACCAGCCCGACCGTATATGTCTTCCCACTCGCGAGACCGCGGGCCAGCATGTTGGGCTGGTAGTTCAGCTCCTTCATGCGCTTGAGGACACGCGCACGTGTCTTGTCGCCAACGTCGGAGTTGCCGCGAAGTACCTTTGAGACTGTGACCGTCGAGATACCGAGGTCGCGTGCAATATCCTTAAGCCGAACCGCCATGTCGTTTCCTGACGACATCATCCCACAAGGCAGCCCCATTGATCACGCGCTATCATCAACTCGGCCTCGGGCCCGAGTTGCAACGACTATGCCTCTGATCGTGAATGGCGAACCCGTGTCGGACGAGGCGATTGCGCACCAACTCCGGCTGCTGCAGCAAACGTTGCTTCCAGAGGCGTCTCTCTCTGCAGCAGACGACCCACGCATCTTCGCCATCGCCGAGGAGAATGCCGTCCTGCAAGTCCTGTTACGGCAGGCAGCGGCGAGACGCCACCCGGACATCTCCCCCGACGATATTGCCGCCGAGCTTGCGCGAAGGCGAGGCACGCCGCAAAGTGTTACCTGCAGCCACAGCGAGCGCGATGCAATCATCCGTGCGCTGCAGATTGAGCGCCTCATGGACGAGATCGTCAGGACGGTTCCGCGCCCCCCGGCCAAAGAGGTAGAAGCCTCGTACATTGCGCAACGCGAACGCTTCCGTGAGCCCGAGACGCTGCAGGTACGCCACATCATCGCCAACGTGGACGGCGTTCGCGACGAAGCACTCGCGCTCGCGACCATCACAGAGGCCCGCGAAGCGCTGGACGCAGGCGAGGCGTTCCACAAGGTCGCAGATCGCTTCTCCGACTGCGCTGGCGTGGGTGGCGACCTTGGCTGGATCGCCCGCGGCGAGATGGTCGAGGAGTTCGATGACGTCGTCTTCGCGCTGAAGCCCGGTACAGTCAGCGAGACCTTCCGCACCGTCTTCGGCTTTCACATCGCTACCGTTCTGGCGCGCCGGGCCCCGCGTCAGCTGGGTCTCTCGGAGGTGCGAGCCCAGATTGCCCGCGAACTGCACGACGATCGCAAACAGGCCGCCGTACTCACCTACCTGCGCGGCCTCGCAGCGCAGTCCGAGATTCGCCGGACAGGAGTCTCCGTTTGAACAAACCCATACCGCCGTGCTGTGTCCCAAGTAAGAGCCGTGCAGCCGTCCTGCAGATCTCGCGGGACGCCTCCGCTGCGCGAGTTCGCGTCAACTCCGGCTCCCCTGCCGACATGGTCGAACTGCCCGGCGGCACCTTTCTGATGGGCACGGACTATCCGCTGGGCTTCCCTGCCGATGGCGAAGGTCCCATCCGCGAGGTGCGGATCGATCCCTTTCTGATCGACCGGTACCCCGTGACCAACCGCGCGTTTGCTCGCTTCGTGGACGCGACCGGTTACCGTACCGAAGCCGAGACCTTCGGGTGGTCTTTCGTCTTCGAAGGCGATCTGCCCGAGACTGCCGAAGCAGCCCTGAGCGAGGATCGTGTTCCGTCGGCGGACTGGTGGCGTCGCATCTGGGGGGCCGACTGGCGCTCGCCGGAAGGCCCAGGGTCAGCCATCAATGACAGGCAGGACCGGCCGGTCGTCCATGTGAGCTGGAACGACGCTACCGCTTACGCAACCTGGGCCGGAAAGCGCCTTCCGACGGAGGCTGAATGGGAGTACACGGCGCGTGGCGGACTCGTTCAGCGACTCTACCCCTGGGGCGACGATCTCACACCCGGTGGCATTCATCTCTGCAACATCTGGCAAGGCGAGTTCCCGCACTTCAACTCTGCGGAAGATGGCTTTACCAACACTTGCCCGGTCGATGCCTTTGCCGCAAACGGCTACGACGTCTTCTCCATCACCGGCAACACCTGGGAGTGGTGCGCGGACTGGTTCCATCCGACATTTCACGAGCTCGCCACGAGGCTTAACCCGACAGGTCCTCTTGAGGGCGGAAGCCGCGTCGTTCGCGGAGGTTCCTATCTCTGCCACGAGTCCTACTGCAACCGTTATCGCGTTGGTGCGCGCAGTTCGAACACTCCTGACAGTGCGACAACCAACACCAGCTTTCGCTGCGCGCGTGATATCTGAGGCTCAGTCGACTCTCCTGTACCGCGCCCATCCTGTTGAGCAGGGATACGCACGAGCCTCTTCCCCATCCCTGGAGCCCAACGCTTCATAGACGGCGAAGGATCCGACGTCGCTCCGCAAGACGGGTTGAGGCTGACGATAAATTCACATACCAGGAGTTGACAGTCTTCTGTATGGCGCATTTATAGTCGTTCGCGTAACCGGTAACGTAATTTCCCGGGCCTGCGAATATGAATCTCCATCTGAAACCCGAAGCCTACACCGACCGCGCAGCCGACTTTGGCTTCGAACACATCTCGTTCGCGGTGCGCCGTCTCCTGGCCGGAGCCAGCTTTCATGAGCTCCTCACCGGCCGCGAGCTTTGCATCGTGATGCTCGGTGGGACGTGCTCAATCACCAGCTCTGCGGGCGACTTCGCGACGGTCGGCGATCGTGCCACGGTCTTCGACGGGAAGCCGCACGCGCTGTACCTCCCGCTCGACACCGACTACACCGTTACAGCCACCACCGATTGCGACATCGCCTTCTGCTACTGCAAAGCGGAGCAGCACTTTCCCGCACATCACATCACGCCGGACGAGTGCGCGGTCGAGATCCGCGGCGGGGGCAACGCGACGCGGCAGATCAACTCGATCATCCCGCCGCATTTCCGCGCGCAGAGGCTGCTCATCTGCGAGGTCTATACCCCCTCAGGCAACTGGTCCAGCTTCCCACCGCACAAGCACGACGTTCACAACCCTCCGGGCGAAGTGGATCTCGACGAGATCTACTACTACAAGATCGACAAGCCAGGCGGATTCGCTATCCAGCGCGTGTACACCGCGGACGGCAGGCTCGACGAGACCATCACCGTACGGGATGGCGAACTGGTCATCGTCCCCGAGGGATATCACCCCGTCTCCGCAGGCCACGGCTACAACGTGTACTACCTGAACGTTCTCTCGGGTTCGGCGCGCTCCATGGCAGCCTCCGACGATCCCGATCACGCCTGGGTTCGTGAGCACTGGACGGACAAAGACCCGCGCGTTCCTCTGGTCCGCTAGGGCATCGATGCTCCACGATCACGCGCACCGCGAAGTATCTGCTACGAAGCAAGGAGTCCGTTGATGGACGTCGTCATTCTTGGCCGCATCGGCTATGACCTGTACTCGGATCAGTTCAACGTGCCGCTGCCACAGGTCCGTACGTTCTCGCGCTACCTTGGCGGCTCGAGCGCGAACATGGCCGTGGGCCTGTCACGTCTCGGCGCAAAGGTGGGCATGATCAGCTGCCTCGGCAACGATGCGCTGAGCGGCTTCCTCAAGGACTTCCTCTTGGCCGAGGGTGTGGACATCTCGCACGTGCAGACTGCCCCGGGCTATCTGCCGTCGCTCTGCCTCACTGAAGTCACACCACCCGACAGCTTCCCGCAGGTCTTCTATCGTCATGATGCCGTCGATACACGACTCGACGCGACCGATGATGACCTTCGCTTCGCAGGCAGTGGAAAGATGTTCGTCTTCAACGGCACTGCGTTGTGCGCTTCGCCCTCACGCGAGAGCGCGTATCGCGCGATGGAGGCAGCGAAGGCCGCAGGCGTCACCGTCGTCCTCGACGTCGACTTCCGCTCCATGTCCTGGCGCAGTCCCGCAGAGGCCGGACTCGCGATACGCCTCGCGCTTCCCTACGTAGACGTCCTCATCGGCAACCAGGGCGAACTCAAGCTCTCTGCTGGCGTCGATGACCTCGATCAGGCTATCGCGAAGATCCAGAAGATCGGTGTCCCTGTCCTCGTCTCCAAGCTCGGAGACGAAGGCACTCGCATCCTCACCAAAGATGGCGCCACGTATCTGCCGCCGTATCGTGTGCAGGTGGCGACCACCATAGGCGCCGGCGATGGCTTCGCTTCGGGCTTCCTCTATGCCTACACCAATGGCAAGTCGCTGACCGACTGCCTGCACTACGGCAACGCCGCGGCAGCCATCGTCGTCAGCCGCGTGCCATGTTCCGAAGCCATGCCCACGCTCGCCGAGGTCGAGACGATGATCCGCGAGCAGAAAGCGATCCCCGTACCTGCATGAGCTTCTCGAGCGCAACCTTCTTTCCCGACGCACTCCTGCACGCGATCATTGATGCTCGTGTGGAGCGGCCTTCGCTTGCACTGAATGCAGCGCAACACCGCAAGCGGCGCGACAAGCTTACCCTTGATGGCCGCCTCAACATCATCGCTGCGGATCACCCTGCACGCTTTGTGTCGAACGTGGGAACCAACCTTCTGGGCATGGCCGATCGACGCGACTACCTGGCGCGCATTCTTCGTGTACTGGTCAGCGATGGCGTCGATGGCGTGATGGCGTCGATGGACATTCTCGAAGACCTGCTGCTGGTGGACGCACTTCGCGCCGAGCAGGACCTCACCCCCCTCCTCGAGAACAAGGTGCTCATCGCGAGCCTCAATCGCGGAGGCCTCGCAGGCGCAGCATGGGAACTCGACGATCCCATGACTGGCCCGTCCCCCGCGACCTGCGCTCAATGGAACCTCGACGGTGCGAAGACCCTGCTGCGCGTGGACATCAACGAGCCCGCCTCACTGAAGACCATGATGGCCTGCGCCGAAGCCATCACCGCCTGCAACGCACTCGACCTGCCCATGTTCCTCGAACCACTTCCTGTCGCAAAGACCGACAAGGGCTATCCGGTCACGAAGACGGCCGAGGCCGTGGCGCGACTCGCGGGCGTGTCCAGCGCACTCGGAGACTCAAGCCGCAACCTCTGGCTGAAACTTCCGTACACGGAAGACTTCGCCACGGTCGCGCGCTCGACGACGTTGCCCATCGTGCTGCTTGGCGGTGAGTCCGCTGGCAATCCCAAGCCCTTCCTCGAGCAGCTCCGCACCGCGATGGATTCAGGCTATAACGTACGCGGCGCAATGGTGGGCCGCAACGTGCTCTTCCCTGGCAACGGCGATCCCGGCATCATCGCGCGCGCAGCAAGTGCCATCATCCATGACAAGCTCGATGCGCAAGCCGCGTTCGATGGTTTCGCATCCCCTCTTGAAGCACCCGACACGCTCTATCCGGGAGGCACGCGATGAGCACGCGACGTCTCACGATGGCGCAGGCCCTGGTCACTTATTTGAAGAACCAGTACGTCGAGCGCGATGGCCAGCAACACCAATTCTTCGCCGGAATGCTTGGCATCTTCGGGCATGGCAACGTTGCGGGCATCGCACAAGCACTGCAGGAGAATCCGGACTTCCGCTATTACCCAATCCGGAACGAGCAGTCCGGCGTTCACCTTGCAAGTGGCTTCGCCAAGGCCAGCAATCGTATGCGTGCGTTCGCGTGCACCTCATCCATTGGCCCCGGCGCGACGAATATGATCACCGGCGCAGCGCTCGCGACGATCAATCGTCTGCCTGTGCTGTTACTTCCCGGCGACATCTTCGCGACGCGCAAGGTCGCGCCCGTCCTGCAGCAGCTGGAGTCAGCGTTCACGCAGGACATCAGCGTCAACGACTGCTTCAAGCCTGTGAGCCGCTACTGGGACCGCATCACGCGACCTGAACAGATCATCACCGCGCTCCCCGAAGCAATGCGCGTGCTGACTTCGCCCGCGGACTGTGGTGCTGTCACGCTCTCGCTTCCTCAGGACGTGCAAGCCGAAGCCTTCGACTATCCGGAAGAGATGTTCGAACGCCGCGTGTGGATCATCCGCCGTGCAGAACCTGACGCAGTGTCGCTGCAGCGTGCAGTTAAAGTCCTGCGTAGCGCAAAGCGTCCCCTCATCATCGCGGGCGGCGGCGTGCTGATGAGCGAGGCGGCGCAGCAGCTCGCGAAGTTTGCTGCGCAGACCGGAATCCCCGTCAGCGAGACGCAAGCAGGCAAGGGTTCGCTAGCGTGGGATCATCCGCAGAACCTCGGCGCCATCGGTGCGACAGGAACGCTCGCCGCCAATCGCGTCGCTGCTAACGCCGATGTCATCCTCGGCATCGGCACGCGCTACTCGGACTTCACCACCGCGTCGATGACCGCGTTCCAGAACCCCGACGTCCGCTTCATCAACCTCAACGTCGCAGAGTTCGACGCCTACAAAGTGTCCGCGCTCGCCCTCGTTGCAGATGCACGCGCAGGGTTGGAGCGCCTCGCGGCAGGGCTCGGCAACTTCAAGATCGAATCGACATACGCCGCAGAGTATGCCGCACTCATCGCGGAGTGGCTCAAGGAAGATGCCCGCCTGCTGTACATCGAGAGCAACGGCAAGCCAGCCCAGAGCGCGGTCATCGGAGCGATATGGGATGTTGCCGAAGATCGCGACATGATCGTCTCCGCCGCAGGCAGCCAGCCCGGCGATCTCCATAAGCTGTGGCGCGCGCGCACGCCCAACAGTTACCACATGGAGTACGGCTACTCCTGCATGGGTTATGAGCTTCCCGGCGGCATGGGCGCGAGGCTCGCTGATCCCACCCGCGATGTCTTCGTCTGGGTGGGCGATGCCACCTACCTGATGATGCCGAGTGAGCTGGTCACCGCCGCACAGGAAGGCATCAAGATCATCGTTGTGATCGTGGACAACAAGGGCTTCGGCTCGATCGGAAGCCTCAGCCGCTCGCTCGGTATGGAAGGCTTCGGCACCACCGTGAAGAAGCGAACCGACAGCGGCGCACTAGATGGTGACAACTTTGTCGTTGACTACGCAGCCAACGCTCGCAGCCTCGGGGTCGACTCCGTGAAGGTCGCCACCATCGCCGAATTCAAAGACGCATTGCTCGCTGCCAAAGCATCACCCAGAACGAGCGTGGTCGTCATCGAGACCGAAGGCACACGAGGCGTACCAAGCTACGACTCCTGGTGGGACGTTGCCGTACCTGAAGTCTCGACCATGCCGGGCGTGCAGCAAGCCCGCGCAAACTACGAAGTCGCCCGCAAGCGCGAGCGCTACTTCTTCAACAATAGCAACAAATAACCCCGCTGGAGGCGAGAGAAAACCGATGAAGCCGTTCCTGATCGGCAATGCCCCCTGCTCGTGGGGCATGCTGGAGTTTCAAGAAGCAAAGAGCGCCAAGCCCATCGGCTACCAGCAGATGCTCGACGAACTCGCGGCCTGCGGATACACGGGCACAGAACTCGGCGACTGGAACTTTATGCCGTCTGATCCGGCCGCCCTTCGCGTGGAACTCGTGAAGCGTGAACTCACCATGCTGGGCGCCTTCGTCCCAGTTGCCTTGAAGGACGAAAGTTCGCACCAGTCCGGGATCGACAACGCAGTGAAGACCGCGAAGTTACTCGCAGCAGTGGCGACAACGCCAGCACCGTATCTTGTCCTCGCAGACAACAATGGCAGTGTGCCTGAGCGTACGAAGCTGGCCGGCCGCATCACACCAGCGCAGGGACTCACTTCCTCCGAGTGGGCCACCTTCGCTCTCGGTGCAGAGCGTGTCGCGAAAGCTGTGTTGGAAGAGACCGGCCTGCGCACCGTCTTCCATCATCACTGCGCTGGATACGTCGAGACGCCTGCCGAGATTGCCAGCCTGCTCGAGCGAGCTGATCCAGCGTTGCTTGGCCTCGTCTTCGACACGGGCCACTTCGCCTTCGGTGCGGGAGAGCAAGGTGCGGACATGATCTCGTTCCTCGACCGCTTCGCCGATCGCGTGTGGTATGTCCACGCCAAAGACTGCTCTGCGTCTATCGCCAGCCGCTCCCGCAATGAGCAATGGGACTACTTTACTTCCCTCCAGCACGGAGTCTTCTGCGAGCTCGGCAAAGGCATCGTGGATTTCAGCGCACTGCTCAAGTGGCTTCGCAGCCGCGAGTATTCCGGCTACATCGTCGTGGAGCAGGACGTGCTGCCTGGCATGGGCGCACCGAAGGATAGTGCAGCTCGCAACCTGAATTTCCTGCGCGAAGTCGAATCCGCGCTTCTATAGATGTTGAGGCAACACAACGTGAAAGGCATCGGTCCCTTTTGAAGCAAGACCCTCTACATATCGGAATCATCGGCGCTGGCCGCATTGGCCGCGTGCATGCCGAGTCCATTGCCTTTCGGCTCCCGCAGGCGCGGGCTGTGGCCATTACAGACGCGAATCGCGCTTCTGCTGAAGAGGTCGCTGCACTCTACGGTATTCCCACCGTGGCAGCCTCCAGCGCTGAGTTGCTCGCCAATCCGGAGATCGACGCCGTCCTCGTCTGCTCCTCGACAGACACGCATGCCCAGCTCATCGTCGACGCTGCGTTGGCGGGCAAGCATATCTTCTGCGAGAAGCCAATCGCTCTTGAGCTGAACGAAATCGACCGGGCCCTCGGCGCAGTTGAGAAGGCCGGTGTAAAGCTGCAGATCGGCTTTAATCGCCGCTTCGATGCGAACTTTGCGCGCGTGCACGCGGCTGTGGCAAATGGAGAGATTGGCACTCCCAGCCTCATGCACATCATCAGCCGCGATCCCGCGCCCCCCCCGATTGAATACGTAAAGGTCTCCGGCGGCATGTTCCGCGATATGACCATCCACGACTTCGACATGGCGCGCTTCCTCATCGGCGACGAAGTGGAGAGCATCTATGCGGCCGGTAGCGTTCGCGTGGATCCCGCCATTGGTGAGGCTGGAGACATCGACACAGCGTTGCTTGTGCTCCACTTCCGCAACGGAGTGATCGGCACCATCGACAATAGCCGCAAGGCTGTTTACGGCTACGACCAGCGCGTTGAGGTGCTCGGCTCCGCGGGTAAGATCTCTGCGGAGAACTGCTATCCGAACCAGGCCGTCGTAAGCTCCGCCACCAACGTGTACCGCGACCTGCCGTTGAACTTCTTCATGGATCGCTACGCCGCGAGCTTCACCAATGAACTTGGCAGCTTCGTGCAGGCCATTCGGGATGATACCCCCACGACCGTGAACGGCCTTGATGGTCGCATGCCGGTCGTCATGGCGATGGCTGCGCGGCTCTCACTCGCAGAGCGTCGCCCCGTAGCGCTGAGAGAGGTCGCGGCAGTCTAGTCGATCCATCGGCGGAAACAAGCGGCAGCGTGGCGTTACATCACGCTGCCGCTTTTCCATCTAGACGTTGATACCCGCTGCGTCGAGGCACTTCTTCATACCTTCCCAGCTGCGGATGGTCGATGACTCTGGCGACTTGCCGTCCTTCCAATGCGTTTCCAGGTTCGTCGCATTCTTATAACCGATCGCCTTGAGCGCTTTGAACTGCGCCGTCCAATCGATATAGCCAACATCCACCGGTGCCCACTGCATCTTGCCGCTGGCATCCTTCTGCGCGTTCTTCACGTGGCAGTGATGGATGCGGTTCTTCGGGATCGCGTCCCAGCCCCCTGGGAATGCGTCCAGCTCGCCTCGCATCACGGCGTTGCCCGGATCCCAGTTCAGCGCAAGATGTTTGGATGGGACGCCGGCAAGTGTGGCTGCGGCCTCGCGCCCCGTCGCGGTGTTGCAGGCATACTCGTTTTCCAACACAAGCGTGATCCCCTGCTGGCCGGACTTCTCCGCAGCCTGCCTCAGCACATCGTTGATCGCCGGACGAAATGGTTTCTGATCATCGAGGCGCCAGAAGTCGAAGCAGCGGACCTTGTCCGTGCCAAACTGCTTGGCAAGTGAGATCGACCGTTCCAGAACCTCGTCCTGCTGCTTGAAGTTCTTTTCATCCGCTCCGTGCAGATCCTCCTTGGACGAATACTGCGAATGCGGCGCACCAGGAAAATTCACCTTGTACAGTGGGCTGCCAATATCCGTCACGGTGAGTTCATACTTCGCGAGGATCTTGCGAGCTTCAGCAATCTCCGCGTCAGTCGAAGTTTGGAGATTCTTGCCCCACATCTCGCGGAGTTCCACAAAGTGCAGGCCGAACTGCTTCGAGATCACGTAGCAGGCATGATCGAAGTCCTGCGAGATCTCGTCGGAGATGACGCCAACGTGAAACGGAGCGGCAGCTGCCCATGCCGATTTTGGCAGGGCCCAAGCTGCAGCAGTCCCCACGATTGATCCCGCAAATTGTCGACGATTCAGATGCATATCTCCCACCCCCGTTTTGACTTTATATACAAGGTAAAGCCCGAGACGCATCGACGTCTCGGGCTCGCCTTTGATCGAATCGATTAGAACGTAAGCTTTACGCCGGCCTGAAGTACACGGGGACCGCCGACGCCGTTGACGTTGCCAACGCCTGAGCCAAGCGTGCTGGTAATCTTGCCAAGGTTGGAGCCGAGCGAACCGCTTGGGTTTGCAAAGGCCGGGGTATTGGTCATATTGAAAGCATCGGCGCGAACCTCAAGCACGGACTCCCGGAACAAGGGAAAGTTCTTGAAGAGCGACAAGCTGTCATAGAAGTAGCCAGGACCACGGAACTGGTTACGCTGCGTGTTGCCCACCGTGCAGGCTACCGGGTTCGTGGAAGAGTAGGCGGTGCAGGTCGCCGGCGCGGCAAAGGCTGTCGGGTCGAACCATGTCGGATAGGATGACGTGACGCCACCGGTGGTCTGGTGCAGCACGTGATATGGCGCAATCTGGTTCACCGTCTGCGTTGTGCCTGGGGTCGCGCTGGATGTGGAGATTGTGAAGGGCAATCCCGACAATCCCGAGAGGATCGCGGAGGTGCGCCACCCGCCCAGCACGTACTGGCTGAACCCAGAGTTGAAGAACCGATGACCGTGTCCCGCAGGCAATTCGTAGGTAACTGTCTGCTCGAAGTTCTTTGTGCGGTCAAAGTCCGCGACCGCGTAGTTGCGACGCATCGGGCCTGCCCAGAACAGCACGTTTCCGTCCTGAGCTCCAGTCTGGTAATTCTGGGCTTTGCCCCACGTAAATGCGGAGCTGAAGGAAAGCCCATGCGTGAAGCGGCGGGTCAGCTGCACCTGAAGCGACTCATAGTTGGTCGAGAAGCCCATGAAGTACTGCGTTACCGCAGCTGATTTGCCGAAGGCGAGGAAGGAGGGGTCATACGCTCCGCTCTGTCCGTAAATCTGAGGCTGGTTGATGTTCTGGGCGACGTCAATCCGCGTTCCGTGATTTGCCACGTAGGCGATTTGCAGCGAGGTAGCCGATCCCAACGCCTGTTGGACCGCAGCATTCCACGACGATACGTACGCGTTCCTGAAGTTCAACGGGATATAAAGCGCTGCGAGGCCGATCGTGCCATTCGCTGCGGTCTCGTAGAGCTGGCCATTCGATCCAAACTGCGCAGTTGAGGTGGCAGGGATGCCGGTCACAAAGTTCACCAGGCCCCCAGTCGGGTTTAGCGCAGCGCCATAGGTCGGGACATTGTTGTAGTAGCTGCTCGTCTTGATCGGATAGTTGTACGCGTAGGAGTTATCGACGAACGGCACATAGCTGATGCCGTAGCCCGCACGCACCACCGTGTTCTCGGTAACGCGATAGGAGGCGCCAACACGCGGAGCGAAGTTACGGTAATCCGTGGCCATACCGAGGTTGGAGGGATTGCCATCCAGCCCGGCGAGAACAAGATTATTGGTCGTGGGGTTGTAGTTTACGAAACCACCCGGCTTACGCGGAGTTGCCGGAGGATAGAGCTCCCAGCGAAGCCCAAAGTCGAGGGTCAACTTCGGGGTCGCCTGCCACTTGTCTGATACGAAGAAGAACAGCCACGTCTGACGATAAGCGGGGAAGGTGCTGTTGGTGTCCTGACCGACCTGATACGGCACGTCGAACAGTACGCTGGCGACGTCGTTTGCCTGCCCGGTCGCAGTTGCGGTCGAACCGGCCGGACCATACTTGGCCGCGTTTGGAGCCGACGTCGAATTCTCGTTGAAGTAGAACTGGCCCGCAGCCGCATTGTTGTTGCCCTGCAGGAGATCGTCACGAACGCGGCGAACGTCCACACCAGCCTTGAGAGTATGGTTGCCGAGAATCTTGGTCCAGTTGTTTGCCAGGTCGATGTTCGACTCGGCGCGGAGCCACGGAAGCGACGCCGAATAGCCGATGAGCGGCGACGTAAAGTTATTGACCGAGAACGCGACCTGACCGCTGGTAGTAGCGGTGTTATTCGTGCCGTTCGGTCCGTTGCCAGGAATTCCTAGAGTCCGCGCATCGTTTGCACCATAGTCGCTTTGGGTCGCAGAGTTGCGGAGGTGCGCCACACCGAGCCGCACTTCGGTCAGCAGCGTCGGCGAGAACGTGTGGTCGTAGTTGCCGCCGGCGCTGTATGCCGTTGCCGTACCGGTCGCTTCAAATCCACTGCTGGCAGGTCCGCCCAGGAAGTTGCCGAACAGAGGCGCCTGGTAGGTATTGATCAGCTGGTGACTGAAGCGCCCGCTGAGATGATCCTTCGGGGAGATGTTGTAGTCCGCCTTGATGTCGTAGCTCCACACGTCCTTGTGGAAGGGTGAGTTCTGCGAGAAGTTGTTTGACGTGGCGGCAGCCAGATACTTCGACGAAGCGAGGTTCATCGCCGGATTGCGTGCGATCGTGTCGAGGTCCTTCAACACGGTCAGCGCCGTCTGGCTGATACCGGAGTTCGTGAGCGGGATCTGGTTGTTCGTAAATGCGGTGCGGCCGGTGCCGCAGGCGCTAGTCGTTGCGCTGCCGGAACAGTCGACCGTGTCGCCGGTATTGGGGTCATACACCTGCCCCGAATACGCGCTCAGGTCGATCGCGTTGTTGACGACGTTGTAGTACGGAATCGTCGCTGTCTGGGTGGACTCTTCGTGGTCGGAGACACGGAGGATGTCGCCGAAGATGAACAGCTTGTTCTTCAGGATCGGACCGCCGAAGGAAGCCCCGGTGTAGTTGTAGACGAGGCGGCCGTTGGGGCCCGTCGCAAAGTAGTTGCGGGCATTGACGCCGTTGTTCTCCATCTGCTGGAAGACGGAGCCGTGGAACTGATTTGTACCGGACTTCAATGTGACGTTGACGACGGTACCGACAGCGCGGCCAAACTCGGCTTCAAAGTTATTCGTCGTAATGTCGACGTTCTGGATGGCAGCGGCCGGCGGCACCAGGATGATGTGGATGCCCGTGCGCTGATCGTCGTCGATGCCTTCGATCTGGTACAGGTTCACATACGACGACTGGCCATTTGCGTTGGTCGACAGATCGTTATTCGCGTTGAAGAACTGCGAGTTGTTGAACACGACCGGGGCCATGCCCGGGACCGTGTTCAGGAGCGACTGGAAGCTGTTACCGCTCGAAAGCGGCAGGTCGGCGATCTGCTTTGCCTCAATGGTGGCGGAGATGTCCGCGCGGTCCGTCTGCAGCTGCGGCGGTGCTTCCGTCACAGTCACCGTTTCGGTCACACTGCCGGTGACCATGCCAACGTCGACGCGTGTCGTCACGTTCGTGTCGACGGTGATGTTCTCACGCGATTCCTTCTTGAAGCCGCTGGCGACGATCGTCACCGTGTACACGCCGGAAGGAAGTGTCGGCTGGGTGAAGTTTCCGCTTTCGTTGGTCACGGTGTTGTAGACCGTGTCCTGACCAACTCGCGTGATGGAGATCTGAGCGTTGGCGAGAGCTGCGCCCGTGGGGTCTGTAACGGTACCGACGATCGTGCCGCTGACGGCCTGCGCCAGAATCTGTACCGGTACAGCGAAGAGAACGATAGCGAGGACGATGCCTGCCAGTTTGCGAAGCACGTGCATGAAGCCTCCGATAAGCGACAACCAATACGCCTGACTTCGTTTGCACCTGCAACAAATCGGTCAGACGGGTCTGGACACACGACATCGTTCCAGACCTTTTGAAATCGGCGAGCACACTAGCAAAGCAAATTTATGGGTGTCAAGGCATTTAGTGGGAAGACCGAATATGTCGCGTCACCGATAACGAAAAGGGCATCGAGCCCCTCCTTCCGGAGTTCACCCGATGCCCTTCTCAGTGCATGATTCTGCAAGCCAGGCCTAGACGTGAGGCGCCCAGCCCTTCTCGTACTCGCGTCCCCAGCCCTTCATCGCTTCGGAGTCATTGAGGATCTTTCCATCGGTAGAGTCGAGGTGGAGTTCACGTCCCACCTCCCACGCGATGTTTGACAGCTGCAGCATGGTGACCGCGACGTAGCCGATGCTCACCGGTGCGTGCAGAGCTTCTCCGGTGCGAATGCCCGCGATGAGATTCGCAAAGTGCAGGTCCGTCATCGAGTCGGCGCCGATGGTGTCCTGCGACGACGTCTTGTCCCTCTTTGCGATGAACTCACTGGTCTTCCTGCCGTTGAGATCGTAGATCTCGTAACCATCGCGATCGACGACGACAGTCCCCTCCGTTCCCATGATGGCCGAGCCACGATCGCGGCCGTAGAACTTCATCCCCTGGCAGCACTTGCACTCCCAGTCGATCATCTTGTCGTCATACGCGAAGCTGGTTACGAGGGTGTCGTAGAACTGCCAGTCGTCTTTGAAGTGATAGCGGCCGCCGTTGGCCGTCACCTTCTTCGGGAAGTCCACCCCAAGCGCCCAGCGGCAGACATCCACCTCGTGCGTGCCATTGTTCAGCGTCTCGCCCGTGCCCCAGGTGCGGAACCAGTGCCAGTTATAGGGCTGCACGTTGTCCTTGTACTCCTGGCGCGGCGCGGGCCCCTGCCAAAGGTCCCAATCGAGCGTCGCCGGGACGGGAGCAGGCTTGCCGTAGCCAATGGACTTGCGAACATTGCTGTACCAGGCCTTGGCATAATACGCGCGGCCGATGGAGCCGCCATGAATCTTCTCAACGATTTCGATGGTATGCGGAGACGAACGTTGCTGCGATCCCTGCTGCACCAGCTTGCCGGTCTTCTTCTGCGCAGCCACCAGCATCGCTCCCTCAGCGGGGTTATGGCTGCAGGGCTTCTCAACGTACACATGCTTGCCTGCCTGCACCCCGGCGATCGCCATCGGTGCGTGCCAGTGATCCGGCGTCGCAATGGTGATCGCGTCTACGTCCTTGCTTGCGAGCACTTTGCGGAAGTCCTTCTCGGTCTTCGGAGCATAGCCGAGGTTCTTCTCCGCAGCCCCGGCATACTTCGCGAGGATGTTGCTCTCCACGTCGCAGACATAGGCCACACGCGAGTTGGCCTGGTTCGCTTTGAGCGAGGACAGGTGCGCGTAGGCTCGACTGTTGAGGCCGATAACCGCGAAGTTCACCCGCTCGTTACTTCCCATAATCTGCGCATAGCTGCGGGCTGAGGTGCCAAGAGCTGCCCCCGCCGTGCCCGCTGCCATCGTCTGCAGAAAACTCCGCCGACTCACCATCACTGCCTCCTTTGTTGCATCTCGCTATTAAATCCCACCAACACATCGCCCGCGCCGGTGGTCTCGCTGGACCCTTGTGGGGGAGATTGGCGTGCTTCGATCCGCGACGGCATTCTACACAGCCCGATGCAGCAAGCGCGAGCGAATCGTCCCAGACGCTGCTAGGATGGCGCGCAGAGCCATGTTGACCTTCCCCGTGTCGCCGCGCCGCATCCTCGTGCTTCTCTTCGCTTCGTTGACCCTTGGATTTGCTGGAAATGCCGTTGCGCAGACATCCGGCGCGATGGAAGTGAGCGCCGGATGGAAGCTCGAAGATGCAGCGAAGGTTACCGCCACCGGAGCTGCGGTGTCACGGGCGGGCTTCGACGCGAGCTCCTGGCACGCCGCGATCGTCCCGGGGACGGTGCTGGCCAACCTCGTCCGCGATGGCGTCTACCCGGACCCGATGTTCGGCGAGAACAACCGGCCCGACGTCATCCCGGAGTCGCTGGCTCGCACTTCCTGGTGGTACCGCACCACTGTCCGCGTACCCGCCAGCTACGCGCATAGGCATGTCTGGCTCAACTTTGACGGCATCAACTACAGCTCGGGCATCTGGGTGAATGGCAAGCAGGTTGGATCGACACTTGGGGCCTTCCGCCGCGGTCACTTCGACGTGACCAATGTAGTCGCCCCAGGCTCAATCGCAACCATTGCGATTCTCGTCGCTCCTGAACCGCATCCCGGCGACCCGATCGAGCACACCATCGCAAACGGAGTCGGCAAGAATGGAGGGATCACGGCAAGCGATGGCCCGACGTTCCTCGCCACCATTGGTTGGGATTGGATTCCAGGGATTCGCGATCGAGACACGGGCATCTGGCAGAAGGTGACGCTCTCCTCATCCGGTCCCGTGGAGGTAGTGGACCCACTCGTCACTACCGACCTTCCCCTGCCCCGGACCGACACCGCCGAAGTTGCGGTGAAGGCTACCCTCCACAACGTCTCGCAAACACCGCAATCCGGCGTGCTGGAAGGCAGCTTCGAGGGCGTGCACTTCACCGTCCCGGTCCAGATCGCCGCGGAGTCCAGCAAGACGGTCTTGCTCACGAGCGCACAGATCGATGCGCTGCACATCGCCAACCCACGGCTGTGGTGGCCGAACGGCTACGGCCCGCAGAATATGTACCACCTCCGGCTGGTCTTTCGCTCGCACGGCGTGGTTTCTGACCAGCTGACAGTCCCCTTCGGTATCCGCAAGATCACCTACAGCGTGCCCGATTCGCCCAACCTGACGATCGCTGTAAACGGTGTGCGCGTCTTCATCCGCGGCGGAAACTGGGGCTTCGACGAAGCACTGAAGCGCGATACGCGCACCCGGCTTGATGCCAAGATCCACATGCATGCGCTGGCGCGCATGAACATGATCCGCAACTGGGTGGGACAAAGCACCAGCGAAGATTTCTACGAGCTATGCGACCAGTACGGCATCCTGTTGTGGGACGAGTTCTTCCAACCCAACCCCAGCGATGGTCCCAACCCCGACGACGTCGACTCATATCTCGCAAACGTGCGGGACAAGATCCTGCGTTATCGCAATCATCCGTCCATCGCACTTTGGTGCGCACGCAACGAAGGTTATCCGCCGCCTGCCATCGACGCCGGAATTCGCAACCTCATGACCGAGCTCGAACCGACGCGCCTCTACCAACCCAGTTCTACGGAAGGCCGCGGAGTGCACTCCAGCGGCCCCTATTACTGGAGAGAGCCCAGGGCCTTCTACGCCTATAACGAAGCCTTCAAGACGGAGACCGGCAGCGTCTCGATCCCTACGCTCGAGTCCGTACACGGCATGATGCCCGAGAAGGACTGGGAGACCATCAACGACGACTGGGCCGAGCATGACCTCGCCCGAGGCGCCCAGCGTGGCAACCTCTACCCCATCGAGCTCGCGAAGCGCTACGGCCCGATCCGCAACCTCGCAGACTTTGTACGCAAGGGACAGCTGGCAAACTACGAAGCCTATCGCGCGATGTACGAAGGCCGCAACGCGAAGATGTTCGCGCCCGAGACCGGCGTCATCACGTGGATGAGCAACCCGGCGCAGCCCAGCTTCGTCTGGCAGCTCTATCACTACGACCTCGAGGCCAACTCATCGCTCTACGCCGTGCAGAAGGCATCCGAGCCGGTACATATCCAGTGGGATGAGGACAACGATCACCTCGCCGTCATCAATAACCTGCCTGCCCTCCTGACTGATGCCAAAGCAACCGCCACGTTCTACACCGCCGGCGGGGAGAAGCTCGACGAGCGCAGCTTCGATGTCGCAGCCAACGGATCTTCCGTGGCGGATCTCGGCGAGCTGAAGTCGCCACCAACCACTTCTCCGGTAGTCGTGCTTCGCCTCCAGCTCATCTCGCACGAAGGAGAGCGACTCTCCGAGAACACCTACTGGAGGGGCGTCAAGAATCCCGACGAGCTGGAAGGGCTGAACTCTATGCCCAAGGCAAGCCTTACCGCAGTTCCGGAGATCCGTAGCGGCAAACTCGGGCTGACACTGTCCAACCCCGGCCCCGGGATCGCCCTGATGGTCCATGTACAGCTGCGCAGGCTGGACGACAACAAGCGCGTGCTGCCGGCCTTCGCCGCGGAGAACTACATCACACTCCTGCCGGGAGAGACTCGCACCATCTCCATCGATGCAGATCCCTCCCTGTTGCACGGAACCAGGCCGCTGTACATGATCGATGGCTGGAACGTGACCGTTCCCCGAACCTCCTTCAGCGCTGGCGAGGTTCGGCCCAATCTCGATGCCGACCCACAGCACACGCCCGAGACCGGACTACCCATGGCAGCGCCTGCAAAGTAGGGATACGCCCCGAACAGCCTCAAGAGAGTATCCTCAAGACAGACCCAGCGCAGCACGCGATGACGGCCGATACCTCGGCCCCGTCGTATGCCGCAGGTCACCCTTTTGCAAGGAGAGCCGGATGTCCGATCGGCCAGATTTCGCCCCTTCGACGCTCGTCATTCACTCCAACCGGAGCTACGAAAAGCAGTCGAACTCGATCCTTTTCCCGATTCACCAGACCGCAACCTACATCCACGAGAGCGTCGGCGTCACCAAGGGCTATGGCTATTCGCGTGGCGCGAACCCTACGGTCAACGCGCTGGAACAGGCCATCGCGGCCATCGAGGGCACCAAGCACGCGCTGTGCTTCCGCTCCGGCATGAGCGCGATCCACACCCTCTGTATGGCCGTGCTCAGCGCCGGCGATCACGTCATCCTCTCCGACGTGATCTACGGTGGCACGATGCGCCTCTTCTACCAGGTGCTTCGCCACTTCGGCATCGAGTATGACTACGCCGACACCTCGAGTGCGGAAGGCGTAGAAGCAGCGCTGAAGCCGAACACGCGGCTCATCTTCCTCGAGACCCCGGCGAACCCGACGCTGAAGATCTCCGACATCAAGGCCATCTGCGAGCTCGCCCAGGCCAAGGGCAACATCCTCGTCGCCGTGGACAACACCTTCCTGACGCCGCTGCTGCAGAACGTGCTCGACCTGGGCGCGGACGTTGCGATGATGTCGACCACCAAGTACATCGATGGCCACAACGCCACCATCGGCGGCTCGCTGGCCACGCACGACGAGACGCTCACCGAGCGCCTGCGACTGGTGCGCAAGACCATCGGCAGCATCCAGACACCGTTCGACTCGTGGCTCGCCCTGCAGGGCATGAAGACCCTGCCGATCCGCCTCGAAGCCCATCAGAAGCACGCTGGCATCGTAGCCAAGTGGCTAGAAGATCATCCACGCGTCGTGAAGGTGAACTACCCCGGCCTCGACTCGTTCCCGCAGAAGAAGCTTGCCGAAAAGCAGCAGCTTGGCTTCGGCGGCATGCTTTCCTTCGAACTCGATGCCAGCACTGAGGACTCGCTGCACTTCATGGATGCCCTGAAGCTTTGCACCTGCGCCGAAAGCCTTGGCAGTGTGGAGACACTCGCCACCAACCCGGCCACGGCCTCGCACTGCGACCTCACGCGCGAGCAGCGGGAAGCTCTCGGTATCAGCGACCGCCTCATCCGCCTCTCTGTCGGTCTCGAAGCGCCGAAGGACCTCATCGCGGACTTTGAACAGGCCTTCGCCGCCACTATCGGGAGCTCGAAGTGAAGTCGAACTCCATGGGCTTCGGCACCCATCTGGTTCACTACGATGTTGCGCCGGATGATCCCAACCAGCCCAACGTCACGCCAATCTACCAGACAGCTACGTTCGAGCAGGACCACGTTGATGTCGGGGGCCGCTTCGAGTACTCGCGCAGCGGCAACCCCACGCGCAAGGTGCTTGAGGATCACATCGCCGCGCTTGAGAGCGGCACCCATGGCTTCGCCTTCGCCAGCGGCATGGCGGCCATCACCTGCGTCTGCCGGCTGCTCAGTGCAGGAGATGAGATCCTCGCCGATTGGGACCTCTACGGTGGGGCGGCACGTCTCTTCGGACGCGTCCTGGATCGCGCCGGTGTGCGTCTCAACATCTCCGATGCGCTTGACCTTGACCGCTTTCGCGCAGCGATCACACCCGCAACGAAGCTCGTCTATATCGAGTCGCCGACCAATCCCCTGCTGCGCGTGCTCGACCTGCGTGCCGTCGCCCAACTCGCCCATGAGCGCGGCCTCCTCGTTGCGGTTGATTCGAGCGCGATGACGCCCTACCTGCAGCGGCCGCTCGAGCTTGGCGTGGACATCGTCATTCACTCGGCGACCAAGTACCTCAGCGGCCACAGCGATGTGACCGCCGGCATTGTGGTCGTCAAGGATGCGGAGCTCGCCAAGCGCATCTACTTCCTGCAGAACGCCGAAGGCAATGCGCTCGCGCCCTTCGAGTGCTTCCTCCTGCTCCGCGGCCTCAAGACGCTGAAGCTGCGCATGGACGCACAGCAGAAGAATGCGATCGCCGTCGCAGAATACCTGCGAACTCAACCTGCGGTGGCAAGCGTCGGCTATCCAGGCTTCGGCGCTCTCGTCACGGCAAGGCTTGGCAGCTTCGAGCGTGCCAAGCAATTTGCCGAAGCGCTCAAGCTGTTCAAGATCGCCGTAAGCTTCGGCAGCGTGACCTCTGGCATCAGCCTTCCTGCAACGATGTCGCATGCGAGCGTCCCTCCCGAGCAGATGAAGACGCGAGAGATTCCGCGCGATCTCCTGCGAATCTCCGTCGGCATCGAGGACATTGATGACCTCCTCGCGGACCTGGCCGAACAACTCGCCCTGCTCGGATAAGACCGTGAGCCGCAGGCCCTCTCTTCCCATCGACGCGCTGCTCGATGAGATCGTCGTCGCGATCGCACGTTCTCCGAACGTCGTGCTTGAGGCCGCTCCCGGTGCTGGCAAGACGACCCGTGTCCCTCCCGCACTGCTTCCTCATGTCGATGGCGAGATCCTTGTGCTCGAACCGCGCCGCATCGCCGCGCGCCTCGCCGCCCGCCGCGTCGCGTATGAACTCCACGAAGAGCCCGGCGAAACCGTCGGCTACCAGGTGCGCTTCGAGAACGTAAGCGGCCCACGCACGCGGCTGCGCTTCCTTACCGAGGGTGTGCTAACGCGTCGGCTGCTCACCGATCGCGAGCTTCGCGGCGTCTCGCTCGTCATCCTCGACGAATTCCACGAGCGGCATCTCGACACCGACCTCGCCTTGGCACTGTTGCGGCGCCTGCAACAAACAACCCGCCCTGATCTGAAGCTGCTCGTCATGTCCGCGACGCTGGACACAGCACCGATTGCACACTTTCTCGGCGATGCTCCCGTGCTGCGTTCGGAAGGCCGCATCTTCCCACTTGCCATCGAGCATCTCCCGTACTCACCCGCGCCACTCGAACAACAGATCGCCAGCGCCGTCGATCAGGCCGCAAGAACATCGACCGGGCACACCCTCGTCTTCCTCCCCGGAGCCGCAGAGATTCGACGTGCAAACACCACGTGCGACCCCATCGCGCGCCGCTTCGACCTCGAACTTCTGCCACTGCACGGAGACCTCACGCCTGTCGAGCAGGATCGCGCCGTCGCGCCAAGTACGAAGCGCAAGGTCATCCTCGCAACCAACGTGGCCGAGTCCTCCATCACCATCGACGGCGTCACCACGGTCATCGACTCAGGGCTGGCCCGGATCGCCACCGTGTCTCCATGGACAGGACTGCCCACGTTGGAAGTAGCGCGCATCAGCCAGGCCTCTGCAAGACAACGCGCGGGCCGCGCCGGTCGCACAGGCCCCGGCGTCGTGCTGCGCCTCTATCCCGAAGAAGACCTTCGCCAACGCGCCGCACACGACCTGCCTGAGATCCTGCGAGCGGATCTCTCGCAGCTCGCCCTCGCGCTGCGCGTGCTTGGCATCGCCCACATGCAGCAGCTTGAATGGCTCGATCATCCACCGCAAGTCGCGATGGAGGCAGCCGCGGCGTTGCTGGATCGTATGGGAGCGACCGGCCAGCAAGCCGCAGAGATCGCACGCTATCCGCTTCCCCCACGACTCGCCCGGGTCCTTGTCGAAGGCCAGCATCGCAAGGTACCGCACAATGCTTGTGTTGCGGTCGCGCTGTTGAGCACACGCTCTGAGTCATCGGACCTGCTCCGATCCGTGGATCATCCGCCTTCGGAGCCGCGATTTCAGCAGCAGCTCGCACAACTCCTCCGCGTCAGCAAGGCTCCGCGTGTGGCAGAGCATGATGACGACGCTCTGCTGCAGTCACTCCTGGCAGGGTTCCCGGATCGTGTCGCGCGCATGCGTAGCGGCAAGCAACTGCTGCTCGCCAACGGCACATCCGCAGAGCTATCGAGCGAACCTCCGCAGTACGAGTTTCTCCTCGCGTTGGATGCTGAGGACCGCAAGGACAAACCCCTTCCGCTGGTGCGGATCTTCAGCCGCGTCGAACCCGAGTGGCTGCTTGATCTTTTCCCCGATGCCTTGCGCGAAACGAAGGAACTCGCCTGGCACCGCACCGGAGAGCGCGTCGAAGAAGTGAGCGCCTTGTGGTACGACCAGCTCGTTCTTTCGGAATCGCGAGGAGTTCCGACCGACCGCGAAGCCGCGGCCACTCTGCTTGCCGACAAGGCCCTTGAAGCTGGTATCGCACGTTTCGCAGACGCCGAAGCGGTGGATCAGCTCATGGCGCGGATAGAATTTGCAGGACTTGCAGCCGCCAGCCTCGAAACCGTGCTGCGAGAGCTCTGTGACGACCTCCGCAGCTTTGCGGAGCTCAGAAACCTCACAGCATCAAGCCTTCTGCCATTGCTGGAACAGCGCGCTGGAAACAGGCTGAACGAGCTCGCGCCTGCAGCACTTCGGCTTCAGGGTGGGAAGCAAGCGAAGGTCCATTATGAGCGCGGAAAGCCCCCATGGATCTCATCGCGGCTGCAGGACTTCTTCGGCATGGCCGAGACCCCGCGTATCGGTCCGGACCACGTCCCCGTGGTTCTGCATCTGCTCGCTCCCAACATGCGCGCGGTGCAGACCACCAGCGACCTCGCAGGCTTCTGGGAGAGACTGTACCCCGCCGTGCGCCGGGAGCTGATGCGCCGCTATCCGAGGCACAAGTGGCCGGAAGATCCGCGCTAGGCGACGGCAGATACCCGCGAAGGTGTCACCTGGTCCCTGGTGCGGATAGAATGGCGCGTAGCTTCGCGTGGCCAGAAGGATAGGCCTGATAGCGCTATCATCTTTCTGTACTTTAGAGCTGTACGCCTGCATTTGCTCTCATGACGCAACAGGCATAAGGGGATCGCTTCGCATGATGTCTCGCCGCAATTTTCTGCAGTCAGCTGCTGTCTGCGCTACGGCCACCCTTCCCCGCTCGCTGTGGTCAGCCCCTGTCGGCCCCGACGCGAACGATCCGTTGCGCTGGGTCGATGTGCGCATCGGCACCGGCGGACACGGCCACTGCTTCCCCGGCTCCAGCGTCCCGTTCGCCGCCGTGCAGTTGAGCCCCGACACGGGCGATGATGGCTGGGACTGGTGCGGCGGGTACTACGTCGAAGACACGTCCATCATGGGCTTCAGCCATACCCACCTGAGCGGCACAGGTTGCGGTGATCTGCTCGACTTCCTCGTCATGGCCGGCACTGGACCGGTGAAGCTCACCGCCGGACCGAAGTCCAACCCCGAAGCGGGCTATCGCTCTCGCTTCTCTCACGAAAAAGAAGTGGCCGAGCCCGGCTACTACAGCGTCTTCCTCGAAGATCCGAAGGTGAAGGTGGAGCTTACCTCCACCGAACGCACGGGCATTCATCGTTACACCTTCCCCGCCAGCGAAGACGCATGGCTCATCGTCGACCTCCACCACAGCTACCTCACCAACGGTGGTTCGAGCGTCTACAACGCGCATCTATCTCAGACAGCCCCCGACACACTCGCCGGTGGTCACGTGACCCGCGCCTGGGGCCACGATCGCGAGTGCTTCTTCACGATGAAGTTTTCTCGCAAGCCGGACACCGTGACTTTCTATAGCGATGACACACCGGTGACCAATCCTGAAACGCTGCGCGGGAACAACCTGAAGGCCGTCCTGCACTATCGCACGCATGCTGGCGAGCAGATCCTTGTACGCACCGGCATCTCGGGTGTCAGCACGACAGGAGCTGCAGGAAATCTCGCAGCCGAGCAGCCGGACTGGAACTTCGACCACACCCGCGAGACAGCGCGGCGCAAGTGGAGCGAGCAGATCGGCCGTATCAAGGCCGACATTCACGACCCAGAGCAGAAGAAGATCTTCTACACCGCGCTCTATCACATGTCGCTCGGGCCGCAGTTGTTTGACGATGCGGACGGACAGTATCGCGGCATGGATCGCACGACCCACCACCTCCCTGCGGGCCATCACAACTACACAACGTTCTCGCTGTGGGATACCTTCCGCGCCGCTCACCCTACATACACCTTGATTCAGCGCGACCGCCTGCCTGACTTCATCAACACGCTGACCCGTATGGCGCAGCAGAGCGAAGCTGGCATGGCGGTATGGCCACTCCAGGGCACAGAAACCGGCACCATGACCGGCTATCACTCGGCCAGCGTGATGGCCGAGGCCATCGTCAAGGGCACAACAGGCATCGACAATCAGGCAGCATACGAATGCATGCTCGAGCGCGCCAACCAGGAGAACTATCGCGGCCTCGGTTACTACCGGCAGATGGGCTACATCCCCGCGGACCGCGAGCCCGAGTCCGTATCGAAGACCTTCGAGTATTGCTATAACGACTACGCTGTCGCATGCACCGCAGCGAAGCTGGGCCAGCACGACATGGCGCAGAAGCTGCTGGAGCGCTCCAGGAACTACAAGCACTTCTTCAATCCGGCAAACACCTTCATGCAGGCGAAGATGGCGGACGGCAGCTTCGCTGTACCGTTCGACCCGATCGAGATGGGCCACTCCAAGGAATGGCGCGACTATACCGAATCGAACGCGTGGCAGACGACCTTCGGCGTCATGCATGATCCCGCCGGTCTCATCGCCTTGTTTGGAGGCATGGAGCCGTTCCTCACCAAGCTCGACCTTCTCTTCACCGTACCTTCTACGCTGCCGCCCGACGCCCCGCCCGACATCGCGGGCATGATCGGCCAGTACGCCCACGGTAACGAGCCGTCGCACCACATCGCGTATCTCTATGTGTACGCGGGCCAGCCATGGAAGACGCAGCAGCGCATTCGCAACATCATGGACACGCTGTATCATGCGGCTCCCGATGGCATGGCCGGCAATGAAGACGTAGGCCAGATGTCCGCGTGGTTCCTGCTCTCAGCTCTGGGCTTCTATCCCGTGGCTCCCGTGAGCCAGATCTACATCATCGGCTCGCCGCTTGTCGATCATGCCACGGTGGACCTTGGCAGTGGCAAGCAACTGATCATCGATGCGAAGCGTTCTTCCCCCACACACCAGTATGTGCAGAGCTGGACGCTCAATGGCGTCGAGCAGAAGCGCGCCTGGTTCCGGCATAGCGACATCACAAACGGCGGACACATCGTCTTTCAGATCGGCGCAGAGCCCAATCGCACGCTGGGTTCGGATGTGGCGTCGCTTCCCCCCTCGATGGAGCTGCCCCATGCCTAAGCTCCGCAGCGTCACACGTAACGGCCTGGGCCAACTCGCAACTGGAATCATCGCGCTTGGATTGTGCGCTACACTCTCAGCGGCTCAGACATCAGCCACAAGTGCTGGATCCCCACACACCTTCGCAGCAAGTGGCGACCACTTCGCTCTTGACGGCAAGCCCTTCCAGATTCTCTCCGGCGAGATGCACTATCCGCGCATCCCACGAGCCTATTGGCGGGCGCGCTTCAGGATGGCCCGCGCCATGGGGCTCAACACCGTCACAGCGTACGTCTTCTGGAACGTCCATGAAACATCGCCCGGCGTGTACGACTTCAGCGGACAGAACGATGTCGCAGAGTTCGTTCGCGAGGCGCAGCAGGAGGGCCTCTACGTGCTCCTTCGGCCAGGTCCCTACGTATGCGCGGAATGGGAGTGGGGTGGCTACCCCTCCTGGCTGCTGAAGGATCCGGACATGGTCGTCCGCACGCGCGATCCGAAGTTCCTCGCAGCGACCTCACGTTGGCTGCATCGGCTCGGGCAGGAGCTTGCACCGTTGCAGATCGGCAACGGCGGGCCCATCATCGGCGTCCAGGTAGAGAACGAGTACGGCTCCTACGGAGACGATCACGCGTACATGGAGGAGATCAAGCATGAGCTCCTCGACAGCGGATTCACCAAAGCTATGCTCTACACCGCAGACGGCCCGGAGCAGATACCGAAGGGATCTCTCCCCGAGCTTCCGGCGGTGATCAACTTCGGCGAGGGCGAGGCGGCTGGCTCATTCAAGATCCTGCACGACCTTCGCCCCAACGGCCCGTTCATGTCCGGCGAGTACTGGGATGGCTGGTTCGATCACTGGGGCGGTCCCCACGCTCGCACGGACACAGCGAAGCAACTCGCCGACGTCGAGTTCATGTTGAGCCATGGCTACTCGATGAGCATCTACATGTTTCATGGCGGCACCAGCTTCGGCTGGATGAACGGCGCCAACGTGGATCGCAATCGCTACGAGCCCGACGTCAACAGCTACGACTACGATTCCGCGCTCGACGAAAGTGGTCATCCGACGCCGAAGTACATGGCGTTCCGCGAGGCGATCGCCAAGGCAACGCATCGCGAACTTCCTCCGGTCCCCAAAGCACCATCCACCCAGACGATTGCACCGTTCACGTTGACCGAGAGCGCGTCTCTGCTGTCGCAACTGCCGACGCCTGCGGCTACCGATGTCGCTGATCCGCCAACGATGGAGTCGCTCGGGCAGGCCTATGGCTATGTGCTCTATCGCACACACCTCGGTCAGTCCGCCAAAGGCGATCTCACCCTCCACACGCTGCACAACTATGCTCTGGTCCTTGCTGACGGCAAGCCGCTTGGCGAGTTGGATCGGAGGACCGGTACCGAGACGCTCAAAGTGGATCTCCCCGCAGGCACCGAGCTCACTCTTCTGGTCGAGAACACTGGCCGCGTGAACTTCGGGAAGACCTTGCCGACCGAACGCGTTGGAATCCTTGGCGGCGTCACACTGGCAGGATCGCCGCTGCATGGCTGGGACGCGGTGAGCCTGCCGCTGCTCCACCCTGAGCAGCAACAGTTTGCGGCAAAGTCCTGCGAGGGCGCGTGCCTGTATCGCGGACACTTTGTTGCGAAAGCAGCGACGGACACGTGGCTCGATACACGGACCATCCAGAAGGGTCTCGTCTGGGTCAACGGTCATCCGCTAGGGCACGCTTGGGACGTCGGTCCGCAGCGGACGCTCTATCTGCCGGGCCCGTGGCTGCACCAAGGTGAGAACGACATCGTCGTGCTCGACCTCAAAGGGTCAGGGGCGCCCCTGCTGCGGGGGCTGGACCATCGCGTGGACGATCCGATCGCCCCACAGTAGAACGCTGGCCACCTAGAGAGACTCTGGACTGTCTAAACTCCACCAGAGCGAAATAAAAGCGAATATGCCACAATGAAGGTGCCGCCAGGAGGGCCGCACTCTGTGGACGATAGCCCTATCGCGAACAGCTCTCACGCTCTCCAGCGTGAGCCGGAAGACTCACTCCTGCATTCGCAGCAGCCGCCGCTGCGCAAGATCGTTCACGTCGACATGGATGCGTTCTATGCATCCGTGGAGCAGCGCGATGACCCCACCCTGCGGGGCAAGCCTGTCGTTGTAGCGTGGCGAGGGCTTCGATCCGTTGTATGCGCAGCCTCGTACGAGGCACGCAGGTTTGGCGTGCGTTCCGCCATGCCAGCGGTGCGTGCCGAGCGCCTCTGTCCCGAAGCCATCTTCCTTCCCCCCGACTTTACCCGCTACAAGGCCGTGTCCCAGGCGGTGCGGGAGATCTTCGGCCGCCACACCGACCTCATCGAGCCGCTATCGCTCGACGAGGCCTATCTCGATGTGACGGCGAACAAGACAGGCCTGCCCACAGCGACGCGCGTGGCCAGCCTCATCCGCCAGCAGATCAGGAGCGAGCTCAATCTCACCGCATCCGCCGGAGTCGCCCCGAACAAGTTCCTCGCCAAGGTCGCATCCGACTGGCGCAAGCCGGACGGACTCTTCGTGATTCAGCCGCATGAGGTGCTGGGATTTCTTCGCGACCTCCCCATTGGCCGCATACCTGGCGTGGGTAAGGTGACGGAAGAACATCTCGCCAAAGCTGGAATACGCACCGTCGGAGATGTTCAGGGCAAGTCGCTCGCGGAGCTTGAAGCGGAATTCGGGCGCTATGGGCACAGGCTGTTCGACTACGCCCGCGGCATCGATCACAGCCCGGTCATTCCGAATCGCGTCCGCAAACAGATCTCGGCCGAAGATACGTTTCCGGACGACGTTCCACTCCACGCAACGGTCGAGGCGCTTCGCAAGCTCGCCGAACGCGTGTGGATTGCGTCACGAGCCAACATCCGCGGCGCGCGCACGATCGTCTTGAAGCTCAAGACCAAAGAGTTTCAATCCCTGACCAGAAGCCTCACCCCAACGGCGATGCCCGGCTCCAGCGAAGAGCTTGCCAACGCCGCCATCACCATGTTCGAACGCGTGCCGCTGGGAGACAATCAGCTGTATCGGCTGATTGGGATCGGCCTCGCTAACTTTCAGACGGACGATGAACCACCGCTCTTCGCCGCGATCCCGAATGACGACGACTCATCGGACATTCCACTGGATAGCGGTCTCGACTAGGCAAGATGCATCGGAGCGCCCATCAGATCCTCGATGCGCACGGGGAGCCGTCGAACGCGTATGCCGGTAGCGTGATACACGGCGTTCGTTATAGCTGGTGCTACGCCAGCAAGGCCAATCTCCCCGACGCCGCGTGCCCCCAACGCATTCAGCTTGTAGTCCGGGTAGTCGAGGAAGGTGACGTCGATATGCGGGCAATCGGCATTCACCGCGACGATGTAATCCGCAAGACTCGCATTGATCGGTGCACCACTCGCGCGGTCATATTCGACACCCTCGAGCATCCCCATCCCAACTCCCATCACGACGGCGCCTTCAATCTGATTCCGTGCCGCCCGGGGGTTCAGCATGCGGCCTCCATCAATCACCGTCACCACGCGGCTCACGCGCAGGCGTGCAATCTCAGGCTGCCAGGTCACCTCCACAAACTGCGCGCCATAGCTATGGAAGGAGTATTCCTCCTTCGCTCCGAACGTGCCTTGGGACTTCCCTGTGCCCGTGATTCCCTTGACGTTCGCGCCCTTGAGCACCTCTGCCATCGTGAGTTGCGGAGTTGCGCTGCCCTTGGCACGAACCGTGCCATCAACCATCTCGAGCTCCGCAGGCTTCTTGCCCTTGAAGGGAGAATTGGGAAACGTGGCCGCCGATACCAGCAGAGTCTGCACGGCGTGGTGTGCCGCATCAAGCGCTGCGGGCGTCACGGAAGCTGTTGTCCACGAGCCACCGCTGATCGGTCCCGGAGGAAGTGCTGAGTCACCCAGGATTACGTTGACCTTCGCAACCGGCAACCCTGTCTCGTGAGCCACCATCTGAGCGATCGCCGTGTACGTTCCACCACCAATGTCCTGCGTCGCGCAGGTAACGCGCGCGGTGCCGTCCTGCAGGAGCTCAACACTCATCTCTGTGTCGATACGCATCGCTCCCCACGCACAGGAAGCAACGCCCCAACCCAGCGTGGCACCGTCCTCGTTCTTCATGGAACCAACCGCGGGAGTGCGCTTGGCCCAGCCAAACTTCTCCGCTCCCACGGTGAGACATTCCTTGAGATGTCGCGATGAGAATGGCAGGCCATTGCTCTCGTCCTTATCCGGCTCGTTGAGCAGACGAAGCTGCACGGGATCCATCTTCAACTTCACCGCAAGCTCATCCATCGCGCTCTCCAGCGCATAGAGACCAGGAACCGCGCCAGGCCCACGCATCGCTGTAGGAACACCCACGTTGCGGCGAACAAGCCCGCTGGTCACGGCAAGGTTAGGACACGAGTACAGAAAGCCTGTAGCTTCGCCACAGCCCTCGTCATACTCGGCTTCCATCGCCGTGTGATTGACGTAGTGGTGCCCCAGGGCAACCAGCTTGCCGGAGGGCTCGGCTCCAAGCTGAATCTGCTGGTCGATGGCCGGCCTGTGCCCCACACTCTGGAACATCATCGAGCGGCTGACAACCAGCTTCACCGGACGATTGATGTTTCGCGCAGTAGCAGCCGCAAGCATCGCATGAGGCCAGGGCCAAAGCTTTCCGCCAAAACCGGAGCCAAGAAACCTCGTAATCACCTGCACGTTTTCAGGAGGGACGCCCAGCATCGCAGCCATCACATCGCGATGATTCACCACCGCCTGCGAGGTCTCGTAGAGCGTGTACCTTCCGTCCTTGAACACTGCCACCGAAGCATGCAGCTCGATGGGGTTGTGCGTCTCATTCGGCGTTGAGTACACAGCATCGTGCTTCACCGCAGCGTTCTTGAACGCCGAAGTAACATCTCCGCGAGCGGTTCCCTTCTTGATCCCCGGTTCGGCGATGGGTGTGCCGATCAGCTTCTCTTCGACATTGTGAGATCGCTTGTCGTAGGTCACCTTGACGGCTTCGGCCGCAGCGCGCGCCTGCTCCACACTGCTCGCGACCGCAACTCCGACATACTGGCCGTAGTAGCTGACGACGTTGTCCTCAAGCGGTGGGCGCCGTTCGTCGATGATCATCGAAAAGCCCTGCGTTGGCGGTGTTCGATACAACGGACCGATGTTCTCGTGCGTGTACACCGCGAGCACGCCCGGCATCGCCGCGGCTCGCGCCGTGTCCATCGACGTGATCGTTCCGCTTGCGATCGTGGCAATCACGGGCCACGCATACACAAGCCCTGGAAAGTTATGGTCGGAGGTGTACATCGCCGTGCCCGTGGTCTTCAGCGGCCCATCAATGCGCGGCGTGGAGACTCCGATGATCCTGCTTTCGGTAACAGCCTTCTGTGCCTGATCCTGCATCGCGTCTCCTCCTTATGCCTGTTTGGTCGCCAGGGTCAATGCGTGCGTCACACAACGCTTTGCGAGCTCCACCTTGAAGCCGTTCTGCGTCTGCGGCTTCGCTCCATGCAGCGCGGCTTCCGCTGCAGCGCGGAAGTTCTCCCTGGTCGCGGCTTTGCCTAACAGAGCCTTCTCAGCTTCATGACTGCGCCACGGCACCGTGCCAACCCCTCCCATGGCGACGCGCGCAAAGCTGATGCGGCCACCCGAGACCTGGGTCACAATAGCCGCCGAAGCCAGCGCAAACTCATACGAAGCGCGATCCCGCAGCTTCAGGTACACACTCTTCGCCCCATCCGGCAGAGCTGGAATCGTGACATGAGTGATGAGATCGCCCGGCGCCAGCACCGTCTCGCGCTCAGGCGTCGCCCCTGGAAGCACGTAGAACTCCGCGATGGGAATTGCCCGTTCGCCCTTCGCTCCGGTAACGTGCACCGTCGCCTCGAGCGCAGTCAGAGCCACGTTCTGGTCCGAGGGATTCGTGGCAATGCAGTGCTCGCTCGTCCCCAGCACCGCAAGCATCCGGTTGTGGCCTTCAATCGCCGGGCATCCCGACCCCGGATTGCGCTTGTTGCAAGCGAACGCCGTGTCGCGATAGTAGACGCAACGAGTCTTCTGCAAGAGGTTGCCGCCGGTCGTCGCAAGATTGCGAAGTTGCACCGTGGCTCCGCTGAGGATCGCCTCCGAGAGCACCGGATACCGCGCCTTGATCAGCTCGTGCTGCGCAACATCCGTGTTGCGGGCGAGTGCGCCAATCTTCACCCCGCCCCCCGGCAGTGCCTCAACCCGATCGAGCCCAAGGCGGTTGATATCCACCAGCTGTCGTGGAGTTTCAACGTTCAGCTTCATGAAGTCGACAAGGTTGGTTCCACCGGCGATAAAGCGCACCGGAGCTCCCTGCTGGGCCGTTGGACTTCCCGCCTGGGCCTTCACGGCCTCGGTGACGGATGCGGGAGTGATGAGTTCAAAGGTATGCATCGATCGCCTCTCCTACGCCATGTGGCGCACGGCCTGCACCGCAGCCACAATGTTTGGATATGCTCCGCAACGACAGATGTTCCCGCTCAACGCTTCACGCACGGAAGCATCGTCGGCGCCGACCGGCTCCTTCAGCAGAGCCACCGCCGACATGATCTGCCCACTCGTGCAGTAGCCGCACTGATAGCCATCCTCCTGCACGAAGGCCGCCTGCATGGGGTGCAGTTTCTCGGGCGTTCCAATACCCTCGATGGTCGTGATCTCATCGTTCTGGTGCATGGTCGCAAACAGCAGACAGCTGTTCACGCGACGACCATTGAGATGCACCGTGCAGGCCCCACACTGGCCGTGGTCGCAACCCTTCTTGGTACCGGTCAACGAAAGAGTCTCGCGTAAGGTGTCGAGCACCGTGGCACGCGGATCCACCATGACGCGATGCGTACTCCCGTTAACCTTCAGCGTCACCGGGACAGCACCCGGAACCGCCGCCGCCTCCGTCGGAGCTGCAGCGGTGGGAGCCTGTGCCTGCGCAGACAGCGGTGCCGCGACCGCAGCGGTGGCTGTCGCCACCCCGGCAGCGCCTGCCCGCGTGAGAAACACTCGCCGGCTGATGCGCTCCAGCGAGGTCAACGGTTGCGGATCCTTCTCGTCGATAGGGGCCACAGAGCGGTCTCCTTGAGCTGAGATATTGAGGTTTTCGAGACGAAACGGGATGGATCGTTCAGCCCGTGAGACATCCTAGCCCAGTCTTGTCGCAAACGTCGCGACTGGATAGCCTCGATAGTGGTGTTTGATGCACAGGAACGAAGTCACGGAGAGAGTCGCCGTATCGACGCCTCCCTCCGTCCCGATTGCGACCTCGATTACCGGTATGTCATCTTTTCGAGAGCCTCAGGATAGCGGTCGCCTTCGACCGGAATCGTAGCGGCGGCATCGTCCAGCCGTTTCAACTCGTCCCCGTTGAGCGTGATCGCGACCGCTCCGCTGTTCTCCTCGAGCCGCGACAGCTTCGTGGTGCCAGGGATCGGAACGATCCACGGCTTCTGAGCCAGCAGCCACGCCAAAGCGATCTGCGCAGGCGTCGCGGTATGCCCCTTAGCGATCTCCGCGAGCAGATCGACGAACGCCTGGTTCGCCTTCATGGCCTCGGCCGTAAAGCGCGGCAGACGGCTGCGGAAGTCATCGCTCCCAAACGCCGTTCCCGTATTCATCGCTCCGGTGAGGAAGCCTTTGCCCAGCGGGCTGTAAGGCACAAAGCCGATACCCAGCTCTTCCAGCAGGGGAAGAATCTCCTCTTCGGGCCGACGCCACCACAGCGAATACTCGCTCTGCAGAGCCGCGACAGGCTGCACCGCATGCGCACGACGGATCGTCCCCGCCGCCGCTTCGGACAGACCGAAGTGCTTCACCTTTCCCTCCGCGATAAGATCCTTCACCGCGCCAGCCACATCTTCAATCGGCACATCTGGATCAACGCGATGCTGATAGAACAGGTCGATCGCATCGATGTTGAGGCGCTTCAACGACTCCTCCGCAACGATACGAATTCGCTCCGGCCTGCTGTTCAGCCCCTGCCAGCCCGGGCTTCCATCCGGATTGAGATTGAACCCGAACTTGGTCGCGATCACCACCTTTTCGCGGATCGGCGCGAGCGCCTTCCCGACGAGTCGCTCATTCGTGTACGGACCGTAGACCTCGGCGGTATCGAAGAAGTTGATGCCCATGTCGACGGCCTTGTGCATGAGGTCGACCATCTCGGCTTCGTCCTTCGGCTGGCCGTAGGAAAAGCTCATGCCCATGCAACCCAGCCCAAGGGCCGAGACCTCAAGCCCACTCTTGCCCAACATACGTTTTTGCATCGCAGTTCCTCTCTGATCGTTCTAGTTCGCCAGACGAGCGCGCTGTGATTCGCGCCAGTGCCCCGGTGGCACGCCTTCCCAGCCTCGAAACGCGCGCACAAAGCTGTTCGCGTCCTCGTAGCCAAGGAGATAGGCTGCCTCGTTGAGTTCCAGTACCGAGTTCCCAAGGTAGTAGCGCGCAAGCTCGTGACGAGCCTCATCGAGCACCCTCTGATAGCTCGAGCCAGACTCCTGCAATCGACGCTGCAGCGTTCGCGTGCTCACGTGCAGAGCCCGCGCCACATCTTCCATCGCTGGTCTCTGCCCGGTCAGGCGTTGCTGAATCGCATCGCGCACCAGGTTCACAAAGCCTCCCGCGTCGCTCTCCTGTCGGCTTTGACGCAGCTGCTCCTCCAGCTGCGGCGCCAGCAAATCGAGCAGCTCCGCATTGCGGGTGAGAAACGGTGTCGCCGCATCCTCCTCAAGAAAGATCATGGCATTGCGCGAAGCGTTGGAGACGATCTCGCAACCGAAGTGCCTCTCCAGCTCCCGGACATGCTTGCGCGGCTGCAACATCTCCAGCCTCTTTGGTGAAAGCTTCGTCCCGGTTCCATGACGGGAAAGCGTCTGGAGCCAGGCAAAGCAATACTCCACCAGAACGAGGGGCTCTACATCCGGAGCCTCGGTCCAACGAAAGCGGATGCTCCATTCCCCACCTGCTACGTCCTCGATGATCTCCTCCGGGCACGTGAGCTGTTTGTAACGGCTGAGGTGTTTCATCGCGGCGCCGAAGGTCTCCGAGGCCAGCGCAGCGATGCCACTCGGGTGGAATCGCTGCGCCTGCCGCTCGGTTCCCAGCTTCAGTGCGATCGCAGGATCTTCGCTGACCTCTCCAATCGCATGCCAGAAGGCAAAGAGCTCTTGCGTTGTCAGCAGTACGCGCCCCGAAGCAAAGAGGTCCGGAGAGAGTCCGGCCCTGCGCAACACCGCAGGTACACGGACTCCGTTCTCCTCCAACCTCTCAGCCAGCGAACCAGCGACCCGGAAGTGCTTGTTCATTGCCATCTATTAGCCCTTGAGTGACGCCATGTCGATCGAGAAGCGGTACTTCACATCCGACTTCAGCAACCGCTCATAGGCCTCGTTAATCTCCTGGATCGCGATGACCTCAACGTCTGCCGTGATGTTGTGCTCACCGCAGAAGTCCAGCATCTCCTGGGTCTCCGCGATGCCGCCGATCAGCGAGCCCGAAACGCTGCGACGCTTGAAGAGCAGGCCCATCGAGAACAGCGGGAGCGGCTTCTCGGGTGCGCCCACAAGGGTCATGTTGCCGTCGCGCTTCAGCAGGTGGATGTAAGCGTTGATGTCGTGGTCAGCAGACACGCAATCCAGGATGAAGTCGAAGCTCAAGGCGTGCTTCGCCATCTCGTCCGCGTTCTTCGAGATCACAACTTCATCCGCACCGAGTCGTTTCGCATCTTCGACCTTGCTCTCCGAGGTGGTGAACACGACCGTGTGTGCGCCCAGTGCATGCGCGAACTTGACGCCCATGTGCCCAAGACCACCCAGGCCTACGATGCCAACCTTCTGGCCCTTCGTCACACCCCAGTGCCGCAGCGGCGACCAGGTGGTGATGCCAGCGCAAAGCAAGGGGGCCGTGCCAGCGAGATCGAGGTTCGACGGCACACGCAACACAAAGTGCTCATCGACGACGATCGAATCGGAATAGCCACCATAGGTGACGCCGCCCGAATGCACATCAGGCGAGTTGTACGTGAGAGTCATGCCGTTGCAGAACTGCTCGAAGCCAGCCTGGCATTCGGGGCACGTTCCATCCGAACCCACAAGGCAACCGACAGCGGCAAGATCGCCAACCTTGAACTTGCTGACGCTGGAGCCCACAGCCGTCACGCGACCGACGATCTCATGGCCGGGAACGCAGGGGTAAACGGTGGGCATGACGGCATTCCACTCATCGCGAACGGTGTGCAGGTCGGAGTGACAGACACCGCAGAAAAGGATCTCAATCTGAACGTCGCGCTCCTTCGGCTCACGACGGGGAATGGAGGTGGAGGCGAGAGGCGAGGTAGGACTGCTGGCCGCAAAGGCCTTAGCGTTGCTCATGCACTTAAGGTAGACCCATGGCCCGTGGCGCGCCATGCATATCGCGCCATTTCCATGGCGGATCACGCCAGGAAAAGCGGCCCGTTACAGCACCGTGAAGCCCGGCATCTTGCATCGGGGCAACGATACCGATTGCCTGGGCGGGGTTCCGCGCGGCATCGGGGTTTGCGTGTGAGTCAAACGACTCCGCCGTCCCAGCCTGCACGCGACTTTCGCGAGAGGTTGAGATGGCGGGATCGTACCGCAGCTTGTTCTAGTGGATGGTTAGGTTCACCAGCGTTGTGACGCTGTTGGTGCCGTCGCTCGCTACGACGTTGAACGCCGAGCTCGTCACCTTATTGCCACCTCCGCAACCGGTCACCATCAGGAATCCTCCGAAGAGCATCGCAAGCATCAACAGACGAGATGCAAGGTTGCGATTCTTACGGAGCTTCCACAAGCCCAGCAGACCGGGGAATAGCATCGCGAAATACACGCTTTGCCCGCGCCGCGGTGCGCCTTCCAGCATTGCGTGTTGAGCCGCAACGGTGATCGTGAGAGTGGACGATTGCGATGCCGTGCTTCCCTGCGTGAACGTGAGAGACGCTGGACTGAACCCGCATGTGACTCCTGAAGGGAGTCCGCTGCAGGAGAGTGTCAACGTGCCCGCGTAGCCGGCGTTGGGCACGTAACTCAGCGTCGCGGTTGTAGTGCCCGGAGCTGCCACGCTGAGGTACAGCGATGGCGTGGAGGAAGTGATCCCGGCCGAAGCCGCAACCTTCGTCGTGAAGGCGACAGCACTTGAGGTCGCCGCCACATTCAGCGAGTCTCCGACGAACTGGGCTGTAACACTGTGCGCACCCAATCCCAGAGTCGACGTTGAATACGTCGCGACCCCGCTCCCGTTCAACGCAATACCGCTCGTCAGCTGCGTGGCTCCGTCGAAGAAGCTCACCGTCCCTGACGCTTTGCTTGCCGCACTGAGAGTCGCTGTAAAGGTAAGACCGACTCCCTGCAACTCGTTGCCTGACGTCGCCGCCGGCGAGACCGACAGAGCCAGCGATGGGGTCGCCTTCACGGTAAAACTTACAGCGCTCGCCGTCGAAGCCGTAAAGTTTGCGGTCGGATTGTAAGAGGCGCTCACCGAGTGGCTTCCTGCGGCAAGCCCCGATAGGCTGATCGTCGCAACCCCTGCAGTCGTCGTAATGGGCGACTGTGCGGCTCCGTCGACGACGAAGGTCACTGTGCCGGTAGGCGTAGCGCCGGTTCCAGCAACTGTAGCCGTGATCGACACCGGCTGTCCTACCGTCGGCGCTACTGGCGTAGGAGCGCTCAGCGACAGAGTCGTCGTAGTCGCGGAGCCGTTGCCAGTCAGGTTTGCCGTATAGGTAGCTGTTCCGGTGTTCGTTGTGATCGTCAACGTGCCGGTGCGCGCGCCCGCCGCCGTCGGCGTAAAGATCACGTTGATCGAGCAGGTCGCGTTGACGAGCAGCGTGGCTCCGCACTGGTTGTTCTGCGTGAAGTCTCCGCTGGCAGTGATGCCCGAGATCGTGATCGAGCCCTCGCCCGTGTTCGTGAGGATGAAGCCCATTGCACTCGACGAAGTGCCCTCGTTGACTGTTCCGAAGGAACCTGTCCCCGTGAGCGTTGCCGAAAGCACAGGAGCCGGGGTTGCGAAGTACCCAACAGCAGCGTCGTGATCGGACTCCCGGGCCGGCGTCGTCGGATCGTTATAGGCGATCAATGGCTGATCCGCATCGAAGTGCGCATAGGCAACATGCGCTCCCGCGCCAACAAGATCGCTGGTCGCGACAATGTGGTCCAGCACCTGTGCGTTGCCATACTCCTGATACGACCACTGGTCCGCCGCAGGGAGTAAAGTCACCAGATCCGTCGGAGACGGATTCACCAGGCCAGCGATTCCCGGCACCAGGACCTGGTCGGACGGAAGCACGTTGCGATTCGTCACCGTCGCAAGGATGTCGATATACGCGTCGGAGAACTGGAAGGCGTTGTAGTCGCCCACCGAAATCACATGCTCCCCTGATGACTGATAGCCCTGGATCAGGTTCGCCAGGTACTCGGCCTGCAACTCCTTCTTCGCGCGAACAAAGACTCCGCTGGAGGGATCGTTCTCACCGGACAAAGAACGCAAGTGGTTCACAATCACGGTGACCGGGTAGTCCTTGGCATTCGTGCGCTTGATGCCTGCGTGCAGCACGAGGGGCGGTCGATCGTTCAACGTCTGCTGCGTTGTATTGTCTCGGGGGTCCGTGAACAGATTGCTCGCACCAAACTGTTGGACATTGATCGTGTTCACCGTGGTCGACTTCACCAGGAAGCCCACCGAGATTCCACCTACGTCATTCGTATAGGGCGCATAGCTGGTCCCGGTACCATACGCAACGTACTGCGGATCGGTTTCTCCTGCTGCTGTTGCATCGCTGCTGATCTTTGCAGCGATGTCCGCGACGACAGACTGGTTCTCCACCTCCTCCAGGGCCACCACGTCCGGATTGCCCAGCACGTGCCGTACCGCAAGCGAAACCTTGGACAGACGATTGGCATAAGCAGCAGCGGTCAGATCGACGGCGCTGGAGTTCCCGGTCTTCTGCGTCACCGGGTTGTAGTCGATGTCATCCGCCGAGTTCGTATTGAAGAACCGTTCGATGTTGTATGCGGCCACGCGAAATTCATTGCTTGCAGGGGCGGGAGCGGGCACGACTCCGATACCGGCCACGACCTGCGAACGATCGTATGTCGCGTCAAGTGCGAGGCGGCTTGGATCGTAGTAGCTGTCCGAGCTATACGTAAAGTCCAGTACGCCCGTCACACTCGGCAGCACCGCGCCGGTGGAAAGATCGACCTTCGTCCCACCAAGCAGCGAGGTGTCAACCAGGATGCGCTCGGGGTTGTCGTCGAAGTGCGCCACGTTTGCGGGCAAACCGGTTTGAGAGTCGCGAATATCTACACCCGGCTCGCGGAACGGCCGCGGAGTGCCGGTAATCACCGCATAGAACTGGCCGTTTGAAGTCGTTGTCTCGTTCGCTTCGCTGCTCAAAGAACCATCCGTCCCTGAGACTGACGTGAGCGAGTTCACCGAGACCCGCATGCCCTCATAAGGGGTTAGTTGGTACAAGCCACCAGAAGGCGTCAGCATCGACGCCGTCAGAGCAATCGCCTTCGGAAGCGTCTGTCCCGTCGCGAGAACCGTTGCAGTAGTGCTCGAGAGCTCCGTTGCTGGCGTGTGGCTGGCCGATACCGCAGGATAAGTGCTGATCGCGCCAGTCACCCGGACGTAGTTGCCGATGACTGCCGTCGACGGCACCTTGCCACTGCCCGTGTACACGTAAATGCCTTCGGGAGTGAGAGGATCGGCGTCGATGTCAGAGTCCGGTGTCTGGATAAAGAAGCCCGCCGTGCTAACACCCGTCACGATACCCTGGGTTGTCACCGTCTGCCCCGCATAAGGCGAAACGGTCGTTGCCGTCAGAGACTTCTGCCCCTGAATCACGTGGATGGCCACGTTGGATGCGGGCAGATTGACGGTGAGTCCAATGCTCGCAGTTGCATTACGCAGTTGTGTATCCGCTACGCTGGCTGAGAGCGAATAGGTCTTGCTCGTAGCGCTGATTGCGGTGGTCGAGAACGAGAAGACGTTATCCCCAGCGGTGACATCGCCATGAGTTCCATCGTCATAGAAAGCTTGTGTCGCTGAGCCACCGATTCCGCTCAGGTCAGCAGTGACCGTAATTCCCGTGCTTGACGGGGCCGTCCCTGGAGTCACCGTGACGGTGAGGAGAGTTGACCCGCCAGATGTGACCGTCGACGGATTCGCTGCGCCAGCAGCGCTGATGCCCGCGCTGCTCGAACCATAGGAGGTGTTCCTCGGATTCGGTGTTGCCGCCGTAAAGTCGGCCGAATTGTTATTGGTATAGCTGCTGCGGAGCGCCGCCGTCGAATTCGACAGCGTAGGCGCATCACCAGACCCGGAGTAGCAATTCGCCGTACCAAAGCCAACGAGATCGAGCACTCCATCCATAGGGCACGCGCCACTGAGCGCAGTGGTCGAATTGACAAGGGCGACCTTGCCGGTCGTTCCGCTCAGATTGATGGTGCCAGTTGCATCCGGCGTGGGCAGTGCTGCGAAGGTGCCGCTCCCCTTGGCTTCCTGCACGAGAAAGTATTGTCCCGCGGCAAGGCTTGAGCTACCGAGTGGAGTCGCCTGCCATGCAGTACCAGTGCTGGAGGCATATTGCACCGACAGCCCTGCGAGACTGATCGCTGCAGAAGTCGGGTTGTAGATCTCGATGTAGTCGTTCGAGTACGGAGCGCCAGCATTCCCGCCGCCGCCAAAGATCTGAGAAATCACAAGCCCCGATTGCGCCATGGCTGACGCAGCAAAGAACAACGGGGACACCAGAAGTACGAAGCAGCACGCGCGCACGCGTGCTCGGGTCTTGTTAGCAAACAAGAGGAGGGCCTCCAGGCAAGAGTTAAGAACTACGAGAGCTACAGGTCGATCAGGTATTACTTGGTGCTGACTGAAACAGCCATCATCCAGGATGAATTCAGGTCTGTAGAGAGTTCTATATCACAATGGGCTGCAGAGACGGCAACGCAACATGAAAACCAAGGCCCTTTATGCGGAGTTTTCCACGTAGGACGTCAACGATCGCAAACGCTGATACAGCATCATGCACTCTCAGCCGCGATGGCGCGAACGACATGAGGCCTCTCAACGCAAATGTTCCGAGACGAGAGATTACTGCAATCGCGAGCGACAGTCCAGACAATCTTCACTGCAACAAGAGTGCCGCCCCAGCTTCACTTCGAGAACGGAAGGAAGTCCGGGGCGGCATTCAAATTCTGCTCGATCCTAGTGGATGGTGAGATTCACAAGGGTCGAGATGCTATTGGTTCCGTCAGTCGCCACAACACTGAATGTTGAGCTCGATACGGAGGAACCATTGCCGCAGCCAGTCAACGAAACGAAGCCGCCGAAAATCAGAGCCAGCAGCAACAAGCGCGACGCGAGCTTGTACTTCTTGCGCTGCCGCCACAATCCCAGGAGCCCCGGCAAGAGCAGCGCATAGTAGATCGGGCGTCCGTCACCCGGTCCATGTTGCAGCATGCCGTGAACCGCTGCCACAGCAATCGTCAGAGTTGTCGTTTGCGCAGCTGTGCTCGACTGGGTGAAGGTCAGAGTCGATGGATTGAAGCTGCAGGTGACGCCTGCTGGCAATCCCACGCACGAGAATTGCAGCGTTCCCGCATAGCCTGCATTCGGTGCGTAGGAGAGCGTGGCCGTGGTTGATCCAGGCGCCGACACCGACAGGTACAGGCTTGGGGTGGAGGTCGTAATGCCAGCCGTTACCGCAGCCTTTGTCGTGAACGCCACGGGGGTACTCGTCACAGTCTGATTCAGGGAGTCACCGGCAAACTGCGCCGTGATGCTGTGTGCGCCAACCGCAAGCGCCGAGGTCGTGTAAGTCGCAACGCCACTGCCGCTCAAGGCGACACCACTTGTCAGCAGCGTTGAGCCGTCGTAGAAGCTCACCGTTCCGACCGGAGATTTGCTCGCCGTCAAAGTGGCCGTGAAGGTCAACGCGATTCCTTGCAACTCGCTTCCCGATGTGACTGCGGGAGCAACGGACAGCGCCAGAGCCGGCGTCCCTTTGACTACAAAGCTCACGGCCGTCGCGCTCGATGCAAGAAAGTTGTTACTCGATGTATAGCTCGCGCCTACGGTGTGGTTCCCGGCCGCAAGCCCGGTCAGCGTAGCGGTCGAGCTACCTGCGACAATGGGAATCGGCGATTGCGCTGTCCCGTCGACCGTAAAGACCACATTGCCCGCAGGTGATCCGGCCGCCGCAGCCACCGTCGCTGTGACGCTCACCGACTGCCCCAACACAGGACTCGCGGGCGTTGGAGCACCCAACACAAGCGTCGTCGCCAGCGGAGTATTTGTTCCTGTAAGCACCAGTTGCAGCGCACCCGCTCCATTGAAGGACACCGTATCTGTAGTGTTGGTGAACGTTGTCGGAGCATACGTCGCAGTCAGTGCGCAGCCCCCACCCATCACCACCGCTGACGGCACACCGCCACTGACGGTGCAATCCGCTGCAGCGGCTGCTGTCACCGAGTAATCAGCACTGTCCGTCTGAGTCAGCGACGAGATGCTCAACGGTTGGCTACCCGTGGAGAGCAGCGTGAACGTAGCCGGAAGGATGCCCGTCCCCTTGAAGCTTGCCGCCGCTTGCGTTCGCAGCAGCTCAACAACACCGCCGCTGCCGTTCGCCGTATAGACGTTCCCGTTTCCATCGACCGCCAGGGCGCTCGCCGTGATCCCGCTCGCAACAGGAAACGATACGGTGTTCGGACTCGACGGAATCGCGCTGATGGTGCCCGCAGACTTGTCCGTCACCAATAGGTTCCCCGCCGCATCCACGGCGAAGGCGCCTGGGTGAGCAACCGCCGAACTCACCACAACTGGCGTCGCGCTGGAGTATCCATAGCGATAGATGGTTCCGGCGTCAGCCACGTACAGCGCGTTTGGTGCGGCCACAGCCATAGCCGTTGGGCCCGTAAGGCCCGACGCGATCAAGGTACGTTGCGCGATGCCGTTGGCACCCACCTCATAGACCATTGCGGTTGAACTGTCAGCAACGAAGAGATTGTTCGCGCTGTCGGTCGCAAGCGCCGAGGGCGATGCGAACGTCCCAAAGCTCCCACTTGCACCAGTGGACGAGACTTGCGTCACGGAGCCACTTGCATCCGCAACATACACGTTGCCGCGTTGGTCCGTCGTGATGGCGGTGGGGTTGTTGATGGTCGCGAGCACGGTACTGCTGGCAGAGGCCCCAGTCGCACCGGCCGCGAACCGCAGCAGCTTCTTACTTGTCGCGTCGGCCACATATACGTTGCCCTGGCTGTCCACGGCCACAAGTGACGGAGTCATTCCCGTGCCGATCGTTGTGGACGTCGCAGGATCAAGCGTCGCCCCAGATCCACTACCGATCCCGCCAAGACTGAAGACCGCGGTATGTGACCCCGCAGTCGTAACGGGCATCGCCGCCCCGCGTGGCCCTGCGACCGTCGGCGTAAAGGTCGCTGTTGCGCTGCAGTCCTGGGTCGTATCGGTGTTCGTCACGCAAGTGAGGGAACTCAATGTGAAGTCCGTCGAGACGAGCGGCAGCGAGGTTGTTCCAAGCGTGTCCCCTGCAATCAGGTGCAACCGCACTGGCTGCGTCGTCGATGCTCCGGTCGCAGTTGACGGGAACATGAGGTTGGTCGCGATCTTGCGGATGCGTCCGTTCAACGTGTCGGAGATATACGCGTTCCCTTGCAGGTCAACGCCAACACCGATACCACCGCCGGTGCCAGTACCAAAGCTCGCCTGCGTTCCCAGGCAACCATCGCCGATGCTGCTCGAGTTGCAGCTCGTTCCCTTACCTGCCAGCAATCGAATATAGCCAGTATGCGCGTCCACAAACCATGCCACGCCACTGCCATCGCTGATGTACAGGTTCGACGAAGCGTCCATGGCAAGCTTCTGCGGCGCGACGTCCACCGTGTTCGCGAGCGCCGGAGCGGTGTAGTTATAGGTGCTCGATCCTGTGCCTGCGATGGTGTAGATGTAGCCGTTGGTCGGTGCCGAAACACCGAGCTTTTGCAGCAGGTTATACAGGCCCGATCCGCTGGCGCACGTTACACACAACACGCGCACGCGTGCCGCATCTGCGACATAGACGTTGTCACTCGGGTCAACCAGAACACCCTGCGGATTGCTGACGGTCGCAGCAGTTGCTAGCCCGCTATCGCCCGTCGACGAGCTGATGCCGGTGCCAATGATTGTCTGGATGTTTCCCGACGTATCGACCTCGCGGATCTTGTTGTCCGCAGTATCTGCGATATAGATATTGCCGTAACTATCGGCCGCGGCCCCGCGCGGCTGGTTGATAAGCGCGGCTGTCGCGGCGCCTCCGTCACCATTCGTCTGGGTCGGGTCACTCGGTCGCGATCCACTGCCGGCGACCAGGTACATCAGACCATCCGCAACTTTCACTTCGTACACCTTGTTGTCGCTGTATCCAGCGATGAACACATTCCCGAACGCGTCAGCAAAGACGCCGCGCGGCTTATTCAGCTTTACGAGCGTTGGGTTGCACGGTGCTCCTGCGGCAGGCAAACAAGCTGTGCCGCTCAAATAGCCAGCAAAGAGCGTGATGGTGCCATCGGGAGTAATGCGCCGCACCTCACTTGCGTTCGCATCTGTGAGATAGAGGTTGCCGAAGGGGTCCGCGACCACGCTCCGTAGATCAAGCGACGAGCCACTGAACACCATTTGCGTGGCCTGGCAGCCATTCCCGTTTGCATCCGTGGAACCGGCGCACGTGGTATTGGCGTTAGCCGCAGTAGCTCCGCCTGCAACTGTGCTCACTGTCAGGGGAAGCGCTATCGGCGCGGAGGACAGCGGGTACACCGTCGGCGGATTCACCGTGATGGCCACTCCGGTCGAGGTGGAAGCGCCGAAGTTCACCGAGCCGATGTACGTCGCCGTGACGTTATCCGTTCCCAGTGGCAGGTTGAGGCTCGCGTTTGCGGTGCCGTTGTTCAGCGTGGCAGATCCCACCGTAGAAGCCACGCCGCCATTCACACTTGCAGCGAAGGTCACCGTCCCCGTGGGAGTCCCCGCTGTGGAGGTCGTGGTCGCAACAAACTTGATCTGCACACCAACAGTAGTCGTTTTAGAAGATGCCGTGACCACTGTCGTCGTAGCCGCCGCTCCGACCGTGACGTTCGCGGGAGCAGAAGCAGATGCGGCACTCCCCGCTGCCCCGAGATACTGCGCGACGATCGAGTATGCACCAACCGGCAGGTTCAGAGTGACAGAAGCCGCTCCTCCCGCAATCGCCGAAGTGCTTGCGACCACACCATTGACCACGAACTCCACGTTCCCTGTCGTCGCTCCGGTCACGTTCGCTGTCGCAGTAAACGCGGTGCCATACGAGACCGACGCCGGCACTCCCGTCAGCACAGTCGTTGTGCTCGACGTCGCGCCAGGATTGACCACAACCTGATAAGAACCGAAGCTCACATAGGGCTGACCACTTATCGCCGGAACATAGGTGGTGTCTCCGGAGTACGAGGCACTGAATGTATGCGTGCCTGCGGCAAGTCCAGTCAGCGGCACCATTACGGTATCGCTGGAGCCCGGGAGCGTGACGGTCGTGATGCCCCCGCCGTTGGAGTCGGTCAACGTGACCATCCCCGTGGGATAGGGATACGACGCGGCCGCAACCGTTGGCGTGAGAATGACAACCGCAGTGGCTGTCTGCCCCTGCGTGATGCTTTGGTTCGCTCCATTCGGGCCCGTGAGCTCGGGAGCGATGTAGGTAAAGTTGCATGTGGGCGGCAGCAGGGTGCTGACCGTGCGGTTGTCCGTCACGACCACACCGTTCGAGCCAGCATCTGCATTGATCGCGGTGACAAAGTTCGACGATACCTGGCCGGGACCAAGCGTCACAACGGTGTTCGAAGGTGCAGTCCCGTTCAGGTCTGAGGCCTGCAGGGTAGTGAATCCCACGTTGTCGAATGTGATCCCGAGGGGATAGACCGTTCCATTGTTCGAAGACCCGGTGAGCTGCACCGTGCCTTCGGTGAGGAAGGTCAGGTTCTGAAGCAGGATATTGTTGAAGTTCGGAGTCAACGTTCCGGTGTTCGTGTTGTACAGAGGCGTGAACTGCATCAACGCCTTATGGTTCTGGAAGCACGAGTTGGAATACTGAATATTCGTGACCACCCCGCCACGGTCGTTCGCACTCTTGATGCGGATACCCGTGGAGTTGGAATCGACGCTCGCGTTGCCTGAGAGCATGTTGCCGTCAAAGAGCACGTTGCTCACCCCGCCCGACGTATAGCTCCCAATCGATTCGCCATGGCCGGCATAGAAATGATTGTTGGTGATGGAGATGTTCGTCGCGGGATTGGAGCCCGATGCACCAACTGCAACGTTGTCATCGCCATCCGAGATATACGACCGCGTCACGGTGAAGTTGTTTACATTGCCCGGATCGATACCATCCGTGTTACGTGAGCTGGTCGGTGTCACGATCTTCACATCCCATGCCGTAAAGCCCGCAACCGAGCTCGTGGTCGAAACATGGAACATCGTCGAATTCATCAGCGTGATCTTGTACATCGTGATGTTCGAAGCATTGCCGCCCAGCTGAATCATGCGCGGATTCTGTTGATTTCCTCCGCTGTTTGCAATCGTCGCGAGGCCCCACCAGGTCTGCCCCGCATAACTGGCCGGGAACGCGTTGAGAACGACGTCGCCACCACGGCCGTTAATCTTGCCGTAGCCCATGATTCCTACATTGCTTACTCCGTTGATCAGGATCAGCGGCTTGCAGGAACTCGTCGCGCTGTTGCTGTTGACGGTGCCGCAGGTATGCGTCCCGGCAACGGCGTCATAGTCCTGTGCATTGCGTGATCCGTACATCGTCACGCCCGGATCGATGAGCAGCGTCACGTTTGACGGCATCACCAGCGGCCCCGTAAGGAACGCATCCGCACCGGCGTTGCCTGCGGAGAGCTCCACGGCCTGACCGGAAGTGCAGGCGTTCAGCGCCGCCTGAATGCGCGCTCCATCGGGATTGGTGTTGGTCGCATCCACGCTCGAGGGGATGTCGCCGTTCGTGTCGGCGATCGCAGCGACGAGCTGCATGCAGACCGATGGGAAGCTAGGCTCGGTCACTGTGCGCGTATCGCCAGTCGCGACTGCCGTGGTGGAAGGCGGTGCATTGATCGTGAGTGTGCCATTGACGAACGTGAAGCTATAGTTCGTTGCGCTAAGCGTTCCCTGCACAGCTGTGATGGTGTAGCTGCCGGGTGCCGTCGGCGTGGCGGGGATAGTGGTCAGCGAAGGGCTGCCGCTCAGGACACTCGTCGTATCGGGTGGTACGAACCCAATATAGCTCGCAGTATATGTCGCGGCGGACGTACCGTAAGCGATCGTCTGGCTGTTGGCTGTGACTTGCAACACAACCTTAGCGAGCGACACGCTGCCTGTGCCATTTCCGCCGCTATAGACCGTATCGCCGGTATAAACCGCACTCAGGCTGTGAGCACCTGCGGTCAAGCCGCTAAGCGTAAACGAGGCCGCTCCCCCCGTGAGGTTCTTCGATGCTGGAGTTCCGCCATCGACGGAAAAACTTACAGATCCCGTGGGCGTTACTCCCGTTCCCGACACCGCAATATTTGCGATAACGGACTGTCCATAGCTTGCACCAGCCGTCGCAGTGATGCCAACGACAGGGGTCAATTTGGAAGACGGCGTGATGGTAACGACATAGGCACTCGCTGATGTCGATCCGAGGAAGTTGCTGTCGCCGCTGTAACTCACTGTCAGGTTGTTTGGGCCCACCGGAAGCGAGGTCGTGGTGTAGTATGCCGAGCCCGAAGCATCCAGCGTCCCGCTGATAAGCAGGCTGCCATTGTCGTAGATGCTGTAGGTACCTGTCGGTACCACGCCGGCCCCGGGAGTCTGCGGGCGATAGAGCAGCGTCACGCTCGTCCCCGCGTGTGCACTGATCGCTGTCGTCGGAGTGAAGGCATTGCTGTACCCCGCAAGAGCGGTCGTCGGGTTCCAGGACGTTCCGTTTGCCATTTGGCCCAGGAACGTCACAGGCGCCCACTTTGCTGCTTGCGCCGCAGTGGTGTACACCTGCGGAGCGATGGACGTTGTCTCCCTCGTGCCAGTTACGCCCTGCCCCGTGTTGCCCTGCGCATCTGTATACGGGATGCTGTTGTACTCCGCGTACGTCGACGTCGGAAGGTTCGTCTGCCCGGAAAATTCCAGCCACCCAAGTGGATTGACCTGGTCGACCTTCGTGTTCAGTAAGACATTCGTGGAGAACTGACCATAGGGCCGCCCGAAGTAGAGGCCAGTCATGCCCGTGCTCTGCGAGGTGAGCGTGCAGGCATTCATCACATAGCCGCTCAGGTAGTCATTCGTGCTGCCGTTGGCCACAGCCTTGTTCTGCGCAGAGATCGTCTCTGTGCCGCCACCAGCGGTCGTCGCGTGCCACTGGGTGTAGAACTGCGTCTGATCGAAGACCATCGCGGCATCGCCGAAGACATAGTCAATGTCGCCCGTGATATAGCCCTTCCAGAAGTACTGTCGCGCTGCTGTGTACGACGATCCGCTCGATCCCTGGCTGCCCGCATACAGAGTGTCCTGCAAGCTGTTGAGGCGGACATTGTTGAAGACCGACTGATCCGACCTGGTCCACACCGAGAGTGCCTGCGGATAGCAGAGTGTGCCCGCAAGGTAGAGCGCGTTGTTCGACAGATTCGAAGTGTTGGCCACGCACGAGCCGCCGGACGACACGAGAGCCGACGGATTCACACTCGTATCTGTGTTCCACGTGTTGTTGACCGTCATGTACTCCGCATAGAAATTGTTCGGAACATAGGTCGTCGTATTGATCGTTGCCTTGTCGACGTTCAGTGTCGACGAGCCCTCATCTCCTGTCTTGCCACCGTTCTGTGCGTTCGGTGTAGCGCCCGCCTCGGCAGTCAGAATGACCTTGGTGGGATCACCACCCAGGCCACGCAGCGAGACATTGGGATACGCGATGCTGACCTGTTCCGTATACGTGCCGGGCGCGATGTAAATTGCCCCTCCTGCCGTCGGCAGTGCAGCGACGGCAGCGCTCAGTGTTGTGTAATTTCCGGAACCATCCGCGGCGACCAGGTTCGTCGTAGCACCAACAGTAGACGTGGTGCTGGCCTGTACGACGCTGAAGCTCGATACATTCCCGGTCGACCCGCTGTAGTCCGTAGCATCCGTCGGAGTGAACGTCACGGCCAGGGCATACGTTCCAATGGGCAGATAGCTCGCGGCATCGACAGATATCGCCGGACCACCGGAGGGTGTCGCAGTGTAGACATACGCCCCTGGGATGCTGCCTGACGTCGCATTCAATACGCCCGTGCCCAGCGCCTGGCTTACCGGCACGCTTACCATCGTCGGCGTCCACGTCAATGAGGTTGTCGCCTGGGCGATCGAGAAGTTGCTCACCGTCGACGTTGATCCGACAATGCCGCCCTGACTCGGGTACGTTGCCTGGATCGTGTGTGCCCCCGCGGTCAGCCCCGACAGCGGCACGGCCGCGGCGTTGCTCGTAAGAGCATAGGCGGTCGCTGTACCTCCATCAATCGACACGTTCACGCTGCCTGTCGCGCTTCCGCTGGAGGGCGTCACCGTTACGGTGAAGCTCACCTCGGTAGCACTCGGCACATAGACAGGCGAGGCTGGAGTCTGGTTCGTCACCGTGGTCATCGTCGTCACGGCGGTGCCCGTCTTGGTGCCGGTTAGCGTCAGCGAGCCAATGCTGCTCGCTGGAGTCAAAGTCAGTACGTCACTGACCGCCCCGGTCCCCGATCCCGTAGGAGTGAAGCTCGCACTGAAGGTGCAGCCTTGCCCCTTGCCGAGAGCGGTTGATGCGAAGGTGCAACCCTTCGTCACCCCGGCGACTAAAGCGAAGTCGCTGGCATCCGTCTGCGCAAACAGAGGCGCCGCAAGGTTGCCGGCGTTGCCCAGTGTTCCCGTCAACGTGGTCGACGTGCTCGTCCCAAAGCCAAAGCTCACGGACGTGCGCGTAATAGCGAGAACGCCGGCCGTCGCTGCATCTGCGCTGATCACGTCGCCGTTCGCTTGCACTGCTACACCAGAGGGTTGCGAGAGCCCCGATAGCAGCGTGGTCTGTAGGCCATTGCTGGTATGCACCACAAGCGTACCGCTCGCAGCATCCTGCAGATACACCGCTCCGCCAGCATCGACCGAGAGGGACGTCGGCGTGAAGCTAGTCGCTAGGCTCGTCTGCACGCCGAGTGGGTTGATGCGGTACAGCGTCTGCGCGCCCTTGTCCGCGATGTATAGATTCGCAAGCGGGTCCAGCGCGAGAGCCACGACGCTGGTGTAGCCCGTACCCATCACGGTGGGAGCTCCACTGGACAACGCGGTGTTGACGAAGCGATAGATCGACTGGTTCGTCAGATCGTAGACGTAGATTGTGTGATTGGCATCAACGGTCACTGCGCGCGGCGCCGCGGGGTTCGTACCAGGCGTATAGCTGATGGAGCCAGCCACGTACGTGCCGCTGGAGTTCAGCGTCTCCGTGCTGATGGTCGTGCTGCTCGAGCCCACGGCGTACAACGTCTCCGATGAGTCGACCGCCAACGACACCGTTCCAGTAGGTGCACCCGACGCCAGCACGGTCACGCTGCCGTCGCTGTGAATCTGGACGTAGTTCCCTGTCGCGGAGTCCACCGCATATACGTTGCCGCTGCCACTGATTGCGATGGCTGCGGGAGTAATCGCTGCGCCATACACACCTGTCGTTGGGTTCGGGATGTCCGAAGTCAGCACTGGGCCCGAGCCCACCCCGGAGAGAGCCAATGTTCCGGCGAGAGCTCCAGTCGTTGCTACCGCGGTAGACCTGACTCCAGGCTTCGTCGGTGCAAATGTCACAGGCACCGAGCACTCTACGGTGCTGTCGGCGTTGACCGAACCGCAGGTGGTCGAGCCAAGACTGATCTCCGAGGTGCCCGGCAGAGTCGAAGCGGAGGAGGTCGTTGAGTTGTGCAACACCACGGTCTGACTGGCGGTCGAGCCCATCGCACTTGGGATTAGAGTCGTTGCAGCAACCTCACGAACGCGACTGTTCGTGGTGTCTGCCATGTAGAGGTTGTTGAACGCATCAAGAGCTATTCCCAGACCGTTCGATCCACCATAGGTGGCCGCGCTTGCAGGACAGCCATCGCCGACCGTGTCCGTCGCACTGCCGCAGACCGCGCCCGATGCGAACAGCTTGCGGATATATCCAGTCGCTCCATCCAGGTAAAGCACCGCGGCGCTGTCACCGATGTAGATGTCTCCGTTCGACGAGACCGCAACTTTGAAGATGCTGGTATCCAGCTTCGCCGCCGAGCCGAGAATTGGAGTGCTGCTCGGGGCAGTACTCGCTCCGCCACCCGCAATGGAGTAGACGTAGCCCACCACTGGCGTTACGCCGGGGTTGTTCACCGTAATCAGGTGGGCCATCGCCGTGCCCCCCATGTAAAGCACACGCACGCGAAGGTCACTCGCCGGGACGAAGACCACATCTCCTGCAGGATCCACAGCCACACCCTGGGCGGAGGAGCTGCTCGTGTTCGTGCTGGTCACGTATGCCGGGCAGCCATCGCCGAGCGCATCCAGTGCGGTCACCGTCGCACCCGAGTAACACGCTGCACCCGACGAAGGGGATGTCGCTCCGCCCAGGATCGGATAGATATGCCCTGCAGCGGTTGCCGCCGTCACAGAGCTATACGTCGGGTTCATCGAGATGACACTGGCCATCGGATTTGCCACGCCGTTCCAGGTCGCTGGTCCCACGACCACGCGATAGCGCAGGTTCGCCGTGTCCGCAATGAACACGTTCCCATACACATCAGCTGCGACCCCGCGCGGCTGATTCAACTCCGCGACAGACGTGGAGCATGTCCCCGTCGGCAGCGCGATACCCCCATCAGCGCCTGCACCGCCGGTGCCCGCAGAGCTGGTCGTGGCCACGCAACCGGCCACCGAGTACATATAACCAACCAGATGTTTTCCAGTGGTATTCGGGCACAACGGCGAGGTCGCATTACAGAGCACCGAGATCAGGCTGCTCCCATACCCCGCCACGAACACGTTGCCCCATGGGTCCGTGCCAATGCCTCGCGGAGTGCTGCTGAACACCGTCTGAGACTGCGGACAGCCATCACCGTTGGAGTCAGTCTTGCTCGAGCATGCCGTGCCCTTACCCGCTGCGAGCGTAATGATGCCCGAACGTGCATCAATCTTGCGAATCGCACTGTTGCTGCTATCGGCTACCCATACGTTGCCAAACGGATCGACCGCAACGCCGCCACGCAGGTCGCTGCTGAACACCGCGGACGCGCCAGGGCAACCATCACCAAACGCGTCCAGCGCAGTCAGCGACGAGTCCGTAACGCACGCCGAACCACTCGCAACTCCGGTCGCGCCACCTGCCAGACTGGTGATCGTATTGGGCAGAGCGATCGGTGCCTGCTGGGCGCTCGAAGCGCTGCCACGCAAGGCTGCGGTCACAACAACGGCGATAACAAGACGTGCGAATACGTGCGGATAGCGCATGGGATCTCCCGGCAGCCTGACCCGTTCCAAAAGTTGCCTTACAGGTGCCGGAGAAATCTAGGAGCCCGACCCAAAGCTTGTCAAGCATGCATCTTGAAGAATCGGAGGATCGAGTGCTGGACCTCATCCACGTTTGATCTATATGAAATTGTTTCAATTGGGGATTCTTGCTCCACGAGCGTCGGGCGACCGTCGGCACTGGCCGCGCCGCAGGAGTCTTTCGACGCGGCTCCTGTTTCGTCCGATGTGCTATTTGCCGGTCTGACAGATCCGCTACGGCACCGCACTGAACCTGAAGGATCCTTCAGGCCGTATCGCGACGAATGAGCTAAGACTCACGGGAGATGCAGTGCAGAAGAAGCGTTCGGGCGAGGAGCTTCGTCGCAGCCGTATCAGGCAAGCCGTCCACAATATTCGATATTTTCATGCGGCCCGATCATGAAGACCCCGACGAAAGAAGTGGCTTTTCCATCGCGCTGGGCCAGGGCGGTAAAAGAGCATTCGCCAAATGGAGATTTTGTCGTTCCCCCGATTACGTTCCCGGAAGTAGCGTTCGCTTCAGTACATCGGCCGGCGTCATGTCCTAAGTCTTGCGATGGAACCGGGAACGCAGAGTCCAAGAGTTTCTCTGGCCTGTCGGCTGCCCGGGCGGAGCAGTTCTCTCTTGCGAGTGCCTGGGGGATCACACCTGGAAACATCTGGATGGACTCAGCTCTTATCGGCGTCTACTGCCTCCCCAGCGGAGCCGGAGGCCAACTCTGGGTTAGGGTTTCGCGATAACTCGATAAGACGCCGCAGCGGCTGGAACGAAGCTGAATCCATGGCCTTCTCGTCGGACTGCAACTGCGCGTCCTTCACCATCTACCACCTCCACCGAACGCCACGTCATACCTAGCCGCAAACCTTGGACTGCTACACGAATGGGCCTGTCACTCCCCGGCAGCGTTATCGTTGTCGTGGCTTGCAGCGATACCGGATAGATGCAGATGCGATTGACTCCATCAATTGCCTCAAGCGTGACACCGGGCCCTCCAATGAACATCGGAGTTTTTCCAATGGGCAAAGAATAGCCCCGCAACATTTGGTCACCGTCATACAGCTTGCCTGTATCGAAGTCCATCCATTCTCCGGCAGGCAGATAGACGTCGCGCCCTTTAGCCGTATCGAAATCTCCTCCATACAGCGGAGTCGCGAGAATAGAATCTCCGATCATCCACTCGTAAGCGCGATCCTTCTCGTTCTCGCGCCCGTAAGCTTTGGGGTCGTTCGGGAACGCGATTGGCAGCGGCGTCATCGTCCACGGATAACCGTCCTCATAGAACCTGCGCGCATTGCTGAAAAGGTAAGGTGCAATGCGTTCGTGCAGCTTTGCCGCCTGCAACATTACCTTTGCAGTCGAAGCCGAGAAGCTCCACGGAGGTTCGCCCATTCCCATCGAACTATGCATCGCGGCCCATTGCGCATTGCGTGCCACATATACCTGCATGCGCTCCGTGCGCTGTGTGTTGAAGCGGCTCTCGCCGAAGGTACCTCCGACGATGTCCGGATAGACCAGGGGGAACCCGCTGTAGGCGAATGCAAGCGCGTTCACCGGCCCACGATCCTGATCCTGGTCATAGTTGAAGTCGTTGATGCGATGCAGATCGCCGTTGGACGAAAGATACCCGTTCCGTTCGATGACGAGTTGCTTCTGCGCCATCAGGCGATCGTTTGTTGGGTCAACTTTGTCATCGCGTAGCCCGCTGCCACCATAGCCGTAGAAATCTTCCTTCCAGCCACCGATGCCGTAGTCCTGCCACTTCTTGACGAGAGACATGTACCAGTCCAGAGCTTGGGGGTTGTGCGCGTCCAGCAGATAGTAGGGAGAATGTGGCCAACCGCCGCGATAGATCCTCGCCCGCCCATCCTCTTTGAGGAAGTATCCCTTCGCAACCCCTTCGTCCGAATACGGGCCTCCAACGATGAAGGTGATCCTCAAACCAAGCATCACCGTGAGTTTCTCGTCATGCAGATGCTGGATCAGTGCAGCTGGATCGGGGTACTTCGCCTTATCCCACAGGCCAAAGCTGGTGGTCTCATGCATTGTCTCCGGCTTTGACGGCCAGAACCCCGAGCCGATGACTGCCCAGCGCAGAGGGTAGCCTTCTTTCAGGTAGCGATCGATGCTCTCCTGGTCGGTCTTGGCATTGGTGTTCCACCCCAACGCCCCGAATGCTTCCCAGCCCACACCAAGAGCTTCATACTTCGGCATCCAGATTCGGTACCCCGCAGCGTTGCGAGCCTCGCGATAGGCTGCGTAGATCTGGTGCGGGTCTCCGAAGAAATAGTAGAGCCGGAGCTCGCCTTCGGCGTGTTTCACCCCCTGCACGATCTCCTTCGCGGACGTGTGAACGATCTTCGCTGTCGGATCGATCAACAGCTCCGCAAACTGCTGCCTGGGATAGATCACGAAGTTGCTCACCAGCCGCGTCAGTCCCTGGCCGGAGAGAAACTCATCGTCCGTAAAGCCGCTAACCTCCGTATCGTAGAAAGGCTTGTGATCAGTCGAGAACTGCCTCTGCTCCACAGCATGATCGGCAAGTCCATACGCCGGTGCTGCGCCAGCTGTTACGAAGCGAACTTCTGCGCCAGCCGGCTGCACTTCGGCGGCAAGCACAGCCTCGTTTGCCCGCATCTCCACATCTAGCGTAAGAGTTGCTCCCCGAGTCGTTCTGCCGTGCAGCATGCAATTGCTGTGCGAGCATGCCTCGTGCGACTCCAGGGTGACTGGGCTTCCATCGATCAGAATCCCGGCAACCGGCGCTGCGCCAACAATCGTATCGGTGCCCTGCATGAAGCTGTAGCGTGCGCCTTCCATCGCTACAGAGATCTGAACCCGGCCGTTGGATAGGACAATAGGCTGTTCCGCAAGTGCACTCCCATTCACGCAAGACGCAGCCACAGCCGCACCAATCAATAAGAAACGTCGCACGATCACCTCTCCCCGCAAGGAACGTTAGAAGCGCAGCTTGGCGCCAAGCTGGACATTTCGTGGCGCAGACGAGGTCAGAATCTTGCCGAAGTTCGAGTTCGTATTCGTGCCTCCCTCGGCATATGGATTCGCGGGGTTGGCAGCAGGGCCCGCAGTGAAGCTTGTATTCGGCGGCCCCAGGTTCGTCTTGTTGAAGGCGTTGTAAGCCTCCAGACGAAGTTCCAGCGACGTCCGTTGCGTGATCTGAGTCGTCTTGAATACGGAGAGATCAAAGTTCAATGCGCCTGGTCCTCGAACTTTGGAGTAGTACCGCGGCACATTGCCGAAGCTATAGTCCGGAGGATCGATGAACGCGAGAGGATTGAACCATCTATTCTTGTTCGGCCCCGCCACCGCAACCGGAACCCCCGGATTGAAGTTCGGACGAGTCGCGATTCCCTGGTTGGAAGCCCCGGTGAACGCGAGTGGCCGGCCGGTCTCGGCGGTCATGATCATGTTCACCTGGTAACCGCCCACGACCCGGCTCACCAACCCATTGCCGTGGTTGAGGAATCGTTGATTTGTCCCGAAGGGCAGGTCGTACAGCGCCGATACGACGCCGCGATGCGTCACATCGATGGCGTCCACACTGTAGTCGCCGTCCGGGTTCAGGATGTTCTGCACCGAGCCGCCAGTCTGTGTGATGCCGGTGGTCGTTGCGATATCCGTATAGATCGGAAGACTCATCACCTTGCCATAGGTATACGAGCCCATGATCTGCAATCCGTGCTCGGCACGGCGTTGCGCCGATACATAGAGATAGTTCGCGTCATAGTGCGCGGTGCGCGGATTGCTGTACTGCACCGATGACATATACGGATAGGGCTTCAACAGGTTGGCTCGTGTAATCGTTGCTGCTCCGAGCGATCCGGGCACCATTCCCGCATACGGATTAGCAACGCTCGTGTTGAGGTACGCTGTCCCTAGGCCAAAATTGCTGGGATTCAACACATCGAAGTTCTGCGATCCAAGATTGAAGTGCGCCCCTTTATTGCCGAGATACGTGACATCAAGCACAGTGGCAAACGGCAGCTCTCTCGATACCGTCAACGTGTACACCTGCGATTGTGGATCCTTTGCATGGGGGAGGATGTAGTAACCCGTCTGCCCCAGAAACGCCGTCTGTCCTGCCGCAGCTCCTAGTGGAAGAGAAGGAGCGTAGGGCACGCCCGACGACAACTGAAAGGCTGGCCCGTTGGCCGTCGCAGAGTTGTAGTTCGTCGTGATGTTGCCAAATCCGTTGGGGTTGCCTGCCGCCTGATCGTAGGATGCCTGCGCCGTTGTCGGATAGTAGATGCCATAACCGCCCCGGGCCACCGTCTTGTTATCTCCCGTGAGGACGAGCGCGAAGCCTACCCGAGGTCCCCAGTCGTTCGCATTTTCCGCGACAAAGTTCCTGCCTTCACCATTCAGCCCCGCATACCGCACTGCCCCAGCAAGACCGGTAACAGCGTTCGTCCGAGTAATATCAAAATCATCGATGCCATTGTGTTTCTCGTACGGTTGCTGCTGAAAGTCATAGCGCAGTCCGAGGTTCAGCGTCAGGCGTTGATTCACATGCCAGTCGTCCTGCAGATATCCCGCGTATTGCCATTTCCGATACGCCGTGCCTGAGGCCAGCTGGATGTACGCACTCTGCACTGCACCCACCAGAAAGCTCGCGTACTGATTACCTGTACCGGAGGTGACGGTGGTGTTGTTCCCCGCTGCCGTCTGGGCTGTGCTGAAGCTGAAATAGCCCGACGCATTCCCGGACTGATTGTTGTACCCCTCTGAAAACCGTCCGTCGAAGCCCGCATGCAATGTGTGGTTGCCTAGAACCTTCGTCACATCGTCAAGGAGTTCGATCGTCGTTGAGGCACGGAAGCCGACCGTCCCATTCAAGGTGACCACACTGCTGTTAAAGATGGGCGCAACGTATGGCGTGTCGTTGGGCAGGCCCAGCTTGCCAGCATAGTTCTGATTTGCGGTCGCAGCCACAAATGGGAAGTCCGAGCGCAGCACAGCGACTCGTGCGTCATTCACCAACGAAGATGAGAATGTATGCGTCGCCGAGAGCATCGCATTCTGATTGGTCAGCGTATCGTTCCGATAAAACAGCGGACTCAGTCCGAGATTCCCATTGTTCGTATAGTTCTGGTAGTACGCGTAGCGCGCCACCACATTATCCTTCGCCGTCAGCTGGTAATCGACTCGGCCTAACGCGGTGCGCTCGTTCGATACCAGCTTCGGGTCCGCATAGTAGTTGTTCGCATGAGTACACGCATCGTACGATCCCACCGTATTGTTCGGGTGCGGATAAAACGCATTCTGGGCAGCCAGCGCCACAGGATCCATGTTTGTCAGCTGGTTGTTCGAGTACGCCGTACGGTTGACGGTCGTCGTCCCGGTGCTCGGGTTATAGAGTTGAAGGTCGTTCGCGCCGGTTGCGGGATTCAGGTTCGGGTACGTGTAGCAAACAATCGAACCACCCACCGCAACCTCCCTTCCGAGATCGCTATAGTTGCCCGTCCGTTCCTGGTCGGTCGGCACCGTGTAGTACTGAGGACTCCCGTTCACAAACCTATACTCCTCATAGTTCCCGAAGAAAAATGCTCGGTCATGCTTGATCGGGCCGCCAAGGGTACCACCATAGTTATTGAATCGGAGCTCGGGCTTTCCAAACGCTGGGCGCGGAATCGCTTGTGCCGCATCCAAAGCATCATTGCGGAAAAACTCGTACAGGGAACCATGCAACTGGTTTGAGCCCGAACGTGTGATGACGTTGATCACGCCACCCGAGGTGTAGCCGAATTGTGCTGGGATGATGCCGGTCATGATGCGAAACTCCTGCACCGAGTCAGACTTCAGGTTGATCGCAATCTCTCCCAGGTAGTTCTGGAGATTGGTCACGCCATCCAGCAGATCGTTATTTCCACCAGGAACACCGCCCGAGATGCGGATCGCAGATGTCTGCGTGCCCCGATTCGTGAAGCCTTCACTCGTAGCGCCCACCGCCGATTCAACCCCAGGGCTGATGGTTGCGAGAGCCAGCACGCTTCGACCATTCACCGGCAGGTCCTCCGCAGCCCTTGTGTCCACGGTGTTGCCCACCTGCGCGTCGACAGTATCCAGGGCCGGCGGAGTCGATTCCACCTTGACGCTGGTCTCAACACTTCCCACTCGAAGCTGGACGTTCGAAGAAACATGCGCGGCGGCGTCCACCACCACGTCCTGAACGTTGATGGTCGAGAAACCGGCCATGGTGATCGTCAGGGTATAGCGCCCGGGAGCAATGGGTTGTGTCGCAAAGAACCCTTCCGCATTGCTGCTCACGTCTTGCGATATACCCGTGCTGACATTAGCGACATGCACCTTGGCGCCCGGAACAAGGCTGCCCGCTGGATCCGTAATCGTTCCAGAGATCGTACCAACGTCCTGCTGCGCCTTCACCGGGAGCGAGAGGACGCTTGCCGCCGCCAGGCAGATCACGGCTACGCGGCAAACCTGCCGAAGGCGATGGAGGATTGCGTTGGACATTGTGCTGAATCTCCTTGAAGTGTACCTTTGTAAAACGCTTAACTCATCTTCGCAGGCTGGAGCCCGGATCATGGACAACTCAGGAACGCCGAGAATCCTAAGGACATCTCCACGGTGTTGTCAAACGCTTAATCCTGGAAATAATGGATTTTTCCGTAACCAGGGGTGTCCCCGCATCGTGCAATATGGCATGACGCTTTCCCTCCTCTCGTGTTGCTGGAGCGCCGCCGCGCAGACCGAAATCGCAGCTCCAAACTCGCGCACTGCTGATTTCGCAGCCATGGGACGATATCGCCAGGCCGATGCCGAGCTCATCAGTGCGCGCAGAACAGTTAAGGTCGTGTTTCTCGGTGACTCGATTATGGAATATTGGGGAGTTCGCGCCGGCGCCTGGTTCACGCATGCTGGCTGGATCAATCGCGGTATTGGCGGGCAAACCACAGCGCAACTCCTGCTACGCGAGCGCCAGGACGTGCTGCTACTACATCCCTCTGCGGTTGTGCTCGAAGGCGCCGGGAATGATATGCGGCTCGGATTCTCTCCCGAAGAGATTCGTGACAACCTGCGATCCATGGGCGAACTTGCGGAGTCTCACCATATCCGCGTCTTTGTCGCCGAAATGACGCCGGTCTGCGATTGCATGCGCCCCCTCACTGGCTTGCGCACGGTTGAGCGGATATCAGAGCTCAATTCGCTCCTGGCTGAGATGTGCCACGAAAGGCATTGGGGTCTCCTGCCAATCAACCGGCCACTTGCGGACGGCGACGGCCGCATGCGGGCAAGTCTGACGATCGATGGCGTACACCCGAACAGTGCTGGCTACGCTCTCCTCGCGCCGGTCATCGAGCAGGCCCTGCGGAAATACCGCTGAAGCAACTGGACAGGTTTATCGCTTAACTTATAAGCTCGCTTCGTCTCGTAAATGATTGGCGGGATCAGATGAGGGATTTGCGCAGCGTGAGAGAGTGCAACGAAATCGTGACGATGGCTAACCTCGTGGTCGTTGGAGGCGGACTCGCAGGTGTCTGCTGCGCCATCACGGCCGCGCGTGAGGGTCTGTCTGTTGTACTCGTGCAGGACCGTCCTGTGCTCGGAGGAAACTCCTCCAGCGAGGTGCGCCTTTGGGTCCTTGGGGCAACATCGCACATGGGCAACAATAATCGCTGGGCTCGCGAGGGCGGCGTCATCGACGAGATTCTCGTTGAAAATATGTGGCGCAATCCTGAAGGCAATCCCGTCATCTTCGATTCGGTTGTGCTCGAGAAGGTGCGTATCGAGGAGCGCATTACCCTCCTGCTCAATACATCCGTCCATGAGCTGCGGATGAAGGATCGGCAAACGATCGCCGCAGTGCGCGCGTTCAACAGCCAGAACCAGACAACGTACCATCTCGAGTCGCCGCTGTTTGTCGACGCGTCTGGCGACGGTATCCTCGGCTTCCTCGCTGGCGCCGAGTTCCTTATGGGATGCGAAGCTCGTTCGGAATTTGATGAGCCTCTGGCGCCCAACCAGCCGGAACACAAGCTCCTCGGACATTCCATCTATTTCTATAGCAAGGACGCTGGCCGGCCGGTTACCTATGTACCTCCGGCCTTTGCGCTGAACGACATCACCAGGATCCCTCGATACCGCGACTTCCGCGTATCGGATACAGGATGCCGGCTCTGGTGGCTGGAATACGGTGGCAACCTCGATACCGTCACGGCCACGGAAGAGATCAAGTGGGAACTCTGGGCCATCGCCTATGGCGTATGGAACTACATCAAGAACTCCGGCGACTTCCCGGAAGCTGAGAACCTCACCCTCGAATGGATGGGCAGCATTCCGGGCAAACGCGAGAGCCGTCGCTTCCTCGGCGATGTCGTGATCACCCAGAACGATATCGTCAGTCAAACATCGTTTCAGGATGCCGTAGCCTATGGCGGATGGGCCATCGACCTGCATCCATCAGACGGCATATTCAGCGCTGAGCCGGGGTGCACGCAATGGCATGCCAAGGGTGTCTACCAGATCCCCTATCGTGCGATGTATAGCCGTAATGTGGCGAACCTATTCCTCGCCGGTCGCATCATCAGTGCGAGCCATATTGCTTTCGGATCAACGCGCGTGATGGCAACCTGCGGCCATGGAGCTCAGTCAGTCGGCATGGCCGCTGCGCTCTGCACAGAATCCAGGCTGCTGCCACGCGATCTCTTGCAGCCCTCCAGGATGAACACCCTCCAGCAGCGCCTGCTGGCGGCTGGTCAGCACATACCCGGCGTCCGAGCTACAGATTCGGCGAACCTTGCCAGGATGGCGACGATCACGGCCAGCAGCTCACTCCAGCTCGACCACTTCCCTTCCAGCGAAGAGGTCAGTGAACCTGACATCCCGGTCGCACTTCTCCTTCCCGCACAGGCAGGAAAGCTTCCTGCGACCACCCTCTATGCACGGATTGATCTGCCAACGACGGTGCGTGTCGAGTTATGGACATCGTCCCGCAGAGGAAACACAACCCCGGACGAGTTCCTCGAGGCAGTCGAGATTCGCGTGGAGTCCGGTGCCTGCGTCGCGGTTCGCGCACAGTTCGACAGCGTGCTGGAGTTCCCCATGCACGTCTTCCTCATCGTCGCTCCGTTCGCTCATGGCGCTATGCTGTTGAGCCGCGCACAGTCTCCCGGTGTCCTCATGGTCAGCCAAAGAATGAATGCAGCTGTTGCGAAGTCGCCTGTTCAAACTCCCCCTCCCGGTTCAGGGGTCGACACCTTCGCGTTCTGGCTCCCAGCTCGCAGGCCCGGCGCAAGGCTCCTCGCCGCAACGTTTCATCCTCCGATTCCGGCCTATGAACCGGAGATGGTTGTTAACGGCTTCTCAAGGCCATGGTGCGGTACAAACGCATGGGCTCCCGCATACACCGATGAGCATCCATGGTTGCGACTACAGTGGAATGAGCCGCAATCTCTCCGTCGGATCACCCTCACCTTCGATACGGACTATGACCATCCCATGGAATCGGTTCTGCTGGGCCATCCCGAACGCATCATGCCAGGATGCATCAGATCCCTCCGCATCACCACAGCCGAAGGGGACGTGCTGGCGCACATCATGGAGAACCATCAGACGCGGTTCTCGCTGAAGTTGCCAACACCGATTGAAACCAAGGCGATCACGATCGAAGTACTCGCCCGCGGCGAAGCTCCACCAGCTATCTTTGAGGTATCTTGTCGCTGAGTCCGCACATGACAAAACGAAGCATCCGCCCATGGATCATCGTCGTGCTCATGTTCGTCGTGGCACTGCTCAATTACTTCGATCGGCAGAGTCTCTCCGTGGTAGCGCCACGTATGCAGGCCGCCCTACATCTTACGGATCGACAGTACGGACACATCATCAGCTTGTTCCTGATGGCATCCGCCTTCGCTTATGCACTCTCTGGTTTCATCGTGGACCGTCTGGGCGTCCGCGCCAGCATGACGCTCTTCGTAGGCGTGTGGTCGCTCGCGGAGTCTTGCACGGCCTTCGTGCATTCCATGTTTACGCTGGGCATCGCGCGATTCCTGCTGGGTTTGGGAGAGCCCGGCCTCTGGGTCGCGGCGCCCAAGGCGGTCGTCGAAACCATCGAAACGCGTCGGCAGAGCCTGGCCGTTGGGCTATATACCCTGGGTGCGACCTGCGGGGCGGTCATCGCTGTTCCGACCATCATGCTCATCACCACGCACTACCCGTGGCGTAGCATCTTCCTCGTCGATGGCATCGCCGGTCTTCTCTGGCTCCCACTATGGTGGCTGATCTATCGGCCGCGGTTCCCCTCTACGACGCGGCAACAACGACAACCGACAGCTGGTGCCAGTCTTCTGGCATTGCTCTCGCAGCCTGCGCTTTGGAAGTTCATGATCGCGCGCGGCATGACCGACCCGGTCTGGTACTTCTATCTCTTCTGGTTTCCCAAGTTCCTCCTGACAGCCAGGCGCCTCGACTCCACCGGGATCTCCCACTATGGCTGGATCGTCTATCTCGGTGGTGGCCTGGGCACCATCGGTGGCGGCCTGCTATCCGGCTATTTGATCCGGCGCGGCCTTCTTCCCGGCAGGGCGTATCGAGCCTCGATGATGATGTCCGCGGCATGTGTCATCATCAGCCCCCTCGCTTACTTCTCGCCTTCTATCGGGGGCACCGTGCTGGTGGGATCCATCATCGCCTGCGCCCATATGGGTTGGCTGGTCAATCTCTCCGCCGCGCTGCTCAGGGTCTTCCCCCCTGATACCGTTGGCAAAGCCTTCGGATTGGTGGCAGCCGGCAGCGCCTTCGGCGGTATGCTCTCCAGCGAGCTGATTGGCTACTTTGTGACGCATGGCGGATATGCCCCCGCCTTCTGGCTGATGTCCTGCATGCATCCGATCGCACTTGCGCTGCTGTGGAACGCCTACGAACAGCCCAACACGCGGATTGACGGACCGCTTGCTTCAGAAGTCCCGGCCTAAGGTAACGGCGTATCGAAGAGCTTCTGCACCACCTTCCAGCTATCACGATGCTGGCGCTCAAAGGTGACGACGCCCCACTTGCGGATGCCATCCTCCGGCGTGCCGCGGAAGAAGGAGCGGTAATCTGCCCAGGTCCATAGCGAACCTCCGATCATGTATGGCCTCGCCTTCATCGCATCGACCGCTTCTGTGATGTCCGCGATGCGCAGCGGGTCATGCACTCCGGGCTCTCCCATACGTCCAAACTCCGTGACGAAGATCGGCTTATCCGGGTAGAGTTCGTGCGCGCGATCGAACCTCATCGCGTAGTTCCCGTACACGTTGATGGAGACGAAATCGGAATACTGACTGGCTTCATCCGGGCCCGTCTTCACAGCAGGATCGCCCGTATAGCGAGAAGCAAACGTGATGAGCCTGGTCTTATCGAGTCCCAGCGTAAAGTCGCGCATGTCGTGTGTCCACGCGATGCCCTCGCGAGTGTACGACTCATACTCGTTCCCTACGCTCCAGGCTATGACCGAAGGATGGTTCCAGTCCTGCTGCATCATCTCGGTCATCTGCTGCTTCCACAATGACCGGATTCCAGGATCCGCCATCTGCCATGCGCTCATGTTCCAGTTGCCCGCTTCCGGGATGATCAGCATTCCATGCTCATCGGCAAAGTCAAGCAGCGACTGCGCCTGCGGATAGTGGGCGATGCGCATCATCCGCATGTTGTCCGCCAGCATGTCGCTCATATCGCGTTGCACGATCGCATCGCTCTCCAGTAGCCCGTCCTCCGGATCTTCGCTCACACGGTTCGCCCCGTAGAGATGAACGGGCCTTCCGTTCAGCAACAGTTGTGTCCCCTGTACACGCACCTCGCGGACACCAAACCGGCTCTGTATCGCATCTTCTGGCACCCGAACCTCAGCGTGATACAGGAAAGGGTCCCGAACACTCCATAGATGCGCGCCATGGAGGACGGTCGTCCAGGTCACCTCCGCGTCTGCGTGCGCCGCTACATGAACTGTTGGAAAGCGCGCCGGCATCTCTGCAACCGTTCCGGCGGCTTGTGCCGTCCGCGACGTGTCGCTACCGTTGTGCAGGGTCGCGCGCACGGAAACGACAGCATCGCCCGACTTCAGATCCGGCTTCGCTTCAATCTTCAATCCACGCAGATAGACCGGCCCGCTGATCAATATCGTGACCGGCCTCACGATCCCACCGTAGGGCAGCCAACCCACGATCGTTGCCCGCGCTTCCGCGCCCACACTCGTCCGGTCCGCGGAAGGAGATCCGGTCGCCAGCGCAGGAATCGACGTAAAGGTCGGTGTGTTGTCGACATCCACCAGCAAGTCGTTTTTCCCCGGCCTCAGCTGCTTCGTGATGTCGAACTCGAATGCCGTGTAGCCACCGTCATGGGTGCCCAGGCGCCTTCCGTTCAGCCACACCCGGGCCACATCGTAGACCGCATCGAAGTGCAGACGCACAACCTGTCCCGGCTGGACCGCGGGCACCTCGAAGTCACGCTCATAGAAAGCATGGCCGAGGTACTTCTCATAACCAGGATGCACCAGCCAGCAATGGGGTACCGACACCGGCTCCGGAGTGGCGCCGAGAGTGGTACGGAAAGTCCACCCCGGTCCATCGAGGTCAACCTTCGTTGCAGCCAATGCAGGACGCGGCACAACACCGGCACAAAAGAAGACGAAGCACGCAACGCGACTCAGGATCATTCAGACCGGCTCCTGGCTAACGATCAATTTCGGTTAACCGTTTAATCTTCGAGCCAGGCTCTTGTCAACTCAAGTGGTCGCTCCCTGCACCAGCTCAAAGGGCAGAAGCACCCTTTGCGGCGGGGTGCCGGGCTTCTCGATCGAATCGATCAGAAGCTCCGCAGCCAACTCCCCCATTCGGAGCGTCGGGGTTACGAGAGTCGTCGGCCTGGGTCGAAGATGATGCTCGGGCGTCGAGTTCCCACGATTGAGCACTGCGATATCCCCAGGCATCTTCAGCCCGCGCTGTTCCGCATAGTCATACAGATTCAGCAACAATTGGTCATCAGCCGTGAGGATTGCCGTGGGACGGTCACGCTTGGTTCTGAACCAGTCATCCAGAATCTGGAAGGCGCGTTCGACCTCGTACCCCGTACAACCGATCAGCTCCGGTTTCAGCTCAAGTCCGCGCTTTTCAAGGCTCCGGCGCATCCCCTTCACCAGCTGCTGGTGCGCCGGCAACGTCGCGGACCCACTCAGGAACGCGATGCGCTTGTGGCCCCGCTCCGTGAGATAGTCCACGGCCGCACTGCCGATCGCTGCATCATCCACCCCGACATAGTTGATCGGCGCACGCCCGTAGTAGGAGTTGATCATCGCAAACTTGATCTGAGCGCGATCCAGCTCTTCGATGGTGCGTTTGACATCCCCTGCCGTGCAGGAACGCGTGTTGATGAACACCAACCCATCCATAAAACGGCTTTCAAGGATCTGATCGCGCGTCGCCCTCCCAGGCTTGCCTGAGGGAGAGAACACCAGCAGGTTATAGCCCCGCTTCATCAGCGTTGATTGAATTCCAGAGAGCGCCTGCGCAATGAACTGGTTGAAGAAGATGGGATCCCGCAACGGAACGACAAGGCCCAGCAGACGTGTGCGCCGCTCCGCTAATGCTCGGGCAAGCTCATTCGGCACATAGCCCATCTCTTCTGCAATCCGCAGGATCTTCTGCCGCCGCTCCGCACTCACCCGGTTCGACTCAGACTTGTTCAACGCGATAGAGACGGCGGCGATGGACACGCCGGCACGCTTGGCGATGTCTGTGAGCCGCGGGGCGCTGGAGTTTCGCATATCCCATGTTACATACGGAGCCTGGGAGCACTCGGGGCCCGCGAATGGCGGAGTTTGTCCTCCTCTCCCATTCGCTCGGCGCTCGCTGCTCTTGCGTTCCTGCCTTTCTTGGTGTCATTCCTTCAAGGGCATCCGCGTCACTGCCGCACCACACATCCCTTGGCACCCGCATCCCCAGGCAGTACGCTCAAATCAGGAGGGCTGTCGCCCCATCCAACACCGAGCTACCTTTTCGCTCCCTCCCCCCGCAAGCCTGACGCATCTTCCGAGCCCTCGTTACCCATGGATCCACTCAGCACCACGCTCAAGCAACTCGCCGACCTGCACGGCCCGCAACCTCTGCCACCCGCCCGTGGCCCCTTTGAACTTGTGCTCTGGGAGAACGCCTGCTACCTCACCACCGAAGAGAATCGCCTCGAGACCTTCCTCGCGCTCAAGAGCCTGCTGGCGATCGCCCCCAACCGCATCGATCCTCAACGCCTCGCCGCGGCCACCGATGACGAGCTGATGCCCCTCGCCATCCTCGGCGGCAAGCAGCCGCAGACCCGCATCTTCCGCTGGCATGAGATCGCGCAGATCACCCTCGACCAATTCGGCGGCAACCTCGACACCATCCTCACGCTGCCCTTCGACGACGCACGCGCCGCGCTCCAACAGTTCCCCAACATCCGCGGCACAGGCGCGGAGAAGATCCTCCTCTTCTGCGGCGTCGCGCAGGGCCTCCCGGTCGAATCCAACGGCCTCCGCGTCCTCGTCCGCCTTGGTTGGGGGTACCCCATGCGCGACTACGTGGCTATGTATCGCGAGACGCAGTCCAACCTCGCCGACGCCATCCCCAGCGACGTCACCGAGCTGCAGCAGGCCTATCTGCTGCTCAAGCTCCACGGCCAGCAGCTCTGCACCGACAAGGAACCCCGCTGCAGCGCGTGCCCGCTCGAAAGCGTCTGCTACTACCCGAAGGAGCAGCAGGAACGGCAGCCCAGCTAGGCTGTATCGACAAATTCATAATTACGAAAGCTGTGTCATTTCGACCGGAGCAGGACAGTTTCATCGTCCTGCGCAGTGGAGAAACCTGCAGTCTGTGCCAGGACAAACTGCAGATCCCTCGACTTCGCTCGGGATGACACATCCTTCAGGGCTCCTATCGATCCGTGGCTTGCCGAATTTTTCGATACAGCCTAGCAAGCCCCACCGGCAAAATTCCCTTTCCACCTGACCATGGCTTCGCTACACTTTTCCCGACTTCAACCGGGAGCCCCATCATGTCCTCTGTCCGCCTGTTAGTCGGCACGAAAAAAGGCGCTTTCGTCCTCACCGCCGACGGCAAGCGCAAGGACTGGATCATCTCGCAGCCCCACTTCCCCGGCTGGGAGCTCTACCACCTGAAGGGCTCGCCCGTGAACCCCGACCGCATCTACGCTTCGCAGACCTCGGGCTGGTTCGGCCAAGTGCTGCAGCGGTCAGACGATGGCGGCCTCACCTGGAACCCCATCTCAAACAAGCTCCTCTACGATGGTGTCCCCGGCACCCACCAGTGGTACGACGGCACGCCCCATCCCTGGGAGTTCAAGCGCGTCTGGCACCTGGAGCCCTCGCTCACCGACGCCGACACCGTCTTCGCCGGAGCCGAAGACGCCGCGCTCTTCAAGTCCACCGACGCCGGCCAGAGCTGGACCGAGCTGAGCGGCCTGCGCACCAACGCCACCGCTCCCGGATGGATGCCCGGCGCGGGCGGCATGTGCCTCCACACCGTGATCCTCGACAAGGCCAACCCCGACCGCATCGTGATCGCCATCTCCGCCGCCGGAGCCTTCCGCAGCGATGACGCCGGAGCCACCTGGAAGCCCATCAACAAGGGCCTGCACTCTGCTTTCCTGCCCAACCCCGAGGCCCCCGTCGGCCACTGCGTCCACCACATCGCGATGAACCCCGCCAAGCCCGACACGCTCTTCATGCAGAAGCACTGGCACGTCATGCGCTCGGACGACGCCGGCGACAACTGGACGAAGGTCTCCGGCAACCTGCCGACCGACTTCGGCTTCGTCATCGACACCCACGCGCACGAGCCCGAGACGGTCTTCGTCGTCCCCATCAAATCCGACTCCGAGCACTTCCCCCTCGACGGCAAGCTGCAGGTCTTCCGATCCAAGTCCGGCGGCAACGAGTGGGAGCCCATGACCCGCGGCCTGCCGCAAGCCAACTGCTACGTCAACGTCCTCCGCGACGCCATGGCCGTCGACCATCTCGACGACTGCGGCGTCTACTTCGGCACCACCGGCGGCCAGGTCTACTGCTCGCCCGACGGCGGCGAGACGTGGCAGTCCGTCGCCGAAAACCTTCCCGGCGTCCTTTCGGTTGAAGTGCAAACGCTGGGCTGACGGATGCCCAACATCCGCATAGAACTCCCGCTTCACCTCCGCCGCCTCGCCGCCATCAGCGGCTACGAAGCCAGCATCGACGTCGCCGCGCCAGCGACAATCACGAGCACGCTCGACGCCCTCGAAGCCCGCTACCCCATGCTCGAAGGCACCATCCGCGACCACGTCACCCGCAAGCGCCGCGACTTCCTCCGCTTCTTCGTCTGCGGAGAAGACTGGTCCTTCGGCCGTAACGACGATCCTCTTCCCACCGCGATCCTCGAAGGCAAAGAACCCCTCATCGTCCTCGGAGCCATCGCCGGCGGCTGAGCCGTGAAATCGTCATCCTAAGCGAAAAAATGGCCGCCATCCTGAGCGGAGCAGGTCACAGCAACGCTGTGACCTGCGAAGTCGAAGGACCCCGATGGAGCCGGTCCAGCCCCGACCTCATCGGGTTTCGCGCGACGACCACTCTCTCTCAACGCGCTAACCCCGCCACAAAGAGAAGGGGCCGGAGCAACCGCCCCGGCCCACTTGTCACTTTTCACTTGCCACTGGCCTTACTTCTTCACCGGAGCGCTCGAAGGCGGTACCAGCCCATTCATCCGCAGGTACGTCACCATCTGACCATAGTGGTCATACCCATGCGCCGCGCCAAAGGTCGCCAGCGTCGCCCGCGTATTCATCCCATCCACTGGCTTGATCGCCAGGAACGCATTCTCCGGCGTAATCGTCGCGATAGCCTTGTGCGCGAACGCGAACGAGTCTTCCAACGCCTTCACCGCAACCTCCTTCGAGATCGCCGAGCTCTTCTCCATCGCCTGCAGCGCCTTCATGTCCACATCAGGCTTCTCGCCACTCACCGACATGTAGAAGTAGAAGTTCGCCTCGGCCACGTGAACCACCTGCTGTCCAAAGGTGCGCACCGTCGCAAACTCCGTCTTCTGCGAGCTCGCAAAGATCGCCTGGCTCGGCGCAAAGTTATAAGTCGCAGCCGGCATCGCCTTCGCCAGCGGCACGATATCGTGCTCCAGCAGACCAAGCTCGCGCTGAATCGCCGCTGCGGGGTTCACCGGCGAACCAACCTCGGGCGCCTTCATGTCCATGCCACCCATCTGTGCGGCTGCCGTCATCGCCATCATCGCGCCCATAAGCGCCGTACAACCACCAAGCTTCACACTACGCATCGTCTTCTCCTTCAATTGGCAGGGCTTCAAGCGAATCCAGCCTACCAGAGCGATTGCGTGCAGGGAGGAAATCTCCTGTGGCCGTAAAATGGCTCGGATTCCACTTCCGCTTCGGTGACCCGCATGGCCCGCGACGAAAACATCCTCCAGATCACGCCTTTCATGCACGTCCGCCTCGCGGATTTCGAGCGCACCGTCGCCTTCTTCCGCGACCTGCTCGGATTCGAGGTCTTCATCCACGGCGACGACTATGCCTACGTCCAGCGCGGCCCCGCCGGCATGCGCATCTGGGGCCGCAAAGACGACGACCCCGAAGCCCCGCCCTATGGAATCCGGAACTTTCGTTACTACATCGATGTGAAGGATGTCGAAGCCATCTATCAAGAACTCAAGCCAAAGCTGGCCGCACTGCCGCCCGAAGACGTCCATGGCCCCGCCGACAAGAAGTACGGCCAGCGCGAACTCCTCATCCGCACCCCGGACGGAGACCTCATCTGCTTCGGCCAGGAGATCCGATCCTACGAATCCCTTAAGAACCGACTCTCCCACGCCCGGCAAGAAAGTCTGTAACCCAATCTCTCGTTTCGAGTCCCATCGAAACAAGACACCCCTCTTGCCTGGAGAGCCCCATGATTTCCGCCTCGCGCGACTTTCGCAGCACCATCGCCAGCATCCGCTCCACCCTTCTTGCGACCGCCGCCGTTCTGCTCATTCTCGGCAGTGGCTTCGCCGTCGGCCAGACGCCGGCGCTAGGCGCCAAGGCACCGGACTTCGTCCTATCCACGCCCAGCGGAGATCCCATCCGGATCAGCAAGCTGGAGTCCAAGGGAACGACCATTCTCGTCGTCCTGCGGGGATTCCCCGGCTACCAGTGCCCTTACTGCGTGAAGCAGGTGCACGACTTCGCGCTGCACGGGGCTGACTTCGCCGCGAAGAAGACCAACGTGCTCCTTGTGTACCCCGGCCCGCCTGCGGAGCTCGATCAGCGCGCCAAGGAGTTCCTTGCCAAGCAGGCCGACCTCCCCGCCAACATCCAGCTCGTCATCGACCCCGACTACACGATGACCAACCTCTACGGCCTGCGCTGGGACGCTCCGCATGAGACGGCCTACCCCTCAACCTTCATCCTCGACAAACATGGCAAGGTGCTCTTCGAAAAGATCAGCCACGAGCACGGCGATCGCACCACCGCGACCGACCTTCTCGCGGAGATCAAGAACCGGTAGCCAGGAACGAAAGCTCGTCGTCCGTGCCGCAGTCAGAGTGCGATAGCCCGCTGCGGCGAAAACAGGTACACAGGAAACTCCCGCGCGCCGCGCTTCACACGCATCGCGCCCCACAGGACGCCGCACGCTCCGGCTGCAATGAGAAAGCCGAGGGAGAGCCCCCACGTCTGCCCGAAGCTCTCGATCTGCGCGTGCTCCGGATCGGACGCGAGATACCTCACCGCCACGGTTTGTCCGATCCTGTACGCATCTTCCTTGCCGCCGGCATTCGAGTGCACCGCGACTTCGCGCCCCTGCGTGGTGAACGTAAAGACCGGCACATAGGTGACCACCGTGCCACCGTCGCCAACATCTTCGCGCACATCCATCGAGACGATGGTGCCCGTCGCGGCTACAGCACGATGCAGAAACCAGCCTTCATACCCCGCGATGCCGATGGAGGTGACGCCGAAGATCACCGCCACCCACATCAAGCAGAGCTGCACGATATCCAGCACAGCGCGACCCAGCACCGCAGGCTTCACTTCGAGATCCCCTCCAGCGGAGAGCTGGCCGTTGCATACAGCTTCTTCGGCATCCGCCCGGCCAGAAACGCCTCACGCCCGGCCTCGGTCCCTTTCTTCATAGCGCTGGACATCAGTACTGGGTTCTTCGATCCCGCCATCGCCGTGTTCAGCAGCACCGCATCGAAGCCCAGCTCCATCGCCAGCGCTGCATCGCTCGCCGTGCCCAGCCCCGCATCCACCACCAGCGGCACTTCCGTGATCAGCTCGCGCATCATGCGCAGCGTGTACGTATTCGCAATGCCCAGGCCCGTCCCGATGGGCGCCCCCAGCGGCATCACCGCAGCCGCTCCCACATCGATCAGTCGCTTCGCAAACACAATGTCGTCGGTCGTATACGGCAGGACCGTGAAGCCCTCCTTCACCAGCACCCGCGTCGCCTCCACCGTCGCCTGCACGTCCGGATACAACGTCGCCTGGTCGCCAATGACCTCGATCTTCACCCAGTCGCTCAGCCCCACCTCGCGCCCCAGCCGTGCCGCGCGGATCGCCTCTTCCGCCGTGTAGCAGCCCGCCGTATTCGGCAGCAGGAAGTACCTCTTCGGATCGATGTAGTCCAGCAGCGATTCCTTGCTGCGGTCCAGGTTCACCCGCCGCACCGCGACCGTCACCATCTCCGCGCCCGAGGCCTCAATCGCGGCCTTCGTCTCCGGCCCATCCTTGTACTTGCCCGTGCCTACGATGAGCCGCGAGCGAAACTTTCGCCCCGCAATCACCAGCTCGTCCACAACGCCCAACCCGCTTCCTGCCCGCTCTTCCGCAACCGCAATACTCATGCGAATATCCTACCGCTGCGGCGCACGCGGATCTGTGATTTGGCGCCGGACGGTGGCCCTCCGGCTTCCTTAAAGCAAGTGGCCCGTCTTCTCCCCGAAGACGGGCCATGCGAACCAGTCTCTTTACTTACGCGATACTGCGAGACCGGCGGCGGGAGAAAACGCCACCCATCCCAAGCAGCCCAGTCCCCAGCAAAACCAGCGCCCCAGGCTCCGGCGTAGCCGCCACGGAGCCGGACAATGTAATCTCCGACACACCCGCGTACGCCCCCGTTATCGTGAACGATCCAATATCTGCCGTACTCTCCTGGAAGCCATAAAAGTAGCCTTCGTTAATCGCATCGGGCCCATCAGCTACTGCGAAGTCCAGAATCTCCGACTCGATCAGGTTACCGTTGGTATCGTAAACCGCTATCGTAGGGTTTCCCCAGGAAGGCGAGTAGTTGATGAACGCACCCGCCGCGGAAACAGAATCGCTGAAGGTGAAGGTCATCGAGTCCGACGACGAATTGACTCCGGCCATTGATAACCCGTTCCAGATTCCGTTATCGTTGAATCCGTAAGTGTCGCTATAGCCGAACACCGCGCCTGAATTTGTAGAGGTCCACGTGATTCCCGTAGCCACCGTCTCAGGCCCCGCCCCCTGCTGATTCACAGAGGGAATGGTGTATACCGTCCCGTTGGAAATCGAAGTGACCTCGCTCGCACGGGCCGCTGCAGAACCAAACATCAGACAAAAGCAGGCTGCGCCAACGCCAGCCAACCTAAAAGACTTCATTGCAAAACCTCAAAAGGAATTTCAAGTGTATCGCTTCACGATACAACAAAGTTGTTCATATCTGCAAATTGTGAACATCTCATCCTCCCGCTCAAAGCAAACGGCCCGCCTCTTCTTGGCGGGCCGTTTGGCGGTGGACTGTGGGGATTGACTTGAGGACACCCGTACCCGGATGGGCCTCGGCAGAGGTCTATGTTTCGCACTTCAACTGCAAGCTGCCAGGTCTAGAGCACGATGCCCTAAGCCTCAGTCACCTCACGTGTCGTGTTGCAATAACTACCAATCTTCATAGATTAGGATCGCCCTCCTTTCCCGTGTTGGATCGAAGATTAGTCCCAAACCCGGTGCAAAATCAACCGACGCAAACATTTTCTCTTCGACCGCATCACAGGTTGGGAAGGAACGTGTCAAGTCCCGTCTCTGAAGCAACTTAGGCACGTCCATTCGATGTGTCGTCCCTGGTTCAGGCCACCTGAACCTGAACTCCTGACACTTTCTCTTACTCCTGGAGCTGCCCATGAAACCCGCCACCCTCGTCGGAATCCTCCTCATTCTCGTCAGAATCGTCGGTTTCGCCGTCGGCGGATTCAGCTTCACCCACGAAAAGCAGGACGCCAAGATCGGCCCCCTCAACATCGAGCACAAAGAGACCAGCACCGTGCCGATTCCGCCAATCCTCAGCAGCATCGCACTCGTCGGGGGAATCGCGCTGGTAGCCGTAGGAGCCAGGAGCAAGTAGCCACGAACAAATAGCGTCCACCCTGCCCCACGAACGAGCGAAGCTCGCAAACCCACGCAGCAGCTGACCGCGAAGCGGCGAAGCCGCTGCCTACTTCAGATACGCGCGCACCAGGTCGATCAGGTCTTCCGCAATCTCCGGCTCAATCGCGCCTTTGCCCTGCGCCACCACGTGCAGCCGGATGTGGTCCTCCAGCACCTCGGCCATCAGGCTGTTGATCGCTCCCCGCGCCGCGGCCAGCTGCATCAGCACGTCCGGGCAGTCATCGTCCTCGGTAAGGGCTCGCTCCACCGCTGTGATCTGTCCGCGGATACGTTTGACGCGGTTGAGCAGCTTCGACCTCTCACGAGCTTCAGTCGCCTGGACCAGGCCAACCACCTTCAACTTCGGCTCACGTCGTTTTTCTGCGCCCATTTTCTTTCCTCTTGATACCCTAGGGGGGTATCCTATCAGAGTGAACTTGAAACTTGTGTTGCCCCGCTTCGTGGCGCACAGAGAGGAGGAGCTCCCATGACGATCATCACCCAGCATCGGACAGCTGTTACCCATCGCACACGCATGACCACCGCGACCCCAATCGTCGCGCCCGCGCCGTTCGTCGTGCAACCGGCCCGTCGCCGTCTCGTGCGGAAGTTTGTCGCAACCGGCGACGCACTCTGCCCGCTGATCGGCCTCTGGACCGCAGTACCAGAGACCGACGCCACCACCGACGAACCCGGATTACGCTGGCCCGTCCGGAGAACACTCCTCCGGGATTCCCCCTTCGGGCGGGCCCTTCATCGCACCTTCGCAATTGCCTGCTAACGTGGCGCTGGCCCCTACGGAAATTTTGCTTGCTCATGACTCTGACTTTGCTGATTCGCCCCCGCACGCTTCCCTTTATCCTTTGTCTCGCCACTGGCTGCCTCGCTGCAGCGCAGCAGCCCGACGCGCCTGCTCCAGCGCCGGCTGAAGCTCCGGTCGAGGCGCAAACTCCGCTCACGCTCTTCCCTCACCCGGACGCGCAGCGCTGGCTCATCGCAGGCCAGGCCAACATCATCTTCCAGGCCCACCCCGGCTTCCACTCGCCTTACTCAGATACGAACTCCCTGCTCGCGCGCGGCGAGTACAAGACCTCGCTGGTTGGCACGCTCTTCCTCGGGTATCAGGTCATCGCCAACCCGCGCTACGAACTCGACGCTATCTATGACGAAGAGTCCGCAGGCGGCCGAGGCATCTCCGAAGCGCTCGGCCTCGCCGGCTTCACCAACCTCGACGTCGTGCGCAATCCCAACCTCGGTCCCGTGCCTTACCTCGCGCGAGTGGAGCTGCACCAGACCATCGGCTTCACCGACAAGTTGGTCGACCAGGAGCGCACCCAGTTTTCCCTTGCAACCAAGGTTCCCGAGCGACGCCTCGACCTGCGCTTCGGCAAGATGGGTCTGCCTGACTTCCTCGACATCAACAATCCGGGTTCGGATTCGCACCTCCAGTTCATGAACTGGACCGTCGACAACAACGGTGCCTGGGACTACGCCGCTGACACCCGCGGCTACACCTACGCCGGCATCGTCGAGTACGACGACAAGGACTGGACAGCGCGCTATGCGGTGGCACTCATGCCCACCATCGCGAACGGCATCGACCTGCAATGGAACCTGCGCCGCGCCAGCGCACAGAACGTCGAGCTGGAGTACCGCCGCACACCATTCGCCTGGCTGCCGACACGCATCATCAGCCCCAAGCGCCAGGGCACCGTGCGCCTGCTGGGCTATGTGAACCACGCCAACATGGGCGACTACCGCGTCCAGAATGCGCTCGCGTTGTTCGCCCGCACGCATGGCAGTCCCACCGCAACCCCTGACATCACCGCGCACGCTCTGCAGACGACCGTGAAGTACGGCGTAGGCCTGAACTTCGAGCAGGAGCTTACCGACGACGTGCGCGTCTTCGGGCGCTTTGGCTGGAACGAAGGCCAGCACGAGAGCTACGCCTACACCGAGGTCGACCAGACCTTCGAACTGGGCGGCGACCTCAAAGGCACTCGCTGGTCACGCGCCAACGACAAGCTCGGACTCGTCGGCGTCAGCAACGCCATCAAGCGCGATCATCAGGAATACCTGAAGCTCGGCGGCAAAGGCTTCCTCCTCGGCGACGGCAAACTCAACTACGCCCGCGAAGATATCCTCGAGGCCTACTACAACGCCCACAACTGGCGCGGACTGTTCACCACCTTCGACCTCCAGGCCATCGCTCATCCCGGCTACAACCAGGATCGCGGCCCGGTGGTGGTCTTCAGCGTCCGCACCCACGTGGACTTCTAACAAACACTCAGATCCTCAGGCAAAGACGTCTGCATGACGCAGAGTTCATCAGGGATTCGAAAGATTCCCTTGAACTCGCAGGCGGCTCGCATAGAATCGCGGGAAACCTATGTCCACTTCAGCCAGTATTCTTCGCATCCTGCGCAAGGTGCATCTGTACGTCGGTGTCTTCATCGCGCCTGCCCTGCTCTTCTTCGCCTTCACCGGTTTTCTGCAGACATTAGGCCTTCAGGACCAGGCCAGCAGCCCCAAGTGGATCCACGTCCTCGCCCAGATCCACAAGAAGCAGACCTACATCATTCCGCAGCGCAAGCCCAAACCAGCGGCGGCTGAGGCCAAGCACGCCGATGGCGACATGCCCTCCGGCGATGCCGCCCTCAAGCACCACAAGGACGACGCTGACGGAGCCCCTAAGCCCGCCGCCGACGCCGCGCCCAAGCCTCCGTCCACACCGCCCCCTTCGCACACGCCGGAGAAGATCTTCTTCTACGTCGTCACACTTGGGCTGTTTACCTCGACGCTTAGCGGCATCTACATGTCCTACAAATACAACAGCAACAAGATCGTCGTGACCGCGCTGCTCGTACTGGGGGTTGTGGTTCCCTTGGTCCTGCTCAAGTTCTAGCCCATCGCTCGCAGACAAACGAAAGCGGCTGCCAACTGGCAGCCGCCTTATGTTTCGGGGACTTCATGCAATGTGCGTTGAGGCAGAGTTAGCGACGTCCGCCGCCCCCACCACCGTGGAACCCGCCACCGCCACCACCGTGGAAACCACCGCCACCGCCGCCATGGAAGCCCTGTCCGCCGCCAAAGCCGCCGCGAGCCGCTCCGCCAGCATAACCACCACCACGGTATCCACCGCCAGCATAACCACCGCGATAGCCGCCAGCGTATCCACCACGGTACCCACCGCCGTAGCCGCCACGATATCCGCCGTAGCCATAGCCAACGCGACCACCATAGCCGTAACCACGGCCATACCAGTGCGAGTGATACCACGGACCTACGCCGATGAACACACCGTTATAGAAGTAGTCAGGACCCCAGTAGCCATAAGGCGCGCAGCCGTAAGGATAGGTGTTGTAGTAGCCGTACGCGCAGGAGGGCTCAGCATACACCGGACCACCGTACACCGGGCCACCGATCCCAACGCCAACCGACACCTGAGCATCTGCCTTCTTCGCAGGCAGGAACAAGAACAAACCAAGAACCGCCAGCCAGCCGAATTTAAGTACGTTACGCATCGAACTTCCTCCTGCAACAACGGAGACCTGAGAGCGATCGTCAGCCATCTCCACGCTGCGGAAGCCTCGCCGTCTCCGGCTTGACTCCCCTCGCATAGTAAGAACCCATGTAGCCGGAAATTGTTGCATGACCGGACAAGACTCCGTGTGGGGTGGGCTAGACCTTGAAGCCCCGCCGCAACTCCAACGCAACAGGCAGGTTGGCAGCGCTCTGGAATGCTAGAAACATTCGGAATTCTCTGCATCGTTTCGGGCTCACCCGCATCAACCACCGGCCGTCGCGTCCGCTTGTCCGTTTATCGTCCCGGTGACCCAGCGCGCGCTGCCCTGTGTTTCAAGTCACAGAGCCGGACCGTCCGAGCAACCTAAAGTCCAAGTCGAGGCAGGAAGAGCCGAGCGCGCTGACAGGTAATCCCTGCGGCAACGCTGCGGGTCTGCCAGTTCCGGAGGAGACGTGGCCGCACCCCACGACTCCCACCAGCCCCCGCCAAGGACTTAGCCAAGGACCTCTATGAACTCGTTTCCAGCCGTCGATCCCATCCCGCTTCCGGCGCCGATCTGGCTCTTCAAGCTCCTGCATATCGTCACGTTGAGCCTCCACTTCGTCGCGGTGGAGATGCTGCTCGGTGGCCTCCTGCTGGCGGTACTGCTCAGTACCCGCAGCGCCGGTTCGCCCGCCCACACTGCAGCCCGCGCCATGGGCCGCCGCCTCACGGTCGTGATGACCTATGTCATCAACCTCGGAGTACCGCCGCTGCTCTTCGCGCAGGTGCTGTATGGCCGGGCTCTGTATACGTCGAGCGTGCTCATCGGCGCCTACTGGATCTCCATCATCGCGATCCTCACGCTCACCTATTGGCTCCTCTACCAGTTCAGCTTCCGCCTCGAAGCCGGCAAGAGCGCCTGGCTCGTCGGCCTGCTGGCATGGCTCGGCTGCGGCAGTGTCGCGAAGCTCCTCTCCACCAACATGACACTGATGCTTCGCCCCGAGGTGTGGCGCAGCATGTACACGGCCTCCGGCGCAGGTGTCTATCTGCCCAAAAGCGATCCCACCACCGAGCCGCGCTTCTTCCTGATGCTCTGCGGAGGCGTCTTCGTCGCTGGCCTCTGGATGATCTACCTCGCAGGCCGCTCCACCTTCGCCGCAGAAGACAAGAAGTTCCTCGCCGGCTTCGGCGGCAAGGTGGCTGTGCTCTTCGGCATCCTCTATATCGCCGCGGGTCTCTGGGCCAACAGCGTGCAGCCTGCCGCCGTGAAGGCCGGCATCGCCTCGCACCCGCTCTATCACCTCTTCGGATACGCAGCCTACGGTTGGCTCGCGCTGGTGGGCGTAGCAATCCTCCTTGGCGCCGCAGCAGGCTTTGGACGCATCACGGCGGGCTGGCTCGGATGGGCCGGCGCTCTCCTCACGCTCCTCTTCGAGATCTGTTTCACCACCTACCGCGACGCCATCCGAGACGTCACCCTGCTGACGAAGGGCTACAACGTCTGGGACCGAGTCGTCGTCACCAACTGGAGCGTCGTTGGCATCTTCCTCGTGCTCTTCGTCGCGGGCCTGGTCATCGTCGGCTGGCTCGTTTCGGTAGTGGCACGCGCCCAGAAACCCATGGAGAGCGCGGCCTAGCCGCGGACGGAGGACATCGATGAGCGACACCCTGGTCAACATCACGAACCCGGAAGCAGAGCTGCCCGGCAACATTCAGCTCGATCCCGCCCGCAGCGGCTACGGCGAGGACGGGGAATCGCCCACCACCCGCCGTGCCTTCCTGGTCGGCGCAGGTTGTGCGACTGCAGCCTACGCCGCAGCATTGGCCTATCCCGTCTACCGCTACCTCGCCTCGCCCATCGAGACCGCGATGAATGCCACCGCGGTCAAAGAGGTCACCCTCAAGGACGCACAGAAGCTCCCCATGGGCTCGGTAATGATGTTCAAGTTCGGCCCTTCGCCCGCGATGCTGATCCATCACCTCGATGGCAAGTGGGTCGCCTTCACCGCGGTCTGCACGCACCTGGGCTGCACCGTGCAGTACGAGGCCGGCCCCGATCGCATCCACTGCGCCTGCCACGGCGGTGTGTACAACTCGCAGACCGGAGCCAACGTCAGCGGACCTCCGCCCAAGCCTCTGCTCGCCTACAAGGTCGCCGTCAACGACGCCGACGTACAGATCTCGCGCGCCTAACGCCGGAAAGGATCAGACGCACCCATGACCACCAAAGCCATCACCAATGCCGCGTACGAATGGGTCGATGAGCGGCTCGGTATCTCCGACCTCATCACCTTCGGCAAGCACAAGACCGTGCCCGTCCACTCGCAGACCTTCTGGTACTACTGGGGCGGCATCTCGCTGTTCCTCTTCCTGGTGCAGTGCCTCACAGGCGTGCTGCTGCTGGTGTACTACCGCCCCGGTGCAGAGGCCTACGAGTCCGTCCGCCAGATCACCTACGTGATGCACTTCGGCTGGCTCATTCGCTCCGCCCACTCGTGGTCGGCAAACCTGATGATCTTCGCCATCCTGGTGCACATGTTCAGCGTGTACTTCATGAAGGCGTACCGCAGCCCGCGCGAGTTCGGCTGGTTCAGCGGTATGGCCCTGCTCGGCATCGCGGCAGTCTTCGGCTTCTCAGGCTACCTGCTGCCGATGGATGAGCTCGCGTACTTCGCCACCAAGGTCGGCCTGCAGATTCCTGCCGCCATCCCTGTCGTCGGCCCAGCCATCGCCAACATGCTTCGCGGTGGTACCGAGGTCGGCGAGTTCACCGTGCAGCGCTTCTTCGCGCTCCACGTCGTAGTCCTGCCCGCGATCTTCCTTCCACTGCTCGGCTTCCATCTCTGGCTCGTCCAGAAGTGGGGCAACGCCGCGCCGCCCAGCATCGAAGCTCTTCCGAAAGAAGAGCGCAAGACCATGCCCTTCCTGCCCACCTTCCTGCGCAAGGACCTGGCGATGTGGCTGATCTCGCTCAACGTGATCGCCCTGCTGGCTTCGCTCTTCCCCTGGCCATTAGGAAAACCCATCGACCCGCTCGCTCCCGCACCCGCCGGCATTCATCCCGAGTGGTACTTCATGAGCCCGTTCGAGATGCTCAAGCTCCTCGGCAACGTGCTTCCCGGCGCCATCGGTGAGATCGGCGGCCTGCTGCTCTTCACCGTGGGCATCCTGCTCTGGGTACTGATCCCCTTCTACGACCCGAACAGTTCGTCCGGCCGCAGGGGACGCAACGCGCATTACTTCGGTCTGGTCGCGGTCTTCGCGCTACTCGCCACCACCATCATCGGCTACTGGACGATTCGTTAAGCCTTCACCCGAAACTCGCGACTCACGACCCACAGCTCGATCACACTTATTTCGCACTTCCTGGCGCGGTAAGCCAGCCATAGGCTCACCTCGGAGACACGCATGAACTATCCATTCTGGGACATTCCCCATCTCGGGTCCGGCTGGGTGATCGGCCTCATCGCCATCTACCACGTCATGATCTCGCAGTTCGCCGTCGGCGGAGGTCTCTACCTCCCCATGGCCGAGCGCAAAGCGCTCAAGCTGCAGGACCCCACCGCCAAGGCCGCATGGCTCGAGCAGCTGCACAAGCACTCCAAGTTCTTCCTGCTCATCACCGGCGTCTTCGGCACCGTGTCCGGCGTGGGCATCTGGTTCGCCATCGGGCTCACACAGCCTGAGGCCACGAGCACGCTCATCCACAACTTCGTCTTCGGCTGGGCGATGGAGTGGGTCTTCTTCATGCTCGAGCTCACCACAGTCGCGGTCTACTACTACACCTGGGACCGCATCCCCGAGAAGCTGCACCTCAAGGTCGGCTGGCTCTATGCAGGCTTCTCCGCCGCGACGCTGATCATCATCAACGGCATCCTCACCTTCATGCTCACGCCCGGTGATACCTGGATCGGCGTGGCCGGCACGGGCCGCGAAGCCAGCGTCTTCTGGAACGCCTTCTTCAATCCCACCTACTGGCCGAGCCTCTTCCTTCGCACCTGCGTCTGCCTCTCCCTCGCCGGCATCTGGGCGCTCATCACCGCCAGCCGCCTCGACGGCGACAAGCAGCCCGCACTCAAGACGGCCGTCGTGAAGTACAGCACCAAGTGGCTCATCCCCAGCTTCCTGGCGACGCCCATCCTGATGGTCTGGTACGTCGCCATGGTTCCTGCCTCGCAGCGTGCGATCCTCTCGCTGGGCATCGACACCATCGGTGCGGGCACGTTCTCCGTCGTTACCCGCATCGCACTCGTCATCATCATCACCTCGGCGGCGATCATCGGCGTCACCTACTACACCGCCTACCGCAGCCCACGTGACTTCTCGCTCTCCCACGCGATTGCCATCCTGCTGCTCGCGCTCGCGGCTACAGGCTCCGGCGAGTATGGCCGCGAGATGCTCCGCAAGCCCTACGTCATCGGCCGCTGGATGTACTCCAACGGCGTCCGCGTGCCTCATGTCGCCACGATCAACCACGATGGCTACCTCGCCCACACCAACTGGGTGTGGAACGGCCAGACGGACTCCAGCTACTCGCGCGGCGAAGCGATCTTCCGCGGCGAATGCATGAGCTGCCACACCCTGGACGGCTACCGCTCCATGCGCAAGCTCATGGAAGGCCGCGACGGCGCAGCGATCGAGAGCTTCGTGCAGATGTTGCACGACTACAAACCCGACTCGCCCTACCGCCGCTACATGCCTCCGATGTCCGGCACCGATCAGGATGTGAAGGACCTGGCCAACTATCTCAATTCGCAGATCAACGGCGCCGGTGGACCTCCACCGCTCGTCACTGCGGGCAAGCTGGAAGCTCCGAAACCGCCTCAGCCTCTGCTGACGGCGCATAAGTAGGGACCGGGCGCGTGGTGTAAGTCCCCTTTGGACACCCACGCGACAACACACCGGCACGACGCTGCCGCGGCTTCCTCCCCGCAGCAGGCACGACCGGTGATCAAGGCGGGTGCGTGCGGGCGTATGAGAGCCGCCCACAGGCCCCGCGAGGCTGGTGCGACAGGATGTGGATCCAACTCATGGATCCGCATCCTGCAGCCTCACTTCCGTAGCACCCCATATACTTGACCCAAGATGCTGCTTCCCTTTGAGCTGATCGCGCTTTTCGTGGGCCTCGTGCTCGGCAGCTTCCTCAACGTCTGCATCGCCCGCCTCCCGAACCACGAGAGCATCATCCAGCCGCGCTCGCACTGCCCCCGCTGCCTGGCGACGATCCACTGGTATGACAACATCCCCCTCGTGAGCTGGTTGTTGCTGCGCGCCCGCTGCCGCGCCTGCAAGGCAACCATCCCCTGGCGCTATCCGCTCGTCGAACTCGGCGTCGGCGTCTGGGCGGTCATCGTCACGCGGCTCTACATCATCACCTCGGAGCAGGCCTCGAGCATCGGTTCCGCCTCCGTCGTGACGACCGTCAGCACCTTCAGCATGCCCACGCTGATCCAGATGACGAGCGTCTTCATCCTCGGCTTCCTGCTGATCGGCCTCATGGTGATGGACTGGCAAACCCACACCCTGCCCGACACTTTCACCCTCACCGGCACCGGTATCGGCTTTGCGCTCGCCTTCCTGCGAGCCGCCTTCCTCGGTCCTCATGAGAACGAGGTCGTTCTTCACAGCCGCAACCCCATCTCCAGCGCCGGCGCCACCCAGGACGCAGGCACCATGGTCCTCACCGGGCCTGAACACTACATCATGAGCCGGCTGCTGGCCATCGTGCTCGCCGCCGGGCTCGTGCTCGCTGTGCGCGCGCTGTACAAGGCCATTCGCAAACAAGAGGGCCTCGGTCTCGGCGATGCCAAGCTCATGGCGATGATCGCCGCCTTCCTCGGCTTCGGCCCGTCCATGCTCGCACTCTTCGCGGGAGTCCTCCTGTGCGCCTTCTACGCGGCTTCACTTCTCGCAAAGAAACAGGCCGACTCACAGACCGCCGTCCCTCTGGGCACATTCCTCGCGATCGGCGGCCTCTTCGCCGCGCTGTTGTCCGCGCCGGTACTTAGCTGGTACTCCTCGTTCTTCTAGAACGAAGATTGCAACACCGGAAGCGCGCCAGGCCCCGCCTGCTGGCAGGCGACGGCAAAATCCCTAGACGTCCGTCGCCAGCAGATCGCTGGCCGCTACCTTCGGCCGGGCGGCCGCGGTGGACACCTCCAGCAGAGTCGCCACCTGTGCCGAGAGCCGGGCAAGATCCGCCTCCGCCTGCTCCAGGTACTTCGGCGCGTTGGCCGCGTCGCTCCGCGCCAGGAACAGCGTGTTCGTCAGGCTCTGCAGCGGATTATTGATCCGGTGCGCCAGCCGATGCGCCATCTCGGCCACGGCAATCGCCTTTCCGCTCTCATGCAGCAGCCTCTGATGGTGCTGATACCGAACGATGATCGATGCGAAGTCGGCAAGACTCGAAAGCAGCGCGTAGTCTTCCTCATCGAACGCTGTCTCCGACGTGTGCGACACCGCCCACAACGTTCCTTTCAACGCCGTCGTCGCCCAGGGAATCAGCACACCGTCGGTCACCGGGCGGCCCATCACACCAAGATGATCGATCTCAGGCTTCGACACACGGAACAACTGGGGCCGCGAGGATTCAATCAGGCTCCCAAGGGGGCTGACATGCCTCGAAGCTCTGTCGTCGAGATATCGCGAAAGACTCCCGGCCACGACCACCCACCGGAAGCTGCGCCGCTCCGGCTCCTCCAGCGAGATTCCCGCGCCATCCGCGCCGCAGAACTCTACCGCTGTATTCACCAGCTCCTGCAGCACAGAATCCGGCTGCTCCGCGAACGATCGCGATAACCTCCGCAGAGCAATCGACTCACGATTCCCCTCGCGAACCCTCCGCGGCCGGGCCCGGAACGAGTCGTCCGTCAGCAGGTCGCGCATCTCCGTTCTGCTGTCGGGCGTGGCAATTTGAGTTTGCAAGTGGTCCTCGGGGCCTTGGAGGGAGTGTACTCCCTCCACGACCCTCCCGATTCCGCCAGGCACACCCGCCACTCACCCGCAACGCTGTTCGCGCTCTCCGCCTTGACCCTCGACGCACCCGCTCCTACACTTAACTTGTCCATGACTGCTCAAAACCCCATACCGTACAACGCTCCGTACCTCTGGCAGTACATCCCCCTCGCGCTGCAGGTTCTCGTCGCGCTCGGTGCGGCTTGCGGCATGGTTGCCGTTTCGTACTTCATCGGCAAGCACAAGCGCTCCCGCGTCAAGCTCGAACCCTACGAGTGCGGCATGGATCCGGTGGGCGATGCCCGCGGCCGCTACAGCGTCCGCTTCTACATGGTCGCCATGCTCTTCATCCTGTTCGACGTGGAAGCGGTCTTCATGCTCCCGTGGGCAGTCATCTATCGCCAGCTCCCGGCCATCACCGGATCGCGCATGTTCGGCTTCTGGGAGATGCTCGTCTATCTCGGTTTTGTCGCCGTCGGCCTCTTCTACGTCTGGAAGAAGGGCATCCTGAACTGGTCCAACGACAAGGCCGACCTGTAACGATCGTCAGGGCCGAAGGCCCGCCATATCACAGCCTGGGCCGAAGGCCCAGGTTCCGATGGAAGAAGCACCCAAGCGCTGAAGGCGCGACACATCGCCCCAGCCCCCATTCGAGGACAATACCGGCCGATGCCCGACCCCATCACCAACCCCGCCACAGCAGAAGCCATCTTCGGCAAGCAAGCCGTCGAAGCCGCGCTCGCCGACCACGCCGCCGTCAAGGGCCTCGCCCACCTCACCACCGACGCCAAGTGGGACCGCGGCGAACTCACCCTCACCATCGCGCCCGAAAGCATCGTCGCCGCCGCACGTGCCGCCCAGGCCTCCGGCTACAACTTCTTCGAAGACTGCACCGCCGTCGACTGGTACCCCAGCGAGCCACGCTTCCAGCTCAGCTACTCCCTGCTCTCTCACTCGCTCAAGCAGCGCATCCGCCTCGTCGCGCGCCTCGACTCCGAGTCACCCATCATCGACTCCATCACCAGCGTCTGGCCCTCCGCCAACTTCTACGAGCGCGAGGTCTTCGACCTCTTCGGCATCCGCTTCGCCGGTCACCCCCGCCTCACCCGCATCATGATGCCCGACAACTGGAACGGACACCCGCTGCGCAAGGACTACCCCGTCGAAGGCTACCGCTAGACCTTGAACGATCTGGGTGCCCCGGGTCCCTTAAGGGACCCGGGCTTCATCCCGGCACAGATCCCCAGCGGAGTCTAAAACCTCCGGCATCGACCTCAGGAGAACTACTCCATGCCAGTTCTGGAACACCAGCCGTTTACCGAAGACAAGAACAAGCCCACGGACTCCACCGGAGCTACGCTGGCGGGCTTCCGCAACGCCGAAGATCTGCTGGTTCCCGACGTCAAGGACGTCGTCGAGTCCTCCACCGGCCACCACAAGCCGCACGGCTCGGATCCCGTCTCCGACCAGACCATGGTCCTCAACATGGGCCCGCAGCACCCGTCCACCCACGGCGTGCTCCGCCTCGTCATCGAGGTCGACGGCGAGACCATCGTCTCCATGGCGCCGGACATCGGCTATCTGCATACCGGTATCGAGAAGACCTGCGAAGCCAAGTTCTTCAACCAGGTCACGCCCCTCACCGACCGCATCGACTACCTGTGCCCGATGACCAACAACACGGCCTACGCCCTGGCCGTGGAGAAGCTCCTCCAGCTTGAGGTCCCTGAGCGCGCCCAGTGGCTCCGCGTCCTCTTCAACGAGCTCACGCGCATCCAGTCGCACCTCGTCTGGCTCGGCACCCACGCCATGGACATCGGCGCGCTCACCGTCTTCCTCTACTGCTTCCGCGAGCGCGAAAACCTGCTGCGTATCTTCGAGGCCGTCAGCGGACAGCGCATGATGACCAGCTACGTCCGCATCGGCGGCGTCTCGCTCGAGCCACCCCTCGACCTCTTCAAGACCATCAAGGAGTTCCTCGACGACTTCCCCTCCAAGATCGCCGAGTACGAAGGTCTGCTGCAGAACAACCCCATCTGGCGCAACCGCCTCATGGGAGTCGGCATCCTCAGCGCTGCGGACGCCATCGCCCTCGGCGTCACCGGCCCGCCGCTGCGTGCCTCCGGCGTCGACTTCGACGTCCGCCGCGACATGCCGTACTCCAGCTACGAGAAGTTCCAGTTCAACGTGCCCGTCTCCAGCGTCGGCGACGTCTGGGCCCGCTACGAAGTCCGTATGCAGGAGATGCGCGAGAGCGTGAAGATCTGCCAGCAGGCGCTCGCCGGCCTGCCCGAAGGCCGCATCGTCGCCCACGCTCCCAAGATCCTCGTCCCCGACCGCGAGCAGATGAAGACCCAGATGGAAGCCCTCATCCATCACTTCAAGATCGTCACCGAAGGCTTCCAGGTCCCCGCCGGCGAGGTCACCAGCTCCGTCGAAGCTCCCCACGGCATGATGAACTACTACGTCGTCTCCGACGGCACATCGAAGCCCGTCCGCGTCCACATGCGCAACGCCGACTTCGCCAACCTCCAGGCCCTGGAGACAATGTGCAAAGGCAAGCTCATCGCCGACGTGGTCGCCATCATCGGCTCGATCGACATCGTGTTGGGCGCCATCGACCGGTAACCTGCGCAAGACACTCAATCGGGTGCCCCGGGTCCGGATTCTCGGACCCGGGTTTGCATTAGAGGGGATCCACTAGAAACCAGGTGCCCCATATCTCGGAGAGAGTGGTTTCGCGGGAAGCATACCACTCCTGTTCTCAGCCTTTCCTCATTCCTCCAGCCCGCGAAGCGGGCGACCTGGACACTCATCCCGCTACAGACTTGCCTTTGCCGGTTCCCACCCATGCGAGCGGCTGGGAAACCAAGGCGCTCGTCCCGACCATCCATCCTCCAGCACGAACGGCAGGTCACCCCTTCAGGGGTGACATTACGACGCCCCGAATCCGCGGCTTCAGCCGCCCGGGACCACATCCTCCGCTGACACAACGCCCGTTTCCCGCTACGATCACCCCATCACCAAATCCTTCTGCCCCGGAGATACGGGATGAACATCCTGTTGTGGATTCTGCAGGTCCTAGCCGCGCTCCTCTACGGTTCATCGGGTGTCATGAAGCTCTTCCTCTTCGAGAAGGTCAGCCACGACGTCCCATCCTTCGGCGCGCTGCCTCGGAGCGCCTGGACCGCGCTCGGCATCCTTGAACTCCTCGGCGTCATCGCGCTCATCGCTCCCGCCGCCTTTCACTGGCATCCGGACGTCACCATCGCGGCCGCCGCAATCCTCTCCATCGAGAGCCTGCTCTTCATCTGGGTGCACGCCCGCTACAAGGAGGCAGCCCCCATCGTGATGAGCGCAGTCCTCGGAGTTCTCATGGCATTCGTCGCCTATGGCCGACTGGCTCTGGCTCCGATCCATTGATCCCAACCTTGGCATAGTTCCCGCTCCAAGCCGTTATCATGGTCTTGGGGCGCCTTTCGCTCTTCATCCGGATTCCCCGGCCTCTAAGACCAAGGTCCACCCCTAACGTCTCTCTTCTTGAACACTTGCAGAAAACAGGGGGGAGGGGGGCCAACACAAATGATCGATCAGCTCCAAGCCGAACTCTGGACCTCCTGGGCCTCCATGCTGCGCGTCTACTCCGCCGCCCACGGCCTCAACGCCACCGAGCACGCCGTCACCGAGATCTCGGCTGACACCATCACCCTCCGCGTCGGCATTCGCTGGCTGCGCTTCACGCCAACAGAGATGACCGCGAGTGACGGAACCTCGCTGCCCTTCGCCATCCACGACGACGGCACCGTGACCCTGGGCACTGGCGCCCCGGAAGAGCTCGACATGGCCGCCGAACGTCTCACCCGCGAGATGCTGTACCCCGCATAGTCACTGCCGGCGAGGCCGTTTTCCGCACGACCCCTTGGCCCTGAGCCCTGAACCCTATACCCTAGAGCTGCTATGGCCGCGATCTCGAACTCAATCTTCTCTCCTGCGACTGCCGCCCGCTTCGACTACCTCGTCACGATCTACCCCGTGCAGCGCTCCGCGCTGGTGCCGATGCTGCTCTACGCGCAGGACGATATTGGCTACGTCTCCGACGAAGTCGTCGCGGAGATCGCGAAGCGGCTCGACCTGCTAGAGCTCGACGTGCGCAACGTGCTCAGCTACTACTCCATGCTGCGCACCAAGCCGGCCGGCAAGTACAACGTGCAGGTCTGCACGAACATCAGCTGCATGCTGCGCGGCGGCTTTGAGCTGCTGGACCACTGCAAGCACAAGCTCGGCATCGGCCATAAGGGCGTCACCGAAGATGGCCTCTTCTCGCTCGAAGAGGTCGAGTGCATCGGCGCCTGCTGCTGGGCCCCGGCTGTGCAGGTGAACTATGACTTCCACGAGAACCTGACGCCCGCGAAGATCGATCAGGTGCTCGAGGACTACGCCGCAGGCCGTGGCACGGACGTAAAGTAACCCAACGCCACCTGTATCAAATGAGGTGCTTGTTCGCAGAGCCACGTCGCGTCCGCGATAGGCTGGTGCGAGGAGCCCCCACTGTTGACAACGCCCGCTCGACCGCCTGAGACGACGTCATCGTCCATGACACCGCTGCTGATCGGCTGCGCGATCCTGCTGATCGTCTTCCAGATCCTGGGCACGTTCGTTCTGGGGATGCGGGACCGTTCGCCGGACTTCCGCAGCTTCTACACCGCCGGCTATCTGCTTCGGACAGACCGCACCCACCTGTACGACATGGACGCCCAGACCCGCGTCGCGGACGGCAAAGTGATGCCCGTCGCGATGCAGCTGTATTACTTCCATCCGGCCTATGAGGCTGTACTGGACGTCCCGTTGTCGTGGCTTCCCTTCAAGGCGGCCTATCGCACCTTCATGGTGCTGAATGTCCTGATGCTGATTGGTTGCGTTTTCATCGGGCGCTCGGCCTTTAGCCGGTTCATCCCGTGGATTCAACCGGGGCTGGGCCTGTCGATCTTCTTCTTCGCCCCCCTGCTGCTCACCGTGGCGCAAGGGCAGGACTCGATTCTTTTCCTGCTGCTCGTATGCGTCTGCTGGCACGAACTGGAACGCGACCGCGACGCGAATGCCGGCGTGGCGCTCGCGCTCGCGCTGTTCCGCTTTCAGCTTGCGATTCCCCTGGCGATTCTTCTGATCCTCCGACGCGGCTGGAACTTCGGCGCGGCCTTCGTAGCGACAGGCGCTGTCGTCGTCGCCTCGTGCTTCGCACTTGTCGGCGTGCAGGGGATGCGCGACCTGCTGCTGCTGCTGCGATTGAGCGGCGGAGGCTCCGGCAGCGCGGCGCAGCGGGTGCAGATGAATCTACCGGTATCGGCTATGGCAAACCTGCGCGGCCTCCTCTCCGGGCTGGGCACTCACACGCTGAGCCCGACCACCGCATTTCTGGTGGTCGCGATCGCTTCCTTTGCCGTCCTCGCGTGGTCAGCCGTGCTGATCCGGCGGACGCCATCGAACCAGGTGGCCTTCGCGATCGCCGCGCTCTGTGCGATTCTCGTCAGCTATCACATGTTTCTCTATGACCTCACGCTGCTGATCCTCCCGGTGGTGATGCTTGCGGGACGGGTTCGGGGCTGGCTCATCGCTGCAGCCTATCTGGCCCCGGCCGTCGGACTTCTGTACCTCGGAATTCATTCGTTCGTCATCGCTGTGGTTCCGCTCGTCATGCTGTTCGCGCTCTCCAGCCGACAATCGGCCAGTGCCAGCGAAGTCGATGCGATGCAGTTGACTTAGAGCTCCACTGTTCCTCTGCAACGGGGTATAGAATGAGGGCTCAGGGCTGTTTCAGGGGAAATCGCATTGCCAACACTCGTCTCCCATCCCGATGAAGTGCGCGTCATCTCGCGCCGCTTTGGTCAGGGCGCAGCAGATATCGACAAGTATCTGGAGCTCGACGGCTATAAAGCCGTGCAGAAGTCACTGGATCAGGGCGCTGAATGGATCATCAACGAAATGAAGGCCAGCGGCCTTCGTGGTCGCGGTGGCGCCGGTTTCCCCACGGGCATGAAGTGGAGCTTCGTGCCCAAGCAGAGCGAGAAGCCGAAGTATGTTCTCGTGAACGGCGATGAGTCCGAGCCCGGTACCTGCAAGGACCACGTGATCTTCCTCCACGACCCGCATGCCGTGGTCGAAGGAACGATCATCGCTGGCCTGGCCATCGGCGCGAAGATGGGCTTCATCTATCTGCGCGGCGAATATCGCTACCTGCTGAAGATCGTGGAGAAGGCTGTCGCCGACGCCTATGCCAAGGGCTTCCTCGGCAAGAACATCTTCGGTCGCGAAGGCGTGGACTTCGACATCGTCACCCAGTCCGGCGCGGGAGCGTATGAGGTCGGCGAAGAGTCCGCGCTCATGGAGTCGCTCGAAGGCAAACGCGGTGTACCGCGCATTAAGCCTCCCTTCCCTGCGGTCGTCGGCCTTTACGGCGGCCCTACCGTGATCAACAACGCCGAGACCATCGCCAACGTGCCGCATATCCTGCTGATGGGCGGACCGGAGTACGCGAAGCTTGGCACGGAGCGCAACGGCGGCACGCGCCTCTTCGGCATCAGCGGCCACGTGGAGCGTCCCGGCGTCTACGAGCTCCCGATGGGCTACTCGCTCCGCAAGGCCATCTATGAGGTCGCCGGCGGCATCAAGGGTGGCAAGCAGCTGAAGGCTGTCGTTCCCGGCGGCTCGAGCTGCCCGGTGCTGAAGGCCGATGAGATCGACGTGGGCTTGGACTTCGACCAGATGGCCAAGGCAGGTACGATGCTCGGCTCAGGCGGCATCGTGGTGCTGGACGAGACAGTCTCGATCGTGGAGTTCGCACTCAGAACGATCCGCTTCTACCAGCATGAATCGTGTGGTTGGTGTATCCCGTGCCGCGAAGGTACGGACTGGCTGAAGAAGACGCTGACGCGCTTCCACGCCGGCGCCGGCAACAAGAAGGATATCGACAACATTCAGTACTTGGCCGAGAACATGATGGGCCGGACCTTCTGCCCGCTTGGCGATGCTGCGGCCATGCCGACGCTCGGCTTCATCAAGAAGTTCCGCTCGGAGTTCGAGGAGTATCTCGAAGGCAAGCGCGTCGATACTCCGCTGATCCAGATTCAACCCTACGGCGAGCCGGAGCTCGCGGGAGCGCACTGATGGTCGAACCAGCGATGACAAACGTCTCTCCAATCACTTTGAACTTTCATTCTTTCTTGTCGGCGGACTGCCTTGAATAAACCGTAATCGTAGAAAACGAAGCCTCACCCATATGGAGCAACACTGAGGTGAAAAATCGCGATCTTCTCAAGCTCGTAAAGAAAGACGGTTGGAAGTACAGCTACTCAACGGGCGGTCATGACCACTACATCCATACAACGAAGCCCGGCAAAGTGACATTCTCTGGCCACCCTTCTGATGACGTTGCACCCGGAACACTTCTGAGTATTCTGAAACAGGCAGGCTTGCGATGACGAGACAATATCCAGTGATCTACGAATGGGCGGGCAGGAACTTTTCCGGCTACGCCCCAGACGTGCCCGGATGCGTGGCTACCGCAAAGACCTTGCCGGAGATGCGCTCGGCACTCAAAGGAGCGCTTGAAGCACATCTGAAATGGCTGGGAGCAGAAGGCGAGGATGTTCCCGCAGCGTCCGACTCCGTCACCGTTGACATGGAACCTGACGCAGAATTTCCGCAGCCTCGCGGCTACTATGTCGTGGTCGAAAAGCTCAACGTTGTCCTGCCGAAACCCAAGGCCTCGAAACCTGGACTCACCCAGGTCAAGCGGTCAAACCCCAAGCGCCGTGCGCTACAGGCGGCCTGAGGACCAAGATGCCAGACGTTTCGTTCACAGTAGACGGTAAGAAGCTGACCGCCCCAGCGGGCACGCTGCTCATCGATGCCTGCAAGTCCGCGGGCATCGAGATCCCGGCCTTCTGTTACTACCCCGGCCTCTCGCTGCAGGCGGCGTGCCGCATGTGCGTGGTCCGGATCGAGAAGCAGCCCAAGCTCGCGACGGCCTGCACCACCACGGTGGGCGAAGGCATGGTGGTCATCACCGAGTCGCCGGAGATCGCGCAGGCTCGCAAAGCCACGCTGCAGCTGCTGCTCGGCAACCATCCGCTCGACTGCCCCGTCTGCGATGCGGGCGGCGAGTGCGAGCTGCAGGACATGACCTTCAAGTATGGCGCGGCGGAGAGCTTCTACACCGAGCCGAAGAACCACCGCGAAGAGCAGCAGTGGTCGCCGGTCGTCTACTTCGATCGCCCACGCTGCATCCTCTGCTACCGCTGCGTCCGCATGTGCGGCGAGGGCATGGACGTCTTCGCGCTGGGCATCCAGAACCGCGGCTCGTCCTCTGTCATCGCGCCCAACGTCCCCGCCCAGCTTTCCCCGGAGAATCTCGCGCAGCTTGACTGCGAGCAGTGCGGCATGTGCATCGACGCCTGCCCTGTGGGTGCGCTGACCTCCGGAGCCTACCGCTACAAGACGCGCCCGTGGGAGATGAACCACGTCGCCACGACATGCACGCATTGCGCCGATGGCTGCAAGGTGACTTTGGGCGTGCGCTCCGTTTCGGACGGCAGCGAGATCCTCCGCGGCGATAACCGCGACAAGAGCGGCATGAATGGCGACTTCCTCTGCAACAAGGGGCGCTACGCCTTCGACTTCACGAACAGCTCCGAGCGCCTGACGACGCCGCTGGTGAAGAAGAATGGCAAGCTCACTCCCGTCAGCTGGGAAGAAGCTCTCACAGCGGCAGCCAAGGGACTTGCCGAAGCCCGAGACTCGAAGGGGCCGCGATCCATCGGCGTGATCGGCTCTAACCGGACGACGAACGAAGAGAACTACCTGCTGCAGAAGTTCGCACGCACGGTGCTGGGCACCAACAACATCGACCACCACCGCACGGCTGACTTCCTGGCTCTGGCCACCGCGCTCGCCGGGACAACACTTGCGGATGGGCGCCAGCGCTTCGCTTCGCAGCATTGCGTGGAGAAGGCCCCCGCGCTGCTGATCGTGGGTGGAGATCCTACCAACCAGGCTCCGCTGACCGCGTGGAACATCCGCACGAACGTGCGCCAGAACCGCGCGCGCGTCTACATCGCGAATCACGAAGAGATCAAGCTGCGGCGCCAGGCCAAGCTCTTCCTGCAGACGCAGCAGTTCGGCTACGGAGCCTTTGCCGCCTACATGGCAGGCGACGACACCGCAGCTGAAGCAACGTCGATCGTTGCCCAGGCTGACCAGATGTCTTCTTTCCGCGAGGCAGTCAAGGCGGAGGAGAAGCTGGTAGTCGTGGTAGGCAACGAGGTTCGCGGTGGCGAGCTCAAGGCTCTCGTCGCAGCCCTGCCGCACGCCAAGTTTGCAGTGCTCGGCGACTACGCCAACTCGCGCGGAGCCTCCGACATGGGCCTGCTGCCCGATGCCCTGCCTGGCTACCAGCCGCTGGCAACCGGCATCGTCGCAGGCGAATACAGCGCCAACAATCACCCCGCCCCCACCGAGCCCGGCCTCGACCTGCTCGCCATGTTCGACGCCGCAGCTGCTGGCACTTTGGGCGGGCTCTACGTGGTCGGCTCGAATCCCGTAGCTCGATACAACGTCGATCCCGCATCCCTCGCAAAGACCTTCGTCGTCGTGCAGGATCTCTTCCTGACCGAGACCGCGGCGCTCGCCGATGTCGTTCTTCCCGCCGCCTCTCTATATGAGAAGGCCGGTTCGGTGACGAACTCCTACGGCGATCTCCAGCTGGTGGCCAAGGCGGCGGATCGTGCGGGCGTCAAGTCTGACTTCGAGCTGATCGTTCGCATCGCGGACAAGATGGGCCACGAGGTGAAGACGCTCGTCCCCTTCGGCAAGGGCCTTCGCGCCGACATGGGACAGTCTCGCGGCGCGCAATCGGGCGAAGCCGACCGTCACTCCGTTTGGCTCACAGCGCACGGCATGGAACCGAAGCTTTCGCCGTTTGATCCATTCGCAATTCTCGATGAGATTCAACGCGTCGTTCCGGGCTATACCGAGCTGTCGCGCCTGAAGCTTCTCGCCGGCAACGATCAGCACCTCGCTCCGGCCTCGCAGGGGCTGGTGCAGATCGAGAACCGCAAGGATCTCGTGCTGCCCTCCTCCGACACACTGTTCACCTCGGGCTCGCTCACAAGGTATTCCGCCGCACTCAACGCCATCGATCGCCACCAGTCCGTTGAGGTGGCAGACCATCTGGCCGCTGACTGAAGAGAAGAAGCCGCCAGCTGCTAGCTTTTAGCTTCTGGCGAAACCAACACACACGCCACATCACGCATGCGATTCCCGTCTGCAGATAGTTGGCTAGAAGCTGGAAGCTAAGGGCTAGACGCTGACACAGATGCCTCATCTCAGCCAATTTCAGACCTTTCTACTGCTCACGATCGTGAAGGTCGTAGTGGTGTTCGTCATCACGCTGACTGCGGTCGCCTACACGGTGCTGCTGGAGCGCAAGTTCCTCGGACGCATGCAGAATCGCTGGGGACCGTCACGCGTAGGCCCCTTTGGCCTGCTGCAGCCACTGGCCGATGGCATCAAGCTCTTCCTCAAGGAAGACATGATGCCGCTCGCCGTTGAGCGACCACTGTTCATCCTCGCTCCGGTCATCGCCCTCAGCTGCGCGCTCATCTCTATCTCAGTCGTTCCCTTTGGCCAGCAGCACCTGATCGGCCAGACCGGTGTCGACGCCTTCCAGGTTGCCAACCTGAACATCGGCCTGCTGGTCATCCTCGGCATCACCTCGGTGGGCGTCTACGGCATCACCTTGTCGGGCTGGAGCGCGAACAACAAGTACACCCTGTTCGGTTCGCTGCGTTCGACGGCCCAGATGATCAGCTACGAGCTCGCACTTGGCCTCTCGCTGGTAGGCGTTGTCATGCGCGCCGGCTCGCTCTCGCTGCGCGATATCGTCAACTCGCAGTCGCACTACGGCATGCTGAGCTGGAACATCTTCGGCGGCCTGCAGGTCGTTGGCTTCTTCGTCTACATGATCGCCGCGTACGCTGAAACGAATCGCGCTCCCTTCGATCTCGCCGAGGCGGAGAGCGAGATCATCGGCTACCACGTCGAGTACAGCTCGATGAAGTTCGCGATGTTCTTCATGGCCGAATACGCCAACATGATCACGGTCTCGTGCGTGGCCACGCTGCTGTTCTTTGGTGGCGCAGGCTCCCCCTTCGGGCATCTCTTCGACCACGTCTTCGCTACGGGAATCATCTCGATGATCCTTCCCGTGCTTTGGTTCGTCGCGAAGGTCTTCGGCTTTCTTCTGCTGTATATCTGGGTGCGCGCGACGTTGCCGCGCTTCCGCTATGACCAGCTCATGGGCTTCGGTTGGAAGTTCCTGATGCCGGTTGCGATCCTCAATATCCTGGCCACGGCGCTGTGGCTGGCGTATCGCGGCTAAGAAACTTCCGACCGCGGCTGGCGGCTTCCATCCGCGAACGGCGCAGTACAATCGGTAGGAAGCCAAACATCTGAACGCAAGCGAGGCACCGAGTTTCGGCCAGCCTCGAGAGAACCTGGACGCTGATGCAACTTGCGCTATTTCTCATCTTCGGTGTGCTGGCCGTGCTGGCAGGGTTGAACCTGCTGGCGCAGCGTCACCCCATCAATTCGGCGCTCTCGCTCATCGTGGTGATGCTGTCGCTGGCGGTGTTGTACTGGTCGCTGGGCGCGGAGTTCCTCGCCGCGGCACAGGTCATCGTGTATTCGGGCGCGATCATGGTCCTCTTCCTCTTCGTCATCATGCTGCTGAACGCCGGCGAAGAGGTTCGATCGAAGGGCTCCAAGGTCGCCAGCCTGATCGGCTTCCCCGGCGCCGCTGCGATCTTCTGCGTGCTCTCTTTCGCGTTCCTGTCCGAGCGTGACAAGCTCGGCATGACGACGCTGGGCGGAGACCTCACGGGCGCCACCTCGAACATCACCGAGATCTCGCACGTGCTCTTCACGTCCCTGTTGCTGCCGTTCGAGGTCACTTCGATCCTGATTCTTGTCGCGATTCTCGGCGCGGTTGTCCTCGCGCGGAAGGAGCTCTAGTGGTTCCCATCGCTTATTACCTGATCCTGGCCGCGATCCTGTTCTCGATCGGTGTGGCAGCGTTCCTGATCAAGCGCAACGTGATCACCATCTTCATGTCGATCGAGCTAATGCTGAACGCTGTAAACCTGACCTTCGTGGCGTTCGCGCACATGTGGCACCAGGTCTCAGGACAGATCTTCGTCTTCTTCGTGATGGTGGTCGCCGCGGCGGAAGCTGCCGTCGGCCTCGCCATCATCATTGCGCTGTTCCGCACGCGCCAGACCCTCAGCGTGGATCAGATCAACCTGTTGAAGGACTGACCGCACCCGCAGCTGCTTTTGTTGTCATTCCCTCAGGGAATCTGCTTTTGGACTTCGAGATCTCATGAATCAGTTCGACACCAACCTGCTGTGGCTCATTCCGGCGCTTCCCTTTGCGGGCTTCCTGTTGAACGGGACGCTGGGCCGCAAGCTGCCGCGCGCTGCCGTGACGGCCATTGCGCTGCTCTTCACCCTCGCGCCAGCGCTGATCGTCGCCAACCTGTGGATTGTGATGAAGGCGGCAGGCGCACCTCTGTCGCTGAGCGTAACCGGCGGCCCCTGGATCGCTGTCTCCGGCTTCACCGTGCCGTTCGCGTTCACGGTCGATCACCTCACGCTGATCATGCTCGGCGTGGTCACCGGCGTAGGCTTCCTGATTCATCTCTACTCCGCCGGCTATATGGCGCATGAGGATGGGTACTGGCGCTTCTTCGCCTACCTGAACCTCTTTATGTTCTTCATGCTGGTGCTGGTGCTCAGCGCGAACTTCCTCCTGCTGTTCGTGGGCTGGGAAGGCGTCGGCCTCGCGAGCTACCTGCTGATCGGGTTCTACTTCAAGAAGGACTCGGCCGCGAACGCAGGCAAGAAGGCGTTCATCGTCAACCGTATCGGCGACTTCGGGTTCCTGCTGGCGATGTTCCTGATCATCGTGCACTTCGGCACGTTGAACTTCGCGGATGTCTTCGCGAAGGTTCCGTCTGTCGCAGCTCCCTTCACCGCCATCGCGCTACTGCTCTTCGTCGGCGCTGCGGGTAAGAGCGCGCAGATCCCGCTCTACATCTGGCTTCCGGACGCGATGGAAGGCCCGACGCCGGTCTCCGCGCTGATTCACGCAGCGACCATGGTGACCGCGGGCGTCTATATGATGGCGCGTTGCCACGCGATCATCGATCTTTCCCCCACCGCGATGGCCGTGATCGCCTGCCTTGGTGCAGCGACCGCACTGATGGCCGCTACCATCGGACTCGTGCAGCATGACATCAAGCGCGTGCTGGCCTACTCCACCGTCTCGCAGCTGGGCTACATGGTGCTCGCCTGCGGCGTGGGTGCCTACTCGGCGGGCATCTTCCACCTGATGACCCACGCCTTCTTCAAGGCGCTGCTCTTCCTCTCGGCGGGCTCGGTCATCCACTCGCTCTCGGGCGAGCAGGACATGCGCGTCATGGGTGGTCTGCGCACCAAGATCCCGGTCACCTTCTGGTGCATGACGGCAGGTGTCTTCGCGATCGCCGGGATGCCCCTTCTGTCGGGCTTCTTCTCCAAGGACGAGATCCTCTACCAGGCGTACATCTCGCCCTCGCCTGTGGGCAAGCTCGTGTGGCTCGTGGGCGTCATCACGGCTCTGCTGACCTCGTTCTACATGTTCCGCCTCTGGTTCAAGACCTTCTTCGGCGCACCTCGCTTCGATGAGCACGCGCTGGGTGGTCATGGCCACGAAGACCTCGCTCCAGTCCACGCACACAAGGACAAGCACGCGACGATGGTCGCCGAGCATGAGCCCTCGCACGGCCACGGTGGCGTGCACGAGTCGCCCCTCGTGATGACGCTCCCGCTCATGATCCTCGCAGTCCTTTCCGTGATCGGTGGCATCGTCGGCGTCCCAACGGCATTCGGCGGACACAACGAGTTCGAGCACTTCCTCGATCCGGTCTTCGCCGGCAAGGTTGAAGCTTTAGCGGGTAGCGGCGGCACAGCCATTACGCTGTCGACCATCGCTACGCTTTGCTTCGTGCTGGGACTCTTCGCGGCATATCTCTTCTACTTCAAGAACCCCGACCGCGCCTCGCAGCTTGCAGCCAAGGTCAAGCCGCTGTATTCCCTGCTCGACCACAAGTACTGGGTGGATGAGATCTACGGCGCGGTCATCGTGACGCCGCTGCTCATGTTCTCGCGCCTTTTCCTCGGCGGCCTCGTCGAAGGCGCCGCGGTACAGGGCTCGGCAGCCGGTCTTGCTGGCGGCGCACGGGGCCTTGGCTGGCTCGTTCGCCGCATTCAATCGGGCAATATCCGTTCCTACGCCGGCTGGCTCGCCTTCGGCGCCGCACTGTTCCTGGTGTTCACTCTGGTGATCTCCTACTCGCTGCATTTCTAGCGACTTCGATTCAGAACCGAAACGTACCGAACGCGGCGTGCCGCGACGCAGAAGACGAACCGTAACGCAGACATGAATCTTGATCATTCCATCCTGACGATCCTCCTCCTGACGCCGCTGGCCGGCGCGGCGGTGCTCGCGCTGCTTCCGGAGCGAGAGGGCAGCAAGACACACGCTGCCGTGGCCCTCGTGGTCACGCTGCTTACGTTCCTGTTCACGCTGCACCTGCCGTGGCACTTCGACTACGCCGCAGCCCCGGGCACCTTCCAGTTCGAGAAGAACTTGCCTTGGATCGCAACGCCGGCCATCCACTACCACGTCGGTGTGGACGGCCTGTCGATGTGGCTGATCGTGCTCGCGGGTTTCCTTGCGCCGATCGGCGTACTGGCAAGCTGGAAGGCCGTGAACAAGCGCGAACGCCTGTTCTACACGCTGTTCCTGCTTCAGCAGGTCGCGATGATCGGGGTCTTCATCTCGCTCGACACGTTCCTCTACTACGGCTTCTGGGAGCTCTCGCTGATCCCGATGACGTTGCTGATCGCAACCTTCGGCCGCACCGAGAACCGTCGCAGAGCCGCAATCAAGTTCTTCCTCTACGCGTTTATTCCGTCGGCAATCCTGCTGGTCGGCATGCTGTGGCTCTACGCGCGCACCGGCACGTTCGACCTGCCGAAGCTGACGGCGCTTGCAGCAGCACATGCAATCTCGCCGAACAATCACGCGCTCTGGCTCTGCTCGCTCGCGTTCCTCGTTGCCTTCGCCGTAAAGGTGCCGGTCTTCCCGCTGCACGGCTGGCTCTCGGAGAACATCCAGGAAGCTCCGACCGCTGCAGTCATGGTGCTCGCTGGCAAGCTTGGCCTCTACTCGATTCTCCGGTTCAGCTTCGGCATCTTCCCGGAGCAGTCGCATGCTGTCGCTCCGCTGATGCTGGCGCTCGGCGCCATCGGGATCGTGTACGGCTCGCTGATGGCGCTGGTACAGAACGATCTCAAGAAGCTCGCCGCGTTCTCAACCCTTGCGCACGTGAGCTTCGTGATCCTTGGCATCTTTACCTTTACGGTCGCAGGACTGGACGGCGGCACCTTCCAGATCCTCAACGAGTCCCTGGCTGGCGCTGCCCTTTTCGTGCTGATGGGCCTGCTCTACGAGCGCTACGGCAGCTACGATATGCGCGACTACGGCGGACTCGCAGTGCGCCATCCGTGGATGGTAACCATGTTCCTCATCACCACCTTCGCTGCGATCGGCCTGCCGATGCTGAATGGCTTCGTCGGTGAGTTCCTCATTCTTTCAGGCACAATGCAGTCCTACGTCATGCACCACGTTCTGTGGACTGTGATCGCGACGACCGGCGTGATCCTCTCGGCGAGCTACATGCTGTGGATGATCCAGCGGGTGTTCTACGGCCCGCTTGGGCTGCGCGCCGAAGAGGTGAAGGGCTGGGACCTTACCGCTCGCGAGCATCTCGAGCTTTGGCCGTTCGCTGCGCTGTTCCTGATCCTGGGCGTCGCTTCGCCCTACTGGATGAAGGCGATCGACACCTACGGCACCATCGTGGCCACGAAGCCTGACACGATGGCTCCTGGGGAGATCAAGCACATCGAGACCGAGACATATCGCACCACTGGCACGGCGTTTATGGATCCGGCGCTTGGAGCCGCAGCCCAGGGCAAGCCGACTCCGCCCGTGAATAAGGGAGCGCGCTACTAATGTCGCCGAACCTGATCGCTATTCTTCCCGAGATCGTTCTTACCTTGACGGCCGTGCTGGTGATGCTGGCCGATGCGAGCCTTGCTCCCGGCAAGCCGCGTCGCCTGTTAGGCTGGGTCGCCATCCTTGGAGCTTTTGCCGCGGGATCTTTTTCGCTCTGGCAGCTTCGCCTCGTCGATGCCTCCGGCCCCATCACCGCCTACTCCGGCACGGTGCAGGTCGATGCCTTCAGCGTCTTCTTCCACTTGCTGATCGCTGCCATTGTGATGGTGACGCTGCTCGGCTCGCTGGACTACTTCGCGCCCCCGGCTGCCATGGCGGAGCACAGCGAGACCGCTCGCCTGGCTTACACGCACGTGGGCGAGTACTTCGCTCTGGTGCTGTTTGGCGCAACCGGCATGATGTTCATGACCTGCTCGGTGGAGCTGCTCATGGTCTTCATCGGCCTCGAGATCTCTTCGATCTCCACATACATCCTTGCTGGTTTCCGCAAGGGCCAGGGCGTTTCGGCTGAGGCCGCCCTCAAGTACTTCCTCCTCGGCAGCTTCGCCACTTCGTTCTTCCTCTACGGCATCGCCCTGGCCTTTGGCGCGACAGGCTCGACCTCCATCGCGGCCATTGCAGCCGGCATGAGCACGACACACACGCCTGTGCTGGCCCTGCTCTCGGTTGCGATGATCCTCATCGGCATCGGCTTCAAGGTGTCAGCGGCACCGTTCCACGTGTGGACGCCGGACGTCTACCAGGGTGCTCCCGCGCCGGTGGTTGGCCTGATGTCCACGGCTCCGAAGGCTGCGGCCTTTGCCGTGCTGCTTCGCGTGCTCTTCAACGCCGTACCGACACTGCGCGCCACATGGCTTCCTCTGATCCTCGCGCTCTCCGTTGCTTCAATGTTCATCGGAAACCTTGGCGCGCTGATGCAGCGGGACGTGAAGCGGCTCCTCGCCTACTCCTCGATCGCGCACGCTGGCTATCTCCTGGCTGCCTTTACAAGCACGCATCCCGAAGCCGTGGCCTCCGCTTGTTTCTACACGGCAGCCTATGCTGCGATGAACGTCGGCGCCTTCCTCGTCATCACGGAGCTCTCCGGTGTGGACGAGACGATGCGCACCATCGATGACTTCACCGGCGCCGCCAAGTCGCGTCCGTACCTCTCAGGCCTGTTGGCCTTCTTCCTTTGCTCGCTGATCGGTATTCCCTTCACAGCGGGCTTCTTCGGCAAGTTCTACGTCTTCTCCGCTGCGGTCCACGGCGGCTTCACCTGGCTCGCGGTTCTCGGCCTGCTGAACTCCGGCATCGCCTGCTTCTACTACCTGCGCCTCATGACGGCTCTCTACTCCCGGCCGCTGCATGGCGAGGTTCGCGGAGCCATGGCAAGGGTGACCCCTTCCGCCGCGCTTGGTCTCGCGTTTGCCGGTCTTGCAACGCTGGCGCTTGGGATCTTCCCGGGCCCGGTGTTGAGCCTCGTGCAGCGCGCAGCGCCGAAGACCATCCCCATCATCAGCTCCGCTCCCTCCTCTTCTGCGACAGCGTCGCTTACGAACGGGCAGTAAATCGGGCCGCGCCTAGCAATTCGGCGCGGTTCTCTATTTTTCTCATCGGCACATTCACTGAGGAGTACTTCGCATGTCCACGCTCTACGACATCGAGCTGACCACCATCGACGGCAAGACCACGAGCCTGAAGGAGTATTCCGGCAAGGCTCTGCTCCTCGTGAATGTCGCGTCCAAGTGCGGCTTTACCAAGCAGTACACCGGCCTTGAAGCTCTCTATCAGGAATACAAAGATCGCGGCCTCGTGGTGTTTGGATTCCCGGCGAACGACTTCGCTGGCCAGGAACCCGGCACCAACGAAGAGATCGCAGCCTTCTGCTCCACCGAGTATCCGGTTACCTTTCCGATCTTTGCGAAGCTCACAGTAAACGGCCCCGAACAGCACCCGATCTATACGGCGCTGACGGCCGCTATGCCGCAGCATGATGCGGACTCCGCTGGCCTGCGTGGTGGACTCGACAGCTACCTCGCCAGCCAGGGACTGCCATTGTCGCCAGCTTTGCCTGCGGTGCTGTGGAACTTCGAAAAGTTCGTGGTGGCGCGTGATGGCTCCGCGGTAGCGCGTTACGCTTCGGATGTTGAGCCCAGCGATCCTCGTCTGATCGAGGCCATCGAGAAGGCCCTGCTCTAGATTCCACGACGGGCTTTTACCAGCCCACCCAGGTACACGACGCGGCCATCTGAGGATGGCCGCTCTGTCATTCAGGCCGATCACCGAAGGAGACCTCATGGCGTTTGGCACCGCCCTTCTTGCCCCCGCGCTGCTGATTGCATCGGGAGCCATTGCACAGACCCCTATCCGCATCACCGCCGATCTCACAGACGCTCCGCGCAAGCTCTATCACGCGGAGATCGATCTGCCGGTGCAGCCGGGATCCGCGACCTTCACCACGCCGAAATGGATCCCCGGCAACCATCGCCCTACAGGGCCGGTGTCCGACATCACGGGTGTGGTTTTTACGGCGAACGGCAAGACGCTGCCCTGGCGCCGCGATGACGTGGACCTCTACCAGTACCACGTCGAGGTTCCTGCGGGCGTCACCACACTGCATGCCCATCTGGACTGCATCGTGACCTCTCGTGCCAGCGACTACATGGCCGTGCTGGAGTGGGAGAAGCTGATGCTCTATCCCGCGGGTATTCCCGTGAAGCAGATCGCCATCCAACCCAGCGTGACCGTGCCGCAGGGCTGGGGCCTGGGTACCGCGCTGCAGCCCGTGAAGCAGTTCGACGCGAACACCAAGCCTGGTGGTACCGTTCAGTACCAGGCAACGACCGTGGAGCAGCTTGAGGACTCGCCGGTGATCGCAGGCGCCCACTTCCACGAGTTCGCGCTCGCGCCGGAGATCTCGCCGAAGCATTACCTCGACGTGGTGTCCGACGAAGCACACGATGAGGACCTCAATCCCGAGACGATCGACGCCGCGAACAACCTGATTCGTGAGGCGAGCGCGGCCTATGCGTCGCATCACTACAACGTCTACCACCTGCTGCTGACGCTCTCCGACGTCGCTGGCGGCGAAGGTCTCGAGCACGGCCAGTCTTCCGACAACGGTGTGGGCGAGAAGGGCTTTGCATCGCCGGCATCGCGACTCGGCAACTCCGATCTGCTGGCGCATGAGTTCACGCACTCATGGAACGGCAAGTATCGCCGCCCAGACAAGCTCTATCAGACCGACTTCGCCACCGCGCAGGTAGGTGAACTGTTGTGGGTGTACGAGGGCATGACGCAGTACATGGGCAATGTGCTGGCGGCACGTTCGGGGCTCGAGACGGTAGCTCAGTACCGCGACCGGCTGGCTATGACGGCCGCGAACCTTGACTACAAGTCGGGCCGCCAGTGGCGTTCCACGGATGACACGGCCCTGGCGGCAAGCATCCTGCGCAGCGAGGGGCCGGAGTGGGGTAACTGGCGTCGTGGCCAGGACTACTACGCCGAAGGCGAGCTGCTCTGGCTCGACGTCGACACCCTGATCCGGCAGCTAACCAACGACAAGAAAAACATCGCTGACTTCCACAAGCTGTTTCTGGCCAAGGGTGGCAACACCGGTCCACTCATCGTGACGTACGACCGGCAGGAATTGATCGACGATCTGAACCAGGTCGCCCCCTACGATTGGAAGATGTTCCTGCATGAGCGCGTAGATGACATCACACCGCACGCGGACGTTGCCGGCATCGAGCGCGGCGGGTACAAGTTGGAGTACAAGCCGAACGCCTCGAAGTCGGAGACCATGATCGCGCAGGCGCGCGCACGCCGCCCGGGCGGTGGTGGCCCGAGCGTCTGGTACTCGCTCGGCCTGCAGCTGAAGGGCGACGGTAGCGTGAGCGATGTTCGCTGGGGCAGCGTGGCCGACAAGGCGAAGCTCGCACCCGGCGAGAAGCTGATCGGCGTCAACGGCTGGGTCTACTCGGCGGATGCACTTCATAGCGCGATCGTCGACGCGATGAAGAGCACTCAGCCGATCCACTTCATCGTACAGTCGCAGGACAAGCTGCACGAGGTCGACGTGGACTATCACGATGGCGAACGGCATCCGGTACTCGTGCGTACCGATGGAACGAAGGATTACCTCGACGAGATCCTCGCGCCACTCACGCAGCATCCGCCGGCAAGCAAGCCGGCGAAGAGTGAAAGCGATTCGGACAGCAACTAAGCGAGAAGGCCCGCCATCACGGCGGGCCTCTTATTTTTTTGCAGCTACAACAGGAGGTTCCCCGATGACACGTTTCCAGCTCTTTATGTCGTTCGCTTTCACTGCACTGGCTTTCGTGTTCCTCGCTGCATCGTCCGGGCGCAGCCTGCACGGTCAGACGATGACGACCACGACTGCGCCCGCCTCGCCAACGTACAGCGGATCGCCCGGGGAATATATCGCGCACGACTTTCGCTTCGGTACAAGAGAGACGCTTCCTGCCCTGCACCTGCATTACCTCACGCTGGGCAAGCCGCATCGCAACGCCTCAGGCCGCGTGGACAATGCGGTGCTCCTGCTGCACGGCACCGGAGGCAACGCGCATACACTCTTCAATCCGGTCTTCGCCAGTGTGCTCTTTGGACCAGGCCAGCCATTGGACGTCGCGAAGTACTACCTGATCTTCCCGGATGACATCGGTCATGGCGAAAGTTCGAAGCCTTCCGATGGCCTGCGCATGAAGTTCCCCCACTATGACTACGACGACATGGTGCGATCGCAACACCAGATGCTGGTCGACGGCCTGCATCTGGATCATCTACGGCTCATCCTGGGGACATCGATGGGCTGCATGCAGAGCTTCGTATGGGGCGAGACGTATCCGGGCTTCATGGATGCCTTGATGCCGCTCGCCTGCAACGCCGTGGAGCTGGCAGGGCGCAATCGCATGACACGCTACATGGCGATCGAAAACATCGAGCGCGACCCGGCCTGGCAGAACGGAAACTATACGACGGAGCCAGAGGTCGGCCTGCGCACGGCCAACGAGATGTTGCTCATCATGGGTTCGGCACCGCTCTACTACCAGAAGATGTATCCCACCCGCGCGGCTGCCGAGCAGGACGTAGACGCCTATCTCGATCATGCAGTGAAAGCCACCGACGCGAACAACCTGATCTATTACGTGGATGCCTCACGCAACTATGACCCGAGCAGGAACCTCGCGAAGATCAAGGTTCCTGTGATGTGGATCAACTCGGCCGATGACTTCATCAACCCGCCAGAGCTTGGCATTGCCGAGCAGCAGGTAAAGGAGATGCCGCGAGCGAAGTTCGTGATCCTGCCCATCACCGATCAGACGCGCGGCCATGGAACGCACACCATCGCCAGCGTGTGGAAGCAGTACCTCGTGGAGCTGTTGGCGGAGTCAGAACCCAGGCCATAGTCCGTTCAGTCTTCTCTTGACCCACCCAACCGCGCGCGACATACTGTGCGCGGTCCCCCATTTCATCTGAACAAAAACCCTCGGAGCAGCTTACGGAGCGACGCGATGGCCTTCCCTGCCGGATGCATTCCTGGCGTTGATGTGTCTCACTACAGCGGTGTCGTAAACTGGCCCGCGGCTGCTTCCGCTGGCGAGTCCTTCGCCTTCACCAAGGCCAGCGAAGGCCTGTTCACCACCGATCCAACGCTGTCTCCCAACTGGGACGGAGCCAAAGCTGCGGGGCTGCTTCGCGGAGCGTATCACCTGCTGCATCCGGGTAAGAGTGGAGCGGACCAGGCGACGTTCTTCCTGCAACAGCTGGCGGCAGCCAACGGAGGCACGGCCCAGCTCGCCCCCGGTGATCTTCCCTGCGTGCTCGATATCGAAGTCGCCGACGGCGCACCCGCAGATACGATCGTCGCCTGCGCGACAACGTGGCTGAACACCGTGGAAGCAGCGACGGGGCGCACACCGATCCTCTATACCTTCGCGAGCTTCTGGATCGGCTCAGTCGAACATGTCCCAGCGTTCGCGCGCTATCCGTTGTGGATCGCAGAGTACGGTGTGCCCGCGCCCAAGGGCGTCCCCAAAACGTGGGCAGACTGGACGCTGTGGCAGTACGCGGAGCAGAACGTGCCCTGGGCAGCGGGTAACGCGGATCTCGACGCCTACAAGGGCAGCCTAGCGTCTCTGCAGGCATTCGCTGGAATCGTTGCCGATACCGGCCCCTAGTAGGGCTACTCCAGCATCGTGGCTGCGCGGTCGATCACTTCATCGAGCAGGGCGTCGGCTTCAAGCGAGTTACCAGGGCCAGCAATCATGGGCTCCATCGCGCGCCCCACGAGCAGCAACACGGGCGCTGTGCCAGGAGTGAGATGCTCGAGTTCGTGGAGCCTGCAGCTCACGTAGTTCTGCTCCGGCGTGGCTGCATGCGAGATCGCGCAACACGGCGTGTCTGGCGGCAGACCACCATCGCGCAGCTCCTGAGCGAGCCGCTCCATATCGCGGCCCGGCATGTAGAGGATGAGCGTGGCATCCTGTGGGATCGCGCCCTCGAAGACCGGCGCAGGATCTTTGCTCGACGCATGATGGCCGGTGGCGAAGATCAGCTTCGACGCGCTCGTGCGATCGGTCAGTGGCAGGCCCAGCGCAGCGCCTGCAGCAAAGGCAGCCGTCACTCCAGGGACTATCTCAAACGGTACGCTGGCCTCGCGTAGTGCAGCGAGCTCTTCTCCGGCGCGGCCAAAGACCAGTGGATCGCCTGACTTGAGACGGACGACGCTCCGGTTCGCTCGCGCGCCTTCGATCATCAGCTCATGAATTCCCTGCTGCGTGATGCGCGGCTTGCCGCAGCGCTTACCCACGCTGACGATCTCGGCCTGCGGGCCAGCGAGCGCGAGCACCTCGTCGGGCACGAGGTCGTCATGCAGAACCAGGTCGCAAGACTCCAGCAAACGCAGAGCGCGCACGGTCAGCAGATCCGGCGCTCCTGGGCCCGCGCCTACAAGATAGACGTTGCCGGGTGTTGCTGCGGTCTGCGTGGAATGCGTTGGCATAGGCGTTGACGTTATGGCTTCGACGCCGAAGACTCAGCTGGAACGTACCCCATCTCCACCGCATGCTCGCGGGCGCGAAGCCTTGAAGGGCACTGATCGTAGCCGCAGACCTCGCGCTGCGCGAGCTCATGCAGCAGCTTGCGGCGCGGATCGCCTAGCGGCTCGACAGCCACAACTTCGCGGCGCAGACGGCCGAGCTCCATCAGCCATTCGCCAAGATCAAGCGGTAAAGCCGCGTTGAGCTCCTTGCGCAACCGCTGCGCCAGCGCGGGGCTTTCGCCGGCGGTCGAGATGGCGATCTGTAGCTCACCACGTTGAACGATGGAGGGAAAGTAGAAGTCGCAAAAGGGTGGGTCGTCGACTGCATTGCAAAGGATGTTGCGCGAGGTGGCTTCCGCATAGACGGCACGATTCACCGCCGCGATCTCCGTGGCAGCCACCGCGAGGAACATCCCGGCAAGATCGCCGTCAGCATACTCACGCTGCAGCCATGTGATGTCTCCGCCTTCGGCCCAGGCCTGCACGCGCGGCAAAGCCTCGGGCGAGATCACCGTCACTCTGGCCTCTGCGTTGAGCAGGCTCTCGATCTTCGACTCGGCGATAGTGCCCGCGCCAACGACGACGCAGGGCCGCGCTGCGAGCTTGAGGAACATGGGAAACAGGCTCATAGCTCCCTCGTGGGCAACGCCACCTAGCTTACGTTCGCGGGCACGTGGCCGGGCGCAGGATCGCGCTCGACAGCCTCGGTGGTCACACCGTTCAGCAGTGTGCGCAGGTCTTCATCGCTGGTGCGGCGGAAGAACGACCGCAGCGATTCCTCGGGCGTGCGCTGCGCGAGGTAGCCTCGCAACAGGCGCTCGATGGCATCCGGGCAATCCTCCGCAGCCGCACGGAAGCCGATCTGTCGCGCGATGCCCGCGTATTCCGATCCCACCGCGCCGCCCACGCAGAAGTAGAAGGCGTCGACCAGCTTGCCGTCCTTCTTGATCTTCTTGCCTTCGAGGCCGAGGTCAGCGATCCACGACTGGCCGCAGGAGTTGGTGCAGCCCGTAACGTGCATGCGCAGCTGCTGATCGAACTGCGGCAGCCGCTCTTCAAGTTCGCCGACGAGCCACTTATTGAAGGCCTTGGTCTCCGAGATGGCGAGCTTGCAGAACTCGGTGCCGGTGCAGGCCACAGCGCCACGGAAGAACACGGTCGGCTCAACCGAAAGGCCGAGCGCGGTAACTTTCTCCGCGAGCTCTGCGACCTTTGCGTTGGGTACGTTGACGATGAGCAGGTTCTGGCCGATGGTGGTGCGCACGTGGCCCGAGCCGTACTCGCTCGCCAGGTCCGCCACGCCATGCAGCTGCGTGGGGTTCAAGCGGCCGTTGATGACGGTGACGCCAAGAGCGCTGAGGCCAGCCTGAAGCTGTGGCGAGACGCCCATGTGGTCGCGGAACTGGTCGCCCGAGACCGGCCCTTCCGGATGCGGCTCGAACTTGTAGCCGAGGCGCTCTTCGATGGCTGCGAGCATGGACTCAGCGGTCCAGCCATGCTTCATGAAGAGGTACTTGATGCGGGCGCGGGTGCGGCTCTCGCGCAGCGCGGTTTGATCCTTGAAGATCTCGCAGATCGTGCGCACCACATCGAAGGCCTTGTCCTGCGGGATGAAGGCATCCAGCCGGACCGCAATGTGCGGCTCGCTGGAAAGGCCTCCGCCGACGCGCAGCGAGTAGCCGATCTCCTCTCCGCCATCGGAGTTCGTCCGCTTCACGGCGGTCAGGCCAACGTCGTTGATCTCGGGATAGCTGCACCACACCGGGCAGCCAGTCACGGTGATCTTGAACTTGCGTGGCAGGTTGTAGAACTCGCCGTTGCCCATCAGCGTCTCGGCGATCTCATGCGCGAGGGGCGAAGCATCCAGCAGCTGATGGGAGTCGAGCCCCGCGAGTGGGCAGCCAGTCACGTTGCGGACGACGTCGCCACAGGCACCCTTGGGCGTGAGGCCTACCTTCTGCAGCGCGTCGATGACCTCGACAAGGCCCGCGATGGTGAGCCAATGGAGCTGGATGCACTGCCGCGTGGTGATGTCGGCGAGGTTGTTGGCGTACTTCGCCGTCAGGTCGGCAATCGTGTGGGTCTGCGCGCTCGTCAGCTGGCCGTTGGGAACGGCGATGCGCATCATGAAGTAGTCGGAAACCTTGCCTTCGCCGTCCTTGCCGCCGGTCACGCCCAGGCCATCGCCCTGCGTGTAAACGCCCCACCACTTGAAGTAGAGACCTGCCCAGCTTGGCAGCACACTCGTACGGCCCTCCTCGGCGAACTTGCGCACCTCGTCCCAGTTGTCCCAGGGGTTCTTCTCGAGCTTGAGACGCTCGGACTTCTGGGCCTTGGTCTCCTTCACAGCAGGAACGGTGGGTTGGGTGGCGTCGCTCACGAAACTATCTTCTCCGGGTTGGGGGTTGAGTTGAGGGCGGAAAGCAAAAAACCCACGTTGCAGTCGCAATCGTGGGCGGTCCGTGCCAGGCTATGCGCGCGCTACCAGCGTGCCGCAGCCGACGCAGAGGCGCCAGCGCTGGGACAACAGACCGTTGTGCGGAAAGCTCGCATGCAACAAGGGTAAAGGGATTCGCCTGATATGGCAACGCGGCGCGTCCCGGATTACAGACCGGATTGAAGACGTGCCGCGTGCACCGCAACAACTAGGCAGCTGCGTTACTGGACATGTCCACGCCCTTGGCCTCGGGGCCGAGAGACGTTATCAAGGCAACCAGCAGACCGACGATCAGGACCGTCCAGCCCAGCGCCGGCGCCATGTGGCCGTGGAAGAGATGTTCCGTCGCTCGGGACTGGAAGACGCCATTGCGCGACGAGAGCAGGTTGCCGAGCTGATAGGCCACGCCGGGAAGAATCGCCCGCACAGGCCCAGGCGAAAGCTCGTTGAGGTGCACCGGGATCACGCCCCACGCGCCCTGCACCATGAACTGCATCAGGAAGCCGCCAGCGGCGAGCATCACGGCGGTGTGCGAAAACGCCCAGAGCGGAATCATCGGGATGGCCAGCAACGCGGCAAACATGATGGTCTTGCGACGGCCGATGCGCTCTGACAATGTGCCGCAGGTCATACCGCCCAGCAGCGCGCCAAGGTTGCCGGTCATGGCGACCAGCGAGATCACCGGCGCAGACAGATGGTAGTCGTGCTTCAGGAACTTGGGATACAGATCCTGTGTGCCGTGGCTGAACGAGGTGAAGGCAAACATCATCAGCGTGAGGAACAGGAAGGTCGGCGCGAAGCGGGTCATCTGGCTGATGTTGCTCGCCAGCTTCAGCCCAAGCGCGACGGGAGGCTTAGCCAGCTTCGCGGCGCGACCCGCAATCCATGCCGGGGACTCGTCCACGGTGGCCAGCAGCGCCAGGACCAGCAGCGTGAGGCACGCGCCGATGACGAAGAGCATGCGCCAGCCCGCCGCGAAGCCTGTAAGCCCGAGGTGCGCCACCGCGACGGCGAAGATGCCGCTGAGCGCGGCCGCCAGCATGTTGCCGGTCACGTAGCCTTCCTGCAGCAGGCCGGAGAAGAATCCGCGGCCCTCCTTGGGGAGAGACTCCAGCGCCAGCGCTGCACCCACGCCCCACTCGCCGCCCATAGCGACGCCGAACAGGGCGCGGCAGACCAGGAAGATAGGCCAGGTGGGTGAGAAGGCGCTGGCCAACTCGAAGATCGCGAAACATGCCACGTTGATCATCAACGTCGGTTTGCGGCCGATACGCTCCGCGAGCAGACCAAAGAGCAGGGCCCCGACCGGACGCATCGCCAGCGTCCAGAAGAGGCTCTCTGCCACAGTCTCGAGACCGATGTGGAAGGTGGTGCCGATCTGGTCGAGGCAGAAGGTGAGGATGAAGAAGTCGAGCGCATCCAGCGTCCAGCCGAGGAAACAGGCACTGAAGACGCGACGCTGCATCGACGTGAGCGCGCGAAACGGAGCAAAGACCGAGTGACGCGGCGCAGGGCTACCTGGAGCGGTGGGAGAGTTCGACTGGAGGCTCAAGCCAACAGTCTACATTCGAAGCGCTGGCATGCAAGACCAAAGGCAAGCTCCCGCGCGAACGATGCGCACAGCCTTTAGAACTTGGCGCGCATCGGCTGGCTTCCGGCCATCGCCGGGACCGGCATCTCTTCGTGATCGTTCTGAAGGATCTTGTGGTGCAGGCAATAGAGGGCAAGCTCCAGGCGATCACTGACGCCAAGCTTGTCGTACACCTTGCGCAGGTAGTTCTTGATCACCTGCTCGGTCGTGCCGATCTGATAGGCGATCTCCTTGTTGCGCATACCGCGTGTGATGCACGCAATGATGGCGAGTTCCTTCTCGGAGAGCCGCGGAGCCTTGTTGGGATCCGTCGCAGCCGAAGCCTGCGCGCGGTAGGCTTCAATGACCCAGCCGATCGACTGGTTGTCGATCCACGTCTCGCCAGCCGCGATCTTGCGCACACACTTGATCAGCAGGTCCGGGGAGATGGAGCGGGGCACGACGCCACGCACGCCCTTGCGGTACAACTCCACGGTGCCGCTCTCGTCGCTCTCGGCGACCTGAACGATAAACTTCGCCTCCGGAGCGCGCCGCTGGAAGTTATTCAGGGCGTCAGGAACGCCCATGATCAGCGCACCCTCCAGCACGACAACGTCGGTGGGATAACGCTGCAGGGCAGCAAACATGTTCTCCAGCGTCTCTGCCTGGGCCACGACGCGGATGTCATCTTCCAGCGCGAAGACCTTGCGCATGCCCACGCGATAGATCGCCTGCGAGTCCGCAAGGATCACGCGGATACCGGGTCGCGCATCGACCGCTAAGGTTCCGTCCTCGAATCCGTTGGCGCCTTCGATGTTCATGCGTGTTCAGCCTTTAGGGAGTACTCGTCGATGACCGCGGCGGCCATCTTCTTCTCCGGGATGTGCCGCACGATCCGGCCCTTGCAATGCAGTGCCACATCCTCAGCTCCGCCCATGATCGTGGACGGCATCATCAGCTTGAACTCAACGCGTTCGCCCACAGCCGGAAGCTCATCGGCGCAGAACAGTACGCCGTTTGCAGACACATCCTCGGTCACCGCCACGTATTCGCGGTCGGGCGTCTTGAGGACGATCTCCAGATGCAGCGGGAAGCGCACAGCCGTGCGCACAGGATCGATGTTCACCGCGTTAGCAGAAGTCGGCACAGCTTCCCTCGACCGGGTGATATCGCTTGGCCCGGTATGGTGTGAATTTTACGCGAGCATGGCCCGTGCGAAATGACTAGATTGGGGGACGTAGCCCCGCCGATCCCCCCACCCACGTCCGGTCCCGGTTGTAGTCGACTCCCATCATGAGGCCACGTCCCATCCGGACGAGGCTGGTCATTGGAATCATGGACTTACCCTCCGGCCACGCGTAAAGGATCCGAATCTCAGCCTGCGTTGGCCCCTCCGGCGTCTGGATGACAGGTTCAAAATGGACCCGCTCCTGCAGGAGATAGTTCTGGCGCTCACTTGTGGGAATCGCGGCAAGATCTTCATCGCTGGGCCCGAACTGGATGCCCTTCCCGGCAAAGGAGTACAGCGGCTTGAAGACCCACTGGCTGCGATCGGCGGGCAGGCGGTCGTGGCCTTGGCCCGCAAACCACTCGTCGAGGAAGACCGCAGCCGGCACCGTCGGGTGCCGCAGATGAGGGATCGAGAACTTGCTGATCTGGAAGTACCAGTTGGGATGCCCGGCCCACTCAACATCAAGCTCATCGCGATAGTCGAAGGGCAGCTCGATTCCCTTCCGCTCCAGCTCATCGACGATGACGCGGTTGTAGATGCGATAGATGGGCACAAGCTCGCCTGTCGCCTCGTCGCGATAGAGCAGCTTGCGGCCCTGCTTCACCACCTTCGCCACGTCGACGATGCGGATGCCGAGGTGCTTCGCGTGCATCAGGAAGTCCGGCAGCGTCTTCTGCGTCTCCGGCTCGACCTCCATCAGCACCACGTTCTTCGGGTCATGCGCGGCGACAATGACCTCGCGCAGGATCTTCCAATAGCCAGCGTCATCCAGGCCGCCGAAGAGGTACTGGAGCGAGGGCTCGAGCCCGAAGACCTCGATGTAGGCCTTCGCCAGAGCCGGCTGGTACCCGAAGATCGAAGGGAACGCCTGCATCTCTACGAGCTTCGGTTCGAGTTCGCCTGCGGCATTGCGAACCAGGCCAAAGTCGACCGTCATGAAGTGGGGATGCGCGTTCTGCCCGGGCACATGAAAGGCCTCCGGAATCGCCGCACGGCTGGCCTGCATGTACGCTTCGTTGCCGAGGAGCTGCTCTGTGAGCTCGATGCCCGCCGTGACCATGCGCTGCATCAGCTCATCGGCAAAGAAGCACGGGGTCTCGGCGATGCGGAACTCGATCTCCGTTCCAGTCTCAGCGCTCAGGCGAGCGGTCAGCTCGCGATACCTGGCTTCCGTGAAGCGCGCATTGAAGTCACTGCGGTACGGCTCAAGCATGGGCAGATCCTGAACAGCTCACGCCCATCCTACAGGGTCTCTCCTCGCAGCTCGACACCTGAAGACCTCAACGCTCAACAGATCGAAGATGGATGATCGAGCTTTGAGCTTCGGGTTACGAGCTTCGAGCGCTTCATGACTCGATCAGGAATGTCCCGTCGCGCATGATCTGCTCTTCGCCATTCGGCCCACCGAGCCAGATATTGAAGCCCAACCCTACGACGTCGATGTGCGTCGTCGACTTCCACGGCGCGCCGGTGTGGTTTCCGTAGGGATCGCCAAATGCGATGTGGATGCCCGGGAACTTCTCGTCCTGCAGGATGTTCCCGATCACCTGCTTCACGCCGATGTTGGTGCCGATGGCGAACTCGCCCACGCGGTCCGAATTCTCATCCGTGTGCGTGTAGGCCCAGAACTCGCGCTCCAGGTCCTTGTTCTCGCACGCGATGGAGACGATGCGGTTCTCCGAAATCTCGATGGTCAGCGGCGTGGCCTGCAGCAGGCCGTAGCGCGCGCAGAGGAAGTCTCCCACGACGCCATCGACGACGAATCGGCCGTTCACCTCACCGGGCGACGTAAAGCACTCACCGCCGGGCAGGTTTCCCCACTTTTCGGTCGAGATGATGCCCGAGGTCTTGAACCACTTGTAGTCCGGGTTGAGCTCGGCGCGAATATCCGTACCTGCGGGCGTGGTCGCGCGCACATAGGTGGCCTCGCGGACCTTATCCAGTACCTTCTGGCTCAGCCGGTCGACTTTGTTGAAGTCCGCGCGCATGCCCTCCACCATCACCTGGGGGGTGATGTTGACCATGTGCGCGTGGCGCATGTGACGGCGGTTCACGACGTCGGTCATCTGCATGCGGCTGCCCAGTTCATTGGGCTGCACCTGCACAGCGAAGATGCTGACCTGCGAGCTCTCCATGTCCGCAAGCACCGGCGCGGGCATGTCCTTCACGGGACGCGGCGCAAGCTCTTCGAGGACAAACGCATTCCACACACAGCCGACCGCCTCGAGCTCGGTCGCCAGCGCGGCGGCGATCTCGATGGTGGAGTTGTCAGCGATGAGCGTGACCTTCTCGGAGGGCTGAACGCGCAGGCAGGTGACGACGGCATTGCGCGCGCCCTCGCGGAAAGCCTCAGGGAACGCGAGCGCGAGCAGGTGCTGCCCCATTCGCGCGGCGGGCACCGAAACCGCCTCAATCGGCTCGTTGATTGTCAGTGGTTCGCTGTTCGCAGCATCCAAGGCGAAGACTCCGGCATTCTTCATCGATTCATCCCCTATTCATTGTCCCGCAAAAATGCGAATGGGGGGATCGAAATTGCCGGATTTGCAGGCGAATCGCGTAAGTCTGTGCAGCAAAAGGAGACAGCGCCGGTCAGAGGCCCGCGCGTGTCTCCTCCGCCATGAAATCGACGACTTTTTTCAGGTCTCCGGTCTCCCGCCAGACCTTCAGCTGCCGGTCCGCGCCCGAGCCCTGACGGAGCATCTGGCGGATGTAGTTGATGGCCTCGCGCGACCCCAGTTCATCGACGGCATCTTCGACAAACGCCAGGTACTCATGGATGAGGTCGTGCTCCGGCACCTCCAATTGCTTGCCGAAGTCGATCAGCTTTCCCTCGAGCCCATAGCGCACCGCCCGGAACTTGTTCTCCATCAGCAGCGCGCGGGAGTAGCGGCGGAAGTCCATGTTGCGCGCATGCAGCTTCCATAGCGTGCAGGCCGTCGCCTGGATCAGCGCGGCGATGGCGATCGACTCCTCCGCCCGCAGCGGGATATCGCAGATGCGAACCTCAATGGTGCTGAAGTACGGATGCGGACGGATGTCCCACCAGATCTTCTTCGCGTTGTCGATGGTGTTGGTCTTGATCAGCAGATTCACATACGCTTCAAACTCCGAGTACGTCGCAAACTCGTCCGGGATATTCGTGCGCGGAAAGTTCTCGAAGACCTTGGCGCGATAGCTCTTGTAGCCCGTCTCCATGCCCAGCCAGAAGGGCGAGTTGGTGCTGAGCGCGAGGATGTGTGGCAGGAAGTAGCGCATCGAGTTCATCACCCGGATGGCCGACTCCTTGTCCTCGATGCCCACATGCACGTGCAGGCCAAAGATGAGGTTGGAGCGCGCCACCAGCTGCAGATCCTCCACCACCTTGGCATAGCGCGGATCAGGATAGATCTCCTGCTGCCTCCAGTCGGCGAACGGATGCGTCGCCCCGGCGACGAGGACAAGGCCATGCTCCTCCGCCAGGCGAATCATGCTGCGCCGCAGGTCGTACAGGTCCTCGCGCGCCTCTTCGATGTTGTGGCAGACGCGCGTGCCCACCTCGACCACCGACTGATGCATCTCAGCCTTGACGCGCTCCTGCAGCTGCAGCTTGCCGTGCTCCAGCATCTCCGTCGCAACATGCGACCGAAGGTCGCGCGTCACCGGATCGATGGTCTGGTACTCCTCTTCAATGCCGAGCGTAAAGCTTGGTCGCATGCGCAGCCCACCTCAGATGTGGCAACTATACCTACGAAGCATTCTTTGCAGCCTTCTTCGACACCTTCTTGGCGATCTTCTTGGCAGCCTTCTTCGGCGCAGGCGCCACCGGAGCTGGCCCCCGCTCACCCTTGAGGAAGCCAGCCCAGCGCAGCTCATTCATCGCGCCCGACGGCTTCTGCGCGCGCTTGATGGCCAGCTTCGCGACCTTGTCTACGATCCACTCAAAGTTCTCTTCGCCCACCGAGACGCGATCGGCATCGGGTGCAGGGTTCATAAAGTCGATGGCATACGGGATGCCGTTCTCGACGGCGAACTCGACTGTGTTCAGGTCATAGCCCAGGGCGCGGCACAGCTTCAGCGCATCGCGCTCCACCCGCTTGATCAGCTTCGGGTCATAGGGCGGAGGGTTCTGCACGTAGCGCAGGTGGTGCGGCTGCCGCGGGTCGTACGGCATGATGCGCACGTCCTGCTGCCCAACGACGTAGCAGCGGAAGTACTCCTTGAAGTTCACCGCCGCCTGCAGCGTCATGGCAAGATCGCGGCTCTGGTCGTAGGCGCAGAAGAACTCCTCGCGATCGTGGACATGAAAGACGTCGCGCCAGCCGCCGCCATCATGCGGCTTGAGGAAGGCCGGGAACTTCACGTAGTCGAAGACGCCATCCCAGTCGAGCGGAAACTGCAGGTTGCGCACGCTACGCTCGGTGATGTCGGGCGGAAACTGCTTATGCGGCAGCAGGACGGTGCGCGGCACGGCCACGCCGAGCCTTGCGGCCAAAGCGTAGTTGAAGAACTTGTCGTCGGCAGACCACCAGAAGGGGTTATTGATGATCTCCGTACCTGTAAGCGCGCAGTTCTTGAGCCACGCCCGATAGAACGGCATGTCATGCGAGATGCGGTCGACGATGACCGCGTACTTCGAGGGCTCGGCCATCTTCACGCCGCCCACCTCGCAGAACTCCGCGCGAACCCCTTCGATGTTCATGGAGTTGATGCGCTCCACCAGCGCCCCGGGAAAGGTATTCTCCATGCCGAACAGCACGCCGATCGTCTTTGCCAAAGGAGCACTCCTTCTTTGAATTCTCGTTGCGTTCAACGTTCTAAGTTGTACGTTCTACGGCTGCCCGCAGAGAAGATGTCCCGTACAACGTAGAACGAACTACGTAGAACCCTACAAATACACCTGCGCCATCCTCTGCCACCACGGCCAGTCGTGGCCGGTATTGTCTCCCCACACATCCAGCCGCACGGGGATTGCCTTGTGCCGCATCGCCGCCGCCATGCGCTCGTTGTCGTTCCAGCACTGGTCATGCACGCCAGTCGCGAGGATGTAGTTGTTGTGCCGCATGCGCTCCAGCCGGTGGTGGTCGTGCAGGTTCGGCACGTAGTCCAGCGGAAGGTTGAAGTACACGTTGTCGTCGTAGTGATGCCCTAGAAAACCGAGGCCACGCAGATCGAACGCCCCACTCATGGAGAGAAAGCCCGTAAACAGGAACGGATGCTTCAGCGCGATGTTCACCGCGTGGTAGCCGCCGAAGCTGCAGCCCAGGCTGACCAGGTGCGGTGAGTGGTTCAATTGCCGCACCAGCGGCACGACGTCATGCAGGATGTAGTGCTCGTAGTCGTTCTGGCGAGCGGCTCTCCAGTCCGGGCCCACGCCGCGGTTATACCAGCTCTCCGCGTCGACCGAATCAACGCAGAAAAGCTGCAGACGGCCAGCTTCGATCTCGCCCGCAACCGCGCCCACCATGCCGCGATCTTCGAACTCAAAGAACCGCCCCTGCGAGGTCGGGAAGACGATCACCGGCAGGCCGTGGTGCCCGATGACGAGCATCTCCATGTCCCGTCCCAGGTCCCGGGAGTACCACTTGTGGTAGTCGCGCTTCATCGGCTGACGGTCTCTCTCTGGTAGTCTGAGGCCTGACAGGCCCGCAGGGTTGTGTACGTGTTGGGGAGGCATCCGATCCGCCACCCGCACCGCAGACTCCGCCGGTGCAACTGGAACCTCCGGACGGGACACAAAGACGCTGTTGAACTCAACACTGCAGGACTCATCGCTCCAACCAGGAGCCTTTGCTCCCGATGGTGCCCAGCCTGCCGAGGCCGTGGACCTGCTCCCACTCTACCCAAAGCCGGCTCCCAGCAACGAAGCTGATTACAACGAGCTCGACGATAACCCGCGCTACCAGGTCTTCCGCCTGAACTCGAGGTTCCTTCGCAATGAACGGCTGGTGCGCGTCTATCTGCCAGAGGCCTACCTCCACGACTCGGAACGTCGCTTCCCTGTGTTGTACCTGCACGACGGTCAGAACCTGTTCGATCCTCGCACAGCGTATCTGCGCGGCCATACCTGGCGCGCGCACAGCACTGCGGACCGGCTGACCCGCGAGGGCCGAACCCGTCCCGTGATCCTTGTCGGACTGGACAACACGGGCATTCGGCGAATGTCGGAGTACACGCCTACGCGCGACCCGATGCGTGGCGGCGGCGAAGGAGAACTTTACGGCAAGCTCCTGGTCGAGGAGCTTCGCCCCGCACTCGCTTCCAGATTCCGCGTCGAGGACGGCCCCGAGAACACCGGCCTGGGTGGATCGTCTCTGGGCGGCCTTATCTCGCTCGCGCTCGGCCTTGAGCACCCTGACGTCTTCGGACGGCTCGCCGTCATGTCGCCAAGCTTGTGGTGGAACAACCGCAGCGTCTTCGAGTGGCTGGCGCAACGCGCCCCGCTGAAGACCTCAAAGATCCGGCCGCGCTTCGCGCCGCCTCCGCCGGAGTACCCGCATCCCCGGTTGTGGCTGGACATAGGAACCCACGAAGGCCTGCGCCATGTGCGCGATGCAGACATGCTGCACCGCAGGCTCATCGACCGCGGCTGGCGCGACGGCATCGACCTTCGTTACCTGAAAGTGCCTGGCGGATTGCACAACGAAGACGCGTGGGCGAACAGGTTCGACCAGATGCTCACGTTCCTGTTTCCGCCCCAAAAAGAGTCGTAGCCCGGCGAAACACGAGTGTCGGGGCATGTTTTCGGGAGTTTTCCTCCGCCAGGTCGCATTTTGGTGCAACCACCTCATTGCGGAGTCGCCTAAAATTCGAGATACTTAAGCGTTCGGGCTCGCATTGCCCTACTGAGCTGTCGCAGACTGCGATGTATTCCAGACGGCCAGCTTCCTGAACAAACTTCAGATTTGAACCTTGAGAGGAATATCTCCGTGTTGATGATCCGTCTGGCGCGTGTTGGCGCCCGCAAGCAGCCGCACTACCGCGTCGTTGTAATCGAAAAGGACCGCGCCCGCAATGGCCGTTCGGTCGAGGTCGTGGGAACCTATAACCCCCGCACTGAACCGGCCAGCGTGCTTCTGAAGCGCGACCGTATCGACTACTGGACTGCCAATGGCGCGCAGCTCTCTGAGACCGTTAGCAAGCTGCTGGCAAAGTATCAGCCGGCTGAAGCGACCCCTGCCGCCAGCTAACCATTACCACTTTGGTAATAGTTACTGGGGTAGCTGTTGACTCAGAATTGTCGGTGCCTAAAGTTTCTGGTTACCATTGCCCCAACCCCGCTTCGCCTCACGTAGACTCGCCGTTGAGAAAAGTCGTCAGTTGTTAGTTGTTGGCTTCTTTGAATCATTTGACCGGGATCGTTCAGGATCGGTAGACCACTTCATGCCAAACGGCAGCGGTACCTGCTCGTAGTACACGAGAAGCAGGGCCGGGATGGTTTGAAACGCTACCCGAGATTTACCCGAGGTGTGTATCAGTGACTGAGACATCAAGTCCCATGGATCTTGAAACGGCAGCGTCCGAGATGCGGGCTCTCATCAAAGAGATTGCCTGTGCGCTCGTGGACAATGTGGATGCCGTGTCCGTGGAAACCTTTAGCGAGACTGACTCAACAGTTATTCGGCTGCGTGTAGCACCGGAAGACATTGGCAAAGTGATCGGCAAGCAGGGCCGTACGGCGCGGTCCCTGCGTACCATCCTGAGCGCTGCCAGCATGAAGCTGAAGCGGCGCTTTGCCCTCGACATCGTCGAAGTCGATCGCCCCGGCGGTCGTCCCTTCGTAGATGACGAGGACTAACGCATTTCCTTGTGGGTGTAGCTTCGGGGACCGGCTCCAATGGGCGTTTTCTCCAATGAAAATGCCACGGAACATCACTTCCGAGGTACACCGCAACAAGGACATTGCTCTGGCCTAACCGACGGCAACGCAGGCATCAATTCGTGGAACCTTCTGTAGCGTCCTGGGTGGCGATAGTACGTCTGATGCGTCCTCAGGGACGCCGCGGAGAGCTTCTCGCCGATCCCCTGACCGACCAAACCGTGTTGCTAACACCGGGTCGCGAGCTTTGGCTCGCGAAGCCGGGAGCTTCCGAACCCTCCGAGGGAACTTCTCCGCTCAAGCTGGAAGATTCCTGGGAGCCCACCGGACGCAACGCCGGACGCTGGGTGCTGAAGCTCTCCGGATCGGATTCGATCAGCGACGCCGAAGCACTCTCGGGATACGAACTGATGCTTCCCGCGTCTGAGCTTCCTCCACTCGCGGAAGACACGTACTTCGTCCGCGACCTTGTCGGCTGCGAACTGTTCGACGGCGATGAACTCGTCGGCAAAGTTATCGGGATCGAATACCTGATCGGGTCCGACGGCAAACGGCAGGAAGATGCGGCGCCATTTCTCGCCGTACAACTGGCCGATACCGCCTCCAGCGATCCGGAAGAGGCACCCGAGGAATCGACTGCAGTCAGCGAAGAACAAACAACTTCTGAACCAGAGCTGATCCCGTTCGTCCGTATGTGGCTGGACTCCGTCGATCTCGACCAGCGGCGAATTGTGATGCACCTCCCTGACGGCCTGGTCGGCGCCGAGGGTTAGCCGCAGCATCCCTCATCCCTGGCCTCCGTTTAGACGTGCCCTCCATCCTGTATCCGACCAGACTCATGCGCTTCGAACTCATCACGATCTTTCCGGAGTTCTTCGGCTCGCCTGCCGACGGAAAAGGCCTGTTCGCCTTCGGGGTGGTGTCCCGCGCATTTCGTGAGGGTACGGCAGAGCTCGCGGTGCATGATCTGCGAGCCTTCACACACGATCGCCACCGCACCGTCGACGACCGCCCCTTCGGCGGCGGCGAGGGCATGGTTCTCAAGCCAGGCCCCATAGCGGAATGCCTTGAGAGTCTTGGCCTTGGCGCGAAAAATGAACGTGACACCTCCAGAGAGCGCGTCGTACTCCTGTCTGCCCAGGGCCGTCGATTTACCCAGGCAAAAGCCCGTGAGCTGGCCGGGCTTGACCGGATCGTGCTGATCTCCGGGCGGTACGAAGGTGTCGACGAGCGCGTAGTAGAGATGTTTTGCGACGAGGAGTTGGCGATCGGCGACTATGTCCTGTCGGGTGGCGAACTGGGAGCGGCCGTGATCGTGGACGCCGTCACACGGCTCCTCCCAGGCGTGCTTGGCCATGCCGACTCCAGCCGCTTTGAAAGCTTTGGCGAAGGCGATGCCGGGGAGCACAAGACCGAGGACGGAGTTCCCCGATCGACGCATGGCGCCGGCGGCATCCTCGACTACCCGCACTACACGCGGCCGGCGGAATTTCGTGGTCTCGAGGTGCCGGCGCCGCTGCAGAACGGCGACCACCTCGTTATCCGGAAGTATCGGCGCGAGGCTGCGCTCACCAAAACGTTCAGCAATCGCCCGGATCTGCTAAAAAACGCGGAGCTTAGCAAGGATGACCGCAAGCATCTTGAAAGTCTGGGCTGGAACGAGTTTGCTTTCGATGAGTAGGCTGGAACAGTATTTGCACCAGCTCTGAGGCAACGGATGTTTCGTCCCTGAAATCGGGATGTACCACAAATCGGTGGAAAACTACCGCAAATGCACTTGAATTGCTGTAAACTAAGGCCTGCGACTTCAAGCAAGGAATTCCCCTATGTCTATCCATCCCATCATGCAGAAGCTGGCTGACAAGCTCCAGCGCACCGACCTCCCAGAATTCGCCCCGGGCGACACCGTCCGCGTGCAGGTGAAGATCAAGGAAGGTGACAAGGAGCGTCTGCAGGCATTCGAGGGCATGGTCATCGCATGCAAGAAGGGCCCCCAGGGCTGCTTCACCGTTCGCAAGATGAGCTTCGGCCAGGGTGTCGAGCGCATCTTCCCTTACAACTCCAAGGTCGTCGATAAGGTCGAGAAGGTCCGCAGCTACCGCGTGCGGCGTTCGAAGCTCTTCTACCTGCGTGGTCTCCGCGGCAAGGCCGCCCGTCTGCGCGAGGTTGATCGCAAGGCTTAGTCTCCAGTCGCGCAAGCGGCCGGTACGACATACGGAACAAGAGAGGCGATCCCCGCGGGGATCGCCTCTTTGCTTGTGCAGGGAAATTCGCTTCAACCCTTAGGCTGGCGGTGGAGCGGCGGCGACCGGGTTCGCCCCGGGCGTGGCCGTAGCCGGAGCTGCCGCAGGAGTCACCGCCTTCGGAGCCGCGACGCACGGCGTCAGCCCCTTGGCATTGGCCGGACCGGGGACCTGGCCTGCAGGGCACTTCTGCCTGGCGAGCGTGGGCCGCAGATCCTCGGGAATCGGAGGAGGCTGCACCGGCCCCTTGAGAGCCTCACTCAACTTCGCGCCCGGCCACGCGTAGGGTGGCTTGCGCAGCGTTCCGTAGCCGACCACCGGAAACTTGGACGGCAGCTTGAAGTCGCGATCAACCAGAACGAAGGCGCTCTCGGGCTTCTTGCCAAGCAGCCGCTTTTCGCTGGCGAGTTCCATCTCATGCCCGTCCGCGTTCACCTTCAACGAGGCATCGTTGAAGGCGCCCTTCTGCTCCTGGGCTCCCGCGAACGGAGCGTTCGAGACCACGACCGTCCCCTCGCCCGGCACGTAAAAATAGAGGTACTTGAGATCGGCGATGTCGTAGTTCAGCGCGGCTTTGCCGATAACGCCATCCACGGTGAACGTACCGCGGGAGATGGAGACCGGCGTCTTCCTGGGCTCCTTCTCCTTCTTCTCCTTGATCTTGTGCCCCTTCTCGTCGTAGCCGAGGTCGGCGGCGGTCTGGAAGACGGGCTTGCCCTTCTCGTCGAACTCGGGGTGGCCTTTCTTGTCGCGTCGCTGGGCTACCGGAGGGTTGAACATGGGCTTGCCGTCCGGATCCAGCCGCTGCTTGCCGTCGTCGTCCAGCATCGGAGTCGGCGCCAGCACAATGACCTCGGTGGGCCCGGTATACGGTTCCTTGCCCTTGTGCTTCTTCTCCGGGGCCGCCGGCTTATCTCCCTGTGGCGATGGCTGGGCTGTTGAAGCGGGAGCAGCCGACGTGGGTGGCGTCACCGCCGCCGGAGTCGACACCTGCGGCGTCGCAGAAGCTCCTGGCGCCGAGGCTGGCCCCTGCGCCATCGCGATCATGCCCCAGGCCGCGAGCAACGGCACCACCCCGACTCCCCAACCGAAATTCTGCCGACGCATCTCGCCTCCCAGGCCCTGCGGACCATCCGACGCAGGACTTCCGGCCGCAGGCTGCCGCCAGGTAACTGCTTCGAAGTCCGCTGACGGCGCAAGGATATCGCGCCGGTGTGTTGAAACCGTAAACCAAATGCCTCCGGGCGGCCGTCTCATGCTCCCCCTGTGTCGGCTTGGGGTCGTGCTGCATGCACACCGGCCTGGTCTAGACTTGGGCTGAGGGGCCTGGCCTCCTCCGCTTGTCCAAAGTTCCCCAACAAACCGTATGAGTACCCTCTTCCGAGTCCCCATCCCGACTGGCGTTACCAAGGCCACGGCCAAGCAGAAGATGCTGCGCCAGCTGGTTTGCTCGAACGCGCCCGAGGAGGCCTTACGCTACCACGGCTACCGCGTCATCGCCGGCGTGGACGAGGTGGGCCGCGGCGCCCTGTTCGGCCCGGTTGTGGCGGCCGCCGTGATCCTGCCAGAGAAGGTCGGCGCGCTCAGCCGTATGGGGCTCACCGACTCCAAGCAGCTGGACCGCGACCAGCGCGAAAAGCTCGACGTGAAGATCCGGTCGATGGCCATCGCTATCGGCGTGGCTGAGATCGATGCGGAGACCATCGACCGCGTCAACATCTACCAGGCGACCCGCATCGCGATGCTGGAGGCGGTGAACCAGCTAAACCCCGCGCCCGACCACCTCATTCTCGACGCCATGCAGATCGACCACCCCTGCGCGCAGACCAAGCTGTACTACGGGGACGCGCTTTGCCTGTCGATCGCCGCGGCTTCGGTGGTTGCGAAGGTCTACCGAGACGGCCTGGTGCGAGATATGGACGCGCGGTACCCGCAATATGGACTCGCCAACCACAAGGGCTATGCCACGCCCGAGCATCGCAAGGCGCTGCGCGAGCATGGCCCCACGCCGCTGCATCGGCGCAGCTTCGCTCCCGTAGCCGCCTCGGACAGAAACGCCACCCTGGAACTGGTGGTCGAGTCGGGCGACCTCTTTCTCGACGAGCCGCTGGAAGAGTAGGGCTGCCACACCGCACGCGATCCGTGCCGCATCCTGTGTCTCAACTGTCGCATCTGGAGATCCATGCCGCTTCGCCTGCTGAACGTGTGTGCCCATCCCGACGACGAGTGCTTTGCCTTTGGGGGCGCACTCGCACTGGCGGCGGATCGCCACGTTGAGGTCATGGTCCTCTGCCTCACGGATGGCCAGGCCGGGCGGCATCGCGAAGATGGCGCGTCCAACGCGGATCTCGCCCGCATCCGCAGCGAAGAGTTCGCAGCCTCCTGCGGTATCCTCGGCGTCGCATGCCACGAGCAACTGGCCTATCAGGACGGCCGGCTCGAACACGAGCCGCTGTCCCGGATCGCCGCCGACATCGTCAGGCGCATCCGTAGCTTCCAGCCGCATGTGGTGCTGACCTTCGGTATGGATGGCGCAGCCAATACGCATCCGGACCACACCAGCACCTCGGCCGCAGCGACCGCGGCGTTTCACTGGGCGGGCTCGGTGAAGCGATTCCCCGAACTTGGTGCGCCGTGGCAGGCGCACCGGCTCTTCCACCACACCACGGACTACTTTCTGCCGGACCGCGCACGGCCTCTGCCTGCCCCGTGGACGCTGACGCTGGATATCAGCAGTGTCTTTGAGCGCAAGATCGCTGCTCTTCGATCTCACGCCTCCCAGGGACCACTGGCGGAGAAGACGATCCCGATCTTCGAAGCCCAGCCCAGGATCGAGCTCTATACGCTGATGGCTGCAGCCGAGCCGCAGCCCGCTACCCAGTCAACAGATCTATTCGACAGTGTGACCGCATAGGTAAAAATAATTTTCATTAGTGGAGAGTCCTGTTCCGCACCGGCGTGTTTGCAACGGAAAGCCTTCATCTCGTGTTCTGGAGCTCCCCTGATGCCAGTACCGTGGCCGCATCGCAGCACCACCGCCAGCCTTAGACTCTTCACGCTGGCCCTAGCCGCTTTCGTTCGGTTCAGCCCCCATGCCTGGTGCCAGGACGCACAGACACCGAACCAAAGCCCAGCCCTCCACGGAACGCAGCAGGCCCCCGTAATGCCAGCCGAGGTCATCGCCCCGGCCACAGAGGCTCACCAGGCGCTGCCCACGCCGCCGCCATACGATCCGGCCATCTTCCGCCACGCGCTCCCCTCTGCGGAGTTGGCTCCACTGCTAGGTGACAATGGCCTTCCCTCGGGTCAGATTTATGGCGACCGTGCGATGCACAAGCTGCTGCATTCCGCCGCGCCGGATGTGATGTTCCACTACGGCCGCGATGTCACTTTGCCCGACACGCTGGACATGAGCCTCTCAGGTTCCTCTAACCCCGTGGTGGTGCGTGACAACCGCTATATCTCGCTGTCGGGCTCCGGAGCGAACATGAAAGGGTGGATGCGCCATGATGGGAAGATCCTACTCTGGGTAGACACGCAGGACGGCGTGATGCTCGGCGCGTTCTTCTTCAAACCGACGAATGGTGAGCCCACGCCAACGGTGACGGTCTTCGGCAAGCAGATCAAACGAGAGTCAATCACCCTCAGCGAGCTGCCGCCAGGATTCGAGGTTGACCTGGAGCATTGGGAGCAGGCCAACGGACTTCCCACGGTGAGCATCCTCTACTTCATTGGAGATACTCCCCAAAAGCTGCCTCTCATACACGATAACGATTACTGCCTCTCAAGCGGCCCCGCCACCGGCCCAACAGCGGACTGTGACCAAAGCAACGCCGAAGCAGCCGACGACGATCTGGTCGCGGCCTCCTATCTTGAACAGGTGGCATTCGCCCCGAACGCTACGGCGCGGATGATCAGTGATCCTTCGCAAGAGGCCTGGGAGGCGGCCCGCAACGATACCTGCGGTCGTGGCCCCAATCCCATGCGTTGCCGCGTGGTGATGACGCGCGAACGTATCCGTAAGATCGCACCGAGGCCGGCGCGTGGAGGAGGGCGTCGCTGAGCCGCTCTGCCTAGCGCAGCTGGAACTCCGGCGCTCCCATAACGAGTGCCGTGAGCAGATTCAGGGTGTCCGCGGGTGTCGCGTTTGCGGGCTGCGAGACCAGCTGCTGCTGGATGAGCTGGTTGGTCTGCGCGCTGACCGGCGCACCGATCATCGTGGCTTCCAGAACATGCATCGCCACCTGCGTTCCGGGCGAGATGGGCGAAGTCGAGGTGGTGGCTGCCGACGCCGATCCGTTCGTTCCCGAAGGCGTAGCCACCAGGCCGACGAGCTTTGCAGTGCCGGGTGGCGGCAGGATCTTCGCGGCTGCGGGTGCTGCTCCCGGCAACGGCTTTCCTGCACCATAGGCTGCGAACTCACCAGCGCTCGATGGCGTCAGCAGACCCATCGCAAGCACGTTGGGTGCATCGAACTTCTGGTTCGCGTACTTGCCGTTCGTCAGCTGGTAGGCGAAGTTCAGTCGATCGACCAGCGCGGTGGTGTTCATCCATTGATCTGCGGTGAGGTAGTAACCCGTCGGCGGCAAAGCGTAGTACAGCGGCATGCCCATGGTGCGGACGGTGTTGACCAGTGCCCCGGGATTCTGCGGGTCCGTCGCCGTGGCGCGGAAGGCCGAAGCAAGAAACTCCTCCGGCGTCTTCACCTTGTTGTGGAAGTACTGCCGCGAGTTGAACTCCGGCGACGCGATGATGGTGCGCAGCAGGGTCTTGATGTCGCCCTGGCTCGCGAGATACGTCGCAGTGAGCCGGTCGACCAGCGCCGAGGGAGGATTGTCGGCGACAAAGTACTGCGCCAGCTTGGTCGAGATAAAGTGCGCGGTCTGCGGGCTCATCGCAAGGATGTTCAGCGCCGTCAGGCCCTGCTTCATGCTGTCCGCCGTTGCGATCTCTTCCAGCGGCATTCCCTGCCCGAAGGTCGAAGCGTACTTCTCATTCGGCGCGAGCTTATGCGCGTTGCCGTGGTCGTCGATCACATACCCAAACCACACCTTGGGCCCTGGCTCGTGCCGTTTGGGATCGAAGAGAAAGCCACTTCCCTTCTGCACGTTGTCGACACCCCACCCCGTGAGGATCGCCGAGAGCGCCGTCACGTCGGCCTGCGTGTATCCGCCGTTCACGCCGACGGTGTGCAGCTCCATCACCTCGCGGCCGTAGTTCTCGTTCAGCCCCTTGTTGCCCTTCTTCGACTTCGGATTCGCGGGGTTCACACCGTTCGCGATCGAGTCCGGCCCGATCGAAAGCCAGTTATCGAGGTACACCATCATCGCGGGCGAGGTGGCCGTCGCGACCAGCAGCTTCGGAAAGGTGTCGAGCGCGTGGGCGCGGATCACATCGCGCTCATAGCTGGTCGTGTACCACTGGTCGGAGTCCTTGCCGACGTAGACGTTGAAGTGGTTGAACCAGAAGTCGGACATCACCTGCTGCATCTGGCGCTCGGTGAGGATGTCGCGCAGCACGCGCGCCTCGGCCAGCTCCCGGGCCATGTTGCCCGACGAGCTCACCTGCCCGCTCATCGCGTAGAAGGCCTCTTTCTCCTTGGGATTGAAGTCCGCGAGGAGCATATTGCGCTGGTCGCCGGTGAGGTTGCCGTTGCTGGTCAGGATGATGCGGTCGTCCACCGGCATCTTGATGACCGCATCCATGCGCTGGTTCTTCGGCATCGCGATCAGCTCGCCGAAGAGACGCGAAGCCGTGGCCTGATCGGCCTTCTTCTGCGCGGCCTTCTCTTCCTCGCTGGGCTCAGCCTTGGGCTGGCCGTTGGCGTCGAGCAGCTTCTTCTGGTCGCGCTCCTTCGTGAGCTTGGCCACCTGCAGCTCGTAGACCGCTGCACGCAACGGATCGGTAGGCATCGGACCTTTGCCATCAGCCACAGTGCCCACCTGGGCGCGGTCGGGGTAGACCTCGAGCGCCTGGGCCGCCTGCATGTTGATGGTCGGGTACGGACCGAGGTGGCGATACAGCACATCGTCCTTGATGGAGTTCGGATCGAGCTGCTGAGCGACCCACTCGTCCTCCCCCTGCGCGAGCACGCGATCCACCTCGCCCGGACGCGGGCCAAAGGTAAAGCGATCCAGCAGTTGCACAACGCGCTCACGAGGATTCAGAGCGGTCAATGCGGCAGGCTTCGCCGGCATGGGTTTCTTCGCAGACCGCGGTGCGCCCTTCATCACAAAGGTCTTCGCGGCGCGCTGCTGCATCGCATCAGGCGCAGCGGCGGCGTCCTGCGCGGACAGCGGCAGGACGCATCCTGCGCAAAGGGCGGCACTTAGAGCACCGACCCCGATCTTCGCGGTGAAATTCCCAGGGACCCAGAACATCGGCTTCAACCTCATCACCGAACTTAGACCAGTTTCGGTGGACGAAGTTGCCCCAAGTTGACTAAACGCTGGCGGAAGTCACCGGAACGGAACGTCCGGAGCGCACCCGCTTCATAATCGCGAAGACCACGCGGATGCCCAGCAGAAGGGCCAGCACGAGGGTGTCCGGCAGAGGCCGGGTGACCCCGGTCTTGACCAGCCACCAGTAGTGGATGACCGCCGCGATGCCCGCAAGATAGACCAGCCTGTGCAAGCGCTGCCAGTTCTTGCCGCCCATCCAACGCAGCACGCGCTGCGGGCTGGTGATCGTCAGCGCCAGGAGAATCACCCACGCGGCGAAGCCTACCTGGATGAACTTCCGCTTGGTGATGTCCACCCAGATCGCCGGCCACGCCAGAGCGAACTGGTGGAACGGTTCCCCCAGCTTTCCATGGCGCAGCCCATCGATGGCGGTCGCGGTGTCGTACCCGGAGAAGAGGAAGACATACGTCGCGAGATGCAGCGTGGCGTAGAAGAACGCATACAGGCCGATCATGCGGCGCAGGCGAATGAGCCACGCCAGCGAGGAATGGATGCGGCGCACAGGCGTCACCGCGAGGCTCATCAGCAGGATCCATAGCGCCCAGTCGCCGGTGAGGTGCGTGATGTAGTTGACCGGATCGGCCTGGTTCGCCAGCGCTCCGCTCTGATAGTCGCGGAACAGCAGCGCGACAGGAATCAGCAACAGGACGTGGACTACCACTTTGATCCAGGGAACGGCTTTCGTGGGCATGGTCTCTCGCTCGGGCTCTAGTAGTTCTTCATCAGGTCCATGCCGTTGTACAGGCTTGCGACTTCGCTGTAGCCGTTGAACATGTCGGTAGTGCGAATCTTTGGCAGGATGGAGTTGGAGTTCAGCAGACGCTCACGCGCCTGCGACCAGCGCGGGTGGCTGCGATTCGGATTCACGTTGGAGTAGAAGCCGTACTCCTCCGAGTTCATGTCGTTCCAGGTGGTGTGCGGCTGCTTGTCCAGGAAGCGAATCGTCACGATAGACTTTGCGCCCTTGAAGCCATACTTCCACGGCACGATCACCCGGATCGGCGCGCCCTGCTGGTTGGCCAGCGTCTCGCCGTAGCTGCCGAAGGTCAGCAGCGTCAACGGGTGCATCGCCTCGTCCATGCGCAGCGCTTCGGAATACGGAAACTGGATCCCGAACGGCAGCACCATCGTCTTGGAGTCCTTCGCGGTGAGGAACTGGACGTACTTCGCGCTGGGCAGCGGGTTTACAAACTTGATGAGCTCGGAGAGCGGGTAGCCATCCCACGGAATCACCATCGACCAGGCCTCGACGCAGCGGAAGCGGTACACGCGCTGCTCGAGCGGGCGGTAGGAGAGCAGCTTGTCGATGTCCAGCGTCTGCGGCTGCTTGACCAGGCCCTCGATCTTCACCGTCCACGGGCGATCGTGCATCTTCCAGGCATTCTTGGCCGGGTCGGACTTGTCTTCGCCGAACTCGTAAAAATTGTTGTAGCTCTGCGCCTTGGGCTCAGGGGTCGTAGCGTCACTGACCGTGTACTTGGTCTGCACCACGTTGAGCTTGGTGAGCGTCTGCGTGGGCGCCGCAAAGGCAGCCTCCGGCAGCAACGCGCCGGCAGCCGCAGAGGCTCCCATGGCCACGGCCCCGCCCAGGAAGCGGCGACGGGTTGCATTGAAGCTTTCATAGGCGTCCTTCGAGGTGATCTCGGACGACGGGATCTGCTTGGCAAATTTCAGGAGCACAGGGTGTTCCTCCAGCACATAAGAGTCATGGGGTGCCTCAAGGTTACAGCGCTTCCCACAATCAATCTACGCTGGAGAGCCTCCGGTGGATGTTCCGCGGCCAGAAGCTGCTGCCGAAGCAAATTGCACCGCGAAAATGAGATACGGCTATCGCAATCGCTTCGGCGCTACGGACTCTTCCAGCGGCCGGCGCGCAGGATGGGCGACTCGAACCACCGCCACGAAGCCGCGGACCATGCCAGCGTAAGAAGGCCACACCCCAGAACAGCCAGGTTCCGGTTCGAGGTGAAGCGCAGCAGCAGCAGCAGGAAGCCCACATGGAACAGGTAAACGGAGTAGCTGATCTGCCCCAGGTAGCGCAGGGGGCCAAGCTGTAGAAGCCCGATCTTCCATCCGCCAAGAGCCCAGAGAATCACTCCGCCGCAGATCACGAGACAGAACTCGAAGATCAGAACGTTGCCGAGCCGGTTGTTGGCCGAGGTATTGAACGTCGGAATTACCCTGGACATCCCAATGAGCAGTGCAGCTCCAGCAAGAGAAAGAAGCAAGCCATATCGCCCCCAGCGCTCAATCAGGCCGCGCCGTTGCCTCCAGACGATGGCGAAGCAGGCTCCCAACGCGATCAGATCGCCGCGAAAGGGAGTCAGCTCGTAGATCCCTGCCCCTGTCGCAAACAAAGGCGTGCAGAGGCCACGAAGCAACGGCGCCACAAAGAGAATCGCAACCGCGACCCGCGCCACGTTTTTCTCGCTGAGGAAGTACACAACGAACGGCCACACCATGTAGAACTGCTCTTCAACAGCGAGCGACCAGAGAGTTGAAAACTCCTCGTGCCGGCCAATACCAAGAACGTCCAGCAGGTTCATGCCGAACAGGTACAGGTATCCATGCCGCAGCCAGTCCCAACCGGCCCATGTGGAGACCACGCACAGCATCAACAAGTACGCCGGCAGGATGCGTCGCACACGCCGCTCGTAGAAGACCTTGAAGTACGTCCCGAGTCCTTCCGAGCGGCGACGCAGCAGAATGTCGGTGATCAGGAAGCCCGACAGGATGAAAAACAGGTCCACGCCCATCCAGAGCAGCTTCCAGTGGTACGCGTGGTTGAAGAACACTGCCAGAATGGCGATCCCTCGTACACCGTCGAGTTGGGTGATGCGTCGCTGGCTCTCCATCCGCCTTCAGGGTACCCCATGGTCTGGCACCTTCCTCGATTTCCCAGTGTGCGAATGGTAGGTTGATCTCAACCCCGGGCCCATCTCAACAGGAGTTCTCCCATGGCTGACGCTGTCAAAGCGCTTGCTGTTCCCGCTTCTCGCCCGCCCGGGACCACAAAGCCCTCGAACGAGCCCGGTTCTCCGCCGGTTGGACGCCGGAAGCTGGCACTCGGGATCGCGATGACACTTGCTGGCCTGTGGGTGCTGATCACGACTGAGGTAGCCCTGGTCGCGGATGATCCGCTCTATCACTCGTTTCGGCTCCAGGCCATTGCAGACCGCTATCTGCTCCTCCCTCACGCCATCTTTGGCGGCTTCGCGCTGCTCTCCGGGCCGATGCAGTTCTCTTCCCGGTTGCGGCGCAAGCACCTCAAGCTCCATCGCGTCCTTGGCCGGATGTACGTGATCTCGGTCTTCTGCGCCGCTCCCCTGGCCTTCGCCATCTCGTGGGGACGTACGCTGTTCCCGGGCACCCTGGTACAAGGCTCAGCCTGGATCGTGTGTACCGCGATCGCCTTCGTCACGGCGCGCAACCGGCAAATCGCCGCGCACCGGGCCTGGATGATGCGCTCCTACGCCGTAACCTTCACCTTCATCTCGCTGCGCCTCCTCGACCCCTGGCCTAAGTTCTGGAACATGTCCGACGCAGCGAACGTGCTCTGCATCATCATCACCACGTTTGCCTCAATCCTGGCGGTGGACATCGGCCTGAACTGGCGCGAGTTGACCACCAGACGCAGCTGACCGGCGATGAGGACGCGGGCGGAAGCACCGCCGCCTGTGCGAAGCTAGAAACCATGCAGCGACTCGCGTCCCTGGCCGTGCTGGCCACCCTCGCGTCCGCCGTGATGCTGGCCCCCGCAGCCCGCGCGCAGGCGACCTTTGCCGATCCCGCCAACCTCGCTGGCGAACGGCCCACCGTGGTCAACGGACGCGAACTCCCCATCGACCTCGGCTCGCAGGGCCTCCAGCAGATGCTGCGGCGCCTCAACACACGCGCTTCGCTGCTGCTCATCGTCGCGCATCCCGATGACGAAGACGGCGGCATGCTCACCTATGTCTCTCGCGGCCTGGGAGCGCACACCGGCATCCTGACGCTGAATCGCGGTGAAGGCGGACAGAACGCCATGACCTCGGACTTCGAGGATGCTCTGGGCCTGCTCCGCACGCAGGAGCTGCTCTCCGCCGACCGCTACCTCGGCGTCACGCAGATGTTCGGCACCGAGGTCGACTTCGGCTTCTCCAAGACCAAGGAGGAGTCCTTCGCCAAGTGGGGCCACGAGCGCGTGCTCTACGATGCAGTGCGCGCCGTGCGCATCTTCCGTCCGCTCGTCATCGCGGCGGTCTTCGTCGGCGGCGTGACCGACGGCCACGGCCAGCACCAGGTCTCCGGCGAGATTGCGCAGGAGGTCTTCAAGGCTGCGGGCGATCCCAAGGTCTTCCCCGAGATGGCGAAAGAAGGCATCCTGCCCTGGCAGCCGCTCAAGGTCTACGCCCGCGTGCCGCGAGCCGCCATCACGGACAAGGGCCTGTTCGACTACGCGACCAACCAGTACATCCCCGCCCAGTTCAAGAACTATGTCACCGGCGAGGTGAGCGATCAGCCGCCGACCACCGACGTGATCGTCCACGAAGGCGCGACCGATCCCCTGCTGGGCAACTATCCGGCCAAGGAGCCGTTCGTCAGCTATGTGCAGTTTGCGCGACAAGGGCTGGGGCTGCAGAGGTCCCAGGTCGGCCCGGGCATGCGCGTGCCATCTCCGGGTGTCTTCGACGTGGGCTACCACCGATACGGCACCGTGCTGCCGCCAGCTCGCCAGAAGCTCGTCGAGGACACATTCTTCGACGGCATCGACACCTCGGTACGCGGCATCGGCTCATCGTCTGCGAACGCTCCGGCATTCCTCAGCGACGGCCTGCGCCAGCTCCAGGCGCTGATTGAGAACGCGACCTACCACTTCAATCCCGAGACACCCGGCAACATCGCCCCCACGCTGGCAGACGCCAACAGCCATGTCGAAGCGCTCATCGCTCGCGTTGAGTCGACCGAGACCATCGGAGCCGCGCCCCGCGCGCAGATCCTGCATGAGCTGAAGCTCAAGCACGCGCAGCTCAACGATGCGCTCGCCCTGTCCCTCGGCCTCACGCTGGACGCCATCGCCCCGGAAGCCGATCTTCCCTCGGCGACCGCCGTGAAGGTGATGGTCCGCACGCAGACAGCGGCGGAACAGGAGATGCGCGTCGACCGCACCCGGCTGATCACAGCGCAGGGTGGCGAGTCCATGACCGACGAAGACAGGCGCTCGGATCGCTCGTTCGTCGCAGGGCACCCGGACATGCAGCCGATCACCCTGGGCGCGCGCGAGACCACGGTCGTCACACGCCCCTACTTCTACCGCGACGACATCGAGCAGCCGGTCTACAAGCTGCGGGACGCGAGCCTTCGCAACGCTCCCGCCACACCTCCCGCGGTGGTGGCACAGGAGATGATCGGCTATCACGGCATGCAGATCGAGCTCGATCGCGTGGTTCACGCGGGAATCCAGCCGGTCGAGATCGTGCCTCACGCCAGCGTCTCCTTGTCCAGCAGCGGCATGCCGGTCCATGCGCAGGTGCTGCCGGATGGAGATCGCATCCTGCACCTCTCCATGATGCTTCACCCCGCAGCAGCCGGCATGAAGCCGAAGCTTGCCGCACCGGCGAACTGGAAGTCCTCGCTCGCGATGGGTGACGCGGCGATGCCCAACGAAGTCGAGTTTCAGGTCACCGCTCCGGCGATGCTGGAGCACGCCGCCACCCTGACCGGCGAAGCCATCGACGCAGGCGGGACGCGCTACATGGAGGGCTATCGCGCCATCGGCTATGGCGACCTTCCCCGCACCAACTACTTCACGCCCGCGACCGACCGCGTTGTTCCCGTCGACCTCAAGCTGCCTCCCGCCGATAAGCGCCGCATCGGCTACCTGCCGGGAACGGGCGACGATGTGCCCGCAGCCCTCGCGTCGATCGGCATGAAGCCCACCATGCTGACCGTGGCAGACCTCACGCCCGCCAGGCTCGCGCAGTTCGATACCGTCGTCCTTGGCGTGCGCACCTACAACGCCCATCCCGACCTGCACGGTGCGCCCACGCATGCGTTGCTGGAGTACGCGCGCAACGGAGGCAACGTCGTGGTGCAGTACCAGACGGCCGAGTTCACCGCAGCCGATGCACCCTATCCGCTGACCCTGGGTGGAGCTGCCGAGAAGGTCGTCGACGAGACCGACCCCGTCCAGCTGCTGGATACGACCTCCCCTCTGCTCTCCACGCCGAACCGCATCACTCCCGCAGACTTCAATGGCTGGATCGAGGAACGTGGCCATGGCTTCCTGGGCACATGGGATTCGCATTACACGGCGCTCACCGAGGTGCACGATCCCGGCTCCGAAGCAGAGCACGTGCAGCCGGAGCAGCCGCAAAAGGGCGGCCTCGTCACCGCTCCGCTGGGCAAGGGACGATGGACGTACCTCGCCTTCGCGGTCTACCGGCAGCTACCGGAGGCCGTCCCCGGCGCATTCCGGCTGTTCGTGAACCTGCTGAATCCGTAGGAACCCGAGACGACGGCGTCGCGCGCGCATCCAGTACCTCATGAGCGAACCGAAGCAAACCGCGATCACCGTCGTCCGCCCCGAAGACCTCAGCACCAGCACGGCGCAGACTGCGGGTTCGCAGCGATGGGCCGCCTTCGACGCAGCTACCGGCGTCAGCGGCCTGTGGGCCGGTAGCTTCGAGGTCCAACCCGGCGCAAGCACCGGCATCCATCACCACGGCGAGCAGGAAACCGTGGTCTACGTCCTCGAGGGCGAAGCTCTGGTGCGTTGGGGCGAACGCGGCGAACACCATGCCACGGTTCGAGCTGGCGACTTCCTGCACGTCCCCTCCTGGCTGATTCACCAGGAGGTCAACCCCTCCCCAACGCTTCCCTTCCGCTGGATCGTCGTCCGCAGCAGCGCTATGCCCGTCGTGGTGGACCTGCCCGACTCGCAGTGGCCAATAGTCCACCCCGAGTGAGAGTCCTGCAAACAACAACGGCCTCCCTTGGGGGAGGCCGCTGCCGTTGCGCTCTCACGAACGCGGATGATTACCTCTTGCGGACCGGGTGATGCACTGGTGCAGCCTTCTTGGGCAGCACCAGAGCGCCGTCGGACATCATGATCATGAGCGGCTTCTGGGTGTAGCTGGCGTAGGTACCGTCGATGGTGACCTTGTCGCCAACCTTCGGCAGATCCTTGTCCGGGATCGGAGCTTTCATCGCAACGGTGAAGTCCGCCGTCTTGGCCTGGACACTATCGTCCGAGACCGAGAGCTGCAGTTGGTCAGCCGTTACCGCGACGACCACCGCACCGGGGATCTCCACGCTCTTGCCCTTGATCGTGTCGAACACCTTGTCCGAGTCAGACTGCTTGCCGTACTGGAGGATGAACTCCTTGTCCGACAGAGCGAGCGTGGCCAGGTCCGGGGTCGAAGCGATGGTCTGCGCCACGATGTCCTCAGGCTTGGGAGCCGGGGTCACCTTGGTCGCGAGATCCGCCGGGGGATCGAGCTGCGTCTGCACCATCGCCTGGAGAGCGGCGTAGCCATCCGCCGTGCCGTGGTACTTCTTGTAGCAATAGGTCGCCAGCGGGGTGATCTGCGTGGCGAACTGGCCGGCAAATGCAGCTGCGCGGGTCGCGTACCAGGTGCAGTTCAGGTAATCCGGCGGGTTGGACGTGTAGTAAGCCTGTGCGAGAACGAAGACGTCCTGCAGCACGGGGCTGGGTCCGTGCGTCTTGTCCTCGTTTGCCGAGATCTCGGCCTTCAGAGCAGTGATGGCGCCGGCGTTGTCCTTCTTCGCCAGGTCATCATCCGCAATCGCCGACTGGAACGTCGGCAGAGCCGCATCCTTCAGCTTCTTGAAGTCGTCAGCGGACGTACCGGTCGGCGCGGTCGCACTCTCGCCGGTCTGGGCGTAGGTCGCAACCTTGTCCAGTGCAGCCTGCTTGGCGGCTGCATCGGTCAGCTGATCGGCATCCGCACGGCGGTAGTAGACCTCGAAGGTCAGTGCCCGAAGATTGTTCGGGTCTACCTGCAGCAGACGGTCCGCCGCGTCGAGAGTCTTCGCCTTGTCGCCGGTCTGGCTGTACAGATACAGGAGCTGGTTGAGAACATCCTGCTTCACGGCAGACTTCGGATATGCCGTCAGGTAGGCTTCGAAAGCCTGGGCCTTGGCCGCCGGGGTCGTCTGCGTGTTCGCGTTGTTGTATGCCGCATATTCATCCTGCGACATCTGGATCGATCCGGCTCCACCTGCCGGTTGCTGCGCGGCCATCATTGGCGGCATGGACGCTGCACCGGCGATTGCCAGCAGGGAAGCAAGTACGACCTTCTTCATAGTGAGAGCTCCTTCGGGGAGGGTATCAGCTTTGCAAGATAAACCGAAAATTGCGCACACCGCAGGGTGTGAGCAGATGCGCCCCACCCACCGGCGCGAGTTCAGCGAGGGGATGCGCGAATTATAGAAACCGGTACCGAAATTTCGCAACCTGCTTCCTGACAACATTTCCCGGAACCTCCTGATGTCTGCTTTCGGTACACGCCATTTGGGCCAAGCCATGGTTCCCCTGAGACAGTGCGCTTCGGGGGCTTCAACATCGTGAGATGCACCATGCCTGAGGCAACGTTGACAGCACTTGTGGTTGAGGTACGTCTTATCCACAACATATCGCCTGCGACCGTTGCCTCTGGGTATTCCCGACCATAGGATGCGGATTAGCGATGGACCGCACGGACCATCTGATTTCTTCGATTTCTCTAGGGGATTTGCACTCTTGCTCAAGCTGAAAAAAGTCCAGATTCTCGGTTTCAAGTCCTTCTGCGACCGCACCGAAGTGCAGCTCGCCGGACAGGGCATCGCCGCCGTGGTGGGCCCCAACGGCTGCGGCAAATCGAACATCTCGGATGCGATTACCTGGGTGCTCGGCGAGCAGTCGGCGAAGAGCCTCCGCGGCATCAAGATGGAAGACGTCATCTTCGCCGGAACGCGCGACCGCAAGCCCACAGGCATGGCGGAGGTCTCCCTCACCCTGGTTGATCCTGACGTGTACGACGGACAGACGTTAGCCGAGGGCGAGCTCGAGTTCGTGGGCGAAGAGCCGGAAAAGGCCGAGCCGATAAGCGACTGGGACGAGACCCAGCTCCGCGCCGAGATCGCCGCCGAAACTGAAGCCGCCGTCCTCGACGCACAGCCCGGCCAGGTCTACGAGACCGAAGCTCCGAAGAAGAAGCACGTCGAAGGCGAGTCCCCTGCCCCGTCCGCCGAGGCTACCGCCGACGCCAATGCCCAGGCCGGCATGGAGTCCGCCAGTGGCAGCGTTGTGCTCAAGATCCGCCGCCGCAAGTTCGGCCGAACGCCCGTCCGCGCGGGTGAAATCACCATCACCCGCCGCCTCTTCCGCTCCGGCGAGAGCGAATACCTGCTCAACGGCAAGATCTGCCGCCTGCGCGACATTCAGGACATCTTCATGGGCACCGGTCTGGGCGGCGAAAGCTACGCCATGATCGGGCAGGAGCGCATCGGCCAGCTCCTCTCCTCCAAGCCTTTGGATCGCCGAGCGATCATCGAAGAAGCAGCCGGCATCACTCGCTTCAAGACCAAGAAGCGCCTCGCCGAGCTGCGGCTGGAGAGCGCCAAGCAGAACCTCGCGCGCGTCAACGACATCTTCGAGGAGGTCACCCGGCAGATGGGCTCGCTGAAGCGCCAGGCCGCCAAGGCCGAGCGCTACGGCGCCATCCGCGACGAGCTGCGCGGCAAGCTGCGCGTCGTACTCGCCAGCCGCCTGACGCAGATGGACGCCGAACAGACCGCCGCCTCCACCGAGATCGCCCGCCTCGCCGAGCTGATCGAAGCGCAGTCCGCTGAGCTGGAGACGATGGACGCGCAGCACACCGCCGGCGTGACGCGCGGCTATGAGCTCGACGAGAACATCCGCTCCGCAGGCTCTCGTGCCAGCCAGTCGGCGATCGAGCTGGAGCGCATCACCGCGCGCACCAACTCCAACACCGACCGCATCACCGAGCTAGAGAACCGCATCGAGAGCGGCAACGACGACCTCGCACAGGCCCGTTCGCAGCTGGAGCAGCTCGCCGGCGAGCTCGAAGAGCATCGCAGCTTTCTCGCCAACGCCACGGCGGAGTCCGGCTCGCATCGCGAGAGCGCGCAGGCGCAGCAAAGCGCTGCCCAGGACGCCACGCGCAAGGTGCTCGCCGCCGAAGCTCTCGTCGAGCAGCAACGCCAGCAGTCCGTTCGCACGATGCAGCGAGCTTCTCAGGCGTCGAACGAAATCGCGCAGGCCGAAGCCGCGCTCGCCAATCTCGACCAGGAGAACCGTCGCCTCGAAGGCGAATCTGAGTCGGCACGCCAGGAGCTGGAACAGCTGGGCCACCAACGCGGCCAGGTAAAGATCACCTTCGAGAGCGTGACCGAGCGGCTGAAGGCTCTCGAAGGCGAGATGGCCGACACCCGCCGCCTCGTGGAAGAGAAGCGTGCCGCCGAGCAACAGTCGCGCCGTCGCGGCAACGAGCTTCGTGCCGAGGTCGCCACCCTGTTGGGCAAGCGTGGATCGCTGGAATCGCTCATCCGCGAGCACAGCTACTCCACCGACACGGTGCGCAACATCTTCCGCGCCAACGAACGCCGCGCGCAGCAGAACGGCACGGCACTTTCGCCCGTGGGCACGCTGGCAGACTTCCTTGAAGTCGATGGCCGCTATGAGCAGGTCGTCGACGAGTTCCTCCGCGACGAGCTCAACTACATCGTCGTCAAGAGCTGGGACGCAGCCAACGAAGGCATGCGGATGCTGCAGTCCGACGTGACCGGCCGCGCAACCTTCATGGTGCATCCGAACGACGCCGATGCAGCGTTTCCCTTCGCCGAGGGCATGAACGCCTCCGCCAGCCCCAGCGGTGAGGGCGTGGTCGCGTTGAAGGACTGCGTCCGCGTGAAGGACGGCTTTGGCAAGTCGCTCGAGGTTCTCCTGCCGAAGCTGCGTGAAGGCTTCATCGCTCCGGATGACGCGACGGCACGATCGCTCGCGCTCTCCTACCCGCAGAGCTTCTTCCTTTCGCCCTCCGGTCAGACCTTCAACAACGTAACGGTGACCGGCGGTCGCATCAACAAGCAGGGCCCGCTCGCCCTGAAGCGAGAGCTCGCGGAGATCGAGAAGAAGCTGCAGGCGGTGGAGGCTGAGCTATCGCAGAACGAGCTTGCGACAGCCGCGCTGACGCGCGAGATCGCTGAGCTGCAGTCCATGCTCGAAGCCAAGAACGCCGAGCGTCGCGACGCTGAGCGTGAGAGCGCCAACACCGGCGCGGCCCTGCGCCAGATGGAATCCGAAGCCGCCCGCATCGAGCGCCGTTTGCAGGAGTGGCAGGTCGCCGCAGGCCGCAACAAGGACCAGCGCCAGCAGCGTCTCGATCTCATCGCCCGCAAGCGTGAAGAGGCCTCCGCCTATGAGGCCGAGCGCTCCGGCATCGAAGCGCAGCTCGCTGAGCTGGCCGCCAACATCGCCAGCCTGCGCACGGCCCGCGAAGAACAGCAAGCAGCAGCCTCCGCAGCCACGGCCGCGCTCGCCGGCCTCGAAGAGCGCCGTCGCAACGCCAACGCGAACTTCGAGCAGACCAACCGCCTCTTCCAGTCGCAGCAACAGCGCATCGCGCAGATGCAGTCGCAGCTGGCCTCGGCTGCGGCAGAGAAGCTGCAACGTGAAGAAGAGCTCGCGTCCCTGGGTGGCCGCCACACGGAGCTCGCCGAGATGCGCGCCCAGGCCATCGCAGAAGGCGAGACGCTTTCTGCAGAAGCCAGCACCCTGCGCGCACAGATCGCTGAACTCGACGCCAAGCTGCGCACGCTGCGTCACGACACCGAAGCCCTGCGCGAACAGCGCGCAACGCTCTCCGCAAAGTCGGCCAAGCTCGCCTCGGACATCGAGCATCTCGAAGGCACATGCGTGAATGACCTCTCCGTTGAGGCGTCCTCGCTGCGTGAGGACGAAAGCATCGAGCGCATCGAGGGCGACGCTCTGCACATCGAAGACGAAGCCGCACGCGCACTGAAGCAGAAGCTTGAATCCATGGGCCCGGTCAACATGATGGCGCTCGAGGAGTACCACGAGGTCTCCGAACGGCACACCTTCCTCGAGACCCAGCGCAAGGACCTCATCGAGTCCATCGAAAACACGCAGGCCTCCATCAAGGAGATCGACGACGTCTCGAAGGACAAGTTCGACCACGCCTTCCACCTCATCAACGAGAACTTCTCGCTGACCTTCACCAAGCTCTTCGGTGGCGGCCAGGCCATGATGCGTTTGACCGACGAGGCCAACTCGGCCGAGAGCGGCATCGACATCATCGCGTCGCCTCCGGGCAAGAAGCTGCAGAACGTCCTGCTGCTCTCAGGTGGCGAGAAGACCCTCACCGCGCTGTCGCTGCTGGTAGGCATCTTCCAGTTCCAGCCCGCTCCGTTCTGCGTACTGGACGAGGTCGACGCTCCTCTCGACGAGACCAACGTTGGCCGCTTCGCGCGCCTCATCGCAGACATGAGCCAGAACACGCAGTTCGTCGTTATCACCCACTCCAAGCGCACCATGGAGCAGGCGGACGCAATGTTCGGCGTCACGATGCAGGAGCCCGGCGTCTCGAAGATCGTCTCCGTGTCGCTCGGCGGACGCGATCGCGGCAATCAGTCGCGGAGCGCTCTGGCCGCGGCGTAGGTTCCACCGAGGGTTCGCACACCAGCATCGCCGCTGATGATCCGGGACAATAGGCTTCGTGCCACTTGCGCCATGGAGAATCAGCGGCGATGATGCGTCTACGCATGAAAGCTTCGGGCCTCCTCGTGACGGTGCTGCTCATTCTCCCGAGCGGCTGCCGCACAACGTCGCCCGTCGCGGTCGACCGGCCCCGCATTCCCGACTCTGTCCACATGACCGACCTTACGCTGCACTCTACGATCCTCGGCCAGGATGTCCCCGTGCGCGTGGTCGCGCCCGCCGTCCTCGCACCCGGACGTCCGCTCTCTGTCATGTACGTCCTGCACGGTGCAGGCGAGGACTATCGCAACTGGACCAACGAAACTCCCATCGCGGAGTTTGCCAGCCGCAACGTACTTCTGGTCATGCCCGACGGCCTGCAGACCTACTACGTCAACGATGCGCTCGGCCATCGGTATGAGGACTTCTTCTTCGACGAGCTCATTCCGGCAATCCACAGCCAGTTCCCCACCGCGGCGAAGGATCGTGCGCACACAGCCATCATGGGGAACTCCCGCGGTGGCTTCGCTGCGACGCTCTACGGCCTCAAGCATCCGGAGATGTTCAGCTACGTCGTGGCCTTGAGCTCGGCGATGGACCTCGCCGACCGGCACTTTCGCTGGCGCAATCTGCGCGAGTCCCTGCACTACCGCCGCGTCTTCGGTCCAAGAGGAAGCAGCGTAAGACGAGACAACGACCCGTATCGTATCGTGCGGTCGATGGCGCCGGCCGACGCTCCGTATCTGGACCTCAGCTGCGGCGACAAGGATGTCTTGCTGCCTTCAAACGAGGCGATGGCGGCCCTGCTCGAGCAGCGGGGCTTTGCGCGTCGCTGGATCAAAGTACCGGGCGATCACAACTGGGGCGTCTGGAATGGCCAGCTCAGCGGGATCGAAGATCGCCTCGCCCTGCACCTTGGTCTTGATACTTCAGCTTCTCCCAGCTCTTCTCTTCGCTGAAATTTAGAGAAATCGCAGTACTCTCGGTATCAGAAGAAGCCAACCCATGGGAACAATGACCGAGCTCAACCCGCTGGACTGGATGCTCGCGCTGCTGTTTCTGCATTCGACGGTGCGCGCGATGTGGCGTGGCTTCTTCCGCGAAGCCTGCGCACTGGCCGGTCTGTGCGTCGGATTTCTGCTCGCGTGCTGGAACTTCCAGTGGGTTTCGACCTACCTCCTCAGCCTGGTCAACTCTCCGCAACTGGCGCAGATGTTTGGCTTCCTGCTGATCATCTTCCTCGTGATGCTGGTGGCTTCGCTGATCGGCAGGGCACTCCGGCGCTCCGCGAATGAGGTCGGTCTGGGCTTTGCCGACCGCATCGTGGGTGCGGTATTCGGACTATTCCGAGGGCTCGCCCTGGGCGTCGCACTCCTGTTGGCTCTGGCGGTCTTCCTGCCGGCTTCCGCATGGTTGAAAACTTCCGTGCTCGCACCGTATTTTCTTCGCGCCGATCATGCGCTATCCTTCGTCATGCCCGATGACCTCGAGCACCGGCTGCTGAGCGCCCTGGACACGCTCAAGCACAAAGAGCCGGGCTGGATCAAATTGGACTCCGCATCGCAAACTAAGTCTGAAGACAACGAAAGCAAGGTACCGTCGCCCCAGTGAAACGCGATTTCGACATCCTCGTCTCCCAGATGCATGCGTCGGGCATGGCCTATAACGACGCCGTCCGCGAGTTCAAGAAGCGTTTCCTGCACGAGGTTCTCGCGCACCATCGCGGCAATCAGTGCAAGGCAGCCGAAGAGCTTGGCATGCACCGCAACACGCTGAGCCGCACCATGGCTGAGCTGGGCATGGATTCGGCCACGATCCGGCGCGGCATGCGCAAGCCGGTCCGCTCCGTGCGCCCCGCCGCACGAAATCTCACCATCGTCTCCAATAGTCGTTAGCTTCGCGACGGACGTTAGCGCTCCCCACACGTCCAACTCTGCAGCATCCATGGCTGGCCCCTACCCATTCCGCGACGCCCCTCCGCTGCGGTGGGCCTGCTCTGCGCTGCTGCTGAGCAGCGCCTTGCTTTACGCTCAATCTCCTTCCGATGCGCCTGCCAGCGTTCCAGCCAACACCGGCGCTGCCACGGCGGCCGCAAGCCCTAGCGTCCCAGCCCCCATCTCCGCCAGGCAGGCACGCGACGCCGACGATGCTTACCTCTCCGGGGCGAAGCACGTCTCCCACGGCGAACTCGAAGCAGCAGAGCGGGACTTCGGCCGCGCTCTCAAGCTGAACCCCAACAACTCCGACTACGCCCAGGCCGTTGCCGTTACGAGGCAGCAGCGAGTCACCGCACTCGTGGAGCAGGCTGCCCGGTCACGCGTCGCGGGCGACAACGTCCAGGCGCAGCGCCTGCTCGCGGAGGCCCAGAAGCTCGACCCCGGAAACCCCATCGTCACGCAGCATCTGGGGCCGCAGGCAGTCACCTCCCCGGCCGCAATGCAGAACATCGACCTCTTCTCCGCTCCAGCGGATCACGTCGGCGGCCTGCTCGCAGGGCCAATCCATCTGTCCCCCACCGACGGCCTGCACAGCTTCCATCAGCGTTCCAGCCAGCAGGAGCTGCTGCGTCAGGTCTACGCCGCGTACGGCATCCGGGCCAGCTTCGACTCGTCGTTCACCTCCAACAGCTCACTCCGGCTCGATCTCGACGACGTGAACTTCGCCGATGCCACGCGCGTGATGCGTCAACTCACCCACTCCTTCGCCGTGCCCATCGATGCGAAAACCGCCCTGATCGCCAAAGACACGACGGAGGATCGCGACCGCCTCGAACCACAGATCGAAGAGACGATCTTCCTTCCCGGCATGAGCGGCGAACAGATGACAGAGCTCGCCAACGTCGCGCGCAACGTCTTCGAGATCAAGAAGGTCACCAGCAGTCCCGCCAGCGGAGGCCTCCTCGTGACCGGTGATGAGCCGACCCTGCGCCTGCTGAACGCCACCTACGATGACATGCTCGACGGTGGCTCGGACGTGCTGCTCGACATACGGCTCTTCGAGACCTCCAAGAGCCACACCAAGAACATCGGGCTCTCGACCCCCACCGGCGCGGGAGCCTTCTCCATCGCCGCCGAGGCCACCTCGCTGGTGAGCGCAAACCAGTCCCTGATCCAGCAGGCCGTCGCCTCCGGCGTGCTCACGCTGAACGGCACGGCTATCCAGAACCTCATCAAGGAGGTTGCGTTCCTGGTCGCTGCAGGAGCCGTCAGCTCCACGCAGTACAGCAACCTGCTGGGCACCTTCGGCGGCGGCCTTACCTATGCCGGCCTGTACCTCGCTTCGGGAACCACCTTCAACCTGCTGCTGAGCTCGACGGATACGCGGCTGCTCGACGCAGTGACGCTGCGCGCAGGCAATCGGCAGCCGGCAAGCTTTCGCGCCGGCTCGCGCTATCCGGTCATCACCGGCAGCTACAGCTCAGGAGCTTCGAGCGCCCTGGCCTCGCAGCTCGCCGGCCTCAACGTGAATGGAACCAGCGTCAGCTCCCTGCTCTCGCAGTACCTCGGAAGCACCTCGACCACCGTGCCGCAGTTCCAGTACGAGGACCTCGGCCTGACATTGAAGGCCACCCCCAACATCAACCACACTGGCGGCGTTTCGCTCACCCTGGACATGAAGCTGGAGGCTCTGGGCGGAACGAGCATCAACTCCATCCCGGTCCTCAACAATCGCGTGCTGACGTCAGTCGTCAACGTCCCCGCCGGACAGACCGCCATGCTGGCCACGGTGGTCGACCGCAGCGAGCTGCGTAGCATCGCGGGGCTCCCCGGCCTCAGCGAGCTTCCCGGCTTTCAGGGCACGGACAAGGACGCCGAGCTCAGCGACGATCAGCTGCTGATTACCATCACCCCGCACATCGTCCGCGCGTCAGCTCTGCATATTGCGAGCCGGCCGCTCAGCATGCCCAAGCCGTCGCCCAGCGCTGGGGCGGAGCCGTAAGCCACTATCTCCGGAGTCTTCCACAGATAAGCTCCTCGGCCGTGTCCTGTAGCCCTTTGCAATGGCCTTGTCTTTTGCTTATAATCAATTCAGCAGAGCGGGAGTAGCTCAGTGGTAGAGTGCTTCCTTGCCAAGGAAGATGTCGCCGGTTCGACCCCGGTCTCCCGCTCCAAACATTTCCCCCTACAAGCCCTGCTGGTACACTGCTCTTGCAGTTGTCTGCGCCTGTTTGGGTGTAGGCTCCCGAGGCGCGGTACCCAAGTGGTAAGGGAGAGGTCTGCAAAACCTTTATGCGTCGGTTCGATCCCGACCCGCGCCTCCAACACATTTGATTGATTGCAAAGGGCTTCCTCGGAAGCCCTTTGCTTTTGTATTGGAATCGTATCGTCAGGCATCACTGCGTGCATAAGCGACTGTCGCCGCAATCTCCGCGCTTACCTCAGTCCCACGGTGATGCCGCTCCGGAAAGACATTCCGGATGTCAATGCGTCCGCCGATCCGTTCCGCGCGTTCCCTCATCCCAACGACTCCCCAATGGCCTGCCGGGCCGGAGAGCATATCTCGCTCGTCTATGCCGATTCCGTCGTCGCGCACAATCACCTTCAGGCGAGAGCGCGTGTAACTGAGAAGGACCTCGACCTTCGACGCTTGCGCATGCCGAAAGGCGTTACTGATAGCCTCACGGCAGATAAAGCAGATCTCCTCATAGACAAGCGGAGCGAGATCGCGCTCGTGGCCCGTAACCACCAGTTCGAAATCCGCGAGATCCTCCCCCAGAAAGCGCTCCGAGAATCGCTCAATCTCCCGCACGAGACTACGGTTCGTCAGGCTCTCGAAGCGGAGTGCGCGGATCTTCTCGCGCCCTTCCTCCAGGACTGCCTCGGCACGATCGCCGACGGCGAGGATCGTTCCTCTCACGTCGTCTGCGAGACTTGGGTTCTCCGACAGCGCGTGGAAGCTTAGGATCAGACCCTGCATCCCCTGCAGGAGGGTGTCATGCAGGTCGCGCGAGACGTTGAGGCGTTCGGAGGTCTGTGCATTGATTCGCATCGACACCTGCCGGCAGAGGAAGTTGACGCGAATGCGATAGGCGATCCAAAGCAAAGCGGCCACCGCACCAATGCAGAAAAGAAAGAACCACGACGTCTGGTAAAAGGCGGGCGGCACCTGGATCAACAACGGGATCGCAAGTGTGCTCCACTCCCGGCCATTGCTTGCGCTCACTTCGAAGCGATACGTGCCGGGTCTCAGGTGCGTGTAGAAGGCCTGCCTGCGCTGCCCCGCGTCTTCCCATGCATTGGATTCCCCAATGAGCCGGTAGCGATAGTAGACGCGCTCAGGCGCAGAGAGCTGAATGCCGATGTAACTGATGGCCAGCTCATGAAAATCGGTTGAGCTTGCCGTGACAACCATACCCGAGGGGCCGCGCGCGGGGACAGCATCAACGCCATTGATGGATACGCTCTCGAGCAGAACGATGGGCGCAGAACGCGGCTGCAGGGCCTTCGAAGGATCGAGGCTGAAGACTCCGCCGGCGGTTGCGAGCCACAGGACGCCGCTCTTGTCCACGATGGCTGACGGCGTTCGCTTGGACTGCGTCGGCTGCCCCGTGAGTCCGTCATTGTCATCAAAGACATCGGCCTTGGTGAGATGATCCGGCTGCAGTAGAAGCTGCCGCACCTCGCTCGCGGGAATGCGTAAAGCTCCGGCAGCGGCGTTGAGCCACAGATTGCCTCCACGATCCTCGACGATGCCGGAGGTGCCACGAAAGAGGTCGGCCTCAAACGGATGCACGACGATCATCCTGCCGTCGTGCAGAAAGCAGAGACCATGCGCCCCGCCTGCCCAGATGGTATTCGCCGCTTCGTAGAACGTAATCGTGTTGCTCCACGGGCCACCTTCGATGGGGATTGTCTCGTAGCGTCCATCGTGCCGCTCGACAATCTGGTGGTCGTTATATCCAAGCCACAACCGGCCGCTGGAGTCTACGAGCATGCCCCAGGCGTCGGAGTCGTTAGGAACGGCCTTATCGGTGACCCTGTCCCAGTGCGCATCGTGATAACGCCAGAGCCCCTTGCCGATGAAAGACGCGAGCAACGTATCGTCGGAGTCGGCCGTCATCGACAGCGGCGGCACGTGATCCATGATGGGATCGAGTGGGGTTTCCTTGAAGCCTGCCGAACCATAACACTGCAGCACGTACCGCGTCGCATCCACGAAGCAAAGATCTCCGGAACGCATCTTCGCCAGTGGCCCCGTATTCACCGGACCTCCGACGAAAGTGGTGACGCCATCCTTCACGCGCATGAGTGGGGATCCGCGGGAGTTGATCCAAACGGCACCATCGTCAGTAGCCACCAGCGACGGAAAGTACTGCATCGATACCCCGCGGAACTTGGTGAACGTGGTCTGCTGAAAACGGTCCAGTCCCCTATCGGTCCCAAGCCAGATGTTTCCTTCGCGATCTTCCAGCAGAGCATTCGTGCCCATCGCGCTGATCTCATCCGGCACGGCGTGCTCGACTTTGTGAACGGGCGTATCGCTGGAGATGCTCATAATTCGCGAAAGCCCCTGATCGGCCTGTGCGACCCAGAGGTTGTCTTTGGAGTCCACCATCATCTCGGCTCGGCTGTTGAGTGCCAGAACGCCCTTCGAAGACACATCGGATATGGGCCTGATGGAGCGCCAGGCGTCCGCGATCCACAGCTCGCCCTTGCGGCTCTGCACCATTGAGCTGACGTAGTGGACCGGCACCGGCGCCTCTTCGAAGCGTTCAGCACCCTTGCGTAAGACCACCAGCTTCTTGTCTCGGCCAATCCATATGTTGTCGTCGCGATCAAAGAAGACGCTGAAGACTCCTCCGGAAGCAGACAGGCCATGATTGCCGCCAAAGTTGACCCATCGGCTTCCCACCAACTGAAAGAGCTTGCCTCCACCGAAAGCAAAGACGCGGCCATCGGGCCTCGGGATCACCTTATCCATCATGTCCGCGATCAAACCATCGCGTGGAAGGTACGTCACGCGCGTGCCGTCCGCGCAGAGGTGAAGAATCGCGGGATTGCGGAACGAGACCCACAGACCACCATCAAGATCCGCGGCAACGGAGCTCACGTAAAGAGACGGCATGGGCGGGTCAGAGGCGTTGAAGGGAAAGGACGCAAAGTGCAGACCATCGAATCGATAGAGGCCAAGGGTAGAGCCAATCCACAGGTATCCATCGCGGGTCTGGGCGAGCGAACTGATGCCCCCCGGAGCTCCATCACGCCGCGACCAGAATGTGTGCGTCGACTCCGAGATTGCAGGCTCGGGCACGGCTTGAGGAGAGCTGCCGGCCGGCTGTGACGGCGGAACCTGCGATGCTCCGAAGGACACGGAGCTACCAGCAAAGAGAACGAGGATCAGGAGCACCCATGCACTCGGGCCGCCGCTGCTCTGGAGCTTGCCTCCGAGACGCCCGAGGCCACTTCGGATAACTTCGACAAACTCTTCTTTATCTCGTGTCATCCGCGCGACCCCAAGCTTGGAGGGAGCCAGGATCACTTGCACTGCTGCGCCCGGGGCCATCATTCGAGTCTAACCTCAACCTACCCTCTTCCTGAGTGTGCTCCAGGAGGCGAGATCGCAGGCGATCGCGTTCAATCTGGCCAGCTTCGATACTCCGAGTCTGGACCAGAGTCGGTGTTGTTCGGTACGGACAGAAACTTCCCGGCGGAGTGTCGTCGCGTGGCATATCCAGGTTCCCGTTGCCGATTTGCCTGCTTGCCAGATCGTGGGCTAGCCCCGCACAGCCGACGGCCAAGAGATCACCCCATCAGGTGATCACGCACCAGCCTGGAAGGAGTGCGACATGGGTCAGAGGACAAGAGAAACTACGGTATGGATGGGCTATTGCAGATAGCAATGGGAGCAACGCAACGATGACGCCAGGCCGTGTGAGTATTGCGGGAGGATCGGTCGGCGGCCTCTTTGCCGCTGCCTTGCTGCAACGTGACGGATGGCGGGTCACCGTTCATGAACGGTCAAAGCGCGGTCTGGATGGCAAAGGCGCGGGCCTGGTGCCACAGAGCGAAGTCTCGGAGGTCCTTCAGGAGATCGGACGAGCGGATGTTCTCGATTCCCTTGTCATAGCGAAGGAACGCATCTTCCTCGATCGCACAGGAGATGTTCTCGGAGCCGCACACACACCGCAGGGACAGATGTCGTGGGATCTTCTTTACCGCGCCTTCCGGCAGGAGATCGAAGCCCTCCGGTATCATGCCGGCGCTCTCGTTCAACGCGTTGAGGACAGTGAAGACACCGCGACGCTGCACTTTGCGAATGACCCGCCGGTAGAAGCTGACCTGATCATTGGTGCCGATGGCATAGGCTCGAATGTGCGCGAATTTGTAGCTCCGGAGACGAAGCCCGTCTATGCCGGATACGCCGCATTTCGCGGGCTTGCGTCCGAACTGAAACTGCCGCAGCGGAGCGCAGCACTGCTCAGTGGTCGCTTCGTGTTCTACGACGCGCCTGGGATGCAGTTTCTCGGATATCTGGTCGCGGGGGCGGATGGAAGCATCGAACCTGGCCAGCGTAGATACAACTGGGTCTGGTATCGATCGCTGACGCAGCAGCGCTTCCAGGACGCATTGGCCTCCGAAGCCGGAGATCAGCTCACCTATTCGGCTCCGCCTGGTGGCCTCTCCTCTGTCACTCTTCACGAGCTACGTGAGAGTGCGCGGCGCGACCTCCCCGATGTGCTCAGTGATGTGCTGGTCGCGGAGGCCGCGCCATTCGTTCAAGGAATCTTCGACTATGAGACGCCGCGAATGGTCCGCAGCCGTGTCGCCCTCCTCGGCGATGCGGCTTTCGTCGTGCGGCCGCACACAGCAATGGGAGTATCGAAGGCCGCAGGAGATGCCATGGCCCTGCGGGATGCCCTGCGTTCTCACGAGACTGTGCCCGAAGCTCTGCTGGCGTACGAGCAGATTCGTCTCCCCATAGGACGAAAGATCGCGCAGTACGGACGACGCCTGGGCTCTGGCTTTCCGCGCTACTAGTGGCACATTCGGTTGAGTTGACCAGGATTCGCCCACATAACGAGCCCCTTCGCAGTGTCACGATCGTCAAGACAGCGCGCATCGCATCCGAAGGTTCATGAATCATACGAAACAGGAGATCGACACATGGATCTGAAGCTCGCAGGCTCGCATGGAATCGTCACAGGTGGAACAGCAGGAATCGGTCTGGCTATTGCAAGGCAGCTCGCAGCAGAAGGCGTGGATGTCGTTATCACGGGACGCTCAGAGAGCGTGCATACCGTGGCAGCACAGTTGCAAGCTGAGATGCCCAATGCCAAGGTCACCGGCGTGATCGCTGACGTGGGCAGTGCCGCTGGAGTCGAAGCCCTTTTCCGGGCTGTCCCGCAGACCGACATCCTCATCAACAACCTCGGGATCTATGAGGCAAAGAAGTTCGAAGACATTCCCGACGCAGACTGGTTGAACCTGTTTGAGGTCAATGTGCTCAGCGGAGTTCGGACGGCACGGCACTATCTGCCCGGGATGATTCAGCGCGACAACGGCCGCATCATCTTCATCTCCAGCGAATCGGCCGTGATGACCCCACCCGACATGATCCACTACGGCATGACGAAGACCGCGCAGCTTGCAATTTCCCGTGGACTTGCGGAGACGACCAGGGGCACGAAAGTGACGGTGAATACGGTCCTGCCTGGACCGACTCAATCCGCGAACATCGAACAGTTCCTGCGTTCGGTGGCGACTGATCCCGGTGCGCCGATCGAAGAGGTGGAAAAAGAGTTCTTCGCAAGGCATCGGCAATCGTCCCTGCTGCAGCGTCTCATTGCCGCGGACGAGGTCGCACACCTCGTGGCCTACGTGGCCAGCCCGCTATCTTCAGCATCGAACGGCGCCACGTTCCGCGCCGAGGGCGGATTGATTCGAAGCGTTGTGTAAAGGCCGTGTCATTGCCGTCATCACCCTAACGAGCTACTCCAGCGACGCTCCCCTTGGGGTCGCGTCGACTCCTGGCTTCGCCGAGACTCTGGTCATGTGGCCAGCTCGATTCGGACTTAGCCGATTCGAGGTACAGGCCGCAGGAGTGGTGGGATCGTGAACAATCGTGACATCCTGTCGGAAGCTGACGCTTATGCCCAGCATGACCTCGTCTTCCCGCAGCTTACCCAGGAGATGGTCGACCGTAGCCTCCCGTACGGCACGGTCGAACACTACCGTGCCGGCACAATCATCTACGATCGAGGAACACGTGGCGTCGATTTCCTTATCGTTCTGCGCGGCAGCGTGCTGATCACCGGCCCCTCCGATGACGGGCGCGAATCGGTCATCACGATCCACAAAGAACGCGAGTTTACCGGCGAACTCGATCTGTTCAGCTATCGGGAAGCGCTGGTCGGCGCTCGCGCTGCCACGGAGACTGACGTGCTGAAGATCGAGCGCGAGCAGTTTCGTGAGTATGTTTCCGGAGAGACGGACATCAGCGACATCATCATGCGCGCGGTGGTGCTCAGGCGTCTCGGACTGATCCAGCACATGATGGGTGGCGTTGTCGTGCTCGGCTCCGGGCGGGGCGTCGACACGCTGCGCATTCAGAATTTCCTCTCGAGAAACAGCTATCCCTACCGATTGGTCGACACGGAACTCGATTCCTCGGCTGAAGGTATCGTCCAGTCCTTTAAGCTCCGCTCTCAGGATCTTCCGGTCGTCATTTCAGGACAAACGGTGTACCGCAATCCCTCCATCCCGGAACTCGGCGACGCACTGGGGATAGCCGAGGAGATCGGCTCCGAGACCATCTATGACGTAGCCGTGGTCGGCGCTGGCCCTGCGGGCCTTGCCGCCGCCGTCTATGCCGCGTCAGAAGGTCTAAAGACCGTGGTGATCGAAGGCAATGCTCCCGGCGGCCAGGCGGGGACGAGTTCTCGCATCGAAAACTACCTTGGCTTCCCTTCTGGCATCTCCGGGATGGAACTCGCGGCCAGAGCACAGACGCAGGCTCAGAAGTTCGGCGCCAGGCTCGCCGTCTCACGGAACGTTACCGGTGTTGAGTGCAGTACCGATCCTTTCGGCATCACGCTACAAGGAGGAACGCGGCTAGTCGCGAGGACAATCGTCGTTGCTTCCGGGGCGCGCTATCGGAAGCTGTCTTTACCCAACTACGAGCGCTATGAGATGGACGGGATCCACTATTCCGCGACTGCGATCGAAGCGCGGCTCTGCGCCGAGCAGGACGTTGTTGTCGTGGGTGGAGGAAACTCCGCGGGGCAGGCGGCCGTGTATCTCGCGAGTTACGCTAGGCACGTCCACATTCTCATTCGCGGCCCTGAACTGGCCGCGACCATGTCCGAGTACCTCGTCCATCGCATTGTGAATAGCCGCCATATCACCCTGCACGCAAGCACTGAGATCGTCTCTCTCAAGGGAGATACTCATCTCACCGGCCTTACATGGCGCGACCGCACGACCGGCGAAGAGGAGACCCATGCCATACGGAACATCTTCGTCATGATCGGCGCGGAGCCCTGCACGGAATGGCTGGGTCACTGTGTGAATCTCGATGCCAAGGGCTTCATCACCACAGGAGCCGGAGACCAGGCGCACGGACACGGACCCTACCGGACATCCAGACCGGGAATCTTCGCAGTCGGCGATGTTCGATCCGGCTCCGTCAAGCGCGTTGCATCGGGCGTTGGCGAGGGTTCGGTGGTAGTCGCGGACATCCATGCATATCTGCGGGATCTGTCTGCAGCGCCCCCTCAGCCGCCGGTCTAGTTGAGATCGAGAAATCCCCTGCGCGCAGCGATCGTCACGGCATGCGTTCGATCATTAGCGCCCAGTTTCGACAGGATGTTCTTCATATGGGCCTTCACGGTGTCCTCGCTGATGTTTAGCCGGTCCGCAATCATCTTATTCGCGTTGCCGGCAGCGACACTCTTCAGCACCTGCACCTCGCGCGTGGTCAAAGAATCGTCAGCGGCGTATTCGGCCATCTCTGCTGCGATCTCGGGAGGAATGCGCTTTTGGCCAGCGTGGACCGCTCGAATCGTATCCAGCATATACACACGCAACATGCTCTTCAGCAGATATCCAGCAGCGCCCGCCTTCAGCGCACGCAAGGCCTGCACATCGCCCTTATACGTGGTCAGGACGATCATCCTCGCCCGAGGAAAGCGTTCGCGGATCAGCAACATCGCGTCAATGCCGTTGATGCCAGGAAGACGAAGGTCCATCAGCGTGATGTCAGGCTTGTGCTCAGCGTACAACTCAACGGCCTGCTCGCCCGTTGAAGCCTCTGCCACGAGTTCCATATCTTTCTGCGTGGCGAGCATAGCACCGATCCCCTCGCGGAAGACATGGTGATCATCGACCGTCATGACACGAATGGCCTTCAGGAGAGTTTCATGCATGGTTCGGACCTTTCCGTCGCCAAAGAGAGTCTGAGGCACTCTTAAGGATCGCAGGGGCGGGCGCAATACGCCTTACCCTTCCGGGTATTGACTGCAGGCTCCGCCCGTAAACGGCCTTCCGCGCTTGACGTCTACCAACAAGGTGTCGGGGCGACCAGGCGGCGCCTCCGTGGCTACGCGGCACAGATCGACTCATCTCCTCACGTGAGTCCCCGCGGAGGTACTCGAATGAGGTAACCGCCTTCCGCCAGAAAGGGGGCTTCCCTCACCTGCGAATGACCACTAGACTGAGCGCGAAAGCCCCGGGCGAACCCGCGCCGGAGTTCAGACCAAGATGAGTACTAGCGATCTTCGTGAGCGTTCATCACGACGATGGAAACTGCGGTCCTTATCAAGAGCATCCCGAGTACAGGAGCGAAGCTATGAGAGGCATCAAGCCCGCTGCAGTTCCGAGCGGTCCAGGTTGTGTCGAGTGCGAGAGAGCAGGAACGTGGTGGTTTCATCTCCGCCGCTGCGCTGAATGTGGCCACATCGGTTGTTGCGACAACTCCCCTGGCCAACATGCCACAAAACACTTCGAGCATACGGGGCATCCAGTGATTCGCAGCTTCGAGCCGGGCGAGAACTGGTTCTGGAACTTTGAGACGCAAGCCCAATTTGATGGCCCTGCCCTGGCGCCACCGCAGTCTCATCCCCGTTCTCAACCAACACCGGGTCCGCGCGGACGAGTGCCACGCAACTGGCAGGATCTGTTGAACCCGTAGATCCAAATGGTAGCCAGGCAAAGTGCAACGAGACCTGGCTGTCATACGCCGGTGCGGCAACTCGAAGGTTTCTGGAAAGAGAGTAACGATGTCTGGTCCCTCAATCCTGCAGGAGAGAACAGCCCTTCGGCTTGCGGCAGCGGCCTTGATCGCTGGAACAACCTCCCTCGCAGCGCAAACGGTAGCAGTACCCGTCGGGACCCTGCTCCCCGTCCCACCGGCCGTCTCCTCTCCATTCACTCTCAGCGCCATCAACGATGCATCGACGGGTCAGGGGGCATTCTTATACGCCGGCCAGGAGGTCCCTCCAATCATTCGGGTGAATCCCGGCTCGAAGATCCGCCTGGTTTACAGGAACCGAATGTCGGCGCACTCCACCGAAACCTGCGTAGATGGCCCATGCACGAATATGAGCAATCTGCACTTTCATGGTCTTCATGTATCGCCCAACAGACCGCAGGACGATGTGATCTCGATGATGTCGATGCCTGGTGAGTCCCTTCGGTATACCGTCGACGTGCCGGAGAATCAGCCATCCGGGCTCTACTGGTATCACACGCACCCGCACGGAGAGAGTTATCAGCAGGCTTTGGATGGGATGTCAGGCGCTATCGTCGTGGAAGGCATCGACCGATATGTCCCTGAGATACGCAGCCTGAAAGAGCAGATCCTTATCCTGCGCGACGTGCAACTGACGCCGGGCGATGCTCGGTCAGAGACTCTGGTTGAGGCGTCGGACGTCTCGAAAGAGAAATGCGGCGAAGCCACCGGTCCGCTCGAGCGGCTCTTCACGATCAACGGTGTCCTGCGCCCAAGAATCGGCATTGCAGCAGGAGAGAAGCAGTTCTGGCGCATCGTCAACGCGTCTCCCGATCTGTATGCGGATCTAACCATAGACGGCGGTTCGATGACGGTCGTGGCTTTCGATGGCATGCCCCTGGGCTACCACCATCCCAACCATCCGACCAGGCAACTGCAGCATGTTCTGCTCCCTCCGGCAGGACGCGTGGAAGCGATCGTTGTGGGCCCGGAGTCGCCGGGCAAAGCCTCTCTGCGAAGTCTTTGCGTGGACACGGGACCAGACGGCGACCCGAATCCCGAGTTCGTCGTGGCTGACCTCGACGAGACAAGCGCAGCACCTCGCACGCAGGTTTCAGCGAATATCCGTGCGGGACATTCCAAGCCGGTGGCTGTGCAGCTCTCCGCAGCCATGACGAAGCAGCTCGAAGGTAGCGAACCTGCCTTCACGGTGGACTTCACTGAGGATCAGCACGGCTTCTACATCAATGGGAAAAAGTACAGCCCCACGGATGGCCCCATGACCACGGTCTCGATCGGAGACTATGTCCACTGGCGTGTGAGGAATGACACCCATGAAGTCCATCCCTTTCATATCCACCAGGTCCATTTTCTTACGTACAGCGAAGACGGCCGCTTGATCGAGAACCCGGAATGGCTGGACACCGTCAACCTGAAGCCGCAGCAGACTCTCGATCTGATCATGGATTTCACTGATCCGATCATTCGCGGCATGTCGGTATTTCACTGCCACCTTCTGAAGCACGAAGACAAGGGAATGATGGCGAAGATCCTCTTTCAGTGAGCGGCATAGCGCGGCGCTTCGTTACCCCATGAGAAAGCTTCCATCAGGCTTCTCCGAGCCCACGGCCACGCGTTCAGACACCATCCTGCCCTGATCGACTCCAAGCGACATCACCTTCCGCCCGAGACCCTGCCGCGGACGACGAACGCATTCGCCTGCCTCTTTGAGACAGCGCAGACAGCTACACGGCTCTCTCGTCTGTGTCTTTGAGCCGACACTCTGCGAAAACTGTCGCCCACTCGACACTCCGATCCGCGAATACCAGCGGATTTGCCAGCTTTCGCGTGGCATGCCAATTGCATTCGCCTTGTGCAGAGGACCCGGACATGTTGCCAGGCTTTTGCTTCGATCGATTGGCGAGCTCACATCGAGGCGCACGCATGTGCACCTCCCTCGGGAGCGTGCCCTCATGATGTGGCTCGTGCGCGTCGCGCTTCAGCGCCCCTACACCTTCATCGTGATGTCGCTCCTGATCGCGGGTCTGGGGATCAGCTCTGTGTTCACAATGCCGATCGACATCTTCCCGCCAATCAATATCCCGGTGGTCAGCGTTATCTGGACGTACAACGGGATCTCACCCGACGACATGGCGAACCGCATCGTTACCATCTCCGAACGCGCCATGACCACGACCGTGAACGATATCGAGCACATCGAGTCCCGATCCTATGCGGGCGTGGCCGTCATCCGGGTGTACTTTCAGCCGACGGCGAATGTTGAGATGGGCGTTGCCCAGGTGACTGCGGTCAGCCAGACATTGCTGCGGCAGTTCCCTCCCGGAACGTTTCCACCGCTGATCGTGAAATATGACGCCTCGAGCGTGCCCATTCTGCAACTTGGAATCGACAGCAATACCCTCACCGAGCAGCAGCTCGCGGACTACGCCCAAAACTTTATTCGCGTCGATCTTTCAAGCGTACCCGGAGCCGCGGTTCCGCTTCCGTATGGAGGAAAGACTCGGTCCATCATGGTCGATGCGAACCCGCAGGCCATGTACGCCTACCGCGTCTCCGCGTCGGACATCTCGAGTGCCCTCACGAACCAGAGCCCCATCCTGCCGGCCGGCACGATCAAGATGGGCACGAAGGAATATCTGGTGAGGACGAACAGCAGCCCGAGCGTAGTTCAGGAATTCAACATGATCCCCGTCAAGTCGATCGACGGCGCGACGGTGTATCTCAAGGATGTCGCGCACGTCCGCGACGGGTTCCAGGTGCAGACGAACATCGTTCGGCAGGATGGACAGCGCGGTGCTCTGCTTACGGTTCTCAAAAACGGCTCAACCTCGACGCTCTCCATCGTGAGCAACGTACGAGAGCGTCTGCCGCTCATCCTTGCGGGCCTGCCAAAGACCCTGCAAATCAAACCCATATTCGATCAATCTGTCTTTGTGCGCGCTGCGGTAAGTGATGTCGTTCGCGAAGCCAGCATCGCCGCCGCGCTGACCGGCGTGATGATCCTGCTGTTCCTTGGCAGCCTGCGTAGCACGATGATCGTCTGCATCTCCATCCCGCTGTCCATCCTTTCGTCCATCCTCATCCTCCACACGTTGGGAGAGACGATCAATGTCATGACGCTCGGCGGTTTGGCACTGGCGGTCGGAATTCTCGTCGATGACGCCACCGTGGAGATCGAAAACACCAATCGCAATATCGCGATGAAGAAGCCAATCGTAAAGGCAATCCTCGACGGAGCCGAAGAGATCGCCACACCGACGTTGATTGCAACGCTCAGCATCTGCATTGTGTTCATCCCCGTCTTCCTTCTATCAGGCGCCGCGAAGTTCCTCTTCACGCCGCTGGCGATGGCAGTCGTCTTCGCCATGCTGACTTCGTACTTCCTCACGCGGACGCTTGTGCCAACGCTGATGCACTACCTGATGAAGCCGGAGGTTCCACGCATCGAGCGGCCAGAAGATGCTCCTGCTCGTCCTGGAGACGGACGGATATGGAAGACGCACAAGGCCTTCAACCATCGCTTCGAGGAAGGCCGCGGAAAGTACCTGGAGCTCCTTCGATGGTGCACACAACATCGAGCATCCTTCATTGCGATCTATGGCGCGATCGTCCTTGCGTCACTGCTCCTTGTACTGGTTGTTGGCCGCGACTTCTTTCCGTCGGTGGATGCGGGGGAGATTCGGCTTCACCTTCGCGCTCCTGCCGGGACCAGGATCGAAGAGACGGAGGTCCTTTTCGGCAACGTCGAGGGCGAGATTCGAAAGATCATCCCCGCAGACAAGCTGGACACCATCCTCGATAACATCGGACTTCCGGCCAGTGGCATCAACCTTGCGTTCAGCGATACCGCCACCGTCGGCGATGGTGATGGCGACATCCTCATTGCGATGAAAGATGGGCAACCGAGCGCTGCGTATGAGCCCCTGATCCGCAACATGCTGCGCAAGAAGTTTCCGGATTGCGTCGAGTTCTTTCAACCCGCCGACATCACCACTCAGATTCTCAACTTTGGCCTGGCGGCTCCGATCGACGTACAGGTCGGGGGGCGCGATAACGATGGCGACTACAAGATTGCCAAGGCCATCCGTGACGATATCTCACGCCTCCCCGGAACAACTGACGTGAATGTCTTCCAGGAACCTAACTACCCCGAAGTAGACGTTGCCGTCGATCGCGTGAAGGCGCAACAGGCCGGCCTCACACAGCGGGACGTTGTTGGCAGCATGCTCGTCTCGTTGAGCGCGAGTGGTCAGCTTTCACCCAATCAATGGGTCGATCCAAAGAACGGTGTCAGCTACCCCATTCTGGTGCAGACACCCCAGTACAAGCTCGACTCGATGTCGGATCTCTCACAAACGCCCATTACCTCATCTTCAGGCTCTCCATACACGGCGGTGCCCAGAGCGGGGACATTGCAGGCTCCGAGTGGTGGATCCCTGGCATACGGAAATCCGGGTGCGGTCAATAACTCCACGGAGCTGCTGGGAAACCTGGCCACATTCCAACGCAGCGTCTCTTTGGAGGCGATCGACCATTACTCCATCCGACCGGTGTATGACGTGCTGGTGACTCCCGATCGCCGGGATCTCGGCAGCGTCGCATCGGCTGTTCAAGAGATCATTCAGAGGCACAGGGCTCAGCTTCCTGGCGGTTCCACCATCACCTTGCGCGGCCAGGTGCAAACGATGAACGACTCCTTCACGCGATTGGGGATCGGCATCCTGTGCGCCATGATGCTCGTGTACCTGCTGATGGCGGTGAACTTCCAATCCTGGGTCGATCCTCTGATCGTTCTCTCTACCATCCCGTCTGCGCTCGCCGGCATCCTGTGGATGCTATTCCTCACCCGGACGACACTCAGCGTTCCTTCGCTCATGGGCACGCTCATGACCATCGGTGTTGCTACGTCCAATGCCATCCTCGTCGTCACCTTCGCCAACGATGAGCAGACCGCCGGAAAACTTCCGCTCGAAGCGGCAGTATCGGCAGGCCATGTACGCATGCGCCCCGTCATCATGACGGCCACCGCAATGATCCTCGGCATGCTGCCGATGGCGCTTGCCTTCGGGCAGGGCGGGGAGCAAAACGCACCGCTCGGGCGCGCCGTGATCGGAGGCCTGCTCTTCGTCACCGTCTCAAACCTCCTGTTTGTGCCTGTCGTCTATAGCTATCTGCGTACGACCCCGCCCGTGAACTTCGAAAAATTGATCGAAGCAGAAGCGGAAGGCCTCGCGCCATGACGCTATCGACGCGATCGATGCGTAATACGCCCCGTCAAACCATCCCATGTCGGTGGTCGAGGATCTGCCAATGACTCACGAAAATGAAGTGCACAAGCTCCCCGCGAACGAATCAGCCTCCACGGTGCCGGGCCTTCCATCCCATGGCACGCGCCGCAAGGTCTTCCTCCTCCTTGCTGTTTGCGCGGTCATCGCATTGATCTGTGTGGGTACAGTGCCCAGGCTCTTCCTCAGCCACGAACTGCGCTCACAGGCACATGAGCAGGCCGCCACGTCCGCCAACGTCTTCGTCACGCCTGCCCAGGCATCGCCACCGTTTGTCTCGGTGCAGTTATCCGGCACCATGTCCCCGATCACGGAGGCACCCATCCTCGCCAGGGCCGACGGGTACCTGAAGCGGCGCCTGGTCGACATCGGTGACCTGGTCCGTGCAGGCCAGGTCATTGGCGTGATTGAAACACCGGAACTCGACCAGCAGGTCCAGCAGGCCAAAGCGCTTTATGAGCAGAGTCAGTCGACCCTGGCGCAGAGTAGCGCGGCCCTCGAACAGGCAAGGGCGAACGCAGGTATCGCGGGCATCACGGCGGAGCGATGGGCCGCACTGGTGAAGCGCGGCGCTGTGTCGCGGCAGGCAAACGACAACTATCAGTTTGCCTACAGCGCGCAAGTTGCAGCCGTCAGCGTCGCCACCGCCAGCGTCGCAGCGGCGACCAACAGCGTCGGAGCGAACGCCGCAAACCTGGATCACTATCGCGAGCTTCAGAGCTTCGAGATCGTGCGTGCGCCCTTCGCTGGGGTCATCACGCAGCGCAACGTCGATGAAGGCGCTCTGGTCACGGCAACGGACACCCTGCTCTTCCGGGTCGCGAAGACAGACACACTGCGCACCTTCATCGATGTGCCACAGATCAACGCTCCATCGATTCATGTGGGAGATGCAGCTGATCTCACCTTCGTTCAGTTCCCAGGACACACGTTCCACGGAACCATCACTCGGACCTCAGGTTCATTGGACCTGAACACTCGCACCCTGCTAACGGAGGTCGATCTCGATAACCGCGATGGAAAGCTTCTCCCTGGCATGTATGCGACGGTCACATTTAGCTTGCCTCGTACCGTGTCCTCCATCCTGATCCCCAGCGAGGCGCTTGTCTTCCGCGCAGCGGGCACAACGGTAGCGGTGGTTGATGACCAGCACACGGTCAGATTTCGAAAGGTCGTTGTCGGCCACGACTACGGTCCTCAGATCGAGATCGTCTCTGGCCTCGGCGTGGGAGAGTCCGTGATCGTGAATCCCAACGACACTACGGCGGAAGGCGCGAAGGTGAACCCGGTGTCCCTGAAGCAGGCCTCGGGAAGCCTTGCGGCTGCATCCACCACGTCATCGGGCAACTCACGAGTCGAAGTTCCGCCTGCACGTGGAATGGCAGTCAATCATTAGGGAGAGAAGAACGATGAAGACCTCAAGGAACGCCCGGCGAAAAAGGAGATTGGACAGGTCTGTTCACGGCCGCCCGGTGAGCACCGCTCTGCTCTACGGGCTACTCGCATTCGCTCCTCTCGCTTACGCGCAGAACCGAATGGACCAATCCCCATCGACCGTGGCCGGCGCACCGAAGATCGACTTTCGAACAGCAGGCAGACTGAACTGGTTGTTCTCCGACTACAGGACTCCCGTCGCCCAGCCATCGCGCGCGGGTAACTCGGACCGCGTGGCAAGACTGATCCGAGATGGCAAGCTTCAGCTGACACTTCAGGACGCAATCCAACTCGCCATCGAGAACAACTTCGATGTAGAGTTGCGTCGATATGACCTGGCTGTCGCCGAAACCGAGATCCTGCGTGCCAAAGGTGGAGGCCAGCTTCGTGGCGTGCCAACCTCGATCAGCGAGCTTCCCTCTGGCGAAGGAGGTCCAGGAGAGCCACTTCTCACAGCTGTAGGAGGCTACACACCAGTCGTGCAACTTCCCAGCAGTTCTGCGGATCTCGCTACCATCACTGGCACGCAGAGCGATCTTTCCATCCTGAGTGCGACCCCATACTCCGCCGGATCCGGTATTCCCGCATTTGATCCCTCCGTAAGCGCGAATGTCGCCTTGTCCCAAACCGTCTATCCCCAGTCAGATGCCTTCTCTACGGGATCGAACTACTTCTCGAGCCACACCCTGGGTGGCTCAGCGCTCTATTCTCAGGGCTTCTCAACGGGCACCGTATTGAGTGCCTCGCTCCAGGGCAATCGGCTCAATGAAGCTTCCACGCGGCTCAACCTGAATCCGTTCGTCAGCGGCTCGCTGAATGTCAGCGTGGTGCAGCCTCTGCTCCGGGGCTTCGGCATCCATGTCAACCGGCGCTTCATCTCGATCGCAAAGAGCGAGAGCAGCATTGAGGCCGATGTCTTCAGGCAACAGCTGATCGCTACAATCTCGGACGTCACGCGTCTCTATTGGGATCTTGTGAGTCTCCAGCAGGACCTTCGCGTCAAGCACGAATCGTTGCTGGCTGCAGAGCGGCTCAATCAGGATACGAAGAACGAAGTAGATCTCGGGACACAGGCTCCCGTTGATCTGACCTCGGCCATGGCCCAGGTGGCGAGCAATCGCCAGGCTCTCATCAATGCCCAGGGACTGGTCTTGCAACAAGAGCTTCTGCTCAAGGAGGTGCTGACCCGCAAGGGGATATCGGACTCCTCGGTTGCCAGCGCATCGATCGACGCACTCACACAGATCGCACCTCCAGTAGCAGACCAAACCCCGCAACTTGCCGACCTGTTGGATTCGGCCATGAAACAGCGACCCGACCTTGCATTGGCTGAAGCGCAGGAACAAAGCTCCCGGGCTGCGCTGACCGGATCACGCAACGCGCTTCTTCCAGAGTTCAACCTCATCGCCTCCATGCAGAACAACGGTGGAGCCGGCACGGTCAGTGCGAACCTCGTAGCGTCCTCGGGAACAACCTCGACCGCTCCGCCATCGAATCTCGTCGGCGGCTACGGATCGGTACTCGGGCAGATATTCAGAAGAGACTTCCCCGATTACACGGTAGGAGCGCAAGTCAGCATCCCGGTGCGTAACAGGATTGCCAGGGCCGATGCAGCACGAGACGACATTCAATATCGGCAAAGCGAAGTTCGTGTGCAGCAGCTGCGCAGCCAGGTGCGTCTCCAGGTGGGCAACGCCTACATTGCGATGCAGCAGGCAAGCGAGAGCTACCATGCCGCGGTTGAAGCACGCCGGCTCCAGGAAGAAGCTCTCGACGTCCAGCAGGCAAAGTTCGAGGCTGGTGTGGCGACGGCCTATGAGGTGCTGCAGTATCAGAGTGGTGTTGCTGAGGCGCGGTCCGCGGAGGTGAGCGCGCTTGGGGTCTATGCCAAAGCCAAGAGCGCCCTCCAGCGCGCGACGGGGGCAACGCTCATTGACAACGGCATCACTATAGATACGACGCTGAGCCCGCGCTAACCGAATACAACGCAACCTCCTACCGAGACCTTCGCCCTCGGACCGCCTCCGAGGTGTCTCCTTCACGGCAATAACGCCGATGTATGCCACTGGGTCTTGCTCTCCAGCAACAGTGTTCCTTATCTCTCAAGATACTTCCGATACCGGGCTCCTTCCATAAAACGCGGAGTCCACAAAGGACTCCGCGCAGAACGACCGTGTTTCAGAGAATGTATCTTGCCCGTGTATCTGCGTACTTAGATCACCCCAAGGTTCTCTGCAGGTATCTTCATCGCTGTCTCCTTGTCGATGTTAAGGTGCGCCTTCAACATCTCACTCGGAACCCTTCGGAGCCACTGATTGAGAGAAACATCGAGGAACTCGTCGGCCGCAAAGGTCTCGAGGAACACCAGATCCGTATCGCCCGTGTTTTCGATGTAGTGGGGAGCATTGCTGGGAACGTACCCCACGTCATTTGCGTTGAAGTCGACCGTACGTGCATTGTCGACCGGGAAGAAGACAGTCATCCGCCCCTTGCCCGCGATGTAAAACTGCCACTCGGATGCATGAGGATGCCAATGCAGTTCACGCAGACCTCCAGGCTTCACCGTCACCAGAGCTGCCGCAATTTTCTTGGATGTGGGAAAGTTCTTCGAATCCACGATCCTCACCTCGCCTCCCTTGGACGACTTGGTCGGCTCCATGGACTTGAGCTTGAACGTGTACTGCTGATGCGCGGCAACGGCCTCTCCGCCGATCTCTGCCTTGTCCACGGAAAGCGCGGGAGGCACCTTGCCAGGGAAGATATACAACGGCGCTTCGGGGGCCTTGGCAAAGACGCTCGCATCCAGCCCCGTGTTCTTCGTCAGCACCTCTGGGGGCGTGTGAGCGATCCACTCTGAAAGCAGCATCGTCCCATCTTCGGAGAACGCCCCCTGGTTGAAGACCAGCAGAAACTCCGTGCCATCGGGTCCGAGGCCCTGGATGGAGTGCGGATGCCCCGCCGGGAAGATCCAGAGATCACCCTCCTCGACATCGCCGATGAAAATGTTCCCGTCTGGCTGCATGACAGTGACGCGTGCCTTGCCATAGAGAACGTAAGCCCACTCATCGGCGGTATGCCAATGCATCTCGCGATAGCTGCCGGCGGTAAGCCGCATGTTGACACCTGCGATATCCCGCGACGACGGCAGAACGCGCTCGGTCACCTCGTGCGTCCAGCCGCCCTCTTCAACGCGCTTCTTTACCAGGTCAAACGAGTACCAGAGAGGAGCTACGCTGCCATGGTCGGTAGGCGGAGGCGTGTTGGAGTTCGGGTTCAGTGCAAGCAGCCCCTTGTTCTCCTGCCCTGGGTCACTCAAGGAATGATCATGCTCGCCCTTTTCGATGCTCGTCTTCGTCTGGGCGTGGACGCTCAACCCAGTAAGTGCAGCAGCAGCCAGAGCTACAGAGCTCCGGCCAAGAAAGCTTCTGCGACTGGCATCCACCACTGGGAGCTCATCGTTTTCGTGTTCCATCATCGTATGACCTTTCGTGTTTTCGAGATTGGATCGCAGCTGTCGAAAGTCGGCAACGATCGGACACCCTGGGGTCGTCCTGCGTATTACCTCTGCATTCTTCGCGCCAAACTGCGTGGTTCTGTCAGGGCCTCGTTACTGCCTTAACCTTGAGCAAATGTGCGTACCGTTAGCGGTTTGCCGAGAGTTGCAGCGACAGCAGCGAGGTTGGTGGGAAGGTTTCGCTTCGCGCCGCCAGCGCTTCACGAGGGCGCGCCTACGACACAGTGTCGGCACAGCGACATGCCAGGTACTGACCGAAGCGGGTACACGTACGCTGGGATGCTTGTGCCCTACTTCGGCGGAAAGTTCTTAAACATGCGGCTCATGTCCTTCGACAGCTTCCCGATGTTCTTGTCCGGGTTCGAGGAGAGATCATTCCTGTCGACGCCTCGCCACACAAGCTTCTTCGTATGACCATCGAAGATGTCGATGACGACATTGCCGACCTTCGTCACAATCGTCGTTGTGGTCGACATCCCATCGTCCTCTCCAAATCCGCGCCAGCGCCAGCCCCCGCCGAAGCCATCGTAGAACGTCTGAAGTGTGCGTTGATCATGTGTACTCCGGAACGCACTCACCGAAGCATCTCCATTCGAGTCGACCTTGATCCAACCCTTCGCTGCGAGTTGTCCATCAACGTCCGCCTTGATTCGGTCGTCCCAAAGAGGGTTGCCCGACTGCACCTGCAGCCAGGTATACGTCTTGTAGGAGTTGAAGTTCGTTTGATGGTCATAGTCCGTCCTGGCCTGAGCCTGGATGCATGCACTGCCACTCAGCAGCGCGGCCGCGAGCAAGAAGACCGAGAGCTTGTGCTTCATTAGGTAATTCCTCCTGATGACAGAGCACTGCAATTGACGTGCCGCTCCATGAACTCGTAGGTTTCGCGAAAAAATCGAATGCTTCAAACCATATCGCGTGTCTTCGCGTCGACCAGTAGTCATCTGTCGCCGAGGAAACACCTTGGAACGCTGCCTTGCTCGCACGGTTCGGCTCCAAACAATGATGATGAGTAACTCCTCTTAAATGCTCTTTCCGTCCCTAATTCATCGACACCTCACACTACCCGTACGGGTAGTGTGGATAGACCTCCAAGGTGTGCTGCGCACTCCGCGTCGTGACGCTATTGTTGAAACGGTCGCAAAGCGACCTCGGATTGGAGTGACATCATGGCGCCGGAAGAATCGTCTGTCGGTAAGGAGGTCAACCGCGTTGAAGGACACGCGAAGGTAACCGGGAGCGCGCTCTATTCCGCAGACTTCCACTTCCCGAACCTTGCCTACGCCGCACTGGTACAGTCGGAGATACCCAACGGACGCGTTGAAGCGGAGAGCCTGCGCACAAGTGCAGAGCGTGCATCGCGGGCGCCTGGCGTCCTCTTCGTGCTCACCCCGCTCAATTGCCCTCCGCTGAATGTCCTGTCACGCGACCTGACCTTCGACCTGCCTCTCGAGCGTCGGCCGCCGCTATCGGATCTGAGTGTGCAGCATGTCGGGCAGCACCTCGCAATGGTCGTTGCAAACAGTCCCGAGAATGCGACCGACGGTGTGTCGCTCTTCTCACTCGAGTACGTGGAAGCCGCGCCACAACTGAGCGCTGAAGAGGTGCTCTCGCAGCCTGTTCCAGCCGACGAGAAAAACGGTCAAATCCGGCATGGCAGTTATCTCCCGGACCACTTTGTGAAGTTGACCGAAGAGAAGCTGCAGGACCACCGAGGGCCAGCCGAAGCATCTCCATCGACGTTCCAGGTGGACTCCACCTATACCACCCCGGTGAATGCGCATTACCCCATCGAGCTCGCATCAACAATCGCGTTCTGGGAAGAAGGCAAGCTCACAGTCCACGACAGTACACGCTGGATAGCGGGCGAGAGAAAAGCTCTCGCCGGCTATCTCGGAATTCCCGAGGCCGACATACGCATTCTCTCTCCCTTGGTAGGTGGAGCATTTGGCTCCAAGAGCTTCCTGTGGATGCACGTGGCCCTAACAGCGGTCGCGGCGCGCGAACTACAGCGCCCGGTAAAGCTGGTGCTTACGAGGGACCAGATGTTCTCCTCCACTGGTCATCGCCCAAGAACGAAACAACGAATCCAGTTATCGGCGTTCGAAGGCGGACTGATTGAGGGAAGCGAACATCACACTCTGACAGAAACCTCCACCGTGGCGCACTTCTGCGAACCGGCCGGGCTCTCCACTCGTTTTCTTTATCACTCTCCTCGTTTGGCGGTTTCGCACCAAGTGGCTCGCATCAACGCCCCAACTCCGTGTTTCATGCGCGGTCCCGGCGAGGCGCCGGGCCTGTTCGCACTTGAATCCGCCATGGATGAACTGGCCTACTCCGCTGGCATGGATCCAGTGCAACTCCGCGTCTTGAATCACGCGGACATCGATCAGACCAACGGCAAGACATGGTCCACCAAGCATCTGCTTGAGTGTTACGAGCAAGGCCGAAAAAAGTTTGGATGGGAAAAGAGAACAATGGCGCCACGCTCCATGACGCGCGATGGTGTCCAGATCGGGTGGGGCATGGCGACTGCCACCTATCCCGGACGCCGCATGCCTGCTGGATGCCGCGTCATCACCAACGTCGAGCGAGGTGTCGAGTTCGCCTCCGCAACGCATGAGGTGGGGAATGGTGTGCGAACCGTGATGTCGCAGGTAGCGGCCGACGCCTGTGGCCTCCCGATGGAACGCGTCTCATTTGCATCCGGAGATTCATTCTTCCCTGACGCCCCATACAGCGGCGCATCTCAGACGACCGCCACCGTGGGTTCGGCTGTATACAAGGCTGCGATGGAATGGCAGCAGAGAGTCAAGCAGCTTGTCATCAGCGATGCTGCATCTCCCTTTCACTCGCACGATCCGGCCGCGCTCACCATCACTGCAGGCGTGGTTCATAGCGCCGATGGCTTCAGTGTGGGCCTGTGGGAGTTGCTCAGGACCTTCGACACCACCACGGTTGAGCATGCCCTGACCTTCGACGTTCAAAGCGATGCAGGAGATCAGGAGAAATTCGCCTTCCAGTCCTTCGGTGCTCACTTCTGCGAGGTTGAGGTCGACGAAGAGATCGGCCGTGCCACGGTCACGAAGTGGGTCGCAGTCTTCGACTGCGGACGAGTTCTGAATCCCAAGCTCGCTCGGAATCAGATTATGGGGGGGATCACGTTCGGACTCGGCATGGCACTGCTCGAACAAGTTCCCTACGATGCGAAGACCTCGCTGCTCATCGGCGAATACTACCTCCCCACTCATGCGGACCGGCCTGACTTCGACATCAGCTTTATCGACAAGCCGGACTACGCGCTGGATCCTATCGGCGTCCGCGGCATTGGTGAGATCGGGGCCTGCGGCGTTCCGGCTGCCATCGCGAATGCCATCTTCCATGCCACAGGCAAGCGACTGCGCGATCTACCCATCATGTTGGAACAGCTGATGAAACCGTTCCCAGAGTCAACGCCACACATGGAGGCCGTATGATGCCCGACCATTCGCAAGAGCAAGCGAGCGCTTCCCTTCCGACCTTTCCATTGACTCTCAACATCAACGGGGAGACTCGGTCACTCGAGATTGACATACGTACAACGCTCCTGGATTTGTTACGCGAGCGGCTCAACAAGCCTGGAACCAAGAAGGGCTGCGATCACGGACTGTGCGGAGCATGCACCGTCTCGGTCAATGGAGAGCGCGTCGTCAGCTGCCTCACCCTGGCGGCATCCATCGATGGCTCTGACGTACTCACAATCGAGGGTCTCGCCGATGGCGCTGAGTTGAGTTCGCTGCAACAGTGTTTCCTGGAACACGATGGCTTTCAATGCGGCTATTGCACGCCAGGGCAGATATCGTCGGCCCATGCCATGCTCGCAGAGCATGCCCGCGGCGACCTCAGCATGGTGTCGTTTGAGACCACTCGAGAGGCAGTCCTTACGGGTCAACTCGAGCTAACAGAGCACGAGGTCCGCGAACGCATGGCCGGCAATATCTGCCGCTGTGGAGCGTACGCGAACATCGTTGCTGCAGTTCGCGCTGCCGACCAGAGGGGGCGAGCATGAAGTCCTTCGAGTTTACGCACGCAAGCACCATTGAAGATGCCATTCGAACGGCCGTTTCGTCCGGAGGAAAGTATCTTGCCGGGGGAACCAACCTGATCGACCTGATGAAAGATGGCGCGGAAACACCGCGCAAACTGGTTGACCTTCGACGTCTTGGGTTGAACGAGATCCTCTCTCTACCGGGTCGAGGAGTGATGATCCAGGCGAGAGTCTCCAACAGCGCCATCGCAAATCATCCGCTGATCCGAACACAATATCCCGTCGTGTCGCAGGCCATTCTCAGCGGAGCTACAACACAAATTCGCAACATGGCTACCGCGGGGGGAAACCTGCTCCAGAGGACGCGGTGCCCCTACTTTGCCGAGGTCGCCTTCAAGTCCTGTAACAAGCGCGAACCCGGCTCCGGCTGCGCGGCGCTGGACGGATTCAATCGCGAGCACGCACTCTTCGGAACAAGCGCCCAATGCGTCGCCATTCATCCTTCCGACATGGCCGTAGCCCTCGCCATCCTCGACGCCATCGTTCACGTACAAGGCCCTGATGGAACCAGAGCCGTTCCCCTGCGAAGCTTCTTCCGCGCTCCCGGGGATCAACCCGACCTCGATAACACGCTGCTGCCGGCGGAGTTGATTCTGGGTATCGAGTAGCCTCCTTCCGCGTTCGGCGCTACTGCGTGGTACCTGAAGGTCCGCGATCGGCACAGCTATGCCTTTGCCCTCGTCTCGGTTGCTGCCGGACTCGAACTCGAAGGTGGCGTCATTCGAAAGGCCGGCCTGGCGATGGGCGGGGTCGCCCCGATGCCCTGGAGGGTTCCCGATGCTGAGGCGAGCCTGATCGGCAGAACTCCATCGTTCGAAGCCTTTCGAGACGCCGCGGAGATCGCGATGCGAGGCGCACAGCCACTGAGCCAGAATGCCTTCAAAGTCGACTTGGGGAAACACAGCATCGTCCGCGCGCTGACCCTTGCCAGCAACGGCCCTCAGACAAAGTAAGGAGCGGAACATGCCTCTCACCATCGAACAGAACTCAGGCATCGGGGAGTCGACGAAGCTTCGACTCATCACGCTGGAAGAACACTTCACCACGCCGGGGCTCCTTCGCGCGACCCGGCCTTTTCTTCCGGCTCTCGCCACGGGGCCGGCGCTGGAAGCACGCCTCCTTGATCTCGATCAACAGCGGATCGATGCGATGGATGAGGGGGGCATCGATATTCAAGTGCTTTCCATCGCTGCCTCAGGACAGGAAAGCCTCGCGCCTTCCGACGCCACGGCACTGGTGCGCGAAGCCAACGATGCAGCCTTTGCCGCTACGGAGCGACACCCAACGCGTCTTCGCATGTTTGCCAGCCTTGCCCTGCACCAACCCGATGAGGCTGCAAAGGAACTTGAGCGCGGCGTCGAACGCCTTCGTTGCGTCGGCGCCTTTCTGAATGGGACCGAGGGAGGCACGTTCCTCGACGACCCGCGCTACTATCCCATCTTCGAAGCCGCGGAAGCACTGGATGTGCCCGTCTACATCCATCCCACGCCCCCTTCGCCGGTTGTGCGCGAAGCTTACTTCAGCAATCTGCCTGAAAAGAGCGCGTACTTCCTTTCGACCGCAGCCTGGGGCTGGCACGCTGAACTTGGGATGCACTGCCTGCGCCTCATCCTCGCCGGCACCTTTGATCGCTTTCCCCGACTGAAGGTCATCATCGGCCACATGGGAGAAGACCTTCCCTTCTCGCTCCTGCGCGCGCAGGATGGCCTCCCGCAATCAGTAACGGGCCTCGATCGGACCATCACTGAGTACTTCCTGAACCACTTCTATATCACCACCAGCGGCTACTTCACGGCCGCTCCCTTTCGCTGCGCCATGGACGTCATCGGAGCAGACCGCCTGATGTACTCGGTCGACTATCCCTATCGCACGAATCTTGCGGGGGCACGCTTTCTCCAGAGTTTGTCGATCCCTCCGGCAGACCTGCATCGAATCGCTCACGGCAATGCCGAACGCGTTCTGAAGCTCGCTTTCTAGCGGACGGCCCTGCCCTTCGATAAGACGGCAAAGACCGAGCGAATCGTCATGGCCACGAGCCCACTCGTGCGACCATCGCAAACGACATGCCATCCCATGGGCAATGGCGGCGAGCCTTCTCCCCCGTGAAAGAAGGCTGGCGAGATGATTGCATCTGACGATTCCCTCTAATAGTTACTACGCATATCTCACATCTCCGTGCGCTGCCCCATGGCGGCCTTCGCATCTGTCTGGCCGTTCGAAATCAAGTTGCCCAAATGGGTAATGCGCATTTCATTCGATCGAGGCTCGCTACACCCGCTAGGAGATGGGACGATAAAGTGACTTACTCAGCGAGCTTATGTTAAAAGCTCCCACTCTGCACTTACTGCGAATTTCCAGAAAAGAACAGCCGCAAGACGGACAAACGACGGCTCCCACGCGCCGGCTCTTCCATGCCAACATCGATCCTCTCCGTCAGTTCAACTATGGCTGCTCATACATGGATCACTCGATAGATGAGATCGACGGCTACCGCTCAATAAGATCTCATCCAGGTTACCGACTTGGGCGGCGGCCATGCGCCATCCCCGTATCGTGACACCGCACACTTCAAGAGGGAAAGACATGAGCATTCCGATAGGTTCCAGTCCTCGATTTCAGGAAGTCCTTGCGGACGTGCGGGCAGCAGCTCCTACTGAATGCTCTGTGCTGCTGCATGGCGAGACCGGCACGGGAAAAGAAGTGATCGCGAGAGCTATCCACGCGGCCAGCACACGCAGCCGCGGACCCTATGTTGCACTGAACTGCGCCGCGGTACCAGCGACCCTCTTTGAAAGTGAGCTCTTTGGGCACGAGCGCGGCGCGTTCACCGGTGCTGTCCAACAGACCACCGGCCGTATCCTCGCAGCAGACGGAGGCTCCCTCTTTCTCGACGAGATCGGCGACATGCCCCTGGATATACAACCCAAGCTCCTGCGAGCGCTTCAGGAAAAATGCTTCGAGCGACTTGGTAGCCCACGCAGCATTCGAACCAATACCCGTGTCATCGCCGCGACCAATCGCGATCTTGCGGCGATGGTCGAGAAGGGGCTCTTTCGGGCTGATCTGTTTTACCGTTTGAATGTCTTCCCCATCTCTCTTCCTCCGCTGCGAGAGCGCCGCGAAGATATTCAAGAACTATCTCTCCACTTCCTGCGCGAGTGTGCGCGAGCACAGGGAAAGACAACACTACGATTGCCGGATCCGCTGCTTCACGCGCTTCGTCAATACCATTGGCCCGGGAACATCCGCGAGCTTCAAAACTTCATCGAGCGTGCCGTCATCGTCAGTCAAGGGGACGTCCTCACGCCGCGCGAATCCGATATGCGCAAGCTCGCCCAGAAATCGCAGACCGCCGAGTCCGGGACCCTGGACGACATGGAAAAGCAATATATTCTGCGAATACTGCATGAGACGGGGTGGCTCGTGGGCGGCAGGCGCGGAGCTGCTGCAAAGCTCGGTATTCCGCGCACGACTCTGATCTCAAAGATGCATCGATTCGGGATTGCCAGGAATGCCATCGGCTTCAGATCGCATCTCCCGGTTGATCCGTTACCAGGGGCAGTCGCAGCAACCGTGATACCCGTGCAGTAAATGAGCATCGGCTTCTCCCTCTTTACTCGGCCGGGCGAAGCTCTGGATAGGGCCAGTGAAACTCCTGCTCGAAGAACTTCACCTACCTGGGAGCACGTGATTCGAAGCCCGCAGCAGCAGTAACTCGCCACGCTCCATCAGCCTAGGTTCGCCTGACGCATCATGCCTCCCCCATTTGAGTAATGCCGGGGATCCTCCATCGAGCGGCGTAACGAAGATAGGGCGCAGCAAAAAAAAGACTTGGAGCAGCCTTAGCATCTCGCGATCCATGCCGCGCTTTCTCTTGATGAGGAAGCGCGGACCGCCCGACGGCTCCTGGGGAGCGCATTGCGATGCTGCGCAGCCCTCTCCGGTGGTCTGTTCCTGCCCCGCATCCAAACCGTGCTACCTCGGCCTGCGCCACTTCCGGTGATCCTCGATTTTGCTCTGGCGAAGGTTGTCGCGTTCACAGCAACGCCTCGGTCGCTGATTCGCCGGAACTTGCATCGTGGAGGACGATGCTTTGTTGACCGGCTCAACAGGGGCGTTCTCCCACTTCCGTAACCGTATAAGGTTCCCCCGATAGGACACCCGCTGACTCCGATGGGCCATGGAGTCTTCGTGATATCACCCCAAATATCGTTAGAGGGACTAAGCCGCGCTCTCCGGTCCCATTCAAAGTGATTCGCTGCGAGCGGTATGCCGAGCCCACTTCCTGCCGGAAGGCGGAAAGCCCGCGTCGCGAAGGGAACACATGATGAGCATCCGTCGTCTTGCAGCATTGTCTTTCGTCTTGCTAGCGGCAATTGGGGCAGTGAGCCTTCCCGTCTGGAGTCAGTCCTCATCCCTGGGCCACGGTCTCAGTGCCGCAGCGGAGGCACGCGGTGGTGCCCAGGTCGCCGACCAGGGCAGCCCCATCGACGCCATTGAGAGCAATCCCGCCGGTCTTACCGGTATTCATGTCCCAGTACTGGAGGGCGGAGCCATCGGAGTCTTCGGCTCCGGCTCATTCCAGAACTCCGCCAACACGAACGGGCGCATGTCCGGCGTGGTCGGTGCGATGCCTTACGGCGCGTTCGTAAGACCGGTGGGGGATCATGGCTGGGACGTCTCCGTTGGATTTACCCCTGAGATCCTGATGCGTGCCAACTGGCGCTATGTCGATGCCCCGGGCACCGCCGGCGTGAGCTACGGCCTGCAGACCAATGAGGACGAGATCATCGCCGTGCGCACCTCTGTCGGTGTGGCGCATACCTTCGGGCCGAAGTGGTCTGCCGGAGCTGTGCTCGGTGTCGTCTACAACCAGAACAATCTCAACGCGCCCTATATCTTCCAGCAACAGCCGCAACTGGCCGGGTTGAAGGTGCTGCTCGATCTTGGCACCCACGGCTACGGCTGGAACGGCAACGCCGGTGTCCAATGGCAGCCCAATTCGCGGCTGCGCGTGGGTCTCGCCTGGAAGAGCGAAACGACGATCCATACGCATGGTGACGCCAACGGCTCGGCTTCGGCGCTCTTCACCGCGCTGGGCGTCTCCGCAGACCCCACCTTCCACTACCAGGCGCAGGTGCTCAACAAACTGCCCCAGGCCTTCGATACGGGATTCGCCTGGCGTCAGAGTCCGAGGCTCCTGTGGCAGGCGGAGGGTGATTTCGTCGTCTGGGGTCAGGCGTTTCAGCAACTCCCGGTGGCGTTAACCGGAGGCACCAACGCAGTCATCAACAGCGTCGTGGGCAGCAGCACCCTTCTGGATGCCGTACCTCTGTACTGGAACAATCAGACAGCCCTGCACATTGGAGTCGAGTCGCCGATAAGCGAGAGCACGACGCTTCGCGCCGGATACAGCTTCATGACCAACCCCGTGCCCTCCTCGACGCTGCTGCCCATGACGGCGGCAATCCTGCAGAACTCTCTGGGCGTCGGTGGCGGTTGGACGCATGGTCGTCTGCGCACTGACCTCGCCTATTCACTGCAGTTCCCCGCCTCGGAGTCAGTCGGCAAGAGCGGCATCCTCTCCACCGAGTACGACAACAGCAAGGTCCGGCTGCTGCTGCAGTCGGTAACCCTCACCACGCGTTACAGCTTCTAGAACGCACGAAAGGCCTAGAACGACATGCGGCAGCCGACTTCAGCGGTCCTCAAAATGGAGGTGACCAAGGATCCAACGCTCCAGGAGATCCTCGTCGCACTCTCGTTTGCATTGGATCTGACCGAAGGCGCGGTCCCGGGCCACGCGATCCGTTGCAGCCTGCTTGGCATGCGCATCGCGCTGGAGGCTGGCGTCTCCCGTTATGACCTGCCGGATCTCTACCATGCCTCACTGCTGAAGGATGTCGGTTGCAGCAGCAACTCGGCGCGTTTCTGCGCCATCGTCGGCGGCGACGATCGCGCCATCAAGGCCGGAGCTAAGCTCAGCGACTGGACGAAATCGATCCAGGATCCGGCCACGATGAAGATGCTCTGGAAGGAGGTTCTTCCCGGAGCGCCCGCCTGGCGCAAAGCCGCACGGCTCGCCAGGATGGCGATCACGCAGCAGACCAACAATCGCCAGGTCATCGAGATCCGCTGTGACCGCGGAGCGACGATCGTGCGCAAGCTCGGCCTGCCCAACCCGGTCGTGCTCGGTGTGCGGCACCTCGACGAGCACTGGGACGGTGGCGGATATCCCGACGGACTCAAAAAGCACGACATCCCGCTGATCTCGCGACTGATGCTCGTGGCCCAGCATCTCGACGCATTTGGCATGGAGCGCGGCGAGCAGGCTGCGATCGATTCGCTGAAGGAGCGCGCCGGCCGCTGGTATGATCCCTCACTGGTGCGGGCCGCCCAATCGCTCCACAAACGCGACTGGCTCTTCCAGCACTGCCGCGCCAGCGATCCTATCGAGCAGGCCAAGGCCGCGATCCTGCAAGCGCATCCCGGAGGCCAGACCATCCTCTCCGCCCCGGACATCGACAACCTCTGCGAGACCTTCGCCTGGGTCGTGGATGCAAAGTCGCCGTTTACCTTCCGGCACTCCGTCGGAGTCATGGACGCGGCCATGGCCATCGGCAACACCCTGGGCCTCAGCCCGCAACGTATGCAGGTGCTCCGCCGCGCGGCCCTGCTCCACGACGTCGGCAAGCTGGGCATCTCGAACACCATCCTCGACAAGCCCACCAGGCTGACCGACGAGGAGTTCACGCTGGTCAAGTCCCACCCCCGCATGAGCCAGGAGATCCTCGGCCACATCGACGCGTTCCAGGAGATCGCGGTGCTCGCGGGGGAGCATCACGAAAAGCTCGATGGCAGCGGCTACCCCAACCGGCTCCGCGCCGAAGACCTCTCCCTCGAATCGCGCCTCCTGGCCGTGGCGGACATCTACGGTGCTCTCTCCGAAGACCGGCCCTATCGCGCAGGCCTTTCGCCCGCGCAGATCCAGGGCATCATGGATCGCGACATCCCGATGAAGCTGGACCCGGTCTGCTATGACGCGCTGCGCTCGGTGATGGACGACCTGGCCGCCGCCAACCGGACCATCCAGCACATACCCGACACGTCCTGGTCCCCGGAACAGGGAGCCTACACGGACAACTACAGCGAAGCCTACATCTAGCGGTGCCGCCCGAAGCGTGCGCTCAACGCACATCGAGGCTGCGTCCGCCGCCATGCGGCTGATACCCTCTGAGTGCAAGCCCCGCGCAGTCAGCTCTGGTCTCCGGCCTGACTGCGCGCGGGTACTTCAACGGGAGGCCTACTCCGCTGCGCATCGCGCTCTTCGTCGCCTGCTACAACGACACGCTCTTTCCGCAGACGGGCATCGCCGTCACAGAGCTGCTGGAGCGCCTCGGCCACACCGTCGAGTTCCCTCTCGCGCAGACCTGCTGCGGCCAGATGCACTACAACACCGGCTATCACGGTGAGGCCGTCCCACTCGTGCGGCGCTTCGTCGAGCTCTTCCGCGACGCCGAGACCGTCTGCGTGCCTTCCGCCTCCTGCGTCGCGATGATGCGCGAACACTACGAGCTGATCGCGCGCAACGAAGACGATCCCAGGCTGCTCGCCGAGGTCCAGGCCCTGCTGCCACGTGTCTTCGAGTTCAGCGAGCTGCTGACGAAGAAGCTCAAGGTCACCGACGTGGGCGCGCACTTCCCGCACAGCGTCACCTACCATCCCTCCTGCCATTCGCTGCGCATGCTCAACATCCGCGAAGAGCCTTTGACGCTGCTACGAGCCGTAGACGGCCTCAACCTGATCGAGCTGCCTAATCGCGAGCAATGCTGCGGCTTCGGTGGCACCTTCGCGGTGAAGAACATGGACGTCTCCACCGCCATGCTCGCCGAGAAGAAGGCCTGCGTCATCGAGACGAAGGCCGACGTCGTCACCTCACTCGACAATAGCTGCCTGATGAACATCTGGGGCGGCCTGCATCGCGACGGCTCCAGCGTGCGGACGGTACACATCGCCGAGATCCTCAACTCTGTCAAAGGACTCGCTGGAGGCAACGCATGAGCATCCGTGTCGGCAAGGCCGCCAAGGCTCCCGCCTTCCCCATCGCCGCGCACAAGGCGCTCGAAAACAACCAGCTCCGCGCCAACGTCCGCCGCGCAACAACGACCATCCGCAACAAGCGCGCCCTGCGCGTGGAAGAGATGCCCGACTGGGAGTCGCTGCGCTCCGCAGGCGCTGCCATCAAGCAGCACACCCTCGCGCACCTCGATCATTATCTGGAAGAGTTCGTCCGTAACTGCGAGCGAGCCGGCGGCAAGGTGCACTGGGCCCGCGACGCCGATGAAGCCAACTCCATCGCGATCAACCTCATCCGCACCTATACTCCAAAGGATTCGACGGCGCCCGTAGAGGTCATCAAGGTCAAGACCATGACCTCCGATGAGATCCAGATGAACCACGCCCTGGAGCGCGAAGGCATCGTGCCCATCGAGACCGACCTCGCCGACATGATTGTGCAGCTCGGCAAGGATGAGCCCTCGCACATCGTCGTTCCCGCGCTGCACAAGAACCGCACCGAGATCCGCGACATATTTCGAGCCTCCATGGCTCAACCTGAATTAACAGACCAGCCGGAGGACCTCACCGCCGCCGCCCGCAAGTATCTCCGCGAGCGATTCCTGCGCACGAAGATCGCCGTCAGCGGCGCCAACTTCGCCATCGCCGACACCGGCTCGGTCTGCGTCGTCGAGAGCGAAGGCAACGGCCGCATGTGCCTCACGCTGCCCGAGGTGCTCATCACCCTCGTCGGCATCGAGAAGGTCATCCCCAGCTTCGGCGATCTCGAAGTCTTCCTGCAGACGCTTCCCCGGTCGGCCACCGGCGAGCGCATGAACCCGTACAACTCCCTCTGGACCGGCGTCACACCCGGCGATGGACCGCAGCACTTCCACGTCATCCTGCTCGACAACGGCCGCACCAAGCTGCTCGAAGACGAGATGGAGCGCGAGACCCTGCAGTGCATCCGCTGCGCCGCGTGCCTCAACGCATGCCCGGTCTATCGCGAAACCGGCGGCCACGCCTACGGTTCCATCTACTCCGGTCCCATCGGCGCGATCCTGTCGCCTCAGCTACAGAGCCTCGAGCACTCACGCTCGCTGCCCTACGCCTCCACACTCTGCGGCGCCTGCTACGAAGTCTGCCCGGTGAAGATCAACATTCCCGAGGTGCTCATCCACCTGCGTGGGCGCGTCGTGCGCGAAGACCAGAAGACCCTCAAAGGCAAGCTGGGCGTAGAGAACATCGCCATGCAGGCGGCAGCCACCATCTTCCGCAGCGAGCGCCGTTACGAGGCCTCGCAACGCCTCGCACGCATCGGGCAACTCGCCTTCGAGCGCAAGGGCCTGCTCACCAACCTGCCCGGCATGGCCGGCGGCTGGACTGCCACACGCGACCTCAAGCCCATCCCCTCGCATAGCTTCCGCGACTGGTGGAAGTCCCGCAACAACACTACGTGGTCGCCGAAGAGCAACATGAGTCAGGGAGGCGCGAACTGATGACTGCCCGCGAAGAGATCCTCGCCCGCATCCAGGGCGCATTGCATGTGCGGGCCTCCGACCCCGCCAACGGTCATGGCAAGATCGAGCGCACCTACACACGCACGACCTCCATGAACGAGCACGAGACCATCGAACTGTTCATCGATCGCCTCGTCGACTACGACACCGAAGTGATCCAGGTCGCCTCTGATTCAGAGATCGCAGGCGCCGTCGCGCAGTCGATGACCAAGGCGCAGGAGACAGCGCTGCTAGCCCCCGCAGGCTTCCCGCAGGAGTGGCTGCCCACAAGCATCGCGATCACCTTAGACGAGAACCTCTCGCATGTAACACTCGATGCCGAAAAGACGGTCATCACCACCTGTGAGGCTGCGGTCGCCTCCACCGGCACGATCTTCCTCGTGCATGGGGGCACGCAGGGACGTCGCGTGATCACGTTGCTCCCCGATCACCACATCTGCATTGTGCGTCGCAGCCAGGTCTACAGCGTGCTTCCCGAAGCACTCGCTGCGGTCACAGCCAACGCGACGAAGCCCATCACCACAATCTCCGGACCTTCGGCCACCAGTGACATCGAGATGGTGCGCATCCGCGGCGTACACGGGCCACGCAGCCTGACGGTGATCCTGGTCTCTTAGAAGAGCGTTAAGTGAAAAGTGGTAAGTGAAAAGTGAAAGGCTTCGTGCCCAGCACTTGTCACCCACCACTTGTCACCCACCACTTATCACTTTCCACGGCTCTTCTACTTCAACGTCGAGAGCGAAGGTTGCAGCGGCAGGTCGATACCGTCCTGTTTCGCCTGCCAGACGATCATCCTCTTCAGCGTCTCGTACGGAATCGCTGTCACCGGCAACAGGTGACCGTTCACTGCCAGCATCGGGGTCTGATCGACACCGAGATCGTCGGAGAGCTTCGTCGAAGCTTTGATTTCGGCCGCGATCTCCGGCGTCTTCGCGCAAGCGGCAGCAGCGACAGGATCGCCACCAGCAGCCGCCACAGCCGTCGCAAGAGTCTGATCTACCAGCTGCGGTGTCAGCGAATCCTGCTTGGTGAATACGGTGTTGGCATAGGTGAAGAAAGCTTCATCACCCTTCGCCTTGCGCACGCAGAGGCCTTCCGCGGCCGCGCGAAACGCATACGGATGAATCTCCAGCGGGAGATTCTCAAAGACAATGTGAGCCTGCGGGAAGTCGCTCGCCAGGTTGTTCATCGTGTCCTGGGCATCCTTGCAGTGCGGGCACTGCAGGTCGGCGAACTCGACAAGCTCAAGCTCCTTGGACTTCGCGCCTCGTGCCGGACCGGTTGCCTGCTCCATCAGCACCTTGCGATTGTCGGCCCAGGGCTTGGAGCCAAACTCAACCACCTGACCGGCGAACGCGTGCTTTCCATCAGGAAGCGTATAGAAGTCCGACTGCTGAACCTTGCCGGGCTGTGACTTATCGCCGACGAGAACGACAACCTTCGCCACACCCGGCGCCGTCGTCTTCAGGACAGCAGCCACGCTCCAGATGCGGTTCTCGTCATAACCCCACAGAGCTTTGAGGAAGTCATTGACCTCATCGCGAGATGGCGAGGCGACCGTAAAGTTCTTCGGGTTCGGCTCCGGAAACGTCGTCGTCGCAGCGCCGGGCTGCGGAGTCGGGGCAACGGGAGTCTGCGCCAGAGTTACACCACACGCGGAGATCGCCATTGCCATCGCCATTGTTGCTCGCCACATCATCTTCACTCGGTTGCTCTCTCCTGGGCCGCTTTGCTCCGGCCTTCGAACTACATTCAAACTTCGCGGCGAGCCGCAATCGGAAACCTGCGGCCCATGCCGAACGACTTCCTCGAAACCTTGAGGACAGGCGCAGCCTGCTGCCGCTTGTACTCGCTGATCTCCACCAGGCGAATCACCCGGCGAACAAGCTCCAGGTCCACATGCTGCGCTGCAGCGATCTCTTCCGCGCCTGCGTAGTCTTCAATGTACGCGCGCAGGATCGGATCGAGCACCTCATACGGTGGCAGCGAGTCTGTGTCCTTCTGCCCCGGCCGCAGCTCGGCCGAAGGAGGCTTGGTAATCGTGTCCTCGGGGATCACCTCGTGCTCACGATTGAGCCAGCGTGCGATGCGATAGACCTCTGTCTTGTAGACGTCCGCAATCACCGCCAGGGCTCCGACCATGTCGCCATAAAGCGTGCAATAGCCGCAAGCCATCTCGCTCTTGTTGCCGGTGGTCAGCACCAGCGCTCCCGTCTTGTTGCTTACGCCCATCAACAACGCACCACGCACACGCGGCTGGATGTTCTCCTCCGCAAGCCCGAAGTTCGTGCCCGCAAAGAACGGCTCCAGCACGTCCGTGAACTGCGTGAAGATCTGCTTGATGGGTAAGACGGTGAAAGCGATGTCCAGGTTCTTCGCCAGCTTTTCCGCATCTGTGATGGAACCCGTGGACGAGAACTCGCTGGGCATGCCGATGCCCTGCACGTTCTCCTTGCCCAATGCCGCGACAGCAACCGCCGCCACAATCGCAGAGTCGATGCCACCGCTGAGGCCGATGACGGCCTTCGAAAAGCCGCACTTGCGCACGTAGTCCCGCGTGCCCAGCACCAGCGCATTCCAGGTGCGCTCGGTCTCGATATCGGCTCCGTGCTCCAGGGGCAAAGCCTGCGTATCCGCAACCGTATCGAAGACCACGAGATCCTCGGCAAAGCTCTTCGCGGTCCGAACAACTTCGCCTTCGGCGTTCACCGCAAACGAGCTTCCGTCGAAGACCAGGCTATCGTTGGCGCCAACCTGGTTCACCATCACCATGGCCGCGTGATGCCGCTTGGCTAGCGCGCCGATCATCCGCTGCCGCACCTCGACCTTGCCATGCCAGTACGGTGACGCGGAGATGTTCACGATGAGCCGATCGTCGCTCAAAGGCTGTGGCAGCGCACCCCACTGCTTCATCAGATCCTCTACGGGATCGATCCTGTAGGTCTGACGCGGCCAGAACATCTTGTCGTTCCAGGCGTCTTCGCAGATCGTAATCGCAACCGCATGCCCCTTGATGACCGTGAGCGACTGGCGCTCCGCAGGTTCGAAGTAACGCTGCTCGTCAAAGACGTCGTAAAACGGCAATAGCCGCTTCTGCTGCACGAAGCGAACATCCCCGCCCTCAAGCACCGCAGCTACATTCCGTGCGCCCTTGGCCCCGGGCGTATCGCAGCGCATGGGGGAGCCAATGAGCACCGCTGGACGCGAAGGCCCGCGCGTCAGCTCAGCGACCTGCGCCAGCGTCTCTTCACTTCGCTGCAGGAAGACCTCTTTTTCCAGCAGGTCGGCAGGAAAATAGCCACAAGTTGCGAGCTCGGGAAACATCACGAGTTCCGCACCGAGCGCCGCCGCGCGCTCGATGTACTCCGAGATCTTGGTCAGGTTGCCGGAGAAGTCGCCAACCGTAGGGTTGATTTGCGCCAGAGCGATCCGCACCACTTCAGTTTACCCGGTCGTGAGAACAACCGCAGGTCTGACGCCTCCCCTAAAGCAGCGCGGACAAAGAAAGGGCGCAGCGAAGACTCGCAACGGCCGATAATGCGACTGCCCCAATACCTCTAGCTTCCTGTTCCACCAAGAACCACGGTGACCGTGCGAGCCAGGATGCGCAGATCGAGCCACAGGTTCCAGTTCTCAACGTAAGCCGTGTCGAGCGAAATGTAGCTGTCAAACGAAGGATCCTGCCGTGCCTCCACCTGCCACAGGCCCGTGATGCCAGGCAGCACGTCGAGCCGGCGAAGGTGCTCCACGTCATACTGCTCGACCTCGCTCGCAAGCGGTGGACGTGGTCCAACCAGGCTCATATCTCCCAGGAGCACGTTGAAGAACTGCGGCAGTTCATCCAGCGAATACTTCCGCAGCTTCGCGCCGATCTTCGTGATGCGCGGATCGTTGGACATCTTGAAGAGGATGCCATCCCGTTCGTTCTGCTTCATCAGGTCGGCTTTCAGCTTGTCCGCATTCATCACCATGGTGCGGAACTTGTAACAGCTGAAGTGGCGTCCTTTCCGTCCGATGCGAGCAGCTTTGTAAAAAACGGGCCCCTTCGAGTCGCGCTTGATGATGACTGCGATCGCCAGCATCACGGGGGCAACCGCAGTCAACGCTGCACCCGACAGGATCACATCCATGATGCGCTTCAGAATGAAGGCCCCGCGTGGGAAGTCGCGGCGGTGCAGCGGGATCGTGGGAAACTGCCCAACGTACTCAATCGGAGCGTTCCATGCGAGGCCATCGTAAAGATCCGGAACGACGCGAACATCGATGCCCGTAGCGCGCGCATCCTCAACGACCGTCAACACGGTCTGCTTATCAGCCGGCGTCGAAAAGTAAATCTCGTCGACAAACAGCGACCGCGCGAGAGCCACACAGTGTTCTACGTCGCCCAGTACCTGCTGCTGCGGCCCGTCCTCGCTTTTGTCCAGTGAGATAAACCCCTTGAAGCGAAAGCCCATATGAGGAAGCGATTCCAGGTGGTTCCGGAGTGCGTGCCCAACGCGACCGTTGCCCACGATGAGCACATTCCGAACTTCTTTGCCCTGGAGGTAGCGGCGCTCCCGCACCCTGCGCCATACTGCCCTGCGCCCCACCAGCATGATGCCCGTAAGGAATACCGTGATCACCACCACGACACGCGAAACAGCCGACATCTTCGTGAGATAGAGAGTCCCGCAAATCAGCAGCCCTGCGGTAAGCGTGGCTTGCAGCGTAAGGCGAGCTTCACTGAGCCCGCTCCGCGTCTCTGTCGCTCTGTACAGGCCATAGACGCGCGCGAAAATAAGCAGGTACACCCCAAAGATAAAGAGAAAGACCAGCGAGCCGAGGGGGGCGGCGCGCTCCAGATGCCGCAGGATGACACGGTTCGAGTCAGGAGTCGTGGGAGGGAGATAGACGCGAAACGCGATCAGCCCGGCAATGATGACGCTGAGAAAATCCAGCGTGGCCCAAATCAGATTCCCAACGGGCAGAGAGTCCAAAGTGCTGGAACGACGCGCACTTCCGCCGGCTCTTCGCCGCACATTCGAAACCACAACTTGCTCCAGATAGTCCGGTGTCGTCATCCAGGTCGTCCAGAATTCATGAGTTCGTTCTGTGCTCTGCGTCCTTGGAGAATCAATCGAGGGGGTTTCTGTAGTGTAGCCTTCTCCGCACCCGCATCCTAGCAAATTTGCAAGCGTTGCAATATCTAGACTTACAGAGCTTTTTCCACCGGCGCCTCGGGCATCGGCCGCCCCGGGAGCACAAGCTCATCCATGGCGAGGAACTCGCAGAGGATGGGGTCGTCGCTGGCCCGCATCTCCTCCATGGTTCCAAAGAATCTGGCACGCCCCTCATGCAGAAAAACCACCCGATCGGCCAGCTTCTCCGCGAAACGCATATCGTGTGTGACAACGATGCTCGTGAGATGCAGCTGCGTCTTCAGCCGTTGGATCAGCTCGCACAGCAGATTGCCCATGAGCGGGTCGACCATCGTCGTCGGCTCGTCGTACAGAACGGCGCTGGGCTGAGCTGCGAGCGCCCTCGCAATCGCCACCGACCGCTTCATCCCCGTGGACAGGTCCGACGGCAGATGATCCTCCATGCCGGCGACACCCACCATCTCCAGCAAGCCACGGACCACCAGCAGGATCTGGTCCTCGCGCATGTCCCCCCGCTCGCGCAGGGGAAACGCGACATTTTCTCCAACCGTGATCGAATCGAACAGCGCCCCGCTCTGGAAGACCATCGTCACTTTCTGCCGAACCTGCTGCATCTCCCGTTCGGTCAGACCAGCGATCTCCTGTCCTGCGACGAGAACCGTTCCGCTGTCCGGCTTCAGAAAGCCCATGATGATCTGTAGCGAGACGCTCTTCCCAACCCCGCTTCGCCCCAGGATGCATAAGGTCTCCCCAGGATTGACGAAGAAGCTGACATCCTTGAGTACGACAAAGTCGCCAAACGACTTGCATACATGCTGGAACGAGATGTAAGGTCCAACCTCCGCAGTCGCGAAGGACGCCCCTTCCAGACCGGCCGTGCCTGAAAATTGCGAGTCGTCCGCGACGGCAGCGCTCTCGGCCTCGTTCGCCAGGGCCGTCTCGGCCATGAACTCCTCGACGGCTGGAGCCAGGTCCGGCGATACGTTCTCGACCAGCGGCTCAATCTCCGCTTCCATGCGCTCCAGCGCCGTCATCTCGTCGCCCGGAAGCCCGTGAGTGTCCGCGACGCGCTTCTCCAACTGCGCATCGCTGGTCAAAGGGTCGCCCGGATGCATGGGGTCCTGGTGCGGGTCCGGCCGATTCGGATCTTCTTCGTGTGCCGCCATGAATCAAGTATCCCCGAGGTTTGTGACAGGGGGAATAGCCTCGTCATCAAACTGATATCAATGGTTCTGATTGCTATTGATTCTGCTGACCGAGACGGGTTGCCAGGGAATTCCAGTCTTCCGGCGTATTGATGTTGGCGAAGACGTTAGCGACCTCGGTCGACGTCCATCCACGGGTACAAGGGAGCGTCTCTGCCTCGACCGCCAGCAGCGATCCCGGCCCAAGCATCACGTCGAGCCGAAGCCACAGCCGCAAAAGCCGCAGCTCCCCTGCCCCGACCATCTCCCCGATCCGAGCTCCCAGTTCCTTCCGAAGCAGGATGAACGCTGGCTGTACCTGCCCGACGACGCTCAGGTAGCTCCCCTTCGCCTCCGTCCGCAGCACCAGCTCTGCCCACTGCTGCAGCAGCTCCACGGGAACGATCGGAGCGTCGACCGGCACAAACAACGCCCAGGGCTGGGTGCTGGCGGAAAGCCCAGCCTCGACGGCGGCAGCCGGCCCCAGTCCGGGCCGGAGATCCGGCACCACCCTCGCCAGGCCGGACAGATCCTCACGGCTGCCGGCAACCGCAACCTCGGCGCAGAACTCCCGCAGCTTTCCGATGGCGATCTCCGTCAGCGTCCGGCCATCGAGTTCGAGCAGCGCCTTGTCCCGACCCATGCGGGAGCTTCTCCCTCCGGCAAGGACAAATCCCGTGATCGGAAGGAGTTCCAGCATTGCGATCTAGACCTTTCCTACAATCTCGAAGAACCGCACGATGGACTCAATGCCCTTGTGAAAGTTGGCGATGTGGAACTTCTCGTTCGGAGCATGCAGATTATCGTCCGGTAGGCCAAAGCCCATCAGGACTGCCGGAATACCAAGCTGACGCACGAAGTCCCCAACAATCGGAATCGACCCGCCGCCGCGAACGTAGACCGTCTTCTTGCCCCAGACCTCCTCCATCGCCTCAGCCGCAGCGTGGATGTACGAGTTATCCGTCGAGATCACGATCGGTTCGCCCGAGTGGATCAACCGCACCTCCGCCTGGATGCCGCGCGGCGTGATCAACTCCACGAAGGCCTTGTACTTCGCGAACGTCGCCTCCGGCTTCATCCCCGGGACGAGGCGGAAGCTCACCTTCGCCGTTGCCTTCGCAGGAATGACCGTCTTCGCGCCGGCGCCCGTGAAGCCACCCACCACACCATGCACATCCATCGTGGGCCGCGACCACGTCCGCTCCAGTACCGAGAATGCCTGCTCGCCATCGAGCGCCGTCGAGCCGACCTCCGTCTTGCGGTAGTGCTCCTCATCGAACGGCAGCGAACGCCACGCCGTCAGCTCGGCCTTACTGGGGCTCTCAATGCCGTCGTAGAAGCCTGGAATCGCGATGTGACCGTCGCTGCGTTTCATCTGCGCGATCATCTGCGCCAGTGCCACGAACGGGTTCGGCGCAGCACCGCCGTACATACCCGAGTGCAGGTCGGTCATCGGGCCGCGCACCTCGAGCTCGGTATAGATCATGCCACGCAGGCCAACGCACAAGGTCGGGAGATCGGGAGCGAACATCTCGGTGTCGCTCACCAGCGCTGCGTCCGCCTTCAACAGGCCGCCGTGGTGGCCGACGAAAGAGGCAATCCCCTCGCCGCCAACCTCTTCCTCGCCCTCCACAATCACGCGGATGTTGACCGGCAGGCTGCCCGTCCCCTTCAGCAGCGACTCGAGCGCCTTCACGTGCATCCACATCTGGCCCTTGTCGTCGACCGCGCCACGAGCGTAGATGTTGCCATCCCGCTCGGTAGGCTCGAACGGCGGGGAGTTCCACTCGTCCAGAGGATCGGGCGGCTGCACATCGTAGTGGCCGTAGCAGAGGATCGTGGGCTTGTCCGCACCCGCATGCAGCCAGTCCGCGTAGACCAGGGGATGCGCATGGCCGCTCGCGCGGGGCACAGCGCTATCCGTTTCGATCAGGTGCACATGCTCCAGACCGGCCGACCGCAGGCCCTCCGCAACAAACTCAGCGGCACGACGAACATCGCCGGCCCGCTCCGGGTCCGTGGAGATCGAAGGAATGCGCAACAGGTCCTTCAGTTCCTCGATAAACCGCTCTCCATGCTCGTTGGCGTAGGCCACTGCAACATCACTCATCGTCAGCCAGATTCCTCTCTCGCCTGCCTCTCGACCGGGGTTCGCCGGGCAGCATCAGCTCGTTCCCTACGAGAATACTCGCGGGAGGAAGAATCGTCTGTGTTCAGTCTGCGTCTTAATAGGAATCCCGAAAGCGCCACACCATCGGGGGTACCGTCCCTGAAACGCTTGTGTTCCTATCGACTTGAAAGCCAGGAGAGACCTATTGCATCATTCAGCCCGCGCCACAGGAAATCGCCCCATGCAGCAATCATCGGAGAGGTGTGCCCAGCGCCGCAGAATTACCCTTGGAGCTTCGGTTCTGCTCTTCGCCCTCGCCGTAACCCCAAGCGGCTACGCTTCGATGCAGAACGATGACGTGCTTCCGGATGCCCCAGCGCCGCAAAGCTCCAGCTCCACGTCCCAGAGCTCTTCCGCCCCGGCCCAGGTCAGTTCGACGCAACACAGCAACGGCCAGACCAAGCGCATCCTCGGGATCCTGCCCAACTTCCGCGCAGCCACCACGGACGAAAAGCTTCCGCCCCAGACAGTGAAGGACAAGTTCGTGACCGCCAGCGAGGACTCCTTCGATTACTCTTCGATCGTTCTCCCGGTGGTGGTTGCCGCCTACTCCTACGGCACCACCAAGTACCCTGAGTTCGGCAAGGGCGGCGTTGGCTATGGACGCTACCTGTGGCACTCCGTCGTCGATCAGACGTCGGAAAACTACATGGTCGAGTTCGTCGTCCCGGCGATCACGCATGAAGACACCCGGTTCTACACGATGGGCCACGGAGGCTTCATAAAGCGCGCCGGCTACGCTGTGAGCCGAGTCGTCGTTACGCGCACCGACAGCGACGGTCGCAGCTTCAACTACGGCGAAGTCGTTGGCGCCGGAGCCGCCGCGGGAATCTCGAATCTCTACTACCCAAGCCGCGAGCGCACGGTCTCCAACACGATGGACCAGTGGGGAGTGAACGTCGGCATCGATGCCGCCACCTTCGTCTTCAAGGAGTTCTGGCCCGACATCAGCTACCACCTTCTGCATCAGGGGCAACGTCCGGGAACCACTCCTCCAGCGAACTAGGTTCGTCCGCGATCGCGTTCTGCTGAGGCCGGCTCGAGGGCTTCAGCAGAACCGCGATGATGACTGCGGCCAGCGCGCAGGGCACGGCCAGCACCGACACACCCGCCGCATACCCTCCAGTCCGCTCCCGCAGCCATCCCATCAGGTATGGAAAGACAAACCCTCCGGCGATGCCGCACATGTTGATCGCAGCCATCCCCACGGCTGCCGCCTCACCCGAAAAGATCGTGATCGGCAGCGAGAGCATCGGTCCCTGGAAGCTCGAGTAGGCAGCAACGCCCGCCCCCAGCGCCAGGGCCGCCAGCCAGCCGTGCAATCGGAGCCCACCGCCGGCAAGCAGCAGCAGAGCGCCCATGATCAGCAGCGGCGCCACGATGTGCCATCGACGCTCGCCATTGCGATCCGAGTGAATGCCGTTGAGCAGCATCAGCGACGCACCCGCAACACCGATCCATACCACCAGCGAACCCACCGCAGTCGACGACAGCCCCGTCGCCTGCGCCAGCATCGCGGGCAGTGAGAACGACAACCCGTAGTTGGCTCCAAGCATCAGGAAGTAACCGCCCCCAAGCAGCCATGTCATCGGACTACGGAGTGCAAGCCGCCAGCCACCGTGCGCCGCCGCTCCAAGGCCGGAAGCCTCCCCCTGCAGGTGCTCCAGGAGAGCGTTCCGCTCCTCGGGGGCCAGCCACTTCGCGTCGTGGGGATCGTCCGGCAGCAATGCGAACACGGCCAGACTGATCAGCACCGCAGGCAGTCCCTCGACGAGGAACAGCCATTGCCAACCAGCGAGGTGCAGCGTCCCGCTCAGCCTCAGCAGCGTCCCCGCCGCCGCGCCCATCACGACGTTGCTCAGCGGCAACCCGAGGTAAAACAGGCTGATCGCCCGCGCCCGCTCCCGCGCCGGAAACCACAGCGACAGGTAGAAGATCACTCCCGGAAAGTAGCCCGCCTCGGCAATGCCCAGCAGCATGCGCATGGAGTAGAAGCTCGTCGACGAATGCACGGTAGCCATCGCCATGGCCATCAGGCCCCACGTCAGCATGATCCGCGCGAGCCAGCGCCGCGCGCCAAAGCGCAGCAGCAAAGCATTCGACGGGATCTCGAACAGCGCGTAGCTCACGAAGAAGAGCCCGGCGCCGAGACCATAGGTCTCCGCCGTAAGCCCCAGCGCATGGCTCATCGGCTCCTGCGCGAAGCTGATGTTCACGCGGTCGAGATACGCAGCGATATAGCCCAGCGACAGAAGAGGCAGGAGACGCCATCGCGCCTGCGACAGCGCTCGCTCGAGGGCAGGTTCAGGGGAAAGTGACGCGTCGGGCAGGTCGAAACCTCCGAGGTGCTGGCGTCAGCATACGCGAGAGCCAGCTCCGTGGAAGCGCAACTTGCTTGCGGCCCCGCTCTACCCCTGCGGCGTCATCGGCTGAAAGATCGCGATCGCCGCCCCAGCCGGATCCGACATGATCGTCATCCAGCCGACGTTCGGGATCTCGTGCGGCCCGACGTGGATCGTCGCTCCGAGCTCCTTCGCCTTCTCCGTGGCGGCCTTCACATCGGCAACCCCGATGTAAGCAAGCCAGCCGGGATTTCCTCCAGGCATGCTCGCCAGACCACCACCGGGCCCATCACTCGGCTTGAAGGTCGAGTAGATCCCCATCGGCCCCATGTCGTTGTCCGTGAACTCCCATCCAAAGAGCTCGCCGTAGAAGGCCTTCGCCTTCGCCGGGTCTGCGGAGTTCAGCTCAAGATGCACAAACGGATTGCCTGTTGCGTTCATCCTTCACCTCATCTGCTGCTTCGATATCGGGGCCGGGTGTGAAAAATCAGGGCTTCGGTTGGCCGCCGGAGACCCACGCGGGCTTGAAGTCCGAATCGGCCAGCCAGCGAACAGGTTCAACCAGCGACTGGATCGCCGCGGTCATAAAAGCGAAGTCCAGGTGCGCCAGGTCGTCGTTCGGCTGATGATACGTCGGCACCGTGCCCCATCCAGCAGCAGTGTGCGCCACGATCCCTTTCAACGCCAGCTGGTAGTTGTCCGAGCGCTCGAAGAAGTGCTGCTCGGGATACGGATCCGCCCCCAGCAGCGCTCCATGCTGCGCCAGGGTCGGCCCCAGGTTCGACCGCTCCCATCCAGTCAGCAGGAGCACACCCTTCGGCATCTTCGGGTCCTGGTTGCCCACCATCTCGAACTCGAGGTCGGTGACGAGGTCCTTGAGCGGCACCACAGGGTGCATCCCGAAGTACTGCGAACCCAGTTCCCCTGCCTCCTCCGCGCCATAGCAGATGAACAGCACACTGCGCTTGAGCTGCTTGCCTGCGCCCAGCGCATGCGCCAGCTCCATCACCGCGGTCGTCCCAGCAGCATCGTCGTTGGCGCCGTTATAGATCGCATCCCCATTCACCGGCCGTCCAATGCCCAGATGATCGAGATGCGCACTCAGCAGGATGGTGCCGGCCTTCGGGTCGCTGCCCGGCAGATAGCCGATGGCGTTATAGGTGTACCGAGGTTCCTTCACCGGCAATACCGTCACGTTCAGCGACACCACGGACCCCGCTCCAACCGCTTCCAGCGTCTTCGCCGCAGCAGCGTGAACGATCGCCACGTTGCTGCCCCCGCGACGCATCTCCGACTCCGCTAGCCGGATTGGCGTCCGCGTCTTGCGGCCCATCATCCCGTATACCTGCGTAGTTCCAGGCGTTTCAACCACCAGGATCGCCGCAGCTCCAGCACGCCGCAGCGCCGATAGCCCGTCAAACACTTGGTCAGGGCCGTCCGCTCCGGTCAGCAACACCACCGATCCCCGCTCGAACTTCGCGCCCTTGACCTGCGCCGCGTCGACACGCACCAGCGGGCCGCTCACATTGGCCGTCGACGACATCAACAGGTCAAAGTCCGAGCCCTCGCTCAAAACCGTGTTGCCAGCCTTAACCGTTGCCTTCCCGTCGAGCTCCGGCGCAATTACCTCGCCGCGCTGAATATAGCCCGTCATGCCCGGCGCAAACTTCAGCCCGTAGGACTCGAACTCGCTGGCCACGTAGGTCGCTGTGATCTCTTCATCGTGAGTCGCGGAACCTCGCCCATGCATCGCATCGCTGGCGAGGTAATCCTCATGCGCGTGCACCCACTCGGGCTTCACCACCCACGTTCCCTGCTGCGCGGCGGCAGCCATGGTCATCACGCCGGCCAAGGCAATTGCATAACGTCGAACCAAGATCATTCCACTCCCCGTCCAAACAGCTCGAACTACAGTCCGCATCCTATCAGCGCCCACGGATGACATCTCGCCTCCTGGAGTGTCCAATCCCCATCCCCCGTTTTGCAAAAAAGCCAGCAGGAGGCAAAGACGATGATTCGGCACCTGACAAAGATACGGTACGTCGCGGCAGTGGCAACCGTTCTGGCGGCCTCGGTGGCGCAGGCCCAGACCCCGCCACGTCCTAAATTCGAAGCCTTTGAGGTCGCCACCGTGAAGCTGGTCGACCACGACCCCAAGGGTGGCCGTTACTTCCGCATGGAGGACCAGCACCGCTGGATCGCCAAGGACTACACCCTGCCGCTGCTCATCGCCGCGGCCTATGACCTCAACACCCGCACCATCTCCGGCGGCCCCGACTGGATCGACTCCGCTCACTTCGACATCGTCGCCATCACTCCCGGGACCGTGCAGCCCAACCGCGTCGAGCAGATGGCCATGCTCCGCAAGCTGCTCGCCGACCAGTTCCAGCTCACCTTCCATCGCCAGTCGCGCGAGTTCGCCCTGTACGAGCTGCAGGTCGCCCGCGGTGGACCGAAGCTGAAGGAAAGCACCGCTCCCGCCGACGAAGCTCCCAAGCTCATCACCACCGTCTACCCGCCCGCAAAGCTCGTCCTCCCGGCGCGCAACGCCACCATGCAGGACTTCGTCTTCATGCTGCAGCGAGCCATGCTCGACCGCCCTGTGACCGACAAGACGGGCCTCACCGCACGCTATGACTTCGACCTCACCTGGTCGCCCGACGAGACACAGTTTGGTGGCGAAGTCCCTGTCGCTTCACCCGATGCACCTTCGCCCCCACTCTTCACGGCATTGCAGCAGCAGCTCGGCCTGAAGCTGGTCGCCGCACGCGGGCCCATCAACGCGCTCGTCATCGACCACGCCGTCCAGCCCTCGTCAAACTAAGCCGAACTCTGGAATCTGGATCACTGTCATCTGGAAAACTGAATGGCTCTACCCTCCAGTGATAGCCTTCCCCCATGCGCCGTCCCGTCCTGATTTCCGCGCTGCTCTGCTGCTCTCCCCGCTCGTAATTGGCATTGCCTCAGCGCAAAGCCCCGAACATGTTCCAGACCGTCCCCCCGACACGCCCACGCAATCTGCGGCGCACCACGACGCCCCGCTGAACCCGGCGCTCCCGACAATCTTCATCGTCGGCGACTCCACCGCGCGCAACAACGCCGACCTCGGCTGGGGCGACCACTTCGCGCACCTCTTCGACACCTCGCGCGTCAACGTCGCGAACCGTGCCATCGCCGGCCGCTCCTCCCGCACCTACATCAACGAAGGTCACTGGCAGAAGGTCCTCGACGAGATGAAGTCCGGTGACTACGTCCTCCTTCAGATGGGCCACAACGACGGCGGCGACCTCGGCGGCGCCAAGCCCCGCGGCTCCCTTAAGGGCGTCGGCGACGAAAGCCAGGACGTCCCCCAGACCGCCGGTGCGCTCGCCGGAAAGACCGAGACCGTGCACACCTACGGCTGGTACCTGCGCAAGATGATCGACGAGGCAAAGGCCAAGGGCGCGCATCCGATCCTCCTAACCCTCACAGTCCGCAACATCTGGAAGCCCGACGCCTCCGGCAAGCCGCGCATCGAGCGCGACATGGGCTACACCGGCTATGAGCAGCAGATTGCCGCCCAGGAGCAGATCCCTCTCATCTACTGGAGCGACCTCGCCGCCTACATCTTCGAATCGCTGGGCCCGGAGAAGACCGCCGCCCTCTTTCCCGTGGATCACACCCACACCAGCTCCGAGGGTGCCGAGATCAACGCCAAGTGCGTCGCCCAGGCGCTCCGCGACGCCCACTCGCCCTTGGCCGCGTATATGGCCGGACGGTAAAGCCATTTCTCTTTGTCATTCCCGAGGGGAATCTGCGTCTTGCGATTTTCGTGGCACCCCAATACCTGCTTCTTCTTCACTCAAGCTTGAGCGCATCGTCTAAAATGTCCGTGATGCGTCTGCGCGCTCGCCATCTCGCTGGGCTGCTCCTGCTCCTTGCCGCCCTCGGCACGGCGGAGGCCTCGTCTCCGCGCGCTGGCTCCACCCCGGTTCCTACCCACTGCATCCACATGCTGCTCGCGCAGCGCACGACGCAGACCCGGGATGCCGCCCCCATCGACTTCGAGCCTCGCGAGCCCCTGACCACAGCGCTCGCACCGGACACAAGCGTGCCTCTGGCTGCCACGCACCCCATGGCTGCCTCTGCCGCCCACTCGGCACGGCTGCACGCCGTGACCGGCAGCAGCCTCTAGCCTCCGGGACGTCCAGGTCTCTTCGTCTCGCGTCCTGCCTGAACTTCGCCGCAGACGCATCCAAATCTGCATTGCCTGACTACCGCCCCTGCGCGCTGAGCCTGAATGGCTCGACCTTCGCCCGCGCGCCCGGCCAAAGGAACGATCTCCGTGTTCAACAAGACCCTCGCCAAGATCTTTGGTACCTCCAACGAGCGCGCCGTCAAGCGCCTGCTCCCCACACTCGCGAAGATCAATGCCTTCGAGGAAGACCTCAAGGGATTGACCGACGACCAGCTCCGCGCCAAGACCGCAGAGTTTCAGGCCCACATCGAAACCAGGCGCAACGCCGTTCCCCATGGGGAACTCAAAACCATGGACGAGCGCACCTCCTATCGCGAAGCCGTTCACGCGGTGGAGACGGAAGCTCTCGACGAGATCCTGCCCGAGGCATTCGCCGTCACCCGCGAAGCTGCCCGCCGCGTCCTCGGCATGCGCCACTACGACGTCCAGATGATCGGCGGCATGGTCCTCCACTCCGGCAAGATCGCCGAGATGAAGACCGGCGAAGGCAAGACGCTCGTCGCCACGCTGCCCTGCTATCTGAACGCCCTCGCCGGCCGCGGCGTCCACGTCGTCACCGTCAACGACTACCTGGCCAAGCGCGACGCAGAGTGGATGGGCAAGGTCTACGGTTTCCTCGGTCTCTCCGTCGGCGTCATCGTGCATGACCTCTCCGACGAGCAGCGCCGCGAGGCCTATGCCTCCGACATCACCTACGGCACCAACAACGAGTTCGGCTTCGATTACCTGCGCGACAACATGAAGTTCGACCTCAAGGACATGGTGCAGCGCGAGCACTTCTACTGCATCGTCGACGAAGTCGACTCCATCCTCATCGACGAGGCCCGCACGCCGCTCATCATCTCCGGCCCGACCGACCGCACCACCGATAAGTACGGCATCGCCAACGGCATCATCCCTCAGCTCGAAGAGGGCGAGATGATCGAAGACTTCGAGGCCCAGTCCAAGACCTGGACCGGCGACTTCGTCGTCGACGAAAAGGCCCGCGCCATCACCGTCACCGACGATGGCTGGCTGCGCATCGAAAAGCTCCTCGGCATCGGCAACATCGCCGACCCCGAAAACTGGGACATGAAGCATCACGTCGAGACGGCGATCAAGGCGCACAATCTCTACAAGCGCGACGTCGAGTACGTGGTCAAGGACGGCGAGGTCATCATCGTCGACACCTTCACCGGTCGCCTGATGCCAGGCCGCCGCTGGTCCGATGGCCTGCACCAGGCCGTAGAAGCCAAGGAAGGCGTTGAGGTCCGCAAGGAAGACCAGACCCTCGCCACCATCACCTTCCAGAACTACTTCCGCCTCTACAAGAAGCTCTCCGGCATGACCGGTACGGCCGAGACCGAGGCCGCCGAGTTCGAGAAGATCTACAAGCTCGACATCGTGGTCATCCCGACCAACCGCCAGATGCTGCGCATCGAGAACTCCGACGTCGTCTACCGCACCGCGAAGGAAAAGTACTTCGCCGTCGGTGAGGAGATCGAGCGCCTCCACGCGGCCAAGCAGCCGGTGCTCGTCGGTACAACCTCCATCGAGAAGTCCGAGCTGCTCTCCGACATCCTTCGTCGCAAGGGCGTGCGCCATGTCGTACTGAACGCCAAGTTCCACGAGAAGGAAGCCGAGATCGTCGCCCAGGCCGGCCGCCTTGGCATGGTCACCATCGCCACCAACATGGCCGGACGCGGCACGGACATCCTGCTCGGTGGTAACGCCGAGTTCATGGCCCGGCAGGACATGGTGAAGCGCAATCTCGCCCGTGTGGTCTCCCCCGCCGAGGGCGCAATCCATCCCGTCGCCGCTGCGGGCTTCACACGCTTCTACTACCAGGGCCAGGAGTTCGAAGTCCCGGAGCAGCTGTGGTCGGACACCTTCGCCGCGCACTCCACCGCCACCAAGGCCGAGCGTGAGGACGTCGTCAACGCCGGCGGTCTGCACATCCTGGGCACCGAGCGCCACGAGTCCCGCCGCGTCGACAACCAGCTGCGTGGCCGCGCCGGCCGCCAGGGCGATCCCGGCAGCTCGCGCTTCTTCCTTTCCCTCGAAGACGACCTCATGCGCATCTTCGCGCGCGAGTGGATCAGCACCCTCCTGCAGCGCCTCGGCATGGAAGAAGGCGTCCCCATCGAGAGCAAGATGATCTCGAACCGCATCGAGAAGGCGCAGGAGCAGGTGGAGAGCCAGAACTTCGAGGCCCGCAAGCACGTCCTCGAGTACGACGACGTGATGAACAAGCAGCGCGAGGCCGTCTACAGCCTGCGCCGCCAGCTCCTTGAAGGTGTCGAGCAACGCGAGCTGATCGTCGACGACTACACCGCGACCATCCTCTCCACGGTTCTCGATCAGGCCATCCCCGCCAAAGCGCAGCCCCACCAGTGGGACATCGAGAAGCTCTGGCAGCAGGTCTACGAGGTCTTCGGCGCAAAGTTCAACGAAGGCCCCGACGCCATCGACGCTGAAGCGCTCACCCGCCACGACCTCGGCGAAACCATCTTCGAGAAGCTCGGCGAGCGCTACAAGGTCAAGGAACAGATCCTCGGCGAAGCGCAGATGCGGTACCACGAGCGCGTCGTCATGCTCAGCGTCCTCGACGGCCTGTGGAAGGAACACCTCCTCAACATGGACCACCTCAAGGAAGGCATCGGCCTGCGTGGCTACGCGCAGCAGGACCCGCTGGTCGCCTACAAGAAGGAGTCCTTCGAGATGTTCGAAACGATGATGCTCACCTTCCAGGAGCAGACCGCGCGGCACCTCTACCGCATGCAGATCCTCGCTCCGGACGGCACGCCGATCGAGACGCCCGAGCAGCTCGCGCAGCTCCAGGCCTCGCATCAGCAGCGTCTCGCGCAGACGCCTCCTCCGCCCCAGATGCCCACGCCGGATCCCACGCACTGGCAGCCGCAGCAACAGCAGCAGCGCATCCCCACCTCGACCCACGAGGTCGCAGGCGGCTTCCCACGCCAGCAGCAGCCTCAGCAGATGCAGGGCGGCGTGCCTCCGCAGACCACCATCGACAAGCTCGAGCGTGAGTTCGAGTTGCGCAAGCAGCGCGAGCTCGAAGCGGCCCGCCAGGCCGGTGGTTCCGCCTCCAACGGAAGCACCCCCCAGCGCTCCGGCAAGGAGATGGGACGCAACGACCTCTGCTTCTGTGGCTCGGGCAAGAAGTACAAGAAGTGCCACGGAGCCACTGCCTAACATCGCTATGCGCGACTACCTATACATTGACCGAAATCGGATTGACTCGCTCGTGGACCAGTTGGCGCTTCCCAAAAACGCCACCTCAAAACGTTCTAAGAAGTGGTCGCTTTCGCTATCCGGACCAAAGGTCGAATTAGGGGAGGAAGATAACGCTCGGTCTCTCAATGATCACGAGAAGGTCGAATTTCTGTTGGGAGCCCTGCTGCGAAAGGGGCTCCTTTTCGGGACACGGCCTATTGAACAACCTGCTCCCAGGGGCTTCATTCTCGAGGAAACGACAGCGCGAAAGGTCATTTTGCCCACGAAGGACGTGAAGAGTGCATTAGGCGCCGAAGGCATGGCGGTCTGGGTTTCGGACCCAGACCCGACTGTCTACACTTCGGAGCGATGGGACTGGAAAGGCTCCTTTCTATATCTCACTGAGATTTGGCTGGACGATCGGGCACAAACCTCAATGTACTCGGGCCGATCCGCTCTTCAAGCTCTTACCAACCTGTGGAGGGGTGAAGATGTCCTCTCTCCGTGGTTGGGAGAAGAATGGGAGCCGCTTGGGCGAGGTAGCTACGCGCATCCGACAGACAAACTGCGGTCACTAGGAGCTACCGTCGGTGACGAGCGGTCAATTACCACGCTGTACATGCCTCGCTACATGAGCGACGAACAATGCTATCGATTTGACGGCCAAGAACGACGAGTACACGATCTCTTGGGCTATCCGGTCTTCATCACTCGCAACCTCGCCTAGGACCACTCACCGACATCCCGTCCCGAAATGCCCTCCGCCCGATAATGGAACAACACGCCCGGTAACCGGGGCCAGCGCCTTCGCGCCCGCGCTATGATTGTCTTGCTAAAAAGGAGCCCGCATGCCTCCCAAGTCGATCAAGGTCGAGATCAAGCGCCAGTCCGCCCCGGACCAGCCTTCTGTCACCGAGCGCTTTGAGATTCCCTATCGCCCGAACATGAACATCACCTCGCTGCTCGGAGAGATCGCGCTCAATCCCGTGGACGTCAGCGGCAAAGAGACGACCCCGATCACCTACGACTCGAACTGCCTCGAGGAGATCTGCGGCTCCTGCGCGATGCTCATCAACGGCAAGGCGATGATGGCCTGCTCCGCGCTGGTGGACAAGCTCATGGGCTCGGGCGACACCATCACCCTCGCTCCGCTCTCCAAGTTCCCCGTCGTCCGCGACCTCTCCGTCGATCGCTCGGTCCTCTTCGAGAACCTCAAGGCCGTCAAGGCCTGGGTTCCCATCGACGGCACCTACGACCTCGGCCAGGGCGCCAAGCAGGCGCCGCAGATCCAGGAAGAGCGCTACCCGCTCTCCAACTGCATCTCCTGCTGCTGCTGCATGGAGGTCTGCCCGCAGTTCAACGAGGAGACCGGCTTCGTCGGCGCTGCCACCATCGCGCAGGCCAAGCTCTTCAACCTCGATCCCGCAGGCTCCGTGCTCAAGGAAGATCGTCTCCGCGCCCTCGCCGGCGACGGCGGCATCCAGGAGTGCGGCTTCGCGCAGAACTGCGTCGTAGCCTGCCCCAAGGGTCTGCCCCTCACCGAGGCCATCAGCGACATGGGCCGCGACGTCTTCGTGCAGAAGGTCAAGGACTTCCTCTCGCGCTAAGCTTGCATCGTCGATCGCCGTGCGCCATTGACCACGATGCGTGGTTGAAACGTCGCAGGTTGCGGCGTACTCTGACTCCATGAAGGAACTCGTCTTTCACGTGACTCAGGAAAGTGACGGCGGCTATTGCGCAAAGGCCGTGGGCGAGGGGATCATCACACAGGGTGACACCTGGGAAGAGCTTCGAGAGATGGTTCTGGATGCGACGCGCGGTTACTATGACACCGCAGAAGAGCTTCCCGAACAGATTCGACTTGAACTCGTGCACAGCGAAGTCCTGGCCGTCGCGTGAAGGTCCCTCGAAGCGTCAACGGAATAGATTTCGCAAACCATCTGATCCGCCGATGGCACTTCGTTGAGTTGCGTCAGACTGGAAGCCACATCATCGTGCGGACAGAGACGCCGTCACGAAGAACTCTCTCGATCCCGGCGCATAAACCCCTCCGCTCGGGCACCTTTCAGGACCTTCTCGACGATGTAGCTCATCATAAAGGCCTCTCACGCGAAGATGTGTTGCGCGACCTTTGAATGATGCTTTCCGAGTTGCGCACCATTCATCCAAGCCACAAAAAGCACCTCAGCCGAGGTGCTCTTTTGCTTCTGTGCTCAACATCCCAAGAAACTCCCGCATCACATCTATCTTCGGCCGCGCGAGCTCGCGCGTAGCCTCCAGCCGGATCTTCCCTGGTAACGTGTCGAGCGCTTTCTGCAGGCTCACCCGTGCGTCCTCAAAGGTGTGAAAACGCGTATCGCAGCCCACCTTCGTCACAGTGCGCAGGATACCGATAGCTCCAAGCTGCTCCAGGATGTCCGCATCCCGCAGGACGGTCGCCTCCAACGTCTGCGGCTCGCTCTTGGGCAGGTGCTGCGCGATGCAAGCGACCACCGCCGGCGCCTTCTCCAACGGAAACCCAACGCGTTCCAGTACTGCAGGCGCCTGCTCACAGGCATAGCGCACGTTATCCCACCGCGCGAGCGCAGCCGGATCCTCCGGTCGATGCCCGAGGAAGACTCCCAGGTCATGCAGATACACCGCGGCGAAAACCACGTCATCATCGTAGGCATCCGCGGCGAACGTCCTCGCAATCTGCTGCGTCAACATATAGAGCCGCGGCTGATGGCTGAATTTATGCACTGGCTTGGCCTGCTCGCGAAGATACTGCACCAGCAGCTCACGCCAGCCCTGCGGCCTGGTTGAGACCTGCTTCGTCGCGCTCATGCCCCGCGCACCTGCGGCTCGGCATCCGGCCCGAAGAACCGTTCGATGGTTGCCGCCAGTTCCTTCAGCTTCGGCTCACGCACCGCAAGCTCTGCATCGCTCAGCGAGAAGCTCTTGCGCCACACCTCAAGCAACACAGGAAGAATCTGCGTCGTCGTCAGATGCTCCGTCTCCTTCGGCGACAACGCCGTGAACAGCTCTTCCTCCTCCGGCTCATACTCGTCCTGCGGCGCGCCATCGGCAATGTGGCCTTCAACATCCGCCTCGCGGACAAGCTGCTGGATAGACTCAAGATCTGGCGGGGGCGGCCACTTCGCTGACATGCTGGGGTTCAATCTCCGGTAGTTCGTCAGTTTGTCGCTATTGATTGCTGGACGTTGCTTCCATTGTCTCAGGCAGCCGGAGTCTACGCCCGCTAGGGCTTCGCCTCGGCACTTTCCTTCAGGTACTCCGGGGACAGCGTCTTCTTCTCCGTCGCGATGGGCAGTAGCGTGGGATAGAACTGCACAAACGTCGTCGCAACTGCACCATGCGACTCGTGGCAGCTGTAACAAGCCGCGGTCTTCGGCAGCAACTCGGCCTCGTCCTTGCCGGCAGCGCCCTCGTAGAAGCTCCACTCGCCCTTGTCCTTCACGTGGATCTCAAGCCCACGCACCTGCGCCGACTGCGTGTGCCCACGCTTGTTGATGGACACAGGACTATCCGCGCCACGCACCTCCAGGATGAACGTCGTCTTGTCCGGCCAGGTGCCAGTCCGCTTGAACTCCGCATACGATTCCGGGTTCACGAAGACATTGTCGAAGATGTGATTCTGCGGCTCGGTAGTCGACGCATAGGACATGTCGACACCCGTCGTCAGGTACTGCCACTCACGGTAGTTCTTCGGCGTCAGAAGCGCTCCCTTGGCGCTGTATGCGGGAGCGTTTGGGAAAGGAGCCGGGCTCGCTGCCGGATTCAGAAACGTGAGGCCACCGGCAAGCAGAAGGCCACTGCAGGTTGCGAGAGCTTTGAGCATCGAGACAAGACTCCTTCAGTAGGGGCGATGCTCCTGCTACGGAATCTCCGTAGCCCCGGTTCCCTTAAACTACGCCGGCTGCTGCTGTGTCATGCAATGCAGAGCTCCCAGACCCCAGATGAAGTCCGTGCAATGAATCCCTGTCACGACGCGATCCGGGAAGCATTCCGCAATCGTGTTCAGCGCGATGCGATCATTCGGATCGTTGAAGGTCGGCACCAGCACCAAGCCATTCGCAACGTAGAAGTTGGCGTAGCTTGCCGGCAGCCTCTGCTGCTCAAAGACGACGGGGGCGGGCATCGGCAGCGTCTTCACTTCGAATGCCTTGCCCTCGAGATTGCGCGCCTCATGGAGACGTTCGAGGTTCTCGGCCAAAGGCAGATGATTCTCATCCGCCGTATTGCTCTCCACCGCGGTCAGAATCGTGTTCTCACCCACGAAGCGCGAGATGTCGTCGACGTGGCCGTGCGTGTCATCCCCTGCGCAGCCTCGGTTGAGCCAGATCACCTTCTCGATGCCAAGATACTCCGCGAACGCAGCCTCAAGCTGCCCCTTGCTGACGCCCGGGTTACGCTGTTGCACCTCGCTCAGCAGACACTCTTCGGTCGTGAGCATCACGCCCGCACCATTGGTGTCGATCGAGCCGCCCTCCAGCACCAAACGATGCTCCGTCCCATCGGCGAGTGTCACCTTGGGCTCAAACGCCTTCATACCGTACAGCTTTTCAACGTGGCCTGGGATCAGATTGTCGTTGCGCCAGTTGTCATACTTCGCCCATGCGTTGAACTTCCAGTTCGTCAGCGCGACCTCGCCTTTGTCATCCTGAGCGTCGCGAAGGATCTGCTTCACCGAGCCCTCAGCGCACTTCTTCACAAAGATCGGCCCTGAGTCACGCAGCCACACGCGATCGGTGCGCCAGGTGTGGAAGTGGAGCCGCGCAAGATTCGCACCCTGTCGCCGCAGCATGTTTGTAGCCCGCTTCTCCGCAGCCTCATCATTCACAAGAATGTGAACGTCCTCAACTCGGGACAGATGCCGCACGATCTCGCAATAGACCCAGGGGATGGGTTGAAATTTGCTGGGCCAATCCTCGGGATTGTGCGGCCACGCGATCCACGTGGCAGAGTGCGGCGCCCATTCGGCAGGCATGCGATAGCGATTTACGTTCGGCTCACACATTCCTTCTTATTCTCGCAGAGACACGTAACGCGACGCAGCTGCGTCGCGTTACGTGTCTGTGACAAGGTTGAAAAACGTCCGCGCTACTTTGCGATCGCGTGCGTGTCCGTCGGCTCCTTCGGGTTGTACTTCGACGCCAGCTCCGGCGTCGAAATCAGCTCGCCCGGCTTCACATCGGTAGCCTTTGCCGTCTCCACCGCAATCACATACGCCGGCCCAAACATATTGCTGGTGAAGATCACCAGCGACTTGTCCGGCGAGAAGCGTACATTCGGCTCCAGGTGGTAGTCGTGCCACTTCATGTTCACCAGGTGCTCCGGCGTAAAGTACCCCGGCTGGAAGAAGTCCGGATCGTTCAGAGCCCCGGTCGTGTTCAGCGTGTGTGGATGGAAGAGCTCGATCCACTCTCCATCTGGAGCCTTCGCCACCTGCCCCACATCGCCACCGTCGCCGGTAAAGACGTCGAGGTCCTTCGTCAGGTTGAAGTGGATCGACCAGTCATTGCGATCCATGTGGAACGCCGTGCGCTTGCCCGTCGCGAGGTCATAACCCGCCAGATAAAAGTCCTGCCCCTTGATCGGCTGCCAGTCATACCAGATGGTCTTGCCGTCGAGGCCCCAGAACTCATGCCCCGCAATCTCCATCGCGATGCGGCGCTTGTGGATGAGCGTGTTGTGCGTCGCATCCGTATGGATCATCCAGATGCGGTCGACCTTCTGCCATGGACCTTCGTGGCAGTACATCAGCAGCGTGGGATCCGTGGGCGAGAACAGCAGATGATTGACCCAGTCAGTCGAATGCAGCAGCGGATGCAGCTTCCCTGTCGTCAGCTCGATCGTGTAGAGCGTCAGCGGAATCCGCGCCGCCAGCCGCTGCTCCATCATCTCGCCCTTGTTCAGCGGCTGCACCAGAGGCCCGCTCTGCCCCGCGGGATTCCGCCGCTGCGCGCCGTAATCCTGCGAGGTGTCCTGCTTGTCATTCATGGTGCCGGCGCCCAGCGTCTCGTCGGCATTGATCGTCGCCACGCTCATGCCCTTGGGAAGATCGCACAGCCGCGTCACCTTCTTCGTATAGACGTCCGCTTTATACAGCGTCACCGTGCGCGTCGCCGGGTCGGCCTGCGAGTAAAACACCGAGTTCGTCACGCGCCCGGCGATGATCGCATGCACATTGCCAAAGCGGAAGTCATACCCCTGTGCGATCGGATCGCCATCATGACCGGGCGCCGGCCGCGGAGGATTCGGCACGATCAGCCATGCCTTATGCGTCGCAAGATCGTAGCCATGAATGCCGTCCGGCGCCGTGTAGACCATCGTCTTCAGGTCCGGCGTGTAGGCATTCACATTGAAGTAGAAGCCCGACGAACCAGGCTCATCGGTGAGTCGCCACACACGGTGGCCGGTATCTTTGTCGACCCAGGTCTTCGGCGGGACTGCGCCCGTCACGGAAGGCTTCATCGGAGCCTGAGCTTGGGCGAACATCGCGGGAAGAAGGCTGAGCGCGAGGGCGGGAACGAGACTGCGGAGGTTGCGGTACATCGAGGCTTCTCCTGAAGAACGCTGAACCTGCGCCGGGTGACGCAAGGCGATACAAAACTCGAGCGCTAACTTTGTACAGGAGACGACGTGCTCTTGGAAATTGTTTCCCTAAAGAATTTTCGAGATATCAGATTCCCGGGATGCGGTACCCCGTTCCAGAGACACCGGCTAAGGCTTCGACACCGCCACAAACACCACGGCCAGCTTGTCTTCGTACCCCAGCCGGAAGCGCCCGTCCGTCCGCAACAGCTGTGTGAGCGGCGAGTTCACCGGCCCGACCACCATGCCCGCCGACTGCAGCTGCGGGTCCGACGCCCAGTTCGGACGTCCCTCCCATGTGCTCACCGAACGGTCGATCCGCTGGTCGCCATAGAGCGCCGCCCGCCCATCGATCGCTACGGGCTGACGCAGAGACCACAGCAGATATCCGCCCCAGCCGAAGTCGTTGTACAGAGGCCCCGCAAGGTGGCTCTGCTCCACAAACTCCACCGCGTGCACCGGCAGCTCCTTGGCCTGTAGCTGCCCGAGCTTCGCATTGCTCACGTCGAAGAGGCCGAAACCCGCAACCATCGCAAGAACCGCCATTCCGAGCGCCACCACACCACCCCAGCCCGGCAGCGGCGCGGTCTCCTTCTTCCGCTCAAACCGCACGGAAGCGATCGCCACCGATGCCATGATCGCCAGCACCCACACATCTCTCTGCGAGCGAAACGCCACCAGCGCAGCAAAGCCCAGCCACGCGGCCTCGAGCGAGATCAACTTCCCCTGCGACGTGAGCACCACCGTCGCCACCAGCAGCAGCCCCAGCGCGGAGAAGTCAATCGCATCCCGGAAAGGGATCGCCTGCAGCTCGCCAATCTTCGACATCACGCCGCTCTGCGTGGAGAGCGCGAAGGCGTCCTGATACAGCCTCCAGCCGTAAGGGTTCACCAGCGTCGCCAGCAACGTAGCCACCGAGAACGGAATCAACACCGCAGGCCTCAGCTTCGTCCGCAGCGATTCGACCCGCAGCCCTGCAATACTCTCGACACACGCAAGGAACAGCACCACCAACCCATCGAGAAACTGGATGTGCACGTTCGCCCACACGGCAAAGATCACCGGCAGCCACAGCAGGCGAGCGGCCTTGCCATCACGGCGCGAGCGCAGCAGCAGGTCCACCTCCAGCACCAGCGCCAGGATGCTGAACAGCCACGGGCGCGGCGTCTCCATGTGGATCATGCTGAAGCCCGCTACGAACGTCAGCACCGCCGCCACGCTGAAGTCCGGCTGAATGCGGTGGATCATGAGGAACAACGCCGCCGCGATCGCCACCGTCAGCCCCGCAGTAAGCAGCACCATGCCTCGCAGCCCCAGTGCACTGAAGAGAAACGACACCAGCAGCTCAAAGAGCCAGCTGTACGCGTGCCAGGGCGAGCCCGCGATTCCACGCGAGAAGATCTCGACGTGAGGCACAGCATGATGTGCGCGGATCCAGTCGCCCGTCGCCAGGTGCCACCAGATGTCATTGTCCGTAACGTAAGGATGCTGCAGACAACGCAGCGCCGGCGCCGCCAGCACAATGGCCAGCAGAAACGCCTGCATCCCCGCCGTAGCGCGGGGACTGGCGGCTGTGGACTTCGTCTCGGCGTTCTCCATCACCTTCGACCCTACGGTAGTCAGGAGACGCATTCCATGGCACGAAGGTGTGCGGCGTAACCCAACCTCGGCACTGCGCCCGCCCTACTGCGCCGCGCGATAGAACGTATACAGCGCCTGGTAGGGCACGTTGAGCTTCGTGCCCACCTGCGAGGCATCGCATCCGGTCGCCGGCGCCTGCCCTGCCTGCGTCTCCGACCGCCGCACCCACGCCACGTGGCTCAGCACGCCCTCGCTCCCGGTCGAATGCACCTCGACCAACAGCCACGGAATCGCATGAGCGTCCGGCGACGCCTGCTTCGCCTTCACCGTGCCCGCCAGCGCGCTGCCGTCGGCCCAGGTCCAGCTTGGCCCGGCAGCGTGTACCCCGACGTGCTGCCGCGTCTGCGGGTCGAACAGGTCCGCTGCCGGAGCCTGGAAGACCCACTGCGGCTGCCCATCCTGCACCTGGCAGGCGTAGATCTGCACCCCGCTGCCAACTGCCGTAGCGACAACGACCGCGCCAGCAGGAGGCGCGGTCGCATCGGCCGCCGGAGCAGCCTGCATCGGAACAAGTGCCAGCAGGAGCGAAAGAAGAAACTGCATAAGAAAATCCTAGCTCATGAACCTAGTCGAGGAACCGCTTCGTGATCCCCTCGTACGCATCGATCCGGCGGTCGCGGAGGAACGGCCAGTGCTGGCGCGTGATCTCCACTTCCTTCGAGTCCAGCTCCGCGTACAGGATCTCTTCCTTGTCGTGCGAGGCCTTGGCGATGATCCTCCCGAACGGGTCGGCGATGAAGCTTCCACCCCAGAATTCGAGCCCCGCGCCCTCCGGTCCCTTGAGGAGTTCTCCGTTGATCTCCACATCGCCCTGCTCATGGCCCACGCGGTTCACCGCGCACACCCACACACCGTTGGCAATGGCATGCGCGCGCTGGATCGTCTGCCACGCGTCGTACTGCCGCTCGCCAAACTCTTCCTTCTCCGAGGGGTGCCAGCCAATCGCCGTGGGGAAGAACAGCGTCTCCGCGCCACGCAGCGCCGTCAGGCGCGCCCCTTCGGGATACCACTGGTCCCAGCACACCAGCGTGCCAATCGGACCCGCCGAGGTGCGCTGCGAGCTGAAGCCCAGGTCGCCCGGCGTGAAGTAGAACTTCTCGTAGTACAGCGGATCGTCCGGGATATGCATCTTCCGGTAGATCGCCATGATGTTGTCCGGCTTGTCGCTGGTGTGGTCCAGGATCGCCGCCGTGTTGTGATACAGCCCCGGAGCGCGGCGCTCGAACAGGCTCGCCACCACGACGATCTTGTGCTCCCGCACGACTTCGCTGAGTGCCGCCGTCGAAGGCCCCGGAATGGACTCGGCCACGTCGAACAGCGCGTGGTCCTCGCGCTGGCAGAAGTACTGCGCACGGAACAGTTCCGGCAGGCAGATCAGCTTCGCTCCGGCCTCCGCGGCCTCACGCACACGAGCTACAGCCTTCGCAAGATTGGCGTCCACGGACGGCTCACACGCCATCTGGATCACTGCCACCTTTGTCTTTGCCATGATTTCAACTTCCTTTCCTTAAAACAGATGCTTCAGACACGGGAAAGGCGCTGCGGACTGCCAGCGCCTTTCGCAAACATTCATGATCCGGCAGGCGTCACGCGGGATCGTCGAAGAGCATGATCGCCGCCGCGATCGTCGTCGTCCAGCGGCCGTTCTTGTCGCCCACCGCCGACTGCGTCACATTGGCGGTGCGCACAATCTTGTTCGAGATCCGGTAGATCTCCTTCTTCTCGTCCCAGCTCTTCTCGGCGTCGAACTCCACATCCAGCGTGGTCGCAAGCATCTCCGCCGCAAGCTCCTCGGCGTAGTCGCCGGCCTGGTCTTCGCTCTCGCCGAAGCTGTGGTGCTCGCTCAGGTAGCCGTAGGTCTCCTTGTCGGTCGGAATCGCCACACCGATGGAGCTGGCCACGAGCCGATGAGCTTCCCGCGTGGCATTCTCCGCAATCACCGCAAACACCACCTCGCCCGCATTCAGGTACTTCACACCTTCCTTGCGCGGAATCAGCTTGCAGTTGGGCGGAAAGATCGACGACACCCGCACCAGGTTCTGTGCCGCGATGCCCGCGTCACGCAGCGCCAGCTCGAAACTGGTCAGGCGCTCCTTGTGCTTGCCGACGCCCTTCGTAAAGAACAGGCGGTTCGGGACCATGCTCTTGCCCAATGCAGATACCCCCACGACGCGGTCAATCCGACTGCCCTCAGAAGCCTTCCGGAGCCCAGCGCCCAGCAAAAAGTATCACATGCTCAAGCCCCCCAGACCTAATTGCCGGCCCGCCCCGCGAGCACCACCTTGGCCGTCGTCACCATCTGCCCGGAGTGCCTCTGCGTGTGGTCGGCGCAATGCACCAGCAGCCCCGCCACCGTCGTCGGAAGCTGCTTGCGCCCCACACCACGAGCCTCCGCAAACTGCACCGGAGAAAACGCCCTCACCCGCTCTTCCGCCTGTGCGAGTCCTGCCGCAAACTCGGTCCGCACCTGCTCTGCCGTAACGGCATCGTCCATCTCGGTCTTCAATGCCGCCAGCTGCGCCTCATCCAGCTGCCGCCCCTCGGCATAGGTCAATAGCCGATCCAACGACCGCACCATGTGCCGCAGATGAAACGCTACACTCGGCAATCCCGCGGGCCGCACATGGACCTCCGCATCGCTGAGATCATCCGCCCACCGGCCCGCATCCTCGCGAGCCAACTCCAACGCATGCAGCACCGCCCGCAACACAGGATCCACCTCGGTCAATGTGCCACGAAGCCACGGCTCGACACCCGGTCTCTCCATCACGCCTCCACTGGCATCTGGAACACTGGCATCTGGCAACTGAATGCTCCAACCCCCAGACTCACCACTCAATCAGCATTCCTTCTTCTTCCCGCCTAATCCCTACAACCCATGCGCCGCGCGGAACGCCCGCACCACGTCCCCCACATCCTGATGCTTCACCTCCACCGCAAGGTTCATCGCCCGCATATCCTCCGCGCTCACCTTGCCTGCCAGCCGAGCCATCGCGACGCCAATCTGCGGCCAGCGCGCCAAGGAATCCTCCCGCACCAACGGCACAGCCTCGTACGGCGGAAAGTAGTGCCGATCGTCCTCCAGCACCACGAAGCCCAGCCCTGCAATCGCCGCGTCGGTCGAGTTCCCGGCGACGATGTCCACCTGCCGCTCCGCCAGCGCCCGATACAGCAGCCCCAGCTCCATCGTCCGCGGAGCATCGGCAAAGTGCAGACCATACGCCGCGCTGAGTCCGCGCAGCCCATCCGGCCGCTCCGCAAACTCATACCCCACTCCCAGCCGCAGCGGGTGCCCATTCCCATGCGAAGAAGAGGTGTCATCTCGACCGGAGGCGGCGCCCTTTGCCGCCGCAGTGGAGAGACCTGCTTCTCCGCTCTGCAGCTTCGCCACATCCGAGATCTTCCTCAGCCCATACCGCCGCGCATCCTCCGCCCGCACCACCATCGCAAACGTGTCCTCGAACCCCAGGCCCGGCCCCTCGCGCACCTTGTACCGCTGCTCATACAGCTCGCCGACCTTGGCGTGCACACAAGCCTCATCGCACGTGCCCGGCTTCGGCAAAGGCTGCTTCAGGATCGCCGTCAGCGCCGTCCCGGTGTACTCCGGATACGCATCGATCCGGTCCGCCACCAGCGCCTGCTGGCACAAATAGCTCCCCGCCAGCCAGAACCGGCGCTCCACTGGCCCCCCGCCCGAAGCCTCAATCTCCTGCGCCAGCAACTCGCCCAGCACAGCCTGCTCGGTGAAGTTCTTCGAGCCAATCACGATGTGCGACGACCGCGGCGGAGCGCAGGAGGTCAGCAGCGAACAACATACCAGCACACCAGTCAGCGCCCTCACGAAAACACCTGCCACTGACCATTCACACGGCGTAGCAGCGTGTCGGACACCAAGTGGTGTCCGTTCTTGATCACGTAGTCCACCTCCGCGCGCAACTCCGCGATCCCCGCCCGGTCGTTCGCCCCACAGAACAGTAACGTGTCCCTGGCAGGGACGCCCAGCACCACATCGCCCTCCACAAGCGCACCGACCTGATCCCACAAGAAGTCCATCGCAACGACACTCGAGAGGTAGAACACATTCTCGGTCTCAAACGTGTAGCAGGAGGCACTATAAGGCCTGGCGGTTAGCCCTTCGAGTAGCTCAAGGACGTTCTCTTCGCCCCGCTTGAAAAGCGCCTCAAAATCCTCCGAGAGTGCTTCGGCATCCTTCTTACTCAAGGTTGTCACCGACTCCGCTCCGTCGCGCGCAAGTACCAGCCAAAGATCTGCGATCAGATGACGCGCTGCAATCGGGGATTCCTGCTGGACCACGCCGAGAAACTGTGCGTCCCGCACCAAGGTCACCAGATTTTCCAGCGAGTTCATTTCCCCTTCCGAGTCGCGCCCCGCGATCACACGCACGTAACGGTCCACGATGGCTGCGCGATCCTCAGGCTCACGCCTGCACTCTACCAGCATGTTCGTCAGGTACATCCGGTGTGTAGCCCCGTCCAGCGTCGTGAACTTCAACTCTTCCTTCGCCACGAGCTCCACCTGCAGATCAGGAAAGTGAAGCTGTGCCAGCAAATGTGTCAGCAGCACGATCGTCTCGTCCGACAAGCCCGGCCGCCCAAGTTTCTCCAGCGTCTCGTCGATCGATGCCCTCGGGCTCATCGCCTCACCACCATCCGCTTCTCGATCAGCCCCAGCACCCCGTCCGCACAAAGCGCCAGCAGAGCCGCAGGCACCGCTCCCGCCAGCACCAGCCCATTGTCCACGCTCGCCACGCCGCGGAAGATCAGCTCGCCCAGGCCGCCCGCTCCGATCGCCGCCGCAATCGTCGCCACGCCCACGCAGGTCACCGTCGCCGTCCGTAGGCCCGCAAGGATCACGCTTGCCGCCAGCGGCAGTTCTACCTTCGTCAATCGCTGCCACCCCGTCATGCCCAGTGCGTTGGCCACATCGATCAACACCGGGTCTACTCCGCGTATCCCCGCATACGTGTTGCGCAGAATCGGCAGCAGCGCATAGCCCGTCAGCGCCACAATCGCAAGCCGGGCCGCCCGTTCACCCAGCCACGGCACCGGCAGCAGCAGCCCGAACAGCGCCAGCGACGGAATCACCTGCAACACATTCGCGAAGCCGAGCACCGGCCGCGCCCAGCGCTCATGCCGCGTCAGCCAGATGCCGACCGGAATCGCAATCCCGGCAGCGCACAGCATCGCAATGCCCGTCAGCCACACGTGCTCGAAGGTGAGCCGCGCGATCTGGGCTCCGTACTCGTGCAGGAAGCCGCTCATGCCGGCTCCCGCAAGATTCCGGGTGCCCCGGGTCCGGTATCTCGGACCCGGGTTGTCGCGGCCACATACGCCTGCATGGCCGGATTCGCGGAAGCCAGCACCTCATCCGCAGCCATCTCCGCAACAACGCTTCCCTGCTCCAGCAACACCACGCGATCCGCCAGATACAGCGCCTCATCGAGGTCATGCGTCACAAGAATCGTGGTCACGCCAAGCCGCTTCAGCAGTGGCCGGAGCATCGTCTGCATCTCCGCCCGCGTGATGGGATCGAGCGCACCGAACGGCTCATCCATCAGCAGCACCGAGGGCTCCGCCGCCAGCGCCCGCGCTAACCCCGCACGCTGCCGCTGACCACCGCTCAGCTGCCACGGATACCGCGTCGCCATCGAGGCATCCAGCTCCACCAGCGCCAGCATCTCGAGACACAACGCCGCAGCCTCGCCCTTATCCGTTCCGGCCAGATCCAGAGAGATACCCACGTTCCGCGCCAGCGTCATATGCGGAAACAGGCCCGTCTCCTGGATAACGTACCCCACACCTCGCCGCAGGGAGACAAGCGCCTTCCCGTCCATCGCGGCCACGTCCCGGCCGCGCACCAGCACCCGACCCGCCGTTGGCCGCACCAGCCCATTCACGGCACGGAGCAGCGTCGTCTTGCCCGAGCCCGAACGGCCCAGCAGCGCCGTCGTCGTCCCCGCAGCAGCGCGTAAGGAAATCTCCCGCAAAATGCAATGGCCGCCCGGGGCGGTGAAGCTCACTTGCGCGAACTCCACTTCCCGGGCGGCCATCGAGGACTCCAGACTCCGTTCGGCGACGCGGCGGGCTATTCGCCTTCGCCGGGCTCGTCCACATTGGTAGCAGGCAGATCCGGCTCGACCTTGATCGTCGGCGCAGCGCCCTTGACGCGCACCACCGTGATCTTGTCGAAGCCTTCCTTGAACACCGGCGGACGCAGGCGCTCCGCCATCTTCTGCATCACGTCGTCCGACACCTGGCGCTCGCGCTTGGCATTGCGCTCCAGGCACACGGCCAGCGGAACGTCGAAGAACACCGCCTGGACCTCATAGCCAAAGCTCTTGGCCATCTTGATCCACTGGCGACGCTCGTGCGGGCTCAGGTTGGTCGCGTCCACATAGTTCCAGGGCATCTTGGCGATCAGCCGCGCCCGCAGCAGGCTGCGCAGCGTGGAGAACACCAGGCCCTGGTACCGCTGGTCCGTGATGTCGTCGAAAAGAATGTTGCGCAGCATGTCGCTCGAAAGCGGCGTGACGCCGCGGCGCTTGTACCAGGTCGTCTTGCCGGAGCCCGGCAGGCCGATCGTCAGCACTACGTAGCCGCGCGGCGACTTCGCCGAAACCGGCTGCACCGCCGGCGGAGGCGTAGCCACGGAGTCCGGCTGCGTCTCCAGCTCGATCTTCTTTTGCGGAGCAGCTTCCGGGACAGGGGTCTCCTGCAAAGGAGCTTCCGGGGAAACTTCAGGGGCGGCTTCAACAGCCTGCGGAGCTTCCACAGCGACGGGTACAGCCTCAACCTCGGGCTCAGCCGTTACTGCAGGTGCCGGAGTGGGATACTCCGGGCGGAGCGGAGCCGGCTGATTCTGCGGGATCTCCTGGCCAATCTTGCCCGTGGACTCCGAATCATTCGGGCCACGCTTGGAACGTCTTCTCATGAGTGTGTCGCGCAACCAGTCGCGCATAACCTACTGTGTAACACAGCGGTTCCACCTGCCGCAAAGCTGGTGCAACCGCCTCGACACCCCTTTGTACCGTTCCGGACGCCTTTTCCGGCGCGAATCTTCACCATTCCCGTTTGCGGCCCCCATTCGCGCTTTGATAGCCTTAAAGTGTTGCAACGTCTCCGGCTCGCCGTCCCTGTCCAGGCCGCTCTTTTCAGGATCTACACAACTCACACGAGGTAAGGCACTCCCATGGCAGTAAAGGTTGGTATCAACGGCTTCGGCCGCATTGGCCGCAACGTCTTCCGCTCCGCGCTGGGCAACCCCGACATCGAATTCGTCGCCGTCAACGACCTGACCACGCCCGCCACCCTGGCGCACCTGCTCAAGTACGATTCGATCCTCGGCAACCTCAGGAACGAGATCTCCGCGACCGAAGACTCCATCATCGTGGACGGCAAGGCCATCAAGGTCTTCGCGCAGCGCGACCCCGCGCAGCTCGACTGGGCCTCCGTTGGAGCCGAGATCGTCGTCGAGTCCACCGGCTTCTTCACCGACGCCACCAAGGCCAAGGCCCACCTCGGCGCCACCGTCAAGAAGGTGATCATCTCCGCCCCGGCCACCAACGAGGACCTCACCCTCGTCCTCGGCGTCAACCAGGACAAGTACGACGCAGCCAAGCACAACGTCATCTCCAACGCCAGCTGCACCACCAACTGCCTCGCGCCCGTCGTCAAGGTCCTCAACGAGACCTTCGGCATCGCCTCCGGCATCATGACCACGATCCACAGCTACACCAACGATCAGGTCATCCTCGACACGCCGCACAAGGACCTCCGCCGCGCCCGCGCCGCTGCCCTGTCCATGATTCCCTCCTCGACCGGCGCCGCCAAAGCCCTCAAGCTCGTCATCCCCGAGATGGACGGCAAGCTCGACGGCTTCGCCATCCGCGTCCCGACCCCCAACGTCTCCGTCGTCGACCTCACCTTCGTCGCCGAGAAGCCCATCGACGTGAAGTCCATCAACGCCGCCATCAAGGCAGCCTCCGAAGGCGAACTCAAGGGCATCCTCGGCTACACCGAAGAAGAACTCGTCAGCTCCGACTTCAAGGGCAACCCCCTCTCGTCCATCTTCGACTCCAAGCTCACGAAGGTCGTCGGCAACACCGGCAAGATCATCAGCTGGTACGACAACGAGTGGGGCTACTCCAACCGCGTCAAGGACCTCATCCTCTTCCTCGTCGAAAAGGGTCTGTAGTTCACGGTACGAAGACCAACGGAAACACAAAGGGCAGCCGCGAGGCTGCCCTTTTTCTTTTTCCACCCCCACCCAAAATTTGTCATCCTGAGCGAAGCAGGTCGCAGCGAAGCGGCGACCTGCGCAGTCGAAGGACCTGCATCCCCGCCAACCATCGCACACCAGTTCGAAGCTTTCTGCGAACCATCGCTGGGCCGAAGGACGAGGAAGCAAGCCGACCCTATGAAAGAACGGAGCGCCGCAGTCGGGGCTTCCCCTGAACGTGGCTGCGCTTTATGCTTTGCCGCATGCCTAGGATCTCAGTCTCAGCTGCCGCAGGAATGATCCTGGCCACCGCACTCGCCACCGGCTGTCATCGGCCAACATCAAGCAAGAAGGCTGACGAATCATATATCTCCCCAACTGGGCCCGAATGGCTTGGCTGGACGCAGACGGAGAAACAGAAATACGTCATCGGCTATCTTGACGGGAGCGCTCTCGCTATCTCAGAACATTGCTCCCAGGCCCGCGCGTCCGCCACATGGCCGGGACGAAAGGAGCCGCTCACAGAAGAGGAGCAATTCTGCACCTCTCCCGCCCGCTCGTACAGCCATGGCAAGACGGACTATCTCCCAACCTATACGGATCCTTATGTAAAGGTGATGGACGACTTCTATCGCCATCCTGAGTGCCGGTCGATCCCTTTCAGTACGCTTCTGGAACACCTCAACGACGCAGAGTTCACCGACGGCGACTCGCTCTTCAGGAAGGTCCACATCGAGGGCGTGAGGTGGGGTGGATTCACCATCCCTGGCATCGAAGACTGCTTCCCGCAACACCCACAGTGACAGCCAAAGGCCTACGTCCGGGCATCGATTTCTACCCTTCCCGCTCCACCAAAAAGTAAACCGCCGCAGCTCCCAGCGCCGCCAGCACCAGCACTCCCGCCACACAATTACCGATGCGGCGGCTCCAAGCCATAATTGAAAAATAAGCTCTACCCGGATGCCCGATATAATGAAAATGTCGCCATGGACAAGACCCTTCGCAAGTTCACCAGCCATGAAGAGATGAGGGCCGAAACCTATCGCTATTGGCGAAGCCGCCCAGATCAGGAAGTCTTCAACACGGTTGCCGAGATGAGCGAACAGGCATGGAATGAGTGGTACAGGCTGAAAGGAATCGCGCCTCATGTTGCAGGACCACCGCGATCTCTTACTCGCGTTCAACGAGTGCCACGTTAAATACCTTCTGGTGGGTGGCCACGCGCTCGGTCGATACGCGGAGCCTCGTGCTACTCGGGACATGGACGTATTCATCGAGGCCAGCCCGGACAACTCGCAAAGAGTCTTCGCAGGGTTGGCAAAGTACGGGGCGCCCCTTGCAGGCTATAGCCCCACTGACTTTCAGAACCCCTACGAGGGCTTTCAGATCGGCGCTCCGCCCCAGCAGATCGATCTGATCTTCGCGATCAGCGGTGTGAGTTTTCAAGAAGCGTGGGCCGACAGTCTCGAAGGAACCATCTTCGATGAAATTCCTGTCCGCTATCTCTCAGCTGACCACTTCATCCGCAACAAGAATGCCGCCGGTCGTCTACAGGACCTCGCCGACGTAGCCGCAGTCCTTGCAGCGCGCAAAGCGAACGAACCCCCAGAAGAATAGCCCGGAAACGTCGCTACCCTTCCCGCTCCACCAGAAAATAAACCGCCGCCGCTCCCAGCGCCGCCAGCACGACCACGCCCAGCCAAACCGTCGCTCCCCCCAGACTGGCAAGCCCAGCGAACGGGCTCGCAGCAGCGGCCTTCCATCCTCCCCAACCCACGCTAGAAGCGCCGTGCAGGCCAAGCCACGCCAGCAGCACGACCGCCACCAGCAGGCTCGTGCCCACGCTGACCGTCTGCACCTTCAGCATTGGGCGGCTCACCTGCTCCATCGCCTCGCGACGCTTGCGTAGCTGCGCCCGCCACCAGATCAGCCCCGCCGGCTCCAGCTTTACGCTCTCCAAGTCCCGTTCCCGCGCGCCGCGCATCGCCAGTGTGATCGAAGCCGTCAGCGAGCACCCCTTGCAGACGCTCACATGGCCCCTCAGCTCGTCGCCAGCCGCAGCAGGCCACTGCCCACCGATCACCAGCTTCCGCACCTCGTCAGCCCGCGAGCACGTCCCCCTCATGCCACGCCCCCGTTCTCCAGCAGCTGGCCGATCTTGCGCCGCGCCCGGAACAACAGCAGCCTCACGCTGGTCGCCCCCAGGTCCATCACCTCGGCGATCTCCTTGTGCGAGTAGCCCTCCGCGTGCGCCAGCCACAGCATCTGCCGCTCGCGAAGCCCCATCTTGGCCATCGCCCGCTCCAACATGGCCTCCGAGTCCATCGCACTCATCGCCGCAGCCCCACACATCGCCAATGCAGCCTCCGGAACTTCGTCCAGAGAACTCGCCACCGGCCTGCGCCAATGGTCGCGCAGCAGGTTCGTGGCGATGCGGAACAGGTACCGCCGCGCCTCCACCTCGCCATCGCAACCATGCGTCGCGCACAGAAAGCGCACGAAGCTCTCCTGCATCAGGTCCTCGGCCAACGTGCGATCCCCCGACACCCGCGACAGGTACGCCCACAACGGACGCGCCGAGCGCTCATAGAATGCGGCGAAGTGCGCGCTATCCATGGGCAGCTCGCTCGCCGCGGCCCGATCCCGCATCTGCTGTTCCAGTGCCAGTTCCCAGCTCATCGCCATACGCTCCGCCCCGCCCCAGCGCTGTCACCGCGCCTCACCGCTGCACTCTTTCTTCCGCGGTCACCGCTCCGGGCATCAGCCCCAGCCGCTGCGCAATCGTCCACGACAACGCCGCCGAAACGATGCAACCGATCCCCGGCATCAGCACCAGCACGCCCGTCACCAGCACGCCCGTCGCCGCATCTCCCGTGTAGTTTCGCACCAGCAGCAGGCCAATCCCCAGCAGCGTCATCACCACGCCCACCTGCAGCGTCGTCATCACCTTCGACACCATGTTCGGCACTGGAGCGTTGTCAATCTCAGTTGTAATCGGAGCCGCCTCCAGGAACCTCCGGCCGGCATCCGTGTCCATGTAGGCCAGCATCTCCTGGCTCGTCGCCATCTTGTCGATCAGCCGCGTGTGCACCTCGCTATGCAGCTTGAACGTCAGCTTCCAACGCTTGTTCTGCAGAATCAGCTTGATCAGCCAGATCAGCGCTCCACAGAAGAAGAACATGGCCACCAGCGGAGAAGCGTCGTTCATGAAGCTGTCCATGGGCGACCGCTCATCCCGGTGATGCTCCTCGAACCCGCTCCTCGGGCTCATCACGTCATAGGAGTGATGCCCCGGCTTCCGCAGATCCGAAAACAGGTAGAACCCCGGATTGCGGACGACCTCAGGATGCTGCAGCAGGAACGCCGCAAGCTCAGGATTGGTCTTGCTCACATACGCCTGGTCCGCCAGCAGCGAAGGATCGTTCGCCACCACGTCAGCCAGTGTCGGAGACACGCGCAGCAGCTTCAACAACTGCTCCTGCGTATATCCGGGGTCGGCCACCGACTTCGGAATATCCGGAACCTCAGGCGCATCAGGAACGACAAGAGCGTTCCGCTGCGCCGTTCGCGCCTGCCCAGCGGCAAATACGGGCGCAGGGGCAGCCATCGCAGCCGCCAGACAAAGGGTCGGAATCCATATCCGGGTCAACTTCAGCATCGGTTCGTCCTCATCACGAGACTTGTAGAGCAAATCTTCCTATGCCCATACAACGAACCAGCCCGACATCGGTTAACACGAATTATTTCGCGGCAAAAATCTCCCCCGGATAGCTCACGCGAACGTGTACCCGAACGGCCGCTTCAACCGGCTGCGCCAGAAGCTGGCCAGGATGATCACACTCGCCACCGCTGCATAGGCGCACCACACGCTGGTAAACGCATACCGCTTCACCGCCATTACAATGAGCACGAGCGCCAGGTTCGCCGTGCCGAACAGGATCATGTCCCGCCGGTCCGAGAAGAACAGCGAGCCACACGTGGCGATCACATACAGCACCGCAACGGTCGTAAAGTTCGTCATCGGGTTGATGTACACGATGCTGTTCTGCCTCACGAATACCTGCGTTGGATATGCAGCCAGCGCCCACAGCGTATAGAGCGTCAGCGCCATGCCCAGCACGACAAACGGCATCATCCGCCTTCGCCGCTGGTACGTCCGCTCGACCAACATTACACTGAGCGGAATCAGTGCGGGCAACAGCCCCTGCGCATACAGCATGAACGCCGCGCCCATGTTGTGCGCCACGGTCTGGGACATGTAGCCGTCCAGCCCCAGCCATACAAAGCCTTCGATGAACTGGTGCGCCGCAAACAGGATCGGAAGCGATGCAAACATCAGCTCGCGGCGGTTCTTGACCTGGGATAGCGTCGCAACACCGAGTCCGGCAAGCACGCCACTTCCGACAAAGTTCGCCGTCGCAGAAAAGCACATGACCGCAGTCACTCCCAGTTGAATTCGCAGTGAAATCGAGAAGCTTGAGTGGCTCGATCATATCCTGCCCTACAAGCCCCGAGAAATCGTCCGCTTAAGCAGCAAAGCCCGCTTACGCGGGCTTTGCTGTTGCGGCATGGCTTGCAGGTTAGAAGGTGATGCGTCCGCCGAACTGGAAGATCCGGTTCGGTGCAGCCGCGGTGATCTTGCCGAAATTGCCCGACGATAGCGTTCCCGTCGGATTGTTCAGGCTGACCAGGTTGAAGGCATTGGTAGCTTCCGCGCGGAACTCGAAGCCCATACCCTTCGGCAGAACGAAGTCGCGCTCCACCGCCAGGTCGATGTCCTTGAAGCCCGGACCAACCAGGAAGTCACGCGGTACGTTTCCGTCCGCGCCACCCGGCCCGATGCCAAGCCCCGGACCATTGGCAGTAAACGCCGCCTGGTTGAACCAGCCGGTGTTCGCAATCACAAAGCGATTGCGGTGCTTATCCAGCGTGATCGGAGTCACCCCGGGCACAAGATTCGGACGGTCGTTGTTATAACCGTCCAGATTCTTGTCCGAGCCCGTCGTCAGGTTGAACGGCGTGCCGCTGTTGAAGAACGAGATCGCCGAGAGCTTCCACCCATTGGCAAGGTTCTTCATCATCAGGCTGTCGCCACGGTAGTAGTCGATCTTGTACACACCCGAGATGGATGACGTGTTGCGCTTGTCGTTATCCGAAGGCCCACGCTCCTCGTTCAGCGCGCTGTAATTCTGCGCGGTCGAGATGCCGATCGCGCTCGAGTTGGCGCTCCACAGCGAGTGGCTCCAGACGTAGTACCCATTGATGAGGAAGTGGCTGGTCAGGGACTTGTGCGCCGACACCTGCAGCGAGTTGTAGTTCGCCGTCTGGCCGGAAGTAATCAGGATGACCTGGCCCAGAGCGCCATTGTCGTTATAGGGGCGACGTGCAGTAATGCTGGTCTGGCTCGACGACGCACCGGCAGCGTACACCGGATTATTCGCATCGATACCGTCGGCCACATGGCGGACAAAGTTGCCCACGTATGCGGTCTGCAGGCTGATACCCCAGGGCATCTGCTGCTCCACCGCTGCGTTCACCTGGTAGGCCACCGGCCACTTGTACTTCGGATCGATGGCCTCGACCGCGGCAGCAGGAAGGAACCGCGGCGAGGTCGGGTTGTAGGTGTACGGGAACGGATCGCCATTGGGGAACGACGCTGCATTGCCATAGACATTCGTGAACGACGTGATCGACTGGAACGTCTGGCGGATAGCAAAAGGCTGCGCATTGCCAGGCTGGTTCCACTCATTACCCGACACGCTGCCGAAGAACATGCCGGCGCCGGCACGAATCGCGGTCTTGCCGTTGCCGAACGGATCGTAGACCAGACCCAGGCGTGGCGAGAGGTGATCCTTCGAAGTCTGCGCAATACCACGCGAAATGCCCTTATCCCCGGGGAACACAACTCCCAGCGGAGCCGAAGGAACCACCGTGGACTGCTGGCCCGGAACGAAGCCCGCCGTCAGGTTCTGCGACTCCACCGGAGCCTGCTCGATGTCATAACGCAGGCCCAGGTTTGCCGTCAGGCGAGGTGTGATCTTCCACGCGTCCTGGATGAAGCCCGCACCGAAGAAGTAGCTGGTGAGCGTGTGGTACGGCGTGTCCTGCTCCATCGAAGCAACGAGGCCAGCGATGTAGTCGGCCATGGCGCTGTTCTTCGTGGAAGTCGGACCCGACGTCTGGAAGTTGAAGACGCCGAAGTTGTACAGGTTACCCTGCACCGCGTCCTTCTCCAGCGAGAACTCACCGCCGACATTCAGTGCATGGTGGCCGAGAGTCAGCGTAAAGACATCACGCAGACCGTAGAAGTTTGTGTTGCTCACCGGACCGGCAAGCGAGCCGCCTGCACTGAAACCGGAAGAGATCGCCAGCTGCGGCAGTGCCTTCGGTCCCTGGATGGTGAAGCTCGACCCGAAGGAGCTCAGGTCCGTCGCAGGCAGGTTGATACGGCCACCAGCAACGCGCGTCACCGTGAGCCAAATCTGATTGGCCTTCGTTGAGCCGATCGTATGCACGTCGCTGATGTTCAGATCCTGCTGACGCGCGTTCGACTGGTTGACCATGTACGGTATGTTGCCGCCGCCGTAAGCGCCGCTCACCGACTTGATCGTGAAGTAGCTCCCGAACAGGTGATCATTCCTGCCGATCTGCTGGTCGTACTTACCCAGATACTCATCTTCCGTCGTCGGCGTGGTGTACGCACCGGTGTAACCCTCGAGGTACGTCTTGCCACCGACTGTCACGTTGGTATTCGGCAACGGCACAAGTTTGGACGTAAGGCTCGCGGCCGTGGGATCCAGCGAAGTGATGGGTATGCAGCCAGCCTTGGCCGTGGTGCAGTTCGACGAAGAGTTGACGCCCGTCCAGGCCGTCCCCGTCGTCGGGTTGTTCGGGATCACAGGCGATTGAGTGAAGTCTCCAAGGCGCTCCAGCGCTGTCGGTACGATAGCGCCCGTCAGCAGCTGGCCGCTGGTCTGCCGCAAACCGGCATAGCTGAAGAAGAAGAACGCGCGATCTCGCTTGATCGGGCCGCCAACCGTCACACCATACTGGTTGCGATGCAACGGGAGACGGATCTGCGTCGATGGATTCTGCGCTCCGGTCGGTACCCAGGAGTAATCGTTCAGTGCCGTATTCCGGATGAACTCAAAGGCCGATCCATGGAAGGAGTTCGTGCCCGACTTGGTCACCGCCGTCACCACCGCGCCCGACATGCGGCCATACTGCGCGGCAAAGTTGCTCGTCTCCACGCGGAACTCTTCAAGTGCGTCGGGATTCGGCAGGGCGTTGCCGTAGTTGCGCAAACCCGTCATATTGAAGCCGCCATCCAGGTAGAAGCTCACCATCGGCACGCCGCCGTCGATGCCGCCGTTCACGATGACCTGGGTCGAAGGAACACCGATGACGAAGTTCGGGGTGCCGTTCGGGTTGCTCTGCGAACTGGCGCTGTTGGATTGCACACCCGGCGTCAACGACAACTCGGTGTATGCATTCCGGTTCACCAGCGGAAGATTGTTGATTTCATCGGGAGAGATGGTCCGGCCAAGCGTCTCCGACGAAACGTTCACCAGCGGAGGAGCCGTCGTGACAGTAATCGTCTCATCGACCGCACCCACCGTCAGCGAAGGGCTGTAGGCCTGCGCGGTGTCGACGCTCACCACGATGTTCTTCTGCAGCGTCTTCTTGAAGCCTGCCGCGCTCACTTCCACGCTGTAGTTGCCCACCGGCAGATACGTCAGCGTGTAGTTGCCGGCCGAATCGCTCACCGTTGATCGCGAGAATCCCGTCTCGCTATTGATGGCCTTTACCGAGGCGCTCGGTACCACTGCCCCCTGGCTGTCGCTCACCGTTCCGGCAATCGTGCCGGTAATCTGCTGCGCAAGTGCGGCGGTTGTCGTCATCAGCAACGCCACCGCAAAAAGTACCATCGCGATCATGCCCCGCGATCGGGATCGTTCATTCCGCACGACGTCAGCCGTGCCCTCTGTCGCGGGCTTCGCCATTACGAATGCCCTTAACAGCCTCATATTGTTTGAAGATAGAACCATTTGTGTACAGCCTCCCCAAGAAAATTGCGTGCTTCGTCCAGACTTCGGCGCATCGCCTGATCTTGTTTTCGAAGCGAAGTGAAGCTAAGCGTTTGTCCGCCTGATGGTCAAGCGGAATTTTCCTCATGGATGGACCACTCTTACCACTCGAACGGCAGGTCAGACAGAGGTAGCGATAACGGAAGATCCAGTTGCTGCAGCACTTCATCAGGGCCCGTCGCCAAATCAACGAGCATGATGCGCGCCGTGCGATCCCGCGGCCGGGCTCCGCACTTCGCTCGACCTGTGCCCCAGCTTCTACAATCTCAATCCATGGACACTTCGCAGCTTCCCACCCGTACGAACATCCCTGGAGCTTCACCCTACGAGCCCATCATCGGCTTCTCCCGCGCGGTTCGCATCGGCAACATCGTGCACGTCTCCGGAACCGGTCCCGTGGGCGCCGAGGACATGGCGCCGGCCGAACAGACCCGCCACATCCTGAAGACCATCGAAGCTGCCCTGCATCAGGCTGGAGCGACCTTCGCGGACGTCGTCCGCACCCGCATCTATCTCGCGAAGACCGAGGACTGGGAAGCGGTAGGACGCGCACACGGTGAATTCTTTGGCAGCATCCGCCCAGCCGCCACCATGGTCGGAGCGAAGCTCCTGAATCCCCTGTGGGCGGTCGAGATCGAGGCCGAGGCTGTTGTCCCCGAAGGACGCGAGTTGCCGGAGCCCGAGAAAGCTCTTCCCTCCCCCGCATAGCACCTGCGCCGGAGCCGGGCTGAAGGCACACGATTGCCTCTCAGCCCAGCCTCCGTTTTCCACGCCTGCAAGTCCCTTGTCTTCATCTCTGCGCCGCGAGTCGGGTATGCTTGCTTCGAAATGAACAAACTTTCTATCCGCGATCTCGATCTGGCGGGCAAGCGCGTCCTCATTCGTGTCGACTTCAATGTCCCTCTCTCCAAAGAGGGCCAGATCACCGACGACACCCGTATCCGCGAGACGTTGCCGACGATCGAGTACGCGCTGCGCCGCAAGGCCCGCGTCATCCTCGCCGCCCACCTGGGGCGCCCCAAGGGTAAGCGCGTCGACGCGATGAGCCTGCGCCCCGTGGTCGACCGCCTGCGTCGCCTGCTCGATGTCGTGCTCGACGACGAGGCGAACGTCGCCTTCTCGCCCGACTGCGTCGGCCCCATCGCCGAAGAGCTCGCCGATAACCTCGAGCCCGGACAGACGCTGCTGCTCGAAAACCTTCGCTTCCACCCCGAAGAGGAAGCCAACGACTCAGCCTTCGCCAAGCAGCTCGCCAAGCTCTGCGACGTCTACGTGAACGACGCCTTTGGCGCCGCGCATCGCGCGCATGCCTCCACGGAAGGCATCACTCACTTCGTCCCGCAGTCCGCAGCAGGCCTGCTGATGGAGAAGGAACTCGACTACCTCGGCCGCGCAGTCGGCGACCCCAATCGCCCCTTCGTCGCTATCATCGGCGGAGCCAAGGTCTCGGACAAGATCGAGGTCATCAACGCCCTGCTCGGCAAGGTCGACGCACTGCTCATCGGCGGCGCCATGGCCTACACCTTCCTCAACGCAAGGGGCCAGACCACCGGCAAGAGCCTCGTCGAGTTCGACAAGCTCGACGTAGCCCGCGCCGCCATGGAGAAGGCCGAGGCCCGCGAGGTCAAGTTCCTCCTTCCGGTCGACCACGTCCTTGCCAGCAAGTTCGCCGCGGATGCCAGGACGCAGATCTTCTCCGGCGACGGTCCCTTCCCCGAAGAGTGGATGGCCCTCGACATCGGTCCCGAAACCATCAAGCTCTTCGCCGCCGAGATCGCCGATGCCGTGACCATCGTCTGGAACGGCCCCATGGGCGTCGCCGAGCTCGCTCCCTTCGCCAAGGGCACCAACTCCGTCGCCAAGGCCATCGCGAAGAACGAGGACTGCATCTCCATCGTCGGTGGTGGCGACTCAGTCGCCGCGCTGCACAACTCCGGCGTCGCGGACAAGATCAGCCACATCTCCACCGGCGGCGGAGCCTCCCTCGAGTTCCTCGAAGGCAAGGTCCTGCCGGGAGTGGCCGCACTCAGCGACAAGTAGGTCAGAGCTTCTTCAACAGACCGAAAGTCATCTTGCGGACCTCGACGACTTGATCCGTGAGAGACGTGCTGAGTTCCAATCCGAAGAGTTTCAGGTCTCGAGCAAGCAGTACGAGGTATTCCACCTCGTTGCACTTCACGATGGTTCGCTGCAAGTCTGCAGCGAACGCCATCGAAGAGTCGCGCCCGCACCCCTCAACCAGACAAGTAGCTATGCCCACCGCTCCGCGTCGGAGCGTCATTTTCAGCCCGAAGACCTCTTCGTGTGGAAGCGCATGGGTTTCGCCGTAGACGCGAAGCGTCAATGCATGGGCCTTTTTCCACGCGTCCAGATGATGAAAATCCTGCATACGTACCTCTCTGCGAGATGCAAGAAAACTTGATCGAGTCAGGAGCCGTGAGCCCTGAGCTTACAGCCTACTCGTAACTCTCAGCTCCAAGCTCTCTACTCGATCACACTTCCTTCCTCGTTGCCCGGACGAATAGCGCCCCCAGCGGCTTGCCAGCGCTCTTTTGCTCGCCGTACTCTCCAAGAAACAGACCGCCCCCTGGAGCACCGCGACCCAATGCGCAAGCCCGTCATCGCCGGCAACTGGAAGATGTACAAGACCCCGCAGGAGTCGCTCGCGTTCCTCGAGGCCTTCCTGCCTCTCGTTGCTGATCACACCCGCGATGAGATCTTCCTCTTTCCTTCGATCACATCGCTGAGCTCAGCATTGCAAGCCGTCGCCGGCACCAACGTCCATGCCGGCGCGCAGACCATGCACTGGCTCAACGAAGGCGCATTCACCGGTGAGACCTCGCCCACCATGCTCACCGCTATCGGCTGCGGACACGTTCTGCTCGGCCACTCCGAACAGCGGCTCTACTTCGGCGAAACCTATGAACGGGTGAACCTCAAGTTCAAAGCCGCCGTCGCGCACGGGATTACGCCAGTTGTCTGCATCGGCGAGCAGCTCTCCGAGCGCGAGGCCGGCCGCACCGAGGAGACCCTTCGCCTGCAGGTCAACACTCTTCTGCGCAACGTCACGCGCGCCGAAGCGAAGCATCTCATCCTCGCGTATGAGCCCATCTGGGCCATCGGCACAGGCCGCACCGCGACTCCTGACGTCGCGCAGCAGGCCCACCAGATCGTCCGGGATGAACTCGCAGCCTGCTGCGGTGCCGAGCTCGCCGGCACCACACGCATCCTCTACGGCGGCTCGGTTAAGCCCGACAACATCAGCACACTCATGGCTGAGCCCGACATCGACGGCGCTCTCGTCGGAGGAGCTTCGCTCGATCCACATAGCTTCGCCAGGCTTGTGAAGTACGCATAGCCGATGCAAGGTGTGCAGGAAGCCTCTGCACACGTCCGCTTTGTCAGGGCGGGACTTTCAGTCCCGCCACAAAAATCGGCCTACCGAACGATGCCTGCCTGGTCGACCGGCCAATACACAAACGCCGCGCGGCCATAGATCAGATCCCGCGGCACGGTGCCAAAGTCGCGGCTGTCACTCGAGATCAGCCGATGGTCGCCCATAACGAAATACTCGTGTGGCGCCACGGTCATCTCCGGCTGCGAGCGGTCGTCGGCATAGCGTGATGGAACGTACGGCTCCTTCAACATCACACCATTGACGAAGACCTTGCCGTGGTCGATCCGGAGATCGTCGCCCGGCAGCGCGATCACGCGCTTGATGTAGCTCTTCGTGTGGTCGTTCGGATAGAGGAACACCACCACGTCGCCGCGATGAATGCTGTCGAAGCGGTATGCAAACTTGTTGATGAACAGCCGGTCCTGGTCTTCCAGCACCGGGAGCATGCTGGTGCCTTCCACCCGCACCGGCTGGTAGAGAAACAGGATGATGAAGACGGAGATCGCGACTGCGATGACGAGGTCCCGGGCCCAGGCACGCCAGCCCGAAGACTGAGCACGCACGACGTCCTGAATGGACTCCTCGTGGACACCATCCCCGCGCGACTCCTCCCCGACAGGCTGTTCTGCCATTGTGCCTGCGGAGCCTTCGGTACTGTCCTGCATCGTGTCCTGTTGTAGCGCGTTCTGGTTCATGGCCGGATCAAATCTCGCCCCGCCCTGCGGGGAGATCCCCCGTTACCGCTGCCGCGGGCGGGGGAACCTACTCGATTAATGTAGACGATCCACAGGCAGTTTCGGCACATCTCCCGCCCACGCACCCTACTTTGCCGCGAACGCTCCGCCTGGCTCCAGATCCAGCCCCGGCACAAGGTACTTGTCATCGATCCCCGCCGGCGACCAGCTGCTGACCGCCGCCTTCGCAATCTTCGCGATCAGAATCTCTGCCGTGTTATCCACAGTCCAGCTTTGGTCCTTGTTGTCGTGGGTAAAGATCGAGAGCACAATCGGCCCTGTTTTTCCTGCAACGATCGCTACATCGTTGCGCACCGCGTTCAGCGAACCTGTCTTACTGGCGATCGCGCTCCCGTGCTCGCTGGTATCCACCGTATCGAGGTACCGCGGCACCGTGTCCCTGTAGAACTGGCTCGAAAGCATGTGCAGCGCCACCTTGCAGACCGCGCGATCCTGCTCGTCCACCGGCCCGAACTTCTCTTCCCCGGCAGCGGTCGCCGCGCCCATCGGATGCAGTTCGCAGCGCCCAATCGTCTCCATCAGGATCGCCATCTCGCGCGGCGTCGTCTTGCCCAGGCCAAACTTCGGCTGGTCTGCCGGCATCGTGCCCACTGCGGGCTTGCCGATTCGCTTGTAGAGCCACGTGTTCTTCAGCCCCAGCTGCCCCATGCGCTGATTGACGGCATCCACGCCAATCCGGTCGATCGCCAGGTCCGTCGCCGAGTTGTCGCTCACGATCACCATCAGCGAGAGGACGTCCTTCAGCGTCAGGGTCATCGGTGTATCGAAGAACTGCAGAAACCCCGAGCCGCCGACCGTGTAGTTCGCCGGAACGGTGATCTTCTCGTCCCAACGCGCTTTGCCCTCGCGCACCTCGACCATCGCTTCGTAAAGCAGCCCCAGCTTGATCACCGAGGCGGTCTGCACCGGCTCATCCGCGTTGAGCGCAACCGTCTTATCCGTATTGAGCTGATGGAGATACACACCCACCTTGCCCTGGTGCGACGCTGCCAGCGCCTCGACCTCTGCCTGCACGCCAGCGGTCTGACCGACTGCCGCGAAAGACACCCCAAAAAGACAAGCGATTGCTCCCTGCAACAACCACGACGCCGGCTTCATGAATCGGGTCAACGTTTGATCCTCCACAGCTTTGCCAGTCCTGCCGACTGGCTACTCTCAACAAACTTACCTGCATTCGATGAGCTAGAATGGGCTTGCAGCATTTAGGCTATGGCTACCCTTACCATGTCATCTCCGCCAGCTCTTGATCCACAAGGCGCTAGTAAATCGGCCGACCTTCAGAGTCTCACGACAGAGCAGCTGAACGACGCCGCCCATGGTCTCGACACAAAATCTGCGATCGAGATCGCGCGCATCATCAACCAGGACGACGCCAAGGTGGCGGCAGCGGTGAAAAAGGCCCTGCCTGAAATTGCCATGGTGATCGACACCGTCGCCCGTTGCCTTCGCGACGGGGGCCGGCTGATCTACGTCGGCGCCGGAAGCTCAGGCCGCATCGCGGCGCTGGACGCCTCCGAGTGCCCGCCCACCTTTTCCACCGCGCCCTCGCAGGTGCAGTACATCATGGCCGGCGGACCCAAGGCCCTCGCCTCCGCCTCTGACGTCAACGAAGACTCGCCCGAGCTCGGCCAGCGCGACGTGGCCAAGCGCCGCCCCACCCGCAAGGACATCATCATCGGCGTCTCCGCCTCCGGCCGCACGCCCTACGTCATCGGCGCGACCGAGTACGCCCGCGCCCGCGGCGCCCGCACCGCCGCCATCACCTGCAATCCCGACTCCGACCTCTCCCGCGTCGCCGACATCACCGTCTGTGCCGAGGTTGGCCCCGAGGTCGTCTCCGGCTCGACCCGCATGAAGGCCTCCAGCGCCCAGAAGATGATCCTCAACATGATCACCACCGGCGCCATGACCCGGCTCGGCTACGTCTACGACAACCTGATGGTCAACGTGCACATGAAGAACGCCAAGCTCGTCGAGCGCGGCATCCGTGTGCTCATGAAGGTCTGCAACATCGACCGCGAGACAGCGATCCGCACCATCAAGTCGTCGGGCAAGTCGATTCCCATCGCCGTCGTCATGCTCAAGGCCAACGTCGACAAGATGGAAGCCGTACGCCGCCTGCAGAAGTCCGACGGCAACGTCCGCCTGGCCATCGAGGACTCGCGCCTGGAGCTGTAGCGAATGGTGAGCACGTCCCGCGTAACCTTCTCAGAGGCAAACAGCGCCGCACCAACCTATTTCGTTACCGCTTTCAGCGTTGGCCTGCTCGTTATCGACCGCGCAGCCCATTTGCTATTGCACTTCCAGACGCGGGCGATCTATATTGCCGCCTCGTGGGTGCTTTACCTAGGCGCTCTTCTCGGTATCAACGTTCTCGCTGGCTGCATCTGGCACCCCATCCCGAAAGAGCGACGGGCGGTCGGCGGCATGTCTCTGTTGAATCTAAACTCCCCTACACGCCCCCCATACAAGGCTCCCGGAACGTCGGCTATACTCCAGCAGCTCAATGAGCCAACCTCAGACTTCGAGGAGGTAGACGCGAGCCAGACGGAGATGCGCGATGCGATCGAGTGGCGCAAGCTTGTCGTGACCTCGGCAACGCTGGCCTCAGCCTTCTTCCTGCTCGTCCACTGGGCTCACTGAGCCATGGAAGCCGTGCAAGTTCTCCGCTCCACCCGCCGCTGGATCGCCCTCTTCATCCTCGGCCTCGTCCTCAGCGGCGTCACCGCCTTTCCGCTCGTCCACGAGACCTCCTGGCTCGTCCGCGCTGCCCAGGCGGTCTCGCTCGACCGGCACCTCCCCGCCCTCAATGCCTGGCTAGTCCGCGTCGAGACTGCACTCGCCGACACATCCTCCCGCTATCCTTTCCTCGCCTACGGCACTGACTGGCTCGCCTTCGGCCATCTCGTCATCGCGGTCGCCTTCGTCGGCCCCTGGCGCGATCCCGTCCGCAATCGCTGGATGATCGACGTCGGCCTGATCGCCTGCGCCGGGGTGATCGTCCTCGCCTTCACCGCAGGCCCAGTGCGCGGCATCCCCATCTACTGGCGGCTCATCGACTCCAGCTTCGGCCTCTTCGGCGCCATCCCACTCGCAATCGTGCGCCGCAAAATCGACAGCCTCAACGCACTCGAAGCTCTCCAGCAGACCGCGCCCGCCGCCTGAACCCGCCCGATTAACGCGGCTTCCGCAGCGCGACCCCTTAGTCTTTCCCTATGCCGTTCCCCGGGCGTTCGAAAGCCCTCCCCACCAGCGTCGTCCTGCTCGTCTACGCCTTTGCCGTCGCGGCTGCCTTGCTGTGGATCGGCGCCTTCGTCGCCCCCCACGCCACCGTCTTCCCCGCGGGCCCGAACTACGCGGACATCACGGTCTACAAGGGCCGCTTCACGCTGTATCACACGGCCCGCTTCTTCACCTCGAAGGCCTACTCCGGCTTCGCCTATCCCGCCGGGGCTGCGGTCCTCTACGAGCTCTTCTACAAGACCGGCGACGCCACTACGACCTACCTCGTGCTCTCTGCCATCGGAGTACTGGCAGGTACCGGCGTGGCTCTCTGGCTGCTGGCCCAGGCAGGAGCCCTCAAGCTCGCGGCGCCGCTCGCGCTCGCGACATCCTTCCCCCTCGTCTTCCTCATCCAGCGCGCCAACATCGAGCTGCTGCTCTGGCTCCTGATCGCCGCCGGCATCCTCATGGCATGGCGCGGCTGGTCCATCCCCGCGGCCATCCTCTTCGGCATCGGCTTCGCCATCAAGCTCTACCCGATCCTCCTGCTGGGCCTATTCCTTCGCCGCCGCCGCGACCTGCCGGCCTTCGCCATCGGCGTCGTCAGCGCAATCCTCGCCATGGGCTTCGCGATCGCTCACGCCGGTCCAACGTTCTCCATCGCGGCGCAAGGCTTCTTCACCGGGATCGACCGCTTCCAGAACCACTACGTCGATACCGTCAGCAAGGTCGAGATCGCCTTCGATCATTGCCTCTTTTCACCCTTCAAGTACCTGGCCTACCTGGACCACGAAAGCCCCGCACCGTGGCGCGCGACCTACTACCTCGTAGCCGCGACGCTCGCCATCCTGATCTTCCTGCGGGTGCGCACGCTCCCATTCCTCAACGTGCTCATCTTCCTCACAGGGGCCATGGTCGCGCTGCCGCCGGTCTCGTTCTCGTACACGCTGGTGCACCTGGAACTGCCGCTGGTACTGCTCCTGGCGGCGCTCGCCGGCCCTCGTCTGCGGGCGTCATTCACCGCGATGCTGGCGCTCGCGCTGCTCCTTGCGCTGATGCTTCCACTCCCGGCGCTGCACGCACTCGGAGTCGTCCCGACCGGCCCCCTCGCGTCCGTGCTGCTCGCGGCGCTGCTGCTCGCAACGGCTCTGCAGCCCTGGCCCAGCGGCACACCCGCGGACGGAGCGTAAGTCCCTTGCCGAAGGGGTACCAGATCGAAAGAGAGTTGCCCATCCGATGCTCTCTCGTTACACAATGTGACCAGAACAGCAGCCCTGCGCCCGCAACATTCGCTTCGCTGCGTGTTTGACTGCACAGTAGGCAGCGAGTTCCTCCCCCACGCTGCCAGGGAGTGATGAACCATGAAGCGTATTCTCCTTTCCGCAGCTCTTCTCCTCAGCCTGGGCGGCGTCGCCGCGCTCGCGCAGCAGGACGCACCGCCGGCTCCACAGCAGGGCCAGCCCCCCATGCACCATCGCCGCGCCGACCCACAGCGCGAGGTGGCTCACCTGACCAGGGCTCTCAACCTGACCCCGGACCAGGCCTCGAAGCTCGAACCGATCCTGGCCACCCGCGATCAGCAGATGAAGGCCGTCTTCCAGAACCAGCAGCTCGCCCCGCAGGACCGCCATCAGCAGATGATGGCCATCCACCAGACGACCGAGCAGCAGCTCGCCACCGTCCTTACGCCCGACCAGCTCCAGCAGCTAAAGGAGATGCGACACAAGGGACGTGGACGCGGTCAGTGGGGCCAGGGTCAGCGCCAGGGCGGCGCCCCGGCAGCCTAAGCAGTTCCTTTTCAGTACTTCAGCCCTTCCGCGCTCCACGGCGGAAGGGCTCTCGTGTATACGGACAGAGATGAAGTTTTTCTGCCGCACGCTCCGTACCGACCTGCTCCTCTGCTCGTTCTCCCTCTTCCTTGTATCGTTGGCCCCAGCCTCAGGACAAGCTCCAGCAGGATCACAATGGCCGACGTACGGTGGTGATCCCGGAGGCCAACGCTACACCGCGGCGTCACAGATCACGCCACAGAATGTGTCGCAGCTGCGTGAAGCGTGGCACTTCCATACCCACGCGCTCGATCTCGCGCGCAATGGAAGAGACGATGCCTCCTTCGAGACGACCCCGGTGCTGCTCGGGCACACGCTCTATCTCTCCACACCATTCGACGAAGTGATTGCGCTCGATGCCACGAGCGGCAAGCAGCTCTGGCGCTTCGACCCGCAGATCCAGCTCGTTCATCCCGGACAGCTGGTGACATCTCGCGGCGTAGCACTCTGGCCCGCCACAGCCACAGAGCCCGACCCCACACACCCTTGCGCGACGCGCGTCCTCATCGGCACCCTCGACGCCCGCCTCGTCGCCGTCGACGCTGCCACCGGCAAGCCGTGCCCCAGCTTCGGCACCAATGGAGCCGTGAGTCTGCGCGACGGGGTTCACATCTCCGAACATGGCGACTATGGGATGACCTCACCGCCCACCGTCCTGGGAGACGTTGTCGTCACCGGCTCCGCCGTCGCAGACAACCAGTCCGCCGAGATCGAATCCGGCCTCGTCCGCGGCTTCGACGTCCTCACCGGAAAGCTCCTCTGGAGCTGGGAACCGCTACCCTGGGCCCAGTCGATGCATCCGCGTACCGGCGCCGGAAACACCTGGTCCGTAATCGCAGCCGACCCCACCCTGGGGCTCGTCTATCTGCCCACCTCCAGCGCTTCTCCCGACTTCTACGGTGGCCTGCGCCCCGGCGACAACCGCGACGCCGACTCCGTCGTCGCTCTCGATGCCCGCACCGGTAAGAAGGTCTGGGCCTTCCAGACCGTGCACCACAACTTATGGGACTACGACATTGCTGCTGAGCCGCTGCTCTTCACCTTCCGCGGCGTCACGCCCGCGATCGCGGTCCTCACCAAGTCGGCGCAGATCTTCGTCCTTGACCGGCGTACCGGGCGACCCCTCTTTCCCGCGCCCGAAGCACGCGTGCCCCAGGACGGCGCTCCCGGCGAGCAGCTTTCACCCACGCAGCCGATCTCGTCCGTCGACTCACTGGCCCCGCTCACCGTGCCATCCCTTAGTACTGACACCTCTGGCTGGAAGCGCAGCGACGCAAACACCGCATTCTGCCAGAAACAACTCAGCGAGCTTCGCTATGACGGCATCTACACGCCGCCCACGCTGAAAGGTTCGCTGCTCTATCCCGGCAGCCTCGGCGGTGTGAACTGGGGTTCGGCCGCATTCGATCCCAACACCGGCCTCCTCTACGCAAACAACAATCGCTATCCATTCAAGATGCGTCTCGTCGATCGCAACAGCTTTGAGGTGACCTGGAAGTTCCACATCGAACCGACAGTCCGCGACTGGCCCTTCTGGGTCATTTACGGAAGCGGCATCCTCCTTCTTGGTTGTGTTAAGCGGCGCAGTCTTTGGCCCGGATGGAAGGGATTCGGTGTCGGCATGGGAGTCGCCGCCGTCTCGATCCTGACGGTTATCTTCCCGTGGAGCCCGTACATGTCGAACCGTCATTTCTCGGCAGAGACCTCGGCTCAGGAAGGCACGCCCTACCTCATCGAACGCGTACCGCTTCTCGATCACGACGGCAATCCCTGCATCGCTCCCCCGTGGGCTGCGCTCTCTGCCGTCGATCTGAACACCGGCAAGCGCGCCTTTTCGGTTCCCCTGGGAGTCAACGCCAGCGGCCAGCACGTCGGCACGCTCTCCCTGGGCGGCCCCATCGTCACCGCAACAGGTCTCGTCTTCGACGCCGCTACGCTCGATGCCACACTGCGCGCCTTCGATGCCACCAACGGCAAAGAACTGTGGTCTACGAAACTCCCTGCCCCGGCGCTCTCCACCCCGATGTCCTACAGCGTGAATGGAATCCAGTTCGTTGTCGTGGCTGCCGGGGGACATACGCTGCTCGGCAAGCAGCGCGGTGATGACGTCATCGCCTACGCGCTTCCATAAGCCGCAATTCAGATTCCGAGATTCATACCCCAGTTCGTGCACCGCCGGTACTCACATCCGGTGTGAGGCCGTCTCAATCGGGTAGTTCGCCACGCGCTCCGCACGCGCAACGGAGCAACACAACGTGGCCGACCACCTGATCTGCAACGGCTTTTTTCCAGGGGAACTGGCATGACACAACTGGCATCTGCATCATGGAGAGCGCACTCCACGCGTCCACGCGCCACCATCGCTCCATGGCCCGGCTCCACATCCTCCGCAGCGCGTGAGTTCGCAGTCATCGTCCCTGCCTACAACGAGCGCGACAACGTCGCAGAGCTTGTTCAGGGACTCACAGAGACACTGACAGCCTTCAACTGGGAGGTCATCTTCGTCGACGACGACTCTCCCGACGGCACCGCCGCAGCCGTCGAAGTCATCGCACGCAGAAACCCGCGCGTGCGTTTGATCCACCGCATCGGCCGTCGTGGACTCACCTCGGCCTGCGTGGAAGGCATCCTCTCCACCACAGCTCCGATCGTCGCTGTGATGGACGCCGACCTCCAGCATGATGAAGCCGCGCTGCCTGCGATGATCTCCACGCTGCAACAACAACACCTCGACCTCGTCGTGGCAACACGCAATGCCTCGGGCGGAAGCATGGGAGACTTCACGCCGGCGCGTGTCCTCATCAGCCGCGCCGGACGCGCCGTGAGCCGCCTCGTCTGTCGCACGCCCCTCACCGATCCCATGAGCGGCTTCTTCGTCGTCGATCGCAGCTTCTTCCTCAGCTCCGTGCGCGACATGCAAGGCAACGGCTTCAAGATCCTCATCGACCTGCTGGCCTCAAGCCCAGGGCCCGCGCGGGTCGGCGAGGTCGGTTACCACTTTCGCACGCGCCGCCATGGCGAGAGCAAACTCGATCTCTCCACCGGCATCGAGTACCTCACGCTGGTCCTCTGCAAGCTCACCCATGGGCTCGTGCCTCCACGCTTCTCCTTGTTCGCCGCCGTCGGTGCGCTTGGCATCCTCACGCATCTTGCATGCCTCGCGCTATGCATGAATGCCTTCCATCTTCCTTTCATCACGGCGCAAATCATCGCCACCATCGCCGCGATGACCGAGAACTTCTTCCTCAACAATCTCGTCACCTTCCGCGATGCGCGACTGCGCGGCAAGCGTCTCGGCGCAGGTCTCGCGGTCTTCTGGATCGTGTGCTCCTTCGGAGCCTGGGCAAACCTGCTTGTCGCATCTTCACTGGTCCGAAGCCACACTCCGTACCTCGCCGCCGGGCTCATCGGAGTTACGATCAGCTCCCTCTGGAACTACTCCATGAGCAGCTTGTGCACCTGGCGCAACCCCGTGCGCCGATCCGGCCACACACGCTCCTCTGCAGGCATGATCGAGGTGGCGCGATGAAGCAAACGAGCTCGGACGCGACAACGACTCGTACCGTCAGCCTCATGCCGCGCACACTCCTCGTCGTGTGCTGGCTCCTCGCCACCATCGGCATGGTATTCGTCGCAGCCACCAACTTCCCCGCTCCCGGCTGGGACATGAACGTCTACCGCAACGCCATTCACTCCGTGCAGATCGGCCATGATCCCTGGGCCGATGGCGTCGCCGTACAGAAGGCCCACATCGCTTACACCAGGACGCATCCCTACGAGATGCCGCCCTTCACCTACGTCTATTCGCCCATCACCTTACCGCTCCTGCAGCTCCTCGCACGCATCCCGGAGCATCCGCTCAAGATCGCCTACTGGGCGCTCTTTATCCTCGCGAACATCATCACCATGGTCGTCCTGCTGCGAACCTGTCTCGAGCAAAAATCCTTCCGCGACTTCAGAGCCTCGTCCGATCCCCACCAGTTTGAGTCCACGCTCTTCTGGTACCTCGCCCCCGCCTCAGTCTTCTTCGCCGGTCTGCTCTACACCAGCGTCGAGCTCAGCGGAAACCTCGCCTACATCCTCTACGCGATGATGCTCGCCACCGCGATGCTCGGCTGGCGTCGCAACGTATGGTCGCCGTTCTACCTCGCGGTAGTGCTCGCCGCGTGCTTCAAGGCGCCGATGCTCACCTTGCTGGCGCTGCCTGTCTTCACGACGAAGACCCAATGGCGCGCTGCAACCCTCACCGGAGCCCTCGGCCTCACGCTCTTCTTCCTGCCATCACGACTCTGGCCCGCGCAATTCCATCACTACCTTGAAGCCGTCTCGCTGCAGTTCTCCATCAACCACGACTTCGGCGACGGCCTTGCCTCCATCATCGGCAACCTGCTCTTCTACCTCGGCAAACCGTATGAGCTCGCAAGCCTGCTCGTCTACGCGCTCTACGCCAGCGCCGTGTTGCTGACCCTCTACGTGCTCTCGCGGTGCTACCTCCGCGGAGACTTCCCGCTCCATCGCTGGCTGCCCGTCCTTCTCTGCGGCATCATCCTCCTCAACCCCCGCATCAAGGAGTACGACGTCGCTCCCATCACCCTCCCCATGGCGATCATCGCGTGGCGCGTGCTTGGCCGCGGCATCACCTCCCTCCGCACCGGCTTCGAGTGCCTCCTCCTCTTCGTCACGCTCAGCGCCGTGGCGACCTGCTCCCCCATCGCCTGGAAACCCACCGAATGCTTTCTGCTGCTTGGAATCTTCGCGCTGGGAGCAAGCGACCTGCTGCAGATCAGCGCTACAAAAACGGCTCCGCCACTCAGGCCGAGCGGTGACCCGTTCGACGAACTCCGCGACGAACTCTACGCCGCACCACGCTACGAACCCTCCGGGGAGCTGGAACCGGTCGCGCGATAGACCGTCCCTGCGCCCGTAATCCTCCTTGCACCCCTCGGCACACCCCTCCAACGGGGCGCACATTTCCCCTTGCCAAACCACTACACTTTGGGGATGGACAAGTTTGTCGTTCGCGGCGGCAATCCGCTGCTTGGTACCGTAAAAGTCTCCGGCGCAAAGAACTCTGCGCTGCCCTGCATGGCTGCGGCCATCCTCACCGAAGGTGAGGTCGTGCTCGAAAACATCCCGCAGGTGCGCGACATCGAGACCGAGCGCAAGCTGCTGGAGTCGATGGGCGCAGAGGTCGAACTCGGCTACGGCCGCGCCCAGCACCGCACCACTATCAAGTGCGCCGTGCTCTCCGACCCCGTCGCGAAGTACGAGATCGTCAAGACCATGCGCGCCAGCTCCCTCGTGCTCGGCCCTCTCATCGCCCGCACCGGCATGGCCCGCGTCGCGATGCCCGGCGGCTGCGCCATCGGTGGCCGTCCCATCGACCTCCACATCAAGGGCCTCGAAGCCATGGGCGCGACCATCACCCAGGAGCACGGCTACCTCGAAGCCAGGTCTCCAGGCAACGGCTCCGGCCGCCTCAAGGCCGCGCACATCGTCTTCGACAAGATCACCGTGACCGGCACCGAGGACCTGCTGATGGCCGCCGTCATGGCCGATGGCGAATCCCTCTTCGAGAACTGCGCCCGCGAGCCCGAGGTCACAGACCTCGCGGCCATGCTCAACAGCATGGGCGCGAAGATCGAAGGCGCCGGGACGTCCACAATGAAGATCACCGGCGTCGCCAAGCTCAACGGCACGCGCCATCGCATCAATCCCGACCGCATCGAGGCCGGCACCTTCCTCATCGCCGGAGCCATCACCGGCGGCGACCTCATGGTCGACTGCCTCAACCCCGACCACCAGGGCGCACTGATCGCCAAGCTCCAGGAATGCGGCGTCAAGCTCGAGATCGGTGAAGACTCCATCCGCGTCCGCAGCGAAGGCGCCCAGACCCTCAAGGCCGCCGATATGTCCACCGAGGAGTACCCCGGCTTCCCCACCGACATGCAGGCGCAGTTCATGGCGCTCGCCACGCAGTGCCAGGGCACCAGCGTCATCACGGAGAACATCTTCGAGAACCGCTTCATGCACGTCTCGGAGCTCAATCGCATGGGAGCCAACATCAGCGTCAGCGGCCGCACGGCCACGGTGCGCGGAGGCGACAAGCTCCAGTCCGCAGCCGTCATGTGCTCCGATCTCCGCGCCAGCGCTGCCCTCGTACTCGCAGCCCTCGTAGCCGACGGAGAATCCATCCTCGACCGCGTCTACCACCTCGACCGCGGCTACGAGCGCATGGAAGAAAAGCTCCGCGGCGTAGGGGCCCAGATCCGCCGCATGGGAGACGTCTTCGGCAAGAAGTAGCGCTACGACTTTCCTCGTCGCTCATAGCTCGGCACCTCGTCGCTCTGCAGTACCCTGCGACGCAACCTCACACCTCAAAACCTGAAGACCTCGCACCTCTACAGCATCCCCACAATGCGCTTGCGGCCCACCGGCCGCAGGCGCATTCTATTTGCAGCGAGGTAACGACCATGGCGACCACTCCATCCCTGCTTCCCATCGACGCCTACCTGCGCACCAGCTATGAGCCCGACGCCGATTACGTAGACGGCGACATCGAGGAGCGTCACTTGGGCGAATACGAACACGCACGTATCCAAAGCTTATTGAGCGCCTTGTTCATTCGGAACGAGAAGGATTGGCGCATCACCACCGTCGTCGAACAACGCATCCGCGTCACACCCACACGCGTCCGCATCGCCGATATCGCCGTCCTCCGCGCCGACGCTCCCCGCGAGAGCGTCACCCAGACGCCCCCGCTGATCTGCATCGAAGTGCTCTCACCCGAAGACCGCATCCCGCGCGTAGAAAAGCGTCTCGCCGACTACCTCGCGATGGGCATCGAGAACATCTGGCTCATCGACCCCATCCGCCGCTCAGCGCACACCTACGACGCGCAAGGCCTGCACCACGCAGACTCGACGAACTTACACGTGCCCCACACGCCCATCCATCTCGATATGACCGAGATCTTCGCCGCACTCGACTAACCGGCCTTCCCTCGCAGCTCAAGCCCGCCCTGCGGGCGACCTGTTCGCCTCATCGCTCAACAGACCGATACACGCCCGTGTCCCCCGGAAAGGCTCGCGCGCCCAGCGGCAAACTCACAAGCCGGCAAACGACAGATGGCCTCCGCAGGGAGGCCATCTGTCGTTCACGCTTGCCGGGTGGCCCATATCTCGCCTTTGAGATGTGGGTTCGCAAACCACAAACCTTTACCCCAGCAACCCACCCACCACTTCAGCAGCACCCGCCAGCGCCCCATCCAGCGCCGCGACATCGCTGCCGCCAGCCTCCGCCAGATCCGGCCGCCCACCGCCCTTGCCGCCCACCTTCGCAGCCAGCGCGCTCACGATCTTGCCCGCCTGCACCTTACCCGTCAGGTCCTTCGTGACGCCCGCGATCAGCGACACCTTGCCCTCGTCGGTCGCCGCACCCAGCACCACCACGCCCGAGCCCAGCTTGCCGCGCAGCTCGTCCACGAGGTTGCGCATCTGCGCCTTATCCAGCGCATCCACGCGCAGCGCGATCACCTTCACCCCCTTCACCTCGATCGCGCTCTCCGCCGCATTCGCCGTCGCCGCGCTGGCCGACTTCGCACGCATCTGGTCAAGCTCGCGGCGCAGCTTCTTCATCTCTTCTTCCTGCGCATTTACCCGAGCCCGCAGCGCCTCCGCCGACGCATCACCCGCGCCGATGAAGCTCGCGGCAACTTTAGCCACATCCGCATCGCGCCGGAACAGTCCCAGCGAACCCGTGCCCGTAACGGCTTCAACACGCCGCACACCACTCGCAACCGCGCCTTCGCCCACCAGCTTGATCAGCCCAATCTCGCCCGTTGCTCCGATGTGCGTTCCACCGCAAAGCTCGGTCGAGAAGTCCCCGATCTTCACCACGCGCACCTTGTCGCCATACTTCTCGCCGAACAGCGCCATCGCGCCCAGCTCATGCACCGCCACATCGATCGGCACATCCACCAGCGTCTCCACCTTGCTGTTCGCCAGCACCTGCGCGTTCACGATGTCCTCGATCTCCTGCAGCTCCTCCTCCGCCACGCCCGCAAAGTGCGAGAAGTCGAACCGCAGCCGCGAGCGATCATTCAGCGATCCCGCCTGCTTCACATGCGTGCCCAGCGTCTGCCGCAACGCAGCGTGCAGCAGGTGCGTAGCCGTATGGTTGCGCATCGTCGCCGACCGCACCTCACCATTCACCACCGTATCCACCACGTCGCCGACAGCAATGGTCTCCTTCGCCGTCACACTATGCGCGAACACGCCCTGCACCGGCTTCCTGCAGCCGCTCACCTCGGCCACCAACGTGCCGTGATTGTCCGCATACAGCCAGCCCACATCGCCCACCTGCCCGCCCGAGTCCGCATAGAAGCTGGTCGTATCGAGCACCACCTCGCCCGTCTCACCCGGAGCCAGCGACGGCACACCCACGCCATCCTTCACCAACGCCAACACCTTCGCGCCCTCGACCTTCAGCGCCGTGTAGCCCAGGAAGTCGGTCTGCGCCAGCTCGCGATACACCGGAGCCGCCGTCTTCTGCGACCCGCCCTTCCAAGACGCCCGCGCCCGCTGCTGCTCCTCTTCCTTCGCGGCCTCAAAGCCATCTTCGTCAAAGTCGATGCGAGCATCTCGAGATGCGTCCGAGATAAAGTCTTTCGGAAGGCCATAGGTTTCGTAGAGCGAAAATGCCTTCTTTCCATCCAGCTGGGCTAATTGCATGTAGTTAGCAATCGGAGCATACATAGCAGCCGTAAGTTCAAAGTCAGGATGTTCCTGCTCTTGTTTCCAATCATCGTCAAGTACGCGCTCAAAGGTAGGTGCTTCGATTTCATCGAGTGACATGTAGTACTTAAGATAGGCTTGCCGATATAAGCTGTTTTTCTCTCTGTACGCCTGACTAACAGCCCTGGACATGACGTTATAAAGAGCAACATTTAGTTCGATTGAACCTCTTGCCATCACCCGAGCAAACTGCTGCTCCTCCGCCAGCACCACCTTCGCCACGCGCTCGGCCGACTCCTTCAGCTCCGGATACGCTGCGCGCATCTCATCGCGCACCGCCTCCACCATCTTGTAGAGGAACGGCTGCTCCTGCCCCAGCAAACGCCCGTGCCGAATCGCCCGCCGCATGATCTTGCGCAGCACATACCCACGCCCCTCATTCGCCGGCAACACCCCATCCGAGATCAGGAACGTCGAGCACCGCGCATGATCCGCAATGATGCGCAGCGAAGCCGCACCCTTCTCATCCGAAAGCGCCAACTCGCTGACTCGCTCACTCGCTAACTCGCCGCCCTCAAAGCCTGTAAGGCGCGCCGCCGCCGCAATCAGCGGCGTAAACAGATCGCTCTCGTAGTTCGAGAGCTTCCCCTGCAGCACCGCCGACACCCGCTCCAGCCCCATGCCCGTATCGATCGAAGGCTTCGGCAGCGGAGTCAGCGTCCCATCGGTCGAGCGGTCGAACTGCATGAAGACCAGGTTCCAGATCTCCATGTAGCGCTGCTCGTCCTGTGGAAACGGCACATCCTCACCGTTCTCCGAGGCCACCAGGCCGAGGTCATAATAAATCTCCGAGCAAGGCCCGCAAGGCCCCGTATCGCCCATCTGCCAGAAGTTATCCTTCGCGCCCATGCCGAAGATCCGTTCCTTCGGCACGCCCGCCGCAATCCAGAACGCCTCAGCCTCGTTGTCGCGCGGTACCTTCGCATCGCCTTCAAAGATCGTCACATACAGCTTGTCCTTGTCGATCCCAAACCAGTCCGGCGAGGTCAGCAGCTCCCACGCATACGCGATCGCGTCCTTCTTGAAGTAGTCACCGAAGCTGAAGTTCCCCAGCATCTCAAAGAAGGTATGGTGCCGCCGCGTGAAGCCGACGTTCTCGAGATCATTGTGCTTTCCGCCCGCGCGCACGCACTTCTGGCTGGTCGTCGCGCGGCTGTACGCCCGCGTCTCCGCGCCCAGAAACACGTCCTTGAACTGGTTCATGCCAGCGTTGGTAAACAGCAGCGTCGGATCATTGGCCGGGACCAGGGAGGACGAATGCACGCGACGGTGCCCTTTGCCCTCAAAAAAACGCAGGAAGTCTTCACGAATCTGGTTGCCGGACAAGTTACGCATAGAGTTCAAGTTTATCAGCGACATCCCTTTGCAACGAAGAAAGGCCCGCCGGTTGGCGGGCCTTTCCATTGCCGTGTCGAAGCGTCTGCTTAGAAGTGGTACGCAACGCCGATCGACGGGGTTTCGCTGAGGAAGTACTTGTTGGTCTTGAAGTAGCTCTGGCCAAAGTCCGGAGTCTTCAGAACCATGCCGCGGTACTCCGCACGGATGTCCCAGCTCGGGCTCAGCTCGTAAGCCACGCCCGCGCCGAACAACGCGCCGATGTTGGAGTTCTGCTTGGCGCCCAGCTGGTGGGTGCCGGTATCGAGAATCGGGGTGTAAATATTTACACCGATGCCGACCTCTACAAAGGGGTTCCAGTTGCGGTAGCTACGCGTGTAGACGTACGCCCCAGAAAGCTCCTGCTGCTTCGCATGCACTTCGCCGTTGTTCACGGTCACCGTGTTGTACTTGAACGAGTGCTGCGAGAAGTTGTAATTGAGCTCGAGCTGGCTGCGAGGGGTCAAATCGTAGCGGTAGCTCCCCAGCACGCCTAGCGTGGCAGTCTGGTGCATCGGGTGTACCAGGAGACCATTGGTATCAAAGCCCGTAACGCCGATTACGCTGACGCTCGCGTCCTGCCGGCTCTCCTGAGCGTTCGCTACGGTCGCGGCGCTCAACAGCAGAACACCGAGCCACATCATCTTCTTCATGCTTGCCAGAATCCCTCGCTTTCACATCCAGCGCCGGTGAAGACAATACCTCACCCGTCCTGAGTCCCTTCGGGTGGAACAGGCCTCTATCTTCCTGACGCCTCGCGCTTGCTCCTGATTGTACCTGCTCCGCCGCATGTGCGGCTTGAAATGCCCGGTGGATGAGGGATAGACGAGGATTCCGGCCTTTCGGAATCCACCTCCGGCACAAAAAACAAGCGGGATCCCGTATGGGACCCCGCTCGCTGCTCGAAGAGCTGGAATCTACAGCTGCGCCGGTGGAGGAGCCCCGCCGCCGCCCTGCATCCGCTGCCGCATCTGCTCCATCATGGCCTGGTACTTGGTCCACTGGTCAGCCGTCAGAATGGCCTTCAGCTTGGTCTGCTCGTCCTGGCGGATCGCCATCATCTGCGAGCGCGAATCTTCCTGCGACGCTCCACTCGCGCGAACCGCCTTCATCTTGTCAGAATCAGCCACCAGCACAGCCTTCACCTGCGCCGTCTGGTCATCCGAAAGCCCAAGCTGCTTCTGCATCATCTCCGCGCGCCTGGCCGGATCCATCATCATGCCGCCACGACCACCGCCCGGAGGCGGCCCCTGCGGCGGCGTGTCCGAGCTCGACTGTGCCCCGGCTGCCGCCACAAATCCCAAACAAAACAGCAGCATCGCTGCCATACGTCCGATTGAGTGCTTCATATGCCTTCTCCTCGTATCGTGAAACTGATTGCGTCGTGAACCGGAATCTTTCGTAAAACTGACCCAGCCAAAGCCCAGGGCTACCGTGCGCCATCGGGCCATCCGGCCGTTTTCAACCGGCTGTGGCTACCGTCCAGAGACGGCCCAGATTTCGCAAAGTTCCCGGCTTTCATGTAAAGATTCGTCACTTCGACCGCCCTCCGTCGAACCGCCGAAATCCTACGCTGCCCCGCTGCGATCTGTCACGTAGCAAAAGGGATCGCCCAGCGACGCAGCCTGCTCCTCCACCACCGTCAGAAACGCCCGCGCCGCATGGCTCAGCGCCGCCTGTCGCCGATACACCAGCCGCAGCCGCCGCTCCATCTCCAGCTCCTTCACCTTGATCGCCACCAGCGCCCCCGACGCCAGGTCCGGGTCGACCGTCAGCTTGGGAACCAGCGCCACCCCATTGCCCTGCGACACGAACCGCTTGATCGCCTCCAGCGACGGCAACTCGACCTCGATATTCAGCGGCGTCCTGTGTCTCTTGAAGGCCTGGATCACCTTCTGCCGCATCGGCGACGCCACGTTGTGCGCCACAAACAGCTCCCGCCCCAGCCGTTGAATGGTCACCGGCTCCTCCGCGTTCGCGGCCCGGCCTCGCGCCAGCTCGTGCTGCGGACCCACCACGCACACCAGCTCGTCGCGGTAGACCACCACCGAGCGCACCTGGGGGTCGTCCGGCCGGAAGCTCACCACCCCAATCTCCACCGAGTGCTGCAGCACCTCATCCGAGATCCGGCTCGCCAGCGCCCGCTGCACCTCGATCTTCACCCGCGGATGCGTGCGCCGATACGCATCCAGCACCGGCAGCAGATACAGGCAGGTGTACTCGTTTGCCGCCAGCCGCAGCCGCCCCGTATGCAGCGACCTCAGCTCCACCAGCGCCGCCTCGGCGTCCGACCGCAGGTTCAGCATCTTCTGCGCATGCTCGCGGAGCACCTCGCCCGCATCCGTCAGCCGGCCATCGCGCGACGTGCGCTCCAGCAGCGTCTCACCCAGCTCCGCTTCGAGCTTCGCAATCACCTGGCTCACCGCCGGCTGCGTGCGATGCAACCGCGCCGCCGCGCGAGAGAAGCTGCGCTCCTCCGCCACGGCCAAAAATGTCTCCAACTGAAAGAGGTCCATCGCTTCCCATCCCTCGCCGCGGCGGCGACATTCATCGCAACGTCATCCGGCGTTCACCTTGCGCTCGTATCGCTTGCGAACCACTCCAACAGGTCTGAAAATGCCTATTCCCTGATGCCCGCAGCTGTCGTACTCTTTCTGTCTAATGCCAATGGAGCCCTATGCTGGCATTAGAAGTTTTGATACGCCTCGCTCCGAGCATAAGGGCGGGTTATGCTTTAGTCCAGTAGCGAAGGGCAGCCAACGCACCCGATTGCCGCGCGCACGAAAGGTCTCACCGAACATGGCCATCTCGAACCACATCGTCTTCTTCGACACCACCCTCCGCGACGGCGAGCAGTCCCCCGGCTGCGCCATGCACCACGCTGAAAAGATGCGCCTGGCCGCCCAGCTCGCGAAGCTTGGCGTGGACATCATCGAGGCTGGCTTCCCCATCGCCTCGCATGGTGACTTCAACAGCGTGAAGGCCATCGCCGAGACCATCGGCCGAGGCAACGGCGCCCCCAGGATTGCGGGTCTCGCCCGCTGCAAGAAAGTCGACATCGAGGCCGTCGCCAAGGCCGTCGAGGCCGCCGACCGAAGCCGTATCCACACCTTCCTTTCGACCTCCGACCTGCACCTCACCGCCAAGCTCAAGATCACCCGCGAGCAGGCTCTCGACCAGATCGCCGAGTGCGTCGCCTACGCCCGCACCCTCGTCGACAACGTCGAATTCTCCCCCGAGGACGCCACCCGCACCGATCCCGACTTCCTCGTCAAGGCCCTCGAAGTCGCCATCCAGGCCGGGGCCACGACCCTCAACCTGCCCGACACCGTCGGCTACTGCATACCCGCCGACTACGCCGCCATGTTCCGCATGGTCCGCGAGCGCATCCCGCAGATCGACGCCGACGGCATCATCCTCTCCGCGCACTGCCACGATGACCTCGGCCTCGCCGTCGCCAACACCCTCGCCGCCATCGAAGCCGGTGTCCGCCAGGTAGAGTGCGCCATCAACGGCATCGGCGAACGCGCCGGCAACGCCTCCCTCGAAGAGCTCGCCGCCATCCTCACCGTCCGCAAGGACAAGCTCCCCTACGACCACAGCATCGTCACCACCGAGCTCTACAAGACCAGCCAGATGCTGGCCGAGTGCATCAGCTTCGGGGCCGCGCCCAACAAGGCCATCGTCGGAGCCAACGCCTTCGCCCACGCCGCCGGAATCCACCAGCACGGCGTCATCGCCAACCCGCTCACCTACGAGATCATGACGCCCGAATCCATGGGCGTGCCCACGAACTCCCTCGTGCTCACCAAGCACTCCGGTCGCGCCGCCCTTGCCGAACGCCTCACCAAACTCGGCCACCCACTCGACAAGGAACAGCTCCTCATCGTCTACGAACGCTTCACTGACCTCGCCGACCGCAAAAAAGACATCTACGACCAGGACCTCATCGGCTTGCTCCATGCCCCAGTCGCCGAAACCGCAAGCGTGTCGTAGCTACCGGAGCGCCCTATGGAAGCGCCAGACATCGACAACGGATTGACGCCGACTCAGAACTCACTCATCCGATGGCAAGGGATCATCGCATTCGGGCCTTTCGTAGGAGTGGTGTTATTTGCACAAACGAGCCTTTCGAACAGACTCCCAAACTGGCTGATTTTGCCGGGCATCATGATTCCAGTCGTCTGGGCCGTCGCATTCAAGGGGTACGTACTGTACCTCGGCTCTCAGAAGACCTGAGCTGTCGAATGAGCCATGAAGGAAATAGAAGACGCAAGCGCCAACAGCGCGACAACATACCAGCCTAGGCCGAAGGCCTAGGAATCGACCGAAAAGACCGAGCGCTGAAGGCGCGACACATCAACGCAGCGCCTTCCTAATCCCTAACCCCTAATCCCTGGACGCCATGAAGCTAAACATCGCCATCCTCGCCGGTGACGGCATCGGGCCCGAAGTTACGGGCGAAGCCGTCAAGGTCCTCAAGGCAATCGCCACTGCTGGCGGCCACGACTTCACCTTCACCGAAGCCCTCATCGGCGGCGTCGCCATCACCGCCGAAGGCACGCCACTGCCGCAGCGGACCATCGACATCTCACTCGCCGCCGATGCCGTCCTCCTCGGCGCCGTGGGCGACAACAAGTTCAACTCCCTCACGCCCGACAAGCGCCCCGAGGCCGGCCTGCTCGCCATCCGCCAGCACCTCGGCGGCTTTGCGAACCTCCGCCCCTGCCTCGCCTTCTCCGCGCTCTCCAACAACTCCGTGCTCAAGCCCGAGGTCATCGAAGGCGTCGACATCCTCTTCGTTCGCGAGCTCCTCGGCGGCCTCTACTTCGGCCAACCCCGCTCTTGGGACAAGGAGACCGGCCTCGCCATCAACACGATGGTCTACACCAAGCCCGAGGTCGAGCGCGTCGCGCACATCGGCTTCCAACTCGCCCAGAAGCGCAAAAAGAAGCTCACCCAGGTCGATAAGGCCAACGTCCTTGAGTGCTCCCAGCTGTGGCGGGCCACCGTCGAAGAACTGAAGCCCCAATACCCCGACGTCACCGTCGAGCACCAGCTCGTCGACTCCATGGCCATCCTGCTGATGAACCAGCCCAAGACCTACGACGTCGTCCTCACCGAGAACCTCTTCGGCGACATCCTCTCCGACGAGTCCGGCGTCATCACCGGCTCGCTCGGCATGCTGCCCTCGGCCACCATCGGCGGCAAGGTCAACCTCTACGAACCCGTCCACGGCTCCGCGCCCGACATCGCCGGCCAGGGCAAGGCCAACCCCCTCGGCGCGATCCTCACCGCCGCGATGGTCCTCCGCCACTCCGCCGGCCTCGAGCAGGAAGCCCTCGCCATCGAGAAGGCCGTCAACGCCGTCCTCGCCCAAGGCCACCGCACCGCCGACATCGCCAAGGGCGGCGCCACCGCCAACACCAGCACCACCCAGATGGGCCAATACGTCCTCGACGAACTGGCCAAGCAGTTAGCCACCGCATAGTTCTTCTTGTTTGTCATTCCGTAGCGCAGCGTAGGAACCTGCATTCGCTCTCACCAGCACCACGACTCGATCATGCGCAACTATCGAAAACTCGCCGCCGCCCTCGCTCTCACGAGCACGGCGGCGATGTGCGCCTCGATGAGCATTCCAGCCCACGCGCAGATCGAAGACCCCAACCACCTCATCGCACCTCCGCCCCGCAACCCCGCCCACCACTACGACCAGGCCCCGCTCAACGACCTGCAGTGGATGTGGAAGTACACCAAGCCCGCTCCCTCCGGCGACCCAACCGCGCTCCGCTACGACGCCCGCTTCAAGGCGCTGCTCGACGCCACCTTCAAGCAGCCCCAGGCCATGTGGAACGCCGACGTCACGCAGCCGCCCGCGCTCGCGCAGGTGATCCCGCTCTTCCTCACGGCCAACGGTGAAGTCACCGCCGACGGCAATCGCTATCTCTCCGTCGACGGCTGCGTGCCTGACTTCTGTCCCGCGCACGGCATGCTCTGGGCCGACCTCGGCCTCAAGACTCCACTGCTCGTCTTCGCCGGCGTCACCTGGTCCACGCAGAACCACACCACCGACTCCGCCGCAGCCGACTACACCCTCTGGCTCTTCGCCAGCCGCGACCTCTCCGCCGATTCCCTGCCCGTCGCCCTGCGCAACGCCATCTCCCGATGGGACGCGCGCCTCGCACTCGCGCACCGCATCGTGCCTCACATCAGCCGCGCCCTGCTCATCGCTCCCGACGGCAGCGCGCAGCCGGTAGACCCCGCGGATGCCGGAGCGAACACCTTCCCGCCACAGGCAGGCGATGATGGCTCGCGCGCTCAGGAGATGAACTAATGCTTCCTCTTCTGTTAGCTGTAGCCCTGGCAACGGCTCCAATGCACGCAACCGCGAAGGTTGCCTCTCCCTGTCCGAGCGATCTGCGCTGGATGCTCGAGTATGCCGCGCCAAATGGAAAATCTCCCGAGCAAAACGAGAAGCTGTTGGACGCGCCGTGCTTTCGTATCGCACTGCGCCGCGCATTTCCGCTCCGATACTCCATGAGGGGGAAAGACTTGACGTTCGCGGACTACGTCACATGGCATCTTCAGGTCTTTTCTGACGGCCCGCAGCAAAAGGCAAACCGCTACGTCATCATCAGGGGATGCGTTCCGCACTCCTGTCCCGACACAGGTTTGCTTTGGATTGATACCGCAACTGGATCTCTTGTGTTCGCTGGCTCCGAAGCAATGCGACCGTTCAAGAGTGATGCCTACCATCTATGGTTCGCTACGACTCTGCCAGACCGAAACGAGCGGCAGACGCTGAACTTGCCTGCAGAGTTACTGGACTCTCTCAAAGATACTTTCGTACGAGAAAGATTTGTCTCCGTCACCGTAATCGACTCCGCAGGAACGATGGACACTTACTTGCCCACTACATTCGGGCTGAATGAATTCGAAACAGAAAACACAAGCGAGCAGAAATGACTACACAGCCTCTCAAGCCGCGCACTCTCTTCGAAAAAGTCTGGGACAACCACGTCGTCGTCTCCCCCACAGGCGAGCCCACGATCCTCTACATCGACCTCCAGCTCGTGCACGAAGTCACGTCGCCGCAGGCATTCGACGGTCTCCGCCTCGCCGGCCGCAAGCTGCGCAATCCCGCACGCCATATCGCCACGGTCGACCACAACGTCCCTACGTCCTCGATCGAAGCGCGCCTCCACATCGTCGACCAGATCGCCTCCGCGCAGGTCAACGCCCTCCGCAAGAACTGCGCCGAGTTCGGCATCGAGTTCTTCGATGTGCAGGACTCCCGCCAGGGCATCGTGCACATGATCGGCCCCGAGCTCGGCGCCACCAAGCCCGGCATGACCATCGTCTGCGGCGACTCGCACACTTCGACCCACGGTGCCTTCGGCGCACTGGCCTTCGGCATCGGCACCAGTGAAGTCGAGCACGTCATGGCCACGCAGACGCTGCCGCAGTCCAAGCCCAAGACCTTCCGCATTAACGTCGAAGGCGAGCTTCCCTATGGCGTCACCGCCAAGGACATCATCCTCGACATCATCGGCCGCATCGGCACCGCCGGCGCCACCGGCTACGCCGTCGAGTACGCCGGCTCCGCCATCCGCGCCCTCTCCATGGAAGGCCGCATGACCATCTGCAACATGAGCATCGAAGCCGGCGCCCGCGCCGGCATGATCGCCCCCGACGAAAAGACCTTCGCCTACCTCAAGGGCCGACGCTTCGCCCCGGGCACCGCGCCGATCAACCTAGTTTCGCCGGATGCCCGTCCCGCGAACCCCGACCTCGGCACAACGACCGACGACTACGAAGCTCAGTGGAACCTGGCCGTCGAGCAATGGCGCGCCCTCGTCACCGATGAAGGCGCAACCTTTGATCGCGAACTCACCATCGATGCCACCAAGCTCGCTCCCTCCGTCACCTGGGGTACCTCCCCCGGCATGGTCACCACCATCGACGGCAAGGTCCCCGTGCTCACCGACGCCAAGGACGACGCCGACCGCAAAGGCTTCGAGCGCGCCTATGAGTACATGGACCTCAAGCCCGGCATGCCCATGGAAGAGGTCGCCGTCGACGCCGTCTTCATCGGCTCCTGCACCAACGGCCGCATCGAAGACCTCCGCGCCGCCGCAACCGTCGTCAAGGGCCACAAGGTCGCCACCACCGTCCGCGCGATGGTCGTCCCCGGCTCTCAGGCCGTCAAAGCACAAGCCGAAGAAGAAGGCCTCGACCTCGTCTTCAAGTCCGCAGGCTTCGAGTGGCGCGAGCCCGGCTGCAGCATGTGCCTCGGCATGAACCCCGACATCCTCCAGCCCGGCGAACGTTGCGCGTCCACATCCAACCGGAACTTTGAGGGCCGGCAAGGTCGCGGAGGCCGCACCCATCTCCTCAGCCCGGAGATGGCCGCCGCCGCAGCCGTCACCGGCCACCTCACCGACGTTCGCAACTGGAAGTTCAACGAAGCTTAGTCGGTCGACTGGAGAACGCCATAGGTCACCAGCAAATCAGGTTTCTCAACCAGCATCGCTTCAATCGCAGCTCTCACATGAGCTTCGTCCAGGAAATTTACTAACAAGGGGGGAGGATCGCTGAAGAAATGCTCACTGCCTTCATCCCTCATGCACCGGTAGATGTTCTTGGGCGTTGCAGCTAAGAGCGAATAAGCTCGCCCATCCCTGAGATGGATATGAACATCGACATTGTCGTCATCGGGATCGACATTATCGACCAGACTGACGAATTCAACGCTTAGCAGTTCAACATGATTCATAGGCGCACCGATCTCTAGAAGGTACCAGTTGCCATGACACCAATAGATAAGCTCACCAGCACCGCCGTCCCCCTCCCGCTGCCCAACATCGACACCGACCAGATCATCCCCAAACAATTCCTCAAGCGCATCGAGCGCACTGGCTACGGCGACTTCCTGTTTTACGACTGGCGCTACGAGCTCGACATCCCCGACCACGTCGAGGAGAAGAAGGACTTCGTCCTCAACAACCCCGCGTACAAAGGCTCGCAGATCCTCATCGCCGAAAAGAACTTCGGCTGCGGCAGCTCCCGCGAGCACGCCGCCTGGGCCATCGCCCAGTACGGCTTCCTCGCCGTCATCGCGCCCTCCTTCGCCGACATCTTCTTCTCCAACGCCGGCAAGAACGGCATCATCCTCGTCCGCCTCACCGAAGAAGAGACCGAGACCCTCATCAAGAAGTGCACCGCGAACCCAAAGCACGAGCTCACGATCAACCTTGAAGCCCAGACCGTCACCGACGCCGACGGCTTCTCCGCCCACTTCGACATCGACCCGTTCCGCAAGTACTGCCTCCTGAACGGCCTCGACGACATCGGCCTCACCCTCCGCCACGAATCCGACCTCGACAAGTTCGAAGAGAACCACAACAAAGAATTCTGGCTAAGCCCCAAGTCCGACAAAGCCGCGTAGCCCAAAGCCGAACCGCATAACTCGCAAGCGTGCGGCATAATCCGCAGCCGTCTTGTTAAGGGCACGGCTTCAGCCGTGCCGAACGAACGATTCAAAGACGGCGGCTTTAGCCGCTGAGGTACCCGCACCATCCAGCGCCAACGGCGCGACCTATACCAGCCTAGGCCGAAGGCCTAGGTTCAGACGACAAAAGGACTAGAGGGCTGAAGGCCCGACACAATAGGCCCAGCAAGAACGGCAGGTCACGGCTTCAGCCGTGACATTCAACAATCGCAATGATCGCGGCTTTAGCCGCTGAGGTAACAGCAAGTGTCGAACGTTCCCGGCAAAACCAACTCCATCGCCCTCACCGAAGGCCCATCGCGCGCCGCTGCCCGCTCCTATCTCCGCGGCGTAGGCTTCAGCAAGGAAGACCTGCACAAGCCCATCATCGGCATCGCCAACACCTGGACCGAGATCGGCCCCTGCAACTTCCACCTCCGCCAGGTCGCCGAGGCCGTCAAGCAAGGCATCCGCGAGGCCGGCGGCACGCCCATGGAGTTCAACACCGTCACCATCTCCGACGGCATCACCATGGGCACCGAAGGCATGAAGGCCTCGCTCATCTCGCGCGAAGTCATCGCCGACTCCATCGAGTTAGTAAGTCGCGGTAACTCCTTCGACGGCCTCGTCTGCATCGCCGGCTGCGATAAGAACATGCCCGCCGCCATCATGGCGCTTGCCCGCCTCAACATCCCCGGCCTCATGCTCTACGGCGGTTCCATCATGCCCGGCAAGCTGCCGCAGGCCGACGGCTCGAGCAAAGAGATCACCATCCTCAACGTCTTCGAAGCCATCGGCTCGCACGCCGCCGGCAAGATCAACGACGATCAGCTCGAAGCCGTCGAAGCCGCAGCCTGCCCCGGCCCCGGAGCCTGTGGCGGCCAGTTCACCGCCAACACCATGGCCATGGCTGGCGAGTTCCTCGGCATCTCGCCCATCGAAATCACCGGCGTGCCCGCCATGAGCCTCGAAAAGCACAACGCCTCGCGCGAAGCCGGACACCTCGTCATGGAGCTGGCCCGCAAGCAGGTCAAGCCCCGCGACATCCTCACCCGCTCAGCCCTCGAGAACGCCATCACCGCCGTCTGCGCTTCCGGTGGCTCGACCAACGCCGTGCTCCATCTCATCGCCATCGCACACGAGCTAGACATCCCGCTCTCGATGGAAGACTTCGACCAGATCTCCGAGCGCACGCCCTTCATCTGCGACCTCTCACCCGGCGGCAAGTACAACGCCAAGGACTACCAGGAAGCCGGCGGCTCCCGCGTGCTCGCGAAGCGCTTGATGGATCGCGGCTCGCTGCACAACATCTCCACCGTCACCGGCAAGACCCTCTTCGAAGAAGCCGCGCACGCCGTCGAGACACCCAACCAGCCCGTCATCCACACCTGGGAGAAGCCCCTCAAGCCGACCGGCGGCCTCGTCATCCTGCGCGGCAACCTTGCGCCCGATGGCTGCGTCGTCAAGGTAGCCGGACACGAGCGCATTCATCACACCGGCACCGCCCGCGTCTTCGATAGCGAAGACCTCTGCTTCGCCGCGGTGAACGAAGGCAAGATCAACCCCGGCGACGTCTGCGTCATCCGCTATGAAGGCCCCAAAGGCGGCCCCGGCATGCGCGAGATGCTCGCCGTCACCGCCGCCATCAAAGGAATCCCCGAGCTCTCGGAAACCGTAGCCCTGCTCACCGACGGCCGCTTCTCCGGAGCCACCCGCGGCCTCATGGCCGGCCACGTCGCCCCCGAAGCCTTCATGGGCGGCCCTATCGCCGCCGTGCACGAAGGCGACACCATCACCTTCGACATCCCCAACCGCAAGCTCCAGCTCAACATCAGCGACGAAGAGTTAGCCGCCCGCCTCAAGGACTTCAAAGCCCCCGAGCCTCGCTTCAAGCGCGGCGTCTTCGCCAAGTACGCCAACACCGTAAGCAGCGCCAGCATCGGAGCCGTAACAAGCTAACCGTTATGCCCTCAGTTTTAATCGCCGTCATTCTGAGCGAAGCGAAGAACCCCTGTATTTTGCTCGGACCAGCAATCAACCGCAAGGAACGCGACAATCGTCGCACCGGAGGTTTAACACTATGAGTACGCACCCCACCCTCACCGGCTCCGAGATCCTCTGGGCCACGCTCGCCGGCGAAGGCACCACCACCGTCTTCGGCTATCCCGGCGGAGCCATCCTGCCCATCTACGACGCGTTGCGCAAGTTCCCTTCCATCCATCACGTGCTCGTGCGCCACGAACAAGGCGCATCCCACATGGCCGATGGCTACGCGCGCGCCTCGGGCAAGGTCGGCGTATGCATGGCCACCTCCGGCCCCGGCGCGACCAACCTCGTCACCGGACTCGCCACCGCCATGCTCGATAGCATCCCGATGGTCGCCATCACCGGCCAGGTCTCCTCCAAGGTGCTCGGCTCGGATGCGTTTCAGGAAGTCGACATCACCGGCATCACGCTGCCCATCACCAAGCACAACTTCCTCGTGACCAAGGCCGAGGACATCGCACCCACCGTGCGGCTCGCCTTTCAGATCGCACGCTCGGGCCGCCCCGGGCCCGTGCTCGTCGACATCACCAAGGACGCACAGCAGGCCTCCGCCGTCTTCGACTTCGACATGTCGAAGCCCAAGCCCTATCGTCCGCACCCCATGCTGAGCGCGGAGGACACCTCCATCCGCGAAGCGCTCGCGCTCGTGAAAGCCGCCAAGCGTCCCGTCATCCTCGCCGGCCACGGCATCGTGGAGAGCGGAGCCCAGCGCGAGGTCATCCAGTTCGCCGAGACGCTGCAGATCCCCATCGCCAGCACCCTGCTCGGCCTCGGCGCCATCCCTGCCGCGCATCCGCTGCAGCTTGGCATGATGGGCATGCACGGAGAGAGCTGGGTCAACAACGCCATCCAGCAGGCCGACCTCCTGCTCGCCTTCGGCATGCGCTTCGACGACCGCGTCACCGGCAACCTCGCGCACTACTCGCCCAACTCGAAAAAGATCCACGTCGAGATCGATCCCAGCGAAGTCAACAAGAACGTCCGCGCCGACGTCGCCCTCATCGGCGACCTCAAGGAAGTCCTCAATCTCCTCTTCCCGCTGATGACCGCTGAGATCGGCGAACTCAAGGCTGACCACATCGCCTGGATCAAGGAGATCAACGCCAGCAAGGGCACCGCCGCCGTCCGCGACATCATCAACCTGCCCGACAACGGCCACCTCTACGCCGCCCACGTCATCCACGACATCTGGCGCGAGGCCCAGGCCGCAGGCCGTCTCGAACAAACCATCATCGTCACCGACGTAGGCCAGCACCAGATGTGGGAGGCCCAGTACTTCAAGCACGAAGCCCCGCGCTCGCTAGTAACCTCCGGCGGCCTCGGGACGATGGGCTTTGCTCTACCGGCAGCGATTGGAGCCCAAATGGCCTGCCCCGAGAAGGACGTCTGGGTCATCGCCGGCGACGGCGGCTTCCAGATGACCGCCTCCGAGCTCTCCACCATCGTGCAGGAGCAGCTGCCCATCAACGTCGCCGTCATCAACAACGGCTTCCTCGGCATGGTGCGTCAGTGGCAGGAGACCTTCTACGACAAGAACTACTCCGCCTCACCCATCCTCTCGCCTGACTTCGTCATGCTCGCCAACGCACACGGCATCGACGCTACCAACGTCAGCCAGCGCGCAGATGTAACGCCTACGGTGACGAAGGCCCGCACCAGCGGCAAGCCCTTCCTCATCAACTTCGCCGTCGAGAAGGAAGACGGCGTCTACCCCATGATCGCCCCCGGTGCCGCTCTACACGAGATGGTCCGCCGCCCCGTCCACGATCCATTACTCGAAACCGCCGAGGATGAGTAGTGACCAATCCATGGAGAAACGCTCACTGGCGCACTGCGATCATCACCTCGATCGTTCTCGTGGCTTTGTCGTGGGCCTGCTTCTTCGTACCACACCTCCAGGTGTGCGCCATTTTTCTATTTCCTGGCTTCTCCGTCGGAGGTCTTCTGTTTTATCGAGAAGGAGCCATAACAATCTCGAACGGTGCCTTCATCACCTTTGAGACGTTGTTTAGCCTCACGTTCTATTGCTTGTTGGTACGAACCTGGATCGCAATCGCCTCTCGTCGCCACACTTCAGCGAAATCTCTCGAAGCATGACCACCACGCTCCAACTCGCCAGCGAACGCCTGCTCCTCCGTGAGTGGCAGCCCCGCGACCTCACACCCTTCGCTGCGATGAACGCCGACCCCGCCGTGATGCGCTACTTCCACGCCCCCATGACCCAGCAGGAAACCGAAGAAGCCATGGCCCGCTACAACGCACAACTCGCCCGCGACGGCTTCACCATGTTCGCCGCCGAAGACCGCGCCACCGGCGAGCTACTCGGCATCCTCGGCGCGCAGACCATGCGCTTCGCCATTCCCAACGTCGCACAGCCCGCAGTCGAGATCGGCTGGCGCCTCGCCACCACCGCACAAGGTAAAGGCCTCGCGACCGAAGGCGCCAACGCCATCCTTAACTACCTTCGCGAAACTACGCAGCTTCACGAAGTCGTCGCCATCACCGCCGTCGAGAATCAACCCTCCCGCCGCGTGATGGAGAAGCTCGGCATGACCTACATGCCCGCCCTCGACTTCGACCACCCGAACATCCCCGCAGACAGCCACGTGAACCGCACCGTCGTGTATCGGAGGGCCCTGTAACCATGCCACGTCTGACACCCATCGCTGCCACCTTCGCGGCCCTCGCGCTTACGGCCTGCAGCTCCGCGCCCTCACCGCAATCGCAACCGGCGCCCACGAAGCCCGCAGCACCTGCGGTGCAATATCCCGCACGCCCCACCATCGCACCACCCGCATTCAAGGTCTTCCACCAGGACGCCATGGGCATCACCCTGGTCGCGCCCGAGAACGCCACAGACGAACAGATCTCCGCTATCGTCTGGCAGCTCCGCGACGCCGCGCACGACCACTCCTTCGACCAACTCCATATCTCGCAGAAGCTCGTCGACGCCCGCGATCCCATCGAGTGGTTCCACATCTACCGCGGCTCCAAGTGCGCCAGCGAAAAGTTCACCCAGGGCCCACTGCCCTGCGGCCACGCCTACCACGTTGCCGGAGAGTTCACCCTCGGCAGCTTCCACGACAAGGACCACAACATCGGCTCATTGGTCCATGACGAGAACCACCAGACACCGCTCTGGGATCCCAACACCCCCAATCACTCCTAACCGGTCCCTCTGAACCCTAACCCCTGAACCCTGGACCCTGCCTTTATGCTGCATACCTTCGTAGCCCTCGTTGACGACAAGCCCGGCGTGCTGACGCGCGTGGCCTCCCTCTTTCGCCGCCTCAGCATCAACATCGTCTCGCTCACGGTAGGCGAAAGCGAACGCTCCGATGCCTCGCGCATGACCATCGTCTGCGAAGCTCCCGAGAACGCCGCCCACCGCATTCGTGCGTCGCTCTACAAGCTCGAAACCACCATTCACGTCGACGAGGTCAACCGCGCCGAAGCCGTCGTGCGCGAGCTCTGCCTCATCAAGGTCGCGGCCGGCCCGCAGCATCCGCACGGCGTCCACTCGCGCTCGCAGATCTTCGAACTCGCCACCGTCTTCCGCGCCCGTATCGTCGATCTCGCGCCAGAGTCCGTCATGCTCGAGATGACCGGCTCCGCCTCCAAGATCGAAGGCCTGCTCCAGGTCCTGCGCGAGACCGGCTACGACGTCCTCGAGGTCTCCCGCACCGGCCGCATGGCCATGCGCCGCGGCCTCCACACCAGCCGCGTCCTCAAGGCGCTCGGCACGAAAGCCGACAGCAGCCCCCTCAACGAGCCGACCACCGACATCCTCGACCTCGATCCCGACGCGCTCCCCGAAGACGACAAGCTGCCCACCGAGTTCGACTAGATCCTCCACTACGCCTGAAGGCCTAACGATGAACCGCCGCCACTTCGTCCAATCAGCCAGCGTATTCTCCGCCGCAGCCCTGCTGCAGACTCGCGGCGTGCCGGCCCGCGCCACGGTACCGGCAAGTACCACGCGCCCCACAAAGCTCCAGCAGCTCGATTACTCCCAGGTCGAGCTGCTCAACGGCCCCATGAAGCAGCAGTTCGACCAGAACCACGCCTTCTTCCTCAGGCTCGACAACGATCGCATGCTCATGCCGTTCCGTCTGGCCGCCGGCCTGCCCGCTCCCGGGGATGACATGGGCGGCTGGTACGCATGGACCAAAATCTTCACGCCCGACACCGGAATGCCGGGCTTCGCCTCCGGTCACGCCTTTGGACAATGGGTCTCGGCTCTTTCGCGCGCCTACGCCGTCACCGGCGATCGCGCCACACAGCAGAAGGTCCACACACTCGTGAGCGAGTACGCGCGAACCATCTCGCCGAAGTTCTACGAGACGTATAACTTCCCCTGCTACACCTACGACAAGCTCAACATCGGCCTCATCGATGCCCACCAGTTTGCCGTCTGCCCTACGGCCTTCGACGCACTCAACGCCACCACCGATGTAGCCTTGCCGCACTTCCCGGAACGCGCTCTCACGCGCGCCGAGCAACACGATCGGCCGCACCGCAACGATGCCTACACCTGGGACGAGCCATATACCCTCCCCGAAAACTTCTACCTCGCCTACCAGCGCGGCGCAGGCGACCGCTATCACAAGCTCGCCCAGCAGTACCTGCAGGACCGCGAGTACTTCGATCCTCTCGCCCGCGGCGAAAACCCCGCCGTGCACGATCACGCCTACTCGCACGTCAACGCACTCAACTCAGCTGCGCAGGCGTACCTCACCGATGGCAGCGACAAACATCTCCGCGCGGCGCACAACGGCTTCGCGCTGCTGCAACAACAGAGCTTCGCCACTGGCGGCTGGGGACCCAACGAGACCATCGTCAGGCCCGGCACCAACGAGCTCGCCGACTCACTCACCAAGACCCACTCCAGCTTTGAAACTCCCTGCGGCGCCTACGGCCACTTCAAGATAGCCCGCTACCTCATGCGCGTCTCCGGCGACCCCAGCTACGGCGACAGCATGGAGACCGTGCTCTACAACACCGTGCTCGGCTCCCTGCCCATCACCGAAGAAGGCCACGCGTTCTACTACTCCGACTACAACCAGGACGCGGTCAAGACCTATCACCCCGACAAGTGGCCCTGCTGCTCCGGTACGCTGCCACAGATCACCGCCGACTATCACATCAGCACCGCCTTCTGCACCGCTCGCGGCCTCTCCATCAACCTCTACACACCCTCGCGCATTCGCTGGCAGCAAGGTGCAGCGCGCCTCTTGCTCACGCAGGCCACAACCTATCCCCACGGCAACGAAGTCACACTGCACCTCGACGCCGACCGCACAACCCAGTTCCCGCTCGACCTCCGCATCCCCGCCTGGGCCGGCCCGCAGACGCGCATCAGCATCAACGGCAAAGCTTTCCAACAGCCACTCATTGCCGGCACGTGGTTCACCATCGATCGCACCTGGCGCAAGGGCGATCGCGTCGAGATCGAGTTCGATATGCCGCTACGCCTCGCTCAGCTCGACGCGGAGCACCCCAACTTCGTCGCGCTCATGTGCGGCCCACAGACTCTCTTCGCCGTCCTTCCCTTGGCGAACGAACAACTCACGCGCGCACAACTCCTCTCCGCACAGCGCGTGTCCTCCACCTCCACCGACTGGACCGTCGCCACCGAGCGCGGCCCCATTACCTTCCGCCCGTTCACATCCCTGAACAAAGAGCATTACCGCCTTTACCACCAGGTGTCGTGAACGAGACAATAGAGTCAACCCAGAAGAAAGAAGACGAAGCGAACATGGCAAAGACTTACCACGATCAAGACGCAGACCTCTCCCTCATCCAGTCCAAGCGGGTGGCCATCATCGGCTACGGCTCGCAGGGCCACGCGCACGCGCTCAACCTCAAGGACTCCGGCGTGCAGGTCAAGGTCGGCCTCCGTCCCGGCTCCGCCAACGCCAAGAAGGCTGAGAACGCCGGCCTCGAGGTCGTCTCCGTCGCCGAAGCCTCGCAGTGGGCCGACACCATCATGGTCCTCGTGCCCGACCAGACCGCAGCCAAGGTCTACGCCGAGATCGAGCCCGCGCTCCACGCCCTCGGCTCCGACGGCCAGCCCAAGACCCTGATGTTCGCGCACGGCTTCAACATCCGCTTCCGCACCATCACGCCTCCCACCACGGTCGACGTCTCGCTCGTCGCGCCCAAGTCCCCCGGCCATCGCGTGCGTGAGGTCTTCACCGAAGGCGGCGGCGTACCCGGCCTGGTCGCGGTCGAGCAGGATGCCAGCGGCAAGGCTCTCGCCAACGCACTCTCCTACGCCAAGGGCATCGGCTGCACCCGCGCCGGCGTGCTCGAGACCACCTTCACCGAAGAGACTGAGACCGACCTCTTCGGCGAGCAGGCTGTCCTCTGCGGCGGCACCGCTGCCCTCGTCAAGGCTGGCTTCGAGACCCTCACCGAGGCCGGCTATCAGCCCGAGCTCGCCTACTTCGAGGTCCTCCATGAGCTCAAGCTCATCGTCGACCTCATGTACCGCGGCGGCCTCGAGTACATGCGCCACTCCATCTCCGATACCGCCGAGTGGGGCGACTACGTCACCGGTCCGCGCATCGTCACCGCCGAGACCAAGAAGGCCATGAAGGACGTCCTCACCGACATCCAGTCCGGCGCCTTCGCCAAGCGCTTCATCGACGACCAGAACAACGGCCGCAAGGAGTTCGAAGCCTTCCGCCAGCAGGACCGCGATCACCCGCTCGAGAAGGTCGGCGCCGAGCTCCGCAAGGCCATGCCCTTCCTCGATCCGGTCAAGGTCGAGAACGGCCACGTCGTCAAGGCGTAGCCCTGTCAATCCGTCACGAACAAGCGAACCCGGGTCCGAACCATCGGACCCGGGTTCGCGCTTAACCGCAACCTGGTATCTGGCAAACTGGCATCTGGAGTCTGGTTCTAAACATCCGCAACGACAAACTCGCAACCCAAAGCTCGCCACTCGAAACTCGATCCCGTCTCCTTCATCTTTCACAGCGCTGCGACGCCGCGCCTCTAAGATGGTCGTATCCGCCGCACCTCAAGGAGAACGAGCCATGGAACCGACTCAGGACAACGGGCTGAAGATCTTTCCCAGCAAGCACGCTCCCGCAGAAACGCTCGATCGACTCACCACCGCGCTCCAGCAGCACGGCGTCACCGTCTTCGCCCGCATCGAGCATAGCCAGCTCGCTGCAGAAGCCGGCCTGCACATGCCTCCCTGCGCTGTGCTCATCTTCGGCAATCCCAAAGCCGGCACGCCCGTCATGCTCGCGGCCCCAACCTCCTCCATCGACCTTCCCCTAAAGGCGCTCGCCTGGGAAGACGCCGACGGCAACAGTTACCTCGCGATCAACACGCCCGAGTACCTCGCCGCCCGCCACAACATCCCTGCCGACCTCATCAAGAACCTCGCCGCCGTCACACCGCTCATCGAAGCCGCTGCGCTGTAGCCATGGCTGCCACACCTTCTGGGTGCCCCACACCTCGAAGAGATGTGGGGTCGCAGGATAATCGCGCTACATCAGCTGCCTGCCCTCAGAACGGGTTGAAGCGCCATCGGCGCGACCACATACTAGCCTGGGCCAAAGGCACAGGTATCTGGGGAAGAAAGCTCCCAGCGCTGAAGGCGCGACATATCCGCAACGCAGAGGACATGATGCAGAGCGGCGCTTTATGCACCCTTCATCACCTGCTCTGTCACCCAGTCCGTCCAGATCGCCTCACGACCCGGCGCAACCAGCGCCTTACCATCCAGAACTCCCGCGACAAAATCTGCAATCAACGGCCCATGCGTGTTCTCCGCCGTCGGCAACTCTTCCTCGCCACCGGGCCAGCGCAACGCAGGCCCATTCAGCGGCGTGAGATTCATCTCCCCCTCGACACCAACAATGCGAAACTCATCCCGTGGTACCCGCGAGTTCCACCGCGCATCGACCACCGCCTGCACACCCCCCGCATACCCGATCACCGCCGTCGCCGAGTCCTCGACCTCCAGCGCATGCAGCGCATTCGACCGCATTCCCACAGCCCGCTCCGGCTTGCCAAAGAGAAAGTTCAGCGCGTCGATCCGGTGCGACGCCACGTCATATAGCGGACCTCCGCCGGCCATCTTCGGATCCCGCAGCCAGCCCCGCTCTTCGCTCTCCAGCCAGCCGTGATAGATCCCCTCGGCAAACACCGGCTGACCAATCACACCCTGCGCAAGTAACTCCTTCGCCCGCGCCAGCTTCGGATACAGCCGTCGATAGTAACTCACGCCAAGCAACCTCCCACTGCGATCAGCCGCCGCAACGATACTCTGCGCCTCCGCAAAGTTCATCGCCACCGGCTTCTCGCACAGCACATCCTTACCCGCATCCAGCGCCGCAATCGCCAGCTCCGCATGCATCACCACTGGCGTAGCGATATACACCGCATCGAAGCTCGACTGCATCCCATCCGCCGCCAGCGCCGCATCCAGCGTCGTCCACGAACTCACACCGGGATACGCCGCAGCCTTCGCCACATCCCGCGTGACAACACCCGCCAGCGTGCTACGCGCATCCGACAAGATCGCAGGAATCACCCGCTTCCGCGTAATGTCCCCAATGCCAACCACCAGCCAACGAACATGCATGCGAACCAGCTTACCTCGCCTCAGCCAAGCCCGCGTCACTGCCACGAATCCAGGTGCCCCACATCTCGCTTCTGAGATGTGGGTGCCCTGCCGCAGAAGCCTCAGAAAGCACGAACCGGGTGCCCGACGTCTCGACTTTGAGACGTCGGGGGCTTGGAGGCTTGGGGGCCTTACAAGATACCAAGCCCGGTCACCCGGCTACGTTTGCCACGAGCTTCCTACTTCGCCTGCTTCATCTCCGCGAGAACGTCGGCGATCTTGTCGAGGATCTGGTTCCAGCCTTCCATCTGTCCGCTGTTCTTCGCACTCTCCGCCGGTTCGTTTCCGATGAACGTAAGCCGTGTCTGGCCGTTGCCAAGATCCTCAAACAGCGTCACGTCAAACGCATCTTCGATCGCCTCGTGCTCAATCCCAAGCGTCGCTGGATCGATCTTGTTGCCCTTCGAGTCCGCGAAGTACATGGAGGAAACGATCTTCTCCTGCGGAATAATCTCGTGGAACTCGCTCGCATTCCAGAACTCCTGCCCATCCGGCGACTTCATGCAGCACAGCAGCTTCCCTCCAACGCGGAAGTCCATCTCACAAGCCGGCGAAGTAAAACCCTTCGGCCCCCACCACTGCATGATGTACTTCGGATCGGTCCACGCCTTCCACACCAACTCGCGTGGGGCATCGAACACACGTGTCACCACCATCCGCTCCACTTCGCTAACCGTCTTTTCTGCCATCTCGCACCTCCTCTTTCTTCATTTGATTGAGAACCACGCCCAGCTTGTCGAAACTCTCTTCCCAGAACCTGCGATAGCTGATCGCCCAGTCACTGACGGTCTTGATCGCCTCCGGCCTCAGCCTGCAAACACTCTCTCGTCCCCGCTTCGTCTTGATCACGATCCGCGCCCGCACCAGGCACGCAATGTGCTTCGAGATCATCTGCTGAGAAACATCAAACGGCTCGGTCAGAACACCCACCGTCGCCGGCCCACGAGTCAGCCGATCGACCATCGCCCGCCGCGTCGGGTCCGACAAAGCCGCCAACGTTGTGCCCAGAGAATCCACAACCACATAGTTGTGGATTTAGGCGATTATGTCAATCACCAAATTCCCCCAATCGTCGCTTTTGTCCGGTCGCTCCTGAACCATCAGCCGCCGTATTGCCTCCCGGCCAGCTGGGTGCGATCCTTTCCTCCATGCGGCTCAAAGACGTTCCTGCAGAGTACCCGTCCCGCGATCGCCACGCGGCCCGTCATCGCACTGTGTCACCTCGATCGAAGCGCAACGGTCTCATCGGCCCGCGTAGTGGAGAGACCCGCATCTTTCTTGTGGCATCCCTCTTGTGCCTCGTCGTTCTCACACTGAAACTCAGCGCGCAACAACTCAGGCCCGATCCGGTTCCGCTCCCCGACCGCATGGAGATGCGTCTCCTCACACCTGTCGTCAACATCCACGCCGACGACGACCCAGACCCGCCCAACCTCACGCCCATCCAGCGAGCCATGCACCAGGGCGGTCGCATCTTCGGCATGATGGTCAGCGTCACCCTCGAAGTCGTGGTCAACGAGAACGGACGCGTCGACTCCGCGACCCCCACGGGCGGCCCAGAGAAGTTCTACGCCCAGGCACAAGAGATCGAGATGCACCGCGCCTTCCAGCCAGTTCGCATCGATGGCCAGATCCGCCGCGTCGAATTCACCGACTACGTCCGTGTATACCCTCAGGAACGCTGGGAGAGTGTGCACATCCCTCTCCCTGAAGTGCCCTACATGAGGACAGTCAACATCTCCCTCGAACGCACCGGCTGCCTCGGCTCCTGTCCAAGCTACAAGGTGACGTTAAGCGGTGATGGAGACATCACCTTCGTTGCGCCAGATCGTCCTTATGCCTTCGTCACCGTGCCCGGAATCCATCACGCACGAGTCTCGTCGGACACAATGCGAGAGCTCTGGAACTCCTTCCGCCGCGCAGACTTCCTATCTGCGCAAAACGATTACACCTGCAACTGGACCGACATGCCTTCGCAAACCTTGACAGTCACCTTCGGCAAGATCACGAAGACGGTCCACGACTACGGGGGCCTCGTCGTCGGCCTCCCCGAAGCCATCGAACATCTCGAATCAGCGATCGACGAAGCCGCTGACACTGCACGCTGGGTTCGTGGCAATGACAACACCCTCTCCTCTCTCCGCGCCGAGCACTGGAACTTCGCCGCAGCCGACGCGACCAATCTGGCCCTCTACAACAACGCCATCGCCAGCAAGCGCACGCCTCTCACCGATGCCTTCATCGTCGCCAAGACGCCCCTCGTCTCCGCCGACAAGAACACCCCCTCCCCCATATGCGCCGCATCCGCCTCGGGAGACATCGACCTCGTCCAGCGCATGCTCGTCACCCCGGCAAAGGCCTCGAGTCTTCCGCCCCATGTCCGCTACGAATGTCTCTCGATGGCAGCGACATCCGGATCTATCCCCGTTGTCGACTTCTGGCTCGATCATCACGCGCCCCTCAGACTGGCCTATCCGAAATCCTCCGATGAGGACGATGACCAAGGCCCACAATCTCCTCTCTTCGCAGCGGTGAGCCGCGGCCACATCAGCATTGTCAAGCGCCTTCTGCAACGAGGCGCCAGCGTCTCCCTGGCGGCCAACGACGGCCATTCTCTCCTCGCGCAGGCCGTCGACCGCAACGATGACGAGCATCCCGGTGAGGCGGCCTCCATCGTCAAACTGCTGCTCGCAGCCGGAGAAGACCCCAACGAGGAAGACCTGTGGAACCGGCCGCCTCTCTTCATGGCCGACTCCGCAGAGATCGCTCAACTCCTCCTCGGCGCTGGCGCAAAGGTCAATCAACGCGACTCCTCCGGCGGCACCGCACTCATGTACGCCTTCGACCCCGAGATCGCAAAGCTCCTCCTCGAATCGGGAGCCGATCCCACCTCGCGAGATAAGGATGGTAAATCAGCCCTGGACCACGCAAAGGAATTTGGCCGCAAGGACTCCGCCGCGCTCATTCAGTCCGCGCTCGATGCCCAGATCGGCCTTCATCACACCGAGGACCCCAGTGGGAGTCCGCCCGAGAGCAAAGCGACCACCACCCCACCCACCTCCGGCCACCCATAACCGCAGCTGCGTCCAAGCCCTCCGCACCGTTCAAGCTGAACAAAGTTTGACCGACGGCTCCGTCGCGTCTAAAATTTGAACACGTTCAAAACTAGAACGCTCGCCTTGGAGGTCCCGTTGATCCACATCGAAGAGACCACCCTCATCCACGCCCCCATCGACCGCTGCTTCGACCTCTCCCGCTCCGTCGAGGTCCACCTCCGCTCCAACATCCACTCCGGCGAACAGGCACTCGCTACCGGCGGCGTCACAACTGGGCTGGTTGGCCTCCACCAGCGCGTCACCTGGCGGGCCAAACATTTTGGCATCTGGCAGAACCTCACCAGCGAAACCACCGCGCTCCAAGCGCCCACGTACTTCCAGGTCACCATGGTCGAAGGTATCTTCCGCTCCATGCAGGCCGACCACATCTTCCGTGCCATCTCTCCCACGTTCACCGAGATGAAGGACGTCTTCCGCATCGCCGCCCCGCTCCCGCTCCTCGGTCTACTCGCCGAGCTCCTCTTCCTCCGCCGCTACATGCTCAACCTCCTCCGCGAACGCAACGCCGTCATCAAACGTGTCGCGGAGTCGCCCGCCGAGTGGCAGCGTTATCTCCCTGACACCCAAACGCGGATAATCACGGAGTAAGGAGTTCGCTCGATGCCCACCCCCAAGACCCTCCGCCTCCACGCCTTCGGCCTCGACCACCTCGCCCTTGAGGACATCGTCCTCGGCCCCCTCGGACCTTCTGACGTCCACGTCCGCTTCCACGCCGCCTCGCTCAACTACCGCGACCTCATGGTCGTCCGCGGCGAATATAACCCCAAGCTCCAGATGCCCCGCATCCCCGGCTCCGACGCCGCAGGCGAGGTCCTCGCCGTCGGCCCCGCCGTCACCACCCTCAAGCCCGGCGACCGGGTAGCTTCGCTCTTCTTCCAGGACTGGCGCGACGGCCCCATCCAGAACGCAACCGGAAAGTCCGCACTCGGAGGCCCCATCGACGGCGTCTTCGCCACCGAGCGCATCCTCCCCGCGAGCGGCCTCATCCGCATTCCCGACTCCCTCACCTACGAACAGGCAGCGACGCTCCCCTGCGCTGCCCTCACCGCCTGGAACGCCCTCGTCGAGCGCGGCGGCCTCTTCGCTGGGCAGACCGTCCTCACCCTCGGCACGGGCGGTGTCTCGCTCTTCGCCCTGCAGTTCGCCTCCGCCATGGGTGCCCGCGTCATCGCCACCAGCTCGTCCGACGAAAAACTCGTCCGCGCCCAGGCCCTCGGGGCGAGCGCCACAGTCAACTACCGCGCGAATCCCCAATGGGATCAGGAGGTGCAAGCCCTCACCAACAAGCGTGGCGTGGACCACGTCGTCGAAGTCGGCGGCGCCGGCACCCTGCCGCTCTCGCTCAAGGCCGTCACGCCCGGCGGCAAGGTCTACGTCATCGGCGTGCTCAGCGGCAAAGGCGCCACCATCGACCCGACGCCCATCCTCGCCAAATCCGTTCAGGTCCACGGCATCTACGTCGGCAGCCGAGGCATGTTCGAACGCATGCTCGCCGCCATCGAGGCCAACCGTATCCAGCCGGTCATCGACCGCGTCTTCCCGCTCGCCGACTACCGCGCGGCCTTCGAGCACATGGCGAACGGTGCCCACTTCGGCAAGATCGTCCTCGACCTCGCCATGTAGCTCCTCACCCCAAAAGGAAAGACGCCCCGAACTCGGGGCGTCTTCGATCCTGCAAACCATTCAAACGGGGCCTACGTCGTGACGATCTCCACACCGCGCCAGAAGGCGACGTGGTGCTTCACCTTGCGGGCACCCGGCTTGGGATCGGGGTAATACCACGCCGCATCAGGATTCTCCTGACCATCGACCAGCAGCGTGTAATACCGAGCAAGACCCTTCAACGGGTGCGTCGAGCTCGTGGAGCTGGGGCGAAGAAACACCCTGTTTACAGCCTCTTCCGGAAAGAAGACGTTACCCTCAACTGTCTGAATCTCATCGCTCTCAGCCAGTGTCTGTCCGTTCCAAATTGCTTTGGCCATTCTCCCCTTCCATCTCTCTAAATAAAGTTGATGGCGCCAGCCCAGCTGCTGACATCCTGGTACAAGCCGGAGCCGGGTTCTGCCCAGCGGCTTACCCTAAGTATGCCACAAACCTACCGGAAATGGGAAGTTGCAAGAGCGATCCCTACAAAAGCCTGTAGAAGTCTTCCCCCTGTGACCCCACTGATACCCAACAGAAACAGACCAGCCTGCCACTTGGGCAGGCTGGGTGCCGTTGTATCTCGACCAGCGACCTATGCCACCGCTTCAGCGACCGGCCGCGTCTTCTCCGGGTCAGGCCGCTTCAGATCGACGGGTGTCTCCTTCGCCTTCGGAGGGCCAATCTTCTTCTCGAAGCTGCACTCTGGCGGAAGGTTCGCCTCCACCGCGTCGCCCTTGCGGCTCCGGCGCTTTGGCAGCATCTCGCGATTGTTCGGGCACACCAGGAACGTGCCGTCGCTGTTCGCATACTCCACCAGGTAGGCCGACTCGCACTTCGGGCAGGTCTCGTTCACCAGCTTCTGGTTGCTCGTGTAATCGCACTTCGGATACCGCGTGCAACCGTAGAAGATGTCGCCGCGCCGATTCTTCCGCGCCGCAATCTCGCCGCCACACTTCGGGCAGGGCACGTCCAGCAGGTCCTGCTTCACGTACTTGCACTTCGGGTAGCCCGAGCACGCAATGAACTCGCCGTACTGCCCATCGCGTTGCAGCAATGGCTTGCCGCACTTCGGGCACGGCTCTTCCAGCTGCACCGGCGGCTTCGACTGTACCTTCTGCGTCAGCTTGCGGATCGTCTTGCACGGCGGATCTTCGCTGTAACCCGGGCAGGACATGAACGGTCCCCACGGGCCGTTGCGCAGCACCATCACGCGGCCGCAGTTGTCGCAGTACTCCTCTTCCTGCTCCTCCTGCCCTTCCGCCGTCACCAGGTCGGGCTTCGCCGCGAAGTTCTCCTTCGTGAAGTCGCAGCTTTCGGGCTCGACCGTGACCTTCTTCCAGTCCTTGGTCGCCACACGCAGTGCAGCCCCGAGTTCCTTCTGGTCCTTGCTCGCCTTCACGTCCACGGAACGCTCGGCGCCGCTGGCGTCCGTGCCAGAGACCTTCAGCGTCGCATGTCCAAACTTGTCGGCGATCTTCTTCAGCACATCGCGCTCGCTCTTCTTCACCGCCGCGGCGCTCACCGACATCGGCTTCTCCTTCGTGTAGTTCACACACGAATAGAAGCTGCCAAACTTCCCCCACTTCAGCAGCAGCGGCGATCCGCACTTCTCGCAGACCTCCGTCGTCTCCTGCTCCATGGCCTTGATGTCGCGCATGTCCTTCTCCGCGACCTTCAACTCCTTCTCGAAGTGCGTATAGAAGCCCTTCAGCAGCTCCGTCCACTTCTCTTTGCCGTCCTCCACGTTGTCCAGCTCGTTCTCAAGCTGCGCCGTGTAGCCGATCTCGAAGATATACGGAAAGTTCTCCACCAGCAGGTCAGTCACGACCATGCCGATCTCCGTCGGCACCAGCTTCTGCGCAATCTTCTTCACATAGTCGCGGTCCTGGATCGTGTTGATGATCGACGCATACGTCGACGGCCGTCCGATGCCGCGCTCTTCCAACGCCTTCACCAGCGAAGCTTCGTTGTAACGCGGCGGCGGCTGGGTCGACTTCTGCTGCGCATCCAGCGAGACCTTCGTCAGCGGTTGACCTTCCGTCAGCGCGGGCAGACGACGATCCGCCGAGCCCTCTTCGCTGGTCGCATCCTTCGCCGCATCCGCAGGAGCATCGCCCTCGGCAGACTGCTCCGCCTGCTTCTTCGCTTCCGCAGCAACGGTCTTCGAATCCCGCGCAGCCTTGGCCTTCTTGCTGTCTTCGTCGAAGCGTAAGAAGCCGTCGAACTTCAGGATGCTGCCCGTCGTGCGCAGATCGTACGTCTTGCCGCCGGCCTTGGCCTCAATCTCCACCGTCGTCTGGTCAAAGACTGCAGGCGTCATCTGGCTCGTGACCGCGCGCTCCCAGATCAACCGATACAGCCGGTATTGCTCATCACTCAGGTACCTGCGAATGCTGTCCGGCGTAAACGCAATGCTCGTCGGCCGAATCGCCTCGTGGGCATCCTGTGCATCCTTCTTCGACTTGTAGGTGTTTTCCTTCTCCGGCAGATACTTCCCGCCGAAGCTCTTCTGCACGTAGTCGCGGATCTCGCGCACTGCGTCCGGGCTCATGCGGGTCGAATCGGTACGCATGTAGGTGATCAGACCCACCGTACCTTCGCTGCCCAACTCGATGCCCTCATACAGCCGCTGTGCTACGCCCATCGTGCGGCGTACGTTGAACCCCAGCCGACCCGCCGCCTGCTGCTGCAGCTGGCTGGTCGTAAACGGCGCCCGCGGATTCTGGCGGCGCTCCTTCTTTTCCACCGACCGCACACGATACGCCGCAGCCTCAAGATCGCGCAGCGCCGCATCCACCGCCGCCTTGTCCGGCAGCGCGTTCGCAATCCACTTGCCCTTGTCGTCCTTCGCAGCCTTGTCCGCCACGCGCAGTGGCTCGCCGTTGATCCCGACCAGCCGCGCGACAAACTCCTCACCATTCGCCTTCGGCGTCAGCGTCGCATCGATGTTCCAGTACTCCGTCGTCGGAAAGCTGTTGATCTCGCGTTCACGCTCAACAATTAACCGCAGCGCAACCGTCTGCACCCGGCCCGCGCTCAGTCCGCGCTTCACCTTGTCCCACAGCAGCGGCGAAATCTGGTAGCCCACCAACCGATCGAGCACGCGCCGTGTCTGCTGCGCATCCACCAGGTTTTCATCCACCTCACGCGTGTGGTTGAAAGCCTCCTTCACGGCCTTCTTCGTAATCTCGTTGAAGGTCACACGCCGAACCGGCGTTCCCTTCTTCACCGAAGGAACGATCTGCATCTTCAGATGGGCCGCGATGGCTTCGCCCTCGCGGTCAGGATCGGGTGCCAGAAACACCGCATCGCTCTTGGACGCGAGCTTCTTCAGCCTATCGACGACCTTCTCCTTGCCCGGAGACACAATCAGCGTCGGCTCAAACGTCCGATGCTTCAACTCCACACCAATATCGTTCTTGGGCAGGTCCATGATGTGCCCGATCGAGGCCTCCACCACATAGTCGCTGCCGAGATATTTTCCGATCGTCTTCGCCTTCGCAGGCGACTCCACGATCACCAGGTTCTTACCCATAATGAAACCTTTTGACCCACACCTTTAATACAGACGCTCTTCGGGCTTCCCCGTCCGCGCTCATTCCAATGCAACCTATCACGAGTCGCCAAGGCGAAGTCAAACTGCCTGTTGCGACAGGTAAACAGCAACTCCACTTTCGTCAGGCGACATACCGGGCCCGCGACCCACGTGGCAGTTGGACTTCCGTCCCACCGAACAGGTGCCGGCCATCGCCGATCTCCCTGTGAATATCGCCCGAAATCCACGCCCCTGCGCTACAGGCGCCGCACGTAATTCTTTCCCGGCATCTGCCGTACCCGGCCCGCGAGCTCCAGCTCAAACAGCGCCGTAAACACCTCGCCGGACGTCACCTTCGACTCCAGCCGCTCTATTAATTCATCCAGCTGCAGCGATTCATCCACTCGCAGCTGCTCCAGCACCAGCCGCTCATGCTCGCCCAGCGGCATCGCTCCCCGCTCCACAAATCCTGCGAGGGAAGCTCCCGTCCGGAACTCCGACCGCTCGGGTCCTCTTTCGTCGAATAGAGATGCCGTCGCCCCTTGCAAAGATTCATTCCGCGATCCATCGCCTCCCGCCCCATCGCTGTACCGGGCCGCCATCTCGTCCTCCAGCGCCAGCCGAACCTGAGAGGGCAGATCCTCCCAAACGTCCTCCCATGTTGCAGTTAGCTTCGCCCCCTGCTTGATCAGCGTATTCGGTCCCCAGGCATTCTTGGTGGTCACGTTTCCCGGTACGGCATACACATCCCGCCCCTGATCCAGCGCACACCGCGCAGTAATCCTCGTCCCGGAATACTCACCCGCCTCTACCACCAGCACTCCAGAACTCATCCCACTCAACGTCCGGTTGCGGATCGGAAAGTTCTGCGGCGCCGGAAACGTCCCCAGCGGAAACTCGCTCACCAGCGCCCCGCCCTGCTCCACAATCTGCTCCGCCAGCCGCTTGTTTTCCTTGGGATAGATCACGTCGATCCCCGTCCCCCACACCGCTACGGTAATCCCGCCGCCGGCCAGCGCGCCCTTGTGCGCCGCAGTATCAACGCCCCGCGCCATGCCGCTGAAGATCGTCATCCCGCGCGCCGCCAGGTCGCGGCTCAGCGACTCAGCCATCGCCGCTCCATACGTGCTCGGCTGCCGAGTCCCCACCACCGCAATCCCCGGCCGATTCAGCCGATCCATCCGGCCCCGCACCCACAAAATTGGTGGAGGATCGTAGATCTCCAGCAGCCCTGCAGGGTATTCGTCGTCATCGCGCGTGATCCACGCAGCCCCGGCATCCGCCGTCCGCGCCGACTCCTCAATCGCTGCCTTCCGAGCCCGCCCATCGAAGACAAAATGCGCAGCCTCGGCCGGCATCCCCGTGCCTTCCAGCTCCGTCAGCGCACAAGCAAACAACCGTTCCGGCGCTCCCAGCCGCTGCACCGCCCGCGCACATCGCGTAGGCCCCATCCCCGGCGACAACATCAATGCCAGCCAAGCCAGGCGTGCCTCCGCCTGTTGCTCTTCCTTCATCACGCGAACCTCTCTGCTGCGTAGTGGAAGCATCCTACCATCGCCGGCGCCGACTAGAATAAGGAGGTGCCCCTGCGCGTCTCGGCCATCTCGTTTCTGAACCCCGCTCCCCTCCTCTACAACTTCGAGCACGAGCCCACCGCCTCAGAGCTGCGGACCCGCTACGACATCGCCTACACCACTCCCGCCCAATGCGCCGCGCAGCTCCACGCCGGCGCAGCCGATCTAGGCCTCATCCCCATCGCCGAGCTCGACGAGCACCTCGCCATCGTGCCCGGCTGCACCATCGCCTCCACCAGCGAGGTCCGCAGCATCCTGCTCCTCGTCAAAAATCCGCACGCCTTCAGCGTCGACGAAGCCCTGCACCAAGTCCGAACCGTAGCCGCCGACTCCGCCTCGCGCAGCTCCCTCGCCTACGCCAAGGTCCTCTTCGCCCACTTCCACGGCAATCGCCCAGGCTTCGTGCAGCAACCCGCGGAGCCGCTCTCCATGCTCGAACACGCCGACGCCGCGCTCCTCATCGGAGATCCCGCCCTGCTCGCCCGCGAGCATCGCCAGGCCATCGACGCCGCCCAACCACATCTCCTCTGGCTCGACCTCGCCCAGCTCTGGCGCGACCGCACCGGCCTGCCCTGGGTCGCAGCCGTCTGGGCCGTACGCCCTGAAGCCCTCGGCCACCACAGCGGCGTCACCGCGCAGCAGCTCATCGACGACACCAACAACAGCCGCATCGCCGGCAAAGCCAACGTCGAAACCCTGGTCGCCGAATGGGCGCCCCGCATCGGACTGCCCGACCAGACCGTGCGCACCTACCTCACCCAAAACATCCACTACGACCTCGACGACGACTGCCTCCGCGCCATCCAGCTCTTCCGCAAGCTAGCTGCAGGCATCGACGCCCTACCCCCGCTCAACCATCTCCCCATACTGGCATCTGACGAACTGGCATCTGGAATCTGAACTCGCGACCCTAAACTCGAGACCCAAAACTCAATCAGTCCCGTTTCCACTTCCAACATCACCGCCCAATCCCCGGCCGCCACGTAATCCCCTCCAGCTTCAGCACCGGATCCTTCGTCGCCCGTAGCGACGAGAACGTCTCCGCATACCGCACCATCTCCATCGTGCTCACCAGCGCGTCGAACGCATCCTCCGACCCCTCGGCCTTCTTCAGCACCGCGCGCGTCAGCCCTGCAAACACCGCATCGTTCCTGCGCTTTGCCGCAAGATAGCTCTTCCGCGCGCTCTCATTGCTCTTCGCAACCGCACCCGTCATCAGCCGCGTATACATCTCCACCAGCAGAGGCTTCGCATCGCGTTCCTGTAACTTCGCGCCCTCGAACGGCCACACCCGGAAACCCACCGCGTGCAGCTTCAGCAACACCGGCATGGCACGCAGCGACGCCGTCCCCACACTCCCCGCCCCACCTATCTGGAACGGCGACTTAGGAGTAATCCCGCGCATCTTCGCCGCACGCACGACGTCGCCCCCTTCTAACCCCTGGGCGATCTTGTTATCGAACTCCGTCGCACGAAACATTCGCGGCATGCCCTCGCCGCAAAACTGCGCCGGCCTCTTATGCGGAGCGCCCCAGAACCGCTCATCCCGCGCCACCTCGTCGCACTCCCGCGAAAGCCAACGCTCGCCGCTGCCATCCACCACGTGCTTCCAGAAATCGAACACCGTCGCGCAGCCATGCTCCGCCAGAAACCACGCCGGAAAGCTGAAGCAGCAATCGATGCTCACCACCATGCGCGGCGTCTCGCGAGCCAGCTCAATCAGCCACGCCGCAACCTCGTCCCGCGTCCGCCCCGCCTCAAGCTCCACACGCACCTTGCCGTCCGCAAGCCGCGTCCATACCCCCGCCCAGATGTGCCGCCGCTGCCCCGCAGCATCCACACGCCCCGACCAGTCGATCGCCACCAACCGCTCCGGCGACAACCCCTTGTCATCCTGAGGAGCATCGCGACGACGAACCTGCTTCTGCTTCTGAGTCACCACGACCGTTAGATGGCCTCGCCGCTTCCGCCGATCTCGTCCTCCACAATCTCAACCTCCTCCACGTCGCTGCCGCCCCACTCCCGCAGCACCTTCCACACCGCGCGCGTGCTGAACCCCGCAGCCATCAGCCGCCGCATGATCTTCGCCGTCTCCTTCTGCTTCTGCTCCCGGTCTCCGCTCGGAGCCTTCATCCGCTTGCGCTCCACGTACGCCCGCGCCAACGCCGCCTCGTCCACATCGTCATACGCCGTCGCCAGCGCCGCACTCGCCACGGGCGTAGCGATCCCCTTCTGCATCAGCCCCTGCTGCACCCGCCGCCGCCCAAACTTCTCATTCTCCTGCCGAGACCGCGTGTACTCCGCCGCAAACCGCTCATCGCTCAGATAGCCAAGCTCCTTCAGCTTCGCCATCACACGGTCGACCGCCTCGCCATCCTCCGCGCGCTCCGCAATCTTCCTCCGAAGGTCCCGCTCACTCTTCATCTTCGAAGCCAGCGACTTCACCGCAAGGTCCAGCAACTCCTCATACGGCAACGCAGGCTTCGGCTTGCTCGATCTCCCAAATGACATAGCCCATTCTCTCTCAGCTGGTTGAGGCCGCTCACTCCGCGCAGCCCCAGCAACAAGCGCCAACGGCGCGCCGACATACCAGCCTGGGGTGACCGCAGGGAACCCCAGGTATCGCCCCACAGCAGACCAAAGCGCTGAAAGCGCGACATATCTCGCTTACCACAACCGGCGAGCCTCCACTCAGAACGCTCACCGCGAAGCGGCTAACGGCGAAGCCGCTACCGCATAGCGCTAACGCGAAGCGCTGCCCTTCCCCGTCCACTTGTCGCACCAAGCGTTCACCGTCTTGTACCAAAGCTCCGAGTTCTGCGGCTTCAACACCCAATGCCCTTCATCCGGGAAGTACAACATCTTCGATGGCACTCCCTGCAGCTGCAGCGCCGTAAACAACTGCAGACCTTCACTCACATCCAGCCGATAATCCCTCTGCCCATGCACCACCAGCGTCGGCGTCTTCGCATTCCTGATATTCAGCATCGGCGACCACTTCCGAAACGGATCCTCGCTAGCCGGCCGATCATAAAAGTCCCACGGCCGCGCGGGCTTTGCTTGCTCCACCACCGCATCCCCACCATCGCCCTTGCTCTTGCCTTCTGAACCCTGGGCCCTGGACCCTGAGCCCTGGGTCTCTGATCCCTGTTCCCTAACCCCTAATCCCTTGCCGTTGGCTTTAGCCAACGGCCGAAACTCCCACTCGTTAAACCAAAGCTCGTCCGTATCTCCAAACGCCGCCTGCGGGTTATACATCCCGTCATGCGTCACGATGCACTTGAACCGGTCCGTATGCGTGAGCACCCAGTTCGCCATGAATCCGCCATAACTCGCCCCCAGCGCACACTCACGCGACTTATCAATAAACGGGTATTTCGCTTCCGCATAATCCAGCCCCTTCATCAGGTCGATGTAGGGCCGCCCACCCCAATCCCCACTAACTTCTTCGAGAAACTTCTGCCCGTAACCCGTCGAACCACGCGGATTGATCATCACCACCACATACCCATCCGCCGCAAACAACTCCGGATTCCACCGGTACGACCACGCATCCCCCCAAGCCCCCTGCGGCCCGCCATGAATCAAAAACTTCAATGGATACTTCTTAGCGGGATCGAAGTTCGGCGGACGAATAAGAAATCCCTCGACCTTCGTCCCATTCGCACCCGGAAACCAAAAGGACTCCATCTTCGGAAGATCGAGCTGACGAAAAAGATCGTCGTTGGTATGTGTGAGCGTCCACTCCCCGCCCCATTCATTCATCGCCGTTGTAACAGGATTCAAATGGGCCGAGTCATACTCGAACAACTCCGTGGCTCTCTCCGCTGTCATTTGAGTGCCGACCATAACATTGCTGGTGACAACGATCGAGCCAAGCTCTCCCTCATGCATCAGTAAGCCATGCCCCGTGTTGTGATCATTGGCGTCTACCGGAACGCTGGCAATCGATTCGTCCCCGCTCGAGGGGAATGTGAAGAGCAGACCGTCAGATCTTGGCACCCAGACGAACTCGTCAACCCAGTCCGTCCAAGGCTTCGTCAAGTTCCGAATAATTCCCGTCCCCCGATCCATCACCACCAGATCGAACTTGTCGCTCTCATACCCATTCCTTGCCTGGCTTCTCCAAGCCAGCCACTTCCCATCCGGCGAGTACTGCGGCCCATCATCGCTCCCCGGCGACGTCGACACCTTCTTCGCCGCATGCACATCCCCCTCGGGATTCAGCACGAAGATGTCATTGTTCGTCGACTCCGCCGGCACCTTGTCGAGGTTCACCTCATACGCCACCTCCTTGCCATCCGGCGAGATCGCATACCCCAGCGGCCCACCCACCGAGTACGTCGGAGCCTCGTGATCCCCCACCACGCTCGCCGGCGTCAGGTCCTTCGGCTCCACTTTGTCATTCCGTAGCGAAGCGGAGGAATCTGCATCTCGCACCCGCGGCAACGTCCCCCAAAAGATGTGCGACCGCGTCTTGCCCTCGTAGTGGTCCCAGTGCCGATACAGCAGGCTCTCGAAGATCTGCGCCTTCACCGGGCTCTTCTTCTCCGCCTGCGCATGCTCGAGGTTGCAGAGAGCTTCCTCATGCACCCGCTTCGCCACATCCGCCGCCTTCGACTCGCACTCCGGATACACCGGCGCGGTAAAGAGAAAGTGGTTCGAGTCCGGAGCCCAGATCGCGCCATCCGCACCCGCCGGAATCGACGGCAGCATCTGGTCGTCACTCAGCGTTCCCGTAGCCTCGTTCCACTTCGCCAGCCACAACTGCCCCTCACCCTCGGCGCTCGAATACATCACCCACTTACCATCCGGCGAGAATCTCCCATTCGACTCCCCAACGCCGCTAGTCACTTGCCGTTCGCCGCCACCTTGCCCTTGTTCTCTGGACCCTGAGCCCTGGGCCCTGGCCCCTTGGCTCTGCTCCCTAATCCCTAATCCCTGTTCCCTAACCCCTCCAAGAGGAACCACCCATAGGTGGTTCACCTTGGAATTCTTCTCCAGCGACACCTCCGTCACCGAGAACAACACCCACTTCCCACTGGGCGAGATCTGCGGATCGGAGACACGCTTCATCGCCATCAGGTCCGCAAACGTCATCGGACGCTTCTGTTGCGCAAAGGCGGAAGGAACACCCGCCACGAAGAGAAGAGAGGAAAGAAGGAAATGCGCCGCGATCTTCATCGCGATGAGTGTAGCGCGGCTCGAATCCGGGTGCCCCGGGTCCCAAAAGGGACCCGGGCTGGCTCGGCACGAATGCCTCCGAAATACCGGCAATCTCCGTCTCGGAAGGCGTGTCCTTTCGACCGAAGCGGGACAGCGTCATCGTTCCGCGCAGTGGAGAAATCTGCATCCTGTCTGCACGGGAGACGAACTTTCGCCGCCGTGGCGTACTTCCCTGCGCAACTCTCTACAATGGAATTAGGCCCTATTTCGACCGCTGCTTGCCCGCAGTCGCAGGATCCGGCCCAGGACCGCACCGGCCGGGCCCGGACTCCACCCCTAAAGCCCCTCCGCTGAAGATTTTGCGCTCACCGGGGGGATGGGGGGCGCCCCACCGGAACCCTTTCAGCGCAGCCCCCGTCTATCCTTAACAGGTCTGCAGAACCCTGAAGCCATGAAGAAGCTCCTCCCCATCGCCGCCGCCTGCACGCTCGCCTTCGCCGCCCACGCCCAGACCGGCTTCGGCAAGCTCGACTCCACGCCCCCGGCCGGCATGACCGTCGACCAGATCATCCAGAAGATGGGCAACCGCGAAAGTGAATTCGCCGCGGCGCGCCTGCAGTACACCTTTCGGCAGGACGTAAAGTTCAACACCATCTCCGACGACACCAACCGGCCCGACGGCGAGTATCACCAGGTCACCGACATCACCTTCGACAAGGAAGGCCGCCGCCAGGAGCACGTCGTCTTCGCCCCGGCCAACACGATCGAACGCGTCATCATGACCGAGAACGACTTCAAGGACATCGAGAAGCGTCTCCCCTTCATCCTCACCGCGCCCGAGCTGCCCGACTACGACTTCCACTACGCCGGCCGCCAGAAGATCGACGAGATCGACACCTACGCCTTCGACGTCGCTCCCAAGAAGTTCGAGAAGGGCAAGCGCTACTTCCAGGGCCGCGTCTGGGTCGATCAGCAGGACGACGAGATCGTCATGGTCAACGGCCTGAACGTCCCCCAGGACACTCGCCCCGGCCACGCCGACCTCTCCCCGCCCTTCACCACCTACTACGAGCAGATCGACGGCAAGTATTGGTTCCCCACCTACACCCGCGCCGAAGGCACCTTGCACTTTCCCCCACAGAACGGCGCCATGGCCGAAGACATCACGGTGCGCTCCATCGTCAAGTACACCGACTACAAGCAGTTCCACACCAACGTCAGGATCCTCTACAACGGCGAGGACATCACCAACCAGAAGGACGACAGCGCAACGCCTCCGCCACCGAAGAACCCCAAGGACCCGAAGTAGCTCGGGCAGGCACCCGTCTTTGACCCCCTCCTGCGGCCACCCTATACTGGCCGCAAGATGACTCATCAAGATGGAGGCAGTGAGCTCCCGGCCTCCGGCGGCCCTTTGGCACGCGATCGACAACGCTTCCTCGCAGCCTCTGCAGCTCTGCTCACGCTTCGCCTGATCCTTCTTTTCCTGCTACGCCATGCTCCCTTCTCCAACGATGGAGGAGAGTACGCCGACATGGCGCGACAGCTTACCTCCGGACAAAGCTTCGTTCCCTACTGGCCGCCCGGGCTTCCGCTTTATCTCGTCCCCTTCGTCGCGTCGCCCGTGTTGATTCGAGTATCCATGCTTGCTTTCTGGATTCTCGCCAGCTGGGGCCTGTGGCGCCTGCTGCGCGCGATGGATCTCACCGCGCTCGCGTGGGTGGTCCTGCTCGTCTTCGGTCTGCTTCCCGACTCGATCCTTCTGTCCGTGGATCCGCTGACGCAGTTGCCGGTAGCTGCGCTACTGCTGGTAGCTTGCTCGGCTGCGGTGACGATCGTGCGCAGGCGCGCACCCTGCCCATCGCTGGAGTTCCTGCTGCTCGGTGCATCCCTCGGCTGGGCTGCACTCGTTCGCCCCAGCGCGTTGATTCTCGTTTTCGTCCTTCCAGTGATTTGCGCGGTGTGGTCGCGCCGCTGGCTCGCCGCAACCGCAAGCATCGCTCTCGCGCTTGCGATGGTCTGTGCGTGGATGCTGCACGTACGCTCCACAACAGGCCACACGCTTATCAACACCGCCAACGGCAAGAACCTTTACCTCGGCAACAACCCGTGGACGCCGGACTACAAGACCTGGTACTTCGGCTCGCACGCCAAGGATGGCGAAGAGCTCGACCAGTTTCCCGAATACGCCGAACAGGTCCGCGCCGTGGGAAGGGAGACTCCGGAGAAGGCTTCAGCCGAGTATCAACACCTCGCTGCAGTCGAGATCATGGCGCACCCGGGAACGTTCGTTCTTCGCACTCTGAACCGGATCCGCTGCTTCTGGGGATTCGACACCTTCGCCGGAGCGCAGGCCAGGGGACATCGCTGGATGCACCTTCCGCTGTCGCCGCTGACTCTCGCAGCCGAAGCGATGTTCTACCTGGCGCTGATCCTGCCCGCGGTGTACTGGCTGGCTCGCGCCGGAAGCGGCTTCTGGCGCAGGCCCGAAGCGATCCTCCTCACGGCGACGATCCTGCTCTACGCCGTGCCCTACTGGTTGTCGATGTCACACCCGACGTATCACTATCCCGTGCTCACGCTTGTCGCCGTGCTCGGCGCCATGGCCTTCGCCCACCGCGAACGCGCCACGGGTTCCTGGCGCGGTCTGGTGGCCGTGGCGTGCCTGCTGCTGGTGCAGCTGGAGTGGGTGTGGCAGATGAGCCGAGGCGTCTCCTAGCGGCGACTCGCCGTCACTCACTCAGGATGTCTCCGTTGTAGTTGAGTAGCAGCTTCTTCGCAGGCGAAGGCATCTTGCCAAGCGAGACCGTGCGTTCATAGGTGTCATTGCCGTTCAGCACCGCGGCGCCGATGCGGGTCACCGTGCCATTCTCCATCTGCAGGTAGATCGGGACGATCATGCGGAAGCTGCTCGATACGCCCGACTGCGTAAGCTTCATGTGCATCGAGGTCACGCCATCGGCAACGGTGAAGTCACCAGTGATGACGTAGCGAGGTACCTCCGTGCCATACACCCACTCGTTGAAGAACCAGTCCATCCTGCCGTTGTGGTCGAGGTCCATCCACGAGGGCATGCCCTTCTCCATCGAAGCCTTGAAGTCCTCGGTCGTAGCGGCGCGGCCGGCATAGTCGTGCGTAAATCGCTTCATCGATTCGCGGAATGGAGTCTCGCCGTACTTGGGCGTCCAGTAGAGCATCTCCAGCATGTGCAGCACGTACGCTCCCTTGCTGTAGATCAGCTCCTGAGCCACCCAATCGCCGGTCTTCTCGTTGTTGACCCGATAGCCCATGGTCAGGGGGCCAACATCCACCGGACGCTTCCCGTTCGTGTTCTTCTCCAGCAGGTTGCGGCGCTGCTCCTTCCAGAACGTGCGGTACTTGTCCATCGTCTTCTCGGTCTGCTTGAGATACACCCCGGTCGAGAAGTTGGCGAAGCCTTCGCTCATCCACTGGTCGCGATAACTGTCGAAGCCGATCAGCGAACCCCACCACTGGTGTGCCACCTCATGCGGCGTTACCTCATCCCAGTAGCTTGCGTCGTGAGCGTCCAGGCCAAGCCCGTGACGCGCCGTGGAATCCCAGAAGGCGCACATCGGAAGATAGACCAGCATGGGCCAGGACTGGCCAAAGCTGCACGAGCTCTGCTCTGTTAGTGCCACATGATCGAACGGCAACGGTCCGAAGTAGTCCGTGTAGACCTGTATCGCCGCCCACCCCTGCTCCACCTGATCCTTGAGCAGCATCGTGGTATCGAGACTCCCAAGCGCTCCCTGGTTCGCCAGGCCTGCAACAGAGTCCGGCAGAGCCGTGTTCGCGTACGACGTCACATCGAAGCCGGTCGGAGTCTTGCGTGAGGCCGTCTTGAACTCGCCGAGGTTAAAGCCGGCCACCGGAATGGGCTTGTCCGTTGCCCAAACCACGCGCGTGCCGTTCGCGTCGCTGTCCCTGCTCACTTCCTTGCCCGTCGCCACGATCTGCAGCCGCTTGGGGATGTGGAAGGTCATGCGGAAGTTGGTGAAGTCGCCGAAGCTGTTGTGGCCAGACGGGTACCAGCTCTCCCGCGCGCCATCCGCAAGGTAATACATCGCGTCGCCATCGCGTCGCACCGCATCTTTGCCGGCATACTTCGTCAGGATGCGCACCTTCTGCCCCGCCTTTGCAGGCTGTGCCAACACGACGGCAAACTGCGGATCGAACTCCTTACCCTCCTGGATGAAGTCGAGCGGAGTACCCGTTTCGTCGAAGACCGCGCTCACGCGCAACGTCGGGTACAGGTTGAGCGGAAGCACGCGGGTCTGGTCGCGGAATACGGTGAAGGTCGTCTCGGTCGAGCCAATCAGGTTTCCCGAGCGCTCGATCGTTACATCAGGCTGCTCTTCCACGATGCGCAGAGGCACCGCAACCTTGCTGCGATCGCTCATGCGGTAACCCGCCCAGACGTCGTAGGTGTAGTCGTCCCAGGTTGCGAAAGACACCTGGTCCGGCGAGTCATCCGGATCGATGGTGAACAGCACGTTGTGCCCGGTGAACGCGCCGCCCATGCGGAACGAAGCCAGGAAGAACGAACCACCGCGATCGGGAACGATGTCCTCCAGCAGACGCTGTTCGAAGTTTTCATGCAGATGCTGACGGAACTTCTTCGCGCTCTCCCCTGCGATCTGCTGAGCCTCAGTCGAAGGCCCGGTCGTTCCAGCCGAGGCCCTGGTGATCTCTGCCGCAGTCTCATCCGTGAAGCGAAGCAGCAGCGAGGTAAAGTCCTGCTCCAGCCCTTCGCTCTTGGAGAAGTATGCGAGCGAATGCTGCTCTCGAGGGTCACTCACCTTGAGACTGAAGTGCCCCTTGCCGAGGAAGACGCCTCCGGTCACGCGGCCGTTGATCGCGGGATAGAGATAGAAGTTGCCATCGCTGAAGGTGAACTTCGCGCCCTCGCGCTCGATGACAAGGTTCCTGACCGTAATCCCAGGCTGGCTGGCAACACTCGAACGAAGGATGCTGTATTCGACGAGCGCGTTGGGATTGCGCCCGGCCCCGGAAGGATGGATCGGAGCCTGCTCCTGCGCGAGAGCAGGAGACGCAAGCGGGGGAACAGACGCCACGGCCGCGACCGCGGCCAGGAGAAGCACTACCAATTTCGGCATGGCAGCAAAATAGCAGAACCAGCGCTGCCCCACCAACATACTTCAACGGCCATACTTCAACGGCAAAGATCGTCTCGGAGGCTGAGCCATGCCAGGCGCCATCAGTAGAACGTGTCGCGCGAAGCGATGCGCCAGTGCCCATCCCGCTTCATGAGCAGGACGCCATATGGATTTCCCTCATCGCTGCGAGGATCCCCATACGCAACCTGGTAGCTCACGTAGGCACCTCCGGCCTGATTGTCGATCGCCCTGAGCGTCCAATGTTCCAGGGGATACTTCAACTCACACAACGCCGCCTGAGTGGATGCTTGATCAAACTCGTCCTGAGGCAGGCGCGAACACGAGCCATCGCGGAGTGCCTCAAGATATCTCTCAGCTAAGCGATCCGGCGCATGATCCCGAAACGGATTCAGAATCGCAAACGGAGTGCGCTGCGCAAGCCCGCAAGCGCATCCGTCGGTTACATAGAGCTCGTACTTCGCCCACCCAGCGGTACATAGCGCCACCACGGCTATGGTCCCGCCTATGCGCCGAACAAGCCTCCAGCTCACGCAGCCGACTCGTTCTCGAAGAACAGGTACTTGCGCCAGTTCGCATCCGCCGAACCGATCATGCGCATGATGTGGCGCGAGGTGTGCAGCGTAAACGGCCGCGGCTCGCGGGTCAGCTTCATGTCCTTCAACTCGTGCAGCATCTGGCTTCCCTTGCGGCGATTGCAGTCGCGGCAGCAGGCCACGAGGTTCTCCCACGTCGAGAGGCCTCCGCGGCAGCGCGGCAACACGTGATCCAGCGTAAGGTCCGCCGCGATGAACACCTTCATGCAGTACTGGCAGGTGTTGCGATCCCGCAGCAAAATGTTCTTGCGCGACAGGGCCCGCGTCTGATGAGGAATACGGCGGTACTCCAGCAGGCGGATGACCGACGGCATCTGCATGGCAGCACGCTGTGAGTGCAGCATCGAGCCCTGCTGCTCCTCCGTGCGTGCGACGCCCTTGAGCACCAGCACCAGTGCCCGCCTGGCGCCGCAGATATTGATGGGTTCGTAGCTTGCGTTCAGTACGAGCACAGGCGTCTGCATCGCAGGCTGGCGAAAGACGCCCGCCCGAATGTCGATCGCCTCGGCACGTGCCGTAACAGGCTCAGGTTGGGTGTGATGACTACGATTGCGTTTGCCTCGAAGTTTGCCGTTGCTGGTGTGATTGCCCGCCTGCATCTTGCTGTCTCCTCCTTCGGTGCGTACCGCGAAGTTCGTGCGTTCGATGATTGCGTTCTAATTCCTGCAAAACGTTTGGCTCAACTTGGTTCGGAAGCACACCCGTGCGACGACCGGCCGTGCGAAGGCCTCGAAGCTCGTGTCGATGACGCGTTCCAGAAGGCGACGCCAGGCTGCGCGTCGGGATCGACGGTCCGGGCCCAGGTGGCGACCCAGACCCTGGTGGCGCCGGCCCGAAGCAGCACGCGCGTGCATTCGCTCGCCGTAGCGCCCGTCGTAAGAATGTCGTCAACGAGCAGCACCTCGCGACCGCGAATCACCGCTGCGTCGGTCACACGGAACGCTCCGCGGAGACCCACCTTGCGCTGGTGCGGTGTCAGCGGATAGAGCTCGTGCGTGTCGCGCACCCGCTCCAGCGCCCTGGCGTTGAGCGTCAGTTGCCACGACGGTTGAGACTTGCCGAGGACCTCGAGTCCGGCCTCCGCCAGCCGCTCCGCCTGGTTGAAGCCCCGGCGGCGTTGACGGGCCCGGAACAAGGGCACAGGAACCACGACCAGTTCCTTCGCAGCTTCGGGCTGAAGTTGGAGAATTGCCTGTGCCATCCCCTGGCCCAGCACCTCGCGGGCGATCGGTTCCATGCCGTCGAACTTCAGCATGTGCAGCAGGTCGCGATTGCTTCCGGAGTAAGGAGCGAAGGCGACGGCGCGCGCGAAGGCGGGCGGAGAGATTCTGCAGGCGGAACAGCGCCCATCACCCCAGCCTCCGGCCATGCGGACGCTCTCAGGCGCGATCAGGTCGCCGCAGCTGGCGCACAACGGCGCCCCGGGCGGCAACGCTTCGATCCCGAGAATGCAGCGCTCGCAGACGGGTGCGGGACGAAGCGTGGTCAGTGGACAGCCGCAAAGATGGCAGTCGGATGGAACTAGAGTAGTGGCCAGATCGGCGACTGCGGTGCGAGTCGCGGCCTGCAGGTGCGTGGTGCAACTTCGGAGCACGCGCGTCACCGCGCGCCATCCTGTGGGGCCCACCGAGTGACCAGGTGGACCGGCATTCCCGAGCTGGACTACCTTCGCGCGAACGTCGAAGACGAACCTCACTCGCGGAGCAGCGAGAAGAAGCACCAGCTGCGCCGATACCCCGGAGTATAACCGCGAATGATTTCCACAGCAAAAATCCACAGGCCGGAAAGTTCTCTTCGGGGAACGTTCTGGTCCGGATCGAGCTGGATCGATGGGAGTTGGTGAAAGACCTGCTAGATTGCGAAGCTCGTCAACGATTCCTCGTGGCGGAGCCGGGTCTTATCGCGGTACATGCTCTCGTCTGAGATCACGTAGAGCTCCTCCGCAGTGTCTGCGTCGTCCGGGAAGATGGCCGTGCCGACAGCTACCTGCAACCCGGCAGAGCGGGCGCCGTCGCGCGTGGGCAGGACGAACGGAGTGTCCTCGATAAGGCCACGCACCTTGCGCACGAGAGCTTCGCAACGAACGTTGACGGCATCCGGACGGGAGGAGCTGGAGAGGCCGTTGTCTACGTCTTCGAGTATGACGGAGAACTCATCCCCGCCAAGCCGCGCGACCGTGTCGGTCTCGCGGGTGGTATTGCCCAACCGCTGCGCCACCTGTTTCAACAGGGCGTCGCCGGCGGCGTGGCCGAAGGTATCGTTCACCTGCTTGAAACCGCTCATATCCAGGCTGAGGAGCAGCACACGGGTCTGGCGGCGGCGGCTGCGAGCCAGTGCATTGCGGAGGCGGCTCTCGAAGAGGGTCCGGTTCGCAAGGCCCGTCAGTGCATCGTGCAACGCAGCGTATTCGTTCACCGCGACACGCTCTTCGAGCGAATAGATCAACACACCGAAGGTTACGAGGTAACGCTGCAGGTCCCATACCTGGTCGAGTATCGGAGCCCAGGCAGCGTGGTGCTCCGCAATCCAGGGGTGAATCATGAAGCAGACGGACCACATGGCGAAACTTGCAGCCACCACCCAGCGCCCGCGACTGTTCCGGTTCAAACGGAACGCAAAGGCAAAGGCTGTGATTCCGTAGATGGACGCGAGCGAAAGGTAGACACCCAACCGCCTGGAGCTGTACAGGCCTGCGAGTACGATGGCCCACACCAATGCTTGAGCAATTGCTTCCGGCAGGGCTTTGCGGAAGGCCACTGCCACCAGTGGAGCTCCGACCAGGCCAACGAGAGCACAGGCGAAATAGAGCGACGCCTGCGGCAGCACAAGGCCATAGATCGTGAGAAGAACAACATGGGGAAGCGCGATCAGCAGAAGATACCAGCGCCCCGTAGCGTACCGGCTCTTCTTGATTGCCGAGGAGCGCAGAAAGACGATTCCGGCCAGGAAGTAGGCATCCAGAGCCACAACGTGGGCCAGACGATGCACCAGAGACGGCATTCCCGGCTGGTAATAGAGGATCCGCGACAGCCCTTCAAGCACGATCAGGAGCAGGCCGCCGACCCAAAGGCGAAGGCGCTCACTGTCGTTGCGGTCATGCACTCGTGCGAGGACGAAGGTCATCCACGTGATGCCGAGGAAGCTGGGAATCGCCAGAAAGTTCATGCGCGCCTCCTCCGACACGGGCCCGAAATCACACTAGCAGCAAACATACGTCCACGCAGTCTTACTTCTTGATTCTACAAAGCCCTGACGTGTCCCAGGCTCCCACAAAGGTGGGTTCAGTCTGCCCCTTCTCTGGCGTAGCTTGCCGGGCCGCTCCGGGGGAGGCTGAAGCAACCCCTTCCGCAAGCATGCATCTCTCACTCGCAAGGACTCTTACACACTGCCCATTCGTCTATTCGCAGCGCGGGCCGGAATGTACCATAAGGGGTAGATGAAGCTCTCCGACTATGTCATGAAGTATGTCGCCGACCAGGGCGTCTCGCATGTGTTCCTGGTCACCGGTGGCGGGGCCATGCACCTGAACCAGTCACTGGGCGCGGAAACTCGCCTGACGCCGGTCTGCAACTCGCATGAGCAGGCGTCGGCCATCTGCGCGGAGGGCTTCGCCAAGGCTGTCAACGGCCTTGGCTGTTGCATGGTGACGACCGGTCCGGGAGGCACCAACGCCGTGACCGGAGTCGCCGGCGCCTGGCTGGACTCGACGCCGGTTCTATACCTTTCGGGTCAGGTCAAGCGTCCCGACCGCATGTTCGATGCCGTCACGGGCAAGCCGCTCGGGATGCGTCAGCTCGGCGTGCAGGAGATCGACATCTGCTCGATCGTCGGACCGATCACGAAGTACGCTGTGACCGTCCTCGAACCCAGCGATATTCGTTATCACCTGGAGAAGGCGGTCTACCTGGCGCTGAATGGCCGCCCCGGCCCGGTGTGGATCGACATCCCGCTGGATGTGCAGGCCTCGCCGATTGACGAGACCAATCTGCGCGGCTTCAATCCAGACGAGTATGCGCACGCCGACTTTATCCATGGCACCTCCAACATTGCTGAAGAGGTGGAACGCGCGATTGAGGCTTTCAATAAATGCGAGCGCCCCCTCCTCTTCTGCGGGAACGGCGTTCGCCTGGCCCGCGCCGAGAAGGAGTTCGAAGAGCTGCGCAAGTACCTCGGCGTCCCTACCGTGGCTACCTGGTGCGCTGCGGACCTCGTTCCCTCCGACGACCCGACCTACGTGGGGCGGCCCGGCACCGTTGCAGCCCGCGGAGCGAACTTCGCGCTGCAGAACTGCGACTTCCTGCTGAGCCTCGGGGTGCGGCTGGACATGGCCATCACCGGCTATGCTCCGCAGAACCTCGCTCGCGAAGCTCACAAGGTCGTCGTGGACATCGATGCTGCCGAACTGGGCAAGCTTCATCCGCACATGCAGCAACCGGTTTGCGCGGACGCGAAGGTCTTCCTCACCGAACTGCTGAAGCACAAGGATCGCTTGATCCCCGGCGATATCAAGCCCTGGCTGGCCCGCTGCGCCGACTGGAAGACCCGCTACGCCGTGGTCACCGACGAGCATCGCAAGCCCGAAGGTCCGGTGTCGATCTTCAACCTCGCTGAAGTGCTCGGCAACACGGTCAAGCCCGCCGATCGGCTCGTGGTCGGCAACTCCGGCTCGGGTATCGAAATTTACCTGCTCGCCTGCCCTACCCTGCATTCGCAGCGGCTGTACCACACGGCGGGTCTCGGAGCGATGGGCTACGCGGTGCCGATGGCGATTGCTGTCGCGACAGCGAACCCTGGCCGCGAGGTCATTGCCGTCGACGGCGACGGCGGCTTCCAGTTCAACATTCAGGAGCTGGAGACAATCGCTCGGTTGCAGCTTCCAATCAAGTTCTTCGTCCTGAACAACGATGGCTACTCGTCCATCCGCGCGTCGCAGACCGCGTACTTCGGCAAAGCTTCGATCGGGGCCGATGCGCGCACCGGCATCAGCATTCCGGATCTCTCGAAGGTGGGCGCGTCCTACGGGCTCGGCACCTATGTCATCGAGGACCAGACGGACCTCGTCACAGAGGTGAAGAAGGTCCTGGCGATGGACGGCCCGGTGGTGTGCGATGTGCACGTCATCCCCGATGAACAACGCGCGCCGCGCCTGCAGAGCTACCAGCGCGCCGATGGTTCCTTCGTCTCCAAGCCGCTCGAAGACCTGTTCCCTTTCCTTTCACGCGAAGAGTTCCTCGCCAACATGATCGTGAAGCCGTTGCCGGAATAGTGAGCTGACAGCCGAAAGGCTCCATGCTCGGAATGACACAGCTATTTCTGGCGAAACACTTCTGCTACATCGAGCCTTACGGAGAGCACGCATGAAGGGCATCATTCTCGCAGGCGGATCGGGTACGCGCCTGCATCCGGTAACTCTTGCAGTCTCCAAGCAGCTGTTGCCGATCTACGACAAGCCGATGATCTACTACCCTCTGTCCGCGCTGATGCTTGCCGGAATCCGCGAGGCGCTGATCATCTCCACGCCACACGACACGCCTCTGTTCCGCAATCTTCTCGGCGATGGTTCGCAGTGGGGAATGAAGTTCGAGTATGCCGTGCAGCCTTCTCCGGATGGACTGGCGCAGGCGTTCCTGATCGGCGAGAAGTTCCTCGACGGGCAGCCGTCCTGCCTCGTCCTCGGCGACAACATCTTCTACGGCCACGACCTCGCAGAGAGCCTCTCGCGCGGCGCTGCCGTTACCGAGGGTGCAACGGTCTTTGCCTATCGCGTCAACGATCCCGAGCGCTACGGTGTGGTGGAGTTTGCGGAGGATGGTCGCGTCATCTCCATCGTGGAGAAGCCGACCGAGCCGAAGTCACACTATGCTGTGACGGGAATCTACTTCTACGATGCCCAGGTGGTTGAGGTCGCAAAGTCTCTCAAGCCTTCCCCGCGCGGCGAGCTTGAGATCACCGACGTGAACTCCTGGTATCTCGAGCGCGGACAACTGCGTACCGAGGTGCTGGGACGCGGCATGGCGTGGCTCGACACCGGCACGCACGATTCGCTGATCGACGCTTCCCTCTTCATTCACACACTGGAACAACGGCAGGGCCTCAAGATTGGGTGCCCGGAAGAGATCGCCTACCGGCTGGGTTACATCGATACCACCCAGCTTGCAAAGCTGGCAGCAAAACTGGGTAAGAGCAGCTACGGCAAGTACCTGCTGTCGATCGTCGAGAACAGGATTTGAATTCGGGAGTCGAGACCGTACCGAACGCGCCGGAGCCTTCTCTATGGACAAGGCTCCGGCAACACTTCCCTCCTGGGCAGTTTCTTCGCTACGTCGGCGTGGGACTCTTCAATACGGCCTTCGGCTATACGTGTTTCGCCATCCTCAACTACCTCTTCCATCGATCGAACGTACCGGCGTCCTACATGTACGCCGCCGTGCTCGCAAACATCCTCTCGATCACGGTCGCGTACCTGGGGTACAAGTTCTTCGTCTTCCAGACACGTGGCAACTATCTGCGCGAGTGGATGAAGGCGATGGGTGTCTACGGCGTCGCTGCAATCCCCGGACTGATCGTCCTCGCTCCCCTGGTGCAGCTGATCGCTTGGCTCCTGCGTGGACGGGTCTTTGCGTTGCCACTCCCGGTCGTGCAACTCTCCGCGCTGCACTTTGCAGTGGTGCAGCGCAGTTTCGCCGGCAAGGACGCCGCACCGTATCTCGCCAACCTGCTGCTGACGGGCTTCACCGTAATCTCGAGCTTCATCGGGCACAAGAAGGTGACGTTCCGGGAGAGCAAGTCGTAACGGCGATCGGGCGACCTGGAGCAGACCGTGCCGCCGGGGATGCGTCCCCTTGCGGCGAGACTTGTGGGCCGGTCTAATAACCCCAGGAACGTCAACAGCATCCAAGTCATCAGCACCTTCTGCGAGGCAGCGATTGAAGACGGTAAGCATCGTAACGCACGCGTATAACGAAGAAGACAATATCGAAGCGCTGTACCTGCGCGTGCGCGAGATCATGCAGGCGTACCCGCAGTACGCGTATGAGCACCTCTTCATCGACAACCACTCCACCGACGCGACGGCTGCGATTCTGACGCGCATCGCGAGCCAGGATCACCACGTGAAGGTGATCGTGAACGCGCGCAACTTCGGCCACATCCGCTCGCCGATCCATGCCCTCTTTCAGGCCGTGGGCGATTGCGTGATCGGCATCGCTTCCGACTTCCAGGAACCGCCAGACCTCATCCCGGAGATGCTGGCCGCGTGGGAAGAGGGCTACAAGATGGTCCTCTGCGTGAAGCGGTCATCGGAGGAGAACAGCGTCTTTTTCTGGGTCCGAAAGCAGTATTACTCGATGGTCGAGCGCTTCAGCTCCGTGGAGACGATCCAGAACTTCACCGGCTTCGGACTCTACGATCGCCAGTTCGTTGATATCGCCCGCAGCTTCAACGATCCGTATCCATACTTCCGCGGCATCGTGGCAGAGATCTCGCTGCCCAGCAAGCGCATCTACTTCGACCAGCCGGCACGCAAGCGCGGCTTCTCGAAGAACAACTTCTACACGCTGTATGACATCGCGTGGCTGGGCCTCATCAGCACCTCCAAGGTGCCGCTGCGGCTTGCGACGGCGGCAGGGTTCCTCGGTGCGGCCGTGAGCTTTCTGATCGCCCTGGGATACCTCATCGCGAAGCTGGTGATGTGGAATACCTTCTCCATCGGCATCGCGCCGCTGGTCATCGGCGTGTTCTTTCTGCAGTCGATGATGCTGGTCTTCTTCGGCATCATCGGCGAATACATTGGCGCCATCTACACCAAGGTGCAGCAACGCCCCTACGCCGTCGAACAGGAGCGCCTTGGCTTCGAATACTCTCCCTATCCGCCGGACTCCGCGAATGGAACGGCCGCACCGGCGTCCCTTCCGGTCGAATCTATCTCCACGGCTGCGGACTGAGTTCGCTCCGCTCCAGTGCAAGCTCCACAGAAAAGGCTGAAGACGCAATGAAGGAACTCGTTCGCAGGCAACTCGCGCAGTCGATTGAAACCATGTCCGCCGTACTGGCCGACGAGGCCATCCACGAAGCCGTCGTTGAGGCCGGGCAGATCACCGCCCACGCCATGAAGCATGGCCGCAAGCTGCTGGTCTGCGGCAACGGAGGTTCCGCGGCGGATTCGCAGCACCTGGTGGCGGAGTTCGTCTCCCGCCTCACCGTCGATCGCCCCGCTCTGCGTGCGATCGCACTGACCACGGACAGCTCGATCCTCACCGCCATCGGCAACGACTACTCCTACGACAACGTCTTCGAGCGTCAGGTGGAGGCCCTTGGCCTCACCGGCGATGTCTTGCTCGCGATCTCCACCTCCGGCAACTCGAAGAACTGCATCAAGGCGCTGAAGCTCGCGAAGAAGATGGGCATTCACACGATCTCCTACACCGGCAATGGTGGCGGCGCAATGAAGGAGCACTCCGATATCAACGTCATCATCCCCTCGAGGGTGACGATGAATATCCAGGAGTCTCACATCGCGCTGGAACACATCTTCTGCATGGTGGTCGAGCGCTTCTACTTCGGTCCGGACTTTGGCGACAAGCCCACGACGATCTCCGAGTGATGTGAGCGTGTGACGAGAACTGACGAATAGCGACCGGCATCGCCCTGCCTGCCAGTAGGCGATTCGCAATCGAAAGATACCGACAGGGCATCACAAAGTGGATAGCATCCACTCTTCGATGCTCTTCTTTCGTACTGTTTAGAGTGGCGGCTCGCGTACTGTCGCTTGCACGTTCTGTATGCGACGATGATGCGAGGATCTATCACAGGATTGCAACCGCAACGCCTGCGGGCTCCCGGAACGACCGATGCCGACCAAGCAGATCGCCCCGCAGGACCTGGATCACGTGCTCCAGCACGCCGAGAGTGCCTTCATGGCCCTTCGTGGAGCGCGTGTGTTTATCACCGGCGGCACGGGATTCTTCGGCCACTGGATGCTGGAGTCCATGCTGCACGCCAATCGTGCGCTCAATCTCCGGCTGCACGCCACGGTACTGACGCGCAGCGCGGCCAGCTTCCGCGCCCGTTCCCCGCACATCGCGCTGGATCCCGCGCTGCTGCTGCTCGAAGGGGACATTACCAGCTTCCGCTTTCCGATCGCGCCGTACACGCACATCGTGCACGCGGCCACGGACTCGGGCGGCAAACAAGGTGAGCGCCCGGCCTACGTTCTCGCAAACTCGATCCTCGATGGCACTCGCCGCGTGCTCGAGTTCGCGCGCGAATGCGGAGCGTCACGGCTGCTCTACACCTCGACCGGAGCGGTCTATGGCCGCACGACCACGCTGATGCGCACGCCGGAGACCTTCCTCTCCGGTCCCGACCCGCTGGCGCTCTCCAGCACCTACGACGAAGCCAAGCGCATGAGCGAGAACCTTTGCGTGGCGTACTCGGACCAGACGCCGCTCGAGCCCGTCATCGCGCGCTGCTTCGCATTCGTCGGACCGCATCTTCCGCTGGACGCTCACTTCGCCGTCGGAAACTTCCTTCGCTCGGCGATTCGCAACGAGACGATCGTGATTCGCAGCGACGGTACACCGCGGCGATCGTGGCTCTACATGGCCGATCTGGCGGTGTGGTTGTGGACCCTGCTGGTCCGGGGGCAAGCCAATCGTGCATACAACGTTGGCAGCGATCACGGCATGAGCATCGCCGACGCCGCCCGTCTGACCGCCAGCACGCTCAGGCCGGAACTCGAGGTCCGCATCGAAGGCAGCGTCGACCTCAACCATCCCCTGAACAGCTATGTCCCGGCGGTAGACCGGGCCCGCAACGAACTTGGACTTGAGGTGCGTGTGTCGCTTGACGAGGCGCTGAGGCGTACTGCGTCATGGCATGGCTACGTGCCCGAGCCCATGTTGATCCAGTAAACTCCCGGCCCCAACCGCCTCAACCGGCCCAAACCCAATGGAGAGCAATATGACGGAAAACCGTGAGCACGCGCTGCGTAACGCTGCATCCATCCTCATCGACACCCGCACCGTCGGACAGACTGTGACGGATCTGCCCGTTGAGCTTCAGCCCGTCGATATGGACGAGATCTACTTCGTGCAGGATCTCGTCGCGTCGGCCTTCGGGCCCGTGGGTGGATACAAGATCGGCGCGCCTACACCCGACGCGGCGCCCTTCTTTGCCCCGATGCCTGAGGCGTGGATCAACCCGAACGGCGCGACGCTGAGCGGACCGCACTGGCGATTCCGCGCGCTGGAAGCGGAGATCGCCTTTCTCGTCGGCGAGGACCTGCCACCGCGCGAGACGCCTTACAGCCGCGAAGAGGTCCTCGCTGCGATGGCCTCATGCCATCCCGCCATCGAAGTACTCGAGTCGGCGCTGGCCGACCCAATCAAGGCAGCCCGCGGCAGCTCCATGGGCGACCTCCAGATGCACGGTGGTTTCGTTCCGGGGCCCGCTGTCAAAGACTGGCAGTCCATTGACTTCACGAAGGAGCGTGTCACTGTCACGGTGAACGGAGAGGTGCTGGTCGAGCGGGTCGGCTCCAACACCTCCGGGGATTTCCTGCGGCTGCTTCCGTTCCTGGCGAACGAGGGTGCGGCCCGCACGGGCGGGCTGAAGCGCGGGCAATGGATCACAACCGGCTCCTGGACGGGAAACACCCCCGTCGCGGCCGGATCCCACTGCGTCGCGGAGTTCTCCACCGCCGGCAAGGCCGAGCTGACCTTCGCCTAGTCGTCCTGCAGGTCCTCGCCAAGGCTCCCGAAGTCGTCGAGGACCTGCGTCATCCCACATGGATAACTCTGAGCATCCCTCCCCGGGGAAACGCAATCTCATCGCATAGCAAGAGTTTGCGAGAGGTGTGTGCATGGCCCGTCCCTACTGGAGCGGACAGATCCAGATTTCGCTGGTGAGCTTCGGGGTGAAGCTGTTTGTCGCCACCGAAGCCCGCAGCGATATTCACTTCCACGAGATCGATCGCCGGACCGGCGAGCGCGTCCGCCATCAGAAGGTGCTGGCATCAGCGCTGGATCGCCACCCCGAAGAGGCTGCCGACCAGGACGAGGTCGTCGAGCGGCCCCAAATCGTGAAGGGATATGAGTACTCCAAGGGCCGCTACGTCACGATCGAGCCCGACGAGCTGGCCAACCTCCGTGTGCCCTCCAAGCACGCCATGGAGGTGGCTCGCTTCGTTGATGCAGCAGACATCCCTCCGGAGTTCTATGAGAAGCCCTACTTCGTCGTACCGGAAAACGCCTCTTCTACCGAAGCGTTTGTCACCGTGCGCAAGGCACTGATCGATGCCAGGAAGGTCGCGCTCTCCAAGGTGGCCTTCAGCGGGCGCGAGCACATCGTAGCGATAGCCCCGGCAGGCACAGACGCGCACCCCGGCATGATGGCCTACACGTTGCGCTACGACGCCGAACTGCGAAACGCGGCGACATACTTCGATGAGGTCAAGAAGACACCCGTCAATGCCGACTCGCTGGCGCTCGCGAAGGAGCTCATCAAGCGCCGTAGCGGGAGCTTCGAGCCCGAGAGCTTCGTCGACGGCTATGAGGCCGCGGTGAAGGAGCTCGTCGAGGCCAAGCTCCAGCATATTCCCGTGCCCAGGGATGAAGCTCCGGCAACGTCTCGCGGCAAGGTCATCAACCTGATGGATGCGCTGCGCAAGAGTGTTTCGGGCGATAGCGGCGTCGAGAATGAAGCAAAGCCGCACAGACAGAAACCTGAACCCGCAGCAAGAGAGAGCAGGACTCGAACGGTGAAGAGTCCCAACAAGGGACTGGCGTTGGTGAAGGGATCGGGCCGCACAGGGAAGGCCGCCACCAAGGCGGTTCGCCGGAGAAAGACGGCATAGCGAACGATGGCAACTTCAAAAAAGCAGGCCGCAGGCGCTGCGAAAAAGATCGCAACCAGAAAATCCGCGGCAAAAAGGCCCGCCAAGAAAGGCGCGTCCAAGGCGCAGGCTGAGCCCAGGCTGCGCGCTGCCGCGAAGACGCCGGTGACTTCCAAGGTCAGTTCCAAGTCGAACTCCAAGGTGAGTTCCCCAGTAAGCACCAGGAGCAAGCCTGAGCGCTCAGCAGATCTCGTCGATGAGCAGCTCGCGCGTTACAGATCGATGCGCGACTTCAGCATCACCAGTGAGCCTGCTGGCTCGGGCAGACAGGCCAGCTCGGGTAAGCAGGCTGGCCCAGGAACGCAGGCAGCGACCAAAGGCACGGCTGCCAGACCCGCGACCGTTAAGCTGAAGTCGAAGCTGAGTCGCGGCCTCCCGTTCGTGATCCAGAAGCATGCTGCCTCGCATCTGCACTACGATTTCCGGCTGGGCTGGTCGGGTGTGCTGAAGAGCTGGGCCGTCGCGAAGGGGCCAAGCTACTTCCCCGGCGACAAGCGTCTGGCCGTGCAGGTGGAAGACCACCCCATGGAGTACGGCGGCTTCGAAGGGATCATTCCCGAAGGCCAGTACGGCGGCGGCACCGTCATGGTGTGGGACCAGGGCACATGGTGGCCCCAGCTGGGCCACGAGAACGTCGAAGCCGGACTGCGCGAAGGCTCCCTCAAGTTCGAGATGAACGGGGGCAAGATGAAGGGCAAATGGACCCTGGTGCGGATGAAGCCGCACACCGGCGCCAACGGAAAAAGCTGGGGCTCCGCCGACAAGCCGAACTGGCTGCTGATCAAAGAACATGATCAGTTTGAGCAGCCCGAGGGCGCCAAGCCGATCACCGAGTCCAAGCCAAACTCCGCACTGACCGGGCGCACGCTGGAAGAGATCGCCCTGGCTGAAGACCATGTCTGGAACTCCAAGGACACCGCGAAGGGCGAAGGCCGCGCGTGGTACCGGCAGGGAGCGAACAGTTCGACCGCAGCGCTGCGCACGCCCGCGACACGAACCGTCGCCGCACGAACAACCCCCACACCCGCTCCGGCAAGATCGACCATTTCGGCTCACAAGCGTCCCGTGCGCAAAGCCGTGGCCGGCTCGCTGGGTGCGGCTCTCGCCAGGCTGCCGAAGGAACGACAGCCGCAGTTCCTTACGCCGCAACTCGCGCTCGAAGCCACGAATCCTCCTGAAGGGGATGGATGGCTGCACGAGCTGAAGCTCGACGGCTATCGCATCCAGGCACGCAAGCATGGCGACAAAGTAGAGCTGCTCACGCGCAAGGGCCTCGACTGGACGCATCGCATGCCCGCGATCGCGGCAGCCGTTGCCGCTCTGCCCGTCGATGCCTGCACGCTCGATGGTGAGGTCGTCGTGCTCTCCGCCAACGGCACCACCAGCTTCGCCGATCTGCAAGCCGCCTTCCAGGAGCATGCGAAACACGACCTCACGTACTTCGTCTTCGACCTGCTGCATCTCGACGGGCACAACCCGCGCGGCCTCCCGTTGCGTGAGCGCAAGGCCCTGCTCGAGCAGGTACTCACACCGAAGGACGAGACAGTGCGTTACAGCGAACATCTCGAAACCGGCGGAGCAAAGATGTTCGCCAAGGCCTGCTCGCTGCAGGCTGAAGGCATCGTGTCCAAACGCGCCGACTCACCCTACGCTGGCTCACGCAGCAACACCTGGCTCAAGAGCAAGTGTCGCCGCGAGCAGGAGCTGGTGATCGGCGGCTACACGCTCTCAGCCGAAGGCAATGACCGCATCGGCGCCCTGGTGTTGGGCTACTACGATAACGGTGAGCTGATCTACGCCGGCCGCACGGGCACGGGCTTCACCCAGGTCACGCGCCGCGATCTGCTGACGAAGCTCGAACACATCACGCGCAGGTCTCCGGCGTTCGATCGCATCCCCGCCGACGCCCGGAGGGACGTGCAATGGGTCGAGCCGAAGCTCGTCGCGGAGGTGCATTTTGCAACGTGGACCGCAGACAAGCTCGTCCGGCAGGCATCGTTCCTCGGTCTGCGCGAGGATAAGCCGGCGAACGAGGTGCGACTCGAAGAGCCGGCCGTGAAGGGCGATGGCAAGCCAGCCAACAGGCGCTCCTCGCACCGCCGCGCCGAGTCCGCAGCCCACCACAGCGGCCGTGACGTGGCCGCGCGTGTTGCGGCGAAAAGGAACCTCAAGTCCAGGGCATCCGGAGCTGCCGCCGCTCCCGCGTCGATTCGCCTCACCCACCCCGAGAAGGTTCTCGACCCCGACAGCGGCCTGACAAAACGCCAGCTCGCGGACTACTACTGGGCCTACGCCAGCCACATCCTGCCGCAGATCACCGGCCGGCCGCTCTCGCTGGTACGCTGCCCGGAGGGTGTTGGCGGCGAGACCTTCTTCCAGAAGCATGCGAATCACATGCTGCCAGCTGGTGTCGGCTCCATCCAGGTGCCGAACAAGAAGACCGGCGAGAAGGAAGCTTACATCGCGATCGACAATGCCGAAGCTTTGACCAGCCTGGCGCAGATCGGCGTGCTGGAGATTCACCCCTGGGGATCGACCAGCAGGGACCTCGAGCATCCTGACCGGATCATCTTCGACCTCGACCCCGACGAGTCGCTGCCCTGGTCGGCGCTGACCGAAGCCGCCTCCGACGTCCGCGCCCGGCTGAAGAAAGCTGGCCTCGAAAGCTTCCTCAAGCTCACCGGAGGCAAAGGCCTGCACGTCGTCGCTCCCATCGAACCGAAGCTCGGCTGGGCGGAGGTAAAGGACGCGACGCACCGTCTGGTTCTGGCGATGGAGCGCGCCCGCCCGGAGCTCTACCTGACAAAGATGAGCAAATCGGAGCGTAAAGGCAGGATTTTTCTCGACTATCTGCGCAATGAGCGAGGCGCAACGGCGGTTGCCGCGTTCTCGCCGAGAGCTCGGCCTGGGGTACATGTGTCGCTCCCACTGCCGTGGGACGCACTCAAGGAGACCCGTCGGCCGGAGGTTTCCGTTCAGGAGCTACTTTCGTCACACGACATGTCGCGCGCGGATCCCTGGAAGTGCATCTCAACCATCAAGCAGTCGCTCGACCCCTCCCGCTTCGCCGAGAAATAAGAGCAGGTGGACGAACCGGCGCGCATGATTTTGCGGACGACACCGCGCGAGCTGGAGGAAAGTTTGCCACGTACGCCAGTCAAGACAACAGATGAACCGGAGGCCTCAATGGGAGTCACCGCGATGAAGATGAGCCGCCCGGACGAATTGACACCGGCCAATGCACACTCGCCCGAAAGCGGTGCTAACTCCGTGCTGCAGGCTAAAGCGGTCAGCGTGGAGAGCCCGTTTTCGGTGGCGCCGGAGGGCGCAGAAGACCTTCTGGCGCATGCGCACCTTGGAAAGCGCATCAAGCAGCTTCGACTCAAACGCTCAATGGGACTCGTCGAATTAGGGCGCCGCACGGGCCTTTCCGCAAGCTTCCTTTCGCAGCTGGAGACCGGTCGCGTCGTGCCTACGCTGCGCAACCTCGCGCGCCTGGCTCTCGTCTTCGAGAAGGACCTTTCGCACTTCTTCGAGACTACCGACCGCCGCGTCTTCCGTATTCAGCGCCGCAAGGACCGCGTTCGTCTACCGCACGGGGGAGTCGAGCCGGACTACATCTCCGAGAGCTTCGGCATCCTCATCCCCGAAGGCGGTCTTCGCCCCTGCGTGGCCGAGCTCCAGCCCGGAGAGACGCGCCCATTCGAGCCCAAGATGTATCCCGGAACCGAAATGGTTTACGTCCTGAGCGGATCGGCGCAGCTGGAACGCAAGGGACAGCCTTATGCGCTAACGACCCGCGATGTCCTGTACATCTCGGGTGAAACGCCGCGGACCTACCGCTGTCTCGGCGACACCCCGGCTTCCCTGCTGATCGTAAGCTTCGACAGCGAATCGGCAGAGCCTCCCCGCATTCGCAGAAAGTCGCTAAACTCCGCAGCGTAACCGGTAACGTAACGCGACTTTGGTACTATGGTTCCTCGATTCTGGAAGCTATAGTTCCCCGCTTCCGAAAGAAGGAGCGCCCGATGTCTGCTACCGCCGTCTCGCCCGTGGACGAGTCCACCTCTGCTTCCTCCCTTCCCTCCGTGCCCCACTGGATCAACGGTGTGCGGGTGGAAGGCACATCGGGTCGCTACTCCGATATCTACCACCCGGCCACGGGTAAGGTGCAGGCGCGCCTTCCCCTGGCCACCGACGCCGAGCTGGACGCTGCCGTCGCCGCAGCGGCTGCTGCTTTCCCTTCGTGGTCCAGCCAGCCGCCGCTGCGCCGCGCGCGTGTCATGTTCCGCTTCCGGGAGATCCTCGACGCACGCATGGACGAGATCGCCTCGATCATCAACCGCGAGCACGGCAAGGTCTTCTCTGACGCGAAGGGCGAAGTGACGCGCGGCCTCGAGAACGTCGAGTTCGCTACCGGCATCCCACAGCTGCTCAAGGGCGAGTACACCGAGCAGGTAGGCACGGGCGTCGACTCCTGGAACATGCGCCAGCCGCTCGGCGTGGTCGCGGGCATCACACCGTTCAACTTCCCCGCGATGGTCCCGCTGTGGATGTTCCCGCTCGCAATCGCCTGCGGCAACACCTTCATCCTCAAGCCCAGTGAGCGCGATCCGTCTGCCTCCATCTGGCTGGCTGAGGCGCTCAAGGAAGCGGGCCTTCCGGACGGCGTCCTCAACGTCGTCCACGGCGACAAGACCTCGGTCGACGCCATCCTGCGTCACAAGACGATCCAGGCCGTCAGCTTCGTCGGCTCGACGCCCATCGCGGAGTACGTGTATGCCGAAGGCACGAAGCACGGCAAGCGCGTGCAGGCTCTGGGCGGAGCGAAGAACCACATGATCGTGATGCCCGACGCGGACCTCGACCAGGCTGCGGACGCCCTCGTCGGCGCGGCGTATGGCTCGGCTGGCGAACGCTGCATGGCCATCTCCGTCGCCGTTACTGTAGGACATGACACCGCCGACAATCTGCTCTCGCGTCTCGACTCTCGTATCTCGGATCTCAAAATCGGCGATGGCGCGAAGGATGCTCCCGGTGGTGAGAAGGACATGGGTCCGCTGGTAACGAAGCAGCACCTCGATCGCGTCACCGGTTATGTAGAACTGGGAACCCAGGAGGGAGCCACGCTCGTAGTCGACGGCCGCGCCTCAACCTCGAATCTCGCATCTCGCACCTCGAATCTGCCCTCCGACGGCTTCTTCCTCGGCGCTTCCCTCTTCGACCACGTCAAGCCGGAGATGAAGATCTACAAGGAAGAGATCTTCGGACCGGTCCTCGGCATCGTGCGCACCAACAACTTCGACACCGCGCTCGAGCTCATCAACGAACACGAGTTCGGCAACGGCACCTCCATCTTCACCCGCGATGGCGACACCGCTCGCGACTTCGCACGGCGCGTGCAGGCCGGCATGGTGGGCATCAACGTCCCAATCCCAGTCCCCATGGCCTTCCACTCCTTCGGCGGCTGGAAGCGCTCCCTCTTCGGCGATCACGCCATCTACGGTCCCGAAGGTGTGCGCTTCTACACCCGCCTGAAGACCATCACCGCACGCTGGCCGACGGGCATTCGTACGGGTGTGGATACGTCCATGCCGACCTTGGGGTAAAGACAGATGATGGTGGCGGGAGAGGTCACAAGCGGAAATGTCAAGGATGTCGAATGGGATGAGAATTACTTCAAATTCTGTACGTTCTCTGGCCTTGATGTGAGCGGACACGTGGTCGCTTCCGACTTCAACAGATGTACCTTTGAAAGCGTCTATTGGTATTGGGGGCTGTTCACGCAGACGAATTTCATCGACTGCAGCTTCGTCGATTGCACGTTTGCTGGGTCCTCATTCTCCGACGTACGCTTTGTCGCCTGCAATTTGTCAAATTGTAAGTTCATCAAAGACAACCTCGATGGCAGCTGCGATTTCGAAGACACCGTTGCATATGGCTGCTCCATAACGAACTGCATCGGTTTCAATCTCCCTGAGGTCCGAAGCTAGGCTGGGTTTAACGTCTTCCCCGCAAACAGAAAGGGCGGAGCCATTGGCTCCGCCCTCTTTCTTTCCGCCGTCATCGCTTCTTCTTTCCACCGTCATTCTGAGAGACCCGGAGCAACGCGAAGGGGAACGAAGAACCCCTGTATTTCGTCCGGAGGGGCGAGTAATCTCATCGGATGGGAATCCTAACCCGACTGCGGCGACATGGGACGTCCGCCCCGCCCAAGGCCGGTCCCTCGGCCCCATGGGACCTCCAAGCTGCGCACAAGCACTGTAGTTTGCACCGCGCCGAAATAGAATCCAGCGAGGTCTGTGGATGCTTCTGCTGCGGGGCGATCTATTCGCCAGCAGAGATCGTGGCGTGGGTTGACGATGCACAGACCGCAATCTGCCCCCACTGCCCTGTAGACTCCATCATCGGTTCTGCCTCCGGCTACCCAATCACCAAAGAATTTCTCGAAGCGATGCATACGCGCTGGTTTTGACAGCAGCCCGAACTCACAACGCGAACGATCTTCCCATTCCCTGCCTTCCGCCCCTGTCAATCCCCCAACCCCAGCCATCCCCATCAAAACCCGCGCCAACACTGCAGATTTCGCATCGCTACCCCTGGCGCAATCCCCTCGCCCATCATCTACCATGGACTTAGGCACAAAACAAAAACGATAGAGCCGTGGCGATCCATAGCCACGGCTCTATATTTTGCTCAAAACTATCTTCGCAACAACAACTTACCGATACCCCGGGGAGGGGGCCCGCCTACTCCGCGCAGTTGATGCTGTCACGCCCGAGGAACTGAGCCGTCTGGCCCAGTTGCTCTTCGATGCGCAGCAGCTGGTTGTACTTCGCGATGCGGTCCGTACGCGAGGCAGAGCCGGTCTTGATCTGGCCCGCGTTCGTTGCGACAGCGAGGTCCGCGATGAACACATCCTCGGTCTCGCCCGAGCGGTGCGAGATGATCGCGGTATAGCCGTTGCGGCGAGCCAGCTCGATGGCATCCAGCGACTCCGACACGGTGCCGATCTGGTTGACCTTCACCAGGATCGAGTTGCCGCAGCCTTCGTTGATGCCCTTCTGCAGGAACTTCGGGTTGGTGACGAAGAGATCGTCGCCGACCAGCTGCACGCGGCGGCCGATCGTGTCGGTCAGCTGACGCCAGCCGGTCCAGTCATGTTCACTCAGGCCGTCCTCGATCGAAATGATCGGGTACTGACGCACCCACGAGTCCCAGTAGTTCACCATTGCGTCGGAGCTCTTCTCGCTCTTGTCCGACTTCTTGAAGACGTACTTGCCCGTCTCCTTCACGTAGAACTCGCTGGCCGCGGGATCGAGTGCGATGGCGATCTGCTCGCCGGCCTTGTAGCCTGCGATCTCGATGGCCTCGAGGATGACCTCGATGGCTTCCACGTTGGACTTGAGGTTCGGCGCAAAACCGCCTTCATCACCGACGGCGGTGTTGTAGCCCTTCTTCTTCAGCACGCCCTTCAGCGTGTGGAAGACCTCCGCGCCCCAGCGCAGCGCATCGGAGAAGGTCTCCGCGCCGACCGGGATCACCATGAACTCCTGGAAGTCCACGTTGTTGTCGGCGTGTGCGCCACCGTTGAGGATGTTCATCATCGGCGTGGGCAGAACGCAGGCGTTCACGCCACCGAGGTAGCGGTAGAGCGGCACGCCGATGCTGGCCGCAGCAGCGCGGGCCGTGGCCATCGACACCGCGAGGATCGCGTTGGCGCCGAGGTTCGACTTGTTCTCGGTGCCATCGAGCGCGATCATCGTCGCGTCGATCAGGCGCTGGTTCGAAGGATCCATGCCCTCGAGCTCAGGAGCGATGACGGTCTCTACGTTCTCGACAGCCTTCAGCACGCCCTTGCCGAGGTAGTAGCCCTTATCGCCATCACGCAGCTCGACAGCCTCATTTTCGCCGGTGGACGCGCCGCTGGGAATAGCCGCGCGGCCAATCGTTCCGTCCTCAAGCATCACATCTGCTTCTACAGTAGGGTTGCCGCGGCTATCCAGAATCTCGCGCGCGTGAATCGATGCAATCTCGCTCATCTTGTTCCTCAATTTTTTGGGGTTCGCACCAGTCGCCGGTTGCGACACGATGCGGTGCTGAAGGCGCTCACGCAGCTTTGGCCTGCGGTCTACCGCAATCGCTTTGCCACCTGCTCCCGCGATCACCTCTACCAGCTCAGCCATGGCACATTTTCACCGGGGTTCATTCTAACAAAGCGTCCCATGCGTCCGATGAACGCGCAGTGTCAAATGACTCGAAGTGGCTCTGCGACACGATTTCGCTTGGGCATCAGCTCTTCCGAGCTATCGACGGGCATCACCAGCCGCACGCGCGTTCCGCGGCCCGGCCGGCTGACGATCTCTACCTGTGCCGAGTCGCCATAGAGCACCTCCATGCGCTCGCGCACGTTGCGCATACCGATGCCAGAGCCCTCCCGCACCAGCCCGCTGATCGGTGCCGTCACACTGGAGCGCGGCTCCATCCCGACACCGTCGTCTTCGATCTCGATGATGAGGTTCGTGCCCGAGAGCCGGCTCCGCAGCGTGACGGTACCGCCGGAGATGCGCGGCTCAAGGCCATGCTTGATGCTGTTCTCGATGAGCGGCTGCAGGAGCATGCTGGGCACCTCGACTCCCAGCGTCTCCTCGGCGATCTCCTTCACGACCTTCAGCTTGTCGCCGAAGCGCACCACCTCGATGGCGAGGTAGTCGTCGGTGAACTCCAGCTCTTCTCCAAGTGGGACAAACGCGTCGCGATCACGCAGCAGCACACGCATGATGTTGCCAAGCTTCACGATCATCTCGCGCGCCAGCTCCGGCCGCGAGCGCACCAGCGAAGCGATGGAGTTGAGCGTATTGAACAGGAAGTGTGGATTGATCTGCCGCTGCAAAGCATCGAGGCGGGCTTCCAGCAGCAGCCGCCCCTGCTCCTCGAGCTTGCGATCGATGCGCACCGCGTTCCAGATCTTCAACGGTATGCCCACAACGACCGGCGCACACGCACAGATCGCCAGTTCGATCAGCCAGCTGTCCGAGTACAGCGCGAAGAGCGAATGCGGACGCAGGTGTGAAATTACACTGAGCACGAACTGAACCGCTGTGAGCAGCACCAGCAGGAAGATCTGGCGATCGAGGTGCGGAAACTCCACCGTGCGCCGCACCCAGCGATAGAGGCTGAGGTCGATGAGCGGTGAAAAGGACCAGATATCGTCCTCGCCGACGAAGCGGCGGAAGTTGCCGAAGATCAGCGCGACGGCGAGATTGGCTCCAAGAGCGAAGATCTCCTTGTGCCACATCGCTGGTATTGACAGCACCGCGCCGCCTACCATTGCAGGTCCTGGCCCAAGAAGCAGGCCCATCAGAGCGGTCGCCTGGAAGGAAAGATCAGCGGCAAGGAAGTTGGGCACGCGCACACGAATCCACACGCCCAGCATGAGCGGGATGACGATCCATGCCAGCATCTTGATGATGTCGCGCCGGCTGCGCCGCTCGGCAACGAGGAGCCGTTTGAACTGCGAGGAGCGCGCGAGCGAGCTCGCCACCGCGGCCGCGACGCCAAGCTCCACCAGCAGCGTGATCAGGACCAGATCGTGAGTCTGCGGATGCACGTCTTTAATCTACGCGGGTCCATGGGTGCGAGGTCTTGTTTCCGCTAATTCGCCGCGGGCTTCTCGACATGGTCAACAATGAGCAGCGGCACAATGGCTCTCGTGGGCCGAAGCTTCAACCCGAGCTGCTCATGAATCGCCTCCAGCGCTGTTGGGCCGGGCTCGGGTGCATCCGTTGGCTCCGCACCGCCACGCGGCGCTGGAGCCGACAGCAGGGTGTAGTCCCACAACCCCGTCAGCCCCGTTCGATCCACCACGGGGCGATTGTTTGCAAAGCTGGACGCCCCCACCATCCCCAGGAAGTGCGCCAGCAACGCCGGCGTCGTGGCGCGCGAGCCTGCCAGCCACAGCTGGCCCTTAGGCATCGCGGCGTTGGCATCACAGACGGTCGGAAATACGTCCGGACCGGGTGTCGAATCACATGCTGGCCCCTGGGAGTGCGGAATGAGCTTCGGTCCCGTCTGTCCGGGCTTCTCGAGCTCCATTGCGAGCACCGGGATCTCGCGATTCTCCCAATGGACCTTGAGTCCGAAGCGTTCGGCCAGCAACGCCTGCATCATCAACCGGTACTGGTCTTTGGTGGCATGCAGCGGCGCCGTCGCCTCAATGTCGTAGCGTTGCTTTCTCGCCGATTCAGGAATGCCAGCCATCATCACATCCCGTTCGCTGCCTGTAAGCCACAGTTTGTAGGCGAACTCGATGTACGTAGGTAGCGCGAAGTCTGCGTGGAAACGACCGCTGGGCTCACGGAACCAGTCATCTGCGGAAAGAGCGAAGCTTGGAGGCTTGAACTCGCCATCATCCGGTCGGACGGAAGCGACCTCAAACTCCATGTGGCCGCCGGCGGCGATCTGCCATGCCGGCGTCACTGCATTGATTGGTGGCGCAGAAGACGCGGGAGTTTGAGCGTTCGCCGACAACGCGACACAAAGCAGAAAAGAGCGGCCTATGGCGCGAGGGTTCGTCACGTCGGCTCCCGGTCCCGTTGAGATCGTTTCAAGATAGACGAGCTGGATCGCATTTCGCTCACATATTGGTGTGCGATCAGCGATGACTGCAGCGGCAATCGACGCGGGCCTGAATCCACCGCACGCAATCAGGAATCTATAATCGTGATATGAGTTTTGTCTCGGTCAACAAGGTCGCGGATGCAGAGTTCCCCACCCGTTGGGGAACGTTTCGAATCCTCGGCTTTGAGGGCCTGACGCAGCCTGGCGATCCCGGCCGCAAGCCGGTCGAGACGGCCGTTGCGCTGACCATGGGCGACCTGCGAGCGAATCCTCCGCTGTTGCGCATCCACTCGCAATGCCTTACCGGCGATGTCTTTCACTCGCTGCGGTGCGACTGCCACGACCAGCTGCACCTCGCGATGAAGATGATCGCCGAGAACGGTTCGGGCATCCTCATCTACGAGCACCAGGAAGGCCGCGGCATTGGCCTGATGGCCAAGCTGCGCGCCTACGAGCTGCAGGACCAGGGCTTCGACACCATCGAAGCAAACGAGCGGCTCGGCTTCCGTGCCGATCATCGCGGCTTTGATCTCCCCGCAGAGATCCTGAAGCAGCTCAACGTGCCCGCCGTCCGGCTGATTACGAACAATCCTGAGAAGATTGCAGCGCTTGAGCACGCCGGCATCCGCGTGACCGAACGCGTCTCGGCAGTGATCCCGGAAGAGCCCACTTTCGCAAAGTACATCGAGACCAAGCGCGATCGCATGGGCCATCTCGTCGGCTGAGGCTTCCCTCTCTGATCTCCTGCACCGTTCCAACGCGCAACCTTCGATTTGGAACGTCGTGACTTAGATCACCGATTGCGCCAGGACTTAGCGCCTACCTTCGAGAACAGCCGGAGGTACGCATGGCCGCGCTGCTTGAACCACCCGTCGCCACACCCCAGCGGACAAAGAAGAAGCTCGTTCGCCGCGCTGCACCCGATCGCTCACAGCTCATCCGCCACAGCGTGCAGGGAACCTTCCTTCTGCTGAACCTCTGGATCGGCGCGCAGTTCTATCGCTGGGTCAGCTACTACAAGGGCGGCGGTACCGGTTCGTACGTCTCGCGCCCTGCTGGTGTTGAAGGCTGGCTGCCCATCGCTGGCCTGATGAACACGAAGTATCTCTTCGTCACCGGGCACGTACCCACGATCCATCCGGCAGCGATGTACCTCTTCCTCGGCTTCGTGCTGATGAGCGTGCTGCTGAAGCGCGCCTTCTGTGCGTGGCTGTGCCCCGTCGGCTTTGCGTCGGAGATCCTGTGGCGTGTCGGCCAGAAGCTCTTCGGGCGCAGCCTTACGTTGCCGCGATGGGCGGACATTGCGCTGCGCTCGCTGAAGTACATGCTGCTCGCACTCTTCGTCGGCGTCATCGGGTGGATGTCTGCGGAGATGCTCGAAGGCTTCATGAGCACGCCCTTCGGCATCGTCCTCGATGTCAAGATGATGGACTTCTTCTGGAACATGAGCCGCACCGCTCTGATCGTGCTCATCGCGCTCGCGGGACTATCGCTGATGGTCCAGAACTTCTGGTGCCGCTATCTTTGCCCGTACGGCGCTCTGCTGGGAATCGCAGCCATCGTCAGCCCGGTGAAGATACGTCGCGACGAGCAGGCCTGCATCGATTGCGGCAGGTGCTCGAAGGCCTGCCCCTCGCATCTCGCGGTCGACAAGCTGGTGCAGGTCCAGTCCGTGGAATGCAGCGCCTGCATGTTGTGCCTCGCCAGCTGCCCCGCGGAGAATGCCTTGCAGCTTGCGCTCCCGCCGCGCAAGGCAGAGACGTCGCAGCAGCGATGGAGCCGACGCGCAGTGCATCCACTCGCGCTGACCGCCGTGCTCGCTTACATCTTCTTCGGAGCGGTCTTGTGGGCCCGCACCACCGACCATTGGCAGACACACATTCTGGGCGCGGTCTATCTCAGGCTTGTACCCCACGCAGAGGAACTGGGCCATCCAGGGATGTAGCAGTGACTCTCCCGAGCTACTTAGAGACGAGAGCCTCGGCCTCTTCCTCGATTGACTGGCGCAGCAGCTGCTCGTGCACGAGCTGCTGAATCCGGCGTCGAACGTCCTCAGCCGTAAGCCCTTCCGGGTCGAAGTACATATTCAACGCCAGGCCATCGAGCGTTGCGCCGAAGTTGCCCCCGGTGCGGCGACGCTCGGCGTCCGTCTGGCAGCTGAATTCGGGAATCAGATCCAGCTTGCGAGCCGCACCCTCGCGGCAGATCTTGGCATGCAGCTCGGCGAGACGCTTCTGGTTGGTCGGGTGACGCAGCACGTACATCTTGAACTCGACATACAGCAGCATCCGCTTGCGGTCCCGCAGCAGCTCTTCGAGATGGCCGCTGATCACCTTGACGCGATCCTCGAAGGTCGACTCCGGGGTCAGCTGCTTCACATAGATCTCGGTATCGCGCGCAATGTCCTCTTCGATCAGGGCAAAGAACAGGTCTTCCTTGTTGGCAAAGTGCGTGTAGAGGGCGCCCCGGGTCTTCCCTGCGACCCGGGCGATGTCCTCCAGCCGGGCCAGTTCGAAGCCATCCCGCGCAAACACCCGGCGAGCCGCATCCAGCAGATCCTGGCGGGTTTGCAGGGCGCGGTCCTGCACCGGAGGCGCAGCCTTCCGGGCGGTTGGACGCCTCGAAACCGTTGTCGATTTCCTCAACCGTTCTCGAGATTTTTCTGCATCGAGCATGTCTTCTCCCGCATCACACACAAACATACACGCATGTATGTTTTACCATGACCGTGTAGCACCGTCGAGCAGAGGGCCCACCGAGCCGGTGGCTTTGTCCCCTCTCTCAGTATCTGATCCCCGCAGCGGCGAAACAGCCCCGGGAAAAGTGAGAAGGAGCAGTGATGAGTTCAGTGATGCATCGCGCACAAGACACCGCGAGCACCTCCGGCCGGAGTGCCGGAGGGTATGCCGCCCTGTTGCTGGCCGCGGCCGTGCCCGTGATTTTGAGTGGCTGTGACAGCAAGACTGCCGCAGCGCCCGCGTTTGGTCCCATGCCCGTCTCCGTCGTCACCGTGAGCTCCAGCGACGTTCCGCTGCGCAACGAGTGGGTAGGCACGCTGGACGGCAACGTAAACGCGCAGATCCAGCCGCAGGTCAGCGGCTACCTGATCAAGCAGGACTACAAGGAAGGTTCCGTCGTGCAGAAGGGCCAGGTGCTCTTCGAGATCGATCCTCGTCCCTTCCAGGCCACGCTCGATCAGGCCAAGGGCCAGGTCGGCCAGGCGCAGGGGCAGCTGGGTCAGGCGCAGGCGCAGATGGGCCTCGCGCAGATCAACCTGAACCGCGACACTCCGCTCGCTGAGCAGAAGGCGATCGCACAGAGCCAGCTCGATACCGACAAGCAGACGCTTGCGACAGCCGCAGCCAACGTCGCCAGCGCCCAGGCGGCGATTGCATCGGCCAAAGCGGCCGTCGAGACGGCGGAGCTGAACCTCGGCTTCACGCGTGTGCGCTCGCTGATCAGCGGCGTCGCCGGCCAGGCCACCACGCAGGTCGGCAATCTGGTCAGCCCGCAGTCCACTCTGACCTCGGTCTCGCAGCTCGATCCCATCCGCGTGTACTTCTCCATCTCCGACGCCGAGTACCTTGCTCTGGTCGATGCGACCCACGCCGGCCATGGAGATCTCCTGACGGCAGCCGCCGCTGTGCCGCTCACCCTCTCTCTGGCCGACGGCAGCACCTTCCCCGAGAAGGGCAAGATCGTCTTCGTCGATCGCCAGATGAACCAGCAGACGGGCGCGATCCGCGTCGCAGCGATCTTCCCGAACAAAGGCAACGTTCTTCGCCCCGGCCAGTTCGGACGCGTCTCTGCGAACACGCAGGTGAAGCACAACGCCATCCTCATTCCGCAGATTGCGGTCGCCGACCTGCAGGGCCTCAAGCAGGTCTACACCGTGACCTCCGACAACAAGGTGCACGTGGTGAATGTGCAGCTCGGCTCTGAGTCCGGCCCCAACGTCGTCGTGCAGTCGGGCCTGCAGCCCGGGATGAGCGTCATTACCGACAACCTGCAGAAGCTGCGCGAAGGCTCCCCTGTGAGCCCACATCCTGCAGCTGCGGCCACACCTGCACCGGGCGCCAACGCCTCGGAGAAGTAATCCATGTCAAAGTTCTTTATCCGTCGCCCAATCGTGGCGATCGTCATCGCGACGCTTACGGTCATCATTGGCCTGGTGTCGATGCTGACGTTGCCGACCTCGCAGTACCCGAACATCGTTCCTCCAGAGATCCTCGTGCAGGCGACCTACCCCGGCGCCGATTCGAGGACCCTGGAACAGGCCGTCGCTACGCCGCTCGAAGAGCAGATGAACGGCGTCGACAACATGATTTACATGTACTCGGTGAACGCCAACAACGGCCAGTCGGCTCTGTATGTTGACTTCGACGTAAAGACCAACGCGGACACCGACCAGATCCTTTCGCAGCTGCGTGTGTCGCAGGCACAGGCGCAGCTTCCCGCGCAGGTCAACACCGCCGGCCTGACGGTGCAGAAGGCTCTCACCTCGCCACTGATGCTGGTGGGCCTCAACTCGAAGGATGGCCGCTACGATGGCACGTTCCTCACCAACTACGCCATCATCAACGTGCAGGACGAACTCGCCCGCGTACCCGGCGTAAGCCGCGTGCAGGTCTTTGGTGGCCAGTACGCTCTGCGCGTTTGGGTCAACCCGGACAAGATGGCGAAGCTTGGCGTGACCGCCCAGGACGTGATCTCCGCGCTGAGCACGCAGAACAACGTGAACCCTGCCGGTCAGATCGGCGGCGAGCCCGTACCGAACGGTCAGCAGTTCACCTACACGGTTCGCACCCAGGGCCGTCTCGTGGAGCCGTCTGAGTTCGAGAACATCGTCGTGCGCGCGAACCCCGATGGCTCTGTGCTGCATCTTCGCGATGTAGCCCGCATCGAGCTCGGCGAGCAGATCTACTCCCTCAACGCACGCTTCAACGGCGAACCCGCCGGCATGCTGGCGATCTACCAGCTTCCCGGATCGAACGCCGTGCAGGTGGCAGCTGCCGTACGCGCGCGCATGGATGAGCTCACCAAGCGCTTCCCTGCGAGCATGAAGTATGACGTCCCGCTCGATACGACGTTGGCCGTCAGCGCCGGCATCCACGAGATCGTGCTGACGCTGTTCATCGCGCTCGCACTCGTCGTGCTGGTCGTGTACATCTTCCTCCAGGGCTGGCGCGCAACGCTGATTCCATTGCTCGCCGTCCCGGTATCGCTCATCGGTACCTTCGTCCTGTTCCCTCTGCTGGGCTTCAGCATCAACACGCTGTCGCTCTTCGGCCTTGTGCTCGCCATCGGCCTCGTCGTCGATGACGCCATCATCGTGGTCGAAGCTGTCGAGCACCACATCGACGAAGGCATGAGCCCCACCGAAGCCTCCGTCAAAGCGATGGAAGAGGTCGGCGGTCCGGTCGTGGCCATCGCACTCATCCTGGCTGCGGTGTTCGTTCCGACAGCGTTCATCCCCGGCATCACGGGGCGGCTATACCAGCAGTTCGCCGTCACCATCGCGATCAGCGTGCTCATCTCTGCGTTCAATGCGCTGACGTTGTCCCCTGCGCTCTCGGCACTGCTACTGAAGCCCAAGGACAAGACCGCGAAGCCCGGCCTGCTGGGCCGTTTCTTCGCCGGGTTCAATCGCATCTTCGGCCGTACCACCGACAAGTACGTCGACACGTCGCGTGTGCTGATTCACAAGTCTGGTGTCACCATGATTGCGCTGGCCGCGATCGCTGCCTGCGCCGTTTTCATGGGAACCAAGCTCCCGACGGGCTTTATACCGTCGGAGGATCAGGGCTACATCTTCGCCGCCATGCAGCTTCCTGATGCCTCGAGCCTGCAGCGTACCGACGCGGCTGGCCTCCAGGCCACCAAGGCGCTGCTCGCCACTCCCGGCATCCAGAGCGTCGTGCAGGTCAACGGCTTCAGCCTGCTGACCCAGACCCAGAGCACCAACACGGCGTTCTTCTTCGTCACGTTGAAGCCGTGGGATGTGCGCAAGTCGAAGGAAGAGCAGATCGACTCCATCCAGAAGGCTGTCTCCATGAAGCTGCTGGGGAATCCTGCGGCTCTTGCCTTCAGCTTCCCGCCACCGTCGATCCCTGGCATCGGTACCTCGGGCGGTGTGACGATGATCGTCGAAGACCGCTCCGGCAACGACGATCCATCGTTCCTCACCAAGAACCTCTACGCCTATCTCGGCGCGCTGAAGAACCGGCCTGAGATCGCAGCTTCGATTCCCTCTTACCTGCCCGCCGTTCCGCAGCTCTATGCGGATGTGGACAAGGAGAAGGCCATCGAGCAGCAGGTCGATCTCGGCAGCGTCTACAACACCATGTCCACCTTCATGGGCGGCTACCTGGTGAACTACTTCAACCGCTTCGGCCGCCAGTGGCAGACGTACGTTGAAGCAGAAGGTTCCTCGCGCACGAAGATCGACAACATCAACCAGTTCTACGTTCGCAGTGCGAACGGAAGCCAGGTTCCTCTGGCCTCGCTGGTGCATGTAAAGAAGATCAACGGACCCGAGTTTATCCTTCACTTCAATGAATACCCTGCCGCGCAGCTGAACATCTCCGGCGCTCCAGGCTACAGCTCGGGTCAGGTTCGGCATGCGCTGGAAGAGGTATTCAAGCAGTCGATGCCCGACGGCATGGGCTACGACTACAACGGCATGAGCTACCAGGAGCAGCAGGCCGAGAAGGGCGTGCCCACCTGGGCTGTCTTCGCTCTCTCGCTGGCCTTCGTCTTCCTCATCCTGGCAGCGCTGTATGAAAGCTGGTCGCTGCCCTTCAGCGTTCTCCTCTCGACGCCGGTCGCGATCCTCGGTGCGTACATCGCACTCTGGTCGCGCTCGCTGGAGAATGACATCTTCGCCACCATCGGTCTCGTCATGCTGATCGGTCTCTCGGCGAAGAACGCCATCCTCATCGTTGAGTTCGCCGTCACGAACTACAAGTCAGGCAAGCCCATCGCACAGTCCGCGCTGGAAGCTGCCCGGCTTCGCTTCCGCCCCATCCTGATGACGGCCTTCGCCTTCATCTTCGGCTGCTTGCCGCTATGGACGGCAACTGGCTCGGGTGCAGCATCACGCCGCATCCTGGGTACGGTCGTCATCGGCGGCATGTTGCTCGCTTCGGTCGTCGGTATCCTCATGGTGCCCGTCACCTTCTCGGTGGTCGAATATCTCTCGCATCGCTTCAGCAAGGGCGGCAAGGGCACGACGATGGACTCGGAGCACGACTTCGACCCGGTAGCTGCAGGCAAGGCTGCCGGACTCAACCAGCCTTCCAAATCGGAAGGAGGTCACGCTTGATCTCACAGACCAACACCATGAACTACCTCCGCAACGCGACGATCGGACTTGCTCTGATCGCCACGCTTGCCACTGCCGGATGTAACGTCGGCCCCAAGTACACCCGTCCGGTGGCGCCGGCTCCTCCGGCCTTCCGTGGCGCGGATGAAGCGCAGATCGCGAGCGAAGCGAAGGACTCGCTGGGTGACCAGCAGTGGAGCTCTGTCTTCCGCGAGCCCGAGCTTCAGAACCTCATCAAGCAGGCGCTGACGAACAACTACGATCTCCGTATCGCAGCACAGAAGGTGCTCGAAGCGCAGTCGCAGGTACGCATCGCGCGTGCAGCCCAGTTCCCCACCTTGAGCGGTGGAGGCACCGGCCTCGGCGCGGAGCTTCCCAACTCGCTGTCGAGCACCCTCGGCTCCAACCCGATCGCCGCTGGCAGCTTCAGCTTCTCCGCTTCGTGGACACCCGACTTCTGGGGTCTCTACCGCAAGCAGACCGAAGCTGCGCGCGACCAGATGCTCTCGCAGGAGTGGGCTCGCCGCGCTGTGCGCATGTCGCTCGTATCGCAGGTAGCTACCAGCTATCTCACGCTCCGCTCGCTCGATGAGCAGCTCGCCGTTGCGAAGTCCACCGCGAAGGCGCGGCAGGACTCACTGGACCTGACCAACAAGCTGCAGACGGGCGGCAACGCTCCCCTCAGCGACGTTCGCCAGGCCGAGCAGCTGCTCTACACCGCGCAGGCGCAGATCCCTGTCCTCGAAGAGCAGATCCAGCAGCAGGAGAACGCCATGCGCATCCTCCTGGGACAGACGCCCGGCCCTGTGACGCACACGGATGCCACGGCGCTTGCTCCCGTGCCGCAGGATCTTCCCGTCGGTGTTCCCTCGCAACTGCTCGAACGTCGTCCCGACATCCAGGAGGCAGAGGCGCAGCTCAAGGCGGCGAACGCGCAGGTCGGCGTGGCGAAGGCGCAGTTCTTCCCTCAGCTCACCATCAGTGCCTCCGCGGGTCTTGGTGGCAGCGACTGGTCGAACCTCTTCGATCCCGGCGGCCACACGATCTACGGCCTCGGATCTCTTACGCAGCCCCTCTTCGAAGGCGGCAAGCTGAAGGGACAGTACGAGCTTTCCAAGCAGCAGAAGGAGGAGATGGTCCTCACGTACCAGAAGACCATCCTCGGCGCCTTCCGCGATGTCTCCAACGCGCTGATCGCGGTGAACAAGACGCGAGCAGCGCGCGAGCAACAGGAGAAGCTCGTGGCCTCCGCACAGGATGCCACGCGGCTCGCACGCATCCGCTACCAGGGCGGCGCTTCGAGCTACCTCGAGGTGCTGACCAACGACACCAACCTGTTCAACGCACAGCTCACACTGATCAGCGCCGAGCAGGCTGAGGCGCTATCGCTGGTGCAGCTCTACCAGGCACTCGGCGGGGGCTGGCAGTCGTAACCTGTTCCACGAAACCACTGCACGCAAAAAGGGCGAGGCCAATGGCCTCGCCCTTTTTGCGTTGGAACGAAGACTGAAGCCGACAGTGCTCAGCGGGGAATGACGGGGCTGCAATGCTAGGATGGGCAACGTTGCAGCGCCTCGCGCCAAAGATCTTCCAGTGCCCTTTGAAGGTGAGAAAACGATGTCTTCGTCCGATTCGATCTCCCGCCGCGCCTTGCTCAAGACCGCGGCTCTCGGCGCATCTGCCGCTTGTCTGCCTCAGGCATCGCTCGCTGCACCCGAGGCCAGGCCGCACGCCTTCGCATGGCCCGAGAACGGCACACTGATCCCCGATGAGGGCTGGCACCTCTGGGTCGACACCAAGGCGCACTGGGAGTCCGATGACATCTTCCTGCCCGAGGACGTGGCCTGGGTCGAGCAAGATGGCAAGCGTGAGCTCTGCGGCAAAGGCCGTCCGCTGCCCGTGAACGAACCCACCGGGGGCTGGAGTGTGCTCACGCCAGCGACGGGCCTTGAGGTCATGCTGCCAACGTCAGTCGGGCAGCACTTCTGGGGCAAGTATGGCGCGGGTGTTGACGGCAAACCGCGCCCCTACACGCCCGAAGAATATCGCTATGCTTCCACGGCTTCGGGTGCCCCGGGGCCGGATTCTCGGACCCGGGTTCCTTCCGTTCCACCCGCCGATGACGACGTGCCGCAGAACGGTGCCTACTTCGGCGTGAGCTGGTTCTATCGCACGATCGATATCCCGGCATCGATGCAAGGCAAGCGCATCTTCCTGCACGTGCGAGGCGCGCATCTGCGTGCAGAGGTCTATCTCAACGGCAAGCTCTGCGGCTACTCCATCATGGAAGAGTTGCCCTTTGAGGCCGACCTCACGGCGGCAGCGAAGCCCGGCGGAGAGAACCAACTCGCCATCCGCATCACCAACCCCTTCGGCCGCTTCGACTGGGTCGACGGCCTCAATGCCAAGTGGGGCAAGGTGAGCCTCTATCGCTCGCATGGCTTCGGCGCTCTGGATCGTGGCATCTCGATCAGCACGCATGATGCCGTGCGCATCACTGATATCGCTGTTCTGAACACTCCCAATCCAAAGCACATCAGCATCAAGGTGGAGATTGAACAGATCAGGCCAGACGACTGCCTCGTGATGGAAGGAGAACTGAAGGTTGAAGTCCTCGACCCGGCCTCAGGCACACCGCTTCCCTCGAAGGGAACCGGGCCCGGCGTGGGATCAGGATGCGAGCGTGGCGCGGTCGCCAATCCGCAGGGGCCGCAGCGAAGGCCGAATCAAGCTTCCTATCGTCGCGAGCTGACGGCAGAGCTCACCTGCGACAGCGCCACTCTCTGGGACGTGGCGTCTCCGCAGAACTATCACCTTCGCGTCACGTGGCTTGGCGTCGACAAACACGCCGACACCCGCACCATAGCCTTCGGCTTCCGCAGCTTCACCACACCCGGCATCGACACCGATGCCATGTTCCGCCTCAACGGCAGGCGCATCCGCATCTACACCTCCATCTCCTGGGGATTCTGGGGGCTCAACGGCATGTTCCCTGTGCCAGAGCTTGCAGAGAAGGAGGTCCGCGCCGCGCAGGCGCTCGGTCTCAACTGCCTCAACTTCCATCGCAACCTCGCCAAGGAAGACGTGCTGCGCAAGCATGACGAGCTAGGCGTGCTGCGTTACCTGGAACCCGGTGCGGGCAAGATGGCCATCGGCAAACTGCCCGCCAAGACCGCGGCCAACGCGCCCGGTACGGTGATGGAAGACGCTAAGACCGACGCCGAGAAGTTTGCCCAGCGCTTCATGTTCGTCAAGTGCGTGGAGATGGTGAAGGCCTTCCGCTCGCACCCTTCGGTCATCGAGTACTGCCTGCAGAACGAGATCGGTGCGGACCTGAAGAATCCCGCCACGCTCGCCATCCTCAAGGCCATGCACGACGAAGACCCCTCGCGCTGCGTGGTGCTCAACGACGGCTTCGTGCAGCGCGGCGCCGCGCAGGCCTGGTACGAGCCCTGGACCGAGGAGTTGCAAACTGGCGAGCGCCCTTCCTCGCATCTCGCATCTGGCATCTCGAATCTGCATGAAGGCAAGCTCCATCGCAGCGATGAAGAGAAGGCCGGCGGCTGGTGGAACGATCACCAGGGCGCGGGCGACCAATGGTACGACCAGTTCTACAAGTCTCCCACGAGCTATACCTACCGCGCACCCTACAAGGACGTACTCACCGAATACGGGGAGATGGAAGGCTGCGCCCGGCCCGACAATCATCCGCTGATGGTGCACCAGATCGAGACAACGTACGCGAAGTACGGCAAGCGAGGCAGTGATGGCAAGATGCGGGGCCAAAGCTACGACCTTGCCGACCACGAAGAGATCATCGCGAGCTATGAGCGCTTCCTAGACAGCTGGGGCTTCCGCAAGGCCTTCCCTACGAGCGAGCACGTCTTCAAGGCCGTGGGCCGCACCTGCTACGAGTCGTGGATGAACTACATGGAGAACGCCCGCATCAGCGACGAGCTGGACTTCGCCGCGATCTCCGGCTGGGAGTCGACGGCCATCGAGAACCACTCCGGCATCGTCGACAACCTGCGCAACTTCAAGAGCGACCCCGAGCTTATCCGCGGCTCGCTGCTGCCCGTGCGCCCCATCGCCAAGCAACGCTCGCTGGTGATCGAACAAGGCAAGCCCGCAACCTTCGACCTCTTCCTCGCGAACGACACGACGAAGCCGGCGACCGGCACCCTGACCTTCACGATGATCACGCCCAGCGGCAAACGCCAGCAGCTCATCTCGCTGCCCGTCCCGCAGCAGCGCCCCGACATCTTCAGCTATCTCCTCAAAGAAGCCTTCGAGACTCCCGCACTCACCGAAGAGGGCCTTTATCGCTTCAAGTTTGCGATCAGTTCCCTGCCGCTGGCCACGCAGACGAAGGAGCTGTGGGTCACAGGCCTGCCCGCGGTGCTGAAGACCTATCAGGCAAAGCCAGCACATCCGGATCCTCACACGATCTACGACATGGTTGTCTTCGAAGATCTAAAGATCGCGGTGTCTGGCGTCGCTCCTGCACTTCGAGACCAATTGCTTGGCCTAAGAGGATTCGGGAAGATGGGTGAGCCGAAGATCGCTGACTACAAACCCGGCGAGCACTACGACCTCATCATCACCTCCGGCATCAACGCCCACACGAAGGCCGAAGGCCAGGTCGGCGAGACCACCGGCGAGTCTATGCCTGTGATGAAGCCCGGTCATACACCCGAACCCGGCGAGGTTGCAGAAACCAACAAGCTCGGCAGCTTCGCTCCCGGAATCCTCGACGCCGTGCGCAACGGCACGCCGTTGCTTGCGATCCCGCAGTCCGATACGCTCAGCGACGGCCTCGCGCAGGAACTCGCTGCTGCTGGAGCCTTCACCTACAACGGGGCCGTCGGCGACTTCCGCGCTCCATGGATGGGCAACTGGTACTTCGTGCGCGAGCACGCGCTTTTTGAAGGCATGCCGGTCAACTGTGCGATGGGCGGCTTCTATCAGACACCAGGACGGCAGTCGAATGGACTGCTGATCGAGCGCGCTCCAAACGGTCCGGAGGTCGAGGTCGTCGTCGGCTACTCCCGCGATCACGACCGCAAGGTCGGCGCCGGCACCTTCACCGCGAAGCTGGGCAACGGCAAGGTGATCTTCCACCGCGTGCCACCGATGCACCCGGTGATGCAGCAACGTTTCCTGGCCAACGCGCTCCGCTATCTAACGTCAAAGTAAGTCGGGCGGCCAATACCGAAGCGCAAAATCAAAACCGCTCCATTCCAGGCAAACCCTGGAGTGGAACGGCTGAGTCGCCCCGCCAATGGTGGCAATCGTAAGCTATGTCGCGGAGTCTTGCTTCCACTCGCGGGCAGCCATAACCCGGCTGAACCGGCCCGCTGACGGATGGACGAGGTCTGGCTCCGCGCCCTTGCGGCGCGGGTCGCTGAAGGTCTCCCAGAACGCGATGCCGAGAAGAGCAAGTACCGATCCACCCCAGATCGCTGCGACGATGGCAAGAACCCAGACAATGGTTGTCATCGGAGTCGTCTCCTTAGGAAGTGATTGTGCACTGCTGCGGCTGGGCTGCTGGTCACACCATCGTAAAACGATCGAACAATTTTCGCCAGCCAAATCTGGAACAAAGGTAATACTTACTGCCGGACGAAAAATCCTGTTGCCCCCACGAGAAAAGGAGCGTCTTCCGGGAATTTCGTGAAGATCTGATCGTCGGCCGGCCTAAAGGGGAAATCCACTCAGTAGGCTGTTGGATGCATATCTTCGCGACGGCGCGTTGTGGCGTTTTGACCACACCAACGGCGCGCTTCGGCTCTGATCTCGCCTAGTGTGAGGTCCAGGTCACCTGAAACCAGCCACTCGTGTTGTGCTGCGAACCCGGTTCGTACGAAGGAATCAGGAAACGCTCGCGCTGCACAAAGACCTGCAGACTGGTGTCATGGGTCAGCGCATAGGTTCCACGAGCGAAACCATCGGAGATGGTTGCGCCCCCGGGAAGGTACTGGGTGCCTCCTTTGTTCTGGCGATACCCGGCTTCCACCCGCGTTCTAGCGGTAAACCAGTAGCCCACCCGCCCTTCGATGGCGCGCGCGTCCCGGCCAACGGCATTGCCCAGCAGGAAGCTCTTGTTGGTGTTGGCGTCCAGGTAAACGCTGTTGATGAAAAACCGCTGGCCTCCCTCGTCCTGGCTCAGTTCCTCACTCGTCGCCGCCTCGAGCCGGAAATCAAGCTTGGGCAGACCCGGCACACTGGCCAGATACATTCCAACGTCCCAGGGTACGCGCCGGGGCGCATCGATGGGATTGACCTCGTCATCCGCGAAGGCATCCGCATAGATCGTCAGCAGATGGCTCAAGCCAGGCACATGGACCCGCATGTCGAAGTCACTCTTGCGATCGCCCGGATCTGTGCGGTTGAAGTATCCGTACTGCGATCCCTCGGAGTTGCTGCTGACGAGGTTGTGGTACAGGCTGCCGAGGGTCATTGGGTGCCCTACCCCCCAAAGGAGCGACCACCGGGTGAAGCTCATCTCGACGTACTTGCCTTGTCCAAAGGTGAAATCCGCCTTTTGAGCGTTGTAATAGGGCCGTGCGGGAAAGTGGTGTCCGGATAGCTTGCCGAAGACGAGGGAGAAACGGTAGCTACCCCAGCTCGGCACAAACGGAAATGGATGCGGACGTTCGGCCTCGAAGCGCAGGTTGTAGTTGGGCTCGGCGTTCATCGAGAACGACCAGGGCCCCATCGTCCCTGGTCCCCAGTAGAGCTCCTGCTTTCCAAACGAAAGTTCGTTGCCGCCAAAGGCGATTCCGGCATAGAGTTCCAGAGGCCGCTGTCGCGCGTACGCAGGCTGAGCCGCGGTCGCATAGAAGGTCGCAGGCGACGGCACCGGGTTGCCAGACATCATGTCGAGCTGTGTAAACAGCTGGGCCTGCGACGCGTTGATGGCAGCGGCGCCCGGGCCATACTGTCCTTCCTGGCGGTCGTAGAAAAAGAAGCGTCCGTGCGTCCAGCGCATGGACACACCGGCGATGGCGTCGGATCCCCTTCCCAGCTGCCGGCCGTAGTCGTTCCACCAGGTCTGCCCGATGTGGAAGCTGTCCGCCAGTGCCGGGCCGGCGATGGTGCCGGCGCGAGCATAAACCGTCTCCACCTTGAAACCATCAGAAGGGGCCAGCAACTCCTCGTCCAGCGCGGCAAGCAGACTGCGCGCTTGTCCATCAGGCCCGTCAGAGAGCTCCATATCCCGAAGCAGAAGCATCGCTTCTGTCACCTGCCGCCGACACTCCTGGCGCGTCCATGGGCGTATGGCGGTCTGTTGCGATGGAATCAATCCGTAGGTGCTCAGACGCTCGAGCGCAGGATAGATCCAGCTGTCCATAGGCACTGTCGGCGAACCCACTCGATCGTCGTCGGGCAACATCCCCAGCGGAAGCTTCCCTTCGACCATCGCGCTCCAGGGAGACACCGCTCGCACGATCGCAGTTGTCACTGCAGGATTCATCGATGGCGCTGGCAGAGGATTCACAGCCGTCCCAGCCACAGGCTCCGCGACGATAGCAGGCAGATCGACCGGCCGCGACGGGAGCTCACCCTCAGCGACGAGAACAAGGCCCGGCATCCCGAGCAGGGTTGCGAATGCAACCGCCTCAACCACGCGGAAGGAGAAAGACGCCAACATGAGAGGAAACCAGGTTGGAACGCAGCGAAAATCTCTTAGGCTCGGAAGGGGGGTCAGCAGGATCCAGCTCCGGAAGGACCACGTTCAAAAACGAGTGGGCGTGGGGGGCTTGAGGGAAGCCGTTGTGCTCTGAGGGCAAGATAGATAAGGTCTGAGTCGAGTATGCCCTCGTACTTTCCACGTAGCAAGATGCAAAACAGGACGGGACAAGCAATTTGACGAAAGATCCTGGCATCACGACCGGGCACGCCTCTGAAACTCCAGGCGATCACACCCACGCGCTCTCTACTGATGCCCTTCTCAAAGTGAAGGAAGGCGGCCGTCTCATCTACATGTCTGTCGTCTCTCAGCGGCGCAAACGTCCTCCCACGTTGTTCGAAACAGTCAACTCTGCGTCGTGAGATTTCAGCCCTGCTATGTTCTTCGCTCCGTGAGAGCCATTGCGATCTCCCTCGATTCGCCACATCGGGTCACATAAGCATCCAACCTAAGCGATGGCCTTCGTTCCATTCGTTCCACCGTGATCATCGTGGCTCTCCATCGGTGTATTTCTCTCTTAACTGATACGAAACAAGCGACTTCGTCGCATGTTGATACATACGACCGCAGTTGTGCGCATGCTAGACTGTCGCTGTTGTTCGTGAAATGTTCTTGCTCCTCGACCTGTTGAGATCTCCGCCATCCGAGGAAGTCACTTCGCTTCCCACTTCCGCTCTCTTTCGAGGCATTGCGTGATGGGTAGAGACTCATGGAGAAGCCTCACATGACCCATGAACACAGCTCGCCATCGCGTGCCAACGTGCTGGGCATCGGGATCAGCGTCGTCCGCATGCCTGATGCCGTGGGGCGCGTGACGCAGCTCATTCGTTCAGGGGGCAAAGGTTATGTTTGCGTAACCGGAGTTCACGGCATCATGGAGGCACAGCGGGACACCGCCCTCCGTTCCATCCTGAATCGATCGTTCCTCACACTGCCGGATGGCATGCCAACCGTTTGGGTCGGCCGTCACCAGGGCTTTTCGATGGAACAGGTCTCCGGTCCTGACTTCATGATTCGCATGTGCCAGGACGGTGTAGCGAACGGTCTGCGTCATTTCCTCTACGGAGGCGACGTCGGTGTAGCTGAGCGTCTCCGGGAAGCGCTTTGCGAGCGCATCCCCGGCCTACAGATCGTCGGTGTCTATACTCCGCCATTTCGCCCACTCACCAGCGACGAGCTGTCGCACGTGCAGGACATGATTGACGACTGCCAGCCTGACGTCATGTGGATCGGCCTCAGCACACCCAAGCAGGAACGCTTCATGGAAGAGTTCGTCGGGTATTTGAACGCAGGCGTTCTGGTCGGCGTTGGCGCTGCCTTTGACTTCCACACGGGTCGCATCAAAGATGCTCCGCGCTGGGTGAAGAAGATCGGCATGCAGTGGCTGCACCGGCTCTCACAGGATCGCCGACGCCTTTGGCGGCGCTACCTTACCAACAATCCCCGCTTCGTTTATCACATCCTGCTGCAATGCCTGGGCGTGCAGCGCAGGGCCCTTGACGTCAAAGAGGGTGCCGCCATCGATCACGCCTAGCGACTCGCGGTCTCTACTCGCTGAGACTGTCGTGAAGTTCCTCGACGTCGATTCTTAGGTCTCTTGCACGGCGAGCACTGGCTTCTGGCCTGGCCAGAGTTCCTCCTGCCGCGCACGGAAACGACGCGGATTGATGCCGTTGCGGATCACCCTCGTGCGGTCCAGTTCATCCAGCAACCTCCGAAGTACGTATCCCGGCGAGTTCAAGACCGCCCGGCACGCTTCGCGCATCGCTCCGATACGGTCCTTGCCTGCCATCCGAATGTTCAACGCGCGAAGATTTTCCTGCGCCACAAGGTCGCGCAGGGTCACCAGGTCTTCCAGCGTCGAGACGACCTCCGTCTGTGGAAGCGGCCGAAGCCCCCACAGCTCCGAGAGCAACAGGTACTGCACATACAGCAGGTCGATGGCGTTCTGCTTCATGGCCAGCGTCGTCGCTTGACCACCGTGCTGGCGGTAGCCCACCAGCGTCTCCGGGATGATCCGGATCTCGGCACTGCGCGCAATACGCCACCACAAGTCCGCGTCTTCAGCCCGGTTCAACGTCTCGCGATAGCCCCCGACCTTCTTTGTGCAGGCGATGTTGAGAGTCGCCGCTGGATGACAGAAGCTCAACAGGTATCCTCGCTCAACGATCGACCGCAGCTCATCACTCGTGCCGCGCGAAGCCCGAAAGGTCCCGATGGACTGTCCCGGCGGGAAATACTCCGCCAAAGCTGGCAGTAACCCTGCATCACCGTGACGCCGAATGTATTCGAGAGTCCTCTCTACCCGCTGAGGATAGGCAATGTCGTCGGCGTCGTGGCGCATCAGCCACGGCGTCTCCGCAGTCTCCAGCATGTAGTTGAGGGTGCGGCTCAACCGCAGCCCCGGCCGCTCTACGACGCGAAGGCGCGGATCGCGAAGGCTGTAAAGATAATCCAGACTTCCGTCACTGCCGTCCCCCACAACCGCGAGGATGCGAAAGTCCTCGCAGGTCTGGGAGAGCAGGCTTTCTACAGATTCCGGCAGGTATGGCATGGCTCTGTTTACTGGCAGCCCCACGGTCAAAATCGCCATGCCCCTCCTTGTACCTGAGTCTGGTGGCCCGTCACTCGAAGGGCAAGCTAGCGCGATAAGCCGGGTTCTGGCGTGGAAGCATCCCCGGCCTAAGGTGGTTCCCTCTCCATTACAACACCGGATGCTCTTGATTCCGTTGATGTTGGCCTCCGACGGACGCTTTGCAGCAAATGCAAAGAGCAAAATCGGTAGCTATGGCGTAACGCGAGTTAACCGGTTTGACGCCAATTTGCAGAATCAAGTCGCGGTGTCATGGAGAAAAGGCGAGACGGCATTGGAAAACCGTCGCATCAAGAGCCGACAGAGTCTCGTCGCAGGCTACGACTCTACCGCTCTCACGTTATGCTTCCTTAATACAGCTTCCCGCGTGCAGGAATTGAAACGCGATCCATGCGGCCCGAGAAGCGGCTCTGACTAGGCGTATGACCGGACTCGAAAACAGTATCGCGATTCGACTTACAGGCTCTGCACTCCCCGCCTCGGGAGTGCCAGCATGATCCTGCTTGCCCCGGTCGGCCTCCTCATTCTCATCAGTATCATTCGCTTCTTCGTTCGGAACTTTCTGGGCGGATGGTATGCATTACTTTTCGTGTCTGCCGCCGCCTATACGTTCGGAGAGGACTCCGCACGCTTTGCCGGAATCCACTTCTTCCCCATCGATCTCCTCAATATCTGCCTGCTGGCCGCCGGTGCGATCCGCTCGCGCGTCTGGGAGCTGCGTTTCAACGCGCTGAGCCTCACAGTCCTGTCATACATCGGCATCTTCCTCTTCAGCGTGGCACGCGGCTTCGCACACTTTGGCGTCACGACCACGGGTACGGAAGCGCGAGGCTTTATCTCCGAGATCGTGGCGGTCATCTACTTCATTACCGTGCCGCACGATCGCAACGTCATCCGCAAGATTGTGCGTGCTGACATCCTGTTCGCAGCGTTTCTCGTTGGCGTTGTGGCACTGCACTATGCCGGACTTCCCATTGGGGTCGATATGGCGAGTCTCGACCCCACGAACTACATCGACCGCGCAATCGAAGCCCCTGCTGCTGCTTCGATCATGCTTTCCGTCATCTTCGCCGCCTTCTGGTGGGTATACGAACGGCGAGGAAGCCGGTGGATGTTCGTTGCAGCTTCAATCTTCACGGCGGTGACGATTCTCCTGCAACACCGTACGGTCTGGGCGATGCTCGTAGTGGGTGTGCTGACGGCGTTTGTTCTCGACCGCTCTGTCTTTCGCGTCCTCGTCAAGACGCTCTGCCTCTCTGCCTTGGGAGGCGTGCTGGTGCTCGGCCTCTCCTCCAGCCTGCGGGCGCGTCTCGTAGCCGATCTGCAGGACAGCGCAACCAACAGCGGCACCTTCACCTGGCGGCTTGAAAGCTGGCAGCGATCCATCGAGCAGGAGGGCGGCATCTTCGACACCCTCCTGGGACAGCCGATGGGAACCGGCTACACACGACTCGACATCGATACGGGAACATACACGAATCTCCCGCCGCACAATGAACTGGTCAATCAGTACCTGCGGCTGGGCGTGCTGGGAACCCTGCTGCTGCTGGCCATCATGCTCCGCCCGCTGTGGAGCATCTGGCGAAATGACGACGACGCGCTGCTGTTTCCAGATCCCGCCGCCTGGGTCATCGTCACCGCCGCACTCTTTACGTTTGGTATCCCCTACTGCTACACAGGAGAGCTTGTGGCGCTCACAGCCATGGCCAACGGCCTGACCTCTGCCGAGTTTGCTCTCGAGCAGGAGGCCACGGACATCACGGAGGATGCGCTGGATGCAGAGGCGGAACCCGCGCACGCCATCTTCGACCCAGTACCCCAGGCCTGACGTCGCGATGAGCCGGTGAGTCGCCTAGATCTTTCCCCGTACGAGGCACTTCAAGACCAGCTTGACGTAAGGCGAAGTGGCGTAAAGCGGCCACAGCACGCCCATATGCTGGCGCGAAAAGTACGACCACTCCCGCCAGGATGAGCCCTTCGGCGACTGCATCTGCTTCCAGCGCCGGCGCAATGGGAGGCTCTCGTCCATCCACGTGCCGTCGTAGTTGTTCTCGCTGCAGGTTCCGATGTAGCCCGGCACAACATACACAGCAAATCCGGCAGCTGTGGCCCGCAGACCATAGTCGATATCGCCGAAGCTGTGGTTGTAGTGCGGGTCGATATTCCCCACAACCTTTGCCACGGAACGCGGGATCAACGTGCAGTTCCCGTTCATCGTGACGCAGGGCAATGACTCTTTGGGATCTGGATGTTGATGCCGGAACAGCGGCGGAATCCAACGGCTGCGGCGCACCAGGCCGCCGTAGGTGAACTCGCCCGTCACAGCATCTGCCGTGCTGCCGGTAACGATCGCTTCGATGCCACGACGATGGAGCTCCCTTGCGGTCTCGACCTCCAGAGCCAGGGCACCTTCACCCAGGATGGTGTCGTCGTTTACCCACAGGTAGTAGTCGAAGTCTTCGGGCAGGGCCATCGAAAATGCAAGGTGCATCCCGCGGTTCCAGAACAGCTTCCCGGAGCCCCTGCGGATATGCACCTGCGGAAAGCGCTCGGCGACTGCCTCTCCCGTGCCGTCGGAGCTTCCGTCATCCACGAGATAGATCTCCAGCTCACAGTCGGGAAGCCTCTGTTGAAGCAGGGCCTCCAGACAGCGCAGGGTCATCTCACGGCGATTGTGGCAGGCGAGCAGAACCGCTATCCGCTCGGGTTTCGGCGACACGCCGCCCTTAGGCTGTTCCAGATCAGTGGTGGTGGCTTGCATGGGATAGCTCCAGCCTAAACGAAACAGGTCACGACCGGAACTCCGATACGACCGTCAGCTTACCTGCCGAACAAGCGGCGTAGAAATCCACCCCGGAAACCCCCGCTCGGTTCGTCGTGATCGTCGATGCCTCGAGGATACGGTTGCGGCCCCAACGCTTCGCCTTCGAAGATGCGCTGCGGATTCGTAATGCAGAGACGCCGGGCAGTCTCCTCACCGAAGTTCTGAGACAGGTACTGATACGCGGGCCGCAGGTTGGGCGGACGGCTTGTCGTGTTATGGGCATCGGTCGCCACGATCGTTGCCCAGTGATCTTCCACGTATCGGTTCGAGATGGCCCTGGCAGTCTTACCGAACTCGCCCAACAGCGATCCAGCCGTGACCTGCACCAGCATTCCGTCCGCGACCCAGTGACGAATCCGCCCCGGATCGCGCTGAATGCTCATGTTCCGCTCCGGATGCGTGAGCACCGGGATCATTCGCGCCGACATCAGCTCCGTCTGCGCATTGGATACCGCATTCTGCAGAAACTGCTCGGGGAGCTCAATCAGGATGTACTGCTTCCCATTGATGCTGTAGCGCGAAGGGTGTTTCTTCGCATCCTCGATGTTGTCGTACGTGATATGAAAGTCGCACCCCTGCGCCAGCGTCAACGGGATGTTGCGCTCCGCGAGCACGGCACGGAGCTCCGCCAGACGCTCCGCATTTACCTCAGGCAGAAAGTCGTATCGATGGCTCGCGTGGGGCGTGCAAACGACGTGGGTAATACCGTCGGCCGCAGCAGCTTCAGCCTGCGCGATGGAGTCTTCCAGCGTCTTCGGACCGTCATCCAGCCCGTATAGAAGGTGATGATGCACATCAAACATGAAGTTTCCAGGGTCCTGAACGATCGGGTCATGAGAGGCGCCTAAATCCACGCTCTGATATCACTTCTTTCAGTGTACCGTTCTACGAAACCGGTTGCGGTGTGCGACTTGAATACAGCAACGTGCGTCCGCGTCAGCCCCGGCCCGCCCCTTTCGATCGACCGGTCAACGGCGCCGGGCGGCCGTAACGCTCCAGCGCCGCGGCGACAACCTCATACTCCGGTTTCGGTTGGAGATTTGCGTCGAAGAGCCCTGGACGATGCTTCAGGCCATCGACCCGCCGGTACTTCGGCGCAAATCCCGCCGCCCAGTCCAGCCAGTTGTACCTGTCCGAGAGCGTCCAGAAGGAGATCACTGTGGGTTGCGCCAGCGGCAGAACGACATCGAGGTATCGTCGCAGAGCATCTGCGCAGGCAGCGTCGCGCGTGGCCGGGTCGGCCGGCAGGCTCGTGTCATTGACGTCAATCTCGGTGAGCTGAACCTCATACCCCAGCGATCGAACCTCGCCAAGAAAGCTCTGCATTCGCGCCGTTGCCACCGGCTTGTCGGCAAAGATATGGGATTGAATGCCAATCCCGTGCAATGGCGCGTTTGCCTTGCGAAGCCGGCGAAGCTGCGTAAGGAACAGGTCGCGGTCCACCTGGTCGCCATGGTCATCGGACTCCAGGTAGTGTTCGTTCCAGATGAGTCGAGCCTTCGAATCCACCTCCGCCGTCACGTGGAGTGCCGTGTCCACATATTCCTGGCCGAGATACTGCGCCCACGGGTAGCTCGCGAGGCCATCCGGACGCTTGTCCCACACGTTCAAGGCCTCGTTCAGCACATCCCATGAGTACACTCGCCCGGCATAGCGGCCCGCCACGGTTCGGATATGGTGCTCCAGCATCGAGCTCGCATTGGAGGACGAGATGCGGCCCCGAACCCAATCCGGCGTACCGCTGCCGGGCCAGACCAGGTTGTGACCGCGAAAGACGAGCTTCTGGCTCTCCGCCCAGGCAAGGAACGCATCCGCCTGTTTGAAGTCATAGACGTCCGGGCTGTGGCTGAGGCTGGTCCACTTGAACTCTGCCTCCGCGGTCACAGCATTGCACTCCCGCAGGAGCCGGGAGACAAACTCCGGGTCCTTGGCGATGACAGCATTGCTCGTCACGCCGCCGATCAGCCATGGTCCGCCGGCTGCGACCTGGCGGAGAGCCCTGGCCGTCTGGGCCCACAGAGGCGACCCCGCGGCGGCAGCCGCCAGCACGCCTCGCCGAAGCAACCGCCTCCTCGTCCACAACTTCCCTGCCATTCGAGCCTCGCTCTTCCCGGATTCGCCCGTGCAATGCTCTGGGCCGGATACAACTGTGTCTCAAGATAGATGCGGATTCCGCCCAGACGCTCTCCGAGGCCGGCTGGCAGAGGGAGCGGACGCTAAACCAAGCAGCAAAGTGGCCGAACTCGGCGAGCAGTGCCCAACCTGCAGTTCTCCCCGGACGCTTGATGTACTTACGCTGCTGATCGGCTCTCTGGATTGGTTTGTCCCGCCTGCGTTGCTCACCGGGGCCCTTCTCGAATTCAAGAGCCGCCGCGCACCTCGGCGATGGCCGCGGCATAGATCTCCATCAGCTGTGCGTAGACGACTCCGCTCGCATATTGCCGATCGAAGTCTGCCCGGGCGCCGGAACGCAGCTGGCTGAGCGCATCTCCGCGCGCAGGAAACCTCGCAAGCGCCTCGGCAAGATCAGCATCATCTCCCACCCGGAACAGCACACCGTTGTCCCCCGGCCGCACCGCTGCGCCAATCGGCCCGATATCCGAAGCGATCACCGGAGTGCCCTTCGAAAATGCCTCCGTCATGACGCGGCTCAGGCCTTCGTACCAGATCGAGGGCAGGATCACCGCAGCAGCGTTGCCGATCTCCTCACGCACAGCGGCGCCCGGGAGGTGACCGAGGAACCGCACCTCGGGCCAACCGCTGGCAGCCGCTCGAAGCTCTATCTCCTTCGGCCCGGTGCCCACGATCCGCAACCGCCGGGGGACGCCAGCCGCGCCACTCGCCCGCAGCTTCCCCCACGCCCGCAGCAGCACATCGACGCCCTTCTCCGGAGACAAGCGGCCAACGAAGAGAAAATCATCGCCCTCACCAGTGCCCAGGCCCGTCTCTTCGACGCTGTTCGGCTTCACCACAATGCGCTCCGCAGGCAGGCCGCCGGCGATCATCTTGTCCCGCATGAACGCCGTAAGAGCCAGGTACCGCGTCACCATGTGGCTCCATGTTCCCAGGAGCCGATGCGACGACAGCATGCCTGCCGTGACCGCGCTCTGCACGCGACTTCCGCGATAGCAGCGATGCAATGCGGCCTTCCAGGGCAGCGCCGAGCCGAGACACTCTTCGCACACCTTGCCGTCGCGCAGGAAGGTCCCTCCCGGACAAAGCAGGCGGTAGTTGTGCAGCGTCTGGATGCTCGCCACCTTCTCGGCTGCGGCCGCATAGAAGATCGCAGGAGAGATGAGGGGAAAGAAGTTGTGCACCGACATCACATCGATGTTGTGCTGCCGAATAAGCCCGCGAACCGCTTTGTAGTCCTCCGAGCTCCAGAAGGCACGCCGCACCACCGACATGCGGGAGACGTCGGCGATGACTTTGTTGTCCTGCACATGCGTGACGACGTTGTGCCCATGACTTCGCAGCAGCTCGATCTCCGTGGCAAAGGCCTCGTCCTCACCACCGGCGTAGGCATAGCGGTTGTGGACCACGAGAATGTTCATGCCGTCGGCTCCGCCTCTGAGAGGGCTGCCGCTTTGATGGCGATCAGAATACGGTCCGCCATGTTGCGCTGATCGAGCGGCGATGCCGTCTCGATCGCGGCCAGCCGCATCGTGTCGAGCTCCTGCGCGGTAGCTGACAGTGCCCGCGACACCGCACGATCAACCTCGGTCGCCTGATCGGGATCGAAGGTCCAGCCGCTGATGCCATCGACCACCATGTCCAGCACCGCCTGGCTGGCGAGGCTGCCCAGCACCGGGAGGCCAGCGATCATCGCCTCGTTCACCACCAGGCCCCACTCGTCTGCCAGCGTCGGAAGCACGTAGAGGTCGGCGGCCCGATACTGCGCGGCTAGCTCCCCAAACGGCAACGCATCGATGAGCTGCAGCTCGTAGTTCGCGGGGCCTTCCCACACCGCGATGGACTCACGCAATGGTCCGCCACCGACCAGCGTCCAGTGGATGCGCCGGTCCGGATGAGCGTCACACCACCGGCACAGCGCCGCGTGCATGCGATCCAGCCCCTTCCGCTCGATCAGCTGACCGGTGTAGAGCAGCCGTGTGACATCACCCGGAGCCCGTTCGGCAGACCCGGCAAAGATCGCGTTGTCGGTCGCCTGCGGTACGAGGTGAATGTGAGTCGAGGGGAAACCCAGGCCTGCGATGTACCGCGCTCCGCTGGTGCCGTTGACCAGCACGCGAGTCACGAAGTGGACGAGCACCCGCCGGAGCCGGTCACGCATCCTGCCACGATGCCGCTCCGTCACCTCGCTCAGCGTCGCCCACACAATGAGCGGCTTGCTGTACAGCCAGCAGTAGAGGGCCGCCTGCACGGTCCGCATGCCAAACTCCGCGGCGATGACCACGTCAGGATCGCACAAGGCGAGCTGCGGAATCGTGTCCCATGGAACGTGGATGGTGGAGTGCTCGCGGAACGTGCCAGCCTGCCCGAAGGTCTTCGCGAAGGAGACGTTGCGCTGTACGGTGACATCCAGCGTTCCCCAGTCGGGCGTCCAGTCGCGATTGCCTTCCATCTTCACCGAAACGAAGATCCGAAGCTCGTGCAGGCCGCCCGCCAGCATCTCCAGCATGCGGATGCGGTATGGGGGAAGGAAGTTCGTCAGCAGAGCGACGCGACGCGGTACGGCTCCAGGAGGACGATCCAGAGCAAACCGAGGCAACGTTGCAGGCCGCCCCGAGCCGGACGTAGAACCACCCTCAGTACACACGGTAGATGATGGACGAGGTAGCAGCGCCGATGATCGAAGACCCGTTGACCAGGATCGTCTTCACGAAGCTCGGCGGCACGTAAACGATGTCCGTATCGTGAAGCGCCAGCGTGGGCCGTTTGCCCTTCGTGGAGGGATCGAGCTCAAACTTCTCCTCAGTGAATCCATCACCGTTCCGATGCAGGATGCGGATGGAGCCCGTTGCAGCTTCGAGCAACGTCCCCTGCGCCAGAGCCAGCGCTTCCATCACATCGAGCGAGCCGCGGTTGAGCATCATGAAGCCGCCCGGACGGTGCACCGCGCCCAGCACGTAGATGACGCCGGCACGGCGAACATCAACGGAATCGCCCGGTGCGATCTGAATCGCATTGAACGCGTTCTGATCGGCCCTGGCATTGGAAACATGCTCCAACACGTCAGCCGGCGCCTTCGCCCTATGGATATCGATCGTGACGCCAGCGTTCTCCGTCTCGCCACCCGCCTGGGCCAGCGCGGCCTGCAGCGATATGGGGGAGAGAATCTGGAATCGGCCCGGGGTATGCACCTCTCCGGTCATCGTTACGGCCGCAGGCGCAACCTGGGCGACGTCGAGCGATACCTGCGGATGGACAAAGTACTCACCCTTGAGCAGGGCCGCCTCGAGCGCCTGCCGCGCCTCGGGAAGAGTCATTCCTCCAACCTGCACCACCCCCGCGAGCGGCACATTCACCGAGCCGTCAGGAGCGACCCGCAATGACGCCGACATCTCCGGAGCGTCATACACGCTGAAGCGGATGAGTGTGCCTGGCTCGAGCTTCAGGGTGGCAAGATCCTGCGGCACGAGCGAGATGCCAGCTTCAGGAAGCTGCGGGACTGCAGTCTGGCGAGGAACCTGGATCGCCGGATCGGACGACACGCTGCCGTCGCTGGACTGTGCCCCGGCAATGCCCGCAGCCAGCAGCAGCACGGCCGCGGTAACCGATCGATACGATGGGCGGCTACGCATCGGAGTCCTCATAGTAGGTGCTGTCCCCGTAGTACTTGTATCCCCCGCCAAACTCGCTCGACTCGATGTCCGCGGCGTTCAGGATCAGACCGAGCAATCTGTTGCGCGATGGCGCCAGCTGCTCCAGCGCTCGTCGCAGCGGCGTGCGGCGGGTTACGCCGGAGCGTACCACCAGAATGACACCGTCGACCAGTGTGGACGTAAGCACCGCATCGGTCACGAGCAACACCGGCGGAGAATCGATGAAGACGTAGTCGTACTCTTTCTTCATCTGCTCCAGCAGCTTGACGAACCGCGGCGACCCGAGCAGCTCCGAAGGAGCGGGAGGCACAGGTCCCGAAGTCATCACATGCACCTTATCCATGTCGGGGTGCACCTGAATCACCGATGCCGGATCAATATCGCTCGTGAGGCACTGGCTCAGCCCGGATCCGTTGGTCAAACCGAGCTTCGTGTGCAACGTCGGGCGTCGCATATCGGCATCCATCAGCAGCACGCGACTGCCCTGCAGACCGAAGGCGAAAGCCATGTTCGAGGTCAGCGTGGATTTGCCCTCTCCACTGAAGGAGCTTGTAAACAACAACGTGCGAGGCTGTTCGGCCCGGCTCAGGAGAATCGCCGTACGTATCTGCCGGCAGGCCTCGGCCACCACGGAACGCGGCGCCTTGAGCACCCACGCGAACTTGCCTTCGGACTCTGCGGCCGCATCGGCCTTCTTGGTCGGAGCATACGGATACGCGTACGCCCAGCGGCGTCTCTTACCCGCCTGCGGCACAAGTCCCAGCAACGGCAGGGACGTCAGACTCGCAACCTCTTCCGGGGTGGAAAGCACGTCATTGTGATACGCCGTCGCAAAGGCCAGGAAGAGGCCCGTCGCCAGGCCGGCGAGGAAGCCCAACGCAATGTTCTGCACCGGCTGAGGACGCGAAGGCCCCGACGGCACCCGGGCGGGATTCACAATCGTCACGTTCGACGACTTCGCTCCAGCCAAAATGTTGGCAGCTTCGAGCTTGCCGTAGAGATCCTGGTAAAGCGTCCGGTTGGACGTCTCCTCCTGCTCCAGCAGCAGAAGCTGATCGGCGCTCGTGGTCATGTGACCGAGGCGCAGCTTCTCGCGATCGACACTCTGGAGAAGGCCATCTTCCGTCTTGCGCGCCAGATCCAGGTTGCGGGCGGCCTGATTGCCCACCCGGGAGATCTCTTCATTCGTCTGTCGCTGCAGCTCGGCGAGCTCACTCTTCAGAGACAGAATCGCCGGGTTTCGCGGGCCATACTTCTGCGTCTCCGCTGAGATCTGCACCTCGAGCTGTCCGGTCTGTGTGCGCAGCTGGTGAAGCCGCACAGTGTCGAGCGACGCCAGGGCCCCCGGTGCGCCGTTCAGCTGGCTGGAGTCAATCCCCAGCACCACGTCCGCATCGCGGGACTGCGTCATCCGGTAAGCGGCTTCAGCGGCAATCCGAACGGTTTCCGCGGCGGTCAGCTGCGCGTTCAGGTCATTCAGGCGAGCCAGTTCGACGGAGCCAAGGTCAGACCCCACCTGCGGGCTTCCGGCGCTCGACATCGTCGGCGCGCCGATGATGCCCACCTTCTGCCGGAAGTCATCCACCCGGCGTTGACTTTCCGCAACCTTGTTCTTCAGATCGGACAGCTGATTCGTCAGCCACGCGGACGTCTTCGAGGTCGCGTCGTAACGTTGTTGCGTGGAAGAGATCAGGTACGCTTCGACGACCGCATTCGCCACCCGCGCAGCCTGCTTTGGGTCTGCGTCCGTGTAGGTCACATTGACCAGCCGCGTCCCCTTCACCAGCGTAATTTTCAGACGGGACTGGAACAGATTTACAGCGGAGTCGCGGTAGGTCGGGTCCGTCTCCAGCAGAGACTGGCCTGAGGCGGTGGCATTGGCCGGGCGCAGGGCCAGAAACGGCTGCGAGTTCGTCAGGCCCAGGTCCTCAAGCACCTTCATCGCAATGTTTTCATTTCCGATGACAGCCTGCTGGGTCAGGAGGTCCACGCTAAGCTGATCTCCACCGATCAGCTGCTGCCCCGCTCCCGAGAGATCCTCGAGGCTCAGGCTCGTGCCGCCCTCTTTGTGAACCTCAATCGTCACCGTGGAGCTGAAACGCCGCTGCATGAGGCTGGTCAGCAGGACCGCAAGGCCCACACCCACAACCACACAGCCCACGATAAGCCAGAGCTTCTTGCGCAGGATCACCAGAGCGTCGGAGAGATGCATCTCGCGGCGAAATGCACTCCGGCGATGTGTGCTGGCCGACCGGGAAGTCACATCCTGTAGAGGGTCATACGGCATGATTTACGGTGCTGATCCTCCAAGACCTGATGATCGGAGCATCGGTCCGCAACTCCATAGAAAGTCAAAGCTACAACGGCAACGTGACGCGTTGGCAAAACGGATGGGGGTGCTTTCGTTGATAGTACCATCGACACACTCGGCGCCTGCGTGCACTCAGCGCGTTCGGAAAACTGAAGTTTGATGACCCCGTCAACAAATACGCGCGTGCTTCACGTCATGGCCGGCCTTCAGCCCTCCGGGATGGAAATGATGTTCCTGTCCTCGGCTCGTGAATGGTCTCGCCATGGGGTCTGCAGCGAGATCCTGGCGACCGCTCCCGAGGTAGGCCCGCTCGCACCCCGACTCATCGAGGCAGGGTACGCCGTCCACCACCTGCCCTTCCGCTCATCGCGCCGATATCTCCCCAGCACAGAGTTCGTCACCGGCTTTCAGCGTCTCTGTCGGGATGGGCGATTCGACGTCGTCCACCTCCACACCGAGGAGGCTTCCCCGCTTTTCGCCCTCCTCGCGCGAAGCGCAGGCGTGCGCCGACTTGCCCTGACGATGCACAACTCCTTTCACTTCACTGGAAAGCTTAGGGCACGCAAGATCGCCGAACGAGCGTTCCTGAGGCTCATGGGAGCGCGATTCGGCTTCGTCAGCGATGCCGTGGCAGCCAACGAAGCCCATCGCTTCCACAACCGGGGCGTCAGAATCACGAACTGGGTCGACACCGCCCGCTTCCGGCCTCCCACTGTCGCGGAACGCCAGGCGGCGAGGCAGCAACTCGGCCTCGATGACGATACAACCGCCATCCTGACCATTGGAAACTGTAACGAAGCCAAGAACCACGGGGCGCTGCTCGAAGCTCTCGCCCTCCTACCCACCGGCAAAGACCTCGTCTACCTCCACGTGGGACGCGAACAGCCTGACGCGCCCGAGAGAAGCCACGCGACAGCTCTCGGCATCTCCGACCGCGTGCGGTTCGCCGGCTCGCAGGCAGACGTGCTTCCCTGGCTATGGGCCAGCGACCTCTTCGCCATGCCCTCGCTGCACGAAGGACTTGCCATTGCTCCCCTGGAGGCCATCGCCGCGGGCTGCCCCGCCCTGTTGACCTCGGTCGACGGTCTCGCAGAGCTGGCCACAGCGGCGTCGCATGCCGTCTTCTCCGCTCCTGCGCCCAACGCCATCGCAGAAGCCTTAGGTGCGCTCCTGGCGCGCCCGGCAGAGAAGCGTCGCGCCAAGGCTCTGATCGATAGCTCCACGCTGAGCGCTGCGTTCTCGCCCGCTTTGGGGGTCGCGAGCATCTGCCGTCTTCTCTATGGGATCGAAGACTAGCTAGGCTCCGTGCGCACGGCAGGCTAGTGCCCATCCCATGAAACACCTCAGAGAGTAAGCGTCTCCGCCGTGGGCCGCTTGAACTGGTCCCGGAAGTATCGCCTGACCTCAAAGCTCTGCGGACCCAGGATCAGCGTATAGGACAGCAGCGTTCCTTCCACCGCTCCAATCGCTCCGAAGCGCTGCACCAGGAAGATCGACAGCGCAAGGTTCGCTCCAGCAGCAAGAAGGCTGACGATCGCCTGCAGCCGGTTCCGCTGCACCGCGCCCAGCAGGCAGGACTGCACGCCGGTCATGCCCGAGACGACCGCCCACACCGCCATCATCAGCAGCAGGGCCTCGCTGGGCACAGCTACGGGTCCAGCCCACAGGCGAATGATCCAGCGGCCCGCGAACACCAGCACGATGAGCGGAGCAATCGTAAGCGCCGTGCTGATGGCCATCGTGCGGCGGTAGTTGCGCCGGATCCAGTCGAACTCGCCCCGCGCGTTGGCCTCTGCATACGCAGCCCACAGCGACGGAAATACAAACGCCGGGATCAGCTGCGCGTACATGACGACCCGCATCGCCACGCTGTAGGGCGTCACCTGCGCCGCTCCAAGGTAGTGGCTGACGATCACGTTGTCGGTCGAAAACACCACCACGCTGGCCAGCCGGATCAGGAAGAACGGCAGCCCCGTGCTGAGAAGACCGCGGGCAATCTCCGGGCTCAGATGCTGGACCCGAGGCCGCAACCACGGCTTCGAGATCAGCAGCGTCCACACCAGGGTCAGCACGCCGCACGCTGTCAGCACGCCGTTCGACGCAAGGAACAGCACCGGCATCGACGCTCGCATCGAGACGCCGATCAGCAGCCCCACCAACGACAGCAGCGCACCCAGCGACGTCGCCGTGTTGGCCACATGCGTCTGCTGGTAGCCCGAGAGGATCTTGAGCCCCACCGTGCACATGGGCGTGAGCAGCACCAGCGAGCATGCCACTGCGACCGTGCGCGAGACCTCCGCAGGCAGTCCCGCGCCGTGGACATTGAGCAGCCGTGCGAAGTCGATGTGCGGCCAGATCAGCAGCCCGATGCCAAAAAGCAGGAGAGCGAAGCAGAAAGCAATCGCCACCGCGTTGGTCGCATAACGCGCAGCCGACTCGCGATCATCATGCGCATGCGCCGCCGAGATCATGTTGGTAATGGTGTCGGTGAGACCGAACTCGAAGACCGCCAGCCATGCCGAGGTGGAAAGGATCGTGACCCAGACGCCGTAGCGCTCTGCCCCGAAGTATCGGACACACAGTGGCAGGCTGACAAAACTCACCGCCGTCGTCAGCACCTTGGCCAAAGCGGCTGAAGCCGTCCCCTTCAGGACGGCGCTACGTCGGGAACTCCCGCCAAAACTCCGCAGGCGTTCCCGGATGGAGACCGTCTCTGTCGCAGCCATCGCAACGCTCCCGTGGAGATAAGCCCATTATCCTTTCCCCCGTTGACGCGGCGCAAACCCGCCACGCCTCTCGCATCTGCGACACTTGTCTTGTGCCCCCCGAAGCGAAGCCTGGCGTCAGCACGCGGTCCAGCGTCAGCACGCGGTCCAGCGGCAACACGCTGCGCCGCCTTCTGCAGGATCTCCAGATCTTCGTCGGCCTTCGCGCTCCGACGCTGCTTGCAGGCTGGCTGGCCCGGCGAAAGAAGTTGCCCGCTTCGCCCCAACTGCGCAGCGTGCTGATCGTCCGCCTTGATGGTATCGGTGACGCCGTACTGACGCTGCCGCTCATCGAGCGCCTTCGGCGATGCTTCCCCGTGGCAGAGATCACTGTACTCACGCGTGAAGAGCTCGCGGACGTCTTCCGCATGTCTCCCGCCGTGAACCAGGTTCTTGCGTTGCCCCGCGTCGTTCGCCGCCCCCGGTTCCAGCTGGTCAGCGCCTGCCTGGCCGCATGCCGCTTTGCCCGCAAAGAGCTCAAGGGCCGCAGCTTCGACGCCGCCCTCTGTCCGCGCTGGGATGCCGACGTCAGCATGGCGACCCTTCTCACCGTCCTCAGCGGCGCGCCCATCCGCATCGGCTACGAGGACGACACCACTCCCGACCGGCTGCGCTTCAACCGGGGCTTCGACAAGGCTTTTACGCAGGTCTTGCCCGCTGGCCCGCTGCAGCACGAAGCGCTCCGTGCTGCAGCACTTTCCGTACCGCTCGGCTGCACTGCAGAAATTACGCCCCCGCATCTCGTGCCGCAGGCCAGGATGCCGGAGGCGCTCTCGCTGCATCTCCGACAGGACGCCGAAGCTCCCGTGATCGCGATCGGTCTCCCTGCTGGAGCCCCCAAGCGCAGATGGCCAGCCGCATCCTTCATCGCGGCCATCACGGCCATGCGCCGTCAGCGGCCCGTATCGATCGTCATCTTCTCCGACCCTTCCACTCGCTCCACCGCAGAGGCCATTCTGGCCGCGGTGCCGGATGCCGTTCCCCTCGAAAGGCTCACGCTGATCGAGGTCGCAGCGGCGCTCTCCCATTGCCGGGTCTTCCTGGGCAGCGACACCGGCGTGGGCCACATCGCCGCGGCAATGGGCTGCGCGATGGTCACGCTCTCCCCGCATCCCGAGGACGGCGATCCGGCCCACCCCAACAGCCCGGATCGCTTTCGCCCCTTCACAGACCGCGCCCTGCTGCTGCGTCCCGCGCATGGTCTTCCCGGCTGCGAGCAGGGTTGCGAAGCCCAGGAACCCCACTGCATCCTGGAGATCGAACCGGAACGCGCCGCCGCAGCAGTGCTCTCGCTGCTCAATACGTAGCGATCGGCGAAAGATGCGAAGACATCAGGACCTGGGCCGCTGCCGGTAATAAAAGCGGTGGATCGTGAACAGCTCCAGCGCGGCCTTGAAAAAGTCGTTGGACTTCACCTTGGAACCGTCCACATCGCGCCAGGACGCCAACGGGTACTCCACCAGCCGCTGCTCGAGGCCACGTGAGCCCTGCGGATCCCGCACCATCAGCCGATACAGAATCTCCACATCGAAGATCCAGCGCGAGAGGAACGGCTGCTCCAGCATCGACCGCAGCTCCGGATTGACGCGAAACAGCTTCGCGCCGCACTGGCTGTCGTAGATGGGAAGATCGAGCATCGTAGACACGGCCGTCGCGAAGATCCGTCCAAGGTAGTGTCGAAGCGCCTTACGACGAATATCCCGGCCCAGCAGCCGCACTCGCGCGCCCATGACAACCGCGATCTGCGGGCCGCGATCGAACTCCTTCGCCATCTCCGGAGCCGCATCCAGTGGCGTGGCAAGGTCGGCATCCCAGTACCCGATGATCTCAGCCCCTGGCAGTTCGAGCGCGAACTGCATCCCATGCCGGACTGCTGCTGCCTTGCCGCCGTTCTGCGGCATCGACGTTACGAAGACGACCTCAGGAAACTCGGCCGCAAGCCTGCCCAGCACCGCCAGCGTGTTGTCCTTGCTGCCGTCGTCCACAAAGACCATGCGCACTTCGGAGTGTGCCTGCAGGAACCCGGTGAACGCCTTCACGTCAAGACGCTTCGCCTCGTTGTAACAAGGAACGACAAGGACGATGCTGTTCGGCATGATGACTCGCTCTCAGGGCCCCGCGAACGGGGGATGTGGCTCTCAGGATCTCGCGTCGCCTGTTGTCCCAAGTCGTAGCTCTGGGAGGAGCTCAGTGAGGTGACTCGAAGTCACCCAACGTCCGCGCCGGTCATGCGGTGGATCGTCGTAAGGATACTCGATGGGACTCGCACCACACCAGCGCCAGCCTCGCTGCGCATTGGCCCCACTCAGCTTCGCATGAAGCGCACCGCATCACGGAGCTTCGATCGCAGCCCCGGCGGCAGCAGCAGCACACTCGCCACCATCGCAATCGCTCGCAGGTCCGGTTCCCCCTCCGAGAACATCCTGCGCAGCAGCCCCGACACGACCTTCCGGCCCGCCTTGGCCTGCACCGCGCGCGTGACACATTCCGTCGCGAGGAAGCCCGCGAACGCGCGGCGCGTCAGCAGCGGGCGACGCTGCTCCACCCAGGCGAGACTCGCCTGCCAGTCCGGCGCCGCGCTGATGCGTCCTGTGCCTTCGGCCATGTTGTAGATCGAGGTGGGCAGTTCGAGGTAGACCAGCCCCGCTTCAGGGAGAGCAAGCGCCCGCAGCGCCCAGTCCCAGTCCTGGTGGCGGCGCAGCGCAGCGTCGAAGGGCACCCTCTCCATCAACTCACGCGGAACCAGCAAGACGGACGTCGCCAGAGCGTTCTCCCCATAGGTAAGGCTGCGGCGGCAGAACATGTACTCGGAGATGGGCTCGTCAGGCCCAGGCCTGCGCCGGCCCCACAGTGCATCGCGCCCATCCTGCCTCGCCCAGTACGATCCGCAGACAACAGGCAAAGCCGCATCGCTCCCACGTGCCGCATCGAGCTGCAGGGCAAGCTTCTCGGGCAGCCACTCGTCATCATCGTCGAGGAACGCGATCCACGGACCACGCGCTGCACGAACGCCCCCATTGCGCGCCGCAGCAGCTCCCATCGGCTCCGGCAGAGACAACACCTTCAGCCGCGCATCGTCAATCCGTGCCAGGGCAGCTTCAGTCTCTCCATCCTCGCCGTCGATCACCACCAGCACTTCGAGTGACTCGAAGCTCTGCGCAAGCGCGCTTCTTACCGCGACGCACACCGTCTCCGGTCTGCCGCGAGTAGGAATCACAACCGAGACGATGGGCGAAGGCTTCACGTCCTCACTCTATCTTTGGAACCACTGCGCACGCGACCCTGCTCTCGTCAAAGCACACCGTTCGAGCGCAAGGCATCGACCACACGCGAAGCTACGGCCGGCCAACCTCCCATCGCGGCGTATGCTCTCAGCGCATCGTCTCTTTGCGTTGACACATCTCCCGCCAGGATCGATCGCATCGCTTCAACCAGCTCATCGTCGCTGCCCTGTGGCACCGTCAGTCCACCAATGGGCGGCTGGACCGCCTCCGGGATTCCGCAGACATCACTCCCAATCACTGGCACGCCGAGCTGCAGAGCCTCGACGATGATGTGCGGACTGGCATCGAAACGCGACGCCACGATCAGCGCCCGCGCGCTTCGCAGCAACGACTCGACTTCATCCAGCGAAAGCCTGCGGGGCAAGAGCGTTACTCCTGCCGCAGGCTCCAGTGTCAGGCCCTCTGGATCGCCAGTCACGACTGCCTGGACTTCCCCATCTTCCGCATGCAGCCGCGCTCCCGCGCGTGCAACGAGGTCCATCCCCTTGCGCTGCCACTCATTGCCGATGCTCACAAACAGCTTCTTCGGAGCGGCTGAATCGTCACCTGGCTGCGACGGTGCGGCATCGAACATCGGCCCCCAGCCGATGCGCACCACACGCTGCGGCTCGAGATCATGCAACGCAAGCAGCTTCCGCCGTGCCCACTCCGACAGCGCGAACACCAGCGTGGCCTCGCGATAAATCGTGCGCTGTCGCGCAAAATACTCCGCCGCCCATCGCCGAGGCTTCCACTCGACGGGATAAGAAGCATCATCCGGATCGAACGGTCCATCCGTCACGATGGAATACGAGATCGTTCGCGCATCTCGCACCGGAGCGTACATCGCGCCCCATTGCAGCACATGCGTGACACCTCTCAGGCTGCTGATCTTCTGCTCCGTCAAGCGCTGCGCTGCAAGAGCCACCGCGGGAGAGAACTCCATGTCGGACCGAGTCTGCGCCATGTTCGGCGAGATGGAGGTAATCGCTCCAAGCAACTTCGTTGCCTTGGATGGAGTGATGCGTCCCAGCTGCATCGCTCCCGGCACCAGCGCCGCAACGGCGCGAAACAGAGGCTCAGCGCGATCGTTCTTCGAGACGCAGACCAGCAAAGCGAGACCTCGCGAAACAACGTTGGAGCCCGGGCAGTCCTCTACAATCAAGTTGCCGACGGCGTGCAGCATGGCGCCGGCCAGGACCACAAAGCCATGCACACTGCCCCCACCGTTCTTGTCTACCACAATGAGCTGCTGCCCTTCAGTGCGACGTTCATTCGCACGCAGGCGGCTGCGCTGCAACGTTATCAGGCAGCCTTCGCAGGCATCTTCCCCACCCGCCGCGACTCCCTTCCCTTGAACCTGAGCAAACCTCCAGTCCTGCTCACCCACGATCAGTCTCTGCCTTCACGCCTGCGCCGTCGCGCCTACAAGGAATATGGCATCGGCGGACGCCGCTTTCTTCGGGAGCTCGCCCGGCTGGAGCCAGCGCTGATTCACGCGCACTTCGCTCTCGACGCCGTCACTGCCATGCGGATCGCACACGAGCTGCAGATTCCCCTGGTCACGACCCTGCATGGGTACGACGTCACCATCCGCGACGAACAGCTCGCGAAGGATGCGGATGGCCGCATCTATCTCCGTCAACGCGATGAGCTGTACGAGCGCACCGCGCACTTCTTCACGAGCTGCGATTACATCCAGCAGCGCGCCCGGGAGCGCGGCTTCCCCGCCGCCAAGATGGAGACACTCTACTCAGGCCATGAGATGAGCAAGTTCGATCGGCCCGAGGTCGAGCGGAATCGCAACCTCATCGTGTACATCGGCCGCCTCGTCGAGAAGAAAGGCTGTGCCTACCTGCTGCGCGCTGCTGCGAGCGCTGCCGAACGGTGCCCCGACATCGAGCTTGCCATCATCGGACAAGGGCCACTCCGCGAAGAGCTCGAAGCCCTTGCGAAGGAGCTTGGCGTGCGTGCCAGCTTCCTTGGCCCTTTACTAAATCCAGAGCCCGGCAACGATGTCATCGACTGGCTGGCGCGTGCGCGCTTGTTCTGCATGCCCAGCATCACTGCCAGCGATGGCAACACTGAAGGCCAGCCCGCCGTCTTCGTCGAAGCCCATGGTATGGGCACGCCCGCCGTCAGCTTCGCCACTGCAGGAATCGGCGAGGCCGTGCTGCAAGGTGAGACCGGCCTTCTCGCACCCGAGAAGGATATCCCCGCACTCGCGGATGCGATGGTGGAGCTGTTGAGCAACGATGAGCTATGGAGCCGCTTCAGCGCACGCGCACGCACCTGGACGGCAGAGCGCTTCGACATTCGGAAGCTCAACGTGCAGCTTGAGAACGCCTACGAGCGCGTACTGACGGCTCGCTAAGACAGCTCACTCTTACCCGCGATTGCGCACCAGAACCACGGAGCCATCGAAGTCGAACGAGAAGTCCATCTCATCCGCCCCGGCATCGGCCATCGCCTTCCGGAGTCTGCGGCGATCTTCCGTCTGGAACAGCAGGAAGCCACCGCCACCGGCTCCCACGAGCTTGCCGCCCAGTGCCCCGCCCTTGCTTCTGCCAATCTCATAGAGTTCATCGATCACGGGATTGCTCATACCCTTCGAGCGCGAGCGCTTGCGCATCCAGTGCTCATGCAGAAGCGAGCCATACTCCAGGACCCTTCCGGTCTGCAGCAGGTCTCGGATCTCGAAGCCACTCTGCTTGGCGAAATGCAGGCTGTCGAGCATGTCCTTGCCGCCCTGCTCTGACTCCTTCCGCTGCTCGTCCAGAAGCGTCGAGGCCGTCCGCGTATTGCCGACAAAGAACAACATCAGCGAGTCCCGCAGCTCGTGGATGGCACTCTGCGACACGTTGAGGTGCGACACCGTCACCGTATCGTCCTGGTGATACTCCTGGCACAGCAGGCCACCATACGCGGCGATGTACTGGTCCTGCTTGCCTACCGGATCATTGAGCCGCTCCATCTCAATCTCAATCGCAGACCGCGCGAGCAGCTCCGCATCGGCCATGCGGAAGTTGTATGCAAGAATCGCGTGCACCAGCCCCACCGCAAACGTTCCCGAGGAGCCGAGCCCCGTCCCGCCGGGCACATCGGCCATACTCGTCATCTCGAAGGGACCATCGACGGGGTACAGCTTCAGAGCTTCGCGGATCAACCGGTGCCGAATCTCATCGACACTGGCCGCGTGCTCCACCTCCGAGTATTTGAGCCAGTACCCCGAGAAGAATGGACGGTTCACAGCGATGTAGATGTACTTGTTGATCGCCGCAGACAGCACAAAGCCGCCAAACTGACGGTAGTACGAAGGCAGATCCGTTCCGCCGCCGCCAAGGGAGATGCGCAGCGGTGTGCGTGTGATGATCATCAGTCGTTCCTCGCAATCAACGGTTCACGCGTTCCAGCTCGGCTGCGCAGAAGCTCTTCCGTGCTCTCAATGCCCGCCACGGAGCCGATCTCGTAGAACCTCTCCGGAACCTCGTACCCTGCAAGCTCCCCACGATGCAGAAGATCCGCCTGCAGCGCCGAGAGATCGAACGGCCCCTCTTCCCATCCAGCGAAGGCCTCCGCACGAAAGGCATTCACACCGTAGTCGATGTACTCCAGCCGGTCGTCGGAAGACCGCTTATCGTAGCGCAGGATCATGCCATCCGCATACTCGACATTGCTGCGATCGAACTGGTTTCTATTGCGGAAGACGGTCATCAGGCTGAGCTTCATCGACGCGACAAACGCGCGATCAATCGCCCGGTAGTCTGCCACGCAGTAGCTGTCGCCATACAGCAGCACAAAGCGCTCTCCGAGCAGCGGCAGCGCCTTCCGCACCGCGCCTCCGGTACCCAGCAGTACCGGGCCGTCCTCCGAGTAGCGGACGTGGCAGCCGAAGCTTGATCCGTCACCAGCAAACGCTCGGATAGGCTCGCTGAGGTGACCGCAGAGCAACACGACCTCCCTGAACCCGCTGGCAGCCAGCAGCCGCAGCTGATGCGCGAGGAAGGGCTCGCCTGCTATAGGCAGCAGCGACTTCGGTACACCCGCCGTCAACGCGCCGAGGCGTGTCGCCAGACCTCCGCACAGAATCGCAATCGGAGGTAGCTCCGCCTCAGGCACGGATGCGCTCCTCCCGCGCCAGCTCTTCGAGCGAACGTTTCAGCGCCGCGCGGGTATTCAACTGGCAGCGCCAGCCGGTCGAGCGGATGCGATCTGTATTCAAGCGGACCACGGGGACATCGCCCTTCCAGCCACGATCGCCTCCCGTGTACTCGAAGATCGGCAGCACCGGCAGCTCCATCACCTCGGCGGCCAGCTCCGCGATCTCCGTCACGGTAATGTAATCGCCAGTCGCCACATTGAACGGCTGAAACGGAAGCTCCGAAACCTTGTTGGCGTGCAGCACCGCCGCCACTACATCGGAGACATGGATGTATGACTTGCTCTGCTGGCCGTCGCCGAGAATGCGCAACCGCGAGGAATCCTGCGCAAGCCGGCGCACAAAGTCGAAGCCCACACCGTGTGTCTGCCGCGGGCCGACAACATTGCCGAAGCGAAAAGCACACGCTGTCAGGCCGAACATGTAGCAATAGCTCGTGATCAACGCTTCGCCCGAAAGCTTGCTGGCGCCGTAGGTCGAAGCGGGGATCATGGGGCCATGATCTTCAGTCGCCTCCTGCTGCCCCAGGTCGCCATAGACGCCTGAGCCGGAGGCATACAGCAGGCGGGGCACACCGGCCCGGCGCATCGCCTCCACCACGTTGTTGGTCAGCACCGTCCCCTGGTAGAAGTCGATCTCAGGCTCGGTCGCAGCTCGTGCAATGTCCGGATTGGACGCCAGGTGGATGACTACGTCATGTCCAGCCAGGGCCTCCGTCAACGCGGCAAGGTCTGAAACATCCCCGCGCACGATGTGAAAGCGAGGATCGCTGCGGTGATGCTCAAAGTGCCACTCCCGGCCTGAGCTGAAGTTATCGAAGATCGTGACACGATCCGTCTTGCTGTTTCCGAGGAGTGCGTCGAGAAAGTGGCTCCCGATGAAGCCGGCCCCACCCACAATCGCATACCGTCGATCAAGCCTCTCGGCCACTGGCGTACTCCACATTGGTTGTTGGTCAATCTTCGACGCTACAGGCTATACCCGGCGACAGCGGCATCGTGATGAAACATCTCTACGGTCTCAAGCGAGAACTGCGCCAGGTCCTTGCCTACCGAAGCCATCTTGCCAAGCACCTCGGGCGTTGCCGTAATGATGTCGGTGCCGCAGGCATCTGCCTGGAAGAGATTCAGCAGCTCCCGTGGACTCGCCCAGAGCGTCTCCGCGCGCGGTAACTCAGCCAGCATCGCGTGAGCCTCGCGCATGATCGGCATGGGATCGACCCCGGTGTCCGCGATGCGCCCCGCGAAGATCGACACAATGGCGGGCACCTCCGGTAACAGAGCGCTGCGTACAGCCTCTACTTGATCGAGCGTCATGATCGCGGTCACGTTCACCGCAACTCCGGCATCAGCCAGTGTGCGGACGACATGCATGGAAGATTCTCCATGCACGTTTGTGATCGGAATCTTGACGTAGACGTTATGGCCCCAGGCCGCGATGAGACGCGCCTGCCGCTCCATCTCCGGGAACTCGTCGGAGAATACCTCGAACGAGACCGGCAACTCCGGCACAAGCTCGAGCACACGGCGGCTGAAGCCCACATAGTCCACCACGCCCGCCTTACGCATCAATGTGGGGTTCGTGGTGAATCCTTGAATTCTCTGATCGGCACAGTACCGCTCGATGCTGGCCAGATCGGCCGCATCGGCGAAGAGTTTAACCCGCAGTTCTGAAAGGCTCGCCATAGACAAGAGAAAAGAGTTCGATTCGGTGACGGATACTACGGAAATTTGAGCGAAGTACTTCGAGTATACGTAACGGGGCCCGAAACAGATGGATATTGATAACCGGTAAAACCGTGTGATGCATGTTCATCGATTTGAGCTGCCTTGCATGCAGCCCCTCTCGCACAAAACATTCATCCGGTTGGACAGTTCCTAATAACCCCGACGAAGATTCAATGTCGCGCGAACATCGTCGAGAAGCTTCATCACGGCAAAGCCCTCTGCGGCCGTAGCAATGGCCGGCCACGCAGATCGAGAATCTTCAGGAAAGAGCAAAGCCTCGGTCTCCCGTTCAAAGACGTCAAGCCCATCATCGTTGACCTCCATCACCTCAGAGGCCACCTGGCTCGGAGCATCGCGCCATCCCCAACGCTTGCCGACGACGTACGTCTGCGGTCCATAGCTGCGATTGCGTCCGCTCACCGTCGCATAGCCCTCCGTACCGTTGATACGCATATGAAACGTGCTTCTCCACGCAACGACGGAGACCCGCACCTTCATGCAGAACGCACCTGCATCGAGAATCAGCGAGACCTCTTCCTCAATGCCGGTATTCCAGAAGCCGCTCCATGAGGCTCCTCCGATGGGCTTGAGCCCATCCGGAGCAAGCCGCAGACAAAGGTCGAGAAGATGGACTCCGGGGTCGATCAGACAGCCGCCTCCGGCCCGCTCCGCGTTGAGCTTCCAGGTCTTCTCCTGCCCCGGCGCGCAGCCATGTCCCAGCTCAAACTCGATGGAGACGATCTTCCCCAGCCGGCCCGACTGCACGTCAGCCACAGCCTTCTCAATGCCGCGATAGAACCGATAGTTGAAGCCGATCTTCAGCCTGTCACCACCGAGCTCCAGAAGGCGCTGAGCCTCAACCAGATCGCGGCCCATGGGCTTCTCCAGCAGCACACGTCCACCAGACCGCAGCACCTGCTCGGCCACCGTCACAGCAATGTCATGTGGGAGCGCGATCATGGTCCAGTCTGCGCGGGTAGCGATCACCGCCTCGACCGAGCTGAGCGCCGTCGTCGCATACTTCTCCGCCGCGGCCTGACATGTCACCAGATCGGCGTCAAAGATGCCAACGAGCCCGACATCGCGACCGGCACGTCGCAACGCTGCGACTGCATCCAGCCGCTCTTTGCCGATTAGCCCCGCTCCAATGACCGCAACACGTTTCACTCCACCCGCCTTAGCTTCCAGAGGTTTGCATCGAGAGGCTCTCCGCCATTGAGATACTCTGGCCAGCGGTCGCGAACATGGACAAATCTTCCCGAAAACCCACAGCTTTCCGCGGCGAGGAAGGCGCGCGCAAAAGCAACAGGCTCCTCGATACCAACCGTCGTCCGGATCTCCGCGCCTGTCTCGCGAACCCGCGCAAGCATATCGGTCTCGATCGCTCCCGGAGCGAGGATCGCCGTCGCGAAGTCCCCGGCGTCCTTCAGGTCCTCATGCAGGTTTTCGACGATCCGCACCAGCGCAGCTTTGGAAGCCGCATAGGCCGGAAACGCCGGATACGCATAGGCCGCGCCTCCGCCGCCAAAGAACAGTAACCGGCCAAAGCTGTTGGCGCGCTGCTTCGGAAGGATTGCCTTTGCGATAGCCAGGTTGCCGAAGACATTCGCGCGGAAGGTAGTCTCCCACGCAGCGATGGAGGAGGCTTCCAGCGGACCCTCCGGCCCCAGAACGCCCGCAGCAAACACCGCAGCAATCCTGCTGAAGGGCTTCCCACGAAGCCACTCGGTCAACGTCGCCTCCGATTCCTCAGGACGTTCGAGGTCGACCACCAGGGCGTCCGCGGAGCCGCCGTCCACTCGGATAGCCTCAGCGGTCTCAACCGCGCGGCCCGATCGGCTGAGGCAAAGCACGTGCGCGCGTTTCCCTTGATCCATCGCAATGGCATGGCCGATCCCACGCCCGGCGCCCGTCACCACCACGAGGTCCGGGGAAGCTGAAGCTGTCAAACAATCCCTCCTCGTGCTGGGTCCTGCGAGCAAAGACGCGCGGGCAAAGGAACGCGCCCGAAGGCCGCATCGGTGCGGTAACTGGATCAAGTTTATCGAACGACACCATTCCCGCAAGAGATTCACGCATCGTGCGACAACGATAGTCACATCAACGCACCCGTTGAGCCCCAGACTCCGTGGGTGCACGCCCGCGCAGGCGATGTATATCACCAAAGAAACGCTGAGGATGGGCCGCAATACGCCATCGGCCAAAGAATCTCTTATAGTTTGAGTACGCGGAACCACCGCCCCGAATCGAGAGACGGCTGATGGACGCATTCCTGCAGCGTTACTTTTCCGAAGTGATTGCCATCGCCAGCCAGCTCGATCTCGATGCCATTGGCGACATTGCCGGACATCTCGCCAGCGCCCGCGAGCAGGGCGGACGCCTCTTCCTGCTCGGCGTCGGTGGCAGCGCCGCCAATGCGAGCCACGCCGTCAACGACTTCCGCAAGATCTGCGGGATCGAATGCTACGCTCCCACCGACAACGTCTCGGAGCTGACGGCGCGCACCAACGATGAAGGCTGGGACACCACCTTCTCCGAATGGCTGCGCGGCAGCCGCATCCGTTCCACCGATGCGGTGATGATCTTCAGCGTCGGTGGCGGCAATGCGGAGAAGAACATCAGCACCAATCTCGTGAAGGCGATCGATGTGGCAAAGAGCGCGGGCGCCCGCGTGCTCGGCATCGTGGGCCGCGATGGCGGCTATACCGCGCGGCGCGCCGATGCATGTGTCATCATCCCCACAACGTCACCGGACCTGGTCACTCCCCACGCCGAAGCCTTCCAGGCCGTCGTGTGGCACGCCCTCGTGATGCACCCGTCTCTCAAACAGGCTGAGACCAAATGGGAGTCCACGACAGCGAAGTAAGCTCCCACTGCTCTCTACCGCCCCTCGTCATCAGCGGGCGGCACGTTCAAGATCAACTGCGCCGCTGCCAGGAGATTCTTTGCACGAAGATCGGGCGGAAACCGGGCCACCTCCGCTTCCTTGTCCGCGGAATGGTCCGGCGAGACGCGAATCGTGCGCACACCAGCGCGGCAGCCGCATTCGATGTCGGTGTCCCGATCTCCGATCATCCACGAGCTGGAAAGATCGATTCCATGCGCCGAGGCCGCATCCCGCACCATCTGCGGGGAAGGCTTGCGACACACGCATATGCGCATCGACGCATCCTGAGCTCGCGGATGGTGATAACAGTAGTAGCTCGCGGTAAGATCGATGCCCTGCTTCTCGAGGGTATGCACCAGAACCTGGTGCGTATGGTCGAGCTCAGCTCTCGTGCTCTTTCCCAGCGCCAGATTGGGCTGGTTCGAGATCACGATCAGCGCATAGCCAGCGTCGCGCAGCATGCGCAGAGCTTCCGGCACCCAGGGATAAACACCGCATCGATCGGGGGTGCGCGGCGCCTCCCACAGATTCGAATCGGCATAGAAGACGTTGGCCACCAGCACACCGTCGCGATCGAGAAATACCGCTGGCCGCAACTCATCGCCGCGTACCGAAGGAAGCCGGCTCTCACTCATGTTGCCCCCTCGGTGTGTCGCTGCCGTCCACGGCCGCGGAAGGGCCTGGCGATGTCAACGAAAGTCCGCTCGACGCCAGAGCCACATCCGCACCCAAAGGACTCAGGTGTTGTGTATCTGCGAACAACGGCGCTCCATCCAGGAGCACGCGACAGTTCATCCCGTCGCACAATGCGTCATAGAGGCTCACAACACGACTGCCATTGGACGCAGCGATCTCATCCAGCATCAACCGCATCCGTCGCTCATTGGCGGTGCGAACGTGCTGCTCGCTGGCTCCCGACGAAGGCGCGCCGGCAAGCCAACGTCCCAGTGTCGCGCGAACCGGAAGGGTGTCGCCAACAGCCAGGAGAAGAGGGTCGTAGCGCAACATAGGCACATCGTCGACGAGCACTACATTCTTCCCTGCGGAGCGTAACTCCGTGGATATCGTCTCGATGCCATAACGAAGATTGTCCCAACTCTGCGATGCAGGAATCGGTTCGCCGAAGCGGTCGCTGCGCACATAGCGAGCTTCATGGGCCGCGTCGTACCAGGGGTTGATCCAATATCCCGCAATCACTACCGTGCGAATCTGCTTATCAACCTTTAGATGCTCTACGGCTGCACGCATGAAATCCGAACAGGTATCGGGACCGTAGCTTCGGAGAGCAGCCCCCAGCAGAGGCGCGCACGATACCTTGTTATAAATCGCCGTCCTGGGGCTTTGCGCCAGCAGCGCCGCTGCAATGGCTGCGGCGTGGCTGTCTCCGATCAGCGCGACTGTAGCTCCAGGAAGGATGCAGCCCGCAGGGACACTGGCAAGCGTCGATCCCTCCTGCACCAGGCAATGTCTCCCGACGCCGCCATCGTGAAGTGGGCCTTCAATCTTCGCCGACTTCGGTCGAAGGGACGGAAAGCCCCTCGTAACGACAAAGGCACCAGCAACAACCAATAGAGCGATGCCCGCAGCCCCTATGGCGCGAAGCGCAGCCGCCTTGCTGCGAGGCCTTCGGAAGGGAACCTCGATGTACCGATAACTCAACTCTGCCAGGAGCAGAGCCGCAGCCAGCAGAACCACGCGCCCCCGTGGCGCGAGGTACGCCGCACCACAGATCGTCCCCAGGCTTAGCAAGGGCCAGTGCCAGAGATAGACCGAATAGGAACGCCTGCCGAAGCCGTATAAGAGCGGCGATGCCAGCAGTCTGCGATTGACCCAGCTAGTCGAGCTCACGCATAGAAGGACAGCCGCTGCTACGGGGATCAACGTCGGAGGCACAGGAAAGCGCACACCCGGTTGAGGAAGCCCCACGCAAAGAAGCACACCCGACAGTCCAACGAGGCCCAGTACCTCCGCAACCCAACCATGAGCGACGGGCAGGGGGGCGGAGGCGTTCGATTCGCTCGATCCAAGCACCGCGCCTGCAGCGAGCTCCCACCACCGGCTTTGCAGCAGATAGAAACCTCCAGCCCATCCGCGATGCATGGCAACTGTGCTGTACGCCAGGGACAGGAGGAGCGACACAGCAAGGACAATCGGAAAACTTCGCTTTGACCATCGGCCCACAAAGAGCGCCAGCAGCGGCAACAGGAGATAGAACTGCACCTCAATGCCCAGCGACCACGTCATCAGCAACGGCTGTAGATGCGAGTTAGGAGAGAAGTAGCTCGTGACCAGCCAGTAGAAGATGTTCGAAAGCGAAAGGGTGGCAGCTACAGACTGTTGCCCAAGAACACGGAGCTCGCGCCCATCCAGCAGGACAACGCCGGCGGCAAGAGTAAATGCTATGACCGCAAACAATGCGGGCAGAATCCTTCGCACTCGCTTTTCATAAAACGGCAGCAGAGCAAACCGCTGATCGCGAAGCTCCCGTGCCACCTGAAAGCCAATCAGGAAACCAGAGATGACGAAGAAGATATCGACGCCGCTATAGCCGCCTCGAATCCACGGAATTCCAGCATGGAACAGCAGCACAAGAAGAATCGCGACACCGCGCAGCCCATCCACATCCGCACGGTAGCCAAGTCCCCGTACCGGGTCCACAGCCGACGTGGTCGCAGTTGTCATGGAGCTTTTCTTCATGCCAGCAGTTGCCGATTCCCCTCAATTGGCTGTCCCCATTAGCGTAACGCAGGCCTGCGCGAGGCCAGGAGCATGCTTGCCTGCATTCAATGTCCTATCCGTTGCCGCACCCCGTCGCGCAGTTCATCGAATGTTTTCGGCACATTCTCTATGATGAGTAGACACATGGATCTCTCACGAAGGAAGTTTCTCGCGCTTGGCGCAGGCGCCGCAGCTGCCGCATCGTTGCCTCTGATAGACGCGTATACGCATGGCCGCCATCACCTGACCACCCTTCATCAGGACATCTTTATTCCGGATCTGCCGGACTCCTTCGTGGGCTTCACCATCGCACAGCTCAGCGACTTTCACTTTGGTGTGCATGACGAAAGTGTGTTGCTCTCTCACGCAATCGAAGTCACCAATGCTCTGAAACCTGACATGGTCGCTCTCACCGGCGACTTCATCACCTCCAACTACGACAACGCACGTGCCAATGTACAGGCCGCACACAAGTGCGCCGATCACTTCCGCGCCATCCAGGCACCGTTGCGATTCGCCAGCTATGGAAATCACGACATGATCGCTCCACGGGCTGTCTCCGATGCCCTCAAGGCTAACGGCATCACGCTGCTCCGCAATGCCGCCCTGAACATCAGGAAGGGCGGCGACACCTTCTGGATTGGCGGTATCGCCGACAGCCTGATCGACCTCCCGGAAGAAGATAAAGCTCTGCCAAAGACATCCCCCAACCAGCCGGTGATCCTTCTCGGCCATGAGCCAAGTTACGCCATCAAGATGACTGGAAGCATCGAGCGCTCCAACTTGCGTTGCGACCTGTTCCTCTCCGGCCACACGCATGGCGGGCAGGTAAACCTCCCCGGGATCACGAAGAACTTCGCCTCCTTTCAGGGCGAGCGGTTCCTCCATGGAGGCTTCGGTCTCGAAGGCTTCACCATGTATGTGAATCGCGGACTCGGCACGATCCATCTGCCACTTCGCTTGAACGCGCCGCCAGAAGTCACGCTCCTGACGCTTCGCCGCGGATAGTCAGCGTGCCCCGCCAGCCCGACGCAGCCCTCCCATTTTGCCTGCGTATCGCAGCCAGGGCACTTGACTGGCAGGTTCGGCGTTACGGTCAGGCAGATGTTCTTCTGCATCTTCCACCCGAACGCAATCCATACGTGTGAAGATAGGCCAGCACTCATTTCACATTTCGGCTTGCCTCGGTCTGGCCGGTCAGAGGACACGTGGCTTCAGCCACACAACTGAGGTCGTGGATCGCACGCTCCCAGCGAGTGAAGACGTCGCTCGGTTACGTGTGTGCACTCGCCTGTGCGTGGTTCACGGTCGAACTCAGCATGCGTGTTTACGCTCTGCGCGGAACGCCTCTTGCGCTCAGCTTCGCAGTCGCCGCGATCATCACTACCGAGTTCGGCCTGGGACCCGGTTTCGCCTCGGTCGGCGCTACAGCTGGAATCCTCTACGTCCGCTTCCTGCTGCCCGGCAGCTCTTCCCCGTACGCGCCCGGCGCCCTGATTCGGCTGGCGGTCGCAGTGTTCGCCGGGACGGTCATCGTCCTGTTCTGCGAGCGGCAGCGCGTCACCGGACTCAAGCTGCGCGGAGCCCTCAGCACCCTCCGCGAAAGCACAGCTATGCTCGCCCAGGCACAGCGCGCCAGTAACTCCGCCGCCTGGAGCTTCATGCACGGCGATAGCAAAGTGCGCTGGGCCACCGGCGCAGTCGAGATCTTCGGCCTCCCTCCCGCAGAGAGCTGGACCATCGAAGAGCTGCTCGCGCTGGTCGAGCCCGAGGATCGCCGACCCCTCATCCACGAGGTCGTAACGGCGCATCGCTTCAGCCTGCCCTTCCGCGCCGAGTTCCGCATCAGGATCCCCTCCGGCGATCTGCGCTGGCTGGAAGCTCAAGGAACTCTCGCGCCCGGCACAACGCAATGGAGTGGTCTGGTCCTCGATATCTCCAGTCGAAAGAAAGTCGAAGATGCGCTGCTGCGCGCCGAGAAGTTGGCCGCCATCGGCAGGCTCTCCGCAACCGTCGCGCATGAGATCAACAACCCGCTCGAGGCGCTGACAAACCTCCACTTCCTGATGGCCTCGGAAGACAACCTGTCGAGCGAGCTCCGCGCCTACCTCGAAGCCGCCGACGGCGAGCTCCGGAGGCTCGAGAGCATCGCCCGCCACACCCTTTCCTTCGCGCGGACACGCACCGACGCAGGCCCGATTGACGCGGTCCCTGTGACCATCAACGCCGTTGCCATGTTCCAGAGCCGTTGTGCTTCGCGCGGAGGAGTCATCCGGCTTGTGTCACCGGACCACGCCATGGTGCAAGTCCCCACCGACGAGCTGCGTCAGATCCTCACCAACCTGCTCTCCAACGCGTGCGATGCCCTTCAAGGGCAGGAAGGCACCGTCGAGGTCAGCCTCCAGCGCGAAGGCGACAACGTCACCATCACCGTCCGCGACACAGGTTCAGGCATCGCTCCCGATCACCTCGACCGCATCTTCGAGCCCTTCTTCACCACCAAGCAGGAGACCGGAACCGGCATCGGCCTCTGGGTAACCCGCGAACTCGTGCAGAAGGTTGGTGGCACCATCCGCGCGACGTCTAGCCTGCCCGCCGCAGCCCCTGAAGCCAGCCCGTTCCGCACCACCTTCGTCGTCACACTGCCGAGCGGCGAGCCCCCTCGCCCTAGCGGCCCACCATCAGGATCGTGAACGACCCCGGAACGATCGGCCCTTGAGCCGGTCGCCCCCCAGGCCCCGCAGGAGCTCCCTCAGGCACCGGCCCACGCTCCTGGGACATAGTGAACAGGTGGCCGGTCTTGCTGTCGAACGTCACGGTCCGAGCGCCATTCATCGTCTGCAGCGTCTGCTCCGATTCGAATACCCCAGGGCTTTTTTCGTGAATGATGGACATCGTCCCATTGCCCTGCGTGCTGAAGGCCTCCATCGTCTTGGCATTGAAAGTCGCGCCGTCTGACCCGCCGGCGATCGGCAGCGTGGTGAGGATCTTGCCATCCTTCGCGCTCATCACGACCATCGTCGGCTGAGGAGCCGGCGGAGTGCCCGCACGGCTGCAGGCCGCGAACAGCACAGAGTTTTTTGCGTCAAGAGCCAGCCCATTGCAGCCGCCCTTATCGACAAAGCTGTAGTGCGTGACGGTCTTCATCGCCTTCACATCAACCACGGCGACGCCGCCGACCGCGTCCTGCATCACCACGTACAGCATGCCCTTGCCGTCACCCACGCCCTCCTCAGGCACGCCGCCCAGATCGATCGTGCCCAACACCGTGCCGTCCTTCGCGTCGATCACCGTCGCGTCCTTCGTGGGATGGCTGAAGACGTACACCCGCTCATTGAAAGGATCGAAGTAGATGCCGTCCGGCCGCGCCGCGCCAACATCGATCTTCTTGATCAGCTTCATCGTCACGGTATCGAACATCGACACCTGCGGGTGGTCGCTGGTGAAACCATGATGTGATGCAGGATCGACCACCGCACCATTACCGCCCACACCAGCGATCTCTCCCACTGGCTTCAGCGTGTCGAGATCGAAGATGGTGAGCCGCGCGTCGACCGCATCAACGGCAGGCTTGCTGTCTGTCGCAGGAACGGCCTTCACCGCTCCCCGGGGGATATACAACCTGCGACCCGCTGCATCGGCATAGATGTAGTCCCAGCCGCCCTCTCCGCCCACCCGCGCGGACTTGAGCACCTTGTAAGGACCATCCACCTGGGAGACAGCGGAAGAAGCGCAAGCCAACAAAAGCGCCGCGGCGAGAACGGTTGCAGATCGCATGAGGGATTCTCCGCGAGCAGTGTAGCCCCCGAAACCTTAACGATTCCTGAAGGCTCCTGCGTTCCCCCGCGCCCACCGATGAGCCATCTACGCGCGGGGAAAAGCCTTGCCGAACATCGGCAACTTACTCTTCGACTGCTCCTCGGTAGCTTCATCCTGCAGCACATCCCAATGCTCCTTCAACACGCCCTCCTCGAACCGGAGAATGTCTGCGGCGACCCACGCAGCCGGCGCACCAAATCCTGAAAAGCGCCCGTGCGCGATGACATAATCTCCCTCCGCCACGATCAGCTGGTTCTCGTACCGCAACGTTGGCGGCAGGCTGCGGATGAGATCGAACAGCCCCTCGCGGCCAGGCTCGATATGTGCACTGTGCTGGATGTAGAGTGGCGACCAGTACGCCTCCGCGGCTTCATAGTCCCGTTGATTGAACAGCGTGTCGAAGGCCTTCAATACGAATGCCTTCTTTTCCTCCGACGTGCTCGTCGCCATGCGTTCCTCTTCGTCTCGGACTCGATCGGTTGTGCTATTCGTCGATGCCGCAAGCTTCGGCAAATCTCAGCTCAACGGCAGCCCATCGCCAGGCGATGCGCAGCCGCCAGCGTGTGCTCACCAAGCGCCGGATGGCCACGGTCCTTCCCATACAACGGAAGCTCCGTATACCGCAGCACAAAGCGGTACGGTGGCTCCTTCAGATACTTCGCCAACCCTGCGGGACCATCGATATCCACAATGCTCTGCGCCATCGCATACCCGATGTTGTAGAGCACCCCATGCCCAAGAAACCCGACTCCGTAGACATCGTCATAGGCCATTGGCTTCTCGGCCTCGAGCGAGATCACCGACATCTCCAATAACGTTGCACTCGTGCCCAGATGCTTCATGCCGTCATCGGTGTCCGCCAGCATGCGCGCAGCGGCCGCAGAGTGAGATTGTGGAATCAACGCAGGATCTGCAACAACAACAGCGGAACCTTCTTCATACAGATTCGCAAACAGCTGCTCGACCTGCTTGCAGGCGACGGTTCGAGAGGTCTCCGGCCCCGCAAACTTTACCTCGCGGTCATTCGCATATGCCCCTTGCACCGCGTGATACATCTCGTGCGTCGTCACACTTCGCGCCAACACCAGGTCGTCGATGATTCCAATATTCAGGTAGAAATCCGTGCTGCCAAACGCATAACCTCCACCATCCCCGCCGGCAACAACATATCCCTGCAGGGAAAGCTTTGAGTCAGGAAGCGAGAACTGCGCGATCCGTTGCTTGATTGCGTTCTGAAAGTTCTCCGGATTGGCCTGCATCTGCGCGAGCAGCTGCTTCAGCTTCTCGACGTTAGGCTGCACCAGCCCAAGCAGTACCGAAGTCTCCTCGGGTTTGGTGACGGCCTCGTGACGCGCCAGTTTGTAAAGTGCATTCGCGAAATCATCCGTCGTCGATGTGATCTTGAACTCGTGCAGCTTGCGAAGGATGCCTTGATTGCCCTGCAGATTCGCGATCCGCAGAGCTTCGTCATGCGTGAGCGAATCGTTCTGCAACGCCGCAAGCGTGTCGCGAGCGGCGTCGACGTTGATCGTCACAGCCAGCGCTGGCGCCTGTTGTGCACGCGCCGTCAGCGCAAGGCACAACACCATCCCGAGAACCGGAAGCAGCGAGCTCCTCACGTGCAACTTCATCATCAAGGTTCAACCTCCGCGACTGGCTCGGAAAACAGTGGTAACACTTCCAACGAATCGACCCGTGAGGGATAAAACGCCAGGTAATCGCGAATCTCAGCGACAGCGTCGTAAGGGTGCTCATAACTCCACACCGCGAACTCAGACTTCGCGCCACCGATCGGAATGCTGAAGTAAGTGCAGTCTCCCTTATACGGACAGTAGGTGTAGTGCGTCGTTCGCACCAGGAGCGACATGTCTGCGTCGGCGCGCGGAACATAGAAGACCGCTGGATACCCCTTCTCTTCAAGACGCAGAGCCTGCCTCGAATCCGCAACGACTTGTCCTGACACGGTCACACGCACCCGCGCGTCTGCTGGAGTAACTGTGATCGGGTGATCAGGCCCGGGAACCTTGATCACCTTTGCCGGAATGAACTTCTCCGTGGGCTGCGTATCTGCGCTCAAAGCTTCGATCCCCCGTCCACCGGAATGCTCGCTCCCGTAATCCAACGGGCCGCGTCGGATGCGAGAAACGCCACAACATCCGCGACATCTTCCGGCTTGCCGATCCTCTTCAGCGCCTGCATCGCCAGCGCTGTCTCACGGCCAGCCTCGGTCTTTGTAAAGTTCGACATGTCAGTATCGATCACACCTGGAGCCACCGCATTGACGCGAACCCCACTCGGCCCAAGCATCGCGGCCCAGTACTTCACAAGCGTCTCCAGCGCACCCTTGGTGGATGCGTATGCCATGATGCTCGGGTTCTCGACACCCGGCTTGCCGACAACCTCACGTGCAACGACGGACGTCACCGCAATAATGTTCGAGCCTTCCCCAAGTAATGAAACGAGCTGCTGAACGAGGAAGAACGGCCCACGCACATTGGTTTCAAACAGCGTATCGAGATCAGCGGTGCTATAAGCTGCAAGCGTCGCGGCTTTACTGACGCCCGCGTTCAACACGAGGACGTCGAGCTTCGCACCCACTAGCTGACGAACCCTCTCAGCAATCGCGCCTGCTGACTCCGGTGCCGAGAGATCCGCGCCCAGCGACTCTGCTTCGCCGCCATCTTTGCGGATCGCTTCGACGAGCGACTCCGCCTCTTCTACCGACCTGCCATAGTGCACCAGCACCTTTGCGCCCGCCGCGGCCAGCGCAAGGGAGATGGCGCGCCCGATCCCCCGGGACGCACCTGTAACCAGTGCTGTCTTACCTTCCAGCTGCTTCATACTTCCTCCCTGCATCCAGACTTACGCGTTGGTGCCACCGTCCACCGTGAGGTTGGCTCCCGTGATGTAGGAAGCCTCGGGGCTCGCAACAAACACGACGAGTGCGGCGACCTCATCGACATGGCCGTACCGGCCCAGCGAGGTGTTGGCGATCTGCGGCGTCGCCCAGTCTCCTGCCGCAGGATTAAGATCGGTGTCGATGGGCCCGGGCTGCACATTATTTACCGTGATCGCGCGCGAGCCGACCTCGCGCGCAAGGCTCTGCGTGAACATCTTCACCGCACCCTTGGTGGCCGCATAAGCAGCGAGGCCAGGCGTGAAGTTACGCTCGCCCACGCAGGAGCCAATGGAGATGATGCGGCCGCCCTTAGGCATGTGCTTCAACGCTGCCTGCGTCGCAACGAAGACACCGAGAATGTTCAGGCCAATCACCTGCTGCATCTCTTCTATCGTCGCCTCTTCAAACGGCTTCGGGATCGCAGTCCCCGCATTGTTCACGAGCACATCAATGCGTCCGAAGGCTGCGGCAACCTTGTCGACCGCGGCCTTCATCGCCTCGACGTTCGCAGCATCCGCCTGGATCGCAAGCGCCTTCACGCCGAAGGCCTCGATGGCCTTCACCACTTCGCCTGCTGACTTCGCATCGCGTGCATAGGTAATAGCAACATTGGCTCCAGCTGCTGCGAGCTGCTTTGCAATCGCTGCGCCGATACCGCGCGAGGCCCCTGTTACAAGAGCCATCTTATTCGATAACTTCGACATAAATTCTCCTTAGTCGGCCGGCAGAAAGTCATTGCCGGACATGCGATTCCCCGTTGTTACTAACTTTGAAGCAATTGATCCCTCACTGCGTCCTTCGCAAAGGGACAATCGCGGCAGGCATGCCCACGCAGTTTGCAACAACCCTGGTTGCGAACTCATGAGGCCTGCCCTGAAAGAAGCTGATCGACGCAGTGCGCGGCGCTCCTGTAGACGTGCCCGATAGCAAAGTCTGAGTTGTATCCGCAGAGAGCCCTCGAGGAAGCGGCCCTTTCTGACACACCACGAACGTCAGAGATGACCAGGTATCGCCCCTTACAGCTGCGCAGGTTGCGAGATCCCGGATATCAACCCCTGATGTACTATCGGCTCCTCTGGCGAACGGCGCGCCCCGGCTTCTAGGGCATTTTCAGCGCTTCCGGAGGGGGTCATCGCAACACCTAGAACGGGGGACGCAAAGACCCTCGCGATGTGCTCTGGTGTCCGCTGCACATCGCATCGTCCCTACAGTCGAATAATGCCGCGCCTTAGACCGATGGAGACAGCAGCGGTGCGATCGCTGGCGCCGAGCTTCTCCATCACGTGCTTGACGTGGCCTTTGACGGTCTCTTCGCTGATGAAAAGGAGTGCCGCAATGTCGCTGTTGCGATTGCCGTCTGCAATCTTTTCCAGCACCTCGATCTCGCGTTTGCTCAACGCCTCTTCGCCGAGGTGCTCGGCCAGCTGCGCTGCAACTTCTTTGGGAACGTAGCGCCGTCCCTGGTGCACCTTGCGCACCATCTCCACCAGCTCCTTCGGCGGCATGTTCTTGAGCATGTAGCCCTGGGCTCCAGCCTCAAGCGAACGCTGAATCTCCGCGTCGCCATCGAAGGTTGTGAGCATCACGATGCGGGCATCGGGGAAGTCGGCGCGAATCTCTCGCACGACATCGATGCCGCTGATGTCCGGCAGGCGAAGATCCATCAACGTAATGTCAGGACGATGCGCACGAAAGGCGGCGATCGCCTCGCGGCCGGTCGTGGCCTCGGCCACCAGCATCAGGTCCGGCTCATTGCGCACTACGGCCGCGATGCCCTCTCGCATCAGCGGGTGGTCGTCGACACACAAAACGCGGATCCGGACCGGCTCATTGCTCATAGTGTCTCCTCCGTGCTCTCTCGATCATGAAAAAGCGACTGCAGTCTTTGCCAGGATGTCTTCCAACGTCGGCGGCCACGATCTGCATACGCCACGCTTCCAGGAACAGTGAGATACACTGCGGTCCCTTCTCCCACGCGGCTACAGATTCGCAGCTCTGAGCCGATGGAGCTCGCGCGTTCGCGCATCCCCGCAAGCCCCCAGTGACCATCGCGGCCGTGCTTCAGGACCACCGGCTCAATGCCACTGCCATCATCGCGGATCACCATACGAAAGGACCTGCGCGCATACTCAAGTTCAACCGTGACGTTGTGCGCCATCGCATGCCGGAAGGCGTTGACCACAGCCTCCCGGCCAATACGAAAGATCTCGTCCCGCGCCACCGAGACGACTGGCAGCGTCTCCCCTTGCACAAAGACGCGATACACCAGGCTCTCGTCTGCATGCAGATCGAATGCAAGCGTCGAGAACGCCTCCTCGAGCCGCACCGTGGTCTCCGGCGCGCGCAGACCGCACACGGCTCTCCGCCCCTCGTCGCTCACCTGCCGCATCAGGTGCAGCACACGGCTCAGCATGGGCTTGGCCGCAACCTCGTCGGGTATGCGGTCATGCGCAAGATTAAGCTGCATGGAAGCACTCAAAACGCCTTGCAGCAACGTGTCGTGCAGGTCCTGCGCGATGCGTGTGCGCTCCGCCAGGCGATCGCGGAAGCGGATATTCAACCGCTCCGTGAGCTGCGTCGTGCGCAGGCGATGCAGACCGGCGGCCGCGGCAAACACCACCATGACTGCGAACAGCCTGAAGTACCACGTCTGCCAGAACGCAGGCTGGATGCGAACGTGCAGGGTCGTCTCCTCGCCCGTCCACTCTCCAAGCCCATTCGACGCCATGATGCGAAGGACGTAGCTGCCTGCCGTCAGGTTGGTGTACACAACCTCCCGCAGAGACGTATCGCTGCTCCATCCCTGGTCGGAGCCATCCAGGCGATACCGAAACCGGGTACGTTGTGGCACAGCCATGTTCGTGCCGGAGTAACGGATCGTGAGGCTGTGAGTGCCCGAAGGCAAGGTGAGAAGTCCACCCATGGGCAACGGTGGACCTGAAGAAGCGATCGATTCAATGCGCACACCGGTTGGCCCAATGTAACCAACCGCGCTCTCGACATCGGCAACTGCGATTGAGTTCGCGAGCGACAGCCACACGTGACCATGGGCATCCGACACCACCGAGCGATCGCGACGCACACCCTCAACCTCACTGAGCCCATCCGTCGAACCGAAGCTCGCCACCTCTGCGTCCGAAAGACTGCCGCTCAGCAAGCGCTCGCGGTTCACCCGCAGGATGTGCTCCGTCGTCGCAATCCACAGGAAGCCCCGCTCATCCTGCGCGATCCCGATCACCGCTTCGTTCAGCGGAAGTGGCAACGTCGTCGGAACGTTGACGCGGCCATTGCTGAACCAGCCAATTCCACGCGAGGTGCCTACCCACAACGTGTGTTCGCGATCCTCAAAAGCAGTACGAACGTTCGGCGACAAAGGCTCCGTTCCTGCTACATAGGTGCGGAACACGCCATCACGAAAGCAGACCAGCCCATTCGGCGAAGTGAACCACATCGTTCCGTCCGCGCCTTCGGTCGCCGAGAAGACCGCGTTGGAGTCTAACCCGTTCGCCACCGAATAGGTCGTGACCTTTCCGTTCCGAAGCAGCGCCAGACCGGCGCTGACGGTCCCGGCCCACACACTTCCGTCCTTCGCCCGATGAACCGTGTACACGCTGTTCTGCGGCAGGCCATCGCGTTCGAGCCACGACTTCGCCTCCCATGCGTCGCCGCGGCGCACCAACTCGGTAAGCCCACCCTGCTGGCGGCCGAGCCACACCTCACCGCCGCCGCCGCTCATGGAATACACGACATCGTGATCCAATCCGTCGACGGAGACCCGCGCCACTTTGCCGTTCTGCATCGTGTACAGTCCGCCAGACGCCGGGGCGAACCAGGTCCGGCCCTCGGCATCGACGAAGATCGGACCGCCGTGACCCTGGATATGAAGGTCCGCAAATCGAAACGATGTAAACATCCCGTCGCGGAGACGCTCTACGCCGCTCGGGCCGGCAAACCAGATATCGCCGTCATGGTCTTCGTAGACGGCGGAGACCTCTGCCGCGTCGCCTGCGGGAAACGATACTGATGTCACCTGCCCTGCGCGGTCCCGCCGAAGCAGGCCATGATCGGTAGCGACCCATAAGTTCTGTTCCCGGTCCTTCGTAAGAGCACGCACCTGCACAGGCGCGCTTCCATGGCCCACCATCAGGGGGACGCGCTCCAGCTGACCGTTCTTCCACAGCATCATGCCGTTGTCCGTACCCAGCAGAATGCCACCATCTTCGGCCGAAGCCAGTGCATTGACACTGTTGGTGCTCGAATCCGGGTTCGACGAAAGCAGCCCGTCCGGGCCGAAATGATAGAGCCCCTGGTCCCGCGTGCCAAGCCACACCGTGCCGTCCGCCGCCTCAAGCTCTGAGACCACGATGCCGTCCGTTCGCTCGCGAGGGGACAAACGCTCGAAGCCGCCGTTGCGAAAGCGAACAGTGCTGTTGCGAGGCCCCCACAACAGCACCTCTCCATCTCGGCCAAGAGTCATCGAGGTAAACACGACCTCGGACATGCTGTAGCGCTCGAGCACGTTCTCAAACGTACCGGCGTGATATCGCATCAGGCGCGAACCGTCCAGGCGGATCCACATGTCTCCGTGACGATCGCAGACCAGCCCACGCACAGCGCCCAGCGGTGCGTGCCCCTTCTGCGGTACATCGACCAGCGTGAACTCGAAGCCATCGAAGCGCACCAGTCCGCGCTCGGTGCCGAACCACATGTAACCATCGCCGGACTGCGCGATGGCAAACACCGCCGCCCCCGGAAACCCCTGTTCACTCCCCCAGAAGTCGTGAGTGTACTGCGCCATGCTTCGCCCGGGATCAAGTGCAAGGCACGGTGAGCCGATCAGGCACGCGAGGGCGAGCCAATGCCCCTGGCACAAGAGGCATCGCAACCATCGCAGCTCACGGAAGATACTCAAACCGCTCAATCACAACCTCGACGGGATGCTGCAGGCCACTCTGCGAGTGGAAGAAGTCATAGAGGTCCAGGTGTACCTTCTCCGCTGCTGGAATGGGTATGCCCGATTTGAAGACACGCTCCATCATCTGCCGTCCATGCGACGTGGCTGTCACACCCGCCAATGCGCGGAACGTAGCCGAGCCGGGCTCCCAGTTCACCACATATGTCACCGGCCCCGGCGGCACGGTGAAGTGAGTTGTGTTCTCGGGAATGTAGTACGGCTGCACCACGTAGTCCGCGTTGCGCCCCTTCGGCTTGCCCCACTGACTCAACTCGACATCCAGCCCGGTATGAGAGTCCTGCTCCTCGCGATCATCGCGCGTAAACATCGCCAGCACCGCTGAGGGTGGCAACATCGCGCTGTCCTGCACAACGAAGCGGTAGGTGCCATACCCCAGGCTTCGCGTCAGGCTCACGCCTGCACAGCGCCAGTGGCCATCCGCCTGCCCCATCAGAAGATGCAGGTGACCGTTTCCATCCACCCACGCGTTGGCCGGTTCATACTCCGTTGGCTCGCCGTTATGGTCGACCGGCGCCGTGCGCACCTTCCAGTCATAACCGCTGAAACGAAGTAGTTTGGGAGCTCTGGGTGCCGAGGAAGAACCGCGCATCGTGGTTACGGCCAGCACGCCATTGCCAACAGTTGGCGGCGCCGCGAGCTTCACAGGCGGCTGAAACTTCGGATCGACCAACAGCGCCGCATAGTCGTTGCCAATATGGGTCGGAGTCTTCCAGCTTCCATCCGCCGCGACCGCCGTGAAAGGCCGGCTTCGAAACGGTTGCACCCACCACCAGGCCCCAGAGTGCGAGTAGATGACGATCTGTTGCCCAGCCTCCGCGCCAATTACCTTGCCGGAGATGGCCTCAAAGGCTTCGGATCCCCCAGCCCCCGCGGGGGGAAGGTGGTCCAGCACGATTGTCGGATGATCTCCCGGACGTGACGCTCCGCATCCCGTCAGCAGCGCCACCGCCGCAAGCAGGAAGGTCCGCGCGGGCTGGTGCGCCTTCAATCTCGTGAACCGGAACATGAGGAATCTATCCTGCTGCAATCTGTTCAGCTTCCGTTCAGCCTGTGCGACGGCGTCGTGCTGCCGCCCTGCCAATCTGCCCTGAAGGTCGCAATCGTCTCCCATGACGTTCCCACGATCGGGTGGTCACGGCGAGCCTCAAAAGTGGTGTTTTGATCTGGCGCAACCTCAGCCCTCGGCACAACTGACCTCAGCCGCCCGGAAGGGCTTAGCCGGCAAGAGCCAGACGCCCCTCTTTCCAGCTGAGCTACACTATCAGTCCCACGACACAAATGACCCGGCGGAGCCCGTTAACGGCTCTGCGTTTCACCTTGAATGCAGGAAGGATCCGATGCGTTTTCAGCACCTTCGTTTCGCCGCTCTTCTGTCCCTGTTGGCCGTCTCCGCCGCAGCTCCCGCCCTCGCGCAGTCCGGTCTGAACCCCACCTTCGACCGCGATCCGCATCAGGCCGTCGATCAGGAATACACGAAGAAGATGAAGGAGTACACCACCGACTCGGCCTACACCTCGCCGCTGGTCGACTATCTCCCGGCCTCAAACACGGTGCCGACGCCCGCCAAAGTCCTCGGCGACGTCGCCGGCGCGCCCAACATGCTCCCCTACGCCGAGGACACCTACAAGTACTTCCGCATGCTGGAAAGGTCCTCCCCCCGCGTGAAGGTCGTCACCATCGGCCATAGTGAAGAAGGCCGCGAGATGATCGCCGTCGCCATCGCGGATAAGGACCTGCTCGACAAGCAGAAGGAGAACGACGCCCGCCTCGCCAAGCTCGCCGACCCGCGCCTCATCGGCATGGATGATGCCAAGGCCCGCGCCCTCGTCGACGCATCCTTCCCCGTCTACTACATCACCGGCACCATCCACTCGCCCGAGACCGGCGCGCCCACGGCCCTGATGGAGCTGGCCTACCGCCTCGCCGTTGATGACTCGCCCTACATCAAGTACATCCGCTCGCACATGATCGTCCTCATCACGCCGGTCGTCGAAGTCGACGGCCGCGATCGCCAGGTCGACCTCTACAAGTGGCACCGGGCACATCCGGATCTGCAGTATCCGCGCCTCGTCTACTGGGGCCACTACGTCGCGCACGACAACAACCGCGATGCCATGGGCATGACCTTGAACCTCACCAACAACGTGCTCTCCACCTACCTCGGCTGGCACGCGCAGGTGCTGCATGACCTGCACGAGTCGGTGCCGCTGCTCTACGACAACACCATCGGCGACGGCCCCTACAACGCGTGGATCGATCCGCTGTTAGCCGATGAGTGGCAGGAGCTGGGTTGGAACAACACCGCCCAGATGCAGAGCTTCGGCATGCCCGGCGTCTTCACCCACGGCGACTTCGACACCTGGAGCCCCGGCTACCTGATGTTCCTCGCCGGCCTGCACAACGGCATCAGCCGCCTCTATGAGACCTTCGGCAACGGCGGCGCCGACACCGAGAAGCGCATCCTCTCGCCCGAGGACTACTCGCGTACCTGGTACCGCCAGAACCCTCCACCGCCGGTGCTCACCTGGTCGCAGCGTGACAACAACAACTACGAGCAGAGCGCCCTGCTGACGACGCTCTCCTACTTCTCGAAGAACACGCACCACTTCCTCGAGAACTACTACCGCAAGAGCAAGCGCAGCATCGAGAAGCCCGCGACAGAGGGTCCCGTAGCCTACGTCCTGCCGAAGAACGACGCCGAAGCCAACCGCCAGGTGCAGCTGCTGAAGACGTTGCAACTGCAGCACGTCGAGCTCAGCCAGCTCGACGAAGCCGCGACGGTGAGCATCCCCGCCGCAAAGCGTGGCGACAAGCCCACCACCGTCAACCTGCCCGCAGGCAGCTACGTGGTTCGCATGGACCAGCCGTTCTCCCGCATCGCCGATGCCCTGCTCGACAAGCAGTTCTGGGCGCCCGACGATCCGCAGAAGCATCCCTACGACGACACTGGCTGGTCGTTCCCGCAGCTGTTCAACGTGAAGGTCGTACGCGTCACCGATGTCGCCTTCGCGAAGAACAAGATGTCGCCGCTGCCGGATCCCTCCGTCGCCACAGGTCACGTGGACGGAACAGGCAGCCTCTTTGCCGTATCGAACACCGGCCAAACGTCGCTGCTCGGCCTCGTCTTCAAGCTCAAGCCCGAGCATGTCTCCATCGCAGAGAAGGCCTTCGATCAGGATGGCAAGCACTTCAATCCGGGAACGTTGCTGATCCACGATCTTCCCGACACGGATGTCACTGCAGCGCTCAAGACTGCTTCGCTCGACAGCGTTCGCATCGCGACGATGCCTTCGGTAGCCACGCACACCGCCGCTGCTCCGCGCATCGCCTTCATGCACTCCTGGCTGGCAACGCAGACCGAAGGCTGGTGGCGCTATGCCTTCGACAAGGCCGGTGTGCCCTATGACTACATCAGCACGCAGACCATCGGCGGCATGTCCGATCTGCGTGGCAGGTATGACGTCATCGTCTTCGCTCCGGTAGGCCACGCAAGCTCGGATCAGATCCTCAACGGCACTCCCATGTACGGCAATGCCACGCCCTGGGAGAAGACCGACCTCACACCCAACATCGGCGTACTGGATCACACCACAGACACGCGTCCCGGCATGGGCTACGACGGGCTAAAGCACCTGCGCGAGTTCATCGAGAAGGGTGGCCTCCTCATCACCTGCGAGGACACCGCGCAGTTCGCCATCGAGATGGGCCTCGCCCCCGGCGTCAGCGTCTCACGGGGCGATGCTCGCGTCGTAGGCACGGTGCTCAACTCCACCTTCGTCACCCCCGAGCATCCGGCAGCCTGGGGCTATGGCGCCAACCTGCCGGTGATGAGCGCCGATGGCATGACCTTCAGCGTGAGCAACACCATCGGTGGCCGCGGAGGCCGCACCCTGATGGATCCCTATCAACAGCGGCCCACAGGCCGCGGCCTGGTCGGCGATGCCGACTTCCCGCAGGGCCGCAAGATCATCGAGCCCGAACCACTCCCGCAACCCAAACCCTGGGAGCCGCGTCCGCTCAACGAAGAACAGCTGCGCAACAATCCCAGCGTCATCCCCGAGCAATATCGGCCTGAGGTCGTGCTCCGCTTCACCGAGACGAAGGATCTCCTGCTCTCCGGTCTCCTCGATAAAGGCGGCGCTATCGCAGAGCATCCCATCGTCGTCGATGCCCACCTCGGCGCCGGCAACGTGCTGCTCTTTGCCAACAACCCCGTCTATCGCGGCGAAACCGTCGGCTCCTACCCGCTCGTCTTCAACGCCATCATGAACTTCGATCACCTGCAGCGGCAGCCCCCCGCTCCAAAGAAGGATGCTGCGAAGAAGGAAGCGCCCATGGAGAAGTAATCCGCAACCCTCAGCCTTCAAAGCGAAAGGGACATCTCCGTGAAGAGATGTCCCTTTTGTGTATCCGCCGTCACAGGCCAACCTGCAGCTTATGGCTCAAAGGAGGGCGGCACGTCAGACGCCCCCGTTCCCCAATGCGTCTCGGGCGCCGTTCCAAGCTCAAACTCAAGCCGCCCGCCGCGCTGCACGAAGCTCTGCGGCAACCATGTGCTGCTCGCTGCTTTGCCATCCACCTTCAGGCTCTGGACATACGGAGCATTCGTTCCCGCGCCATGCGCCTTCACCACGATATCGCCCGCGCCCCGCCGAATGGTGATGCTCTCAAACAACGGGCTCCCCAGCACAAGCTCTGCGCGCCCCGGAATCTCCGGATACATCCCCATGGCGGCCCATACATACCAGGACGACATCTCGCCCAGATCGTCATTGCCCGGCAGACCGTTCGGCTTGTTCGTCCAGATGGAGTTCAGCACCTTGCGCACCGCTTCCTGCGTCTTCCACGGTTGCCGCAGAAAGTCGAAGAGCCACGGCGATGCAATCGAAGGCTCGTTGTTCAGCTCCGCATGCAGTGGGCCGGAGTTCGTCACGGCGAGGCTGCCGTCCGCGTTATAGAAGAACGCGTTGAGCCGCTCGCTCGCCTTCGCATCTCCACCCATCATGTTGAACAGGCCCTTCGCGTTGAACGGCACCATCCACAGGTACTGCGCTCCGCTGCCCTCGACAAATCCCTCCGTCGACTTCGGATCGAACTTCGGCCACGTGCCATCGGCGTTGCGGTTCTGGATATATCCGCCCTCCGGCGTCGCCTGCGGATTGAAGATGTTCTTCCAGTACTGTGCGCGCTCGAGGAAGCTTCGCTGCATCGCACCATCACCCATCCGCCGCGCCAGCTCCGACATCGCAAAGTCCGCCGCCACATCCTCGAGTGTGTCCGCCGCCGGCCCCCAAGCATGTGCGCCGACCGGGATGTAATGCAGCTTCATCCATTGATCCAGCGAAGGCCGCTGTCCCACACACTCCACCGGACAACCCTCTTCGCTCAGATCGTGTGCTGTCGGCACAGTCGCCGCCTGTAGCAGGGACCTGTACGCAGCCTTCGCATCGAAGTTGCTTCCACCAAACGCCAGAATGTCCGCAATCGCAGGAGCCGCCGGGTCTCCGTTCATCACATGCGTGATGCCGGCATTGTGCGTCCAGCGATCCCACTCGCCACCATTCTGGGTAGCCTGGTTCAGCAGCGACTGCGCAAGGTCCCCTGCGATCTGCGGCTCGATCAACGTGAGCAGTTGCAGCTGCGACCGGTACACATCCCAGCCGGAGAAGGTTCCATACTGCGCCTTCTGCGGTGCCACCACGGTGTGCACCTTGCCGTCCATGCCGAGATAGCGTCCATCAGAATCGCTGTAGAGGTTCTCTCCCATCAGCGTGTGATACAGCGCGGTGTAGAAGACCACCTGCTCATCCGGCGTGCCGCCTTCGATCTCGATCTTGCCCAGCGCCTGATTCCACGCAGCGTGCGCTTTCTCTCGCACCATGTCGAAGGTCGTCCCCGCAGGGCTCTCCGCCCGCAGGTTCTCTTTAGCACTGCGCTCGCTGACGTACGAGACCCCAACGCGGATCCCCACAGTCTTGCCACCAGATGCATCGAACGCAACCCACGCACCCGAACCCTTCCCCGGCGGAATGAAGCCCTTGGGGCCATACGTCGTTCCGCCATGCGCTTCGGTCGAGCCCGCCTTCACCGCAGCATCCTGCCACGTCCCCGTAGCCGTGAACGGCGTATCAAACTGTGCAACGAAGTACAGCGTGTAGTAGCTGTGCCGGTCCGCCGTCCCGATGTAGCCGCAGAAGTTGCCACTCGTCACCGAACCCGAGATCGTCCGCGTCGCCGCGTCAATCTTCACCTGCGCCTCGCTGCTTCCCGTCTCCGAGTTCGAGGTCCGAACCAACATCACCGCCGCCTTCCCCGCCGGATAGGTGAACCGCCCCGCTCCCGTGCGCGGGGATGCCGTCAGCTCGACGGCCACGCCATTGGCCAGTTTCACCTTGTAATAGCCGGCTTTGGCAGTCTCGTCCTCATGCGAGAATGTGCTCCCGTAAACCTCGGCGCGCAGATCATCGGCAGGCGACGACGTGACTTCGCCAACGTACGGCATGAATGGGATATCCCCGCTCGCACCGGCACAGCCCGTGCCCATCAGGTGCGTGAGGGAAAACCCGCTGATGCGATCCGAGGAGTACTCATACCCTCCCGGGGCCGCAGGCCGTCCCGGGTCATCGATTCTCGATCCCGGAACACCTTCCACGCGTGCACGCGGCCGGTGCCGCGGCTCCTCCGGGCTCCAGGCCACCATGCCCAACGGCACCGTCGCCCCCGGATAGTCATTGCCGCCGTTGGTCGTCCCAATGATCGGATTCACCAGCGCCGCAGGATCGCGAAGCGGACCTCCACTTCCCTGCGCCCGAACCTCTGCCGCTCCGGCTACAAACAGGCCCAACAGCCCTGCCGCACATCCAGCCCGGAGGCCGGTCCACATCGAGTTCCGCATCTACGCTCCCAAGGCGATCTGAAGCCGCTCCCCATCGCATCGACCGAAGCCTGGCTGCTGATTCCATGGTGCCGGGAGGGGGACTTGAACCCCCACGTCGCTTTCGCAACTGCGGATTTTAAGTCCGCTGTGTCTGCCGATTTCACCATCCCGGCGCGGTGTGTCAGACCGATCCTACCCATCCTACCGTAGCCAATCCCTGCCGTAACCAGTCCCGGGCCGGCCCTCATGTTCCACATGACCTCCCGCAAGTCCACCCCACCCGGGAACCATCCTCTTCCTTTGCGCGTATCAACGCTCAACCGCGCAACCTGCGGTCGAACCCTATGCCGATTCGAGAGATCATCCTCCAGACGCTTGCCGCTCTCCGCGAAAGCAAGTTGCGCAGCTTCCTCACGATGTTCGGCATCGTGTGGGGCATCACGTCCGTGATCCTTCTCGTCGGCCTCGGCATCGGCTTCAATCGCGATCAGCATGAGCGCATGAAGGGCCTCGGCACCGACATCGCCATCATGTTCGGTGGCAAGACCGACCTCCCCTGGGAAGGCTATGCTCCCAACCGCGACGTACGCCTCAATATCTCCGACGCCGAAGCGATCCGCGACGGCGCGCCCCTCATCAAGACCGTCTCGCCCGAGATCCGCGCCACCGTCCAGCAGGTCAGCCGCTACAACGCCTCCAATCGCGCCGTGCGTGGTGTTTGGCCGCAGTACCAGAGCTTCCGCTCTCTCACCGTCTCCGAAGGCCGTCTCATGTCCGACGAAGACGAGAAAGACGGCGCCCGCGTCGTCCTGCTCGGCTTTGACAGCGCCCGCCAGCTCTTCCCCGGCAAGCCCGCCATCGGCGAAACCGTCATGATCGCGGGCTATCCCTACATCGTCATCGGCGTCATGGAGAAGAAGAAGCAGAACGGAAGCTACGGCTCAGGGCCGGACAACTCGCAGCTCTTCGTGCCCTTCAGCGCGATGGAGCGCGACTTCCCCATCACCGGCAAGAACATCACCGAAGGCTCGGTTAGCAACATCGTCATTCAGCCTGTCTCCGCCACGCTGCACAAGCAGGCGGTACGCCAGGTGCGCGCCATCCTCGGAGCCCGGCACCACTTCGACCCCGTGGATCCCGACGCCATCTGGACCTGGGACACGCTCGAAGGCGCAGAGTTCACCGACCACATCTTCGGCGCCATGACGTTGTTCTTCGCCATCGTCGCCCTGCTCACGCTCGCACTCGGCGGCATCGGCGTGATGAACATCATGCTCGTTGCCGTCACCGAACGCACCCGAGAGATCGGCGTCCGTAAGGCACTCGGCGCCACGGCCACCGACATCCGCCGCCAGTTCCTCGCGGAGTCCGCGGTGATCACAATCCTCGCCGGAGCCATCGGGCTCGCAGGCGGCACAGGGCTCTGCCTCATCATGCGCCTCATCCCCATGCCCGACTTCATTCCGCACCCTGCGATCTCGTCGCTCGCGATCATCGCCTCGCTGGTCACACTGGCCGCCATCACCGTCTGCGCAGGAACGTACCCAGCCCTGCGCGCCGCCCACATGACACCGATTGAATGCCTCCGCACCGACTGAAGCCCCAGAGTGATTCATGGGCTTCAGTCATGTGTGACTCGAAACCCGAAACTCACAACTCACAACTCACAACTCGTTGATTCCATCTTTCCTAGGCCCTACCCCCTGACTCTGAGCCCCGAGCCCTATGCAATTTCGTGAAGCCATCTCGCAGTCGGTCTCTTCGCTCAGGCGCAATCGCCTGCGCTCGGCTCTCACCATGCTCGGCATCGTCTGGGGACTCGTCACCGTGGTGCTTCTGTTGAGCTATGGCCGCAGCCTCGGCCAGACCGTCCTCAACGGCTTCCTCGGCCTCGGGGACAACGTCATCATGGTCTGGGGTGGCCAGACCTCCATGCAGGCCGGTGGCGAGCGCGCAGGGCAGAAGATCCGCTTTCACGCCGGCGACATGGAAGCCGTCCGCGACTCGCTGCCCTTCCTCAAAGCCGTCTCCCGCGAGACCGACGACACCTTCGCCCTCAAGTACGGCGACAAGGTCGTGAACATCTCCGCCAAGTGCATCGACCTGCCCTATGGCGGCATGCGCAAGCTCATCGTCGACCAGGGCCGCTACTTCGAGCCCTCAGACTTCAGCGATCATCGCAACGTCATCATCTTCGGCGCTCACGCCGCGCAGCAGCTCTTCAACGGCTACCCTCCCGTCGGCGAGACCATCGAGGTCGAAGGTCATCCCTTCACCGTGATCGGCGTCCTGCGCAACAAGATCCAGGACTCCTCCAACAACGGCCCCGACAACGAAAACGTCTTCGTCCCCTTCGACACGCTGCGCGAGATTCGTCAGCAGCGCGATCCCAACTCCATCGTCTTCCAGCCATCCTCCGGCGACCAGCACCTGCAGGCCCTGCAGGCAGTTCGCACCGTGCTCTCGCAGCGCTATCACTTCGATCCCAAGGACGAAAAAGCCGTCCCCGCATGGGACACCGTCGAGGACGCAAAGCAGATGCTGCAGTTCAACATCGCGCTCGAGGTCCTGCTCGGCCTCATCGGCGCGATGACCCTCGCCGTCGGCGGCATTGGCGTCATGAACATCATGCTGGTCTCCGTCACCGAGCGCACTCGCGAGATCGGCCTGATGAAGGCCCTCGGCGCCCGCCGCCGCGACATCCTCGCCCAGTTCCTCATCGAGAGCCTGGTGCTCACCTTCCTCGCCGGCGCCATCGGCATGGTCGTCGCCGTGGCCGCCGGGTACATCATCCCGCCCATGCCCCTCTACTCCGAGATCTACAAGACCGCCAACCATGAGGGCGACATCGTCCTGCGCGCGAGCATGGGAACCCTCGGAGCCAGCTTCATCATCTTGACCATCGTCGGCGTCGTCTCCGGATTTCTCCCGGCATGGCGCGCAGCCCGCATGGACCCCGTCGTCGCCCTCCGGCATGAGTAGTCGCTGCAAGTAATTGGCCTCACCAACGCATGGCCCGAGGCGCAGCACGCACCTCGGGCCTTTCTCGTTCTGGTAAGCCTGGCAATACGCAGGCTGGCCCCGTACTCTTCTCCTTGGAACGAGATCTCCCGCGGCTCAACTCAACTGCGTGCCCTCTTCCCGACCTCAGCAGCCCAACCATGCCCTGGCACCACGCGTACTTCGGCAACCTGTCGCTCACTCGCCTGCTCCTGCAGCGTGGCATGGCCACGATCTATGCGTTCGCGTTCCTCACGGTGCTGCTGCAGGGCAAGCCACTCATCGGCACGACCGGTTTGCTCCCCATCCCCGAGTTTGTAAAGGGCATCAAGTTCCGCCAATCTCCAAGCCTCTTTCACTGGCGCTACTCCGATCGCATGCTCGACGCGGTCTCCGTCACCGGGCTCCTCGTCGCCCTCTGCGCCATGCTGGGCCTCACCGACGCAGGCCCTCTCTGGCTCTCGATCTTCTCCTGGCTTCTGCTCTACGCCCTGTATCTCTCCGTCGTGAACGTCGGGCAGGCCTTCTTTGGCTTTGGCTGGGAGTCGATGCTGCTGGAGGCGGGCTTCTTTACCGCCTTCCTGGGCCCTCGCCCCGTCGCGCCCTCGGTGATCCCCATCCTGATCCTGCGCTGGATGCTCTTTCGCACCGAGCTCGGCGCAGGGCTCATCAAGCTTCGGCATGACGCCTGCTGGCGCGACCTGACCTGCCTCTACTACCACTACGAGACCCAGCCCCTGCCCAACCCGCTCAGCTGGTACTTCCATCGACTTCCCAAGGCCACGCATCGCGGCGGGGTCCTGTTCAGTCACTTCGTGCAGGTCGTGTGCCCCTTCGGTCTGTTCGCTCCACAGCCCTACGCGTCCATCGCAGCGGGTCTCTGCATCGCGCAGCAGCTGTGGCTCATCGTCTCGGGCAACTACGCTTGGCTCAACTGGCTCACTGTGGTGCTGGGCATCGCCGGCTTCTCCGACGAGATCCTTTATCGCGTGCTGCCCTTCATCGCTCCGTATGCGACGCAGCCCGCGCCGCTCCCCTTCACGATCCTGCTATGGAGCCTGGCAGCGGCTACCGCAGCTCTCAGCGTGCAACCACTCCTCAACCTCTTCTCGCGCCAGCAGCGGATGAACTTCAGCTACAACCGCTATCACCTGGTGAACAGCTACGGCGCCTTCGGCTCGGTCACCCGCGAGCGCTACGAGATCGTCCTCGAAGGCACCTCCGACCAGCTCCTGACGCCCGCCACGATCTGGCGCGAGTACGCCTTCAAGGGCAAGCCCGGCGATCTCCATCGCATGCCGCCGCAGGTCGCTCCCTACCATCTTCGCCTCGACTGGATGATCTGGTTCCTGCCCTTCACCGTGCAGGTCACCGCCCACGGCATCCATGTCCCGAGCTACCAACTCTGGTTCGCCCGCCTCCTCAAGAAGCTGCTCGTCAACGATCCCGCCCTGCTCAAGCTTCTGCGCGCCAATCCATTCCGCGGCGAGCCGCCCGCGATCCTTCGCGCACAGTTCTACCGCTACCGGTACACGGATGCAGCGACCCGGCGCACCACCGGCGCGTGGTGGACCCGCGAACTCCTCGGCGAATATGTTGGCCCCGTCAATCTGGAGACACTGAACGCAATCTGAGCGTCGCTCTCAAGAGCCACAAAGGAAAACGCTGCCCTGTGGAGGGCAGCGTCGTCACATTCAAAAAATCGCTCGAGAGATCCGAATCCATAAAGAAACGGGACTCGCCGGAAGACTACTTCACTCCGGCAGACGTTTTCTCGCCGACCGTCGTTTCGACGTGCTTGCGGCAACGGTCCATAATGGCGCCGCGCAGCTTCGACGACAGCTCGTCCGGAAACTCGTAGGGCTGGTGTCCGCGATACACATCAATCGTCTGGCGAGTGGTGTCCACAACCACCTCACAGTGATGACACGAGCCGAGGTGTTCCTTTACCTCTGTAAGCAGCTCCGCGTCGATCTGACCGTCAAAGTAGTCGGTAAGTTTCGCCAGAAAATCAGTGCAATTCACTTCAAGCCCTCATCGCGAGCCATGGCCGCAAACCGCTGCGCCACGCTCTTCAGCATCAGATTTCACCACGCCGCGCGTGCGGTCGTGTCGCCTTGCATTCCGTCCCGCGGCTTCTTCGAAGCCACCGCGAAATCAGTCAGGTCGACTACCCCTGGCCCCATACCATCGACCTGCACCACCACACCTGTCAAGCAGGTGTAGCAGCCTTGCGGAAATACCGGCTCAACCTCTCGCGAAGTTGCAGCCGGGCCCGCAGAAGACGGCTTTTCACCGCCGGAACACTCAGTCCCAGCGCTTCGGCCGTCTCTTCGGTCGACAGGTTTTCGATGTCTCTCAAGGTGAAAACGGTTCGAAAACCCGGAGGGAGACCCGCAATTGTCTTGCGCAGGATATCTCCCAGTTCAGATTGCGAAAAAGTCTGCTCCGGGTTGGGCCGCCATTCGGCGAAGTCGCGCGGAATCGAACCCTCGTCCGTCTCCACATCCTGGTCCATGGACACAGTCTTGGACGTCTTCCGCTTGCGCAGGCGCATCAGGCTCTCATTCACGGCAATCCGAACCAGCCAGGTCGAGAACTTCGAGTTCCCCTTGAACTGGTCCAGCTTCTGAAATGCCTTGAAAAAGACGTCCTGGGTGATGTCTTCGGCGTCCTCGCGGTTCTGCGTAATGTGCAGGGCCGTGCGGAAGATCTGCCGATCGTACTGGCGAATGAGCTTTTCAAAGGCCGCGGTGTCGCCCGCGCGCGCCTGTTCCACGAGCAGCACATCGGGATGTGGCTCGGCGGCGACGCCCTCGGGGGCCTCTTCGGTGGAGTCGACCGCGATCTCGTCGGTCGGCTCCAGTTCCTGGTCGATGCTGGAGAGTTCGGCTGCCATGATGCTGACTCTTCTAGTGTACAGGGTCTGCGGGCGCAAGACTCCATGGAGTCATCCACCAGCCCTCCCATTGCAACCTGAGGTTCCTTTCGCAGTACTCTTCCCCCCGGAGACCGCAAAGAGCGTCGTAGAGTCCAATAGAGGGTCCGGATAACAAGGGGCCACATTCGGGCCGGGACCGGGGGTTTGCAGTTGGGACACAAAATGAGCAAAGGCTGGACGATGGTGACGGCGACGCTGCTGATAGCAGCGCTGGCCATAAACAGCCCTGCCCAGACGGCAAAAAAGAAGCACAGCACCGCATCGAAGGGCACCGCCGCGGCCAGCAGATCGAAATCCGCCCACGGCAAGACCGCAGCCCACACCGCCGCCGCCTCCAAATCCCGGCACGGCCACCCGGCACGCGCAGTCCCCGAGACCGCCGAGAGCCGCCGCCTGCACGCCGCCTTCGTCGCTTCCTCCACGCTGCGGCCCATGGCCCAGCAGCTCGCCAGCACCCGCAGCGTCGCCGCCTACGCCGGCGTTGCCGCCTACGCCCGCTCCCACAGCGGGGACGCGGGCTCGGCCGCACAGCTTGCGCTCGGCCACGCCTACATGATGGACCACCGCTACTCCGAGGCGGAGGCAGCCTACCGCGCTGCCGGTTCCCGCGACGCTGCCCTCGCCGACTACGCCGATTACCTCGCCGCCCAGGCCGCCGTAAACGCCAACCACCCCGCCGAAGCCGCGCCGCTGCTCGAACACTTCGCCGAGCGCCACCCCGGTAGCCTCTTCGAGCCCAGCGCCCCCGTCCTGCTCGCCAAGGCCTACCTCACCGCCAACGATCCCCAGAACGCTCTCCGGGTGCTCGCGCCGCTCGAGGCCAGGCTCAACACCGCGCCCCCCGGCATCGAGGCCACGCCCACCCAGCCTCCGACCAACCTCGACCTCCGCATGACACTCGCGCGGGCCTACCAGGCCTCCGGCAACCTCGCGAAGGCAGCGGGCTTCTATCGCGGCATCTTCCTCGGCGCCCCAGTCTCCAGCGAAGCTGCCACCGCACACCAGCAGCTCGACGCGATGAACGTCCCACTCACCCCGGTCGAGCGCAAAGAGCACGCCGACGCCCTCTTCAACGCCAAGCAGTACGGCGAAGCCGCCAACGAGTACCGCTCCCTGCAGCGCTCCGGCTCCGGCCTCAACCAGGCCGACCGCGATGCCCTCCAGATCTACGCCGCCGTCTGCGATCTCCGCCTCAAGAAGCTCACCCGTCGCGACGTCAGCAACCTGCCCGTCACCAGCGACGACACCGCGGCGCTGCGCGTCTACCTGCAATCCGAGCTGGCCCGCAGCGAAGGCAACGCCGCCGAGCAGGACGACCTCGTCCACCAGCTTGTCGACCGCTACCCTCAGAGCCGCTGGACCGAGGAAGCTCTCTACTCCGCAGGCAATAACCACCTCGTCCGCCGCGACACCCTGCAGGCCGCCGACGACTTCGCCTCCCTGGTCGAGCACTTCCCGCGCAGCACCTACGCTCCCAACGCCCACTGGAAGGCCGCGTGGATGTACTATCGCCTCCACCACTGGGCGGATGCCGCGCGCATCATGGATGAGCAGATCAGCCGCTACGCCGGTGGCGCCGAGATTCCCGGAGCCCTCTACTGGCGCGGCCGTCTCTACGAAGAGGAAGAGCACAACCCCGCGCAGGCCGCAAACTACTACCGCGCCCTCGACGCCCACTTCGTCAACACCTACTACGGAATGCTTGCCCGCCAGCGCCTGGCTTCACTCGGCGCTCAGCCTGCCGTCGCCCCGGCGCCAGCCATCGCCTCGCTCCCGGCCGTTGGCAGCTACGACCTCGTCGACTCCGTGCCCGAAAACGATGTCCACCTCATCAAGGCACGCCTCCTCGCCAACGCCGCCCTCAACGAGTACATCCGTCCCGAGATCGCGCTCAGCCCTACCTCAAAGGAGTGGGGCGCACTCGCCGAGGCAGAGATCTACCAGAGCTTCGGCGAGACCACCCGCTCGCTGCAAGCAATGAAACGCAGCGGCATCCCGTTCCTCTCCCTGCCGGTCAGCCAGATTCCTCTGCCCTACTGGCGGCTCGCCTTCCCGCAGCCCTACTGGGCCGCCCTCAGCTCCAACGCCCAGGCCAATGGCCTCGACCCCTTCCTCGTAGCCGCACTCATCCGCCAGGAGTCTGAGTTCAACGCCGGTGTCGTCAGCTACGCCAATGCCTACGGCCTCATGCAGATGCTCCCGTCGACCGGAAAGCAGATCGCCAAGCGCACCGGCGACAGGAAGTTCGCGACCAGCGAGCTCCTGGACCCCAATAAGAACCTGAAGTGGGGAACGATCTACCTGCGCCAGGCCATCGACCGCTGGGATGGCCACGTGGAGTACGCCCTCGCCTCCTACAACGCCGGAGATACCCCGGTGAAGGCCTGGGTCGGCGCCAACGACTATCGCGATATGCCGGAGTGGGTCGAATCCATCCCCTACACCCAGACCCGCGAATACGTGCAGGCCATCGTGCGCAATCGCGAACTCTATCGCGCCATCTACTCCGGCAAGTAGCGACTCGTCAGTCCTGCATCAGTTCACGTCACCGAGCCACCTGCGCCCGCCGACGTGGCCCGTCCTTCGACGCGCGAAGAGTGTGTGATATCGCGGGCGATTCGTCCGTCCCACGAACGTGGAATGTTCTCCCACATACAACGCCGATAGAACCAAAGTAGGAAATGCAGAGCCGGATGGAGGTCACAATGCTCAACGCAATTCAGCTCGATCCCGATCTGCCGCGCCAGCGGAGATCCGTTCGCAGCGGCATTGTCTACTCGGTCCTGGCCATCACTGCCGCCCTGTTCGTCGTCGGCCGGCTTCCCGTATTGGATGCTCTGCTCGCTTCGGCGAACACAGTGATGCACTCCCACAACGATCAGATCGTGAATGCGGTGCTGGGCGTGATACCCTTTGGCTTCGTAGGGGTAGGTAGCTTCGGCCTCGTCTACAAGGCACTCGGCGTTCTGAACAAAGCTGGACGCTCGAGCTAGACCACTCCATCAGCCACGCAGCAACCCGATCCATACGGTACTAAAGTATACAAAGGCGCCCCGAAGGGCGCCTTTCGTAATGCAAGCTGATTTGCTCTTACTTCACAACCTGCTGGAAAAGCGGCGAGGTCAGAAGGCTGGCAAACTGGCTATCCGACGAGGAGTAGCCCACGTTCAGGTCTCCGCCCGTCGAGTCGACGTGCGTCTCATCCAGCGCGCTCTTCTCCAGCGGCGAACCCGAGGTCTTCTTCAGGATCATCACACCCTTCATCACCGTGGCTGCGGTCGCCGCGGTCATCGAGTCGCTCAGCACCACCGTCATGTCGAACTTCACGCCGTTGGAAAACTCCATCGTGTACCGCGAGCTGCGAAACGCCGCCTGCACCGTGTTGTAGTCCGCCAGCTGCGACGCCGAGCCCATCACGCTCTTCATCATCGTCTGGGTGCCCTTCTGATCCAGAAGGCTCCACACGGCGCGCGAATCGACGATGTTCATCTCGTTCATCATGTCGCCGTTCTGCAGGAAGTTCGGCGCCAGGCCGTCACGCGCATCGAGGGACGCCTTCACCGCTTCCTTGTCGCCAAAGACCATCGTCGTCTGGTTCAGGAACGACACGCTCATCCCGCTCGACCCCATCGGGAAGACCTGGTTGTTGCGGACCATGACCGGCTTGATCTTGTTCTTCGTGAAGTACGCCATGATCGAAGCCGTCTGGAACTGCCCCTGCGCCACACCGAGGATGCGCGCGCTGTTCGAGCTGGCGCCCGTGCGGAAGGCCGCAAACGCCAGCGTGTCGGCATCCTGATCCACCTTCAGGCCACTCGTCTTCAGCGCCGTCTCCAGCCGCTTCAGCTCCGGAGGAAGCACGTGGTCCTTCAGCTGCATCGCTGCCGGCGAGTTCTGCATCGCCCGGTAGTCCACCACGATGACCTGCTGCACGTCCTTCGGGATCGACGACCGTGCGTCGCCGCTCAGCTGCGCCGCGTGCAGAGCCGGAGCCCCCGCCAAAACCACCGCCCCCAACGTTGCGGCCCACTTCATCATGCTCATCGCCATATGTCCGTCGCTCCTGTCGCTTCGCGGCTGTACGACCGGCCTCGAGATCACTCTACGCCAATCCACCGCTGTCGCTTCAAATCCTGTTTCGATCGCTTCCTTCTCAATCGATCGCCCACCGGCTACACCGGCCCTGTCTGGACTCTTACGGCCAGGCCAGAGGATGCTTCAGTCTGCGTTCGAGAACCTTCTCTTCCGGATCGAACTGGTGTGTTTGACGTACCCATTCCGAGTTCGGTTCATACGCCTGCTCCGGAATCAAACCGATCAGTTCGCCTTCGGCCAGCGTCGCTCCATGCTTCTCTGCGATCTCGCGGACAGTGTCGTAGACACGCGACATCGGCGTCCGCTGGAAGTCGGTGATGTTCATACTCACCTGCGCGCGGCCATTCGCGAGCACACCCATCGCCTTCACGCCATAAAGGCCTCCGCCCGACGCGCGGATCTCCTTCGCGATCGAACGCGCCTGTCCCACATCGGGACCCGACGACTGCGTCGTCAGGTAGATGTTGTAGGCGATCAGAAACTTGCGCGCCCCGACCGCGCTGGCTCCCGCACTCGCATGCGGCTCCGGGCCGCCCACATCCGGACGCCGCGCAGCGTCCTTTGCGGCATCCCGCACCAGGCCCTCGAACTGGCCCCGCCGCACATCTTCCAGGTTCACGCGATCCGGCCGCGTCGCCGCAGCCTCATAGAAGTACACAGGGACGTGCGACCGCTTCCACAACGCCATCCCGGCCTGGTGAGCCAGCATCGCGCACTGCACCAGCGAGAGCCCTGCGACCGGCACAAACGGGATGACGTCCGCTGCTCCAATGCGCGGATGCTCGCCGCTCTGCCCACGCAGGTCGATCAGCTCCGCTGCCTTCCCGGCGCCACGCACCGCGGCCTCGACGACGGCCTCCGGCGCACCGGCAATCGTCACCACCGAGCGGTTGTGGTCCCCGTCCAGCGAATAGTCGAGAAGCTCCACCCCGTCGACACGCATCGCGCGGACGATCGCCTCGACCGTTCCCCGATCCCGACCTTCGGAGAAGTTCGGTACGCACTCAATGATCTGCAACTCTGCCATGGTCAGTTCTTCGTGCTGTTCTGCTGTTTCGCTACTCAGCTATTTAGCTGTTCCGCTGTTCCGCTGTTCCGCTGTTTCTCACTTCCACCACGAATATCCCACGGAGAACTGCACACTTGCGTTAACACCCGGGTTCTTATCGCCCAGGCTCGCCGACGAGATGTGCACCGCGTTTGCCGAGAAGTCTACCGAACGGTTCGGCTTCACAAAGTAGTGCGCTCCCACACCGAACTGAGGAGTGAAGTTGAACACACTCGTCTCGGTGTTGGGACCATCGTTGTTCAGGTTCAGGATCGGCGAACCAAACGCCGGGTACTTGTGCGTCGTGTACAGCAGACCACCCGCACCCTGCACCCACGGCATCAACCGGCGTCCGTGCGTAAAGTTCCACCGCAGGATGATCGGCGTAACCGAAGCTCCGTGGTACGTCCCACCCACGTTGAACAGCGGCGAGCAATACAGCCCCGGCGAGATCAGCGTCGTCCCCGGCTGCTGCGCTGCATAGCAGTTCGCGCGCTGGAAGGTCGGCGTGTTCGATTGCCAGTACGGAAACAGCTCAATCCCGTACTCGAAGTTGCCCTTCAGGCGCCCCGTACCAATCTCCGACGTCAGCACCTTACCGATGTGCGCACCCGCCATATAGAACTGGAAGCTGTTGCGGTCCTCCGTGAGCCCGATGCCGCCCTGGAAGAGCCCGCCGACCACCCACGCGTTCCGATTGGCCTGAGCGCCCACCGGCGTCACTGTGGTCGGAGCCTGCGCCTTCGCCGCTGCTCCCGCCATCATCACTCCACTCAACAACACTCCCAGCCACCGATTGCGCAATTCGTCTCCTCAAATCGAAAGCCGCCATCGGAGTGGCGGCTCTCTGGTTCTGGACCCTAAACCCTGGACCCTGAGCCCTGTCTCTAAGCCGTTACCGGCTCTTCGTCCATATCGAAGTTGGAGTACACATTCTGCGTGTCGTCCAGGTCTTCGAGGGCATCCAGCAGACGCTGCATCTGCGCCGCCGCCGTACCTTCCAGCTTCGTGTGAATCGAGGCCACCATCGTGATCTCAGCCTGGAGCGTCTCGATCTTCGCAGCCTTCACCGCTTCGTTCACGGCGTTGAAGTCCGCAGGAGCCGTCGTAATCTCCCAGTAGTCGCCGGACTCCGAAAGGTCCTCGGCGCCCGCCTCGAGCACGATCTCCGTCAGCTTGTCCTCGCTCGCCGCATCCTTCTCGACGACCAGCAGGCCCTTCTTCGCGAACATGTAGCCCACCGAGCCGGTCTCACCCAGGTTGCCGCCATGCTTCGAAAACGCATGCCGAACCTCGCTCACAGCGCGGTTGCGATTGTCCGAAAGGCACTGCACGATCACGGCAACGCCGCCCGGCCCGTAGCCCTCGAACTGGATCTCTTCGTAGTTCGCGCCCTCAAGCTCGCCCGTACCCTTCTGGATCGCGCGCTTGATGTTGTCCGCCGGCATGTTCTCAGCCTTGGCCGCCGCAATCGCGGTACGCAGACGCGGATTGCCGTCCGGGTCTCCACCGCCGCCCTTGGCAGCTACCGTGATTTCCTTGATCAGGCGGGTAAAGATCTTGCCACGCTTGGCGTCGAGTGCGCCCTTCTTATGCTTGATTGTTGCCCATTTTGAATGGCCGGACATTGCTGCAACCTCGTCGAATCTCAATCCAGATTTTTGGGTGAGCCAGCTTCGCCAGCCGCTCCGGAAAAGGCACAGAATGCCCAACATCGGAGCCAGAACACCGAGAAAATTCTAGCATGCAGGGGTGTGCGAACCTTCCCCGCCCCGGCACCAACGGCAGGTCACACCTTCAGGCGTGACCTCAACCATCACCTCATTCTAGATTCGGCCGACCAGGAGATTCCCCTCGTCAAGGCCCGCCACAAGAAAAAGGGCCAGCGGCCCGACCACATACCAGCCTGGGGTGGAGCGAAGCGCAACCCCAGGGTGCTCTACCAAACCACCCAAGCGCTGAAAGCGCGGCATATTCCGACGGAATCCCCAATCAAGGACGCACTTGGCAAGGAAAAGCGGCACCGTCGCTGTAAAGGACGACCGCGTACCAGCGTTGTTCGAGGCGCCAAATCTCTAGTGCATCAATCGGCAGTGCGGAGCTACGACGACATTTCCCCACATATGGGGCGAACTGAAGCCGATCCTCTGGATCGAACACGAGATAAACCAAGTTCGAACGGCCAGCCAGGTCCCACGCCTTCATCCTCACATCGTGGGCACTTGGTTGGGAGTCGGGATTCGACAGGACCTCACGCTCAAAATGATCCCGATGGAGGATCCAGCGAGCCTCGAACCGTACATAGTGGCCAAACACGCGATACCGAAAGATCGCGAAACACGCAGCCAATAAGACAAGAACGAGCGCCGCGGAGCGCAGGGCCGATCTTCTCCCAGCCAGAAATGCGAGTACAAGCATCACCAGAACGACCGGGATTAACAACACGGCATAAGCCGGATCGAGTTCCCACCACGACACATAGGCCGCCGCAGCAACCGCGCCAATCGCTACGATCAACGAAACTCGCCAGCAGACAACCTCACGCCGCATCGCTTTTTCCAGCCCCGGTTCAGAGTCCTACAACACCTCGCCAGCCAGCATCTCCTCCACCGTCTCCCGCCGCCGGATCAACCGCGCTTTCCCACCCTCAACCAACACCTCCGCAGCCCGGCCGCGGGTGTTGTAGTTCGAGCTCAAGCTCATCCCATACGCTCCCGCATCCAGCAGGGCGACCAGGTCGCCCGCCTCCAGCGCCTCAGTCTCACGATCTCGCGCGAAAAAGTCGCCCGACTCGCACACCGGCCCTACAATATCCGCCACCTGCGCCGCACGCCCGCGCAGCTCCAACGGCACGATCTCATGGTGCGCCTGGTACAGCGCCGGACGGATCAGGTCATTCATCGCTGCATCGGTGATCACAAACCGCTTCGCACCGTTCTGCTTCACCGCAATCACCCGCGTCAGCAGCGCTCCCGCCTGCGCGATGATGAACCGCCCCGGCTCCAGCAGCAGATGCACGCCCAGGCCCGCAATCACTTCCTTGATCGCCGCCGCATACGCCGTCACACGCTCCGCAGGATCGAACGCCTTGCGGCCATACTCGATGCCAAACCCGCCACCCGCATCGAGGTAGCGAATGTTCAGCCCATCCGCGCGCAGCTCTTCGATCAGCTGCCGCACCCGCTTCACCGACTCCGCAAACGGAGCCACATCGCGAATCTGCGAGCCGATGTGCACGCTCACGCCCGCAGGCTCCAGCCCCGGCAGCTTCGCTGCATGCGCATAGATCGCCCGCGCCCGCGCGATCGCGATCCCGAACTTGTGCTCGCTCATCCCGGTCGAGATATACGGATGCGTCTCCGCAAAGACATCCGGATTCACACGAAGCGCCATCCGCGCCGTGCGACCTAACGCTTGCGCGCGAGCCGAGAGCAGCTCAACCTCAGCTTCGCTCTCCACGTTGAACATCAAAATGCCGGCTTCCAACGCAGCATCGATCTCCCACGCCAGCTTACCCACACCAGAAAACACCACGCGCGACTGCGCTTCGGCATCCGCGCGATGCACGCGCTCCAGCTCACCGCCACTCACAATGTCGAAGCCGCAACCCATCTCGCCCAGCAGCTTCAACAGCGCCAGCGAGCTGTTCGCCTTCACCGCATAGCAAAGCGTGTGATCGACGCCTGCAAACGCACGCTGCAACAGCTCCACGCGCGACCGCACATTGTCGGCCGAGTACACATACAGCGGCGTGCCGTACTGCTCAGCCAGCGAAACAAGATCCACGCCCGAGACCTCCAGGCGTGGACCGTTGTAAGCGAAGGGCCGAGGCCCCAGATCGTTCATGCTGTTCGTCGTACTCTCGTTCACGAAGCGTTCGTTCCTGTCTGTTCGGAGTAAGGCGCCGCGGGCGGCGCAGGAGGCATAGGCGGAGCTCCGCCGGCAGGTGCATACATCACATACGGCGGCATGCCAATCGGCTCGTTCGGCATCGCAATCCACGCGATCAGATACGCCACAATCGGCGAGCCACAACCGAAGACCACCAGCAGCAGCAGGGCGATACGCACCAGCGTCACGTCCCACCCATACCGCAGTGCAAAGCCCGCGCAGACGCCCGCAATCGCGCGCCCTTGCCGCGGACGATAAAGTCGCGTCTGCACCGGGGGCACGGCTTGAAAGTTCATGGTCGCGCCACACTGGCTGCAGAAGCGAACACCCGAATCCATTGTCTTGCCACATACGTTACAGGTCATATTCGCCTCCTCAATCCAACATTGTTTCATACGGGATATCGATCGATTTGGTTCCCTGCAACCGCTGCCCAAGAACTCTCTGCTCGTATCTGTTCCGCTGTTCTGCTGTTCTGCCGTTCTGCTGTTTCTCTACTTCCCGCTATACGGCGTCTTCAGATACCGCCGCGCGGCATCCGCCTGCGACTGATCGCCGCCCGTCGCCAGCACCTGCTGGTACGCATGCACCGCCGCCGGACGATCATGCAGCATGTCGCTCACCTGGCCCTCATATAGCCACGCCCGCTTCTTCAGCCAGTCGCTGCAGTTCGGTTGCTGCACCACCTTCAGGTACCCCTCCTGCGCACCCTTCAGGTCGTTGTATCCACGCTGCGTGTCGGCCATGCCGAACCACGCCAGCTGCAGCCGCGCATCCACGAAGTACCCCGGCTTCGCCGCATCGTCCAGCACCTTGTGGTACTCCGCGATCGCATCCAGCCCATGCCCTTCGTCCTTCAACAGATTGGCCTCTTCGAGCCGGAAGAGATAGTCGTGCGGATACTGTGCCGCGAGCCCACGCTCCACCTCCAGCGCCTCGGGATAACGCCCATCATGCCGCAGAAACAACGACAGCGCCGTACGCGACTCCACACTCGTCACCACGCCATGCGCCGCCGCGTCGCGCAGCAGCGCAATGCCGCGCTGCTTCGATCCACCCACGCCCATGATGCCGACGATCATCCGCACCCAGCCCGGCAGGCTCGCCACCGCAAACTGCTGGATCCCCACCGCCATCTTGGCGTCCGCATACTGCGGGTCGAGCTTCAGCACCGTCTCGCAGTCGTTGCGCGCCGAGTACCCCTGACGCGCCGCTGCCGCAAAGCTGTGGTCCGCCAGCGTAATGAACGCCGCATGCATCCCCTTCGCATATCCCCGCTCGAACAGCGCATCCTTGTCGTTGGGATTGGCCTTCAGCGCCGCATCGGTCAACGCGGTCACCTTCGCCAGCAGGTCCTCGATCGCCCTCCGCTCGTTGGCAGGAATGTCCACCTGCCGCTTGGTCGAGAGAAAGCTGTCATGCGCGTAATACGTGGTGTCCAGCAGGTCCTGCTGATACAGCGCACGAAACACATGCGTCAGCAGCAGGTAGTCATACGCCATCGCATCGTTGGGGTGCCCCTGCGCCACCTGTTCGAAGATCCGCTGCGCTCCATCGAAGTCCATCTCGTAGAAGCGGTCATACCCGCGCCGCACCATGGGATCGAAGTTCAGCGCCGCGCTGTGCTGGCTTGCCTGCGAATTCCCCTGCGGCTGCGCCGCAGCCATCGCCACGCCAAGAGCACCTGCGACCACTGCCGCGCACATCGTCCTGCCCCATCGAACCACTGCCGGTCTCAAGCTCAAGTTGTCCTTTGCTGCTGCGCCAAGGCAACGGTTTCGGCGCGAAGGTTCAGCACTGCGGGAAAGTTGGTGCGTCGGGTCACACGCCGATCCGGACCGGCGCACCTACAATATAGATTGGACGCTAAGCACGCCGATGAAGTCCGCTTGGCTGGCAATGCCCCACCGAACCCGAAAGGCTTCACCCGACATGGATCTCTCCGCCGTCCTTCCCGCGCTCATCCTGGTTGCTGTCTGCTTCGCCTATGTCTTCTGGCCGCAGCCTCTTACCGCACCGACGGTGGAGAAGTCGCGCCTCGATTACCTTCGCGAACGGAAAGACTCCATCTACGAGAACCTGCGCGACCTGAACTTCGAGAACAAGGCTGGCAAGTACCCCGAAGCCGACTTCCTCGCCCAGCGCAACGCGCTCGAGAGCGAAGCCGCAGCGGTCGTCGAAGAGATGGATTCCCTCGGCGGCTGACGCCACGAGCCGCTGTGCGCCATATCACCGGCCACCATGGCACTCTCTGCCGTATCCTTGACTCGTGTACGGACCCGGACGAATCACCCCATCGCTGCGACTTCTCGCCCTCCTTCTCTCCCTCCCGCTCCTGGCTCACGCCTCCGGCCCGGTGACGGGCAACGTGACCAACCGCACCGTGGGCAAGCCCTCGGCCGGCGACACCGTCACCCTGTTGAAGCTCACCACGGGCATGGAAGAGGTCATCTCGACCACCACCGACGCCCACGGTCACTTCAAGCTCGATGTGCCGGACGACGCGATGCACCTCATCCGCGTCACGCACGACAAGGCCAGCTACTTCGCTCCGCTCCAGCCCACCACGCACGACGTCACCGTAGACGTCTATGACGCAGCACCCGTCGTCGCCGGCGTCTCCACCACCGTGCAGGAGCTTCACGTCGAGACCTCCGCCGACAAGCTGCAGGTCGTCGAGGTCATCCAGGTGACCAACCAGTCGCAGCCTGCCAAGACCCAGTTCGGCCCCAAGGGTTACGACTTCTACCTTCCGCCCAACGCACACATCGTGCGCACCGTCGCCATGCGCGACCAGCTCCCCGTCCCGGCAACCGCAACGCCCGTGGGCGACGCCAACCACTACACCTTCATCTTCCCCATCCGCCCGGGCGAGACGCAGTTCGGCATCTTCTATGACCTTCCCTACAACGGCAAGGCGGAGATCCCGCTCCACATCGTCCAGCCGGTAGCCACACTCGCGGTCCTGCTGCCGCCCAGCGTCACCTTCAAGTCCGGCCGCGGCGCCAACTTCGCGCAGCAGGCAGCCAGCGCCGACAACGGAAACGCTCAGACCTGGACCGCTACGCAGATCGCAGGCGATTCCACCCTGAGCTTCTCGATCTCAGGCACCGGATCCCTGCAGCCGCAGGGTCCCGCACAGGGTTCCACCCCCGGCGGTGGAGCTCCCGCCGAGGCCGGAGCACCCTCCGGCGGCGCTGACCCTGGCCAGGCAGCGACCGCCGACACCCGCCCCGGCGGTGGTCTCGGCAACCCCCTCGACCCCAACGGAGACCGCGACCCCTGGGGCAAGTACAAATGGTTCATCCTGGGCGGCTTCGTGCTCCTGCTCGCCATCGGAGCGGGCTTCATGCTCCGCGCTCCGTCCGGAACGGATGGCGCCCAGGCTGGCTCGGCGCAGAATCCCGTTTATGCTTCGCCCCTGCAGCCCCACCGTCCCGCCGCCCCCATCTCGTCGGACCAGCACATCCTTTCCGCGATGAAGGAAGAGCTCTTCGCGCTCGAGACAGAACGGCTGCAAAAGCACATCTCCGAGGACGAATACCTGGAGCATAAGGCTGCGCTGGAGGCCGTACTTCGCCGCGCGCTCAACCGCTCCAGCAACGCAGCTGCAGGGCAGCCGGACAAGGCAGACAAGTCCTCCGGCCCCACCACCCCCACCGGAGCCGCTTGATGCTGACTGTTCTTCGTATCCTCCGGACCTACGCCCTCGCCGCCTGGGTCGGTGGACTCGCCTTCTTCATCGTCGTCGCCGCCATCGCCTTCAGCACACTGCCCACGCCATTTCTGGCTGGGCAGATCGTGCGTGGGTCGCTCATTGCGATCCATCGTATCGGCCTTGGCGCAGGCCTCATCTACCTGCTCGCCACGCTCGTCATGCTTGCAACCCGCCGCGACGGTCACCCCACCCGCGTCGCCGAGGTGGTCCTGGCAGCGGTCATGCTCACCCTCACCATGTACTCGCAGATGTCGATCATTCCGCGCATGGACACCGACCGCAACGCCCTCGGCGGCGATGTGACAAAATCCAGCCCCGGCGTTCCGGCCTACGACGACTTCCAGAAGCTCCACGTCCGCTCGACCCGCGTCGAAGGAGCCGTCCTGATCCTCGGCCTCATCGTCCTCGCCCTTGGCCCCATCCACGGCCGCAACGAGTACATTCCCCCGATCCTGTAGCCTTCAGGCCGTGCCCAGCAACTCCGGCACGGCCTTCAAGGCGCGCTCGAACGGTGCTCCGTCCCCCATCACCCGTGAGAGCACCAGCCCCCCCTCGATGCGTGTGATGGCCTCCTCCGCCCGCGCGCGAGCCTGCGCACCGGAGATCCCCGCCTCCTTCGCAACTGCCGCAAAGGCGTCCAGCCACGCCTGCATCGTTGCCCGCAGCGCCTCCTTCAGCTCCTGTGAAGCGCCCGGGATGGACATGAGGTCGAAGACGCAGGACTTCAACCCGCAGCCATAGAACTCGCGCAGACGCTCGCAGATGAGCTGCACCCGCCGCCGCGCTGTGCCTCCACCAGTAGCCAGCGGATCGAAGATCAGCTGCTGCATCCCGCCCGCAACCCAAGTCACCACCGCCATGGCAATCTCATCCTTGCCGCCGGGAAACCTGTAGTAGAGGCTCGCCTTTTCGAGTCCCGTAGCCTCCGCCAGCTGCTTCAGGCTCACGCCCTCAAACCCAAAGGTCCGGAACAGCTCCAGGGCCCGGGTGAGAAGCTCGTCGTCGCTGATCGTTCGGTGCGCCATCGCTGAATCCTCCCCCTCTTTATATATGCCGAACCTTCGGTAGGGATTCATTCCAGGGCTCAGGAAATAATCTCGCAACTTTACCGATCGGTCGGTATCTATGTATGCAGAACCGACTGAGGCACGACCCACCGGCCCGGTCCAAGGAGAAACACCATGTCCCGTCTTTCAGTGATCGATCCCGCCACCTCTACCGGAAAAGCCCATGACCTCCTCAGCGCCGTCAAAGCCAAGCTGGGCATCGTCCCCAACCTCACTCGCGTCATGGCCAACTCGCCGGCGGTGCTTGAAGGCTACCTCGGCTTCAGCGGTGCCCTGGCCCATGGCCAGCTCGACGCCAGGCTTCGCGAGCAGCTCGCCCTCGCCGTCTCGCAGGAAAACGGCTGCGATTACTGCCTTTCCGCACACAGCGCCATCGGCAAGATGGTCGGCCTCAAGCCCGAAGAGATCATCGCCAGCCGCGAAGGCAAAGGCACCGATCACAAGACCACTGCGGCCCTCACGTTCGCGCACAAGGTCGTCGCAACGCGAGGGAAGGTGACCGCTGCCGATGTGGACGCCGTCCGCGCTGCCGGCTTCTCCGACGGAGAGATCGCTGAGATCCTCGCCCACGTCGCACTCAACGTCTTCACCAACTACTTCAACAACGCCACAGAACCCGAGATCGATTTTCCGAAGGTCTCCGCAGCAGTCCTGGCCTGATCGCGCCCAGAAAAACGGGGCCGTCGCAATCAAAATGCGGCGGCCCCATCGTCTTGCGCCAGCGAGCGCTACTCCACCGGCAGCTTCGCCTTATATCCATCCCGCGCAATGATCGAGTACTTCAGCGGCTTGCCCTTCTCGTCGACCATCTTCATCGGCTTGCCTTCGTTGTCCACCAGGTAGACCTTCACCTTGCGATAGCTGCCATCGTTCTTGCTGTTCGTCGGCCGGTAGGTCAGCACGTACTGGTTGCGAATCGACTGGTTGATCTGTCCGAAGATATCCGGCAGCTCTCCCTGGAAGATCGGAGCGAAATGCATGCCGCCGGTCATCGCGGCGATGGTCTTCATCTCGTTATCGGCCTGCAGGTAGCTCATATCGCGGGATCCGCCCATGCCTCCGCGCAGCTCGCGAACGAATCCGCCCGTACTCACCGTGAAGATCGTCACGTTGGGTGTGGCCTTGATCTTCGCCATCATCTGGTCCCACGTCAGCCGTGAGAGCGTGTCCCGACCGCTCGAGATCAGCACGATGTACTTGCGGCCTTCAATCCGCGTCAACCGGTCAAGCGTCTCGTAGAGCGCATCGAACTCATTCGTCTCGCTGAACGTCGGTATCACCATGCTCTGCAGCGCCTGCCGCACCGTGTCGCGATCGTTCGTAAAGTCGCACAGGATATGCGTCTGCATGTCATACGTCGCGACCGCCACGTAGTCCTCGGGCTGCATGGTCCGGAAGAAGCTCGCCGAAGCGTTCTGCATGTCCTGGATGAACGCCCACGAGTTCGCTGCGAACTCCAGCAACATCACCGCCGTGATCGGTGTCTTCGACATCCGCAGCGTCGCCACCTGCTGCTCCACACCGTCCTCCGTCACGAGGAAGTTCCCTTGCTTCAGCCCCGGGACGAACTGGTGGTTCTTGTCCAGCAACACCGATACGTCGAGGTTCACCACCGGCACGTCCACGCGCAGTGAGAAGACCTCGCCGTTGGGGTTCGCCACCTTCTCCTCAGCAGGCGCCGGAGGTGGCGTGTCGGCTTCCTTCTTCTTCCCCAGCACAATGCCACCGGAATCCGTGTTCGGCCCGGCATCATCCGGCGTTCCCTGCGGTGCGGGAGTCTGCTGGCCAGGCTTCTGATCACCCGGAGTCTGCGACGTGCTTTGCCCCCAGCCCGGACCGCCCGCCATCAACAGTCCCGCCAACAACATGGAGCTCCGCCACCCGCGACTCATCCTCATCGACATACGCCCGCCTCTTTGCCTGTAACGCAACTAGGTTAGACGACGACAGGGGTCTCCGGTTTAACTCCCCGCTTTGACCCGAGCATGTTGCAAAACAATGGGTCGCCAGGGGGTGCCGGCGACCCATTGCCTTCAAATCGCGCCTCCTATCCAGGGAATCAGCCGGTGGGGGACTGTCCCGACCAGAGGCGCGGCACAATTATCATCATCAGCACTACAACTTGCAAGGTCGAGTCCCAAAAATTCTGGTGTACTCTCAAAACACTGCGCCGCAAGTCCTATTTGTCGAGACGTTGGTGCGAGGGGGCCTTCCGTCGTGAAGTCTGAGATCCATGGCCTTGCCGTTCACGCCGCTGGTGCACAACTGCTGCCGTTCAAATACGTTGTCGAAGACCTCAGTCCTCACGACGTCGAAATCAAGATCAGCCATTGCGGTGTCTGCCACTCCGACATCCATCTCATCAACAACGACTGGCAGATCTCCAGGTACCCCTTCATCCCCGGCCACGAGATCGTGGGCGAAGTTACCGCCGTCGGCAGCGATGTCACCTCGCTGCAGCCAGGCCAGCGTGTAGCCGTCGGCTGGCAGGCAGGCTCCTGCGGTGAGTGCGAATGGTGCCGCCAGGGCCAGGAGCAGCTCTGCCCCAGGGTGCAGCCCACCTGCGTCGGCCGCCACGGTGGCTACGCCGACGCCGTCCGCGTGCAGGCAAAGTTCGCCATCCCCGTGCCCGAGTCGCTGCCCAGCGAAGGCGTCGCCCCGCTCATGTGCGCCGGCATCACCGTCTACTCGCCGCTCAAGAACTTCCTCGCCCGGCCCTCGAGCCGCGTCGGCGTCGTCGGTATCGGCGGACTCGGCCACCTCGGCATCCAGTTCGCCAAGGTCTTCGGCTGCGAGGTCACCGCCTTCTCCAGCTCCAAGGACAAAGAAGAGGAGGCAAAGACACTCGGCGCCCACCACTTCGTCAATACCCGCGACAGCAAGGGCCTCAAGAAGCTCGAAAGCTCCTTCGACCTCATCCTCTCGACCGTCTCCGCCGATCAGGACTTCCAGGGCTTCATCAACGCCCTCCGCCCCCGCGGAACGCTGGTCCTGCTCGGAGCTTCACCCTCGCCCGTAGCCATCTCAGCGTCGAGCCTTCTGGGCAAGGACCGCGGCCTCGCCGGAAGCAACACCGGCAGCCCGCACGACCTCGCCGAGATGCTTGACGTCGCCGCCCGCCACAACGTAGTAGCGATGACCCAGCGATTCCCCATGAAGGACGCCAGCAAAGCCATCGAAGCCGTGAAGAAGAACAAGGTCCGCTACCGCGCCGTGCTGGCGAACTGACCCACCCGCACAGCTCACCTCATCCAACCAGCCTCGTCGAACCCGCTATACGATTCCGCAGTGCCGTTGAGCTCAATTCACTCCCGGGAGCCGGATCCATGCGTTCTGCCGTTGCTGTCCTGTTCGCCCTTCCGCTGTTCGCCGTGTCACTGTCGTCAGCAGCGCAAAGTTCGCCCACACGCGTTCCACGTAACGAGGACTACGGTTCGGTCACCGGCCACATCACCTGCTCAGACACACAGCGCCCCGCCCGCGTCGCAGAGGTTCGCCTCGTTCCGGTGGTGCCCACGGCCCTCACGGAGAGCGAGAGGACCGGCCCCACAGACGGCGTGGCGCAAGGCAGCCAGCTTCCTCCCGTCGAAACCGACATGAGTGGCGCCTACACCCTCCACAACGTCGTCCCCGGCGACTACTACCTGCGCGTCGACTACATCGGGTACATCACGCCCCTCACCTCCTTCACCGGAGCACAACTCTCCAAGCCCGCACCGGATGTGCAACAGCGCATGCAGCGCGACCTCCAGATCGTGCGAGTCGCAGCACATGCCACCACGCAGGCCGATAGCGTCCTGCAGCGCGGTGCAGCCGTCTCCGGCAGCGTGCTTTACGACGACGGCTCACCCGCCATCGGCCTCCGCGTCGACCTTCTGCTGGCCAATGAAAAGGGCGAGTACAAGAAGGAGTTCCAGACCGGCTTCTACACCCCGCCCACCGACGATCAGGGGCGCTTCCGCATCGACGCTGTCCCTCCCGGCAAGTACATCGTCGTCGCCAATCTCTCCCTCAATGACCACAGCACCATGTCGATGCCCTCACCGGATGGCAAAGGGGCCGTTCAGATGAACATGACGCGCACCTGGTTCTCGCTGCCCATCTACTCTGGCAGCGTACTCCGCCGGCGCGACGCTATCGTGATCGACGCAACGGCAGGACAGGAGATCGCCGACGCGAACCTCACTGTGCCCTTGAGCAAGCTGCACCCGGTCTCCGGCTCCCTGCTCGCCCCTGACGGGCACACCGTCAACACCGGCACCGTCAAGCTCCTCCACGCCGACGACCGCGAAGAGCTCACCTCGGTCAGTGTCCGTCCCGACGACCAGCAGTTCCACTTCCCCTACGTCCCCGAAGACACCTACGCCCTCACCGTAAGCGGCGCCCGCGACACCAGACAGATCGAGGTCGAAAACGCCAAAGGCATCACACCGCCCAGCCACTTCGAAGAGAAGACCGTGCAGACCTACGGCGATGCTGAGCAAACCCTGAAGGTCGAGACCGACACCATGGGCCTGCTCGTGCAGGTTCCCGCAAAGAAAGCCACCGCAGCCGGAGCCGGCACCACAAACTAGAGTCGTCCCGCTCGAAACCGCAAGTATGCTGGAACCTGCATGCGCTTTGAGCTCTTTATCGCCGCGCGTTATCTCCGCGCGCGCCGTCGTCAGGCCGTCGTCGGTCTCATCACGCTGATCTCCGTCATCGGCGTCGCTGCAGGCGTGGCTTCGCTCATCATCGCGCTCGCCATCACCAACGGCATGCGGCGCGACCTCCAGGACCGCCTCGTCGGCTCCACCGCACACGTCCTCCTGATGAAGACCGCGGGCGACGGCATCGACAACTGGCGTCCCCTGCTCGACAAGCTCCAGCACCAGCCGCACGTCCTCGCCGCCGCCCCCGGCCTCTACGGCCAGGTCCTCATCTCGCGCGGTCCCCGATCCGGCGGCGCCCTCATCAAAGGCATCCTCCCCGACGACGAACTCAAGACCGGCAACCTTCTCCAATCCATCAAGCAAGGCTCCTACGGTGAACTCCAACCGACGACCCTAATCCCTAATCCCTCTCCCCTAATCCCTAAACCAATCGTCATCGGCCAGGACCTCGCCACCACCCTCGGCGCCGAGGTCGGCGACTCCCTCCTCGTCACCTCCCCGCAGGGCGAGCTCACACCCCTCGGCCTCATCCCCCGCTACGAGCACTTCCGCGTCGTCGGCATCTTCAACTCCGGCTTCTACCAGTACGACTCCAGCTACGCCTTCATGCGCCTCGCCGACGCGCAGCATCTCTTCTCCGAGCCCGACGTCATCTCCGTCATCAGCTTCAAACTCGACGATCTCTACAAAGCCCAGCAGGTCGGCCACGCGCTCGAGCAGGTTGCCGGCAACGGCTTCCAGGCCACCAACTGGATGGAGCAGAACCGCGAGCTCTTCCGCGCCCTCAAGCTCGAGCAGGTCGTCACCTTCATCGTGCTCGCGCTCATCGTCGTCGTCGCCGCGCTCAACATCCTCATCGCCCTCACCATGATGGTGATGGAGAAGACCCGCGACATCGCCGTCATGATGAGCTTCGGCGTCGACGCCTCGCAGATCCGCCGCATCTTCCTCGCGCAAGGCCTGCTGATTAGCGGCATCGGCACGGTGCTCGGCCTCGTAGTCGGCTACGCCGCCTCCCTCGCCGGCTCGCACTACAAGTTCATCCAGCTCGACGCCAGCATCTACTCCATCGACTATCTCCCCTTCGCGCCACGCATCATCGACGCCCTCGCCGTCGCCGCACTCTCCCTCATCACCGCACTGCTCGCGACCCTCTATCCCTCACACTCCGCCGCCAGCGTCCTACCCGCCGAGGCCCTGCGCTACGAATAGCAAGACTCGCAGCTCGAAGCCCACAACTCGAAACTCGATCACCACTTTGTTCTTCAAAGCCGGAACTTCTGCCTGATGCGCCTTCCCTACACCAAACTCGCCCCCGAGGCCTACGCCCGCCTCTCCGCTCTCGGCCACTACCTCAGCACCGAGACCACGCTCGAGCCCGTCCTCCTCGAACTCATCTTCCTCCGCGCCTCCACGCTCAACGGCTGCAACTTCTGCGTCGGCCTCCACACCGCCGCGCTGAAGAAGCACAACGAGCCCGACACCCGCATCGACGCCATCAAGGCCATGGATTCCATCGCCGACTGGCAGGCCTCCGACGCCTTCACGCCCCGCGAGCAAGCAGCCCTCGCCTGGACGGACGTTCTCACCAACCTGCAGGCCACCCACGCCTCCGACGCCGACTTCGCCGCCATCTCCGAGCACTTCCACGACAAGAACCTCGTCGACCTCACCTTCGCCATCGCCGAGATCAACGCCTGGAACCGCCTCGGCGTCGCCTTCGGAGCCGAGTGGAAGCCGCGCCCCGCAGCCCCCGTGCCGGAGACCAACGCCTGATGGCAACCAGCTCCCCCATCCTCCGCGCCGAGGCCCTCGAAAAGACCTACCCTCCGCTCACCTCCGGAGCCCCCGGCCTCACGCTCTTCCGCGACCTCTCGCTCGAGGTCGCCCCCGGCGAGATGGTCGCCGTCGTCGGCCAGTCCGGCGCCGGCAAGAGCACCCTGCTGCACCTCATGGCCGCGCTCGACCGCCCCACAACCGGCAACGTCTACGTTGGCGAAACCGAGGTCACCGCCCTCACGCCCCGTCAGCAGTCCGCCTTCCGCAACCGCCAGATCGGCTACGTCTGGCAGTTCCACTACCTTCTGCCCGAGTTCACTGCCCTCGAAAACGCGGCCATGCCGCTGCTCGCCCGCGGCGTTGCGAAGTCGGAAGCCCTCGCTGCCGCCGAAACCTGGCTCGCCCGCGTCGGCCTCGCGGGCCGCGGTCATCACAGGTCAGGCGAGCTCTCCGGCGGCGAGCAGCAGCGCGTGTCCATCGCCCGGGCGCTCGTGACACAACCCCGCCTCCTGCTCGCCGATGAGCCCACCGGCGATCTCGACACCACCACCTCCACCCAGGTCTTCGAACTCCTCCAGCAGCTCCATCGGGAGCAGGGCCTCGCGAGCCTCATCGTCACTCACAACCTCGACTTCGCCGCACGCTGCGACCGCGTCCTGCGCCTCAAGGGCGGCCAGCTGCACCCGGCGTAGCCCATCCCCGATACAAACTTCGTTGCCACGACCTCTGACCATTGGTACCCTGACCGCGTCCTCTTAGCGCCCCTGTCGAGGTTCCTTCTGTGCGCCGTCTCCGCATTCCTCTCCTGCTGTGTGCCGCTGCCCTGACGATCCCTGCCCCTCGCCTGTTCGCACAGCTTGAACCTCCAGGAGCCCACGCGACCGCTCCGGACAACGAGCAGGAGACCGACGAGGCCGAGGAAGGCTCCCGCCAGCTCATCCATGACGTCCGCGCCGACCTCATCGCCGAGCGCTTCGACAACATCGATCGCCTCGCCGCAGGCTTCCGCCGCGACAAATCCCGCTGGAACGGCGGCGCCTGGAAGCTTCGCACCCTCTACGGTGCCCTCGACGCGCCGCATCAGACCGAGCCCGACACCGTCGCCCATCTCGACCTCCTGCGTCGCTGGATGCAGCAGCGCCCCGAATCGATCACGGCCCGCGTCGCTCTCGCCACCAGTCTCACCCGCTGGGCCTGGGTTGCCCGTGGCAACGGCGTTGCCCGCACCGTCACCGACGAAGGCCGGAAGCTCTTCGAACAGCGCATCGCCGAAGCACAGGCCGTCCTCGAGGGTTCGCGCGACATGCGCAACCAATGCCCGCAATGGTTCTCCGAAGAGATGGTCGTCGGACTCGCGCAGGGCTGGAACGAACGGCAGATGCGCGAGCTCTTCGACCGCGCCGTCCAGTTCGAGCCCGAGTATCAGTACTTCTACAAGCAGCGCACCAACTACCTTCTGCCCAAGTGGTACGGCAGCCCGACCGACGCCAGCAGCTTCGCGAAGAGCGCCGCGGACCACGTCGGCGGGGACATGGGCGACTACATCTACTGGGAGACCGCCACCGTCATCCTGCATCGCGGCAACGGCGACCTCGAGCCCATGGTCAAGCAACTCGACTGGGCTCGCATCCAGCGCGGCTACCAGGTGCTCAACTCCCGCTTCCACGCGGATCGAACCCAACGCAACCAGCTCGCCTTCATGGCCTACAAGTTCAACGACAACGCCGTCGCCCAGCAGCAGTTCGCCTCCATCGGCAACGAGTGGAACCGCGGCGTGTGGCGAGACCGGAACTTCTTCGAGAAGGTCCGCGACTGGTCCACCGGCCACAACTCCTGGCCGTAGCCGGCAGCCCAGAATCGGCCGTTACCTCGCACCCCGATACCCATCTGGCCCAATCCGGGACACCGGCTGGCCCGTTATCCCGCTGACGGGCTGAACAATGTCCGGTTTGCGACCGATTTCCCACAGCGGCGTCCAATCTCTGATGTCGGACGCCGTGTACCCGCTACGTTTTTGGTGCAGCTGCGGATACACTAGGGCCAACTCTCTGGACGCCAGATCAATCCATTGCTCAGGCGTGCCAGGTCCCTACTCCGCGGGCAGGCGACCGCCCGCGGCGGCCACGGCAACCGTCATCGCAGACCGCGCCCCGCAACTTGTACCACCTCCAATGCGCGGGGGCTGCGGTCCGAAGGGGGAGCATGTTCGAACGCTATACAGAAAAGGCGCGGCGCGTCATCTTCTTTGCGCGCTACGAGGCAAGCCAGTTTGGCTCGCCCTACATTGAAACCGAACATCTCCTGCTGGGTCTTCTTCGTGAAGACAAGGCCCTCACCAATCGTTTTCTGCGTTCCCACGCGTCTGTCGAATCCATCCGCAAGCAGATCGAGCAGCACACCACGGTCCGCGAGAAGGTCTCGACCTCGGTCGACCTCCCGCTCTCCAATGAGTGCAAACGCGTTCTCGCCTACGCGGCAGAAGAAGCCGAACGGCTCTCCCACAAGCACATCGGTACCGAGCATCTTCTGCTCGGCCTGCTTCGTGAAGAGAAGTGCTTCGCTGCCGAGATCCTGACCGAACGCGGCCTGCGCCTCGCTACCATTCGCGAGGAGCTGCAGCGCACCACGCAGGAAAAGCCCGCAGCCCCCGCACAGGGAGGCAAGCAGCGCGGCAACCAGCAGGAGCAGTCCATGCTGGCGGAGTTCTCACGCGACCTCACCCAGGCCGCCTCCGACGGGCAGCTCGATCCCCTCGTCGGTCGCGACTTCGAAGTCGAACGCGTCATCCAGATCCTCTGCCGCCGCACCAAGAACAATCCCGTCCTCATCGGTGAACCCGGCGTCGGCAAGACAGCCATCGTCGAAGGCCTCGCGCAGAAAATCGCTGACGGAGAAGTCCCCAGCTTCCTCGCCGAAAAGCGCGTTCTCTCGCTCGACCTTTCGCTGATCGTCGCCGGCACCAAGTATCGCGGCCAGTTCGAAGAGCGCCTGAAGACCATCATGAAGGAGCTCATGGAGAATCAAAACTCCATCGTCTTCATCGATGAGTTGCACACGCTCGTGGGCGCTGGCTCCGCCGAGGGTTCCCTCGACGCCGCCAACATCCTCAAGCCCGCCCTCAGCCGTGGCGAGATCCAGTGCATCGGAGCCACCACGCCAGCCGAGTACCGCAAGTCCATCGAGAAGGACCGCTCCCTCGAACGGCGCTTCCAGGCCGTCAAGGTTCCGCCTCCCAACGAAGAGGATGCCGTCAAGATCATCATGGGCATCCGCGAGAAGTACGAGAAGTTCCATGCCGTCAGCTACACCGACGACGCGATCCACTTCTCCGTCTCGCACTCGCACCGCTACATCCCGGATCGCTTCCTTCCTGACAAGGCGATCGATCTCATCGACGAGGCCGGTGCTCGCGTAAAACTGCGCCAGACCACCCTGCCCGAAGAGCTCACCGAGGTCCAGAAGCGCATCAAGTTCATCGTGCATCGCATGGAAAACGCCATCGCGAATCACGAGTTCGAGAAGGCCCGCTTCTACTCCGACGAGGAACGCAAGGAGCGCGAGAATCTGCGCGCCCTCCGCGACAAGTACCACCTCGATGAAAGCTGCTCCGGCATCGTCACCCGCGAAGACATCGAAGATGTCGTCTCGCGCTGGACCGGCGTTCCCATCACCTCGATCAAGGAAGAAGAGACCCAGAAGCTTCTCCGGGTCGAGGAAGAGCTGCACAAGCGCGTCATCGCGCAGGACAAGGCCATCAGCGCCCTGGCCCGTGCGATCCGCCGCTCGCGTGCAGGCTTGAAGAACCCCAACCGTCCCATCGGAAGCTTCCTCTTCCTTGGGCCCACCGGCGTCGGTAAGACGGAGGTCGCTCGCACCCTCGCGCAGTTCCTCTTCGGCAGCGAGAAGAGCCTCATCCGCTTCGATATGTCGGAGTTCATGGAGAAGCACTCCGTCTCCAAGCTCATCGGTTCGCCTCCGGGCTACGTGGGCTACGAGGAGGGCGGTCAGCTTACTGAGAGGGTCAAACGGAATCCCTATTCCGTTGTCCTCCTGGACGAGGTCGAAAAGGCTCATCCGGACGTCTTCAACCTGATGCTTCAGGTCTTCGAAGACGGCCAGCTGACCGACGGTCTCGGCAACACGGTCGACTTCAAGAACACGATCATCATCATGACCTCGAACATCGGTGCCAAGCACCTGATGAAACGCGAGTCACTCGGCTTCCAGTCGAGCAAGGATGAAGTCGTGCTCGAGAAGATGCAGGAGATGGTGATGGGCGAGGTGAAGAAGACCTTCAACCCCGAGTTCATCAACCGCCTGGACGAAACGATCGTGTTCACTGCCCTCAGCGACAGCGATCTGATGCAGATCCTCGAACTCCTCGTGCAATCCCTCAACACCAACCTGGTGCACAAGGCGATCACGATCAGCGTGCAGGACGATGCCAAGCGCTGGATCCTCGAAAAGACGATCACCGATCGCAACTACGGTGCCCGTCCGCTGCGCCGCGCTCTGCAGCGCTTCATCGAAGACCCGCTCTCCGAGGCGCTCATCGCCGGGCAGCTAGCCGAACGCCCTGCGTTCCTCGAGGTCTACCTGCACAACAACCAGCTGCACTACCGCCCTGTCACCCAGGAAGGCGAAGAAAAAGCCGCCGGCCTGGCCCTCAGCGTGGTCTAGCCACTTTCAACTCCGGATTCATGCAACCCGAATCCGGATGCCACCAAACGACGACGCCCCGGCCAACGCCGGGGCGTCGTCGTTTCGAGCACACGCCTTTCCTCGTAGCCCGTAGCTGTTCCCCTCACAGCCCTACAGAACAAGAACCGCCGTTGCCCAACGCCGGCAAAATGTCCCCGGGCTGGCTTTCCTTCCGTCAGGTGCGTGGCCTCTCGTATCTCGCATCCCGTATCTTGTTCTCCGGAGGAACTCCATGCCCGACCTCGATCGCCGCGCCTTCGCCGCGATGCTCCCAGCCCTTTTCGCCGCCTTGTCTCCGGAAGCCCTGTCCCCGGAGGCTCAAGCGCAACAGCCTGCGGGCACCCCCGCGAAGGCTCCGCTCAAGACCCTCACCTCCGGCGTCTACCCTCCCGGCCCCGACCATGGATCAGGAGGCCGCAAGGCGCACAGCTTCCTCGCCGGCATGCTCACCGCCGGCAACATCCAGATCGAGATGCATGAGACCGAGCAGCAGCCCGGCACGCCGCACGAAGCCATCGGCACCCACCTCCACAACGAGATCTGGCTCGTCCGCGAAGGCACCTGCGACCTCATGACCAACGGCGTCACCCGCCGCATGAACGCCGGCGACGTAGGCCTCTGCTGCGCCGGCGACACGCATTGGGTAAGCAACGCGGGCGACACCGTCTGCAAATACTTCGTAGTCACCGTAGGCCCACCCGAGCCGCGCTAGTCTCACATCCCCTGAATTTCGGGCAAAAAGACGCCCGCGACGTTTTCACGTCGCGGGCGAATATGTCTGCCTTTCACGGGTAAGCCCGGTCGTAGTGTCGATGGCAGTCCCTTCTGCTCTACGACCTTGAAACACGGCGGCCCTAGGCCGTCCTGCTTCCCTACACCAGCTTGCTAAGCCCCTTCGCCGTCTTCGTGGCCGACTTCACCACATCCCCAGCCGAATCCAGCGCATCGTCGAAGCGGTCCTTGCTCACCTCGATAAACTTCTGCGTCTCCTTGGCCAGCTTCTCGGCCTGGTCCTTCAGGTAGTCCGCTGCCTCCTCAAGGGAGTCGGAAACATCTTCCGCCTTGCGCTTCAGTTGCTTGCGCGTCTGGGCGCCTGACTGCGGAGCGTAGAGCAGCGCCGCGATCCCACCCGCGATTGCGCCCAATCCCAAAGCAATCCAAAAATCCCGATTCTTCATCGTGCAGCCTCCATGTACGTTTCGCGTTTCAGTGCTTCGCGTTGTGATCCCGCAAAAATCCAGTTGCACATGAGATTCGCCTCCCCGCGCTGGAGTTGCGTCATTGCGAGCATTTCTCCCGTGAGTCGGAACCCACGGAACAAAAGCCCTACTCGATCCCCGCCAGCTCCAGCGCCCTCACGAAGATCTTCGCGAACATGGTGCTGTTCAGTCGGCCCGTCAGCGTGTTCCGCAACGACGGATGATAGCTCCCCAACAACGTCAACCCGTTCGGCAGCGCGTACTCGGCCCCGTGGCTGAACTTGTACGCCGCCCGCCGCGCGATCGTCCCTTCGTTTACCAGGTGGGCCAGGTAGCCGTCCCACGCGATCTTGCCCAGACACACCACCACCCGGACCTTCTTCAGCGCCGCAACCTCCGCCGTCAGGTGCGGCGAACAGTTGCGAATCTCCTCCGGCGTCGGCTTGTCGCCCGGAGGAGCGCAACGCACCACCGACCCGATCCACGCCTTCCGCAGCTTCAGTCCATCGTCCCGCGAGACGCCCTGCGGCTTACTCGCCAGGCCCAGGTCGTGGAGCACCGGGTACATAAAATCCCCCGACCCGTCGCCCGTAAACGGCCGCCCCGTCCGGTTCGCTCCGTGAGCTCCCGGCGCCAGCCCCAGGATGAGGATGCGCGCGCTCGGATCGCCGAATCCCGGCACCGGTCGTGCCCAGTACTCCTGGTCCTGGTACGCCCGCCGCTTCACCTCGCCGATCCGCGTACAGTACTCCCGCAGACGCGCGCAACGCTCGCAGGTAGCAATGGCATGCTGCACCCCGGAGAGCACCGTTAGAGCAGCCGGAGTCGCAGGCCCCGCCGGCCTTCCCGCCGCAAGAACCACGGCCTCGATAGGCCGTCGACCATCCTTTGCCGGACCCGCTGCCGGGGCGCTCTTTGCACGCTGTTTCGCCGGCTTGCCTGCTGACTGCGGTCGGGACACCTCGCCCCGCGCTTTCCCTTGTGTGTAACGCTCCATGCCTTGCTGATGATACCGTTGACTTTGGGCCTTTATCTGGTGCGCACGCAAGGTAACCTGTGCGTCCCCACGAACCAGCCCAGCGGCCACGGAAGAGTCTTACCGGGCCAGGAGAATGAAAGCTCATGAACGGGGAAGCACCGCGGCCCGACGAGCAGCACTGGGAGTCCTCAAGCCCCCGGAAACATCAGCTGTCCACCTCTGGATATATGACCCCGGCCCTGATCGGACTGGTGTGCGCGGGACTCCTCGTCGCCTCCTTCGAGCGCGGCCACGGAAATCTCCACCACATCACCGAGGCGGTCGTCCCCGCGTCGGCGCCTGTATCCAATCTCCCGAACGCTCCCGGCGGTCAGGACGCGATTCGGCTCACCCGCACCGCCAGCTCCATCGGCACGCAGGCCGAGTTCCTCTCCGCAACTCTGCTTCCCGGTCGCGGGCTGGAAGTCCTCCAGATCACAGCTTCGATCCCCGGCCACGGCGAAGTGCCTCTACTCATCGCCCCCACCTTGCCGCAGGCTCTTGAAGACTGGACCGGCACCGGTGCCGACGCGCACGGAGCCCTGGGCGCGACCTCTGCGGGAGCGTTCCTTCTACCCTGGGCGGGCCACCTGCTTGGCAACCCCGGCGTCCAGCCCGGCACGGTGCAGGTCGCCTGGCAGGGACGCACCCTCACGGTTCCCTCCAGTCGCGATATCGCCAGCCAGTCCACCGAAGGGCTCGTTCTCGACCGTGCCGTGGAAGCCGTCAAGACATCCGTTCTCCCCGACGGGCAGGCACTCGAAGCCACCTTGCACGCTGCTGACTTCAACGGCGCCTGGCCCTCCACCATCGACATCCAGTACCGCGTCGAGATGACGGGCCACACCCTCGACATGACCATCAAGGCGACCAACACCGGCTCCAGGCCCGCCCCAATGGGCATCGGCTGGAAGCCGCACCTCGCCATCCCCTCCGGCGACCGCGCCAGCGCCACGCTGAGCATCCCGTCCACCACGCTGAGCGCCGTCGATCCCCACTCCGGAAGGCCAACCGGCAAAACCCGCCCCGCCTCCGACACAGGAATGGACTTCTCCAGCGCCGCCGGAACTCCCCTCGGTTCGCGCGACATCGATGCCACCTACACCGACCTGCTGCAGGCCGGCCTCGCGGATGGCCCCATCGCGTCTCTGCACGATCCCACCTTCAACTACACGCTGCGCATCATCCCGCTCGCTGCAGCCATCGGCCGCCTCCACGTCGAAGCTCCCGCCGGAAAGCCCTGGATTGCCATCGAGCCCAATACCAACGGCGACGATCCCACTGGCCCCCAGTGGCAGACGCCGCCTGACGACAGCGGCCTCGTCACCCTCGCTCCCGGCGCCAGCATGCTCTGGAAGGTGCGGCTGGAAATCTCGACGACCGCTCTCCCCGGCGGTACCGCAGGCGGCGACACCAAGCCGACGCCTTAACTGCGAGCTTTCGACGGGAGGCAGCGCCGCAGCACTGCGGCGCATTGACCCCCGCCGCGCACGCTCGTATCCTTGAACCTGGCAATGTTGTTTCCCGCATGCGCCGGGCGGCGCTGAAGCGCCTTTCCAATGCCCGCGCCCTCTCCGAGACAAATCCCTGCCGATACGAATTTCCCCTGGAAGGCGATTGCACCTTGACCCCTGCAGATACCACCGAAGAGACCCTGACTCCCGCAACCGAGAGCCACGACCACGCTGGCCATGATCACGATCACGCTGGGCACGATCACGAGCACCACCACCACGGTCCCGTGCTGAACCCCGAGCTCACCCGCTCCATCCAGGTCGAAGCTCCCGCCGAGGACGTCGACAAGGCCTTCCGCAAGGTCGTGAAGAAGTACGCCAAGATGGCGCGCATCCCCGGCTTCCGCGCCGGCAAGGTGCCCGAGTCGCTCATCCGCTCGCGCTTCGCACGCGACGTACGCCAGGAAGTCCTCGAGTCCCTCGTGAGCGACAAGTTCCGTGAGGCACTCGAGTCCCAGAGCCTGCAGCCCGTCTCGCAGCCCCAGGTCTCCGAGCTCCTGCTCGCTGAAGGCGCGCCCCTCAAGTTCACGGCCTCCTTCGAAGTCCTCCCCGAGTTCACCGTCGACGGCTACGACGCCGTCACCGTCGAGAAGCCCGAGACCGCGCTCACCGACGACGAGTTCAACGCCGAACTCGACAACGTCCTCGAGCACCACGCCACCGTCGAGCCCGTCGAAGAGGACCGTCCCCTCGCCGACGGCGACTGGGCCGAGATCACCTTCACCGGCAAGATCCAGGATCCCGCACAGGTTGTCGGCGAGGAAGGCCTCGAGTCCGCCTCCGAGTCCCAGCCGATCACCGGCGAAGACATCCTGATCCAGGTCGCTGGCAAGAACACCCTCCCCGCTTTCACGGCCGCTCTCCAGGGCGCCAAGGTTGGCCAGGAGCTCGAGTTCGAAGCCTCCTACCCCGCTGAGTTCGGCGATGCACGCCTCGCCGGCAAGACCGTCAGCTACGACGTCACCGTCAAGGCCATCAAGTCCAAGACCTTCCCTGAGCGCGACGACGAGTTCGCCAAGCAGCTCGGCAACTACGACAGCTGGTCCGACTTCGAGACCAAGCTGCGGGAGCGCGCCGGCGAGCGCAAGAAGGACAACCTGGAAGCCCAGGCTCGCGACAAGATGCTCGACGACGTCATCGCGAAGTTCAACTTCCCCGTGCCCGAGACCTTCGTGCAGCAGCAGATCGACGCTCGTCTCGAGCGCGGCCTGCGGGCTCTCGCCCAGCAGGGCATGAGCGCCGATGCCATGCGTCAGCTCGACTTCGGTCGTCTGCGCGAGGCCAACCGCGATCAGGCCATCAACGAGGTCAAGGCCTCGCTGATCCTCGATAAGGTCGCCCAGGCAGAAGGCGTCGACGTCTCCGACGAGGAGATGGAGCGCGAGCTCCTCATGCTCTCGCTGCAGTCGCGCGAGCCGCTCGATCCCCTCCGCAAGCGCATGCAGGAAGATGGCACCCTGGTCCGGATGAAGGACCAGATCCGCCGCGAGAAGGCCGGTCAGGCCCTCTACGACAAGCTGGCCAAGTAGTCTCAAACAGAAACCCGGGTCCCAACGGACCCGGGTTTTCGTTTGAACTCGCAGCTCGGAACCCACAACCCGAGACTCGATCAGACGTTTCCTGATCGTCCCGATGTCCGATCTTGATACCCGGTCGGTTTCCCCCCACAAATCCACAGCACCCCGCGCCCTATCCTGAGAATCAACAACTTCGCGTACGCTTGAATCGAGCGGATGAACTGGAAACTGGGATCTGGATCACCGGGATCTGAAACAAGAACTGAATCACCAGGAAGTGAGGAGAACAATGGGACTAATTCCGATGGTGCTCGAGCAGACGAGCCGGGGCGAGCGCTCCTACGACATCTACAGCCGTCTGCTGCGCGACAACATCATCTTCCTGGGAACGCCGATCGATGACAACATCGCGAACCTCATCATCGCGCAGCTGCTCTTCCTCTCCGGCGAGGACCCGGAGAAGGACATCCAGCTTTACATCAACTCCCCCGGCGGCTCCATCTCCGCAGGCCTCGCCATCTACGACACGATGAACTACATCAAGAACGATGTGGTCACGTTCTGCATCGGCCAGGCGGCTTCGATGGGCGCATTCCTGCTCATGGCCGGCAAGAAGGGCAAGCGCTTCGCTCTGCCCAACTCGCGCATCCTGATCCACCAGCCCTCCATGGGCGGGCTCCAGGGCCAGGCCACGGACATCGACATCCACGCCCGCGAGATCCTCCGCATTCGTGAGCTCACCAACAAGTTGATGTCGCAGAGCACCGGCCAGCCCCTCGAGCGCATCGAGCGCGACGTCGAGCGCGACTTCATCATGACCGCTCCCCAGTCGAAGGAGTACGGCATCATCGACGACATCATCGATCGTCCACGAGCCTGACCTCTCCGATCGCCAAATCCCACGGCCCGCGAGTCACTCGCGGGCCGTGTTTTCGCCAGAACACTGTATTTCGCACTATCCGGACAAACCGCCGCAGACTGGCCCTGCGAGGCAGCCAAACCGGTGTCGGCTTCCGGGACAAACTACCCCGTACCGAGTTCGCCAACTGTACCGTTTTGCTCAACCGCATGCCACTTCCGTACAGTGTCGTTCGCAGACGAGGGTGTAAACTGACTCAGTTGCGCGGCGGCCCGTACCATCGCCGTTGGAGCTGTTCCCTTGCAGGTGTCTCACGAGCTTCGGCTCCCATGGGCGTATTCCATCCAGGAAACGCCACAGCACCAGCATCATCTCGGGATGCATTCCAAAGGGAACCTGCTCTAGAAGGAGTTTTGACCCGCTTATGAAGACCTCCCGAGGCCCCGAAGAGACCCTCCGCTGCTCGTTCTGCCATAAGTCGCAGGACGCTGTTGCCAAGCTCATCTCTTCCCCGTCAGACTATCCGCGCGCTTACATCTGCGACGAGTGTGTTGGCGTCTGCAACTCGATCCTTGAGGACGACAAGCAGGACCAGCCCACCACGGGAACGCCACAGCACCTCCCCAAGCCCGCCGAAGTGCGCGCCTTCCTGGACGAATACGTCATCGGCCAGGAGATGACCAAGAAGAAGCTCGCCGTTGCCGTCTACAACCACTACAAGCGCATCCAGATGAACCGGACGCGCGGCAACGACGTTGAGCTGCAGAAGTCCAACATCCTCCTCGTCGGCCCCACCGGCTCCGGCAAGACGCTCCTCGCGCAGACCCTCGCGAAGATGCTCGATGTTCCCTTCGCCATCGTCGATGCGACCACTCTGACCGAAGCCGGCTACGTCGGCGAAGACGTCGAGAACATCATCCTCAAGCTCCTGCAGGCCGCTGACGGTGACGTCGCTCGTGCCCAGACCGGCATCATCTACATCGACGAGATCGACAAGATCGGCCGCAAGGACGAGAACCCCTCCATCACCCGTGACGTCTCCGGTGAAGGTGTGCAGCAGGCGCTGCTCAAGCTCCTCGAGGGCACCGTGGCCAACGTTCCCCCGCAGGGTGGACGCAAGCACCCGCACCAGGAGTTCACGCTCGTCGACACGACGAACATCCTCTTCATCTGCGGTGGCGCCTTCGTCGGCCTCGAGAAGGTCATCGCTCGCCGTGTCGGCAAGAAGACCCTCGGCTTCAAGACCCAGGCGCCTGCCGGCAAGGACGAAGTGGCAACCCCGATCCGCGCCCAGCGCGACTCCGAGCTGCTGCGTCGCGCCGAGCCGCAGGATCTGCTCAAGTACGGCCTCATCCCCGAGTTCGTCGGTCGCCTACCGGTCCTCGGCATCCTCGATGAGCTCGACGAAGCGGCCCTCATCGACATCCTCACCCGCCCGCGCAACGCCATCCTCAAGCAGTACGCTCGCCTCTTCGACTACGAAGGCGTCAAGGTCACGTGGACCGACGAAGCGGTCCGTGCCATCGCTCACGAGGCCCTTGCCCGCAAGGTCGGCGCTCGCGGTCTCCGCATGATCCTCGAGGAGCTCATGCTCGACCTCATGTATCACGTGCCCGGCAACAAGCGCGTCAAGGAGCTGCTCATCACCGAAGAGATGGTGAACACCCGCGATATCACCTTGCCTGTGGTGCTTGAGAAGGCCGGCTGATCTCGCACTCGTATCCCTTGCAGCAAGCACTTCAAGCACCAGGAACGGACAGCTTCGGCTGTCCGTTTGTCTTTCTCAAAAAGACTTCCAACTTCTTTGCTTTGACTGGATTCGCGACAACATCGAGCCTCACGTTGTACAACACCCGGACAGCTCGACCACCTTGGTGCAGCCCTTCGAAAACCTTGGTAACGACCGCGCAGAATGGGCTCGCGAAACGCGTACAATCCTCTCCAAGCCAGCTACAGCGCATCCTTCCGCTGTGATGCACGTCTAATCGGGGAGACATATGACCAACGACGATCGGCAACTTCTTAACGGTGAACAGCGCAAGCTCCCCATGATGCCCATCCGCGAGATGGTGATCTTCCCGCACATGATGGCTCCATTCGTAGTGGGCCGCGAATCCAGTGTGCGTGCTCTTGAAGAAGCATTGAACGGTGACCGACGCATCTTCCTCGCGACGCAGCACGACGCGTCCGTGGATGAACCCACCGCCGACGACATCTTCTCCGTCGGCACCATCGGCAACATCGTGCAGAGCGTGCGTATGCCCGATGGCAACATCAAGGTGCTCGTCGAAGGCGTCGAGCGCGCTCGCGCCTCCGAGATCAACGATGACGACGGCTTCTTCGTCGCCACCGTGCGCACCTCCAAGGCGGAGCTCAAGGCCAACGCCGCGACCGATCAGCTCGTCGCCCGCGTGCACCAGCTCTTCGAGCAGTACAACAAGCTGCAGCAGTCCGTGAACCAGGGCGATGCCTCTGCCCTGCGCACCGACGATCCTGCCAAGCTCGCGGACGTCATCGGCTCCAACCTGCCTCTCTCCATCGAAGAGAAGCAGCAGCTCCTCGAGGTCTTCGACCCCGAGATGCGTCTCTCCCGCGTCGCCGACACCCTCGACATCGCCATTGAGAAGCTCAACATGGACCGCACCATCCAGTCGCGCGTCAAGCGCCAGATGGAGCGCGCCCAGAAGGAGTACTACCTCAACGAGAAGATCAAGGCCATCCAGAAGGAACTCGGCCGCGGCGAAAAGAGCGAGTTCGACGAGCTCAAGAAGAAGATCGAAGAAGCCGGCATGCCCAAGGACGTGCAGGAGAAGGCCCACCAGGAGCTCAAGAAGCTCGAAGCCATGCCTCCTATGTCGGCAGAGTCCACCGTCTCCCGCAACTACCTCGACTGGCTCCTCGCCGTGCCGTGGAAGAAGCGCTCCAAGGAGATCCGTTCCATCGAGAACGCGGAGACCGTGCTCAACGAGGACCACTACGGCCTCGAGAAGATCAAGGACCGCATCCTCGAGTTCCTCGCCGTACGTCAGTTGGTGAAGAACCCCAAGGGCTCCATCCTCTGCTTCGTCGGGCCTCCGGGCGTCGGCAAGACCTCGCTCGGCATGTCCATCGCCAAGGCGACCGGCCGCAAGTTCGTCCGCCTCTCGCTGGGTGGTGTGCGTGACGAAGCCGAGATCCGCGGCCATCGCCGCACCTACATCGGCGCGCTCCCAGGCCAGATCATCCAGTCCATGAAGAAGGCCGGCACCAAGAACCCGGTCATCATGCTCGACGAGATCGACAAGATGGCCTCGGACTTCCGCGGCGATCCTGCCGCTGCCCTGCTCGAAGTCCTCGACCCCGCACAGAACCACACCTTCCAGGACCACTACCTCGACGTCGAGTACGACCTCTCGCAGGTCCTGTTCGTCGCGACAGCCAACGTCCTCCACACCATCCCCGGCCCGCTGCAGGACCGCATGGAGATCCTCCGCCTCTCGGGCTACACCGAGCTCGAGAAGCTGGAGATCGCCAAGCAGTACCTGCTCAAGAAGCAGATCGAAGCCACCGGCCTTACCGAGGCGCAGATCTCTTTCTCCGAGGATGCTCTCCGCGACATCGTTCGTTATTACACGCGCGAGTCCGGCGTGCGTAACCTCGAGCGCGAGATCGGCAACGTCTGCCGCAAGGTCGCCCGCAAGGTCGTCAAGAACCCCGAGCACGTCGAGGCCATCACCGCAGAGAATCTCCCCGACATCCTCGGCGTCGCAAAGTATCGCGACTCCCAGGTGCAGGAGAAGAACGAGGTCGGCCTGGTGACGGGCCTGGCATGGACGGAGATGGGCGGCTCGATCCTCCAGACCGAAGTCCAGATCCTCGACGGCAAGGGCAAGATGACGCCCACCGGCCAGCTGGGCGACGTCATGCAGGAGTCCGCACAGGCTGCGCTCACCTGGATCCGCTCCCGCTCGCAGCACCTCGGCCTGCCCAGGGACTTCTACCGCAACATCGACATCCACATCCACGTGCCCGAAGGCGCCATCCCCAAGGACGGCCCCTCCGCGGGCATCACGATGGCCACCGCGCTCGCCTCGGCCCTTACCAAGATCCCCGTGCGCCGCGACATCGCGATGACCGGCGAGATCACGCTGCGCGGCAAGGTTCTTCCCATCGGCGGCCTCAAGGAGAAGCTCCTCGCAGCCCATCGCGCGGGCATCCGCGAAGCCATCCTTCCCGCCGAAAACAAGAAGGACCTCACCGATCTGCCCGACCTCATCAAGAACGAGATGAAGCTCAACTGGGTCGAACAAATGGACGAGGTGCTGGAGATCGCATTGGCATCGCGCCTCCCCAAGCTCGAGGAAGAAGTGCCCGAGGCCCTGGCCGCTGGCAAGAAAATCCCTCCTCCTGTCACGTCGCAGCCGCCCAACGTGGCACACCAGTAGTCACAACCCACGTATACAGCGAAGGCCGGGCATTATGCCCGGCCTTTCTAGTGTTCTGGAGACTGGCTGACTGAGATCTGGTCTCTGGTCGTCGTAAATCAATGCCCCTAGGCACTCGCTCGATTGCCGCCAACCAGGTGCATGACCAGCGAGATCACAGCGCAGATGATCAGCAGGTGGATGAAGAAGCTGGTCACATGGAGGCCGACGAACAGGCCAAGCCAAGCAAGGACGAGAACGATCGCAAGGATAAGAAACATGGTTTCCCCTTTCAGGTTGATCAGGACTCTGCCCCCGCGGAGGGCCACTTCCTGGTACGCCTAATTCAGAGGCATCGCAGCCACGCAACGTTGCTTGCAAACCATTTTTTCTTTCCGGCACAGCTGAGCCAACAAGCTCCACAACAACTGCATCTACTCAGAACGTTCGGGTAAGTGACCAGCAGTTCAGGTCGCTGGATACCGAGGTTCGGAGGCAACGTGGAACTCATTATCGTCATCGTGCTGGTGCTGCTGCTCTTTGGCTCTTTCCCTGCGTTCCCTTACTCTCGCAGCTGGGGCTACTATCCCTCCGGCACGCTCGGCACCATCCTGCTGATCGTCGTCATTCTCTGGCTGCTACACATCGTCTAGACAAACTCGGAGCTTCTTTGCTTTGTTGGGGCGGGGCTTCAGCCCCGTCGAAAATGGCCTGGAAATACAGGGCTTTAGCCCCTGAGGGATAAGGGCACCAGTTTTCAGTCCAGCCAATCTGCTCTACGATGAAGGGAGGCGCTCCACGCGCGTCCCTTCATCTATGTCGACCACCACGGCAACTCCGGCAAGCCTGCATCTCAGCAACCTGGCGCCCACCTTCTCGCAGTCCGAGATCCGCGCGATGAACGTCGCTTGCACCACCGTCGGCGGCATCAACCTCGCCCAGGGCGTCTGCGACACCGACCCACCCACGCCCGTCGTGCAGGCCGCGATGGATGCCATCCTCACCGGCCAGAACATCTACACCCGCCTCGACGGCATTACCGCATTGCGTGAAGGCATCGCGCAGAAGCTCGCCAGCTTCAACAAGCTCCACGTGGATCCCCACTCGCAGGTGCTCGTCACCAGCGGAGCCACAGGCGCCTTCTACTGCACCCTCCAGGCCCTGCTCAATCCCGGCGATGAACTGCTGATCTTCGAGCCCTTCTACGGCTATCACCTGCTCACCATCCGCGCCCAGGGCCTCAAGGCCAACACCGTGCCGTTGCACGCGCCCGAGTACTCCCTCGACATGGACCGCCTGCGCGCCGCGCTCACCCCTCGCACCCGCGCGCTTGTACTCAATACACCCGCCAACCCCAGCGGCAAGGTCTTCTCGCTCGCTGAACTCGAACAGATCGCCGCCTTCGCCATCGAGCACGACCTCTTCGTCATCACCGACGAGATGTACGAGTACTTCCTCTACGACGGCGCCCAACACCTGTCGATCGCCGCGCTGCCAGGCATGATGGAACGCACCATCACCATCTCCGGCTTCTCCAAGACCTTCTCCGTCACCGGTTGGCGTCTCGGCTATCTCGCCGCCGATCCGCGCTGGATCCCTGCCATCGGCAACTTCCACGACCTCACCTACATCTGCGCGCCCGCGCCCTTGCAACACGGAGCCGCCGCCGGTCTGCTGCAGCTCCCGCCGAGCTTCTACACCGATCTCGCAGCCGAGTATCAGGCCAAGCGCGACAAAGTCTGCGCCGCCCTCACCAAGGCCGGCCTCACACCCTCCGTGCCCGACGGCGCGTACTACATCCTCGCCGACGCCACCAGCGTCCCCGGCGCAAACGCAAAGCAAAAAGCCCGCACCCTGCTCGCACAGATCGGCATCGCCACCGTAGCAGGCTCAGCCTTCTTCTCGACAGACGAGCAAGGGCGCAATGCAGGCGATAACCTCCTCCGCATCTGCTACGCGAAGAAGGACGAAGAGCTCACCGAAGCCTGCCAGCGCCTCGAAAGCTACCGCGGCTAGCGCGAAATTAGCCACACAATGCGGGTGCCCCATATCTCGATTTTGAGATGTGGGCATCGCGCGGGTAGCGCGACCGTACCTCCATACAAAGCAAAAGGCCGGTGAGAGTTCTCACCGGCCTTTCGCTCGCGCGAAGCTCTATTCGCCGTCCTACAAAACCCCGCCCGCAATGCTCGGAATCAGCATGACCTCATCGCCATCCTCAAACGCCAGCGCATCGCCGCCGAGAAACCGGATGTCCTCATCGTTCACATACACGTTGATGAACCGCCGCAACTTGCCATGCTCATCCTTCACGTTCTGCGAGAGCGCAGGAAACTTCGCATCGAACTCCGCCAGCAGATCCGGCAGGTTCTTCGCCTCCGTCGTAATCGTCTTCACACCTTCCGTATGACGGGCCAACGCCGTCGGCAACACGACCTTCACACTCACTGCACACCTCCTGCTACTTCAAGCTCTTCTTCACGCGCCGTCCCAATGAGTGCCGGGTCAACCCCGCGGATGTACGTATCAAACTCGGCCAGCCGCGGCTTCACGGCGATGCCTGCATCGTAACGATCCGCCAGCGCATCGGTCGTCTTCAGCCCGTTGCCCGTAATGCAGATCACCGTCGTCTCGTCCGCACCAATGCGACCCTGCGCATATAGCTTGGCTGTCACAGCCGTCGTCACACCGCCAGCCGTCTCGGTGAAGATTCCTTCCGTTTCGGCAAGTTCCTGGATGCCGCTCACCACCTCGACGTCACTCACGTCCTCGGCCCAGCCACCGGTCTCCGCAATCATCTTCGCTGCAAGCGGACCATCGGCCGGATTGCCAATCGCCAGCGACCGCGCGATCGTGTTCGGGCGCTGCGGCTCAATGTGTTCCCATCCCTGCTTCACCGCATGCGAGATCGGCGAGCATCCGGTCGCCTGCGCTCCGAAAAACCGCACCGGTTTGTCCTCAACGAGACCCAGCGTCACCAGCTCCCTGAACGCCTTGCGAATCTTCCGCACCAGCGATCCGCCCGCCATCGGCACGACCACATTGTCCGGCAGCTTCCAACCCAGCTGCTCGGCGATCTCATACCCCATCGTCTTCGAGCCCTCGGCGTAGTACGGCCGCAGGTTCACATTCACGAAGCCCCAGTTGTACTCGTCCGCAATCAGCGTACACAGCCGGTTCACATGGTCGTAGTTGCCATCGATCCGCACCAGCCGCGCGCCATAGACCAGCGTGTTCAGAATCTTCGCCGGCTCGAGATCCGCTGGCACCAGGATGCAAGCATTCAACCCCAGCCGCGCCGACTGCGCCGCCACCGAGTTCGCGAGATTGCCCGTCGACGAGCAACCCACCGTCGTGAAGCCAAACGCCTGCGCATTCGCCAGCGCCACCGCCACCACGCGGTCCTTGAAGCTCAGCGTCGGAAAGCAAACCGCATCGTTCTTCACGAAGAGATGGTTGGCCCCAATGCGCTTGCCCAGCTTCTTCGCCTTCAACAGTGGCGTAAAGCCCACCGGAAGGTCCGGCTCAAAGCCTTCGGGGATGGGAAGCAGCTGCTTGTAGCGCCAGATGCTCGCCGGCCCCTTGGCTACGCTCTCGCGCGTAAAACGGCCGCGCACCGATTCGAGATCGTACTGGACCTCCAGCGGCGCAAGACAATCCTGGCAGGCTGAAAGGGGCTGATTCCCATAGCTCTTGCCGCACTCGCCGCAGCGAAGCTCATACACCGTACGCGAAGCACTCATTCGTCCGCTCCCAAAAGCGGTGGAGCGGATCTGCCGATGACGTCTCTCTAGGTTGTGAAGGGGGAATACAGGAGGTTCGTGGCAAATCAGTGAGGACTATCTCTTAACGAGAGACAAGTCCCTGCCACCGAATCTCATGTTCCCCGATCGCTCGGGAGAGAGTTGACACCGGTACCAACAAGCTGTCCGGTTGTCGTGGCGTCAAAGGGCTCGTCCCTCAACCACTCTTCATGAAATTCGTCCTGCTTGCGCAGGAGGAATGTATCTCTTGTAACACGACCGTTCCATGAGAGCAAACGCGGGATAGAAGCATCCGGGTGCCCCATGTCCATGAAGGGCAGGGCTCCCTGTAGCCCAAACCCGCAGCTCACAACTCGTACTTCACAACTCGATCATTCCTTTTCACCCTTCCGAACCACTCCTGTGCGACACATCACCAGCCCTCGCCGACCGCACCTTCTATACTCCGAGACGTGCCAGAACTCGTACAACCGGGCAGCTCTCACCCACTTCCAGCCGTCGAACTCGACCGCGTCTCGAAGATCTTCGGCAACTTCGCGGCCCTGCGAGAGGTCTCGCTCGCCATTCCCGCCGGCTCCAGCGTCGTCCTGCTCGGCGAGAACGGTGCCGGCAAGTCCACCCTCATGAAGATGGTCTCCGGCCTCTGGACGCCCAGCTTCGGCAAGCTCCGCGTCTTCGGCCTCACGCCCGCCGACCAGCGCGGCCGCATCGCCACCATGGGCCACGCCTCCATGCTCTACGACGAGCTCACCGGCATGGAGAACCTCGAGTACTTCGCCCGCCTCTATACCCTCGAAGGCCAGCCCGCGCCCAGGTCCGAGCTCCAGGCCCGCGCCGCCGCCGCCCTCCGTGCCGTCGCGCTCGACCCCGCCAACACCCGCCGCGTCGGCGAGTATTCGCAAGGCATGCGCCAGCGAGCCTCCCTCGCCCGCGTCCTCCTCACCGAGCCCGACCTCCTGCTCCTCGATGAGCCCTTCTCCAACCTCGACGTCCAGTCCGCGCACGCCATGATCGACCGCCTCCTTGCCTGGGTCGACGTACCCTCCGCCGACGGCACGCCCCGCACCCTCATGCTCATCACCCACCAGGCCGAGCTCGCCAGCCCGCTCGCCCGCACCACCGTCACATTGCGCCAGGGCAAGGTCGCAACGATCCAGCATCGTCAGGAAGGAGCCCACGCATGAGCAAGCACACCGCGGCCCCCAAAACCAACGCCGCTCGCCTCCTCGACGGCCTGGGCATCTCCTACGAGCTCCGCACCTACGACGTCGACCCCAACGACCTCACCGCGATCTCCGTCGCGAAGAAGGTCGGCCTCCCTCCTGAGCAGGTCTTCAAGACCCTCGTGACCGAAGCGGCCCCGCGCGAGCACTTCTTCGCCGTAGTCCCCGGCAACCAGGAGCTCGACCTCAAGAAGCTCGCCTCCGCCGCCGGCGTCCGCAAGGTCGAGCTTGCCTCCCTCAAGGACGTCGAGCCCCTCACCGGCTACATCCGCGGCGGCGTCACCGTCCTCGCCGCAAAGAAACCCTTTCCCGCCTTCGCCGACGAGACCATCGAGCTCTTCGACATCATCAGCATCTCCGCCGGCATGCGCGGCGTGCAGATCCTCCTCTCGCCCGCCGACTACCTGAAGGCCACCGAGGCCACGCTCGTCGACCTCAGCAAGGCAGGTGCCTCCGCATGAACTACGCCGACTATGTCCTGGCCCACTTTGCCAAGGAACTCCGCCTCGAATGGCGCGCCCGCGACGCCATCAACGGGATGCTCTTCTTCACCCTGCTCGTGGTGGTGGTCTTCGCCATGGCCTTCGACCCCGCCAGCTACCCCACCATCACGCGCCAGATCTCCGGCGGCCTGCTCTGGGTGGCCCTGCTCTTCGCTTCGATGAACGCCCTCAACCAGTCCTGGGCTCGTGAGCTGAAGAACGCAGTCCTCGACGCACATCGCCTCGCCCCCGCACCGGGCTCTGCGCTCTTCCTCGGCAAAGCCTTCGCCAACTTCTTCTTCGTCACCGCGGTAGAGATGGTCCTCGCCCCGGTCTTCGCCGTCTTCTACAACCTGCATCCGCTCGGCCAGACCTGGCTCCTGCTGATCGTCCTTCCGCTCGGCACCTGGGCACTGGTCGGCAACGGCACCTTCTTCGCAGCGCTTAGCCTTCGCACCCGCAACCGCGAGCTGCTGCTGCCGCTCATCCTCTTCCCCATCTCCCTGCCCGCGCTGCTTGCGATGATCCAGGCCACAACCTCGATCCTTACCGGCGAGGCATCCCCCAACCTTTGGATCAAGGTCCTCATCGGCTACAACGTCATCTTCACCACAGCCTGCCTGCTCTTCTTCGACACCGTCCTCCAGGGCGAATAACGCCCCCAACACCTGTGCGGTTCGTCACCAGCCCCCGTCGGGGCCACACGATAGAATCGAAGACGTGAAAGACAGCAGAAAAAGCACGCCCCTCGCGGGTATCTGGTTCGCTCTCACGATGCTCGTGATGGCCTACGGCTTCTATCAGGCGATGATTGCGCCCAAGGAAGCCACCATGGGCAACCTCTATCGCGTCTTCTTCTATCACTTCCCGCACACCATCCTCAGCTTCATCTTCCCGTACATCAACTGCGGCGCTTCGCTGCTGTTCCTCTTCTGGCGTCAGTCCAAGCCTGAGCTTGCAGCCAAGGCCGACGCCATGGCCGTCGCCGCCGCTGAGATCACCGTGGTCTACTCCACCGTGGGCCTCGCGACCGGAATGCTCTGGGGACGCGCCGCATGGGGCATCTGGTGGGCCTGGGACGCGCGCCTCACCACCTACCTCCTCCTCTGGCTGCTCTACGTCAGCTACATGCTCCTGCGCAGCTTCGCCTCCGGGGGCCAGACCGCCATGGTCGCCTCCGTACTCGGCGTCTTCGCTGCCATCGACGTGCCCATCTGCTACATGAGCATCCACTGGTGGCGCACCCAGCATCCCGCTCCCGTCTTCGGCGGCAGCTCAGACTCCGGCATCGACAAGAGCATGGTTCCTGCCGTCCTCTGGAACGTGGCCGCCTTCCTCATGTGGGGCATCTTCATCCTCGGCTGGCGCTACGCCCTCGAACGCCGCCGCCAGCATCAGGACACCCTCGCCACCGAAGCCATGCTGCGCGGTGAACCCGTACTGGAGGCATGATGATTCCCTTTTCCACACTCTCCGAGCGTCACCTCGTCTACGCCTACCTCGTGGTCTGGATCATCCAGTTCGGCTACGCCGGCTGGCTCGCCGTTCAGTGGAAGAAGACCCCACGCGACTAACTGGAATCTGGCATCTGGGAAACTGGAATCTGAGCTCCAAACCCCAAGCTCAAAGCTCCAGACTCGATCAACCTTCTCGCTCCACCAGGTGCCCCATGTCTCGATTCTGAGACATGGGTTCGCACGATGCCGGTGGAATCGCCACCTCTCGCGCTTTCACGTTGCGGGTCCCGTGTCATCCCCCTACACTCGAAGACGACCGTGGGATTCTCTCTGCAACCTCATCATCGGCGCGCTGCTTCGGCACTCCTGCTTGGCGCGGCTGCCCTGTCGCTGGCCGCCTGCCGCCGCGACCGCTTCCCTGCCTATCCATCCAACTACCGCGAGTTCGCCTACATCACCGATGGCCAGGCCAACGCAGTCACGGTACTCGACCTTGTCTACCTGCGCAAAGATCGCAGCGTCAACGTCGGCAGGAACCCCTCCGGCATCGTCGCCAGCCCCACCCGCAATGAGATCTATGCCGTCAACACCGGCAGCGACTCCGTCTCCGTCATCGATGCAGGGACCAACACCGTCGCGGCGACCATCGGCGTCCATCACACGCCGTACTTCCTCGCCGTTTCACCCGACGGCCTGCGCGCCTACGTGCCCAACTCCGGCTCCAACACCGTCAGCGTGCTGGACCTCGATAAGCGTCGCGAGATCGCCACCGTTGCCTCCGGCGAAGGCCCCGGCGTAGCCCGCGTCTCGCCCGACAACCGCGCCCTCGTCGTCAGCAACCGCACCGCCGGCAGCGTCTCGATCTATAACATCGGCAGCGACACACAAGCTCCACTGCGCTTCCGCTCCACCTTCTCCGGCTGCCCAGGCGCCACCGACATCGCCATCCTGCCCGACTCTTCGAAGGCCTTCATCGCCTGCTCCGGCGGCCACCAGGTCATGGTCGTCTGGCTCGCCGCCGCTCCCGAATCCTACCGCGGCCAGCAGGACGCTACCCTGCAGCAGGACCATCTCCTCAGCCTCCTCGACGTCGGCAAAACCCCCGTCCAACTCGCCATGGAGCCCAGCGGCAACGAAGTCTTCTCCATGAACTTCGACTCCGACTCCATCTCCGAGATCTCCACCTGGACCAACGAGGTCATCGCCACCACTCTGGTCGGGCCAAAGCCCGTCCGCGGCGTCATCAGCGAAGACACCGGCCTCGCCGCTCCCGGCACACTCTGGGTCAGCACCTTCGGCACCGACTCCATCGCGGCCTATTCCATCGACGACAGCCGCGTCGAGACCAGCGTCCGCACCGGGGCACATCCCGACGCCATCGCCTTCTCCACCGACCAGCATGCGCTCCTGGTCGTCGATACAGGCTCAGCCGACGTCGCTGTCATCCGCACCCAGAAGACCACCACCCCCGAGCTCGTCACGATGCTCCCCGCCGGCGCCCAGCCGCACGACATCGCGATCAAGTCCTTCCACGTGAAGCGCAACGGCGCACCGAAGACCGAGTAGCCTCCTTCAGCCGCCTCGACGCTCAGCACCTCGTAGCTCGACGCTCAACAGCGCCGCTCTACCTCACTCCTGAATCCCTGAAACCCTCGCACCTCTACAGCCTCACGTTGAAGAGGCCGCATACATCAGCTCGCCTCGCGCTCCGCATCGTCCGCACGCGCCTCGCGCAGCGCCTGCCGCGTCGCGGAGACGTACGCTCCGCCCAGCAACAGCAGCCCCGAAATGAACGCCCACATCATCAGCCCCACCGACACCTCGAACGGCCCATACACCGCGCGAAAATCCAGGTAAGGCAGCGCGAAGATGTAGATGTACTTTGCCGCCTCCCACATCACACCAACGACGATCGCCGTCGGCAGCACCGCTCGCGCCGGCACCTTGCGATTCGGCAGCGCCCAGTAGATCAGGAAGAACAGCCCGATACTCGCGGCCAGAGCCGCGACCCGCAAAAACCCCTGCGTGACCAGGTTGTACAGGAAGTTATCGGTGTGCCCGAAGAACACCTTCGCCATCACCTCACGCTGTCCGGCACTCAACGCAATCGACCCCATCGCGAGGATCGCAACCCCCGCCGCCAGCCCGATCGACACCACCTGGTTGTGCAGGTAGCTGCGATTCTTCTTCACGCCCCACACACTGTTCAGCGCCACCTCCAGCGGCAGAAACACGCCCGTCACCGTGATGAACAGCATCACCAGCGAGAACACCCGCGTGCCCGCATGCGAATTCGCGAGCACCCGCATATTGCGCATCACAAAGTCCTGGTTGCTGGGCAGAAAGTACGTCATCATCTGCCCCACCATGTTCGTCATCGCGGGCGAGTGAAACACCTTTTGCGAGATCGTCAGCAGCAGCACGATGAACGGAAACAGTGACAGGATCACCTGCGCCGCCACGCTGAACGCATACGTGTGCACCTCGGTGTGCGTCATGTAACGCGCCAGCGCACGCACCTGCTCCCACGTGCCGCTCTCCGCCACACGCTGCGCCGGAGCCGCCACCAGCGCAGGCGAAAGCTCTTCGCCTCCAGCCTTCTTGATCTCCAGATCCTTCTCTGGCGCCTCAACACTCATACGTCTAGTCTACGTTTCCGCTCCCGGCAAATCCCCGCCCCAACTCGAAGCTCAAAACCCGATACCCGCAACTCAATCACGCCTCTCTCCGCTCTGACCAAGCGCTTCGATCCTCGCCATCGCCCACCGAGCAGCATCGGCAAGTACCTCATCCGCTCCTGCTGCCCACGTTTCAAGCTGGGGCACAAACCTAGCCTCCCCACTGTTCCCCATCGCAATCGCCACGTTGCGATGCAGCCGCTTCTTGCCCGTACGCTCCAAGGGTGATCCCCGAAACCACTGCTTGAAGTCGCGGCTCTCCATCGAAGCCAACCATGCAAGGTCCGGATTGATCAGCGCCTCCCGCGAAGGCATCCTCTTCCAGTCCGCAACCACCGGCCCCCGCGCGCTCTTCGCATTCCACGGGCACACGTCCTGGCAGATATCGCAGCCAAACACCTGCCGCCCCATCGGCTCGCGCAACGCTTCGTCAATCGCGCCCTTATGTTCGATCGTCAGGTACGCAATGCAGCGCGAAGCATCCATCTGCCGAGGCGCCACCAGCGCATCCGTAGGACAAGCATCGATACACCGCGTGCAGCTTCCACAACGATCCGCGGCAGGCAGCGTCCATTGCGCCGACTCAAGCTCCAGCTCCGTCACAATCACGCCCAGCAGCATCCACGACCCACGCTCCTGGTTCAGCAGGCAGGCATTCTTGCCGACCCATCCAATCCCCGCCCACTCCGCAATCGCCCGCTCCACGATAGGCCCAGTGTCCACGTAGCACCGCGTCTCCAGAGCCTCACCAAAGCGCGCCTTCAATTCCGCCTCAACCGCCTTCAGCCGAGGCAGTAACACCTCGTGATAATCACTTCCTCCAGGCACCGCACTACCGTGTTCCGCTGTTCCGCTGTTCTGCTGTTCTGCTGCCTTTCCGTTCTGCTGTTCTGCTGCCTTTCCGTTCTGCTGTTCCGCTGCCCCTCCACTCCACGCATACCGAGCAATCCACCCCGCGCCAGCCTCCGCAGCGTCAATCGACCGTGGCGCTCCCTGCAACCCATACTCCAGCGCGCACACCAGTACGCTGCGAGCCCACGGGAACGCCCGCCGCACATCACCACGCACCAGCTGCCCTGCCTCATCCGTACGCTTCAGCCACTCCATGCCACCCGCGCGGCCTTCAGCGATCCACGCGGCATAGCGTGCATCCAGCCGCACCGCGGCATCGCTCTCCACCGCTGGCACCGCAGCAATCCCCGCAAGATCGAAGCCCGCGGCCAGCGCCCGCTCCACCAGCCACGTGCGATCTTCTCCCGTCATCCCCATGCCCCTATTTCACACTCGAACCGTCGTTGCTGTCCTAATCCCTGTTCCCTGATCCCTATTCCCTGCTCCTCATGCAGTATCGTGGGGGACAAGGAAACCAACCGGATGCCCGCATTCCCCATCGCCGATGACGCGCCGCGCGAGATCGCACCGCTCGACCCGCGCCGTACTGCCTACACCCGCTTTGTTCTTCTCGTCGCTGGCCTCGGTGGCCTGCTCTACGGCGTCGACGTAGGCATCATCGGTGGCGCGCTGCCCTACCTTCAGGCCACGCGCCAGCTCAGCGCGGGCCAGCTCTCCACCATCGTCGCCGCCGTGCTGCTCGGCAGCGTCATCTCCACGCTCTTCGCCGGCGTGCTCGCCGATCTCATCGGCCGCAAGCCGCTCATGATCGTCAGCGGCATCGCCTTCTCCATCTCCATTCCCATCATCGCGCTCTCGCAGAGCTACTCCGCGCTCTTCTACGGCCGACTGCTGCAGGGCATCAGCGGTGGCTTCATCGGCGTCGTCGTCCCGCTCTATCTTGCCGAGTGCCTGCCCGCCTCCACCCGCGGGCGCGGCACTGCCATCTTCCAGTGGCTGCTCACCTTCGGCATCTTCTCCGCCGCTGTCATCGGCCTCTACTTCAGCTATCGCGTCACGCACGTCACGGCCACCGCAAACGCCCACGCGCTCTTCCAGTTCAAGGACCACGCCTGGCGCAGCATCTTCTGGGTCTCGCTGCCTCCGGGCGCCCTCTTTGTCATGGGGGCTCTCTTCGTCGGCGAGTCGCCCCGCTGGCTCTTCCGCAAGGGCAAAACCTCTCAGGCTGAGACTGCCCTGCTCCGCTCCCGCATGCCCGAGCAGGCCGCCCTCGAGCTCGCCGAGATGGCCGCCAGAGACGCATCCGCATCCAGCTCCACCACCGCGCAGCCTTCCGGTTCCATCCTCCGCCGCAAGTACATCATCCCCTTCGTCCTCGCGTGCGTCATCCTCGCCTGCAACCAGGCCACCGGCATCAACTCCATCATCGGCTACAACACCAACATCCTCCTGCAGAGCGGCCTCTCCGACCTCGCCGCCCACTGGGGCTACGTCGTCTTCACCGCCGTCAACTTCTGCATGACCATGGTCGGCGTCGAGCTCATCGATCGCAAAGGCCGCAAATTCCTCTTCACCCTCGGCTGCTCCGGCCTCTTCGCTTCGCTCGTCCTCGTTGGCTTCCTCTTCCGCACCAGCGAGAGCAACAGCGTCGACGTCACGGCGCAGGTGCAGGCCATGGTCTCCCCCGACCAGACCCTCAAGCTGCCCTTCGATCCCACCTCCGCCGCGCACCTGCTCGGCTCCGGCGCCTCCACCGTCGACAATACCCGCGCCTCGCTCGCCGTCATCTACAGCTACGGCGACTACACCGGCGCCACCAGCATCCATCGCTCCGATGATGCAGGTTCCGCCCCCATCACCGTCACCCGCGCTGACGCTCTGCCCGGCTCCCGCGTCGAGTCCTTCTTCCAGAACCCCTTCGCAAATCTCGACACCGCAAAGACCGCCCCGCTGCACATCGTCGGCGCGAAGATCTCCGCCGTGCCCACCTCGCAGCACGGCTGGCTCCTCGCCATCGGCCTCTATCTATTCATGAGCTTCTACGCCATCGGCCCCGGTGTCTGCGTCTGGCTCGCACTCTCCGAGCTCATGCCCACCCGCATCCGCTCCAACGGCATGAGCATCGCGCTCGTCATCAACCAGATCGTCTCCACCGCCCTCGCCGGAGTCTTTCTCCCCGTCGTCTCCAAGCACGGCTACAGCTTCATCTTCTTCCTCTTCGCCGGCTGCAGCCTCGTGTATCTCCTCACCGTAGCCTTCTTCCTCCCCGAAACCAAGGGCCGCACCCTCGAAGAGATCGAACAGCTCTTCGACAAAGCCCCCGCTTCATAGGTCCACCACAACTCTGGGTGCCCCACGTCTCGCTCTTGAGACGTGGGTTCACAGGATGCTTCCCTCCAAACATCGAACACCCAACACCCAACAACGCTCTCTTGCCCCACCTGTAACCCGCCTGTAACAATCAGGACCAATGTCTCCCGCCACGACAAGTCTGTTGCCTACCCTCGTCCGGCGCTCGGCGTTAGCGTTGACGCTAGCCGCCTGCCCCAGCGTCCTCTTCGCCCAACAGCCCGACGCCGTCGAGAAGGCTCCCGTCTCCAACGCCATCAGCGCCAAGTGGGCCAGCCGCGTCGCGAAAGAGCCCATCCTCACCCACGACCAGAAGCTAGCTCTCATCAAGAAGGACATCCGCTACGTCTTCGTCCTCTTCCAGGAGAACCGCAGCTTCGACTTCTACTTCGGCAACTACCCCGGCGCCGACGGCCTCTACAACAAGCCCGCCAGCCAGGTCGCAGGCTTCACCCAGCCCATCGTCAACCTCGACGGCACCGTCACCACCATCTCGCCCTTCCGCATCCCCATCACCGTCAAGGACAAGGACGGCAACACCGTCCCCATCTACCCCACCGACATCGACTCCGTCGACCACTCCCACGTCGGCATCTCGCGCAAGCTTGACCTCGACGCGAACGGCCTCGCGCGCAACGACCAGTACGCCCTCAGCGAAGAAGGCGTCACGCTCGCAGACGGCAAGCCGTCCAAACTGCCCTCCCTCGCCCGCAAGCAGATGGGCGAGCTCGTCATGGCCCACGTCGACTGCGACATCGCGCCCTTCCTCTGGCAGTACGCCGACCGCTTCACCCTCTTCGATCACTTCTTCGACACCGTCGTCGGCCCTTCAGGGCCCAACGCCATCGGCATGATCTCCGGCCAGACCGGCGAGACCCAGTGGATGCTCCATCCCGAGCTCGCCGAAGGAGCCCACGGTGCCACCATGCCCACCGTCGGCAACGCGCGCCCCTACTGGGGCCTCGCGCAGGACGAAGCCGGCAATCCCGTGCAACCCAAGCCCAATCCCGAGAAGACCTTCGCCGACAACCTCACCTACGCTTCGCTGCCGCTCTCCTTCATGGGCTCCGACATCGTCAAGACCACCCAGGCCGACTACAACCCCGCCATCGACCTCGGCGACGTGCAGGACGACATCGAGAAGATCGCCGGCCACGGCGTCGCTCCCATCAATTGGGGCTGGTACCAGCAGGGCTACGCGCACGAGCCCAACGACCCAGCAGGCAAGGCCCTGCACGTCGGCTACGTCGCGCATCACAACGCTCCGCAATACTTCGGCTACGTCGCCGACAATCCTCTCGCGAACGTGCACATGCACTCGCTCAACACCTTCTTTTCCGACGTCGCCGAGCGCAAGCTGCCCGGCTCCGGCGTCTTCTACATCCGCGGCGGCTACGGCAACATCTTCGGCTTCACTCCCGCCGATCCCTCGCCCAACGCGCAGAAGAACTTCGCCGGCGACGACGACCACCCAGGCTACTCCGACTCCGGCATCAGCGAAGCCATGCTCGCCCGCGAGATCAACGCCATCGCCCAGAGCCCCTACTGGCCGCACGCCGCCATCCTCATCGCCTACGACGAGACCGACGGCCTCTACGACCACACCCAGCCGCACATCCGCTCGCACGACGCCAAGGGCCTGCCGCTCGATCAGGGCCCACGCATCCCCTTCCTGCTCATCTCGCCCTACGGCGCCTCGCACGCCATCTCGCACGCGCCCTCCGAGCACAGCTCCATCATCAAGTTCGTCGACGAGCTCTTCGACCTCATCCCCCTCGCCGACCTGCCCGACGAACTGAAGGCCCGCAAGATCGGCCACGAGAAGTACGGCCAGGACTTCCTCGGCCCCGCCGACGACCTCACCCCGGGCGTCTCCGACCTGCTCACCGGCTTCGACAACGCCCGCCTCCTCGGCAAGCGCAAGCTCCTGCCCGCCAGCTACGCCATCATCCCCGAGACCCAGCTCACAGCCTTCCCGCACTATGGCGGCCAGGGCTGCAAGACCCTCCACATCAAGCCCACCGACGCCGACCTCCCCAACCCCGTCCCCGCGGACTTCAACCCCCGCCCCAACACCACCCCCGGCGACCCGCACTCCGGTAACTGGAAGCCATGAAGCCGGCAGTTCTGGCGCTCGCCCTTGCCACCACCCTGGGTGCCCCGGGTCCCGTCTTTGGGACCCGGGTTCTCATGGCACAGACGCCCGCGCCCACCGCAAACTCGAAACTCGAAACTCACAACTCGCAACTCGATCGAAATCTCTCCACCGACCCCCTCACCACCATCCGCCGCCGCGGCACCCTCCTCTGCGGCCTCAACCAGTCCGAAGCCGAGTACAACCCCGCCGACCAGCACGGCCCCCGCGTCGCCTTCGACACCGACCTCTGCCGTGCTGTAGCCGCCGCCATCCTCGGCCCTCAGGCCCACTACGCCATCAAGGGCTATCCCGACAACGACACCGCGCTCGACGCCCTCCGCGCCGGCGAGGTCGACCTCGTCCCCTCTGTCTCCGACGACTTCACCCACGCCACGCAGCCCGGCATCCTGCTCACCCAGCCCGTCCTCTACGACGCCATCGGCATCCTCGTGCCCACCGCCGCACACATCACCACCCTCGCGCAGCTGTCGAGCCAGCGCATCTGCTACCTCGCCGAGACCGAGACCGAAACCCAGCTCCACACATACTTCGACACCCACCACCTCACCCTCGTGCCCTATCCCTTCTCCGAACAGGGCGAGATGGAAGCCGCCTTCTCCACGCACAACTGCTCCGCCCTCGCCGGAGATCTCACCCGCCTCGCCACCGTCAGACTCTCCCTGGGCTCCCACGCGCCCGACTACGAGCTCCTGCCCGAAACCCTCGCCCCCGACACGCTAGCGATGGCCTCGCGCTCAGGAACCTCAGAAGACCTCCAACTCCGCAACATCCTCACCTGGACCCTGAACCTCCTCATCGCCGCCGAAGAGCACAACATCACCCGCGCCAACCTCGCCGCGGCTACCAAATCTCAAGACCCCACCCTCCGCCGCCTCCTCGGCCTCACCCGCGAACTGGGCCGCCCCCTCGGCCTCGACGACGCGTGGCCCCAACACGTCATCGAAGCCACTGGCAACTACGGCGAGCTCTACGACCGCGACCTCGGCCCCAACTCGCCCCTCAAGCTCCCACGCGGACAAAACGCCTTAGCCCGCAACGGCGGCCTCCTCCAATCCCTCCCCCTGCAATAGCGCGCGCCAAAACCTGCTCTCTGGCCCCTGAACCCTGGGCCCTGGCCCCCAACGCTTCGGCCGACAGGGCCGAAGCGGTAAAATAGAGAGCGATGCCACAGGTTCTCCGCCGCAAATCCGCCACCGTTGACGTAGGAGGAGTGAAGCTCGGTTCCTCCGCTCCCGTCGTCGTCCAGTCGATGACCAACACCGACACCGCCGACGTCGAATCCTCCGTCCAGCAGATCGCCGCACTCGCGCGCGCAGGCTCCGAGCTCGTCCGCATCACCGTCAACAACGACGAGGCCGCCCAGGCCGTGCCGCACATCGTCGAAGGCATCCGCGCCAAGGGCTGGAACACGCCCATCGTCGGCGACTTCCACTACAACGGCCACCTCCTGCTCCGCAAGTACCCCGAGATGGCGCACGCCCTCTCCAAGTACCGCATCAATCCCGGCAACGTCAGCATCGGCCGCAAGGATGACGACAACTTCCGCACCATGGTCGAGTGCGCCGTCGAGTACCAGAAGCCCGTCCGCATCGGCGTCAACTGGGGCTCGCTCGATCAGGCCCTCCTCACCAAGATGATGGACGCCAACTCCAAGTCCACGACGCCGTTGCCCGCACGCGACGTGATGATGGAAGCCATGGTCGTGTCTGCTCTCGATAACGCCGAGGCAGCCGAGCGCTACGGCCTGCGCCGCGACCAGATCGTCCTCTCCGCAAAGGTCTCCAACGTCCGCGACCTCATTGACGTCAACACCGAGCTCGCCCGCCGCACCGACCACGCCATCCACCTCGGCCTCACCGAAGCCGGCATGGGCATGAAAGGCATCGTAACCTCCACGGCAGGCCTCTCGCCGCTGCTGCTCGCGGGCATCGGCGACACCATCCGCGTCTCGCTCACCCCCGAGCCCGGCGCCGACCGCGCCGAGGAAGTCCGCTGCGCGCAGCAGATCCTGCAGTCGCTTGCGATCCGCAGCTTCATGCCGCAGGTCACCAGCTGCCCAGGCTGCGGCCGCACCACCAGCACCTACTTCCAGGAGCTCGCCCTCCGCATCCAGAACTACCTCGTCGAATCCATGCCCGAATGGAAGAAGATCTACCCCGGCGTCGAAGAGATGAAGCTCGCCGTCATGGGCTGCATCGTCAACGGCCCCGGTGAGTCGAAGCACGCCAACATCGGCATCTCCCTCCCTGGCACCTTCGAGGAGCCCAAGGCCCCCGTCTACATCGACGGCAAACTAGCCATGACCCTCAAAGGCGATCACATCGTCGAAGAGTTCCAGGTCATCCTCGACGACTACGTCGAGAAGCGTTACGGCCGCCAGGCAGTCGAAGTCTAATCCAGGCTCAAATCGCAAACACAACAACGGCGTCCCCCAGGGACGCCGTTGTTGTTCATGACCGTCATTCCGACCCAGAAGCGTAGCGAGGGGAGGAACCCCTGTATTTCGCTCGCAGCAGCAGCGTCCTGCGTTGCGGCAACCGGTCCCTCAAGGGACCCGCGACTCAGTACAGGGCAAGCTGCTCATGGAACGAAAGCCAAAAGTATCCCAGCGTCTTCCTCGTCGCTCATACCTGTTCCCCTCATCGCTCTACAGCTCAGAAAGCGTCAGACCCGGCACCCAACCTCTATCTCTTCCACCGATCCACCCACCTCCGCAACCGCGAAGGCGCCGCGTTCTTCATCCGATGCCTTCGTTCCATCCCTTCCCGCATCCAGTGGAAGGGATCATTGAAGCTCCGCAGCTCACTCACCGGATACACCGTACCCCGCCACTCAATGCCTCCCCGCCACCACGTGTACGCCAGCGACCGCAGCATCGCATACAGGAACATCACCGCGCCCAGCGGAGCTGCCCAGCCATACAGCGCATCGATCAGGCTGTACTCCCCGATCACCCTGTACATCGACGCCATCGACAGCAGCACCAGCAGCGCCGGCAGCACCGTAGGCAGCCAAGCCAGCCCCAGCAGCGGCAGCAGGAAAAACACCACGATCCAAAGCGCCGCGCCTGCCAGCAGGAACGGGTTGAACCCAAATCCCGAAAACAGGTTCTTGGTCATCACCCGAATCACGCCACGCGCCCCCTTGGCCCAGTGCACCAGCACCAGCCCCGGCGCAAACGCCAGTCGCGACTTCAGCCCCGCCGCCTTGATCCGCCGCGCGATCGTCACATCCTCAATCACGGTGAGCCGCTGCGGCATCAGCCCGCCCATCTCCTCCAGCGCTGACCGCCGCACCAGGTTGAACGCACCCACCCCAATCGCATCATGCGCGCGATCATCCGCAACCTTCCACGGCCTCGCCGCCCAGAACCCCAGCAGTTGGAAGAACCCCAGGATCATGCCCTCGCCGCGCGACTTCACCTGCGCCGTCGGCATCACCACCAGGTGATCGGTATCCTCCATCTCGGCATACGCCATTGCCCGACGCAGCACCGAAGGCGAGAACAACACATCCGCATCCGTGAACAAGACAAACTCCGACCGCGTCGCATCCACCGCCGCCTGCATCGCATGCACCTTGCCCAGCCAGCCATCCGGCAGATCCGTGATGTGCAGCGCGCCAATCCGCTCCGGGTGCTTCGCCGCATAATCGTCGAGGATCGCCCCCGTCGTGTCGGTCGAGCGATCATCCACCGCCAGCACATACAGACTCGGATAGTCCGCCGCCAGCAGGCAATCCAGCGATGCCCCAATCGTCTCCGCCTCGTTACAGGCAGGTACCACCACCACCAGCGAGAGCTCACGCTCCGTCGCCACATCCCACCCCGGCGCGGAGAGATCCGGCAACGTAGGAAGCTGCCGCAAAATGCTGTTCGCCCGCACGCACCACGTGCCGCCAATCAGCCACCCACCCAGCTCCAACCATGGACTCCACAACGGAGAGACGTGCCAGCTCATGCTGCCTGCGGCGTCTCCTCACCTTCGGGCAAAGCGTGATGCAGCTCCGGCGCATACTTCGCGCCCACGAAGAAGATCACCGCCCCAATCGCGAACGTCACCAGCGTCGCCGCCAGCCCATGTCGCAGGTCGGACGTATCGCTGATGATGCCAATCAGCTTCGGCGAGAACATGTCGCCAAAGATGTGCAGCGCAAATAACTGCCCCGCCATCGCAGTCGCTCGAAGGTTCGCTGGCACCGCATTCAACGTGGCCGCATTCACTGGGCCCGTTCCCAGAAACACCAGGAAGATCGCAAGGCTCAGCGAAGGCAGCAGCAAGCCCTTCGGCCCGAAGAACAGCGTGATCGCCGGTGGTATCGTGAGCGCCGCGCTGATCGCAGGCACCAGGTACAGCGCCTTCGACGTCTTCCGTGACCACACCTGCGCGATCCACCCGCCCAGCGCCGTGCCACCGATGCCAGCCACCACGATGATCGGCCCCATCACGCCACCCGCAGCCTCAATCGAGTACCCCGCAAACCGATGCAGGAACGAAGGCATCCACCACGAGATCCCACCCAGCGAAAACGTCACCGCCGAGTATCCCAGGATCGCGCACAGATAAGCGGGGTTTCGCAGCAGCGAAACGACACTGCCCTTATCGGCCTTTGCCTTGCCTTCCACAACCGCCCGCTTGGGCTCGCGCATGAAGACCGCAATCAGGATCGCAACCAGCAGGCCCGGCACCGCCGACGCGATGAAGCTCATCCTCCATCCATGATGAGCGCCGATCCAGGCCCCCGCCTCCACACCCATCGCCGCACCAAACGGCAGCGACAGGTTGAAGATCGTCAGCACACGGTTGCGTTGATCATCCGCATAGAAATCCGCGAGCAGCGACGGTGCGAAGATCCCGAAGCTCGCTTCGCCGATGCCCAGCGCCGCATGCCGCAGGTTCAGCGACATGTAGTCATGGACGCTCGCGGTAAAGAAGTTCATCGCCGCAATCCCGATGGCGGCAATCACAATCATCGGTTTGCGTGGAAAGCGGTCACCCAGCCAGCCCGTGACCGGCGATGCCGCGACATACGCCACCATGAACCACAGCGTCAGCGAACCAATCTGATTGTCGGAGAGATGGAACTCGCCCTTGATCTGCTCCTGCACCGCCGGAAGAATGTACCGGTCCAGGTAGTTCACGAAGTTCATCGCGGTCAACAACACGAGCGCGACCGTCGCGCCTCGTGCCACACCCGCCGCAGGCTTGGTAACGCTCTCCGCCATCTGCATCCCCCGGCCGCCGCGAAACCTCAGCCTCTCGGAGAATACCAACCCCGGCCGATCTTGGGTGCCCCGGGTCCCTCGCACTTGGGGACCCGGGCTCATTCAGAAGCCCCGGCACCGGTCGGAGCACCCACGCTCCCGCTCCCGCTATTCGCTTCGATCCCCTACTTCCCCTGCCCGCTCAGCCGATACATCAGCAACGCCATGCGCTTGGCCTGCTTCGCCAGCGAGTCCAGGTACACCGTCTCGCCCTCCGCATGCGCTCCTGCGCCCATCGACCCCGTGCCCACCAGCCCCGGAACATAAGGCGCCACAAATGCAATATCGCCCGCGCCGCCTTCCTTCGGATCGACCACCGCGCTCGGCCCAAAACCCAGCGTTGCATTCACCTCCTGCAGCTTCGCCAACAGCGCCTGCGAGCCCTCCGTGACGCCCATCGCCGGGTAGGTATCGAAGAACTCGATCGTCGCTCCCGTGCGCGGAAGATGGTCGCGCACGATCGCCTCCATCTTCTTCTTCACCCGCGTATTCTGCTCTTCGTCCAGCGTCCGCAGATCGCCGCGCGCAATCGCTGCCGGCGGAATCACATTCGTCTTCCCTGTCGCTGTCCCGCCGGTCTTCTCCGCATTCTCCGCCGCGCTCGTTCCGCCCAGGATCACGCCCACGTTGTACGTCAGCCCCGGCTCCGGAAGCTCCTTGCGAAACTCGTCCAGGATGCGCGTCAGCTCATAGATCGCCCCATAGCCCATCGCATCGCCAAAGATCCCCGACGAGTGCCCCGTCCGCCCCGTCGTCTCAATCACCCACGTGCCCGAGCTCCGCCGCCCCAGCCGAACCGCATCCTGCCCGTCCACGCCGCCCAGCCGCGACGCGTTCTCAAACTCCAGCGCGAGGTCGCTCCGCTTGCCTGCATCGATCAGATCTTTGCGCGCCACACTGATCGGTGACCCCGGCTTCTCTTCATCGCCATCCAGCACCACCGTGATCTCGGTCGCATCCAGCGCGCCCGCGGCCTTCATCGCCCGCAGCGCACTCAGCAGGATCACCAGCCCGCCCTTCATATCCGCCACGCCCGGCCCGGTCGCTATGCGCCCATTCGTTCCTGGTACCACCGAGTACCGCTGGAACGGCGATGCCAGCTCGAACACCGTATCCATGTGCCCAATCAGCAGCAGGTGCTTCCCACACTTACCCTTGCCCGCAGGACAGGGATGCTCCGCCACCAGGTCGCCCGCACGGTTCGACAGCTGATCCATCGGATGAAACACCGTCTTGAAACCCAGCGCCTGCAGCTGCGGCTCAATCGTGTCCTTCACCCGCACCACGCCCGCAAAGTTCATCGTCCCGCTGTTGATATCGACGATCTGCTCCAGCATGGCGATATCGCTCGCCGCCGAAGCATCCACCGCCTTCACCATCGCCGACTCAGCCGCATCAGGAGGAACAGCAGCGGCCGAAGTCTGCGCACACGCAGAGACAGAAAACAAAGCCGCAGCCGCAGCAACGCACGCTCGAACAGGAAAAGTAGTCACGATGCGGTGAGAATACCATCCGCGATCACCCGATGCATCGGCCCCATGATCCTCTGCACTCCAGCCGGAGGAAGCCACTCCCAATTCAAGCCACACCAGAGTCAAGCCAACGAACCGATCGGATAACAATCCTGACCGTTGTGCCATCCGGTATCTGCTGAATCTGGCGATGAAAGTCGCCCATAAAGCTCACACGCTCCATCGAATCCACCCCGTAGACATTGAACGGCTCATACGAACCCTCTCGCGAGATCACCGGCGTCGTGAACGCATAACACTGCCCTTCCCGCAACTCGATGCCTGCATCCCGATACCGGCTCGCGAGTCTTCCATCGAAGTTGTCGGGGAACATCTCCGCAGCCGCACCTCCGCTGACCTCGGGTCCCATCAGCTTCCCGAAGTTCACATCCAGCAGCCAGTACATCCCCGCCGCATCGCGTGACAGCAGATCCCCAAACGGAGAAATCTCGAGAAGCTCAAACGACGAAGGCTCAAACAGCCACCGCCAACTCCGGGTCAGCGATTCGAGCCTCTCCTGCCGATTCATCTCCACCTTCTAATTTGCGGCATCATCCAGCCACTTCGGCCTTTCCGATGCGAGTAACACCTCGAGCCCCCCAACGAGCCGCCTGTCCTTAGAAGGGCTAAAAATCGGCCCCAGGAATATGCCGACTGCAACGACGAAGAGGAGACATGGGGCGGCCAACGCCCAAACCCGAGAGCCGCCGGAATCTCTCTCCAGTGCCTCGAACAGCTGATTCATCAACATTCCCGAAACAATCAGGAACATGATCAGCTGGGCGATGGCGTTTCCCCAGCGCAGCCGGAACTGTCCTTCTAACCGCGTTCCACCGCCATCCGGGATCATCCGGGCTCTGAGCACGCGAGCGGTCTGCGCGCCTCTTCCCCGCGGAGTCACGTAGATCGCGACACCCTCGCGACTCACCTTGCCCGAAAGAGCCTTCACCTGGAACATCTGCGACGGTGGCCCTATCGCCTCTTCCAACCGCTGCTGCACCAACTCCACGCGCAATGGCGACCACATCGCGAACGGCGTGGAGAACGGAAACACCTACCGCATCTCCTCAGTCCGCGGATACCGCGCCGTCACGATCGTCGAGATCCCGCCTCGCGGCCGAAAATCTCCCACAATCTCCGCCCACACCGGCTCCGTAGCCTTCACCACATCGTCCAGCACCTGGTTCACGATGTTCTCCTGGAAGATCCCCAGGTTCCGGTACGTAAACAGGTACTCCTTCAGGCTCTTCAGCTCGAGACACTTCTCGCGCGGCATGTAGCGGATCTTCAGCACGCCAAAGTCAGGCAGACCCGTCTTCGGGCACACGCTCGTAAACTCCGGGTCGTCGATCAGAATCTCGTACTTCTGAAACTGGTTCCGCCAGGTCTCGATGGCAGGAAAGTTGGTCTCCAGACCAGCCTTCGCGTGGTCGTCAGTGTAGCCGGTCGTATGCTTCTGGTCCGTGTTGCTCATACCCATATTGTCTCAAATCATCCGATTCGGACGTCACCCGGCCCCGGCGCTGCTCCTCATCGCTCACAGCTCAACCCCTCATCGCTGTTCAGAGACCTCGCTCCTCGCCTCTCCTGCACACCTCGCACCTCTACAGCTCAAATTCCAGTCAAGCCCAAAGCAGAAGGCGTGAGCCAAAGCCCACGCCCCACTTCACAGCTCAACCCAATCTACTGTCTACGCTCTACTCACTGCACATCAGTTCCTGCGGCCCAGCGTAGGCGGCCCGTCGTTCGAGTTCGAGTTCGTAGAGTTGGGATCGTTGTTCGAGGTTCCCGTGCGCCGCAGCGTGGGCTTATTACCGTTCTTCTTGTCGTTCACGCCTCGCTTGTTCTGGATGCGTGCCAGCCGCGCCTTCACCTGGTCAAACTCGCTCGTCGTTACCAGGTACTCAGGCCGCGCCGGAAGAATCGTCGCAATCTCATCCTCAACATTCGCAATGCGGTCCGGCGTCGCAGGATGATCGCTGAACGCCTTCGACAGCGCTCCGGGCTTGTGCTTCTCCAGCGCCGAAAGCTTCTCGAAGATCGTCACCATGCCCTGCGGATCGTAACCCGCCTTGTACATCCACTGCACGCCCAGGAAGTCCGCTTCCGCTTCGAATTGCCGCGAGAACGACAGGAACGCCATCGGCACCGCCAGCTGCGTCGCCTCGTAGATCCCGTAGCCCGTCCACGTGCCCTGCGTAAAGATCATCAGTGGAATCGAACCGATCTGCATGTAGTTCAGCCGAGTCATCTCGCGCGCCGCATGGTGCGCCACCACGTGCGAGATCTCGTGCGCCATCACGCCGGCAAGCTCATCTTCCGAGTCGCACGCCAGGATCAGCCCCGAGTTCACGTAGAAGTAGCCGCCCGGCAACGCCATCGCGTTGATCTCGTCCGTGTCCAGCACCTTGATCGTGAACGGCACCTTCGCGTCCGAATTCTTCACCAGGTTCTGGCCCACGCGGTTCACGTACTCCACCACAACCGGATCCGTGACCAGGTGCGAGCTCTTCTCGACTTCCATCGAGTACTGCTTGCCCGTTCCAATCTCCCAGTTCGTCGAGTACCAGTTGCCCATGCCGCGGCCACCGATATTCCTCGTCCCGATCGCGTTCACATCGTCCTCGCTGCCCTTCTTGATGTGCGGGTCAAGATGGTCGCCAGGATTCGGAATGTCGTCGTCCTTCTTCGAGTCGGCCGTGTCGGTCTTCCCGTCCTTGGACTTCTTCGCATTCTTGTCGTCCGTCTTGGACGCATCACCCTTCGGCTCGATGATCTTGTCCGCGTCGGCATTCGCCGAGTGCTCCGCCGCAATCGTCGCATCGTCCGACGAAGACTTCGCCGCAGGCTTGGCAGGATCCTGAGCCGCAGTCCCGCTCGACGTCGAAGCGCCAGAAGGAGCCGAGGCCGCCGGGGTTGCTGTGGTGGTGGTCGATGGCGTCGAAGAAGGCGAAGTCGTCTGAGCCAGCGCAACAGCGCCGGCCGAAAGACTCATCAGAGTAGCGAGGGTGAGGAGACGCATGAGGGGGTACCCCGAAGAGACAACGCCCCTGAGCAAATCGACAGGCCGAGGCGCAACTCTGGATACCATCTTAGACGCATCCGCGAGAAGTTTGGGTGACACACCCGGGCGATTCGGCGCCCTGGCCACACCGGCCCCTCACCGCGAAGCGGCGCAGGCGAAGCGCTACCGGCGAAGCCGCTGACGCGCAGCGCTCCTACCAGGTGTTATAGCTCGTCCCGTCGATCGCCACACCCTGTGCGCCCGAATGAACATCGTCGATTCCGCCCTCCGTCTCGTTGATGTCCATCATCGAGTCGGACTGCGCTGTAATCCACGTATCGCTATGACCGGTCATGGGATCGATCGGCATGGACTTCAGGTATCCCGCCTGCACCAGCTCATCCAGCGACTGCGGAGCCTTCTCCTTGTCGACCGTATACGCGTCGATGGCCGCCCGCATCACGTGCAGATCCTCCTGCAGCGTCGCTTCCTTGGCCTTCTTCACAATCTGGATGTAGCGCGGGATCGCAATCGCCGACAACGTCGCGATGATGGCCATGACGATGATCAGCTCGATGAGCGTAAAGCCCCGAGCTCTGCGCCCTTTCCGTGTTGTGATCGTCTTTCCCATGGAGTCGTCCGTCGCCCGGATCCGCCTTTGTCTACGCTCTAATCACTACTGTCTACTGTCTTGCTTTCACCAGGTGCTGTACTTCGTCCCATCAAGCGCCGTTCCGCTGCTCTTCGTGAAGACATCAAACACGTTCTGCCCGCCCCAGGAGTCCGAATCCGGCTCGTCCTGGTTGGACCGCATCCCCCACTCCGTCGTGCCCGTCATCGGATCAATCGGAATCTTGCGCAGGAACCGCAGGTGCTTGGTCTGTACATCGACTCCGTCCACCAGCGTCTGCAAGTCCGGAGGATAGTTCATCGAGTCGGCCTTGGTCTGGAACGCTCCCTTGTCCGCCGCGTCCTTGTACGCATCGATCGCCCGCCGCATCTCCTGCAGATCGCGGCGCAACGCCACCTCTTTCGCGCGCTTGATCTGCAGCTTCACCACCGGAACTGCGGCGACCGCCAGGATCGACAGGACCGTCACCACGATGATCAGTTCGACCAGCGTGAGCCCCGCTTCACCCCTCCGCGCGTTCTGCGCTCCTGCCACCATACGGTCTACTATCTGCCCTCTACTGTCTGCAGCTACTTGACGTGCACCACACCCTGCGAACCGACCGTGGGCAGGTTGTTCTGCTTGGAGTCCCGCGCGCCGATCCGCACCAGGGCCAGCGGCGAATCACCCGCACCAATGGCCTTGAACGTCAGCGTGCACAGCGAACCTTCGCCATTCACTCCCGGAGCCTGCGGCGGCCGTGTGCTCGTGATCGTCACCGAGCCGTCGTCGCCATCGCGATGGACCAGCGCTGCCGGCTGGCCGTCGCGGCTCATCAGCGTACCGTCCTCGACTCCAACCAGCTGCAGAACCTTCGGGTTGAACTGCATCTGCAGCGGTATGGTCGAAAGATCCCGGGCGTTGGTCACCTTCAGCACCACCTGGAAGGTAGACCCCACAGTCTGCACCGTCGACGGCGGAATCACCTGTAGCGAGACCGGGGTCGTCGATCCGCCCGCATTCGCCGCAGGCGGCGTGGGCGGAGGAACAGTCCCGGCTCCTGCGGGAATCGGACTTCCGTCGCGTGCGATCGCTCCCACCATCGCCGAAGCCGCACGCGCAGCGGACGTCTCCTGCGTCGAAGTCGAGGGTGCGGCCAGATCCATCCGCTCCGCCCGGGCCGCGGCAATCTTCGCCGGATCCTTACGCATCAGCTCAATCGACTGGCTCGTGCCCGTGTACACCGCTTCGGTGTTCTCGTCCGTCAGCACCTGCTCGCGAACGATGTGCGGAATCACCAGGAACACAATCTCATCCTGTTGCGTCGTCTTGTCCTGGCTCGAGAAGAAGTACTTGAAGAACGGGAGCGAAGCCAGCCCCGGCGTTCCATTCACAGAGGTCGAGTCCTGCTTCTGCAGCAATCCGGCCAGAATCGAAGGCTCGCCGTCCTTGAGCTGGATCACCTGCTCCGACACACGTTGCGAGATGATCGGCTCCGTCACGCTCGAAATCGTAACGCTGCCGTTCTGCGCCGAGACCTCGATCTTCAACTTCAGCGAGATCTCGCGGTCGTAGTGCACCGTCGGCGTGATGTCGATGTTCACACCCACGTCAAGGTAGGTGAACTGCGTCTGCACGCCATAGCTGCTCGCTGCGCTCAGCGTCGAGCTGTACGATCCCGTAGCCACTGGAATCTTCGAACCGATCTTCAGCGTCGAGTGCTGGCCGTCCGTCGCGCGGATGCGCGGGTTCTGAAGGATGCGCGTGTCCGCATCCGTCAGCAGCGCATTCACCGTACCGCCCGAAAGCGTCACGGCAAAGTTTGTCGCGTTCAGGTTCGCCAGCGTATTCAGCGTCAGTCCGCTGGTCGTCGAGGTCGACGTCGTGCTCGTGGACGTTGTGCTCGTACTGCTGGACGAACTCTGGTTGTAGTTGCTCTCCTGCGGCGTCAGTCCAATGCTCGTAGGCAGCGTAATGCCGAGGTCGCGCTCCTTGTTGCGGCTCACCTCGAGCACGGCGACGTCGATCACCACCTCAGCCCGCGTGCGGTCCAGATCGTTGATCAGCTTCTCCGCAAGGATCAGCTCGTCCGGCGTCGCGCGCAGAATGATCGCATTCTGGCTCGCCACGAGGTAGATCTTCACGCTCGGATCCAGCAGGTTGCGCAGCGCCACCAGGATCTCGTTCGAGTCGTTCTGCTGCGAGACGTTCGTCAGGTAAAACGTCTGCACCGCCATGTCATCCAGGTCGGTGCGTTTCGCGCGATTGTTCTGCGCGACAAAGATCGTGTTGGGCGTTACCGGCTTCCAGAAGGTCCCGCTCAGCATGCCCACAATACGAAGCGCGTCGTACAGGCTCACGCTCGTCAGGTCCACCGGAACCCGCTTCGAGCTGTAGTCCGGATCGAAGATCACGTTCAGGCCGGCAGCCTTGCCGATCGCCTGGTAAACCACCTTGGTGTCTTCCACCATGTGCAGCGTAATCGGGTCTTCGGAGACGGGCCGAAGACTCACCGGCGTGGCCAGCGTCAGAATGTCGCGCTGCACCTGCTTCTGGTACGGTGTCTGCTCGCCCAGCATCGGCGTAATCGGTGCGGCCCCGCCATTGTCTCCGGAAGCCAGCGCTGCCTGCGCGGCGGCGGGTGCGCTTGACCCGGCGTTCGGCGATGCCTTCTGCGTCTGCTGCAGCTCCTGAGCCGCCGCCTGGTTCCCCGGATCGATCTGCAGCGCGCGCGTAAACTCGTTGATCGCCCCGGCAGCGTCGCCTGACTGCCGCATGACCCGGCCCCGGTCAACATGCTGGTTCGCCGCCTCAAACCTTAGGCGCTCGTACCGCTCGCGATAGCGAAGATCTGTGGGCTTCTTCAGGTGCGCCTGGCGAAACGCCTCGAACGCCGTGTCGAAGTCGTCCCGCGCCTCCGCAACCTCGCCACGCTTGTTCCACGTGGACGCCGACTGCGCTTGCGCGGTCTTTTCACCTGCCGTCCACAAGGCGCCCAGCGCGAGCGCCATCACGGCGGCCGTTGTCAGTCTTGCGGCCCAGCTGCGGCGTGGCCGGGAAATTCCCTTGCGCCCCCCGACGGGCTCTCCCATCCTGCGTCCCTGCATGCTCGCGTCCTGCTCCAGAATGCCTCGTTTACGCGGCTTCAGAAGTTGCTGGTGGCCGGAGCCTGGGGCCGCTGCAAGGCGTGTCCCAACAGCATGTTTCGCGCTCCTGAGCGGTCGGTCGGGCTCGCTCCATACTACCATTCGCATCTCCCGCCTCATCCGCTGCAGAACCTGCCTCCCTTGCCTTGTAGAACCACTCCGACACCCTTCGACGGCCACCGCCGCCCGCCAGGCTACATCCGCCCTGAACCGTCTGCGGCTCTGCTAGCATCAAGAATCCGGAGGACTGCTGTTCTCCTCCTTTGGACGTACCAATGCCCCGTTCGCTATCCAACCCGACCACACCTTCCCACGCGAAGAATCCTGCCCCCAGGCAGAAGGACCGCGATCCCGTCGCCGCGGGCAACCGTGACGCTTCGTTCAACCGCGCCGCCAGTCACAATTACTTCCTCACCGACCGCTTCGAGTGCGGCGTCGCCCTCCGCGGCACCGAGGTCAAGTCCATCCGCGAAGGCAACGCCAACCTCAAGGACGCCTACGGCCTCCTCAAAGACGGCGAAGCCTTCCTGCTGAACGCCCACATCGGCCCCTTCTCCCACGGCAATGCCATGAATCACGAGAGCCTCCGCACCCGGAAGCTCCTGCTGCACAAGCGAGAGATCGAGAAGCTCAAGGGCCTCACCAACCAGAAGGGCTACACCCTCATCCCCACCCGGCTCTACTTCCGCCACGGACTCGTCAAGTGCGAGCTCGCCCTGGCCAAAGGCAAGCAGGACTGGGACAAGCGCGCCACCGAGCGCAACCGCGAAGCCGACAAGGAAGCCCGCGCCGCCATCGCCCGCTCCCAGCGTTCCTGATCACGCAGCGCTCCCGGTCATTCAGGACTCGCACCTCGCAGCCCGGAACTCGCGACCCATCCCTTTCTGCGATACACCCAGCTCCCGGCTGCTCGCGAAACGACATGAATAGCGCCCCTAACTGTCCGATACGCGGACAGTTAGCATCCGCCGCCTCAATTTCGCTCACAATCCTGCCGATATCGCAGAAGACCTCACGTTCCGGCCCGCCTGGAACCAGTCTTCTGCCTCATGCCGCCACTCCTGCCATCCCGGGCGCTCTACATCTGCTGGACCGCCCTCGTCATGCTCGGCGGCGGCATCCTGATGAGCTACCACGTTCCCTTCCAGGCCCCAGGAGACGAGATTCTCACCCTCGCGCCAGCGGTCGCCCCCGGCCATTGGCGCGAGGTTCACTTCCTCTCGCCCAGCTGCGCCTGCTCGCAGCGCGTTCTTCAGCACCTCGCAACCCGTGGCCCGCAGCCCGGTGTCGAAGAGCAGGTCGTCATGGTCGAAGGCCCCGAGCCACCTGACCCCGACGGCCCACGAAACCTCCAGCGCGTCCAGGATCGCGGCTTCTCCGTGATCCACATCAACTCCGAGACCATACCCGCCAAAATCGGCCTCGTCGGAGTTCCCCTGCTCGTCGTCGTCACGCCCGAAAGCAAGATCCTCTACCGTGGCGGCTACGGCGCCCTCGGCGATCAGGACACGAACATCCTCACGTCCCTGCGCTCCGGGGAAGAGCCTCACCCTTTGCCGCTAATGGGTTGCGCCATCAGCCAGCGACTTCGCGCACGCGTTGACCCATTCCGCATGAAATATCGACTTCCCTGACTGGATGCCTGACCAACATGACCTCCCTCTCCCAAAATCCTCTGCATCAGGACACCACCAACTACGAGAAGGCATACATCCGTAAGGTCAGCACGCTGGGCTTCTACTTCATGGCAGCCCATCTGCCCATCCTGCTGATTGTCGCCAGCATCATGCATTCCAGCATGACGGTCGTACTCGGCGTCATGATCGTGCTGCTCCTCGGCCCCGGCCTCGCCGTCTTCACCAACAACACCTGGGAGTTCGGCCCCGTCTCGCTCGCTGTCTGCTCCATGGGCGTCTGCGCCCTCGCCATCCACGTAGCCGGCGGCATGATCGAAGCCCACTTCGAGATCTTCGCCCTGCTGGCCCTGTTGGTCGCCTTTGGTCGCATCAAGCCCGTGCTCGTCGCCGCTGGCATCATCGCCGTGCACCACGTCACCTTCTGGCTGTGGCTGCCGGATAGCGTCTTCAACTACAAGGCTGGCTTCAGCGTCGTCCTCCTCCACGCCTTCTACGTCGTCATGGAGACGATCCCCACCGTCTGGCTCGCCATGCAGTTCGGACGTTCGCTCCGAGCCCAGGGCATCGTCCTCGAGTACCTCGACACCACCGCCACCGAGGTCGAAAACGCCACCGCGCAGGTCGAAGCCTCCTCGCACGCCCTCGCCAGCTCGGCCCAGAGCGAAGCCGCCTCCATCAGCGAGATCTCCTCCTCGGCCCAGATCATCAGCACCGTCTCCGCCCGCAACGCTGAGAGCTGCAACCTCGCCGGCTCCATCGCTTCTGAAAACGAACAACGCTTCGACGACGCCAACCGCCTCCTCGACGAGATGGTCAGCGCCATGGACACCATCAACGCCTCCAGCAAACAGATCTCCGGCATCGTCAAGACCACCGAGCAGATCGCCTTCCAGACCAATATCCTCGCCCTGAACGCCGCCGTCGAAGCCGCCCGCGCCGGTGAAACCGGTCTCGGCTTCGCCGTCGTCGCCGAAGAGGTCCGCAACCTCGCGCAGCGCTCCAGCGAGGCCGCCAAGCAGACCGCAGAGCTCATCGGCGTCTCCATCCTCAACGCCACCGCAGGCCTCGCCAAGGTCACCCACGTCACCACGGCCGTTCGCGGAATCACCGAGCAGTCCACCCGGCTCAACTCCATCATCGCCGACATCCAGACGGCCAGCCGCGAACAGGTCGAAGGCATCCGGCGAGTCAGCTCCGCGGTCGTGAACATCGAATCCATCGCGCAAACCACAGCCAGCACCGCCGAAGAGAACTCCGCCGCCGCCGCCCAGCTCAAGGCCCAGGCCCAGAGCCTCCACCACGTCGTCAACCAGCTCACGGAACTCGGCGGCGGAGACTCCGCGATGTCCGAAAGCGCTTCGAGCTCCAAGAGCTACGGCTATCAGCCGCACTACAGCCGCTGAAATCCAGGAACTCCCGGCAATCTGGCATCTGGCCATCAGACATTCCTGGCCGTCACCCCGGCCACGCCCCGAAACTGAGGGCAAACGGTCCGCCCCGTCTCCAAACTCCTAACTCAGACCTCCAAACTGGATCGCCCTGTTCCTGGAATCAACCTCCTGCCACCACCTTCACCCCATCAAACCGCCGGCGTTACCATGAAGAGGTGAACGCCAGCCTCCGCTTCCAAAGCCCCGTCGACTTCGCCTCCCCGCTCCTCGCAGTCTTTGCCGTCGACACGGCCAATGGCTCCACCGGCAGCGATCCTGCGCCTGCTCTGTTGACCACCTCGCAGCCGCTCCTCGCCGCTGCGGCCCCTTGGCTCCAGGGTGCGCATAAGGAGTTCAAGGCCACCCTTGGCGAAACGCTGCTGCTCCACAGGCCTTCCGGCATCGCCGCCGAGCGCCTCCTCGTCATCGGCCTCGGCAAGGCCTCCGCCCTCACTGCGGATTCCATCCGCAAGGGCGCTGGCGTCGCCATCCGCTTCGCCAAGCCTCGCTCCATCCGCGACGTCGCCATCGCCGCACCAGAATTCATCGCTCCCTCGGCGACCGTCCCCGGCGGCCTCGCCACCCGCGCCCTCGCCGAAGGCGCCCTCCTCGCCGACTTCGAGATCGACTTCTACCGCTCCGACCGCAAGGACCTCGGCGTCGACCTCGTCACGATCCTCTCCACCGAAGCGGACCAGGACGCGCGTCAATGGGCCCAAGTCGGTCTGAAGCAGGGCATCACCTACGGCGAGAGCCAGAACTTCGCCCGCGTCCTCGTCAACGAGCCCGGCAACATCCTCACACCCACCGAGCTAGGCCGTCGCGCCAAATCCATGTGCGCCGAGGTCGGCCTCTCCTGCGAGGTCTTCGGCATCGACAAGATCCTCGAGCTCAGGATGGGGGCCTTCGCCGCCGTCACCCAGGGTTCGTCCGAGCCGCCCTCCCTCATCGTCATGAAGTATGAGCCTCCCACCGAGCCGGCGGAAGGCACGCCCGTCTTCGGCCTCGTCGGCAAGGGCATCACCTTCGACACCGGCGGCATCTCCATCAAGCCCGCCGACAACATGGACAAGATGAAGTACGACATGGGGGGAGCCGCGGCGATGCTCGGAGCCATGCGGGCCATCGCCCTGCTCAAGCCCTCCGTCCGCGTCATCTCCGTCATCTGCTCCGCCGAAAACATGCCCGACGGCCGCGCCTACAAGCCCGGCGACGTCGTCACCGCCATGTCTGGCAAGACCATCGAGATCATGAACACCGACGCCGAAGGGCGCCTCGTCCTCGCCGACGGCCTGCACTACGCCCAGCAGCTCGGAGCCACCACGCTGGTCAACGCCGCCACCCTCACCGGGGCCATCGGCGTCGCGCTCGGCCTCATCAACGCCGGCCTGTTCTCCAATGACGACGTCACCGCCCAGCGCTTCCTCGACGCCACCCCAGCCACCGGCGAAAAGTATTGGCGCATGCCCTGCACCGACGACTACCGCGACCAGATCAAGAGCCAGATAGCCGACATCATGAACACCGGCGGCAGCCGCTACGGCGGAGCCACCACCGCCGCCATGTTCCTCAAGGAGTTCGTCGGCGAAACTCCCTGGATCCACCTCGATATCGCCGGCACCGCCTGGATGGACGAACAGAAACCCTGGCAGTCCAAAGGCCCCACCGGCGTAGCCGTCCGCACCATCGCCGAATGGGTCCGCAGCTACGCAAAGTAGCGGACCAGCTCCTCTCCGCTCCCTGCAGCGTCATCCTGAGCGAAGTTTGACGCGCCCCTTTGCGTCGAACGCAGTCAAAGGACCCCGACGAAACTTATTCCACCTCAACCGTCCGGCGCTTTCCTCCTCGAAAATTCCGAAGGGAATTCAGATAGACCACAAATCCGGGTGACCCGGGCCTTCGCAGCCGCACGGAAGCCGGGTGCCCCATATCTCGAAGAGATGTGGGTCCGACGCCCCGACATCGCTCGCGTACACTCGCCACAGCTCCATCCCCCTGGAAACGCCGCCGCGGTCATCCTCCGAAGCCAGCTATGCCCGAACTCAGCAACCCCGACTGGCCCGAAGCCATCGCCACCGTCACCTCCTGCCGCTACGACGCCGGCGTCGGCCGAGCCATGGCCTTCGGTCTGCCCACCTCCCGCCACTTCCGGATCACCTATAACTACTGGGCCGCTGGAGAACTTCACACCGCCGAGTTCTCCTCCGACAAAGCCGTCCCGCAAAACACCCTCTTTCCCATCCGCTATAACCCCGAAGCGCCGCACCTGAACACCCACGCGGCCTCTGCCACATCGCCGCGAAGCGCCATCCTCGTCATAGGAATCATCGGTTCAGTCCTCCTTTCCCTCGCGTGGTTCCTGCTCCTTCGCGGATGTCACTGATCCCGCTCTTGACACTCCCGATACAATCAAGTCAGAGCAAACGACCACCGCCCGGCCCAGCCGGGCGTTCGCATTTCCCGGACAACGGAGAACGGACCACGGAGAACCTCTCTACCGAGGTCCACCCCTAAAGTCTCTCCTTTGAATACTTTGACCAGATAGGGGGGGGGGGGGGGGGGGGGGGGGGGGGGTACCACCATGCGCTTCAACGAAACCGACCGCCTCTTCGTCCTCACCGGCGCAGGTATCTCCGCCGAATCCGGCCTCGCCACCTTCCGGGCATCCGACGGGCTCTGGATGAACCACCGCGTGGAAGACGTGGCCACCCCCGAGGCCTGGCACCGCGACCCAGCCCTCGTCTGGCGCTTCTACTCCCAGCGCCGCCGGGACGCCGCAGCCGCCCAGCCCAACGCCGCCCACCTTGCGCTCGCCGAACTTGAAAAGCAGATGCCCAACCGCTTCTACCTCTGCACCCAGAACGTCGACGACCTCCACGAACGCGCCGGCTCGCAGCACCTGCACCACATGCACGGCCAGCTCTTCGAGTCCCGCTGCGTCCGCTGTGATGCGCCCTTCGCCGACACCAGCCTCTACGAAGACGCGAGCGCTCTACCCACCTGCAAGCACTGCGGCGCAGCGATCCGCCCGCACATCGTCTGGTTCGGTGAGATCCCTCTCGACATGGACGCCATCTACGCTGAACTCGACGCCGCGACGCACCTCGTCGTCATCGGAACCTCCGGCAACGTCTACCCCGCCGCCGGCTTCGTCTCCATCGCCCGCCGCGCCGGGATCCGCACCATCTACATCGGCCCCGAACCACCCTCCAACGCCGCCAGCTTCGACGAGATCCTGCTAGGCACCGCCACCGCAGTCGTCCCGACGCTACTCTGACACGCTGTTGAACGGCCCGAAGCGCGCCTTCACGCGGTCGCTTTCATCCGCCGAGTCCAGCACGACCACCCAGAAGCGCTCGCCGCCAGGCTCGATCCGCAGCACCACGTGCCCCTGCTGGCTCAGCATCCGGTCCGAGAGCCGCGACTCCACAATCTCCGCCGCCTCCACCAGATCGGTGGCCAACACATCATGCTTGCCCGGCTCCAGCACAGGGCTGTAGATGCGGTCCAGCACATCGAACGCAGGGTGCGAAGCATGCCACGACTGCAGCACATAGATCCTCGCCTGCATCGCGCGCACAAAGCTCTCGCCCGTCGAATCGTAGTAGCCGTGGTGATTCAGCGAAGCCGCGCTCACCGGCCCCGCAACCTTCGCCACCGGGCTCTCGGCATCCATCCACGGCTGCGAACCAAACCGTGTATCCCACGTCAGGTCCCCGCCGATGTAGTACCGAAACCCGCCATACTCGATGCGCAACGCGTTGGAGCAAGGATTCTCCAGCGGCCACTGCGCACGAGGCAAAGTTTCCAACGGAGGAAACAGCGACCTCGTCTTCTCGCCCTCGCCCGTCCACACCTCACCATTGCTCGCAAGGTTGCGCACGCGAAACGCTGCATGCTTCGCGGCTTCATACATAAGCGAAATCTGCCCCGAAGCTCCGGCGCGGAACCGCTCCACCTTCATCCCGCGCGCCTGCTGTGCCTTGAGGAAGCTGCGATAGTTCAGCGTCGAGGGATCGCTGATCGGCCCCGGATACGAGTAATCCGGAAATCCCCGATCCAGCACCCGCCGAATCGGCAGCGTCTCCGCTACATCACTCACGCCGGTGAGCTTGTAGTTGCCGAGCTTCGACTGCGGAGACCGCGCCGTGAGCTGCCCCATGTGGTCGCCATGAAAGTGCGACAGCACGAACGTATCGATCTGCTTCGCCGGCGTCGCGGCCAGATGCCGCGCAGCATAGCGCGCAATCCACTCGCCCGGACGCCGCGAAGCATCCGGCCGAGCAGGAGCCAACGCACGCGCATCGCTCGTCTCATCCACCGCACCCGCATCGACCATCAGCGACGTGCCATCAGGTAGAATCGCCAGCATCGAATTCCCGCGCCCGGTCGAGATGTGATGTAAGTCCAGCCATCCCGCCCGCCACGGCTCGAAGCGAGACGGCTCCACCGCACCAACGCGTTCGGTCAACGCCAACAGGCTAAATAGCCCTGTGCTGAGAAATTGCCTCCGGTTCCAATGCCACATCGCCTCACCATACACTGGCTGCGTGTCTCGCATCGTCCTGCTATACAACCCAGCTGCCGCCGGAGGTCGCGACCAGTCCCGCACGCTCTCCGCAGTCGCCGAAGCACTTCGCTCCCACGGCCATCTCGTCGAAGCCATCGCCACACAAGGTCGAGGTACCGCAGGCATGCAGGTCGCTTCGCTACGCGCAGACATCCTCTTCGCCTGTGGCGGCGATGGAACCATCCATGACGCAGCGCAAGGCCTCGCCTTCCGCACCGACATCGCGCTCGGCGTGCTGCCCATGGGCAGCGCCAACGCCCTTGCACGGCACCTCAGGTTGCCTCGCGATCCCGTCAAGGCCGCGCTGCAGCAACTGGACCTCACACCCCGCATCATTCCCATGGGGCACGTGAGCTTCACCACGAGCGAAGGCGAAGGCGAGCGATTCTTCCTCGTTACCGCAGGAGCTGGCGCGGATGGGATGCTGGTCTACAAGCTTGCAGCCACCAGCAAGCGAAGGCTGGGTCGCCTCGCCTACTACCTCACCGCCGCGCACCTTGCGCTGACGGCGCACCTTTCGGAGTTCGCTCTGCACTGCGAGAGACCCAGCGAGCCCGCGCCGGATCTCGCCGTCACCGCAATGGCCGCTCGTGTGGGCGACCTCGGTGGGGCCTTCAGCCCGATGATGCGAGGCACGCGGCTCGGCGACAAACACCTGCGGCTCGCCGCGGCCCACCGTCCCGCCTGGCTATCGTTACCGATGTGGTTTGTCCTGAGCTGGCTGCGCCTGCATGCCTTCAACCGCTTCGCGTTTCACGGTGATGTCGAGAGCTTTACCTGCGGGGTAGGCCTCACCGGCCATGTACCCGTACAGGCCGACGGTGACTGGCTCGGCTACACGCCGATGACAATCTCTATCGTGCCCAATGCGCTCCGCATCCTCGCCCCGCCCGAGGTGTAGCAACTTCGTGGCCTGCTACTTCTTGTCGATCGGCCCACCCTTGAAGTCCGTCACCAGCGGGAAAAGGTCGCCACTCCCCTTGCCATAGACAGCAAGACAGAAGCGATGCACCCGCTCGCGTGCCTTCTTGTCCAGCGCAGCATCCAGAGGGCTCGCCCCCGAAGCATCGCGTACCGTCACCATCACACCCTGTGCGTGGTATACGCCCGAGTCCACGCCCGACGGCACAGTGAACGCAAAGTGATACACCTTGCCCCACTGCGAATCACGCGTTCCCGCACCACCGCCGCCAATCGCGCCCGAACCCGGCAAAGGAAGATCGCTCTCCTTCATCCCGCCGCGTGAGCGAAGCTGCAGATCGGCGTAGACCGACTGCGCCTCGTCGGCGCCGTCGAGAGTCAGCGTGTAGTGCACGACATCGCCGGCCTTGACCACAGGACAATGCCCGTCGCCCCGCACTTCGACACCGCTGGGCGCCATCGCCGGACCTGCATCCGGAGTCTGCGCCATGCTGCCAAGCCCAATCACCAACGCCACACCCACCGTCAGTACTGCTCTTCGCATGCGCGAGCCTCCACGTAACAGGCAACAGACTATCTCAGGCCCCTGGAGGCCATGTGGAAACCTTGGTACCTATTCTGCCGGGCACAGAGGTCGGTAACGGCCGGCCTTGTTCGTCTAGGCAAGTCCGCTGGCCAGCAGCTTGCCCTTCTGAAACAACGTTGCATTCACCGACCGCCGCGCCGGCACATTCGTCAGTTTGAACGGCGAGCTCTGAATCACGCTCGCGGCCGAGTCCATCAGCGGCTTGAAGTCCTTGAGGATGAGCGTCACATCGTCCATCCACCCCGCCTGCCCGAACTCATCCCACAGCATGGCGATCAGCTCCGAGTCTGAAGCTCCAATGAGCATGTAGCAGCCCAGCAGAGGAGCCTTGTTCAGCGTCTCGAGTCCGATGGAAGCCGGGTCCTTCAGCGCACGGTGCATGATCACCGCCTCCCGCACCTGCATGGCGAACAGCGTAATCGCGCGAATCGCCTGTGCCGTCGCCTCTGCCGCCCCCACAACGGGAGACAGGATCGCGCCTGCCCCTTTGGCCGCATGCAGGCCAACGTTGGCGCCAAAGGCAGCCGTACTGATCGTGGCCTTCGCCGCGGCGAAGTTCGTCTGCCGGCTCAACAGGTCGCGCAAACCCTGCAGGGCCGCGGTCGGAACTCCCGGCGCCACCGCGTTGCGATGCGAGTAGACGTTGATCTCTTTGTAGAGGTTGTAGACGACAGTTCCCCAGTGCGCGAGCACCTTCGCTCCACCTGCGATCAGTGAGATGACCGGGATCATGCTGGCCACGTGCTCGGCAACGGACTGCAGTGCCTGCGCTCCCGTCTCCTGCAGCACCCAGTTGGCCAGCGAGGTGACATCCTGAATCTCGGAGCCGAAGAGCTCGTTGACGGCGCTCATCACCTCGCCTTGCGCCGCGGCTTTCACGATGGACGAGCCTGCACTCTTCACGGCACTCGCCGCGCTCTTCATCGTATGCTCGGTGCTCTTCAACGTCATCAGCGCGTTGAAGCCCGGCAGCTCGAGCTTGGCATTCTGAAAGTTCCGATAGAGCAGCGTCTTTTGCTGCTCCACCATGAAGCGCAACGCCGCCTGCTCGTCCGGGGGCAGCTTGGCCTTCATCGCCGTCACGGTATCGTAGAGCTTGGAGATAGGGCGCTTCGGCGGCTTATTGCGATCGCTGTTCTCCCACGCAAGGCCCTTCGTCGCGATCCACCGGCTCAGCGCGATGCGGATCTTGCCGATGTTTTCCGGAGTGCGATTGAGGTTGTAATTCTCAATCGCCTTGTCGATGGCCTTCATCTCCGAACTTCGCATCGTGCGAAGTTCGGTATCAGCCTTCCATTGAGCAAGCGTAGGAATTCCGAGAGCACCACCAGGAAACATTGTGTTGACTCCTGTGAAATCGGGCGAGCGCGAGAAGTATATCCTCCGCTTCACGACAGGAACAGCACTGTATTTCAATTTCCCGCGAACGGACTCCGACCGCCAGGCTACATCGCGCTGGGAACGCCGATCCCCAGCCAGCCCAGCACCCGCACCAGCTCGCGGCGAGCGACCGCCGCCGTCGCCAGCAGCAGCGTCTTGCGCGTCTCGTCCGTCTCCGTAAGGATGTGATGCCGGTGATAGAAGTTGTTGAACTGCTGCGCCAGCTGGAAGGCATAGCGCGCCAGGATTGCAGGCTCCGCCGCAGCAATCGCCTGCTCCAGCACCGTGGAGACGCGCGAGGCAGCAAGCCACATCTCCCACACACTGGTTCCCTCTTCGCTCGCGAGCAGCGCAGCATAGTCGCCCGACTGCACCGCGACCAGCGCCGCCTCGGCCTCCACGCCTGCCTTGCGGAAGATGTTCGCCGCGCGCACAGCAGCATACTGCGCATAAGGACCAGTCTCGCCATCGAAGCTCAACGCATCCTTGAAGTCGAAGGCGATCAGCGTCGTCCGCGTGAAGCGCAGCAGGAAGAACCGCAACGCCCCCACACCGATCGTCTTCGCGATCTCCGCACGCTCCGCGTCCTCAAGCTCAGGATGCCGCGCATCGACCTCGGTGCGAGCCGCTGCAATCATGCGGTCGATCAGGTCATCGGCCTTCACGCCGAAGCCCTTGCGTCCGCTCACCTCAATGAAGTTCTTCGCACGCTCTTCATCGGTCAGGGTGTAACCAAGCTCTTCTGCCGTGCGAGCCGTCAGCCCGACGAAGGCATAGTTCAGGTGCGTGTAGCGCTCGCTCTCGGCTTCATAGCCGAGCCCGCGCAGCGCCTCCTTCACCTGCGTCTGCGGATCGTCCTGGCGCGAGTCGATGACGTTGTAGATCGCATCCGCATGCCCGAAGCCCTTGCCGTCGGGCAGCTGCCCCGTAGGCTTGTCCGTCGAGGTCCAGCACATGTGGCTCGCGTACTGGTGGAACGGGGCGTAGAAGAAGTCCTTACCCAGCAGGCCAAACTTCCAGAGGTGATACGCAATGTCCTTGCCGACATACGTGACCGTGCCGCTGGAGCGCACCAGGATCTTGGCATCCTCATCAGGGCCATCACTCGGAGTCAGCTCACCATTCACCTCAGGCCCAGGGCCATCGCCCAGACCCGCAGGAGCCACACCAGCGCGCCGCATCACCCAGCAGCCCTTGTTCTTGCCTTCGCTCTCGAAGTACAGCACGCCCTTCGCAATCATCAGTTCGCGCGCTGTGTTCCAGAAGTCGAGATGCAGGATCTCGCTCTCGCGTGGCAGGAAGTCGTACTCGATGCCGAGCCGCTCCATCGTCTCGAGATGACGGCGCAGCACGCCCGTCGCGATGAGGTCCGCGATCGTCGCCGTATCGTTGTTGCCTTCCTCAATCTTGTGCAGCGTGTCGATGCGCAGCTTCTTGCGCTCGACCGCCAGCGCGGGGTCCGAGTCGTACCACTGCGACACACGCGCATAGAGATCCCAGCACGCGTAGTCCAGCCGCTGGTTGCTCTCGAAGAGCTCCTGCATCCACTCCTTCACGCGGTCAAGGTCCATGCCTTCGAGCGTCGTCACGCCAACGACGATGTCCGCAACCTGCACGCCGGTGTTGTCGATGTAGTTCTGTACACCAATCTCCCAACCCGGCTTGTACTCATCACGCTTCAACATGCGCGCGAAGCTGTCGCCGAGAATAGCGTTGCGAAGATGGCCTACGTGCGCAGCCTTGTTGGGATTAATGCTGGTGTGCTCGACCAGACGAAAGCCCGCGCCGCCCACTGCCGCGTGCTCGTCCGCGGCCATGCGCTTCACCACATCACCACGGTCGAGCTTGAGGTTCAGATAGCCTGCGCCAGCGACATCAACGCTGGCCACGCCTTCTATGCCGGCAAGCAACGGCGCAAGCTCCTGCGCAATCATGCGCGGCGCCTTCTTCAACCGCTTGGCGAGCTCAAAGGCGACAGGCAGAGCCATCTCGCCGAACTCGATCTTAGGCGGCAGCTCGACAACCAGCGTCGCCAGTTCCACACCGTAGCGCTCCACGAGGAGCGACTGAATCTTTGCCTGAATGGTCTGTTGCAGCTTGCGATACATACGTTCTCTCAGCAGCGGCGGCATGGCGAATGCCTTGAGCCAGGTCCGCTCTTCCCTTACTGTCTAATCTCTACTGTCTACTCACTGTCTTTAAGGCAGCGTTCCCGGCAGCTCTTCAATCTCTTCGAGCAGCGGCTTGCGTCGCGCCTGGTGCACGCGGTGTGCGAAGAACATGCCGCCGCCCACCGCAGTAATCGCCGCGAGAAGCCACAGATGTACGAGCGGCGCATACAGCGCGGCAGCAGCAGGAGACGCTCCGTGCCGCGTCATCGCATCCTTGCATGCCAGCTCGAACGGACCGATGCCGCCAGGAGAGCTTGGGATGAGGAACGACAGGTTCGCCTCCGCAGTCGCCTGCCATGGACCCACCGGATCGGACTGCAGGCCAATACTCTTCGCCATCGCCACATACATGAAGCACTCAAAGGCCCATGCGATGAAGCTGTACACCACCAGCATCAGCGAGCCGACGATGCCGATCTGCCGCATGCAGTCGATGGCCAGCAGCAGCCAGTGCTCGAGCTTCTTCAGCAGCTTATTCTGCGTTCCGGCAAAGATCTTCTCGAGCAGCGGCTCGATGGCCTGCGCGCCAAAGACCATCACCAGCAGCCCAACGGTGGAGATGATCATGCCCGTCTCAGCCACCGTCTTCATGTGGCCGGAGACACCGCCACCAAACTGCAGCGTGCCCACAAACAGCACAGCGAGGGAGAAGACATCGAGCAGCTTTTCCAGGATCACCGTACTCAACACCGTCGACGGAGTGGCGTTGACGTCGGACGCGTAGCTGAAGATCCGCATCACATCGCCGATGCGCAGCGGCAGCACATTGTTCGCTGCCAGCGACGTCATAAAGACGCGCGAGCACACGCTGAACTTTGCGCCGGTGCTCTTCAGCATCGCGTAGCTGCGATAGCAGCGCGTGCCATAGCCCAGCACGCTGAAGACGACCACACCCAGCAGCCATACCGGAGCCACGACATGCAGCTGATGGAAGGTCTCGGCGTCGAAGCCGCGCTTGCCATTGGGGCCGATGCGGATATACGTCCACCAGATGAACCCGGCGCTGATCAGCAGCCCGGGCAACATCTTGAACAGGTTCTGACGGTTCTCCCGCGTCAACGCACCCACCCCGGGGCGCTCGAACGCAGGGAGGCTATCTTCGGCGACCTGTAGGAGCGAATCTGCATGCGTACCAGCCTCGACCATTGTATCGTCCCCTCGCGCCACTGGCCCGGCACACGCAACAGCTGTCTCCGACGGGTAAAGTGTTGTAGATGGCAGTCCTGCTCGCCGCAACGCCCGCGCTTCAGCCACGCTCGAGGAACTCCCGGCCGCCGCAGCAGGCTCGCTGGTCGGCCACGCGGTGGTCCCTGCTCATCACAGCTTTGACGTTGCTCTCCTTCGGCGTCGCCGGTTGGCATCCTTACGCGGAAGACGGCGGAATGTACCTGACGCGAGTGCTGTTGCGGCTCAATCCGACGCTGTATCCGCGATGCCTGCCGTTCATCGTCGAACCCCTGCGCACATCGTTGTTCGAACCGCTGCTCGCCGGCATGGTGCACCTGCACATCGCGTTGCCGTGGGCAATGATTCTGCTGCAACTTGCCGCGTTGGCACTCACCCTCACGGCGGCTCTCGCGCTGATGCGGCGAATCACCGAAGACCTGCAGGCACAGCTCGCTGGGATCGCTCTCCTCGCTGCGTGGACGACGGTACCGGTCGCCGGCACGTCGCTGCTGCTGTTCGACCCTTACCTGACAGCGCGAACCTTGTGCGCCCCGTTCACGCTCTTTGCCGCAGCCTTTGCGATGGACTCCTGGGGCCCCAGCCGCGTGCACAGCCGCAGGCCCCCTCGGGGCGGCACGCGCTCGGCCATAGCCTGCGCCGCATCGCTGTTACTGGGCTTCGCGTTCCACCCCTTGATGGCGACCTACGGCACGGGCCTCGTCGTGATGCTGCGTCTCGCGCGAACTCACCGAGCTACGCTTTGGATGGCAGTCGCTTCATGCGCCGCATTGCTGATCGCCGCCGCAATGCAGTTGGCTTCAGCTCCGAGCTCAGCTGCGGTGCTGGCCGCCGACACCAGTCGCTACTACTGGTTCCTGTCCCGATGGCAATGGTTCGAGCTGCTGGGAATCATCGGCCCGGCGATCATCCTTTTGGCTTTCGCCACTCAGCGACTTGCGAACTTCAAACCGGGAACAAGACTCCTCGCACGCGCGGCGCTTGGTCTCCTGGCGAGCGGAGTGCTCGTCGCATTGTGCTGCGGCCAGGAGCACTTCGCGGCACATCCTATTGCTCGCCTGCAGCCGCTCCGCGTGCTGTGGAGCGTATACGCTTTGCTGCCGCTCCTGCTGGGCGCGAGCCTCGCAAGCCGGGCCAGGGTGCTTGCGTCAAAGCAACGCTCTCAGACCGTCCGAAGCGCGCTCCGTTTCATGCCCACAGGAGTGATTGCAACGACGGCACTGATCTTCCTTCTGGCACAGTGCGGAAGCTTTCCAGCCTCACCGCACATCGAGCTACCGGGACGCACGAACAGCAATCCGTGGGTTCAGGCCTTCGTCTGGTCGCGCGACCACACCGCAAACACAGCCCTCTTCGCGCTCGACGCACGCTACGTGAATCGCGACGGAGAGGATGCGCAGAACTTCCGCGCGATCAGCCTGCGCAGCTCCCTGCCCGACTTCTCGAAGGATGGCGGCGAGGCAGCGATTCGCGCATCACTGGCTGACTCGTGGCTGCCCGCAGCCGAGGCCCAGCGCGATCTCATCGCTCTGACTCCCGCTGAACGCGAAGCCCGGCTGCGCCCCTTCGCTCCCGACTGGCTCATCCTCGCAAGCACTGCAAAAACAACTTCACCGTGCCCCTATGACAACGGCACGGTGAAGGTCTGCCGCATGTGAGAGATCGCGCCTCCCCGTTCATAACGCGCCACCGCCCAAATACCGGAGGACAGTCGGCCGCGCACCATTCAGTGCATCGCCGACCGAAAAAATGTTACTTCGTCTTGTCCTCCGGAGTTACAGGAATGCTGGTGACGGTGGTCGCCAGCCCCGGCTTCAGGACGACACTCTCCTGGTCCTTCGTTTCGAACTGCGTGTAGAACGCGCGCAGCTTGGTATAGTCAGCCGGGCTCACCAGAATGCTGTTGAGCGCCATGTCGCGCCGCGTGGTGAACTGTGCAGGAGAGTACGTGACACTCAGGCTGTAGCCCCCTTCCTGCGGCAGGCTGTACTTCGCGGCGTCCGGTACAGCCTCCGGTGTAAGCGTCTTCGGCAGATTGATGCGCAGGGCATCGCGGGTCATCGCAGCGTAGTGAAAATACACCGGTGCATCGCGCTTTTCGTGCGGAAACGTCGCAGAGCCACCCGCCGTAAACAAGTCCACGGGAAGCACCATGCGCTTGCCGGTCATTGTGCCCAGAGTACCGGTCGTCGTGAACTTCACCACCAGCGGCTTCTCGTAGTCATCGAGTGAATTCAGGCTCTCGACCTTGACTTCGATCGTTCTTGGCAGCATCTCCTGCAAGCTTTCCTCGAGTTGCTTCCGCACGCTCTCGTTATCGCCTCGAAGAGCAGCCTGCCGCCAACGCACGCCGGGAGCCCCCGTATACGTCATGTCGATTGAGCCCGTCACCTTGCCGCTTTCGTCCATCGTCAGGTTTGCAATCCGCTGCGTTACGTTTGCCGGATACGCATCGCCAGGCGTGGTGCCCCAGTCCGTTCCGCCATCGGTCTGGCGTAACACGGTGGGAAGAAAGGTATGCTCCCATGCGAGGCGTCCATACGGCTGGTAACGCGAGCCCGGATCGAAGAACTGTTCTTTGCCGTCGACCTTTACGATCGCAATCAGGTCATCGAACTGCGAAGTGCTCAACCACCCCTTGGTCACGAGTTCGATCGAACGATCCGGAACCCACACACCATAGGCCGACAGACCGGCGGCCCGCGCCATGCCGATAAAAAGCTCGGTGAGTTGCCATGGCGAGCCACGCTTATGCGCCAGCACATCGGCAGCATTGTTCGTCTTGCCGCTTCCGTTCGCCTTGTCCTCGCGCTCATCGCGCTCGCGGGTAAACGCCGTGTTCTCCAGCGACATCACCGTCGCATAGATGCGGTGGAGCTTCTCGTCGTCGGTAGTGGCGCCCGCGACGATCTTCTCCGTGGCGCTGCGCAGATCCCCATTCGGACCGGCGAAGCTGTTTACACCCTTGGACCAGTGCTTGGCTGTGTCCTTCCAGAAGTCATCTGCAGAGTGGTACTGCGTGAAGCTGAACAGCAGGCGGAGTGAGTAATACCTCGTGGGAGGCATGAATTCCTCCTTCGGCAGAGGAGGCACATCGGCGACGGACAGCTCATACAGTCTCTGTCCGGTGGCGAGCTGATGCTGCTCAAAGTGGTCCTCTTTCCGCAGGATGGGAAACCAGGCGATTGAGTTGACCAGGGCACCCGTCTCACCATCTTGAAGTTCCCGCGTCGTCGGGTACCAGACGTAGTGCGCCTTCTTCAAAAAGAGGTCCCCTTGCAGGAGCCAGGAAGGCGCTTCATAGATGTTGTCATTGATCCGCGTCGCATAGCGGTACTCAACGATGCTTCCCACCTCCACATCCGGCAGCGTAAAGACCTTCTCCTGCACCTTGTATTTCTTTCCACTCTCGAGCGTCTTCAGGTACGGCTTCCCCGTGAACGGGATGATCGTGCCGTCAGCGTGGATCGTCCGGCCCTGGATACTGTCAGCTGTCTTGTCGTCTCCGCTCGAGTCGTAGCCAGAATCATGAGTGCTGACGTAAGCCAGTTCCACATTCGCGTACTTCTTGCCCTCTTCCGTGAGGATCTTGATGCGCTCATAGTGCAGTACCGAGTGGAGGTCGTCCTTGGTGATCTCCTCACGGAAAAGAACGACGGCTGCGGCGTTCGGGTAGCCGTCGAGTGCCTTCATGGCCAGCTCTTCCTTCGTGGGAGGTGTGAACGCATCGGCTAATGCCGAGGGGACAATGCCTCCAAACATCGTTCCGACAAGCAGCACACATCCTGCCCACGAGAGGTGGGCCTTTCCGTGGTGCGTTCCGCTCATACTTCCCTGATTGCTGGTGCCCTCATTCCATGGTGCGTGGGTGGAAATCATTACTACTCCTTCTCTGCTGGACGGCTCTCGTCGTTTGGTCTCAACTTCCCACCTCCGCTTCCAGACATGTTGCTCCGGCTGAGTGATGCGGGTTGCGAAAATACTGTCGCTCTAATGCGCGCGCTTCAACACGGCGCGGCTGTCCTCGTCCGACGCAATCACGCTGGCGAGCTTCTGGACCTCACCATACTTCTCCGCCGGAACTTCGACCTGCCGGACCGTGTAGGTGCGCGTGTAGTGCAACACGCGACCGTTGAGCACGGTCTTGCTCTCGTAGCTCGCAAAGCCGAAGTCCTGCTGGATCGGATCGGGCAGCTCATCCACCGCGTAGCCTTCCGGCAACTCGATGTCGAAGCTGTCCGTGGCCTGCATGGCTGTCCCCATGTCGATGGGAACGGTGCGGGCCTTACGATCCGCGTTCGGCGCGTAGTCGCCGAAGACCCTGGGCCGCACCATCAGGAGCGGCCCGGTGGCCGTCGCGAAGTGTGCTGCGGTCAGTTGGAAGCTGGTGGTCAGGTCCTTGTCCAACGCGTCGACGTTCTCGAACTTCAGGTCCGTGAGCGATGCCGCCGCGAGGTCGTGTGACACCGTGCGATCCATGTACTGCTGCTGCTTGTGGCCGTCGCTGCTCGCCAGCTCGCGACGGCGCGTTGAGGCAATATCCCCGAAGCGACGATCGACCACCTGCCCCTTCAACGTCCCATCCGTGGCAAGCGCGAAGGTGGCCGTTCGCCGGATCGTGTTGAAGTTCGGATCGACCACAGGAATCTGCACCAGCTCGCTGGCCTTGCCCTCAACGATCAGACCGTAGCTGCCCTGCAGGTTGTCCTCAATCTGCCCAAACGGAGTGTCTGACCAGGTCGGATCGAAGATCAGGTAGCGCTTGCCGGCCTTCGTCGTGACGAGGCTATGCAGCTTCGGCGACTGATACCCTGCAGGCACCTCGATCGCCGCGATGGCATGGTTGCCCCAGCGCGATGGATTTTCCGGATTGACCGTGCCGCGCTGCGAGTCCACGAGAACGATGTCGCTGTGCAGACCCACGCTCGAAAGCATGGCCCCAAGCAGCGTCGCCTTGTCCTTGCAGTCGCCGTAACGGCCCTTGTAGATATCGGAAGCAAAGTGAGGCTGGTCGCCGCCAATACCCATCTCAATCACGAAGTAGCGAATCTGTTTCTGCACAAACTCGCCGAGCACCTCTGCCTGGTCGTAGAAGTCGGTCTTCCCCGCGACGAGAGCCTGCGCCTTTGCGGTGATGTCCGCGTTGGGCTGCATGCGATCCCGCGACAGGCCCTCATACCAGAGGCCGACACCCTGCCACGTACCATCCTGCGGCTGCGCCAGTCCCGGCCCGGAGTAGTGCACGGTCATGCGGCCCGAGAGGGACGCCGCCGACGGAGACAACGGAACATCTTCGAGATCGATACCTGCAACATTCGTCATCCCCCAGCGATAGCCCTTGCCTTCAAGGTCCGCCGCGTCCAGCTTCGCGTGGTTGGCCCACGTGGTGTTGTAGCTATAACCAGCCGGCAGGATCAGCGTGAACTGCTGGTTCAAGCGCGGAAGCTCATCCTGGAACACCCAGTTGGCTTCGGCCACATACGGGTGCTCGCGCTCCTCATACTCATACGCGATGATGCCTCCCGGATCGCGGCCCGGGGGATCTGCGACCTTCATCTTGGCATCGTCGTAGAGCTCACCACCCTCACCAGGATGGCCAATCTCGATGATCTCGCTGTCCTTCAGCGAGTACTCGTGACCGGCTGCATCGATGCTCCAGACATGCATCGAGAGGACCTTCGAGTCCTTGTCGAAGTACACGATCGGATAGCCGTACTCACGCCCTTGCGGCCGCAGGATCTTTACCACGCGGCGCACATGCTCGACGGCCTGCCCGTTCGAGCCCACGGTGTAGGTGGTGTCCTCCATCAGGACGACGGCTTTGGTGGACTTGGGATACGTCGGCAGCGTCTGCTTCGCGGCCTGCCGCACCCAATCCGGCATCGGTGGCGCCGCACCGAAGATGCCGCCCGCCATCGCCCGTGGCGAACCCGCGGACAACACCATCGCCAGTCCACACAGGAGACCCGCGGCTGTTTGCTTCCCTGTTCGATTCCCGACCGTCGCTTGACGGCAATTCTGCTCTGTACGGGCCCGGTTCATCTCGGGAGTTCTCCTCGCGCTGCAGCCATGTCGACGTGCCGATTTCAACTCCCCCAGGAGCTCTCGACAGCGTTCCTATCACTGAGGTGTTGAATGACTTATACCGGTGGGTTTGCTCCTTGACAAGACACAGTTTCGGGAATCGTCCCGAACGTTTCAGGAAGATGACCTCCGAGGCGCAAACAGAACAAAGCCCACCTGCCGGAAAGGCGGGTGGGCTGCGAAGAAGCCTCCGAGATGGGTACGTCTGCTATGGAACTCGCAGCGGACGAAGACCTTCAACCGGGAAGAGTCCGGTCGGACCCTGCGGCGTCTCGTACTGCGGACGGAAGAGGTACTTCACGAAGAAGCCTCCCTGCACCGTGTTGTAGTTGTTCGTGTTGTTGGCGCTGATGAAGCCGCCCACAAACCAGTGGTCTGTCACGTGGTATGACAGCTCCGAATCCACCGAGAAGTTCATGCCCGTGTTCGCGTTGTTCGGCTGGTAGCCGCAGTTGCGGTTGATCACCGCCACCGTGCTGCCGGTGTAGTTCACGCAGGCTGTGATCGCTGAAGCCTGGAGCGCGGGATCCAGCGGGAAGTACGAAGCGCTGGTCTCCTGGAAGCTCTGCACACCCACACTCGCGTTGATCACGTAGTGCAGGTTCTGCTGGTAGTGGCCCCGGAAGCTGACCGGGACCCCGGCGAGGAAGTACGCGTTCGGCGAGAAGTATCCGCCCAGGCCGTAGGTCTCAGCCCGCTCGTTGTGCCGGAAGTGCATGCCGTAGAACAGGCCGCCGATATTCAGCGAGCCATACTCCGGCCAGTCCTTCACCCGGAAGTAGGCGCCGAAGGTGCCATCGACCTTGGTGTTGTCGAGCACGTGATACCCGGTGAGGTATCCGCCTTCGAAGACGCCGTAGATGCCCGCCTTCTCGTTGCCGGAGTCGATGCGCACGCCGCCGCCGGTCTGCACCACACCACCCCAAACATTGCCGGGATAGATGGTCGAAACCGAGGCCGGATCACGCAGGCCAGCATAGGAGAGCTGCGTCTCCTGGACGGCATCGCGGCCACCGAAGAAGGTAAAGTGCCCATTCGCGGGACGCCACTTGCCGCGGCCGATCACGTTGGTCACCAGGAACTGGAACGGCGTTACGCCGACGGCTGCGGCGAAGGTATTCGTCGCAACCTGCACCTCGCCACCGACACCCGACGCGAACTGCTGCTGCGGATTGTTTGTCGCGCTGCCATACAGGGAGCCCAGCAGCGGAACGTACGGCGTCAGCGTTCCGCCCTGTGTGTCCAGCTGTCCGGAGTTCAGGAAGACCGGGGTGCCCACGAAGGTGAAGCGAACCGCGTTGTCCAGCGTGAACGAGTACTCGAACGGGGCCGTCAGCGCAGCGAGGCGATCGATGCCCGGCGTACCGCTGCGATAGCGGCCGATCACGCTGCCACCGACCCAGGGGCTGTAGCTGCCTTCGATGCTCGCAAGGTCAAGCTCCGTCTGCTGGCGCGGAGTGAGCGGCGCCGTCGGGTCGATGCGGGGATCGTAGTAGCCACGCAGCGGCGGTACCTGCTGCATCTGTAGCTGGTAGTCGCTCGGCGGCTGGCCAAGATTGACAGCGGTCCCTGCCGCCTGGGGCAGCGGGGAGCCCGAGAGCTGCGGATTCGCTCCCGGATAGACCATCGCAGGCTGAGGCGCGGGAGGTTGAGCGGCCGGAGCACTCGGCTGCGGTGCAGCCTCTGCGGCACGGGCCGTGCCCCTGCGAACGCGGCGATGCGACGTGGCTCCAGTACCCGTCGTCCCAGTGCTCGTGGCCGAAGGCAGGCTGCCGGTGCCCTTCGTGCGTGGCTGCGGATACTGCTGCTGCAGACCGCTGCCGGTGCCGTAGGGATCAGCACTCTGCGTGGGCAGTCCCTGCGAACCCTGCCCCGGAGCATACTGCGCTCCCGTGACCTTCGCCGCGGGTGCCTGCTCGGCGGGGACGTCATAGGTGTCGGAAGGCGGCCGGCTGACGCCCGTCATCGCAGCGTTGCCGGTGGACTGATTCGCCTTGATCGCAGCGGCGCGGCGGGCAGCGGCATCCATGTCGCCATCTACGGGCTGCTGTGCCGGCTGCGGAACCTGCGCGTTCGCTCCCGTGTTGGCCGAGGAGCCAGCCGAGCTCTGCTGCGACTGCGGCGCAGCCTTGCGCCGGGCCACCGGTGCATAGTTCACGATCGGCGTGCCGTCGGCAGTCGTAGCCTGTTGCGGAGCCACATAACGCGCCGACACGATCTGGGCATCGCCCACATGGCTGTTGCCGAGGAAAACAACGCGCGGCGCAGCGTCGTGGCGGGTGTCGCTCGCGAGCGCCAATGCTTCTTCGCCACCAACGATAAACCGTATACCTCCTGCTACCGCGGGGTCCGTCACCCGCGACTGCGGCGGCAGGTAGTCCTTCAGCCGCGGCTGCGTCGAGCTCTGGTTCGGTGCATACGCGGGAGACGTCGCAGGCATGCTCGAGCCCGGAAGAGTGCCCGGAGCATAGTCCCCGGGGATACTGTTCTTGAGCTGCACCGGAGCGTTGCTGGAGCCGTTGTAGCTGGGCAGGTAGGGCTGCGGACGGGCACCCCCCGGAGCCGCATCTGGCTGGCCAAGCAACGTCGCGAGATCCGCAGGCTGCCCATCCTTGACCGGGTGCGTCATCGCCGGCATTGGCTGATGCAGCTCGCCAGCCAGCTCCATTCCCGGATCGCCCTGCGGCATAAGCTTCAGCGCGGCACGGTAGTACTCGGCGGCACGGTTGGCATCGCCACGCTGCGATTCAAACTTGCCCGCCAGGTTCAGCATCTGCGGGTCGCGGGGATACTGCTCCAGACCGAAGCGAAGCCAGACCTCAGCATCCTTAAGATCGTTCGCCGAAAGCGCTGCACCGGCAGCTGCCTTGTAGTCATCGGCGCTCGCGGTGGTCAGATCCTGCGCCCGGAAGATGATGACCGCTTCCTTCGGCATGCCCGCAGCCGCATAGCCCGTCGCGAGCGCTCGCGTGACAGCGGTATTCCCCGGAAACGCACGGGCGGTAGCGTTCAGGATCGCAATGGCGCGGCGATAATCTCCACGCTCCGAGGCAGAGTTCGCGCGGCGCACGGCCCACTGGGTCCAGATGGTCTGCACGGCCATCCGCTGCTCGTCGCTGAGATCCTTGCGGCCGCCAAGCCCCATCAACTGCAGGTACAACCCGCGGTCATCGCCGGAGTTGTACTCAATCCATGCCGTCTGGATCGCTATGCTCGGCGGAGGCGGCATGTGTGAGGTCGCGTAGTGCTCCTCGGCACGATCCAGGAACGCCTGCGCGGTCTGCGGCTGGCCTACACCCGCATACACACCTGCGACGATCTCGAGGTAGATCGGATCGAGCTCCAGCTGCGCACGCGTCGCCGCTGGAATCTGCTGCAGCTCGGCGATCGCGTCATTGTCGCGCTTCGTCTCGTGCAATGCGCTGAGCAGGCCCTTCCACGCATCGGTGCTCTCGGGATTCGCCTCGATCATCGCCTGGTAGAGCGGGAACGCGCGCGCCGCATCCCCATGCTTCAGGTACAGGCCGGCGAGTTGAACCTCGGCCGGAACAAATAGCTTCTTCGTCTCCAGCTGCTGCTTGGCGAGGAACTTCTCCAGCAACGCCTGCGCCAGGTCATCATGCCCCTGCGCCTCGAAGACCGCCGAGACGGTCGTGACGAAACCCGGCTCCTGCAGAGCTGCCGAGTAGTTTGCCGCCGGCATCGTCTGGATGGCCTGGAAGGCATCGGCATCGCTGCCCTGCCCATGCAGGGTCTCGACGAGACCTTCCCATGCAGTCGTGTTGGTCGAGTCACCCGCAAGTACCTGCCGATAGAGGCCGGCGGCCTGCTCGCTGTGTCCCGCCGCAGCCAGCAAAGACGCGTACTGCATCTCCACATCGGCCTTGAGGCCGCGGGCGCCCGCCGGGAACGGAAGATCCAGCGCAGACTTCAGCACGCGCTGCGCATCGGCATCGCGGCCCATCGCCATGTAGACCGATGCCAGCGTGCGGAGGTAGTCCGGATCGTGCATCAGCTCCGGACGCAGCTTGGCAGGAACATGCTGGTCGGTGGCTAGCGCGTCGTTGTACCGCCCCGCGCCATACTGCGCCATCATCAGCCCGCGCCACGCCGCGCGATCGCCCGGCGCTGCCTTCAGGAACTGGGTATAGACCGGGAGCGCTGCCTGCGGCTGCTGCCCCTTCAGCAACGTTCCGCCCAGGCCCTCGAGCGCGGTCGGATCGTTGGGACGCATGTTCAGCGCGGACTGGAACTGCGCCTGAGCCGTCTTGAGGTCGTTCTGATTCAGCGCCGCCGTAGCGGTCTGCATCGTGTAGTAGAAGCGCGAATCGCTCAGCGCCTTCTCCACGGAAGGATCCTTCAGTCCGCCCTGCTGCGCCTGCTCCAGGTAGCTGATCGCTCCACCGAAGTTCGACTGCTGCATGCGCACGTAGCCCATGCCAGCGAGAGCCTGGCGGTTCTGCGGATTCGCGGCGAGCAGCGCCTTGAACCGATCCTCCGCTTCGGAGGTACGGTGCCCGTTCAGCGAAGCGTACGCCGCCTTCTCTTCCGCATTCCGGGTAACGACGGCCTGCTGCGCAGCCTTCTCTTCCGGAGTCTGCGGCCTGGCCGGAACTCCACCGCCGGAAGCCTTGCGCTGGGCCTTCTGCTGCTCCAGCGCGGTCTGCAACTGCTGGTCCGGATGATGCGTGAGATAGGCGCGAATGTCCGGCGCCGTCGAGGGATTCTGCGAGTCCCAGATCAGCGACTGGCGCAGCGCTTCCTGTGCGTCAGGGTCGTTCGGATGCTTTGCCAGTAGCTTGCGGCCTTCCGGACGCGTGCGCGGGTTGTAGGTCAGAATCTTGCCGAGCGCGATCTGGTAGCGCGAGTCCTGGGGATACTTGTCCACCAGCGCGCGAAGACCCGCAATCGCATGCGGACGGCCTTCCTCGGTCGCAGCTTCGGTCTGGTAGTACGCCAGCGCGGGATCGCCCGCTGGCGGGTTGCTGCCGTACACCTGGCGAAGGATCGTCATCGCCTGCGCGTACTGCCCTGCCTGCGCCAGTCGGCCCGCTTCGCCAAGCTCGGAGTTTGTGCTTCCGGCAGAGCCGACGTTCGCGAGACGCTGCAGGTTCGGATCATTGGGATTGATCGCGCGGATCTGGGCTTCGTACTTCGCCGCGTCTTCGTTCTTCCCTTCAAGCTTCGCGGCCCGCGCCATGCCGGCGAGCGCTTCCGTATTGTTGGGATCGACGTACAGGACCTGCTGCCAAAGCTGCTTGGCCATGTCCATACGGCCGCGCACCTCAAGGGTATGCGCCCGTCCCAACAGCTGTACGGTCGCAGTCTGGTCAACCTCTGCCACCGCGGGATACGCGTATGACGGCAGCGCCAGAGCGCACCACAGAAGCCCAAACGCCGGAACTCGAATCGGCCAGGTTGTTTTCATCGCCTCATTCGCCCGCCGCAGATCGAAACACGCGACTCAAAGATGCATTGTCCCGAACTACAGGTTTCTCGAAGATTACGCTCTTTCCCCGCGAATAGTCCGGTTTTTTTCGGGTTTTCGGGGTAACAACCCCAGCTTACCCCGGGTTTCTCGGGAGTGCCGCCCATCTTTTCCACACACGTGCTGCTATTTCCACTTCACGGATAACCTGCCGTCCTCGTTGAACCGGAACCGATGTTCGCTCCAGCCCGTCGCGAAGAGCGAGAGATTCTGGTCGTAATACCATCCTTCGCGACCGTAAAGCCCTGACTTCAAATCTTTTGTCGCTGCAAGACGATCGTTCTGCTGATCTTCCAGCGCCTTCAATCCCATCGCATGCAGATACGGTACGACAGCCGCGCTGAATCCGGGGGGAGAATCGGGCTGCGTGGAATGCCCTGCCTCGTCCACGGAAAGCGGAGGAACGGGGTGAGTCTGAAGCCACAGCGCCATCCCCGGAACAGCCGCGAGCGACTGGCGGACTCCTGGCGTCCTGGGGTCGGCCATGCCCAGCCAGAGGTAGACGCGGATCGCGTCGTAACTTCCGCGAGCGGGCGCTCCGGGCTGGTTCTTCTGCGACGCGTCCTCGTCAGCCTCAGGCGTCGCGCTGGGATGAGCCCCGTCCAGCCCCACCTTCATCCAGTCCATCGCAAACCCACCGGGCGACGCAACGACCTTGGGCAGGCTGTCCAGCACCCGCCTCCATGCCGAGCCCGGTTCGCGATGGGCAAAGTACACCAGCAGCTCGGGCGGAAGATAACTGGGGTTGAGGAACCACGTATTGGCGTCGGGGTGGAAGCCCTGCGCTCCCGGAATCATCGTCGTGCCAACGCCCGGCACCAGCACCACCTCCTGCTGCGCGATGCGATCGGCCATCAGCTTGCCGAGCTTCGCGTAGCGGTCGACGTTCCAGAGCCGCCCCGCCTCGCAGAGCGAGTAGGCCATCCAAAGGTCAGCGTCCGCCGCAGGATTGGGATCCAGCACACGCCAGCTGCCATCGGGAGCTTTGCCCCAGCTCCATGCAGGCAGACGCAGCGTCAGGTCACCCTGCGCCATGTTGTTCTCGGTCCAGTCGACCAGCTTGTCAAAGCGCGGCTGATCGTTGGCGACCAGCGCGAAGAACATCGCGTAGGCCTCGCCTTCGGTGGTGGTGCGGTCCTGGGCATTGTGGTCGATCACACGCCCCTGCTGGTCCAGAAACTTCGTCGCGTAGGCATCCCACAGCGGCCACACTGGCTGCGCATGACATCCACTCAGGCTCAGCAGCATCACGCACGCACAACCCTGAGCAAGTCGCACAGCACACCACGCCGCTCTCACACGCAAGAAAGAAGCGGCTGCGGGCAATACCCGGTCTGTCTTTCCCGAGCCAGTTGCCAGCAGCCGCCGCATTGTTTTCCTCACCGTCTCCGTCCCGATCGTGGGTTAGATACCCGGTAATAGAGAAATGCTCTAGTCCATCACCTGCAGCCGGCGGCGAGCGATACGACGCAGCGTAGCGCGCAGCAGAGCTGCCATGAGGAACGCGACCAGGGCAAGTACCACCACGATCAGCCACGGATACTGGCGGACGGTCATCACGATCCAGGTCCACCACGAGAGCGCGCCCACGTGATAGCTGGAGCTGCCCAGCTGATAGCTCGTGAAGCTCTGACCATCGAGGACGCTGACCGACTTCTGGATATCCGAGGACTGCGAGGTCTTCAGGAAGGTGTCCACGAAGTTCGACACAACCGACTTGTCCTTGAGCGCGACCACCACCACCGAGCGACCGCCCGAGAACGGGCTCTCGATGCCTTCGATCATCGCGTCAGGCAGGCCGCCCGACGTGACCAGCTTGCCCGAGTCCACGCGGTCCGAGCTGCGCACCTTCCACCAGGCAAAGTTGCCCGAGTCGAAGAAGCCGCCCGTGTCCTGGATCTTGAGGCTGCCCGAGTTGATGGCAACCGGAAGCTTGTCGTTGAGCTTGCCAATGGCAGGCTGGTCGTCCACGGTGCCGAGCACCAGGAAGTCCTTATCGCCCTTCATGCCTTCAGCGTTGGTCACGGTGACGTTCAGCACCGGGTAACCGGTCTGCGCGCCAAAGTGGCCCATGAACATCAGGTAAAGCTCGAGCTCTTCGACCGACGGAGCATCAGGCAGAACCACGGCGGTATCGGAGAGATCCGCGCGGCGCGTGAACGGATAGCCTGCGTTCGAGAAGACCTCGAGGTTCGGCAGCTGGATCCAGTGCGGGATGCCGGTGATGTCGAGGTACGAGGTCCGCAGGATGGAGCCCTGCAGGTTCATCGGCGCGGTGTCTTCGCACTTGCCCTTCTTCGCGATCTGGAAGATGAACTTCATCATCATCGTGTTCGAGAAGGGGCGCATGTCGACGACAGGCACGGGAATAGTCGTCGACAGGTCGTGCGAGGCATCCGTGGTGTGCGGCAAAGGCGTGGAGCTTACGTACGCCCCGTTCTGATAGACCTGCAGCGAGCTCTCGCTCGCGAGAGGAATGCCGTTGTAGCGGTAGTCCAGGTGATACGCGAGGTTCGCGGTCTCGCCGTAGTAGAGATCAGGCGGCGTGCGCGAGTAAACCGCGACCGGCACCGTCCCATCACCCTGCAGGTCGCCCTGCTGCGCGATCTCGCCAAGGTTGGTTACGTGCGAGGTGCTCAGCCAGCGCGGTGCATCGTCAGGCTGGCGCTGCTCCGGCTTCTTGGCGATAGAAACACCCTGCGAAGCGCCCGCGAGCGTCTTCGACTGCAACACCAGCGACTGCGCCGCGGTGAGAAGATCGTCCGCGTTCGCACCCGAAAGAATCAGCACCTTGGAGTACGGATCGTTCGGGTTGGTCTTCATCGTGATCGTTGGCCCGGAAGAACCGGCGACCGCAAGCTCAGGAGGAAGCGTGGAGGCATCTTCACTGATGACGATGGCGTTGCCTTGCGGGATCGTACCGAAGCTGACCGGGAAGCGCACGCTCTGGTAGTTCGTCAGCATGCCGAACCACGACGCGACCACGCCGGCGGCCTGCATGGCCTTGGCTGAGGGCTGCGTGAGAAACACCACCGGAACCGTCGGATGGAGGTTCACGCTCTTGTCGTAGAAAGGCAGCGGCAGCGACTTGAGGTCGTTGTCAAGCGGGAGCAGACTGCCAGCGAGCTCGATCGTCGTGGAAGGCGCGATCTCAGCCCATAGCGTCGAGTGCGAAGGGTCTTCGCACTGCGTGGTGTAGTGGCCCACGAACTCGAAGGTGAGCTCGTTGTCATGAACCATCAGCTCGGCCGGCATGGTGATCGTCGCCGTCATCACCTGGCTGTAGCCCGCGTTGACGACCTGACCGGTCTCGTTGTTCTTCAGCTTCTGATCGGGCGTGCTGTCGTTCGCTTCAGTGCCCATGACGACCGGCTGCGTCGTCACCGGGATCGTCGCGAACTGCGTACCGTTCAGCCCCACCTTCAGGTGCGAGATGCTGGGCAGCAGGCCGGGCGAGAACTGGAAGACCAGCTTCATCGTCGCCGTCTTGACGAGTTCCGTATGCGGCACCGAGAAGTAGACCGAGTGATAGCTGTCCACGCCACGCATCACGATCGACGCCGGCACGCCGGTATCGCCCAGCGAAAACTTGTTGTCGAAGGTGCCGGGAGGCACCGCGTGCGCCTGGGAGACAACCACTCCGCCAACAGAAGGCAATGTGACCGTCAGAGGCTGGCCGTTGGCGCCCACCTGCGGCTTCGCGCGGCTCACGGTCTGTGCGCCCGCATGATGCGTGGTGAGGAGCATGCCGAGCAGTGCCAGCAGCACAGCGATCACCGGGGCGATGCTGGTTGCCACTTTGCCGCGGGACTGGCCGTTACGACCACCCGCGACGCCACGAAGAGTTCCTGTCAAACCGCGAACCGAGAGCTGCATGATCCTCCACATACTGAGCAGGGGGCGATCGGCTTCGCGGGCTTCGCCCCAGCCGAGCCAAGTGTCCGCTCTCGAATACAGAACCATCGTGAGAGCTTCTTCTTCCTGCGTCGTCAGCGGGTCAAAGTGCGCCCGAAGAGTCTTGTTGTCCACGCCCACCACCGTGGCGGGCAGGCTCGCATCGCCATCCAGCACCGGGAAGACGATGGATACTTTGTCCCCGGCACGCAACGCGAGTCGCGCATCGGCATTGATCATCACGCCGCCCGAAGAGATATCCGCGGTCACACCGTTGATCAACGCGCCATCCGGAAGGATGACTCCCGCAGGGACAGCCGCCGTCACGCGCACCGTCTGGCGGCGTTGCTGCTGCTCCCACGCGACGGCCGTACCGACGCTGAGAATCATCATGTTGAAGAACGTCCACAGCACGTTCATCAGGACGGTTCCAGCGTGGTCGCCGTCATACATCGAGGCAGGAATGTTCAGGATCGCGCTGATCGGCCAGGGCAGCCCATCGCCGAGGTGCGGGAACGCAAAGTAGCGGGGTATCGCGCACAGCAGGCCGATGAAGTTGAGCAAGAGCAGCACGATGTACGGCTGCGCGATGCGCGCGTCGAAGTAGCTCTTGCTGACCACACCGCCCTTGGCCGTGACGTTGAACGCACCCGCCCTCGGATTCAGCAGCGCAAGCAGCGTCGGAATGAAGATGTACGGCGCCAGCACGGTCTCGTAGATCTCGTTCCAGAACGAGTGGCGATGCTGGCCCTGGATCCGTGAGTTCGTAAGGAAGCTCAGGATCAGGTGCGGGAAGGCATACGCAAGAATCGCGGCCCAGAAGCCCGGGACGTTGGTGTGCCCCAGGATCAGGTAGATCAGCGGAGCCGTGAGGAAGATGAGCCGCGGCAGCGCGTAGAGGAAGTGCGTCATCGCGTTGAAGTAGCACAGGCGCTGCGCAGGGGAGAGTCCCGGAGCCAGCAGCGGGTTCTCGATGCGAAGGATCTGCACCATGCCGCGCGCCCAGCGGATGCGCTGCTTCACGTGGCCGCTGAGCCGCTCGGTCGCGAGACCTGCAGCCTGCGGGATGTTGATGTACGCCGTGTTCCAGCCACGAATCTGCATACGCAGCGACGTGTGCGCGTCCTCCGTCACGGTCTCGACGGCGATGCCGTTGATCTCATCCAGCGCCTCGCGGCGAAGCACCGCGCAGGAGCCGCAGAAGAACGAAGCGTTCCAGAAGTCGTTGCCATCCTGCACCACGCCGTAGAACAGCTCGCCTTCGTTCGGAATGGTGCGGAACTGGCCGAGGTTGCGCTCAAACGGATCCGGCGAATAGAAGTGATGCGGCGTCTGCAGCATCCCCAGCTTCGGGTCGCGCATGAACCAGCCCATCGTCAGTTGCAGGAAGCTGCGCGTGGGGACGTGGTCGGAATCGAAGATCGCGACGAACCGAGCATCCAGCCGCGCCAGCGCACGGTTGATGTTGCCCGCCTTCGCATACTGGTTATCGTCGCGCGTCATGTAGCCGATGCCGGCCTCTTCGGCGAAGGCGCGGAACTCCTCGCGCTTGCCGTCGTCGAGGATGTAGACATTCAGCTTGTCCGCAGGCCAGTCGATGTTCATCGCCGCCAGAGCGGTGAACTTCACGACGCTCAGAGGCTCGTTGTAGGTCGGGATCAGCAGGTCGACCTCGGGCCAGGTATCCGTATCCTCGGGCAACGGCACGGGGGTGCGGCGCAGCGGCCACAGCGTCTGGAAGTAGCCGAGGAACAGGATGGCAAAGGCATAAGCTTCAGCCGCAACCAGCAGGAAGATGAAGAAGACGTCCAGCGCCGTGTAATTCGCGCCGGGAGCCTGGAAGAACCGGAAGACCTGCTCGATACGCCAGAAGCCATAGCGGAAGGTCGAAAAACAGCTGAGCAGGATCAGCGTCAGCGTGACCAGGTAGGAAGTCGACGCGCGATCGATCCAGATGGCGATGAGGACGATGAGCAGACCCAGCCAGAGCTGCTGTGGCCACGTAAGATCCAGCACGCCGGCCAGCAGCATAAACGTGATGCCGCCCACCAGGATCAGCACGCGCATCAACCGGACCAGGAAATTATCGCTGGACTCGAATTCCCTCCACAGCGGGCTTCTCGTCATTGCTCACTCCAACGGGCGTTCTTGCGCCCTGCGATCGCTGGCATCGACTGCGTGCGCAGCCACGATGCGAGATTCATGTAGTCGCCCGCCACAGGCTGGTCGGGGGCATAATCCATCACGGTCATGCCCTCGGCAAGTGCCTCAGACACCGCCGGTGCGCGGCGGATGACGAACGGCAGAAGCCGGTCGCCAAGCTGACGGCGCATCACCTCGCGAACATCGAGATGCAGCGGCACGCTGGCATCGAACTCATTGAGCACGTAGAAAGGCTGAGCGGGCTTGCCCTCTTCGTCCAGAACGCCGGCGAAGAACTTCTCCAGCGGGCCCAGGCTAATCACGGAGTTCATATCCGGCGCCACCGGCACCAGCGTGATCGAATTCAGTTTCGCCATGCGGCGCGCCACCCAGGCCGCACTCAGCGGCACATCGAGGAGGATGCGCTGCATGCCCCCACCCGTGCGGGTCAACTCTTTCACCAGCCATTCCTGCGACTCGGCACTCGCGTCACGCTGCGAGACGTCGTAGCTCACCAGCGCGATCGCGGCATCCGAAGCACCGGCGGGAGGAGAGAACGTCCGCACCACTCCGGGCCGCAGCTCGCTGGCGCCAAAGTAGAACGGCAGCAGGCCATGCGAGGTCGTATCCGTCAGCAGGACGCGCTCGCCCATCGAAGACAAGGTGCGGCCAAGCGTAGCCACGAGGCTGGTCTTGCCTACGCCGCCTGCCATCGAAAACACCGTCAACATCGGCACGCGGCGAACGGCATTCGGCGCTTCCGATGGAGCTTCCACGCCGCTCTGATCGAACACACCCTTCAGCGCGTACCACCGAGCAGCCACCCGCTCACGCGAGTGCTGCAAGGTATCTTCCACCGGAGATCCCGGCGCTGGAGATGCTGCCACAGGCGTCGGCGTCGCGGGGGCGGCCGGGGCCGGAGGCGCGGCACGCTTCAGTGCTGCATCGCGCTGGGCATCCGACTGCGAGATCCACTCCGGGATCGCAGGCTCCGGCTTGTAAGCCGGCATAATCCCACTGGCAACGTCCGGAGCAAAGCCACGCGGACGGCGACCACGCTCAGCCTCTTCGGCACGCGCGCGCTCACGCATCTGCAGGTACGGGTCGGTTACGGCCGGACGCTCCACGGTGTCGCCTTCATAGTAGTAACGGGCCGGCCCCTTGGGCTGATCGGCTGCCTTCTCCACGGCTGCGGCGCCAAGTGCCGCCAGTTCGGCACTCTGAGCCAGAGGAGCGGTCGTGAAGAACTCGCGGTCGCGTTCGGGAACAGGATGGGCAGGATCGGGCTGAGGCACGATCAGCCGCGCGTCCCGCGTCTGCGGGTAGCGGCTCGGCAGCATGTCGTCGCCCGCCGGAGGCACAGGATAGATGCGGCCCGACACCTGCTGCAGCGTCGTGTCCACGTATGGATCCGTGATGTCACCGCCGACGCCTGAGGTCGGCTGCGGCCCGGTGAGTGAGCGCAGGCGCGCTTCGTTCTCGTAATAGTGTGCAGACTGACGAGCTGCGGAGGCACGAGCCTCGGCCATCTCCCGAGCTTCGCGACGCGCGGCAGCCTCGGCAGCAGCCACGGCCTCGGCCCGGCGTGCGGCTTCAAGACGTTCCGCCGCAGCCTGCCGGTTGAGCTCGTCGGCGTGGCGCTGCGCCCGCTGGCGCGCGGCCTCCTCAAGCTCCGCCTGGCGCGCGCTTTGGTACGCCACGGCCTTCTGAGCTTCCGTCTGATGGAAACGAGCAGCCTCTTCAGCCTCCCGCGCAGCACGCTCGGACTCCGTGGCGGCGCGCTCTGCGGCTACCTTGGCTTCCAGTTCAGTGTCCCGCTGGGCCTGGGCCTGGCGATGACGAAGCTGTGCGCGATACTCCCGCCGCGATGCCGAGAAGTCCCGGTACTTTGCTCCCTGAAGATTGGCCCAGGAGTACAGAACTGCTACATCATCCGGTGTTTCCACCACATCGTGCTGGTCGTTCGACTCCGGTTTCGACCTCTCCATCGCCGCCCCTTCAAAAACCGTGATAAACCCGTCAATTGCCGATAGCATCCGGCTGAACCTGGCCCTACCGGTCTTTCATGTTATCCGGAGGCTACGTGCGGGGGATCAGTCGAGTCAATGCAACGTAAGTAATACAAAGCCGAAACCTTGGTCTTTCGAAAGTTTACGAAAACACTGATTCGGCGCGGGGTTTCGCCACCCTCACCCCTCACCGCATGGTAACCACTTTCAGGGTACCCAACGTCTCCCACTGTTGGGCCATAGCCGCAATTTGCAGACCTCCTGAAGACCCACCGGAGACACACTCCGCCGCCCCCTTGCCCATCGCTTCCACAACAATCCGCAAAGCCCGGTATTGCTGCAATTTGGGTGCATCCCCCCAGCCCTGCCCCACATTTGCGAGGCCCCCGATGTGCTACCTTAGGCAAGGAGCGAGCGGGTAGCTCAGTTGGTAGAGCATCGCCCTTTTAAGGCGCTGGTCCTGGGTTCGAGCCCCAGCCCGCTCACCATTTTTGCGCATCCCCGAGTGGTAACCGCTGCACGCCCCCCGCCGGTCACCGGGAACTGGTTTCCGGATCTCAACGGCCATCTCTCCGCCCCGAAAATCCATCGCCCCTTCTGGACTGACGGCCTCTTTTCCCGTCTCCAGCCTTCGTGGAGCCTTCATGCGCCTTGGTTTTGTCGTCTCTGCAGCCCTTTCCGTCGCCTCACTGCTTCCCATCTGCCCTTCGGCGGCCGGTCAGGCGTCCTCCGGCACCCTGCTGGCGATCTCCAAGAAGGACCACATGGTCTCGATTGTGGACGGAACGACCTTTGCAATCCGGGGCAAGGTCGCCACGGGAGAGGATCCGCACGAGGTAACCGCCTCTCCGGACGGGCGCAAAGCCTGGATCTCCAACTACGGCTTCGGCCAGTACCACAGCCTCCGCCAGATCGACATCCCTACAGCCAAGGTGGACAAAGTCATCGACCTCGGCGCGCTCACCGGCCCCCACGGACTCGACTTCCAGGGCGGCGAGGTCTGGTTCACCGCGGAAGCCGCCAAGGCCTTCGGGCGCTACGACCCGGCCACCGGCAAGATCGACTTTATCCTCGGTACCGGCCAGGACCGCACCCACATGATCTACGTCTGGCCGAACGGCGAGCATATCGCCACCACCAACGTGAACGCTGCCACCGTCAGCCTCATCGACCTGAAGCACGTCCGCGTCCCGGCGCCGGCAGCTCCCGGTGCACCCGGCTCCGGCCCCACCATGGTCGACCGCAGTGACTGGGAGCAGACCGTCATCCCCGTCGGCAAGGGCGACGAAGGCTTCGACGTCTCCCCCGACGGCAGGCAGCTCTGGACCGCCGACGCGCAGGACGGCACCGTCTCCGTCATCGACCTCGCCACGAAGAAGAACATCGCCACGCTGCCCCTCGACGTCGCCGGAGCCAACCGCCTGAAGTTCACCCCCGACGGCCGCTTCGCCATCATCAGCCTGCTGCGCGGCAGCACCATCGTCATCGTGGATACGAAGACGCACCTGCGTGTGAAGACCATCGAGATGGGTGGCGGGTCTGCCGGCGTCGTCATCGACGCTGCCGGCAACCGCGCCTTCATCGCCTGCGGCGGCGGCAACTACGTCGGTGTGCTCGACCTGAAGACCTTCACCATCGTCAAGAAGATCGACGTTGGCGGCGATCCCGACGGCATGGTCTGGATCCCTGGCCGATAGGACAGTCTCTTACGCCGGAACCTTGTCCGGCGCATCCATGCGCGCGTAGAAGTCATGCACGAAGCGGCTGCTGTAGTCCTCCAGCAAGGTTCGCACACGCTCTGAATCCGTGGATCGCACGATGAGACCGGCGTGGTGGAACTTCTCCATCCGCTGCACGATCTCCGCAGCATCGTAGGCGCTGAGGTCAGGCCGCTCCTGCTTCGCGAGGCAGATGACGCTGCCCGCGTACTCCTCATGCAGCGGCGGCAGCTTGTACTCCTCGCCCCGCAGGTTCGCCACCTCGAGCCGCGCCCACTCGACCCATGGATTCACGCCGCTGGCCTGCTCCGCTACGTCGGCGATGAACGCTCCACCCACACGCGCAGCGCTCTCCAGGAAGTAGAACCTGCCGTCGGCGTACGCCCGGATGAACTCCGAATGCGTGACGCCGTCCGTCATGCCCAGCGCCTTCAGCGTGGCCGCGTGAATCTCCAGCAGTCCCCTGGCCTCTTCGCTGTCGCGCTCCAGCGTGCGAGTGCTGAAGACACCGCCGTGATGCATCAGCTCAAATGGTGGCCGGCCGTACTTGTGGGGAAGTGCGAACTTCAGCTCGCCTCTCCAGGTCACACCCTCAACGTGATAGATCTCGCCGGGAACAAAGTGCTCCATCAGGTTGTTCGTGGCATCATCGTGCAGTCCTTCGAGCACCGGCCAGACATCCTCGGCCCGCTCCATCTTCTTGATGCCGATCGCCGAGGCACTCCACCGCGGCTTCAGCAGCCACGGCGCAGGCACACGCTGCATCCAGCGCCACAGAGCATCATGGTTCGCAACCGAGCAGAACTCCGGTACATTCACCCCACCAGCCCGCGCCGCCTCACGCATCGCCAGCTTGTCACGAAAGTTGCGTGTGCGCGTCTGCCCCATACCCGGGAAGCGCAGATGCTCCCGTGCCAGGGCTGCAGCCTCGAGATCGAACTCGTCCAGCGCCACAATCCGGGCGTACGCCTTGTGCTTCATCAGGCGTGCGATGAAGCGCATCGCATCCTCGGCGCTGAGGTTCTCGTGCATCGTGTGGAAGCCTGCAAGGATCTCGCGCGGCCAGTCCGCATGCGCAAGCTTGTCCACGGTGAGCAGGTCCACGGGAACACCCTGCCGCGCGACCTCACGCAGAAATGGCTGACCCTTCTCGTAGGTGCTGATGCAAAGAATGCCGGGCTGCTGCTCAGACATAAACTTCTCCTTCGCCAGAAGCGGATGGATCAAGCACCAGCAGTGAGTCGGCGACAGTTTTTCTACTCTCTACCCACTGTTCTCTACTCACTGCCCTTCAGCTTTTTCACGATATTCGTCGTCGAAAACCCTTGCACCGTGGGCACGATCTCGACACGCCCACCGGCTTCCATCACGATCTCATGCCCAACCACCGTCTCGACGTGATAGTCTCCGCCCTTGACCAGCACATCCGGTCGAATCACACGGATCAGCTCAATCGGAGTGTCTTCGTCGAAGAGCACCACGGCGTCCACCGCGGCCAGCGCAGCCATCACACGCGCCCGCTCGCGCTCACTCACCACCGGCCGCGTCGGCCCCTTCAAGCGCTGCACGCTGGCGTCGGTGTTCAATCCCAGAACCACCTTGGATCCAAAGCTACGGCAATCCTCCAGCAACGTGACGTGCCCCACATGCAGCAGGTCGAAGCAGCCGTTGGTGAAGACGATCGTCTCCCCCGCAGCGCGCCACTCGGCGATCCGCCGGCTCAGACCGTCGCGGTCGAGGATCTTCTCGTCAAAGCGCAGCTTCGAGGAAGGCGTGAGCTGAGATACCAGCTCATGCGCTTCAATCGGCACCGTGCCCATCTTGCCCACAACGATCCCGGCAGCAAGGTTCGCCAGCTCAATCGCAGTCTCCACCTTGAGCCCCCCGGCCAGCGAAGCCGCCAGCGTCGCGATCACCGTGTCTCCCGCACCAGAGACATCGAAGACCTCCCGCGCCCGGGCCGGCGAGTGGTACACCCCGTCCTCGCTCAGCACACGGATGCCACGCTCGCTCATCGTCACGCACAGATACTTCAGCTCATGCTCCTGGCGCTGCAGCTCGCCTGCAGAGAGCATGGCGTCCATCTCCCGCGCGTGAATGCCGGTAGCGGTGGAGAGCTCGCCCAGGTTCGGGCACACCATCGTAGCGCCCGAATACTTGCTCAGGTCCGGCGTCTTCGGATCGGCGAGCACGGGAATGCCCCGCTCGCGCGCCTTGCGAATCACGGCCTCGCAAAGCTCGCGCGTCAGCGCGCCCTTCGCATAGTCGGACAGCACCACCGCGTGGACCTTCTCTGTCAGCGCGACAGAGCTCTCGATAAGCCGTTGCCGGTCGACCTCGCTGGGCTGATCCTGGCTCTCGATATCGAGACGCAGCAGCTGCTGACGGCGTCCCACGATGCGGGTCTTGGACACCGTCGCCAGAGAACTCGTCACCATGCCTACGGTATCGACCTGCTTCGCTTCGAGAAGCCCCGCAAGGTCCCGGCGCTCCGCGTCATCTCCCCAGAAGCCCGCAAGCACCGTCTGACAGCCGAGCCCGGCCAGATTCATAGCGACATTGGCTGCGCCGCCCGCACGGTCGTAGCGCTGCACATGCCGCAAGACCGGCACCGGAGCCTCCGGCGAGATGCGATCCACCTCGCCCAGAATGTAGCGGTCCAGCATGACGTCGCCGACCACCAACACCTTCAGCTGGCCGAAGCCACCCTCCAACAATCCCAATACCGCGTGCAACTCAGGCAACATTCGTGAAGCTTACTCCTTCAAGGTTGGTGTTTCGTGGCGACAGACAGGAGCGCAGGGTGTTGGATGTTCGGTATTGGATGTTGGATCTCCGAGGGTCGTGCCGTCACCCAACACCGGACATCCAACGACTAACAACCAGTCCCCAACACTTCCCTGACCTTCTCCATCACCTCATCCACCGTGATGCTCATCAGGCATTTCTTCTGCTGTTCGATGCAGGTTTCCAGGCCGCAACCCCAGCACTCCACGCGATGGTAGACCACGCGATGCTGCTGGCCGAAGGGAAACCACTGCCGCGGGATGTTTCGCGCCGCGAAGATCGCCACGCACGGCGTCCCCACCGCGGCGGCAAGATGCATCGGGCCGCTGTCATGGCCGACGAAGAGGCTGGTCCGCGCGATCGCAGCCGCACTCTCACGGGGCTTCAGCACTCCGCAGAGATTGACCACCGCCCCACCACCGTTCGCACGCCAGCCTTCCGCAGCGAACTCGCTCGCTTCGCTCTCCTCTGGCGCGCCGACGAGCAGAAGAGGCCGTCCTGGCAGCTCCCGCGCCATCGCCGCCAGCAGCGCCCGCCAGTTGTCCCGGCCCCAGTCCTTGGACTGCACCTTGGTCCCGACACAGGCCGTGATTGCCTCGCTCCCGAGATCGACCTCGCCGATCGCCCGATCGGCCGCAGCACGCTCTTCTGCTGTGAGATGGAGGTCCCAGCTGGCCGGATCCTCCAGCCGCGCGGGATCGTCAAACTCGCCGATTCCCCCAAGCTCACCGATGTTGCGCGCCAGCCGCGCCGCCTCCGGCTCGAGATGTCCATCGCCCATCGCGCCATCGCGGCCACCGGTGGGCCGGCCATAGAAGTTCCGCTGCATCCCCTCGGTCAGCGGTACGCCCACGATCCTGCGAATGCCACACAGCCGGAAGAACCGCTCGTCGCGCAGCGCGGCCTTCACGCCCCGGCTCGATCCGAGATATACCAGCACCTGTGGCCGCCAGCGCAGGATCGTCCACGCCAGCCGCAGGAGATCCTTTGGGCTGCGGGTACCCGTCTCGTACCGGAAGTACCCATCCACCAGGCCGGTGTGATCGAGCACGGCCGCCGCCGCCGGAGCCTTCGCGTTGACCGGAAAATTCGTCAGCATCCGGCGCTCCGCGTTGGGGAAGGCCCGCGCCGCCAGGTGCAGTGCGGGCAGCGCCACCAGCATGTCACCCAGGCTGCCGAGGCGGTAGATCAGAACTCTGCGAACTTTATCCCTGCGCATCGCATCCAGTTTCGCATCCTCCACGGGAAATGCGCCTTTTCAGACGCCCATCCCGCCAGGTGGACCAGATCGCGAGAAACAAACGCCGCAACCGGTTATCCTTGAAGTGTTCTCTCCATGCTTGAAGCTCAACGCATTTTGACCCTCCAGGATCTCGCCACGGCCTTTGGCCACGATGCGACGCTCGCGACTCCCGTCGCAGCCTCGGCCTTTGAACAACTTGTGCTCGACCAGCACATGGCGAACTTCGATCTCTGGCACCAGGAAGATCAGGCCCGCGACGTCGCCGCCAGCGACCACACCATCACCGTCGTTAAGCACGAGATTGACCGGCTCAACCAGCGCCGCAACGACCTCGCCGAGCAGATCGATCTGGCTCTACTCGCAGAGCTTCCAGCGTTCGACCTGGCGCTGCCGCTGCACTCCGAGACCCCGGGGCTCATGATCGACCGGCTGTCCATCATCGAGCTCAAACGCTTCCACACCGCGGAGGAGGTGCAGCGCCCCGACGCCGACGAGGCCCATCACCAGCGCAATCGCGCCCGGCTCGCGGTTCTCGATGAACAGCGCAACGACCTCGCCGGCTGCCTCGACGCCCTGTGGAAGGATGTGAACGCCGGAAAGCGCCGCTTCAAGCTCTACAGGCAACTCAAGATGTACAACGATCCGTCTCTCAATCCGGTGCTATATCAGAAGGCGCAGAAGTAGCATTTCGCAGGCATTGGGCCACTCCGTCGCACCGCGAGTTGACCCACCCTATGCGCTGCCCGTATAACACCGGAGCAAGCTCACAAATAAATTAACCCACCCAAAGGCTCCGCATCCGCTTCAGTCGGGCCACGCAACCAGAGAAGACCATGTCCACGAAGTCCGCTACTGCCGCCCCCACTCCCCTCAATAAGGCCACTGCCCGTCGCGCGCCCAAGCCCGTCACCTCGACCCCTGCGGGGGATGCAGCGCAGCGCAAGAACACGCTCGCCCTCTACGAGAGCGCGTTGAAGCTGATGCAGACCGGCAAGTACGAGAAGGCGCACGTTGCCTTCGGACAGATGCTGGAAACAGCTCCATCCGATTTTGCCGACCGCATCCGCATGTACATCTCCGCCTGCGTGGCCCAGATCGACAAGGGATCCACCAGCTTCGAGACCCACGAAGAGCGCTACGACTACGCCATCTCGCTGCTGAACCATGGCAACTACGAGGACGCGCGTCAGCACCTCCAGGACATCCTGCTGAAGGACACCGCAGCCGACTACGCCTTCTACGGTCTCGCGCTGCTCTCCTCCATGACGGGAGACACGCAGTCGTGCATCGATCACCTCACCGAGGCCATCCGCCTGAACTCGCAGAACCGGTTCCAGGCCCGCCTCGATTCGGACTTCGAATCGGTCGCCGACGATCCGCGCTTCACCGAGCTCCTCTACCCCGAATCCTAGACCCCGAATCCTAGACCCCGCAGCTTCCCCAGATGCCAAACGCGCGTGAGAGATCTCTCTCACGCGTCTCTGTCTCTGGGCGAATTGCGCCCTCAGACCATCTTCATCTCGGGCTCGATCTTTTCCTTCAACTCGTTCTTTTCCTTCAGCGCGTTGAGCCGCTCGACCACCACCGGCGGCACCAGTTGCGTGATATCCCCACCCAGCCGGAAGACGCCCTTGATCAGCCGCGAGCTCACGTAGGTGTACTTCTCCGCAGGCATCATGAACAGCGTCTCGATCTCCGGATCGAGCTTGCGGTTCATCATCGCCATCTGGAACTCGTACTCGTAGTCCGAGATCGCGCGGATGCCACGCAGCACCGCCTTCGCGCCTTCCCTGCGGGCAAACTCCACCAGCAAGCCGTCGAAGGTCGCCACGCGTACGTTGCCCAGGTGCGAGGTCGCTGCCCGCAACATCTCCGCACGCTCGGCGACGGAGAACAGCGGCTCGCCCTTGTCCGCATTGCGCAGGATGGCGACCACCAGCTCGTCGACGATCTTCGCGCCGCGCATGATCAGGTCAAGATGCCCGTTCGTCGGAGGATCGAACGTTCCGGGATAGATGGCTCGGATGGGTTCCATGGCGGGTTTCAGCATACGTCAAGCAAATCATCTTCGGCTTGAAGGGAGTGTCCGCTGCTCGCACACCAAAACTCGCAGCTGGCGACTCGGAACTGAAAACTCGATCCCCACCTCTTGCCGCCGTGGTGCTGCAATCTACGTCCGGAAGAATCCTCGCACGTAGTCGTCAATCGCCACTTCCAGCTTCGTGAACGGCCTCTCATACCCTGCAGCCCGCAGCTTATCCGTCGTCGCTTCCGTGAAGTACTGGTACTTGCCTTGCAGCTGCTCGGGCATGGGGATGAACTCGATCTTCGGCTCCAGGTCGAGCGCCGCGAAGGTCGCGCGCGCCAGGTCCAGCCACGTCCGCGCCTCGCCCGTGCCGCAGTTGAACAGCCCGCCCGTCTCCGTGTCCTCGAGCGCGAAGTGCAGCGTCACATCCACAGCGTCCTTCACATAGATGAAGTCCCGCTTCTGCTCGCCATCCGCAAACTCTGGCTTGTAGCTCCTGAACAGCCGCACCACGCCTTCTTCGCGGATCTGCTTCACGCTCTTCGAGATCACCGAGCGCATGTCGCCCTTGTGCTCTTCGTACGGCCCAAAGACGTTGAAGTACTTCAGCCCCACAATCCCGACCTGGCCCTCCGGCGCGAACAGCCCATTCTTCAACGCCCACAGATCCAGCATGTGCTTCGAGTAGCCGTACATATTCATCGGCCTCAACGTCGGCGTAACCTCGTCGGAGTCTTCATAGCCCCGCTCGCCGTCGCCATAGGTCGCCGCGCTGGACGCATACACCAGCCGCACGTCATTAGAGATCGCCCAGTTCGCCAGCACCCGCGTGTACTGATAGTTGTTGCGCACCAGGTAGTCGGCATCGCGCTCCGTCGTCGCGCTGCACGCGCCCAGGTGGATCACCGCGCGCGCCTCCGCAAACGCGCCGTCTTCCAGCAGCCCGAGAAACTCCTCCGGGCTCACCAGGTCCTCGTAATGCAAACCCACGAGGTTCGACCACTTCTCCCACTCGCCCGGCGTGTTCTTGCCCAGCTCGTCCACCAGGATCAGTTCGTGCTCACCTCGGCGGTTCAGCTCCGCCACCGTGTTTCGTCCGATGAAACCGGCCGCGCCGGTGATGATAATGGGTCGATTCGACATAAACACCATGCTACCGGATTGGGCACGCGAGATTGCCTGCCGTGCCCCGCCTCACCCTCCCGGCACCGGCACCGTCTATACTCTGTAGCGGAAACCGAACTCGCGCTTCGCCGCGACCCATTGACAGAGGAACACCATGCCGAATCGTCGTCGCAATCTTGAAGCGGCCTCCACAACCGCGGAAGCCGGCTTCACCCTGATCGAGCTGCTGATCGTGATGTCGGTCATCCTGATCCTCATCACCCTCGCCGTACCGGGCTACGAGAAGGTGAAGAAGAAGACCAACGAGACCTCCGCGATGAACTCCCTGCGCACCCTCGTCTCGATGGAGAGCGAGTACAACTCGCAGTATCCTTCGCGCGGCTACGCCTGCACCTTGACCCAGCTTGGAGGCAAGCAGGGCTCGGGCGCTCCTTCGCCGGATGCGGCCCAGCTCATCAACGACGATCTCTCCGGCGGCACCAAGGCCGGTTATACCTTCACGATCAAGTGCGGCGACAAGAACACCAGCGCCGGCGTCGATCAGTACAACAGCTACCAGCTGTTTGCGACTCCGAACGCCGTCAGCAAAACCGGCGACCGGGGCTTCTGCACCGACGAGAATGGCCAGATCCGCTTCGATCCGGCAGGAGGCACCAACTGCACCGAACTGCTGCAGTAGTCCTCGCATTCTTCGCCCCGGCCGTCGCCTTGTCCCAGGTGACGGCCGCGTCGCTTGCGCACAAGGTGGATGACCACTACAACCACCTGCACTCGCTTACCTGCCGCTACACCGAGCGCTATCGCGGCCTCGGCATGGACCGAAGCGAGAACGGAACCTTGACCCTCGCCAAACCCGGCCGCATGCGCTGGGCCTATGACACGCCCGCCGGCAAGGTCTTCGTCCTCGACGGCAAGTTCGCCACCTCCTACACCCCCGGCGACGCCCAGGCAACCCGCCTGCCCGAGTCGCAACTCAACGACCTGCGTACCCCCCTGCGATTCCTCCTCGGCCACACCGAGCTCGCGAAGGAGCTCACCGGCCTGTCGCTCACGCTCGTCGGCACTCCGGACAAGCCGCTCTACACCCTCAGCGGCGCACCCAAGGTCAAGATGGGCGACCCCGCCTCGCCCGTCAGCAACATCGAGCTCACCGTCGACGCAGCCGGCCAGATCCACACCATGCGCATTGAGCAGACCGACGGCACCCGCACCGACTTCGCCTTCACCAACATGCGCGAAGACCTGCCCACCACGCCGGCAGACTTCAGCTTCGTCCCTCCAGCCGGCGTGACGGTGATCAACGGACAGCCACCCATGTAGGGCAGCAGAACAGCAAATTAGCAGAACAGCAGAACAGAGAGAGCAGCACGCAACCGTCCTCGACTGCTGCCCATCCTGCTATTCGCTGTTCCGCTATTCGCTGTTCCGCTGTTCCGCTGTTCCGCTGTTCTGCTGTTCTGCTGTTCTGCTGTTCTGCTGTTCCTAGTAGTCTGTTCTCCATGCGACTCGGCCTCCTTGCTCTTGCTCTTCTGCTCCCTTCCGCTCTCGCCGCCCAGACAGCCGAGTCGCTGCACCTGATTCCGATCCCGCGCGACGTCCGACCCGGCGCTCCCGTTACGCTCGCGCTGGGTGTTCGCATCGACTGCCAGGCGCCCTGCAGCGCCGATGACTCCTTCGCCATCGCCGACCTGACTGCAACGCTCGCTGCCCGCCACATCGCAGTCGTCACCAATCCCCTGGCCACGCACATCTTCGTCGCCCGCATGGACACAAAGCTGGGCCAGCAGACCTACGCCGAGTCGCTGCCCGCAGGCTCTCCCGCCGCGACCGCCATGCCCGCCGAGATGCAGCCCGAAGGCTACGTCCTGATCCCCGATCGCAACGGCGATCGCGTCGGCGGCCTTGCCGTCACCGCCAGCACCTCCGCCGGCATCTTCTACGCGCTACAGACCGTCAAGCAGCTCATCGTCGGCGACGGCCCCGCAGCGCACCTCAACGCAGCTACCATCCGCGACTGGCCTGCGATGAAGTGGCGTGGCCTGCACGACGACCTCTCGCGCGGCCCCGTCGATACGCTCGACTTCCAGAAGAAGCTCATCCGCACGCTCGCGGCTTACAAGGTCAACATCTACTCGCCATACTTCGAGACCACCCAGTTCTTCCCGTCGAACCCGCTGGCCGCCGTTCCCGGCGCGGCGATGTCGCAGCAGGACGCCATGCAACTGGTCGCCTACGCCGCGCAGTATCACATCACCATCGTGCCCGAGCAGGAGGCCTTCGGCCACCTCCGCCACCTGCTCACGTGGGAGACCTACGCAGGCGCAGCTGAGACGCCCCACGGCGCCGTGCTCGCGCCCTCCGAGCCCCAGTCCATGCAGATCATCGATGGCATGTTCAAGGACCTCACGCAGATGTACCCCGGTCCCTTCGTGCACGTCGGCGCAGACGAGACCTTCGACCTCGGCACCGGCAAGACCCGCCCCGACACCGACGCCCGCGGCCTCAACGCCGTCTACCTCGACTACCTACAGCGCATCGTCACCGACCTGCAGCCGCTGCACAAAAAGGTCCTCTTCTGGGGAGACATCGCGCAGAAGGCACCCGACCTGCTCAAGGCCATGCCGCAGAGCTTCAAGGACCAGACCATCGTCGTGCAGTGGGGCTATTCGCCCCAACCCAAGAACTTCGACCACTTCCTGACGCCCTACGCCGACGCCGGCTTCCAGATCTGGGTCGCGCCTTCGATCAACAACTACCGGCAGGTCTTCCCCAATCAGCAGGAGGCACTGCTCGACATCCAGCAGTTCACCCGCGATGGCCAGAAGTTCGGCGCGCAAGGCCAGCTCAACACCTTGTGGCATGACGACGGCGAATCCCTCGCCAACATGGATTGGTACGGCGTCCTCTTCGGCGCAGCCGCCGCGTGGCAGCAGGGCGAAAGCTCCATCCCCGCCTTCCAGGCCTCCTACGGCCTGCAGTTCCACGGCGACGCTTCGGGCCTCATCGATCAGGCCGAGAACGAGATCACCGCCGCCATGGCCCTGATGCACGATGCCAAGGTCAGCACCGGCGGCGAAGGCAGCGACGGCGTCTTCTGGCTCGATCCATGGTCGAAGGACGGCCAGGCCATGGCCGTAAAGATTCGCCCCATCGACAGCGAACTCCGCCTGCACGCCGAAAGCGCCATCAACCTCATCGGGAAGGCCCGCGTGCAGAATCCCAATCTCCGCGAGAGTGAAGCGCTGGATGCCATCGACTTCGGCGCCCGCCGCATCGACTTCCTTGGCCTCATGTTCCAGCTCTCCGACGAGATGATCCACAGCTACGCGCAGGCCCAGGCGACGCTGGCCGCGGGTACCTGGAAGAAGGCCAGCCCCGGCGTCGCCTCTCTGCTCGGCGACCTCAACAACGTCGCCAACGGCCGCCTGCAGGACATGACCTACGGCTACTCGCAGATGCGCCAGATGTACCAGGAGCAGTGGCTGCGCACCTATCGCCCCGCCAACCTGCAACCCGTGCTCGAGCGCTACGACTTCACCATCCAGCGCTGGATCGCCCGCGTCGACCAGGTGCGCGCCGTGCAGCACCAGTGGGCCGAGCAGCACACCCTGCCCGATCCCTCGCAGTTCGGCATGCCTGCCCCGCTCACGCCCGTCGCACCGTCCCCCGTGCCGCCGCCACTGCCCAACGGCCGATAGCTGCCAACATCTCGAAACTCGCAGCCCACAACTCGCAACTCAATCCCACTTCTTTAGAAACCCGCCGCCATGCAAGCTAGGACCATCACCGCCCGCCGCCTCTACACCGACATCGGCGAGATCGAGTACCCCGTCATCGACGTCTCCGCCGATGGCACGATCGCCGGCATCAGCTCCGATCCATCGCTCGCCAGCGACACCACCGTGCTCGCGGCGACCTTCCTCGACGTCCACACGCATGGCGCGGTCGGCCACGACGTGATGACAGCGTCGGCCTCAGACCTCGGCGAGATGCAGCGCTTCCTCGCCACGCGCGGCGTCGGCCACTACCTGCCCACCACCGTCACAGGCTCGATTGACGAGATCCTGCACGCGCTCGAGTCCCTCGCCAACGCCATCGAGGCCTTCGCCGCATCACCTCAGCCCAGCCAGGCCGCGCCCATGGGCATTCACCTCGAAGGTCCATTCCTCTCGCACCTCCGCCGCGGTGTTCACCCGACTCATCTGCTCATCCCGCCCACCCTCGAGCTCTTCGACCGCTTTCAGCAGGCCGCCCGCGGACACATCCAGCTCATCACCGTCGCGCCGGAACTCCCCGGAGCGATCGACTTCATCCAGCACGCGACGCAGCGCGGCGTCCGCATTTCCATGGGCCATACCGACGCCAACACCGAGCAGGCGCTCGCGGGCATCGCCGCCGGAGCCACCAGTGCGACCCACACCTACAACGCCATGCGCCCCATGGATCACCGCAACCCCGGCGTCCTCGGCACGGTGCTGACCACCGACTCGCTCTACGCCGAACTCATCGCCGACGGCATCCACGTCCACCCCGCGATGGTCGACCTGTGGTGGCGCGCCAAGGGCCGCAACCGCGCCATCCTCGTCACCGACGCCATGGCCGCCGCCGGCATGCCCGACGGCGACAACTACTCCCTCGTCGGCCTGCCCGTCGTCGTCAAGGACGGCCGTGCCCAACTGAAGGACGACCTCGCGCTGGGCAAGAGCACCCTGGCCGGATCGATCCTCACCATGGACAAGGCCGTAGAGAACCTGCAGGCCTTCACCGGCGCCTCCGTAGCAGACGCCGTCCGCGCCGCCAGCCACAACCCCGCCGCCATGCTCGGCCAGCCCGCCTGGAAGCGCCTCGCCCCCGGCATGCCCGCCAACCTCAACCGATTCGACGTAAACGGCAAACTGGTAGCAACCTACCTCAACGGAGCCGTTGTCGGTTGTTAGGTGTTGGTTGTTAGGTGCTGTGCTCTTCACCCAACACCCAACAACCAACACCTGACATCCCCAGACCCTCCAGCGCAGCTACCCCTTCCGAGCTCGCCACACCGCGCCTTCCAGCGGCTCCACCGGCTTGTCGGCAAACTTCAGCTCCGGCATCATCGCTGAAAGGTGCGCTTCCATCGAGCGCCGCACGCGCGGGATCTTCCCCAGCACGTTACCCGTGAACGCCAGCTGCGAGAAGTCCTGCACCTTGCACGTCGAAAGCGCCTTCATCTTCGAGATCACCAGGCTGACCTGCGAAGCCAGCTCCTCGCCAGCACGTTCCAGCACGCTGATCGCCAGCGCATCGCCGCCGTCCGCGCAGGTTGCGACCACCATGCACAGCTCCGAGAAGTCCGGCCGCAGCCGCTGGTTCGCGCGCGCCACCAGCTCGCCCAGGTCGTCCAGCTCCCAGAAGTCCTCGATCTCCCGCAGCACGCACGTGCTGACACCGCGATCCCTTGCCCGCAGCCCCGCACGCAACGCTTCGATCCCGATCCAGCCTCCCGAACCTTCGTCGCCCACCATCGGCCCGTAGCCGCCAGCCGTCACGCGCGTTCCATCGCTGCAACGGCCCATCACGTTCGAGCCCGAACCAGCGATCACCAGCATCCCCGGCCCACCCTGGAACGCCGCCTCCAGCGCAATCTCCTCATCGCCCAGGATGATGATCTCTCCCGAAGCGACGCTTGCGATCGTGCGCTCCGCCCATTGACACACCGCGTGGCTGGAGTTCCCCGCCAGCCCGATGCACGTCCGCGTGATGCTATCCAGCGGCACATTCGCCTTCTTCGCCGCCTCGGTGATCACGCGCTTCAGCCGCTCGGTCGCGACCTCTTCCCCTACCGCCATGATCTTTACGGTGCCGATGCTCGCACAACCAAGCACCTGCGTCTCGTCCGCCACCCAGCATCGAGTTCCCGTCCCACCTGCATCCAAACCCAGATACATCCCCATCCACAACCACCTTTCCTCTGCCGTCCCGGTTGCTGCTGCTGCACGGGCCGCTATCATAACCTCCGGGAGCACTCGGCGTCGCCAGTCTTTTGTCGAAGATCGCCCTCGATTGTTCTCGTGAACCGACAGGAGACCCAAAGCTTTGCCGGATGCCCTCGCCGCCCTCACCCTGTTCGTCCGCACCGGACGACTCGGCCCGCTCGATCTCTCGCTGGTGGCGCTGTATCTCGTCGGCATCACGCTCTTCGGTCTGCGCTTCCGCGAGAAGGGCGGCGAAGCCGGCAAAGGCCGCTCCCTCAAGAGTTACTTCCTCGCCGACAACACCATCCCCTGGTGGGCCATCGCGCTCTCCATCGTCTCGGCCGAGACCTCCACTCTCACGATCATCTCCATCCCCGGCGTCGCCTTCGCGGGCGACTTCGGCTTCCTCCAGGTCGTCATCGGCTACATGCTCGGCCGCATCGTCGTGGCCATGCTCTTCCTGCCGCGCTACTTCGCCGGCGAGATGCTCACCGCCTACCAGCTCATCGACCAACGCTTCGGCCCCACGCTGCACAAGGTCACGGCCGGACTCTTCCTGCTCACCCGCGCTGCCGCCGAAGGCGTCCGCGTCTTCGCCGTCTCCATCGTCGTGGCCATCGCCATCGGCACCGGAGACGTGCTCTCCATCGCGATCATCTCAGCGCTCACGCTGCTTTACACCTTCGAAGGTGGCATGGCCGCCGTCGTCTGGACCGATGTGGTCCAGATGGGCATCTACGTCTTCGGAACGCTGGTCGCCGTCTGGTCCCTCGGCCACCACATTCCCGGCGGCTGGGCGACCATCCACCACGTCGCCGGAGCCGCGGGCAAGTTTCACATGCTCAACTTTGCGTTCAACCTCACGCAGAGTTACACCTTCTGGGCGGGCGTCCTGGGCGGAACCTTCCTCACCATGGCATCGCACGGGACCGACCAGCTGATGGTCCAGCGCCTGCTAGCTGCAAAGAACCTGCGCGAATCGCGCCTCGCCCTCCTCAGCTCCGGCGTCGTCATCTTCATCCAGTTCACACTCTTCCTGCTGATCGGCGCAGGCCTTTACGTCGTCGCACAGCAGCAGGCCGCCACATACGGCATTGGCCACCTGTACAGCGAGTTTTGGACCAGACCATTCCTGTTGAATCAGACATCGGCGGACCGTCTCTTTCCCACCTTCATCGTGCGCGAGATGCCCATCGGCATCGCCGGCCTCCTCGTGGCCGCCATCCTCGCCGCCGCCATGTCCAACCTCTCCGCCGCGCTCAACTCACTTTCCTCCACCACCGTCGTCGACTTCTACATGCACCTGCGCCCTAACGCCGACGACCGCGAGCGCAACCTTATCAGCAAGTCCTCCACGCTCGTCTGGGCGCTGGTCCTCTTCGCCATCGCCGTCGCCACCGTCTCCGCCGGCGGCAAAGGCCACGTCGTCGAGATCGCACTCTCCATCGCTTCAGTCGCCTACGGTTGCCTGCTCGGAGTCTTCCTCCTCGGCACCCTCACAAAGTTCGCCACCGAGATCGGAACGAGCATCGGCATGGTCACCGGCTTCGCGCTGAACCTGTGGCTCTGGCAGGGCACGTTCCCCAAGACCATCGGTGGAGGCGGCTTCTCCTCGTGGTTCAGCGTGCGCGGCTATCCCGTCAGCGTAACGGGCGCGCCATCGCTCACCATCCCCCACATCGCCTTCACCTGGTACGTCCTCATCGGCGCAGCCGTCACCTTCCTCGTTGGAGCCCTCATGAGCCTCATCTTCCGCAAGAAGCGCACGGCCACCCAGGCCGCCACCGCTCTGCTCTTGTTTGTCATCCTGAGCGCAGCGTCGCGCCCTTGCGACGCGCAGTCGAAGGACCCCGAAGGTCAACGCCCCGCCATCACCGCCACGCTCCTCTCAGCCTCGGCAGCACCGCCCTCTGGACCCTGGGCCCTGAACCCTGAGCCCTCGACCGCCCCCTCGACCCGCTACGACTTCTCCAACGTCAGCAAGCTCATGACCGACGCCATCGCAGCCCACAAGCTCCCCGGCGCCGTCGTCGTCATCGGCCGCAACCAGCACGTGCTCTATCAACAAGCCTTCGGCAACCGCAAGCTAGACGGCGAACCCGGCCTCGACGGCACCCCATCCCCCGCCGAGCCCATGACCGAAGACACCATCTTCGACATGGCCTCGCTCACCAAGTGCCTCGCCACCGCCACGTCGATCATGCAGCTCTACGACGCGCACAAGATCGCGAGCTTCGACGATCCGGTCGACAAGTACATCCCCGAGTTCAACCCCGCGCATGACGCCACGCGCGCCAAGGTCACCCTGCGCCTGCTGCTCACCCACACCTCCGGCGAGCCGCCCGACGTCCCGCTGAAAGACCCCTGGGGCCTCGCCTCGCCCGACAAGGAAGAAGGCTTCCGCCGCGCTCACGCGGCCGCCCTCGCCTCCGAGCCCGGCACGCACTTCGTCTACTCCGACATCAACTTCATCCTGCTCGGCGAGATCGTCGAGCGCCTCAGCGGCCAGCCCGAAGACGCCTACGTGCTCAAGAACGTCTTCCTCCCGCTCGGCATGACCGAGACGCGCTACCTCCCTTACTACAAGGTCTGCGGCCCGCATAAACTCGTCGGCGCGGCCATCATGTGGGCGCCGAAGCCGCCCGGCCGCATCCTCATCGCCTGCCCCGGCGACACCTGGAGCACCAGCCTGCTCCCGCGCATCGCGCCCACCACGCACGACGACGAAGGCACAAAGGACACCAACCTCCACTTCGACCTGCTCACCCGCGGCACCGTACACGACCCCACCACCCGCCGCATGGGCGGCGTCGCCGGCCACGCCGGCGTCTTCTCCACCGCGCACGACGTCTCGCTCTACGCCCAGGCCCTGCTCGACAAGCTGCTGCGCAATACCGGCCCGTTCCCGGTCTCGCAGCGCACGCTGCAGCTCATGGTCTCGCCCGAGCAGCCCCCCACCGTGCAAAACGCCACCATCCTCACCCGCGATCCCAAAGCCGCCACGCCCATGCTGATGGCCGTACAGGGCACGCCCCTGCGCGGCTTCGGCTGGGACATCAACACCGCCTTCTCCCGCCCGCGCGGAGCCATCTTCCCCACCGTCGCCCCCAGCACGCCCTCGGCCCAGATCCCCAGCTTCGGCCACACCGGCTTCACCGGCACCACCCTCTGGATCGACCCCACCTCCGACAGCTACGTCATCCTGCTCTCCAACGCCGTCCATCCCCGCGGAGCCACACCGATCTCCGCCCTGCGGGGCGAAGTAGCAACCGCCGCAGCGGAGGCACTCTCAAAACCCTGTGAGCGGAACACGGTCTGCGATCCGCGTGTATGGGTTGAGAGTGATGAAGTCGAAGTTCGCAACGACCCCGGATACCAATCGGGGCCTCCTGATCCCACAAGTACCGGTATCGATGTCCTCGAAAGATTAGGCAACTCCAATCCTCTGCTGAAGCTCGCGACCGAACGCGGCGCCGAACCAGCGCGATGCTTCGGGGGGCATTGCTATTACCCGCTTCGAATTGGCGTCCTCACCAACCAGTCCGGTATCGACGCTCAAGGCAAGCGCACGATCGACATCCTAAACAGCAGAGGGTTTAGAGAAGACCTGATCGACCTTGAAACAATCTTCACCCCCGAACACGGCCTCTCCGCCCAGCAGGACACCACCCACCAACTCGCCGAGAAGGACCAAGCCACCAACCTCCCCGTCATCTCCCTCTACGGCGCCCACGACGCCGACCGCCGCCCCTCCCACGCCCAGCTCGCCTCGCTCGACGCCGTCGTCATCGACCTCCAGGACATGGGCACCCACTTCTGGACCTACGAATCCGCCATGGGCTACTTCCTCGAAGCGGCCTCCACCGAGAAGACCCAGTACCACCACGACCTCACCATCGTGGTTCTCGACCGCCCCAATCCCGTCGGCGGCCTCGCCGTCCAGGGTCCCGTCTCCGACCCCGGCCGCGAGTCCTACGTCAACTACATGCCACTGCCACCCCGCAACGGCATGACCTTCGGCGAGCTCGCCCGCTACATCGTCGCGGTCAAGCACCTCGACACCACCCTCGTCGTCATCCCCATGCAGCGCTGGCAGCGCAGCATGTTCTACGCCGACACCGGTGTTCCCTGGGTCAACCCGAGCCCCAACCTCCGTTCGCCTGAAACCGCCCTCCTCTACCCCGCGCTCGGCCTCATCGAGTCCACCAACATCTCCGTGGGCCGCGGCACCGATCACCCCTTCAGCTTCTTCGGCGCCGGCATCCCGCCACAGAAGCCTTCGACCTCAACGGCCACTGGCGGCCTCGTGGACTCCACCGCGAACACCACGAAGGCATGGTTTAACGCCGCGGACGTCGTCGCCTACCTGAACTCGCGCAACATCCCCGGAGTCGCCTTCACCGCTACGAAGGAACCCATCGCCGAGGACGCCAACCACTATCCCTTCCACGGCCAGACCATCGACGCCGTCCGCGTCACCCTGACCGACCCCAGGCACGCAGACACACCGGAGCTGGGCGTCGAGATCCTCTCCGCCCTGCATCGCCTCTATCCCACCCAGTTCAACCTCGCGCGCGCCATGACACTGGTCTGCAACCAGGCCACCATGGACGCCATCGCGCGCGGCGACGATCCCCGCGCCATCGCGCAGAGCTGGCAGCCCGGTCTCGCCGCCTTCCAGGCCGAGCGGACAAAGATTCTTCTCTATTAGCGAAAACCGTTAGCGATACCCCGCGAACTACGCGTCGGCAGCCAGCGAAAGCTCGCCCTGTCCTTCCGGCGGCTCCGTTGACGTGGGCTCTTCACCCTCCTGCTCCATCACCGTCAGCAGCGCGTCCCGAGTGAAGAAGATGTGCTCGCTCATCGCCTCAGCCGCCGCCGTACGATCGCCGCGGCGAAGTGCCTCAAGGATCTTGGCATGGCCCGCCGGCGTCGCCGGAGCGCTCAGGTGGAAGGTCTTCGAGCGCGAGAGCAGGCTCTTGTGCTGGACGTTCTCCAGCATCGCCTTCAGCTCCCCATTGCCCGAGCTCGCGGCCAGCAGCGAATGGAAGCGCACGTCTTCATCCACGTGCCCCGGCTTGTCACCGTTGCGCAGGTGCTCGCGCGTGCGCTCGATGCTCTGCTCCAGCTCGTCGATGAGCCGGGGCGACACATCCGCCACGCGGACCGCGTAGGTCTCCAGCACCTCGCGCACGTTGTACAGATCGCGGGTCTCTTCCAGCGTGAATCGCCGCACAAAGGCCCCGCGCCGGGGGGAGATCACAATCAGCCCTTCGGTTTCGAGGCGGTTCAGCGCCTCGCGTACAGGCGACTTGCTGATGCCGAGCCGCGTCGCGACGGACTCTTCGGTTAGCCGTTCGCCCTCGGTCAGCGAACCGTCCAGCAGGTACTTGCGCACGCTCAGGTACGCCATCTCGGTCAGGTTAGGAACCCTGGGAAGTCTCAACATTCGTGTCAGGCCCTCTCGATTCGACTCGATTCGCGCGTGGCGAATGACGCATCCTCCACCGGCCCGGCTTCCGGCAGAAACGCCCACAAACAGCAATGGGTCCCCCGGGCGGGCAGGACCCATTCGCCACACGCAGCTAGTGTAGAACGTAAAACGATTACCGCAAGGGTTCTCTCGACGTGAACGGAACCGGACAGAGCTACATCAGCCGCTGCATCACGTCGTCGAGCACCGACTTCGCCGGGCGGACCCGCTCCTCCGGCAACGTCGCGAGCGGCTCATCCACCAGGTTCAACAGCTCCGTAAAGCTCGGCTTGTCGGTCTCCACATAGAAGACGCCGGTCAGCACCTCGCCGCGCTCACCATGCTCCATCAGCGCCTCAATCGCCTTGGTGCGGCTGGTCGGATCGTAGTCCTCCTGCAGCTTCTTCAAGCGCAGCTGGCTGCCATCATGCATCCGCACATTGACCGTCGTACCCGGATCGTACTCGACCGCGATGTCCTCGAACGACGGCACGAAGCCAGTCTCCGCGATCGGCACATCGTGCTCCTGCATGTACTTGTAGCTGCGCGTCGAGCCCTCGTGGTCATTGAACGTAACGCACGGGCTGATCACATCGATCACCACCGTGCCGTTGTGCGCAATCGCCGCCTTCAGGATCGCCAACAGCTGCTTCTTGTCACCCGAGAACGACCGCGCCACAAACGTCGCACCCAGCTGAATCGCCAGCGCGCACGTGTCGATCGCAGGGAGATCGTTGATCACGCCGGTCTTCAGCTTCGAGCCAATATCAGCCGTCGCCGAGAACTGGCCCTTGGTCAGCCCATACACGCCGTTGTCCTCGATGATGTACAGGATCGGCACGTTGCGCCGGATCATGTGCACGAACTGGCCCATACCGATCGACGCGGTATCGCCATCGCCGGAGACGCCCAGCGAGCGCATCGTCTTGTTGGCCAGCAGCGCGCCCGTCGCCACCGAGGGCATGCGCCCATGGACGGTGTTGAACGAGAACGACCGGCTCATGAAATACGCCGGGCTCTTCGACGAGCAGCCGATGCCGCTCATCTTCATCACGCGCTCGGGCTCAATTCCCATCTCGTAAAACGCATCGATGATGCGCTCCGAGATCGCATTGTGCCCGCAACCCGCGCACAAGGTCGTCTTGCCGCCGCGATAGTCCAGCACCTGCAAACCAATGTGATTCGTCTTGGGAGCCTTGGGCGCATCTGGTGTGATTGCTGTTGTCGCCATGGTTCAAATCCTCGCGAGAGATGAGCTTTGTCAGGGCGGGGCTTCAGCCCCGCCGGGATCCGGGTCGAGTGACAGGGGCTTTAGCCCCGGAGGGAAACTTCACAGTCCCTCCTGCATCACCAGCTCGTCGGTGATGGAGCGCGCATCGATCGGGATGCCGCTGAAGTGGCGAATGCTGCGCAGCTTCACAATCAGCTCCGCCGGAATATCCAGCTTCAGCAGAGAGAGCATCTGCGCATCGCGGTTCTGTTCGACGACATAGACGCGATCATGCGCTGCGATAAAGTCGACCGTCTCGCGCGTGAAAGGAAACGCCTTCAACCGCAGGTAGTCGGTCTCCAGGCCATACTCGTTGCGCACCTGGTCGCGGCTCTCGCGCAGCGCAAAGTCCGTCGAGCCGAACGCGATCAGCCCCACCTTCGCCTTGCCGGTCTGCACGACCTCAGGACGCGGCACCAGCGTGCGCGCCGTCTCCCACTTGCGATTCAGCCGCTCCACGTTATTGATGTAATCGTCCGGACGCTCCGAGTACGCCGTCTTCTCGTTGTGGCTGGTACCACGCGTGAAGTAAGCCGCCTGCGGATGATTCGTCCCCGGCAGCGTACGGCTGCCAATGCCCGAGCCGTCGGTGTCCTTGTAGCGCGCGAAGCCGCCCAGCTCCGTCAGCTGCTCGGCCGTCAGCACGCGCCCGCGATCCATCGGCTTCTCCGGATACACAAACGGCTCACTCATCCAGTTGTTCATCCCGAGGTCGAGATCGCTCATCACGAAGATGGGCGTCTGTAACACCTCGGCGAGGTCGAACGCAGCGATGGCCATCTCGTAGCACTCCTTCACGCTGCCGGGAATCAGAAGCACATGCTTCGTATCTCCGTGCGAAAGGAACGAGCAGGCCAGCAAATCAGCCTGCTGATTGCGCGTGGGCATGCCCGTCGAAGGCCCGCCACGCTGCACATCGAAGATCACGCCCGGCAGCTCCGCGTAGTAACCAAGGCCGGAGAACTCCGCCATCAGCGAGATGCCAGGGCCAGAGGTCGCCGTCATCGCACGAGCGCCCGCCCAGCCAGCCCCAAGCACGCCACCGATCGCCGCAAGCTCATCCTCAGCCTGCACGATCGCAAACGTCGCCTTGCCGTCAGCCTCGATGCGAAACTTCTTCGCGTAGTCGATGAAGGCCTCCACCAGCGAGGTCGAAGGCGTGATCGGATACCACATCACCACCGTGCAGCCGGCGAACACGCAACCCAGTCCAGCTGCGGCATTGCCATCGATGATGATCTTCCCTGCCGTCTCATTCATCGGCTCCAGGACGAAGGGATCCTTCTTGGTGAAGTTGGTCTGCGCATACTCGAAGCCGGCCTGCACCGCGCCCCAGTTCAGGTCGGCAGCCTTCTGCTTCTTCGCGAACTGCTTACGCAGCGCCGGCTCCACGACGGTCAGCGGCATCTCCAGCAGCCACGCCGCCACGCCTACGTAGATCATGTTCTTGACCAGCTTGCGCAGCTTGGCTTCAGGACATACGCCCGCGATGAGCTTGTCGAACGGCACCGGATAGAAAGCCACATCGTCGCGCAGCTGCGAGAGCTGGTAGGACTCCTCGTAGATCGCCGCAGCCCCCGCCCGCAACGACTTCACGTCCTCCTGCGCGGTCTCGGCGTTCATCGCGATGACGACGTCGATCTCCTTCTTGCGCGCAACGTATCCATCCTTGCTGGCACGAATCGTGTACCAGGTCGGAAGGCCTGCAATGTTCGAAGGAAACAGGTTCTTGCCGCTGACGGGAATGCCCATCCCGAAGATGGAACGCAGCAGGACCGAGTTCGCCGACTGCGAGCCCGAACCGTTGACGGTTGCGATCTGAATGCTCAGGTCGTTGATCTTCTTGCCCGGTGGGATCGCGTTGGCCGTGGACCCTGACTCCGCCGGTCGATCGTGGCCGGCTGCCACCGCGACGTCTTGTGTCGCCATTGAGAAATCTCCCTGAAGAACCGCATTCTTGGCCGCTTTACGGCGGAAAACAACCTAACACAGGGCCCCAAGGACCGGCCCATTACCGAACGTTCATCGCACAGGCTCCGGTCCTTGCGCCTCGAAACGGAGGACCACCCACCACCCCACGCCGAAACCAGTTGCACACGGGTAGAAGTATGGACTAGCTTGGCTGCGTTGCAACGGCGCCGACGGCACCGCTTTCAGTGACTCGCGTCACACGGAACTTCGGCACCACCATGGCACGATGTCCTTGGTTGCATCGCTCGCCTTCCCGGTTGAGACGGGCGGTGCACCACCTTCCTCCCGCGAACACCTCGCAGGCGATCGGGCTCAACCGGGATCACACCGGTATTTGCCGCCTCCCCGGGAGAGGCCTTTCATGATCAAAGCCCTGTTCGCAACTCCTGCCCTGTTCCTCCTCGCACTGCTTCCGCAAACCCCTTCCGCACCAGACGCTGCAGCCAATCCGCCCCTGGTGATTCCTGCCGCCGCGGCCGCCGTTCCCAATCCCGTCAAGTCCACCCCCGAAAATCAGGCCTTCGCCAAGAAGGTCTACGGCTATGACTGCGCGATGTGTCACGGCCCAAAGGGCGATGGCAAGGGCGAGATGGTCGACAGTATGAAGCTCACCATGAAGGACTTCTCCAACCCGGCGACACTCTCCGGCCGCACCGATGGCGAGCTCTTCTGGGTCATCAAAAACGGCGTCGGCCAGATGCCCGGAGAGACCGGCCGCCAGACCGATGCCCAGATCTGGGCCATGGTGCATTACGTCCGCGGCTTCTCGAAGTAGCGAGCGCAACAAGCACACTCCTTCGCAATGGAAGCAACGGCCCGGCAGAGATCCTGCCAGGCCGTCGCATTGCTTGTTTGCCCACCAATTCCGGGCCGAGCGATGGTCGCAACGTTTATTCGCCGACCAGGACTCCCGTGCCCACCCGCTCCAGCAACTCCTTGGCCGCATGCTGTCCGCCGCGAATGCAATCCGGCACGCCAACCCCCTCGTACGCATTACCCACCAGCAGCAGGCCCGGCAGGTGGCCCAGCCGCCCCCGCACGCGCGCGATCCGCTCCGCGTGCCCCACGGCATACTGCGCGCTCGTCTGCTTCCAGCGAAAGACCCGCGTAAACATGGGCTCGGCCGTGACTCCTGTGATCTCTTCGAGATCGCGGCGGAAGCACGCCAGCAACTCGCCTTCGCTCGCGTCCACCATCTCTGCCGCACGCGATCCCCCCAGGAAGCAGCGCAGCAGCCCTATGCCCTCTGGAGCTCGCCCCGCGAACTTGCGATGCACGAACGTACACGCAGCCATCGCACGTCCCTCACTTGCCGGCACCAGGAAGCCAAAGCCCTCCGGCAGCTTCTTCAAATCCGCCATCCGATACGCCATTGTCGCCGTAACCGAAGATGCATAAGGTATGGCCGCAAGCTCCGCGCTCAGCTCTCCATCGACCGTCTGCAGCAGCTTCGTCGCCACGCCAGCCGGTGTCGCGACGATCACAGCGTCGAAGTACTCGGGACCTTCCGGCAGTCGCAGCACCCACTTGTGCCCGTGCCGCTCGACGCGCTCAATCGCCACGCCCGCGCGGATCCGCTCAGGAGCGATCCGTGCCTCCAGCGCCCACACCAGCGACGCCATGCCGTCACGCAACGTGGTGAACAGCGGGAGTTGCCGCTGCTCCGCCGCGCCCCCCGTAGCCGCCTTTTTCATCTTGCGACGCCCCGCGAGCATGCCCCGCGTCAGGCTGCCGTACTTCGCTTCCATCTCCGCCATGCGCGGCAGCACACTGCGCACACTCAGCTGTTCGGAGCTCCCACCATAGATGCCGCTCAGCAAAGGATCGCTGAGCCGATCCACAACCTCGTCACCAAAGTGCCGCCGCACCAACTCCGCAACCGTCTCGTCGTGGTCGCTGGGCCGCGGCGGATGCAACAACTCGAAGGCCATCCGCAGCTTCGTCTTCAGCGAGAACAGCCTAGTAAGCGCAGTAGGAATCAGCTTCGTCGGGACCATGAACATCAGCCCGTCCGGCAGCTCCACCATGCGGTTCTTCACCACGATGTACGTCTTGCGCTCGGCGTCGTTCGACCCCACCAGCGCTTCACCCAGCCCCACCTCGCGACACAGCGCACGTCCCGCAGGCTTCTCGCTGAGGAACGAGTCCGGCCCGCCTTCCACGATGCACTCCTCCACGATCTCAGACCGCACGCAACCGCCAAGGCGGTCCGAGCGCTCGAAGAGCACGTAGTCCAGATCCTGCCCCGCAGCGCGAGCCTTCTCCAGCTCCCACGCTGCACTCAGACCGGCAATGCCGCCGCCTACGATCGCGATCCGCATGACTTACACTCCCGTCAGTTGAACAAGCTCTCCCCGAAGGCTGGCCCGCGTGTTGCTCGCGGCCTCGGCCGCCTCCGCAATGATGCGACGCGCTGCGTCGGCCTCTGACAGAGAAGCCAGCGCCATCGCAATCGTCTCCTCCGCAAGCGGGTGAGCATCCTCCGACACCGGGTGCCAGTTCTTCGGCTCATAGATGCAGCAGGGTTCCTGCGCCAGCACATCGCCGGTCACCGCGAAGGCACGCGCCCGCGAACCGCCGCACACCTGCTTGTACTCGCAGACGCCGCACTTGCCGTCCAGCAGCGCGGTATCGCGCAGCACCTTGAACACCGGCGACTCCTGGTAGATCTCAGCCAGCGAGCGCTCGCGGATGTTGCCCGCCTGTAGCGGAAGGAAGCCCGAGGGATAGACCTCACCGGTATGCGAGACGAAGACAAAGCCCTTGCCGTCGTTGATGCGGCGCGTCGCCCAGCTGTGCGTGCCCGCATACATCGGTCCGCCACGCTCACGCAGAGCATCGCCATGAGAGTCGGCCTCGCGGGCCGCGCCCATGTCGTCCACTTCCCCCTCGGCCGCACGCCGGCGCTCGGTCTGCTTCTGCAGCAGGAAGCGGCGATAGTGCATGCCCTCGGTGGTCTTGATCTGGTACGGCACGCGCGTCGAAAGCTCGTAGATCTTCTCGAAGACCTTCTCGAAGTCCTCGCCGTCCAGTAGGTCCGCCGTCTTCCCGCGGCCCATCGGAACCAGCATGAACACATTCCACATCGCGATCTTCCAATCCGTCAGCAGCTTCGCGATGTTGTCGAGATCGTGGATATTGTGACGGCTCACCGTCGTGTGCACCTGAATGGGAAGGCCTGCATCGTTGGCGTACTGCACGGCCAGACGTGTGCGCTCGAAGGTGCCCTCCACGCCGCGGAAGACATCATGAATCTCAGGGCACGATCCGTCGAGTGAGACCGAAAGCCTCACCACACCGGCCTCCTTGGCCTTGAAGATGGCATCGCGCGTCAGCAGCGGGGTCGCGCTGGGAGCCAGCGCCGTGTGCACGCCCTTGCCGTTGGCATAGCGCACCAGGTCGAAGATGTCGGCACGCTTCAGCGGATCGCCGCCCGTCAGCACGAAGATGGGCACGTGCAACTCCGAGATCTGGTCGATGAGATTCATGCCCTCCGCCGTCGTCAGCTGCTGCGGATGCGGAATGGGCTGCGCCTGCGCGCGGCAGTGCTTGCAGGCCAGATCGCAGGCCTGCGTCGCTTCCCAGATCACCAGGAAGGGTTGCTTGTCGAAGTCGAGTCCGTCGAGTGGGTTCATGGCATCACCAGAACACCACCCCCCGCGGCCAACGGCGGTGACAGCTATCACCCGCCGGAGATGCCACAGTCACCTGATACGACACATTCTGCGGAGATTGCCCCATCTAGAGATGTGTCATTTCGACCGCAGCGGGACAGTTCCATCGTCCCGCGTAGTGGAGAAACCTGCTTCTTTACCGGCATAGGCAAACAGCAGATCCCTCTACCTCGCTCGAGACGACACATCTCAGCGCTTTCGTAGATCCTTAGCTCACCAAATGGCTGCAGCCTAGCTGGCCTTCAATCGCGCGTGATCGTCCAGCGCCAGGTACTGGTGCACGAACGCGATCGCCATGCTGCCCTCGCCCACGCCGCTCGATACCCGCTTGATCGACTCATGCCGCACGTCGCCCGCGCAGAAGAAACCCGGCATGTTCGTCTCCAGCATGTACGGCGTGCGGCGCCGATTGTCCCATCCCGGCAGGTCGACCACGTCGCGCCCGGTGCAGATGTAACCTCGCTCATCGCGCTCGATGCCCTTCGGCAGCCAGCTCGTATTGGCGTCCGCGCCGATCATCACGAACAGCGCATCGGCCTTGCGTGTGTACGGCGCTTCATCCTTCGTCTGCGTCGTCAGCGACTCGAGATGCCCGTCACCCGTCGCTTCCACCACCACCGTGTTCGTCTCGATACTGACGTTGCACTTCTTCGCCAGCTGATCGACCAGGTACTGCGACATCGTGAACTCCACCTTGGGCCCGCGCACCAGCATCGTGACGCTGCGCGCATAGTTCGTGAAGTACATCGCCGCCTGCCCTGCCGAGTTGCCCCCACCCACGATGAAGACATCCTTGCCAATGACCGTCTGCGACTCCGTCCGCGCGGCCCCGTAGAGGACACCGCGGCCAATCAGGTCTTCGACGCCCGGAGCCTCCAGCCGGCGCCAGTCCACACCCGTCGCCAGGATCACCGTGCGCGTCTGCACCCGATCGCCGCCATCCAGCTCCACGCAGTATCCATGGCCGCCGTGGTCGATGGTCATCGCCTCGATGTTCACCACGGTGCGCGTCAGCACCATCTCAGCGCCGAAGCGCGTCGCCTGCCGCAGCGCCTTCTCACTCAGCTCATCGCCGGAGACACCATTGGGGAATCCCAGGTAGTTCTCGATGCGGGTCGACGTCCCAGCCTGTCCACCGGCAGCGTTGCGCTCCACCAGCAGCACGCACAGACCTTCGGAAGCCCCATACACCGCGGCCGCAAGGCCAGCAGGTCCACCGCCCACGATCACCACATCGTACATCGGCTTCGTCGGATGCGTCCGAATCCCCAGTGCCTGAGCGACCTTCCGTACCGTCGGCGGTTGCGGGACCCAGAAGGCATGGTCGACCACCACGGCCGGACCATCGACGTCCTTCGGCATGCAGGAAGGGATGCGGTCTGCCTCGTTATCCCGGTCCAGCCATTCATACGGAATCCGGTTCATCGCCAAGAAGGTCCGGATATCGCGGCAGTCAGTGTCATACTGCGAGCCGACCACCAGCACACGTGCCGACGGTGTCTCCATCGCGTATTGCTGCACCCGCAACAGGCGGCTGTTCATCGCCTGCATGATGACCGCCGAACACTTCTCCGAGTCCTGGATCAACTCCTGGAACTGCTGGCGATCAAACCGCGCCACGCGGCACCAGGTTGCGGCCTGCAGAGACGCAAGAGACGCTGAGCCGAGCAGAATCGGAACCTCGCCAAAGAAATCACCCGCCGCGTACTTGACCTCGTCAATGAACTTGTCCCGCCCCATCACCTCTTTGTAGAGCTTCATCCTGCCTTCGAGCAGGACGAAGAAATGGGCCGTCTCTCCCTCGCGGATCAGGTATTCGTCGGGTCGCACATAAATGTCCGCGGCCTTGGTCGCCAGCCTGTCGCGCTCAGCAGCGTCGAGACACTCAAAGACCTTACAGATGCGCAGCTCTTCCCCGGTAATCATGCTTCTATTCTCCCACTATCCTGGATCAACCTCTATAGATGAGCTGGCGCTGCAGAACGACTCGATGGGACTGCAAAACACTCCCACCAGCGTGCCTTGCACCCGGCGCCGCAACACGTTCAGCGAGGCAGAAAGCCGTTTGGTTCCACCAGTTCGAATCCCGGCGTCTCCGCCACACACTGTCTCAGCAGAAAGGCGTGCCCCGCGCCATAGAACACCACCACCCTGTCCCCGGGCTTCGTGTGTTGGATGAGGTTCGAGCAGATCAGGAAGTTCCGGTGATACCACGCGGTCAACAGCTCCGCCCCGGGCTGATCCGTCCCGCTGCCAACCCGCAGCATCTCCCGGTAGAAGGCATTGTCGTCACGCAGCAACACAGGATCGTTAAGGAAGCGCAGAGTCGCGCCCACTCCCTGCCCGGAGAGGATCTTCGCCTGCCGATCCACCTTCGCCTGGATCGCCGCATTGGCCCTCGCCAGGACATCCGCCTGGCCATGCGTCTCCGCAAACTTCTGCACCGCCTCGTACGGGAACTCCCCATCCGCGTCGATTCCCTCGACACGCTGCAGTCCAGCCGACTTGGCCAGCCGAAAACCCAGCTGCACCACCTCGTTGCGGCTCGGCGGCAGCGTCCCTGCAAGAAACTGCGAGTATCTTTCGTCTGCCTGCTTCTCCGGCCACTCCGCCATCACCACCGTCGGGCGAAACCGCGACATCCCTGCATTCACCTGCTCAATCTGCTTCTGCATCGGCGCCGACAGCACGTCATCGACCTTGAGGTTATGCAGGTCATGCCCTGGATTGGACATGTGAAATACGCCCACCACCATCACCCGCACCGCTGGTTGCTGAGGCTCCGCAGGCTTCTGCGCAAGAGCTGCGTGAGCGCAGACACACGCTACCGACAGCCCCATCCAATTCATGATCGCCGCATATCGCATATCCCCGATACGAGCGGACACGCCCTTCCGGTTCCCTGGCTTTCAAACCCCAAACCCGCCTGCCTGACGGGTTTCTGATATTTTTGAATCGAATGGCCGGGGCCGATCGGGCCTTGTTTCGAGTGAATCGACCCGCCTTCCGCACTCAATGTTCGTGGCGCACCGGCCGTGCGCCACGCTACACTTTTCTTCAACCTCTCATCTCTTTTTCTTGAAGGAGCACCATGCCCAGCGATTACCGCGACTTTCTGGAGTTGTCGTACGAGGAGCTCGAAGAGCTCAACCTGCAGGCCAAGGAACAGCGCAAGAAGCGCGTTGATCCCGAGACGATTCAGGAAGAGCGCGTGAAGTGGCTGACAGACACCAAGGGCATCAAGGCCGTGACGGTGTTGTTCTCGGATCTCGAGGGCCGTCTCCACATGCTCGATTACGACAAGAAGTTCCTGCTCAAGAGCTACGACAACCTGACCTTCGACGGCAGCTCGATCCGCGGCTTTACCGCCCAGCGCGAGTCCGATCTCCGGCTCGCCCTCGATTGGGCCGCCTTCTACTACGCCCCCGCCGACGTCTTCGGCTCCGGCAAGGTCCTCGTCTTCGGTGAGGTCATCGACAAGAACGGCTCCCACTACGTCGGCGATCTCCGCGGCGTGCTCAAGGCCTTCTGCAAGGAGCAGTACGAGAAGAACGGCTACACCCTCAACGCCGCCAACGAGATCGAAGGCTTCCTCTTCGAGGGCCTCGACGCCGAGCGCAACTTCCCCCTCACCGGCAAGTTCGAGTACACCAACCAGGGCGGCTACTACCACTCCCTGCCTGGCGACCCGCTCCGCGAGTTCATCGACCTCTCCGCCGAAGTGCAGCGCGCGATGGGCTTCGAGAACGAGAAGGATCACCCCGAAGTCGCTCCCTCGCAGTTCGAGATCAACTACACCTACGGCGACGCCGTCGCCGCGGCCGACCAGATCCAGCTCTACAAGCTGATCTGCCGCCAGGTCGCCAACCAGATGGGCATGACCGCCAGCTTCCTCCCCAAGCCGGTCGTCGGCGTCAACGGTTCGGGCATGCACACCAACGTGTCCATCACCAACAAGGCCGGCAAGAACCTCTTCTGGGATCCCAAGGGCGAAGAGAAGATCTCCAAGATGGCGTGGACGTTCGTGGACAAGATCCTCACCCACGGCAATGACATCTGCCTGCTGCTCAACGCTTCGGTGAACGCCTATCGCCGCCTGGATCCTCACTTCGAGGCCCCGAACCAGATCAAGGCCTCGGCCACCGATCGTGGCTCGATGGTTCGTATCCCCATCGGCAACGAGAAGTCGGCCCGTGTCGAGGTCCGTTCGGTCGGGCCGGACGCCAACCCCTACGCCGTCCTCTACACCGTCTTCAAGACCGGCCTCACCGGCAACGTCGCGAAGATCAAGAACCTCCGCCAGGCCGAGCGTTACCTGCCTGACAACATCTACACCGCCATCGAGGACTTCAAATCGGCCGAATGGACCACCGAGCTCCTGGGGGAGGACGTCAAGGCCCGCTACGCCGAGCTGAAGCAGGCTTCGGCCGACCGCTGCCCCCGTCTGCTCGGCACGGTCGTCAAGGCCTCCGAGGTCCAGTTCCACCACGAGGTCTACAACCAGCTCCTCTGGGGCCAGTTCTAGTGACCTCTGCCCACCGCAGCACAGAAACCCCGGCCACCCGGCCGGGGTTTTGCCTTCTTACGCGACACCACGTCCGGATCCGGACTCGATTCCCACAAGTTATCCACTCGTTTCCAGTCACCTGAATTTCGCCATCTATTCCCCGTCCATACACATCAATTCCCCCCTCTGCCGACTCCGGTACCACCTTTCGGTAATCTCCAAACCGACACAAAAGATGGCTATGTAGAAAAAGCTGGAAAACCGTCGAAAGTTATTGACACGCCCACGGTTATGACGGCATGCTTAGGCATTCGCAATACCCCCTGAGGTGCTTCCATGAAGTCTGCCTTCACTCGTAATGCCGCGGCAATTTTCACGCTCGTGGCTGCGCTATTCTTCTTGGCGGTCCCCTCCGCCAAGGCTACTCCCACCAATCCTGCTCCGTACGGAACGTTCACCTATGGCGGCTACGGTACGATCGCGAGCAACACGTTCACGTACAACGCCGGCTCGCCCACCTTCGACACGTCCTACAACACCACGCGTGGAACCTATGGGTCCGCGACGCTTACCCTTCTCTCGCCGATCAACCTCGGCACGATCAGCACTCCCGAAGAGCTGTTCACGATGGTTCTCGGTGGCACGACCCTGACGTTCTACCTCACCGAGGTTGATTCGTACACGGCCGCGACCGTCAGCACCAAGGGCTCGTTCACCGGTCTTGGCTACTTCACCGACTCCGACTACCCTGGCGTGGACTACTACGGCGCGTTCAGCCTCACCAACTCCGGTGTAGGCGCTGGCGACCAGAACTTCTCCGCGCAGCTCACCGTTGGCACGCCTGAGCCCAGCGCTCTGGTGCTCCTCGGCACCGGCCTGCTGGCAATGGCCCTCGTGGCTGGCCGGAAGTTCCGCGTAGCGTAACTTCGGACCTGTTTCATCCAAGACCCCGTGCTTCGGCGCGGGGTTTTTGCTTTCTCTGCTTGTCTCATGACCAGATCACCCACGACCCTTTCAGAACGACGCACGCCGACGTTCGCTAATCGCCACGGCAAAGCGAACGCCGCATCCCGGGGACTATCATCGTAGGGTCGCAATGACGCAGTTTTTCTTCGTGGAGACAACATGCAGCGGAAGAAGGTAACGGTAGTCGGCGCCGGGAACGTAGGCGCGACGGCAGCACATTGGATCGCAGCCAAGGAACTGGCAGACGTCGTTCTGATCGACGTGATCGAAGGCGTTCCCCAGGGCAAGGCCCTCGACCTGGCTCAGGCCATGCCGATCGAAAAGCGTGACGTCACCCTGGTTGGCACCAACGACTACGCCGACACAGCAAACTCGGACATCGTCGTCATCACCGCGGGCATCGCACGCAAGCCCGGCATGAGCCGCGACGACCTGCTTAACACCAACTTCAAGATCATGAGCGACGTCGCGGAGAAGGCCCTCGCCGCCTCGCCCAACGCCATCTTCATCATCGTCTCCAACCCGCTCGACGCGATGGCGCAGACGGCCTTCAAGAAGCTCGGCATCCCCCGCGAACGCGTCATCGGCATGGCCGGCGTGCTCGACTCCGCCCGCTTCCGCACCTTCATCGCGCAGGAGCTCGAAGTCTCCGTCGAGAACGTCACCGCCTTCGTCCTCGGCGGCCACGGCGACACCATGGTGCCGCTCTCCCGCTACTCCACCGTCGCTGGCATTCCCATCACCGAGCTCATCGAGCCCGCCCGCCTCAAGGAGCTTGAGGACCGCACCGCCAACGGCGGCGCCGAGATCGTCAAGCACCTCAAGACCGGCTCCGCCTACTACGCTCCCTCCGCTGCTGCGGTCGAGATGGTCGAAGCCATCCTCAAGGACAAGAAGAAGATCCTTCCCTGCGCCGCCTACCTCCAGGGCGAGTACGGCATCTCCGGCCTCTACGTCGGCGTGCCCTGCAAGCTCGGCGCCAAGGGCCTCGAGAAGATCATCGAGATCAAGCTCACCGCCGACGAGCAGGCAGCGCTCAACAAGTCCGCTGCCGCAGTGCAGGAGCTCTGCAACGTCATCGGCGTCGCGTAACGACTGTCACAACCCGCTCTGCACGAGGCCCGCTCATCGAGCGGGCCTCGTGCGTTTACGCATTCGATGGGCCGCTATTTCGTATGAACACAACGTCATGATGAACGAGGCCGCGCATGATGCCGTTGTAACCGTCCGGTGACAACATGTTTCGGATGAGCTCCATTCTGGCCCGGCTGCTTTGCCTCGTCGGCACCCTTCTCGCCTGCTCCCAAGCGCACGCCCAGGCCGGCCCGCCCTACCAGACCGACGATCCCGACCCCGTCGACTACCACCACTTCGAGATGTACGCCTTCTCCCTGTCCGACAGCTCGCAGCACGCCGGCACGACCCTGCTGGCGCCCAGCTACGAGATGAACTTCGGCATCGCACCGCGCACGCAGTTCCACTTCGTCCTGCCCTTCGTGAACGCCTTCAACCCCGACGGCACCGTCACCCACGGCGTCGGCGACATCGAGCTTGGCGTGAAGCTAAAGCTTCTCCCTGAATCGAAGCTCATCCCCGAAACCGGCATCTTCCCCTTCGTCGAGCTGCCCACCGGCGACGCCTCCCGCGGACTCGGCGTAGGCAAGACCTGGTACCGCGTCCCCGTCTGGTTCAAGAAAGGCTTCCAGGACGACAAGTGGACCGAGTACCTCGGCGGCGGCGAAGCCATCGTCCCCCAGACCGGCTATTACAACTACCCCTTCGCCGGCTTCCTCAGCCAGCACAAATTCACGGAGAAGCTGGTTCTCGGCGTCGAGCTCTTCGGCCACGGAGCCGAAGGCCGGCCCGACGTCGCAGGCGATCGCGCCATCCTCGCCGACTTCGGTGGCTACTACGCCTTCGGAGACCACTTCCAGCTGCTCTTCGCGGGCGGCCACAGCGTCGTCTGGGCGCCCGAGACCTACACCTACCTCGCAGCCTACTGGACGTGGCCCAAGGCCAAAGAAGACGACAAGAGCGGCAAAGAAGAGGCCAGCGGCGAAAACCTCTTCCGCGCCTTCACGCACTAAGCCAGCGCCTGGGCCTTTTCGACATATACAACCTGATAGTGTGTCATTTCGACCGGAGCAGGACGGCTTTATCGTCCTGCGAAGTGGAGAAACCTGCAGCTAGGTACCAGCACAGAAGGTCTGCAGGTCCCACGCCGTCGCTCGGGATGACACCTCTTACTGATAACAAAAGCAAAGCGCCGCACCTTTACGTCGATACAACCGCGGCGCGGTCAAGCCTCCAGCGACTGGATCAGGCCCCGGATGTATCCGTACGAGAACGCGAAGGACTGCAGCCCGCCTGGATCGCTCGCCGCCTGCGGCACATGGTCCGGCATCAGCAGGTAGGGATACCGGACCTCCTGGTAAACCCGAATCGCCTTCACCATGTCCACATCGCCTTCGTCGGGATACACCTCGACAAAGTCGTTGCGGTGTCCTCGAATATTGCGGAAGTGCACATTGAAGATCTTCCCCCGCGACCCGAAGTAGCGGATCACGTCGTAGATCTCGCGCCCCGGATCCGCCAGCATCTCCGACACCGTGCCCTGGCAGAAGTTCAGCCCATGGTAGGGGCTCTCACGGATGGTGATGAACCGCTTGAGCCCATCCACCGTGCCCAGCACGCGGTCCACTCCCTGGTAGCCCTCCGGCGGCACACCGGGGTCCTGCGGATGGCACGCAAGCCGTACCTTGTACTCGTTCGCCACCGGCACCACCCGGTCGAGAAAGTACGTAATGCGCTCCCAGAACATATCCGCATCCACGCGGCCCGCAATCGTCAGCGGAGTCTCCGGGTGCGCCGCCGCGAGCTTCCACTGGCTGTAGGTGCTGTCGCCCCGCCCCGGAACACGCCCGACGCGCAGTACACCGAGAAGGCTCATGTTGTACTTGATCGCTGGCAGGCCAGTTTGCGCGCAGTTGCGGATCAGCTTCTGAAAGTCCTCGATATCCCGATCGCGTTCCGGGCTCCGCGCCAGCATGATCGCCGGATGCCTCTCCTTGTCGACGTAGCTCGACGTAAGGATCGGCGGCCCCACGCAGTCGATGGCGATGCCGTTGCTCGCAGCCAGGCCCTTCATCCGCGTCAGCTCTTCGACCGTCGCATAGACGCGCCCATCGGCGACCTCCGGGTAGCCGCAGATGTTGCGAACCCCGTACCGCGCCAGGAACTTCAGGTGCGAATCCGTAGTCGGCTCACTCTGGCAGCCGAGCTTCATGGTGGCCGGGCCAGTGGCGCTGCGCGGCACGGACGCAGCACCTGGCTCGGCTGGCGCGGCTGAAGAGCCCAGCGCCAGCGTGGCCATGCTGCTGGATGTAAGAAATTTGCGGCGATTCATCGGCTACCTTCGACCCTTGAGTTGCCGAAGTGTACGTGTCCCACGCGAGCACTCACAAGTGCAACCGCCTGCTCGCGGAATCGCAAGAGCCGGGAGCCGCCGCATCGCTGAGCCCGGCTCCCGCCCTCCTGCTACTGCTGCTGCGAGTCCCCCGCTGTAGCAGCACCACCACGCCCACCCGTCGCAACGGCCTTGCCTGCGTCCAGGTGGTCCCAGTTGATGATCGTGTTGAAGCCCAGCGCGAAGGTGCCCTGCGTCTGCCAGCGCCAGAACGGCCGGATCGCAAACATCACGACGTGCCCCTCGCCCAGCGGCTGATCCACGATCATTGCCCGGCCACTCAGCGCCGTGCCGCCTGCCAGCTCGCCCGAAAGCAGGATGTCGTTCGGGTTCGTTGGGAAGCTCAGCACCACGCGCGGCGAAGGCTCAGCAGGCCCTTCGGCGCCGCGACCACCTCCAGCACCTCCGCCTGCGCCAGCACGGCCACCAGCGCCCCGCCGCACCGCAGCCCGTGCCGCTGCACCGTCAGCCTCCAGCGTCGGCAGCCCCTTGGCCTCCGGCTCATCGTTGGCATCGGGGTTATACGGCGACAACGCAATCGGCGAAGCGTTCGGCGTAATGTCCACACCCACGCCCGGCACGGTGCGCGCTCCACCGAAGCCCCCGCCGCCGAAGCCGCGTCCACCACCCGAAGCCGCAGCCAGCACAGGCTCCTGGCTGAAGTACACCGGAAGCTGCGTGCCGTTGTAGCCATACATCACAGGGCTCTGCGCGTCACTGATCATGCCGCGCATCAACGCACCCTTCGCGTACAAGTTCGTGGGATGCTCTACGGTGACCAGCGACGTGATGCCATAGTCCGGCAGAATCGTCGAGGTCGAGCCTTCGGTGATGAGCGTCCCTCCCTCATCCACGAACTTCACCAGCTCCGCCACGCCCTCGATCCCCATACCGCCGCGTATGTCATCCGTAGAGTCCTCCGCGCCCAGGTTCGGCGTGATGTCGCTCTTCTTGTACGGCACCGCATCGCCGCCCGGCAGCTTCGGAATCCCATTCACCTGCGACACCGACGTGCCGCCGATCGACGGCAGCAGGATCACGTCATACTTCTCGCGCAGATGCCCCTCACGCAGCTTCTGGTCCGCAAAGTAGGTGTACGGAATGCCGTAGTGATCCAGCGCCGCACGCACCCAGCCTTCGTCCTGCGTGCGCGCCCACGAGTGCACATACCCGATACGAGGCACCGTCAGCGGATGCGTCTTCACCGTCAAGCCCGACGTGAGATACGCCGTCAAGCCCAACGAGTCGATCGACCTCTTCACCTCGGCGTTGCTCGCATCATGGATGACGAACGCGCCCGCCCGCAGCTTGTGTCCATCGACCGTGAAGTCCTGCTCCGCGGCCTCCATCTTCACCGTCGGGTTCTTGAACCGGAAGGTCGCCAGCACGTTGTCCGTGTTGTTCTCGACCACCAGCGTGTCACCCGTTCCTGCGATCACACCCGGCGCGACAACATCCGCCATGATCGGCTTCGTCGGCCCCGCCAGCACAGCTTTATCCGCAATCGCACGCACCGTCACGTTGCGCATCAGCGGCATCGTCCAGCCCGTGTCGTCGTATGGGATGGGGTTGGTGATCGGATAGTTCTGCAGACTGAAGTACAGGTCCACCAGCGTGCGATACGGCTGGTCCGCGCGGATGATGTAATCGCCCGCAGCCACCTTCACATCGCCATAGGTCGCATCGGCCGGCGCAACCTCGATCTCCACGCCCTGGTGGCGAAGATCATTCACCATCTCCACCGTGTTCACGCGATGCTTCTGCGCCGCAGGAATCACCCAGCCAAACGTCGGGCCATCCTTGCCCTTCTCCACGCTGCGCTTGCTCTTCATCCAGTAGTTCTCGAGATACAGCTGCTTCTCGGTCGCCACCTTGTTCAGCGCGATCAGGATCGCCGACTCCTGGATGTCCGTATTCGCACGCGGCCCCCACTTGATCGAAGCCAGCGGAGGATTCGGCCGATACCACTCGCGGCTCGTCGCCGTCGCAGGCAGTTGCAGGTTGGGCTGGTTATCCGGCCCATACGACTGCACCTCGTAGAAGCGCCCAAACGAGTTATGCGATTCTGCAATCCAGAACAGATAGTTCGGCACCCAGCCATCGTAGTAGCCATACGTGAAGACGCCCGGCACACCGCGCTTGGCCATCTCCATCACTTCCGTCTCGGCCAGCATCCACCACTCGTCAATCGCAATCGGGTCCAGCGAAGGGTTATACGGCCCCGTGCCCGTCGACACATACAGGTACGACTGCGCCTCATGCAGATCGTGCAGGATCGTCGGGTGCCACTCCAGCATGCCCGCCGTAATGTTCTGTGTCAGGTGCAGCAGCTGGCCCATGCCATCGCGGTTGTTGTCATGCGCCACGTACTTGCCCCAGTACATCAGCGGAGGCTTCGTCTTGCCCGTCTTCTTGCCGTAGTAGTACGTGTCCACCTGCTTGTCACGGCCATCCGGCTCGACCACCGGCGTGATGAAGATGATCGCGTTATCGCGAATGTTCTTGATCGTCGGCGACTCTTCCACCAGCAGCCGGTACGCCAGCTCCACCAGCATCTGCGGGCCACCGGTCTCGGGCGAATGAATACCCGACGTGATCCAGTAGATCGGCTTCGACGTGTGAATGATCTTCTGCGCCTGCTCCTCGGTCGTCTTGCGCGGATCGCCCAGCGCCGCGAGGTCAGCCTTGTACTTGTCGAGGTTCTTCATCGACTCTTCGCTGCCGATCGCGAGCACGACCATGTCGCGCCCCTCCTCGGTCTTCAGCGGAAACTTCCAGAACTTCGCCCGCGGCGAGTCCTTCGCCAGCTCCTGGTAGTAGCGATAGATGTCTTCGGCGTAATACAGCTCGCCCGGCTGCCCCGGCATCGAGCCCAGGAACTTCAGCGGCGTGGGAATCGTCGACGACGCCGGCAGATGATCCACCAGCTCCGTCGAGAACCGCGGATCGGTCAGGTACTCCTTGATCTTCGCGGTGTATTCCGGATCGTCCGGCTGCTTCGCCGCCGGCTTCTGTGCAACAACGATCGTGGCAGAGAAAAGCCCACACAACAGCGCAAGCGCGCCACTACGGCGAACCACAGGCAAGACTTTCAGCATGCAAACAAACTACAGGAATCGTCGTAAAACGCAACTGGATCGGGACGGAATCATGCCCAATGACGCATGCCCGGCTACTACCCGGCGTAGTACAGTCCCCCGCGCGGGACCATGAACTACTACGCGCAACTCCGGCCCTCTGCTACCAGCTTCCGCTCGCGCCTCCGCCACCGGAGTCGCCACCATCGCCGCCGCCAAAGCTGTCACCACTATCACTGCTTGACGAGCTCGAATCACTATCGAAGCTTGAACTTCCGCCCGCAGATCCGCTGCTTCGTCCGCCGCGAATCCCCCTGCGAATTCCAACCACAACGAGTCCGCCAACCAGCACCACCCAGGCACCGATAAAGATCACGGGAATCAGCCACGGATGAGCGTCCGATGGCGGAGTAGGCGGAGCGGGTAACTCCCCCGCTGAGAGATCCGCCGCCAACTCCGTTGACGTCGCCTGAGGCGATGCCTCGAGCTTCTCCAGCGGCACATTGGCATCGGTCGAGATGATCTGCAGCACCGACCGCAGGCTCCCATCAGCGGCCGCATCATAGTTACCTGCCTTCAGCTCAGGAACCATCTCGCGACCGATATCCCCAACCTTCGCATCGTTGAGGATCCCCTCCAGCCCATACCCAACCTCGATGCGATACCGATGGTCCTTCACCGCAAACAGAAGAAGCACACCCTTGTCGCTCTTCTTGTCACCGATCTTCCAGGTGTGGAACAGGTCGTTCGCAAAGTGCTCGATGGAATCGCCTTCGAGTGACTTCACCGTCACGACAAAGGCCTGCGCGTGGATCTTCTCGTGCAGCTCAACGCACATCGCCTCCATACTCGCGCGCTCATCGCTCGAGAACACGCCGGCGTAGTCGTCGACGTAACCGGAAGGCTTTCCCAGCGACGAGACTTTTTCCGCGCGCAGCAATCCTGCCATAGCGAGCGCAAAGCCAAGCACGACCGTCCACGTACGAGATCGGAGCATGGGCCATCCTACGCCACGCCCGCAAACAACAGAGCCTGCCCATGAAGGGCAGGCTCTGTCTGTGAATCAGCGGAAAATTACGAGCGCTCGATCGTCACCGACTCAAGCACCACCGGCTTCTTCGGCCGATCCATCCCATCGCGCGCCACCTTCGAGATCTTCTCGACGATGTCGTAGCCCTCGGTCACTTCACCGAAGATCGTGTGCTTGCCCGTCAGCCAGCTCGTGTCCGTCACCGTGATGAAGAACTGCGAGCCGTTGGTGTTCGGGCCTGCGTTCGCCATCGCCAGCTTGCCCGGCTGCTTGAAGTGATGCGGCGAACCCTTGGTCTCGTCCGCGAACTTGTAGCCCGGGCCGCCCATGCCGTTGCCCATCGGGTCGCCGCCCTGGATCATGAACTCCGGGATCACGCGGTGGAAGATCGTGCCGTCATAGAGCTTGGTCTGGCCAGCCTTCTTGCTGGGTGCGCTCCACTCCTTCGTGCCTTCCGCCAGGCCAACGAAGTTGGCTACCGTCTCCGGAGCTTCGGCCTCGAACAGCTTCGCTTTGATCGTGCCTTCCGACGTCGTAAATACTGCGGTCAATGCCATTGCGTATCCTCTTTCTTTCCTTGCGTCTTCTCTGCTGCTGAACTCACTCAAACTTGGATGCAACCGCGCGCGCGGAGGCTCCGTTGCTATTGATTCTGCGGTGGCGGTGCTGCAGGCGTCGGACTCGCCGCCGGCGCAGGATGCGGATCCGGTGGCAGCGGCTGGCCAGGCTTCAGTACCGTCACCTTGTTCAGCATCACCGGGGTCACCGGCTTGTCGTCAGCTCCACGTTGAACGCGGGCAATCGACATCACCATAACCACCGCGTGCTCATCGCACTGGCCGAAGATCGAGTAGTGCCCTGTCAGGTCCGGCTGCGGAGCCTCTGTGATGAAGAACTGCGCGCTGTTCGTGTTGGGCCCGGAGTTCGCCATTGCCAGCCGGCCCGGTACGTCGAATCGCAACGACGGCAGAATCTCATCTTCGATGTAATACCCCGCATCCCCGGTACCGTTGCCGACGCGATCTCCGCCCTGGATCATGAACCCGGGAATAACGCGGTGGAACGTGGTGCCATCGTAAAACGGTACGCCCGTCACCTTCTTGCTCGTCACCGGGTCCGTAAACTCCTTCGTGCCAGTGGCGAGTCCCACAAAGTTCGCAGAGGTAATCGGCGCTTCCTTGTCAAAAAGCCGGCACACCATCCGCCCCATCGACGTATCAAAGACGACAATGGAACCCGTCGGTACCGCAGCCGGGGCCTCGTGCACCATCGCTGAAGGCGCATCGGGCAAGGCATCTGCAGGAGATTGCTGTGCCGGGGTGGTAGAAGCTGGAGCTGTAGAGCTCTGCGCGGCGGCCGACAACGCAAAGGTCATAGCCGCGAACCAGGGAATCGAACGTAAAGTCACACGCATCATGCCATCCTAGAGGCTAACTGAATCACCGGGCTCCGGGCAAAGACCGGCGTCAATCCATCAACCGGACGAAATGAGGAGAAACGTCGCAATGTCGAAACTTGCACTTTGGGTGATGCTGAAAGCAAAACCCGGCCGAGAGGCTGAAGCAGAGGTATTTCTGAAGCAGGGCGCGGAGCTGGCCCGCAACGAAGCCAGTACCCACACATGGTATGGCGTAAAGATTACCCAGGGCGTGTACGCCGTCTTCGGCACCTTCCACGATGAGGAAGGCCGCGAAGCCCACCTCAACGGCGATATCGCCAAAGCCCTGATGGTCCGCGCCCCTGAGCTCTTCAGCAACGTGCTGCAGGTGGAGAAGATGGACATCCTCAGCAACAAAGACGCCCACGTCATTCATTAGCGTCCCGCGGCGGCGACCTCCCGCATCACTCGCAGCATATTGCCGCCGAGCAGCAGCTTCAGTTGCTCGGCGGTATAGCCCCGCTCCAGCAGCACCCGCGTGATCTTTGGCAGATCCGCCGCGCTTTGAAGCCCTTCCGGCAGTATCGCGAATCCATCGAAGTCCGACCCCACGCCCACATGTTCAATTCCTGCCACCTTTGCGATGTGATCGAAGTGATCGATCAGCGCCTCGAAACGCGGCGCCGGAAACAGCTTCCCCACATGCTCGGCGTAGAACGCACGGTCGACCGTCAGTGACGCCGCATAGGGTGCAGGCACGCCGCGCTCGCGCCACGGCTTATCCGCAGCCTCATAGAGCGGCTTGCGCATCGCTTCGGTCGCACGCCACGCCTCGCGAAACGCCTCGTCGATGAATGACGCGTAAAAATTCACCATCACGATGCCTCGCTTCGTCGCCACGGCGCGAAGCTGCTCGTCGGTGAGGTTGCGCATCGCGCCGTTCAACGCCCGCGCGCTCGAATGGCTCGCAATGATCGGCGCCGTCGAGCACTCGAGCACCTGCCAGAACGTTGCGTCCGACACATGGCTCACATCCACCATCATGCCCAGCCGATTCATCTCTGCGATCACTTCGCGGCCAAAGTCCGTCAGCCCTCCATGGTGCTGCACATTCGCATCATCCATGTCGCCGGAGCTGTCCGCCCACTCGTTCGTATTCGTCCACGTAAGCGTCATATAGCGCACGCCCTGCGCATAAAACGCTCGCAGCTTCTCCAGGCTCGCCTCGATCGCGTGACCGCCTTCAAGCCCCAGCAAGACGCAGAACTTCCCCGCAGCCTTCGCCTTCACAATGTCATCCGCGGACAATCCCAACACCATCGCGTCCGGGTGCTTCGCGAGCTGCTGCTGCACGCCTGCAAGCAGCGACGCTGACCGCTCAGCGTAACGGCCCGGCCACTCATGCGGATCAACCCACACCGCGAAGAACTCGGCATCGAGACCGCCGGCGCGCGCCGTTTCGAGGCTCACCATGCCCGTCCCCACCGGGTCGGCCATGTCCCAGCCTTCATCCACGAACCGCTGCGGTGTGTCCGCATGTCCGTCGATCACAATCGCTTCACGCTGCAGGGTTTCCCACTCGCTCATTCGTCTCGCTCGCCGTGCAAAGCGCGCTCATGCAACATGCATCGAGAGCCTCTGCACGAAACTACGATTGTAGCAATCGCGTTGCGATGGGACCCACATCGATGCATTGCAGTGAGGCAACCATCCCAGCATCTGCATGATTGTTGCCACGCGCCCACAACGGCAACCCGAAGTCGCCCGATGCCATCTCTATTAGCCAGTGAGGTGAACCATGGCAATAGGTTTGGATTCCACAAAGACGGCAAGCCGTCCTTCGCACGAAGCCATCGAGTCCGGTGGCGGTGGAGATGTTGGTATTGCAGATACACCTGCAGAACACCTCGATCGAGAGGCGATGCAGGGTGCCAAACGCGCCCAGAACAGGATTCATGACAACGAAGAGAAAATTCCGGGCGATTCCATCTTCACCAAGTAGCAAACGCACAACGTCCGGCAGTACTATTCCTGCAGTGCAGAAGGAGCTCCGCTTGGCGCGGAGCTCTTCTGTTTAAGCTCTCTTCTGTTTAAGCCCTCTTCTGTTAAGCCCTCTTCGATCTTGGTCCCCGTCGCTTTACGCCCTCTTCTGTTTAACCCGCGCTATCCTTCTCCCATGGCCCTCAGCGATCTCGACTACATGCAACTGGCCATCGCACAGGCCCACGCCGCAGAGGCTGCAGGCGAAGTTCCCGTAGGCGCAATCGTCGTCTCCCCCGACGGTGAAGTCATCGGCCACGGCAACAATGCTGTACTGCGCACCAACGATCCCACGGCACATGCGGAGATCGTTGCCATGCGCGAGGCCGGACGCGCCCTCAACAACTATCGCCTGCTGGGTTGCACACTGTACGTCACACTGGAGCCCTGCGCGATGTGCGCAGGCGCCATCCTCCACGCGCGCATCGCGAGGCTTGTTTATTCCGCACGTGATCCCAAGGCTGGCGCATGCGGTTCGGTGCTCAACGTGATGAACCACGAAGCGCTCAATCATCGCGTCGAGGTCAACGAAGGCCTGCTGGCCGAAACCACCTCAACCTTCCTCAGCGACTTCTTTCGTCGCAAACGCGCCTCCTGGGCCACTCGCGTCTACACACCATCGCTCGACTCTGCATCAGACTCCATAACAGGCACTCCCGAACCAGAGTGAGCGATCAGGCTATAACGTCTCGCCACAACAGAGATGCGTTGCAATACGAAGGAGATCCAGTCGATGGCAGGTCGTCTTGAAGACAAGGTCGCAGTCATCACCGGATCAGGCTCCGGCATTGGTCAGTCCATCGCAGAACGCCTCGCACAGGAAGGCGCCGGCTGCGTCGTCGACTATCGCGATCATCCGGAACAAGCCCAGGGCACTGTCGACAAGATCGTCGCCGCTGGCGGCAAAGCCGTGATGGTGCAGGCAGACGTCGCCAGCATCGCCGACTGCAACAACCTCATCGAGCAGGCATGGCAGCAGCTCGGCTCCTGCGACATCCTCGTGAACAACGCTGGCATCGAGAAGCGCGCCGACTTCTGGGACGTCACCGAAGCCGACTACGACGCCGTCCTCACCGTGAACCTCAAGGGCGTCTTCTTCCTCACCCAGGCCTTCGTGCGCCGCCTGCGCGCCGCGAACAAGCCCGGCCGCGTCATCAACATCTCCTCCGTGCACGAGGACATGGTCTTCCCGCACTTCTCCACCTACTGCGCCTCCAAGGGAGGCATCCGCATGCTCATGCGCGACCTCGCCGTGGAGCTTGGCCCACTCGGCATCACAGTCAACGACATCGCCCCGGGAGCCATCGCCACGCCCATCAACACCGCGCTGCTCAACGATCCGTCCAAGCTCAATCCCCTGCTCGCCAATATCCCGTTGGGGCGCCTCGGCAAGCCGGAAGAGGTAGCCGGCCTCGCAGCCTTCTTAGCCTCGGACGACGCCGCCTATGTCACCGGCTCAACCTACGTCATCGATGGCGGCCTGATGCGGAACTACAAGGAACAGTGAAAAGACAGTTATTAGTTTTTCGTTGTTAGCTGTTAGCCCGCAAAGGTCGTACCGATAATGCATTTGTCTACATCGACAAGCCAACAACTAACAAGTCGCGCTCTATCCTTCCGCAAACGTCCGCTCGAAGATAGCATCCACATTGCGCAGCTGCCGCGTGTAATCGAACGCATGCGCAATCTGCTCCGGCGTCAGCTTCGACGTCACCGTCGGGTCAGACTCCATCCGCTCGCGGAAGGTCTTCGAGCCTGGCTCATCAACGTTCTGCCAGGCTTCCATCGCCTGCGACTGCACCAGCTTGTACGCATCCTCACGCGACAGCCCCGCGGCCGACAACTCCAGCAGCAGCTGGCCCGAGAACACCAGCCCGCCCGTCGCTTCCAGGTTCTTCAGCATCCGCTTCGGATACACCAGCAGCTTCGCGATCATGTTATCGGTCTTATGCAGCAGATAGTCCGTGAGCGTGGTCGAATCCGGTATCACCACGCGCTCCGCCGAGCTGTGCGAGATATCGCGCTCATGCCACAGAGCCACATTTTCGAAGCCCACCTGCGCATTGCCACGCACCACGCGTGCCAGCCCTGAGATCTGCTCGGCAGTAATCGGGTTGCGCTTGTGCGGCATCGCGCTCGATCCCTTCTGCTTCGGCGAGAAGTACTCCTCCGCCTCACGAACCTCCGTCCGCTGCAGGTGACGCACCTCCGTCGCAATCTTGTCCAGCGTCGAGCAGATCACAGCCAGCGTCGCCAGATACGCAGCATGGCGGTCGCGCTGCAGCACCTGGGTCGAGACCTCCGCCGGGCGCAGGCCCAGGTTCGCAAGGATCGCCACCTCATGCCGCGGTTCAAGATGCCCGAATGTCCCCACGGCTCCCGAAAGCTTCCCAACGCGCAGGTCTTCCGCTGCCAGGTCGAAGCGCTTCAGATTCCTGCCCATCTCCGCATACCAGAGCAGCAGCTTCAGCCCGAAGGTCGTCGGCTCGGCGTGGATACCGTGCGTGCGTCCAATCGTCGGCGTCAGCTTGAACTCGATCGCCCGGGCCTTCAGCGTCTCGCGGAATGCCACGATCCCCTTCCGAATGCTCGCCGAGGCCTCCAGCAACGTTAGGGCCTGCGCCGTGTCGACGACATCCGTGGAGGTAAGACCAAAGTGTAGCCATCGGGCGGCATCCGACCCAGCTCCGCGAACATGCTCGGCCACACACGTTGTGAAAGCTAAAACATCGTGACGAAGATCACTTTCCAGCTCATGGATACGCGGTATCGTGAACGCCGCGTGTTGCCGCAGCTCTTTGGCAGCCTCAGGAGGAACCAGTCCGGCCTCTGCCAACACATCGGTGGCCGCCAGCTCCACACGTAACCAATTCGCGAATCGGGTCTGCTCAGACCACAGTGCGGCCATCTCAGGCCGCGTGTAACGGGGAATCATAGCTTTTAGTGTAACGGGCTCAACCACCTTCGCCGCACCGGAGGAACGGACCCCAGTATTTGACGGGCCTAATTCCGGACAGAGCTTTCTTCGCGGGACGACAAGCGCAAGCTCATATATCGAAAGACGTTGGACTTTTCTAATGGAGGCTGGTATGAACGAGGGTACGATTACGAATCAGCACGCGAGAAAGTTTCAAACCGAGCCAAATTATTTACCTTGGCTGGAAAACTCGCGTGCATCGAAGAACGAGGCTACATCTTCAATGGACACCAACAACAGCAACGGCACGTACCTGAGCCGGTTGCGTACACTTGCGGAGTTTCGCTTTCAGCTGCGAAAGTTCCTTAGTTTCAGCGAAATGGCGAGTGAGCGGGCAGGTATCGCCGCTCAACAATATCAACTGATGCAGGTCATTGCCTCCATGCCGGAGGGGCAAAAGGCATCGATCGGCTACCTGGCCGAACGGATGATTCTGCGTCACAACAGCATGGTGGAACTCGTGGACCGGGCCGAGCGCAAGGGACTGGTGCGGCGCGAGCACGATGAAAAGGACCTTCGCCGGTCTCTCGTACTCCTCACGCAGCAGGGAGAGGAACTGCTCCACCGTCTCGTGGTCGAACACTTGAAAGAGCTCGGTCCAAAGAGCGAAATGCTCATGCACGCGCTCCACGAACTTCAGATCGCGGGACAGTCACAGGGCACCGGGGAAGCTGAAAGCAGCTAACGTAGAGCATCGCTGTCGCGGCAGATGGCCGCGGGGTGACGACCCCGCGGAACGTCACACCGATGCAACTACGGGTGCTTCACACCGAACAACTCAGCCATCTCGTGGTGGAGAAAGCCCTGCCCCGGGCGGTACGGCTGCACCCAGCGTCCATCAATCACAAACTGGGGGATCGCCCGCTTCCCTGTCGCTTCGATCACGGCCTCGGCTGCGCCAGGCTCACGCTCGATATCGATCTCCCGGTACGGGATCGAATGCAGGTTCAGAAAACGCTTCGCCTCGCGGCAGTCACGGCACCAGTCAGCCGAATAGACCAGAACTTCCATATCGCTATTGTCGCATTTTGCGCTTAGGCCGCGTCCAGCCATTGGGACTGCGCCAGCCTTCACCGCGCATCCACCCCGCGTCGCCTAGAAAGGCTGCGATGCTCCGGCTGGCTCCGTCTTTCCCTGCGGTACCGCAACGACCTCCACTCGAGGCATCGACGGCGGATCGGGAAACGGCAGTGCAGCCTCCGGCTCCGGCAGCCGAAGAGACCGCGTCAGCATCGCCTCCTGCTCCGGGCCGCCGGCAGGAGCCACCAGCGCAGGCAGCACTCTCGCCTCGGCCTCGAGCACGCCAACGTCCAGGATCGGCGCGTGCCGCGGCATCTCGAACCGCCCATCCCCGATGTAGGCAGTCAGCATCAGCGCGGCGGTAACAGGCGAGATCAGCACGATCGGCAGGCCGTAGCGTCGCACCAGCGCTTCACTCACGCCCTCGTTGGCATGACTACGCGGCAGCGACCCGCGCACCTGCGGCACCTTGAAGACCTCCAGCTCCACCTCAGGATGGCGCGAAGCGTACTTCGTCAGCTGCCTGGCGACCTGCTTCGGCGAAGTCACACCGAAGTCAGCAATGAAGTTGCGATGGATCGCTCCCGGGTAGAAGCGGTTGATGGTGACCCGCGCAAAGTCGGCGCAGTTGGTAAACGCTCCGTTGTAACGCTCCACATTTCGGCGGTCGTTGAAGAGCGCAATGAGCCCGGCATCCTGCTCGGCAGTCGTCTTCACGCTGAAGCCAAAGATCGCCCGGTCGTAAGCAGAGCCTGCCAGCTCATACCAGTTTCCACCAGGAGCCTTGCCATCCGGCAAATCCGGCGCGATCGATTCCAGGTGCGCCCGCCGGTAAATGTCGCGCAACGCAACCTCGCGTTCGCGGTCCATCGAGGCGGGAATGTCCGCCGCGGTATCGACTGCATACAAGTAGCCCGTGAGCGGCACAGCAAGCCAGTCCAGGTGCTGAATCCCATCGTAGCGGCTGATCACCACGCCCAGTTCGTCCGGCTGGCAGGGACGCAACTTCACCGGCGTCTCCGCACACACGTGATCCAGAAAGATCGCAGAGTGCCCGCCCGGCGAAAACGTCCCGAGGTGCCCATACGGCTGCTCCACCAGCACCGCCACGGATGCCTGCGAGTGCGGAATCGCGGAACCAAAAGCAATCGCGAGCACCGCCCACCATCCCAGCCTGAAGCGTCCCGCCTGCGTTCGTACCTTCACTCGCTCCTCCCACCGTCGACGCATCGACCGCCAACCTTCAAAAGCGCCTCCACATAACCCTCTTCTCCAACGTTCCTTCGATGGATTGGACGCTCACTCGGTGGCGCACTGCGACCGCTCCATCGCTCTTTCCATTAAAGCGGTTCGGTTAGCGAAAGTCGCGCCGAGGGGTGCAAAGATGGTGAAGGATGCAAAGATAAAGAGTGATGGAACTGACACATAGCTACCGGAAGCCAGGGCAAACCATCGTCACTCTCGCTATCACCGGCGCCAGCGGAGCCGCGCTCGCCGCAGAAGCTCTCCGCGCGCTTGAGGCGGACGCCCGCGTCGCTCGTGTGCACCTCGTAGCCTCGCCGTCAGCACTCCGCGTCTTGGCCGAGGAGACAGGAATCTCCGGGCGCATCGACCTCGCCGAAAAGCTCGCCGGGCATCCCTGCCCCAAGGTTCTGCAGCACGCTCACGAAGATGTCGGCGCGGCCATCGCCTCCGGTTCCTACCCCATCGACGCCATGATCGTGATTCCCTGCTCCATGGGCACGCTCGCCGGCATCGCGCATGGCCTCGCCTCAAACCTCATCGAGCGCGCCGCCGACGTCTGCCTCAAGGAGCGCCGCAAGCTCGTCCTCTGCGTCCGCGAGACGCCGCTCAACCTCATCCACCTGCGCAACATGACGGCCGTCGCCGAAGCCGGAGCTACCGTCTTTCCGGTCGTTCCCGCCTTCTACGCCAAGCCGCAGTCAATGGAAGAGATGGTCCGCACCTACGTCCAGCGAGTGCTCGCGCACATCGGACTGGAACAGAGCGACGCCTACGTCTGGGGATCAGAGTAGAAGTCGCACGCTCCTGCCAGGCTGAGACTGACTCGCAGCTCACAACTCAAGACCCGCGACTCGATCATCCGCATTTTCCCAACTGAGCAGACAGCGCGAGGTCCGGAGCCAACGCAGAGCCGGCCCCAAGAACAGACACCGGACAACAGAGAACGGACCACCAGCACCGCGCCCTACTTGTTCATCGCCGCCAGCGTCCGCACACCACCACTCGGCGCGGGATTCGACTTCAGAAAGTCCGCAGTAGCCTGCGCAACGCGTCCCGAGCACGTCTTCGGTGCAAGGTGTCCGCAGCCTTCGACGATATCCAGCTCCGAGCGCGGATCGAGCGTGTGCATCTTCTGCCCCATCGCCAGGGGCAGCATCCCATCCACGCTTCCCCACACGATCAGCAGCGGGTTCTGCAGCTGCGGCAACGTTGCGTCAACCGCATCGTGCCCCGTCAGCATGGCAGTCACGCCCTTGTCGACCACCCACTGCTGGTCGCCATACACCCGCAGCGCATCGCGCAGAACGAAGTTCGGCAGCGGCTTCGCTGTGGGCTCCAGCAACGATGCCAGCCGCTGCATTCCCTGGATATCTCTGGGATGGAACGCATCGCTCGGCACCGGAGAATCCGGCTGAATGCCCGCCGCGTCGTACACCACAACCCGGTCCACCATGTCGGGATGGTCGGTCGCCAGCTTCAGCGCCACCCAGCCACCCATCGACCAGCCACCGATATCCGGCTTCTGCAGCCCAAGCGCCTGGATGAAGTCCGCAACGAACTTCTCCTGCGTCGCGATCGAGTAGTCCGAATCGCCCGGCTTGGGTGAGCGCCCGTAACCGAGCAGATCCGGCGCATACACATGAAAGCCAGCGCGCTTCAGGCGGCGCAGCATGGGAGCCCAGCTCTCGTCGCGGTCGCCAAGACCATGCACCAGCACCAGCGGAATGCCATGCTCCGGGGCAAACCGTGGCTCCGCGTCGTAGTAGTGCACGCGGCCCTCCGGCGTCAGCACATAGTTGCTTTGCACGCGGGAGAGGAACAGCTCGAAGTGCGTGATCTGCAGATTGACCCACAGTGGGCGCTCATAGAACGTGACGCCTGCCACGATTACAAGCAGTACAACCCACAACAGCAACCGGCCGATTCGTTGCATCTCAATCCTCTCGCTTGCTGTTTAGGATGCCAGCCGCTGCACAGGCTATGCACAAAAATTCACGTCTCCGCTGCACCGGAGTCCTATGCGGAACAGGTCTACTTCAGCGGCTTGCCATACTCTTCGCCGAAGACCGTGTGCGCCATGTCGAAACGCCCACCGTTGAACTTGTCCGGCCCCTGGTTCTTTCCGATCGCCAGCAGCGCCACCACGTGATAGCTCATCGGCAGCCGCAGCGTCTCGCACACCTTCTGCTGCTCGAAGCCTTCCATCGGCGCGGTGTCGTAACCCATCACTTCGGCCATCAGCATCATCGCGGTGAAGGCAATCATGACGTGCTTGTTCAACCATGCCGCCATCTGGTCTGCATTGAAGCTCGAGAGGTAAGAGGGCACGAACTCTTCCGCCTGGGCAGCATAGCTTTCGCTCATACCGCCGGCGCGCCCCATCCGCAGCACCTCATCGAGGTCCTTGCGCCAGCCATCGCGGTCACCACACGCGACGATCACAGCCGAGGCCTCTTCGACCTTCGCCTGGTTATAGCTCGCGGCACGCAGCCGCTTCCGCTGCTCGGGGTGTTGTACGACGACAAAACGCCACGGCTGGATGTTGTAGCCGCTGGGCATCGAAAGGCCTGCATCGAGGATCTGGCGCAGGTCCCCGGCGGGGATCGGCTCGCCATCGAAGCTCGGCGTCGCACGGCGGTCGCGAATCGCCTGCGCGAGAGATTTCAGTGTGGTACCCATCGGGGCTTAGTGTCTCACCTCGGACCTCTTTGGTGGAACCAGCGATCCAGTTCTCTTCTCCTCATCAACAGACAATGAACAGGTCTTGCGGAGGATCGGAAAAGACATTTCCAGACGGCCCTTACGGGATCTGGCTCATCGGTATCTCCGTCGCGAACGGCGCCTGCCCTTCGAGATCGGCGAAGACGAAGACCGAGTCCACGCCCGTCCGAAGGTCCTTGTGGGCGTCCAGCAACGTACGGGCCGCATCGAGGTTCCGCGCCCCCGCAGCCGCAGGGTCCGCCAGCGGCGTCGCACGATAGTGCACCGCCAGCCGCAGCTTGGAGCCATCGTCGGAAGAGTCCGGAGCAACCGCCGTATAGGCGATCGACTCGCCCTTCGCATCCTTCAACACCAGCGGCGTCTGGGCGTTCAGTCCGTCCCCCAGCTCCGGAGGCAGAGCCTCGCGCTGCTCGGAGCGCAGCTTGTCCAGGTGGGTGGAGTCGATAAAAGGCGCTGGCGCCAGCAGGGCGTCGGCCTCCGCATACAACAGCCACGCGCGCCACGACTGCTTCGCCTTGGCAGCCTCACGAGCCGCCGTCCAGTACGAGAGCCCATCCCGCCCCCCAACCATCCGGGCATGCGTATAAAGTCCCGCGAGCTTCCACGCGCTGCCATCCTGCTGCAGCAGCAGGCTCAGCAGCCACGGTCGCGGCCCTGTGGCCTCCACCATCGCAAAGGCATACGTCCCCGCCGGCAAGGTGCCAAAGGTAAAGTCCGTCTCGGACGTCGTAGCCGTCAGGGGACACGAGAAGTCCACTTCGGCCGTCCCGCTCACCTTCGACGCATCCAGCAGGTACAGCTGTGAGACAGCCAGGGAATCGGCAGCGATCCTTTCCGACGTCGTCCGCAGCAAGAAGGCCGTCGGCGCAAAGTTTCCCGTCAGCGCCGGGGCGGATTCGCCCTGTACCTTCGCCCCATTGTTGGCCTTGATATCCAGCGCGATGGCCAGCGCCTGGTCCGCGAGCGACGACCGCACGTCGTCCGCCATCTTCGCCTGGGTGGTGCACGTCTGCGCCGTCGCCTCCAGCACGGAACCGGCGAGCGTCGCGATCGCCGCCAGGGTGATCGCCGCCGTCATCGCTCTCGCTCTCGTCATTCTGCCCCGGCCAATCCCATACTCGTCTTGCAACTGATCGTCTCGCATCCAATCCTCACGCCGCGCGACGCAGCGCACGTTCAGAGCCAAGCATACGAAGACCGGGCGGAAGCGTCCAGCGATCAGCCGCGGCCTCACAACCATCCAGCGCGTACCATCCACCAATACCCCGGACGCTGTAGGCTACCTTCAGGCTCCGGCCCACGTCCCACACTTTAGATGCCAGCTCAGCGCCAACCCGCCATGTCCAGCCCGAAGCTCCTGCTTGCGGCGGCGACGCTGCTGTCCGCGACAGCTCTTCCCCTCGCCGCTCAGCTTCCCGCGACCGCTCCGACATCCACCCCAGCCCCCGAAGCCACCACCGCACCGCTGACGGCCACCTCGGTCACCACCGCATACACCCGGCCTCAGCGCGCCCAGGTCAGCTATGTCGGCGGTGAGCTCGACGTCCGGGCCGAGAACTCCAGCCTCAACGACATCCTCTTCGAGATCTCCCGGGCTACCGGCATGAAGATCCACGGCGGCGTCAACGATCAGCGCGTCTTCGGCCACTATGGACCCGCAGCTCCCTCGGACGTCCTCGCCACCCTGCTCTTCGGCACCGGCACGAACATGCTGCTGAAGGAAGACGACGGCCTCGGCCCGGTGGAGCTCGTCCTGACCCCGCGCACCGGTGGCGTCACGCCCCCCAGTCCATCCGCTCCCAGCTATTCGTCGGACAGCCTCACTCCTCCGCCGCAGCCTTCCGTGATGGGCCGTGGCGGCCTGCGGCAGCCTCCCGTTCAGCAGCGCCCGGGAGACGGCGCCGGTCCCCCGGGCGGAACTCCTCCTGCCGGGAATCCACCGTTGAACAATCCTCTCGGCAGCCCGGACAACACGACCAACACCGTCTCCACCATGCCGACCACAAACTCCGTGCCGACCGACGCGCTGCCCACGCCGTCAACGACCACCGAAACCCAGCAGGGCATCGTGGATTCGCCCAACCCGCCGGCGACCGGTACCACCACCGCGACCTCGCCCAACGGAGTCTCAACACCAGAGCAGATCTACCAGCAGCTGCTCAAGCTGCAGCAGAGCACCTCCGGCTCGACTTCGACAACAACAACGCCGCCCCAATAGGGCGGCGGCGGGTACGGCAATAACTTCATTCCGGCTCAGGCGTCGACGAGCTGGACACATCCAGCCACAGACGAGGGAACCATCGCCCGTGTACCGCGATCTTCTCAGCCGATCGGGGCGCTAGCCTTCGATCGCAATCCGCGTGCCAGCGGACTGCATGCGCTCCCGCGCCGCCGAGATCGAGTGCCACCGGAACAGCCGGAAAAGACCAAGGCAAAGCCCGTAAGCGAACAGAACACCGAGCGCCAGGGATACAGCGATCGCACACGACAACATCAACATGACCATCACAACAAAACTCCTGGGAAGGGCCCAAGCCACGTCGCAGATTCACTACAGGACAACTGCCGGTAGGATGCGTTGCGACCTCTTGTAGTGTGCCCCGAATCGCACAGGAAATTTACCAAAATCCTGCAAATGTTGTTGCTTTTCGCGGTTCCTGTCGGTTCATGCCTGGAAATCCCGTGCGGCACAGGACGGGTCTCCCCCGCCTGGCCCACGCCGGCACTCCCGGCCACAGACACCCTCACCCCCAAACCTTGATACCCTAAGAGCTTGGCCCCTGTGGCCTGTAGTTCCTTGATGAGCCCCTGTCTATGAGCCTGACTCACATTCACGTTCGCGGAGCGCGTCAGCACAACCTGCGCGATGTCTCTGTGTCCATTCCGCGCAACACGCTGACCGTCGTCACCGGCCTCTCCGGCTCCGGCAAGAGCTCGCTCGCCTTCGACACCATCTACGCCGAGGGCCAGCGCCGCTACGTCGAAACGCTCTCCGCCTACGCACGCCAGTTCCTCGACCAGATGGAGCGCCCCGACGTCGACTCCATCGACGGCCTCTCGCCCGCCATCTCCATCGAGCAGAAGACCACCTCGCGCTCACCCCGCTCCACCGTCGGCACCATCACCGAGATCTACGATTACCTGCGCCTGCTCTGGGCCTCCGTAGGCCAGCCGCACTGCCCCAACTGCCATCGGCCCATCTCGCGTCAGTCCGCCGACCAGATCGTCGCCCAGGTCGTCGCCCGCGCCGCCGAGCATGAGCGCTCCGGCCGCCCGCAGGAGCGCATCACCGTCCTCGCCCCCGTCGTTCGCGGTCGCAAAGGCGAGTTCCGCGAAGAGCTCGAATCCCTGGACAAGAAGGGCTACCGCATCCGTATCGACGGCGAAATCACCGAGATCGAAGAAGGCATGCGCCTCGAAAAGCGCAAGAACCACACCGTCGAAGCCGTCGTCGACAGGATCATCCTCAAAGCGCTCCCGACAGCCGAAATTCCCAAGGGCTCAGGCCCCAGGGCCCAGGGTTCAGAAAGCGCCAACGGCGATGTGCCCTCTGGGCCCTATACCCTGGACCCTGGACCCTCGCCCTCCTTTGACACTCGCCGCCTGCAGGCCGCCATCACCACCTCGCTGCAGCTCGCCAATGGCCTCGTGCTCATCGGTTCGCAGACGCCCGGCGGCGGCTACGAAGAGACCCTCTACAGCTCGTCGATGGCCTGCCCCGACTGCGGCATCAACGTACCCAAGCTCGAGCCCCGCAGCTTCAGCTTCAACTCCAACTACGGCGCCTGCCCCGAGTGCAACGGCCTCGGCTCCATCTACGACTTCGATCCCGCCAAGACCATCACCGACTGGTCCAAGCCGCTGCTCGATGGCGCCATGGGTCCCGGCTCGGCCAGCCAGTACCTGCATCGCCTCATCAAACTCGCCGCCGACCGCTACAAGATCAACCTCAAGCTCGCCTTTCAGGACCTTCCCAAGGAGCAGCAGAACCTCCTGCTCTACGGTCCTCCGCGTGGCGAGACCGCGCGCACCGGCTTCCACGGCGTCTTCGCCTGGCTGCGCTCGACTCTCGAGGAGACCAAGTCCGAGGGCTATCGCGACTACATGATGCAGTACATGTCCGCGAGCGAGTGCCCCGTCTGCCACGGCGCCCGCCTGCGACCAGAATCGCTTGCTGTGACGATCCCCATGCAGGGCCCAGACAGCGGGCCGCCTTCTGACCCCTTGGCCCTGGACCCTGGACCCTCGGACTTCTCCATCGCCGACTTCACGTCGCTCTCGCTCGCCCGCGCCCTGCGCGGCGCACGTTCCATGAACTTCGTCGGCCGCGACAAGCTCATCGCCGACCGCCTCCAGCGCGAGGTCATCGAGCGCCTCGAGTTCCTCAACGCCGTCGGCCTCGGCTATCTCTCGCTCTCGCGCTCCGCAGCCACGCTCTCCGGCGGCGAGGGCCAGCGCATCCGCCTCGCGACCCAGATCGGTTCGCGTCTACGCGGCGTCCTCTACGTCCTCGACGAGCCCAGCATCGGCCTGCATCAGCGCGACAACCAGCGCCTCATCTCCGCGCTCAAGGACCTCCGCGATCTCGGCAACACCGTCCTCGTCGTCGAGCACGACGAAGACACCATGCGCGCCGCCGACTATCTGCTCGATCTCGGCCCCGGCGCCGGCAAACATGGCGGCGAACTCATCGCCTCCGGCACACCCGCCGAAGTCATGGCGAACCCTGCCTCCGTCACCGGCCAATACCTCGCCGGCCTCATCGACATCGTCACCCGGCCGACAGAGAACAAGGCCCCGCGCCCTCTCGACGGCCGCTGGCTTTCCGTTGAGGACGCGACTTCGCACAACCTCCAGCACGTCACCGCGCACTTCCCGCTTGGCGTCATGACCGTCGTCACCGGCGTCTCCGGCTCCGGCAAGAGCACCCTCGTCAACGACATCCTCTATCGCGCCCTCGCCAAAGAGCTCTACGGCTCCCGCGAAGAACCCGGCGCCTACAAGGCGATCCACGGCGCAGATCAGCTCGACAAGGTCATCCAGATCGACCAGTCCCCCATCGGCCGGACGCCACGGTCCAACCCCGCCACCTACACCGGCGTCTTCACCGCCATCCGCGACCTCTTCGCCATGCTGCCCGAGAGCCGCGAGCGAGGTTACAAGCCCGGACGCTTCTCCTTCAACGTCCAGGGTGGCCGCTGCGAGGCCTGCCAGGGCGACGGCCAGCGCCGCATCGAGATGAACTTCCTCCCCGACGTCTACGTCGAGTGCGAGGTCTGCAACGGCCGCCGCTACAACACCGAGACCCTCGGCGTGCGCTTCAACGGGTACAGCATTGCGGATATTTTGGATCTGCCCATCGAAGACGCCCTGCCCGTCCTCAAAGACATCCCTGCCGTCGCGGTCAAGCTCCAGACCCTCGTCGACGTCGGCCTCGGCTACGTGCACCTGGGCCAGTCCGCCACCACGCTCTCCGGCGGCGAAGCCCAGCGCATGAAGCTGGCCAAAGAGCTCTCCAAGCGCCAGACCGGCCGCACGCTCTACGTGCTCGACGAGCCCACCACCGGCCTGCACTTCGACGACGTCCGCAAGCTCCTCGAAGTCCTGCACCGCCTCACCAATCTCGGCAACACCGTGCTCATCATCGAGCACAACCTCGACATCATCCGCAACGCCGACTACCTCATCGACATGGGTCCCGAGGGCGGCGAAGGCGGCGGCCGCATCATCGCGCAGGGCGCTCCCGAGCTGGTCGCGCTGGTCAAGGGATCGCATACCGGCGAGTTCCTCGCCCGCTACTACGACGCTGCCGGACCCCAGCTCGCACAGCTCCCGCCACCAGCCGAGCTGCCCGACCTCGAGAAGAAGGCCCCCAAGCCGAAGTTCGTCGCTCCGGAGCGCAAGACCGGCGTCCCCACGGCCTCCAAGGCCAAGCCTGCCGAAGGCCGCGCTCCTGCGAAGCCCGCAAAAAAGAAATCGGCCGCGAAAAAATCCGCGAAGTAGCTCTCACGCATCGCCGACCGCCTCCCACCTTTCGTCTGCTTTCACACATTCGCGCGAGGGTGCGATCATAGCGAAGACATGAGCGATCTTCCGTTGCCCAAGCCGGTCGGTCATCACGACCAGGCGCTCGACGTGCAGCACGACACCGACCCGGCACACGACCACGGTGTCGCCAGGCGCATTCCCCACCTCGGGCACGCTCTGCTGTTCTTCGCGCTTACCATCGCCTGCTTCTTCGGCGTAGCCATCGTCCTCTTCCTCGCCTTCCACCGGACGGTCTTCTCCAACAACGACGTCAAGCTCTACGTCAGCGGCGCCAGCCAGCTGCTCGGCTACGTCCTCGCGCTCGCTGTCTCCTTCCCGCTGTTCCCTCTGCTCTGGCAGCGCAGCTTTCTCGACGGCATCCACTGGACCTGGCGGCAGGCTCGCCTGCACTGGTGGCAGCTGCTGGCCCTCGGCTTCGCGCTCAGCGGCCTCGCCCAGGTCGGGGAGCACGTCGTCGAGCACTTCGTGAAGCTACCGAAAGAGACCGAGATCCTCAGCCTCTTCCGCAACCCCGTCTCCGCCTGGGTGACGACGATCTTCGGCAGCCTGTTCGTTCCCGTATACGAAGAGATTGGATTTCGCGGCTTCCTTCTCCCCGCCGTCGCCACGGCCTACGACTGGCTGAGCATGGAGCGCACTCCCGCAGCCGTGCAACGCTGGCAGCAGACCACGGACCAGACTCGCGGCGCGTGGATCTTCTCCTCCATCGTTACCAGCGCCCTGTTCGTCTCCATCCACGGGCCCCAGCTGCACTGGTCCGTCGGTGCGCTGACCGTCCTCTATCTTCCGTCCCTGGTCTTCTGCTATGTGCGCGTACGCTTCCGCTCCGTCGCCGCAGCCGGCCTCGTTCACATCGCCTACGATTCGTTGATCTTCCTCGAGATATGTATCTCGACAGGCGCATTTCGACATCTTGAACGGCTGGGAAACTAGGGCAAGTAACAGCCGCCGTGGTGACCATTGATTCCGCAGTCGCTCTCCCCTGCGCCCCTTGCGACCCAATAAAATCGTTGCAAGAGGTAAATCGATGGGTTCTACCAAGCAATGCCCCGGCTGCGGATCTACCGCTCGAACGCGCTCGCGGCGTCGATCTGTCGAATATCTGCTCGTGGGGCTGCGGCCCTTTCGCTGCCTGACCTGCCAACGGCGCTTTTATGGCGCCAAGGACACTCCGGCTACCGCTGCCGTTCGTTACATCGAGCCATCGGGTGTCGTCGTGGCGGCCTCACTTCAACCCCCAACCCCACAACGCGTCCCAGCCCCGAGCAAATGGTTCCTCATCCAGGACATGGCTACCAGTAAAATCTCACCTGACGGGCACTAGAAGCACTCACAAAATCCGGAAATATCATCCCGGGTTGCCCGCATCCGAAAGATTTTTCAACTAGCTTTCGTGGTGCGATGGAATTGTGTTATTCCTACCGTAAAGCGAATATTCGACACTGTCAGTGTCGATTCGCGGCCACGGGCCACGCAGAATCCGTGAGCAAGGTGCAGTCGGCGCCGGTGGGGCATCGATTCGCAAACTTCGCTGACGCCTATCGCATTTTCAAGCATATCGACGTGACCACCGCATCCGAAGCACTTTGGGATGCATATGCGTTTGGACTTTATAAACCCCAGGAATCCCATGCCAGCGCGTTCGCTAAAGTGTCCCAGCTGCAACTCCGGAGATGTCTCCCGATCTCGTCGCCGGATCTACGAAAGACTCCTTTTCTGGCTCAAGCCTTACCGTTGCCAGTCCTGCTCTCGGCGTTTCCACTCTGTTTCCAGGGGCCAGTAATGGAGACGAATCGGGCCCGTCCCTCAGACGCCGCCTCTCTCCAAGTACAATCAGAGGCGGCATGATTCCTACGCTTGAATGGACCCCTGAAGGCGTCCGCTTCCTCGACCAGACGAAACTCCCCCTCGAAGAGACCTACGTCCTCGCCACCGATTACCAGCAGGTGGCGATCGTCATCCGCGACATGATCGTTCGCGGCGCCATGGCGATTGGCGTCTCTGCAGCCATGGGCGTTGCCCTCGGCATTGACCGCTCCACCGCCACCACGATCCCCGAACTCACCACCGAGGTCGACGAGGTCTGCCGCACCCTGGCTGAGACCCGGCCCACCGCCGTGAATCTCTTCTGGGGCATCGCGCAGGTGCGCAATCTCTATACCTCGCTCGCCGCACGCGACACCCCCATCCCTGAGATCAAGGCCCAGTGCATCGCCCTCGCCCAGCAGCTCTACGACGAGGACATCGCCAACCTCAAGATCCTCGGAGCTAACGGCGCTGCCCTGCTGCCCGACGAAGCCACCGTGCTCACCCACTGCAACGCCGGCGCCCTCGCCGCCTGTGGCTACGGCTCCGCCCTCGGCGTCATCCGCGCCGCGGTCGAGGCCGGCAAGAAGATCGACGTCTTCGCCGACGAGACCCGCCCCTTTAACCAGGGCGCACGCCTCACCGCCTGGGAGCTCGTCCACGACGGCATCCCCACCACCCTCATCTGCGACAACATGGCCGGCTACTTCATGTCCAAGGGCCGCATCCAGGCCGTCATCGTCGGTGCCGACCGCATCGCCGCCAACGGCGACGCCGCCAACAAGATCGGCACCTACTCCGTCGCCATCCTGGCCAAGGAGCACGGCGTGCCCTTCTACGTCGCTGCGCCCTTCAACACCATCGACCCCGACACCGCCCACGGCGACATGATTCCCATCGAGCAGCGCGCGGCCACCGAGGTCACGCACTTCCAGGGCAAGCAGGTCACCCCCGACGGCGTACGCATCGAAAACCCCGCCTTCGACGTGACGCCGGCAAAGTATATCGCCGGCATCATCACCGAGCGTGGCGTACTGCGCGCACCCTACACCGAGTCCATCGCGGCCGCCGCCCAGCTCTAGCCGTCAAAAGACATACGGAGACTCCTGCAGCATCCATGTATGCTGCAGGAGTTATCCAGCCGTTGCTGTCACCCTATCGGCTCGAGGCTGCTGCCCGTATGTTCGCTCTTCCCCGGCTCGACTCCCTGAAACTTACGCTGCCTTCGTGCTGCCTATGGCTGCTGACGACCTCTCTCGCCGCGCAGTCCACACCGTCGCAGACGCCATCACCGGCCACGCCGACCATCCGCACCGGCACACAGCTCGTCATCGTCGACGTAAGCGTCAGCGACCACAACGGCAACCCCGTCCACGGCCTCAAGCAGGGCGACCTCATCCTCACCGAGGACAAGACACCGCAGGACGTTCGCCACTTCGAGGAGCACAGCGCCAGCGATAAGCCCGCCGGCCCGCAGATGCCCGCAATGCCTCCGGGGATGTTCACCAACTACACAGCAGTGCCTGCCGACAGCACACTGAACGTACTCCTCATCGACACACTCAACACCCCGATGAAGGACCAGAGCTTCCTCCGCGACCAGCTCACGCAGTACGTCAAGAAAGCGGCCCCCGGCACACACATCGCCATCTTCGGCATGAGCACGCGCCTCTACCTTTTGCAGGGCTTTACCGCGGACCCCGAGATGCTCAAGGACGCCGTCGAGCACAAGCTCATTCCTCGCGCCTCCTCCCTGCTGGACGATCCCGTCGGCACCGGCGCGGACGCCACCAATATGTCCGACATCGCGAGCGACTCCGGCGCCCCTACCGAGGTCGTCGCCAACCTGCAGCAGTTCGAAGCCGAGCAGGAGAGCGTGCAGACGCAGTTCCGCGTACGCTTCACACTCGATGCCTTCAACGCCCTCGCTCACTATCTCCAGGGCTTCCCTGGCCGCAAGAACCTCATCTGGTTTTCCGGCTCATTCCCCCTCTCGCTCTCGCCGAATCCCGACATCAGCGACCCCTTCGCGGTCATCGCTGACATGGAAGAAGAGTTCCGCGAAACCACCAACCTGCTGACGCGGGCCCAGGTCTCCGTCTTCCCCGTCGACGCTCGCGGCCTCATGACGCTGCCCTCCATGAGCGCCGCCAACAGCGGTTCAAAATACGTCACCAACCCCAAGGCCTTCGGCGCCGACATCCAGAAGTTCTCGCAGAGCCAGTTCGACGAGCACTCCACCATGGATCAGATGGCCGATGCCACCGGAGGCAAGGCCTTCTACAACACTAACGGCCTCTCCGATGCCACGGCCAAAGCCATCGAGTCCGGCTCCAACTACTACACGCTCACCTATAGCCCTTCCAACCACGAATGGAACGGCAAGTACCGGAGCATCAAGGTCGCCTTGAGCGACGCGGCCAGGGCCCAGGGACTCACGCTCACCTATCGCCGCGGCTACTATGCTCTCAGCCCCGACAACGCAAAGAAGCCCGAGCAGTCGGCTGTCGTCAGCGAAGCCGTCGCTGCCGCGCCAGGCAGCGCCTCCAACTACGCCCGGCTCGCCATGCAGCGCGGAGCTCCAACACCGCACGACATCCTGATCAAGGTCCGCGTCCTGCCTGTCTCCGACAAGCCTGACGACACGCTCGCGACCGGCAACGTGGTCAACCCCGCGAAGCCTCTGAAGCCACCGTATCGCCGCTATCAGGTCGATCTCGTCGCTCTCACGCAGGACTTCGCCTTCACGAAGAACGCGGACGGCACGATCGGCGACACCATCGAGGTCAAGCTCAACCTCTACGACACCGATGGCAATCTGCTCAACGTCGCTGGCCAGACCGCGCAGATCAAGCTCCCCGCAGACAAGTTCAAGCTGCTGCTCCAAAACGGCTTGCAGTACCACACGCAGCTCAGCACACCCGCGAAGGGCGAAACCTTCCTTCGCATCGGCGTGCACGACCTCAGCAGCAACCGCTTCGGCGTTGTGGAGATCCCCACCTCGCGCATCAGCCATCTGCCGCCCGCCCCGGCTGCGCCTCCACCGCCGGCCAGCAACCCCGCTCCCCCGAAGCCCTGAAGGTCGAACCTTACCCGTGAACGATCTTCGGACGCAGCCCGATCGCAGCCATGACGCGAAGCATCCCGAGCCCGCCATCCTCATCCAACCTCAGGGGCAACGGTTGCGGTCTCACGTCTTCCAGCTTCGTCACGTCTCGCTCGTGCGAGGCAACATCCTCGTCGCGGTGAGCCTCGCCTCCGCGGTCTGGATCTCCCACGTCCCCGAGCTGCGCCCCACACTCTGGCTGCTGCCTCCGCTGCTCCTCGCCATGTGGGGCGCCGCCGAAACCACACGCTGCCTGCAGAAGCGCTGGAGCTGGTACCACGGTGGCGTCCTGCTCCTGCTCTACGCGGACCTCATGGTCGCCGTGCTCATCGCCTTCTTTCTCATCTATCCCTACTTCATCCCCGTGTCGGGCGCGCAATAACGTCAGTGCCCCGTCGCGTGCTGTCAGTCCGCATCGGATGTTGGCTTGACATGCGTGTGTCCGCACCGTGATCCTCGTTGGCAGCGTTCCCTTTCAGGCTCTGGAGCTCCACGCGCCAAGAAGGCAGCAGCCACCCCTATCTGTTCGGAGTCAGGTTCCCGCATGTCCGCTGCCCACAGCACCGCCGAAGAGTTCACCGTCACCGCGCCCGAGAAGTCCAACATCCGTTGGGTAGTCTGCTTCCTCGTCTTCCTCGCCACGACGATCAACTACATGGACCGCTCGGTGTTCTCCAACATCGAGCCGATGCTGCACAACGCCACCTTCATGGGCTGGAACCCGCTGGCCGACAAGTTCCACCAGCCGGTCTTCGATAACAACTTCGGCAACGTCCTCATCTACTTCCAGATCGCCTACGGCATCGGCTTCCTCTTCGCCGGCCGCGTCATCGACAAGCTCGGCGCCAAGCTCGGCTACACCCTCGCCATCCTCGTCTGGTGCCTCTCCTCGATGTCCCACTCGCTGGTCACCTCGGTCGCCGGCTTCTGCATCGCCCGCATCTTCCTCGGCCTCGGCGAGAGCGGCAACTTCCCCGCCGCCATCAAGGCCATCACCGAGTGGTTCCCCACCGAGGAGCGCGCCAAGGCCGTCGGCCTCTTCAACTCCGGCGCCAACGTCAGCTTCTTCGTCGCTCTCCCGCTGGTCAACTTCGTCACCGGCCACTCCAGCCTCGGCTGGCGCGCTGCGTTCCTCGCCACCGGCTCGCTCGGCCTCATGTGGCTCGTCATCTGGCTCATCTTCCCCTACAACAAGTACAAGCGCACCGCGACCATGACCCAGCAGGCCCTCGAGCCCGTCGTCAGCAAGTCGCACCCGCTCTCGGACATCCTCACTAACCGCGGCACCTACGCCTTCGCCATCGGCAAGGGCCTCACCGACGGCGTCTGGTGGTTCTACCTCTTCTACCTGCCCATGTTCCTCAACCGGAACTACGGCCTCGACACCCACTCGGCCTACGTCTACATCCTGGCCGTGTACGTCATCTCATCGGTTGGCTCCATCTTCGGCGGCACGCTCTCAGGCTTCCTGATGAATCACGGCTTCTCCGTGAACTGGGGCCGCAAGATCACCATGTTCGCCATGGCCCTGCTCGTGCTCCCGCTCGTGCTGGTTCCCCACATGGACAAGATCTCGCCGCACAACGCGTGGCCCGCTGCGATGATCATTGCGCTCGCCGCCGCCGCCCACCAGGGCTGGAGCGCCAACCTCTTCGCCACCACCGGCGACATGTTCCCCGCCAGCGCCGTCTCCACCGTCGTCGGTATCGGCGGTGCCGCCGGTGCCGCCGGCGGAGCGGCCTTCACCTGGATCGTGAAGCACAACCTCTCGCTGCACCCGCTCACGGTCTTCCTCGCCGCCGCCTCGTTCTACCTCATCTCGCTGGCCATCTTCCACCTGCTGGTCCCGAAGCTCGGCGCCTGGCGCGAAGAACTGGCAGCGTAAGAACGAGGGCCCAGGGGTTAGGGATTAAGGATTGGCACAATGTTTTCCCTAATCCCTAATCCCTAACCCCTAATCCCTCCCCGCCAAGGCGGTAAACTGGCATTTGAAAATGTCAGACCAGCCAAACAAGTTCTACCTCACCACGCCGATCTACTACGTCAACGCCCGGCCGCACATCGGCCACGCGTACACCACCATCGTTGCCGACGTCCTCGCACGCCAGCACCGCCAGCGCGGTGACGACACCTTCTTCCTCACCGGGACCGACGAGCACGGTCAGAAGATCGAGCGCTCTGCTCTTGCGGCGGGAGTACCGCCGCAGGAATTTACAGACCAGGTCTCCGCCCAGTTCAAGGCCCTCTGGGACCGCATGGGCCTCACCTACAACCGCTACATCCGCACCACCGACGACTGCCACAAGCGCGGCGTGCAACACCTCTTCCGCACCTTGTACGAGAAGGGCTTCATCTACCTCGACAAGTACACCGGAGCCTACTGCGTCTCCGACGAAGCCTTCGTCGACGCCCCCGTGGGAACCCCCTGCCCCGACTGCGGCCGCACCCTCGAAGAAGTCACCGAAGAGAACTTCTTCTTCAAGCTCAGCGCGTTCCAGGAGCAGCTGCTCGATCTCATCGAGTCGAGTGCGCTCGCCATCACCCCGGCTACTGCACGCAATGAGGTACGAAGCTTTGTTCTAGGTAATGCCAAGCCCATCTTCGACGAAGCAATCATTGAACAAATAAACGCTGAGTTTGATTGGACGAAGGAGCCTGATCTAATCATCGAACCGAGCGTCGACTCCGCCGGTGATCGACCGTTGATAGAACCTGCGGGGCCTGATCACCTCGCACTCGAAGAAGCGCTCGTAGCGGAGGGGAAGTTGCAGCGGAGGTCGGACGGTGCCTTGTGTGTCCCCGGCGCCCTCAAAGACCTCTCCATCTCCCGCAGCAGCTTCACCTGGGGCATCCCCGTCCCCGACGACATTCTCCAGAAGGAAGGCGCCACCCAGAAGCACGTCGTCTACGTCTGGCTCGACGCCCTCGCCAACTACATGACCGCCGTAGGCTACGGCAGCGACGACCCCAAGGGCCAAGCCGAGTTCGCCAAGTACTGGCCCGCCGACCTCCACCTCGTCGGCAAAGAGATCACGCGCTTCCACTGCGTCTACTGGCCCGCCTTCCTCATGGCCGCCGGCATCCCCACGCCCAAGGCCATCACCGCCAACGGCTGGCTCCTCTTCGACAACGCCAAGATGTCCAAGTCGCGCGGCAACGTCGTCCGCAGCGAAACCATCCTCGAAGCCTTCGGCACCCTCTGTCCGCCCGTCTTCATCGGGGTGGAGGCACAAACGGAAGGGCACGGCTTCAGCCGTGCCGTAAACCCCGTTGAAGATGCAGGGGCTTCAGCCCATGAGGGACCCGGGAGTAGCAGCGGGCTTCAGCCCGCGGGAACCACCCCACCCGAGAAGGGGGCTTTAGCCCCGGGCTTCCGCGCTCCAACCCGTGCGGAAAAAGATCACTTCGCCGCCGACGTACTCCGCTACTTCCTCCTCCGCGAGATCCCCTTCGGCCAGGACGGCAGCTTCTCCTTCGACGCCATGGTCACGCGCTACAACGCCGACCTCGCCAACGGCTACGGCAACCTCGTCAGCCGAACCCTCTCCATGATCGAGAAGTACTTCGACGGCGAAGTCCCCACGCCCGTCTTCGAAGGCCCCGCCGCCACGAAGGACGGCTTCAACGCTGGTGTCCTCGGCGACGCCGGCAACGCCCTGCTCGCAAAGCTCGCGCAGCTCGGCCCCACCGACTTCTCCACCGCACTCACCGAGATCGCCGCCTTCATCACCATCACCGACGGCTTCATCACCGCCAACGCCCCGTGGAAACTCGCCAAGGATCCTGACAACTTCGGCCGCCTGGCAACAGTTCTCTATGTGTCCGCCGAAGCCGTCCGCTGGGCCACTGCAGCACTCCACGCCTACTGCCCCTTCGTCACCGCGAAGGTCTGGGCGCAGCTCGGACTCGGCAGCATCGAAGAGGCCGCCACCTCCGGCGAACTCGGCGACATGCACTGGGGCGGCCTCGCCCCCGGAACAAAACTCGGCACGCTGGGGCCTGTGCTGCCCCGCGCCGACAAAGGACTCGCAGACCTCATGATCGAAATGGAAAACCCCACACCCGCAGCAACCGCAGCACCCGAGACTCCTGCGTCCGCTCCCGCACCGAGCGAAGCCTTCGCACCCAACACCCAACAACCAACAACCAACACCCCCGAAACGCCCGTCGTGTCCGCCGCTCCCGCAGCCCCGGCCGACGCCTCGCCTCAGATCGCCATCGACGACTTCATCAAAGTCGAGCTCCGCATCGCCCAGATCACCCTCGCCGAGCGCATACCCAAGGCCGACAAGCTCCTTCGCCTCGAGGTCTCCCTCGGCGACATTCTGCCCCCGCGCCAGATCCTCTCCGGCATCGCCGAGTGGTACACGCCCGAAGAGCTCATCGGCCGCCGCATCCTCATCATCGCCAACCTGGCCCCCCGCAAGATGCGCGGCCTCGAGTCCCACGGCATGCTCCTCGCCGCCAGCGAAGAGGGCGGCAAGCCCTTCCTCGCCACCGTGCCCGAAGGTGTCCCCGTAGGCACCCGCCTCAAGTAGCACTCGCAGAAAGCAGAACGGCCTCGGGATTCTCACGAGGCCGTTCGGTTTTCGCATTTCAGTACTCACTACCCTCTACTCACTTCCCTTCAAATCCACAAACACCGCCGCATCCTTCTTCCCCACACTCAGCACAAAGTACACCGCGTTCACCGTCCCCGTGTTCAGCATCCCGTGAGGCTGCAGCGACGCCGTATAGATCACATCCCCCGGCTTCAGCTCCTCGCGGCTGCCGTCGCGCAGGTACTGGATGGTACCCTCCCGCAGCACAATAAACTCCGAGTTCGAGTGCTTGTGCGGCGGGTGCGGCATCTTGCCCGGAGGCACCATCGACTGGTGCAGCTCAATCCATTCCCCCGACGGCAGCGCGCCCTCCACCACCGCCCGCGACCAGCCTCCGTTGTCGTTCTTGTGCTCTTTCAGATCCGCGAAGCGAAACACCTTCGCATGCGCCAGATCGACACCCGACGGCGTCGCCTGAGCCAGCGCACCATCAACGCCTGCCATCGCCGCAAACGCCGTCATGAGCGCCAGCATCTCGCGCCGCGTCGGCTGCTCGGTCCCCTTCACGCTATTCATCTCGTTAGACATGGACGTCGCCTCCAATCGCCAGCACAAAATACCGCGCCGTCGTCGTGCCCACATTCTTCAGCTGATGGTTCGTCCCCTTCGCCACCAGCAGGATGTCTCCCAGCACGCAGTGATCGACCGTGCCGTTGTGCAGGAACTCGATCTCACCCTCCAAGATGCAGATCAGCTCCGTATGGTCGATCGTGTGTGCCGGGCTCGGCTGCCCGCCCGCCATCTGGGCACTCTCGTGCACGCGGACCCACTCGCCCGTCGTCAGCTGTCCTCCGCCGAAATCCCAACTCACGCCGCCATTCGCGGTCTTGCGCAGAGGAATCTCGCTCAGGTGAAAGACCCGCGACACCGGCGTAATCGTCGGTGCATGAGGAGAAGAGGCTGTCTGTCCGGTTTCCAACATGGCAGACATCCTACCCCGCCACAGCAGGATCCGTCACGGCGAGTCCCTCGCCCCTGCAAGACCTCACCCCTCGCACCTCTACAGCAAGGCTTTTCCGTTCGGCTTGCCCTTACAGCTGAGGACGCAAACCAACCACCGTGCAACCTCCCCGCGATACCCTGTCAAAGATGCAACTGATCGACTCCCACTGCCACCTCGACGACTACGAAGACCTCCCCGAGGTCATCGCCCGCGCCAACGCCGCCGGCGTCACCCGCCTCCTCGCCATCGGCATCGGCAACGGCCCCGACGACATGCACCGCGCCCTGGAGATCGCCCGCGCGCACGAGAACATCTTCGCCACCGCCGGCATCCACCCCCAGGAAGCCCACCGCGCCGACGGCACGGCGCTCCGCAAGCTCGAAGAGCTGGCGGCCGACCCCAAGTGCATCGCCATCGGCGAGATCGGTCTCGACTACTACCACCTCGACAACCCCGATCCCGCCATCCAGCAGGAAGCCTTCCTCTCCCAGATGGAGATCGCCGCCGCCGCACGCAAGCCCATCACCATCCACTGCCGGACGTCGGAGTTAGCCACACCGCAGGCCAAGCAGAAATTCGAGCAAGCCGGTAACCCGCACCTCGCCTTCGACGACCTCATCTACCTCATCCAGAAGCACTGGGTTCCCACCGGCCTTCCCGGCATCATGCACTGCTTCAGCGGCAACGCCGTGCAGGCCGCGCAATCGCTCGCCGCGGGCTTCTATCTCTCCTTCGCCGGCAACCTCACCTACCCCAAATCCGTCGCCATCCAGGACGTCGCCAAGACCGCTCCCGCCGACCGCATCCTCGTCGAGACCGACGCTCCCTTCCTTACGCCCATCCCCCTCCGCGGCCAGCGCAACGAGCCCGCCCACACCTCGCTCACCGCGCGCTTCCTCGCCGACCTTCGCGGCGTCTCCGCGGATGAAATCGCCGCGCAGACCACCGCCAACTTCGAGCGCCTGTTTCCCACTACAGCGCAGGCCGAGCACAACGTATCGGAGTAGCAGCGGGCTTCAGCCCGCGGTTCCAGATGAATCATGAGCCGGGCTTCAGCCCCGGCAAAAGAAACCACCACGCGCACGTGGGACAATGGACAGCGACCATGCGCTTATCCAGCGCATCCATACCTTTGCGAGGAAAAAGAACTATATGGCAGCCGATAGCAGTTTTGACGTAGTAAGCAAGGTCGACGTACAGGAAGTGAAGAACGCCCTCGATCAGGCGACCAAGGAGCTGCTCACCCGCTTCGACCTCAAGAACTCCAAGTCCACCATGGTCCTCGAAGGCCAGGACACCGTGCAGCTCGCCAGCGAGGACGAGTACACCCTCAAGGCCATCATCGACATACTCCAGACCAAGTTCGTCAAGCGCAACGTGCCGCTCAAGAACCTCGAGTACGAGAAGATCGAGCCCGCCGCCGGCTCCTCCGTGCGCCAGAAAATCAAGCTCAAGCAGGGCGTCAGCTCCGACGTCGCCAAGAAGATCGTCGCCCTCGTCAAGGAGTCCAAGAAGAAGGCCCAGGCCAGCATTCAGGGCGACGTCGTCCGCATCACCTCCAAGGACCGCGACACCCTGCAGGAGATCATGGCCATGCTCCGCGCCAAGGACCTCGGACTCGATCTCCAGTTCACCAACTACCGCTAAGAGAGCTCTCGTTTCATGCGGATCTCGCCAGGCAGGCGATTTTCGCGCAACGTCGCAAGATCGGACTGTGTGGTCCGATCCTACACTCTTGGGGGGCTTGCTCCTCAGCTTCAACCTGCTACTCTTGATAAAGCGTGAGCTCCATCTCCATTGCGACGGCATCTGAGGTCTTCGACCTGTTGCGTGACGATCTGGCGCTGGTAGAGAAAGAGTTCTCCCGGCAGTCCGAGTCCCCCGTACAGGTAGTCACAGACATCGCCAACTACCTGATGTCAGGCGGCGGGAAACGCATTCGCCCCATGCTTCTGCTCCTGGGCGCGCGCTCGCTGGGATGCAAGACCGACGCCCGTATCCGCATGGGCGCCGTGGTCGAGATGCTGCACACCGCCACGCTGGTTCACGACGACATCATCGACGAAGCTTCCACCCGTCGCGGCCGCCCCAGCTCCAACACCACCTGGGGCAACTCCAAGTGCGTCCTGGCCGGCGACTGGCTCTACATGGAAGCCTTCCAGACCGCACTCAACGAGCGCAACTTCCGCGTCCTCGACCTGCTCATCTCGCTCACCCAGCAGATGGTCGAAGGCGAGCTGCTGCAGATGGAAAAGCTCGGCCACCTCATCAACGAGGAAGAGTACTTCGACCTGATCTACCGCAAGACCGCCTGCCTCTTCAAGGTCTCGATGCAGCTCGGAGCGGCGATCTCCGCTGGCAACACCGGCAACTCGGCCGACACCATCTCGGCCACCCCCGGTGAGCCGCTCACCGCAGAAGAGCAGTCGCTCGGAGAATATGGCCGCAACCTCGGCCTCGCCTTCCAGATCATCGACGACATGCTGGACCTCACCGCCAACGACAATGTGCTGGGCAAGCCCGCCGCATCCGACCTCCGCGAAGGCAAGGCCACGCTGGCCGTCATCCACGCCCTCGAACGCGGCACCGGAGCCGACCGCGAGGCCATCCGCACCGTCCTCGCCGACCGCAGCTTCGAACACGTCACTCACCAGCAGATCCTCGAAATCCTGCTCCGCCACGGTTCGCTGGCCTACGCCATGGACACCGCCTGCGCCTACGCCGAAGCCGCCCGCCAGTCCATCGCCGATCTCCCCGACGGCGAATACAAACGAGCCCTCCTCTGGGTACCCGGCTTCGTTACCAGCCGCGACCGGTAAGCCGAAGTAGCCCCCAAACTCAGTATGATCTGGGTGCCCCATGTCTCGAAGAGACGTGGGTCCGCAGGATGCTCATGATTCCACATCGTCCGGCGCAGAGAACAATAGCGCGTCACGCGGGCCTTTGGATGAGCTTCGCCTTTGCGTTTACGCTCTCCCTCGCCGGTTGCGCACGCACAGCTCCAGGCTCCATCCGCCAGGCGGACCGTATCGTAGTCGTGAAATCCACCCACACGATGACGCTCTACGCCCACGGCCAGCCGACCGCTATCTACCGCGTCTCACTCGGCCGAGGCACCGGAGCGGCCAAAGTCCGCGAAGGCGACCACAACACGCCCGAGGGCCTGTACACGGTCGATTCCCGCAACGACCACAGTCGATTCCATCACGCCCTGCATCTTTCCTATCCAAACGTCGCAGACCGAGCCACCGCCGCGAAGCTGAACGCACCGCCCGGCGGCGACATCATGATTCACGGCATCCGCAACGGACTCGGCTGGCTCGGCGGGTTACAGCGTCATGCCGACTGGACCGACGGCTGTATCGCACTAACTGACAATGAAATGGATGAGGTCTGGGCTACGGTGCCCGTCGGAACGCCCGTCGAGATTCGCCACTAACGTGAGACCCGGAACTACTCGTTGTCTACGTCCGAATCATCGTCGTCTGCGTACTCATCCTCTTCCACATCCCCTTCACCTTCGGCAACAGCCATCGCCAGGTCTTCCACCTCCACCGGCCCATTCTCCGTCGGGTTCAGCAGCACCTGGATGCGGCTCTCCGCGCTCGCCAGCTGACCACGGCACGCGTTCGACAGAGCCATCCCGCGCTCGAACAAACCCACGCTCTCTTCCAGCGGAAGATCCCCCCGCTCCAGCTGCTCAACGACCTTCTCCAGGTCCGCAAGCTGCTGCTCAAATGTCACCTTCGCACCCGCCATCACGCCACCTCCGCGCTCTGGCTTACTGCCAGTCCAAGAACCTCGACTGCCGCGCCAAACTTGCCAAACGGCGCGCTCACCTGCGTGCCCTGCACCTCGTCCCGCACCGCAGCCAGCATCTCGCGCGCAATCGCCAGCCCTTCAGCGAGCCCCGCTTCCTTGTTCTTCGCCGTCGCCATGCGCTCCATGATCTCGTCCGGCATCGCCACCTTGAGATCATTCTTCATGAACTCCGCGTTGCGCAGGCTCGTCAGCGGCCAGATCCCCGCGATCACCGGAATCCGGAAGCCCTCGATCCGCCGCAGGAAGGTCTCCAGCAGCCGCAGATCGAACACCGGCTGCGTGATGCAGTACTCCGCACCCGCCTCCACCTTGGCCGCAAACCGCCGGACCTCGTGGTCAATATCCGGTACGCCCGGATTCGCCGCTGCCGCGATCGTAAAGCCGGTCGAGCCACCAATCGGTCCACGCCCAATGTCGAGCCCGTGGTTCAGCCCCTGCACGATCCGCACCAGCCCAATCGCGTCCACGTCGAAGACCGCCGTCGCATCCGGATAGTTGCCCATCTTCGGAGGATCGCCCGTCAGGCACAAAATGTTCTTCAGCCCGGACGACGCCGCGCCCAGCAGGTCGCCCTGGATTCCCAGGATGTTCCTATCCCGGCACGTGTAGTGCAGAATCGTCTCGATCCCAACCTTCTGCTGGATCTGCAGGCACAGGCTCGCAGCACTCATGCGCGCGCTGGCTCGCGGCGAGTCCGGCACATTGATCGCGTCCACCCCGGCACGCGCCAGCAGAGCAGCACCCGCAAGTTCCTTCGACGGATCGAACCCACGCGGCGGCACAATCTCCACCATCGTCACAAACTCGCCCCGAGCGATCTTCCGCCCAATCAGCGACCGCTCTTCCAGCGCCGGTGGCTCGACCGAAACTTCCTCGCTGCGAGCCACACCTGCCACCGCAGAGCTTCCCACGGAAGCTTCGCCCACCGCCTGTGCCGTCATCGCCCGCAGCTCGCTGCGAATCGCCCGGATGTGCGCCGGCGTCGTTCCGCAGCAGCCGCCCACCCAGGCCGCTCCCGCACTCACCAGCTTGCGCGCATTCCGCGCCATGTACTCCGGCGACGTCATGTAGATGTGCCGGCCCTCCACCTGGCGCGGCATACCCGCATTGGGCATCGCCACCAGCGGCAGGTTCGTTACCGGACGCATCCGCTGAATCACCTCAAGCACCGTAATGGGCCCCGTCGAGCAGTTGCAGCCAATCGCATCCGCGCCCGCCGCCGTCAGGCGTCTAGCTGCATCCTCCGGAGACGTCCCGTCGAGGCAGTTGTCGTCCTCTCCCGCCGTCATCAGCACCACAATCTTCAGCTGCGGCGCGACCTCGCGGGCGGCCAGGATCGCCTGTTCCGCCTCTGCCACGCTCATCATCGTCTCGGCGATCAGCAGGTCCACCCCGCCCTCCGCCAGAGCCTTGATCTGCTCCGCAAACGCCGCCCGCGCCTCGTCTGCCGTCACCTCACCCTCAGGCGCCAGCTTCACGCCCAGCGAGCCGATCGCCCCTGCCACCCACGCCTTCGTTCCCTGCTTCTCGTGGATCGCGTCCACACACTGCCGCGCGATCTTCGCTCCGGCCAGGTTGAAGGCGTGCACCTTGTCCGAAAGCCCATAGTGCGCCAGACGGAAGACGTTGGCGCCAAAGGTGTTCGTTTCGATCACCTCCGCCCCGGCCTGCAGATACTGCTGGTGCACGCTGCGGACCAGATCCGGCTGGGTCACGTTCAGCTCGTCGTAGCAGCGGTTGATGAACACGCCGCAGCTGTACAACATGGTGCCCATCGCGCCGTCACACAGTACGGTCTGGCTGGTAAAGAGTCTTTCGATTTCGATGGGGGACGATGACGTCTTCATAGGTCTATCCGTCCATCGTATAACGCTGCAGCAGGCATTCCCAACAGGGCGGCTGGCCTCCCCCTGCTATACTCAGCCATAGCCTGCATAGGCCAAATTTGCGCGGAAGTGCGTTGTTCCCGGAGTGATTTACGTTGAAGAAAAGTAGGATCTCAGCCCAGCTTCTCGCCGCACTTGTCCTCGCGGCAGGCGTGCTTGGGCTCACTTCATGCGCCCATAAGATCTACTACAACCCCGCGGATAACTACGCCGGTCGTACCACCCCGCCCAGCGGCCTGCTGGAGCGTGTGTTGGCCTCGTACACCGTCAACGGTTCCAGCGGCGGTCTCGAGATCCTCGACGGCCTGCGTGACCTGCGCCGCAACGTGCAGAACACGATCACCTCGTTCAGCATCTCCGGCTACGCAGGCGGCAACCCGCTCGAGATCTTCAACTATCCCGAAGAGCAGGTTGGCTACGTGCTCAACCAGGTCGATGGCTCTTTGACCGGTATCAGCTATGCCACCGAGGCCAGCAACGGCGCCGTGGCAAACTTCGGCGCCAGCCCGGCCGGTGCAGCCGCCGCTCCCAACGGAGCTATCTTTGCCGGCGCCGCTGAAGGTGCAGGCGAGCTCATCATGACCGCCAGTGGCGGCCAGTACATCTTCAGCCTCCCCGGCGTCTACCGCACCTACATCAACCCCGGCGCGACCGTGGTTCTCGCAATGGTCCGGAACACCAACGCGCTCTATCGCGTGGTCAAGATCAATGCGAGCGGCACGCCGACGCCGCCCCCTGGCGCCGTCGACTGCCAGCCGCTGCTCCTGCCCACCTACTGCGTCGTCCCCGTGGGCCCCACCCCCACCAGCAATCCAGCCGGCGCGAACGCAGACTACGATCACCCGATCTACGCGTACTCCTCGCTCGATGCCAGCACGATCTACGTCATGAACTGCGGCCCCGAGTGCGGCGGTACGACCTCCAGCGTGCTCGCCCTCCAGGCCAGCGCCCTGAACATCAACAACGTCCCCACGGTCGATCCCAGCACCCAGCCTGCGCCGTTGTCCACGCTGCTGCCGGTCGCCAATCCCATCCCTGTCCCCGGTGGCGCGACGCTCGTGCTCTCTGACGCGTCGTATCTCTACGTCACCGGACAGAACGTCACCTCCAACGGTCTGCTCGGCGGCAACCTGACGCTGATCAACCTCTCGACCGGAGCCGTAGGCAAGGCGATCCCGATCTCCGACGGCACCAAGACACGCATCCTCTTCGGTGACAACAACACCCTCTGGATCGGCTCCACCCAATGCGCCAACGGCGTCCGCGCGGCCAAGGCCACCTCGGAGCTCGCCGCACAGGGCTACACCGACCAGGCAGGCAACTACAACTGCCTCACCATGGTCACCGGCATCGGCTCCTCTGGTCCCACCGCCACGATCATCCCCGCCGTCGTCCAGTCCAACGTCTCCTCGGTCGCAGCCGTTACCGTCGGCTACCCCAACACCAACCAGAACCTCTACTACTACGGAAGCCTCACCGGCCTCTGCTGGGTCGAGGCGAAGGGCAAGATGTATACCGCCTACGGTGGACAGGTTCACGCCTTCTACACCGGCGCAGCCATCACCGACCAGTTCGAGCCCGGCTACAACACCACGCCCGCCGCAGGAACGGAGTTGAACAACTACAACTTCACCGTGCAGGGCACCGTGCTGGACGTCGTCTACATGGACGCCACGACCAACACCAACAACTAGCCACCTCAAGCCCCTATGACCTTGAACGTCGACGCTCTGGCCTCCAGCAACACTCCGGCCACCGTCGACGTTCTTGCGATTGCGGCCCATCGCGACGACGTCGAACAGACCTGCGGCGGCACACTGCTCGCCCAGGCCGACCTGGGCTGGCATACCGGCATCGTCGACCTCACCCAGGGCGAAGGCGGCACCCGCGGAACCGCCGCCGATCGTGCCGCCGAGGCCGCCGCCGCCGCGAAGATTCTCCGCGTCAGCCATCGCGAAGCTCTCGACCTCCCCGACGGCAACGTGGAGAACACCCAGGCCAATCGCCTCAAGCTCGCCGCAGCCATCCGCCGCCTGCGCCCGCGCGTCGTCATCCTTCCCTACTGGCAGGGCCGTCATCCCGATCACTACCGGGCATCAACGCTGGGCTACGAAGCCTGCTTCGTGGCGGGCCTCAAGAAGGCCGAGTTCCCTCCCGAGCTTCGAGTCGACGACCTCGCACCCCATCGCCCCTACAAGATCCTCTACGCTTCGCTCTACAGCGACGTGCGCCCGACCTTCGTCGTCGACATCACGAAGCACATCGAGACCCGCCTCGAGTCCCTGCTCGCCTACCGCTCCCAGTACGGCGCCCAGACCGTCGGCTCAGGCCTCTTCGTCCCCGAAGAAGATATCCGCGAACGCATGTTCGCCACGGCACGCCACTACGGCCTGCTCGCCGGCGTCAAGTACGCCGAACCCTTCGTGCAACGCGAGGTCGAACGCGTCGACGACCTCATGACCCTCGGCTCCCCGAGCATCTGAACCGGCATCTGGAAACTCGAAACCCGAAGCTCGCAACTCAAAGCTCAATCATTCGTTCTTGCTTCTCGCCAGGGCATTCGCCGCTTCCAGTGGTCACCACCGCAGGCTAGCGCGATACCGACAGCACCGGTAGCCTCGCCCGCACCGTCTCCACCAGCTCAGCGCTCACATACTCCGGCGGCGCCACCCGCACGACCTTCGTCCGCAGCAAGCTCGGAGCCACCCCGCTCCAGGCCACATGCTCCAGCTCGCCGCCCGTCAGCACCAGTGCATCCGCGCGATCGAGGTACCGCAGCGCCGACGGCTTGAAGTCCGCCACGCTCGCATCCACCACGCTCACAAAAACATCCGGCCGCAGGAATCGCAGCACGCTGTTGGACTCGACAATCACGTCGCTGCCCGCCTGCGCCGCCTCGTCCATCAGCTTTCGCACGCGAGGCATCGCCTCCTGCAGCTGCCCTTGCCGCGTTCGCACCCAGAAGGACTTGGCCGCACCAGCCGCCAGATAGCGCGACGAGTCCGTCCCCGACGCCCGCTCGCGCTCCTCACTCACCGCAATCGTGTGGCCCGCCGTCTCGCAATCGCATGGCTCCCCGTTGGCCGAGCAAACCCCATGCCCGAACTGCGTGATCTTCACCGCCCACCAGCGACGCTCCGGCATCGCCGCAATCAGGCCCGCAACCACGCTCGTCTTCCCGATATTCCGCGTGTGCCCGCCGATAACAACAACCGCCATAGAACAACCTCGCACCTGAGCACCTGAAGACCTCGCCCCTCGACAGCTCACCTCGGGACCTCGCCTACTTCAACCGCCGCACCTTCGCGATGGTCTTCAGGTAGTCCTTCACCGGCTCCGCGGGAACCCCCATGAACATCTGTCCCGGCCCTTCGACACGCTTGTGCGGAAAGACTCCCGAAGCTCCGCCGAGAATCACTCCAGGCCCGATCCTCGCATGATCCCCAAGACCTACCTGCCCCGCCAGCACCGCTCCATCCTCGATCACGCACGATCCCGAGATGCCCACCTGCGACGCGATCACCACATTCCGGCCGACGTTGCAGTTGTGCCCAATGTGCACCAGGTTGTCGATCTTCGTTCCGCTTCCGATGCGCGTCTCACCCAGCGCTCCGCGATCGATCGTCGTGTTCGCACCGATCTCGACATCGTCCTCGATCACCAATGTGCCCCGCTGCGGAAACCGCGTATACCGTCCGCTGGATGCCCTCACGTAGCCAAAGCCCATCGCGCCCAGCACCGCTCCCGCCTGGATCAGGCACCGGGCCCCCAGCGTCACGCAGCCATAGATCGTCACGTTCGACGCGATGATGCAGCCGTCGCCAACCACTGCACCGGCCTCGATCACAGCTCCCGCTCCCACGCTCACGCCCACGCCGAGTTTGGCCGCCGGATCGATGTGCGCAGCCGCATGAATCCGCACCTCTTCAAACTGATCGAACCACTCCGAGATAAGCGCAAACGCCAGCTTCGGATGCTTCACCCGCAGCACGCGCACATCCTCCGTCTCGGCGCGAAGCGGAGCAAGCACCAGCCCCGCCTTACTCTCCAGCGCCTTCACCAGAGAAGCTTCATCCTGTGCGAAGACAATCGCCTCACCCATAGCTTCGTCGAAGCCCGACAGCCTCGAGAAGGCACGCTCCGTCGCGACGACATCCTCCGCTGCCTGCATCCCAGGAAGCGCCACGATCTCCTGTACGGTAATGGAACGCATCCCTCTCGTGTACGTCATCGGTAGATCTTCTCCCCACCCTCGGGGCGTGTCTTCCAGCGCCGATGCACCCACAGCCACTGCCCCGGATAGCGACGGATCCAGCTCTCCAGCGTCGCCGTAAACAGCGCGGTGTTCGCCAGCACATCCTTCTCGTTCACACCCGTCCGCACCAGCTCCAGCTCCTCGCCGAAGTGCAGCACATAACGCTGCTCGCTCGACTCCCACAACAGAAACCCCGGCAGCACCGCAGCATTCGTGCGCAACGCCACCCGCGCGAGGCCCGACGCCGTGCAAGCGTCCACGCCAAAGAACGGCACAAACAAACCCTGCGGTGGCGTCATATTGGTATCCATCAGGATGCCCACCGTCTCCCCGCGATGCATCGCCGTCAGCAGCCCGCGAGCAAAGTCGTCCTTGTGCAGCACCCGATTCCCATGCATCGACCGCACGCCGTTCACCAGCCCATCCACCAGCGGATTGTCCAGACGGCGGATCACCATCGACATCGGATAGCCCATCAGCGAGTGGAAGAAGCTCGAAAGCTCCCACGCGCCCAGATGCGCCGTCAGCACAAACACCCCGCGGCCCTTGTCGCGCGCGGCAAGATAGTTCTCAAGGCCTTCGTAGCGGATGAACGTCTCGGCAGACTCGCGCGTGAGCTTCGACATGCGCGGAAACTCAGCCAGCTGCCAGCCCAGCGAACGAAACTCCTCGCGAAGAATCCGATCCCGCTCCGCGCCGCTCATCTCCGGAAACGCCAGCGCGAGATTGCGCTCCCCTACGCCCCGAAGTCGTCCCAGCACCCGATAGAGCAGCGCCGCAACACCCGCGCCAAGTCCCCGCGCCGCCGATCGTGGCAACGCTCCGAAGATCGCCATCACGCCCCGGACGATCGCATACTCAAACCACTCCCGCAACGAAAATCGCGGTCGCGCACGGCCATCGACCGCCGTCTCTTCCGCCAATCCCACGTTCTGGTTTGTCGTTCCCAACGCCTTCCAGTGTACGCAAAACCATCCCGCCAGGCCCCGGCAGCGACGAAGGATAGCCCGCGTCCCACGCTACGATATCGCTGCGAACATGACAAAGGGGCGGCCGAAGCCGCCCCTCGAACGCCATGACATCCGTGATTAGTTCTGTGCGGCGCGTGCGACCACGAAGTAGCGCGCAACCGTGTGGACGAAGTTCACAGCATTGCCAGGGGTAGCCTGACCGCCGTGAAGCACCACGCCGAACGGCACGTTCGCACCATACTCGCTGCGGGTATCATCCGCATTCTGCGAGAGCACAACACCCGTCAGATCGATACCCGCGAATAGGCCGCGGCTACGCGAGTAGGTGAGAAACTCCGCATGCATGCTGGCATCCGTGTCAGCCGCAGCGTTACGACCCACCGGGCCGGCAGAAACCGAGGCGTCGCCACCAAGCTTGAACTTGCTGGAGAGCATGTGCTCAAGGCCATTCTTGTTCATCGCCACGAGGACGAGATCCGTCGACTGCCCACCGATCTGCCAACCGAAGCTTCCACCCTCTGCGCGAACGAACACCGGAGCCGACCAGCCACGCGGCGTGCGGCAGGTAGCGACACCCTGGCCATACTGTGCGCCCACAACGAAAGCGCCCTTCTTGTAAGCCGGAACCACCACCACGCAATATGCGTTGGAAAGAATGCCCTGCGGAATGCCCTTGTCCGGGGTATCCATCACCTCATGCAACACGGCAGACGCGTTGTTCAGACGCTCCGTCAGCTTCGGGTCCTGCGCCTGCGACACAACAGCGGTGGCGCCCATCGCCATAGTGCACATCAATCCGATCAGCTTCGTCTTCATCGCAATTAACCTTTCTGAAATACAAAACCTCTGCGGCCGCCAGTGAATTCATGTTCACAGGGCACTCAACAAATCACCGCACGTAAGAGGTAGATGGGATGGGTTCTATGCGAGGTTGCACCGGGAAAAAAAATGGGGGTTGCGATGTGATCGCAACCCCGTTCTCCCAGGTCTGTACTTTCACGACTCTGCTTGAGTACGACCTTTGGTCGCAAGAGTACCGAGGGCTGTATACCTTTGGCGGGAAGCAAGGAACAAGCCTTTTTTCAGGCAACCAATCCCCATGCTCAGCTTCAGCCGACGCTGCTAACGTCGTGGTGCCTGCCCCATCGCGGTGCGCCGCTCTTCCATCGCCCGCAGCGTCAGCTCGACGCGATTGCTCGCGCCCGCCTTGCGCAGCATGCGTCCCAGGTGCGCCTTTACGGTCACTTCGTCGATTCCCATCGCCACGGCAATGTCGCGATTGGAACGGCCGTCCATCAGCAGACGCAGCACGTCGAGCTCCCGCGGCGTCATCTTGTTCTCCACCGAATCCCCCGAAAGCTGTCCCTGCGGCTGGGTCACGGACTGAACACCACCCGCATCGATCAACCGCGCCAGAACCTTTCTTGGTGCCCACACCGAACCATCGAGGACAACCTCGAGGCACATGCGGATCTCACTCTCCCCGGCCGTCTCGGCCAGATACCCCTTCGCCCCTGCAGCGATTACAGCCTGCACATGGTCCGGGTCGCCCATCTCTCCCATCACGATAATCTTCATCGCAATGCGATCCCGGCGCAGACGCGCAATCACCTCCGTCAGCTTGCCCCCGGTAGAACGCTCGTCCAGCAGAACTGCGGACAGGTCCTCCAGCGAGAGAACCTTGTCGAGTTCGATCACCAGCGGCTCAAGCCGAGGCTCCGTCTCAAGGATCGCCTCCAGTCCCAGCGAACGCAGAGGATCAGCGGCAACAATTCCCACCCGGCTGCGTGTTGAATTGGACGTTCCCTGCTCCATAGCCCGAGGTGCTGGCTCCTTCAGCAACTACAACATCTTCACTGCCGGTAGCTACCGGCCATTCGAATCTCTGGACGCTTTCCTGTGATGAAAACGCCACCCGCACCGTTTCAGGAATCCCGTCACGGCGAAGTTGATCTACATGCGCGGCAAGGTGATTCCGTGTTGTGCCTGGTACTTGCCTTTGCGGTCCGCATAGCTGACCTCGCAGGCTTCGTCTCCCTGGAAGAAGAGGATCTGGCACAGGCCCTCATTGGCATAGATCCGCGCCGGTAGCGGCGTTGTGTTCGAGATCTCCAGCGTGACGTAGCCTTCCCACTCCGGCTCGAACGGCGTCACGTTCACGATGATCCCGCAGCGCGCATACGTGCTCTTGCCCACACACAACGTCAGCACGTCCCGCGGGATCTTGAAGTATTCGATCGACCGCGCCAGCGCGAACGAGTTCGGCGGAACGATCACACTCTCCGCCTTCACCCGCACGAACGAACGATCGTCGAAGTTCTTCGGATCGATGATCGCGCTGTTCACATTGGTGAAGATCGCAAACTCATCCGCGACGCGAAGGTCGTAGCCATACGATGACAGGCCGTAGGAGATGCAACCCTCACGCACCTGCTTCTCGCTGAAGGGCTCGATCATGCCGTGCTCGAGCGCCTGCTGCCGAATCCACTTGTCACTCTTGATCGACATCGTCCCGCTGTCTCTCCACCATTACATCGCTATGCCCGGCCAGGGCCGCCACCACGTCCGCCAGCCGCACGCAATGATTCAAAATGATTGCTCGATTTGAGCCTATCGTAACTCCCTGTGGGCTGCTGAAGGTACCTGCTGCTACGTTGACAAGCCATATCGCCCTGCCTACCATCGGGAGAGCGGGCACTCCCACGCTACACCTAACGGACGCCAGGCGTACCGGGAACAGGCAGGCTACCTTCTTGATCAAGCAGGACCTCATCCAGCGGGTCGTGGAACGCACGGGTCTCCCGCGCATCAAAGCCGAGGCTGCAGTGGACACCATCTTCAAGTCCATGAAGCGAGCCCTCACCGGTAGCGATCGCATCGAGCTGCGAGGTTTTGGCGTCTTTACCGTCAAGCCCCGCAAGACCGGCGTAGGCCGCAATCCGCGCACCGGCGCTGAAGTCAGCATCTCTCCCGGCAAAGCCGTCCGCTTCAAGCCCGGCAAAGAGCTCCACCTCCTCGACTAATCCCCTGCGGCCGCGCTTCCTGCGCGGCCAGCGCTTTAAGGCTCACGCAGTCCATGGCGACCCCTGCGATCCTGCAAGACGGCAGTGGTGCCACTCCGCCGGAGACCGCGCGGCCCCATCGCTCCCGGCTCTGGTTCCAGGCCCTTCTCCTCCTGGTCACGCTCTTCTCCACCACCGTGGTGGGGATGCGCTACATGGCGAACTTCCGCGCCGGACTGCCGCCCATCGCCTCGGATAACGACGTCCTGCCCTACGGATGGGCCTTCGCGCACGCCCACGCCGCCGCCAGCGGACTTCCCTTCTCGCTCACGCTGCTCACCATCCTGCTCGTCCATGAGATGGGCCACTACCTCGCCGCGCGAAGGTACGCCATCAGCGCGACGCTGCCCTACGTCATCCCAGCGCCCTCGCTCAGCGGCACCGCCGGCGCCATCATCCGGCTCGAGGGCCGCGTGACCTCCCGGTCCGCCCTGCTCGCCGTCGGTGCCCTGGGGCCGGTCTCCGGCTTCCTCGTCGCCATCGCCGCAGGCATCCTCGGACTGCACCTCTCCCGCGCCGGTCTGCCCATCGCTCCCGGCCTGGTCGAGTTCCATTTCCCGCTCCTGCTGCGTCTGCTCTCCGCGTGGATCCACCCACACGTCCCCGCCTCCGCTCTGACCTGGCACCCCGTGCTGGTCGCCGCCTGGATCGGAGTGCTCATCACCTCGCTGAACCTCGTCCCTGCCGGCCAGTTCGATGGCGGCCACGTGCTCTATGCCTTTTCGCCGAGGGCCCATCGCTGGTTCACCTGGGCCACCATCGCCACCCTGCTCTGCCTCGGGGTCATCTACTGGATCGGCTGGATCCTCTGGGCCTGCCTCTTGCTGCTGCCCGGCATGCGCCATCCCCGCATCAGCGAGAGCACACCCCTCAGCTGGAAGCTCGCACTCCTCGGCCCCGCATGCCTCGCCATCTTCCTGCTCAGCGCCACACCCCAGCCCTTTGGCCACTCCGGGCTGATCGAGACGATCCACAAGATCCAGCGCACCGGAATCGAGTGGCCCTTCCATCGGCACACACCACATCCGCCCCACCGCCACTAACGGGCAGCACTAACGTCGCAAGCGAAGCGCGCGATGCTACCCGCGCAGCGGGTGAGAAGCCTCGGCATGAGTCGCGCCTTGTCAGGGCTCGGCTTCAGTCTCGCTGCAAGAGGCCCGCAATCACAGGGCCTTAGCCCCTGAGGTATGGGTTGCTTGGGACAGCGACGATCAGTGCAGAGCACCACTAACGCGCAGCGCTATCATCGCGAGCGAAGCGCGCGACGCTACCCGCGCAGCGGCTAACGCGAAGCGCTGCTACATCAGGTGCACCGCATCCACATCCACCACCACGTTCCGCCGCGGAATCTCCTCCGCCTCCAGCCACGGCACAAACTCCTTCAGCAGCACACCCAGCCTCGACCGCTGCTCCGCCTTCAGCAGCAGGTGATACCGATAGATCCGCTTGATCCGCGAGATCGGCGCCGGCGCCGGCCCCAGCACGCGCACGCCGGGAAACTTCTTCCGCTCCAGCCACCGCCCAATCCTCGCCGACCAGCCCAGCACCTCTTCCAGCGTCTCTCCCTGCACCAGCACATTCGCCAGCACACTCAGCGGCGGATACTTCATCGCCCGCCGGAAGTACATCTCCCGCGCCGCGAAGCCCACAAAGTCATGCCGCTGCGAGAACTCATGCACATAGTGCGCCGGCTGATACGTCTGCACCAGCACCTTGCCCGGCAGATCCCCACGCCCCGCCCGTCCGCTCACCTGCGTGAGCAGCTGAAACACCCGCTCCGCCGATCGAAAGTCCGGCAGCCCCAGCGCAAAGTCCGCACCCACCACGCCCACAAACGTCACCCCGTGGATGTCATGCCCCTTCGCGATCATCTGCGTGCCCACCAGCAGGTTGATCTCGCCCGAGTGCAGCCGCTCCAGCAGCCGCTCCATATCGCCACGCGTCCGCACCGTGTCACGGTCCATCCGCCCGATCCGCGCACCCGGAAACAACCCCGCCAGCCGCTCCTCACCCTGCTGCGACCCCGCACCCAGAAAATACAAGTGCTCGCTCGTGCAATGCGGACAAGCCTTCGGCACACCCACCTTGAACCCGCAATAATGACACTCCAACCGGCTCCCCGGAGGCGCCACATCGCCTTCTAATCCCTGTTCCCTAATCCCTGATCCCTGCCCTTTGTGGTACGTAAGCGAGATCGCGCAGTTCTCGCACTCCATCTTCTCGCCACACTTGCGGCACATCACCACGAAGCTGTATCCGCGCCGGTTCAACAGGATGATCGCCTGCTCCCCGCGGTCCAGCGTCGCCTGCGTCTCCTCCAGCAGCTTGCGTGAGAAGATCTGCTCCTGCCCCGTCGCGCGAAACTCCTCGCGCATATCGACCAGCTCCACCGCAGGCATCGGCCGGTTCGACACCCGCTCCAGCATGTCGATCCGCGCATACCGCCCGCGCTCCGCGTTATGCCAGCTCTCCAGCGAAGGCGTCGCCGACCCCAGCACCACGGCACACCCCGCCAGCTTCGCCCGCATCACCGCCACATCACGCCCGTGATACCGCGGCGTCTCCTCCTGCTTGTACGCCCCGTCATGCTCTTCGTCGACCAGGATCAGCCCCAGATTCGTCAGCGGAGAAAATACCGCCGACCGCGTCCCGATCACCACCCGCGCCTCGCCCCGCCGTATCCGGTGCCACTGCTCCGCACGCTTATCCGGCGTCAGCTGCGAGTGCAGCAGCGCCACCTCGCCACCGAACGCCGCCACCATGTGCATCGCCGTCCCCGGCGTCAGCCCAATCTCCGGGACGAGAAGAAGGGCAGAGCGGCCGCGATCCAACGCCTGCTGAATCGCCGCAATGTACACCGCCGTCTTGCCCGACCCCGTCACGCCAAACAGCAGGTGCGGCGCAAACCCACCCTTGTCCATCGCCGCCACGATCGTCGCCAGCGCCGCCGTCTGCGCCTCGTTCAGCCGATGCTCATGCGCAAACCTCCGCCCATGCGCCCCCAGCCCACTCACGCTGAACGACTGCGCGACCTCCTCCAGCCGCACCAAGCCCCGCTTCACCAGCGTGCCCAGCGTCGACTCCGGCACCCCCGCACGCTCCAAACGCACCCGCAGCTCCCGCACCAGCTCCCGCCCGCCACAACCTGCAAGCTCCGCCATCACGGCGAGCTGGTTCTCATTCAGCTTCGGCAGCCGCCGCGCAGCCACCGAGAGCTCCGCTGGTATCTGGCCATCTGGAGTCTGACCAACTGGCCCTTCAGAAACCGGCCCCAAACCCGAAACCCGAAACTCCAAACCCGAAACCCGATCGACATTCTCCCCAGCACCCGCACCATCCGGATGCCCCGCGTCCGGAACTTCTGGCTCGGGTTCGATTCCTCTCACCGCCACCGAATCGCCCTCTGAACCCTGGGCCCTGGGCCCTGGGCCCTGAACCCTGGGCCCTGAACCCTCGCCCCCTAATCCCTGTTCCCTAATCCCTAATCCCTGGCTGTCCCTCAGGACAGCCACCATCTCCACCCGCCGCGCGTCCCGCGACTCCGCCACCGCCTCCCGCACCAGCCACTTCTTCTTCACCATCCCGTCGAGCAGAGCCTTGTTCGCCCCCGTCGCACTCCGGATCGTCGCAGCCTTCACCGCGTCGCCCGCCTCGAGATAATTCAGCGCGGCATACTCCCGGTTCTGATCGTCGGCCGACAACTTTGACCGCAGCGAAGACCCCTTCGCCGCGCCCTCATACAACACCGCCCTGCCCCGCTCGCCGATCCGGTACACAAAGTGCCGCTTGACCTCCGCCATCAGAGGCACCATGCCGCGCAGCGTCTCCCCCAGCGGAGCGCAGTAGTAAGCCGCAATCCACCGCCCCAGCTCCATCAATTCATCCGACAGCAGCGCCTCGTCATCCAGCACCTGCTCGACCCGCTTGATCTCAATCGGCTTGCTGGGATCGTCCGCGACGGGCGCCTCATCATGCACCCGCACCACGATCCCCATGAGCTTCTGCCCCGAGAACGGCACCAGCACCCGAGCCCCGACGCACGCCTCCAACTCCCCCAGCCCGTACGTAAACGCACGGTCCAGAGGAATCGGCAACGCTACATCAACAAAACGAGGCACATCACCAGCCTACTTCGACGCCCTGTGAGCGGGTGGCCGAGTTGCAGGGCAAAGTGCCCAGATTTGAGACTCCTGCCTTTCGCCCAGTTCCCACCACGCCACCCACTCGGACGAAAGTCATTGCGGTGGGCTTGACATTCGATAACAATCTACGGGCACGTTGCTTCCGACATCATCACCACCGAACGAGGGTACAGCCAATGTTTCGTCTTGAGAAGCTTTCATCTATCACACCCCTGCTTCTTTGCGGGGCATTGGCCTTTCAGTCGCTCGGTTGCAAACACGCGGTGAAAACTGAACCGATGTCTCCGCAGACAATTGACTTATCCGGCAAGATCACCGCAATCGATGCCAAAGGTAAACCCGCCTCCAATTCATGTTCCTGTGCCTTCGCCCAGCGTGTTTCAGCCGGAACAGTGAAGTGCAGCAACGGGAGGACGTACGAGAAGTATTGCTGGAAGAAGAAAGATAATGGAAAGGATTGCGGCACAGTATGCGCTGCGGATCAGGTCACATGTTCTGGCCAGCAGTTTGGCTGTAGCTGACCTATCCGCACAGGCCCATCAGGCCCGGAAATCCGTGCACTGAATCGGCTGGCCCGCAGTTGAGTCGAGGGACTACTTCCGTTGTGGCGAAGTAATCGGCTTTCCCTGGGCGTCGTACTCCGGAGCCGGTAGGGTCTGCAAGTCTTTCGGCCTCGCCTCTGGGAATGCAGGGGCAGCTGCTTGGGGCGCAGGTTCCGAGTTCACCCGCGAGTATTCCTTCTCCAGCTCAAGAGGTTCATCAGCGTTGTTCATCACGTAATCCCAAACGCGCGGTAGAAACACGATCCGGAACGCGTCGGCATCCTTGCCCCGCACTGAGAAAAGAGTCTCGCCCGAAAGCACGTCTTTAACGCTGTCGACTGCAACCGCTTCTTTGCCCAAGAAAGTAACGGCCTCTACCTCGGCAACGCAGCTATTTCTCCCCGGACTGTAATCGACCTTCTCTAGGGTCACGCTTGTCCCAGTAGCACCGTCGTCCCCGAGATCGGTGTTCTGTCTCACATAAACGTCAGCAACAGACTTACAGTGCGCTCGCTCTTGGAAGGTCTGGCCGTCGCGCGACTGGCGATAGCTTTCTTGGGATCGGCGATAGAGGTCAATGCCCTCCGTAACCGCCGCACCAAAAACGACACCACCAATGAGGGCCACCATCGTGATTTTGTGAGGCATCATGTTTGCCGCTACCATGGTAGCTTGACTGCGCGGCAATTACCCGGCACTTGTACGAGAGCCCGCCGTTAGCCTCTTTACGTCCTTCGCCAGCGCCTTCCGCTCCTCAAGCAGCTTCTCCACCCGCCCAGGAACATCCACCGCGCCCACGCTCAGCGTCCGAGCCACACCACCCAGCAACGCAAAATCCCGCCGAGCCGCCCGCACCGCACGCAGCCCGCACACAAACTCCACCCGCCAGGCCTTCTTGTTCTTCTCCACCTTGCGAATCAGCAGCCCGCCAATCGCACCGGTCGCCCCCACATGCGTCCCACCGCAGGCATTGTGCTCGATGCCCTCCATCGTCACAATCCGCATCGGCCCTTCACGCTCCGGCAGCTTCCGAAGCTCACCGCGCTCCAGCATGGCCTTCGCCTCTTCCGGAGAAACCCATCGCGGCGTCATCGCACGGTCCGCATAGATCTCCCGCGCAACTACATCCTCAACCCGCGCCAGATCCTCCGCGATCAACGCACTCTCACCCTCAGCCAGCGCCAGATCAATCGTCGAACTCTCCGCACCGCTCTTCAGCGCCGACAGGTGAAAGGACACGGTGCGAGCGCCAAGCTCACGCAGGAACACCGCGCTCAACAGATGCTGTCCCGTATGCTGCTGCGCGTGGTCCATGCGCCGAGCCGCATCCACGCGGCCTTCGATCACCGTGCCCGCCATCAGCGGCTTGCGCACGAAGTGCCACACCTCGCCCGCCTCATCCTCTTCCACGCGCTCGACCGCAACCTCCAGCGTGGCTCCGCTGGGCGCCGTCGCCACCAGCACGCCCGTATCCCACGGCTGTCCACCACCCTCGGGATAGAACGCCGTCCGGTCCAGCGCAATCTGCCACAGCTGCCGCTTCACGCCACTCTCATCGGCCTCAGCCGAGTGCAGGCGAATATCCGTGACCTCAGCCGCAAACGTCAGCGCCGGCGAGTCGTAATAGAGGCGTTCCGAAACACTACTCAAAGCTGAAGCTCCACTTACTTGCTGCCCATCTCCGCAACAAGATCCTTGAACGCCTTCACCTCCACCATGCTGCCCACCACAAACGGGGTGCGCTGGTGGATCGACGTCGGCTCAATGTCAAGGATACGTCCCGTCTCCGTCACCGCCATGCCGCCCGCCTGCTCTGCGATGAACGCCAACGGATTCGCCTCATACAACAGCCGCAACTTGCCGCCCGGCGTCTTCTTCGTCGGCGGATACAGAAACACCCCACCCTTGTGCAGCGTGCGATGGAAGTCCGCCACCAGGCTGCCAATGTACCGCCCGCCATAAGGCTGCCCCAACGCGCCGCTCGTAATGCGCCGGATGTACTCGCGGTACACCTCCGGCCAGTCGTGCGCATTGCCTTCATTGGTCGAGTAGTACGGCCCCTGCTCCGGCATGCACATCTTCTCGTTCGTCAGCACGAACGCACCCACCGAAGGATCCAGCGTGAACCCGAACACTCCATTGCCCGCCGTGTACACCAGGATCGTCGACGGCCCATACAACACATACCCCGCCGCCACCTGCTTGTAGCCCGGCTGCAGCGCCCAGTTCGCCACATCGCCGACGTTCGCCTCCGTGCCCTCGGGCCGGCGAAGCACGCTGAAGATCGTGCCGACGTTCACGTTCACATCAATGTTCGAGGATCCATCCAGCGGATCGAAGACCACCAGGTACTTGCCGTTGTCCGGGTTCAGATCCACCGTAATCGGGTTCGCGTCCTCTTCCGACACCAGCGCCGCCACGCCCTCCGCCAGCCCCAGGCAATGCAGCAGCGCCTGGTTCGCGTAGACGTCCAGCTTCTGCTGCTGCTCGCCCTGCACGTTGGTCTCGCCGTACGCGCCCAGGATGTTCGTCAGCCCCGCCGACCGGATCTTCGACTCCACCATCTTGGTCGCCAGCGTGATGCCATGCATCAGCCACGTGAAGCGGCCGGTCGCTTCACTGACGTTGCGCTGCTGCTGCAGCAGGTGCTGCTGCACGGTAATGATCATCGCTGGCTCCTTTATTTGCGGCTCGGGACAGAAAGCGTTTCCCCGAAGACACGGCGAAAATAGCATCCGCACAAGCCATTCGCAAACCCCCATCGTTCCGTAATCGCGCACGGCGACCAATCTCACCTGACCGTCCGTCCCGTTTATCCACCGCGCACTACGACCTACAATCCACCCATGCTGACGCGCCGCCGCTTCCTGGTCACCGCCGCAACGGCCCCCGCTCTCTCGCTCTACGCGCAGGACGCCCCCACAAAGCCCGAAGCAGCGAAGCCCGCCGACGCCGTCCCCGCAAAGCCCGAGGCCGCCTGCGAGCCCGATCTCCCACCCTCCCTGCTAGACCTCAAGGACCGACGCGCCGACATCAAGCCCATCCGCGTCACCGAGCGTGACGATCGCCTCGACCTCGCCCGCGCGCTCATGAAGCAGTACGGCCTCGACGCCATCGTCCTCACCACCGGAGCGTCCCTCAAGTACTTCACCGGCCTCGATTGGGAGCAGTCCGACCGCTTCTTCGCCTGGATCCTTCCGCAGTCCGCCGCGCCCTTCGTCATCGCTCCCCAGATCGACAATGAGTGGCTCAATGACGCCATCATGCAGCCCCGCGCCTCCGATGGCCAGCTGGAGTCCATCCTGCCCGAGCGCCAGACCACCAACTTCTATCTCTGGGCCGAAAAAGACGATCCCTACGCCACCTTCCTGCGCGTCCTGGGCGAGTTCAACCTCACCTCCGCCACCCTCGGCGTCGACGAGCACACCGCCTTCGGCTTCGTCGCAGGCATCGGCCACGCCTGCCCGGGCGTCAAGCTCGTCTCCGCCACGCCCGTCACCGCCGGCTGCCGCAGCGTCAAGTCGCCGGCTGAGATCGAGCTCCTTCGCCTCGCCAGCCACATCGCCTTCGATGTCTTCAAGGCCGCCTACCTCGCCTGCCAGGCGGGAGACACCACCCAGCGCTTCGAGCAGCTCGTCCAGCGCGGCTACGAGCGTTCCGGGGTCCACGGCATCATCAGCTGCAAGGCCGGCGCCGACGCCGCAGACTCCCACCCCGGCAACAAGAGCCAGACCTTCCGCGACGCTGAACTCATCGTCGTCAGTGGTGGTTGCGCCGTCGATGGTTACTGGTCCTCCATCACCCGCACCTTCGTCTTCGGCAAGCCCACCGAGGCCCAGCGGGCGCTCTTCGACGCCGTCCACAACGCCCAGTCCGCGGCCCTCGGCGCCGCCGGCCCCGGCGTTCCCATGGACATCCCCGACAAGGCAGCCCGCCAGGTCTTCCGCGACGCCAAATTCGGCGGCGGCTACGAGCTCTTCACCCACCGCCTCGGCCACGGCGTCGGCCTCGACAAACACGAGTGGCCCTACCTCGTCGAAGCCAACCAGCAGAAGATGATGGCCGGCATGGTCTTCTCCAACGGCCCGGCCCTGTACTCCCGTGGCCACTACGGCATCCGCCTCGAAGACGAGATCGTCATCTCCGACCACGGCGCCGAGCTCTTCCTCTGGCAGAGCCCCAGCCTCCAGGATCCCTTCGCCATCCCCGCCGTCCTGCCCCAGAAGAAGGACACCGCCGCACCCGACGCCCAGCCAGCCGACACCAAGCCCGCCGCGGCTCCCGCAACACCTCCGAAGCTCTAGCCGCAGCCCTTCACGCTGTTCCGCTGTTCTGCTCCTCAGCTGTTCTGCAACGCCGGAATGCGCTCCATCGGTCCTGCTAACCGCGAAGCGGCTAACGGCAAAGCCGCTACCGCGAAGCGCTCACGGCGCAGCCGCTGCCTTCCCGCGTACACTCTCTCCCATGGGCATTCGCCTCCGAGGCCGTCTGGGCGTCATCGTCACACTCGGCGTGTGCGCCCTCATGCTGTTCCTGGCCCTGGGCACGCTGAACGCCTTCAACCTGCCGTTCCTCAATCCAGCGTCCCCCACCCAGACGCTCGTCTTCATCACGCTCTCGGTCCTGGCGTTCCTGCTCTTCGTTGCGGTGCTGGTGCTGCTGGTCCGCAACGTCCTCAAGCTCTACGCGGACCAGCGCAGCCGCATCCTCGGCACCCGTCTCCGCACCCGCATGCTCTGGGGAGCCGTCCTCGTCTCCCTCGCTCCACTCGTCTTCATGGTCGCCTTCAGCTATCTGCTGATGAACCGCGCCATCGACCGCTGGTTCTCCCAGCCCGTCACGCAGATGCGCGACGACTCCACCCGCCTCGCTGAAGAACTCTTCCACTACACCGCCGCCAACGCCCGCTCCGAGTCCGACTCCATCGCGCTCGAGCTCTCGGACGTCCCCATGCCGGCCGGTGCCCCAGCAAGACCGCAGCAGTTCGAGCGCGTGCGCTCCGTGCTCACCCGCCATGAGCTCACCCTCCAGGGCGGCTTCGCCATCATCTTTCACGATGACAGGCCCCTCGCCTCCATCCGGGTCCCTGACGTCCGCGGCGGCATCGTCCACATCCGCGCCCTCACTCCCCTCTCCCCCGCAACCGACGACAGCGCGCCCGCACCCGAGCCCACCATTCCGTTCCACGGCACCCCGGAGCAGACCCTTCTCGACGCCGCGCGCCGTGCCGACGACCCCTTCTACACCATCGGCGGCACGGACTTTACCCTCGCCACGGCCGGACTCAAGCAGGGCGGCATCGTCGTCGTCGGACTTCCCATCCCCAGCGGCATCACCGCCACCACCCGCGAGATGCGCACCGCCTCCAGCAACTACTGGACCACCTTCCGCGAGCGCCGCGCCATCCGCAGCCTCTTCCTGATGATGCTGCTCCTCATCACCGGCCTCGCGCTCTTCGCCTGCTGCTGGCTCGCCCTCAACCTCGCCAAACAGGTCACCAAACCCGTCGAGTCCCTCGCCGACGCCATGGAAGCCATCGCCAGCGGCGACTACGCGCACCGCGTTCCCGCATCCGCCACCGACGAGCTCGGCGAGCTGACCGCCAGCTTCAACGCCATGGCCTCCGACCTCGAAACCGCGCATCATCTGGCCGAGCACTCCACCGCGCAGCTCTCAGGCCTCAACGCCAAGCTCGAGCAGCGGCGCAACGAGCTCGAGACCATCGTCGACACCATCCCCAACGGTGTCGTCACGCTCTCCGCCGGTGGACGAATCCTCGTCGCCAACCGTGCCTTCTCCGAGATGCTCGACCCCGGCGGACAGAAGCACTTCGTCGGCCTCACCCTGGCGCAGGTCCTTCCCGCTGAGATCGCCGAAACCATCGACCGGATCATGCGCCGCGCCCACCGCATGGGTTCCGCCTCGGCCGCCATGGAGATGCAATCCGCGACTGGCATGCTGCACCTCTCCGCAACCGTCGCCCTGCTCGAACAAGGTGCCTCCGCCTCGCAGGCCACCCACGAAGAGCTGGGCTACGTCCTCGTCCTCGAAGATGCCACCGAACTCCTCCGCGCCCAGAAGCAGAGCGCCTGGAAGGAAGTCGCCCGCCGTGTCGCCCACGAGATCAAGAATCCCCTCACGCCCATCTCGCTCAACGCCGAGCTCATCCAGCGCCACGTCGGCCGCCTCAATACGCTGCTCTCAGAGCACCAGGTCGAGTCCCCCTCGCCCGCCGTCATTCAGCGCGGTTCCGAAATCATCTCCTCGTCCGTCCAGACCATGCGCTCCCTCGTCGACCAGTTCTCCGCTCTCGCCGAGTTCCCCACCGCGCGCCCCAAGCCTGCCGACCTCAACAACATCGTCGAGAACTCCCTGGCCCTCTTCGCCGGCCGCCTAAGCCACATCCGCGTGCGCCTCACGCTGGCGCCGCACCTGCCGCTCATCATGGCCGATCCCGAAGCCCTCAAGCGTGCGCTCTCCAACCTCATCGACAACGCCGCCGAGGCCATGCAGGACTCCCTGCTCCGCGAGCTCGAAATCTCCTCCCGCCATCTCGACTCCGGAATGATCGAACTCTCCATCGCCGACACCGGCCCCGGCCTCACCGACGACATGCGCGAGCGCCTCTTCCTGCCCTACTTCTCCACCAAGGAACGCGGCACCGGACTCGGCCTCTCCATCGCCGCCAAGATCATCCAGGAACACCAGGGCACCATCCGCGCCGAAAAGAACGTCCCCGCCGGAGCCCGCTTCATCCTCGAACTCAAACCCGCGCCCCCCACCGAAGACAACGACCCCTCCACCGCATCCAACATCCCGGAACCCGCCCACCAAATCCATTAGCCCACGGGCCATCTGGCGACTGGCAAACTGGCAAACTGGCATCTGGCATCTGGCATCTGGCAACTCATAACTCGCAACCGTCTTTGCACTTCGCTGTTCCGCTGTTCCGCTATTCCGCTGTTCCGCTGCCTTTATGACCCACATCCTCATCGTCGACGACGAAGCTGACATCCGCGACTCCCTCGAAGCCATCCTGCGCGAAGAGGACTACACCATCACCACGGCCGGCACCGCGGGCGAAGCTCTCGAGCTCACCCGCGATGTCGACTTCGACGCCGTCCTCCTCGATATCTGGCTGCCCGACATGGATGGCCTCGACGTCCTCGCCCGTATCCGCGGCGACGCTACCGAGCCCCGCGCCAACGCCCCCGAAGTCATCATGATCTCCGGCCACGGCACCATCGAGGCCGCCGTACGTGCCACCAAGCTCGGCGCCTTCGACTTCCTCGAAAAGCCGCTCTCCCTCGACCGCACGCTCCTCGTCCTCCGCAACGCCGTGCAGCAGCGCCGCCTCCGCGACGAGAACCTCGAGTTCTCCCGCCAACTCACGGTGCAGAGCCGCATCACCGGCGAGAGCGTCCCCATCAAGGCCCTCCGCCAGCAGATCGGCCTCATGGCCCCCACCAACGGCCGCGTGCTCATCTTCGGCGAGTCCGGCACCGGCAAGGAGCTCATCGCGCGCAGCATTCATGCCGAGTCGCTGCGCCGCGACCGCGTCTTCGTCGAGCTCAACTGCGCCGCCATCCCCGAGGACTTCATCGAGGCCGAGCTCTTCGGCTACCGCCACGGCGCCGGTCCCACCTACGGCGGACGCAACGCCAACCAGCCTTACGAAAAACGCGGCACCTTCGAGCGCGCCAACGGCGGCACCCTCTTCCTCGACGAAGTCGGCGACATGAGCCTCAAGACCCAGGCCAAGGTCCTCCGCGCGTTAGACGAACAGCGCTTCTACCCCGTCGGCGCTTCGACTCCCGTCCACATCGACGCCCGCGTCATCGCCGCCACCAACAAAGACCTCGAAGAGGAGATCGCCCGCGGCAACTTCCGCGAAGATCTCTTCTATCGCCTCAACGTCATCCCCTTCTTCGTCCCGCCCCTGCGCGACCGCAAGGAAGACATCCCGCTCCTCGCGCGCGAGTTCCTCCTCGAGTTCGGCCAGCAGTACGGCCGCCCCCGCGTCGAGATCTCCGAAGCCGCCCTCACTCAGCTCAAGCAGTACCGCTGGCCCGGCAACGTCCGCGAGCTGCGCAACGTCATCGAACGCGTCCTCATCCTCAACCCCAAGGTGCAGCGCATCGAAGCCAAGCACCTGCCCATGCTCGTGCAGCGCACCGACTCCGGCCCCGCCCGCGGCGCATCCGCCGAGCCCACCACTCTCCAGCAGGCCCGCGAAGCCTACGAACGCGACTACATCCTCAAGGAACTCGACCGCTGCGGCGGCAACGTCACCCGCGCCGCCGAGTCCCTAGGCCTCGAACGCTCCCACCTCTACCGCAAGATGAAAACCCTCGGCATCAACGTCGGCGAGTAGCGGCGCATCGCAGTTACCTCTGCATGCCTTGTCATTCCCGCAGGGAATCTGCGTCCAATCCCGGCAGCGCCGCGGCCGATGCGTACATGCTTCACTATGAGTCTGCGGCAGGAAAGGACCCCGTAATACCGCATATGCAAGCTCCATTCTCAGCAAGACGGGAGAAGGTCCCCCACCGCGTCCTTGTATTGAAGCCCGAACTCCCTCAAAGGATTCGGTTCGTCGTATGGGATCACATGGCGCGTTGTCATAACTTTAGTCTTCACGAGTGCATTGCGATCACTGTCGTAACGGTAGATCGTCAGCCGAATACGATCGTCGAAGCGCTCTGATCTGGCATGTTGCCAATGAGCCAGCCCAGGTCCCAGGCCATCCCCCAACTCGCCCCAGTAGTACCGACCTTCGGGATAATCGCCTCGAAATGGCGCCGGAGTCAGCAGCTTGATCTTTCCAGCGCGTACGCCGATCAACGCAACCGAGACGTTGCAGTAGTCTGCACGGCCTGATCCGGAGACTCCCAGAATGATCTCGGAGTCTGCCTCTGGGCCGGCCAACACCCTAAATTTTGTCAGCGCGGGTCTTGATGCATAGTCCGCGTGATTCCGCCAGGCCGGAAATCGCACGACCTTCCTCATCCGGTGTTCAGCATCGCGCACCTCGATGCGAGGAAAGCCATTTGCGGGAGAAACGGCCCGCACTTCAGCGTCACGAATGCCGGGTAGATTGGTCACAGCGACCTGCTGCGCCAGGCCCGGCGTCGCGGCAAGAGTGACGACAAGGACCACCAGCGGAAGGTTCATAGTCCAAGATAGTATCCGAGGCCGCTGAGACCGACCAACTCCGCCTCTGGATCGCTGTCTTGAAGACGACTGATGCTTCGCTGATACTCTGACACAAACCAACTCCAATTTCTAAGAGGCCTACATGCGTCTCCAACAAGCCCTTTTCGCCGGCCTTCTCTTCACACCCGCGACGATCATTTCCGCTTACGCGCAGGACGTCGTCACCTTCGCGCACACCGAGAACCCTGGCCTCGTCGATATCTACAAGGACCTCCACTCGCACCCTGAGCTCTCCCACTACGAAGAACGCACCTCCGGCATCCTCGCCAAAGACCTCCGCGACGCCGGCTACACCGTCACCGAGCGCGTCGGCAAGTACCCCGATGGCTCGCAGGCCTACGGCGTCGTCGGCATCATGAAGAACGGCCCCGGCCCCACGCTGCTCATCCGCGGCGACATGGACGCCCTCCCCGTCACCGAAGAGACCGGCCTGCCCTACGCCTCGCACGTCGTCACCAAGACCGTCAGCGGACAGAACGCCGGCCAGAGCACCGGCGTCATGCACGCCTGCGGTCATGACGTCCACGTCACGGTACTCATCGGTACCGCGCGCGCCCTCGCTTCCATGAGGTCCAAATGGCACGGCACCATCATGATCGTCGGCCAGCCCTCCGAAGAGACCATCGACGGCGCCAAGGCCATGCTCGCCGACGGCCTCTACCAGCGCTTCGGCAAACCCGACTTCGTCATCGGCCTGCATGACACCAACGCCCTGCCCGCCGGCAAGGTCGGCTTCGTCCCCGGCGACACCCTCGCCGCCTCCACCTCCATCGACGTCGTCATCAAGGGCATCGGCGGCCACGGCTCCGCGCCCAACGTCGGCAAAGACCCCGTCACCCTCGCTGCCTACTTCATCACCCAGATGCAGACCATCGTCAGCCGCGAGGAAGATCCCCAGGACCCCACCGTCGTCACCGTCGGCGACATCCACGGCGGCACCAAGCGCAACATCATCCCCAACGAAGTGAAGCTCGAGCTCACCGTCCGCACCTTCAGTGCGAAGGCCCTCCAGACCGTCATCACCGGCCTCAACCAGATGGCCGCCGGCATCACCACCTCCGCCGGCCTGCCGCCCGAAAAGGCCGCCACCGTCACAGTGCTCGACAACGAGTCCACCCCCGTCCTCTACAACGACCCCGCCCTCATGGGCCGCATGGGAGGGAAGCTCACTGAAGTACTCGGCAAAGCCAACGTCATCGAGTCCACCCGCGTCATGGGCTCAGAAGACGTAGGCGTCTTCGGCCTCGGCTTCAAGCCCGCCGTAGCCGGCCAGCCCCCCGCCCAGGAGATCCCCGTAGCCTTCCTTTGGCTAGGCGCCATGGACCCCGCCAAGTTCGCCGCCGCCCAGAAAGCCGGCATCCCCCTGCCCGGCCCCCACACCAGCAAGTTCGAACCCCTGCCCACCCCCACCCTCGAGGTCGGCGTAACAGCCCTAACCACCGAAGCCCTGACGCTACTGCAGTAACGAGCACTTCCTTCTATGCCCCCTCATCCTCAATGGCAGAAAGGGATGCGCACATAACTACCAGCCGGGTTCCCATCCGCGACAGCTCTACCATCACGGATGGGAACCTCAGCCGCACGTAAACCCATCCGACCTGGCGTCACACTCCACCCCGCGCTAAACTCTCACGCAGGGAAACCATGGCGACTCACCCCATTCCGCAGAGCTCCAACGACGCCGAACCCGCGCTGACACACGATGCCTGGTGGGAGCTCTTCGACCGCCTTCGTCTTGAGCAGCAACGCGACTACGCTCCCCTCGGAGGTCCCGTCGCCATCTTCCGCGCCGAGCACGACGCCGATTCCGACGCGCTTTGATGCTCAACGCATTCCATAGTCTTTCCCTCGCAGGATCGCGAGAGAATGACATATGCGCATCCTCCTCCCCGGCGGCTCCGGCCAGGTCGGCACCATCCTCGCCAGGCACCTCCACTCGCGCGGCCACGACGTAGTCGTCCTCTCCCGCAACGCCGCCGCCCACACCGGCAACCTCTGGACCACGCTCCCCTGGGACGGCCGCACCCCCGGCGACTGGGTCGACGAGCTCCATCGCTCCGACGCCGTCATCCACCTCTCCGGCCGCAGCGTGAACTGCCGCTACACCCCAGAGAACCGCAAGGCCATCTTCGACTCCCGCATCGAGCCCACGCTGCTCCTCGGCCGACTCATCGCCGACTCGCCCACCCCGCCGAAGCTCTGGCTCAACGCCTCCACCAGCACCTTCTATCGCGACACCCGCGGCGCTGCGAACGATGAATTCACCGGCATCCTCGGCGACCTCCCCTCGCATCGCGGCACCAATGAGCCCGCCAATCTCCCCGAGACCTGGTCCTTCTCCATCGACGTCGCGCACCGCTGGGAGGCAGCACTCGCCGCCATCGACACGCCCCGCACAAAGAAGATCCGCCTCCGCAGCTCCATGGTGATGAGCCCCGATGCCGGTGGCGTCTTCAGCGTGCTCTCAGGCCTCGTCCGCCGTGGCCTCGGAGGCACGCTGGGCCCAGGCACGCAGTACGTCTCGTGGATCCACGACTTCGACCTATGCCGCGCCATCGAGCTCCTGCTCGCAGAGCCAGAGATCACCAATGCCACCGCGGGCGTCGTCAATCTCACGGCACCCGATCCCTTGCCTAACCGCGAGTTCATGGCCGAGCTGCGCAAGGCATGGAAGCAGCCCATCGGCCTTCCCGCCGCCAGCTGGATGCTCGCCATCGGCGCAGTCGCCATGCGCACGGAGACCGAGCTGCTGCTCAAGTCGCGCCGCGTCGTCCCGGGTCTGCTGCTCCGCGATGGCTTTGAGTTCCTCTTCCCCGATTGGTCTTCCGCCGCAGCGAACCTAGTCGCCCGTTCCCGTTCCGCGCGCTAAGCCCAGCCTCAAGCCTGCAAGGTATCCGTTCGCGTCCTGCGGTACCGGACGGTACCATCCTCATCGCCCTGCCCCACATAGCACATCCCGGCACGCTCCATCACCTTGATGGACTCCGGCAGGCGATGGTACGTCTGCGCGCTCACAGACTCCACCTGCTCCCGCGTAAGCAGCATGTCGATCAGCGCCCGTGCCGCTTCGGTCGCCAGCCCGCGCCGCTGATACCCCGGCAGCGTGGAATAGCCGATCTCCACATCCCCGGCTTCCTTGGGGAAGCCACCAATGCAGCCCACCAGCGTCCGCCGGAACAGGCCTTCCCGCAGCACCATGTAACGGTGCCAGTCGGCGGCGTGCGGCTCGTCCTCAATCTGTTTGCGGATGAACTCAAGTACATGCGGCGCCCAGTCCTCCGGGGGCCACTCATGGGTCACGCGCGCGCCCAGCAGATCGCCTAGCGAAGCATCACTGCGAGCATCCGCCTCGAGCATCTCCACGCTGATCGCAACAAGCTCAAGCCGCTTTGTGCGGACGGTGTTCGTGGGCAACTTCCATCGCCTCAGCAACAGCTCTACTCCTCTTCAACGTCGCTGTCATTCTCGGTCCCGTATTCGTCTGTGCCTTCGCTCTCATCCTGCTCGTCGAACTCATCCAGCTTAACCCCGGCCGCTGCCGCCGCCAGCGACCGGTCCAGCTGCTGCTTCTCCGCGATCTGTTCCAGCTGCCGCCGCCAGTCCAGGTTCTCCACGAAGCTGCGCGAGGTACGCCACTCATCCTGCACCTTCACAAACAGCTCCAGGAAGACGCGCGTGCCCAGCAGACCCTCAATCTCCTTACGGGCCGACGTGCCAATTTGTTTCAGCATCGCGCCCTGCTTGCCGATCAGGATCGCCTTCTGCCCGTTCCGCTCGCAGTAGATCGCCGCGTTGATCTTTGTCACCGGCAGCTTGCCGTCCTTGCCCTTCTTGCGCGTGTCAGGCTCTTCAAAGCTCTCGATCACCACCGCCGTCGCGTAAGGAACCTCTTCGCCGGTCAGCATCAGGATCTTCTCGCGAATGATCTCCGCGACAAGGAAGCGTTCCGGCTGATCCGTCAACTGGTCCTTCGGGAAGTAGCGCTGCCCCTCCGGCAGCAGCCGCACCACCTTATCCAGCAGCAGCTCCAGGCCTTCCTTCTTCTTCGCCGAGATCGGAATGACCTCCGCAAAGTTATGCTTCGCCGACCAGTGCGCAATAATCGGCAGCAGCGCCGCCCTGGGCACCTCGTCGATCTTGTTCAGCGCCAGCACCACCGGCCCTTCGAGCCGCGAGATCACCTTCAGCGCGAAGTCATCCTCCGCGCGAGACATCGCACGCTTCTGCATGCCCACCGTCCGCACCGTCCTGCCCTCGGCATCGGTGCGCGGAGCCTCTTCCTCATGAATGCGGTGCGTCGCGTCGACCATGAAGACCACGACGTCGCGCGTCTCCAGCGCGTCATGAACCTCCTGCATCATCCGCTTGTCCAGCTGCGTCTCCGGCTTGTGCACGCCCGGCGTATCCACCAGGATCACCTGCGCCGCCGGCCGGCCCGGGTCGCCCTTCGCCTTCTTGCGCACAGCAAGCTCCAGCACGCCCTGGATGCGTGTCCGGGTCGTCTGGGGCTTGTGCGTGACGATCGCCAGCTTCTGCCCCAGCAGAGCGTTCAACAGGGTCGACTTGCCCGCATTCGGGCGACCCACGATCGAAACAAATCCACTACGTAATGCCATTTCTCTATGATGACACCGAAAAGACAGCTGCTAGCTTCCAGCTTCTCGCTTCCAGCCCAAAACCCGCCGCTAACAACTCGAAACCCGCAGCTGAGAGCCCGGAACTCGATCGTCATACTTTGGCCTCAGCTAGAAGCTGGGAGCTAACAGCTAGAAGCTAGCCCCTACTCCGGCTCACTCTCGTTCAACGCGCTCAGCGCCACGCGCACCCGCTCCACCGTCCGGTCGGTCGACGCAACCACCTCCAGCCGCAGCGGGCCATCCTCCACCACCTCGCCCGGCAGCGGGATATGCCCCGCGATCTCGCTCACCAGGCCGCCCACCGTCGTCGCGTCGTACGGGTCCAGAACCTGTGCCAGCAGCTGTTCGGCACTCAGCTGCGACGAAGGTTCATCCTCCTCGCGTTCCTGGTCCTCGTCCGCAAGTGGCGGATCGTCTCCATCGCCCAGAATCGCGGCCTTCGCAGGCTCTTCCCGCTCTGAAAACAGCTCCCGCAAGCGGTCGACCTCGAAGTCCCCGGGCACCAGCCACGTGCCTTCGGGCTCCTCGATCGGCTGCGTCTCGCTCGTATCGTGCTCATCCTCAATGTTCCCGACGATGGCCTCGAGCAGATCCTCAATCGTCACCAGCCCCGCCACGCCGCCATACTCGTCGATCACAATCGACATGTGCTGCTTCTGGCGCTGCATCTCGCGCAGCAGCTCGTTCACCTTCTTCGTCTCAGGAACAAACACCGTCGGCTTCTGCAGCGTCGCTACCGTGCGTCTCCTGGCATCCTCGTCCCGCACAGCAAGCAGATCGCGCGCAAACGCCACCCCGGTAATGTGATCGATCGACTCCGCATAGACCGGCACGCGCGAAAATCCATTCTCGTTCACCTCGGCCGTGAACTCCTCGAGCGTCATCGTGCCCGGCACAGCCAGCATCGCCGGCCGCGCCACCATCACCTCGCGCACCACCTTGTCGCCAAACTCCACCACCGACCGCACCAATTCGCGATCGCTCTCTTCGAGGATGCCCTCTTCCTCACCGGCCTCCAGCAGAGCGTCCATCGCTTCACTCGGATGCTCCGGCTCCTGCGCCTCAGGCTCAGCCAGCCCCACAATCGAAAGCAGCAGCCCGATCGTCAGCGTAATCGGCAGCACCAGGTAGAACAGCCCCTGCACCATCCACGCGATCCGGACAATCCATTGCCCCCGCGTGCGCGTGAAGAACAGCTCCGGTATCACCCGGTCGAAGATCAGGATCGTCAGCAGAAGCTCGAAGACGGTGCGCCCAATCGACGCCGCGCTGTGACCAATCGTCCCCCGCAGACGGAGCGCCAGCACAAACGCCAGCGCCACCATCGCAATCTGGCGCAGCAGACTCGCCGAGATCGCAGCCGAATCGCGGCCGATCATCAGCTTCGGTTCGACCCTCCGCTCCCACGCGTCGATGTTCTCCTCATACTCGCGCGAGAGAAACTTGCCCATCTCGAAGTACATGCGATCGATGTACGAGGCCAGCGCCAGCACCCAAAGCAAAGCGAACAGACCACACTGAAGGACCCAGCTCATACCGTCCTCCGCGCACGCGTGGCCTTCTTCACAGCCTTGGGAACGGCTCTCTTCACCACTGGCATCTGGCGAACTGGAGTCTGGCGAACTCGAGCTCGACCCGCCGCCCGCACACTGTCGTCTTTCTTGCTTGTCATTCCCGAAGGGAATCCGCGTCTCTTAGCAGAACCCGCTGACGGGCCAGACTTCTTCCGCGGCTCCTCCACCCGGGCAATCAGCCCCACCGGCAGCTTCAACGCCGCCCGCAGCTCCGCCTCGCGTGCCGCCATCTCGCCCTTGTCTACCTCATGGTCCATCCCGGAGAGGTGCAGCAACCCGTGCAGCATCAGGATGCGAACCTCATCCTCGACGCCATGCCCGAAGGCCTTCGCCTGCCGCGCCGCCGTCTGCAGCGAGATCGCCAGATCGCCCGCCCGCTGCTCGAAGATCTCCTCCGGCGAGCGAAAGCTGAGCACATCGGTCGCCTTGTCCTTGCCGCGAAACTCGCGGTTCAGCCGCTTCAGCGCCGCATCGCCCGCCAGCAGCACATCCACCTCGCCCGCCAGCCCCACAGCCTTGCGCGCGCGGGTAAAGAACCTCGCCAGCGCCACGCGCGACATCCCCGTCCCATCCCACGGATCGGCCAAAGCTTGCTGTCGTCGCGGAAGGTCGAGCAGGATCATGCGTTTCGATGCTACCAAGAACGCAGCAGAACGGCGTAAGAGCAGAACAGCAGAACAGTCCTGAATCGCTGTTCTGCTGTTCTGCTCCTCTGCTGTTCCGCTATTGCTTCAAAGCCCGCTTCACCGGCCGCTCTGTCCCCATCACCATCGAGTGCTCTCCCGCAGCTCCATCCAGCTGCAACGGCATCTGCTCCTCGCGATGATGTGTCTCGTACGCCCGCACGATCCGCTGCACCAGTTGATGCCGCACCACGTCCACATCCTCGAAGTGGCAGAACTTGATGCCCTCCACGTTATCCAGCACCCGCAGAGCCTCCAGCAGACCGCTCTTCTTGGGGTTCGGCAGGTCGATCTGCGTCAGATCGCCCGTGATCACCGCACGCGAACCGTTGCCGAGTCGCGTCAGGAACATCTTCATCTGCTCGCCGGTCGTGTTCTGCGCCTCATCCATGATGATGAACGCCTCATTCAGCGTGCGCCCGCGCATAAACGCCAGCGGCGCCACCTCGATCACATTCGTCTCCAGCCACTTGTCCACCTTCATCGGGTCGACCAGGTCATACAGCGCGTCATACAGCGGACGAAGGTACGGATCCACCTTCTCCTGCAGCGATCCCGGCAGGAACCCAAGCCGCTCCCCCGCCTCAACCGCCGGACGCACCAGGATGATCCGCGACACCTTCTTCGCCAGCAGTGAACTCACCGCCATCGCCACCGCGAGGTACGTCTTGCCGGTACCCGCCGGCCCCATCCCGAAGACCATGTCGTTCTGCTCGATGGCCTCGATATACTTGCGCTGGTTCGGCGTCTTTGGCTGGACCACCCGCTTCACACCAATCGCCCGCTGCTTGCCGCTGTCGATGAGGCCCCGCAGAGTCACCCCAGGATCAGCAACAACCATCTTCAGCAACGCGTTCAGCTCTCCATTGTGTGGATGGACCCCGCCGCGCCGAAGCGCTTCGAAGTCGGTAAAGATGCGCTCCACCCGGGCTACGGCCTCGGGTTCTCCCAGGACATGGATGGAGTCAGATCGAAGATCGATCTGAACGCCCAGGCTGTCTTCCATCAGACGAAGGTTCTCGTCGCGTGTGCCGTAGAGCGGCTCAATTCCGGGCGTGAGTTGTAGCGCTTTTTTCACCAAGTAAGGACCTGACCTCCGTCAGAGGACCACGTGGAGTTAGACACATCTATCGGGAATTCGATGCCTGACGTTGGGCCCGCGCGCTTCACGCTTCTCCGCATTCGTCCTGTTGCGGGTCGCGCTGGCGCCGGATTGGCCATGAGCATCAAGGTTGGGTTGCCGAAACTCTAGCCCCGCAGCATGACGGCGTCAAGAGAGCCCGGTGCAAAAGAGGATCAAAATCAGGTCAACTCCCGGAGAAACCGGCAGAACAGCGGAACAGCAGAATAGCGGAACAGCGGAACAGCGAATAGCGAATAGCGAATAGCTTCAAGAGAATCGCTGAATGCCAACGGCCGCAAGCAAATAGCGGAATCCAAACCCGCCGCCGTGCCCGCTCCTTCCGATGCGGTCAGCTGTTCTGCTGTTCCGCTATTCCGCTGTTCCGCTGTTCCGCTGTTCCGCTGTTCCGCTGTTCCGCTGTTCCGCTGTTCCGCTATTCTGCTGTTCCGCTGTTCCGCTGTTCAGCTGTTCAGCTATTCTGCTGCCTTGCTGGACCTGCTCAAAGCCGCCTTCACCGCCGGAACGATCGTCGCGATCTACCGCGTCGGCGTGGCCGCGTTCTTCACCCCGGCCACCCGCTGGGAGGACCGCGTCCTCGCAAGCCTCATCCGGCTGTCTTTGGCTTTCTGCATCGCCCTCGCAGGTGGCGTGCTCTTCGTCTGGCCCTCGCGCCGAAATCCCGACCGCGGCAAGCCCTTCCTCACCGCACTCCCCGTCCAGATGCTTCTCTGGGCCAGCGTCCTGATGACCATCCTCTTCGTCGCCAGCCTCTACCTCACCTGCGGCGAGAACGGCTGGGCCCACCCCAACTGCCTCAACTGCAGCTAGCTTGTATCGACATATTCCAAACCATCAAAGGATGTGTCATTTCGACCGGAGCGGGACAGTCTCATCGTCCCGCGCAGTGGAGAAACCTGCATCTCCGCTGGAGCCTGCAAATCGCAGCCTCGGGCCTGACCCGCTGACCCGCTGACTAGCTAATTCGCCGGATAAATCAACCCGAACCGAGCATGCGCCGTCAGGTCCAGGATCACGATGCTGTCGTGAAACAGCGCATTCCCCAGCACACCATCCGCCTGAAAGATATCCGTGTAGTCCCGCTCGCGGTCCACCGCCGTCGCCACCTCGGGATGCTCATACACATGGTTCGCCACCGTCAGGTCCCCGCTCAGCGGAGCCGTCACGTAGTCCACCGAACCTCCCGCGAGCTGCGAACGAAAGTGCCCGGTCGCCTCCTTGGGATCGCTCTTCCCCGTCGCCGTCTTCCATGGCTCCACATCCATCACCAGCGCATCACCGCTCGCACCCGTGTCGTACACCAGCCGGTTCGAGCGCTTGCCGTTCACATCCGCGCGTACGAAAAACTTCCCATGCCGCACCTCGGCGTTGCTCCACTGCGCCGCATGCACCACGTTCACCGGCAGATCCGCCCGTTCCACCAGGCACACCCTGCGGCGCGGGAAGTCGATCACCAACACCTTCCCCACCATCGGATCCAGCCCGATCACACCCTGCACCTCGGTGTCCGGCACCGCAGTCTGCGCATACGCCACCACCGACGGCAGCGTCGCCCCGGCAAACTGCAGGTCCGTCATCCGCACACCCTGCGCCAGCGGCTTCCACTCCGGATGAGACCGCCCACCATACACCGCCACTTCATCCGACCCCGTATCCAGCTGATAGACAAAGGGCTTGCCATCAATCGTCACCGGCACCAGCATCTTCGCCTGCGGACGCGACGGGCCGTCGGCACCCCAGAGAAATGGGCTGCACGTCAGCGCATCGGTCAGCGGAGCATCCGGCTTCGGCGCCTTAGCTGGCTTGGGCTGAGTCTTGGCGGCATCCTGGGCAAAACCCACGGAACCACTCAACAGGGCGAACATGGCGACGAACATGCGAAGACGCATGGCCGGATTGTAGCCGCGAATCACCGTCGTTTGACCCCTATCCTTCGAAGCCCTAGAATAGAAAGTGCAGAGGAGCGGCTAGCACTGCGTCCTGACGCACGATTCGGCGCGTCCGCAACAGCCACCAGTCTGCATCCCCTTTCTCCGACAACCGGCAGAAAAGAAAAGAAGGTAATCCCGCATGGCAAATCATGTGTCCTCCCTCAAGCGCGCCCGCCAGACCGTCCGCAAGACCGGTGTCAACCGCGCCAACAAGTCCAAGCTCCGCACCGCTCTCCGCTCCATGCGCGATGCCCTCACCGCCGGCGATAAGACCACGCTGAACGAGACCTACCGCAAGACCGTCTCGGCCCTCGACAAGAGCGTGCAGAAGGGTGTCATCCACAAGAACACCGCGAGCCGCTACAAGAGCCGCCTCAACGCCCGCGTCAAGGCCGTCGTCAAGGCATAAGCGCACCGTTCCCTGAAACATCAGAGGCCAGCCTTCGGGCTGGCCTTTTTGTTTGCGGTTGCATTGCGTCGTCATCCTGAGCTGAAGCAGGGTGCAGCATAGCCGCGCCATGCGCAGTTGAAGGACCCCGAAGCTCTCCAGCCCACGCCCATTCAGCCACCACCAGGCGTCCGGCCACAAAACAAACGCCGGCCCGCAGCCACCTCAGTGCGGCAGATCCCCGGAACTCCCGTCATCCGCAGGCTGCGGGTTCGCCTTCCCGAACTCCGGCTTCTCCCCCGGCTTCATCAGCGTCGGAGCTACCCTGCGCGCCACGGGCTGCTGGGCAGGAGCAGCCACCGCAGCGGACTCCGTCCGATCCGCCTTGCTGGCCTGAGCTGGTCTCGCAGCAGCATCCGCAGCCTTCGCCGCCGCACTCCCTCCTCCCGGACCCTCCAAACTCGCCGTCTCCACCGCCGCCGGCAGCCGGATCGGCCCTGCGTTCACCACCGGCGGCGCGGACTTCGCCGCCATCGCCATGTCGGCACGGTCCTGCTTGTCAGGCTCCGGCAGCTTGTACACCACCAGCGCGCGATCCCGAACCCCTACCGCCAGCGAACCATCCCGCGACAGGTCGAAGTTCTCCGCCGACTTGAACGCCGGAAACAGATCCACCTTCAGCAGCATGTCCCCGCTCTCGGTCTGATACACCCGCAGCTCCTGCCGATCCACCGGCGCGTCCGTACCGCTCGTGATCGAGCCCGGAGCCGAGTCCAGGTGACGCAACACCGCAAACCGCCCCGCTTCGGGCGCCGTCGCATAGACCGGATCGTCCATGCCGCTCAGCGGCTCCTCCCATGCCTCGTGGCCGTCGAAGGCATACGCCTTCAGCACCGTCGCGTCGTTCACGCCCCGGCAAGTCAGCGCCAGGAACTCGCTCGGGCTCACCATCTGCAGCTGCGGATCGCACGTCGATTCCACCTCTGCGGCCTTGATCGGCTTCCCTCCAAACGGAACGAAGTTCACCGGCCAACGCCGGTCCCGTCCCGGCGGCTCTGCATAAAGCGCTCCATCCCCGGTCAACGGAAGAAACAGCGGCCGCGGCGTCAGCACGCGCCCTGAAAGCTCCATCGAAAACTTCGGGTTATCTCCCGAGCCCCGCAACCGGTAAAACTCCACCAGCATCGTCACCGGAACATTCCCCGGAGGCGCGTCGCCCCATTCTTCGTTCGCCCGCTTCACCCGAACCCGACTCTCCACCGTGATCACGTTCTGGTCCGGTGAAACCAGCAGCAGCGACGGCTTCTGAAACGCCTTGATCTGCGCCCGTGAAAACGGCTGCCCCGAAGCCAGGTGCGCCATCGGTTCGATCGCGTAGAACTCCCAGCCCGTCCGGATCACAAACCGCCCCCGGCCAAGGTTCCACAGATACCGCTCGTGGTCGTGGGCCTGCCACTCTTCCTTCGCAATCACTTTCCCGCTCGGCAGCTCGACGATCTCCATCGCCACGATGCGGTCCTGGTCGTCCTTCGGATCGTTCTCCAGCCGCCGCACCAGGCCATGCGTGCCGTACGTCACCAGCAGGTGCGTGTCGTCGAGAAAGTGCACCGTCAGCATCGACGCGCCCGCGTTCAGCTGCGCCGGCGACACCCCGTTCACGCCGATGGACTCCAGCGGAACCCGCGTCGCCACCACCGCCTGGCGATCCGCCGCCTGTATCTCCTGAGCCCCAAACACGATCCCGAGCACCGCTCCCAGCAGCGCCGCACGCTGCACGAGGAACTCCCACCCGCCAGCGTTCGGCAACCCCAGCCGTCGATCCATTGGAACTCGCATCGCCCTCTCCGCGTACATGTACTCTTGCACAGACAGGCCGTCCCTAGCCACCGCCGCAAAACGCAACCGTGGTGTCGCAGGATGGTCGGATTCATAGGAGTTAGACGATGATTGCTGTCCGCCGTTCCGGCCCCTTTGCCCTGCTCGGCCTCGCCGCAGGCGTGGTGCTCGCCCCCCTTGCGACGCGTCCGGCCGTTGCACAGTCCCCGGCCCCGAAGATCCACGACGAAGCCGCGCCCCCAACCCACTACGTCCCCGGCGCCTCCTTCGATACCTCGGCAATCGACCCCACCGCCGATCCCTGCCAGGACTTCTACAAGTTCGCCTGCGGCAAGTTCGCGGCCAACCACCCCATCCCCGCAGACCAGTCCGGCGTCGACCAGTTCTACGTGCTCTACAACGTCAACAACCAGGAACTCAGCGGCATCCTCGATAAGTTCAAGGAGCCCTCGCCCAACCGCACCGCCAGCGAACAGAAGATCGGCGACTACTACGCCGCCTGCCTCAACACCAAACTCATCGACGAGAAGGGCCTCGCGCCCATCCAGCCCCTGCTCGCCGAGATCGACCGCTCCGGCAAGACCGGCCTCGCCTACCTCACCGGCGAGCTGCAGCGTATCGGCGTCAACGCCTTCTTCGGCTTCGGCCAGCAGCAGGACTTCAAGGACGCCACCAAGCAGGTCGCCACCTTCGACCAGGGTGGCCTCGGCCTCCCCGAGCGCGACTATTACACCCGCACCGGCGACAAGGATAAGCAGATCCGCGACCAGTACGTCGACCACATCGCGAAGATGCTCGTCCTCGCCGGAGTAACCCCGGAGAAGGCCGCGACCGACGCGAAGAACATCCTCACCTTTGAGACCAAGCTCGCTGTAGCCTCGATGACCAACACCGAGCGCCGCGATCCCGTCGCCGTCTACCATCCGCAGACGCTGGCCGAGTTCGAAAGCTCCGTCGCGCCCATGAACGTGAAGCCCTTCTTCGAGGCCATCCACGCTCCCTCTGCGCTGCCCGGCCCCCTCGGTCCGAACTCAATCATCAACGCCAACCCCAAGTTCTTCCCCGCCGCCATCGCTGCCGTGATGCAGGCCGATACCGAAACCCTCCACGCCTACCTCAAATACCAGGTGCTAACCACCTTCGCCGGCCAGCTGCCCCACGCCATCGACGCCGAGAACTTCCACTTCTACGGCACCGTTCTCAATGGCCAGCCCGAACAGCGCTCGCGCGACAAGCGCTGCGCCCAGATGGTCGATAACTCCCTCGGCGAAGCCCTCGGCCAGGTCTACGTCTCGCAGTACTTCGCCGGCGACTCGAAGCCCAAGACCCTTGAGATGGTCCACGACATCGAAGCTGCCATGGACAAGGACATCGACACCCTCGAATGGATGAGCCCCGCCACCCGCGTCAAGGCCAAGGACAAGCTCCATGCCGTCGCCGACAAGATCGGCTATCCCGATCACTGGCGCGACTACTCCAAGCTCGCCGTCTCTCCCACCGACGCGCTCGGCAACACCGAACACGGCACCGCCTTCGAGAACGATCGCCAGCTCGACAAGATCGGCAAGCCCGTCGACAAGCTCGAGTGGGGCATGACCCCGCCTACCGTCAACGCCTACTACAACCCCTCGATGAATGACATCAACTTCCCCGCCGGCATCCTGCAGCCGGTCTTCTTCGACCCCAGGGCGGACCTGGCCGTGAACTACGGGCACGCCGGCGCCGTCATCGGCCACGAACTCACCCACGGCTTCGACGACCAGGGCGCGCAGTTCGATGGCGCAGGCAACCTCCAGGACTGGTGGACCGCGGACGACAAGAAGAACTTCGAAACCCGCACCGGCTGCCTCGTCAACGAGTACGGCGCCTTCACCGCCGTCGGCGAAGGCAAGGATGCCGTCAAGGTCAACGGCAAGCTCACCCTCGGCGAAAACACCGCCGACAACGGTGGCCTGCTGCTCGCCTACATGGCCTACCTCGCCCGCGCGCAGAAGCAAGGCATCGACATCACGAAGAAGATCGACGGCTACACCGGTCCGCAGCGCTTCTACATCGCCTTCGCTCAGAACTGGTGCGAAAACCCGCGGCCCGAACAGGTCCGCGCCCAGGTCCTCACCGACCCCCACTCGCCCGACCACTTCCGCGCCAACGGCGCCATCGTCAACCAGCCCGCCTTCGGCACAGCCTTTGGCTGTAAGAAGAACTCACCCATGACCCCCGACAAAAACTGCCGCGTCTGGTAGCCATCTCTGGAGTCTGGAATCTGGCCAACTGGAATCTGAAATCTGAACCCACACCCAAAGAAAGCCCGGGTCCCACAAAGGACCCGGGCTTTCTTTCTCACCTAACACCTAACAACTAACAACCAACAACCGCCGTCAATGCGCGTCCAGCTCAATATGCTTCGACACCGGCGGCTTCTTCAGAAACAAAATCAGCGGCAGGATCAGCACCATCACACCGCACAACGTCCGGAACTGGTCCATGTAACTCAACAGCAGCGCCTGCTCCTGCAATCGGCTGTAGAGCAGCGCCAGCTGGTTATATCCCTGCTGCCCGTAATGCATCAGCGTATGCGCCTGCCCGCCCACGGCATCTCGGACCAGCGGCGACGTCGGGTCGAGATTCCGCCCCAGCTGCTGCTGATACGCCTGCGACTTACGCTCCAGCATCGTGCTTGAGATCGCAATCCCGATGCTCCCGCCCTCATTCCGCACCAGCGCATACAGCCCTGCAGCCTGCCCGCTCGCTTCCTTGGGCAGGAACCGGAACATGATGGTACTCACCGGTACCGTCGTCAGGCCCACGCCCATCACCTGCAGAATGCGCGGCATGATCATGTCCTTCTCCGCCACCCCCAGGTTCATCGAGCCCATCCAGAACAACGAAATCCCGATAAACGCCAGCCCCACAAAAATCAACTTGCGCGGATCGAAGCCCCGCGTCAGCACATAGCCCACCAGCGGCACCAGCGCCATCGTGAACAAGCCCGCCGGCGACAGCGCAATGCCCGCCGTCGTCGCGTCATAGCCCAGCATCTGCTGCATGAACAACGGCAGCAGGTACGTCGTCGCATACAGCACCGCGTACAGCGTCAGGATGATCAGGCAGCACGTCCGGAAGTTCCGCTCCTTCAGCAGGTGCAGGTTCACCACCGGGTTCTTGTGCCGCCACTCCCACACCACCGCGCCCACCAGCGCCACCGCGGCGATCGTCGCAAAGCACACAATAAAGTTCGAGCCGAACCAGTCAAGCTCCTGGCCCTTATCCAGCACAATCTCCAGCGTCGCGAGACCCAGCGAGATCAGCCCCAGTCCCATGTAGTCGACACGCACCTTGCGCGCCGCCTTCATCTGCTCCTTCAGGTGCGGAGGATCTTCCAGCACCATCCGCGTCAGGAAGAAGCAAAGCACGCCCACCGGAATGTTGATGTAGAAGATCCATCGCCAAGAGTAGTTATCGGTGATCCAACCACCCAGCGTTGGACCCAGCACCGGTGCGATGAGAATCGCAATCGTGTAGAGCGCCATCGCCATCCCGCGCTTCGCCGGAGGAAACGCATCCGCCAGGATCGCCTGCACCGACGGTTGCAACCCACCGCCCGCCAGCCCCTGCAACACGCGAAACAGGATCAGCATCCCCAGCGACGGAGCCAGCCCGCACACCGCGGAGAAGATCGTGAAGAACAGCACACTAGTCAGGTAGAACCGCTTCCGGCCCATCACGCTCGAGATCCATCCGCTGATCGGCAGGATGATCGCATTTGCCACCAGGTAGCTCGTCAGCACCCACGCGCCTTCATCCTGCGACGACGACAGGCTGCCCGCAATGTGCGGCAGCGCCACGTTCGCAATCGAGGTGTCCAGCACCTCCATGAACGTGCCGATCGTCACCACCATCGCGATGATCCACGGATTGAAGACCCGCCGCGGAGCCTCGTACTCGTTGTCGAAGCTCGGGATGTCCTGCGCCAGCGAAGCTTCAGCGCCCCGTGCGCCGGAGCCATCCTCGCGCTGCTCCGCCGCGCCGGCAGAGCCACGCTCTTCCAGCTCCAGATCGTCTTCCACAACCATGCAGTTTCCCCGATTGAACTCATGAGTCCGAAAATTGAACTCGCCAGTCTAGTCATCGGACGCTCTACACTGAGCGTCGGATTCAAAAAGCTCAGGGAGACCCCAGGAACCTCGTTGCCAGCCCCGCCTCAGGTCCGCAAACCCTCGTCACTCAAGGAGTTCCGCCGCTCCGCGATCCTCGACGCCGCCACCCGCGTCTTCGGCGACAAGGGCTACGACGAAACCCGCATGGACGACGTCGCTGCCGCCGCCGCCCTCTCCAAGGCCACCGTCTACGCCTACTTCGATTCCAAGGACGAGATCTTCGTCGCCGCCGTCGAGCGTTGCCTCCAGGAGATTACGGACCTCACCACCCCCCGCGTCGAAGCCGCCACGGACTTCCCTGCGAAGCTCAACGCATTCCTCATCACGCGCCTCTCCTACTGGGGCGACCGCCTCGCGCTCTACCGCGTCATCGTCACCCTCAAGCGCGAGAGTCACAACCTCAAACGCAGCCTCCGCTGGCAACGCCCCACCATCTACTTCCTCATGGTCCTCTTCCAGCACGCCATGCAGGCCGGCGACATCCCCGAGCAGCCCTTCGAACCCGCAGCCTGGGCCCTCATGGATATGATCCGCGGCCTGCTCGAACGCCGCATGGCCCACCCCAACAGCTCCATCGAACAGGAAGCCGCCGAGCTGACCGCCTTCATGCTCCGCGCCCTCGGCTACAAGCGCCCTGCGACAACACCGTGATGTTGAGCGTTCGTCACGACGACGACATACGGACTTCAACCTGGAACCCAACCCATCCGGTATAGGATGTGGGGAAAAGAGATTCCAAGGGACCCGTCATGACGCACCTGCTGAGATTTCAACTTCCCCGTCTTTTCCAGGGATGCGCCGTCGCACTTGCCCTCATCTCCCTGCCTGGGGCCGCGCAGACCAGCTTCGGCTCGATCAACCTCGGCAGCAGCAGTTCAAGTACCGTGACCGTCCTTATCCCGAGCTCTGCCACCCTCAGCAACATCGCTGTTGTCACCCAGGGAGCTTCGGGCCTGGACTTTACCAGCGCCGGAGCCGGAACCTGCGTCGTTGGCACAACCTATGTCGCCGGCGCGACCTGCACGGTCCCCGTGGCGTTCGCACCCAAATTCGTGGGCACCCGTTATGGCGCGGTGGTGCTGTCCAGTTCCAGCGGCGTGGTCGCAACGGCCTACCTCCAGGGCACAGGCGCCGGAACGCAGCCAACTCTAACTTCGAGTGGCCAGATCAACGTTGCGACCGGTATCGGGTTGCCTGAAGCGGTGGCCGTCGACGGAAGCGGCAACGTCTATTTCGCAAACTCCGCTCAGCCATATCAATTGTTCAAAGAAACTCCTTCGCAGGGCAGCTTCGTGCAGAGCGTTGTGCCGACAGGCACCCTGGGAGACCCGTTTGGAGTAGCCGTAGACGGCGCCGGCAACGTCTATGTCGCCGATTGCGACCACTTCCGTGTACTCATGGAGACCCCGGCAAACGGAAGCTACACGGAAACCACCGTCGCCACCTTCCCGCAGGTCGCGGGAGCCGCTCCGATCGGAGTTGCCGTCGATGGGAGCGGAAATGTCTATGTCTCCCTGGGTGCATCCGCAGGCATCGTGTACAAGGAGACCCCATCCGCCACCGGCTACGTGCAGAGCACCGTGGCCACCGGCCTGTCATCCGCCGCGGGTGTCGCTGTGGATGGTGACGGCAACGTCTACGTTGCCGTTGACGTAACCAACGGATGGATCGTGAAGGCCATGCCATCGGGCAGCGGTACTTACTCCCAAAGCATCATCCCCGTGACCGGTTCCGCTGGCACACCCACTGGGGTTGCCGTGGATGGAAGCGGCAACCTTTTCGTCGCCTATACCGATAGCACCAACGTGGTTGGCAGCCCGGTCTTCGACGTCGGCCAGGTCTTCAAGGAGACGCCGTCGGGAAGTACCTACACGCAGAGCACGATCCCCACCACCGGCCTGATCGAGGCGTTCGGGATTGCCGTGGATGCAAGCGGCAATCTCTTCATCGCGGACTACTACAACGGCCGCATCGTGGAGGAGACCTTCACAGCACAGACGACCTCCCCCACCCCCAGCTTCTCCATCGCGGTTGCTCCAGCGTCGATCACCGTAATTCCCGGACAGAGTGTGACAACCACCGTCTCCGTCACGCCCGTCAATGGGTTCAACTCCGCGGTTGCGTTCAGCTGTTCGGGATTGCCCGCCGGAGCTGCGTGCATCTTCTCTCCCGCGACGATCACACCCTCCGGCACCGCCGCTTCCACCACGCTCACCGTCACCACCTTGACGACGACCGTAGACCTTCGCCCCCTGCGCAGCCCGCTCTTCCCAACTGCCATGTGCTTCACCGTCCTGTGCGGATTTGGCTGGCGCAAACGGCGACGGGTACCGGCGCTCCTGCTGTTGTTTGTAGCCGCAGCCGGACTAGGTCTGCTTAGCGGTTGCACCACGCTGAAGTATCCTGCCGGGGCGACCGTCTCCAATCCCGTCGTCCCCAGCACATCGACCATCACCATCACCGGCACGTCAGGGTCACTGCAAAGCACCACAACCTTCGCGCTCACGGTCAACTGACGCCTCCGATTGACTGTGTTGCACCAGGATCTACGTGCGATCCTAAACAGATGCGCTCCCAACCCAATCGTCTGGCCGGCTTTGCCGCGAGCGCCCTCGCGTCCATGTTCTGGGGCTGTGGCTTCTTCTTCGGCAAGATTGCCCTCGCCGAGATGAACGTCGGCGCGATGGTCCTTTACCGCTTCCTCTTCGCTGCGCTCGGCCTTCTGCCGCTGGTCATCACGCATCGTCCAGGCCTCAACCGCAGCGAGTGGGGCCGTCTGCTCTTCGCCTCCGCGCTGGGCGTTCCCATCCAGTTCCTCCTGCAGTTCAAGGGGCTTTCCCTCACCACCGTCTCGCACGCCGCCCTCATGGTGGGCACCATGCCTGTCATCCTCGCGGTCGGCGCCATCGCCTTCGCACACGAGCGTCTCTCCGCTGCCGGTTGGGCTGCGCTCATCGGTTCCACTGCCGGCGCAGCACTCATCGCACTCAGCGGCCGTCACTCCACGGGAGCTGGTGGCCCGTCACTCGCAGGAGACCTGCTCGTCGTCGTCTCCCTCGCCATCGCCATGTTCTGGGTCCTCGTCAACAAGGCGCTCGTCGAGCGCCACAGCGCCGTCGTCATCACCGCCTATGGCCTGCTCTCCGGCACCATCATGCTCATGATCATGGTGCCGCTCATCTACGGTCTGCCTCCGGTGCATCACGTCAGCCTCAGGGCCTGGCTCGCCCTCGCTGCCAGCGGCCTCTTCTGCACCGCATCCAGCACGCTGCTCTGGAACTGGGGACTCTCGCAGGTTCCCGCCTCGCAGGCCGGCGTCCTGCTCAACTTCGAGCCCCTCATCGGCTCGCTCCTCGGCGTCTTTCTGCTGCACGAGACCCTCGGCCCCAGCGCCTGGATCGGGGGCGCACTCATCCTCGGCGCAGCCGTTACGCTCACCACCCAAAGCTCTCCCAAGGTATCCGTCGCAGACCTCACAACCGAGCCGTAACATCTCGCATCCCGAAGCTCGCAGCCCTCCGCAGACGCCTCACACCATAGCGCCCGGGAACCTGATACGATGCCGCCGTACCCCATTGATTCCGTAGTTGGTTTTTCCATTTCGTTCTCAGGAGCTCCCCATGAAGACTCGTCACATCCTCGCGGCAGTTGCCGCTACCCTGCTTTGTTCGGCTGCGGCCATTGCCCAGGCTCCCGCAGGTGCTCCCGCCGGCGCCACCGGCACCTGCAAGGACGGCACCTACTCCACCGCCGCCAGCAAGAGCGGCGCCTGCTCCGGCCACAAGGGTGTAGCTGCCTGGTACGGCCCCGCCGCCGCTCCCAAGGCTGCCGCTGCACCCAAGACCGCAGCTGCTGCACCCGCTCCGGCGCCAGCACCGGCTCCCGCCGCAAAGCCTGCTCCGGCTCCCACGCCCGCCCCAGCGCCAATGGCCGCAACCAAGCCCGCTCCCACAGCCAAGGGCGCCAAGACTCCCGCTGCTGGCGGCGGCCCTGGCCTCGTCTGGGTCAACACCTCGACCAAGGTCTATCACTGCTACGGCAAGGAAGACTACGGCACCACCAAGGCCGGCAAGTACGAATCCGAAGCCCAGGCCAAGGCCGATGGCTTCCGCCCTGCCTACAACAAAGCCTGCGGCATGTAACTCGACAGCTCGCATCTCCGCAAATAGCAAGGGCAGCCCAACCGGGCTGCCCTTGCTATTTCCGCTCTTAGCTTCTAGCTCTTAGCTATTCGCTGTTCCGCTATTCGCTGTTCCGCTGTTCCGCTGTTCCGCTGTTCCGCTGTTCTGCTGTTCCGCTGTTCCGCTGTTCCGCTGCTACACAGGCGTAATAATCCCGCCCACCGGCAGCGCCTTCGGCAGCACCACCTCGCGCCGAATCCCCCACGCCTCCGCGATCGTGTCCACATACTTCAGCCCCGCGCCCGTGTTGAACAGCACCACGCGATCGCTCGCCGTCAGCTTGCCTTCAGCCAGCAGCTTGTCGTAGCTCGCCGTCGCCGCCGCACCCTCCGGGCACAGCAGCAGCCCTTCATTGCGACCCCAGTCGCCGACCGAGTCGAAGATCGCCTTATCGTCCACGGCAATCACCTCGCCGCCCGACTCCCGCACGATCTCCAGCACCATCCAGTCCGCATACGGCTTCGGGACCCGCAACCCGCTCGCCATCGTCTCCGCACCCGCGAAGAACTCGCTCCGGGTCTTGCCTTCCCCAAACGCCTTCGCCAGCGGAGCGCAGCCCGCCGCCTGCAGCGAGTACATCTTCGGCCGCTTGCCCGACACCCAGCCCAGCGCCTCCATCTCCTCGAAGGCCTTCCACATCCCGATCAGCCCCACGCCGCCACCGGTCGGATACATCACCGCGTCGGGATACTTCCAGCCCAGCTGTTCGACCAGCTCGTAGCCCATCGTCTTCTTGCCTTCCACGCGGAAGGGCTCCTTCATCGTCGAGACCTCGAACCACACCTCGTTCGCTGGCATCTCTCCCGCGGCCGCAAGCTTCTTCTGCTCCGCGATCCGCTCCGCCACCATCCGTCCGCAGTCCGAGATCAGCCCGTCCACCAGCGTCAGGTCCGCGCCATACGCCTTCGCTTCCAGGATGTTCGCGAACGGCACATCCTTCGGCATGAAGATGTGCGCCGTGATCCCCGCGGCAGCCGCATACGCGGCCAGCGCTCCCGCAGCGTTGCCCGCCGAAGGAGCCGCCAGGTGCTTCAGCCCGTAGTGCTTCGCCATCGAGACCGCCGCGGCCATCCCGCGAGCTTTGAAGGTGCCCGTCGGGTTCGCGGCCTCTTCCTTCACCACCAGGCCGTCGTACCGCTGGCTCTGCAGCATCGGCGTAAAGCCTTCGCCCAGCGTCACCGGATCCACGTCCGGCATCACGTCGGCATAGCGCCACATGCCCACACTGCGCCCGGGAGTCGCTCCCAGCGCGGCTACGTTCTCCCGCTTTGCCGTCTGCTTCAGCGCCTCAAGGTCGTACCGCACCATCAGCGAGCCCGCATCCACCGGACAAACCGTCTGCGGCTCCTCCGCGGAAACTCTGTTTCCACAAACCGCGCACTCCAGAAACGCAATTCTTGACATATCACCGTCATGCTATAAGACGGAGCGATTTTGTGCTTCAAGTCGAAGCGTAACTTCCACAAACGATTGCATCCGCGTCCACTTGGCTGGACTTGGCTAGACTTGAAAAGTGCAAACGTCTCTCCAGAAACCTCAGCAGCCGCCCGCGCAATCGTCCGGTACTCCCAAGATCATCGCCATCGACATGGACGGCACCCTGCTCAACTCCGACGGCAAGGTCTCCCCGCGAAACCTCGCCGCACTCAAGGCCGCGCAGGACGCCGGTATCGAGGTCGTCATCGCCACCGGCCGCCGCCACTGCTACGCCATGAAGGTCCTCCGCGACCTCAATCTGGACCCAGCCAACGCGATGATCAGCTCCAACGGCACCGTCATCCGCACCCTGGGCCACGAGCTGCTGCACCGCACACATCTTCCCGTCGCCACCTCGCGCTGGATCTGCGCCCACGCCGGCGAGTTCCGCTCCACCCTCGTCTTCACCTTCGACAAAGTCGACGAGACCGGCGAAGACGCCAGGGGCTCCCTCGTCGCCGAGCAGATGGACGAGCTCCACGCCTCCATCAGCCGCTGGATGCAGGTCAATGAGCCTTACTTCGCCCGGATCGACCGCCTCGAAGACGCCCTCCCCGAGGCCGATGTTGAGGACGAAGGCCTCACCCATCCCGACTCCCTTCTCCGCATCCATCCCGCCGAACCCATCCAGGCCATGATGTGCGGCACCGTAGAGCGCATGGCCGCCGCCGAGGCCCGCCTCCTCGAAGATCCCCGCGTCGCCGGAGTCGGCCACGCGACCCACCCCGAAGCCGAGATCACCCTCCACCGCACCAGCTACCCCGCCCGCGACCTCTCCATCGTCGACATCCTCCCTGCCGGCTGCTCCAAGGCCTCAGGGCTCGAAGTCCTCGCAAAGCTCCGCAGCCTCACCCGCGCCGACGTCATGGCCATCGGCGACAACTGGAACGACCTCCCCATGCTCGAATGGGCCGGCCGCCCGGTGCTCATGTCCAACGCCCCCAATGAGTTGCACGACCGCGCCGCCCTCGAAGGCTGGCAGGTCGTCCCCTCCAACGACGAAGACGGCGTAGCCCAGGCCATCGAAGAGGTCCTCAAAGAAGCCCTCACCCTGGCAACAACCCGCTAACCGAAGCCGATAGCCCCCAACCCCGCAGTACCAACTCAAAACTCCCAACCCGCGACTCGAAACTCGATCACAAACTCTCTCCCACCCCCGGCAAGCCCCCCGGGTGCCCCACATCTCGATTCTGAGATGTGGGTTCGCAGGATCTCCCCGTCCCCATCTCCCCATCCCGGGTGCCCCATGTCTCGCTCTTGAGACATGGGTTCGCAGGATCTCCGCCGTTCGGCTCCTCGCTACCAGCTGTTCCGCTGTTCCGCTGTTCTGCTGTTCTGCTGTTCTGCTGTTCTTGAGGTAGCCTCTTCTCAGTGCTCCTGCTGCGTCCAAGCCGTCTCGCGGTCCTCGCCCTGTGTCTCGCCTCCGGGCTCTCCGCGCACGCCCTCGAACACGTCACCCTCGCCAACGGCTTCTCCTACGACTGCGCGCGCCACGAGAACATCGGCGACCATATCCGGCTCTACTTCTCCACCAGCGACTCCTTCCAGGAGATCGCCGCAAGCTCGGTGACGGCCATCGAGACACTCCCCGACCCGCCCGCCGCAAAGCCCGAGACCAGCACGCCCTCAACCCAGACGACCACCACCAGCATCCCCGCTCTGCTCAACACCGTAAGCTCCGCCATCAACATCGACGTCGCCCTGCTCGCCGCGGTCATCCACGCCGAGTCAGGCGGCCGCGTCCGCGCAGTCTCCCGCACCGGCGCGCAGGGCCTCATGCAGCTCATGCCCGGCACCGCTTCGCAGCTCGGTGTCCACGACGCCTTCCGCCCCGAAGAGAACATCGCCGCCGGCACCGCATACCTCGACTCCCTGCTCAAGCGCTACGACCCCCGCGACGACGCGCACGGCCTCGCACTGGCGCTCGCCGCCTACAACGCCGGCCCCGCAGCCGTGGATCGTTACCACGGCATCCCTCCGTATCGTGAAACCCGTGCCTACGTCGCCCGCGTCATGAACGAGTACAAACGCCGCGCCTCAGCTGCCCCTGCCGTCGCCAGCGCCCACGCTCCACAGCCCGCACACTAGGCTGCATCAACCTCTTCGAATCCTTGATCTTCGAATGCCTGAAAGTTCTGTCCTTTCGGCCTCTTTGAACACCAGAAAGATGTGTCATTTCGACCGGAGCGGGCAGTCTCATCGCCCGCGTAACGGAGAAACCTGCTTTCGCGCCAGCAACGGCAAGATGCAGCTCCTGGGCGCATCAAAACTGACGAACCGCACGAGCGCCCAGTAAGCCCCATGCCTCCTTTGAGCCCCATGCCTGCAGACATCTCGCAACCTCAGCCCGCCCGCCGCAGTGTGCTCAAGCCCGCTCTCACGGCGCTGCTGCTGCTCACCGTCGCAGCCCTGCTCTACCTCGAACGCGATAAGCTTCACTTCGACTGGCACACGCTGCTCGCACAGGCCCGCCTGGCTTCGCTTCCGAAGATCCTCCTCGGCATCGCCTGCATCTACGTCGGCTACTGGCTGCGCTCTCTGCGCTGGGCCATCCTGCTCACTCCGGTCAAGCGCGTCCGTGCGCTCGACCTTCTGCCCTGGCAGGTCATCGGCTTCACCATCGTCGGACTCTTCGGCCGCCTCACCGACATGTCGCGCCCCATCCTCATCGCTCGCCGCACCAGGACTCCCGTCGCCACGCAGCTCGCGATCTACTCCATCGAACGCGCCTTCGACCTTGGCGCCGCCGCAGTGCTCTTCTCCTTTACGCTCGCCCTGGCGCCAAGGTCCATGCCGCATCACGACGCCTTCGCCCGCGCCGGCGTCGCTTCCCTCGCAGGAACCTTCTTCCTCGCCATCATCGCCCTCAGCCTGCGCTTCCGCGGCGAACACGTAGCCCGCCTCGCCGGACGCCTCCTCGCCCCGATCTCCGCAAACCTTGCAAAGACCGTCGCCGACCGCCTGCTCGACTTCCGCGACGGCCTGCAGGCCCTCACCACCCTCTCCGAGTTCCTTTACGTCGCTGCGCTCTCCCTGCTCATGTGGATCGGCATCGCCGCTGCCTACTTCTTCTGCACGCATGCCTTCGTGGCCTGCCCTCCGCTCGCCACGCTCTCCGTCTCCGGCATCATGCTCCTGATGGCCTCCAGCATCGGCGGCTCGCTGCTGCAGCTGCCCATCATCGGCTGGTTCACCCAGATCGCCGTCCTCGCCGCCGCACTCCACGCCTTCTTCGACGTACCGCTCGAGGTCGCCACCGCCTGCGGCGCGGTGATCCAGATCGCCATGAGCCTCAGCGTCGTCCCCGCCGGCCTCATCTTCGCCCAGATCACCGGCACCGGCCTCCGCGCCGCCGCCCACGACACCTCCGCCTGACACCGCTTCAGCCGTACAACGTAGAACGCACAACGTACAACGGAGTTCGGAGTCCCCGCCTCTCCCAACCGCCCCACCCCCCTCGTTTAGAATGAACGTGAAATGAAATGTCCCTACTGCGGCTTTACACAAGACAAAGTCATCGACAGCCGCGAATCCAAGGAAGCTGACTCCATCCGGCGGCGTCGCGAATGCGAGCGCTGCAATCGCCGCTTCACCACCTATGAGCGGCTCGACGAGATCCCTTACATGGTCATCAAGAAAGATGGCCGTCGCGAAAAGTTCGATCGCAAGAAGGTCCTCTCTGGCCTCCTGCACTCCTGCCAGAAGCGCAAGGTCTCGGCCACACAGATGGAACAGATCGTCGACGCCGTCGAGTCCTCCGTCGTCGACTCCGCCGAGCGCGAACGCTCCACCCGCGAGATCGGCGAGCTCATCATGGACCGCCTCAAGGACATCGACACCGTCGCCTACATCCGCTTCGCTTCGGTCTACCGCGACTTCAAGGACGTCAACGAGTTCAAGCTCGAACTCGAAGGCCTCCTCAGCGGCAAAGACTCCAAGGGGAAGCGCACGGGAAGATAGAAGAACCGTTTTCTGTTGTTGGATGTTGGTTGTTGGGTTGTTGAGCAATGAGGAACCCACGATGGCCAAAGGTTTTCGAGACCTGCAGGTATGGCATTTGTCAGTATCACTCTCACTGGCAATCTATGAAATGACGACAACGTTTCCCAAACACGAGCTGTACGGCCTTACCTCGCAGATGCGGCGAGCTTCCGTCTCCATCGCAAGCAACATCGCTGAAGGTTCTGCTAGAAAGACGCGCAGAGACTATCGGCAGTTCGTAACCATCGCCCTGGGAAGTAACTATGAGCTGCAGACACAGCTGCTCCTGTCGCGCCACCTGCACTATGCAACACCCGATCAGCTCGATCCGATCGAAGCACTCTGCCACCGCATCGCCCGGATGCTGACGCGCCTAGAGGACTATCTGCGGAAGCCACCTCCTGCCACCACGGTCAACGACCCAACACCCAACAACTAACACCCAACAACTGAGGAAACCTTGCGTACGCACAAAATCACCCTCGTCCCCGGAGACGGCATTGGTCCGGAGGTCGCTGCAGCGACCACAAGCATTCTCGAAGCTGCCGGACAGAAGACCGGTGTGGAGTTCCTGTGGGATCGTTACGACGCTGGAGCCGAAGCCTTCGAGCGCACCGGCGAGCTGATCCCCAAGGCCTTTTACACCTCGCTCGAAGCCACCCGCGTCGCCCTCAAGGGACCCACCGCGACCCCCATCGGCGCAGGCTTCTCCTCCATCAACGTGGCCTTGCGCAAGAAGTACGACCTCTACGCCAACTTCCGCCCCGTCAAGACCCTGCCCGGCCTCAAGTCCAACTACAAGGACATCGACCTCATCATCTTCCGTGAGAACACCGAGGATCTCTACGCCGGCCTCGAGCTGATGATCAACCCCGACATCGCGCAGTCGCTCAAGATCATCACCCGCAAGGGCTCCACCCGCATCGCCGAGTCCGCCTTCGCCTACGCCCGCAAGCACGGCCGCAAGAAGATCCACTCCATCCACAAGGCCAACATCATGAAGATGTCCGACGGCCTCTTCCTGGAGTGCTGCCGCAAGGTCGCCAAGGACTACCCCGAGATCCAGTACATCGAGCACATCGTCGACAACACCTGCATGCAGCTCGTGCTCAACCCCTGGCAGTACGACGTCATCCTCACGACCAACCTCTACGGCGACATCCTCTCCGACCTCTGCTCCGCCTTCGTCGGCGGCCTCGGCCTCGTACCCGGAGCCAACCTCGGCAAGGAACACGCCATCTTCGAGGCCGTGCATGGATCGGCCCCCGACATCGCGGGTCAGGACAAGGCCAACCCCACCGCCCTGCTCCAGTCCGCCGTCCTCATGCTCCATCACATCGATGAGCCGGACACCGCGAACCTCATCCACGCCGCACTCGTAAAGGTCTACGCCGAAGGCAAGACCCTCACCGGCGACGTAGGCGGAACCGCGGGCACCAAGGCCTTCACCGAAGCCATCATCGCTGCGCTGTAGCATTCCTCGCAGCTCGTAGCTGAGAACCTCGAAGCTCAACAGACCTTCAGATCAACCACCGCAAACGAGCTCCGATCCTAGCCCTGAAGCCCTGAATACCTCGCCCCTCTACAGAAATCCTCTGCAGAGGGGCAAGTCATCTCCGGCCAACACGCAGCCCGTCCTCGCAGCTCCTAGCTCAGAACCTCGAAGCTCAACAGACCTTCAGATCAACCGCCGCAAACGAGCTCCGATCCTCGCCCTGAAGCCCTGAAGACCTCGCCCCTCTACAGAAATCCTCTGCAGAGGGGCAAGTCATCTCCGGCCAACACGAAGCCCGTCCTCGCAGCTCGTAGCTGAGAACCTCGAAGCTCAACAGTCCTTCAGATCAACCACCGCAAACGAGCTCCGATCCAAGCCCCTGAAACCCTGAAGACCTCGCCCCTCTACAGAAAATCCTCTGCAGAGGCGCGGATCCTCTCCGGCCAACACGCAGCCCTTCCTCACAGCTCATAGCTGAGAACCTCGAAGCTCAACAGTCCTTCAGATCAACCGCCGCAAACGAGCTCCGATCCTAGCCCTGAAGCCCTGAAGACCTCGCGCCTCTGCAGAAATCCTCTGCAGAGGGGCAAGTCATCTCCGGCCAACACGAAGCCCGTCCTCGCAGCTCATAGCTGAGAACCTCGAAGCTCAACAGCTCCTCAGATCAACCACCGCAAACGAGCTCCAGAACTCGCCCCTGAAACCCTGAAGACCTCGCCCCTCTACAGAAAATCCTCTGCAAAGGCGCGGATGCTCTCCGGCCAACACGCAGCCCTTCCTCACAGCTCATAGCTGAGAACCTCGAAGCTCAACAGCTCCTCAGATCAACCACCGCAAACGAGCTCCGATCCAAGCCCCTGAAACCCTGAAGACCTCGCCCCTCTACAGAAAATCCTCTGCAGAGGCGCGGATCCTCTCCGGCCAACACGCAGTCATTACCCAGATCGCTGACATCTTCCCGCTCCAGCTTGCATATTCCCGAGCTTCAGGACGAGACTTGATCCTGTGATCACGCTGCGCACCGCCTCGACGCTCTCGCTCACCGCCGCGCTCCTCGCCCTTGGCTGCAAGAACACGCCCTCCCCGTCTGGCGCGGCGTCGCCCGCAGCCGGTTCGACCTCACAGGCACCCGTCTTCACGCCCTCCGCCGCACCGCCGTCCTCCATGGGAAGCGTCAGTGGCGTGGTGAACTTCACCGGCGCTGTTCCCCAGCGAGTCCACATCGACATGACCATGGACCCCGGCTGCGCCTTCGGAGCCGACAACATGAGCGAGCCCTACGTCATCGACAAGGGCCACGTCGCCAATGTCTACGTCTACGTCAAGTCCGGTGCGCAGGAGACCTCCGCATCCCCCGGCACCGTGCCCGTCCTCCTCGACCAGAAGGACTGCAAATACACGCCGCACGTCATCGCCATCCAGCAGGGCGCATCGGTGTCGTTCCATAACTCCGACTCCACCATGCACAACATCCACGTCGTGCCCACAAACCCCGGCAACAAGACCGTCGACTTCTCCGAAGCTCCTCAAAGCCCCGCGCAGACCGCGACCTTCAATACCGAAGAGACCATGATCGCGGTCCGCTGCAACAACCACCCCTGGATGAACGCCTTTATCAACGTCGCGCCCAACCCCTACTTCGCGGTCACCGGCCCCGACGGCAGCTTCACCATCCACGGCTTGCCCCCCGGCCACTACACGCTCGCCGCCGTGCACGAAAAGATGGGCGAGCAGGACATCGACTTCTCCATCTCCGGCGGAACCACCACGCACACAAACTTCACCTTCACCGCGCCCGGCAAGTAACTTTCCCGACACGCAAAGGGCAGGGCTTCGGCCCTGCCCTTTTACTTGCCGCTTCGAAATCAACCGGCGCGCGACAACTCCAGCACGGTCACTCACATCCCACTGAAGGTCACGGGCTCCCCATAAACTCCCGCAAGCCTGCAAGAGAGGCCGCTCGCATGAACTTTTCGCTCAGCTTCCCGGTCCACACGATTCCACTCTGGTTCCTCGTGCTTTCGCTGTTCCTGCCCCGCATCTGCATCCTCGTGGCGTGGCTGCAGCACTCCATGACCGGCTATATTCCGCCCGTCGTAGGCCTCATCCCGCTCATCGTCGCGATCCTCGTGCCGCGCCTGCTGATCCTCTTCTGGATCTACCAGGACCAGGGCATCACCATCTGGTTCCTGCTGCACGTCATCAGCCTGCTGATCGCATGGGGTGGTGGCGGCTCGCGCGTCTACACCCGTCGCCGCGTCGTCGACTAAAGCATCTTCTGTCAGGATCGCTTGATCGCTTTCCTCCCAAGACGAAGCCGAAGGACCTGCTCCTGGCTTGATGAGGCGTGAACACTGTTCGCAACAACAGGTTCACGCCAAACAGCCGCGACTACGCCGATGCGCTCAAATGCAATGCGACGCCGGAAGGCTGCGCACCAATCGGCGCCAGCTTCACCTGCGCGCAGTTCTTCCCCAGCCGCTTCGCCGCATAAAGAGCCTCATCCGCCCGATTCATCAACTCCTCGACGGTGTCGTGCTCATCGATCTGCGTGAACCCGATGCTCACCGTCGGTGCTCTCCCCACATTGGGGTAGCTCGGCAGATGCCCCACTGCCTCCAGGATGCGGTTACAGATCACCTCCGCCTCCAGGGAGCCCGACGCCGGGAACACCACGAGAAACTCGTCGCCACCGATCCGGCCACAGGCATCGTAGGGCCGCAGGTTGCGCGAGATGCAGCCGGCAATCTTCCGCAGCACATCATCGCCCGCGGAATGACCGTCCTTGTCGTTGAAGAACTTGAAATCGTCGATATCCAGCAGCGCGACCGACAACGCCGCGTGCGTTCGCCTGCAGCGGCTCAACTCCGCCGCCAGCAGCTCTTCAATTCCCATGCGATTCAGCGCGCCCGTCAGCATGTCGCGCCGCGCGCGACGCTCGCTCAGCGCCGTGGCCTCCTGCGCCGCCAGTACCAGGCTCAGGAATCCAATCGCGCAGCCCGCAATCAGAGTCACCGCGAAGTAACTCACCTGCAGGATGTTGTTCTTGAAGAGTTCCCTGGAGACTCCGAAGACAACGGTCAGCACACCCCGCGCGATCTCGCACGCCATAAAGAACACGGTGAATCCGCTAAGCAGCTTCACCACCAGGCCGCGCCCCGCGTTGCGCCACAGGCTCACGAGCAGAGGCATCCGCAACACCAGGCACGTGGCGGAGAAGATCGCGATACGCAACGCTAGGTGGCGTGGCTGGTGATAAAAGCCCAGCGCCGTCTCCGAAAGCACCGCCATCGCAATCCACGGCCCCAGCCGCGCACGCAATCCCAGCAACGCCTGCGTGCCCGCAAACTGCAACAGGATCCCCGCGTAGAAGCAGCCATTCTGTATCACAATCGCTGCCACCGCCGGCACCGCGCCGCGCAGCAGCAACACGCTCAGGCCGCAACTCATCAACAGGTACGACACGCCAAGGTAACGAAGCCCCGTCGTCTCCCGCAGATGAGCCGCCATCAACAGCATGACGAGCGTCAGCAGAAGGCAAACGACTACGTCGTTCCCCATCATCGTTCTCAGGTCGAGTTGGGACAGTAGCTTCAATGGGCGCTATTGGAGCATTTTGCGACAGTATAGAAATGAGCTCTTATCGTCTCTATACAACTTCTGCTCGAAAATCCAACCAAAATCCTTGCAAAGTATGTCGTTTCGGGCATCCATTCTGGTTCCCGGGGCCCATCCGTCTGCCGCTTTGCTGATGTGCAACAGCACGCTGCCGCGAAGCGCTGCCTCGCGCCAGCGAGCTACCAGCAGCCGTCAGGCCGCTGCTAAAATACCCTGATGGAACGCCGTAACGTAGGAATTCTGGGCGCCACAGGCGCCGTCGGTCAGCGATTTATCCAGCTCCTCGCCGATCACCCCTGGTTCAACATCACCTGGCTCGCCGCCTCGGACCGCTCCGCCGGCAAAACCTACGCCGAGGCCTGCGCCTGGCGCCTCGACACGCCGCTGCCCGAGCGCATTGCGAACATGGTGCTTCAGCCCAACACCCCCGAAGCCGCAGGCGACTCCCTGCCGCGCATTATCTTCTCGTCCATCGACGCCCCCATCGCCAAAGAGCTCGAGCCCCGCTTCGCCGCCGCCGGCTGCGCCGTCATCTCCAACTCCTCGGCCTTCCGCATGGGCACGGACGTCCCCCTCGTCGTCCCCGAAGTCAACTTCGGCCACTTCGAAGTCCTCGAGTCCCAGCAGACACGCAAGTCCTCCGGCGGCTTCCTCGTCACCAACCCCAACTGCTGCGCCATCGGACTCGTTCTCCCCCTGGCCGCACTGCAGGCCCGCTTCGGCATCGACAAGCTTTTCGTCGCCACCATGCAGGCCGTCTCCGGCGCCGGATACCCCGGCGTGCCTTCCCTCGACATCCTCGGCAACGTCATCCCGTTCATCAAGAATGAGGAAGAGAAACTCCAGGAAGAGGTCGGCAAGCTCCTAGGCGGCGTCCACCTCCACGGCGACGCAGCCATCGGCTTCGAGGCTGCGCCCATCACGGTCTCCGCCATGTGCAACCGCGTCCCCGTGCTCGAAGGCCACACCGAGTGTGTCTCCGTCAAACTGAAGACCCCGGCCAACGAGGCCGAAATCCTCGCCGCCTGGGCCGAGTTCGAGCCCCTCGCCGGCAAGAACCCGCAGTCCATCTTCGCCGGCATGCACCTGCCCTCCGCTCCCGCGCAGCCCGTCGCCTACGAGGCCGGCACCACCCGCCCGCAGCCTCGCCTCGACCTCATGCGCGGCAACGGCATGGCCACCACCGTCGGCCGCCTCCGCCCCTGCACCCTCTTCGACTGGAAGTTCACGCTGCTTTCCCACAACACCGTGCGCGGTGCCGCAGGCGCCGCCATCCTCAACGCCGAGATCCTCGCCGTCCTCGGCAAGTTCGACTTCCGCAAATTCCCTCCGGTGAATAGCAACGCGTCCGCTGCCGAAGGACTGGTGAACGCATGAGCCAGCCACTTCAATCGCAGCCCCGCCCCTCGGTCCCGCATTCAGACATCGTCGTCATGAAGTTCGGTGGCACCTCCGTTGAGGACGCCACCGCCATCAAGCGCACCGGCGGCATCGTCGCTGGCCGCCTCAAGAAGAACCTCAAGCCCATCGTCGTCGTCTCCGCGATGAGCAAGGTCACCGACACCCTCCTCGCCGCAGCAGCGGCCGCCGGGAAGAACGATCGCGAGTCCGCTCTCGCGCTCTCCGACACCCTCCGCACGCGCCACCTCAAGACCGCCGGAGAGCTCGTCCCCGGCACCGCGAACACGCCCAGCGAAGATCGCCTCCAGAGCCTCCAGCTCGCCATCCATCACCACTTCGACGCGCTCGATGACCTCCTCCGCGGCATCTGCGCCGTCGGCGAGCTCACCCCGCGCACCGAGGACAACGTCGTCAGCTTCGGCGAGCGCCTAAGCTCCATCATGGTCGCCGCAGCCTTCGCCGAACTCGGCATGGACTCTGCCCACGTCGACTCCCGCACCGTCATCCTCACCGACGACAACTACGGCAAGGCCCACCCGCAGGAAGACCAGATCGAGCAGGCGCTCCAGCATCACGTCCTGCCGCTCGTCCTCGCGAACAAGGTCCCCGTCATGGGCGGCTTCATCGCTTCGTGCAAGGGCATCACCACCACCCTTGGCCGCGGTGGTTCGGACTACACCGGAGCCCTCGTCGGCGGAGGCCTCCACGGCGGAGCCATCGAGATCTGGACCGACGTCAACGGCATCATGACGACCGACCCGCGCATCTGCCCCGACGCGCTCCGCGTCAAGACCATCAGCTTCGAAGAGGCCGCCGAGCTCGCCTACTTCGGCGCCAAGGTCCTGCACCCCGCCACCATCCTCCCGGCCGTGCAGAAGAACATCCCCGTCTTCGTCCTCAACTCCCGCAACCCCGACAACGGCGGCACCGAGATCACCGCGACCTCGCCGCACTGCACCTCGCCGTTCAAGTCCATCGCCGCGAAGAAGAAGCTCACCATCATCGACATCGTGGCCAGCCGCATGCTCCTCGCCCACGGCTTCCTCAAGCAGGTCTTCGACGTCTTCGACAAGTACAAGTGCGCAATCGACATGGTCTCGACCAGCGAAGTCTCGATCTCAGTAACGGTCGACTCCCGCGAAGCCCTGCCCGAAATCTGCGCCGAGCTCTCCAAGCTCGCCGACGTGAAGTGCGAAGGCAACAAGGCCCTCATCTGCCTCGTAGGCGAAGACATCCGCGGCCAATCCGGCATCTCCGGCCAGGTCTTCTCCGCCATCTCCCACGTGAACCTGCGCATGATCTCGCAGGGCGCCAGTGAGATCAACATGAGCTTCATGATCGACGAGCAGGACGTAGAAGAAGCCATCCGCTCCCTCCACAAAAAGTTCTTCACCAACCCCGACCCCACCGTCTTCGACGTAGAAGCCCGAGCCATGGCCACCAAAGCCTAGCCTCGCTTCACCTGCGGCCCACGCTGCAGATCCACCCAGACCGCTGCAGATTAGCCCAGACCATAAAGCCGTCCCAAACTGTGTCATTTCGACCGGAGCGGGACGGCTTTATCGTCCCGCGCAGTGGAGAAACCTGCATCCCGCTCGAAGCCGCACCATCCGGGTGCCCCGAAGCCATCGAGCCGGGTGCCCCATGTCTCGCTTCTGAGACATGGGTTCGCAGGATGCCCACCTCCCCACAGTCATTCCGAGGCATAGCCGAGGAACCCCTGTATTTCGCCCGTAGCCGCATCACTCCGGGTGCCCCATATCTCGAAGAGATGTGGGCTCGTAGCATCACGACTCCGGATGCCTCCGAAGCCACCGAGCCGGGTGCCCCATGTCTCGCTTCTGAGACATGGGTTCGCAGGATGCCGCGTTCGCCGCGTCACTCGAATCCCGCACACCAGCAAGCGCCGAAGCCGCGACCACATACCAGCCTGGGCCGCAGGCCCAGGTACCAGCCCTCAAGAAACTCAAGCGCTGTAAGCGCGACACATCACCGGCCCCACAACCGGGTGCCCCGAGTCCGGCCCTCGGACCCGGGCTATCGCGCCGCCGGTTATGATCGAGCCACCATGCAATCTCTATGGTGCTGGCGCTGTCGCCGCGATATGCCGATGCTCGACGAGGAGGAATACGCGGAGATCGCGTCACTCCACCGAGTGGGAATGAATTCCGTCAAGCAGCTGCGACGGGATAGAGACATCCCACTCGACGCAGTTCCGATCACCGAACGCTTTTCGGCAATGCTTCAGCGATACGAAGACATCACCGGCTTCCGGGAGACAAATCCCAACGCCGTCCTGCACCATCGCCTGTCCCTTTATGGCCCTCCCTGCCATCACTGCGGTAAACCACTTCGAACTCCGAAAGCAAAGCTTTGCGGCAGCTGCATGACGCCGAAGCAATCGAGCCAAATCTAACCTCACTCAACTACACTGTCCCCCATGCGCCTCCTCGTCCTAGGAGCCGGCAAGACCGGCAAACTCGTAGCAGAAGTAGCCGCCGAACACGGCCACAGCGTCCACGTCCTCGACGCCACCGAAAACAAAGACGGCGCCGCCCTCACGCACCCCTTCGTCACCGGCTTCGACGTCGTCATCGACTTCACCACGCCCGAATCCGTCATCACCAACATGCGCGCTTGCCTCGCCGTCGGCGCCAAGATGGTCATCGGCACCACAGGCTGGTACGAGAAACTCGCCGACATGAAGGCCCTCGCCGAGCGACGCGGCGGCTCCCTGCTCTACGGCACCAACTACTCCATCGGCGTCCAGAAGATGTTCGCCCTCGCGCGCTACTTCACCACCGCGCTCAAGGAGTCCGGCTACACCTTCTCCATCGAGGAGACCCACCACACCTCCAAGGTCGACGCACCCTCCGGCACCGCGCTCACCCTCCGCGATAACGTCGCCTCCGTCCTCGGCAACACCGACATCCGAATCGAGGCCCACCGCGTCGGCGACGCCGCCGGCACCCACACCCTCATCGCCACCGGCCCCAACGACCGCCTGCTCCTCACGCACGAGTCCACCTCGCGCAAGCCCTTCGCCGAAGGCGCAGTCCGCGCCGCCGAGTGGCTCTCCACCCACTCCGGCATCTACGACTTCCAGGACGTAGTCGAGAAGCTGTAGGGGCGCCTGCAGCTCTCCGTTGTTGGTTGTTAGGTGTTCGTTGTTAGGCGTTGAACAGTGCGTTGAGCAGGGGTAACTCACCCCTGGCAACTCACAACTCGTCCCCAACAACCAACAACGAACACCCGACAACCTCTTCCCCCCAGCGGTACACTTGCACCATGTCGAACGCTGCTGCCTCAACGTTTTCCGCTCTTCCCTTCAATCAGAAGCTGGACCGCCTCGCCGAGGTCGCGATCCGCATCGGCCTTGGCCTCCGCGAGGGCCAGGAGCTCTTCATGACCGCTCCCACCGACGCCATGCCGCTCGCCCGCAAGATCACCGAGCAGGCCTACAAGGCCGGAGCCAAGCTCGTCACCACCATCTACTCCGACGACGCCGCCACCCTCGCCCGCTACGCCCACGCCCCCGAAGAATCCTTCGACTACGCCCCCCAGTGGCTCTACGACGGCATCGCCGCCGCCTTCAAGTCCGGTGCAGCCCGCCTCGCCGTCACCGGCGCCAATCCCGCGCTCCTCGCCGGCCAGGACCCGAAGAAGGTCTCCCGCGCCAACAAGGCCACCTCCATCGCCTACAAGCCCGCGCTCGAGCTCATCACCCGCCACGAGATCAACTGGACCATCGTCGCCGCCGCCACGCCCGCTTGGGCCGCCATGGTCTTCCCCAACGATCCCATCGAGCTCGCCACCGACCGCCTCTGGGACGCCATCTTCGCCACCTCCCGCATCACCTCCGACGACCCCGTCGCCGCCTGGAAGCAGCACGGCGAGAACCTCAAGCAGCGCGTCGACTTCCTCAACAACAAGCGCTTCCACTCCCTCCGCTTCCACAACGACGAAGGCACCACCGACCTCACCGTCGGCCTCGCCGACCAGCACCTCTGGGCCGGCGGAGGCACCACCGCAGGCAACGGCATCTACTGCCAGCCCAACATCCCCACCGAAGAGTGCTTCACCACCCCGCACAAGGACCGCGTCAACGGCTTCGTCACCGCCTCCAAGCCGCTCTCCAACCAGGGTTCGCTCATCGAAAACATCCGCTGCGAGTTCGCCAACGGCAAGATCGTCAAAGCCACCGCCTCCAACGGCGAGGCCGCGCTCAACCAGCTCATCTCCACCGACGACGGCGCACGCAAGTTAGGCGAGGTCGCCCTCGTCCCGCATAACTCCCCCATCGCCCAGTCCGGCATCCTCTTCTGGAACACCCTCTTCGACGAGAACGCCGCCAGCCACATCGCCCTCGGCCAGGCCTACTCCACCTGCCTCATCGGCGGCGAACACATGAGCTCCGAAGAGCTAGCCAAACTAGGCGCCAACGAGTCCCTCATCCACGTCGACTGGATGATCGGCTCCGCGACGATGAACGTAGACGGCCTAGACAACAACGGCAACGCCCAACCCCTCATGCGCCAAGGCACCTGGGCGTAGCCCCAAAATCCGGGTGCCCCGGGTCTCGACTTTGAGACGTGGGTTCTCAGGATGAATCAGGACACCCCCATGTCATCCTGAGAAAGAAGCCGTCATCCTGAGCGAAACATCTCGCAGCAAAGCTGCGAGATGTGAAGTCGAAGGACCCCGAAGATCTCCACCCGCCAAGACCGCCAGTACCTTTCAGCCCCCAATCCGGGTGCCCCACGTCCCTCAAGGGACCCGGGCTAACATCAGAAGAACCCAGACCAGCCCGAAACCCTGGACCCTAATCCCTAATCCCTGCCGTTATGACCCTCCGCCCAGCCACCCCCGCCGACCTCCCCGCCGTCCTCGCCCTCCTCGACAGCTACTACACCGAGTTCGACATCTGGCAGCGCGACGACCCCGCCTACACCGCCCAATCCCTCGCCCCCACCACCGACGGCACCGGCTACTTCCTGGCCTTTGCCCCAGCTAAACCCACCCCAAATCAATCGCCAGATCAATCGGATCACGCTCAGCCCCACCCAACCCCCAACATCCAACACCCAACACCCAACACCGGCGACATCCCCGCCGCCTGCGTCATGCTCCGCCGTTTGCACCTCGACGCGCTAGCCGATCAGCCCCCAGACCCACCCGGACAAACACCCGCATCCCCACCCGCACTCCGGAGTAGCAGCGGGCTTCAGCCCGCGGAACCGGCGTCATCCACAACGGCGGGCTTCAGCCCCGGGACACTCCCGGCAACACCCCACCAGCCCACCGCCGTCGAGTGCAAACGCCTCTACGTCCTCCCCGCCTTCCGAGGCAACAAGCTGGCCGGCCCCCTCATGGACCTGGCCGAGCAAACCGCCCGCAACGCCGACCACACCTGGATCTACCTCGACTCCAAATCCGAGTTCCAGACCGCCATAGCCATGTACCGCCGCCGAGGCTACCAGGAAATACCCCGCTTCAACAACAACCCCCAGGCCACCATCTTCATGCGCAAACGGCTATAGCTGTAGCCTGTAAGCAGTCTCTGATGAGGTCGCAAGAACGGAAGGGCACGACTTCAGTCGTGCCGCAAAGCCCGCACAAATCATGCGGCTTTAGCCGCTGGGGTACGCTTGGATTAATTGATCAGAGGCTCCTTACGGATCAACCGCTCGCCCCGCAGCCGCTCAAACAGTTCGAAGAAGCTCTCATCCTCTTCGATAGGTCCGCATCCGTGTGCCAGACCGACACCAACGAAACCTTCGCCGCCGCCCTGGCCATGTACCGCCGCCGAGGCTACAAAGAAATCCCCCGCTTCAACGACAACCCCCAGGCCACCATCTTCATGCGCAAGCGAATTACCCCGTAGCGAAAATCCTGTTTACGAGGTAGATTCCCATGTATGCAATATTCGCAGGAAAAGCTCAAAGTTCGGGAGCTGGTTGATGCGTGGGGTAACAAGTCGCTTAGCGTCAACATCGAATACCAACGAGGTGCATCCTGGGGAACAAGCCAGCAACAGGGCCTCATCGATTCGGTATTTCGCACTTACCCGATCCCTAGGATTTTTCTCCATAAGCTAATCCGGCGCGGACTAGGAGGAGACTCCGCGGTTCGCTATGAGATTGTCGACGGCCAACAGCGAATCCGGGCTTTCGCCGATTTCTACGCGGGTCAGTTTGAACTGCTCAAGCCCGATGATAAGCAGTTGCGGCTACCCAATAGCCTGCGGAAGATCGACGCGCCATGGTCGGGTAGACGCTATTCGCAACTCGATGTTGGGCAAAGGGATCTCATCGATAATGCTGAAATCGACGCCTTCATCATCACAGAAGTCGTCAACGTTGATGAGATCCGTGACCTATTTATCCGCCTACAGTCGGGAACAGCCCTGAACCGCCAACAGGTAAGAGACGCTTGGCCCGGCGCACTCGGACCATTCATCGAGATACTGGCTGGAAAGCTGAGAAAAGAGCCTGCAAGTAAACTGTTTGGCCTCATAGACAGGCGGAGCGATCGCGGTGATGATGACGACGACAACTTCACAACCAATCGGCAAGTGTGTGCGCAGCTGTTCACGTTATTCCAAGCTCGAGCGCGCGATCCGCATGTTGCCCAGAGTATTACAGCGGACGATCTAGACCGGACCTATCACGCACATACAGAACTCGACGCAAATGGAACACTAGCAGCGAGCTTTATCAATTGCCTCAATCTGACCACCGACGTTTTGACAGCAGCCATGCTTCTTTCTGCCAAAGAAGGTAATACGAAGCGCAAATTCAAGAAATTGGATGTAATCTCTGCGTTTATGCTGATGCAGGATTTGTCTTTCAACCCCGCTTGGCGACCAAACTCCACGCTCTTTAGCCAGGTAGCAGACCATATCGTCAACTCGCCCAGCACCACGAAATCGGGCAAAGCAAGTAGCGGCAGGGCGATAAATTTGTATTACACGGAATGGAGGAGCCAGCTTCCATCGAAGCTCGGGATACACCTCGATCCTCAACGACTTTTCGATAGCGAGCAAAAGCTCGAGATCTTCGATCGAGACAAAGGAATATGCCAGATCTGTAACGTGGCCGTGGACAGCGGCGCTGAAGAGTACGACCACTTCCCGACGCCGCACTATCTGGGAGGCAAGACCCAGACGAGTAACGGGCGCCTCGTGTGTGCGAAGTGCCACCCGCGGGGAAGGCCCGCAACAGCTCCGTGAAGTGGGGCTCTTATTCCCATCATCACAACGCACCGGCTGGCTGTGAGACTCAGGACCAAGGGCCACCGGTTGGATGATGCAGACGATGTAAGTGTCGATGTCCTGCTGGAAGTGGTTTTAGACGGGTGGCCCATCCTTTTCACAGCTCCATCGTGAAAAGGGTGGGGTATCGTTCGCGCCAGCGAACGACCGCCTCATCCCTGACGCCACCCAAACCCCGACCCCGAACGGGTGTACCCTACCCCCATGCAGCTAACCGTTGAGATCCCGGACAGTCTCGCCGACCAACTGAAGGCCGCAGGCATGGACCCTGCCCGGATTGCCCTCGAAGCCTGGCGAGACTCCGTCGCCGACGCAGACGCCCGCGAAGCCATCCGCCAGGCCCGCGAAGATGTCCAGGCCGGCCGAACCGTCCCACTCCATCAAGGCTTCGCCCAGTTCCGCGAAAAACATGGCCTGGACCGTTGAGCTCACCGCGCGCGTTCTGCGCGAACTCGACCGCCTCTACCTCCATGTCAACGCGACAGAGTCCGCAGGCGCTGCCCGATGGTTCGCCGGGCTCGAAGACACGATAGGCCTGCTCGCCTCATCACCCCGCATGGGCAAGCCCACCCGCGAAGACCCGGCGGTCCGCGAGATCATCTACGGAAACAAGCCGCACTTCTATCGTGTGCTCTACGAGCTCAACGACGAATCGGAGCATGTCTACGTCCTGACGATCCGCCACGGCAGGCAGCTCCCGCCAAATCCTGGAGGCGAGGCTGGCGCGTGAAGGGAACAACGGTTCATCCCCACCCCAAACCCCTGTCAACCCACTCCAACTCCAAAATCCTCGCCAACACTGGCGATTCGCGCCAAAAATCCTGGCGTACTCCCCCCTCCCAACCACCTACAATAAGAAGAGAAGCAACCCAAGCGGCTCCCGCCCACCCCGGCTGGGCCCGCAGCGCGGCGTTCCGATGACTCCCCCATTCGGATTCCCCCGCCTAAAGTCCTTCACCTGAAGATTTTGGCGCCACCCGGGGGATGGGGGTACACCACCGCCCCCATCCCCCGTATCCTCATTCCATCGCCATGGAAGACAAACTCACACCGTCCCGCATGGAGGCCTTCTCCGACGGCGTCATCGCCGTCATCATCACCATCATGGTGCTGGAGATCCACGTGCCCACCCGCGACATCTCCAACCTCGATGGTCTCCGCCACATCGCGCCCATCCTCGTCGTCTACCTGCTCAGCTTCATCCAGGTCGGCATCTACTGGGTCAACCATCACTACCTCGTCGACGACCTCCAGCAGATCACGCACGGCATCCTCTGGTCGAACCTCGCCCTGCTCTTCTGCCTCTCGCTCATCCCCGCCGCCACCGCCTGGATGGGCGAACGCGGCCTGACCCCGTTCTCCATCGCGCTCTACGCTGCCGTCTGCATAGTCCCAGCCATCCCGTGGTTCGTGCTCTCCATGCTCATCTGCGCCCACAGCGGTATCGCCCCCGCCAACAGCCTCCTCAAGACCGCACTCTCCGCCTCCAGCTACCTCTGCGCCATCCTCGGCGCCCACTTCTCCACCTGGATCTCCCTCGGCTTCATCGCCCTCGTCGCCGTCATCTGGCTCATCCCTCCAAAACGTGTCGTCGAGCAGACCCGCGCCCAATCCCGCTGGCGCCAGGACCACGACCCGCTACCGCGCGACTGAACACTCTCCCGCCCTATCAACAAGCGCCCCAAAGGCTCTACACTTAACCCCGACTGTATGAACCTGCATGGCTGCGGCACCGCTCTCGTAACCCCCTTCCGTCCCGGCGGCTCGCTTGACGAGCCCGCGCTCCGCTCGCACGTAGAGTGGCAGATCGCCAATGGCGTCAACCTGCTCATCCCCGCCGGAACCACCGGCGAGGCCTCCACCCTCTCCGAGCAGGAGTGGATCCGCGTCGTCACCGTCACCGTCGAAGCCGCCGAGGACCGCGTCCCCGTCTTCGCCGGCTGCACCCACAATGCCACCGCCCAGGCCGTCGCCAACGCCCGCAGGATCGCCCGCGTCCCCGGACTCACCGGCATCCTCTCCGCGAACCCGTACTACAACAAGCCCAGCCAGGAAGGCCAGTTCCAGCACTTCCGCGCCATCGCGGAGGCCGTGGACCTGCCCGTGATGCTCTACAACATCCCCGGCCGCACCGGCGTGAACCTGGACCCCGCCACCGTCCTCCGCCTGGCCGAGCTGCCCAACGTCGTCGCCCTCAAGGAATCCTCCGGCAACCTCACCCAGATCACCGAGATCTGCAACTTCGCCCCGCGCAGCTTCCGCATCTTTGCTGGCGACGACGCCCTCGCCCTGCCCACCATCGCGGTCGGCGGCGCCGGCCTCATCTCCGTCGCCTCCAACGCCATCCCCCAGCAGATGGCCCAGATGGTGAACTCCGCGCTGGACAATAACTGGCTCACCGCCCGCCGCATCAACCGCAACTACTTCTCGCTGATGCAGGCCCACTTCTGGGAGCCCAGCCCCGCGCCGGTCAAGACCACGCTCGCCCTCCTCGGCCGCGGCAACGAAACCCTCCGCCTGCCCATGGTGCCCGTCACCGACGTCACCCGCCGCAAGCTCGAACGCCTCCTCGGCGAACTGGGCCTTCTGCAGGACAGCCCGGGCGACAACCTGCGGGTCTTTTAGCGAGTCGCTCCAACGAGTCGCAGCTCTGCACGTTTTTCGGATTTTTCATAGCACGAAGGTCGGAATTTTCGCCCTCCACGTACTATTCCGCCGCTTCCCACTTCCGTGATTGACTCAATCTCATGGGGACCGCGGCGCCGAGTTCTTCTTCTTGGTTCGAGAGAAACTCACAGTGCCTGCGCGCCGCCTCGACGGCCCTCGTACTGACGACCGTCGCTGTCCTCCTGACCTTCCGCAGCCTCCACGGCGTCCATAACGCCATCTATCTCTGGCCGGCTACCGGCATCCAGCTGGGCATCCTTCTCCCCGTCTGGAAGTCCTGCAGGATGCGCCTTCGCGCCCAGATCGCCGGGGCCTTCGGCGTCTTCTTCGGCTGCTTCCTCTCCGGACTTCCCCCCTGGTTCGCGCTCTCGATCGCCTTCATCTCCTTCGCTGACGTCTGGCTGGTGGGAACCATACTGTCCGTCAGCATCCTTGGCTTTGAGGATCTCAAGAAGCGTCGCAACCTCTGGCGGTTTCTCGTCGGAGCCCAGGCCGGCCCCGCCATGGGAGCCCTGCTTTCCTCCCTTCCCGTCACCTATTTCACCCACCTCCCCCTGCTCAAGAGCGCCGTCAGCGCCCTCCTCGCCGACTCACTCGGACTGCTTGTCATACTCCCGGCCGTACTCTTCATCTACACGGGGAAGTACCGCCGTATCAGCGTAATCGCTCCGTACATCCGGGCCTCCGCCGGAACGTTTCTCCTCTACACCGTCGTACTCGGTTACATCTTCTGGCAGTCGTCCTATCCCTTGCTCTTCGCCATCTTCCCTCCGATGGTCGTCCTGCTGGTCTCCATGGGACTCGAAGGCGGAGTCTATATCTCCGCCGTCACAGCCGCGGTAGGTCTGTACGCTACAAGCCACGGCCACGGTCCCATCATGCTCATTCACGCCGGCACGACGGATCGCTTCATCATCCTGCAGATGTATCTAGCGATGGTTACTGCGACAGCTCTGCCCGTCGGCGCATTGTGGGATGAACGCCTCCGCGCAGAAATCGTCGCCAACGAGGCCCGAGAGGTCTACCAGACCCTGCTCTCTCACGCCGACGACATGATCATCCTCTCTTCGCTCAACAGCGAACAGCGCTACGTCTCTCCGGCCTGCGAGAAGATCACCGGCTGGACTCCCGAGGAGTTCCTCCTCCTCGATCGCCAGAGCACCTTCCACCCCGACGACTATCCCCTCGCCGAACTCGTCGTCGAAAGCATCCGGCAGGGCAAGATGCACCACCAGTTCCGCTATCGCATCGCTCACAAGGACGGCAGCTGGCGCTGGGTCGAAGCCTCCGTCACCGCCTACCTCAACCCCAGCTCACACGAGGTCTCGGGCTACGTCGGCACGCTCCGCGACATCACCGAGCACCACCGCATCGAGCAGCAGCGCGACGCCCTCGAACGCGACCGAGAGAGCCTCGAACAACTCGCCCAGACCGATCCCCTCACCGGCCTGCCCAACCGCCGCGCCTTCGACTCCACCCTGCAGCTTGAGATCTTCTCCTCGGCCGCCACCGCACCGCAGGCCTCGTTGATGCTCATCGACATCGACAACTTCAAGCGCTTCAACGACACCTACGGACATCAGGCCGGTGACCGCTGCCTCATCGCCGTGGCGGATGCTCTGCGCGGCGCGCTCGGCCGCGAAGCGGACTTCGTCGGCCGCTGGGGTGGCGAAGAGTTCGTCGTCCTGCTCCCCGGCACCCCGCTCCGCGGCGCCCAGATCGTCGCCGCCGAACTCCTGCGCGCCGTCCGCGACCTGAACATTCCACACGAACACAGCCATCGCGGTTGCGTCACCGTCAGCATCGGCATCGCACCGCTCGACGATGACTCCCGCGCTGACTCCCGTGCCTGGCTCCAGAAGGCCGATCGCGCCCTCTACGAAAGCAAACGCATGGGCAAGGACCAGGTCCGGGTCAACCTCACCATGTACGAAGGCTCGCAGGACACCGACGCCATCGCCTCCTAGCGTAGCGCCCTGCCCGGTCGCATTGGCTCTCTCCCTTTGCCCTGCTGCTTACCAGGGTTGGCCATTTCCAAAAGACCAGTCTTCGCGGTCAACAAACACCAGGCTGATGAAGACGTCCTCGCGACGTACTCCGAGCCGGCGGTTCAATTCATCTGCGATTTGGCGAAAGAACGCGACCTTCTGCTCCTTCGTGTTTCCAACCGTGCTGGTCACTTGCAGGATGATCAGATCGGGAGAGCGATCGATGTTCAGGAACGTGGGGTCGTACACGAAGTTCTCGACGGCGTGCTCGCCGATGACCATGAAGCGGTCGCCTGCAGGTGCCTTGAGCACTCCAACGATGCCCTCATAGACGACATCGGCAACGGTAGCGCGGTATTCGGGGGACTTTCCCTTTGCGAGATCGATACGGGCGAATGGCATGACAGCCTCCTTGAAAACTGGGTGAGGGGTTGAGGTTACGGCGGTCTGAAGAGCTTCCGTCACAGGATTGACTTCGCTACTCCTACCGGCCACTTGGTAGGTTACGTAAGAGACGCTACCTGCCACTTGGTAGATTCAGGAATCTCAAATAATATTTCTCCAGGCCCGACCGCTGGGTTGCGGCAGCCGAGGTGAGACGTGAGTTCCGATTCCCGAGAAAAGATCCTGGCTGCCGCCCGGCAGGTGGCGCAGGCGCACGGCTACAACGGCCTCAACTTTCGTGATCTCGCGGAGGTTGTGGGCATTCGGTCGGCCAGCATCTACCACCACTTCCCCAGCAAGGCCCTGCTCGCCGAAGCCGTCGCCCGCCGCTATTGGGAGGACTTTGCCGCCACGTTGGAGTCGATCCTCGCGGAGGCGCCCAGCCCCATTGACGCGCTGCGCCGCTACCCGGAAACCTTCCGTTGGGCTCTGGAGAACGAGAACCGCATGTGCCTCAGCGGCTTTATGGCCACCGAAACCGACGACCTTCCGGAGCCGGTCCGCAAGGAAGTACAGACCTTCGCCGACGTGAACGTCGCGTGGCTGAGCAAGGTCCTCACCGCGGCCGGAGTCGTCACCCAGGAAGACAGCCAGGCCCGCGCCCGCGCCATCTTCGCGGCGGTCGGCGGGGCCCAGCTCATGGCCAGGAGCCGTTCCGACCTCGCGCTTTATGACTCGCTGATTGCAAGCTACCGCAGCGCAGGCCTGCTCCCCGCGTAGCGCTCTCCCGCGAACGACTCTGTTCCTCGACAACCAAGCTGTCTGACAAGTATCGTTCCGCGCTGAGGACCTTCAGCGCCCATGCCTGCCCATACCCGCCGCGACCTGCTCCGCAACACTCTCGCCACCGCCGCTGCCCTCGCAACTGCCCCCGCTGCCGAAGCCTTCGCTCAGCCTCACGCAGCCAAGCATCCCTGGCCGCCGCATCGCCGCCCTTCGCCCGCCGAGATCGAGGCCAACTTCGCCAGGCTCGACGCCGCGCGCGACCTCCCCGTCTTCCGCCGCGACCTCTTCCCCAACCCGGTCATCCTCGACTCCATCGAGCTTCTCCACTACAAGAAGTCCTGGCTCTGCCGTGTCCGCTCCAAAGACGGCGCCGAAGGCATCTCCATCTCCAACGCCCAGCAGATGGCCTCGCTCTGGCCCATCTTCATGGACCGTATCGCGCCCTTCTTCCTCCAGGAAGACGCACGCGATTTGGAGAAGCAACTCGACCTCTGCATGGTCTACCAGTCCAACTACAAGGCCACCGGCATGGCCATGTTCGTCCCGCTGGCCACCCTCGAGTTCGCCATCCTCGACCTCTTCGGCAAGCTTGCCAACAAGCCCATCGGCCTGCTCATCGGCGACAGGATCACCAACCCGAAGATCAACGTCTACCAGGCCAACGGTGAGCGCTACATCACGCCCGAGGAGACCATCGACCACCTCCAGCGCGACGTCGCCATCTCCCACGCCAGGGCCATCAAGTTCAAGCTCGGCGGCCGCATGTCCCACGTCGAAACCCCGCCCGACCGCTCCGCGCGCCTCATCCCCATGGTCCGCAAAACCTTCGGCGACGACATGGTCATCTCCGCCGACTCCAACGGCAGCTACGCCCCCGCCGAAGCCATCCGCATCGGCAAGATCATGCAGGAATATAACTACGCCTTCTACGAGGAGCCGGTCCCCTTCGACGACTACGACGGCCTCGAACAAGTCGCCGACGCCCTCCAGATCCCCATCGCCCTCGGCGAACAGGAACCCTCCACCTGGAACTTCCGCCACATCCTCGCGCATAACAACGTCGGCATCGTGCAGCAGGACATGTTCTACTTCGGCGGCATGGTCCGCTGCATGAAGGTCGCCCGCATGGCCGCCGTGTTAGGCAAGCAATGTATCCCGCATATCTCCAGCACCGGCCTCGGCTACGTGTACATGATGCACTTCGTCTCAGCCATCACAAACTCCGGCCCCTACCACGAGTTCAAGGAATTCAATAACGACCTCCCCTACACCTGCCCCACCAGCACCCTCCGTTCCGATGCCGACGGCATCATCACCGTCCCCACCGGCCCCGGCGTAGGAGTTACCATCGACCCCGACTACATCAAGAAACACGAAGTCATGAAGGTCATCAAACCCGCCAACTTCAAAGATGCCGAGTAACCCACTCGCTTTGCGTTGTTATCGAACCAGCGCCAGCCCATCGTCACATCTCGGCTCAATCGGTAAGCCGCAGAGTCGCAATCAGCGACGCCAGCGCAGCGGGCTGATTTCTTCGGCTGGGGTAATAGAGAAAGTATCCCGGGAACGGCGGGCACCAGTCCCTCAGCACCTGCACCAGGCGCCCCTTCGCGATCAGCCCCTTCAACGTCTCTTCCATCGCAGTGCCGATCCCAACTCCATCGAGCACGGCCTGAATCACAAGGTCCGGATCGTCGAAGGACACCGGCCCCTGCGGGCTCACCGTAAGCGCCTTGCGCCCCTTCTCAAACTCCCAACGATACAGGCTCTTGCTGAAACGGAATCCGATGCAGGCGTGGTCTTTCAGATCCTGAGGCCGCTTAGGCACCGGATTCGATTCGAAGTATGCCGGAGATCCCACCACCGCGAGTCGCATCTCCTTCGTCACCCGGACAGCAATCATGTCCCGTTGAATGAACTCCCCCAATTGCACCCCAGCGTCGTATTCCCCCTCGACAAGATCGACGGGATCGTTCGAAGACGTCACCTCCAGCACAATCTCCGGGTAAGCCCGGGCGAACGCCGCCAGCTTCGGCAGAATCACCATCTCCGTTGCAGTGCGCGGGATGATCAGCCGGATCCGGCCCGCAGGCCGCTCCCTCTGCTGCATCGTCTCTGCCACCGCGCCGCGGATACGCTCCAGCGCAGGCGCAAGCTCTCGCAGCAGATCCGCTCCGGCTGCCGTCGCGGAGACGCTACGCGTCGTGCGTGCCAGCAACTGCACCCCAAGCCTCTTTTCAAGGCCTCGGATCGAGTGACTCAACGCCGACTGCGAAATCCCCAGACGCGAAGCTGCCCGGGTAAAACTACGCTCTTCCGCGACGGTAGCGAAGGCGGCAAGCTCGGCCAGATTCTCCCTGATCATTCATGAATCATACTCATCACCGTATGCCCCCGGGATGCCTTCGTCTCTGGATTCCGGACATCATACTTCCTGTACGCACCCGACACGTGCCTCAGCCGGGAACACCGTTTGCCTCGGCCAAACCACGAACCACATGCTTCAGGGAGAAGAGACCACATGAACATCTCGTTTGAGAACAAGGTAGCTCTCGTCACCGGCGCTGCATCCGGTCTGGGACTAGCCACCGCACAGGCATTTGCGAAGGCCGGCGCATCCGTCGTACTCGCTGACTGGAATGCGAAAGAGGTTCAGGCTGCCGCAAAGCAGCTTGCCGATGAGGGCTACAACACTCTCGCCGTCACCTGCGACGTCTCCGACGATGCGCAGGTCGAAGCCATGGTGGCGCAGACCGTCGCCACCTTCGGCCGCCTCGATGCGGCCTACAACAACGCCGGCATACAGAATGTTCTGGCCGAAACCGCCGATTCGCCTCGCGACGACTACGACCGCGTGATGGCAGTAAACCTCCGCGGCGTGTGGAGCTGCATGAAGTTCGAGCTCCAGGTCATGCGCCAGCAAGGCAGCGGAGCCATCGTGAACTGCTCTTCGCTCGGAGGCCTCATCGGTGGCAACCAGCGTGGCACCTATCACGCCGCCAAGCACGGCGTCATCGGCTTCACCAAGAGCGCAGCGCTGGAGTATGCCACCCGCGGCATTCGCGTCAACGACGTCTGCCCCGGCATGATCCAGACACCCATGTCGGACAAGATGATCGCCGAAGGACAAGGCCCCGAGCTCGACAGGATGCTTCAGACCTTCGTCCCCATGAAGCGCCTCGGGCGTCCGGAAGAGATCGCCGACGCGGTTCTGTGGCTCTGCAGCGATCACGCAAGCTACGTCACCGGCCAGTCGATCTCGGTCGATGGCGGCTACGTGATGCGCTAGACCAAGATACCCGCCATGCATCGCCGCGATTTCATCATGACGGGCATGGCCCTGCTTGCAGCCCCGCTGTGCGCAGCCGTGCCCGCCATCGCAGAGGAGACAACCATGTCCGTATCAAGCAGTCTGAAGCTGCCCGCAAATTCCGTGAGCGATGACGATCTTCGCGCCGTGTCGCCCGCATTGGAGCGATACACGAAGGAAGCCCTGCTGGGCAAGGTCTGGCAACGCCCCGAACTCACCCTCCGGGACCGCAGCATCTTGACCGTGGCAGCACTCATCGCCGGCCTCCAGACGGCCGAGATGCCGTTCCACTTCGCGCTTGCGCTCGACCACGGAGTGAGGCCTGCGGAGCTCTCCGAGATCATCACGCACCTCGCCTTTTATGCAGGCTGGGGAAACGCCATGGCCGCCGTCGCCGTCGCCAAAGACATCTTCTCGCAACGAAGGATCGGCATCGACCAGCTTCCGCCTGCGAAGGAGCCTCTGCTGCCCCTCAATGAGGACGCCGAGGCGAAGAGAGCTACCCAGGTTGGCAACAACTTCGGCACGGTCTCACCCGGCCTCGTGCAGAACACAACGGACGTGCTGTTTCGCGATCTCTGGCTTCGACCCGCACTCGCGCCTCGCGATCGCAGCCTCGTCACCGTAAGCGCCCTCATTGCAAACGGACAGACTGCGCAGATTCCGTATCACCTCAACCGTGCCATGGACAACGGCCTCACGCAGTCACAGGCATCTGAAGTTCTGACGCACATCGCCTTCTATGCGGGTTGGCCCTGCGCCTTCTCCGCGCTACCCGTGGTCAAGGATGTCTTTGAAAGCCGGAAGAAATAGATCCCGATAAGACGTCGCAAGAGCTCCAGACCGCCCAGGCGTAGGCTTGGAAGGCAATCACGAACACCTCGAAAGGACACCATGAAGATCACCCGCACTGGCGCCACGCCCTCCGTCGTTGGACCCGCAGATTGGTTCACCGGAAACGTGCGCATCGATTCCCTCTTCCCTGCGGACGGCGGCCGGCACTCCAACGGCGGCATCGTGACATTCGAACCTGGGGCCCGCACACGCTGGCACACGCATCCCTCCGGTCAGACCATCGTCATCACCCAGGGACTCGGCTGGGTCCAGAAGGATGGCGAATCCATCCAGGAAGTTACTCCCGGAACCGTCGTCTTCTTCGAGCCCGGGGAGAAGCACTGGCACGGCGCCTCCGCCACCGTTGGCATGACGCATATCGCGATCACGGAATCCGTTGACGGCAAGGCCGTAGACTGGCTCGAACCCGTCTCCGACGAGCAGTACACCGTGTAGGCCCCACATCCTCGAGCATCGGCGGGAGCGATCTTTCGTCAACCTCCCGCTGCCGCTCGCGTGTCCCGCGGAAGGACTGCTAGCATCCTTCCATCTGCCTCAGATGTGTCCAGGGCAGCCTTCGCGAGACGAACATGCACCCCACAGTCAAACACCTGCTCATCTGGCTCGTCACCATCCTCGTGCTCCTTTTCGGTTGGAGGCTCGTCACCTCAGCCATCGACCGCTCCGGCAGGCACGACGCCCGAGCGGCAGAGCGCGTCCCGCCTCCGCCCGCCAATGCCGACCCCGTAACCATCTGGCCTCACGGAGTCTCTTCCCTCGGCATCAAGCACAAGGATGACTTCGGCGATCACGCCCTCTCCATCACCGTGCACACCGAGAGCGGCATCGCCGAGGTCCACGAGGCCACAGCCGACGTCATGGTCGTCCAGAGCGGGGATGCCACCCTGATCTACGGCGGCGAGGTCGTCGACCCCAAACGAACCGCGCCCCACGAGGTTCGCGGCCCTTCCATCCGCAATGGCGCCAGCGTAGCGGTCACCACCGGCGACGTCATCCACTTCGCCGCCGGCGTTCCCCACCAGTGGATCCTCGCCCCCGGCCACCAGATCACCTACCTGGTCGTCCACGTCGAACAACCGGCCCGCTGACGTCCAACCGGACCACTGGCTCTCAAACCCGAGACCCGCAACCCGAGACTCGCCCCCCAAACGAGCCCTCTTCCAACAGAAACGATCCGCCGGAAACAGACACCGTCACTCCGAGATAGCGCGGGCGGCCTGCTCGATCACATCGACCACAACATCCGGGAACGTAACCGGGATCGCGTGCGAAGACTTCAGCTCAATCACCGTGGAGTGAGCACGTTCAGCTTCGAACTTGAACTCCTCCTGCGGAATCACGGGATCCAGCAACGGCCTGATCTGCCAGCTCGGCTTGCTCGTCCACGCAGCTGACGTCAGTCGCTCCTGCAGCGCTGCCAGGGCGATGGGGCGTTGCGTCGCAATCATCAGCACGAGCACACTCTCAGGTACATCGGCGGCTAAGAGGTACGCGTATCTCTCGGCCTTGACGAGAAGATTCGTGCCGCTCGTTCCATCAGGCAGCGTGTAGGGGATCAGGTCGACGGACGAAGCGAAATCGCCGCCAGGAAAGCGCTCGAGGCAATCATTGGTAGTTTCCCCTGCGCCCGGCATCGGCGACCCCGCATAGATAAGGCCCTTGACCTTGGGATCGTCCCCAGCCTGCGTGATGACGGCCCCGCCGTTCGCGTGGGATACAAGCAACACCGGTCCCTCGATCGTATCCAGCAGGCTGCGCAGGTAGGCGGCGTCATGCGCCACACCGCGCAAGGGATTCGAGAAGACCTTGAACGAATAGCCATCGCGCTGGAGCCGCTGGATCACGCCATGAGTCCACAGTGACGAATCTTCCACGGCCCCGTGAACCAACACGATCGTGGGCTTTGTTACTTCGTCACTTACAGGGATGGCAGAGTTGTTCTCGTTGAGAGGTTCCTGAGTATCCATTTGATTGAGAGCATTCATGACGACTTATTCTCCTTTGTATCGATTCGTAAAAGTTTGCCTGCGGGAGTTACTCGCGAAGCGATCTCAATCCTGCAAGGGAACCGCTGGATAAGTTCCCGCTCTTTGAGGACGAGACTTTAGCCATAAACCGCCCTCAATCACCGGACTCTAGCCCCTGAGGTATCGAGCGTGAGCAGGCGAGGCCACATGGAGAGCTTCCCTCGTGGACGATCACGCTCGCAGTTCCTTCCAGGCGCCAAAGGCGGTTACGAGTCCCAGCACCAGAACGCTGACAGGAATCACCGGCGCCTTGATGCCGAGCGGAAGAACTCCGGCTGGCACCCCAGGCTGCAGATGGACATAAATCGCAACCGCCATCTGGGCCAACAGGAGGAGACACGCGACCAGCACGACTTGATCTCTGGCCTTGGCGCTGAGCGATCGCAACAGCCACGGCAACAGGAAGAGAATGCCGGTGACCATCTCGCTTACTTTGCCGGCAAGGATCGCTTCGTGCGGCAGATGGCTCTGCTGAATCTGGATATCGAACCATCCACGAATTGGCTGGAAGAACTTGAGGAATCCGAACAGAAACATCACAATTCCCAGGAACAGCTGCAGACCTTTGCTGAAGCGGCTAGGCATTTTCATTCACTCTTTCGAAGGTTGTGTTGGTGCCCGGCGCGCTGACCGCAGTGCGCCAGAGCCTGCGAAGCCCCTTACTTCTGGGCAACCACTCGAAGCCGGAAGACCCTGGGTGTCTCGGAGAACAGCTCCTCCGCGTGCGCCACAAGCTCCTGTCCTGCCTCGCCGTTCAAATGGGCCTCGCGGGCAGCTTCGTCATCGAAGGTGTCGAAGATTCGATAGTCTCCAGCCCCACCTTCAACCGCCGTCGCATGCCACGACAGCGTGCCGGCCTCGCCCCGCACCAGCGAAGCCTCCTTCTCGAGAAACGCCTCGACTTCCGATTCCTTCCCCGGTTTGGCCTTCAACTCAACAAGCAATGCGAACTTAGCCATTTCCACCCATCCCTCTCTTGAAGCTGATTACGAGACAGACCTGTCTGTCTTGATGGGTCAAGTATAGACAGACAAGTCTGTCTTCTGTCAAGATATTTCCATGGCCACGCAAAAACAATCCGATCCACGGGAGAGAATCCTCGAGGCTGCCGACCGCCTCTTCTACGCAGAAGGCGTCCGCGCCACCGGCACCGAGAAGATCATGGCTGCCTCCGAGGTCGCGAAGGCGACCTTCTACCGCCACTTCCCGAGCAAGGATGACCTCGTGGCCGCATACCTTGAATATCGCGACCGATCGTTCTTTGAATACCTCGATACCCCGGCCCCAGCGAAGGATATCCATGAAGCCTTGGCCCGGATCGAACAGGTCGTGAACCGGTCCGACATCATCGGTTGCCCGTTCCTTCGCATCGCGTCCGAATATCCGGACTTCGCCCACCCGTTCCATCGCGTGGCGATCGCACACGAGAACAGGTTTCTGGACTATCTCACCAGCCTTCTCAAGCCCCTGGCCCTCGACACGAAGGCGGCGGCCACGGCAATCCTTGGCGTCATCGATGGCGCCCTCAGCACGAGAATGGTCTACGGGACTTCAAGGGAGGTTGCGATCGTCTCGCCCGCCGAGGCCGTCCTGAAGAGCTTTCCGAGCGCGAAAGCACCACGACGCAGCTGATCGGCTGCCATAGACAGCCGGCCATCACTTCAACCTCGAGCGTGGACCCTATCTGGCCTCTCGATCACTGGCATCTGGTTCACTCGTATCGGAAACTCATATCCCGCGACTCCACACGCAGCACTCGATGCGATTCCATTGCGCGGACTTCCAGGCAGTGCGGCCCAGGCCGATTCGTCCGAAGTGGCATACTTCCCTGCTGAAATCCCTACAATGAAAGAAGGGCCTTCCTTCAGACGGCAAACCCAAGCTGATGAACATCTTTGCGATCCGCCATTCCGAGTCGAAGCGAAGAGCAGGCGGGTGCGTTCGCTTCGCTTCCCGGCACACTTGGTCGAAGTCCACCCCTAAAGTCTCTCCTTTGAACACTCCCACAAGAAAAGGGGGAGGGGGGGTACCCACCCTCGCTGCCGCGTTCTTGCTGTTTGCTGGCCTCACCGTGCAAGCCCAGACCGTCTCCCGCGCCCAGCTCGAGCAATGGCGCGAGCAAGCGGTGCACGCGCTCTCCATCGACAGCCCGCTGCCTCCGGTCGCGGCCCACAGCTTCGGCTCCCAGCCCGCCGCGCCCGGCGTGCACATCGAGCACGTCACCTTCGCCACCCAGTTCGGCCGCCGCGTTCCGGCCATCGTCTACGTACCCGACCATCCGCGCGGCCACCTGCCCGCCATCGTCGTCGTCAACGGCCATGGCGGCGACAAGAGCTCCTGGTACGCGGTGTACACCGGCCTGCTCTACGCCTCCGCCGGCGCGGTCGTCGTCACCTACGACCCCATCGGTGAGTTCGAGCGCTCCACCTCCCGTGGCTCCGAGGTCGGCGAGCACGACAAGCCGATCCCCGGCCTCATGCACCCCGAGCGAGTCGGCGGCCTCATGATCGAGGATGCCCTCCAGGCCCTGCGCTACGCCGCCTCACGCCCCGACGTCGACCGCAACCGCATCGCCATGGTCGGCTACTCCATGGGCAGCTTCCATGCGGGCCTCGCCGCCGCACTGGCCAGCAGGCAGGTCCCCCGCATCCGCGCGCTGGTCCTCTCCGGCGGCGGCAACCTCGACGGCAACGGCGGTACCTGGGACACCAGCGCAGCCATCAACTGCCAGGGCGCACCCTACCGCGCCCTCAGCTTCATGCCCGACAAAGGCGCCGACCTCTACGCCTTGCGCTCCGAAGCCGGGCCCACACTCGTCATGAACGGCTACCTCGACCACGTCGTGTCCAACGAGCACGAGTTCGAGCCCTTCTTCGAGGACCTGCGCCACCGCGTCGCCGCCATCACCGGCTCTACGCGGAACCTGCCCCAGAGCGTCTGGCTGCCGAACGTCGGCCATCGCCCCAGCTTCATGACCCGGCCCGCAGCCATCTTCCTCGAGTACCAGCTCCACTTCCCCAACTGGACTCCGGAGCAGATCGAGCAGCTGCCGACCATTAAGGCCGCCGACTGGGTAAAACGCACCGGCGTCCGCATCTCCAAGGGCTACATCGTGGACGTGAAGGAAGGCGGCATCCCCATCCTCGACCTCAACCTTCCCGGCCTCACCCGCGACCAGCTCACCGCCGTGCCCCGCGCCGAATGGGACAGAGACCCCGGCACCTACACCCTCGCCGGCTGGATTCCCTTCGCCCTCAAAGCCGATGAGACGAAGAAGTAGAGTCCGTCCCGCTAGTCGATAGAATGAAGAAGCATGCCTTTCGATCAACTCCAAACCTCCATCGAGCACTTCTTCTCGCTTGGCTCCGAAGCCGTCGGCAATGCTGACGCGCTGAAGGCCTTCCATCAACTCCGCGATGCCCTCGAAGCCGGAACCCTCCGCTCCGCCGAGCCCGACGCCTCTTCGCCCACCGGCTGGCGCGTCAACGCCTGGGTCAAGCGCGGCATCCTCCTCGGTTTCCGCCTTGGCGCCCTCGAAGCCATGAACGGCAGCAATCCAGACGCCCGTCCCATGCTCAGCTTCGTCGACAAAGCCACCTATCCCGTTCGTCACTTCACCAAGAAGCAGGGCATCCGCATCGTCCCCGGCGGCAGCAGCGTGCGGTCCGGCGCGTACCTCTCCAGCGGTGTCGTAATGATGCCGCCCGCTTACGTCAACGTGGGCGCTTATGTCGACGAAGGCACCATGATTGACTCGCACGCCCTGGTTGGTTCCTGCGCGCAGATCGGCAAACGCGTTCATCTCTCCGCCGCCGCGCAGATCGGCGGTGTGCTCGAACCCGTCAACGCCTCGCCCGTCATCATCGAAGACGACGCCCTCATCGGCGGCAACACCGGCGTTTACGAAGGCACCATCGTCCGCTCGCGCGCCGTACTGGCCGCCGGAGTCATCCTCACCCGCGGCACCCCGGTCTACGACGTGGTGAACAACACGATCCTCAAAGCCACGCCCGAGATGCCGCTGATCATCCCCTCGGGAGCAGTAGTCGTTGCCGGGTCACGAGCCATCACGAAGGGCCCCGGCAAGGATCTCGGTCTATCGGTCTACACGCCCATCATCGTGAAGTACCGCGATGAGAAGACAGACCTCTCGACCGCGCTGGAGGAAGTGCTGCGGTAAGCCATCCACCGTGAAGGCTCCAGATGCCGGACACCGCGCGGCTGGAGCCTTCAATCAGGGAACACAGTTGGGCCAAGCTCCGTATTTCAACATGCGAGGTTTACGACCATGATCAAGTTTCTTCTCTTCCTGATTCTTCTGATCCTCTGCTGGCCGCTGGCGCTGGTTGCGATCGTCCTGTACCCCATCGTCTGGCTCATCATGCTTCCCTTCCGCATCGTAGGCATCACGATCAAGGGCGTCCTGGAGCTGATCTCCGCGATCTTCTACTTCCCCGTCCGCGTGCTGCGCGGCGTCTAGCAGAAAAGCCGCAGGATTTCCCTGAGGTAGCAGAGACGTCTCTGCTACCCTTGCCGAAATGAAAGCCCTTCATGAGCACATCGCCCGCGACGGCTTCCGGCTTCGCGGTACAGCCATGTCCCGCATCGACGCCTTCAGCGACGTCATCTTCGGCTTCGCCTTGACCCTGATCGTCGTCTCACTCGAGGTGCCCCGCACCTTCGACGAGTTGACCCAGGTGCTGCTCGGCTTCGCTCCGTTCTGCGTCTGCTTCCTGTTCTTCATGATGGTCTGGTACGCCCATTACAGGTTCTTTCGTCTGTACGGCCTGCACGATATGGGCACGATCGTGCTGAACTCCGCACTGATGTTCTGCCTGCTGTTTTATGTGTACCCGCTGAAGTTTCTCTTCTCCCTGGCGATCCAGACGCCACAGCACCCAACCTTCAGCGCGGTGAACCAGCCCCGCTACCTGATGATCATCTACGGCGCCGTCTTCTCCGCCATCTACCTCTGCATCACGCTGATGTATGCCAACGCCTGGCGGCAGCGGGAACAGCTCTGCCTGAACCGGCTGGAGCGCTCCCTGACGCTCTCCTACCTGACGGCGTACCTGGGATCCGTACTCGCTGGGTTGCTCTGCATTGCGGTCGCCTGCGTCATCCCTCCGCAGCACGCGGGCGAGGCGGGCTGGATCTTCTTCGTCATCGGAATCTATCGGACGATTCACGGAACAATCTCCGGAAAGAGGACGCGCCGGGCCCTCGCAAGTTGTACCCCCGATGAACTTACCGGGCCCATTCCGCACCATCAGCACTGATCGAGCGGAGGTGGCATCGGGCCGCCTGCGCTACACTGACATATTGATGCCTTCCGAGAAGCTGCAACTGATTCCGCTGGGTGGTCTGGGCGAGTTCGGCATGAACTGCCTCGCCCTCCGCTACGGCGATGACATTATCGTCATCGACGCCGGCCTGATGTTCCCCGAAGAGGAGCTGCTGGGCGTCGACATCGTCGTTCCCGACATCAGCTACCTCATCGAAAACCGCGATAAGGTCCGCGCCATTCTTCTGACCCACGGGCATGAAGATCACATCGGCGGCCTGCCATGGATCCTCTCCGAGCTCAATGTGCCGGTCTACGGCACCGAGTTCACGCTCGCGTACGTCGAGGGTAAGCTCGACGAGCATCGTCTTCTGGACGATGCCGACCTGATCGAGCTGCAGCCCGGCCGCCGCGTCACCATCGGGCCGTTCTCGGTGATGCCGATTCGCGTTACCCACTCGCTCGTCGACTGCGTGGCGCTCGCCGTACATACACCCGTGGGCATCGTGCTGCACACGGGCGACTTCAAGATCGATCTCTCGTCGCCCGACGGTCACCCGTTCGATCTGCAGGCCTTTGCCGACCTCGGCAAGCAGGGTGTCCTTTGCCTGCTGCAGGATTCGACCAACGTCGACCGACCGGGCTTCACGCCGGGCGAAAAGGCCGTCATTCCCCGCCTCGACGACATCTTCGCCGCCGCGCCGCGCAAGCTGTTCTTCTCGTGCTTCTCGTCGTCGATCCACCGCATGAAGATCGCGATGGACCTGGCCCACAAGCATGGCCGCAAGGTGGCGCTCATCGGCCGCTCGATCGACAACAGCGCGGAGATCGCGCAGGACCTCGGCTACCTGGAGCCGCCGCCGGGGCTGCTGATCAATCCGGGCCAGATCCGCGACTACGCTCCGAACCAGTTGTGCATCCTGATCAGCGGTACCCAGGGCGAGCCCATGTCGGCGCTTTCGCGCGCTGCGGTGGACAACCACAAGCACGCGAAGATCGATCCGGGCGACACCGTCCTGCTCAGCTCGCGCATCATTCCCGGCAACGAGAAGGCCATCTACCGCGTCATCGACCACCTGGAGCGCCGCGACGCCCGCGTGATCTCCGACGACGGCACCAACGGCCTGATCCATGTCTCCGGCCATGGCTCGCAGGAAGAGCTGCGCATGATGATCAACCTCGTGCGTCCGAAGTTCTTCGTGCCCGTGCACGGTGACTATCGCCACCTGAAGCGGCACATCGAGCTGGCAAAGGCCACCGGCGTCCCGGAGAAGGTGATCCTGCTCGAGGACGGCGAAGTGCTGACGCTGGACAAGGACCACGCCGAGAAGACCGGCAAGGTCACCACCGGTCGCGTCTGCATCGACAACAACTCCACCGCCGACGTCGTGGGCGACACCGTCATCCGCGACCGCAAGCACCTGGGCGCCGACGGCCTGTTCCTTCCGATCATCGCGATCAACCGCGCCACCGGTGAGGTCGAGGGCATGCCCGAGATCACCACGCGCGGCTTCGCGGCGGACGATCCGGAGCTGCTCCGCAACGCGCGCGACATCGTCGTGCGCACGCTGGAGAGCTCGAACGATGTGGAGCGCCGCGACTACGGAGTGATCAAGGACAAGATTCGCGCCGACCTCAAGCGGTTCCTGCAGAAGAACGCGAATCGCCGCCCGATGATCATGCCGATCATCCTGGAGATATAGCTCTTACGCGTTTTGTACCTGGAGCCCGTGGCCTTCGCGCCACGGGCGTTTTCTTCTGCACCTGCGCGTCCAGCGGCTCAATGGCGGGAGGGTCGCCCAGCTCCGCTTCCATGTTGGCGAGCCAGCGCATCAGCAGCACCTCCAGCGTCTCCATCTCTCTGGTGCTGAAGCCCTTGCTGGTCACGGCAAATCCGCTGACCAGCAGCTCGCGGATCTTCGGCATTACGCGCTTGGCCTTTTCGGTGAGGTGGATGCACTCGCTGCGACCGTCCGCGGGATTGGGACTTCGGAGGATCAGGCCATCCCGCTGCATGCGCGCGAGGGTCTGAGCCATGGTGGGCTGCTCCGTGCCAATGCGCCGCGCGAGCTCACGCTGGGTCATGCCGTCCTGCACCTTGAGCGCCGCGAGCACGGGAACGGCTGCGGCTCCAACACCCAGCGGGGACAGCCGGGACTCCAGCCAGCGCTGCCCCAGGCGGGCGCTGCGGTTGATGAGCATGCCGAGCGAGAGCGGAGCTTCGTGGAACATATGGAGATTTTATATTGGGGCCTATCTATTTGCATTGCATCCTATCCATCTACATAGCATCCTATGCATATGACCCACGATCTGCGCATCGCTATCGTCGGCGCCGGCCCGGGAGGCCTGGTGCTGGCCAACATCCTCGACCGCCATGGCGTCACGGCCACCATCTTCGAGTCCGACTCCAGCGCCACGGCGCGGGCGCAGGGCGGTGTGCTCGACCTGCATGCCGAAGGCGGCCAGTATGCCATGCGCGAAGCGGGGCTGTGGGAGGAGTTCCAGAGGATTGCGCGTTATGACGAGCAGGATTTTCGCGTCTACAACTGCCGCGGCGAGCTCGAGATCCTCCAGCTGACGAAGCCGGAAGACTTCGAGGTCGATCGATCACGGCCCGAGACGGATCGGCCTCAGATCCGCGCCGTGCTGTTGGGTGGACTCCCCGAAGGGACGGTCCGGTGGGAGCGTGCGCTGCAGAAGATCGTGCAGCCGGACCCCGTAGCGCCCGTGAGCCTGCGCTTTCGCAACGGCGTGGTGGAGGAGTTCGACCTCGTCATCGGAGCGGACGGCACGTGGTCGCGGGTGCGACCGCTGCTATCGAGCACGACGCCGCAGTACACCGGGGTCACGTTCTTCGAGATGCTCCACTCGAACGCTGCGGCGGTCGATCCTGCCAACGTTGCTCTCGTCGGCAAGGGAAATATGTTTGCCCTGGGAGAGCGGCGAGCGATCAACGGCCACCTGACGGCATCGGGTGGCGTGCATGTATATGCGGCGACGATGGCGGAGGAACCACCCGCGCGGGATGCGTTGGTGCGTCGCGACGACGTGCTGGCTCTGTTCTCAGGCTGGTCGCCGGGGTTGCTGCGTCTGCTGGAGACCGCTGAGCCCGTCGCGATCCCGCGACCGCTCTGGGCTCTTCCGGTGGGACACAGCTGGGAGCACCGCGCTGGCGTCACGCTGCTGGGCGACGCCGCGCATGTGATGTCGCCGTTCTCCGGCGAGGGAGCCAACCTTGCGATGCGCGATGGTGCGGACCTGGCCCACGCGATCCTGCGGGGTCTGCAGCAAGGCGCGGACCTCGATCAGCAGCTCCGAATGTACGAGGCTGATATCCAGGCCCGCGCCGCCGTGGCTGCGGAAGGAGCGATGCGTGGGCTGGAAGAGGCGTTCTCCGAGGATGCGATTGAGCACATCAGGGAGATGTTCCAGGCCCACTGAGCTGTCACTTGCCGGTGTCAGGGCTCTTGGGAGCGGGCGCCGTTGCCTTCATCTTGTTCCCATAGTCCGTGGTGATCTGCTGCAGCTGGGGCTGGAGTGCCTGCATGCGTTCCTGGACGATCTTCATGGTCTGCTGGCCGATGTCGGGCAGCTTCTCGAGGAGAGCCTTCCCTGAGGGCGAGTGGTAGAAGGCGATCATGCCGTCGAGCTCGGCGTCGGTGAAGTCGGCAGCGTAGATCTGCGAGTAGACCGGCTTCATGGCCTCCCAGCCGATGCTCTTCACGGCGAGATCCATGGCCTTCTGCTCATACTCCGCCATGATCTTGCGCTGCTCGGGGGTGGCGTCCTGCGCCCCGGGAGCGCTCTCTGCGGCGTGGGCGACCATGCCCTGCATCGTCTTGACCATCTGCTCACTGGCGCGCTCGACGTGCATGGCAGCGAAGAGCTCCTGCACCTTGGCCTGCTTGGCCGCATCGGTGGCCGAGGTCGCGGGTGCCGTGACGGGCTTGGTCTGCGCGGCGAGGGTGAACGGGGCCGCGGCCAGGGCTGCGGCGACGAGAATGCGCTTCATAGGTGCTCCGAATCCTTTGGGGTGATGGGCTTGCGTGATCGTCCAAGGTTACTAGGGTTGCCGGCTGTCCTGCTGCTCGACCTCTTCGAGGACAGCTTCGGCGGGCATGGGCTTGCGGGCGAAGTGGTAGAGGGCGAAGCCCAGCAGGGCGAAGCATACGACGCTGACCCGGTCCTTGTGCAGGGGGCCGTTCTGCGGAAACTGCGGGAAGGTCTTGTCGAAGGCCTGGAAGGCCACGCCGACGAGGCCCATGATGCCACCGGAGGCGATGAGCCCGGATGCGAACAAGCTGCCCGGCGAGACCTCGCTCTCGGCTTCGGTCTGTGGAGCGTTGCCCGCGCGGGCGATGGCCTGGTCCGAGAGCCAGCGCACCAGGCCGCCACAGAAGATGGCCAGCGTGGTGCCGATGGAGAGGTACGCTCCGACGGCGAAGGTGAGCGAACGCACGCCGAGCAGCTCGATCCCGATGACCAGCGCGACGCCGAGCAGCACGAGACCCCACGGCAGCTTGCGGCTCAGGATGCCATTGATGACCGTGGCCATGAGGCGGCCCTGCGGCGCGGCAGCCTTCTCGCTGCCGATACCCTGCGTCCACTGCACCTCGATCTGCTGCGTGGCGGGGTTGTAGAGGTACTTGCCATCCTCCAGCGTGGGCGAGCCGATGGCGTTGAGCAGGATGTAGCTGTGCGGGTTGGCCAGCGTGCCGGTGACAGGTGCGGAGGACGATGCGGTGGCACGCAGCTTCACCTCGTCGCGCGTGAAGTTGCCCTGGTTCTGCACGCCTTCCGGCAGAGCTGCCAGCGAGAACGTCTTTGGTTGCGGCAGTTTGCTGAAACTCTCAAAGCCCTTGTTGACCAGGTTGAGCGTGAGGCCGATGACCAGTGTGGAGATGACCACGCCGAACATGACCGCGACCTGCTGCTTCCAGGGCGTGGCGCCGATGAGGAAGCCGGTCTTGAGATCCTGCGAGGTGTCGCCGGCGTTGGAGGCTGCGATGCACACCACGCCGCCGATGGTGATGGCGAGAGCGCCGAAGGCTGGGGCGGTCCATCCCTTGACGAGGAAGATCGCGGCGGTGGCCATGAGGGTTGCGATGGTCATGCCGCTGACCGGTGAGGCCGACGAGCCGACGATGCCGACGATGCGGGCGCTCACCGTGACGAAGAGGAAGCCGAAGACCATGATGAGCAGCGATGCCGCGAAGTTCGCCAGCACACCCACCTGCGCTCCCGGCACCGGCTTGAACTGCAGGAAGACGAACATCAGGAGGACGAGCAATAGGCTGCCGCCAGCGACGACGCTCATGGGCAGGTCATGCTCGATGCGGGAGCGGGTGGGGGCCAGCTTGTCGTCCACTTTGGCTCCCATCTTGGAGAAGCCTGAAGTAAGCGCGCTGATGATGGTGGGGGCGGTGCGCAGCAGGGTGATGAGGCCCGAGGCCGCGACGGCTCCCGCGCCCATGGGCCGGACGTAGGTGCGCCACAGCGAGCTGGGATCCATCATGCTGATGGGCACGGTGCCCGGATAGAGCGGGCCGGGGAGGTGCTTGCCGAAGAAGACGATCGTGGGCATCAGCACCAGCCAGGAGAAGACGCCGCCAGCAAGCATGATGGCCGCGACGCGGATGCCGATGATGTAGCCCACGCCGAGGTATTCGGGCGTGACGTCGGCGCGGATTGCGGCGCCCTTCATGATCTGCTGACCGTTCGGGTCAAAGTTGAAGTTCTTATTCGGAGTCGCTGGAAACAGAGCCGTTAGACCCTCGTTCTGGAAGAGCGCATAAAGCGCGCCGAAGCCCAGGCCAAGGAAGACGCGGCTCGCGAAGGAGCCTCCGCGCTCGCCAGCCTTGAGGACCTCCGCGCAGGCGGTGCCTTCGGGATACGTGAGCGTGGCATGCTCTTCGACGATGAGCTGGCGTCGCAGCGGAATCATGAAGAGCACGCCAAGCCAGCCACCGAACAATGCCAGCGCGAAGATGCGGAAGCCTTCGAGGTCGAAGCCGAGGAAGACCAGCGCGGGCAGGGTGAAGATGACGCCCGAGGCGATGGACTGGCCTGCGTTGCCGGCCGTCTGCACGATGTTGTTCTCGAGGATCGATGCGCGGCCGAAGACTCGCAGAATGGAGATCGAAAGCACCGAGATGGGGATGGACGCTGCCACCGTGAGGCCGGCCTTGAGGCCGACGTAGACCGTCACCGCGCCGAAGATAATGCCGAAGATGGCCCCCAGGACGAGAGCCCGGACGGTCAGCTCCTTGGGGCTCTCATCGGCGGAGACGAACGGGCGATAGGTGGACGGTGCGGCCATGCGGCGGCTCTCCCTTACGCGCAGAGGTGTGGTGACTGCTGCTCGAATGGGAGTGTATCAGTGGGGGCGCGGATTGAGCGGTGATGGGACGGCCCGGAACCGGTCGAAGGAGACAGGACGATCGGGTCTCGAGTTGTGAGCTACGGGTCTCGAGCTAAAGGCCAGAAGCTGTGTTACTTACCCTTCATCTGCCGTCCATGGCGGCAGACGATCGCCAGCGGCTCCTGCGCGAGGATGCGCTTGGCCTGCTGACGGGCGTGACTGGCCCAGGGGCCTGTGGGGTCGAGCTTCGCGTAGGCGGTCCAGTGACGGAGCGCCTTGCGCGGCTCCTTCAGGCGCTCATAGGCCAGCGCGATGTTGTAGTGCGCATCGGCGTAGCCAGGAACGAGCTTGAGGGCCTGCTCGTAGGACTCGATGGCCTCGGGCAGCCGCTGCTGCTCATCCAGCACGTTGCCGAGATCGAAGAACGCGAGAGCGTATTCGGGATCGGCGATGGTGGCCTTGCGGTACATGCTCTCGGCGCCGGCAAAGTCGCGCTGGTTGTAGTAGATGGTGCCGAGGTTGATGGCGGCGGGAGCGTGGTTCGGCTGCAGTTCGAGGATGCCGCGATACATCTCTGCGGCCTCGCCGACGGTGCGGCTGCTCTCTTCGAGGCGCACGGCGCGCAGGAACATCTCCTGTGCCTGTGCGGCGATCTCCGGATGGGCCGAGGACGAGGTCCTCGCGGTCTGCATTCCAGCGCAGGGCGCCAGCTCGAAGTCGAATGCCATCTGCCGCGAGATCGGATTCACCAGTGCCCCCCATTGGCGAAAGACCACACCAGAACCTACCCGGACGGCAGCCGACTGCACCAGCGGATTGGCGAGCCCGGAGACCTTCTGCATGGCGTCCACGGAGCGGCGAATGCTGGAGACAGAGATACGGTTTGCGGTCAGGTCACGTAGCTTCCGCACTTGAGCGAGATCCTGGAAGCTGTATTCTTCCGTGCTTGGCACCAGGCCCGCCCGCTCCCACGTATTCAACTGACGGCTCGGCAACCTGAGGATACGGAGGACGTCTTCTCGGCGGTAAGCGTTCACGGCTCGGGGACTCTCGTTCTGGGAAGCTCGAGCTGATGCGTATAGCTCTTGTGCCGAGTATGTCGCCCAAGGCCTGTGGCTTCAAGGCCCTACATCGGTGGAAAGCAAGTTTTCAGTGGATATCGGGAACCAAACGAGGTTCAACCGTGACGGTACTGTCACAAATCGTGCTTTGAGGCCGTCCGGGCACGATTTGTGCCGTTACGTGGACAAGAAACAGGGCCCGCGCCATGAGGGTGACGCGGGCCTTCCGGTGCGATCGTGCTGCACCGAACTCAATGTCTCGGGATGCGTTGGCGAGGCCTACAGCTCAGCCCATTGCCGGAGCAGGTTGTGATACACGCCGGTCAGCTGCACGACGCTGCGCTGCACGTCCGTGGCGGGGTTCGAGGCCACGCGCTGGATGGCGTTGTCGAGGTCGAAGAGCAGTGAGCGCTGTGAGTCCTGGCGGATCATGCTCTGCAGCCAGAAGAAGCTGGAGACGCGAGCGCCTCGGGTCACGGGGGTGACGTGGTGCAGGCTGGTCGAGGGATAGAGGATCATGTCGCCTGCAGGCAGCTTGACGCTCTTGGAGCCGTAGGTGTCTTCGACGACGAGATCGCCGCCGTCGTACTCTTCGGGGTCGGAGAAGAAGAGCGTGCAGGAGAGGTCGGTGCGGATGCGGCCGCCGCTGGCCGCGTGCGTGCGGATCGCGTTATCCACATGCGTTCCGAAGGTCTGGCCGCCAGCGTATCGATTGAAGAGTGGCGGAAAGACCTTGAGCGGCAATGCTGCAGAACGAAACAGCGGATGCGTGCCTAGAGACTGCAAGATACGCTCGCCAACCTCGCGTGCTACTGGATGGTTTTCAGGGATCTGGGAGTTGTTCTTGCTTTGCGCGGACTGGTGGCCTGCGGTGACCTTGCCATCCACCCATTCGGCAGCGTCGAGACTGGCGCGCAGGCCGCGCACCTGCTCCCTGGTAAAGACCTCGGGGATCACAATCAACATGGGGTGTGCCTCATTGCTTTGCGGGTGCGGCCCGCTCCCGTGGCGGACCGCCTCTCGCGGTTAGGGACCAGATTGCTAGGTCAGAACTTGTAGTTGATACCGAACTGCGCGTTACGTCCTTCCCCGGGCACAAGGTGACCCGGGTGAGGCTGATCGATGAAGAATGCGTTGGTTAGGTTGATGAGATTCATCTGCAGGTTGAGGTGTTCCCCGATGGAACGCTTCAGCATGAGGTTTAGGGAGGTGTATCCGGCAACTGACTTTGGCACCAGGGCGACGGTCGAAGGATCGAGCAGCGTCTGGGCGTTGTACACGCCGACCAGCGCCGAGGAACTGGCGCGGCGCGCGGCCACATAATTGCCACCGAAGCCACCCACGAAGCCGTAGACGATCCTGTGCGTAACCCAGAAGTTGCCGGCGTTCTTCGGCACGTTCGCCAGCGGATAGCCCTTGGGGCTGATGAAGAAGGGTGCGGTGTTGGCGCGAGGGTCTTTGGCGGCGATCAGCACGTTGTTGATCGCGACGAAGGGCGAAGCGTTGAGGATGGACTTTTCCACTTCGCCGTCGAGGTAGGCGTAGCCGAGGATGAGGTCGAAGCTCCCCGGCATGTGGCCGAGCGCTCCGATCTGCACGCCGCGCACGAGCTGGTTGCCGGAGTTGATGATGTTGTTGGAGTTGGTGGGATCGGTCTCGCGGGCGTTGAGCTTCTCCGTGCGGAAGATGCTGCCGTTGAGGTTGAGGCGCTCGTGGAGGAACTCCCACTTGGCCCCGAGTTCGTAGGTCTCGTTGTACTCGGGCGGCGAGGTGGCGTTGTTGCCGCTGAGCGAGAGCGACTCGGCGGATGGATTGAACGAGGTGCCCCAGTCGAAGTAGACGCTTCCTTCCGGCCGCGGCTTGACGACGACAGCCGCTCGGTAGGTAGGCTGCTTGTCGAGGCGCTCGCCGGAGGCTGCCGCAGTGGTTCCGTTCTGCGGCGTGTTGGAGGTGGTGCTGAAGTAGTCGAAGCGCACACCACCGGAGAGCTGGAGCCAGCGGTTGATCTCCATGGTGTCGAGGAAGTCGACGCCATAGCTCTGCGAGGCCACATGGGTGGTGACGCCGGGCGTGGTCGCCGTGGGGGCGAAGGCGTCGTAGGGGTTGGGGTTCAGCAACGTGGTGTAGGGCAGCGTGTAGGCGGGGCGGTTCGGGTTGGAGCGCTCGCGCCCGCCTTCGAGCAGAACGACGGCGTTGTTGTTGATGTGGTGCACGCTGAAGCGCATGGCGGCACTGAGCTGATCCCAGAGCATGTCTTCCGTGGAGACGCCGTTGATCTCGTTGCGCTTCACCATCACCTGGCTCAGGGGCGTGTTGAACGGAAAGCAGGAGCTCGCGGCAGATGCGACGATCGCGCACTGGACGAGGATCTTCGTGTTTGCACCCTCATAGGCGTTGCTGCCGTCGGTGTTGGAGTAGACCACGCTGGCTGCCGAGTTGATCTGGGGCTCGGTGATGCGGAAGACGCGGGGGTAGTTTGCCCAGCGGAAGGAGTTGCGGAGCGTGACGAACGAGCCGAAGTCGTGATCGACCCGTGCTGTCAGGACGTCGGGCGTGGTCTTGAGGAAGTTGGCGTTGGCCAGGCCGTAGTAGGTGTTGTGCGGCACGTTCGGCACCGCGTTGCCGAAGTACGGCAGACCATAGTCGGGGATGTCGTTCTCGGCCTCGTGCAGATAGTTGAGCGTGGTGCGTGTTTTGGTATCGAGGCCGAAGCTGATGGAGGGAGCGATGCCGAAGCGCTTGACGTTGGTGATGTCGCGGCCAGCAACGCCAGCCTCTTCGCCGACGATGTTGAGCCGGGCAGCAGTACCACCGGGGATGGCCTTGATCTGCCGGTTGGCGTCGAGGGTGCCGCGGCGCATGGCGTCGGTGCCAAACTGTCCGCTGGCGATGACGAAGTTACGTTCCTCGGGCTGCTTGGTCTCCTGGTTGACGACGCCACCGGTCGAGCCACGGCCGAACTCCACCGAGGCCGGGCCTTCGAGCACGTCGACGGCGCTGTAGTCGAAGCTGTCGCGATAATAGGAACCGAAGTCGCGAATGCCGTCGAGGTAGATGTCGTTCCGGGCGTTGAAGCCGCGGATGGTGAGGCTATCACCCTGCGAACCACCCTCACCGGCGGCGATGGAGATGCCCGGAACGTTGCGGAGGGTGTCGCGCAGTGTGGTGTCGGCCTGCTCGCTGAGGATGTATTCGGGGACCTGGGTGACGGTCTGCGCCGTGTCCAGCAGCGGCTGCGGAAACTGCTGCAGCGTTACCTGACCAGCCTCGCCGGTGACCTCCACGTGCTCGGAGCTGCGGATGGCGATCTCGACGGTACCGCTGGCGGAGATCCAGCCATCAAGGCCGGTGTCCTCCAGGAGATGATGCAGCGCATGCTCCGGCCCGAGGTCGCCCTGTACCCCCCTGGTGTGGAAGGTGGCAAGCTTCTGCGGGGGCACCGAGGAGTGCACATGAAGGCCGACCTGCTGGGCGTAAGCTTCCAGAGCCGGTCCGAGGTCGCCAGCTGGAATGTCGAAGTGCTGGGGGTGCTGCTCGATCTCCTGCCCGTCGGGTGTGGAGGAGTTGCTGGCCGGGCGCGCCGGAGGCAGGTTCTCGGCGGTCAGGGCGTTGTCGGCCCCCTTAGGTGCGTCGGTCTGGGCAGTGGGTCCGGTCTGCGCGGCGGCGGCGGCGCCGAGCACACCAATGGTGGAGAGCACCGTCGCCTGGGCGACCTTGCGCCACGCCACGCTTCCATCCGAACTCCGCTGCAACTTCCTCTGCTTCTTCGTCTGCTTCATCGTTCCTTACTTTCCCTGTCGTCATGAGCGACGCCCCCTCAAACGCCGCTGGCCAAATCGAGACGCACGAGTGCAGCGGCGCAGGACGCGCGCCTTGTTCGTGGGTCCATCCGATCCATCGAATTTCAGTGGGTTATGGGCTGCCCCGCGCGTGTTCGCGGCGGGAGGAGGGTGATTGCGGCACGCCGACACCCGCGTGCGGGCATGGCGCGGCCAGAGTGGTCGTCATCGTACTTGCTCCAATGGACCGATCGAAGAGGGTCCCTCAACCCATCTCCGACCATTCGAGTCTCATATCTTGAGATAGCATATCGCAAATCTCGGACTATGCAAGTCCGAGATAAGAATTTCGCACGATCCGGGCGAAATTCGGCTGGCTGCCGGTTGCCGCGGGCGGTTGCGCTCCCAGTTAGTCTTGGTCAGGGAGATTGCTGGATGGCTGTTGGAGCTGACAAGAAGGTGCGCTGCGCGTGGGCTGGCAGCGATCCGCTGCTGATGGCGGACCACGACGAGAACTGGGGTGTTCCGGAGTATGACGGCCGCGCCCTTTGGGAGATGCTGGCGCTGGAGGGCTTTCAGGCGGGGCTCTCATGGCTGATCATCCTGCGCAAGCGGGAGGCGCTGCGGAAGGCGTTCCATGGCTTCGATCCCGCGCGGGTGGCGCGCATGACCGAGGCCGAGGTGGTGAAGCTGTTGGCCGATCCGGGCATCATCCGGTCGCGGGCCAAGATCCAGGCGACGATCGACGGCGCGAAGGTCTACCAGCAGATGAAGAAGGACGGCGAGGACTTCAGCGCGTGGCTGTGGGAGCTGGCGGGGGGAACGCCGCGGCTGGGCCACGGGCCGGTGCCGGCATCGACGCCCGTCTCCGAAGCGATGGCCAAGGCCCTGAAGAAGCGGGGCTTCAAGTTCTGCGGGCCGGTGATCGCGTATGCCTTCATGCAGGCCTGCGGCATGGTGAATGACCACGCACCAACGTGCTTCCGGCGTGCGGAGACCGAGCGGCTGGCGAAGGCTCGCAAGTAGCGGAGATTTGCGACTGGCCGGCTTGTTGCATTGCACGCCCGACTTCAATAGCTTGGTCACATCGCGAAATCCTGGGCTCCCGGTACCGCCTGCCGCAAGGCTGCGTGCGCTGGTCTTCCCTGCTCCGTCCACTGTCAGCCAACCTTCCGCTTCAACAAGGAGACGTCCCGTGAGTTCGCTTCGCTTCCGCCTGGCAGCCGCCGCCTGCACACTAACTCTGCTCTTCACGTCCACTGCGCCGGCGCAGGATGGAGACAAGGTGGACCTCGCCGCCTTGAACCAGATCAAGAGTGAAGCGTTCCAGCACTCGCAGGTGATGGAGAACCTGTTCTACATCTCGGAGGTCTACGGCCCGCGCGTGAACAACAGCCGCAACCATCGCGCGGCAGCCGAGTGGACCATGGAGCAGATGAAGAAGTGGGGCCTGAAGAACGTGCACCTCGAGAAGTGGGGACCGTTCGGCGATGGATGGCAGATCAAGAAGTACTATGGCGCGCTGGAGTCGCCCGCCTATGCTTCGCTGATCGGCTTCCCTCTGGCATGGACGCCGGGCACCAACGGCTCCGTGACTGCGGATGCCGTGCTTGCTCCGCTGCACTCGAAAGAAGACTTCGCGAAGTATCACGGCAAGCTGAAGGGCAAGATCGTTCTGATCTTCGATCCACGCGAGCTTGCGATGCACACCGAAGCGGAGGCGCATCGCCTGACCGACGCTGAGATCGAGGAGCGTACGAAGACTCCCGATCCTTCTCGCGGCGGATTTGGCGGCGGACGTCCTGGCGGTGCAGCGGCGCCTCGCCCGGGCGAGTACACGCCCGCAACTCTCTCCACCGCAGCTCCAACGGGCCGCGTCCTGCGCAACCAAGTGAACGCGTTCCTGAAGGAAGAGGGCGTAGCGGTGGCGCTGACTCCTGGCTATAACGGCGATGGCGGCACGATCTTCGCTTCGTATGGTGGCTCGGAAGATCCGAAGGACCCGGTCGGTCCTCCGATGGCGTCCATCACGCCGGAGCAGTACAACCGCATCTGCCGCTTGCTGCAGCATGGCATCACGCCCAAGCTGACCTTCGACATCGAGACCGAGTACCAGAAGGATGACCTGATGGGCTTCAACGTCATCGGCGAGATCCCGGGTACGACGAAGCCGGAAGAGGTGGTGATGGTGGGCGGCCACTTTGACAGCTGGCAGGGCGGTACGGGCGCGACCGACAACGGCACGGGCTCGTCGGTAGCGCTGGAGGCAGTGCGCATTCTTGCGACGCTGCACAAGCCGATGGCTCGCACGGTGCGCGTGGCGCTGTGGGGCGGCGAGGAAGAGGGTCTCTACGGTTCTCTGGCGTATGTGCAGAAGCACTTCGCTCCGCGCGACACGATGGTGAAGACGCCCGAGTACGACAACCTCGATGTGTACTTCAACGACGATTCGGGTTCGGGTAAGTTCCGCGCTGTGTCGGCGCTGGGCAATGCACAGCTTGCTGCCGTCTTCCAGTCGTGGATCAATCCGATCAAGGACCTGGGCATCGAGGCTGTCACTGGCCTGACCGCTGGTCCGACGACTGCGCCCGGAGGCACGGACTCGACGAGCTTCTCGTGGATTGGTCTCGACGGCATCGGCTTCATGCAGGATCCACTGGAGTATGGCTCGCGCACGCACCACTCCAACATGGACCTCTATGACCGCGTGCAGAAGGGCGATGTGATGCAGGGAGCGATGATTGAAGCGTGGTTCGCCTACAACGCTGCGACTCGCTCCGAGATGCTACCCCGCATTGCTACGCCTGATCCGCTCAAGAAGTAATCAGCCGGATGATCGAAGAGTGAAGGGCGGGGTTCAGGCCCTGCCCTTCGCTGTTGTGCCTAGTCACAAGCCTGGAACGGAGTCCTGCAGTTCCCTCAAGGTGACGGCCCTGCCCGAGGCAGGGCAATCTCATCCCGCGATTGGCTGGCTGGACAACAGGAACAGAACTGCAGGGACAAATTCAGCCGGTGACTCAGAAACCACAAGTCGCCGGCTGAATTTGTGTGCGAGCTAACGTGCGGCCCCGAGGCCAAACGGCTCACGAACGGTTCTGCGCAACTCCCTGCCCCGCGGGACGGGCAGGCTGGCGGGTCTTCCTCAAAGATCGTGCCTGGTGACGTAACTTCTCCACGATCAGCGACTTGTGCTTGATTTTTCGGCCTTGTCACACTTTGTCAGAACGGGTCACTGGAGTTTTTGCGCCGCTCCGCCAACGATGGCGGTCACGGAGCGTTGCTCGAATGACTGGACTCTACAACTGGCTGCGCGAGAGGGCGTTTTCACTTCGCCACGAGGTTCGCGAGGAGAGCAGTTCGTCCTCGATGCGCCGCGAGGTGACGGTGTATGAGCACCAGCGGCGCATCACGATGCCCCGCGGCACGGCTCCCGCTGACGCCTTTTGTCCGTGGTGCGGCCAGGCACTTCCTCCGCCGGAGCCTCCACCTGCTCCTGCTCCCGACGAGAGCACCACCGGTCCGCGGAGGATCAAGTGACTCCGCGCCCTCCCCTGCTCCCGGTCAGCCGACGCCCACCGGCTGCGCTGGCTGATTCCTTTGTCCGGCTCACTTCCCTCCTCTCTCGACTTCCACGCACCCACCCAGGCCCACGAACTTCCGCCAGGAGACTCACGGTGAACGTCCAATCTTCCTTCGCTGTCCGCCAGGCCCTGCTCCGCTGCATGGTTACGCTCGCTGCCCTCATGGGGTTGCTGATGCCGCAAACGGCGTCTGCCGGTACCGTCTTGACCTCTCCGGTTGTCGTACAGCTTCCTGCGACGGCGGTCGGCAATTCGTCGAGCGGAGTCGTGGAGACCGTCACGTTGACGGGTTTCACCGGGAGCTTCAGCTTTCAACAGCATTACGCGAGGGATTACTACTTCAGCGGGCCGACGTGTAACGGCACGGGTACCGTGACCTGTACCCTCACGGTGTACTTCCGGCCGACGTTGCCGGGCATTCGCAAGGAAGCCATCTTTGTAATGAATGGCTCGACCCGCATCGGTACGATTCTTCTGTCGGGCGTAGGCACAGCTCCGCTCGCGGCCTTTCAGCCAGGTGTCGTGACGCTGCCAACCGGTCTGGCCGTCTCGTCCAGCGGTTACGTGAAGGACATCGTTACCGACGAGAACGGCGTCGTGTACTTCTACAACAGCGCCGCCAACAGTATCCAAAGTTGTTTGCCGGGATGCACGACGCCCACCACGCTGGTCAGCAATGTGGGAACCATCTTCAATCTGTCGATTGACGGTGCCGGCGTCCTCTACTGGGGAATGGGCGGCAACAGTGCGGCGTTGCTGAGCACGATCAACACCTACGACACGGTGCAGAGCCTTCAGGGCACAATCACCATGCCCGCGAGCGACCAGTACTACAACACCGCCGTGGACGGCATGGGCGATGTCTTTGCCGTCGGAGCTTCGACGAACACGATCTATAAGCTGCTGCCCACCGGATCGTCGACCACCGCCGCGCTCAACCCGCCGGTGACGTCTGCGTACTTCGGCCTGATCGACTCTGCGGGCGATTACTTCATCGGCGGTTCGTCCTTCAACGAGCTTACGGCCGCAGGTTCGCAAAGCCAGATCTCGACGTTGAGCACTGCCAACCAGTTCGGAATGGACGCAGCCGATACACTCTATCTCGCCAGCGGAACCGTGCCGACGGAGCTTGCGTCCTCGAACTACAACAGCAGCACCTACAGCTTTTCGGCCTTCAGCAACGTGCCGATTACAGGGCTGACCTCGAGTACGTCCGGCACCTTGTACTTTGGCACGCTGGGCGGCGCGTACAAGATCGATCGTACGCAAGACACCATCGCGTTCGGCAGCCAGACGGAAGGCGCGACGGCTGCGACGCAGACAGTGAACATGCTCAACATCGGCAACTCGCCGCTGAACCTTAGCAACATTGCACTAAGCGGAACCGGCTATGCACTGCAGACGGCTGCCACCAATCCCTGCACCGCTGGCATCATGCTGGCGCCCGGCGCATCGTGCAACATCGCGGTGAACTTCGAGTCGCCCAACGCCGGCAACTATCCCGGCAGCATCGTGGTGACGTCAAACTCGTTGAATAACAATTATTCAACCGAGACCATCACGCTGAGCGCTTTCATCAATGGCGCGTACCTGGTGGCCTCGCCTGCGACGGTGTCCTTCAACCCGCAGACCATCGCGACCAGCAGTACCGCGCAGACCATCACGATTACGAACAACGGTTACGGTGGACCTGCGACGCTCTCCAATCTTGCATCGACGAGCCCCGACTTCACGGTGGCGCCCTCGAGCAGTGGCGGCTGTGGAGCGACACTGGCCGTCAATGCGAGCTGCAATCTGAGCCTCACCTTCACGCCGACTGCACCACAGGCCTACACCGGCGCCGTTTCGATCACGGGCAATGAGGGCAGTAGTACGCCGGCGTCGGTGGCCTCGATTCCTGTCACAGGCAATGGCCTGCCGGGTATCGTGCAGACGGGCGGCAGTAATAGTAACAACGTCCTCATCTTCAACTCGGCAGCGGTCGGCATCGCGCCCGGTTCCGCACAGTCACTTACCGCGACGTATACGATCACCGGGTACAGCAGCTCGATAACTCCCGTCGCCACGCTGCATACGGGCACCAGTTACAGCGCAGGCCAGGCAAGCTGCACCGGCCCTGTCGCAGCGGTGGTCTGCACGGTGACCGTCCAGTTCACCCCAAAGTATCCGGGGGCGCGTAAAGACGCCATCTTCCTCACCGTCAACGGTACCCGCATCGCCACAACGCTGCTGGATGGGGTTGGACAAGCGCCCTTAGCATTGATGCAACCCGGCATCATCACCACTCCCATCCTCAATAATTCCAACTATCTTTATAACTCCGTCGTGGATGAGAACGGAACGGTCTATATCGCGCTCGAAGGTGCGAACTCCATCCTCCGGCTCACAACGGGCGGTGTTACCTCTACCCTTCCGATCACAGGCTTGAATTCACCCCGAGGAATCGGGATCGATGGAGCTGGTGTGCTCTACATCGCGGACCAGAGCTCGAACGGCTTCATCAAGTATTACGACACCGTCCAAGGCTTACAGGGAACCATCAATGTGCCTGGTACGGGCAACACGCTGCAGAGCCTGACCACAGGCAACACCGGAGACGTCTACGCCACGGACAGCAGCAAGATTTACACGATCTTTCCGAATGGAACCGGGGCGGCGACTGTTATCTCCCCCAGCATTACCCAAGCCAGCGGACTGGTCGTCGACAGCAGCGAGGATGTCTTCATCGGTGGTTACTCGATCAACGAGCTTCAGTCGGGTGGAACACAGAGTCAGATCACGCCCAACGGCAACTCCGGCATCGGCATCGATGCTGCGAACACGGTGTACGTCTCGCGCGACACCAACAACAGCACCTACTCGTATTCCGTCGGGCTGCTTCCGGCCTCTAACTACCTCGCCCCGTTAGGTGGGATTGACGCTGGTGGTTACATCACCGGTAACCCAAGCGTGGGTCCCGATGGCACTGTCTATGTCGGCGACTACACCAACCTCGACAAGGTCGATCGCTCCCAGGGCGCGGTGAACTTTGGCAGCATGAGCACCAGCACGCCCTCGACATCGACGCTGACCCTGTACAACGGGGGCAATCAAGCGCTCACGCTGGCGACTGTGGGCGTGTCTGGCGCCATCTTCACCCTTTCGCCCGCCAGTTCGAACTCCTGCAGCAACAACATGAGCATCGCTCCCGGCGCATTGTGCAACATCCTCGTCACCGCCACTCCCACACACGCAGGCAGCTTCACCGGGGCTGTCACCTTTATCACCAACTCATTGAACACCACGGCAACTACGCAGACAGTGGCACTTAGTGGCTATGTGAACGGTGTTTATGTCACACCGAATCCCACAACACTTACGTTTGGCAACCAGGCCGTCGGTACGTCCAGCACTCCGCAGAACATCACGCTCACCAACTCCGGAGTCCTCTACACGGCTGGAATCGGCGGCTTCAACACCAATGCAGGGTTCACGGTGAACGCGTCGAACTGCAGCAGCGGGCTCGCGCCAGGCGGTTCCTGCGCGCTTGCCGTGACCTTCACGCCGACGGCAGCACAGGCTTATACGAACGTCACATTCAGCGCCTCTGTGGGGAGCAACGGAGGTGGCCCGAACCAGACAGTGAGCTTCACAGCGAGCGGCACGGGCTTCACGCCACAGCTGTCGGTTGTACCCACGGCGCTCTCCTACGCTGCAACGGTGGGTACGACCTCGCCACCGCAGAACGCGCTGGTCACAAACATCGGCACGACGACGATCACGAACCTCGCGCTATCGTTGACCGGCACCAACTCGGCAAACTTCACGCAGACGGCAACCACGTGCACCACGACACTCGCGCCTGGAGCAAGCTGCACAGCGACCATCACCTTTACGCCGCCCGGCACCGCGGGTCCCTACACCGCGGCCTTCACGGCCACTGGTGGCGCGAGCACGGCGAGCACTCCGCTTACAGGTACGGGCAACGCCTTTATTCCCATCGCACAGCTGCAGTTCACGCCCGCAGCGCTGACGCAGTTCGCCGGAACAGGAGCACCATGCAGCCGCGCGACTCTTGGTGGCGGGGATGGAGGCCCGGCGACCGCAGCCAGCTTCTGCACGGCGTTCGGCACATCGGTCGATCCCTCTGGCAACGTCTACATCACCGACTCTCAGGCCAATGATGTTCGCAAGGTTACGCCTGCGGGCATCATCTCCAGCTACGCTGGTGTGGCCAACGTGGCGGGATCGAGTTCAGGAGATGGCGGGCCGGCCGCGGCTGCGGGCCTCAACTTCCCCGTCGATACCATCTTCGATCCCCTGGGCAACGGCTACATCGTGGATCTTGGCAACGCGCGGATGCGCAAGGTCACGGCCAACAACGGCAACATCAACACGTTGTACGGCCCGACGATCGGTTTCTTCAACGGCACCACGGGTACGCTGCCCATCGGAGATACAGGCTCGATCGCCTTTGATCCTTCGGGCAACATGTATCTGGCCGGCGGTTACAGCCACCTTGTTATCAAGATCACGCCCGCTGGATCGCCGAGTATCTTCGCAGGCACCGAGACAAACTCCGGCCCAGGACTCCCCGGCTACACGGGCGATGGCGGCCCGGCCTACAACGCAACGCTGAATAATCCGCAAGGCGTAGCTTCCGACCTTGCAGGCAATATCTACATCGCTGACACGAACAACAACGTCATCCGCAGGGTAAGTGCTGCCACCGGCATCATCAGCACTTACGCGGGCACCGGGACGCTGGGCTACACCGGCGATGGCGGCGCCGCCACCAGCGCCCAGATCGGCGCGAACTATGTCTCCACCGATCTCGCCGGCGACGTGTACGTGATGGGCATGACGACACAGCCAGGCTATGCCGGCGAGTTCTACGTCGTCCGCAAGGTCACACCTTCAGGAACGATCTCCACCTTCGCCGGGAGCGGTTCCGGCGGCGTTGGCGCACCGGCGAATACAGCATCGTTCGCGTCGGCCATCGGCATCTCGCGGCCCGATCTCAACGGAAACCTCATCATCCCGAACTACACCAATGTGTATTCGGTGGGCGGAGCGGGCCTGCTGGCCTTCGGCACGCAAACGCTGAACACCAGCGCGGTGCAGACACTAACGATCGAGAACACGGGGAACACGCCGCTGGTCTTCGGCTCGACTCCTTACATCCTCACTGGCTCGTCAGAGTTCACCGTGACAAGCTCCACCTGCACGGGCTCCCTGGCGATCGCAGCAACATGCGCTGTGCAGGTGACGTTCACGCCGACTACAGCCACGTCGGCGACGGCGTCTCTCGCCTTCTCGTCAAACGCCCAGGGCGGAACGGAGACCGCTTCGCTCACGGGCACAGGGGCAGCAGCCAGTGCAGCTCTTGCAGTCATCAGCCCGGCGAGTCCGTTCAGCTTCGCGAACACCAGCGTGGGATTGACGACGCCCCAGGTCTTCGTGCTGTCCAACCCGGGCAATGCGGCGCTGAATGTGGGGGCCATCGCCATCACTGGAGGTTCAGGCGCGTTCACGCTCAACACCGCCTGCGCCAATACGACCATCGCACCCAATGGCAGCTGCAACATCATGGTGAGCTTCTCACCGGGTGCGGCACTGATGTACAGCGGCTCGCTGAGTGTGAGTGACAATGCCACCGGTTCTCCTCAGACGGTAGCGCTGAGTGGCACAGGTACGGCGCCGAATGCGACCCTCACCGCTTCGCTTGCATTCGGCAATCAGGCCCTCGGGACGACAAGTGCGACTCAGATCGCGACCCTGATGAACTCAGGCAACGACACGCTGACCATCAGCAGCATCGTGGTCACTGGAACGAACGCGCAAGCCTTCCCCGAGAGCACAACCTGCGGCAGTTCGCTCACTGCAGGGGCAAGCTGCAGCATCACCGTTGCCTTCGCGCCGACGATCGCCGGTGGCAACATGGCCAGTGTCACTGTGACGGACAACGCGTCCTCCGGCACGACGCAGAGCGTGGCGCTAAGCGGGACCGGCACGGCACCAGGAGTCAGCCTCACCGGATCGCTGGCCTTCGGCAATCAGCTGGTGGGAACCTCCAGCGCTACGCAGATGGCGACGCTCACGAACACGGGCACTACGACGCTGACGATCAGCAGCATTGCGGTGAGTGGCACGAACGCGCAGGCCTTCCCGGAGAGCACAACCTGCGGCGGTTCTCTTGCTGCGGGTTCGAGCTGCACCATCACCGTTGGCTTTTCGCCAACAGCCTCCGGCGCAAACACCGCGATGGTGACGGTGACGGATAACGCCGCGTCCGGCACAACACAGACGATTGCGTTGACTGGGACCGGCACGGCTCCGAACGCGAGCCTCACCTCGGCGCTCTCGTTTGGTAATCAGCCTGTCGGCTCCACGAGCGGAACGCAGATGGCGACGCTCAGCAACACCGGCACTGCGACGCTGACGATCAGCGGCATCGTGGTGGGTGGGGCGAACGCTTCGGTCTTCCCGGAGAGCACCACCTGCGGAAGCTCGCTGACCGCGGGCTCGAGCTGCACGATCAGCTTCGCCTTTGCTCCGACGGCGACGGGAGCTGATGTTGCAACGCTCACCGTGACTGACAATGCCAGCAGCGCAACCACGCAGATGCTGGCGCTGAGCGGCACCGGCACAGCGCCGAACGCCACGCTCACGTCATCGCTGACCTTCAGCGCTCAACCGCTGGCGACCACCAGCGCAACGCAGATGGCAACACTCACGAACACCGGCACAGCAACGCTCACGATCAGCGGCATCGTGGTGAGTGGAGCGAATGCTGGTGCGTTCCCAGAGAGCAGCAGCTGCGGTGCGACGCTGGCTCCGAGCGCAAGCTGCACGATCACGCTTGCGTTCGCGCCGACGGTTCTCGGAGCCAACGCCGCGGTGGTCACCGTTTCGGACAACGCTCCTACACCGCAGCAGACAGTGATGCTGTCCGGCACGGCTACAGCAGCGCTGATCCCCATCGCATCGCTGACGCCTGCAAGCCTCACTTTTGCATCGACGCCGTACGGCACTTCGGATCCCACCCAGACCCTGACATTGAGTAACACCGGGACGGGCCCGATGACGATCTCCTCCATTGCCATTGGAGGCGCCAACGCTTCCTCCTTCACGCAAACCAACAACTGCGGCGCAACGCTCGCGGCATCCGCGATGTGCTCCATCACGGTTACCTTCACCCCGGCCGCAGGAGGAGCGCTGACAGCTTCGCTCAACGTCACGGACAACGCCTCCGGCTCGCCGCAGAGCTCTGCGCTCTCCGGTACCGGGACGATTGCCACGGACTTCAGCGTGGCCGCCGCACCTCCGTCGGTGACGGTGGTCGGTGGCTCGACCGCGAGCTACACCTTCACCGTGACGTCGATCAACGGCACGCTGGCCAGCCCTGTGACACTCACGGCAACCTCTCTGCCGGGAGCCACGATCACCTTCTCACCAGCATCGGTATCGCCGGGCAGCGGCTCTGCTACCAGCGTGATGACGGTACAGACCACATCAGCGCTTGCAGCTCTTGAACCGTGGCGAATCGGACCGGCTGGACCGATCGCCCTGGCATTGATGTCTCCGCTGTTCTTCATGCGCCGACGCTTCCCGAGAACTGTCCGACGCAAGCTCACTTTGCTGAGTCTGTTCGTCCTGCTGGGTGCGGCGGTCACATCTCTCAGTGGTTGCGGCGGCGGATTCGCTCTCCCGTCCCGCACCTACACGATCTCTGTGACCGGTGCTTCGAGCACAACCACACACACCACCACTGTCAACCTCACCGTGCAGTAAGGAGGCTTCGGATGCGTTTGTTTCTCGTACTCATGTCACTCTTCAGCGCGTCCATGGCCGCTTGCTCGCAGCAGGTGCAGCCACCCATAGAGATCGCGCTCGACTACAACTTCGTGCATACGAACGCTCCGCCGGCCGGCTGCAGCTGCTTCACCATGCAGGGTGGAGGTGGTGCGGTACTTTGGAACCTGAGCCCGCACTTCGAGCCGATGTTCAAGGCCTCGGACACCCAGGCGAGCGCCATCAACGGTACGTCGAGCAATCTCAACCTCACCAGTTACCTCTTCGGTGCGCGATCCGGTTTACCCGTGCGGCACTGGTTCAGGCCGTACGGCGAAGCTGCCGTCGGCGTCGCACATGCCACAGGCTCCATGATTTCGTTGCAGGGATACGGCCCGTCGCAGAACGTCTTCGCGGCGACGGTTGGCGGAGGTCTGCTCATCGATGTCACGCCGCGAATTGCGATTCAAGCCGTCCAGGCTGACTACTATCTCGCTACGGTCCCCAATGGGGTGAATGGGCACCAGAACAACCTGCTGGTGACGGCGGGCGTGGTGTTGCGATTCGGCGAAAGACACTAGACAACGTGCTCCGGAGCCTGGCCTGCCAGGGAGCAGAATCTCCGCTGCTCCCCAACAGTGCCAGGACAACTCGATCACGACCGCGCCGCAAAGTTATTGGAATATCTCGCTGAGGGGACTATCCTGCGCCTGGTCGAGACGGACGCCCAGAACGGACGCAATGGTAGGAGCAACGCGCAGGTTCGAGATCGAGCCCACGTGCACACCGCTGCGGATGCGTGCGCCTGAGGCGATGAACAGCGCCTGCATGTCCGAGTCCGTATTGAGGTAGCCGTGCTGTCCTTCCGCGGGATGCGCAGTGATCAACGTAGCGGCGCTCTCGTCGCTGAAGGCATAGTCGGGCGTTGCAGTAAGGTACAGCTGCGGCGCCTGGTCGGTATCCTGCTCCGAGGGAAGTCCAATGGCGCGAGCCTCTGCGTTGGTGTAGACGTGAGCGACTCCGGGCAGCGTAGCGAAATACTCTTTGAGCTTTGGTACAAGCGTTGCGCGTTGTGTTGTGTCGGGAATGAAGATCTCCGCGGCACCGCCTTCGGCCTTCATCAGGACCGGGCCCGTGTAGCGATCACCGCTGCGATGCACGAAGCCCTGCTGCTCGAGGCCGACGTTGAGGTGGATCGTGTGTGTAAAGCTCGCGAAGCCATGGTCGGAGACGAGGAAGAAGGTTGTGCGATCGAGCAGGCCAGCCTCCCGCACCGCATCTACGACCCGCGCGATGCAGGCGTCCGCATCGGCATAGGCGGCGTAAGCGGCCGGGGTCAGCGGCGCGTACATATGTTGCAGGGTGTCCGTCTGCAGAAGGTGCAGCAGCAGCAGGTTCGGCTTGTGCTTCTCGATGATGTCCACCGCAGCTGCGGTCCAGATCTCGTCACGCCAGGCTGGGCTGCTGCCGTCGCCGAAGTGCCGCACCTGCTCCGCCGTGAGGGTGCCTTGAGCGACCAGCTCGTGAGCGATCGTGCCGGAGGCATCCGGCCTCTCGCCGAAGTCCCAGGTGACGCCTTTGGCCCCGTAGATGGCGACCCAGTCCACCTGCGCCGTGGTGAGGCCTTTCTCCGTTGCGGCCTCATACAGCGTGTGCGCGTGAACCAACTTCTCCTTCGCGACCCATGGCTCGATCGTCGGCTCGCCGTGATCGGCTGGAAATTCGATCAGGCCGTTGGCCATGACGTGGTGCTGGCTGGCATCGACGCCTGTGATCATCGCCGTATGGTTGGGCCAGGTGACGGTCGGATTGATGGGCTGCATCGCCGTGGCGCTGGCTCCGCGCGCAGCCAGCGAGCGCAGGGTAGGCATGGGCAGCATGGGGTCCTGCAGAGCCCGGGCGGGAAAGCCATCCAGGCTGATGACAACTACGTGGGCCCCCGCCGCGGCTTCCTTCAACGGAGCCTGGGCGTCAATGCCAGCGCAGGTCGTCAGCGCTGCAAGAACAAGTACGGACACTCTCTTCAACTCAACTCATTTCCGCGGCACTTTGGATCGCCGCTGTCAGGATAAAAAATAGGAGCCGCCGGAGCGGCTCCCAAGGGGAAGTGCCTGCTTAGAACAGCAGCTTGAGGCCGAACTGAATCTGCCGGGGCAGATTGTTCTGCGAGGTGATGGTGCCAAAGCCCGCGTCCGTGACCCCGGTATCCGGATTGCCGAACTGTACATGGTTGAAGGCGTTGAAGGCTTCGGCGCGGAACTGTACGTTCAGCCTCTCCACCGCGTGGAACTCCTTGAACAGAGAGAGGTCGGTGCTGGCAAGTCCAGGGCCGCGAAGGTTGTCGTAGTAGCCGGGACCGTTGCCCAGATGGTACGACTGCGGCTGGCTGAAGTCTGCCTTGTTGAAGTACGCGTTCAACCGCTGATGGATGTCGCCGTGCAGCGTCGCGTTCTGGCCGTTGGTATCGGCGCGGAGCGTCTGCACATTGAAGGTGGAGAGATTGTTGCTGGCACTGATCTGCAGAGGGTTTCCGCCCTGCAGCGTAGTGATGCCATTGATCTGCCAACCCCCGAGGACAGCGTTCTCAATGCCGTTGAAGCTCTTGCCAAACTGGCGGTCGCGTCCGAAGGGAAGATCGTAGATGTAGCTGACGATGAAGCGTTGACGGACGTCATACGAAGTCACCGCATAGTCGGCCATCGGGTTGAAGCTGTCCTGATGATTGGTGCCGTTGTCGTAGTTCTTCGCCCAGACGTAGGAGCCTTCGAGCTGCAGCCCCTGGCGGAAGCGCTTGTTGAGACGGACCTGCAGCGCGTCGTACTGATTGTTGCCGCCCGAAAGGAACAGGGGCAGCATGCTGGTGTATTGCGAGTACTTCTTGAGCAGCTGCGCCACCGTGGTGGTGGTTCCGTTGATGGCGCCGCCCGTGGTGATCTGACCGTAGTACGGGTTCGTCACCGCGGTCTGAAGGTTCGCGCCCTGCGCAAGAATCTCTGCAGCGGGCACCTGGTCGAAGTCGATACCACCTTCGCGGCTCTGCTGCTGCTTGCGTCCACGATCGCCGACGTAGGCGATATCGAAGATCGTGTTTCCAGGTAGCTGTTGCTGCACATCGAGCGAGTACTGCACGACGTACGGCGTGGGAGTGTTTTGCAGCACGCCTTCAATCTGCCCGCCAACGCCCGTGAGCAGCCCCGCTGTGGCTCCTGGAGGATTCTGGAAGCCCTGCGGGAAGGGGTTGTCGAGCAGGCTGGTGCTCTGCGGGTGGATGCCGTCGTTGTTGACGGAGCTGATCCAGTTGTTCTGCACGCGGAAGCCATACGGTCCTACCGTTCCTGCCGCCGCCTGAGCGGAGGGACCGTACACGATGGCCGCGCCGCCGTGCACCACCGTCTGCCTGGCAGCCTGGTATGAGAAGCCAAACCGCGGCGCCAGGTTGTTCGCATCGATGTTGTATTGATGACGGCTCTGCCCATTGACGCCGACGAAGACCAGTCCACCTTCGAGCCCCGGCACGCTGGAAGCCAGCGGAGACGAGATCGTGGGGTTGAAGAAGTTCATGCGGTTGTAGCGCTCGGTGCGCGGCACGTCGATGTCGTAGCGCAGTCCCAGGTTCAGCGTCAGGCGCGGAAGGATACGCCAGTCGTCCTGGAGATATCCCGCGAAGTAGTAGCTCTGGGTGGCAACGTCCTTGTAGTGCTGGATCATATCGCCGGTGCCAAGACCCAGCAGCATGGAGGCGATACCATCGCCCTGTCCTGCAACGGCCTTGTTAGGCTGTTGGGTCCAACTGGTGCCGAAGGAGAAGTTGCCTGAGCTGTCGGCGCTCTCATGGTCGTTGACGCGAATCAGACGGCCATCGAATCCGAACTTGAAGGTGTGCTGTCCATGAGTCCACGCCAGCGACGAGAGCAGGCTGTAGGTCATGAAGGCGTTGTGGCGGTTTCCGTTGTTGCCCAGCCCGGTATAGGCCTGCGGCGAGAACACTGGGAAGAGCGGCGTGCCACCGAACTGGTTGATGTTCGCCGGAAGTCCCAGCGTGGTTTCATCGAAGCCCAGGCTCTTGTTGAGGTAGTTATAGAGCGTGCGCGAGAAGCCCAGCCGCACGTCGAAGATCATGTTCGACTTGGGGAACAGCGTGTAGGCGGCCGTCAGACCACGCGAGAAGTCCTCTCCGTCGATCAGGCCTTCAGCCACGGCGGTCTTGCCTGGCCACAGGTTCTCGGGGTTCGATTCGAAGACGCGGTTGGAGTAGCGCACGAACAGCTTCTGACGCTCGCTCAGCGTGTGGTCCACCCGGACGTCCCACGCTGTGGTCGCGTTGGGACTGCCACCTGTCGCGTAGAAGTTGTTTACCGTCGCTCCGGGAACGTTGGGCTCCGGATAGTAGGAGAGTGCCTTGAGCGCCACGGGGCTCAGCATCGACGTGGGGATGATGTTGTTCTGGAAGGCGGTGCGAACGTACTGCTGGCAGGGCGTCTGTCCTACGACCGCGCACTGGGTCGTGAAGGGGTTATAGATCGTCTCGCCGGTCTGCGAGAAGTCGCCCTGACGCTCTGCATCCGTGGGCACGGTGTTGGTAATTTCGGTGGACTGGTTGGAGCGCAGCAGCTCGGTCGACACCATGAAGAAGGTGCGGTCCTTGAAGATGGGCCCGCTCAGTTCGCCACCATATTGATTGCGGTGGAACAGCGGAAGGGGCTGCTTGTGCAGGTTCGCGAAGTAGGTGTTCGCGTCCAGCGCGGAGTTGCGGATGAACTCGAACGCCGTGCCGTGAAACTGGTTGGCGCCGGACTTGAAGACTACGTTCACGACGCCATCGAGCGTCCTGCCGTACTCCGCCGGAAAGTTCTGGGCGAGGACATGGAACTCGCCGATGGCGTCGATGGACGGAAACACTCCGATGCCTGAGTTCCCGTTGACGGTGGGAAAGCCCGCTGGCGTTCCGTCGACCAGCGTGTCGTGGTAACCCTGGCGGCCGCCGCTGATGGAAAAGCTGTTGGAGTTGTAGTCATCGCCGGTCGATCCGGAGTAGCTGGGGATCAGGGCCAGAAGCGCGTATGGGTTGCGAGTATTCAACGGCAGCTCGCGCAACTCCTTGCCGTTCACCTCATCGCTCACCTGGGAGGAGACCGTATCGAGCCCGGAGACGTCGGCATTGACGGTGATGACCTGGTCCAGCTGGCCGACCTGCAGCGTCACATCCTGGTTCGCGTTCTGGTTCAGGTCGAGCCGGATGTCCGTCTGGTCATAACCACGAAAGCCATCGGCTTCGACATGGAGCGAATAGGTGCCGGGCTGGAGGTCGAGCAAGGTGTACTCGCCGCGGTCGTTGGTTTTCTGGACGGTCCGAGCGTTGGTCGCGGTGTTGGTGACGGTGATCGTTGCGGTGCGGATCGACCGGCCGTTGCTGTCGTGAATGGCCCCGACAAGGCTGGCGCCGATCGACTGAGCGCGTGCCGGGAGGTTCGCTGGCTGGAAGGTCAGCAGCCCTGCCAGCAACAGCGTCGCCGCCGAGCCTCGCTGCAGGGTACGTTGCGGCCAGGAATTCCGTGGCCTCCAAATCTTCATCGTTCTTCCTTTCGTCATCTGGTGAAAGAAGCAGCGCACACCGGCGGGGAGGCCGGCTGCGCGAAATTAAGCAGGACGTGCAGGGATTGGAAGATCCACTCCGCTGTCTGCGTGTCCAATGCCGACACTAGGGACGCCGCAGAACGAGAACGCAGTGAATTCTCAGTGATTCATGCACCATCAACGACGACGATTTGCAAAATCAACGACATGCAAGGCTTCGTTCCATGACGGATGGCCACGTGAAACGCAGGTGATTCACGCTGCATTCATGGAAACTAGGTTCAATTCATCTAGCGATGGCATGGAACGGCAACAGGATGGCCAACCTGCATGGGTGAGGATTGCAGCGTGGTGGCACCGGGGACAACGGAAGAGGATCGTGGCTACACCGGTGACCCGCGCTGGTTGCTGGTGGAAAGAATTCTTGCCACTCGGGACTTCCAGCGCTCGCCACGGCTGTCGGAGTTCCTGCGTCACGTCAGTCAGCTGACTCTCCAGGGCCACGAAGACACCATCAGCGAACAGTACCTGGGCACGGCTCTGTTCGGGCGGTCCGCGGACTACGATTCCACCTCGGACACGATCGTGCGATCGCACGCCTTGCGGCTTCGCCGCAAGCTCGAGCACTACTTCCGGCACGATGGCCGGTCGGAGCCGCTGACCCTGATCATTCCCCGGGGCGGTTATGTGCCAACCTTTATCCCGGGTGCGGAGACTGCGTCAGCAGGTGCTCAAGGGCGCGAGCAGATGCCTCCCCAACTCGCGACGGGAGCGCTTCCCGAAGCCGCTCCTCACACCGAGGACGACTTGCGGGTGCTCGTCCCCGAACCGGCACTGGTGGCGACCGCGATCTCTCCCGACCTCCGCGAGGTGATGAGCCGATATCGCACGGTGCTTACGCTGACGCTGTGTCTGGTGATCTTGCTCGTCGCCGCCGTTGTCTATCAGTGGCGCGCGCTCGCTATGCTGCGGGCGCACGCGTACCACGACCGCAATCATCCGTTGTGGAGTCGTCTCTTCAACACGGAGGAGCCAACGCAGGTGGTTCTCGGCGACTCCGGGCTCGTCCTCTTTCATGCCACAGCGCGGCGCTACGTGAGCCTCTCTGAGTACGTCAACAACGACTTCGCAAAAGAGCTTCCGTATGTGGAGCACGTCGATCCGAACTTCGCCCTCTTCCTCTCGGGGCGCCGGTACACGTCCTTCGTCGATGCGACGGCAGCGATCCGCCTGTTGCGTTTGCCGGAGGCGCTGCCAGACCGTACTACAGTGCGGTTCAGCCGCGACATGCGCCTGGATGACTTCAAGAACGGTAACACCATCATTGTTGGCGCCCAGGAGGCAGATCCCTGGGTCGAACTGTTCGAGCGCCAGATGGACTTTGTCTTTTCGATCGATAACCCGGAGAAGACTGCAGTCTTTCTCAATAAGAACCCCCAGCCGGGAGAGCCGGCAGTCTATCGCCCCGAACTCGAAGGCCCTCGCCAGATCTACGCGGTCGTCGCATTTCTGCCAAACCTGAATGGCACGGGAGATGTGTTGCTGCTGGAAGGAATCAACATGGCGGGAACGGAGTCTGCAGTCGACCTGATGATGGATGATCAACAACTGCTGCCCATTCTTCGCCGCATGCGCGGAAAGGACGGGACACTGCCCCACTTCGAGATGATGATCGCAGCCAACGTCGTGAAGGACAGCCCTGCTCCTCCACAGGTCGTGGCTCTCCACGTGCATCGCTAGTCTCGCCGTGAGCACGGAACGCGACGCCTTCAACGTCATGCGGGAGATGGCGTTCCACGAGTCGCCGGACCATGGGTACTCCACACCTCGGACTCTTAAGGATCTCTGCGGTTGACTGCAATGGCAGCTCCCGGGTGAGGTTGCCGTTGCAGGACCGTGCGCGCTACTTGTAGCCGATGTTCCTTAGCGCATCTCGTCCGAGTCGCTCGGAAAGCTGCTCGAGGTATAGGCTCGCGGGCTTGACTTGCTTGCCGGGCGACTCAATCATGCCGGGCTGCAGTGCAACTTCCTTGCCAGCATCTCTGGCCGGTTGCGGAGGGTTCAGCTCCTCGCCCCGGTTACCAATTGACCAGTTCGCTGTGCCTGGCGGCGTATTCACTGCGAAGGATTTTGCACTGCTGTTCCAGATCACCGACCAGCCAATCGCCCAACCATGGCCCGAGCCCATCATCCCGCGATTCATGAGGTCGATGCCGCCGTCCGGGACATCACAACCATCGATCAACAGCCCTGTAAACCAGCGCTGATGGGGCTGGATGTGGCTGTCACCCGTGAAGCGACAGTGCAACAGGACGACGGGCCCCTGCTGCTTGGCTTGTGTCAGGAAGAAGAACGTTCGATCTCCGCTGGCGGTGATGCGGTCAAAGAGAATCTGTTGACCGTTCGCCTCGAAGTCGGATGGCTTGGCTTCTCCGACGATCGGCGTCTTATTCACGACGTCCGTCCTGACGACTGAAATTCGCTCCGTACCGGAGTCGATGCCAACTGAGCTCGTCGTCTCCAGGAATACGAGGGACCGCAACCAGCAGTCCGCAGCATCGTTCATCATCAGGCCGTCGAACTCCGGCGTGCCAAACGTGATGCTACGGCTGGGCGCAACCACGCGGAGGTCTTCCACGCCGACCTCCTCCACCTGCCCGCTCACTTGAACCCTGGTCACACTTACCGCGCCCACACCGAGATACTTCGCGTCATACGAGTCCATCAGCGGCACAGCCAACGTTACTGCGTTCCCTTTGACGGATGCGACGCGACGCCTGACCTGCAGCGTTCCATCGATCCAATGCTCCGGCTTGCCGCCGCGAAGCCCCAACGCATCCATCCCCATGAATTGAACCCATGCCGGGGTAACAGGCTTGACGATCGAGAGCGTGTCGCCTGCATGAATGCCCGAAGCATCGGTAACATGGAACGTCGTTGCGCCGGAAGGAACGTAAGTATCGGCGACTTGCACGGGAGCACCCACGGTCTGCACATCGAGCTTTCCACGAACCCGGATGGCAACATGCGGCTCACCGGTCATCACGATCGTCGTGCCAGTATCGTCAGCGCCTTCCCCACGCAGCACCACACCTGAGACAGTGAGCAGAATCGTGCCGAAGCAATGATAGGTGCCTTTCCTTAAAACAACCGCGCCACGGAAGCCATCGACCTGAGGCAGCGCGGCGACCTCGTCGATGGCCTTCTGAATCGCTGCGGTGTCGTCCTGTCCGGAAGGAGTTACGGCGCGCTTCATCGGCACCATCGGCAGAGCGACTCCGCCGCCTCTGTATCCTGCCGAGGAGAAGTCCGCGATATGGTCTCCACCGGGAAGATGCCGGTATGCCAACTTGCCGTCCGGACCGATCGCGGCCCACGCACTCTGGCCCGCCACCGGCTGCGCCGCGAACGATAGCCCCGTGGCCAGCGTTGCGCAAAGAAGCCAGTGCCTCCGAAACTCAAGAACCATGCCACCCACCTCAAATCAACGAGAGTCCGTTAGTTGGTATGTTTGCCTTCGACCCACAGCTTCTCACCCTCGCCTGATGGATTGATCGCCGAGACGGCGAATCGATATTGCCTGCCGGGCGTGAGCCCATCGAGGGTGACGAAGGTACGATGCGTCCCGGCGAGAGTCAGAACTCTGCGGCCGGTAAAGACCTCGTGCCGGCCATCGGGATCTACGGTCACGGCATAGGCAATGATGTCCTTGCTGTTCTTCGGCGCGGCGAAGTGGATGCTCGCTCGTGTGCCCTGGATTTCGACACTCGCTTCATCGGGTTTGCCGGGCACGGGCTGCTGCGACGTCGCTCGAGATACTGGCAACGATGGCAGGGACGCCACGCTGACGCCCGCAGCATTCGAGGCCGATACCGTGAAGCGCAGAGATTCCGCTCCAGGCTTCAGCTTCTGCACCGCGTAGCCGAGACGATCAAACTCTGCTGCTGAGAGCACAGTCTCACCACCATCGCTCGACCGCACGATGTAGCGGTCGACAGCGGCCCCGCCCTCAAAGACAGAGGGTCGCCATGTAACATAGGCCTCCGCCGGCGTGAGGAAGACGGCCACGCCCGTGGGCGCCTCCGGCGCTACCGCTCGAGCGGGCGGAGCCAGAAGATCGCGGAACGCGGGCTCAAGGCCAGCCGACGAAAGGACTTCCCCGGGAGCCTGGTTCAGCGCATCGATCAGATGATTTCCCGAGCGAACGATCTGCTTCGCATCGGAGTCCGGGTCGCCCTGCTGCCACCAGTTGTCCTCGATGGCAAGCGGATCGTTCACGTCTCCCTTCAGACCATCGTAGTAATCCTTATGGGCCGATGCGATGTTGTCGTGGTTGGTGTTGAAGACCACGTTCCCGCGGATGGTAATCATCGCCGAACCGTTGTCGGTGTAGATGCCGTGGCCCGTGCTGAACTGGAGGTCAATGACATTTCCCTCGACGTGTTCGCCATCGGCGATGGTCACGCCGGTCCGGCCCTGCGTATAAATGCCGCCGCCGTCCGCGAGATTGAGCATGAATCGTGTGATCCGGTTCTTCTCGACGACATTGCCTGTAGAACGATTTGCAACGCCCGGCAAGCCGATCTTGTCGGGCCAGCCGCCCCAGCCCATCGAAATCCCGGCGTAAGGAACATGATCGATCTGATTGTGGGCGATATGGCTGAAGCGGGCATATCCAACGACGATCGGAATACCGCCATGAAACTCCGCCCCAACGTTGCGGAAGAGGTTATTTTCGACTTTGTTGCCGACGGCGAAGGCCGGATCCGCAGCTTCAGGGGCAGCAACTCCCGCCAACTCCAACCCGTTACCCGAGATGTCGCTGAAGACGCAACCTTCAACAAGGTTGTTGTGTGCACCATCTGCGATCGCAAGGCCAGCCGCTCCGAGGTGAGTGAAGGTATCCCGCTTGAAGTGGACCGAATCCGCGAAGTGCGTGGTCACATTTGCAGGCTCAGGACTCCACGCAGCATACGGGCAAGTTCCTTGCGGCGCCAGAGTACATAGGGCCTGGCGGGTCGCGCCATCCTTGCCTGTGACTCGATAATTCGCCTGAATCTCGGAGAAACCTTCGGGCCCACTTGGCTCCTGCCAACCGGCATAGGCAAAGGTGAGACCCGCGATGGTGATGTCATGTGCTGGCTTCGCTTCATCCCCGGCGATCTCGAGCAGCGATTCAAGCACTGGCGCTTCTACATCGGCGTTGCGGAGATCCTCCCCGGAACGGGGCGTATAGAAGAGCTTGCGGCTTGTGCGGTCGAAGTAAAACTCGCCCGGCGTGCCGAGCAGTTCGTAAGCATTCTCCATGAAGGTGGGTTGCTTTCCCACGCTCGCGGGCCCAACGAGATTGTTGGGGCGTGTCGCACCAGCCGTCTTGATGCGCTTGGTCGAGTTATCCCAACATGGCTGTGCCATCTCGATCTCCGTGCCGTGAATCGATGCCAGCGGGCAACGGGGTTCGGTCCATCCACCGAGCCCGACTTCGGGCTCACTCCACAGCGCATTGCCACCTGTGTAGACGAACTCCATCTCCTCGGGATGCTTCCAATGCGCGAGCAGATCGCTGTCTGCGGTGTAGCCGCGGTCGGTCATGGTGAGGCCAACGGGGACGCGCCCCTTGGCGCGTCTCGCCCTGACGCCATCAATATAGATCTGCCTCGGTGGCGCGACGCCAGCCGGCAACGTTGCAGACCAGAGGGAACGTTGGCGGTCGACGAGCTTCCATTCCTGCACGCGCGTCCCTCCACTCAGCGTCACGTGCTGCCCAGCCGCGGCGCCCAGGGACAGGCCCGAATCAGCGGCAGTGAGATGCAGCGGAGCGGGCAGGACATAGATGCCAGCCTCGATCTCCACCACATGCTCGCGCGTGGCACGCGCCAGCTGAATGGCTTGCTGAAGGGACGCAACCGGCGACCCCTTGCTGCCACTTGCCTGATCGCGACCACGAGGGGAGACGTAGATCGTCTGCGCCTGCATGCCCCCGAAAGACAGGGTCACGCCAATCGCCGCGATGCCAACCACCGACATCCTTCTCAACCAACCGTATCTATACATCCATCCCCTGCTATCTTTGCGGACGTTTCGTCCTTCGCTGGCAATCGGCTGCAAGGTTCGAACGCGAACTCTCACTGCCCGGCCGTGATGATGATTTGTCTCCACAACGTTCCATATACATGCACGCTCACCGCATGCGACGACAGTGTGGGCTTGCTGCCAGCCCGAACCATGCGCCTTGTGCGTCCGAGAGTGAGGGCTCATGGAACTTTCAGTGCATGTCATTCGATGGGACGGCGCATCTCGCATCCGGCTACAACCGGCTCTGACGATTTCAGAAGGCGTGTTCTATTGTCAATGAAAAAGTATTTTCATATGCGAATCTGCACGCTCGCAGCATCCGTCTGTCGGCACGTTTCCTGAGGCAACAATGATCCTGCGCCCTTGATGATCTTTCCTGGATGGCATTTGGAACGTTCGGATAAAATCCGTAGCGCCGCTGATGAAACTGTCTGTTGGCTGGTGAAATTACGAGAGCAACGCCTCAAGCGTGTCGTGGAGTGGAGTGAATGCGTGAAGACTTATCGCCGTCATGGCTCGATCCTGGCCCGCGTGCTGGGGCTCATACTTTGCCTCGGCGGAGTGCTGTCCGCGCAGACCCCACCGCCGGCTGCAGCGTTGAGCATCACCTCTCCTCTCGACTACCAGGTGTTTCAACGTTCGACGCGTCTGGTTGGCACAATCTCCATTCAGGGCCATGCGCCCTCCGGGGCCAGCAGGGTTGAAGTTCTCATCACCGGTCGCTCCGTCACGGGTCCTCTCCCTTCACGCTGGCAGCGTGTGGCATACGATCGCGGAAGCGGCCAGTTCCACGGAGGGTTGAAGACGCCGGCGGGCGGCTTCTACACCGTGCAGATCAGAATCCAGAGCCACTCGCAGACGATTGAAACAGCCACCGTGGCGCACGTGGGCGTCGGCGAGGTATTCGTTATCGCTGGCCAGTCGAACTCTACGAACTATGGAGAGGTAAGACAGGTCTCGGAGACCGGTATGGTCACGACCTTCAGCGGGAACGCCTGGAGACTAGCAAACGATCCACAGCCTGGCGTACAGGACAACAGCACGAAGGGCAGCTTTATCCCATCCTTCGGCGACTCGCTCTATCGCCGGTATGGTGTACCGATTGGCGTAGCTTCGGTGGGCCATGGGTCCACCAGCGTGCGGCAGTGGCTGCCTGCGGGAGACCGCGTGGAAGTCATGCCCACGATGACGAAGTACATCACTGTAAAGCCGGACGGAACGCTCGTCAGCGATGGCACGCTCTTCAACGGCATGATGGAGCGCATCCAGCAATTGGGCGTTGGAGGATTTCGCGCTGTCCTGTGGCACCAGGGAGAGTCTGATTCCCATCAGCCGCCCGCGCATGACATCACGGCCGAGACGTATCGACGCATGATGGAGCGCGTCATCGTGGCTGCCCGGAATCAGGCGGGTTGGAAGCTGCCCTGGTTTGTTGCAGAGGCGACCTACCATACGCCGGAGGATCAGTCCTGCCCTCCGATCCGGGCGGCTCAAGCCAGCCTCTGGCAGAGCGGCATCGCGCTGGAAGGGCCCGACACCGATACCCTCACCTCGGCCTACCGGCAGAATGAGGGCAAAGGCACTCACTTCAATGATGCCGGTCTCAAAGCGCACGGTGTGCTTTGGGCAAAGGCCGTTGAAGCCTACCTCGATCTCATCCTTCGCTAGAAGGACGAGGCGCGTTCCCGCCTTGCTAAGTTGCGTCAGTTCTGCGTGCAGCCCCTCAAGACGGTGTGAATCCGGCGCCTCGAAGCCGCGTTGCGGATGTAACTCTGGCTCTTCAATATATGAAAACGAATCGTGACCAATAAAAAATCTGTTGACAGAAGAATTTGGAGCTTTATAGGATTCGCGCGTTCTTGCAACAGGAATTGTTCCGTTTTCAGGGAGGCGCTCGATGACGCGCATGTCACACCGATCCACAACCACAAGAAGTTTCCGGATGTTGATGCTTCTCGCATCCGCGATTCTCGCCTTCGTACTGTCACCCCATCCGGCTGCCGGTCAGAGTTCTTCCTCCGCGGTTACCGGAGCGGTCTCTGATCCCACCGGAGCCAAGGTGCCTGCAGCGAAGATTACGTTGACGAATGTCGACACCAACGTCGTTCGCGTCACCAGTTCCAACGGCGCCGGCGACTACAACTTCGTCAGCGTGCCGCCAGCGCGATATACGCTCACCATCGCCGCACCCACGTTCCAGACGGAGAAGATCGCACCGTTCCCGGTCGGCGTCGACCAGACGGTGAACATCAATGCTTCACTGAAGGTGGGTGACACTAGTCAAAGCGTGACGGTCGAGGCGGTTGGAACACAGGTCGAGTCCGCAACCTCGGAGCTGGGCACGATCATGTCCACCACGGAAGTGAATGACCTTCCGCTGAATGGGCGCAATTTCACCGTGCTACTGGAGCTGACGCCCGGCGCTACGCCGATCAGCGTGGGGCAGAACAACAACCCGAGCAACACCGCGGACAACAATATTGGGAGCGGCACCAACTATATCGCTCCTTCACTGAATGGGCAGACAAGCCGCTCCACCTTCTACACGCTGGACGGCCTGAACGACACCAACAACTGGTACAACACCTATGCCATCCCGCCGATCATCGATACGATCCTCGAGTTCAAGATCAGCGCGCACGATTCGGCGCAGTACGGTGGCGTGCAGGGCGGCGTCGTGAACCTTGCCACGAAATCGGGGACGAACACGGTTCACGGAAGCCTGTGGGAGTTCGTGCGCAACAATGCGTTCGACTCAGTTCCGTGGGTTCCTCCATCGACCCCGAGCATCTACAGAGTGAACCAGTTCGGCGTTCAGGCCGGCGGTCCGGTCGTCATCCCGCATCTTTACAACGGGCGCGACAAGACCTTCTTCGAGGTTGCCTACGAGGGCTTCCGCAGGACACAAAACTCGGCGTCCAACCTTCTCGTTCCGAACGCCGCCGAAATGGCCGAGTCCTCATGGGGCAGCGGGATCAATCTTCCATACGCCGACTTCAGCAGCGCGCAAACCGGACTTGTGGACTCGACGACCAAGAATCCATGCCTGAGCAGCGCTACGACTGTCAGCGCGTATTCCTGCCAGTTGTTTGACCCGACCGGCAACAACAATGCGAACAACAGCAGGCCCGCTTACCTCGGCAATCAAATTCCCGCGTCCGAGCTCGACCCGCGCGCCGTCGCCTACATCAACGCGATCTTCCCCGCGCCCAGAGTGATCCCTGGCTATGCCATCACCACCTATAACGAGCAGGTGACGACTCCCTCGGTCGAGAACACCTACAACTACATGATCCGAATCGATGAGCACATCGGGACGCGTGACTTCATCTTCGCCCGCTATAACAACTGGCAGGAGAAGAACACCTCCTCCACCTTCCCGCACCTATACTCCTATGGCCAATTGCCTGCGCAGCAATACGGCGTGAGCTGGCTGCACGTCTTCAGCCCGAGCCTGAGCGTGCAGGTGCAATACGGCAGAACGCATGTCACCTCGAACTCCTACGCGGCGTTCGATAGCTCGGCGCCGTTCAATGCCTATCAGCCAAACCCTTCCCTCGCGCAGAACTTTATCGGCAACATCACGCTCACGCCCGACGTCGCGGTCAGCGGTGGAACCAACGGCTTTGGCGCCGGCGAAAACAGCAGTCCCGCACCGAATGAAGCTAATATCCACGAGTGGCTTGGTTCTATCAGCAAGACCATTGGCCGCCACGTCATTACGGCCGGCGGAGGCTGGGCGGAGATCAACTACGGCGAGACGATTCGCAATGACACGGTCAGCTTCAGTGGCTCGCAGACTGCGAATTTCTCCGGCAACCCGATCAATACGACCGCAGGACTGGGATCGGCTTACAAGAACCAGACCGGCATTGGGTTGGCGAGCTTCCTGATCGATGAGCCCACCTCGGCGACGAAGCGTAACGTGCTCCTCACCGAGCGGCCCGGCGGCATCGGCAACATCTACGTGCAAGACTCGTGGAAGATCCTGCCGCGACTCACTGCCAACATCGGCATTCGCTATGACCGCACAGTGATCCCGCAATACGGGACCAATGCCTCCATCGGCCAGCAGGGCAGTATCGAGACGGGTGACTTCGACTTCAACAATGGCTACTACGAACTGATGGTGGCGCCTCCAACCTGTGCGGTGCGGCAGCGCGCCCCATGTCTTCCATCGAGCACATTGCCCGCCAATGTGGTCATCGCGCCGCACGAAAAGATCCTGCACGGATCGAAGACCAACCTCGGGCCACGGTTCGGCCTCGCCTACAGCGTCAATCCCACGCTCGCTATCCGCGGCAGCTTCGGCATCTTCTTTGACAACTGGGCGGCTTCCATCCAGTTGCCGCAGAACTTCCAGGGCTCCTGGCCGGATGTTGGAACGCTCGGCGTCACTGGCCTGAACACCAACGGTTCCGCACTCTATGTCTCCGGACAGAACCCGTTCGCGGTCGGTACGTCTCTCGCAGGGCTCGAGCCGGCAGCCTCTCCCTTCACCAGCAACGTCAACTACTTCGTCGATCCGCTGATCAAAAACCCCTACTCCGAGCAGTACAACCTCGGCATCGAGCAGCAGTTCGGACACAACACCCTGCTGAGCCTCAACTACGTTGGATCCGAGAGCCATCGCCTGGATATTGGCGGCTACTACAACACCGGCGCCCTCTCCACCACCTCGTTCGCCACCCGTCTGGCGCAGGACATCAACCAGACGACGGGCGTATACACCACAGGAGCCAACGCTACCGGGCAGCCGTTCCCTTATATGCAACCGAACAAGTGGGACCGTCCCGGCGGTAACTCGACCTACAACGCGTTGCAGGCATCCCTGGCCCACAGCACGGCAAACGGGCTCACCTTCCACGCGGCCTACACCTGGAGCAAGGTCATTGACGAAGCGGACGACGGCTACTTCGGCGTTGAGGGTGGTGTCTCGGAAGATCCCTACAACATCCGCGGCAGCCGCGGGCCCGCTGGCTTCAATATCCCGCACCTTCTCACTGTCGCTCTTACCTACGCCGTTCCTGTTGGCAAGAACCAGAGCTTCAGCACCGGCAACCGAGTCGCGGACTACATCCTCGGCAACTGGGAAGTCGGCACGATCTTCATCATGCGGTCCGGGCAGAACTTCAATGTCACGGCCGCGGGCGATATCGGCAACACAGGAAACGGGAATACCTATGAGCGGGCGCAGTACAACGGAGCGAACCTGACTCCAGTCGGTGGACGCAACCGCTTCCAGTGGTTTAATACCGCAGCCCTCACGACGCCGGCCGCTGGAACACTCGGCAACTTCGGGCGCAACGTGCTGATGGCTCCAACCTACTACCAGGCGGACACATCGATCTTCAGAAACTTTCCCATCTGGGACAATCTGAAGCTCTCGCTGCGAGCCGATGCCTTTAACGTCCTCAACCACCCGGTACTAGCGAGCCCTGGATCGGCGACGACAACCCCCACGAGCGTTACGAACGGGATCCCCAGCGGTTTCGGTGTCATCACCGGCACCGCAAACGCCCAACGAATCCTGCAGTTCTCCGGCAAGATTCTGTTCTAAGTCGCAATGAAACAGCCCATTTGGGATGGACGAGTTCCCATCCCAAATGGGCGAAACAAGGAAGCAGTTTAAACACCCGCGCGGCCAGTCATCACGAATGATGACTGGCCGCGCGGAGGATTTGCGGGTTGGCGTGACGCTCCGGTCGCCGCGATCGCCATAGATTGCGATGCCGAGCCCAGGCAGGACACCAACCTCGTTCGCATCAGTAAAGTTCGATCGCGGGTCTAGGTGCTCCGGTGGGACTTCTTCGAGCGCTTCACACGTGGAGCAAGCCCTTGATTCGGAGGCGCTCCCAGGGCCTCCGAGATACGCCCGCTCGCCGCGCGCAGCACCTCGATCACTTCCGCTACACCGACCTTATCTTCGATGCGCTTTACATAGGGCACCGTGAGTCCTGCCACCGCATCCTGCTGTGCGTTGACGATCGGGAAGCTGACGTTGACGACTCCGGTCACCTCGTAACTCTCGCGACGCTCATAGCCGCGAGCGCGAATCTTGTTGAGGTGCGCATCAAAATCTGCCGGCGGGCGCTCCTTCTTGGTTTCGAGGCTCCACTCCATAATCGCTCGCATCCTCGCGTCCTCCGATTGGTGGGCGAGGATGACGTGACCGGTTGCCGCATGCATCAGGTTTACCTTCGAACCCATCTTGACGGAGAAGCCCGTAGATTCCGGCGAATCGACCTGGGCCACAATCACGACATGTCCGCCATCAACCACACCCAGGTGGCAGGACTGACGCAATTCATACGCCACACGATGCATCACAGGCAGAGCTTCCAGCGTCAATCGCTTGGTCGGAGGATGCTCCTGCGCAAGCCGAAAGAGTCGCAGCGTCAGATGATACCGTTCCCTGTTCTCGGACTGGGCCAGGTAACCGCGCCGCTCCAGACACAGCAACATCCGGAATATCTCGGAGACGGTTCTATTCAGCGAACGAGCTACCTCGCTAACCGTCAAACCTTCCGGCGTACTCGCGAACAGTTCAAGGATGTCCAGGCCCTTTTCCAACGCTGGCGTCGGGTACTCGCGCCGCTTTCCGGCTTTTTCCGCGTTTTTCCCGGCAATCTTTTGAGGCGATCGAATCATGACGGAAGTCTACCAAGCGAGGGCCCCCTCGTGGCGCGTTTGATCCATGTCCTGATCCTCAGGCTACACATTCCGTCCCACGGCGCGCGGGTTCTCCGCTTGGCCTGGAAGCGGAGATCACGGCAGGCAGCGCGAACTGGCAGTTCCGCAAGACCCTAAAGAACCAGCAGAAAGTCATCGTCAAAAGCCGTTACTTTCTGCTGGAAAACTCGCCGCCGAAATTGGTACGACGCTAAGGCAATTCATAACAAAGATAGGTCGAGCGGGGCGCCCATTACTGGCCGATCTTCCGGAAATCTCTCCAGCCTGTGAGTACCACCAAACCTATGGAATCGCGCCACCAGGAAGATTCCTAATTACTCCGGATCCAACGATGCAAAACGGTCTGGCAGTAGAGCGCCATGCTCATGTCCGGCTTCTCCTAAAGTATCCCCGTGCTGTCTCGTGTAAACACCAACGCTTCACTTAGCCGGCGGGATGCTGCCAGCATCGATAGCACTGCAAGCTCTGCCACTCACTCACGTTTGCTTCCCGGGGGCTCAGTTTGACCAGGTGCGGTTCCCCGATGCACTTTGCAAGTTTAGGTTTGGTGGCCTGTGGGCGACGGCGGCCGCATCCTTGGCCTCTCGAAATTTCTGAAGCAGGTCCCGATCGCGCTCGTTCCATCCAACCTCTTCGGAGCAGTGACCTGTTTGGATGTGATGTGGAACGTCAACGGTACGGAAATTGGTCAATCGCTGAACAGCACCATCGGCGACGTTGATTACGTCTGTCCGATGTCACGAACTGTTCGAACAAAGGCGACACTCGCCATCGTAGGTGATCCACTATACCGGTACTTAGCGACGCCGGTTGGCGTCTGAGCAATCGCTTGAGCGCCTCTGCCGATGCAAACGTCGAGCTGGCCAGCAGCCGCGTCTTCCTTCGGCCATTACCTGCAGCGGATCGGTGCGCCTTTGTTTCGAATAGAGCAAAACGATACATCTTCCTTCGGCTAAGTCCGAGACACTCGACATAAGCCCTGGCAAGCTCCCACTGTTCGGCGAAGGTGACCCATTTGACTCGCTGTACGGGCGTTCGGTCTTGTACACGGCTCATTGAGGAGATTCGATGCGGCGCTTGCTCCTGGTTCTTTTCTCGCTAGCGACACTCGCAGGCTTCTGGACCTCCGCGACGGTTGCCGCAGGGCAACAGACAAAATCGTCTACGTTGGGTCATCAGGCAGCGTCAGCAATTCCCGGAGCCTTTGCAGGAGCGGAGACCTGCGCCACATGCCACGCGGACGTCGCCAACAAGTTCTCCTCAAACCCTCATTCTGCTTTGGCTCTCATGCACGGCGGCAAGGGTGTGACCTGTGAAGGCTGTCATGGGCCAGGGCAAGCGCACGTTGATTCTGGCGGGGACCCGACGAAGATTCTGCAACTCAGTAAGATGTCGGCGAAGCAGATCGATAGCACATGTCTTGCCTGCCATGCTGAAGCTCACCCCAACTTCATGCGTTCTGCACACGGCAAAGCCGATGTCGGCTGCACGAGCTGCCATAGCATCCACAGCAGCTCGAAGAGTCTTGATGGCGCCGCAAGTCTGCTGAAGGTCGATCAGCCGCAGCTTTGCTTCACTTGCCACGCCGACGTGAAGCCCGCCTTCAGTCAGCCATTTCATCACAAGGTCAAGGAAGGCCTGATCAAGTGCAGTGATTGCCACGACGCGCATGGGACCTTTGGCAATAGCCAGCTACGGTCGACAGCGGATCAGAACATGATCTGCACCAAGTGCCACACGGAGACGCGCGGACCGTTCGTCTTCGAGCATGCTGCGGTGAAGGCGGAAGGCTGCCTTGGATGCCACACACCCCATGGCTCTCAGAACGCGCGGCTGCTGAATGTTCCCAACGTCAACCAGATGTGCAACCAGTGCCACAGCCCGGTTGCCGCTGGAACCATCCATGGCATGAATGCTGGGTCCGCCGAGGTCCAATCCTGCGTGGGCTGTCACACCATGATCCATGGCTCTAACGTCAATCCGGCATTTATTCGGTAACGGTGGCGGCACGATGACGTGGCCGCACTCCCGGGTCGAATGATGACTTCGACAGAACACTGCTTCATCGCCGACGAGGCTTGATATGACGAAGATCGACCGACTCTGCCGGGGATACAAATGCCGGGTAACGCGCGCGCGCTGGGGTTCGATCATGATGAGTCTCGTCATGGTGGGACAGTTGATGAGCGTGGCGATCATGACTGCACAGACGCCTTCGCTGAAGGTGCCCGCATCGAAGCCGGCTGCGCCCCCAACAGCAACGGTGCCGCGCGGCCCTACCGCTCCAGTCGCTCCAGTCGCACCAGTGGCCGCTGTCGCGCCTGTCGCAGCACAGCAGGTGCAGCAGGACGGCTATGTGATCCGGCAGTCGGCTGATCTTGGAGGGCACCTGGTGGGGGTATCGGGCAGTGGTGCGATGTACGACACACTTGTGAATCTTCATTCCGGGCCACGGGTACTCGGCCAGACGTTTTCGATGCGCGCGATCCCTGGCACAAAGCACGCGCTCATCGATTCGCTGAGTGCCTTCAGCAATGGCTTTGGGGGCGACCCCATCAACTATGCCAAGCTATCGTTTTCCAAGGGCAAGCTTTATGAGTTCAGTGGAACCTTTCGGCGCGACCGGCAATATTTCGACTACGATCTGCTTGCGAATCCCAGTATTCCGCCGGGGGTGGGGACTGCGTATGGAATGACGGCTGGAGTTCCAACGACGGCTTCACTGCCCCAACCGCAGCTGAATCAATCGCCCGTTATGTTCAATACAGTGCGCAGGATGACAGACGTCAACCTGACGATTCTGCCGCTTTCAAAGGTCTCTTTCCGGGTGGGATATTCACAAAACATATTCCAAGGGCCGAGTCTGAGCCCTGGGTATTCCATCGGAACATCCGATTTGCTGCTTCAGGAGTACCAGCGCAACAGCACCGATGACTTCCTCGGAGCGATCACATGGAAGCCGTGGCGGTTGACCTCGCTCACCTTTGAAGAACAGGTGGACCACTACAAGGCCGATTCGTACTTCACGATCGCGCCAGGCCAGTTCAACGTGCAGGAAGCGGACGGCACGCCGGCTGCACTTGGTAACTGGGACGCAACGGCGTCGCCCTATTCCATTGCCTCATGCAACACCGCGAGTATGGGCAGCGGGTACACAAGCGCGAGCAACTACACGATCCTGTCGCCGGCGCAGACCGCAGGCGGCCGGCCGATCATCAATCCGGCGTGCGATGTCGTGACGAGCTACCTTCGTTCCCAGCCGACGCGTGTGCTCTACCCCACCGAGATGCTCCGCTTTCAGAGTGCGAGCCTGAAGAATATCGCTGTCAACGGCGACCTCGGGTACACGATCGCGAACAGCAACCTCGCGCACTACTACGAAAACTTCCAGGGACTCGACGGAGCGATTCGCAATGCAACCTTCACGGGTAATGCGAGGGTGCAGAGGCGGGTGGCAAGCTCAGACCTCGGCATCACCTGGCAGGCAACGGAGAGAATCAGCCTCTCCGATCAGTTTGATTTCTCAAACGTGCACCAGCCGGGCAGTGCAAACGTCACCCCGGGTATCACGCAGAACGTGCCAACCACCGCAGGCAATGAGACCGTGAACTACGCTGGACCACTGCTGGCGGGAGCGAATTACACGATCGAAGGAAATCCCAATGGTGCGCCTCTGTATGGTTACTTCGGCCAGCGCTACCTGACGAACAATGCGACCGTGAGCTGGGAAGCTTCGCCTCGAGCTACGATCGCGCTCACCTACCGCTACAGGACGCATAGCATTGTGCAGGCAGCCGGGTCGGGCACGTTAAGTTCGCTGATTACCATCAACGAGAACGGCGGGATCCTGAATATCGCGCTGCGCCCTACAGCGCAGTGGAGGATCAACGGGACAGTCGAGATGCTGTATGACGACAACGCGTTGACTCCCATTGGCCCCAGGCAAACAAAGCACTACCGGTTTCACACGTTGTACAAGCTCAAGCCATGGGCCACGATATCGGGAGCCTGGAACGATCTGGAGCGTCACAACAACACCTTCAACACCGGTGTCACACCGATCGATGGGCCCCTGGGGCATGTCGACCACACGCGAAATGCCGGCGTGGGCCTGACAGTCGCACCGAACGAGCGTTATGGGTTCGAAGTCAACTATGACTACTCGGACATCTATATCTCAACGAATGCCTGTTATCTGAATGGCGCCACAGCAACGTTGCCCGGAACGGCCTCCACCACCAGCAGCGGTGCGCCAAATATCTGTCCTGGAGTATTCGTCAGGGGCTCTACGACCGTGCTCTCGGACTGGGGACCGACCAAGGACTTCATGGATGCACCCACCCAGTATGCGTCCGTGGGCGCCAACTTCTCCCCGAAGCCGATGATCCGCTTAGCGGCGGGTTACAGTATCAGTGCGGTAAGCGGCAACCAGTTCTTCGCGAACGCGCAGCAGGTGAATGGTTCTCTCCAATCGGCATACCAGTCTCCCTACTTCAATGCAACCTGGACGATCCGGCCTGGTTGGATCTGGAAGGCGGAGTACAACTATTTTGGCTACGGCGAGGGTGGCCCTTCGGGTGCACCGTTCTGCAGCAGTTCAACGTCTCTGACTTCGGTAGTCGTCCCTTGCAACTCTCCCACGCTCATTGGACCAACCGGGTTGAAGGAACCATCCTCCGGATTGAGCGCACCGAGAAACATGCATGCCAACATCGTCACTCTGTCCATGCACTACGAGTTCTAGCAACATCATCAGCAGATCCTCGGAAGCTGTTCCCCCGACATCATGTCGAGCACCCGGTGGCCTCCGATACGGCTGCGAAGGGTAACGATCCCTGAACTCCTATCGGACTTTCGTTCATGGACCATGCCAACCTGCACGGCACCCGCGGAGACACTTTGTGCGCGAAGGATTGTGAGCGCACGGTCAGCGTCTTTCTCGGCGATAAAGACGGCGAAGCGTCCCTCATTGGCGACGTAGAGTGGATCGAGGCCAAGCAGTTCACACGCACCTCGGACGACAGCCGAGACCGGGATAAGAGCCTCCTGCACCATGATGTGAAGTCCTGCGGCTGAAGCAATCTCATTGAGCGCAGAGGACAAGCCCCCACGGGTAAGATCTCGCAGACAATGGATCTCGATGCCGGCACTGAGTAGTGCCTCGACAGCGGGCCAGAGGCACGCTGTGTCGCTGAGCATCGGGCCCTCGAACTGGAGCCCTTCGCGCACGGAGAGGATCGCGATTCCGTGAGCTCCAAGATCTCCACTCACGAGGACGACATCGCCGGCTCGAACGGACTGGGGACCAATCGGTCCTGGCGCAACCACCACACCGATGCCTGACGTGTTGATGAAGATCCCGTCGCCCTTTCCCTTGTCCACCACCTTCGTGTCTCCGGTCACGATGGGCACGTGAGCCATCATTGCGGCATCGCGCATGGAGAAAACCACCTGACGGAGGGTATCCATGGCTAGCCCCTCCTCGAGGATGAATCCGGCACTGAGAGCCATGGGGCGTGCGCCACACATCGCAAGATCGTTAACGGTTCCGTTGACGGCGAGGTCACCAATCGTCCCTCCTGGGAACACTAATGGCTGGACGACATAGCTGTCGGTCGTCATGGCAAGCCTGGCGCCACCTACCGAGAGCAATGCTCCGTCATGACGTGCTTCGAGGGCTGTGTTGGCGAACGCAGGAAGGAATATCTCTTCGAGAAGTTGATTTGTCAGTCGACCACCGCCACCGTGAGCCAGCAGAATCCGTTCACGGGTTGGCAGCGGCAACGGGCATGTAAAGGTCGGCATCGTCCTTGCTCCTTCCAAAGTGAAAGTAGGCGGCGCACGCACCTTCCGACGAGACCATAGGAGCGCCCAGCGGGGCATCCGGAGTGCAACGCGTGCCAAACGCGGGGCAGTCGTAGGGCCTGCGCAGACCTTGCAAGACGAGGCCGGCGATGCACTCCGGAGACTCTGTTGGGTCTTCGAGTTGCAGATCGAATTTCGCCTCGGCATCGAAGCTCCGGTAGGTCTCTCGCAAGCGCAATCCACTTCCAGCGATCTCGCCGATGCCACGCCACGCGCGGTCTGTCACCTCAAAGACCTCAGACACCCTCTCTTGTGCGGCCCGATTCCCTTCCCTTGCTACAGCGCGTGTGTATTGGTTCGCGACCTCGGCACATCCGTGTTCAAGCTGCCGCACCAGCATCAGCACACCTTCGAGAAGATCGAGCGGTTCGAACCCTGTGACGACAATCGGAACCCGAAACCTTCGGCTGATCGAAAAGTACTCTTCGTAGCCTGTAACCATGCAGGCGTGTCCTGCCGCGAGAAAGCCCTGGACCTGGCATTGAGGAGACGAGAGCACAGCTTCCATAGCTGGCGGCACGAGGACGTGCGAGACCAGCATCGATAGATTGGAAAGCTTCTCGCGACAAGCCTGCCACACCGTCATGGCATTCGCTGGGGCAGTCGTTTCGAAGCCGACCGCGAAGAAGACGACCTCGCGTTGAGGATTGGACCGAGCCAACTTCAGAGCATCTAGGGGCGAATAAACAATACGGACATCGGCGCCAAGAGATTTGGCGTCGAGCAGGCTCTGCGTAGAACCGGGCACACGAAGCATATCCCCAAAGGAACAGAGGATGACCTCGGGCAAGAGTGCCGTGGCTACCGCTCGATCGATCATGGAGATAGGAGTGACGCAGACCGGGCAACCAGGACCATGGACGAGAGTGATCGATGCGGGCAGCAATTCCTGTAGACCGCTCTTGACGATGGTGTGGGTCTGTCCACCGCAGACCTCCATCAGCGTCCATGGGCGATTCGAGACACGGCGAATCTCCTGTGCCATGCGCTGGACGGAGTCGTAGTCCCGGTACTCGTCGAGGTATCTCATCCGACTTATCCTGCCCCCGGCGTTTCGAGGTCCTCAAGCAGATCGAACTCTCGCAGCGCTGCGAAGACCCGATGCGCCTCGACTTCGTTCACAATCGACAAGGCAAATCCGACATGGACCATAACGAAGTCTCCCACCAGAGCTTCAGGCGTGTAGTCAAGGCACACTTCCTTGCGAATGCCTCCGAAGTCGATCTGTCCTCGTCGCAGGCCCAAGTATTCTTCGACTTGAATGCTCACAATCTTTCCTGGCACAGCCAGACACATAGTCGTCCCCTGCGGATCATCGTTGGTGCATTACAAAGCAGGACCGAGACGTCGCGATGACATCCCGGCCATTACTGGGACAGCGCGGAGTTCTACCGCCTGTTGAAGCCAATGTATCCATGCCCCCATGCCTTCGCCCGTCCGTGAGGAAAGGGCAAAGATGGTGGCATCGGGATTGACGTCTCGGACGTTGGTCATGAGTTCGTTTAGGTCCGCGCCCGATGCGGCAGCGAGATCGATCTTATTGATCAGGACGACATTGGCTTTATTGAACATGACAGGGTATTTCTTTGGCTTCTCCGCTCCTTCCGCAACACTGCATACCACCACGCGGAGGCCTTCTCCCAGGTCGAACGATGCAGGACAGATAAGGTTTCCGACATTTTCGACGACCAGAAGGTCCAGGCCGCTGATGGGAAATGCGTCAAGCGCGCGCGCCACCATTCGAGCATCCAAATGACACACGGTTCCCGTGGTGATCTGGTATGCACGGACTCCGAGGGCCTCGATTCGCTGGGCGTCGAGGTCAGTCTGCAGATCACCCTCGATGACAGCGAGTTGGAATTGACCTTGAAGGGCTTTGATCGTTGCTTCGAGAAGCGTCGTCTTGCCAGCTCCGGGGGCTGACATCAGGTTCATCACCAGCAGGCCTTCCGTGGCAAATCGCTCGCGGTTCGCCGCGGCTGTTTGTTGATTAGCGTTCAGTACATGGGTCTGGACCGAAATTCGTCCTGGCGTCGATTCCATGGTGCCTCCTCCTTCTCCGAATCCACTTCGATGTACTCGACCTGGAGCTCTTCTCCAGAGATGATCTTCAACGGAAAGCCGCATTGCTCACAGAAGAGACAGAGTCCGCACACGGGTTGCATTGTCGCGTCGCAAACGACACAGCGCATGGTCATGGGTACGATTTCGATGTCGAGCTGGGCGTTGCAGGACAGCGTGTCCTGGCGAGCGATCTCGAAGGCAAACTGGAGAGCTTCAGGGACGATTGTTGTAAACGTCCCCAGTCGCAGCTTGATGATCTGGATCGATTGCGCGTTCTGCTCGCGCGCTTTTGCTTCAGCGATCTGAACAATACTCTCGGCAATCGAGATCTCATGCATTCGTAGAAGCTCCCGGTAGTTCCGCAGAACTGTCGGCCGATAGCATCCGCAACCACCAGAGGTTGGGCACCCCAGGCTTTCGACGCGGGAAGCAAGCGATCCCGCGTTCGAGAAGCAAGATCGCGATCATCTCGGAGGCACGCGATGCCGTGCTCCAAACTTCGTCGCTGATGCCGTCAGCGAAATTGCAGGCTTTCGGATTGACACCCACGATAATGAGCTCCGAAGGGGCATGTCCGGCCAGTCGAAGGTGTGCCAGCGTCTCCCATAGTCCCGGATCGTGGCCGGTGATGCGGAGCTTTGCCCGTTGCGAGACAAAGTCCTCTTCCTGAAAGATCGAGAGTGTTCCCACTGCCGCATCCGCATGGACTGCATCGACCATGACCACAAGCTCTTTGTCGTAGAGGTAGGGTGCCAGATCGAGCCCAGGCGTTCCAAGATCAAGAACATCCACATGCGGAGGCCATTCGTACTCACAACGAAAGCTTTCGATGGCAACCGGCCCGAAGCCATCATCGCCAAGGAAGATGTTTCCCAGTCCAATCACGGAGATCGTAGTCACTGGACTTTCACCTGTGCCACTTCGTTTCCTGTTGCGTCCATTGTGTGGCAGGAACAAGCCATGCAAGGGTCGAAGGAATGAACCGTGCGAAGCACTTCCAGCGGCTTCTCTGCATCGACGACAGGGCTTCCGACCAGCGACGTCTCGTAGGGCCCTGGAACACCGTTTTCATCCCGGGGGCTCGCGTTCCAGGTCGTGGGAACAACTGCCTGGTAGTTGGTAAACGAACCTTTGTCGATGACGACCCAATGCGAAAGTGCTCCACGCGGCGCTTCGTGCATCCCCATTCCCATGATCTCTCCCTTGGGAAACTGGGGTGCGTTATAGGTGGTGTCATCACCATTGAGTATGTTGGTCGTCAGCAACTGCAGATGTTCGAGGGCGAGGTCAGAGAGCATCGCCGAACGGATGGAACGGGCGAGATAACGGCCCATCGTCGACTGAAGATCGTTGGGCGTAACCTTCAGCCCATCCACCGCGGCGATTCGCTGGAAGGCGATGTCCGTCCACTTGCGCGTGAGCTTGTGACCACTCGAATATCCCACTAAGACATTGGCGAGAGGGCCGGCCTGCATGGGGCTTCCGTTGTAGCGCGGCGCCTTTACCCAGGTGTACTTGGCATCTTCCCTGAAGTCTGTGTAGTCGGGGATCTGCTGGCCCTTGTAAGGCTGCAGCGGTCCGGCACCTTGATACCAGGCATGCGTGGAGTCCTCTGTGACGGCTTTGCGAAACTCCGTGTCCTGCCAGTTGACGATAGGGCGCACTCCTGCGAGATCACCATTCAAGATTACGCCGCCGGGAAGGTCAAACTTACTTGCCTTTGCATCCAGCGGAAGATCGGGCACAGCGAGATAGTTGGCGACGCCGCGTCCAATGTGCAGGTATTCCGGATAGTACGCGGCAAGAAGGCAGGTGTCAGCGAGAAACACCTGCTGCACAAATGGGATGAGGTCTTCAAGGATCGATTGCAGCATGCCTAGCCGATCCATATTCATTGTTGCGAGGCTGTTGAGGTTGATGGCGTTCATCACGCCGCCGACAGCAAGGTTCTGGATGTGTGGCGTCTTGCCGCCAAGAATTGCAACCACCTGGCAGGACTTACGCTGGAAATCCAGCGCCTGAAGATAGTGAGAAAAGAGAATGAGGTTCACTTCCGGACTGAGCTTCATCGCGGGATGGCCCCAGTAGCCATGCGAAAAGATGCCGAGTTGACCACTGGCGACGAGGCCTTTCACCTTGGTCTGCACCGCTGCAAGCTCCGTCCTAGAGTTGCCTGCCCACGAGCTCGAAGCCTCTGCGATGGATGCGGCTTTGGCTGGATCCGCTTTCGGTATCTGCATGATGTCCACGAAATCCAGCGCGGAGAGGTGATAGAAGTGCACGATGTGATCGTGCAGCGCATGTCCGATGAGGATGAGATTGCGAATGTACTGGGCGTTCGGTGGGATCTCAAGCGAGAGAGCATCCTCTACTGCCCGCACTGAAGCGACTGCATGAACGGTTGTGCATACGCCACAGAAACGCTGTGCGAAGACCCAGCCCTCGCGCGCATCGCGCCCGCGCAGTATCGTCTCGAGGCCTCGCCACATCGTACAGCTGGCCCAGGCCTTGTTGACCACGCCGCCATCCACTTCGACATCAATACGCAGATGCCCCTCGATGCGCGTCACCGGGTCGATAGAAATGCGTGCCATCAAGCTCCTGTCTCTGATGCGATTGCCGGGCTCACAGTCACAGCTCTGGCCAAACTTGGGCGCGTCCATCCAAACGGACGAAACGCATGATCCCAGCTGCTGGCCTCTCCGGGCAATACGGCGAAGTAGTTGATCGCGAAGACGAACGCGACGATGCCCAGCGAGATGTAGCCAACGGCCATCACCAGTTCAGGGACTGACGGAAAGTAGCTGGTACTGCGCATGGGCGAGTAGGCGATGGACGTGGGGATGAACCGATACAACATACCACCGGCGCAGGCGAGGGCGGATGTATTCAGCAGCGCACGCGGTGTTTCGCGAACGCGGCGAAAACGAAGAGCAACGGCTGGCAACAAGATAAGCGATGTTTCAAGCAGAAAGAGCAGGCTCATCTCGTTCAGCGCGAACGCTGCGTGGATCTGTCCCCGCCACACAAGGTCGATGGCGCGAATCGCCAGGAACAGAAAGCACATGCCGCAGAGCAGGTTTGCCAACTCCGCCAGCACAGCGGTATCGAGCTTGCGCCCATAACGCAGGCAGACGATGAGCAGCAAGAACGTGGTGAAGGCAAAGCCGCAAAGGGCCGCGGCGACGAGATAGAGCAGAGGCATCGCGGGAGACTGCCAGAGCGGATCGATCTTGTCTCCCGCCAGAAGCAGCAGGCCACCCAATGAAGACTGGTGCATCAGTGGAATGACGTACGCTCCTATGATCATGTAGGGATATACCTTGCGAATGCGCGGCGAGATATGACGAAGGAACGCTCGCGACTTTTCATTGCCGGTGTAGTAGAGGCGCTCGAGAAAGAGAGGCAGAATCTCGAATGACAGGAAGACTGCGCAGTAAAGCGGCATGCAAATTGAGATTTCGAGCATCGCCGATTCGCTGTTCCAGCGCCAGGGCATGGCGGCGCTGTAGAAGTTCCAGGGCCTACCCACATCGAAGCCTAGCGCGATGAGACCGGTCGCATAGAAGAGGAATCCCGAAACAAGCGCAGTGCGCATCACCACATGCAGTTTCTGCCGGTTGAACACCCACGCAGCCATCCCCAGCGCCAATGGGCCCGAACCGAGCGCGGTCAGCGTCATCACGTTGAACGTCTTCCAGATCCCCCACGCGTAAACGGAGTTCATTGCGGAGAATGGAGCGAGCGGTGACACGACGCGGATGCCAGCCAGAATGAGTCCGATGGCTGCCAGTGCGATCAGGAAGCAGAGCAGCGGCGTAAGGACAGGACCTTGCGTCACTGGCACGCCCGTTTGCCAGTGATTGATGAGGGTCGTGCCTCGCTCGTCGGGACTTGCGGGGGTCGGGATCATAGCTGGTCCGGATACCCCGTCTTCTTCTCGTGCTCCAGCCTCTCCAACTCATGCCGGTTCCAGTTGCGTCGAATCACAAACCCCAGCACGCCGGCCATCAGGATTGGGCCTCCCAGCCACTTGTAGATCTTCGAGGTGACCTTCGTTGCATAGTGACCAATGGAGGTGGGGCCGAGCTTGGGAAGACCAATCTTCTGGAAGGAGACATTCGAGAGATAGAGCACCTGCGTACCGCCGGCTTCGTGTTCTCCGTAGATACGGCTCTCGAAGTACTTGCCTGGGGCTGCGGCGATCCGATCCTTGGCCTGGTGCAGCAGCGCGTCCCTCTTCCCGAAGATCACGGCGCCGGTTGGGCACACTGCCGTGCAGGCCGGCTCCAGATTCTCCTTAAGACGCTGGTCGTAGCAGAACTCGCATTTGACGATCTTCGGGTTCCACGAATCCCATTGAAACTGCGGAACCTCGAACGGACATGCCACTTCGCAATAGCGGCAACCGATGCACAACGAGCTATTCCAGGTGACCGCGCCCAGGTCTCTCTTCACCAGTGATCCGAAAGGGCAACCGGTCACGCACGCGGGATCAAGACAGTGCATGCACTGCTTCTTGACGAACGCGAACTCGTTCGACTGCGGATCCTGATACAGCTCAATAATGTTCTTAGTCTTTGCATTCAGCCCCGTAGGCATGTCCCAGATGCCGCCGGAGAGAACCGTATCGGTGGGCAGGCCATTGGCTTCGTTGCACGCGGGCATGCAGGCCTTGCAGCCGGTGCAGATGGTGCTGTCATAAAGCATGGCGACAGCATCCGGCGGGGCCACAGGATGCGCTGGATGCTCCTCCGGGGAGGCCAGCGCCGGCTTTGGCAAGACTACGCTGGCGACCGTACCGCCAAAGCCGATCATCACCTTGAACGCTTGTCGGCGCGACATCGGGATGGCCATGAGATTCATGGTTGGGGCCGCTCATGCGAACCAGGGTCTTCGCCTGGTGCATCATCGTCGTCTTGCTTCCGCGAGAACTTGCGCGAGGCAACGTAGCCGCCGGTTGCCAGCACTCCCACCCCGAGCCCAACCAGGCCTGTGGCCAGAGGACTTATCGTTCCGCGCGTCGTCGTGATGGAGGCATAGCTTGTCGGAGGCGCGGCAATTGTGTGAAGCTGCACCACCTCGAACATGGGAACTTTGAATGCCACGGCCTTCTCGGTACAGCCGATGCAGGGTGCACCGATTCCGATCGGCCAGACATCGGGGATCTCATTGAAGTGGCGCGTCGAGCAGCCGGCATGCGTGTCTGGCCCTTTGCAACCCATCTCATAGAGGCACCAACCTTCGCGGTGGCCGGCATCTCCGTACACCTTCACGAAGTTGCCGGCGTCGAAGTGTGCGCGCCGCGGGCAATGTTCATGGATATCGCGATCGAAGGCAAACTTTGGCCGCCGCTGTTCGTCCGTCTCCGGCAAGGTTCCATCGGCTGCGTACTGCAGCACCACGCCAAGCATCGTGTAAGGGTTCGGGGGACACCCGGGAATGTTGATGATCGAATGGTCCGGCAGCAGATCGGCGACGCCCACAGCGCCGGTAGGATCAGGGTCCGCCGAGGGAATGCCACCCCACGAGGCGCAGGAGCCGATCGCGATGATTGCAGCGGCCTTGCCACCCACGTCAGTCAGCACCTCCATCGCAGTGCGGCCACCGCTCTTCATGTAGATCCCTTGAGCCCCCATCGGGATCGAACCTTCCACCACGAGGATGTATTTGCCTGCGTATCTCTGCATGGCCTCATCGAGCGCCTGCCGAGCCTGCGCGCCGGAGCCCGCCATCAGTGTCTCGTGGTACTCAAGTGAAATGACGTTGAGGATGAGATCGGCAAAGCCAGGGTGAGACGTCTGCAGGAGTGATTCTGTGCAACCGGTGCAGTCCTGGAAGTGTAACCAGATGACGGGTGGCCGAATGACCTTCCCCAGCACGGCTGCAACATCTTCAGGCCGGGTCTTGTCCGTCAACGCCAGCCCATAGGGCGCCGCAACCATCAAGCTGGTACAGAACACCAGAAATGAACGCCGGCTGATGTTGCACTGACGCAATCGCTGATCAATGGTGCCCAGCGGAGGAACGCATTCACGATCGGCGAGCAGTTGCTTCAGCATTCTCACGCTCCCGGTGACATGAAGCTACACAGCTTGGGATAGCGTTCGCTGAGCAATTTTGACCACGGTGGCGAGCCTCACTTCTCTGCGAAGAGTTCAAGTCGAACTGCGGGAACCCGCAGACTTCATCACCGAGGCACACCGTTGAGCAATATTGCTCAGCCTTGTCGGAGCCCTTAGGCCATCATTCGATTGGATAGGTCCAATTGGCTATTCTCCGTGGCAGCCAGCCATTGTGACCAAGGAGCTTGATCATGAGACATCCATTCGTAGTTGCATTCCTGATGACGTTCGCGATCGCCGGCGTCGCTCCGCATGCTTACGCACAAGCGGGAGCCGACACCTACAAGTCCAAGTGCATGATGTGCCATGCCGCGGATGGATCGGGGAGCACACCGGCGGGCAAGTCGATGGGAGCCATTCCCTTCGCATCCGCCGCACTGGTCAAGACGTCAGACGCAGACCTCATCGCCGCGACCACCAACGGCAAGGGAAAGATGCCAGCGTACAAGAGCAAATTGACCGCTCCGGAGATCGCCGCGGTCGTAGCCTATGTGCGGACGCTACAGAAGTAAGCGAGGGTTCGATGCCAAACGCAGGTTCGTTCCGCGAGAATTGGCTTCGTCCGTTCTTCTTCTACGGTAATAACTGGCTCAGCCTGATCGGCGGCGCGATCACAACAGCGTCGGCCATGGTGCTGGCGGCCTTCTGGGTCATCAGCGTCTTCGGTCACGGTGGTTCGTCGAATCCCTACCTGGGCATTCTCTTCGATCTGCTTCTGCCAGGAGTCTTCGTACTCGGACTGGTGTTGATTCTTGTTGGGATCCTGATACGTCGCAGCTACCTTCTAGCGACCGACCAGGTGCCGTCCTTTTTCCCTGAAGTCAGTCTTCAGGATCCTGCATTCCGGCATGGACTCGAGATTGTCGCCGTCGCCACAATCGTCAACTTCATCATCGTCGGCGTCGGTTGCTATCGTGGCGTCGCTTACATGGACACGGTATCTTTCTGCGGGCAGACCTGCCATGTGATGGCGCCAGAGAACGCGGCGTACCATGTCTCATCACACTCCGGCGTAGCGTGCACCGAGTGCCACGTCGCGCCGGGAGCAGCAGGCTACGTCCACGCCAAGGTAAACGGAACGAAGCAACTCTTCATGGTTGTCGTCGACCATTATCCGAAGCCAATCATGGCGGATAGCAAGGTACCCGCTGCGAGCGCCACATGCCTGCATTGCCATAACGCGCATATCGACCTGGGTGACAAGCTACTCATCCACAAGGCATACGCGGACGATTCGAGCAACACCCAGACGACAAGCCTCACACTGTTGCACGTCGGAGGACAGGATGTTCTCGGCCACCTCAGCGGCATCCACGGTGCCCACATGGGAAGGATCGAATACATGGCGACCGACTCCGCGAATCAGACGATTCCCTGGGTGAGGAAGACAAACTCCGATGGTTCCACGACGGACTTTGTCGCTGCGGGAGCCGCCCTTCCGTCATCCGCTAAGCCGCATGTCATGGACTGCATCGACTGCCACAACCGGGCGGCCCACTCCTTCGATACGGCGCAAGGTGCGCTGGACAGGATGATGGCGCAAGGTAGTCCCAGCGCGTCGTTGCCCTTCCTGCACAAGGAGGCGCTCACCCTCTTGAATGCGAAGTACGATTCCCAGACGGACGCGAAGACTCGCATATCCTCCGGCCTGATCACCTTTTATCGCTCTCAGTATCCATCCGTCTGGGACACGCACCGAGCGCAGGTTGAGGGTTCCGCGGCTGCGCTCGTGAAGATCTACAGCACCAACGTATTCCCTTCCATGAAAGTCACCTGGGGCACGCATCCTAACAACATTGGTCATAACGATTCTCCGGGATGCTTCCGCTGCCACGACGGTAGTCATACGAGTAAGACCGGCCAGACCATCACGAACGACTGTTCAACCTGCCATAACCTGGTGGTGTCGAACGAGCCGCATCCGAAGCTGCTCGCGGATCTCGGGATGCGATAGCGCCTTCATGCAACGTTAAGACCTGGCGACAACACGGAACGCGCTTCGACTGTTCGCTTCCAGAGCAGTTTCGTGTGCTCCCGGGTGTTCTCGGAGACGTTGGCGACCAAAGACTTCGTCGAGCCGCATCTCCTCTCTCGGAATCACCACGTGAAGTTATTCCAAAGAATCCACCTGTGGCTTGCGCTTTCTGCATCCAACTCAATAACGGACTTATTGAAGCCATGCGAACCAAGAAACCCGTTCGCTTGCAGTTCGATCGACTTCTTGTTCAGGAAAACTTCATGAAGAAACTTATGACCGCCACTCTTGCTGTTGCCTTCACTGCGTCGACAGGACTCATCGCACAGACGCCCTCCAGCCTCAACGAACGCATCTCCTCCGCTACCCGGGTTGTGGACGAGATCATGCACGTTCCGGACGGAGGCATTCCTGACTCCATCGTCAGCAAAGCGACGTGTATCGCCGTAATTCCAAGCGTGAAGAAGGCCGCGTTCGTCGTCGGGGCTTCCTACGGACAAGGAGTCGTTACCTGCCGGACGGGCCATGGATGGAGCGGGCCGGTCTTCATTCGGCTGGCCGGCGCCAGCTTCGGGTTCCAGATCGGCGGTCAGGCCACTGACCTGGTCCTGGTAGCGGTGAATGACAAAGGCTTTCAGGATCTACTCCATTCCAAGTTTAAGATCGGCGCGGACGCTTCGGCCGCAGCCGGCCCCGTCGGCCGCAATGCAGCCGCCGCAACCGACATTTCTTTGAAGGCCGAGCTTCTTACCTACTCTCGCGCGCGAGGGATCTTCGCCGGTGTTGATCTCAACGGCGCCACAGTGTCCCAGAATACCGATGACACCCGACTCTTCTACGGTGGGGGAGATGTCAGCTATCCGGAGATCCTGCACGGAAACGTCCGCACCCCGTCCGCAGCGCGACGTTTCGTAAGTACAGTCGCTCGGTACTTTCGCTCGACGAGGTAGCATCCACCTCCCCGTCTTGAGGCTCGCGTTGTAGCAGCCTCCGGGCGTCGGTTGTAGCGATGTCCGCCCGCGCCCGCTATCAGGCGCGGGCGCTCTTATTTATCCCTCCCTACGAAGCCTCGAGAGCATGACATTGCTGAAGCGAACCGTTCCTCGACTTGACGCCCGGACCCGCTGCCAGTGTGCCTCGATAACCGAAGTGAGCCAAACAGCACAGTCAAATGGAGAGATCCTCCCTGATACTTGTATCAAGGCTAGTTGGCGGCTCGAGGCGAATCCTCTCTCACAAGCTGATTCAGCGGCGCCAGGCAAGCCTGCACGACACGCCGGTTCGACAACGCGGCAAACGCGGAGCGATGTCCCATGAGTGACTCACGGAGCTCGGAGTTCGAGATCGCTGCCCTCCTTGCAAAGCCGGAGTTGGGAGGGAAACAGGCTCGCTTCAGGGCCGGGGACCACTTCTTCACACAAGGAGATGCCGCAAGCTCCGTCTTCTATATCCAGAGTGGCCGAGCGAAGCTCACAGTTCTCTCCAAGCGGGGCAAAGAAGCGACCATCATGCTTTTCAAGAACGGCGATTTCATCGGCGAAGACGCTCTCGCCGGTGTGATCGGATTGCGCATCGCCAGCGCAACCGCAGTGACGGCATGCACGGCCTTGAAGTTCGAGCGCTCGGCGATGGTGCGCGTGTTGCACGACAACAACGCTTTCTCGGAAGTTTTTCTGAAGTTTGTCCTCATCCGGGGAATCCGTACGCAGGAGGATCTGGTAGATCAGCTCTTCAACTCCAGCGAAAAGCGACTCGCACGCACACTCCTCCTCATGGCGGAGTTCGGCAAGCCGGGTGAACCGGAGACGCTCATCCCAGCGATCACCCAGGAAGCGCTCGCCGAGATGATCGGTGCAACTCGTTCCCGAGTCAGCTATTTCATGAATCGGTTTCGCGAGCTGGGATACATCGAGTACAACGGACGAATTCGTGTCAATAAGTCGCTTCTCAATGTTGTCCTTCACGATCAGCTGCCCGGGCATCCATCATCCAGGCCCACCATCATCGCCCCGGCGCACGGTCCATCAAACCGAGTGACACGGACCAAACCATTGAGCAAAACGAAACAGCCCCCCCGGCCGAAGTGATGGGACACTCTGCTTAGGCTACGACCTTGCGAGGAGGGATAGAAATGACACTAGTGGCAGAGCGCAAATTGATGATCGTCGACGATGAATCGTCTATACGGACGACCCTGTCGCAGATATTCACTGAGCGGGGTTACATGGTTCGCTCCGCCTCTGATGGCTTTGCCGCGCTGGCCCTGATCGAGGATTCAGCGCCTGATATTCTCCTCTCCGACCTCAACATGCCGGGGATGTCTGGCTTCGAATTACTCTCAGTGGTACGCCGCATCCATCCAGCGATCTACGTGGTCGCGACGAGTGGGGCATTCTCTGGCAAGACTGTGCCGGACGGGATCGCGGCCGACGCCTTCTATGAAAAGGCCACCAGCTTGGGCTTCCTCTTCGAAGCTCTCAAGCAGGGCGTCGAATCCGACGGGAAGGCCGCCAGAGCGTCCAACTTGCCCACCACGCAATGGATGATCCCTTCCGGAAGACTTCCCTCAAATTCGTTTTATGTGCTCATGGGCTGCCCGCGCTGCCTGAGAGCCTTCCCGAAGGTACTTGCAGAAACGACGCCCGTCGCCTGCAGAACGGAGTGTCGCTACTGCGGAGCCACTATCTCGTATGCCATCGCTCCGATGCCCGGCCCGACATCTGGTGCGAATCTTGACCTTCATTTTTCGCATGGCGCTATCGATATCGATGGTGACTCCCTAAGGTTCGACCTTCCGTCCGGCGACCATAGCAAATCCAATTAGACAGAATCTCACTGTGCGATTTCATCGCTCGGCATAGCAGGTCACAGTACGAGAGGCGGCCGCCACCGAATGACGCAGAGACGTCCATATTCTCCATGCCCGCGTCAATGGCTGATGTCATGTGCTCAAGTGCTCAGACTCAGGCCTTAGCCGGTGCGAGAGTGAAGTTGCGGCTCTGATCTCCAAGAGGCATCCCGAGTGCAGCGTGACTTGTTTGAAGAGCCGCCAAGGCACCCAGGTTCCAATCCAGCCCGACTGGTTCAGGGCTGGGCGTCTCGTCATACTCGCGGTTTGGAGTACGCGGCTGCGTCCAGCCCACGCGCGTGCCCAGAACACGGAATATGGCTGTCGGCGCGGTTTAATTCACCAAGTTACCCATAAGCCTCGCGGACCGGATCTCAGATAAGGCCCCCGGTATTCACGCGCACAAAGAAAGGCACTCTGTGAAAACGAACAGTTCGTTTCCGGCCGTGATCTTCCTCGTCATAGCGGGCATGAGTGCAGGCCTCGCCTTCGGCCTGCGCGGCGCAGGAAAAGACTACCCTGCATTCATCGCCTTCGGGTTGGGCCTCTTTGTGGCTGCGGCAGCCTCATCCGCAACCCGCGTGGCAGACCAATGGAGCAAAGCCGTTGTGCTGAGGCTTGGCAGGTTCCGTGCCTTGCAGGGACCTGGCATCTTCTTCATCATTCCGCTTGTCGATACGATTCCCTACTGGATCGACACCCGCGTGCTCACCAGTTCGTTCACCGCGGAGAAGACTCTCACCAAAGACACCGTCCCCGTGGATGTTGATGCGGTGCTGTTCTGGAAGATTGTGGATCCGGAAAAGGCAGCACTTGCCGTAGCCGACTACCAGAGCGCCATCGGATGGGCCTCGCAGACGGCTCTCCGCGATGTGATTGGCAAAACGATGCTCTCGGACATGCTGGAAGGGCGAGACAAGATCAGCTCTGTGCTCCAGACCATCATTGACGCTCGCACACAGCCCTGGGGGATCAATGTGCTGGCGGTTGAGGTGAAAGATGTATTGATTCCTGCTTCCCTCGAAGACGCGATGTCCATGCAGGCGCAGGCCGAGCGAGAGCGACAGGCGCGCGTCATCCTGGGCGAGTCGGAGCTTCAGGTCGCGGCTAAGTTCGGCGAGGCGGCTAAGACCTATGAGAACAATCCGGTCGCTCTTCACTTGAGGGCGATGAATATGCTCTACGAGGGCTTGAAGAGCAACTCTACGATCGTGATCGTACCGAGTTCGGCGATCGAGACCATGCAACTCGGCGGGCTTGCCGGCATGACAGCACTGACGATGGGGATTGGCCAGGACAAAGCACTCGCAATACCGAACACCCAGGCCGCGACGAATTCGCCCGTCAAGGCACCATCAGCAGGAAACCAGGCCTAGATAGCCACGATTCGGCGTCTTCCTAATCCGCATTCATAGACGAACCAGGAGCTTCCCGTGCCCAGCACTCGCAAAGCAGCTTTTTCAGCGACGAAGATACTACTGCCGCTCGATTTCACCGCGACGTCAGAAACCGCTTTGGAGGCTGCTACCGGGCTTGCAAAGCAATTTCATGCCGGAATTCACCTCGTCCACATCGTCCCGCAGATTCCGGATTTCACCGGTACGGACTTCTTCCCTGCCACCGCCGTGCTCGTCGAGCAAAGAGAAGTCAGTGAACAGAAGCTCCGCACAATTCAGGAGCGGCTCGCCCGCCAGGGTGTGGCGACGTCCTTCAGCATTGAGATGGGCAATGAAGTTGTGGGGACATTGATGCGTGTCCTCAAGGAGCAAGAGGCAGACATGATTGTGATCTCGACGCATGGCCTGTCTGGCTGGCAACCGCTCATTCTTGGGTCAATCGCAGAGCATGTGATCAAGCAAGTGGATTGCACGCTGCTCCTGCTACAGTCCGCTCATCCTGTGGTCCCGGCCTCAGAACCGACGGATGGGGCGCGAATCGAGTCATTTGTTCCGCAGAGTGAACAGGGTAACCGCATCACAACCGGGATCACGGCTTCTGAGACTCCGGCCCAGAGACATCTAAACGAGGTCGCTGGTGACCTGGCGGAACAGGGAGCGCAAACCGAGCAGCGCTTTGACGAAAGCCATTCTCAATTCACAAAGTAACTCTCCCCGCGCGTTTGCTTGCCCGTGTGCAAACGGATACAGCCACACGCCAGCCCGGATGCCATGCTCAATGTATGAGCACACATCTCCGTCATGATCTCGACCTGCTTTATACGAGCCTCCTCACCGGAAAGCTTCCCCGGAGTCTGAGCTGGGCCGACACCGTAGATCTCATCGGGCAGATCGGCGAAGTACAGCCCCACGGCGGCGACGAGTTTGTCTTCGTTGTCGGAACGCAGCGAGGTTTTTTCAAGCATCCGCATACCCACGAACTAGGCGTTGAAGAAGTCGCCCGGCTGCGTAAATTCCTCCGAGATGCAAACCCAATCGCAGTTCCGGGGCAAGCTTCCCAACCGTGTCGAATGGTCGTGGTGGTCGATCATCACATAGCTCACGTGTACCAGGATCTTGGAGAAGAAGTTCCGAAGCTGGAAGAGACCGTCCGCCCGTACGACCCGTTTCACTTCCACCATCACCTGATTCACAAGAAGGAAGCCCACTATCAAGGTGAACGCGCGCCGGAAGAGAAGTCCTTCTACGAAGAGATATCAAAGGGCCTGTCGAATGCGAACGAGATTGTTCTCATCGGACATGGCGTGGGCAAGAGCAGCGCAGTGGACCATCTGGCACAGTATTTGCGAACAAACCACCATGACATCGCGCGGCATGTGATCGCAACAGAAACGGTCGATCTCTCCGCTTTGAGCGATCCAGAGATCGAAGCAATCGCGAAGCGGCACATGATCGCAGTTGTGTAACTCCATTCGTCGGTGAAGACGAGTGTCACAGTGACGTGGAGGCATCATCGGCTGAACATGCCGAATGGATCTTTGATCGGTCATTTCGAATTGTCTGCCTAACCAAAGTTGAGCAAGCTGTTCTCCGTGAGGGCCTGCATACGTGCGCCTCACGAAGTGTCTATCGATGTGAGCCCAACGGCTCTACATCCTGGCAGCTTGGAGAGGACACTGGAGCCAGAGCCGCGAATCACTATCACCGCGTTCAAAATTTGGCTCAATGACTACCTTGGGAGATTCATATGTCGGCAGTAAATTCAATCGTTGCCATTTACAGCACACACGAGCAGGCGGAAGCTGCGGTCAAGGAACTTCAGCAATCGGGGGTCGATATGAAGAGCCTTTCGATCGCCGCAAAGAACACCCATACCGATGAACACGTTATTGGCTATTACAACGCTGGTGACCGGATGAAGTACTGGGGTAAGCTCGGTGCATTTTGGGGAGGATTCTGGGGATTACTCTTCGGATCGGCGATGTTCGCAATCCCCGGCATCGGACCGATCCTTGTTGCAGGCCCTCTCGTCGCATGGATTATCGCGGGCCTGGAGGGAGCTGTAGTCGTTGGCGGTGTGAGTGCTGTCGGCGCTGGTCTTGTGAGTATCGGAATCCCGAAAGACAGCGTGCTGCAGTACGACACCGCTCTCAAGACGGACAAGTTCCTCCTTATCGTTCATGGCTCCCCTGATCAGGTGGAGCATGCCAAGACCATTATCGAAGGCACGGAGCACACCTCGTACACGGTGCACGGCGAGACTGTAACAGCATAGCTTTCACCCAGGCCGGCCAGTAGATGACAAGGTTCATCTACTTCGGCCGGCCACAACATTGGCGTGGCTCTGCAGATCGAAGCCGCTCCAACCAATTCGCCCGGAAGGCCACCATGATTGAACATCTGCAACAGGCTCGAGGTCCGTCCTTCGGATTCACTGTGCACGGCCGGCTGACGTCGACTGACATCGAGGACCTCATCGCGCAACTGGATCTTGAGGTTGGCCACGATACGAAACCATTTGGGGTCCTAGCCGACCTGAGTGACATGGAAGGCGCGGACTGGGTGGCCCGCTGGAATGAGATGCGGTTCCTTCAACGATATACGGATCGCATCGCAAGGCTCGCGATCGTCGGAACGGATGAATGGGAAGAGATCTCGAGCGTGCTGCTTGTGGCGACTGCAGCCCTTCAGGCCCAGACTCTCTATTTCACTTCCTCCGAACTCGCACATGCATGGCACTGGGTCAAAATGCTCAGGCATGACCAGGACATGCCGATCCGCATGCTGTACCCAGGACATGGGTTGTTTGAGAACTACACCCCTGAATACATGAGTGTTTGAGATCCGCGTCAGGAGCATCCGGATGAAGCCGACCGAGATAACCGCGAGCGGGACCATTTGCGACGAGTCATCGAAGTGAAGCGAGCTGCGGCATGGATCACATGGTACATTCGGATCCTGCTATTCCTGCTGGCAGCCTCGTACGCTATGGCCGCCTCTCCACAAATGGGGACGAGGGACCTGATAGGAACCGTGCGCGATCGACAGCACGAGCCGCTGAACGGAGCGGTGGTGCAATTGCAGATCGGAGAGACAACGAATATCGCGTCCTACATTACGAATCCCGACGGCACGTTTCATTTCAGACACCTGGATGATGAGACAGACTACCGCCTCTGGGCCACGTTTCGTGGACACAAGTCCAAGGTGCGGAAGTTGAGTCAGTTTGACAGTCACCGGCCAAAGACGATGGACTTCGTCTTCATACTCCACTAACAGTCTGAATGGCCACGCACGCAGCTTCGGATCAACGCGGCGCATTCAACTCCCAGGCAACACCGTAGTCGCGGCAATGACTGAGTGATTCTTCGCGGCCGGCTTCCCTGCCATTTGTTGCGCCATCCAGTGAAAGGGTCGCAACCACGGCGGCGGAATCCCGCAGCTCTCACATCCTAAGAGCGGTCGACTATCCGCCAAGATGGTGTATGCCACGTCCAGCATCGACTGGAACGGTCTCCTGCCCAGAAAGCTGAACTGGAAGGCCCGCGCCAGCCACCGTGTGTTCGGCAGATTGCGCAACGTCTCCGCGACAGCCTCTCCGTTTGTCTTCATGCTGCCGTCCTGCATCAGAAGATGGATGTTCGCATACGCATCCCATATATCCAATCCAGGATTCATTGCCCGCAAGGCCACCGGATCGGTACCGATGGGACGAACGATGAGTGTAGCGCCTCCCATTTCGCGTTCCGCAGACTGCATCACCCAATGGGCGATCACCCGACATACGGCACACGCGTCATTGAAGAGCAGGATCGGCTCATCCAGGGCTTGCGTCACGATCTTGCATCGCCGTCAAACGTGCCAACAATCGCCTCCCGCACTCCGGAGACTGTTGGCACAGGACCGACGGCCCGCCCAACTTCAACGCCGTTGAGAAACATGACGAGCGTAGGTGTTCCCCTGATGTCAAAGCGGCTCGCCAGTTCCTGATCAGCGGCGATATTCACACGCGCTATCGCTACCTGCGAACCCAGGCTCTCCGCCACGCTTTGAAGGACCGGCTCCAGTAAACGGCAGTGCTCGCAGCCGTAGGACATAAACTCCACTGCGACTGGAGTGGACGACTTCAGCACGAGCGAATCAAACGTATCTATTGTGACCGTCTCCACAAAATCTGCAGTTGCGGACATAGGTATTTGACTGTTCACATCTCACCGATCTTCGGTCCCAGGCGACCGACTTGCATAAAGAGGATTTCATCGCGCCGAGTTCGAAGTCTGCGCCCTTGTGCTCACGTCAGAGGCCGATACTGGTGGGCTCGCACAATCTCGAGGGATTCGGCAAAGCCAGCTTAATTGAGTACACGCAAGCGTGGCCGGCACGAAGAGTTCTGGCTTAGGCGCTCTTAGTCCGATTCGCCTTTTTCGTGGAGGCGGGCTTTGTATCCAGAGTGACAGGCCGCTTAGTTCGCTGCTCGGGAAGCTTGTCATGCAGAACCACGTTCAGAAGGGACTTATGAACGTGAATCCGGCCGTTGTATGTGATATAGCCAAGCTTCCGAAATCGGTTCATGAACTTGCTAACCCTGGAGCGTGTCGTCCCAATCATATCTGCAAGCGCTTCCTGGGTCACAGGCGGGATCAAGGTCTGGGGTTCACCTGGATCGCCAAACTGTGCCATCAGCAACAGAGTCCGGGCCAAACGCTTCTCGCTGTTGTTGAAGAGTTGGTCCACGAGATCTTCCTGCGTGCGAATGGCTCTCGTAAGAACAAACTTCAGAAACATGTCAGAGAATTCGTGCTCGCTGTGAAGTAGCTGGATCATCTCGTCACGATCAAACCTGAGCGCCGTGCAAGGGGTAATCGCCATCGCCGTAGCAGCGTGAACTCCAGCTGGTCCTGCGAGCGACTCTTCTCCGATGAAATCGTGCGGGAGCATCAGTGAAACAGTCGCTTCCTTGCCGCGCTTTGAGACCACGACAAGTTTCGCTCTTCCGGACTCGAGGTAGAAGATCGAACTCGCGGGGTCTCCCTGCGAATAGAAGACATGCCCTGCCTTGACACGGATCGTCTTCTGAGTGAGAGCGAGAACTGAGAGATATCTCGCCGGATCAAATTTCGCCATCTTTGTTCCTGGCATAGCTTCCACTCTCCGTGTCGACGTTCAACCACCAGAGAGCAAGTGAGAGCGGTCAGAGTCTATCTCTACCCTACCGACCTTTACCTCACAAGAGTGGTCCCTTTTGCTCACCCTGACCGCCGCATCTGTTGCCGGCACCTCTTATACGTCTTCTGGCCTGCACCAATTCTCCTGGTCTCACACGAGCGGTCCGATACCATCACTGACAATCCAGAGCCGGAAGCATCGCTGTCGGCAAGTGCATTGCTGCCACCGCAGGTGCGCACGTGAAGCGAATATATATGGGGTTGGGGACAGCGAAGCGCATCAGCTCGGTGCCCTTGGGACGTGCTGCCCAGCAGCATCCCAATGACAACCTTGTATAGAGCGGCTATGCTTCGTCTTCCGATACCGTGCTTCATCTTCGTGCTCGCGATCAGTGGAACCTCATCTTGTATCCATGCCTGGGATTAAGCGTTCGCAGGGTAGAGTATCTTCCTCGAAATCGATCTCCATTGGGCTCAGTTACTCCGACGAGCCGGCGACAGCATTTGCGCTGGAGCTGGAGCGGCAGGTCCATCTTCAAGCGCCGCGTGTACCACTGTCGTAAGCATCGGCCGCCTCGAGAGGGTATCACCACAAACTGCTCGTTGCGAGTTTCATATGATATGCAGCCTGCTCCAGGGACACCGGAGGTAAATGTATTTTGTTATGTGCTCCGTTGCATCGCAGATTCTCTCTCGCATAGAAGCCCGCCACGACGCGGCCACCGCTCGACCGCGTACCTGATCCAGGTGCGTCTAAGCTCTGAGCTCAGCGACGATGCACACTTACCTCATGGCTGCGGACGGAGTCTCTCCGTGAGCACTCGACTATCTACGTCTTTCATTCTCAGCTGAAGAAGAGACGAAATTGTCGGTGCAACATCGACGTTTCGAATCGACCGAAGATGGACACCGCTGCGTATCCCAGCGCCCCACGCGACAAAGAGTGCCCCATCTTCGGGTCAGTATTGATGTAACCGTGTGTCCCGTGGCTGCACCTTGGGGTAAAGAGCGCTGCTTGATCGCCTCCCTCCAATGTATAGCCGGCTTCGCTGTCAGAAACAGCGCGGGCGATTGATCGCTCGCCGCGCGAACCGGCAAACCCAGCGCCGGAAAATCAGCCTCAGTAAAGACATGCTCGACCCCCTCTGCCCCAGACAACAGCGCCTGGAGTTGTCGGATAAGTGTAGCCTTCATCGCTTTATTCGTTGACATAGACGAGCGCACTCCCACCCTCACCCATCACCCAGGCATCACAGGTAATCTTGCGTCCCTCTCCATGCACCATGCCCTTCTCACGGAGCAGCACGTTGGGATGCACCACGTGAGTGAAAGACCAGAACCCATGGTCCGACACCACGAACAACGTCGTCCCGACCAGATCGCCGTTCTTCTGCACCGCGTACAAGACTTCGTGGATCCGGTCGTCAAGATTCTTCATTGACGTATGACTCGCGCGACCTGTCGGACCGTAGGCAGGTTCGTGTTATCGAGGTCAGTAAGGTGTAACACCAGCAGGTGGGGATGATGCTCCCGAGAATGTCCGCGACCGCATCGATGCGAATCTGATCCCTCCAAGCTGAGCTGGACTTATTGAAGTCTCTCAGCTGTTCGGCGGTGACCACACCCTGCGCAATAAGATCCCGCTCGACCTCACCGTCAGGATCTGGCAGCTCCGGAAACCGCCACTGGATCCCGTGCGCGTGGTGGATGGCGACCCAGTCCACCTGCGCGGTTGTCAGACCATTTTCCCGCGCCAGGTCATAGACCTCGGGAACATGCACCATCTTCTCTTTGTCGATCCAAGGTTCGATGCGAGGCGGCTCTCTGTGCTCACCAAAGATCACATCTCCGTTTAGCAAGACGTCATGCCTCGCCGCATTCACCCCGGTGATCATGGCGGTATGGTTTGGCCACGTAACCGTGCGGTTGATCGGTTGCATCCAGTCCGCAAACGCGCCCTCGCGCATCAGCCTGCACGAAGTATCCCTCTGAGATTACCGTCGCATCATAGATCTGCGATCCGGTTGCCTGCGTAAACTGTATGTAACTATATGGTTTTCCAGTCGCGGGATTCGTTACTCCCTGCACTGTGTTCAGGTACTGCTGCAGCGATGTAAACGAAGACGTCCCGTTCAGGTTCGCGGTCGTGTCCTGGAAGTTGACAGGGAGAATCTCGACACCGCCCTTGATCGTGTGCCGCCCCTTGTCCCAGGTGAGGTTGTCGACCATCTGTTCTCCGGATTCGAGACACCAGTAGTCGCCGTCTGCGTTGCCATTGAAGTTGCCCACACCTGAGATGTTTACTGCGGGACTCTTTGGTGAGAGCGTGGGCTGCTGTACGGGACGAAAAGCATAGAGAAAGCGGAACTGGTTCAGGAGCGTGGGGCTGGACACCGTCACCAACTGCCCCGTCCCGCTCTGCGGCTCGTCGTCAAATCCGGGGGCCTCATGTCGCGTCACCGCGCCGCTGTGGCTGCCGGACTCATGATCGTTGTACATGTTGTAGCGCAGCGCAAGACGATTCCTGTCATTGAGCACAATATCGCCCTTGACTGTAACCGTGTGAGCGCGAAAGGAGTTCTCCCATGTACCAACTTTGCCAGGCGCGAGACCCAGCTCCTGTGCGATCGGAGCCTGTCGCGAGCCGCCGAGGGTGGAGATCGCTGGACTATCCTGCACCCAACGTTCGTAACTCAAAAAGAAGGATACCTTATCGCGAATCACCGGTCCGGCGACCGTCGCTCCATAGTTATACCTGGAGAAACCTGGCATCACCGTAGTTGGAGCAAGGAGGTAAGGCCGCGCGGACAACTCCTTCTGCTTCGCGAACATGTAAACCCACGCGTGCCAGTCATTGGTACCCGACCGCGATATGGCATTGAGGAATGGACCTGTCGACCGGCCGAACTCGGCAGTGGGATTCATGAGCGTCTGGTACTCAGCAATCGCTTCGCCACTAATCACGACGTTGCGAGCGCCGCCCTGCAGGTTATTCGAGACGCCATCGACGTTGAATCCAGCCGAGCTGAAACCCGCAAAAGATACGGATGGCGTCTGCGTCCCGGAGCCGCCATCGAATTTTGTGCGGAGTTCAACAACGGATCGAAGATATAAAACTCAAGAGGATTACGAGCGGCGAGAGGAATGCTGCGAGCATCGCGCTCCGTATGGGCATTCGAGTACGCTGTCGTCCGTTCGACCTCCACGACTGGCGGTTCGCTGTTCTCCTCGATCGCAGTCTTCACATCCCCGACCGCCAGGCGCAGATACACGCTCCGCCTCGCCCACCGTCAGCACCGGGTTGCTGCGCACAGCGGTGTTGAACTTCGCCCTGGACGCCATCACGGTATACGTACCCGGCGGAAGAAGCTGAACAAGGTAGTAACCGTTGTCATCGGTTTCGGCCTCTCTTACAAATCCCGTATTCACGTCGCGATTCGCACATGGGCGTGATTTAGAGCGGCTCCATCCTGGGCCCTGACATAGCCATCGATATTACAGTCGATCGCCTGGCTTTGCGGGAGCGCGCTCGTTGCCGCACTTGCCGCGATGGCTGCGGCTAGAAGGTTGCAGTTCCACCTGATGTTCATCTTTATCCTTCTCGTGGTTGTAAGGATTTTATCTGACTACACGCACTGCAGCTATATGAGCGATGCATGTTTTCGCCTGCGAACTACGCTCTGATCTTCCATTCGCATCTGAATTAGACGTAACTCTTCCCTCATACGCGAATTCGCGCAGGAAACCCTGCCGGCCGGTCAACATGAATGCACGGAAACACCTGCGACATCACGCGTCGTCCTCAGCCGATGGTCAAGCGATAATTTCAGGTGTGACGTACTATGGATATGTCTTCTCATCGAATATCTCGTTCTCTTCCTGCAACTCGATCAACGTGGCATGAAGTCTCAATTGCACTTTGAAGGGTGACTCTTCCATCCCCGTCGCTCCCACCCGGAGCGACGCCACCGTATCGCTCGCAAGCTCCATCGATTCATACGCGCGATGGGCATGAATTCTCCAGTCATCCATCTACAGGCTGGCTCCTGAGGCGGACAACAGGTCTCCAGTCACTGCGCTCGCCGTCGAGGTCTCGAGATCGTAGTCAGGCAAAGGCCCAAGCTGACGTTGCAGATGCCCAACATCCCCTCGCAGCGCGGCGATGTGGTCAGCGAGTATGCCATGCAGCTTAAAGTTTTCATCGGCGCTCAACAAGGCCAGATTCTGCGGTGTGTAGCGATCCGCCAACTTATTCAACGCCCACGCGTGCGCTGAATCATCCTGGCAGAGAAACATCGAAGCATTGACAAACTTGGAACGTTGATTTGCATCGGGAAAGCTATGCTTGATCCGCTCCGCCAGAAGCGGAGGATTGGACTCGACAAGCGTAGCGAGCGTCGACCGAGGCAAATTCACGTCACGATGAGCAGTGGCCTCGGAGATGCTCTCGATCTCAGCCTTCGCATAGGGGATACCCGCAATCGCATCGCGAATCTGCATTCTGCGCGCGTCACTATCGATTACTCCCTCTACCTCTATTTCGCCGTCCACAGCACTGTGAACGGCTATCTGCTCGCCTAGATCCGCAGAAACACGATGCAGCACCGCATACACCTCGAGTTCGGCAACAGCCAACTGGGCCGCCGAAGGCTTCACCACGCGGATCAGGGGCCGCGAAGCGGAGAGCTCTCACACTCAAATATGGCGAATCTCGAAATTTAGGCCAGTGATTTCCGGTTGTCGCGTTTGTGTCCTACCCAGGCTTCTCTTGGGCATCCAGGGTGCTGACTCCGTCAAAGGCTTTAGGAACGATCGCACTCCTTCTATGCATGTGCACAAGCTCAACGAGAGGTGCGTGCTTGCGACGGCATTGAGCAACTTCATTCGGCAGGGCTAGCGATCTTCAAGCCGGCCGGTGGTCGACTTCGTCATCGAATTGGACACAACTCATCGCAGGGGGCTTTTCTTTACGTCATTCATCATGCTGGCGTCTGGCGAGATGCTTCTATGCTGCTGAGGAACTGGGAGAGCAGCATCTGCCGAACGCAGGGAACAGCGATGCGGAGCAACACCTCGTTCAGCGGATCGGCGGACGAGATCTGCTGAAACGCTTCCGCGAGCACCTCACGCTCGAACAGTGCGATGTCCTCGAGTCTTCTACTTCCGAGGGAACTCCCTGCCAGAGAGCGTTGAAGAGACGGGAATGTCATATGCGAGCGTGAGAGGCCACTTCTACCGCGGCCTCTCACGGCTTCGTTCTCTTCTGTTGTCGCAGAAATGATCTCAATCGTCAGCGGCAACGGGTGATGCCAGAAACTGCTCACGCAGCATCCTCTTCGAGCTCAGTGATCTCTTACTTTCGAGCGGCAGCCTTCTTCGCGGCTGCCCAGCGACGCTTCTGGGCCTCGGCAATCCGCTTGCGCCCTTCTGCTGACATCTTCCTGGGCTTCTGCTCCGGAATCGCCTTCGCAACCAAGGTCATGCTGCCCTTCGGACGGCCGCGTTTCGGTGTAGCAGTACCCGACAACGCAACCAACGACGCCCGTGCGGACTGCAGCCGCGCAATTTCCGCGTCAATCTCAGCGAGTAAATTCTTTACGTCCATCTATCCTCCAGGGCCGCGCTGAACTTCCGCTGACCTCTTCCGATGCTATGACGGATAAGGATCAATCGAGCAGGCGGCTACATTCCTTGATGTATCTCTGAAGGTGCTCCCTGTCGATAAGAGCCCACTTCTTTCACGCCGACGGAGGGGTTCGCTGTTATGTCTAGGCAAGCACCGGCTCCGCGGTCGCAACCTGTGCGCGTTTGATCTGCACCAGCTGCGCGTGAAGGCTCTCTGCCGCCAGTCCGTGGAGCAGCAGGCGATATCCGGCTTGAAGAGTGGAAAGTGGCACGAGGGGATGTTTGTTGTTCACCAGTCCGACATAACTGGAATCGCCAAGTAGCTTCGAGGCATAGATCGCGACGGTCTCGTCGAGTTGGAGAGAGTTGCATGCTCGCCAAAAGTCGGAGTCGGTAAGAAAGAGCTGGTACACCGGGGTGTAGATCTCGATGGCTGACTCGAGATCGAGAAAATTGTGCCAGGTGTTAGGGAGCCCAGCTTCGTCAATCGCAAAGGGACCATCGGTAATGCAGTTGAAGTTGGGATGCGCCTGCTTCGTGAGCTTCAGACGACGTTCCTTCATCTCGCGATTGAGACGGATGAGGAAGTTGTAGATGTTGAGGTCGTGCTTCAAGAAGATGTCGTCCTGCAGATCGGCGAGCGTGCGTGGGCGGAGCGGATTGAGCGGGATGCTGACACCCGGCACATTCGTGGCCACAAACCCGAGCACTTCGGAACCGATATGAAAGTGGCGCAGAATCAGGTAATTCGCGTCAGGACGAACAAAGGCCTGCAGCCCTTTGTAGATCAGCCAGTGGCATATCTTCGACGACGTGAGCTTATTGGGGACCACGAGCTTGACGATCTGCAGCAGCACAATCGAGAGCTTGGCGAGTGGACGGAGGAACGGCAACACAAACTGGCGCGACTTCGAACCCGAGTTCGCCAGCAACGCAGCTTTCACCTCGTCAGAGAGTGGCAGGCTCGCGTCGAGGTAGAGTGCGAGCCAAGGGTTGGGGTCGTCGGGATTGTAGGGCGCTTTCTCGTAGAGCTCTGTCACGTCCATGAGATTCTCCGGTGATGTGAGTTTAGTGGTGATCGACCAAGTCTGCATGAGTTGCTACCTGCACATTGTGGGCGAGTCTCATCGCCCTCAGCAGCCGAATGACTTGCCAGGTCCAGTCGAACTGCCCCGGGCGAATGCCATGGCGTGCGCTCCAGGGCACACGATGGTGATTGGCATGCCATCCTTCTCCATGGATAAGGAGTCCCATCAGAGCGCTATTGCGCGACTGGTCGCCAGCTTGGGAGAGCCGCTCGCCGAAGGTATGAGCCACGCTGTCGATCGCGTCTCCCAGGTTGTACAGAACCATCAGCGTCAGCCAAAACGTCATCAGTCCGGCGACACCCCAGAAATGCCACGCAATGTATGCGGGTACAGCGACGTGCAGTGCCAGAAGAACGAAGGTATATGGCCATGGGCGGCTGAGCCAACGGTAATAGCCGTCGGCGGCAATATCTCGTGCGAGAGCGTCATGCTCCTGATTCGTGCGAGGACGCCAGAAGGCATCGAAGACAGTACGCAGTGGACCGCCGAATGCGTAGAGGACGGCGAGCGCAACAGAATGAGTACCAAGATACCAGCCTGTGTGGGCGCACCAGAATCCCTGATGTTGAGGAGAATGTGGGTCGTCGGGGGTGTCGGTATGCGCGTGGTGAAAGCGATGGTTCCCGGCCCACTGAATGGGCGTGCCCGCAGGCAGGCCAAGGGTGATCAGCCCGCGCTCGAGCCAACGGGGTAAGCGTAGCGATCGGTGCGACAGGACGCGATGATAGGCAAGGTTCACTCCAAGGCCGGCGAGCAGGTAATACGCGGCGGGAAATAGCAAGAGACTCAAGTGCATGATGATGGACCTCTCAGTGCGGCGGCTCCGAGTAATGAAACGCAGGCACAGCGAGCTAAAAGTTGCCAATCTCTTCCAGTTGGAGAACGTATAGACGGGCGGTCACGCGAGCGCACCTGACAATGGCCTCGACGAGCGGCGGCGTCAATATACCGGAGGCAAGTGCGAGATCGAGCCGCTGAAAATGCACGATATCGCTCTCGGAGTGGTAGAGAAAGAACGAAACCGCGTCGTCTTTGAGCTGCAGTGTGGCCTGAATGCGCTCTCCCCACTGCCGCGCCAGGCGCTGACCTATACCCTCCACAATGAACATCGCGCCGATGAGGTCGAACGGGTTCTCATGCCCCGCGCGCTCGAGGATGTACGCCGAAAGAGCCTCACTGCCGATGTTCTTGCGGCCCGTACGAATCTCCTCTATCGAGCCCCCTGTTGAGACGAAGTTTCGTTCGAGCATCTCGAAGTCGCGGTGCTCGTCGCTTGTGTGCTGGATGAACGCACTACGGATCGGAAGGTACTCCGGCGTGATGCTTGATGCAGCTCGGGCGATCCAACGCGATCCATCGATCACCTGCTGACGAAGGTTGAAAAGGAACGAGCGATAGTCCTCGATCGTGAAGCGCCCGGCATAGAGCTTCTGGAGAAGCGGCACGCGCTGCATCCTGTCTTCGAGATCAAACCACACGAGAGACAGTTCACGGGTCAGCTGTTGTGCGAGAGGAGTAGAGCCCGCGTCCAACCGTGGCGGTTCAGCGTGAAGCGGCGGTGCAGAGGGCATTGGGTCTTGTGCGCCTGAGACTACCGTGAGGAGCATGTAGCCGAAGATGAAGCGACCGCTCTCCGGGACCAGGCAGAGGACCTTTTGGCCGGGTAGCAACTTGCCCGAATAGAGAAGCTCCTCCAGCAACAGGAACGTGGAAGCAGATCCAACATTGCCGGTAGTGCTCAGATTCGAGAACCAGCGCTCGGACGGAATGTGGAAGCCGGCTTTGGTGGCCAACGCCGCGGACTGCTCTCGAAAGAAATTTGAGGAATAGTGGACCGCGAGCCAGTCAACTTCCTCCGGGGCGAGCGATTTCTCTTTCGCAACCTGCAAGAGTCCGCCCACCGCATGACGAACGACTTCCTTCAACATGCGGATGTCCTGGCGAAGGTTGATCGCACCTGCATCCGCCGCAGCGCGATAGCTGGAATAGTCCAGCCAGCTTTGCGGGATGCGGCCCTCCTGTTTTGCTGGGCCAACATACATGCATGGCTCAAAGTTGTTGGCGAACGAGCGAAGCTCGATCCAGTCAATCCGGAGGCTGAGGCCGTTCGGTGCAGGTGCCGGACATAGCATCGCGGCGCCGGCGCCGTCCGAGAGCATCCAGCGCAGGAACTCGGCGTCAAAGCCGAGACCCTCCTCACGTACGAGTTCCTGATCATCGAAGCGAGAAGCCTTGAAGAGGCGGCTGGCAAACTCGCCTGCACATGCCAGTGCGTTCTGCTTGCCCGCAGAGACTTGCAACGCCGCCGCCTTCATCGCCATGAGGCCGCTGGCACAGATGCCGTGCACGGTGGTCACTTCGCACGGCGGAGACTTCAACTCCCCATGCACCATGCTCGCGAAGCCAGGCAGCGGAAGATCGGCCTGCGAAGTCGCTGCAGCAATGAAGTCGATGTCCGCCAGCGCGAGACCACCGCGTGCGACCGCACAGCGTGCTGCATTCGCGGTCATCTCCGCGTTGGAGAAGAGACTCCGCTGTTGGCGATCGATGGCGTAGTGTCGAGACTGAATACCGTTCTGCTTCAAGATACGCTGGCGCACCCTTGACGGCTTGCCTGCAATGAGGCCGAGATGCGACTCCATATCGTCGTTGGCGACGGGCTCGCCCGGAAGGAACTTGCCCAGAGAGGTGATGTATGCGTTCACGCAAGAGCTCGAAGGGGTTGAGTAAGAACGGTCTTCGCTCCCACCCGCGAAGACAACTCAACGTTATCGCAGCCGAACGGCGCGCACGCATGGTGTGGGACACTTTCGGGAGTGCCACAAGCGAAGTTTCGGATGTCGGGAGTTGAAACATACCGACCTCGATACAGGTTCCTGCGGTTAGCCACCAGGTCGCCCAAGACCTTGTCCCACAAACAGTCCAGCGGCTGCGTCGCTTGTGGACCCCGACCACTGCGCATCGCTCAACTCATATCGACCAACACCTATGCGGACAGCACAAGAAATCAAAAGCTTGAGCGACCGATTCAGGGTTGGAGTGCCTGGGGTCGCTTCACAGTTATGTGCATGCCAGGGAGAACGCGAATCACCACGAAGCTGACGGGCTCGCCAGCCGAATCGCGTGTAACTCTGGCTCGACGCTTTTCCCCTTCAACGTCTAGAACATTGGTCCGGCCGTAAAACTCTGCCTTCCAAAGCAGCGGCGGTCCCGAGACATTGGTGATTGAACTTGCAGACTGTCCGCGATGCTCAAGTTCCACGTCGTTCTGTTGGACATGCAGATGCGCGATCCTCGCTTCGGCGACAGGGTCCGCTAGCCTGTCCAACGACCCCACTTCGAACGACAGGGACGATCGATCGTACGCAACCTCAACGCCCATCGCTCCGGTAACGATAGCTGCGACGACGGCGTATGACACCTCGGGATAGGTGCGCCGCTCCTTGTCTGAACGGGTTAGGTTCAGGATGGTGTCATACGCCGCCTGGGCGCGATCGTAGTGATAAAGAATCTGCGGCAAGTAGCTCTCTTCCTCGATGCCGATGTCTCTGCGAAATTCTGGCCGAGAGATCCAGGACAACGCCCCCCGTAGGTGCCGAGGGTTTCGGACTGCGCCGAAGTAAAGGACCATCGCATCTCCATCGCCGTCCTTCTGTGTGCCATCATCCGCGAGACTCCCCGCGAAGTGTTGATCGCTCTCAGACCACCCTCTGGTCTCAATCAGATTGAGCAGCTTGCGCGCGGTAGCGGCGTAGCTGCGGGATTGCAGCTCGTGCTCTTGTGCCGAAGCGAGGAAGCTGAGGTCTTCGAACGCGCGAAACTCCGCGGCAAGAAGATCGGTGCCGACGTTGAAGTTGCTTCTGCCCTCGGTATAGCTCGGGATGCCTCGCGCTTCAACAAACTTGCCCTTCTGCAAGCGGCGGTTCATGATCCTTGGCCGCGAAAGTACTTCGTCAGGCCCCAGCTGCCAACGTGAGACATAGTCCGTTGACGTCTCCTGGAAGAAGCTCTTGAATCGAGGCTCCGTCACAAACGAGGAATCGCCCGTCCAGAGCCACATGCGAAAGCTGGCATCCAGCAGATCGAAGTTGGCAGGCAGGTTGTACCAGAAGTCTTCATCGGTGAGATAGTCCGCAGGTGAAGCCTCCCCCGCTTTATCGATCTCCCAATATCCCGCCCAGTCACGAATAGGAGTTACCGACGAGACAAAACGCTGCAGCATGTTCTTGTTTGCTGGGTACAAGCCGAGTGCGGCCGCCCCGGTGGTTTGGTGAGACACATCCCGTATGCAAAAGGCATCCCGTTCCGGTAAGGCCGCTTCGTACCAAGGTCCTACCGGATCGCCAGACTCATGTGCGTAGGTCAAAGCCTGCGTCCTGGCCCACGAAAATGCTTCGGTGAGCTTCTTATCCGAAGAAGTAAATTGCAAATTGGATGCGGCCTTTGGATCCTGGCCCTGGCTGTATCTGCCAGGGCCAAGCAGTAGCAAGAGAGCGCAACACCAATCCCGCCACATCTTCTGCCCCATCACTGTTGCCTCAGGAGCAACACGCCGTGTCGGGGCACAAGCAGTCGAGATTTCTCATTCAAGACGATGGTATTGCCGCTCCAGAGATCTTTGAAGCGTACCCCATGCAACGGTGCCAGAATCGACAGGCGCGGATCGAAGTCAAAGGCCGCCTCACCGCGATTGAAGTACGCTATGACACGTCGGCCTCCCGATAGATCTTTACCCCATATTTCCATCGGACCTTCTACCCACAGCCTCTTCGCCTGATGCCCCAGAGGATCCTGATCGACAGCAATAACGTCGCGGTTCATCAGGATGGATTTTGTCTCCGGTGTCATTTTGCTCAGATCGTTCCCGGCCAATAGCGGAGCGGAGAGCATCGCCCAGAGGCTCATGTGCACCTCATATTCGGAGCGCGTCATCCCTCCGTTGCCGATCTCGAGCATATCGGGATCGTTCCAGTGGCCCGGCCCAGCAAACTTCTCCAATCCGTCCTGATCGAACCCGATGAGCGACATACGATCCCAATGATCACTGATGTCGCCTGTCGTTCGCCACAGGTTCGCGCCCGCGTCAGGTCCCCACTGCCACACGGCATAGAGGCCATACTGGCAGAAGCTATAGACCATGGGCCGTCCGGCCTTCATGATCGCCTGGTGCATCTTTTCGTAAGCCGCCCGTTGGATACTGGCCGCCTTGTCTTGATCGCCGCCGGCCTGCTGTTCGATGATGTCGCCGAAGCTGCATTGGTCGTACTTGAGATAATCGATACCCCATGCAGCGTAGGTCCTGGCATCCTCGTCCTCATGGCCATAGCTTCCTTCGTAACCGGCGCACGTACTGGGCCCTGGAGAGGAGTAGATGCCAAGCTTCAGGCCTTTGGAGTGTACGTAATCCGCGAGCCCCTTCATGTCGGGGAACTTATCATTGGTGTGGATCACGCCCTGCGCGTCCCGCTTCCCTTCCCAGGTGTCATCAATATTGACGTACACATACCCCGCGTCACGCATACCGCTCGACACCAACGCGTCGGCGGCGGCTCTTACATCTGCCTCCGTCACCTTTTCTGCGAAATGGTTCCAGCTGTTCCATCCCATAGGGGGAGTGGCCGACACATTCGACCGCTGTGCAAACAACGGATTCATCGCTCCCAGCAATCCAAGAACTAATGCGCAAATCTTCTTCATGGGCACCATACTCTTTCACTTGATCGATCAATCGCCGCGCCGGATCTTCTCCATGAGCTCGCTGCGATAAGATCCCGTTCTCGTTCTACTACATCAAGACAAGGACCAAACCGGGTGAGGACAAGTCGCCCGCACTTCTGTTGTGTAGTCCAACCTCGCGCAAGAGCTGCCCGCCAAAGCTGACTGAAGTCCGGCTAATTTCGGCAGGCGCAGTGATGTCAACGGACTTTTCGCCCGCGAGATCTTGTGCAAGCAACCGCCTGTTCTGGACGGGCCTGTCGAAGTCTAAGGTAAGTCGATCAAATTCGCCAAAGATCCCGAACGGACCGGAAGCATCGTCGACATGTACTGTCACTCGACAGCGTGGCAGATACCAGCCGCGTCCTGGGTGCGTGCGTTCGTGAACTCCTACAGCGACCGCACCATTCGGGAAACGTGCAGCGAAGACGAAAGGCTTTTCACCATCGATGGCAGTAACCTCCGGAAGCGCCATGTTGCGCGCGATGACGGCTGGCGCACTTTGCCATACGGTAGATCCGACCAGCCCATGCTGCCACGTCTCGCCGCTTGCGAACTTCCAGCCATCGGTCAGGATCTCATCGGATGCTTCGAAGGATCCGACTCCGGCAGCGAAGGGCGCAGCGATTCTTTGCCAACGTTGCGCGCGCACCACCTCATCCATACGGCGCTTCGTCTTTCGCGGGCCGTTAAAGAAGAGATCAGGATCATCTCCAGGCCTCAGGCCAATCAGCGGATGACGCATAACGCCCATTGTGCAACCGAGCACGGCTGCCACATACACCTCATCTTCGACATTCAGGAGGCTATGAATCTCCGAATGGCCAGCTGCCGAGCGCAGTAACTCATTCACCCGGTCGAGTGTCGTCGGAAGCGAGAGAATTGAGGTCACATCATAGGTGCGGTAGACATCCGTGTGTCGCAATATCTCCATCCGCCGTGAGTCCCAACCTTGCGGACCAAAGCGGCCATCGAGTCTCCAATTGCCATTTGTCGGAGGTTCGCCGTAGACATGCTCTAGCGTGAGTGGGATGCGCTCTTTGTTTCTTACGCGCAACAGATTGAATTCCGGGTCTCCGATATCGATCTTCCAATAGCTGATCCCGGCCTTGCTGCATTCGTCTTCGAGCGCGAGGTCCCTGGAGCCGCCAGGAGTATTGCGACACCAGAGCGCAGCGCCACGCCAGCCAAGCCGCTGCGCCTCACGATTCAATGACCTCAGGCGTTCCTCATTCGGTCCTCGAAATGATGGAAACTTTGCGTGATCCAACTTGAAGGTGGCCGTCCCCTCGGCCTCCCATCCATCGTCGAGGAGTAAGTAGAGCTCATTGCGCGTTCGTGAATGAAACGTCTTCGCCCATCCTTGAGCTCCGAACAATGCCTCTCCATTCATTGCATCATGAGCGAGACCGGCGCCAGAATCTCCTTCCAAACGGGTGACATCTATGGCCTGTTTACCCTCTCCAAATCGATAGTTCTGTACGGCCCACGTGCACCAGTAGTTCGGAGCCGTCGACAGCCGCTGTGGAATCAGGTTGCGGCCCGTCGACGAGGTCTGCCCCGGAATTGAAAACGGGGACACGGCCCTGCCCGTCAGCGAAATAGCTGCGGCCGCACCGAGGAATTCTCTGCGATTCATCTTCAGGCTCTGTTCTTTCCGCCGCCGCCCAGCCTCCAACAACGGGCTGCGCCTCCGAGCAAGATAGTGGATGTCTGCCGCTGCACTCCTGCAGAGCATGTCGAGCGTTCGGGTGCAGAACCGAACTGGCTCTACGCCCGAACGCTAGACCGAGGTGAGCTCTAGCTGTGGTGTATCAGCAGGTTATTTACGTTGAGTCCAGATCGGCTGATGGGAGGTTTTCGATCGAGGCTGGTATGAGGTCGATGCCAGTTGTACTGG
>NZ_FNVA01000011.1 GCF_900108185.1 Bryocella elongata | reverse complement strand
CTAGCCCAGCTTATGTGACGTTGGGCAACGCCAATCCCCAGCGTTCATAAGACCTCAGCGGCTGAACGTCACATAACTGCGAAGACAACATAATCTGCCTTATGTTGTGCTCAACATAAAGCCGATTACATCCAGCTTTACCACGGCAACGCCTCGCTGTTGGCTGAATCGCTGGAAGTCATTCAGCAGACCGCCAGTGTGATTCTTGCTGCATTGGAGCCGCCCATCGCGGAGGAAGCCGCTACCGATGAACTCGCGGAGGTGGCGGCATGAAAACCATCCTCGCCATCTTGCAGAAGGCCGGAGGCTGGCGTCCCAGCCTCTACCTCAAGATTCCCAATCCGCCCTACATGGAGCTTGTCATCGAAGCGGTGGACGAGTCCGGCCCATTAGGATTGCCTGCACTCTCCGTCTGTCACTACGGCGAACAGAATGGCGACGCCATGCGCGACCCCGAGATGTGCTTCGAGCTTGGCTTTGCTGGAGGTGCACACCTAGACCCATATCTGTGGCGAAACGACTATGTGGCCGTCGAACAGGTCTCCCGCGCCATCATCCGCGATCACTACATCGCGCTTCTGGAGTTGCACAAGCAGCACGAGAAGTTCGCTGGCATGTGGGACAACAACCTGCGATTGCAGGGATTCCTTGAAGCCTTCACCAATAGCTGCATCCTCGGCTAGTCCGCTCCCGTTGGAGCGGAACCATGCCCGACGTGTGCCGCTCTGTGACCCTTCACCCTTGAACCGCTCGAAAGGAGCACACCCTCATGGAAACCCAAGTCATCAATGCCACCGAATACCGCAACGTCTCTCTCGCTTTGCTGAATGAGTCCAAAACCAACCCGCGCCGTACCTTCGAGGAAACCGCGTTGAAGGAACTGGCCGCGTCCATTCGCACCCAGGGCGTCCTCTCGCCTTTGCTAGTGCGGCCTCTGACCGAGAATGGCTTCGAGATCATCGCGGGAGCACGGCGTTACCGCGCCGCGCAGCTTGCGGAGCAGTCCACTGTTCCTGTCCGCATCGTCAACCTCTCCGATGCGGCAGCGTTAGAGGCTCAATTAGTGGAGAACCTTATCAGGTCTGAAATTCACCCGATGGAGGAGGCGCAAGGGTTCCGCGCTTTGCTCGCCCTCGAAGACCCCAAGTACAGCATCGAGCAGATCGCGGCGAAGGTGGGCAAATCGCCCGTCTTCGTAGCTTCGAGGCTGAAATTGACCGACCTTGTACCCGCTGCCGTCGAAGCGTTCTATGCCGATGAGATTGGCGTAGGCCATGCGCTGCTGCTGGCAAAACTGCCCGCAGACCAGCAAGTAGCCGCGCTCTCGGCGTGCTTCAAAGAGGTCTACAACGGCGGATCGAAACCCGCCCGTATCCTGTTGCCTGTCCGTAACCTGCAATTCTGGATCGACAGCAATATCCTCTTGGTTCTGAAAGACGCGCCGTTCAACAAGCGGGATGCGCAGCTTGTTCCCGTCGCTGGCAGTTGCGCTGACTGCCCCAAGCGGACAGGCCATAACAAGCTGCTATTTGGCGATGACCTTGGAAAGCAAGGCGACCGATGCACCGACCCCAACTGCTACGCTGCCAAAGTCTCAGCGCACGTCGCGCAGACCGTCTCTGCGAAACCAGAGTTGGTACAGATCAGCACAGCCTATGGCGCACAGAAAGATGGGAGCCCGGTATTGCCCCGCAACAGATACATCGCCATTCGGGACGACAAACCCAAGTCGAAAGACGATGCGAAGCGGCCCGAATTCAAGGTGTGCAAGTTCACCACTGAGGCCATCATCACCGAAGGCAGCGACGTTGGCACCATCCATAAGGTATGTGCCAATTCCACTTGTCCCGTCCATCATCCGAAGCAGACAACCAGCCGCAACGATGAGAAGTGGAGGGCCGAGCAGGACAAGCAGCGCAAGGAACAGGCCATCGCCAACACGACCGGCCTCCGCGTCCTCGCCGCTGTGAGCGCCGCCGTCCCCATTCGCCTCTTGAAGCGTGACCTGCTCTTCATTCTCGAAAAGCTGGTAAGCGTCATGGATGAGAACCGTCTGGAGATGCTGGCACGGCAGCATGGCATCCGCCAGAAGCGCGACGACGGAGGCTTGGCAAAGACGTTTGCCGCATTCCTTCGCCGCGCCGATGAAGGTACGCTCTCCCGGCTTCTGGTCGAGTCGAGCATCCTACTGGCGGCCTCACGCGGTAATCCTTCCTCCGTGCTCAAGGACGCTGCCAGCGCCTACAAGGTGGACACCGACGCCATCGCCGCCAAGGTAAAGCAGGAGTTCACCGCCAAAGAAAAGGCAAAGAATACACCACAACCAGCAAAAAAGATCGCAACGAAAGCAGCCTAGACGATTCGATTCCTTCGAGGGCGGCCCGAACGTGCCGCCCTTATTTGTGCGCCAAAACGGCGGCAAGGGGAACACATGCTGTTTTCCCCCTGCACCCTCATTCGCTCTGCACCGGCCTCCGCTCGCCGGCTGCGCGGCAGAAGACGTTCCCCCTTCTGCACTTTCCCCTCCCGAAGCAGAGATCACCACGCATAAGCTATGTTTGACATACTATTTTGAAACAAGTATGTTCGGTTTGATAGGAGGACCCATGATTCAGCGACCTTGCCAAGTGTTCAAGACTTCTCGTTCCGTTCGTTCGGTTCCGTTCGCCCCGCTCCAGCGGGTATTACTCGCTCCCCGTACGCTAACGAAGATTTGGGAAAGATTCGAGCGCCTCGCCCGATTCGCTGTTCTGGTCCTAGGCTCGATGACTCTGTCCTTTTCCGTTGTGACGATGGCACACGCTCAGACAACGAGTTGCTCATTGCTATCCGGGGTTGTGCATGACTCCACGAACGCGGTGATCCCTGGAACATCCATACAACTTGACTCGCTTGACCCAATCTTCGCGGATTCGCTGGGGCATTTCCGCCTTGCATGCGTATCCCCCGGTGGGCATATCCTGCGCATATCGTTTGCCGGATTTTCTCCACTCAGCGTCAATATCAAGGCCCCACATTCCATCGAGCTCTCGATCACTCTGAAGCCAGAAGTGGTGCAAACCGATGTCAATGTCAGCGACGCTGAGGACACCCCTGCTGCGCAGAACTCAGCTACCAGTACTGGCCCTAGTCAGTCTCTTTCAGGCAATCGGCTTCAGACTCTCGCAGACGATCCTGATGATCTGCTTCGAGAGCTACAGCAAATGTCCGCCGCTGCGGGCGGGAATCCAGCCAATGCAGTTCTTTCCATCGACGGTTTTCAGAGCGGAGACAACAACACCACCGTCCCTCCGAAATCTTCCATCGGCTACATAAAGGTCAACTCCGATCTGTTTTCCTCGGAATACCGCAATCCACCGTTCCATGGTGGACAAATCGAGGTGTACACCAAGCCTGGACAAAAGGCATTTCACGGAGCCTTGTTCGCTACCAATTCCAGCGCCTGGATGAACGCTCGTGATCCCTTTTCAGTCAGCCGCGCCGCCATCGGGAAACAGCGTTATGGATTTGAGCTGACCGGTCCAATTCGGAAGGATGGCTCCGACTTCCTTCTCAATCTTGAACATCGTTCCATCGACAACTTTGCAACGGTGAACGCAATCGGTATCGATGCAGCGGGGACACAGACCTCTATCCGGCAAAACGTTCCTTCTCCGCAGCGCCTTTGGATAGGAATGGCCAAAGTGGATTGGCAACTCGGCCCAAAGAACACCTTCATGGCTAGTTTCGGTGCTTGGCACAAGCATCAGGAGAATGTGGGAGCGGGTGGAACCTCGCTTGCAGAAGCCGCTTATGACAGTGAGGCGTATGACCATAATGTGCACCTCACAGATATAACAACGATCTCATCGAAGATCATGCACGAAGCTCGCCTAGGCATTGAGTTCGATGGGACAGACCAAACCCCGAACTCCAGCGCACCACAGCTCCAAGTATCGGGCGCCTTCACATCAGGCGGAAACACTAGTGGAGCGAAGCGTGACCACGAGATCGACGTTGAATACAACGATGATGCAATCCTTAGCTTCTCAAAACATCTGATCAAGTTTGGTTCACAGTTTGAATTTCTTCGCGAGCGGTTCCGCTACTTCAACAACTTCAACGGAACGTGGACCTTCGGAGGCGGAAGTGCTCCAGTGCTCGACGCCAGCCATAATCCAACGACTCAGGTTCAAACGATCACCGGCGTCGAACAATACGTTCGTGCGCTCAATGGATGGGCAGGTGGCGCTGCCACCCAATACTCCAATGCTACTGGAAACCCCACGATCAATCTGACGCAGTACCGTGAAGCTCTGTTTTTTCAGGATGACTGGAATATCCTGCCGAATTTGCATTTTGCATGGGGCCTTCGCTACTACACCCAAAACAAGCCGATGGTACATAACAATTTCAATCCCCGTTTCGGTCTGGCATGGTCGCCGGGCACGAGCTCAACTTGGACATTGCACGGGCATGCCGGACTTTACTCCGGACGCTTCGGTGCTCACAACTACGCTCAAATTCTTGATATGGACGGCAGGGAGCGCATCACTAGTCTTGTTTACACACCTTCCTGTCCCGGCAGTTTTGACCCCAACAGGTGCAATGCTTTTTCTAGCGCTACACCGGTGACCTCCAATCGAACTATTCAACCCCACATGCCGAACCTGTTCTACGGTGTCGAGAATGTGGGTTTCAGTCACACCATTGCTAAGCACTGGTCTATTTCTGCTGACTACTTCATTACGCAGATGTGGCATTACACACGCACCGAAAACATCAACTCCCCTATAGGGGATCAACCCCTGGGCCCGCGCCCGCTTGCTCCCCACCAGAATATTTTGCAGTGGCAAGCGTCCGGCCGAGGTTACGGAAATGTCCTTTATATGGGATTCAGCAACCAGTCCCTCAAACGAATTCCGTTTTCCTTTGGGGCGGTCCGCGCGAACATCGTCGATAACACCAACGATGATCCAAACTTCAGTCCGCAGATGACCGGTTCCAATGTTGGTGAATATGCACGCCGAATTGGCAATCCATTGTGGAATGTCTTCGGAAGCACTTCGGCAAAGTTGCCTTTAGGGATGCAGCTCAGCGCGAACTTCAATGCCCAGGGTCAACAGGTGTACAACGTCACAACGGGCTTCGACAACAACGGTGACGGGAATTTCAATGATCGGCCGTTCTATGCGCAGTCTGCAGCCGTCTGCTCGTCGGCCATGGTCACCAACTGTGCCTACACCACACCATGGGGACTTCTTTCCCCCAGTGGCAGTGGCGCAACGCTCCCACGCAACGCGGGCATCGTGCCCTGGACCTTCTATCTCGACGGAAATTTACAGCGAACGTTTCAGCTCACTCATGACCCCAAGGGAGTTCATCCTCAAGCGTTAATTGTGAATGTGCGCAGTTCTAACGCCTTGAACCACCTCAACGTGACCAGTGTGGGAGGCATTCTTGGCACTCCGCTTTTCGGTAAGGCTTATGCAGGCGACAATGGCCGCCGCTTAGAGGTCGGGCTGCGATATGCATTTTGAGGGACGACGCGGCCACCCCATGTTTGACATACTATTTCGCGCAGAGTATTTTCAAATCACGATGTCTTGAGGAGTTCATGAAGAAGAAGTCTGAATATCGCGACCTTTTTCCCGGAGCGCTCGAATTGATGATCCTCCAGACCCTAAGCCGAAAGCCCATGCATGGCTATGCACTCGCTCAGAAGATTAAAGAAGTCTCTGACGACCTCCTCCAGATCGAAGAAGGTTCCCTCTACCCAGCCCTGCAGCGGATGCTGAAGGCCGGGTGGCTTGAATCCAAGATGGGCACTTCGGCACAGAATCGACCGGTGCGCATCTTCCACGTGACTCAAGCCGGGAGCGACCATTTGAAAGAGGAAATCACGAGCGTGAAGAAGATGTTTGCCGGAATCGCACGCGTTCTTCCATTGGCAACTTCGTAGGAGACAAGAGATGCCGGGCCTGATGTTTTCTCGTCGCCGTCGCTACGAAGAGATTGCTGAGTCGATCCGTGAGCACCTCGACGAAAAAATAGCCGACCTGATAGAGCATGGTATGACGTTGGAAGATGCGCAGCGTACTGCTCATCTTGAGTTCGGCGACATCACCGTGATCGAGCAACGAAGTCGTGAGGTCTGGCAGTGGCCAGTGCTCGACTCGCTCCGGATAGAAACTGAAGATGCGTTGCATCGAATGTTGCACGCTCCCCGGTTCACGGTGATCGCTCTACTCATTCTCGGTGTGGCAATCGGCGCAAACACCATGATCTTCAGTCTTCTTAATGGTGTGCTCTTCAAGCCACTGGCGTACCCTCACTCCGAACGCCTGCTCGCGGTGAATCATCAATCGCAACAAGCAGGCTTCAAGAATATGGGGATTTCGCCCTCTCTCTATTTCATCTATCGTGAGCAAAACACAACGCTGACAGACATCGGCGCATATGATCATGACGAACTCGATGTGACTGGCTCGACAATCCCGGAACGTGTTCGGGTGCTCGATGTTACCGATGGAACACTTCCGCTCTTAGGTGTCTCGCCTTTCCAAGGGCGTCTCTTTACTCAAAAAGACGATTCGCCGAATTCAGCTCAAACCGTCCTGCTCACCTATCCTTACTGGCAAAAACGGTTCGGAGGAACATCGTCAGTCATAGGGAGATCGATCACGGTCGGAGGGGTGTCCCGAGAGATCATAGCGGTTCTCCCTCAAGACTTTCATTTTCTCGATCAACAAGACCCGTCGCTAATTCTTCCGATGAGATGGGATCGAAGCACCACAACCCTCGGGAATTTCAACGCGAACGCGATCGCAATGTTGAAACCAGGAGTGAGCCTCCAGCAGGCCACAACGAATCTTGCGGGCCTCCTCCCAGTTGCCCTCAAGACGTTCTCGACGCCGGCAGGCATTAGCGATGATTTCTATCGCTCGCTACATCTCGCGCCTAACCTACTGCCCCTCAAGACGCAGGTTTTGGGTAACGTACAGAGTTCTCTTTGGCTCCTGTTGGTTGCTGCTGTACTGGTGCTTTTCGTCGCATGTGCGAATGTGGCAAACCTCCTCATCGCTCAGATCGAAGTGCGGTGTGATGAATTCGCTCTCCGTTATGTTATCGGAGGTACACGGAAAGACTTTTCCGCCACCATTCTTGTAGAAAGCGCGTTGATCGGCATTGCTGGTAGCATCATCGGACTTCTGCTCGCATATGGAGCATTGCACATCATCGTCAGGTTCGAAGGTGCGGACATCCCGCGCATTCGAGACATTGCCATCACGCCTCTGGTTTGGTTCTTCAATGCAACGGTGGCGTTAGTGACCTGCCTCTTAATCGCCTGCGCTCCCATCCTTCAAAGTACCGGCCTGCATCTTGAAGGCCTTCTCCAAGAACATAGAGATGTTGAAAGACAGAGTCGAAAGGGTTGGATAGCAGCGAGAGTGTTGGTGACCTTGCAGGTCGCACTGTCGGTAGTTCTGCTGGTCTGCTCGGGGCTGATGTTTCGGTCCGTTCGGGCAATGCTGCGCGTCTCCCCGGGTTTCACTCAACCCGAAAACATTCAGACCTTTGGTTTTTACATTCCCGAATCCCAGATTCCTGATACTTCTCCAGATCTAGTCATCCACAAAGACCAGAAACTATTGGAAACGCTAGCTGCGATTCCCGGTGTATCCGCGGTGGGCCTTGGCCGTTCTGTACCAATGGACAAAAACAGCTATCAGAACCCTGTTTACGTCCAGAAACACCTCGAAGAGAAGGGAGAAGTTCCGCCCTCCAGACCATTCAACTTCGTTGCACCAGGATTCTTCTCGGCACTTGGCACCCGGCTAATCGCCGGTCACGACTTTACTTGGGGTGACATCTACAGCAGAAAGCCGGTTGTTATCGTGTCGAAAGCTTTTGCCAGTCAGTACTGGCCTCGGGCTGAGAACGCGCTAGGGCAAAAGATCCGCGTGACAAGCACTGATACATGGCGGGAGATCATAGGGGTGTCAGACGATGTGCGTTATGACGGCGTGAAAGATCCCGCGCCAGCCATTGTCTACTGGCCCCTAGTGATGGACAACTTCGCCGGGCAAGAGCACAAGTTGCAACGTGCAACCGTTTTTGCGGTGCGCAGCCGGACAGCCAGGACGCAAGCTTTCTTGGAAGATATCCAGCAACAGGTAGGAAATGTGATGCCTAATATTCCCTTAGCGAATGTCGAAACGCTAGGAGAGCTTTACACGAAGTCAATGGCACGAACGACGTTCACGCTTGTGATGCTCTGCGTCTTCGCGGGAATGGCTCTCGCACTTGGAACTTTGGGCATCTTCAGTGTCATTGCTTATTCGATTGCCCAGCGTCCCCGCAGACTCCCTCCATCAGCTGGCTCAGTTGCCCGGCGACCATCTGTCTTAGAAATGTCTATCCGGCAAGGGATGTCGCTCACTCTGCCAGGAATCGCCATAGGATTGGCAATTGCTTTCGTTGCAATGCGCTTCATGCCCGTATCTCTTTTCGGAGTCAGTGCCCATGATCCGGTCACTTACGTTACGACAGCATGGGCGGTCGCTGTAGCGGCGCTATTGGGCTGCTATCTGCCAGCACGTCGAGTGGCGTCCAGTGAGTCTTTGGAACGTGCTTCCAACCAGGTCTAGTGATAACGCTTCTACGGCTACCCATGCGATTCGTCGCTAGTCGATGCCAGCTAGGGGCAACGCAGATTCGTTGCAAACCTACCGCCCAAAGTCGAATCGCCTCGATACCTGCGGTAGACCCAACGGCAAGTGAGAGCAGACCATAAGCGGGGATTCCGGATGCCAGAACCTATTCAGGCAAAACTTGCGGAGCACGATCAAACTGAAACCCGTTGGGAACACGCGCATCAATGTCAGGTATGCGGACACATAATTCGGATCGACGATATTGATGCCAAGGTTATCGCAATGGGAATTGTTACTTGCCAGAAGTGCGATGCCTCCGGACCTGTAAACGTAAAGATCGTAGACGAGCGTCAAGTCTCAACATTGCCTCATTCTTTTACGACACGAGCTAACGTCCGAGGTCTATGAGACGTTGACGCCCCTGCCTGCTCATCTTCAGAACACTGCCCGATTTCAAAACCAGCGAGGAATCGCTGCGTCCTTCCCGGTAGACTTCCCGAATGCGCTCCACGTTAACGATTGAGGAACGATGGACCCGCACGAAGGTTGTCGGATCGAGTTTGTTGTTCAAGTCTGTAATGCTCTCGCGAAGCATATAGTGCTTCCCGTTCACGTGGAGACGACTGTAGTAGGCGTCCGCCTCAACCCAATCGATGTCCGAGACCGGAAGAAGAATCTCCCTTTCTCCATCGCGAACCAAGAACCGCACAGCATAGGTCTTTGGCGCTTCATTCTGTGCACGCACACTGTGGATCAATGAATTCAGTTGTTCTTGCGTCAACTGTGTGGTCTGGGATTCGAGCTTCTCTCGAACCCGTCGTAACGCTCTCCCAAGGCGCTCAGGAACGATCGGCTTCGTCAGGTAGTCAATTGCTTGGACATCAAAAGCACGTACCGCATGTTCCTGAAAAGCCGTCACGAAGATGGTTGACGGGAGGTTCTCCACTCCGACTTCTTCGACAACGTCGAACCCATCTATCTCCGGCATTTGCACGTCCAGGAAGAGGAGGTTGATGGAACTGTCCTGCAGAGCATCTATCGCTTCATCGCCGTTCGCACATTCGCCGACGATGGTTACATCTGCGTGACCTTGAAGCATGGAGCGCAGCAGCTCCCTGGCAAGGGGTTCGTCATCGACAAGAAGGGCCTTTAGCTGCATACAGGAGCCTCCTCGAATGGGATTTGGATCGTCACCTGGTAACCGCCGCCGGATGGCGATTCAATCTCGAATTGATGCGTATGTGGATAGAAAAAAGCGAGACGTTCCTTAACGTTGCTTATCCCGATCCCGTGTCCTTGTGAGCGGGAGGAGGCGACGCCGCTACCGTTATCGCGCACTCTCATCCACAGCTTATCTCCAAGCTTTTCCGCACGTGTTTCAATTCTGCCTCCGGACTTCCTCGATTCGATGCCATGACGTACTGCATTTTCAACCAAAGGCTGAAGCAGAAAAGATGGCACGAGACCCTTCCGCGCTTCCGACGTGGTTTGAATATCAATTTCGATTCGGTCGGCATACCGTACCTTCTGAATCGCAAGGTAGCTTTCAATCAGTTGCAACTCCTCCGTGAACGGTACTTTCTCCGGACTTCTTCGCTGGAGTGTTGTTCGCAGAATGGCATTGAGGTGTGCCAGCGTCTGCATTGCCTCGTCGTTCTTACCTTGCGAAACGAGACTTGTGATCGCATTCAAAGTGTTGAAAAGGAAATGTGGTTCCATCTGCATCTGCAATGCTTTGAGTTGCGCTTCGGAGAGTTGTCGTTCCACTTCCAGCTTTTGAACGGCTGCATGTTGTGCTTGCATCCGGGAGTAGAGAAACGCGCAGATGCCATAAATGAAGCCATAGATGATGATCTCGACACCAAAGTGCTCTGGATCTTCCACTCGATGCGTCATGTAATGACTGCCCCAGGCCGGCCACAGGGAGGAACATAATCCAACGGTGTATTGAATCAACAACAAATGAGCACCTGCTAGAGCGCATGAAACACCGGCGTGCGCCGCAATCGTCCGTGCTGAAGGCTTCAATACAACCGACCATCGCATTGCGAAGTTCCAGAGCAACATCAGGACCACATTCCACCAAAGCCAGATGACGCATCCATAGAGAAGGGACGGCCCGAAGGAAGCGTGGAAGCCATGCAATTGAAGGTTCTGATGGCACTCTCTCGCGGTCTCAAATGACAGGATTCCAGTGACGAATGCGATTACGGCTAACGCCGCTCCGGGCCTAACTGGAAGAAGTCTCACATCATTCGTTTCGCTCATGGGTAAGCCTTTCTCTGGGCTACAGTAAAATTCTAGTCTTTGGCAGCTGCAGTTGCATTCAAAACTCAAACCGCGTTCCCAGTTCCAATCGCCGAGCAGGCCCGGCAGCGATAGGTTGACCGACCGCTCCAGAAGAGAGAACCGTGTTTACGGTAGTTACGTTCGTGTGATTGAGAACATTGGAACTGCGAACGTTGAAACTGAGTGTCTTCAAATGATCTTTGTCTTTAGGATTTAGGACGAACGTGCGCCGTAGATTCGGATCGAGATTGATCACACCGGGCATCGTGCCGACGTTATATGGCACCGTTCCATTAACCGTGTTTGTGGTCATAAGTCCATAAGGACTGTTATAGACACTTGGACCAGGCGCGGAGGCAGAGGAAGGCCGGTCATTGAAATTCCCATCGCCATTTGCATCGGTCCCTGTCGTGATGTTGTATGGCAGGCCCGGCAGCGCCGAAAATTGCGTGCCTAGCTCAAGTTTGTACGGAAGTTGAAGTACACCCAGCACGGAGACTCCTCCCTTTCTCATCCAATCTGGACGTCCCGAGTCTCCTTGTGCGCTGTACGTCGATTGTGGCGTTTGGGGGTTTTCCTTGAAGTCTAGGTACCAAAAAGTAGCGTTCACGCTGAAACGCTTAGAGCTGTTCTGCTTTGCTGTGGCGGCATACACCGCTCCCCGACTGTGACCGTAGTTCTGGTATTGCAGGATGTTCTCGTTCGGAGCCACTGGGCGAGGCGCCAGAAGTGCCGAAGTCGGATCAGGAATCATCCCGACGCTGCTCGCGACCTCGGGAGAATTGATATTGACGATGCGAGAGGATCTCCAATCGCCCCCAAAGCTGTAGGACAACTGCCCAGTCCAATGATGTGGGAATTCACGCGTAACCGTGGCGGCGAATTGAAGGTCTGGACTTTGGCTGATTCCTGGCGAGAACTGATTTCTGGTGCTCACCTGAATTGAGCCGGCAATAGGAACAAGCGGAGCGCCGTAGTTGGGAGAATAGACCATAGTTTGTAGCTGCCTTCTTCCATTTAGTCGTTCCACCTCGATCAGATTCGCAGGCGTGTCCCAGATTGTGAAGAGTCCGGCCTGAGCGCCGATGGTCCATTTCGCCCTCTTGTCCGGGGACCATAGCAGCCCAAACCGTGGCCGGAAATTAAAGTAGCTGCTCGGATGAACCTCCAATTGATAACGGAGACCGAACGTGAGTGACAAACGGGGCAAAACCTTCATGACATCCTGCCCATAGAGGCTCACCTGAGATTGGGTGACCGGGACAACCGGATTTCCTGCTGTGAGCCCGTAGGTGGTCGGAGTGCCGCCCGGCAGATCTAGTAGCGCACGCCGGTATTGTTCAATACCGTCAATATTTGTCGTTTGACCTGTGGAATTACCGTTGGAGTTAAGAGCCGGGGCGCTCCCGCCGCCGAAGACATAGGCTCCATTGAAAGTGTTCGGGTCGTAGGAATGGACAAAGCTCGTAATCGACTGAAGACCGAAGTTGATCTGATGCTTGCCGCGTGTCGCAATAACATCGTCGTCAACTTCAAGATCGCGTTCGCGGTTGTTTAGGTTCTGGCTTGTCGTCCCGCCTCCCGTGAAGTACCCGGCCACCTGAAGATTGGGTGCATTCGAATTCGGATTTTGCCGCGTGCGTTTCCATGAGAATCCAACTCGGGTCTCCTGCACCGTATTCGTGCCGAGCGTTAGCGTGTTGAGAAGTCGCAAGTCGTACTCGCTTACGTTGCTGGAATAGCCGGCTTCCTGCAACACGAGTCCCCCTACACCCTCATTGCCCTGATCGTTGACATTTGCCGACCAGGAGAGCGTCGTGATGTCGTTCTGGTTCAACTGCGAATCGAGACGTGCTGATCCAATCCAGAGTCTCTGTGGAGCACTCACTGTCTGGTTCAGTGGTGTCAGCCTGTAGCTGGAATCCAGAGTCCTAGCGTTGACGATATTGAATTCATCAATCTCGCGCCGTTCCGCTGCAATGGCAAAGTCGAGTCGTTTTGGCCGGATCGGACCGGTAAGTTCGAAGCCGTAACGTCGTCGGCCTGCGGGTGTAGATGTCGTAGAGAAGGGGTTTGTCGCATTAAAGGCGCTGTTGCTATCGGTCAAGGACAGAGCGCCATGGAACTTGTCCGCCCCCGGCTTCGTCGTAATCTCAATGCGGCTTCGATGCCATTGAAACTCAGGTGAAAAGGAATCGGGATTGACGCGTATTGAAGCAATTGAACTCTTCGGTGGCATCACATTGGAGTTCTGGAAACCATCCACCAGGACGGAGGTTGCCATTGGATCGCCCCCGCCACTCGACGCAAGCATTTGTAACTCTCGCAGCAGATCATCAGGATCGTCGGGGAGTTGCTGAATCTGTTTGGCATTCAGGATGGTAGTACCAGCCCTATCTTCGATCGCTGTATCTCCATTTACCTGAACATCCTGCTGCACGGAGGCAACGGCCAGTTGGATAGTGAGATGGACTGTGCTCCCAAGCTGGCCATGAGCGCGAGCATTTCCATTCGAGAATCCATCAGCCTGTGCAGTTATGACGACCGAAGCTCCTGCAACGCACGGAAACCCATATCGTCCGTCTGAATCCGAGATCGCTTTCTCTCCTCCAACTGTCTGTATCTGCGCTCCTGGGATTACAGCTCCCGTGGGGTCGGTAACCACACCGTCAATGCGGATTCCGTTACTACACGTCTGTTGTGCTCGTATCGGAAGCGATAGCAGCAGAATCATCAATGAAGCTAGAGTAGCGGGATGTGTGGGCATGGACATTGTGGCTCCTGACGTCACAATCCCAGACAACGTAGGGCTGGCGCACAAACTTGCAACGAACACCACAGATCCCCATACCAGCGGTGCAATTTGCGGGTCGAAATGGCACGTGCTGGATGCAGCTCAGAGCGCCTTTATGTAGTCAGCCTCTAAGGCGGCCTAAGGAGTGCTCTCCTTGAGCCGAGCCTGACTTTGATACGTACTCCCGAGTTGGTGTGCCATTCGTTCGCTGATTTGCAACGTTCATACATCCCGAGAGCATGTTCGTTGCAAACTTTCGCGGACCTGCCTAGAAGCGATGACACTCGTTACGGGTAGGGTTCACGCTGATGCACAGGCGAGAGGACGGTAGAGCAGGAGCTAACAAGCCATGGGAACTCAGGCTATTGAGCCGCGTTGGGAGCACGCACACGAATGCAAAGTATGTGGGCACGTTGTAAGGATCGATGACATTGATGCCAATGTCATCACTTCAGGAATTGTTAGCTGTCAGAGATGCGATGCTTCCGGCCCTGTAAATGTGAAGATCGTGGAGGTTGAACAAATTTCGGATTCGACGCAGCGACTAGCTGGAAAGAGGCAGTGACATCTGGTTGTCCAATCGAATATGCTTCAGCCTTCGCATGAAGGTTCGAAATAAGTCGCTGATCGCCGGAGAGGGATTGTCGGCCCGCGAGATCAACCGAGTTTTCATCCTCAGGCGAGCGTCTTCGAGCGGCCTCATGGTGAGTCCATCCCGGGCAATTCTTAAAGCCCCCGACTTCGGCGCAATGACAACTCCCCCAGGCTCAAGAAGCAGTGGTAGGCACTCTTCCGGCACCATGAAGTGCTGCAGGGCAGATGGAATGACGTGGCCCTCATGCGCTAGCTTCTGGATCAGGTCATAGAGCGGAGGATGAAGGTTGCGCTGGAACAGGAGCCACCGCTTGTGCGAGAGATGATTCAAGTCAAGAGCGGGAAGTTGCGCCAACTGATCTTCCCTGGACATGACAACGTAGAAGGGCGACTCTTCGATTTCGAACTCGGCCAATTGGCCTGACTGCGGCGGCTCGATCACCACGGCGATATCAAGATCACCATTGAGTACGTCCTGGGTGAGATCGCATGAAAATCCACTGGAGAGCTGTAAGTGCAGTCTGGGAAACATCGGTAATCGGATCGCCCGAAGCATCGAGGTAAAGTAGGGATCGACATAAGGCGAGCGCCCCACATTGAGAATCAGTTCTGCCTCTTGTTGAGCGGCCCTCGCCGCCTGCACCGCGCGTCCAGCGTGGAGAACGACGATCCGGGCTTCCTCAACATAAGCCTTCCCAGCTTCAGTGATAGAAACGGTATGGTGCGCCCGGATGAAGAGGAGAGCACCCAGGCTTTCCTCAAGTTCTTTGATGTACTTCGTGACAGCGGGCTGGCTGATATGGAGGCGCTTGGCTGCTCTGGAAAAGTTGAGCGTCTCTGCTACCGCAATGGCCGCTTCCATGTGTTTTAGATTGATCGGGCGTTTTACCTTGCTTCGGGCCATGCCTACCCCCACTTGACTCTCTGCCTGGGGAATCGAAGAGCCCGCAATGAGTAGTGGAAGGGCCCTTAGAGAATCGGAAACACAAAAACCATCTTTTGAAATTTTCTGGTGGGGATCGTATCCCTGTCAACAATTTGACGCATCCGCTTATATTTCCGTGGCCTACGAGATCTCGATGCTCAGAACGACTATTACGTTTTGGAATAGTCGACTGGCAAATTGTGATTGGACATTTGCGGGCGTCTGCGCCAATCGTAGTCAGCAAGCAGTATCCGAAGAATCAATAGCGGACTCACTTGGCAGAAGAACAAACCCACAAGTTGCCGCTTTGAGACTGTGTGACGCTGCTTCGGCTTCAGAGGAGGCACAGCGATGATGCACAGACTACCGGATCAGGAATTGGGGAGAAAGCCTGTTCGAAGTGAGCCGTTCGTTCCGGAGCCGTTACTGGATACCGACCAAGCGGCGGCAATCATGCGAATACATCCAAAAACCCTCCAGCGGTATGCGCGTCAAGGAATCGTCCGGGGTTTCCAACTCGGTTCGATGTGGCGTTTCCGGGCCAGTGACATCGACCGCTGGATCACAGAACAGCTCGCAAGCTGAGTTTCCACTAGACCTCTGCCCGGCGCAGCGATAGCCTTGAATCAAGCCACCCGTTGCGCCGGGGACCAGGAGTAGATATGCCAAGGCGCACACGGTATCAGCAAGGAAGCGTGCAGCGTAGCAAGCGGCAGAAGGGGCCTGATGTTTGGGTCTTCCGCTGGAGAGAGATTGGGCCGGACGGTACGAACTTACAGCGCAAAGCTGTGATCGGCACCACCATCACTCTCCCGTCGGAAGCAGCAGCCCTGAAAGCCGCCAACGCGTTGCGCATCGACGCCAACCAACAAACCCCGCGGGCGGTAAGCTGCCCGAGTACGATAGCCGAACTGATTTCGCACTACCGGTTGAAAGAGCTGACCGAGGACGAGCAGGGACGCAAAGCGCACTCGACACGAGCCGGCTACGAATGCTATCTGAACGGCTGGATTCTTCCACGGTGGGGCGACCACCGCTTGCAGCAGGTCAAGTCTGTTGCCGTGGAAGAGTGGTTAGGCAGCATTCAGCGGGCACGAGGAACAAAAGCGAAGATTCGGAACATCATGAGCGCTCTCTTCAGTCACGCGATGCGGTACGAGTGGACGGATAAGAATCCGATCAAGCTCGTGCGCCAGAGCGCGAAGCGAGAGCGGATTCCGGATGTACTCGAATTGCACGAACTTCAGGCTCTTCTGACAAAGCTCGCCGTGCGGGAGCGGACCTTGGTTCTGCTCGACGCGGCGACGGGCCTTCGGGTCAGTGAACTTCTCGCACTCAAGTGGGACGACATTGATTTCGAGAATCTGGAGATTCGCGTCACCGAGTCCATCTGGCATCAGGTGATGGGTGTCTGCAAAACAGAAGCGTCGGCCAGGCCGGTCCCGATGGACAGCTACATGGCCGAAGATCTTCTGCGTTGGAGAAAGACCTGCCTCTATCCGATGGAGTCCGATTGGGTCTTCGCCAGCCCGACCATGAAAGGCACACAGCCCTATTGGCCGGACAACCTCATGAAGCGGCATATCAAGCCAGCGGCTAAAGCGGCTGGCATCCACAAGAACATCGGTTGGCATACCTTCCGCCATTCCTTCGGCACACTGCTGAAGGCCAACGGGGAAGACGTGAAGACCGTCCAGGAGCTTTTGCGGCACGCCAACAGCAAGATCACGCTCGACGTTTACACGCAGGCCGTGAACTCGCACAAGCGGGCAGCACAGAGCAAGGTTGTTCAGATGATGGTGCCCGGCGTGGGCACAAACGTGGGCGCAAAGCAAAAACAGGTACGAACGGGCACAGAAGCGTAATCGTTGGGCGATTCGCTATTGTGACCTTATTGTGTCCTGATTTGCTTGTCACTTAGGTCCCATATATTCCGTAAGTCCTTTGGAATGTATGGCGGGGACGACGGGGCTCGAACCCGCGACCTCTGCCGTGACAGGGCAGCGCTCTAACCAACTGAGCTACGTCCCCAAGATTCTTTGCAGTCACTTGGATATGTGTCACGCAGAGCCAGACTTCCTGCAAACTTGCAGAATCGACTGCCTCTACCGTTGCCGGTAGCGATCGAGATGCTTTGATCGCTGAAAGCGTCACCCGAAGAGCAGTGCCGCCTGTTCCCGCAACAAGATCGAGTGTAACAGGTTTTGGGGCGAGGGCCAAAACCGAAATTCACAGGGATTGGAATGCCGCGCGTGGTGGATGCGCGGCAATTCTCGCTTCGATGGACGAGTGGCGGTTGGCCGGTGCGGCAATTGGTGAAGTGCCGTCGATGGAAAACTGCCAGCACGGCCGTGCAAGAAAAGGACAGGTCAGACCGCAGGCCGTAATGGTTGCGTGATCTTGACCTTGGCGACGGGGAAGGAGTAGTTTTCGTCCAGCGGGAAAACGTTTCCTCGGTTTGTGTCGAAGCGCATTTAAAAGTTCGGGAGAGTCCTGAAATATGGCGGTGGTGGCGGGAGTTGATTTCGGTACGTTGAGCGCTCGCGTGACGCTGCTGGACAGTGAGCGGGGCAGGCTGGGGACAGCTTCGGCGTCGTATGCGTTGCACCGTAACCGGGAAGAGCCGGACCTTGCGACGCAGGCGCATGCGGACCAGATGCGGGCGCTGGTGGAGGCTACGCGCGCGGTGCTGGTGGAGACGGGCATTGACGGCAGCAGGGTGGAAGCGATTGCGCTGGATACGACGGGCTCAAGCGTTGTGCCGGTGGACGCGGCGATGCAGCCGCTGGGCGAGTACTACCTGTGGTGCGACCACCGCGCGTCGCGCGAGGCGCAGGAGATTACGGCGCTCGCCCATGCCCAGGAGATCGAGGCGATCCAGTGGTGCGGTGGGGTGTACTCACATGAGTGGGGATGGGCGAAGTTGCTGCACTGGCTGCGGCATAACCCTGCGAAGCGGGCGCAGTTTGCGAGTGCGTTCGAGCACTGCGACATGGTCGCGGCGACGCTGGCGGGAGTGACGGACCCCAAGCTCGTGAAGCGGTCGGCGTGTGCGATGGGCCACAAGTGGATGTGGAACCCGAAGTGGGATGGATACCCGAGCCAGGCGTTTTTAAGCTCGGTGGATCCGCTGTTCGATGGTGTGCGCGAGAAGATGCAGGGCGAGGTACTGACGTCGGATCATGTGGCGGGGCATCTCTCCGCGGGGTGGGCAGAGAAGCTTGGGCTGCGTGCGGGGATTCCGATTCCGGTAGGTGCGTTCGATGCTCACTGGGATGCGATTGGTGCGGGCTGTCGCGAGGGCGATGTGGTGAACGTGGTGGGCACGTCGACGTGCATCATCGCGATGGGCAAGGACGTAAACCTGGTGCCAGGTGTGTGCGGCGTGGTTCCGGGCAGCGTGCATCCGGAGTACACGGGAGTGGAAGCCGGGCTGTCTGCGGTTGGCGACATCTTTGAGGCGATTGCGAAGCGTGCGGGGTCGGATGTTGCGACGTTGTCGCAAGGGCTGGAGAGCTATAAGGCTGCGCAGACGGGTCTGCTGCGATTGAGCTGGGATAACGGCGATCGCACGGTGCTGGTGAACAGCGACCTTACAGGCATCACGCTGGGATGGAACCTGCTGCACACGGCGCAGGATGAGCTGCACGCGGCGATTGAAGGCACGGCGCTGCATACGCGGATCATCTTCGAGCGCATGGCCGAGCATGGTGTGCCGATCGAGCGGGTGATCAATGCGGGCGGTATCCCGCAGAAGAACGATGTGCTGAACCAGATCTATGCGAACGTGCTGAACAAGCCGGTGCTGGTGCCAGCGACGACGCCGACGAGCGTGGGCGCGGGGATCTTTGCGCAACTGGCGGCGGGGATCGTGAGCACGATTGAGGAAGCGCAGGCGAAGATGTGTCCGGACTATCGCGTGTTCACGCCGCAGCCTGAGGCGGTGGCCGTATACGACCAGTTGTTTGCGCTGTACCGGCGGGTGTACTTCGGGTTTGGTCAGGAGGGCGCGACGGAGTCGATGTATGGCATTCTTCGCGACCTGCGGAAGATTGCGGTGCGGCCTCAGCGGGCATAGACGATTTCCAGAAACGATATTGAGGGGAAGACACGTGAGCACAGGGAAGACACTGGAACTTTGGTTTGTGACGGGCAGTCAGCATCTGTATGGTCCGGGGCCGCTGCAGCAGGTGGCGGAGAACGCGCAGAAGATTGCGGCGAGCCTCGATGGCGAGAGTGCGATTCCGGTGCGAGTGGTCGCGAAGCCGGTGATGGTGAACTCGGAGAGCATCGCGAAGATTGCGCATGAGGCGAACTCGAGCGATGTGTGCGCGGGCCTGGTGCTGTGGATGCACACGTTCTCGCCGGCGAAGATGTGGATTGCGGGCTTGCAGGCGCTACGCAAGCCGGTGCTGCATCTGCACACGCAGTTCAACCGCGAGTTGCCGTACGCGACGATCGATATGGATTTCATGAACCTGAACCAGGCGGCGCATGGCGATCGCGAGTTTGGCTTCATGATGGCGCGGATGCGGCTGGCGCGTAAGGTCGTCGTTGGTTTCTGGGGTGATACCGAGACGGTTGCTGAGATTGGCGCGTGGTCACGCGCGGCGCTGGGCTGGCATGAGTCGCAGCATCTCAAGGTGGCACGCTTCGGCGACAATATGCGCAACGTAGCGGTTACCGAGGGCGACAAGGTCGAAGCACAGCGCGTGTTTGGGTACACGGTGTCGGGGTATGGCATCGGCGATCTGACGGATCGCATGGCGCAGTTCACCGACGCCGAAGTTGCGAAGCTGGTGCAGGAGTACCGCGACACGTACACGATTGCGATGGAGCATGATCGCGCGGACTCTCTGGCGGATGCGGCGCGCATCGAGCTGGGCATGCGCGCGTTTCTCTTCGAGGGCGGCTTTGGAGCGTACACGGATACGTTCGAAGACCTGCATGGTATGGCGCAGCTGCCGGGCATCGCGAGCCAGCGGCTGATGGCGGATGGCTTTGGCTTTGGCGGCGAAGGCGACTGGAAGACTGCGGCGCTGGTGCGGATCATGAAGGTGATGGCGCAGGGCTTATCGGGCGGCACGTCCTTCATGGAGGATTACACGTACGACTTTGCGGGCGAGCCGAAGGTGCTGGGATCGCACATGCTGGAGATCTGTCCTTCGATCGCGAAGGCCAAGCCCACGGTTGAGGTGCATCCGCTGGGCATTGGTGGCAAGGCCGACCCGGTGCGGCTGGTATTCACCGCGCCTGCTGGGCCTGCAGTGGTGGCAACGATCGTCGATATGGGCAACCGCTTCCGCATGATCGTGAATGACGTGAAGGTCGTCGATCCGGAGCATGATTTTCCGAAGCTGCCGGTGGCTCGCGTGATGTGGGTTCCGCAGCCGAGTCTGCGCGTAGCGGCGGCGGGCTGGATCTATGCAGGCGGAGCGCACCATACGGGCTTCTCACAGTCGCTGACGATGGAGCACATGGCCGACTTCGCGGAGATCGCGGGCATTGAGCTGGTGCGGCTGGATGCGGATACGAAGCTGCATCAGCTACGGCAGGAGCTGGTGTGGAGCGATGCGGCGTACAAGCTGCGGTAGGGCGGCGGGTCGGCGGGGCAGCGAGTTAGCTGGTTAGCTGGTTAGCCGGTTCGCGTTAGCGGGGCGTAGGAGGGATCGAGATGTTGCTGAAGAAGTTGCGCGAAGAGGTGTTGGAGGCGAACCTGGAGCTGGTGAAGCGCGGGCTGGTGCTCTATACGTTCGGCAATGCGTCGGGCGTGGATCGGGAGCAGGGGCTGGTGGTGATCAAGCCTTCGGGCGTGGATTACGAGAAGTTGAAGCCGGAGCACATGGTGGTGACGGACCTCGAGGGCAAGATCGTCGAAGGGGACTATCGCCCATCGTCGGATCTGGATACGCACACGTTGCTGTATCGCGAGTTTGCGCAGATCGGTGCGGTGGTACATACGCATTCGGAGTTTGCGACGAGCTTTGCGCAGACGGGGCGTGCGATTCCGGCGCTGGGCACGACGCATGCGGACTACTTCTATGGTCCGGTGCCAGTGACGAGGCCGCTGAGCGATGCGGCGATTGGCGGACGCTATGTGCATGAGACGGGTGTGGCCATTGTGGAGCGGTTCAAGGGCGTGGATGGTGTCGAGCCGATTGATCCGCTTGCTGTGCCTGCGTGCCTCGTGGCCGGGCATGCGCCGTTTGTTTGGGGTGCGGACGCGCATGATGCAGCGCACAATGCGGTGGTGCTGGAGGCGGTGGCGCGGATGGCATTTCGGACCCTACTGCTGGAGGCCAATCCGCAGGTGGTGACGCAGGCGCTGCTCGATCGGCACTACTTCCGCAAGCATGGAGCGAACGCGACGTATGGGCAGACGAAGGAAGTCTGCTGAGGTCTTTTCGACGATGCGGCCGCTGCGCGTTGTGCGTGGCGGCCTTTGCCTTTGGTGGTAGTTTGGTTGGAAACGAAGCGAGGTCGGTAGGTGAAGCAGGGAAGCAAGCGCAAGAGCGCTGGACGCGAAGGCCGCCTGGATATACGCAGTGTTGCTGCGCATGCCGGCGTCTCTGTTTCTACGGTGTCACGGGTCGTGAACCGCAATCCACGTGTGGATGAGGAGCTTGCGGAGCGGGTGCGCGCTTCGATTCGCGAGCTTGGCTATATCCCAAGCCGGGTGGCGCGGTCGCTGGTGTCAGGGCGCAGCAGCACGTTTGGCGTCATCATCTCGGACATCACGAACCCGTTCTTCCCGGAGCTGATCCAGGGCTTCGAGGATGCGGCTGTCGAAGCGGGATACGAGACGCTGATTGGCTCGACGAACTATGACCTGGCGAAGATGGAAGCTTGTGTGGACCGCATGCTGGAACGCAAGGTCGATGGTGTTGCGGTGATGACGTTCGGCATTGAAGGTCCGCTGCTGGACAGGCTTGCGGAGCGCGGCATACCGATGGTGTTCATCGACAAGGCTCCGGCGACGCAGAAGTCGCTGGCGATCTCCATCAACTATGCGCAGGGGATTGCGGCGGCGGTGGCGCATGTTGCCGAGCTGGGACACAAGCGCATTGCGTTCGTGTCGGGACCGGCGGGATTGCATTCAGCGACAGCGAGGCGGAAGGCTTTCCAGGCAGCGATGAAGAAGGCTGGGCTGCCGGTGGAGCCGGAGTACATCGTGCCGGGCGACCACATGCTGGAGCGCGGTATGGAGGCGGCAGAGCAGCTGTTGAAGCTGTGTGTGCCGCCGACGGCGATCCTCTGCTCGAACGATCTTTCGGCGATTGGAGCGATGCACGCTGTGTCAGCCGCGGGGTTGAGCGTGCCGAAGGATATCTCCGTGGTGGGCTTTGACGATGTGCGCTTCAGCGAGTTCCTGATACCGCCGCTGACGACGGTGCGGATGTCTCGCACGGACATCGCGAGGGCCGCGGTGCAGCTGTTGCAGCAGCTGGTGGCAGGCGGCGAGCACCAGCCGCTTGCGGCGATTCCTACGAGCCTGATCGTGCGGCAGAGTACGGCGTGGGTGAAGCGCTAGGCTCTGGAGAATGGTGAGTCGTTGAGAGGAAATGCGCGAGTCAGTCTTGAGCTGTGAGTTCTGAGCTGCGAGTTTCCCTTTCAGTTGCCAGATGTCAGTTGGCCAGACGCCAGTTGTTATGTGACGTAGAGCTTGTAGAGCGTGAAGACGGCGATAGTCCCGAGCAGCGCGAGCAGGAAGCCGCTGGTGCGGCGCTTGTGCAGGAACCACAGCAGCACGAAGCCGGTGAGCGAGACGAGCACCAGAAGGATGGCGCTGGCGTCGATGACGAGGCTCCAGACCTTACCGGAGTCGCGGCCCTTGTGGAGGTCGTTGATGACGGCGACAAAGCCGCTGGAGACCTCGGTGAGCTCGTACTTGCCGGTGTCGCGATCGATGTAGGTGTCGGCGGTGTAGCCGGGAGCCCGCAGGGAGATGGAGACCTGCGAGTCATCGATGCGGAGGTCGCCGACGGCGCCGTGCACGTGCTCGCGCGAGCGAAGCATCTCGACGAGGCCGAGCTTGTCGACCTCGTGAGATGGAGCTTTGCCGATGAGTGCAGCGTCCGCGACGCCGTGTTTGACGACGGTGCGCTGCTGGCTGGCGAACCAGTCAGCATGATTGAGTGTGAGCCCGGTGGCGGCGAAGAAGAACACCACGGCGAAGCTGACCATGGAGAGGTAGATATGCAGCCAGCGGGTGACGATCGCAGATTGACGGCGTAGATGCACCTTCCACGAGACGTTGGGTCTCGTGGAAGGTGGCAGGCTGTTAGCGCTTCCGGTAGTCAAGCGTGACCTCTCCGAGCTCCTGTCCGGGAGCGATGGTGGCCTGCTCGGGCTTGCCGATGAAGCTGATCTCGCGGCGCTGGACGTCATAGCCGCCGTGCTCGCGCGCGGCTTCGATGACGACGGTGTACTTGCCGGCCTTGAGTGGCTTGCCGGTGTTGTCTTTGCCGTCCCACTTGAGGGTGTAGTGGCCGGGGGCGCGGGTGGCGGAGCTGACGGTGCGGGAGATGTCGGTGCCTTCGCTCATGGTGCGGACCTGGTCGTCCTTGTACCACTGCTTGAGTTCGGGGAGCCAACGGTTCTTCTCAAACCACAGCGCAAGCGTGCGGACGGGGTAATGGTCGGCGTCTTCGATCCAGACGGCGACGTAGGGTCGGCGGTAGCGCGGGTTGTCGATGCGCTGGAGGTTGAGGTCGATGGTGAGCTCGTAACTGGGGTCCATCATCCCCGAGGGACCCTTCTGGGGCGCGGCGAAGCCTGCGGGCTGATAGCGTGCGGTGGACGGGCCAAACTCGTAGAGGCTCCAGCCGGGGCTGGTGATCTGGCTGCCATCAGCGAGGACCAGCATGTAGTCGACGCCGGGCGTGTTGCGGGCCAGCGCGGCGGACTGTTGCTCGGTGAGGACGCTGAAGGCGGTGGCGAGGGCGCCTGCGGTCTCGGCATCCTTGGCGATGACGGTGGACGAGAGGACGTGCGAGGTGGGCTGCGCGGTGCGCGGGTCGATCAGGTGCGAGTAGGTTGGCTTGCTCGTCGCACTGGTGTTGATGGCGCTGAAGCCGCGACGATAGTCGCCGCTGGTAGCTACAGTGCGGTCGGCGACGACGACGTGGGTTAGGGCGCGATCGTTGTCGGCTGAGGAGCGCGGGTCTGTGATGCTGACCACCTGGGTCATGGCGCCGCGCGCGACGACGTCTCCGCCGACGTTGAGCATGATGCCGGTGGCCCCGGCTGCGAGGGCAGCGTCGGCGGCCTTGGCGGTGATCCAGCTCTTGGCGAAGGAGGCGAGAGCGAGGGGAGTATCGCTGACGCGGGTCGCTGTTTTGTGCTGAGCGTCGAGGATCCAGTGCGGCTGCGCGACGGCCTCGCGGGTTGCGGCGATCTCCTGGGCTGTGGGCACGCGGCCCTCGGCGGTGGTGGACTTCCAGAGGCGGGTTGCGGCTTCGACGCTTGGATCGAGGGCGCCGCCGGTGCGGTCACGCCAGGTATCGAAGGCGGCGAGGACGGCGAAGAGATCGTTGGAGACGGGTACGGCCTCAAAGCGCGTGCGCTCCCAGCGGGAGAACTCGCTGTGCTCGTCCCAGGCGCTGAGGATGGAGCGCTGGCGGTCGAAGACGCCGAGGGCAGCGGCTTCGGCGCGGGCAGCGGAGGCTTCATCCCTTGCGCTGACGTGCATCTGCAGGCTGGTGCCGAGGACGTTCTCGTGGTGGAAGCTCCAGGCGCCGAGCTGGGGGCCGGTGGGGGCGCCGGTTGGCTGAACGGCGAAGGCGTTCTGGGCCAGCGGCGCTGCAGCCATGGGGATCACGCTGAGGGCACTCAGCAGGCGTCGCGTCTTTCCGCGCATTCTTCTCTCCTTATCCGTGCAGGGTGTTTGTCGATTTCGTTGAAGTCGATTTCAGGAACGCCCTAAATCTGTTGCGGTGGCGGTCCGTCGGGACGGTGTTCGCCTTCGTTGCCACCGGGGCCTTCGCGACGCGCGGGAGTATGTGTGGTCATGTACTGCAGCACCTCGGCCTTGTCGAGCACACCGTCGTGGTTGCTATCCATCGCGTCGAAGTCCTTTGCGAGGCTCTCCGGGACTTCGGTGCGCTGGAGCTTGCCGTCCTTGTTGGTATCGAACTCGTCGAACATGTGATTGATTCGATCTTCGACCGTTTGCTGCCGCACGCGGATCTCGTCGGAGGTTAAGTTTCCGTCATGATTCGCGTCGAGGGTTAGCAGCGACGTGGTCGCGACGGCGATCTCGTTGGCTTCTAGGATGCCGTTGTGATTGAGATCGAGTGCATTGAGGATGGGGTCCATGCGGAAGGTGCCCTGGGCGTGGCCGGGGCGGGCGCTGGAGCCGGCTGGCATAGCCTGACGGTTGCTGAGGGTGCGGATCTCGTCGGAGGTAAGCTTGCCATCGTGGTTGGCATCACCACGGGTGAACATGCCCTGCATGCGCTCGGGCAAATCGGTGGCGACGAGGTAGCCTTTGCCGGCTTTGTCGAAGGTCATCAGCTGCTGCACAAGCTGGTCATTGGCGGCGTCGGCCTCGGGTGGCCGGCCCGTGAGCTCGTCGGCCGTAAGCTCGCCGTCGCCGTTGCGGTCGAGCGTCAGCAGGCTCGAGGGAGCGGCTTTGATCTCATCGGCGGAGAGGGTGCCGTCGTGGTTGAGGTCGAGGGCCTGCAGGGCGAAGCGAGGCTGCTGCCGGCCACCGGGGCCCTGGGCTTGGGCTAACGGGGTCGAGATTGCTGCTACCGCCACGAGTGCGGCGATGGAGGAAAGAGTGCGAAGAGAAGAGCTCACGTTCAGCCTCATGTGTATATGCGACTGAAATAGTCGTAGATGTACTATACCCAGATCCGCGCTGCTCCGGGAGAGATATCAAACCATCGTTCGATGTTCGTGCAAAGCCGTTATTGGGCCGAAGAGTCAGAGGTGTGCTGCCCCTTCACGGCCTTCATGAAGTCGGCCATGGCAGGCCGGATGAGGCTGAAGGGCTCGCGCTGGCGGTTCTTGAGGATGACTTCGCCGAAGAGTTTGAGGCCAATGGCAAAGGCCTGGCTGGTGGGTTCATCGAGGTCGAAACGTCCGTTCATACGGCGGGCGATGGCGATGATGTCGTCGTGGTTGTCGACGTCGAAGACGAGGGCCGAGGCATCCTCGGGAAGCGCGCTTGAAGCGGCCGGGAGTGGCTCGACGGTGATGCGAAAGAGTGGCATGGCTAATCCTGATTGAGCTGGCGTGACGTGGCGGGGACCCGGCCGGCTAGCGTGGGGGCTGACTGGTGTATGGATTGGGGCATGTCGTGGCTTAGGAAGATGGACAGCAGCAGGGCCCGGGTGCCGGAGAGCAGAAAGACGTCCATCCAAAGGAGCTGCGCGATGACGACAGCGAGGAGCAGTGGCCATTGGCGCGTGTGCTGACGAGTTCCAGCGTGCATGTTCGAGTCCTTTCCTAAAAAGAAGGAGGGCCCATGGCGCAGGCCCTCCCGACCGGGAAACTTAGAAGTTGAAGGACATCTGCAGGTCGATGCTGCGGTTCGAAGCGGCTGAGCCGAAGAAGCCGCCCGCGATCGCGGTGGACTTGTCGAAGTTGGTGGAGGTGAGCACGCCGTTGGGGGTTGCAAGACTGGTGTGATTGAGCGCGTTGTGGGCCATGACGGCGAAGTTCAGCGAGTACTTGCGGGGCACCAGCTGATCGAGGCGAGGAGGTCCGCCACTGCCGCTGAGTCCGCCGGGCCCAAGGCCGCCGCCGGGGCCACCGCCACCGGGAGGGCCTCCGCCACCGGGACCGCCGGGGCCACCACCCTGTGAGGAACCGCCGACACCGCCTTCAACCCGCGGGCCGATGCCGATGGACTTGCTGACGCGCAGATTGAGGCTCCAGTTCGAGGGGCCGGTGCCGATGTCGTACGGGATGCGGGCCGCAGTGGAGCTGGGGTCGAGGTCGAACTTACCGAGCGCGGTCTGGATGACGTCGGTGCCGGTTGCCGTCGCGTAGGCGGGACGGTCATTGTATTGGTTGTCGCCGTTGAGGTCGGTGCCGGTGGTGACGTTGAACGGGCTGCCGGCGTTGGCGACGAAGAACGGGCTGACGCTGATCCCGAAGGGCGCCTGCACGCTGCCCCCGAGGAGGAAGCGGTTGCGCACGTCGAAGGAGGCGCGGCCATAGTCGGCACCGGGGTTGGTCTGCTGCGAAGGGAAGTAGGTGGCGCCGGAGGTATCGGACTTGGCGAAGCCGAGCTGATAGAAGCCGAAGAGTGAAGCTCGCTTCATGCGGACGGTGTAGTTCAGCATGAGCTGGTTCTGGCTGTATACGCCGCCGGACTGGAACTGGTAGATGTTCTCGTTGATGCCGTTGGGGCGCACTCCGGTGGCTGTGGCGAGGTTGTAGGTGCCAGGTTCGTAGGCGTTGATGTTGTCGCTCATGTACTGATGCACGCCGCGCGAGTTGATGTAGGTGGCAGAGAGTGTGAGGAGCTTGCCGAAGCTGTGGTCGACGCCCACGGCGGCTTCCATGTTCACCGAGGCCTTCAGGTTAGGCGAGACGGAGTAAAGCGTGGGTGCGGAGCTGCTGAGGGTCGCGAGCGTTGTGGCGGAGGGTGCGTTGGAGCTGAAGGTTGGGTTCTTCACCGTGTACTGCTGCTGGTTGATGCCGTTCTGGCGGATCGCATCGAGCACGTACGTGGCGGAGAACCGATCGTAGAACCAGCCATAGCCGGCGCGGATGACGGTGTTGGCCTTCTTGCCGTTGCGAGCGCCTGGAGCCCAGCTGAGGGCAAGGCGAGGAGCGAAGTCGGCGTGATCGCCGATGCGGTTCTGGCCTTCGTAGCGGAGGCCGTAGCTGAGGGTGAGGTTAGGACGGACGGTCCAGTCGTCCTGGTAGTAAAGCGCGGCATCAAAGAGGTTGATGCTTGCGGTGGTCTTGCCTGCGGTCACGTCGTACTCGCTGGGCGTACCGGCGGCGTAGTTGGTGAGTGAGGAGTAGATGTAGCTGCCGTTGAAGCCGGAGTTGGCGTTGTTGACCTCATGGGTGAGGCGAAGGCGGGTGCCGAAGTTGAGGGCATGCTTGCCTTCGGAGGCGGTGATGTAGTCCTGCAGTTCGAAGCGGTCCTGGTTGTCGCGCACGGTGCCGGTGCTGTTGCCACCGCCGCTGAAGGAGCCTTGCACTGTGACGGTTGTAGCTGTGGACTGCGCAACCTGATTGTTGCGATCGGCGGAGTACTGGAAGTGCAGATCGTTGACGATCTTCGGGGTAAGGATCTGCGTGTCGCTGATCTGGACCGTGTTCTCCATGTTGTGCGTGTCGTAGGCCTGGGTGGGAAGTGCGAGGCCGGAGACGCCGCTATTGGTCGCGACCTGGCGATCGAACATGTAGCGGATGCTGAGGGTGTTGCTGGATCCGAGCTGGAAGTCGAAGCGCGGGCTGATGTCGAGCCGCGACTGCGGGTTGGGCTGGGCGATCTTGTAGGCGACGGTGTTGCCGTTGGAGTCGAGGATCTCGGCGTTGACGATGGAGTTGGAGGCGTTGTCGCGGCGGAAGACGTTGGCGAAGTAGGAGGCCTTCCTGGTCAGCGCACCGCTGACGTTGCCGGTGAAGAAGGTGGAGTAGTAGGCGGGTTCGCTGGTGACGAAGGGGTTGAGGGAGTTGAAGGCGTTGTCGTTGCCGTTGACCATGAGCGAGCCGTGGAACTTGTCGGTGCCAGGCTTGGTGAGGATCTCGATGCGGCCGTAGCCGAGCTTGTCGTACGCGGCGGAGAAGGGATTGCGATTGACGCGGATCTCGCGGATGGCGCTCTTGGGCGGGAGCTGTCCGCCGCTGAAGCCGTCGATGTAGATCTCACCACCGGAAGGTCCGGCGGAGGGACCGGCGAGTGCGGTGAGCTCATTCTGCAGATCGTCGGGATCGTCGGAGAGAGCATCGAGGTCCTTGCCCTTGATGACGATGGAGTTGGCGTTCTCATCGGGGCTTACGCTGACGCCGGGAGCGTCGGTGTCGACCTGGACCTGGGTATCGACGGAGATCTCGAGCTGGATGTTCTGGGATACAGGCTTGTCCGCGGGAACCATGACGTCATTGACGAGCGCCGGGCTGAAGCCTTTGGCAACCACGGAGAGGGTGTAGCGGCCGGGCGTGAGCCGCGGAATCTCATACGCACCGCTCGCAGAGCTCTTGACCTTGCGCGCCACAGCGCCATTGCTGGAAAGGGTGATATCCGCCTGCGGCACGAGCGCGCCGGAGGGGTCGGTGATGGCGCCGCGGACTGTGCCCGTAGCTGTCTGGGCGCGGCTGATCGTGGCAAATGCCAGCGTCAATACAAGAGCGATCGATACACGAAGGAAGGTGCGAAAGCGAATCATGCGTTGCCTCTCTGAACCATCTCCAGAAGAAAGCAGCGCGGCGGGGCGTGCGGTCACATTGGGTAGCGCACTGTAACGATTTGTCACCACCGGTGTGACCAATCATGACAAAAGGATTGTTGCAGGAAGGCGCATCGGCGCTACTCTAAATCGGTAAATCCACGCAGAGACGAAGGGCGCCATGGAAGAGGTCTTGATCATCGACGATGACGTGGAGTTGTGCGAGATGCTGACGCAGTATCTTGGCCGCTACGACTTCCATGTCTCGTCGGTCCATCGTGGCGACTCCGGGCTGGAAGCTGCGCGGCAGCGCTCGTGGGACATGATCCTGCTGGACGTGATGCTGCCGGGTATGGATGGCTTCGAGGTGTTGAAGAACATCAGGACGTTTTCTGCAGGCAGCGTGCTGTTGCTCACCGCGCGTGGTGAAGATGTGGACCGCATCGTGGGGCTGGAGCTTGGCGCCGATGATTACCTCGCGAAGCCCTTCAATGCGCGCGAACTGCTGGCGCGAATTCGTGCGATTCGCCGCCGTGCCATGGTGCCTGTCTCGAGTGAAGAGCGGACGACCATCAGCGTTGACGGCCTGACGCTGGATCGTGCGACCCGTTCCGTCACACTGAACGGCGATGCGCTGGACCTGACCGATGTGGAGTTCGCGTTGCTCGAGGTTCTGATGCGCTCGCCCGGCAAGGTGGTGGATCGCGACAAGCTCTCGGAAGAGGTGCTGGGGCGCGACTTCAATCCATTCGATCGCAGCCTCGACATGCATGTGAGCCGGCTGCGCAAGAAGCTGGCTCGCGATGGCAACGGGGAAGACCTGGTGAAGACGGTTCGTGGCGCCGGGTATCAACTTGTGCTGCGGCGTACCGCAGGAGGTCGCAGCTAAGCCATGCGTGGACTCTTTCTTCGGATCTTTGCCATCTTCTGGCTGGCGCAGAGCCTCATCTTTGTGATCTCGACGGGGCTGATTGTCTCGCAGCATTTCCCCAATGGCGGGTCTATCGCGGAAGCGCTCGACAGCACGCTGCGTAACAATGCGGAGATCGCCATCAAGGCGTATGACGCGGGAGGTTGCCCGGCGTTCGCTTCGGTGGCCGGCCGGTTTGAGCCGGAAGGCTCGGCGCTGCTGGACCAGGAGGGCGATGTGATCTGCAATCACTCGCTCAAGGTTGCGGTGGCCGGTGTGCGTCCCCATATTGCAGACAGGATCGATCTGCGCGACTTCAACGGGAGCTTCGGAGCGCTGGTGCCGGAGACATCGAAGACTGGCGCGCGCTACGAGTATGTGTGGATCGCTCCACCGGCGAGGCATCGTCCTCCACCTCGGCGGTGGCAGTACTGGCACTTTGCGGTGCCGCAGCTTCCGGTGGCGATCCTTGTGGGCGGTGCGACGACGTTTGTGCTGGTGTTGTTCATCAGCAGGCCGCTAGTGCGGCTGCGCAGGGCAGCGCGAAAGCTTGCAGAAGGCAAGCTGGATGTGCGTGTCGACCAGTCGCCGAAGCAAGCGGCGCAGGCAAACTCGGATGAGTTCCAGGGGCTGGTGCATGACTTCAACCACATGGCCGAACGGCTGGAGTCCATGGTGGGCGCGCAGAAGCTGCTGGTGCGGGATATCTCGCATGAGCTGCGGTCGCCGCTGGCGCGGCTGAGTGTGGCGCTGGAACTGGCGCGCGACGATGCGGGGCCAGAGCTGGAGACGCATCTTGGACGCATCGAGCGCGAGACGCTTCGGCTCAATCAGCTGATTGGGCAACTGCTCACGCTCTCGGCGATGGAAGCCCGCGATGGTGCGAAGTCGTATGACGTGGTGTCGTTGAACGGCGTGTGCGAAAAGATCCTTCCTGACGCGGCGTATGAAGCGCAGCAACGGCCCTGTCGCGTGGAGTTGATTCAGGAAGGCAAGTTCAGCATCCGTGGGAACCAGGAGCTGCTGTATCGCGCGATCGAGAACGTGGTGCGCAATGCGATTCGCTATACGGCGCCGAACACGCTGGTGCAGCTTCGACTCACGGGCGAGACGATGCAGGGCAAGTCTTACGCGGCCCTGGAGATCAACGATGAAGGGCCAGGTATACCCGAGGCGGAGCTGACGGAGATCTTCCGGCCGTTCTACCGCGTGGATCGCGCTCGAAGCTCGGATACCGGTGGAGTGGGAGTGGGGCTTGCGATTACGGATCGCGCTGTGCGTCTGCATGGAGGCACGATCCGAGCATCGAACCGTGAGCCTGCTGGGACCAGCGTGAAGATGCTCTTCCCGCTGTCGTAGCGGGAAGAGCATGGAGCGCGAACTGGACTAGATGCTGGTGGTGGGGAGCGGGATCGCCGTCTTCTCTTCAGTCTGCACGGCATCGTGTGCGACGGCGCAGGCGATGCCGGAACCGAAGCCGACTTTGAGGTCGGCGTCGATGCCATGTTCGCCGCGTACGGCTTCCACGAAGGAGCGGACAGCACAGAGCGTTGGGTCTTCGGTCGTGGTGGTCAGCTTTTCTCCTGGGCCGCGATAGGGCATCTCCCCGGTTGTGGAGTAGGAAGCTCCGGTCACTGTGCCTTGCTGAGCGATGACACCGCCACTGCGCTGGCGCATCTTGTCTTTCTCGTAGTAGAAGACGGCGTCTTCGATGGTGAGCTGCACACTGCCCTCATCGCCGTAGATCCAAAGCTCGTTGCCGGACTTCGCGTTGTCGGTGAGTGAAGAGAAGACGAGCTTGCGGCCTTCGGAGTAGCTGAGCACCATCTGGACGTTATCGCCCACGGTGCGGCCGTCGTGGTACTTGACGATGCTTTGGGTGCCGAGCACGTGGGAAGGCTGCTCCCCAAAGACCCAGTTGGCGATGTCGATGTGGTGCGAGCCGAGCTCGGTGCCCAGGCCGCCGGAGGTCTCCTTGTAGAGCCGCCAGTTGATGAGGTGTTCGAGCTTACCACCGGGGTCGGGCGAAGGCACCGGGCGGCGCCAGCTGCCGTTGCGATGCCAGTAGGCGTAGATGTGGGTGGGCTTGCCGATGGCTCCGTCCTTGACGCGGCGCAGGGCCTCCTGCACCCAGGCGGCGTAGCGATACTCGTGGCCGACCTGCAGCGGGATTTTGTGCTTGTGGACCTCGGCGAGGATGTTCTGGTTGTCGGCGACGGTGAAGCCGAGGGCCTTCTCGCAATAGATGGGGCGGCCGGTGCGCGCGGTGGCGATGACGTGCTCGGCGTGGCAGCCGACGGGGCTGGCGATGAGCACAGCGTCGATGTCGTCGCGGCGCAGGAACTGTTTGAGGTCTGCTGTCGCAGGTACGGTCTTGCCGACGAGCTTGTTGGTCTGCTCGTAGCGCGGCGGGTAGATGTCGCAGACGGCGGTGATGGAGACGCCGGGGACGCGCAGGAGCTGACGCAGATTCTCCTGGCCGCGGCTGCCGGAGCCGATGATGCCGATGCGCACGGGCTTGGCCGCGGGCGAGGCGGCGCGGGCGATCGCGGAGGAGCTGAGAGCGGCAGCGGAGGCAGTGTGCAGGAAGTCGCGACGGTTCATTCGTGGGAGACCTTTCCTTCTGTTTCGTGAGAGCGTTGCCCTTGAGATGGTTGCAGAGTGCAGTGGCTTGTGTCGATGGGTGCGGTCCAGCGAAATGCGGTGCAGGTTTTTCGATCGGTTGTGCTGGAGACGACTAACGCGCGGGCCTCAGGGGCATCATGCTGCAAGACCCGAAGGCTCTCGTCGGGGTTATCGACGAAGAGCACGTTCGATAGCGCGTCACTCGCGGTTGCGGAGGGATCGATGATGGTGACCTGCACCCGGCCTTCGACGGGGCGCAAGGTGCGCGGATCCATGATGTGGCAGTAGAGATGGCCGTTGGCGACGAAGTTCTTCTGCGAGCAGTCGGAGCTGGAGAGCGAGGTGTCGCGAAGATAGATGCTGGATAGCGTGGCGTTGCTGGGTAACGGCCCCGGAACGACGATCTTCCAGCCGGGTTCGCCTGGAGGAGCGCCCAGGGCGTAGATGGTGCTGCCGCCGGCGGAGATCATCGCCGCCGGCACGTGATCATCACGGAGGAGCGCGACGGCAGCATCGACCGCGAAGCCCTTGCCGATGCCGCCAGGGTCGAGCTCGATGCCGGGATCGAGGAAGCGCACGGTGCGGGTTGAAGCGTCGAGCTGTAACTTCTGCCAGCCGGTGGAGGCTCGGGCTTTCTCGAGCTCCGTGTCGGAGGGGATCGCTCCCTGGTGACGATAGAAGCCCCACAGCTTCATGAGGCGGCCGACGGTGATGTCGAAGGCGCCATTGCTGACAAGGCTCCAATGCTGGCTTGCCAGCAGGAACCGCATCGTCTCTTCATCGGTGGTTACCGGGGTGCGGCCGGCGTTCTGGTTGATGCGCGAAAGCTCACTGGCGGGCTGGTAGTTGGAGAGCAGGGCATCGATGCGGTCGATCTCGTCGAAGACCTGCTGCTCGATGGCTTCAGCCTGGGGCTGGCTCGGGCTATAAAGGCTCAACGTGTAGACGGTGCCCATCGCCTTGTGAGTCGCGGTGAAGAGCTGGTTCGCGGCCACCGGGGTTTGGGAGAAGCACGAGGTAGCGAGCAGCGCCAACGCGGCGACCGAGCTGAGGCAACCGATATCGTTGCGAGTGCGAACTTTCGTGGTCTTTCGCGATCCCGGAATCATTCGCAACCATGGTATTACTTTCGTCGGAACGTCTGGCGAGGCGAGCACGCTATGCTTGTGCCGGGCGAGGAGCATGATCGCCAGCCCGACCCTGCAGGCATTTTCCTAAGGAACAGTCGATGATACGAGTTCAGTCCGCCATACTCTTCTGCGTGGTTTTCGGTCCTGCCACTGGACTGATGGCGCAGACCTTCTCCTGCGCTGCCTCGGGCAGCCACGGCGTCCAGTTGCTTCGCGCGTCGTCCGTGGCGACGGCCAGCGCTGCGGGCTTTGATTTTGGCACGGTGCCGGATCACTTCGATGGGAGGGGTTGCAGCGCCGCGAAGGACTTTTACCTCTCCATTCCCGCGAAGGATGGCAACTACCGAGTGACGGTGACGCTGGGGGGCTCGGTGGATGCGGTGACGACAGTGCGCTCTGAGGCGAGGCGGCTGATGCTCGCGCGCGTTGCGACAAAGGCGGGGAAGATCTCCACCGCGAGCTTTGTCGTGAACGTGCGCACACCGGAGGTTGCGGGCCAGACGAAGCCGGATGGATCGCCGCAGGTGGTCAAGCGCAAGCCCCGCGAGTTGAATTCGCTGGACTGGGACAGCAAGATCACGTTGGAGTTTGCGGGCGATCGGCCTTCGCTGGTGAGCGTGCGCGTTGAGCCAGCGGATGTTCCGACCGTGTACCTTGCGGGCGATTCGACCGTGGTGGATCAGGACAATGAGCCGTGGGCGGCGTGGGGGCAGATGCTGCCTGCGTTCTTCGGCGATCGTGTGGCGATCAGCAACCAGGCGGAGTCGGGCGAGACGATCCGGTCGTTCGATGGGGAGTTGCGCTTTGCGAAGATCTTCTCGACGATCAGGAAAGGTGACTACCTGTTCTTTCAGTTTGCGCATAACGATCAGAAGCCCGGTGGAGGATATGTCTCGCCGGAGATGTATACCGGGCTGCTCACGAGGTACATCGCGAAGGCGCGCGAGATAGGAGCGACGCCGGTGCTGGTGACCAGCATGAATCGCCGCACATTCGACGCGGAAGGGCACATTACTGACACTCTTGCGCCGTACCCGGAGCTGATGCGCAAGGTTGCCGCGGAGCAGAAGGTTGCGTTGATCGACCTGAACGCGATGAGCAAGACGTTGTATGAGGCGATTGGCGAGCCGACCTCGCGCAGCCTGTTTGTCTATGCCGCGCCGAACACGTATCCCAGGCAGCCGGAGGCGCTGCACGATGACACACACTTCAACGGTTATGGAGCGTATGAGCTCGCGCGCTGCGTGGTGCGGGGCATCGTCGAAGACAGGCTGCCGCTCGCGTCGCTCCTGCGGGATCAGCACCCGCACTTCGATCCGCAGCATCCGGATACCGCGAGCGCAGTCGCACTTCCCGAGGCCGGCTTTTATGACCTCGAAAAGCCCTACGAACGCTGACCTTCAGTCGCGCTGCTGCTTGCCGTGGGCCGAACGGTAGTAGCCCGAGTGCCGCTGCAGGACGACCGCAGCGGCTCCTCGAAGGAGTGCCAGTTCGCCATCGCCAATGGACATGAGCTTGGGCGCAGAGCCCGTGAGCAGGCCTGCGCGGCACTCGCGCTCGATGATGGAATGCGATAGCTCCCAGACGGTGGTGATGTCGCCGGCGAAGAGGATGACCTCGGGGGAAAGTGCCGCGTTGATCATGCGCAGGCCTCGGCCAATGGCTTCGCTCTGGCGCTCGAGTGCGCGGAGAGCGGCTGGGTTCTTGCTGACGGCGAGGGTCGCGAGATCGCTCATGGTGAGCTTATCTGTGCTCCCGGTGAGCTCCGCGTAGTAGCGCAATGCGGCGCGCGAAGACGCGAACATCTCCCAGCAGCCATGCTTGCCGCAGCCACAGAGTGGACCTGAGGCATCGACACAGATGTGGCCGAACTCGCCGGCAAGGCCGCCGCGGCCGCTGATGAGGCGTCCTTCAGCGAGCACGGCCGCGCCGACGCCCTCGGAGATGGCGATCAGCACGACGTTGCGCAGGCCATCGAGATGGCCGAACCAGAGCTCCGAGAGCAGGCACGAGTTGGCATCGTTTTCGAGCTCGACGCGCAGGCCCCCGACGCGGCGCGACAACTCGCCGCAGATGTCATAGTTCTTCCAGTTGAGATTGGGAGCGAGGGTAAGGCGATTGCTTTGCGGCTCGACGCGACCCTGCACGCTGAGGCCGATGCCCTCGAAGGACTTCTGCGGGAACTGGCCCCGCAGAACATTCATCCCGTCGGCGATGGCCCCGATGCTTCTCTGAACCTTGGTCGCGAGCGGAACGACGAGGCGCGAGAGGAAGCGGCCATTGAGATCGACGACGGCGAGTACCGCCTGGGTAGGGCGAACATCGGCAACGAGGATCAGGAGGTCGTCGTTGAGAGCGAGCATCGTCGGCCGACGGCCGCGAGCCGTCGTGACGGCGCCACCTTCCTTGATCCAACGCTCTTCTTTGAGCTGCTCAACGATGGAGGATACGGTGCTTGGCTGCAACCCGGAAAGGCGTGCGAGATCGACGCGCGAGACCGGTTGCGAGGAGCGGACGTACTCGAGGATGAGGTCGCGATTGATGTCGCGAGTCAGCTCTGTCGAAGCCACTTCGACATAGGCGAGTTCGCGAACGGCGCGAATGGGATGGCGAACCGGAGACTTTCGGGTCTGCTTCGAGTTGTTCGTAGGAGGCGAAGACATGAACGTTCAGTGAATGCGGTACGGCGTAGGTTCACGATACCGCAGCAGGAATCGCAGAATGAAGATTCTTCGCGATGGCCGCAGGATTGTGCCGCGAGAGGGACCCGACGGCTGACCCAGTCACGCTCAACATATAGAGTCGCAACTCTCATTCCTTTGACGATGTGATTGACTGCAATGCAGTGTCCGGGGTTCGATGAAATGTGACCCTATGTTTCCCGGGGACGCGAAGGTATCCCACTGAAACTCTTCGTGCGGTAGGGTGATGAGAGGGTGAATATGAACTCCATGTATCTCGGAATCGACTGTGGGACGCAGGGCACGAAGGCGCTGCTGGTGGACGGGAGCGGGCAGGTGCATGGTCGCGGCTATGCGAAGCACGCTCTGATTGAACGGCCATCGGGCGCCCGGGAGCAGGAACCGCAGTGGTGGGTGGATGCTTTGATCTCTGCGGTAAAGGCGGCGCTCTCGACGGCACCGGACGGCTCGCACGTGGACGCTGTCGGAGTCAGCGGGCAGCAGCATGGCCTTGTCGTTCTCGATGAGCACGATGCCGTAATCCGCCCGGCGAAGCTTTGGAACGATACGGAGACCGCCCCGCAGAACAGCGAGATCATCGCGCGCATGGGTGGGAGCGAGGCGTTCTTCCAGCGCTTCGGCATCGTGCCTCTGACGGGTTACACCGTGTCCAAGCTGCTGTGGCTTGCTGAGTGTGAGCCGGAAAACTTCGCGAAGGTGCGGCATGTTCTGCTACCGCATGAATACCTGAACTTCTGGCTTACCGGGAAGTTTGCCGCGGAATGGGGTGATGCCTCCGGGACCGCGTTCTTTGATGTACGGCAACGCACCTGGACACGCGACGTCCTCGACGCGATCGACGGAGGCAGTGGGCAATTGTTCGCTGCGTTGCCGCCTCTTGTCGGCCCCGATGCCGTGGTGGGTACGCTTCGTCCTGAGGTTGCGTCGATCCTCGGTCTACACGTCGATTGCATCGTCGCCGCAGGTGGAGGCGACAACATGATGGGGGCGATCGGTACGGGTAACGTGCGAGAGGGCGTCGTGACGTTGAGCCTGGGAACCTCGGCGACGGTGTACTCCTACAGCGAGAGGGTACCTTCTGACCCGACGGGAAACGTCGCGCCTTTCTGCTCATCGTCGGGTGGATGGCTGCCGCTTGTATGCACGATGAACGCGACGAACGTTGTGACAGCGACGGCGCAGTTGCTGGGCAAGACGGTGCTGGACATAGATTGCGCTCTGGACGCGACCGCTCCAGGAGCTGATGGGCTCGTGTTTCTTCCATTTCTGAACGGAGAGCGAACGCCCGATCTTCCGGACGCGCGGGGTTCCTTGCATGGCGTGTCGGCCATGAACTTTACGGCGGATCATTTGCTGCGCGCCGCAGTGGAGGGCGTGAGCTTTGGCGTTCTCAGCGGCCTCGATCTTGTGTTGGCTGGACGTGATGCGGAGACCATCTATGTGATCGGGGGAGGTGCTCGGTCGCGGGGGTGGCGTCAGCTTCTGGCGGATGCAACGGGAGCGACGATCCAGGTCCCCTTAGAAGAAGAGGCAGGTTGCCTCGGTGCGGCGATCCAGGCGATGGTCGCCAAGTCGGCGTCGTCTGTAGCGCCGCTAACCTTCGTCGAAGTCGCTTCGCGGCTTGTGCGCATTGATGAGGCGGCGACCTGTTCGCCTCGCACCGAACTACGTAGCGCCTACGACAACGCGCGCGCTGCCTACAGAGGACGACTTCAACAGTATTACGGGATTTAGCTCTCTGGAACGCGATTGAGCCGGAGGTTGCAAGACGCCTGGCATCGGGGCCGGCTCTGAGGATTATTTCGCCAGGTGATGTAGAGTTTGCACGGCTGCGATGTCGCCTGCCTTGGTGCTTCAGAGGTATTTGGGACACTACCGGCGTCACCGTGAAATCCTTCATAAAATGAGGCGTTCATGGTGGCTGGAGGGTTGTATGTGATGCTGTGTGCAGATGCCGGGACGAGGGATGCCACGAGGTGACGATTCTCATCGCAGGACGCTGGCGCTGGATATCTTTCGCATGGTACATATAATTGGTCGTGCCAACCCAAGTCCCTTCGTACCTGTTCGGCATAGCAGACCTGACGGAGTCTTCTGATGCGTCTTTTTTCGTGCTCTCTCGTTGCACTCTTCCTTATGCCCGCAGCTGTTTCCGCACAGACGCAGGGAGCCGTCTATCTCAATCCTGGGCTCTTGCCGGAGCAACGCGCGCATGACCTTGTATCCCGCATGACGCTGGAGGAGAAGGCCGCGCAGAGCATGAATACGGCTCCGGCGATTCCGAAGCTGGGCATCCCGGCGTATGACTATTGGAGCGAGGGGCTGCATGGTGTCGCGCGGTCAGGCTATTCGACCCTGTTTCCGCAGGCGATCGGGATGGCGGCCACCTGGGATGCTCCGCTGCTCCATGGTATTGGCGAGGTCGTCTCGACAGAGGCCCGCGCGAAGTTCAATGAAGCCACCCGGCATGACATCCACAGCATCTACTTCGGGCTGACGATCTGGTCCCCGAATATCAATATCTTTCGCGATCCACGCTGGGGTCGGGGGCAGGAGACCTATGGAGAGGATCCGCTTCTCACCGGGACTCTTGGGCTGAACTTCGTGCGCGGGCTGCAGGGCCCCGATCCGCTGCATCCCCGTGTGATCGCGACACCGAAGCACTTTGCGGTGCACAGCGGGCCGGAGAGTGAACGTCACAAGTTCAACGTCGATCCGACGCCGCATGACTTGTGGGACACCTATCTTCCACAGTTTCGAATGGCGATCGTGGACGGTAAAGCGGACTCGATCATGTGTGCCTATAACGCAATCGATGGCGTGCCGGCGTGTGCGAGCGATCTCCTGTTGAACCAGGTGCTACGCAAGGACTGGAAGTTTGACGGGTTCGTGACCTCAGACTGCGGCGCCGTGGATGACTTCTTTCAGCAAAAGGCTCACCACACCTCCCCGGACAAGGAGCATGCTGCCGCGACGGCGGTGTTGATGGGAACGGATACAAATTGTGGCTCGACGTACAAGGCGCTGCCGGCTGCCGTTCAGTCAGGCCTGTTGAAGGAAAGCGATCTTGACCGGACGCTGGAGCGGCTGTTCGTCGCTCGCATCAGGCTGGGACTCTTCGACCCACCGGCCAGCGTCCCGTATGCACAGATTCCCTTTTCGGAGGATCGTTCACCTGCGCACCTTGCGCTATCGCTCAAGGCCTCGCGCGAGTCGATGGTCCTGCTGAAGAACGATGGCATTCTCCCGCTGTCACCTGGGAAGTACAAGCGCATTGCAGTGATCGGTCCGAACGCGGATTCTTTAGCGGCTCTTGAAGGCAATTACAACGCGATCCCGGAGAATCCGAAGATGCCCGTGGATGTTCTGCGGGAGGAGTTCGTTCAAGCGAAGCTGACCTATGCGGAAGGCGCGCCGTATGCCGACGGCGTCGCTCTGACTGCGCCTCGAACCCTGTTCCATCCGGCGGCGGGAGATACGCGCGAAGGTTTGAAGGCCGAGTATTTCGCGAAGCCGGATTTCGCGTCTCCGGTCGCATCGCGGATAGATCCGGAGATTGATTTCGACTGGAACTCCGCTGCTCCCGTCCCCGGACAAGCGCAGGATGCCTTCAGTGTGCGGTGGACCGGAACGATTGCAATGCCCCAGGCCGGCGACTTTGAGTTCAACATGCGGCTGGCGCATTGCTATCCATGTGGCGACCATGAGCAGTTTCGCGTGCTGCTCGACGGTGAAGAGGCCGCGCACTTCGGGACGTCAAAGGGTGAGTTCCGCGAGAGCACAACGCCACGGTTCACGATGCACTTTGCGGACACGAAGCCGCACACAATCCTGATTGAATATGCCCATCGCGCTCCACTGTTTGGAGGGGGAATCACACTGGAGTGGGTCCCGCCTGCAGGCGTTCTGCAGGCCGAGGCGGTGAAACTGGCTGAGAGCTCTGACCTCGTCGTCGCGATGGTGGGCCTCTCGCCCGAACTTGAAGGTGAAGAGATGAAGGTGACGGCCGCGGGCTTTGCCGGCGGCGATCGCACAGACATCGTGCTGCCTGAAAGCCAGCGCAGAATGCTGGAGGAGGTAGCGGCGACGGGCAAGCCTATGGTGGTCGTGCTGCTCAACGGCTCGGCGCTGGCGGTGAACTGGGCGAAGGATCATGCCAATGCCATCCTGGAGGCGTGGTATCCGGGAGAGTATGGCGGGCAGGCAATTGCCGAGACGCTCGCCGGGAAGAATAATCCCGCGGGGCGGCTGCCTGTGACGTTTTATAAGTCGGTAGCAGACCTGCCGGCGTTCACCGACTACGCGATGAAGAACCGTACGTATCGTTATTTCAGCGGATCGCCGTTGTTTGGTTTTGGATATGGTCTCAGCTACACGCATTTCACGTATTCGCACCTTGTGCTGTCGACACATGCTTTGGACGCGGGCAAGGAAATCACCGCGGAGGTGGATCTTCGCAACGATGGCCATCGAGACGGTGATGAGGTGGCGCAGGTATATCTTCTACCTCCCGCAAGCGGGAACGATGGCCTTTCTCCGAAGCAACAGCTGGTCGGCTTCCAGCGTGTCAGCCTGAAGGCTGGAGAGAGCCGCCATCTTCGCTTTGTGCTCACACCGCGAGAGATCTCTGAAGTCGATGGCAAGGGTGAACGTTCCGTCCAGGCTGGAAGCTACGGACTCGCTATCGGCGGTGCATTGCCGGGAGATCCCGCCGCGCCTGCTGCCGCGCAGATGACGACATTCACGATCACGGGATCAGCACCGCTCCCACGCTAGAACATGGATTCCGTGCCTGATTGGCCGAGGCGCTGCGCTGATCGAGGACACCTGGCAGTACTTGTATCGGGGTGCTCATTGGCGGCGCGGGCCGCTGATGATGACCGCTATCGGGACCGAAGTATAAGTCCGCGCAACAGAGGATCCGCAGTAACACTCAGAGAGAGGAATTATGTCCGAAACGATCTTCAGTTCATTTCCCACCGTCAAGTACGAAGGGCCCAACAGCGAGAGCGAACTTGCGTATCGCTTCTACGATCCGGAGCGGCTGGTATCGGGCAAACCGCTGAAGGAGCATCTGCGCTTTGCCGTGGCGTACTGGCACTCGCTTGCGATGATGGGGGGCGATCCGTTTGGCGGGCAGACGATCTTCCGTCCGTGGATGGCTGCCGGTGATCCGATCGCACAGGCGAAGGTCAAAGCCGATGCCGCCTTCGAGTTGTTTCGGGTGCTGGACCTTCCGTTCTTCTGCTGGCACGATGCGGACATTGCGCCAGCGGGCGATACGCTGGCTGAGACGCTGAAGAACTTCCACGCGATCGTGGACTATCTGGAAGAGAAGATGCAGAGCTACTCCACGAAGCTGCTGTGGGGCACGGCAAACCTCTTCTCCCATCCGAGGTTCATGGCAGGTGCATCGACGAACCCCGATCCCGAGGTGTTTGTCTGGTCAGCCGCGACCGTGAAGAACTGCATGGACGCGACGAAGCGGCTTGGCGGGAGCAACTACGTCCTGTGGGGTGGACGTGAGGGCTACGAGACACTGCTGAACACGGACATGAAGCAAGAGCTCGATCAGATGGGGCGCTTCCTGAGCCTGGTTGTCGACTACAAGCACAAGATCGGATTCGAAGGACAGATTCTGATTGAGCCCAAGCCGAAGGAGCCGACGTCGCATCAGTATGACTTCGATGTCGCGACGGTATTCGGGTTTCTGAAGCGGTTCGACCTGGAGAACGAAGTCCGCGTGAACATTGAGGCGAACCATGCGACGCTCGCGGGCCACACCTTTGAGCATGAGATTGCGACTGCAGGTGGGCTGGGAATCCTTGGGTCGCTGGACATCAATCGTGGAGACGCTTTGCTGGGGTGGGATACGGACCAGTTCCCCAATGATCTCTGGACGATGACGATGAGCATGTATCACGTGATCAAGGCCGGCGGTCTCGGGCAGGGCGGCTGCAACTTTGACGCCAAGGTCCGGCGGCAGAGCTTCACCCCCGAGGACCTGATTCACGCGCACGTTGGTGGAGCGGATCTGTGCGCGCGCGCGTTCCTTACGGCGGCCAGGATCATCGAAGACGGCCGCTACGATGCGATGCTTGCAGAGCGTTACGCAGGATGGCAGACGGAAGAAGGCAAAGCGATCGTTGCCGGAAAGTATTCTCTCGGGGAACTCGAGGAGAGAGCGCTCGCGGGAGGAATCAATCCTCAGCCGCGTTCAGGGCGTCAGGAGACGATTGAGAACTTTCTGATGAGGATGATCTATTCCGACAAGCTGTAAGCATTCCACACAGGCGTTGCGTTTGATCGGACATGATCGCGGCGCTGCTACTGCCTTCCTGCGAGCTCGGTGTGGAGGACACACCGAGCTTTCGCTTTTGGTGTCGTGGAGGTATCGACGAAATCTGCGACCTCTGCTTAGGCCGTTTAGCGTGGAAGATCCAGGTTGCCGGTGATTGAGAATTCAGCGGATAGCGTTTCGCTCGAACCTCCAGGCTGAGAACCACCAACTACCAACCGATACCTTCCCTTGACGATCCTGCGTTGTCCATCCGGGGCGACGACGCTGAGCTGGCGGGGATCGATCCTGAGATGCTGTGCCCGTGTCTCTCGTGCGTCGAGGTGGATCTTCCAAAATCCCACCAGCGATATCGGTGCTGCCGTTGCGGCTTCTTCAGACACAGGCATCAGATATGCTTCGATGACGGCATCGCCTGCCCGGGGGCCTGTATTGCTGACGTTGATATCGAAGGGCAGCGATGCTCCAGCCTGCAAAGACGTATCTGCAGGATGCAGGTCTGCAAAGGTGAAATGCGTGAAGCTGAGTCCATCGCCAAAGCGGTATAGTGGCTGTCCGGTGAAGTAGCGGTAGGTACGCTGCTGCATGGCGTAGCTGCCAAAGGGTGGAAGCTGCGAGGTGGAGGCGTAGAAGGTGACGGGGAGCTTCGCTGACGGGTTGCTGCGGCCCAACAGCGTGTTCGCGATTGCGGCGCCTCCGGCTTCGCCCGGATACCAGGCCTCAAGGATCGCCGAGGCCTGCAGCGCGGCATCGCCGAGTGCGATGGCACCGCCGTTCATGAGGACGAGGATGACGGGCTTTCCCGTAGCTGCGAGTTCGGCCGTTAACTGCTGCTGTGTTGCGGGGAGGTCGATCGACGTGCGGTCGCCACCGCTGAAACCCTCCACGTGGACGGGCATCTCTTCGCCTTCGAGGTTCGGGCTGAGTCCAAGAAAGGCGATGACGACATCACTGGAGCGTGCTGCGGCAACGGCCTGCTTGCGCAGTGCCGTTGCGGGTGGAAGCCACTCGAACGTGAGCCCTGCGCCGAAGTGTGGCGAGTCGTGGACGTATTCGATGCGAAGAGCGTGCGCGCGGGTATCTTTGAATGCCATCGTAAAGCGCGGAGTGGGCGCGTGCCTCCCCTTGGTCGCAGGATGGTCGAAGTTGTAGACGGCCTTTCCATCGAGCCAGACGCGGATGCTCTCTGCATCGAAGCACGTACTGCAGTGCGAGAGCGAAAAGCCAAATTCGAGCGTGCCCGTCGAAGGTGGCGTGATCGTGCCCGTCCAACGCACCGAGAATGCATGTGCATCCATACCTGCCGCCGGGCTGGCTCCGTTCCAATCGAAGTCGATGTTGCGATCGATGCGTGAGAGCGTGGGTTTGCCACTGAAGCTCTTTCCTGCGAAGTACTCAGCGCGAAGTCCTGTCACGCGGCGACCACCCGCGATGCTGGTCAAGAGGGTCTCGGGTACAGGGACAGGGTAGCCTTCGACAAAGCTCGAGCCTTGCGCGTAAGTGATTCGCCCGGGCAGGTCTGCCTGAAGCGCCGCCAATGGCGTCACGGGGTGGGATGGGACTGCGTTGTAGTTTCCTTCCAGCGAGGCCAGCGAGGCCGCGTTGGGGCCGACGACCGCGAGGTGAAGCGCTCGTCCTGACAGCGGAAGCGCGTCACGTACGTTTTTCAACAGCACGATGGAATCTTCGGCGGCCTTCAAGGCCAGGCTCGCATGACCTGACGAGTCGTTGTCAGAGACGGGGATGCGGTTGAAAGGTACAGATGCTGGTGGGTCGAACATTCCAAGGCGGAAGCGGATGAGAAACAGGTCATGCAATGTGGCATTGAGCTGCGCTTCGTTGACCAGGCCGAGCTTCGACGCTTGAGAGAGCGCGGCGTACTCGTTGCCGCAGCTCATGTCCGTGCCGGCTTTGACTGCGGCGGCTGCGGCGTGCGGCATGTCGGCAGAGAAGCGATGACCGACGGCGATGTCGGTGATGGCGTTGCAGTCGGAGACGGTGTAGCCGGTGAAGTGCCAGTCGCGGCGCAGGGTCTGCTGCATGAGCAGGTCACTGGAGCATGCGGGTGAACCGTCGAGGGAGTTGTAGGCGCACATCACTCCGGCGACGCGGGCGTCTACAACGAGAGCTCGAAAGGCCGGCAGATAGGTGTCTTGCAGGTCGTGTGGGGAGACGGTTGCATCGAAGGTATGCCGATCGCTTTCAGGACCGCTGTGAACCGCAAAGTGCTTCGCGGTGGCGGCGGTGCGGAGATAGTGGGGATCATCACCTTGCAGGCCTCGCACATAGGCGGAGCCTAGTCGGCCCGTGAGAAACGGGTCTTCGCCAAAGGTCTCCTGGCCGCGGCCCCAGCGGGGGTCGCGATCGATGTTGATGTTCGGTGACCATAAGGTGAGGCCATAGAAGATGTCGTGGTTGTTCTCGCGGAGTGCCTGGTTGTACTTCGCGCGTGCCTCGATGGAGACGACGTCGCCAATGCGGCGCATGAGGCCGGCGTCCCAGGTGGCAGCGAGTCCGATGGCCTGCGGGAAGACGGTGGCGTAGCCGCTGCGGGCGACGCCGTGCAGCGCTTCGTTCCACCAGTTGTACGCGGCGACGTGAAGCCGAGGGATGGCGGGCGCGTCGTTCTGCATCTGCGCGATCTTCTCGTCGAGGGTCATGCGTGCGACGAGGTCGTTGGCGCGCGTGGTGACGGGGAGACTGGGATCGAGATAGGGCTCAGTGGGCTGTTGTGCGACGGCGGTCAGCGCGAGGCAGGAGAAGGCGGTGAGCAGGCCGCAGCGACGGAGGAGTGCAGGGCCGAGCATCGAGTGCTTGCAGAGCATCGAGTCCTTAGCGACACAAGAGGAGATGAGGCGTGGAGGTGCAGGGACGGAGAGGGGTTGAACGCCTCTCCGCTCCTGCTGATGGGCCGAAGCTAGAAGTCCAGCTTGAGTGACAGCTGACCGATGCGTGGGTCGCCGTTAGTGGAGGTGATGCGGCCGAAGGCGGAGTTGGTCTGAGCGTTCTGAGGATCGCCGAAGTTGGTGTGGTTGAGGACGTTGAAGAACTCGGTGCGGAACTGTAGCTCGGACCGCTCATAGATGTGGAAGGCGCGGATCATGCTTACATCCCAGGAAGCGAACTGCGGTCCGACGAAGCTGCCTTTGACGACGTTGCCGTAGGTCAGCGCGAGGTTGGCGGTGTAGGCGGGATTGACCGAAAAGCTCGCGGGGTTATACCAGGAGCGGCAAGCGGAGGTCGTTCCGTTGCAGGCCGTGGCGCCGTAGGGGTTTTGCCCGTTCCAGACTGCGCGATCTCGGCCCAGGCCGGTGCCATCGACGTTGGATCCGGTGACGGTGAGGGCGTCGCCGGAGCGGAACGCGAAGATGCCGTTGGTCTGCCAGCCGTTCACGGCATAACGCAGGGCAGCGTTGCCGCTCTTGAGTGCGGGCAGAGACCACACGTAAGAGAAGGTCGCTACGTTGCGATGATCGTAATCGGCCGGGCCGGTATCGAGCCGCTTGTAGTTCGGTTCGTAGATGGGCAGCACATAGCTGGAGCCCGGGACGACGGCGGTCACACCCTGCGCTCCCAACGGGTTGTTATCGAGTGCCTTGGACCATGTGTAGTTGAAGAAGGCCGTAAGGGAGGAGGCGATGTGGTCCGTAAGCGAGACCTGTAGCGAGTTGTAGTTGGAGTTGCCTCCGGTGTCCGTCGTGGCCAGCGCGCTGGTGTAGTTCTGCTGCTGGTTGGTGGCGGAGTAGTAGATCCGGTGGCCGATGTTCGAGCCCTGGTTCCAGATGGGATTGATGTCGGTGGGGTTGATCTGGTGGCGGGCCTGGGAGCCGACGTACGCCGCGCGGCCGGAGAGAGTCTTCGTGATCTGCTGCTCGACGGCGAGATTGAACGAATACGTGACGGGGACGCGGAAGGTTGCGGGGTTGAAGGTGGTATAGCTGGCGTTCTGGTAGTTCGTGGTGGTGAAGTAGTTGGCCGGAGGAGGCTGAGGTGCAGGGAAGGGATTTCCTCCCGCGACGCTGGCGTAGGGGTTGGTGAAGATGGCGGGCCTGGATCCAGCCGTGTTCGCGAAGCTGGCGCTGACGGAGGCGACGAAGGGCACGGTGTTGGCGAAGATGTTGTCCTCGACGCCGGGCAGGCGGGTGTCGTAGAACTGACCCCCACCGCCGCGGATGCTGGTGCGGCCGTTGCCGAAGACGTCATAGGCGAAGCCGAAGCGGGGCATCACGTGGGTATAGACGGGGTGCACCATGTCGGTGACGAAGCCGTTGTCGCCGGGGAAGAGAAGACCGGCGAGTGCGGTGGGGTGGCTGGTCGAGATGGTGCCGGAGGCCCAGCCGGAGGGGCTGAACATCCCTTCGCGGCCGAGTGCCTCATGTTCGGGGGAGAAGGGCTCGTAGCGCAGGCCGTAGTTGAGGGTCAGGCGGCGGCTGATCTTCCAGCTGTCCTGGGCATAGTAGCCCTGCTCGTGGTAGCGGTTGGTGAAGTATTGCCCTGATGCCTGAACCAGGGAGGTAAGGCCACCGAGCAGGAAATCGGCCACGGGGCTGGCGTCGGTGACGTTGCTGTTGAAGGTGAACTGGCCGGGCTGCTCGTAGTCGTTGGCAACGTCGACCTTAGCGAGTTCGAGGTGGAATCCGAAGCCGAACGAGTGACGGCCACGCACCCAATGTAGGTCATCGCTTAGGGTGTAGTTGTTACGTCGGAAGGTCGCTGCCGGGTTGTCGCCCACGGTGAAGAAGTTGGTCAGCGCGATCGAGTTGATCTGGCTGAAGGCGGGCTGCCAGACGTTTACACCGAGGGACGCGACGCTGGGTGCGCCGGCGAGCGGACCGCGTTCGGAGTCGTCGATCTGGTAGCTGAGGATGATGTTGTTCAGCAGCGTCGGGCTGAAGGTGTGGGTCTCCGAGATGAGCGCGTTGTGGTACCGGATGGAGGCCTGGTCGGTGTAGGTGAGGAGATCCGTGAGGTCGAGTACGCCCTTCTGGTCGTAACGATCGTAGAAGTAGCGGAGCGTGAGACGGTCCTTGCCGGTGAGCTCATGATCGCCGCGTGCGGTGTACTCGATGTAGTTCTGGCTGCTGGGCTTGAGGAAGTTGACCGTCGGGTTGGCGTTGCTGACGGTGGGAAGGTACTTGAGCAGCGCCAGCGATGCGGAGTTGTAGTCCGAGGGATTGACCTGGCAGGTATAGGTGGTGCCCGTGGGGGTGCAGGGGTAGGGCGCCAGCGTGGTGGGATTCAGGATGGCGGTCGCCGAGCCCAGGCCGGTGAAGGTGCCCGCCAGCTGCGCCGGTGTGGGCAGCGTCGCGGTTCCGCCCGAGGCGAGGTTGCGGTAGCGGGTGGCCTGCGTGCCAAAGGAGAAGAAGGTCTTGTCGGTGCCGTTGTAGAGGTGCGGGATGCGGACGGGACCGTTGAAGGTGCCGCCGAACTGGTTGCGCTTGAGGAAGTCGCGAGTCTTTACGCCGTTGGTGTAGGTGAAGTAGTTCGCGGCGTTGAAGACGCGGTTGCGGACGTACTCGAAGGCATCGCCGTGGTACTTGTTGGAGCCGCCGCGGGTGATGATGTTGACCACGCCGCCCGCGTTCTGGCCGTACTCGGCGTTGTAGTTGGAGGTCTCGACGGAGAACTCCTGGAGGACGTCGGGGAAGGGGAACGGGGCGTTGACGTTGGTGTATTCGTCGACGTTGTTGCCGCCATCGAGCATGTAGTTGACCTGGTTGGCGCGGGTGCCGTTGATGGTGACGGCGGCGACGACGGGGAAGGTCTTGGTGGAGCCCTGATCGATGTTGGTGCTTGGCGAGACGACGACACCGGGAACCAGCGTGGTCATGGTGGCGGCGTTGCGTCCGTTGAGCGGGAGGTCGTTGACGCGCTTTTCGTCGATGACCTGCGAGAGGGTGCCGGTGGTGGTGTCCACCTGGGGCGGCTGGTCGGTGACGGTGACGGTTTCAGTCGTCGCACCGACCTTGAGGGTCGCGTTGACGGTGAGGGCCTGGTCGGCTTCGAGGATGGCGCTCGTCTGGAGGTAGGTGGCAAAGCCCGCGGCGGTGGCGGTGACCGAGTAGGCGGCGGGAGCGACGGACGGGAAGATGTAACCGCCGGAGGCGTCCGTGGTGGCGGTCAGGGTCTCGCCGGTCCCGGTGCGCTCGAGGGTCACGGTGGCGTTAGGGATGGCTGCACCGGAGGCGTCGGAGATAGTGCCGCTGATGCGGCCGAGGCCCTGGCCGTGGGCCGTGGGCGGGAGGACCAGCACCGCTATAAGGAGGATGGCGGTCAAAGCGGCGTGGCGAAGAGTACGGGTCATGCTGGTCTCCTGAGAGTTGGTGCGTTTCCGGTCTGCTGACGTAGGCGGGGTTGCGGCCGGAATCCACCCCCCGGGCTGCCAAAGTTCGCGACCGGCGAACAGGGCTTCCCGAAAGCGAGAGGATTTCTACAGACCGCGAAGACAAGGAGATAGACAGGTACCGTCCTTGACGGTCAGGAATCGGTTTATGCGCTGTGTTTTCAGTGTTTGCGGCGGGACGTCCGATTGAGGACCGGTCGCTATTCCGAAGACACTGCCAGGACGCGGGGTGGGCCTGGAGTGCCGTCGGTCACCGTCGTGGCGAGGACGATCTGTACGTTGCGGTGCGGGTCGCCCAGGTTCGCTGCCTTGGAGACGGACTGCATGAGCGTCGGATCGGTGAGGAACTCACCGGCGGCCTCGGTGCCATAGGTGTAGAGGCCACCCACCACGACGACGACCCGACCCGTATCGGAGTTCCAGATGCGAGAGATGAGGGCGTAGTCCTGAAGGGGTGGGGTACCGGCGGCGCCCTGGCGGTCGGTGGGCTGGTTGGTGCCCCAGGCCCAGGTGCGGGCTTCGGGATGCTGCGAGTCCTTGATGTAGGCGAGATGCCGGTCGGGATCGAGCGCCAGCGAGTAGCGGAGGCGGCGCGTCAGTCGCAGGCTCCACTCATTATTGAAGGCGCCGATGAGGACGACCGGGCTCTCGCGAAGCTCGGAGAAGCTGCTCTTGCGCTCTTCGCGGATGACCACCTGTTTGCCGTGGACCTCGAGCGTGCCGAGGACGCGGGCGATCGTCACGGTGTCGGCGAAGGGCACGACCGCCGAGGAGGCTGAGTGGACCATGGGCAGCGCGGAGGATTGGTCGCTGGATCCGGCAGAGAGCGTCGGGGGGCCGTTGGGAGCATCTCCGACGGCCAGGAGGACGGTTCCGGGCGTGTCCAGCACCGGCTTCCAGAAGAGCTCCTGGGCGGTCCTGGGGTGAAAGCGGGTCCAGGCGGCGGCAGTTGCGGCAAGTACCACGATGGCGACCGCGGTTAGAAGGAGCGCCATGCTCAGCCAGGAGCGGGGCGAGGCGGCGGCGAGCGGTGCAGCTTCCTCACGCGGGACGGCCGGGGGCTGCGAGTGCGAGTGGCCGGCGGCCTGCTCTTCCGTCTCCGGGATCGAGAACTGAGGGACGTAGGAGCCCGGCACGAGGCTCATGACGAGTTCCTGACGGTGCTCGGGCTGGCCGTAATAGATGGCGAGCCGCTTGCGGACCTCGATGGCGGCGGTGCGAACGACGTGGTCGACGTTGGTGTCGTAGGAGGGGTTGCGTCCGAAGACCTCAATGCCGATGGTGCGTTCCTTGATCTGGTCGGCTTCGCCTTCGAGGGTGCGCTCGACGACGTAGCGAAGGAACTGGACGGAGCGTTTGCTGGCGCGGAAGATGCGGTCCTGAACGAGGTTCTCAAGCTGCTGCCGGATGAGCGGCGGAGCGATGGCGGTGCACGGCTCTTCCTGGACGGCGGTAGTCATGGTCAGCGGCGTGGCCGGATTCTAACACCGCGCTTACAGGATCGTCTGTCGGGCAGACAAGTGCGTCGCTGCATGGGCTGATGTCGCAAGACCATAACGCGAATCCTCTTTTCCCAAAGCTGCTATGGGGCGAGTCAATGGAAAAGGAACAGGCTCTGGAGCCTTTCGTAATTGATATGACAGGTTACGTCGGTAATTTCAGATTGCATGTGTGGATCTGTATGCTCCGGAATGGAAAGACGGCATGATGTCTCCTTCTTTGGATGGGCGAACGATCCGATCCAAGGCCCGATAACGTCTTGGATCCGCATATCCGTCGGACGGTGGACGGCTCCTCGTCGCCTTGCTGTATTGATATGACATATGTTTCGAAAATTGTTGACATATCACCGTCCGCTGCCCTAGTTTGAATTTCGTGAGTGAGGTATCCGGCGTGGCCGTTGCTCTCCCAGCCGATGCCGTGCACCTTCGAAGCGTGGCTTCGAACAAACGTGTCTCCCTGTCGCACAACGCCCGCCGTCGCCCTAACCGGCTTCGGTGAGAGGTCTCCCGGCCTCATGGCGTTGTGCGTTTTTTTGCTGCCGGTGTGGTCGGTCTTGTAACAAGGCGCGGGTGGACCAGTCGGTAGAATGGAAGGGATGCCCGGCCAAGGCCGGGAGCACGAGGATTTCTCTTACATGTCCGTGATTCTTGAAGATCTGCCTGTTGGCCAGAAGGTTGGCATTGCGTTTTCCGGCGGGCTCGACACCAGCGCCGCCCTGCACTGGATGAAGACCAAGGGCGCAATGCCGTACGCTTACACCGCGAACCTCGGCCAGCCGGACGAGACCGACTACGAGGCGATTCCGCGCAAGGCGCTGGAGTATGGCGCCGAGTTGGCCCGGCTGATCGACTGCCGCGCGCAACTGGTGCGCGAAGGCATCGCCGCGCTACAGGCAGGCGCGTTCCATATCTCGACCGCAGGCGTGACGTACTTCAACACGACCCCCATTGGCCGTGCCGTCACCGGGACGATGCTCGTCACAGCCATGAAGGAAGACGACGTCAACATCTGGGGCGATGGTTCGACCTTCAAGGGCAACGACATCGAGCGCTTCTATCGCTACGGCCTGCTGGTGAACCCCGCACTGAAGGTCTACAAGCCCTGGCTCGATGCGACCTTCATCGAAGAGCTGGGCGGCCGCAAGGAGATGTCGGAGTTCCTGATCAAGAGCGGCTTCGACTACAAGATGTCAACGGAGAAGGCCTACTCGACTGACTCCAACATCCTGGGCGCGACGCATGAAGCGAAGGACCTCGAGCTGCTGAATTCTTCGATGAAGATCGTGCAGCCGATCATGGGCGTGGCGTTCTGGAAGGATGATGTTGTCGTCAAGGCCGAAGAGGTCACGGTGCGCTTCGTTGAAGGCACACCCGTGGCGCTGAATGGCGTGGAGTATACGGATGCCGTCGAGCTGATGCTGGAAGCGAATCGCATCGGTGGGCGTCATGGCCTGGGCATGAGCGACCAGATCGAGAACCGCATCATCGAGGCCAAGAGCCGCGGTATCTATGAAGCTCCGGGGCTCGCGCTGCTGTTCATCGCTTACGAGCGGCTGATTACGGGTATCCATAACGAGGACACCATCGAGCAGTATCGCGACAACGGTCGCAAGCTGGGCCGGCTGCTGTACCAGGGACGGTGGTTCGATTCGCAGGCGCTGATGCTGCGTGAGGCCGCACAGCACTGGGTCGCGCGGCCGATCACCGGCGAGGTGACGCTGGAGCTGCGCCGTGGCAATGACTACTCCGTGCTGAATACCGATTCGCCGAACCTCACGTTCAAGCCTGAGCGCCTGAGCATGGAGAAGACGGAGTCGAGCTTCTCGCCGAAGGATCGCATCGGTCAGCTGACGATGCGCAACCTGGACATCACCGACACGCGCGAGAAGCTGATGACGTATGCGAAGTCGGGACTGATCTCGTTGAGCAAGGGAACCGAGATGCCTCAGCTGAAGAGCGGCGACAAAGACGAATAGCCACAGCTCCATCGAAATGGAACAGGCCGGCTATGAGCCGGCCTGTTCCGTTTGTGCTTCGAGTCCGAGGGACGCTTATAACGCGGCCGGGGCCGTACTGAAGCAAAGTGTGAACGTCGAACCTTTGCCTTCAAGGCTTTCAACATGGATCTCGGCGCGATGTCGGTCCGCGATCCACTTCGCGATCGAAAGCCCGAGACCTACGCCCTCGACTTCCGCACGAGATGGATCGGCACGATAGAAGCGATCGAAGACCCGAGGGAGATCGGCAGCAGCGATGCCGATGCCGGTGTCGACGACCTGGACGATGGCGTTTTGCTGTTTACGGTGCATGGTTACGCGCACGTCACCAGCCGTCGGCGTGTACTTGATCGCGTTGTCGACGAGGATCCAGAGCATGCGGCGTAGACTTGGCGCGTGGCCGAGCACGACCGTGGGCTCGCGCGGCGTGTCGACGAACTGCACCGCCACGCCACGCTCTGCAGCCAGCTTACGGCCCATCGTGCAGACCTCTTCGACAAGCAGGTTGAGGTCTACCGGCTCAAGCGAAATATCCAGCGGCTCGGCGTCGGCACGAGCAAGCTCGAGCAACTCTTCCAGGAGATTCGCGGCTCGAGTGGACTCTTCCGCGATCTCCAGAAACGAGGCGCGGCTGGTTGCGTCTACCTCGGGACTTCGTAATGCCACCTCGGCGATGAGTCGCGTGAGCGACAAGGGGCCGCGTAACTCGTGCGAAGCATCTGCGGTGAACTGCTTCAGGCGGCGCACAGCGTGTTCGAGGCGCTCGAGCATGTCGTTGCAGGTCTCGGTGAGGCGTTGAAGCTCATCGCTCGAACTCGTGACAGGCAGACGTTCGGAAAGATTGCGGATGCCAATGGAGCGCGCGGTTGCGGTGATGCGATCGACGGGACTCAGCGCGCGGCGGCTGATCCAGTAGCCACCAGCCATAGCGACGATCAGCAGCAACGGCGCAGAGGTGACAAGACCATTCCAGAAGCGATCAAGCAAGAGCCGGTTCCCAGACTCCGGGGCAGCCGCAACGAGAACCACATCCGTCGCACCAATGCGATACGGTCGAGACATCAGCCAATAGGGCTGGCCGTTCGCAGTTACGTGCACGAACTTCTCATCGCTGGTCTGTTCAACATGAGGCCACGGAAAGCTCTTCGCAGCAGATGATGGCGAGGGCCAGTAAAGCTCGCCGTTGGTCTTGAAGACCTCCATAAGTCCGTTGCCAGTAGCCGACGCGAAGTCATGGAAGTCACTGTAGCGATCTTCGGGACTTTGCATTGCGTCACGATGCAGCAACTCCTGGAGCCGGTCGAGCCTTCGGTCGAGCGTCTGTCGCCGCTCGCCGGTGAGTGTGTGCTTCAGCGTGAACCACATTGCGGCGCCGAAGAGAAACCAGCCAGCAAGCAGAATGATGCCAAACCAGATTGTGAGTCGAAGCGAGATGGATAGCGGACGGCGCGGCATGGTCTAGGACTCGGCGCGAAGACAGTAACCCACGCCCCGGACGGTATGCAGTAACTCCGGCTCTCCGCCGTGGGTGATCTTGCTTCGCAGCGCGCGGATGAAGACATACAGGCTATCGAAGCTGACGTTGGCGTCCATGCCCCAGGCCTGCTCCAGCAGGACGCTGTGCGGCACGATGCCCGGCGAGCGGCGCATCAATGTTTCGAGCAGGGCGCATTCGGTACGCGTGAGTACCAGGGTGCGGTCGCCACGCTGCATCTCGAAGCTCTCGAGCCGAAGCTCGAGGTCGGACAATCGCAACGTCACGGCTGGAGCCTGCGGGATCCGGCGCTGAGCCGCGCGAACCTTGGCGAGCAGGACGTCGAGGGCGAAGGGCTTGGTCAGGTAGTCGTCTGCACCGGCGTCAAGGCCTTCGACGATGTCCTGCATGGAGTCGCGGGCTGAGACGAGGATCGTTTGTGTCGGAAGACGGCCATTCCGGATACGGCGAATCACCTCGAAGCCGTCCAGCCGTGGCAGCATCACGTCGAGCAGGATGAGGTCGAAGCCGGCAGTGCTGCCCAATCGCAATGCCTCGCTGCCATCCGGTGCGAGCGTCACGGTGTGGCCTTCAATCTCAAGCGCACGACCGATGTGCAGCGCAAAGCTGCGCTTGTCTTCGGCGATAAGAATGCGCATGAGAACGACCGTACTTGCGCATTGTCAATATTCCGTGAAACAGGCTCTTCTGCGAAGACTCATCAGATTCGCCTTAGATTGGTTTGCCAGACTGCACACAGCGATCCGGCTGAGTCCTGCAATCCCAGCAAGCGACGTTCGGCCGCGCGAAGGAGTCTTCATGTCTGCACGTTCGGCACGCCTAGCGATATCGATTCTGCGTCTCCCCAACTTACTCTTGTCCCTGCTGCTGTTTCTCGCCGGTCTTGCCACTGCAGACGCTCAGTCTTTGCTCAAAGGAACCCTGGAAGGGGTGGTGCAGGACGCCGGAGGAGCTGCGGTGCCCGGAGCGCAGGTGGTCTTGTCGCCTCTGAACATCAAGACGGTATCGGACGGTCAGGGTGACTTCCGTGTGGCAGAAATTCCTGCGGGCAAGTACACGGTAACCGTGTCGTACGTTGGCTTCTCGCCAGTGACGCAGGACATCGACGTGACGGCTGGACAGCCCACGCATGCGACGCTGCAGCTCAAGGTAGCAAATGCCAGCGAACAGATTCTCGTCGAGGCTTCGCGTCCTCATGGAGAGGCTGAGTCGATCAATGAGACTCGCACCGCTGATAACCTGCTTGCCGTGATGCCGTCGGAGGTGATTCGCAGCTTGCCGAACGCAAACGTGGCGGACGCAACGGGCCGTTTCCCGGGCGTGACGCTCTACCGCATCGAAGGCGAGGGCGTGTACATCCAGGTGCGGGGAACGGAGCCTCGCCTGACGAACGTGACGGTGGATGGCATCACGATCCCTGCACCCGAACCCACTGTTCGCCAGGTGCGTCTCGACGTGATCCCTTCGGACATGGTGGACGCGATCCAGATGAACAAGACGCTGCTTGCCAACATGGATGGCAACGGCATTGGCGCCTCGGTGAACCTGCGCACGAAGGAAGCGGGCGAGCGCCCCACGCTGGACCTCTATGGAGATGGTGGCTACACGCCGATCATGAATGGCCGCGGCCAATATGACTTTGGTGGCACGGTGGGCAAACGATTCGGGGCCAGCAAGCGTCTCGGCGTGCTCTTCAACTCGGTGTATGACTACAACGGACGCGGCATCGATAACATCCAGCCAAAGCTCGATCCTCTGTCGACCAACGCGACTCCGTTCTATGACAATGACACGATTCGCGAGTACCGCTACTACCGCACCCGCTATGGATTCGATGGCAGCGTTGACTACCGTTTGAGCGCCGCCAGCAGCGTCTACGCTCGCGGCTTCTTCTCCGACCTCCAGGATTATGGAGACAAGTGGTACTACTCGCCGGTATCGAAGGCGTTGGCGTGTTCTTCGACGGCGGCGGGAGCTTGCGGGGTCGGTGGCGCTGGAACGATTACGGCACCGAGTGGTACGGCAGCGTCCTCTGCGCCGAAGTTCTATACATCGAACAAGCGTCCTAACGCTGCTGTGGGGACCCTCATCGCCGGCGGACGGTCGGTGTTCTCGAACTCGCTGCTTACGTACCAGGTGTCTGCATCGCGCGCTTACGAGCAAGACTCGGCGGGCAATCCCAAGGCTGATTTCTCATGGGTTGGACCGACGCAGTACTGCAACTACGTGCCGTCACAGCAGGTCGACAAGCTCCATCCGCACTTTGGCAACTGCGACAACACGGCCTCCTCGCCGCTGTTGAGTGCATCGAACTGGCAGTTCACCGACATCACGACATCGACGGGCATCAATACGCAGCTGAACCTGACGGCGCAGGCGTCCTACGCGAAGTCGTATCGCTGGTGGGAGCACTCGGGCACGTGGGAGATGGGATTCAAGTTCGCCAACGATCATCAGACGCAGGACGCGACTGAGAATGTCTATGACGGCTTCAGCAATGCTCCTCTGATGACGTCGCTGCTCGACAGCTTCACCAACACGGACTACTACAACGGAACCTACTTCGGCGGCCACTACGGCCAGGTCTCGAACTTCTCCGCGGCACAGGCTTATACGCTGGCGAACTTCAAGGGGAATCTTGACGGGCAGAAGACGGCGCTGGATACCTACCCGAACCTCTTCCACACGGTGGAGCAGATCACCGCCGGCTACCTGATGAATGCGATCGACTTCGGCAAGCTGCACATCAACACCGGTGTGCGTATCGAAGCCACGCGCGATATGACCTTCGGTTACGTGGTGAACTTCTATGGCAAGAGCGGCACTGCTGCCACGGCCTGCTCCAGCAACCCGAACCCTCCCAACCCTGTGCCTACGACGACTGGCTGCTACACGTTCTCAGGCGTACAGAACAACCCGGGCTACGTGGATGTGCTGCCCAGTGTGCAGTTCCGGTATGGGCTGAACAACGACTCGTCGCTGCGCGCGGTGTACTCGCGTGGCGTGGCGCGGCCCGACCCGTACCAGCTGGTGCCGTACATCACGGAAGACTCGACGGCGAGCCCGGTGTCGGTGCTGATCGGTAACCCCAACCTGCGTCCCGAGCATGCGAACAACTACGACCTGCTCTACGAGTACTACCTGCACCCGCTTGGCCTTGTTCAGGCTGGCTTCTTCTTCAAGCAGCTCACGGCGCCGCAGGTGCAGGTTACGCTGCCCGGTGGTCTGAACGTGGCCAACTTCCCGGCAGGGTACTTCCCGACGACGGTCCAGCAAGCCCTCGCACAGTATCCGGGCGACGCGATCACGCAGTACACCAATGGGCAGAACGCTTACATCTATGGCTTCGAGTTGAACTTCCAGCAACACTTCAGCTATCTGCCTGGTGTCCTTCGTGGCCTTGGTGTGCAGGCCAATTACAGCTACACGGCTTCGCAGGAGAAGGGGCTGCCGCTTCGCAGCGACCATCCGACGACGATCGACCAGTCTCCCAACACGTGGAAGGTGAGCCCGACGTTTGATACGAAGCGCTTTTCCGCCCGCGTCGGACTTGCATATGACCAGGCGAGCCTGTTCTCGTACAACTACACCTCGCCGACGTATGTGGCCGGCAGCGATCCGAGTGGTCTTGGGCCGAGCGGACCTTCAGGCGACGTGTGGACGCTGACTCACTTCCAGGTGGACGCGCAGGCAAGCTATCGCTTCTGGAAGGGCTTCCGCGCCGTGGTGTCGGGCCTTAACCTGAACAACGAGGTCTTTGGCTACTACACCGGGAACACAAACTTCGTGAATCAGCGCGAGTACTACAAGCCGACTTACAGCGGCGGTATCCGTTACTCGTTCTCCTCGGCACGATAGCCTTCCCCTGCAAACGAGGAGAGTACTTCCGATGCGTCACTTGTTTCACTTCTTCTGCGCCGCCCTGCTCTTTCCCTTTGGGAGCATGGCGGCGCAGTCTCCTGCTCCGGCGGCCGATGCCAGCCATGCTGACCAGGAACAGCTGGTATACACCGTGATGGTAGAGCGACATGGTGTGCGAAGCCCAACGGGTAAGTCATCGCAGTACGATCGCTTTGCTGCTTCGCCATGGCCCACGTGGGACGTACAGCCCGGGTATCTCACGGCGCATGGCTACGAGCTCATGAAGCTCTTCGGTGCGTACGATCGCGAGCACCTGGCTTCGCAGGGGCTGCTGCAGCCGCACGGTTGCGACGACTCCGCACATGTGACGGTCCATGCTGACTCGGACCAACGAACCCGCGAGACGGCGAAGGCGCTGGTTGAGGGGATGTTTCCTGGCTGCAATCTTCAGGTGAAGGCACTGGAAGAAGGCACCAACGATCCACTGTTTCATCTGCCAGGGGCGGCGATCACTCCGGAGCAGGCTGCGCTAGGCGCAGCTGCGGTTCTGGGGCGCATCGGCAACGATCCGGGGGCCGTAGCGACGGCGTATCACGCGGAGCTTGCAGCGCTGGATCGCGTGCTCTCGGGCTGCGGAGCTTCCAACGCCGAGGGGAAGCGCACCTCGATCTTCGAGGTCCCGGCTGCAGTCAGCGCGGGCAATGGGGATCACATCGCTGACGTTCGTGGCCCATTGAACACGGCCAGCACACTGAGCGAGATCCTTTTGCTCGAGTACACCGAGGGCAGGCCCTCGAAGGATGTGGGGTGGGGCTGTGTGGATGGAGCGAAGCTGCGCGAGCTCATCGGTCTGCATACCGCCGCTTCGGACATCGCATTGAAGACGGAGGCGGTCGCGGTTCCGCAGTCGGCAGCGTTGCTGAGGAGCGTAGCTCTTTCGCTCAGGCAGGCAGCCGATGGCCGGGGTGTTCGAGGGGCAGAGGGCCGGCCCAGCGATAAGTTGCTGCTGCTGGTCGGGCACGATACGAACCTCACCAACATTGCCGGAGCGTTGCATCTGAACTGGCTGCTGGATGGCCGTCGTGATGACACGCCTCCAGGATCGGCGCTGGTCTTTGAGCTTCGGCGGAAGAAGGGAAGCTCGCAGCTTAGCGTGCGGACTTACTTCACCGCGCAGACGCTGGAGCAGATGCGCGAAGCGTCCGCTCTGAGTGAAACGAAGCCGCCAGCGCGAGTCCCGGTATTCGTTCCCGGTTGCAGTCGTACGGATGGATCGTGTGACGCGAATGCCATGTCGCAACTCCTGCTGCACGTGGCGGAGTCACGCTAGGCGTGGTCGGTGCCTGCCCCCTGGTAGCGGTGCAGAACCTCCTCCAGCGAGAGCACGCCTTCAAGCGTGCCGAGCTGCGCGCGGTTGGCGACGGGAAGTATCGGCCAGCGCTGGAAGTAGTGAAGGATGTTGGAGAGTAGTTGATCCGGAAAGATGTGCGGCGTGCGTTCCTTGCTCAGCAGGGACTCTATGGTCTGGTGCGCCACCTCATCGGTTGGATTGTCGCCGATTCTGGCAACGATCTCTTCGAGCTCCGCTCGTGAGGCAGCGTACCAGTCACCGTGCGCGCAACGGATCAACACCGCTGGATAGCTCGCTGCCTCCGGCGCCGCTTGCATGGCGTTGCGAACATCCAGTACGGTGCGGGTTCCCTCGACGATGGGGAACTTGGACGGTGTCAGGATGTCTTCGAGGCGCAGCTGACTTTCTTCGCGCTCTTCTTCCATGGACGGGAGGTAGAGCCCGTCCTGGTGGGTGAAGAGTTCGAAGATTGGCACGGGCTGCAGGATCCGCGAAATGAGGTAAGCGGTCGTGTTCGCGAGGATCACCGGCAGAATGATGGAGTAGTTGCCGCTGACCTCCAGCACCATGAAGACCGAGGTGAGTGGAGCGCGCAGGAATGCAGCGAAGAGCACTCCCATCCCGACCAGTGCATAGGATCCAATCGATCCTGTGAGGTGCGGGAAGAACATCTTTTCAAAAGAACCGACGCCTGCTCCCAGCATGGCCCCGATGAACAGAGTCGGCGCGAACATGCCGCCGGGAGTTCCGCTGGAGAACGACAACGTGGTCGCGATGATCTTGAAGAGAGCCAACAGCAGCAGCATGCGGAGTGCGAACTGCCCATGCATCGCCTGATCCATCGCGCCATAGCCGGCTCCCATCACCTGCGGCAGGCCAAAGTAGCCGATGGAGCCTACGAGCAGCCCTGCGATCGCGGGCTGGAAGAGCTGAGACGTCGTCGACTGGCGGCGGAGGAGTGGTCGAAGCCAGCCGAGCGACTTCGCGAAGACCAGCGAAGCCACACCGCCGATGATGCCAAGTACCCAGTAGGCGAGCAGCTCGCGCGGATCACGCAACGTGATGGATGGGACGCGGAACATGGGCTGGGCGCCCCAGAACCAGCGGGCCACCACGACACTGGCTACGGCGGCGAGCACTGTCGAGCCCAGAACACCGGCGGTCCAGTTCCCGATGACCTCTTCGATGACGAAGAGGATGGCGGAGATGGGCGCGTTAAATGCAGCCGCGAGTCCGGCCGCTGCGCCGATGGGAGCGAGAAGACGCAGACGCTCGCGCGAGAGCTTCACACGTCGGCCAATCATGGAAGCAACGCCGGCGCCGATCTGCAGCGAAGGGTCTTCCGGTCCCAGCGACTGTCCGCTTCCTATCGCAAGTGCGGAGAGGAAGAACTTGCCGATGACGGTGCGAACCGAGATGTGGCCATTGTGGATGTAGAACGCGGCCTTGGTCTGATTGATGCCGCTGCCGCGGACCGCGGGAAAGACATAGCGGGTGAGGACGGCGATGACGAGTCCTGCGATGGCAGGAACGATGATCAGCCGGGTATCGTGCGGCAGGCGACGGGCGCCGAGCAGCAGAAGGTTAGACCACTCAATGGCCATACGGAACGAGACCACGAGGAGACCTGAGATGATGCCGATGAAGATCGAGAGCAGCAGGAACAGCTGCTCCTCGCGTGCGGCAAGCTTTCCAAGAGGAGAGGTGGACGAGGTCTTCATTCCGGTTTCTCCCGTGGCGTAAGCGTCTGACTGTCAGCCAGCAGAAGCAGAAGCGCGTCATCGCCCGAGGGCGTTCCGCAGACGTTTGCGGTTTGGATTTCGGTGTCAAAGATGAGCTGCGTCATTTGATCCTGGCTTGCCTCATCGGCAAGCGCTTCATGGAGACCGGAAGCTGCCGCGAGCTTCCAGCGAGCCGTGAGCGCGTCGAGTGCCTGGGACCCCGGCGTGACGGCGGGCGCAGCCGGGGTGGACGTATGAGTGATGCAGGTTGCAAGGCGGCTCTTCGCGATGGCCATCGCCAGTCGCAGATGGGCCGTTCGTTCCTCGTCGGGCAGGTCGCGGCTCAGGGAGAGCTCCTCCAGCCGCGCTGCGTTGTCGCTCATCATGGCGAGTTCGTGGATCTCGGGCTTTTCGGTCTTGTTCTTCTTCAGTGCGAGCTGCAGCAAGTGCCGTGCCTCTTCGTATTGGTGCATCTCGTACGCCTGTTGACCGGCCTTCGATAGAGCCTCAAAGTTTGCCGGTTCCAGATGCACTGCCTTCTGGTAGCTGCCGAGTGCGTCTTCGGGATCGTCGGCTCGATGGAACTCATCACCGAGCCGGATAAAGATCGCGGCAGACTCCGGCGCGCTTCCGGTGGCCGCCAGAAGCTCTGCTCGAGCGGGCCCGAGACGTCCAAGCGAGATCAGGTAATCGGAGAACTCCAACTGGACCTGCAGGCGCTTGCCTACGCCGTCGCCATCCCATATGCCGAGCGTCGCAGCGCGGTAGGCATCGATGGCACGTTCTGTAGCGTTGGTCTGTCGATAAAGGCGTGCGAGCTGGAAGTTGATGAAGCCATCAGCAGGATCGACCTCACGCAGCCCTGCGAAGTAGTTCATGGCCTCCTGGGTATGGTGGCCCTCGGCGAGCGCCTCGGCGAGAAGCAGGTGGCTGGTGCGGTCCTCAGGGCCGTATTCGAGGGCCGTCCGCAGGTCCTCAATCGCGGTCTCCGGTTGATGCTGGTCCAGCGCCTGGCGCCCCTGTTCCACGAACTCCTTCGCAAGCTCCGCACGGCGGGTAGAGAAGGAGCCGAAGAGCAGTGACGTTCCGGCGAAGAGAAGCCCAGCGGAGACACAGAGCACCAGGAAGGTCAGGCCATCGCGTAGCAGCAGACTCTTGACTGCGGGCACGATCTCGGCCGTGCCAACGGGGCGTGCTGCGGGTGAAGTTTCCGAATTCACGTTGAACCTTTGTACCTCGCAGAGACCGTTCGACCGGCGCCGACCGAGCCCCAGCCGAACGTGGCTGGCAGCAGTGCACTCCCACTTTGCCGCTTTCTTTCAAGGACGCAAGGAGGAGGAGATCGGATGTCGCGGTTGTCGTATCGCGATACGACTAAGTCTCTTTACTGATTCTACTCGGTTTGCGCCAACTTCTGTCGCATTGACACACAATCTCGCGCCTAGGGTGTATCGACATATTCACTTTTGCAAGTTGTTTTGATTTGTTGCGATGAGTGGATGGGAGTTTTGCGTTACGAGTTGAGCGAGTCTCAGT
>NZ_FNVA01000012.1 GCF_900108185.1 Bryocella elongata | reverse complement strand
AGAGGGGCCATGGCCCCTCTCCCTTCGAAAACCACAACCATCAACAATGAAGAGAATCTCCAGTTATGAATGGCAGGAAGGCTGGGGGCAGGTCAGGGGCAGGTCAGGATCGCCCCAGCACCTCAGCAGATATCTTGAACGAATAAAGTGTGCGAAACTCTGGCCGGAGGTGGTTAGCGGCAAATATGGTTTGAGGCGTTCGACGGCGCCCCCATCGATGTGCCCGCCGTACAGGCTGTCGGCGCTGTGTGACAAAGCTGAACTGCAGTTGCTACAGTGACTGCGCCAACGCCGAATTCCTGCGAGCAACGATCCTAACCATATGCCCTCAATACGGTGCCACGCTCGAGACGAAACCGGAGCGCTGGCCTTCGTGGTGCCTTGAGCAGGTAAGACTAAGCGCAATCCCTAGGCAGCCGCGGACGGCCTGAATTGCGACCCACCGAGGCTATCGATCGAAGGCCGGAAAGTGAGGTGTGACTCGACGTGTAGAGGGTGCTTCTACTTTGTGTCCTGAAGGAACCTTGAGTTCGATAATCTTCGATGCAAATAAGAATTCGCTCGGCGGCCCGACCAGCGCCTTTCGTAGACAGCGCTGACCTTACTGCATTGGCTATCACTTCACACAGAACTAGAATCAGAACTCCGGCCATGGAGGCGGCCATGGCTCCAGCCATGAAAGCAAAACCGAATGTAAAGTCTCTGATCATTGGAATACCTCGAATAGATTTGAATGGCCCGACAAGCTAATGAAGAAGGAGCTACGAATTGTCCCTCGTAGCTCCCTTGGTGGCATAATCTGCGGGCCGAGCTCAGTTGGCATGCGTCGTTGTTGTAAAAGCATCAACGAGTGATGTGACGCTGGCGGCTCTCTTCAACTCGTCCAGGCTCAGCTTGTCGCCGGAAACATGTATGGTCGCGGGCTCGTTGGGCAGGAGGTTGATGTAATTGTCCGAATACGTGGCGTCTGCTTCCCCAAACGACAGATAAACAGCTCTGGCCAAGACGGAAGACTTCAGCGTCACGTCAAAACCGTTCCCAGCAGGCTGAATGTCTGTAGAGATCGAAGCGGACGGAAGCTTGACCTGTTTCGACGGAACAAAGAAGACGAGATTCGAGGAGACTTCTTTACCCCCGATCGAGAGCTCCGCGACACCAACCAACTGGGAAAAGTCCAGTTGGCCAAGGCTTAGCAGATCTGTCATGGTCATCTGCTGATAGATCTTTGAGGCCAACGGATCAATCCTCACGCTCTCGTTGGTCTCCTTAATCACCTTGCCAGTGAAATCCATTATGCGCAGACGCAACTGCCCCTGTTGTACCGCCACTTTGTCCGAGACGATGTAGAGGGAGAGTGTACCGCTGTCGAAGTGCGGGGAGACCAGCACCGGCGCGTAGAAGCGGCGCGCGTAATATTGAAGGGCCTTCCAGCGACCGTAGTAATCGATGCTCGACCAAGAGGCGACCGGCCAGCAATCATTCAATTGCCAGAAGAGAGCGCCCATCGTCTCCGGACGCTTCCTGCGAAAACTCTCCGTACCGGTCTTAATGCCTTCCGCCTGGAGAACCTGACTGGCGTAAAGGAACGAAGCGAAATCCTTGGGTTCACCGAAGTAGCGGGACATGTAGGTCTGGATGATCTTATTTCCGCCCCAATTCTTCTGGTGTGCGATCATCACAGGCGTGAAAATGTCCTTGCGATCCTCCGGGTTCGTAAACGATTCGATCGTCTTCATCTCAGGAAACGATTGAAAGCCATACTCAGAGACAAAGCGCCACGGCCTCTTCTCGAATTCTTCGAAATCGGCGTTCTGATGCCAGACACTCCAATCGTGGTTGTCGCCACTCTGATATGTGTCGGAGAGCTCTTCATAGTCCGCACTCGGAGTGCTGGGCCAATACGGTGTTTGGGGCGTCACTCTCGCAGCCGTGCTTGCGAGCACTCCGCTAAATTCGGTAAGGTAGTCTTGCCAGATACGCTCGTGGACGGCCGGCGGAAGTTGGCCATTCCCGTTCCAGTCGCGCAGTTCCTCCGTTTCATTGTTTCCATCCCAGAAGACAATGCTGGGATGGTTGCGCAACCGGGTCATCTGAAACTCAGCTTCTTTTTGAATATTCTGTTTGAAGTCGTAGGTTCCAGGCTGCCAATTGTTTCCGAACATCAGGTCATGGAAGACCATCAGTCCTAGTTCATCGCAGATATCGTAGAAGTCCTGGGTCTCGTAGTATCCGCCCCCCCAGAGACGGACCATGTTCATGTTGGCGTCCTTAGCCGACTGAAGGATGTGACGATACTTCTGATCCGTCACCCGGTTCGGGAAGCTATCAAAGGGGATAATGTCCGCTCCCTTTGCGAAAACAGGGATGCCGTTGATTACGAATTCGAACGAGCGCCCCCATTTATCGAGGTCGCGGCGCAAGGTAACGGTGCGGAGGCCGGTCTTGACGTTCTTCGAATCAACTTCCTTGCCCTCCTCCTTCACTGAAACGTGGAACTGATAAATTGGCTGCTCTCCGTAGCCTGATGGGTACCAAAGCTGGGGATGCGTAATGTCGATTGGAAACGAGATCACGTTATGGCCGGGGCCCAGCGTGATGGTTCGATCCTGATGTTGATCGGCTGACGGAATGCCATACGTCAGGTTCAGGGTCGCCTTCTGCTCCCTCGAAGCGAGGACGTCAACGTGCACGTCGAGCTCCGCGGCAGCCGAGCTTACGCTCTGTTGTTCCACAAAGAGGTCGCTAATGCGGGCGTTGTCCCAGACCTCCAGATAGGCCGGGCGATATACGCCGCTTGTTGCGAAACGCGGCCCCCAATCCCAACCGAACTCGTAAACAGCCTTGCGGATGTATCCCTTAGGATCGGTGTGAGTGCGATCATGCCAGGGATCTTTCGCGGCAACAGCCTCCGCAGCTTTCATTGGAGCGGGGAAAACGATCTGGAGGTCGTTTGCGCCCGAATGCAGCAACGGCTTTACGTCGACCCTCCATTCGCGAAACATGTTGTCGGGTTGCGCGATTCGTTTGCCATTAAGGTAGATCGAACATTCCGTATCGAGCCCTTCGAAGACCAACTCGACGTGCCCTCGCGCCAGGACAGATGCGGTCGCCTCGACGGAGGTTCTGTACTCCCATCCGGCCTTCTCAATCCACTGCAGCTTGCTTTCATTGTCTCTGTAGAAGGGATCGGGGATCTTTCCGTCGTGAAGCAAGTCCAGGTGTACATCACCAGGAACTGTCGCAGGTAGCCAATCTCCCTGAACAGCGGGAGGGGCGTCGGCCGCAAACGCAGACATCCCGTCATCCGGGAGCTGCCGGAACTGCCACGGGCGGTCGAGCGAAATACGTTGGCGGCCCTGAGCCTCCGCGGCAATCCCCAAGCATGATACGAGGCCTGCGCCGGCAAGAAAAAGAGGAAGCAGTCTACGGCAACGGATCATTAATTTCCCTTTTCGATAATGCTTTAGAGACACGTATAGCGGCGAATCGCCGCTAGAACATCAAATCAGACGTTGAGATTGAATCGGCCTTCCGTGGGGTACCAGCGGAAGGCCGATTCGGCTTCGGGTTATTGCAGCTTCAGGATCGTGCTCTCGGCAGCGCCCAAAGATACGGTTAGAGTTCCCGTTGCCGTAGATGTGGCGCCAGACCACAGGTCGGTAACGTTGTATTTGTTTGTGCTGTTGAGTCCCGCGCGCCCCAGATCGACCTGCTCGCTGAGCGGGTTGCTGAGGTCGTAGTTGAATATGGCTATGTAATACACGCTCCCCTGTTGCGCCACCAGCACATTGACTGGTGAAGTTCCGGTATTACCTTCCACGGGGCGGAAGTTCAGGCCTAATGCTGGAAGGCCATTGATGCTTGAGTTGGTGAGCCACTGTTGAACAAGCGGCGGAGCTCCGCTATCCGTCACGTCATCACCATCTAGCATGAAGCCAGCTACGGCGCCGGACGTAACGCGACTCTTGTTCTCATTGGCTGTGTAGGGGACCGCAGTCGTGGAACCTGACGGGGTCTCAGTGCCTTCGAGAAGCATCTCGTCCGGATCGTTCCAATCGTACATGCGACCCGCCATCCACCATCCGTAGCTCTCCGACGCCATCTCGCGCTTGGTGTCTTCAATTGAGCCATACGTGTCACCCGCGATGCGCCGCGTGTGTGCGTACTGATAAGGGAAGATCGGAGCGATCGATTCATCGATCACCATCGAGTTGCCCACATCGGTGTAGATCCGCTTCATCGCCTGGCTGTAAGCCTGAGTTCCTGTCTGAACGGTGGTGTCATAGAACTGGCCATTGTTGGAGCCGCCCTCGAGATCACCGTGGATGAGGAAGTCGAGCTTGATGTAGTCAAACCCGAGCGTCTTGAACATATTGATGTAGTAATCAATCCGTTGCTGCGTTCCGGGATGAGTTGGGTCAGCTCCCCAACCACTGTCGATTGCTCCCATCGGCGTTCCATCGTGATTTTTCATCACAATGTCGCCGAATTTGTAATTCGGGGCGCCATCAACAGCAGTCGTCAAGTCGGTCCAGTTCCAAATGATGAACGGAGTCCAGTAAATACCAGCCTTTTGGCCCTGGCTGTGTGCGTGGCTGACGAAGTTTGTTAGGTCCGCCTCGGACAGATTCGTCCAGTAATTGTCGAGGTTGATGTACACCGTGCCTTGATTGTTATAGTTCGGCAGTTTGGTGTGGAAGTAATCCTCCACCGCCGTTGCGTTCGTGTAGCTCAAGTTGTTCTGGATCTTACCCCAGCTATTCCAACCCATCGGTGACGGCCCCTGCCACGGCAGCATGGGAGCATATTGCGCGTTCGTACTCGCGAAATCCTCCATGCCAGCTCTCCAATCGCTGTAATAGCCGACCATGACCACCGGCGAAAGGATCTTTGTGCCGGTGACTGGAGTCTGAGGCAGTTGATCTTCGGGGCTGTTCACTCCCGAGTAAGCCCACAACATGTCCAGCTTATTGGAATTACCGATAAACTGAACGCCCGTTTTCCAGGTGTCGTGCGTTACTGAACCGATAACCAAGCCATTGCGGCTGGTGTTGTCATAGAACGCGCCAACCTCAAATGAGGTATCGCTCACGGGCCCCGAGGAACTACTCGCGGACTCGGCGTTGTAGTTGTAGTAAGCGTTGTTGTCGTAAGGAACGACTAGGAATCGAGTATCCGCGTAGCTTCCGATATCGACGGCACCTGTGCCGTCAACGACGACCGGAGACATCTCTGCACTACCAGCCGTTGCGTTGTCTAGCTCGAGCTGCACAGTGAAATGATCATTGTTGACGATGAAGCGTTGGATCATCGTAGGAGATCCATCGGTTGCGGTAAGCGTGATGTCGGTCTCATTCGCTCCGACCGTCGTAGACGTGCGCGTGTAAGAAGAAGAAGTACTCCGATACAGCGTGTACCCAGCGTACGCCTGGCTGTAGAAGTTCGTAATCTTCTCGGCTCCTCCGTTGGAGTAGCTCGCAAGACCGGTTCCGAGATCATAGACAATCTCGTTCGAACCGCTCGACATCGTCACAGTGTTGCCCGCCGCTGCGCCCGTATTCGCAGGGCTCACGGCGATGTAAACGATATCCGGCGCCCAGGTGGATGTGTTCGTCACGGTGATGGTATTGGCTGAACCCGCGTTCAACGAAACGACAGTCGACACAGGGGCCGTGGCGACATACCAGTTGCTGCCATAGAGGGGAACGTTGTTTGCTGCACCACCATTCGCAGAGACCTGGTAGTAGTACGTTCCGCCCCCATTCACACCCACAAGCGAGACGATGTAGTTACCGTTGGCCGGAGCATAGACGTTGTTGAACGTGACACCGTTTCCGTAGCCCAGGTTGCCAACCTTCAGGCCGTAGGGGCACCCAACACAAGAAGGGTCGAGCCTGGCACCGCCAAGCAGTTTGTTCTGCGGATCCCACGCCTGGTACACGCAGGTCGAACTGGCGCAGGCTGCAGGCTCGACGTATGTCACGCCCCCGGTGAGTGTACCGTCGCCATTGCCAGGAGAGGTGACAACAACGTCCTCAGCGCCGACTTTTGTGCTAGCGGGGGCCATTGCAGTGAGTGTGGTTGAGCCGGCGACTTTCACCAGGGTCGCTGGAACTCCACCGATCGTAACGCTGGAACTTGATGTGAAGTTCGTTCCCGTAACGGTGATTGCGCCACCAGTGATAGGCAACTGGCTTGGGGAGACGGATCCGACGGTGGGGAGTGTCGCAGTGTTCGCATCGCTCAACGCGATCGAGACGACATCTGGTGACCAGTCATTCTGGTTCCCGAGTTCGATGGTATTACTGCCGCCGGCCTCCAAGGTGACGGTGAGGGATACGGGCGCTGCAGGAGCGTACCAGTTTGTGCCAGTAAGTGGCTGGAGGACCGGAGTGCCACCATTGACGATGACTTGGTAGTTCTGTGTGCCGCCGCCTTCGACTCCCGTGATGGTGAGCGTGTAGTTGCCTGCCTTGGGCGCGTACACATTGTTGAAGATGACGAAGCCTCCCATGCCTAAGCCGCCAACCTTGACACCTCCCGGACAGCCTGTGCAGGTATTGTCGATCTTGGCTGTCCCCACCAGTGTGTTCTCGCCGTCTACAGCTAGATAGGTGCAGGGATAGGTCAGATTGCATTGGGCGAAGGTCAGCGCTTTCGGGAGCGTGGCTGTACCGCCTCCAGTCGAGCTCACCGTCACATCCACGCTTCCGCCAGAAGAGACACCGGCGGCCGTCGCTGTAATTTGGGTAGGACTGTTCAGCGTCGAAGAGGTCGCGGCGATTCCACCAAACTTGACGACGGCGTTCGAGTCGAAATTCGTTCCGGTCAGCACAACTTGGCCGCCTGCCAGAGGAAGCTGGGTTGGTGAGATGGAGGTGAGTCCATAAGGCAACGAGCTGCTGCCATTAGGGCTGCTGACTTGGATTGAGACGACATCCGGAGACCAATCCGTATCGTTACCCAATTGGACTGTGTTTGCACTTCCTGCCTTGAGAGGAATTGTGATCGAGACCGGCGCCGCTGGCGCGAACCAGTTGCTCCCGGACAGGGGAACAACAATTGGGGTGCCCCCATCAACAATGACTTTATAATTCTGCGTTCCCGCGCCTTCACAACCTGTAATCGTCAGCGTGTAATTGCCGTCTGCAGGAGCGTAAACCTTATTGATGGTGACCCAACCGCCGTAGCCGAGGCTCCCCACTTTTTCTCCCTGAGGGCAACCCGCACACTGCGAAATCTGCGCGGAGCCAAGGAGTGTGTTGGCGGGATCGATGGCCATGTATGTGCATGGCAGGGATGTGCATCCACTGGCTACAACCGGCGGAGGAGGCGCAATCATAGACAGCGCTCCCTTCAAAGTGACAGCGTTCCCATTCGGGTTGGATAGAACGACATCAACTGTGGCCGATGTTGAAACAACCGGAGTAACGGCCGTGATCAGAGTGGGGCTCTGGTAATACATCTTCTGCGCAGCCACGCCGCCGAATGTTGCCGTAGTCTGCGGCGTAAATCCAGTGCCGGTAAAGACGACCTGCCCACCGGTGATGTAAACGGTCGCCGGACCGAACGCAGTGACTGTCAGGGAGCCGGAGGGACCGGAAGCCCCTGAGCCGCTGCTACAGCCTGAGAGCGCCAGGACCGCGGTCATCATAAGAAACACTACTGCGCTTAAGAGAGACTGATGTCTGAGGCTTGGATTTGCTTGCCTAGAGAATTTCGTCATGCGGCCCATAATGATCTCCTTTGGATCCGAGGAAACGATGAGAATTGCCGGTGCCACTTCAGGCGTGTCGAGGGTTACACCATCGACACGCCTGGAGTGGTTCACCAGACGAGCTTGAAGGTCAGCTGCACATTGCGAGGCTGGTTGCTCTGGCCGCTCGATTTGGTGATTTGACCGAATGTACCGTCCGTGACGCTGTTGTCGTAACCTCCGGAGAAGGTCGGATGGTTCGGCACATTGAAGGCATCTAGGCGGAATTGAAGGTGCATGCGCTCGTAAACATTGAAGCTCTTCGAGATACTCATGTCCCACTCTTCCGTACCCGGGTCGCGAATCCCCGTATAGATAACGTTCGGCTGGATGCCGTATGGAGGGATAGCGATGAAGGTGTAGTCGCCTCCACAGTTCTTGTTAGTGCCCTGCGAGACGAGTTGATAGCTCGAGACGCCAGTGGTCGGATCAGTGACGAGTTGCCAGTTCGCTCTACAGGCACCATTAACGCCCGTAATAGTCGTCGACGTTACTTTCCGTTGCATGTTGGCAGAGCCGTTTTGGTCTGTCGATCCATTCAGGCCCCATGGAAAGCCTGACTGCCAGGTAACGATCGTCGCTAGCTCCCAACCACCGACTGCTTCATCGAGCCAACGGTTCGCGTTTTTCAGCAACATCTTTCCTCGGCCCACTGGGAGAAGCCAAAAGCCGGAGAAGGTTACGCGGTGTGTGAAATCGTTACTGTAGATGCTTCGAGACGGAATCCGATAATACTGATCCGAATAACCGCCCGACTGCATCTCCTTCGACCACGTCCACGTGCCATGTACGGTGAGTGATCTGCTCACGCGGTGCGTGGCCGTCATCTGCAACGAGTTGTACCAGTTCTTGCCTCCATTTATGTCGTACTCGGTGATGTCCCCAAACTGAGGAAATGGACGCGTCAGGTTAAGTTGCTGGATGGTCGGTTGCGTGTAGTAGTTCGAGCCTTGAAATCCGTTTACATTGAAGAACGGATTGGTGACGTAAGCGGTAGTTGGGCTATTGCAGGTATTCGGATTGCCACCAAGCTCTGGATTGCACTGCGCCCGCAGGAGTAAGGATTGGCGGTTGATATTGTCGCTGGTTGCAGAGTTCACAGTGCGGTTGCCGCTGTACAAAAGCTCCAACTGGCTATCTTTGCCAAACCCCTGTTGAATGCCGCCGGAGTACTGATATGTGCGTGGCACAGCGAACTGGGGGTTCAGGTAGAAGAGCCCCTGTCCAAGACCAGTTTCGGCGCCCAGTGAGGACCCCGTGGGCTGAATAATGGTCGGGAATGGATTAGTACTCGTACCGGCCGTAGGTACCCCGAAGTTCTGAGTCGGTGTTACGCCGCCATCGTTCGAAGCGTCATACTGAGTCGTTGCAGAGAACCCAGTCTCGTTCGGACCAGGATTCGGATTCTGAAAGAAGATGCCGAAGCCGCCATGCACAACCAACGTGTCCCACGGAGACCAAGATAGGCCAACCCGTGGCTGAAAAGTCGCGGTGTCCAGAGTGTTGTACGAGCGCGGAGCTCCATTGACGCCTGGAAATTCAAGGCCGCCCATTACCGGTGTTGTCAGGTTCGCCGAGATGGGGTTTGTGAGAGATGGGTTGAAGGTGTAATCGAATTTATTGTGTCTCTCAGTCGGCGGCTGGTTTAGGTCGTAACGAATGCCGATGTTTAGAGTCAGGTTGCGTCGAATCTTCCAGTCATCCTGAATAAAGGGGGCATAATAATGCTGCGAAAAGAGAAGCGTGGGATTGATGGTGAAGGTTCCCGAACTCGCGGTGCCGAGTAGGAGTGAAGCAATGCTATTTCCACTCGCCGGGTCGCCGGCCTGGTAGTTCGCCTGAGTCCAAGTGCGATCCACACTGAAGTTGGGCCCACCGGTTTGATAACGCCAACCGGATTGCAGGAAACGTAAATCTAAACCTGCATGGATGGTGTGCGACTTCTTTGTCCAGCTGACGGAAGGCAGCATCGCCAGCGAATTGCCGATGGTGTACTGGCCACCACCATTCCCGATTGCGGTAAATTCGCTCGAGTTGGTATAGGGCACAAAATTGCCGTAGTTTCCAAACTGACTGATCTCAGAAGGGCCTAGGCCTAAGGTGGTCAAATCGAAGTTCTGGGGACCCTCGTTGAGGATATTCACGCGCCGAATAATCGATGCCTTGAAGTCAAAGATCAGCTCCGGAGTGAAGGTGTGGATCCAATCCGGAGTAAACGTGTTTACGCGCTCGCCGTGCGGGTACTCTCCATACGCGCCCTCACCCGGTATGCCACTCTGATTGTCGAACTCATAGCGTTCCCAGTACCCGTATCGCAAGCTCACGCGATCGTTTGCACCAATCACTTGGTCCACTTTGAATAGCGCGTTTCTATAGGTATCTGCCGTCGGGCTTGGGGCAATGTAGTTGCCCGTGTAAGAGGTTGTCTGCGGTCGGGGAGCGGAGTTCGGTGCTGGGTAAAGCTTGAATAGCGCGATCGCGTAGGGGCTCAGGCGATTCGTCGGAATCTGGTTGATTTTGCCGTTGATTGTCGGGAAGGGTTGCCGGGTAGGCGTTCCGTTTGCGACCTTCGTGGTCAACGGGTCATAGAGAATGATTGGCTTGTTGGTTCCCGTGCTCGAGTCGAAGTACTGTAGGTCGCTGAAATCGCCCTGCGACCACTGTGGTTCCGGAACTGTATCGACTAGTGTTCCCGGGAAAATCTCGCTCCAGTTTTCGAACTGCGCCAGAAAAAATGTCTTATCGCTGCCGTTGTATATCTTCGGGATCCAGATCGGTCCGTCCAACTCCGCACCGTATTGATCGCGGGTGTGGGATGGCTTCGCAATGCTGTTGTAGTCGTTGACCCAAGAATTGGCGTCCAAGTAGGCGCGGCGGGCGAATTCGTATACGCTGCCGTGAATCTGGTTCGTGCCTGACTTCAGGGTCATGTCGATGGCGCCCCCCTGTAGCCGGCCATAAACCGCGTCATAAGGATTCGTGACGACCTTGAATTCCTGCACAGCTTGCACGGGAGGGATATAGCCCTGCTGAGAGTTAGTCCCGTTGTACGCATCTCCATGAGCGGCTTCGTTGGAGACACCGTCTAACAAGAGCGCATTACTGCCGTACGCGTTGCCGTTGATCGACATCGCAGCTACAGAGTTATCGAACGGACGTACGTAAAGGATGCTGCCAGAGTAGTACGTTCCCGCGCTCAACTGTGCGAGTTGCCCGAGATCGCCCCCGTTAAGCGGAAGTTCGTTGACACGGTCGTTTTCAACGACCTCTCCAACGTCTGCCTTGTCCTTGTCGAGTTGTTCGCCACTCACGCTGATAGTCTCTGTGACGGCACCAACCTTCAAGGCGAAGTCGATGTGGACGGTTTGGCTCACCTGCAAGGTGATATTCGTCTTTGTCTCAGTGTTGAAGCCGCTAGCGGAGGCGGTCACGCTGAACTGGCCGGGCTTCAGATAGGGAACGGTGTAGTCGCCAGTTCCAGTCGTGACCGTGTTCTGGGTCACGTTGGTCTCCAGGTTGGTAATGGTGATTTGGGCCTTCGAAACAATCGCCCCCGATGAATCAGTGACCCGACCCGTGATCTGTTGCGCCTGCGCCGCCCCCAGAATGAAGATCATCCCGAATAGACAACCGGCAATCGACTTGAATACTCTCATCCTCTTGAACTCCTTGCGTACTTGGCCATTCCACAAAGCAGCCAGGAACAAGGGGCCACTGCAAGGCGCAAGAACGCCGCTGCATGGGAACCTAAGTTCCAAGCGATAAAACTCACTGAGTTGATCAAAGAGTGGATGAGGGACCTGCAAAACATCGGGCGCCAACTCCACCCCTCCAACCTCCTTGCGTAGCCTCTCGCTTCCTTGGGACTGTCCCGGCGTGATCCGTGACAGGAAGTGATGACTGACGCAACAAGGCACCCCGAAACCCTCTCCGAATGTCGCCGCTCAAACTATTCCGTGCTCGTTACCGTTGTCAAGAACATTTTGCCAACCAATCAGACCCTAACTATAGAAAAAATTTGCCTATAGAAAGCGTTTGAGCTTTTCAGCGCGACTACGCAAAGCCCGGTATCGATCACCAAATCTAAAATCTTCGATGGGAATGCCGTGCCTCATTTCTGGAGCCATCGTCTCAATAGCCTCATAAATTCAGCTATTTATAGGAGTTTTTAGCAATCCGTCTTTAGTCACCGAACCGCGGGCGCTTGCTGGGCCGATGAATGAGAGTCGGGCATCACTGCAGGCACGCGAGAAACCCGTATTTACTAATCAAGGACGAGGGTCTGCTTGACAGGACAACCGCACCGCTCATACTGTTAGGCGGTAACGTGCACAGTCCAACATTTTCGGTGGTTCGAGAGGTGAGTGGACTGCAGAAGCGATCGCAAGCTGACAAGTAAACCAGAGAAAGTGTCCCTGATGCCACAGAGCGAGACGACGCCTGACCCAACGGAGTCTGCGAAGCAGACCGAAGCCGTGCTCGAACTGCCCGATGCACCCGAGACCGAGATGGGGCCTGTGAAGGTCTGGGAGGAGCCGGTCGTTCTTCGTACTTACCGTCCCGCTGAGCCGGACCGCAATCCGCTTTTCCTCGAGAAGCGCGTGTACCAAGGCAGCAGCGGCCGCGTTTATCCCCTTCCCGTCATCGATCGGATCGATGCAGAACCTCAAGACGTCTCGTGGCAAGCCATTCATCTCGAGAACGAGTTTGTCCGCTTCATGGTCCTTCCCGAAATAGGTGGCCGCATACATGTCGGCCTCGACAAGCTGAATCAGTACGACTTCTTTTATCGGCAGAACGTCATTAAGCCCGCTCTCGTGGGGTTAGCCGGACCATGGATCTCGGGGGGAGTCGAATTCAACTGGCCTCAACACCATCGCCCCGCAACCTTCATGCCTGTAGAGGTGGAGATTGAACGCGGGGACGACGGAAGTGTCACGGTCTGGTGCAGCGACCACGATCCGATGTCGCACCTCAAGGGTATGCATGGACTCTGTCTGCGGCCAGGTAAAGCTTATCTTGAGCTGCGGGTGAGGCTCTATAACCGGACGACCGATACTCAAACATTTCTTTGGTGGGCTAACGTTGCGACGCGTGTTCATGAGGAGTACCAGTCCTTCTTCCCCAGGGATGTTCAATTCGTTGCCGATCACGCGAAGCGAGCGGTCACGGAGTTCCCCTTGAGTCACGGAAAGTACTACGGAGTCGACTACGGGGATCGCGCGATCCACGGAGTGCCCGAAGAAGAAAAGCCATCCAACTTTGTCCCGGACGGTTCCTATCCTCCCAATGACCTGAGCTGGTATGCCAATATTCCAGTTCCGACGAGCTATATGATCTCCGGATCCCGTGGCGATTTCGCCGGCGGATATGATCACAAGCGCCAGGCTGGTCTCGTCCATTTCGCGAACCATCATATTTCGCCCGGTAAGAAACAGTGGACCTGGGGTAATCACGAATTCGGCTATGCGTGGGACCGGAGCTTGACGGATTCGGACGGCCCGTACATCGAACTGATGGCTGGCGTGTATACCGACAACCAGCCTGATTTCTCGTTCCTGACGCCGGGAGAGACCAAAACGTTCAGTCAGTTCTGGTATCCAATTCGGGAGATCGGTGTGCCCGACATCGCGAATCTTGATGCCGCCATTCGGGTCGAAAGGTCTGCAAATAGAGCCGTCGTTCATCTCCAGGTGACGAGCGAGTTTCCTGACAGCACCATTTATGTACGGATCGATGGGAAGGAAGCTGCAAGATGGCGTGCAGACCTGTTTCCCGAGCATCCGCTCCATCAGACCTTTGAAGTATCCTCAGCGGGCGACCTGGATGTCGCGGTGGAGCATGCGGGGAAGCTCTTGCTGAAGTACGCTCCGTCGGAAATCATAACGGCGGAAAAACCCGAGGTGGCTACAGAGCCGCCGCTGGCAAGGGACGTGGAAACGTCCGACGAACTCTTTCTCATCGGACTGCATCTGGAGCAGTACCGCCATCCGACCCGCGATCCCGAGGTTTACTGGAAAGAGGCAATTCGACGCGATGCCAAGGACAGCAGAGCAAATCACGCGCTTGGCCGCTGGTATCTTCGGCGGGGGGAACTTGGCCTCGCGGAGTCACACCTCCGCATAGCGATCAGCCGGCTGCTTGAGCGGAACCCCAATCCATATGACGGGGAACCTCACTACAACCTCGGCTTGACGCTGCTCTATCAGGGCCGGTCCAGCGAGGCATACGCCGCATTTTACAAATCGACATGGAACGCGGCATGGCGCGGCCCAGCCTATCATCGCCTGGCTGAGATCGATTGCGCGAACGGCGAGTGGCAGAAGGCACTCGAACATATCGATCGAGCCCTTTGCGCTGAGGTGGACAACCTCAATGCCCGCAATCTCAAAGTGATCACTCTTTGGAAACTCGGGCGTGAGATCGACGCGGACGTCTTGCTCGAGGAAACCTGCGACGTTGACCCGCTGGATGTCTTTGGCCGCTTCCTTTCCGGACACGGACTTCCTTCGAACGGACAGCAGCTCCTTGATCTGGTATTTGATCTGCTCCGAGCGGGTCTGTATCACGAAGCTGCCCAGGCTGTAGCCAGCGTCCCCGACGATAAGAATGATGGGACTGCGGCGATCCTGCTTTACGCCAAGGGTCACATTCTTAAGAACCTTGGGGAAAGTGAAGCAAGCGCCTTCGCGTATCAACGAGCGGCCTCGGCGAGCAGCGACTATGTGTTTCCAAGTCGTATCGAGGAAATGCTTCTCTTGCAGGACGTGGTCCGCAATCAACCGCAGGATGCTCGTGCGCCGTTTTACCTCGGGAACTTCCTCTACGATCGACGCCGTCATCGCGAGGCGATCGAAGTCTGGGAGCATGCGGCGCGGCTAGACTCTACTCTCCCGACAGTTTGGAGAAATCTAGGCTTCGGCTACTACAACGAGTTGAATGACTCAGAAAAAGCGCGAGACGCATTCGAACGAGCCCGCGCCGCCGATCCGATTGACGCACGAATTCTCTATGAACAGGATCGGCTTCTCAAGCGCACCGGGGGGACGCTGGAGCTTCGCCTTGCAACGCTCGAATCCAATCTGTATCTCGTTGAGCGTCGTGATGACCTCTCGATCGAGTTGGCCTCCCTCTACAACAGTCTAGACATGCCAGATCAGGCTCTCGAGATTGTTCTCGGCCGGCGCTTTCAGCCTTGGGAAGGCGGAGAGGGCCAAGTCCTGGCTCAGTTCGTTCGCGCCAATTTGCTGCTCGGCCAGAGAGCATTAAAGGTCGAAGATGCGAAAGAGGCACTGGGCTTTTTTCAAAGGGCTTGGAATCCACCTCAGAGCATCAGTGAGGCTCGTCACCTCCTGATGAACCTTTCCGCTATCGACTACTGGCTTGGGGTCGCATACCGAAAGAATGGCCTCCAGGCGAAGTCACAGGCTCACTTCGAGCGCGCTGCGAGAAACCAGGGAGACTTTCAGCAGATGCAGGTTCAGCCCATTTCTGAAATGACCTACTGGAGCGCGATGGCACTTGAAGCGTTGGCCCGGAAAAATGAGTCGCAGGCTCTGTTTCAGAAAATCTACGACTATGCCGTCGCCCTGGCCTCAAAGGCCCCGAAGATCGATTACTTTGCGACGTCGCTTCCAACGATGCTTCTCTTCGAAGAGGATCTCGAAGAGCGTCAGAACATCACGGTCCTCTTCCTGATGGCTCAGAGTCTTCTTGGCCTTGGGCGTATGGATGAAGCGCGCAAGTTGCTCGGTGAAGTTCTCTCCAAAGATCACAGCCACACAGGGGCACTCGACCTGCAGCGCTCGCTAGAAGGGTAGGCATGCAGGAGGGTAACTCTACACGACCGAAACCGGCCGCTACCGCGATCAAGGCTTCATCGTACGTCTGGGGAATCGCTATGGTAGCGGCCCTGGGTGGATTGCTGTTTGGCTATGACTGGGTAGTAATCGGCGGAGCGAGACAGTTCTACGAAGTGTACTTTCACTTATCGTCGAGCGAACTCATCGGCTGGGCAAACAGTTGCGCCCTGGTGGGTTGCCTTATAGGCTCACTCGCTGCCGGCCCCTTGGCAAACGCTGTGGGGCGGAGCCGCATTCTGGTAGCCGCGGCCATTCTTTTTGCCGTGTCATCGATCCTGACAGGGCGAGCGGAGACGTTCTCGACCTTCATCGCGTGGCGGATCATCGGTGGAGTGGCCATCGGTCTCAGTTCCAATGTCTCCCCTCTCTACATCGCTGAAATCAGCCCGGCGAATATCCGTGGGCGCCTGGTGAGCTTGAATCAGTTCGCGATCGTGATCGGCATCCTGCTAGCGCAGATCGTGAACTGGGCTATCGCGCGGCCCGTTGTCTCAGGTGTTTCTCCGGCTACTCTTCTGCAATCCTGGAATGTGCAGGAGGGGTGGCGATGGATGTTCTACGCCGTGGCGATACCCGCATTTGTTTTCACTGTTACAGCATTCTTCCTCCCGGAGAGCCCGCGCTGGCTACTGGACCGCGGACGCGAAGCGGATGCTCGTTCGATTCTGGCGCATATCGGCGGTGATTCCCACGCTGCCTCTGAAATCGCAAACATCAAACGCTCCATTGCGCGTCAAGTAGAAGCCTCAGTGGGATGGAAGGTATTTCTACGTCCGGAGATTCTCCGGGTAGTCCTTACAGGAATGGCGCTAGCCGTGCTGCAGCAGTGGACGGGTATCAATATTCTCTTCAACTACGCGGCCGAGGTATATCGCAGCGCGGGTTACCGTGCCAATGACATCTTCCTGAATATCGTCATTACAGGCACTATCAACCTCGTCTTCACGTTGATCTCGATGGCTCTCGTTGACCGCGTCGGACGGCGCCGCCTCATGATTTATGGGGCCGCGGGTATTGGACTCTCTCATGTCGTTTGCGCCCTGGCCTACCACGAACAGTGGCCGGCTGCCATGGTTCTCGCGCTGACTCTCTCCGCGATTGCCTGTTACGCATTGACACTCGCTCCCGTCACCTGGGTGCTCATCGCGGAGATCTTCCCGCATCAGATTCGTTCCGAAGGCGTATCGGGAGCCGTCAGCGCGCTGTGGATTGCATCGTTTCTCCTCACCTATACCTTTCCGTCGCTCAACGCTCATCTGGGAATGGCCGGTACATTTCTGCTCTACGGGGCGATCTGCCTCTCCGGCGTCTTGTTTGTTGCCAAAGGCTTACCCGAAACCAAGGGTAAGACTCTTGAGGAGATCGAGGACGCAATCGCTGTTCATTTTTAACCTTTTCGATTCGAGGTAAGAGCTGTGTACAGATTTCAAAAAGCTGCCGTGATTAGTTTGATGGCGGGCGCCAGTGCGTCCGCCATGGCGCAGACTCCGATCACAACGCTCAGCTCTCCGGATGGACGGCTTGCGCTGACCATTGCCCGCCGGAACGGGCAGGACTGGTACGTGGGGAGCATCACGAACTGGACGCCACGGGACATTACCCTGCCGCTCAGCTTCCTCGGCAATGGGATCTTCAAGGCGCAGATCTATGAAGACGGGAAAGATGCTGCTACAGACGCGAAACAGGTAGCCATTCACGAGCAGGTTATTTCGAAGGAGCAGACCCTTCACATTCCTCTTGCGGCTGGAGGCGGATTTGCCATCCGGATCATTCCAGGGAAGGGTCGATGAGATCCGTCTCTCACTGCAAGGCCGATCTATTGGGTCTGGAGCTCGGCTTCGATGTCCTCGTCCTGCGACGTTCCAACCCGGGTTTCGAACAGACACAGGTTTGTCCGAAAGATGACGTGAGGCGCGAGCTGAAGGATCGGTTGCGGCTTCCGATCACGGAGGAGATGGAGGAGCAGGTTCTCGAGGGCCACCTTCCCCTGCGTGAATGGGCGCTGATACAGGGTCGCGAGGACCATGCCGCTTTCGATCAAGGGTACAAGTTCGCGGAAGAGATCGGTGGTCACGACCTTGACTTTGCCCAGGAGACTCAGTTCGTCCAGAGCCTTCAGGACAGGCATGCTGTTCGCCGTACTGATATAAATGCCGCTCGGTCGCGCCTTTTCCTTCATTACTTCGAGGGCCTGGCGGTAAGCCTCTCTCGGGCGCTCATGACTTTCAAGCGCCGGGCGAAGAGTGAGGTGGGGGGCGATGACGGCGAGTGCCGCAGCAAATCCGCGCAGCTTCTCGACATGATCGAGGGTCGAAAGCTCTCCCGTGAATATCGCTACCTCGGCCTTCGAAGTGAGGTTCTGCGAGAGCAGTTCGGCGGCGATGGCGCCGCTGACGGACGCATGAGCCGACACCGAACCGATTCGCTCGGTGTTCGGTGCGTCGCTCCCTACGCACATCGTCGCAATCCCGTCTTGAGCTGCCTTTTTGACCAGCGGTTCGTACTTCCGTGCATCCCCAGGAAGGAAGATCACGCCATCGAATTGTTTTTGCGTGGCCCGGCGAAAAGCCTCGATGTCGCCGCTGCCCAGCCTGGGATATTCGAAAAACTCCAGGCTGAGGTTGACACCCACTGCCGCGCCGGCCGCATAGCGAATTCCTTCTCTCAACGGATCGAAAAAGTGGGAGATATGTTTTGGAAGAACGGCGGCAACCGACAAGCGCCGGTTGAGTTTCAAGGCCTGCGCGGCGAGGTTCGGCGAATAGCCAAGCTGCTGGGCAGTCTTAAGGACCAAGTCTCGGGTTTTCGGACTCACGCCTGGTCGATCGTGCAATGCGCGATCGACCGTGCCGAGCGAGATCTTCAAGGCCTGGGCGATGTCTTTTACGCCAGCACTCTTTTCCGGGTTAGTCATGTTTGATCCCGATTTCATCAACTGGTACCCGAGCCTAACGGTAACGTGCCCGGAGGGTCAATCTTTCTTTACCGGTGTTCGGGTAGTCGGGGCACATTCCGGCAACGGTCCGACCGATGAATTTGCCTTCAAACTTCGAACCCTCTTCCCCACTCAGGACAGACCATGAATACTTCCACTTACAGACCACATATCAATGGGGCTCGACCCCATTTTCCGTGTCGCGTGTTGCTGCTTCTTCTTGTCTTCGTTTTTGCCGGAGGAGCGCAGGCGCAAGGACCTAAGGCTACCATTCGTTTCAATTCGACCACCCGTGTCTTCCGGATCGATACCCCGCGCACGAGCTACATCATGGGCATCAACGAAGCGAATGAAGTCCAGAATCTATACTGGGGCGGCCGACTGCCCGACTCCGACCAGTTTGCCGCGGCGAAGTCGATGCCTGGAGCAGCGTCCTTCGATCCGCCTATGACCACCACCCCAGTCGAGTATGCGGGGTGGGGTGGAATGCTGTACGTCGAGCCGAGCCTGAAGGTGAGCTTTCCTGATGGCAACCGGGATCTCGTGCTGCAGTACGTCTCGCACAAGATTGACGGAGATCAACTCAGCATCGTGATGAAGGATATCTCACGAGAGGTATACGTTACCCTTTACTACCGTCCGGATGGTGAGACCGGAATCCTCCGCAGATCCGCGGAAGTTGAAAACCGGACGGACACTGCGATCACGATTGAGCAGGTGTCGGCCGCGACGTGGAATCTGCCGCGAGGCACGGACTACCGTTTGCGGTATCTCACCGGACGCTGGGCTGGAGAGTGGACCGTTCAGGAGCAGCCTGTCCATCCGGGAAAGACAGTCCTCGAGAGCCGGCGCGGAACCACTGGGGCGCAGAACAATCCTTGGTTCGCCATCGATTATGAAGGCGAAAATGACTCCGAACGGGGCGGCGTCTGGTTTGGCGGGTTGGGGTGGAGTGGCTCCTGGCAGATTTCCGTTGAACAGGACATGCTTCAGCAAGTTCGTGTCAACGGCGGTCCGAATAGCTTCGACTTTGCCTATCATTTGCCGAAGGGCGGCAAGTTCGGCACGCCGGCGTTTTGTGCAGGCTACTCCGACCAAGGAATCGGAGGGGCGTCGCGTCTTCTCCATCGCTATGAGATCGACACTCTCCTTCCGGGCGCTCCGAAGCCAAAGCTGCGTCCCGTGCTTTACAACTCCTGGGAGGCGACCGGTTTCGACGTCAATGAGGTTGGGCAGATGGCTCTTGCCGAAAAGGCAGCTAGTATCGGCATCGAGCGCTTCGTGATGGACGACGGCTGGTTCGGCCAACGCAAAGACGATCGCGCAGGACTTGGCGACTGGTACGTCAACTCTCAGAAGTTTCCTCACGGACTGAAGCCGCTCATTGAGAAAGTGCATTCGCTTGGCATGGATTTCGGCCTCTGGGTCGAGCCCGAGATGGTGAATCCCGACAGCGATCTTTATCACAAGCATCCCGATTGGGTGTTGAACTTCACAGGACGCCCGCGGACGGAGGGCCGCAACCAACTCGTCCTCAATTTGGCACGACCGGACGTACGCGCTTACGTCTACGAGTTCCTTGACAAGCTGCTAACTGAGAATGATATTGCGTTTCTCAAGTGGGACTACAACCGCAACTGGTCAGAACCCGGCTGGCCCGCAGCGCCGCTCGACGAGCAGAAGGACGTCTATGTGGATTTCATCCACAATCTCTATGGCATCCTTGCGGAGCTGAAAGCCAAACATCCCAATGTCGAGATTGAAAGCTGCTCTGGAGGTGGCAGCCGTGTTGACCTTGGCATCATGCACCTCACGGATGAGGTGTGGCCTTCGGACAATACTGACGCCTATGACCGGCTGTCGATCCAGAACGGGTTTACGTATGCGTATGCGCCTGGAGTAATGATGGCCTGGGTGACAGATTCCCCAAGCTGGGCGAATCAGCGGTCCCTCTCCCTCGAGTACCGGTTCCTCTCCTCCATGCAGGGGTCTCTCGGTATCGGGTCCAATCTCAATAAATGGTCGTCCGAGGATTTCGCCACAGCCAAGAAAATGATCGGGCAATACAAGACCGTGAGAGAGACCGTTCAGCGTGGAGAGCTGTACCGGCTGATCACACCCGAGCATGGCAGTGAGCAATCCGTCACGGAATCAGTGGCACGCGACGGACACGAGGCCGTCGTCTTTGCGTTTCTCCACTCCAGTAACGAGCTCTATCCTTACCCCCGGGTGCATCTGGAAGGGCTTGATCGAAATGCGAATTACCGTATCGAGGTCCTCGACGGCAGGGTTTCTGGAGAAACCCCATCGCGCGCAAGCGGCGCGTACTGGATGGATCGAGGTATCGATCTGGATCTACAGGGGGACTTTCGAGCGATGGCCTTCCGGGTCGAGCGGGTAAACGCAAACCAGTGAGCTGCCGAGACACGCCACACCAGGGCCTGCCTGGTGTGGCGTGTTCCTTGCTCAGATTGAGCAGACGCGCCGAAGCGTCTCCGCAGCGGATTCTGCTGTGATGTCTCTCTGGGGACCGCCCAACAGCTCAAAGCCCACCACGAACTTTCGGATCGTCGCCGAGCGGAGCAGTGGTGGATAGAAGTGAATGTGAAACTGAACTTCGGGATGAGCCTCGCCATCGTAAGGGGCAGGATGAAGCCCCATGGAATAAGGAAACGGAGCATTGAAGACTTTGTCGTAGGCGGCGGTCACCCGATGCAAAATATCTGCGAGGTGAAACCGCTCCGCGTCGTTCAATTCTTCGAGATGTTCGATGCGTCTGCGAGGCAGAATCATCGTTTCGAAGGGCCAAACCGCCCAGAATGGTACGAGCGCTACGAAGCTTCCGTTTGAGGCGACGATCCGCTCGCTGAGTTCTTCCTCCAGCCTCAGGTACGAAACGAGCAATACCTCACCATGCTCGGCCAGATACTTTTTCTGCCCCGCAATTTCGGCCTGCGTTTCGTTTGGAATCGATTGTGTTGCCCAAATCTGGCCGTGAGGATGGGGATTGCTGGCGCCCATCATCGAACCTCGATTCTCGAAGACCTGGACGTACTGAATCTCCTCGCGCGCGCCCAGTTCCCGGTACTGCTCAACCCAAACTTCAATAACTGGCCGGATCTCTTCGACCGACATTTTCGCCAAAGTCAGATCGTGGCGTGGAGAGAAACAGATGACGCGGCATGTCCCATGCTCGCTCTCGCCGAGGATCAGCCCCTTGCTTCCCTCGTTCTCGCGAAATGTGGGGCCATCGGACCTGAGCGCGGCGAAGTCGTTTTCAAAAACGTAAGTCGTCACGTAGACGTCAGTCCTGTTGCCACCAGCTCTGTTGTTTCCCGGGCAAAGATAGCACTCGGGATCGAAGCTTGGAACTTGGATGCGCGCAACTTCTTCGACCTGGCCCTGCCAGGGTCGTTGTGTCCGGTGCGGAGAGACCAGTAGCCACCCCGACTTCAACTGAAGCGGACGAGCTGAGCCCAGCTCCCAAGGGGACGTCACCGTTTATGGTGAGGTTGAACCCTCTTATCGGAACACCGTCTTGACCAAGACTCCACGCAACACCTGCGGCATAGTCGCCCCAGAACGCACCACCGCGGGGCTCGAGTTGATTCAACTCGATTTCGAAGTGCTCGTTCAGATTCGCGGAGTAGAAGTGAGCCAGGCTATCTTTCCTGGGGCTCAATACTGCGACTGTCTGGAACTGGATGGCCATCGGTAAAACAAGTCCTCCGGTGTAGTCGGTGTGCTCACCGATCAGGTTCACCCGTCCCGGCGCAGCGAATGCTGTGCCCGTTTCGCCAAATTGATCTCGATGATGGCGGAAACTCGCTTCAAAGATGCTCACTCTGCCCTCCTTTTGTTCTTCGCATAAACCGATGTGCAGGTGCACGTCTTTTCTTTGAAAACGCGGATCTATTCGCCTAAGATATTGACCGGGAACGTTACCGTCACAAGCGGACATTTTCACATACCGGCGGCAGATGTCAAGGTTAGCTTGTCACCTGTGCTCTCCTGCTCTGGGAGAACTTATGAAAGCTTCGAACGATCTATTCACGGTATCCCTCACAAATGAGTCCCTGGAAGCGACTTTTCTCCCTGCTTTCGGAGGGAAGCTTATCTCCCTGATCAGCAAGCGAACCGGTAAGGAATTTCTGCTGCCTCCGATTCACCCTTATCAGCCGCCACTACCGGAGGCGCTATTTGATGAGAGCGACGCTGGTGGCTTCGACGAATGCTTACCTAGCGTCGCTGCCTGCGATGCGGTGGGAGAGGAAGCTGCAGTACCCGACCATGGAGATCTATGGCGTGTTCCCTGGCGTTCTGAAGTGAGCGGTGATACGGTGCGTCTGATGGCGGAGGCGAGTTCTCGACCGCTGCGTATGACGCGAACGGCACGATTGAGCAGCTCAATTCTTGTGCTCGAGTATCACATCGAAAATTTGTCGGACCAACCGGTTACTTGGTTGTGGTCCGCGCACCCGCTGTTTGCGGTTGAGGCCGGGGATCGAATCATTCTGCCGAGGGAGATCGCTACCGTAACCGTCGAGGGGTCAATGGCCGGCGATTTCACCCGAGGGACGACTATCGGGTGGCCCTTGGCCGAGGCCACGCGCGGAACGACGGTTGATCTTAGCGCGGTAGGCGAGTTCGATGGCCGTACCGCACACAAGCTGTTTGCGGAGCCGACGTCCTCTGGCGCAGCAGCCCTCTATAGGTCGAGTTTAGGGCAAGGTGTCATCGTTCGGTTTGATCCGAGGTCTCTGCCTTATCTTGGCATCTGGATCTGCCACGGCGCATGGCCGTCAAGCGGATCCAACCGCCAATACACGGTGGCGCTCGAACCTACGACGTCTAACGTAGATTCATTGGCCGAAGCTGAGCAGCGATGGACTCATAGAACTCTTGGGCCGCGTGAAAAGACCGGATGGACAATTGAATTCGAGATTGTCGGAGCGCACATTCCGATTTCCTACGAGCAAACCAAGGAAAAGGTCAATTCACGCATCGGCCGTTGATCCACAACGTGGCGACGGATCGGCTGGAATTCAGCTCAACAGGGGAAGCACCGCATCGAAGACCGCTATCGGAGCTTCGCGATGTGGAAAGTGTCCGACCCCGTCGAGAAGAACGCGTTGGTAGCCCCGTAAGAAGTGTTTCTCTTGCCCCTCTGACGCGATAGGAAGGTCGCACAAGTCTGCGGCTCCTTGGATCATGACCGTGCGGACGTTGATCGGCGATTTCGCGTCATCCGAACAGTGCACGATGACGCACCCCATAACGATTGCGGAGCGCGGCTGTGACAGTGATACTAAGTCGTTGCATCTAAATGATTTCATGAGCGTTGACGGCTAAGTTCAGCACCCTTGAGCATTCAAAAAGACTGGTAAATTCGCAGATCGCGAATTTCCGCACCCTCGACAGTTCAAAACGTGCTCAGTTCTTCGACGTGGATCCGTGACCTCTGCTCAGAGATGTTAACCATGGCCCATGACTTGGCACACACTCTATTGCTTCCGATATGAAATCCTATTACGGCATGCAAGAAAGAATGAGCCTCGGTGAGGTACGTTCCATTCTGAAAGGGACGACCGATCAGCCTTCGGATGAGTGGAACGGGATCATTCGGGATGCAACGAGCAATACAGTGGTCATTGTCGCCATCTCTCGTTCTTCTGGAGGAAGCGAACGTATCCAGCAGGCAGGAACGGGGACCCTTGTCTTCCTTGATGGAGCTCACTACATCCTCACGGCTACTCACGTTTGGGATTCCATACTCGTGCACGCGGACAGGCTCGGTGCCACAATCAGGACAGGCCGAGGGCAGCCGAACACGTTTTCGATCGACATCCGGGCGATGAGCGCGCCCATCGCTTTTCCGAGAGAGCAAGGTTGTGAACAATGGGGGCCCGATCTGGCGTTATTACGTATTCCCGATTTTTGCGTGGGAACGATTGAAGCATTCAGGCCCTTTTTCGACCTCCATGCTATAAGTAAAGTCGTCCCACGAGGCAATGATTCCATCGAAACTTGGATCTTGTGCGGAGTGCCGGCCGTTCTTGGCACGTCCTCAGAGACCGCAGCCCATGCACATGGCAGAGCATTTCAAGTGGAGGTGGAATCCGTTCATAACCGAAATGGGTTTGACTACATTGACGTGCTAGCGCACTGGCCCTCAACATCTGTCGCTCCACACTTTGGAGGTGTGAGTGGGGGCGGTCTATGGAAGCTGTCACTCTATGTTGATCCCTTGGCAGGACGGATTGATTGCATTCGCACCTTGGAAGGCGTCGCGTTTTATCAATTTCCCTTTCGCAAGGAACACAGCGTCCTCCGGTGCCACGGACCCAACAGCCTCAGGTTGGTTTCGGCGAATTGCGCCGAGAGGAGCTGTGACCTGCCCCCAGCCTTCCTGCCATTCATAACTGGAGATTCTCTTCATTGTTGATGGTTGTGGTTTTCGAAGGGAGAGGGGCCATGGCCCCTC
>NZ_FNVA01000014.1 GCF_900108185.1 Bryocella elongata | reverse complement strand
CTTCGCTAAACCGACTCTTCTTCATCCTCCGTCCTCCCGTTCCCATTACGAGAGAACTCCAGATCCAACTGGCAGAGTTTGCTGGGGGCAGGTCAGACTGCAGCGCTCCCCTGGATCGGCTTCGCGACATCTCCCCGGAGCCTCAAAGCGCTAAGTCTTACCGTCCTTCCACTTGTACGTCGGCGGAGCCCATGTGGCCCGTCGTGGCGTCGCGCACGACAAACCGCAGCTTCTTCGTCTTCCCTGTCAACGGCACCGCTAGCGCGAATTCAGCCTTGCGATCTGGATTGCGTAGATCTGTCCCTGGCTTCGCTGTCGCGGTCATGGTGCGCAGCATGTGGCCGAGAGCGGCATCCTTTCCTGAGAGCAAGACGGCCAGCGCTGCAACGTGCGCCGTCGACGAGCCATCGGGGTTCGCCGTCCAGGTCAGGTCCGTTGCCGGCACTTCGAGCATATAGGCTCCCGTCCCCGCAGCAGCGGATACCGTAAGGCGCACCGCGTGCAGAGGTACGGCGCTCTCCGCGGCAGCCGAGAGATCGTAGGAGAAGTCGGTCCGCGCCGTGGCTGCGCTCACAGCCGGTGCAGGGAAATAGCCCTGGCGCGTGCTCACAGTCACGCCGGGACGGAGGCACTGCACGGTGATCTTGCGGTAGGCGCCGGGGGTATCGTCCTGGCGGGTGGGGCTATAGGCGAGCGTGTAGAAGTCGTCGCCCTGTTGGACCGATGAGGCTATCTGCTGGGAAACGTTATTGAGCCCGCGCACCACGCGGCCTCCCGTCACCGCTCCCAGTCTGTCGAAGTCGGCGGTGGAACTGAAGGGCTGAATGCCCTCGGAGAGGCCGCCGGCCGCCATGGCGAAGTCCGCCTGATCGGCGGACGTGATCTCCGTCTCGCCTGCGGCAGTGCTGCTGGGATCGACCGCATACAGCGTCACGCGCGTGTCGAGGAGGACATCGGTGACGTGGTCCAGCGTGTCCTTTACCTCGCGTGCATCGTCGCCATCGAGCGTTGTCGGGTTCAGTGTAGGAAATCCGCCACCCACCCAGACCAGGTTCTTGCGTCCCGGAATACGCTCGTAGGACTGTGCAATCTGCTCCAACGCATTGAGGCTCTGCTGCAGCCGGTCGACCGGGCCGGAGTCCACATCGCTATTGCCGCCCTGCTCCAACTTCCACGCGTAGCGTGTGGGCGCAGCGGCCAAAGCCTTCAGCAACTGGTCGCGAGAGCGGGTAAACGGCGCGATCTGCTGGAAGTGGCTGTCGTAAACCGTGAGCAGCGTCGTCGGTTGCGGCAGCAGCGCGGGCTGGCCTGCGAGATAGTCATGCAGCTCGCGGCGTGCGAAGGAACTGTCGGCGAAGTGCGTGTTCAGTTGGTCAAGGACGAGCACCGCTGCCGGCGATTGCCCGAAGCTCGCAGGGTTCCCGGGATCGAAGATGGTCCCGGGCTCGGCGGAAGTCGCTGGGAGTGTGTGCATCGTGGTGGCCTCGAAGGAGCGGATCTCCTGCGGCTGCCCATCCTCCAGCACGCGGAAGTCCGCGCGTGTCAGGCCTTCGACGGGCTTACCATCCTTGCCGGTCGCGACCACGTCGAGCACCACGAGACGCGACGTCACCGTGAGCGTCGGCGCGTGCGGAACCTGGGCATCGTCCTGCGCGCGCGCAGTGATAGAGACCACGAGAAGAAATGACAGTAAAGTTGGCAGGGTGACTCGGCCCACATGGATGACGTTCGTAGGTCCCGGCCAGTAGTATCGGCGCATGACGCATTTTTTCATGAAGAAGGCCGTGCGTGGTGTTGTTGCCGCGACCATCCTGATGACCGTTTCGCTGCCGCAGGCCTGGGCCTGGGGGAGAGCAGGCCATCGGCTCACGGCGCTCGTCGCGGAAAACTATCTGACCTCGGAAACGAAGTTGCAGATCGCTGAGCTGCTAAGCGCCGACAGCAAGGGACGAGAGACATTGGCGGACATCGCTGCGTGGGCCGACAGCTATCGCCAGGAACATCCCAAGACCGCCGGCTGGCACTTTGTCGATATCTCAGCGGGGCAGGCGAAGTTCGATCGGCAGCGTGACTGCCCGGCGTCGTCGACGGACACGAAGTCACCGTGGAGAGATTGCGTCACAGATCGCATCCTCTACTTCGAAGGCCGGCTCGGCGACACCTCGCTGCCTCCGCGCGAACGTGCTCTCGCGCTGAAGTTCCTCGTCCATCTCATCGGAGACGTTCATCAGCCCTTCCATGCCCTGGGGGATGCACGTGGAGGCAACGACATCAGTGTCAGCTTCCTTGGTTCATCCGTCTGCGACACCAATCGCTGCAACCTGCATGGCGTTTGGGACGACGCGATGATCCAGGAGCGCAATCTCAGCGAACCGAAGTACCTTGCGCGGCTGGAGCAGGAGATCGCAGAGAATCATTGGGACCGGCTCGCTGGCGGAGAGCCCACCACCTGGGCAAACATCTCGCACAAATATGCCGTTGACGCGATGGTCCCGACCGGAGCGGTCATCGGGCGCGATTACTACGAGGAAGAGGGCAAGATCATGGACGCTCAGTTGGCGCTCGGCGGCCTGCGCCTGGCGCACGTGCTGAACCGCATACTGAGCGATACAGCCGCGCCTGCGCCCGTGCAGTCCACGGCAACGAAGTAAGCATGACGATGATTGCGATGAAAAAGAGAGGCGACCCATTCGGGCCGCCTCTTCGTTCTTTGCAATGCCTTGGTCTGGCGGTTAGAAGTGCAGCCGCCCGGAGATCTGCAGCTGACGTGGGCTATACGTGTAATTGCTGTTGGAGTTGGTATAGGTGCCAAACGGAGCATACGGCGTCAGTGTCTGCGTCGGAGTGGAGCCCTTCACATCGGTGAGAGCGTACGCCTCGGTGACCAACGACGTGATGTTCTGGTGGTTCATCACGTTGAAGACCTCAGCGAAGACCTCGAAGCGAGGTTCGCTGTGCAGGCCAAAGCGATCGACACGCGGCAGGTAGAAGTTCTTGCCGAGGCGGAGGTCAACGACCGCCGTCCTGGGGTAGTGGAAGCTGTCGCGCGCTACCCACGGCACGCGCGTGGAGCCTGAACCTGCACCGTTGATGCCGGTGCCGGCCAGGGTTCCGGTGGTCCCGTCATTCAGTGTGACGGTCTTGAACGATGTGCTGGAGATCGTCGGCGAGTAAGGCAGACCTGACTGCAGCTGCACCAGAGGAGCGATACGCCATCCGCCCAGTACCTGCTTGGTCAGGCCGTGGAAGTGGGTCTGCGGCTCATAGATCGCGGAAGCCACGTAGCGAATGCGTACGTCCGTGGCGCTGTTGCCGTAATCCGCGCGGGGGTTGGTGGGATCAGACAACGTGTAGCTCGGAACCACCGTAGACTCGTACGGGTTCTCATCCAGAGCGTGCGACCAGGTGATGTTGCTCAGCAGCGAGAAGCCATGGTCGTAGCGCTTCTCGATCTGCGCTGCCAGGGCGTTGTAGCTCGAGTTCACGCTGCTCTGCACCTGCAGGATCTGGTAGTACGCAGCATTGGGACGCGTGCCATTCAGGAAAAACTTTTCCTGGAAACCCGCGGGCAGGATCGGAGGCGTCGCCCCGCCGTGCGGCAGCGTAACATACCCTCCGGTTGCTGGTGGGTAGGGGAAGTTGCTGTTGGTCGCAGCCTCCGAGTTGGTGCTAACAGCATACGGGTTCGAAGGTGCCGACGCGCTGGGCGAGTTGACAGCGAACGTGCCGATGCCGGTGGCGCCGATGCTGAAGTTGGTGTCGATCGCGGTCGGCAGCTCGCGGCCCAGCGACATCATGTAGGTGAGTCCGAAGATGAAGTTGTGTCCGAGGTTCTGCTCCAGCGCGAGATCGGCCTCATGCACCTGCGGATTCTGCATGTGCGGGCTGAAGTAAGCCGCCGTCGGCAGCAGCGCGCATCCACCCGCCACTGCGGAAGCCGAAAGCTGCGCCAGTGAGGAGTAGATGTTTGGGAAGACTGGACCGCAGTGTCCAGGATACAGGCTGCTGAAGCTGGTTTGCGCATTAGGCGCAGCCGACTCCAGGTAGGTCTGCACGATGTTGGAGTTGATGATACGACCGTAATACATACCGTAACCACCGCGCAGCACCGTCTTGCCGTCGCCGAAGACGTTCCACGCGAAGCCGATGCGCGGACCGACGTTGTTCCGGTCGTCAGGACGGTTCGCCGTCTGGGGCAGAGCCGTAGGCAGGCCGCCATCTGTGGCTGCAATCAGCGGGTTCCCGGTGTTCACGAACGAGCTTGGCGGAACGTACTCATACTCATAGCGCACGCCCAGCGTCAGCGTAAGGTTGGGGAGCACGCGCCAGTCGTCGGTGGCAAAGCCGGCGTACTCGCGCGTGGCGATCTCGGCCGTCGGGCTGCCGAAGTCCTGCGAGAAGCTGTAGTACGTCTGGTAGAAACAGCCGTTCTGCGCGGTGGGATTCGGGCAGTTCGGACCGTAAGCCGTAGGCCCACCCACGCCGGTTGTGGCGTTCAGGTAGTCGGCGATGAAGTTGTACGTCCAGTCGTAGCTGTAGCTTCCGTTGCCGTTGTAAAGGTTGTTCTCGTAGTCCGAGACCTTGTTGTACTCCAGGCCGAACTTGGAGACGTGCTTGCCGTGGCTCCATGTCATGGCGTCGAGCAGCTGCAGGCGGCGCTCATCCGGATCCGCGAAGCGGTTGAGGTCGGGGTTCGATCCTGCATAGATGCCGCCGCTGAAGTAGTAACCGATGTTGGTGCTGGCTGCCGCCCCATATTGATTGTGCGAAAGCGGAAGCTCATTCGGAAGCGGCGCCTGCTGCAGGTCGAATTCGAAGTCGCGGCCGTACTGCACCAGCGCATCGTTCACCAGCGAGTTGCTGAGCACAGTCGTCAGATGGGCAATGCCGAAATCTTCCTTCACATTGTCGTTGCCCCAATGGGAGCGGCCATCGGTGGTGCTGCTCTGAGAGTACAAACCATTTGGCGACGAGTAGCGCATGCGGTTGTACATCAGAGAAAGGTGATTGCGCTGATTGATCTGGTAATCGATCTTCGGCAGGTTGATCACCTGGTCCTGCACGCGGGGTACCGCGCCAATGAAGCTTTGCAGGATGCCCAGCCCCTGCTGGTAGTACGCCGATCCGGCCTGGAAGCTGACTCCGAACAGCGCTGCGATCAGACACGAGTTGTAGTCACCCTCTGCCGGAAAGGTAAGTGCGGAGGTCGTAAAGGCCGTCGTCGAGCAGGTCTCACCCGCCGGCAGCGTCGCATTCGACGGCGCAAAGAAATCGTTCGGGTCGTTGGGACGTGAGATCCCCGGGAAGTTCCGGCGCTCCTGGTCGAAGGTATAAATCCAGAACAGCTTGTCGCGCAGGATCGCTCCGCCCACGGTGCCGCCCCAATTCTTGCGCCAATCGGTGGGCTTGGTGGGTACGCTGAAGTAGCTTCCGGCGGAGTTCTGTTCGGTCAGCAGCGTGTACGGATTGGTCGCGCCGCCCAGGTCGTTGTCGCGATCGTAGAAGAACAGCTCGCCATGCAGGTTGTTGCTGCCTGAGCGCGTCACTGTGTTCACCACGCCGCCCGCCGCGCGGCCGTACTGCGCAGAGTAGTTCGAGGTGTTGACCTGGAACTCCTGCACGGCCGTCGGGGGAATGGAGAACGCGGTGCGAGTTCGACCGCGAGCTTCCGAGTAGTAGGCCTGGTTGTCGTCCGCGCCGTCGATAGTGTTGTTGTTCAGCAGGTAGCTAATGCCGCGGAAGCTCAGCAGGCCGAAGCCATCCAGGTTGGAGACGACGCCCGGAGTGAGGCGAGCGAAGTCCGACCAGCGCCGCCCATTGATGGGCAGGTTGTCGATCTGGTTTTGATCGATGGTCGAGGAGATTGCATTGTCGTCAACATGCATGGTCGGGTTTTCACCGCTCACCTCAACTTTGTCGGAGACGGAACCGGTCTTCAACTTCGGCAAGAGGTTCGACGTGCTGCCCACCGTAACCAGCACCGTCTTGTCTTCGAAGGTTTCGAAGCCGTCGCCGGTGATATCAACGGTGTAGGAACCGGGCATCAGATTACCGACCTGAAATTCGCCGGAGGAGTTGGCCGTCGCACTCCTCGTCGCACCGGTGTCATTCGACTTGACGCTGATAGTGACGCCGGGCAGCAGGGCTCCGCTGATGTCGGTTACGGTGCCGGCAATTGCGCCGGAGGTCGAGGACTGGGCGCGCGCGTTGGGTGCGAGACCGCAGAGAAGAATGGCCGCGCCAAGAGCCAGGCGAACTCCGCAACGGAAAAAGCAACGAGAGGCAGTGATGGATCCAGCGTTTCGAGAAGTATGGTGCATCGAGAAGAATCTCCTGACCGAAAAACGATCGTGCAAGTCGATAAAGGGCCAACGGTCGCAGGCAAGGGAGCGGAGAACCTCGTTCTCTTGCCTCGCGCGGCTACTGAACGATGAGCGTGAAGTTGACGGGAGCCGAGGTGAGGCCCGTGGAGTCCTTGGCCGCGACAGTGATCGTGTAGCTCCCGGCCGGGGTCGGCTGCTGAATCACCGTGCCTGCGGCCTTTCCGCAGCCCGTCGCACCACCTGCAACCAGCAGAAGCGCGAGTACTATGCCAAGCTGGCCGAGCCGCAGCGAAAGCTTGCGGCGGCGCAGTCCGACCAGCAGCGCCAGGCCGAAGCCGGAAGCCAGACTCAGCGCGCGCCACATACCCGTCCCCGAACCTCCGATGCTGCTCGGCTGCACGGTCGTCTTCTGCTGCGTGTTGATGCTCAGCGCCACGGTGTTGGTCGTCGTGCAGCCATTGCCGCTCACACTCTGTGGGCTAAGCGTGTAGCTGGCGTTCGCCGGCAGACCCGACACCGTAAAGTTGATCGTCCCGGTGTATACGATCTGCGAGATGTTGAACGCATACAGCGCCGTCTGTCCTGCAGTGACAGTGCCCTGCTGATTGCCGGTCGAGGTGATCGAGTAGCTGGGCGTCGCGGATGTCAGTGTCGAGCCAGCGCTGCCAGTCGAACCCTTGAAGTAGATTGGAGCCGTCGTGTCGCCGCTATACGTGGCGCTCAGGCTGTAGGTGGCCGGAGTTGCGAAGGTGTAGTTAAGCACTGCTCCGTAGGTGGGTGACGAGGCGGTCCCCAGATTCGAGATGTTCACCGTTCCCAGCGTCGCTGTATTGCCGCCCGTCGTGGCATAGAAGGTGATCGTGCCGCTCGGCGGGTTAGAACCATTGGCGATGACCGTCGCGGTGAGCGTGATGGGCGTGGTCGTCGCGTATGTTGTCCCTGTGCAGTTTACGGTGTTAGCGCTGTAGCTCAGTGTGGTCAAGGTATTGGGGCTCTGTGCGTACGTTCCACCGAGGACGAAGCTTGAAGTCAAGCCAGCCTTCGACGTCACCTGCAACGTTCCGGCGAAGGCGCCGAGTGCCGTTGGCGTGGCTTTGACGGGAAGCAGGCAGTCCGTCGTTGTGTCGGTGTTGGTGGTGCAGGCGGCCGTGCCCAGGGAAAAGTTTGTGGCGCCTGACGTCAAGGCATATGCGCCTGAGGTCGCCGGTGTGTCGCCCGCACCGAAGTGGATGTCCAGGGTGTCGGTCGGCTGGTTCGCGCCAATCACGCCGAACTGCGCACCGGATGCGATCTCGCGCACCAGGTTGTTGCTTCCATCGCCGACGAAAAGATCCGCGTAGCTGTCCACGCTTACGCCGTAAAGTCCATTCGCTGCGCTGGTGCTGCCGTAGGTGCCGCTCGCGCCATACTTCGCGGCCAGCGCCGGGCAGCCATCGCCAAACGAATCGCTCGAATAGGAAGGAGGAGCCGGATAAGGGGTGGAGCAGCTACCCGCGCCACCGCCGGCTACCGCATACATCGAGTTCGTCCCTGCGTCGACACGCCAGACAAAGCCGTTCGTCACATCGGGGATGTAAACGTTCCCGAGGTTGTCTGCGGCGAGGCCCATCGCGGCTCCGATTGCAAACGATCCAGCCGCGCCACGCTTGGTATTCACAAGGCTCTTTCCTATCGAACCCTGGACTCCGGCGAAGTTCGTGATGATGCCGCCGGGGGAGATCTTCGCAACGTTGTCGTTGTACTCCGTGGAAACGAACGTATTCCCCAGGTTGTCGACCGCAGCAGCCCACGGATCGTAGAGCTCGGACGCGTTCGCTACGGCACCGCTCACAAACGTGCTGTCCGCGCAGCCTGAGCTGGATGTGGTGCCGTTGGTGCAGACCTGCACACCACTGGCCAGCGCGCCCGCGACCTTTCCAACGGTTCCCGGCTGGATGGTCGTATTATTCACGACGCTCGCCGTCGAGTTCGTGTTCACCACCAAAAGGGCGTAGAAGTACTCGTCCGGGATGAAGAGGTTGCCGTTCGCATCCATCGCGATGCCATACGGCCCGCGCAACAGGCCCTGAGTCGCCGCATTGATGCACACCGCTCCGGGGGCACTGCAGGAGGTCACCGAAGGACTTCCAGACTGACTGCTTGCCTGGTAACCGTACGAGCTCGTATTGAGGCCGCCGGTCTCGCCGTCCATCAGCGAGATGACCCCACCCGTTGCGGGAATGAGGCCGCCGGTCGCCGTGATCTTGCGGACGTTGTAGTTGTAAGGATCGGCGAAGTAGAGGTTGCCGGCCGCGTCAAAGGTGATACCGGCGGGCTTGCCCAGCTTCACGGCCGTGCCCAGACAACCGTCGCCCAGAGCGTCGGTCGAAGTGTGCGTGCCGCAGGTCGCGTTCTTTGCGGGCGAGGACGCCGCTCCGCCCGCAACCGCATTAATAATGCCGGTCACGGCATCTACGCGGCGGATAAGGCCGTTCGTATAGTCCGCGATAAATACGTTGCCCGCCGTGTCGACCGCGGCATAGCGTGGACCCACCAGCTGAATCTCATTCGCGAAGCAGCCATCGCCGTAGGCGTCGAGCGCCGTCGTTCCGGCCTTTGGGCAGGTCGCGCCGACGGTGAAGGTCGCTGTCGGACCGCCTCCGGCAATCAGCCGAGAGGTGTAAGGCAGCAGTTGCGGAGCGGCCTGCGCTTCAGCGCGAGAAGTGAGACCTGATAACAAGAGCAGCGCGAATGCTGGTACCGCGCCAAGAATCAAACGTGCAGAAAAACGGGAAAGATACACGAAATTAAGCTCCTGCGCTTTCAATCGGGGTTGCGGGTTGCGTCGATCCGGAACGGTCGTCCGCGGCGTTCAAGGGTCAGGCCAGAGTTGGCGCTGGACCCTTGAAAGGTCGCAGACGACAAACGGCTCCGGCCCATCACATTCGTAGGAGTCTCGAAAATACCACCAACTTTGGTTTTCGATCTGCCTTTTTTCGGTCAATTTTGATAGGCCGAGACACATCTTGCGGCTGCTGAATCACGAGCCATGCCAGGAGGAACCTCCGAAGGCGCTCATTACCGCTACTCCCGCCATTCCCTGTCGGCAAGCTCTCGGCCACTCTCTGATGGGGCGGCCGGATACTTTCCCTCAGAAACGAAACTGCTGGCGCGGAAATCCGCGCGACCGTAGTGGGATCATGCACCGCGCAATCGTCGTTGTGCAGACGGTGGCCCACAGCAAAACAAGAGAACCTCGATAGGTTGGCATACTCACGCAACCGACCTGTTCTTCCACTTTGACCCAGTACGGGAAGCTGGTGGAAGGGCAAGACCACTCAACACATGAGTCCTTGACCGTCGCTCGGTAGCGGGGTATGACCGAAAGTTGCGCCGGATGGGCTACAAACACTGGTACGCTGTCGATAGCGTGTGGCGCCGGATCCTCAGCATCGTGTTACTTGTGGTCTTCAGCCTTCCGCTGCTGGCCCAGGCAACGACGTGGACGCAACGCGACACCGACGCCAACCTTCCGGCATGCTGCAGACGTCATGGCGCTCATGAGTGCCATATGAAGCAAATGGCGCGACCTCAGGACAAACACGAGTTCAGCGAACGTTGCCCGTTCCGCCCTCTTCATGACACCCCGGCCTTGTCGGAAGTATCGATTGGTCTACCTTGTGCCACCGGCCTGAAGCTGCCGCCCATCAACGTGGAGGCGCTCTGCGCGGCCGCCGAGACGAGTTGGCGCACTGCCCGGCGCTGACGGCGGCTTCAACGTCCCCAACGTTCCTCTCGGTGACTACGTGTTGACCATCAGCGAGAAAGGCTTCGCTTCAGTGCGGGAGACAATCTCGGTCGATGGGCAGGCCGAGACCTCACTTCACGTCCAGCTCGGCATCGCGCCCGTTAGCGAAATCGTGAACGTGACAGACAATGCATCCACCGTCAACGTCGACACGGTAACACTCACGACACAGATCAACCGTGTCGACATCGAACGCACGCCCGGTGCCGACCGCACCAACTCGCTTGCGATGATCACGGACTGCGTGCCCGGCGCTTACGAGTCGCACGACATGTTGCCATGTTCGCCTCTATACGTTCGACGCGTTCTGTGCAGATTTTCATGCTACTTCATGGTCGTATATATCTGTGTAGGACTCCTACCGGATATGCCGATGTATTATGCAAAACATATAAGAATTATTCGCAAAGTATCTGTCATCCGGAGCGCATCTACGCGTTCATCAAGAAGCCTCTGCGACAGGATCACGGCTCGGCGGAGAACGGTTTCCAACCGTACTCCGATCCAGGAGCCACGAGGCAAGCCACGATACCGTTCCTTGTTGCGACGCATAGCGCTGCTGGGGCTGTTGGAGGATATGTTGGCCGTTCGGAATGTAGACGAGGTCGACGATCTTGTGCTGCTGTCTCAAGCTGGAATACAAGTCCCACTCCTGAAGCAGGGAGTACCACTGAATGGCCTCGATGCGAATTGGGGTTTGGATTCGATCCGTGTGGAAACTGACCGCACGTTGCATCCAGGCCTGAAGCCCAGCTCCGAATGGCTTTCCTCCGTCCGCATCTTCAATATCCGTTCTGCAGGCTTTCAGCGTCGGACAAAACAACATATCGCTCATGTAGCCCTGATCGATCCCGTCCACGATCACAGCAGCGCGGAAGGACAAGGGGAACATCTCCAGAGCTGTCTCCACGTACCAACAGGTCCGACTGAATCCGACGATGCCAACGCGGTCCGGATCGATCAGACCCTCCGCAGCGAGCCTCTGGATCGCCTCGAAGCAGCCCTTGGCAGTAACGATTGCCTCCTGGTCGGAAGGTACGCGGTGCCGGTCCAATCGGTCCTCCATTTGCAGGACGACCATGCCACGCGCCGCGAGCGCTTGCGCGGCGAAGGCGGTCGTATGGGTCCATCGACAAGGTAGAGGCCTTCCCGAAATCCATGCGTCTGGATGACAAGCGGGTAGCGATGCCCGGGGATGTACGACGGAGGAAGAACCAATCCCTCGCGCCAGTGATACCCATCCTCGCCTGTCCATCGATAGACGGAGACGTGCCCCCAACTAGCACGGTTGAGCTGGGGATTCGGGTTCCACAGTTGCTTGCTCTTGAAGGTCCCCATGAGCGTTTGAGCTCCGGAGAAGTCCATCGTTCCCTGGGCATGCGCAACAGCGGTAAGTGCGAGAGGAAGGAGCACCGGAACAAGCCTGCGGAGTGAGGGCAGGATATGCCGAGCGGGAAGGTGGGAACGTAGACGCCTCGTGCGATGCGTCATGCCATGGGCGAGATCAAGGGGACTGCGGTGAGACATCGGCACCTCCAACGACTGCAATCAGTCGCGATATGCCGTGATCATTGGGGATGTGGAATCCGCTCGTCCAATACTTGTTATTTATCGGGGTCAGCGGAGCCGATACTTGCCATTTATCGCTTTCGCATATCCTCATTGCACTCAGCCGCTACCCCATGCCGCGATGAGGCGAGTCGTGCAATTGGACCGTGAAGATTTCCTTTCCCCAAACCATGTCGTCTATCGGAGGAGCTGTAGTTGCACGGGCGTTTGCGACGCAGAACGGATTCCGCTCTCACTGTTGCCGGTGCTGGACTGCGGCGGTTTTCGTGGAAACGCGGATGTTGGCTGTGCGATCTTTCTTAGCTTGCGAACCAGAATCGGAATGGTCTTTGGGTGACGCTCACGGTGGTAGGCGACCGCCATATCGACGGTCCAATCCACGCCGAGAATGCGGCGTGTCGTCAGCACTTCATCCAACGGCATTCCTTCACGAATCAGAGCCACCCCGTACCCGTCTTTCACGAGAGCTTGCATCTCTGTCGGATGCGAAGCGCTGGAATATTCCTCGATCTGTAGCCCCGCACCGTGGAGAAGTTCCATCAGACGCGCGTGCGCCTCGGGGTGACGATTCGGGTGATACAAGATGGTGAGATTGTCCTGCAGATCGCTGACCTCGACCGCGGCCTTTTCGGCGAGCGGGCTGTCGCGACGCATACAAACAACAAGCCGATCCTGGCGCAGGTCACGCACACACAGATCGGTATGTTTTAGCGGAAGTGTGACGAGTGCCGCATCCAACTCTCCGGCAAGAAGTGCTTCCGCAAGCTGAGTGGTATCCCCATGCGAGCGTCTCACACTGCACCCTGGCATCAGCTCCTTGTGCATGGAACAGAGCAGGCGAAAGAGTTCATGATCCGCGAGTGGACTGGATCCAAGACGGATTGCGTCAATCTCCCCACGCTCGATAGCGATGATGGCGGCGATCACCTCATCTCGAGCTTCCAAAACGGACCTGGCCAGGGGGATAAAGGCGAGGCCCGTTTCCGTTGGGTAGATGCGTCCATCCTTCGCTTTTCGATAGAGGTTCACGGAAGCGTATTGCTGAAACTGGCGTGCCTGGACCGTGAGATTCGGTTGGGAGGTATGGAGGGATTCCGCGGCGGGGCGAAACCCTCCCTTCTCCAGAATCGTGACGAGGTACAAAAAATGTCGAAACTCCGCCCAATCGTTCACAGGTAAGCCCCAACAGACAGAGATGTTCGGGGCTTACATGGTCTGCCCCAATAGGATCTGCACGCTTGGAGGCGGGAACGTGCAGCAGAAGTTGTGCAGTGGCCAAAGATACTCTTTTCCGCATACGTAAGCGGTTGAACTCCCATAGACGACAGAAGCCCTTGATGCTGTTGGCTCTGACAGTCAAAGGAACGCTACCCGATAACTGCCACCTATCACCCGATAAATGGAAAGTATTGGACAGCGTAGGCTCCCGATGACCACTCTTGGCGACAGCGGGTAACTGCCGCGCATTCCCAATTGAGGTGATCTATGGCGCAAATGTCTCCCACTATGTCGTCGTTTGAGCCTTTCGTCGATGCGGCGGAAGCGAGCCAATTCGTCCGCCTACATCCAGCGACGGTTCAGCGCCTTGCACGAGAAGGTGCATTGCCCGGCCACCCCCTAGGAAACGGACGAAGGCGGCGGTGGCGGTTCCGAATCTCGGAGTTGCAGGACTGGCTCTCCTCTCGCTCCAACGCTGAACGATGAGTGATCGAGAGTCTAGTAAGAACACCCGACCAGAGATCCAAGACTTGCGCGGACGCGGTGAATCAGCGATACATTGGAGCTAGGCTGTATCGACATATTGTTTGAGGTGTAGAGCGGCGCAGGCGATGTTGACCGTGCTGGCGAAGGTGGCAGCGTATTTGCAGTAGCGCGT